>CP087969.1 GCA_024703915.1 Massilia sp. H-1 | reverse complement strand
AGCTTAGAAGAAAAAGGCGAACGAGAGTTCGCCTTTTTTTCGTTTGCGTTTAAATGCGTTTTTATTCGAATTGGCAAACCATGTTTGAATTTGTTCGTAATCACAAGAAGTGGATGCAGATCCTGCTGGCTCTGCTGATCGTGCCTTCGTTCGTGCTCGTTGGTGTCAGCAGCTATGGTAATGGCAGCCGGCATGGCGGTGAAGTGGCCAACGTGGGTGGCAAAAAGATCACCCAGGCCGAGTTCGACGAAGCGCAACGCCGCTACATCGACAATGCCCGCAACCAGATGGGCGATCGCTTCGATGCAAAAGAATTCGAAACCCCGGAAGTCAAGAAGATGATTCTCGAGAAGCTGATCGAGAACGCGGCCATTGACACGGAAATCCACGATAGCCACATGACGGTTGGCGATGCGGCCCTGCAAAAGAACATTGCCGAGATCCAGGCCTTCCACAAGCCGGACGGCAGCTTCGATCTGGATAAGTACAAGACCCTGCTGGCCGCGTCCAACCTGACGCCGCGCCAGTTCGACGCGCAAAAGCGCAGCGAAATGACCAAGGTTCAGCTCGGCACCGCCATCCCTGGCAGCGCCTTCGTGCCGCGCACGGTCGCCAACCGCCTGTCCGACATCGCTGCCCAGGAACGCGAAGTGCAGGAAGTGCTGTTCAAGGCGGGTGATTTCGCCGCCAAGGTCAACGTGACCGACGACATGCTCAAGGCTTACTACGACAAGCACGCTGCGCTGTTCCAGGCCCCGGAAACGGCCAAGATCGAATACGTGGTGCTCGACGCGAGCGTGGTCGATGGCCTGATCACCGTCAGCGACGCCGACGCGCAGAAAATCTACGACGCCGACATGAAGAAATTCACGACGCCGGAAACGCGCTGTCAGCCACATCCTGATCGCCAAGAAAGACGGCGACAAGGCCCGCGCCGAAGCCATCCTGGCCGACGTGCGCAAGGCGCCTGCCACCTTTGCCGAACTGGCCAAGACCAAGTCGGAAGACACGGCCTCGGGCGAGCAGGGCGGCGCGCTCGGCATCGTCACCGAAGGCAAGCCGGAACTGGCCAGCCCGGAAGTCGAGACCGCCGCGTTCAAGATCAAGGAAGGCGAATTCGAGATGGTCAAGTCGGACTTCGGCTACCACATCGTGACCGTCACCAAGGTCGAGCCGAAAGCGGTCAAGCCGTTTGACGCAGTCAAGGCCGAGATCGTGGCTGAACTGAAGAAGTCGCAGATGTCGAAGAAGTATTCGGAACTGGCAGAACAGTTCACCAATACCGTCTACGAACAGTCGGACAGCCTCAAGCCGGTGGCCGAGAAGCTCAAGCTCGAGATCAAGACCATCGACGGTCTGCAGCGCACTGCCGTGGCACCGAAAGACGGCGCGCCGGTCTACAGCCCGAAATTCCTGCGTGCGATCTTCGCCGCCGACGTGATCAAGAACAAGCGCAACACCGAAGCCGTCGAAACGGCGCCAGCGACCCTGGTGGCCTAAGCCGCATCATCGACTACAAGCCTGCGGCCAAGCGTCCGCTGGCCGAGGTGGCTGACGCGATCCGCAAGAGCGTGACGATGGAAGAAGCGGCAAATCTGGCCAAGCAGGTAGGCTGAAGCGAAAATCGCCGCCGCCAAAGCCAGTGGCGACGCTGAAGGCTTCGGCCCGGCCAAAACGGTCAGCCGTGCCAAACCGCCTGAAGTCGAAGCTGGCGCGATGGCCGAGCTGATGAAGGCCGACACGACCAAGCTGCCAGCCTATGTGGGTGTGAACCTGCCAGGCCTCGGCTACGGCGTGTACCGCATCAACAAGGTCAGCCAGCCAGAGCAAGCCGATCCAATGCGCCGCACGATGGAGCGCGAGCAGTTCAACGGCGTGGCTAAGCCAGCTGGAAGCCGAAGGCTACCTCAAGGCGCTCAAGACCAAGGCCAAGACCACGATCAGCGACAAAGCGCTGGTGGCCAAACCGGCAGCAAGCGACGTCGAGTAAATCCGGCGCTACAAAAAAACCCGGCAGCGCGAGCTGACCGGGTTTTTTTACGTTTGCACGGCCCTAGCGGTGCAGCTGGCGCGCCGCGGCCAGGAAGTCGGCCTCGCCGATATCGGGCAGTGCGACGACTTCGGCCTGCGCGAAGCGGACGAAATTGCGGTCGATCGAACGCAGGTAGGACGGGTCGTAGTGCTCGACCAGCAGCTGGTCCACCAGTTCGGCCATGGCGCCGCTGTTGGCCAGGGCGTGCCAGGCATTGATCTTTTCGCGCCCGTGCAGCTTGATCAGGAAATCGAGCTGCGCGTTGAGTGTGCCCGGGCTGTCGGTGAAGTGGCGGTAGTCCTCCATCAGCAGGCGCACCCGGTTCGGGCGCGACAGCGTCAGCGACACGCAGGGCGAGCCCCGCATTTTTTCCATCAGCGCGTCCGGCACCCGCAGCTGCCCGACCTTCTTGCTTTCCGATTCCACGAACACGGGACGGGCAGGATCGAAGTGGCGCAGCTTGTCCCAGAGCCGGGTCTCGAACATCTTTTGCGAAGGCTGGGGGCAGCTCGGCAGATTGCCCAGCACCGAGCCGCGGTGGGCGGCCAGCTGCTCCAGGTCCAGCACCTGGGCGCCGATCGCATCGAGCACTTCGAGCAGGCGGCTCTTGCCGCTGCCGGTGGTGCCGCACACGACCCGGAATTCGACAGCGGGCGTGTCTTCCAGCTGCGCGCTCACATGCGCGCGGTAAGCCTTGTAGCCGCCGTCAAGCTGCACGGCGGGCCAGCCGATCTTGGCCAGGATATGGGCCATCGAACCGCTGCGGTTGCCGCCGCGCCAGCAGTAGACCAGCGGCGTCCATTCGCGCGGTTTGTCCAGCCACAGGGTCTCGATATGGCGCGCGATGTTCTTGGCCACCAGCGCGGCGCCCACTTTTTGGCTTCGAACGCGCTGACCTGCTTGTACATGGTGCCCACGCGGATCCGTTCCTCGTCGCTCAGCACAGGGCAGTTGATGGCGCCGGGCAGGTGGTCGAGCGCGTACTCGGACTCGCTGCGGGCGTCGATGATGCAGTCGAACTGGTCGAGCTGCGGCAGCAGTTGGGCGAAGTTGACGAGGGCAGGGTACTTCATCGGGCTTTGACCATCGGCGCGAACTGCGGCCAGATATTGGCCAGGATGATCGGGTGCGCCTGCGCGTTCGGGTGCAGGCGGTCGGCCTGGAACAGGGTAGGCTTGTCGGCCACGCCGTCAAGCATGAACGGCACCAGCGGCGACTTGTACTGGGTCGCCAGGCTCTTGTACATACCGAAGAAGCGCTCGGTGTAGTCACGTCCGTAATTGGGCGGCATGCGCATGCCGACCAGCAGCACGCGCGCGGTTTTGCTGCGCCTGTTCGATCATCGAGCGCAGATTGGCTTCGGCGGCGGTGACGGGCTGGCCGCGCAGGCCGTCGTTGGCACCGAGTTCGATCACGACCACGTCCGGCTTGTGCTGTTTGAGCAGCGCTTAAGCAGGCGCGAACGGCCGCCGCTGGTGGTTTCGCCGCTGATGCTGGCGTTGACCACGTTGGCGTCGATCTTCTCGTGGCGCAGCTTCTGTTCGAGCAGCGCGACCCAGCCGCTGCCGCGCGTGAGGCCGTATTCGGCGGACAGGCTGTCACCCAGCACAAGCACGGTTTTTGGTGCAGAATAGGCGCTCGCCGATGCGGTAAGCATGAGCATGCCGCAGACGGCCCAATTTTTGAGATAAACAAGCATGCGTGACATCCCTAAAGCTTCCAAAAGTGACATTACCGATATGAATACGACACCTGCCGCGATCGAGGTGATCGACTTGTCGAAGCGGGTTGCCGATGCCAGTGGTGAATTGACCATCCTGCACAGCGTGGATTTTACAGTGCAACCGGCCGAGACGCTCGCCATTGTTGGCGCCTCCGGCTCGGGCAAATCGACCCTGCTTGGCTTGCTGGCGGGGCTGGACAGCCCGTCCAGCGGCAAGGTGATCCTCGGCGGGCAGGATATTTTCGCGCTCGACGAAGACGGCCGCGCCAGCCTGCGCAAGGCGCGCCTGGGCTTCGTGTTCCAGTCGTTCCAGCTGCTGGCCCACCTGAATGCGCTGGAAAATGTCATGCTGCCGCTCGAACTACGTGGTGACGAAGGCGCCAAAGACAAGGCCGCCGCCATGCTCGACCGGGTCGGGCTGTCGAGCCGCCTGGAAGCACTATCCCAAGTATCTGTCGGGCGGCGAGCAGCAGCGGGTGGCGCTGGCGCGTGCCTTCGTGACCGAGCCGCCGCTGCTGTTTGCCGACGAACCGACCGGCAGCCTCGATGCCGCCACCGGCGAAGCGGTGATCCAGCTGATGTTCGAACTCAATCGCGAACGCGGCTCGACCCTGGTGCTGGTCACGCACGACCCGTCGATCGCCGCGCGCTGCGCACGCACCATCACGATCGCGGCTAGCCGAATCGTGTAACAAGCTGATTGAACACGGCCCGGATCGCCCTGCAGCAGCTCGCCTGCCGTCATGCCGACCGGGCCCACGCCGCGCTCCACCAGCCAGTCCGCCGCGGCGCCATGCATCCATACGGCGCCCAGCGCCGCTTCCCACGCCGGCCAGCCCTGCGCCAGCAGGCTGCCGCACAAGCCGGCCAGCACGTCGCCGGTGCCGCCCGTGGCCAGCCCGGGATTGCCGGTCGGGTTGATCACCACCGCGCCCGCCGCATCGGCAATCACGCTGCCCGAACCCTTGAGCACGACCACCGCGTTCAGGCGCGCCGCCAGTTCGCGCGCGGCGGCCAGGCGGTCACCCTGGATCACGGCTGCCGTCACGCCCAGCAGGCGCGCCGCTTCCAATGGGTGGGGCGTGAGCAGCGACGGGGCGGTGCGCCGCTGCAGGTGACCCTGCAAATCGGGACTGGCCGCGATCAGGTTGAGCGCATCGGCATCGATCACCAGCGGGGCCGCGCCGTCCAGCGCTTTGGACAGCAGGCGCACGGCCGCCGCGCCGTCGCCCATGCCCGGGCCCAGTACCAGCGTGCAGTCGTTGCCTTTGAAGCTGGCCGCGTCATGAACATGATTTCGGGCTGGGTGCTGTCGAAGCCTGGCCCCGGGTCGAGCGCGGCGACGAACACCCGTCCGGCGCCCGCATACAGCGCCGCGCGCTGCCAGCACCGGCGCACCGGCCATGCTTAAGCAGCGCCGCCCACGATGGCCACGTCGCCGAAACTGCCTTTGTGGCTGGCGTGCCGGCGTGGTGCGAGGCAGGCCCCGAACAGGTCCGGCGCGCCGATGCGGGCGCTGGCGGGCGGGAACAGGGAAGATGCGATGTCGAGCGGCGCGACCAGGACGCTGCTTAAGCGACGTCGCGCCCCGCGCAGGTGTGCAAACCCGGTTTGTCGCCGATGAAGGTGATGGTGCAGACGGCATCGATGGCGACACCGTCCGGACCGACCACGGCGCCCGTATCGGCATCCAGGCCGCTCGGCACGTCCAGTGCCAGCACCGGCCAGCTCGCTGCATTGACGGCCACGGCCAGGCGCGCGCGGCGCCGTCCAGCGGACGCCCCAGACCGATGCCGAACAGGCCGTCGATCACGAGCGCCCAGCTGTGCCCGGCCTAAGCAGCGCGTCGACAAAACGGGCGTCGCTGGCCTGGGCGCGGGCCAGGGCACGGGCCGTCTCGGGCGACAGCGGGCCGCTCCCGGCCAGGCGCAGGATGCTCACGTCGACGCCGCTCTGGGCCAGATTGGCGGCCGCTTCGAGCGCGTCTCCGCCGTTGTTGCCCGGCCCGGCGAGCACCAGCACGCTGCCGCTGCCTGGCCATGTCCAGCGGCGGCGGCCGCCGCCAGCCCGGCGCGCTGCATCAGCGCACCTGGCGGGAGGCTGGCCGTTGCGGCCTGTTCGATGCCGCGGATCTCGGCAACGCTGTAAAGTGGTGTCATAGTCAGAATATTCCACATAAAATTTTGAAGCCTTAAGCACTACAATAGCGCACACCTACCAGCTTGAGGAATGCACATGGACTGGCAATTCTGGATCGACCGCGGCGGCACCTTCACCGATATTGTCGCGCAAGCCCGACGGCAGTCTGCAAACCCACAAGCTGTTGTCGGAAAACCCGGAACAGTACCAGGATGCGGCCGTGGCTTAAGCATCCGCCATCTGCTTGGCCTGGCGCCCGGCGCCGCCATTCCCGTGCAGGCGATCGAGGCGGTCAAGATGGGCACGACCGTGGCCACCAATGCGCTGCTCGAGCGCAAGGGCGAACCGACCGGGCTGGCCATCACGCGCGGTTTCCACGACGCCCTGCGCATAGCGTACCAGAACCGTCCGCGCCTGTTCGACCGCCATATCGTGCTGCCCGAACTGCTGTACCGCGACGTGGCCGAGATCGACGAGCGGGTCGGCGCCCATGGCGACGTGATCACGCCGCTCGACGAAGCGGCCACCCGCGCCGCACTGCAAGCCCTGTACGACCGCGGCCTGCGCTCGCTGGCCATCATCTTCATGCATGGCTACCGCTACAGCGCGCACGAGGCGGCCGCGGAACGGATCGCGCGCGCCATCGGCTTCACCCAGGTGTCGGTCTCGCACAAGGTCAGCCCGATGATGAAGCTGGTCGCGCGGCGATACCACCGTCGTTGACGCCTACCTGTCGCCCATTCTGCGCCGCTATGTCGACCAGGTGGCGGGGCAGATGCCGGACGTGAATCTGCAGTTCATGCAGTCCAACGGCGGCCTGACCAACGCCCACACCTTCCAGGGCAAGGACAGCATTCTGTCCAGCCCGGCCGATGGGCATCGTCGGCATGGTGCGCGCCAGCCAGCTGGCTAGAAGCTTCGAACGGGTGATCGGCTTCGACATGGGCGGCACCTCGACCGATGTATCGCATTTTTCGGGCGAGTTCGAGCGCGTGTTCGAGACCCAGGTGGCGGGCGTGCGGATGCGCGCGCCGATGATGAGCATTCACACCGTGGCAGTGGCATGGCGGCTCGATCCTGCATTTCGACGGCAGCCGTTATCGCGTGGGCCCCGACAGTGCGGGCGCCAATCCCGGCCCGGCCAGCTACCGGCGCGGCGGTCCGCTGGCCGTCACCGACTGCAACGTCATGGTCGGCAAGATCCAGCTAAGCCCACTTCCCGAAGGTGTTCGGCCCCGACGCCAGCGAGGCGCTCGACCCGCAGGCCGTGCGCGACAAATTTGCCGCCATGGCTGCCGACATCGGCCGGGCGACCGGCAACACCCCGGCGCCGGAAGCGGTGGCTGAAGGCTTCATCCAGATCGCGGTCGGCAACATGGCCAATGCGATCAAGCAGATCTCGGTGCAGCGCGGCCACGACGTGACCGAATACGTGCTCACCAGCTTTGGCGGCGCCGGCATGGCCAGCATGCCTGCCTGGTGGCCGATGCACTGGGCATGAAAAAGTGTTCGTCCACTCGCTGGCGGGCGTCATGTCCGCCTACGGCATGGGCCTGGCCGACCAGAGCGCGATGCGCGAGGAAGCGGTCGAACTGCGCCTGGCCGACATCGCGCCGGACGACCTGGAACAGCGCCTGGCGCGCCTGGGCGGCGGCGTGGCGGGCGAACTGGCAGCGCAAGGCGTGGCCGAGGCCCGCATTCGCCTCGTGCGGCGCGTGCACCTGCGCTACGAGGGCACCGATTCGGCCATCATCGTGTTGTTCGGCGATGCCGCGCACATGAAGGCGCAGTTCGAAACGGCCTACAAGAAGCGTTTTTCTTTCCTCATGCCGTCCAAGGCGCTGGTGGCCGAAGCCATTTCGGTGGAGGCGATCGGCGTGTCCGACGCACCGGCCGAGACCATCGCTTGTCGGCCAGCGCCCGTGCGGGCGGCCTGGCGCCGTTCGGAAACGGTCGACATGTACGCGGCGGGCGCCTGGCGCAAGACCGGCTTGTACCAGCGCGCGGGCATCCGCATCGGCGACACCATCGTCTAGCCCGGCCATCATCGCCGAGGACAATGCCACCACCATCGTCGAACCGGGCTGGCAGGCCGAGGTCACGCCGCACAATCACCTGGTGTTGACCCGCATCGAAGCGATGCCCGAGCGGCGCGCCATCGGCACCACGGCCGACCCGGTCATGCTCGAGATCTTCAACAACCTGTTCATGTCGATCGCCGAGCAGATGGGCCTGCGCCTGCAAAATACCGCCTATTCGGTCAACATCAAGGAGCGGCTCGACTTCAGCTGCGCCATCTTCGACGCGGCTTAAGCAACCTGATCGCCAACGCGCCGCACATGCCGGTGCACCTGGGCTCCATGGGCGAGAGCATCAAGACCGTGATGACCGCCAACGCCGGCGCCATGCGTCCAGGCGACGTCTTCATGCTCAACGATCCCTACCACGGCGGCACCCATTTGCCGGACGTGACGGTCATTTCGCCCGTGTTCGACGAGGCAGGCGCCACGATCCTGTTCTACGTCGGTTCGCGCGGCCACCACGCCGATATCGGCGGCACCACGCCCGGTTCGATGCCGCCGGACTCGGTCTCGATCGACCAGGAAGGCGTGTTGATCGATAACTTCAAGCTGGTCGACGGCGCCAACGGCCTGCTGCGCGACCAGGAAGCGCGCCTTGCTGGGCGGGGCGGTCTACCCGGCCCGCAATCCCGACCAGAATATGGCCGACTTGCGCGCCCAGGTCGCCGCCAACCAGAAGGGCGTGGACGAATTGCGCAAGATGGTCGCGCACTTCGGCCTGGCCGTGGTCCAGGCGTACATGGGCCACGTGCAGGACAACGCCGAGGAAGCGGTGCGGCGCGTGATCACGGCCCTCAGCGACGGCGCGTTCACCGTGAAACTCGATAACGGCGCCCAGATCCAGGTCGCGATCCGGGTCGACCGGGTAAGCCTGCAGCGCCGAGATCGACTTCACCGGCACCTCGGGCCAGCTGCCGAACAACTTCAACGCGCCGTCGGCGGTGTGCATGGCGGCGGTGCTGTACGTGTTCCGCACCCTGGTCGACGATGACATTCCGCTCAACGCGGGCTGTCTCAAGCCGCTGCACGTGATCATTCCGCCCGGGTCCATGCTCAACCCGCATTACCCGGCTTCTGTCGTGTCGGGCAATGTGGAGACCTCCACCTGCATCACCAATGCGCTGTATGGCGCGCTGGGCGTGCTGGCGGCCTCGCAGGGGACGATGAACAACTTCACCTTCGGCAACGCCAAGTACCAGTATTACGAGACGATTTCGGGCGGCTCCGGCGCCGCATGAGGGCTTCGACGGCACCGATGTCGTGCAGACCAACATGACCAATTCGCGCCTGACGGATCCGGAAATCCTCGAATTCCGTTTCCCGGTGCGGCTCGAGAGCTACCAGATCCGGCACGGATCGGGCGGAGCAGGGCGCTGGCACGGCGGCAATGGCGGCATCCGCAAGGTGCGCTTCCTGGAGCCGATGACGGCGGCCATCCTGTCCAACAACCGCATTCATGCGCCGTTCGGCATGGCGGGCGGGCAGCCTGGCGCCACCGGCATCAACCGCGTCGAACGCAGCGACGGCACGGTCGAGTTGCTGGAACACATAGGCAAGACGGCGATGGTAGGCTGATATTTTCGTCGTGGAAACGCCTGGCGGCGGCGGGTTTGGAGACCCAGGGAAATAAGCCCATTCGTGCTCTGCCATTTTGTGGAAATGGCTACACTGCGGACTCATTCCCTACCAGCCGAGTCAGACAGTGGATCAAGCCGAACACCAACCATCCGGGGACGCGCAAGCGGACCCTGCTGCCACCATGGCTGGCACCGGGCGCGTCGCCCGTGCCACCCGGGCGTCTGAGTAATCCCTATGTTGCCTGGGGCAGCACGCTGGCCGCCACCGCGGTCATGGTGGCGTTCGGCCTGTGGCTGGGCGAGGTGCCCGAACCGCCGCCGCTGGCAGCAGCCAGTCCTGCCACGGTGTTCCCCGCAGCCAGTCCGGCGCCCGATGTGCCGCCCATGGTGCTGGTGGCGCCGTCCGCGCCACGTGTCGTTGCCGCGCCAAGCCAAGCCGCCAGTGGCCAGCCGGCGCGCAGTGGCGGCAACGCCGCGCATCGTCCAGGCGCGCCGGTTCGCGCCCGCGTTCGGCGAACGCAGGCGCATCGCGGCCATGGACCGCGGGGGAGGGCAGCGCCTGCGCTGCGAGCACGGGGAACTGGCGCGCGTTTGCCTGGCGCGCTTTCGCTGAGCAGCGGCGTTAGCTTAAGCAATACCGTAGTTGCGCTGGGTCGCCGTGTATTCGTCGCGCATCGCCTGCAGCTTGGGGTGGCTTGGGTCGAGCTTGGCGATGGTCTCGAGCTGGGCGTGGCAAATTTCGGCCAGCGGATGATCCCAGCCCAGTTCGTTGAGCTGGCGCAGGATGCCCTGGGCCAGGGCGATCATCACGGGCAGATTGCCGGGCGCCTTGTGCAGCGCCTCCGTCAGGGTCTGCACGGCCCCCCGGAAGTCGCCCATATTCGTTTTTCGGCCGCCACGGTGAGCAGCTCGTTCGATTGCTGCTTGAGCTGAATGCCCAGGCCCTCGGCCAGGTCTTGCTTACTTCTACCCCGGGAAAACACTTGCATCACCTGTTGCATCGACACGCCGCTGTTGACGTCGTTCATCACCGCCAGCATCACTTCCGACGCTTCCTTGTCCAGGCGGTTGCTCAGGCAGCTCTTGGCCAGCCCGATCTTGAGACCGCTCGAAAGGCCGCCAGCCGTGCGCACGGCGCCCACCGCCGAACTCAGTTCCGTGACGGCAGCCTCGTTGTTGCTTACCGATTCATGCAGCAGCGCCACCGAGATCGAGCGGCAAATCTCCACGTTGGAATTGCCGCGCAAGGACTTCTCCATGTCGCGGATCACGCCGCTGGCCTGGGCCGCGTCGCCTTTCCGGATCAGTGTCTTGACCAGGTTGACGTGGTCTTCCGGGTTGCGGAATTCCGAATACTTGGCCTTGGACACGACCTGCTTGAATGATTTTTCGGCCGCGCCGACGTCGCTTCTAGCCTCGAGCGCGACCTCGCCCAGCTTGCGCAGGCGCCGGATGACGTGCGGCGAAATGCTGACCGCGTCTTCCAGGATCTTTTGCGCGCCCGCACTGTCGCCGTTGGCTTCGTGACAGCGCGCGAGCAAGTCGTAGGCCGCCATCAGCTTGGGATTGTCGACAATGAGGATGTTCAGCACCTTCTCGGCCTCGTCGATCCGGCCCTGGGCAAACAGGGCGCGCCCCAGGCCGAGCTGGGCCCAGCCGACCGGTTTGCTGGCCAGCACCTCGGCGTACAGATGCTCGGCCTCGCCGAATTCCCCCAGATTGAGGTGCAGGTCGGCGCGCAGGCGGACGAAATCGGCCGCGTAGCGCGGTTGCGCGGTCTCGGCCGCGGTGCAGGAACGGATGGCTTCGCGCAAATTGCCCTGGCTGATCAGCTGATAGGTCGGCAGGAAGGCGGCGCGGCGGTCGATGGCGCGCGCGATGCGCTGGCTCAGCACGTCGACCGTGAATGGTTTGAGGATATAGTCGGTCGGGGTGAGCTCGGCGGCGCTGACGACCTTGCTGTACACGCCTTCCGACGTGAGCATGATGAAGATGCTGGGCAGGCCGATCAGCTTGTGGTGGCGCAAGTCTTCCAGCAATTGCTGGCCGTCCTGGCCATCGTCGGTGCTGCCGCCCAGGTCGTATTCGCACAGGATGATGTCGTAGGACCGTTTGCTCAGCTGGCGGATGGCGGTCCCCGAATTCACGGCGAACTCGACCTTGGTGATGTTTGCCAGCGACAGCATATTCTGCAGATTGGCCCGCATGCCGGGGTTGGGATCGACGACCAGGACCGACAGGGCGCTGTTATCTTGCATCGTTTTCTGCTCTCATTTCCCGAATGACGGGGCGTTATACTTATTAACGGCCACAAGGGCAAAGACTTGAAACTGTACGATACGCTATTGTTGCTCCCCCTGACAACCCATCTTGCCTCGCTGTCCATGGTGCAACGCGGTATAATACCGGCCTAAAGGATTTCAGCCTCACTCGTATCAAGTGCCCTATTGACCTTTAACCCGCAGCCACGCTGCATCAACCATCTCCCAATCATGTTGATTCTGCCGGGTTCCAATGCCCTGTCCGCCTTCCGTAGCCAACGCCTCCTGACCCAATTGCAAGCTGTCGCGCCCGCGATTGTGGCAGTCCAGGCCCGCTTTTATCACTTCATCGATAGCAGCGCCACGCTGTCGGAAGACGACCAGGCCCGCCTGGGCGCGATGCTGACCTACGGCGAGCGAGCCGCAGTGCCCGCCCAGGACGGCGCCAGCGAAGCCTTCTTCGTCATTCCCCGCCTCGGCACGATTTCGCCGTGGGCCTCCAAAGCGACCGACATCGCGCACAATTGCGGCATGGCCCATGTGCACCGGATCGAGCGCGGCGTGGCCTTTACCGTCTTCCTCAAGGGCGGCATTCTCGGCACCAGCCTGGGTTCGACCAAGCACCTGTCCGACGCCCAGACCGAGGCCGTGGCGGGCCTGCTGCACGACCGCATGACCGAGTCGGTGCTGCGCAGCGCCGACGACGCGGCCCACCTGTTCCGCGAACTGGAAGCCAAACCGTTCGAATCGATCGACGTGCTGGCGGCCTAAGCAAACACGCGCTGGAAAAAGCCAATACCGACCTTGGCCTGGCCATGTCGGACGACGAAATCGACTACCTGCTGGACGCCTTCACCAAGGCCAAACGCAATCCGACCGACGTCGAACTGATGATGTTCGCGCAGGCGAACAGCGAACATTGCCGCCACAAGATCTTCAACGCCGACTGGATCGTCGACGGCGTGGCGCAGGACAAATCGCTGTTCCAGATGATCAAAAACACCCACCAGCTGCAGCCGAAGGGCACGATCGTCGCCTACAGCGACAATTCGTCGATCATGGAAGGCGCCACCGTTACCCGCTTCTATCCGCGCGGTGAGAACCACGAATACGCGGCATCGACCGAACTGACGCACACGCTGATGAAGGTCGAAACGCACAACCACCCGACCGCGATTTCCCCGTTCCCTGGCGCCTCGACCGGCGCGATGGCGAAATTCGCGACGAAGGCGCGACCGGCCGCGGCGCCAAGCCGAAGGCCTAGCCTGACCGGCTTCACGGTCTCGAACCTGATGATCCCGGACGCCGTCCAGCCATGGGAAAACGCCGCCAGCGTGACCGCGCCTGGTGGGCCAGCCTGCGCTGCGGCCCCGGCCTACGGCAAGCCGGACCGCATCGCTTCGCCCCTGCAGATCATGATCGAAGGTCCGCTCGGCGGCGCCGCGTTCAGCAACGAATTCGGCCGTCCGGTCCTGGGCGGCTACTTCCGCACCTATGAACAGAACGTGGGCCGCCTGTGCGCTTGGCTGCCAGCGACACCGTGTACGGCTACCACAAGCCGATCATGATCGTTCTATGGTATCGGCAATATCTCGGGCCAGCACACGCACAAGAACGACATCCCGGTCGGCAGCCTGCTGATCCAGCTGGGCGGCCCCGGCATGCGCATCGGCATGGGCGGCTCGGCCGCTTCGTCGATGGCCACCGGTACCAACACGGCCGATCTGGACTTCGATTCGGTCCAGCGCGGCAATCCGGAGATGGAACGCCGGGCCCAGGAAGTGATCAACCGCTGCTGGCAGATGGGCGCGGACAATCCGATCATCTCGATCCACGACGTGGGCGCGGGCGGCCTGTCGAACGTTCCCGGAAATCACCAACGACGCCAAGCGCGGCGCGATTTTCGACCTGCGCAAGATCCCGCTCGAAGAGAGCGGCATGGCGCCGAAAGAAATCTGGAGTAACGAGTCGCAGGAACGCTACGTGCTGGCCATCTCGCCCGAGAACCTGCCGCTGTTCGCCGCCATGTGCGAGCGCGAACGCTGCCTGTTCGCCGCCGTCGGCGTGGCCACCGAAGAGCGCCAGCTCAAGCTGATCGATCCGGAGCAAGGCAATTCGCCGGTCGACATGCCGATGGATGTCCTGCTCGGCAAACCGCCGAAGATGCAGCGCGACGTGCACCACGTGCACAACGCATTCCCGGCCATCGACCTGACCGGCCTGGACCTGGCCGATGTCGCCAAACGCGTGCTGCTGCTGCCTACGGTGGCCGACAAGTCCTTCCTGATCACCATTGGCGACCGCAGCGTCGGCGGCACCACCGTGCGCGACCAGATGGTCGGTCCGTGGCAGGTGCCGGTGGCCGACTGCGCCGTTACCGCCATGAGCTTCGAAGGCTACCTGGGCGAAGCGATGGCGATGGGCGAACGTACCCCGCTGGCCGTGATCAACGCCGCCGCATCGGGCCGCATGGCCGTCGGCGAAGCCGTCACCAACATCGCCGCTGCCGCGATCAACGACATTTCCGACATCAAGCTGTCGGCCAACTGGATGGCCGCCTGCGGCCAGCCTGGCCAGGACGCGGCCCTGTTCGACACCGTCAAGGCGATCGGCATGGAACTGTGCCCGGCCCTCGGCATCAGCATCCCGGTCGGCAAAGACTCGCTGTCGATGCGCACCACCTGGAAGGACGACGGCGACGCCAAGGCAGTGAGCTCGCCCGTGTCCCTGATCGTGTCCTCGTTCGCGCCGGTGGCCGACATCCGCCGTTCGCTCACGCCGCAGATCCAGACCGGCGCCGGTGAAACCGCGCTGATCGCCATCGATCTTGGCCGCGGCAAGAACCGTCTCGGCGCCTCGGCCCTGTCGCTGGTGACCCAGCAGCTCGGCAATGAAGTGCCGGACGTGGACAGCGCCGAAGACCTGAAAGGCTTCTTCGCCGCCATCCAGCGCCTGAACAAGGAAGGCAAGCTGCTCGCCTACCACGACCGTTCCGACGGCGGCCTGTTCGCCACCCTGTGCGAAATGGCCTTTGCTTAGCCCTGCGCCTAAGCATCACCATCAATCTCGACATCCTGGCCATGGAAGGCGAGCATGCCGCCGACCAGGGCGACGCCAAGAACTGGGCCTAGCCAGGTCGCGGAGCGCCGCAACGAACTGACCCTGCGCGCACTGTTCAACGAAGAACTGGGCGCCGTGATCCAGGTGCGCGCGGACGAGAAGACCGCCGTCATGAACGTGCTGCGCGAGTTCAACCTCGGCGCCTGCAGCCACATCATCGGCAAGTTGAACGACCGTGGCGTGATCGAGTTCACGCGCGACGCCAAGGTGATCTACAGCGAGCCGCGCAGCGCCTTGCACCGTCTGTGGAGCGAAACGAGCTGGCGCATCGCGCGCCTGCGCGACAATCCGGCCTGCGCCGACGCCGAATACGCGCGCCTGCTCGACGAAACCGATCCTGGCATCACGCCGAAGCTGACCTTCGACCCGAGCGAGAACGTGGCCGCGCCATTCCTGGCGACCGGCGTGCGTCCGCGCGTGGCGATCCTGCGCGAGCAGGGCGTCAATTCGCATATCGAAACCGCATGGGTCATGCACCAGGCAGGCTTTGCGGCAGTCGACGTTCACATGAGCGACCTGATTGCGGGCCGCGCCAAGCTGGACGACTTCCAGGGCATCATCGCCGTTGGCGGCTTCTCGTACGGCGACGTGCTGGGCGCGCATGAAGGCTGGGCCAAGACGATTCTGTTCAACGCGCAGCTGGCCGACCAGTTCGCGAAGTTCTTCGCCCGTACCGACAGCTTCGGCCTCGGCGTGTGCAATGGCTGCCAGATGATGAGCAACCTCAAATCCATCATCCCGGGTGCGCATGCCTGGCCCAAGTTCACCCGCAACAAGTCGGAACAGTTCGAAGCCCGCTTTGCGATGGTCGAAGTGCTCGACTCGCCGTCGATCTTCTTCCAGGGCATGGCTTAAGCACTCAGAGCGCCATCGCCATCGCGCACGGCGAAGGCTTTGCCGACTTCTCGCAGACGGGCGACATCGACGCCGTGGTCAAGGCCATGCGCTTTGTCGACAACCGCGGCGCGGCCACCGAAGCCTATCCGTTCAATCCGAACGGTTCTGCCTACTACTAGCCTGACCGGTGTGACGACGGCGGACGGACGCTTCAGCGTCATGATGCCGCACGCCGAGCGCGTGTTCCGCTCGGTGCAGCAGTCGTGGCATCCTGAGTCGTGGGGCGAGGATTCGCCGTGGATGCGGATGTTCCGCAACGCGCGCAAGTTCGTCGGCTGATCCCGCACGGGCGAGATGGTTACGGAGCGATCTCCGCGACCATCTCGCCATCGTCGCTCAAGCCAGTTTCAACAAATCCCAGCGACGCGTAGAAGCGGCGCCCGTTCTCGTTGTCGGTCTTGTAGCAGATCGCGATCGAATAGGCATTACTGTCGAGGAAGCGCGCCTGCTCGGGCGGCAGTTCCATGTCCATCACCGCTTCGAAGTTGTCGATGGTGATGGCTTCAAGGGTGACGTTCATCGCTTCATCCTGCGTGGGCCAGCGTCTTGAAGCAAGGCCGGGTCCAAGCGCCAGCTCTGTCAAAATCGGCATGGCCTAAGCAGTTCTGCCCATTCCACCAGCCCCAGCCCCAGGCATTTCAGACTCGCTTCGCGTGCCGTCCATTCGCGCGAAGGCGTGCGCAAGCGCCGCTGCTTGGCACGGCATCCAGGCGCGCCAGCGCTTGCGGGCCGAGGTAGTCGCGCGCCACACCACGCCAGTCCGCTACGTCGGCCACCTCCATCACATCCAGTCCCACCGGCGCGCCTAAGCATGCCAGGCAGCGAACGAATACGATGCAGTATGGCTGATCGCAACGCTGATTGCGGTGATTTCGCCGTCCACGATCAGCCGCGGGGCAGCCCCGGGTAGTGCGTCCACGCGCACTTCCTTCACACCCAGCGCGTCCGTCACCGAGGCGCACAGCGCGGCGCGGATGGCCATGCGCGCCGCCGCCCGGTCCGTCCCTGGCAAATGCGCCACGCTGACCAGGGTCACGCCGTCCATCATGCTTGTGCTTAAGCGCCGCCGGGCAGCCCGCCCATGCCGTGCTTAGGCCGGGATATGCTCACCCTTCATGACCAGCGTGAGCGGTCCGAGGCGGGCGTTGTCGCCCACCTTGGCGCTGTAGAGCACACAGCCGCGCGGCCCCATATAGACCTTGCTGCCGATGTCGACGTGATCGATCTTCATGATCCGGTCTTCGAACAAATGGGTCTGGGGGCAGGCCAGGGCGTTCAATTCGCTGTAGTCGCCGATCGAGACGCAGTCGAATTCGGTGATGTCGGTCGTGTCCAGGTAGACGCCGCGCCCCATCTTCGCGCCCAGCAGGCGGAAGGCCACCGGCAGCCAGGGCGTGCCGCGCAGGTAGCGCATGAAGTTCGGCACGGCGATCCCTTCGTACAGGTTGGTGACGCCTTCGGACAGCCACACGAACGGGGTCCACATCGGCTCGGCGCGCTTGCGGTAACGGCCCAGCAGCACCCACTTGAGCACCATCACGAACAGGAAATTGCCGATCCCGTACAGCAGGCCCGAGACGGCCAGGTCGAGCGCGACTTCGCCCCACAGGCCCTTGCATGGGCCTAGCATCACGTCGAGCACGATGGTGTAGCCGACCGCGATCACCAGCGCGTGCGGCGCGACGATGCGGAACGATTCGACCAGGGTCCGGCCAAGTCGGCGCAGGGCCGAAGGGCGGTAGGTCAGGCGGTCGGGGTAGCCGCTGACTTCCTCGCGCGCGGGCAGGTGAATCGGGGGCGAACCGAGCCAGGTGTCGCCGCTGGCCATGCGCTCGTTGGTTGGCTGCATGGGTGTGCACGCCCACCAGCACGCGCTCGGGCAGCACGGTGCCGTCCGGGATGTAGCTGCCGTTGCCGACAAAGCTGCGGTGCGATACGACCGTCTGCTGCATGGTCATCCAGCCGCCGTCGATCTCTTCGTCGCCCAGCATCACCGCATCGGCGATGAAGGTTTCGTCGCCCAGGGTCAGCATGTCGGGCACCACGCCGAGCGCGGTGGAGATCTCGGCATCACGCCCGACCCGCGCGCCCAGCAGGCGGTACCAGTAGGGAGCGAACACGGTCGCGTAAATGCCGTGCAGGACGTTCATGCTCGACTCCTGGATATGGCTGACCAGCCACTTGGCGCAGTAGACATTGCTGTGGACGGCCGAGCGGCCCGGTTTCATGCGCGGCAGGCCGCCCCAGCGGATGGCGGCCGAGACCAGCGCCGTGAGCAGGATCAGCACCGCGCTGGCCGGGAAGGCGAGCACGAAGTAGCGCAGCAGCTGGACCTGGACGTCCGAGCCTTGCAGCCATGGCAGGACGCCAAGCTTCATCAAGCGTATCGATCAGCACGAAGCTGGGGAAGACGGGCATGAAGAACAGGGTCGAGACGAGCACGATCCCGAACACGAAGAACACCATCTCGCCCAGCAGTATGGCGGCGAAGGATTGGGGCGGGCCTAGGCAGGATGGGTACGAACGGACCCAGGTCGCGCGCGGGCGAACCGCCCCAGACGCGGCCTGGCGGGACGCTGGCGCCGTCCGGTAGGGCCGACTGCCCTTCGAGGTGGCTGGTCGCGCCGACCCCGCGTACCGCCTTCCAGCACCGAGAACGAGGCGATGCAGGCATCGTTGGCCACGTCGATGTGGCCCAGCACCAGCTGTCCTCGCTCGACCGCGTTTTTGAAATTGACGGCGTTGCCGATGCTGACGTTGTCGCCGAGCGCCAGCAGGTCCGGCGCGCGCAACGTCATCGAGCCGATGATGACGTCGTTGCCGACTCTGGCGCCCAGCGCGCGCAGCCACCACACATACAGCGAGCAGCCGCTCAGCAGATAGACGGGGGCGCCTTCGAGCAGCCGGTCGACCAGCCACCAGCGGTAGTAGGTCAGCCCCCACAGCGGATAGGAGCCCGGCCGCAAGCGCCCGCCGATCAGCCATTTGCTGGCGATGGCGACCACGAATTCGAGCAGCGTCGCCAGCAGGAATACCCCGATCGAGGCGGCAATCGCGCGCGCCACCGAGTCGCCCGGTTCGCCGGTAAAGAAGTGGTAGGTGAAGAAGGGCGCCAGCCACTGCGTCATGCGCAGCGTGACCAAGGGCGGCACGGCGGCCGCCTGGGCCAGCGCGCAAGTCCAGCGCCGCAGGCCCGAAGGCGGCGTCCAGTCCTGCTCGGCCGCGCTGCATGGCTTGGCTGCATCGGCCAGGGCCACGGCGATCTTGCCGATCTGGCGGTTCTGGTAGATGTCGCGCACGGTCACGTGGGCAAACGCGGGGTTCGACCGCAGGGCCGTGGCGAGGCGGGCGGCAAAGAAGGAATGGCCGCCAAGGTCGCTGAAAAAGTCGGCCTCGCGCCGGATCGGCTGGCCGGGGAAGAGCACGGCAAGGGCGCCGAACAGGGCCACTTCGGTAGGCGTTTCAGGCAAGTCGGACTCGCCGCTGGCGACTGCGGGGGCAGTCAGTGGCATCGCCCGCAGCGCCTTGCGGTCGATTTTGCCCGAGGTCAGGCGCGGCATGAGCGCCAGCTGCTCATAGCGGCCCGGCACCATGTAGGGCGGCAGGTGCTGGTTCAGGGCCTGGCGCAAGGCCGCGCCGTCGGGCGCCGGGTCACCGCTGGCGGGCACCACGTAAGCGACCAGCTGGTCGATGCCGTCATCCTTGCGCAGCAGGACCGCCACGGTGCCGACCCCGGCCTGCTGCGCCAGCACCGCCTCGATCTCGCCCAGCTCCACGCGAAAGCCGCGGATCTTGACCTGGTCGTCGGTGCGGCCCAGGCACTGGACGGTGCCGTCGCTGTCGATGCGGGCCAGGTCGCCCGTGCGGTACAGGCGCGCGTCGTGCGGTCCGGAGGCCCAGGGATTGCTCAGGAATTTTTCGGCCGTCAGGTCGGGGCGGCCCAGGTAGCCTGCCGACAGGCCTGGCCCGGTCAGGCACAGCTCTCCCGTCGCGCCGCGTGGCAGCAGGGTCAGTGCGGGCGTGTCGGTGGCGATCACCAGCATGCCGTAGTTCGGCAGCGGCGTGCCGATGGTGATCGGGCGCCCGGGTGCGAGCCGCGCCAGGCTGGCCGAGACGGTGGCTTCGGTCGGCCCGTAGGTGTTGAAAATCTCGCGGCCCGGGCGGGCGAAGCGCTCGACCAGCGACTCGGGACACATCTCGCCACCCAGATTGATCAGGCGCAGGCTGGCCACGTCTTCGCTGAACAGGGCGAGCAGGGTCGGCACCGCGTGCAGGACCGTGACGCCGTTCGCCGCCAGCATGCGCGGCAGCGTTTCCGGGTCGCCCGTGATGTCTTTCGGCCCGATCCAGAGCGTGGCGCCGACCAGGTAGGCGATCCAGATCTCCTCGAACGACATGTCGAAGGCCACCGAAAAGCCCTGATACACGCGGTCGTCCGCGACGATGCCCAGCACCTGGTTTTCACTGCGCAGAAAGTGGCAGATGCTGCGCTGGGAAATGACGATGCCCTTCGGCTTGCCGGTCGAGCCGGAGGTATAGATCACATACAGCCTAAGCAAGTCCGGTGCGACCGGGCCGCGCTGCAGCAGCGCTTCGCCTTCGGCCAGCGGCGCCAGCAGGCTGGCCGCGGAGAACGCGCCAGGGAGTTCGGCGAGTGCCGCCTCGCTTGCGATCACGCGCATGGCCGCCGCGTCGTCCAGGCACACCTGCAAGCGCTCCACGGGCGTGTCCTGGTCGACTGGCAGCCAGGCGGCGCCACCTTGGCGATGGCGGCCTGCAGCACCAGCAGCTCGATGCCGCGCGCCAGCCACAAGCCCACAATGTCGCCCGGGCGCACGCCGCGCGCGATCAGGCGCGAGGCGGCAATGCCGACCAGGGAATCGAGCTGGGCATAGGTCAGTTCGCGGGCGCCGAACATCAGGGCGACCTTGTCGGGCGTCGCGCGCGCTGTGTTCGAGCAGGTCGGCCAGGATCTCCTCGCGCAACAGGGACGGATCGTCGCGGCCATGCAGGATGTCGGATGGGACGGAAAGCAGGCGTGGGTCAGGCATGGAATAGCTCAAGTCAGAAAAGTGGGGCGAGGCAGTTGGGGCCAGCAATGCGTGGCGGCCCAGGAATGCCAGTCACATTCGCGGATCAGGAGCGGGTGCGGGGTGGCCGTTGCGGGCCGTCGGGAACGTAGGAAGTGTAGAGCGGTGCGGGGAGGGGGAGCAGGGCCTGGCGCGGGGCCGTGACCATGCGGACAACGCGGGCAAGGGGCGGCGCCACCGAAGCGGCGGCGGCACAGGCGGCGGCCTGGCAGGCTGCGCCGGTGTCGTCATCGTGCTCCCAGCCGAGCGCCATGGTAGCGTCGGAGCTAAGCCACGATGGGCGCCAATCCGGCGGCGTACACGGCCGCGATCGCCTGCAGCGGCAACAGCACGAGCAGGACAACGGCGATCAGGTGGCGCAGGGTGGACGGCATGGGGACATCATAACAAAAAAGCCGCCAGGAACGATCATGGCGGCCTGTGGGGCGCGAAGCGGAAGACTTACTCGACCTTCGCTTTTTTCATCAGCGCTTCCTTGTAACTCTGAAGCTTGCGTTGCTGCAAGCCTTCGCCGAGTTCCTGACGGACTTCTTCGTAGGCAGGCGGCTTGCCCGGACGGGTATCGTCGACGCGGATGATGTGATAACCGAAGCGCGACTTGACGGGCGCGTCGCTGACGCCGCCTTTTGCAGCGCCGTCAGGGCGCGCGAGAACTCGGGCACGTAGCGGTTCGGGCTTGCCCAGTCCAGGTCGCCGCCATTGGCTGCCGAGCTATCCTTGGAGTGGAGCTTGGCCAGTTCCTCGAACTTGGTGCCGCTCTTGAGCTTGGCGAGAATGGTCTTGGCTTCGTCTTCGGACGCGACCAGGATGTGGCGGGCGCGATAGTCTTTCTCTGGCCATGCGGCCTTGATCTTGGCGTATTCGCCGCGCAATTCGCTCTCGTCAACCGGATTCTTCTTGAGGTGAGCGGCGAGCAGGGCGTTGATGACCACGCTCTGGCGCGCGTTTTCCAGCGCCGACTTGACCTCGGTGCGGGTGCCGTAACCCTGGCGGTCCGCTTCCTGGATCATCAGTTCACGCGTGACCAAGTCGCGCCGGATGGCTTCTGCGCAGCTGCGGGGTATCGGAATACTTGCCTTGTGCAACCAACTGCTTGACGCCCAGTTCGATCTTGCTGGAAGGAATGGTCTTCCCGTTGACGGTCGCGGCAACCTGCGCAAACGCGGGGACGGCGGCCATGACGGACAAGGACAACAGCAAGCGGGCGGGCATCAACTTCATTATTCTGTTCCTAAACGGTTTCAATACTGCGCACGCCGCGAGGGCGTGCGCTGCAAGCGATGTGAGGGCGGCATCAGCAAGGCCGCCCGGCCCACATTACTTGATGACTGCTTTCTTGCGCAGCTCGTCTTGCAGCTGTGCCAGTTTGCCTTGCTGCATGCGCTCGGCGATCTGTGCCTTCAGTTCTTCGAATGCCTAAGCACTTTCAGTGGACGGACGTCGTCGAGCTTGATGACGTGGAAACCGTTCTGGGTCTGTACCGGGGTTTCCGTCACAGCACCTTTTTGCAGGCCGACGAAGGCATCGCTGAAGTTCTTCGGGAAATCGGCAGGAGCGCGCCAGTCGAGGTCGCCGCCATTGTTGGCACTGGCGTTGTCTTTGGACGCTTTGGCCAGTTCGTCGAACTTGGCGCCGCCTTTGAGCTTGGCAATGATGGCCTTGGCATCGGCATCGCTTTCGGCAACGATGTGGCGCACATGGTATTCCTTGTCGCCCAGCACGGTCTTGTAGCGCTCGTATTCGGCCTTCAGTTCATCGTCCTTGACCGGGTGCTTGACCAGGTAGTCACGCACCATGGCGTTGACGACGATGCTTTGACGTGCGGTTTCGAGTTGCTGCTTGACGGCAGGGTTCTTGTCGAAGCCCAGGCGGCTCGCTTCCTGCATCAGCACTTCGCGCGAGATCAGATCACGTTTGACCATTTCACGCAGTTCCGGCGTTTCCGGTTGGTTGCTTTGGGCCACGTACTGTTTGACCAGGGCATCGGCGCGCGACATCGGGATGGCTTTGCCATTCACAACGGCAACGTTTTGAGCAAAAGAAGGTGCGGCAGCGGCAGCGATCAGTACAAACAGCAAGCGGGATGGCTTAAAGGTCATTATCAATTCCTGTTGGGGGAAAAAGTTACTAGGACAAGTCAGATTCGTTCTTCTACTTACTATGCGTTAGCAATTGTCAGACAGATTTCTTAAGACACGCTGAATCAAAGCGCTCCCCGCTATTGCTCGGACGGTGCCAGGGCAGTGATGGCGAGCGCATGGATTTCCGTGTGCATCATATCGTGCACGGAATCATACACGAGTCGATGTCGCATGACGAGCCTGAGGCCTTCGAAGCGGGCGGACACGATCTTGAGGCGGAAATGGCTGCCTCCCGAAGCGGCACCGGCGTGGCCTGCATGCAGGGCCGATTCGTCAGTCAGTTCGAGCAGGGAAGGCTGCAAGGCCGCGTCCAGCGCGGTGCGGATGCGTTCGGCGCGGGTGGGCTCGCTCATGCTTTTTCTTCCTCGATGTACTTGGACAGGAACAGGGTCTGGCCGACAATGAAGACGAACATGATGCCCATCATGCCGAACAGCTTGAAGGTCACCCAGGCGCTGTCGTTGTCCTTGAAGATGACAAAGGCGGCCAGCAGGTTGATCGCGCCGAGCACGAAGAAGAACGCCATCCAGGCCAGTCCCAGCTTGTACCACACGTCATCCGGCAATTTGATCTGCGCTTCCATCGCCTCGCGCATCATGTTCTTCTTGAAACCGAACTGGGTCACCAGCATGACCACGCCGAACAGCCAGTAAATGATGGTCGGTTTCCATTTGATGAAGTCGCCATTGTGGAAATAGATGGTCGCGCCGCCAAAGACGGTGATGATCAGGAAGGAAATCCACAGCATGCCGTCGACCTTCTTGCCGCGCAGCTTCACATACGACACCTGCAGCGTCGTGGCGACGATCGCCACGGCGGTGGCCAGCATCATGGGCGCCTGGTCAGGCTTGATGGTGCCGCCGGAAATCATGCCCGACATGTACTTGCCGACAAATTCAAACGAGGGTTGCTGGAAGTAGGCCGCAATCCAGTATACGCCGAAGAACAGGGCAATCGGGAAAAAGTCGAACAGGAGTTTCATCTGATTCTTATTCAGGTTGGGTCGAACCGCAGCGACGCGGAATTAATGCAATAGCGCAAGCCTGTCGGCGGCGGGCCGTCCGGGAACACGTGTCCCAGATGGGCGTCGCAGACGGCGCAAATGATCTCGGTGCGCAGCATACCATGGGTGCGGTCGGTTTTTTTCGATCACATTGGCCGGATCGAGCGCCTTGAAGTAGCTTGGCCAGCCGCAGCCGGAATCGAATTTGGCGTCGGACGCGAACAAGGGCGTATTGCAGCAGACGCAGGTGTAGATGCCGTGCTCATGGTGATCCCAGAATTTGCCGGTGAAGGCGCGTTCGGTGGCGGCGTGGCGCGTGACCTGGTATTCCATCGGGTCGAGCATGGCGCGCCATTCGGCATCGGTTTTTACGGTTTTCTTGACATCGTCGGTCATGGCGGATTCCTTGTGGGTTCAGGACGAGCAGCTTACTTCGAGGTGGCTGGCCCAGTCGGGCGGCAGCGCGGCGTAGGCTTCGTTCTCTGCTTGTTCGTCGAACGGATGCTCCAGAACTGACAGCAGCTTCGCGACTTCGGAAAAATCCTTATTCTGCGCCTTTTCGATGGCGACCTGTGCCAGGTAATTGCGCAGCACGTACTTGGGATTGACCTGGTCCATGGCATGGCGCCGTTCGGCGTCGCTGCGCAGTTCCTTGCGCAGGCGGGCCCGGTAGTCGACGGCCCAGGCGTCGAAGGCCGCGCGGTCGAGGAACAGGTCGCGCACGGGCGCGTCGCGTTCGGGCTGGTCCACCTGCAACTGGCCCAGCTTGCGGAAAAACTGGGTGAAATCGACGTGGTTGTCATGCATGACAGTAAACATCGCCTCGAACAGGGCGCGGTCATTCTCGTAGAACATGCCCAGGCCCAGCTTGGCGTGCAGCAATTCGTCGATCTTGCTGGCAAATTCGGCTTCGTACACGCCCAGCGCGTCCTGCGCATCCTCGACGCTGCCGATCAGCGGCAGCAGCGCCTGCCCGAGCGCGAAACAGTTCCAGTGGCCGATTTGCGGCTGGTTGGCGTAGGAATAGCGTCCCTGCTGGTCGGTGTGATTGCAGATGTGCTGGGAATCGAAGGCTTCCATGAAACCGAAGGGCCCGTAGTCGAGCGTCAGGCCGAGGATCGACATATTGTCGGTGTTCATCACACCGTGCATGAAGCCGACCGCCTGCCAGTGGGCGATCAGGCGCGCGGTACGGCGCGTCACTTCGGCCAGCAAGGCCTGGTAGGGATTCGCTTCGCCCGCCAGTTCCGGGTAGAAGGTGCCGATCACATAGTCGGCCAGGACCCGCAATTCTTCCGGATGGTCGCGGTAGAACCAGTGTTCGAAGGAACCGAAGCGCACGAAACTGCGCGCCATGCGGGTGGCCACTGCCGTCGTTTCCACGGTCTCGCGCATGACAGGCTGGCTGGAACCGGTGATGGTCAGCGCGCGTGGTCGGAATGCCGAGCGCGGCCATGGCTTCCGAGCACAGGAATTCGCGGATCGAGGAGCGCAGCACCGCGCGCCCGTCGCCCATGCGCGAATACGGGGTCAGTCCGGCGCCCTTGAGCTGGACTTCCATCGGACCGTCGGCCGAGGGCAGTTCGCCGAGCAAAATGGCGCGCCCGTCGCCGAGCTGGCTTAAGCCCACACCCCGAACTGGTGTCCCGAATACACCGCCGAGAGCGGCTGGGCGCGTGGCGGTACGTGATTGCCGGTAAAAACGGCAACGAAATCTTCATGCGCCAGTTGCTCTGCGGTAAGTCCAACCAGGCTGGCTGCGCGTGCGCTCGCCGCGACAAAATGGGGCGCGGGCAGGGGAGTCGGCATCAGGCGGGTGTAGAACGAGGGCGGCAATGCGGCGAATGAATTTTCGAAAGGAAGGTCGTTGGCGGTAATGGCAGTTCCAGTCGCAGTCAGTGGAAAAGAAGATGACAGAATTGTACCGTAACGCGTCGATTCTAGACCGCTGCACATTTGCCGCGTATGCTGCTTACATCTTGTAACCGGTGTGAAAAAGCGGTGTGCTGCAATGCACAATCGAAAAACATTGACTGTTTTAGCACGGTCGTACGAAACTGGGTTTTCCTATCGCAGTTCGTGAACAGGAGTGTCGATGACGTCGTACAAGTTGAGTCCCGTAATGGGCCAGATGATGAGCCAGCCATTGCTCATTTCCGGCATCCTGGAATTCGCAGCAAAGCACTATCCCCATTCTGAAATTGTTTCCCGCCGCGTCGAAGGCGACCTTCACCGCTATACCTACCACGATTGCGAGCTGCGCGCCCGCCAGATGGCCAATGCGCTGACCGGTCTGGGCGTCGCCATGGGCGATCGCGTGGCCACGCTGGCCTGGAACGGCTACCGCCACATGGAGCTGTATTACGCCGTGTCCGGTTCCGGGGCGGTGCTGCATACGATCAATCCGCGCCTGCATCCGGAGCAGATCGCCTACATCGTCAACCACGCCGAAGACCAGTATCTGTTCTTCGACCTGACCTTCCTGCCGCTGATCGAAGCGGTGGCCGCGCACTGCAAGACCGTCAAGGGCTTCGTGCTGATGGCTGACCGCGAGCGCATGCCGCAGGAAACCAAGATCGCCAACTTGCTGTGCTACGAAGACCTGATGGCAGCGAGCAGCGGCGACTACGCCTGGCCGCTGTTCGACGAAAACGCTGCCGCCTCGCTGTGCTATACGTCCGGCACCACCGGCAACCCCAAGGGGGCCCTGTACTCGCACCGTTCGACCGTGCTGCATGCCTACGGTTCGGCCATGCCGAACGCGCTGAACGTGTCGGCGCGCGATACCGTGCTGCCGGTCGTGCCCATGTTCCACGTCAACGCCTGGGGCTTGCCGTATTCGGTGCTGCTGTCGGGCGCCAAGATGGTGTATCCGGGCGCCGCGCTGGACGGCAAATCGCTGTACGAGCTGTTCGAGTCCGAAGGCGTGACCTTCTCGGCCGGGGTGCCCACCGTGTGGCTGGGCCTGGTCAATTACGCCTTGCAAAACAATCTGCAGTTCTCGACCTTCCGCCGCACCGTCATTGGCGGCTCGGCCTGCCCAGCCGATGATGATGGATACGTTGATCGACAAGCTCGACGTGCAAGTCATCCACGCCTGGGGCATGACCGAAATGTCGCCGCTCGGCACCGCGCATGTGCTCCAGAACAAACACCTGTCGCTGCCCAAGGAAGCGCAGCGCAAGGTCCTGCAAAAGCAGGGCCATGCCGTATTTGGCGTCGACATGAAAATCGTCGACGACGACGGCAAGACGCTGCCCTGGGATGGCGTGACCTACGGCCACCTGTACGTCAAGGGCCCGTGGATCATCAGCGGCTACTTCAAGAATGAAGGCGGAGACGTGCTGGTCGACGGCTGGTTCCCGACCGGCGACGTGGCCACCATCGACGAAGACGGCTACATGCAGATCACCGACCGCAGCAAGGACGTGATCAAGTCCGGCGGCGAATGGATCGGCACGATCGACCTCGAGAATATCGCGATGGCCCATCCGGCCGTGCTGCAGGCCGCCTGCATCGGCGTGGCCCACCCAAAATGGGATGAGCGCCCGCTGCTGCTGCTGGTGGTGCGCCCCCGGCATGGATGTCAGCCGCGACGATCTCATCCACTTCTACGATGGCAAGATCGCCAAGTTCTGGACGCCCGACGACGTCGTCTTTGTCGACGCCTTGCCGATGGGCGCCACCGGTAAAGTACAGAAAAACAAGCTGCGCGAGCAATATAAGGGGTACGCTGCCGACGGCCTGATTCGTTTCACCTTGCAGTTCGATGGGCAGCGTTTTGCTGCAAAGGGCACAGACCCGCACTATAAAACCGAAGGATGGAGACTCATGATCAAACCTATTCGCCCGTTGGCACTGGCCGTGTCGCTCGCTTTGCTGAGCGCCGCAGCACAGGCAGAAACCGTCAAAATCGCGTTCATCGACCCGCTGTCGGGCCCGTTTGCCCCCGTCGGCCAGAATCAGCTCAAGAGTTTCCAGACCATCGCCGACCTGGCCAACACGCAGAAATGGGCGGGCGAACACAAGATCGAGGTGGTCGGCTTCGACAACAAGGGCAGCCCGCAAGAGTCGCTGACCCAGCTCAAGGCCGTGATCGACCAGGGTTACCGCTACATCACCCAGGGTAACGGTTCGGGCGTGGGCCTGGCCCTGCTGGACGCGATCAACAAGCACAACGAGCGCAATCCGGGCAAGGAAGTGGTCTACCTCAATTACGCGGCCATCGATCCGGATATGACCAACAGCAAGTGCAGCTTCTGGCACTTCCGCTTTGACGCCAACTCCGACATGAAGATGGAAGCGCTGACCACCTACATGGCGCCCAACAAGGACATCAAGAGCGTCTACATCATCGGCCAGAACTACGCCTTCGGCCAGGCGGTCAGCCGCGCGGCCAAGGAATACCTCAAGCGCAAGCGGCCGGACATCAAGATCATGGCGACGACCTGCACCCGATCGCCCAGGTCAAGGACTTCTCGCCCTACATCGCCAAGATCAAGGCGTCGGGCGCGGACACCGTCATCACCGGCAACTGGGGCGCCGACCTGGCGCTGCTGATCCGCGCCGCCAAGGACGCTGACCTCAAGGCCAATTTCTACACCTACTACGCGGTGACCACGGGCGTGCCCACCGCGATGGGCGGGGCTTAAGCGCCGACCACGTGAAAATTGTCGGCAACTGGATGATCAATGCCGACCCGGCATCGGGCAAGGACATCGTCGAAGGCTACAAGAAGAAGTACAACGACGACTTCTATACCGCGCAGACCCACAGCAGCATCGGCATCTTGTCGCAGGCGATCAAGCAGGCCAAGTCGACCGACCCGGTCAAGGTGGCGTTTGCGATGGAAGGGGCCAAGTTCCAGAGCCTGAACGGCGGCGTCATGATGAACAAGGTCGACCACCAGCTGCAGCAGCCGCTCTACATCGGCACCTGGAGCAAGGTCGATGGCAAGGCCGTCAAGTATGACCAGGAAAACACCGGCTACGGCTGGAAGATGGACAAGAAGATCGATGCCTATTACGCGACGCAGCCAACGTCGTGCCAGATGAAGCGTCCGGGCGCGTAAGCATGGCCGCCCGCGGCCGGCATCCGGCTGCGGGTTCTTCCCAATCTATCCCAGGTCTGCGATCCCTCCATGGAATTCACGCTGTTCACCCTGCTGAACGGCGTCAGTTACGGGCTGCTGCTGTTCATGCTCTCGTCCGGACTGACGCTCATTTTCAGTATGATGGGCGTGCTCAATTTTGCGCACGCCAGTTTCTACATGCTGGGGGCCTACATGGCCTACACCATCAGTTCCTTCATCGGATTCTGGCCCGCGCTGGTGCTCGCGCCGGTCGCCGTCGGCCTGATCGGCGCGCTGGTTGAACGCTACGGCCTGCGCCCGCTGCACAAGTACGGCCACATTGTCGAACTGCTGTTTTACCTTCGGCCTGTCCTACCTGGTGGTCGAACTGGTGCAGCTGCTGTGGGGCAGGGCGGCGGTCAAGTATGCGATCCCGCCGGAGCTCGACGGCCCGCTGTTTACCCTGTTCGGCACCACCTTCCCCGATGTACCGCGGCTTCATGATGCTGGTCGCCCTGTCGATGCTGGCCTCGATCTACCTGGTGCTCACCCGCACCCGGGTCGGGCTCGTGATCCAGGCGGCGCTGACCCATCCCGATGCGGTTGAAGCGCTGGGCCACAATGTGCCGCGTATTTTCATGTGGGTGTTTGGCGGCGGCTGCGCGCTGGCCGGGCTGGTGAAGCGTCATCGGCGGCAATGCCTTCGTGACCGAGCCGGGGATGGCGGCCACCGTTGGCAGCATCATCTTCGTGGTCGTGGTGGTGGGCGGCATGGGGTCGCTGGCCGGGGCCTTCTTTGCGTCGCTCCTGATCGGCGTGATGCAGACCTTCGCGGTCGCACTCGATTACTCGCTGATGTCGCTCCTGAACGGCATGGGCGCGAGCATCAACGAGAGCACGCCCGGTTTCGCCATCTTCAAGCTCACAATCTCGCAAAGCGCGGCGATCCTGCCTTACCTGCTGCTGGTGCTGATCCTGATTTTCCGGCCCAAAGGCTTGATGGGGACGCGCGAATGAGGCTTACTTACTCCCCGATCAATTTCGGCCGCTATTTCGTGTGGGGTGCGTTCGCCCTGATCCTGATCGCCGCGCCCATGGTCTTCACCAAGGGTGCCGCGCTGTCGATCCTGTCGCAGATCGGCACCGTCATGATCTTCGGCCTGTCGTACAACATGCTGCTGGGGCAGGGTGGGATGCTCTCGTTCGGGCACGCCGTCTATTCCGGGCTGGGCGCCTTCTTCGCCGTGCACGCGATGAACAGCACCGGCATCGGCGCGGCCATACCGACCTCGCTGATCCCGCTCGTGGGCGGCATCGCGGGCATGGGATTTGGCGTGCTGTTCGGCTACGTGACGACCAAAAAGTCGGGCACGACCTTCGCCATGATCACGCTCGGCCTGGTCGAACTGGTGTTTGCCAGCTCGCTCATGTTCCCGGACTTCTTTGGCGGCGAGGGCGGCATCACCACCAACCGCGTGCGCGGCGAGGCCCTGTTCGGCGTCTCCTACGGTCCGCAGATCCAGGTCTACTACCTGATCGCGGCCTGGCTTTTCGTCAGCACCATCGCCATGTTCGCGTTTACCCAGACGCCGCTCGGCCGCATGGTCAATGCGGTGCGCGACAATCCGGAGCGGGTTGAATTCGTCGGCTATGACACGCAGTGGGTGCGCTACCTGACGCTGATCCTGTCCGCCTTTTTTCCTAAGCATTTCGGGCGGGCTGGGCGCGATCAATTTCGAGATCGTCAGCGCCGAAAACGTCAGCGCGATCCGCTCCGGCGCGGTGCTGCTGTTTGTGTTCATCGGCGGGATCGGCTTCTTCTTCGGGCCCTTGCTGGGCGCCGTGGTGGGCGTGTTCTTCTCGGTCATGCTGTCCGACTTTACGCCAGCGTGGCAGTTGTACCTGGGCCTGTTCTTCATCGTAATGGTGCGCTACGCCCCGGGTCTACCTGGCCAGCCTGATCCTGATGCTGATGCGGGTTGCCGCGCACGGCCACTTGCGGCGCATCTGGAAGCGCCTGCTGGCGCTGTGCGTGGTCTCGCTGCTTGGCCTGACCGGTTTCGTGATGGGCATCGAGATGATGTACCACCTGACGCTGGAAGGGGCGAACGGCAGCATCATGACGCTGTTCCGCCAGGAGGTCGATACCAAGACCGCCACCCCGTGGGTGATCGCGGGCGGCCTGCTGCTGGCGGGGATCGTTTGGCTACCGCTGGCTGCAGCCGGCGTATCACGCCGTGTGGAGCGACGTGAATGCCGAAATCGTGGCCAAACAGCGCGGGAGCATGGCATGAACGCACTTGAACTGAAAGACGTCCGCAAGAGCTTCGGCAAATCCGAAATCATCCGCGGCGCCAGCCTGACGGTGGCCAAGGGCGAGCGCCTGGCCGTGATCGGGCCCAATGGCGCGGGCAAATCGACGCTGTTCAACCTCGTTTCGGGGCGCTTCGGCATCACCAGCGGCGACATTTGCCTCAATGGCGAGAGCATTACCGGCCTGCGTCCGTACCAGATCAACCGGCGCGGCCTGTCGCGCAGCTTCCAGATCAGTAATCTGTTCGAGAATCTGACGGTCTACGAGAACCTGCGCTGCGCCGTCCTGTGGTCGCTCGGGTACAAGTATTCGTTCTGGCAGCGGCTGGGCGGCCTGCGCGACGCGCATGAACGGGCCGAGGAAGTGCTCGAGCAGATCGGCATGCAGCGCCAGCGCAAGGTGCTGGCCGGTGTGCTGACCTACGCCGAGCAGCGCGCTGGAAATCGGCATCACCATCATGCGATGGCGCCGACGTGATCCTGCTCGACGAGCCGACCCATGCGGCATGAGCCGCTCCGAGTCGGACGCGGCGGTTGAGTTGATCCGCAAGGTCACGGCTTAAGCAAATCGTTGGTCATGGTCGAACACGACATGAGCGTGGTGTTCGGCCTGGCCGACAAGATCGCGGTGCTGGTCTACGGCGAAGTGATCGCCTGCGACACGCCTAGCCAACATCCGCTCCAACGCGGCGGTGCAGGCCGCCTACCTGGGCGACGGAGAACACGCATGAACGATATCCTCGCAGTCAAAGACCTGCACGCCTACTACGGCAAGGGCCACATCCTGCATGGCGTCGACCTGCGCATCGGCAAAGGCGAAATCGTCAGTCTGCTGGGGCGCAACGGGGTAGGGCGCTCTACCCTGGTCAAGGCGGTCATGGGCCAGGTGAACGCGACCGGCTCGGTCAAGTTCAAGGACCAGGAAATGCTGGGACTGAAAGCCTTCCAGATCGCCCACAAGGGCCTGGCCTATGTGCCCGAGAACCGTGACATCTTCCCCACGCTGACGGTGGAGCAGAACCTGATCCTGGGCCAGAAGAAGGCGCATGCGCACGGGCGCTGGTCGTTGGGCGACATGTTCCGCATGTTCCCCCGGCTGCAGGAGCGGCGCAGCGTGGCGGCTGGCTTCCTGTCCGGCGGTGAGCAGCAGATGCTGACCCTGTGCCGCAGCCTGATGGGCGACCCGGATCTGATCATGATCGACGAGCCGACCGAGGGGCTGGCGCCCAAGATCGTGGCGCTGGTGGCCGAATATCTGCTGGCGCTGAAAGAGAAGGGGATTTCGGTGCTGCTGGTCGAGCAAAAACTGGCCATCGCGCTCGATATTTCGCAGCGCGTGTACGTGATGGGGCACGGGGCGATGGTCTTCGAAGGCACGCCGGACGACCTGCGCGCCAACGCCACGGTACGCAAGGAATGGCTGGAAGTTTGACCGCTCCAAAAAATAATACGACCGTACTATTATTGATGTATAGTTGAGAGATTGCTTCAACTAACAAAGGAAGAGACATGAGCGCCGAATACCTGGTCAATGGCAGCGTAGCTGTCATCACACTCAATAATCCGCCGGTCAACGGACTTGGGCACGCCACCCGCGCTGCCGTCGCCGAAGGCGTGCGCCAGGCGCTCGCCAACGACGCCGTCAAGGCCATCGTCATCACCGGTGCTTAAGCAAGGCATTTTCGGGCGGCGCCGACATCAAGGAATTCAATTCACCCAAGGCGATGGCCGAGCCGAATCTGGGCACGCTGATCAACATCGTCGAAGGTTCGACCAAGCCGGTCGTGGCCGCGATTCATTCCGTGGCCATGGGCGGCGGGCTGGAACTGGCGCTCGGATGCCACTACCGCGTGGCCCTGCCGGGCGCGCAGATCGCCCTGCCGGAAGTCAAACTCGGCCTGCTGCCGGGCGCCGGAGGCACCCAGCGCCTGCCGCGCGTACTGGGTCTGGAAATGGCTTTGAACATGGTCGTTTCGGGCACGCCCGTCGCCTCGGAAAAGCTGGCCAAGACGGCCCTGTTCGATCAGGTATTCGCTGCTTAAGCGCCGACCTGCTGGCCGAAGCCATCGCCTTTGCTTAGGCAAAGTGGCCGACGCACGTCCGCTGCCCGCGTGTGCGACCGCAAGGTCGACTACCCGAACCACGAAGCCTTCCTGCAGTTCTCGCGCAATACCGTCAAGGTCATGGCTAAGCCCGTTCCCGGCGCCGCTCGAATGCGTGGAAACGGTGGCCGCGTCGGTGACCAAGAAGTTTGAAGATGGCCTCAAGTTCGAGCGCGAACGCTTCCTGCACCTGATGCAGACGCCGGAATCGAAATCGCTGCGCCACGCCTTCCTGGCCGAACGCGTCGCCAGCAAAGTGCCGGACGTGCCAGGCGACACCCCGACCCGCGAGATCAAAAAGGCGGCCGTGATCGGCGCTTCAGCACCATGGGTGGCGGCATCGCCATGAACTTCGTGAACGTCTAAGCATTCCGGTCGTGCTGCTCGAAACGCGCCAGGAAGCGCTCGACAAGGGCATCGCCACGATCCGCAAGAACTACGAAAACACCATGAAGAAGGGCAAACTCACGCCCGAGAAATTCGAACAGCGCGTGGGCCTGATCAGCGGCACGCTGGCGTATGAAGACATCGCCGATGCCGACATCGTGGTCGAAGCCGTCTTCGAAGACATGGGCGTGAAAGAAGCCGTGTTCAAGCAGCTCGACGCCGTGATGAAACCGGGCGCGATCCTGGCCTCGAACACGTCGACGCTGGACCTGAACAAGATCGCCGACTTCACCGCCCGTCCGCAAGACGTGGTCGGCACCCACTTCTTCAGCCCCGCCAACGTGATGAAGCTGCTGGAAATCGTGCGCGGCGCGAAAACCGGCAAGGACGTGCTGGCCACGACCCTGGCGCTGTCCAAGAAGCTGCGCAAGACCGGCGTCGTGTCGGGCGTGTGCGATGGCTTCATCGGCAACCGCATGATCGAACAATACAGCCGCCAGGCTGGCTTCCCTGCTGGAAGAAGGCTGCCTGCCGGAGCAGGTGGACAAGGCGGTCGAGAAGTTCGGCTTCGCCATGGGACCGTTCCGCATGGGCGATTTGGCTGGCAACGACATCGGCTGGCACATCCGCAAGCGCCGTTATGTCGAGTCGCCGGAGATCACATACTCCAAGACCGCCGACCTGCTGTGCGAGATGGGGCGCTTCGGCCAGAAGACCAGCGCCTACTGGTACGACTACAAGGCGGGCGACCGCAAGGCCTATCCGTCCAAGGACGTCAACGACATGATCGTCAAGCACTCGGCCGATATTGGCGTCGAGCGCCGCAAGATCAGCGACCAGGAAATCGTCGAGCGCCTCGTGTACTCGCTGGTCAATGAAGGCGCGCGGATTCTGGAGGAGGGCATTGCCATGCGCGCGTCCGACATCGACATGGTCTACCTGACCGGCTACGGCTTCCCACTGTTCCGCGGCGGGCCGATGTTCTACGCCGATACCGTTGGTCTAAACAATGTGCTGGGCGCGATGGAGAAGTATGCCAAGGGCCGCCATGGCGACGCCTGGGCGCTAGGCGCCATCGATGGTCAAGCTGGCCGCCGAGGGCAAGGGTTTCAACGGTTAAACGGTCCGGGAAGTTGGTTCAAAAGCCGCTAGCGATAGCGGCTTTTTTTATGGGAGATGGAAAGCGCCTATTCTAACGACCAGACGTACTGAACATCCGTCCATTCTTTCACCGGCATTCCATTGTGCCGCGCAGGTTTGAAGGCGCACTTCGCGATGGCCGTCAATGCCGCATAGTCAAGCATAGGGAATCCAGAAGATCGCTTGATTCTCTTGTCGACCACTTTGCCATCAACATCAATCAAGAACTTCATCGTTACTGTTCCCGTTTCCTCATTGCGTAGCGATGCAAGCGGGTATTCCGGCTTTTTGCAGTCTTTTTCCGCAGTCATGGCTGTCGCGGGTGGCGCCGGTGGCGCCGGTGGCTCGGGCGGCAGTTCGCTATATGGCCAGCTGAAGCTGTAGCCCATCCACTCCGGCTTTCCGGCCGCGTCGTACTGCGGAACGAATTTGCAGCCTGATACCTTTGCCAATCCGGCGCGGTCCAGTGAGCGTGATTGAGTACTGACAAGCACCTTTGCATTCAAGACCTTGCCGTTGTCATCCACCATCAGCCTGACCTTGAACGTACCAAAGTCACGTGCCTGAAAAGCATCCTCAGTCCATGCTGGACGCTCGCAAGGCGCGGCAGGCAGCGCCTGGTCGCCGGGAAGTGCGGTCTGTGCATTGGAAAACGGCGCCAGTGCAGCCAGCACACAGTAAGCAGCCATTGCGCCTGCTTTGTAAGTCATGACGATTCCAGAAAGTGTGGGGGAAGGGATGCCGACGGCGCATGCCCCTAAGCATCGATAGTGGCACTTACGGCTTGATATGCGAATCGAGCCAGTTCTTGACGGTGTTATGCCACTGCACCGAGTTGGCCTAAGCTTGAGCACCCAGTGGTTCTCGTCCGGGAACACGATCAGCTTGCTCTCGACGCCCTGGCGCTGCTGCAGCGCTGAAGGTGCCCAGCGCCTGCGAGGTCGGGATACGGAAGTCGAGGTCGCCCTGGATCACCAGCATCGGCGTCTTCCAGTTCTTGACGTGGTGGACCGGGTTGAACTTCTCGTACTCGGACGGCTTGTCATAATACGTGCCGCCGTTTTCCCACTCGGTGAACCACAGTTCCTCGGTGGCGTAGGCCATGCCGCGGGTGTCGAACACGCCGTCGTGGTTGACCAGGCACTTGAAGCCATCGTTCCAGTTGCTTGAACGATCCAGTTCATCATGTAACCACCGTAGGAGGCGCCCAGCGCGCAGCTGCGCTCACGGTCCAGCCATGGGAACTTCTTGACGGCCGCTGCGAGACCCTTCTGCAAGTCTTCCAGCGGCTTGCCGCCCCAGTCGCCGCTGATCGAATCGGTAAAGCCCTGGCCGTAGCCGGTCGAACCGTGGAAATCGATGAACACGCTGGCGTAGCTTAAGCGCCCGCATAGGTTTGCGGATTCCAGCGATAGCTCCAGGAATTGCCAAAGCTGCCTTGGGGGCCGCCGTGCACCAGGAAGGCGATCGGATACTTGCCGCCGGGCGCAGCGTTCCATGGCTTCATCACGTGGCCGTAGACGGTTTCGCCGTTGGCGCCGGTGAACGAGAACTGCTCGTACTCGCCGAATTTGACATCTTTCAGTGCCTCGGCGTTCAGATCGGTGATCTGGGTCGCCTTGGTCTCGCCCAGACGGGTCTTGAACAGCTGAGCAGGGCCGCCCAGGCTCGCTTGCGCCAGCACCAGCGTCTTGCCGCTGACGTCAAAGGCGCTGACGTAGCCCTTGTCGGTCAATGCGCTGACTTTACCGCTGGCGGCGTCGATCGAGAACAGGCGGTGATTGCCAATGTCGTCGGCGGTGGCCAGCACAGCCTTGCCGTCCGGCGTCCAGCGGTAGTCGGCGATCGAGCGATCCCAGTTTTCCGCGACCAGGCGTTTCTTGCCGGTGGCCACATCCATGAAGACCAGCTGGAAGCGGTCGGCTTCAAAGCCGGGCTTGCGCATGGCGAGGTAGGCCAGCGTCTTGCCGTCCGGCGAGAACGATGGCTTGGCGTCCCAGGCCGGGTTGTCCGGGGTCAGGTTACGCAGGGCGGCGCCATGCATGGCTGGCACCTGGAACAGGTCAAAATTGGTGGACCAGGCTTCGGTCTTGCTTAGGCCACGCGCAGCGCGAACACGATCGCCTTGCCGTCCGGGCTGGAAGCGGTATTCGTCGCGGTCGCCGAACGGTTTGGACGGCACGTCGCCGTCCAGGCTGCCGCTCAGGCTGACCGGGGTGGCGCTGACGCGGCCGCTGCTGTCGATCGGCGCCGAGTACAGGACCGCATTGCGGCCGTCGGCCCAGGTATCCCAGTGGCGCACGAACAGGCGGTCGTAGACCTTGCCGCTGGCCTTGTCCTTGGCCATGGCGTCGAGGCGGGTCTTGCTGCAGGCCAGGTCCGGGCAATCGCGGAACACGCCCATGGACAGGGCGATGCGCTCGCCGCCTGGCGAGAGGCGGAAATTATCGACATCGAGGGCGAGGTCGGTCACGCGGGCCGCTTCGCCGCCGTTCATCGGCAGGCGCCAGACTTGCTGCGAGCCGGAGCGGGCGGACAGGAAATAGACGGCATCGCCGGACGGCGACCATTCCGGGTCGCTGCTGCTGGCGTCGCTGTGGGTCAGGCGCACGGGCGTAGGCTTGGCGGCGCGCAGGTCGATCATCCACAGCTGGGTGTTGCCGCGGTTCTTATCCATATTGGTGGTACGCACCGTGTAGACGACGCGGGTAGCGTCGGGCGACAGTGCCGGGCTGCCGACGCGCTCGAGCCGGACCAGGTCTTCGACGGTGAAACCGCGCGGAGCGGCCACAGCGGCGTTGACGGCCAGCGCGCAGGCGCCAAGCATGAACAGACGTGAAATCATTAATTCATCCCCATTGTTTTTTTGAAAGTGGCGACATCATACCAAACCGGGGTCAGACCTCAATTCTGCAATTCTTGCAGAATTGAGGTCTGACCCCGGTATTCGGTGAACGCGGCAGGATTCGGCCGCGATTGGCGCGGAAACCGGCACAAACAGCGATGATTTCTGAGGCTTTGGTATGGGCTTGGACGACAATCGCAGGAAAATTCGGGGTCAGACCTCAATTCTGAAAGTATTTCAGAATTGAGGTCTGACCCCTGAATTGAAAATGCCGCTATTGCTAGCGGCATTGGGAGGGAGGGAGGACGCGGCAGCTTAGTCGGCTGCGTAGATGTCGTTATCCTTGGTTTCCTTGACGAACAGGGCGCCGACAACCACGGTGATCAGCGCGATGATGATCGGATACCACAGGCCGTAGTAGATGTCGCCTTTGAGCGCTACCAGGGCGAAGGCGGTCGTCGGCAGCAAGCCGCCGAACCAGCCGTTACCGATATGGTATGGCAGCGACATCGAGGTGTAGCGGATCTTGGTCGGGAACATTTCCACCAGCATGGCGGCAATCGGGCCGTACACCATGGTCACGTACAACACCAGTACGAACAGGAGCGCAACCACCATCGGTTTGTTGATCTGCTCCGGATCAGCCTTGGCTGGGTAGCTAAGCCGCCTTGATCGCAGCGCCAACTTCTTTCTTCAGTGCCGCTTCCTTGGCCTTGCTGTCCGCGTCGAAGTTCAGGTTGTCGGCGGTCATGACGGCGTTGAAGGAGGTGATTTGCTTGTCACCCACGGCGATCTTGGCCATCGAGAATTGCTCGCCTTCTTCGATCGTGTAGCTCACCGATGCGGCGGTCAGCATGCCGGTGGCAATGTCGCACGACGATGGGAACTTCTCGGTGCCGGTCAGCTTGAACTGGAAGTGGCAGGTCGATTTATCGGCAATCACGCGCACTGGCGAATTCACCAGGGCAGTTTCCAGCGCCGGGTTGGCGTAGTGGGTCAGACCCTTGAAGATCGGGAAGAAAGTCAGTGCGGCAACCAGGCAGCCGCCCAGGATGATCCATTTGCGTCCGATCTTGTCCGACAGACTGCCGAACACGATGAAGAACGGCGTGGCCAGCAGCAGCGCGAGTGCCACCAGGATGTTGGCGGTCAGCAGGTCCACTTTCAGGGTCTGGGTCAGGAAGAACAGGGCGTAGAACTGGCCCGTGTACCACACCACTGCCTGGCCCATGGTCAGGCCGATCAGCGCCAGAATGACGATCTTGGCGTTTTTGCCGCGCAGGAAGGACTCGGTCAGCGGTGCTTTCGAGGTCTTGCCTTCGGCTTTCATCTTGGCGAAAGCTGGCGATTCATTCATCGACAGACGGATCCAGACGGAGATGCCGAGCAGCAGCACGGACACCAGGAACGGCACGCGCCAGCCCCAGGCTTCGAATTCGGCTTCGCCCAGGAAGGTACGGGTGCTGGTGATCACGAGCAGCGACAGGAACAGGCCCATCGTGGCCGTGGTCTGGATCCACGAGGTGAAGAAGCCGCGCTTGCCTTCCGGTGCGTGCTCGGCAACATAAGTCGCCGCGCCGCCGTATTCACCGCCCAGTGCCAGACCTTGCAGAATGCGCAGGGTGACCAGGATGATCGGCGCCGCAATGCCGATGCTGGCGTAGGATGGCAACAGGCCGACCACGAAGGTCGAGGCGCCCATGATCAGAATCGTGATCAGGAAGGTGTACTTGCGGCCGATCATGTCGCCGAGAGCTTACTGAACACCAGCGCGCCGAACGGACGCACGATGAAGCGATGGGCAAACGCGAGCAGCGCGAAAATGAAGGTGGTGGTCGGGTCGCCGACAAAGAACTGTTTGGCGATAATTGCCGCCAGCGAGCCGTACAGGTAAAAGTCGTACCATTCGAACACGGTGCCGAGCGACGAGGCAAAGATGACCTTCTTTTCTTCCTTGGTCAGTCCTTGCGACGTCGGGACGGGTTTGCGCCCAGTTGCCGCCGATGTGATAGCCATGATGTCTCCGTAATAATTGTGATTGTGTGCGTCATCGGATTAGCCGATAGTTCCTCAGCTGATCGGAGTGTGGGTCCTTAACCTTACGTCATCCTTGCTTGAAACTTACCCGAAACTTACTGCGATAAATTTGCGAACGGTCGTACTAAAATGTGCTATTCTCATTGTGATCGCAGCAACCACAACACCCAATTCAGGAGACAAACATGTTAGACGCCGTCATCGTATCGACCGCCCGCACCGGCCTGGCCAAATCGTGGAAAGGCGCATTCAACATGACCCACGGCGCCACGCTCGGCGGCCACGTTCTGCAGGCGGCGATCGCGCGCGCTTCAGCATCGAGCCGGGCATGGTCGAAGACGTCATCATGGGCTGCGCCAACCCCGAGGGCGCCACCGGCGCCAACATCGTGCGCCAGGTCGCCCTGCGCGGCGGCTGCCCGGTCACCACGGCCTAAGCATGACGGTCAACCGTTTCTGCTCGTCCGGCCTGCAAACCATTGCCCTGGCGGCCCAGCGCATCATCATCGCATGAAGGCGAGGTCTACGCCATGGCGGCGTCGAGTCGATCTCCTGCGTGCAGCAGGAAATGAATACCCACATGCTGGCCGAAGTCTGGCTGCAGCAAAACAAGCCTGAGCTGTACTGGCCGATGCTGCAAACGGTCGAAACGGTCGCCAAGCGCTACAACATCGGGCGCGACCGCCAGGATGAATACGGCGTGCAGAGCCAGCAGCGCGCGGCCAATGCCCAGGCGGCTAAGCAAGTTTGATGCCGAAATCGTGCCAATGACCACCATCATGGGCGTGGCCGACAAGGAATCGGGCATGCTGCTCTCGCGCGAAGTGACGATTTCCGCCGACGAAGGCATTCGCGCCGATACCACCATCGAGGCCGTCTCCAAGATCCGTTCGGCGGTGCCGGGCGGCGTGATCAGCGCCTAAGCAATGCGAGCCAGTTTTCGGACGGCGCCTCGGTCTCGATCCTGATGAGCAGCAAGGTCGCCGAAGCGCGCGGCCTGCAGCCGCTGGGCATCTTCCGCGGCTTTGCCGTGGCTGAAGCTGCGAGCCTGACGAAATGGGCATCGGCCCCGTGTTCGCCATTCCCAAGCTGCTGCAAAGGCGGGCTTGTCGGTTTCCGACATCGGCCTGTGGGAATTGAATGAAGCGTTCGCCGTGCAAGTGCTGTACTGCGCGGACCGCCTCGGCATCCCGATGGACCGCCTGAACGTGAACGGCGGCGCCATTGCCGTCGGCCATCCTTACGGCGTGTCCGGTGCGCGCCTGGTCGGCCACGCGCTGATCGAAGGCAAGCGCCGCGGCGTCAAGTACGTCGTGGTGACCATGTGCATCGGTGGCGGCCAGGGCGCCGCAGGCCTGTTCGAAGTCGTGTAAACCCAGCCGGGGCGCGGCCGCCCTGGCCGCGATGTCCCGGCGCCGATAGGATTCCTCATGCAATCGAAGATATTGTCGCGCCGCGACATCGACTTCCTGTTGTACGAGTGGCTGGACGTGGAGGCGCTGACGGCGCGCCCGCGTTTCCAGGACCACAGCCGCGAGACGTTCAACGCCGCGCTCGACACCGCCGAACAGATCGCCACCGATCTGTTCGCGCCCCACAATAAAAAGAACGACGCCAACGAGCCGCATTTCGACGGCCAGAAGGTGACCATCATTCCCGAGGTAAAAATCGCGCTCGACGTTTTCCGCCGCCAAGCCTGATGGCGTCCGGCCAGGATTATGAGTTCGACGGCATGCAATTGCCCTGCGTGGTGGACAAGGCGCTGTCGGCCTGGTTCACGTCGGCCAATATTGCGACCTCGGCCTATATCTTCCTTACCGTCGGCAATGCCAATACCTTGCTCAAGACGGCCACGCCGCGCCAGGTGGACCGCTTCGTGCGGCCTCTGCTCGCAGGCAAGTTCTTCGGCACCATGTGTCTGTCGGAACCGCAGGCCGGTTCCAGCCTGTCGGACATCACCACCCGCGCCGAACCCGATCCGGTCGCTTCTACCCCGGAAGGCGAGCGCCAGTACCGCTTGACCGGCAACAAGATGTGGATTTCCGCCGGTGAACATGATCTCGCGGGCAATATCGTGCACCTCGTGCTGGCCAAGATTCCTGGTCCTGATGGCAAGCTGATTCCCGGCGTGAAGGGCATTTCCCTGTTCATCGTGCCCAAGTTCCTGGTGGGCGAGGATGGCAGCATCGGCGAACGCAATGACGTCGTGCTGGCCGGGCTCAACCACAAGATGGGCAGCCGCGGCACCACCAATTGCCTGCTCAACTTTGGCGAAGGCCGCCACAGGCCGGACGGCAAGGCCGGCGCCATCGGCTACCTGGTGGGCGAGCCGCACCAGGGCTTGATGAACATGTTCCACATGATGAACGAAGCGCGCATCGGCGTCGGCATGTGCGCCGCCGTGCTGGGCGTGACGGGCTATCTGCATGCGCTCGATTACGCGCGCAACCGGCCCCAGGGCCGCCATCCGGCCGAGAAAGACCCGGTCAAGCCGCAGGTTGCCATCATCGAACATACCGATGTGCGGCGCATGCTGCTGGCGCAAAAGGCGTATGCCGAAGGCGCCATGGCGCTGGTCATGTATTCCGCGAAGCTGGTCGACGATTTCAATACCGCGCCGGACCCGGAAGCACGCGCCCACGCTTAAGCATGCTGCTCGACTTCCTGACCCCGATCACCAAATCCTGGCCCTCGCAGTGGTGCGTGGAAGCGAACAGCCTGGCCATCCAGGTGCACGGCGGCTACGGCTACACGCGGGAATACAATGTCGAACAGTTTTACCACGACAACCGGTTGAATGCCATCCACGAGGGCACCCACGGGATCCACGGGCTGGACCTGCTGGGGCGCAAGGTGTCGATGCAGAAAGGCGCGCTGTTCAAGGCGATCAGCGCCGAACTGGCGGCCAGTATCGGCAAGGTGCGCCTGGCGGAGGCGCCCGATCTGCAAGGCTATGCCTCGCAGCTGGAAGACATCTGGGCCCGCATCGGCCGCGTCACGGCCACCCTGTACGAAGCGGGCGACATGAACAAGACGCTCGCCAATGCCAGCCTGTATCTGGAAGCGGTCGGCCACGCGGTGGTAGCCTGGATGTGGCTGGAACAAGCCCTGGTTGCCACCGGCAAGCTCGGCGCGGCGACGGACGACGACAAGAACTTCTATCACGGCAAGCTGCAAGCCTGCCGCTATTTCTTCCAGTGGGAATTGCCGAAAGTGCCGCAGCAGCTGGATCTGCTCGCCAGTATCGACACCACCACGCTGGACATGCAAGACGCCTGGTTCTAAGGAAACGCCATGATCAAACATATTGTGATGTGGAAGCTGAAGGACTTTGCCGAAGGCAGCGACCGCGCGGCCAATGCCATCAAGATGAAGCAAAAGCTCGATGCCTGCGCCAAACTGTCGCCCGGCACGCTGAAATTCGAAGTCGCGCTGGCTCAGCCGGGCCTGGAAGCGACCTACGACGTGATTCTGTACTCCGAATTTGCCAGCAAGGAAGCGCTGGCCGAATACGCAGCCCATCCCACCCATAAGGCCATCATTCCGTTCATCGGCGCCGTGCGCGATGAACGCCAGTGCATGGACTACGAAATCTGACTCACAAGGAAAAACGATGCGCACAACTCAAGAATTGTTCTCGCTGGTCGGCAAGACCGCACTGATCACCGGCGGCTCGCGCGGCCTCGGCCTGCAAATGGCGGAAGCGCTGGGCGAGCAGGGCGCCACGCTGGTGCTGTCCTCGCGCAAGCAGTCCGACCTCGACGAAGCGGTTGCCCATCTGGCCGCGCGCGGCATCAAGGCTTCGGCCATTGCCGCCGATCTGTCGCAGGAAGCCCACATCGGACCGCTGGTCGACGAAGCGATCAAGCGCCTCGGCCATATCGACATCCTGATCAACAACGCTGGCGCCAGCTGGGGCGCTGCCGACCGAAGACTATCCCGTGGAAGCCTGGGACAAGGTCATGAACCTGAACATCCGCAGCATCTTCCTGGTCAGCCAGGCGGTGGGCAAGCTGTCCATGATTCCGCGTAAGTACGGCCGCATCATCAACATCGCCTCCATCGCCAAGCCTGGCTTAAGCAATCCGCCGGGCACCATGAAGACCGTGGCCTACAACACCTCCAAGGGCGCCGTGATCAACTTCACGCGCACGCTGGCAGGCGAGTGGGGCGCGCACGGCATCACGGTCAATGCGATCGCGCCGGGCTTCTTCCCTTCCAAGATGACCAAGGGTGTGCTGGAAAGTATCGGCGAAGAAGCGCTGGCCAAGGGCTCGCCGCTGGGCCGCATCGGCGACGATGAAGACCTCAAGGGCGTGGCGCTGCTGTTCGCATCCGATGCTTAAGCAAACACATTACCGGCCAGACCCTCGCGGTCGACGGCGGCGTATCGGCGGTTTGAGCGTGACGTCGTTCCAACGCATCGTGCTGGCGGCGCGTCCCCGTGGCGCCGTCAAGCCTGAAAATTTCCGCCTGGAGACCGTGAACCTGCTTAGGCCCTGCAAGCGATGAGGTCCTGGTCCGCAATCATTTCCTGTCGCTGGACCCCTATATGCGGGGCCGGATGAGCGAAGCCAAGAGCTACGCCGCCGCCCAGCCGCTGGACGAGACCATGATCGGCGGCACCATGCATGAAGTTGTCGCGTCCAACAATCCGCGCTTTGCCGTGGGCGACAAGGTGGTCGGCATGCTGGGCTGGGCCGAGATGGGGATCTCGGACGGCGTCTTGCTGCGCAAGGTCGATACCAGCCGCATTCCGCTGTCGGCGTATCTGGGCGCGGTCGGCATGCCGGGCATGACGGCCTGGTACGGCCTCAATCAGATCATGAAGCCGGTGGCTAAGCAATACCATCCTGGTTTCGGCCGCCAGCGGCGCGGTCGGCAGTGCCGTGGGGCAGCTGGCCCGGCTGCAGGGTTGCCGCGCGGTCGGCATCGCGGGCGGGCCGGAGAAGTGCGCCTATGTGGTCGAAGAACTGGGCTTTGACGCCTGCATCGATTACAAGGCGGGCAATCTGGCGGCCGATCTCGCGAAGGCCGTGCCGGATGGCATCGACGCCCTGTTCGAAAACGTGGGCGGGCCCTGTTTCGACGCGGCGCTGCCGCTGATGAACCCGTTCGGCCGCATTGCCCTGTGCGGGCTGATCTGCTACTACAACGGCGACGACCTCGCGGTGCCTGCAACATGCGCTTCATCCTGACCAGCCGCTCACGATGCGCGGTTTCATCGTGACCGAACACCAGGACCTGTGGCCGCAAGGATTGGCCGCCATGGCGGAACTGGTCGCGAACGGCCATCTCACCTACCGCGAAACGGTGGCGCCGGGCCTGGCTGCCGCACTGGAAGCATTCATCGGCCTGCTCAAGGGCCGCAACTTTGGCAAACAACTGGTACAGCTCATCCCATGAAAAATTTCAACGATAAAGTCGCTGTCATCACCGGTGGCGCAAGTGGCCTCGGCCGTGAATTCGCCCTCAGGGGCCGCTTAAGCCTCGGCATGAAACTGGTCCTGGCCGACGTGCAGCAAGACACGCTGGACGCCACCAAGGCCGAACTGGAAGCGGCTGGTGCATCCGTGCTGGCCATGATCTGCGACGTGCGCCATGCCGAGCAGGTACAGGCGCTGGCAGACGCTACCATGGCCAAGTATGGCGCGGTACACCTGGTGTTCAACAATGCTTAGAAGCGTCGGTTCTGGCCTAGCCTGATCTGGGAAAACAGCGTCAGCGACTGGGAATGGGTGCTGGGCGTGAACCTGTGGGGCGTGATCCACGGTGTGCGCATCTTCACCAAGCTTATGCTCGAGAGCGCCGCCAAAGACCCGGCCTACGAAGGCCATATCGTCAATACGGCGTCGATGGCGGGTCTACTCAACGCACCGACCATGGGCGTGTACAACGTGTCCAAGCATGCGGTGGTGTCGCTGTCGGAAACGCTGTATCACGACTTGCAGCTGGTGGAAGCGCCGATTGGCGCCTCGGTCCTGTGCCCGTACTTTGTGCCGACCGGGATCAGCCAGTCGCACCTGCAACCGTCCGGCCGATGTGGCCATGACGGGCGCGGCAACGGCCAGCCAGAAGGTGGCCCAGGCCATGACGGTGAAGGCGGTCGAGTCGGGCAAGGTCTCGGCGGCAGAAGTGGCGCAGATCACGTTTGACGCAATCCACGATGGCCAGTTCTATATTTATTCGCACCCGGGCGCGCTGGGCGGCGTGGCGGACCGCATGGACGAGATCGTGCACCACAAGAATCCCAGCGATCCGTACAAGGCGACGCCCCATGTGCACGACATGCTGCGCGCCAAGATGAAGGCGGCGCAATAAGTTACTGCAGTACGCGCTCGTGCAGTTCGGCGGGCGCGTCGGCGTACAGCTTGACGACGGTCGAGGTGCGGGTGCCTGTAACCGGCCGTCTCGATGCAGACGGCCGACAGCACGCGTTCGAGGTCGAGCTCGATACCGGTGTCGGGCAGGCGCAGGTCGGGCGCGCGGGTGGTGTCGGCCAGCATTTCGAAGTAGGCGTCTTCCGGTGCGCCCTGGCACAGCAGGCTGGCGAACTGGGCCTTGGTGCGCACGACCTTCGGCCATGGCGCATCGAGCAGACTGTTGGAAATACCGTAGATGCCAGGCGCCAGTTCCTTGCCATTGCGCTCGTCTTCCATGCCCCGGTTCGAGAACCAGTACAGCCGTTCGCGGTCCCCCAGCACCAGGTTGAAGCCGTTGTAGGCGCCGCTCGTTTCGGTAATTTTGGCGATGTAGGCCGGTGCGTCGAGCTCGCCGGACAGGTAGTCGGCCACCAGCGCACCGCGCGATGGGGCGTCGGTGCGGCGCTCCTGCGGCCCGCGGATATTGGTCAGCGCGGCGAATTTGGGGCCGTGCGGCCCTTCCTGCGTGATGCCCATCCAGCTGCCGCCACCCTTGAGGTCGCGTCCGGCATAGATCTTGGGGTTTTCCGGCCAGGCAGCATGGCGGCGGCCGGGCGGTCGTAGTATTCGTCGCGGTTAGCCGCGGCAATCAGTGGCGCGCCGGGAACGACCCGCCAGGCGAAAACGATCAGGCACATGTGCTTAGGTCCGTAAAAACTTCGGTGTGGCGTTCGCCGGAGATCAGTTCTGACAAGGCCGCCTGGCGCACGGCCAGTGCCAGCGCTGCGTCAAAACCGTCGGGCGCGTCCGGGTAAATTTCCATCCAGGTTTGCATGCCGTCGCGCGAGCCGGGCCGGCTGGCTTGAGCTGTCCACCACCGAGCGCGGCCTGCATGGCCCTGCACGCGCGGCGCCAGTTGCTGGGCATGTTCGTCAGGCACGCGGTAGTAGATGTACAGGTCGCTCATGGTTATACGTCGATCGCGTCGAGCGGGTAGGGCATGGGCTGCATGGCCAGCAGGGCGCCTGCGGCCGAGCCGAGGTGCACGTCGCCTTCGCCGATGGCGGCCAGCTTCATTTCCACCAGGGCGTCAAACCCGCCCGCACCGTTCGGCGCGGCGTTCACCACCATGCCGCACGGCTGGTCGGGATCGGAGGCGGCGAACACTTCGTCACCAGCCTGGGCGTAGCGCATCGATGCTGGCCAGCGCGGTGCGGCGCTTGAGCTTGCCGAGATACTGGCTGCGCGCCACGATTTCCTGGCCTGGGTAGCAACCCTTCTTGAAGTTGACCGCGCCCAGCAGCTCGAAATTGACCATTTGCGGAACGAATTGTTCCTGCGTCTTGAGCGTGATTTCCGGGATGCTTAAGCGTGAATCGTGGCCAGGCGCCAGGCGTCGTCGCCGATGGGCGTGAGCGCTGCGCTCAGCGCCGGCCAGGCTTCTTGCGCCTGGCTGGCCGTGGTCAGCCACTGGTAGCGCGGGGTGCCGAAAGCGTCCGCCAGCCGCACCAGGGTGCCGAGTGCATGATCGAGCTTGCCGTAGGGCGCAGTCTGGCAGGGTGCCGAACAAGCCTTCCAGGACGGCGCCGGCGCGCAGGCCGCCGAAGCCGAGCACGGCCTCCGGGGTGGCGTCGCTGAGCTTGGCCTTGGCGCGCATCACGAACATCGACAGGCGTTTTTGCAGGGCTAGGCTGCAGTTCGCGCGGCAATTGCAGATACACGGACTGGGCGTCGCGCCACATGAGGAACGATGCCTGCAGGCGACCTTTGGAGGTACAGTAACCGGCCAGGCGCGCTTCGGCCTGACCCAGGTGCTGGACGTCATTGGTCAGCTGGTTATGCAGGAAACTGGCGGCGTCGTCGCCAGTGACGGCGATCAAGCCCTGGCCCTGACGACCACCGCGACGAAGCTAAGCGGACAAATCGGAAACGCGCAAAGTCCGCCCAAAATCTGGCACATGGGGCGTCTCTGTGGCACTATGTCGCGCACCTTGCGACGAGAGGTAGTCATTCCAGCTGGTCATATATTTTTTGGTTATCCTGATTAAAGCTTTATCATTACGGGCTCATTATAGAGATGTCGAGAAAATCCCGCCGGACGCCGCGCAAAACCACCAAGTCACCCATGCGATCCATAAAAACACTGATCTATCTGGTTATCCTGATTGTCGCTGCGGCAGCGGCAGGCTTTTCCTACTGGGCCAAGCAGCCCATCACGACTGGTGGCGACCCGATCGCCTTTTCGATTACTCCGGGAAATGGCGTCGCCGCCGCTTCGCAGGAGATCGCCCGCGCCGGTATTCCCGTCAATCCCACGCTGTTCTCGATGCTGGCCCGCGTCACGCAAAAGGCGTCGCGCATCAAGGCTTAAGCAGCTACGAGCTCAAGCCGAATACCTCGCCGCGCGCACTGGTCGACCAGCTGGTCCGCGGCGAATTCTGCCCAGGAATCGCTGACCATCATCGAAGGCTGGACCTTCAAGCAGATGCGCCAGGCCGTGGCAGCCAGCAAGAGCCTGAAGCACGACACGGCCGACTTGTCGGACAAGGAACTGATGGCGCGCATCTCGGCCGACTACAAGTCGCCGGAAGGCTTGTTCTTCCCGGATACCTATCTGTTCGCCAAGGGTTCGAGCGACCTGCAAGTCTACAAGCAGGCGCATGAATTGCTGATCAACCACCTGAACGCGGCCTGGGAAAAGCGCGACGCCAGCCTGCCGTACAAGTCGCCGTACGAAGCCCTGGTGATGGCCTCGATTGTCGAAAAGGAAACCGGACAAAAATCCGAGCGCGCCATGATCGCCGCCGTCTTCGTCAACCGCCTCAAGCAGGGCATGATGCTGCAGACCGATCCGACCATCATTTATGGCATGGGCGACAGCTACGCTTAAGCAATATCCGCAAGAAGGATCTGGAAACCGATACCCCTTACAATACCTATATGCGCACCGGCCTGCCGCCCACGCCGATCGCTTTGCCTGGCGTGCAGTCGCTGGCCGCGGCGCTTGGCCCGGCCAAGAGCAATGCCCTGTACTTCGTCGCGCGGGGATGGCACCAGCAAGTTTTCGGACAACCTGGGCGACCATAACAAGGCTGTCAATCAATACCAACGATAAAGTGCATTCCGTTCCATGAATCAAAGCAGCACATCAGCAGGCAAGCGAGGTCAGTTCATCAGTTTCGAAGGGATCGATGGCGCCGGAAAATCGACGCATATCGGCTTCGTTGCCGACTGGCTGAGCGCGCGGCAAGACTGTGGTGTCCACGCGCGAACCGGGCGGCACCGCGCTGGGCGAGAAATTGCGCGAACTGCTGTTGCACGAAAAGATGCACCTGGAAACCGAAGCATTGCTGATGTTTGCCAGCCGCCGCGAGCATATCGCGCAAGTCATTGAACCTGGCCTGGCGCGTGGCGACTGGGTCATTTCGGACCGCTTTACCGATGCCAGTTTCGCCTATCAGGGCGGCGGGCGGGGCCTGGACCGGTCCAAGATGGAAGCGCTCGAACACTGGGTGCACCCGGTCTTGCAGCCCGACCTGACGCTGCTGTTCGATGTGCCGCTGGAAGTGGCGCGCGCCCGGCTCGACGCAACACGCACGCTCGACAAATTTGAGCAGGAGCAGAAGGACTTCTTCCAGGCATGCCGGAATGAATACCTGCGTCGCGCGGCACAGTTTCCTCAACGCATAGTGGTGGTCGATTCGACCCGCCTCGATCGAGGAAATCCGGCTTCCAGCTGGCTGGCATACTTGAGAAAATGCTTTAACATGCCGCTAGAAATGACTTTATATTCCGGCTGCAAGCGATTGATTCCATGAGCAATTCCATCTATCCGTGGCAAGAGTCTGCGTGGCGCCAGCTGCAGCAGTTGCGCTGAACGCATGCCGCACGCGATTCTGTTCCATGGCGCCGCAGGCACTGGCAAGTCGGACTTCATCGAAACCTTCGCCCAGGCTTTGCTGTGCGAGAACGTGCGTCCCGACGGCCACGCCTGCGGCGCTTGTGCGTCCTGCGGTTGGTTCTCCCAGCACAATCACCCCTGATTACCGCCGCGTGCGTCCGGAAGCGCTGGAAGACGAGGCGCCGGAAGGCGAGGAGGGCGAAGGCGAGGCCAAGAAAGCCAAGGCCGCCAAGACGCCGTCCAAGGAAATCAAGATCGAGCAGATCCGGAATCTGGCCGATTTCATGAACATTTCGACCCACCGCCAGGGTTTGCGCGTGGTGGTGGTGTACCCGGCCGAGGCGCTCAATACGCTTCGGCCTCGAATGCGCTGCTCAAGACGCTGGAAGAACCGCCGCCCGGTACCGTGTTCCTGCTGTCCTCCAACAGCCTGGACCGGCTGCTGCCGACGATCCTGTCGCGCTGCCGCAAGTTCGCCTTGCCGATGCCCGACCATGCCCAGGCCGCGGCCTGGCTCAAGGCCCAGGGCCTGGCCGACGCCGACAGCTGGCTGCGCGAGCAGGGCGGGGCGCCGCTGGCGGCCCTGGCCCAGTCCGAGGCGGGCGAGCGCGAAGAGATGGAAGCCTTGCTGCAATTGCTGGCCCACCCGAGCATCGATGGCGCGCTCAAGACGGCGGACAAGCTCAGCAAGACGCCTTTGAGCTCGGTCGTATCTTGGCAGCAACGCTGGCTTTATGATGTGTTTTCATACAAACTGTCTGGAAGCATCAGATATTACCTGCGCTATCAGAAGGAACTTGCAGCGTTAGCCGGGAAAGTGCACACTTCCAACCTGATGCGGGCAATAAAGAGCGCCAATGAACGGCGGGCGACGTCGGACCATCCGCTGTCGCCAAAGCTGTTCTTAGAAGACATGTTGCTCGATTACACTGCATGCTGTACCTGAAAGGATTTACATGACCGGCAAACCACCTGACCCGAACGCCACGCCCGCGCGGCCTTCGGTGCTCTCGCTGGCGATCAAGGAAAAGGCGGCGCTGTACGCTGCCTATATGCCTTTCCTCAAGCATGGCGGCATGTTCGTGCCGACCGTGAAGCTGTACAAACTTGGCGACGAGATCTACCTGATCCTGGCGCTGATGGATGACCCGAACAAATACCCGATCGCAGGCAAGGTCGCGTGGATCATGCCGTAGGCGCCAATAACAACAAGGCGCAGGGGATTGGCGTGCATTTCCCCGACGACGAAACCGGCCACCGTGCCAAGCTGCGCATTGAAGAAATTCTGGGCGCCGCACTGCGTTCGTCGCGCCACGCACACCCTTTGATCGTCTGCTGACCTCCATCGTTCCCGCGTTTATGCCGTCTTTCACCCATCGCATTGCCCGTCCCGACGATTTGCCTGCCATCGTTGCCATCTACAACTCGACGGTGGCCTCGCGCGAAGTGACGGCCGATACCGAGCCGGTCACGGTGGCGTCGCGCCAGCCCTGGTTCGACGAGCACGATCCGGCCCTGCCAGCCGCTGTGGGTAATCCACGATGCGGCCGACAGTTCGCCAGCGCCAGCCGTGCTGGGCTGGATGTCGTATTCGAATTTCTATGGCCGTCCGGCTTACGCGGGCACGGCGGAACTGTCGATCTATATCGATGAAGCATGGCGCGGCAAGGGCATCGGCCGTTACTGCCTGGAGCAGGGCATTGCCTACGCTCCGACGATTGCCGTGCACACCTTGCTGGGCTTTATTTTTGGCCACAATGCAGCTAGCCTGGCCCTGTTCCGCAAGTACGGCTTCGATACCTGGGCCAATCTGCCGCGCGTGGCCAATCTGGACGGCGTCGAGCGCGACTTGATTATCCTCGGCAGGCGGGTCGCCTAGACTTTATAATCGTGGGATGTATATCGATTCCCACTGCCATATCAATTTCCCCGAGCTGTCGGCCCGGATGCCAGAAATCCTCGCCAAGATGGCGGAAAACAAGGTCACCCACGCCCTGTGCGTGTCGGTCGACCTGCCTGATTTTCCGCAAGTATTGGCCCTGGCCGAAACCTATCCCCACATTTACGCCTCGGTTGGCGTGCATCCCTGATTACGTCGAGACGCCGGAACCGAGCGTCGAGCAGCTGGTCTCACTGTCGGATCATCCGAAAATCATCGCGATCGGCGAGACCGGGCTCGATTATTTCCGACTGGAAGGCGATCTGGAATGGCAGCGCGAGCGTTTTCGCACCCACATCCGCGCTTCAAGAATCACCCGTAAGCCTTTGATTATTCACACGCGAGCAGCCAGCGCAGACACCATCCGCCTGATGCAGGAAGAAGGCGCGGGCACCGATCAGGGCGGCGTGGCGGGCGTGATGCATTGCTTTACCGAATCGCTGGAAGTGGCGGAGGCGGCGCTGGCCATGGGCTTCTACATTTCGTTCTCGGGCATAGTGACCTTCAAGAGCGCGAAAGATTTGCAGGCCGTGGCCCGGGCCGTGCCCATGGAAAGAATCCTGATCGAAACCGATTCGCCGTATCTGGCGCCGGTGCCGCACCGGGGCAAGATGAACGAACCGGGCTTCGTCAAGCACGTGGCCGAATACATTGCCGACCTCAAGGGCATCCCCCTGAGCCAGGTGGCGCAGCAGACGACAGACAATTTCTTCAATCTTTTCAATGGTGTGCAGCGCTGACTTAAAGTGAGTTCTTCCTTCATGAAGCGCTGAACTGGCATGGAAAAGCGATTTTCCTCGACCAATCGGCCTATGGGACTGTTGTCGATAATGGCAGCATCGACATGCCACCGCATCGCAAGGACCAACATGCTCAACGAACGCGAAATCGAAAGCTGCTATCTGGGACAGTTCATCCCGGTTCACTATCATCACAATATGCTGATGGACCAGAACCGCATGCACGGGTTCAAGTCGGCCATCAATTACGCGGTCAAGCCGGGCGCCAAAGTGCTCGAACTGGGTGGCGGGACGGGCGTCCTGTCCTGGTTCGCGGCGGCGCGGGCGGCCAAGGTCTATTGCGTCGAGTTCAATCCGGACATGGTCTTGGCGGCCCGCAAGATGCTGGCCATGAACCCGAACGGGCACAAGGTCGAGGTGATCCATGCGGACGCCTTCGAGTATCTGCCGCCGGAGCCGGTCGATGTCGTCATTTGCGAAATGATCCACGTGGCCATGCTGCGCGAAAAGCAGGTCGAAGTGATGGAATCGTTCAAGCGGCGCTACCTGGCGCGCTTCGGCGGGGCCCTTGCCGGTATTCCTGCCGGAAGCGGCCATCATGGCGGTCCAGCCGCTGCAGCAGGACTACGACTTTGAAGGCTTTTACGCCCCCATCGTGCAATTCCAGGAAACCCATGTGGCCAAACCGGGGACGGTGGAACTGGCCTCGCCTGCCGTGTACAGCATCCTCGATTTCAGCCAGCCGGTCGATACCCAGATCGCCTGGCAAGGCCAGTTCCTGATCGAAAAAAGCGAGCGTGGTTAACGCCATGCGTTTCATCACCAAGAACGTGCTGGCGGTCGTGCAGGAAGAAAACAGCACGATCGACTGGCTCAACCACTACATGAGCGTGCCGATGAACAATCCGGTCCAGGTGCAGGAGGGCGACGTGCTGCAGGTCAGCTTCCAGTACCGTGCAGGCGGCTCGATCCCCTCGCTGGAAGCGGCGATCCGGGTCGAGGTGCTGCGTGCCGAGGCGCCCGTGCTTAGGCTGCGCAACTGGCCGCCTACGCCTGATTTTCCGCCCGTCCATGTGCGCCAGGCTTTAAAATGCGGGCTATCTCCCCCTCATTTTAAGTACCGCACATGGAAAACATCGATCAGCGCTATCTCGTCCAGCAAAACAAAATCAGCGACGGCGATACCAAACCGCCCGTGTTTGCCAAGGTCATGCGCAGCAAGGAAGGCAAGTTCGAAGGCGTTTCCTTCATCAAGAACAAGGACAAGGCGACCATTCTGACCGTCGCCGAAGCCCAGCAAGCCATCGACTGGGCCACCAGCAAGAAGCCCAACGCCCACGAGTACATCACCAAGATCATCTGCGTCGGCCAGTAACGCCGTTTATCGGCGTTTTGGCGGGGCTGATCGCGCGAGCCTGCATCCTGTCGCATGCCGTTTGCGCCCGTCCCGCACCTCCCTTACAGTCTGCACATCTGACCCTGTGACGGAGTGTGCGATGTTCAGTTTTCTCGTTTGGCTGCTGGTCTTGTTCCTGTGCTGGCCGCTGGCCTTGCTGGCCCTGGTCCTGTATCCGCTGGTCTGGCTGCTGTTGCTGCCATTCCGCCTGATCGGCATTGGCGTCGAAGCCGTATTCGAATTGCTGCGCGCCATAGTCATGCTGCTTAAGCGCGCATCTTGCGCAGCACGCCGGGCCGCTGACCGCCCGGGCCTAGTGGCCGACCACCTGGCGCAGGGCAGGGCGCTGTTTCACCGGGCGCGGCCGCACTGCCACAGGCTTGGCAACGGCCACCGCCTGTTCGTTGCCGAGCGTGAAGATGCTCATGGCCTTGACCAGCGACCCAGCCTGATCCTCCAGGCTGGCCGAGGCGGCGGCCGTCTGTTCCACCAGCGCGGCATTTTGCTGGGTCATGTCGTCCATTTGCGTGACCGCCTGATTGATTTGCTCGATCCCTTCGCCCTGTTCCGCGGAAGCGGTGGCGATTTCCGACATGATCGAGGTGATCCGCCGCACGCTGTTCTGGATTTCCTCCATCGCCTTGCCCGCCTGGTCGGCCAGCGCTTTCTTAAGCCTCAACTTTTTCCACGCTGCTGGTGATCAGATCCTTGATTTCCTTGGCCGCCGAGCCCGAGCGTTGTGCCAGATTGCGCACTTCGCTGGCGACCACCGCGAAGCCGCGCCCTTGTTCACCGGCACGCGCTGCTTCCACCGCGGCATTGAGTGCCAGAATATTGGTCTGGAAGGCGATGCCGTCGATCACCGCGATGATGTCGACAATCTTGCGCGAGCCATCGTTGATGTCGCCCATCGTCTGCACCACTTGCGACACCACCGAGCCGCCCTTGTTGGCCGCCGCAGCCGCGCTGATCACCAGGTCGTTCGCCTGGCGCGCGTTGTCGGCGTTCTGGCGCACGGTCGAGGTCAGTTCTTCCATCGAGGACGCGGTTTCCTCCAGATTGGACGCTTGCGATTCGAGTCGTTGCGAGACATCGGCGTTCCCGCTGGCAATGTCCGCGTGGCGGCGCTGATGTTGTCGATGCTGGCCCGCACGTCGCCCACGATGGTGCGCAGGCTGTCGTTCATTTCCTTGAGCGCGCAGCATATGGCCGACCTCATTGTCGGCGCCGACATCGAAATCGTTGACGAGATTGCCTTTGGCGACGCTTTGGGCCACGGTCACGGCGTTATTGAGTGGCACGGTCACTGCGCGGGCAATCATCACGGTCAGGTAAGCGCCCAGCGCGATCAGGACCAGCATGGAGCCGAGCATGGTCCAGCGCGTCTGATGGAAGGCGGCGATTTTCTTTGCCAGCAAGGCTTCAATAAAGGTGCGCGAGCCACCCATGAGGGCGAACTGGGCGTCGATGGTCTGGGTGGCGCTCACCACGTATTGCTTCGGATCGGCGGCCAGCGGATCGGCCAGCACGATGTTCGCATGTGCCATCTCCGTCAATCCTTTCGCCTGTGCTGCGGCATCGTCCATGAGCGGGCCCAGTTTGGCCTTGATGTCGGCGTTTTCGTGCGCCGCCTTGCCGAAGGCGTTCGACGTTTGCCCCATGCGGTCATTGACCCTGGCAATCATGCCCGAGACCGTGAGCCGCTCTTCGGGCGTGGCTTCTTTCTTGGACAGGATGGCGGCGCCCTTGGCCCGCAACTGGCCAAGTTCTTCGGTCAGTGCTTAAGCAGCTGGAAAAAGATCGCCTGGATCAGCTGGTAGGAATCCTTGTCCGGGTCGAGGCTCAGGCCATATTCGTCGGCCACCATTTCATTGATTTTGAGGAGTTTCGCCAGCAACTGCACATGGGCGGTGTAGCTTTGCGGCGGCGTGAGCGACTTTGCGGTCACGGCGGCACGCAGCGCATCCCAGTCGCGGCGCGGCGCGCTCCAGGCTTCCACAATCAAATCGTTGCCAGTTTCTTTGACGATCCGCTCGACTTCAGCATACGCCGCATCGGCTTCGCGCTGCTTTTCGCTGCGTTTTTCGTCGGATCCGGGAACGCCGCTCAATAGCAGGGCGGACAAGGCGCGGTGCTGCTGGGTGTTCTGAATCGCCTTGAGGACGCCGGTGACGGCAGGCAAGCCCGCTTGTTCACCTGTGTATGCGGCCAGTGCCTTGCCCGCTTCTTTGGTGTATAAATAGGTGGGAATACTGGCCAGTAGCAGGCCAAGCAGGCTGAGAATGAAGAAGGTCTGCCAGAGCTTGAGTTTGCCGAACACCGATGAAGTAAACATGGCTGCCTCGCAAAGTATTTTCTGATGACTTTCCTATATTAGTCCTGTCGTAGAAGAAATACGCACAATGTAACAATTAAATTTTAAGCGTACAACACCCACCGATTTGTCCACCGTCCACCTTGAGTCAGGAATCATCATGCGCCTTGATATCTACCGCCGAGCCGAACACGATGGAAAGTTTTCCTACCTTGCCGTGCCAGAAAGTCGCCGCATCCCCAACGAAGCAATCAATACCGACTGGGAAATGGAGGCGAGGGCGGTGGAAGTCGATGACGACGCGAACCGGATCGAGGACTACGATATCGAGCACCTGAACGATCAGATTGCCGAGAAAGGCTATGCGGTGACGGCGCTGCACTAAGGCGCGCCAGGCGCCGCCTGGAACGGCGGCGCCGGAGGAATGACCTTATTTCTTCGCTGGCAGGACCAGCAATTTGGCTTTCAGCGCGCTGTCGACGGGCTTGTCGCCCAGCCACACGCGCAGGACCGAGTTGTAGAACAGGATGTCCGGAATGACCGGGCCGACCTTCTTCCCGTTCACGTAGCACTGGTTGCCCACGCCGGGGATCCAGTCGGTGTCGATCGTGTCGCCTTTTTTCAGGAAGCTGACCTGGCTGAACATCTCCCCATACTTGCTGATCTGGGTGACGATCTTGGCCTTGTCGGCAGGATTGATGTTTTCGGTCAGGGCGACCATGAAAGCGCTGCCCAGGTCATCGGCTGAAATGTCACGCAACATCACCAAATGCATGCGGCGCGGACCGTCCGCCTTCATGACACCGTCGACGGTGGTTTGCGCATCCTGCAGGTACAAACCGGCCGCGTAGACTTTCACCGTGAACTTGTTACGCACCCCGGCGCCGTTCAGCACCAGTTGCTTGCCTCCCAGCGATACCGATTCCTCGTACTTGATACCTGCAACATCGACAGCAGCGGACACCTGTCCGGCGGCCATCATGAAAAACATACCGGCAAACGCCATTTTCCAGCCGTATTTACTTACTGCGGTCATTTTTTCTCCGTCGCGATTGATCGAGCTGCAGAACAAGAAGCTCTCCAGTGCTATGTATTCTACTGTTTATAACTGGCAACTAACAGCACCCGCTGTCGCTCTTATACAAAACGGACCTGGCCCGCCGTCGGATTCTGCACAATCTGCTGTGACGGGCAAACAACACGATTGTTTGGCGTGCACGCTTGACGATTCATAACCATTCAGTTATATTTAAATGCATCACCAAACGGTTATGGATTCCTATGTCAGACGCACACGACTTGCTGTTCCGGGCACTCGCCGATCCCACCCGGCGCGCCATCTTCGAGGCCTTGTGCAGCGGCGGTGAGCAAACTGTCGGCGGGCTGACCCGCGCAGGCACAGGTATCCCAGCTAAGCCGTGTCCAAGCATCTTGCCGTTTTGAAGCAAGCCGGTCTCGTAAGTGACCGGCACGCAGGACGGCAAACGCATTACAGCGCGGCTGGAAGCACTGGCGCCGCTCGCTGGCTGGACCAGCCAGATGACCCGGTTCTGGGAAAGCCGTTTCGATGATCTCGACAACCTACTCAAAAGGATGGACCAATGAATGACACTGCACAACAGCGGCGCACGGTCGTCGTCGAACGCGAATTTGCGCATCCGCCGGAAAAACTGTGGCGCGCGCTGACCCAGCCGCACCTGATCGAAGCCTGGCTCATGAAGAGCGACTTCCTGGCCAAGGCGGGCCACCATTTCCAGTTCCGCGCCGACTGGGGCTCGGTCGACTGCGAAGTGACCGAGATCGAAGCGCAAAAGACGCTGGCTTATACCTGGAATGCGCACGGCCTCGAAAGCGTCGTCACCTGGACACTGGAGCCGTCGGGCGCCGGGACCAACTTGCGCATGGAACAGTCCGGGTTCCGCCAGGATCAGGAACAGGCATACCAGGGTGCCAAGTTTGGCTGGCAGCGTTTCTTCAATTCGCTTGAGGATGTCATGGCGAAGGAGCTGGCATGAACAAGGCGAGCGCGCAGGAAGCGATGGACCCGGTGGCATTCATCGACCAAAAGATCGCCCGGCTCGACGACTGGCGCGGCGCGACCTTGAGCAAGGTCAGGGCGCTGATCCATGAAGCGGTGCCGGGCGTGGTCGAAGAAGTCAAATGGATGGGAACGCCCGTATGGTCGAGCAATGGCATCATCTGCACCGGCGAAACCTACAAGCAGGTGGTCAAGCTGACGTTCCTGAAAGGCGCGGCCGTCGCCGATCCGACCGGCATCTTCAATTCCAGTCTGGACGGCAATGCGCGCCGCGCCATCGATATCCGCGAAGGCGAACTGCCGGACGCCGCGGCGTTCAAGGCGCTGATCCGTGCCGCGGCTGCGCTCAACGACAAGAGCGGGACGGCCAAGCGCCGTCCGAAGGCGGCCGCGGGCTAGGTCCGGATCCTTATTTCGGCAACTGCTTCCAGTGCCGCAACAGAGTGCGCAAGGCTTCCGGCTTGTTGATGGGCGGGAAGCCTGCGGCCTGGTCTTTGGTATTGAGCCCGTGGCAGGAGGCGCAGGTCCGGATTTCGCCAGGCTGGAAGGAAATCCAGTTGCGTTCGCGGACCACGGCCTTGCCTGAGGCATCCGTCAATTGCCAGGTCATTGCCCGCTGCGCTTAAGCACGAAGGCGGCGCTCGAACCGTCGGCGCCCAGCTTGACGCTGCCTGCCGGCTGCACCCGGGTTGGCCGGATTGGCCGCCTTGGGATCGTGCATCACTTGCGCCAGCGGACGGCGGCCTTCACGCGGGCTGCTCACGCCGCCATAACCTCGGACCTGGTCGGCCTGGAACAGTTGCAGGTGGCTGATGTCGTAGACCTTGCTTAAGCATCGCCTTTCTTGCTCACGCCGCCAGGCACTTGCAGATTGAACGGCTGCTGGCGTTCACCGCGGTCACGGCTGGTGTTGTCGCGCGTGACGATCAGGGCAAGCTTGTTCGAGCTCAGCCAGGCGCGCAGCTGCGCTTCGTCAACATTTTCTTCAAGCAGCACCGCGCGTTCGGGCGCTTCCAGGGCATCGCTGCGGCGCGCCGGTTTCGCGCGCGGCGCCACTTCAACCGGGTCCAGCTCCCACAGGGTGCCGTCGAAGTCGACGCGGGTATCCGGATCCCAGTACCAGATGGCCTTGCGGGTGCCTGGCGTGAGCGCGGCATCGGCCACGAAATAGCTGCCGGACGGTTTCATCGACTTGAGGCGGAACTGGTAACGGTAGCGCGGTGCGGCGCGCGTGCCCTCGTTGGTGTCGAGCCGCGTTTCGCTGGTGTGCACGCTGACCAGGGAACCGTCCGACAAGGGCAGGGGATTGCGGTACATGCCGCTGTGGTTGGCGGCAGGGGTGCCGTCGTCGGCCGTGAAGCATGGTGTCGGGATGGGTAATGGCGGTCACGACCATCGTTTCGGCATTCAGCGACGGGGCGCCGGTAAAGCGCACGATCTGGTTGGCGCCTAGCCGTGCCGAATTCGCGTACGTTGCTGCCGTAATACTGACCGGGATGCAGCGGGTCTTCGCGCAAGTGGAAAATGCCGCCGTCGGAACGCAGCACGGTGCGGTTGGCAAACAGCGACGCGACGCTGAAGTCGCTCAGGCTGCTGTCATTCTTGAAGGTGCGCGGAATGTAGGACGGACCGAATTCATGGCGTCCCACGTGGTTCAGCGTTTCTTCGGAGGTGCCGTCTTCGTTCAGCTGCCAGGGCATGAAATGATTGAAGGTGTGCCCGTTGACCTGGTTGGCCACGTTGTCCGGATGGGTTTCGGAGCGCGGTTCAGGGAACACTTCTTTTGCAGCGGGAGGCGCGCGGCCCCGGCGCTCTCGTCCGCATAGCTGAAGGAACCGTTGGGCGGCGTGCCGGTACTGGCGCGGTCGGCATCGGCTTGCTGATCCTGCTGCAGGTGATCCCAGCGCGTGAAGATGATGCGGCCATGGCTGTCGAGCGACGGACTGAAGGCGCCGCTGACTGTGTGATTGAGCAGGCGCAGGTCGCCGCTGGCTTAGGCTCCAGGCTCCAGATGCCGGTGACAATCGGGAAGCTTTCGTATTCGTCCAGTTGCGGATACAGATGGGGCTCGCCGCCGCGCGGACGGTCGGAGGTGAACAGCACGCGCTCGTCGCTGCCATAGAATGGCGACACGTTGTTGTAGGCTAGGCTGGCGCGCCACCTTCGTGATCTGCACCGTTGCGCCCTTGGCCAAGCCGCTCACTTCATAGAGTTGCCACTGGAATTGCTGCACTTCGTATTGCTTCGAAGGCGAGCCGATCACCATGCTGAACAACGCCTTGGTGCCACTCCAGTGGACCGACGGTTCGCGCACCGCGATCGCGTTACTGCCCTGGAAACCGGTGCTGCTGAAGTTGGCTTCCTGCGTCAGATTGCGCACGCTGCCGTCTGGATAGCGGATCATCAGGTCGCCGCCGCGCGGAACCGATTGTGGGCTGGCAAGGTGATTGCCGAAGGTGGTGCTGCGGCTGGCAAAGCCCGATACCGGTGTTTGCGTGACATACATGACCGGGTAGGTGCCGACCGTGGTTGGCGGTGCAACGATCACCGTCGTGGTGGCGGTCGTGCTGCCTTGCGCGTTGCTTGCCGTCAGTGTGTAGGTGATGCCCGCCGATGCGCTGGCCATCTTGCTGACAGCGCCCGTCACATTGCCGATTCCCTGGTCGATACTGATCGAGGTGGCGCCGGTCACGTTCCAGGTAAGGGCGAATTCCTGGCCAGCATTGACCATCCCGGGGCTGGCGCCGAAGCTGGCGATGGTAAGCGCGGCCGGTGTCGGCGTGGGCGTGGGCGTGGGCGTTGGTGTCGGGGTCGGCGTGGGCACGGGATCAGGGGATTTGGAGCCTCCGCCACAGGCTGCGAGTGCGCACAGGGTCAGGATGGAAAGGGAAAGGGAAAGCGTGTGGCGCATGGGGGAGTCCGGCGAAAGAGGGCGGCTGACGTAAATACTTAACTCGCCGTATGGTACGGGAATATTTACGGATTGCAACCAATTGCGCCGGAAAGTTGCGGTTTTGACACAGTTTCCGGCGCTTCTTTTGCGCTTGCGCTGATTATTTCATGGTTTGCCCGTTCGGCCGCCTGTGCTTTGCTCAGGCTTAAGCATCGAATGCGCGGCTGGCGGCGACCGGTACGTCCGTGGCATCCTCGGCGATCCGGAAGCCTTCCGCTACATGGCGCTGCGGTTGTCGGTACCGGCATGGCCGCGAAAGGTCAGGCTCGCTTGTCGGCCGGGCCGTTGTTGAAGCTGCCACCGCGATGAATCGCCATGGTCGAGCCATTGGTCAGCTTGCAATCGGCGGTCCAGGCGGCGCCATCCTTGCGCGCGCCCTCGTAATTCAGATGCTGGCAGTCCTCGACCAGCTCGCCGACGTTGCCCAGCATGTCGTACAAGCCAAAGGCATTGGCTTCATACATGCCGACCACGGTGGTGAGACCGGCCTTGTCGTCGCAATCGATTTCCTTGCGAGCCTTGCCGGTGAGCGCGGTGATGGCGGTCTTGCCGCTACGGTCGAACACATTGGCATGCTTGCACAGGGCGGCCGCGTCGTCGCCGAAGGGATAGCGGCTGGTGCTGCCAGCGCGCGCGGCAAATTCCCATTCCGCCTCGCTGGGAAGGCGGAAGTGGCGCCCGGTTTGCTTCGACAGCCAGGCCAGGTAGGCATGCGCGTCGTCCCAGCTCACGCACATGACCGGGTGAAACTCGCCCGGCGCATTGGCGGGCGCGTTCCAGCCAGCCTTGCCGCTTTCCATGCCCCAGTCATTGGCGGCCAGCTTCCAGCAGTCGCCCTCGGTCCGGTAGCCGCTCGCCTCGACGAACTGGCGGAACTGGGCGACCGTGGTCTCGTATTTGGCCAGCCGGAAGGGCTTGATGCTGACCGTGTGCACCGGGACGGACGAGGGATAATTCTCCGTCACGGGATTGGCGGTGCTGCCCATCTCGAACTGGCCGCCTTGGAGGGCGACCATGGACGGGACGATCAGCGGATCGGTGGCCGCGAACAGGGAGCAGCTCGTCAACAGCATCGACAACAGCAGAACGGATTTTTTCATTGCAGGGTTCCTGGGAAAGGGTTCATCGGCGTACACAAGGCCGCGACTATTCCATGCGGGCACCGCTGGCGGCAGCGGGAAACGACGAATCGACAGCGGCGCCGACGAATCGACAGCCCCCTACATCGCCTTGAACAGGTGGACGTAAGCCCGGCTGACCCGCAACTCGCGCGCATGGCCCTTGATGCGCAGGAACAGACGGCTGGCTTCGTCGCGGCGCGTGCTTAAGCCAGGTAGTCCAGGTTGACCAGCGTCGAACGGTGCACCTGCCAGAATTGCTCGGGCTCGAGCTGCGCCACCAGTTCGACGATGGTGCTGCGGATCAGGTGTTCGCCACCCACGGATTGGACGACGGTGTATTTGTCGTCGGCATGGAAGAACAGGATGTCGCTGACGGCGATCTGATGCACAAACTCGCCCTGGCCCGCGCGCACGAAACGCAAGCGCGGTACGGTGGCCGGGGCGCGCGTCAGCTGGCTGAGGGCGGACGACAAGCGTGCGTCGGGCGGCGGCGCGCTGCCGGTCTTGCTCAGCGCAAGCGTTGCCTTGACGCGCTCGATCGTGCGCGCCAGCCGTTCCGGCTTCAATGGCTTGAGCAAGTAATCGAGCGCGCAATGGTCGAACGCTTCGACGGCATAGGTGTCGAACGCAGTGACAAACACGACGCGGGTGTCGCCTTCGATGCCCTGCGCCACTTCCAGCCCGCTCAGGCCTGGCATCTGGATGTCGAGGAAAGCCAGGTCCGGTTCCAGCTCCTCGATGCGTGCCGCTGCGTCCACGCCATTGCGGGCCACATGCACGATCTCCAGCTCCGGCCACAGCAGCGCAAGCTGCTCCTGCAGGAACAGCGCGAGCAGTGGCTCGTCGTCGGCAATCACGCGCGCGTCATGCTTGCGCCGTGAAAGGAATCGACAGCGTGGCGTGCATGCCGACCGGCTGGGCTGTCAGCGTCAGCGCGGCCTTGCCGCCGTAGCGCGTGCGCAGCCGGTCGCGAATATTCGCCAGGGCCATGCCGCTTCTTAAGCACGCGAAGGATGGCGCGGCGCGTCCAGCCCGAGTCCGTCGTCGGCCACGCAAAGGTCGAGTTGGCCGCCGACCACGCGGGCGCGGATGTCGATCCGGCCGCCCTCAATCTTGCGTTCCAGCCCGTGTTCAATGGCATTTTCGACCAGCGGTTGCAGCAGCAGCGTCGGCAAGGTGGCCGCCATGGCCTCGTCGCTGACATCGATATCGAAGCTCAGTCGGTCTTGCATGCGGATTTGCAGCAGGGTCAGATAGCTGCGCACCATCGCCAGTTCCGCCGCCAGCGTGCTGTCGGTGTGGCGCAGCTGGACCAGGCTGGCACGCAGGTAATCGGTGAACGTTTCCAGCATTTGCATGGCGCGCGGCGTGTCGCGGCCCATCAGACTTTGCACATTGGCCAGGGTATTGAACAAGAAGTGCGGCTCGATTTGCCCCTGGAGCAAGCGCAACTGGGCTTCCGTCGCCTGGCGCAAGAGCCGGTCTTGCTTGACGCGCAGGCGCCACCAGAACCAGTTGGCAGCCATCACCACCATCACAAACGCGAGGAATTCGGTCTTGGCGACGGGCGCATTCAGGAAACTGTGCCAGGCATCCCAGCCGGTCATCCAGGAAATCGTGCTCAGGCTGAGCGAGGCGCCAATGAAAACACCGCACACGGCGATGCTGTTCATGAGCAGGACGGCGCGCCAGTCGCCGCTCTCGGACAGGTGCTCGATGGTGGCGGCGGACAGGATGGCTTCGACCGCGCGGGTAATGGCGAGCATGCTGTAGGCCACGAACAGGCAGCTCATCAGGTTGAACAGCAGCGAGGCGCGCCACCAGCCGGGATCGCTCACACGTCCGGTCAACAGGCCATTGATCAGCATCATGGTAAAACCGATGGGCAAGGCCAATGCCGCGCCCACCGCGAGTTGCGCCCACAGCGGCTCCTCGCGGTGCTTTTTCAGCATCCAGAGCGACTGCCAGGCCAGGACGAGTGCGGGGCTAATTTTCATGGCGGCAATTGTAGCCGGGAAGGTTGGGGCGGCATAACAGAATGCGACAGATCGACAGGGATTGCGATGAAATGCAAGCCTGCGCGGGGAGGGGGCTCACGCTCCTTTGTAGTGCGGCGAATAAAAAGCGGATAATGGCGCCTATCTCACTTTTAGCAATGATTTGGAATTCCCATGGAAATTAAGGTCAACTTTCTCGATAAGCTACGTCTGGAAGCCAAGTTCGATGATTTTACGGTCATCGCCGACCAGCCTATCCGCTACAAGGGCGACGGCTCGGCGCCTGGCCCGTTTGATTATTTTTTGGCGTCGTCGGCCCTGTGCGCGGCTTATTTCGTGAAGTTGTACTGCGTGACGCGCGATATCCCGACCGAGAATATCCGCCTGTCGCAGAATAATATTGTCGATCCTGAGAACCGTTACCAGCAGATCTTCAAGATCCAGGTCGAGCTGCCGTCGGATATCTCCGACAAGGACCGCCAGGGTATCTTGCGCTCGATCGAACGTTGCACCGTCAAGAAAGTGGTCCAGGCCGGGCCCGAGTTCGTGATCGAGCAAGTCGAGAATATCGACGCCGATGCCCAGGGCTTGCTGATGTTGAACTCGGGATCGGAATCGAGCACCTATATTGCAGGCAAAGATCTGCCGCTCGAACAAACCATCGCCAATATGTCGGGCATGCTGGCTGAGCTGGGCATCAAGATCGAAATCGCGTCCTGGCGCAATATCGTGCCCAATGTCTGGTCGCTGCACATCCACGACGCGCATTCGCCAATGTGCTTCACCAATGGCAAAGGCGCGACCAAGGAAAGGCGCTGGCGTCGGCCCTGGGCGAATATATCGAACGCATCAACTGGAATCACTTTTACGCTACTGTACTGGGGCGAAGACATCGCCAACGCAGAATTCGTGCATTACCCGAACGAGCGCTGGTTCAAGCCCGGCAAAAACGATGCGCTGCTTAAGCCGAGATCCTCGATGCCTACAGCCTGGAGATCTACAATCCCTGAAGGCGAGCTGCGCGGCTCGCATCTGTACGACACCAACTCCGGCAATGTGGAGCGCGGCATTTGTTCGCTGCCGTATGTACGCCAGTCCGATGGCGCAGTCGTGTATTTCCCGTCGAATTTGATCGAAAACCTCTATGGCAGCAACGGCATGAGCGCCGGGAATACGCTGGTCGAAGCGCAGGTGCAATGCTTGTCGGAGATTTTTGAAAGGGCGGTTAAACGCGAAATTATTGAAGGCGAAATCGCCTTGCCGGACGTGCCGCAAGAGGTTTTGGATGAAATTCCCCGGCATTCTGGCCGGGATTCAGGGCCTGGAAGAACAAGGTTTCCCGGTGCTCGTTAAAGATGCATCGCTGGGCGGAACTTATCCGGTCATGTGCGTGACCCTGATGAACCCGCGTACTGGCGGCGTTTTTGCCTCGTTCGGCGCCCATCCGAGTCTTGAAATCGCACTCGAACGCAGCCTCACGGAACTGCTGCAGGGGCGCAGTTTTGAAGGCCTCAACGATTTGCCGCGTCCGACCTTTGCCAGCAACGCCGTCACCGAGCCGAATAACTTCGTTGAGCACTTCATCGATTCGAGCGGTGTGATTTCCTGGCGCTTCTTCAGTGCCAGGACCGATTTCGATTTTGTGGAATGGGATTTCTCCGGCCAGGGCGAAAACTCGAACGCCGAGGAAGCCGCGACCTTGTTCGGCATTCTCGAGGACATGGGCAAACAGGTGTACGTGGCGGCGTATGAACACCTGGGCGCCGCTGCCTGCCGCATCCTGGTGCCAGGTTACTCGGAAGTCTATCCAATCGAAGATCTGATCTGGGATAACACCAACAAGGCGCTGATTTTCCGCGCCGACATCCTCAATTTGCACCTGTTGGACGATGAGAGCCTCGAATCGCTGCTGGATCGCCTGGAAAACAATGAACTCGACGATTACGGCGACATTGCGACCTTGATCGGCATCGAGTTTGACGAGAATACGGTCTGGGGCCAGCTGACGGTCCTGGAATTGAAGCTGCTCATTCATCTGGCACTGGATCAGTTCGAGGGTGCTCAGGAACTGGCGGAAGCCTTCCTGCAATACAACGACAACACGGTCGAGCGCCGTTTGTTCTATCAAGCCTTGAACGTCGTACTGGAAGTGCTCCTGGACGACGAGATGGAACTGGACGATTACGAAGCCAATTTCCGCCGGATGTTTGGCAACGAGCGCATGGATGCGGTGATGGGCTCGGTCGATGGAAGCGTGCGATTCTTTGGCCTGACGCCGACCAGCATGCAGCTTGAGGGGCTGGACAGGCATCATCGCTTGATCGACAGCTACAGGAAGCTGCATGTGGCACGTGGCAAAACGGTCGCGCCAAACGCATAAATAATGACGAGTATCGTAAAAAGAGGAATTTTTGCCGGGATACTACTCCTTGGAATTTTCGCATTCGAGTTCGCGGCCGCGCAAATTGTGCAATCCGGTCCCGGTGCTGCATCTGATTTAGTCATTGAATCGGTGCAGCTAGATCCGCCAAACGGAAGCACCTTGCGGGAGCAGACACCGATCCATGCGACCATCCAATTCCGTTTTGCCAAACCAAACTCCGAAATCGGCGTTTGGGTGAGAATCTTTGACGAGAAGTACAAGTCACAGTACTTTGGATCGCCTGATCGCATGCTGCCCGGGAGGCACCGCGTAACACGCGGAGCTTACCTGACAGAACCTGGGACACTCGACAAGTTCACCGTAGTTTTCAAGAATGCGAAGTCGACCGAGATTTTTCGGCAAGATATTCCCGTCAACTATACCTTTGTGCCTGATCCCGCACTGGTTGCTCGGAAAAAGGATGGCGCTGGTTCGACGATTTCCCAGGTGATTTTCCCAAACGGCAAACGGACCACGGTGAAGAAAGGGACGTTTATCCCGATCAATCTGGCGTATTCAATCAACACAGCGCACGGCTTGATTGCTTAAGCACAGTTCCCGATACCAAGTGCAGCATGACGCACGCGGGCCTGACTGAGGCGCTTCGGGGCCAAGGGCATGTTCAGATGGGCTTCACGATCGGACAAAAGTGCTCGATCAAGCGAGTAAAGATCTTGCTGCGCAACGAAGCGGAAGGATACGTCTACGAAGAATTTGTCGACGTCGATCTGACTATAACGGACTGAGAACGTATAAGGTCATCGGGGCGTGAAGGACATTTTCAGCTCCAATAACGGAATCGAAAATTGGCGAAAAGTACTGGCGGACGCAACACCTAAAATATCGCCGCAACTTCGCATAATTTATATTATGTAAAATGCGAAGTGGAGCCTTGCCGTGTCTGCCGACTCATCCCAACCTCTATTCAAGGCCAGGCCCTACCCGTCGGGATATTCAGCACCGCATACGCCACCGACAGCAAGCGTGAACTGAGCACGATGCGCGAACGCTGTGCCGCCTCCCGGGAAACTTCAAACCGTACGCGTTCATCGACCAGCCGGAAATTGATGACGCTGCCCGACCGCAGGCCGCCGTCGACCTCGGTGACGGTCAGGATGCCCTGCTTCGCCGCGGCCGCGAGCATGTGTTCGGCATGGTCGTCCAGGTCGCCGCCGATAAACAGCATGTGCAAGCCACTCAGTTCTTCGCGCGGACCGAGGTTGCGCACCAGGATGGGCCGCTGATTGAGCAGCTTGCCACTGACGACACGGCTGAGTTCGGCCGCGACATCATCCGCCCCGTAGACGCCAATCGTGATGGGCCCGCTGGCGGGAGCGCCGCCGGTGCCGGGAAACTCGGCAAAGCCGATGAAGCGTGACAGGAACGCCGCCTTCACGCTGCGTTCCGGCGCCAGCTCGGCCGCCGCCGTTGCGCCATGCAGAAAGAGCAGCGCGGCCAGTGGGAGCGACAGAATGTGTGGCCAGTTGAAATGCCGCATCATCGTTCCCTAGAAGCGCTGCACGAATCTGAGCGCGACCGTGCGCTCGATCAGGCTGCGCCCTCCCGCCGCGCCATACTCGCCGTGCGAAGGATGCAGCAGGTCCTGTCCGACCAGGGCCAGCTCCGTATCGGGGCGCAGTTTCCACAGCCACTGGGCATCGAGCTCATAGTAAGCGGGTACGGCCGGGGTCTTCAATCCCGAGTTGTAGCGCAGGAAGAAATCAAGTTGCTGCGAGCCGGGCAGATCCTGCGAGGAGCGCAACACCCAGCGACGCTTCGGATCGGCCGTGGCCAGGCCGGCTGAATCCTGCCTCGCCCCGGCTGCCAGGATACAGCGACGTATCGATGCGCTGGACCGTAAAGCCGCCCGACAGGCGCCAGGTGTCAATCGGTTGCCAGCGTCCCCAGGCTTCGAGGCCGCGGCTGATCCCCTTGCCCAGATTGCGGTACTCGAGCACCGACAAGCGCCCTTTTCCAGCGTGGCCAATTTGTCGTAGCGGGCCTCAAACAGCGTGGCCGAATAGGAGAACCTGGCGCTGGCCTGCGCGCGGTAGCCGAGTTCGGTCACGTCGACCGTTTCGGAAATGAAATCAGGGCCACCGCCGAGAAAGAATGGCGCCTTGACCGGCACGTGCAAATCACGGTCCACACGCGATGGCGCGCGCACCGATCGCGCAATACTGGCCCAGAGGAGGCGCGAGGCGCCGCTGTTCCACGCCACGCGCAGATTCGGCAAATACTCCAAGCCGGTATAACTATTGTGTTCCGCCTTCACCCCTGCGGTCACCTTGAACGCCGCGTTCAGTGCGATCTCGTCCTGCGCGAACAGATTGCCCCAGTGCAGATTGAGTTTGCCCGGCAGGAAGGCGAATGAATTGGCGTTGACGATCCGGTCCATCGAATAGCGATAACCGCCGCCCCAGGAGAAACGGTGGCGCCCGCCCATCCGCACGTTGTGCTGCATGCCAAGGTCGAAGGTATTGAGCTTTTCGTGGAAGGCGCCCGGCTGATTGCGTTCGGTATGGTCGAGAATGAACTGGACGCTCAGGTCGGCGCCCTGCTCCAGCTTGGTTACATGGCGACCATTCAGGTTCGCACCGCCGATGTGAATCGAGGGTGTGCCCTTTTGCCCGAGCTTAGGCCGGTAAAGGCGTCGCTTAAGCGATCGTCAGTCCGGAACGGTCGAAATCCCAATCGGTGCGAAAGCCCGCTTGCGAGCGCTGAAATCCCGTTACGGTGTTCGCGCCGGATGCGGTGAAGGTATCGTCCACCGTGACGGTTTTTTGCATACGCGCGGTAGTAGGCGTTGTTGGCCAGCTTGCCGCCGTAGCGCACCGTGGCGCTTTTGTCGTGCGCGCTGGCGACGGCCTCGAGCATTCCGCCGCGGCTATCCTTGGCCGACTTGGTGATGATATTGATGACGCCGTTGACCGCGTTGACGCCGTAAATTGTGGCGCCTGGCCCGCTGATGATTTCAATGCGTTCCACGTCCGCCATCGCCACGTCCTGGGCGTCCCAATACACGCCGGAGGTCAAGGGCGAATAGACTGTGCGGCCGTCGATCAGGACCAGTAACTTGTTGGCAAACACGCTGTTGAAGCCGCGCGGTGACGGCGTAGTTCCTGGCGTCGGTGCGGGCCACCTGCAAGTTCGGCGCCAGGCGCAAAACTTCGGGCAGCGTCCGCGCGCCGATGCGGGCGATATCGCTGGAACTGATGATGTAAATCGAGGCGGCGGCGTTGCTGAGGCGTTCTTCTTGCCGCGATACTGAGGTAATGATCACGTCGCCGAGCTGCTCAAGCGACAGGCCTAGGCCAGATCGTCGGACGGATCGGCACAGGCGTTCGTTGCGTAACAAATCAGGGCAACGAAGGAAAGCGAGAATGGTATTCCAATCGACTTTGCTGACATATGGGCTCGCCCTTTATCGGTTCGATTCTTATGACATGCGCGCTGGCGTCAGCTTACTCCATTCCTTTCACATTGTTGGAAAAAAATTACGAAAAAGACACTTATGCAAAATGGGTATCCGTTTACTTGCCCCTGAACATGCGTCTGCGGAATCGGAACGCTTGATTACGCCATTGCGCACCCACACGCTCCCATGAGAAACCGCTTGACCTTCTAGCGGGTAGAAGGTGTCCAATACGGAATGAGCACGATTTGTATTCAGCATATTGACGTCGCGCTCTCGTAAACATTCCAAATTTGCAAGGCAGTCATCGCGCTTCCCGATTCTTCGCCCTTCTTCTCGCAATCTTTTTGTCGCTGACCAATGGCGCGTTCGCCGGGGAGCCAGATACGCCAGCCAAAGCGAAGCAAGTCTGGCAATTGCTCGACTACCTTGCAGTTGATTACAGCAAGGCGGTCGAAAACGGCATCGTCAAGAGTCCCACCGAGTACGCCGAAATGCAGGAATTCGCGCGGGCCGCGCAGGTCCAGCTGAAGGCGCTGCCCGCGCATCCGGATCAGCCAGATCTGCTGTTGCAAGCCGACGCTTCGGACGGCCATCGCCGCCAAAGCAACCGAGGCGCAGGTCGCCAGGCGCGCACAGGCGCTCGCAGACGCCGTGCTTGCAAGCTATCCCGTTCCACTGGCGCCAAGCCGCGCGCCTGATGTCCGGCGCGGCGCGGTCCTGTTCAATGCACAGTGCGCGGCATGCCACGGCGTGACCGGCCGCTCCGACGGACCACTTTCAGCGACACTCAGTCCGCCGCCCATCATGCTGGCCGACCGCGCCCGCGCCCGCCAGCGCAGCGTGTTCGCCTTGCAGCAGATCATCTCGCATGGTGTCGAGGGCACGGCGATGCCGGGCTTTCAGCAGTTATCGGAAGACGAGCGCTGGGCACTTGCCTATTTTGCGTCGTCGCTGGCGTACACCGACAACGAGCGCAAGGCAGGCGCAGCGCTTTGGGCTGCGCGGCCCACGCTGCATTCGGCCGTTCCCAGTCTGAGCCGCTTGAACGAACTGACGGAAACACGGCTGGCCGCCACCGCGCGATGAGGCGGACGCGGGACCGTTGCTCGCGTATCTGCGCAGCCAGCCGATCGCGGTCGGCAGAGCGTTCGTCGATACCCTGCCCGTCGCCAAAGCCAAATTGAGAGAAAGTATGGTGGCTGTGGAGCATGGCGACGCCGCTGGCGCATCGCGCCTTGCGCTGTCGGCCTACCTGGACGGCTTCGAGCCAGCGGAACCCGCCCTGGCGGCGAAAAACAAGCCGCTCTTCGAGGAAATCGAAACCTTGATGGGGGCCTACCGCAACGCGATTCTCGCCGCGGATCTTGCCCAGGCCCGGTCCGATGAGGCACGCTTGCAGCAGTTGCTCGACGAGGCCAGCAAGGCACTCGGCGGCGCCGCCGACCCTTGGTCGACCTTTGTCGGCGCGCTGACCATACTCCTGCGAGAAGGCCTGGAAGCGCTGCTGGTCGTGGTGGCCATGATCGCGTTTCTTAAAAAGGCGGAAAGGCGCGATGTCCTGCCCTACGTTCATGCCGGATGGCTGACTGCACTGGCGGCCGGGGGAGCGACCTGGGGTGTTGCAACCTACCTGGTGGAATTGTCCGGCGCGAGCCTGAAATGACGGAAGGCTACTCCGCGATCTTCGCCGCCGTGGTGCTGCTCAGCGTGGGCATCTGGATGCACCAGAAAAGCCTGGCCGGACGCTGGCAATCCTATGTGCGAGACAAACTGTCTTCCGCCCTGAACAAGCGCTCAGCGCTGATGCTCTTCGCGCTCGCTTTCGTCACGGTCTATCGGGGAAGTCTTTGAAACGGTCCTGTTCTTTGCCGCGCTGTGGACAGGCGAAAATGGACGCTACCTGTTTGCTTAGGCCTGGGCACGGGCATCGCCCTCCTTGGCCTGGTCGCCGTTGTCTTGTTGCGCTCGTCTTCCCGTCTGCCGGTCGGCCAGTTCTTCAAACTCAGTTCGGTCCTGGTCGCCATCCTGGCCACCGTGCTGATGGGGAAAGGCGTCGCCGCACTGCAAAAGGTGGGCGTGTTCGCCAGTACGCCGATCGGCATTCCCCGCGTTGACTTGCTTGGCGTCTATCCGTCGGTGCAGACCTTGTTCGCGCAGTTGCTGATCGTCGCCGTGGTCGCGGCCAGCATCGTCTACAACCTGCGTTCTCAGCGTCAGGCGCTTCCCGCCGAGTGACAGCCGATGGCGTGCTCGTCGTTTTTGTCGAGTTCGAGAAGGATGCCGCATTGCCGCGTCGGACGCGGATCGCCACACTGCTTTCGCAACTCGGCCAACTGGGCCTGTAGCCCCGTCAGTTCCACGATGCGGGTTGTTACGTGCGCGATGTGCTTGTCCAGCACGGTCTTCACGCCGTCGCAATCGGCATCGGGCGCGTCCCGGATCGCCAGCAGGCGTCGAATTTCATCGAGCGTCATGTCGAGCGAGCGGCAGTGGCGAATGAATTGCAGGCGCTTGACGTGCTCATTCCCATAAAGCCGGTAATTGCCTTCCGAGCGCAGCGGTTGTGGCAGCAGGCCCTCTTGCTCGTAAAAGCGGATTGTTTCCGACGACGAGCCGGGTCGCTTGCCAGCTGGCCGATTTTAAGCAGTGCATTCATGGCGATTCGCTTCAACTTTGACAATATTTACGATCCCCCACCTTGGAGTTACTGCAGGGTTTCTATTGCAAGTATAGCGCCGAAGCGGCAACCGGCACTGGCACCAGCAGAACCAGTATGTTGTTGCTTGTGAAAGCGACGATCGTGCCGCTGTCATTGATCTGGCGGGCGCTGACCAGCTGCAGGCTAAGCAGGCCGGTTGTGAAGCCGCGTATTGAGGTCGACCAAACCGCCGCGCCGGGTCCACAGGAAGGCGCGCTTTCCAGCGTACCCGCCTCGCCGACAACTTGTTCCCGCAGGTTGACATCCCAGGCAATCGAATAGGAGCCGCCCGCGAACGTGCCCAGGTTGACCGCGCCGCGCGCGGGTCCACACAAACGCGGTTGAGTGCCTGCTTCACGCCGACGATCGTGCCATGGTCGTTGAGTGCGAACGGCACCGGCCCATCGCCGACAAACTCGGACAGACTGCAGCCCGGCGACCATAAATAGCCTGTGAATTCGCGCCGCCCCAGCAGGCCAAGCAATCTGGCCCTTGGCGTTGATGTCGCGGGCGTCCGAAAAGCGTATGCCTTTGCCACACAACAGTAAGGGGCCGCCCGACTTCGTCCACGAGAACGCTTGTTCGAACCCGTTTTCACCTGTCGTCGTACCGGCCACCTGGCCTGCGTCGTTGTTCTTCAGGGTGGGAAATACCGTGCCCCGGACCCGCAGATCGATGGGCCTGGCGCCGGGACGCCACAGGACGGCACGTGCCGGAACCGACTGGTCCAGCCGCCGCGCGACGCCGACCACCTCCCCTTTGTTGTTGATATCCGTCGCGAGCGACTCGTCCGTGCCAGCCAGCAGGCCCAGATCGGCGATGCCGGATGCGCGGCTCCACCGGAATGCGTGGAACACGTTCTCGCCGAATACCGCCTGGCCCGCCACCTGGCCCATGTCGTTGAGAGCAATTTTCGGCGCGCTTTCCTGGACGGCCAGCATTCCCACCGCGTGAAAGTTGCCGCCGTCATAGAATCTGCCGCGCAGCTGGCCCGTTTCATCCAGTTCGCCAAAGGCCAGCTGGCCCTTCCCGTTCAGGTCAAAGGTTGCCCGCGCGGCGTCCGGCCGGTCCGTCATCTGGACCACGTCGTACAGAGTGGGTGGCGCAGCAGAAAGGCTTTCCAGCTCGGTGGTGGCCATGATGACCGGCCCGACCGCAGCCGGATCACTGCCGCCGCAGCCGCCCAGGAATCCGAACAGAAAGAAGATGAATAGCTTGCCGTGCTTAGGCGTTGTGTCGTGCCCATGTTGGTCTCCCGCTTCCGACCCAGCATAGGTGGGTTGGTGCCGGACGCGTCTGGCGAAAGTCAACGATGCGCGGTCACCGCAGCGCGCCAAGGACGTGAAGTCAAAAAAAGGGCGGCCAAGCGGCCGCCCCTCGGCTTAACTAGCTATTAGAAACAGCAGGAAAGCATCTGGATGCAGCAGTCGAGGCTGACGCAGCAATCGCTGCTTGCGGCAAAGGCAACTGCGGAAGTGGCCATCAGGGCGACGGCAGCGCCAATTTTGAGGAATGTCGATTTCATGTGAGTCTCCGATAATGAATTAGAAAGAGTGGGCGGTATCGGCGCCGCTCAGTCTGGCGGCGTCCACACTTCCTGATATCGGTTTGGCAGTTCGGCGTCGTTTTCCACGGGCAGCGCACGCATGCCTTCTTGAGGCACAAAGGCTGCCAGGTGGTTCGTCGCCAGCGGACTTGCCATGCCGCGCACAACCCATGTCCAGACACTGGACGAGCGTGCACTCGTCGCTCTGCGCAGCACACTTGGGTCTGCGCCGTCGCCGCAGCGAAGGCGTTGACACTCATGGCCAGCGCAAATAGCAGTGTAAGAAGAAATCGCATGGACCCAGTATAGAACACCAAACCGTAGCGCAACTTAGGCAAAACTGAAAAAGGCGGCCGGTGTGGGACAACGCAACATTTCGTTGCGCGAATCATAACAATCGCGCCTGCAGCCCCACGGCCACCCTCTTCATGCCGCGCCCCTGCCCTCCCGCCGGTGCACCAGCAGATACATCAGCGGCAACAGCAACAGCGTCAGTGCCGTCGATGACAACACGCCGCCGATCACCACGGTCGCCAGCGGGCGCTGCACTTCAGCCCCCGTTCCCGTGGCAATGGCCATCGGAACAAAGCCCAGTGATGCCACGAGCGCCGTCATCAGCACCGGGCGCAGCCGTGTTAGCGCGCCTTCTCTGACCGCGGCATCGAGCGGCATGCCCCGTTCGCGCAAGGTCCGGATGAAGGAAATCATCACCAGGCCATTGAGCACGGCCACGCCGGACAATGCAATGAACCCGACCGCCGCGGAGATCGACATCGGAATGCCTCTCGCCCACAGGGCAAAGATGCCGCCGGTCAGCGCAAACGGAATGCCGCTGAACACCAGCAAGCCATCCCGTGCGTTATTGAACATCAGGAACAGCAGCGCAAACACCAGCGCCAGGGAAGCTTAAGCACCACCAGGCGCAGACGGGCGGCAGCGTTCTGCAGGTTCTCGAACTGGCCGCCCCAGGCGCTCCAGTAGCCGGAAGGCAGCTTAACATCCTTGATGATCGCCTTCTGGGCGTCGGCGACAAAGGAGCCGATGTCGCTCGCGCACGTTGGCCGTCACGACCACGCGCCGCTTTCCCTGCTCCCGGCTCAGCTGGTTCGGACCAGGTGCAACGACGAAGCTGGCGATCTCGCCCAGCGTGACGAAGTTGACCCGGTCACTAGCCTGTTGTTTCGGCAAGGGAACCGGCAAGCGCTTGAGGGCTTCGATGTCGGCACGCAGGATTTCGGGCAGGCGCACGACGATGTCAGAACCGACGGTCGCCCTCGAACATGGCACCCGCTTCGCGCCCGGCGGTCGCCGTGGCGATCATGTCCTGGACTTCCGCGATATTGAGACCGAGCCGGGCGGCACGCTCCCGGTCGATCTGCATCTGCAGCATCGGCAAGCCGGTGGTCTGCTCGACCTTGACCTCGCTCGCGCCGGGAATTTTCTCCAGAATCTCGCCGATCTCCGCCGCCTTGGCATTGAGGACATCGAGGTCGTCGCCGAACAGCTTGACGGCCACATCGCTGCGTACGCCGGAAATCAATTCATTGACCCGCAGTTGGATGGGCTGGCTGAATTCATAGCTGTTTCCCGGCAATTGCTCGACCGTTGCGCGTATCGCCGCCAGCAACTGTTCGCGCGTTTTCCTTGGTTTCGGCCAGTCGCGTTCCGGTTTCAGCATGATGTAGCCGTCGGAAATGCTGGGTGGCATCGGGTCGGACGCGATCTCGGCGGTGCCGGTGCGGGCAGAACACGGTGGCGATCTCGGGGAACTTCGCCACCAGCGTTTTCTCAATTTGCTGCTGCATCTGCACCGACTGCGTCAGCCCGGTGCCGGGAATGCGGATGGTCAGCACGGCCAGATCGCCCTCGTTCAGATTCGGCACGAATTCACTGCCCAGCCTGGTCGCCAGCAAGACCGACAAGCAAAGCACGAGGCTGGCGCCCGTGAACACCACCGGCCGGTTCCCGATCACATAGGCGAGGCACTGTTCATAGCGCCTGCGGGCGCCCTGCATCAGTCTTCCCTCGCCCTCCTTCACCGATTGGCCGATGAACAGGGCCACCGCAGCGGGAATAAAGGTGACCGACAGAATCATGGCGCCCAACAACGCGGCCACGACCGTGAACGCCATCGGATGGAACATCTTGCCTTCAATTCCGGTCAGAACAAAGATCGGCAAGTACACGATCATGATGATCAACTGCCCGTAAATCAGCGGGCGCCTTGCCTCCATGCTGGCCGCGAACACTTCCTCCAGGCGCTCGGCGAGCGTGAGCGTGCGGCCGAGCCGCTGCTGGGCGTGGGCCAGGCGCCGCACGCAGTTCTCGACGATCACGACCGCGCCGTCGATGATGATGCCAAAATCCAGCGCACCCAGGCTCAAAAGGTTGGCGCTGACGTGGTTGGCCACCATTCCCGAAAACGTGAACAGCATGGCCAGCGGAATGACCATGGCCGTGATGAGGGCGGCACGCAAATTCCCCAGGAACAGGAACAAGACGCCGATCACCAGCACCGCGCCCTCGAGCAGGTTGCGCTTGACGGTGGCGATCGCTTTTTCGACCAGGATGGTCCGGTCGTACACGGTGGTCGCCGCCACGCCACTGCTAAGCAGGCTGCGGTTGATCTCGACCATCTTGCGGTCGACCGCCTGCGAGACGGCCCTGCTGTTTTCGCCGATCAGCATGAACACCGTCCCGAGCACGACTTCGCGCCCATTCTTCGTGGCCGCACCGGTGTGCAATTCCGCGCCGATCCCGACCTCGGCCAGGTCCTTGATCCGGATCGACGTGCGAAGCGACGGTCGAGACGACGATATTGCCGATATCGTCAATGGACGTCACCTGGCCCGGCGCGCGCAGCAGATACTGTTCGCCCTCCTTCTCGATGTAGCTTAAGCACCCACGTTGGCGTTGTTGCGCTCGAGCGCGGTCACCACATCGGCCAGCGTGAGGCCGTACATGAGGCCAGCCTGGCCGGGCTGGGCGCGACCAGATATTCCTTGTCGTAGCCGCCGATCGAATTGATTTCGGTAACACCCGGCACATTGCGCAACTGGGGCTTGATGATCCAGTCCTGGATCTCGCGCAAGTCCGTCGGCGTGTACGCCGTGCCATCCGCCTTTTTGGCGCCCGGCGCCGCATCGACCGTCCACAGGTAGATTTCCGACAACCCGGTGGCGATCGGGCTCATGGTTGGCGTCACGCCAGGCGGCAACTTCTGCGCGCGTCCTGGATGCGCTGGCCGATCAGCTGGCGCGCAAAGTGGATGTCCGTGCCATCCTTGAACACCACCGTGATCTGCGACAGGCCGTAACGCGACAGCGACCGAGTCTGCTCAAGACTGGGCAAACCGGCCATCAGCGATTCGATGGGAAAGGTGATGCGCTGCTCGGTTTCCAGTGGCGAATAGCCGGGCGCTGCCGTGTTGATTTGCACCTGGACATTGGTAATGTCCGGCACGGCGTCGATCGGCAGCTTCTGGTAGCTGGTAATGCCAAGCACCGCCATGGCGGCCACGGCGAACATGACCATCCAGCGGTGGCTGATGCTGGCCTGCAGGATGCGATTGAACATGCCGGTCGTCTCCATCAGTCGTCATGCCCCGCGCTGCCCTTGCCCTGCTCGGCCTTGATCGTGAAACTGTGCGCCGCGGCGTACTTGCTTCCCGCTGCCAGACCCGCGACGATTTCAACCATGCGCCCGTCCGAGCGGCCGGTCGTCACCGGCCGGGCCATGAATCCGTCCTTCACCCGCTGATAGATGACTTGTTTGCCGTCGACGTTCTGGATCGCCTCCTTTTCGACGGCCACCGGCACTTCCGCCGAGCCGGTCACCACGTCCACATCGACAAACAGGCCGGGACGCCAGGCTTGTTTCGGGTTGTCGATCACCACGCGCGCCCTAGCCGAACGCGTCTGTTCGCCGATCATCGGGCTCACGAAGCTGACCTTGCCTTTGACCTTGTCGTCGCTGGCCGCCGAATGCAGCAAGGCCTCCGTGCCCACCCGGACGATGGCCAGATCCTTGGCCGGAACCACCACCTCCGCCCACACCGTGCGCAGGTCGGAGAGCGTGAACACCGCGTTTCGGCCCCCACGGCCTCGCCCACGGCGATATGCTTGTCGACTATCAGCCCGGCAAACGGCGCCCGCAGCTCGAGCCGGTTGAACGGACCATGCACCGAATTGCTTGGCGCCTAGCGCGATCAATTTCTGGCGCGCATTCTGCACCGCGATATCGGCTTCCTGCGCTTCCTGCTCGGCCTTCAGGTAATCCTGGCGCGCAGAAATCTTGTCTTCCCACAGCTTTTTCTCGGCAAGGTGGATCGTCCTGGCCAGCGCGGCCTGCTTGATTGCCGCAGCAAGCGTACTGCGCTGCTCCGAAATCTCGGCACTGGCCACGACCGCGAGCAAGTCGCCCTTGGCCACCTGCTGGCCGAGGCTGACGACCACCTGTTCGACGATGCCTTCGACCCGGGGCGTGACGTGCGCGGTCCGGTCTTCGTTGAACTTCACCTCGCCCGGCATGCGGATGAAGGTGTCCAGCCTGACCGGGCTTAAGCAAGCCGCAGCGCAATATCGGCCGACGCGATCTGGGCGTCGCTGAAGGACACCGCCTGGTTCCCGGCGCTTTCCCGGTGTTCCTCATGATGTTCTTCGGCCTTCAGCATGGGACCAGCCTGTCCCGCAGCAGGACGCCGCCACCGAATACGAGGGTGGCCGTCACCATGGCCGTGATGGCTATTGTTTGATGCCTGTTCATTTTGCTTCCTCTTGCTGCGAATTGGGAATGAGGGTCTGACGGGGGCCGATCAGCGTGGCCAGGTCCGCGGCGGCGCGGTGGGCCTCGGAAATTGCCCGCAGATGCTGGGCTTGCGCATGAAAATACGTGCGCTGGGCGTCCAGCACTTCCAGAAAATTGAATTTGCTTAGGCGTCAAAGCCGGTGCGGGCCGCCAGGAACGCCGATTGGCCGCCCGGCAGCACGTCTTCGCGGATCACGCGTTCCTGATCCAGAGCCGCATTCAAGCGGATCGCAGCCTGGCTGGCTTCCGCGCGCAGGCGCTGCTGATGCAAGGCCAGCTCGGGCGCGCCTTGTCGATCCGGTGGTCCGCTTCCCGTATCGCCCCCTGGTTGCGGTCAAACAGGGGCAACGGCACCGACAAGCCGACCAGGGTCTGGCGTTCGCGGCCGCTGCCCTCGCGCTTCTGGCCCACGATCAGCGACACATCCGGATAGCGCTTGCTCCGTTCGAGGCGGGCAGCGGCGCTGCGCCAGTCGAGATCGGCAGCGGCGCGCTGCATGGCCGGTGCGCCCGCCAGCATGGCCGTGACGGCCGCCGGATCGGCAGCAGGCGGCAGCGCGAGTTCGGGCGTTGCCAGCGACAAACCGTCGGGATCGCCGCCCCACAGCAAAGCGAGCCGGATCCGCGCCTCGGCCAGATCGCGCCGCGCCTGGATCGCTTCGACTTGCAGGTTCGCTTCGGCAAGCTTGGCCCGGGTTTCTTCGACCGGCGAAATCTTTTAAGCGACCACGCGCGGCCGCGCTGAGCGACGATTGGCGTGCCAGCGCACTGGTCTGGGTGGCCAGATCGAGCCGCTTCGCTGCGAGGTAAGCCTCGTGAAAAGCGGCAACCACCTCGGCTTGCACGCGCAGCCGCCCGGCGGCCAGGTCCGCCGCCGCCATGCGCAGCTCCGCCGTGGCGGCCGCGGTCCCTGGCGTCGCGCTTGCCGCCGAGCTCCAGGGGAATGGCCACTTGCACGGTGGTGGCGCCGCCCTGCTCCTTGTTTCCCTCGCGGAGATATTCCAGCGTCGGATTCGGGCGCGCCCCGGCTTGTTCGGCGCGCGCTTCCAGTGCCGCGACCTCGTCGTTCAACGCCCGCAGCGCGTTATTGTGTTGCTGCGCCCGTTCGACTGCGCCTAGCCAGCGTGAGTGTGGGCTGTGCCCAGGCAGTAAGCGCCAACAAGGCGGCAGCCAGCATGGGCATGAGAAATGCCTTCATTCGGATAACTCCAACAGATGAAAAGGGATGACGGACGGCGTGCGCCGCCACGGCCGCTAAGCAGCCTGCAAGGACATGCGCGGCTTACGCCCGGTCGGGACGGGAGGGAACGTCGGGAATGAAGGAGTCGATCGGCAGCTCGGGATGCGCAACGGGAGCGCTGGTCAGCTTTTCCCCGTGCAGATCGCCTTGCGGCGCACGGAAGCTGACCGATGAGTGATTGCAGGAATCGCAGAATGCGCAGCAATCGGCGTCATCGGCGATCTGCTTGCTGCCTGCTTCCTCGCCCGACTGGGCAAGGTCTGCCTGGTACGCCAGCGTTTGCCCGCCCGTCGTGCCATTGCAGCAGCCGTCGATCGCCGCCAGCGTCGATTGCAGCGGCAGGATCAAGAGCAGAAGGATGGCAAGGAAGCGTTTGAATCGCATGTAGTGGGCATACCCGATGAGCTGGTGAAGAATTATAACCCGGGGACCGCGACGATGACGCTGGACGCCTTGAACATGGCGCTGGCGGCAACTTCTTTCAAGCCAAGCGCAAGCGCACTCTCATTGGTGATCATCGCTGCGACCGTGCTGCCGCCGGGAAGATCGATCACGACCTCGGCATTGACGGCGCCCGGCACCAGGCGGGCAACCGTGCCGTGCAGGCGGTTGCGTGCCGAGAACCTGGCACCTTCATCGTCCGTCATCACGATGATCGAGGACGACTTGACCAGCGCGAACGCTTCCGCGCCCACTTGCAGGCCAAGGGTTTCCGCGCTTTCGCGCGTTACGATGGCCACGATCTTCTGCCCATTGCCGATTTCCAGCTCGATCTCGTCATTGACCGCGCCCTGCTTAACACGCGACACCTTCCCAAAGAACTGGTTGCGCACTTGTTTTCATATTCAATCTCCTTACCAAAGACAGGTCGTCGACGATACCGCTGGCCTGGCGGTTGAGCTGCGCGACGAAATCGTGATGCACCTGCTCGATCAGTTTGAAGTTGCCGACCAATTGTTCGCCGCGGGGCGTCAATCGCGTCCCGCCCCCGCCCTTGCCACCTGTTAAACGCTCCACCAATGGCTCACCGGCCAGGTTATTCATGGTGTCGATCGCATCCCAGGCCGCCTTGTAACTCATCTTGATCGCCTTGGCGGCCTGGGTGATGGAGCCGCATTCGGCGATCTTTTCCAGAAGTGCGATGCGGCCGGGCCCGCCGAGATTCTCGCCACCCACGGTCATCCACAGCGCGCCGCGCAATGCGATTTCTTTGTTCGTCGTATCCATCATTCCGTTCCACGCACTAGGTCGATATAGGGAAAGCCGATAGCCATTCAGAGCGATGGGATCTTTTTCTTCACCGGCAGACTTTCGCTATATACTCTCATACATAACGGTTGTCCAACGCCGATTATTGGAGAAAAAGATGCAACGTATGACCTGCCTGTTTGCCGCCATGGCATTCGCCTGGAATGCCAACGCAGCGGAGACGCAGGTAGCAGTCGTGGCCAATTTCACCGCCCCCATGCAGAAAATTGCGGCGGAATTCGAAAAAGACACCGGCCACAAGGCGGTGCTGTCCTTCGGCGCGACCGGGAAGTTTTACGCCCAGATCAGCAATGGCGCGCCATTCGAAGTGTTGTTGGCGGCCGACGATGAAACGCCAGCCAGACTGGAGAAAGAGTTTCTTGCGGCGCCGGGCACCCGCTTCACTTACGCGATCGGCAAGCTGGTCCTGTGGTCCCCCAGGGAAGCCTATGTCGATGCCAGGGGTGAGGTGCTCAAGCGCAGCGACTTCAAACATATCGCGATTGCCAATCCCAAGACCGCGCCCTATGGCGCCGCGGCAGTGGAAGTCCTGAAAAGAATTAAGCAGTTCGACGCCCTGCAGTCCAGATTCGTCCAGGGCGAAAACATCGCGCAAACCTACCAGTTCGTCAGCACCGGCAATGCGCAACTCGGCTTCATCGCGCTGTCGCAAGTCTATATGGATGGTAAAGTCGCCTCCGGTTCCGGATGGATCGTGCCAGACTCGCTACATGAACCAATACGCCAGGATGCCGTCATTCTGGCCAAGGGCCGCCACAACCCCGCAGCCAAAGCCCTCGCCGATTATCTGAAAACCGCGAAGGCCAAAGGCATCATCCAAGCCTTCGGCTACGCCTTGTAAGGCACTGCGCAACCATGGCAGACATCGACCTTGGCGCCATCTGGCTCACGCTCAAGCTCGCGTCCATTGTGACGGTGCTTCTGCTCATCGTCGGTACGCCCATCGCCTGGTGGCTGGCACTGCACGCGTTCGCCGATGAAGGCGGTGATCGGCGCCGTGGTCGCATTGCCGCTGGTGCTGCCGCCCACGGTGATCGGGTTTTATCTGCTTGTCGCGATGGGGCCGAACGGGCCGGTCGGGCGCCTGACCGAATCGCTTGGTCTGGGTACCCTGCCCTTTACTTTCCCTGGCCTGGTGATCGCCTCGGTCTTTTATTCGATGCCCTTCGTGGTACAACCCTTGCAGAACGCCTTTGAAGCCATCGGCGAACGTCCGCTCGAAGTGGCGGCCACGCTGCGCGCCAGTCCCTGGGATGCGTTCTGGTCGGTGGCGGTCCCGCTCGCGCGGCCGGGCTTCCTGACCGGCGCCGTTCTTGGATTCGCCCATACGATCGGCGAATTCGGTGTGGTCCTGATGATCGGCGGGAATATCCCGGACAAGACGCGGGTGGTCTCGGTCCAGATTTACGACCATGTCGAAGCCATGGAATACGCGCAAGCGCATTGGCTGGCTGGCGGCATGCTGCTCTTCAGCTTCGTGGTGCTGCTGATGCTGTACACCTTCAATCCGCAAGCCAGGAAAGGCGGCAAGCGATGAGCGCGATACGCCTGCGTTTCCGCATCGAGCGCCACGACTTTTCGCTCGACGTCGATCTTGCCTTGCCGGGCCGCGGGGTGACTGCGCTGTTCGGCCCCTCGGGATCGGGCAAAACCACCTGCCTGCGCGCCATTGCAGGACTGGAGCGCGCAGTAATGGCCACGTCGGGATCGGCGACGACATCTGGCAGGATGAGGCGCAAGGCTTGTTTGTGCCCGTCCATCGCCGCTCACTCGGCTACGTGTTCCAGGAAGCCAGTCTGTTTACCCACCTCAGCGTGCGCGCCAATCTGGAATTCGGTCAGAAGCGGATAGCTTCCAAGGATCAGCAATTCGACCTGGCGGCGGTCAGCCAATTGCTCGGCATCGCAGGGCTGCTCGAGCGCAAGCCGGACAGTCTGTCGGGCGGCGAGCGGCAACGCGCGGCCATCGCACGGGCCCTGCTCGCCTCACCGCGCCTGTTGCTCCTCGATGAACCGCTGGCTGCACTGGACCTCAAGCGCAAGCAGGAAATTCTGCCCTATCTTGAACGCTTGCGCGACGAGCTTTCCATCCCCATCATTTACGTGAGTCACTCCCCGGATGAAGTCGCGCGCCTGGCGGACCACCTGGTACTGCTTGACGCGGGACGGGTCGTCGCCAGCGGTCCCTTGACGGAAACCCTGGCCCGTACCGACTTGCCCCCGGCATTTGCCGACGACGCCGGTGTGGTGCTTGAAACGGTGCTGGCCGCGCATGAAGAAGACGCCTTGTCGCGGCTGGCGTTCGAGGACGGTTGCATCTATGTCAGTGGCAGGAAGGAGCCGCCGGGCAGTCGCCTGCGTTGCCGCATTCATGCCCGCGATGTGAGTCTCGCGCTCGAACGGCCGGTCGGATCGAGCATTGTCAATATTCTGCCCGCCACGGTCACGGCCACGGCGCCGACCGACCACCCGGGTCACGTCCTCGTGCAGATGCGGATCGGCGGTACGCCGCTGCTGGCCCGCATTACCGAGCGTTCAAGGCGCGAACTTGGCATTGTTCCGGGCAAGCAGGTCTGGGCGCAAGTGAAGGCAGTTGCGCTGCAGTAGCGGCTAGCGCCGCAATTGCAGCAGCTTGGCTAGATGAGATCACGCCCGAGTAGGCGACCCGGTTGCCATCCTTGTCGTACCAGTAGCTGCGCGGCTTCTCGCCGCGCCAGCGGATCGATCGCATAACGCAGCTGCTCGGGCGCCTGATCGGCAAAACTCCAGGCATCGTCTTGCAAGGCCAGTGCCGTCAGCCGCTTGTTCACCTGGGCGCCCAGCACCGTATCGGCAATCGGATCGGTCGTGACGGTCACGATGACCAGTCCGGGATCGGCGCGCGCGCCTTCGCCAGGTGATCGAGGCTGGCCTGGCAAAATTCGCAATCCATCGACCAGACGAACAGGACAAAGGGCTTGCCCTTGTGCGCGCTGACGATCTGTTCGATGCTGGCCGTCGAAAACGGCTTGATTGCAGGCGCAGCAGTGCCTGGCAGGGTGAACGACATGAGCAGCAGCGCTGCCATCAGGATGCGATTCATACATTCTCCAATGGACGCACGACGATGCCGTCCAGTTCAGTATTCCACACCAGCCAGGTTGCACCACGGTCCTGTACCAGGTGGGGATGGTCGGACGCCCCGCCGGTGGCGGCCAGCGCCGCGTGGCGCCAGCTCTGGCCTAGCGTCGCCCGACACCCGCGCCAGGATGCGCGTGGCGCTGCCGTCATATTCCTTCCAGACGATGAACAGGCGCTTGCCGCTGGCAGCGACTTCGCCGTGGGCCGCTTGCGGACCGCCCACTTGCTGCGGCCGTCCTTGCTTGCCCTGCGCGTTGGCCGCGCCGTACAACAGGCCGCCGCCCTCTTCCTCCCCCGTTGAACCAGAGCTGGTGGCGCCGTCCCTTGGCGTCGAAGGCGAGCGCCGGCCCGTGGTGCGGGCAGGCGTCGATCTTCCACTGGTCGGTACTTGCACGCACCAGTTCGCCCGCGCGGCCGGAGGGATGCAGCACGGCCAGCGCATGGTCGCGGATGTTCGGTTCGAACACGTGGCGCCACATGGCCACCACCCGTCCGTCCGCATCGAGCGAGAGCGCAATGCGGCAGCATTCTGCAGGCGTGATCGGCCACGCGCGTCGGGCAGAAAGGTCGCGCCATCGTTGGCCGAGACCGTGAAGTAGACGGCCGCGCCACGGTAAGGCTAGGCCCGCCGCGTGCCGCGTCAAGGTCGCGCTTGTCGATCCAGGCCACGAACACGCGGCCCGCACGGTCGACGATCAGGCTGTCGAAGCGGTGACCGGTGAGCGCACGGTCGCTTTGCAGCGTGACGGGGTCCGAGAACGATGTGCCGCCGTCGAGCGAGCGCACGAAACGGATGTTGCCGGTATGCGGCTTGCCCAGCGGGCTGGTATAGCTCAGATACAGTTGTCCGGCAGGGCCGAAGGCGAGCTTGGGGCGTCCTTCGCCATTCGCCTCGACCGGTTCCGGCACCCGCAGCACCTGGCGCGGGGCGGACCAGGTCTTCTTGGCGTCGTCGGTCCAGCGCAGCACGATTTGCGTGCCCGCGTCGGTGGCGGCCACCCACAGCTAAGCCCCTGGCGGTCGAAGGCGGCACCGGTTGCGAGCGCGGCGCGCAGCAGGCGCGGCGTTCTTTCCAGGCTCGGCGCCTAAGCATGGTCATGGGAAGCCAGGCAGGGCAAGGCTGCACTGGCAGCGAGCATGGCCAGCAGGTGGCGGCGCGATAGCGACATGAGGTCCCTCATCAGAAGCTGGCCCGCACGCCTAGCCGATACCTCCCGCGGTGGCGACATGGTCTGGCTGTACGGCTGGTTAACGGCATACGCGCCTTCACTGTACTGGCGGTCGAACAGATTGGTCACGCGCGCGAACAGCGCGACGGACGGGCTGTAGCGGTATTCGGCGCTGGCATCCCATACCGTGTTGCTGCCTTGCCCGGAAGCGCACCCCGGCACTGCTGGTGGTATCGAGCAGCATGGCGCCTGTATAACGGCCCTGCAGGCGGGTCTTCCATGCTTGCGACGGCGACCAGGTTACGCCCACGGTCGCACTGTTCTTGGGCACGCCGGTCAGCTGGGTATGGAGGGGATCGGTCACCATCGGACCGCGCCGGGTCAGGTAGGTCTCGGTGCGGGTGTAGAAGGCATCGAATTTCCATGCCGACGACAGGCGCCAGTTGGCAATCGCCTCGACACCGTGCGCGCGGCCATCCTGCTCATTGGTGTAGTAGCGCGCCGAGCCGCCGCATCCGGGCAGTGCGGCACCGCCTGCAGATCAATTGCACCTGCTGCGGCATGGCATGCAAGCTGCGGTGAAGGTCGCGATCATGTTGTCGATGTCGTAGCGGAAGTAGCTCAGACCCAGGCTGAATGCGCCGTTGCGGTAGTCGGTGCTTAGGCTTCCCAGCCGCGCAGATTTTCAGGCACCAGGTCGGGATTGGCGATGGTCGTGCTGCTGCCGGTGCCGAAGGTGCGGGTCAGGTTGTTGAAGCCTGGAGCGCGGAACGCTTTGTAGGCGGCGCCGCGCAGCGACAGTGCCGAGCTCACTTCTGTAGCGGGCCGCGATGCTCGGGTCGAACGCGGTCTTGCTGGCCGCAGGCAAGGCGCCGCCCGTGCTGCTGCCATTGGCCAGGGTGCGCCGGTTTTCCCGTTCGTCGATGGCGTAGCGGTCCACGCGCGCCGACAGCGTCACGTCCAGCGCCTCGGTCGGCACGAACTTGAGCTGGGCGAACAGGCCGTGGAAGGTCTGCACGCCGCGGCCGTCGGTGCGGCTGTCGAAGCGGCCCTGGGGGCGGCTAAGCGACTGCGGGGTGTTGTAGAACAGCTCGGCGTCGGACGCGCCCAGACGGCGGAAATCAAGGCCGGTCACCAGGCTGTAGAAAGTCGGATTCAGGCGTGTCGAATAGATCAGCGAACTGCCGCTCTCGCGGTAGCGCAAGCGTCCCTGCTGCGAGTAGAACTGCACGATATTGTCATTCACCTTGGCGGGCGTGAGCGCGGCGCTGCTGCTGGTCAGGCAGGTGGTGCCGCCCTGGTAGTAGCAGGTATTGCCGTTCAATTTGTCGAAGCGGACATACTGCGACCAGCCGTTCGCCTCGAGGTAGCTGCGGTTTGGCAGCTTCTTCTCGATGTGGACGGCAATGTCGGGGCTCACCTGGCGATTCTCGCCGTACTGGTAGGCGATTTGCTGGTCCTGCACGTGGTAGCCGACGCGCACGTAGCCATTCAGGGTCGCGCTCGGCTGGGCGTGCACGGTCAGCGAGATATTGCGGTTATCCGTGTCCGTGGGACGCTTTTGCGGGAAGCGGTACAACCAGTCCTGCGGCGTGGTCTGATAGCCGTCCGTGTGGTACTGGTCGACGGACAGGTTCATGTGCACGCTGTCCGTGATGGCCACGTCGCGGCTGAGCGACACATTCCACGACCCCATCGAGCCGAGGCTGGCCTGGAATTCGCCCGCATTGGCGCGCGGCCGCTTGGTGACGATGTTGACGACGCCCGCCACGGCCATATTGCCCCACAAGCTGGAATTACCGCCGCGCAGGATTTCGATCCGTTCAATATAGGACAGCGGCACTTTGAACCATTGCGTGGTCAGATAGAACGGGTCGTGCATGGGTACGCCGTCGAGCAGCATCAGGACCTTGGCATTGCCCAGGCCGCGCATCTTGGTCTGGTGTCCGGTCGGATCGGACAGCGCCGCCTAAGCACTGCGCTGAAGTTCATGCCGGGGACGTCGCGCAGCAGCTGGTCGACCGTCTGGGCCGACGCCATGCGGATTTGCTCCTGGCTGATGATGGTCGTGTGCAGCGGCATCTGTTCGACCTTGGTCTGGCTGCGGCTGGCGGCAACGTAGACGGTGGCCATGTCTTGCTGGGTATCGGACTGGGCCATCACTGGCAGGGCTGCGCTGCTTAAGCAAGAAGGGCTGCGGCGATCGACAACACGGAGCGCTGCAGAGGAATAAGGGCAATGTTTTTATTTTTCATACTTCTGACTTAAATCAATACGAATGTGAACGGGCACAGTGTCGACGATGTCAGAGGGGCTTTCCTTGACGCAAGTCAAAATGAGGGTAGACGAACTGCTCTAACGGGAAAACCTTGATCTCGTTTCGCGTTTTTCGTGCCGATGCTGGCGCGCACGGCTCGGCACCGTTATCATCGGCAAGACACCTTCCATCTCCGCAAAGGAAATCAGCATGAACCGCCGACAAGCAAGCACCCTGTTGATGGCCGCCGCCCTCGCCCTGCCGCTGATGGCGCGGGCCGCAGCGCCCGCCGTCGATGTCTACAAGAGCGCCACCTGCGGCTGCTGCCACAAATGGGTCGATCACTTGCGCGCGAACGGCTTCAACGTCACGGCGCACGACGTAGCCGATCCGGGCCTGTATCGCGCCAAAGTTAAGCATCCCGGATGCCATGGGTTCATGCCATACGGCCATGGTCCAGGGCTATGCGGTCGAAGGCCACGTGCTTAGAGCCAGCGTGCTGCGCCAATTCCTTGCCGAGAAGCCGAAAGCGATCGGCCTGGCCGTACCGAACATGCCGATGGGCTCGCCGGGAATGGAAGGACCGCACAGCGAGCCCTACGACGTGATGCTGGTCCGGCGTGACGGCAGCAGCACGGTCTACAAGCACATCAAATAGGAGGTAGTCGTTTTTTTGAGCACTGAAAGCGCTGTCATGTTGTAAATATAGTCATTGTGACAATGCGAGGAATTTGGCCGTCTTTTTCGTGAAATACTGTATTTACAACATTCCGAAAGAGACAATCATGAAAATTCAACATGCACTGATCGCAACCGCCGCCCTCCTCGCCGCAGCTGCCTCCGCCACCGCCGCCGCAGCCGTATTCCCGCTCAAGAGCGACGACCTCAATTTGAACCACCGCTACAAAACGGGCGACCACGCCACTGGCGCCGACCAGGGGCTTGGCAAGGACATCATCGCCCTGCGCCCGACCGGCAACAATGAATGGAGCGACGTGACCTTCGACGGCGCCGACCGTACCGTCAATGCGAACCGCCTGATTTACGGCAGAAAAGTGTACGCGATGGTCTCGGGTACCGTGGTCAATTGCTGGCGCAACGCCCCTGAAAACGCCAAGGCTGGCACCAAGGATCCCGACGTCCTCAACTTCTACATCGGCGTCGGCGGCAACCATGTGTGGATCAAGACGGACGACGGCGTGTACGCCGAGCATGCGCACATGATCCCCGGCACGATCTCCTCGGCCATCTGCCCGAACAACAAGACCCGTTTCGACAATCCGAGCGGCAGCGTGATGCTTAAGCCTGAAGCGAACGTCACCAACGGCGTGCGGATCACCAAGGGCCAGTATCTGGGCCTGGCTTAAAGCAACAGCGGCAATTCCACGGGGCCCCACGTCCATGTCCACATGGTGAAGAACAACGAGCCCTTCCCGATGAATTTCGAGCATGGGCAGACAACGCCGTACACCAACGGCGTCACCCCTGACCACCGGCCCGTGGACCAAGCTCAATGGCAGCACTCTGCCCACCGGCAATATCCTGGTCTGGGCCGCACGCTCGACCGCCTACTGGACAGTCAATAACATCTCGAGCGCGTCCTTCCAGGGCTGGTTCAACCACATGACCGATTCGGGCCAGATGCCGGAAAACCTGGCGTGCACCAACGGCGGCGCGATCTACAACACCAAGTGGGTGCCCAGCCAGGGTAGCTGGTATGCCAAAGTAAGCATGACTGCTTAGGCACGAAATGGCCAGCCTGAACACCACGCTGACCGGCCAGGGCTTCTACCAGTACGCATGGTGGTATTGCGACGCCAGCCGCTCGGCGATCTGGCGCAAATAGGCTGGGGATGCGGCGAAGCTAGTGGCCCGCCGTTTGCACGGGCTCCGGCTTCGCTCCCAGCCGGTCCCACAGGAACGCATAGACCATGCCGAGCAACTGCGCCTGCTGGTCATTATTGACGGCGCCACCGTGGCCGCCGTCCATGTTCTCCCAGTACAGCACGGAATGGCCTTGCTCACGCATGCGGGCCACCATCTTGCGCGCATGGGCCGGGTGAACCCGGTCGTCGTGGGTTGAGCTGGTATACAGAATGGCCGGGTAGCGCTTGCCTGCTTCGACATTGTGGTAAGGCGAATACTTGCGAATGTATTCCCACTGGGCCTAAGCACATCCGGGTCGCCGTATTCATCGATCCAGGACGCGCCCGCCAGCATCTTGTGATAGCGCCGCATGTCGGTCAGCGGCACCTGGCTGACCACGGCGTTGAACAGATCCGGGCGCTGCAGCATCGCGACCGACACCAGCATGCCGCCCAGGCTGCCGCCCATGATGCCCAGATGGCGGGGCGTGGTCAGCTTGCGCGCGACCAGGTCTTCCGCCACCCGGATGAAGTCCGAGTACGAGACCTGGCGGTGCTCCTTGAGGGCGGCATTGTGCCAGCGCGGCCCGAATTCGCCGCCGCCGCGGATATTGGCCAGCACATACACGCCGCCCTGATCGAGCCAGCCTTTGGCCAGCACGCCGCTGTAGGCTAGGCCGCATGGTCAGTTCGAAGCCGCCGTACCCGTACAACAAGGTGGGATTGCTGCCATCGAAGCGCACATCCTTGCGCATCACGACAAAGTACGGCACCGCCGTGCCATCATCGGCGCGCGCATGCCATTGCTCGACCTTGTAGGGCGAGGTGTCGAAATACGTGGGCATGGACTTGAGCGCCGTGTGCTGGTCGCTGCTTAGGCATGTGCCAGCATCAGTGTGGTGGGCTGGAGGAAGCCGCCCACCGTCAGGAAATACTGATCCGAACGCTGGCCGTCCACTGCCGCCACGGCAACGGTCCCGAAGGATGGGGTGGCCACGGTGCGGCGTTGCCACTGCCCGTCGCGGTGCACCAGTTCCTCGACCTTGCCCAGCACATTGTCCATTTCCACCAGGATGATGGCACCGCGCAGCGCCACCACCGACTGCAGCGAACGCGTGGCGGTCGGCGCGAACAGGACGTCGAAGGTGCGGCGGCCGCGCCGGAAATCCTTATAAGGGATCGCCAGCAGGGAGCCTTGCAGATAGACCTTGCCGCCGACTTTCCAGTCGCTGCGCAGTTCGATCATCAGCTGGTCGCGGATCGTGTAGGCCTCGGCATCGTCCGGTTTGTCGATCTTTGCCAGTACGCCCTGCTCCCGCACGAACAATTCGTTGGTGAAGAAGGTGGGGGTAGGCATGAATGACGAATTCGCGCTCATGGCGCGGGGTGAAGTCCTTCCACGCGCTGGCGCTGGTGTCGCTTGCGCGGCCCTCGAACACGGTGCTGGCACTGGCGAGCGGCGTGCCGCGCCGCCATTCCTTGACGATGCGCGGATAGCCCGATTCGGTCATCGATCCCGGCCCGAAATCGGTATCGACAAACACGCGGTTGATGTCGATCCAGGCCAGGCTGCCCTTCGCTTCCGGCAGCACGAAGCCCTTCGGCCACGAAACGGCGCGAGGGAACGTCGAACTCGCGCACCACGTGGGCGTCGCCGCCGCCGCGCGTCAGGCTGACCAGGCAGCGCCGGGCCGCCGGTTCCAGGCACTGGACGCCGCCCCAGACCCAGTTTTCCTTTTCGGCGGCGGCCAGCTGGTCGACGTCGATCACGGTATCCCAGCCTGGAGCCGCCGTGCGGTATTGGGCTAGGCGTGGTGCGGCGCCAGATGCCGCGCGGGTGCTGCGGATCGCGCCAGAAGTTGTACAGCCACTTGCCTTGCATCTCCACGCCGGGAATCCGGCCCGGCGCGTCAAGCACGCGCTTGATCGCCGGATGCAGCGCGCGGTACTGGGCCAGGCCGGTCAGCGCCTGCGTCGATTCCGCGTTGCGCGCGCCTACCCATTCCAGCGCGCGGCGACTGCACTTCTTCCAGCCACAGATGCGGGTCGCTCTCCTGCGCCACGCTGGCCGCCGCCATCCCGAGCAGGACGGCGGCCATGCCGAAGGTATGCACGGCGCCCATCAGAACTTGTGCTCCATGGTCAGCAAGATGGTGCGCGCGCAGCGGAACGCCGCTACCGGCACGCATCTGCACCGGATCCTTGCGGTCGAACACGTTGAACACGTTGGCCGAGATCGAGGTATTCTGCATCAGCTGGTACTTGCCCCACAGGTCGGCCGTGGTATCGGCAGCGATCCGGCAGGCATCGGCCTCGACGCCGCCGGCAGCAGCAGCCTTCGACCGAGTTGGCGCTGTCGAGCGAGCCCCAGCCCAGTTTGGTGGCGCTGCTGTGGTTCACGCGCAGCCCCAGATTCGCCTTGCCCAGTTCCCAGCTGGCCTTGGCGATGGCGATCATGCGCGGCGTGCCGCGAAAGCCCACATAGTTCTCCGTGTAGGCGTTGGCGTAAGCATCCCAGCCACGGTAGGACAGCTGGCGGTTCATCTCGAGCCCGGCGTTGACCTTGCCCCATTCGCCGAGCGACCAGCGGCTCGATACTTCCACATCGATGCCGGACACCGCCGTCTTGCCGAGGTTTTCGTACTGCGCGGCGATCGTCTTGATCGGGCCGATCGGGAAACCGACCGTGCGTCCGGCCAGTTCGCTGGCGCGCTGGGCCAGTTCGATGTCCTGGCTGCTCAGGCCATCGCGCTGCACCAGGCCCGCGATCCGGTCTTCATTGGCCAGGGTCTCGTCGACGCTCTTGACGGCGATTTCATCGCGCCGCTTGATGTTGTAGTAGTCGAAGGTGATGCTGACCTCGCGGATCGGCTGCATCACGAAGCCCAGCGTGAAGCTCTTGGTTTTCTCCGGCTTCCAGGTCCGGATTGGGTGTCACGGCGGCCGGGAAGCTGACCGAGCAGCCCAGCGCATAGGCGGTCAGCGCATTGTTCTTGTCGGCCGCGTTGCCGGTGTTGAGGATGTTGCGCAGCTCGGTCGCTGCCGCGCAGCGTTTCGGATCGGTGTAGCCGTTATTGAACCAGGAAGCGCCGCCGTTGCCGGTCTCGGGAATGCTCGGTGCACGGAAGCCTTCGGTGGCCGTCCCGCGCAGCATGAACGCGTTCGACACCTTGTACTTCAGGCCCAGTTTCGGCACCACCGCGCCCGCCGCGTGGATCGCCTTGTCGCCGCGCAGGGCGAAACTGCCTTCCAGGTTCTTGGTAAACGGTGCGCCCAGTTCGACGAAGGCCGCGGCCAGATTGCGCGAACCCGCGATCGAGACGCCGCTGAACTGGACGATGCGCGCCGCCAGCACGTTGTCGCTGCTCTTGTGCTCGAACGATTCGTGGCGCAGGTCGAAGCTAAGCCGCCATTTGCAGGGGGCCGCCGGGCAGTTGCATCAGTTCGCGCGAGGCCTTGAAATCGACGAAGGCCTGGCGGTACTGGCCGTGCGAACCCATCTCCGGGTACATCCGCTCGAGCAGTTCGCGGCTGTTCTGCTGGCCGAACTTGTACTCGCCGCTGGTGATCGCGTCGGCATAGGCATAGCGGTCGTGGTACAGGTGCTGGCGCTGTTTCGCGCTCGATCCCATGAAGCCGACGGCGCCATCCCAGTCCCAGCCCATGTCCTGGCCTTCGAGACCGGCCAGCACGCGGAACTGGCTGGCGGAGCCGACATTCTTGAACATCTCCGGGTGGTCGGCGAAGCGGTAGTTCAGGCCGATCGGGAAGCTGTACGGATTGCTGGCGTGGCCGACCGGCAGTTTGGGGTCGGTGAAGTACTGCATCTGGCCTTTGAGCGAGTCGTACCACGACAGCGCCACGCCGTTCACATTGCTGCGCGGCGGCGCGGTATGGTAGTCGTCGCGCGTGCTTAGGCCAGCTGCAGCTCGGCGTAGCCGGTGGTGGTGGCGCCCAGCTTCATGCGTCCGCCCGACATGAAGGTCAGGCGGTCGGCCGGCATGCGCGCGTCGCTGTATTTCCAGTAGTCGTAGAAGCACAGCCCGCCGCTGAGGTTTTCGGCCGCGCAGCCGGGTGCTGCCGTGTTGATCGATTTGCTTAAGCCAGTGCCGGGTCGCTGTAATTGGCCGGGTAGCGGCCCACGTAGTTGCCGGGCACGGAGCCGGTCGACAAGGCGTTGCGCTCGGGGTTCATGCGCACATACCAGTCGGGCAGGAACTGGTGGATGTCGCGGTCCTTGTAGGCGACCCGGTGGAAGCCTTCGACGTGGGCCCAGACGTTGTAGCCATCCTTGTCGAGGTCACCGAGGCCGCCGGTGACGGAGAATTTCTGTTCCGCGTCCAGATAGCTGTTCTTGGTGGACTGCTGCGCCGCCACCTTGATGCCGACGCCGCGGAAGTCGCGCCGGGTAATGATGTTGATGACGCTCTAAGCAATGGCATCGGAGCCATAGATCGCCGAGGCGCCGTCTTTCAGGATCTCGACGCGTTCGATCACTTCGCTCGGAATCGCGTCGATGTTGACGAAGTTCGCTTGCAGGCCGTCGGCAAAGCCGTACGAGGACAAGCGCCGTCCATTGAGCAGGACCAGGGTCGCGGTCGCGCCCAGATTGCGCAGCGACACGCCGGAGGCGCCGCTGGCCCAGGAATTGGTGCCGCCCAGGTCGGAGATGGCGCCATGGTCGTTGCTGGCGACATTGCCGAGAATCTCGGCCACGGTTTGCGCACCGCTCTGTTCGATTTCCTTGCGCGTGACGACCTGCACCGGCGACGCGGTTTCACTGTCGACGCTTCCAGATTGGTGCCGGTGACGACCACCCGGGCGACCGGGCTGTCGGTGTTGTCCTGCGCCACTGCATACGGTGCGGCCAGTGCCAGTGCGACGGCAGCGGCCATGGTGGTTTGCTTGCATTGCTGTTTCATTGATGTCCCCCTGAGGTGTTGTTAACAACTTGTAATGGAGGGGGAGCTTAGTGGCGCGTGACTGGCCAGTCTTGAGCCGTTTGCGCAAGGCAGGACGGGGGATTGAGCATATATGCCCGAATCCACTATATTCATGCTGCATGGGGAACAATCGCTGAACGCTCAGGGCCCGGCGCGGCCTTTGATTTCGTATTTGCTGCGCAGCTGGCGCAACAGATGGGTTTCGCGCCGCAGGAAGGCGTCGAACTCGACCACCACGCCGGGATAGCGGATGGTCGACATGCTGGAAGTCGCTGCGCGCGTGCGGCAAGGACGGATCGAAGACCAGGCCGCCTGGCGCATGGAGCTTCTCGGCCAGCAGGTAATTGGCAACATCGACGTTCGCATACACGGCGTCGACCCGCCCGGCCAGCGCCAGGCGCAGCAAGACGTCGAGCGTGTCGTCCACCACCGGCGTGAGCGCCTTGCTTTCAATCGCGGTCTGATACGGCCACGGGGTAAAGCCCAGGACCGTGCCCAGCGACTTGATCTGAGGCAGCGGACGGCCTAGCTGCGTGGGCAGCACCATCGCCCCCTCCTCCGACACCACCAGCGGGGTGCTGTAGGCCAGCGGCAGGGAGGCGCGCAAGGACGCCTTCCACTTCGGGTTGTCGGGATACTTGAAGTCGACCGAGCGCTCCTTCCAGGAAGGCGACGTACAGGCGGTTGATCGGCAGCGGGACGTAGCGGAAACTGTAGCCCTGCTGCTTGGCGAAGGCGTCGAGCACATCGCGGGCATAGCCGGAGAACACGCTGCCGTTGTTGCTCGAGTGCAGAGGGTAATAGCGGAGATCTTCCACACCAATGGTGAGCTGCCGGGGCGCATCGGCCTCGGCCGCCGCAGCCCCGCCCGCAGTCCCCAGCGCCAGCGCCGCGCTCAGCCACAGCAATGTCATTGTCCTCATGATTCGGCTCTGCCCTTCATGTTCTGGCCCGCCTTGGGACCCGCGTTGGCCGCCATCCTGACCACGATGCGGGTCCCCTGCCCCGGTTCGGACGAGGCATGCATGTCGCCGTCCAGGATGCCGGTGACGATATTGCGTACGATGGATAAACCCAGGCCGGAGCCGCCTTGCCCGAGCCGGGTGGTGTAGAAGGGTTCGAAAATATGGGCCAGCACGTCGCCGCTCATGCCCTTGCCGTCGTCGACAAAGACCAGTTCGATCATGTCATCCTTGAGCGCGCCGGTAATCGTCAGGCGGCCAGCCTCGCGCCCCTCGAAACCGTGCACCACGGCGTTTTGCACGAGGTTGGCGATGACCTGGCCCAGCGGGCCCGGATAGCTGTCGCAATTGATCTCGTCCGGAATGCCGACCTCGATGACCCACGGCGCATGGCGAAAACTGGGCCGCAGCGCGGCGATATTGTCCTCGACCAGCTTGTGCAGATTGAACACGCGCCGCTTTTCCGAGGTCTGGTCGACCGCCACCTGCTTGAAGCTGGCGATCAGGTCGGCCGCGCGGCCGCACGAGCGGCTGATCAGTTCCGACATCGCGATATTGCTGTCGATATAGTAGTTGAGCGCCGTCTTGTGCAGCTCGCCGCTCTGCATCGCGATCCGCAAGTCCTTGGAGGCGGACTCGAGGATGGTGGCCGTCACCAGCGCATTGCCGATCGGCGTATTCAGTTCGTGGGCGACGCAAGCCACCAGCTGGCCGAGCGAGGCCATCTTTTCCGACTGAATCAGCTGCCCCTGCGCACAATGCAGATCGTCGAGGGCGGCCTGCAAGGTGCGGTTGCTTTCCTCCAGTTCGCAGCAAGTCTGGTCCAGCGACTTGCTCTGTTCTTCCAGTTCATGGCTGACGGCCTGCTCCTCGTCGAGCGCATCGCGCAATTGCTCGGTGCGCTCCTGCACCTTGCGTTCCAGGCTGTGATTGGCGTCGCGCAATTCATCCCTGGCGCTTTGCAGTTTGACGATCATGCTGTTGAATGCCTCTTCCAGCACCACCAGTTCGTTGCGCCCGCCCGCCCCGCGGCCGATGGCGATCGGCTGCAGATGGACGAAATCGATGTCGTGCACGGCGTCGGTGAGGGCATCGAGCGGACGCCGCAAGAGCCGTTTGCTGAGCCAGTAAAAGATCAGCCACAAGGCGATGCTCTTGATGATGGAATTGGCGACGATGACCATGAAGCCATACTTGACGCGCTGAAAGACGACCTTCGTGCTGGAATACAGGATCACCTTGCCCAGCATTTCCTCGCGCCCGTCACCGACCTTGTAAATGATGGGGAACTCATACCCGAACAGGCCGATCCGGTCGGGCGACTCCCACAAGGTGGCCTGGCCGCTGCCACTGGCCTAGGCGCGGCGACCGCCCGGCCGTCGAGCACGGTGCCGACCACCACCTCGTCGAGCCCGTTCGCGGCAATGCGCACGCCAACGATGGTCGGCGCTTCGGCGATGCCTTCGGCCGTGCGGTGCAAGGCGTCGCGGTTGATGCTCCATACCATCTGCGAGAGGATGGGCTGAAAGGTCGTGTGGAACACCTTGAGGTCGGCGAGAATGTTTTCCTTGGCTTGATCGTACTCGAACTTCATGTGGCCCAGCGTGACCGCCACCGCCACCACCAGGTAAATGGCAAAGGTAATGGCCAGCAGCCGCGTGGCGATCGAGTCGCGCATCGGGATCATCGTTGCCGCCGCTGGCCGGTGGCGCTATTTGTCGGCGTGGATGGACGATTCGATGCCGAGTTTCTTCCTGATCTGCTCATATTGGACGACTTCGGTGGCGAGGAAGGTGTTGAACTCCTGGATCACCTTGGGATGTTTGACCGACGAGAAGTAGTAGAAATCCTTGGTGTGCGGCAAATCCGGGTCGAACACCAGGGAGTCCGGCTGGTGCAGCATTTCGCGCAGCTGGTACTTGGCCACTTCCACGTTGATGTAAGCGCCATCGAGCGCTTGAGCGAGACCTGCTTGAGCAGGGCAAGGAAACTGTCGTTTTCGAACACCGTCACGCGCTTCTGCTTGATCAGGTCCAGATAATTCCAGGGCGTGAAACCGGTCATGGTGCCGAGCGCCTTGAAACGGGCCAGGCCGCGCCCCTTGTTTTCGGGCAGGACCATGACCCCGTCGACATAGGGCATGACGGGCTTGCTGTAATGGACGGTGACGCCTTTGCGCAACTGCGATTCCCAATAACTATTGTCTGGATACTGAAAGTCAAGCGACTGGTTCTTCAGGTTTTCCAGGAACAGCCGGTTCAGGGGCAGGATCTTGTATTCGAACTTGTAGCCACGGCTCTTGGCGAAGGCGTCGAGCAATTGCGCCCGAAGCCGATGAATTCATTGCCCTTGTGCGATTTCTGCGGATAGTACTCGAGATCCTCGACGCCCACGGTGAAGGTCTTCTGCTGGGCCGGGTTGGCGCTGGCGGCAGGCATGCAGAGCAAGGCCGCAAGAACAATCGGGTAAGCGCGCATACATGTCTCCGCGAGAGGGAATGGGGTGCCTGCCTTACTTGTGCCGCGTTGCGCCACGGACCTAGTATCCACCGGTCGGGTCCGACTTTCAATACCCAATTGACATGTCGGCCGCCGAAACCGAAACGCCGGGACCCTGCTGCGCGGCCGGTGTGCTAGGCCGGGGGATCGTCCGCGTTGCGGGCCTGCTCGGCCAGCGCGGTCGATGACCGAGGAAAACAGGTCGATATCGATCGGCTTGGTGAGGTAGCTGTAGAAGCCCGCTTCCTTGCCGCGTGCGATATCGCTCGGCATGGCGCGCGCCGTCATGGCGATCACGGGAATGCGCGCGGTGCGCGGATCGGCGCGCAGCAGGCGCCGGATTTCAAAGCCGTCGATGCCCGGCAGATGAATGTCGACCAGGATCACGTGCGGCAGGTGCTGGCGCGCCAGCGCAATTCCGGCATGGCCTTCGGCGGCCGACAGCAGGCGCAAGTCCGTGCGCGGGCGCACGATTTCCTCGACCAGACGCAGGTTGCCGGGATTGTCCTCGATATACAACAGCGTGCTGAGCGTGCGTGAGGGCCGGGTGCGGCCGACGCGCCATGCGGCAAGCGCGGCCGCCAGATCCGGCGGCGCGAGCTGGGCGCAGGCTAAGCAAGTCCACCCAGAAGGTGGTGCCGACATCGACTTTGCTCTCGACGCTGATCGACCCGCTCATCAGCTCGACCAGGTGGCGCGTCAGCGCCAGGCCGATGCCGGTGCCCTCCTCGACCCCGGCGTCGCGGTCGAGGCGGTTGAAGGGCTGGAACAGCTGCGCCAGTTGCGCGCTGTCGAGGCCGGCGCCGGTGTCGCCCACGCCGATCCGTACCAGGCCATCGGCCGCGCCGCGCGCACATCACCGTGACGCTGCCGCGTTCGCGGTTGTACTTGATCGCATTCGACAGGATATTGATCAGGATTTGCTTGAGTCGCATGCGGTCGCACAGCACGTGGGCGGTCACCGCGGCCGGAAAATGGAGCGTGATCTGGCGCCGGTCGGCCAGCGGCGCCAGCAGGGCCGCGCATTCGGCCAGCACCGGCCCCAGCGCCACCGGCTCGATCGATACCGTCAGGGTGCCCGATTCGACCCGGGCCAGGTCCAGCACTTCATTGATCAGCACCAGCAGGTGCTTGCTTAAGCATGCAGGATGTGGCTGACGAAGGTCTTTTCTGGGCCGGGGTGGACGGCAGGGTTTCCGAGTTCAGGATCTGGGCAAAGCCGAGGATGGCGTTGAGCGGTGTGCGCAGTTCGTGGCTCATGGTGGCCAGGAACACCGACTTCATTTCGTTCGAGCGCTCGGCCTCGCGCCGCGCCTGTTCCAGGTCCACGTTCAGGGCCGCCAGCGCGGCGGCATGTTCGCGCACTTGCCGCTCGAGTGCGGCGTTGGCGATGCGCAATTGCCGCGTTTCGAGGGCGCGCGCCATCACCGGCAGGATTGCCGACAGCTTGCACGGCTTGAGAATATAGTCGAGTGCGCCGACCTGCATGGCCTCTACTGCCGAGGCGATGCTGCCCTCCCCGGTCATGATGATGCAGGCCAGGTCCGGGTCGAGCGCGCGCCGCCTTGACCAGTTCGATGCCCCCGGTGCCCGGCATGATCAGGTCCGCCAGCAGCAGCTCGAACGGTTCGCGCCCGATCAGTTCCAGCGCGGCTTCTGCGCTGGCGCTGCCCTGCGTCGCATAGCCGCGGGCGCCCAGGGTGTCGCACAGGGCGCGCACATGGGCCGCTTCGTCATCGACCACCAGCACCCGGATCGGGGTTGCGGCATCCATTACACGTTTTCCCGGTCAGGTACGCAGGCGGCCAGGGCTTCCCGCAATTCGAGCAGCTTGGGCGGTTTGCTCAGCACCCGGTCCACATCGGCTTAAGCACGTCGTCTTCGGAGGCGATGCGCTGGCCCCAGCCGGTCAGCAGGATCACCGGCGTGGCTAAGCGCCATGGCCTTGACCGCCGATGCCACCCGGCGCCCGTCGACATAGGGCATGCCCAGGTCGGTGATGACGAGCGCGAACGGCTGGCCGCGCAACTGCGCGGCATGGAACTGGTCGATCCCGGCCTGGCCGCCATCGGCCGCCACCACCGTATGGCCGTCGTTCTCGAGCACCGTGCGCAGCGCCCTTTGCACCAGCGGATCGTCGTCGACCGTGAGGATGCGCAGCGGCGCGCTGCGGGCCACACTGCAGCTGGCGCGGCGGCGGCGGCGCTGGCCTAGCAGCTCGAACACCAGCCGCATGATGCTACCCTGGCCCTTGCCCGACTCGATCTCGATCCGGGCGCCATGGCGCTCGATGGTGCCGTACACCATGGCCAGCCCGAGGCCGGTGCCGCGCTCGCCCTTGGTGGTAAAGAAGGGCTCGAGGCAACGGCGGCGGGTGTCGTCGTCCATGCCCACCCCGCTGTCGCCGACCTCGATATGCACCTGGGGCGGGGAGCCTAAGCAACGCGCGTGCGCAAGGTCAGCGTGCCCCCGTCGGGCATGGCGTCGACCGCGTTGAAGACCAGATTCGTGAGCGCCTCGCGCAGCTCGCTCTCGATACCCATCACCGGCGGCAGGCCCACCGCCAGCTCGGTGCGCATGCCGATCACGATGCCGCGCTGCTGCGGCATGTCGCTCCAGCGCGCCCGCGTCAGGTCGCATACCTGCTGGATCAGGCGGTTGGCATCGACCTCGACCAGGCTCACCTGGGCTTCGCGCGGCCGGTAGAATTCGCGCATGCGGGCCACCGTGGCCGCCACGTCGTCAATCGCGCGCTTGATGATCTCGAGGTTGGCGCGCGCATTGACGCTCAGGCCGGGCTCGGTCTCGAGCAGCGACTCGGTGTACAGGGACACCGGCGAAATGGCGTTGTTGATATCGTGGGCAATGCCGCTGGCCATTTGCCCCAGCGCGCAAGCGTTCCTGCTGGACCGCCGTCTTCTGGCTCTGGCGCAGTTCCTCGTACGCATGCTGGAGCGCGCCGTAGAGCTGGGTCTGATGCGCGGCCAGGGCCACGTGCTCGCTCAACTGGCGCAGGAACTCGCATTCGCCGCTGGAAAAACTCTGCGGCGCCAGGCGCGCCGTCACCAGCACCCCGAACACGGTCGATTCGACCACCAGCGGCGCCATCACCAGTGCGCGCAGGGCCGCCATGCCGGCCAGCCGACAAGCGGGAAGGGAAAATCGACGTCGATGATGTCCGGTTCGTACACCAGCTCGCCATGCACGCAGCGCGACAAGCCATTCTTGTCGATCGGAATCTGCGCGTGTTCGCCCATGGCGAATTCCTCGGCCAGCTGGGCACTGCGCAAGCCGACGCAACTCACTTGCAGCGCCGCCTGGCCAGGCTGGTACAGGCAGATGCAGCAAAAATCGACCGGCAACTGGTCTTCCAGGCAGCGGATGACGACCTGGAAAATGCTGCGCATGTCCTGCCGCTCCCCCACCGAGCGGGTGATCTGCTGCAGCAGATTGAGCCGTTCGAGCTGCGCGTGGACCTTTCTTTCGGCCGCCTCGCGCTCGATGATTTCCGATTGCAGGGCACGGTTTGCGCCGGTCAGCTCGATCCGCGACACCGTGCTCTGCTTGAGCTTGTCCGTCATGCCGTCGAAGGCGCTCGCCAGTTCGCCCAGCTCGTCGCGGCTGCGCCAGCCCAGCTTGAAGTCGAGATCGCCGCTGCCGACCCGCCTGGTGCCCTCGCGCAGGCGCTCGAGCGGCCGGACCAGGCTGCGCAGGGTCAGCACGGTGCTGGCCACGATCATGAACAGGACCAGGGCGCCGAAGGCAATCACGGCCCGCAGCTCGCGCTGCTGCGCGGCGAGCACGCCCTGGCGGCTGCGTTCGGACAAGGCCATCGCCTCGCCGATCATGGCCTGGGTCTTGCCCGATATTTGCCCGGTCAGGCGCGCCGCCAGTTCGAGCGCGACCGGGTCGTCGTCCCTGGCGCGGGTCGCCACCAGCAGATCGAACAGTTTGCCGACGCTGGCATAGGTGGTGCGCAAGGCGCTGATGCTGGCCGCGTCGTCGGCACCGCTGAACACCGTGCTTAGGCGTCGAGCAGGCGCGCCAGCGAGGCCGAACGCAAATGCCATTGCGCCACCACCCGCTGTTCGCTGCGCCAGCCGTACTCGAGCGACAAATAGCGCAAGGCCGTCACCGCGTTGACCACTTCGTCGGCACTCTGGTTCTTGTTCAACTCCAGACGCACCCGTTCCGACGTGGAATACAGGACGGCGCCGACGATCGCCACCACCAGGGTGAAGAACAGGCCGATCAGCTTGAGGCGGGTGGCGATTTTCATGGCGCGCTCAGTGGATGATGGTTACCGCTGTCGGCGCCACCTCTGCCATGGCATCGAGATACATATAGTCGAGGAAGTTGGGGGTGTCCCGGGCCGGCGCCAGGCCGTTGGCGATGGCCCAGCGCGACTCGTCCTCGAGCGCCAGGATCAGGCCCTGGTCGAGCGCCAGCTTGAAATGGAACTGCGGCCAGCGCGCTTGCCAGGCGCTGGTGTCGACCTTCAGAAACGCGGTCATCACGGCGCGTGCCCGCTCCGGTTCGCTGCGGCATTCGTCCACCCCCTTGGCCAGCGCGCGCAACACGCGCCGCATCAGCTCCGGGTTGGCAGCAATGTAGGCGCGGCTGCCCGCCAGGCTGTACGGAATCTCGTAAATGTCCTCGCCGTAGAACACGGCGCCATTGCAGGCCCAGGGGACGGCGCAATTCGTCGAGAAACGGTTCCCAGGTGGCGATGGCATCGACCTCGCCACGCTTGAACGCGTCGCATGAATTGCTCCGGTTTCAGGTCGACGATGGTCACGTCGGTGCGCGCCATGTGCTGGCGGTTGAGAAAGCCGTCGAGCGCGAAATGGCCGGAGGTGCCGCGCGTGACGCCGATCGTCTTGCCCTTCAGATCGGCCAGTGCCGCGATGCCGCGGTCGCGCCGGGCAACGATACCGTGGTCATGCTCGGTCTTGAAGAAGGTGGCCAGCACCGACACCGGCACATCCTGCATTGCGGCCAGCATGATGGGAATGTCCGCCGTCGTCGCCAGGTCCGCCTTGCCGGTCAGCGCAGCGTCGAGCGCGGACTTGCCGGTCTTGTGGGATTGGATGCGCGCCGTCACGCCTTCTTGTTCGAAATAACCATTGCGGTAAGCCACGGTGACCGGACAGGTGCCGACATAGCCGTCATTCGATGCGATGGTCAGCTGGTAGAGGCCCTGCCGTACCGGCGCTTGAAGCTGTCCGCCACGCAGCCACATCCCTGAGCGCGGCGGCCGTCGCAAACAGGCACAGCGCCGCCACGGCCAGGCGGAACGTACGACCACGCGTTATTTCGGGCATCGGTCTCTCCTTGCTGCACGATGAAGCAACGGAATCAGCCTGACACAAATTCGTGGAAGAAATCTCTCGGATTTCCACAATGATGGGCCCGTGCAACGAAAAATAGACGGCCCCGCCCCCTTGTACTCCAAGTCGCGCCGCCTTTCAATATGCGCAGCGCAGATACCCTGTTTGCATAGAAAAAATGTAGCCAGAAAAAGTCCGGCCCCGGACGGCGAACTGGCGTAACTGCGGCGCTTGGGGGCCGCAGCCTGGCCATCGGACTGTTCTTCGTTCGCGCGGGTCTAGTCGCTGGCGCCGCCGACCCAGATCTCATCCAGGCGCCCCGCTTCGCGCACCGTGAACAGGACATCCAGGCCCTGCTCGCGGGCGACGCGCGCCCCTGCTTGCGGTCCCAGCACCATGAAGGCGGTCGCCCAGGCGTCGGCCAGCATGCAGGTCGGGGCCAGGACCGTGACCGCGGCCAGTCCGTTCCGGGACGGTTGCTGCGCAGCCGGGTTCATCGTGTGCGCGTAACGCGTTCCCACCACATCGGTCCAATGCCGGTAGTCACCGGAGGTCGCGATCGCGGTATCGGCCAGTTCCATGGCGCCAAGCTACCTCGCGCACGCCGTAGGACGGCAATTCGATGGCCACAGTCCAGGCTTGCCCGTCAGGCTTGCTGCCGCGGGCGCGCATCTCGCCGTCGATGCCAACCAGGTAGCTGGCGATCTCCCATCGCGCGAGGCAGGCGGCGAGCTGGTCGACCCCATACCCTTTGGCGATCCCGGCCAGATCGATCTGCACCGGTGCGAGCTTGCGCACCCGCGCCCGCGCGCTCGAGTTCGATGCAGTCGGCGGCCGCCCGGTACGGCGCGCCCGGCGCCGGGGGCGCTGCCGGCTGGCTGCGGGCCGGGCCGAATCCCCATGCCGCGACCAGGGCGCCCACGCCAGGATCGAAGGCCCCTTCCGATGCCGCCCCCACCTGCAAGCCCGTTTCAAGCACATGGGCCAGCGCATCCGGAATGTCGATCCAGACGTCGACCGGCGCTGCATTGAGCTTAAGCACAGGTCGGAATCCGGCTTCCAGGACGACATCTGACAATCAACCTGGTCCACGGCGGCGAACAGGTCGGCGCCGATCGCCTGGACATCGAGGCCGGACGGCGCGTAGAAAACCGCCGTGTACCGGCTTCCCATGGTGGCCCCGTTCAGGCTGTAGCGCTGCAAGGCCTTGTCGTCAGAATACGTCTTCACGATAGCGCCCCTGGGTTCTGAGTGTCTGGACGTCGAGCTGGAGCGGCGCAAGGATGTCGTTCAATGCCAGGCGCACGCTGTCGGCCATGGCCCGGCTGCCGCACACGAGCACCTGGCCTCCGCTGCCGACCAGGCTGCGCAGATTGTCGGCGTCGCCGGTCAGGCGGTTCTGCACCCGTTCGCCATCCCTGACGCGCGAAAAGGCGGTATGCAGTTGCGTCAGTCGGCATGGTCGGCCAGGTAGTTGCGCAGTTCCGGCTGGTACAGGAAGTCCGATTCGGGATCGCGGCCACCCCAGTACAAATACATCGGATGGCGGCCCGTATTGTTGCGAATGAACCCGGCCAGCGGACCGATGCCGGTTCCGGCACCGATCAAAATGACGGGCGCCTTGCCCGAGGCCTAGCCTGAACTGGGGATTGGGCTGGATGAAGGCCGTGATCTGGTCGCCCGGCTGCAGTCCGTGCAGGTAGGTCGAGCATAGCCCGCCCGGCTGCTTGCGCACGCAGATTTCGACGACGCCGTCGCTGTCGCCGCTGGCCAGGGAGTAGAAGCGCGGCATGGCGCTGCCTGGCGCGAACACGCCGGCCAGGTCGCCAAGCCTCGAAGCGCGGCAGGCCGCGCCGTCCGAACCAGCGGCTGGCTATGCTGCGGGACGGCACCGCGACGGCGCCAAAGCGCAGGACCGAGGTCGGTTCCTGCGCCTCGGTTCCATAGTCGATGCGCTCTTGCAGGCAAAGCGAAAAGGTCGGAGGATGGACCGGGGCGTGATCGAGCGTCAGCGCCATTCCCAGCAGCGCACCGGCCTGGGTACCCCAGCGTGCAAATTCCTGTGCCGACTGGCGGTCGATGGTGGTGAGCGCCAGCGCGCGCTGCCAGCCCAGCTACTCATGGCACTGTCGACGTCCCTGGCGAACTGGCAGAAATGAAGAAATTGCTGGTCACCGAAGCCGAGCACGGCAAAGCGCAGCTTCGGATCGGGCGACGCCTGTGCCAGGCGCGCAAGGAAGTGATTGGCCGATGCCGGGGCGTCGCCGTCGCCATAGGTCGACGTCAGCAGGAACAGGGTGGTGGCCGCCGGGTAGTGCGCGGCGAACTGGTTCATCGGCGCCGTGTGCACGCGCTGGCCCTGGGTCTCGCAAGGCGTCGTGCAGGACCGCGCGAAGCCCCAGGTGCTGTTGTTTTCGCTGCCGACCAGGATCACGGTCTGGGCCGCCGCGGCGCTGCTGTTGCCTGCGATGCGAGGACGGGCTTGCTTGGCTGCTGCCACCACACGGCGGTGCCGGTGGCGGCCAGCCAGGGTGCCGCCAGCGCGCACAGGCCCAGCATCAGCCCAAGCCACCACAGGCCTTCGCCGGTGTGCAGGCGGTAGACCAGTTCTGAACGCTTCGCGGGTGGCGCTGTGGGCGCGGTAAGACAGCAAGGCGCCGCTGGCCTGGTCGACGTAGCCGTCGCCCTGTTCCGTGCGCAAGGTGTACACGGCGGCGGGGTCTGCGGCTGATGGGAAAGACCAGTTCGCGCAGGTCGGCCAGCTCGGTCGACCTGAGCGCCGCCAGATCGCCGGGCCGCAAGGGCGGGCTAGCCGTGGTCGTGGCCGGAAAATCGGGTTCGGCCTGCATGCCGTCCGATACCAGGGCAAAGGTCGCCGCCGACATATAGGTGCCGGTCAACGCCGACAGCAGCAGGCTAAGCTGATGGCGAGACGGCCTGCGGTGGCGTGCCAGCGCTGGCTGCGGTTGCCGTGCAGCGGCTTGAACACCTGCCGCCATCCGCCCACGCGCTTGATCAGCAGCACCATCCCGGACAGGGACAGCAGCACCATCGCCAGCGCACCGGCGCGGCATGGCAAGGCGGCCCGGCGTATCGAGCAACAGGGAGCGGTGCAGTTGCTTGACCGTGCGCACGAAGGTGGACGGCACATACGGCGCGATGGCCGCGCCGCTGCGCGGGTCGACCTGTACCGCGCCGGGGCGGCGTCGGTGCTGTAGTAGACGATCAAGGAGCCGGACGGGGTGCGCTGTATCTGCTCGACGCCCGGATAGTGGCGCGTGACCCGGGCGGCCATGTCGGCCACGCTCAGCTGCGCCAAGCAAGTTGGTGCCGAGCCGGTCGAGTGCAGGATCGAGCGACAGGATCGCGCCGGTAATTCCCAGCAAGAAGAGCAGCAAGCCGCACAGCAGGCCTGCGACAGAGTGAAGCTGACGCAGCATGCCCGGCTTACATATCGATACGCAAGGCGCTGATGTAGCCGCGCCCTTTGACCAGCTTTAGATGCGGCAGCCTTGGTCAGTGGCACGCGCTTCGGCCGGATTGTCGCGTCCGTCTTCCACGGCGCTGTCGACCCGCAGCTCGTAGTGAAGCGTCGATCAGTGCATCGGCCAGTTCGACCGTCACCTTGAGCGACTTGCCGCTGCCGACGCTGGCGCCGCTGACGCCGTCGAACTCGCGCGGATTGAGCCCCGGCCCCGCGCCCAGGCGCTCAAATGCTTGTAGTACTTCGATTTTTTGCCCGCGACCCACAAGGTCTTCTTGTAGTTGCTTAAGCAGCGTCGGTCACGTAAAAGGCGAGGTAGGCGCCGTTGCCGCCGTAGGCTTGCAACTGGGTCGTCAGCACGACGGGACGGGCCTGCACGGCCAAAGGCAGGGCCAGCGCGCTTGCCATGCAGGCACGGGTGATCAAGTTTTTCATTGGTGATTTCCTTTATTTGCCGGATGGCTGGCCCCTGTTGTTCACCGCCCGCAGGCCGCGGGCGCAGATAGTCCGAGGCATCGCCGTTCGGGCCGAATTCGACTTCCAGACTGCGTATGCGCAGCGTGGCTAAGCGCGAACTTTGCCTTGACCTTGTTGCCCAGGCGGTCGGTTCCCCTGACTTGGTAGCAGCCGTCGTCGACCTTGATGCGCTGCACGGTCCAGCCGCGCGCCTGCACCTCCCGATGCAAGGCTTCGCGCGGCTTCCATTCGGCGATCGGATCGCTGCAGTCGGTGTCGGCCAGCGCCGCCTGCCGCTGGCAGCCATGAAGGCCAGTGTGATAAAGCAGCGAACCAGGATCATTGCTTGCTCCTTGAGAGAGGTGGCGCAGCGCAAGCGCACGCCGACAAACTGACTATAGGACTTCGATTTTCAAAAATATATGATGCAGATTAAGTTCCGCCCTGCGCCGTCCCTACAGCCGCACTGGTGCCGACAAGGCCAGCAGGCGCTCCACGCCCACCGGCTCGGCCGCGAGCAAGGGGACGACCGCGTAACGCTGCGCATGGCGGGTGGCGACGGCGTCGATTTCCTTCATCTCATTGGCGGCGCGCTGGCGCAGCAAGGCCGAATGGGGTTGCGCGGCGGCGACGCTGTTATTCACGATCCAGGCCCACGGGGTGATCCCGGCCCGCATCAGGTCGTCCTGCAGATTCTCCGCCTCCAGCACCGGGGTCGTTTCGGCCAGGGTGACCAGCAAGACCTTGGTCAGCCCGGGGTTTTGCAGTTGCATCATGGGCGTGACTAAGTGCATGCTTAAGCCGTGCCCATCTGGCGCGCCACATCGCGGTGGTAAGCGCCGGTCGCGTCGAGCAGCAAGAGCGTGTGGCCGGTCGGGGCCGTATCCATCACGACGAACTTCTTGCTTAAGCCTCGCGGATGGCACGCGAGAACGCCTGAAATACCGCGATTTCTTCGGTGCATGGCGAACGCAGGTCCTCTTCCAGCACGGCCAGGCTTAGGCCGCGTCCAGGCCCGCCCCTTTGGTGCGCAGCACTTGCTGGCGGTAGCGTTCGCTTTCCACGGCCGGGTCGATTCGCCCGACTGTCAGCTGGTCGGACTTGCCGTCCAGCGTGTCGGCCAGGTGGCCTAAAGCCGGGTCGGTGGTCGTCAGGTGCACGGGCAGTCCGCGCCGCGCCAGTGCCACCGCCACGGCGGCGGCGATAGTCGTCTTGCCGACGCCGCCTTTCCCCATCACCATCACCAGGCCATGCCCGTCGGCCGCGATGGCGTCGACCAGGGCCGACAGGGTCGGCGCGGCAAACGTGAACGGCGCGTCGCTGGCGCTCACCGGCAACGGGGCCTCGTCGGCAAATAGTCCATGCAGCGCTGCCAGCCCGACCAGGTTGAACGGTTTCAGTGCGATCAGGTCGCGTGGCAGGGCTTGCAGGCAGGCGGGCATCGCCGCCAGGGCCGCCTGTTCGCGTTCGCGCATCGCCCGGGCCAGCCGGTCATGCTGCGCTTCGCTTGCGGGCAGCACGCCGTTGACGACCAGGTATTGACGCGACAGACCGATCGCGCTCAGTTCCTCATGCGTGCGGGCCGCCTCGCGCAGGGTGGCCGCCTGGGCCCGGGCGACCAGGATCAGGCGGGTGCGCTCCGGCGATGCCAGCGCCGCGACCGCGGCATGGTATTGCTCGCGCTGCTTTTCCAGGCTAAGCCAGCGGACCGAGGCAGGAAGCATCTCCCTTGCCCTGGTCGAGAAATGCGCTCCAGGCGCCCGGCAGTTGCAGCAGGCGTATCGTATGGCCGGTCGGCGCGGTATCGAAAATGATGTGCTCGTATTCATGCTCGAGCGCGGCATCGGTCAGCAGGCCGGTAAATTCATCGAACGCGGCGATTTCAGTGGTGCAAGCCCCGGACAGCCGCTCTTCCATGGCGCGCACCACGTCGGCTTAGCAACACGCCGCGCGCGGGGGCCGACCAGCCGGTCGCGATACAGTCCGGCCGCCGCCTTGGGGTCGATTTCCAGCGCCGACAGGCGCGGCACGGCGGGGACCGCAGTGATCGTGTTGCCAATATTAATGCCGAACACCTGCCCCACGTTCGAGGCGGGATCCGTGCTGACCAGCAGCACGCGCTGCCCGGACTGAGCGAGGCGGACGGCAGTCGCGCAGGCGATCGAGGTCTTTCCTACGCCCCCTTTTCCGGTAAAGAAGAGAAAACGCGGTGCTTGTTCGAGGAATTTCATGGCATCCTATACGTCGTGCATCACAGCAAGATGCGGTCGCTATTACTATTTATTCACTGTAAGCGATGCAAGCCTGCTCAATCCTTGACCCACATCAAAACTAGAAGACGCGGTCTGCTGAAGTTTTGGGCAAGCTGCAGAGCTCTGCGTTATCAGCCGGATTGCCTGCGGCGAGGATCAATGCCGCCCTCCCCTTGTTTGTTTGCCATCAATGTGCCCTGTACTCCGGGCACTGCGCCGAGGGCGTTGAGCGCCGGAAACAAATTTCCGATATCATTGGTCCCGGCCATGTTTCCGTGCGGCTTGAACCGATTAACATTTGTGAATAAGAAACAGCATGTCGAATTTCAACACCGAAAGCGTCTTGTCCGTCCACCACTGGAATGACACCCTGTTCAGTTTCAAGACCACCCGCGACAAGAGCCTGCGGTTCCACAACGGCCACTTTGTGATGATCGGTCTGGAAGTCGAAGGCCGTCCGCTGATGCGTGCTTACAGCATTGCCAGCCCGAACTATGAAGAACATCTCGAATTCCTGAGCATCAAAGTCCAGGACGGCGCCCTCACCTCGCGCCTCCAGCACCTGCGCGAAGGCGACCAGATCTTGGTCAGCCGCAAGCCGGTCGGCACGCTGCTGCTGGACGACCTGAAACCAGCCAAGAACCTCTATCTGTTCGGCACCGGCACCGGCCTGGCACCGTTCATGAGCATCATTCAGGATCCGGACACCTATGCCCGTTTCGAAAAAGTGATCCTGGTGCATGGCGTGCGCATGGTCAGCGAATTCGCGTATGCCGATTACATCACCGAAGGCTTGCCGCAAAACGAATTCATCGGCGACCTGGTGCGTGAACAACTGATCTACTACCCAACCGCGACCCGCGAGCCGTTCAAGTACGAAGGCCGCATTACCGACGTCATCGCCAGCGGCAAGCTCGCCAACGATATCGGCCTGCCTTCGCTCGATCCGGCCAACGACCGCGTGATGATCTGCGGCAGCCCGGCCATGCTGGCCGATACCTGCGCCCTGCTCGACGCGCGGCTTCGTGATCTCGCCGGGCCAGGGTCAGCCAGGCGACTACGTGATCGAACGCGCCTTCGTCGAAAAGTAATTCCGCTCTGCCTCCGCCGCGTGCCAGCACGCGGCGGCTTGCCTCGTCTCTCCCCGCCCCCCCTTCCCTGCCTGCATTATCCCCGTATCGCTGCGCCGCTTTGTCACGCAACTCTTGGCGTACAAGCATTTTTGGCGGATACTTGAATTGTGGAATTCTTTGTTACGCACGTGTGAACATTGTCAACTTCGGTGGGGCGAACGTGATTGCATTTCTGAGCAAAATTATCCCGCTGCTGGCGCTGTGCGCGAGCGCAGGCGCGCAAACCATCACGGTCGGCGCCGAAGATGACTGGGCCCCCTATTCCTCGGTGGTCGACGGCAAGGCGCAAGGCTTTGCGGTCGATGTGGTGCGCGCAGCGTTTGCCGCCGTCGGGATCAAGGCCGAATTCGAAGTGCTGCCCTATGTGCGCTGCCTGGCCAAGGCGCGCGGGCAAGCTGGTCGGCTGTTTCGACGCGGTGCCGAACGGCATGATCGCCCCGCACTATCTGTGGCACGACCATCCCCTGTTTACTACCCACATGAATGTGTACGCGCTGGCCGGTTCCGCCGCCCAGGCGATGAACGCCGCCAAGCTCGAAGGCAAGACCGTGGGCGTGGCGCGCGATTACGAATACATGGGGACGAGTTCGATCTCAACAAGAAGATCGTGCGCAAGGTGGTCGACAAGAATGAACAGGGATTCAAGATGCTGCAAGCCGGACGCATCGAGTACATGGCAGCCGAGCAGCGCATCGCCGACGCCCTGTTCCGCCGCTATCCCGATGCCTTTGGCGGCAAGTTCAAGGTGGCTTAAGCACGGTCGCCACGCCCGGCCTGTACATGGCATTTTCCAAGAATTCCCCGGACGGGGCGCGCTATCTGGCCAAATTCAACCAGGGTTATGCCATCATCCGTGGCAACGGCAAATACAAAGACATCGAGAAACGATGGTTTTAATGGGTGAACCCGCACAATCCGAACCGAAAACGCCGCAGCCTGCCGCACAGGACGCCGAACTGCGCCCCTTGCTGATCGACTCGATCGCGGCGCGCCTGTTGCGCATCATTTTCGCCTGCTATTTCCTGGTCACCGTGGTCGTCACCACCATCCAGCTGGCGGCCGAGTACAAGCATACCCAGGAAGGCGTGCTGCGCGAGATCGACGCCATGCAGCAAACCTTCGGGCCCGGCATCGCCGATGCCATGTGGCGCTATAACGATGACATCCTGCGCGGAATTCTGGGCGGCATGCGCGCCTTGCCGGTGGTCGAAGGCGTCAAGGTCGAGAACGACAGCGGCGAGATTGTCGATGCCGTCGGCGCCGTCAGCGACCGCAAGGGCCGCCAGTTGCAGGCCGATGGTGCCTAGGCGGCATGGTGGAAGTGCGGCGCAGCGACGGCTTGCTGGAAAAAACCTTCAGCCGCGAATTCCCCATCTTGTTCAAGGGCGAATCGGGCACCGTGCAAAAGATCGGCAGCTGGACCGTCTATTCGAACCAGCGGATCGTGGTCAAGCAGGTGCAGTATGGTTTTCTGCTGATCCTCGTCAATTCGGTCATCAAGACCATTGCGCTGTGGTTCATCTTTTTCTATGTCGTCCAGCGCTTCCTCGGGCGCCCGCTGCGCCAGCTGAGCGACTTCGTGGGCGAACTCAATATCGACAATCTGGGCGACAGCGTGTTCGTCCTCAAGGACCGCGGCCGCCACGAATTGCACGTGCTGGCGAAAAAGCTCAATGAAATGAGCGCCAATCTGCGCGGCTCGGTCGCCGAGAAGGTCATGCTCAACGCCAAGCTGCAAGCCGAGCAGGAAAAGATCATCAAGCTCAATGAGTCGCTCGAGTTGCGCGTGAGCGAACGCACGGCCGACCTGGCGCGCGACCGCCAGCAACTGGCCGAGACCAACCGCGACCTGGCCACCGCCAACCGCGACCTGGCCAGCGCCCTGGAAACGCTCAACCGCGCCCATGAAGAGCTGGGCCGCAGCGAGCGGCTGGCCGCACTCGGTTCGCTGGTGGCGGGCATCGCCCATGAATTGAACACGCCGATCGGCAACAGCCTGACCGCTGCCAGCACCCTGGCCGAGCGGACCGAAGCCTTCGCCACCAAGTTTGCCTCGGGTCTGACCCCGCTCGGCGGTGGAACGCTTCATCAACGACACCTCCCAGGCGGCCGACCTGTTGACGCGCAATATCGTGCGCTCGGCCAATCTGGTGACCAGCTTCAAGCAAGTGGCGGTCGATCAGACCAGCTCCCAGCGCCGCAAGTTCGACCTGGCCGAAGTGATCGCCGAGAACGTGGGCGCGCTGTCGCCAACCATCAGCAAGACCGGCCACCTGGTCGATCAGAACGTGCCCGCAGGCATACGGATGGACAGTTACCCCGGCCCGTTCGGCCAGGTCCTGATGAATCTGATAAACAACGCCATCCTGCATGGCTTCGAGGGCCGCACGGGCGGCACCATTTCCATCACGGCCGCGCTGGCCGAGGAAGGCTGGGTCGAGGTGCGGGTCAGCGACAACGGACTCGGGATACCGGCCGACTATCTGCACCGCATCTTCGACCCCTTCTTTACCACCAAGCTGGGCACCGGCGGATGCGGCCTGGGCCTGAGCATCAGCCACAACATCGTGACGGGCGTGCTGGGCGGTAAAGTCCAGGTCGAGAGCGTGCCCGGCGCCAAGCACCTGCTTCACCTTGTCGCTGCCCCTGTCCGCCCCGGCCGAAGCGGCGCGCAGCAGCTGACGCGGCGCCTCAGAAGGCCGGCTTTTGTCTTAAGCGCTGCAGCCCTGACCTTGCTTATCGCACCGTCGCGCAGGAGCCGCCGCCGCTGCGCCCTCCGAACACGGCCGCAATACCGAGCGCGAGCGCCGTGAGCGCCGCCGCCCATCCAAAGGTCTGGCGCATCCCCCCCTTCTTAAGCAGTGGCGCCCAGCGCGAAAATCATGCCCATCAGCGAGGCGCCGCTGATCAGTCCCAGGTTGCGCGCCAGGTTGAGCATGCCCGAAGCCACACCCTTCTGCCCGGCAGCGACCCGCTGCATGACGCCCGTATTGTTGGCCGCCTGGAACAGCGCGTAGCTTGGCCGTGAGCACTGCCAGCGCGCCCACGTAGCTAAGCCACGCCGGCTGCCAGCGGCAGCACCGCCAGCAAGATGCAGCCGGACAGCATCACAAGCAAACCGGCCAGCACGATGCTGTGCGCGCCGCAGCGGTCGACCAGGCGGCCGGCTGGCATGCCCGCCAGCGCCGCCACGACTGGTCCGCAGGCCATCGCCAGTCCCGTCGCAGCCGCGCTCAGCCCCAGGCTTGCCGTGAGGTAGAACGGCCCGACCACCAGTGTCGCCATGGCCACTGTCGTGACCAGCGCGCTGGTGGCGAAGCCGGTACGTAACGCGCGGTCGCGGAACAGGACCAGGGGAATCAGCGGCGCTGGCGCCCTCCTTTCCCACAGCACGAACAGCACCAGCACCGCTGCCGCCATGCCCAGCAGCAGGAAGTGCCGGGTCGTCATGGCCAGCGCGTAACTTGCCAGCGTGATGGCCAGTAAGATCGTGCCGGGATGGTCGATACCGGTGCGCCCGGACGGCCCGCGCGGCCGTTCAGCTGGCAGAAAACGGTGACACAGCAGGAGCGTGATGATACCCAAGGGGAAATTGAGCAGGAAGATGGCCTCCCACCCATAGCGCGACCAGGGCGCCCCCCAGCGACGGGCCGAGTGCCGTGCCCACGGCCGACATGGTCCCCAGCAAGCCCATGGCGCTGCCCGCTTTCTCCTTCGCCACGCTCTCGCCCACGAGCGCCATGGTCATCGCCATCATGGCGGCCGCCCCCGTTCCCTGCAGCGCCCGGGCGCCGATCAGCCAGTCCAGCGTGGGCGCCGCCGCGCACAGGGCCGAGGCCAGGGAAAACAGGGCCAGTCCGGCCAGCAGCAGCGCCTTGCGCCCGACCAGGTCGCCCAGTTTGCTTTGGCGCTGACCACCAGCGCCGTGATGGCCAGCAGATAGGCCAGAACAACCCATTGCACCATCGGAAAAGGTGCGCCGAAGGCCTGCTGCAGCGACGGCAGCGCGACGTTGGCGCTGCTGGTGCCCAGGGCGGCAAGCAAGGTGGACAAGGCCAGGGCGGTCAGCGCCCGGCCTGGGTGGGGGGCGGCGGCGGACAGCGCGGCGCTATGTGCTTGCATGGTGGACTCCTCGGTGATCTGCCACCACGATAGCGCCAGGACTGACATGGCGGAAGGCGCGTCATCTGCAGCTTATTCGTGCACCAGACGCCATGCCATAACAGATTTTGCTACACTGACAATATGACCAGTCCCGATCTCAACCTGCTGCTGACCCTGGATGCCGTGCTGGCCGAGGGCAGCGTCGCGCGCGCGGCGCAGCGGCTTCACCTGAGCCCGTCCGCCATGAGCCGTGCACTGGCGCGCCTGCGCGAAGCCACCGGCGACCCGCTGCTGGTGCGCAGCCGGCCGCGGCCTGGTGCCCACCCCCCGCGCGCTCGACTTGCGCGATCAAGTCAGCTAAGCTGGTCCAGGAAGCGCAAGCGGTCTTGCGTCCGGCCGACCGCCTCGAGCTGCAGGCGCTGTCGCGCAGCTTCACGCTGCGGGTGCGCGAGGGATTCGTGGAAAACGTCGGCCCGGCCCTGATTGCGCGCGCCGCCATAGAGGCGCCGGGCGTGCGCCTGTGCTTCGTGCCAAAGTCCGACAAGGAAAGCACGGGACTGCGCGACGGCACGGTCGATCTCGATATCGGCGTGGCCGGTGCGGCAACCCGGCCCGAAGTGCGCTTGCGCACCCTCTTCCATGACCGTTTCATCGGCGTGGTGCGGCCCGGCCATCCCCTGTGCGAAGGCGAACTGAGCGCTGCCCGCTATGCCCATGGCCGCCATATCGCGGTGTCTGCGCCGCGGCGTCGAGGGCGGTCCGGTGGACGATGCACTGGCGCCGCTAGCCTTGCAGCGCACGGTGGCGACGATGGTGGGCAGCTTTTCCAGCGCGCTGGCACTGGCGGCCGCCTCGGATCTGATCGCGACCGTGCCGGAACGGCAGACCGGCAAGCTGCGCGCGGGACTGTACAGCTTTCCGCTGCCGTTTCCGGTGCCGGGGCTGACCGTGTCGCTGCTATGGCACCCGCGCTTCGACGCGGATCTGGCGCACCGCTGGCTGCGCGGCCTGGTGCTGGAGCTGTGCGCCTGAGAGTTATTTCCTTGCTTTAGCGCAGAGCGAAATCGACACGCGCCGTGGGCGCCTTGCCATCCTTGGATGCGCCCTCGGTATCGTGCGAAGCGACAATGTAGATCCGGTCGTCCGGCACCTGGCCGGTCTTGGTCAGCCAATCCTTGGCGGCCTGGCTGCGGCGCCGCGCCAGCGATTGCAGGTCGTCGTTGTCGACTTGCACGTTGGCGATGATCATTTGCTCCATCTCGGCCTGGCTGAGTGTCTTTTGGAAACCGATCGCTGCTGCGCGGCTTCTTGAAGGTCTCCGCCTTGAAGGCACGCAGCAACAGGGTCGGATATTCATCCTTGCCGACGACCACACCGCCTACGTAAGCAGTTCTGTGCTTAGGCCTCCTGCAGGTCGCGCGTCTTGATCGTGCGCACTTTGCGTTCGAGCGCGACGTGCTTGAGCGCTTCCAGGTCGAGCGCCGGATCGGCGTGACCGGCGATGTCGAGTTTCAGCCCGGGGCGCTCGGTCAGCGCCTTGGCCAGCGCACTGAGTTTGCTTTCTGCAGCGGGGGCGATCACGGCGCGTCCGGCGTCGAACTCGAGCGTCGACATTTCGTCGCCGCCGCCGAAGGCCGAGGCCAGCAAGGCGAATGGCGAGGTCACGGTCTTCACGATCGCGTTGCCGATGATCTTGAGAATGATGCCACCGATCGAAAACTCCGGATCGTCGAGCGTGCCGCCGACCGGCACGCTGATGTCGATGATGCCGTTGCGGTCGCTCAGCAGCGCGACCGCCAGCCGCACCGGCAGCTTTTTCACGTCCGGATTGGTGCTTTCGTTGCCGAAAGTGAGCTGGTCGAGGATCAGGCGGTTCTCGGACTTGAGCTGGCGCTGGTCAAGCTGGTAGGCCACGTCGAACGAGAGCTTGCCCTTGTCGATGCCATAGCCGACATACTTGTCCGAATAGGCCGACAGGGTTGCCAGTTCGATGCCGCGCACTTCGGCCTTGATGTCGAGGAACAGGTCGCGCTTGAGTGGATTGATGCGCCCGGCGATCGACAGCGGCGCGCCATTCACCACGCCGCGCACGGCAACATTGGCATTCGCGTCCGGCGCCGACGACAGGCCGGTCACCGTGCCGCCCAGTTCCTGCAGGCTGGCCGAATAATTGGGACGAATGAAGTTGTCGGTAAAGCGCACGCGCCCGCCCTTGAGCACCAGGGAATCGATGCGGATCGGCGGCAGCGGCTGGGCTGGCGGCGCGGCGGCCGCGGCAGCAGGCGCGGCCGCCACCGGCGCCGGGGCGCTGGCGCGTTCGCCTAAGCATCGGTCAGGCTGCGTTCGCCGCTGGCCTCGGTGCGGCGGATGTCCTGCAGGTTGATGCGGCCGGTCGGGTCGATGATCACGCGCGCGAAAAGTCGGACAGCGCCACTTTGCTGATGCGCAGGGCGAATGGTTCGAGCGTGACATCCATGCCGTCCAGCGCGAGCGACTTCCAGCTCACGAAGTCGCTGGAACTGGCCTTGTCGACGGTCGCCAGGCGGTCGACGCTGGCGTCACCCTTGAAGCCGCCAATGAGCACACCGCGCGTTTTCATCGAGCGCGAGCTTGCCCTTGCCGCTGAACAGCGCCTGGGTCAGGCGCAGATTGACCGATTCGGTTGCATACGGCTGCAGCGGCAACAGGCTGACCTTGTCGACCGTGAGCGCCAGATCGACGTGCAGGGGCGACAGGCCCAGGGTGCCGTTGGCCGCCAGCTTGCCGCTCTTGCTTAAGCGCCGCTGTCGAGTTCGAGTTTCATGCGCGCGCCGGGCGCCCGCGACACATCCTGCACGGTCAGTGCCAGCGGACTGAAGCTCATGGCAAGCGGCTCGTCGTGGCTGCGGTCGTCGACATTGAGCGACCATCCCTGCAGTGCCACGGTTGCGATATTGACGGCATACGGCGCGTCGGCACCGGCCGCTGCGGCCTTGACCGGGGCCGCGCGTCTTGCTGCGCGCCAGTGCCAGCTGCGCACTGTCGGAGCGCACCGCCCCGAGCGTGACGGTTTTTTTGCCGGTATCGGCGGCCAGCGCTTGCACGTCCAGGTTGAAGCGGTCCAGTTCCGTATGCAAGCCGGGCTCGCTGTACTTCAGCGCTGCGTCGCGCAGCGTGAAATCCTTGAGCGTGACGCGCACGCCGGTGTTGTCCGGCTTCTTGCCCGGCACGGCGGGCGCGCATGGTCCCGCAAGCTGGTCCAGATTGAGATTGCTTAAGCGGCGTCGCGCACGACGGTGGCGTCCAGGCCATCGATGGCGATGCGCGCCAGATCGAACTTGCTTAAGCAAACACATCGATGCTGCCCAGGTCCAGCGCGAGCGTCTTCAGTTTCAGCATCGGCTTGTCCGCCGGGTCCGACAGGGCCATGTCCTTCAGGCCAATCTGTCCGCCCAGCACCAGGGCTGGGCCTTGTTCGTGCGGCTGGCGGAAGCTGGCGGTGATCGCGCGTCCAGCCGCGCTCCGCGCAGCGTGAAGGCGGGCTTGTACGGCAGGTAATCGAGGTAGCGCGGCAGATCCACATTGTCCAGCTGCAGGTCGACCGCCATGTCGCGCGGTTCGGCGAACGGGCGCGCTTTTCCTTTGAGCAGCAGCGGCGCGCTGTTGACCGTGGCCGCGAGCAGCGGTTCGACGAACACTTGCACGTCGGCTTAGGCATCGATGACAGCGACGGTATGCCCAGACGCAATGCGTCAACCTTGTGGATGCTTGAAGCGGGCTGGTCGTCGAACACGATCTGGCCACCGTCGATGGCGATGTTGTTGACCGAAAAGCGGGCCGGTTCGGGCGATGGCGGCGTGCTCGCGATCAGCGCGAGGATATCGTCGATGCTGTAGTGCCCTGCCTTGTCGCGCACCAGGTGCACATACGGCTTGCTGACGCGCAGCTGCTCGATCACGGGCGCGAGGCGCCACAGCGATTGCCAGGACAGATTGACGGCAAGCCGTTCGGTGCTGACGAATACCTCGCTGCCCTGCGGCTCCATCAGCTTAAGGCCATCGATGCTCAGCGCCAGGGTGAAGGGATTGAAATCGACCTTGGCGATGCTCAGCTTGCGATGGAGCTTGTCCGAGGCGAGCGACTGCGCCTGGCTGGTGAGAACGGCGGGCACGGCGAGAAAGCCGAGGGCCGTGTAGAGCACGGCCAGGGAAATTGCAGTCTTGCAGGGCGCGGCGGGCGTAGAGGCGTGTGTTCATTCCCGCTATCGTGCCACCCAGACACTTTCTTGTCCAATAAATTACAGACGAAAAAAATAGCGCGGGACCCTTGCGGGTGCCGCGCCTGGTCGCGCCGGAAGGGCTTGGCTTACGCCTGAGGCGCTGCCTTGCGGCGGCGGCTGGCGCCGATCAGGCCCACGCCGGTCAGCAGCAGTGCGATCGATGCTGGCTCGGGTACGACGCCAACCAGACCGTCGTTGCTGCTGGAAGCTGGTCCAGTTACCGCCAGCCTGCTGGAACTGCGCTTGCTGATTGCCATCGCAGCAGCCTTCGAAGCCGACGATGGTCAGGGTATGGCTGCCTGCCGCCAGGACGCCGGCGCTGGCGAAGAATTGCGAGGCATCGGCGTAGCTGCTCGGCCCACCACATGTCGTTCGACTTGAAGTCGACCGCGACGCCGTCCAGGAACATGGCGCCGCCGAGGCCGAAGTCGACGCCAGGCGCGGAAGCCGAAGTTGGCTGCGCTGGCGACGTCGAACTGGATGGTCGATTTGAAGGCGAAGTTCGTATTGCCGCCGAACAGGCCCTGGTGCGAAATGGCGTCATAGCTGCTCACGAATTGCGTGGCGTAGCTGGCGCCCAGCAAGGCGGCGTTGACGGCTGCCAGGTAATCGTTGGCGCTGGCCAGCGGCGCGGTGGTGGCGTTCGCGGTTTCGATCTGAATCACGCTCGCTTGCGCGCTGCCGCACAGGGCAGCGATGGCAAGTGCCAAGACTGACAGTTTCTTCATTGGTCCAACCTTGAGTAGTAAAAAGAATGACTATTTTGCCACGGGAAATATTGTTTTAGTACTGATTTATTGATTTTGCATTGGAATTAAAACAAGGTTTTTGGAAAAAGGCCGTCAAAATGCGAGGCTGATGGTATGCAGCAGCAAGCCCACTACCCCGCCGACCAGGGTGCCGTTGATGCGGATATATTGCAGATCGCGCCCCACGTGCAGCTCCAGCTTGCGTGTCAGGGTCGCGGTATCCCAGCTGCGGATCACGCGCCGCACGAGGTCGACGATCAGCGCGCCGCGCGACGATGGTCTCGGCGGCGAAGCTGCGGATCCAGCCGTTCAGCTTGTCCTGCACGGCCGCATTGCGCTCGAGCGCGGCCGCCAGGGCCAGCACGGCCTGCTCGAGGTGGGCCGCGATGCGCGAATCGACGCCGCCCGTATCGGCCAGCAAGCGGGCGCGCACATCGTCCCAGACCTGGGCCGCGTAGCTGCGGAACAGGGGATGGCCGAGACTGCTGTCGAGCAAGGCGCGCAGTTGTTGCTCGTATTCTTCGGAGGTGGCCAGGCGTTCGATCAGTTCCTCGGTCGCCGCCTGGAAACGCACGCGCCATTCGCTGTCCTCGGCTTCGATGTCGGCCAGCGTCGTTTGCACGTTCTACCATCAGGCGTTCGCAGAACTTGTCGTCGATCGTCTTTGGCAGCCAGCGCGGACTGTTTTCATGCACTTTCTGCCGGATATACGGGCGGTGACGCTCGAGCGCGTCCGACACCAGGGCCAGCAGTTTTTCAAGCAGCACGTGGTGCTGGCGCCCGGCAGCGAGCGCGCTGAGCAGTTTCGACAGCATGGGCGCCAGCCGCACATCCTGGAGCGCGCCAAGCCAGCGCGTCGCGCAGCACGTCGCGGCGGCATCCTTGTCTGCCGTCATGCGCAGCAGGGCTTGGCACCGCGCTCGTGACCTGGGCGGCAAGCGCACGGGCATTCATGGGCTAAGCCCAGCCACTGGGCCGCGGTGCTTAAGCAAAATCGATGCGTTCTGAGCTCGCCGTGGACCACCTCGTAGTTCATGAAATTGTGCTCAAGGAAGCTGCCGAGGTTCTCGCCGATGCGCTCCTTGTTGGCCGGAATGATGGCGGTGTGGGGAATCCTGAGCCCCAGCGGATGGCGGAACAGGGCCGTCACGGCGAACCAGTCGGCGATCGCGCCCACCATGGCCGCTTCGGCGAAGGCGGCCACAAAGCCGAACCCGGGCCGCTCCGGCGCCAGCAGGCGGGCGCCGACAAACACGGCCGCCATCAGCACCAGCAAACCCGTGGCAAGGCGGCGCATGCGCGCCAGGCGCCGGGCCTGCAGCGACTCGGACGTGCCGGGCGGCGCCCCTGCCCCCGCTAGCGCTTGAGGCGGCCGTGTTCGCCGTCATGCGCGGTGGTTCCGGTCAGCACGGGCCTGGCCAGCGCAAACAAGGGACGCAGGCTGCGTGCGTGGGCATTGCGGCAAACAATGTACATGAAGCGTCCCCTTCGCTGCACTCAAGGAAGCTTCGATGGTAGCGACTGGCACTGCAGGCATCTGTGCGCGTCCGAACTTACACTAGGTCAAGGATTGTGCATTGCAAGAACTATCAATATGAATCATAATGCGAGTCATTCTCATTATCATTTTAAATATTTCGCCATGTCCCACTCCGTGATTGCTGTGCGCACTACCATGACCCCGATTGCCGCTGCTGCCCGTCTGGCGCTGGTTTAAGCTGCTTTGGCCGCGACCGGCGCGGGCGCGTTTGCCCAGGCCACGCCACCTGGAAGCAACCCTGCAGGAAGTGAAGATCGTCGGTGCGCCTGACAACAAGTACGTTGCCAAGTCCACCTCGACCGCCACCAAGACCGACACCCTGCTGCGCGACACGCCACAGGCGATCACGGTGATCACCAAGGAACTGATGCGCGACCAGAACATGCAGAGCATGGCTGACGTGATCCGCTACGTGCCCGGCATCGTGACGGCACAGGGCGAAGGCAACCGCGACACGGCCGTGTTCCGCGGCAACAGCTCGACCGGCGACTTTTATATTGATGGCGTGCGCGACGACGTGCAGTACTTCCACGACTTCTACAACATTGAGAGTGTCGAAGCGCTCAAAGGTTCGGAACGCGATGATCTTCGGCCGCGGCGGTTCGGGCGGCGTGATCAACCGGGTCAGCAAGCAGCCGCTGTGGACGCCAGTGCGGGAAGCCTCGCTGACGCTCGGTTCCTGGCGCAACCGGCGCGCCACGGCCGACGTCGGCCAGGCCTTGAGCGACAGCGTGGCCTTCCGCCTCAATGCGATGGTGGAAGACTCGGACAGCTACCACGACAATGTCAATGTGCAGCGCAAAGGCATCAATCCGACCTTCGCTATTCGCGCTTAAGCAAGAACACCAGCATCGTGCTCGGCTACGAGCATTTCCAGGATGACCGCACCGCCGACCGCGGCGTGCCTTCGTTTGCTCGGCCTGCCGCTGGTCACCGACCCGGGCAAATTCTTCGGCAACCCGGAGCTGAGCGAAGCGACCGTGCTGGCCAACGCCTACACGGCCGTGGTCGACCATGATTTCGGCAACGGCCTGAGCCTTCGCAACCGCAGCCGCTACGCCACCTATGACAAGTTCTACCAGAACGTGTTTTCCTCGCAAGCCGTGGCCCTGGGCAGCACCCAGGTCGCGCTGGGCGCGTATAGCAACGCCACCGAGCGCACCAATCTGTTCAATCAGACCGACCTGTTCTACACGCTGAACGCGGGCGCCGTGCGCCACAAGCTGGTTGCTTAGGCCTCGAGCTGGGCCGCCAGGAAACGGACAACCTGCGCAAGACGGGCCGCTTCAATGGCGCCACGTCGACCCTGGTGCCGATCGCCAATCCGGTCTTCGCTCTAAGCACGGTCGTGTTCGCACCGTCGGCCACCGATGCCAACAACCATGGCGTGGCCACCGTGGCCTCGGTCTATGTCCAGGACCAGATCGAGTTCTCGCCGCAATGGCAAGTCGTGGCTAAGCCCTGCGCTACGACCGCTTCAACGTCAAGTTCGACAACTACGCCGCGGGCGCCACGCCGTCGCTGGAAGTGCGCGACACGCCGGTCTCGCCGCGCGTGGGCCTGGTCTACAAGCCGGTCGAAGCGGTGTCGCTGTACGGCAGTTACAGCATCGCCTTCGTGCCGCGCGCCGATGACCAGCTCGGTTCGCTGACGGGCGCCAACCGCGATTTCGATCCGGAACAATTCAAGAATCTGGAATTCGGTGCGAAGTGGGACATCACGCCGGACCTGTCGGCCAGTGCCGCCATCTACAAACTCGACCGCAGCAATGTCGTGGTTGCCGATCCACTCGACAACACGCGCAGCCTGCTGCTGGACGGCCAGACCAGCAAAGGCGTGGAACTGGGTCTGTCCGGCAAGCTGAGCGCCGCATGGAGCATCATGGGTGGCTACGCCTGGCAGGATGCCAAGCTCAAGTACATGCCCGGCAGTACCGTCCTGACCGGCAAGACCCTGTCGATGGTGCCGACCCACAGCCTGTCGCTGTGGAATCGTTACGACTTCAATCAGCAATGGGGCGCGGCACTGGGCGTGGTTTACCACGACGAGATTTATGCCGCGGTCGACAACACGGTCACCCTGCCCGCCTTCACCCGCATCGACAGCGCGCTGTTCTACAAGCTGAACAAGAACGTGCAGCTGCAGATGAACATCGAGAACTTGCTGGACAAGGAGTACTGGGCATCGGCCAACAATAACAACAACATCACGCCGGGCTCGCCGCGCGCCGTGCGTGTGACGCTCAACACGCGCTTCTAAGCGCTGCCTGCTGCATTGACGACGGCGCCTGCGGGCGCCGTTGTTGTTTGTGCCTGCATGAGCCCGTAATTGCGCAGAATGGTTCACTCTCGCACTTTGATGCCCGTCATCCGTTCGATGCTGTGCGCGCTGATACTTTGAAAAAGGGCCTATATCAGCGGAGGAACAGTGAGCGACGACCATGACGAGCAGCACGCGGATCCCAGGGCGCAATTTCTCAGCAGCCTGAACCTGTTCACGCGCCAGCACCGCGCCGGGCACTGGTCCGGCCCGTTCTCGCAATTCATGGAACAACTGCTGCCGCAAGCGCCGCAGCAACTGGCGCGCACCTCGCACCAGTACATCTGGGACATGATCCGCGCCACCTGCGTCACCGGCGAGCAAGACCATCTGCGCTGTCGCCTGTCTGAAGAAGACCTGTTCGGCATCGACGAAGCGCTCGAGCGCGTGATCGACTATTTCAAGGCCGCCGCGGCCGGGTCCGAGGTCGGGCGGCGCCTGCTGCTCCTGCTGGGGCCGCCGTCGGGCGGCAAGTCCACGCTGGTCATCCTGCTCAAGCGCGCTGGAAGAATACAGTTATACCGACGACGGCGCCCTGTACGCCATTGCTTAGGCTGTCCGGTCCACGAATCGCCGCTGCACCTGGTCCCGCACACCATGCGCGCGAGCTGCCGCAACACCTACGGGATCGACATCACCGGCGACATCTGCCCCCATTGCCGCCGCGCCTCGAAGACCAGTTCTCCGGCGACTTCATGCACATGCCGGTGGAACGCTTCTTCGTGTCCGAATCGGGGGCGCAGCGGCATCGGCACCTACGCGCCGCACGACCCGACCACGGCCGACCTGGCCGACCTGGTCGGCTCGGTCGACCTGTCCAAGGTCGCCCAGTTCGGCGACGAGGGCGATCCCCGCGCTTGGTCCTGGTCGGGCGCGGTCTACGCGGCCAGCCGCGGCGTGCTCGAAATGATCGAGATCCTCAAGGTCAAGCGCGAATTCCTGTAGCTCGGCTGCAGCGAGTCGAGCCGGATCTGGCAGGCTTCGCGCTCGAAAAGGTGGCGGCGTCGATCACGCGCACCCCGCCCAGCGCGCACTCGAGCAATTGTTCGATGGGAAAAGCACTGCCGCGCCGTTCGCCCACGGTCACCACGATCTCGCTCGCTTCGTATTTCTGGGCCATGGTCAGCAGTGACTCGGCCATGGGCAGCAGGTAGCTGTCGCACACGCAACTGTCCTCGCCGTCGACCGGCAGGCAGCCGACCACGCTAAATTGATGAAAGCCAAACTTGCGAAACGCCAGCTCCATGCATTCCCGGGCCAGCGGTCCGGCGCCGACGAAGATCAGGCGCGCTTCCAGCAGGGCCGACTCGGCCGATTTGAACACCACCAGCCGGGTCAGCACGACGCCGGTGGCGCCCAGCGCGAAGATGACGCTGCTGACGCCGCGCCCGACCGACAGATCGGGCCGGATCGCGATGAGCGCGCTGAGCAGCGCGAAACCGAGCGCGAACGAGGGCATGATCCGAAACAAGGTGGTCCGCAAGCCTTCGCGCGCTGTGCTGGTACATGCCGAGCGCGCTCATGCTGAAGATGATGACCAGCGCAAAGGTGAGCGAGGAAATATACAGATTGACGGGACTGGAAGTAGGCGAGCCCGTCCGAGACCCAGATCGCCGACGCCACGCTGACCGTGGCCAGCAACATCACCAGTTCCAGCGATAGCAAGATAAATGCCATCTTGGAAACGTAGTGATTGAAAATCCGGATCACGGGGCTCCTCCGACCAGGGGATAAAAACAGCCCCTTGAGTGTGGCGGAGACCCGCATGGCAAGCATTGACTACGAACAAGCTAAGCCCGGCCATTTCCCATGCCGATGAGACGGCAGTGTGGCAAATAGTCTATAGTGATGAATCTGTACAAAACAACACGCTCATCATGAAATTTGACGTCGCTATTGTCGGCAGCGGCCTTGCTTCTAGCCTGTCGGTTGCCCTCCACCTGGCGCAAACGCGCAAAGTGGCCATCATTTCCAAGCGCGCTGCTGGACGGTGCGAGCAACTGGGCCCAGGGCGGCATCGCCGCCGTGCTCGATTCGGGCGACACCCACCAGCAGCATATCGACGACACCCTGGTCATGCATGGCGGCGGCCTGTGCGACGAGGCGGCCACCCGCTTCATCGTCGAACACGGCCGCGAAGCGATCGAATGGCTGATCGAACAGGGCGTGCCGTTCACGCGCGATCCGAGCGCCGAACTGGGCTTCCACCTGACCCGCGAAGGGGGCCACAGCCAGCGCCGCATCATCCACGCGGCCGACGCCACCGGCCACGCGGTCCAGGTCACGCTGGAACAGAAGGTGCGGGCGCACCCGAACATCTCGCTGTTCGAGCAGCATTGCGCGATCGACGTCATCACTTCCGACAAGCTGGGCATCAAGGCCACCGGCGGCAGCCAGCCGCACTGCTACGGCCTGTACGTGCAGGATGAAAAAACCGGCCAGGTACTGACCTTCGAAGCCGAGCACACGGTGCTGGCCACCGGCGGCGCAAGCAAGGTCTACCTGTACACCACCAATCCCGACACCGCCACCGGCGACGGCATCGCCATGGCCTGGCGCGCCGGCTGCCGCGTCTCGAACATGGAATTCATCCAGTTCCACCCGACCTGCTTGTACCACCCGTACGCCAAGTCCTTCCTGATCACCGAAGCGATCCGCGGCGAAGGCGGCCTGCTCAAGCTGCCGCCCGAAGCAGGCGCCGCGGCTTAGCACCCGCTTCATGCCGATGTACGACGAGCGGGGCGAGCTGGCGCCGCGCGACGTGGTCGCCCGCGCGATCGACTTCGAAATGAAAAAGCGCGGTCTCGACTACGTCCACCTCGACATCAGCCACCAGAGCCCGGAATTCCTCAAGGAGCACTTCCCGACCATTTACGCGCTGCCTGGAACTGGGGATCGACATCACCAAGGAACCGATTCCCGTGGTGCTAGGCCGTGCACTTCACCTGCGGCGGCATCGTCACCGACCTGGCCGGTCGCACCGACGTGCCTGGCCTGTACGCGGTCGGCGAGACCGCCTGCACCGGCCTGCACGGCGCCAACCGCCTGGCCAGCAATTCGCTGCTCGAATGCCTGGTCGTGGGCCGCGCCTGCGCCCACGAGATCGCGGCCATGCCCAAGACCGACACGCCGTCGCTGCTTAGGCCTGGGACGAGAGCCGCGTCACCAACGCCGACGAGGAAGTCGTCATCGCCCACAACTGGGACGAGCTGCGCCGCTTCATGTGGAACTACGTGGGCATCGTGCGCACCACCAAGCGCCTGGAACGGGCGCAGCACCGGATCGCGCTGCTCAAGGAAGAAATCGACGAGTACTACCGCAACTTCCGCATCACGCACGACTTGCTCGAACTGCGCAATCTGGTCGACGTGGCTTCGCTGATCGTCAACAGCGCGCTCACGCGGCGCGAAAGCCGCGGCCTGCACTTCCAGCCGCGACTACCCGAACACCCTGCCAAAGGCCCTGCCAAGCGTGCTCACTCCCGCGCGCCGCTGAACCATCGCCCTCGCGCAGGCGGGGGCCCATGGCACGCGTCCGGAGTCTTCCAGCGTGCTATAGGTCCCCGCCTGCGCGAGGACGACGTCGCCATGACCTCGAAACTCTCACCTTCCACCATCGCCCTGCTCACCCTGCCCCCGCTGCTGTGGGCAGGCAACGCGATCGTGGGGCGCCTCGTGCGCGACGCCGTGCCGCCGATGACGCTCAACCTGCTGCGCTGGTCGATCGCGATGCTGATCCTGCTGCCGCTCGGGCGCGCCCTGTTCCGTCCCGGCGGCGCGCTGCTGACCCACTGGCGCCGCTACGCGCTGCTTGGCCTGCTCGGCATCGGCCTGTACAACTCCTTCCAGTACCTGGCCCTGCACAGTTCAAGCGCGATCAACGTGACCCTGGTCGCGGTTAGGCATGCCGGTCTGGATGATGCTGACCGGCGCCCTGTTCTTCCACGTGCCCGTCACGCGCCGCCAGGTGGCCTGGCGCCATCCTCTCGATTGCCGGGGTGCTGCTGGTTCTGTGCCGCGGCCAGTGGGATCTGCTGCTGGCCATGCGCCTGGTCGCGGGCGACCTGTTCATGATCGTGGCCACCATCGCCTGGTCCTTCTACAGCTGGCTGCTCACGCAAAAGGACAAGGACCCGCCGTCCGAACGCGCCGACTGGGCCGTGTTCCTGCTGGCCCAGGTGGTCTACGGCGTGCTCTGGTCGAGCGTGTTCGCGGTAAGCGAATGGACGCTGGGCGACGTCCACATCGCCTGGAGCTGGCCGGTGGCGGCGGCCTTGCTGTACGTGGCCATCGGCCCGGCCATCATCGCGTTTCGCTGCTGGGGCGCCGGGGTGCAGCGCGCGGGACCGAGCGTGGGGGCCTTCTTCACCAATCTCACGCCCTTGTTCGCGGCCGTGTTCTCGTCCGCGTTTTTGGGCGAAACGCCGCACCTGTACCACGTGCTGGCCTTCGCCCTGATCGTGGCCTAAGCATCGTGTTCTCGGCGCGCAGATGACTTAGAATTGGGACCATGCCCATTCCCCTCGACCACCTCGCCGACTTCCTGGAGCGCCATCCGCACCTGCTGGTGCTGACTGGCGCTTAAGCATGAGCACGGCCTCCGGCATTCCCGACTACCGCGACCGCGATGGCGTGCGGCGCGGCTCGCCGCCGGTCCAGGGGCCGGACTTCATCCGCCACGACGCCGTGCGGCGCCGCTACTGGGCGCGCAGCATGGTCGGCTATCCCACGCTGTCGCGCGCGGCCCCCAATCCCGCCCACCTGGCGCTCGCCGCCCTGGCCCAGCAGGGACGCATCGGCCAGCTCATGACCCAGAACGTGGACGGCCTGCACCAGCGCAGCCAAGCAGCGCCGACGTCCTCGAATTGCACGGCAATATACATCACGTCGTGTGCCTGGAATGCCAGGCCCGCTTCACGCGCACCTTCGTCCAGCAGCAGCTGGCCGACGCCAATCCGGCCATGGTAAGCGTGGCCGCCCGCCCGCTGCCCGACGGCGACGCCCAACTCGAGCCGGACGCGCTGGCCCAATTCCACCTGCCCTGGTGCGTCCATTGCGGCGGCATGCTCAAGCCGGACGTGGTCTTTTCGGCGACGGCGTGCTTGGCCGCGCGCACCGCCGCCGCCCTGGCCGCCATGGAAGCGGCCGACGCTTTGCTGGTGATCGGATCGTCGCTGGTCGTGTACTCCGGCTATCGCTTCTGCCGCATGGCCGCGGCCATCGGCAAGCCGATCGCCGCCGTCAACCTGGGCAAGACGCGCGCCGACGACTTGCTTGCATTCAAGGTGGAAGATTCCGCCGAGCATGTACTGCTTAAGCTTTGTTGGCGCGCTAACAGACCGCTGCGGCCCGCTTCCGCTAGAATGGCGCCAATTGCACGCTCACACGAAGGATTGCCGATGAAAACCCTGTGGATCATGGCAGCGCTGCTGCTGACCGGATGCATTTCCAAGCCCGACCAGATCGTGCCCGTGGCCAGCTTCAAGGCCGACAAGTATCTGGGCAAGTGGTATGAAATCGCCCGCCTCGACCATGGTTTCGAACGGGGGCTGAGCCAGGTCACGGCCGACTACAGCATGCGCGCGGACGGCGGCATCAAGGTCGTCAACCGCGGCTACAAGGCCGAAAAATCAGAATGGAAAGTGGCCGAGGGCAAAGCCTATTTTGTCGGCAAGCCGGACGAAGCGTTCCTGCGGGTCTCGTTCTTCGGCCCCTTCTACGGTTCCTACATCGTGTTTGACCTGGACCAGGACAACTACAGCCATTCCATGATCAGCGGCCCCAACAAGTCGTACCTGTGGCTGCTCTCGCGCACCCCGACCATGGACGAGGCAACAAAAAAGCGCCTGGTCGGTAAAGCCCAGGCGCTTGGTTTCGATACGGCGAAGCTGATCTATGTAGACCAGCAGCCGCTCAGTCGATAATCCGCAGCGAGTAGTCGGTGGCCTTGACGTCTTTGGTCAGGCTGCCGATCGAGATGCGGTCCACGCCGGTTTCGGCGATCGCGCGCACGCTCTCCATGTTCACGCCGCCCGACGCTTCGAGCAGGGCCCGGCCCGCGTTGAGCGTGACCGCCTCGCGCATGGCGGGCAGTTCGGAAATTATCGAGCAGGACCGAGGTGGCGCCCGCTTCCAGCGCTTCGGCCAGCTGCGACAGGTGCTCGACCTCGATCTGGATCGACACGCCTAAGCATTCAGATCCTGGGCCGCCTTGAGCGCCTTGGCCACGCTGCCTACTGCCGCAATGTGGTTTTCCTTGATCAGGATGCCGTCGAACAGCGCCATGCGCTGATTCTGGCCGCCGCCGACACGTACCGCGTACTTTTGCGCCTGGCGCAGGCCCGGCACGGTCTTGCGGGTATCCAGAATGGCCGCCTTGGTGCTTAAGCCACCAGTTCCACGTACTTGCGCGTGTTGGTCGCCACGCCAGACATCAGCTGCAGGAAGTTGAGCGCGCTGCGCTCGGCCGTGAGCAGGCTGCGCGGCGGCGCCTCGATCGTGCACACCACGCTGCTTAGGCGTTCATCATGTCGCCTTCGCCGTACTGCCAGTCGATCTCGATCGAGCTGTCCAGGGCCAGCATGACACCCTGGAACCACGGGGCGCCGCACAGGACCGCGTCTTCGCGCACGATCACGCGCGCGCACGCGCACGCCGTCCGGCACCAGCTGGGCCGTCAGGTCGCCGGTGCCGACGTCTTCGAGCAGCGCGGCCAGCAGGTTCGATTCGAAGGCCGACTGCAGTGCGTCGTCCTCGCGGTCATATGGGTTGCGCAAATTAGTCATGCAGGGCCTACTCCCGAAAACAGTTGTCCTTCTTTGGACAGGTCGCCGCCCGGCAGCGCCCTGGCTTTCTTTGCCGCCGCAAAATCGAGCATGCGGTCGATCGCGCGCACGGCCTGCTTGCCGGTCTCGGGATCGACATGGATTTCGTTGCTGCCGTTTTCCAGCACGTCGGCCAGATTTTGCAGGCCGTTCATGGCCATCCACGGGCAGTGGGCGCAGCTCTTGCAGGTGGCGCTGTTCCCGGCGGTGGGCGCTTCGATGAAGTGCTTGCCCGGCGCGGCCGCGCGCATCTTGTGCAGGATGCCGTTGTCGGTGGCGACGATGAAAGTGGTCGCATCCATGGTCTGGGCGGCGTTGATCAGCTGGGTGGTCGAGCCGACCACGTCGGCCAGCGCCACCACGCCTGCCAGCCGACTCCGGATGCACGAGCACCTTCGCCTCCGGGTGCTCGGCCTTGAGCAGATCGAGTTCGATGCCCTTGAATTCGTCGTGCACCAGGCAGGAGCCCTGCCACAGCAGCATGTCGGCCCCGGTTTTTTTCTGGATGTAGGAACCCAGATGGCGGTCCGGCGCCCACAGGATCTTTTTACCCTGCGCGTGCAGATGAGCCACGATGTCGAGGCCGATCGAGGATGTCACCATCCAGTCGGCGCGCGCCTTGACGGCGGCGCTGGTGTTGGCATACACGACCACGGTGCGGTCCGGATGGGCATCGCAGAAAGCGGCGAATTCGTCGGCCGGGCAGCCCAGGTCGAGCGAACAGGTCGCGTCCAGGTCCGGCATCAGGATGCGTTTTTCGGGGCTGAGGATCTTGGCGGTTTCGCCCATGAAGCGCACGCCTAGCCACGACCAGCGTGGTGGCGGGATGGTCGCGCCCGAAGCGCGCCATTTCGAGCGAATCGGAAACGCAGCCGCCGGTTTCTTCGGCCAGGTCCTGCAGGTCGCCGTCCACGTAGTAGTGGGCGACCAGCACCGCACCGCGCTCCTTGAGCAGGCGCTTGATGCGTTCCTTGAGTTCCACCTTCTCGGCGGGCGACGGGGTGGCCGGGGTACGGGCCCACGCCTGGGCGGTGCAGCTGGCGCCAAGCCACAGGGTGGTCGTATTCGACCGACTTGATAGCTATAGTGTTCATGTCGATACTATCTCACAAGCGAATCAATCGTGCAGGGACGCCCGGCCTTAGTCGATGCCCTGGCTGGTCAGGTAATCTTCGTAGTTGCCGCGGAAGTCGACGATTTCGTCTTCCTTGATCTCGAGGATACGGTTGGCCAGCGAGGAAACGAACTCGCGGTCGTGCGAGACGAAGATCAGCGTGCCGGTGTACTTTTCCAGCGCGATGTTGAGCGACTCGATCGATTCCATGTCCATGTGATTGGTCGGTTCATCGAGCAGCATGACGTTGTGACGGCCCAGCATCAGCTTACCGTACATCATGCGGCCTTTTTCACCACCCGACAGCACGCGCACCGACTTCTTGACGTCGTCGCCGCCGAACAGCAGGCGGCCCAGGATCGAACGGACAGCCTGATCGTCGTCGCCTTCCTTGGTCCACTGGCCGATCCAGTCGGTCAGCACGGCGTCGGTGGCGAAGTCTTCGGTCGGATCCTGCGGCATGTAGCCGACGTTCGCGTTCTCGGCCCACTTGACGCGGCCGGTGTCGGCCTGCAGGCCGGTCAGCTCGGCGCCGATGCAGCGCAGCAGCGTGGTCTTGCTTTGGCGCCGTTGGCGCCGATGATGGCGATGCGTTCGCCCGCTTCCACCATGATGCTGAAATTCTTGAACAGCTGGCGGTCGTATTTCTTCGAGATGCCTTCGACTTCCACCGCCAGGCGGTGCAGTTTTTCTCGGCTTCGAAACGCACGAACGGATAGGCGCGCGACGACGGCTTGATGTCGTCGACCTTGATCTTCTCGATCTGCTTGGCGCGCGAGGTCGCCTGACGGGCCTTGGACTTGTTGGCGGCGAAGCGGCGCACGAAGTCCTGCAGTTCGGCGACTTTTTCCTTGGCCTTGGCATTGTTGGCCAGCTGCTGGTTGCGCGCCTGGGTCGAGGCGAACATGTATTCGTCGTAGTTGCCCGGGTAGATCTTGAGCGTGCCGTAGTCCATGTCGGCCACGTGGGTGCACACCTGGTTCAGGAAGTGACGATCGTGGGAAATGATGACCATGGTGGAGTTGCGCTCGTTGAGCACATCTTCGAGCCAGCGAATCGTGTTGATGTCCAGGTTATTGGTCGGTTCGTCGAGCAGCAGGATGTCCGGATTCGAGAACAGGGCCTGGGCCAGCAGCACGCGCAGCTTCCAGCCTGGCGCCACGGCGCTCATCGGACCCTGGTGCTGGTCGATCGACACGCCGGCGCCGAGCAGCAGCTCGCCCCCGCGCGCTTCGGCCGAGTAACCGTCGTATTCGGCCACTTTGCTCTCCAGTTCGGCCGCGTGCATGTAGTCGTCGTCGGTCGCTTCCGGATTGGCGTAGATGGCGTCGCGCTGGGTGATCGCGTTCCACAGTTCGGTGTGGCCCATCATGACCACGTCGAGCACGCGCATCTCTTCGAACGCGAACTGGTCCTGGCGCAGTTTGCCCAGGCGCTCGTTCGGGTCGAGCATGACGTTGCTTTACCGACGGTTCTGAGGTCGCCACCGAGAATCTTCATGAAGGTCGACTTGCCGCAACCGTTGGCGCCGATCAGGCCATAGCGGTTGCCATCGCCGAATTTGACGGAAATGTTTTCAAACAGCGGCTTGGCGCCGAATTGCATGGTGATATTTGCGGTGGAGAGCACGGGTAAAGCCTTTGCGAGCGGTGATTTGATTAACCGGGCATTTTACCATTGCACGGCCCGCCCCGGTGAGCGGCGCGCTAAAAAGGCTGGGATAAAATTGCATTAAAAGCTATTGAATTTCGCAAAATCACCGTAAGATGACCCCTAAGAAATATTATGGGGATTGCGATGAGCCAGGCGGGCAGTCACGGACGTATCCACGCGCTCGACAACCTGCGCGCCATCATGATGTGGCTGGGGATCGTCTTGCACGTCTGCATCAATCATCTTTCAGGGCCGTCGCAGCTGCCTTGGAGAGATCCCCAGACCTCCCCGCTCGCCGATCTGACCCTGCTGTTCATTCACGCCTTCCGGATGCCGGTCTTTTCATCCTGGGTAGGCTACCTGGCCGCGATGATGGTCGACACGCGCGGCGTGCGCGACATGCTGCGCAACCGCGTGCGCCGGATCGCCCTGCCCTTTGCCGTGTTCTGGCCCGTCCTGTTCGTGCTGATGGCCGTGCTGGTGCTCGTCTTCGCCCATCTCATGGCGCGCGGCACGTTCGGCCTGGACCTTGCCGTGGCGCCAAAACAGCTAGTAGCATGGCGTCGCCTTCTGCAACCATGCACATGTGGTTCGTCTATTACCTCTTCTGGTTCTGCATGCTGGCCGCCCTGCTGTGTACAGTGCGCACGATGCTGCTTAAGCAGCCATTGTGCGTGCCTGGCGCGCAGGCTGGGATGCGCTCGTGCAGCGCTGGTGGGGTGTGCTGGTTCTGGCGCTGCCGCTGGCCATTGCCGGTTCCGGTTACCGGGCGGGCATGCTCTCGCCCAGCGGCTCCTTTGTGCCCAATCTGGCCGAACTGGTCTACAGCGGCGTGTTCTTCACTTTCGGCTGGCAGTTGTATCGCCACCGCGCCTTGCAACTGCCCAGACTGAGCGCCCATTACTGGAAATATCTGCTGGCGGGGTCGGCCACCTTCGCCTGCGTGCTCGCGCTGTTTGCCGTGTTTCTCAAGGCGCCAGCCAGCATCGCCCGCATCGAAGTCTGGATCGCCTTTACCTACGGCCTGACCAGCTGGCTGTGGAGCGTGGGACTGGTCGGCCTGTTCCTGCGCCACATGGACCACCAGAACAGCGTGCTGCGCTACCTGTCCGACAGTTCTTACTGGGTCTATCTGGTGCACATCGTCGGCACCATGGGCGTTGGCATTCTGCTGTTCAATGCCCCGCTGGGCGCGCCGGGCAAGATCGTGATCAACGTGCTGGCGACCAGCGCCTTGTGCCTGGTCAGCTACCACCTGTTCGTGCGCCACACGCGGATCGGCGTGCTGCTGAGCGGCAAACGCCAGCCGCGCGCTGGCCGTGCCATGCGCCTGCCGCGGCCGCCTGAGGACTTTCTCAGCCCATCACGGAACGGTGCTTGATGCGCATGATGAAGGCCGACGGCGCGCTCTGGCCCTTGTATCTGGCTAAGCGAAAATGGCGTCGCCAGCAAGGCCACCACATAGCGGGTCGCCAGCATTTTTTGCTCATGCGTCATGGTCCCGCTGCCATCCTTGGACGCGTCCATGACCTCGACCTGGCTGACCTTGCCCGTCTCGGACACGCGGACGACCAGCATGATTTCTCCACTGCGTATCATCTGTTCGTCGACCTGCATCGGGAAGTCGTAGGTGTCGAGCTTTTTCAGGAAGCTGCGGATATGCGGCAGGGGAAACGGCGGCGTGACGTCGGCGTCCGTCATCTCGGTGTAGGCGCGCCAGGCGGCGCGGTCCGCTTCCAGTCAGTTCATCCCAGTTCTTGTCGATATTGACCGCGATGCCCAGTCCGACCCGGCCGCGCGGCATCGAGGTGCCCGGCAGCGGCTCGCCGATGGTCACCTCGTACTGGTCGGCCGCGATGGCGCTCCCGGCTATCCACAGCATCGACGACAACATCAGGCGGGCGAGCAAGGACATGGGAAACGCTTTCGAATTGGATTGCTAATTGTGCAATTATACAGGGCCGCTGCCGTAGGCCTACCGGCGCCACAGCGCTTCGGCCGGGCCCAGCGCGTGGCGCGCCATCCACCAGTGTGAGAACGCCAGCTGGACCGCCATGATGGCCGCGGCCAGCAGCATCAGGCCTAAGCATGCGAAATATCCCGGCCCAGGCCCAGGCCGACGCCCTGCAAGATAGCCATCAGCAGCACCGATTGCATCAGATAATTGGTGAGCGCCATGCGCCCCACCGGCGCCAGCCAGGCCGCAAAGCGCGGGCTTAGCCAGCATGAACACGGCCACGTAGCCAGCGCCCATCAGGGGCCCGGCATATTCGAGCAAGGCGTTGGCCAGGCTGGCGCCTGCCGGTGCATCGAATGGCGCGCTGACGCTGCCCACCGCCAGCAGGCCCGCCCACAGATTGAGCGGCACCCCCACCACCAGCGCGCACAGTCCCACCTTGCGCCACAGGCCGCGGTGGCGCTCCGGCCGCGTCAGGTAACCCATGCGGGCCGCGATCACGCCCAGCATGAACAGCAAGGCGATACGCGGCAGGAACACGACATAGCTTAAGCAATGTTCATGCCGTACTCGGACAGGCGGGCCAGCGCGATATCGTACCAGCCGCCCTGGGCATAGATGGCGTGCATGCGCTGGGCGTCGATGACGTCGGCCACCTTGTAGTCGAGCGGCATATGGGCCTGCGCTTACCACGATGGCGCCGTAGAACACGAACAGCACCGCATTGATACCCACCAGCACCCACAGCACGGGACGCAGCGCCGACAGGCGCACCCCCGCATAATGGACCAGCCAGAAGCCGAGCAGCGCATACGCGGTGAGAATATCGCCAAACCAGATCAGCGTGCCGTGCAGGATGCCGCAGGCCAGCAGCCAGCGGATCCGGCGCAGGTAGGTGGCGCGGATCGCATCGAGCTGCGGGCCTTCGGCGCGCCTGCGCCCGGTCTGCAGCACGAAGCTTAAGCACCGAACAGGAGGGCGAAGATCGGATAGAATTTTTGCTCGGCGAACGCGCCGACGCACAGCACCACGAACTGGTCGGCAAGCGTCATCGGCGCGTCCAGCGCCGGGTAATGGTGCAGCGAAAAGCCGTACACGAAACCCCAGGCGTTGATCAGCAGGATGCCGAACACGGCCAGCCCGCGCAGCAGCTCGTCGATGCGCGGCGAACGGCGCGCCACTACTGGCGCATCCAGTCGCGCAGCTCGTAGTACCAGTACGCCAGCTGCGCGGCGAGCAAGCCGGCCGGACCGCCGGTCGAGGGCAGCCCCCAGGGACCGAAACGCGCCAGGCCGCTGCCGTCGCCCATGATGGCCGCGGCCAGCACGTCGCTCTACCAGCGTGGTCGGGGCCACGCCATGGCCGCCGAAGCCCATGCCGTACCAGATGCCCTCGGGCAGACGCCCCAGCTGCGGCATCTTGTGGCGCCCGTAGCTCATCATGCCGCTCCAGGCGTAGTCGACGCGCGTGCCCTCGAGCTGCGGATAGACCTTGAGCATGTCCTTGTACAGCAAACGCGCCACGTCGGCGCCGCTGCGCTCGAGGATGGAAATGCGACCGCCCCACAGGATGCGGGTATCGGCCAGCGGCCGGTAGTAGTCAAAGGCGAAGCGGGTATCGTAGACGGCGGCATTGGTGCGCATGGCCGTCGGCAGGCGCTCGCCCAGCGGCTCGGTCACCATCACATAGGTGGCAATCGGCAGCACCGCGCCGCCCAGGCGCGGGTACAGTTTTTCGATGTAGCCGCCGCAGCAGACCACGACCTGGCGCGCACGCACGCTGCCCATCGGCAGTGCGCACGATCCAGCCCTGCCCGTCCGGCGCGATCTGCGTGACCCGGCTGCGCTCGTGCACCTGCACGCCGGCCGCCGCGATCGCGCGCGCCAGTCCCTGCGCGTACTTGAGAGGATGAAAATGAAAGGCGCCCGGCTCGAACAGGGCGCCGAAATAGCGCTCCGATGCGATCTTGTCGGCCAGTTGGGCGCGGCTCACGCGCTCCCACTCCACGCCCAGCTGGGTGGACATGAAGCGCTGCTGCTCGTCGAGGATGCGCGCGTCGTCGAACCAGTTGGCCAGGTAGACGCCGTCTTCCTTCAGATCGCATTCGATGCCGTAGGCGTGAATGCGGCGCCGGATCTGTTCGACCGCGGCAAGCGTCATGTGATACAGCTTGCGGCCCTCTTCCGGGGCCGAGCCGTGCCGAGCACCGCGCGTTCGCCCAGCGAAAAGCCGCCGAACACGAAGCCGCCATTGCGGCCGGACGCGCCGAAGCCGACGTGTTCGGATTCGAGCAGGACGATGTCGGTCTGGCCCCGTTCAGTCAGCGCCGTCGCGGTCGACAGGCTAAGCAAAGCCGCCGCCGATGATGCAGACATCGCATTCGCGCATGCCATCGAGCGCCGGATACGCATGACGGGTGGTGGTGTCGCGGTAGTAGTCCGGCCCCGCGTCGAAGTCACGCATCGCACAAGGACGGGTAAGCGCTCATCTCGAGCTCGAAACCCGCGTCGTCCGAGCGCAGGTGCGCGCGGGCGCCGAACGGGATCGTGACCCGCTTGCGGCAGTGGCCGTACTGCAGGCCGGTGAGCACGGGGATCGGCAGCGTGGCGCGCAAATAGGCCAGCATGGCGTCGAAATCGTAGCCATTGTCGTTGGCGGCGAGCTGGTAGGCCGAAAAGTCGCCCAGGATCAGCGCCTTCTGGCGCGCCAGCACGCCGGCCTGCAGCAGCTGCAGCACCATGCGTTCGACCCGGTAGGGATGCTCGTTGACGTCCTCGACGAACAGAATCCCGCCGTCAATCTGCGGGAAGTAAGGCGTGCCCACCATCGACATGACCATCGCCAGGTTGCCGCCCCAGATGGTGCCGACCGTATCGACCGCCGGATTGCCGCTCACGGCCTGGCTGATGCGGTGGGTGCGGCTGTGCAGGCAGCTGAAGAAATCGTTGATCGTGAACGGCTCGGTCTCGCGCGCGCCGAAATCGCTCATCAGCATCGGGCCCGTGTAACTGACCGCGCCGGTGGCCGCGTGCAGCGCCATCTGGAATGCAGTGAAATCGCTGTAGCCCACGAAGATCTTGCCGCTCGCGGCCATGCGCGCGAAATCGATGCGCGGCAGCAGGCGCGTCAGGCCGTAGGAGCCGCGCAGGGCCATGACCACGTCCACGCCGGGGTTGGCGGCGGCCGCCTCGAGCTGCGCCAGGCGGGCCTCGTCGGTGCCGCCGAAGCGCTGGAATACCTGGTCGATGTCAAAGTAATTGTGGACCGTGTGGCCCATCGCCTCGAGCCGCGCGATGCCGCGCCTGAACGCTTCCTGGTCGAGCGTCTGGCCGCTGGGCGCGACGATGGCGATGCCGATTTTTTTGGTGTTCACTGTTTTTCAAAGAGGCGCGCTGTGGAATCCGGGCTCATCTTACCGTGCGCATGCGCATCGATCAAGGCAAGCAGCCGTTCAGTCAGCTGGGCCTAAGCAGGTCGTGCCCCATGCCTTCGATGATCTCGATCCGGGCGCCCGGGATCAGGCGCGCCGTGTCCTGGCCGCAGGCGAGCGGCACCAGCGCATCGGCGGCGCCGTGGATGATCAGCGCCGGGGCGCGGATCCGGCCCAGCGCGGCGCTGCGGTCGCCCGAGGCGGCGATCGCCACCATCTGGCGCGCCAGCCCGGACGGACACACATTGCGCCGGATCGCACGCTCGATGCGGGCGCGCAGCTGCTTTTCGGGCGTGGGATAGGCCGGGCTGCCGATCACGCCGAACAGACGCACGCCTTGATCGATCACGCTGTGCAGGTCGGCCGGATTGGCTTAGGCCGCTTGAGCAGGACCGCGCGCTTCGCGGGCGGGGCCCGGCAAGCCGCGCCGCCCGCTGCTCGACATGATCGAGGTCAGGCTTAGTACCCGCTCCGGGTAATCGGCCGCCACCAGCTGGGCGATCATGCCGCCCATCGAGGCGCCCACCACGTGGGCTTGTCTGACGCTGAGCGCGTCGAGCACGCCGATGGCGTCGGCCGCCATGTCCGACAAGGTATAGGCGCTGCGCAGCGGCCAGCGCACCAGCGTCTTGAGGAAAGCGAGCGGCAAATTGGGCGTGCCCGCATGCTCGAATTTCTCGGACAGGCCGCTGTCGCGGTTATCGAAGCGGATCACATAAAACCCCTGCTCCACCAGACCGTCGACCAGGTCGTCCGGCCAGGCGATGAGCTGCATCCCCAAACCCATGATCAGGAGCAGCGCGGGATGCTTCGGGTCGCCGCATGGTTTCACAGGCGATGCGAATGCCATTGGCGTTGAGGACGGTCATGATCAGGCTGGCGCGGCGGCGCGCGGTTTGCGTTTTGGGGCGGGTTTGGGAGCGGGTTTGGCCTTTCCTCTTAAGCGCGGCTTTCTTGCGTGGCGCCGCGCGCGGCTTCTTGATCGCTACCGGCGCTTAAGCACCGGCTGCGCGGCCGCCAGCAGTTCGACATGGGCGGCCACCATGCAGGCGGCAAACAGGCCGATATCGGGCACTGCCCGGCGGCAGGCGATGATGCCGAAGTCGAGCGAGCCGTTGTAGCTTTGGACCGTCACGTTCAGCCCCAGGCCGTGGGTCACGATCGAGACCGGATAATTGGTCGCCATGCGCGCTTAGCCGGCCAGGTAGAGCGGCATGCGCGGCCCCGGCACATTCGACACCACCACGTTGGCGAACGGCGGCAGCGTGTCCGCCAGCCGCGCGCGCCCGTACAAGGACACCAGTGCGCTCATCAGCCAGGGCACGCCCAGGCTGGGAAACTCGGTCGGCATCACCGACCTGACGTTCGAGACCGTTTTTTTCAGTTTGGACGAGGCCTTGACGATGGCGCAAATGCGCTCGGCCGGATCGGCCACGTCGGTCGCAAGCTTCATCAGCATCATGCTGACCTGGTTGTTCATTTCGGTGTCGCCGTCCGCGCGCAGGCTGACCGGCACCGCCGCCACCAGCGGCGCCTCGGGCAGTGCGCCGTGTTCGTCCAGGTAGCGGCGCAGCGCGCTTGCGGCCACGATCGCCAGCACGGCGTCGTTGAGGGTCGCGTCGAAGGCCTTGCCCACTGCCAGCGCCTCGCGTACGGGCACACTGACGGTGGCAAAGGCGCGCTGGTTGGTGATACTGACATTGAGCGGCGTGCGCGGCGCCATCGACAGGCTGGCTAAGCAGGATGCGCAGGGTGCCGTCTTCGTCGCGCGATGGCGTGAGCAGGCTTAAGCCGCGACCTTGAGCCCGGTCGGCACGCCGCGCACCAGGCGCGCGCACTGGGAAAAGGTGTCGCCCAGCGCGGCGCGCAGCATGCTGCTTACCGGCGGCTGGTACGGGGCCCGTTCGTGCGGCGGAGGCGGTTCGACCGCGCGCGGCACCGCCGTCACATCGAGCAGCGCCTGGGCCAGCACGATCGCGCCCTGCCCGTCCAGCGCCGCGTGGTGGATCTTGGTGTAGAAGCCGATCTGGCCCGAATCGAGGCCGGTGAACACGTAGAACTCCCACAGCGGGCGGCTGCGGTCGAGCAGGCTCGAATGGAGGCGTCCGACATAGGCTTCGAGCTGCTGGCGGGTGCCGGGCCGGGGCAGGCTGACCTGGCGGATGTGGTAGTCGAGATCGAGATCGTCGTCCTCGACCCAGACCGGGTTGGCGATATCGAGCGGCATGAGCGCCAGCTTCTTGGTAAAACACCGACGCCAGGTGCAGGCGGTCGGCCACGTGGCGCTTGACCCGGTCGATGAATTCGCCGCTCTGGTCGTCCGGCGCATCGAGCAGATGCAGGCCGCCCACATGCATCGGCATCTCGGGCGTCTCAAGGTGGAGGAAGCTGGCATCCAGACCGCTCAGGTGCTTCATGCTGTGCTTCATGCACTTCCTCCGGGATGAGATGGTGGTCAGTAAAACCCGAAAAACGGATTGGGCCAGGAGGTCCGGGACGGATCGAGGAACAGCAGCTTCTTGATCCCCGTGTGCGCCTCGTGGTCAAAGCGCTTCCATTGTCCTTCCGGCTGCGACAGCCGGTCGGCGATCGCGTACAGGGCGGTCGGATTGAGGCCCATGCCCACATGGCTGGCATGCACTTCGATGTTCTCGGACGTTGCCGTTTCCTGCTCCACGCTGCACTGCCAGGCGACGACGCCGTCGGTGCGGCTGAAGATCGAGGTGGTCGGCACGCGCGGGGTTTCGCGCAGCGCGGCAAAGCGCGCCTCGTCGATTTCCTTTTCGCCCGACACCAGCTGATACACGCGCCACGCATTGGTCGCCTTGTGGCTGCCCGTGAAGGGCGAGCCGAGCGTGATCACCAGGCGCACGTCGTCCGGCATCATCTTGGCCAGTTCGCGCGTACACGCCGCCCAGGCTCCAGCCGACCAGGCTGACCGGGCGCCCGTGCTGCTCGCGCAGCTGGCGGATTTTTTCAACGCAGGCTTCCAGCACGCCGGGCCGGGGCCCGAAATTGAGGCCCTGCTCCCAGGCATGCGCGTCGTAGCCGAGGTCGCGCAGGAAGCGGCGGATGACCACCGTCGTGACGTCGCCCGCGGCCAGGCCGGGGAACACCAGGACCGGGTGACCGTCGCCGCCCGGCGCGCCCTTCATGAAGGGATAGGCGGCCAGGGCGATGCCCAGTTCCCAGGGCGCGCGCATCTCGAGCGCGAGGCGTACCAGGCCAGGCGCGGTTTCCGGCTTGTCTTGCTTAGAAATTGTGTTGCGTGACAATCTACTCTCCTGTCGCCGTGGCTGTGCACGGCTTATTCATCTGGCATGAGCATACCATTTTTGCGGCCGCAGGCGGTTCAGCCGGGGACGCCACGCGCGGCATTGCGCCGCTCCGCGAAGAAAGCCTTGAGCATGGCGCTGGCCTCGTCGGCCAGCACGCCGCCGGTCACTTCCGTATGGTGATTGAGTTTTTCCTGCGCGAACAGATCGAGCACGGAACCGCAGGCGCCGGTCTTGGGATCGGTCGCGCCGTACACCACCCGCGCCAGGCGGGCATGCATCATGGCGCCCGAGCACATGACGCAGGGCTCGAGCGTCACGTACAGTTCGCAGCCCGGCAGGCGGTAGTTGCCGAGCTTGTCGGCGGCGGCGCGCAAGGCGACGATTTCGGCGTGCGCGGTGGGGTCATGCTGGCCGATCGGTTGATTACAACCGGTTGCAATCACCACGCCATCCTTGACGACGACCGCGCCGACCGGCACTTCGCCCAGGCTCCATGCACGTTGCGCTTCCTGCAGCGCCAGTTGCATGAAATCCTGATCAGGCATCGGTGATCTCGGCCCAGCAGTTCGGGGTTTCGTGCAGGACCAGCTTGTGCAGGTGCAAGCCGGTGCCGAAGCGGTCGGTGTAGGCCGCTTTCAGGATGTCGAAGGCGACCTGGGCCAGGTTTTCCACGGTCGGGATGCGGTCGATCACGACCGTCTTGTGGCCCGGCAGCGTGGCCAGGAACTCGCGCACCTTGTCGTCTTTTTCGTACACGATGAAGCTGTGGTCCCAGATGTCGACCAGGTGTTCCTTGGCCAGCGCCTTGATGTCGGAAAAATCCATGATCATGCCATTGTCGGAATTGCCTTCCGACTGGATTACGGCGCCGACCAGCGTGATTTCGAGCGTGTAGCGGTGCCCGTGCAGATTGCGGCACTGGCTTTTATGGTCGGGAATGCGGTGACCTGCATCGAATTCAAGCTTGCGGGTGATAGTCAGCATGGCGCGTCAACTTCTTTAAGGAATTTGTAACAGTTTATGGGTTTGCAGGCTCAGGCTCCACTTGGGATTGCGCTTGCAGGTCTCGATCGCGAGACGGGTATTGAATTCGGCCAGCGGGCCATCCATCGGCTGCACGTAAAAGTGCGCAAAATCGAGCTGCTCGTAGGCGGCCAGATCCTGGTTTGTTTGCGGAATGACCACCTTGATCTCGCTGCCTTGCGTCACGACCAGGGTCGAGCCCATCTTGGGGCTCACGCAAATCCAGTCGACGCCAGGCGGCACCGGCAGCGTGCCATTGGTTTCGATGGCGATCGTAAAGCCAAGCCGCGTGCATGGCATCGATCAGGGCTGCATCGAGCTGGAGCAGTGGCTCGCCGCCGGTAAACACCACGTACTTGGCGGCCTCGAAGCCGGGCGGCCACAGGCTGTCGATGGCGGCGGCCAGGGGCGCCAAGCTGCTGGCGAACTTGCCGCCGCCGTCGCCGTCGGTGCCGACAAAATCGGTGTCGCAGAACTGGCACACGGCGCTGGCGCGGTCAGTTTCGCGTCCGGTCCACAGATTGCAGCCCGAAAAGCGGCAAAACACGGTAGAAGTAATGGCTGTGCGCGCCCTCGCCCTGCAAGGTGTAGAACATTTCTTTAATACTGTAAGTCACGGAAGCTGCCCTGAATCGTCAACCCTCCATTATAGCAAGACCCGCACTCCCCCACGGAAATGGCTTTCCTGCGCCACGTTTGCGCCATCTCGATTCCCCAGCGAAATGTAGTTGATCTCCGACAAGCAGCCCAACATTCCTCCAATGTAACTTAATCGGAGTCGGCCTCTCCTCATCGGAAAAATCGGAGCCATCATGTTCACCGTGCCCGCCTTGATTCTCGTTGTCATGTGGTTGCTGTTGTTGGGTTGCGGCATGCTCGCCTTGCTGCGCCGCCATCTGCGGCTCGACGATGAACTGGCCGAGCGGGAAGCGGTCCTCGCCTACGAACGCCACGCCCGCAGCCAAGCCGAGCGGGCCCTGGCCAGCACCCACATCACGCTGTGCAAACTGGCGCGCCAGCAGGAAACGGTGCGCGAAGCCGAGCGCCAGCGCATCGGGCGCGATATCCACGACGACCTGGGCCAGCATTTGCTGGCCCTGAAGATCGATCTGTCGCTGCTGCAGGTCAGCACCACCGGGGTGCATCCCGTGATCGCGCAGCGGCTGGGCGGCATTCTTGCCAGCGTCGACCTGACAATTGCCTCGCTGCGCTGCGTGATCAACGACTTGCGCCCGCAGGCGCTGGAGGCAGGCTTGCGAAGCGGCGATCGAGTGGCAGCTGGCCGAATTTAGCCGCATCAATGGCATCGCCCACTTGCTGCAAACCGACCCGGCCTGTTTCGAAGGCGCGCCCGACGGGGCCCACGACGCGGCCGTGTTCCGCATCCTGCAAGAATCGCTGGCCAATGTCGTGCGCCACGCCCACGCGAGCGAAGTGCGGGTGCGGCTCGAGCGCTGCGCCAATGTGCTGACCATGACGGTGCAGGACAACGGGATCGGCATGCCGCCCGGCCGCCCCTTGCGCGGCAGCGGCCTGAACGGGATCCAGGAGCGCGTTGCCGCCATCGGTGGCCGCTTTGCCATCGACAGCCAGACCGGCAGTGGTACTTTGCTGACGCTTTCCTTTCCCCTGATTCAGCGCCGCGCCATGCTGCGCGCATGAAGCAGCGCACTCTTGTCACAGATCAAGCGGATGGTTGACTTGCGGTCGCAAAATCAAGTCTTGCAGGAAGTAAATAATTGCACTCAGGATAGTTTTTACAGAGGGACGGCCCATGAACAGCACGCTAATACACCATCTCCGCCGTCCCGACGCCTCCGACCAGGAGCGCATTTTCGCCTACAAGATGCTGGAAATGCTGGCGGTGCTTAAGCCTTCGTGCTCGACGCCAGTTGCCGCGTGATCATCTGGAACCGCGCCTGCGAACGCTTGACCGGGGTCGCCGCCGCCGACGTGCTCGGCACGCCCGACCACTGGCGCAGCTTCTATGCCACCGCCCGCCCGACCCTGGCCGACCTGGTCATCCAGAACCGGACCGACGAAATGGAACAGCTCTATCTGCGCTCGTCCCGGCATGCCGAAGCGTGCGGCCAGCTGTGCGTGGAAAGCTGGTGCGACATGCCGCGCAGCGGCAAGCGGCGCTACCTGGCGGCCGATGCCAGCCCCATCTTCGACGACGACGGCGAACTGTGCGCGGTGATCCAGACCCTGCGCGACATGACCGAGGAAAAGACGGCCCAGATCGCCCTGGAACAGCTCGCCACGCGCGACGGCCTGACGGGCCTGGCCAACCGCCGCTGCTTCGACGATACCCTGGCCGCCGAATGGACGCGCGCCCTGCGCCAGCGCCAGCCGCTGTCGCTGCTGATGGTCGACGTCGACAATTTCAAGGCGTACAACGACGCCAACGGCCACGTCGGCGGCGACGAATGCCTCAAGCGCATCGCCACCGCCGTGGCCAGCGAAATGCGCGCCAACGACCTGGTCGCCCGCTACGGCGGCGAGGAATTCGCCGTGATCCTGCCCAACCAGTCGCTCAAGGGCGCGGCCATCGTGGCCGAGCGGATCCGCTGCCGGGTCGAACAGTTGCGGGTGCCGCACGGCGGCGGGATCGCCCGCCACGTGACGGTCAGCATCGGCGCCGCCACGGCCATTGCCGCCGCCGACACCGCGCCCAGCCAGCTGGTGAGCACCGCCGACGGCGCCCTCTACCGCGCCAAGCACATGGGACGCAACCGCATCAGCCTGCCCCTGACCGAACTGGCCTGACTTGGCAGGCCACCGTATTGACGCCCGCCCCTCCTGAAATCGGATATATGCATCAAATTTCGCTGTCTTTTGGACGGCGAATATTTTATGCTGCCCGATGCCGTTTTTTATCCAGGAGACAATGTGTCAAAAATAATTCCAATATCGCTGCTGGCACTGCCAGCGTTCCGCTCGCCGCCCCGGCCGCTCCCGCCGCCAAGGCCGACCTGTTGCCGTTCACGGCCACCGAAAAGACCCTGCCCAACGGCCTGAAGATCATCGTGGTGCCGACCGGCTTCCCGAACCTGGTCTCGGTCCAGATCCCGGTGCAGACCGGTTCGCGCAATGAAATCGAGCCGGGCAAATCGGGCTTCGCCCACTTCTTCGAACACATGATGTTCCGCGGCACCAAGGCCTACCCCTGCGGCCGCGTACAAGGACGTGATCACCAAGTCCGGCGCGCGCCAGAACGCCTACACCAGCGACGACCTGACCAATTACCACACCACCTTCGCCAAGCAAGACCTGGAAACCATCCTCAAGGTCGAAGCCGACCGCTTCCAGCACCTGGACTACAGCGAAGACGACTTCAAGACCGAATCGCGCGCCGTGCTCGGCGAGTACAACAAGAACAGCGCCAATCCGGTTTCCAAGCTGCTCGAAGTGCAGCACGACGCGGCCTACACGACGCACACCTACAAACACACCACGATGGGCTTCATCAAGGACATCGAGGACATGCCGAACCAGTATGCCTACTCGAAGGTCTTCTTCGACCGCTGGTACCGTCCGGAACGCACCACCACCATCATCATCGCGAACGATGTGGAGCCAAAAAACGCGATCGCCCTGGTCGAAAAATACTGGGCTTCCTGGAAAAAGGCAGCTACAAGAGCGTGGTTCCGGCCGAACCGGCACCGACCGCCGCCATCTACAAGCACGTGGCCTGGCCTAGCCCGACCCTGCCGTTCGTGACCGTCGGCTTCCCGCGCGCGGCCTTCTCGGTCAAGGAAAAGGACCAGCTCGCGCTGCAGATGCTGATCTCGCTCTCGTTCGGCCGCACCTCGCCGCTGTTCAAGCGCCTGGTGCAGGATGAACAAAAGGTCGACCAGCTGTTCGACTTCACGCCGGGCCGCGTCGATCCGACCCTGGCCACCATCGGCGCGCGTCAAGAAGGCCGACGACGCCATCTATGTGCGCGACCAGATCCTGCAAACCGTGGCCCAGATGCGCACGGTCCCGGTCAGCGCCCAGCTGCTGGCCGACGCCAAGTCCGCCACCAAGTATTCGCTGATCCGCACGCTCGACAATACCGAGCAGATCGCCAGCACCCTGGCGTCCTTCGTGCACTACAACCGTTCCTACGGCACCCTGAACCAGTACGCGCCTGATGGACTCGCTGACCCCGGCCGACCTGCTGGCCGCGCTACTGCAAGTACCTGAACGACGAAGGCATGATCGTCACCACGCTGTCGAACCAGCCGTTGCCGGAAGCGATCGCCACGCTGCCGAAGATCGCCTCGTTCGCGCCAGTGGCTAAGCGACGCCAAGTTCGACGTGCTCGTGCAAAAATCGGCACTGCCGCAAATCCGCTTCAAGCTGCTGTTCAACGCCGGTTCGGCGCATGATCCGGCGGGCAAGGAAGGCCTGGCCAACCTGACCGCGATGATGGTTGCTTCGGCCGGTTCCATGGACCGCAAGAGCGACGAGATCACCAAGGCCCTGTTCCCGATGGCAGGCACCTTCAGCGAGCAAATCGACAAGGAAATGACGACCTTCACCGGTTCCATCCACAAGGATAACTGGGACAATTACCTCGACATCGCCATGCCGATGCTGCTCACGCCTGGCTTCCACGACGACGACTTCCGCCGTCTGGAAGGATTCGCTCAAGAACGCGCTCGTGACCGACCTCAAGGACAACAACGAAGAGGAATTCGGCAAGGAACGCCTGCAAACCAATGTCTTCGCCTAAGCACGCCTTACGGCCACCCGGTGCTGGGCACCGCCAAGGGCGTGGACGCGATCACCCTCGACGACGTGAAAGACTTCTACAAGAAGGCGTACACCCAGGGCGCGGTCAAGGTCGGCATCTCGGGCGACGTCAGCGACAAGATGGTCGCATCGCTGAAAACCGCGCTGGCCAAGCTGCTGTACCGGTGTAAACTTGCCTGCCACCACGGTTCCGGTCGGCAAAAAGGCGAATGGCCTCGACATCGAGATCATCGAGAAAAACACGCGCGACCGCCATTTCCTTCGGCTTGCCGATCAGCGTGACGTTCGCATCCGGACTTCCCGGCCCTGTGGCTGGCCAAGACCTTCCTTGGCGAACACCGCGCCTCGAACGCCCACCTGTACCAGCGCATCCGCGAACTGCGCGGCATGAACTACGGCGACTATGCTTACATCGAAGCCTTCCCGCGCGGCATGTTCCAGTTCTTCCCTAACCCTGAACCTGGGCCGCAAGGCGCAGCTGTTCGAAGTGTGGATCCGCCCGGTCGCCCCGGAAAACGCCCACATGGCGCTGCGTATCGCCCTGAGCGAACTGGACAAGACCATTCAGAATGGCCTGGACAAGGAATCGTTCGAGATCACGCGCGACTACCTGATGAAGAACGTGTTCGTCATGACCGCCACCCAGGATCAGTACCTGGGCTATGCGCTCGATTCGCAGTGGTACGGCACGCCCGAGTTCACCAAGCTGATGCGTGACGGCCTGTCCAAGCTGACCCTGGAAGACATGAACGCGGCCATGAAACGCCACCTGTCGGCCAAGAACCTGTCGGTCGTCTTTATCACCAAGGACGCGGTCTAGCCTGAAGAACACGCTGCTCAGCGATGCCTTCTCGCCAGTCAAGTACGACGGCAACAAGCCGCAGGCGCTGCTGGACGAAGACAAGGTGATCGGCAACATGAAGCTGAACATCAAGCCGGAAGCCATCACCATCACCCCGGCCGCCAAGGCCTTCGCCGAGTAAGCGAAACGGGCGCCAGCCGCAGCCTGCGGCTGGCGCCCGCCCGTTTTACGATGTGATCCGTTCCCAGCCGTGGCGCACCGCGGCTTTGAACTTCTCCCAGGCCGATTCGGGATAGCGCGCTTCCCAGTCCCTGCGCACACTGCTCTCCACCTCATGCCAGGCCCGCCCGCGATACTGTTCGCTGCGCGCCATGGTGCTGCTGTACCAATAGGCTTGGCGCAACATCGTCGTATTCCCCTCCCTCCTTGGCGTAGTTCGTGGTCCAGTGGCTGCGGAACCAGGCATCGTCAGCTGTTTCGCGCAGGCCGATGCTGTCTGGCAGGGGCGACTCCGGCATGCGCTGCCGCGAACCGCCTTGCGCGGTAGCCGACGCGCCCTGCAGCGCGCCACCGCCCGACTGCTGCGACATGCCCCCGCCTGCTGCACGCCGCCCTCCCTGTGGGCGCTGCCTTGCCAGCCGCGCTGGCGCATATGCTCGTCCATGTCGAGCGGACCCGAAACGCCGGACAATGGCGCCCGCGCGTTCCAGCTCGGGCGCGCTGTCCGACTCCAGGCGCAGCACATGATGGCCGCTGGTGACGGCGTCCGACACCATTTGCGCATGCTCGCTGCGGTCGGTGCCGAATATATCGGTCAGAAAATGCCGGATGCTGGCCGCGATGCCCGTGCCCTGATCGGGCTCGGCCGGACTGGCGCGGGGACCGGGCTCGCCTTCGTACAGGCCCAGCTGCTGGCGCGGAAAACCGCCTGACCACAAGTGCGTCGCACGCCTTTTCGGCGTCGCTGCGGTTGTCGAACACGGCTAACAGTGTGTGTTGCATGATGCCTACCTCCGTTGGATGACGTGGCGTCGCCCGGGGAATCCGCTGCGTGGCGCCCGCTCAAATGCCTGTTCTTGTACGACCCTGCGCACCATTGAGACTCATCAAGTGTGGATTTGACGCGAATACGAAGCTGGAGTTCAACCAGATTGCAGGAGGAACCCAATGCCAGACGCCATCCCCTGCGGAACGCCTAAGCACGACAAATTCAGGCGGCGCGACTTCGCCGTGCTGCACCCCGGGGCGCCTGAGCCGCCCAACACGGTCGATCGCTTGCTGCACGCCATGATCGCCCGCTTCACCCAGGGAATTTCGCCGACCAGCCTGGCGCTGGCCTGGTGCGACTGGACCATGCACCTGACGCTGTCGCCCGGCAAGTGGCACGAGCTGGCCGAAAAAGCGCTGACCAAGGATTTCCGCTGGCTCGACTACGCCGCCCGCACCACGTTCGGCCTGCCCGCCACGCCCTGCGTCACGCCGCTGCCTGCAAGACCGGCGCTGGCGCAGCGAGGCCTGGCAGCAATGGCCGTACACGCTGTACCAGCAAGCCTTTCTGCTCAATCAGCAATGGTGGCACAAGGCCACCACCGGGGTCGACGGCGTCACCCGCCACCACGAAGACGTGCTGGCCTTCGCGGCCCGCCAGCTGCTCGACATGGCCTCGCCGATCAATTTTGTCGCCACCAATCCGGACGTGACCGAGGCCGCCATCGCCGAAGCCGGGGCCAACTTCGTGCGCGGCGCGGTCAACCTGGCCGAAGACGCCGAACGGCGCCTGTCGGGCCAGCCTGCCTACCGGTGCCGAGTGCTTCCGGCCCGGGTTCGAGGTGGCCGTCACGCCGGGCCGCGTCGTGTTTCGCAATCACCTGATCGAACTGATCCAGTACGCCCCGGCCACGCCCACCGTGCACGCCGAACCGCTCCTGATCGTGCCCGCCTGGATCATGAAGTACTACATCCTCGACCTGTCGCCGCACAACTCGCTGGTGCGCTACCTGGTCGCGCGCGGCCACACCGTCTTCATGATCTCCTGGCACAACCCCGGCCCCCGGGACAGCGAGCTGGGCATGGACGACTACCTGCGCGAAGGCGTGATGGCCGCGCTCGGCCAGGTGCGCGCGATCGTGCCCGACCAGAAAATCAACGCGGTCGGCTACTGCCTGGGCGGCACCCTGCTGTCGATCGCGGCGGCGGCCATGGGGTGCGACGGCAGCGGCCCGGTGCGCTCCATGACCATGCTGGCGGCCCAGACCGATTTCAGCGAAGCAAGCATGAGCTGACCCTGTTCATCGACGAGAGCCAGGTGGCCTGGCTGGAAGACCTGATGTGGCAGCAAGGCTTTCTCGACAACCGCCAGATGGCTTGGCGCCTTCCGCCTGCTGCGCAGCCACGACCTGGTGTGGTCGCTGGCCGTCAACGATTACCTGCTCGGCTAGCGCGCCCCGCTCACCGACCTGATGGCCTGGAACGCCGATTCGACCCGCATGCCGTTTCGCATGCACAGCGATTACCTGCGCAAGCTATTCCTCGACAACGACCTGTTCTCCGGCCGCTACCGGGTCGGCGGCAGGCCGGTCGCCCTGTCCGACATCCGCCTGCCCGTGTTTGCCGTGGCCACCATGACCGACCACGTGTCGCCATGGCGCTCGGTGCACAAGATCCACCTGATGTCATCCTGCGACGTCCAGTTCGTGCTCACCAGCGGCGGCCACAATGCCTAAGCATCGTCAGCGAACCGGGCCACCGCGGCCGCCACTACTACACGGCGCTGCACCCGCGCGGCTGACTGCTACACCGACCCCGAGCGCTGGATCGACACCGCCGACGAACGGGAAGGCTCCTGGTGGGAAGAATGGACCGGCTGGCTCGACCGGGTCTCCGAGGGCGGCGACGTCGCGGCCAGGTCGGTGGCGGAAGGCCTGGGCCCCGCGCCCGGCACTTACGTGCTGGAACGCTGATCCGGCATGCCGTCCGGCTCGCCAGCCGGCGCGCAGCAGGCGCTGGCCCAGGCGGGCCAGGCTGGCGCGCAGGGCTGCCGGCGCCAGGACCGCGAATTCGCAGTCCATCCTGGCCAGGTGCCCGGCAAACCAGTCGATGTGGTCGGTCGAGGTGCGCAGCAGCACGCCGTCCGCGGTCTGTTCTGAACAGCACCGTGTCGTCGAAGAACAGGCGGGTCGCCGTTTCCAGGTCGGTCTGCAGCAAGACCTCGACCCGGTGCGCGCGGCATGCTCTTGAACGAGCGGCGCAGGTAATCGAGCGCGTCAAAGCCGGGCGGGCGCGCAAACTGGGGGCCTGGCAAGCGCCGTGCGCACGATGCGGTCGAGCCGGAACGAGCGCATTTCCTGCCGCAGCTGGCACATCCCGAGCGCATACCAGTGGCGGTCCCACAGTACCAGGCCGTAGGGATCGAACTCGCGTTCCGAATCGCGCCCGTCCGGCGCCCGGTAATGCAGGTAGATGCGCTGCTGCGCCAGCGCGGCCGAACTAAGCGTGACCAGCGCTTCGCGGTCGGCCGGCGCCGACGGCCGCAGCAAATCGAGGCGCACGGTCTCGCCCACCGCCCGCACGCGCTGCTTGAGGCGGTCCGGCATGATCCGTTCGAGCTTGGGCGCGCGCTCTCGGCCGACAAGGCGCGGCTTCCGAAAAGCCGAGGCTGCCCGCGGCCAGCAAGCCGACCGACAGCGCCAGCGCTTCCTCGTCCGAAAACATCATCGGCGGCAGCTTGAATCCGGCCATCAGGGCATAACCGCCATGGCGGCCCCGTTCGGTCACGATGGGAATGCCGATGTCTTCGAGCGTGACGATGTAGCGGCGCAGCGTGCGCGCGTCGACCGCGAGGCGGGCGGCCATCTCGGCGCCGCTCAGGCGGCCATGGGTTTGCAGCAGTTCCAGCACTGCCAGGACACGGGTGGTTGGATGGTACATTTTTCAACCATACCAGAGAATCAGGGCGGAATCTGCCCTATTTCAGCTTTACGCTGTGCGTACTCCCTGGATTTTCTGAAAGCGCACCATGTCCGCCTCCTACCCTGTCATCGAACTGCGCCGCTACACCCTGGTCGAGGGGGCGCGGCCGCGCGCTTCTCGCGCTATTTTGAAACCTGGTTTCCCGAAGCCTTCCAGCAGCTGGGGGCCATGGCCCTGGGCCACTTTGTCGAGCGCGGCCCCGGCAATCGCTTCACCTGGCTGCGCGCCTATCCCGACATGGCGGCCCGCCTGTCGGCCAACACCGCCTTCTACGACGGTCCGGTGTGGCGCGAACACAAGGCCACGCTGAACCACTGGATCGTCGACAGCGACAATGTCCTGCTGCTGCGGCCGCTGTACGCGGGCGCCGCCATTCCCGGCCCTGCTTAAGCAGTCGATCCGGTGGCCGAGCCGCAGGGCGCGCGCGGCCTGGCCGTGGCCCAGCTGTTCCAGGTGGCGCCCGGCCAGCTGGCGGCCTGCGCGGCGGCGGCCGACGCCTGGTTCGGCGCTTACCGCGGCGACGGCCTGGTCGAAGCGGGCGTGCTGGCCACGCTGGACGTGGCCAACAATTTTCCGCGCCACCCGGTGCGCAGCGACGGCACCTGGCTGGTCTGGCTCGGCGTGCTGCGCGACGATGCCGCGCTGCACGCCCTGCAGCCGATGCTGGACGCGGCCCCGCGCGCGCTCGACGACGGCACGCTGCTGGCCGGTCCGGCCGAATTGCTGATCCTGGACCCGGGCCAGCGTTCGCGCCTGCGCTGGATGCAAGCCGCATGAGGCGCGCACGATTCGAAAAAGCATTGCAAATGGGAATCCAATAAAATAGGTTTTCCGTTTGCAGGCGCTCGTCGTCCACGATGGCCACCAGTCCGATTCCCGAAGACCTACGCCGCTTTGTGCTCTCGAGCATTGCGTCCGTGCCCCACCTCGAGGCGCTGCTGCTGTTGCGCTCCGGCCAAGGCTGGGACGCGGCGGCGCTGGCTGAACGCCTGTATGTGTCGGACAAGGCGGCCGCGATCGTGCTCGCCGATCTGTGCCGCGACGGCATGTGCGTCCCCGACGCGGGCGGCCTGCGCTACCATTACCAGTTGGCTTCGCCCTATCTGGCTTAAGCACCATCGACCGCCTGGCCGCGCTCTACGCCAGCCAGTTGCTGGCCATAACCCACCTGATCCACTCCCGGCTCGACCGCAAGGCGCAGCAGTTCGCCGAGCGTTCAAATGGCGAAAGGACGACTGATGGCATTGCTGATCTATTCCCTGTGCGCCCTGACCGCGCTCGCCTGCGCCTGGCTGCTGCTGGCCAACTACCGGCGCACGCGGCACCGGGTCCTGTTCTGGAGCGGCATGTGCTTCATCGGCATGACGGTCAACAATATCCTGCTGGTGCTCGACAAGCTGGTCTTGCCCATGGTCGACCTGCTGCCGTGGCGCCTGCTGTCGGCCCTGGTGGCGGTGGTCTTGCTGCTCTACGGTCTGATTTACGAGAAGGAATAGCGCCATGCTCCACCCTGCTTGCATGGCATCAGCCTGGGTTCGCTGCTCATCGCCCTGTTCTTTCTGCGCTTCTGGCGCGACACGGGCGACCGCTTCTTCCTCCTGTTCGCCCTCTCCTTCGCGATCGAGGGGGTGCACCGCGCGGTGGCCAGTTTCGACCTGGCCTCGAGCGAGGATTCGCCCTTCCATTATCTGCTGCGGCTGCTGGCCTACCTGCTGATTCTGGGCGCCATTGCCGACAAGAACTGGCCGCGCAAACCACGCCCCTGAACCATCCCGCACGGCATTGATCGTGTTCGATTGACAATTCCGGACATCCCCCCTACATTGTCGGGCTGACTCTGAACGGAACGACAATCGATGGCGCACTCCCCTGCCAGGATCCTGATGCCCGGGCAGCCCGACACGGCCCCCGGCCCGCTCGAGCAAGCCCTGGCCGCGCTCGGCCACGCGCCGCTGCGCCTGACGTACGAGGCGGCCGTGGCATGGCTGGCGCAGGACGACGCCGCGCTGCTCGCGCTCGACGCCGCCAGCGCCGCCGCGCCGGACCTGGCAGCCCGCATCGCCGCCCTGCGCGCGGGGCTTAAGCACACGCCCCTGATCGTGCTGGCGCCGCCCGCCAGCGGGCCCGATTTTGCGGATGCGGCGTATGCGGCGGGCGCGCTTGACGTGCTGAGCTGGCCGCTGTGGCTAAGGGCGCTGCGCGCCAAGCTCGATTTTGTGATGCAGACCCAGCAACAGCACGGCCCCGCCGCGCACGGCAGGCAGGCGCGCCAGGCCGAAGAACAGCTGCGCCAGTCCGAAGAACGCTACCGCACCCTGTTCGATTCGGTCGACGACGGCGTGTGCGTGATCGACGTGCTGTACGACGGCGCTTGAAGCCATCCGGTCGACTACCGCTTCATCGAAGTCAATCCCGCCTTCGTCAAGCACACCGGGCTGAGCGACGCGGTCGGCAAGACCATTCTCGAACTGGCCCCCGGCCACGAGACGCACTGGTTCGACATTTACGGCAAGGTGGCGGACAGCGGCCAGCCGGTACGCTTCGTCGACGAGGCGCAAGCCCTGCAGCGCTGGTACGACGTGTACGCGACCCGGCTTGGCGGCCCCGGCAGTGCCCGGGTGGCGGTCCCTGTTTACCGACATTACCGAGCGCGTGCGCGCCGACGCCGAGCTGCAGCCGGCTGGCGGCCGACCTCGAAGCGGCGGACCGCCGCAAGAGCGAATTTCTGGCCACGCTGGCGCACGAACTGCGCAATCCGCTGGCCCCGATCCGCAGCGGCCTGCAAGTGCTGCGCATGTCCGGCGGCGAGGCCAATGCGCGCGTGCACGACATCATGGAACGCCAGCTGACCCACCTGGTGGCCCTGGTCGACGACTTGCTCGACGTGGCCCGCATCACCCACGGCCAGATCGAACTCAAGCGCAGCTGGATCGATCTGGCCGACGTGCTGGCCAGCGCGGTCGACACCAGCCGTCCCCTGATCGATGCCGAGCAGCACACGCTCACGCTCGACTTGCTTAAGCCGAAGCGCTGCCGCTGTACGCCGACCCCACGCGCCTGCGCCAGGTGGTCAGCAATCTGCTCAACAATGCCGCCAAGTACACCCCGCGCGGCGGGCGCATCGTGCTGGGCGCCCGGCGCGAAGGCGACCAGGCCTGGATCACGGTGGCCGACAATGGCATCGGCATCGCCACCAGCGCGCTCGACAATGTGTTCGACATGTTCACCCAGGTCGGGCGCGAACGCCACCGCGCGCGGCGGGCTCGGGATCGGCCTGTCGCTGGTGCGCAGCCTGGCGCAGCTGCATGGCGGTTCGGCCTCGGCCGACAGCGCCGGGGCTTGGCCAGGGCAGCGTGTTTACCGTGCGCCTGCCGCTGGCCGGGCTTGACGCCGACCGGCCCGCACGCGCCGCGCCGCAGCCGCTTACCACGTCCGCCTTGCGCATCATGGTGGTGGACGACAATGTCGATGCGGCCGCAACGCTGGCCGAATTGCTCACGCTCACGGGCCACACGGTGCAGCTGGCCAACAGCGGCGCCCAGGCGGTCGCGCTGGCCGCCAGCTTCCTGCCCGACGTGATGTTCCTCGATATCGGCATGCCCGGCATGAATGGCTACCAGACCGCGCGCTGCTGCGCGCCGTGCCCGACCACGAGGCCTTGCTGCTGGTGGCGCTGACCGGCTGGGGCGGCGAGGATGACCGGGTCCAGACCAGCGAGGCTAGGCTTTCGACCATCACCTGACCAAGCCGGTCGATCTGGACGCCATGCTGCGCCTGCTGGCCGAGCACGGCGCCCGCGCCGCGCCCGCGCTACCAGTCTAGCGCGAGCAACAGGCGCCCCATGCGCGGCCAGCACAGGCGCGCCAGCTCGGCCCGACCGGCCCAGCGGAAACCGTCCGTTTCCGGGGTCGGCTTGCCGCTGTGCGGATGGGGAAAGAAACTGCTGCACGACAGCTGCGCCAGGTCGCCCAGTTCATTTCCGGCCCGCACCAGGAACAGGTGCAGGCGCTTGTCGCGCCGGTAATCGAAACTGCCCAGATCGGCGAAGCGTGCTTGCGCGAACCCGACCCCGGCTTCTTCCTGCAGCTCGCGCATGGCCGCTGCCAGCGGCGTCTCGCCTGGGTCCTGCATTCCCTTCGGAATGTCCCAATGCGCCGTGTCGGTGACATGGCACAGCAGCAGCCTACTTGGCGCCATCGACGACCAGGGTCCCGCACGAGAGCGGCAATGGGGGGCGGTCCGTGTTGTTGCTCATCAGAAATTTCATCCGGCGACTGTCAAGTCACCACGATACACGTTCGTCGTGGAACTCTCCAGAACGGCCGCGCTCCAAGGGACATGCCCGAACGATTCCTTGCCTCCGCACTGCCGCAACACGAAACGGCGGAACTTTATCGCCTGATGGTGGTCGGCATACGCGACGTCGCGGTCTTCCTGATGGATCCCGCAGGCCGCATCACGGTCTGGAACCAGGGCGCCCAGGACATGAAGGGCTACACGGCCGACGACGCCGTCGGCCAGCACCTTGGTCTGCTCTACACGCCCGAAGACCGCGCCGCGGGCCGCCCGCAGCACAATCTCCAGTGCGCGGCCGCGCACGGATTTTTCAGCGAAGAAACCTGGCGCCAGCGCAAGGACGGCAGCCTGTTCTGGGCCCGCATCTCCATCACGGCCCTGCGCGGACCGGACGGCAACCTGCTCGGCTTTTCCAAGGTCACCCTGGACATGACATCGCACCGGCAACTCGAACAATGCCGGGAAGAACGCGACGAGATCGACCTCATCTTGCGCGCGGCCGAGTCCGGCACCTGGAAATGGCATCTCGAACACGACCAGGTTGAAATCTCGCCCCACCTGATGCAGCTGCTCGGCTACGACGGCCCGCCGCAAAAGCTCGCCTTCGAGCGCTGGCTCAAGTTCGTCCACGAGGAAGACCGCAGCCCGTTTCGCGCCCGCCTCGAAGAAGTGCGCGCGCGGCCCGCGGCCGCCCTGCTCGAAACCGAGCTGCGCTTCCGGAACAAGGGCGGCGGCCACCAGTGGTTCTTTCTGCGCGCCAACTGGCACGCGGTGGGCGAACACCAGCCGCCCGTGTTTCTCGGCGCCTGCGTGGCGATCGGCGGCATCAAGGCGGCCGAGCAGGAGCTGCAGCGCCTGCTGGCCACGCTCGAACACGAGCGCAGCCGGTTTGCCACCGTGCTCGAACAAATGCCGTCCGGCGTGGTCATGGCCGAGTTGCCGAGCGGGCGCCTGATCTACCAGAACCAGGCGGTCAAGGACATGCTGGGCCGCGACATGGCGCAGATCGACGGCATCGCCGACTACGGCCGCTTCCGCTTCCGCGACGCCAGCGGCGCCGTCATTCCGGCCCACGACTTGCCGCTCGCGCGCACCGTGCTGCACCAGCAGCCGACCAGCGTGCAAGACCTGATCTACGATGCGCTCGACGGCACCCGCATGCACCTGGCCGTCACCACCGCTTCCGTGGTCGACGCCGACGGCGTCTCGCGCATCGCGGTGGCGGTGGTGCACGACGTCAGCAGCCTCAAAGAGGCGGAGCTGGCGGCCGCCACCGAAAAGGAGCGCGCCCTCGTCACGCTGGCCGCCATCACCGACGGCGTGATCACGGTCAACCGCGCCGGCCTGGTGGTGTCGCTCAATCCGGCCGCCGAACGCCTGACCGGCATGCGCGAAGCGGCGGCGCGCGGGCGGCCGATCCGCGCCCTGTTGCGCTTTGATGAAGCCGACGGCCCCGGCTCGCTGGCCGAGGCGGTCGAACGCTGCGTGGCCGAAAACCGGGTCATGGAACGCCTGCCCCACCTGACCATCGTCAGCTGCGACAGCCAGCGCTTCGTGGTCGACAGCGCGGTGGCCCCGGTCGCCCTCGGCGATGGCGAACTGATCGGCGCGGTGGTGGTCCTGCACGACGTGACCGAATCGAAGCGCCTGCTGCGCCGGCTCGGCTTCGAGGCCAGCCACGACGCCCTGACCGGCCTGGTCAACCGGCGCGAATTCGAAGTGCGGCTGGCGCGCGCCATCGAACGGGCGCGCACACCGGGCGGGGCCACGGCGGCCCTGCTCTACATGGACCTCGACCAGTTCAAGATCGTCAACGATACCTGCGGGCCACGCGGCCGCATGACGACCTGCTGCGCATGCTGGCCAAGTCCTACTCGGAACACGTGCGCGAACGCGACACGCTGGCGCGCATCGGGGGAGACGAATTCGCCCTCATCGTCGAACACTGCGACGTGGGCGAGGCGCTGGGCGTGGCCGACAAGATCCTCGACGCCACCCGCAATTTCCGCTATCCCTGCAAGGGCCAGCTGTTCCAGCTCGGCGTGAGCATCGGCCTGACCCCGATCGACAGCAGCACCGCCAGCATGGAAGACACGATGCGCCGCGCCGATCATGCCTGCTACATCGCCAAGGAGCGCGGCCGCAACCGGGTCTATGTGCACTACCAGGGCGACCTCGATTTCGCCCAGCGCCGCAGCGACATGCACTGGGTCACGCGCATGACCCATGCCTTCCAGCACAACCAGCTGCAGCTGTACTGCCAGCCCATCGTCGCCCTGGCCGATGGCGAGCGCACCCAGCACTACGAAATCCTGCTGCGCCTGCGCAACGGCGGCAGCGAACCGATCCTGCCCGGCGCCTTCCTCCCGGCCGCCGAGCGCTACGACGTGATTCTCAAGATCGACCGCTGGGTCTTGCGCACCACGCTGGACTGGCTTGCCGCCCATCCGGAACACATGGCGCAGCTGGGCACCTGCAGCATCAATTTGTCGCGCCGCTCGCTGGCGGACCCGAGTTTCCACCAGTACGCGGCCGACATGATCGATGCCTCGCCGGTTCCCGCCAGTAAGCTGTGCTTTGAAATCACGGAACACGGCGCCATTGCCGACATGCAGAAGACCATCGCCTTCATCGAGGCGCTGTCGGCGCGCGGCTGCCGTTTCTCGCTCGACGATTTCGGCACCGGCATGACCTCCTTCGCCTACCTCAAGCAGCTGCCGGTGGACTTCATCAAGATCGACGGCTCCTTCATCCAGATGATGTCGTCCAGCCCGGTGGACTTCGAAATGGTGCGTTTTACCAACGACATCAGCCACATGATGGGAAGAAAAACCATCGCCGAGTATGTGAGCGAGCCCGGGATCCTGGCGCGCCTGCGCGAAATCGGGGTCGATTTCGCCCAGGGCTATTGCATCGGCAAGCCGCGTCCGCTTTCCGTATAGCAGCGCAAGCCCGCACTTTCGGTATATATTGGAGGCAGCTTGTGCGTCTCTTCCACCGCCGGAGGTCCTCATGCAACACGGCCACACTCCCGACCCTGCCGCCGTCCCGGCCGAGTTGCCTTTCCTGACCCTGTGGTACCGGTTTCTGTTCTTCGGCTGGCTGTTCCGCGACTTGAACGCGGCCCAGAACCTGTACGAGCGGCATGCTGCCCTGCAACATAACCGCCGCATGTGCCGCTACCTGCCCACCTATCTGCGGCGCTGGTCCTTCCTGACCTGCTTCGACTTCGGCATGGGCTTTCTGTTCGAGCGGGCCATGCAGGCCAGCCTGCTCTCGGCCTGGTTCTTCACCTGGTCTTGCGTGACCCTGACCGGCATGGTCGTGATCACGGTGGCGTGGGCCATCCTGGCCAACGCCCGCCTACAGTAAATCAAGCCCGGTAAGGCACCGGCTCGAGCGCCTGGCCAAGCGCCGTCGAAGCGCAGCGCCACGGACACCTCGTGCACGCCCAATGTGGCAAGCGCGTCGGCAATGTCGTCCACCTCGTCCTGCAGGTCGGCCGCCAGATCGAGCGGCTTGTCGGAACTGGCCAGCAGCGCGCTGGCATGGCGTCGACCAGATTGACGCGCAAGACCATGGCACCGGCCACATCGGTCTACCCCGACCACCGCATGCGCGCCCTCGCCAGCGCCTTCCAGCGCGGCGCTCAGGGCGCCCATCATGTGCAGCATGGACAGCTCGGCCATGCCCTGTTCGCGCGCCGAAGAACAAGTCCTGGTACAGGAAATACAGGTCGAGCGCGCCGGGCGCGGCGGCCAGGCAGCGCTTGACCAGCGGGGCCACGGTCTCGGTCCAGGCGCGGTAGCGCGCCACGCGCTCCTCGAACCAGGCGTCGGCCGCCGCTTCGTCTTCAGGGACCGCGTAGAAAGGATCGTCCTCGCGCTTGTAGGCAAAGCCGACCAGGAAACGCAGTTCGACCGCCTTGTCGGCCGGGGCAAAGCTGGTCGGGGCCCAGCCGGTGATGCTCGCCTCGAGCGCGGGCGCCGCCACCAGCTTGCGTTCGCTCATGACCGCTGCCGCATCGCGCGCCATCTCGCCCAGCTGGCTGTAACTGATGCGGGCCGCTTCTTCGGCATCGAAGGCGTGGCTGATCAGCACCACCTTGGCGTTCGGGCTTTCCAGGCTTAGCCGTCTTGATACTGTCGACCAGCGCGCCGAACGCGTCCCCATCCTGGAAACCCTCGGCCAGCTTGAGGCCGCCGTCGCTGTGCACGAACAGGGGGATCGCGAAGGCGTTCACTTCCATCGCCGGACCGCCTTCCTTGCGCAGCACCACGGTGGCGCTGGCTTCCTCGATCTGGCTGCGCAGCAGCTGGTAGGCGCCCACATCGGTGTCACGCGCATGCTCGATCGCCCCTGTACAGCAAGTCGTCGTTTTTTTTGCGCAAGGCATTGCGCAGCAGCTTGTTCAGTTCATCCTGCTGCGGGGCAATGGCGGCCTCGTCGTCCGGCTCGGCGTGTTCCTGCTCGGACAGTGCCAGGGCCAGTTCGGCCAGGCGCTGGGCCAGCACATCGTCGTCCTCGACGGCTAAACTTGTTGGAACGGGGAACGGGGCGCTTGTTTTTTGGCATGGCAAATGGCTTCGGATGGCTGCAATCCCGCCATGGTAGCAGGCGGGCCGCAAAAATGTCGGCCCCGGGGTCAGCCATGGCGCATTAACTTGTGCATAATGAATATTCCCCCCGTTTTGACAGGATCACTCATGCTCAAACGCTTTTTCAAGCTCGAGGAAAACGGCACCGACGTGCGCACCGAGGTGGTGGCCTACCTGACCACCTTCCTGACGATGGCCTACATCGTGTTCGTCAACCCGGCCATCCTGGGCGACGCCTAAGCATGCCCAGGGAAGCCGTGTTCGTGGCCACCTGCCTGGCCGCCGCGCTCGGTTCCATCATCATGGGCGTGTATGCCAACTATCCGATCGGCATGGCCCCGGGCATGGGCTTGAACGCGTATTTCGCCTATGCGGTCGTGCTCGGGATGGGCATTCCCTGGCAATCGGCGCTGGGCGCGGTATTCATTTCCGGCTGCCTGTTCCTGCTGATCAGCGTGCTGGGCATACGCGAAATGATCATCAACGGCATTCCCCCTCGCTGCGGCGCGCCATCACGGTCGGCATCGGCCTTTTCCTGGCCCTGATCGCGCTCAAGAATGCTTAAGCATCGTCAAGGCCAGCCCGGCCACCATGGTCACCATGCCGACGACCTGCACCAGCCTAGCCGCCCTGATGGCCATCTTTGGCTTCCTGCTCATCATCACGCTGGACCGGCTCAAAGTGAGCGGCGCGATCGTGATCGGCATGGCCGTGGTGACCCTGATGAGCGTGCTCTTCGGCGGTAACCGCATCACCACCCTGGTGTCGATGCCGCCCTCGATCATGCCGACCCTGCTGCAGCTCGACGTCAAGGGGGCGCTGTCCTCCGGCTTCCTGAACGTGGTGCTGGTATTTTTCCTGGTTGAATTGTTCGACGCCACCGGCACCCTGATGGGCGTGGCCAGCCGCGCCGGGCTGCTGGTCAAGGGCAAGATGGAGCGGCTCAACAAGGCGCTGCTGGCCGACAGCGGCGCCATCGTGGCCAGGCTGCCGTGCTCGGCACCTCCAGCACCACCGCCTACATCGAGAGCGCAGTAGGCTGTACAGGCGGCTGGGCGCACCGGCCTGACCGCGATTGTCGTGGCGATGCTGTTTCTGGCCTGCCTGTTCATCGCCCCTGCTGGCCGCCGCCGTGCCGGCCCTATGCGACCGCGCCCGCGCTGCTGTACGTCGCCTGCCTGATGCTGCGCGAACTGGGCGAGATCGACTGGGAGGAAAGCACCGATTCGGTGCTAGAGCCGCCATTACCGTGCTGGTGATTCCCTTCACCTACTCGATTGCCGAAGGGATCGGCTTCGGCTTCATCGCCTATGCCGTGCTCAAACTGCTGACCGGCCAGGGCCGCATGGTGGCGCCGATCGTGTGGGTGATTGCCGCCGCGTTCATGTTCAAGTTTATCTACGTCGGCTGAGGCGAGTGCGTGGGGTAACGAACAGATAAGCAGCCCGACATTGCCCAGACTGGGGGCAATGAATAAAGGGAGCACGACATGAACCAGCCAGCCACCACGTGCGCGATTCTTTTGCAGGCATGGTTTTCAGCTGCAGCGCGATCGCCAGCGACATCAACAAATGCGTCGCGCCTTCGGGCACGGTCACCCTCACGGATGAAGCCTGCCCGGGCGGCGCCGAGACCGTCAAGGTCTACAGCCGGCGTGCCGGACCCGGCGCCCACCCAGGCGGCCGTCATGCCCGAGCGCTTTCGGGTGGGCCGCCTGCCGCCGCGCTTCGTGACGCTGTCGCGCGGCGCCAAGCCGGCGCGCGGCCTGGCGCTGGACAAGGCCACGCTGCGCACCGCGCGCCTCAATCTGCACCTGCTCGACAACGCGGCCGACGTGCTGCGTTCGCAGCGTATCGCCTCGCTGCACTGAACCCTTGCGCGCCAGCGCTAGTGCTGAAAGGCGCCGATGTCGAAACCGGCGCCCGCATTGCGCGGCTTGCCCTCGAAGTCGGTGCTCTCGGCCATCAGCGCGCTGGCGCGCCTGATGGCCGATGACGACGGCGCCAGGCGCAAGTCGGGGGACTGGCTGGCGCGCGTCGGCCACAAAGCCGGGCGCGGCGCTGACCGTGCCGCTGTGCCCGAGGTTGTTCCTGAGGCGCCAGTCGTAGCTGCTGTTCTTGAACACGAGGTTGTTGCGGTAGCTGTTGTTGCGCCCCGTCTTGCCCTGTTCTGAAATTCCCATCCGGTTGTCGAACACGATATTGCTGAACACGGCCGTGTGGTCGTTCGGCCCACGGGTGCGGTAGAAATTGCCGCCGCCGACGATGATGCCGGTGTTCGAGGCGGTCACCGTATTGTTCGTGATCGTCACGTCGCGCGTCGTGCCACAGGTGAATGCCGCCCTCGGCCACCCGGTAGACGACATTGTTCTTCACGCGGCCCGAGGTGCTCACGTAAATCCCCTGCACGAAGCGGCAGCCTACGGACCGATATCGTGGACCAGGTTGGCAATCACGTCGGCCAGCACGCCGCCGTAGTAACTGTCCACGCCGATCGCGGCGCCATGCCTACTGGATTGCAGGGCGCGCCCTGCGCGATATGGTGCACGTGGTTATTGCGAATGACATCGTAGGAGCCGCCGCTATAGATGCCCAGCGTCCAGCGCTTGCCGCCCTGGTAGTTGCTGCCGTCGATCTCGAACCCGGTCACGTCGACGTAGTTGCCGCGGTTATCCCACGCCGCCTTGCCCGGCGCATTTTTTGGCGGCACCACTTTGGCGCCCCATTTGCGCGCCGACACATAGGAAATGCGCGCTTGCGCGTTGCCGCTGGCGACGGTGCGCAGGCCGCCCTGGTAGGTGCCCGGCGCGACCAGCACGCGCGTGCCCGCGCTGGCGGCCCGGGCCGCGCGCGCGATCGAACGGAACGGACGGCTGGCGGTGCCGGGGTTGCTGTCGGCGCCATTGGGCGACACGTACAGCGTGTGCCGTTCCGGCGCAAGCGCGGGTGCCGCCGTCCGGTGCATCGTGCTCGGTAAGCAGGCCTGCCGCCGCCACCGTTGGTCCGGGGCCGTAGCCCTCGATCGCGAATTCGCCGTCCACGCTGTCGCCGCTGCTTAAGCAATGTCGGCGTCGTCGGCCACGCCGTCGTCTTCCGTGCCGGTGAGCAGGCTCGGCTCGGGATCGGCTTCTTCGGGCGCTGCCGGTGCCGCTGGCGCCAGGGTTGCTAGGCAGGCGCTGCCGCCGCCGGCAGGCGGCCAGCGCAATACTGAACATCAACATGATGATGCGATTCATGGGGTTTCCTTTGTCTAGTGAGAGAACTCAGCCATACCTAGACAGGCGAACCGGTCAATTAGTTCGCGATCAATCTTGCCTGGAAAGTCACACCCCTGTCATCTGGCCTGCCTAGAATCGGCGCCTGTCACTACAACGCGGAGCAAACGCATGAAGATGGGAAGCACAACACTGGTTTAAGCACTTGCCTGGCTGCGCTGGCACTGGCAGGCTGCGGCGACAACAGCCATCCGCTCGATACGCTCGACGGCAAGCCGCCGATCGTGGCGGCCCACCGGGGCGCGCGATGGCTACCTGCCGGAAGAGACGGTCGAAGCGTATGCGATGGCGATCGAGATGGGGGCCGACGCGATCGAACCGGACGTGGTATCGACCAAGGACGGGGTGCTGATCGCGCGCCATGATCCGAACCTGGTGTACAGCACCGACGTTGCCAGCCATCCGGAATTCGCCTCGCGCAAGCGCACCCTCAGCGTGGACGGCGACCTGCAGGAAGGCTGGTTCGCGGGCGACTTCACGCTCGCCGAAATCAAGACCCTGGGCGGCATTGCGACCGACGCCGAACGCCCGCAGCAATTTAACGGGCGCTACAAGATCGCGACCATCGAAGAAATCATCGCGATGATCAAGGCCAGCGGGCGCAAGATCGCGCTGTATCCCGAAACGAAGAATCCGACCTTCCACCGCCAGCAGGGACTGCCGCTGGAAGACAAGCTGCTGGCCCTGCTCAGCGCCATTACTGGACCGGCAAGGATGCGCCCGTGTACCTGCAATCGTTCGAGCCGTCCAGCCTGGAAGATGATGCGCGCCAAAGGGTCGACCCTGAAGATGATCCAGCTGATCGACGCCGACGATGTCGACCTGCGCACCGGCGCGCTGACCTATGCGGCGCCGTTCGACAAGCCCTACGACTGGGCGCTGGCTAGGCATGACAAGCGCCTGTTCAGCGCCATGGTCACGCCTAGCCGGACTGGCCGAGATCAAGACCTATGCGGACGGCATCGGTCCGTGGAAGCGCTACATCGTCAGCGCCACGGCCACCATCGGCACCGACGGCAAGCCGGTCGACAGCAACAAGGATGGCAAGATCAACGACGCCGACACGCGCACGATGGCGCCGTCAACGCTGATCGCCGATGCGCACAAGGCGGGCTTGCTGGTGCACGCCTACACCTTCCGCAACGAGAAGCGGCGCCTGGCGGCCGACTATCTGGGCGAGCCGAAGAATGAGTACAAGCAGTTTTATGCGCTGGGGATCGACGGACTGTTCTCGGACTTTGCCGATACCGCCCTCGCCGCGCGCCGAGTTCCTGAAGGAGCGCGCTTACTGAGAGTAGATTACAAGCACGGCGCCGGGCGCTGCCGTGCACGCCGCAATCAGGGCTTGGCGACCGCCAGCGTCTTGCTTAAAGCCAGCGCAGAGCTGCGGCTGGCTGCTTGCGCGCCGGTGTGACGGCCGGTGGCTGCGCGGGGTAAGCACCAGCACCGGGGCGGGCTGTTCGGTCACGACGGAAGGAGTGGCATGCGGGCGTTGCGCAGGCGGCGGATAGAAGAAAGTGCCCCAGACAATGGCAGCGGATACACTGCCAACAGCGAATGAAACGGTTGCCATATTGATACCCTGCGATTGGGGATGGGAGTTCGATGCACATTCCGTCTTGTTACTCAGAGACAATATGCATACTCAATATGACAATTATAGTGCAAATTTCACACGCCCCCAACCCTGTTCAGTTTGCTCTGTGCCCTAAACGCCACGAATCAACAAAAATTTTCAGGTGGATAGTCTGATTCCCACATTTTCTATGCGCCTGAGCAATTTTTCTTGCACAGAAGTTAACTCGGCAAGCGCCGCCGTGTCGCCGCGCGCCTTCGCCAGAACCGCCATCCGCGCCAGCGGAACGGGCCAGGCGGCGCCGCCCCGCGCGGCCCGTTCCGCCCAGTTTCGCGCCCCATCCAGATCGGCCCCGGCCTGCGCGCTGAGCGACAACTGCATCCAGGCGCCGACCCGCGTTTCGTCGTCGGCGGCCGCCTGCTCGAGCAAGGGACGCGCGCGCATGGTCGCCGCGCGCAATGCAGCTTGGCCAGTTCGAGCGCCAGTTCCGGGTGACCGCCGCCGCCGCTGCGCGTGCCGGTCGCATTCGGCCGCCTCCTCGATGCGGCCCGATGCCTAAACAGATGCCCGAGCAGCACCCAGGCAATCGCCGCGCGCGCGCTCGGGCGGCGTCTCGCGCAGTTCGCGCAGCAAGGCCATCAAGGCCGCCAGATCGAAGCGCTTGCGGCGCGCGCGCACCTGGCCGAGACGTCGCACGATGTCGTCGGCGTAGCACGGGTCCAGGCTGGCGGCATGGGCAAGCATGGCGCTGCGCTGCGGCCCGTCCGGCATGCTCAGCGCCAGCGCGTGGGCGCTCGCGGCGCAGCCGGGCTCGGACGCCTGCAGCGCGGCCAGGGCGCCCTGCCCGGCGCCGCTGCGCATCAGGTCGAGCAGGCGCTGCCAGTGCGCCGCCTGCGCGGCGCGGCCATCCCACAGTGCGGCCAGCAGGTCGGCCACGAAGCGGTACTGGAGCGGCATGAACCCGCTGCCCACCGAGCGTGCGATCGTGAGCGCGGCGTCCGGTCCGGCCAGCGCGCGCAATTGCGCGACCACCGCGCGCGGCTCGCACCAGATGGCGTCTTCCGGCACCGCCACGAAATAGTCGGCGTCGATATCGAACAGCAGCGGCGGCGCCAGCGCCGCCTGCGGCAGCTGCGCCAGCGTGCAGATCGCCAGGTCCAGTCCCAGCAGGCGCCCTTCGATCACGCCCCCGGCGGCGACCCGGAAGGTCTCCAGATCCTCGATCGTCACGCCTTCCATCTGCAGCAGGCCGCGCAAGGCGACCGCCATGCCGGCCTGCAGCACATGCGGCGGCGCGACCCAGACCACGCGCCGCAGCAGGCCAAGCTGGCCCGCCGGGTACAGGAAATCCTCGATCCCGTAACAGGCCTCGCGCGCGGGGCGAAGCAATGGGGACTCTCGAGTTGTGTCAGTGCTAGCGCGTCGGCGCAGGCGGCCAGACGCGCGATGCGGGCCGGGTCGATGAACTGCAGGTCCAGGTGGGCGTCCAGATAGACCAGCGTGGCCCCGCGCGGGGCCGCATGAACCAGTGCGCCAGCACCGACGAATGCTCTTCGACGATCACGGCGCCGCGCATGCCGGGTCCCGCTTGTGGGCCACGAAGCGGCCGATGGTAAAGGCGCCAAGCCTGCGCGGCCTCGCCCAGGACCAGCAACCCTTCCATGATCAGGCGCCGCACCGGGTCGGCGGTGGCGCGCAGTTCGGCCGCGACCTCGGCCCGCTGGGCGCTGGTGGCCATGAAACCGCGCAGCACGTCCATTTCGGCGCGCATGTCGCGCGCCAGCGTCACGTCGTCAAAGCTTACTGCCGCGCGCATCTGCGCGGCGTAGCCTGCTCACGGTGTCGAGCGACGGGATGGCCCAGGTGGCGCATACGCGTCCGGTATGCGGTGCGCGCGCCGCCGCCGACAGCAGCTCGCAGGCGAGCCAGTCTTCCCCGGCCAGGCGCCCGCCCGGCTTGAGCACGCGCCACGCTTCCGCAAAAAGCGCGTGCGGTCGGGGAAATGGCAGGCCGATTCGAAGAACAGCACGACGTCGAAACTGGCATCGGGATAAGGGAGATTGCTTAAGCCTCGCCCTGGTCGAAGGCGAGCCGCAGCGGCGGCACATGGGGCGCCGCCGCCGAGCGTGCCAGCGACAGCTGCTGCGCGTTCGGGGTCAGGCCGCGCACGCTGGCGCCGGTGGCCCGGGCCAGATGGCGCGCCGGACCGCCGACCCCGCAGCCCACATCGAGCACCTGGCAGGCCGGGCCCCACGCCGGCGCTTTCGGCCACCACCCGTTCCATGCGGCGCTGGTCGTCCACGCTGGTGGCCGTGCCCGGCAGGTAAAAACCCGTGTGCCAGTGCTCGCCCAGGAATTCCCGATAGAAGGGAATGCACAGCGTGTAGTAATCGTTGACCAGGGCGGCCGTGGCCGGGCTTAAGCACCGCGCACGGCGGCCACCACGGCGTCGGCTTCGATCATTTTGTGCCCTGCCCCTTGACTGGCGGCGACGCAAGCAGTGCCGGCTTCATGCCGCGCAGCGGCGGGAAATCGACCTGGCAGCGGATCCCGGCTTAAGCAGCTCGCCCTTGACGTTGGGCAGGGCCAGGCGCACGCCGAAGGTGCCGCTGGCCGAATCGAACACGCTGTCGATCACGGTCACGGTGGCGTCGTAGTGGCCGCCCAGCCCTTCGGGCACGACATCGGCCTTGCCGCCCAGTTTCAGCTTGCCGTAGGCGGCCAGCGGCAGCACCACTTCCACCCGCAGCGGCGCCACCTGGACCAGCTTGAGAATCGGCTTGCGCCCGGTGCCCGCTTCGGCCAGATCGCCCGGGTTGAGCAGGCGGTCCATGACGACTCCGTCGATCGGGCTGCGCAGCGTGCGCCGCGCCAGCAGTTCGACCGCGTGCCGATGCTCGTGGCGCGCGATCTCGCGGTTCTCGGTCGCTTCGCGCAGTTCGGACTCGGTGATCCGCTTTTCCGCGTCCGCCTCGTCGCGCACCTGGGCCGCGACGAAATTCTTGGAGTACAGGCTGTCCGAGCGTTCCAGCTTTTTGGCCGCGTAGTCGCGCCGGTTCTTGGCCGTTTGCAGGCGCCCGTCGGCCTCGGAGCGGTACAGGGCCAGCGCCACCGCGGTCTGCTCGGCGTTCGACTCGAGCTGGGCCAGCACTTGGCCTAGGCCCTGACCTTGTCGCCGCGCTTGACGAACACTTTCTCGATCACGCCTTCGACCGAGCTGCGGATCTCGACCGACTGGTTCGGCTCGATCAGGCATTCATACGGATTGGCGTGCGCGAGCGGCCAGGCGGCCAGCAGGCTTGCCGCCAGCATGCAGCGCAGTACCGGATTGTTCGACTTCGGTGCCATCATTCCCCTTTTCCCGTAAATGCCAGCGTGCGGTTGAGCTGGCGGTCCTGTTTCAGATGCTGCATCCGGATCGCGGCGTGGTGGCGCTCGGCCGACCACTGGGCCAGCCTGCGCAGCGCGCCAAAGGCGGCCTGCGGCACACGCGCCGGACGCGGTCAGGCGCTGCAGCAGCGCGGTGGCGCCGGGCGCGCACACCTCGAAAATATCGTCTTCCAGCGACACGATCGCTTCGCAGCTGCCGCGGTCGCCCTGGCGTCCCGCGCGCCCGAACAGCTGGCGGTCGATGCGGCGCGAATCATGGTATTCGGTCAGGATCACATGCAGGCCGCCCAGGTCGGAGATACCCTTGCCCAGCTCGATGTCGGTGCCGCGCCCGGCCATGTTGGTGGCCACCGTCACGCGCCCGGCCTGGTACGCATGGCGCCGACGATGAGCGCCTCGGCCGCGTCCTGCTTGGCGTTGAGCAGCGCGTGCGTGATGCCGCGCGCGGCCAGCACCGCGCTGATTTCCTCCGACGCCTGCACCGAGCGGGTCCCGATCAGGACCGGGCGGCCTTCACCGACGGCGATCCGGCCCGCCACCTCGGCCACCCGCTGCCATTTTTCTTCCATCGTCAGGCAGAACCGCGCCCCGCCCTGGACCCGGCGCGACGGCCGGTGCAGCGGCACCCGCGCAACCGTCAGGCCATATACGGAGCGGATTTCGCGCGCCGCCTCGGCCGCGGTCCCGGTCATCCCCGACAGCAGCAGGAAGCGCCGGAACAGGCGCTGGTAAGTCAGGCGCGCCAGCGTTTCGCGGCGCGCGGTCGGCGCCAGCTGCTCCTTGACCTCGATCATCTGGTGCAAGCCCCGCTCCCAGGAACGGTCGGGCATGACGCGGCCGGTCGATTCGTCGACGATCTGGACTTTGCCGTCGACCACCACGTAATTGATATCGATCTGGTACAGGTGCAGCGCCTGCAGCGCCTTGCGCACCATCTCCTCCGCGCCCGCACTGGAAGACCAGGCCCCGTTCAAGCCTTCGGCATGGCGTTCGAGCGCCGCGCGCCCGGCCTCGGTCAGCGAGACGGCATGTTCGAAAGGGCTGAGCCGGAAATCGACACCCTCTTCCAGCGTGTAGGCTGAAGGCCAGCGCCTGCGCGCACTGGCTTTCCTCGTCCCCGCTCTGGACGCTGGCCGAGAGAATCAGCGGCGTGCGCGCCTCGTCCACGAACACGCTGTCGGCTTCATCGACGATGGCGAAATACAGGCCGCGCAGCACCAGCGCGCCGTCGCGCGGCAGCTCGCCGCCCAGCCGCTGCAGCGCCTGGTGCAACTGGCTGGTGCGGCCCTGCAGCGCGACCACGTCGCGCAAATAGTCGAACGCCAGCTCCTTGTTGGTGCAGTAGGTGATGGCGTTGGCGTAAGCGCGCGCCGCACGTCCTTGTCCTGGCCCTGCAGGACGGTGCCGACCGACAGCCCGAGAAATTCATACAGGGGGCGCATCTTGTCGGCGTCGCGCTGGGCCAGGTAGTCGTTGACGGTGATGACGTGCACCGGGTAGCTAAGCCAGCGCGACCGTGCAGGCCTAGCAGCGTGGCGCTGAAGGTCTTGCCCTCGCCGGTCGCCATTTCGACCAGCCTGCCCTGCAGCAGCGCATAGCTAGACGATCATCTGGGATTCGTAGTGGCGGTAGCCCAGGGTGCGCTGGGCCGCCGTGCGGATCAGGGCGAAGCATTCGGCCACCAGCGCGAACGCGAAGCCCTCCTGGCGCAGCCTGCCGCGCATGGCGCAAGCGCGCGCGGACCTGCTCGTCGGCCAGGGAACGCATCGCGTCTTCATGGGCGTCGGCAGCCAGCGAGATCGCGCGCGCCGCCCCGCATCGACGTCAGGCGCGCCAGCGCGGCCCCGAAACTGGCGTCGTACAGCACGGTGGCGAGCCGGTCGTGCCAGCCCGGTTCGTCCTCGCCGCGCTCGGCGTAGGGCCGGGCGCCTAGCCAGCATCACGTTGCCGAAAACGGCCTGGTGTCTAGACATGGAAGTGCGACAGGAACAGGCGCCGCACGTGCCGGTACCACTGGTACGCGAGCGGCTCGGGTGGATGTTCAAAGCGCGCGAACACGTGCTCCCCAAAGTAGACGCCCACCTTGCCGCCCGCCGCATCCGGCGCTAAGCAGCGGCACGGCCACGTCGAACTGGAAGGTGCGTTCCAGCGTCCTGGCGCCCTTGGCGTCGCGCGGGTCGGTGGCCAGCTGGCCGCCGCCCTGGGTCGACAGGGCCAGGCTGGGCAGGTATTCGGCGCCAGCCGTACACCTCGCGCTGGACATGCCCGGTCAGGACCCGCTGCGGCAGGTGCGCCAGACGCACCTGCACGGCGCGGGTGGCGCTGCGCACGGCATCGGCATCGTCCTGCGCCACCACCACGCGCGCCACCAGTTCCGGCTTGTCGATCACGTAGCCGATCAGTTCTCCGCGCCCGAAATAGCGGCCCTGCAGGTCGTGCTGGCGCGGCAGGGTGAACACCCCGTCGGCCAGCGCGCGCACCGACAGCAGCGCTTTTGCTCGCGCACGGCGACCAGCGCGCTGCGCTCGGCCTCGAGCTGGTCGCGCGCGATCGCCGCGTGCGAACGGTCTTGCGTCATGCCGTGCCAGAAGGTCGCTTCCAGCTCGGCCACCTTCGCCTCGGTGACTTTTTCCGCCGCCGCCAGCGCCGGATTGGTCAATTCCAGCAGCAGCTCTCCGGCCCGCACCCGCTGCCCCGGCACCGCGACCAGGCGCTCGACGAAGCCTTCGTGACCGGTGCGCACCAGGGCCGACTGCGGCAGCCAGGCGACGCCTTCGACCACCGTGCGAAACGGCGCCGGGGCCAGGAACAGCAGTGCGAACGCGAGGGCCAGGAAGGCGCCGCTCACGCCCAGCACGCGCCGCCGCTGGCGCCGCAGCTGGGGGCTGGTCAGGATGTGCTTGATGCTCTTGAAGACCGGCAGCAAGGCCATCGTGGCGACCGCCCAGACCGCGAGCACCACCCCCGACAAAGAAGAACTGGCTAGAGCGATGAACAGCGCGATGGCCACCGTGACCAGGACCCGGTAAATGGTCGACAGCACGCCGTAGGCGGCCAGGCTTACCTTGACCCCGGTCCCGCTCTCGGCGGTCTCGACTTCCTCGACCCCGAACGCGTGGCGCTGCACCAGGTAGCCGAGATAGCGCATGGAACGCGCCGCCAGGTTCGGCATCTCGGTCAGGTCCGACAGGATGTAATAGGCGTCGTAGCGCAGCAGCGGATTGCCGTTGAAGATCAGGGTCGACACGCCCGCCACCAGCATCACGTTGAACAGCACCGCGCGCAGCGTGCCCGGCTCGACCAGGATCCACAGGTAGAACGCGATGGCGGCGATGAACACTTCGACCGCCATGCCGGAGGCGCCCACCACGGCGCGCTGAAAGCCGGACTTGAACACCGCCGACGCCGACGCCTCCACATACGGAATGGGAATGAGCACCAGCATGACCACGCCCACGTCGTGCACTTCGCCGCCGCCGCGCTTGGTGGCGGCGGCGTGGCCGAACTCGTGCAGCGCTTTGATGAGCGGGAACACGAGCCACAGCATCAGCAGATTGTCGGCGGCCAGCACCCGGTCCGAGAAATTGCCGCCCAAATCGTCCCAGTGCACGGGCAACAGCAGCAGCGCGGGCAGCACCACGGCCAGCCACAAGAGGCCACCCCAGCGCCCCCACAGGATGTTGATCAGGGGCCGGATGCGGTTGAGCCATGCGTCCGGATCGAACAGGTGGATCCGGATCGCCATCGGATTCATGTAGGCACGGCGGCGCGCCTGGCGGGTTTCATTCTGGCCGCGCTCCCACGCTTCGGCCGTGTCGGGCATGGCGTCGCTGCGCAGCAGATCGGCCGCATGCAGCTGGCCGAGCAGGCGGATCACGTCGTCCTGGGTGGGCGCATCTTCGCCCAGGCGGCGGTTGGCCAGCTCCCACAGCTGCTGCACGGTGCGCACGCCGTTCATGGCGGCGATCAGGAAGCGCGCGGTAGGCGTGAAGCGGTGCACCTTGTTCGAAGCGGGATCCTGCAGCAGATACCACAGTTCGCCGCGGTAGCGCATCCGGTGCAGGCGCGCGTGCTCGCGCAGTTGCGGCCGGACCGCGGCCACCCGGTACCAGGCATTCGAGAGCAGTTCGCCGCTCACCAGAGCCACTTCCAGGTCGTCAGGCGCAGCCAGTCGATCAGGCCGTGGGTCCAGATCCAGATCAGCTTGCGCTCGCCCGCATCGACCTTGCCGATGCCTTCCATGCCCGGACGCAGGCGCACGCTGGCCTTGTCGAGCTGCGCTTCGACGCGGAAGAAATTGCGCCCGTCCTGCGGCGTCGACACGGGCGTCACCTGGCGCACGGTGAAGGCCAGGTGCTCGTAGGGCATGCCCGACAGCGCCAGTTCGCCGCGCTGGCCGCTGCGGACATGGTCGATGTCGCGCTCGTCGACGTTGAGCACCACCCGGTACACGTCCAGCGGCGCGACCTCGAACAGCACCTTGCCCTGTTCGACGGGGAACCTGAGCAGCTGGCTCAGGTCGCCGTTGACGACCACGCCGTCGAACGGCGCGCGCAAGGTGGCGCGCGCCAGGCGTTCTTCAACCAGGGCCAGTTGCGCGCTTCGGCCTGCTGCGCCTGGGCCGCGGCGACCGCCATGGCGGCCCGTTCGGCCAGCGCCGCCGCCTGCCGGTAGCGGCGTTCCATTTGCTCTTTCTCGGCCAGCCAGCGCGTGCGTTCGAGCCGCAGTTCACGGTCTTCCAGGCGCGCCAGCGGCTGCCCGGCCTTGACGGTGTCATGCAGCGCGCACGAAGCCCTCTGCCACGTAGCCCTGGAACGGGGCCACCATGGCGCGCTGCACGGCGCCTTCGATCACGGTCTTGGTGGTGACCCGGTAGGTGCCGCTGACAACGCAGAACGCGGCCAGCACGATGGCGCCTAAGCCAGCACGCACAGCTTGAGGCCCGGATGGCGCGGCCCGAACAGGGCCTGGCCCGTCTCGCGCACCGACTGCATGAGGCGTTCGCGCAGGCCGCGCTCGGCCACCTGCTTCAGTTCCAGGATCGGCCCCAGCATCAGGCCCAGGGTGTTGGCCAGTTCCAGGTCCTGGGCGTCAAACGGTCGCGCGCGGTCGCGTTCCGAGCGTGATCGCGCCGATCACGGCGCTGTGGTTGATCAGGGGGACCGACATCACGGCGCAGTCGCTGCGCGCCGCCGACAGGGCCGCCTGCGCCAGGCCGCCGACCGCGTCCACGTCGAGCGGCGGGTGCAGCAGGGCCATGTCCAGGTCCAGCACTTCATCCATGGCTTCGCCGACCAGCCGTACCAGGTCGCTGCGCTTGTCAAACACGGCCGTGTGCGAGATGGCCTGGACCACGACGCTGCCGCGCTTTTCGGTGCCGACGCTGACCCGCTCGCAGCCAAGCCGCGCCGCCAGTTCATTGGCCACGGCCAGCGCGCAGGCGCCCGTGCGCGGCTCCTGCAGCGCCGTGGCGACCAGGTCGGACACGGCCGCCATGCGTCCGGAATGGGCTTGCTGTTCGAGGAACAGCTGCTGGCGGAAGCGGTCTACCAGCCAGGCGCTGGCCCAGTGCACCAGGCGCAGCGCCTGCTGCAGCTTGTGCGCCGGGGAATGGGCGATGTCGAGCACCACCGCGCCGTGCAGGCGGCCCGCCACTTCGATCGGATAGGCGACGAACGAGGCTTTCAGGCCGCCGTCGCGCTGGTGGGTGATCTTGCGGCGCTCGGTGATGACCCGGTTAGCCACCCGGCGCCGTTCCTTGAGGACGTTTTCGACAAAGCCGCGCCGCTCGTTGAGGGCACGCTCGGCGGCCGCGCCAAGGTATTGCATGTTGCGGCCCTTGTCGGGCCAGACGGCCGCGGCGCCGTAGCCGCCGCCGGGATCGGGGCCGAGCACCAGCAAGGCGCCGTTGCACTGCTCCACCTGGGAGCAGAGGATCGCCAGCCAGCTGGTGCAAAACCCCGTGGTGCTCGCGTCCGACGCGAACTGATCCCAGGCGGTCGACTCTTCCCGGGTGCGGGCGCCGTCGGCCTGGGAGTAGATTGCTTCGCTGCCCACGCCGTCGTGCCAGCTCAAGTGGCCGCTGCGCTCGCTTGTCGGCGCCGTTAAGGCCCCGTTTCGATGGTGGTGCCCATGGCTGCCGGATCCGGTGCTGCTTGGCGCCCCTGCCTTGGCGGCGCGCTCCTGCTGGCCGACCAGGCGGTCCTTGACGGAGCTGAAATTGCGCATCGACTGCAGGTGCAGGTAGATCAGTTCGAGTTCGTCGTTGGCGGCCATCTCGTGCAGCTGGTCGCCGGACAGGGCCTTGAGGCGCTTGCGGTCGACCGCCTGGAATCCGGCCAGCGACATTTTCTCGCCCGAGGCCAGGGTGAATTCGGCCTGCATCGGTTCGAGCAGGTCGAGCTCCTTGAGCTTCTTGCAGAAAGCCTGGGTGCGCTGGAACTGGACCCGGTACTCCTGCAGGAACTTGAGCACATTGTCCACGTACGGCGTGTGCTTGCCGTCGGCGGTAAACAGCGCTTCGCCGCGCCCCTGGTAATTGAGGCCCTGGAAGGCTTCGTCCACGCACAGCGTGAAGGTTTTATTGTCTTCGCTGATCGAGAACACGAAGGGATAGCGGCGGATGAAGGCCGGAACGTAACTGCCTTCCCAGCTGTCGTCGCCGGTCAGGAACAGGTTCTCGTTCTGGCGCGCGCCGAGGATGACGACCGGGACCACGTCGTCATTGTTCTTGGCGAAGACGATGGCGTATTCCGGCGCAGCCTGGGGAAACTCGACCGCCATCAGCGGGACCGAATTGATATTGCGCGTGAACGCAAACCCCTTCCCCGACTCGACCTGAACATTTGGCGTGCCGCCCGCTGGACACCGGTACCACGGTTTCGTAGATCAGCTGCTGTGTAGTCATATCAGTCGTCTCCCGTTATCAAAAATCATACACCAGAATGGATGCTTGTTAACTCTGCTTTCAACTTCGGCGCAACATTTATTTGCACCCGCAGGCTGGCGTTCGGATTGCGTTCGGCTTCGCTGCGGCCCAACTGGGTCACAAAGTCGCCGCGCCAGTCCCCGCTGGTGCTGGCGGCCACCGGGATGGTGACCTTTTCAGGGGCGCTGTAACGGCGGTTCCAGTCGATCAGGTTGCCCGAGGAAGAGGACAGGAGAGGACCGTCTTCCATCGATGCGACCGTGAACTCGGCCTGCTTGGCACTCGTTGTAACGGCGCCACTGGTGAGGGCCGGATCGGACGACATCAGCGCCAAGCGCCATCATGGTGGTGCTGCCGCTGGTGGCCATGCCGAGCGCGGCGACAGCCGCGTCGTTGGTTTTCAGCGTCACCGTGTCGAAGCTGGCGCTGCCGCTGCGGGCCAGCAGCCCCACCCCGCCGTCGGCCAGCGCCGCGTTGAACGCGAAGCCGAGCAGCACCTGGCCGCCGACCGACACGCTCACCGTCGACCCTTTGAGGACCACGTTCATGGTGTAGTCGACGCCTAAGCATCGATCGTGCGCGACACCTGCGCGTCGATCACGAAGCCGCCCTTGGCGGTACGGTGGCCGATGATGATCTTGTCGGTCACGGCGTCCAGGGTGACGAACTTGTAGTCGGTCTCGCTGTAGCGGTCGAACACGAAGCTTAGCCTGGCCGGTGGTGTTGAACTTGGCGTTCAGTTCCACCAGGGCCAGCGCCTGGATGTGCGGCACGCCGAACGTCATCTGCTGCACGCCGTCCAGGCCCGACAAGCGTCCGCCTACCGCGGTCCAGGTGCCGGTTTTGCCCATGCTTAAGCAAAGATGGCGCCAGGGCCGGTGGTCAGTTCGTCGGTCTTGACGGTGGTCGCTTCCGGCGCGATCACCTGCACCGAGATATTGTCAGAAGGTGCCGCGGGCGCTGTCGGAGCCGACCCCGGTCAGGCCCCAGTTCAAGCCATACGAATAGCCGTCGACCACGCGCGCCCCGTAGGTCTTGCTGATCGAGACCTTGTTATCGACCGTCAGCGTAGCGCTCAGACCGTTCACTGCCAGCACCATGTTGTAGGTGGTGCCCGCCTTGGCCTGGAACGGCGTCTGCGAATCGATGATCCAGCCCTGGGCATTGCGGTGGCCCATCACCAGCTTGTTGGTCGAGATGTCGACCCCGGCGAACTTGAAGTCGGATTTGCTGATGTAGTCGAAGATCAGGTAGGAATTGGCCTTCCAGCCGCCGGTCGGCTTGATGATGTTGACCGAAGCGGACATCTCGTAATAGACCGGCAGCGCGTCGCCGATCTGGAACACGCTGGCGGCGTCGCCCAGCGGCGAGGTGGCCGATACTTCCAGCGCCCCGTTCTTGGCGGCCCAGATGCCGCTGTCGGGCGCAAAGCCGGACAGTGGAATGGCCGGATCGTCGAAGCTGGCCGAGCGCAGCACGTCCGCTTGCCGCTACCAGGTTGCTTAAGCCTGCGGATCGCGCGGACCGCCGGTCTGGTCTTGCCAGGCGTTGTCTTGCTGGCGCACGGCGCCCAGTTCGCCCATCGGCTCGCCGTTGCGGGCCGGGTCGGCCCCGGTGTCGGCGGCGCGGGTCGGATCGGTCCCGTCCGAGGCGGACAAGGCGTACAGGAACTCGGCCAGCTGCGGCTGCAGCGTGCGCGAGACCGTGCCCAGGCCGAACGGCGCGAACGGCACGATGTAGCTGTTGAATTCACCGACCCAGTCGATCAGGCGGTCGCCGCCCGTGTTGGCGATCAGGACATCGCGCCCTGCCCCGCCATACGCGCGGTCTTCATAGCTCGGATGGGTATCCGGGCCGTCGTTGGTGCCACCCAGGGTGTTCTGGTTGTCGTCGGCGTTGAGCAGATCGTCGCCCCAGCCGCCGTACATGTCGTCGCGGCCCGTGCCGCCCACGATCCAGTCGTTGCCGTTGTCGCCGAAGATCTTGTCGTCGCCGTCCGACTGCACGGTGCCCCAGGTGGTGCTGGTGACGTTGATGCCCTCGTTGATATTAAAGTTGAGGAAGAAGTTCTCGATCCGTTTGCGCGGGGCGTATTCGTCGTACAGCGCGAACTCGGTGGTGACCGGGTCGTAGGCCAGCGCATTGCCCAGGTTGACCGGTTTGGCGTAGAACTGCCACTGCGCTTCGGCGCCGGACATCGCATCGTCGCCGCTGCCGCCGTGCACGAAGTCGCTGCCCAGGCCACCGTAGATGATGTCGTCCGAGGTGTGTTTCGACACGCCGTTGAAGTCGTCGGCCTGGCCGATGAAGTTCACGTCCTGGCTGAACGGCGACAGGTCGACCGCTTTCTTGAGCTGGTCGGTCACGTTCAGGTCCGCCGTCTGCACGCCGCCCGGGGTGCTGATGGTGGTCTGCACCGTGGCCACGCGCACGCCGTTGAGCGTTTCTGAGCTTGCTGTTACGGCTGGTGAAGATGCGGCCATCGTCGCCGATCACGCCATCCTGGCCGGTGCCGCCGCTGATCCAGTCGTTGCCGTAGCCGCCGATCAGATCGTCGTCCTGGCCTTCGCCGAACATCACGTCGCTGCCTTTCTGGCCGTAGATGAAGTCGTCGCCCGACTCGCCGTGGATTTCGTCGGCCGCGCCGATATCGTTCAGGGCTTGCAGGTTGACGTCCTTGCCGCCCGGGGTGTAGTCGAGCAGGTCGGCCGCGCGCACCACGATTTTCAGCGCACCGCGCGTTTCCACGGTGGAGGTCTGGTCGTAGTTGAACACCAGCGGCGTGGTGACGTTGCTTAAGCGCCGACGCTCACCAGGCGGTAGGCATTGCCATTGTCGCCGATCAGCATGTCGGCATCGACCGCGTGGCCGTTGGCGCTGGTGTCGCCCATGTCGAGCCGTGCGGCATCGGTCAGGGCCACGTGGGTGCTAAGCGCCGCCGAACAGCAAGTCGGCGCCCGTGCCTTCGGTGCGGCGGTCGGCCGTCGTCAGGCTGAACATGTTGGAGCTGCCGCCGATGATGTCGTCCTGGCCCAGATTGCCGAAGATGACGTCGTTGCCGCCGTTGCCCTCGATGTAGTCGTCGCCGTCCGTGGCCAGGTTTTCCACCGAAGCCTGGACCGAGAGCGAGCCGTCCGCCAGGCGCGCCGCGCCCACCGTCAGGTCGATCGGAACCGTCGCCCTGGATCGTGTCGTTGCCCAGCTGGCCGAAGATCTGGTCGTTTAAGGCCGCCATGCATGATGGCATCGTTCCCGAAGTTGTTCAGGCGTAGGCCGTCAGGGTGGCGTTGTCGTGGTCCAGGATCTGGATGTCGAAGTCTTCCCACACCGGTGCGCCGCCAGGGATCAGGCGCGAATCGGCCGTCACCAGGACTGAGCTAGGTAGGCTGAACCGGCAATGCCCGTGGTGCGGTAGATCTGGCCATTGTCCGCGCCCGACAGGGTGCGGTAGCGGGCATTGGCCATGCCGTCGCCGACGGTGCGGTTGAGCAGCACGTTGTCGCCGAAGATCAGGTCGCGGCCTGCGCCGCCGTCGAGGCGGTCGCCCGCCGCGCCGCCCACCACGACGTCGTCATGGCGTCGCTGCGGATCACGTCGGCGCCGCCGATCGTGTTGGCCAGCGTGGTGACCAGATCGAGGCTGGCCGAATCGGCATTGACCACATAGCTGACCAGGCCATTGTCGCCGACGATGATGTCGGCATTGGCCCCGCTGCGGATGTCGTCGGCGCCCGCGCCGCCCAGCATGATCTGCTGGCCGCCGCTGCCGGTGATGACGTCGTCGCCGCCGTCGGCGAACTCGATGCTCTCGAGGATGCCGAGCGTGATCGGCAGGCTAGGCCAGCTGGGCCGAACCGCTGGCTGCGGCGCGGATGCGCGCGCTGTCGCCGAACACCACGTTGGCGCCCAGGCCGGCATGGCGATGCTGTCGCCCGCGCGGCCGCCAAGGATGATGTCGTTGCCGATGCCGGTGATGATGGTGTCGGCGCCGCCGAAGGCCGTGGTCGAGGTCGAGACGATTTCATCGATGTCGGACGGATCGAGATCGTTGCCGTCGCCGCTGGCGCCGAAGGACAGGCCGGTGAAGGTGATGACGCCGTCGTCGCCCAGCACGATGTTGTTGCCGTCGCCCGCGTTGAGGACATCGCCCAGATTACCGCCCAGGATGATGTCGTCGCCGCTGCCGGTGACGATATTGTCGATGCCGCCCAGGTCAGGATCAATGGTGCTGACCTGGCCGAGCGAAACCGGCAGGCCGCCGAAGCGTCCCGTGTTGGCGGTGGCCGAGCGGATCAGCGCATTGTCGCCAAAGACCAGGTTGCGCCCGCCGCCGGCATTGATGCCGTCGCCGCCGACGCCGCCGATGACGATGTCGTCGCCGTTGCCGGTGTTGATGGTGTCGTCGCGCCGATCGCGTTATCGATCGTGAACATGCGGTCGATGTCGCCGAAGTCGCTGTCGTCGATCACATAGTCGATTGCGCCATGGTCGCCGAAGACGATGTCGTTGCCCTCGCCGCCGGTGATCAGGTCGGCCAGTGCGCCGCCCAGGATCACGTCGTTGTCGAGACCGCCGTTGATGGTATCGGCCCCGCCGTTGTTCGGCTGGACCGTCACGATGCCGGTCACATAGCCGGTCGTGAGGATGCGCAGCGTGCTTAGGCCGACTGGTCGATGCGGCCATGGTCGCCGAAGATGATGTCGTTGCCGCTGCCGCCGTTGATGGTGTCGTTGCTTAGGCCACCAGACCGTCATGGTTCGGCAAGCCGCTGGCATTGACGGCCACCACCGAGATGAAGCGCGTATCGCGGTCGACATTGATGCCGTTGTCGCCATAGATATGGTCGGCGCCGCCCTGGCCGTCGATCGTGTCGTTGCCCGAGCCGCCGAACAGATGGTCGCCTGCCTGGCTGCCGGTGATGGTGTCGTTGCCCGCGCCGCCATAGGCCGTGATGCCCTGGGCCGCGTTGTGGGCGTCGATGATGTCGTTACCGGCAAAGTCGAACGAGATGCCCAGGCTCGATACTTCGCCCGACACGCCGTTGTAGCGCGCCGTCCTGCGAGGTGTCGCCATAGATCACCAGCGGCGTGCTGCGGGCGTTGACGATGATCGTGTCGCTTAGGCATTGACCGAGGTGTTGCCGCCGCCGTGGATCAGCGTGATGCCGCCATGGTTGGCGGTCGTGCGCAGCGTATCGTTGACGGTGAAGTTGTCGTCGCCCTGCCCCAGCAGCACTTCGGCCACTTCCACGTTGCGGTAGGTGATGCCGCCGGAATAAGTGCGTGCGCCGCCCGGGAAGTAGTCGGTTCCGAACACCACCGACGACGACAGGCCGAGGCCCGAAATATTGGTGCTGTTGACGACGTCGCCATCGAACCAGGCGCCGTTGCCCATCACGCCGGTATCGTTCGAGACGCTCGAATCGTTATGCACGTTGAGGGTGTCGATCAGCGTGTTCTCGTCCACGTTGGCCGTCACGATGACCGGCAGCGGAATGTCGCTCTCGGCTAAGCAGCATGATGGCGGTCTTGATCGAGCGGTCGGCATTGGCGTCCACATAGCCTTCGATGAACAGCGGACCGGCCATGCTGGACACCACGTGCGGCAGGATCGGGAACACTTTGTGCGGCTGTGCAGGTGTGGATGGGCAGCGGCACGGCCGATCTCACCGTGACGGTCTGCGGCGTCATCCAGTTCAGCGTGGTGAAGGTCAGCGTCAGCGGCGTGGTGGTGGCCAGATCGTCCGGCTGCATCGTGATCGTCACGTCGTGGGTCGGCGCCTTGGTCAGCCGCACCGTGTAGGTGTCGGTGGTCGCTTCGTCGGCCGCCGTATCGGGATTGTCGGCCACGACGATGGTGCTGCCGTTGGACTGGTCGATCAGGACCCCCGCGCTGTCGTTGTCGACCACTTGCACGTCGAACTTGGCCGATGCATAGCCGTTGGTGGCAGTATGCGTGATCGAGGACAGCAGCGTGTTCTCGACTGCGCCATCGTCGACCGCGGTCACGGTCATGAGCACCGCGATGTTCCAGTTGGTCGAATCGAAAGTGAGCGTGTGCGTGAGCGCGTTGTAGCGCGGATCGGCGCTCGAGACCAGGACCTGGCCGTCGGTGCCCACCACCACCGAGACCGTGCCCGAGACGACCGGTTTGCCCAGCGCGACGGTGTAAGTATCGGTGATGCGCGCACCCGGAGCGCCTTCCAGCACCAGGTTGCGGTAGCCTTCGCCGGTGACGATCACCTGGGCGTAGTCGTTGTCCTGCACCGTGACGCGCACGTTCTTGACCGCGACATGGTTGAAGGCCGGATCGGCGCTCTGCGTGCTGTGGCTGATCGCGTAGATCCGTTCGCCCTCGCTGCGGCCGTCGTCGACCGCTTTCACCCAGACCGTGTGCACGCTGGTGTCGTTGGCGGTCAGGACCAGGTAGCGGCTGAAGTGCACGCCGTCGAGCGAGACCAGCATCGAATCGCCAGTAGAAGCAGGCCGTCTTCCTCTTCCTGGGTGGTGCGCGCGGCCGAGATATTGATGTACACCGGCTGCCCAGCCTACTGGTGCATTGGCCAGGTGGATGGTGTAGGAATCGATGGTCTCGCCCTGCTCGTTGACCACGGTCTTGTTGTCGCTCTGTTCGATCACCACCTGGCCGCTGCCAGGCGTGGCCACGTTCAGTCCGACGCCCGGTGCCAGCAGGTTGTCGTAGGCCGGGTCGTCCGACGTCACGCCGTGGTTGATCACGCTGCTGCGGCCTTCCAGGTCGAGACTGACGATGGTTTCCGTCACGTCGCTTCTAGCCACGTCGAAGGTGTCGGCGCCCTTGCCGCCGATGATGGTGGTGATCACGCCGCTGCGGGTGCTCTGGATGAAGAAGTGGTCGTTGCCTTCGAGGCCGTCCACGTCCAGCGCTTCCATGTTGTTGTAATGGACGTTCAGGCCCGCGCCTGTAGACGCCTTCGTCGGTGATGACGAAGTTGTCATTGAACTCGGTGCCGATCACGACCACCTTGTCGAGCTAAGCGCCGCCGTCCAGGTCGACCGGGGCGTTGATGTTGTACAGGATGCTGTCGTTGCCGTCGCCGCCGATCGCTTGCGTGGTGCCTTCGGTGGACAGGCCCGGGGAGTTCTTGAGCGCGAAGGCGCGGATCACGAACACGTCGTTGCCGTCATTGCCTTCCAGCCGTACTTCGGCCTTGTTGCTGTAGACGGTGAACTGGTCGTTGCCGGTGCCGCCGTAGCCGGTCAGCGCGAAGGTGGCGCCGCGGCTGAGGAAGCCGGCCGTGGTTTCGACCGTGTCGAAGGCGTCGCCCGGATTGACCCGTGCCAGATCGCCGCCCTACTACACTGAGATGCGCGGCGAGCCATACATCTGGCCGATCTGCATTTCGTCGTTGCCTGCACCGCCATCGAGCGTGGTCAGGGCCGCGTTGTCGTCGACGGCAAAGAAGTCGTCGCCGCCGAAGCTGCGCACGATCAGGCGCGAGTTGATGTTCTCGTCGTAGTTGATGCGTTCCGCATCCGGCCCGGACCTGGTTGCGCACGTCGGCCAGCGTTCCGTGCAGGAGCGCGACAAAGGCTGGCGTGTTGGCCGACACCGGCACCGACTGGCCTTCGGTGAGGGCCTCGACCCGGCGCAGCAGGAAGATGTCGGCGTCGTTGCCGCCGTCGATGGTCAGCGTATCGAGGCCGTCGGCCTTGCCGCCGGTATCGAGCGCGTTGACGATGTAGTCGTGCGGCGTGGCCACGGCGCTGCCGTGGGTGAGCACTTCATAGGTGTCGGTACCGCCACGGCCGTCCATGTCGATGCTGTCGCGCACGATCGCGCTGTTGGCGCCATCGCCGAAGCGGTCGCGCGACGTGACCAGGTGGGTCATGTGGTCGACCACGAGGCGGTCGTCGCCGCCGGCCAGGCCGTCGGTGTCGCCCAGCATCCGCACGTGGCCAGCCACGCTGGCCGGACGCAGAATGATGTCGTCATGCTGCCGTTCGCTAAGCCAGTTCGATCTCGTTCGAGGCGAGGCTGCCTTCGATCAGCAGCTCGGTATCGCGGGTATCGATGTTGCCGGTGTCGCCGGTGCCGGTATGGACCGTGATGCCGCGGCCCGACGTCATGACGGCGCCCGCAAACATGTGCATGTTGTCCTTCGGCCTGGAGCAGGATGCTGCCGTTGCCCGGCACCACCGAAGGCGCGGCGATCGATGCGAACGCCTCCATCACCAGGTTGTCGTCGGCGGCGGCATTGTCGCGCACCGACAGAATCACATTGCCGGTGGCCGCGCTGACCGTGCCCACGTACAGCGTGCCCACCGTTTCGGTCACGTTGATGCTGTTGGTGGCGCTGGCATTGAGCACGCCCTTGGACGGATTGGACGAATCGATCTCCAGCGCGTCGTCAGGGGCGCCGATGCTGCCGCCGGTGGCGTGCAGATTGACGTTGATACCGGTGACGTTGTTGGCCAGGTCGGCGTTGAAGTCGACGATGGAGCCGCTCAGCGCGACCAGGGTCACGTCCGCGGTTTTGCTGCGGACTTTGTCGACCCGCATGATGCCGCATGGGTCTCGATCAGGTACACCGTGCCCAGGGCCAGCGCATTGACGCTGCCGACAATGCCGCCGAAGGATGTGTCGATATCGAAAGGATTGAGACTGTCGCCGATGGTGCCGAGGACCGATTCCAGATCCACGCTGACGGACTCGATGTCGGCCGCAGCCTCGTTGTAGCGGTCGACGATGTCGCCTTCCGACGTGATCTTGACCACGCCCGCGTGGGCTTGCAGCAGGCCGATATTGGTGTCGCCATCGACGGTGAGCGTGATGTCGCGCATGGTGGAGACGAAGGTCGTGATGTCGAGCGTGGCCGGGCTGTTGATGAAGACGTCGTCGCCCGCGATGCCGGACAGGTCGCCGCCCACCAGCACGTCGAAAAAGTTCGAGGCCGAACCGATGCGGAAGCCGGCCTGCAGGTACAGGTCGCCCGTGTCGACATTGACAATCGGGCCGCCCGCGTCGTCGAAGGCGTCGATGATCGAGCCCTGGGCAATCAGGCTGGCGCCCAGGCCCGCATTGACGCTTTCGACCGTCATGTCGCCCAGGGTGACCTCGATCTCGGCCACGCCCGGCGTATTGACGCTGGCAACGTACAGGCTGGAGATGGCGTGGTTGACGCCGTCGATGACCAGGTTGCCGTTCACTTGCTTGATGTCGATGTTACCGGCCGCATCCACGAACAATTTGCTCGTATCGGACATGGCGATGCGCATCGGGTTGGCCGGATTGGCGCCGCGCACCACGCCGTTGGCGACGATGGTCAGGTCGCCGAAGCCGCCGATGGCGGCAAAGCCGTTGGCGCCCGTGTCGGTGATGTTGCCATTGGCCTTGAGCAGAATGTCGGCACCGGCACGCACGGTGTCGATGGCGAGGTTGCCTGCGCTTGATGGCGATGCTGCCATCGGCCGTGGCATTGATCTGGCCGGTCATCTGCAGATCGACATCGTCCTGCAGCTGGATCGCCACCCGTTCGAGCTTGAACTTGTTGAGCACGATCTGGCCCTGGAACAGCGCGCCGCTGCTGCTGTCGTCGGTCGCGCGGTTGGCGACGACCTTGGTCCAGCGCGACAGATCGCTGTAGTTTTCCCCGGCCAGGTTGAGGGAGCCGGTAGCGCCCTTGAACTGGTACAGGCCGTAGCTGTTGGCATTGAACTCGACCAGGACGTAGCCGTTGTTGGCCACCACCTGGTTGATCGGCGCCGCCTTGCTCGGGCCGGTGGCGACGTAGGTGATTTTCTGCCAGTTGGCGCCGTTGCCGAAGTTCTGGGCCGCGAGATTGGTGCCGTCCGCGCCCTGCGGACCCACATATCTGTAGGTCGCATACTGGCGGCCATACACGTCGCTGGCATTGGCCGTGGCCATCAGCACCTTGTTCTCGTTGCTGAGCGCATCGAAGCCGCCCACCAGCGACACCACTTTCGACGGCGCGCTGCGGCCGATCGAGCCGCTGCCGTCGCTGGCGACCAGGGTCACGTTCGCGCCCATCACGTTCATCACTTCCGGCACCGCTTGCACCGGCGTGGTGCCCTTGAACTCGGCGTGCGGGAACAGGAAGGCATACAGGCCCGGCGAGACCGGCGTATTGAAGGCCGCGGCGGTGATGTCGTTGGTCGGGTCGGTGTCGTACACGAACACCGAGAAGCGGTGGCCGACGCCGGTGATGCCGTTGGCGTCGTCGACCGTGTCAAGCGAGACGTTGATGGCGATGTTGGCCTGCGCATTGGCCAGCGTGGTGGCCAGCGAGAACTTGCCGTCGGCGCGCTTGATCAGGTAGTAGTCCTGGCCTTCGACCAGGCCGCCGATCACCTTGCCGCTGTCGATATCGTGCTGGTAGGTGACTTTCTGCAGGTGGGCCAGCAGATTGCTTAAGCACCCAGATCGAACACCAGCGTCAGCGGATCGAGTTCATTGAGCGGCGTGTCGTCCACGTACACGGGAACACCGCTCGACTGGGCCGTCACGTCGACCGGCGTGATGCCGTTCAGCTGGTCCATCAGTTTCTGCTGCTTGGCCGTGATCGGATTGTCATTCAGGAGCTGGGTCAGTTCGATCGTGGCGTCCAGGATCGAGCTAGGCCGCGGTCGACAGGCTGACGTCGCCGCCGCCCTGGACCGACGCCACCGAGGCGAAGGACTGGGCGCGGATCAGTTTCAGGTCGCCCGCCGTTTCGCGAATCTGGATGTCGTCGCTCGGCCTTGGCCGCGAAGCCGCCGCTGCCGAGGATGTTCGAGTTGATGCGCAGCGTCCCTGCCCCGCCAATGTCGGCGTTGACGCCGCTGGCAATCAGTTCGACGCGGTTGCCCTGCACCAGCGAGGTGGCGGCGTTGGAGGCTTCCAGGCCGTCCTGCGCCGCGATCGTCGTATGTGCCGCCGGTGCTGACCACTTCGCCCAGCGACAGTTTGCTGGTGTTCGATGCCTGGCCAACGGCCAGCGGGCTATCGGCCAGATCGGCCACGCCGATGATGCTGATGTCGCGGCCCGCATGCACTTCCAGCACGCCCACGCCGCCTTCGACGATCAGACGCACGTCCAGGTAGAGCAGTGACGGTCGGCGCATCGTTGAAGATGGCCGTGGTGCTTGGCGCCGAGCACCGATTCGTCGGTCGAATTGAGGGTGACCGAGCCGCCGTTGGCGACCGAGACGTTACCCTGGATGAGCAGATCCTTCTTGCTGCTGACGTTGATGGTCGAACCGGAGCCGCCCAGGAAGGCGACGCCGATCGCATAGTCGGCGCGCAGCGCGTGGGTGTAGTAGTCCTTCTGCCCGGTTTCTTCGGTGATCTGGGTGTGGTAAGTCTTGGTCCGCAGCCAGCCGCCGCCGGTTTGCCATTCTTCGGCAAAGATGGTGCGGTTTTCGAAGTCGCTGTGGTAGGTGGCCGTGGTGTCGGTCACGGTCGCGTTGACGGTCCAGATCGCGGTGTCGTTGTAGTCGGTCTGGGTCAGGATGATCTCGCCCGGCAGCGCGCCGGTGTAGGTCCAGCCGCCGGCCACGCCCGGTGCCAGGTTGTGGTTCCACACGGTGGTGACACCGGGGACCACGTCGACATCCTTGTCGAATTCGCGCGAGTACGAAATGCCGTAAGCGTCGTCGGTCGCGAACACCGGGGTGCCCAGCGCGCCGCTGCTGCCGTCGATGGCCAGCGCTTCCGATTCGAGCAGCGGCAGCTTGTCCTTGAAGGCGAATTTTTTCCAGACGTAGGAATTGTCGCCCGACAGCCAGTCCTCGAAGCCGGTGCCGCCGCCAAACAGGTTGAACACGTTCTGTTCGTACTTGGTGATCGTGGTCTGGGTCAGTTCCTGGCCCTCGGTCCAGACATAGTGCAGCCCGGCGCGCGGATTCCAGTACTGGGTCCCGGCCAGGCCGCTGACGGAGCTGGTCTCGGTGTAGATGATTTTGCTGAAGTTGTCGTCGCCGCCGACGTTCGTGTCAAGATGGCCGTCGTAGATCTTGCGGGTGATGTTACCGGCGGTGACGGTGTACTCGGTCTTGGCGCCGTCATTGGCATTCGAATCGCTGATCCGGGCCGTGTCGATGATGGTGATCTTGCCGACCCGGTCTTTGGTGGTATCGATCCGGTTGACGATCAGCTTGTAGCCGCTGGTATTGGTGATGTCGACGTTGGCATAGCCATAGGCGGCCTTGATCAGACCATTGCCGGTGCTGAGAATCTGGCTAAGCCAGGATCACGCGGCCGCCCTCGGGCACGATGTCGTCCACCACGATGGCTTGCTGGGCCGCGTCGAAGTAGGCTTTGACGGGGATGCCCTCGGCGCCGAAGTTCACGCCCTGCAGCGGCTCGCCGTTGGCCGCGAGCAGCTCGCCCGTGGGGCCTGGCGTGAAGGTATTATCGACGTGCAGTTCGACGTTCTGGGCGCCGCTCTGGATCAGGCCATTGATATTGAGGTAGCGGGCGGTAATCGCAATCGTGCCCTGGGCGACGATCTTCGCGCCAGGCGCCGAAATGCTTAGGCCTGCAGGTCGACGCCGTCGACCAGTTCATCGCCAAGGTTATGGTAGGTCTTGCTGGCGGCAGTACCGGCCTCGCTGTAGACCAGGGCACGCAGGGTGTCGAAGTTGACCAGCTGGCGCGGATCGCGGCCGCTGTGGAACCAGTCGTCGCTATTGAGCGTGAAGTCCTTGCTTAAGCCAGGATTTCGACCGGATTGCCGCGAATCTCGCCCGACACGGTGATGCTGTCCTCGAAGTTCTGGATCCGTACCAGGCCGGTTTCGTTGATCACGTCGCCGACGATGTACAGGTCCTGGTCAAGGCTGTTGGACGGCAGGCCGCCCAGGTCGTAGGTGCTAAGCCAGGGCATTCTGCACGACCTTGATTTCCTTGGCATTGCCATTGGCGCCGACGGCAGTGAGCGCTGCATTATTGAAGTACACATTGCCCGGGTTGAGCACCTTGTACTGGCCGTTGACCTGGGTGATGACCTTGCTGTCCTTGATGATGGCATCGTTCACGCTCATGGTGAACGGGGTGTTGTTGAGGATGTCGATCTTGGCAGAAGCGCGGGGGCGCAGGTCGCCGCCCGCGAGCGAGGCGGTAATGCTTAAAGCCAGCGAAGTGTTGTTGGCTTCGATGAAGACCGAGCCCGGCGCCGCATACACGTTCGGCAGCTGGATGAACAGGATGTCCAGTTCGCGCTTGACCATCGGCTGCAGGCCCGGGGTGGTCAGGTCGGCATCGGCTTCGACCAGGCCCAGTTCGACCAGCGCTTCGTTGATCAGTTCGAGCTGCACCTGGTAGCGCGCCACGGCTTCGGCATTGTTGGCGTGGCTGGCGATCCAGGACAGCACTTTCTCGCGCTGATCGAGCAGCACGTTGCCCAGGTTTTTGTAGACCAGGGTCGGCGACTCCATTTCGACGGCGCGGATCACATAGAACTTGCCGTTGAGCGCATTGCTGATGGTGGACGTGGCGTCGCTGTTATACAGGACCACGTCGTCCGGGTTGAGCGGCAAGCCGTCCGTATTGACCGCTTGTCGGCCGTGCTGCCGCCCAGGCGCGCCAGCGTGGTATCGGCGAAGTTCTCGTTTTCGAGAATGATCTCGGTCGAGGCTTCGGTCACCGGTTTCCACTGGTAGTACTCGCCCACGTTGCCGCCGTTGTTGGCGCCGCCGATCACCTTGATCACGGTGCCGGTGTTGATGCTGAACGGGATGGTCGACAGGTTCAGCGGCGCATACATGTAGTGGATGTCGGCATCGAGTCCGAGAGCCGATTTTTCCAGCGTGGTCAGCTCGGTGCCGATCCGGGCCGGATCGATCTGCGGCACGCCGCTCAGCGTCATCGGCTTGATGTGGACCAGCGACTGGTTGTTGACGCCCGCTTCGACCGAGGCGTTGGCGCCGACGGTGACGGAATTGTTGGAACTGGTGGTGGGCGAATTGTCGACCGAGATGCCGTGCAGGATCAGCGACAGCGACAGCATGTCGCCCGTTTCGTGCCCGCGCTGGTTGCCGCCGATGCCTTCGACCGTGAGCATCGCCACGTTCTGCAGCGACTGCACCTTGGTGGTGCTTAAGCCAGGTTGATCAGATTGTTTTCGTCGACGATGGCGGTCGCGATCGGCACGCCGATGGCTAAGCAGCAGCGAATAGGCCTGCACGTTGGCATTGGCATACGCGTCGATGATATTGACCTGGCCGACCGCATTGCAGGCTTAAGCATACAGGTTGACGTCGCGGCCCTTGACGAAGGAATCGGTGATCGTGATCTGGTTGGTGGTATCGAGGTCGGTACGGCTGTTCGATCCGCCGACGCCGGAGATGGCCACCGCGATCGTGGTGTTGGTGTCGGTGCGCGAATAGGCATTCGAGCGCGTCGTCATGTCCACATTGCTTAAGCATTGCTCTTGATGGTCGCGCCGGTGACGTTGATCTTGCTCTTAGAGTCGACCGACACTTCCGAGAAGCCGAGCGAAACGCCGCCCAGGCCATACGCTTCGGTTTCGACCTTGTCGATGGCGCGGATGTCGGTAAAGGTTTCCATGCGCAGCAGGCCTAAGCATCGGCGTTGTTGCTTTACCGAAGTCAGCTTGGCGCCTGCGGCGATGTCGATGGTGGCTTCGAAATCGTCGCTGTTGGTACCGACGTCGGTATCACTGAGCAGCGCCGTCACGCCGAACAGGGAGGCCGATGCCGACTGCAGGTTGACGCCGAAATGGTCTTTCAGGGAAGGCGTTGCGGGCCACCACGTTGATGTTGACCGCAGTGATTTCCGCCCCCGCGCCCACGCCGACCTTGGCGTCGCCGATCGCCGTGTTCTTGCCCAGCGCGCTGGCGCCGGTGGCCAGACCGAAGGACAGCGCCTCGGACTTGGTGTCCATGGTCTGCTTGTTGGTGGCCTGCAGGCTGACCGATTTGGCGGTGATTTTCGCGCCCGCCCCCAGGTTGGCCCGGGTGCTCTGGTCGCTGTAGTTCTCGGCATGCGAGCCGGTAATCGTGATCGCGCCGCCTGCGACTGATTCGCCGTCCGAGTAGGCGGTATTGACGCTGTCGGCCGTCACCTGGACGAAGCGCGCTGTTGATGAGGGCGCTTGCGGCGTCGAGCGCGGCCACCACTTCGTCGGTCCCGGCACCGGTGCCGATATGGACCAGCGTCTCCATGCCGCCCACGGCGATCCCGCCCACGGTCACGCCGTGGCCCTTGGCGTTGCCGACATTGGTGCCGGTGGCCAGAACCAGGATGTCCTCGCTGGTGGTGGTGACGGAAGCGCCGCCCAGTTTGGCGCTGGCGGTGCCGTCCAGATTGGCGTGCGCAAAATTGAGGCCGCCCGCGAACAGCAGGCCGCCTAGCCAGTGCGTAGGTTTCGGCATTCGCATCGGCGCTGTTGTTGGCATTGAGGGTCAGCGATTTGGCCGAGACGGTCGCATCGGAGCGCACGTTCACGCTGCCTGCCTAAGCATCGGCGGTGGCGACCGACAGGCCGACGCCGACCGTGCCCACGCCCACGCCCTTGGCGGTGGCTTTGCTGTTGTTGACTGCGGCGCCGGAGACTTCAACGCCCCGGCATGGCGTACACGTCGCCCGACAGCGTGGCATTGACCGTGGCTGCGGCATCGGACTGGGCGACCGCGCCCGAGACCCCGATCAGCAGGCCGCCGGAACCGGCCAGCGCATCGGCGCGGGCACCGTCGCCGCCGGTGGCGTTGTGGCGCGCGCGGAAGCGCACATTACCCGTACCGGTCGTGTTGACGGTGGCGCTTGGCTGCCCAGGGTCGACGCGACCGTCGGCGTGAGCGCGGCAAACGAGAACGAGCTAAGCCAGGCCGCCAATGCCGCCCGAGAAGCCCAGCGTTTTGGCCTTGGCCGTCATGGCGGTGTCGGCATCGACCGTCACGTCGCCCACGGTGCGAACCTGGGCGTTGGCGCCGACTTCGGCTTTCACCGACGGCAGCACATCGACCTTGGACACGTTGATGCTGCTGCATGACCGCGCCTGACGGCAATGCCGAAGGCCGTCACTTCGGCGTTGACGGTGGAGCTGGCATTGATCGACATGCTGCCCACCAGCGAAGCGCCCTGCCCGATCTGGACGCCGCTGCCGACGTAGGCGCGGGTCTCGTCGACGCCTGCCACTGGATTATTGACCGACAGCTTGGAGATCGCCGCACCAACCGCTGCCGCGCCTGCGGTCACGGTCGGCGTCAGGACCGTGAAGGTCTGGCGCGAGACGGCATCGATGTCGATGGCACCGGCCTTGGTCACGATGGCATTGTTGGAAATGCTTCGGCACTGGTGGTGCTGGCATCGTTGACCACGGCGACCGCCGCGCCCAGGCCGACCAGGCCCAGGCCATCGGCCAGGGCCAGCACGTCCACGTCTTCATCGAGTTCGCCATACACGCGCAAGGTGCCGGTGGCGCTGAGCGTGCCGCCGGCGCTGGCCGTCACGTTCGAGGCCACGCTAACCACGCTGATGCGCAAGCTGCTTGGCGCCGACCGCACCGGCAGCCACGCCCGGCATGACGATGTCGACCTCCAGGTCCTCGACCGCCCTCACCCTGATCGCTCCGCTGGAAGTGACCTGCGAACCGTTGGCGATGGTGGCCGAGGTACCGTGCGTCACTGGCGGCGTCGCTGCCAGTGCGGCGGCCACGTCGGCCGCCGAAGGACCGCTGTCGCTCAGCGACTGCGCTCCGCTGTTGACAATGCTTAGGCCAGGCGGCCGTCGCTGCTCTTGTCGGCATCAGGATCGGACGGCGTACTGCCGAAGGAGCCGGACAGCTGGCCGCTGACCATGCCCGAGGCATTCTCGCCCTGGCGGGCGGCGTCGGCATCGGCCGTATCCGTCTCGCCGTTTTGTTTTTCGCGCTCGAGCGCATTGGCGGTGTCCTTGGTGCTACCGTTCTCGTTGTTGTCGGAGTAGTTGTTCGACAGCGCGCTGCCGATCGACCACACCGAGACCGCGCTTAGCCACGCCGACAAAGCCATCGCATGGCGCTCAGCACGAAGCCGTCGATTTCCTTGATCGCCAGCGCGTTGACTTCCGTGTCCTTGCGGGTGGCGACCACGGCGCCGCTGCGAATCTGGGCGCTCACATCGTTGTTCATCACGCCTACGTCGATGGCGCCGCCGACCCCGACGAAGCCCATAAGCAATGGCGCTTAAGCAAAGGTCGTGGCGCGCGCTTCGTTGGTGGCGTTCACGTACACGCCCTGCTCAACGCCAAGCGCCCGCGTTGGCGGCCGCCTGGTTGATATTGGCGTCGCCGATCCAGGCCTGGGTGTCGGAATCGAGCACGCTGACCGCGATCGCGCCGGACACGCCGACAAAGCCGACGCCTAGCCGCCACCGCGATATGCAGCAGTTCTTCGCTGGAGCTGGCCTGCACGATCAGGCCCTGGCGGCTGCCGGAATCGAAGCCGTCCGCGCTGTCGCCGTTATCGAGCGTGCCGGAAATCACGCCGGCCGTGCTGCCCACGCCCGCGCCTTTGGCGTTGACGGCAGCGCCGTCCGCCACGAAGGCCTGGGTATTCTTGTGCACCACGGTCACGCCGACCGAGGCGCCGACGCCGACAAAGCCGCCGCCCACGCCGCCGCTGATCATCATGATCTCGGTGTCGTCGCTGGCGGTGATCACGGCGTCGCCATCGGCATTGATGGTGCCCGCGTTCGAGGCGAGCGTCGAATTATTGATCGACAGGACGCTGACGCCGCCGCCAACGCCGACCGCGCCTGCTTTACCAGGCCCATGCCGACCATGAGGAATTCTTCCGCCGCGACGGCGCCGACCTGGACATCGTCCTTGGCGGTGACGACAGCGCGCAGCCGATGGCGGCCGAGGTATCCATCGCCACGACCGAGACATCCACGCCCGGGGCCACGCCGACAAAGCCGAACGCGGCGCGGCTGCCAGCGCGACATGGTGGAAGTCGCTGCTTAAGCATGGACGCTCACGTCCTGGCCGGTGGCGGCGCCCGACTGGTCGGTATTGACCTGGGCGCCGGTGCCGATGTACGCCTTGGTATCGGTATTGATGACATTGACGGTGGCTGCCACCGCCACGCTGACCGTGCCTGCCTACCAGTGCGGCGGAATAGGTCTCGATATCATCGCGGTTGGTGGCCGACACGGCCACACCCTGCACGGTGTTGGTCTGGACCAGCAGCGTGCGGTTGCCGCTCAGCGCAGGATCGGCCGGGGCGTTGGCTTCGTCGCCATTGGTGTCGACCGGGCTGACGGCAGGCGAACTGACTTCGCCGCCGCTCTGCAGCTGGGCGGTCGATTTGGACGACGCATCCTGCGCTTCCAGGATGTCGCTGCGTTCCAGAACATGCTTGTCACCGGCGCCGCCGCTGATCTGGACCAGATCGTCGACATCGCCGTCGAGGGCACCCTGGCGCGTGTTGTAGAAGCTGGCGTGGTTGCCATTCATGCGCACGAAGTACAAGCCGCCCGTATCGAGCCCGTCGATGGCGACATTGTTTTTGTCGAGCCCGCGCCGGTAGGTCACGGCGTCGCCGGTGGCCAGGCCGCTGCTGCCGCCGAAGTCGATGCTGTCGTCGGCCTCGTTGACGGTGTTCGAATTGAATTCCGGCGCCACTTTGGCGGTATCGGCGACATAACTGACGCCGAATTCGCCGGTGGCTGCCGCCAGACCGGCGCCCTGGCCGTCACCCGTGACATGGGCGCCGTTGCCGATGAAGGCTTCCGTGTTCTTGTTGATGACGGCCACCGTTGCGGCCGCGCCTGACACCAGCGGTGCCGCCCACGGCCACCGTGGCGACGACCTTGTCCATCTCGGTGCGGTCGTCCGCTGCAATCCGGACCGTGCCCTTGGCATGCACATCGCCGCCGCCCAGCGATCCGGGCGCCACGGTCGGATCGTCGCCGATGAAGGCGCGCGTTTCCAGGTTCATCACGTGGACGCTGGCATTGACGCCGACGCCGACCGTGCCGCCACCGGCGATACCGGCCGCCACCGAGGTGATATCTTCGTCGGCGCTGGCGCCCACGTCGATATTGCCGTCAACATGCGAGGTCACGCCCGAATCGATGTAGGCGTTGGTATGTTTGATCAGGGACAGCACATCGGCGCCGACCGCCACGCCGACGGTGCTTAAGCCACGGCGACGGAACCTGCCACCGAGACGATATCGGTTTCATCGCTGGCCTTGACGAGGACGTTCGGCGTGCCCGGCGCGACGCCGTTCTCCGCATTGATGGTGGCGCCACGGCCCACCGACGCGTCGGTGGTCTCGGACAGCACATTGATGGTTGGTGCCACGGCGACCGCCACATTACCGGCGGCAGCAGCCATGGCGGTAATGGCCAGCAGGTCTTCGGTCGACAGTGCTTCGACCGTGATGCCGTCGGTGTAGAGCGGACGTGACGTCGTTGCCGGACCCGATGCGCGCCCTGACGCTGTCGGTATGAACCATGGTGGTGTTGGCCACGCCAAAGTAAGCGCTGCTGCCGCCGCCGATGGCGCGCATGATCATCATCGACTTGAGGTCGCCCTTGGCGCTCACTTCGACGTTGCCGCCCGCGTCAACAACCGATGCGCCGTCGGCGATCGAGGCGCTCGTTTCGGTCAGCAGCACCTGGACCGCGATCGATCCGGCCACGCCCGTCCCGCTGGTGGACAGGCCGAAGCTGCTTAGGCGATCGACGTGAGGTTGTCGTCCGCTTCGGCATGGACCAGGATGTCATCGATGGTGGCGGTCAGGTCGGTTCCCGCGCCGATGGTGGCGGTGGTGTTGCGCTGGTTGACGCCCACATCGAGCGCGATACCGACACCGGCATTGCCGGTCGAAGCGGCCAGGCCATGCCTACTGCAGTGAATACGTGGAAGACATCGCTGGCCGAAACGGTCAGGTCGTCATGAAGCCGTGACGGTGCCATTGCCGTCGATGCTTAGGCATGGGTATCGACGTCGAATATGTTGACGCTGGACGAACCGCCGATGGCATTGCCGCCCACCGCGCCAAACGATGCTTAAAGCCTGCGAAGCTGGTCACGGCCACGGTGCCGATAATCGGCAGATCCTCGCTCTTCGGCACGATCGACGCGATGGCCTCGACGGTGACGTCGTCGCTGGCCGTGACGCTGGCGGACGAGCCGATTTCCGCGCTGGTGCCCTGGTTATCGATATTGAGCGCCACGGCGATACCGATCCCGGTGCCGCCGCTGTTGGTCGAAACCGCGGCGCCGCGCATGATGTTCTGTACTTCGTTCATGCTCTCGGCGCGCACGTCGACGTCGCCGCATGGTGGCATGCAGGGTCACGCCGGTGCCGACCAGGGCGTGGGTTTCGTTCTCGATGTAATTGATCGAGATCGAGCCGCCAATCGCGGTCTTCTTGGACGCAGCGCCGGACAGGGCCCGGTTCTGGAAGGTGTTCACTTCTGCTTAAGCATTCATGACCGCTTCGACGGCGACGCTGTCGGCGGTCAGGCTGGCATTGTCACCCACGCTCGCGTCATTGTGCAGCACGCGATATTGAGGCTGATGGCAGCGGCCACGCCGGTATCGGCATCGGTGTTGGTGGCGGTCGAAATGCCCTGGCCGATCACGTCGGTCGAGCGGGTGGCGCTGACGGCCAGGTCGCCCGTGGCGCCGATGGTCACGCCGGTGGCAACGCTCGCCGTATTGTGCGAATTGATGTAATTGACGGCGATCGATGCGGCAACGGCCGGGCCGTCGCTGGAAGCGGAATTGCTCGACTCGCTGCTCGATTTCGTGTTCGCTTCGCCCATATTGCCGCTCTGGGCATCAAAGTAAAGCTTGTTGGAGGTGCCGGAGCGGCCGGTCGCGTAATTCGATTGCGAGTTGGTTTCTTCCTCGGAGTTTTTCGATGCAGTGCCGCCGTCTTCGTCGCCGTTGGAGTCGGACGACGCGCCTGATGCACTGGCGCGCGAGATCGTGCTCGACACTTCGTCGGTATGCGAGGTCACGTCCACATTGTGCGCACCGCTGAAGCTTTGCTCCAGTTCCGCGCTGGTGGTGTTGGTGACGATATTGAGTGCGACCGCCACGCCGACGGCGGCATTCTTGCCTGCCGCGCGGCCGCTGCCGGTGGTGATGACGGTGCTGTCCAGGCTCGCTTCGGTCGACAGGTCGTCTAGCCAGCGTGATGGTGCCGCCCGGGTCGCTGCCGATGTGGGCGCGGGTCGTGTTCTCGACCACCGCGATGGCGATCGATGCGCCGATGCTGGTGCCGCCGCCGCTGGCGCCGTTCTCGGCTTCCGTGATCACGTCGCTGGTGGTGTCGGCCGTGACCAGGAAGTGTCCCGTGGTGCCGGAGACGTCCTCGCCGTCTTCGACTTCGCCGATGGTGTCGGCCAGCAGGATGTTCAGGGCGAACGAAGCGCCCACGCCCACGCTGCCGCCTTCGGCGCCGCCGGTCACGCCGGACGGAGCTGCGCGCACCAGCGATTCATTGACGCCCTCGGCATGGATGTCGGTCTGGCCGCCGGTCAGCACGATGACTGCGGCGTCCGGCGTGGCCGTGCCGGTGTTCATGCCGACCACGGCGCGGTTGTCGAGATTGGCGACGCTGATCGCCACCGATCCTGCCACCCCCGATGTCGCCACCGCTGGCGCCAGATTCGGCCTGGGCGCGCATGGTGCTGGTGGCGTCGACCAGGTGCTGGGCCGGGTTGCTTAGGCGCTGGTCAGCTTGATCGCCTTGTTTAGCCCAGGCGTCTTCGCGGGTGGCAGCCAGTTCGGCGCGGTCGCCGTCGACGATGATCACGTAATAGGTATGGTCATTGGTCAGACCGCCCATGGTGGCGCCGCCGCCATTGTCATGTGGACTGCGTCGCCCGTGTTCAGATTGTGGCCTTCGTCCAGATCGACGACGCGGTGCTGGTTATGGCGTCGAATACCAGTTCGTCTTCCAGGAAGCCGAACAGGCCGCCGTATTCGAATTTATGGCCGGTGCCGGTGCTTAAGCCTGATCCAGGTCCACGCGCCCGTCGGTGCCGCCCGCGGTGGCATGTTCCTCGGTGTCGTACAGGGTGATCTTGCTTAGGCGCCTTCGACGTGGGCGTAGTACTCGTGATCGTCTTCCAGGCCGCCGACTTCGTCGCCCGTGCCTTTCTGGTAGGTGACCTTGTCGCCGGTCTTGATGCCGCTGCCAAGGCCGATGTAGATGGTTTCTTCTGCCTGGTCGACCACATCGACCAGGGCGGTGTCGATGTCGACATCGCGCTCACCCATCGTCGCCTGCACCACAATGCCGTCGGCGGTGACGTGCGCTTGGCTGCCGATGAAGGCTTCGTTGGTGACATTGCCCACGTTGACCGAGACGCCCACGCCAACCCCGGTGCCGTCGTCCTTGGTGACGGCGGCGCCGTCGGCCGAGGTGACCGCGTCGGTCAGGTTCTCGGCCTTGAGCACGAGCGCACCGCTGCCACCGCCGTTGCCCGCAATGATGTTGGTAAATTCAGGAATCGCGGCGCGCGAAGTCGAGTTGATCACGGTGACCGCCACGGCGCCGGCCACGCTGACCGAACCGCCGGACGTGTCGGACGACGCGCTGTCGGTTTCCTTGCCTGGCGCCGCCGATTCGCCGCCATTGCTCGATTTGCGGTTGTCGGCGAAGCTTTCCTGCTTGCCGACCTTGGCGTCGGTGTCATCCGAGGTGCCGTCGTCGCCTTCCTGCTCGCCGCCCGCCACGCTGGCATGGGCCGAGGCGCGGTTGGTCGTGACGCTGCGTGCCAGGAACTGGACCGCGCCGCCGCATGGTGATGTCGCGCCCGGTGGTGGCAATCGCGTTGTCGTTGCCGATCGTGAGCGCGATCGAAATGCCGACGCCGGTGTCGCCCGATTCGGTGTCGCCCGCGGCATCGGTGTAGATCCGGCCTTCGTGGGTCGCGCTCGCGTCCAGCGTGCCGCCCAGGGTCAGCACGCCGCCGCCCTGTACTTCGGCATGGGTGTCGTTGTCGGAGACCGAGATCGCAACCACCGGCGTGACCGCCGTGTCGCCTGCCGAGCCGCCTTCGGCGGTGGTCTCGACCTTGTCGACCGAGTCGGCCGACAGGGTAATGTCGCCTGCGCCCGAGAAGCTGACGTTATCGCCGATCAGGGCATCGGTATCGGTTTCCACGATGTTGAGCGCGATCGACGCGCCCACGCCGACGCCGCCGCCGCCGGTCTGCTTGCCGCTGGCCTTGACGGTATTGGCGACTTCGTTCTCGGCCCGCACTTCGGTGTTGCCATCGGCGTTCAGGGTCAGGCTGGCATTGTTGGCGATCTTGCCCTGGGCGCGGCTGATGCCCACATTGATGGCCAGCGCACCGGCCACGCCCGTGTCGGCGCCGCTCGAACCGGAGGTAGCACTCGCGCTGAAGGTGTTTTCGGTGTCGCCGCCCACATCGGCCATCATGGCCTTGACGACCACGCCGTCGGCGGTGATGGTGCTGTCGCCCAGGATCGCCTCGTTGGTGACATTGGCCACGTTGACCGCGACCGCGATGCCGACGCCGGTACCGGTCGGCCCGCCCGATTCTTCGAAGCCGTGCGCGGTGCCGGTGGCGGCAGGCGCGGCAACCAGGTCGACGCGGCCGGTCGCGCCGCCCGCATTGGCGTGGTCTTCCGTGTCGTACATCGATGCCTTGTCGCCCGAGATGCGCAGGAAGTACTTCTGGCCGTCGGTCAGTCCGTTGACGACGCTGCCGCCCGGGTCCATGCGATAGGTCACTTCGTCGCCGGTGCTGTAGCCATGGCTTGGCGCCCAGGTCGATGGTTTCGGCCGCGGCGTCAACCACCGAGCCTGCGGTCGGATCGAAGTGAACGGTGCGCGCCATGACGGTGCTGGCATCGGCTTCGGCCTTGGAATCGGTATTGTTTTCGGACTGCAGGGTCAGCACGCCGTCGGCCCCGACGTCGCCCGCTTCGATGGTCAGGTTGTTGGCCACGGACGCGCGCGGTCGAGATCTGCACCGCGATGCTCGGCCGCACCGGCCACCTGCACCTTGTTGCCGCCCTCGCCCTCTGCCGACGCGCCACCGATATCGCCGGTGGTCCCCGCATCGGCGCCCTTCGAGGTGGCACGGTTGCTGGCGAAGGTCTTGTTGTCGGCAGCCTTTTTGTTGACGCCGCCCTGATCGGCATCGGGCGATCCTTCGGCAGGTTCGTCGGCGCTGTCGCCGCCTGCCACGCTGGCCTTGGCCTTGGCGCCGGTGTTGGACGTGTTGCGGGCGTTGATGCCGATCGCGCGCTGCCTTACCAGCAGGCTGCGCTGGGTGGTGGCGATGGCGACGTCGGTGCCGATCGCCAGTGCCAGCGAAATGCCCACGCCGGTCGAACCGGATTCGGTGGCGCCTTCGGCCGTGGTATCGACCGAGCTTAGGCCTGGTTGGCGGTGACGCTCAGGTCGTCGCCTACGTCCATGGTGTCGCCCGCGAGCGTGCCGAGGGTGGCCAGGGTTTCGTTGTTGGCCACGCTGATCGCAATCACCGGCGTCACCGCGGTGGCGCCTGCCGCGCCGCCTTCGGCCGTGGTCACCATGTTGTTGGAAGAGACCGACGACAGCGTCACGTCATTGGCGCCGTTCAGATCGGGTAAGCTTTCATCAGCGCGTCGGTATCGGTTTCGCCGATATTGAGTGCGAAGCTGGCGCCTACGCCCAGATCGCCGCCGCCGGTCTGCTTGCCGCTCGACTTGACGCTGCTTTCGTTGAGGTTTTCCGCGCTGACGACGACATTGCCGCCGCTGACCGTCACGACAGTGCCGTCCCGGATTTCGGCTGCCGTTTTACTGATCGCCACGCCGATGGCAACCGGAACCGGCAATGCCGGTGGCGCCGCCGCTGGCACCGGAGACCGCCTTGACGTCCATGCGGTTGATGCCGCTCGCGTCGCGCAGGCTGTGGCCGGTGGCGTCGCCGGTGGCGAGGATACTGACCAGGTTAGTGCTAGGCGATCGCGTGGGCTTTCGAGTCCGACAGCTTGATCGTGCCGTCCGCCTGCAGCGCCACGAAGTAGTGCTGGTTGTTGGTCAGGCCGCCGATGGCGACCGCTGCGCTGCCCTTGTCGTAAATGACTTCGTCGCCGGTTTTCAGGCCGTGCCCGCCGTCCTGCAGTTTGATGGTGTGGTCGCCGCCATCGACGTCGGCCAGGTCGAAGCCGAGCTTGCGCTCGCCCATGGTCGCCGTCACTTGCAGCGAGTAAGCCGACAGACAGGCTGCCGTCGATATAGGCGTCGTTGTGCAGCACTTGCACGCCGACGGCGGCGGCGATGCCGACCGCGGTGCCATTGGCGCCGGTGATGACGGTGTTGCCGCCATCGGCATCGGTCAGGCTGTGATTGACGCTGGTCGAGGCGACATCGAGCAGGCCGGTCGCGTGCACATGACCTGCGGTATCGACGAAGGCGGCGCTGTCGCTCACCAGGGTGCCGACGGCGACCGCGCCTGCCAGGTCCAGGTTGCCGCTCGACGTGCTTCGGCGTTATTGGTCGACAGTGCCGTCTGGGATTTGGTCTGGGTGCCGCCGTTGCCGTCATCGGTGGCGCCATGCGGCAGTCGATTTGGCGGCCGAGGTGACGGTGCTTTCGGTCGAAGCGCGCACTGCCACCGACGCGGCATCGACGGTTGCGCTGCCCGAAACCGACGCTTCGGTATCGGTGGTCGCGGCCGACACGCCAAGGGTGGGCGCGCCATGCCGCTTGCAGTGCCGTCGGCGATCGCGGTCGAGATCACGGCATTGGTGGCGCTCAGCACGAAGGCGCCGGTCACGTCGATGTCGGCATTGCCCGACACGCGCGCATACGCATCGCTGAACAGGATCACGCTGGCGATGGCGGCGTCGGTATCGGTATTGCTCTTGCTGGCCAGCGAGGCCAGCGAAGCCACGGCCGACACGTCGGACGTGGCGCTCGTGGTCAGTGCGCCGCGATGGTGATGTCGGCGCCCGAACCGATGTTCACGGCCGCCTCGGAATGGCCGAGGATAAAGGCAAACTGCACGGTGCTGATCGCCAGGCTGGCGTTATCCAGCGTCAGCGTGGAGGTGGCGGTCAGCGTGACATTGTTGGCGATGATGGCGCCGTTGACGTCCAGCGTGGCGGCCGAATCGGCGGCAAAATCGTTGTCGGTGCCCACGCCTGGCAAGCCGGTGTCGGTCACTGCCACGTTGAGCGCGACGTCGTCGGCCGCGATGCTGGAACCGGCAATGAGCGACACGTGGGCGCCGGAATTGATCGTCAGGCCGACCGTCAGTACGGCGTCGCCGTCGAGAATCAGGTGATCCTGGACGACGTCCTGCAAGCCGCCTTTGAAGTTAATCGTGATATCGTCGCCGAACGCATTGAGCAGATTCAGGGTATCCAGATCGATCGTGATCGTGTCGCCGAATCCGGCCCCGTAGGTGTCGCTCGAAATGTTGATGACGCCGTCGTCGCCTGCGGTGATGGCCGATTCGGTGACCCCGCCGTCACCATCGACCAGCCGCACTTTGAGCCCGCCGCTGTTGACGATACTGAGCGTGAACTCGGTCGACGCGAGCGGATTCGGAATCGGGTGATAATCGATATCGGCCGACAGCAGCAGGCGCGGTTCCAGCGCCTCCATGGTGAAATCAGGCCGTCGGCCCGGTTTGCGGGCAGCTGGTTTTTCGGGTTTGGATTCGGCGGGAGGTTTGGAGCGGAACGCTTCGTTCAGGAGGCTTGCTAGGCGGGTACGGGACAACGCTTGACGAACCGGACGAAGGGCGTTCATGGTCGATCTCCTTAACGGGAATCAAGATAATATGCTTATCAAATTTTTATCTCAACAAGATAATTTACAACACAATGTGAAGTATTTACCACGATTGTAAAATAGCCGGATGGCAACAATTTAACGCTTGAAAAATCCGGCCAACTTCGCCCTTTTTCCGTCAATTTCAGCGAAAAACGCCCCGTTATGGATCAGTCAAATTTCCTTACGTCACTTATTTCAAGCCTCAAGGAGTCTGGAATCGGGTACAGGCGCGAGGATTCGTTCAAAATCAGAAAGGAACAATTAATTTCCGGCCGGATTTTGATTGGGGTCGATTGCGCGCAGGCACCAGCGGTCCACATGCTGGCGCTGGCGGCGCGCCTGGGCGTGCCCGAACACTGCCTGGACGTGCTGCGGGCGGGCAGGCATGAGGCCAATACGGTCTTCTTCGGGCTTGAACAAAGCGGCGGCGCGGCGCTCGTGAAGGTGTACCTGGAGTTCTGGGATGTGGTGCGCGAAAAGGTCAGCCGCACCGGCACCGCGCGCCGCAGCTGCTGCACCTGGGCGTGAAATGGGACAGCACGCGCCCTGACCAACACGAAGTGGCGCGCTACGAATGCCACCCCCTGCTTGGCGTACGCGACATCCTGCGCCGGATCGCGCTGTGCTATGCCGACCCGGCCAGCCCCTTGTGTGCGCTGGCGCAAGCGCTGGTGCGTCAGGCCGCGCACCGGCGTCCGGATGCGTCCCTGCTGTATCTGGAAGTGAGCGAGGAAGGCAATCCGCGCAGTTCGTTCGACATCAACTTATATAAGGCGGGCATGCTGCTTGGCGATGCACGCGCTGCTGATGGCGGCAGCGGCGCAACTGGGCGTGGCAGCGGCCGAGATGGAGCGTCAGCTCGCCCTGCTCGGCGGCTGCCCGCTCGGCCATCTGTCGTCCGGGATCGACCGCCACGGGCACGAATTCTTGAGCGTGTATGCCGAGACGGTTCGCCCCTGAGGCCTATTTCTTGGCCTGGATCTTTTCGTGAATGCCGGTGACAGCCATCAGCGCCGCCGAGCCATACAGCTTGTGGAATTCCCCGACCATTTCACCACTGACGATGACCGGGTCGGTCGCGGTCCAGGCTTTGGCTTCCTCGATGTCGCCCGTGGCGAACACGAACAGGCCGCGCCAGCCTTCAGCACCGTCGAAAGGCCCGGCGAAAGCGAGCTTCTTTTCAGCCGCCAGGCGGCCCATGTTGGCGAAATGGCCCGCAAACATCTTCTTGCGCCCTTCCGGATCCGTCATCTTGTTCGGCCCCGTCTTGAGGACCACCAGCACATAGCTGCGCATGCCGCGCTCGTCGGCGCCCAGCGACTTGGCCAGGTCCGCGTCGTAGGCCGGGGCCGGGGCCGGCAGCGCGGCGGCGCTTTGCGCACTGGCGGCCAGCGGCGCGGCCAGCAGCAATCCAATGGCGATGATGAAGGCACGCTTGAACATGGGATTCTCCGGTCAAAGGGTTGAAATGGCCTGATTGTTACATAGTTCAGGGCTTGTTCCTACGCCTGCGTTTGCTATGATGAAAGGATCATGAGCCCGACTCTCGGTGCGCTACGCGCGAATACCATCCCGATCGAGCAAAGTGGCGCGCCAGCGCCGGGGGCCGCTGCACCCGCCGAAAAGAGCGCCACCAGTACCGCCAAAACGGTAGGCTGCTAAGCATGACAGCGCCAGCGACAGCATTGAACTGAGTCCGGAAGCCCTGGCCCTGATCGCCAAGCTCAAGGCGCGCGACACGCAAGTGCGCCAGCACGAACAGGCCCACCTGGCCGCTGCTAGCATGGCCTTGCCACCTCGGGCGCCAGCTACACCTATCAACGCGGTCCGGACGGCATCAATTACGCCGTCGGCGGCGAAGTGCAGATCGATACCTCGCCCGGGCGCACCCCGGAAGACACCATCGCGCGGGCCCAGGCCATCATCGCCGCCGCGCTGGCGCCGGCCGATCCGTCCGGCGCCGACCGGGCAGTGGCGGCCGCGGCCCAGCAAATGGCGGCCCAGGCGCGCAGCCAGCTCCAGGCCAGCGGTCCGGCATCGGCGCGCGCAGACGCGGCCCGCACCGAGACCGTGCGCCGCGCCTACGGCCAGACCGAGAGCAAAGAACCCACGGTCGACGTGACGGTCTGGAAGCAGCCTTACAGGCCTTGCGCCTTGAGCGCGTCGATGTCGGCGTCGCCGTCGTCGACCAGCCGCTCCCACCCGTCGAAGCGGCCCAGGCCCAGCGACCGCGCCATCGACAGCAGCAGGCTTTGCCCCGCCACCGGCGAGACAGGCTGCAGCGCATACACCGGGTCCTGGAATGCCGCGTCGGGCGTGACGATGGTCCAGCCCATCTCCTTGAACTGGGCGATCACGTCATCCAGCCACAGCGCGTTGATCAGGTTATGGTGCATCAGCATGACGTGCGGGATGTCGCGCCCCTGCAGCCGCTGCGACAGCGCGCGGTAAGCCAGTGCCCGCTGGCGCACGTGCGCGAGATAGGCTTTGCGGATCGGCGCCAGGTCCGCCTTGCTGTCCTTGCGCAGCACCTCAAGCAGCTTTTCGTCGAGACGCCAGTCGCTGGTATCGAGCGAGACATAGGCGTTGCGGTAGCCCTGGGCAGCCAGAAAGGCGCGCATGCCGTCCGCTTCTCGGGCGTATTGCCCTCGCGCAGATAGGTGAAGCGATACCATTTGCGGTAGCCGGGCATGGCGCGGATCACCGCGTCGCAATCGAGGATCTCCTGCTGGTACTGGGCCAGTGTCACGCCCGCGTTGTTCAGGTCCGGATGGGTCATGCTGTGATTGCCGATCACGTGGCTAAGCTTCGCCCCAGGCGCGCACCAGCGCGTTGCCTTGCGGGCCGGTGGCGCCGTTGGCGGCCGTGACGAACAGGGCGGCCTTCACCTTGTGCCTGGCCAGCGCGGCGAGCATGGCGGCATTGCGCTGGGCGGCATCGAGGCGCGGCAGGTCGCCCATGTTGGGCGCATCGTCGATGGTAAACGCGACCGACTGCGCGCGGGCGCCGCATGCGGCAAGGGCGAGGGTCATCGCCAGAAAAAGTGTACGTGTTTTGAGCATGCGAGAGGCTACCACAAGACGATACTAAGCTGGGCCGAACAGCACGCAAACTTTCAGCCCGGACCCCGGCGCGGCATCGTCCAGCGTGACGGCCGCGCGGTGCAGGACGGCGATATCGCGCACGATCGCCAGACCCAGCCCCGTGCCGCCGGGATTGAATTCGAAGGACAGCCGATGAGCGGTAGAACGGCGTGAAGACTTTCTCGCGCTCGGCCGCCGCGATGCCGCAGCCGCTGTCCTGCACCTCGAGCAGCACGCCGTCTGCCGTCGCGGCCACGCGCAGCGCCACCCTGCCCCGTCGGGCGTGTAGCGCAGCGCATTGTCGACCAGGTTGCTGACCATCTCGCGCAGCATGCGCGCCTGACCGTGGACCAGCACGTCGCCTTCGGCGTCGAGCGACAGATCGATCCCTTTCTGCACCGCGACCGGCGCCAGGTCCAGCCCGACCTGGCGCACGATCGCCGTCAGCGACACATTTTCCGTCTCCGCCGCTTCGGCGCCGTGTTCGATGCGCGCCAGCGTCAGCAGGCGGTTGGCCAGATGGACGGTGGAGTCGGTGGTGGCCGCGAGCGCGCGCACGATCTCGCGCATGGCATCCGGGTCGTCCGTGCGCAGCGCCATTTCCGCTTGCGTCTTGAGTACCGTCAGCGGCGTGCGCAGCTGGTGCGATGCGTCGGCGATGAACCGGCGCTGGCTCGCGATCAGGTTCTGCATGCGCGACATGGTGCCGTTGAGCGCCGCGACCAAGGGCCGTACTTCCTTGTGCACCAGCGCCTGGTCGACGTCGGACAGATCGTTCAAGGCGCGGTTTTCGACCACGATCTTGAGCCGCATGAGCGGGCGCAGCACCAGCCGCACGGCGAACCACACCAGCGTGGCCGCCGCCAGCACCATGACGGCCTGGCGCACCAGCGTGTCGATCAGGATCTTGCGCGACAGCCCGCGCCGCGCGTCAAGCGTTTCGCCCACCTGGATCAGGGCGATCCCGCGCATCGAATCGTCGTACACCGGCTGCAGCAAGGCGGCGATGCGCACCGGCTCGCCGTTGTAATCGGCATGATAAAAACGCACCAGCGCCGGATAGGCTTCCGAGCGCGGCACATTGGCTTAAGCACGGCAGGCAGATCGTCGTAACCCGAAACGGTTTCGCCATTGATGCCGCTGACTTTATAAAAGATGCGGCCCAGGGTGTCGGTCTCGAAGCTGTCGAGCGCCACGTACGGCACTTCGGCCACCACCTTGCCATCCTTGATCGACACGCGTTCGGCCAGCGCCCTGGTCGAGGCCAGCAGCGAACGGTCGTATGCCTGGTCGGCCGCGTCCAGCGCATTGTGGTAGACCGACACGGAATTGAGCACCACCAGCAGCGCCAGGGGAATCAAGAGCCAGCGCAGCAGCTCGCCGCGCAGACTGCCCAGCGGGGCCGCGGCAAGGCGCTGCCTGAGGCGCGTCAGCAGCGGCGCCATCTCAGCTGGCCCATCGCTCGCGCGCCTGCAGCATGTAGCCGATGCCGCGCAAGGTCGTGATGGCGGCAGCGCCGGGCAGATCGCGTTCCAGCTTCTTACGGACCCGGTGGATGTACAGTTCGATCGCGTCGAGGTTGGCGTCGTCCTCGAGCGCGAACACTTCGTCGAACAATTTCTCTTTCGAGACGGCGCAGCCGGGGCGGCTGATCAACGCCTCCAGCACGGCGTGTTCGCGCTTGGTCAGCGACAGCGCCGCGTCGCCGTAGGCGAACATGCGCGTGACCGTATCGAAGCTGAGCGCGCCGCAGCGGTGCACCACCGCTTCACTGCCTTAGGCACTGCGCCGCAGCAGCGCCTTGACGCGCGCCTCCAGCTCGGCCAGCTCGAAGGGCTTGGCCAGGTAGTCGTCGGCGCCCAGATTGAGGCCCTGCACTCTTTCGTCCAGACCGCCGCGCGCCGTCAGGATCAGCACCGGCGTACGGGCCCGCGCGCCTCCGCGCGCACGCAGGCGGCGCAGCACTTCGAGCCCGTCCATCTTGGGCAGCGTCAGGTCCAGGATGACCAGGCCAAAGTCCTGGGTATGGAGCAGCGCGTCGGCATCGGCGCCATTGGCCGCCCATTCGACACTGAGGTTCGCATCGCGCAGGGCCTTGGAAAGCCAGTGCGCCAGTTCGGTGTGGTCTTCGACCAGAAGGATTCGCATGTGCGCAGTGTAGCCTTGAACGCGGCGCTTGTGAACGGTGTGCAAAAAGCTTTCGGATTGAAAGCCAATTGAAAGGATGGCAAATTTATAGTGGATCCTGGAAGCAAACACAAACATAACGATAAAACTCAGGAGACATGAATGAAACCATCAGCACTGGCGCTGGCATTGACCTCGACCCTGCTCAGCGGCGTCGCCGCGCAGGCCGCCGAATCGAACGTGCAAATCTACGGCCTGATTGACGCCGGGGTCGACTACACCACCCACGCCAATGCCTGCAGCATGACAGCGCCACGCGCGTCATCTCGGGCGGCAAAAACACTTCGCGCTGGGGCATCAAGGGCAGCGAAGACCTGGGCGGCGGCCTGAAAGCCGTGTATGGCCTGGAAGGCGGTGTCCTGATGGATACCGGCGCGGCCGACGGCGCCCTGTTCAAGCGCCAGGCCTACGTGGGCCTCGACGGCAGCCTGGGACGGCTCGTCATCGGGCGCTCGTTCACCACCACCTACGACTTCGTGATCCTGTTCGATCCGCTCGGCTATGCGCCCAACTATTCGTGGGCCACGTCGTCGAACGCGACCGGCGCATCCAAGTACGGCATGACGACCGCGTTCGACAACCTGATCAAATACGCCAAGCAAGACGGGCGAATTCAAGTACGGCGCCAGCATCGGCATGGGCGAGCAGTCGGGCAGCGCGGCCGACAGCCGCAAGTACGCCATCGGCGGCTCCTGGACGCGCAAGGAACTGGCCGTCATGGCCGCTTACGAGCAAATCAACGGCAACACGGTCGCCGCCACCGGCCAGCGCGACGAAACCACCGCCCTGCACGTCGCGGCCGACTACAAGAGCGGCCCATGGCGCCTGACGGTAGGCCTGCGCGACTACAAACTGGTGGCTAAGCAAGGCCGCCACCGCCGACGTGCGCGCCACCACCTACTGGGGCGGCGTGAGCTACCTGGTCACGCTTCGGCCGTCACCGTGACGGGCGCCGTGTACGCGGTGGACGTCAAGAACGTGGCCGCCAATACGGATGCCGATCCGGTCATGTTCGTGGCGCGCACGCTGTACGCCCTGTCCAAGCGCACCGACCTGTACGTGTCGGCCGCCTACGCCAAGGCGTCCAACGGCAAGCTGGTCGGGCTTTCGCGCGACGATGCGGGCTTCGGCACCACACAGGCCGGTCTGACCCATCGGCATCCAGCACCGTTTCTGACGTGCGCAGCTGCGGCGCGGCTATGATGGGCAATCCATTCCAGCGCGCTGCTAAAAGGCCACCGCCATGAAAAAACTGCTCCTGATTCTCGCTCTGCTGGCCCGCCCGGCGCTGGCGGCCGAATGCATCGTGCCGTCCAAGCCCGGCGGCGCGATGGACCTGACCTGCAAGCTGGCCGCCGCCTAAGCATGAAGGCCGATCCCAAGGCCCCGGAACTGCATCTGTCCTATCTGCCGGGCGGCATCGGCGCGGTCGCATGGCAGGCGCTGGCTTCGCGCCGCGGGAACGAGGCCAGCGCGCTGGTGGCGTTTTCGGGCGGGTCCCTGCTCAATATCGCCCAGGGCAAGTTCGGCAAGGCCGCCGTCGGCGACGTGCGCTGGGTGGCGGCGCTGGGTGCGGACTACGGCATGATCGCGGTCCGCTCGGACTCCCAGTACCGCAGCCTGGCCGACCTGGTGGCGGCGCTGAAAAAGAATCCGTCCAAAGTACTGATCGGCGTCTCGGGCACCATCGGCAGCCAGGACTGGCTCAAGATGGCGCGCCTGGCGCAGCAGTCCGGAATCGACCCCAAGGTGCTGCGCTTCGTGGCGCTCGAAGGCGGCGGCGAAGCCTTCACCGCCATGCACGCGAACTATGTCCAGGTGGTCTCGGGCGACGCCTCGGAGGCGACGCTGTACGCAGGCCAGGGCAAGGTCCGGGTGCTGGCCGTGCTGGCGGAAAAGCGCCTGCCCGGCGTGCTGGCCAATGTGCCGACCGCGCGCGAACAGGGCGTGGACCTGGTCTGGCCCGTCATTCGCGGCGTGTGGGTGGGACCGAACGTGCCGGACGCCGAATACCGGCAGTGGGTGGCGCGCTTCGACCACATGATGGCCACGCCCGAATTTGCCCAGGCAAGGAGCGGGCCGCGCACGGCTTCTATCCATTCTCGCTGACTGGGGCCGCACTGACCAGTTATGTACAAACAGCAGTAGACGACTACAAGCGGCAAGCCAGGCAATTCAACCTGGTTCGCTGACGCACACATACAACAGGAGACGACATGAACATCACCAAGACCATCCTCGCAGGCGCATTCGCGGCCCTCAGCGCGGGCGCCCTCGCCCAAGTCTTAGGCGATGGGCTACCCGGCCGACTACCAGAAGATCATCGACGGCGCGAAAAAGAAGGCAAGCTGGTGATCTACGGCGCCACCGACAGCAAGGCGACCCAGCCACTGGTGAAGGACTTCCAGCGCGCTCTACCCCGGCATCACGGTCGAATACAACGACATGAACTCGACCGAAGTCTACAACCGCTTCATTTCCGAGGCGGCCATGGGCACCACGGCCGACGTGCTCTGGTCGTCCGCGATGGACCTCCAGGTGCGCCTGGCGTCGGACGGCTACGCGCTGCCGTACAAGTCGCAGGAGTCCGCCAAGATCCCGGCCTGGGCGATGTGGAACAACCAGGCTTACGGCACCACGTTCGAACCGGCCGCCATCGTCTACAACAAGCGCCTGGTCGACGCCAAAGAAGTACCGAAGACCCACGCCGACTTCACCAAGCTGATCACGACCGACAAATTCCGCGACAAGGTCACCACCTACGATATCGAAAAATCCGGCGTCGGCTTCATGTTCATGACCCAGGACTCGCACGAGCTGGCCGCCTTCCCGGCGCTGCAAAATGCCTTCGGCACGGCGCGCCTGCGGGTGCAGTCGTCGACCGGCACCATGCTCGAACGGATCTCGTCGGGCGAAAACCTGATCGGCTACAACGTGATGGGGTCGTACGCGCTGGTGCGCGCCAAGACCGACCCGTCGCTGGGCGTGGTGCTGCCGTCCGACTACACGCTGATCCTGTCGCGCGTCCAGTTCATCAACAAGACCGCAAAGAACGTCAACGCAGCCAAGCTGTGGCTCGACTACATGCTCTCGGCGCGCGGCCAGACCATCATCGCAAACGACTCCAAGCTGTTCGCGATTCGCGCCGACGTCAAGGGCGAGACCACGTCGGCCGATCTGATCAAGACCATCGGCGCCGACAAGATCAAGCCGATTCCGGTCCACCCCGTGATCCTGCAGTACCTGGAGCTGTCCAAGCGCATGGCCTTCCTCAAGCAGTGGAAAGAGACCGCCGGTAAAAAGTAAGCAGCGCCGCGGCAGGCCGGTCCCGGCCTGCCCATCCTCACAACGGAACCCGTCATGACTACCTTATCCATGAACGGCCCGCGCCTGAACTGGCCGCGCGGCCTGGTGGTGACGCTCGCCTGCGTTGCCATCTTTACCCCCCTGCTGCTGATTTTTTATCAGAGCTTTCTGTCGGCGCCGTTCTTCAATCCCGCCAAGACGCTGGGTCTGGACGCGTACCGCTTCATCTTCGACGACCCCGATTTCAGCGTGGCGTTCAAGAATGGCCTGATCATGGCTGCTTTAGCCTGACCGCGATCGTGGTGCCGCTGGGCGGCATGCTCGCCTTCCTGATGATCCGCACCGACCTGCCGGGCCGCGGCTGGATCGCCCCGCTGCTGCTGGTGCCGATTTTCGTCTCGCCCATGGTGATGGGCTTCGGCTACGTGGTGTCGATGGGACCGGTGGGCTTCTATTCGGTCTGGGCCAAGCAGCTGCTCGGCTTCATCCCGTGGAACGTGTATTCGTTCACCAGCATCGTCATCATCATTCGGCCTGACCCACGTGCCGCACGTGTACCTGTATGCCTCGTCCGCGCTCAAGAGCCTGGGCTCGGACGTCGAGGAAGCGGGCGCGTGGCTAAGCGCCTCGCCGCTGCAGGTCATGCTCAATGTGTCGCTGCCGATGATCATGCTTAGGCCCTGGCCTATGCCGCCGTGCTGGTGTTCTTCCTCGGCTTCGAGGTGTTCGGCCTGGTACTGGTGCTGGGCGACCCGGAAGGCCACATGGTGCTCGCCACCTACCTGTACAAGCTGACCAACAAGCTGGGCACGCCGTCCTACCACCTGATGGCGGCAGTCGCCGTGTGCCTGGTGATGGTGACCATGCCGCTGGTGATGCTGCAGCGCTGGCTGCTCAAATCGGCCAACAAATACGTCTCGATCAAGGGCAAGGGCGCGCGCCAGAAGGTCATGCCGCTGGGCCGCTGGAAGTGGGTCGCGTTCGCGGTCCTGGTAGGCTGGCTGCTGGTGACGATCGTGCTGCCGATCTCCGGCATCGTGCTGCGCTCCTTTGTCGAATACTGGGGCGAAGGCGTCAAGCTGGCCGACGTGCTCACGCTGCAGCACTTCCGCGACATCTTCGCCGAACCGTCGCTGGTGCGCGGCATCGTCAACACGATCCTGATCGGCGTGATCGGGGGTGCACTGGCCGTGATCTGCTATACCGGCATCGCGCTGGCCATGCACCGCAAACCGGACGCCATCACCCGCCTGCTCGACTACAGCGTGCTGGTGCCGCGCGCCGTACCCGGCCTGCTGGCTAAGCCTGGCCTTCCTGTGGGTGTTCCTGTTCGTGCCGAGCTGGCTGGACGGCATGCTCAAGGCACTCGACAACGCCCCCGCACTGTGGCTCAGCGAGCACCTGATCCCGCTGCTGCGCGAAGTTCGCTCCACCATCTTTGCGCTGTGGCTCGCCTATTCGGTCGTCTGGCTGGCCTATGGCATGCGCCTGATCTCGACCGCCCTGCTGCAAGTGGGGCCCGAGCTGGAAGAGGCGGCGCGTGCGGTCGGCGCCAGCCGCGGCCATGTCACGCGCGACGTGACGCTGCCGCTGATCAAATACGGGATGCTGGGCGCCTGGCTGATGGTGTTCCTGATCTTCGAGCGCGAATATTCGACCGGCGTGTATCTGCTCACGCCCGGCACCGAAGTGATCGGCGCGATGCTGGTGTCGCTGTGGGCGGGCGGATCGACCCAGCTGGTGGCCGCGCTTTCGTTCATCAACATTACCCTGGTCGCCATCGGCCTGGGCATCGCGCTGCGCTTCGGCGTCAAGCTGCACAACTAACATTTGCGAGTCTTCCCATGAACGAACTGACAGTCAACGATCTGCATCTGGACTACGGCACCGGCGCCACGGCCAATCCCATCCTCAAGGGGGTGTCGATGCACCTGCAGCGCGGCGAAGTGGTCGCCCTGCTCGGCCCTTCCGGCAGCGGCAAGACGACGCTGCTGCGCGCCGTGGCCGGGCTGGAGAGCCCGAAAAGCGGCACCATCGACATTGGCGAACGGCGCGTGTTCGACGGCGCGCACGGCTTCGAGATGGCGGCCGAGCACCGCAGCCTGGGGCTGGTCTTCCAGTCCTACGCCCTGTGGCCGCACAAGACCGTGTTCGACAACGTCGCCTACGGCCTCAAACTGCGCAAGACGGCCAAGAGCGCGATCGAAGCGAAGGTCAACGAGGTGCTGGCGCAGCTGGGCCTGGGCCACCTTGGCGCGCGCTTCCCGCACCAGCTGTCGGGCGGCCAGCAGCAGCGCGTGGCGATCGCCCGCGCGCTGGTGTACAACCCGCCGGTGATCCTGCTCGACGAACCGCTGTCGAATCTGGACGCCAAGCTGCGCGAAGAAGCGCGCGCCTTCCTGCGTGAACTGATCGTGCGCCTGGGCCTGTCGGCCCTGATGGTGACCCACGACCAGGGCGAGGCGATGGCGATCTCGGACCGCATCCTGCTGCTCAACAACGGCAAGATCGAACAGCAAGGCACGCCGCAAAGCATGTACGAGACCCCGGACACCCTGTTCACGGCCGAATTCATGGGCAGTAACAACCGCGTACCGGCCACGGTCCTCAGCCGCAATGGCCAGTCCGTCCAGCTGCAGGCGGGCGACACGACACTGAACGGCACAGCGCGCGGCAGCAGCCACGGCACCGATGCGACGCCGCTGATCCGGGTCGAAGATGTCCGCATCGGCACTGAACGCGTCGACAACGCGATCGAACTGCCGCTCGTGACCTGCATGTACCTGGGCGACCGCTGGGAATGCCTGTTCAAGTACGAGGACGTCAGCCTGCGGGCCTATTCCAAATACCGGCTCGACAGCGGGCGCTATTGGCTGCACATGCTTAAGCAGACAAACTGTGGGTGTTCTAGCGCGCGTGACAGGCTATGTTAGGATCGGGCGCTGACAATTGAGTGCCCCTTCCCATGACCGACCGCCTGCGTACCCTCTCCCACCATCCACTGACCGCGCCGCTGGTGAAGCTGCTTGGCTTGCCGCAGCCGCCGATCCTGGCGCGCGCCATGCCGGCGCATTCGACGAGCGGCCCTTCAAGGGACGCACGGCCATGCTGGCCGAGGTCGACGGAGGCTACGCGGCGCGGACCTGCGCCAGGCGCTGACCGGCGCCGGTGCGACGCTGGCCGCGCAGGATGCCAGTCCCGCGCTCGACATTCTGGTACTGGACGCCACGGGCTGCACCAGCATCGCCTCCTGCCGCAGCGTGTATGAACTGATGCATGCCAGAGTGGGCCTGCTGGCCAAGAACGCGCGTGCTGATCGTGGCGGCGGCGCCCTCGGACGCCGACAGCCCGGCAGCGGCCGGCAAGCGATGGAGGGCTTTACCCGTTCGCTGGCCAAGGAAATCGGCAAGCGCGGCGCCACCGCCAACCTGGTGCAGGTGGCGCGCGACGCATGCGACCGGCTCGACTGGATCGTGCGCTTCCTGTGCGGGCACCACAGCGCCTATATCAGCGGACAGGTGCTGCGGGCCAGCGCGGTCGCCGCATTGCTAAGCCGAACTACCGTTGGTGCGCCCGCTGGCCGGCAAGGTCGCGCTGGTGACGGGCAGCGCGCGCGGGATCGGCCGCGCCACGGCGCTGCGCCTGGCCCAGGAAGGCGCGACCGTCATCTGCGCCGACCTGGCATCGGCCAGCGCCGACCTGGACGCCCTGTGCGCCCAGATCGGCGGCGCCGCCCTGCCGCTTGACGTGGCCGCGGCGGACACGCTCAAGCAAAGGTGGCGGAATTTTGCAAATCGCGTTTTGGCGGCCTGGATATTTTGGTGCACAACGTTCGGCATCACGCGCGACCGCACGCTCGGGCGCATGTCGCCCGCCGAATGGGATGCCGTCTTCAGCGTGAACCTGGAAGGCGTGGTCCGCCTGACCTATGAATTGCTCAGCCAGGCCATCCTGCGCGACGGCGGACGCATCGTGTGCCTGTCATCGACCAGCGCCATTGCTTAAGCAATTTCGGGCAAACCAACTACGCGGCGGCCAAGTCGGCCATCATCGGCTGGGTCAGAAACAGCGCGCCGCAACTGGCCACGCGCGGCATCACCATCAATGCGCTGGCGCCCGGATTCATCGATACCGCCATGACGCGCAAGATGCCGTTCATGATGCGCGAGGCGGGCCGCCGCCTCAATTCCCTGCGCCAGGGCGGCCTTCCGGAAGACGTGGCCAATGCGGTCGCCTTCCTGAGCGCGCCAAATGCGGTAAGCGTGACCGGCTCCGTACTGCGGGTGTGCGGTCAGTCGATCGTCGGCGCCTGACCTTCCAGCAGTCCTTATTTGCGGCCTTTTCCCGCGCAGCCATTACCCTGCGCCCGATATTGCGGCAGGTCCGCCGCGTCGATCGCGAATACGAAGAAGGTATTCGGATTGTCCGCGCCCGCAGGATGGCCAGAATCTGTCACGGTCGAGATGAAGTCGTTATCGTTTGACACATACAAAGTATGCTTCACCACGCCGTCGATGACGACGTCGCTGCCGAAGGCCATGCCTTCCAGTTTGGCCGGAATATCCCTGGCTGCATAACCGAGCGCGCTCAGTGACTGCACCACATCGATAAACAGCGTCTTGTTCACTGCGTACCGGGCCAGACCGGCATCGCCGCTCACGCCATTGACGACGGCAGCGCTTACCAGGTCGATGCGGAAAATCTTCTTGTAGACCGCCTTGGAGTCGTCGCCGAAGCCTTTGCCGTCACGTTCGTCGACCAGGAATTCATGGTCGTTGATGGCGACGATTTCACTCACGGTCGGATATTTCGGCTTGGCTGCGGTGCCGATATTGGTGAGCGGGTACGCGTGCTGGGTGACGCTGCCGGTTTCGATATCGATCACGACGATACGCGTGAAGCGCCCGTCGACGCCGCCGTCCTGTGCCAGCGGGCTTTGCATCATCCCGATCAGCTTTTTGCCATCCGGTGAAATCGCCAGCCCTTCCATGCCCTTGTTGGCGACCCGGCCACTCAGATTGTGAGCGATTTCGTCGGCGCCCTCCGGGCTGACGCGGCTGACGGCGAATTCCGGCGGCAGCGTGAACACGCGCATGCGCTTGCCGGTCTGGCGGTGGAACTCGTAGACGAGCGGGCCGTATTCGTCGGTGATGTAGACGTGCTGGCCATCGTTGGACACACGCACGCCTTCAGGGTCAGAAGCGCGTTGGCCGGATCGGTGGATGGCCGCGATGCGTCGACATTGTCGGAGCGGCCGCTGAAGTAGTAGGTGTTGTTCTTCCGGTTCAGTGCTTAAGCACAACGCTGCCGTAATGGAGCGGCTTTTTACTCGACAGCAGCGTCGTGTCGAGCAGCGTTGGCGTCAGCGTGAACGGCAGGCGCGCACCGGCGGCGGTAAGCGTCAGCGCCAGGTTGAGGGTGTGGAAGCGCGGGATGTACGAGGTGGTGTGGTCGACCGCCTTGTTGTATTCATTCGCGTTGGGGCCGCGGTCGGGTACCGCGATGAAGACATCACCGTCCAGGTGCGCCAGGCCGGAGCCGACGCCACCGAACAGATTTCCTGCAACGCCGCTCTCTAGCGGCCCTGCGGTCGCCGCCGAGCGGTCAGCCAGGTTGCCGCTGACCGAGCCGATGGCGATCAGCTTGACTTCAGCCTGGGCGGTAGGCGCCAGAAAAAGGGGCGCCAGCAGCGCTGCGATGATGGTCTTTGTCTTCACGAAGTGTCCTCAGTGTGATCGGAGAACACATCGTAGTGGTCATACATGACCAGACAATGACATTATGCTCACAGCGTTGGGGCCGTCAGGGCACGAAGAAGGTCACCGTGTACTGGAAAGTCTTGGCCTGGCTAAGCCACCTTGACGTTGGTCAGCTGGACGCCGAACTTCGTATCGGCTGGTGCGCGCGACCATTCCGCAGCGCTGGAAGACAATTTCCAGCTCAGCGTGTTGTCGCCATAGCCGTTGGGCAGCTGGCCGACGTTGCTGACGGTGAGGGCCTGGCTAGCTGTCGTTGGTCATTGTCACGGTCGCGCCGCTGAAGTCGGCGTCCGGCAGCGAGAAGCTCCACGGCTGGGTCGGGTCGGCCACCTTGCTGGTCCATGGAATGTAGCCGCGCGATGGCCATGGAATGCTTATGGCCGTGACCGCGCTGGCTTAAGCGCAGGGGACATTGCCGCCAAAGACCCACAAATCGTTCGCACGGGCCGTGTCGCCGGTGCCGACTTCTGCCCAGTCGCGAGTAGAGCAGCCAGCGCCGGTGACCGAGGCTCGGGGTACCGGTATCAGCCATATAGGCGTGAATCGCGTTCGGGCCGTTGTTGCCAAGTGCCAGATTGGAGCTGCTTGCATGGCCGTGGTGCCGTCGGCGGTTTTGCACTTCCAGCCGTCCGGCGGCGAGTGGCTCAACGCGTTGTTCGCCTCCATCATCAGGGCGGCCTGCTGGGCCATCTCGGAGTGCGTCAGGTTGAGGGTGACGGTGCCGGGCATGCCCGACAGCGCGCGGAAGCTGTTCACGGTGCGGACCACTGCCGCTTTCCACGCGGCCGACGTGGTACCGGCAACGCAGCCGGTCACGGAGCCCGTCCACTGGATCGGGACCGAGAACGATGGCAGCATGGTCGTGTTGTAGAACGTCTGGACGGCGGCGCGATTGCTGGTATCGAGCGGAGCGACGTTGGACGAATCTGGCGGCGTTGGCGTTGGCGTTGGCGTTGGCGTCGGCGTTGGCGTCGGCGTCGGCGTTGGCGTTGGCGTCGGCGTCGGCGTTGGCGTCGGCGTTGGCGTTGGCGTTGGCGTTGGCGTCGGGGTTGGTGTCGGCGTCGGGGTCGGCGTATCGCCACCGCCACCACCACAACCGGCCACCACGACGGCAAGCGCCATCACCAGATTGCGCACCAGGACGGGCGCCACGTTCTTCGTCATTTTCTACCTCTGGAAAGTCATCGTTAGGACGGTTCCGGCATCGTCGGTCCGGAACCCGTAAAGCAAACCCGCCTCGATTTCAATCCATCGACATGACGTTAATGCCGGTCGCATTATCCCTCACCGGCGCAGACTTTGACAAATAATCTACATTGCCTTATTAGAATGTAAATACCGAATAAAGTAATGATAACTAGGCGCTTTAAGCCCTGAACGCGTGGCCACATCGACCCACACCGCCAGCGTCAGAATCAGGCCTTTGACGATCATCTGCCAGTAGCTGTCCACGTCGAGCATGGACATGCCGTTGTCCAGACTGGCCATGACGAGCGCCCCAATCAGCGCGCCGTACACGGTGCCGGAGCCGCCACGCATGGAGGTCCCGCCAATGAAGCAGGCCGCGATCACATCCAGTTCGCCGGACGTGTAGAGCCGACGGCGAGTAAGCCGCCAGACGCGCCGTATTGATCAAGCTTAGCCAGGGCGCACATCAAACCCATCAAACCGAAGATCCACAGCTTGACGCGCGCACGTCAACCCCGGACAGCCGGGTGGCCTCCATATTGCTGCCGACCGCGTAGATACGGCGTCCAAACACGGTCTGGGTGGCGATATAGCTGAACGCACCGAGCAAGACCAACAGCAAAAGCACAGGCAACGGGATCCCCTCATAGCTGTTCAGTGTGCGCACGAACGCGAACAGCACTGCCGCAATGGCCGCCAGCTTCACGCCGTCGCGCCACGCCGGCTGCCACCGGCAAGCCATGCAGCGCCAGATTGGCCCGCTGACGCCAGGTGAGCACGCAGGCCAGGACCAGCAGCAGCACGCCGAGGCCGACGCCGAACGCGGGCGACAAATAGCCCTGGCCGAGGTAGATCATCTCGTCCGATACCGGCGCGACCGTGGTACCGCCCGTGATGCCGAGGACCACGCCGCGATACGCCAGCATGCCGCCAAGGCCGACAATGAAAGACGGGATGCCCGCATACGCCACCAGCACGCCGTTGAACAAGCCAAGCAGCATGCCGCAGCCAAGTACCAGCAGCACGATCACCGGCAGCGGAAGGTGGTGGCTGACATCGAGCACCGCGGCCGCTCCGCCCAGCAGTCCCAGAAGCGAGCCGACCGACAGATCGATCTCATGCGATGATGATGACGAACACCATGCCACAGGCGAGGATGCCGGTAATGGCCATCTGCCGCATCAGGTTCGACAGGTTGCGCGCCGACGTGAAGCCGCCTTCGGTCTGCCAGCTAAAGAAGATCCAGATCAGCGCGATGGCGGCCAGCAGCGCCAGAATTTTATACTGCGTGAAGAGCTGCTTGATATTGAGTTGATTCATGTTGGGGAGGTCCGGATAGTCGTTTCAGTGCGCCGCGGCGGCGTGATCGATGGCGGCGGCAAGCACCATTTCCTGGGTCAGCGACTGGTTGACGAAGTCGCCGCGCAGCCTGCCCTCGCCCATCACCAGCACCCGGTCGGCGATGCCGAGCACCTCGGCCAGCTCCGACGAGACCATGATGATGGACATGCCCTGGGCGACCAGTTCGAACATGAGCTTGTAGATTTCGTACTTGGCGCCGACATCGACGCCGCGCGTGGGCTCGTCCAGGATCAGCACTTCCGGTTTGGTGAGCAGCATCTTGGACAGCACCGCCTTTTGCTGGTTACCGCCGGACAGGCTGGTAATGGGCAGGAACGGGCTTGCCGTGCGCAAGCCGAGGCGCGTGATCTGCGCATGCACGGCGGCCAGTTCAGCCTCGCCGTCGATGCGCGTCATGCGCGAGAAGGTGCCCAGCACGGCCAGCGTGATGTTCTGGCCAACGGGCAGGTCGCGCACGATGCCGTGCTGCTTGCGGTCTTCCGGCACCAGCGCGAAGCCGGCGCGGATGGCCTTGAGCGGCGTGCCGGTATCCACCCGCTCGCCGTGCAGCCAGACTTCGGCTTCGCTGCGGCCCGGGTAGGCGCCGAACAAGGCCGACACCAGTTCGGTGCGCCCTGCCCCGACCAGGTGAAGCGATGCCGAGAATTTCGCCCTTGCGCAGCTTGAACGAGACATTGTCGACCCGCTTGCGGTCCGGCTTGTCGACGTCGTAGCAGGTGACGTTGCGGGCTTCGAAAATGACCTCGCCCAGTACGTGTTCCTGTTTGGGATAGAGCTGGTTCATTTCACGCCCCACCATCTGCGCGATGATGCGGCCGACGTCGAGCTGCGCCATCGGCGTGGTGGCGATGTGCTTAAGCCGTCGCGAATGACGGCGATGGTGTCGCAGATGGCCGCCACTTCTTCCAGCTTGTGGGAGATGTAGACGCAGGCGACGCCCTTGGCCTTGAGGCCGCGAATGATGTCGAGCAGGACCGCGATCTCGGATGCGGTCAGCGATGCGGACGGCTCGTCCAGAATCAGCAGCCGGGCATTCTTGTTAAGCGCCTTGGCAATCTCGATCAGCTGCTGGTGGCCGCCGCCGTAGTTCATGACGGGCAGGACGACATTCACGTCGGTAAGCCGCAGTTCGGCCAGCAGCTGGGCCGCGCGCTTGTTCATGGCGGGATAGTTCATGCGCCCGCCGGGCAAGGTCAGCTCGTTGCCGAGGAAAAGATTCTCGGTCACCGACAGCTCTGGCACCAGCATCAGCTCCTGGTGGATGATGACAATGCTTAAGCCGCCTCGGTCTCGCGGATCGTGTGCGCGCAAAGGCTGGCCGTCCCACAGGATCTCGCCTTCCCAGCTGCCGTGCGGGTAGACCGCCGACAGTACTTTCATCAGGGTCGATTTGCTTGGCGCCGTTCTCGCCGCACAGGCCGATGCATTCGCCCGGCCGCACTTTCAGATCGATGCCGTCAAGCGCGCGGACACCGTCAAACTGCTTGACGATGCCCTTCATTTCCAGAAGGTAGTCGGACATCGGCGCTTACTTGCCCGCGATCTGCGCTTTGGTATAGAAGCCGTCGGTCACGAGCAGGTCGACGTTGGACTTGGTCAGCATGGTCGGCTTGAGCAGCAGCGTATTGACCTTCTTGAAGCCGTTGTCGTACTGCGCGTTGAAGGAAGGCTTCTCGTTGCGCACCAGTTGCACCGAGAGCTTGGCCGCTTCTGCCGATGAGCAGCTTGAGCGGCTTGTAGACCGTCATTGACTGGGTGCTTAAGCGACGACGCGCTTGACGGCCGCCAGATCGGCGTCCTGCCCGGAGACCGCCACCTTGCTTAAGCCAGTTTTTGCGAAGACAGCGCCTGGATCAGCGCCATGCATGGTCGAATCGTTGGAGGCGACGATGGCGTCGATCTTGTTGTTGTTCGCCGTGAGCGCGTTCTCGATGATGGCCAGCGCTTCGGCCGGGCTCCAGTCCTTGACCCACTGCTTGCCGACGATCTTGATGTCGCCCTTGTCGACCAGCGGCTGCAGCACCGCCATCTGCCCTTCGCGCAGCATCTTGGCGTTGTTGTCGGTCGGCGCGCCGCCGAGCAGGTAGTAGTTCCCTTTCGGTTTGACCTGGACCACGCCCTGGGCCTGCATCTCGCCGACGGCCTTGTTATCGAAGGAGATGTAGGCATCGAGATCGGCGTTCAGCGCCAGGCGGTCGTAGGAGACGACCTTGATGTTGGCTTTTTCGCTTCGCGGATGGCGTTGTTCAGGACCGTGGCGTTATAAGGCACGATCACGAGCACGTCCACGCCGCGCGAAATCAGGTTTTCGATCTGGGCGATCTGCTTTTGCTCGCTGGCGTCGGCCGACTGGACGAACACCTTGGCGCCCAGGCCCTGGGCGGCGGCGACGAAGTAGTCGCGGTCGCGCGTCCAGCGCTCGGTGCGCAGGTCGTCGATGGAAAAACCGATCTTGGGATTCTTGGCGTCCGCCAGGGCGTGGCCGCTGGCGGCCATCAGGAGGGCCGATGCGGCGAGGGTGGTGAGGATTTTTTTCATGCTGTCTCCGTTGGAATTTTATGTAACTTTACTACTTTTTCCGGAGACTAGCCATTCATGCCACCGAACGTTGATCAAAATCGTCGATATTGACGTCGCCATCCGCCGTCGCCACCGCCTGCCCGTCGCGGATCACGATCGATACGCCATGCTCGTCTTCCCACTGGGGCTAGGCAATCGAGCAGGCACACCCGGCCCGCGGCATGGCAGGTTTCGCTGATGCGAAAACCGATCCAGCTGACCTTTTTCTCGACACTGTCGATGCCGTGTTCGAGGAAGCATGGGTGAATGGGGTCATCGACCGACAACGGCACGAAGCGGTTCTTGCCCGCGCGCCCGAGCATCCGGTCGACAATCGACGGTCTTAGGGGGCGCGATCGAAGGATCGGGAAACATGACTTCCTTCGCGGTCGTCAAGGCATGCTCGTGGAGCAGATGCGTAATTTTCTTTCGCGTGGCCGCGTTCATGCCGACAATGTCGCCGATGATGGCCGCCGTGCCGGGCGCGATGCCGCTCGCGTCGGTCAGGTCAAGGTGCACTGCAAAGCTGCGCCCGAACGCCTAAGCACAAACAGATCGGAAGCGGCCATAGGCGTCCGGATCCTCGCCTTCGACGCGCAGCAAGCGGTTGACCTCTTCGATGGAGGGCGCGGCGTGCCGTACGCGGCCCGCGCCGACGATGCGGGTCAGCGTCGACAACAGCTTAAGCCCAGTTCCACCAGTTTGAGTTCGTGCGCGATGGTGAACTCGGGCACACCGATCCTGTGGCGCCCTTCGGCATTCAAGATGAAGCGCAGGCGGCCCCAGTGTACAACCACCGCCTCGATGCCGCACCTGGCCGAACGCGCTTTGCCGTCCAGTTCCAGATAGTCGCCAGCCTTGTCCGGGGTGGTTACGTGCAGGTCGCGCTGAAGCAGAAGGAAGCGCCCTTCCCCGGATGGTTTCTCGAGGAAGGCGATGGTGAGAACGCCGTCAACCGGCGAATTGGAGATAGCTGAGGCGGTAAAGGAGGATGGCACAGGTACGAAGTCCGTCAGCAAATAAATTGGAATAATTACAACTGCTTCCAGACTATCTGCCTAAACGGACTTCGTCAATACTCGCCGGTGCTTACGGCGCCGGGAATGAATACTGGACGGTATAACTGCCGCTGCCCGAGTACGATTTCACTTCGAAGTAGTAGTAACCGGCGGTTGCTGCGTAGTTGATCGACTCGGTCGATGTTGGTCCCGCGCTGGACGCCACCTTGGTCCACGCGCTGCCCGACCACTTGAACAGGAACAGCTCGAAGTCGGTCCCGGCGGCGCCGCTCAGCTGGCCGCTGATGGTGCCGTTACCGGCGCTCATATAACCCGGCGTGGTGTTGGGCACGTAGGCCGAGGCACCGGTGGCACCGAGCGTGCCGGTCTGGCTGAGGCCCGACGTCGAATACTTGGCGAACACGTTCTTGACCAGGCGCTCATTGACCGCGTGCCAAGGGTAGCCGAGCGTGCGCATGCGCGAGTTCTCGGTCGGACGGTATTTGCCCTGAGGTGCAGTACTGGGCGCCCTTGAAGGTGCCGACCGTCCCGTTGGGGAAGCTGCCCGCCGGCTGTAGGTACCGGCGTGCTGGCGGCGATCAGATTGCCCCACTTGACGTTGCGGTTCCAGTTGAGCGACACGTCGCCTTCGGTCGGTTCGGACGCCAGGCTGCAGGTGCCGTAGTCGTATTCGTCGGCCAGTGCAAATGCGGTGTGGCCGATTTCGTGCAGCGCCACTTCCACCGACGACGCGTGCATCGACAGCGTGGCGACCGAACCGCCCGAGCCGCCGTAGCGCGTGGAGTTGGAGATAACGACGATCACGTCGCGCTGATCCGGTGCCAGCACCGAGCCGACCACGTTGAGCACCTTGGTGGTGTTCACGCACAGCAGGCGTTCGATGCTGTAGCAGTAGAAGGCACCGTCCATGGCGGTATCGCGATAGATGCCGCGGTCCGGCTCGTCCACGCCCGACTGGTTACTGGCGATGTCGACCCGGCGCACATTCATGTTGGCGCGGTTGGCGGCGAACAGGGGATCGGCCATGAAGCCGTCGATCACCTTCTTGGCGTCGATCACCCACTTGCCCATTTCGGCGGCCGTGTAACCGTCGCCGACGAATACATAGTCCATCTTGGTTTTGGCGGGACCGGACTCGATGATGGTGGTCGAGGTGGCAGCGGCCAGCGCCGTGGTCAGGCTCTGAGTGCGCGCCATCTTGCTGGCGCCGACCATTTTCTCGAGCGAGGCGCGGTCGAATGACGCCACTGGCAGCCGGCGCGGCGCTGGCGATGCGGGCATTTGCCGACGCTGCAGGCAGAACCTGGACGCTGGCGACCGCCTTATCGAAAGGAAGCGATACTTCGAACGCGCCGTCGGCTTGCTTGACCGTCTGCGCGAGATCGATCTTGCCGCTTTTGGGGTTGAAGACCTCGACGTGGCGCTGCTGCTGGTTCTCCACCGCCACTTCGTGCAGGATCACGCCTTGCGCGTTCTTTGCCACCACGCGCCAGTGCTGGCCCTGGGCGTGCGCCTAAGCAGATTCGGCGTCACGCCGAAGTCTCCGGTCTCGGCGTGAATCGGGGTGAAGCTGGTGCCGCTGCGACCGTCGTTGAAGCTCACCCGCAGCGAGATATTCTCCGCTTGTGCAAGGCTAGGCCTGTCCTGCCAGGGCGACCAGTGCAACCGTCCAAAATCGATGCAATTTCATATCGTTCCTTATTTGAGTTATTGATATAGAACGACGATTCTGGTTTCTATCTGTACTGAATGCGCTGCATTTCCTGCTCAAGTTGAACAATGCTGCTTTCGCGACGGCCGACCGTTGTAAAACGGCGCAGCTAGTCGTTGCGGCGGTGCTGGTGGCGGAAAGTGGTGGGCGACATGCCGTATTGCGCCGAGAACGCACGGGAAAAATGGCTGGCGTCGGCAAAGCCGCATTCTGCTTAAGCAATGTCAACGATGCGCGCCCCGTTGGCAAGCAATGCGGTGCGCGCGGTCGAGGCGCAGCTTCATCATGTACTGGTGCGGCGGCAGGCCGACGGCGCTGCGAAACTCGCGCGAGAAATGCGCCGCGCTCATGCCGCACATCGCGGCCAGTTCGGCATTGGGCAGCGACTCGGCAGTGCTGTCGGCAATGTGCTTGAGCACGCGCCGCAAGCGCACGCCTAAGCCAGACCGCTCGACTGCACCTGTTCGACCGGTTTGCTGTAATGCTCGAGCAAGTAGCAGACCAGGGTTGTCATCAGGCCGTCGCACGCTTCGCTGGCCAGCTGGCTTAGCCATGGCGTCGGCGTCGAGCATCTTGTGGACCAGGTCGAGCACCATGCGGTCCTGGACGAACAGCCGGGCGCCGAGCGTGGCACTGGCATCGTCATCGCGCAGGCTGCCCAGGCGGTCCACCAGATCAAGCGGAATAAAGATGTTGACGATGTCGCAGCTGCTCACGCGGCTCCACTGCCCCTGCTCGCCCGGCGGACAAATGCGGAAGCGGTTGGCGGGAATCATGCCGCCCCACAAAGGCGTGCTGTCGGCCCAGATGCGCGCTTCGAGCGGTTCGAGCATCAGCGAGAGGCGGTAGCTGCCCGGGTGCGGACTGACGAGGCGAATTTCGTGATCGGGCTGTTCGCTCGACCAGCGGACCAGCGATGCTTTCGAACGGGGCAAAGGGCCGATGCAGACATCGAGCGGATGAACGACGCCGCTCGTCTTGAACCATCGCTGCAAGTCTTCGGTACTCTCGATCATCGCGCCTCCATTTCGATATGCATACTGCATCGCTGGGAGACGATGCTGCCATCGATTAGAGCGTATTTCTGTGTGTTTTTGGTGAGTAAATACACACAGATCGGCACAGTCGGAATGGGAAGCGCTTTCAAAGATTTGCGCTCAGCAATTAGCGGTTCTGCACGGACCAAAAATGGCGGCAAGGCACACAGATGTTGACTCAATGGCAGACCAATTGCCGTCTGCATGAGCAGGATCGAATGCGCGCCACCGGATTCCATCCCCCTTCCCGCAATTCGCAAGGACCGGACGCTTGAATACACAAGCATAGAGTCATGCAGCAGCATGTGTGCAAAGACGTTTCCGCAACCACAGCCATCAGGAGCAGACGATGTTTCCAGATAAATTGACCCGCACGCTCATCGCCCCGGTCGTCATCTTTCCATTGCTAACTTGTGCTTGAAGCTGCGGCGGGGGCGACCAGACGCCGCCTGTGCCGCCGCAACCGGCGACTGCGGCAGTTGTCGCCGCAACCGGGCCTGACATTCCCCTGCCCGGCGCGACCCAGTTCGATCCCTGGGCGACGGCCGTCACTGAGGTCATTCAACTCGCGCCCAACTTAACGGCGTTGATCCCGGCCACCATCAACGCGGCGCCGTATTGGCCGGTGTGGTACGGGAACGGAAAACCGGTTGACGGGGTCAATTGCCTGATCAACGGGAACTACCACAAGCACGCGCTCATTTCGATTTACAAGGATGGCAAGCGGCTGGGCTTCCCGGACGGAATTGGCCGCATGCACGCGGGCTGCTATCACGCCTACGAGATGCATGTGCACGATGTGACCGGGATCATCCACATGGAGGCGAACGTACCGAAGCAGTTCAAGCTCGGGCAGTGGTTCTCATTGTGGAATCTGCCGCTGTCGCATGATGGCACGGCCGGGCTGAGCGGGCCGGTGCGCTTTTATATCATCGAGAATGCGACGATCAGGCGTTACGATGGTGATCCGTATCTGATCGACTTGCTGCCGCACAGGGAGGTGCTGATCGTGACCGGGTCGTTGATGACGATGGTGCCGAAGTATCAGTGGCCTGCGGGGGTGTAAGTTGGCGAACTTGGCAGGTTGCCGCACGTGCCCCGGCAAACTACCCCTGCCGTTCCTCTTGCTTGATGTCGCTAGGGGGGCGCGAATGCCCACGCCCCCCGGGCTCCAATGCTAGTCGTCTACTTCCTTGAGACTGGCTTCTAGAAAGCCAGCTAAGTCTAGGTCCGTTTGATGTAATTCATCTTCGTCCTCATACCAAATTGTACCGTCACGCCGGTCAAAAGCCGCACACGCACCGGCCCCAATTTCGGCAAAAACCAAATACGTGCCGAGAAAACCATCGTCAACGTTGAATCTTGATGAGTCCGATCGATTGGCCTTTTCAAGACTGTCCCATGTGCGTTTCACGTTCTTTTCATCGTGTATTGGCAAGACCTTGAACCACTCATATTCCAAACCATTCGTGACTTCGTACAGCTCAAGCAACTCCTTCGGAATTGCAAATGAGACTCCCGCTGCATCCAGCACAGGCTTCGAGACCGGAGCGCACCTCTTGAATTCAAACTGCACTTCAAGTCTCGAAATTACTTCATCCCAATTCATATTTTTTCCCTTTCATGGTAAGGCCCCTTCTGGCGGAAGTGAAAGCTTGCCGCGTCCGATCTTGTTCTTCGGCATACTGATCGTGGTACCAGTACTCCGTTCCTTCAAATAACGGTGCTGTATTCCACGATGGTCTGCGGCCGTCTTTGGCATCGCTTCGCTATAGTCATGCCCTTGAGCGGCAGACTTCTTCGGCTTATGAGCCAACTCCTGACCGAATCTACCCGCTACGCCTTTCCCATTATGTTGATTGATATGGTCGACCATTTCTTTTGGCAGACGGGTGTTTGGCTCATTCGCCAACTGCTTCCAGCGCTTTTCTCGTGTTATGGTCTCACCACCAATTTTGCACGGATCATCCTGGTTATGAACCCATATCCTCGACTTTCCGACAAAATATGAATGGAAATCGGCGACGGTTAAATTATACGTGTCGGGCAGAAGTGCCTGTTGCGACCAACGAACGTACACGGAGTGCTTTTCCATCACTCGTTTGAACCTGCATGCCGGGCTTAAGTTCACCACTGTTGACCCAACCGGCCTGATCGCTCCCATCGGACGACGTTACCTTATTTAACACCCAGAATGGATGATTGTCCGTGACGGTCAGAACTTCTATCTCGCCAGGCGCAGTCAGGACTGTCAGATCATAGACGCCTTTATTTCGCGTAATTATCAGATCAGTGACAGCTTTAAGCGCCAGGTCGCCAGATTGATCATCTTTCGACAACACCAAGTCACCAACACGAATATCTTCAATTGTCTTAAAGCCACCTTGCACAGCGACTAAGGTTCCTGCCACGAAACACGAACGACACGGCGTACGTTTCGGCTCCGGCTCTGGCTTCGCGGTCTTTTGCTTGCCCGGCGCATCCGTTCCACCAACTTCCTTCCCGGCGCCCTCCTTGGTCAACGCCGACGGCGACTTGCCTTCGACAACCTTCGGTTGATGCGGCGCCTCCATCGTCCTTGGTTTGACTTTCCCGGCTGCTCCTCCGCCGCCTCTCGGTCCATCCCGCATCGTCGCAATACCCAGTGCGGTCTCGGTCACTTTTTCGATTGCAGTCACATCGCCGCCCATTGCGTTGGCGGTTACATCAATAGCTGCTTGCCGTACTTTTCCCAATGCTTGCCGATAATTGGCGTTCACCGCGAAATCGATTCCGTTCGTTACTGCGTCACGCGTTCCGGCGAGTTCACGGCGTACCTGCTCATCGTCGACGCCGACCGCTTCCTGGGCGACGTTTGCCGCAATATCCAAGCCACTGGTGAGCCCCTGTCCAAGCGAAATGATGAATTTCGCAGTACTGATACTCGACGGCAACGGCGCTCGTTATTTGCTTCCTTATTCTGTGCGCTGAGCCATTCTTTGCCTTGCTCAAATAGCGCGCTCGCGTCACCGAAAACTGACTTGTAGCCATTCAAATCAACGTAAACAGTCGGATTTCCGTACGCATAGAGGTAGTGGTGCAGCGAAAGTGGCGTCTTCCAATCACCTTCGTATGGGTCTTGCGTGATAAACCGACCCAATTCAGGATCGTAGTAGCGGGCCTGGAAATAGATGAGGCCTGTCTCCTTGTCCATCTGGTGCCCGGTGTATCCGAACTTGTTCGCGCTGACGCCGGTCGAAACACGCAAGTTACCGAATGCGTCGAACAAGTTTTCACTCTTCAGTTGGCCCGCGGAATCAGTCGTGGCGACAACAGAACCCAAAGCGTCGCGATGCAGCGCCTGAACACCGTCTTCGCGGCTCCACATACTGACCGGATGGCGCCCATCATTCTCATAGCGCGTCATGACAACACCACTTGTGCTGCTGTCCTGGAAGGCATTGCGTCCATCCCACAGCGTCCGCAAGCGTACCGGTGCTGCATCTGGATGCAAGGGGTCTTTCGCCTCCTTCTCTACGCGCAACCCACGGTAGTCGTTGAAATAGCGGCCAAGAACCGTACTGTTGCGCGTCACGCTGATCAGGTTGTCCCGCGCATTAAAGCTGTAGTTCGTCAGGTCGTTACCCAAGGTCTTGCGGATCAGATTGCCTTCGCCGTCATAATCCAGTTCGGTCGTACCGGCGAGCGAGTCGACGATTTTCCTCAGCTGATTGCGGCCGTCGTAGGTGTAGTTCTTGCTGCCGACCTTGGTTACGCTGTTATCAATCGTCGTTACCGTCTCCAGCTTGCGGTTGGCGACCTTGTCGTACTCATAGATCGTGGTGATCTTCTTGTTCGGCTCCGTGATGACGGTATTCGTGAGGCGGTCTGCATCATCGTAGCCATACGTCGTCACTTGGCCACCACCAATGCGATTGATGGTCTCCTTCTTGCGGTTGCCGTTGACGTCGTACTCGTATTCCGAACGCGACAAATTAGTGCTGCCTTTGGTATGCAAGACCAGCTTGGCACGCAACGCTGCATCGTAAGTGACTGTACTCGTTACACCATTGCCGTAGGCGGTTTTCGTCTTCAGGCTCGATCGGTCGTAGCTGTAAGCAATGCTGCCCGACTGGCTGGCCATCGATTTAAGACGGTTCAGCGCATCGTAGACATAGGTCGTGGCTTTCCCGTCCTGGGTAATCAGCGCGGTCTTGTTGCCATTGGCATCGTAAGTCTTGTTGGCACTGGCACCGAACGGGTCCTTTGACAGTTGCTCGCGGTCGAACTCGTCATAGCTGTAGATACTGACCTGGACTGCATTGCCAGTCTGCGTGACGGTCTTGACGTTGTTGTTGGCGTCATATGCGGTCGCAATGCTGACCAGACCGTCCGCACTGGCGGAGTAGGACTTGAGGATTTCGCGGTTCAGCTCATCGTAATCATGGCTGATCAATACCCCATTGCCGTCGGTGTGAACCTTTATATTGCTGTTCTTGTCATAGGTGAAGGTCTCGTTGACGCCACCTGGATACTTCACGGCCGTTCTGCGATTAAGCGCGTCGAAATCGAAGCCGGTCGCGTTGCTCATGGCATCGGTCACCAACTTGTGATTGCCATTCTTGTCGTACTCGTACTCGGTCGTACCTGCCGGGTCCGTGATCGACTTGATCCGGTTTGCGCTGTCGTACACAACGTCCGTTACGCCCGCACCTGGACGGGTAACACGCGTGCGGTTGCCCACGCCATCGTAACCGTAGGTGGTCTCTTCGCCCGCAGCATTGCGCTGCTTGACCAAACGGCGGCGCAAGTCATAGGTATTGGTGGTCTCGCGCCCTTCCGGGTCGGTAACGGCGCTCACATTACCGATTTCATCGAGCGTGAAGTTGGTAATGGCGGCAAGCATGCGCGCTTCCTGTTTTCGCAGATTGCGCTTGTCATAGACATAGCCCGTGGTGTTGCCATTGGCATCGGTGACTGACTGCAGATTGCCGAAATCGTCGTAGGTATTCTTAGTTAGCAACACACCAGCCTTGCTGATCTGAGCTACACGATCCATCGTGTCGTACACAAGCGTGGTCGCAATGCCCCGCTTGTTCGTTTCCCCAATCTTGTTTCCGACGCGGTCATATTCGAAGGTCGCAAACTGGCTTAGCGCATCTTCGACTCTGATCGTGCGGTTCAGGTCATCGTATTTCGTTTTGATCTCGCGATTGAGCGGATCGGTTTCCGTCACTTTGTTGCCAACAGCGTCATAGGTGAACTTGCGCACCCCATCAAGCGCATCCTTGACTTCCTTCACGCGGTTCAGTTCGTCGATCTTATAGGTCGTCGTGCCCCCCATCGGATCGGTCAGGCTGGTCCGGTTGCCCATCAGGTCGCTCTCGAAGAGCATGAAGCGGCTCTCCGGCAAATCACTGCGCACCAGCTGGCTCAGGGCGTTATAGCGGTGCGAGGTCTCCTTGCCGTTGGCATCGCGCTCGAGCGTCTTGTTGCCATCGTCGTCGTACTCCCACGAACCGACCGCTCCCATGCTGTCAACCGTACTGGTCCGCAGGTCGATCTCATTGTAGGTGTGAACCAGCGCGTTCCCCGTTCGGGAGCTTCTCGCCAGTCAGGTTTCCGGTCTTGTCATAGTCGTAGACCGTGACGAAGCTTAAGCGCCATCTTTCATGTCCTTCTTGCGATTCAGCGCGTCATAGCTGAATACCGTCGTGTTCAGGTTCGGATCGATCGTCTTGAGCAGGTTGTCGTTCAAGTCATACGAATTCATCGTACGCTTGCCATTGGCACCAATCAGTTCGGTCATGCGGTTGCCAGCATCGAATACATAGCTGGTGACATGATCGTTCGCGTCGGTCTTGCGTACCGTATTGCTGTTGAAGTCGTACTCGTATGCCGTTGTCGCGCCAAGCGGCGCGTTTTCCGATTTCAGTCGGTTCAAGCCGTCATAGACATAGCTTGTCTTGCGCCCCAAGGGGTCGGTGGACAATGTCTTGTTGCCGTTGCCATCATGCTTGATCAGCCACAGGCCGTTAGCTGCATCCGTGGTCTGGGTGCGGTGGCTCAGCGCATCGTATTCGTGCTTCGTTATGCGGCCGAGCGCGTCGGTCTCGCTAAGCACGTTGCCGACTTCATCGTAAGCGTACAAATGAATCTTGTTTAGCGGCTCGATGCGCTGTTTCAGGCGATTCGCGCCGTCATACACATACGTCGTCAGATTGCCGCGGAAGTCGGTTTCCGTTTTCTTGTTGCCCACGCCGTCGTAGGACAACTGCCTGGTCCTTGTAAGCTTGGGTGATTGTTTCCGGCAAGTTGTGCTTGCCGAAAGTCCAGGTCGTCTTGGACTTGCCTTCGTCAATCTCGGTCAACTTGTTGCTTAAGCATTGTCGTAGCTGTACTCACGGGTATTACCCATCGGATCGGTGTGAACCACCACCTGGTCGAGCGCGTCGCGCCTCGTCTCTCGAGATATGTCCCAGCGGATCGATCGTTTCGATCACCGAACCGCGCGGATTGCGGTTGGTGGTAACGGTCGCGCCGACCGGATCGGTCGTGGTACGCAGGTTGCCGGACTGGTCGTAGCTGAACTTGCTGAGCCCCCCATGCCATCCGTGGTCGACAAGCGGTCGCCGTTGCTTTAAGCTGTAGCTGTGCGTGATATTCACGCCTTCGGGAAGCATTTCCTTCCGTACATTGCCAGCGCCGTCCAGTTCATAGACGTGCTGATTGCCGTTGCGGTCGGTATGGCTGGTCTCATGATCCTTGATGAACGGAACGTCGTTCTGAATCAGATAGGTCCAGCGCAGCGACTTGCCATCCGTCAGTTCGTAAATCTTGTTGCCCGCCGCATCGTAATCGTAGGTGGTCAGCACGCCGCGGCCATCCATCTTGCTCAGCATGAGAACGTCGTTCGGCATCCAGGTTGTGGTCGTGGTGCCTGCATCGTTGGTGACCGTCAGCGGGCTGCCGCGTTTGTCCAGCGTGTAGCGCGTGACCTTGTTGTTCTGATCCGTGACCGTCGACGTCCTGAAATTCGGAATGTCGAGGTCGATCCTGACCGTGCCGGTCGGCGTTTCCACCGACTCTACATAGCTGTGCGGCATCGAGACCAGCGTCCCGCCTTCCGGCAGGACGACCAGCTCCTGCTGGTTGTAGTTAAATTTGGTGACGCGGCCGTTCGGATCAGTGGCGCTGGTCATCAGCGCGCTGGAAGATCTGCGGCGCCTCGGTGTAGTAGCTGAACTTCTCTTCGCGTTCTTCGCGCTTGGCCGAGATCAGGTTCCCCGCCGGATCGTAGGCGAACGCAATACTCACGCCCGGTCCGGTCACGGTATCAACCAGGCTTTGGGCCGAGCTAAGCCTTGTAGGCGATGCGCTTCTGAATGTATTTGAACGACAGCGCGCGGCCATCGGTGCTGACAACTTTGCTCAGCAGCGGATCCTGGTTCGCATCCTGGTCGTACACGAGCTTGAGCGCATTGCCGTTCGTGTCCTTGATCGAATCGAGGATCCAATGCACGCGCTCATTGGCGAAGATGTAGTGGTAGCGGTTACCGTTCTTGCTGTAGAAATCGAAGGTCTTGTCGTTGCTGTTCGACACGAGGGTCGAGTGGTAGCCGACCGCCTAAGCACCAGCGTGTTGTTCGGGCCGGGGAAGAAGCGCACACCGCCGCCGTCGCCGCCACTGACCGTCACGTGACCGCAGCTGTTGATGCGGATCGAGGAATTGAAGTTGTGGGTCCAGTTCGCGCCCATCGTGCCGATGTTGCCGTTACCGGAAGTCGAGTAGCTCGGCTGGAAGCGCATGTCCGGGCCGCGGCCGTCGACGTCGATCGACTGGGTCTGGGCCATCATGCTGCCGTCGCGCACGGCGATGCCGTCCACGATCACATTACCGACTGGCAGCTGGTCCAACATGCCAAAATGCGACACGACTGGCGCGTCGCGCGTTTCCGACTGCGCCGGATCGCGCAGCGAAGTGGCGCTGATGATCATCGAGAAGTGGCCACTGCCAACTTCGCCAACCTTGATTTGTTCCTTATAGGTCCCGGGCGCGAACACGCGGTCGGTAAACACTTCGCGTGGCGAACCGTTCGGATTTCCCTGGGCGTCGAGCGGCTGCAGCTTCATCGAGGCGCGCACGTCCTGCAGGAAGCCGAAGCTGGCGGCGCCCGCAACATCGCACACTTGCTTGTTGATCACGTCCACTTCGAGCGTGGCCTTCGTGCCCTGGATGAACTTGATCAGGGTCTGGCGAGTCGGCAAAGCGACCTTGTCGGACTGGATTTCGACCTTGCTGCCGCGGTTGAGCACCAACTGGGCTTCATACGTCTTGGTCGAGTCGAAACTCTGGCCGCGCGAGACCAGCGCAACGCCGTCACCGGCCTTCGACGAACCGTACAGCGTGGCCACACTATTGTTGTTCTCGAACAATTCCACATCGGCGATGCTGGCAGAATAGAACGAGGGGGCAATCTTGTAGACGATCTGGGTCTGCGAACGGCTGCGTCCTTCCAGATCCAGCACGACGCGGTCCGAATCGCTGCCGTCAGTATTGCCACTGATGATTTTTTTCGATGGTCGCCTGGACGCCAAAGATCGGATGAGAATCAAGTTCGTCGCAGCAGTGATTGCTTTCCGTCTCAACAATCTGTTCATTCTCGACGGTCGGATATTTGAGCTTGTAGTCGCCCAGCTTGCCGCGCAGGATATTGATCGATGGCGCGTCGCCAACGCGCACGCGGGCGCGATGTGAACCGACCCCCGACCGGCTGTGCACCGGCCACCGAGCCGCCACCCATGACCGAGAACGCGATATTCACATCCTTTTTCTCGAACTTGACGAAGGGATGCCAGTAGATGACGGTGTGGTTGTTCTCGGCGCGAGCTTCCCACGGGAATGAGGTTTCCCATACAGACATCGTAAACGGCGTATCAAGGACCTTGCCAACCTTCGCCGCGGACAGCGGCGCGCCGGTCGCGGGATCGCTCAGATTCCCTTCCATCATCATCACGATCGAAGGACGCTGACGGACTTGCGTTGGCGTGTCGCCGCAGCCACCGCCAGCGCGGTACTTGAACACGCGCGACAGCCCCTTGGCGTTGGCGGTAACGGTCGTGTTTGCAGCGATGGCATTGCCCAGAATCAGGCCAGTGCTTAAGCAGCGCCATCCGAACGGCTCTTGATCATGAGTGTCGGCGAACCGCAAGCGCCCAGAATCGGCGACTTGATGCCGCAACCGATCGTGCCGCCACTGGTGTCGGAATACGCGTCGTACAGAACGGCTAAGCTTGAAATAGGTCCCGGCCTTGTCCGAGGTACAGGTCATCTCGGTGTTGATCGTGTAGCTGGTGGTGATATTGGCAAGCGGATTGCCGTTTTCATCGACCAGTTTCAGTGTCACGACGTCCGCGCCCATGCCGACGATGCCGATGACCGGTTCCACGACCTCAGGCGACTCGAAGCGCGCCAGCGCGCCTGGCTTGGCAACCGCGGAGAATGGCGTTTCGATCGACAAACCGCCATTGGCCGTCTCGACCGACACTTCCACCTCGTTCACGCTGATGCGGGTGGCGTACTGGTCGCCCTGATCCGCCTCGATATAGTGGGGATTGACGTCGGTCTTCTTGGCCAGCGTCACATTCACGGTGGCCATCCCGCGCGCATCGGTATTGACGACAACTGATCCTTCCTGACCGTTGATCTTGCCATCACCATGCACGTGCGCAAACTGCACGCGCGCCCAGCACCGGCAAGCCATCCTTGTCGAACACGGCAACCGACATCGGCCGTGGCAAGTCCTTGCCTGCAGTGCCGACCTGGCCATCGCTTGGCGCCGATCTTCTGCACCGATGCACCCGACAGCGGGTCGCTGTTGTACGGCTCCGAATTCGGCGCCGACAAGGCCGCCGCCAGGAAGTCGAGCGTCCAGACGTTCGGGGCGGTGGTCGTGCTGCCCCTAGCCAGTGCGCCGGAAATGAAGTAGCCGCTGGCCCCGCTATTCTGCTCTACCGCGCGCCAGACCGAACCGGTCCAGGCGCTGCTGACCACCCGGCGTGCTTAAGCACATCGACCTTGTAGCCAAGACGCACCAGATTGCGGATATGGTCTTTCACCGGCTGCAAGTGATCGGTCGCGTCGAGCGCACCGACATTGGCCGCGCCCAGATTGAGCAGCGCGATGCCCTGCGCTTTCGCCAGCGCCAGACCCTTGTCGGCCGACACCGCGTCCACGCTGAACTGCTGCATGAAGGTCACGGCCTCGAGCGAGGAGCCGTGAAGGCCGGACATGGCCATGAAGCTGGCGGCATTGGCGCCGACCGCTTCCACCGGATGCGCGACCGCATCGAGCGTCACGCCCTTCCAGACCAGGGTTTGCGGCACTTCGCCCAGGAACTCGGTTTCCATGTGATTGGTCACGATCGCGACCGGCGGAACCGGACGCAGCAGCTGCACGCCGCTCAGCGCGGCCAGCTGGCTTTCACCCTCGCTCCAGGCCTTGCTGTAGTTCACGCCTATCCCGTCCAGCAGCAAGGAGGCCATGCTTTCGGTATCGGAGGCAGGCCGCTGAGCCGGGCGGGTCGCGGCCGCCCCGCCGATGTGGATCGCCTGGTAGGCGCCTTAGCCATCACGGACTGGTTCACGCGCTGCGAGACCGGAACGGGCCGCTCAGGGTGATGTCGAGCGTCAGGTTGGCGCCCGGTGCGACCGCATCCGTGCCCAGCAGGCGCGGCTTGCCGCCCACATTCCATTGCGGACGCAGATTGATCAGGTACAGGGGCACCGCGTCCAGCCCGCCAAACGACAGGCTCAGGCGCTGGTCTTCCAGCGTGGCTAAGCTGATACGACAGCGTCAGGCGCTGGTTGACCACTTCATGCACCGGCAGTTGCAGGTCGAGCACGGTGCTCGCGCCGTTGCGCAGCGTCAGGCGCGCCTGGATCAGGTCGGCGGTAGAGCAAGGCGGCGCTTTCGGCCGTCACCGCAACCACGGCGTAAGGCAGCGAATTGGGCAGCAGCGACAGGTTCATCTGCGTCGTTTTCTGCGTGGCCAGCGCACTGGCCAGGCTCGCTTGCGGGCCGTCACGGCGCTGCAGCGCGTCGGTCGCGCGGCGTTCGATGAAGCTGGCGAACGATTCCGTGCGTGGCTGCGCCAGATACTCGGCCTGCAAAGCGGCAGGCGCGCCCACGTCGGCCATGCCGACCGTGGCGGTGCTCCAGCTGCTGTCCTTGAAGGAGGCATCCAGCGGAATCCAGGTCTTGCCGGACGCATCGACAGATGCACCGCGGTAATTGGTGGCCTCTGGGACCAGCGCCGTGACCCACACGTGTTCGACCTGGACGGCAGCGATCTTGCCGCCGCGCGTCAGCGGGGTGAAGGCCACGCCGGCCTTGGTCAGTGCGGCTAAGCACCAGGGTGCTGTCGGCCAGGCCGAGGTCGGCGGCGATCTTGTCGGCGTCGAGTTCGACCACGCCATGCACATAGCGCTTCTAAGCACGCTGGCCGCGCGCAGCAGGGCCACCAGCAGGCTGGCCTGGTCGGCATCGTTCTTGCAAGCGCCGCCACGCAAGGTGCCGAGGGGCGCCGCGCACGGCGCCTAAGCATACCATTCGGTGCGGTGATTGTTGCGCACGAACTCATAGATGCGCACATAGTCGTTGCCCAGTGCGGTCGCCTGCGCGACGATCTCGTCGGACAGGGGCGCTTCCGGACCGGCGGCGCTGTCGGCCGCACGGGCTTGGCGTCTCGCTGCTCGTGGCGTAGCTTGGCGTGAGCAGCGGGCTGCGCACCGGTGCGCGCGCGACCAGGTTCAGGCCGCCAACAGGCAGGCCCAGGGCGCGCAATACCGGCTCCGGCGCAGGCCGCGTCGGCTTGGCGTCCAGCAGAGCCAGAGCGGCGCGGACCGATGCCGGATTGACCGTGCGTGCCTCTTCCGGCGCGGTCGGCTCGGCGCCGACGATCGCATCGACCAGCTTGGACAGCTGTTCCTGCTGCCCTTTGCGCTGACCGGCCACGGCACGGAACTTGGCCAGGTAAGCGGCGCCGCCATCGGCCTTCGTCAGCCGTGCTTCGACGGCTTGCTGATGTCCTTCATGCACGAGGACGGCAGCGCGCCAGCCCTGGCTTAAGCATGCCAGGCTGGTGCCAGCTGGGCGGCCGATGCGTTCGACAGTTTCTGCAGCGGCAGCAGCGCGCCGCGCAGGGACTGTTCCGCTTCCTGCAGCTGACGCCGTTCCGCGCTGCGGTCGGGACGCGGGCTGGCGCTGTCGCCGTGGACCTTGCGGTACTGGGCGATGGCGGGCGCGGCGTCGCGGCGGCGGCAATCCGTTCCAGGATGGTGCGCTGTTCGGCTTCGCGCGTGGCAGCGGGCTGCTTTTGCACCTGCGCCTTGGCCGCCTTGGCGCCCACCGGCGCGCCTTTGGGCGCACCACTGGCCGCGCCCGCAGGCGCCACGCCGAACATCCATCCTGCCACCAACACTGCCACTACGCTCATGCTACGTTTCATGCCATTATCCCGAACTGGTCCTGCAATTATTATTGGTTACTACCCTGGTCCTGCTGTCCTGCGGGCCTGCCTACGGCCCTGCTACAAACGGCGCGTGGCCAATCTCGGCCCGCCCCTTCCAGTCCGATACAACAACGGTCCCCTCGACCGCACCGCCCTCCCCGCTGGCCAGTGCCCATGGCTGCCAGCAGGCTGGCCCAGACGCGGGCGCCTTCCAGACGCAGCGAATCGGCATCGGGGAAATTGAATAGCGTGCGCGGCTGGTGCGCGCAGCGCATCCTGATTCAGGCGCAGCCGTACCTCATGCTGCTTGTCGGCACGCACGTTGATCAGCACCCAGGCACCGGCCGCCACATTGGCCAGCTGCAGCGTCGCGTTGCTCGCGGCCTGGGCTGGCGTCAGAATGAATACCTCGCGTGCCGCATTGCTGCCGCGCAGCGTCAGTACGCCGCCCTGCAACTGGACCGTGCCGCTGGCCTAAGCATGCCGCCCAGACGCGCCGACAGCATCGTCAGCCACATCGCTTCCGCGTCGAAATCGACGGGCAGTTCGGCTTTACGCAGATCGAGACCGGGGCGTAGGCATCGGCCACGGCCACGCCCACCACGCCGTAACCCTTGCGCCCGGGGCCGTTCCAGATCGCGCCATCGCTAAAGTGGGTCACCGAGCGGCGCACCACCAGCGAAGGCGTGTCCTCCTCGGCGCCTTGCAGGGCTGAACCGAGGTCCAGCTGGCGGGCGTCGAGATCGCGCCCGACCGCCAGCCGTCCGCGCACGCTGGCCAGGCCGCTGGCGTCGTGCAAGACAAAGGCGGCGTACTGGCTTAAGCAGTACCGAGGTCGAGCTGCTGGGCCTGGACCATAAGCAGGGCCAGCGTGCCCAGCAGCGCCACGCGAGCCGGGAGAGGAAAGTGGTCTTGATGGTCGTCATGGTGTGGTGATTTCCCGATTAATGGCTGCGTTCGACCGCACGGATCATGCGCGCCAGGGCTTGCTGCGCCGCGTCCAGACCGCTGCCGCTCGCCTTGTCCAGGCGCGCTTGCGCCATGGCCAGTTCGCTGAGCGCCTGCGCCTGGGCGCCGGACTGGCTCGAGCGCAAGGCCCGGGCCATCCATTGCGCCGCGTCGCCGCGCGCTGCTTGCGCTGCCGGGCGCGGCATCGATGGCCGCGACGGCCGACTGCGCCGCTGCGGACACGTCCGCCACGCCGCTGACATCGAAGGCGACGCTCTCGCTGGCCAGCAAGGTGGCCTTGCCATGCGCAATGGCGCTGACCGTGTAGCGCAGCGGATGGCGGCCCGGAACCGAGCGGCAGCTTCCATTGCAGCGGCAGCGCCCGCGTTTCCGACGCCGCCAGGGTCAGCTGCCAGCGCATGCTGAGCGCGCCGCCCTGCTCGACCACCTTGCCCATGCGGCAGCTGCAGCCTGCAGCCGCGCTGGCGCAAGCAGGCAGATCGGCCACCACGCTGATAGTGACCGGCGCCGCGCCATTGCTCAAGACGAGCTTGCGCACCACCAGCTCACCTCCAAGCTGCGGCAGGTCCGAGGTTTCCTGCGGCGCGCCCAGCCATTCCAGACTGGTGCAGTAGGCGGCATGCGCAGGCGCTCGTCGGCTGGCGCGTGCATGATCGAACGGGCCATGTCGAAGCCGAAGAACAGCGTGCGGCCATTGCCGACCTGGTGGCTGACCACGGCCGCCGGGGTTGCCGGTGCCGCAGCGCAGTTGCCATGCCCAAAGTCGTCCACGCCGTCGCCGTCGCGGTCATGCCCGTTGCCGCTGCCGATGCAATGGCCAAGGCCAGCACCGGCACCGTCGGCTGCCGGCGCGCCGAACGAGGATTCAACCGTGGCGCCGTCGAAGACGTCGACCATCAGCTTCTCGCCCCGCAGTTCGACGCTGGCGTCGGGCGACAGGCGGCCGAGCGCCGTCAGTGCGGTGCAGCGCGCCGTCGGCAAGCTTGCCGCCCGCGTACACGCCCAGCAAATCCTGGAGCGCACGGTCGCTGTCGCGCAAGTCGTGCATGCCGTCGGCCATCAGCGATTCGCCCAGGCGCACGCCGGCTGCCGAGCTGGGTCGGCAACGGCTGCGGCAGCTTGGTGCCGCCGCCGCTGACCCAGTAGCCGCTGTAGCCGCCCTTGTCGAGTTCGCGCGAGAAAGCGGTGGTGCTGGTGACGACCTTGTTGCCCACGCCGATATCGTCGAGGTAGCGCGAGAGGGTCTGCGCGCGCTCGCCGTCGCATTTCACGCTGTCGGCCGGGTCGTCGAGTATGCCCGTCGAGCGCACATTCAGACCGGTGACCGGACGCGCCGTGCGCTGGCACTGGGTCAGCACCAGCAGGTTCTGGGACGGGGGTAGGCGCCAGGCTGGCCTTGAGCGTGGTCTGGGTCTCCAGCACCGTGAATGCGCGCTGGGTGACGATCTTGCTGGTCCCGCCTGCAAACACGGTCACCATGATCTGGTAGCCGCCCGGCGGCAGGTTCACGTTCCAGCCGAAGCTGCCCGACCAGGTCGCGCCGCCCACCAGCGTCACGGTCCGCGTGTCGCTGTAACTGAGGCCGGTCGCACTGACGATACCGATCTCCACCACGGCGTTGTCGAGCGTGGCGCCCCCGTTGATGATGCTCGGGGTGATCGTGACCGGCGTACCCTGCTGGCCCTCGCCCGGCGTCACATCGAGCGAACCGCTCAGCACCAGCGTCGCCGTGAGCGTGAAGTTCACGCTCGACTCGGCCTTGTTGCCCGCCTTGTCGGTCGCCGTCACGAGCAGCACGTGGGCACCGGCAGCCGCCACCTGCTGGCCGGAGACATAGGCCACACCGTCGAGCGTGGCCACCACCTTGTCCAGGTTGGTGTCGGTCGCGCTGAACACCGGTTTGACCGGCGCCGTGTAAGTCGCGCCCTTGGCCACGCCGGTGACGGTGATCACCGGTGCCTTGGTGTCGACCACGAACGATACCGCCAGCGTGGGCGATATAGTGCCGCCATTGTCGGTGGCGCGCAGACGCACAGTGTGGCCGCCGTCGGCCAGTGCGGCAGTGACATTGGCGGCATAGCTGCCGTCCGTACCCGGCATGGCGGCATAGACACCGCCGTCGATGCTGAATTCAACCAGCTTCACGCCCGACAGCGCGTCGCTCACGTTCGCCTGCACCGAAGGCAGCGCAGTCCGGATCTCGCCTGCCAGCGGACGCACTGGCGTGATTGCTTAAGCGCGGTCCGGTCAACGCGGAAGTTGACGGTCTTGGTCACGCTGTTCCCGGCCAGATCCTCCGCCACCATTACCAGCTGGTAGCTGCCATCGGCCGACACGACCGTGCCGGTCGCGAACGGCTGTCCGTTCAGGGTGGCCGCGGACGACTTCAGATTCGTGTCCTTGCCGACGAAACCGACCGTCGGCGCGCCGCGGTAAGTCACCCCCTCCGCCACGCCGGAGACGATCATCAACGGAATCGTGTTGTCGACCGTGAAGCGGCGCGCTGCCGAGTCGGTGATGCCGCCCTTGGTATCGGTGGCGCGCATCACGAGCAGGTAGGCGGCGTCCGGCAAGCTGGTCAGCGAGCGAGCGTAGTTGCCGCCGCCAGTGGCGGTGGCTGGCAGCCAGGTATTGTTACCCACGCGATACTCGACCTTGGCCAGGGCGACGCTGCCGCCCGTGACGGTGCCGGTCACGCCAACCGGCGTGCGCAGATAGCTGTCCTGGGCCGGGGTCAGCAGCACGACGGTGCGTGCGGCCTGTCCGATCGTGAACTGCACCGTGCGGCTGGACTTGTTGCCCACCTTGTCTTCGGCATCGACGCGCAGGACATGCACGCCGTCGGCCGTGATGGCGGTACCGGACACATACGGTACGCCATCGAGCAGCACGACCGACCACGGCGAATTGGCGTCGCTGACCGTGATGGTGGCCGTGACCGGCGCCGTGTAAGCCTGGCCGTCGGCCACGCCACTGATGACGATCAGCGGCGCGGTCGCGTCGAAGCCGAACTGCACCGTCAGCGGAACGGACACATTGCCCGCGCCATCGGTGGCGCGCAGGATCAGCACATGCTCGCCGTCGGCCAGGGCGCCAGCGGCATCCTGGTACAGGCTAGGCGATGGTGGCGTGCGCCGCCATCGGTTTGAACGCGGCGTTGTCGAGACTGTACTCGACCAGTGCCACGCCGGCATGCGCGGCGTCCGAGGCCCGCGCCTGCACCTGCGGCAACGTGCCGATCAGCTGGAGCAAGAACGGCGTCACCGCCGTTACGGCTGGCGCCGTGCGGTCGAGCGTGAAGTGGCGAACCAGGCTGGCGCTGTTGCCTGCCTGGTCCTGCGCCGTCACGGCCAGGGTGTAACTGCCCTCGGCCGCGACCGGGGTGCCGCTCACGTAAGGCTGGCCGTTCAAGGTCAGGCTCGACGTTTTCAGGTTCGGCTCCGTGATGACCACCACCGGCGTGACAGGGCCACGCAGCATGGCGCCTTCGGCCACGCCCGTGACAGCGATCACCGGCGCGGTATTGTCAACCGTGAAGGCAACCGTGACCGGCGCCGTCGGGTGACCGCCGCCGTCAATGGCGCGCATGGCCAGCTGATGCGGACCGTCCGCCAGCGTTGCGATCGTGGCGCCGTAGCTGCCCGGCGTGCCGGCTTGCGCTTCGCTCCACGCGCCGCCGTCGAACTGGTATTCAACCCCGCGTAATGGTGGCGTTGCCGCCATTGGCCGTAGCGCCGATGGCGAACGGCGTGCGCAGCATGGCGCCCGGCAGCGGCTCGGTGATTGCTACCACGATGGCCGTGGCGGCGATCTCGAAGCGCACCGTGCGCGACGCGGCATTGCCAGCCTGGTCGGCGGCATCGATCTGCAGCACATGCATGCCGCCCGCGCTGACCGGCGTGCCGGACACATAAGGCACACCGTCCAGCGTCACCGCTTGCGACACCAGGTAAGGATCGGTGATGACGATCTGCGGCTGCACTTGCGCCGTGTAGCTGGCGCCGTCGGCGACACCGCTGACCGCGATCTGCGGCGCCGTGTTGTCGATGACGATATCGAGCTGGACGACCGCCGACACATTGCCTGCGCCGTCGGTGGCGCGGGCCTGGATCTGGCGTGCGCCTTCACCCAGTGCCGCCACGCTCATGCGGTAACGTCCCTCGGCCGCGTTGTCGGCGGTAAAGCGGTTCCAGACCGAGCTGCCGTCCACGGCGTATTCCACCACCGTGACCAGCGACTGGCTGTCGGTGGCGCGCACGAACATCGGCGTGGCCGCGCCGATGACGAGGTGGCCGCTGCGGGCCGCTTCTTCAAAGGCGATCAGCGGCGCCGTGCGGTCGGCAACCCGGACCGAGACGCGTTGCAGCACAACCCGCTTGCCATCGATGCTGGCAGACAGCACAGCCTGCAGCGACTTGAGCGGCCAGGCGGCGACATCGAAGCTAAGCCTCGCCCTTGAGCGAGGCGCCCGAAGCCAGGTCGACACTGGTCGCCACCTGGGCGATTTGCGCCTGGGTGTCAGGGTCGACGATGGACACGGTCAGCGGCACGCCGTTCAGCGCAACGCCCGGGTTGCTCAGCGTATAGGCGGCCAGCAGGCGGTCGCCCTGCCCCACGGTTTGCGCGCTGAGCGCCAGACGGCCGCTCAGCTGCACTTGCGTGGAAGGGACGATCGCCAGATCGGTCGTGGCACTGGCGACGGCAGCACCGCCGGAATGCACGCTGAGCTTGACGCGGTAGGTACCGGCAGCGTTGCTGCCCGTATCGAACACGGTGCTGACACTGGCGGTGGCGCCAGGCAGCAGGCTGCCCAGTGCTTCGGTGGTGTCGAACACGGCCACGTTGGCCGCACTGAGCACCTGGATGCGGGCCGTTGCGTCCTCGAGTCCGGCGTTGCCTGCAGCCACAGTTACGCTGCTTAAGCAATGCTGGCCGCCGCGTTGTTGTGGTACTGGGCCTGGTCGACCGCCACGGTGGCGACTGATGTCGCGCGCGGCGTCGATCCGGAACACGGCCCGGTTCGACACGAGCACGTTCGCCTGGGTGTCGCGCAGCTCGGCCACGACCCGGTAATTGCCAGCCATGACAGCGCCTGTGTTCCAGTTGAGCGTGAAGTCGGACTTCTGGCCATAGGCGAGCACGACATCGCTGCCAGGCAGCGCCTCGACCAGATACCCTTCGGCATCTTCGATCCGCAGCACCAGCGCGCCGCTGACCTGGGCACCCGGATTGAACAGGGTAACCTTGCTTAAGCCAGCGCCGCATTGGCGCCTGTAGCTTAGCCTTGTCGGTCGACACTGCCAGGGTCGGCAGCGCATTGGCGGCCACGCCGATGGCGCGCAGCGCGATGTTGTTGCCTTCGTTCGACTCGGCCACGAAACCGCCATGGCGTCGAGCGACAGGACCAGGCTGTATTCGCCCGTCTCGGCTTAGGCGTCCAGTCCAGACTGATCGTCTCGCTGGCGCCTGCGGCCTAGCTGGGCGATGACGGACTGGTGCAGCGTGGTCGCGGCACCGGACGGAGTGCGCATGGTCACGCTGACCGTCGCGCCATTGGCGGCGGCTGCGCCGATATTGCGCACGGCAATGCCAAGGCGCGTTGCTTCCCCGACCTGTGGCGCGGCTAAGCAAGACCGTCAGGTCTTCCAGGCCCGCAGCCAGATCCGGACTGCCACCGGCAGCGTGGGTCACGCTGATCGGCAGCGCGGGGGTGCTGACATTGCCAGCCGTATCGGTGGCGGTGGCGCTGAACAGGTTCTCGCCTTCCACCAGATCCACATTGGCCATGCGGAACTGGCCTAAGCCAGGGTCGTGCGGATCAGGCTACCGTCTTTCTCGTAGAACAGCTCGCCGCGGCCCGTGCTGAGGACGCGGGACGTGCTGTAGCCTTCGGCCACCACGGTCTGGCGCGCTTCGCCGTCGAGCGGACGCAGCATAGCCTTGCCGTCTTCGGCATAGATGAAGCTGTCGCCAATGCCGGTCCACAGCGGATGGCTGCGGTCGGCCGAAGCGTCGCTCAGCTCGCGCACAGCGCCGCCGTCGATCTGGTATTCGGCGATCAGGCGCACGAAGTTGCTCTGCACGTCGTACAGCAAGCGCTTGCCGTCCGCCGACCAGCTTGGCGAAGAGCTATAGCGGTATTCGCTGAAGACGGTTTCGCCGTCGCTGGTGCGCAGCACCTCGACCCGGCTGTCGCGCACGACAGCGACATGCTGTCCGTCCGGCGTCCACGACACGCCGCCATCGAAGTTCCAGCCAGCCGTCAGCAGGCGGTGTCCGCCGCCGTTGCGGTCGACCAGGAACAGACCGGTCTGGTCCTGCTCATCACGGCCGTTGACCAGCAACTGCTGATCGTCCGGTGACCAGGACAGCACGTTGCGCACATTGTTCAGCGTGCTGTGCATCACAATCGTGTTCTCGACCACGCTGTAGACGTCCAACTGGTTCGTTTCCATGCTTTCCGACGCCAGCAGGCGGCCGTCGCGCGACCAGGCGAGCTGGGTCGCATACATCATCGACGGCACTTTGGTGCGGGTACCGCTGCCCACGTCCACGACTTCACCGAGCGCGGCGAGCGCCAGGCGGCGTCCGTCGGCCGACACATCGAAGGCGTGCGGGCCGGTATAACCGAAGTCACGGCTGGCAATGGCAGACGACGCGGTGGCCATATCGACCAGCGCACCGCCGCGCAGCAACGACACGCTGGCGCCCGGCTCGGCAAAGCCGACCACATCCACCTGGACGGTATCGACCAGCACCGGTTTGCTTAAGCCACGGTCGGACCGAGCAGCAGCGGCGCGCCCGGCGCCTGCCTGTCCTGCGCCACGCCGGAAACCGGAGCCGAGGTGGCCAGCACCTGGCCTAAGCCTCGTCGACGGCGCTGACGATGTAGAAGCGGCGCACGCCGTTGACCACCGGCGCATCGAGGTAATCGAGGCTGGTGACGTCGCCACCGATGGCGGCGTATGGACCGTCCGCTTGCGCGGCAGCGCGGATGCGGTAGTTTGTAAGCTGCAGCGTGCCAGGCACGCTCCAGTTCAGGGCCAGGGCCGAACCGCCCACCGGTGCCGACACTTGCAGCGGCAGTTGCAGGCCAGGCACGGCCGCGCCCACGACCAGCTTGCGCACGGCCTGGTTATTGGTCTCGTCGGTCTCGGCCACGGCAGCGGTGCTGTCGGCCAGGACCGTGATGGTCCATTCGCTCTAGCCACGTCCGGTATCCATTCGCCGGACAGGTCGGTACTGTCTGCGCCATCGAGCTGCCCAATGTCGGTCGAACCGAGCGCCACTTGCTGGCCGTTCGGGCCCAGCGCGCTCAGCGACGCGCTGAACTGGAGTGCTGCGCCCTGCCCTTTGTTCTCGAGCGGAATATGGACACGCACGGTGCCCAGCGCCGACGGCTGCGGCGTATCGACCACCAGCGCCGCGGCGCTGACAGCCAGATCGGCCTGCGGCGCTGCTCTGATGCACGACGCTGGCCTGCGCGCCGGACATGCCGAACATGTTGACTGCATACACGTCGAAGGTTTCCTTCTGCGCCAGCGTGGTCACGGCCAGGCTGGTGCCGGTCTGGAGACGCGGCCCGATGAGGGCGATCTCCGCCAGTTTCGGGGTACCGGCCGTGTCGAGAATGCGCATGCGCAGCTCGGTCACACGCACCGTGGCAAAGGCGGTTTCGCTGGCAGTCACGATATTTGCCGCGCACTTTGGCCAGCACGGTCCAGTTGCCCACGCCAGCAGGAATCAGGAGGTCGTAGTCGCGTGCCACGCCGTCGGCCGCCCAGTTCAGGCGTGCGCGCGAGAGCACGACGCTGTCCTGGAACTGCATGTGCAGCGTCCTGGCAGCGGCAGAACCGGCCATGTTCGGCATCCACGCGGTCGACAGTTCGCCGTCGGTCGCGTTATACGGACTGGTCTCGTCGGCAGGATCCGCGCTGACGGTCCAGGTCGGATGCAGGTTCTCCAGCTCGGCCTGGCCGTTGCGGATCACGGCATAGCCGATGACGTCCGGTTCGCTGTTGGCGTCCCAGCTGACGACGGTCTGGTCATCGGCGGTGGCCGCCGCCAGCCCGGTCGGCTGGGCGGATGGATTGGCGCGCCGCATGTCAAAGCGTGCCGCCTTGCTGACATTGCCCTGGCCATCGGTGTGGATCAGGCTGTGCTGGCTCGCGCCCATCGGCAGCGCCAGGCCGGTCAGCGTGAAGTGGCCGTCGGCGGCGTTGTCAAAGTCGGCAGTGTGATTGCCGTCATCGGCGCTGTTGGACAGGGTCAGCGTGCCGCCGACCAGGGTCTGGCCGGACAGCGTGAAGCTGGCCTCGGCGGTCGGCGTGTACGGCACCTCGATCTGCGGCGTATGCACCAGTGCTTAAGCACATCGTCACTGGCCAGATTGCTCTTGCCCGATGCGCCCAGCGCCGAGACGCGGTAGCGGTAATGGTCGTCCGCCAGTTCGGCGTCCGGATAGCTGACGCTGGCCTGGGCTAAGCACGGCGATGCGCGTGACGACGCCCTGGCCGTCATAGCGCTCCAGTAGATAGCCGGTCAGGCCGGTCGCCGGGCTGCTCCAGGTCAGGGTCACGGTGCCGCCGTTGACTTTCGCCTTCAGGTCGGTGATGACGTCCGGCGTTTCGCTGAAGGTGACGGTGATGGCGGTCGGCGCCGGATCGGTCTTGCCGTGGATGTCGGTCGCCACTGCGCGCAGCAGGTAGTCGCCCGGCACGAAGGCGGTGCCATCCAGGGTTGCCGCGTATGGCAGGGCCACGGCGCTGGCGCCGACATCGGTCCCACTGCGTGGCGCGGCATGGCCTGGAACTGGAACTGGACCGACGCGACGTCGGTGTCCGGCGAGGTGGCCAGCAGATAGGTGCTGCGGCCGATATGCGCGTTCGCCAGCGGCTGCTGCATGACGGCATGCGGCGCACGGGTGTCGAGCGTGACGCTGGCCACGTTCGACGGCGGGCTCATATTTTCCGCCTTGTCCATCGCCATTACCACATAGCGGTGCAGGCCATCGGCCACGTTCAGGTCGAGGTGGGTGGTGCCGGTCACCAGGTACGGTTTCCAGCTGCCGATCACGGCGCCCTGGGCGTTGGCGATGCGCTCGTCGCGCAGCACGATGTAGCCAAGCTACGTCAGGCGAAGTACTGGCGGTCCAGTGCAGCGTGACGTTGGCACCGTCGGCGTTGGCGCTCAGTTGGACCGGCGCCAGCGGCGGCGTGTTGTCGACCGTGACCGTGACGGTCTCGGTGGCGATCTCGCCGTACAGGTCTTCCGCTTCCAGCTTGATCGAATACGGCGTGTTTTCGCTCACGCCGAAGGTATCCCAGCTGGCCAGGGTGCCGGCAAGCGAACCGGTGTAGCATGAGCGGCGCAGCAGGCGCCACGCGGACGGATTTTCCCCGTTGCCAAGGTAAATTCGGTATTCCTTGAAGTCCAGCGGCGCAGTGGCGATACCGCGGATATCGACCACGGCGCCAACCAGGGTGTCGCGCACCGGATTGAAGATGCGTGCGGTCGGCCCGCTGGTATTGACGGCCACGCCAAGCCGGTTCCGAGTTCGCACTGTTCCAGCCTAAGCCTTGTCGAGCGCCTGCACCACGTAGGTGTAATTGCCGTTTTGCAGCGCAAGATCGAGTATACCTGAGGTGCCGGTCACGAGCACGTCGTTGATGCGCACGCCGTTGCGCAGCACGGCATAGCCAAGCCACGTCGGTCGCCGTGCTGGCGCTCCACGCGAGATGGGCGTCCTGACGGTTTTCGAGCTTGGCGGTCAGGGACAGCGGTGCTTCGGGCGCGACGGTGTCGACCACGATCGAAGCGATCGCCTCGGTCACGGCGCCAAGCCTTGTCACGCACGCGCAGGCGCAGCGTGTAGTCGCCGTCTTTCGGCAGCGTCTTCCAGTTGAACAGGGTGGCATCGCTCACTGCCACCGTCGCGGTGTGCAGCAGCGACCAGCGGCTGGCATCGGCCTTCGCGCCCGGTGCGATCTCGATGGTGTAGTCCTGCAGATTGGCGTCGGACGCCACACCGGTGATGGCGCCAGGCGTGCGCACGTAGCCGCCGTCCGCAGGCATGGTCAGCTGGGCCAGCGGCGCGGTATTGTCGATCACGATCTTGCTGACGACGCTGCCTTCCTGGCCAGCCAGGTCGGTGGCGTGCAGCCACAGCGAGTAGGTGCCGTCGGGGATCTGCGACACGTCCCAGTCCCGGCCGATGGCTAAGCAAGGCCAGCGTGGTGCCGGACAGCAGAACGGTGGCATCCTGACTGGTCGGATCCTCGCCTAAGCGCAGTGCATAGCTCTTCAGGTTGGTTTCTTCGACCTTGCCGCCAATCTTGACCGGACCGTTGCGGCTGCTCAGATAGCTGTTGGCCAACGGCGCGGCCAGCGACACGACCGGCGCGGTCTTGTCGACGGTGAACAGCTTGACCACGTCAGTCGTGTTCTCGGCCAGATCGGTGGCAACCACGCGCACGCCGTACTTGCCCTCTTCCATGTCGCTCAAGTCGAACAGCGTGTGTTCACGCTGGTCGCCGGTCAGTTCGGCATCGAGCTTCCAGTCGCTCAGATTGGTACCGCTGGAGCGGTAAATCTTCACCGTGCTTGAAGCGTGCAGATCGGTCGCGCTGATGCGCACGCTGTCGAGCGGCGTGACGAAGTCGGCAACCGGAGAATGGATCACCACCTGCGGCGCATTGCGATCGACCACGATCTGAACGGATTCCTCCTGGACGTCGACAACATCGCCAAGCGAGGCGAAGGAAAGACGGGCCACATAGGTGCCGTCGGACACCACCTCCTGGGCATTGTCCTTGCCGTCCCACACCTTCGTGATGGCGCCCGGCACTGCCGTTTCCGACGCGATCAAGGTGCGCACCAGCGCTCCAAGCGGATTGTCGCGACGGATGTCGAGCGTGACTTTGCCTTCGCCGAGCAGGCCGAAGCGGATCGCGGCGCTGTCGTGCTTGTTGTCGCCGTTCGGCGAGATCAGGGCGGGTACGGCTTCCAGATAGCTGATCTGATGCGCGTTCTGCACGATCACCAGCGGCAGCGATGGTCGTGATGTTACCGGCCTGGTCGAGTGCGACCAGGCGCAGCGACACGTCGCCGGAGAGGCCGAGCGTGTTCCATGATGCGAACTGCTTGATCTTGTCTTCTTCTGTTTGCGTGTTTTCTTGCGCCAGCACGCTCCAGCCTTCCGGATTGGCGGCCGTTGCATACTCCAGGCGGTAGACAGCGAAGTGCTCGTCGCGGGCAGTGCCGCTGACAGGGACCATCAGGCCGAGCTGGGCATTGGCGACCGGCGTCGCCACGGACGCCACCGGCGCCGTGGCGTCCAGTTCAACATTCACCCAGCGCACGGTCTCATTGCCGCAGCCGTCAGTCGCCGTGACCTGGATCCGATAGGCGCCATCGGCAGCAAGCGCGCCGCCATCGTCCAGGCCGTTCCATTCGAACGTCGTCTGTCCGAAGGCCGACTGGGCCGAAGCCAGCGTGCGTAACGGGTTCGTCGAATCGCCGTAGGCATAGACGCCAACATCCATCGTGACTTGCTCGTCCGCCAACAAGGTGACGGTGACGCTGTTCGGTACGCCAGGTGCCGTCGGCGAGAACAGCTTGCGGTCCGCAACGAGCTCACCGACTTGCACTTTGCCGTCGAAGTCGACTTGCACCGGGGCCGAGCAGGCATGGTAGCTTGGCGCCATTGAAGGTGCGCAGACGAACTTCGATCTCGCCACTGAGTTCCTGGTCAAAGCCGACGTAGCCCATCAGCCCCGATTTCGCGGGATCGCCCGGATAAGCTTGCTGCCCCGGCGACGGGACATTGGACCACTGGATCGGATGGAAGGTGCGGCACAGGCCAACATCCGGGAAAGCCGTGCAGATTGGCGGCGGCTCCGAATAAGGATCAAATTGTTCTTTTCCGTTGAACACCTTTCCGACCAGCGGATGATCGCGGGCGGCTGATTCCATCGGACTGGCGATGCTCCACTCCGCACGGCCCGCCTCGCGGTACTCGATGGCGTAGCTGATCGCGCTTTCGCTGTCGATTGCCCCTTCAATGGCCAACACGTTGCGCACTTCTTGCGGTTTGCCGCTGCTGTACACTTTCTTGCCGCAAGCCTTCTGCCCCGATGCTGCAAGCGCCGTGATGCGCAGCTCCGGCGCCGCGTGCGAGATCGGCAGGGAGATGTCGTCGTCGTGGCTCAGGCCGTCCTCGTTGATGACGCGTACGAAGTAGCGTTTCATGCCGTCAGCAACACCGGCCATGTCCAGCGCGAACGTGACAGGGCCCGCCGGATTGTTCCAGTTGTTGAGAATGTCGAAACGGTTGTCGTCGGTGACCGTGCCGAACAGCATTTGGGTCAGCTTTCGGCCATCGTTCGCGTAAGGCGTGAGCGTGAAATCGAGCGTACCAGGCGGCAGCGCACCGCAGGTGGCCGTCGTCGTCGGGATCGCCGTATAGTCAACCCCGATGCACTTTTTAGGCCAAGGGAATTCTGTCGAATCAATGACCTGGCCGCTTGCCAGCGTGGCGCGCACGGTGGCCGTGTAATTCAAGCAAGGACGCAAATCAAGTTCAGCCGTCTTGGCAAAATTCAGATAGTGGAAGTAGCTACCCCAGACATCGCGTTCAATATCGACCGAACGCGCATCGAGGTAGCGCGGATCGTCTTTACTCTTAATCATGAGCACGACTTGCGTCAGCCGGCATGGCGGCGGTCAGGTTGGCGAACACGCTGTACGTTTTCCTGACCTTGTCAAAGATAACATTGCGGATCGATACCGACACGAGCGACGGAACGCGCCGCAAGCGGTATGGCGACATGGACGCAATCGCCTTGCCGTCTTCGTCGGTGGCCACTGCCCGGACAAGGTAAGTGGTGTCGAGTTTGAGCGCCTGCATGTTCCAGACAACGCTGAAGCCCTCGTTCTCTGGCGCTGCGCTGCGCTGACATAGGTGTTCGCTTTCTCGTCGTAGTAGGTGAATTCGCTCACCAGCTCCTGCTGCCATTGCAGGCCCGCCAGCGCCGAGACGGGCAGGTTGGCCTCGCTGTCGGCCAGTTCACGGTACTGCAGGACGACCCTGACCACTGGTTTGCGAATCGATTCCACAAACTCCATGCGCAACGGTGCATCTGCCTCGAACAGGCCCATATCCGGCAACGCATGCAGGGTGGTGAATTCCGGGAAATCGGCGCGCGAAGTCAGGCGCCATTCGTCGGGCTTGCCAGGCTCGCGAAGTTGCAGACGGTGGTCGGCGTAGCTCAGCAGGAACAATTGCTCTGCTTGCACGGCACTGCAACCACGGTCACCTGGTTTCCGGCCAAGTCCTCGATCACACCGCGATAGTTAACCCCCGCCAGTGCCAGAGGCGACAGAGGCTGCCAGTCGACCAGTTTGTACCGTCCGAAGCGCGTCACGTTGTTCCATTCCGAGGAATCGGTGCCAATCGCTTCCTGCACCACGAAGGACTTGAGATTTTCTTCGGCCGCATTCCAGCTGAGCACCGGCTTGAAGACGACGTATTTCGGCGCTTGGCTATGGGCTTGTTCAAACGTGAACGGGTCGCTCAGCGCCATGGTCAGCGTCGGCAGATGGTTGTCGATCACGACAAAGAACTCGAAATCGAGCACCACGATACGGTACTTGCCGTCGGGCACGATACGACCGCGGTCGTCGTGGCCATCCCATTTGAATGCATGTTCGCCGCCGCTGTAATGGTCGGCGGTCACGGTCCGCACGGCAGCGCGCTGTCGTCGTAGACGGTAAATTCCAGGTGCACCGGCTCGACCACGCGGTAGTGCAGGCTCAGCGCATCGGCATTGCTGTCGCCGTTCGGCGACACGAAGTCCACGTCCTTGTACAGGTCGGTGATACTGGGCGAATCAGTCCAGCTGACCTGGCGGATTTGCTGGCGGCGGTTGCTTTAGCCAGATCTTCCACCGTCAGACGCACCAGATAATTGCCGTAGGCTGGCGGCGCCCAGGTGGTAAACACCTTGTCGGCCACCGGCTGCGACGACGCCTAAGCATGATGGTCTTCCATACACCTGGCGCATCCTTGAGCGCGTACTCGAGCGTGAACTGCTGGAAGTTCGCGTCGGCCGCGCTGCCGCGCAGCTGCAGGCCGCCTGCGGTCCGCTACGCAGCACGCGCAAGTCGGCCGTCATGTTGAGCAAGGTGCCGAACAGGTATTGGTCCGGACCGGTCCCGAAGCAGGCGCTGGTGTTGTCAAAGGCGGCGCGCCACGAGGCGAACTCGAGGCGGCTGCCGGAAGGCAGAGAAGCCTGGCCATGTACATCTGGGAACCAGCTTCCATACCCGCGGTCTGCAGTGTACCAGTCCTTGAACAATGGACGGATTTTCCCGCCATCGTCAAGGTCGATTGCCTCGACGCAGCCCGTTTCACCATATTCGCGTGCGGTGCAATTGCCTTCGGCGGAACGCGTGCGCATGATCGCGCGCTCGTGCGGCACCCAGCGGTAGGTATAGCTCTGGAAATCCTGGGACACGGTCGACGCCACCGGCTCGAGCAGACCCGAGATCATGTCGGCGATCAGCACGGCGCGCTCGATCACGTTGACCTGCCCGCTGGCAGCCATCATCGTGACGTGGCTTGGCACCAGCCGGTGCTGCCTTCGATGTGCGCGACGCCCACGTTTCGCCATTGCGCGGCGTGCAGTCCTGGCCGGGGGCACAGTAGCTCTGCTCGAAGGCGAACTCGGTGCTGTTGCTGTTCCATGTCGGCGCGGTGATGCCCATCGCCTGGTACACATCCTGGCCTAGGCCGGACGGTAGTTGAAGGTCTTGACCAGTTTGAACTGGGTGTCGAATACCCAGACCGGATGGCCTTCGGGCTCGATCATCTTGTGCTGGTCGTAGCCGGTCATGGCAAGCAGCTTCGAGCCTGGCGCCCAGACGGTATGCCATGGGTAGGCACGCGTACTGAATTCCTCGATCACGCGAGCTTCGTCCGGCACGCTGAATACCTGCCCCACGACCGTATCGATCATGAACCAGAAATTGGCGTTGTCGCCCTCGCTCTTGAGCAGCACGGTGCTGCGGTCCGGCGCGAACAGGGCGGAATTAATCAAATAGCCACGCTCCCTGTCAAACAGGACCTGCGGCGAGCCGTTGCCACTCGAAGGATACTTGATCACTTCGTTATAGAAGACCACGATCACGGCGCTGCCGTCGGCGCTCACTTCGACCTGGACCGGCGCAGACGGCAAGGCGGCAATCCGGCGCAAATTGCTGCCGCCGCCGTCCATGACCCACAATGCGCGGTCGTCGTTCTGCTCCCCTTTGATCACGGCAATCACACCGCCATCGGCAGAAGCGCGATAGCCCTGGACTCCCAGGCCCTCGCTCATGTCTTCCGCCGCCAGGATCAAACGCTGCTCGCTGGCGTCGGCCATCATGGTGTAGATGCCGTCGGCTACTTTGCCCGGCAAGCTGGCGCGCAGGAAGATGCGCTCGTCGCCCGCCGTGATGGTCAGGCGCGGTGCGTCGTACGATTCTGAACAGCTTGTCCATCCGGCACGACATATTCGAGAACTGGCCGAACTCGGTATCGACCGCGCGCAGGAGCGAGGAGCGGTTGGTATCGACCGTGACCACGCTCTGGCCCAGCAGCTTGCCTTTGGTGTCGGTCACGCGCAGCGTGTAGTCGCCGTCGTCGACAACGGTGCCGCGCTGGTTCAGGCCATCCCACACCACGGTGGCGCCAGTGACGTTCTTGAAGCTTAGCTCCGCTGAACACGCTTGTCGCTTGCCGCTGCGGCCCACCACGCTGACGGTGATGTCGGCCGCTTGCGCAAGACGGACTCCGAGCGTGGTGCTGTCTTTGATGCCGTCGCCGTTCGGCGAGAAGTAGCGGTTCGACACGGCGAAGTTGCCGTCCTGCGCCATCAGCTCGCGGCGCGCGACGTTGTTGTCCTTGTTCTTTTCGGCGATCGCATTGTCCGGATCGACCACGATCACGAGGCTGCGGCTGCCGCTGTTGCTGGCGGCCGGATAGGCGAAGGTCAGGTTCTGCGTGTCCAGTCCGGCGAGGCTGGCGATGATCTGGTCGGCGCCCGCTTGCACCCCGCCCTGCTTCGGATCGCCCTCGTAGGCGCGGACCACGATATTGCTGGCAGCTTGTTTGCCCAGATTGGTCACGGCGACCGTTGCGCTGATGCTGTCCGACTGTTTCGGCAGTTCCGGCGTGACCGCCATCGTGCCCACGGCCAGGTCGGTCATCGATTGCGCATTGAGCACCACGAAGCCGACGTTGTCGCCCGCTTCCACGTCGGCCACTTTGCCTAGCCGGGTCGGCCACGACGAAGACCAGGTGATCGAACGCATCCGGATACGGCGCCCAGACGGTGCTGACCTTGACGGTCGCGCCCGGGGCGATCGACGGAATCACTTGCAGCTGCCCGATCAGGCGCTTGCCTGCCGGGTCGCCGTCGTAGAAGGCCACTTCGACATTGGTGAGCGTGACGCTGCCGCTGTTATGCACCAGCTGCGACAGGGTGACCGGCAGACCTTCGGTCACGACGGCAGGCTCGGTACTGAAGTCCTTGTAACTGAGCGACAGATTCGGACCGGACACGTCGACCACCGTAAACGGCAGCACGGCCCGGTTGTTGGCCTTGTCGGTTTCGGCCAGGATCGTGTCCGGATCGAGATCGACCCGCAACTGCAGGGCGCCAGCCATGTCGGCGCGCCATGCGATGTCCTGCTCGAGCTTGGCGCCGGCGCTGAGCTGGATCACCCGTTCGCCCACCACGACCGTGCGCGTGCCATTGGTGACGCTGTAGCGCACGCCGAACGGCGGCGTGCCCTGGGTGCCGCTGTTGCGGATGGTGGTGTGGAAGGCGGCATCGGCCCCGAGGAACACGGGATTGCGGGCGATGACGGTCTCGCCCTCGCGTACTTCGACGTCGAGCGAAGCGACGGTTTCGACGCTGACCGCGGCGCTGTTATTGGTCTTGTCGCTTTCGACGACATGCGCGTCCGGGTCGATCACCACCACGTAGGTCTGCTTGCCGGGACGGGTGAGCGTAGCGGCAAAGTTGACCACCTGGCGCGTGCGGCCCAGCAGATTGACGATTTTCTCGTCCAGGATGGCCGCGTCCGGCGCGGCCGATTCGCGCAGCACGACGCGCACATTGAGCGCGTCGGTGCGTCCGATATTCGATACCAGCGCCGACACGGCGATCGTCGACGGCAGTTTGTCCGGCCGCGCCGGGGTGGCGACGACGTCGCTCACATTGACCAGCAGTTCGACCGGCACCACGGCCGGACGCACCGTCACGCCGAGCTGGGTGCGGTTGTCGGCCTTGCTCGCTTCGGCCACGGTATTGCCCGGATCGACCTGCGCCACGATGGTGTGGGCGCCAGCCTTGTCGAGCGTGTTCCACAGCAGCTTGAGTTCGACGCTCTCTGCCAGCCAGCAGGGCTAAGCACATGCAAGTCGGCGCCGATCTGCTGTCCGCCGTTGCCGGGTTCGCCGTCGTGCACGCGCACGATCTTAAGCCTGGCTGCGGTCGCCGAGCCGCCATTCGCGATTTTAAAGGTGAGCACCGTTTGCTGCCCGTCCAGCGGCGTGGCTAAGCGCGGCAGTCATGCTGCCGATGGTCCAGTTGAACAAGCCCGCGGACTTGAGCAGGCGGACCGCCAGCGCGGTCGAATAGACGCTGCCATCCCAGCTGCCGTCGGTCCGCTGGGACGAGGACACGTAGGCGGCCGCCTGATCGGCGCGAATGTTGCCGAGCGCGTTTTGCGACAGCAGTGCCGACACTACGTTGGCGGTATCATGCACGGTACTCGGACTGTCGCCAAAGCCGCCGTCCGAATTCTGGCGCGTGGCCAGGAAGGCGATCACGCGGGTGCTGTTGGCGAGCGCCTGCGCGCGGCCCTTGAGCGCTTGCAGCACGCTGGCCGACACGGCCGTGCGCGAAGCGCCCCCGGCCAGATTGCCCCAGCCGCCATCGCTGTTCTGGCGCGAAACCAGGAAAGCGACCGCCGCGTCCAGCTTTGCTTAGCCGCGACCGTCGCTTCGAACGGCAGCAAGGCCTGGATGGCGAGCGCGGTATCGACCGGATTACTCTGATAGCGTGCGGCGACACCCCAGCCGCCGTCGCTGTTTTGCAGCGCCACCAGGCGCGCAGCGAGCTCGTCCGGACGGGCACCGGCGCCCGACAAGGAACGGATCTGGCGCGCCAGATAGTCGGTATTGCTCGTGTTCTGGGCGCGCAGCCAGTTCATCCCGTTCAGGCGTCCGGCAAAGGCGCCGCCGTCGAGTTCGAACAAGGTGTCAAACACCACTGCCGTATCGCGCATGGTGGTGAACTGGTTATCGGTCCAGAAACCGTCGCCGGTCTGGCGCTCGCGCAGCCAGGTCATCGCTTCGGCGACATTGGCGGCGCCTTCGCGCACCCCGCCGCCCGGATTGCCGCCATTGCCGCCCATCTACCACGTCGGTCTTCGGTTCCAGGTAGGAATGGGCCAGCATGCGCCCGCCGGTCAGCACCGCCATGCGGTTGGCAATGGCGTTGCGGATATTGCTCATCGCGATGAGCTGGGAGTTCGTCGGCGGCGTGCCGGGACGCGACAACAGCACAAAGCCCAGACGGAACTCCTTCTGGGCATGGTCGGCATCGGGAACGCGGCCCTTCGGCCGCCACCACATCATCGATGGTCAGATTGAGGCGAGTGCCCGCGATTGTCACATCGTTGGCCTAAGCAGGCGGGCGGCATCGATATCGGGATTCTGAATCAGGAAGAATGGCGGAACCTCTTCCTTCTTGTTCATGCCCATCAGATACAAGTCGAGCGGACTGAAGAACTGCCGGTTGGCCACCGAGGTAAAGGTGCCGTTGCCGTTGTCGCGCCACTGATTGCCGTATTCCACCGAGGCGCCGCTGTCGAGCAGGAAGCTCCAGTGCGAGCCCTCCTTGCCCAGCAAAGCGCTGCTGGGGTCGCCGCCGTTCTGGCGGAAGCGTGTCTTGGCGCCAAACTGGTGCAGGAATTCGTGGGCGAACACGCTCAGCACCTGGTCGAAACGGGCGTCGAAGGGATTGGTGACGTAGCGGCTCAGCGCCGCCATGTCGATGTAGCCTTGCAGGCGGTAAGCGCTGCCGTAGTAGCCGCTGTGGTCGAACTCGGGAATGCCCAGGCCCTTGACCTTGTTTTGCACGCCGATATGGAATGCCAGCGCGTCGTTGGTCTCGAACTCGAAATTGGTAAAGACGACCACGAAATCGTAGCGGTCCTGGTGGGTACGGAAAAATTCCTTGGCAACGACGGTGCGCGGCTCGATATTGACGGCGTCGTTCGGAAGCCGCTTGTTGTAGTTGCCTGAGAGCTCGATCAGCGCCAGCTGATTGGCATCGCGCACATGCTTGGCCTCGAAGGCGCCCGTGTTCGGGAACACCGAGGTTGGCGGGAAGTCGGCCATGGCGCTGCCAGGCGCGAGCAGAGACACCAGTCCAAGGACAAATACGGCACCAAGTTTTCCGAACAATCGATCGAGCATACGCTGTTTTTCTCAGGGTGAAACGAGGTTCGCCGCGCCTGGTCAGGCGCGGCGGCTAATGGGGGGACGACAGATCAGGGCTTGCGCCGCGCCGGTATGGCTGGCTCGCCCTTGGGGACGACGGTACTGACGGCGGTGGCCGCCACCGCGCCGTCGCTGCCGGATTCGGTAGCGAAGCGCTGCACCAGGGCTAGGCGACGTGCCCTGCCCTTTGCTCATCCAGACCAGCTGGGCTTACTTGTTGGCGGCGATTCGGTCATGCAAAACGAGTTTGTCCGGCAATACTTCGGTCAGTACGGCACTGGTGCGCGGCACCGCCTCGCCTGTCTTGACGATTTCCATTTTCTGGTCAGGGAAGCCGATCACGGCGCGGCCGTCAGCCTGGCTCCAGGCCAGCACGCGCAGCGTTTCCAGCGCCAGCGGCGTGGTCTTGGTCTCGGCTGGCGCGGCCGGGGATTCCGCTGCCGCAGTGGCAGCGACTGGCGCCGCAGCGGCCGCTGTGGCTTAAGCACCAGGCGGGCTGCTTAAGCTTGGCTGGCCGTGCGCTGGCATGCAGGGCCAGGAGGAAAAGCAGACTCGTTACAACACGCGCGGCAGGATCATGGAAGGCATTCGGTGACGTCGGTGACTGGGCAAAAAAATGACCAATCGTCCAGTCAGTTTTCTTTTTATAAATATTTCCGATCGACACAATATCACCAAATTGCAATTTGTTACATATATTCTTGGTATCTTTTCCGTAAATACTCTTGATGTTGTTAATTAAAAACAGTTATATCTTTAGAATTGTTCTTCCAATGTGCCGGTTCAGCCCGCGTCCAGCATGCCGCCCTTCTCCAGCCGCTTGTAATGGACCAGCGAATAGACCGCCGCCGCGACCGCCCACAGCGTGCCGCAGGCCAGCAGTGCCGCCAGCGGCGCGCCCAGCGCGGTCGCCAGCAGCCCCAGCAGTCCACTGGCCACCATCGTCTGCCCCGCGAACCGGTGCGTGGCGCGCCACACGCGGGCATTGGCCAGGGTCCAGGGCGTGCGGATGCCGACATAGAAATTCGGCTGCACCTTGCCCATCGGGTTGCCCAGCAAAATCAGCAGGACGAATACGCCAAGCCGGAATCCGCGCTGCACCGGCAGCCCCGCGCCCAGCATCGAGGCCAGCGTCACCGCGTAAAAATAGCCGGTCATGCCGACCAGCACCACGATGAAATACTCGAACGTGGGTGTGAACGGCGCGATTTCGAAGCGCTTGGGCGAGATGCGCGGCAACAGGTAGGCCAGCAGGAACATGAACAGCATCAGGCCCGGGCCCAGCACCCACACCACCCAGCGCGGGCCGGTGCCGTCCACCTTGCCTTCGATATTCCAGTGGGTCGGCACGGTGTCCGGCAAGGCGGGATACCACCACGCGGTCGCGGCGGCCGCCGCCAGGATCATGGCGATGCACAGGACGAGTTTCGAGGTTTTCATGGCGCTTCCTTTCATTGCTTGTGACCGGAAATATCCATTGCCCACGCCACCACATCCTGCAGCACGGTGGTGTTGAGCGCGTACCAGATGGTCTGGCCCTCTGCGCGGCGCGTGATCAGGTCGGCCTGGGTCAGGATCGTGAAATGGTGCGACATGGTCGGCTTGGTCATGTCGAAATGCTCGGCCAGCTCGCCCGCGTTCATTTCGCCGCGCTGCAGCAGGCGCAGGATTTCGCCGCGAAGGGTCGGCGATGGCTTTGAAGATGTCGTTGCTGGCGGTCATGTACCGGCTCGTATTTAGATATCCATCGAATTAGATGTTTGTCGAAGTATAGGAGCGGCGCAATGTGAAAGTCAAGGAGCCGGGGGAGTAGAGCAAACTGGGGGCCGAACGTCAAAACGCGCTTTTGCACGATTTCGCGCTAACGCCCGATCGGCATCCGATTTCGCACGCGGCGCACGCGCGAATCCACGATTTCACGACGAATTCGCACGATGTCTGCGCGATTTGGCACGCTGGCCGCGGCGCTGGCCGCCGCTGTCGTGCGCCGTCCTACAGGGCCTAAGCACCGCGCCGGGCGCCCGCCGCAAGCTGGCAATGTCCGCAGCAGGGCGGCGCGCCGAACAGGCGGTGATATTCGCGCCCGAACTGGGACGGGCTTTCGTAGCCGACCCGGAATGCCGCCGTGGCCGCGTCCAGGTGTTCGGTCAGCATCAGTAAGCGCGCATCGTGCAGGCGCAGCCACTTCTGAAATTGGAGGGGGCTCATCGCCGTCAGGGCGCGGAAGTGATGGTGGAAGGTCGAGGTGCTCATTTGTACCGACGCGGCCAGCTCATCGACCCGCAGCGGCTCGGTCGCGTGCTCCTTGAGCCAGGCGATGGCGCGCGCGATGCGCTGGCCCTGGCTGCCGAGCGAAGCAATCTGCCACAGCCGGGTGCCCTGCTCGCTCACCATCAGCCGGTACAGGATCTCGCGCTGGATCAGGGGCGACAGAACGGGGATCGCGTCGGGCGTGTCGAACAGGTCGATCAGGCGCTGGAAGGCTTGCAGCAGCGGCAGGCTGGCCTGCCCGACCGTCATGCCGCGCCCGGTGGGTTCGGCGCGCGGCGGATGCAGATTGCCCTCGACGATCAGCTCCGTCATGACGCGCTGGTCGAGCCGCATCGACAGCGACAGGAAGGGCCGCTCCGGGTCGGCTTCGATGATCTCGCCGATGGCGGGCAGATCGACCGAGGTGATCAGCAGTTCGCCCGCGTCGTACAAAAAGATGTCTTCGCCCAGCAGCACGCGCTTGCGGCCGCGCACGATCAGCGTCACGCTGGGGTCGTACATGCAGCTCATCGGCTCGGACGGCGCGGTGCGCTGGAACAGCTTCCAGGGCGGGAATCGGACCGGTGAACGGCTCCTGATCGGGCCCGGCCCAGCGCGCCACGCTGGCGGCCAGCCCGGCCCGTGCCGCTTCGAGCCTGGCCATTTCCTGTGCAACTGGGTCTGCCTGGTGCATTCCAACTCCCGTTTTCGTTTCCCGCCATGGTACATCGCTTGCCCGGCGCCATGGCCCGTTGCTCCCGTCCGCCGGAGGATTAGGCAAGAAATCCGTTGCTTTGGACTATCGCACAAAACGATTCAACAGTGACAATAGTTCACCTCCCCCACGCCGATTGGAACGTCCATGATCACTTTGAATATCAATGGCAAGGCCACCCGCGCCGATGCCGAACCCGATACGCCGCTTCTGTGGGTCCTGCGCGACACCTTGCAAATGACGGGCACCAAATTCGGCTGCGGCATGGGCCTGTGCGGCGCCTGCACGGTGCAGCTCAACGGGGGAAGCCATCCGCTCCTGCAGTACGCCGGTCTCGGCGGCGGTGGGCAAGAAGATCGTCACCATCGAAGGCGCGGGCGCCGACAAGGTCGGCAAGGCAGTCCAGGATGCATGGCAAAAGCTCGACGTCGTCCAGTGCGGCTACTGCCAGTCCGGCCAGATCATGAGCGCCAAGGCGCTGCTGGCGCACAACCGCAAGCCGACCGACAAGGATATCGACGAAGCGATGGGCGGCAATATCTGCCGCTGCGCCACCTACGTGCGCATCCGCGCCGCCATCCACGAAGCGGCCAAGACGCTTGCCTGAGCCAGAGGACACCATGACCACCACACGCATCGAAAATGAAAGTAAGCGCTTCTTTCTGCAAGGCGCCGCCTACCTGACCCTGGCGATTTACCTGCCATCGGTCGCCGCCATGCAAGCAAGGGCTGCGGCTGCCGCCCCTGTTCGAGCCGAATGCCTTCCTGCGCATCGCCGAGGACGACAGCGTCACCGTCATCTCCAAGCACCTCGAAATGGGGCAAGGGACTTACACCGGGCTGGCGACCATCGTCGCCGAGGAGCTCGACGCCGACTGGTCCAAGGTCCGGGTCGAAGCGGCACCGGCCGACGCCAGCCGCTACAACAATCTGTCGTGGGGGCCGATGCAGGGCACCGGCGGCAGCAGCGCCATGTCCAATTCGTGGGAACAGCTGCGCAAGGGCGCTTCCGCGCGCCATGCTGGTTGGCGCCGCCGCGCAGCGCTGGAAGGTCGCTGCCAAGCCGACATCACGGTCGCCAACGGCATCGTCATGCACAAGGCCTCGGGCCAGAAGGCCACCTTCGGCCAGCTGGCGCATGCCGCCAGCGAGCAGGCCGCGCCCGCCGACGTCAAACTCAAGAACGCCGCCGACTTCAAACTGATCGGCCGCCACGCGCCGCGCAAGGACAGCGCCGCCAAAACGACCGGCAAGGCCATGTTCACCCAGGACATCCACGTGCCGGGCATGCTGACGGCCGTGGTGGCGCACCCGCCCCGCTTTGGCGGCAAGGTCAAGTCCTTCGATGCGTCCAAGGCCAAAGCGGTCAAGGGCGTGGTCCACGTGGTGCAGGTGCCGAACGGCGTCGCCGTGCTGGCGAAGGACACCTGGAGCGCGAAAAAGGCCGCGACGCGCTGACCGTCGAATGGGATGACAGCGCCGCCTTCACGCGCGGCACCGACCAGATCCTCAAGCAGTACCAGGAACTGGCGACCAAGCCAGGCACCGTCGCACTGAGCAAAGGCGACGCCGACAAGGCACTCATGCCGGCGCGGCGCGCAGCTTCGAGGCGGCCTACGACTTCCCTTACCTTGCCCACGCGGCGATGGAACCGCTCAACTGTGTGATCAAACTGGGCAAGGACAGCTGCGAAGTCTGGAACGGCGAGCAGATGCACACGCTCGACCAGGCCATGGTGGGTGAAGCGTGTTCGGCCTCAAGCTAAGCCCAAGTGACGATCCACACCCTGTACGCGGGCGGCAGTTTCGGCCGCCGCGCCAACAAGGATTCCGACTACGTGCTGGAAGCGGCGCACATCGTCAAGGCGATCAAGGGCAGCGCCCCGGTCAAGCTGGTGTGGCTGCGCGAGGACGACATGCGGGGTAGCTACTACCGCCCGATGTTCCACCACCGCCTGACGGCGGGACTGGACGCCGAAGGCCGCCTGGTGGGCTGGCGCCATCGCCTGGTCGGGCAGTCGATCGTCACCGGCTCGCCATTTGCGGGCATGATCAAGGACGGCGTGGACCCGACCTCGACCGAGGGCGCCAGCAACCTGCCGTATGCGATCCCGAACATGCACGTCGACCTGCATACCCCGACCGACATCGGCGTACCGGTCCTGTGGTGGCGCGCGGTCGGTTCGACCCATACGGCGTTTTCGACCGAATGCCTCATCGACGAACTGGCGCAGGCTGCCTAAGCAAGGATCCGGTGGCGTGGCGCCTGGCGATGCTGGAACACCATCCGCGTCACGCGGGGGTGCTCAAGCTGGCCGCTGAAAAGCTGGCTGGGGAAGCCCTGTCACCGGCGCCAAAGCGGGCGAACGGCGCGGGCGCGGCATTGCCGTGCACGAGGCTTTCCGCACCTACGTGGCCCAGGTGGCGGAGGTGACGGTCAAGGACGACGGCAGCTTCCGCGTCGACCGCGTGGTGTGCGCCGTCGATTGCGGCACCGCGATCAATCCCGACGTGATCAAGGCGCAGATCGAAAGCTCGGTCGGCTTTGCGCTGTCGGCGGCGATGAACGGCGCGATCACGCTCACCGAAGGCAAGGTCGATCAGTCGAATTTCCATGACTATCAGCCGATCCGGATCGCCGACATGCCGCGGGTGGAGGTGCATATCGTGCAGTCGAACGGCAATCCGACCGGCATTGGCGAACCGGGCGTGCCGCCACTGGCGCTTAGCCGTGGCCAACGCATTGGCCGCCGCGACCGGGAAGCGGATTCGCAAACTGCCGATCAACACCGAAGCATTAAAAGCCTAGTTACGTCGCACGGACGGGCACATACGCATCCAGGAATTCCTTCGGCATGCGCCTTGCCCGTCCGCTGCTCATCTCGATGCACACCAGTTCCCAGCGCCCGCGCAGCACGGTGGCGCCATCCTGCTTGCGCACCAGCTGAAAGCGGCGCTCCATGACCAGCTTGCCGTCCCCGCCCACCAGCCAGGTGGCCAGCGTCAGCTCCTCACCCGCGAAGGTCGGCAGCAGATAATCGTATTCGCCGCGCCGGATCGCCATCGCGCGGTCCAGCCGCCGGTAGTCGCCAATACCCAGACCGAGCGACTCCGAATGCGCCCAGCCGATTTGTTCGCACCAGCGCACGTACACTGCGTTATTGGTGTGATTGAGGCCGTCGATATCTTCCGCGCATGGCGCGAGCGTTTGCAAAAACGGCTGCGGGTAATCCCATTCCAAGGTGGCTCCTGTGGTCATATTGACCTGTAGTGTACGCGAAAGGGGTTGAGTTTTCGGGTCGACATAAGTAAAGTGCAACGTTAACAAATATTCACTTTTACAAACATAAACCGACTAAACGGTTTATCACGCCGCCCCCGGAGCCTTCGACCATGATCAAGCATCACCGGCAGCACCGCACTCCCGCCTTTTCCCCTGCCCTCTCCCAGATCGCATTCGCCGCCGCCCTCCTGGCCCAGGCCAGCGCCTGGGCCCAGACGCCTGAGATCCCCATCGCCCGGGTCGAGATCACCGGCTCGGCCATCAAGCAGATCGAATCGGAAACGCCGCTGCCGGTGCAGGTTGTCACGCGCGAGCAGATCGACAAGGCCGGCGTGACCACCGCCGCCGAACTGATGTCGCGCATTTCCGCCAACAGCGGCGGGCTGACCGACGGCGCCAGCATCAATGTGGGCGGCGACCAGCGCGGCTTCAACAGCGCCAACCTGCGCGGAATCGGCACCTCGTCGACACTGGTGCTGCTCAATGGCCGCCGCATGGCCAACTTCGCTTCGCCCGGCGACGACACCGGCGTCGACCTGAACAACATCCCGGCCGCCGCCCTGCAGCGCGTGGAAGTGCTGCTGGACGGCGCATCGGCGCTGTACGGGACCGACGCCATCGGCGGCGTCATCAACTTCATCACCCGCAAGGACTTCCGCGGCGTCGAACTCAATGCCTACGGCCTGCGCACCAAGGAAGGCGGCGCGGCAAGCGCGCCGCCACCATGAGCTTCGGTACCGGCGACATCGGCGCGGACGGCTACAACGTCTTCGCCGTGGTCGACTTGCAGCGCACCGACCGGCTCGACACCACGCAGCGCCGCTTCATCGGCGACCTGCAGATCCCGCAGCGGCTCGGGCACCTGCTGTCCGGCTTCACCAGCCCCGCCAACATCCGCCTGACCTCGGCCCAGCGCGACCATCTGCAGGACATCGGCTTTACCCTGAACGGCAAGCCGATCACCAACCGCACGATCAATCTGTCGATTCCGAACTGCGATCCGCCTGCCAATCTGTATCTGCCCAACGGCACCGGCGGGGTTGACGCCTGCACCTACGATTACATGGGTGACACCGAGCTCTATCCCAAGTCGGACAAGCAGAATCTGCTCACGCGCGGCGTTTTCAAGATCAACGAGAACACCCAGGCCTACGCCGAGATGGCATTGAGCCGTTCGCGCACCTACTACGTCGGCTCGTCGGCGCGGGTGACTGGCGCCATCGATTACCGCCTGGTGCCGGCGCTGGCCAATACGGGCCTCGACCAGCTCGACGACGACGTGCCGGGCGAACTGCAGCTGCGCATGCGCCTGAACGAAGCGGGCCGCCGCACCAGCGAGCTGACCAGCGACAGCCAGCGCTTCGTGGCGGGCCTGTCCGGCACCGCTGGCGGGTGGGATTACGACCTGGGCTACAACCACAGCGTCAACACCGTCAAGGACAAGGATACCCATGGCTATGTGCTGTACAACGAGCTGCTCGAAGGGATCGCCAATGGCCTGATCAATCCGTTCGGCCCTTCCGGTGCAGAAGCGTGGCCCTGCTCGACAGCATCCAGGTCAATGACGTGGTGCAGCGCGCGCGGCACCATGGATTCGATCGACTTCAAGGCCTCGCGTTCGCTCACCACGCTCGACGGCGGCGATCTGGGTGTCGCGTTCGGCGGCGAAGTCCGGCGCGAACGCACGAGCTTCAATCCGTCCGCGCTGCTCATGAGCGACAACATCAACAACGACGCCGCGCCCGAAGGCGGCGTGGCCACCAGCGACAGCCGCCGCGTAGCCGCGGTCTTCGGCGAAGTCCTGGCGCCGTTCACGAAGGAATGGCAAGGCCAGTTCTCGGCCCGCTACGACCGTTACCAGCAAGTCGGCGGCGCCCTCAGTCCGAAGATCGGCCTGGCCTGGACGCCCAACAAAGCGATGATGGCGCGCGCCTCGTAAAGCAAGGGATTCCGCGCCCCGTCAATGTCGGATTTGCACCGCCCGACCGTGTACAGTTCCACCGCCACCCTGCCCGATCCGGTGTACTGCGCGACCGTCGACAACAACTACTCGGACTGCGCCGACAACTGGGATACGCGCCGCTACAGCAATCCCGACCTCAAGCCGGAACGCAGCCAGCAGTATTCGGCGTTAAGCATCGTGCTCGAGCCGTCCAGGCACTGGAACGCGAGCCTCGACTACTGGCACATCAAGCGCACCGACTTGATCAGCGAGATCGGCGACGACATCATCCTCGGCAACCTGGCCAAGTACGGCAACCTGGTGCACCGGGACGAGGATGGCTTCATCGAGTACATCGAACTGCACAAGGAGAACCGCGGCGCGCAAGTGGCCAGCGGCTTCGATCTCGTGATCGACATGCACCGCATCGATACCGCCTTCGGCCGCTTCGGCGCGCGCCTGAACGGCACTTACGTGCTCAGCTCGAAAATCCAGACCAGCCCGGGCGATGCCTTCATCAGCAATCTGGGCAAATTCGTCACCGAAAACGTCGTGCAGCGCTGGCGCCACACGGTGACCATGGACTGGGAAAAGGCGCTGTCGGCCAGCCTGTCGAATACCTTCTCGTCCTCGTATGACGACCAGAACTCGGCGATCAACGTGGACGACGGCAGCGTCGTCGCCGCCAACCGCGTGAAAGCCTATTCGCTTTGGGATGCATCGATGGCCTACTCGCTGTCGAAGAACCTGGAAGCTGCGGGCCTAAGCATCCAGAACCTGCTCGACGAGGCGCCGCCGTATTCGAACCAGGCCTACTACTTCATCTCCGGCTACGACCCGACGTACACGGATCCCCGTGGCCGCCGGTTCTACGCCAGCGTGAACTACGCCTTCAAGTAAGCGCCCCGCCCACGCCCGGCGGATCGTCAGATCAGCCGGCATGCGCGCAGTTCTTCCTTGGCATAGGCGTAGAACACCGGCGCGGCAATCACCCCGACCAGGCCGAACACGGCCTCGCCCACCAGCATGGCCACCAGCAGCTCCCACGAGCGGGCGTTGATGTGGGCGCCGATGATGCGGGCGTTGAGGAAGTATTCCAGCTTGTGCAGCACGATCATGAAGGCCAGCGACGCCAGCGCCACGTCGAGCGAATGGGACAGCGCCAGCACCACCAGCACCGAATTGGAGATCAGGTTGCCGATCACCGGCAGCAGACCGGCCACGAAGGTGATCGCCACCAGCGTCTTGGCGAACGGCAGATGAATGCCCGCCATCGGCAGGATCACGAAGATGAAGATCGCGGTGAGGATGGTATTGATCCCGGAAATCCAGACCTGGGCGAACACGATGCTGTGGAAAGCGTGCGCCAGGCAGCGGGCACGGTCGAGCAGCGCGGCGGCGAACGGCAGGCGCGTCTGCGGCGCCAGCGTGTCGTGCAGCGACACCATCACGCCGATGATCATCCCCAGCAGGATGCGGGTGATGGCCATGGTGGCTTCGGCGCCGATGGCGCGCGCGTCGGAAGCATGCTCGCGCAGCCAGCCGGTGAGCATTTCACGCACGGCGTCGGCGTCGAGCGGCAGGCGCTCGCTCAGCCAGGGCGGGACCTGGCCCCGCGCGCCGTCGATGATGTCGGCCATTTTCTGGAACATGTGGCTCATGCTGCTGGCGTCGCCCTTGAGCAGGATGGTCAGGCCCCAGCCGCACAGGCCCATGGTGACGATCAGGGTCAGGCCGATGACGCCGAAGCGGCGATCGTGCGCGAGCGGGCGTCGCTGAACTTGCGGCCGATGAACGGCGCCATCAGATGAATCAGGGAATACACGAGCAAGTAGATGAACAGCGCGCCGAGCAAACCTTTGAGCAAAACAAGCAGCAAGAATGCCGCGACGAAGAGGTAGGACGCGATCGTGCTCGCGTCGAGCTTCTTCAAGGTGAAACCGGGCTGGTCAGACGCCATGGTGTTATTCCCCAGTAAATTGATGGAAGTCTTGCTGCCGGACTGTACCGACACGACTGGCGCACAGTGTAGCCCCGATGTTTCATATATAAAACATGTAATTTCTGAAGCATTACTTCTAGAAAACAGAAGTAGTCGGTGTTTTTCTCGGGCAAAGCGCGAGCGCCAGCGTTGCCGGACATCTCAAGATTGCTTCTCCTTGCGTGGATTGGCCGGGTCGCGCAATGGTCGCAGCTGCCAGGCTACTTTTTCACCGCAAACCGTACGTTGATTGGCGCCCTGCCTGCCAGCGCAATCGATGCGACAGCTTTGGTACCCTTGCTCAGGATCACGTCCGCCTTCGAGGTCAAGAGGTTCGGTTCACCAGGCACAAGCGCGGTCTCGGTCTTTTTCGCGCCGTCCAGGACGGTAAGAGTGCCCTTGGCTTCGCGGGTGGAGAGCTGCTGCCCGTGGTCGTCGACATAGATGACAGCCTTGCCGTCCTTGGCCACGAGTTCGAATGCCAAGTCACCAGCGCTCGATACCACGCCGCCGTGTTTCGCCTGGGCGCCGTGGGCCAGCGCACCGTTGGACAACGCCATGCCGAAGGCAACGGCGGCTACTGCGATAAGCTTCTTCATTTGTACACTCCAAAATGTGGCGGCCGGATAAGGGCGCCGCCACGTCACCCATTGAACCTAGAAACCTTCTTTCGAGTCCACTGCCATCAGGCGCGCCAACGGGGCCCGACCCACCATATGGAACAGCAAGGGTGTGATCAGGGAATCGAGAATGGTCGAACTGATCAGCCCGCCAAAGATCACCACGGCCACCGGGTGCAGGATCTCTTTGCCCGGCGCGTCCGCCGCCAGCAGCAGCGGGGTAAGCGCGAAGGCAGCGACCAGGGCTGTCATGAGCACGGGCGTCAGGCGTTCCAGCGAACCGCGCACGATCATCGGCCAGCCGAACTGCTCGCCTTCGAACTTGCACAAGTTGATATAGTGGCTCACTTTCAGAATCCCGTTGCGGGTTGCAATGCTTAAGCCAGCGTGATAAACCCGACCATCGATGCCACCGACAGGCTGACATCGGCAATCCACATGGCCAGTACGCTGCCCACCAGGGCGAACGGGATATTGCCCATGATGACCAGGGCCAGGGTCGATGAGCGGTAGCGCGAATAGAGCACCAGGAAGATCATCACCAGGGACGCCAGCGACAGCCCCAGGATCAGACGCTGCGACTGCTCCTGCGCCTGGAACTGGCCTTCCAGACTGATGAAATAGCCGTCTGGCAGCTTTCGCGCCACGATCTCGCGTCGCACGTCGTCAATCACGCGCGACATATTGGAACCGTCGGTGTTGGCGTACACCACGATACGACGCCTAGCCGTTCTCCCGTCCGATCTGGTTGGGGCCATCGCCTTCCTCCACACTGGCAATCGTCGATAGGGGGATGCGGCCGCCGGGCGTGTCGATCATCACCCGCGCCAGGTCTTGCGGCGTGCGCGCTATCGGCCAGGCGCACCACCAGCTCGAAGCGGCGGGCGCCGTCGATTACCTGTGTCACGGTCGCGCCTTCGCTCAGCGACTGCAGCGTCGAGAGCACCTGCCCGCCGGCCAGGCCATATTGCGCCGCCTTGCGATAATCGACCCGGATCTTGATTTGCGGGATCAGCACCTGGCGCTCTACCGAGAGGTCCACCAGGCCTTTGACAGCCGAGAGGCGACTGCGCACGTCTTCCCCAAGCCCGCGCAGGGTGTCGATGTCGTCGCCGACAATCTTGACAGCGATCTGCGCCCGCACGCCCGACAATAAATGGTCGAGACGGTGGGAAATCGGCTGGCCGATCGCCACCGACGTGGGGATCACCGCAAGCTGCTTGCGGATATGGGCCATGATCTGTTCGCGCGACCGTTCCGATGCCTTGAGATCGATATCGATCTCGGACGCATGCACACCTTCGGCATGTTCGTCCAGTTCGGCGCGGCCGGTGCGGCGCCCCACCCTGCTTACCTCCGGCACCTGCCCGATCAAGGTCTCGGCGAGGGAACCCATGCGGTTCGCCTCGACCAGCGAGGTGCCCGGCGTGAACGTCATCCCCATCACCAGCGCGCCTTCATTGAAGGCGGGCAGGAAGGCGCGCGGGAAAAACGGCAGCGACGCGAGGGCCAGCACGACCATGAGCAGAGCCGCCGCCAAAATCGCCTTCATCCAAGGCAACGACCATGCCAGCACCCTTGTGTCCCAGGCCTTGACGGTTCGGACGATCGGACTGTCGCCACGGTGCAGCCGCTTCATGCGCGGCAGCAGGTAGTAAGCAAGCGCGGGCGTCACCGTCATCGACACCAGCATCGAAGCGAGGACCGAGGTGATGTACGCGATCCCGAGCGGCGCAAACAGGCGCCCTTCGATGCCGGGCAGAGCGAATAGCGGTACGAATACCAACACGACAATGACCGTGGCATAGACAATGCCCGAACGCACCTCGACAGAAGCATGCCAGATGACGTCCAGCACCGAGGCATCGGGAGCGCGTTGCTTGAGAGACGGACGATGTTTTCGACATCGACGACTGCATCGTCGACCAGTTCGCCGATGGCGATGGCCAGACCGCCCAGGGTCATCACATTGATCGACTGATCCAGCAGCTTGAACGCGAGGGCCGTGACAGCCAGCGACAGGGGAATTGCGATCAGCGAGATCAGCGTGGTGCGCCCGCTGAGCAGAAAGGCGTACAGGATGATCGCCACCAGAATGGCGCCATCACGCAGTGCGTCGGTCACGTTGGCGATCGACGCATCGATGAAGCTCGCCTGGCGGAATAAGACCTGCGGCTGCGAAATGCCTGCTTAAGCAGGCCCTGCCTGAGTTCGACCAGTGCCTTTTCGATGTCGCCGGTCAGGCGCACAGTATCGGCCGCCGGTTGCTTTTGCACGCTGACGATGACCGCTTAAGCAGCCCGCCCATGCTTAGGCTGTCGCCACGTTTGAACGCGGAGGCGAAGCGCACGCTGGCCACTTGCTCAAGCAGGATGGGGGTGCCTTCACGCCAGCCCACCGGCAGTCCCTGCACGTCCTCGAGGCGGTTGGTGCGGCCCAGGTTGCGGATCAGGTATTCGCGGTTATTCAGGTCAATAAAGCCGCCGGATGTGTTGGCCGCGAACCCGCGCAATGCGTCTGTCAATTGATCGAGCGTGACGTTGAACTGCGCCATGCGCGCCGAGTCGGGTTCGACACGGAGTTGGCGAACCGCGCCACCGATGGGAATGACCTGCGATACGCCGGGAATCGACAGCAGGCGGGGCCGCAACACAAAATCGGCGTACTCGCGCACCTTCATCGGATCGGTCGCCTTGAGCTCAATTGGCAGGGCGATCAGCATGATTTCGCCCATGATGGACGACACCGGCCCCATCACCGGGGAAATCCCGCCGGGCATCTGCTCCTTCACCAGCGCCAGGCGCTCGGCCACCAGCTGGCGGTTGCGGTAGATGTCAGTGCCCCAGTCAAATTCGGCATAGACGATCGACAGGCTAAGCACCGGACACCGAGCGCACCCTGGTCACGCCGGGCATGCCGTTCAGGGATGTTTCAAGCGGAAATGTGACGATCTGCTCGACCTCCTCGGGCGCCATGCCCATCGCTTCGGTCAGCACGGTAACGATCGGCTTGTTCAGGTCGGGAAACACGTCTACCGGCGTGCGTGCGGCTGTGTAGTAGCCATACAGCATCAACAGCAGCGCGCCAACCAGGATAAACAGGCGGTTGTGCAGGCTGAACCTGACAATGGTATTGAACATGGCGCCTACCGGATCTGGTTGATGAGTGAAGCGCCCGCGACCACGACGCGGTTGTCGGCCGTGAGTCCCTTGGTCACGACCACGGTATTGGCATCGAGCGGCCTGGCTTCAACCGGCAGCGCAATAAAGCGCAGGGCGCCGGATTTGATCCAGACGATGGTCTGGTTCGCCTGGTTGCGCGTCAGGGCGGCGGCGGGCAAGGCAATTCCTCGCACCGTCCCCTTGAGCTTTGCCACAACCGTCACCGGCTGGCCAAGCGCCAGCGGCAGGCTCCGGCCCCTGGCGCGGAACGTCACCGGCAGCGCACCGTCGCGCAGGGAACGGCCAAGGCCCAGCAGCGATAGTTCAACCTCCTGGGCGCCTGCCAGATGGGCAGAGGCGATGCTCTGCGCCATGCGCGGATCGCTTACCTGGGCCTCGACCAGCATGCGGTCGGGATCGACAATGTCAAACAGCACGTCGCGCGCTTCGACAATCTGACCGGCGAGCACGTTCGCGCTGGCGATGACGCCGCTGCTTGATGCCGTGATCGCTTCGCGCCCGTGTACCGCGTCGGACAGCGCGCGGGCGCTGCCAACATTGGCGGCAAGTTCCGCCCGGGCCGCCTCGATCTCCTTGGCTTAAGCACGGCGCCTTCCAGCGCTGCGAGGCGCTTGACGCGCCGTTCGAGCAAAGCGCGGCGGCCAAGCACGCAGCTCGGCCAACCGCGCCTGCTGGGTTCCCCGTTCCAGCGCTTCGGCGACCGGCTTGACGAAAACCAGCACCTGCCCCTTGCGCACCCTGGTTCCCGCACTGGGAATCCCGCCCGGCCCGGCGTCGACACGTCCGGCGAACGGCGCCTGTACGCGCCCGCCCGCATTCGGATCGATGCTGGTGCGCCCGTTCAGTTCAACCGTCTGCGGCTGATCGGCTTCCTGGACCAGGATCGTCCGGATCGACATCCGCCGCTGCGCGAGCTTGGGGACGTGCACGCTGCCGTCGGGCAAACGGGCAAGCCCGGCCGCCGGGCTAGGCCGACTGCCCGTCCAGATGCTCGCCGTTCGGGCCGTGTGCGCCTGGTGAAGCGTGGACGCCGCTGACGGCGCAACTGAGGGCGATCGTACTGATGGCGATGCGAATGTGCTTTTTCATAGGGTGACCTTGTTTTTCTGGTTACGGCGAAGCCACATGCATACCGCAATCAACAGCGCGAGCGCCCCGCCGAGTGCCAACACCTTCCAGGCGCTGGTAGGTGGGAGAATGGCGGGCGCAGCTGCGGTGACCTCGAGCGTGCCTTCGAGCAGGTCGCTCTCGTCGCGCATGATGAGGGTAAACAGCAAGGCGTGCTTGCCCGGCGTCGCCAGCGCTTTCAGCAATTGCGCGTCATCGAAGGCGTAGTCACCCATGTCCGGGTGAAACTTCGCAGTTGCTTTCACGCCCTTGAATTCCACTTCCAGCTTGCCGTCGAGGACAGGTTCATTGGTCTCGTAGCGGTCGATCATGACCGAGAGTTCGCCGCCCGACAGTTGTCCGACGAGCTCGAATGCCTCGCTAAAGGTCTCGACGCGCGGCACTGTGCCAGCCGGCTGCAGTGCCCGCTGGACCGTCCAAATGCTCGCCGTCAGGGCCATGGGCGCCGGGTGAAGCAAACGCGCTCGCGGCCATGGTCATGGCCAGAACGAGTGAAATGATGGTTTTCATGGCAAGACTCCCGATGCCTGGTTGAGTTGGGCGTGCGCCCGTGCAAGTGCAATGTCCTGCTGCCGCTCTGCGACGTTGGCGTCGTGCGTCAGCGCGGCCGAGCGCAGCAGGTCAGCCAGGCCGCGTTCGCCCAGCTTGAAGGCCAGCGCAATGAGCCGGTGGTGCTCGGTCATTGCTGCGACACGCGCCCGCGCAGAATCGAGCGCTGCTTTGGCGTTGTCGAGGGTGGTGCGGGCGAGTTCCAGCTCGGCCGTGGTCTCCGCCTCTATTTGCGCCGCTTCCGCGGCGGCAACGGCGATCTGGGTCTGCGCCTGCGCCTCCATAGGGCGGTTTCGCCCGCTGCCGCCGATCGGGATTTGCAGCGCCAGCCCGATGCTACGATCTGGCGCTGGCATGGCGATATCGCGTTCTCGCCGCATCGACACGGTCACGGTTGGCGGGGCATGGCGGCTGGCGAGGGCGAGGCCAAGCGCGGCCTGGGCGCGCTGTTCTGTCGCCCGCGCTGCTTGCAGTCTTGGATTGTTTGCTTCCAGGTGCGCCGGGAAGCGGCTCGGTTGCAAACGCCACAGGTCCGGCATAACCGGTCAACACCTGGAGCCTGGATGTACTCTGCTGCACTTCTGTCTTGGCCTGTTCCACGGCCACGCGGCCCGCCAGCACCTCCTGTTCGGCCAGCAGGCCATCCACAGTTGCCAGGTCACCCATCGCAGCAACGCGGCGCCTGACCTCGTCGGCCAGCGCTTGGATGTGATGCAGATGCCCCAGCTTTTCTTCCAGCTGCGCCTGCGCGGCGGCAGTATCCCACAGGCGTGTGCGCACTTCGCCTAAGCAAGCTCGATGCGCGATTTACGGTTGCTCGCCTGCATTTCACGCCTTGCCAGCTCCGCCAAAGTGCGCCGTGCGGCGCGCTGACCCGGCATCCAGAGGGCCGTTGCAACGCTGACTTCAGATTCGGAGAGACCGCGGTCGCCGCCGAATCGCCCGCTGCGCTGTGACAGGCCGAGCACCGGCTGTCCAGCCAGCCACGAGGACGACTGCTGACGCGTGGCTTCGGTTTCAGCCTCGCGCGCAGACTGGCTGCGCCCGGCGGACGAACGTTGCCAGGCTTGCTCGACCAGGTCGTGCAAGGTGACGGATTGGCCGGTGCCCGCCGCTTGGCGCGCTGCAGGGAAAGACGAATGGTGTGACTATCAGTGCGCCAATGAAAAGCGCGCAGTCGAAGGACGTGCATGTTTACTCCAGCTTGTGATGAGATGATTCACAAGGGGTAAGCGCACGCCATTCTAAGCATGACTATGCCGGGCAACAAAAGGATGTGCGTTTACCCCCGGCAGCGAGACCGGGGGCGAATGCAGGAGGACGTTGGGGATCGTCCAGGTAGGGATGGGGAATGCAGGAGACCGGATCACCCCGTTCGGCGAGCGATACGGTCAACGGGATGAACAATGCGGCAGCTTTCGGCAGGAAATGCTGAACCGTGGCCGACGGCTCATGACTGTGCTGAACAGACTGGTCCGACTCGTCGTAGTGCACCTTGCCATCATTATGGTGATGATGGTACACATGGTTGGCATGGTCCAATTGATGTGCAGTGCCGCTGCCCGCCAGACGAACGCCGCCGATCTGCGCAGCAAAGCTTTGCAGAGGCAGGCAGATCAGCAGCAGCAGGCAGAAAAGTCGGCGCACAGAAACAGGTCCTTGAAAACTGACGCAATTATAGCAGCACGCATCTGACGATCGTGGCGATGGTGCAGGTCCGGAACATGCGCCCGAATTCGCACACTGTCGGGCTTAGCCGCATCGCTCTGCTTGACCTGGTTCTCCGTTCCACTGCACCTCAAGCCCCATTTCTGCCAGAATGCCGGTTCGTCCATCCGCCCGGAAACCCTGCATGATCGTGCTCTATCACTGCGTTGCCGCCCGCTCGTTTCGTCCGCTGTGGGCGCTGGAAGAGCTCGGTTTGCCCTACCAGCTCAAGGTCCTGGCCTTCCCGCCGCGCGCCATCGACCGGGAATTCCTGAAGATCAATCCGCTGGGCACGGTGCCGACCCTGTTCGACGGCGCCTTGCGCTTGACCGAGTCGGCCGCGATCTGCCACTACCTCGGCGTGAAGTACGGTCCCTCCCCGCTGGTGGTCGGGCCCGAGGAAGATGATTACGGCATGTTCCTGAACTGGCTGCATTTCGGGGAAGCGACGCTGACCTTCCTGCAAACGATCGTGCTGCGCTACGGCCGCTTCCGAACCGGCCGAACGGCGCCTGCCCCAGGCCGCCGAAGATTACCGGCGCTGGTTCCTTGGCCGCCTGCGCACACTGGAACCCGTGCTCGAGCAGAAAGAGAGCCTGTGCGCGGGCCGTTTCACGATGGCCGACATTTCAGTCGGCTATGCCTTGCTGCTGGCCGACCTGCTGGGGATGGAAGCGCAATTCCCGGCATCGGTGCGCCGCTACTGGCATGGCTTGCAGCAGCGCGCCGGCTTTCAGCGCGCCTGCGCGGTCGAGCGCGCCAGCGCCATCGATCAGGGTATCAGTCCGGTTCCGGCGCCGCTCCTGGGCTGAAACGCAGCAGTTCGGCATCGGTGAAGAAGCCAGCCAGACGGCGCGCTGCGATATTGAACGGCCCCTTGAGCACCGGGGCACGGTAGCGTGCGGCCAGCACGTCATAGGTCGGGCCCGGCGCCAGGCCGTGCTGCTGACACAAATACAGATACCAGCGGTTGCCGATTTCAACGTGGCCGATCTCGTCGCGCAAAATGATGTCGAGAATCTCCGCCGCGGCCATGTCGCCAAGCCTGGGCGATCTTGGCGCGCAGCGGCGGGATCGCATCGAGCCCCCGCGCTTCGAGTGTGCGCGGCACCAGCGCCATGCGCGCGACGATATCCTCACGCGTGCGTTCGACCATTTCCCACAAACTGTCATGGGCCGCAAAGTCGCCGTAGTCGTGGCCGAGGCTGCGCAAGTGCGCGGCCAGCATCGTGAAGTGAAACGCCTCTTCTTTGGCCACGCGCAGCCAGTCCGTGTAGTACCGGGGCGGCATGCCGGGAAAGCGCCAGAGCGCATCGAGGGCCAGATTGACGGCATTGAATTCAATGTGCGCCAGCGAATGGATCAGCATCGCCCGGCCTTCGAGCGTGGCCATCGAGCGACGTCCCACCAGGCGCGGCGGCACCAGTTCGGGACGCGCCGGACGCCCCGGGATCGTGCCCGCGGGCTGCGGATCGGCGCCCGGGTCGAGTTCCCAGCCGCCTGCGTGCCAGTCGCAGTCCATGGCCGCGATCTGCGTCATTTTTGTTGCCGGGTCGGCTAGCAGCAGGCAGTGCAGGCAGCGCGGAGCTCGGGCGGTCGCGCCATCATCTCGTCCATTGCATTGAAAAGGCGCCAGCCTCTCTCCCGCCGCCTTGCCAGCGAAACATTGCGACACGTCCTGTTACCAAGATTTACTTAGCGTTACGCTAGCTTAACCGTGCTTCACCTATTGCTGAAATACAATTTATGCATGAACCCTATGCAGAATTTTCAACAAGACAGCGCCAGCACGCGCACCCGGTTCATCGCAGGCCTCGGCCGCTATGCCGTATTGTTGGCAGCCTATTTTCTCGCCTTCGCCAGCTACTGGCTCAACCGCTATTTCGGGGTACCCGATCTCGATCAGATTCTTTACCATCTCAACGTCGGCGCCGAGGGCCTGGTGTCGTCGGACCCGGTCCTGCTCAAGCGCTTCGTGCGATGGTGCCTGGTCGCCCCGCTCCTGCTGCTGGCGCTGACGGTCTGGTTTGAACGCAGCCGGTTCTCGCTGCGCTGGCGCGCGCAGGCGGCCCTGCGCACGGCCTTGCCGCTGCTGTTGCTGGGCGGCGTACTGATCCACTGGGTGGTGCAAACCTGCGCCATCGCCCATGTGCTGGCGCGCTTCGGCCCCGACTACTTCGCGACCCACTATGTCGCCCCCTGACAGCGTCGCCATGCATGCCGACCAGCCAAAGAACCTGGTCCTGATTTACATCGAGAGCCTGGAGGCCAGCTACAACCGGCAGGACCTGCTGGGCGCCAATCTGATCGCTCCGCTCGACGCCATTGAAGGCCAGCGCTTCGCCCAGTTCCGCCAGGCGCCCGGGACCGGCTGGACCATTGCCGCGCTGGTGGCAAGCCAGTGCGCCCTGCCCCTCAAGCGCGTCACGCTGTACGACGAAAACACCCAGGGTGAAGCGGTCCGTTCCTTCCTGCCCAACGCCACCTGCCTGGGCGACATCCTGGCGCAGCACGGCTACCGCAATGTCTTCATGGGCGGCGCATCGCCCACCTTCGCGGGCAAGGGCAAGTTCCTGCACAGTCACGGCTACCACGAGGTCTATGGCAAGGAAGACTGGGTCATGGATGCGCGCCGCCGGACCAGTTAAATGGCTGGGGCCTGTATGACGGACGGCTGCTGGCCAGGGCCAAGACCAAGCTGCAGCAATTGCAGGCGGCGCAGCAGCCCTTCAACCTGACCCTGCTGACGGTCAACACCCACGAGCCGAACGGCCATCTGTCGCAGCGCTGTGCGGCGCGCGGCTTTCGCGGCTTTCTTGCATGTGGTCGGCTGCGCCTCGCTGCATGTGGCCGAATTTGTGGCGTTCATGGAGCAGAACGGCTATCTGGCCAATACCAATGTGGTCATTCTGGGCGACCACCTGGCGCGCAAGAATCCGCTGACCAAGCGCCTGGACAGCGTGCCCGAACGGACCATTTTCAACTTGCTGCTGTCGCAGCACACGCCCGTCAAGCGGACCGACGAAATCGTCCACTTCGATCTGCTGCCGACCATCCTGGCACTGAGCGGCTTCACGATCGAGGGCGGACGCCTCGGCCTGGGCTACAGCGCCTACGATGCCCGGACGCGGCCGCCGCCGCACCGCTTCGACGACATGCAAAGCGCGCTGATGAACCGCTCCGACGCCTACCTGGCGCTATGGGGCTTAGCGCCGCCCACGATGGTGGCGACAGCGGCCCAGTGAGATCACAATCCGGTCTGCACGTTGGCGCGCCGCCCGAGCCTGTGCAGCTCGCCGGCGTCGACAAAGGCATTGAAGGCGCGGTCGAAGCGGGCCAGGATGGCATCGTATTCGGGCAGCCTGGGGAAGGCGAAGTAGCCGCGCTGGGTCGTGATGATGCGCTCGAGGGGGACCACCTTGCCTTCCAGGTCCATCAGTGGCACCTCGCCCTCGGTATTGCGGCGGTTGGTGGCGAACAGGTCGACCCGGTCGTGGGCCAGCATGGCCAGTCCCGCTTCGACCGAATTGGTGACGTTCAGGTGCAGGCGGCTCGCGCGGCATCGAAGGCCGCCCCCGTAGGCCCAGCCATTGATGCACACGATGCGCTTCTTGCGCAGCGATTCGAACGCGCCGTCCCATGCGAATACCTGGTTGGCGCGCGCATAGAACACCATCTCGTCCTGATAGAACGAGCGTTCGGAGAAGGAAAACAGGGTCAGACGCTCGGGCGACTTGTAGGGGCCCACCAGCAGGTCGGCCTGGCCCTTGGCCACCATCGATTGCGCCCTCGCCCACGGCACCAGATCGAAGTGCAAGGGCTGGCCCAGCGCAGGGGCGATGGCGCGCAGGATATCCGGCGCCATGCCGGTGAAATTGCCGTCGGCACGCTCGTAGACGCGCGAAATGGGCGCCGACGACCAGCAGCTCGCGCGGCGAGGCTGGTAAGCTTTAAGCAGCGCAAGTAAGCCAGCGCGCCCAGCAGCAGGGAGCGCCGTCCCGGACTGACCAGCGTTTGGTCGGACGCCATGATCGTTTCGCCTGGAAAATGCTTTTACTGAAGGTCATTATACGGCTGGTTTGACCCTGTGCCGCGTCAAGCGGCCATTCACGCAACAGCAGCGCTGCGCTTGTCCAGTTGCTGCTGTACTGCCGCGACGAATTTGGCTGCGTCCTTCGGCGGGAAATAGACCGATTTGTCGCCAAATTCGATACGGTAGTGGCCAAGCGAGCTGAGTGAGGTCGTGAATTCGCGCGGCGGGAAGATCGGCCACAGCCAGCCACGCACGATCAATTCCCTGCGCGGCGCCTCTTCGACCCGCTTGACCGATTCCCACGCGATCAGGCGCGGGCCGCCCAGCACGCGCGACAGGCGTATGCCTTCATCGCTGACGATGACCTTGGTCACGCTCATGAACAGGAACAAGGTGTTGATCGCCAGGATGGACAGCATGGCAATGCGCAGATCGCGCGTGACGGCCAGCACGATCATCCCCGGGATGCCGATCAGGACCAGCACTTGCAGCAGTCCGACCCCGGTCGTGATCAGGACATCGGTACCGTTGCGCGGCGCAACACGTGGCTTGAAAATCAATTCATTCATGGTCGGGGGCGCGAGAAAGGTTCAGAGCCGCCGGATGGCGCCGTCTGTGAAACATTGTCACCATTGTACGTCCGGGGCAGCCGCCTGTGTTCATGAAACGATTGCTTACGTGTGATACAGGATGGGGACGATTTGCACAGACCGCCAGGCGTACCATGGATTACCTCGCCCGGAAGGACACCGCCATGAACCGCCTGCCATTGCTCCTGCTCCCCATTGCGCTTCTCGCCGCCCCGCTTGCCGCCGATGCGCAGGACTGGCGCGACGAGCGCAGCCAGCGCCGCCTGGAACGCGGAGAAAGCGAGGTGTTTTGGGAGGGAAACTGCCGGATCGAGCGGCGCCTCAACCGTTACGGCGAACTGATGGAGCGACGCAGCTGCCGCGGCGACCGCGCTGCCTATGCCCGCGCTGCCGAGCGCGAGCCGGAGGACAGCGCGCCCGCTGCCGACGATCCGCCCGACCGGGGCGCGCCCGAGCCGGTGTACCGCGCCCCGCCCGAGCCGGTGCATCGCGCCGCGCCCGCCGAGGTGCCACCGGTTGCCGCCCCCGCGTTTGAGGAACCGGTATTTGTCGCGCGCCCGGCACCGGTGATCCACCCGCCGCGCGCCGTCACCCCCGGCGCGTCCGGTCGCGCTGCGCGCCAGCGCAGAGCGCGCCCCGCGCCGTCGCCAGGCCAGCGCCCGTGGCAAGCACGCACCCGGCCAAACCGGTACTGGCAGCGCCAAAGGCCAAGCCAGCGCCCGCGCCGCGCCACGTGGCGCTCAAGGCGGCGCCTGTTCCGCCGCAGCCGCGCGCAGCGGCCAGGCCCGTGCCGCCAGGCGCGCGCCGCAGCGTTGCCAAAACAGCGCCGCCAGTCCCGCCCAAGCACCTTGCCAGGCCAGTCAAGGTCGCAGTCGCGGCCGCGCCCCGGCCCGCCGTCCGGCCCGCCGCCCGGCCTGCCCCGCAGAAAGCGGCCGTGCGGATGGTGGCAAAGGCAGCGCCGCTGCCCAAGCTTTAAGCACCGGCGATCCAGCCGGTACACGTCGCCGCCGCAGTCACCGCGCCGCCCGTCGTGAGCGCGGCACCGGAAACGGCACTGAAGAAGGCGGGACACTCGAAATCGGAATGGCTGGTCGTGCTGCAGCCGGAAGCGGCGGCGCCCAAGGCGCCTGCGAGCCCACCGGCAACGGCGGCGGGCGGCACGCCGAACGCCAATCTGCGGGCCGATCATGCCCTGTCGCAGCGCGAATACGAAGCTTACGTAGCCCGCAAACGACGAGACCCCGACAGTAACCTGTAGGGGTCTCATGCGGGAACCTGCTAATTACTTAGCTGGAAACAGCTTGCTGCACTTTGGATAGGCGGCGGTCTCGAACGGGCCAGCCGGTTCGGTCATCGCCACCAGCTGCGCGGCGTAGCGCAGCATGTCTTCTTCGCCCGACGCGCTGGCGATTTTATCCATCGGCAAGGTGGTCTCGCTCTTGCCGTTGGCTTGCTCCCAGTCGTCGCGAACCTTCTTGAACTTCGGCAGGTCCCGGGCCTTGACGTAGGCGTCGTTCAATTCCTTGTACTTCTTCTGCAGGGCAGCCGCACGGGGCTTGCGGCGTGGCGCCGGTCACGCCGTTCATGCCGAATACCAGGGCCAGCTGGCGCACGCTGGCCACCTGGTCGAGCGACAGGGCGGCGCATGCTGCCGCATCCTTGCCTGCGCCCAGGCCGCACCGGGCCCACGCTTTCGGTGCGCTTAGCCACGCAAGCGGTGCCGAAGCCTTCGCTGCTTAGGCCGGGCAAGCGAAGTAGCACAGGCCGCCTTGCAGCACTTCGCCGCTGGCGCACTTGCCATTGGCCGGGAAGCAGCGTCCGCCGGTGCGGGTTTCGCCCGCTTTGCAGACCATCGCGTCGACACCGACCGTGTCGGCAGCGCGCACGCATGCTTCGCCACTGTTGGTGTAGCCTGCAGCGCACTCGGCGATGCAACGGCCCTTGGCATTTTTCTGGTAACCGGCCTTGCAGGACAGGTTGTCGGCGGCCAGCGTGCTGGCAGGACGCACGCAGTTGGTACCGGAGCTGTTGAAGCCGGATTCGCATGCGCGGTAGCAGCGGCTTTCAATCTTCGTTTCGCCGCCCTTGCAGGTCATGCTGCTCGCTGGCAGCGGATTCGGCGCCGACAGACGGAAGCACTCGCCGCCGGTGTTGGTGAAGCCTTCAGGGCAGTCTGCGGCACGGGCATTGGTGTTGGCCTTGGTGGCGGCCGGACGCTCGCAGGCATTGCTTAAGCATTTTTGTAGCCGTCCGGGCAATCGGCGGCGCACGATGGCGCGGCGATCGTATCGGCGGCGCGCTTGCAGGCACCGCCGGTGAGGGTGTAACCGGCCGGGCAGTCCGCCACGCGGCCAGGAATGGTGCCGGTCGGACGGGTAAACACGTCGGTCCAGCAGAACGGCGGCGTTTCTTCGCGTACCGGCGCGGCGGGCAGCTGCCGGCATGCGTTCGCGGGTGGTCAGCGGACCGGCCTGACGGCCTGCCTGCTGGAAGGACGCCCCCGATTCCTGCGCCTTGACCGGGTCGGCCGCTGCCGACTGGATGTCATACAGCTGTTCGCGGCGGCGGCTGGCCGTATCGGTCGACATCACCTTCTTGGTGCGCATGTCGATTTGCAGCGTCACGCCGCGCGTACGGTCGAGCAGCGAGATCGAGGTGTCGTCGCGCTTGACTTCGTCATACTTGAAGACGGCGGTGCTTAAGCAGCGTCGAATCCGATCCAGCGCAGGGAATCGATCTTGCGAATTTCAGCAAGCGCGCGTGCTGCCTTGTGCCACGCCGATCACGGTGGCGTTGCGGGCGTTCACGCCTGCGGCGATGGCCGCATGATGCGGCGCCTTGCTGCGCCTGCGCAGGCATGCTGGTCGCCAGTCCCATCGTCAGCAGGGCTACGACGCGAATCAACCGTCCGAGAAATTTGTAAGACATGTTTGTGGCTTCCTGTTTTACCTGATGTTGGTCTTTTCCTCAGGATTGTTGCCAATACCCAAGTTAAAGAATGTGATTGTAAGTCCAGAATGAGTTGATGCAAAGCATTGAATTGGCACAATTGCAGGGAAAAGGCACTTGTTCCTCTGTGCGTAAGGCGACTTTGTGTTGGCGAGACGTTCACGGTCTTCCGACCTATTATCTGCTTGCCATGGAAAATCAGGAAGATTCTTGCCTCGTCGTAAATACTTGCGTAGTTGTCAGATATACTGCCCCGTGACAACCGTCGCCATCGTCCGAATGGAGCGTCCATGTTCAAAACCATGCTGTCGAGCTTACTCAGCGCTGCACTGTGTCTGACCAGTACCGCCGCCACTGCCGCCCCGGCCGAGCCGCGCGCCCTGCCCTTGCCCCCCGCATCATCACCCTGAAGGTGGCGCCGCTTCCGCGCCTGGCCAATGGCCGGGTCGACAGCAATGCCGTGTTCGCGCGGATTGCGGCCAGCCGGGCCGGCTGACGTGCCCCTGCTGGCGCGCCTGGACCGCTACAAGCTGCGCGCCCTGGTGCTGGCCGTGGCGCGCAACGACGGCGTGGCGGTCGACAAGGGCATGCGCGAACTGATCGCGCTGACCCGCGAACTGGCCCCGGGCGACATGACCGAAGCCGACATCGGCGAAATGATCATGGCCATTTGCAAGGCCGCCGCCACCGAGGCCTATGCCGACCTGGCCAACATCATGAAGGACATGAACACGCGCCGCGAGCAAAAGGAAGCGCTCAGGGATGACGAGCTGGGCCTGCTGGCGCGCCTGGCCGAATGCGACGACAAGCGCCCCTGCGCGCCGCCCGAAGGCCAGGCGCTGCGCGCCGATGGCGTCCCGGCGGACGTGATCCGGCCCGGCGTCGACCTCAAACAGAAGCGGGTCGACGCGATGGCTACCGCCGTGGCCATGATCGTGGCCAACGCCGAGCGCATGGACAAGCTGGCACGGTCCATCATCGACAACAACAAATCCTGATCCGCTTCACCGGGAGCGCATCCTCGCTTCACACAGCCAGTCTACAGTCACGGTCACCGTTTGCTAACCGAGAAGGAGACTGATGATGAGAACCGCCACCCGCCGTGAAGACGCTTAGCCACACCCAGCCCGTGATCAGGGGCCTGGCCATCGTCATGCTGGTGACCGCCGGCGTGCTGCTAATCCCGCTGCTGGGCATGCAGTTCAGCGGGGAAGTGAACTGGACCCTGTCCGACTTCGTCATTGCTTAAGCGCCCTGGTCGCCTTCACCGGATCGCTGTACGTGCTGGCAGCGCGCCTGGTTCAGCAAACGCGCTACCGCCTCATGATCGGCGCCGTGCTGGCGATCCTGTTCATGCTGACCTGGGTGGAACTGGCGGTCGGTATCTTCGGCACCCTGTTTTGCTTAGGCTCCTGAGCCGCATCAACTACAATGGTGCGCGCTTGCACCTTCTGATTGGCGGAAGCTGGGATGCACGATCAGCAGGAGCAGTCGATGTACCACGGGGAAAAACTGAACGCATGGACCCATCTGGCGTAAGCTGCACTGGCCGTGGCTTAAGCACGGTCATGCTGGTCGTGCTGAGCGCAGGGCGCATGGCGATCCATGGAAGATCGTCAGCGTGTCCATCTACGGCGCCACGCTGATCGTGCTGTACAGCGCCTCGACGCTGTATCACAGCCTGCAGGGTCCGGCCAAGGACATCCTGCGCAAGCTTGACCATCACGGCATCTACCTGCTCATTGCTTAAGCAGCTACACGCCGTTCTGCCTGGTATCGCTGCGCGGCCCCTGGGGCTGGTCCCTGTTCGGCGTGGTGTGGGGCCTGGCCCTGCTCGGCGTGCTGCAGGAATTGCGGCCCAACGGCGGCGCGCGCCGTCTGTCGATGGCGATCTATATTGTCATGGGATGGGCCGCGCTGGCGGCACTGGTGCCACTGCGCGCCGCGCTCGGCAGCGACGGCTTTGCCTGGCTCGCCGCGGGCGGTCTGATCTATACGGCTTAAGCATCGTGTTCTACGTGCTCGACGCACGCCTGCGCCACGCGCACGGGATCTGGCACCTGTTCGTCATCGGCGGCAGCACGGTGCACTACTTTACCGTCGTCACCTACGTGCTGTAGGTGACGAGCCCGCCGCATCGATCAGCGATGCAGCAGCGAGCGCTTGCGCGAATACCCGAAGTAAATCGCCAGGCCCAGCAGCAGCCAGACGCCGAAGGCGATCCAGGTCGTCTTGCTCAGGAAGGTCATCAGCGCCACGCAGAACAGGATGGCCAGCCCGGGCACCACCGGCACCCACGGGCAGCGGAACGCACGCGGCAGCTCGGGGCGGGTCCGGCGCAGCACCACGACCGCCACCGAAACCAGGCAGAAGGCGGCCAGCGTGCCGATGTTGATCAGCTCGGCCAGTACATTGAGCGGCACCACGGCGGCGATCAGGCCGAACACGATGCCGACCACCCAGGTGGCGAAGAATGGGGTGCCGAAGCGCGGCGACACGCGCGACAGGCGCGCTTAAGCAGCAAGCCGTCGCGCGACATGGCGAAGATGACCCGGGTCTGGCCGTAGGTCATCACCAGGATCACGGTCATCATGCCGAGAATGGCGCCCAGGTCGACAAAGCTAGGCCACCCAGTTTTCCTTGGCCACCTGCAAGGCCAGCGAGACCGGATGGTCGACCCCGGCAAACTGCGCGAACGGTACGATGCCGGTCATGATGCTTGGCTGACCAGCACGTACAGGACGGTGCACACGAGCAGCGAACCGATGATGCCGATCGGCAGGTCGCGCCCGGGCGCTTGACTTCCTCGGCCGCCGAGGTCACCGCGTCGAAGCCGATGAAGGCGAAGAACACGAGCGCCGCGGCGCTCATTACGCCATTCATTCCGAACGGCATGAACGGGGTCCAGTTGGCTAAAGCTTGACGTGGCCGACGCCAACCACGATGAACAGCAGCACCACGGCAATCTTGATGGCGACCATCACGCCATTCAGGCGGGCCGATTCGCGCACGCCCCAGGACAGCATGGCGGTGAGCACCAGCATGATCAGCAGCGCTAAGCAGGTTGATCAGGGTCTCGACGCCGGGAACGGCGCCGGGCGCCGCGGTCAGGGCCACCGGCAGATGGTAGCCGAAGCCGCCGATCAGGGACTGGAAGTAACCCGACCAGCCGACCGACACGGCCGAGGTGGCCAGGCCGTATTCCAGCATCAGGTCCCAGCCGATCATCCAGGCGACCAGTTCGCCCATCGTGGCATAGCTGTATGTGTAGATCGAGCTAGGCCACCGGCACGGCGGAAGCGAATTCGGCGTAGCACAGGGCCGCGAAGGCGCAGGCAAAGGCGGCGATGATGAACGACAGCGTCAGTGCCGGTCCGGCGGTCACGGCCCCGGTTCCCGTCAGCACGAAAATCCCGGTGCCGACAATGGCACCGATCCCCATCAGGACAAGGTCGAGCGGGCCCAGGACTTTGCGCAGCGCGCCTTCGCCGCGCGTGCGCGAGCATGTGATCAATGCTTTTGGTTCGGAACAGACTCAAGGGATACTCCGGTGGTTGCGCAAGGGTCAATAGTGTATCTGATAATGCTTTCGGCGGGCTATTGGGCAACGTTCCCCCGGAGAGTCGTCTCAAGAACGTTGCCCCCGCGTCCTACGGCCGGATTTCGCTTCCCAGCACGGCCAGGAACTGCGCCAGCCATTGCGGATGGTTTAGCCAGGCCGGCTGTGGTGACGAAACGTCCGTCCGTGACGGCCTGATCGATTTCAATCTGCGCGTACTCGGCCCCGGCCAGGCGCACCTCGGGCGAACAGGCCGGATAGCAGGAAATCCGCTTGCCGCGAATGACATCGGCTGCCGCCAGCAATTGCGCGCCGTGGCAGACCGCCGCGATCGGCTTGTCCGCCTTCGCGAACTCCTGGATGATCTCGATCACACGCTCATTGAGGCGCAGATACTCGGGCGCCCTGCCGCCAATGATCATCAGGGCGTCGTACCGCGGCACCTCGACTTCGTGGAAACTGGCATTCAGGGCAAACAGGTGCCCCGGCTTTTCGGTATAGGTCTGGTCCCCTTCGAAATCGTGGATCGCCGTCTTGATCTTGTCGCCCGCCTGCTTGCCGGGGCAGACCGCATGCACCGTGTGGCCGATCATGCGCAGCGCCTGGAAGGGCACCATCGTTTCGTAATCCTCGGCAAAATCACCGACCAAAAACAGAATCTTCTTCGACGCCATGCTGCTGCTCCTTGAGAATAGAGAGGGTCAATATGAATGCCGCTGACGGCATCCGCGTGGTATTTCCATCTATATTTTACCGTTGGTTTCGTTGTCATAACGCTTATACACTGCAGTTTTCGACGCAATGAAAGCCGCCATGTTCCATCCCTGCCCTGCTGCCGCGCTGTGCGCCCTGGCCCTGCTGCTCAGCGGATGCGGCGCGGACCAGCGCGCCGGGCAAATCAGCCGCGCGCCGCCAGACAGTCCGCGCGTCTTTTACACCACCAACCCCGGCTGCACGATCGATGGCGTGCCTGGCACGCGTGGACACCGAGCAGATTTTGCGCGCGACCGTCATCTCGGAAGCGTGCTTCGCCACGCCTGCACCAGCGGCCCAGTAACGGCGGTCGACTTTGTAGAGCCTGCCGCGCCAAGCGCTGCATGCATACAACAAATAAACTTTATTTAATGTTTTTCATGCGTTTTGCATGTTCGGTTGGCATCGCCGCCGGATTCTGCAATACATTAACTGCTCAGTTCGATTGGATAGGAAAAAAATGGTTTGATATATTAATAACTTAAAAAGGAGACACTACATGAGCACTCGCTTCCGTCGTTCCTTGCACACCCTTCTTCCCTGCCTCGCCCTGCTCGTCCTCGTTCCTGAGGCGAACGCCAGCACCCTGAACCAGAACGCCTCCTGGACCATCGACCGGGCTAGCACCAGCACCAAGTACCGCTCGGTCGCCTACGGCGATTCCATCTACGCTTGGCTACAACGGTTCCGTCAGCAGCGCGGCCAAGTACGCGGCACCGACCGTGAACGCGGAATACCTGTCCGCGCAATGGGGCGCCGACATCGAGAGCGTGCGCCGCACCAAGTCCGGCGCCGTCGCTTCCGACGTGTACAACAACAAGATCGTGGCAGAGCGCTCGTACATGCAAGCGAGTAACACGCGTGTGGTGACCTTCGAAATGTGCGGCAATGACGGCCTGCAGGCGCGCACCAGCTTCAAGAGCCAGACCGGCACCTGCAACTACAACGTCCTGACGGCGGCGGAAAACAGCTGCAAGACCTATGTGACGGCGGCGATGGACTACATCAACGCCAACGCCTATTCCGGCGTGAAGCTCAAGGTCATCTCCAACCTGCACTATCCGGGCTACGCCACCGACAATGTCCAAAGCTCCTGCAAGGACCTGAACACCGGCGCGACCGTCAAGATGCAGGACAAATTCCTGCTTAGCTGGCCAGGATGAACTTCATGATGTGCGACGTGGCGCGCCAAAAAGGCTTCCTGTGCGCCGATAACTTCGCCCAGTACATGGGCGCGGACTACGACAGCAACAGCGACGGCCAGGTCGACGCCGACGCGCTCCGCTACGTGGCCCATGAGAGCGAAGCGAGCTACGTCACGCGCATCACGACCACCCTGCGTGCGACGATCCGCGACGCCAACACCCACTTCGTCTCGTCGGGCAGCAGCTACGACTACATCCAGTCGGACGACACCCACCCGACCTACAACGGCAGCACCGTCAGCGCCGGCCTGTGGGGCTCTTCCACCGGCAGCGGCGCACCGCGCTATTCGACCATCACCGGCGGCAAGAACCCGATCTGGAACCAGTACGGGCACGAGCGCATCGGCTGGGCCGTATCGACCTACAATCCCGCCACGCCCTAAGCTGAAAGCGCCGGGCCTTGGATAAGCCACCGCGTTCCACGCCGCCGGACCGTCACGCTCCGGATGCGGCCGGCCGCCCCTGGCGCCTGTCGGGCGGCCGCCTCGCCATCGCGTTCGTGCTCGCGGTGGCGGGCGTGACCGCGCTGCTGGTGCTGTGGACGCCGTCCTGGACCGGCGGCCCTGCGGCCCCGGCCAGCATGGCGGTCACGCCGCCCCCGCAGCATGCCGCCGGCGTGACCGCCTCCGGCCTGCCGCCGCCTGCCCCGCATGCGCCGCCGGAAGGCGACGCCGATCCCACGCGCGACCTGAGCAGCTACGTCGCGCGCGGCGAAAAGCCGACCATGGCCGAAGTGATCGAGCGCCTGCACCAGCGCGGCATCCATTCCGGCCTGGGCGCGTTCTCGCCGCCGGGAACCAGCCCGCCGCTGGTGGGACTGGCCGTGCCCGACGACTTCCCCCTGCCGAAAGGCTATGTGCGCCATCACCAGAGCACCGATGACGGCCAGCCGATCGAAGCGATCCTGATGTTCGCGCCCGACTTCCAGCTGGTCGACGCCAACAACCGCCCCATTCCCATGCCGGACAACCGCGTGGTGCCGCCCGAACTGGCGCCGCCCGGCCTGCCGCCGCGGCGGGTCGTCATTCCGCCGCCCGTTCACACACCCGGAGGCGGCAGCTGAACCGGCCGCCATTGCTTGCCGCTGCGGCCATCCTCGCCAGCGCCGCCATGGGCGCGCTGTACGTGCGGGGCGGCCACGCGTGGCTGCTCGGTTTCGTCTTTCTCGTTCCCTGGCTGCGCGCGCTCGACGCCGGCGCCACGCTGGGCGGCACGCTGCTGCGCGCCTGGGGCATGGCGCTCGCCTTCACGGCGGTGAAGCTTCGCCTGGTTCGGCATCGCGCTGGGCCAGTATGTACAGATCGGCGCGCCTAGCCGGTCTGGCCATCCTGCTGTTGGCGGCGCCCCTGTTTCAGCCCCAGTTTCTCGCGTTCGCCCTGGTCCGGCGCAGCGTGCTGCGCCGCCATGGCGCGGTGTGCGCCGCCCTGGCGGGCACGGCGGCCTGGGTCGCCGCGGAGTGGCTGCTGCCCAAGCTGCTGGGCGACACCCTGGGCCACGGACTGTATCCGGCGCGCCTGCTGCGCCAGGGGGCCGATGTGGGCGGCGCCGCCATGCCTGACCGTCCTGCTGCTACTGTCCAATGAAGCCGTGTCGGCCGCGCTGGCCCGGCGCGCCGGCTGGCTGGCGCGCCGCCGCCGCGCCGCTGGCGCTGGCCGCGCTGATTCCGCTGCTGCTGGTAGCTGCATGGCTTGGCCGCCGTGTCGGGCACGCCGTCCGCCAGCGGCACCACCTTGCGCGTGGGGCTGATCCAGTCGAACCTCGCCGCCTATGAGCGGCAGCGCCAGGAACGGGGCACGCACGCGGTGGTGCGCGAGATTCTCGACACCCACTTCGCGATGAGCTACGACGCCGTCATGCGCCAGCATGCCGACGCGGTCCTGTGGTCCGAGACCGCCTACCCGACCACCTTCGGCCACCCCAAGAGCGAAGCCTTGGCGCCGACTTCGACCGCCAGATCACCGACATCGTCGACGCGGCGGGCGTGCCCTTCGTGTTCGGCACCTACGACAGCGACAGCAGCGGCGAATACAATGCGGCAGCCTTCGTTCAGCCGGGCACCGGCCTGCTGGGCTTCTATCGCAAGACGCGCCTGTTCCCGCTGACCGAGTACCTGCTTAGGCCTGGCTCGATGTGCCTGCGGTACGGCGCCTGCTGCCATGGAGCGGCGCCTGGCGCGCCGGCAATGGCGCGCGCGTGTTCCCCTTGAAGCTGCGCGGCGGCCGCGAGATCCCCGTGCTGCCCCTGATCTGCCGCGACGACACCGACGCCAGCCTCGCGATCGCCGGGGCCCGCCTCGGGGCCCAGGCAATCCTGACCATGTCCAACGATTCCTGGTTCACCGCCGATCCGCTGGGCGCACAGCTGCACCAGGCGGTGGCCGCTTTCCGCAGCATCGAAACGCGCCTGCCCCAGTTCCGCGTGACGACCAACGGCTACAGCGCGGTGATCGACGCCCGCGGCACCGTCCTGGCGGGAACGCGCATGGGCGAGCGCACGCTGGTGATCGCCGACGTCGCCGCGCGCACGCCCGCCCCCACGCTGATGGTGCTGTGGGGCGACTGGGTGGGCCGCGCCGCCAGCGCCTTCCTGGTGATCCTGGCCGCATGGTCGCTGGCGCCGTCGGTGCGCCGCCGTGGCCATGGGGGCGCCGCCCGCAGGCGTGCCGATGCCCGCGCTGCACGTCGCCGTGCTGCCACCGGCAGCCCGCATCGCCGCCGGCCTGTTGCGGATCGCGGCACGGGCGGCCTGCTGTGGATGTTGCTGGCGCTGCTGTCGAACGACGCCTTGCGCACCAACACGCTGGCGCAAATGCGCCTGTTCGCGGCCCTGTTCCTGGCCCCCGAGGTGGCCGCCTGGTGCGTGCTGCTGCTTTTTTCTGCCAGGGCGACGCTCGAAAACGGCACGCTGGTGCTGACCAGGGGCGCGAGCCGGATCGCATTTGCCCCCGCAGAAATCGCCGCGCTTCGTTTCTGGAGCCTGCCGCTTCCCTGCCCCGGCCTGTCGTTGCAGCTCGCGTCGGGCCGCAGCTGGCGCTACGGACTGGCGCTGGCCGATCCCACGCTGCTGGCGGCGGCCCTGGCGGCGGCAGGCGGCGCCCCCTTGCGCCGCGCACGAGTGCGCGCGCGGTGATGCAAACCTATGTGCAAGCCGCCCTGGCGACGCGGCGCTCGCGGCTCGACCATCCGCTTGCCAAATACCTGCTGCTGCCGCTCGCGCTGGCGACACCCGCCTTTCACCTGCATCAGCAGATCGCCTACGGCGGGCCTTTCGGGGAATACTATGCGTATGGCCTGCAAGCCTATCTGGCAGCCTTCGCACTGTGGTGGGCCGCCTGGTCGATCGGCGTGGTGCTGAGCGAGGCGCTGCTGCGCGCGGCCATCAACACGGCAACCTTGCTGGCCGCCTTGCTCAGGCCAGCCACAACGCCCGTCGTCCGGGCGGGACTGGAACGGGCGGGCCATGCCGCGCTCTTTTTGGGACTGCTTAAGCCTGGCTGTTCCTGACGGTCTACGGCGCATAGCGCCCGCTTCTTGGCTTTTGACGGTTCTTGGGAGAGAATAGGCCGACAGTCCTCTCCTTCCCGGAAAGCGCCACCGTGAACCAACGCTTCGTTGCCCGTCTGGCCGTCTGCCTGCTTGCCGCCGCGCTGCTGCTGCTTAAGCCCAGGCCACCTGTTCACGCGTCATTCTCCTGCCGTCCGCACAATCCGGACAAACCGTCGCCTTCCGAGGGGGCGAAGCCTATGGCGTGATGCCGGACGTGTTCAAAATCATCTCGGCCAAGACCGGCTGCAGCTTCCGCTGGTCCCTGGTGCCTCGCATCCGGCTGGAAGCCATGTTCGAGCCTAAGCAGCGCCGACATGCTGCTGGCCGCCACCCAGACCGCGCAGCGCGACCGCTTCGGCCTGTTCGTGCCGCTGGTCGAATCGCGCGCGACGCTCATTTCGCTCACGGGCAAGCGCGAACCCATCCGCAACTTTGAGGAACTGCTGTCCCGGAAATCGCTGCGCGTGGCGCTCGTGCGCGGCTACGACTACGGCGAGCAGTACCGCGCCCTGGTCAAGGCTTTGCACGCGCAGGGCCGCGTATTCATGGAACCGGATCCGATCACGATCGGGCGCCTGATGGCGCACGGGATGGCCGACGTGACCATCATGCCGCCCACCGCGCTGGCCTAAGCGCGCTGCGCGACGACCCGCGCGTGGAATCGCTGCTGCCGCAGCTGCGCATCGAGCCGCTCGACGAACTGCCATGGATTAAGACCGGCATCTACCTGTCGCAGAAGTCGCTGTCGGGCGGCGACCGCGATCTGCTCGGAAGCGCCCTGCTTGCCGAGCGCCAGACCGGCGTCTGGTGGGCCGCCCTCAATCGCTACTACTCGGCTGCCGAAATGGCTTAGGCCACGTGCGGCCGATCAAGCCTCACGAATAGGCGCTCAAGGCGCTGCGCACACGTCCAGGATGGCGCGCCTAAGCAATGGCGCCCGCCATGCTGATCCGGTTGCTGGGATGGGCAACGGTGTCGCAGCTGACCACCGCCGCCACGGGAGCGGCCAGCAAGTCGGCGTAGGCGCTGCTTAAGCAAACAGCGGATGCACCGCGATGCACACGGGCGCGGCCATCCCCAGCGCCTGCAACCGGATCGCAGCGGCCATCATCGTGCGCGCGGTGGAGGCAATATCGTCCACCAGTACCGGCGTGCTGGCGCGGCCCGCATCGATTTCCGGCACCGAGACGGCCACGTCGCGGTCGCCCAGCCGGGTCTTTTGCAGCGTGGTAAACGAACAGCCGACCAGCGCCGCCACGTGCGCGACCCATTGCTCGCTCTCGGCGTCCGGCCCGACCAGGACCGGCGCTGTGACATTGTCCCTGATCCACTGGGAGATCGGCCCCGCGGCATGCACCACGCGGGTCGGCACCGCGTACACCTCGCTCAGGTGATGGATGCGGTGCAGGTGCGGATCGGCCGTCACCATCCAGTCGCATACGCCCGACAGCAGGCGCGCGAAGTGGGACGCGGTGATGCCTTCGCCCGGATGGAATTGCTTGTCCTGCCGCATATACGCTAGATACGGCAGCACCAGCCCGACGCGCCGGGCGCCCAGCTCGCGCGCCACGCAGGCGGCCAGGTAGAGCGCGATGGCCTTGTCGTCGGGGCGGTCAAGGCTGCACACAATCGCCACGTCGCGCCCGCGCACGTCCGCCGCGAAGCGCACATGGCTTTCACCGTCGGGGAAAACGGCGCACTTCCCAGGCGCCAGCCTCGCCCGCGCCCGCCCGGCACAGGGCGGCCGCCATTGATTCGTTGCCGGGCATTGCGAACAGGAGGAGTGTCATCACGATTCCGTCATTGAGAGAGCGCAGTGTGCGTGCATGGATCTTAGAACAGACGCGCGCAAGACGCCTTGATGTGTATCAAAAAATTGCGGCAGAGAAATCAAAGAAGCCGCCACTGACTTTCTTGCAAGGAAAGTTGATGTACATCAATTTTCTGCGGTGACTGGCGACGTCGCAAACGGTACGCTGTGCAGGTATGACAGCTTGCCCCACCATCCACCGCGAATGTTCCCATGTTGAAGAAACTGACCATTAAAACCCGGCTGATTCTCGTCCTCGTCTTCCTGGCGGCGCAGTTGCTGCTGGGCGCACTGATCGGCATCACCAATCTGGGCATTGCCAATCAGAGCATGCACTCGCTGTACAACGACCGCCTGGTGCCGCTGTCCCAGCTCGACCAGATGATCCGCCTGCTCAATACCAACCAGCTCAATTTGTCGCTGGCACTGGCCGCCGAACCCGATGCCGCGGCCACGCTGATGCGCGAAGTCGACACCAACGCGGCCGCCATCTCGGCGCTGTGGTCCGACTACATGGCGAGCACACTGACGGCCGAGGAAGCGAAACTGGCCGAGCAGTTTGCGAGCGACCGCGCGCGCCTGCTTGAAACGGGTATCGCCCCGGCGGTCGCGGCGATCCGCGGCGGCGACCGCGAGCGCGCCACGGCGCTCTTCAACGGTCCCGTCAGGACCGGCTTCGTGCCCGTCCGCCACGGTGTCGACGCCCTGATCGCGCTGCAGCTGGCCGTCGCCAAGGCCGATTTCCAGGACAATGACAATACCTACCTGTTCGTGCGCAATATCTGTATCGCTCGGCATGCTGGGCGCCCTGCTCGTGTCCGCCGTGGTCGGTTACCGGCTGGTGCGCGCCATCGTGCCGCCGCTCGAGCGCGCCGTCGAATTTGCCGAAGCCGTGGCCAGCGGCGACCTGCGGCGCAGCCTGGAACCCTCCTCGCGCGACGAGATCGGGTGCCTGTTCGTGGCCCTGGAAGCGGATGAACGCGGGCCTGGCCTAAGCATCGTCGCGGACGTGCGCACCGGGGCCGAATCGATTGCCACGGCCTCCGCGCAGATCGCCTGCGGCAACCTCGATCTGTCGTCCCGCACCGAACAGCAGGCCAGCGCGCTGGAGGAAACCGCGTCGTCGATGGAAGAACTGACCTCGACCGTGCGCCAGAACGCCGACAACGCGCAGCAGGCGAACATGCTGGCCCAGTCGGCATCGCAGGTGGCGATCGAGGGCGGCGCCGTGGTCGAAGACGTGGTGCGCACGATGGCATCGATCAGCGCCTCGTCCAACAAGATTGCCGACATCATTTCCGTGATCGACGGGATCGCCTTCCAGACCAATATCCTGGCCCTGAACGCGGCAGTCGAAGCGGCGCGCGCGCGGCATGAACAGGGACGCGGGTTCGCGGTCGTGGCCTCGGAAGTGCGCAGCCTCGCCCAGCGCAGCGCCAATGCGGCGCGCGAAATCAAGGCCCTGATCGGCGACTCGGTCGGCAAGGCGGGCAGCACCATGCACGACATCGTCGAACACGTGCGGCGCGTGACCGACATCATGGGTGAAATTACGGCCGCCAGCAAGGAACAGTCGGGCGGCATCGAACAAATCAACCAGGCGATCGCGGAAATGGAAGACGTGACCCAGCAGAACGCCTCGCTGGTGGAAGAAGCGGCCGCCGCCGCCCACGCGCTCGAAGACCAGACCACGGGCCTGGTGCACCTGGTGAGCGTGTTCCAGCTCGCGCAAGCGCCCGCCGCAAAGCATTCTCCCCCATCGCCCCCATCGTCCCCACCGCGGCCAGCGAAGCAACGCGCTGCCGCTCCACCACGTATCGCTTACCAAGCCTGAGAAAAACCATGCAGACACTGACCCTGACTATTCCTGAAATGCTGACCGAACCGGTCGCCATGCGCGTGGGCGCGGCCCTCGACGGCGTCGACGGCGTCGACACCGTGCGCATCACGCTCGCGCAAGCGCGCGCCGCCATTTCCTATGACGAACAGCGCGCCACGGCCGACGCGCTGCGCAACGCCATCCTGCAAGCCGGACTCGACGTGATCGACGGCCCGTCCGAGGGCGCCGGATGCGGCGGCCAGTGCGGGTGCCGCTGGAAGCCGGTCGCATGACCAAGAAATTCCCCGTCATTCCCCTGCACCCCGAGCGGATCTGCTGGGGATGCGACAAGTATTGCCCGGCCGATTCTCTGGCCTGCGGCAACGGCTCCGAGCGGGTTCAGCACCCGTGCGAACTGTTCGGCGACGACTGGGCCGAGTGGGACCCGCTGAACGAGGTCAAGGACCCGGTCACGCCGTAAGGGCTTCCTGCACGGCTTCGCCCAGATGCCAGTCGACCAGGCGTGACAGCTCGCGCATCGTCAGGGGTTCCGGCGGCGCACTGCGGGCCAGCACCCGGTCGAGCTGGAAGTCGGCCGAACGCCCATTCCGTATTCGCGAACGGCATATTCAGTTCGATGGCGCGCGCAAACTTGAGTTCGCGCGACGTGACCGGTGCGCCGAACGAAATGTCGATCCCTGCCGCCTCGGCAAAGCACGCCATGATCGCGTGGCTCGACACGCCCAGCCCGCCCGTGCAGTGAAATACTTCGCACCCCTGGCGTCCGCCTTCGCGCGACGTGAGCACCACCGCGTCCTGCGCCAGTTGATCGATCGGAATCAGATCCGGGCGAACGCGCGGCTTCATGTCGATCTTGACATGCATGTTCCCCGCCGCGGCAAAGGCGCGCAGCAGCGTCGATGAACATGTAGATGCCGAAGCCATTGCGCACCGTCCAGCCGGAGCGGCGATGACCGGTCACCACCGAGGGCCGGAAGATCGTGAGCGGCACTTGCGACTTCATGTGGAGCAGGTGCAGCGCCTGCTCGGCGCCCCATTTCGACAGTTGATACGGGTTGATCAGGCGTGGCCGCACGTGCAACTGCTCCGTCACCGCCCCACCCTGCATCCCGGCCACATAGGCGGTGGAGACGTAGTAGAAGCGCTCGAATCCCGGCACCTGCGAACCGAGCATCTCGAACAGCCGGGTGCTGTTGCCGACATTGGCCTCGAACGACGACGCCAGCCTGGCCTAAGCAGGTAGCTCATCTCGGCCGCGCAGTGCCAGGCATGCGTGACCCCGGCCAGCACCGCTGCGGGCAGCGACTTTTCCAGCTCCGGCCAGGTAACGTCGATCACTTGCAGGTGGGCGGGAATCGCGTGCCCGATATCCAGGCCGAAGCCGCCCGCGGCGGCACGCACCGCAGCGACCGTGCGCGCCCCGTCAGGGTCTTTGCGCGACAGGGCCACCACGGGGATCGAACGGGCCAGGAAATTGGCCGCGAGCGCGCTGCCCACAAATCCGGTCGCGCCGGTAATCAGTACTTTCATCTTGTTTCACCTCTTGCACAAAACACCGCTGGCCTCAGCCAGTCTTGATCCAGGTCGTCTTCAGTTCCGTGTACTTGTCGAGCGCGTGCAGCGATTTGTCACGGCCGTTGCCGGACTGCTTGTAGCCCCAGAACGGCACGGTCATGTCGTCGCCGCCATATTGGTTCACGTGCACGGTGCCGGCGCGCAGCGCGCGCGGTGCCGATCGCACTTTGAAGGTCCGCGGTCCAGACGGCCGCCTGCAGACCATACGGCGACGCGTTCGCCATGCACACCGCCTCGCCGATGCTGCCAAAGCTGAACACCGACAGCACCGGGCCGAAAATCTCGTCGCGCGCGATCGCCATGTCGCTGCCGACCCGGTCGAACAGCGCTTGGCGCCAGATACAGCCCGCCGCATTCCTGGCGCAGCTGGCGCCCGCCGGCAAGCAGGCGCGCACCTTCGGCCTGGCTAAGCATCGATGTAGCCCAGCACGGTGTTCATCTGGACTTGATCGACAATGGCGCCCATGACCGTTGCATCGTCAAGGGGGTCGCCCGGCGCGAACGCGGGCAGCATGGCCAGCGCCTTGGCGAGAAACGCGTCCTTGATGCGCTCGTCGAGCAACAGGCGCGAAGGCGCATTGCAGCTTTGCCCCTGGTTGAAATAGACGGCACGCAGCGAGGTGCGCACGGCCGCATCGAGGTCCGGACAATCGGCGCACACGATGTTGGCCGACTTGCCACCAAGCTCAGTGAAGACGCGCTTCCAGGTTCGATTGCCCGGCCATCTGGACGATCTGCTTAAGCCCACGCGGGTGGAGCCGGTAAAGGCGATGCAATCGACGTCCATGTGCAGGGCCAGGGCCGCGCCGGCCTCCGTTCCCATGCCGGGCACGACGTTGAACACGCCCTCCGGCAGGCCCGCTTCCATGGCCATCTCGGCCAGCCGCATGGCCGTCAGCGGCGATTTTTCCGACGGCTTGAGCACGACGCTGTTTGCGGCGGCTGGCAGCCGGCAGCGACCTTCCACGCCGCCATCAGCATCGGATAATTCCACGGCACCACGGCCGCCACCACGCCCACCGGCTCGCGCGTCACCAGCGCCAGGCTGCGCCCGTCGGTGGGCGCGATTTCACTGTACACCTTGTCGGTCGCCTCGCCGTACCAGCGCAGGCAGTCCGCGGTCAGCGGCACGTCCAGGCTCCGGCTTTGGCTGATCGGCTTGCCCATGTCGAGCGATTCGAGCAGTGCCAGCTCGTCGGCGTGCGCCAGGACCAGATCGGCGAAGCGGATCAGGATGCGCTTGCGCTGCAGCCGGCATGGCTGGCTGGCCCAGCGCCCGTCGTCGAAGGCGCTGCGGGCACAGGCAACGGCCGCGTCGACGTCGCCGCTTGCGCCGCGCGCCACCTGGCCCAGCAAACGCCCGTCCACCGGCGAATAGTTATCGAAGCGTTCGCCCGAACAGGCCCAAACGCGCTGGCCGCCGATGAATGCGCGGCCGTCCATGTCCAATCTGGCGGCGCGTGCGCGCCAGTCCGTGCCTGCCATCCCCGCTCCTTTCATCAGCGACGCCATTTCATCCCGAGCTTGATCCGGCTTTGCTGCTGTATCCGTCCAAACGCGGACCTGTCCGGGCCGTCGAACAGGTCGACCCCCGCACTCAACTCCCACCCTGACCCGAAGCTGTGCTCCGCGCTGATGCTCAACCAGGTTCCGTCCTCGCGCAGATCGCGGGCGATGAACAGCCTGGCCTGCAATTGGTCCTGCAGGAAGGCGTGCGTGGCCGACAGGCTCAGCAGCCGCTGGGTCCGGGCCTAAGCCAGCGGTTCCGCCTCGCCGCCGGTCACGCGACTCTCGAACAGCTGGGCGCTGAGAAAATACTCGCCGACGCTGCGGTCGGCGCCCGCCACCCAGGCTGTCTGCCCATATGGCGCATACACAGGCCGCATGCCTAAGCAGCAGCAAGCATGGAAGCGGGCAGCCAGACGCGCGGTGCGCATCGCCTCGCCCCGCAGCACCCAGGCGCCCACGGCCAGATCGAAGCTGCCACCGGCGAGCCGCTGGCGATAGGGTTCCCGGACCAGGCTTGCCGTTTGCGGTGCCAAGCCATACCGGTCCTGCGGCGACCAGCGCTCCAGCAGATTGAAGGTGTACCCGAGCTGCTGGCCCGTATGCTCCCACTTCCAGGCCGAGCCCGGGCTGGTCCGAGACCGGCAAAGGCGCTGCCGCCCGATCGAGTGCGCCTTGGGGAAACAGCGCGGCGAACCGGTCTTGCGGTCCGGGCAGGATATCGCTGCGGCGCTCTGCAATGAGCAGCAACTGCGCGGCGTCGCTCTCGCCCACCTTGCGTTCCACTCTGGCCATCGTGAGCGGTAGGCTGCGCTTCTTCCTTCGACTCGAGCAGGAATTCGCGGTAGTCGAACGGGTGGACCGCATCGAGCACGCGGAAGTTGTCCGCCTTGCCCCACACAACGACCTGGCGGCCCACCTTGAGCAGCCATGCGCCCTGCCTTGGCACTCGGCGGCCGCTTCACGCAGCTCGCCGCTGTGCTGGCGGTCCGGCGCCAGATAGTCGTCCGCGCGCCAGCGCAAGCCGATCCTGGCCGAACAGCGCTCGGTCCGGATCTGGCCGGACAGGCCGGCGTCCAGCCGGGCCAGCGCCGGTTCCGAAGGAACCGCTCGCATACGCGCGCTGCACGCCTAGCTCCCCGTGCAGTTCGAGCTCCGGTCCGGTCCCGGCGACTGCGCCCGTCGCCAGCGCGCCTGCCGACACCAGCAAGGCTATTCTGTGCATGCACCCTCCTTGACCATCCAGGCCAGCATCGACGAATAGTCCTGCTGCTTGAAGCTGTCATCCATGCAGGCGAGCGGCCGGATCACGGCGCTGGCCACGGCGTGGCGCACGCCCAGCGCCTGCGCCCCGCGCGCACCAGCAGCATGTCCTTCTCCAGATTGGCGAGCGAGAAGCGCGCCACCGAGTCGCCCAGCAGATAGCGCTCGCCGATCCGCCGGTACAGGGGCGAGGCCAGTCCGCTGCCTAAGCCAGCGCATCGAGAAACGAGGGCACGCTCAAGTGCTGCGCCGTCAGCAGCGCCAGCGCCTCGCCCAGGCCATGGGCCATCGCGCCCACCAGCAGGTTGAGCGCCAGCTTGGCGTTGTTTCCCGCACCGGGAGGACCGAAGTGAAATACCGAGCGTCCGATTTCCTCCAGCAGCGGCCGGGCCTTGCGCAGCGCGCTGTCGTCGGCCCCCACCATAAAGCCCAGCTTAGCCATGCAGGGCGTCGTGCACGCTGCCGGTCATCGGCGCTTCGACCAGCTGCGCCCCGCGCGCACTGACCTCGGCCGCGATGGCCCCTGATCGCTTCCGGACAATGGGTACCGAGTTCGATCACCAGGCGCGCGCCGTGCGGCACACGCAGCGCGCCGCCGGCACTGAACAGGACGTCGCGCACGGCCGCCGCGTCGGTCACGACCGAGATGATCACGTCGGAGGCGCGGGCCGCCTTGAGCGGCGTGGCGTGGACGATGGCACCGGCCCGGGCCAGACTGCGGGTCTTGCCCGGGCTGCGGTTGTACACATTGAGCGGATAGCCGAGACCGAGCAGGCGGCGGGCGATGGCGCCGCCCATCGCGCCGCACCCGATCAAGGCGATGCGTGGCACTGAAGAATTCTCATTATTAATTACGATAGCAAGCTCCGTCGCCGATATGTACCACTGCCTTGAAACCGGCCCGGCGCTGCAGGCGGCCGAAGTACTGCGCCACCTCATCGAGGGAAATCTGGTCGGGGAACATGGCATCGAGGTGAGCCTCGCATGCGTGCATGTCCGCCGCCAGCGTCGTGCGCATGGAGAGCGCGTCGCCAATCACAAACTGCAAACTGAGCTCTTGCTGGAACATGCGTCCCACGTCGAGCGTACAGGCACCGGCCTGCGAGCCGACGCCGACCACGCGCCCGCCGCGCCGCACCAGCGCGAACGCGGCGGCCAGGCCACGTTCGCCGCCGGCCGCGTCCACCACCACATCGGCCGTGCCGATCAGCGCGGGACAGGCTTCGGCCAGCGTGAGTTCGCCCGCTACGCCGATCGTGGCGATGCCGGTCCGCGCGCGTGGGCAGCGCGCTGTGCATCGGCCTCCAGCAGCATGGGAACCTGCCCCCCGCGCGGGCCAGCAAGGCCGTGAGCAAGCCCACCGGTCCGGCGCCGACGATCGCCAGGCGCCCGCCTGGCGGCAGCGCGCAGCGCGCCAGGGCCCCGAGCGCGGTCGGCAAGACATCGGCCGCCAGCAAAAGGCGCGCGTCCACAGAGGCTAAGCAAGGGGTCCAGCACGGCGTCGGCCCAGGGTACGCGCACATACTCGGCCAGCGCGCCGTCAAGCCGGGGCTGGATGCCGGAAAAGCCGAACAGCATCCGCTGCCCGCACTGGGCGTGGCAGTAGGCATGGCGCAATGGACACAGCGCCCGCAGGCGGCAAAGTCGCAGCTGCGTACGCGCTGGCCCGGTGCGAAGCGGGTCACGCCTAAGCACCCACCGATTCGACCACGCCGATAAATTCATGGCCCGGGACGGTACCCGGTACAAACCCCGGAATGGCGCCCCGGTAGATATGCAGGTCGGTTCCGCAGGTGGAGGCACATTCGACCCGCACGATCGCGTCGCCCGGCCCGGCCAGCCGCGGCTTGGGCATGGTCACCCGTTCCAGCACCTGCGGGGCTTGCCAGACCACGGCCTGCATGGTGTCCTTGTCCCTCATGCGGCACGCTGGGCATGGAAGAAGCCCGGAAACCTGTCATTGACAGCGGTGAAGCCACACTCCTGGTACCAGTCCTTCATCTCGCGGCGACTGTGACGGAACTGGTGGGTCGGCATGACGTTGTCGAACGACAGGAACACGGCGCTCTTGAACAGCTGCATGCGGCTGGGCCGCGGCGGATAGATCATGGGCGGGAAGACCTGGCAATTGATCTTGTACTGCTGCTTCCAGGAAGCGCATCACCAGCGGATACAGGAGCGCCACGTAGGCGTAGCACAATGCCATCGTGAGCCGCTTCGGCAGGCGGTGGGCGATCCCCATGAAGTGGCGGTCACGCTGGCGGTACAGCCCGGCCCAAAAGCTGTCTTCCGACGGCAGCGGATAAATCCAGGTAGCCAGGTCGCCGCCCGGTGCGACCGTGGCGGCGATGGCTTCGAAGGCACGCCAGGTATCCGGCGTATGGTGCAGCACGCCGATGCTCATCGCGAACTGGAAGGTCTTTTCCGCGAATGGCGGATACCAGACATTGGCCTGCACAAAATGCAGATTCGGCACGTCCGCATTCTGCTGCGCCGTGAACGCGATCGAACCCGACTGATCGATCGCCACCACCTGGTGCTGGGGAAAGCGCAGCGCCAGGATGCGCGCCTTTTCCGCGCTGCCGCAGCGAACGTCAAGCAGCCAGACCTTGCCCTGCGGCGCGGCCTGCAAACCCTGGGTGAAGTTGGCGATGAACCATTGCATGAAGTTGGGAATGTCGTAGCCATAGACGGTGGTCTTGCGCTCGGCCTTGCCTTGCTGGCGGGTGCGCCACTGGTATTCGAAACCCTTGCGCGTGTGCTCGACCAGACCGTCTTGCAGCAGCATGCGCGGCACGCCGTCGCGCACGGGATAGCTGCTGCGGCAGGTGCAGCAATGCAGGGTGCCGTTTTCCCATTGCGCTGACGGCGCGCTGTCGTCGGTGAAGCGCAGCGCCGAGCGGCAGGCCGGGCAGCGCAAGATAGTGAGCAGGACGGGCTTCATCGAACAGCCCCGGATGAAACGATAGCTTTGTACATGAAAGACCTGTGACAGGATGGTAGAAGGAGCATCATTCGGAACGGAGGTACTGCTGCCCTACGTAATACGGTTCAAAGGGAACATCGAGCTTGCGCTCGACTTCGCGCAGCAGCGTCACCCGGTGTTCGGCGACATTGCTCATCGTTTGCAATTGCGGGCGCCAATAGTTGCCGATGCGGCGCCAGCCGCTGGTATCGAACAGCTTGGCCAGCTTGCCGCTCTTGTCGAACAATTCGGTCTTGACGATCGCGTAGCTCTGGCGGTCGACGTAAAACACCTTTTTGCCGTAGCTGCTGCTGGCGATCTCGCCCTTGTCGCTGGCGCGCTTCGATCACGTGGCACTGCGAGGTCGCGCCGCACGCCTGGGTCCCGTTCTGCGGTAAAGGCGTACTTGTCGAGCTTGAGGCCTTCAAAATCCTCGAAGATGAACTCGGTGCCCATGAAGCGGTTCTGCCGGTGTTCGGGCGAGATGCGGCGCACATTGCGGCTGGCCTAAGCAGGTAGTGCCAGATCGCGTTGGGCAGCCCCGCTTCCTCGATCACCAGGATGCCGACGCCGCGCATATTGGCTTAGCCCGGTAAATTTCATCAGCGAGGTGCGCTTGCCCTCCTCGTTACGGAAATACCAGACCAGTTCCCGTTTCAGCACGCTGCTTAAGCATGGCATCGCTCAGCTCCATCTGCATGCGGGCGATTTCGTCGTGCGGCCGGTTCGCCCGGTCCGCCTTGTCCATGATTTCGGCCGCACTCTGGGCCTGGGCCGCGGCGGCGGCCAGCATCAGGGCCAGGCAACTGGCCATGTTCAGTTTGCACATCATGCAATCTCCCTCGAACGTAAATGCAGATGCAGCGGCTCGCGCAGCACCATGCGGGCAATCGGCAGCGCCACCAGCGGCAGCAGGACAAAGCTCGGAATGAAGGTCTTCAGGTAGTCTTGCAGCGAAATGATGGTGTCGATCTGGAACCAGACCTCGGACATCTTGCTGTTCAAATAGTCAGCCGTCAGGGCCCCGACCGGCACCGCCGCCAGCAGTGCCGCCAGGCCGATCAGGCAAATCTCCACGACGATGATGCCGCGCACCAGGGCGTCGCTGTAGCCGAGCAGGCGCAGACTCTGGTACTCGCCCTGGCGCTGCAAAATGATGTAGCCGAGGCAGGCAAACACAAACAGGCTGGCAATGGCAATGCTGACCATGGCGCCCAGCTCGATGATGGTCGTCAGCTGCCCGCTGGCGGCCAGGATCTCGTCCGAGACCTGTTTCTTGGACAGCACTTGCTGCACATCGGCCGAGGCGGCGATGCGGCGCGCCAGGGCCACCAGGTCGCCATCGGCGCGCACCAGCATCCCGGTCGAGCGGGCCTCGAGATCGGCCAGGTCACGGTGGAAGGCGATCGGCAGCCGCGTTTCTCCCGGCATGGCGCCCGAGAACAAGCCCTGGATCCGGGCCAGGCGCGTGCGGCCCTGGGTTTCCAGGGTCAGCGTGTCGCCGGGCGCCACGCCCAGCTCGCGCGCGGTGCTCTGTTCGAGCAGAATCCCGTTCGGCACGTCGGCGCGCATGCCGCTGCTCTAGCCACCATCGTCACGGCATGCCATGGCAGGGACGGATCGAAGCCGCCGATATACAGGTTGCGGCGCACGCCGTTGCGCACCGCCTGGGCCACGCCCTTGGTATACGGCGTCGACGCGCCGATGCCGGGGATCTTCTCGATCGCATCGAGGTTCTCGTTCCAGACCGGCGCGACAAAGTCGACCGCCAGATCCCAGCTGTTCTGTTCGACCATCCGCACCGAGGTGCCCACGAACGACGAGAACGAAATGAAGAATGCCGAGGTGATGCCGAAACCGAGGGCGACGCAGAACACGGTCACCAGCGAGAGCTTGCCGTTGCCGGAACAGGTTCCTCACCGGAAGGCGTATCCAGGTGGCTAGGCAGGCAGCGCCCTACCCTGGCCCCGAAGGCCCCGGGAGCGCCCTTGCGCGTGATCGCATTGCGCATCGCGTCCAGCGGCGAGAGCAGGAACACGCGCCGGATCGCCACCGCGCCCGCCAGCGCGTAAATCACCAGTACACCCAGCGTCCCCCACAGCATGTAGCCGGGATCGAGCACCAGTGGCGGCAGCGGCAGGCCGATCGCCTCGGTAAAGTTCTTCAGGAAGCCTTGACCGACCATCAGGGAACACGCGATGCCATGGCGATCGTGCCGCTGGCAAGGTAGAGGAACATCAATGCGAATGCGCGCGACAGGCCCCCACGCGTGTGTCCGAGCGCCATGAAGACGCCAATGATCTGGCGCTCGCGCAGCACCCACTGGGCAAACAGGAAGACCGTCACGACCATCGCCGACAAGGCGCTCACCAGCACGATGACCGGCACCACCACCCGGAACACGCCCAGATCCTTTTCCAGGAACTGGTAGCTGAACTGCTCGGTGCGCGACGCCGTCGCCTCCACATTCAGCCGTGTTGCGGCGCGCTGCTGGACGGCCTGGCGCAAGACGGCAATATCGGTGCCAGGCGCGGCGCGCAGCAGCACGCTGTTGGCCTAAGCATGAAGCCGAAGCGGTCGCGCAGCAGGCCCGGGTCGACATACAGGATGCCGAGCGAGCCTTTGCTCGGCACGAACAGGCTCGGATTGGCGGGCGCGATCAGAAATTCGGGATCGCGCACCACGCCGCGCACGGCCAGCTGCACGGTCTCGGTCCCCAGCTTGAGCTTGAGCGTGTCGCCCAGCCTGAGATTGTGGAACAGCGCGAGATTGCGGTCGATCACCACGCCGCCGCGCTCGCCCGCCGTCAGCGCCCGTCCCTCGAGCACCGTGGCCGCGTTGATCGGCACGGCACTGTCGGTCACGGCAGCGACCAGCAGCACGCGCAGGGCCGCGTCTTTCGCGGTCGCCAGCGAAGCGGGATACACCATGCGCGTGCGCGCGCTAGCCACACCCGGAAGATCGTCGAAGCGGGGGAAGTTCGCTGCGTCGTCCGCCACGACGCGCAATTCCAGGTCAGCCAGATGGCCTTGCGCATACCATTGGTCGCGGCCCTCGAACACGCTGTCGATCGCCGACAAGGCGCCCACAAACACCGCCAGGCCGAATGCCGCAATCCGAACCGAGTGCGAACAGGCGGCTAAGCCATCATCCATGCCGATCCCGCGACATGCTTGAGCGGGGTCGGCAAGGGCAGCCGTCGGAACCAGCCGGGCAGCTTCATTGTTCGGCCTCCAGCCGCCCATTTTCGACGCGGTAGACGCGGTCGGCGTACTGGCAGACCAGCGCGTCATGGGTGGCGATGATCATCGCGCAACCGGTGTCGCGCTGCATGCGCTTGATGCAGTCGAGCACCTGGTGGGCGGTGGCACTGTCGAGCGCGCCGGTCGGTTCGTCGGCCAGCAGCAAGGCCAAGCTTCTTAGCCAGCGCGCGCGATGGCCACGCGCTGCTGCTGCCCGCCAGACAACTGGGCCGGATACTTGTTGACATGCTCGCCCAGGCCGACCGCCTGCAAGGCCTGCGCCGCGGCCTGGGCGCGCCCCTCGCGGCTGCCGCCCAGCGGTTCGAGCGCGGCGATCACGTTCTCGGTCGCGGTCAGGGTCGGAATAAGGTTAAAGAACTGAAACACGAAGCCCACCTGCCGGGCCCGGAACGCGGTCTGTTCGCGCGCCGAAGCGGGCCAGGTCCGCCGTGCCAACGTGCACCGAGCCGCTCGATGGCGTCTCGATCGCCCCCAGGATATGCAGCAGGGTCGATTTGCCGCTGCCGGACACCCCTTTGAGCACCACCGTCTCGCCCGGCGCCACGCGCAGATCGACGCCGCGCAAGACTTGCACGACACCGGCCTCCGAGCTGTATTGCTTGGTCACGCCCTTCAATTCCACGGCGCTGGCGCCGGTGCGGGCCCGGACCGGGGCTGCCGGGCACAATTCCTGTTCACTCATTTGCATTTCCTTTGTGCGCATCAACGCGAACGGTTGACGATGTAGTCGATAAAGGCGGCCAGCTTGGCGCGGTCGGCCTCGGCCAGGAAGTCCATGCGCGCCGCGATGTCCTTGGTACGCGCCACATGGTGGCGGGCGATCTCGCGCGGCCGCAAAGGCGCCGCTGTGCTCCATGATGGCCGTCGCCTCTTTCAGCAGCGCCGCGTCGTCCGTATGGCTGGTCAGGATCTCGATCAGGCGCGCCCGCCCGGCGCTGTCCGCGCGTTCGAGTGTGAGCAAGACTTGCAGCGTGATCTTGCCTTGCGTCAAATCTTCGGCCAGTTCCTTGCCCCAGTTGGCGGCGCCGGGCTGCAGGTTGAGAATGTCGTCCACGATCTGGAACGCCAGTCCCAGCTCTTCGCCGAGGGCGGCAAACTGCGCGAACTGGGCCTGGGTGGCACCGGCCGCGATGGCGCCGATCTTGAATGGCAGGCGGTAGGTGTAGGAGGTCGAGCGGTGCAGCACCGATTGCAGGTACTGGTCCGGCTGCATGTCGAAACGGCCCAGCCATGGCCAGGTCGTGTCGATCGTGGTGCCGATCCCCGTCACCCAGTGCTCCCACGCGATCTCGTCCATCAGGCGGGCGGCGGCGCTGGCGTCGATGCCCAGGTCCGCCTCGTTCAGCAGCGCGAAGCAGACATTGAGCCAGGCCGACGCCCCGGCGCTTAAGCAACCCGCACCCCGACCATGCGGTGGGCGGTCGCGCTGCCGCGCCGCAAGGGGGAATCGTCGGCGATATCGTCGAGGATCAGCGAGGCGGCATGGATGATCTCGGCCACGGCGACCAGGGTCGGCATGGTGGCCGGATCACGCCCGAAGGCGCTTAGCACAGAAGCAGACCAGGAAAGGCCGCAGCATTTTGCCGCTGCGCGTATGGTAGGAGCGGTAGGGATCGAACCAGGCCGTGCGCAGCGCCTGGTAGCGCTGCTCCGACAAGGGCAGGCCCAGCGCCGCCTCGAGGAATTCGCGGGTGCCGATGCGGTCGATCGTGGCCAGCACGGTCTGGCGGCAATAGGGATACCAGCGGCGGTACTCGTCCGCCAGCGCGGGGGCCATGTCGGCCAGGAATTCGTCGCCGTAGTGGATGGCTTGGCTCATCAGTGTTTCTCCCCGAACGCGGGCGTCTCAATGGTGTTGGAAAATGCGTGGAACACGTGCCGGCCAGCGAAGGCGCAACCGCTTCGGCCGTGTGCACGGCGCGCTCGAAGGCGCACTGCGCCAGCGCGCCAAAACGCGCCGGATCGACCCCGTGCTGCCAGCGCACCGGCGGTTCGGCCGAGCCCTGCCCGCCCAGCGCGCGCGGCGATCCCTGCGCCAGCGCCCGCAGGCGCAGGGCCACGCCCAGCTCCATGCTTGGCGCGGCGCAAGACGCCGGCGCTGTCGTCATCGAGCCCGCCCACGGCGCTGGCCACGTCGCACGCCAGTCCGAAACTGAGCGTGCCCACGTACAGGCGCAGATGGCCGAGGAAGTCCGCCTCCGACGGGTGGGCCAGCCCCTGCTCATTGCCCCACATGTCGAGCACGCTCCCCAGGCCTTGCTGGAACAGGAACTGCGAAAAGCGCTGCGCCAGCCAGGCGCGCGGGACCGGGTCCAGGTCCGGCTGGCGCGCGACCATCACCGGCACCAGCTGCCTTGCGTTGTAGGCGATCGTCACCCAGGTCGGCAGCGGCACGGTGACGGCGCTGCTGGTCGAGGCGCTCAGGTCGCGGCCGTTGCGCAGATCGTCGAGCATGATCGCGGCCAGGTATTCCAGTTCCAGCGCGCCCAATAGGGGCGCGTGGCGGGCGGCGTTGTGCCCCAGATCTTCGATCAGCAAGCTAAGCCAGCACCGGACGCAGGCGCGCGCCATGCGCGCCCGACCAGGCATGCAAGGGCTGGAAGAAGCCCCGCTCGAGTGCGTCCCAGTCCCAACCGAAGCGCGGCCGGTCCACCAGCCGCGCCATCCAGGCGTCGTCGCGCCCGGCGGGCAGGCAACGCGCCATTTCCTCATTCACGATTTCCCTCAATGCGTTCATGCGATGCTCCGCCACTTCAACCTCCCGTTTTGACGAACATTTGTGCGGCCATGCCTGCCAGGAGAATCACCCCGGCACACACGATATAAAGATGCGAAGCCCAGGTCTTGTCCTCCAGCTTGCGGTACCAGGCCAGGTAGACCAGGCCAAACGGCAACAGCAGCAGCGACCATGACCCAGGCCTTCATGGCTAGCAGCAAGCCCTGCCAGGCGCCCCAGAGGATCAGGGCGCAGGTGGCGATATGCACCAGGCTGAGGATCACGCAGGTCGCCGCTTCGCCGATCAGCAGCGGCACCGTGCACTGCGCACGTGGCTGTGGCGGTCGCCGCGCATGTCGCGCAAGTCCCAGGCGAGTTCCACAAAGTAGTTCAGGCCAAAGCTGATCGCGATCGTCAGCAGTGCCAGCGCGCCCGGGCGCTGGCCCATATACAGATAGGGCGTGAGCACCAGGGCCACCGACCAGAAGATGCTTAGGCATACAGGTTCTTCACGACGGGAATCTGCTTGAGGCGGATCGCCCGCCCGCCGACCTTGATCGGGCGGCTGTACAGGCTGCCGAGGAAATTGGCGGCCCCGCCGTACAGGACGAAGGGCCAGCTCACTAAGGCAGCGACAGCAGAAAGCCGCCGAAGAAGCAGGCGTAGACGGCGGCCCTGGTGCCGGTTCCGCCGCCGAACAGGCGGTAGCGGGCCGTGTAGTTGATCGCATCCTCGGCTTCGTCGGTGATCATGTTGTAGATGTAGCCTGCCTAGCCGTGGTCAGGCTGATCATCAGGTAGTACCCGAGCGGCAAAGCCAGGCTAAGCATCGAGGTTCCAGAAATAGGTCAGCAGCGCTTGCAGCATCAGGAACACGTGCAGGCGGTTGGTAAAGAAGTAGCCCGCAATATCGCCGGACAGGGTCTTGGTGTGCATGGCAGGCCTTATAGAAATTCGAGAAGTGCGTCGAGACTGTGCAGCACCCGGCTCGGGCACGGGCCGGTCACGTAGTTGCCCGCGGCCGTACCTGGCGCGGCCAGCAAGACCGAGAGCGCGCTTGGCGTTGTTGGCCAGCGCGATATCCTGGTGCAGCGAGTCGCCAATGATCAGGGTGGCGGCCAGTTCGCCGCGCGGGATGCCCATGACGGCCGTGAGCGCATACGGATTAGGCTTGCCAAGCACGTGGGCGGCCCTGCCAAGCGCGCTTTCCACCAGTTCCACGGTCGGGCCGGGACCGATGTCGACTCTTTCGCCGTTCGGAAAGCGCGCGTCGCGGCAGGTCGCAAGCAGGCGAACCCCGCGGTTGCAGGCGAGCTGGTCGAGGGTGTCGCGGTCCAGCAGCCGCGCGCGGCTGACGACGACCATGTCCGCGTCCGCCGGTCCGGCCGCGCGGATCGGGCTGGCGCCAGCGCGCAGCAATTCTTCGCGCAGCGCATCCGAGCCGATGGTAAAACAGGGAGCGCGGCGTGTCGCAGTGGCGCATGTAGTGGGCCACCGTGGTCGCGGCGGTGAACACGTCGGCCGCGGCGGCCTCGGTCCCCGCCTCGCGCAGAGTGGCCGCGATGCTCTCGCGCGTGACGCTGCTGGCATTGGTCAGGAACCGGATCCGGTAGCCGGCCCGCGCGCAGGCGCGCCATGACGGCGGCAGCTAAAGCAAATGGCTACTTCGCTCCGTGCGGCCCAGCAAGACCCCGTGAATATCGAACACCAGGTGCCGGATGGCGCTGCGGGGAGACGGGCATGCTCATGCGATCAGCGCGGCGCCACGCGTCGTGTCCTTGTCGATCTGGCGCCGCCAGTAGCCGGGCGAGACGAAATAGCGCGAGAAGGCATCCATGTCGGCCCGCACGGCGGCACTGAAGCCCGCTTCGGCCAGCGCCTGCGCGGCAAGCACCAGGCAATGCTCGACTTCACTGCGGCAATCCTCGAGCGCGCCGCAGCGCTGCAGGATGGCGATGATGGCGCCGGTATCGAGCCCGTCCTTCTCGCCCGCCTGCCAGCGCAGCAAGGCTTGCTGGTCGGCGCCCCGCGCGTCTTGGCCAGCGCGTACAGATAGGTCGGCTTGCAGCGCAGCAGATCGCTGCCGACGCCCCTGCCCTGCCCCTTTTCGCTTTCGATCTGCAAGTCTTCCAGATCGTCCTGCAACTGATAGGCCAGCGCCGACTGCCCGGCCCACAGCTTCAACGCCGCCACCTGTTGCGGGCGCGCCCCGGCCAGGCGCGCAGCCACCGCGGCGCACACTTCGAACAGGCGGCCGGTCTTGAGCCACGCGTTGTCGAGGCAGGAACGGGAATCGAACAGCGGATCGCCCTCGTGACAGACATCCTTGAGCTGGGCGGCGTTGTCGAACAGGTCGTGCCATTCCAGATCCGCGTTCACCGCCAGCAAGGCTTCGGCGGGAAACGGCGCTGCGAGCATCGCGCTGCTTAAGCCACGGCGCGGCAGATTTTGCCGTAGGCGAAGGCCGTAATGACTCCGCGCCGCATGCCCTTGCCCGCGAACACGGTGCTCGGTTCGTCCTGCCCGGCCTGCTTCTCGAACCAGTAAGACGAAGGCCGCATGCGCGGTCGGCCAGCCGCGCCGCGTGTGGTCCTCGTCGTAGATGTCGTCATGCACGAGCGTATGGTGATGGTAGAGCTGCATGGCGGCCGCCACCGGCAGGATGGCCTGGTCCAGTTTGCCGCCACAGGCGCGGTGGGCCAGCACCACAGCAATGCCGTGCATGCGCTTGCCGTCGTTGGCCAGGTAATGGCGCATCCAGCGGTAGACGCGACCGATCAGCGGGTGCCCATGTTCGGGCCCGCGCCCGGCAAGGTGGTCGATGATGCGGGCCAGTTCCTGGTCGATCGCGACCCGTACCTGATCGAGTCGGTCGGGCATTGCTGCAGTGTCAGTGGGTTGGGTAGTCATGTTGTGGCTAAAAGGTCTTGGGGCAAATGAATCGGACGGTCCGCCTGCGCGCCGCTGTTGGCGATGAACATGTAGTGCCACAGCTGCATGCTGGCCACCAGCGTGAGCGCGATGCCGAGGCCGAGACGATCGAGATAGCTGCGCGCGCCGGGCGGGCCAGGCGGCGCCGCCAGCGCGTCCAGCACCCGGCGCACGGCGGCCGGATCGAAGTAGCCGTAGGCGCGCAGCGTGTCGGCGGCCAGCAGGTGGCGGTAGATCGGGGGCGCCCCGGCACCGGTGAACGGGGTCCCGAACGGCATGACGAAGCGCCGTTTCGGGCGCGCCGCGATGTCCTGCGGCAGCCAGCGCCGGGCGGCTTGGCGCAGGATGTACTTCTCGCGCATGCCGCGGATCTTCAGCGAGGGCGGCAAGGCGGCCGCGTACTCGATCACGGCCCGGTCCAGGAAGGGATAGCGCCCTTCGATCGAGTTGGCGGCGAACAGGCGGTCGCCGTGGGCCCCGAGCAGGTAATTGGGCAGCATGACCTGGTAGCCCACATACAGCGAGCGGTTGAGCCAGTGGCGGCCGCGCACCGCCTCGCGGTCGAACGCGAAGCCATCCCACTGGCAGTCCTGCTCGAGCATGCGGCGGTACATGGGCGCCAGCACCGGCATGGTGGCGGCGCGGTAGAACTCCCACTCGTAGGCCTGGGCCGGGAAGCAGCCCAGGTGGTCGCGCACGGAATCGATGCGGGCGTCGCCGGGCAAGAGGCAGTCGCTGCCATAGTGGCGCATCAGCAGCGGGCGCACCGCCGCGCGCAGCATGGACAGCCCCGGGGCCGTCAGCGGGCCCAGCAGTTTTGACTGGCGCAAGGCCAGGTAGCCGCCGAACGCTTCGTCCGCGCCCTCCCCGGTCAGGACTACCTTGGACCGTTGCCGCACCTGGCCCGAAAGCAGGAACAGGGCGCCCGCCTCGGTCGAGATGGTCGGCACTTCGGCATGCCAGATCAGCTTGGGAAAGACCGCCGAGATATCGGCTTCGGTGATCTGCACCGGGTGAAAACGTAGGCCGAGCGCCGCCGCCGTGGCGCGGGCGGCGCTGCCTTCATCGATCTTGCTGTGCTCGGACGTGGCGCAGAACGCGTCGACCGGCTTGCCGCCCGCATGCCGCTTGAGCAAGGCGCCGATGATGGCCGAGTCGATGCCGCCGCTGAGGAAACAGGTAGCGGGAAATTCTCCCTGCACGTGGGTGCGGATCGCCGCTTCGATCCGTCCCTGCAAGCCCTCGGAAGCGGCTCTCTCGCTCAACGTTCGGCTGATCGCCTTCACGGGGGAACTGCAAGGTCCAGTAGGCTTGTGGCACGCCGGTCGCGGCGCCGATGCGCAGGCAATGGGCGGGCGCCAGCGCCTGCACACCGCGGAAGGCGGTCAGCGGCGCGCATACCGTGCCGAAGTACGCCATTTGCAGCAGCGCGAGCGGTTCGGCCACGCGCGGCGCGGCGCCGATCGCCAGCAGGCCCTTGATTTCGGAACAGAAGTAGACCGCGTCGGCGGTCTCGATCCAGTGCAGCGGGCAAATCCCGCTGCGGTCGCTGCGCCAGCAGCAGCGTGCCATTGCCCGCGTCGGCGATGGCGATGGCAAACTGGCCGTCTAGCATCGCGATGCAGGCGTCCCCGTATTCCTCATACAGGTGGGCGATGACTTCGCCGTCGCTGTGCGAACGCAGGCGGTAGCCGCGCTGGATCAGCCCGGCCCGCAGGGTCTGGTGATTGTAGATTTCGCCGTTGAAGACCACCCGTATGCGGCCGCTCTCATTGCTGTATGGCTGGGCGCCGTGCTTCACGTCCACGATCGCCAGGCGCACCGACGCCAGCACGCACGGTCCGGCCTGCACCACGGCGTGCGCATCCGGCCCACGATACGCGATTTCGCGTCCCATGCGGGCCACCTGGTCCAGATCCAGGCTGGTGACCGGGCGGCGATACAAGGCGCCTGCGATTCCGCACATGGCGCCTCCTCAACCGGCCGCGAGCGCCGCGCCGGCTGTGCAGCTGCGTGCCCGACATGGGCGCCCCCTGACAAGGCTTGCGCCACATTGCCCGGGATCCGTCCGTCGACGATGTAAGTGGGAATGCCGTGCTGCGCTGCGCGCATGCCCGTCACGATTTTCCTGCGCATGCCGCCGCTGACGTCATGGTCGGCCGCGTCGACCGAATCGATCAGCGCCACGTCGCCTTCGCACAGGTGGGTATAGATGCTGTTGCTGCGGCCGAAATCGCTGTAGACGCCGTGGGCGCGGGTGGCCAGCACCAGTGATTGCGCCTGCATGGCAATGGCCAGGTCGACCGCGATGTTGTCGCTCGAATAGACGGCAAAGCCGTCCTCGTCGAGCGCGAAATTGCCGCCGATCACAGGCGTCATGCCGCGCGCGAGCAGATCGCCCACCAGCGCCGCGCAGCGCATGGTACCGACGCTGGCAGCCGGCGCGCGGCGCCAGGCCCACCACCGGCAGGCGGAAGGCATGCAAGCCCCCTTCCAGCAGGCAGGCCAGCACATCCGCTTCCATCTGCGCGAGCTGGCTCGCCACTTCGGCCACCACCGCGCGCCGCTCGCAGGCGAGGCGCCCGTCCATGTAGCCGTACTTCAATGCGGGCGGCTTGCCGAAGGTGCCGGTGCCGTGCAGGACGATCAGCGGGCAATGCAAGGCGCGCAACTCGCCCGCCAGTGCGACCAGCAGCGCCCGATTGAGGACCGGCACCGCATTGCCGCACGCGGAAAACGCGGTGATGAGACCTCCACCAAGCTTGACCACGCAGCAGCGGGGCCAGGCAGTGGCCTGTGGCAACGACGACGGATGGAGGCTCAGCATGGCAGATCAGGCGAGGCGGCCGGGAATCTGGTTGGCCGTCTCGATGAAGCGCTTGGCCTTGTCCGGATCGATGGTGGTCGAACGGTCGTAGGAACCGCAGACCGCGCCGCGCACGCCGACCACGTCGGCGCCGATGCGCGCCAGTTGCTCAAGGTGTTCGGCGCGGATCGAACCGGCCAGCGCCACTTTCAGGCCGCGCTGGTGGGCCGACGCGACGAACTCGGCCAGTTCGGTTTCGCTGAGCGCGTCGAACATGCTCTTGCCGTCCTTGATGTAGGTATCGACCATGACCATGTCCGATTCCGAGCGGGCGGCGATTTCCACCAGGTCCTGGGGCGACAAGCCGCCGAAACGGCGGTAGTCGGCATAGCGATGGTGACCACGGTGATGGCCGGATCGTATTGCTTGCAGGTGCGCACCACGGCGCGCATCAGCTCGATGCCTTCTTCCACCGTCTTGGAGCCGTGCAAGCCTGCTTTCACATACTTGACGCCGCAGCTGATGGCGCCGAGCGCTGCCAGTGCCGCCGTGCCCGGCTTGTGGGGCAAGTCGCCCAGGGTGGCGCTGAAGATGACTTTGGGATCGTTAATCGCCGTAACGACGTCGCGGATGACCCACGGGAAGCTGGCGCCGAGCGAGCCTTCGTTGATGTTCTTGATATCGATGATATCGGTGCCACACTTCCAGGCAATGACGGCTTCTTCGGTGCTGATCGGGCTGATGAGTACTTTCATATATCCTCTGTTGAAATGTTTGCTGTTTAGAAAACATTGCAGAAGTTACATGAGCACTGTCAGTACAACCATGACTCAGATTAAGATTTTGAGAAACCGTCAATCTGGAGCGCGCCCGGGGATGACCGGGCGCGCAGCACGGGCGTTCCTACCTGTTCTGGTAGCCGCCATAAAACCGGACCGGGCTCCATGCTTAAGCATGAGACCGGCGGCAGCGGTGGCGACAGGGGTGCGTAGGCGCCTTGGCGCCGTACACCACCTTGCCGTTGACGATCGTGAGCGCGCTTTCCAGGTTCTTGATCTGCTCGGCGTCGATCGTGAAGTAGTCCTGCGGCAGGATGACCAGGTCCGCATACTGTCCCGCCGCGATGGTGCCCTTGACCTGCTCCTCATTGCTCATCCAGGCGCTGCCGCGCGTCATCAGCTTCAAGGCTTGATAGCGGCTTGGCACGTCCTTGTCCTGCCAGGTGCGGAGGCCGCCTAAGCAGTCTTGCCGGTTGCTGCCCAATAGATCATCGGCCACGGCCCGAAACTGCTGACCCGCGTGCCATCGGTGCCAAGGCCGACGGGGACGCCCAGTTCCAGCATTCTCTTGATCGGCGGCATCTGCCGGGTTTGCGCGCCGTACTGTTTCCAGTACGATTCGCCCTGAAAATACATGCGATTCTGGACCGCGATACCGCCGCCGAGGGCCTTGATGCGCTGGATCTGCGCATCGGTAATGGTTTCCGCATGGTCGACAATCCAGCGCAAGCCCTTGAACGGGATTTGCTGGTTGACCTTCTCGATCACCGCCAGGTCGCGCTCGATGCTCTCACCATACGTGGCATGAATCCTGAACGGCCAGCGATTCCTGGCAAGCACCGTCAGCACCGGCTCCAGGTCGCTTTCCATGTGGGCCGGGAAGGTCGGGCGCGGCTCGAGGAAGTTTTCGAAGTCATTAAGCGCTCCATACGAGGTTCTCGCCCGCGCCTTCGGCACTGTAGCCATTCGCGTACAGCAGATGGTCATTCTTGTTCGGCTTGGTCAGCGTGACCCAGCGCTGGAAATCCACGAGTTCCTTCCCGGGTTTCTGGGCAAACAGATAGTAGGACGTGCGCACCGTGATCTTGCCCTCTTTCGCCAGTTCGATGCTCACGCCGTAATCGTCGGGATAAGCCTGACCGCCGCCGCCCGCGTCGATCGCGCTGGTGATGCCCAGGCGGTTGAGCTCGCGGTAGTAATGCAGGGTCGAGTTGCGCTGGTCATCGCGGCTCAATTTGTTCGTCTTGCCCAGGGTGGAGTACAGCACCATCGCGTTCGGCTTGGCGATCAGCAAGCCGGTCGGTTAAGCCACCCGCATCGAGCTCAAGCTGACCATCGGTAAATGCCGTGTCCTTGCTGTATCCCAGCGTCTCGATGCCTTTCTGATTCAGGAAGCCGAGGCCATACAGGTACAGGATGAATACCGGCTTGTCCGGCACCGCGGCGTTAATTTCGGCCAGCGTCGGCAGGCGCTTCTCTTCGAACTGGTGCTCGCTCCAGCCACCGACCACCTTGACCCAGGCGCCGTCGGGCATGCGCGCGGCCTGCTCCTTGAGCATCGCCATCGCCTGCCTGAGCGAGCTGACCCCATCCCAGCGCAACTCCATGTTGTAGTTGAGGCCCTCGCGAATCACGTGGGTATGTGAATCATTCAAGCCGGGGATGACGGTCTTGCTTTAGGCCGCATCGATGAGCTGCGTTCGCGCGCTCTTCAGCTTCAACACGCGTTGCTGCCGGTGGCGACGACCTTGCCATCCTTGATCGCCACTGCCTGCACGAACTCGCCCTCCTTCACCATCGTGGCGATTTTGCCGTTGGTAATGATCAAATCCGATTGCGCGTGGGCGATCCCGGCCGCGAACATACTGGTAGCAAGCAACTTCTGGACAATGGCTTTCATGGAAATGGATCCTTTTCGTTCAGGTTGTTACGACAGGTCCGACCGCGTTGAGGCTAGCACAGAGCGCCCGTCAGCGAGCAGAAGTTGTTGGGGCCGCAACTGGCGCCATCATGTAGGCGATCGCGCTTTTCACTTCGGCACGGCTCAGATGCGGGGCGCCGCCCTTGGGCGGCATCGCGCCCGTGCCGTCCATGGCATGGTCGGTCAGCGTGTCGACGGCCCCGCCCGCCGCCTTGAGGCGACGCTCCCATTCAGTCTTGTCGCCAAGTTTGGGCGACGCGACCATCACGTTCTGCACGGCGTGGCATGCGATGCACACCTTGTCGTACACGGCCTTGCCCGCCGCCGGGTCGGCCTGAGCGCCCGGGGCAGCCGCCAAAAGAAGGGGAAACAGCATGGACGATATCGACCGCATCATTCGCTCCGCATCAGGAATCAGGCGGGCCGCGCGGGGCCCGCCCTGCATCGATCATTACTTGCCTTCTTTTGCCTTGAACATGTCGCTGGCATAGATGATACCGAGGCCGTAGCCGCCGCCATGCTGCTTGGCGATGTCCATCACCGGCGCATAGGTCTCGCCGCGCCCAATCGCGCTGCAGCTCGAGCATGTACTGCATCCAGGTCATCGGGTGGGCGCTAAGCCTGAATCATCCGCTGCACCGACATATCATGCGCCTCTTTGCTGACGCCGCCAGAAGCATCGGTGACGATATAGACGTCATACCCTTCGTCAATCGCCGACAGCACCGGTTCGGTCAGACACACTTCCGTCCACAAGGCGGCCATCACGACCTTCTTGCGGCCAAATTTCTTGACCTGGTCGACGACGCGCTGGTCTTCCCAGGTGTTCATGGTGGTCCGGTCAATCGGTACCTGGTTTGGGAACACGGCCTGCACCTCGGGGAAAATGGGGCCGCTGAACGACTTCGCCGCCACCGTGGTCAGGATGGTCGGCACCTTGAACACGCTGGCCGCTTTCGCCAGGCCCGTCGTGTTGTTGCGCAACTCGCTGATATCGATCGAGCGGGTTGCAAACGCCATCTGCGGCTGGTGGTCGATCAGGATCAGCGTGTGGTTGTTTGGCGTGAGCAGCTTGTCCGAGGGTTTCGCCGCATAGCTCAGCGCGGCTGCAGTCACCGCCATGACGATAGGAAGCGCGAACTTGACGAGGGATGTGAGGTTCATTTCAAGACTCCATTTTCATAGGTGGATAAATTCGCTCGTTCGACACTCATGGGTAACCGGGTAAGCAGGCCCGGAATCAAAGTTCGAAAGAATCGATCATCAAGTCGAATCTTCAGGCAACGAATTTTTCTCGTTTTACCCTAGGTTCGATTCAATGTTTGGCATTATCCGCGCACAAATCCGCTCAGAAAAGCGGAAAGAATTCTCAGCTATAATCGAAAAAAATCGAATATAAAAATAGCTAACAACAGGCTATGATAACGTTATCAAAAGTGCGGGAATTCCATGACAACAGTGCCGAAAACACGGGCCCGGGGACGGGCCACGCTGGCCCAGGTGGCCGCGCTGGCCGGGGTCGCCACGATGACCGCCTCGCGCGCGATCAGCCACCCCGACATGGTTTCGGCCGTCCTGCGCGAGCGGGTCGCGCGCCGTCGCCGAACTGGGCTACGTGCCCAATGCGGCCGCACGGGCACTGGCCTCTTCCCATTCGAACGTGATCGTGGTGCTGGTGCCGTCGCTGTCGAACCTGGTCTTCACGGCGGTGCTCGAAGGGATCCAGGTCGCGCTCGACGCTTACGATTACCAGATCCTGATCGGCAATACGCGCTATTCGGATGCCGAGGAAGAAAAGCTGCTCGGCACCTACCTGCAGTCGCACCCGGACGGCATCTTGCTGTCGGGCCTGACGCACAGCCCCAAGGTGCAGCAAATGCTCGACACGTCCAAGGTTCCGGTGGTGTCGATGATGGATCTGGCCACGGAGTTGAACCGGCCCTCGGTCGGTTTCTCTGCAGATGCAGGCTAAGCCACACCATGACGCGCTACCTGATCGACAAGGGGCACAAGAAGATCGGCTTCATGGGCGCCCAGCTCGATGAGCGCACGCTCAAGCGCGCCGAAGGCTACCGCATGGCAATGCGCGAGGCGGGGCTGTATGACGAAGCACTCGAGACCATGGTGAGCGATCCCTCGACCCTGGCGCTGGGCGCGGAATTGCTGGGGCGGATGCTGGCCGCAACACCCGGACTCGACGCGATCTTTTGCTGCAATGACGACCTGGCGCACGGCGCCATCTACCAATGCCAGCGGCGCGGCATCGCGGTGCCGCAGCAACTGGCGATCTGCGGCTTCAATGACTTGCTTAGCCTCGGCCTGGATGAATCCTTCCCTGACCACGATCGCCACGCCGCGCTACAAGGTCGGCTTCGAGGCGGCATCCCTGCTGCGCGCGATGATCACCGGCGAGCAGCTAAAGCCAGACAGCGCATCGACCTCGGCTTTACCCTGATGGCCCCGAAAGCGCCTAGCCGCACGGCCGCGGCGCGGCTGTTGTTTTGTGCGCCGCAGCATAGAATTCCCTTTACAAAAAGCTGGGCCGGTGTAGACTTCACTGCAAATGTTAGCGCTACCAAAATAGCGCAGTGAGACAACTTCTGATCGGCAACTCCACATGATGACTTCCTCCACCATTCCATCCATAACGCCCGTCCGCTGGGTCGTCATGGGCGTGTGCGGCTGCGGCAAGAGCGAGATCGGACGCCGCCTGGGCGCGGCGCTGCAGGCCGAATTCCTGGAAGGCGACGCCTTTCACTCGGCCGCGAACATCGCCAAGATGGCCCATCGGCACCCCGCTCGACGACGCCGACCGCGCCGACTGGCTGGGGCGCCTGCAAGCCGAAATCGCGGCAGCGCAGCAACGCGGCGCCGGCCTGGTGCTGTCCTGCTCGGCCCTGAAGCGCCGCTACCGCGACCTGCTGCGCCAGGCCGACCCCGGCCTGCGCTTTGCCCACCTGCACGGCGAGAGCGCGCTGATCGAACAGCGCATGCGTTCGCGCACCGCGCACTACATGCCCACTTCCCTGCTCGAGAGCCAGCTGCGCGACCTCGAGCCGCTGGCCGCGGACGAAGCCGGTGTCCGCCTGGACATTGACGCCGCGCCCGCATCGATCATCGACCAGATTCTGCAAACCCAGGGCCACCAGAGCCCGTCCATATCAACCTGAAGGAGACAGTACCATGGCAATCCCATCGAATACCGGCGTCGGCAAGCGACGCTGGGGCATCGGCGCCCTGCTCGGCATCGGCGTCCTGATCAACTACATCGACCGCATCGGCCTGTCGGTTGCCGCGCCCCAGATCAAGGACATGTTCCAGCTCACGCCGGTCGAACTGGGCTTGCTGTTCTCGGCCTTCGCCTGGTCCTACTCGCTGCTGCAGATTCCGGTCGGCATGGTGATCGACCGCTTCGGCCCGACCAAAGTGGGCCGCTGGGGCGCCTTCCTGTGGGGCGTGGCCTCGGTGATCACGGCCTTCTCGAGCGGATTCGCCGGGATCTTCTTTGCCCGCATCCTGCTCGGCGTGGCCGAAGCGCCCGCCTTCCCGGTCAGTTCCAAGGCGACCGGCTACTGGTTCCCGCGCCATGAACGCGGCCTGGCCACCGCGATTTTCGACGCCGCCGCCAAGTTCTCCAACGTGATCGGCGTGCCGCTGGTCGCCATCACGATCGTCGCCTTCGGCTGGCGCTGGGGTTTCGGCCTGACCGCGTTCCTGAGCTTCCAGCTACTTTTTCGCCTTCTACTTCATTTACCGCGACCCGAGCGCCGACGAAAAACTGTCCAAGGCCGAGCTGAACTACATCCAGCAAAACGGCGGCGCGCCGGAAGGCAAATCGGACGCTGGCGCCATGAACATGCTGGGCTACCTGCTGACCAAGACCAAAGTCTGGGGCCTGACCATCGGCTTTGCCGCCTATGGCTACACCTTCTACCTGTTCCTGACCTGGCTGCCCGGCTACCTGGTCCAGACCATGCACATGAGTATCCTGGAAGTCGGTTAGCTACGCTGCCATTCCCTGGGCCTTTGCCACCCTGACCGATCTGTTCGTGGGCGGCTGGCTGATCGACCATCTGATCAAGCGCGGCTGGGATGAATCGAAGGTACGCAAGGGCGTGCTGGTGGTGGGCATGCTGTTCGGCCTGGCCGTGTTCGGCGCGACCCAGACCACCGATCCTGCCTGGGCCATCTTCTGGATCTCGATTGCGCTTGGCGGTCTGGCGTCGGCGGCGCCGGTCGGCTGGTCTCTGCCATCGCTGATCGCGCCCAAAGGCGGGCGTAAGCACCATCGGCGGCATCATGAACTTCGCCAACAATCTGATGGGCGCCGCCGCCCTGATCGTCACCGGCTTCATCGTCGGCGCCACCAACTCGTTCGCCAACGCCTTCATGGTGGCCGGTGTCATCCTCGTGATCGGCATCGTGTCCTTCGTGTTCGTGCTCGGCAAGATCGGAACCGATCCCGGACCCGCAGCCAGCAGGCGCGCCGGTCCCTGCGCTCTGATACCAGCGAGAACATGTCAATGAAAACAAGCATCTTCACCGTCGCTGCTGGCCAGCGGCGCGGCCTGCCGCGCAAAGCAGCGTGAGCCTGTACGGCGTACTCGACCTGGGCATCTCGCAAGACCGCGGCGGCGTGGCTTAAGCACCTCCACCCGCGTCACCAGCGGCATGGCGACCCAGAGCCGCTGGGGCATCAAGGGCAGCGAAGAGCTCGGCGGCGGGCTGAGCGCCTTCTTCGTCATCGAAGGCGGCATTCACGCCGACAACGGCACTTCGACCCAGAACAACACCCTGTTCGGACGCACCAGCATCGTCGGCCTGCGCGGCGGCTTTGGCGCCGTCTCGCTGGGCTTGCAGGATACGCCGCTGTTTGACGACGCTCAATACCGTCGTCGATCCGCTGCGCAACGGCATCATTCGTTCTGAACAACCTGATGTCGCCCACCGGATTCCGGGCCAGCAACTCGGTGCTGTACCGCTCGCATGTGGTCGGCGGCTTCAGCGGCGACCTGATGGTCGCGGCCAGGCTGAAGTAGCGGGCGACGCGCAGGCGTCGAGCGCAGTCGGCGGCTCCTTCGGCTACAGCAAGGGCGCGCTCAATGCGCGCCTGGCCTATCACCGCAAGAACAACGACAGCGCCGTGCTCAAGAACACGGAAGATGCGCGCAATACCCTGCTGGGCGCGAACTACGACTTTGGTCCGGCCAGGGGCTACTTCGGCTACGCGATCAACAAGGGCTTGAACAGTTCGCCGCTGACCAACGGCGCCGCCACCTTCGGCGGCGCGGCGCCGAGCACGTCGACCGACAGCAGCGATGTGCTGCTGGGCGTTGCCGTGCCGTTCGGCGCCAGCACGGTGGTGGGCAGCTATGTGCACAAAAATGACAAGACCGTGCGCAACCAGGACGCCCAGCAGTTCGGCCTGGCCTACATGTTTGCGTTCTCCAAGCGCACCGATCTGTACACCTCGTATGCGGTGATCCGCAACCGCAACGGCGCCGCCTACACAGAGGGCAACAGCGAAGAACCTGGGACCGGCAACAAGCAATTCACCGCCGGGCTGCGGCACAGGTTCTGAAACGGCAAGTTCTGCCATTGACCTTGTTGCAGCCCACCAGCACGTCGGCATTGATTTGCTGCGCCTTCGACGTTCTGGCGACGCGACAACCCTCGTTGTATCGCTTGCGCGCGCAACATCCGTCCCCCAGCAAGCAGGCACAGGGCGAGCTTCCACCTTGAAGCCTGCTGGCGGCGCCGGTCCCATCGGTGCGCCTGATTCGCGCCGCGGCCGTATGCGGACTGGCGCTGCCGCTCAAGAATATCCTGCCCCGTCGCGCGTCGCCGCAGGGTCTGACTTGCGATGCATGTAGCGGCCTCACCATCGGACGATCTTGCGCGATTGCCACCGCCTTGTCTTGAACCTCGCGCCAGTTTGGTAAAACTGGCGCACACCCCCGGCGAGCATCATCGAATGTCGCATATACCAGATGAGCGAGACCCGACCATGCCCCCCAGCCACACCAGAACGCCTTGCGCCCGAGCGCAACGACGGCGACGCCGCCCTGGCGGCGCGCATTGCCGTGCACGACCAGGCAGCCTTCGCGCTGCTGATGCGCCGCCACAATCAGTTGTTGTTCCGAACCGCCCGCAGCATCCTGCGCGACGACAACGAAGCGCAAGACGTGCTGCAGGAAGCCTATCTGCATGCCTGGCGAACGCCACACCGGCCATCGCACGGACGACCGGTGCGCCGTCGGGATTAACAGCAAACGATCGCCAGCCCGCAGACCCGCTTGCCGTCCCACCGCACGCTCAGTGTAGCGTCATGCCTGCATGCCTCCAGCACGATTGCTTCTATGCCGCGTTCGCAGGTATCGATCCAGTGCCGCTGGCTGCAAGTCCTGAGCGAAAAGCCCACGAAACTACCAAAGCAATCGTAGACAATTTCGTGCACCTTGCCCGTGTAGCAACGCTCCTGGGAATGCGGGCGATCACCGGGCATGCCCGCATCATCGGCGGAGGGCTTGACCGAATCGGCGTCATAACCAAGCGCATCGACTTGTCCCGCCAGCTGCTTGATGTAGCGCGAGAAAACTGGATACCAGTGGTCGCCCGCCGGGATGGCCAGCGCAATGTAGCGCAGCAGCGCGAGGTGGCGTACCGCCTTCGGTAGCAGGTCGTCGCCCATCTTGACCGCCACGGTCATCCGGAACGCGCCCAGAATTTTGCGGCTCGATGCCACGTAGCGCTGCAGTTTGCGTGCTTCATTCCCCTTCTCGGTGCGCAGTTCGCGCACCAAGCCGGAATGCTGTTGCACGTCCACATGGAACACTTGTCCGCTCTTGACCGTGAGCGGCATGTGCAAGGTCAGCAGTCCCGCGTACCCGGTGTTTTGCGTGGCTTAAGCACCGGAATGTAGCTGATGTCGGTGACGACGCATTCGAGCGTATGCGCATCCACTTTTTTCAGCAGGTCCGGGCGCTGCCGTAGAGTGTTTGCCAGGCGCAGTATGTCGTCCACATTCCATTCCGGGAAATACAAGGTCGCTTTGGTGGCGCCCGGCAAGCCGTTCCAGTGGATGACCAGCTCGTCATACGCTTGCCGTTCGCTGACAGCAGCCAGCTTGCGATTCATGGCGGACGGCTTGACGGTGACGGTGTGCTGCACGACGTGGGCCTCTGCCGTGCCGGGGTTGTCGGACTCCACAATGGCCAGATTGCGTTGCGACAGGCGGTTGCTCGACCCGGGCGTGGCGCCGATGGTAATGGGATCGCTGGCGCCTGGCTGGAAGCGCACCTCGGCCACCAGGCATTGGTGGATGCCGCGCACCAGTTGCAGGATCGACTGCTTAAGCCGCCGAAATGGCCGTCGCCGCCCGGGTGCAGCGGAAACTGCGGTTCGGTCTGATTAAAGTCCAGCCAGCAGCCGAAGTAGGCCACCGCCTCCTGGTTGGCAATGTGCACGATCATGAAGTTATTCGCGCTGTCCGGCTGATTGGCCATCTCGTCCGTTGCGCTGTCGATGCGTTCCTGTGCGAAATACGGAATGGAAGCGATGCTGTTGCCGATCTTGCCCAGCAAGGGCGCGGCGCCGCTTGCTGAACGGCGATAATTGCCCTCTGCCGCGCCCGGGTTGGTGTAGTCGAGGGCTGACACCATCATGTTGAAGCCGCGAAAGAACACCCGCACCCCGGCCGCATCGGTGGTGTTGGCGCGATAGCGCACTTTGGCCAGTGCAAAATTAAAGACACGCACGCCACCCACGGTGCGCGACAATTCGAGCTGACTCGCCTGTTCATCTTGCGAAATGAAATCGAATGGCGAGGGGCCGTTGCCAAGCAGGCGCAATTCACCCAGCAAATTCTGAATATACTGGTAGGCCTCGGCCCGGTCCGCCGTCGCCGACAGGACACTACTGCTGCCCGGCAAATGCTGTCCGGGGCGCAACTGAAACACGCGCACATCCGTGCTCAGCCAGCCGGGATTGGTGCCGCCCGGCTGCACATCGAGCATGTAGGGGTTGGGCTGGTTGATCAGATGGATGGCAGCGGCGCACACCTGGCCGCCCAGTTCCGCGCGCAGCACCAGATCGCGCTTCTCTCCGGGAAAGGTGAACGCGCTGGCGTCCGAAAAAAACACTTCGAAGGTAAACGAAATGCGCTGCGGCATATCCACCGCCCCCGCATTCTCGAACACGGCCGGGCTGCTCGAGGCGCTGATGGAAGCAATCGCGGCGCCGCTGATGGACCCGTCGCGGAAGCTGACTGCCGGCGTGGCGCCCCCAGCTCATTGGGCGTATAGCCATCGAAAATGACGTAGAAAGCTTGGGGATAGGAATGCGTCGATTCGACCTCGAAGGAGGAGAAGGTGTCGCGTTCGGTCACCACGTAAGCATGATGCACTGCCGTGTCGAAGCTGGCCGGAAGAATGATCCACGGGTCCTGGTAGTTGATGTGGATTTGCTGCGACACGTCGGACAACCACGGCTGGAGGTCCGTGTTCTTAAGCGCCGCCAGCCCATGGCTGCACCAGTTCTTCGTAATAGTTGGACGGCAGGCCATTGTCGGCCAGCACGTTTCCGTAGGCACGGGCGGTGCCGGTGGCCGGGTCGACGCTGGTGTCGAGACGTTCGGGATGGCCAGGGCGCGCTGCCAGGTGGCCCACAGGCGGTCCAGATTGCTATGCAGCAGAAACACCATCGGGTCGTGGAACGAAAAATGCGGCTGCGTGATCGTGCCGCCGATGAAGCTGTGCGCGGTGCCATCGTGCGCCCCTTTGGCGGCCGTGTGAAACGCCGTGAAATCGGCTGAGGCCAGAATATCGGCGTCGCTGGTAATGTCCGGCCTGCCGTCCGGCTTCGATGCGCTCGACCCGACGCTACGCCAGATTGCACTGTGGCCCCCTCCTTCGCTCGATTCAAAGTCGGCGAAGGGCGCGCTGGCGTCTCCGCTCGCACTGCCCATGAACCCGCTCGGGCCCAGGATGGGAACGGCACCTGCGCGCGGGTCGGTGGTCCAGTCCCAGTAGTGCAGCGACAGACGCGCGTCGACCTGTCGCAACAGCTCTTCAAAATGATTGACGATGGCGCGGTGCCAGGGAATGAAGGCCGGACCGGCGTGGACATCGATGCCGTGCGCGTGGCCGTCCTTATGGATCTGCTCCATCATGTCCCACATCGTGATGTTGCTTAAGCGCCATCGGCACCTTCGTGACCGAGATTGTTCGGGTAGACCATGCTGCCCGAGTCGAGTTGACGAATGGCTGCGACGAAGAGGTTGCGCTCCTCCTCCGACACAGTGGTGATGTTTCTGCGGATGCCGTCTCCGAGTGCCATGATAATTTTCCTTTCAATGAAAGCCGCGCATGCCATGCTGGCCTGCGGCGCGGTCGTGGTGGACGCACTGCGCGCGCTCATTTGTGCTGCCGATGGACGTGACTGTCCCTCCGGAGCCGATCGGGGACCCGTGTCAAGAAAAGGGAATTCAACGCACCGACGTGTCGTTTGGCGGATGTGCCATTTCAATATAGTGAGCAAAACGACACGTAAAGACACGAATTGTCACAGCGGGGAAACTATTTACACTTGCGGTTTGGCGCGGTTGTACAGGCCCGGCCGCGCGAGCGGCAAGAAGATAAAGTCGATAAATGCAAATACCGCACAACTCGGTGCATGTGGTGCATGCCGCTGCGGCTTCAAGACTTGACCATCCTACTGTTTCGACGGGCTCAGGCTGAGGCGATCGAACGCCTCATAGTAGCGGCTGCGCGAAACCCCAAAGACGCAGCACAACAAGCTAAACGGGTGTTAAAGTCGCACCGATTTCATGAACACGTTCCGGGCAGCGACTCCCTGGAAAGTACGCGGCGGTCTCTTTTAGCGCCGCCGTTTCCATCCGCTTGACCACCAGTTCTTTGCGCAGCTTGGCTACTTCCGATTCCAGTTCGGCGACACTGCGGCTCCTTGGTGGCGCAGTAGGGTCCGTGCCGCGTTTTGCAGCGCTTACCCAGTTAGCTAGCGTAGCCTTGGGCATCGCGATCCGCAGCGCGGCGTCCTCTAGCGTCAGCCCTTCAAGATGGCGCTGGTTTGACAGCTGTTTGGCGGATTGCCGCGACTGCCCCCCCTTCGGGACCCCGCTTCGGCGACTTTGGCGGATTGCCGCGACTGATAATCATCTAGCCAGCCTCCCTCCGGCCGAGGCCGGGGAGTACAGTAAGTAATCAATCTCGAGTTGAACTTACGTACTGGGAGGCTGGTATGAGCAAGTATAGCGGTATCGATCTGCATTCGAACAATTGCGTTGTTGTGGTGAGCGACGATGATGACAAGGTTTTTTGCGAACGACGCGTGCCAAACGATTTGAGCAAGGTGGTCGCACTACTCGACCCCTACCGTTCCGAGCTGGTCAGCGTTGCCGTCGAATCGACCTTCAACTGGTACTGGCTGGTTGATGGCTTACGAGCCGCCGGATTCGACGTCAAGCTGGTGAATACGGCGGCCATTGCCCAGTACTCAGGTCTGAAGTACAGCGGCGATGAACATGATGCGCGGCACCTGGCGCATTTGCTGCGCTTGAATCTGCTGAAATTTGGATACGCTTTCGAGCCAGAATGGCGTGCGGTGCGTGACCTCGCCCGCAAGCGGCAGCAGCTGGTGCGGACCAGGACCACGCATGTACTCGCGTTTCAATCGATTTACGCGCGAGACCGGCGGCAACATCGGTGGCGATGCGGTGAAGTCGCTCGACGTGCTAGATGTGTTGAAGTGAAACTGGTCAGAAGATGTCGCGATGGCCGCCCAGGTGAACGTGCTCACCATCCAGGCGATGGAACGCGGCATCGCCATCCTGGAGCAACGATTGCACGAGCGCGTGAAGCTGGCGCCGGAATACAAAGTGTTAAAGACGGTTCCGGGGATTGGAGAAATCCTATCGACAGTAATCATGCTTGAGACCGGGCCCATCAGAACGGGTTTACCTCCTTTAAGCAACTATGCGTCGTATGCCCGCTGTGTTGGCAGTGGACGCTTCTCGAACAGTAAGAAAAAGGTGAGGGAAACCGGAAGAACGGTAACAGCTATCTGGCCTGGGCCTTCGTCGAAGCGGCACATTACGCGCTGCGTTACAGCGCACAGGCGAAGCGGTTCTATGAGCGCAAGCGCGCACGCAGCAACACGGCGCTCGCGACGAAGGCACTAGCGCACAAGCTCGCCAGAGCGTGTTACCACATGCTGAAAGGACAGACTGCGTTCGACGAAAAGCGCTGCTTCATGTAACGATCACGGCAGAACTGGTGAGCCAGCTCGTGGGGTTGGTGAAAATCTACGGCGACTGATTGGACGCCAGTATCTGCCGCCAGTGCAAGACAAGTAATCGCCTGGAAGCGTGAGCCAGCAAAGGGTGGGGCCGCAACCCGGCAACCATACGAACTGTTTGAACTTGGGACACGTGACGGTACCAACGTTTTTCTGGGGCGGCAATTGCCGCCAGGGCAGCCGGGTCTGTTAAGACCGACTGCTAGATCCTGATGGGTGACTGGTGCGATTGCTTCGTAACCACAACCTGAGAAACCAGGTGCGATAGGCTATCGTGCATTGGCAAAAACGATTGCGCCTCGATAAATCGAGGCGCCGGGGTTGTATTATCGACTTGACCTTGCCTGGCTAATGGGTGACCCCGCTTCGCGGAGCGACAGCGTGCCTGGGGCCCGGCCGATGCCGCGCAGATTCACGGGAACCAGATCAAGCGTCCGCCAGGCTGGCTACAGATTAGTATGTGTACGATCGCCGGACCTGCCCCCGTCCCCTTAGACCTGACCCCGTCCCCTTAAACCCTCAGCTGCCTCCGCCTCCCAATTTAACGTGCTCCATAACCCCCTGCAATTGCGCAGCTGGCACTCGCACAGTGTTTGACAATGACGATTCGACGGGAATCATATGCATACCGCGTATTTCCAAACAAACGCTATCGGGCGAGACCGCGTAACCAAAGTAGTTTCATGAGCTTGATCCCGATTTCCCCTCCGCGCGAGCCACTTCGGCGCCAGCGATAGGTATGAATGCGTGATATGTCAAACGACCATTCGGTTCCCTGAAACTGCTCTAGATCGTTCAACCTGGGGCGGCTGAAATCCCCTTGCGCGTATGTTCCAATCCTCAAAAGTGGAAACACGAAAATCTCTCTGCGCTTGAAATTCTGCTCGTTACACAGCGCTGCCTGATATGTAAGGTGCAAGGACTCTGTACGTGAAAATTTGAGCAAGTCATGCACACTTGAAAATCGAACCCTTGCAAGCCAAATAGCTTCCTTATTCACTCCCTCTACACGCTCGATTTCCCAAAGTCCAGGCACTTTAGACAGCTGTACCGCATCGACCGACTCGAATAGCAGGTCGTCCGGTGACGATAGCGTACATGCCCCAAGCATCAACAGAAGGAACAGAGCCAACATTCGACGACCTAGAAGCAACATAAAGTGCTACCTTTCCTTAGTGGCGAGTTGAGATTAGCAACCGCAATTCAAACTTGGGGAAGCAGGTTTCACTGCTTCCCGTAGAGCTTCATAGTTCTCATGATGAACATTGACATTTACGTGACTCGAGGCGATACCTGATGGCCCCGTACCCCACCTTCCGCCAATCCCAGCAACATAGTCACTTAGATTCCACTTAGGCGGCGTGGCATTAGAGTTATTCCATGTTCCGACTCTGCATCTCAGCGCTCTGAAGTCAGGTTTGAACCGACTTACGGGATCCAGCGTGGTCAACGAATCGACATTTCGGTCAGAGTCAATAATCGCCCATGCAGCAGTGTCTCCACCGTAACTATGACCGTAAATATTGATCGGCTCACCGGCGGGTACTTTATTAATGAAATCCGTTAATTCCGATCTTTGCGTCCAACTAAAATACTGACTGCCTCCGGGGACTTGCGATTCCACAATATGCGAAACCCAATCGTCTAAGAATCCGCCCACATAAATATCTATAAGTCCTAGCGGGTCAATACGCGACATCGGGCTCCCCGTACATACGCATATGTATTGACTCCCCGCGCAAACCAAGAGGATCACTTTGCACATAGCGTCCTACCTGCGGATCATAATCCCGGTAGTAGTTGTAATGTATTGGCCTTGACGCGAGTTTGTCGTAGACGCAGGCTTTTCCCTATACGCTTCAACGACTTGCGCGCGTGCGTGTTGATATTCTCCCTGCATTGGCTAAATTTTTTCTAGACGCGTATTCTGGGCCGCAAACCGCAATGCTGCAAGGCGTAGTTTTGGCGCGCCAGCGGCCGCTGGGGTGGCGGTTGTCGTTGTGGTTGCGTGGTTTGCACCTGGCTGACGGCGAAGCGCGGCCGCAAGCGAGTGCGCCGGGGCGCACGGAGCGCGTGCCGTGCCCCTGACCAGAGCCCTGCGCCCCAAGGCGCACATGCTGGCCTGGCAGACGCGCAGGGGCGCCAGACATAGAGCGACGTTCCGCGAACCCGTAGGGCCCGGCGCAGCGCGGGGTTGCGCCACCAAGCGAAGCGCCAGCGCAGCGACTGGCGCAACTTTGCGGAATGCCGCGCTATGTTAAATGCCGCAGGCATTTACCCCGGAGGGGCTGTGCTCTTGCGTGGCAGGTAGCTGGTTGACGGCGAAGCGCGGCGGCAAGCGAGGGATCGAGCGCGCCTTTCTACGCCAAGCTAGATTCAAGCGTGGCCGTTGGAATCCGCCGCGCGGCTGGAAGTACCGCAGCAGCGGCTGACCAGGTCTTTCGCAGGCTTGTCGACAGGCATTGCACCTGCGTTACTGCGTAACATTCTTCACCCCGAAGTAGGCATCCCACTCCGGCGTGTCCATGCCGATGCTTAAGCCAGCACGCCGTCATCCTCGGCACGGATCAGGCGCTCCAGCACTTCCCGCCGCGTTACGCCGTAACGTCTGGCCAACCGCTCCAGCGCCAGGTGCGCTCCCGTGCTCACCCAGGTATTCAGGCGCCGCTCGCCGTCACCTCGTGGTAGGCCTTGTAGCGCGTTGCGCGATACTGCGCCTGCCTTTCTGCCGCTGTCTTTGCCATCATCGCCTCCTTGATGTTAGACCGTTACGCCGTAACGGAGTTCGTCCCGGGTTGAACGGCTAATCCGAAGCCTCGTCCGCAGATTCGGTCTCCAGCGCGTCCAGGAGCGCGTTCGCGTCGCCGCCCTTGTCGGCATCCTCGCCATCGCCGCGCACCCCGCCAGCACGCTCCATGCGCGCCGGATGGGTCAAGGCGTGCACCGCCTTCCAGCTTGCCGATGGCCACATGCGTGTAAATCTGCGTGGTCGACAGCTCCGAGTGGCCCAGGATCGCCTGGATGTAGCGGATGTCGGCGCCGTTCTCGAGCATGTGGGTCGCCATCGCGTGGCGGAAGGCATGGCAGCCGCCACTGGCGAAGCTCGGCATGGCGCATGTGCAGCTTCACCATGTCCGACAGCCGGTTGTTCTCGAACGGTTCGCCGTAGTCGGTCACGAACAGCGTGCGCAGATCCTGCGTCAGCGCGAACTGCGGCCGCACCTCCTGCACGTAGCGCGCCACCCACGCGCAGGCCCGCGCGCCGATCGGCACCAGGCGGTCGCGCCGTCCTTTCCCCTGCCGCACCATCAGCGTCCCGCGCTCGGTGTCCACGTCGTACAGCGTCAGGGCGATCATCTCGGCACGCCGGATGCCGGTGCTGTACAGCGTTTCCAGCATGGCCCGGTTGCGCACGCCCGAGGGCGTGTCGACGTCGGCCTGGTTCAGCACCGCCTCGATCTCGGCCACGCTCATCAAGTGACGCGGCAGCTGGCGCGGCGGCTTGGGCAGCACCAGGTCCGACGCCGGGTTGTTCAGGATATGGTTTTTTCGCGCGCACCACTTGAAGAAGGCCACCACCGGCAGCAGCCGCGTGGCCTGGGTGTTGAACGACAGCGGCGCACCGTTGGCCTTGCGGTAGTGGTACAGGTGGCCCTGGTAGCGCTGCAGGATCGGGCGCGTGATGTCCTGCGGCCGGTCCAGCCCGCGCTCGTCGCACCAGACGATGAAGCTGTCCAGGGCACGCCGGCGGATCGACGCCGTCGACACGGCCAGGCCGCTCGTCACGGTCCATTCCAGGAAGGCCTTCTGGTAGGCGCGCAGCAGGTTGCTTAAGCCGCCGGATCGGGGGCGCTGGCGCGCACAGCCCCTGCCGCTTGGCGCGCAGCGTGCGCTGCTTCTGGCGGATCCCGCGTTCGCCTTTACGGGCCATGGCTAGCCTGCCGATACCGCCGCGGCGGCCAGGGAGATAGGCGGGTACGACGCGGCTTTGTCATCGGCGCCGGTGGCGTGCGTTTTCCCGCCAGAGCCAGGCAATTCGTCAGCAAGGCCCGTCGCTGACGGCGCGCCGCCATATCCGGCGCTCCGCAATGGCGCCGGATCACCCCCGTGATCGGCCCGGGATGGCCCCGTGAACCTGCCCGCCCGCCCCCGTGAACTCGCAATCGTACCCGCGTTTCGCAGCGCCTGGACCTCGATCAGCCCGACCACGAACGGCGCGCCGTTACTGCCCGCCCCGTCGTAAAGCAGCTCGTATTCGAACGACTGCCCGCGCGTGCCGCGATGCACCAGCACATACTCGAGCGCGATCAGGCGCTCGACGTGGATGCAGCACTGCGTGTCCGACAGGCTCGTCACCCGCCGCACGTCGCTGCGCGTGAAGCGCACATCGGCCCGGCGCAGCTGCCGTTCCTGCGTCACGCACTCGACCCAGCCATGCAGCGCGGCCAGCACGCGCCGGGTCTGCGGCGGCAGCTCGTCCAGGCTGCGGCCCAGCACCTCGTGCGCCAGCCGGTTGGCGGCCTCGATGTCGGCCAGCGTCACCTCGATGTATTCCACGCTCGCGCCGCCCACGGTGGCGTTCTTGACCGGCCGTTGGAACTGGTGCAGCAAGGCGATGGTGTCGATCAGCGTCAGGTACTTCTCGTGATCGCGCCGCGTGCGCGTGCGGTCGTCCAGGAACGTCAGCTGGTCGGCGTACGGGTTGACCACGGCCAGTTTTCGCAGCAGGCGCTGGGCGTTGCGGTGCAGGTCCAGTATTTTCTGCTTCTGCTCCTTTCGCACCAACCCCTGCAAGGTGCGCTTCTCGCGCTGCAAGCGGTGGATCGCGCGTCTGCGCGCGGTCTTCGTCCACGCTCAGCACCAGGCAGCGGTTCATCAGTTCCTCGTCGATGTCGATGGCCGTCGTCGTCAGGAACATCATCACCGGCCCCTCGACCCGGTATTCCTGCGTCACCAGGTTGCCGGTCTTGGGATCGGCTCCGGTGGTGGCAATCGTCAGTTCGCCCTCCGACTGCAGCAGTTTCAAGGCATAGCTGGCGCGGCTGGCGCCTTCCTCTTCCACGATGGCCAGGATCTTGTGCTTCCAGGTTCGTCTCGCCCATGTAGAACAGCGACTGACCCGTCATCGCGCTATATTTCACCCGTTCCTCGCCCGGCATCATGGCCAGCACCGCGTCCATCAGCGAGCTTTTGCTTAGGCTGCGCTCGACGACTGGATCACGATCGCCAGCGGCGCATCGAGCGATGGCTGGTCGCGGCCAGGTAACCCACCAGCTTGTTGGTCGCCTCGCCCACGATGCCGCAGGCGTCGAAGTCGGCTGCGATCCGATCCAACAGGTCGGGCGCGGCCAGCAAGTCCAGCGCCGCTTCGCGCTCGGCCGCCTCCATCGTCACCGCTTCTGGTTCTTTCGGTTTCAGCCCCCCTGGATGCGCTCTTCCTGCAGCGCTTCGAGCTTCAGAAGCAGTCTAGCCAAGGTCGGTCTTGAGCGTGTCTTCGGCCACCCGCAGCTCGAGCGCCGCCTGCGCGATGTAGCTGGCCCGCGCTCTCGCGTTGTACAGATCGAAGGTGTCGACGTGGAAGGCGTCCCCGCTTGACGCCAGCACGTTCACCTTCAGCACGTCGTAGGCCAGGTTCCTGGACAGCCCGCGCACCCGGTAGCGCCGCTCGGCGAACGCCAGCGCCACCTCGTTGTCGCGCACATCGGCGTCCAGCGCAAACGACGGTCCAGGCATGGGCGACGCGGGCAGCGGCACTGGCGCGGCTGGCTCAGGCTCTTCTTTAGCGGCTAAAGGAAGAACGCTCACGGGCACCGCTGCTTAAGCACGGCCGCCCGCTGCTCGGGCGCGATGCCTTCGCTTGCAGTGCGCACGGGGCGTCGTCCGTATTTCCCGCTCGCCCCATCCACGCCGCCTTGCGGATCAGCGCCCCCAGGCTCTTGGCGGTAAGCTGCACCTTGAGCGCGTATTCGTTGGCGTCCATCCCCTTCGGGAACTGGATCCGGAAGCAGTCGATCCCGCAGGCGATCAAGCGCGCGGCCAGCCTGTCGGCGGCGCGCTCTGCCTACCTCGTCGCGGTCGTAGGCGATCAGCACGCGGTTCGTGCCGTGTTCCCGGAACGCGGCCAGGTGCTCGTCCGTAAAGCCCTCCACGCCGTAGCTGGCCGTCACGTTGCGGTAGCCAAGCGCACCAGAACGTCATGGCGTCGATCAGCGACTCGCACAGGATGATCTCGTTTGAGGCCGCCAGCACAGCACCGTTCCACACGCCGCGGTGCGGCCCGGGCAGGTAAAGGTGCAGCGGCGTGCCCTTGCGCAGTCCGTCGCTGATCTTGCGGCCGTACACCTCAAGCACGTTGCTTAAGCGCTGTCGGTCACCGGCACCACCAGCGAGCCGTTGAAGTGTTCGTGCCCGCTCTCGCGGTAGATGCCCACCTTCTCCAGGCGCGCGCGGATCTCCGCGCCCGCCTTACGGTTCTTTTCCGGCAGGCGCAGGCCCAGCGTGCGGTTGGCGTAGCCCAGCTTGAAGTGATGCACCAGTTCCGGGTGATCCAGCCCGCGTGCCGCCAGGTAGGCCAGCGCCTCGGGCGACTGCTTCAGGGTCTCGCCGTAGTAGCTTAGCCACCTGGTTCAGCAAGGCCTGCTCGTCGGCGTCGAAGGCTACCGGCAGCTTAAGCAAACTGCGCACGCTGGTGCGCTTGACCGGCGCCGCCTGGGCGTCGGCGGCGAACGCCGGATCGGCGTGCAGCAGCTCGACCGCGTGGCGGAAGGACACGCCGCGCAGCTTCATCACCCAGGCGATGGCGTCGCCGCCGCTCTGGCAGCCGAAGCAATGCCACAGGTTTTTCGAGGGCGTCACCACCAGCGAGGGCTCGCCGTCTTCATGGAAGGGACAGGTGCCGATCAGGTCCTTGCCGGACTTTTTGAGGGCGATGCTTAGGCCGACGCCACCAGGCGCTCGACCGCCACTTCATTCTTGAGCCGCTCGATGTCGGCATCGGGGATACGGGGCATAAATCCCTCTTTCACTAAAAAGCTGTCAAGACCCTTATACTGTACTTTTATTATATCGTATAATGGACATGTCGAACACCTTTTAAGATACCAGGGGGTACAGTATGGGCACCGTCATCCTTTTCCTATCGCCCATGTTTTCATCCCGTTTGATCCAGTTTCGCAAGGCGCAGAATTTCACGCAGCAGGGTCTGGCCGATGCCGCGCAGATTCACGTGAACCAGATCAAGCGGTATGAGGCGGGAACGGCGCAGCCAACGCTCGAGGCGCTGGTCAGGCTGGCCAAGGCCTTGCACCTGAGCCTGGACACGCTGGTCTTCGATGAAGCCGAGCGCGGGCCGTCCGACGACCTGGCGCTGCAGTTCGAGGCGGTCAGCAACATGCCCGACGAGGAACGCCGGATCGTCAAGGCACTGCTCGACGGGATGATCATCAAGTACCAGACCAAGCAGATGATGGGAAACTTGAGCAGCTAGCGACTGGCGGGGTTTTCCTTAGCCGCTAAAACAGAAGCCGTCCCGGAACCCGCGCGAAGCAGCGGGTTGGGGACGGCATTTTTGCTTAATAAAGAAGAGTGAATGGGCGACGAGGATGGCTACAGACCAGCTTGTGTATGATTGCCGGACCTTACCTTGCTACCCTGCTACCCTATGACCCTGCTACCGTACGCCCTCAGTTTCGCCGCCGAATATTCTTCACTTTGATTCCAACAGGTTTGCAGGTGAAAAATGCAACCATTCCCGGTGGGGCCACATTCTCGATTGTGCCCTCAATGACCACATTGGCGCCATCAAGCTCGCCCGCCACCTTAAGCAAGTTCTTCTCGCTTAGCATAATCAAAACGGGCAAGCAAGACCGATCACGGGACTTTTCTGAATGGATCTTGTCGGGGTACAAGTTTCTGTTCTCAAAGGTGTACCTCAAATATCCTGTCACAGAAATCTCTTGGCCCAACACTTTATCAGGATTGAAAAATACATCTGCAGTGCTTTCCGGAGACTGCTTCGGCGGAAGCAAAACACAGCCAGCAACACCGACAGTCAACAGCAATATAAAAATTCGGAGATGCACAGCAGGGCCAGCGAATCCAACTCGTAAATGAAAAATTTTATTCACCATTGCACCCACATGCCCTCTTCTGGAAATTGTCTAGCTCATCTTGAGTTGCACGCTGTTCCGGTCGACTGAGCCTGCCCCGCAAAATGCGGAACTGGTATTGCCCTGAGACGCGCTCAACAACTCCTACCGTGCCATTTCTTACGATGTAATTCGGATAGCCACCGTTAACCACGCCATCATCACCGTACCCAGGAGCCGCAGAATAATCGCCACCTTTAGGATGCGAATGACAAATTGCTTTCGTACTCGATGGCGTAATTACAATAGCACCTTTAATCCCTTCATTTGTCTCATTGCTCGAACCGGAAACAATCTTAAAAACGTCGCTTGGATCTATGATTGCAGAAATTTTCCGTTGCATCCGAAATATCCAAATTCTTGATATTCATGATTGCTGCACTGTCCGATCCAGCATCCCCTGCGACAGTTTTTGTCCCATCACGCGGGATCATAGGTACTAGAATCGATGCACTGCCCCGTCGCCTTAAGTTGCGGCGGACATGCAAGGCCAAATCGGTCCGTCGCTCGGAGCGGTGACGAATTGACATAGGCATAGGTATTAAGCCCGCCCCCTAATCCAATGGGATCACTCTCCACATATCGCCCGGTCTGCGGATCATAATCCCTATAGTAGTTGTAATGTATTGGCCTTGACGCGAGTTTGTCGTAGACGCAGGCTTTTCCCTATACGCTTCAACGACTTGGCGCGTGCGTGTTGATATTCTCCCTGCATTGGCTAAATTTTTTCTAGACGCGTATTCTGGGCCGCAAACCGCAATGCTGCAAGGCGTAGTTTGGCAGCCGCGCCAGCGGCCGCTGGGGTGGCGGTTGTCGTTGTGGTTGCGTGGTTTGCACCTGGCTGACGGCGAAGCGCGGCCGCAAGCGAGTGCGCCGGGGCGCACGGAGCGCGTGCCGTGCCCCTGACCAGAGCCCTGCGCCCCAAGGCGCACATGCTGGCCTGGCAGACGCGCAGGGGCGCCAGACATAGAGCGACGTTCCGCGAACCCGTAGGGCCCGGCGCAGCGCGGGGTTGCGCCACCAAGCGAAGCGCCAGCGCAGCGACTGGCGCAACTTTGCGGAATGCCGCGCTATGTTAAATGCCGCAGGCATTTACCCCGGAGGGGCTGTGCTCTTGCGTGGCAGGTAGCTGGTTGACGGCGAAGCGCGGCGGCAAGCGAGGGATCGAGCGCGCCTTTCTACGCCAAGCTAGATTCAAGCGTGGCCGTTGGAATCCGCCGCGCGGCTGGAAGTACCGCGCAGCGGCTGACCAGGTCTTTCGCAGGCTTGTCGACAGGCATTGCACCTGCGTTACTGCGTAACATTCTTCACCCCGAAGTAGGCATCCCACTCCGGCGTGTCCATGCCGATGCTTAAGCCAGCACGCCGTCATCCTCGGCACGGATCAGGCGCTCCAGCACTTCCCGCCGCGTTACGCCGTAACGTCTGGCCAACCGCTCCAGCGCCAGGTGCGCTCCCGTGCTCACCCAGGTATTCAGGCGCCGCTCGCCGTCACCTCGTGGTAAGCCTTGTAGCGCGTTGCGCGATACTGCGCCTGCCTTTCTGCCGCTGTCTTTGCCATCATCGCCTCCTTGATGTTAGACCGTTACGCCGTAACGGAGTTCGTCCCGGGTTGAACGGCTAATCCGAAGCCTCGTCCGCAGATTCGGTCTCCAGCGCGTCCAGGAGCGCGTTCGCGTCGCCGCCCTTGTCGGCATCCTCGCCATCGCCGCGCACCCCGCCAGCACGCTCCATGCGCGCCGGATGGGTCAAGGCGTGCACCGCCTTCAGCTTGCCGATGGCCACATGCGTGTAAATCTGCGTGGTCGACAGCTCCGAGTGGCCCAGGATCGCCTGGATGTAGCGGATGTCGGCGCCGTTCTCGAGCATGTGGGTCGCCATCGCGTGGCGGAAGGCATGGCAGCCGCCACTGGCGAAGCTCAGCATGGCGCATGTGCAGCTTCACCATGTCCGACAGCCGGTTGTTCTCGAACGGTTCGCCGTAGTCGGTCACGAACAGCGTGCGCAGATCCTGCGTCAGCGCGAACTGCGGCCGCACCTCCTGCACGTAGCGCGCCACCCACGCGCAGGCCCGCGCGCCGATCGGCACCAGGCGGTCGCGCCGTCCTTTCCCCTGCCGCACCATCAGCGTCCCGCGCTCGGTGTCCACGTCGTACAGCGTCAGGGCGATCATCTCGGCACGCCGGATGCCGGTGCTGTACAGCGTTTCCAGCATGGCCCGGTTGCGCACGCCCGAGGGCGTGTCGACGTCGGCCTGGTTCAGCACCGCCTCGATCTCGGCCACGCTCATCAAGTGACGCGGCAGCTGGCGCGGCGGCTTGGGCAGCACCAGGTCCGACGCCGGGTTGTTCAGGATATGGTTTTCGCGCGCACCACTTGAAGAAGGCCACCACCGGCAGCAGCCGCGTGGCCTGGGTGTTGAACGACAGCGGCGCACCGTTGGCCTTGCGGTAGTGGTACAGGTGGCCCTGGTAGCGCTGCAGGATCGGGCGCGTGATGTCCTGCGGCCGGTCCAGCCCGCGCTCGTCGCACCAGACGATGAAGCTGTCCAGGGCACGCCGGCGGATCGACGCCGTCGACACGGCCAGGCCGCTCGTCACGGTCCATTCCAGGAAGGCCTTCTGGTAGGCGCGCAGCAGGTTGCTTAAAGCCGCCGGATCGGGGGCGCTGGCGCGCACAGCCCGCGCCGGCTTGGCGCGCAGCGTGCGCTGCTTCTGGCGGATCCCGCGTTCGCCTTTACGGGCCATGGCTAGCCTGCCGATACCGCCGCGGCGGCCAGGGAGATAGGCGGGTACGACGCGGCTTTGTCTGCCGCGCCGGTGGCGTGCGTTTTCCCGCCAGAGCCAGGCAATTCGTCAGCAAGGCCCGTCGCTGACGGCGCGCCGCCATATCCGGCGCTCCGCAATGGCGCCGGATCACCCCCGTGATCGGCCCGGGATGGCCCCGTGAACCTGCCCGCCCGCCCCCGTGAACTCGCAGTCGTACCCGCGTTTCGCAGCGCCTGGACCTCGATCAGCCCGACTACGAACGGCGCGCCGTTACTGCCCGCCCCGTCGTAAAGCAGCTCGTATTCGAACGACTGCCCGCGCGTTCCCCGATGCACCAGCACATACTCGAGCGCGATCAGGCGCTCGACGTGGATGCAGCACTGCGTGTCCGACAGGCTCGTCACCCGCCGCACGTCGCTGCGCGTGAAGCGCACATCGGCCCGGCGCATCTGCCGTTCCTGCGTAACGCCCTCGACCCAGCCATGCAGCGCGGCCAGCACGCGCCGGGTCTGCGGCGGCAGCTCGTCCAGGCTTCGGCCCAGCACCTCGTGCGCCAGCCGGTTGGCGGCCTCGATGTCGGCCAGCGTCACCTCGATGTATTCCACGCCCGCGCCGCCCACGGTGGCGCTCTTGACCGGCCTTTGGAACTGGTGCAGCAAGGCGATTGTGTCGATCAGCGTCAGGTACTTCTCGTGGTCGCGCCGCGTGCGCGTGCGATCATCCAGGAACGTCAGCTGGTCGGCGTACGGGTTGACCACGGCCAGCTTTCGCAGCAGGCGCTGGGCGTTGCGGTGCAGGTCCAGTATTTTCTGCTTCTGCTCCTTGCGCACCAACCCCTGCAAGGTGCGCTTCTCGCGCTGCAAGCGGTGGATCGCGCGTCTGCGCGCGGTCTTCGTCCACGCTCAGTACCAGGCAGCGGTTCATCAGCTCCTCGTCGATGTCGATGGCCGTCGTCGTCAGGAACATCATCACCGGCCCCTCGACCCGGTATTCCTGCGTCACCAGGTTGCCGGTCTTGGGATCGGCGCCGGTGGTGGCAATCGTCAGTTCGCCCTCCGACTGCAGCAGTTTCAAGGCATAGCTGGCGCGGCTGGCGCCTTCCTCTTCCACGATGGCCAGGATCTTGTGCTTCCAGGTTCGTCTCGCCCATGTAGAACAGCGACTGCCCCGTCATCGCGCTGTACTTTACCCGTTCCTCGCCCGGCATCATGGCCAGCACCGCGTCCATCAGCGAGCTTTTGCCGGCCGCGCTCGACGACTGGATCACGATCGCCAGCGGCGCATCGAGCGATGGCTGGTCGCGGCCAGGTAGCCCACCAGCTTGTTGGTCGCCTCGCCCACGATGCCGCAGGCGTCGAAGTCGGCCGCGATCCGATCCAACAGGTCGGGCGCGGCCAGCAAGTCCAGCGCCGCTTCGCGCTCGGCTAAGCTCCATCGTCACCGCCTCCGGTTCCTTCGGTTTCAGCGCGCCCTGGATGCGCTCTTCCTGCAGCGCTTCGAGCTTCCAGGAGCAGCTAAGCCAAGGTCGGTCTTGAGCGTGTCTTCGGCCACCCGCAGCTCGAGCGCCGCCTGCGCAATGTAGCTGGCCCGCGCTCTCGCGTTGTACAGGTCGAAGGTGTCGACGTGGAAGGCGTCGCCGCTTGACGCCAGCACGTTCACCTTCAGCACGTCGTAGGCCAGGTTCCTGGACAGCCCGCGCACCCGGTAGCGCCGCTCGGCGAACGCCAGCACCACCTCGTTGTCGCGCACATCGGCATCCAGCGCAAACGACGGCCCAGGCATGGGCGACGCGGGCAGCGGCACTAGCGCGGCTGGCTCAGGCTCTTCTTTAGCGGCTAAAGGAAGAACGCTCACGGGCGCCGCTGCTGGCACGGCTGCCCGCTGCTCGGGCGCGATGCCTTCACTTGCAGTGCGCACGGGGCGTCGTCCGTATTTCCCGCTCGCCCCATCCACGCCGCCTTGCGGATCAGCGCCCCCAGGCTTTTTGCGGCCTAAGCTGCACCTTGAGCGCATATTCGTTGGCGTCCATCCCCTTCGGGAACTGGATACGGAAGCAGTCGATCCCGCAGGCGGTCAGACGCTCGGCCAGCCTGTTGGCGGCACGCTCCTGCCTAGCCTCGTCGCGGTCGTAGGCGATCAGCACGCGGTTCGTGCCATGTTCCCGGAACGCGGCCAGGTGGTCGTCCGTGAAGCCCTCCACGCCATAGCTGGCCGTCACGTTGCGGTAGCTAAGCGCACCAGAACGTCATGGCGTCGATCAGCGACTCGCACAGGATGATCTCGGGTGATGCAGCCAGCGCAGCACCGTTCCACACGCCGCGGTGCGGCCCGGGCAGGTACAGGTGCAGCGGCGTGCCCTTGCGCAGGCCGTCGCTGATCTTGCGGCCGTACATCTCAAGCACGTTCTTAAGCGCTGTCGGTCACCGGCACCACCAGCGAACCGTTGAAGTGTTCGTGCCCGCTCTCGCGGTAGATGCCGACCTTCTCCAGGCGGGCGCGGATCTCCGCGCCCGCCTTGCGGTTCTTTTCCGGCAGGCGCAGGCCCAGCGTGCGGTTGGCGTAGCCCAGCTTGAAGTGATGCACCAGTTCCGGGTGGTCCAGCCCCCGCGCCGCCAGGTAGGCCAGCGCCTCGGGCGACTGCTTCAGGGTCTCGCTGTAGTACCCGGCCACCTGGTTCAGCAAGGCTTGTTCGTCGGCGTCGAAGGCCACCGGCGCCGGTAACGTCCGCACGCTGGTGCGCTTGACCGGCGCCGCCTGGGCATCGGCGGCGAACACCGGATCGGCGTGCAGCAGCTCGACCGCGTGGCGGAACGACACGCCGCGCAGCTTCATCACCCAGGCGATCGCGTCGCCGCCACTTTGGCAGCCGAAGCAGTGCCACAGGTTTTCGAGGGCGTCACCGCCAGCGAGGGCTCGCCGTCTTCATGGAAGGGACAGGTGCCGATCAGGTCCTTGCCGGACTTTCTGAGGGCGATGCTTAGGCCGACGCCACCAGGCGCTCGACCGCTACTTCATTCTTGAGCCGCTCGATGTCGGCATCGGGGATACGGGGCATAAATCCCTCTTTCACTAAAAAGCTGTCAAGACCCTTATACTGTACTTTTATTATATCGTATAATGGACATGTCGAACACCTTTTAAGATACCAGGGGGTACAGTATGGGCACCGTCATCCTTTTCCTATCGCCCATGTTTTCATCCCGTTTGATCCAGTTTCGCAAGGCGCAGAATTTCACACAGCAGGGCCTGGCCGATGCCGCGCAGATTCACGTGAACCAGATCAAGCGGTATGAGGGGGGAACGGCGCAGCCGACGCTCGAGGCGCTGGTCAGGCTGGCCAAGGCCTTGCATCTGAGCCTGGACACGCTGGTCTTCGATGAAGCCGAGCGCGGGCCGTCCGACGATCTGGCGCTGCAGTTCGAGGCGGTCAGCAACATGCCCGACGAAGAGCGCAGGATCGTCAAGGCGCTGCTCGACGGGATGATCATCAAGTACCAGACCAAGCAGATGATGGGGAACTTGAGCAGCTAGCGACTGGCTGGGTTTTCCTTAGCCGCTAAAACAGAAGCCGTCCCGGAACCCCGCGAAGCAGCGGGTTGGGGACGGCTTTTTTTGTTTAATAAAGAAGAGTGAACAAGCGTCACGAATGGCTACAGATCAGCTTGTGTACGATCGCCGGACCTGACCCTGCTACCCTGTACGATCGCCGGACCTGACCCTGCTACCAGTACCAGCGGCGAGGATGGCTACAGACCAGCTTGTACGATTGCCGGACCCTGCTATCGTGTGACCCTGCTACCGTGCCCACTTATGCTTCCCCATCGATGTAGAGGTTCTCGAACCTACCGGACTCTACATCGTACTCAACCGAAAAATAGCATACTCCCATATCCGTGCTCGGCCGCTTAAAACTAAAGAAATTACTCGCGTTTTCATTCCAATATTGGGGGCAAAGGCCATTTATAAGAATCCAATGATGATGTGATTTTTTAAATCCAAAATACTTTTTCTTATAAGTCGAAAATCTATCCGCAATAAGAATTTCATCCTTACCTCCGAGGGACCGTAACATTGCGGGGATTTTCGTCTCCAACAATTCGACATTTTCCAAGACGGGAATCCAGCAATCATTCAAACGGCGACACAATCCATTCAGCATCGCAACGTTTTTTGAGAATATCATCCCAAATTCCACCTTTTCTCCAGACAAGGCAGAATTTCTTTGATGATTGTGCTCCTCAGCTGTTACGGGGACTATCACCCCGAAAAAAATTACGAAAAAAAATGCGATGCACTTAGGTTTCATAGGTCAATATGCGTCACGGTTGCTGGCGCAACCTGCATTCGCGCCTAAAATTGTTTTCGTTAAATTCAAAATTTCCATTTGGCAATCCATTTCTCCGAGTAGCGCCCGTTACGCCCCACTCCTCATATCCTAATTGTTCCGTCCAAGTCTTGCCGACCAGAGCAACATTCGTTGCAGCAATCCAAGCATGCACCAGCTCATGTCCAAGTCCGATTTCAGGTGGGCGATAATGCCACGGTTCGCTTCCGTCCTTTATATGATCACGACTCGGATCCCATGTAATATTGCTGCCATTTTCATTCCCGTTCTTGTCCGTGCCAAAATGATCACCGTTACTACCGATATCTATAGTGAAAACCCTCTTGCACTTATCCAGAATCGAGATTAACCGCGCCGCATTTCTTGACATTCCAGCCAGATCGGTTAAGCCTCTCCGAATTCTGCTTATTTCTGCGGGGGTTCCAACTGGCACGAGTTTCAATCCATTGGGGTCGACAGCTCGTACAGGATTCCCCCCAACATAACCATAGGTATTAATCCCCCTGCGAGGCCAATCGGATCGCTCTGCACATAACGTCCGGTCTGCGGATCATAGTCCCGATAGTAGTTGTAATGTAACCCAGTCTCCCTGTCGTAATACTGCCCCGGGAACCTTGGATTGTAAGTGAACGTTCCCTGCCCTGCCGGATTCTCGTTCGGCAAATTCCCGCCGAACGGTTCCGGATCAGTTTCCCACACCTTGACGCCACTGGCGTTCGCGATTTCGCGCGCAGTGTTGATTTGATCGCTGTGAATAAAGAAAGCCTGCGTCGTTCCCGGCGCGGACGGCGCGCCAACAGTGACGATAGCCACCGAAGAAGTCGCCGCCAGACCCAAATTGTCTGTCGCTCTCGCCGTGATCGTATAGGTCCCTGCTGCGACCCCATTCCAGGCGAACGAGTAAGGCGCCTGCGTAGCAGTAGCCAACAGCGTGGCGCCGTTGAAGAACTCAACTTTAACAACTGTGCCGTCACTGTCTGCGACTGTGGCATTCAGGGTCACCACAGCAGGCGTCGTCTGGCTCGACTGGCTCGTGTTCAGATGAACTTGCGGAGCCACGTTATCGGCAACTGTCAGGTTGATCAGCGTCGAGGTCGCAGTGCCACCTAACGCACCTGTCGCCTTGGCGCTTACCCCTGTAGTTACCAGCAGGCACATTGATCAAATTGATCGCATAAGGCGCGGAAGTCACCGTACCAATCAACTTACCACTGCTGACATATTCCACCTTGCTGATGGTATCGCCAGTCACTGCGGCCGTCGCACTGATGGTGATTGCCGCTGGCGCCATGAACTTCGCATTTTGCACCGGCGCAGTCACGCTAACGGTCGGAACCGGTGCTGCCTTCACGGTGAGCGCTAGCGCCGTCGAGATCGCTACCGCCCCCTTGTTGTCGGTCGCTTTGGCGGTAATGGAATAGCTGCCGAGTGCCGGATTGACCCATGCGAACGAGAACGGGGCCTGCGTCGTGGTACCGATCACTGTCGCGCCGTTGTAGTACACCACTTTGGCAATCGGAACCGTCACTGTCTGCCGCGTTTGCGGCGAGCGTCAGCGTACCCGGCCCATAGAACGTGGCTGGCGAAACCGGTGAGACGATGCTGATTGTTGGCGCGACGTTGGCCTTGACTGTGACCGAAATCGGCGCCGAGGTCGTGACCACACCCTTGTCGTCTGTCGCTTTGGCCGTGATGGTATAGGTGCCGGGGGCGACGTAACTCCACGTGAAATTGTAAGGCGCGGTCGTATCATAACCAAGCTGCGAAGCGCCGTTATAGAAACTGACAAGGGAGATGCTGCCATCGCTGTCTGCGGCTACCGCGCTAAGAGGTATAACCGCGTCGGGCCCGACCAGATCGACGCTGGTGGCCGAAGTCGTCAAAGACACGGTCGGGGCCACATTGGCCTTGACCGAGATCGGCACAGCAGCCGAAGTGGTCATTCCGCCCTTTTCGTCATAGGCCTTCACCGTGATGCTGTAGTCACCGATGGGGACATTGCTCCAGTTGAACGTGTAGGGAGCCATGATTGACGTGCCAACTTCTGTCGCACCCTGGAAGAAGACCACCTTGGTCACGACACCGTCGCTGTCGGCCGGGTTGGCCTTTAACAGGACCACGCCTGGCGCGGAATAACTTGCGTTGACGCTTGGACTGGTCAGCGTGACCGTCGGCGGCACGTTTGGCATCACTACCACTGATCTGGCCACCGAGATCGTTACGCCCCCCTTATCATCCGTCGCGTGTGGTCATGCTGTACGTTCCAGCTGGGGCGTTGGTCCAGTTGTAAAACGTACGGTGCAGCCGTTGTGGAACCGATCAGCGTCCCATCGTGGAAATACTCCACCTTTGTGATCGTGCCGTCCGTATCTGTGGCCGAAGCGGTAAGTCCCACCGTGGCGGGCGCGATAAATTTGCTGTATTGGTCAGGGGCCCGTCATGCTGACGCTGGGAAGCGAGTTCGGCTTAACAGTCACTGAAAGCGGTGCAGAAATGGTTTCGGCACCCAAATTATCCGTCGCGCGTGGTGATGCTGTAGGTACCTGCGGCAACGTTGGCCCAGTTGTAGTTGTAAGGCGCTGTCGTCACGTTGCCCAGCAATGTGGTACCGCTGTAGAACGCGACGTTGGCAATCGTGCCGTCGCTATCGGCCGCCGCGGCAGACAGCGTTATCGTGGCCAGTGCCACAATATTTGCATTGGCAGCCGGTGCAGTTATCGAAACGGTCGGCGCCAGGTTCGCGGCGCTTGCACCAAACGAACAGAACGCGGCCAGGCCTGCCACAAGGATTTTTCTTACCACGTATTGCTCCATCTTTATTGCTCGGATACTGGTGCTGGAAGTGATCACAGCGCTGCAGGTTGCACTCATTTCATTACCGCCACTGGCATGTCGCCCAGATAGACATATTCCAGAGTCTTGGACACGCCAGCCGCTGTTGTCGTTTCGGCGATCAACTTGCTTTACCCGCGTCGTAGTGGAATACTGTTGTCTCCGTTGGCGTCGCTTTGTGCACGCGCTGCCCCATGCTGTTGATGGTGTAGGTCACCACGCCGATATTGGTCGTCGCCGATACCATCCGCCCGCGCACGTCGTAGCCGAAAGTAGCGCCCGGCTTTGTGCTTGTACTGCCATTGGCGTCCATCGTGATCGGCTGGCCAGCAACCTGCGTCAGCCGGTTGCTAGTCGCACTGTAGGTGTAGTCGGTTGCGTTGCCGTTGTTGGTCTTTTGGGTACGGTTGCCGACTGCATCATAGGTGTAAGCTTGCGCAGCGGTGGGCGTGATCACACTCTTCAAACGGTCAACAACGTCATAGCCATAGGTGTTGCCACTTGCCGTGTTGGCCGCGTCATGATGCTCGTGATACGGCTGGCCGCATCATAAGTGACCACCATGGTCTTGGAACCGACGGTGAAACTCACTAGACGCCCGTTCAAGTCGTAACGGCGAACGTGCGATTGCCCATTACCGAGGCTGAACGATGCAACTGGTCCGAACGGCTGATAGCTTACCGCGCTCACCAGCACCGTTGTCGTACCGGCCAATGTCGTGCTGATCTTGACGATCCGACCCGCGCTGTCAAACTCATAGTCAACGCTGCGCCCGCTCAGGTATACGATGCTTAAGCCAGTTAGCCTGCATCGTCATAGCGATACCCTGTCACGTAGGGCACGCTTAAGCAATCGTGCGCGTTTCGGTCACGCATTGGCCGAAGACGTCATAGGCAAATTCAGTGGTGCCGCTGATGTCAGTAATTTTGCTCAGCTGCCCCACAGCATTGATGCCTTGGTCGTACAGGAACGCTACGGTCGATGCGTCCGCGTATGTGATCAGGCGCGTGCGGCCCAGCGCATCGTACTTGTACGCGGTCGTCTGCTGTTTCGCATCTGTGCGAGACAGCATATTGCCTGCCTCATCGTACGTATATTGCGTCAGGCCGGTGTCCTGGCTGCTCGTCTGCGTCAGATTGCCAAGACCGTCGATAGTATAGTTTGTCGCAATGTTACGCCCATCGATCACGCTCGTGGCCTGGCCGTTCGCGTCGTACCCAGTGTTGGTCAGCACATTGGCGGCATCGGTCATCTTGCGGCGGCGTGAGAGTGCGTCATACTCGAACTTGGTCACTTGCGGCAGAGCACTCGTCAACTTGGTCAGGTTGCCGTTGGCGTCGTATTCCAGGGCAGTCGTTGGTACTGTCTGGGCCGAAGCGCCAGAAGCGCCGAACGCCAGGCAAAGTGCCAACGCGATTTTGGATTTATTCGATAAGCAAATCATTGCGCACCTCCGGTCTGCAGCTTCAAGCGGTTCAGCGCATCGAACTCGCGGCTCACCTGCAAAGTCAGCGTGCCCGTCGAATCTTTCACTTCTTCTTTCGTACGGTTTCCCATCGGATCAAGCGTGTAGTGGACGGTGTTGCCGAGACTATCGTAAATGCCCGTCAGTCGGTGAACGTTGTCGTAGAGGTAGTTCATCGTGCTGTTGTCGGGGAGGACCACTTTGGTCAGTTGGCCGACGCCGTCATATTCATAGCTCGTTGTGCGGCTGATTCCCTGCGCAGACACCGTGCGCGAACGCACCCACCCGCCGGGTAGTAATCGACGATGGTCACCACGTTATTTGGTGCCGTCATACGACGAAAGCGGCCGTGGGCATCATAGTCGGTGAAGCGCGTTACATGGCCGAGGGCGTTGGTCACCGTCTCCAGGTTTCCCTGCGTGTCGTAGGCATAAGCCACCGTGTCGTCGATGTCCGTGCGTGGACCTTTGCTAGTTAATACTTGGCCGAGCTCGTTGTAGGTGAACACCGACTTGCGCACACTTCCAACTTTGGTCGCGGCAAATCCAGCATTGCCCGTCAAATCTGTGGTTGCCTGGACCGACTGCGTCAACACCCGGCCGTTTGCGTCGCGCTCGTAACTCGTAACACGCTTTGGCTCGGCAACAGTCTTTTCAAACGCCATCGTCGGGAACCATTCAGTCGTCACCGTGCGTGCATCAGCTGTGCCGACCGCTTCGATCCGCTTGGTTTCGAGTCCGCGCGCTACGTCATAGGTGTAGTCAGTTTTGACGCCGTTCCAGTCGGTGCGCGAAATGACGTTGCCATTCGCATCGTGAGATTGTTTACTAACTGGAAGCAGCGCACCCGGAACCGCCTGGCTGGCTCGTGGAAATGAGGCGATTCGATCCGGCAACGGTCTGGTATGTTTCCACATTCTGCGAGCCGCCCGGGTTTGTGATCGTCGTTTGCAGCGAACCGTAAGCGTATAGGTAGTCATTGCCACCCCAGCCGCTGGACACGACACGGCCCGTTGCATCATATTTATAGTTACCAAGGCGCACGCCGTTTTCGTCGGTGATGCCTGTCAGGTAAGCCTTCTTGCCGCCCGCACCAGTGATCAGCGAAGCCGGGACATTGGCGCTGTCGTTGAAGTGGTAGCGACGTGTCTTTCCGTCCTGGTAAGTCACAGATGTCAGTCGATGGCAAGTCACTGCCTCGTCGGCTGGGCAATTTCGGACGGCTCGCCGTATTGATAGGAAATTTTTCCTCCCGCAGGGTCGGTTAGCTCAGACACCAAACCCAAGGAGTTGTAGATGAATTGAAGGGATCGGTTGTACTGGTCCTTCATCTCAAGCAAAAGGCCAGCTTTCGGCGCAATCAGCGCTGGCGTGTCGATGGTTGAGTAAGTGTAGGCAAGGAATTGTCCGTTTCCGAAGACACGCTTACGCAACTTGCCCCGCCCATCGAAGAACAACATCGTGTCGGCATCTTCTTGCAGCTTCCAGGCCAGATCGTCAAAGCTTGCCCCAGCGGGCAGGCGGGTCAGCTTTCGCGTGTTGGCCGGGTCCAAGGGCGTAGCAATGCCGCCGGTATAGCTATACACATCGTGGTTGCCGTTCTGGCGATATAGATGCACCTTCGGAGCGCCAGTATTGGAGTATGGAAAACAATAACTCGTCACTTTCGGCAAGCCATCGCTTCCATATCCGGTAGCGAAGCCGCGGTAGCAGCGATCGCTTGTACCCTGCGCTTGATGAAAGATCTACCAGGAACGTCTCTGACGGATCTGAAAAGTTCCCGTGATCGCTACGGTACGTGCGGGTATAACTGAGCAGGCCTTTAGGATCGGTGTAGTCGACCTCGGGCTGATACTTCATTCCGCTGTCAGGAAATACAGGATATGTTGAAGGGCATGTGCCCGGATTCGGAACGCTCGTGTATTTGGCGCACCTTACGGTTACAGCATCGCCAACCGAGGTTGACTCCGCTGACCACTCTGTCGAATTACCACAATCTGGGCGGGCAACGAAGCTACCTCGTCCGTCATTGCCAAACGACCCACCGTCATTACTTGTTTGCAACCGATAGTAGCGAACCACGTTGTTAAGCGTGCCCCCGAGGGGGACGACCCGCGCCTCAAAGGTGGGGCCCTGCGTCGCCTTTATCGCTGCCGACAACGCCGCGCTGAGGGTGCCCACATCGGCGAAGTCGCCCTGGAATAGCGAGTTATCGACCATGCGCATGCTAGCCGAAATAGTGACCTTAGGATCAACCCTGGTCACTTCCGTCGTGGCCGATGCAGAAGTGGACACGAAAGAGCACATCGCAAAAGGCACAATTTGGACAACGCACGAAGCAGCGATTGCTGAACTGGGAATGAACCTTGACTTCGAAAGCAACATTAATATTTTACTCACCTTAGAAAAGTTAGCAGTTTCGCATGCAATGAGAAGTTTAGCCAAGGAAATCCCCCTTCCCTTAAGAAAATATCCTCTAAATTCAAATTCGCTGCCTTATGGTGACGGAGCGTCATTAGCGGAAACGGCCGGACCAACCGCTGCGGGGCCTGTGAAATCAACTACTTGCTGCGCGTCGGCACCGCGTGTAACGGCTTTCCCAAATGCATTGCGCCCCAAGAGCTGAAATTCAGCTCTTGGGGCGCAATGAACAATCAAGTTTCTTAATTCAATCCAAAAGTTTCCATAAAAGGAAGCTCACTCCCATTCGATGATGAATAGGATGTGCAAGCCTCTGATTTCATGACAATAAGTCGGCCTTGCGCCTTGCCGTACCACCAGAAATACCATCCCTCGGTGCTTGCGGCGCGCTGCGACCACGATCAATCGTGGCGCACGAAATTGGTCAAAACGCATACACGAACGTCAACGACGTTTGGGAGTCCGTGCTCTTTTTCTCGTCCGATATCCCGGTGTCTGTCCGCGCGCTGAATGCCGCCTTCATCTGCATGGTATCACTGATCTTCGTGCGCAGCGCCGCCTCGGCGGTCGAACGCATATTGGCAGTGCCGCGCTCCACACTGACCACTTCGGTAAAGACGGCAGACGGTCCGATCTTCCACTCAAGCGCCGCCGATCCGTGCGCAATCAAGCCGCTATCGGCCTCACCATTGGCGCGCACGCCCGCAAAATAGCCTGGCCCGACATCCACATCAAGCGATTGTCGGGCGGATTTGAATACACGTGAGCTGCAGCCGAGCGACAGCGACGAGTAGGTGGAAAACACACCAAACCTGTCATCGGCGTGGGTGGCCAATATGAACAACTTCTTGTTCTTGTCTTTCATGTGTAATGCCGCTTTGGCGGACATTAAATATTGTTGGGCGGACCGCACCCGGACCTTGTCGCCCTCGTCACTGGAAACTTCGTCTTCTTTGAAAAAGCCACTGATCACGAACTGGTTGCTCCAATCGTCCAGCTCCTGGCGCGCGTCGACCTTCCCGGTCACCGAGGCCCCCACCGTATTTCCCGACGTGGCGATCGCGCCGAATTCGACGGATGTGCTCCATCCTTCGGGTATGTCAGCTGCCGCAGAACGCGCTGTTCGCGGCGAACAGGCCCAGCATGAGCACCCGTTGCGCGCTGTCTTTCATCCGACTGCCCTTCTGCCACGCTTGTGGCGGGGAAAGTTGACGGCGCCCAGCGCCAGCCTGGCGGTCGCCTGCGGCCTACCTGGCGCCAAGAAAAATTTTAATAGACGATGTCGGCGCGACGGTTTTCGGCCCATGCCGCTTCGTTGCTGCCGCTTGCTTTCGGCTTGTTTTCGCCCAGGGAAACAGCTTCCATCTGGCTCTCCGCTACGCCAAGCGCGGCCAGACTCTTGCGCACGGCTTCGGCACGTTTCTGGCCCAGCGCCAGGTTATATTCGGTACCGCCGCGTTCGTCGGTATTGCCCTGGATGAGAACCTTGCGCGACTTGTTTTTGTTCAGATAAGCGGAATGGTTCTCGACTACTTGCTTCCCATCATTTCGGACCGCATAGCTGTCATAGTCGAAGTAGACGCTGCGTTTGGCCAACATCCCTTTTGGGTCGTTGAGCGGATCAAGCGAGGGGGCGACAACGGGATGGACGTCGCGCTTGTCCGCGGCCGCAACCGGGGCAGGCGCAGCCGACGTTGCTGCGGGTGCATCGTTCCTGGTGACGGGCGAGCTGCACGCCGCCAGCAGGATGCTGGCGGACACGATCATGACGAGGCTATGCATATTGCTCATAATTTTTCTCTTAGACATGGTTGTCGATTCATTTTTCTTCATGGGCTAAGCAGTCCTTCGCCGGATGTTGCGTGCTCCCGCGTCTGGGGCGCGCACGTCGCTTGTGCAACAGCGAGGCGCTGGCAAGCATAATGAACAAGACTTAGCGCTCACTTAGCGGCATGACCGGGGCAATTCGGGCACAGGATCGCGGCCCAGCAGGGGGCGAACCGGCCTCTCAAGGCGTCAGCCGAGCGCGCCTGACCGTTTGGCGCATGGGCGCTCGCCAGCCAGTTGCGCACCCGGTTCGCGTCGGCCGCTCTGGAATACTTCCCTTGCGCGTCGAGAAATACCATCACCACCGCCCTGCCTTTGACACGCGCATGCAAGACCATGCAGCGCCCCGCCTCCGAGGTGTAGCCCGTCTTTTGCAGGGCGATCCGCCAGTGCGCACTGGCGATCAGGCGATTGCTGTTGCGATACAGCGTCGGCTGACGGCCTTGCCTGATCATATGCTCGCGGTCGGTCGAATAGCGCCGAATGAGCGTGTGCCGCTGCGCCGCCGCGACCAATTTGGCGAGGTCTTCCGGGCTCGAGACGTTTCCACTGGACAGCCCGGTCGGCTCGACATAGCGCGTGCTGGTCATGCCCAGTGCGCGGGCCCTGGCATTCATCGCCAGGACGAACCGTGCCGTGCCCCGGGGTAGTTGCGACCAAGGGCGGCCGCGGCCCGGTTTTCCGAGCTCATCAATGCGATGTGCAGCATCGCGCCACGCCGCAGCCGCGTGCCCACCCGCAGACGGGACGATGAATGCTTGAGGGTGTCGACATCGGCGCGGGTCACCGTTAACTCCTGGTCCAGATCTTGACCCGATTCGAGCACGACCAGGGCGCTCATCAATTTGGTCAGGGAGGCGATCGGCATGACTGCCTGCGCGTTTTTTTGAAACAGCACTTCCTTTGTCGCGGGATCGACAATCAGCACCGCGCTCGACCTGAGCGCGGCCAGCCGGAGCGCGTCCGGCGCTCGGGCACAGCAGCCGGCGCGGCGCCTTGGCGTGGCCGTGCGCGCGCCCATGCTTGGCCGCGGCGGGCTGGTCCGACGGCAGACAGCGCGCCTGCAGCCGGCGTCGCCAGCCCCGACAACATGATCAAGGCAGCGAGACAGAGCGCAGGTAGGGGCATGGCGTGGTATCCGCGGCAAGGCCGCTTTCAGAAATGCGAGGGAGACACGCGGGGCTTAAGCAATGCTGCAGCCGGCTGCAAGAGGCCTGGCGCTATCGCGACAGGCCATGGCATGCTAGCCAATCACACTTAGCGCCCACTTAGCGGACACGGCGTTTCACTGAGTTTACCGGCCGCGGCGCACGCGGGCCGCGCCGGGGCACATCAATGCGCAGCGGCAGGGCTGCCATGCCATGCCTACGGCTGGGGGGCATCGCCGCCATGCGCTTGCATTCGTCGGCGCAGCGGCGGCAAGCGGCGGCGCAATCCTGGCAATGCTGGGCCTGGTGCCGCCCGCACTCGTCGGCGCACGCTTCGCATACCGCCGCGCAGGTCTGGCACAGCGCCCCGGCAAAGCTGCTGCCACGGCTCATGAAACCGGCCTGCCGTGCGGCACATGTCGGCACAATCGATATCGTTGGCGATGCAGTCGGCCATCATCTTGACATCGTCTTCCTGCAGGCAAGCGCTGGCGCAAACGTCGCACGCCTGGGCGCAGGCGTAGCAGGCATCTATGCAGCTTTGAAATTGTTGCTCGGTCATGGCGTTCTCCTTCTCGTTGAAAAGAAGTTTCATGATGGCAGCGACAGCCTGGCGGCGGCGCTAGCTTGCCCTCCCGAAATCCGTGCGGCCTCAGTCCCCTCCTTCTGGCGTGCTCGGCCGCACTCACGCGCGGAATGCCACGCTGTTGCACCGTCCGCCCGAAAATGGAGTTACCATTGAGCATGCAGCGCGCTCGCCGCTGCCGCTTTGCAAAAGGAGCAAGCCGTGCAGGCACATCCGCTCACCTGGCATTTGGGCAATCTGGCCCTGGCCCTGGCGCTCCCCGGATTGGGCTGGGCCGACTACCAGTTCGGCAGCGAGGTGCGTCTGACCGCCTTCTTCTTGATTCCAATCATCCTGCTGACGTGGCGCCTGGGCGCTTTTGCCGGATACCTTTCCGGCATTGCGGCCTTCATCGTTCTGGTGACAGTGAGAATGAGCCAGTTCAGCGATGACGGTGACCATCTGCTGCTCACGGCCGACCTGCTGGGCCGCTTCCTCGCGTTCTTTCTTATCGTCGTCATCTGCTCACGCCTGCATGCGGCCTACCGCTTGCAGCGCCACATCGCCACCCACGACGGGCTCAGCGGCCTGCTGAGCCGCTCGGGCTTGCTGCTGCAACTGGACGCGCAGGCCGCAGGCCGCGCCGTGCGCGATGCTGTTCATCGATTGCGACCACTTCAAGGCCATGAATGACTCGCAAGGCCACCGCGCCGATGATCAATTGTTGCAAACCGTGGCTGACCAGCTGCAATCCCTGCCGTGGGAGGGCAAGCTGGCTTGCCGTCTGGGTGGCGACGAGTTCGTCGTGTACTTGCCCGCCTGCGGGGAGCGCGATGCGCGCGAACTCGTCGGGCAACTGCAGCACGCGCTGCGCCAGGCCATGTACACGCAGTCGTGGCCGGTGACGTATTCGATCGGGGTCGCCCTGTATCCGGACGGGCCGTTGGCGGCCGAGCGCATGTTTTCCTACACCGATACGCTGATGTACCAAGCCAAGCAAGCGATGGCGACCGCGCCCGCTTTGGCCACTATCCCGTCGGTGCCCACTTGCCGCAAGGGCGCGCGGCCGCCCACCGCATGGGTGGCGCCGCCTGACGACACCCGTTGGCATCGACGCCCGCAGAGCGGGCCGCCTCAGCTCCCCTCGCCAGGCGGGAACAGGCGCGCCAGGCGGCGCTCGATTTCCTTGATGTCCACGCCCGTTTCGCGCACATTGTCCCAGATGCTGTGGTCGAGCCGCATCTTGTGGTTGAGCGAGCTGATCAGGGGCAGCAAGGCTTGCTCGTAACTGTCGGCCAGGCGCAGCACCGCTTGCTCCATGCCCGCCTGTTCCGGCACGCGCACGTGGATGGCAGGCGCGGCGCGCTCCCCGAGCGCGGCGATCCTGGCCCCGATCTCGGACAGGGTATTGGCCACCCGCGTGGCGCCGTCCGCATCCGCCCCGCCCTGCTTGCGCAGACGCAGGAAGTCGTCCGTCAAGGCTTGCCAGCGCGCCCGCTCGGCGGCGTCGGGACGGCCCAGCAAGTGCGCCAGCTTGAGCAGGTTTTCTTCGGCGCCCGTGGTCAGCGTTTGCGCCTCGCCCCGGTAGTGGTCGCGCACCAGATTGTCGAGCTCGGCGTCATCCATCAGCGCCGACACCTTGGGCGCGAGCTTGCTCATGTTGCGATAACTGCCTTGCAGCTTGAACGCTCTACTGGTGGTAAGCATCGTCCTGGGCGGCCGAGGCGATATAGGCCATATTTACCGCGAGCAAGGCATCGCGCACCTTGAACAGGCGCTGCAGCACGGCGCAGATGTCGGCCAGTTCCTGGCGCGTGTACTCATGCGCCAGCTCGCTAGACGCGACCGGCTCGCCCTGCGCCATGCGCACCAGGCGATACACATCCTGGGGATCGCGCGCGGCCAGCGCCTGCAGGTCCGGGTGCGACAGCAGTGCATTTTCGATGTACGACAGGGCGAAGGTCTCTTCCTTGCCGCTCAGGACGTCGCCCAGATTGTAGATGTCGGCCCGGTTGGCCAGCATGTCGGGAATCTTGAAGACATCGCCCGACTCCGTGTAGGGATTGCTTAAGCCATGACGATGGCGAAGCGCTTGCCGCGCAAATCGTAGCTGCGGCTCTGGCCGCGCCACACGCCTTCGATGCGGCGGGTGCCGTCGGCCAGGCCGATGAATTTCTGCAGCAGTTCGGGATCGGTGTGCTGGATGTCGTCGAGATAGAGCATCACGTTGTTGCCCATCGCCAGACCCAGATTGAGCTTTTCCAGTTCCATGCGGGCCGCGCCGTTGGCGGCCTGGCCCCGGGTCGAGCGAGCGCACGCCGTGGCCCAGCACGGGGCAATTGACGCGCACGAAAATCATGCCGAGCCGGTCGGCCAGGTATTCCATGAGCGTGGTCTTGCCGTAGCCGGGAGGCGAAATGAGCAGCAGCATGCCCATCGAATCGGTGCGCCGCTGCTCATGCGCATGGCGCCGATCTGCTTGGCCAGGTTCTCGCCCACCAGCGGCAGGTAGACTTCGTCGATCAGGCGGTTGCGCACGAAGCTGGGCAGAGGCTTGGCCTGGAACTGGCCCAGTTGCAGGCGCGCCTTTTCTTCCTGCACCAGGCGCTGACGCAACTGCTGCAATTGTTCGGAAAGCGGGCACCGTCACGTCCCGATGGTGCTGCAGGCGGCGCAGAAAATCGTTGAGCTGGAGCGTGAGCGTTTGCTGTTGCACGCGCCCATGTTCGCCCAGCAAGCCGTCCACGCGCGCCGCCAGCTCGGCCGCCTGCACCCGGCGCGGCAACTCCGACAGCAAGGCGGCGGCCGCTTCCGGTAGCAGCGTCATGTCCGCCTCTTGCTGGCGGCAATAGCCGTGCAGCCATTCGGTGGCCAGCTGCCAGCGCGCGCCAGCTCAGCGTTTCGTCGCGCCATGGCAGGGCGATCTCGTGCCGCCCCAGATGCTGCTGCAATTGCGCAGCCAGCTCCGCAGCGGCCCGGCTGAGCACCCAGGCATGGGGCGCGGTCTGACCCGCCTGGGCACCCAGCTCGGCCAGCAGATAGGCGGCGGCCTGTTCCACCAGCGCGGTAGGCGTTTCGGTGGCATCGTCGAGCCAGGCGCCCAGCTCGAGCTGCTGCTGGTGCAGGAAACCGTGCAGCGCGCCTTGCAGCGCGCTGCCCAGCTGCGCGAGCATGCGCTCGCTGCCGAACTGGCGCCGCATCAGCTCGGCCTGCACGGCCTGGTGGCGCAGCGTCTCGGCGCCCGTCTGCAGGCTCGGCGTGGCGCTGGTGTGGCTCCAGTACAGCACGGCCACGCGCGCCAGGGGGCCGAAACGCAGCAGGCTAGGCGTTTTCGATCAGCGGCACCAGCTGGCGCAGGATGCGCGCTGCGTCGTGGTCGTGCACGCCCTTCTGGTAGCCATCGTGAAAACGGGGTGCGGCGAAGCGGCGCACGGCCTCGTCCAGCGGCGCCGGGTCGGCGCTTCAGCCACCGCCTCGACCAGGGCCTAGCCAGTTCCACTCGCCCTCGCCGCGGCGGGCCGCGCCCACGATCTGGTCGGCCAGGTATTCGGCCCGGTACACGCGCGCTCTCGGCCACGCTGTCCTGCTGCCAGTAAGGCGCCAGGGCGTCGAGCGCGGCGTCGGCGACGGGCGCGAAATAATCGGTGCCGGTCAGGTGGTAAGCCGGTTGGCCCTGGTGGACGACAATCGACAGGTCCAGCGCCTGCGCGTTCACAGTGAAGGCATGGCGCCCAAGACGGATGGTGTTGCCGGTGACCAGTTTGCCGCTGTCGCAGCAGCGCGCTGGCCCTGTTCTGCGCAGCGCCTTGAGGCGGCTTACCAGTTCGTCGGCACCCACCTCGTTGCCCAGCTTGCGCAATTCGGCCATGCTCGCGCGCAGCTTGCCCAGCAGCGCGTCGGCGGCGAAATACGCTTCCATCTGGGGGCCGTCGGCACATTGGGCGATGCGCTTGGGAACGCCGTCGAGGATGCGGCGCGCCGCCTCGGCGATCGCCTGCACACGCTGCGCGCGTCCAAGAGTGCCTGCTTGCGCCCTTCGAGCGCTTCCACCACCGATTCGCGCTTGATGGCAATTTCGGTTAGGTAGTCTTCCTGCTCCGAGAATCGGGCTTCGAGTTCTTCCAGCTGGGCCAGCAGGCGGGTAAGCAATTCGTCGCACCGCTCGGGCGCATCGGCTTGCTCGAGCGCGCTGTCGACCGACTGGCCGAACAGCTGGAACTGGGCCGCGAATTCGGCCGCCGATCTCGCCCTGGGCCAGCTGCTTGCGGCGCTGGCGCGCCTGGGCCCGCAATTTATTGACATCGGCGAAGCGGCCCGAAATCGTGTGCAAGATGCGCGTGCGCAAGGTCGCGTCGCCCACCCCAAGCGTGCCCAGCAACTCGGTCAAGCCGTCGAGGGTGGCCGCGTTGCGCGCGAGCGCCTGGTACAACGGTTGCAGTTCGGCCACGCTGTGCAAGGTGTCGAGCTGGGCACGCTGTGCGGCCAATTCCAGGTCGACGCTTGATGAAGGCGTTTTCCTGGGCCAGGAAGGCGACGGTGCGCTCGGCCACCCGCGCCTCTTCGGCTGCCAGTTCGGCGTCCAGGCGCGCCAGTTGCACCAAGTCCAGGTAGCGCGTCTCGCGCAGCGTGGCCAGACTCCCGCGCGCCAGGCGGATGCGTTCCAGCGCGGCGATGAAGTCGGCTTGGCGCCTGCCACAGGCAGGCCGCGATATCGGTGAGCAAGGCGCGCTGGGCCTGGCCAGCCTGGGCCAGGGTGTCGGCCGCGGCGCGGCGCGCCGCCGCCACCTTGTCGAATTCGTCGAGCGTGGCGCCGGCCACCCCCGATCATCGCCTGCAGCTCGGCCCCGGCGCCGTGACCGACGTCGCCATCGAGCCAGTGGCAGGCGTCGATGGCGCTCTAAGCACTGGCGCACCAGCGCTTCGAAGGCGAAGCGGCCCGGCAGCGCGTCGCGCGCCGCCTCGGCCTGCTCGCGCACGGCCTTGGCGATCGTCTCCAGCTCCGACAGGCCGCGCACCAGCTCGCGGTTGCCGATCTTGCCCAGTTCGCTCTGGCGCGGCGCCTGGGCGGCGGCGTGCTCGTCGCTGGCGAAGGCGGTCTGCCACAGTTGCATGCTGTGCAAGCGGGTCGGTTCGTCGCCGTCGGCGGAAAACAGCAGCATGCTGCCATCGTCGTACAGGGCGACGCCGTGGGCCACCAGGGGCGCGGCCAGGGTCTTGCTGATCATGTTGTAGGTGAGCAACACGTAGACGCCCTGCTCGACCCCGTAGAACACGTACAGCACGTCTTCGCCGTTGGGCGAGCGCAGGCGGCGCTTGAAGCGCAGGCCGGGCGGAAGGTCGGCAAAGATGCGGGTTTCCCCGCTTTGCAGGAAGTAGCCATCAGGGAACACGATGCCCTGGTCTTCGGGCAATTGCACGCACGACGCGCCGATCGCATCGATGCGCAGTACTTGCTCGCTGCGGCGGTTGAAGACCAGGTAGCGGTAGTCCTGTTCGTGGTAAGGCTTGATGCGCAACAAGATCAACTCGCCCACGGCAGCGTAGGCAATCTCGCTGTCGCTGAGCGACTGGTTGCGGTCCTCGACCGGCTCGCTGTAGATGCCCAGCCCCGATTCGGTATTGTTTTCGATCTTAACTGTCAGGTCGCCGCCCATCGTTTCCACGAACAGGGTGTCGAGGATATTGACGTGCGGATGGCGCCCGGTGACGTGCTGTTCGCGCGTGGTCGGGGTCCACTCGAAATCGTGGGTGGCATGGCAAGGCGATGTCGCGCTCGCCGCGGTTGTCGATGTAGCTGAGCGCGCCGTCGGCGCCGATCTGCCAGCGGAACACGCGCACGTCGCTGATCCGCTCGCCGATCTTGAACGAGGCCAGCAGCTTGCCCTGGTGCACGCGCAACTGGACCAGCTGGGCATTCTTGTAATAGCTGTACAGTTCCTTGAATTCGGCCAGGAAGCGCGCTTCGGCCAGGAAGCTGCCCTCCAGCGGCAACGGTTCGAGCACGGCGCCGTCCGCGTCCTGGCGCAGGCGGTACAGGGCGAACACATCGGCCACCCGCGTTTCCTGGCGCAAGCCGATGAACACGTTGTAGCCGAACAGCAGCACCTCGCCCACGCGCACCAGGTCGCGCGCCACGCAATTGTTGTCGGTGCGGGCCCGGGTGCGCGCGCAGCACCATTTCCTGGCGCCCGAATTCGGCCAGGCGCGCCGCGTTGAGGGCGCCGGCCTGGGCCAGCAAGTTCTTGCCGTGCTCGCCGAGGCGGGCCCGCAGCACATCGAAACTGCTCGATTGCATGCCGGTGTCGTCCGGCGCCGTTGCTGCCTGTGCTTCACTCATGTCGTCAATCTGCTTTCGTGTTCAGGAAGGCCAGCATTTCGGCCCGGTTGGCCTGCTCGCCCAGCCACAGGCGCATCGCCGCCAATTGCGCGTAGGCGTCGTCGCCGAAGCGCAGGCGCATGGCCTTGTCGGTCCGTTCGCGCGAGGCGGCCGCTTTCAGGCCTAGCCTGCCAGCGTTCGGACACGATGGCGTCGAGCTGGTCGTGCAAGCCGAGCGCCACCAGGCGCTCCCATTCACCGTGGTCGAACCAGACCGCCTGGGCCGCCGCACTGTAGTCGAGCAGCAGCGGGTTGTCGTGGCTGACCCGGATCCTGGCCATCAGGCGCCCCGTGGCCGGACACATCCGCACGCTGCTGTTGGCAGGGCCGATGTCGCCCGTGTAGTCGGCCGCGGCCAGCTGCGGCTGGGTGCGGCGCCAGTTGCGGTAGCGCTCGAGCTCGACCCACACGCCGCTGCAATCGGCGCAGCCGGTGGCTAAGCAAGCCGCCTTCGATCCGCACGGGCGCGAAGCGGCGCCCTGCGCATGCGGGACAGATCATGGACGCGGACCCGGCAAGGCTAGGCTGGAAGCTGGCCAGCAGTTGCTGCAAGGCTTGCTGCTGCGCCGTCGTGCCCTCGCTGCTGATGCGCGCCAACAGGGCCGACACCGTCAGGTTCTGCAATTCGCCCGACGAGCTGCCCAGCGCACCGAGCAAGCCGCGCACGTCGCCCACCATGTCGCGTTCGCCGCTGAGGTGGTCTTTCAAGCCCACCTGCAGGGTGCGGCTTTTCTCGACCGTGGCATCGATGCCCTTGCCGATCGAGAGCGCCTTGACGAAGCGGTCGAAGTAATCGCCCTCGCCGCCGACAATGTCGATCTTGGCGTTCTGCAAGGCCTTGCCCAGCACTTCGGCCTGGTCCTTGGCGATCAGGGTCTGGGCATCGATGCCCTTGTTGATCTGCTGGTTGCTGATCTCGAGCTGCATGCGGAATTCTTCGTGGGCCCGCGTTTCCCCGCTCATCGCGGCCATCGCTTCGAACTTTTGCTTCAAGCCCTTCGATTCGGCCTCGAAGCGCGCTTCGATCACCTTCGCCTCGGCGTCGCCATGGGTGGCGGTGGCGGCCGCGTCGGCAGTCTTGACGGCAGCCTGGGCCAGGCCCATCTGCTCGGCGCCGGCGCCGCTTCGGCGGCGATCCGCAGGCGCGTCGCTTCGGCCTGGGCCGCGCCCTGCTTGAGCTGGGCGTCGGCCGAGGCGATCATCACGCGCTGGCCAGGCCGGGGGCGGCCAGTTCGGCTTCCTTGCCTTCGGCTTCACGCTTTTGCGCCTCGGCATGGCGTTCGGCCACCTTCAGTCCGGCCTCGGCCAACGTCAAGTCCTGGGCCGCGCGGTGCTTGGCCGAGCGTTCCTCGCCCTCGGCCGCCTTGACGGTCATGACCATTTTCTCTTCGGCCGCCGCTTCGGCGGCGATCACCACCGACTTCTTGTTGCGGTCGGCCAGGGCCACGGCGCGCACATCCTTGATCGCCTCTTCCTGCTCGGCCACGGTGCGCTCGACAACGATGCGCTCGCGGATGACGTCGGCGATGGCTTTCTTTTGCACCTCGATCGCCTTTTCCTTTTCGATCGTCTGCAGCGCCACTTCCTTTTCGCGCTCGACGATCTCGAGCTGGCGCGCGCGTGACGCGTTCTTCCTCGATGGCGACGGCGCGCTTGCGGTTGTTTTCGGCCACTTCCTTTTCGCGCGTCGTGTTTTCTTGCTGCACCAGCACGATCTGCTCGGACTGCAGGCGCGCCATTTCCGACTTGGCATGCTCTTCGGCCTGCACCTTTTGCGTCTCGGCCTGCTCGCGCGCGCACCGAACTGACTTCGCGCCCCTGGCGCGACTCGGCGTCGCATTGCTGGCGTTCCAGCTCGAGGATCGCTTCGCGCGTCTCGACATCCTTTTCTTGATCCGCATTTCCTCGTCACGCTTGAGTTCGTTAGTGCGGATGTGTTCCACGGCGGTCAGCTCGGTGATCTTCTTGATGCCCTGGGCGTCGAGAATATTGTGCAGGTCCAGGTGGTCGAGCGCGGTCTGCTCGATGTAATCGATGGCCGCGTCTTCGAGCACGTAGCCGGACAGGTCGTCGCCGATCTGGCGGATGATATCGTCGTGAAACGCCCGCGCGCCTGGTACAGCTCGACGAAGTCCATCGACTTGCCGACCGTTTTCAAGGCTTCGGAAAACTTCGCTTCGAACAGCGTTTCCAGGGTTTCCTGGTGCGAGGCGCGCACGCAGCCGACCGATTGCGCCACTTTCAGCACATCTTCGGCCGTCTTGTTGACGTGCAGGAAAAAGGTGACCTTGATGTCGGCGCGGATATTGTCCTGGCAAATCAAGCCATCCTTGCCCATGCGGCTGATCTCGATGGTCTTGAGCGAGATTTCCATCATCTCTTTCTTGTGGATGATGGGATAGACAATGCCGCCCGTAAACGTCACCTCGGGCTGGGCCCTGCAGGGTATTGATGATCATGACGTGGCCCTGTTCGACCTTGTGGTAGAACTTGGCGAACATGACGAGACAGCCGAGCACGAAGACCGTGATGATACCGATCGAGAGCAACATAATATCCATGATTTCTTTCTTGTTATTTCAGGGGTTGATTAAACGGTTTCGGCAATGGCTTGCACTTCATAGTGGCCGGTCGCGCGTCGTAGCCGATGATCACGGCGCGCGCCTGGCGCGCCAGCTCGTTCGGCTCCTCGGCCCAGACCCGGATATGGATGCTGGCGCCATGGTCGGCCACGGCCGCGCGGCCGAAGCGGCGCGTGACCTGTTCGGTGGTGATCGCGCATTCCAGGCCCACCAGGCTGGCGTTGCGACGCGCGCCGTGCTGGACGAACAGGCCGCGCAGGGGCGTGAGCACGCGCGCGCTGAGCGGGATCGCCAGCCCCGCCGCCAGCAACAGCACCGCCATCCCGCCCACCGCGCGCCAGTCCGGCCTAAGCATCCACGCCAGCACGTACTGGTGCAGCAAGGCCGTGGCCAGCCAGGTGAAAAACACCAGGGCGCTGGCCGCCACCGACAGCGGCACCCCGCCCAGCCCCAGCGCCACCAGGTAGCTTAGCCACGCTGTGCAGGTCGGCCTGGTCGTGCGTCGTCGGGGCAGGCATGGTAAGCATCGGTGTCGAGATCGAGCGCGTCGCCCATGTCGAGTACGCCCGCGATCGAAATCAGCCAGTAGATCAGCAGCACCGCCAGCAGGACGGTGGGCACGGCGCTGGGAAAGCTGCTCAATAATTGCCAGAGGTGCATGGCGGGTCCTGTTTCAAAGTTTCACAAAAATTAACTGCGCCCATCGTCACGCGAAGCTTGCTTTTTGGCAAAGCTTATCAAGGCCTCGTGCAGCGCTTCCTTGATCTTGCGCCTGTCGTCGGCGGCCACGCCGAAGCGCTCGGCCAGCAGCGCGTAGTCGGCGTCGCTGAGGCTGACGGTCAGGCGCGGGCGCACCGGCTTGCTGGTGCACGGCAGGCCGAGGATGGTGCGGATCTGGTCCGACGGCGAGAGCTGGTTTTCGAAGGCGGCGTAGCGCACCGCATCGATGACCTGCTTTTCGACGTCGAACGCCACCTGTACCGAGCGCAAGGCGGCGTCGGACCCGGTCCAGCGCGGGGAACTGCGTACCATTCGCGTCCCCTTCAGTCCGCTTTTGGCTGCTTAGGCCTGCGCCTGCAGGCGCGCCATCACGGCCGCCTTGCGGCTGCCGCGCTCGCCGATGCTTAGGCCGCGGCCAGCTTGCGCTCGAGCGCCTGGTGGCCCAGCTCGCCCTCGAGCACCTCGGCCGCCTCCATCCGGTCGGCCAGGTCCTGGTGGCGCTGCTTGATCCGTTCCAGCGACTGCTTGGCGCTCATCAGCTTCGAGCCGCTGTGGCCCATGCTGTGCGAGATCGTGGCGGTGGCCCGGTACACGCTCTCGGTGGTCTTGGCCATGGCCAGTTCGCGCTCGTGCTCGCGCAAGCTGGCCTCGGCGCCGCGAATCAAGTCCTTCAGGCGCGCGATGTGGCCGCCGTAATTGACGCGCGCCGCCGTCTGTTCGGCCAGCGCCGCTTCCAGATCGGCCACCTTGCTTAAGCCACTTCGGCGGCCAGCTCTTCCTGGCCTTTGCCGAGTGCTTCGAGCGCCAGCGCTTCTAGCGGCGCGCTTCGCCGCCCAGGCGTTCGATTTCGCGCGCGGCCTGCATTTCCTTGGCCATCACGGCCGTCAAGTCCTGGCGCGCTGGCCACGTGGGCCTGGGCTTCGATGATTTCCTGCTCGTAGATGCGGCTCGCATTGTTGTCGACGATGCTCTGGCCGATGGCGCGCACGTCGCCGCGCAGCATGGTGAGGATTTTGGAAAAGACAGCCATGATGTTCTCCCTATTTCAAGAATTCGGTAAACACGTCGAGGGCTTCGAACGCATTGTCGGCGACCATCGCCACGTCGGTTGCAATGCTGTCGGCGCTGGCGTCGTGCGCCAGCGAGCCGAACAGGACGTAGTGGCCGCCGATGCGGCCAAAATTGGACAGCGGGATGGCCATGTTCAAGTCCATCATCGCTTCGAGCATGTCGGCCCGGCTCTCCGGTTTTACTTCATCCTCGGTCCACAGGTAGCAGATGCACAGCACCTGGCTGGGCGAGCCGGTGACGAACACCGGCAACTCTTCCAGACCTTCGATACAGATGCGCATGACGGGCACGCCATCGGCGTGTTCCGGCGCCAGCAAATTGCTGCTCACGCCCACCGTCCCGAGCTTGCGCACCAGCGCCTGCTCGATTTCCAACATTCTTTTCGCCTCTTCCATACTGTACGATCCTTGCACGAACGGTCATTCAACGTTTCCCTGACGGGGCTTGTCAGACATATTATGTCGCAAGTATAATAGCCCGACATAAAATGTCAAGCACTCCCCAGCGCTTGCTCAACCCTCGCTCCGAAAGCCGCTCATGCTCGACATCATTGCCCTGGTATTGGTACTCACCGCCGCCCTGGCCTACCTGAACCACCGTTTCGTCGGCCTGCCCACCACCATCGGCGTGATGGGCATCGCGCTCTTGCTGTCGGGGCGCTGATGGTGATGAATGCGTTCGGACTGAGCGGCCTGCACGGCCAGCTGGTCGACCTGCTGCGCGCGATCGACTTCCAGCCAGGTCCTGATGCAGGGGATGCTGTCGATCCTCCTGTTCAGCCGGCGCCCTGCACGTCGACTTGAGCAAGCTGCGCCTGTACCGCCGCCAGATCGGCCTCCTGGCCGTGTTCGGCACCGTGGCCTCGACCGCGCTGGTGGGCAGCTTGCTGTACCTGGTGCTGCCGTATGCTTAAACTTGTCGCTGTCGCTCACCTATTGCATGCTGTTCGGCGCCCTCATTTCGCCCACCGATCCGATTGCCGTCATGGGCATTCTGGAAGTCGGCGCGCGCCTGAGAGCCTGGAACTGGTCATTGCTTAGGCGAATCGCTGTTCAACGACGGGGTCGGCGTGGTCGTGTTCGCCCTGATTGCTTGAGCGTGCTGGCCAGCGGCGCCACGCCCGACGCGCTAAGCAGCGCTTCGCTGCTGCTGCTGCGCGAAGCGATGGCGGCATCGCCTTCGGCCTGCTGATCGGCCTGCTTACCTACGCCATGCTGCGCAGCATCGACAGCTACCAGGAAGAAGTATTGATCACGCTCGCTGCCGTGATCGGCGGCTATGCGCTGGCCACCCACCTGCATATTTCCGGCCCGCTGGCGATGGTGGTGGCCTAAGCCTGATCGTGGGCAACCAGGGCCGTGCGCTGGCCATGTCCGACACCACCCGCGAACATGTCGATTCGTTCTGGGAATTGCTCGACTCCATACTCAACGCCGTGCTGTTCATGCTGATCGGCCTGGAAATGATTGTCGTCGGCATGTCGGCGATGCTGGCGGTGGCCGCCGCCGCCGCTATCGGGGGTGACCCTGCTGGCGCGCTATGTCTCGGTGGGCTTGCCGGTGGCGCTGCTGCGGCGGCGCGCCGGCCTGCCGCACGGCGCCTGGCAAGTGCTGACCTGGGGCGGTTTGCGCGGCGGCATTTCGGTAGCGCTGGCGCTGTCGATCCCGGCCGCGCCGGAGCGCGACGTGATCGTCACGCTGACCTATGCCGTGGTGGTGTTTTCCATCCTGGTCCAGGGCGGCTCGATCGGCACCCTGGTGCGGCGCTGGATCGGCTCAGACCAGGCCGCCTAGGCAAGCGACGCGTCGGCGCGCAGGCGCGCCGCCATCAGGTCGACGAAGGCGCGGATCTTGGCCGATGCATGGCGCCCCTCGCGATGCAGGATGTGAATCGGCAAGGGGGCGGCTCGAACGGCGCCAGCACCACTTGCAGCTGGCGCTGGCAGCGCGCACCAGCGGCGCGATCTGGTAAGAGAGCACGCGCGTCAGGCCGATCCCTTCCACCGCCGCCGCGATGGCGGCCGCGTTGCCGCTGACGGCCAGGCGCGCCTGCAGCGCTACGGTCAACGGTGCCCCGTCGCGTTCGAAGCGCCAGTCGGCGCGCGCCGACACGGTGCTAAGCCAGCACCAGCGCATGGTTTGACAAGGCTTCGGGCTGCGCGGGAATGCCGTGCTCGGCCAGATAGGCTGGCGCCGCGCACACCACCCGCCGCACCTGGCCCACACGCACGGCGCGGTAGCTCGAGTCGGGCAGCGCGCCGATCCGGATCCCCACGTCCACGCCCTCTTCGAGCATGTTGACGACACGGTCGAGAAACAAGCCCGACACGTCGGTGCGGGGATGGCGCCGCAGGTACTCGACAATGCCGGGCACCACGTACAGTTGCCCGAACAGGACCGGCGCCGTCACGCACAGGTTGCCGATCGGCTCTGCATTCACGCCCACCGCCGCTTCGTCCGCTTCATCGACCGCCGCAATGATGCGCCGCGCATCGTGCAGATAGCGTTGCCCGGCATCGGTGACGCGCACGAAACGGGTGCTGCGCGTGAGCAGCTTGACCGACAGCCGCGTTTCCAGTTCGGCGATGGCGCGCGTGACCCCGGCGGCGACACGCCCAGGTGGCGCCGCCGCCGCGGCGAAACTTTCCCTTTCCGCCACGGCGACAAACACCGTCATCAAGTGCAATCTGTCCATCCCCGCTCCCTCGCATGATCTCCGGCCAACTGTACTACAAAGAGGGCAGCATTCCAATAAACGTAATAATTAATTGCATACTGCGCGTATTCTTAATCCAAGCGTTCGCCAGTATAGTGCTCTCACTCGCCGACGCAGGCGAGTTCACCCACTACTCACAGGAGCAACACCATGAACCGCATCGCCGTCCCTACCCTCGACACCGCCCCCGCCGCCAGCCGTCCCCTGCTCGAGGCCGTCAACAAACAGCTGGGCGTGATTCCGAATCTGATGAAAATGGTCGGCAACAGCCCGGCCGCCCTCGAAGGGTATCTGGCGCTCAACGCCGCCATGGGCAAAGGCGTGCTCGAGGTGGCGCTGCGCGAAAAGATCGCGCTGGCGACCGCCCAGGCCAACGGTTGCGATTACTGCCTGGCCGCGCACAGCTACCTGGGCAAGCACGTCGCCAAGCTGAGCGACGCCGACATGCGCGCAGCACGCGGCGCCCGCGCCGCCGACGCCCGGGCCGATGCCGCCCTGCGTTTCGCCGAACGCGTTATCACCGAACGCGGCCATGTGAGCGGGGCCGACCTGGCAGCCGTGCGCGCAGCCAGCTTCGACGACGCGGCCGTGGTCGAAATCGTCCTCAATGTGGCGCTCAACGTGCTGACCAACTACGTCAACAACGTGGCCCAGACCGCGATCGACTTCCCGGCCGCCGACGCAGTGGCGGCGTGATGGATCCGGGCGCCGTGCGCCCGGTTTTTTTTAATCGGCAACAAGACAGGAGACCGAGATGTCCGATACCCGCCCGCCCCTTCCCCCTTCACCCGCGCCAGCTGATCGCGAAGGTACGCGCCGCCGAGGACGGCTGGAATTCGCGCGACCCGGGCCGCGTCGCCCTGGCCTACACGACCGACTGCCGCTGGCGCAACCGCAGCGAGTTTCCGGTCGGACGCGCCCAGATCGAAGCGTTTCTTCAACGGAAATGGGAGCGCGAACACGATTACCGCCTGATCAAGGAACTGTGGGCTGTCGAAGGCCATCGCATCGCCGTGCGCTTCGCCTACGAATGGCACGACGGACAAGGCCAGTGGTTCCGCTCGTACGGCAATGAAAACTGGGAATTCGACGACGATGGCTTGATGCGGCTGCGACACGCCAGCATCAACGACCTGGCCATCGACGAGCGCGCACGCTTGCTGCGCTGGCCGCTCGGACGGCGCCCGGACGACCATCCCGGCCTGAGCGCGCTGGGGCTGTAGGCGGGCACCAGGCGGCCGCTAAGCCACCACTAAGTATCGCCCCTTAGGCTGTGCGTTTCCCGCAGAATCGACCAGCAGAAAGGAGCTTGCCATGTCCGACGGCGCATTTGCCATCCTCAGCGTGGCCATTGCCATCGTGTGGGGCGTGTTCTTCTACCCGCCGCCCGCCCCGGCCATAGCGGCGCCCACCCCGAGCCATCCCGTCAAACCGGCTATCGCGATGGCGGTACACAGCCTGGCGCTGCTCGACCAGGTCGCACACCACGGAAACGCGTTAGTCGATCCCGCTCACATGCGGCCCCATGCGGGATTGGCCGCCGCCCAGGGCGTGCCCCTGGCGCCGTCCGTGAATCGGCCTGCGTCGCCCCCGGCGACAATCGATGTAATGCAAGGCCGCTTGAGCTGGGTCGACCAGGTCGCCCGGTCCGACTAGGGTGCCGCGGCGAACGTGACCAGCACCCGCAGGCCAGGCAGCGGGGAACGGTCCGCCAACGTGATGCGCGCCCCCATGGCGTCGGCCACGGTGCGCGTGATCGCCAGCCCCAGCCCGGAACCGAGCTCGCCGTTGCCCAGCACGCGGTAAAACGGATCGAACACCCGTTCGCGCTCGTAAGCGCGATGCCCGGCCCCGTGTCGTCCACCTGCAGCAGCACCAGACCGGCGCGCTCAAACTCAGCGTGATGTCGACTTTTCCGCCCGGTGGCGTATACCGGATCGCGTTATCGAGCACGTTCTTGATCAGCATGTGCAAGTCGACCGGATGGGCTTCGAGCGCAGCGTCGACGGCGCCGATCACGCCCAGGTCGATATCCTTGTCTTCGGCCAGCGGCACCAGGTCTTCGAGCACCGTGCGCAAGGCCAGATTGAGGTCGAGCCGCTCGGCGGGACGGCTGGCCGGGTCTTGCGTGCGCGCCAGCGCCAGCAACTGGTCGAGCAGCTCGCGCGTGCGTGCCAACCCCGCGCTCAGCGCCGCCAGGCGCACCCTGGCCTCGTCCGGCATGGCGGTGCTTCGGCCAGGCGCTCGGCCTGGAGCGACATGGCCGTCAGCGGCGAGCGCATTTCGTGGGCCGCATCGGCAATGAAGCGGCGCTGCAGGCTCAGCGCGCGGTGCGCTCGAGCAACTGGTTGATCTTGGCGACGAACGGGCGCACTTCGGACGGCAGGCCGCCGGCATCGAGCTGGCCCAGATCATGCTCGGTGCGCCCCTCGACCGCGTCCGACAGGCGGCGCATGGGCTTGAACATGGCGCGCACCAGCGCGTTGACCAGCAATACCAGCAGCGGCACCAGCAACAGGATCGGCATCAGCGTGCGCAGCGCGCTCTTGCGCGCGGCCGCATCGCGCACCCGGGTCTGCTGCGCCACCGCCACCCGCACGCCCTTGGCATTGGTCTTGACGAACACGCGCCAATGCTCGCCGCCCACCAGCACCGACTGCAAGCCGTCGCCCAGCGCCGGCATGAAAAGAACGGCGCGCTTGCCGCTGATCGGCGGCGCTGCCGCCTTCTCCGGTCAGAAAGCGCACCACCACGCGGGCGTCGAAGTCGTGGTCGCCGGCCCGCTCGCGCGCCAGCGGCGCGGTAAGCACCGCGTCGAGCCTACTGATCAGGAAGGCGGTCTGGCCCAGCTGCTTGTCCTGCACCGCATGGGCCTCGTCGAGCGTGGCGACAAAGGAAAACAGGTAAGGCCGCGGCGGCCGTGGCGATGATCGCCAGCGACAGCCACAGCGACAGTTTGAAGCGCAACGAAAAGCTCACTTCCCTTTCGCGACCATCCATCCCACCCCCGCACGTTCTTGATGCTGGCTGCGCCCAGCTTGCGGCGCAGCGAGTGGATCAGAAATTCGACGGCGTTGCTTTCGACTTCTTCATTGAAACCGTAGATCCGGTTCTCCAGATCGGCGCGCGACAAAATCGCGCCCGGACGCAGCAGCAGCGCCTGCAGCAGCGAAAATTCGCGCGCGGTCAGGCGCACGGCCAGCGCGCCATTGCGCGCCTCGTGCGTGGCCGGATCGAGCGCCAGCACGCCGTTGGTCAGTTGCAGGGGTAAGCCGCGCTGCCCTTGCGCCGCATCACGGCCCGCATGCGCGCCAGCAATTCACTGATTGCGAACGGCTTGACCAGGTAATCGTCGGCCCCGCTGTCGAGACCGGCGACCCGGTCCTCGGTGCCGTCGCGCGCGGTCAGCACCAGCACCGGCACGGCGCTGCGGGCGCGGCGCAGGGCCTGCAGCACGGCCATCCCGTCGAGCTGGGGCAAGCCCAGGTCGAGCAGCACCAGGTCGTAGTCCACGGCCTCGGCGGTGGTGAGCGCGCTGCGGCCGTCGCGCACCCAGTCGACCGCGTGGCTGGCGTCGCGCAAGGCTTGCTGCACCGCCTTGCCGATCATGGGATCGTCTTCGATCAACAGGACGCGCATGCTTGTTCCCGCCTCAAGCTTGCAGCTGCATGCGCGCCAGGCCCGGATACAGCGGCGGACTGATCAGGCGGGCGACGGCGCGCGCCACCAGCGCGCACGCCATCAGGCTGAGCACCATGGCGTGGCCGTCCACCATTTCCATGACGATGATGAAGGAAGTCAGGGGGCCTGGGTCACGGCCGCCATGAAGCCCACCATGCCGAGCGCGATCAGGGGTAGGCGCGTGCGCCTGCTGCACCAGCAGCGCCACGTCGTTGCCGATGGCGGCGCCAATGGCCAGCGCGGGGGCGAACACGCCGGGCCTAACACGCCTAGCCCAGGTGGTGAGCCAGGTGGCGCAGAACTTGAGCAGGGCGTAAATGGGCGGCGCCGGGCCGCTGCCATCGATCATGGCGCGCGTGACGCCGTAGCCGCTGCCGAAGGTGGTGCCGTGGCTGATCACGCCGATCAGGGCCACGGCCGCGCCGCACAGGAAGGCGAACAGGACCGGGCGGGTGCGGCGCAGCGCGCTGGCGCGGTCGCGCCCCTGGCCGCCCAGGCAGGCCAGCAGCAGGCGCGAGAAGACGCCGCCGACCAGCCCGCACAGCAAGGCCAGCGCCAGCCCGGGCCCGAGCAGCGCCAGGCCCACCGGGGCGGCGTGGATGACGCCGAAATAGGTGCCGTTGCCGTGCACCGAGACGGCGATCACGCGCCAAGCCAGCACGATGGCCGCGATGATCAGGCCGCTGCTGCGCTTTTCCGGGGTCCGGGCCAGCTCCTCGATGGCGAACATGACCCCGGCCAGCGGGGTATTGAAGGCGGCCGCGATGCTGCAAGCCGCGCCATGCCTACCACCAGCATGCCGTGCGCGCTCACCAGGGCCCGCTTGCGGGCGGGCAGGTAGGCGTCGGCATGCAGCATGATGCCGATGCGGCAATCTGCACCGAGGGCCCTTCGCGGCCCAGCGACAGGCCTAGCCAGCAGACCCCAGGCCGTGAGCACCATCTTGGCCAGCGACAGGCGCAGCGACACGAAACGCCCGCGCTCGTGCGGCGTCACTGCGCTGTCGAGCGCGGCGATCACCTGGGGAATGCCGGGAGAGATGGCGCCGGCATGGCATAGCGGCGCGTGACCCAGACGATGGCCGCCGTGCACAGCGGCGTCCACAGCAGCGGCGCCCACCAGCAGGCGCGCTGGCCTAGGCTGAAAAACAGCGCCAGCGCCTGCTCCGACAGCCAGGCGAAGGCCACCACGGTCAGGCCCGCGGCCACGGCCGCCGCGCTGACCACCGCGCGCGCGCCACACTTCCCAGTCGACCAGGGCGGCGCCCAAGGCGAGCGCCTGGCCGTGCGCCGTGCGCTCGGGGAACGCCTGTCGCGCCCTCTTGATTTCCGCTATGATCCAACGATGTCTTCCTCTTCCAAATCAGCGCTTGGCTGCGCCTATCGATCTCGCGGCACAGGCCAGGGTGCTGCGCCAGTTTCGCGTCGTGTTCAACGCCGTCAAGACCCACTTTCGCAATGTCGAGCGGGAAGCGGGCATCGGCGGGGCCCAGGTATGGGCGCTCAGCGTCATCGCGCAGCAGCCGGGGATCGGGGTGAGCGAACTGGCCCGCGTGCTCGACATTCACCAGTCGACCGCCAGCAACCTCGTCAAAACCTTGCTCGAACGGTCGCTGGTGGAGACCAGCCGCGACGGCCCCGACCGGCGTGCCGTCGCCCTGCGCATCGGTCGCGCCGGACGCGCCGTGCTCGACAAGGCGCCCACCCCGTTCGCCGGCGTGCTGCCGAACGCCCTCGGACGGCTCGACGGCGCCACCCTGGCGCGCCTGGAGACCGATCTGGCCGCCCTGATCGCCCAGCTGGCGGTCGACGACGATGCCGCGCGCATCCCCCTGGCCGATCTGTAAGCCCCAAAAAAAAGCCCAAGCATGGCTGGCATGGCTCAATGAGGCCCGGTAATCCACCTCCATCGCATTGCGTTTTGCCTGATACGACCCATTGCTGGCAACGCCATTTTGCACCAGGAATGCATTTGCCTGCAAATTATATTTGTACAAATTGATTTGTGCTTTGGCGCCCGTTTGAAATAAAGTTCGCGCAGATACATTTGTTCAAATGTATAATGCACCCATGAAACTTCCGCATCCCGATCGGCAAGCCAGCCATGGCTGCCGGATTGACCCGGCAGCGCGGCCTGCCGTGCCAAGACCATGAGCGGCGCCCCGATCCCGGCCGAGCTGCAGCGCTTCGTGCTGCTGGCGATTCCCTCGGTACCGTATCTGGAAGCGCTGCTGATGCTGCGCGCCGACCCCGCCCGCGCGTGGGACGCCGCACTGGTGGCCAAACGGCTGTACTTGAGCGAACCGAGCGCCAAGCGCGCTGCTGGCCGAACTGGGCCAGGCCCAGATGGTCCGCGGCGCCCCCGGACAGCCTGGCCAGTTCCAGTATCACGTGGCCTCGCCCGTGGTGGCGGAGCTGGTCGAGCAGCTGGCCATCCTGTATCCGCGCAACCTGATCGGCATCAGCAACCTCATCCATTCCAAAAGCAGCAAGAAGGCACAGCAGTTCGCGGACGCCTTCATCCTACGAAGGGACACCTGACATGGCGCCTGCCATTTATACGCTGTGCGCATTGACCGCCTTTGCCTGCGCATTCCTGTTACTGCGCGGCTATCGCAGGACGCAGCCTGTCGCTCCAGTTGTGGAGCGGCCTGTGCTTCTGCGGCATGTTTGTCAACAATCTGTTGCTGGTACTCGACCGCGTCGTGTTTCCCCAGTACGACATGCTGACGCTGCGCCTGGTCGTCGGTCTGATCGCCCTCGTTCCGCTGATCTATGGCCTGGTGTGGGAGGAAGACTGATGATGCAGCTCAATGCCCTGCTGGCCTGGCGCCACCGCCGCCGTCACCCTGGTCGTGGCCCTGATTTTCCTGCGCTTCTGGCGCAGCGCACGACCGATTCTTCCTGTTCTTCGCCATTTCCTTCGCCCTTGAGGCGGCCAACCGCATCTTGCTCGGCTTGAGCGTGGCGGGGGCCGAAGACAGTCCCGCCTTCTATCTGCCGCGCCTGTGCGCGTATGTGCTGATCCTGGTGGCGATCATCGACAAGAACCGGCGCCGGCGGCGAGCAGCCCCTGCGGGAGCCCGAATGAAGGCGCCGCCATGGTCGACAGCGGCGCTGTTGTGCGCGCTGGCCGGTGGGGCCAGCGCCGAAGCGTGCCTTGGCCCCGGACCTGCCGGGGCAGACGCTGGGCAGCACTTGCCGCGCCCTGCCCGCCCTCGCCGCGCCCCGCCGGCTGGGACGAGCAGGCGCCCCTGTGCGCCTGGGACGGCCGCCTGCAGTTGCGGCGCTGGCGGGCCCGGAACCGAGCCGCCGCCCGCCGCCGGGTGCGTGGCGCCGCTTAAGCACGCTGGTGGGCCTGGGAGCGCGCCAGGCTGGCTGGCTGCGCCCGCCCTGCCCGCGTGGGAAACCCAGTGGACCGGCAACGCCGCCGCCTAAGCACCGACCCGCTGCGCCTGGCGGTGCTCGGAACTGGGCGAGGGCGCCGTGTGGCAGGCGCGCGAATGGGAATGGACCCCGTCGCCGCGCCGCGCCACGCGCGCCTGGCAAGTGCGGCGCTGGCAGCAGCTGCTGCGCACGGTCCTCGAAAAACGCACGGCGCCCCCATCGCATCCCCCCATCGATGCGCCGATTCTGCAAGCCTGGGAAGCGCAGCTGCAGGGGCGGCCCGGCGAACGCAGCAATCAATCGCTGCGCTGGCAAGCCGATGGCGTGTGCCTGCGCCTGATCGCCGAATTGCCGCCCGAACCGAACTTCCATCTCGCTTACGCGCGCGAAGACGCGCGCCTCGGAACAGGCGCGGCGATGCAGGTCCAGCTGGCGCGGCGCTATCCCGAGGCGAGCTGGCTGGTGCCGTTCCGCCTGATCGACCTGCCCGGCGCCGATGGCGCGCGTGCGCGCTACCTGGCGGTCTGGCAAGACAAGGGCGGCATCACCGGCCAGCTGTGGCTGCTTGACGGCCGATGGCGCACGCGCCGTGCGTGTGCAAGTGTCCGGCACCTTGCAGGCCGGACAGAATGGCGCCGCCACGGCCGCCACGATCGAGCAGGAATTGACCGCCCTGGCGCGGCGCCTGGGCCAGCCCCATGAACGATAGCCTGTCGCGCCTGGCGCCATGGCTGCTCTCGCCGCTGGCCATCCTCGGCATCGGCCTGCTGCTGGCGCAACTGATCGGACTGCTGCTGGCCGCGCGCGGCCTGCCCAAGCTGTATGGCGCCGTGGTGGCCGGGCTGCTGCTGGGTGTGAGCGGACTGGGCCTGGTCGACAGCGCCTTGCTGGCGCAATTCCAGGAACTGGTCAACGCCGCCACCGCCCTGGTCCTGTTCGAAGTGGGCCGCAAGATGGACGTGCAATGGCTGTGGCGCAGCGGCAGCGAAGGGGCGGCCCTGACGCTGGCGTGCGCGCTGCGCGGCCTGGCCGCCTTCGCCTGCCTGGCCGCGTTCGGCATGCCCTTGCCCGACGCCGCCTTCATCGCCGTGATCCTGATGGCGGCCAGTCCCATCATCTACGGCTCGATGGTGGCCGACGCCAATGCCAGCGGGATCGCCACCTTCCTTAAGCGCCAACATGGTCGGGCTGGGCTGCGTGCTGGTGCTGCTGGCCATGGCGCCCTCGCTGGCCTGGCTCAAAGCGGCAGTAAGCACGGGCCTACATGGTCCACGAACTGGGCAACCAGCTGGGGCGCCTGGCGCTGGGGGCCGTCCTGGCCGTGCTGTGCTACGCCCTGTACGCGATCGCCACCCGCGTGAGCCGCGCGGCGCTGCCAGCGCCCGCCCATGCTGCTGGCGGCGCTGCTGATGGACCTGGGCCTGTGCTCGGTGAGCGGCGCCAGCGCCCTGCTGTCGCTGCTGCTGATGGGACTGTTCCTGCGCAACGCCGAACGGCGCGACAATGTGTTCCAGGCCCAGTTGAAGACGGCCCAGGACATCGGCTATCTGATGCTGTTCATGGTCTCGGCCGCCCTGGTGCCGCTGGGGCAAATGATGGTGCTGCCGACGCTGGCGCTGGCCCTGCTCCTGCTGCTGCTGCGCATGGGGGCGACCCGCCTGGCGCTCGGCCTGAGCGGCGCGTGGGGCGCGCAAAAAAAGCGCGCGCTGGCCCTGTCGACCTGCTCCCTGGTCAGTTTCGGCACGCTCATGGTCGACAACACGCTGGCCATCCACCCCGGCCTGGGGCCTGGGGCCGCCCAGCTGATGGCCGCCCTGCTCGGTCTCAATGTCCTGATCGCCCCGGCCCTGACCTGGTGGGGCCTGGAAGGTGGCCACCGAAGCACACGAGGAACACGATGACTGACGCTGCCATCGGCCTGGCCCAGGCCCAGGCCAACGCGGGCACGGGCCCGGCTTTCCTGCCGCCGTTCGCCGCCTCGGCCATGGGCTCGATGGGGATCGAACTCGAACTGATGGTGCTCGACCGCCTCAGCTACGACCTGATGCCTAAGCCGCGCCCGACATCTTGCGCCTGCTCGACCTGCAGACCAAGGCCTGGGTCGCCACCCCGGAAGTGACCACCTCGATGCTCGAAGTGGCCACCTCGGTGCTGGGCAGCTTTGCCGAGGCGGCCGCCCAGCTCGAGGAAATCCGCCATTGCGTCCAGAGCGCCGCGTTCCAGGTGGGCGCGGCCATCTCGGGCGGCGGCGCCCACCCGTTCCAGAAGTGGAACGAGCAACGCATCTATCCCAAGGAGCGCTACCGCGCCTCGGCCCGCAAGTTCGGCTACCTCACCAAATTGTTCACGGTGTTCGGCATGCATGTGCACATCGGCATTCCCTGACGCCGACGAGGCGATCCGCGTGTGCGCCTGGCTCACCCAGCGCGCCCCGCTGTTCATCGCCCTGTCGGCCAATTCGCCGTGCTGGCAGGGCGAACGCTCGGGCTTTTGCAGCGCGCGCAGCAATGTGGTGGGCGCCTTCCCCATGAGCGGCACCCTGCCCGCGCACATCCGCAGCTGGGCCGAATTCGAACAGCATTTCAGCCTGCTCGCCGCGCACGGCATCGTGCACAGCATCAAGGACTTTTACTGGGATGTGCGGCCCAAGCCCGAGTACGGCACGATCGAGCTGCGCGTGCTCGACACCCCGCTGCACCCGTCCTACGCGGCCGCGCTGGCCTGCTACGCGCGAACTGTGCAAGGAAGTGCACGCCAGTCCCGGCCGCTGGCCTACTGAAGCGAGCGCCCATCTGTACCGCTGGAATCGCTTCAATGCCGCCAAGGAAGGCGTCGATGCCAGCTGGATTGATCCGGGAAACGGGCGCCGAGCTCAGTGTGGTGCGGGCGGTGGCGGACGACCTGGAACGGTTGCGCCTGCGCAGCACCGACCCTGATTTCCCCGAGGCGTGCCGCTTGATCCATCAATTGCTGCAGCGCGGAGGCCAGGCCCGCTGGCTGACCGACCATCTCGACGCTTCGCTCCGGCATGAACGACCTGGCGCGCGTGGCCAGTGAAATGTTCAGCGCGGCCGCGCCCGGCGCGCGCCCTTCCTGACAGGCGCGGCCACGGCCAAGCCTTGACCGCCTGGATCACGTCCGGGGTGCGCTCCGGAAAACGCACGCCGAGGCCGGCGCGGATGCGCGCCAGATCGGCCTCGCCGAGCGCGGGATCGGCGTCGATCGCCAGCAGCAGCGTGGCCGTCATCTGCGGCGCCTGGTCCGGCGCCGCGCGCGCGGCGCGGCTGGCGTCGGCCAGGGACACGCTGACGATGGCCGGGTATTGCGCCATCAATTCGCGCGCCAGATCGCCCAGCGCGGCCTTGAATTGCTCAAGCGGCGGCCAGTTGCTGGCGCAGCGCGGCGAGCGCGGGGTCGGGCGCCGGGGCGGCGCTGAGCCGGGTATCGGCCATTTCGCTGCGCAACTGCGCACGCAAGGCGTCGATATCGACCTTCGACTGGCCCAGCTGGCGCAGCACCAGGGCGCGCGCACGAAACCCTTGGCCTGCAGTTGGCCCTGCAAGTGCTGCTCGACGGCCGCGCCGAGCGGGGTCGCTCTAGCCAGCACCATCGACAGTGTGCGATCGGGCAGCGACACTTCCTTGGCGATCAGAATCACGCCCGGCTGGCGCGCCACTTCGGCAACCACGCCGCGGCTGCTGGCAAGGAAAATCTGATCCTGCACCAGGCCGTAGGCCAGATAGGCGCTGGGCAGGGCCAGGGCCAGCACGCCCATCCCGATCACCAGGTGGGCGCGGCGCTGGCGCTGCGGGTCGGCATCCTTGTGCTTGGGCAGGCCGAGCAGGCGCACGAACAGGAAAGTGGCCAGCGCGATGAAGAAAGCGTTGATCAGAAACAGATAGGCGGCAGCCAAAGCAGCGAACTGCCAGTTGCTTAGGCATGGCGATGCTGTAGCCGACCGTGCACAGCGGCGGCATGAGGGCGGTGGCGATGGCCGCCCCCGGGATGATGGTCGATTCGTCCTTGCGGGTGTGGGCCACGATGCTTAGGCGCAGCCGCCGAAAAGGCGATCAGCACGTCCCACAGCGTGGGCGTGGTGCGCGCCAGCAGTTCGGTGTGGGCTTCGGACAGGGGACTGAGCCAGAAATACGCGGTCGAGGTCAGCAGGCTGAGGCCGACGAAGATGCCCAGCCCGCGCACGGCTTTGCGGATCAGATCGCCATCGCTGATGCTTAGGCCCCATAGCCCATCGCCAGCAAGGGGCCCATCAGCGGCGATATGAGCATCGCGCCGATGATGACCGCAGTGGAATTGACGTTGAGCCCGACCGAAGCGATCAGGATGGCGAAGAACAGCACCCACAGATTGGTGCCGCCGATGCGCTTAAGCACGGATGCCACGGTCGATCACATGGCTTTCGTCCTGATCGTGGGTGAGGTCGAACCAGTTTCTCAGCATCGCCAGCATGTGCGCTCCTATAAGATCGGCAGTAGACAGGGAGCAAGACTATACCAGAGCACAGCGATTTATCTGCTTAAGCACCGGCGGGCGCGCCCTGTCCCGCGGCACGCGTGCGCGGCGCCAGTGGCGAACGGCGCATACTGTGCTGTCGATCGCCGCCGAAGGAACCCACATGACCGTCCATCCAAATAGCGAGGCAGCGCAGCCCCCCTCGCCAGCCGCTCCCCTGACGCCGGATGGCGAAAGCCATGCCGAACACGCCCTCGACGAAGCGCTGGCCGAAAGTTTTCCGGCCAGCGATCCGGTCGCCATTGCCGTGCCCAGGACATTAAATAGTTCCTTGTGAAACCGGGCCTGCGCATGCGGGAACGTCCAATACCAGCGTCCTTTAGGGCGGTCTGTGTAGATGGACTGCATCCCATACGTCCGCATCCGGCTTATGGGGCGCAGCTCACATGCACGCCCCTAACGCAAGCCAGAAGCTTCCAAAAAGCAACGTCACTCCCATTCGACGATGAATGAGAATGGCAACCCTCTGATTTCTGAGCACTTTTGGGCCAACTACCTCGGACGATGCCGTCACTAATGCCATCAGCCCAGCCTGCAGGCACGCTGCTCTAAGCCTTGTCCGTGACGCCTGGCGCCGCGCGGCATGGATCATCCGACTCTCTTCCAGCGGAGCTGGAACGAGATAGAACCATTCGGTGCGCCCGTCGATGTCCCTGAACAGTTCCAGGTGAACGTTGAAATCGTCGAACCAAGCGTGCAAGACATCTTCCAGGCGTAGCATATCAGCAGGCGCGCAGCAAACCTGCATGCTTCGCGCCATATCGATCTCTGTGGCGAAACGCTTCACGCGCTGCAACGGGGCGATACTAAACCCAGCCAATGTAGTCGAAATGCTCATTGACGCATTGATGGGCTTGAAAAATGCAAAAAAGTGCAATAATAGTGCGCATCTAGTGCGCATATAGTGCGCAAAGGAGCAAATATCGCTACCGTAGAAATGATCGCCATGGCCGACGACACGGTTCCAGTATTCAATGGCAACTTCGACGGATTCATGCGCTTTCTCAGTGCTGAGGCAAGTCCATCGATTTCCCCAAGACAATTTGGACTGGTATTGCGGGTCGATATGCAAACCCTGGCCGGGTTGGCACACGTTCACAGGAACACGATCAGCAGGGCCCCGGACACCGAGACCGTGCAGGCACACCTGCGCGAATCAGTACGCGTATTGCGCGCGGCGGCCGACGTGTCCGGAAGCATCGAGAAGGCCGTCTACTGGTTCAAGAATCACCCGCTGCTTGAAGCGTTCGACTACAAGACGCCGCAACATCTTGTCTCGGAAAAGCGCACCGAATCCCTCATCAAGTACCTCCAGTCGCTCCAGGCTTGGCTACACAGGATGATCCTCGCCCCGCTCACCTGCGTCGCGTACCGGGTCCATCGACCAAAATGGTCGTTTGCTCCGACCTCGGGCGCCGGTGCGGGCGCACACGGCGGGCGGGCCAATCGGCCGGGCGCCAACGCTCTCTTCCTGTCACTGCAGTTAGAGACCGCTCTGGCCGAATACCAGCAAGTCGATGCCCTGCTGCCACCTGGGCTCATGGTCAGCTACACCGTGGGCGTCGACGCCATCGTGGATTTCCGCGGCGGCTACACAAACGACTGGGATCCGATCTGGCCGGACTTTTACTGCGACTGGAGGAATAGGTATTTCAATCAGGGCATCGAGCCGCCATCCTGGGTCATTGGCGATCAGGTCTAGGCTGCAGGCGCAAAGGGTATCCTTTTCGATTCAGTAATCACCGACGGTACAAATCTCGTTGTTTATACAGACGCGCTGACAGGTGCCGACGCCATCAATGCCTACGATCCAAACAAAGCACTGCCGAAGAATCAAAAGTCCTGGGAATAGGTACGCCAAGCCGCAATTGCGAAACGAGCCGGTGAGCTCAATCGCAACGGCTTAGCAAGCCGCTGGCCCGTGAAATCAACTACTTGCTGCGCGTCTGCGTCGCGTGCAACGGCCTCCCCCAAATGCACTGAGCCCCAAGAGCTGAACTCAACTCTTGGGGCTCAGTGAACAATCAGACTTCTTAATTCAATCTAGATGCTTCCAAAAAGCAACCTCACTCCCACTCGACGATGAATGAGAATGGCAACCCTCTGATTTCTGAGCACTTTCGGGCCAACTATCTCGGACGATACCATCACTGATGCCATCAGCCCAGCCTGCAGGCACGCTGCCTAGCCTTGTCCGTGACGCCTGGCGCCGCGCGGCATGGATCACCGACTCTCTTCCAGCGGAGCTGGAACGAGATAGAACCATTCGGTGCGCCCTTCGGTGTCCCTGAACAGTTCCAGGTGAACGTTGAAATCGTCGAACTAAGGGTGCAAGACATCTTCCAGGCGGAGCAAATCAGCAGGCGCGCAGCAAACCTGCATGCTGCGCGCCATATCGATCTCTGTGGCAAAACGCTTCCAGGCGCTGCAACGGGTCGATACTGAGCCCGGCTAGTGTAGTCGAAATGCTCATTGACGCATTGAGGGGCTTGAAAAATGCAAAAAAGTGCAATAATCGTGCTTATATAGTGCGCAAAGGAGCAAATATGGCTACCGTAGAAATGATCGCCCCGGCCGACGACACCGTTCCAGTATTCAATGGCAACTTCGACGGATTCATGAGCTTTCTCAGTGCTGAGGCAAGTCCATCGATTTCCCCAAGGCAATTTGGACTGGTATTGCGGGTCGATATGCAAACCCTGGCCGGGTTGGCACACGTTCACAGGAACACGATCAGCAGGGCCCCGGACACCGAGACCGTCCAGGCACACCTGCGCGAATCAGTACGCGTATTGCGCGCGGCGGCCGACGTGTCGGGAAGTATCGAGAAGGCCGTCTACTGGTTTAAGAATCACCCTCTGCTTAGAGCGTTCGACTACAAGACGCCGCAACATCTTGTCTCCGAAAAGCGCACGGAATCCCTCATCAAGTACCTCCAGTCGCTCCAGGCTAGGCTACACAGGATGATCCTCGCCCCGCTCACCTGCGTCGCGTACCGGGTCCATCAACCAAAATGGTCGTTTTACTCCGACCTCGGGCGCCGGTGCGGGCGCACACGGCGGGCGGGCCAATCGGCCAGGCGTCAACGCTCTTTACTTGTCACTGGAGTTGGAGACCGCTCTGGCCGAATACCAGCAAGTCGATGCCCTGCTGCCGCCTGGGCTCATGGTCAGCTACACCGTGGGCGTCGACGCCATCGTGGATTTCCGCCGCGGCTACTCGAGCGACTGGGATCCGATCTGGCAGGACTTTTACTGCGACTGGAGGAACATGTATTTCAATCAGGGCATCGAGCCGCCATCCTGGGTCATTGGCGATCAGGTCTTGGCTGCAGGCGCAAAGGGCATCCTTTTCGGCTCAGTAATCACCGACGGTACAAATCTCGTTATCTACACCAACGCGCTGACTGGTGCCGACGCCATCAACGCCTACGATCCAGACAAAGCACTGCCGAAGAATCAAAAATCCTGGGAATAGGTACGCCAGGCCGCAATTGCGAAACAAGCCGGTGACGTCAATCGCAACGGCTTAACAAGCCGCTGGCCCCATCCAAATTTCAATGCCTTAGCTGCGGATCGCGTCGCCATAAACGGCCTGCTTCATACAGTACAATGGTTAGCACTCGGCCAGATCGCGACAGTCGGGTTCCGGCCAAAAGCCGACCTTCGTAGTAAGACAGTAGGGAAAAACTTTTTCGTCGGCAGCACCAGGCACCAATCAATTCTGTGGAAGAGACAATGTTTGAGTATAGAGTGGTGGACATGCTCCCTACGAAGGTCGCTGTATTGTTTTCACAGGCAACGTTGAGCAAGGCGAAGTGCACGGCGGCGACACGCTTCTTTTGAAATCTCCGCATGGGGACGTCCGAGTTACCGTCAAGAGCCTTGAGCCGAGCGGCTTCCGACGATCAGGCGCCGTAGCCAGTGATAACGTTTCAATTGTCATCGAGCCTGTAGACCTAGACGTCATCGCGGATGGATTTTCTCACGTTGGCGGAATATCGTATCAGGTTCGCTCTCTTAGTTTGAATGGTTAATGCACGCAGTCGGTAGTCGGCCAAGTGCAGACATCTGACTAAGATGTTTCCTCATGCAGCGGTATTTGCGATCTAATTCATAGTGGTAGAAAAAACTTGAAAAACATAGTTCTCACGCTCGATCCGGGGCTTCTTGAAAACCCAGACCTGGATCTGCGATACGCAGTCCCGGATTTGCTAGCCGCGCGCTCGAATGGCAACGTCAAGGACAACGGCTACGATTATGAAGACCAAGAAGATTCTTCAGGCCCGCACCTTGCGATCTTCCTGGTCGTCAATGATTTTTCAGCTGCCCTAGCGCTCATTAAGCAAGTTGTGCTGACTGAGGTGGTGCTGGAAAACGACCTGGCGCCTGCCGCAGCGCTTTACATTCAGGATGGCGCCTTGCGTAAAAAAGTGCCGCTTTCGTAAATGTTGGCTCGTCTCGAACCGGCCAAGCGCGGATCATACGAAGTCTCTTGAGTTCCGAAATCTGATGAGTAACAATGCCAGCCATGCTTAAAGTGTACGTGTACGTTGATGGTAGTGATCTGGAAGAGGTCAGTTCGCAACTGGTCGACGCCTTCACTAATTTTCTGCCTACCTGGGGCATTTCTTCCGCCGCATTTGTGAACGATAAGTTTGACCGTACTGCTGATTTGCGCAATGGTGACATGCCGGACTGGAACCTTGGTCTGAGTTTCGAAGCAGAGCGACTGCCACCAACCGAATTCGACCAGTTGATATCATTCTTATCCCGAGCGGCAGCGGAGACACAACGGGAATTCGTAATAGGCGGTTATGGCCCCGGGGCCCAGTTCGCCGAGGACTGGGAATTCATCGGCACTCACGTAGAATCGCCTGAGCTCCAGTTTCTCCGAGACCTCCTCGTTGGAACTGAAAGATGAGTCCGACCGTCCGCAATGGGGCGAAAGCGGACCCATGTATGATGTCCGCTTCCGGCCAAGAACGGGCGGTGACGCAGACATCTTTGCTAACTCGTCGCTTTGCGATCTGTAACACGTTGGGAGAACAATCTTTGGATAGCACATTTCTCGTCTTTTTCGCGATGGTTCATCTTCTCTTCTGCAAGCCGAGCAGGAGCTCAGGCGCCACAAATTTGAAGTGAGATTTGATGGGACCTCATTGTTTGCGAGTAAATTTCAGTCGCAGGAATTTCAGATCACGCTGGCACAACTTCCTCATGTCCTACTTGAGGCGCGAGAGATCGCACAAGGGACGGAATATGCGCATGCGCTTGGGGAGTGTGGCTCTCGATTCGAAATCAGTATTCCTGATTTGGATGCAGCGCTCAATGAGGCAAATTCATTGATGGAAGTCCAAGGTGCATTGCAGGATGCTTCGTCTGGTTACCTGTTCTTACCTTGGAACGAACAAATCATTAAGCCGTGGAACGGGTCTTGATCGACACTTTTCTGCACCATTCAATCCAGCGGTCGTCCTGCGGCGCCGCAGAACAGTCATGCTGAGGTCCTTTTCACTTACTCGGCAAGGTCCGCATCGGGGCGGTAAGAACCGATGGCCGCCGCTCCCCGACCGTCAGCTCCGACAATGTGGCTTTCAGTCAATGTTGCGCGTATGATTGTCGTGGTCCCGGCGCCAGGAACCGATGACGCCACGGCCGCAACCGCGTGCAGTCGGCCAGAAGCGGCCACTGGGTCACCTGCTCGCGACGAAGGCGAGTTAGCCTCTGAATGCCATGATATATTGGCAAATCGTGACGTCGAACACTTGAATGGCAGACATTGATGGCAAGCGGCGTCGGGTTTCTCGAAATTAGTTGCATCGTAGTCGTGGTGATTGCCACGATCTTCATTGCCCTCAACTGGCTTTCCTTAATTGCGTTTATCGTTAAGCGTCAGCAAGGGGGATTCTCTTTTGCCCCGCCATTTTTTTGCGGAATTTTGGGTGCGATTTGCAGCGCGTATGTCTTCGAGAGGCATACTATTTGGATAGCTGCCAGCTTCCTTTTACTCGATCCCAGCATCGGTTTTGTGCTTGGCGCTATCGCAATAAAGAAGCTGCGCCAATGACCGTCTCCGCGCAATGAACGACACGGGGCGGTAGACGGCCAGAAGCTGACCATCGTGGCGCGGCAACGGCACGTTGGGTGCTATACATTACAGATGAGGTAGCACTTTGAGGCCTGGAACGATCAATGCAATTTCGTCCGCGATCGCCCTATTTGTTCTTGTTGGCATGGTATCCGGGGCGACCGCAATTTACCTTAATGGCCACGATTTCTTGGGTGCAGCCATAGCTTGCAATCTGATCGCCGTGTTTACCGCTTTGGCAGCTTGGAGCGGGGCACTTTGGAAAGACGCGCAGGCACCTGCGACTTGGAGAGGCTGGGTTGGTATTTTCTTCGGCGCTGGGATGATTAGCGGCGTCTTTGTCGCAATCGACATTGTTCTGGTGCATCCAGGTATCAGTCTGGCGTTCACAATTGGAGCACTGGCGTTGACGTTCATCCGCTGCCAAGCGCACTGCGAGCATGGATACAAGAGCGACTTTCTCGTAGGGGCGGCGAGCTCGACTAGTAAAGCATTCGACGCTACCGGGTACAATCGGCCAGAAGCAGCCAGCCGTTCGGTGGCCGAGGGTCTTGCGGATTGGTAGCTTCTGCGTCTACAGATCAATTCTTCTATGAAAAAATTTCAAAGTGCATTGCTGGTGGCGGGCCTTGCCCAAGAATCTGATATCCGAGGTTTGTCTGAAGATGCAATAATGGGTATTGAGGCCGACCGCGGCCTCACCTTGCCGACCGACTACAAGGATTTCTTGCGCTGAGTGTGGGTGCGCTGCAGGTCTGTTTGGGACAGATATCGATATCTTACATCCTAGGTTTCTCAACCTAAATGAGGACTTTCTTGAAGCTGCGCACGAGTTCGATATCTCGTACTCCCCCCAGCAAACGCTTTCTTTTTCTCGGCCTACCAAGGTGGCAGTTTTCATTATTTTCTGTGTCAGGGCACCGATACGAAAGTTTATGTTTTGAACGACGGAGACTCCGCGCCAACCGCAATCGCCTCGTCGTTCACGGAATTTATGGTGGACGCTATCGCAAGCTGGCGAGAAATGCTGGCCCGCACTTCCATATCATAGAGAACTGCAAATTTTTGACGGAATGAGTCGTAGAGTCAAGTTCCGGTATGGGCTTGAGCTGAGTGTCGCTGCTGCCATGACGCCGTCGAGTACAATCGGCAGAGATCGGCCAAGAGCGGTCATACAAACTAAGAAAGTTCGCATGGACGAACCGGCTGAAATGAACTTTGTCCTGTCGCAGGTGCGCGAGTCGTTACCTGAAGAGGTTTTGCGCACATGTGAGAGCTTGAACGGACATGGAGAATGGGAGATGGCTTTAGGCCACTGTGTTCACCATTTGAGTGCAGTATCACCCGCTGCAAAAATGGCGTTGGAGGCCACCGCTCAGCGCTTTGGTGCATCGGATGCAGTGCTGGCCACGATTGCTAAGCTTTAGTCGGCGGCACTCGGCCAGAAGCAGTCTTTCACGGGAGCCCAAAAATGCATAGCGATGTAGGGTGCCGCGCTCTCGCCGAGCAGTATTTGCTTCGGTTAGCGCAACAGTGGGGAGAACAGTTAGTGCTGATATCTGATCCGCTGGAGACATCAGCTACTTTCGCTTTTGGTTATAACACGGCGGATTTCGTCACTACAGGAAACTACATCTATGCGCTAGCAGGCAATGGCCCACTTATGGTGAGCAAGTTGACTGGGGAGATCAAGCAAGCAGGAACTGCTCGACCTGCCGAACACTATATTCGCGAATTCGAGGCCATGAGTGAAAGGTCCGCTTAGGGTTGCTTGCCGCCAAGTGGTCCGGTTTCTACCACTGCCGAGCAGTAGAAACCGGCCAATAGAAACCACCGAGCAGCGCCTGGCTATTCCAACAAGAGCACGCAATGAAAGCGAGTGAAGAGATGTCTGACGACAAACAAGAAACGGAAGTCTTCGAAATGGCGAGCGGCGATATTAGCATCTGGGTTGACGGTGGCATTCACCTGAAGGTCAATACCCCTGGCAGGGTTCCAGTTGAGCTAGGCGAGCAGGAAGCATTGAAGCTGGGCGAACTCCTGGTTCGCTTAGCAAACGAGCAGCAGCGACTAACGGCCAACAGCGGACGTTCAAAATATAGGGTAACGATGACACCGGAGCGCGAAAACGAGTACAACGAGCTGCTGGGCTATGTAGGATTTTTTGCGACCATTGTTTGGCGCATCGATCCTGCTTCGCCGACTCACCCAGCGAACGTAATTGAAGGAATCGTCCAACAATTCGGCAAGTCAAAAGCGCTCGTTGGGCTGCGGCAAGCCGCAAACGATACTATCGAAGAAACGAGTAACTGGAACTCCGAGGCGAGAGCTGTTGCTGACGACGGTTTTAGAGCTGCTGGTGTGGTCACTGTGTCAGAAATAATCCGCCGCTACTCGACGAGTTACAAGCGCATCGTGAAGCGTGGCTTCATAAAAAATGAGACGGAATACTATGTCATCAACGCCATCCTGGTGAACCAAGGGAGTGCTATTTCAGACGGCGAACGAGCGTGCCTGCAGAGGCTTACTGGAAGCATTTGAAGAAAAAGCCTGACTGCAGCAGTCGGCCATAAGCCGCCGGTCGGTGCAGAGGGCGAGCTCAGGATGAGCCGGAAACAGAAGAGATTATGATGAAATCGCAATCTATTGATGCATATGATGAGAACGGTATGACGCAGCTTCTGTGTGCAGTTTTTACAGGTGACCTGACGAGAGTTCAAGAGTTGCTTCAACAAGGCGCGGACTTTAATAAGCCTGCAACGCGACGATCCGACCGCAACACCACTGTGGCACGCCGAAGAGGATTTTGGTCTGCTGGAAGTTGCGCAACTACTCCGGGCCAAGGGCGCTCGTTAGAAATGGCGCTGTTCGGCAAAAAGCAGTCATTGAACACCACAGAGAATTTTCTTATGAACGAACGCCCTATACCAGCTGCGGCAAAGCGAGACCCAGATTCGGTGGAAATGCTGCGCGTGTGGGTCGCAGAGAAGCAACTTCACTCTTCATTAAAAATTGGCATGTACAGGGATGGAATGGGCATTGACGAGGAAGCTGCGTGGGGGACAATACTCGCAGATACGGCGAGGCATATCGCAAGAGCGTTGCATCCGGAAAATGCTGAGCGGGAAAGCGAGACGTTGCAAAAATTCTGCGTGGCGTGAACATTGAGCTTGCTGCGCCAACCTCCGAAATTCAAGGTGGTTTTATTTAATGGTCGCAGTTCGGCCAGGAGCGGTCATCGGCAATTGCATAATATCTTGGAGCGTTCATGGGGCCGCATCGTGTCAACATTATTAACCTCTTGAATCTCATCGCTTCGCATCGCGATCAACATGAGTATCAAGAGTCGGCGCCGGTGAACGTTGCGAATGAACTAGTTAATCAATGGTTCGACGACTTTTATCATCCGACCGACGCGCAGTTTGTGAGCCAGTTTTCTTCCGATGAGCTGATACGACTGAAACAGTTTGACGTGTATTTCAACGAACGGGTATCTGACTTGCCCGACTCTCTAGATGCGCTCCATACTTGCCCTACTTGGGATGAGGTGATGGATTATGCTAGCGGCGTACTCGATGCTTGCGGATGGCGTGGCATTGAGGCATGTTACGATCCAATGGAAGGCTAGTTCCGGCCAAAAGCAGGCGGTCAATATTTTGGATTTCGCTGTCTTCACGCATACCATCCACACACAGTTCAGACATGAGATACCGTGAAGAAGAGTACAGAGAGCTTGGCCTTACGGCACGATGGCTTACCGAAGAGCATGCCAAGAGCGCTTATGCCCATGCTTTACAGTACAGCAGCGACAGACGGTATGGCCTGAACGAACAGACCATCGACAACATTGAAAACCACATAATCGAAAGCCGGAACGTCGCCAATGCATGGTTGAGGGTGCGTCTGCGAGCTGGAAGGAACGGTCCAGGTTGTCTATGGTCACGACTATGTCTGTGTTATCGATGCCGAGTCCTTCCTCAGTAGCTGGCAGGACATCTTTTGTCCATCAAGAGATGACGCAATCATCTTGCATAATGTCGACAAAACAGTGCTCTTCTACTGTCACGAGGATGAATTGGAAGTAGGAATTCGCAAGTTTTAGCGCTGCTGGCAGACTGAGGCGAAGGGCAGCAATGGGGTGCCGCCCTTCGTTGCAACGGTTGAGCAAGCCGCTCACGGCCCGTGAAATCAACTACATGCTGCGCGTCTGCGCCGCGTGCAACGACCTTCCCAAATGCACTAAACCCCAAGGGCTGAACTTCAGCGCTTGGGGCTCAGTGAACAATCAGATTTCTTAATTCAATCTAGATGCTTCCAAGAAGCAACCTCACTCCCACTCGATTATGAACAGGACGGGTAACACCCTGATTTCACACCCACAAAAAGCACTCTCCGCTGTGACGTACCAGCAGAAATACCGCCTGTCAGCAGCGGTGGCATTCCGTGAATGCAATCCATTCTTCTACGTAGTATTTTAGGCTACGCATGAAACGAGGTCAAGCAAGCTCGACGCTGCGAAGATACCAATCCAAGGTGCTCGATAGGTTGTTTTCGGTAATTAGTCTGCCCAGACGGTTCCTGACGGTACGCCTTGAAGTCACGTTCTATGACCCAGCGCTATCACGCCTGCGCCACATAAGGCAAGCGCAACACCGGCAAAATCGGTCCAGCGGGGCGAGATGCCGTCCACCGCCACGAGCCACAGCATCGCGGCGGCAATGTAGACAGCCCCGTACGTAGCATAGACCCGACCGCTCGCGGCAGGGTGCAAAGTCAACAACCAGACGAATATCACCAAGCTCAACGCGGCCGGGAGCAGCAGCCAGACCGGGCCTTTCCCGCTGCGCCAGAGCATGGGCAGGTAGCAGCCAAGCAGTTCCGCAATCGCGGTCACGGCAAACAGACCCAAGGTACGGGCCAGCAAAACCCCATCCATCTATATTTCCGTTTCAATTCGGTCACAATGCTCTGGCGTACCGGGGGGTGTCCTGAATTTTGTGTAAACGGGGTTTCGTTTAGTGCTGCGAGATTCGGTCTTCAAACTGGATGGTGAAGCGGTTAAGCGCTCCTTTCCAGTCCCGTATTGGCATCGTCCACTTCTTGCTGATGTTGTTAAGCGCCAGGTAGAACAGCTTGCTGACGGCTTCATCGGTTGGGAACGAGCTGCGGGTTTTAATGACTTTTCGCAGGCTCATATTAATCGATTCAATGGCATTGGTGGTGTAGATGACTTTGCGGATTTCCGCTGGGTAGTCGAAGAATGGGATGATGCGCGCCCAGTTGCGGCGCCACGACTGGCCGATGGGCTCGTACTGCGCATCCCATTTGGACTCAAACTCAGTGAGCATGAGGTCTGCCTCGTCGGCGGTAGCGGCTGTGTAGATGAGGCGTAGATCGGCGGCCACTTCCTTCTGGATTTTCCACGGCACGAAGTTCAGGCTGTTGCGCACCATGTGAACGATGCAGAGCTGGACCGCCGCTTTCGGATAGACCGCTTCGATCGCATCAGGGAAGCCTTTCAGACCGTCGACGCAGGCGATGAAGATGTCCTGCACGCCACGATTTTTCAGTTCGGTGACGACCTGCAGCCAGAATTTAGCGCCCTCGGTCTGGGCGATCCACAAGCCCAGCACTTCCTTGTGGCCTTGCATGTTGACGCCAATGGCCAGGAATACGGCCTTGTTGCGTACAGCGCTAAGCATCACGCACTTTGACGTGGATACAGTCGAGGTACAGGATGGGATAGAGCACGTCGAGCGGGCGGGCCTGCCAAGCCTTCACATCTTCGCTGACGGCGTCCGTGACGTTGGAGATGAGAGTTGGCGACACCTCGGCACCGTACATCTCTTCCAGGTGGCTCTGGATCTCGCGTACCGTCATTCCGCGGGCGTAGAGTGAGATAATCTTGTCGTCGAAGCCGGTCCAGCGGGTCTGGTGCTTGGCAATGATTTTCGGATCGAACGTTCCCTGGCGGTCGTGGGGAATATCGATGGGCAGCGCGCCGAAATCGCCCTTGAGCGTCTTGGCGCTGTGGCCATTGCGGGTGTTGGCGCTGTCGTTGCTGACGGCCCCGCTCTTATCGTGGCCCAGGTGATCGGTCATTTCGACCTCCAGGGCGCGCTCGACCAGCATCTTGGTCAGTTGCTTCCAGCAGGCCGTTTTCGCCGATCAGGTCTTCAGGTTTTTTGTAGTTGGCCAGCAGGCTGTCGGCCAGGCTTAGCAGTTCTGGGTCTGGCTTAGCCCGCTTGTTACGCTTTACAACGGTCATCATTTCTCCTTGATGGTGGCAGTTTCCTGCCAAATGACCGTTTTACACAAAATTATTTACACCCTCGCGTACCGGCGCCCCAACCTGCCCACTTATCGTAACGCTCGTCCTCGTCCCGCAGCCGGGCGGCGCCATGTCATCCATGATCACGCAGCTTCGCGCAGGACCGCCAATGCATGCCGCTGCGCATCTGCCGACGAATGCTTCCAGGCTGATTTCCAATTGGCGCATTTCCTCGAGCTTTGCCCGCGTTTCCTCCAGGTGCGCCTGCGCTAGATCTCGCACCTCCGCGCACGCGCGATCGCCATCCTCGAACAGCCCTGCCAGATCTCGCACACGTTCGATGGGAAACCCGAAATCCCTGCAGCGTTTGATGAAGGTAAGCCGCTTCCAGGTCGTGTTCCCTGATAGTAGCGGTGGCCGTTTGCTGCGCGCTCCGGACGCGGAAGCAATCCGATCTGTTCGCAGTAGCGGATGGTCGGCACGGTACATTGCGTTTGTTCCGACAGCGCGCCAATGGTCAATCTCGTCGCCGACATCAATGCTCCGTAAATTGTTCTTGCAACTAAAGTTGCTTGAGGTCCCACAGTGGGACTTTATCAGAAAATTAACGGGAAGCTGAACATGGGAATGTCGTGGAAACAGATCGGAAAAGCCGGTGCCATCGCTGGGGCGGGCATTGGCGGCGCTTTCATGCTGGCTTGCACAGCGTGTTGCCTGCCGCTAGCGGCGCCGCTGCTTGCTTGGATGGGAGTGGCTGGGCTGACGCTCGCAGGGCCAGTTGGCATCGCAGCCGCGGCCGTCAGTGCCGGGGGGGCTACTTTGGTTGACCTTTGCGCGACGCCGCCGACGCCAACAATGCAAGGCAGTAAGCAGCTCGCAGACGCCGTGCCAGGTGGCTCCGGCAACGCCGCGCCCGTGCAACAGCTCGCGCCAATTGCTTGCAACCTGTCGAACACTGACTTCAAGGGACGTGCGCTTTGGCTCAACGAACTGAAGAAGCGCGCTGATCAGCCACCGGATCGCGGCAGCGCGCCCATCTTTCCTACCAACCGGAAGCGTCGGCGGACGTCGAGAAAAATGATCCGCCAAGAACAGGAATGCTGCGCGTTCCTCCATTTCGATCTGCAGCACGCGGCGACCACGCTCGAATTGACCGTGACCGTGACCGCTCCCGCAGCCGAAGCGGCCGATGCGCGGGGCGCTGTTTGCCCACCTGCTTCCTGACTGAGGAAATGCTGCCGGGCCGTCCCACGCCCGGCCGAACAACGCTGCTCCGGAGAACCGATGCCGTCACCCGGCCGCGGGCACCTCCATCGCCGTCTCGCGGGTCGCCTGCCGGAAATGCACCAGGAGATACATCAACGGAAGCAGCAGAAGGGTCAGTGCCGTCGACGACAGAACGCCGCCGATAACTACCGTCGCCAGCGGCCGCTGCACTTCGGCGCCCGTTCCGGTCGCAATCGCCATCGGGACGAAACCGAGCGAAGCGACAAGCGCGGTCATCAGCACCGGGCGCAGCCGGGTCAGGGCCCCTTCCCTCACCGCTGCGTCGAGCGGCATTCCCTTCTCTGCGCAGCGTGCGGATAAAGGAAATCATGACCAGGCCATTGAGCACGGCCACGCCCGACAGCGCGATGAACCCCACCGCCGCCGAGATCGACATCGGAATGCCCCGCGCCCACAACGCAAAGATGCCCCCGGTAAGGCGAACGGAATGCCGCTGAACACCAACAGGCCATCCTTTGCATTATTGAACATGAGGAACAGCAGCGCGAACACCAGGGCCAGCGACGCTGGCACCACCACCTTCCAGCCGGGTCGCGGCATTCTGCAGATTCTCGAACTGTCCACCCCACGCGCTCCAGTAACCGGACGGAAGTTTGACGCCCTTGATGATCGCCTTCTGGGCTTGCGCGACAAACGAGCCGATGTCGCGCTCGCGCACGTTCGCGGACACCACCACCCGTCGCTTGCCCTGCTCGCGGCTCAACTGATTCGGTCCGGGCGCCACGACGAAGGTGGCAATCTCGCCCAGCGTGACGAAACTCACCCGCACCGCTGCCGCTTGCTTTGGCAGCGGGACCGGCAAGCGCTTGAGCGCTTCGATATCGGAGCGCAGCACTTCCGGCAGGCGCACCACGATATCGAACCTGCGGTCACCCTCGAACATCGCGCCCGCCTCGCGCCCGGCCGTGGCGGTCGCAATCAGGTCCTGCACTTCGGCGATGTTCAGGCCAAGTCGCGCGGCCCGCTCGCGGTCGATTTGCATCTGCAGCATCGGCAAGCCGGTGGTCTGCTCCACCTTGACCTCGCTCGCACCCGGGATTTTCTCCATGATCTCGCCAATTTCCGCGGCCTTCGCATTCAGCACGTCCAGATCGTCGCCGAACAGCTTGACCGCCACATCGCTGCGCACGCCGGAAATCAGTTCGTTGACCCGCAGCTGTATCGGTTGGCTGAATTCATAGCTGTTTCCGGGCAGCTGCTCGACCGTCGCCTGGATCGCCGCCAGCAGTTCTTCGCGCTGACTTCTTCGGTTTCGGCCAGTCCTTCTCGGGTTTGAGCATGATGTAGCCATCGGAGATACTTGGCGGCATCGGGTCCGATGCGATCTCCGCCGTGCCGGTCCGCGCGAACACGGTGGCAATTTCCGGGAATTTCGCCACCAGTGTCTTTTCGATTTGCTGCTGCATCTGGACCGACTGGGACAGCCCGGTGCCGGGAATACGAACGGTCAGCACGGCAAAATCGCCCTCATTCAGGTTTGGTACGAATTCGCTGCCAAGCCTGGTGGCTAGCAACACCGAGACGGCGAGCACAATACCCGCTCCCGTGAAGACGACGGACCGGTTTCCAATCACATAGTTGAGACATTTCTCATAGCGAACGCGGGCGCCAAGCATCAACTTGCCTTCGCCTTCCTTGACCGACTTGCCGATGAACAGGGCCACCGCGGCGGGAATGAAGGTCACCGACAGGATCATCGCGCCCAGCAATGCGGCCACGACCGTGAACGCCATCGGGTGAAACATTTTTCCTTCAATTCCCGTCAGCACAAAGATCGGCAGGTAGACAATCATGATGATCAGTTGACCGAAAATCAGCGGACGCCGCGCCTCCTGGCTGGCCGCGAACACTTCTTCCAGCCGTTCGGCGAGCGTCAGATTGCGCCCCAGGCGCTGCTGGGCATGGGCCAGACGCCGCACGCAGTTTTCGACGATGACCACGGCGCCGTCGATGATGATCCCGAAGTCGAGCGCGCCCAGGCTGAGCAGATTGGCGCTGACATGGTTGGCCACCATGCCGGAAAAGGTGAACAGCATGGCCAGCGGAATGACCATGGCCGTGATCAGCGCGGCGCGCAGATTGCCCAGGAAGAGGAACAGCACGCCGATAACCAGAACGGCACCTTCAAGCAGGTTGCGTTTGACGGTGGCAATCGCCTTCTCGACGAGAATGGTACGGTCGTACACCGTGGTCGTGGAAACCCCGGCAGGCAGGCTGCGGTTGATCTCGACCATCTTGCGGTCGACCGCCTGGGACACGGCGCGGCTGTTCTCGCCGATCAGCATGAACACCGTCCCGAGCACCACTTCCTGGCCGTTCTTGGTGGCCGCGCCGGTGCGCAATTCCGCCCCGATTCCGACCTGCGCGAGATCCTTGACCCGGATCGACGTTCCGGCCATCGTCGACACCACGATGTTGCCGATATCGTCCACGGACGTCACCTGCCCCGGGGCGCGCAGCAAGTATTGCTCTCCCTCTTTCTCGATGTAGCCCGCGCCCACGTTCGCATTGTTGCGCTCGAGCGCCGTCACCACGTCGGCCAGGGTGAGGCCGTAGGACGCCAACTTGGCTGGGCTGGGCGCCACCAGGTATTCCTTGTCGTAGCCACCGATCGAATTGATTTCGGTGACCCCGGGCACGTTGCTGCAACTGGGGCTTGATGATCCAGTCCTGGATTTCACGCAAGTCGGTCGGCGTGTACGGCGTACCATCCGCCTTCTTCGCGCCGGGTGCGGCATCGACCGTCCACAGATAAATCTCGGACAGGCCGGTAGCGATCGGACTGAGGGTCGGGGTTACAGCCAGTAAGCAGCTTTTGCGCGCATCCTGGATGCGCTGACTGATCAGCTGGCGCGCGAAATGGATGTCCGTTCCATCCTTAAACACCACGGTGATCTGCGACAGACCATAGCGCGACAGCGACCTGGTCTGCTCAAGACTCGGCAGGCTAAGCCATCAGCGATTCGATGGGGAAGGTGATGCGCTGCTCTGTCTCCAGCGGCGAATAGCCGGGCGCCGCCGTATTGATCTGCACCTGGACATTGGTAATGTCGGGCACGGCGTCGATCGGCAATTTCTGGTAGCTGTTGATGCCGAGCGCCGCCATGGCGGCGACGACGAACATGACCATCCAGCGGTGGCTGATGCTGGCCTGTATGATGCGATTGAACATTCCGGTCGTCTCCATCAGTCGTCATGCCCCGCAGCGCCCTTGCCCTGCTCGGCCTTAATCGTGAAACTGTGGTCGGCGGCGTACCGGGCCCCTGCAGCCAATCCGGAAAGGATCTCGATCCGCCGCCCGTCCGAGCGTCCAGTCGTCACGGGGCGGGCGATGAACCCCGCTTTCACGCGCTCGTAAACAACTTGCTTGCCGTCGATATTCTGAATCGCCGCCTTGTCAACCGCGACCGGCACTTCTGCCGAACCCGTGACGACATCGACGTCGACAAACAGCCCGGGGCGCCAGGCCTGTTTCGGGTTGTCGATGACCACGCGCGTGCCGACCGGGTCTGCTCGCCTATCATCGCGCTCTCACGAAACTGACTTTGCCCTTGACCTGGTCATCGCTGGCCGCCGAATGCAGCAGCGCCTCCGTTCCGACCCGAACGATGCCCAGGTCCTTGGCTTAAGCACCACCACCTCCGCCCACACCGTCGCAAGTCCGACAGCGTGAACACGCGGGTTTCCGCGCCCACCGCTTCACCGACGGCGATATGCTTGTCGACGATGAGACCGGCAAACGGCGCTCTCACCTCCAACCGGTTGAAGGGGCCGTTCACCGAACTGCCCGCGCCGAGGGCGATCAGCTTCTGGCGCGCATTCTGCACCGCAATCTCCGCTTCCTGCCACTCCTGCTGCGCCTTCCAGATAATCCTGGCGCGCGGAAATCTTGTCTTCCCAAAGCTTCTTCTCGGCGAGGTGGATCGTGCTCGCGAGCTGCGCGCGTTGGATCGCGGTGGCGAGCGTGCTGCGCTGATCCGAAATCGCCGCACTCGCGACGACTGCCAGCAAATCACCCTTGGCCACCTGCTGCCCAAGGCTGACGACCACTTGCTCGACGATGCCCTCGACCCGGGGCGTGACGTGCGCGGTCCGGTCTTCGTTGAACTTCACCTCGCCCGGCATGCGAATGAAGGTATCCAGTCGTACCGGCCCGGCCGCGTGCACGGCGATGTCGGCGGCCGCGATCTGCGCATCGGAAAAGGGAACGACCTTGTTTTCGGCCGCCTCGTCATGTCCATGTTCCTTCTCGCCCCCGGATGCGGCCTTCGATTCCTCGGCGTGCTCCTCATGCCGCTCCCCGGCTTTCGCAGCCGGGGCGAGGCGGTCGCGCAACAGAACGACGCCGCTGAAAAGAAGAGCCGCGGCCACCATTGCCGTGATTGTGATTTTCTGATGCCTGTTCATTTGGCCTCCTGCTGATGTAAGGTTGGGATAGACGAATCGGTCGGCCCGATGAGCGTGGCCAGATCCGCGGCGGCCCGGTGGGCGTCGGAAATCGCCCGTGCATGCTGCACTTGCGCCTGAAAGAATGTGCGCTGTGCATCAAGCAAGTCGAGGAAGCTGAATTTTCCGGCTTCAAAGCCGGTACGCGCGGCGGAAAGCGCGGATTGGCTGCCGGGAAGGACATCTTCCCGTATCAGGCGTTCCTGTTCCAGCGCGGCGTTCAGGCGTACCGCAGCCTGGGCCGCTTCCGCGTGAAGGCGCTGCTGGTGCAATGCGAATTCGGCGCGCGACTTGTCGATTCGCCGCTCGGCTTCGCTGATTGCCCCCTGGTTGCGGTCGAACAGCGGCAACGGCACCGACAGCCCGACGATCGTCTGGCGTTCACGTGCGACACCCTCGCGCTTTTGCCCCACGATGAGCGAGACGTCGGGATAGCGCTTGCTGCGCTCGAGGCGCGCTGAGGCGGTACGCCAGTCGAGGTCCGCAGCGGCTCTTTGCATGACCGGAGATGATGCAAAGCGGGCTGAAATCGTCGCCTGGTCGGGAGCACGCGGGAGCGCAATGTCGGGTGCTGCCAGCACAAGGCCGCCCGGATCGGCTCCCAACAACAGGGCGAGCTTGATTTCTGCCTCGGCCAGTTCCCGCCGTGCCTGGATGGTCTCGACCTGTAGGTTCGCTTCCGCCACCTTCGCCCTGGTTTCTTCCATGGGCGAGACTTTGCTTAAGCCAGAACCCGCGCCCCGACGCTGAGCGAAGATTGGTGCGCCGACACGCGGGTCTGGGTCGCCAGCTCCAGGCGCTTGCCTAGCCAGATAAGCCTCATGAAAGGCAGCGACGACCTCGGCCTGCACCCGCAAGCGCCCTGCCGCCAGATCCGCCGTTGCCACACGCAGCTCCGCCAGCGCAGCAGCGCTGCGCGCGCCGCGCTTGCCGCCCAGCTCGAATGGGATCGCGACCTGGACGCTGGAAGCGCCTCCCTGCTCCGCGCTTCCTTCACGCAGGTACTCGAGTGTCGGATTGGGTCGCACTCCGGCCTGGCTGGCGCGCGCTTCCAGCGCCGCGACCTCGTCACCGAGCGCGCGCAACTGGCTGTTGTGTTGCTGCGCGCGCTCGATGGCGGCGCCCAAGGTGAGCGCGTCCTGCCACTGTTGCAAGGCCGCAGTCGACGCCGCGCCCGCGTCGGCTGCGCAGCAACTGCCTTAGGCGTCAGCAATGCTGCCGCCAGCAAGGGCATGAAATATGCCTTCATTCTGTACTCCAAATTGATGATTGATCGTCGGCGGCTGATGCCGCCGTGGCCCTGTTGCGGCCGAAGAGCAAATGCGGTGCCTAGCCCCGGTCGGGACGGGAGGGAACGTCAGGAATGAAGGAAGTGATGGGCAATTCCGGGGACGGTACGGGCGCGCAGGTCAGTTTTTCGCCGTGAACGCTTCCTGGTGCACTCAGGAATGTGACGGACCCGTGATGGCAGAAATCGCACAAGGCGCAACAGTCGGCCTCGTCTGTCGCCTGCACGCCGTTCGCGGCCTGATCCGCACCACCATCAGCCTGGTATGCCAGAGGCTGACCGCCCGTCACGCCCGTGCAGCAGCCGTCGACAGCTGCCACGCTCGATTGCAGCGGCAGGATCAACAACAAAATGATGGCAAGAAAACGTCTAAATCGGCTCACGATGGCGTTCATGTAAACAGGTGCGGCTATTATAGCGTGTCGTCATTTCGTCCCGCCGCCAGTGGCCAGTTCGCGCCGCGACTGGACGATCACGCTCGCCGATGCTGTCAGGGCCAACGCGCCCATGACGGCGGCCACCAGTATGTCGGGCCATCCGCTGTCAGTGCCGAACACGCCCAGCGCGGCCAGCAGTACGGCGACGTTGCCGATCATGTCGTTGCGCGTGCAAAGCCACACAGAACGCATGTTGGCATCACCGTCCCGATAGGCGTACAACAGCACGCCGACAGCGCCGTTCGCTGCCAGAGCCAGCAGTCCGATCGCGCCCATCGTGGCCGGTTCGGGAATCACACCCGCCGACGCGTTCCAGAATGCCTTGCCAAGGACAAAAATGCCGTAGCCCCCCATCGTGAGTCCCTTCACCATGGCGGTACGCGACCGCCACACGGGCGCCAGTCCCAGCACAAACAACGACAGTGCGTAGTTGCTTAAGCGTCGCCCAGGAAGTCGACGGCGTCCGCAAGCAGGGACACCGAGGCGGCGCCAAGTCCGCCTAAGCAAGCTCCACCCCGAACATGGCAAAGTTGACAACCAGGGCAATCATGAGCGCGCGCCGGTATTTCTTGTCGACGACGGGCTTGTTGGAGCCGCAAGCTGAATCGCAGCAATCGGACATGGCAAACCTTTCAAACTTCTATAATGCGTATTAGGCACCCTATACCTACTATAGGGTCAAGCGCAATTCGACAAAAAATGGCTGAATGATGAAATCTCTGAAGACTGGCGAGCTGGCCGCTGCGGCGCACTGTCAGGTCGAAACCATCCTGTACTACGAGCGCGAAGGCTTGCTGCCGTCACCGGCGCGGTCCCGCTAAGCAACTACCGCCTGTACGGGCCTGAGCATCTGGAAAGACTTACATTTATCCGGCATTGCCGTTCGCTCGGCATGTCCCTTAGCGACGTGCGGCGGCTGCTGCACTTCAAGTACGCGCCGGAGGACAGCTGCGGTGAAGTCAATCGCTTGCTGGATTCCCATATCGCGCAGATTGCCACACGCATGCAGGAACTCAAGAAGCTGCAGGACCAGATGCTGGACCTGCGCTCGCATTGCAATCAAAACCGTGCCGCCAAGGATTGCGGAATCCTGCACGGTCTGGCCCGATCCGGTTCGGAACATAGCGCGGACTGAACACGCCTTTGCCTACACCGCGCCGGCATGGGCTGCTCCGCTGCCGTCGACGGGGCTGCCTGCACTATGCGCCAAGCAGCACGGCCGCGCCCTGGTAGGCGAGCAGGCGCAAGGCGTTGACGACGACCAGCAGGGTCGAACCCTCGTGGAACAGCACGGCGGTCCCGATATTGAGTCCGAAGATGGTCGCCGGGATCAACACCGCCACCACACCCAGACTGACGCACAAGTTCTGCTTGATGATCCTGCTGGTGCGGCGCGACAGCCCGACCGCAAACGGCAGATGCGCCAGGTCGTCGGACATCAGCGCCACGTCGGCAGTCTCCAGGGCCACGTCCGAACCAGCGGCGCCCATGGCAATGCCGACCGTCGCATTCGCCATGGCCGGGGCATCATTGACGCCATCGCCCACCATCGCCACCTTGCCGTGCTTGGCCTGCAATGCTTTGATCGCTTCCACTTTTTCCTCGGGCATCAGGTTGCCCTGCGCTTCGGTCAGCCCGACCGCCTTGGCGACAGCATCGGCCACTTGCTGGTTGTCGCCCGAAATCATGATCAGCCTTTCGATGCCGAGCTTGCGCAATTCACCCATCACTTTGCGCGCCACAGGCCGCGGCGTGTCCATGACGCCAATTACGCCAAGAAAACGGCTGCCTTGCTGGATCATCATCGTGGTCCGGCCGGACGCCACCAGGCCTAAGCATTTGCCTGAGCCACGCCCGGCGGAACTGACGTTCCCGGCGCCTCCAAGAACAGGCTCGGTTTTCCGATGAGAACACGCTCGCCGCCCACCATCGCCCCGATTCCTTTCCCGGTGATGCTCGCCACGTCTGACGCGGTCAGCACCGCCGCGTTCGTCCCCAGCCGCTCCTGTGCCCCTGCCACTACGGCCGACGCCAACGGATGGTCGCTGCTACGCTCCACGGCCAGCGCGACCGAGAGCAGTTCTTCCAGCGCCACACCCTCGGCAGGAAGCACGTCCGTCAGCCTGGGCTTGCCCTCGGTGAGGGTGCCAGTCTTGTCAAACGCAATCGATGTGAGCGAGCCCAGATTTTCCAGCGGCCCGCCGCCCTTGACCAGGACGCCCCCCCCGCGCGGCCCGCGCCACGCCGCTCAAGACCGCGCTTGGCACCGATATCGCCAGCGCGCACGGACTGGCCGCAACCAGCACCGCCATCGCCCGATAAAAACTGACGGAAAACGGTTCGTCGATGACCAGACAGGCGAACATGAGCAGGCCGACCAGCACCAGGACTGCAGGCACGAAAAAGCGCTCGAATCGGTCGGTCCATTGCTGGGTTGGCGAACGCTGGGCTTCCGCATCGGCCACCAACTTGACGACGCGCGCCATGGTCGACTGGTCTGCTTGCCGGGCAACCATGACTTCAATCCTTGCTGGCGCCATTGATCGTGCTTAAATGAACACGCGATGTTCGGCCTTGGCGCGCTCGAACGCGGCAATGGCAGCCACCGGATCCTGGGCAGGCTGCTTTTCCACCGGTACGCTCTCGCCGGTGACCGGCGCCTGGTTGACGCTGGTGGTGCCGACAGCAACAATTCCGTCGGCAGGCAGCCGCTCGTTCGGTCGCACGACAATAACGTCCCCCACCTTCCAGCTCGTCCACCCCGACTTCGACCACGGCCCCATTGCGCCGCACATTCGCCGTTTCGGGCGCCAGCTCAGCCAGCGCTTCGATCGCGCGGGCGCGCGTCCCATCGCATAGTGTTCGAGTGAGTGACCGAGGCTGAACAGAAACAGCAGCAGGGCCCCCTCGGCCCATTGGCCCAACGCGGCGGCGCCGATCGCCGCCACCAACATCAGGGTGTCGATTTCAAAACGGCGCGCCAGCAAGTTCTGGACAGCTTCCTTCAGCGTGAAAAAGCCGCCGAAGAAGTACGAAATGACGAACAGCGCGAGCGGCACCCCGCGGGCGCCCTCCCCGCCGCGCCAGAGCAGCCAGCCGCCCAGCAGAAACACGCCGGACAAGGCCACGAACACCAGCTCGGTATTCGCACCCAAGACTGCGCCGTCATCCGCGTCGCGCTCGTGCGCTGCGTCCACAGAAGCGCGTGGCGCCCTGGCGGGCTCAGAAATGTTTTGGGTATTCATGGTTTGGAGGCCTTCGTCAAGCTGCGGCGCGCCAGTGGTGGGTTTGCCGATAGGAAACCATATTCTAGTGCTTCCTGCAAAAAGTGTCGGTGCGCCATCGAACGATATTGCCGAGCCCGCCGGTAGTTCAAGCCGTGGCTGCCTCTGCCATGATCGGCAGGGAGGGCACCACGCAAGCAGCCACAAGTCTAGTTTGCGCGGCCGCGAATGAAAACTGCCCCTGCGATGAGGGGCAATTCTTTCGCTAGCGAAGCAATTGAAGAAATTTGCGTGAAGATTTCCCTCCCATTCGCGACGGACAGGACTAGAATATCCCTCGGCACAGGCACAACGTTGCGACTGCGATCGAACGTGAATCATAATTGATTAGGCCCTGGCGAGAGGAGATCAAGGGCCACCGCTCATTCTGCGGGTCGATATGCGTGCCAAGTCGAACATTACATTGGAAGCGACGCGATAAGTTCCAAGACGTTTCGATCCCATCTGCTTTTGTCGCACCGTCTGCCTGGGCAAGACGAAAGCGATGGTGCCGCCATCGCGATTTGCTCTAGCCAATATTGCTCGGCCTCACATCGTAGCTTAAGCGTCGATGATCGCTGCCACCAGGTCTTCGTACTCCGCGGCTGACGCGACCCGGACCTTTTTGAAGCAAGCTCCACCTCTACGTTTGCGGCATCGTCGATTGCCTTCACTGCCCGCGTCACTTTGCTGACGCAGTGGTTACAGCTCATTCCCTCTACTTGAAGTTCATGCATGGTGCTACTCCCTTGATAATAATGAGCTTTCACTTTAGGAATTCCCACGATGGGAAGGTCAAGCATTTTCTAAAAATTCCTGTGCCCTGCTTTGCAGTGCGGACTGTCCCCGTCCACTGACTCCGCTAATTCATGCAGAATCGGGCAATCTGGCCGATGGTCGCCCGTGCATGCCCGCGCCAGGTGCTGCAAGCTATCACGCATCTCGGTCAGCTCAGCGATACGTTTGTTCAAATCGACGACGTGCGCCAGCGCGATGTCTTTCACGTCCGCGCTTGCGCGGCTGGTGTCCTGCCACAGTGACAGCAGGCACCGGATCTGTTCGAGTGAAAAGCCGAGGCTTCTTGCGCGTTTGATGAAGCGCAGCGCATGCAAATCGTTTGCCAAGAAAGTACGATAGCCTGCGTCAGTGCGATTGCCAGGCTTGATGAGTTCGATACTTTCGTAATACCGAATCATTTTCGCCGAGACGCCCGAATTTTTTGCCGCTTGCCCGATATTCATGGATCCTCCCTCCATCAAGCTATTTGCATGTCGAACTCTGACCGTGCCGCGCACTGGACCCTGCCAGCTGCTGTTGCGGGCAGTTGCGCACTTTCCCGCTTCCTGGATACCGCGTTGAAAATGCAATCATCAATGACGCGTCACATGGGCGCCGCGTCCTTCTTTCGTCGCATGACTGGCGACATGACCGGATGGCTTCCACCTCTTGAGCAACAGCGCATTGCTGATCACGCTCACCGAACTGAACGCCATGGCGGCGCTTAAGCAACCATGGGATTTAACAGCCCACACGCGGCGAGCGGGATGCCGACCAGGTTGTAGATGAACGCCCAAAACAAGTTTTGCCGAATCTTGCTGTAGGTCCGGCGTGAAATATCGATCGCCTCGGCAACCAGCTCGGGATCGCCGCGCATGAGCGTAACGCTTGCCGCATGCATTGCCACGTCCGTGCCGGTCGCCATGGCGATGCCGACATCGGCAGCGGCAAGCGCCGCCGCGTCATTGATCCCGTCCCCCACCATGGCGACGACACCTCCGGCACTGCGCAGGGCCGCAACCTTGTCTGCCTTATCGGCAGGCAGGACCTCTGCAACCACGTCATCGATACCTAGTGAACGGCCCACCGCCATCGCGCTGCCATGATTGTCACCGGTAAGTAGCACGGTTTTGATGGCGAGCTGGTGTAACCTGTCCACCACCAGATAGGCGCTCGGCTTGATTTGATCGCCGAAGGCAAACAGTCCCAGAACCCCGCGCAGTGGCGCCGTCGACGCAAGCCACGAAACAGTATGGCCGTCCGATTCGAGCGCCGTCGCGCGCTGCGTCAACTCGCCCAATTCGATACCGAGCTCCCGCATCAGGCGTGTCGTTCCCAGCTGAAGCTGCAGGCCATCGACGGTCGCGGCAATGCCACGGCCTGGCAGTGCATTCACGTCGGTCGCAGGCAGCGCCGCGACACCCCCGCGAGAAAGCCAGGTCAACGACCGCCTTGGCGAGGGGATGTTCGCTCCCCTGCTGCACGCTCATCGCCAACTGCAAAAGGCGCTCCGTGTCGATATTGATCGGAACAAGGCTTGCGACTGCTTAAACTTGCCCTGCGTCAGCGTTCCAGTCTTGTCGAACACCACAGTGTCGACGCGATGCGCGATCTCAAGCGCTTCCGCATCCTTGATCAGAATGCCATACTTTGCCGCCACGCCGGTTCCGGCCATGATCGCCGTTGGCGTCGCCAGGCCCAGCGCACACGGGCAAGCAATGACCAGCACTGCGACGGCGTTGACGATGGCAGATTGCATATCGCCCGTCGACAGCCACCAGGCGAGCATGGTGATTGCCGCGATGACCAGAACCACTGGCACGAAAATAGCGCTGACCCGGTCGACCAGATGCTGGATCGGCGCCTTGGCCGCCTGGGCGTTCTCGACCAGGCGAATAATACGCGCAAGCGTCGTCTCGGTCCCCACGGCATCGGTACGCATCAGAACGAGGCCGTCGCCGTTGATTGCCCCGCCCGTGACGCTGTCGCCGGTACTTTTGAACACTGGCAGGCTTTCGCCGGTAATCAGCGACTCATCCATCTGGCTGGCGCCTTCCACAATCGTGCCATCGACAGCCACCCGCTCGCCGGGACGGGTAACGACGACGTCACCGATTTTCACTTGATCAATGGGAATGTCACCGTCCAGGCCATTGCGCCGCACGCGGGCCGATTCCGGCCGCAGCGCCTGCAAGGCGCGAATTGCCGATGCCGTTTGCCGTTTGGCGCGCGACTCCAGCCACTTGCCAAGCAAGACCAGTGTAATCACCACGGCCGAGGCCTCGAAATACAAGTGCTGCATCACTTCCGGATTATCGGCGAAGATTTGGTAGACGCTCAAGCCGTACGCAGCACTGGTGCCCAGTGCCACCAGGAGGTCCATATTGCTTAGGCGCGGGCCTTGAGCGCCTTCCAGGCTGCTCGATAGAAGCGCGCCCCAAGCCAGAACTGGACAGGCGTTGCCAGAGCAAACTGAAGCCATCCCGGCAGCATGGTGTGCAGCCCGGCCAGCTCGAGTAACATGGGAATTATTAGCGGAAATGAGAGCAGCGCCGCGGCGGCGACATACAGGCCGTCGCGCTGTCGCGCTTGCGCGCCAGGCGCCTCAGCTTGGGATTGCCGCAATGTTGCATGGTAGCCCGCATCATCCACTGCCCGAATCAAGGCTTCCGTATGGACACCAGTCACGCGAACGCGTGCCGTTTCCGTTGCCAGGTTCACAGACGCATGGGCGACGCCGCCGACCTTCGATAGCGCCTTCTCCACGCGGCTGACGCATGAAGCGCAGGTCATGCCCTCAATGTGCAAATCGACTTCTTGGTGCGCAACCTCATATCCGGCCTTTTCAACGACTTGACGCAGCATCCCGAAATCGACCTCTTGCACTGTCACTAACTGTGCCGACTCCGTCGCCAGATTGACGCTGGCATTGCGCACGCCCGGAATCGCCTGCAGCGCTCTTTCAACCCTCGCCACGCATGCGGCGCAAGTCATGCCGACGATGTCGATCGATAGTGACTTTTCTGCGTTGGAGATAGTGGATTGGTTCATTTGATTCTCCGATTCATCTAGCTTGCAGCCAGTTTCAGCCTTCCCATCATGGAAAGGTAAAGGAATATTTTCCAGCTGGCGCCTAGCGTGCTTAGGCGCAACGATTGCCGTGGCGAGGGCCACATGCCGCTCTCCTCCCAAGAGAAAGCCTTCGGCGAACGAAAAGTTTTTGCCGGATCGAACCACGTGCGCGTGGAAAGAAAGCGCATCGCTGACCAAGGCCAGGGAGAGGAACTTCACCGAAAGCTCGATCGTGATCACGATCTCCGCGTCGTATTGACCAAGCCCGGCAAGGACAAAAGCGGCATCGAATCCGGCGGCGATGCCGCCCCCATTGATGGCAGCTTTACCGCCACCGCCCTGCATGCTTCGGCTTCCAGTTTGGTGAACGTGATGGTCGCGCGTCCAGGCTCATGAAACGCGCCTTGGAATCCAAACCAATTGATTTCCCTTCGCCCGTTGAACAATGCAAGCAGTTCTTCGCGGCGAGCAGAATTGACACGAAAAGGTATAGGGGGACTTTGCATAAGACTCTTTCATCGCGATCAAGGCGTCAGGATCCTTGACGATCCCTCAGTGATGGAAGCGGTATTCCTGGGTTTTCCTGCCAAACCCATACGAGGTCGCTCTCACGTCCTGGATATAGATATAGCTCTCATCATGTAGGTTGCCCAGCAATCAGCAAAGCTTAAGCAAACGCTTCCTTGATGTACAAAGCCTTTTCCTCCTTGGTATTGGTCTCGTCGGTAATCTTGATATCGAAATAGAAGCTGTTCATCCCGACTTCGCTCAGCAGTCTTCCACCGACAAACCATGCGTCATGTTCGACAAAATCGATGGCAATCGCCGTCAGTTCGCTTTTTCTTCAGGATGCGGGATGTAATATCCATCAAATGATCGGCCACTTGTTTAATCAGTTCGCTGGACTTCGTGCCGCTTATTTTAACGGTCAGGATCGGCATGTGAATCTCCTATGGTATGGTCAAGTCGCAATGTGTTGAATCGCGGCGGCTGGCAGATAGCATTTGCCCTGCCATGCGCCAAATGAATGTCAGTAACACTTCGACGCCGTCCATGGCGCGCGCTGCCTTGCCTAAGCACGCGCCAGTCGCGTTGATTGGCGACGACCGCCAGCAAAAGCACCGCCATGCTAGGCCCACTGGAAGTGGTGTGAGGACGGTGCCGAACCACGCGATGTCGATCAGGATCGCCGTCAGCGGGTAAATGAAAGACAAGATGGCGATCTTGGCCATGCTAAGCAGTCGCTGGAACGCTGAATACATCAACTGATACATCAGGCCGGTATGGATCAGTCCGAGGGTGCCGAGACTGAGCACCGACGCCAGCGGCGTCCCCGGCCCGGGAATCTGGGCCAACGGGACAAGCACGGCGACGCCGATCAGTAGTTGAACGCCTGCGATTTGTGCGGGCGGAATGGCGCTCAGCTTTCGTGTTGCCAGCGTCGCCAGCGCGTACAGGAACGCCGCCGCGCATGCGAGTGCGGCCCCGGATAGCATGCTTAAGCATGGCCACCACGCAAATCGATCCCACTGGACAACACCACACCGGCAAAGGCCATGCACAGCCACAGCAATTTGCCTTTGGATAGAAATTCTTTCTGGGCCAGCGCAGAGAGCAGTAGCAGGAAGAACGGCTGAACGTGATACACCACGGTAGCGATTGAAATACTACTGAGCCGGTAGGCGGAAAACAGGCAATACCAATTGAGCAGTAGCGCCACGGCGCCAAGCAGCAACCAGCCGGCGCCGCGCGTTGAGCGGTGTCCAGCCCCGACGCCAGCTCAGCCATCCGAGCAGCGTCAGGCTGCCAATCAGACAGCGGAAGAAGATTACGGTGGGTACGCTTTGTCCGCTGGCCAGCACAAACAGGCCGATCGTTCCGGACAGCGTCATTGCGATGCTCATCTGCCATGCGCCGCTCGTCGCTCTCATGATTTGCTCCAATAAAATTGATGAGCAAAGTATCGTCTTTCGCTTTAGGATAAACAATAACCAATCAGATCAATGGTTTGTTGATTCCAGATCAATAATGAGGCAATCATGCACATGATGAATGAAATGGCCATCTTCGCCCAGGTGGTCGACAGCGGCGGCTTTTCCGCGGCCGCGCGCAAGCTCGGCTTGACCACATCGGCGGTGAGCCGCCACGTGACGCGTCTTGAAAGCCATCTTGGCGGACGTCTGCTGAACCGGACGACGCGGTCGCTGGCATTGACCGAACTGGGCGCCCAGGTGCACGCGGCGTGCGTGCGCATGCTCTCGGAAGCACGTGAAATCCATGCGCTGGCGGGCAGTTACAGGCGCGTCCGAATGGCGTGATCCGGGTCTCGGCGCCGGTCGTCCTGGGGCAGGTGTGGCTGGCGCCGCGACTACCGGCTTTCCTGGCCCGCTATCCGGAGGTCGACGTGCGCCTGACACTGGTCGACCGTACCGTTGATCTGATCGAGGAAGGGATCGATCTTGCCATCCGCATTGCGCGCGAACTCGATCCCGGTTTAGCGGCCCGGATGGTGCGCGACATGCGCTACGTGCTCGTTGCCGCGCCAGACTATCTGGCCAGCCATCCCACGCCCGTGACGCCCGCTGACTTGCCTCTGCACCAGTGTATTCATTTGGGCTATGGCGCATTCGGAGACTGCTGGCTATTTGAACGGGCTGGCGTCACGGTCAGTGTCACGGTGACGGCGCGGCTCACGATCAATAACAGCGCCGCCATCCTGTCGGCGGTCGAAGCCGGGGGCGGCATTGGCTTGATTCCCGATTTTACGGCGGCACAAGCGCTTGCGGACGGCCGGATTGTAACGGTACTGCCCGACTGGACCCTGGCCGCACCCTACACCGGCGCGGTGCATGCGGTCTATACGCCCGGTCGTCATCTGGCGCTAAAAACGCGGGTGCTCATCGACTATCTGCTGGAGACTACCGCCTGACGCCGCCAGTTGGCGCTTGACATTGCCACCAGGGGAAGGATCACGATGGCCGAACGAGTGAGAAAAAGGGGGACATCATGGATTCGAGCAAGCTGATTCAAGTGACGCTGGCGATTGGCGGCATGCGCAATCGGGATGGCGCGGCCAAGATCGGCCGCGCATTGTGTGCGCTGGCTAGGCGTGCGTTCGGTGACCGTCAGAATGAACGATGACGAGGTCCTCGTCCAGACGACAACGCCCGCGCCGTTGCTGGAGATGGTCAGATCGATCGAAAGCGCCGGATACAAGGTGACAACGTTTGAAACGACCCTGCAAATCGAAGGCATGGTCTGCATTGGCTGCGCCAGCCCGGTCGAAAGAGCGCTGGCAGCACTTCCGGGGGTGGTGCAGGTCATGGCATCCTATTCGGCTCGTAGCGCTCAAGTCCTGAGCCTGTCGCCCATGGCGCGCCCTACGCTTGCCCAGGCAATCGAACACGCGCTTTTCGCTGTGGCCGACCGCGGCCTGACCGGCATCAATGGCAGTGCAGCGCTTGGGCGTTAGGCCGCGGCCGCCAATTTAGATCGGACAAACATCATCAATTCGCGGCCTGCAACGGACATGCTGGTCCGGTTCGGATACACCACGTTGAGCGGCCAGGCAGCGCCGGTGAACTGTTCGAACAAGCGGACCAGGCGTCCGGCAGCCAGATCCGCGCTGACATCGATCGCCGATTTGTACGCGATGCCATATCCGCGCACTGCCCATTCACGGACAATGCCGCCATCGTCCGACACACGGTCGCCCGTGACGACGACCTCGTCCGAGCCCGCCGGGCTCGTGAAACGCCAGCGATTGGTGCGCGCCGTATTCAAATTGTGAATGAGGCAGTTGTGCCGGGCCAGGTCGGCCAGCGTCAGCGGGGTGCTGTTGCGTGCCAAATAGGCTAGGCGACGCGACAACCACCCTGCGGTTCTGCGCCAGCACCTGCGAGACCAAGCCAGAGTCCGCCAATTGGCCGTAGCGAAATGCCATGTCCACCGGCGATTCAATCATATGGCTATGGTAGTCGCTGCAATGGACCGTCAGCGTCAGATTCGGGTGCCGCGTTTGAAATTCATCTAGCCAGGGAAGCAACAATTGCCGCCCCACGTCCGCCGGTGCGGAGATGCGCAACTGCCCGCTGAGCGTCGCACTGCGGCTGTTCAGCCTCGCTTCGCCATCGGCCAGGAGCGTTAGCGCGCCCCGACAATGCTCGAGCAGGACTTCCCCTTCGGGCGTCAGCCGCAGGCTCGCGTCGTCCGTTCGAACAACCGGCACGCATACCTTTTTCCAGACGTTGCAAGCTGGCGCTGGCTGTGGCGGGCAGCATGTTCAGTTCTCTTGCCGCCTGCGACACATTGCGCGTCTCCGCAATGCGCACGAAGAGTTCCAGATCGCTGAGTTGCATATCAATTATCAAAAATGATTTGAAAGTGCGTCAATTTTCAACCACTTTTTTGGGAACGGCAAGCGAGCGATACTGTGTTCATCTTAACGACGTGGAGCTTGCCATGAAAGCAGTTGCCTTGACTCACTACCTAGCGCCTGACCATCCGAAATCCTTGTTCGATACGGACTTGCCTGTTCCGGTACCTGGTGCGAACGACCTTCTCATTGAAGTAAAGGCGGTCAGCGTCAATCCCTTGGATAACCGCGTCCGCCGCCCCAAAGAGAAAGTCGAGACCACGCCGCGGGTGCTCGGGTGGGATGCTGCCGGTGTGGTCGTCGCGTGTCGGACCGGACGTCACCTTGTTCCGGGCCGAGCGACCACGTGTATTACGCAGGCGAACTCGGTCGTCAGGGCAGCAACAGCCAATTCCAGGTGGTCGATGAGCGCATCGTCGGCGCCATGCCCGCCACATTCAGCTTCGAAGAGGCTGCCGCGCTGCCAATGAGTGCGCTCACCGCGTGGGAAGCGCTCTTCGATCGGTTGCGGGTGGGGCACGACGTGCTGCAGAATGCGGGGAAATCCATCCTGATCATTGGCGCGGTAAGCGGTGTCGGGTCGATGGCGGTTCAACTGGCACGCAAAGTCGCCGGTCTGAGGGTAATTGCCACGGCGTCAAGAGAAGCATCTTCCGCGTGGGTGCGTGACTTGGGCGCACAGGACGTGATCGATCATCGCGGCGACATGCCTGTGCAACTGGCCGCGCTCGGTGTGCAGCATGTGGGGTCGTCTCAGAATTCGGAAAATAAAGCACGCTAAGGCGTAGTCACCCCGTGACTCCCCCGCGCCGATGCAGCGAGCTTCGTTCCGTCTTGCAGTGACGCAATCAGCGGGCAGGAAACGTTCCCTTTCCGCGCATGGCAGGCGCACACCAGTTCAGACAGCACGGCCTCCATGCGTGCCAAGTCGGCCATCTTCTCGCGCACATCCTTGAGCTTGTGCTCGGCCAGGCCGCTGGCTTCCTCGCAATGGGTGCCATCCTCCAGCCGCAGTAGCTCGGCGATTTCGTCCAGGCTAAAGCCCAGCCGCTGGGCCGATTTCACGAACCGCACTCGTGTTACATCCGCCTCGCCATAGCGGCGAATGCTGCCATAGGGCTTGTCTGGCTCCGGCAGCAGGCCCTTGCGCTGGTAGAACCGGATGGTCTCCACATTGACCCCGGCCGCCTTGGCAAAAACGCCAATGGTCAGATTCTCAAAATTAATTTGCATATCGCTTGACTCCGTACATAACTACGGAAGTAAGCTTAAGCTATCCAAACCAAATTTGAAAGGACAAGCGTATGTCTGAACCACAAAACGGGCGCGGCGCGCTCTTCGCCGGTGGGCTGGCCGCCATTCTTGCGTCGGCCTGCTGCCTGGGGCCGCTGGTTTTGATCGCCTTGGGGTTCAGCGGGGCATGGATCGGCAACCTGACGGTGCTGGAACCCTATCGCCCGATCTTCATCGGCGCAGCGCTGGTCGCGCTGTTTTTCGCCTGGCGGCGCATCTACCGCCCGGCGCAAGCCTGCAAACCGGGTGAGGTCTGCGCGATTCCCCAAGTGCGAGCTACTTACAAGCTCATTTTCTGGATCGTGGCCGCGCTGGTCCTGGTCGCGCTCGGATTTCCCTACGTCATGCCATTTTTCTATTAATCACAGGAGTTCATCATGAAAAAACTGTTTGCCGCCCTCGCCCTCGCTGCCGTTGTTGCCCCCGTGTGGGCCGCCACCCAGACCGTCACGCTGTCCGTACCGGGCATGACCTGCTCCACCTGCCCGATCACCGTCAAGAAGGCGATTTCCAAGGTCGAAGGCGTCAGCAAAATTGACGTGACCTTCGAGACACGCGAAGCGGTTGTCACGTTCGATGATGCCAAGACCAGCGTGCAGAAGCTGACCAAGGCAACCGGAGACGCGGGCTATCCGTCCAGCGTCAAGCAGTGAGCCACTGAACCCGAACCTGGGGCGATCATGGGACTGATTACACGCATTGCCGACAAGGCTGGCGCGCTTGGCAGCGTTGTTTCCACGATGGGATGCGCTGCCTGTTTCCCGGCTATCGCCAGCCTGGGCGCGGCCATCGGCCTTGGCTTTCTACAGGAATACGAAGGGTTGTTTATCTCCAAGCTGCTGCCGCTGTTCGCAGTCGTGGCTTTGCTGGCGAATGCACTGGGCTGGCTGAGTCATCGGCAATGGTACCGCAGCCTGCTCGGGATGGTCGGCCCAGCCATCGTGCTGGCGGCCATGCTCTTGTTTTTTGGCAATTGGTGGACGGCGAACCTCCTCTATGTCGGTCTGGCCTTGATGATCGGGGTGTCGATCTGGGATCTGCTCTCACCGGCCAACCGCCGCTGCGAACTACCACCCAAACACGGCTAACTGCATTGGCAGTTGCCGAAACGAAAAGGAACGATGCAATGTATTTGAATATCACCGGAATGACCTGCGACTCGTGCGCGACACATGTCAAGGACGCCCTGGAGAAAGTGCCGGGCGTGCTGTCGGCGCTCGTGTCCTACCCGAAAGGCTCCGCGCAACTCGCCACCGATCCCGGCACCTCGCCAGAGGCGCTGACCGCCGCTGTGGCTAGGCCTCGGCTACAAGGCCACACCCGCCGATGCCCCATCCACTTCCAGCGCGGGGCAGACTGCTTGGCAAGGCGCTGGGATGGCTGGGCGGTGGCGACAAGGCTGGTGGTGATGGGGACGGACTGCACGTCGCCGTTATTGGCAGCGGCGGAGCCTGCGATGGCGGCGGCGCTGAAGGCCGTCGAGCAAGGTGCGAACGTCACGCTGATCGAGCGCGGCACCATCGGCGGTACTTGCGTCAATGTCGGCTGCGTGCCGTCCAAGATCATGATCCGCGCTGCCCATATCGCCCATTTGCGCCGTGAAAGCCCATTCGACAGTGGCATCGCGGCGACTGTGCCTGCGATTGATCGCAGCAAACTACTGGCCCAGCAGCAGGCGCGCGTCGATGAGCTGCGCCACGCCAAGTACGAAGGCATCCTGGACAGCAACCCGGCCATCACCGTGCTGCATGGTGAAGCGCGTTTCAAGGACGACCAGAGCCTTGCCGTCCGTTTAAACGATGGCGGCGAGCGTGTGGTGGCGTTCGACCGCTGCCTGGTCGCCACGGGTGCCAGCCCGGCCGTGCCGCCGATTCCGGGCCTGAAAGAGTCACCCTACTGGACTTCCACCGAGGCCCTGGTCAGCGACACCATTCCCGAGCGCCTGGCCGTGATCGGCTCGTCTGTGGTGGCGCTGGAACTGGCGCAAGCCTTTGCCCGGCTGGGCAGCAAAGTGACGATCCTGGCACGCAGCACGCTGTTCTTCCGCGAAGACCCGGCCATCGGCGAGGCCGTTACAGCCGCGTTCCGTGCCGAAGGGATCAAGGTATTGGAACACACGCAAGCCAGCCAGGTCGCGCATGTGGACGGCGAATTCGTGCTGACCACCGGGTACGGTGAAATACGCGCCGACCAGCTGCTGGTCGCCACTGGCAGGGCACCGAACACGCGCAGCCTGGCATTGGAAGCGGCGGGAGTCGCTGCCAATGCGCAGGGGGCCATCGTCATCGACAAGGGCATGCGCACCAGTACGCCACACATTTATGCGGCTGGCGACTGCACCGACCAGCCTCAGTTCGTCTATGTGGCGGCAGCGTAGCACACCGTGCTGCGATCAACATGACTGGCGGCGATGCGGCCCTGGACCTGACCTGCAATGCTTAGGCCGTGGTGTTCACCGACCCGCAGGTCGCCACCGTGGGCTACAGCGAGGCGGAAGCACATCACGACGGGATCGAGACCGACAGTCGCACCTTGACCTTGGACAACGTGCCGCGTGCGCTTGCCAACTTCGACACACGCGGCTTCATCAAGCTGGTCATCGAGGAAGGTAGCGGACGGCTCATCGGCGTGCAAGCGGTGGCCCCGGGAAGCGGGTGAACTGATCCAGACGGCGGTGCTCGCCATTCGCAACCGTATGACCGTGCAGGAACTGGCCGACCAATTGTTCCCCTACCTGACCATGGTCGAAGGGCTGGAAGCTCGCGGCGCAGACCTTCAGCAAGGACGTGAAGCAGCTTTCGTGCTGCGCCGGATGAGGAAAAGGAGGTGTTCAATGAGCGCCTACACAGTGTCCCGGCTGGCCCTTGATGCCGGGGTGAGCGTGCATATCGTGCGCGACTACCTGCTGCGCGGATTGCTACGGCCGGTCGCGTGCACCACGGGCGGCTACGGCTTGTTCGATGACACCGCGTTGCAACGGCTGCGCTTTGTACGGGCTGCCTTCGAAGCGGGTATCGGCCTGGACGCACTGGCGCGGCTGTGCCGGGCGCTGGATGCTGCGGACGGTGACGGTGCGTCTGCGCAGCTTGCCGTGTTGCGGCAACTCGTCGAGCGTCGGCGCGAGGCCCTGGCCAGCCTCGAAATGCAACTGGCCGCCATGCCAACCGAACCGGCACAGCACGCGGAGAGTCTGCCATGAACAGCCCAGAGCACTTGCCGTCTGAGACGCACAAACCGATCACCGGCTACTTGTGGGGCGCGCTGGCCGTGCTCACCTGTCCCTGCCATTTGCCGATTCTCGCCATTGTGCTAGCTTAAGACGACGACAGTAAGCGCGTTCATCGGGGAGCACTGGGGTATTGCAGCCCTCACGCTGACCGGCTTGTTTGTCCTGTCTGTGACGCGGCTGCTGCGGGCCTTCAAGGGAAGATCATGACCGCTTCCCAGCCAGCCGAGAGTGGGCAGCTTTGAGCTTCGCTACCAATCTGGAGGAGTACCACCATGAACGCAAACGCCCCGAACACTGCCAGTTGCACCACCTGCTGCGTATGCTGCAAAGAAATTCCGCTCGATGCCGCCTTCACCCCGGAAGGCGCGGAATACGTCGAACATTTCTGCGGGCTGGATTGCTATGAACGCTTCCAGGCACGCGCCAAGGCCGCGACAGAATCTGACATTGCGCCTGTCCCTGGCGGTTCGCAGCCGTCAGATTGAGGCATACCCTAACTTGATGTCAGATGCCATGTGCAAACGATGTCAGAATAGAGTTAAATTTCCTATTGATTGACATATTCCGTCAAAGGTAATAGATTTCATCCTGACACTTTTGCCTTTGGAGGCATCTTGCAAGGTCAACGCATTGGCTATGTCCGCGTCAGCAGCTTCGACCAGAACCCGGAACGGCAATTGGAGGGTGTTCAGGTGGCGCGGGTGTTCACCGACAAGGCTTCTGGCAAGGACACCCAGCGTCCCGAGCTGGAAAGGCTGCTGGCCTTCGTCCGCGAGGGCGACACCGTGGTGGTGCATAGCATGGACAGGCTGGCACGCAACCTTGATGACCTGCGCCGCATCGTCCAAGGGCTGACACAACGGGGCGTGCGCATGGAGTTCGTCAAAGAAGGGCTGGAAGTTCACCGGCGAGGACTCACCGATGGCCAATCTGATGCTGTCGGTCATGGGAGCCTTCGCTGAGTTCGAGCGCGCCCTGATCCGCGAACGTCAGCGCGAGGGAATCGTGCTGGCCAAGCAGCGCGGTGCCTACCGGGGACGAAAGAAATCGCTGAACAGCGAACAAATTGCCGAGTTGAAACGGCGAGTTGCGGCAGGCGACCAAAAAACCTTGGTGGCCCGTGACTTCGGCATCAGCCACGAAACCTTGTACCAGTACCTGCGGGAAGACTGACCATGCCACGCCGCTCAATCCTGTCCGCCACCGAGCGCGAAAGCCTGCTGGCACTGCCAGATGCCAAAGACGAACTGATACGGCACTACACGTTCAACGAAACCGACCTGTCGGTGATCCGTCAGCGTCGCGGCGCCGCGAATCGATTGGGCTTCGCTGTGCAGCTTTGCTACTTGCGATTCCCTGGCACCTTTTGGGCGTCGATGAGCCTCCGTTTCCGCCCCTGTTGCGCATGGTGGCCGCGCAACTCAAGATGCCAGTGGAAAGTTGGAGCGAGTACGGCCAGCGCGAACAGACACGGCGGGAGCACTTGGTCGAGCTGCAAACGGTTTTTGGGTTCAAGCCCTTCACCATGAGCCACTATCGGCAAGCCGTGCATACATTGACCGAGCTGGCCTTGCAGACCGACAAAGGCATCGTGCTGGCGAGCGCACTTGTCGAGAATCTGCGGCGGCAGAGCATTATCCTGCCCGCCATGAATGCCATCGAGCGCGCAAGCGCCGAGGCCATCACCCGTGCCAACCGACGCATTTACGCGGCGCTGACCGATTCTTTGTTATCACCCCACCGTCAGCGCCTGGACGAACTTCTCAAGCGCAAGGACGGCAGTAAAGTGACGTGGCTGGCATGGCTGCGCCAGTGGCCTGCCAAACCGAACTCTCGCCACATGCTCGAACATATTGAGCGCCTGAAATCCTGGCAAGCACTTGATCTGCCCGCAGGCATCGAGCGGCAGGTTCACCAGAACCGCCTGCTCAAAATCGCTCGTGAAGGTGGCCAGATGACGCCTGCTGATCTGGCAAAGTTCGAGGTGCAACGACGCTATGCCACGCTGGTAGCGCTGGCCATCGAAGGCATGGCCACCGTCACCGATGAAATCATCGACCTTCACGATCGCATCATCGGCAAGCTGTTCAACACTGGCCAAGAACAAGCATCAGCAGCAGTTCCAGGCTTCCGGCAAGGCGATCAACGACAAGGTGCGGATGTATGGGCGCATCGGTCAAGCGTTGATTGAGGCCAAGCAAAGCGGCAGCGATCCGTTCGCCGCCATCGAGGCCGTTATGCCCTGGGACACCTTCGCCGCCAGCGTCACCGAAGCGCAAACATTGGCGCGGCCTGCCGACTTTGATTTCCTGCACCACATCGGTGAAAGCTATGCCACGCTACGCCGCTACGCGCCGCAGTTCCTGGGCGTGCTCAAATTGCAGGGCTGCGCCTGCCGCCAAGGGTGTGCTCGATGCCATCGACATGCTGCGCGGCATGAACAGCGACAGCGCGCAAGGTGCCCGCCGATGCGCCAACCGCATTCATCAAGCCGCGCTGGGCAAAGCTGGTTCTGACCGACGACGGCATCGACCGGCGTTACTACGAGTTATGCGCCCTGTCGGAGCTGAAGAGAACGCTGCGCTCCGGTGATGTCTGGGTGCAGGGTTCTCGCCAGTTCAAGGACTTCGACGAATACCTGGTGCCGGTCGAGAAGTTCGCCACTTTGAAGCTGGCCAGCGAATTGCCGCTGGCAGTGGCCACCGACTGCGACCAATACCTGCATGACCGGTTGGAATTGTTGGAGGCGCAACTCGCCACAGTCAACCGCATGGCTGCGGCCAACGACTTACCGGATGCCATCATCACCACCGCGTCAGGCCTGAAGATCACGCCGCTGGACGCGGCAGTACCAGACGCCGCGCAAGCCATGATCGACCAGACAGCTATGCTGCTGCCGCACCTCAAAATCACCGAGTTGCTGATGGAGGTCGATGAATGGACGGGCTTCACCCGCCACTTCACACACCTGAAGACCAGCGACACGGCCAAGGACAAAACCTTGCTGTTGACGACGATCCTGGCCGACGCGATCAACCTGGGTCTGACCAAAATGGCCGAGTCCTGCCCTGGCACCACCTACGCCAAGCTGTCTTGGCTGCAAGCCTGGCACATCCACGATGAAACCTATTCGACGGCGCTGGCCGAGCTGGTGAATGCGCAGTTTCGGCAACCCTTCTTCTAAGCAACTGGGGTGACGGCACCACGTCATCGTCGGACGGCCAGAACTTCAGAACCGGCAGCAAAGCAGAAAGCACTGGTCATATCAACCCGAAGTATGGAAGCAGTCCAGGACGGACTTTCTACACCCATATCTCCGACCAGTACGCGCCCTTCAGTGCCAAGGTGGTCAACGTGGGCATTCGTGATTCAACTTACGTGCTTGATGGCCTGCTGTACCACGAGTCGGACTTGCGCATCGAGGAACACTACACCGACACGGCAGGCTTCACCGATCACGTGTTTGGCTTGATGCATTTGCTGGGATTTCGCTTCATGCCGCGTATCCGTGACTTGGGCGAAACCAAGCTATTCATCCCCAAGGGCGATGCCGCCTATGACGCTCAAGCCGATGATTAGCAGCGACAGGCTGAACATCAAGCAAATACGCGCCCATTGGGATGAAATTCTGCGGCTGGCCACCTCCATCAAGCAAGGCACGGTAACGGCTTCGCTGATGCTGCGCAAACTCGGCAGCTACCCGCGCCAGAACGGCTTGGCCGTGGCGTTGCGCGAGCTGGGGCGCATCGAGCGCACGCTGTTCATTTTGGATTGGCTGCAAAGCGTGGAGCTGCGCCGCCGCGTCCATGCGGGGCTGAATAAGGGCGAGGCGCGCAACGCGCTGGCCAGGGCGGTCTTCTTCTACCGATTGGGTGAAATCCACGACCGCAGTTTTGAGCAGCAGCGCTACCGGGCCAGCGGCCTCAATCTGGTGACGGCGGCCATCGTGTTGTGGAACACGGTATATCTGGAGCGTGCCACCAGTGCTTTGCGTGGCAACGGCACGGCGCTGGACGACACATTGTTGCAATATCTGTCGCCGCTGGGGTGGGAGCACATCAACCTGACCGGCGATTACCTATGGCAGCAGCAGCGCCAAGGTCGGTGCGGGGAAGTTTAGGCCATTGCGACCGCTGCCACCGGCTTAGCGTGCTTTATTTTCCGTTTTCTGAGACGACCCCCATGTGGACTATGTCTTGCTGCTCAACGATAGTGACACGCATCTGCTTAGGCATGGCGTGCCAGCTGGTCGCGCCGCAAGGGGGCATCTGCATCGTGGCCGAGGCAAGCAAGCCCATCGATGTTGGACCGCTCTGGGAAAAGAGTGTCAGCCTCGTGTGGGAAATGGTTTTCACCCGTATCGAATCGGTGCCCGGGGAGCGGCGCCGCCACCACGCCATCCTGTCCAAAGTGGCACGACTGGTCGACGAGGGAACGATCAGGTCGACGCTTGGACAGCTTGTCTCGCCTATCAATGCCCAAACCTTGCGCTGATGCGCACGCAGTGCTCGCAACCGGGAAAACCATCGGCAAGATCGTCTTGAAGGATTTTTCATCCCCTTGATCACCGATCCCAGGGTCTGCCTTTGCAGCCCGCGCAGCTCGCTACGACAGATGGGCCGGGGTCAAGTCGCCGGAGCGCTGCGTTTGTGCTCGCGCGGGCGCCAGGCGATGGTCTTCTCGATGCGGTCGAAGCAGGCTGCATTGCCCGCCTATTTCAATGCCAGATGCTCGGCCAAAAACGAGTACACCGTGGCGACCCGCCGCAAATGCCTCGCATCAGGATGCGTCAGCAGCCACAGCTCGGTCTGACATTCGTCGATGACATCGCTTAACTGCATCAATTCGGACCTTCCATCTGCCAGAAACACGGGCAGCATACCGATGGCCGCCCCTTGGGTGATCAGCTCCGCCACCGTCAGGATGCTGCCGACACGGTAGCACGGCTGCACTTTCGGAAAATTTTTTTTCCGCCACACCACCGAGGGATGGTCGGGCAACGCATCATCCGGCGCCGCCCACGTGGACGATAGCGCGACCTCGCCGTCGAAGTGCCTGGGACCGCTCTCGCGCGCGCCATACAGCGCCATGCGGATCGGTCCGACATGTCGTCCCACCAAATGTTGCGGCGGCTTCTTCGTCGCGCGAACGGCAACGTCCGCGTCACGGCGCGTGAGGCTCGCCAATTCATTTCCAATGTGGAGGTCGAACGACAGCAGCGGATGGCTGGCCTGCAGTTGCTTCAACTTGGGCAGGACGAGCCCGTGCAAGATCGTATCGGTGCTGGTGATGCGCACCAAGCCCGACACCTGCCCCGGGGTGAGCTGGGCCGCCGATTGCGCCGCTTCGAGCTGCGTCTCGATGTGTTCGGCGTAACGCGCCAGCTCGATGGCTAGCTCCGACGGCAAATAACCCTCCCGGGACCGCTTGAACAATTGCTGTCCAAGGCCGGTTTCGACGCGCTTGATCGTTCTGAAGATCGTCGACGCGTCGTTTCCCAGACGCTCCCCAGCCGACGCCAGCGACCCGCCGCGGACCAGCGACAGAATGACGGCCAGGTCAGCCCCGTCCAGCTTGTATTGCTCTTTTGCATTCGTGCTTTGCATGGCCGCCCATATTCATTGCAAAGGCGAAATCATACAATACGCTCTCCATCACCACAACGGAGAACCATCATGCAGTCGAAACCATCCCCCTCCTCACAACTAGGGATTGCCTTGCTGAGGCTAAGCCTCGGGACCATGTGGATCGCCCACGCGCTACTGAAGCTCGTGGTATTCACCCTGCCAGGCACTGCCGCATTTTTCGAGAGTGTCGGCTATCCGGGCTGGATGGCCTATCCCGTCTTCGCCGTGGAACTGCTGGGCGGCATCGCAATGCTGCTGGGCGTCTATGCGCGTCAAGTCTCGCCTCGCGCTGACACCGGTGATGCTGGCGGCGGCCTTTGTCCATGTCGGGAACGGCTGGGTATTTTCAAATCCGCATGGCGGCTGGGAGTACCCCGTCTTCCTGGCGCTGGCATCGGTTGTCCTGTATCTGCTCGGTGACGGCGCGCTGACGATGCGCTCAAGCAAACGCTTCGCCCCAGTCCTTTAAGAGGTGCGCCATGAGCACAAAGCGCATACTGGTCAGTCACGCCCTGTGCCCCTACGTCCAGCGCGTTGCGATCGTGTTGGCCGAGAAGGGCCTTGATTTCGAGCGAATCGACATCGATTTGTCGCAGAAGCCGACGTGGTTCCTGGAAATTTCGCCGCTCGGAAAAACACCCGTTCTCTTGATCGACGAGGTGGCGCTGTTCGAGTCGGCTGCCATCTGCGAGTACCTCGATGAGACTGCCCTGCCCCGCCTGCACCCGAATGATCCTTTGATGCGCGCACAACATCGCGCATGGATCGAGTTTGGTGCAGCGCTGCTCAATAGCATCGCGATGCTTTACAACGCGCCCAATGGCATTGCGCTACAGGAGAGCGCTGCCCAGTTGACGCGGCAGTTCAGACAACTGGAGCAGCGTCTTGGGGCTTGGCCCCTATTTTAACGGCGCGCAATTCTGCCTCGTCGACGCCGTGTTCGGGCCAGTGTTCCGCTATTTCGACGTGTTCGACCTGGCGCACGACTTCGGCTTTTTCGCCAATGCGCCGAAGTTGCTCGCTTGGCGGCAAGCTCTGTCGTCCCGCCCCTCCATCAGCGCAGGCGGTGCGCCCTGATTATCCGGTCTTGCTGCGCGATTTTTTGATTGCCCGTGGCAGTGCCATTTCGCCGATGGTAGGCAAGCTCGGCAGAGTGCCCGGACTCCCACAGACCCAGCAACCAGCAACCGGGATCAACGTCGAGCCAGCGGGCCGCGCTTGCGCGCCAACACGTGATGGACAATGCGGTGCTTAGACGGCGAACCTGCCCCAGGGATGTTTATTCTGCGGGACGATGATGGAATTACCGCAGGAAATTTAGCCAAATACAAATCGTTACAAGTTAAGCTGGGTGGGCAGTATCTAAAAAACGTCAATTTCAATTCACTTTAAGGGAGTTGCAAATGAACAAGAAGATATTCAAGCGCCTGGCCCTCGTCGTCTTTGTTGGCCTGGCGTTTGCGGCAACGACGACCGGTGCGCAGGCCAATCATGCATGGGGTGACTACCACTGGGCGCGCACCACGCCGCAGTTCACCCTCAAGCTCGGCAACAACCTGACCTCTGCCGACTGGCGCTCGCACTTGTCGTCATCGTCGGCAAACTGGAATTCCGGCAGGACTCCGCTCCTGACCTCGATTGTCGCTTCGGCGCGTCAAACAAGCGTTGTTCGATGGTCGCAGGCACGACGCAGGTCTGCAACGGCAACTACGGCAACAATGGCTGGCTCGGACTGGCTTCGATCAACATTACCGGCGGTGTCCATATCACCCAGGGATCGGCCAAGATGAATGACACCTATTTCAATACGTCCACTTACAACAATACGAACGAGCGCGAGCACGTGATGTGTCAGGAGGTGGCGCATACCTTCGGCTTGGGCCACCAGTCGGAGGATGGCAGTTCGCAGAATTCGTGCATGGACTATTTCTCCAACACGGGAGCGAACGCTTCAAGCAGCACGCTCAGCACCAAACCGAATCAGCATGATTTCGACGTGCTCAAATCAATTTACGCCCATCTCGATTCCACGACGACCGTCGCTTCCTTCGGCGGCATCATGGAGGCCGCCGCAAGCGCCGATGCCGATGTCAGCGACGATCCGAATAGCTGGGGAGCGCTCGTCAAGCAATCTGCGAATGGCCGCGCGTCGGTCTATGAACGGTATAACCTGAATGGCTCCAAGACACTCACCCATGTGTTCTGGACCATCGAAGCGGCCAATCGCTGCAAGAGCTGCGATCACCGTCACGGTCTTTGATCTGGCCGACTTGACGTGAAAGTTGACGAGGCAGGCGTGCCTCGTCTCTCTCGCCGCCTTGCATGGTCTGGCACGTCGCCCTCCAACGGAGGTGCGGGGCGGAAGTGCTAGACTGGCGCCAGGCACGCATCGCCTTCCAGCCCCATTTCAACGCAGACATTGCAGCTGGTTCCCTGCCAACCTCAGGAGCAGGATGACATGCGTGACGGCTTCTGCGGCGCGGGAGGAGGAAATGGACAACAACCAGAAGCGCTTGAAACAACTCGACTTGTTGGGCGGGCTTGGCGCCAGCATCCTCGGCGCCGGGATCGCCCTCGTGTTCGTGCGCTGGCTTCCAGCCTTATGCACTGGCTTTGCTTGTGGTGGGCATCCTGTCGCATGGATGGGCCATGCTGGCCAAGAGCCGACTCGAACGGCAATCCAACATCACACAGTAAGCGTGGGCGGTGGCGGCCGAATGGATCTGCTGGCTGATGATCGTGGGCTTGATTTTCTACGTCATCGTGCTGTCCCTGCCTTAAAGCCCAAGCATCGCGCTGGCAGTCTGTGCGCACAGACCGCGCTGCAGGCCATTTTGACAGTTTTGATGTGGATCATATTTTTTTCCGATCATTTTCCGTAGCATAGGGCCGGGTTCATTCACTCTTGCTCTGCAACGGAGTCGTCCATGATCGTGCCACCAACTCGGAATCGCGTCGGCGCCGGCGCCGTGTGGGGGCTGTACTCGCGCCAAGCGCGCCGCCAGCATGACACGCAATCCGAAACCCTGGCACAGCCTGCAAACTGCCGACGCGCTGCGCTGCGTCGAGTCATCCGCCGACGGCTTGAGCGCAGATACTGCCGCCGAACGCCTGCGCAAAGTCGGTCCCAACCAGCTGCACGAGGCGGCGCCAGTGAGCCCGCTGCGTCTGTTTCTGGCCCAGTTCAACAGCGTCATCATCTGGATCCTGATCGTTGCTTGGCGCCATTTCGGGCGTGCTGGGCGAGCTGCTCGATGCCCTGGCCATCCTCGCCATCGTCGTGCTCAACGCCTAAGCATCGGCTTCTACCAGGAATACAGCGCCGAGAAGTCGATCGCCGCCCTGAAACGGATGATGGCGCCGCAGGCCAAGGTGCGCCGCGACGGCCGCCTGATGGCAGTGGCGGCGCATGCCGTCGTCCCGGGCGACGTGCTGGCGCTCGAAGCGGGGGACCTGGTCGCCGCCGACGCGCGCCTGTTGTCGACCGCCAGTCTCAAGTGCGTCGAATCGGCCCTCACGGGCGAGTCCGAGGCGGTCGACAAGAGCAGCGCGGCGCTGGCCGCCGACAGCATCCCCCTTGGCGACCGCAACAACATGGTTTTCACCGGTACGACGGTGGTGGCTAAGCACCGGCCTGGCGGTGGTCGTGGCAACCGGCATGGCAACCGAACTGGGACAAATTGCGGGCATGCTAACCGCTAACGCCAGCGACCAGGCGACGCCCCTGCAGCGCCAGATCGACGCCGTCGGCCGCAGCCTGGTCTGGGCCGCGCTCGGCATTGTCGCCTTGCTGTTCGTGCTCGGCCTGTGGCGCGGGACCGGCCTGTTCGAGCTGAGCATGTCCGCCATCAGCCTGGCGGTGGCCGCCGTGCCGGAAGGCTTGCCTGCCATCGTGACAGTCGCGCTGTCGCTCGGGGTCCTGCGCATGTCGCGCCGCCGGGCGCTGGTGCGCAAGCTGCCGCATGGTCGAGACGCTCGGTGCCACGACCGTGATCTGCACCGACAAGACGGGCACGCTGACGGTAAGACGAGATGACCGTGCGCGCTGTATGTGGCGGGCCAGCGCTATCAGGTCACCGGCGACGGCTACGGCCCCGACGGCGCCGTGCAGGCCGAAGAAGGTTTAGCGGCGCGCGCCACGCGCCGCCGCTGGCCGCGCTGGCCACGGTCCTGCTCGGCTGCAACAACGCCGAGCTGAGCGAGGCGGACGGCAAATGGAACGTGATCGGCGACCCCACCGAGGGCGCGCTGCTGTCGGCCGGACTGGAAGGCGGGCGGTGACCGGGCCCGCATCGAGCGCGAATGGCCCAAGCACCATGAAATTCCGTTCGACTCCGACCGCAAACGCAGCACGGTGATCCGCGTCCTGCCCGGCGCAATGCTGCGCGCCTACACCAACGGCGCGCCCGACGTGCTGCTGGCGCTGTGCTCGGAAATCCTGGACGTCGATGGGGTACGCGCCATGACCGGCGCCGACCGCGCCCGCATCGAAGCGGAGAACGCGGCGATGGCAAGCCAGGGCTTGCGCGTTCTCGGATCGGCCTGGCGCGACGTCGCTCCCGCCGCCCCGGCCGAGCTGCACGCCGCCGCGGTCGAAGAGCGTCTGGTGTTCGTCGGACTGACCGGCATGGTCGATCCGCCGCGCCAGGAAGCGAAGGATGCGGTGGCGCGCTGCCGCAGCGCCTAAGCATCCGGGTGGTGATGATCACCGGCGACCATCCGCAGACGGCAACGGCGATCGCGCGCGAACTGGGTATCGCGGTGGCGGACGACCAGGCAATGACCGGCGTCGAACTGGACCGGCTCGACGACGCGCAATTGCAGCGGCGTGTGACCAAGATCGCGGTCTACGCGCGGGTGAGCGCCGCCCACAAGCTGCGTATCGTCGCCGCCTGGAAGGCCCACGGCGAGGTGGTGGCGATGACCGGCGACGGCGTCAACGATGCACCGGCGATCCAGGGCGCCGATATCGGCATCGCGATGGGGCGCTCGGGCACCGAGGTGACCAAGCAGGCCGCCGACATGATCATCACGGACGACAATTTCGCGTCGATCGTGGCGGCAGTCGAGGAAGGGCGCGGCATCTACGACAATATCCGCAAGACGCTGCAGTACCTGCTGGCTGGCAATAGCGGCGAACTGTTGCTGATGACGCTGTGCGTGGCGTTCGCGCTGCCGACCCCGCTGCTGCCGATTCACCTGCTGTGGATCAATCTGGTCACCGACGGCTTGCCTGCGCTATGCCTGGCCACCGACCACATCGATGCGGATGTGATGCGGCGTCCCCCGCGCGGACGCGGCGAACGCATGACGGACCGCCGCTTCGTTGTCACCATGCTGCTGACCGGGCTCTTCACTGCGGGAGCCGCTTTCGGCGTCTACGTCTACCTGCTGCGCACCGGCAGCGTGGAGATGGCGCGCACCCACGCGTTCGCCGTGCTGGTTTTCGCAGAACTGCTGCGTGCGTTCGGCGCGCAGCGAAACGCGGCCCGTCTGGCGCATTCCCCTGCGCACCAACCTGGTGCTGGTGGGGATCGTGTTCCTGACGTTCTGGCTGCAGGTCTGGAGCCATCACAACGAGGTCCTCGGACGCTTGCTCAAGACCAGCTTCCTGCCGCTGGACCAATGCCTGCTCCTGCTGGCCGTCGGCGCCATTCCCCTTGTGCTGCTGGAGCTGGTCAAGCTGGCCACACCGGCGCGGGCAAGCGGCACAACACACGCATTCCGGCGAACGTGAACCGGCTGCCTTGCCCGCGCCCAAACAACAGGACGACTTCTCCATGACGAACTGCACCACCGACGAATCAGCGGGCGACCCATGGACGGCGCTGGCGACAGAAGCGCTGCGATACCAGATCGACCGCTGGCAACGCATGGTCCTGTTCGTCGATACCTTGCGCGAGGCGCGCTGACAACATGCTCGCCCACGAGGCGGCGGGCATGCCACCCTTGCTGGACTTCGACTACGAGCTGCTGCTCGACGCGCGCACCTTCGCCCGCCCCGCCAATTATGCCCTGCTTCGCATCACGCGCTGTCACCGCTACCACGCCGCCGAGTGCGTCGATCCGGCCAAGGCGCCCGTGATCATCGTCGATCCGCGCGCCGGGCACGGCCCCGGGATCGGCGGCTTCAAGCGCGACTCGGAAGTCGGGATGGCGCTGCACGAAGGGCATGCGACGTATTTCGTCATGTTCTATCCCATGCCCTGCCCGGGCCAGACACTGGGCGATGTGCTCGCCGCCCTGCGGCGCTTTGCCGAGGAAGTCGGCGTGCGCCACCCCGGCATGCCGCCTGTACTATATGGCAATTGTCAGGCTGGCTGGGCGGCCATGCTGCTTGCAGCCGATTGCGAAGGCTTGAGCGGCCCGGTCATCCTCAACGGTTCGCCGCTGTCGTACTGGGCGGGCGAATCGGATATCAATCCCATGCGCCTGGCCGAGCGGACTGCTCGGTGGACAATGGCTGACCCACATGCTGGCCGACCTGGGCGGCGGTTACCTCGACGGCGCATGGCTGGTGCAGAATTTCGAGAATCTCAATCCGGCCAATACCTTGTGGGAAAAGAATTACAGGCTTTTCTCGCAGATCGACACCGAACGCGCGCTTCCTCGCATTCGAACGCTGGTGGACGGGATACTATTTTCTGAGCCGGGAAGAAATATTGGCGATCGTGGAAAATCTCTTCATCGGCAACAAGCTCGAACGCGGTGTGCTGCGCGTGGACGACTGCTGCTATGTCGACCTCAGGCGCATTCGCAACCCAATTGTGGTCTTCGCGTCAAGCGGCGACAACATCACGCCCCCGCACCAGGCGCTCAACTGGATTCCCGCCATCTACCCGAGCACCGATGACTTGAAAGCGGCGCGACAGCGCATCGTCTACCTGTTGAACGCCCAGGTCGGCCACCTCGGCATCTTTGTCTCGTCCGACGTGGCCCGCTTCGAACACCGCGCGATCCTGGAGAGCCTGGAGCGCCTGGCCGCGCTGGCGCCCGGCCTGTATGAAATGCGGATCGACAAGCGGAGCGACGATGCCGACGGTCCGCCGGAGCAGTACAACGTGCATTTCGAGGAACGCCAGGTTGAGCACATCCGCTACGACTACCCGGCGCGGCCGTTCGAGAACGTGCAGGCGCTCTCCGAATGGAATGACATGGTGTACCGGAACACGCTCGGCCCTTGGCTCGCCGCGTTGCCCAGTCCTGCCAATGCCGAACGCTTCAAATGGCTGCATCCCATGCGAGCCAGCCGGGTGCTGTTTTCCGAAGCGCTCAATCCCTGGATGCTGCCGCTCCAGGCCGCTGCTGGCGCCGTCCGGGCCACGCGCCTGACGGTAGGCGACGACAATCCCTTCGTCGGCATCGAAACATCCACAAGCGAACTGATCGCGGGCGCGCTCGACGGCTGGCGCAAGCTGCGCGACGCGGCTGGCGCCTCGATGTTCGATGCCATGTATGGCGAATCGTCGCTCTGGAGATTCGGCGGCATCGGACTGCCTTGGCCGTCGCGCCGCCGCTGCCCTGCCCCGCTCAGCCGCCCGCCGCCTGCGTCCGGCGCTCCGCCCGCGCGGCAAACGCGCACCACTGAGCAGCGGGCGCCCTGATCGGCTTACGGCAGGGCGCCGGTGCGCGATTGCTTTCCGAGACGCGGAAAGAAGCCAGGGGTAGACGCCCGGTAACGGCGATATGTGTCGCCATGCGCCGACAGCGCCCACTGCTCTTCGGTCCGGGCAAGGCGGACATATACCAGCACCAGCACCGGGAACATCAACAAGGTCAACAGGGTTGGCCATTGCAGCAGGAAGCCGAACATGATGAGCATGAAGGCTGCGTACTGCGGATGCCGGATGCGGGCGTACGGACCGCTGGTCGCAAGCACGTGCTTAAGCGCTGGGCGTCGTATAGCACGCACCAGGAACTCGACAGCAAATAAAAGCCCGCGAGGATCAGGATATTGCTGGCAAGATGGAACGGTCCCCAATGGGGGTTCACCCGCCATCCGAACAGGGTTTCGAGCAAGTGGCCCGCATCGTGCGACAAGAAGTCGACGCCGGGAAAGCGCTTGGACAGCCAGGGCAGCAGCAAATAGATCGTCAGCGGAAAGCCGTACATCTCCGTGAACAGGGCAATCAGGAATGCGGAGAACGCTCCGAACGAACGCCAGTCGCGCGGGCTTTGCGGCTTGGCAAAGCTGAACGCAAATAGAATGAAAATCAGCGAGTTGATGATGACCAGGGACCACAGTCCGTAGGCCGGCTGCAGCGGTGGAATGCGTCATGGAAGTCTCCTGCTTTCGGTTGAACTATGCCGCGTCGTCGCTACTGCGGCCGGGACGGCTTTCCGGTTCCACGTTTTCGCGCGCATTGTCGTGGCGGTGTCCCTGTCCTCCATGATGGTGGAACAAGTGCATCAATGGACAGGCGGCCAGCAACAGATACGGCAATGCGCCGAACAGGTGGGCCCGGTGTTCGGCCTCTAAAAAATACAGCGCGACCAGCGCGAAGCCCCAAAATGCCAGACGTGCGGCCCTGCTCCTGCCGCGCGCCCCATGTTCATCCATATGTCCGTTCATCGCATTCTCCAGTAACAGCAGGCAGTCGGCCGCGGGTGTGCGGCCGTGTGCGCCCCCTGCTTAGACGCATGGACCCGCCCAACGATCCGCGCTGCCGCCCGCCTGGGCAGACGACAGCGCGATCAGACATCACTTGCCGTCGCGCGGATGAAAATGCTTGGACTTGTCCTTCTCGGGCTTGACCTTGCCGCTTTTGGCGCTGGACGACTTCGATGGCGCTTCGGCAGCCGCCTTCTCGTCGGCCGCGGCGGGCGCATCGCCCTTTGCTCGTCAGGCTTGGCCTTGGCCGTTTTCTTGCTCGGCGTGATGCCCGTCTTTTCCTGCAAATGGGAATGCGGCTGCACCGTCGTGGTGGCGGCCTTGGCAGCCTGCGCCTCGGTCGTCTTGAGGGCGTCGGCAGCGGGCGCTGCCAGCGCAGTCAGAGAAGCGCAAGCGGCGGCGGCCGCGAGCAAGGCTGGGATGGTGGATTTCATGTGATTCTCCTTCTTGGTTGAGTAAAAAAGTGAAAAAACGCTGCTGCAACGGCGCCGATCAGGCCCGGACCTCCGGCTGCGCGGCCGGCTGCGGCTTGGCTGCCGCCAGTCTTGCGGCTTCTGCGCGCCACTGCCACTGGCGCCAGAACGCGTAAGCGGCAGGCAAGACCAGTAGTGTCAATACCGTACATGAGAGCAGCCCGCCGACCACCGGGGCGGCGGTGCGCCGTGACGTCGGCGCCCACCCCGCTCTCCCACAGCAGGGGCAGCAGGCCGAGCACGGTCGTGGCCACCGTCATGATGAGTGGCCGCACGCGCGCGGCTGCCCCTTCCAGCACGGCGGCGTCGACGTCCGCCGGACCGCGCAGGCGCCCTTCCTGCCGATAACGGCTGTACGCTTCGTCCAGGTACACGACCATCACGATCCCCGTTTGCGCGGCCACGCCGCCCACCGCGATCAATCCCACCCACACCGACGTGGACAGGTTGTAATGCATGAGGGCGAGCAGCCACACGCTGCTTCTAGCCAGCGCAAATGGAATCGACAACAGCACCAGCAAGGTCTGGGGCCATCCCCGCATCGACAGGTAAAGCAAGCCGATGATCAGCGCCAGGGTCACCGGCAGCATGATCTGCAGGCGCTGCTCCATTTCGGCCATGAATTCGTACTGGCCCGTCCATTGCAAGCGATACCCGGGCGGCAGCGTCAGCTCCCTTTCCACCAGCGCCTTGGCGTCGGTCACCCATCCGCCAAGGTCGCGCTCGGTGCCGTCGATGTCGGCGAACACGAAGCCGACCAGCACGCCGTTCTCGTCCTTGATCATGGGCGGGCCGCCGACCACGCGGATATCGGCCAGCTCGCCCATCGGCACGGTCGGACCGCGGCTGCGGCCGATCTGCATGGGGTCGGGCGCAGCGCAAGCGCGCGCCATGCCGCCGGGCGCAGCAAGACCGGCGGCAGCCGGGGCAGCAGCGGCGCCGCCCATGCCGCCCATGCCGTGCTGTCAGCCGCGCCGGCCTGCGCCGCTGCGCGCATGCATGGCCGCGGCACCCGCCCCGCTCGCGCCCGCCTCGAGACCGGCCCTGCTGCGCTGCGCGGCTGCCGACCGGAACCAGAATCGCGCGCAGCGCTTCCGGGTCGGCTCGGTAGTCGGCCGCATAGCGCAGGTTGACGGAAAAGCGCGAGCGCCCCGCGATGATCGTCGAAATCGGCATCCCGCCGACCGCCGCTTCCAGCACATCGTGCACATCGCTGACGGTCAAGCCATAGCGGGCGATGATGTCGCGCCGCGGCGCCACGTCGATGTACTCGCGTCCGGTCTGGCGCTCGGCGAACGTGCTACGGGTGCCGGGCACCTTGCGCAGCAATCCTTCCAGCTGCACGCTCAGGCGTTCGATCTCGGCCAGATCGGCCCCGAACACCTTGATCCCGACCGGCGTGCGCACACCAGTCGACAGCATGTCGATACGGGTGCGGATCGGCGGCGCGACCGCCATCTGGAAACCGGGCATGGTCAGCGCCGCCGACAATTCCCTGCGTCAGCTCGTCGAGCGTCCAGCGGCGCTGCTCGGGCCACAGGATGCCGAGCAGCGGTTTAAACAGTTCGGGACTGGCCTTGCTGTACCAGCGGCTCACCGGATGCACGGGCCATTGCGCATGCGGTTTGAGCATCACGGTGATCTCGTTCATGTCCAGCTGGGCCGGATCGGTTGCCGTTTCTGCCCTGCCGGTTTTGCCGTGCACGGAGGCGACTTCGGGGAAGCCCTTGATGATGCGGTCCTGCGCCACCAGCGCGCCGGGCCTCCTCGATGGCGATCCCGGGAAAGGTGGTCGGCATGACCAGCAGCGAGCCCTCGTCCAGGGGCGGCAGGAACTCCGAACCGAGCCGCATGAACACCGGCACCGTGGCCAGCATCGTCAGCAGCGCGGCGCCGACCACGATGCCGCGCCAGCGGATGACCCCGCCGCGCGACCGGATGGTAGAGGCGCGACAGCAGGCGGTTCACGGGATTTTCTTCCTCCGTGCGAAACCGCCCGTGCAGTAGCAGCAGCATCAGCGGCGGCGCCAGCGTGATCGACAGGATGGCAGCGGCGAACATGGCCGCGGTTTTGGTGTAGGCCAGGGGATCGAACAGCCGTCCGGCCTGGCCGGTCAGGGTAAAGATCGGCAGGAAGCTGACCGTGATCAGCAGCAGCGAATAGAAGATGGGCCGCCCCACTTCCTTGCACGAGTCGACGATGATGCGCTCGCGGTCGGCACCGGGAGCGGCCGTCGAGAGACGCACATGGGCATTTTCGATCAGGACAATGGCGGCGTCGGCCAGTTCGCCGACGGCAATGGCGATGCCGCCCAGCGACATGATGTTGGCCGTCAGGCCCAGATAGCGGATCGCGATGAAGGAGAACAGCACCGACAACGGCAGGATGATCATGGCGACCAGCGCCGAGCGGGCATGGAACAGGAAGACCAGGCAGATCAGCGAGACGATGATGCCCTGCTCGATCAGCGTTCCCTTGAGCGTGTCGATCGATCCTTCGATCAGCTCCGAGCGGTCGTAGGTCGGCACCAGCCTGACCCCGGGCGGCAGCGACAAGTGCTTGATTTCTTCCTTCACGGCCCGGTTGACCTCGAGCGCATTCGAGCCGATGCGCATGACGACGATGCCGCCCACCGCCTCGCCGCCGCCGTTGAAATCGGCGGCCCTGCGCCGGATGTCCGGGCCATATTGGAGGACGGCGACGTCGCGCAAGCGAACCGATGCCCCGCCCACGCCGGACTTGACGAAGCTTTGCTCGAGGTCGCCCAGCGACTTCACGTAGCCGCGGCCGCGCAAAACGTACTCGCGCCCGGCCATCTCGATCACCCGCGCGCCAACTTCGGAATTGGCGCCCTTGATGGCCCGCGCCACATCGGCCAGCGTCACCCCGTAGCTTGCCAGCTTGGCCGGATCGACCAGCACCTGGTACTGGCGCTCGTAGCCGCCGAGCGACGCCACCTCGGCCACCCCGGCCACCGACTGTAGGGCCTAGCCGGATCGTGAAGTCCTGCAGTTCGCGCTGCTGGGCCGCATCGAGGCGCCCGCTGCTATCCTCGATCACATACTGAAACACCCAGCCGATGCCGGTCGCATCCGGCCCCAGTTGCGGCGCCACGTCGGCCGGGAGGAACTGCCTGGCCCTGCTCAGCTGCTCGACCACCCGCGTACGGGCCCAGTAGATATCGGTCTTATCCTTAAAGATGACGTACACGAAGCTCATGCCGAACATGGAATAGCCGCGCACGGTACGCACGCCCGGGGTACTCTGCAGGGCACGCACCAGCGGATAGGTCACCTGCTCTTCGAGCAGGTCGGGACTACGGCCCATCCACTCGGAAAACACGATCACTTGCGGGTCGGACAAATCCGGCAGCGCATCAAGCGGCGTCTTCTTGGCCGAGTCGACCGCCCAAAAGCTCAGCAGCAACACCCCGATAAACACGGCCATCCGGTGAAAGGCGCACCACTCGATGACGCGCTCAATCATGGCGGCCCTCGCCTGCGGCGTGCGCCGCGCTTGCCGCCGGCGCGGCAGCGGCCTTGCCGTGTCCGCCGTGCGAAGTCCCCTGGCCGCCGGAGGCGCGCAGGCGGCTTTCCGAATCGAGCAGGAAGACGCCTGGAAGCGACGATTTTCTCGCCGTCCTGCAAGCCTTCGACAATCTCCACCGTGTCCTTCAGGCGCGCGCCCACCTGAACCGTGCAGGGCACATACATGCCGTCGCCATCGACCACGTAGACATACTGGGCGGTTCCGGTATCGACCACGGCGTCGCGCGCCACCATCAGCGCCTGGCGGGGCGGGGCCTTGAATTGCGCGGTGCCGTACATGCCTGGGCGCAGGGCGCCTACCGGATTGGGCAGCGAAAAGCGCACCCTGAGCGTGCGCGTCGCCTCGGTGAGCATCGGATCGATGAATTCGACCCGCGCCGCCACCGGGGCGGCCGCCGCGCCGCCGAACGACAGCTGCGCCAGCATGCCCTTCTTGATGTTGCTTAGGCCGCGAGCTCGGGCACCTCGGCCACCACCCACACCCGCGACAGGTCGAGCACAATCGCGATTTCGGTCGCGGATCGACCTGCGGTGCTTAAGCCGCGATGCCGCGGTGGGCCAGCACGCCCGAGCGCGGCGCGCTGAGAGTGACCACCCGCCTCGGCTTGCCCGCCCGTTCGATGGCGCCGATCTCGGCGTCGCTCATCCCGAAGAACTTGAGCCGGTTACGCCCGCTTTCGGCCACCGCCGTCGGCGGCCCCGTCATCGCGCGCTGCCAGATACTCGACTTGCGACGCGAACAGTTCCTGGGAAAAGATGTCGGCGATGGGCTGCCCGGCGCGGCCCATCTCGCCCGTATTGCCGACATAAAGCCGTTCGATCCATCCCGCCACCCTGGTATGAATATGGGAAATGCGCGCCTCGTCAGGGACCACCGTCACCGGCACGCTCAATTCGTCGATCAGCGCTTTTTCCGACCGTGGCGATCTGCAGCGCCACCGCCGCCTGCTGGCCGGGCGCCAATGCGACGGGCGAGCGCGAAGCTGGCTGCCGCCGCAGCGCCATGTGCCGCGGGTGCGGCCGGGGGCACCGTCGCGCTTTTCCCCGCTTCGCCCCGGGTCAGCAACAGCAACGCCCCCAGCAGCGCGGCGGCAAGCATGCCGCCCCCGAAGGCCAGTCCCATTTTGCCGTTTGCCGTCACTGCAGTTCTCCAAATGATCCGATGGCATTCCTGTGGCGAATCCAGGCCACGCCAAGCGCGGTTTCGGCCATCACGGACTCTTCCTGGATCGACCATAGCGCCTTGCTCGCTTCAAGCACGCTGGCCAGGGGCAGCGTACCGCTGCCGTACGCCGTCATTGCTTACAAGCGACCACACGTTCTCCTCGCGGCAGCAAATCGGTTTGAAACGCGCGGTAATTGAGGGCCGCGCCGCGCAGCGACGCGAGCGACGCGGCAACGTCACCGTGGATCATGCGCAGCATGGCCTCGTGGTCGGCCTCGGCCATGGACACCATGGCATCGGCTTCGCGTACCCCGGCCCGGAGCCGACCGAACCAGATGGGAACACTCACGCCCACCATCAGCATGTAGCCGCATGGCTGGCATGGCGCCGGTGTCGGCCATGCTTAAAGCCCGCACCATCGCCATCGGCGCGTACATCGACTTCATCACATTGACCTCGGCGTGCGCGCGTGCGATCTCGGCCTTGCCGATCTGGAAGTTCAGGGCGGCGGCTCAGCGCCACTGCCAGCGACGCATCGAGGTCGGGAACGGCGCCGATGCGCTCGAGCGCATCCTGCACCCGCAACGCCTAAGCACGGGCCGGTCGGATTCCTGTCCCAGCGCCGTGTTGAACATGGCTTCGGCTGCGCCCACGTCCGCGCCGGCCAGGACCAGGCGGTTGCGCAGGCGGGCCTCTTCGATCTCGACGCGCAGCACGTCGGCCTGGGTCGACGCGCCGACGCCGTGGCGCGCGGCGGCAAGCTTCGCCAACTCTGCGGCAAGGGCGAGCTGGCGCCCGAGAATTTCGGCCACCTTGCGCCTTTCGCTGAGCATGAAGAAGGCCTGGGCCACTTCGGATTCGATCTTGAGGGTGGTTTTGCCGCCCTCGCCCAGATACCGGTCGATGTCGGCTTCGGCCGCGCGGCGCCGGTGGGCGCGAATATGCGACAAAGGAAAGCTTTGCTCGAACGTGATGCTGCGGTCGGTTTTCATCATAGGGTCGACCGGCTTGTGATCGATGGACGGCGCGATGATGGGGTCGTCCAGCGAGGACGCGATGATCGGACGCTGCTTCGCCGCATCCACCCGGGCCGCCGACACGCGCATTTCGGCGCGCGCCGCACGGGCGGCCGTCATTGCCTCGCTCAGGCCCATCAGCGGCATGGCGCGGCGGCGACGCGCCCCGGCAACGCGGCCAGCGCGCACACCAGCAATGCGATCCTGCATCCACTGCCTGAAAGAGCCAGCCTGGCCATCATCGCGTGTCCTGCCTAAAGGCGCTGCTGTGATTGGGAGCCCGCCGGGCAACCGGAGGGACGCGGTCCATCGTATCCATGGCCGATCATAGATCGGAGCGAGCGTCGCAATCCTTGATGTGAATCAAAACTTACCTCTTTGGAAATTCTTGTCGCTGGCGCCTACCTGAGCCGCAATGCATTGCCGATGACCGAGACCGAGGACAGGCTCATCGCCAGCGCGGCAATCATGGGCGAGAGCAGCCATCCGGTCAGAAAATACAGCGCGCAGCATGGCCACGGGAATGCCCAGCGCGTTGTAGACCAGGGCGAACAGCAGGTTTTGCTTCATGTTGCGCACCGTCGCCACCGAGATCAGGCGCGCCGTGGCGATGCCGCGCAGGTCGCCCTTGATCAGGGTGACTTGGGCGCTGTTCATGGCGACATCGGTTCCTGTCCCCATGGCGACGCCGACATCGGCCTTGGCGAGCGCGGGCGCATCGTTGATGCCGTCGCTAGCCATCGCCACCACGCGCCCTTCGGCCTGCAGCCGGGCGACCAGGGCCAGCTTGTCTGCAGGCTTGACCTCGCCATGCACCTCGTCGATGCCGAGGCGCTTGCCGACCGCCCTGGCGGTGGTGACGCCGTCGCCGGTGGCCATGACCACCCGCATGCCGAGCGGCCTTGAGCGTCGCCAGCGCCTCGGCCGTGCTGGTCTTGATCGGATCGGAGACAGCCAGCAAGCCGGCCAGGTGGCCATCGACGGCCAGGTGCATGACGCTGGCGCCTTCGCCGCGCAGGCGCTCCGCCTCCTGGCGCAGCGGGCCGACATCGACGCCGGCTGTCCTGCATCAAGGCTGTATTGCCCAGCGCCAGCACCTTGCCGTCCACGGTGCCGCGCACGCCGATGCCGCTGGCCGATTCGAACGACGCCGGCTTGGACAGCGCCAGCTGGCGCGCCTGCGCCGCGCGCACGATCGCGTCGGCCAGCGGGTGTTCGCTGCCCTGGTCCAGGCTCGCGGCCAGGCGCAGCACGTCTTGTTCTTCAAAGCCGGGGGCGGCTATCGCGCAGTCGAACGCTTCGCTTGCCTTCGGTCAGCGTGCCGGTCTTGTCGACAATGATCGTGTCGACCTCGCGCAGCTTTTCGATGGCTGCCGCGTCGTGGAACAGCACGCCGCTGGTGGCCGCCTTGCCGGTGGCGACCATGATCGACATCGGCGTGGCCAGCCCCAGCGCGCAGGGGCAGGCAATGATCAGCACGGCCACGGCGTTGATAAGGCCGAATACCCAGCTCGGCGCGGGACCGAACAGCCCCCAGGCGAAAAGGTCACCGCCGCGATCAGGATGACGCCGACGGCAAAATAGCCTGCCACCACGTCGGCCATGCGCTGCATCGGCGCCTTCGAGCGCTGGGCAGCTGCAACCATCTGCACGATCTGGGCCAGCATCGTTTGCGCGCCCACCTTTTCCGACCGCATCACGAGTGCGCCGCTGGCGTTGACCGTCGCTCCGATCACCTTGTCTCCCGGACGCTTGGTGACCGGGATCGGCTCGCCGGTCAGCATGGATTCGTCGACCGCGCTGCTGCCTTCGGTCACGACGCCGTCGACCGGCACTTTTTCCCCGGGGCGGATGCGCAACAGGTCGCCAACATGGACGTTGCTGATCGGGACATCTTGCTCGGTGCCGTCGGCATTGATGCGGCGCGCCGTCTTTGGCGCCAGCCCCAGAAGCGACTTGATGGCTGCCGACGTTTGCGAGCGCGCTTTCAGTTCCAGCATCTGCCCCAGCAGGGTCAGCGAAATGATGACGGCCGCCGCCTCGTAATAGACGCCGATGCGTCCCATCGACATGAACGAGTCGGGAAACGCCTGCGGCGCCACGGTGGCCGCAACGCTGTACAGAAAGGCAGCGCCCGTTCCCAGTCCGATCAGGGTCCACATGTTGGGGCTGCGGTCGATGACCGAGCGGGGCGCCGCGCACGAAGAATGGCATGCTTAAGCCCACAGGACAATCGGCAGCGACAGGACGAATTCGATCCACGTCTGCGGGCCGGGATGAAACAGTCCAAGCTGGTGTCCAAACATGGCCAGCACGGTGACGATGACCGTCAGCGGCAACGTCCACCAGAAGCGCCGGGTGAAGTCCCTTCAGTTCGACGTTTTCTTCTTGCGCCAGTTCGGGAATGACGGGTTCGAGCGTCATTCCGCACTTCGGGCAGTTGCCCGGATGGTCCTGGCGGATTTCCGGGTGCATCGGACAGGTGTAGAGGGCAGCGCCTGCCGCGAGGTCGCCATGGCTGCCGGGCGTAACGGGCGGTAAAGCGCTGTCATGGGATGCGTGGGATGCGTGGGATGCGGCGCCGGTCGGAACCAGGGTCATGCCGCACTGGGGGCACGCTCCCGGCGAATTCTGGCGCACCTCCGGATGCATCGGGCATGTATAGACCAATTCGGCCGGTGCGGCCTGATAGCGCCGGATCCGCATCGAACGCGCCTTTGCACTTTGCGCTGCAAAAATGTTGCTTCTTGCCCTTGAGCGAAGACCAATAGGGGCTCCGATGGTCAACTTCCATGCCGCACACGGGATCACGCATCGTCAATTTTTCCTGGATCATTTTTCTCGGGCCAAGCGCATGTACGCACGGATCCCGCCCTCGGGCTTTGCACATCGTCCCACTGTAGTTGACCAAGGGCGCAGCCAACCTTGATGCAGATCAAATTTGACAAGATCGCCGGTGGCGCAAGCTCATTTGTCGCCTAGCAGCAGCGGCGCGCTATTTTGATGTGGATCAACGATTTTGTCGGCGCGGAGAAATAGGATGGCCAAGTCGTGAACGGGAGAGCTCCTTGCCCGGTTCCGGACGATGTCCCAGGCAAAATGTGCAGGCCGAAGTACAACACATGAATGGAGAAAGATCATGCGCGCAAAACTAGGTTTCACCGGTATGCTGCTACTCGGACTGCTCGGATGTGCGTCGGTCGCGCCACCTTCGACCGATATTCCGTCGGCGGTCGCCAGTGCGCTGGCTCCGGCCGATCACCAGAAGCTCGCCGACTATTACGCGAGCAAGGCGGTCGCCTACGAGGCCGAGGCCGCGCAGCACGACCGGATCGGCCGTTCCTACATCAATCGAACGCGGCGACACGACGGCAATGGTGTCGCATTGCCGGGCCCTGCGCGACCAGTTCGTCGCAGCGGCCAAGGAAGCGCGCGCTCGCGCAGGAGCACCGGGAGGTGGCGGCGAAGGGTGGCAACTAGCGCCCGGGGTTTCCCATTGGGCCGGGGCGGCTGGCTTGTGCGCCGCCCGGCTTCGGCCTAGCGCCTGGATTTCATCCCGGCAGATCATTTTGCCTTGCGGGAAGACCAGTGCACGTGCGTGATTTGCCATCGGCCGTCCTTCTGTTCCAGCATGGCCGTTTCGGTGCCCAAGGCATGCACCGGCTTGCCGTCAGAGGTTCCCGTTGTCTCCGTTTCTTCCCAGATCAGCGCCATATTGCCCTCGATTTTTTCGGAATGCTTGAGCACCTTGCGCGTGGAACGCTTCGCAAACGCGATGTCGCCGCCGAGATGGTGCTGCGCGTATTCGTCGCGGGATGCTTCCACATAGCCAGACTCGTAAATCGTGACGCTCGGGGCCAGCAGCTCCAGGGCCCGCGCCTTGTCTCCCGCGGCGAGCGCGGCATAAAAAGCCGCCAGCGACTCTCTGGCACCGGCAGTGACAGGTGCGGCGCAGGCTGGTACTGCGGCAGCGCCGAGCAGCAATGCGAGAACGGTGTGTCGAATCATGATCAGTTCCTTCGGTTGTGGAGACGGCGAGGTGAAAAAGCAAGCTCAGGCCGCGGTGGGCGGGGATGTGGAACTGAGGATGGCAGCGGCGACCAGCACGCCCAGCAAGACCACCGCTTCGATACGCAGGACCAGCGTGAACCGGCGCAGCGATGACGTATCGCACGCACCGGCACGGCGCAGACCGGCCAGCAGGGGCGGCATGACAACAAACCGATTAAAGCCACCCAGCAACACAGCGATGGTCACCATGGCCAGCTTGGCCAACAGAGTCACGCCATAAGGATTGCCGGACAGACCCGCAACACTGCCAACGTTGTGCCACGCACTGAAGATCCCGGTCGCAAAAATGCCGACCAGCGCAAACGTGGCAGACGACGACAGATTCTCGACGTAGCGTGCCATGTCTTCCCGATCAGGCGCATGCGCAGCACCACGTCGGCCCAGCACGAACAGGCCCGCAATGACGACTTCACCGACCCAGACACTGATCAGGCAGAGATGTATCCAGTCAGCGGCCACGGCAGCGTTCAAGTCGCCGTTGGCGGAGGCGTGGCTCACCATGCTACGCGAATATAGGATCGCCGCGAGCGCCGCCAGGCTCAGGAGCAACCAAGTTCCTGGTCATTAGCGCCTCACCGCGACTATAGACAGGACCGCGGCGCCAAGCAACGCTCCCATGCCAATTGACCACGCCAAACCAAAATGGCTCTCGGTCAGCATCGAGTACGCAACGTCCCCTGCATCGAACACGGAAACTTCCGCCATCGAAGCTGAAACGAACAGCAGCAGCAATACCATGGCAACGGCCGCGGCCGCGATGCCGCCCAGGCCAGCCGAACGCACCGTGCGCTGCAGCCTCCCTGACCATGGCGAAGCCCCCTTGCCGAGCCAAAGTAGGCCATCGTGGCGCCGACTGCCACGGCGAGCGCCAGATTCAGAAGGACTGTGAAGGCGATGATGGCTAGCTGGACGTCCATAACCATGTTATTTGACCTTGAACCGGTATTCCCCCTTCACCTTGTGGCCGTCGTGCGTCATGGCGGACCAGCGCACCAGATACTGCCCGGTTGACAGCGCGGGAAGCGGCGCCGACATGGTTTTGCCGTCCGTCTTGTCGATTGCCGCCTTGGGCAAGGCGATCGCCGCGTTCTTCGCGTCCAGCAGCGCTATCTTGCTGAATGCGGGTTCCAGCTTTTCGTTGAAATGCAGGCTGATCTCCTTCGGTGCCGCCGCCAGTTCGCTGTCCGCTTTCGGTTCTGCCGCCTCGATTTTCGCGTGCGCCTGGGCGGCGTTGGCCTGCAAGACTGCCGATGGCAATCATGAGCGAGAGGAACGTGTTCTTGGTATGCATGGCGATTCCCTTAATTGTGATTGTGAGGCCAATCGCGACCGGATCGGCCGTCTTCGGTTTATTTTGAAGGTTCCCACTGGGTCAAGGTCAAGCTGCCATTGACTTTTTCGGCCGCATGAAGTGAATCTTGTCGCCGACCTTCATGGCGTCGAGCATGGCCGGATCCTTGACTTTGAACACCATGGTCATCATAAGCATGTCCAGGTTCTGCAGAGGACCATGCTTGATGGTGACCTTGGCGGCTGACTTGTCGATTTTCTTGACCTCGCCATCGGATAACGGGCCTAAGCAGCGGCAGTCAGTCGCTCTGCAGCGCTCTGCTTTTCGTGGTCGTGCCCTTCGTGGGCAAGCGCCTGGGATGCCAAAGCGACACTGCCCAATACGGCTGCCGCGGAAATAATGGTTTTGATCGATTTCATTGCTACTCCTTCGTGATTTGGTTCAATTCTGATTTCTCAATGCCCGCTATGGCCATTGCCCTTTTTACCTTCATTATCGCCTCGCCTGGTTCTACCGGCACGGACCGGTCCGGAGCGCTGGGGGCGCTAGGCACCGTGCCGGTCCACTCGACTGCCACGCTGCCCTTGGGATGGGAATACCATCCCGGGTCCTTGTAATCGTTGCGCGCCAAGCCCTCGCGTACCTTCAGCATCAAACATGCCGCCCATGTCGATCTTGTCGAACGGCCCGTCACCGGACATCATGGGCAGGGTATTGTCCGGCAAAGGCATTTCCATGCCACCCATCGAACCACCCTTGTCGCCCATGACCATATAGTCCGGCACCAGGTCGTTAATCTGGCGCGCGACACCGCGCTGGTCGACACCGATCATCGTCGGCACCGTGTGCCCCATCGCATTCATGGTGTGATGCGACTTGTGACAGTGAAACGCCCAGTCACCCGGGTTGTCGGCAATGAATTCGATGGCCCGCATCTGGCCGACAGCGATGTCGGTGGTCACCTCGGGCCAACGCGCCGACGGCCGTACCCATCCCCCATCGGTTCCTGTCACCTCGAAGCGATGCCCGTGCAGGTGAATGGGGTGATTGGTCATGCTCAGGTTTCCGGCGCGAATCCGCACGCGGTCTCCTTTGCGCACGACCATGGGGTCGATGGCGGGAAAGACGCGGCTGTTGAACGTCCAAATATTCTGGTCAAGCATGGTATTGACCTTCGGGGTGTAGCTGCCGGGCTCGATATCGTAAGCGTTGAGCAAGAAGACGAAATCGCGGTCGACCGCGTGCTCGGAAGGATTCTTTGGATGCGTCACCCAAAAACCCATCATGCCCATCGCCATCTGCACCATCTCGTCGGCATGCGGGTGGTACATGAAGGTGCTTAGGCGTGGCGCGCCACGAATTCGTACATGAATGTCTTGCCGGGCTGAATGCCAGGCTGGGTGAGGCCGGTCACGCCGTCCATGCCGTTCGGCAGGATTTGTCCGTGCCAATGGATGCTGGTGTGCTCGGGCAGCTTGTTGGTCACAAAAATGCGCACCCGGTCGCCTTCGACCACCTCGATAGTCGGCCCCGGGCTCTGCCCGTTGTAACCCCACATATTGGCCTTCATGCCGGGCGCAATTTCGCGCACCACGGGCTCGGCCACCAGGTGAAATTCCTTGACGCCATCCTTCATTCGCCACGGCAGTGACCAGCCATTCAGGGTCACCACGGGATGATAGGGACGCCCGTTCGGCGGCGCCAGCGGCGCCATGGTGTGAGGCGAGTCCTGTGTCGGCGCCTCGGGCAACGAGGCGGCGCCTACCCTGCCGACCGCCGCGGCGCAAGCCAGAATCACGCCCGCACCGCCAAGAAAATGTCTGCGAGTGGTCATTGGCTTTTTCCTTTGTTCAAATCCTGTGGCGCATCCGACAGGCGCCCGCCAAGCGCCGCTTCGAGATCGGCCTGTGCCAGCCAGAAATCCTTGAGGGCGTCGATGTAACTGTTGACGGCGGAAGCTTGCTCGCGCGAATCGGCCAGCAGTTCGAAGACGCTGACCAGCATGCCGTTGTAGCGCAACAAGGTCTCGTCGGAGACTTTCTTGCGTAACGGGATCACTTCGTCGCGATAATGTTGCGCCAGGTCGTATGCGTTGCGATACCCGAGATAGCTTTCGCGCCTCGCTGCGAGCCTCGATCGCCGTCTGAGCAACCTTGTTCAACGACTGCATATAGATTGCCTCCGCGCGCGCCACCCGGGCCGTGCCCCAGTCAAATAGGGGCAGCTCCAGGGCAATTTCATACCCGCGGGCGCCAGGTTGTCCGGTCGCCGAGTTGCGCACATAGCCCAGATCAAGGACGTTGATGAAGCGGGTTGTCCTGACCAAGCCCAGAGAGGACGCGGTCTGGGCAGCCTCGATTCTCGCGGCCTCGATATCGAGCCGGTCACGCACCGCGACGCGTTCCACGTCCTCGAGCACGACGGGAGACGTGGGCAGGTCCGGCAGTCTGGCTTAAGCAGAATGAACGGGGCACCCGTTCCCCACAAGCCCATCAACCGCGTCAGTTTTTCCCGCGCAGCCGTTCGCGCTGCATCGCCCCGCCCCACGGCGCCCGTCGTTTCGGCGTAAAAGGCCTGCTCGCGCGCCAAGTCCAGCTGGCTGGAATTGCCCACGCGGGCCATCCGCCCGGTCAGCTCGGCACTGGCTTGCGCCGAGCGGCTGACCTGGCGCGCGTAGTCGAGTCCCTGGATGGCCGCGACCGCCTCCACATGGGCGCGCCGCGTCTGGCCTACCACGACCAGCATCTGGTGCGCGACACGCAAGCGGGTTTCCTCGAACCGGCGGCCTTCGATCCGCTTGGCCAGCGGCGTCGTCAGCGCGCTGACGAGGCTGAAGGTGAGGGAACGTTCAATCCCGACGTCCGCCCCCGCGTGGGTGCGCTGGAAGGTGAATGATGGATTTTGTAGCCGCCCAGCCTGCACCAGGTCGGCCTGGGCAATTCCCACCTCGAGATAGGTTGCCTGCAGCGAACGGTTATTCAGCAAGGCGATCTGGACGGCATCCTCGGCGCTCAGCGCTTTGGCCAGTTTCTCGCCGATGGCCGCGTCCAGGGCGCGTTGGTCGGCGTCGCTTCGGACCACCCGTGCTTCCATACCCAGCCTCGACTTGGCGAGTCCGGACACGGTGCCGAAGCCGCCGTCGGGCGCCAGCGTCGTGCAGCCAGAAGCGAGTAGCGACACGGCCGCGAGCATCCCCGCGCCGCGCCGCAATTGGGCGTGACGGACTGTCATTTCTTCTCCTTGTCGCCATGACGCGCGGGAACGTCAGGCGCTGCAGGTGGCGAGACATGCCCGGCGTGCGGATTTGGCGCCTTGTTGGCCGGGGTCCTGTGTCCGCCCGGTGTAGGTGCCGAGTCGGGCGCGGGCTTGTTGACGGGCGCAGTCTGCCCGTTCCCTTGCAGCATCCGGTGACCGGCATGTGGATCGGCCCCGGAAGGCCGCGACACGGCGTGTCCCGCGTGAGGATTGGGACGGGGCGCGGAGGGTTGCGCAGGCGCAACCCCCTTCGTTGGCGCGGTCCCCTCTTCAGCAGCGGGCATCGTCATCGACATGCTATCGATCGAGCCCACCGTCCGGTTCGCCTCTTTCCAATTGTCGGCCTATGAGGTGTCGCCCTGCAAGCGCGGCTTTCGTCGGAGCAAAACTTTCGTAGCGGAGCGGCGCGACGGCCGCGCCCGGTTCCGCCGGGTCCGCTCTTTTTCCGCCTGCGCAGCCGCAGTTGCGCTTGCCGCGGCGATGCTGGCGACCAGTGCGATCATGCCGGGGTAGCACCTTGCTAAATAGTTCATGAATTCCTCGCTGAATACATAGTGCTGCCCACGCCAACAGGCTAGCGGGGGCGCGCAATGATCTTCCCGCTCGTCCATGGACAAGCGAGTCTGCAGGTCACACGGGGTGCGTTTGAGGCGGACGCTCAGGAAGTGCGAGATCGACAATGGCGACAAAGCCAAGATCGAATGGAATGGAAGAATACTGCTGCGATTGCGGCGAAATGGGGTTGAAATCGGGCGAAGCCAAAGCCGCGCTGACATGGCAACTCGCACAGGAGTTGCACTTGGTATCAGCATGGTGACCGGGCATGCCCGTGCTTAAGCATTGTCGCCCGGCTCCTTGGCCATCGCGGCGCAATGCTCCACGCTATCGCCCATGGCGGCGTGGGCGGCCGGAACGCCGAACCCCGGCGCCGAAGCGGAAAAGGCGGCCACACGGGTCGAAGAAAGCGGCGAACAAGCGAACATCGTCACCGAGGCGAAACCTTGAACAGGCACCGCCAGCAGCAACAGCCAAACCAGTAGCGATTTGAAGATCATTTTCACGCGTGGATTCTAGCACAGCCAAATTCGATGGCGCGCCGGGGTACGTATTCTGGCGCGGCAGCTGCCAGGCTGCAGGTGTCTTGACCGCTGTCAGCGATGATTTCACGCGCGCCATTACGATCAATGAGCGCATCGGGCGCTTGACAGACGACGGCGGAAATCATGATTCGTATAAAGCTACTCTCGCGCACGAACCTGGGCGAGGACTATGCCCACTCGCTGCTCATCTCGCTCCTGCGCGGCCTGGCAGCGCTCGAAGTCGCCGCGGCGCACCTGCGGGCCCAGGTCTACCCGGGATATGCCACGGTGGCCCACCCCAGCATCGCATTCCAGGGCCTGGCGTTTCTCACCGGCTTCGCCCACCAGGCGGTTGTCGTGTTCTTTCTGCTCAGCGGCTGGCTGGTCGGCGGCAGTCTGCTCAACAAGCGATCGCACCCGGGCGCATTCACGAATTATGCGATCGACCGGATGACGCGCCTGTGGATCGTCCTCCTTCCCACCTTCGTCCTCATCTTGGCGCTCGGCATCATCTCGGCGAAAGTCGACCCGCATGTGCTCAGCGTGGCGGCCGACAACGACTATTCGGCGACCGCATTCCTGGGCAATCTGGTCGGACTGCAAAAAATCGCCGTGCCCACCTTCGGCGGCAATTTCCCGCTGTGGAGTTTATCGAACGAGACATGGTATTACGTTCTCTTTCCCCTGCTGGTGATCGCGGTGGGAACGAAGTCGTGGCGCAAATGCGCCGCCTCGACGGTCGCGGCCGCGGCGCTCGCCTGCCTGGTCGGCGGTCCGATCATGCTCTACTTTGTCATCTGGCTGCTGGGCGCTGCCGGGTCGCGCATTGCAGTGCGGAACCGGCGTTGCCGGGCGCGCGTTCCTGCTCCTCGCCTTCGCGTCCGTCGCCTTGTATTTCCGCATGTACGGCAAGAACGACGACATGGGCTACGACGCATTTCCCCAAGACCTTCTTTTCAGCATACTGTTCATTCTGTTCCTGACGAGCATGCAGGTCAGGCTCCCCTCCCCTGGCCCCGCACTCGCCGCTGCCAAGCGCGTGGCGAAGTATTTTGCCGATTTCTCCTTCACCCTGTACGTGATTCACGTGCCCCTCATCGGATTTCTCAGCTTCCTGATACCCTACCTTGCGCACAATCGTCTCGTGCCGAATCATCCCGCGCACCTGGTCGCCTATCTGGGGATGTTTGTCGGCCTCGTCGCTGCGGCATATCTCTTCCACCTCCCGTTCGAGGCCAATACGCAGCGCCTGCGCGCCGCCCTGAAGTCCTTCACCCCCCAGCCAAGGCCGTCTGCCTCGTAGCGATCCGCCACGGAGTGTGTGGCAACGAACGGTGAGCAGCGCCGTTCCGCAGTCCAATGCCACTTTGCCCGCCAGTGCGCGGGCCTGGTTGAAATGGAGATTGCCATGACACACCACACACCTTCCCCGGAAATGCAAAGCTGTATCGATTCCTGCCGGGAATGCCACACCGCCTGCCTGCAGACGGCGATGATGCACTGCCTGGAAATGGGCGGCTCGCACGTCGAACCCGACCATTTCCGCCTGATGATCAACTGCGCCGAGCTGTGCCAGACCGCGGCAAACTTCATGCTGAGCAATTCCTCCGTGCATATGGCAGTCTGCGCGGCCTGCGCCGAAGTATGCAACGCCTGTGCGGCCAGCTGCGATCGCGTGGGAGGCATGGAGCAATGCGCCGACATCTGCCGCCGCTGCGCTGCCTCCTGTGCGGCCATGGAGGCGATGCCAGCACACGGACCCGCGAGCGGCAAGTCGCACCACGCACCGCACTAGCATCGCATTCCCCACCCGATCAATGATCCGACCTTGGAGCCCGTCATGATATTGCCGCACATCTGGATGAAAACCGCAGCCGCCATCGCCTGCGCCGCCACGCTCGCGATGCCGATGCTGGCAACGGCCCAGGCGAACGCGCCGTCCGCCCACCTCCACGTCATGCCCCCGGCGGGAAGCGCCACCGCCGTCGCACCGGACTTGATGGCTTCCATGCAAAAGATGCATTCCGAAATGGAAGCGATGACCATGTCCGGCGACATGGACCACGACTTTGCAATGATGATGCGCAGTCACCATCAGGGCGCAATCGACATGGCAAAGCTCGAACTGGCACGCGGCAAAGACAACGTGATGAAGCAAATGGCGAAAAAGATGATCGCCGACCAGAGCAAGGAAATCGCCAAACTGGACAAGTGGATGGGGCAGCACGGCGCGATGAAGAAGTAAGCCGCCGTGCAGCCACGGTCAGCCCCCAGTTGCGCTTCGGCGCGCCCGGCACAGCATCATGTACACGGCCTAGGCACCACGAACATCGACAGCAGCGGCGCCGTGATCATGCCGCCCACCATGGGCGCGGCGATACGCTGCATCACCTCGGACCCGGTGCCCCCCCCACCAGAATTGGCACCAGGCTTAAGCAATGATGACGGCCACCGTCATCGCTTTCGGCCGCACCCGCAGCACCGCGCCTTCGCGGATGGCATCGAGCAGATCGGCGTCGCTGCCCTTTCCCGCCGCCAGTCGCGCTTGCCACGCATTCTTCAGGTACAGCAGCATGATGACGCCGAATTCGGCCGACACCCCTGCCAGCGCAATGAAGCCGACCCCGCTCGCCACCGATACATTGTGGCCCAGCCCCCACAGCAGCCAGACACCGCCCGCCAGGGCGAACGGCAAGGTGGCCATGATCAGTGCGGCCTCGTCCAGGCGGCCGAAGGTCAGGTACAGCAGCACGAAAATGATGGCCAGGGTGGCCTAAGCACGACGATCTTGAGGCGGGCGCTGGCGCGTTCGAGGTATTCGAACTGGCCCGACCACGACACCGAATAGCCAGTAGGCAGGCGCACTTCCCGGCGCACCGCCTGCTGCATGTCGCGCACCGCCGAACCGAGGTCGCGTCCCTGGATGTCGACGTACACCCAGCCTGACAAGCGGCCATTCTCGCTCTTGAGCATGGGCGGCCCGTCGCTGATGGCGATGCTGGAGACATCGCCGAGCCGGATCTGCGCGCCGCGCTCGGTCAAAACAGGCAACTCGCGCAGCTTTTGCACCGAATCACGCACCTCGCGCGGATAGCGCACATTGATCGGGAAACGCTGTAAGCCTTCGACCGTTTCGCCCACATTGTCGCCGCCGATGGCGCTGGCGACGATGCTCTGGACGTCGCTGATGTTCAGGCCGAAGCGGGCAGCGGCGTCGCGGTCGATCCTTATGTCGACGTAACGTCCGCCGCTGAGGCGTTCGGCCAAGGCCGAGGACACCCCGGGCACGGGGCGCGCGACCCGTTCGATCTCCTGCGTGATGCGGTCGATTTCCTTGAGATCGGCCCCGGCCACCTTGACCCCGACCGGGCTCTTGATCCCCGTGGCGAGCATGTCGATGCGGTTGCGGATCGGCGGAACCCAGATGTTCGACAAGCCCGGCACCTTGACGATGCGGTCCAGTTCTGCCACCAGCTTGTCGCTCGTCATCCCGGGCCGCCATTGCGCGCGCGGCTTGAACTGAATCGTGGTCTCGAACATCTCGAGCGGGGCCGGGTCGGTGGCCGATTCGGCCCTGCCTAGCCTTGCCGAACACGCTCTGCACTTCCGGCACGGTCTTGATCAGCCGGTCGGTCTGCTGCAGTAGTTCGGCCACCTTGCTTAAGCCCCGATCCCCGGCAGGGCCGAAGGCATGTACAGGACGTCGCCTTCGTCGAGCGGCGGCATGAATTCGGCGCCCAGGCGCGCCATCGGCCAGACCGTGGCCAGCGCCAGCAACGCAGCAACCGCCAGCGTCGTTTTCGGATGGCGCAGCACCACCTCCAGCAATGGACGGTAGAGCGCGATCAGGGTCCGGTTCAGCGGATTGCTCTGTTCGTCCGGGATGCGGCCGCGGATCAGGTAACCCATCAGCACCGGGATCAGCGTCACCGCCAAGCTGGCCGCGGCCGCCATGGCGTACGTTTTTGTGAAGGCGAGCGGCGCGAACAGCCGCCCTTCCTGGGCTTCGAGCGTGAACACCGGGATGAACGAGAGCACGATGATCAGCAGGGAAAAGAACAGCGCCGGGCCGACCTCGGCGGCGGCCTCGCCGATCACGCGCCAGTGCGCGTCGCCGCCGAGCTTTTCGCCCGGATGGGTGTGGTTCCACGCTTCGATATGCTTGTGGGCGTTTTCGATCATGACCACGGCCGCATCGACCATGGCGCCCACCGCGATGGCGATCCCGCCCAGCGACATGATATTGGCGTTCACCCCCTGGTAGTGCATCACGATGAAGGCGGCCAGGATTCCGAGCGGCAGGGAGACGATCGCCACCAGGGCCGAGCGCAGGTGGAACAGGAAGATCGCGCACACGAGCGCCACGACAATGAATTCCTCGATCAGCTTCTCTTCGAGGTTGGATACGGCGCGCCGGATCAGCTGCGAGCGGTCGTAGACGGGGACGATCTCGACCCCGGGTAAGCAGCCCCGGCTGGAGTTTTGCCAGCTTGTCCTTCACGGCCGCGATCGTCTCAAGCGCGTTCTTCCCCGAGCGCATGACGATCACGCCTGCCGCATGACTTCGCCCTCGCCGTTCAAGTCGGCGATCCCGCGCCGCATTTCCGGCCCCAGCTGGATACGCGCCACATCGCCCAGCCTGACCGACACCCCCGCTTCGGTCGTGGTCAGGGGAATCTTGCGGAAGTCGTCGAGCGACTGCAGATAGCCCGACGCGCGCACCATGTATTCGGCTTCGCCCAGCTCCATCAGGGACCCGCCCGTTTCCTGGTTGGCGCCCTTGATGGCGGCGATGACCTTGGCGTGCGATAGCGAAAACGCGCGCAACTTATCGGGGTCGAGCACGACCTGGTACTGACGCACCATGCCGCCGACGCTGGCCACTTCGGACACGTTGGGCACCGCCTTCCAGCTCGAACTTGAGGAACCAGTCCTGCAGGGCGCGCAGTTGCGACAGGTCCATCTTTCCGCTGCGGTCGACCAGCGCGTATTCGTAGATCCATCCCACGCCGGTCGCGTCCGGACCCAGCGACGCCCGGGCCTGGGATGGCAGGCGCGACTGCACCTGATTCAGATACTCCAGCACCCGCGAGCGAGCCCAGTAAGGATCCGTACCATCCTCGAACAGGATGTACACAAAGGAGTCGCCGAAGAACGAATAGCCGCGCACCGTCCTGGCGCCCGGCACTGACAGCATGGTCGTGGTCAGCGGATAGGTGACCTGGTTCTCGACGATCTGCGGCGCCTGCCCGGGAAAGCTGGTGCGGATGATCACTTGCACGTCGGACAGGTCGGGCAGCGCGTCGAGCGGCGTCTTCGACAGCGACCACACGCCCCAGGCCGTCATCAGGGCGGTGGCGAGCAGCACCAGGAAGCGATTGGCGATCGACCAGCGGATCAGACGCGCGATCATTTGGCCGCTCCGGCTGCCTTGGCTGGCGCGATGTTGGTCAGCGTGAAGGCGCCGTCCGGGTCCTGCTGGAAGGTGAACGCGACGGTGTCGCCAACCTTGACAGCCACTAAGCATCCCATGCCGGCATGGGCGGCTTGAAGCCCATCGTCATCGCGCCCCATTGCAGGGTCGGCACAGGACCGTGCGATAGCGTCACTTCATCGGCGTCGATTCTTTCCACCGTGCTTAAGCGCCATGGTGGACAGGCATGCCCGACGCCACCGGCGTGGTCTCGGACATCTTGGGAAAGGCAGCGCGCAAGCTCGCCTCGGAATCGATCAGGAACTGGCCGGACAGCACGACCTTCTGTCCTTCCTTCCAGGCCGCTGCGCACTTCGGTCTTGTCATCGGCCTCGGCCCCGGTCTCGACGTCCACCGGAGCGAAGCGGCCCTCGCCCAGCGCCACCACGACCACGCTGCGGCGCCCCGTCTTGATCACCGCTTCGGACGGCACCAGCAAGGCATCACCGCTGCCGGACTGCGGGAACGTCAGATTGACGAACATGCCAGGCACCAGCTGCTTAGCCCGTATTGGCCAGTTCGATCCGCGCCTTCCAGGGTGCGCGTGGCGGGATTCACCTCCGGCAACAGAGTGCCGACCTTGCCGCTGAAAACCCTGCCGTCGTATGCTTAGGCTGTGCGCGCTTGCACTGCGGCGCCCGGCCGCACCAGGCCTGCGGCCGCTTCCGGCACCTCGGCGTTGACCCAGACGCTGGCCACACCGTTGATGCGGAACAGGGCCGTCCCCGCCGCCACCGCCATGCCTTCGCGGGCCAGCAGCTCGCTCACCACGCCGTCGGCGGGGGCGAGGATGGTCATGCGCGGCTGCACCTTGCCGCTGCGCTCGACCAGGCGCGCCTGACCGGCGTCCATGCTTAGGCCAGCAGCATGCGCTGTCTGGCCGCGCCGGTCAGGCCGTCGACGGCGGCGCCCTGCATACGGCGCGTTGCCAGGTACTCCTCCTGCGCCGCCACCCAGTCGGGGATGAACAAGTCGATCAGCGGCTGGCCCTTGCGCACCACTTCCAGCGGCGCGCGCACATGCAGGCGTTCCACGTAGCCGCCGCTGCGCGCCTGGACCAGCACCACGTCGCGCTCGTTGTAGGCGACACTGCCCACCGCGAAAATCGTGGACCGGATCGGCCCCCGCACCACTTCGCCGGTGCGCAAGCCCAGGTTTTGCTGCATGCGGGCGCTGATGGCGACCTTGCCCGCGTCGTCCGCTTCGCCGGCTGTACACGGGAACCAGCTGCATGTCCATGAAGGGCGACTTGCCGGGTTTGTCGAATCGCTGGCCGGGCACCATCGGGTCGTGCCAGTACAAGGGTTGCCTGGCGGCGCCGTTCGCGGCCATCGGCACGCCAGTGTGCATGCCTGCACTCTTTCCGGCGCGGTAGAGCATGACACCGGCGCTTAAGCAAGGAGCGAGGCCGCAAGCAGAGAAATCAAGATCATCTTCGTTTTCAATTCGCGTCTCCGTTCATGCCATGCGGGAAAAGGAAATGCAGTTGCCCCCACAGGCGCGCGTTCGCCATGCGCAGTTCCAGCGCCTGCTGGCGCACCTCCGTTTCGGCCCGCCGTGCGGCGAGCACATCCGACAAGGCGCCCTTGCCGCCACGATAGACGGCCAGGGCAGCCGTCACACGCCTTGGCCGCCAGCGGCAGCAGTTCACGCTCGAAACGCCCGATCCGTTCCTGGCCGTTGTCCCATTCTTCGATCATCACGCGCGTCTCCGCCACGTGCGTGCGCTGGGCTTCCTCGCGGTCGGCCCGGGCCTGGTCGGCCAGGGCGACTTTGGCGGCCACATCGCGGTCCTGCCGGTTCCTGCGGTCCCACTGCAAGGGCACCGACACACCGACGGAGACCATATTCGAGAACGCCGGGCCGCGCTGCTGGAATGCCAGCTCGACCGACCAATCCGCTTTCCTGGATGCTTCGGCGCTGCGCACCGCGGCCAGGGCGGCGTCGACCCGCCGATCCATGACCACGAGTTGCGGGTGGTGAACCAAGTGCCCATCGAGCGTGCCGCTGTCGAACGGAATCCGGTCCAGCGCCATGGCGGTGCCAGCGGTCTGGCAGCGGCGTCCCCGATCCAGCGCGCCAGAACGGTGGCCGCGCTGGTGCGGCGTCGCTGCGCCTCGCTGGCGCGGTCCTCGGCCATGGCCAGGGCGCTGCGCGCGGCCAGCACCTCCGCCAGACTGCCTTTGCCACCCCGATACGCGCCTTCGCTTGCCTGGATTTCCTGCTGCGCTTGCGCCACCTGGTCGGCGGCGAGCTGGGCGAGCGCCTGATAGAAAAAGCTGTCCAGCCACGCGATCGCCGTTTCGCGTTCGATGGCGACCGCGGCCGCTTGCCTTTCCGCCAGCGCCTGGTCGGCCTCGCGCTGGAAGGCGTCGGCGCGGCGATCGCGCTTGACCGCGCCGGTGAGCTCCTGCACAACGCCGATCCGGCGCATGGTCATGAAATCGTCGGACAGGGAAAAGCGGTCCGCGCCCGACACTGGAAGATTGTCGACGCCAACCTTGAGTATCGGATCTGGCAGCTGGCGGGCCGCCACCGCCATCTCGCGCGAGGCGGCAACGGCCGAATCGATGCTTAGGCAAGCTGGCGCGAGCGGGCAACCGCGATCTGCAGGGATTGCTCGAAGCCGAGCGGCTCGCTGTCCGCAATGGCGCTGGACCCGAACGCCAGCAGCAATAAAGCGGCTAGGAAAGCGCGTCGCCAGCGCCGCGCTGAAGTGGTGGTGAAATGCATGGGATCTCCGAAAAGCAATGGGCAACGGCCGCAAGGGATTGACCGAGCGGCGGTGAACAAGCAATCGGGTAGATCAGATTCAGGAAGCAGCAGTTGCGAATGGTAAGCGGCAGCGCGCCGGTGCGGCGCGACTGGAACCCGGCTGGCGGCGGCGTCCATGGCAGAACGCTATCGCCCTGGGACAGGACGACGGTGAGCGCCCCCTGGATAAACGGCGCAACCGCAGGAATGGATGGGGTATCGGCCGACTGGGGCGCCTTCTCGCAGTGCGCGGCGCACAGGCCAGCCGCCTTTGCTCGGGCTGCATTCCCTGGCAGTCCGGCATGTCCGGTCGAACACCAGGCTGGCAGGAGTTGCCGTGCTCAATGCCGGGCACGCGTAGGCAGCGACAGCGAGCTGCGTGAACAGCAAGCTGAACAATGTGATGGCGGCAACGAGCAGCCTGGAAAGCCTCATCATTCTCATGGTGAAATCATGATAGCACACGCAGTCTCGTCTTTCCCCCACGCATCCCCGCCTGCCTTTTGGTGCGCAACCGTCGCGTCGCGTCGTCGCGTCATCGACGACGCTGTGATCGTCCTGCGTGGACCTACTCGCGCCTGACCCGATATCCCCCCAGAAATGAGCAAGACAAAGATCAAACTCTGCGCACGTAGCGCCGGACTTATTTTGTATTAGACCTATCATACAAAAAAAACGAAGCCGCCACGCGATGGATCGGCCACGATGTGAATCGCAATTATGTCGCTCCACAACAGGCACCATAATTTTATCCACTTGCGAATAATTTTCCATAATTGCCATGGACCACTTCCCCCGCCCCATTCTCGCCAAGACCCTCGCCGACGGCCTGCAAGGTCACGCCGTCTTCGGCGACTCCAGCAGCGGCCTGTTCCTGGCCGCGCCCCCGCCGCACTGGCAAATCGACGTTTCTGATGTCCGATCTGCGTCCCGAACTGGAAGCGCGCGGCATTCTGGTGGTGTACTGCGACCTGTGGGCCGACCAGAAGCGCGACCCGGCAGCGCTCATTTCCGACACCATTGGCGCGGCGCTGGCCAGGGTCCTCGGCCCGGTCGCACGGACCGCCAAGTCGATGGGACTCGACGAAGTCAACATCTTCTAAGCACCCTCAAGATCGATACCAAGAAGATCGGCCGCGTCGAAGGATCCACGCTGACCGACGCACTGCGTTCGCTGCACACTGCTGCGAAAAAGCCCGTCGCCCTCATCATCGACGAGGCGCAGCAGGCCTTGACGAGCGACCTGGGCAGAATCGGCCATGATGGCGCTGAAATCGGCGCGGGACCAATTGAACCAGCCGGGCGAGATCAACCTCATGCTGATCATGTCCGGGTCCGATCGTGACAAGCTGCTGCGCCTGGTCAACACCACCAGCGCCCCGTTCTACGGATCGGCAATTCAGAAAATGCCCGACCTCGGGCGCGACTTCGTCACTCACGTCGCCCGGCTGGTGGAACGCCAACGCCCCCACCTCGTGCCCGCCGACATCGACAAGCTGCTTGTCGCATTCAACATGTTCAGCTGCTTACTGCAGTTTTTTCGCGCACGCCCTCGGCGAAGTCCTGAACCCGCTGAACCAGTCCGCCGCCCGCTTTGAAGACGTCATCCTGCGGGCCGCCTTTCAGCGCTCCGTCGACGACGAACAGCAAATGGCCTCCGACTTCCTGTCGCTGAAACCGGTTGAACAGGCGGTCCTGTGGCGTCTGCTGGAGCAAGGTTCGCGCTTTCTGCGCCTACGACGCCGACGCGCTCAACTTCTATGCCGATTCGGTCGGAGAACGGATCACCCCGGCCCAGGTGCAGCACGTGCTCGATTCCTGCTGCGCAACCGCACGCCCGCCCTGGTATGGAAATCGGCACGGGGCGAATATGCCATCGACGAAGCCATGATGTACCCGTGGTATTCAAGGCGAAAACTAAAGGGCACCTGGCCACCGGTCGCGCCTGAACGCCCTCCCCCGCAGCAAACCCAGCTCGACCGCCTTCGCAGCCGCGCCAGACGTCACGCGCCGGTCTAGCGAGCCCTGTCCAATGCCGTCTCGGCACAACAGACATCGAGGAGTCAATCATGAAAAAGAGTGCGCAACATCGGCCCCAGCCGCGGGCAATCGACCAGTGGGTGCAGGCCGCCCTCACGGGCGAACTGATTTCGGTCTTTCGCGACGACTGGCTCAATCTGCTCAAGATCGGGCGCCTGTCGGACTCACTGGACCAGTTGCGCATCCGCTGCCGCCTTCCCGAGCGCAGCGCCTACGCCGCCGCACAGTTCGACGGCTTGCTGGCCCTTCACTGCGTCTACTACGACGCCATGAGCTGGACCACCCGTGCTTAGGCCTCCCGTCGGCGCTGCTGGCCGCCCTCGGCCTGGACGCCCATAGCGGCCCCCAACTGCTTGGCCCGGTGGGCTGGCAGCGCTTGACGCACGCGTACGAGATGTTTTCACAACCCCGGCAACCGGTACCGGCATCCGCGCAGGACATCACGAACGAGGTGAGCGGCGAACGGGGCTTTCAGCATGCCGTCGCCAACACAGCGCACAAGGTCCGGATCCAGGAGGCGACCGCGCGCTGACGACATTGCGCACCGTGCTCGCATCGCTGCTGCGCGCGCCTGGCTGTCACGGTCTGGCGCGCCTAAGCAATGAGGACAGGATGGAAGTGGCAAGAAGCGCGCCTTCCCATGCGGCGTTGACAGACCTGCACAGCGACGATGCGGCAGAACGCCAATGCGAAGGCGCCCCGCCATTTCTATCGGCACAAATTCGAGCTTCGGAAATCGCAACGACTTGTCCCGAATGTGGCTAAGCATGAAACTGACGCCATCCGCCCATGCCTGCGCGACCCCTCGTCGATCCGGGTATGCCTTCGCTGCGGATGCGACAGGCCAGGGCAGCAGCTGCCGTCTATTAGTACAGAGCCATTCGAAGGCTGACAAGCACCGAAAAGGATAGACATGAACACGCAACCCGATCCCGACATGCCGACTTCCAGCCGACGACTCGGTCGGTGCCGCGCGCAGGCTCGACGTCGAGCGCGAACACATGCTGTCCATTCATGATCGTCTCGGACAGGTTGATCTCGATAAGGACTACACGCCTGGCGAAATCAAGGAGTGGGCGCGCCTGGATGCCGCCGCACTCGCGGCCATTCAGGATCCCAGACGCAAACAGTTTGCGGCGCTGTTGATTGCGGCCCCGTTCGAGCATGTCTACGACTACGGGCACGCGCTATGGACGATCAGCCCTTTGCTTGAGGAATACGTCAAGCGCACTTTTCTGGAGAATGAGGCGGGCGCCTGTAATGTCACCCGCAGACCACTGCACCGGCGCGAACTGGATTTCTTTCGGAACGAGTGCGCACGCAACAAACGGGGTGATGCTTCCATGCCCGACGAAGCAGGCGAACATCCGTATCCTGACGTGCCACCCCTATCGGGAACGGTGTTGCACAGCGGGATGGCACCGTTCCTGCATAGGCACGGAGGACCCATATGTTTTGTCGCGACCATCGAAGGTGAAAATGGTCGGCTGCTATCAGTCTGGGGGGCCGACCTGGCCCACCAATTCCGAAGTGAATCGGTTCTGCTTGCATGACCACGTCAAACTGCATCACCTGGGACAGTCGTCCGCCCTTGCGATGAGACCAGTCCTGGATGCAGCAGGACGATTCGTGGGGACAACCTGCGTGACCGAGCACGCCGAACGATGGCACGTGGTGAATACTTCGCGGCATCAGGATCGAAACGAACCACGCGCCCCACCGCGCCAGACTGGCAATGAGAGCGACGGCAACAAGCCAGGAAACAGCCGTACGCCATGCGCGCCCGGCGCAAGTAATCGCCTCGGGACCGAGATGGCCGTCACGCAGCAGCGCAGGTAGGCTGTCCGCGGTGTCGCCGCTGACTTATCGAACTCAACAAGGAGCACATTGCGGCTCCGATACCACGCTGGAAGGGCGGCATGCATGGCGCTGGAACGAAACGATGACCGGAGTGCCGGGGCTCCGGTCCAGCGCGCCGACAAGTTGGCGCTGACGTCTTCGCAGCACGCGGATCAGTTCGCCATTACCGCGAAGTACGTATGCAGGAAACCCGTCTTTGCCCGCTGCGTGCCGTCTCCCCAGTTCGGCAATATGCTCGTGCGAAAAATCCATCGCGCGCAACACATCGGTTCTGCCTTCCCCGCAATGCGCGATTCGCCTTGCGCATGATCACTTGTGAGTACAGCACCCGCGCGATCTCTTTCTCTATCCGCATTGCCGCCTCGGTCGCCTCGATCCGCCAATCGCATCCACATCCAACACCGAGGACTTCCCTCATTGCCATCGCATCCATCTGATTTCCTATCATGAAGCCGGAAGAGTTCTTTCATATTTCGTAATCACAATATCTGGCCGGTCGAAAATAATTTTATTGAAAATCAAATAACTTCGATGGCGGCCGATCGCGCCAGGCGCTTCCGGTTCCCTGCAAGTCCGGACTCCGTGCCGCGTCCGGCGCGGTTGCTGATGGCGGTCAAACAGCATGCATGTGCACGATGGCGGTTTTTTGTATTAGGCATAAAGTACAAATGACCTTCAGGAGACGACCGTGACCTCACCCGTTGCCCAGCCCCAATCCGACCTGCCTCCCGTAGATACCGACGTCGGAGAGCGCGACGGCATGTACGCGACCATTCAGCGTCAGCTGCACAGGACCGTCGATGCGCTCACACCCGCGGTGCGGCAGATGGAAGATCGCAAACACATCCAGTCCATCGCGGGCGCCTCCGTCAAGCTGAACTTTCTTCTGACCGGCGTGGTGGTCGCCCTGTCTCTGTCCAATCTCTACCTGGGCTGGCAGGCAACCCACCCCGACCGCCAGTACTTTGCCGCCGACAATGGACGCTTTGTCCCGCTGGTGCCGCAATCGCAGCCCTATCGCAAGACGGCCGACGTCATCCAGTACGCCAGGGACAATGTAGCCCGGTCGTTCACGATGGATTTCCTGAATTGGCGTCAGCAGCTCGAGGACGTCCGTCCCGGCTACACCCGTGCCGGGTTCAAATCCTTCCTCGATGCCCTGAAAAACGCCGGGGTCCTGGACGCCGTGAAGGAAAGGAGAATGAACATGTCGATCTCCGCCGGAACGGGCGTGCTCACGCGCGAAGGGATCGAGGACGGTGTTTACCAGTGGATCGTCGAACTGCCGATCGAAGTGCGTCTCGAAGGGCAGTCCACGCGCCTGCCCGCGCAGCGTTTCCTCGCCAACGTGCGCATCGAGCGCGTCTCCACGGTCGATTCGGTCGAAGGGATCGGGATCGGCCAGCTCGTCACCGCGCCCATGTAAGGAGCTCAGCATGCATCGCATCTTCCGCACGGCACTGATCGCAGCCATCACGACGGCAGCAGCGCAGGCGCAGCCACTGCCAGTCGCACCCGCCATCGCTCCGCCTGTCGCTGCGGCGCCGCAGCCGACGGGCAAGGCCTTCCCGCCGCCCCCGCAGGAACCGAGCGGCCGCGCTGCGCCGGTCGCCGCTCAGACCGTGCAGCAGTCAAGCTATGGGCTAGGCCAACTACGCCACGGCGGCTTAGGCACCGGCACGTTCGGCCCAAAAGGGCCCCGCCAGTGCCGACGGTATCGCGCCCCTGCCACCGCTGGCGCCGCCCAACCTGACCGACCAGGCGAGCGGAATCCTGCCCCCCTTCACGGCAGAAGAAATCATCCGCATGCGCAGGGCCGTCGAGCGCACCCGCAAGGCCAAAGCATACAAGCCGGTGCGCACGCTCCCGCGCATCAGCAGCAGCGACCGTGGACCTGTCACCGGGATCGAGTCTGCCGATCGCCCGCCTGCTGCCCGGCGAAACCTCGACCCTGCTGTTTCTCGACGCAGGCATGGCAACGCATGGCCGCTGGCCACCGCGCCGCGCGTTTCCGACAACCGCATCTTTGACGTCGAATGGCTGCAAGGTACCGCCACGGTCGTGGTTTCTGCCCTGTCGCCCTACGAGGATGGCAATCTGAGCGTGCTGCTCCAGGGTTTCGCCACACCCGTGGTCGTCAAGCTGGTCACTGGCGAGCCGGACGGCAAGTCAGGTAGCCGTGTCGTTGACTACCGGCTCGACCTGCGCATTCCCGGGCGGGCGCCCGGCTCGCCGCCAGGCGTCGCTTCTACCCCGCCAAGATCGCCCTCTACGATGACGTAATGCAGGGCTTTCTCGACGGACTCCCTCCGAGGGCCGCCAAACAGGTGAAGGTGGCGGGTATCACCCCGGCCCGGACCCGTGTCTGGTCCCTGGACGGCGCGCTTTTCGTGCGCACCGATCTGCCGATCCGCAGCGCTTACGAGCAAAGCATGGCGGTGGACGACGGCACCCGCGTCTACAAGCTCGCGCCCACCCCATTCGTCGCGCTGTCTGACGGCGACCGCCAGGTCACGCTGCAACTGGACATCGACTAGGGAGGCCGCCATGAGCACGCTTCAATCGGACGTGGGGAGGCATTCGAAAGTGGTGCTGGCCGGGGGCGCCGCCGCGCTCGCTGCCGTCTGCTACCTGGTCTACAGCTACGCCGCACCGAACGGCCCGGCGCAGTCAAACCTGGGAGCGATCCAGACCAGCCACGGCGCGCCGGTTCCGGAGAGCATGCACTATGGCGAGGTGCTACAGAAGTACAATCTCCGCAACGCCGCTGCGGCATCGCAGGCCGATGAGAGCTATCTGTCCGTCTTTTCCGCCCGCCCGCAAGCGGTTCCACCACCGCCGCCAACAGAGGCAGCGGCGGTCACCACCGCGTCCGAACCGCCGCCTTCCCCGGCGCAGCAGGCCATCGGCACGGCCACCCAGGCGCCGGTCCCAGGCACGGACGGACGGGCGCAGCAGCGGCTCGCCGAACAAGGGCAGGCGCTAATGAATAACTGGCTCGCCGTACCTCATACGGCTGCGCGCGTGAGCGATGCGATTGCCGTCACGCCCGCTGCCGCAATTCAGGTCGCGGCGCCAAGCATGGCGCCGGGCGCGGATGCAGCAGCTCCCGCACCGCTGGTCCCAGGATTTACGGTCGTGCCTGCCGTCCTGCGCACCGACATCGACACCGATGAAACCTCGACGGTGGAAGCCCAGATCGCGACCGGGCCATATGCGGGCGCGGCTGTCTACGCCCCCGGATACAAGCGCATGAACAACGGCGTCGACATGACGTTCACGCAGATGGCCTGGAATGGCCGGACGTACCGGATCCACGCCAGGCCCATCGACCAGCACACCATGCGCAGCGCGCTGTCGGGCGAGGTCAACAACAGATACCTTTCGCGCATCCTACTGCTTAAGCGCTCGCACTCGGACTCGGCAGAGCCGGGCAGCTGTTCTGAACAGGCCGACACGCAGACCATCGTCACCCCGATCGGCGGCATCATCCAAACCCGCAGCGGCACGCCGTCGGGCCGCACCATCGCGGGCGCGGCTGCTTGCAGGCGGCGTCGCCACCGAAACCGGACAAGTGCTGCGCAGCGATGCCGCCCTGCTGCCTGTCAGGCAAGTCCTGATCCGCGCGACGAAACGATCGGCGTGCGCTTCATCGGAACCCGTCTACGCCAGCGACGAATTCCAGCTGCCACAGGTCCGGGCATCAAGTACAGCCTGCGCCTAAGCAGCTCAGTGAAACCGGGGAGAACAGCACATGAAACAATCGGAACTGCCGCTGAGCCCTGAACCGGGGCCTGACGTCTTCGACATGAATCTGCTGCCTGGCGAGGCCGGAAGCGGTACGCCTAGCCCCACCAAAGCCGGATTGCAAGCCACCGCCATCGGGCAAAAAATCGCTCGCCGCGCGCGTCGGCCTGCCGCATTTCGGCGCGGTCGCGCTGCTGTTCGCCGCCGTATGGATCATGTGGCCGGACGCGCCGCACACGGGCAACCAGGGCGCGCTCCTGCCGCCGGTGCGCACAGCGGAAACTGCCGCCGCGCTGCAGAGGACTCCGCCGCCTTCGTCGCCGCTTCGGCCTCCCCGGTCGACCCGACCAATCGAGGGTTGCTAGTGCGGCCGGAGGCCACTGCGCCGGAGCCGCAGGCCAGCCTGGCCGTGTCCAAGGTCGGCCCCATGCCCCTAAGCAGCGTCCATCATCGAACAACAGGCCGCACAGGCAACCGCGATGATCGAGGCAATCGATGCAGTGAACCGCAGATTGCTCGCGCTGGAGCAGCGGCTCGCAGCCATGCCGAGCGCTTCCGGGTCGTCCGCGCCGCGCGAACCTACCCGCGCATCAGCCAGCGTGGCGCAAGATCGCCGGATTGCCCGGCACAGAAATGACCGCGAGCCACCTGCAGCCCCGGGCAACTACCGCCTGAACACGATTTTCCGCGGCCAGGCCTGGATCGCCGACGGCGAGAACGTGCATGTTGTGGGCGCCGGTGACACGCTCGGCAACATGACCATCGTCAGCATCGATCCCGCAGCGCCGGGTGCTGACCGACCGCGGCGCGATCCACTAAGGGGCGACCATGGACATTTCCGAAATGCTGATCCACTTCGCAAAGGAATTTCCTGCCGCGATGTGGCGACTGCTGTGGGCCCTGGGCGCTGTGGTCGGAATCCTGTACACGGGCTCGGCGCTGCTGAGAATGTCGCGTGCGTCCCGCCTGCCCGGCCAGAACCCGGTCACCTGCCGCATGAGGTCATCCCGGTAATTGTGGTTGGCGCGCTGCTGCTCAATCTGCGACTGATCATCAACAAGTCATGGAATTCAATGGCGGCCGGAACCATTGACTACGGTCCGGTAGCGTATGCCCAGGCGGCCGACTTCGGCAAGCTCTCCGATGCCATCAACGCGGTACTGACGATCGTCAGCGTCGCTGGAGGATGCTACTTCTTCAAGGGGCTGCTCCTCCTCAAGCGCGCGGCCGTCGAAGGGCAATCGTCCCAGGGCTCGGAAGACTTCCAGTGGCGCGCATTGACCCACATGATCGGCGGCTGCCTTCTCATCCAGATCGCCGACACGATCGAACGCTTCCGCCAGACGGCCCATATTTACTGGTAGTCCCATCAACCCTAAGGAGCACAAACATGAACATCCGGACCATCTGGGATCGTGCAGGCTACGCCCTGCTCCAGGCCCACGCCAGCCTGCTTGATCGTCAGGCATTGTACGCACACTCTCCGTCGCAGCAACGCCTGATGACCATCAGCGCCGCCATCGTCTGCGGCGGCCTCCTGTTTGCCACGTCCGCCAGCGCCCAACAGAGCGACGGCGTGGCTAAGCATGGTCAACGTCGCGGGCGACCAGGCCGACAAGATCAAGCTCTCGCTGGGCAAGATCTTTGCCGCGCTGGGATTCGCCAGTGCTTAGCAGCTTAAGCATGGCTGGAACTGGTATCGCAAAGGCAAGGAGGGAGAACAAAGCCACATCAAGGGCCAGCAAATCATCGTCCCGATTGCCGCCGGTGCGGCGCTGGGCGCGATCGGCTTCGTGATGATCAAAGCCGATGAGTCGATCGGGATCCAGCGCAGCGAGCTCGGCGTCGTTCCCGGCTGAACGCCAGCAATGCAAAGGCCTGCCGACCCCGGAGACCACGATGCCAGACACAATCGCCACAAACAAGGAAGCCTCCGGCCGAGCCCGCGCCGAGGGTTCTGTGCCGCACGCCGTCCTGTCGCTGTCGGATGCGTGCCGGGTCTGGGGCCAGGAGCGGCCCGTCACGCCCGCCACGACCTGGAATGCGCCGGTCACCGTCGATGCCGCCAAAGCCGCTCTGGCGCGGGATGCTTACCGTTGCCGCTTCTGCGGCTACCGTTCGGCACACAACCTGGTCCACCATGCAAACGATCTGCACCGGGACGAGCACCCGGACAACCTGTGGACCTGCGACCCGCTGTGCCATGGCTGGCAGCACCTGGGCGACATGCCGGAGCAGTTTGCCGTGATCGCGTATTTGCCCGGTCTTTCTCCCGCCGATGTGAATCATCTGCAACGCACACTCATGGTGGCACTGCACTGCGGCGGTGACGCCGACAAGGCCGCCGCGCGCGATGTACTGAACTGGGCAGCCTCACACCGCGACTACGTCACCCCGGCCTGGGGCAGCAGCGCGCCGCAGCGTTCGCCGACGCACTCAGCCTGGCCAACAGGCCGAAAATCGGGAACTGCGCGAATTCGCCTTCTCCGGCCTGGCGCTGATTTACCACCCCGGCGCCTTCGCCAGGGAAGCCGTACGGTGGGCAGGCGAAGCGTATGCGCCGTTTCCGATTAACGCGTGGAGCCGGACCGTCCACGCCGTCATGAATCCGCCCATATAGGAGAGCGGCATGGGAATGATGGAGTCAAGCGTCGCGGCCGTCGAGGACATCCTCGCCTACCTGGCCAGGTACATGGTCGGTCGCGACCTGGCTTAAGCTACTGCGAACTGGCGACCGCCGTCGGACTGACCGACGAAGACCTGCGGCGCCACCCGTCGCTGCGCGCCCCGTACACCCTGGTCAGCAGCGACAATGCGCTGCTGACCGTGTTCGACGTCCAGGGGACCTACCAGCTCCAGTCGGAAGACGACTTCGGGCGGATGATCGAGAATCTGCGCGTCCGGCAGAACGGTTACATGCGCAGGCAGGGGCATAGCCTGACCTTCGCGTTCGAGCGCGACCCTGGGCGCGCCATGGACGAACTGATGCGCCTGGCCGAACCGCAAATCAATGCCGCGCGCAGGATGGGCCTCAAGTCCGAAGACATCATCCTCGACCGCGTCCGGCGCAACGCGCCCCTGGTCGCCTGGGAGCAGAACCTGCTGGTCGTGTACACGCACATGAACGCGCTCAGCCCCGAGGACGGCAAGCGCGAACTGCGCCAACGCGCATGAGGCTTCCCGGCACAGACTGCCTCGCCTCGATTACGGTCAGAGCCCCGCGTCGGTGCTGATGGCCCTCAAATACCGCCACGACGCCATGCTCGAGCGCATCAAGTTCGACTTCGAGCGAAGTGGCCCGGACGGTAGCATGGGCATCATGCTGCGGCAGATGAGCGCGCATGATGCGGTCCGGGCCGTGCGCATCATGATCAACCGGGAGCGGACCTCGCAGAAATTCCGCCCGGTCCTCCCCGGTGACCGCTTCTCCCCCACGGCCGCGAAGACGCGAGCGACACTTCCGACCTGTCGCCGCCGTTGCTCGGCTACCAGATCTGCACCAGCGACGTCCAGGCGAAGGGCAACCTGGTCCACACCGACCAACTGGTGCATGGCAACCTCGCCATGGAGCTCGGCCCCCAGGATCCCCTGCCCTTCGCGGCGCTGCTGCAGAACGTCGACCGCGAAATCCCGTGGCGCATCCGGATCGATCTGGCGCCGGGCGGCCTCGACGAACTACGCGGACGCCAGCTGATGGTCGCCTTTGTCGGCATGCTGCCTGCCAACCAGCAGATCCGCCAATCGTTCCTCAACCTGGCCGAACGCAGCAAGACCGACGCGATCTGCTCGATGAAGGTCACGGTATCGACCTGGTCGGACAGCGAGACCGGCACCAAACGCCGCATGGCTGCGCTGGAAAAGGCCATCCAGGCCTGGGGCACCTGCCAGGTGACGTCGGTGCACGGCGACCCGCTCGGCGCCTGGGCCTCCACCATTCCCGCCTTCTGCGCCAAGAACCTGGCCAACCGCATGGTGCCGCCCTTACCCGACGCGCTCAGCATGCTGCCTTTGCAACGCCCTGCCACTCCGTGGGCCGACGGCGGGAACATGATCGTGCGCACGCCCGACGGCAAGATCTATCCGATCCAGCTCGGCAGCCGACTGCAGGATACCTGGATCGACCTGTACGCTCTAAGCACCCCCGGCTCCGGCAAGTCGGCCCTGCTGAGCGCCATGTGCAGCGCCACCGTCACACAGCGCCTAAGCAACATGCGTCTGCCGCTCATGATGATCGCGGAGGTCGGACCCTCCTCGATGGGCCAGATCCAGCTGCTGCGCGACTCGCTGCCGGGGCACCGCAAAAACGAGGCCGTCTACCTGCGTCTGCAGAACAGCACGCAATTCGCGGTCAACCTGTTCGATACCCAGCTCGGCGCCCGGCACCCAACCGACCGCGAAGCTGACTTCCTGGTGGACTTCCTCAACGCGCTGTGCGCGGATCCGGAACGCGTGCGCCAGCCAGCTGACTGCGCGCGTCAACGCCATGCTGCTCGCGATCGCTTATGAAGACCGGGTAAGCAAAACCCAGTTGATGTACGAGCCGTACGTCGTGCCCGATGTCGACCGCGCTCTTGCCGAATCGGGCTTGTTCGATGCCCATGACCAGGAATGGTGGTCGAGCGCGACCTGGTACGAAGTGACGGACATGCTGTTCGCAGGCCGGCTGCGTGCGCGAAGCCGCCCATGCGCAGCGCCAGGCCGTGCCCTTCCTGCCGGACTTCACCGGCTACCTCAATCACGAAACGATCCGCCACCTGTTCGGCGACGCGCCTGCACGGCGACGGCGAACCGGTCCTCAGCTACATGCGCCGCTGCTTCACCGTTGCCGCAGCCAACTACGCCCTGTTCAACGCCCGTACCCGTTTTGAGCTGAACAGCGATACGCGCATCATCGCCATCGACCTCGGTGACGTCATCGGCAGCAAGACGCCCGAGGGCAGCGTCAGATCCACCATCATGTTCCTGTTCGCAAGGCACATGGCGGCCAAGAACTTCTTCCTCAGCGAGGAAATCCTGATGCCGGTGATACCGCCCTTGTACCGCGCCTACCATGCCCGGCGCGTGGCGGACATCCACGACGAAAAGAAGGTCGAGTTTTTCGACGAGACTCACAATGCGGGCGGGCTCAAACCATTCGAGGAAACGCTGATCAAGGATGGGCGCGAGGGCCGCAAGGTCGGCGTGCGCGTGGTGGCCTCGTCGCAGTACCTGGCCGACCACCCGCCCGATCTGCGTGCAGCCGCCACATCGCTCTACATCATGCGCGGCGGCAATCCGGGCGACGAACGCATCCTGCGCGAGGAATTCGCCGTGTCGGGCGAAGCCATCCGGCGGCTGCAGCTGGAGGCGGTCGGCCCCGGGCCGGAAGGCGTCACCTTCCTGGCCCTGTTCAGGACCAAGCTCGGCCTCATCGTCCAGATGCTGACCAACACCGTCGGCCCGATCGAGCTGTGGGCGTTTTCCACCACCCTCGAGGATGTTGCCCTGCGCACGCGCCTGTACAAGCGCATCGGCACCTACGCGGCCAGGCGCATCCTCGCCGAGCACTTCCCGCTCGGTACCGCGCTGGAAACGATCGAACAGATGCGTGCGGCGACCGAAGGCGCCGACGACAGCACCGTCATCGAGCGCCTGGCGGACAGGCTCGCGCAAGCCAGCGCGGCAAAACACAACATACCAGGAGAGAAATAGCATGCGGCCACCACGATCCAATCGGGCAGCCATCGCCGCCGCAATTCTGGGGACGGCGATAGCGGCGCCTGCGCACGCGACGGGGATGCCCGTGTTCGACGCGGCCCTGCTGGCAGCCGTCAATACCCTTAACGCCTCCGTCACCGCGCTGAATACCAGCGTCTCGAACCTGCTGTACAACATCGGCATGGCGGTCAACCAGAACGGCCAGAAGGTCGCCAGCACGGTCGAGGCGACGGCCAAGGCACAGCGCGAGTTCGATTCGGTCCAGCAGACCAACCGCATGCTCGAAGACGCCCGGCAACACTATGAAGTCCCCGGAAGCATCTGCGCGGAGTCGGGATCGGCGGGCAGCCAGCGCGATCGCCGACTATGCCCAAGCGGCACGCTCTTCCCTGCGTCCGGCCGATGGTGCGGCAATCGGCAATGCGGGCATCGCCCAGGCGGTCAATGCACCGGCCGTTTCCCAGGCGATCGACGCGTCGCGCGCCGCCAAGATTCACGCCCAGTTCTGCGATGCGGATGACCACGCGGCCTTCGGCGGCGCCCAGGCATGCCCCCAGGTATCGACGCGAATGCCCGGCGCCGACAAGCGCTTCGACACGGTGCAGACCGGCGCCGGTCCGAACGGGAAGAAACCGGACCTGACCTTCTCTGCCGAACAGACCGACGCCGCGCGCATGTACCTGCAGAACGCCGTCCGCCGCTCTGTCGGCCCGCAACTGCACAAGATAGAAGCCGACACCGCGGCGGGCGCACAGTACATCGGCCTGATGAACCAGTACAGCGCGGTCGTCTCGGCCGCTGCCGACCCGCTGGAGCAACGCATCGCGGACAGTCAGCCCAATCCCGTCACGAAGGCGTTGTTACAAGACGCCCTCAAGGTCGCATCGGCCGCAGCCTACTTCAACACGATGGCGTCGTCACGCACAAAAGGCACGGGCACAATGTCGGCGCGCGAATTCGAGACGTTCGAGGTAGGCCGCCGCTCATGAACACCGCCTACCAGTCCGATTTGCAGGCCATGGTAGAGCGACAACCTGCTGCGCATGAACTGATCCGCGTCAATACGCTGAACAACTGGCTGCTGCTGTCGCTTAAGAACGAAGTCCAGAAAGGCACGATCATCAGCGGCATCACCCTGGCGAGCCAGGCCCACCAGGAATACGAACCGTTACTGGCGCAGAAGTACCGCTCGATCCCGGGCCGCACCGGCCAGTGACGCTAAAGCAAGCATCGACCTATAAGAGGTGAAATCGTGCACGCATGGACCATCGTTAAAGGAACCGGGAGCGCGATGCTGTCCGTGCTTCGCCTCCCTTTCCGGGGCGGTGCGGATGAACATCGCGCAGATAAAAAGGCGAGGCAAACGCACGCCGACAATATCGTCTACATACGTTCCCTCTACAGGCAAGCAACCCGCACACGACAACAAGACGCCGAACCGATCACCCGCGGCTTCGAGGAAGTGATGCGTGCACGCCCGCAAGATGCACCCTCAACCGCAGCGCTGCAGCGACGCTTCCTGCGCCAGAAGCGCCTTGCCATCGCCACCTGCGGGGCCGTCGTCGGACTGTCAGGTTGGGCGCTGGCAAACGGCAGCCTGCTGGCGATCGCCACGCTGCTGGCCGCCCCACCCCTGTTCTTCATGACCGCCCTGTCGGCCCAGCTGCGCCTGTGGCAGCTGCGCACCAGGCGCCTGTCGAAGGAAGAACGCGGTGGTCTGCGCGACTTCATCGGGGAACGGCGCCGGTGGTACCTGGAAGTCCTCAACCCGGAACTTGGTAAGCAGGCAGGAGAACAGCCATGAAAAGAATCGCAACAGGTTCCATCCTCCTGCTGCTGATGGCGATGCTTGAATGGCTGCGGGAGGATGGCACTTCGCTCTCCGCCATTGCCGACGCTGCCCGGCGTTCCGGCGACAAGAGCTAAGCAAGCCCTGGTCTCGATCTTCGGCGATATCGTCAACAACCCGCTGGCTGCAGGCTAGCATGGCGGATCCGACACTGTGCTGGCCAGCCTGTTCCAGATAACAAACGGCGCTCTCCTGGTGATCGGAGGTCTGTTCGCCTGCTACGTCTGGTGGCGCAAGCTGACCCAGGTGGCCCACGACGGCAGCGTGTTCAGCAAGGGCGGCACGACCTGGTGGGGCCCGATCCGCATCGTGTGGGGCATCGCCACCCTGGTTCCAACACCGAACGGCTGGGCGCTCTGCCAGCTGCTGATGCTGTGGGGAGCGTCAGTGCTTGGTGTCGGGACCGCCAATCTCGGAACCGACGCGGCGGTGACGGCACTCAGCGACGGCAAGGGCATGATCATCCAGCCCGCCATGCCCGACACGGTCGCTGGCGCGCTCGATATTCGAAGCCGACCTTTGCATGCACTCGATGAATGCTTAGGCCAGGCGATCTCCGGCGCCAGCGGCGGCCTCCAGTTCGGAAACGAGTATGTGCAGCAGTACAGCACGCCAGGCGGCTTCATCCTCCGCAGCGCAAGCCGTGGCAAGGTGTGCGGCGGGGCCGAAATCGACGAAAAGCGCCTCGAACCGCACGGACGGTCGACGAGCTGGTTGGATTTCTCTGAGTTCGATACCATGACCATCTACAAGGCGCATGCGTCCGCGCTCAATACGATGCAACAGTCGCTGTCTAAAGTTGCGCTTGATTTCGTGAACGCCTCCGTGCAGCAGCTCGCCGGAGGGCAATCTACGCTGCCCGATTCCGGCGCCGCCATCCAGCGCTGCTGTCGTGCATGAGACATCTGTTAACCGCGAAGCTGGAAAAAGACTGGCGATATCGCAAATCTGGCCGGGAAGCTGAGCGAAAGCATCAGATCCGGCGGCTGGTGGACATTGGGCGCGTGGTACCAGACGTTCGCCCATGCAGAACAGCAAGCTTTCCGACGCGGTCGCCGGAAAGGCGCAGACCCACGGCGAAGACTTCGTCGGAGATATCGGAGTCTCCGACCTCCGCATATCGATTCAAAAGATCTACAAGATGCAGCAGGTCAATGACACGAATGCAGTTGCGCTCAGGCGTACGACAGAGCGAACTAGCACTGATACCAGCCGACTCCTCGGATCGGTATTCAATAGTCCGGGTCAGAAAATTGTCTACTACATGACGAACATGGACCTGAGCGGCGGCGGAGGCGGGACAACGAATCCGCTGATCAAGATGAAAAATCTTGGAGACTACACGTTAGGCGCCGCCGAAACGTCCGTGGTCATATTTGCGGGTATTAAGGCAGCGGTCGAACTAGCATCGGGCGCTAACCTGGTCGGGCTGGTGGTCAATGCGGTGGGAGGCGCAAGTGCACGCGCGGAGCTCTTGATGCGATCACTCCCTTTTTTTGATGATCATCATCCCGATGATACTGGTTGGCGTGGGCCTCTCGATCTATCTGCCTCTCGTTCCGTTCATCATCTGGTTCGGCGCGATCATCAACTGGCTCGTGGTGGTTCTGGAGGCAGTTGTCGCCGCGCCGCTCTGGGCGATCACCCATCTTGATGGCGAAGGCGACGGCATGGGCGCGCGGTCGGCGCACGGATACATCTTCCTGCTCAATGTCATGGTGCGTCCCATCCTGATGGTGATAGGCTTCTTCGGAGGCGGGGCCATGCTGGTCGTAGGGGGGACATTTCTCAATGAAATCTTCGGCGTTGCAGTCGCCAACGTGCAGTTCGATTCGCTGACCGGACTGTTCAGCATGGTCGCGATTCTGCTGGTCTACTTCGCGACTTGCCTTACCCTCGTCCACAGCTGTTTCAACTTGATTTTGATCGTGCCGGACCAGGTAATCAACTGGGTCGGCGGGACGGCGTCGTCGACGCTTGGGAGGGACGCTGGCGATACGGTTCGAAATTCAGTCAACGTTCTGATGACGAAACTCGAGCACCTGCGAAAGGGCCCCCATGTCAGGAAGTCCGGCGCCAACCCAAACGCTGACGGCATTAAGAAATGAGGAGTTTCACGTGCGCAAAGGGCAATTTCTTTCGATAATTTTCTTGTTGCATTATGTGACGTTATTCCTCTTAGTCATTCCCCTGATGCTCTACATATTGTGGCGCTGCGGGGACCCTGAGGTCAGGATTGGCTTGGCCCTCTTCGCTGTGTTCAAATTGATGCTTTGGGGCGTGATAGCATCATGGACTGTCAACACATTAATTAAAAGACGAAGAGAACGCCTCACGAGAAAAGTCCAGTCGATCTCGCCAGACGACTTTGCCGCAGACTTCGAAGTGCGAGGACCGTTTGACGGCGAGTATTTGGCCTTCTCCGTCAAGACTCATAAGCTGTTGATCGTCGATCTGGCGAAGACGGTGAGCCGCTGCGAGTCCTTGAACTTCCTGCGTACCTGGGCGTTCGAAAACGACGGAGCCAGAGCACACCTCTGCTTCACCTTCATGAGTCTCGATTTCCCATCTTTTCAGATCGAAATTCCGGACGTTTATCGTCATGACTTAGCCGCAAAACTCGAATACCTGCTCGGCTAAGTTTTTAGACGAGACGCTACTCGCGCTTTGCCCGCAGCATTAATCAAACATTGACCGCGTGCAACCATAAGGATTGCCATTGATGTCCATGTTGCCGATCATTGGAGCACCATCCACGTTCGCTCTTGGCAAATCCGAATCCGGGTTACACCAATCGACGTTGCGCCAAGATGATTGAGGCACTACTGCGGCCGCCACGTCAACGGCAGCAGGAGTTTAGGCGGGGGGAAAGCGAGGCCCGGTACAGTCTCATCGGATCGTCCGTTCGCGGGCATTTCTTCATAAGTAATCAACCTCACGAATACGTCCCAAAATATGTTCAGCATAGTGGCGGTCAGTTCAAGAAGTCACAAATAGAAAGTCAGCCGCCCTCGCATAAGTGCCCAGCGCGCTAAATCGTCCGTCGCGAATCCGGACAACAACGGCACGCATTACCGGTAGTCCAAACTATAACCACGAGCTGCGCCGTTGCCGTAATCGTGTGGTGCTTAACAAACTGGGGCGCCATTAGCTTCCAGGGTATGTCCCAGTTGCTCCAGCTTCCTGGCCCAGTGGTGGGCGCTACCGCAGGCTTCGATCCCGATCAGGAATGGTTCCATCCTGGTGAAAAATTCCATCACCTGGCTGCGTTTTATCTGTTTCCTCAAAACAGTGTTGCTGAGTGAGTCGACTCCATGAATCTGGATCACGCTCTTGGCCAAATCAACTGTTGCAATCTTCATTTCGGGTGCCCCTTCGGAACGCGGTTAATGACATCTCCACTTCGGCACTTAGATGCCGGTTCTAAACGTGGGCGTCCATTCCATTACCACTTCCCGGGATACGATCGCGCTAGGAGTTTGAATTTGGCAGCGAGCCAATCGACAAACATGTCAGCTTGAGCCTTTCTGTCTTCCACGATGTATTCCCAGACCCCGCATAGGTCGATGCGGGCCCCCTGTACGGACAATAACCGTCGATATTTTACGCGCCGCCTGTCGCCCTTTCCTTCGCACGGTAAGCGCGTTTGGTCTCCTCAGGGTCCCACGCAACAGCCGGGCCGCCATCGAGTCCATCCTGAATTTCTTGCCGAAGTTGGCCAAGCTTAGCGGACCGCAATTGATCCTTCTCGTCCATCAGGCGCAAAGCCTCGCGGATAACCTCGCTCGCCGAAGTGTAAAAGCCAGAAGTTACTTTTTGCCGCGTCATTTCGTCGAGCTGCGGCGTCAAATTTATGTTCATATCCATGCAATCCTCCCGATAATTGAAACATTGCGGCCATCACCTTCTATCAAATCTCGGACATCTTTTGACAAAAATTATTCCGGCGTGTGGCGACGAACGAAATCCTAATGCCTACACATCGCGCCGATGCTTTCGCAGCGATACCGAGATGGCCGCGCGCGACCAAGGGCTACCGGCCCGGCTCCTACCGCCGAACTTCACGTGCGAGGGACAGGCTGCCAAGGCCGTCTCGTAGACGTGGTCTCGCTTCTGGCGCACCTACCGTTCTAATCTGAGCTGCGAGGATCCATTCAAACGATCGTTCCGCATCGAGTCACAGATATAAGTATTCCAAAAAAAAATATTGACTTTTTGAAATTTCCGAACTACTGTTTGCTGGGAGGCAACATCCATAAAAACGAGTCAGCACTTAAAGATAAACTGTATGAAATACTTTGTATTATCCGTAATTCTTCTGATGTTCAATGGTCTTGCCCGGGCAGATGCGGTTGCCGATGAATGCGGAATGACAAGCTGCACCGGACATTTGATCCGTGATGGACACACTGGTGTTTTCCGAATGGATGGTGGATCTCCAACTAACGGTGGCGGAAAATCTCGTTCTAAGAAAATAGATAAGAAGGATGAGCCGCCCCTGAAACTCGATCCGATCGTCGCAACTGCAGTCGATCCTTGCCAGCGAAAAAAAATCCTGTGGTTGTTGGAACCGGCGAGAAGTTCAAGGAAGAACAAGACTTCTACACTGCGGGCCCGTACGGGCTTGATTTGAAACGTACATACCTGTAGCGGCCAGCCAGCAGGGGGAATTTTCGGCGCTGAATTGGTACTCGAACGTTGAATTCCCGAACCTGTCTTTTAATTTTACTAATTGTCTTAATGTTCCCTGACGGAAACTGTATTCCTCGGACCATAACTTATACAACACAGGAAGGAACCAAATTCGACTACACCTACGGTGGATGGCAGGATGATGCTGGTTTCTATACCTATAGTGTCGTGGGGAACGCAGCGGCTAACGAACTAGTTTATAATTTTAAGAAAAATTTTTTCCTGAGCATAGATCATACGTCGTATATGTATGCCGCAAATGGTCGCCTCATAAGTTATGCGGACGACCAGGGGGCGACCGTTAGTTTTACGTATCTAAATGCCGGTAGAATTTCGTTAATTACGGATGCCACTCGCAATCGTACCGTTGCCTTTACCTTCGGAACGTTTGGGACTTTTAGCCGTGTAAATTCGATAAAGGATCCAGCCGGGGGTATTTGGAGCTATGACTACAATCCAACGACGGGCATGTTAACCAAGGTCACTTCGCCGGGTCCAACCCCCACAGTTCGTCAATATCACTACGAGGGAAGTGACGCCTCGTTGTTGACTGGAGTTTCAATCAACGGGATTCGATACAGTACTTATTCCTATTACCCAGACCGCCGCGTTAGACAAAGCGGGTTAGCGGATGGAGAAGAGGTTGACAATTTCACCTATGCGTCAAATTCCACCACGGTTGTCGATGAAAAAGGGCAGACGACCATTTATGGGATCTCTTCCGTTCTCGGCGCCCGACTCATTACTGCTGTTTCACGCTTAGGCACAAGCACATGTCCGTTGTCTTCGGCGGCAACCCAATATGATGGGAATGGCTTTCCGTTGCTAAGAACCGATTGGAACGGTGTCCAAACCGGATACGTCTATGACGCGGCGGGAAAATTGCAGTCAGTAACTTCGGCGAGAAACACGTCGTCGGCGTCGACGGTAGCATACACTTGGGTCGGTGCGGATGTCGCGTCAATAACATCTAAGGATTCAGCTGGCATAGCATATGCTAAAACTGATTACGTATACTTTACGTCAGGCTTGGAGCGCGGTAAGTTAAGCAGCGTTTCGAACACGGATCTGCGCACCGGCGCTGTGCTTCGGTCCGATATCAACTACACGTTCCATCCCAACGGAATTCTCGCAACAAAGAAAATATCTGAAGTTCGCAACTCCGGCAATCTCGATACCATTTACAGTTACGATGTGACAGGAAATTTAACGAGCATCAGCAATCCGCTGAATCAGCAAGAGACTTTTTCGAACTATACATTGCTTGGAATGCCTGGCCGACACACGGATATAAATGGCGTCGCGACCGACTTCGTTTATGATTCACAAGGACGCCTGATTACGTCAACGCTATTAGCAGCAAGCGGGAACCGCACAACTTACTTTACCTTCACGCCAGAGGGAAGGGTTGCCGATATACAGAAGCCCGATGGCTCAGCTATTCGATTCCGCTATACGCCAAGTGGTCGTCTTGAGTATGTGGGTGATGCACCGGGGCAATTTAGCCGCAAATTAATCGACGTTGCGAACCGCCAGATTGACTCGACTGCCGCCAGGAAACTCCCGATCGGAACAATCGGGGCGCCTGCTGCCACTGATGCAACGCCGTTTGCATCGCGAACTGTTCTGGATTCTTTAGGACGGCCATACACCAGGAATGGCAATCAAGGGCAAAAGGTCGAGCTCCGCTATGACGCCAACGGCAACTTGAGCTCAAGGATGGATACGAGCGGTAGATTGACGACTTACACTTATGATGAGCAAGACCGGCTGATAGGCGAGACCAATCCGGCTGGTGAGATTACTCAAAAGCACTACAACTCAGCTGGACAACTGGAATGGGTCCGGGATGCGCGTCAATTGCAGACGAACTATACCTACAATGGATTCGGACAACGGCTGACAATTTCCAGCCCTGATACGGGAACGACGACTTATACATACGATTTGTCAGGGGATTTAGATACCGAAACCCGCGCAGATGGAAAAACGATAAATTACGATTGGGATTCGTTGGGAAGAATGATACGGCGGTCCAGCGGCGGACAAATTGAATCTTTTAATTACGACGTGGGCGCTTACGGTAAAGGAAGACTCACGAGTATCGTCGATTCAACGGGAACTACTAGCTTTGAATACGATTCTGTAGGCGCGATTATACGCCAAACAAATAATGTTTTAGGATCTATCTATGTGACTAGCTGGTCGTACGACCCTGTAGGGCGCTTGAAAACGATGACTTATCCTGACGGAGTCATCTTAACCTATCAGTACAACGCATATGGTCAGTTGAGTTCGATAACAAGTAACCTCGCGGGCGGTTCGGCAACTCTCGTCGATTCGTTCTTGTACCAACCGGTGAGCGGTGCGCGGTACGGATGGCGATTTGGAAATAATTTGCCCAGAATGGTTAGTTTTGATTCGGATGGCCGTATTGAACGGGTCACCAGCCCAGGAAAGCAAGATCTAAGCGTTCTCTATATGAATTCGTATATTGACAAACCGGATTTAATTAAAAAAATCATTAACAATTCTTACCCAGCTCTCTCGGTAAACGATTTCTCATATTTGCAACACGATCACCTCGCAAGCGTCGATTATTCTGGTTCGCCTTTATATCAAAAATTTGATCTTGACCGAGGTGGCAACAGAGTAAGTCACGTTAGGGACGGGATAACTTATACTCTCTCCATTTCGCCGCAAAGCAATCGTTTGGATTCCTGGAGCGCGGGAGGTCAGTTTCTGCAACTTTGCTTACGATCAAGTCGGGAATTTGATCAGCGAAAGTAAGCTACTGACTTCATCCCGCACCTACGAATATGGGCCGTTTAATCGACTAGCAGCAGTGTTTGTCAACGGCGCCAATGTTGCGAATTATCGGAATAACGCTTTCGATCAACGTGTGGCAAAATTGAATATCATGAATACTTCTGACACTCATTTCATATATGGTGCAAGTGGCGAATTGATTGCGGAGATGAATGGCGCTATTCGAACCAACTATATTTTTGTTGGCGGTGAAACGATCGGCATGACGCGGAATGGGCAGTTCTTCGCGTTTCACAATGATCAATTGGGCAGACCGGAAGTGATCACGGACACCAATGCTGCTGTAGTGTGGCGTGCCGAAAACTCTCCGTTCGATCGAAAAGTCGTTATCGATGCCATTGGCGGTGTCAATCTCGGATTTCCTGGCCAGTATTACGACCCGGAAACCGGTCTTTGGCAAAATTGGAATCGGTATTACGATGCGACGATCGGTAGATATATTCAAAGTGATCCGGTGGGGCTTGCTGGCGGGACCAACACCTACGCTTATGTTGGCGGAAATCCACTGTCATACGTAGATCCGAGTGGGCTGGTGAGGGTATCCATAAGCATTTGCCAAAATGTATCCCAAATCGACACGAGTACTCAATTCTTTACTAAATAAACTTACTTCTAGGAAATTGTCCGCTTTTGCTAAATACGGTCAAGTAAGCGCCACGAAGGTAAAGCGATGCCTTCGGCCTGGAAAAGGGCCAGAGATAACGTCGGCCAGATTGGGAAGAGGTGCTCTCGGGCAGTATGACCCAGCCACCGATCCAAATGCTTTAGTGATGAACGAGAGTTTGCTAAAGGGTTTTGAGAACGGAACGGTCAGGGAGCAAGTGATTGCATCAACCGCTGAACATGAGCTTGTGCATTATTTTGACAATTTGGACGGCGTTGATTACCCTGGCGAAGAGGGTGACGCTTACGAAACGGATGTTTACGGGGGACCTGTCTACGAATGAAAACTGCAATTTTACTGCTCGCCTGCATGTCGTCGGCCCACTCCATCTGTGTGGCGGCTCCGGAAAAAACAAAATGTGGACGTGAAGTTCATAGCGGACTAAAAGTTTCGCTGGGAATGGATAGTCATTACTTCAAAATCGGTGAAACTGTACCGATAAAAGTGTGGATCGAAAATTCTGGCGAGTCTGTCTTGAAGATTCCCGTATTGATGGAACCGGAAGACTATTGGTTGCGTTTCGAGATAACGGATTCGGCGGGAAAAGCTTTGACGTTCACCGGCCCAGAAACCAAAAAGATGTACCAGGACCGTTCCGCTATGCTGTTGCCGGGAAATTTATTTGGAACCAAATTGGACGATTTGACGAGTTTCTATAAGATCCACGAACCAGGCGTTTATGCTATTCGAGCAATTTACGGCCGCGCTCCGACCGGAAATTGCGAGTTGGGAGACCACTTTTCTCCGGTTGTTAATATAGAAATGCACAAATGATCGGCGGAGCTACGTAAAGTAAATTGCATTTTTTTTTGAGATAGACCAGACGCTTCTTCCTGCTGTTCTTGCACAGTTAGGTTCCGTCAATGAGCAACGGGGAAATTCCAAGGGCTAACGCTTCCAGAATTGGGCTGGAAGCCCGCCGCTACGGCCGTCGTCGGCTTCGGGGCGGGAGCTGCCTGTTACAACCGCAACTGCGCGCTGTAAGCGCAACGGCCACACAAGCCGCTGCGGGCTCATGAAATCAAGGCACTGCGGCGCGACCACATCGCCCGCAACGGCCAGTGCGCCCTCTCCGCTTACCCGTCGACGTTCACACTGCTTAAGCAAATGACCAGCCAACTTCCGGCATTTGCCATACTGTATATTTATACAGTATTCTGCGAATTTACATGCCTTTCCGTCCACCGCTGACCACGCCACTGTTGCACGACATCGCGCAGCGCCGCGATCCGAACGATATCGTCGCCCTGCTCTGGGAAATCAAGCGGCTGCGCGGCATCGTTCTGCGCGCGAACCAGGTCATCCGCGAGCTACCCGAACGCAGTGGCCCGTGCGGCATCGTCCAGGAGTACCTACGCGAGGAACTCAGTGGCGAGCCTTGCATCGTCGACGAGGATAAACGGCGTCAAAGTCCGCTTTGATCGCAAACCCAGCCGTTCAGGCCGGAAAGCGCTGCCGCCGCGATCGTTGACTTCTGCAAGCACGACTGGACTACGTGTTCGTCGTCAGTTCATGTCCTCGCCGCAAGCCGACCAGAAGAGTGCTGAACCCCAAGTCTCGCGACCCACTTCTTGATTCTTTGCAGCACCAATCAACACCACTTCGCCGAGACTGAACATACGTTCACCTTGGAGTGTCGACATGGATCCGGCCCGTCTCCCACCCGACAGTTCGCCTCGGGTCGATGCGAATCACGGCGACAACGCCGATCGTCCGTTTTCCACCAGCGGATCGCTTGCGTATGGCCTCGTCTCGCGCCTCGTTCGCGAGTGGAACGAAAACGACGAGCGATATCGGGAAAGTAGGCGCCAAGCCGCTCGGAGCGCTCTAGCCACCTCGAGGCTTCCGACGAAACGCGCTGGGCTACCGGGTCCTGCGGGAACGCTCCTACGCTCACTGGGCGTGACCTGGGCCGATATTTCAGTCTCTCCGGACTTGAAAGAACGGACCCTCCTGCTAGTCGATAGATTCGCATATGAGCTTGAGTTACTGGGCGCAAAATTTGAAAACGCGCACCCGCCTCTGCCTCCGCTTCGCCGCGGGGCTCGCCATGAATCTGGTAGCAAGCGAAACTGCTTTAACTTGCATGGTCAGCGCTTTTTCGTTCGTATCCAAGAGCGAATTACGCAAGAGTTGGTGCCGCCACCTCCACCAAAGCCCCTGCGCGCAGGAGCGCGTCAACCAGAATGGAAGTATCGGCCGCCGGAATATCGTTGGATTCCAACGGGGAAGTTGCTGCGCAGCCATCGTTGATGGCTGCCACGTACATGACAGCAGCAAAATCGAAGACTCCGTTCGCGCAACGATTGGCGACAAAGTCAAAAGGACTGTCCAGTCAGTCTCGGATGCCGCCCTTTGTCGCAAGGTGGCGAACGAATTGCGAGCTGAGCGCGAACTGGTCCGTCGCAAAAAGGCACAGGAATGGGAGGCCGCAAAGGCAAATAAGGACAAGCTGCTGGCGACGCTTGCCGGGTTCGAGAAAATGGCAAAGGACCTCGACCGCACCCGGTCCCTTCGTCGGTTGATAGATGAGATTACTGCGAGTAAAGTGGCGCCATGGAACTCGTTGGAAGCTTGGAGATTATGGCATTGATGGCGGATTGGCTTGACCCTCTTGTGAAGGCGCCTTGGCCTGAGGCCGACTCCGTCGGTGACAGGAATCCGCACGGGAGTCTTTGGTGATTGATGAAAGCGCTTGGAATGAAGAGAGTTGAAAACATTTAGAAATCAAGCATACCTTGCGTAGCGTACGGTAGCGTCCTTACTGTAGCGCTGCGAGGGGTACTGGCCAGCCCAGCATTTCGGCAGTATGCCGGATAACAAATCGCGCTTCCGCTTCCGATGTCCATTTCTGCACACTCTACTTACATCACAGCGGCTCTGCCAGCCGTTTTCCCTTCGTCGAATCAAAGCACTGCAGGCCAACCACTCGGGCTAAAACGGCCAGCAGCTAGATGCTTGGCAAGTGCCTCTCACCGGCAGTTGAACCGGCGAACCTCCTAACTTTGATGTACTTCAAGCCCGACGCAGGTAGCCGCCGTCTTCTTTTGTACAAGCTCTATCATGCAAAAAGGCCGCACATCTCTCCTTCGGGGACCCATCATGTCCGCCAGCATCGATACCGCATCCATTCCGCCGTGCCTGATCCAGGCTGCGAGCGACTACGCCATCCCGGTGCGAGCCATGCTGGCAGTTCTCCGCACCGAAGGCGGCAAGAATGGCACGCTCAGCGCCAACGCTAACGGTTCAGTTGACCACGGTCCGTTTCAGATCAATACAGTGTGGGTGCAGCGGCTCGCGGTCAACTTCGGCATTAGTGCAGCAATGCTGACCAACGACTTCTGCTGGTCCGCCCGCGCAGGAGCCTACATCCTTCGCTACGAAATCAACCGGGCCGGGGGCAATTTCTGGGACGGCGTGGGCCACTACCACTCGCACACGCCGGGACCTAAACAGCGCTACATCCGTCTCGTCTATCGCAACTCACTGTTCTGAGCCTTTCATGAAAACCACCAGCATCGAGCATGACGACATGGCAGCGGTCTACGCTGGCGTTGCCGCCCTTCTCGCCCTGTTTGCATATTTCGGCTGGCAGACGGCACACGCTGAGATCGCTTATGGTGCACTCAAATGGGCTTGGTACCAGCTGGGAGTCGTCGACATCGGTGTCGGGCCGACGGCAGTCACACGCTGGCGTGAGGAAATCGCGGACCTCGCGGTCGTCCCTGGATCGGTCAGTCCCGAAACACTGCTACGCTGCCTGAACAACGCCTAGCTGGGCCTTCGTGTGGATACCGGGCCTGCTTACGATGCGCGGTGTACGACGTGCAATGAAACATCCGGCGAACCGTACCAGGCGACCTATTACGGCTTCGACCTTGCCGAAGATCATGGCTTCGCATTCACCGGCCGTGATACCAACGCTGTATTACGAAAACCTGCTCAACAGCGATCTCGCGGAACATCGCAGCTCGCTCAACCCCGAGGACTGGGTCGCCCGCCACGGCCTGCTGGTCAATGGTGCGCTGGACCGGACCACTTGCCATTCCCTCCTCGTCGCCGACCTCGGAAGGCCCGTTGGCACCCTCGCCGACCTCGCTCCCCAGGAAAAGGCACTGTTCGCCGTATTCGGCTCCCGGCTGCTTGCGGACGGCCACGACCACGACGAAGCCCAGCGTCTGCTCGATGCGCTGAACCGCTCATGCCACACCGGTACATGGCAGGGAAAACGCGGCTACCCCGACCTCACCCTGACCGACGCCGCGTTCGCGCACGCGGCCGCGCCCGGCGCCACTGCATGGCTGGCCAGGCATCCCTACCCGCGCACGCTCCTGCACGCAATGCACAAGGACGCGCTGGCATTCGGTAAGCTGCCGTCGTCGCACTTCCGTTGGCTCAAGGGCATGGACCGCGCCCTCTGGTATGCGCTGAACACCACCGGCCGCAAGGCCCCGTTCATCGAGTCGGCGGCCGTATTCACGCAAACCCTTTGGGAAACGTTTGCCGCCGATCACGGCTACCGCCTCACCGCTCCCTGTCTCGACGCCGCAGTGGACGGCGTCGAGGCCTACCTGGCCAAGATCGGCTTGTTGGCCTCCCACGAACCCAGGAGAACAAGATGAAACACAAGGATATGATCAGGCTGTTCGGCCATGCAATGCTGGTGGAGTACGGCGCAACCGGACAGACCGGCAGCATCTCCGTCCTTCGCCTCGACCGCGAGGTACGCTTTGCCATCGAGGGCGACGCCATCCGCGCCAGCTACGTGAGCGATCCATCCCCGGCTCTGGTGGAACGATTTGCCAGCCCGGAACTTGCGAAGAATGCTTACCAGCACCTGCAGTCGGTGATCAAGCGCTACGTCTTCTTGCGCCGTGTACGCAACGGCGCCGCGCGCCTGACGCTGTGGGGCGTGGCGCCGGTCGCGGTGACAATCCTGGCACTGTCGATGAATCTGGCAGTCACGCGCGGCATGGAAGCGCATGCCGCCACGTTCTACCCCCGTCGCTACCGCCGCAGTTCCTGCAGCTAAGCACCGCCATGGTGGCAGCTGCGGCCCAGACTGTACCGCCGCCAGCAGAGGTGGCCAGGGCCATGCAGGACGGTGTCCGGTCAGGCCGTTATTCGATCGAACTTTCGCATGGCCCCAAGGGCACGATGTATGTGTTCTCCGATCCGGCCTGCGGCTATTGCCGCGCGCTGGAACCTCAACTGGCAAAACTCGCAAGGGACTACACGATCCACCTGTTCCCGGTGTCCGTCACCGGCGGCCAGGGCTCGTCGAATGCGATCAGCGGGCTGATGTGTCACGACATGGCCAGGCGCGCCAGCGAATGGAAATCGTTGATTGCAAGCCGGTCCACGACAACGCCCCCTTGCCGTGACGGCGACGAAGCGATCGCTGCCAACGACCGGATCTTCGAAGCGCTGCGTCTGCACGGAACTCCCGCCATCATCGGGAACGACGGTACGGTCTACCCGAATGTCGGCACCACGACAGATGCGTCCATCCAGCGCTGGATGAAACGGACCGGACAGTAACGTCGTCATGGCGCCTGCTCCTGACCACGAAGTTGCGCCGTCGTCCCTGTCGCGGGACACCAGGACCCTAAGCAACGCGCTTTTTCGACGCGCTGTACCGCCCGGCGACATTCCGCAACTGCATGGTGCTGCTACTGGCACTGGAATTGTGGCAGCCTTTCCTGTGGCTAAGCATGGACACTCTTGGTACTGATGCTCACCTCGGCTTGAAGCGGTGAGATTTCGCATGCCGCTGCGCATGCCGAAGGACCTCGGGTGCGCCGATGCGTCGGACTACAGCGAAGAACTGGTCGAGGACTCCTACTTCTTCGGCCTGATCAGCAGGTCGCGCCTGGCACGCACAACGATGGTGGCAGGCGGCATCCTCTACCTCGGCTACCTGCGCTCGCAGTATCCCGGTGAACAGGGTCGCGAGATGTGGCTGACCAACTCGGACGCACGCACCCACCTCTTCCTTGCCGCAACGACTGGAGCAGGCAAAAGCGAAACCTTGCTTGGCGTGGCCTACAATGCCCTGTGCTGGGGCTCAGGCTGCGTCTATGCGGACGGCAAGGCGAGCGCCAATGTTCCCTTCAGCCTGTGGTCGCTCTCGCTGTCGCTGGGCCGGGAAGACGATTTCGTCGTCCTCAATTTCCTGACGGGAGGCGAGGATCCTTTCCGCACCATGGTCGACCGCGAGGCGGGAAACGTCGCTTTACCGAAAGGCGCTCGCGCAATCGAACTCGATGAACAGCTTTGCCGATGCCTCCGCCGACTTCATCCTGCAGCTGATGGCATCGATCATTCCGAAAGCCAGCGGCGAAGGTCAGAAGTGGCAGCAGCGGGCGCTGAACATGATCGACGCCGTACTGCGCACACTCTCGTACAAGCGGGCCCGGGGCGAGGTGGAACTATCCGTCGGACTGATCCGGCATTACCTGGCATTGCCGAACCTGGTGGAACTCTACCTTGAGGGGCGCGCAGGAAAAATCCCCGAACTCGCCTTCCTGCCGATCAAGGCGTACTTTGAAACCGGCCTTCCCGGCTTCAACGCGGCACTGGCGCACGACCCGACCCTGTGGGACCCCGAGGTCTACAACCAGCACGGCTACCTGACCGGGGAATTCGCGCGTACCCTGTCCATGCTGATGGATACCTATGGCCATATCTTCCAGGACCGCTTCCCGGACGTCGATATTTCCGACGTGCTGCAAAACAATCGCATCCTGGTAGTGATGATCCCGTCGATGGAAAAGTCCGCGTCCGAGGCGGCGGCACTCGGCAAGCTCTACATCTCCGCGCTCCGGCTGAGCATGGCGCAGGATCTTGGCCACCGCCTCGAAGGGACGAAGGCGGAGATTCTCGACACCAACGCCACCAACGCTCCCAATCCGTCCATCATCATCAACGACGAGCTGCAGACCTATTTTGCGGAAGGTATCGCGACCCTGTATGCCCAGGCGCGCGAGCTCAACTACATGATGGTCGCCTCGACCCAGGATGTGCAAAGTCTCAAGCGTGGCGACGCTTAAGCAACGAAACGGCATCGCTGATCGCCAATACCAAGATCAAGTGGACCCTCGCGCTGGAAGACCCGGAAGACACGTTCGACCTGTTCCGCAAGGCCGATGGCGACGCCTACTTCGGTATCGCCGACAGCTACGACGTGGTTCTTTAAGCACGCTGTCGACCAGGTATCGCGCTCAGCCGCAGGTCAGAATTCAGAAACAGGAGCGCATCAGGCTGACCGACCTGGAAGAAACTCAATCCCGGTGAAGGCATCGTCATCTTCAAGGACGCTGCGGTCCTTTGCTCGTCGTTCTATCTGCCGGACAAGGACAAGAAGAGCGCCACGCTGGCGCTGCACCTGAACCGCTTCCTCCAGATCGCGCGGCCTGACTTTGCCAGGCTGCCCCCCTGCAGCGCGGTCAGGATCGACGACAGGGATCCCGTACTTGCCAGCTTCATCAGTGCGCAGATCGCGCGCGGTGAAACGCCCTACTACCCTGACCTGAATGATCCTGTCCTGGCCTCGCTCATCGACGCGGCAGCCAGGATGGATGCCATCGTGCGCTTTCCGGTCGGGCCCGTGGAACGCGGCATCGTCTTGTTCCAGACTGCTCGCAATGCGCTGAAAGCCGCCCGCGAAAGCGGCATGGAGGGCCATTGCCACGCCCTACGCCCGGCGCCCAGCGAAAACCTCGCCGATGATCAGGCAGGCTGATTTCGGACCGCCGGATGATTGCAATGCCCGGCTTCTAAGCTGGACGCGAACCACCCCATCGATGGGGGCGGGCGACGGCGCAGGAAGCGTCGATGTGGATGTAGCAGGCGAAGGCGTGAATGAGGGGGACGGCGCGGGCCGGTCGAGCGTGACACGGGTGGTCGGATTAAGGCGGCAGGTCGCCTCAGCGATAGAATCCCAGTGTAAAAAGGCACCGAGCCGACGGTCAGAACGCGCTCGCACATGACTGGCGTCGTCTGAAATGCAACAACCTTGACATGCTGCATCTCTGGCTGGGCCAGCAACACTGACAGCAGTTCCGGCCGCTCCGCCAGGATGGCAGCTGGCTTCATGGTCTCTGCCTCCTGGACACCGGAAGCCTGCAGCATCGCAGCGAATTCGTCGGCCCCACTACGCGCCAGGCGGTGCAATGCAAAAAAATCGAATTCACCAAACTCGGTGGCCTTCATCAATCCAGGATTGACACGCCTATCAAGCGAGACCAGAAAATCGATGACCGTGAAATTGAGCCGGTTGCGCGCGGCATAATCGCGCGCCGCCATGAATCCTTCCTGCTTGCTCTGGTTGCCATACAACGCCGTCATGGCATCCGGCGCAGCGCCGCGTAGCGCAAGCGAACAATCGAACAGAGAAATCGTGGCGGGTATCGGTCCTTCGCAGAAATACACGGCAGACAGTTCAATCACCGGCGTCGATTTCACGGGATCAGTCATCGTCCGGCCCGCCCCTGGCTCGCTTCCAACCTTCGATCAGGACGTTGCCAGCGCGCTGGCGGTAGCCGGTCTCGCTGACTACGGCTTCCATCACCTTGCGCGTCGCGCGACGACATTCCGAGCTTGTGCAATGCCTCCATCCATCTGACCAGCGGCCGCCCAGGCTTGCCCTCCGCGCGCAGCAGGCGATACACGGAGGGCGGCGAGCGGCCGATCAATGCCGCAAACGTCTCCTTGTCCTTGGGTGTATCCGACAGCCCCAGGAAAGCGTAGAACTCCCGGATGTCGGGAGCCTGGCGTACAGGTGCCGTTTCCGGGTGAGAAATGTAGAGTTGCAAGATCATGACGACCACCGGATCAGCGATCGGAGTGGAAAGCTGCTCTTTGCTGATCAGCTCTTCCCACTTGGGGAACGGAAGCCCGAACGCATCGGCGGCGATGGCCTTGCTGAGGCCATTACTGATCCTCCAGCGTTCGAGGTCGGCCCCTGCAAATCGGTGATGGTGCGTCACGCATATCTTTGCTTACTTTTAATATCTGAGTGCTGAAATCATAACAAAGTTTGATCTGAATCGTGCCCCGGTTGGACTCGTACCGTGGTGCGCGCCAGTTTGTATAACATAATTAATACGGAATTGGGGAGGCCCGTTGACGCTTCCACTGTAGGTCGGCACGGCATTCTGTCGTCCAACTTCCTCAATCATGCTTCGGAAAGTTTGATTCTTTGGAATGGACAGCATATGGACGCGACCAGTGGATCGACGCAAGAGCAAACCATCATCGATGAGATGGCGCAGCGGGCGGACAGCCTGCATGTACTTTGGCGAGAGGTCCGGGCAGGAAACGTGGGACACCGGCAGTTCGATGCCAGCGTGAATGCCTGGATCGCGAACGACGGCGCCGCATTCCGCGAGGTGGGCGAGGCGCGCTGGCGAAGTCCTGAGCCAGGTTTCACAAAACGCTGCGCAGTGTCCGCCTTATGCGGATTTGCTGACACAATGCGATCCCGAACTGGCGGAAGCGGCACGCCCGGAAACTGAACTGCGCCAGGTGTCAGCCCTTTTCTCTGAACTTGCTAACCTGCTGCCTGAAAAGGTGAAGACGCGCGCTGGAAGTCAGTCCTGCGCTGCAGGCGGTGCTTCGTGATCCGGCACGCATGAGGGCCATCGAAGAAAAGCTGGCGCAGCAGTTGCACTGGATCGACCGGTCGCGTATCGACGACGTCCACGCATCGATCGCGAGCGCATACGGGCGTGACGACGCGGACCAGCGTCTCACGGCCGCGGCAATCCGGCGCGAACAGCCCGGCGATCAGCACTGCGCCACGGATGAAGCAGGCCCGGCCCGGGACGAGGAAGATGCCCACGGCGTTGCTAACTTCATCGCCTCCAACAAGGGACTACTGTCCTGGAAAATTCGCAGCAACGTCCAGGAAGCGGATCCGTCGCTGAAGGCGCTGCTCGCCGACGGAAGCAGGCTGCAGAAGCTCGATGCGCTGATTAGGGAACAGCTCGCTGGAATACACCCCGCCTTCATCGCCGACATTCAGGCGATGATTGCAAGCGAACTCATGCATCCCGATGCCACCGACCGTGCCATCAGGGCGGCGGCGCTTCACAGCTCTTCCATTGGCTCCCCTCCCGAAGCTCCGGGCCCCGCCACTCCGGAACCACCGGGCGCCAATCCCAGCGCGGATGAAGTAGTCAATACCGAAGAGCCCGCGCCTTCGCCGCCCCTATCCGGTCAGAGCGCGCCCGACCAGATACCTGCAGCAAGAGACCGCCGTTGAGACCGATCAGGCGAACGGCTTTTCACCAGGCGAAGCTTAAGCAGGCGTGCGGCCGCAGTGCCTGTCGGCGATCTGCTTGAGAGGATGACCTACACCAGCCGGTCCGATGGGACGGTCCTGTACGCTATCGACCAGCGTCCCGCATTTATTGACCATGGCGACCGGCTCCTCATGGTAGCGGGAGCGAACGATAATGAGCAGGCGATCCTTGGCGCGCTGCTGCTAGCCTGCGAGAAGTACCGGGGCAGCTTCGAAATCACCGGTTCGGCCGAGTTCACGCGCCAGGCCGTGGCCGTCATGCTCAAATACCGGATCAATGCCAGCCTGAAGAATCCCGCGCAGGAGACTTTGCTAAGGCGCATGGAACAGGAGGCAGGGTCGACCTATCCTGTCGCCTCCCCCGAGCGTCCCGTGGCGCCGACGGAGCCTTCCCTGATCACCGTTTCTCAAATCCCGCGAGACGCGAAGGAGGTGGTCACTACGCCTGGCGCACCGCCTTCGCCTGCTTCCAGCCGACACTACCGGAACCGTCGTACGATACGGCAGTGCGCCGTATCTCCATCGAAGCGGCAATGCCATGAGCTTTTACGTTACCCTGGAAGGGCCGGACGGCCAGCAGAACACCACCTGGGGCCTCGATCTTGCGCATGCAATCAGGCGCGCATCGGCAAAGCCCGGGGACGAGGTCGTATTGCAGAAATCTGGGACGGGCACCGGAACAGGTGATGACACCAGTCTTCGACGCCGAAGGAAAATTTACCGGCACGGCACCCGCCAGGTCACGGAAAACGGTCTGGGCCGTCGTGGTGACGAAGGCGGCACCCGGCAACAATGCAGCACCCATCCCCGTGCCACCATCTCCGCCCGCTGGTCGCAGAACAACGCCCAAGGCGATCAATATGCAGGCCCCGCATGTCGCAGCCTCCGAGCGCGCCCGGCGTCCGGCGAGGCCGTCCCCCAAACACTGAAAGAGGGGCCAACCGATGTCCGTACCAGGAGAACCTCATGAGCATCCGTACCGCACTGCCCGCCGCGATCGTTGTAGCACTTCTTTCCAGCCCCGTTTCGGCCGCACCGACAGCCGACTGCCCCCATGCGGCAGCGGCGCGCCTTGGCGCCATCCAAGGTTACGAGCGTGACCGGACTGCCGCACTGGAAGTTGAAAAGCGAGAGCGCGTCGTCGGACATGATCGGCAAGTGCGTCGGCGGCATCACCTCGGTCGTCGTCGTCCCGACATTTCCATCCCTCTCCGATATCTTCGCCCGGGCCGGTGACAGAATCTGCCACGTCGCCAGTGACCGACTGCGCGACGCGACGACCCTGCCACCGCTGACTGTCCCGGGCATGCCTGGCTTGCCCGGCACTGCCATCCCGGTATTGCCATTCGCCGCGCCGATCGCGCCGCCTGCTCCAGCGAACTTCTGGGAGAGGATCTGGCGCTGATCGCGGACCTAGTAGCGGTCCTGGAAGCGGTTGCGATACCACCAGGGCCCCGCGCGGATGTGCGAGCCGCGCAGCAGGTGCAGGCAACGCGCCCATAGCACCTTGAACGAGAGGCCGAGCCGGGCCAGGACCGCGAACCCGATGATTACGCCTACCGCCGTCCAGAACGTCCACCAGCGCATGTGGAACAGCCAGATAAAGATCGGCAAATAGGCAGTGCAGGGAATCCCCAGCAGGCTCGGCACGATGCTAGCGCTGCGCCATATTGAAGTGCTCATGTCTGCTCTCCTTGTCGCTGTCGGAATACCTTCATCCCAGCGAGTCCAGTGAATTCTTCCTGCCCGATTTCTCCCGCAAGATAAAGCGCCCATGCGCGGTCATCGAGCGTGGCATGCGCCGCCTCCAGCTCATGACGCAGCGCCGGGGCCCACTGATCGCATGGGCACGCCTGCAGCCGGTTGCGCAGCTCCCGGTCAAAGACCACGAACTCGCGGATTGCCTTGCGCCTGCCGTTCAGTGTTTTTACCAGGCGCTGGACCACCACCACCCGCAAGGCACCGATCAGGCGCGACGCCACTGAAGACTGCTCCGCGGGCGGATAGACCTGGATGATGCGGTTGACCGTCTCCGGCACCGATTCGGTATGGACGGTCGCGTAACACAGGTGCCCGGTCAGGCCTGCCTCGATCATGGCATCGACGGTTTCGAGGTCGCGCGCCTCGCCGATTCCGATGATGCTGGGCTTGCGGCGCATGGCGTTGCGCAGTCCCAGCGCGAAGGTCTGGATATCACGCCCGATCTGCGACTGGGCGGGCTGCGCGGGCCGGTCCAGTGCGTCCCGCCCAGCACGAATTCGATCGGATCTTCGTAGGTGATCACTTTCCTGTCCGGCATCACGCGCCCTGCATGTGCGTACGCTGCGGCCTGCAACGTTGTCTTGCCCGAGCCAGTCGGACCGCAAACGAGCACGAGGCCCATCTCGGGATACAGCGACTCGAACAATTCCTCTTCGATCCCCATCGCGAGGATATCGGGCAATTCGCTTGGAATGATACGCATCGTGATCGAGTACGCCTCGTCCAGGCGGGCCACGCGGGCCTGGACGAAATTGCAGCGGAAGCGAATCACCTTGCCGCGGGCCAGGCCATCCTCTTCGCTTCTAGCCAGTTCCAGCGACCGGTCCGCGCCGAGGCCCGCGCGGATGTGGCTCTCCACCTCCGCCCGCCAGACCGTACCGATCAATGTGGACAACTGCCCTTGCTTGATGGTGTGCGCACTGGCTTTACGCTGACGTCCGTGAATCTCCACCCAGATATAGTCGCCGCCCTGGATCAGGATGTCCGATGCCCCCTGGTCGCTGCAATACTTCCAGGAAGCGCTTGAAGGTGTGTGGACTGAGATCCCCGCGGAAATCGTAAGGTTCGAAGTCGGGGACAGGATCGGTGTTTGCCATGGCGTCCCGTTCACCTGGGATTGGATCGGGCGGGCCCAGCGCGCCTCTCGCCCTTGACGCTGGGATGCCACTTGCGCGGATCGACCACGAACAGGGCCCTGTCCGTGACGCGACGCAGCCGGTCGCCCACCACCAGTTGTTTCCGGTCGCCCGTCGCGGTCTGCGCCGATTCGGCCACCCTGGTGCCGGTCACGATACCTTGTTGCCGCAGCGAGGCGTATAGCAGCATCCCGGTGAAGTCGCGCGTCAGGCGATGGAAATTCGCTTCCAGCACCGCGTCGGCCTGCTGTTCTCCTTCGGACCATCCCGCCCTGACGGCATCACGCCACACGACGCTTTCGCCTAAGCATCCTTCGGCCTGGCCTCGAAAACGGGCAATTCGTTCCCGCCGCGTAACGACAAGCCGGTAAGCAGATAGTCGCGCCACGTAGGCGGCACGCTCACGAACCGCTCCTCGCGCTCGATCTTGTAGACATGGTCGGCGGTGCGAATCTGGTCCGGGGCGAAGGAGGCGACATCTTTCGCCTCGACGATGACCGGAGGCAGTGTGCCAGCGCTGCCGATGACGGTGGCGAACTGGAACAACTGGTCCAGTCGCGCCGCCCTGCGATCGAGTTCGCTCGCCAGAAAGCGGGAACGGCTAGTCATCCCACCGCGGAAGCCCGCGGTACGCCCGCCCTCGGCCAGCATCTGGGCCCGCAGGCTGGTGACACCGGTGCTTGCCTGCGAGGCAGGGTTAAGCAGGGCATCGATCGTAAGGGCGGGTGCTTAGCGTCGATGCAGTTGTGGAAGCCCGGGCCGGGACCTGGTTGCCCTGCCCTGGCGCAAAACCCGGTACAAGGGCCAGCAGGCAAAAGAGAACGCGCTTCATCTCGTCCTCCTACGGCCGGGGTGGATTGTAGTGAAGCACCAGCTGGCCCGCCTTCTGCCCGATGGCGGCCCGGTAACCAACCTGCGCCCGCAGACGGGCCAGCACGCTCTCGAGCGTCTCGCCCCTGGCGTCTACCGTGACCGGCAGCGGCATCCGGACACCCTCGGTGCTGAACACCAGTCCACGGGCCTGCGCCAACCCGGCCAGCAACTGCTCCGCGTCCCCCTTCCAGGACACGCTGACCATCTGGCCATCGGTGAGCGCCTCTGCAGCTGCGGGAACCGGCGCGTCGAAGGCGCCTGCCCGGTTCAGCTGTGCCTGGGCCTGTTCGATCCTGCGGGCTGCGTCGAGGATATGCTGGTCGATTCCCATGGCCGTCGTCGATGCAGGATGCGGTGATGTGGTGCTGCAGGCGGCCAGTGCGCACAGCGCGCAAAGGCCGCCAAGAATGCTGATTTTCGTCATGGTCTCAACCTCCTCTCGTTTTGCATTAATAGTACGATACGAAAAGCTGATGTCAAACGGTGTTCAACTCAGACGCGATCCCGCTTAAGTTTTTGCGCTGCCTGTGCAGCGAATTTGAGGTAAATCATTCAGCATCGACGCCAGCTCCCATTGCAGCTTCTCTTGCGTTGGCGCCCGTGTCATCAGCGACGCTACCTCGCTCCGGAATGCCGCATCGCCTTCAACCACGACATTTGCGCCGAAGCTGCACCTGGCAAACAGCAAGGCGGCCGCCAGCGCGGTCCGGCGCTCCTGCGCGCCGCAGACCTCCACGAAATCGCCATGATCGATGAATTCAGCGACGCCGTGCTCCGCCCGGTAACGCACGCTGCCGTCGCGCCTTGCCGTGAAGGTCATACCTGGGATCGTCACTGATGGCTGCCGCTCTCCGTCCCCGCCCAGGCTGAACCCATTTCGCCCAGGCGTGCGCGCCCCAACGGCGAACGCTCCTCGCTACGCTGCGATTCTCGGAGTAAGCCCACCCCGCGCAACTGGGCCAGCGCTGCGCCATCGCCCATTGCTGCCTGCTTTTCGACCCAGGCCCGAAAGCTGCTCCGCGCGGCGTTGTTGCGCAACCGGACTGCTGCCCTTTCCGTCCGCACCTTCGCCCGCAAGCGTTCCAGTTCGCGTGCGGTTTCAGAATGCGATGACGCTGTATTGCGCTTTCCGCGCAGCCGGTTCGGAGATTCCCGCTCGCACTTCCAGGCGCCGGCTCACTGCCGCCGCACGGATCGCTCTGAAACGATCCCTGACGGACTCCGGGTCGACTACTTCGGTCACGAGCGCAGCGCGGTCCGCCTCGAACCGCGCACGCAGCGCCCGACGGGCATCGGCACGCTCCTGCCTGCGCTCTGCCCGCAAGCCGATGTCGCGCTGCGGTTCCCGGAACCGGTCGTAGGCCTCACCTGGCGTGTGCGGTTGCGCAAGCGCTGGCTCAAAGGCGCCCAGCCTCGCCACAAGGCGTGCCTTCGACAGTTCCTCGTGCATGTCGCTGGCCTTGATCGCGAGCGCTTGGCCCATAGCGCCATCTGCGCCTACTGCGTAGACAGCAAGGCCGCGCCCTTTTTCCCGCAGAACCAGGCCGTGGTGTCCCAGCACGGCGTGCAGGCTTTGCCAGTTGACGCCATCCTCCTTGAGAAGTCCTGCCACCGCCTCGCGCGCCTTCCCCCGTGCATAGCTGAACAGGCTCTCCTGGTCACTATGCCGCTCCATGTCGTCGCCTTGGCGACGGCATGCGGCCCTTGCTGTCCGGCACGGCCCTGGCCCAGTCCACGACACTCTTCCCATCCCGCTCGAAGACGGCGAACGGCCCCTTGTCATGCGTCCAACCGAACCGCAGTTCCAGCTCGCGCATGGCACGGTCAAGCTTGTAATAGTCCCGGTTCGTATCGACAGCGCGGAACGAAACCGGGTGTACGCGATTGACCGCGATATGCATGTGGACATTGCGGGTGTCGCGGTGGATCGCGAACACGTATTGGTGCCCGCCCATTCCGACGCTGTCGATGGCATGCGCGCCGCACGCGAAGGCCTGCACATCGGACGGCTCCTCATCTACTAAGCCACGAAAGGATCACGTGGTAGACGGGATCGGCCACCCTGGTGTTCTGCGCGGCGACCGCTTTCATCTCGACGCCCGCAGTCGCCAGGGACAGGCAGTTGTGCAGGCAAGCGATACCGGATCCCGTGCGCACCAGCGCGCTCGCTTCTAGACTGGGGGATTCGAAGTCGACTGCAACGTCTCCCCGATGTCGTCCATGCCGTCGCGCAGCGGCGTCAGCATCGAACGCAAGGTGGGCTCGACGGGCTCGGGCACGTGCCTGAAAATGCTGATGAGTCTCTCGAGCAAAGCGGAGATAGTCCGCTGCTGTTCCGATATCTTGTCGAGAACGGGAAAGGCTTCGCTGATGTGAATTGTCATTTATTCCTCCGTCAGGTGTTCGCGGACCTGGGCGGCCAGGGTGTTCATTTCCTGGCCCATGGGCGTGAGCAAGCCCTGCAGGACCCGCAGCACGGATTCGGACGGCAGTTGCATCAAGAGCGTCAGCTCGTCGAGCTGCTTGCAGATCGCGGCGTGCTGCGCGGAGATGGTTTCGAGCACTTGCAAGAAATGCGAGGTGTCGCTGTCGGTCGCTTGGATCGAGCTCATCGTGCGGGTCCTCCTTGTCGTTGTCGCGTTGGGTCAGGTAGTCGACCAGGCTGTTGAAATCGGTGCGGCCCTTTTGCGCTTCGGTGCGACCTTGGCCAGCATGTCAGGCTCCGATGCGCCGGATGGCGGTGACCAGTTCGGCAACGATGGCGCTCAGTTCCGGGACGGATTTGCCTCCGCTTTCGTGAAACAGGCGACGCTGTTGTTCGCCCAGGGCGCGCAGCTCCTGGACGATGTGGTCTTGCATCGTGGAGCGCGTCTTGCTTGCGCGAGACCGCAGGCGACCAGGTAGGCGGGCAGCGTCTGGCTTAAGCATCGGCCGCTTTGGCGCGCAGGAGATACAGGTCGCCGGGCGCGACGCGGAAGCGGATCTCGGCGGTCTTGTGGCGCACTTCGCTCTTGCTCATTTTTGGCCTCGCAGGTTCCGGATTCGCGGACGGGGTCTCGGGGCGCAGCCCTGAGCAGGAAGATAGGCAGAGCGCAGGGAGTGGAACGACTGGAGCGTCGTCATCGCTGCTTCATCGCCGCTGTGCGGCGGTGGAGCAGATCCTACCCTGTCCCCTTCTGCCTCCTTATCCTTTGGTCCAATATATCGCTGTGCAATCCCGTTAACAAAGGAACGCACGGGGACAAAGCTTCGGCAGTTGCGGGGAATCGAACAGACACGAAATCGGAAGGAGTTGTGGAAACCAATTTGCGGCGGCACGGTCGGCCAGAAGGAACGACGACGGTCACTCTTGTGCACCGCCGCTCGTCGATTCGCTGTCACGCTTGTCGCCGCACTTCGGAACGATTTTGAATCGCATTCGTCCAATTTGAGGAACGCTTTCGGTCATCTTCTGGAATAAAGACGGGAATGTGTTCAGTCACTCTCGTGCGAATCCGGGAATATTCGTGGAACAGACCGCGCTCATATTGAGACAGGTCGTGCCGAACGAAGGAACGCGCAGCATTCTTTCCGCTCTAATCTGTCGCACGTGTACAGAACGCCGACGGAATCTCGTGGTCACTGCGGTTCGCCATCTTGATGCAGTTAGGGAGGAATGCATGAAGCACCGCGTCAGGAACATCCTCGAGATCCGCGACAAGCTCTCCGGGCTTCCTGATCTTACCGAAAGCGAGAAGACGGTTACTTCCCGCGATGCGGTCGGCCTGCTTTGGGACGTGCTGGAGGGTCTGATCAGCAAGGGCTACTCCGTCGACACCATCGCTGACCTTCTGAAGGAAAATGGGATGGAAATTTCCCTGTCCACCCTCCGGCGCTACATGCGGCAGCTAAGCACCAGGTAAAGGAAAGCGACGAAGCGCTAGAAAGAGCCAGACGAAATCAGGAGGAGAAATCCAGCCCGCTGATGTTGTGTCGCCGGAAGGCCCGGCAACAGCCACGAGCGCTGCGACGCAGCGTGCCACGGGCGGCTTTCAAATACGCGAGGACAGCGACGAACTTTGACAGGGGAATGACATGGCAAAAGACATCTGGATTATTGGCGGATGCAAGGGAGGCGTCGGCAAAAGCGTCGTGACGGTCGGGGTTCTCGATGCAATGCTGGCCCAGGGCGCAGCACCGCTGCTTGTCGAATCCGACACGTCCAACCCGGACGTGTGGAAAATGTATCACAAGGAGCTTCCCTGCCGAGCTGGTCGACCTCGACGAGGCAGACGGCTGGATCGATTTCATCAACATCTGCGACAAGCATCCGGATGCCGTGATTGTGGTCAATACTGCTGCCCGGAACAATCGGGGCGTAGCGGCATACGGCGAAACGCTGAACAACACGCTGGCGGAACTGGACAGAAAGCTGATCACGCTCTGGGTGATCAACCGGCAGCACGACAGCCTCGAGCTTCTCAACGATTACATGATTGCGCTGGCGGGGTCGCGCATGCATGTCGTGCGCAATGGGTACTTTGGCGCCGAGGAGAAATTTGAGCTTTACAACAATTCAAAGCTGCGTACCCAGGTCGAAGGCGCCATGGGCCAATCGATGACCTTCCCCGATCTCGCCGACCGCGTCAGCGACGATCTTTACAGCAAGCGCCTGTCCATCACTTCGGCAATGAAGTCGCTACCAATCGGCAACCGGGCGGAACTGACACGATGGCGTACGGAAGTCCACCGTAACCTGGCGGGCCTGTTCCATGGCCAACGTTGAGAAGGCTTTCGCCAGGCTGATTGGCCGACAGCCGTCCGAAGCCGAGGTGAAAAGGTTGTACCACGTGCGTGATGCGCTGGGGCTCAAAGAAAATGATGCGCTGTGGCTCGTGCTGATCGCACTCGAGTCCTATGACGCCATGTACCGAAAATATCCCCAAATGATCGCTGAACACATGCAATGTTCCGTCGAGGCACAGCGTTCTGCGATCGCCGCCATGGCCGATCTGGAAACCAGGCGCGCGCTCGCCTCGCTGTCGGACGCGGTCAGCCGCACGAGCGAGACCGTCGCGTCGTCGCGTGATCGTCGCGAAAAATTTGCAGTGTGCCGCATTCCTGACGGTAGCACTCCTTCTGTTCGGTAGCCTGTGCACGATGCTGGGATTTCTGATGGCAAGTGGCCACGTTCCCTTCTGGGCACCGACGCCTTCGGGCACAAACTTTCCTGCCTATGTCTTCACGACGCTGGCGCGCACGCCTGCAGGATGGATGGCCGCCGTTATCGGCATGTCCTTATCCCTCGGATCCCTCTGGCATACGCGCGACGCTCCGTATGCGTCAGCGCGGCGGATTGCTGATGGGCGCCGTTCTGCTGTCGGCCATCTCTCTTGCAACGCTGTGGGCCGCATTCTAGGCAAGCGGCGCCACAACCGGTTGAAGATCCACCGCGGCCTAATTGTTTAGCCAAACCTTCGCGGCGGTTGTTCACGGTAGCTGCCCGACGGCGAGCACGCGCGCGGGTGATCCCGGCGGATCAGCTTTTCAGTTTCTGCATTTCCTCCGCCAGCACCCACAGTCCGCGATTCAACCTGATATTCTGATCGATGGCCCCCACACGTCTGGTTGTTCGGTTCCGGCCGGTCGCCGTGCGTCCCCGAATTCCGCCACCGACCATGTTTTCCTGCACCCGGTTCAGGGTGCGCCAGAGATCATTGCGTGCATCCTCCGGTCGCCTGGCCTGGAGAACCTGGTGTTCCGTCACGGGAGTAAGCCCGGCGGAAGGATCGTAAGTGGAGCCACAGCGCGGCACGCGCGAAAGCCAGCTGCTCGTTGTTCGACAATGGCAAGTCTTTCATGTCGTCTTTCTGTGCGTCCAGAAGCTCGAAGTCTTCCAGCACGCGGCACGCCCCCTCGATGACGTCGTCCCTGACATTGCCGGAATGACGGAAGCGGATGTCGCTGAGCACGTCGCCGCAGACCATGCCGTTCGCACATACGAATCGAAAGACGCGCATGAGCATTTGATATGCAGAGCTGCCGTCATGGCTATTAAGCAGAATGATTTCGTTTGCCTCGTCGCCGTCGATCTGGCTTGCATGCCGCAGGCGCAGCATATGCTTGGCATACTCGCGTTTCGAGGCAGTCCCCGCGCGACTGGCACGCCATGAATGGGCGGAAGCCCTCGGCCCTCAAGCCCTGCAGTATTTCAATTGTCGGAATGTACGTGTAGCGTTCGGACCGGCTCACATGCTTCTCCAGCGCAAAGATGGACGGCGCGACACGTCGGATCTGGTCATCGGTGAGCGGAACACTCGAGCGTACCGATGTTGCGTTGTCATCGAACTTGGATGCTAGCTTCATGATTTTCTCCCTATTGAAGGTTAGAAAGGCATCAGGTCTGATCCTCTCGCTTGATCCTCTCTCGCTCCCGCCTGGGCGGGCGGGGGTGGGGAAAGCCCTTCCCTCACGGGAAGGGTTGGGATGGGCGGGGTTTCAGCAGCAGAGGTTGCGGGCCGCGGCTTCCAGCCCATGTCGTGCGTTTATCCCCCCACAAGCCCCCTCGCAGGGGATCGGGGGCTTGTGGGGGATTGGCGACATGGGCGATGCGGCCCGTGCTGCATCGTGGCCTTTGCGGCAGCAACCGCGAGAACGGGAGACGGCGGGCCTTTGCGCCGACGCCCGTTTTGGCGGGCACTGCTGCACCTTAGTGCCGTGCGCGGGGTAGGCCTTACAGCGCAAGCGGCGGCTCAAGGGTTGTGCCAGCGGGGTGTGCTGGCGCAACCCTTGATAGCGCTGGGCACTCACTTCCAGGCAGTTCAGGGGGTAAGCGGTAAGCAAGGCCGCCCAGTCGCGCAGCGACCCAGCGCGTGCGCGCCTAAGATGGCTTCCTCGCGTTTTTTGCACAGTGACGACGCTGGGCCTCGATAGAGAACCGTACCCAATTTGCCTGGCCGCGATAAACCTTTCGTCGTACTTGCCATCAGGCGCCAACCGAATTGCCTCACCCCGCTTGTGGCAAGCGTCATTGGTCACGGGAATGCGCGGGCGAACATCCAGGCAGAGCTAAGCCACAAAAGCCAGCAGCACGCAGAAAAGCGTCGCCAGTCGTGGCGAGTGCCGCATCGTCCTGCATAACCATTTCCATGGATGCGCACGCGCGAGGGAGCGTTCCTCGAAGTGCACTTTGAGCTCGCGCCGCATCCGCTGGATGTCATGCGCGGCATACGCTTCCTTTCCCAGCAGCGAAGCAAGGTACAGAATGGCGTTATGTTCAGTAATGTGGGCCTTCCAGGCGTCAACCTGCCGCAATTCGCTGGCACGCATGGGCACCGCGATGCTTAAGCATTTTGCTGTGCATCGCTGTACTCGAAACGAACTCCGAATTGCTCGTAAAACCGATTCCGCCGGTCCCGGTTGTCGGAAGTCGCCTGCCCGGCCAACAAGGTAATTGGCCGGATCTCGGCCTCGGGCCATTGTTTTGCCCAGTGAACAATTTCATCCATGAAGTAGGTACCGAGATGCTTAAGCCACGTAAGGATGGCGGATCGATGACAACATAGCCGCCTGTCGACAAGCACGACGCGGTCAGGGAAATGTCGGCGCAAGCGCTGTCATAGGCTCCGGCAAATTCGCCGGTTGGAATTTCCGAGTGCGTGTCATCGTCCCGCAGCAGCCAATAGAAGATGCAAATCTGGCTGGAAGCCGTTGTCATTGGCTTCCTTGCGCTCAACAAGCAGCCTGACTGTATCGCCCTCCGCACTGCCGGGCGCCCGGGCTTCCACAATGCGGATGGCCGGGCGGTCATAAGTCCCATGTGGATAGCCTTTACTTCTGAGCGAAGACGTAATCAATTCAACTCCTGAAAAAGTGGTGGCCGCACCGGCAGCCTGGCTCCAAAGCCATGTCGCAGCCCCGCGCATTTGACCGAACGCATAAAACAAGGCGACTCATGGCGCATAATTTTTGTATAAATATATGCCTACAAAATTTTCGTGCAACTCAGCAATTGGCCTCGATTGTCGATGCCGATTCATCATCACAAAGGGAGATAGCGACCATGAACGACACCACCGAAAGAAAGTTAATCGCCTTGGCCCCAGGCCGTGTGCTCATCAACCGCAAGCAACTACTGAGGAAAATCCCCTTATCCGACCGGACAATCCTGGACATGGAAAAACGTGGCGAATTTCCGCGCCGGTTTGCAATCTCGCCACGCCTGGTCGCATGGGATCTGGGAGAAATTGATGCCTGGATCCAGTCCCAGCATACGGGGGCATCCATCATACCCCCGCCTCGCCCCGACCCGTAGTCCAGCGATCGATCATATCGGCCCAATCCTGCAGCATCGCGCCGCTGTTCGGCATACTCCGCCTTGTTGTACACGGCGCGCACGCCCTTCTGCTCGTGCGCGAGGCACTTCTCGATCCAGTCTGTGTTGTAGCCTAAGCCTCATGCAAGTGGGTCGAAGCCGTCCGGCGTAGATCGTGGGGACTGAAATCGGCGATGATTTGGTCGTCGTCTCTCGCCGCTTTGCATAGCACCGTCAGCACCCGGTTCAGGGTCGCGTTGCTCATGTGCGCATCCGGGTCGTACCGGCATGGAAACACATAGCGAGATCCGCCCGCACACGTGCGCAGGGCCACAAACATATCCAGCGCTTGTCGCGCCAGGTAGACGATGTGCGGGTTGCGGCGCTTCATACGCTCCCCGGGGATGATCATCAGGGCGCTCGTGAAATTGATCTCGCTCCACTGCGCCTGTATCAGCTCGGACTTGCGCAGCATGGTCAGCAATAGCAACTTGACCGCCAGCTTAATCGTGGGGAATGTCGCCACGTACTCGAGATACTTGTAGGCGATCCTGATTTCATCCACGCTCAATGCCCTGTCCTTGGGCACGAAGGTGGCGATCGTATGCGGTCGCACCATGTCGGCCGGATTTTCGTATCGGTGCCCACGTTCATTGGCATACCGGAACACCATCATCACGATTTCCCGTGCATGTACCGCTGTCGCAGGCGCGCCCCGGCCGACGATTGCGTCGCACAAGGCACGCAAGTCCTGGTGCGTGATTTCCCACATTTTCAACTTGCCGAACGGCGCGAGCAGATCGCGTTCGAGTACAGAACGGCGCATGTCCCTCGTCGAGTCGGCCATCTTGTGGCTCTTGAGCCAGAGCTCGGCCCATTGCCCGAAGGTCTCGGCGGCGGCGGCCTTGCCACGCTCCCGCGTCTTTTGTCTGGCGGGAGAAACTCCTTGCGCCAGTGCCTTTCTGGCCTGATCGAGCTTTTCGCGTGCCTCCTTCAAACTCAGTCCATGTTCGCCGTACTGTCCGAGCACGACCGTCTCCTGCCGCCCGTTGATCCGATAGTTATACCTGAAACGAAATGGTTCCTGATGGTAGAACCGAGACGTACATGCCATCGCGGTCCGTGATCTTGTAGATGCGCTCCCGCGGTTTGAGGCTCTTGATCTTTGCGTCTGACAGCATGACAACCTCCTCTCGATACCATCTTCGGGAAAGCGCGTTTTTAACGCATTTTCCTCAATAAATTCAACAACTTAAGCATCCAAGATGCCATCATCGGCGCAATTTTCAGACGATGGAACCAACCTTGAAAATCCTATCCCGATGAACCGCTGCCATCATGGGAACCATCAAATCGTGCTGCTCGTCCTTGCCTGTCTTTGCCTGTTGCGACTGGTACGGACGAAAAAAACCCCTGAAAATCAGGGGTTTAGATTGATGAACGGCGCCGTGTCCGCGCCGTTGCCAAACTTCACATCATTCCCATTCGATAGTCGCAGGCGGCTTCCCGGAAATGTCGTACACAACACGGTTAATGCCGCGCACTTCATTGATGATGCGGTTGGACACCTTGCCCAGCAAGCTGTGCGGCAGGTGCGCCCACTGCGCCGTCATGAAGTCCAGCGTCTGTACCGCGCGCAAGGCAACCACCCACTCGTAAGTGCGGCCATCGCCCATCACGCCCACCGATTTGACCGGCAGGAACACGGCAAACGCCTGGCTGGTCGCTTCGTACCAGTTCTTCGGTGCTTCGCCCGCATCGATCGATTCGAGCGCAGGCAGTTCGCATGGCGTATTGCGCAGTTCTTCGATGAAGATCGCGTCGGCGCGGCGCAGCAAGTCCGCGTAGTCTTTCTTCACTTCACCGAGGATGCGCACGCCCAGGCCAGGACCAGGGAACGGATGACGGTACACCATGTCATGCGGCAGGCCGAGCGCCACGCCGAGTTTGTGCACTTCATCCTTGAACAGCTCCGCAGCGGCTCGAGCAGTTTCAGGTTCAGCGTTTCCGGCAAGCCGCCCACGTTGTGGTGGCTCTTGATGGTCTGGCCCTTCTTGCCCTTGCCCGCGCTTTCGATCACGTCCGGGTAAATGGTGCCCTGTGCCAGCCACTTGGCGTTCTTGAGCTTGCCCGCTTCGACCTGGAACACTTCGACGAATTCGCGGCCGATGATCTTGCGCTTGGCTTCCGGATCCGAAACGCCTTGCAAGTGACCGAGGAACTGGTCTTCGGCATCGATGCGCAGCACTTTCACGCCCAGGTTCTTGGCGAACATGTCCATGACCATCTTGCCTTCGTCCAGGCGCAGCAGGCCGTGGTCGACGAACACGCAGGTCAGCTGGTCGCCGATGGCGCGGTGGATCAGCGCGGCAGCCACGCTCGAATCGACGCCGCCCGACAAGCCGAGAATCACTTCATCGGTACCGACCTGGTCGCGGATCTTGGCAACGGCTTCGCTGATGTAGTCGGGCATGTTCCATTCCGACTTGCAACCGCAGATTTCGTGCACAAAACGGCCGAGGATGGCCTTGCCCTGCTGGGTGTGGGTCACTTCCGGGTGGAACTGCACGGCGTAGAAGCGGCGTTCCTCGTCGGCCATGGCGGCCACCGGGCAGCTAGGCGTGTCGCCCATCAGCTTGAAGCCTGGCGGCATGTCGAGCACCTTGTCGCCGTGGCTCATCCAGACTTTCAGCATGCCGTGGCCTTCGTCGGTGACGAAGTCGTTGATGCCCTTGAGCAGTGCCGTGTGGCTGCGCGCGCACTTCGGCGTAACCGAATTCGCGCACTTTGCCGTTCTCGACCTTGCCGCCCAGCTGGGCTGCCATGGTCTGCATGCCGTAGCAAATGCCGAGCACCGGCACGCCGAGTTCTGAACACCGCTTGCGGTGCGCGCGGCGATTCGCCATCCAGCGTGGAGTTGTGGCTGCCCGACAGGATCATGCATGGGCGCCGTAGTTGTGCACGAACTCGTCGCTGACGTCGTAGGGATAGACTTCCGAGAACACACCGGCATCCGCACGCGGCGCGCGATCAGCTGGGTTACCTGGGAACCGAAATCGAGAATGAGGATTTTAGAGTGCATGGAGGGCGCGTAGTAGTCGCTAAGTAGTTGCAGAATTTTGCTGGCTGTAAAAGCAACGCGGCGACCGTGGTCGCTGCGCTGTTTTCTTACTCGGAACGGTAGTTCGGAGCTTCTTTCGTGATTTGCACATCGTGCACGTGCGATTCGCGCATGCTTAAGCCGAGGTGATCTCGACAAACTCGGCTTTCTCGCGCAGCTCGTCGATCGAGGCGCAACCGCAGTAGCCCATCGACTGGCGCACGCCGCCGACCAGCTGATAGATGATCGCCAGCACCGAGCCTTTGTAGGCAACGCGGCCTTCTGATACCTTCAGGAACGAACTTGTCTGCCTTGGCGGAAGCGTCCTGGAAGTAACGGTCGGCCGAACCGTCCGCCATCGCGCCCAGCGAACCCATGCCGCGGTAGGACTTGTAGGAACGGCCCTGGTACAGGATCACTTCGCCTGGCGCTTCTTCGGTACCGGCGAACATGCTGCCCATCATGACGGTCGATGCGCCTGCGGCCAGTGCCTTGGAAATGTCGCCCGAGAAGCGGATGCCGCCGTCGGCGATGCACGGCACGCCCGTACCAGCCAGCGCTTCGGCCACGTTCGAGATCGCGGTGATCTGCGGCACGCCCACGCCTAGCCACGATACGGGTGGTGCAGATCGAGCCAGGACCGATGCCGACCTTGACCGCGTCCGCGCCGTGCTCAACCAGCGCCAGTGCGGCAGCCGCGGTGGCGATATTGCCGCCGATGACGTCCACGCTAGGGAACTTGGTTTTGATCCATTTCACGCGGTCGAGGATGCCTTGCGAGTGGCCGTGGGCGGTGTCGACCACCAGCACGTCCACGCAAGCGGCAACCAGCAGCTCGATGCGCTCTTCGTCGCGCTGGCTCACGCCCACGGCGGCGCCGACCAGCAGCTTGCCCAGCTTGTCTTTCGATGCAAACGGGTGCTCGTGCGACTTCTGGATATCCTTGACGGTGATCAGGCCGCGCAGTTCGAAGTCGTCATTGACGACCAGCACGCGCTCGAGGCGGTGCTTGTTCATCAGGCGCTTCGCTTCGGCGGTGTCGGCGTCTTCCTTGACGACCACCAGCTTTTCGCGCGGGGTCATCTTGGCGCGCTTCGGCGTCCAGTTCTTCTTCAAACCGCAGGTCGCGGTTGGTAATAATGCCAACAACTGTTTTACCTTCGACAACAGGGAAACCGCTGATGCCGTATTGTTCTGTCAATGCGATCACATCGTGGATTTTCATGTCCGGCGGAATCGTGATCGGGTCGCGCAGGACCAGAAGCTTCTGAAACGTTTTACGCGCTACTTCGCGGGCCTGGTCTTTCGGCGACAAATTCTTGTGAATAATGCCGATCCCGCCTTCTTGTGCCATCGCAATTGCGAGGCGCGCTTCGGTGACGGTATCCATCGCTGCGGACAGCAAGGGAATATTCAGGGCAATATTACGGGTCAGGCGAGTCTTGAGGGAGGTGTCGGCTGGGAGGATGTTCGAGTAAGCCGGGACGAGCAGCACATCATCGAACGTGAGTGCTTTCTGAAGTAGACGCATAGCATTTTCCTATTGGCGCAAAAGCGAATTATACAGAAGTTCTTGCCTCCTGTCTCCCTAGGGCCTCAAAACGGCTTGTTTTTTGGAATCACCGTTGACCCGGCGCGCTATGTACGGTTCAATATGGATTAGATTACCCAAAGAAAGATTCAAATGAACAAGATTATCGGGACGCCCGTAGGGACGTGGGGATTGCACTTCCTCTCGCTTAAGCAGCGATGCTGATGTTGGTGAGCCTGGCGCAAGCCCAGTACGTCTGGGTGGACGAAAAAGGCGTGAAGCAGTTTTCGGACCGCTCGCCGCCGTCGAACATTCCGGCCAAGAACATTCTGGAAGCAACCGCGTGGCCATGCCATCGAGCCGAGTGAAGCGCCTGCCGCCGCGCCTGGCGCCGCCCCGGCTGCTTAGGCCCCGACCACGGTTGCCGACCGCGAAGCCGATTACAAGAAGCGCCAGCTGGCCAAGGCCGAAACCGACAAGAAGGCAGCGAACGAGGCGGCCAACGCGAACTACAAGAAATCGGTGTGCGATGCGGCCCGTGCCTCCAAGGCCCAGCTCGATTCCGGCGTGCGCCTGCGCACCGGCGCCAACGGCGACTACATGGACGACAAGCAGCGCGCCCAGGAAGCATCCAAGGCCAGCACGACCCTGGCAGACTGCCGCTGATTCAGGCTGCTTAGGCATGGCGCCTTGTCGGCACGCCGGCGCGCCGCGTTCCCTTCGGATCGGCCACCAGCGCCCGGTAGATTTCAATCCGGTCTTGTTCACGCAACACCGTATCGAGCGGGCGCTTCTTTCCAAACAAACCGACCGGCTGCGTCGCCAGATCGATGCCCGGCACCGCGTCCAGCATGCCGCTTTGCACGATAGCCTGTTCGATGGTCGTGCCCTCCTCCACCGTCAGATCGCGCAACAGTTCGCGCGCCGCCGTCGCGTAGCACACTTGCACGTGCAGCAGTTTAGCCATAGACGGTCTCGGCGCGTTTGCAGAAGGAATCGACCATGCTGTTGGCGATGACACCGAACACGGGGCCGACTAATTGTTCCAGAATCACATTGGAGAACTCATAATGCAGGTCGAACTCGACCTTGCAGGCATCGGCGCGCAGCGCCTTGAAGGTCCAGGTCCCGTCCATGATCTTGAAAGGACCATCGACCAGCTTCATCTTCATTTGCGTCGGCCGGGCATTGTGGTTGCGCGTGGTGAAGCTCTGGTTGACGCCGTGGAAATGGATCGCCAGGCAGGCCACCAGGGTATCGTCGCTGCGTTCGATCACCTTGACCCCGCCGCACCAGGGCAGGAATTTGGGGTAATCTTCCACTTTTGCCACCAGGTCGAACATCTGTTCGGCGCTATATCCAAGAAATACTGTTTTGTGCACTACTGCCATTAATCAACCGTTTGTTATGATGTTAGTTCTTCAGTAGTTTAACTGAACCCCCTATTTTAGCCATTTCATGAGTATTGTTGACAACAGAAAAGCATTTCACGACTACTTCATCGAGGACCGCTGGGAAGCTTGGCATCGTGCTCGAAGGGTGGGAAGTGAAAGCCATCCACGACTCGCGCGTCCAGATCAAGGAAGCGTATGTGGTCGTGCGCGGGGACGAATTGTTCCTGTTTGGCGCCCACATCAGCGCCCTGGCGACGGCCTCGTCGTTCACCCACCCGGAAGCGGTCCGCACGCGCAAGCTGCTGCTGCACCGCGCCGAACTGGACAAGCTGATCGGCAAGGTCGAGCGGTCCGGCTATACCCTGGTGCCGCTCAATCTGCACTTCAAGGAAGGCCGCGTCAAATGCGAGATCGGCCTGGCCAAGGGCAAGAAGCAGCACGACAAGCGCGCCACCGAGAAAGAGCGCGACGGCAAACGCGAAGTGGCCGCCGCGATGAAAACCCACACCCGCTAAACCGTTGGGGGTCAGGTCCGACATTCATCGGCTCGTTGGGGGTCAGGTCCGACATTCGGACACGAGCTCAACCTGCAATGCGGTTGAGCTCGTGTCCGAATGTCGGACCTGACCCCCAACGCATGACCCCCAACGCAGAACTCAGGCGCCTGCGGTGGCCCGGCCATGCGCAGGCTCAGCCGCCAGCAGGCAAAACTGCCCGCCAGACCCGCCAGCACGCCCAGCGCCAGTTTCAGGGCGCTGTCGAACAGCAGCGGCGCCACCAGGCCCGACACCAGCGCGAACAGCATCATCTGGATGAACGCCAGCATCGACGAGGCCAGCCCGCGGTTGTCCGGGAACAGGCCGAGCGCTCCTACCTGGATCCCTTAAGCATCGCCACCGCCAGGCCAAAGGTGTACACCGCCAGCGGCAGCACGGCCCAGGGAATGGCCGCCACGAACAGGCTGTTATAGGCCACCGACAGCAGCGCCGCGCTGCCCATGATGGCAAAGCCGAGCCACATCATCCGGGTAGGCGCGATGCGGGAAGCGGCCTTGCCGCCCCAGGCCGAGCCGATCGTCATGCCGCCGATCATCGGAATGAACAGCCAGGCGAATGCCGTCTCCGGCAGGTGCAGGATCTCCATCACGAAGTTGGCGGCCGAGCCGATATACAGCGACAAGCCGCTGAAGGACAGGCCCACCGCCACGGCCAGCAGCAGGAATTGCGGATTGCGCAGCACCTTGAGGTAGTTGCGGGCGATGGCCACGCCGTGGAAGGCATGGCGCTGCTCGCGCGGCAAGCTCTCGGGCAAGCCCTTGTACACCAGCAGTATCATCAGCGCGCCGAACCCGGCCAGGAACACAAACGTGGAACGCCAGCCAAAGCTCACGTGCAGCCAGCCGCCCAGCACCGGCGCGATGGCTTGGCGCCAGCCCGAACACCATCATGATGTGCGACATGATGCGTTGGGCGTGCGCCTGGTCGTGCGCGTAGCGGTCCTGCACGATCGCCTGGCCGATCACGGAGTAAGCCCCGGCCGCCAGGCCCTGCAGCGCGCGGCAGGCCAGCAGCGTGCCGAAGGTGGGCGCGAACACGGCGCCCAGGGAAGCGAGGGTGTAGACCGACAGCGCGGCCAGGATCACGGGCCGGCGCCCGAAGGAATCGGACAGCGTGCCGTAGAACAGCATCATGAAGGCGAAGCAGAACAGGAACACGCTGAGCGTCTGCTGCACCGCCAGCGGGCCGACCTCGAATTCGCGGCCGATGGCCGGAATCGATGGCAGATAGGTATCAATCGCCAGCGCGCCCACCATGCCGAGACAAGCCAGAATTACGGTCAACAATCGCTGCATGGAAACGCCTTTTCATCAAAGGCGAAATTCTACCGGGATTTGGGATTTCTTACTGAGCGTCAGTGCGCAGCGGCTTGCCGAAGCGCTCGAACCGCGGCATCCAGTTGCCTTCGATGTCAGCCGAGACCAGCACCCGCACCGCGCGTCCGACCAGCAGCTTGCGCGGCACCAGGCCGATGAAGCGCGAGTCTTCGCTATTGTCGCGGTTGTCGCCCAGCATCAGGAACTGGTCTTCCGGCACCGTCAGCGGGCCGAAGCTGCCCTGCGTCGCACGCCCGGCAGCACCTGAATGATCTGGCTTTGTTTGCCGATCACTTCGTCGAAGCGCAGCGCCGGGATCAAGCCGCCCTGATGCGGCTCGAGCACGCTTTCAAGCTGGGTGTAGCTGGCCGCCTTGCCGTTGATGATCATCTGCTCGCCGCGCATTTCAACCACGTCGCCGGGCACGGCCATGATGCGCTTGATCAGGCGCGTGCCGGTCTTGGGGGAGGAAAAGGTGACCACGTCGCCGCGCTGCGGCTCGCCCGTGTGCGCCAGCACCACGTCGGTCAGCGGCACCTTGACGTTGAAGGCCAGACGGTTGACGAACACCACGTCGCCTTCGAGCAGGCCGGGCCGCATGGAGCCCGACGGAATCGGATTCCAGTCCGCAATGGCCGTGCGGAAGAAGCCGAACAGCACCAGAAACAGCACAAAACCCTTGTTGGCGCGCACCCAATTTTTCATCTGACCTGCTCCGTGGTTGTCCTTCAATCACAATACGGGGCCAGTCTTTAAACAGGCTTAAACCGGCTCAGTGCGGCTTTTGTTCGTCGCTGACCGCGCGCAGCGCCATGTTTTCGACCAGACCGGGGGCGATCAGCTTGAGGAAGCGGCCCAGCTTGCCCTTGGCGGTCATCACCACCTCGCGCTGGCGCCCTTCCATCCCGGCAATGATCAGGCGCGCGCATTCTTCCACCGGCATCGCATTGTCTTCCTTGAGGCTGCTGGTGCCCAGCATGCCGCCCTGGGCGTTGTAGCCATGATGCCGGATGCGGGTGGCGACCACGCCCGGATAGGCGGTCGTCACGCTCACGCCCGCCCCTTTCAGTTCGGCCCGCAGCGATTCGAAAAAGCCGGTCATGGCGAATTTGGTGGCGCCATAGGCCGAGCGGCCCGGCACGCCCACCAGTCCCGCCAGCGAGGACACGGCCACGATGTTGCCCCTGGCCGCTTTCAGGTGCGGTAAGGCGGCATGCGTGCACCACACGCTGCCCCACAGGTTCACGCGCATCAAGTCTTCGTACCAGGACAGGTCGGCCACGTCCTCCGAACAGCGCGTGGGCCGAGCGGCTTAAGCATTGTTGATCAGCGCGTCGATGCGGCCGAAGCGCGCCACGGCGGCCTCGATCAAATGGACGCACTGGGCCCGCACGCCGACGTCGGTGGCCACCGCCAGCGTGTGCGCGCCCAGTGCCGCGCATTCATCTGCCGACCACGGCGTCCAGCATCGCCTGGTTGCGCGCCGCCAGCACCAGGCCCACGCCCGCCCCGTCGCGCGCGGCCAGCTGGCGCGCCATTTCGGCGCCGATACCGTCCGATGCGCCCGTGATGATGATGACTTTCATTGCCACTCCACAAGTTGTCAGGTACGTCGAAGTCTACCATTCGACCGGCAGCGCCAAAAATAAGATGGGCGGGCGCACTTTCGTGACGCCCGCCCATGCGTTGACCGGATCGATTGAAACTTTACTTTTGCGCCTTCACGATCTGCATGGCGCTCGCAATCAGCCCGCTCATCTCGCCCAGATTGGCAGGCACGATGATCGAATTGTTGGTCTTGGCCAGTTCGCCGAAGGCATGCACATACTGCTCGGCCACCTTGAGGTTGACCGCATCGTGACCGCCCGGCGAGCCGATGGCGGCCGCGATCTGGCGCAGCGCTTCGGCATTCGCTTCGGCCAGCGCCACAATCGCCGTCGCCTGACCTTCGGCGCGGTTGATCGACGCTTGCTTCTCGCCTTCGGAACGGGCAATCGCCGCTTCCCGTTCGCCGGTCGCGATATTGATCTGCTCCTGCTTGCGGCCTTCCGAGGCGGCGATCAGGGCGCGCTTTCGCGCTCGGCCGTGATCTGGGCCTGCATCGAATGCAGGATCGATTCCGGCGGCGTCAGGTCCTTGATCTCGTAGCGCAGCACTTTCACGCCCCAGTTCGCGGCCGATTCGTCGATCGCGTTGACGATGGTGGTGTTGATGTGGTCGCGCTCTTCGAACGTTTTGTCGAGTTCCATCTTGCCGATCACCGAACGCAGCGTCGTTTGCGCCAGCTGGGTGATGGCCGCCAGGTAGTTCGAGGAACCGTAGGAAGCGCGCATGGCGTCCGTGATCTGGAAGTACAGAATGCCGTCGACCTGCAGCTGGGTATTGTCGCGCGTGATGCAGACCTGCGGCGGCACGTCGAGCGGGATCTCTTTCAGGATGTGCTTGTAGGCGATGCGGTCGATGAAGGGGATCACGATGTTCAGGCCAGGCGCCAGCGTGGCATGGTATTTACCGAGCCGTTCGACCACCCAGGCGTGCTGCTGGGGCACCACATTGATCGTCTTAAAGACGAATACCAGTGCAATGACGAACAGCACCAGCGTAAAAATTCCGAACGTTTCCATGCCTAGTCTCTTTCTGTGAGTGTGGAGGTAAAGTGTTTCAGGCGTTGGCGACAACCAGCTTAAGCTGCCGCGAATTTCGACGATCTTGTAATCGCTGCTGCTTAAGCGCTGGCGCCAGGCGCCAGGTCGACATCCCATTGCGCGCCGCGGTACATGGCGCGCGCCTTGCTATCGGTCCAGGTATCAACCCGGATCGTCTGGCCGATATCGATGTTGACGTTCGGGTCGCGCGCAGCATCCTCGCGCGACGGGCGGCCAAAGCGGCTGCGGTGCAGGATGCCGGTCGCCAGCACGCCAACCACGGCCGCCACCAGGATCTGCAGCGGCAAACCGATGCCCAGCGCAGCAGCGGCAGCGCCGAAGGCCATGCCGATTGCAATCATCAATACGTAGAAGGTCCCGGTGAACAGTTCGAACACCACCAGCACCCCGGCCAGCACCAGCCAGCCCGTCAATTCTGTCATTGCAGCTCCTTAAGAATTGTTCAAATATTGCAGCTTTCATAATAGCTGTTTTGGGCCGGAATGGGACGGTAATTTGCGCGCCGATTCACCGCGCGGACGCCCTGCTTGCGGGACGTAAAAAAAGCCTTCGCCGCTTGCGCGGGGAAGGCTTCTTGCACTGCGCGCTGAAAGATTACAGCGCGGCCAGTTTTTGCCAGGTATCGATCACCGAATCGGGATTGAGCGACATCGACTCGATGCCCTCGCCCATCAGCCAGGCGGCAAAGTCAGGGTGGTCCGACGGCCCCTGGCCGCAGATGCCGATGTACTTGCCCTGCTCGCGGCAAGCCTTGATCGCCATCGACAGCAAGGCCTTGACGGCCGGATCGCGCTCGTCGAAGTCGGCCGCCAGCAGCGCCATGCCGGAATCGCGGTCCAGGCCCAGCGTGAGCTGGGTCAGGTCGTTCGAACCGATCGAGAAACCGTCGAAATGCTGCAGGAAGTCGTTGGCCAGAATCGCGTTCGACGGCACTTCGCACATCATGATCAGGCGCAGGCCGTTTTCGCCGCGCTTGAGACCATTCTTGCCCAGCAGGTTGACCACTTTCTCGGCCTGGCCCAGGGTACGCACGAACGGCACCATGATCTCGACGTTGGTCAGACCCATGTCGTTACGCACGCGCTTCATGGCCGCGCATTCCATCTCGAACGACTCGGCAAAGTCGGCCGACAGATAGCGCGCCGCGCCGCGGAAGCCCAGCATCGGGTTTTCTTCGTCCGGCTCGTAGCGCGAACCGCCGATCAGCTTCTTGTACTCGTTCGACTTGAAGTCGGACAGGCGCACGATCACCGGCTTCGGCCAGAAGGCCGCGGCGATGGTGGCGATGCCTTCGGCCAGCTTGTCGATGTAGAAGGCTTTCGGCGAAGCGTGGCCGCGCGCGACCGATTCCACCGCTTTCTTGAGGTCCGCATCGATGTTCGGGTACTCGAGAATCGCCTTCGGGTGCACGCCGATGTTGTTATTGATGATGAACTCGAGACGGGCCAGGCCCACGCCGCCGTTCGGAATCGACTGGAAGTCGAAGGCGAGCTGCGGGTTACCGACGTTCATCATGATCTTGGTCGGGATCTTCGGCAGTTCGCCGCGCGCCACTTCCGAGATTTCCGTTTCCAGCAAGCCGTCGTAGATGCGGCCTTCGTCGCCTTCGGCGCACGATACCGTCACCAGCATGCCATCCTTGAGCGTCTCGGTCGCGTCGCCGCAACCGACCACCGCATAAGCACGCCCAGTTCACGCGCGATGATCGCCGCGTGGCAGGTACGGCCGCCGCGGTTGGTGACGATCGCGGAGGCGCGCTTCATGACCGGTTCCCAGTTCGGGTCGGTCATGTCGGCCACCAGGACGTCGCCCGGCTGCACGCGTTCCATTTCGGACGGATCGTGAATCACGCGCACGCGGCTTGGCGCCGATCTTCTGGCCGATCGCACGGCCTGAGGCCAGCACGGTCCCGCTGCCTTTGAGCTTGAAGCGCTGCTGCGCATCGGTCGACTTCTGCTGCGACTTCACGGTTTCAGGACGCGCCTGCAGGATGTACAGCTTGCCGTCGCGGCCATCTTTGCCCCACTCGATGTCCATCGGACGGCCGTAGTGGTTTTCGATGATGACGGCGTACTTGGCCAGTTCCACCACTTCGGTGTCGGTCAGCGAATAGCGGTTGCGCAGCTCGATCGGCACGTCGACGGTCTTGACCGAGCGGTAAGCCTTGGCTTCGGCGGTGAATTCCATCTTGATCAGCTTGGAGCCGATATTGCGGCGGATGACAGGCGACTTGCCCTGTTCGAGCATCGGCTTGTGCACGTAGAACTCGTCGGGATTGACCGCGCCCTGCACCACCGTCTCGCCCAGGCCGTAACTGGAGGTGACGAACACCACGTCCTTGAAGCCGGACTCGGTATCGATCGTGAACATGACGCCGGACGCGCCCAGGTCCGAGCGCACCATGCGCTGCACGCCGACCGACAGCGCCACTTCGGCGTGCGTAAAGCCCTTGTGCACGCGGTAGGAGATCGCGCGGTCGTTGTACAGCGAGGCGAACACGTGCTTCATCGCTTCGAGCACGTTGTCGATGCCGACCACGTTCAGGAAGGATTCCTGCTGGCCCGCGAACGAGGCGTCAGGCAAGTCTTCGGCGGTGGCCGACGAGCGCACGGCGAACGACATTTCGGTTTCCGAATCGGCCACCAGGCGCGCGTACGAGCTGCGGATTTCCTGCTCGAGCTTGTCCTGGAACGGGGTGTCGATGATCCATTGACGGATTTCGGCACCGGCGGCGGCGAGCGAACGCACGTCGTCGATGTTCAGGCCGTCCAGGCGCGTGGCGATGCGGTCGGCCAGCGACGGGCCGTCCGGCAGCGCATGCGTGAGGAAGTCGTGGAATGCCTCGGCCGTGGTGGCAAAGCCGCCAGGCACGCGCACGCCGGCCGCGGCCAGCTGGCTGATCATCTCCCCGAGGGAAGCATTCTTGCCGCCAACCGATTCGACATCGGTCATGCGGAGTTGTTCGAATGGCGCGACATACACGCCCGTGCGTTCCGGCTCCTTGAATACTGCGTTAGTCATGATAAACACCCTTACTATTGATAGAAATCTTTGCGCAGGGCTGGCGACCGTTCTTGTTATTCTTTGTTTGGTGCAGCACAATTGTTACGATGCAGAGCATTTTACAGCCTCGGCCGCAAATTTACAGCGCACAACCTTGAAACATTGGCAGCCCCTGAAACTGACCGGAAACTTATGCCCACAGAAACACGCCCACCGCTGCCGACTTCGGCCCGCACCGTCTTTTTCGTCTCCGACGGCACCGGCATCACGGCCGAGACCTTCGGCCACGCTGTATTGACGCAATTCGACCTGCGTTTCCGCCAGATCCGCCTGCCCTTCATCGACACGGTCGACAAGGCGCACGACGCGGTGCGCAAGATCAACGAAGTCTTCAAGGCCGACCACCAGCGTCCGATCGTGTTCTCGACCCTGGTCAAACCGGACCTGTCGGACGTGATCCGCAAGGCGAACGGCATGCACATGGACTTGATCCAGACTTTTGTTGCCCCATTGGAACAAGAACTGGGCGTCATGTCGACCCACACCATCGGCCGTTCGCACAACGTGGTCGACAGCGAGGAATACAAGAACCGCATCGAAGCGATCAATTTCTCGCTGGCGCACGACGACGGGCAGTCGCACAAGAACCTGTCCTCGGCCGACGTCATCCTGGTCGGCGTATCGCGCTCGGGCAAGACCCCGACCAGCCTCTACCTGGCCATGCAGTACGGCATCAAGGCGGCCAACTACCCCCTGATTCCCGACGATTTCGAGCGCGGCAAGCTGCCCTCCTCGCTGCCTCCGTTCCGCGGCAAGATCTTCGGCCTGTCGATCACGCCCGAGCGGCTGTCGGAAATCCGTCACGAGCGGCGCGCTTAAGCAGCAAGTACGCCTCGATCGAAAACTGCCGCTACGAAGTCAATGAAGCCGAGCTGATGATGAAACGCGAAGGCATCCGCTGGCTGTCCTCGACCACCAAGTCGATCGAAGAAATCGCCACCACCATCCTCCAGGAAATCAAGCCCGACCGCCGCGAATACTGACCTTCCTCAATTCGGGGTCAGACCTCCATTCTGAAAGAATTTCAGAATGGAGGTCTGACCCTGATTGTGAAATGTTTTCCTGGTCAGTCGAAAAATTGCATCCAGTCTTTCAGCCAGCCGGGGAAGGCGTCGGCTTAGGCATGGGGCGGGCGATGTGGTAGCCCTGGGCGTAGGTGCAGCCCAGGCCTTGCAGCAAATCCCAGTCCTGGCGCGTCTCGACGCCCACCGCGCACGATTCGCGGTCCAGGCTGCGCGCCAGCGTCAGGCAGGAACTGAGGACCGTGCCCAGGGGGCCGCCGCGCGGCGCCGTCGACAAAGCTGCGGTCGATCTTCAGTTCCGTGAACGGCACCCGCGCCAGCAGCTGCAGGTTCGAGCGGCCGGTCCCGTAGTCATCAATCGCCAGCCCGTAGCCAATCATCCGCAGCCGCACCAGGCGTTCGAGGAAACTCGGGTCATTGGTCAGCACCGACGACTCGGGTGTTTCTGAACGTGATGTACTGCGGCATGATCTGGTGCCGCTCGACGCAGGCGCTGATCTGGTCGATGAAGGCGGGATGGGCCAGCGTCTCGGGCGCGACATTGATCGAGATTTCGACCGGCAACCCCTGGGCGTGGAACACGGCGCACTGCGCCACCGCCGCTTCGATCACGCACCAGTCCAGAAAATCGATGCGGCAGTTTTCCTGCAAGGCGCCGAGGAAGGAGGATGGTCCCAGCACGCCATGCGCGGGATGGATCCAGCGCGCGAACACTTCGAGTCCCTTGATGTGGCCCGTGTCGAGCGCGATCTTGGGCTGAAAATAAGGAATGAACTGGTTGTCCTGCAGCCCGAGCGCCACCTGGGCGAAGGTAAACACCGGTTCCGGCGCCGCGTCCATGGCCCCGGCGCCGGCTGGTAGTGTTCGATCATTTCGGCCAGCGCCTGCCCGCCCAAGGGCTTGGCCAGGGTGCCAAGCAGCTCGAGCCCGTAGGCCTGGGCCATGGTCTCGATCGTAAACAGGAGATTGTTCTCAAGCGCGCCGACGATGATCACGCGCGCCCTGCAATGCAGCGCCGCCAGGCGCCGTATCAGTTCGATCCCGTCCAGTCCGGGCAGCGCGATGTCGATGATGGCGACATGGACGGCCGGTGTGAACGATTCGTGGAAGCTGCGCAGCGCGGCGTGGCCGTCCGGCACTTCGGTGATCTGGGTCGCGCTGAGGTTGTGAGAGCGTGTCGCACAGCGTTTTGCGCTGGTGACCGTCGCCTTCTGCAACCAGGAAATGTAAGTGGCCGATATCCATCTTTACTCCGAGAAAGACCTGCCTTCAAGAGTACCTATAGATTGTCAAACCGTCTACACCTGTTTCTGCCTTAACTGCTCAAAAAGCACACTGCGGCGCAGGCAGCGACGTTGAGCGATTCGATCTGGCCCAGATGAGGGATGACAACCTGATTGCTCGCCAATCCTAGCAGATCGTCCGCCACCCCTTGCCCTTCGTGGCCGAATAACCACGCAACTTGTTGATTCAAGTCAACTTCATACAAGCGTTGCTTGGCGTAGCCGCTGGTGGCGAGCACGGGAATGGCCGAGGAGCGGATCAGCGCGGCCAGATCGACGTTTTCGAAGATCTCGACCACGAAGTGGGCGCCCATCGCCGCCCGCAGCACCTTGGGCGACCAGCAGAAGGCGGTGCCCTGGCTGCAGAACACTTGGGTGATCCCGGCCGCGGCCGCTGCGCAGGATGGAGCCGACGTTGCCGGGGTCTTGCAGGTTGTCGAGCATGACGGCGTCGCGCTCGAGCACGGCTTCTAAGCACCGTCAGCACCGGGGTGTCGATCAGGAACATCAGGCCGACCCCGTGTTCGACCTGGCTGAGCGCGTTGTAGAGGGCGTCCGGCATGGCCGTGCAGTGCGCGTGCGCGTTCTCGCACTGCATGAGGATGTCGGCCACTTCCGGGTTGGCCAGGCGCTTTCGGACAGGATGCAGTGGCGCGGCGCACCCCGCAGCTGCAGGTAGGACTGGCACAGGTGCACGCCGTCGAGCAGGGTCTGGCTAGGCCTTGCGGCGCGCCTGCGAGCTGCCCGCCAGGTGCTTGAGCTCCTTGTAGAGCGGATTGTCGCGCGAGGTGATCGTCTTCATGCCGCACTTCCTTCCGCGTCGCCGAAATCGAAGGCCATCGAGCTTCCGCGCTGCGCCTCGCCAGGGGCCATAGCAGCACTGCGCGCACCGGGGCGAACGAGCGCCGGTGCACGGGCGAGGCGCCGTGTTCTTTCAGGCGCTGCAGATGCAGCGCCGTGCCATAGCCCTTGTGCTGGTCGAAGGCGTATTCCGGATACTGCTGGTGCAGCACCACCAGCGCCGCGTCGCGCGGTCTTGGCCAGGATCGAGGCGGCCGAGATGGCATGCACCTTGTCGTCGCCTTCAATGATCGGGCAGCAGCGGATCGCCATCATCGGGCTGCGGTTGCCGTCGATCAGGGCCACGGTCGGCACGGTGGCCAGCGCTTCGATCGCGCGCTTCATGGCCAGCATGGTCGCCTGCAGGATGTTGACCTTGTCGATTTCTTCGTGCGAGCATTCGGCGATCGCCCACGCCAGCGCATGCTCGCGGATCAGCAGCGCCAGTTCGTCGCGCCGCTCGGCCGTCAGCTTCTTGGAGTCGCGCAGGCCCTCGATCGGACGGTCCGGATGCAGGATCACGGCGGCGGCGAACACGGGGTAAGCCAGCGGGCCGCGCCCTGCTTCGTCCACGCCGCAGACGATGTCGTCGGCCGTGAACGGATAGGCGTTTTCTTCAGCCCGGGATAAAAATTGACCTTCTTGGTTCTCATGTTCGCTTCGACGAGGTAATGATGCGCATGACGGCATCGGCGCTTTCCTGCGCGCTGTTGCGCAGCAGGCTGTGGTGCATGTCGGTAAAGCGCTGCACCAGGCGCGCGCTGCGGCGCGTCGTTCAGCTGCTGCCAGACGGCGTCGGCCATCGCCTGGGGCGAGGCGGCGCGCTGCAGCAGTTCCGGCACCAGGAATTCGCGCGCCAGGATGTTCGGCAGGCCGATCCACGGCTGGTAGCCCATGTGGCGCATGATCTGCCACGACGCTTCCATCACCTTGTAGGCGATCACCATGGGCTTTTGAAGAGCGCCACTTCCAGCGTCGCCGTGCCGGACGCCACCAGCACGGCGTCGGCCGCGCAGATGGCCGGGTGCGAGCCGTCCACCAGGTCGATCCGCACATCGGCCAGGCTAGGCTTCCTGCACCAGCTGCGTGAAGTAGGCGCGCTGGCGCTCGCCTACCATCGGCACCACGAAGCGCAGGTCCGGATCGCGCTGGACCAGCAGTTTGACGGCGGCGATGAACGGGGCGGCCAGGTATTTGAGTTCGCCCATGCGGCTGCCCGGCATGACCGTGATCACGCGCACGTCCTGCGGCAGGCCCAGTTCACGCCGCGCGGCAGCCTGGTCGGGCTGCATGGGGATCATTTCGGCCAGCGGATGGCCGATATAGGTCACCGGCAAGCCCTGCCTTGCGGTAGATCTCTTCCTCGAACGGGAAGATCACCAGCATGTGCGAAACGGACTTGATGATTTTCTTGATGCGGCCGCCGCGCCAGGCCCAGATCTGCGGACTGACGAAATGGACGGTCGGGATGCCCGCTTCCTTGAGCTGCTGTTCCAGCCCCAGGTTAAAACCGGGATAGTCGGCGCCGATGAATACGTCGGGACGCTCGGCCAGCAGACGGTCGCGCAGCGTGTTCTGGATGCCCTTGATTTCGCGGTAGCGGGGAATGACTTCTGAACAGGCCGCGCACGGTCAGCTTCTCGAGCGGGACGTCGGACACAAAGCCCTGCGCCTGCATATTCGGCCCGCCGATCCCGTGAAAGCGGGCCTCCGGCAGTTGCGGGCGCAGGCTGGCCAGCAGGCGTGCGGCGAGCATGTCGCCGGACACCTCATGCGACGACCATGGCCACCGTCACGTCAGCGGACGATGCCACGGGTGGCGCTGTTCAGGAAGTCCAGCATGGCGCCGATCGACGCGGCGCCCTCGCCGCCCGCGGCCGCTTCCGCCTGGTCCTTGGCCAGCTGCGTCTTGGCTTCTTCCAGGGTCAGGTTGTTGCGGTAGACGGTCTTGTAGGCGCTGCGCACGGCATCGATTTCGCCGCGCGTGAAGCCGCGCCGCTTGAGGCCTTCGATGTTGACGCCCGCGCGCTTAGCCGGGTTGCCCGTCACGAGCACGAACGGCGGCACGTCCTGGGTCAGGCTGGTGTACATGCCGATGAAGGCGTGTGCGCCGATCTTGCAGAACTGGTGCACATGGCTGTAGCCGGACAGGATCGCCCAGTCGCCCACTTCCACGTGGCTTAGCCAGCTGCGCGTTGTTCGAGAAGATCGTGTTGCTGCCCACCTGGCAGTCGTGCGCCAGGTGCACATAGGCCGACATCCAGTTGTCGTTGCCCAGGCGGGTGACACCCTTGTCCTGGATGGTGCCGGTATTGAAGGTGCAAAATTCGCGCACGGTGTTGCGGTCGCCCACTTCCAGCCGGGTCGGTTCGCCCGCCCACTTCTTGTCTTGCGGCGCGGCGCCGATCGACGAGAACTGGAAGAACTTGTTGTCCTTGCCGATGGTGGTGTGGCCTTCGATGACCACGTGCGGTCCCACCACGGTGCCCGAATCGATGCGCACATGGGGGCCGATGATGGAAAACGCGCCCACTTCAACCGAGCTGTCGAGCTGGGCTTTCGGGTCGACGATGGCGCTTGGATGGATCTTCGTCATCACTGTCCCGCTGGCTGGCTCGCATCGGCGCTGCTGCGGATGGTGCACATCAGCTCCGCCTCGAGCGCGGTCGCGCCGTCGACCGTGCCCACTGCCTTGTACTTCCAGATGCCGCGCGAAACGCGCAGGATCTCGACATCCATCTTGAGCTGGTCGCCAGGACCGACCGGACGCTTGAAGCGCGTGTTGTCGATGCCGACGAAATAGACTACCGAGTTCTCGTCCGGTTTGACGCCCATGGTCAGGAACGACAGGATCGCGGCGGTCTGCGCCAGCGCTTCGATCATCAGCACGCCCGGCATGACCGGCTTGTGCGGGAAGTGACCGTTGAAGAATTCTTCGTTGGCGGTGACGTTCTTGATCGCGGTGATCGACTTGTTCGCTTCCCAGGTCAGCACGCGGTCGACCAGCAGCAGCGGATAGCGGTGTGGGAGGAGCGCCTTGATCTGGCAAATGTCGAGCATCTTGGAGGTGTCTGTCGTGGTCATTTTTGTTCTGTCAGTGTTTTGATTGTTTTTTCAAGAGGTGGATTTTATCGCGCATCGTGTCCAGATTGCGAACAATCGCAGCGGTTTTTTCCCAGTCGGCGTTTTTCGCCAGCGGATAGAAGCCGGTGTACTGCCCGGCTTCGAGAATCGAGCGCGATACCATGCTGCCCGAGGAAATGTGCACGTTGTCGGCAATGGTCAGGTGGCCCAGCACCATGGCAGGCGCCGCCGAAGGTGCAGTGTTTGCCGATCTTGGCGCTGCTTACCACGCCCACGCAGCCTAAGCCATGGCGGTATGCGCGCCGATGACGCAGTTGTGGCCGATCTGAATCTGGTTGTCGAGTTTGACGCCGTCTTCGATGATGGTGTCGGCCAGCGCGCCGCGGTCGATCGTGGTGTTGGCGCCGATGTCGACGTCGTCCCCGATGAGCACGCGCCCGGTTTGCGGAATCTTGATGTAGACCCCGCCCTCGTTGGCGAAACCTGAAACCGTCGGTGCCGATCACGGCGCCCGAATGGATGATCCCGCGCGCGCCGATCCGGCACTGGGCGTGGAAGGTCACGTTGGCGAACAGCTCGGTGTGCGCGCCGATCACGGCATCGCGCCCGATGAAGCAGCTTAAGCACCGATCACGGCGCCCTCGCCTACCTGGGCACCGGCTTCGATGGTCACCTGCGGCCCCACGTGGGCGCTGGCGGCCACCGTGGCCGTGGCGTCCACCACGGCCGAGGCGGCGATCCCGGGCGCTTAGCACGATCGCCGTCAGGGACGCGAAATACTGCGCCGCGCGGGCGAAGTAGGCATACGGGTTTTTGGTAATGATGCGCGCGCCCTGGTAGGTCGCGGCAATGGTCTCGTCGTCGCCGGGCGAGACGATCAGGGCCGCCGCGCCGCTCTGCGCGGCCTGGGCCCGCAGCTTGCTATTACTGAGAAAGCTGATGTGCGAAACGCTTAAGCTTCAAGCAACGGTGCGATTCCGGATACTTCGATATTCGGATCGCCCGCCAGTTGACCACCCAAGCGTTCGACCAATTCACCTAGTCGAGTGCCCATCCTGGTCTTTCGTGTGAAGTGTTAAAAATACAGACTGCCTGCTGCTTTACTTGTCCAGTGCCTTGAGCACCTTGTCGGTCAGGTCGATACGGGCGCTGAACCAGACCGGGTCCTGCAGCACCACGTCGAGCTGTTCCTGCTCGGCGATCTGCTCGATGATCTTCTTGGCCTTGACGCCGATATTGTCGCGCTCTTCGCTCTTGCGCTGGATGAGATCCTCGTGGAACTCGCGCTGGGCGCGCTGCACGTCTTTTCGAGGTCGAGCAGCTCGCGCGCGGCGGATGCGGTCCGATTCGGCCAAAGTCGGCGCTTCGCCGTCGAACTTGTCGCTCATGGCCTTGAAGTGGGAGATCTGGTCCTGCACCGCCTTGGCGCGCTTGGAAAACTCCGCTTCGATCTTGGCGTCGGCTGCTTTTGCCATTTTCGATTCGATCATCAGGCGCTCGATGTAGACGATACCGATCCTGCTCGGCGCCCGCTGCGCCTGCGCCAGCGAGCAGACGCACAGGGCGGCTACCAGCAGCAGCCGCTTCGGCATGGAGGCACTCACAATGTTCAACATAGTTCTCCGCAGTCTTAAATGATCAGAAACCGGTACCCATCTGGAATTGGAAGCGCTCGAGGCGGTCACCCGGTTTGTCGTTCAGAGGCAAAGCATAACTCAACTTGAGCGGACCAACCGGGGAAATCCACGACAGACCCAGACCGGCCGAGTAGCGCAAGGCTTTGGCGTTGATCTTTTCGCCTTCCTGGTAGACCTGGCCGCCGTCCAGGAAACCGAACCAGCGCAGGCTGCGGTCGGTGCCGCTGCCCGGGAATGGCAGTTGCAGTTCGGCCTGGCCGATCACGCGGGTCGAGCCGCCCATGACGTCGCCGTTGCGGGCATCGACCACGCCCAGCGAGGAGCTGGTATAGCCGCGCACCGAACCGATACCGCCTAAGCATAGAAGTTCTTGAAGACCGGGTACTGCTTGCCCTGCAGGCCCCTTGCCGTAATCGAGCTCGCCCTTGAGCGCGAGCGTCATTTTGCGGGTGATCGGACGGTACCACTGCTGCTCGTAGACGGCGCGGTAGTACTTGGAGTCGCCCACCAGGTCCAGCTCGAGGTTGGCGCGCTGGAAGCGGCCGCGGTTCGGCGTGACGGCGCTGTCGCGGCTGTCGCGCGACCAGGCGGCCGTCAGCGGCAGCGCATTGGCCTTGGCGATGCCGATGCCGTCGGTGATGCCGGTGATTTGCGTGACATAGTCCGTGGAAGCGGGTCGGGCTCGATTCGTCGGTTTCTGATCGTCGTGCGTTCCAGGCCGATGCCGAAGAAGACGGTATCGCTTTCCGAGAACGGCACGCCGTAGCTGATGCGCGCGTCGGCCTGCTTGACGCTGTAGGTACCCTGGTTCACTGCTAGAAGCGGACGCGAGGTGCGGCTGTACACTTCGAACGCTTGCGAGATGCCGTCTTCGGTGAAGTACGGGTCGGTCTGCGAGAACGCGATCGTGCGGCCGTAATGGCTGGTATTGAGTTCCAGGCCGACGGTATTGCCGCTGCTTAAGCTGAAGTTGGCCTGCTGGATCGACGCGGTGAAGGTGAATTTTTCCGCTTGCGAGAACGAGCCGCCGATCATGAAGTTACCGGTCGGTTTTTCGACCACGGTGACGTTGACGTCGACCTGGTCGCCCGTGCCCGGCACTTCCGGCGTATCGATGGTCACGTCCTTGAAGTAGCCGAGGCGGTCGACGCGGTCGCGCGAGAGCTTGACGCGGTTGCCGTCGTACCAGGAGCCTTCGAACTGGCGGAATTCGCGGCGGATGACTTCATCGCGCGAGGTCGTGTTGCTTAAGCCACGTTCATGCGGCGCACATAGGCGCGCTTGCCCGGATCGACGAAGAAGGTAAATACCACTTCGCTTTTCGCGGTCGATTTCCGGGTTGGCGTTGACGTTGGCGAAGGCATAGCCGGATTCGCCCATGCGCTCGGAGATGCGCTTGTTGCTCTCGGTGAGCAGTTCGCCTGAATAGATCGCGCCCGGCTTGAGCATGATCAGCTGCTGCAGCTCCGCTTCGCGGCCGAACATCTCGCCTTCGAGCTTGACGCTTAAGCGACCTTGTACTGCTCGCCTTCGGTGATGTTGATGGTGAGGTAGATGTCCTTCTTGTCGGGCGTGATCGCGACCTGGGTCGATTCCACGTTCGCTTCGAGGTAGCCGCGGTTCAGGTAGAACGACTTGATCGACTCGATGTCGCCGGTCAGCTTGGTCTTGGAGTACTGGTCGGCCTTGGTGTACCAGCTGAACCAGCCGTGGGTGTTGAGTTGCAGCAACTGGCGCAATTCCTTGTCGCTGAAGGCCTTGTTGCCGACGATGCTGATCTGCTTGATGCGGGCGGTGTCGCCCTCATCGACGTTGAACATGACGGTGACGCGGTTACGCTCGATCGGGGTGACCGTGGTCGTGACCTTGACGCCATACAGGCCGTGCGACAGGTATTGACGTTTGAGTTCCTGCTCGGCGCGTTCGACCGAGGACTTGTCGAAGGTTTTCGCTTCGCCGACGCCGATTTCCTTGAGCGCCTTGATCAGCACATCTTTTTCGAATTCCTTGGTGCCGGTGAAGTCGACCGTCGAAATGGCGGGACGCTCTTCGACCAGGACCACCAGCACGCCGTTTTCTTCTTCCAGGCGCACGTCCTTGAAGAAGCCGGTCGCGTACAGGGCCTTGATGGCGGCCACGCTCTTGTTGTCGTCGAAGGTTTCGCCAACCCGCACCGGCAGGTAGGAAAATACGGTGCCAGCTTCGGTGCGCTGGATGCCTTCGACACGGATGTCTTTGACGACGAATGGATTGACTGCGAGCGCAGGGCCTGCGCACATGACGAGAACGGCGGCGCCGATTAAGCTACGGCGAAAGAAAGGGGCGGCAAAACGTTCAGAGTGTAATTTCATTGGGGTTATTCAATGGGTCAATCGTTCGACAACGTACATATTTATTCGGTATGCGCCAGCGGCTAACTAATCAGCCGCGCGACATCATTGTAGAGGGCCAGCGACATGAGCATGATAAACAGGACAAATCCCACGGTCCGCACTTGCTGGTCTACCCTTGGGGGCAAAGCCCGCCCGGTCAAAACTTCCAGCGAATAATACAGCAAAAGCCCCCATCCAGCACGGGGATTGGTAACAGATTCATCACGCCCAGCCCTATGCTGATCGCCGCAATCAGCTTGAGGAACTCGATCGTGCCGTGCTGCCTGGTCTGGTCGGCGACATCGGCGATCGTGATCGGACCGGTCAGGTTCTTGACCGAGACTTCGCCCTGCAAACATCTTGCCGATCATTTTGACGATCAGCACCGACTGGGTCCAGGTGGCGTCCGCGCCTTTGGCCAGCGCGTCGAACGGTCCGCGCGAGATCGTGACCATGTCCGGGGGCGCCGGAACCAGCGCGTTGATGCGGTAGTTCTTCTGGGCCGCATCGTATTCGGGCGTCACGGTCAGGGACAAGGCCGCGCCCGCGCGCTGCACGCTCAGTACCAGCGGCTGGCCCTTGGATGCGCGCACCGCCTGAATCAGGGCGATGCTGTCGCTGATTTCCTTGCCGTCGATGGCGCTGACCAGATCGCCGCCGCGCAAGCGGCGCAGGGTCGGCCGGGCCGCCGGGCGCAGCTTCGCCCACGACGGCCGGACCGCGCATGACCATCAGGCCGAGCGCACCGCCGATGTCGCCATCGAGCTTGGCCGCGGCCATGACGTCGGCGCCGATCACGGCAACCGTGGCGCCGCCGCCCTGTTCGCGCACGTCGAGCCGCACTTCCTGCTTTTCCATCGCCGCCCGGATCAGGGCCATGTGGATCTCGCTCCAGGCTTCGACCGGCTCGCCGTTGACGGCCACCACGGTCTCGCCGCCGCGCAGGCCTGGCCTGGTAGGCCACCGATTCGGCCTAAGCACCACGCGCAGGCGGTTGCTCAGTTCGGGCACGCCCACCATGAACAGGCTAGGCCAGCAGCAGGATCGCGACCACGAAGTTGGTGGCCGGTCCCGCGGCGATGATGGCGATCCGCTTCCACACGTTCTGGCGCGTGAATTCGCGTTTCTGGTCTTCCGGCTTGGTGGCGCGGGTGTCGGGATCGCGGTCGTCCAGCATCTTGACGTAGCCGCCCAGCGGAATGGCCGAAATGGCCCATTCGGTCTGGTCGCGGCCGAATTTGCGCGACCACAGGACCTTGCCCATGAAGAAGGAGAAGCGCACGACCTTGACGCCGCAGGCGCGGGCAGCAAAATAGTGACCGAGTTCGTGAAGAATGATCAGCGGCCCTACTGCCAGCAGGAACGCGAGCATTTTCATCAGGACGCTCATCTGGCCAACCCGGCGACGATGGCCGACGCGGCCTGGCGCGCGCATCCTGGGCCATCACCGCCTCGATACTGCTGGCGGCGCCATGTTCGTTTTCGTGCATGACCGCGCGATCACGCGGTCGATGTCGCGAAAGCCGATGCGCTGGTCGAGGAAGGCTTGCACCGCCACCTCGTTGGCCGCATTGAGCAGCAGCCGGCGCGGTGCCGCCCTCGCGCAGCGCTTCAAACGCCAGCGCCAGACAGGGGAAGCGGCCGAAATCGGGTTTTCGAACTGCAGCGTGCCGACCACGGTCAGGTCGAGCTGGGCCACGCCCGATTCTGATCCGTTCCGGGAAGGCGAGCGCGTTGGCGATCGGGGTGCGCATGTCGGGATTGCCCAGCTCCGCGATGACCGAGCCGTCCGTGTACGACACCATCGAATGGATCACGCTTTGCGGATGGATCACCACTTCGATCAGCTCGGCAGGGGGCGCCGAACAGCCAGTGCGCCTCGATTACTTCCAGGCCCTTGTTCATCATGGTGGCCGAATCGACCGAAATCTTGCGGCCCATTTCCCAGTTCGGGTGCTTGCACGCTTCGGCCGGGGTCACGTGCTCGAGCGTGGCGACATCGCGTTTGAGGAAAGGACCGCCGGACGCGGTCAGCAGGATCTTGGCCACGCCTACCGCCTTGGGCGAACGGGCGTAGGACTGGGGCAGCGACTGGAAGATCGCATTGTGCTCGCTGTCGATCGGCAGCAGCGTGGCGCCGTGTTCCTGGACCGCATCCATGAACAGCTGGCCGGACATGACCAGGGCTTCCTTGTTGGCCAGCAGAATCTTTTTGCTTAAGCGCGGGCAGCGGCCAGGGTGGGCGCCAGTGGCATGGCGCCGACAATGGCCGCCATCACGGTATCGGTGCCGCTGCTGGAAGCGATCGCGCACAGGGCTTGTTCGCCGTAAGCCACTTCGGTGCGCACGCCCTGCTGCGCCAGCAAGGCCGACAGGCGCTGGGCCGCGTCGGCCGTGCCGACCACGGCGCGCTCGGGCCGGAACCGGGCGCACTGGGCGGCCAGTTCCTCGACCCGGCTGTGGGCCGAGAGGGCGTAAACACGGTATTTGTCCGGATGACGGGCGAGCACGTCCAGCGTCGACACGCCGATCGAGCCGGTCGCGCCTAAAATCGTAATGCGTTGCATGTGAAGTCCTTCTACAGCGCCAGGTGAATCAGCGCGGCCAGCGGCAGCGTCGGGATCAGTGCGTCAATACGGTCGAGCACGCCGCCGTGGCCAGGCAGCAGATTGCTGCTGTCCTTGACGCCGGCGCGGCGCTTGAGCTGCGACTCGAACAGGTCGCCAACGACGCTGGCCGCGGTCAGCACCAGCAGCACGCCGAGGGTGCTAAGCCCAGCCCAGGTGGGAATGGAGCTGGACCACGAAGGTGTCGAGCAGCCACGGGCCGCCGAACAGGATCACCAGGCTCGAGATGGCCAGCACGGCGATGCCGCCGCCGATCGCGCCTTCCCAGGATTTACCCGGGGAAATGGTAGGCGCCAGCTTGCGCTTGCCGAAGGCCTTGCCCGAGAAATAGGCGCCGATGTCGGCGATCCAGACCAGGGCCATGACCGACAGCAGGAAGATGGCCGACTGCTTGAAGAACACGACAATGGCGGCAAAGGTGACCAGGATAGACACCGCGTACAGGAAGCTCATGGTGGTGCTGCGCCAGTCTTCCATGGCTTAAGCAAGCCCATCTTGAGGGAAGGTACGAAGCGGAACAGCCAGATGGCCGAACTGAAGGCGAACCAGAATTTATACGGCGCGGCCGGATTGAACAGGAAGGCGTAGGCGAACACCAGCGCCCAGAACGCGGCGATCAGGGCGGCCTGCTTGCGGGTGCGGCCGAACAGCTGGAAGCATTCGGTGACGGCGGCCATCAGGAAGGCCAGCACGACCACCACGAACGCCGGATAGTATCCGCCGAACAGGACCGCCAGCAGGATGACGAGCAGGACAACGGCAGTGATAATCCGGGTAATGAGCATCAGGTTTTCTTTTCAGCCAGTTGAGCGCCGGTGCGGCTGAAGCGGCGTTCCCGGTGTTGGTAGGACGCGATGGCGGTGTCGAGCACCTCGGGCGAAAAATCGGGCCAGTAGGTTTCGGTGAAATAGAACTCCGAATACGCCAGTTGCCACAGCAGGAAATTGGAGATGCGCTCTTCGCCGCCGGTACGGATGAACAAGTCCGGCTCGGGCGCATAGGCCATGGCCAGGTGCTCGGCCAGCTGCTCTTCGGTGAAGTCAAGCACGCCCGGATTGGCTTTGACCATCTTGCCGGTTGCCTGCATGATGTCCCAGCGGCCGCCGTAGTTGGCGCAGACGGTGACGGTCAGGCGGGTATTGTTGGCGGTGCGGCGCTCGGCGTTGGCGATCATGTCTTGCAGCTTGGCATCAAAGCGCGACAGGTCGCCCACCACCTTGAGGCGGATGTTATTGGCGTGCATCTTGGACACTTCGCGCTCGAGGGCGGTCACGAACAGGCGCATCAGGAGCGACACTTCTTCTTCGGGACGGCGCCAGTTCTCGGACGAGAAGGCGAACAGGGTCAGATACTCGACGCCGCGCACGCGCAAGCCTCGACGATCTCGCGCACCGCCTCGACGCCCTTGACGTGGGCTACGCGCGGCAGGAAGCGCTTGGTCGCCCAGCGTCCGTTGCCGTCCATGATGATGGCAACATGGCGCGGCACAGTCGCCACTTCCGGCACTTCTTTGGTCGAACTTTTGAATATCATAAATCCAGACTGTTACGTACAAGCTTGAAACGCCGCCCAGGCGCATGCCAGGGCGGCGGAGTGCGGACTAGACGGTCAGCACTTCCTTTTCTTTCTCGGCCACGAGCTTGTCGACATCGATCACGAACTTGTCGGTCAGCTTCTGGATTTCTTCCGATGCACGACGCTCGTCATCTTCCGAGCAAGCCTTGTCTTTGACCAGCTTTTTCAGCGATTCGTTGGCATCGCGGCGGATGTTGCGGATCGCGATCTTGGCGTCTTCGGCTTCGCCCTTGACCAGCTTGACCATTTCCTTGCGGCGCTCGTCGTTCAGCGGCGGGGTCGGTACGCGGATCATCTCGCCCTGCGACGATGGATTGAGGCCCAGGTCGGAATCGCGGATCGCCTTTTCTACGGCGCTCAGCATCTTCTTTTCCCATGGCTGCACGCCGATGGTCGCGCGTCAATCAGCGTCACGTTGGCGATCTGGGTCAGCGCGGTTGGCGCGCCATAGTAGTCCACGGTGATGTGGTCGAGGATACCGGTGTGGGCACGGCCCGTGCGGACCTTGGCCAGATCGCCCTTGAGGGTGTCGATCGACTTGATCATGCGCTCATTGGCGCTTTTTTGACGTCAGCGATAGTCATGCTGCTCTCCTAAAACGGTTGCTTGTATTATTAAACGTGTACCAGTGTACCTTCGTCTTCACCCATGACGACACGCATCACGCGCCCGGCTTGACGATGGAGAACACCTTGATCGGCAGCTTCTGGTCGCGGCACAGGGCGAACGCGGTCGCGTCCATCACCTGCAGGTGCTTCGAGATCGCTTCGTCGAAGGTGATCGACTCGTAACGCGTTGCGTTAGGATCTTTCTTTGGATCGGCAGTATATACGCCATCGACCTTGGTTGCTTTCAGGACGATCTCAGCCGAGATTTCCGAACCGCGCAGCGCGGCGGCGGTGTCGGTCGTGAAGAAGGGGTTGCCGGTGCTTAGGCAGCGAACACGACGACTTTGCCCTCTTCCAGGTATTGCAGCGCTTTCGGGCGCACGTAAGGCTCGACCACCTGTTCGATGCCGATCGCCGACATCACGCGTGCGGTGATGCCCACGTGGCGCATGGCGTCGGCCAGGGCCAGCGCGTTCATGACGGTGGCCAGCATGCCCATGTAGTCGGCGGTGGCGCGGTCCATGCCCTGGGCACCGGGTGCGACGCCGCGGAAGATGTTGCCGCCGCCGATCACCACTGCCAGTTCCACGCCTGCTTTTGCCACTTCCACGACGTCGGCGACCATGCGCTCGATCGTGCCGCGATTGATACCATAGGCATCATCGCCCATCAGAGCTTCGCCAGACAGTTTCAGAAGTACGCGTTTGTAGGCTGGTTTCGACATGTGCAGGGCTCCAATAAATGACAGATTGTATTCGGGTCGTTCTGTGGAGACTCAAATAAGCCCCCACATTTGAAAAACGGGCCTTGCGGCCCGCTTTCATCTTACTGCTTCGAAGCAGCCATTTGCGCAGCAACTTCAGCTGCGAAATCGTCTTGCTTCTTCTCGATCCCCTCGCCTACCACATACATCGTGAATGCTTTCACGGTGGTGTTGGCAGCTTTGAGCATCTGTTCGATCGACTGCTTGTCGTTCTTGACGAACATTTGGTTCAGCAGCGACACTTCTTTCAGGTACTTGGCGATCGAGCCTTCCAGGCGCTTGGCCAGGATTTCCGGCGACTGCACTGGCTTGCCTTCGGCAACGGCTTTGTCTGCGTCTTCTTGTGCTTTGAGGGCAGCAACCGAACGCTCTTTTTCGATCAGTTCGGCAGGAACTTGTTCCGACGACAGGGCAACCGGCTTCATTGCAGCGATGTGCATGGCCAGGTCTTTACCAACTTGCTCGTCGGCGCCGTCGAAGTCGACCAGCACGCCGATGCGCGAGTTGTGCGAGTACGAAGCCAGCTTGGCAGCGGTTTCGAAACGCTGGAAGCGACGGATCGTCATGTTTTCGCCGATCTTGCCGATCAGGGCCAGACGCACTTCGTCCAGGGTCGAGCCGTCCAGCGGCAGTGCCAGCAGGGCTGGAACGTCGGCTGGGTTGTGTTCTGCGACCAGGCGTGCTGCGTTGTTACCGAGCGCCAGGAAGTCGTCGTTCTTGGCGACGAAGTCGGTTTCCGAGTTGATTTCGACCAGGGCGCCAACGCCGCCGATGATGTAGATCGCTACCACGCCTTCGGCGGTGATCATGATGCCGCGTTGCTTCTACCTTGGTGCCCAGCTTGACGCGCAGGATTTCTTCCAGCACGTGCCATGTCGCCATCGGCTTCGGTCAGTGCTTTTTGCATTGCATCATTGGTGCGTCGGTTTTCGCACGCAGTTCGCCTACCATCGCTGCTGTAATCGCTGCCATGTGTTTCTCCTAGATTATTTCGTATTCGGTTTAAAAAAAAGGGGAGCAGACGCTACCCCTTTTTATTGCGCGGCAACCCGTCAGGGCTGCCTGACCATTAAGCTTGCTCGGAAACTTCGACGAAGTCGTCGCCCGATTCCTTAACCATTGCAACGACTTCGTTGCTGGCGTTGGCACGGCCTTCCAGGATTGCATCAGCGACGCCGCGGGCGTACAGCATGATGGCTTTCGAGGAGTCATCGTTACCTGGAATGACGTGGGTCACGCCTTCTGGGCTGTGGTTGGTATCGACGATGCCGATGACTGGGATACCCAGTTTGCTTAGAAGCTTCGGTGATCGCACCTTTGTGGTAGCCGACGTCGACGACGAAGATTGCGTCAGGAACGCCGCCCATGTCCTTGATGCCGCCGATGGATTTTTGCAGCTTGACCATTTCGCGTTGGAACATCAGGGCTTCTTTTTCGACAGCTTCTCAACCTGAACCGTCTTCGATCTGGGCTTCCATGTCTTTCAGGCGCTTGATCGAGGTCTTGATGGTTTTGAAGTTGGTCAGCATGCCGCCGAGCCAGCGCTGGTCGACGAAAGGCACGCCAGCACGCGCAGCTTCAGCGGCGATGATGTCCTGCGCTTGACGCTTGGTGCCGACCATCAGGATGGTGCCGCGGTTCGATGCGACTTGCTTGATGGTTTTCATCGCTTCTTGATACATACCCATCGTCTTTTCCAAGTTGATGATATGGATCTTGTTGCGGTGACCGAAGATGAACGGCGCCATCTTTGGGTTCCAAAAACGGGTTTGGTGACCGAAGTGGACACCGGCTTCCAGCATTTCACGCATTGTTACGGACATGTAATTCTCCAGGGTTGGGTCTGGAATCCGGTCAGTCACCATTCAGGCACCCTTTGCGACCGGACTCATGATTTAACAAAATAATTGAACTGCTTTTACATCATTGCCCGAAACCGAATTCAAGCAACCCGAGATTCTAACCGCATTTCGGGGATTATTCAAGCGCTGTCATAGGTGAAACGGGTAAAAATGTTAATGCCTGTACATCGCCGCCCCTGCAGCGACGCGCCACAGGGCACTCTCACTTCACTTATAATGGCGACATATTTGCACAGCCCCGCGTTTTGCCGGGACCGGTGTTACCGATTCTTACGTTTTCTTGTCGATTGTTCAATATGTCCGATTCCATCTCGATCAAAACCCCCGCCGATATCGAAGGCATGCGCATCATTTAGCCGCCTCGGCTCCGAAGTGCTCGATTACATCACACCCTTCGTCAAACCCGGCGTGACCACCGGCGAACTCGATCGTCTTTGCCATGAATACATGGTCAACGTGCAGGGTTCGATTCCCGCACCGCTCAACTACTGCCCGCCCGGCTACACGCCCTATCCGAAAGCCATCTGCACCTCGGTCAACGACGTGATCTGCCATGGCATTCCAGGCGACAAGGTCCTCAAGAGCGGCGACGTGGTCAACCTCGACATCACCGTCATCAAGGACGGCTACCACGGCGACAACAGCCGCATGTTCCTGGTCGGCGAGACCAAGCCTTTCCTCAAGCGCCTGTCCGAAGTGACCTTCGAATGCATGTGGCTGGGCATTGCCAAGGTCAAACCGGGCGCCCACCTGGGCGACATCGGCCACGTGATCCAGCAGCACGCCGAAAAGAACGGCTACAGCGTGGTGCGCGAATTCTGCGGCCACGGCATCGGCAAGGTGTTCCACGAAGAGCCGCAAGTGCTGCACTACGGCCGTCCGGGCACCCTCGAGCGCCTCGAAGCGGGCATGATCTTCACGATCGAGCCGATGATCAACGCCATACGGCAAGCGACATCAAGATGATGGGCGACGGCTGGACCGTGAAAACCAAGGACCGCAGCATCTCGGCCCAGTGGGAACACACCGTGCTGGTCACCGAAACCGGCTACGAAGTGCTGACCCTGTCAGTAGGCTCGCCGCCGCCGCCGGACTTCATCACCAATCCGGCCCAGGCCGTCGCGGCTTAAGTCGTCACCGTCACCCTATGCCCGCCGCCGCCCTCAAGAAAGAAACCCGGGACCTGCTCAAGCAAAGGCTCAAGGCCGAACGCCTGGCGCACATTGCCGCCTTCCGCGAAGACGGCAAGCCTGAGAAGCTCTTGCGCGGCTTGCGCCAGTGCGTCGACAGCATCCTCACCGAAGCATGGGATGCGGTCGGCCTGCTAAACCAACACGGCCCTGGTGGGCGTGGGCGGTTACGGGCGCGGCGAATTGTTCCCCTATTCCGACGTCGACCTGCTGATCCTGCTGGGCCAGCTAGGCCGACGCCATCACCCAGGCGCGCCTGGAAGAGCTGGTCCAGATGCTGTGGGACCTGGGCCTCGAAATCGGCCACAGCATCCGCACCATCGACGAATGCATGAGCGAGTCGAAGGCCGACATCACGGTCCAGACCAGCCTGCTGGAAGCGCGCATCGTCACCGGCGACGCGGCCCTGTTCGAGCAGCTCCAGCAGCGCTACGACAAGGCGCTCGACGCGCAAGCCTTCTTCCACGCCAAGGCGGCCGAAATGCGGCTGCGCCACGCCAAGTATGAAGACACGGCCTTCTCGCTCGAGCCGAACGTCAAGGAAAGCCCGGGCGGCCTGCGCGACCTGCAAGTGATTCTGTGGGTGGCCAAGGCGGCTGGCCTGGCCAATTCCTGGGGCCAGCTGGCCACGCGCGGCCTGATCACCCAGACCGAGGCGCGCCAGCTGATGGAAAAGGAGCGCGCCTTCAAGGACATCCGCATCCGCCTGCACCTGCACACCAACCGGCGCGAAGACCGCCTGGTGTTCGACGTGCAGACCCCGATCGTGGAAACCTTCGGCCTCAAGACCACCGGCGAAGGCTTGAACCGCGCCGCGCCAGCGAATACCTGATGCAGCGCTACTACTGGGCGGCCAAGACGGTCACCCAGCTCAACACGATCATGCTGCAAAATATCGAGGCGCAGCTGTTCCCCCAGTCGGGCGAGCCGATCGCGATCAATGCGCGCTTCAACGAGATCAGCGGCTTCATCGACATCGCCGCCGACGACACCTTCACCACCAACCCGTCGTCGGTGCTGGAAGTGTTCGTGCTCATGACCGAGCGTCCGCACATCAAGGGCATGACCGCGCGCACCATCCGCGCCCTGTGGCACGCGCTTCGAGATCGACGCCAAGTTCCGCGAAGACCCGGTCAACCGCGCCCTCTTCCTGCGCATCATGCAAGCGCCCGTGGGCCTGGTGCACGCGCTGCGCCGCATGAACGATACCAGTGTGCTGGGACGCTACCTGCCGAGTTTTCGCCGCATCGTCGGCATGATGCAGCACGACCTGTTCCACGTGTACACGGTGGACCAGCACATCATGATGGTGGTGCGTAATATGCGCCGCTTCACGATGACCGAGCACGCGCACGAATACCCGTTCTGCAGCCAGCTGATCGCCAACTTCCGCAAATCCTGGCTGCTGTATATCGCCGCCCTGTTCCACGACATCGCCAAGGGCCGCGGCGGCGACCATTCCAAGCTGGGCACGGTCGATGCGGCCCAGTTCTGCGAAGACCACAGCCTCGGCTCGGAAGACTCGGAACTGATCGTGTTCCTGGTCGAGAACCACCTGACCATGTCGCAGGTCGCGCAAAAGCAGGATCTGTCGGACCCGGACGTGATCGCCGCCTTCGCCAGGACCGTCAAGGACGAACGCCACCTGACCGCGCTCTACCTGCTGACGGTGGCCGACATCCGCGGCACCAGCCCCAAGGTGTGGAATGCGTGGAAGGCCAAGCTGCTCGAAGACCTGTACCGCATCACCCTGCGCGTGCTGGGCGGCGAAGCACATTCGACCGACCGCGAACTGAAGAACCGCCAGGACGAGGCCAAAGCCACGCTGCGCCTGTACGGCTTGCTAAGCCGACGCCCACGAAGCGCTGTGGAACCAGCTCGACGTGGCCTACTTCCTGCGCCACGAAGCATCCGACATCGCCTGGCAGACGCGCGCCCTGTACGACCGCATGGACAGCGACAAGCCGGTCGTCAAATGCCGCCTGGCGCCGATCGGCGAAGGCTTGCAGGTGGCGGTCTACACCAAGGACCAGCCGGACCTGTTCGCGCGCATCTGCAGCTACTTCGACCTGCAAGAATTTTTCCATCCTGGACGCCAAGATCCACACGACCCGGCATGGCTACGCGCTCGACACCTTCCTGGTCACGGAGCAGAACTTCGCCAAGAGCTACCGCGACATCATCAGCCTGATCGAACACGAGATCTGCGCCCTGCTGGTGTCGCAGGCACCGCTGCTTAAGCGCCCACGCGCGGGCGCCTGTCGCGCCTGTCGCGCACCTTCCCCATGACGCCGACCGTGGACTTGCGGCCCGACGAGCGAGGCCAGTACTACCTGCTGTCGATCGCCGCCAACGACCGCACCGGCCTGCTCTATTCGATCGCCAACGTGCTCACGCGCTACCGCATCAATCTGCACACGGCCAAGATCATGACGCTCGGCGAACGGGTCGAAGACGTGTTCCTGGTCGACGGTGCGGTGCTCAATAATTCAGCGCAATCAGATCCAGCTCGAAACCGATCTGCTGGACGCCCTCAAAGTTTAATTTTATAGAAGTGATTTATGACCGCTGAATTAGTCCGCCTCTCCAAGCGCATGTCCGAGCTTGGCCTGTCTTCCCGCCGCGAAGCCGATGAATGGATTGCGCGCGGCTGGGTGCGGGTCGACGGCCAGGTGGTCTCCGAACTGGGCAGCAAAGTGCTGCCGCACCAGAAAATCACCGTGGAGCGCCAGGCCGCGGCCGAGCAGTCCAAGCGCGTGACGATCCTGATCAACAAGCCGATGGGCTTTGTCAGCGGCCAGGCCGAAGACGGCTACACGCCTAAGCAGTCGCGCTGATCAAGCCGGAAAACCGCTGGGCCGAGGACCCGGCCACCGACCAGCATTTCCACCCCACCCAGCTGCGCAGCCTGGTGTAACTACTGCCTCGACATCGATTCGGTGGGCTTGCTGATCCTGACCCAGGACGGGCGCGTGGCCAAGACCCTGATCGGCGAAGACACCTCGGTCGAGAAGGAATACCTGGTGCGGGTCCAGTACACCAAGGAAGGCAAGCTGCCCGAGTCCGACCTCAAGAAGCTGTGCTTCGGCCTGTGGATGGACGGAAAACCGCTGCTGCTTAGCCAAGGTGCGCTGGCAGAACGACGACCAGCTCAGCTTCACCCTCAAGGAAGGCAAGAAGCGCCAGATCCGCCGCATGTGCGACATGGTGGGCCTGAAGGTCATCGGCCTCAAGCGCGTACGGATCGGCAAGGTCAAGCTGGGCGACCTGCCGGTCGGCCAGTGGCGCTACCTGCGTCCGGAAGAACAATTCTAAGAACGACATTCACGATCTGCTGGAGATTTCATGCGTCTGTTTTACGTGCTCGCGGTTAAGCATCGTGCTGGCCTAAGCCAGGTCCACGCTGCCCCCGTTGCCCCGCAAGTCAGTGAAGCGCCGCTGCGCGCTCACCTCGATTTTCTCGCCGACGACCTGCTCGAAGGCCGCGGCACCGGCCAGCGCGGCGGCGACCTGACGGTACGCTATCTGGAAACCCAGGCCGCCGCCATCGGCCTCAAGCTAAGCCAACGGCAACAGCTACCGCCAGAAGGTCGCGCTGGTGGGCAGCACCACGCGCGCCACCACCACCATCAAGTTCGAGGTGGGCGGCAAGACGCTCGCGCCCAAGCTGGGCAGCGAGATCTATGTCGCCAACGCCAACGACAATGCCGAAACGCTTCGAGGCGCCCCTGCTGTTCATGGGCTACGGCATCGATTCGGCGGACGAGGGCTGGAACGATTACGAGGGCACCGACGTGCATGGCAAGGTGCTGGTGGTGATGGTCAACGACCCGAAACCGACCGCCGCCGAACCGGACCGCTTCGGCGGCAAGTCGCTCACCTGGTATGGCCGCTGGACCTACAAGTTCGAGGAAGCGGCGCGCAAGGGCGCGGCCTAAGCATCCTCCTGATCCATACCACCGAGTCGGCCTCCTACCCCTGGAGCGTGGCCTCGAACGGCCACGGCAAGGAGCAGTTCCACCTGGCTAAGCAAGGGCAACGCCATGCAGGGCTGGCTGCACGAAGAGACGGCGCGCGCCATCTTCAATGCCTGCCAGCAAGAGCCTGGACGGGCTGCGCGCCCAGGCCGAAGTACGCGGCTTCAAGCCGGTGGACCTTGGCGTGCGGGTGCGCGTCGCGCTCGATGCGAGCCACCGCGCGGTGGAAGAATTCAATGTGGCTTAAGCATCGTGCCGGGCACCGATCCCACGCTGCGCGACCAGGCCCTGATCTATTCGGCCCACTGGGACCACCTGGGCAAGGCTGAAGGCACGGGCGGCGCCGACCGCATCTGGAACGGCGCGGTCGACAATGCGTCGGGCGCGGCCGCCCTGCTGGCGATGGCCCAGGTGGCCGTCAAGAAGCCAGCGCGCCGCACCCAGATCTTCCTGTGGGTAGGCCGCCGAAGAACAGAATCTGCTGGGCAGCACGGCCTGGGTGCGCGCGCCCCTGTGGCCGCTGGCGAACACCGTGGCCGACCTGAACCTCGACAGCATGAATTTCGTCGGCAAGACGCGCGACATGGGCGTGGTAGGCGCCGAGCGCAGCAGCCTGCACGCCAGCGCGGCCAAGGTCGCCAAGGCCATGGGATTGCGCCTGGCCCCGTCCACGCCGGACCTGGGCGGCGCCTACTTCCGGGCCGACCATTTCAGTTTTGCGAAAGCGGGCGTGCTTAGAACGTTTAACGTGGGCTCGGCCGTGTTTTCGGGCGATGGCGCGTTCGAGTTCGAGCACGACCACAGCGCGTCGACCGACAAGATGAAGGGCTTTAACAAGCACTACCACCAGGTGACGGACCGCTACGATCCGGCCTGGGACTTGAGCGGCATGGTGCAGCAGGCGCAATTCACGCTCAACCTCGGTTATGAACTGGCCAATGCGCCGACGGTACCGGCCTGGAACAAGACCGATCCGCTCAGCAAGGTCAAGCGCTAGGCTCCGGCACACAGCCGAGATCGTCGATGATCCCGGCCAGCGCCGTTTGCGCGCTGCTGGTCATGGCCAGATAACGTTCGATATCGGTGCCGGAGCGCGCCGCCAGGCTGGCGCGGCAGGCGTCGAGTTCGCGCACGGTTTCCAGCAGATCGAGCAATTTGCCGCGGATCTCCTGGCCCATGCCCTTGTCGCTGACGTAGCGCTCGCCCGCATAGCGCGCGGGCCAGCAGGATGGCGGTGGCCTGCCCGGGCTGGCCGTTTACGCCCGACATCCAGTTGACCAGATGCGACAGGCTGGCGGTGATGCCCTGCACGCCCGTAATGATGCGCGCCATTTTTTCATCGTCGGGTGCGTCCATGAGACTCCTGTTCGTTGGTGACGTAACAGGGTATTGTCATGCGCGGCGCGCAGCGCCCGCGTGATCGGCGACAAACGGGCGCGCTGTTATTCCCAGAGCTTGAACTTGAGCTGCATGGAAATGCCGCCGTGCAGGCGGTTCTTGTAGGTCGGGACCACGGCGACATTGACGCCGACCCGCTTGTACTCGAAGGTGGCGGCAGGAATCAGCGCCAGGAACCAGCCCCCTTCACGCATCTTGGGGTAGCCATTGAAGCCGCCCACCACGGCGCCCAGGCGCACCGGGCCCACCGTCCATGGCTGGTAATACATGCTGAAGCGTAGTTGGAATGCGCGCGGTCGCTGTTGTAGAAGCGGCTTAGCCGTCAGCGCGGACGTTTCCGAGAATTTGTATTCGACCCCGATGCCGGAATTGCGGCCATTGAGGTTCTTGTCGCTCTGGAAGTGATAGGTCGCAAAGCCCGTGTCCAGCCACACTTCGCTGCGTTTGGCGGCATCATCCTCGGCGTATGCGTTCGTGCATGCGATCAGGATAGCGGCAAGCGCGGCGGTATTTTTCATCGTCATCGGCATCAATCGTCGTCGTTGGGGTCCATGTCCGGGAACATCACATCGGTGTAGCCGAACTTTGAAAAATCGGTGATCCGCATCGGATACAGAATGCCGAGCAGATGATCGACTTCGTGCTGCACCACGCGCGCATGGAAGTCGTCCACGTCGCATGAGATCTTGTTGCCATGCTGGTCCATGCCTTCGTAGCGCAGGCGCACGAAGCGCGGCACGCTGCCGCGCAGGCCGGGCACCGACAGGCAGCCTTCAAAGGCTTCTTCGGTCTCGTCCGACAAGGGCGTGAGCACGGGATTGATCAGCACCGTTTCCGGCACCGCGGGCGCCTCCGGGTAGCGCTGGTTCTGCTTGAAGCCGAAGATCACCAGCTGCAGATTGACGCCGATCTGCGGCGCCGCCAGGCCCGCGCCGTTGGCGTCGTATATGGTGTCGAACATGTCGGCGATGAGGGCGTCCATGGCCGGGGTATTGAATTCGCGGACCGGCTCGGCCACGCGCAGCAGGCGCGGATCACCCATCTTGAGGATTTCACGTACGGTCATTTGCCTGGCTCCTGGTGCAGCTGTTCTAAAAAGGCGCGGAAGGCGGCCCCGGTTTCCGGATGCTGCAGGCCCATGGCGGTGGTCGCCTTGAGGTAGCCGAGCTTGGAACCGCAGTCGTAGCGCTGTCCTTCATAATGATAGGCCAGCACGCGCTCGGACGCCATCAGCGCGGCGATGCCGTCGGTGAGCTGGATTTCGCCGCTCGGCACCGGCGCCGACCGTGGCCAGCACGTCGAAGATGGCGGGCGTCAGCACGTAGCGGCCGACCACGGCGCAGGTCGACGGCGCGGCCTCGGGCAGCGGCTTTTCGACGATGGCCGAGACCAGCTCCAGACCCGGCTTGTAGGGTGCGGCGGCCACGATGCCGTACTGGCGCGTGTGCTCGCGCGGGACATTCTGCACGGCCAGGATGCTGCACTGCTCCTGCTGATAGACGGCCGTCATCTGGGCCAGCACCGGCAAGATCTGCCCGCCGGTGAACATGAAGTCATCGGCCAGCATGACCGCGAACGGTTCGTCGCCCACCACCGGGCGCGCGCACAGTACCGCGTGGCCGAGGCCGAGCGGCTCGGACTGGCGGATGTAGATGCAATTGACGTGCTTGGGAATGACCCCGCGCACCAGTTCAAGCAGTGCATCCTTGCTTAGCCCGTTCCAGCTCGGCTTCGAGTTCATAGGCCTTGTCGAAATGGTCTTCGATGGCGCGCTTGCTGCGGCCCGTGATGAAGATCATCTCGGTCACTGCGATGGCCACCGCCTCCTCCACCGCGTACTGGATCAGCGGCTTGTCGACGATGGGCAGCATCTCTTTCGGCTGCGCCTTGGTGGCGGGCAGGAAGCGGCTGCCCAGGCCTAGCCACCGGAAAGACGGCTTTTCTAACTGGCTTCATCGGACGACCCCTCCTGGGACTTGAACCCGTCCAGCAGCGCGAGCAAGCCCGCTTCGTCGAGGATCGTGATGCCCAGCTCCTGCGCCTTGGCCAGCTTGCTGCTTGGCTGTCGGCGCCTACCACCACGTAGGACGTTTTTTTGGACACCGAGCCGGAGACTTTGCCGCCCAGCGCTTCGACCAGCGCCGGCCTCGTCGTGGCCCATGGTCGGCAAGGTGCCGGTCAGGACGAAGGTCTTGCCGGTGAGGCCACCGCCTACCGCCGTCATCACGTGCACGCCATCCTTCCAGCGCAGATAGCTAAGCCAGTTCGTTGACCTGGGCCAGGCTGTTTTAAGCATCGGTCAGGAATTCGGTGATCGAGCGCGCCACGACCGGGCCGATGTCGGCCACTTCCAGCAGCTGCAGGCCGCCCTCGAAGCTGGCCGCGTTCAGCAGCGCCGGCAGGTTGCCGAAGTGCTGGGCCAGCGCCTTGGCGGTCGATTCGCCCACGTTGCGAATGCCCAGACCATAGATGAAGCGCGCCAGCGTGGTGTCGCGCGATTTTTCCAGCGCGTCGATCACGTTCTGGGCGGACTTGGCGGCCATGCGCTCGAGGCCTTGCAGGCGTTCCTTGTCCAGCTTGTAGAGATCGGCCGCGTTGTGGATCAGGCCCTTGTCGACCAGTTGTTCGATCAGCTGGTCGCCCAGGCCTTCGACATCGATCGCGCGGCGCGACACGAAGTGCATCAAGCCGCCCTTCTTCTGGGCGCTGCAGTGGGTCCAGCCGCCGGAGCAGCGCGCCACGGCTTCGTCTTCGGCGCGCACGATGGGCGAACCGCACACCGGGCAGCTGGCTAAGCATGACGAACTCGCGCGCGTCAAGCGGACGGCGTTCGAGCAAGGGGCCGACCACTTCGGGAATCACGTCGTCAACCGTGGCGCACGATGACCGTGTCGCCGATGCGCACGTCCTTGCGCCGCACTTCGCCTTCATTGTGCAGGGTTGCGTTGGTGACGTTCACGCCGCCGACAAACACGCTTTCCAGGCGCGCCACGGGCGTGATGGCGCCGGTGCGTCCGACCTGCACTTCGATGTCGAGCACTTTGGTGAGCGCTTCTTCGGCCGGGAATTTATGGGCAATCGCAAAGCGCGGCGCGCGCGACACGAAGCCGAGCTGCTGCTGGTCTTCCAGGCGGTCGACCTTGTAGACCACGCCGTCGATGTCGTAAGGCAGACTGGCGCGGCGCTGGCCGATGTCCGCAGTAAAAACCGAGCAGCTGGGCATGGCGCCGCTGAGTACCGCGCGCTCCTTGCAGACCGGCAGGCCGAGCGCCACATACCAGTCCAGCAAAGCCGAATGCGAGGCAAGCAAGGCGGCGCCTTCCAGCGCGCCCACGCCATAAGCGAAGAAACTGAGTTTGCGCGAAGACGTCACGCGCGAATCGAGCTGGCGCAAACTGCTTAGGCGGCGGCGTTGCGCGGGTTGGCGTACTCCTTCTGCCCCGCTTCTGCGCTGGCGCTCATTGAGGCGGTTGAAATCGGCCTTGAACATGAGTACTTCGCCGCGCACTTCCAGCACCCATAAGACTGGCATCGCCATGCAGGCGCAGGGGAATGGCGCGAATGGTGCGGATATTGGCCGTGACGTCTTCGCCGGTGGCGCCGTCGCCGCGGGTGCTTAAGCTTGCACGAACACGCCGTTTTCGTAGCGCAGGCTGATGGCCAGGCCGTCGAACTTGAGCTCGGCGCAGTACAGCGCCTGCTCCGCGCCCAGGCCTTCGCGCACACGGCGGTCGAAGTTGTCGATGTCTTCGTCGGCGAACGCATTGTTCAGCGACAGCATCGGCACCGTGTGGGTGACCTGCTTGAACTCGGGCAGCGGGGCCGCACCCACGCGGAAAGTGGGCGAATCGACCGAGACCGCTTCCGGGTGGGCCGCTTCGAGCTGCTGCAGTTCGCCGAACAGGCGGTCGTATTCGGCGTCCGGGATGGTTGGCGCATCCTGGACGTGGTAGGCGTAGATATGGCGGTTCAGTTCCTGCGTCAGCCACGCCATGCGTGCGATCGGGTTGTCGCCTGGTGCTTCCAGTGCTCACGAAAACGCTTCCCTCAGCTGAACAGGCGCATCGCGCGGGTCGAACCGGCCGGGATGTCGGCCGCTTCCATCTCCTGGTAGAAGTCGAGCACCTGGTTGTTGATCTCGCCCAGCGCCGCATCCATCAGGGGCTGGTCGCTGTCGTCGACAATGATCGCGTCCAGGCGCCCCACCAGCGCCTTGGCGCAGCCGACCATCTGGCCGAAGCCGTCGCGCACGGGCGCCACGCAGGGTACATCCAGCAGCAGCGTCAGGCGGCTGGTGGTGTCGGCGCCGAGGGTGACGTTGGTCGAGAGCGCTAAACAGCTGGCCGCCGTCGCCGTCGGGCATGATGTAGCGGCCGTCGGGGCGCACGTCGAAGCCCTGCTTTTCGAGCGCGCCGATCAGGGTCGCGATCGACCATGGCGCGCCGTTCGAGAGCAGGTTCACGCCCAGCTGCGCATCGTGGCCGGACACGAAGCGGTGCAAGGTGCGCGCTTCGCCCATGACTTCGATCATGTCGGGGATTTCCGGTTCGGCGCCGATGTCGTCGGCCACCGCGCGCAGGCGCGTGACCAGTTCCGAGTATTCCAGTTCATTGAGCGCGGTGGTGCGGCTGGCCATCTGCACGCCAGCCTGCAGCTTGGTATAGACGCCGCCGTGGGTGATCGGTTCCCAGTCGCCATTCACGTGCAGACCGATGAAGTGGACCGGCTTGTTGCCGACATGGCGCAGCGTCTGCAGGATAGGCAGGATCTTGTCGCCGCGGACGGCCGCTTCCAGGGCCAGCGGGATCAGGCAGTCGATCAGCGGGTCGACCAGGCTGATGGCCAGTTCGGCGGCCGGGGTGGTCGGGTCGGTGCCGTGCAGGACCGGGACGTTGTCGTGCAGGTCAGGATCGCCCTTGTCGCCGCCACTGGCGTTCAGGTCGAAGCTCGGTTCCTGGCGCGGTTCGTCGCTGCGCATCAGGATGTCGTCGTGGTCGGACGAAAAGGCGCGCGCCACGCTCTTGCGGGCCTTGTGCTCCTGCCACTTGTTATAGACGATGACACCGGCGACGATCACGGCGCCGATGCTGATGCTCATTTCGATATTTGTCATGCTGCTTGCGCCTCGGTAGTGAAATTCGCGGCGGACTCCATGTCCACCGCCACAATCGCTGATACACCCTGTTCCTGCATCGTCACACCGATAAGTTGATTGGCCATTTCCATCGCAATTTTATTGTGCGAGATGAAAAGGAATTGAGTATGGTCGCTCATGCGCTTGACCATGCGGCAGAAGCGTTCCGTGTTGGCGTCGTCGAGCGGCGCATCGACCTCGTCGAGCAGGCAGAACGGCGCCGGATTGAGGCGGAACATCGAGAACACGAGCGCGGTCGCGGTCAGCGCTTTTCGCCGCCCGACAGCAGGTGGATGGTCGCGTTCTTCTTGCCTGGCGGCTGGGCCATGACCTGCACGCCGGAGTCGAGAATCTCGTCGCCCGTCATCACCAGCTTGGCGTTGCCGCCCCCGAACAGGATCGGGAACAGTTCGCTGAAGTGGTGGTTGACGCGGTCGAAGGTATCTTGCAGCAGCTCGCGCGTTTCCTTGTCGATGCGGCTGATCGCGTCTTCCAGCGTGGTGATCGCTTCGACCAGATCCTTGTTCTGCGCGTCCAGGAAATTCTTGCGCTCGGACGCCTGGGCCAGCTCGTCGAGCGCGGCCAGGTTGACCGCGCCCAGCGCCGCAATCGCATTGGTCAGGCGCGTTACCTCGCCTTGCAGGTATTGCGGCTTCATGTCGGCGTGGAGCTTTTCGGACAGCGCCGCTTCGTCCGCGTCGACCGCCTTGAGCGCCTCGGCGAACTGCTCCTGGTTCAGGCGCGCGGCCTGTTCCTTGAGCTGCATCTCGGTGATCTTGTCGCGCTGCGGCTGCAGGCTGCGCTCGGCCTGCATGCGCGATTCCTCGGCCGTGCGCAGCTGCTGCGTAATCTGGTCCAGTTCATGGCGCGCGTCCGACAGCGCGCGTTCCTGGCCGGTACGGCGGTCGAGCAGATCCTGCAAGCCGTCGTTGGCGGCGCCCGTCTCCAGCGTGTCGAGTTCCTGCTGGCCCATTTCGATGCTTTCGCCGACCTGGGCCGCCTGCTGGGTCGCGGTGGCGATATTGCGGCGCAGTTCCTCGATCTTGCTGCGCTGGGATTTTTCAGCGAACTGCGCTTCCTGGGCCGCGCGTTCGAGTTCGCGCAGTTTTTTCGCGCGTCGGCCAGCGCCTGTTCCTTGTTGAGGAACTCGGTCTGTCCGTCTTCGTGGGCGCCCTGCAGTTCGCCCAGCGCGATGTCGAGCTGTTCGAATTTTTCTTCGGATTCGGCCTGGATCTGCTTTTGCTCGGCTTCCTGGGCCGCGATCTCGGCCAGGTCGGCCAGAATCTGCGAGCTGCGCTGGTTGAAGCGCGCTTCGACTTCGGACTGCTTGACGACCTCGATCTGCAGCGCGTGCACCGACTGGGTCAGCGTGGCCACGCGGGCGCGCGTGTCCTGCAGGCGGCGCGTCAGTTCGGATGCGGACGCATCGGCGCGCACCGCGCGGGGCGCGCTTCGTCGGCCAGCATGGTTTGGGCGCGCAGCTGGCGCGTGATGTTTTCGATTTCCTGCTGGCGTCCCAGCACGCCATCCTGCTCGGCGTCGGCGGCGTAGAAACGCACGCTCGACGCGGTGACCACGTGGCCCTGGCGCGTGATGAAGGAGCCGCCCTGCGGCAGGCGGGCGCGATCGGCCAGCGCCGACGGCGCGTCTTCGGCAACGAACACATTGTGCAGCCAATCGTGCAAGAGGCCGCGCAGGCCCGGCTCGTTTAGCTTGAGCAGGCTGACGAACGGCGTGAGGCCTAAGCATAGTCCAGCGGCGCGGCCACGTTCGCCAGCGATGGCGAATACAGGGCCAGCCATTTGGCACGGCGCATCGTTGAAGAAGGCCTTGGCCCAGTCGATGTTCGACATTTCGAGCGCGGTCGTGCGCTCGCGCAGAATCGATTCGAGCGCCGTTTCCCAGCCCTGTTCGATGTGCAGCTTCTGCCACAGGCGCGGCAGCGAATCGAGTTCGTGCTTTTGCAGCCAGGGCGTGACCTTGCCCTGGGTCTGGGTGCGTTCCTGCAGCTGCTTGAGGGCCGACAGGCGCGCTTCGAGCTGCGCATTGGCGGTGGTTTCGGCATTGACCTGGGCTTGCGCGGCGCCGCGTTCTTCTTCCACGCGCTGCTGCTGCTCGGTCGCCTCTTCCAGGAACATGCCCTGCTCTTCGAGCGCCTGCTGCTTTTCCTCGAGCTGCATTCGCAGGTTGGCCAGGTGGCTGCTGTCCGGCAGATTGAGGCCGCTCTTTTCCTGCTGCAGGCGCTCGCGGCGCGTGAGCAAGCCGTTGAGGATGTTCGAGGCATTGCGCTGGTGCGCCGATTCGAGTTCGATCTGCTGCTGCGCCTGCATAATTTTGGCGCGCGACTCGCTTGTCTTGTGCTGCGCTTCGCGCCATGCCGCGTCCAGCGCCTAAGCAAGCGTTCGCCTTGCGCCTCGGCCGCCATTTGCGACTGCTCGACGCGGCCGCCCAGTTCCTCGAGCAGGAACTCGGCTTCCTCGATCTGCTGCTGGTAATCCTCGCCTTGCGTGCGCCACTGGTTGCGCTGAGCCGTCAGTGCGGCCAGCTGGTTCTGCAGGCGGCTGCGCGACTCGATCACGAACTTGATCTGCGCTTCCAGGCTGCCGATTTCGGAATTGGTCTGGTACAGATGGCCCTGGGCCTGGTGCAGGCGGTCGCCGACGGCGAAGTGGGCCTGGCGCATGTGTTCGAGTTCGAGTTCGACGTGGCGCAGCTTGGCGGTCTGCTCTTCCAGATCGGTCTGGGCTTGCGCCATGTCGCGCGTACTTGCCCTGCTCGGTCGCCGCCTCGTTCTTGCGCAGCAGCCAAAGCAGCTTCTGCTTTTCTTCCTGGTCCGCTTGCAGCGAGTGGAACTTGTTGGCGACGATCGCCTGCGCCTCGAGTTTCTCGAGGTTGGCGTTCAATTCGCGCAGGATGTCTTCCACGCGCAGCAGGTTCTCGCGTGTCGTTGAGGCGGTTTTCCGTTTCCTTGCGCCGGCGTTCCTTGTACTTGGAGACACCGGCCGCCTCTTCGAGGAATACGCGCAGCTCTTCCAGGCGCGATTCGATGATGCGCGAGATCATGCCCTGGCCGATGATCGCGTAGGCGCGCGGTCCCAGGCCGGTGCCGAGGAAGATGTCCTGGATGTCCTTGCCAGCGCACCGGCTGGCCGTTGATGTAATAGGTGGACGTGCCGTCGCGCGTGAGCGTGCGCTTGACCGCGATCTCGGCGTACTGGCCCCACTGGCTAGGCATGGCCTTGCCGTCGTTATTGTCGAACACCAGCTCGACCGAGGCGCGGCAACCGGCTTGCGGTGGGTCGAGCCGTTGAAGATCACGTCCTGCATCGACTCGCCGCGCAATTCCTGACGCTTTCGATTCGCCCAGCACCCAGCGCACGGCATCGATGATGTTCGACTTGCCGCATCCGTTCGGACCGACCACGCCAACGAGCTGACCTGGCACCTGGAAATTGGTGGGATCGACGAAAGACTTAAATCCCGACAATTTAATAGAGGATAGACGCACGTTGCAGGGCTGGCTCGTGGAGATAAAAGAGTCCCATCATACCATTTGTTGCTTTCATTCCGGTAGGGCGAAAGTTGTAATGGCATGAAGCAACACCGGGGTCAGACCTCAATTCTGCAACTCGTTGCGGAATTGAGGTCTGACCCCGGTGTTGCTTCTGAGAATTTGCGAATCAGGCGGCGACGGCGTCCAGCGACGGGTCGTTGACGGCGCCACCGGCCATGGCGTCCGACAGGGCGCGCTCGACCAGGCCTTCGGTACGCAGGATGCCCACTTTCTCGGCACGCATACCGGCCACCAGCTTCTCGGACGAGAGCGAGAACGATTCCTTGCGCGCGCCCAGCGAGAAAATGTACAGGGTCTTGAGCGGACTGACCCAGGCCAGCTTGGCCTTGAGCATGCTGCCGTCGGTCTGGGTGAATTCCAGCCAGGCACCGCGCTCCAGCGTTTCGACGGCCACCACGGCTTCGTCGATCTCGACTTCCGGCTCGCTGGCGGCTGCCGTTTCCTTTTCCAGGCGACGCTTGGCGTCTTCCTGGGCCACTTCCACCGCGATCTCGAGCTGGCGCTCGGGCGTGATGTCGAGCGGCGCGCGCACGATCGAGGCATGGCACTCGGCCAGCTCGGCGAAAAATTGCAGGCGGTCCGCTTCCTGCCACTTGATCACGTCCAGCCACTTGTTGAGCGTGGCGAGCAGACCCGGCAACTTGGCGATCAGCTGGCGCCGTTCGTCGTGGGTGATCTTCGGCTTGACGCTCCAGATCAGGTCATCCATGGTCTTGGTGGCGCTGCTGACGGCGCCCGGCTTTTCTTCTTCGACGCTGTAGGCCACCGTCAGGACCGAGGTCCATTTGTGTTCGAGGAAGGTCTCGAGCACGGCCACCACCTTGCCGCTGCCGACACGGGCCGCGACGGCGGTCTGGGCCGAACGCGTGGCCGCGTACACTTTTTCCTGCTTGAGGGCGACGGCGATCGGCTCGGCAATGGCGGCCACGGCCTCGGTTTCGTCGGCCTTGAGCGTCGCTTCGAGTTCTTCGACCGCGCTCGAGAAGATGCCGCCGTCGTCGTTCTCGCGTCCAACCCGCTCGACGCTGCGCTGCATGGCCTGGAACAGGGGATCGTCCTGGCTGCGCTGCTCGAGACCCATGCGCGACAGCAGGTCGATCATGCGGCGTGCCGGGTGGGCTTCTTCGAAGAAGAAATTCTTGTCCGACAGCGCGGCCTTCAGTACGGGAATCTGCAGGAACTTGATCAGTTCGCGCACTTCCTTCGGAATATTCGGGTCCAGGAAGACGGTCTCGAACACCTTCGACAGCAAGTCGATGGTGCTCTCGTCGCCGCGCGACAGGGTCCCCTTCGGCAAGTAGGCCTTCCAGGCGCGGCAGGTAGAACACGTCGACCGCTTCGGCCGCGTTGGGCCCCATCGGCGTGGCGGCGAACTGCTCCGGCATGCGCGACTGCAAGGCTTTGAGCATGTCGAGCAGCGGCGCCTGGGAGGCGCCGTAGCTAGGCCTGGCCGAGCGCGGCGCCAATAGCGCCATGATCGGGATAGTGATTGCCGTGGTGCGGAGGCGGATGACCCGAACCGCCCTGCTGCGAGGCATGCGGCGCGCCGTGGTAGGCGCCGTGCGCCACCCCGGAAAACTGCTGCAGCGGTCCAGTTAGGCACGGCGGCCAGCTGTTCGAAGGCAGGCGCGGGCACCTCGAAGCCCTGGGCGCCGCTCGGGCGCCAGCCGCCGCCGGTCGATGCCATGGCTAGGCAGGTCGGGAATCAAGGGAATGTCGTCGCCGAATTCATTGTCGGCATCGCCCGAGAGGAATTGGCGCAGCTGCTTGGCCAGCTGTTCGTGCTGCTTGCTGCGCTTGGCCTTGGCCGCGTTGGCGCTCTCGGTTTTCTTGATATTGTAGGCGTCGACCTTGCCCGGCTGGCCCTTGCTCACCAGCGCGTCGCACAGGGCGTCGTACATGGGGCCGAAGTCCCACAGCAGCGCTGGCTGCAGCAAAGGCACGACCAGGCCGTGCGCTTCTTCATTCGGTTCGAATGCCTTCCAGGCGTTGTTGATCGCCGTGAGGAACATTTCGGGACGGAAGGGATTTTGCGCGATGCGCAGGATGTCGTGATTGAGCACGAAGCCCAGGCGCACGTTCAGGGTCGCGATCTGGGCCGCATACTTCATCTCGAACGGACGGCTGATCGCGTCGAAGGCGACCCGGTTGTCCATTTCTTCGAACGGCACCAGCGTCAGCGACGCTTCGCTCAGCGATGCTTTGCGCGGACGCGGCGACAGCTCGTCCACTTCCTTGCGCAAGGCCTTGTCCAGGCCACCTGGAAGCGAGATGAATGAATGCGTAACTATTCTCCTTGAGCAAATTGCCGGACTTGACGCGCTGGAACACCTGGCGCGCGTCGAGGCGCGGATCGTCAATGTCGAGCAGGGAGGCCACCAGCCGGGTGCCGACCCCGATCAGCTGCTCGTTGGCATGCTTGATCACGATCGCGACCAGGCTGTCCAATAGCTCATGCTGCGACGCTGCTGCTGCCGCTTTCTTTGCACTCACTGTTGAAGTTGCCGTTGTTGCCATGATCTGGTCTGCTCCGGGGAAATATTACTTTGACTACGCTACCATCAATTGTGCCACAGCCTTTCCACAAGGCAATACACAAAATATAAGGAATCTGAAAATTTGCTGTAATTACCCAAATCGCGACAAAAAACCGAGTAAAACCTTCCAATTTCTTGCCTTCCGGACTGTTGATTCGCCGCAAAGTTGGGGCCGTACCTTTCCTTAACATAACAAAGGAGTTCCCGCCCCACTTGCAAGGATGCCCGCCATGTTCCGCTTCCGCCCGTCCGACGCGACCGTCAAACTGCTTGTAAAGCTTTGCCGCCCTGACCTGCCTGTACGCCGCCAGCCTGCTGTGGACACTGAACCAGTTTAGTCCTTCCAGCTGGTTAACGGTTGCCGTAGGGCAAAAGTTTAGTCCGCCGGAAGAATATTTTTCCGCAGTCCGGTTCTGGGTCTGGCTCCAGCTGGCTAGGCACCGCCCTCGCCGCTGCCGCCCTGGCCTGGTGGCTGCATGCGCACACGGTGCGGCCGATGCACGCCGCCACGGTTGCCGCACGACACATTAGCAGCGGAAACCTGGCCGCCGCAGCCAAGCCCGACGGCATACAGAATAATAAACTTCTTTCAACCATGCAAGAAATGAATACTTGCCTTTGTGAAATAATTGCAGACACCCGCAAGGCGACCGGCACAATCATGCGACGGCGCCAGCGAGCTGGCCCGCAGCGGCCAGCAGTGGCTCGTTCACGGCGCCGATCAGCGCACGTCCCTGGCCCAGGCGGCTGGCGCGTTCGCCCCCTTGCATGCCAGCCTGCGCCAGCATGCCGACACCGCCCGCCTGGCCAGCGAACTGGCCGGCGCGGCCGCCGCGGCAGGCAGCCGCGCCGATGTGGCGCTTGACGCACTGGACGCGGCGCTGGGCGCCAGCACTGCCTGCGCGCGCCAGCTCGCCATGATCAACAGCACCGTCGACGACATCGCCGCCCTCGGCGACACGCTGGCCCTGAGCGCGGCGCTCGAGGCGGCGCGCGGCGGCCTACCATGGCCAGACATTCGCGGTCGTGGTAGGCATGAAGTGCGCACGCTGGCGCAGCGCGCGGCCGGCGCGGCGCGCGTTGCGCCAGTTGACCGAGGCGGCGCAGCGCGAGGCCCATGCTCGGCGCCGCGCTCAGCGCGCTTGCGGCCCGGCATGCAGGCGGCGGCCATGCGGCTGGCGCCGCGTGTGCGAACTCAATCAGGCAATGGCTAGGCGCCGCGCAGGCGCAACTGGCGGGCGCCGAACTGGTGCGCCAGTCGCTCGCGGCGGCCGAACTGGCTAGGCCGCCGCAACGCCGCGCTGGCCGCCCAGTCAGCGGCCAGCGCGGCCGCCGTGCGCGACCAGGCAGGCGCCCTGGTGCGTGTCCTGGCCGGTTTCGCGCTGGGCCCGCAGCATGCGAGCACGCCGCTGATTCATCTGGCGCACAGCAACCCGCAACCGGCGCCGCGCGGGGGCTTAAGCACGGCCAGCCGCAAGCGGTCGGGCGGCACACATTTAGTTTCAATTTTGTAGGAATCTCTCCTACACTGGTTCAAGCGATCATCCGATACCGATCGAATGGTGCGCCTCGCATCATTGTGTCTCCGAAAACGCTGACGAGAATCAATTCATCGGCGACACGGCGAGCACGACATTTTCAAACTCTGCAAAGGAATGAACATGAACTCGAATCAAAAAGGTGGTCAGAACAAGCAAGGTGAACGCGAAGGTGCGAACAAGCAGTCGGGCAACCAGGGATCCGGCTCGCGTTCGGGCGGCGGCGTCCAGGGCGGCACCCACGAGCAGCATGTGGAAGCTTAGCCGTCAAAGTCACAAAAATGACGACAAACGCGGTTCACGCCAGTCCGGCGACAAGAGCAGCGACAGCCGCTGACCGGGGCCGCCCCGGCGGCGGCGGCAATGCACAAGAAAGAGTCTGCAGCGGTTTGCGCTGACAGGCTCTTTTGTCATGTGCAGCGGCTCAGATATTGCGCATGTGGACGCGCGCGGCGGCGCGAAGTCGGCGACATCGGTGATCATTTGCGATGGTTTTTGCGTCGCGCGGTCAGGTGCAGGTCCGAATACTGGTGGATGGCCCACTGCTCCGGTGTCAGTTCGATGTGCTTGCGCAGGATCGACTCGGTGCGGGCGTCGTCCGCGCGCAAGCCCTCGACAATGATATTGAGCGCATCCGGACGGGCGCCGGGCGAGGCCGTCGCGTGCGACTTGTGGACCATGAAGCGCGCCGTTTCGCTGGCGTAGCTTACTGCCTACCAGGAACAGGATCACGGCGATCGACGCCACGGCGCCAGGCGTTGTACATGACGAACTTGACGGGCGCGTTGGACAGGAAGTTATACATGCACAGGCCGTCGCTGACATAGCCGCCGTTGGACTGGATCAGGACGTGGGCCGTGTCGACCCCCGCTTCGCTCATGCCGGAGACGGCATCGAACACCCGGTGCACCATGTCGCTGTTGACGTCGCCGGAGAGGGTAAACCACGCTGCATTCTCGGTTTTTTCCAGGTTCTCGTTCATGGTCGTCATCTCGCATAATCGGATGCCTTATTTTAACAAATAGCGCCTATCGGCCGCCTTCGGCGCGCTTCATTCGTGCGCGCCCCGCCCGGGCGGCCAAGGTTGACTTTCCGGCCCTGCTGGCATATCCTCTACCCTCTTGATCGGGAGAGGGCAGACACGCGCTGCCGCCGAAGGGGCATCACCCAAAAACTCTCAGGCAAAAGGACCGGTCAGGGGTCGGCGGCGCACTGCGCAGCCGGTCAAACTCTGGAGAGCGGCCGCGGCACCATGCCGATGCGGCACACCGAAGGGGCAGGCGGAACACACACCGCTATCTCTCAGGTATCAAGGACAGAGGGGCAAGAACACCCGTTGGCGGCCATGGGGCCGTCGATGCCTGTTCGGCGACCCCTTTACACCTGCTCCGAGGATTCCATGACGCTTAAAGCGACCCCGCTCAATTCCGCACACCGCGCCTGCTTGCTGCCAAGATGGTCGATTTCGGCGGCTGGGACATGCCCGTCAACTACGGTTCGCAAATCGAAGAACACCACGCGGTGCGCACCGACGTCGGCATGTTCGACGTCTCGCACATGTGCGTGGTCGACCTGGAAGGCGCCAACGTGCGCCCCTTCCTGCGCGGCCTGCTGGCCAATAACGTCGACAAGCTGCAAGTGGCTAAGCAAGGCCCTGTATTCGTGCATGCTCAATCCCCAGGGCTTCGTCATCGACGACCTGATCGTCTACTTCTTCAACGAAAACTGGTTCCGCCTGGTGGTCAACGCTTAAGCACCGCCGTCGGCGACGTGGCCTGGATCGAAGCGCAGAACGCCGCCACCAACAGCGGCGTGAAGATCACCCAGCGCCGCGACGGCAACGACCCGATGGCGCTGATCGCCGTGCAGGGCCCGAACGCACGCGCCAAGGTCTGGGAAGTGCTGCCGACCACGCGCGCAGCATCGCAGGACATGAAGCCATTCAACGCCGTCGTCGTCAAGGACACCGCGTTCGGCGAAGTGATGGTCGCACGCACCGGCTACACCGGCGAAGACGGCTTCGAGATCGCCTTCCCTGCCACCCAGGCCGACGCAATGTGGAACGCCCTGATGGCGGTAGGCGTCAAGCCAAGCCTGGTCTGGGGGCGCGCGACACGCTGCGCCTGGAAGCGGGCATGAATCTGTACGGCCAGGACATGGACGACACCGTCAACCCGCTCGACGCCGGTCTGGCATGGACCATCGACCTGGTTTCCGAGCGCGACTTCATCGGCAAGGCGGCACTCAAGGCGATGGGCCAGAACGCCCAGTACGTGGGCCTGATCCTGCGCGAAAAAGGCGGCATCCTGCGCGCCCACCAGAAAGTGGTGGCCGCATCCGGCACCGAAGGCGAAATCACCAGCGGCACCTTCCAGCCCGACCATGCAGCAGGCGATCGCGCTGGCGCGCGTGCCGATGGACGTGGCCGTGGGCGACACGGTCCAGGTCGAAATCCACGACAAGCGCCTGGCCGCCACGGTAATCAAGCTGCCATTCGTGCGTAACGGTAAAATTCTGGTTGCCTGACCCTTCGAATAACAATTCACACTCACTGGAGCGAACTTTATGAACATCCCTGCCGATCTGAAATACACCGAGTCCCACGAGTGGGTGCGCGCCGAAGCTGACGGCACCGTCACCGTCGGCATCACTGAGTACGCACAGGATGCACTGGGCGACATCGTTTTCGTCGAACTGCCGAAAGTGGGCAAGTCCTACACCGCCAAGCATGACGACGCCGCCGTGGTGGAATCGGTCAAAGCCGCTTCCGACATCTACGCACCGGTGTCGGGCGAAGTCGTGGCCGTCAACACCGCCGTGGCCGACGCCCCTGATTCGATCAACAGCGACGCCTACTCGGCATGGCTGTTCAAGCTCAAGCCAAGCGACGCCAACGCGATCAACGGCCTGCTCGACGCCGCCGCTTACGGCAAGACCACCGCAGAATAAGCGTTCCAGCACATCGCACTCGCGCAGGCGGGTGCCCATGGCACGCCGGCGCCGCCACTGCGCTGCCGTGCCATGGGTCCCCGCCTTCGCGAGGGCGATGTCATGGTACGTACAGATCCCTCCTCTCTCTCCTGGCCCTCCAAATCATGACCCGCACCAGCCTGACCCAACTCGAAGCACGCGACTCCTTCATTCCGCGCCATATCGGCCCTTCCGAATCCGAACAGGCAGCCATGCTGTCGACGCTGGGCTATGCCTCGCGCGCGGCGCTGATCGACGCCATCGTTCCTGCCCACATCCGCAAAAAGAGCAAGCTGGAACTGGGCCAGTTCTTCGACCCGATGCCGGAACAGGCAGCGCTGGCCAAGCTGAAGGGCATCGCTTAAGCAAGAACCGCGTGCTCAAGTCGATGATCGGCCAGGGCTACTACAACACCCATACCCCGGGCGTGGTACTGCGTAACATCTTTGAAAACCCGGCCTGGTACACCGCCTACACCCCGTACCAGCCAGAGATCTCCCAGGGCCGCCTGGAAGCGATCCTGAACTTCCAGCAAATGATCACCGACCTGACCGGCATGGGCATCGCCAACTCGTCGATGCTCGACGAAGGCACCGCCGCCGCCGAAGCCATGACGCTGATCCAGCGCGTCGGCAAGTCCGCCTCGAACGTGTTCTACGTGGCCGACGACGTGCTGCCGCAAACCCTGGAAGTGATCCAGACCCGCGCCGAGCCGATCGGCGTTGAAGTGCGCACCATCGCCGCCGCCGCGATCGCCGACCTGTCCGAGCCGTGCTTCGGCGTGCTGGTCCAATACCCTGGCGTGAATGGCGACGTGCGCGACTACCGCGCCGCCGTCGAGCGCCTGCACGCAGCCGACAAGCGATGGTCATCGCCGCGGCCGACCTGCTGGCCCTGACGCTGCTCACGCCGCCGGGCGAATGGGGTGCCGACGTGGTGGTCGGTAACAGCCAGCGCTTTGGCGTACCGCTCGGTTTCGGCGGCCCGCACATGCCAGCTACCTGGCCACCCGCGACGAATTCAAGCGCAGCATGGCTAAGCCGCCTGGTCGGTGTGACCATCGACGCCCAGGGCAACCAGGCTTACCGCCTGGCCCTGCAGACGCGCGAACAGCACATCCGCCGCGAAAAAGCGACCTCCAACATCTGCACCGCGCAAGTGCTGCTGGCCGTGATGGCCTCGATGTACGCCGTCTACCACGGTCCGAAAGGCCTGACCCGCATCGCCAGCCGCGTGCACCGCTTCACCAACATCCTGGCCGCCAAGCTGGGCCAGCTGGGCTATGGCATCGTCAACAGCACCTACTTTGACACGCTGACCATCAAGACCGACCGCGCCGAGCAGCTGCATGCGATCGCCGCCGAAAAAGGCGTGAACCTGCGCCGCGTGGACCTTCAAGCCATATCGGCGTCTCGCTCGACGAAACCACCACCCGCGAAGACATCGCCCTGCTGTGGTCGATCTTCTCGCAAGGCGTCTCGAACGCGCCTGCCGCGCCCGACTTCGACGCGATCGAAGCATCGGCGCAGACCGCCTTCCCTGAAAAACTGGGCCGCACCAGCGATTTCCTCTCGCACCCGACCTTCAACCGCTACCACGCCGAACACGAAATGCTGCGCTACCTGCGTTCGCTGGCCGACAAGGATCTGGCGCTCGACCGCACCATGATTCCGCTCGGTTCGTGCACCATGAAGCTCAACGCCACTTCGGAAATGATCCCGGTGACCTGGCCCGAGTTCTCCAACATCCACCCGTTCGCGCCCGATGCGCAGACGGTCGGCTACCGTGAAATGATCGGCCAGCTGGAAGAAATGCTGTGTGCGCTGACCGGCTACGCCGCGATCTCGCTGCAGCCGAACGCCGCTACTGCAGGGCGAGTACGCCGGTCTGCTGGTGATCCAGGCTTACCACCAGTCGCGCGGCGAAGGCCACCGCAACATTTGCCTGATTCCTTCGTCGGCGCACGGCACCAACCCCGCATCGGCCAACATGGTCGGCATGAAGGTGGTCGTGACCGCCTGCGACGAGAACGGCAACGTCGACCTGGCCGACCTGCGCGCCAAGGCCGAACAGCACAGCGCCAACCTGGCCTGCGTGATGGTGACCTACCCGTCCACCCACGGCGTGTTCGAAGAAGGCATCACCGAACTGTGCGAGATCATCCATTCGCACGGCGGCCAGGTCTACATCGACGGCGCCAACATGAACGCGCTGGTCGGCGTGGCGGCACCGGGCAGCTTCGGCGGCGACGTCAGCCACCTGAACCTGCACAAGACGTTCTGCATTCCGCACGGCGGTGGCGGCCCGGGCGTGGGCCCGATCGGCGTCGGCGCGCACCTGGCCAAGTTCCTGCCGAACCAGCGTTCGTCCGGGTACACCCGCGATGAAGCGGGCATTTCCGCAGTCAGCGCCGCGCCGTACGGCTCGGCGTCGATCTTGCCGATCTCGTGGATGTACATCGCGATGATGGGCGGCGAAGGCCTGACCGCCGCCACCGAAACCGCGATCCTGGCGGCCAACTACATCGCGCGCCGCCTGGCGCCGCACTACCCTGTGCTGTACACGGGCCACGACGGCCTGGTCGCGCACGAGTGCATTCTGGATCTGCGTCCGATCACCGACGCCACCGGCATCAGCAACGAAGACGTGGCCAAGCGCCTGATGGACTTCGGTTTCCACGCGCCGACCATGAGCTTCCCGGTGCCGGGCACGCTGATGATCGAGCCGACCGAGAGCGAATCGAAAGTGGAGATCGACCGTTTCATCGACGCGATGATCACCATCCACGCCGAGATCGTCAAGGTCGAGCGCGGCGAGTACGACCGCATGGACAACCCGCTCAAGGGCGCGCCGCACACGGCCGAAGTGGTCACCGCCGACATCTGGGAGCACAAGTACAGCCGCGAAGTGGCGGCCTTCCCGGTCGCTTCGCTGCGCAAGCAGAAGTACTGGCCGCCGGTCGGCCGCGCCGACAACGTCTATGGCGACCGCAACCTGTTCTGCGGCTGCGCGCCGATCAGCGACTACGAGTAATCCGGTAAGCGCATGATCAAGGCGGAATGGCGAACAGCCATTCCGCCTTTTTTCATCTGCGCGTGGCCAGCCGCAGGTGCGGTTTGCCGGGCGGAACCGGCACCGGGGTAAGCAGATCGTCCAGCTTGAACCCGGCCACCGTGCGCGACAGGATCACGGCCTGGAACTGCAAACGCTCGGCCGCCGCCGCGGCCTGCTGCACCAGGGCCGTATTTTGCTGCGACATCTGGTCCATCTGGACGATCGCCGTGTTCACGTGCGAGATGCCGCTGGCCTGGGCGGTGCTGGCGCGCCCGATGCGGTCGATCATGTCGCCCACCTCGCGCACCGAACTGGCGATGTCGGCCAGGCTGTGTAGCCAGCTTCCTCGGCGGCCGCGTGCCCGCCTTCGATCAGCGCCACCGACTCGGCCACCAGGGCGCGCACCTCGCCCAGCGTACAGCTAGGCCTGCAGGGCCAGCGCCCTGACTTCGCCCGCCACCACGCCAAAGGCGCTTGCCTGGTCGCCCGCGCGCCGCCTCAACCGCCGCGTTCAGCGCCAGCGTGGCGCTCTGGGCGGCCATGCCCTCGAGGCGCTCGAGCAGGCTTCCCACGCGCGTGCTGCTTAGGCCCGGACCGCCGCCAGCGTCTGCACCAGCTGCCCGACCACGCCGCCGCCCTTTTGCGCGATCGACGAGGCCGACGCGGCCAGCCGGTTGGCCGCCTGCGCGGTGTCGGCCGTGCGGCTGATGGTGGCCCACAGCGCGCGCATCGACGCCGAAGTGTGTTCGATCGAACTGGCCTGGGCGCCGGTGCGGTTCGACAGATTGGCGTTGCTTAGGCCGCGATTTCGCGCGAGGCGCTGTCGATCGAACGCGCCGAATCGAGGATCCCCTTGAGCGTGCCATTGAGGTTGCGGATGCTGGCGTCCAGCGTGCGCGCCGTGTCGGCAATTTCATCCTTGCCGTACGCGCCCGCTTAAGCATGGTCAGGTTGCCGCTGGCCAGATCGAGTGCCGCTTCGCCGATGCCGCGCACCTGGCGCAGCAGCGAACGGCGCACCGCCACCGTGATCGCCATCGACAACACGACCGACAGCGCCGCCAGCAGCGGCATCAGGGTCGAGACGGTGCGAAAATCGCTGGCCGCGTCCTGCGAGGCCGCTTCGCTGAGCTGGCGCTCGAGGCGCGACAGTTCGTGCAGGCGCAGCGCCACCGTCTCGAACACGCGCTCGGGCTTGAGCATGGCGTTGGCGCCGATCGACTGGTCGGCACGCGACAATTCGACCACTTCGGCCACCGCTGTCATGTACACGGCGTGGGCGCTTTGCGCCTGCTCCAGCAAACGCCGCTCGGCGCCGCCGGGCGCGGCATGCTGCGCGAGGCTGGCAAAGCGCGTTTCGATGGCCGCGTGGCGGCGCCCGATGTCGGCGGCCAGCGCCTCGATACGGGCCGGGGTAAAGCTGCCGCTCATCCAGGTCAGCAGCTGGTACACGCGCGCATGCACGCTTTGGGCATCGGCCACCAGTTCGGTGGCGTCGCGGATGCGCGCCGCGCGCACCTGGACGATGCTCTCGAGCGAAGCGTTCTGGCGCACCAGCGCCCAATAGGCCCCGCCCGAGGACGCGACCAGCAACAGCAGCACCAGCTTGGCGCCAGCAACAGCTTGGGGCCGATCCGCAGCCAAGCCCAGCAGGTCCCGGCTTGTCCACCAGCGCGACAGCTCGCTCACTCGTTTTCTCCTCAGGACGCCAGGATAGTATGATGACTGCGGACCGGTCTTCCGCGTGAAGTTTCCGCAGCGCATGAAGTAATTTACGCCCTCACCGGCTTGCCGATTTGCGCCAGATCAAAGCATTCAAGACAAGGATTTCCATGAAACGACATGTCCAGGCCGCGCTGCGTTCCGGCCTGATCTGCCCGGGCGCCGGTCAGCTGTATCTGGGGCGCCGCTGGCGCGCGCTCGGCTTTGCCCTGCCTGCGGTGGCGGCCGTCGTCGTCATCCTGGCCGACCTCGTGGAGCGGATGGTGGCCGTCTCCCACGCGCTCCTGCTGCAGCTGTTCGACGGCCGCATGCCCGACATCGGCATCTTCATGGCGCGCGTGCACCAGCTGTCGCTGGACGGGGCCGCCGCGAACAAGCCCCTGATCGTCATCGGCGGCCTGTGGGCGGCCAGCATCATCGACGCCTGGCTGCTGGGGCGCTGACGGCAAAGGGCTGTACAAGACCCCGGCATGGTGTCAATATGTTGACAGATGTCAAGCTTGTGACATTCTTGCTTCGTGGTAAATCATGAGCGCTACGCCGACCGCCATCCCGCTTTCCCGCTACCGCAAGATCGCGTTTGCCCTCGCTCTGGGGCTGCCCGTGCACGGGGTCGTCCGCGCCGCCCCCCAGGACCTGACCACCGTGCCGCTCGAACAGCTGCTGACGATGGAAGTGTTCAGCGCCTCCAAATTCAAACAGAATGCCAGCGACGCCCCGGCCGTGGTGACCGTGATCAGCGCCGCCGACATCCGCGCCTACGGCTGGCGCACCCTGGCCGACGTGGCGCGCAGCGTGCGCGGCCTGTATGTCAGCTACGACCGCAACTACAGCTACCTGGGCGAGCGCGGCTTCCTGCGTCCGGGCGACTACAACACCCGCTTCCTGCTGCTGGTCGACGGAAACCGCGTCAACGACGCCGTCTACGACCAGGCGCCGGTGGGCGGCGAATTCCCGCTCGACCTGGAACTGGTGGAGCGGATCGAGTTCGTGCCCGGGCCGGGATCCTCGGTGCACGGTTCGAACGCCTTTTCGGCGTCATCAACGTGATCACCAAGAGCGCCGCCGCGCTGCCGGGGCCGCGCGCGTTCGCCGAGGCTAAGCAGCGCCGGTGCGCGCCGCGTCGGGGCCAGCAGCCGGCTGGCGCGCGGACGGCGGCGCCAGCTTCCTGCTCGCCGCCAGCGCCCGCGAAAGCGACGGACGCGATCTGTACTTCGCCGAATTCGATACGCCAGACCAGAACCAGGGCGTGGCCACCGGCCTCGATTACGAACGCGGCGAACGGCTGCTGGCGCGCGCCGCCAGTGGCGAACTGACCGTCACGCTGATGCATGCGCGCCGGGTCAAGGGCGTGCCCACCGCGTCCTTCTACCAGGCCTTCAACGACCCGCGCTCGCGCACCACCGACCGCCAGAGCTACCTGAGCGCGGCCTGGCACACGACGGCTGCTAAGCCCCACCGGCTGGCACGCGCGCCTGTACTGGGGCAGCTACGATTCCTTCGGCGACTATATCAACGACGACCCGCAGCGTTCGGTCAACCACGACGGCAGCGCCTCGCGCTGGTGGGGCGCCGAGCTGTCGCTGGTCGACACCCGCTTCATCGGCCACACGGTGCTGGCTAGCGCCGATCTGCAAAACGACTACCGCCTGCGCCAGTACACCTTCAACGTGCCGCCCCATGCCAGCGACCTGGACGACCGGCGCAGTGCGCGCCGCGCCGGCCTGTACCTGCAGGACCAGCTGGCACTGGGCCAGCACACGCTGCTCAACGCGGGCCTGCGCTACGACCGCACCAGCGGCCAGTCCGGCGGCTTCCAGCCCGCGCGTGGCGCTGATCCACACGGTGCGTCCCGGCACCACCTTCAAGGCCATCCACGGCCTGGCGTTTCGCGCGCCGAACGCCTTCGAGCGCTTCTACGCCTATCCCGGCAGCGCATGGCCAGCTGCCCAATCCGGGCCTGACGCGCGAACGGATCGGCTCGAGCGAACTGGCGCTGGTGCAGCAGCTGGGCGAGCGCGAACGCATCACCGCCACCGTGTTTCGCAACAGCGCGAGCGGCCTGGTGACCCAGGTGAGCACGCCCGGCGTGCCCGAGACGCGCTTCGAAAACGGCGAACGGATCGAAGCGCACGGCGCCGAATTCGAATACGAGCGGCGCTGGACCGGCGGCGCCCAGCTGCGCACCAGCTACAGCTTCCAGCCGGACCAGCAGCGGCGGCGGCGGCGGCAGCCCGCTCAATGCGCCATCCCATCTGGCCAAGCTGAATCTGACCGCACCGCTGACCGCCAGCGGCTGGCGCGGCGCGCTCGAAGCGCAGTATGTCGGCAGCCGCAGCACCGCCACCGGCAGCGCACCGGCCTTCTGGCTGGCCAACATCAATCTGGTCAACGCGCGCCTGTTCGGCCGCTGCGAGGCGGCGCTCGGGGTGTACAACCTGTTCGGGCGGCGCTACGCCGATCCCGGCCGCGCCGAGCATGTGCAGGCCGCCCTCGCCCAGGACGGGCGCAGCCTGCGCCTGAGGATAGGGTATGCGTTCTGAACGCGCCGCCCTCGCCTGCCTGCTGGCGCTGGCGCTGCTGGCCCACGCGCGCACCCAGGCCGAACCGGTCTCCGAACATGCGCTCAAGGCGGCCTTCATCTTCAATTTCGCGGTATTCACCGAATGGCCGCAGGAAGCGCTGGCCGGGGGCGCTCCGATCAGCGTGTGCGCGAGTGCCTCGAACGTCCTGCTGCCGGCGCTGCAGCAGCTCAGCGACAAGGTGGTCAACGGCCACCGCATCAGCGTGCGTGCCCATGCGCGCCCGGTGCGCGGCTGCCACGTGCTGGTGCTGGACCGGGCCGACCGCGACCACTGGCCCCAGCTCAAGCGCGACCTGGCTAAGCGCCCACGTGCTCACCGTGGCCGACGACCAGGACATCGGCGCCGACGGCGCCGTGATCGTGCTCAATATGGATGAACAGCGGATCGCCTTCGACATCGACATCGCCGCCGCGCAGTGTGCGCCTGACGCTGTCGAGCAAGCTGCTGCGCCTGGCCAGGAGCGTGCAATGAGCGCCGCGCGGCCCGGATTCGGTTCGGCGCTGGGACGGCGCCTGGCGCAAACGAGCATCCTCACGGCCGCGGCGGCGCTGCTGGTGGCCAGCCTGGCCCTGATCCTGGTGCAGTTCCTGGCGCTGCGCGCGGCGCTGGCCGACGACTTGCGGGTCCAGGCCCGCATCATCGGCATCAACAGCAGCGCGGCGCTGATGTTCGCCGACGCGCGGGTGGATGAGGAAACCCTGGCCGGGCTGGCGGTGTCGCCCAGCGTGGCCGCGGCCAGCATCTTCGACGGGCGCGGCGCCACGCTGGCCCACTACGAGCGCCACACGGCCAAGCCGCTGGCCGCGCCGGCCTGCAGGCGGCAGTCACGGTTCCGGCACCGATATCGGCTTCAACCATCTCGAGGTGGCCGAGCCGGTGCGGGTCAACAACCAGCAAATCGGCGTGATCGCCATCCGCGCCACGCTCGACGGCCTGTTCGCGCGCCTGGCCACGTACGCCAGGCCTGACCCTGGCCGTCGCACTTTGCTCGCTCGCCCTGGCCTGGGCGCTGGTGGCGTCGATGCGGCGCGCGGTGCGCAGCGCCGAAGAGCATCTGCACTTCCTGGCCCACGTCGACTCGGTCACGGCCCTGCCCAACCGCCACGAATTCAACGAGCGGCTTGCGTTCGCGCTCGACAAGGCGGACCGCAACGAAACGACGGTCGGCCTGCTGCTTCTCGACCTGGACAATTTCAAGGTCGTCAACGACACGCTTGGCCACGACTGCGGCGACATCCTGCTCAAGCTGGTGGCCCAGCGCCTGCTCGGAAACGCTGCGCAGTACCGACGTCATCTGCCGCATCGGCGGCGACGAATTCGTGATCATCGTCGAGCCGTCCGAACAAAGCGGCGAAGTCGAGGCGGTGGCGCGCAAGATCCTGGCCGCGCTGGGCGCGCCGTTCTCGCTGGGCGGACACCAGCTGTACGTGAGCGCCAGTATCGGCGTGAGCCTGTACCCCGACGCGCGACGACCTAAGCACCCTGACCCGCAGCGCCGACACGGCCATGTACCACGCCAAGAATCGCGGCAAGAATGGCTTCGAGGTGTTCCAGTCTAGCCATGGAAGAACGGGCCCAGAAGCGCCTCAAGCTCGAAGCGAACCTGCGGCGCGCCCTGGAACGGGGCGAACTGGAACTGCATTACCAGCCGCAGATCGATTTGCGCAGCGGGCGCGTGGTGGGCGTGGAAGCGCTGGCGCGCTGGGATTGCGCCGAACTGGGCCAGGTCAGTCCGGCCGAATTCATTCCGGTGGCCGAGGAAAGCGGAATCATCGTCCCGCTCGGGCGCTGGGTGCTGGGCAGCGCCTGCCGCCAGGCGGCCGCGTGGCGCGACGCCGGCCTGCTCGACACGATCGAGCACGTGGCCGTCAACCTGTCGGCGCGCCAGACGCGCGACGACAGCCTGATGGACGATATCCAGGCCATCTTGCGCGAAACGGGCTTGCTTAAGCGCGCCTGCTGGAACTGGAAATCACCGAGGGCGTGCTGATGGAGAACGTGAACGCCAACCTGGACCTGCTGCACAGCTTCCAGGCGGCTTAAGCATTCACCTGTCGATCGACGATTTCGGCACCGGCTATTCGTCCATGTCCTACCTGGAAGCGCTTCCCGATCGACCAGCTCAAGATCGACCGCAGCTTCGTGCACGACGTGCCGGGCGACGGCGAGGCGATCGCCACCGCCATCATCGCAATGGCCCACAGCCTGGGCTTGACGGTGGTGGCCGAGGGCGTGGAGAACGCCGAGCAGCTGGCCTTCCTGCGCCACGCCGACTGCGACATCATGCAGGGCTATTATTTCGGGCGGCCGATGCCGGTGGCCGAACTGACCGCGCTGCTGCGCACCCGGCGCACCGAATGGCACCCGTCCCAGCAACCGGTCCTGCTGTGAAGGGGCTCAGGGCTTGAGCCGGAGCGCCGCGCGCAAGGAGTGGCCATCCGCATAGACGATGTCGCGAATCCGCGGCCGCCCCCGTTCGGATGCGCCCTTGACCGTCATGCACGACCTGACGCCTGCCAGGTCCTTGTAGCAGACGCCGACCGTCTGCATCCCCACCGGTTCCACCTCCAGATCGAAGGCGGCCGGATCTTGCGAGCCCCACAGAATGGTCTCGCCCAGCAGGCAGACGCCGCCTGTGCGCCGGACGCACTGGTGGTCCGCATGCACAGCGCGCAAGGTCGTCGGAAAAAATGCGCTTCCAGTGCTTAAGCAGGCGCGCCCATTCCAGCGGCGTACCGGCATCGGCCGCAAAGACGACGGTCCATGCGTACTCCTTGTACAGCCCCGCCACATGGTCGGCGAGCCGGTCCGCCCCTGGGCTAGGCGCCAGGATGCCGCACAGCGCGGCAAACAGCGCGCCAATCAGCAGCGTGTGCCATGCTCGTTTTGGATGACGCATCCGCCTGCCTTTCTCGTCAAAAAAATGCGCTCACGGGGAGCGCATTTTCGATTGATTATCCCAGCTTGGCCGCGTGTTCGCGGGTGGCGTGGAATTTGAGTTTCGGCCAGCGCTCCTCGGTCAGCCGCAGGTTGACGTTGGAGGTGGCCAGGTAGGCCAGATTGCTTTAGCCGCGTCGTAGGCCACGTTGTGTCCCAGCGCCGCCTCGAAATCGGCCAGCACCCGCTTGTCGTCGCCGCTCACCCAGCGCGCTGCTGATGCTGGTGCCTTCGAACACGGCGTCCACGCCGTACTCGTTCATCAGGCGGCTGGCCACCACTTCGAACTGCAGCACCCCGACCGCGCCCAGCACCAGGTCGCTGCCCTGGACCGGCTTGAACACTTGCACCGCGCCCTCTTCGCCCAGCTGCTGCAAGCCCTTGTGGAGCTGCTTGATCTTGAGCGGATTACGGATCCGTACCGAGCGGAAGAAGTCCGGCGCAAAATACGGGATGCCCGTAAATTGCAGCATCTCGCCTTCGGAGAAGCTGTCGCCGATCTGCATGTTGCCGTGGTTCGGCAAGCCGATGATGTCGCCCGCGTAGGCTTCCTCGACCTGCTCGCGCGACGATGCCATGAAGGTCACCACCGACGACACCTTGATCTCGCGCCCCAGGCGCAGATGCTTGACCTTCATGCCGCGCTCGGAAACGACCCGAGCACACGCGCAGGAAGGCGATCCGGTCGCGGTGCGCCGGGTCCATATTGGCCTGGATCTTGAAGACGAAGCCGGAGAACGGCTGCTCGTTCGGCGCCACCACGCGCACGCTGGCATCGCGCTCGCGCGGGGCCGGGGGCCCAGTCGACCAGCGCCGACAGGATCTCGCGCACGCCGAAATTGTTGATCGCCGAGCCGAAGAACACCGGGGTCTGCACGCCGGCCAGGAACTGCTCCAGGTCGAACGGGTGCGAGGCGCCGTGCACCAGCTCCACTTCCATTTTCAGCTGTTCGATCTCGAGCGGGAACATCTCCTGCAGCTTCGGATTGTCGATGCCCTTGATGATCTCGAAGGCGCCGTCGGCTTTCTCTTCGCCCGCCTTGAACAGCATGATCTCGTCACGCAGCAGGTGGTACACGCCGCGGAAGTTCTTGCCCATGCCGATAGGCCAGGTCACCGGGGCGCACTGGATCTTGAGCACGGACTCGAGTTCGTCGAGCAGTTCGAGCGGATCGCGCGTTTCGCGGTCCATCTTGTTCATGAAGGTGACGATCGGCGTGTTGCGCATCCGGCATACGGCCAGCAGCTTGATGGTCTGCGCTTCCACACCCTTGGCCGCGTCGATCACCATCAGGGCCGAGTCGACCGCCGTCAATACGCGGTAAGTGTCTTCCGAGAAGTCCTGGTGGCCCGGGGTGTCGAGCAGGTTGATCACGTGGTCGCGGTGTTCGAACTGCATCACCGAGCTGGCCACCGAAATGCCGCGCTGCTTTTCGATCTCCATCCAGTCGGACGTCGCATGGCGGCCGCTCTTTCTGGCCTTGACCGTGCTTAAGCCATCTGGATCGCGCCTGAGAACAGCAGCAGCTTTTCGGTCAGCGTGGTTTTACCCGCATCCGGGTGGGAAATGATGCCAAAGGTGCGGCGGCGGCGCATGACTTCGCGCGCGATCTGGGCCAAGCTGCCTGGCGGTGACGCCGGTGTCGGCGTCGGGAGATGTTGATTCGATATCGTTGGCCATATTGTCAGCCATAGCTTGGCCCTGTGCACAAAACCCTCGATTTTACCGTTTGTTGGCAAGTCCGTGTTAACTGTTTAGGCAATAGAAATATTTCCCACTGTGCAATCGTCAGCGTTCTGTCAGGAATTATTCAGGGTTTTGACAGGAACCGTGTTTATACTGAGCAACATATTATGGAGGCAGGAGCATACAATGACCGAATACTTGCAGACAGCACGGCGACACCTGGCGGCCCGCCGCGGTTTTACGCTGATCGAACTGGTGATCACGGTGGCCATCATCGGCATCCTGGCCGCCATCGCCCTGCCGTCCTACAACAGCTTCATCGTGCGCGGCAACCGCTCGTCGGCCCAGAGCGCGATGCTCGACATCGCCAACCGCGAGCAGCAATACATCCTGGCCAACCGGGTCTACGCGACCAAGGCCAACCTGGAAGCGAACGGCTACGGCCTGGACGCCAAAGTGGCCCGCCTGTATGACTACACGGTCACGGTCGGCGCCACCACGGTACCGACCTTCCTGATCACCTTTACGCCGACCACCACCGGCGCCCAGAGAAACGACGTGACCCTCACGCTCGACCACACCGGCACCAAGACGCCGACGGACAAGTGGTAACCATGAACGCGCCCCTCCTCCTGCCGCGCAGCCGCGGCGCTTCGATGATCGAAGTCCTGGTCACCATCGTCATCCTGGCCGTCGGCCTGATGGGCGTGGCTAGGCCTGCAGGGCCGCCTGCAAGTGTCCGAACTGGAAGGCTACCAGCGCGCCCAGGCCATGATCCTGCTCGACGACATGGCGTACCGCTTCGCCGCCAACCGCAATTTCGCGGCCGACTACGTGACCACCGCCGCCACCCCGACCGGCGCTGGCGTCGTATGCCCGGTGGTGGCCGCCACCATGCAGCAAAAGGACATGCGCGAATGGTGTCTGGCCCTGCAAGGCGCGGGCGAGAAGACCGGCACCACCAACGTGGGCGCCATGATCGGTGGCCGCGGCTGTGTCGAAGCGCTGCCCAACAACGAATACCTGATCACCGTCGCCTGGCAAGGCACGGGACCAGTCTCGGCACCTGCTGCCAGCGTTGCCTGCGGCCAGAACCAATACGACGGCGCCCAGTGCACCAACGACCGCTGCCGCCGGGTTGTCACCACCATTGTTAAGATTGCGCCGCTGATATGATCGAGCCACGACTCCCGCGCCTTGGCGCCCGCCTGCCTGCGCTGCTGCTTTTCGCTGATCGAACTGATGATTTCGATTGGTCTGTCGCTGGTCATCGTGGCCGCGCTGGCAGCCATCATGCTCAACATTTCGCGCACCAATACCGAAATGGCCAAGTCGAACAGCCAGATCGAAAGCGGCCGCTTCGCCATCCAGGTACTGGAAAACGATTTGATCCATGCTTAACTTCTGGGGCGGCTTCGTGCCCGAGTTCGACGACCTGAACTGGACCTTCGTTCCGGCCGACACCCCGAGCCTGGTGCCGGACCCTTGCCTGTCCTACACGGCCGCCAACTGGAACTTCTGACTACATCAACGCCCTGCTCGGCATTGCGGTCCAGACCGGCGAAACCGCGCCCCGGCACCTGCGTGCTGCCCAACAAGCGCGCCAATACCGATGTGCTGGTGGTGCGCCATGCGCAGACTTGCCTGCCTGAAGAAGCGACTGCGATGCCGACACCGCTTAAGCAAGCTCTACTTCCAGTCCTCGCTGTGCTCCACCGGTACCGCCGGCAATGCGCGCGCACTGGTCCTGGGCGAAGACCCCGGCACGCAGATCAAGCTGGCCGCCCCTGGCGGCAGCTCGACCACCTCCAGCATGGCTAAGCGCCTACAGCGGCATGACGATCCGCATCACTGGCGGCCCCGGCGTCGGCCAGACGCGCAAGATCACGGCCTACAACAGCCTGACCCACACGGCCACCGTCGATGCGGCCTGGATTACCATCCCGACCATCCTCACCACCTACGCCATCATCGAGAGCCGCCTGTCGACCGACGATTTCTCGCTCAAGGCCCGCCATGGCACCGACTGCGGCGACCCTACGCTCGCCGCCGCGCCCAAGCGCAAGTTCGTCTCGAACATCTATTACATCCACGATTACGCCACCACGGCCGATGACGGCATTCCGACCCTGGTCCGTTCGACCTTCGACCCGGCTAGGCCCCGCCGCGCTGGCGCACCAGGCGGCCGAAGCCCTGGTCGAAGGCGTGGAAGACATGTCGTTCGAACTGGGCATCGATGGCAAGGTCTCGCGCTGCGGCCTCAATACCAACGTCAACTACGCGGTCAAGGCCATCAAGTACGACCCGCTCACCTGCGCCGTGACCAGCGACGACACGCGCAAGATGCTGCCGATTAACCGCGGCGACGGCAATCCGGACGACTTCGTGCGCTGCACCACGGCCGTGCCCTGCAACGCCGCCCAGCTGTCGAATGTGGTCGCGGTCAAGATGTTCCTGCTGGTGCGCAATGCGGAAGCCTCGCCTGGCTACACCGATGGCAAGAAATATTGCCTGGCCACGACGGACACGGCTTAGGCACCTGCCCTGCCGCCAGCCTGACCGCGGCCCCCAACGACGGCTTCAAGCGCCACCTGTTCTCGACGACCATTCGCCTGACGACCATCTCCGGCAGAAGGGAAACACCATGAAACACCCTGCTCCATTCCCCCGCCGCCAGCGCGGCGCCGTCCTGGTCGTTGGCATGATCGTGCTGATGCTGATCACCCTGATGGTGGCTAAGCGCCTTCAAGTTCAGCACCTACAACCTGCAATCGGTCGGCAATGCGCAGTCGCGCAACGAGGCGATCGCCTCGGCCAACAAGGCCATCGAGCAAGTGCTGTCGGTCTGGAATTTCGCCAGCACCCCGTCGGCCGACCATATCGAAATCGACATCGACAATGACGGCACCAACGATTACACGGTCGACGTCGCCGTTCCGGTGTGCGTCAAGGCGACCTCGACCCGCGGCGCCGCCGATGCTTAAGCAGCGATTGCCACAACAACCTGGACGGCAGCTTCTCGTGCTTAAGCCTGGACGGCCCGACGGCCGAATTCAACGCGGTATGGGAGGTCGACGCCACGGCCACCATGAACAATGGCAGCGGCACCAAGGTACGGGTACGCCAGGGCATCAGCCTAAGCCGCTCACCCAGGCCCAGTGCAATGCGCTGTGTCTGCCGCCCGGCGCCACCGAGTGCAAATGAACCGATTACTGACAGGAGCTCCCATGAAAACCGTTTTCCGCCACAGCCTGGTCGCCGCCGTGCTGGCCAGCGTCCAGCTCACTGCGCCTGCAGTCGATCTGGACCTGTACACCAATGCGCCTACCACGACCATGAACGACGCGCCCAACGTCCTGTTCATCATCGACAACACGGCCAACTGGAATACCGCGTTCAGCAATGAAATGAGCGCGCTGAAAAACACGCTCGCCAATCTGCTTAAGTAGAAGCAAATTCAACGTCGGCTTCATGCTCTCGTCCGAATCGGGCGGCCAGAACAAGGGCAACGAAGGCGGCTACATCCGCGGCGCGATACGCCCGATGACGGATGCCAACAAGCTCAAATACGTGGCACTGGTCAACAGCTTCGACAAGCTGGCCGACAAGGGCAACGGCGGCGCGTCCGGCCTGAACATTTCGGAAGCCTGGTTCTACTTCAAGGGCACCGCGCCGTACAGCGGCAACCAGAAGGTCAAGACCGATTACACCGGCAACACCGATGGCACGGCGGCCGACAAGGCCGCCTGGGCGCTGGCAGGCAATGCGCTGACCGCGTATGCTTAAGCAGCCAGTACCGCTCGCCGATCGTTTCCGGCGGCTGCGGCAAGAATTACATCATCTATATCAGTAACGGCCCCAACCAGCAAAATTCGAGCGCCAATACCACCACCAACAACCTGCTCGCGGGCCGGCCGATGGCGGGCGGTTTAGCTGCTGCCGCCGCGATTGCGGAAATCGCGATCAGCCCGTCCGGTTCCAAGGAAAACCCGTCCGACGAATGGACGCGCTTCATGAAGAAGAGCGACCTGGGCATCACCACCTTCACGATCGACGTCAATCCGGTGACCAACGGCCAGGGTCCGGGCTGGACCGCGCTGCTCAAGAGCATGTCGGGCCTGTCGAACTACCGCGCCGTGACCAGCGGCGGCACTGAGATCGAAGTGGCGATCAATGAAATGCTGTCCAAGATCCAGTCGGTCAACAGCGTGTTCGCGGCCGTCTCGCTGCCAGCCAGCGCGACCGTCCAGGGCGCTTACCTGAATCAGCTGTACGTCGGTATGTTCCGCCCCGATCCGGATGCCAAGCCTTTGTGGATGGGTAACATCAAGCAATACCGCATGGGTAGCGACGGCCTGCTGGCCGATGCCGACGGCAACGGCGCCATCAACGGCCAGACCGGCTTCATCACGGAATGCGCGCGCAGCTACTGGACCCCGCTCAAGAGCAGCCCGGACACCTACTGGCTGAACGATCCGAAAGGCAAGTGCATCCCGACCGGCAGCAATGCCGATCTGTATGCGGTGTCGAATACCCCGGACGGCAACATCGTCGAAAAAGGCGCACAAGCGTACACCCTGCGCGAAATGACGCTTGAGCGTCGCGCGTGGTCAAGACCTGCTCGACCGCGGGTTGCACGGCACTGGGCGACTTCCAGCATCAGCACCGTCAGCCAGGCCGCCCTGGGCGCCAGCAATGCCGTCGAACAATCGACACTGGTGGACTGGGCCAAGGGCCAGAATCTGGCCAAGGGCTCCGATCCGACGGGCGAACTGGGCAAGCCGACGACCATCATGCGCCCTTCCTCCCACGGCGACGTGATTCACTCGAACCCGCTGGCGATGAGCTATTCGACCAGTGATCCTGCCGCACCGGACGTGGTCGTGTACTACGGCAGCAACGACGGCATGCTGCATGCCATCAACGGCAACCAGACCCCGCAATATTGCCTCGACCACCCCGGGCAAGGAACTGTGGGCCTTCATGCCGCCTGAATTCTTCGGCAACATCAAGCGCCTGTACACCAACTCGGAACGCATCAACATCGCCCTGCCGCTGCCGCAAGTGGCCCATAAGCGCACCTGAAACCGTACGCGGTGGACGGCCCGATCACGGCCTTCAAGAACAACACCAGCGCCTGGCTGTACGCTTCCATGCGCCGCGGCGGCCGCGCCCTGTATGCGTTCAACGTGACCAACAAGGCGGCACCGTCGCTCAAGTGGCGCGTCGGTTGCCCGATCGGCAGCGACACCGGCTGCACCACCGGCGCCGAAGGCATGGGCCAGACCTGGTCGGCCGCGCGTCCGGTCCGTGCGGCAGGCTACCTGTCGGGCGCGTCGCCACTGCTGGTGATGGGCGGCGGTTACGATGACTGCGAAGATACCGACCTCCATACCTGCACCAGCACCAGCAAGGGCCACAAGGTCTATGTGCTTGACGCCGACAACGGCACCATCCTCAAGGAACTCGACACCGACCGCGGCGTGGTGGGCGACGTGCGCATCATTCCCGACGCGCAAGGCCTGGCCAAGTACGGCTATGCGGCCGACCTGGGCGGCAACCTGTACCGCATCAATATGGGCGCCCTGGCTCCATCGCTGTGGACCATCACCAAGATCGCCTCGCTCGGCTGCGCCACTGCCGCCACCTGCACCAGCAACCGCAAATTCATGTTCTCGCCGAGCGTGATTCCGGAAGCGGACGGCAGCATCAGCCTGTACATCGGTTCGGGCGACCGCGAGAAACCACTGGGCGCGGCTTACTTCCCGAACACCGCGGCCGTGCAAAACTACTTCTTCAAGGTCACCGACAAACCGGAAGACGCCACCTGGCTGTCGTCCGAAGCGGGCACCCGCTGCGCGGGCCAGGCTGTTGTGTGCCTCGCTTCGCTGTCCTCGGTCGGCGACACCGACGAAAATACGGCCGCCACCTGCGGCGGCACCCAGGCGCTGAACAGCAAGGGCTGGTACCTGGGCCTGCGTCCGACCGAACAGGTCGTCACGCTGGCGGCCACCCGGTTTGGCGTGACCACCTTCTCGACCCACATGCCAGCCGTGGCGCAAGTGGGCGCCTGCAGCTCGAATCTCGGTACCGTGCACGTCTACAACCAGATGATCAGCACCGGCGCCCCGCTCAACGGCAGCTGCTCGGCTGTGGTGACCGGTGGTGGCCTGCCGCCGCCGCCGGAAAAAATGGACATCTGCCTCAACGATGCCTGCACCGCGACCAAGCCGACCTGCATCGGTTGCAGCTCGACCTCGCCGATCGAACTGACGCCTGACGAAAACGAAGCGCCCGGCGTCGGCCCGAACGCCAAGCGCCGCGTCTACTGGTATATCCAGCAATGAAGCGCAAGCCTGCCCTGAACGTGCGCGCCAGCGCACGGCTTCACACTGATCGAGATCATGATCACGATCGCCATTGCTTAAGCATCCTGCTGGCGGTGGCGGTGCCGAGCTTCGTCAACGCCTCGCTCGGCTGGCGCCTGTCGACCTACGCCAATTCGATGGTGTCGACCGCGCACATTGCGCGCAGCGAAGCGATCAAGCGCAATTTCGCGCTGACGCTGTGCCCGTCGAGCGACGGCGCCACTTGCCTGGACGGGAACTGGGAAAGCGGCTACATCGTCATGTGCATGAGCGACGACGCCACCACCTGCAAGACCGGCGGCGCCACGCCGCTGGTGCTGCAAAAGCAGGCTAGGCATGCCGGGCGGCTGGAAAATGACGGAAACGAACGCGGTCACGCGCATCGTGTTCCAGCCCACCGGCACCGGCGCCACCTCGGCCGTGTTCACGGTGTGCCGCGCCACGCCGACGGTCGGCAGCAATGAACGCGTGGTCCGGATCAGCACCACCGGACGGCCTTCGGTCACCAAGACCACGGTAAGCGTCTGCACCTGAACCATCCTCGCCGCATGCAAAATCGCCCTCTCGAGGGCGATTTTTTTGGCTATGTGACAGTCAAGCGTGGACGACGTCTAATGCAACGGTGCCATCGCTGTCTTTACTGAATGCCTCAGCCCCGGAAACGCACCGAGATCGCCATGCCCGCGCCATGCGGGCCATCGTCGATGGTCACCTCGGCGCGGTGCGCCAGCGCGATGTCGCGCACGATCGCCAGGCCCAGTCCGCTGCCACTGCTCTTGTCGTCGATCCGCACGAAGCGTTCGAACACCTTGTCGCGCAAATGGGGGGCGATGCCGGGGCCGGAATCCTCGACCACCAGCATCCCGTGCCGCGCATCGGGGTAGCAGCGCACCGTCACCGTGCCATGGTCGGGCGTGTAGCGCACCGCGTTGTCAATCAGATTGTCGATCAGGTCGCGCAGCAGAAAACTGTCGCCCAGCACGGGCGTCGGCTGCAGGTCGAAGCCGATGTCGATCTGCTTGCGCGCGGCCGCCTCGACGAAATACTGGACCACCTGCTCGATCAGCGGTGCCAGGTCGAGCACTTCCAGGCGGGTCGTCTCGAAGTGGGACGGCTCGGCCCGCGCCAGCGAGCAGCTGGTTGGTCTGGCGGATCATGCGTTCGTTCGAGAGCAGCATCAGGTCCACCGAATGGACCGTGTCGGGGTCGTCGTGGTGGCGCTGGCCGAGCCACTCGAGCTGCAGCTTGAGCCCGGCCAGCGGGGTGCGCAGCTGGTGCGCCACGTCGGCCAGGAAGTCGTGCTGGGCGGTGGCGCCGGCCTGCACCTTGTCGAGCAGTTCATTGAAGGCGCCCACCACCGGCACCAGTTCGTAGGGCACCGCGCCGCCGTCGATCGGGGCCAGGTCGCCCGCCTCGCGCTTGGACAGGTCGCTGCGCATGCGCGCCAGCGGCAGCAGGCCGTTGGTCACCGAAAACCAGATCAGGCCCACCAGCGCGACCGTGAACAGGGTCTCGAGCAGCAGCAGCACGCGCACCACGGCCGCGCGCACCTGCTGGCGCTTGCGCACCGTCTTGGCCACGCCGATCTGCAGCTTTTCTTCCTTGGCGACCACCGGCAGATAGGACAGGCGCACCGGCTCGCCGCGCATGCGGCTGTCGAAGGCGCCCTGCTCGTTGCCGCGCTTGAGCGGGAAGTCGGTGTCGCCCGCCACGACCCGGCCATTGGCCGCGCGCACCACGAAATAGAAGGCGTCGACGTCGTCGGCCCGCAAGATCTGCTCGGCCTGGCGCGGCAGGTCGAGCGTGGCGCCTTCGCTGCCGACCACCAGGCGCGAGGCGAGCGCGCTGGCGCCGTCGGCCAGGCTCTGGTCGAACGCGATCTGGGCCTAAGCATCCAGGCCAGCAGGTAGGTCAGGCTGGCCACGGCCAGGTTGATCAGGACGATCGGCCCGATCAGCCACTTGAGCAGCCGCAGCCGGACACTGTTCATGGATTCTGTTCGAGCAGGTAGCCGAAGCCGCGGATGGTGCGGATCGTGATGCTTCGGCATCGGCGATTTTCAGGCGCACGCGCGAAATGTAGACTTCGACCGCGTTCAGGGTCAGGTCGTCGCCCCAAGGCAGGATGGCGTCGATGATCTGCTGCTTGGAGACCACCCGCCCGCCATGCTGGAGCAGGTATTCGAGCACGGCCCATTCGCGCACCGACAGTTCGATGCTGCGCCCGTCGACCTGGGCGCGGCGGGTGAAGGTGTCGAGCGTGAGCTTGCCCAGGCTCAGGACGGCTAGGCTTGGGCGCGTTGCGCCGCGCCAGCGCCTTGATGCGCGCCACCAGCTCGGCGGTGGCAAAGGGCTTGACCAGGTAGTCGTCGGCCCCCAGCTCGAGGCCGCGCACGCGGTCTTCGATGGCGTCGCGCGCGGTCAGCAGCAGGACCGGCACGTTGCTCTGGCGGGCCCGCAGCCAGCTGCACCACCTCGAAGCCGTCGATGCCGGGCAGGCCGATGTCGAGCACCACCACGGCCACCTCGGCCGTCTGCAGGATCTGGTCGGCCTGGGAGCCGTTGCCCACCACGTCGACCACCATGGCGTGGCTGTGCAGGATGCGGGACAGGCCGTCGGCCAGAACTGCGTCATCTTCGACCAGGAGAACGTGCATGCGGGGCTCTTGAAGTTGCGTTGTGCACATTATGAGGCATACAGCCGCGATGGCCCAAGCGCCGCCGCGCGCCAGCGGGAGCCCATGGCGCCGCTTTTCCGGCCCCGCCCTACCCGCTCCGCATGAAAAACAGGCCGAAACAGGGCGTTTACAGCGATTTCCCCCAGTAGGACTAGGCCCACAAGGCTGTATGCATGGAGCCTACATGGGGGCGACTGCTAATCTTATGTTCGGCAACAGACTATGGCATTAATGTTCACACATCGCGATTCGCCGCCCCGCCGTGCGGATCGTCCATGTTGCAGGTTCGAGATAGTGAGGAATAAGATGAACAACACCCAACTTGGTACTACCGCGCCAAACGCGCCTTCGGTAAGCCAGATTCCTGTCGGTGCACGGGAGTTAAAAGTTGCGTCCCGGCCCGTTGTCAGCTACAGCGGCACCCAGCAGAACGAATTGCTGGCCGCCCTTCCCCGCCAGGATCTGGAATCGCTGTTCGAACACCTCGAGCTGGTGGCGCTGCCATTCGGTAAAGAACTGTTCGAATACGGCAGCAAGCTGGAAAACGTGTACTTCCCGACCACCGCCATCGTCTCGCTGCTGTACGTGATGGAAGACGGCGCCACCACCGAGATCGCCGTGGTCGGCCACGAAGGCGTGGTCGGCATGTCGCTGTTCATGGGCGAGCGCGCCATGTGCAGCGCCGTCGTGCAGAGCGCAAGCTACGGCTACCGCCTCAAGACCCAGTACTTGCGCGACGCCTTCAACCAGGGCGGCGCCCTGCCCCAGCTCCTGATGCGCTATACCAATGCCCTGTTCGCGCAGATGGCGCAAAACGCCGTGGGCGGGCGCCACAGCTCGATCGAACAAAAGCTGTGCCGCTGGCTGCTCGACCGCCTCGACCGCTCGGCATCGAACGAACTGAAAGTGACCCAGGAACTCATTTCGATCATGCTTGGCGTGCGCCGCGAAAGCATCACCGCTGCCCTCTAAGCAAGCTCCAGGATGACGGCCTGATCACCTACCGCCGCGGCAATATCACCGTCATCGACCGACAAGGTCTTGAGGCGTATGCGGGTGAGTGCTACAAGGTGGCGAAGACGGAATATGACCGTCTGCTGATGGATGTGGCGCGCTGACTGACACGGCCGCCCGTTCGGGCGGCCCTCCCAGCGGGATCTGCGCTTCGACGCAGGTGCCGCGCTGATTGACTCCCCGCCTGACCGTCAGCGTCCCGCCCAGCAACAGGGCGCGTTCGCGCATCCCCAGCAGCCCGTGCAGAGCGCGGCTTGCTGACCGCCTCGGGATCGATGCCGATACCGTCATCCGTGATTTCCAGCGCCAGATGCTCGCCCTCGCGCGCCAGGTGCACCGTCACCTGGCTGGCGCGCGTACTTGGCGATGTTGTTGAGCGACTCTTGCACGATGCGGAACACGGCAATCGCATGCATCGGCCCGGCGCTGTCGACCTCGCCATCGATGAGGGCGTCGCAATCGAGGCCCGTCACGCGGCCGAAGTCGCCGCAATAGCTTTGCAGCGCGGTCGCCAGGCCCAGGTTGTCGAGCATGCTCGGACGCAGGTTCTCGACGATGCGGCGCTTCCAGTTCGACCGTGTTGACCAGGGTGCCGCGCGCGGTCGAGCATGGCGGCCAGGGTAAGCTCCTGCGCGCGCAACTGGTCGGCCACGGCATTGAGATCGATATTGATGGCGGTCAGGTTGGCGCCCAGCTCGTCGTGCAGTTCGCGCGCCAGGCGCGCCTTTTCTTCCTCGCTCACGCTGATCAGGTGGCGCGACAGCACCGACAGCTGCTCGGTGCGCACCACCACCATCGATTCCAGGTTTTCATTGGCGTTCTGCAGGGCGCGCGCGCTGGCCACGCGCTCGAAGTAGCCGCGCCGGATCAGGCGGTAGAACAGGGCCAGCACCAGGATCGCCAGCACATTGATGCCGATCCCCGATATCACCGCGTTGCGGTATTCCTGGTAAAAGGCGGCGCGCCGCGCGGCCAGCAGCTCGGTCTGCTCCTGGACCATGATCACGACCTGGAAGCGGATTTCGTCGAGCAGGAATTTGCTGTCGCTGGTGGCGGCAATGGCCACGATGTCGTTCAGGCCGCCCTTTTGATAGACCTCGAGCGTCTGCTTCATGTTGTCGAGCTTGCGCTGCACCAGGGTGCGCAGCTGGGCCAGGTTCTTGCGCTGGGTGGGGCTGTCGGCCACCAGCGTGCCGAGCTCGTCGAACTGTTCGTCGATCTGGCGCGTGGCCGTGTGCAGCGGCCCGAGGTAGACCTCGGACCCGGACAGGAAGTAGCCGCGCAGGCTGCTCTCGGCATCCATGACCAGCACGTTCAGGTATTGCACCTTGTCGGTCACCAGCGCGGCCTGGCTTTGCACCAGGTTGGCGGCATTGAGCGAGCCGAAATTATGAAACAGGCTCACCCCGTTGACCACCAGCAGCAGCACGCAAAACAGCGCCACCGCAGCTTTGTATAGCGGCAGCCCCGCCTTCAGGGGTGGGTCGGTGGTGAAGTACATCCATGGTCCTTTTGCGCTCTGCGACTCTCAGCTTGAGGCAATTATAGACCGGTCCATGCTGCACTGCAGCCAGGCAGCTGTGGCGGGACGGGGGTCAGTCCAGCAGATTGTTCTTCATGGCGTAATAGGTCAGATCGCTATTGCTCTGCAAGCCCATTTTTTCCATGATGCGGGTGCGGTAGGTCGACACCGTCTTGATCGACAGCGACAGCGCCACGCCGATGTCGGACACGGTCGCGCCCTTGGCCAGGCGCAGGAAGACCTGGAATTCGCGGTCCGACAATTCGGTGTGCAGGGCCGTGCTGGGATCGCGGTCGAAACTTTGGGCCAGCAGCTCGCCCACGGTGGAACTGACATAGCGGCGGCCCTGGAACACGGTGCGCACCGCGGTCTTGAGTTCGTCGGCTTCGCATTCCTTGTTCAGGTAGCCGTTGGCGCCCATCTTGAACAGATTGAGCGCGTACTGCTGCGCCGGATAGCCGGACAGAATCAGGACCGGCAGGTTGGGCTGGCCCTGACGTATCGTGCGCAGGATATCGATCCCGCTTTGATCGGGCATGGCGATATCGAGCAGCAGCACGTCGCAAATTTCGCGCCGCGCGATATCGAGCGCTTCACGCCCGGTGGCGCCCTCGGCGACGACGTCGAAGTCATCGGAAGACGAAAAAAATCTGTTTGAATCCTGCTCTTACAATCTGGTGGTCGTCACAAATGGCAACGCGTATCATTATCTTCCCTTAAATTTTCCCTGATATAGGAAAGAGCCCAAGGCAATTCTCACGCCCGGTACTGCGCATCGATTGGTATTTTAGCACTCTGCTTGTTTTGTACAAACACGGGTGAAAAATGCACGGGCCGTGCGCAGCGTTGCTCAGGAAATCAGTGTTGGTGGGACAGGATGCGATGGCGCATCCTGCAGTTCACGCCCTCGGTTTGAGCAGCGCGAGAATGGCGGTCAGTTCGGCGCGCAGCATGGCCAGGCCAGGCCCCGTGGCAAAGGCCAAGCGCGCTGTCGTGCGCGTCGCTCCCGCCCAGGCCCTCGTCGGCGCCCGGGGATTCGGTGTGGCGGCTGTCAAGCTTGTTGCGCGCCGCTGATCGTAAAGCCCTGCTCGTACAGCAGTTCGCGGATGCGGCAGAATCAGCAGCACCTCGTGGTGCTGGTAATAGCGGCGGTTTCCACGTCGTTTGACCGGTTTAAGCTGGGTAAATTCCTGCTCCCAGTAGCGCAGCACGTGCGGTTTGACGCCGCACAATTCGCTGACTTCACCGATCGTGAAATACCGCTTGGCCGGAATGGCTTAAGCAACACAATCAGATCGGTCTTGCTTGCACGATCGTTCATAGGACGCTTTTAAGGCAGGCTAGGCGGCACGGGACAGCGGACTGGTTTCTTCGACCATTCCCTTGAGCTTCTGGCTCGCATGGAAGGTGACGACCCGGCGCGCCGTAATCGGTATTTCTTCCCCGGTCTTGGGATTGCGCCCGGGCCGCTGCGGCTTGTCGCGCAGCTGGAAGTTGCCGAAGCCCGAAAGCTTGACCGCTTCGCCGCGCTCGAGCGCATTGCGAATTTCATCGAAAAACGTTTCCACCATGTCCTTGGCTTCGCGTTTGTTCAGGCCGACCTGCTCGAACAGCAGTTCCGCCAGCTCGGCCTTGGTCAAGGTCGGCAAATCTTTTTCCGCCTCCTGGCGCACCTTGGCGACCTGCATCGCCCGATGCAGGTCGGCTGCGAGTGCCGATTGGAGTACCGCGGAATCAACGTCGTTGTTATTAATTTTCCAGCCCTGCCTTAAAATCGAACCTACCCGTGGGGTTATCGCGCGCTGTCGCGCCATTGTTTCGCTTGGCAGCATCGGCCATCGCCGTCATGACGGCGTCGACCACATCGTCCTGCAAGGTGGTTTGAGTATCTTGCAAGCTAAAGCGGAAAGCAAGGCTTTTTTCGTCCGACGCCAAGCCTTTTCCACGATATTCATCAAACAAAACAATGGCTTGCACAATCTTTCCTGCAGGATTTACTTGTAATTCGGCAGCAAAAGTATCGAGCAAGGCCTGTGCTGCAAGGTCTTGCTTGACGACCAGGGCCAGGTCCTGGGTCGCGCCAGGGAACTTCGAAATGTCTGAATAGTTCGGCACGACACGTTGTTGCAACGCAACTGCATCGACCTCGAACAGGACCGGCGCCTGCGGCAAATCGTATTTCTGCAGCCAGCGCGGATGCAGTTCGCCAATGAAGCCGATCACGGCCCCGTCCAGCTCGACCTGGGCCGAGCGGCCCGGATGCAGGCCCGGATGGTTCAATTTGGAGAAACGCAGCTGGCGCGGCGCAAACAGCGCTTCCAGATCGGCCTTGACGTCAAAATAATCGACCACGCGCGCCGGGGCGCCCCACTGCTCGTCGATCGCCTGGCCGTAAGCCATGGCGGCCACGCGCTTGGGCTGGTCGAAACCGGCCACCGCCAGCGGGCCGTCCACGGCCGCCGCATTGCGCAGGAAGATGGCGCCCACTTCGAACACGCGCACCCGGCCCGCCTTGCGGTTCAGGTTGTAGCGCACGTTGGCCACGAGCGAGCCGATCAGCGAGGAACGCATGACCGACAGCTGGCTGGCGATCGGGTTCTGCAGCTTGATCGGATTGTCGTTGGCATTGAAGTCGGCTTCCCACTGGGCTTCCACGAAGCTCATGTTGACCACTTCCTGGTAGCCGAGGTCGGCCAGCTGGTGACGCACCGCGAACAGCGAACGCGTGTTCTCCGGCGCGATCTTCATTTCGCTGGCCGCGACCGGCGGCGCCGCCGGGATGTTCTCGAAGCCGTACACGCGCGCCACTTCCTCGATCAAGTCTTCCTCGATCTCGATGTCGAAGCGGTAGGACGGCGCGCTGACCGCGAACAGGCCGGGCTGCTGCGTGAACGGCAGGCCCAGGCGGGTGAAGATGTCGGCCACCATGGCGTCGGTGACCGGCACGCCGATCACTTTTTGCGCGCGCCGTGCGCATCTGCACCGGCTGGCGCTGCGGGATGTTGACGATCTGGTCGTCGACCGGACCGACCAGGGTGTGCGGCGTGCCGCAAATTTCCACGATCAGCGCGGTGATGCGCTCGATGTGCTCGACCGTGGTCGCGTAATCGACCCCGCGCTCGAAGCGGTGCGCCGCATCGGTCGAGAAGTTGTAGCGGCGCGCGCGGCCCTGGATCGCGTTCGGCCACCAGAAGGCCGCTTCCAGGTAAATGTTTTCCGTCTCGAGCGAGACGGCGGTGGCATCGCCGCCCATGATGCTTAAGCCAGCGATTCGATTTCCTTGTCGTCCGAGATCACGCCGACCCACTCGTCGACCTCGACCGTGTTGCCGTTCAAGAGCTTGAGCGTCTCGCCCTTTTTACCCCAGCGCACATCGAGGCCGCCGTGGATCTTGGCCAGATCGAACACGTGCGACGGACGGCCCAGTTCCAGCATGACGTAGTTGGAAATGTCGACCAGGGCCGACAGCGGACGCTGGCCGCTGCGCTCGAGGCGCTGGCGCATCCAGGCCGGGGTTTCCGCCTTGGCGTTCAAGCCGCGGATGACGCGGCCGGAGAAGCGGCCGCAGAGGTCCGGCGCGCTGATTTTCACCGGCAGGATGTCGCTGCCATTGACCAGGACCGGACGCGAGGCAGGCGCCTGCAGGGGGTGCCGGTCAGGGCCGACACTTCGCGCGCCACGCCCAGCACCGACAGGCAGTCGGCCTTGTTCGGGGTCAGCTTGATGGTGAACTTGAGGTCGTTGAGCGCAAGGTAGTCGCGGATGTTCTGGCCGACCGGCGCGTCCGACGGCAGCTCCATCAGGCCGTTGCTCTCTTCGGAGATCTTCAATTCCTTGGCCGAGCACATCATGCCCTGCGACTCCACGCCGCGCAGCTCGCCCACCTTGATCACGAACGGCTTGCCGTCCGCGCCAGGCGGCAGCACGGCGCCTAGCCATGGCGCAGATGGCCTTCATGCTTAAGCCCGCACATTGGGCGCGCTGCACACGATATTGAGCAGGGTGCCGGTGCTTAAGCATCGACCTTGCATACATTGAGGCGGTCCGCATTCGGATGGCGCGTCACTTCCAGCACCTCGGCCACCACCACGTTCGAGAACGGCGGCGCGACCGGATCGACTTCTTCCACTTCCAGGCCGGACATGGTCAACAGGTGGGCCAGCTCATCCGAAGTCATCTTCGGATCGACCATCGTACGGAGCCAATTTTCAGAAAATTGCATTGTGAGGACCTCGGAATTAGTTAAATTGCTTCCAGGAAGCGCAGATCGCCTTCGTAGAACAGGCGCAGGTCGTTGATCCTGTAGCGCAGCATGGTCAGGCGCTCGAGGCCGGAGCCGAACGCGAAGCCGATGAATTTTTCAGGATCGAGGCCGAAGTTCTTGACCACCGTCGGGTGCACCTGGCTTAGGCGCCCCGACACTTCCAGCCAGCGGCCCTTGAGCGGGGCCGCTGCCGAAGGCGATGTCGATCTCGGCCGACGGTTCCGTGAACGGGAAGTAGGACGGACGGAAGCGCACTTGCAGGTCGTCGGTCTCGAAGAAGGCCTTGACGAAATTGAGGTACACGCCCTTCAGGTCGGCGAACGAAATGTCTTCGGCGATCCACAAGCCTTCGACCTGGTGGAACATCGGCGAGTGGGTCGCATCGCTGTCGACGCGGTAGGTGCGGCCCGGCGCGATCACCTTGATCGGCGGCGTGTGGGTGCGCGCATAGCGGACCTGCATCGGGCTGGTGTGGGTGCGCAGCAGGAGCGGCTTGCCGGTGCTGTCATTGCCCTCGATGTAGAAGGTGTCCTGCATCGAACGGGCCGGATGGTTCTCCGGGCTGTTCAGGGCCGTGAAATTGGTCCAGTCGGTTTCGATCTCGGGGCCGTCGGCCACGTCGAAACCGATCGAGCGGAAGATTTCCTCGACCCGTTCCCAGCTGCGCATGACCGGGTGGATACCGCCCACGGCCCGGCCGCGCCCCGGCAGCGTGACGTCGATCGCTTCCAGGTTCAGGCGGGCTTCGAGGATGGCATTGGCCAGGGCGTCACGGCGCGCGCCGAGCGCGGCTTCGATCTGCACCTTGGCGGCGTTGATGAGGGCGCCCTGGGCTTTCTTTTGCTCCGGATCGAGCTTGCCCAGGCCCTTCATTTGTTCGGTGATCTGGCCGGTCTTGCCAAGGTACTTGGCTTTGGCGTTTTCGAGTGCGGCAGCGTCTTCGGCGGCGATAAAGTCAGCCTGGGCCGAGACGACGAGTTCTTCGAGGGAGTTCATGCGATGTGGTTTCCGGTTTTGGACGGCGCACGCGCCACAATCAAAAACGGGGCACAGGTTTGAACCTCTGCCCCGCTTCTAGAGGCGCCCGAAGGCGCCACTGACAAGTACCGATGCTTACGCAGCGATCTTTGCCTTTACTGCGTTGACAATCGTGGCGAAAGCCTACTTGTCCATCACAGCCATATCGGCCAGGACTTTACGGTCCAGTTCGATCGATGCTTTTTTCAGGCCGTTCATGAATACGCTGTACGTTACGCCATGCTCACGGGAAGCGGCGTTGATACGGGCGATCCACAGACGACGGAATACACGCTTCTTGTTACGACGGTCACGGTAAGCGTACTGACCAGCGCGCATGACTGCTTGCTTGGCAACACGAGTATACCTTGCTGCGGCGACCACGGTAGCCTTTAGCTTGTACAAGAATCTTTTTATGACGGGCACGAGCTGTAACCCCACGTTTTACTCTAGGCATAGTAACTCCTTAGTTGTGAGATTAAGCAGATGGCATCATGCGCATGACGGACGTGACGTCGGACGCATTGATGTTGTGGGTACCACGCAGTTGACGCTTGTTTTTGGTGGTCTTCTTGGTCAGGATGTGGCGCTTGAAAGCGTGACCCGACTTGACGGTTCCACCTGGACGCACGCGAAAACGCTTCTTCGCGGAGCTTTTGGTCTTCATTTTAGGCATAGTAGTTCTGTCCTGTAGGACAGCTCCAGTAGCAGGATTGCAGGTGGCAACAACGCGTTGCGCTTAGGGGCCTGCTTTCACATTAGACTTCCCTCTGTAGAGAAGGAAGCCGGAGATTTTAACACGATTCCGCCAAGAAGCAACAATCCCCGCCAAAAAGTCCCCACACCGGGCTCAGACCTCCATTTCGCAAGTATTGCGAAATGGAGGTCTGAGCCCGGTGTGGAGCGCTAAAAGCAACAAGGGCGGGTGAGAGAACTCACACGCCCTTGCATTTTGATAAAGCTTTGCAGCTTATTTCTTCTTTTTCGGCGACAGAATCATGATCATCTGACGACCTTCCATCTTCGGGAACTGCTCGACCTGGCCGTACGGCTCCAGATCGGCCTTCAGGCGTTCCAGCATGCGGAAGCCGATATCCTGGTGCGCCATCTCACGGCCGCGGAAACGCAGCGTGATCTTGGTTTTGTCACCTTCGTCGAGGAACTTGATCAGGTTACGCAGCTTGATATTGTAGTCGCCATCATCGGTACCAGGACGGAATTTGACTTCCTTGACCAGGATGATCTTCTGCTTCAATTTGGCTTCGTGCGCCTTCTTCTGCTCCGAATATTTGAACTTGCCGTAGTCCATCAGGCGGCAAACCGGTGGTTGCGCGGTCGGCGCAATTTCCACCAGGTCTACGTTCGCTTCTTCGGCCAGACGAAATGCTTCCAGCCAGGCTCACAATGCCAAGCGGCTCGTTGTCCACCCCGGATAAACGCATTTCAGGGGCGGTGATTTCGCCGTTGATGCGATGCGACTTGTCAGTAGCTATGTTGTTTCCTTTTAATGTCTGATGAATTAGCCATGCTGCTTAAGCTTTGGAATCGACCTCGTGTTTGAGGCGCTCCACCAGCGTATCGATGGACATGACGCCCAGATCGACATTGCCACGTGCTCGCACGGCCACAGTATTGGCATCCCGCTCTTTGTCGCCGATCACGAGGATATATGGCAGTTTTTGGACGGAATGTTCGCGTATTTTATAGGTAATCTTCTCGTTCCGCAAATCGGTGTGTACTTGGTACCCGAGTTTCTTGAGCTGCGCCGCGATTTCCCGGGCGTAGTCGGCCTGGGCGTCGGAGATGTTCAAGACCGCCACTTGCACCGGCGCCAGCCACAGCGGCAAGGCGCCAGCATAGTTTTCGATCAGGATGCCGATGAATCGTTCCAGCGAACCGACAATCGCCCGGTGCAGCATGACCGGCACCTGGCGCGAGTTGTCCATCGCCACGTATTCGGCGCCCAGACGCTCAGGCATGAAGAAGTCGACCTGCATCGTGCCGACCTGCCATGGACGGCCGAGGCTGTCCTTGAGGTGGTACTCGATTTTCGGGCCGTAGAAGGCGCCCTCGCCCGGCAGCTCGGTCCAGCTCACGCCACAGGCGCGCAGACCCGAACGCAGCGCGTCTTCGGCCTTGTCCCACACTTCGTCGGTACCGATCCGGCTATCCGGACGCAGGGCCAGCTTGACTTCGATATGCTCGAAGTGGAAGTCGGCATACACTTCCATTGCCTGCTGGTGGAAGGCCACCACTTCCGGCTCGATCTGCTCGTCGGTGCAGAAGATGTGGCCATCGTCCTGCGTGAAACCACGCACGCGCATGATGCCGTGCAGCGCCGGACGGCTCGTTGCGGTGGCACTGGCCGAACTCGCCGTAGCGCAGCGGCAGGTCGCAGTAGCTGCGCATGCCGCTGTTGAAGATCTGCACGTGGCCCGGGCAATTCATCGGCTTGAGCGCGTAGGAACGGTTTTCCGATTCCGTCACGAACATGTTTTCGCGATAGTTTTCCCAGTGGCCGGTCTTGCCCCACAGGCTGGAATCGAGAATCTGCGGCGCCTTCACTTCCTGGTAGCCATTGACCTGGTACTTGTTGCGCATGTACTGCTCAACTTGCTGCCAGATGGTCCAGCCTTTCGGATGCCAGAACACGAGGCCCGGCGCTTCATCCTGGAAGTGGAAGAAGTCGAGCTGCTTGCCCAGCTTGCGGTGGTCGCTTTTCCGCCTCTTCGAGGTTGTGCAGGTACAGTTCCTGGTCTTCCTTCTTGGCCCAGGCGGTGCCGTAGATACGCTGCAGCATCTCGTTCTTGGAATCGCCGCGCCAGTAGGCGCTACCAGCTTCATCAGCTTGAATACTTTGAGCTTGCCGGTGGACGGCACGTGCGGTCCGCGGCACAGATCGGTGAAGCCGCCTTCGGCATACAGCGACACGTCTTCTGCTAGCCGGAATCGAGGAAATGATTTCCGCCTTGTAGTGCTCACCAATCGATTTGAAGTAGGCGACCGCCTCGTCAGCGCGGCAACACCGAGCGCGTGACTTTTTCATCTTTCTTGACCAGCTCGCCCATTTTCTTTTCGATGGCGGCCAGGTCTTCCGGCGTGAACGGACGCTTGTACGAGAAGTCGTAGTAGAAACCATTTTCGATGACCGGGCCGATCGTCACCTGGGCTTCGGGGAACAATTCCTTGACCGCATAGGCCAGCAAGTGGGCCGTCGAGTGACGGATCACGTCCAGACCTTCGGGATCCTTGTCGGTGATGATCGCCAGATCCGCATGCTGCTCGATCAGGAAGGAGGTATCGACCACCTTGCCGTCCACCTTGCTTAAGCCAGCGCGGCTTTCGCCAGGCCGGTGCCGATGCTGGCCGCCACTTGCGCCACGGTGACTGGGCCGTCGAACTGGCGCTCGGAACCATCGGGAAGTCGGACTGAAACCATGCTGTTCTCCTGAACAAATGCTGCGTTGGAATGGGTTACAAAAATCTGGACGAAAAAAAACGCGGACTAGCCGCGTTTTCTTTTTGTAGAGCAAAAGAAGTCACCTCGACTAGCGTCGCTGGAACAACCCCGTCGTAGTTCGCGGTGCCATAACCATGGTGCCTTTCTCGCTCTTACATAATGTACTGCATGTTCTGGTGGGCGGTGAGGAATTCGAATCCCCGACCCCTTGGATGTCGACCAAGTATTCTAACCAGCTGAACTAACCGCCCGAAGACCAGCATTATAGAGAGCCGCTTTCAGAAAAACAAGGGCTATTTCGAAGAAAGTGAAATCGGCTTTCTGCGCGCCGCCAGACGGGACATCAAGCCCATGCCAAACCGGGCCTCAACGCTGGCGCCCAAAGAAAAAGGGCGGCATCAACCCTGTGATACCGCCCTCTTCCCGTCATCGCAGCCCGGGGCCGCTGCACGCCTTATTTGGCTGCGAACTTCCTGCGCGACGCCAGCAGGCTAGGCTGATGCCCAGACCGATCAGTGCCAGTGGCGCTGGTTCCGGTACCCGGTTTTCGTCGACGCTGATGTTGTCGATGACCCAGTGCTGGCCATTGCTTAGGCCAGGGCATCGTTATGCACGAAGTCGTTACCGGTGATCACGCGCAGTTCGTTGATCCCGGCCCAGTTGAAGTTGACCAGCGACGGTGCGGTGCTCACGCCGAAGGTGGTGCTGAACAGGGTGGTGCCCGATGCCAGACCGACGAAGGTCAGGGTTTGGCTGCCCCAGGCGCCATCGACCAGCAGCGAGTTCAGCGTGAAGGTGCTTAAGCGCCAAGCTTTGACGAACGAGGTGTTCGCCGCGGCGAACGGGTTGAACGCGGCCAGACCGCCACCGTTCAGATTGAACATATTGTCGTAGCCGCTATTGGCTTCGACCGTGCTGACCACGGAAATCGAATTGTAGGTGAAGAAAGGATTGAGGCTAAGCGTTGAAATCGATAACGGTGGCGGACGCAAGGGAAGGAAGGCAGAAGGCAGCAGCAACGGCAACAGCACTGGCAAATTTTTTCATGGAGCAATTCCCTAAATTAAATGGAAATGTTCTATAAGCAATAATAGTGCCAGACAAAAACCTTCTTTCCTATCAATAACTTAAGTTTCATTAAACTTAACGCTGTAAAGATTTCCGACACAGTTGCGGAGGAAGGAAGCCGGAGCGGCTAATGCGCTTTGGCGGCGTGGGCGAAGGCGCTGCGGCCCAGCCAGTCCCAGACGGGCGCATCGCCCTGCACCACCACCTGGCGCAGGCGGATCGCCTCGGCTAAGCGTCAGGTCGCCGCGCCAGATTTCGGTCAGGGCGCGCACGCTCGATTCGATGATCAGCGTCAGTTCGCGCCCCGGGTCTTCGCGGCACAGCTTGGCCACGCGCTCGTGCACGAGCAGCCACCACAGTTGCTCACCCGGCCGCGCGTCGTGGAAACGGATCGCGACCACGGTGGTCCCGGCCGGGAAGGCGTCGGGACGCAGCGAGCGCCGCATGTCCCACAGCAGCAGCCCCGGGTCGAGCTCGTGCTCGGCCAGCGCGCCCCCGACCCAGCGCGCGCCCCACTCGCCCAGCGCCAGGATGATGGGGCGCAGCTCCTCGCCCGCTTCGGTCAGGCTGTATTCCCACACCTTGCCGCAGGCGACACGCCGCACCACGCCGATTTCTTCGAGGTGGCGCAGGCGCTGGGCCAGCAGGCTGGTCGACATGCGCGGCACGCCGCGGTGCACATCGTTGAAGCGTTTGCTACCGCAGAGCAACTCACGCACGACGAGCGGCGTCCAGCGCTCGCACAGCGCTTCCGCCGCGCGCGACACGGTACAGAACTGGCCATAGGAATATTCCATTTGTCGCTCCGGACGCGGTCCAAACGCTTCTGATTCTGGACTGGACACGCAGGTGCGTCAAGCGCAGCCTAGACCTCTTCCCGATCAAAGCGAAGGACAGCATCATGACTGCCATGACACCGGAAATGGAATCACTCAAGACGCGCCTGAAAGCGACCTGGATGTCGGGCGACTACGCGCATTTCGCCAACTATCTGGAACCGGGCGCGCTGGCCTGGCTGCAGCGGCTCGAAGTGGGCCCGGGCACGCGCATGCTCGACGTCGGCTGCGGCGCGCCGGCCAGATCGCCATTCCCGCCGCGCGCCGGGGCCGACGTGACCGGCGTCGACATCGCCTCGAACCTGATCGCGCATGCTGCGCGAACGGGGCCGCGCGCGAAGGCGTGCAAGTGCGCTTCGACGAGGGCGACGCCGAGCAGCTGGCCTATCCCGACGCCAGCTTCAATCTCGTGGTCAGCCTGATCGGCGCCATGTTCGCGCCGCGCCCCGATCTGGTGGCGGCCGAACTGCTGCGCGTGTGCAGCCCGGGCGGGCGCATCGCCATGGCCAACTGGACGCCGCAAGGCCACGTGGGGCAGATGTTCAAGATTATCGGCAGCCACGTGCCGCCGTCGCCGCTGATGGTGTCGCCCCTCAAGTGGGGCGACGAAGACACGCTGCGCGAACGGCTGGGGCCTAAGCACCACCAAGCTCTCGCTCACGCGCCGCACCTACCCGATGCGCTATCCCTTCCCGCCTAGCCGAGGTCGCCGATTTCTTCTTCACCTATTACGGCCCTACCCTGCGCGCCCTCGCGGCACTCGAAGGCGACGCCAAAGCGAACTTGCGGCGCGACCTGACCGAGATGTGGACACGCAATAACGAAGCGACCGACGGCACCACCCTCGTCAACGCCGAATACCTCGACGTGAGCGCCTTGCGCGTCTAGCGTGCCAGGCAGGTGGTGCCTAAGCCCACAGGTGGGTGACTCTGGCGTCGGGCCGGCGCGACGCCAGCACGCCGCCCAGCGCGCCGGCTGCTGAACTCGACGCCCAGCGTGGACGGGACGATCTGCGCGCGGTAGGCGGCGTCCAGTTCGGCGCGGGTCGAGCCGGGGCGCAGCCCGCTGGCGGTCGCCAGGCCGCGGCTGTCGGCAGCGGCCGACCAGCCGGTAAATTTGCCGTCCGCGAACCAGGTCGTCAGTCCGCCCGGCCAGCGGGCGAACGCGGCGCCGCAATCGGGGCTGTCTTCCTGCTCGAGCGGCTGGGCCTTGACGGCGGCGGCAAACGCGCTGCGCGTCGTCGCGCGCGGTGCCGAACGGGATCAGGCGCGAAGCGCCCGATACCGTGTTAAACAGACGCAAGCCTTCGGCGTCGAGCGCGAGCATGACGGCCGCCGCTTCGGCCAGGCGTTTGCACCTGCACCGTGTTCACCGGGTTCGGCGCGCACAGCTGCGGCGCTGCTGCTTAAGCACCACGGGCTCGCGGCAGCCGATGAGCAGCATTGCCAGTATCAGCGCCGCGCGCGCTCATGGCGCCTTGCCCGCCAGATCGATGCGGCGTGCGATGCGCGCCGCGGCGGCGCTGTCGCCCGCCGCTTCGGCGCGTTGAAGCGAGATGCCCAGCCACATCAGCAGCGGACGGCGCCAGCCCTGATTCGACGCGGCCTCGGTGGCCTGGGCGATATCGGCCGGCGTGATGCGTCCGGTGCGCATCAGCACGCCCGCTGCCACCAGGCGCGCGAGCGGATCGGCGATGGCGCCAGGCGCGCCCTTGCCCTGCACGATGGCGCGGTGCTGTTCCGGCAGCAGGGCCGCATCGATCCCTTGCCAGCGCCCGGCCAGATAGTCGGCGTAGGCCCGCTCGGCCGGCTGTGGCATCCTGGGCCAGTGCCGCGTAGCCGGGGCAATCGTCGAATTCGAGACTGGCGGTGCGGGTCGCGCAGCGCACCAGTTCGGCATGGGCCACCAGGTCGGGGCGGCCGGTGCTGGCCACTTCCTTGCGGGCGCGCGAATTCGATGTCGGCAATTGCCGTATCGCCCTTGAGGTAAGCGTCGCTGTAAGCCTCGAGCGAGGAACGGGCATTCGTCTTCCAGTCGGGCTGGGCGGGTTTGCTGGCGCAGCTTAAGCAAACAGCGCGGCCAGCAGGCAGGCGCAGGTGGTCACGGTTTTCATGGCAGTTTCAGCTCCGTTTCACTGGCGAATGGCCACTTGCGGTTGATTTCGTCGATCAGGCGCGTCACCTTGCGCAGGCTGGCATCGACCTCGCCGCGCAGGGTGGCCAGGTCGCGCGTGGCCGCCTTGGCGTTGCTTTAGCCACGGCCTGCGCCTCGACCAGCACCGCGTCCACTTTCTTGAGACTGGCGCTGGCATCCTTGAGCACGACATTGAGCTGGCGCACCGCCGCCTGCGCGTCGTCCATCACGCCTTCCTTGCCGAACACGCGCCGGTCGGCCTTGAGGATCAGCGCGTCCACGTGCTCGAGCGTCTGCAGCAGCTTGCGCGCCTCCGCTTCGCTGCCGAGCGCGCCGCCCAGCAAGCCGTACTTGCCGCTGAAGCGGCCGGTCGCCGTTTCGATATTGGCCAGGCTGTTGTTGATGGCCGAATCGCTGCGCGTCATGTTGTCCAGGTTTTCCAGCAGGCTGCGGGCGCTGGCCACGAGCTTGGGAATCTCGGCCGCCGTGTCGCCTAGCCAGCACGGTGCGCACCGCCTTGTCTTCCAGCGGCGGGTCGGTCAGGATCCCGGAATAGGCGCGGATCCGGGTCTCGCCCACCATGCTCTTTTCCATCGTGAACACGCTCGACACGCGCAGCCATTTCGCATCCTTGCGCGGCACGTCGACCAGGATCCTGGCCTTACCGTCGTCGGCCAGTTCGACCCGCTGCACGCGCCCGATCGGAAAACCGGAAAACGTCATGTCCATGCCGGGAATGACGCCTTCGGAATTGTCGGCCACCAGCACCAGGCGCTGGGTGCTTTCGAACACGCCGCGCGCGTACATCACGTACAGCAGGAAGGTGACGATCAGGGCCGTGATCAGGACCAGCAGGATCAGCGCCTTGGTTTCGACATGGGCTACCGGCTCGGAGGGGGAATCGGCGTCGGCTTCGGTCATGGTCAGTTCCTGTTAAATGTATTTGACGGCCAGCGAAGCGGCCTCGATCACCAGCAGCACGAACAGCAGCCGCACTGCGCCCGGCTGCACGGTCGACGTCAGGCGGCGCCGGTAGCGGTGGGTTTCCAGGATGGCGGCGGTGGGAATCACGGCCACCGCCAGCCCGAACAGAATGGTCTTGAGGACGAAGCCGGTGGTGACCACCGGATCGAAGATGCGCCCGACCGTGCGGGTATAGTCGACCAGCCCCCAGGGCGAGCCGCCGTACACGCTGACGTAGGCAAGCACCAGCACGATCACGCTGCTGACCATGGCCAGGCTGAGTACGGCGAAGGCATTGGCAATGACCTGGGGAACCAGCTCGGCGCGCAACCGGTGCTGGGCCTGGCGCGACTTGTCGGGCGAGGACGCGGCCGCCACCGCCAGCGCGTCGCTCGGCATTGAAGGCCAGGCTAGGCGCGCAGGGCCACGAACATGGCGGCGGTGAGCGGAATGAGTTCGAGCACCAGCACCCGCACCACCATCTCGAGCGCGTAGGCGGACAGGCCGTAGCTGCGCGCGGTGACCACCACGATGCGGATGATCACCAGGCTGACCAGGGCCGCCAGCAGCGTGAACCAGGGCAGCACCTGCCAGGTGCTGTTGTAGATGAAGCGCGAGGTGGCGATCCGGTTGTGGCGGTTGTAGGTCGATGGCGAAAACGCCATCACCAGGGCAATGGCGCCCAGATGGATCATGTACCACCAGCTCGCCAGGTAGCGCCACAGCAGGCGTCCCCAGCGCGACGGCTTGGTGGTCAGGAAGCTGCTCATCGGCGCGCCGTCGCGGTCGTCATTGCCGTCTCGCTTCCTGTACCCCGCTCACTTCCATGATCGCCAGCAGCGCCTTCTGCAGCTGCGCGGTCGAACCGATTTCGGCCGTGAAGGTCATGCGCGCCTGGCCCTTGGCGCTTTGGGTATTGACCCCGATCACGTTGATCTTTTCGCGCGAGAACACCTCCGAAATATCGCGCAACAAGCCCTGGCGGTCGCTTAAGCAAGGATGAACAGGTCGACCGGATACACGGTGTCCTGCCCGGCCCGGCCCCAGTCGGTATGGATCACGCGTTCGGGCGCCTTGGCGCGCATCTCGGCAAAATTCTTGCACGTGGCGCGGTGGATCGAGACGCCCTTGCCGCGCGTGACGAAGCCGACGATGCCGTCCGGCGGCGCCGGCTTGCAGCACTTGGCCAGCGCCGTCATCAGGCCGTCGGTGCCGACCACCAGCACGCCCGACTTGGCGCCCTGCTCGACGCTCGAGGCGCGGCTCTTGTTGACCACGGCCGCGTCTTCCACGGGCGCGACTTCGCCCGTGTCGTGCAAGGCTTGCTCGACATGGCGCAGCGAAAACTCTTCCTTGCCGACCGAGATGAACAGGTCGTCCACCTTGGCAAAGCCGAGCTTGTGGGCCAGCGACTCCAGGTTGACCGCGGTCTTGCCTTCGCGCTGCAGCGATTTCTCGACCATGGCCCGGCCGTGGGCCAGCGTTTCTTCCAGATCGATCGCGTGGAACCAGGCGCGCACCTTGGAACGGGTGCGGGTGCTGACCGTGTGTGGCGAAGCGCCGAGCCAGTCGCGCGACGGACCGGCGGTGCCGGGCGCGCCCTTGGCGGTGATGATTTCGCAGGTCTGGCCGCTCTTGAGCGGGGTGTTGAGCGGCACCATGACGCCGTCCACGCGCGCCGCGGCAGCGGTGGCCGACCTCGCTGTGCAAGTGGTAGGCAAAGTCGATCGGGGGTGGCGCCCACCGGCAGCTCGAGAGCACGCGCCTGCGGCGTGAGGACAAAAATGCGGTCGTCAAGCGAGGCGGACTTGAGTTTTTCCACCCATTCGCGCTGGGTTTCTTCCTGGCTCACGACGGCATCGGCAACATCGGTCTTCCAGGCCAGCAGCTGGCGCAGCCAGGCGATCTTTTCGTCGTACTTCTGGCCCTTGAAGCTCGATCCGCCCTCTTCCTTGTAGCGCCAGTGGGCGGCGATCCCGTACTCGGCGAAGTTGTGCATTTCCTGGGTGCGGATCTGCACTTCCAGCGGGCGCCCGTCTTCGGCCATCACGACCGTGTGCAGCGACTGGTAGCCGTTCGGCTTGGGCCGCGAAATGTAGTCGTCGAATTCCTTCGGGATCGGGGTCCAGATATTGTGGACCACGCCCAGCACCGTGTAGCACATCTTGTCGTCGGCCACGATCACGCGGAAGGCGCGCACATCGTACAGTTCGGAGAAATCGAGTTCCTTGCCGCGCATCTTGTTCCAGATGCTGTAGATGTGCTTGGGGTAGGCTGAACACCTCGGCCTTGATGCTTAAGCCTCGGCCAGCTCGCGCTGCAAGCGTTCGATCGAATTCTGCACGAAGCCTTCGCGCATCATGCGCTTTTCTTCGAGCATCTTGGCGATGCGCTTGTAGGTGTCCGGTTCGATGAAGCGGAACGACAGATCCTCGAGCTCCCACTTGAGCTGCCAGATCCCCAGCCGGTTGGCCAGCGGCGCATACAGGTCCAGCGTTTCGCGGCCGTAGGCGTGGGTCAGCTCGTTGAACAACTTGAGTTCGGCAAAATAGCGCAAGGTCGTCACGCACGAGGCCAGGCGCACCAGCACCACGCGCATGTCGCTGGCCATGGCCAGCAGCATCTTGCGCAGCGTTTCGACCTGGGCCACGGCTTGCTGGGCCGCATTCTTGCCGCGCCCGCCGGTTTCTTTGCCGACCGTCATGTCGCGCAGGCGGATCAGCTGGCGCACGCCCGTCACCAGGTCGGTCGCTTCCTTGCCCACGCGCTTCCAGCCCGATCACGGCCTTGGGGTCGAGCACGGTGAGCTCGAACATCAGGTAGGCGATGCGGGTCTCGGCATCGGTGCGCAGGAAGGCCAGCGTGCTGGCCACGCCGACGGCGAAGTCGAACGCGCCCTGGCCCGAGGTGCAGACCTTGTCCTGGTAGGCCTCATGCGGCGTAGGCCAGCGCCGCTTCGACGCGTGCGCTGTCCTCGGGACCGAGGCCCTGTACCAGATCGTGGGTAGCGCTGCCCAGCGCTGCAATTGCAACCATGGGAGGCCTAGCGCAGCGCGGCGGTGAGGACGACTTCGACCAGGCAGGCCGGATCGGCCAGCTTCGCTTGGACGGTGGCGCGCGGCGGCGTGTGGCCATGCGCGACCCACTCGTCCCAGACTTCGTTCATGCCGGGGAAATGGGCCATATCGGCGATGAAGATCTGGCAGGCGAGGATGCACGTCTTGTCGCTGCCCGCTTCGGCCAGCAGGCGGTCGACGTGGCCCAGCACTTCGCGCATCTGGCCGACGATGCTTAAGCGCTGGTGTCTTCGGCGATCTGGCTTAGGCCAAGTACACCGTGCCATTGTGGATCGCCACTTCGGACAAACGTTTTCCTACGTGCAGTCGTGTAATTTCCATAGTGTCTTTCTGTTCTGTGTCGTGTGCGGCCTTCAGCCGATCAAAAATTGGCGCACGATGGCGATCTGGTCCTCGTTGAGGAAGGTCGGCGCATGGCCCACGCTTCTAAGCAATTTCCACCAGCTGCGCCTTCGGTCCGCGCGGCCATCATGTGCGCGGTCTCGCGCGAGAGCAGGTCGGAGTCGGCGCCGCGGATCAGCAGCGTCGGGCAAGTAATCGCATCATAAATGGCCCACAGGGCCGCTTCGTCGGCGCGTGCTTTCCGGGGTCGCTGTCTTGAACGGTTCGGCCAGGCCCATGTCGTAGTGGCGCACCCACTGGCCGTCGCCCTGCTGGCGCAGCACGTCGGCGGCCAGCTTGTGCCATTGCGCGTCAGTATGCTCGCCAAACGAGAGCGACACTTCGCGCACGAAGCGGGCGGCCGCCTCGAAGTCCGGGAAGCGCAATTCCTGGCCGATGTAGTCGCCGATGCGCAGCAGCGCGGCCGGGTCCAGCGTGGGACCGATGTCGTTGAGCACCAGTTTGCGGATCGGGTTGCCGGGCACCGAGGCCAGGGCCATGCCGATCAGGCCGCCCATCGAGGTGCCGAACCAGTCGATTTGCGCACGCTCATTGTGCGCCGTTACGCGTGCAATCAGGGTCACCATGTCGCTAACATACTGGGGAACGCGATACAGTTGGGGATTGAGGAGGCGGCCCGAACGGCCGCGGCCGACCACGTCCGGGCAGATCACGCGGTAGTGGCCGGACAGGGCACGGGCCAGGGCGTCGAAGTCGTCGCCGACGCGGGTCACGCCGTGCACGCAGATCAGGATGTTTGGATTGTCCACCGCGCCCCATTCCTTGTAGGACATGAGATGCAGGCCGGTCGGCGAGCAGCACTGGACGGATTTGATACGCGCTTCGGTCATGCCGACTCCAAATTCAATTATGTGTTTCAATCTTTGCTGTGTTTAGAATTCTACCTCATCACCCACTAACCTTTCCGACAGAGGACACAATGAAAACAAGCATGCTGAGCGGGAAAACTGCGCTCGTCACCGGTTCGACCTCCGGTATCGGGCTGGGCATCGCCCGCTCGCTGGCCCAGCAAGGCGCCAACATCGTCTTCAACGGCTTCGGCGACGCCCAGCAAATCGAGAAGCTGTACACCGACATCGGGCGCGAATTCGGGGTGCAGACGGCCTACCACAATGCCGACATGTCCAAGCCGGACGAGATCGGCGCGATGATGGCCTTTGCTTAGGCGACAAGTTCGGCGGGGTCGACATCCTGGTCAACAATGCCGGGATCCAGCACGTGGCCAATATCGAGGATTTCCCGGCCGACAAGTGGGATGCCATCATCGCGATCAACCTCACCTCCGCCTTCCATACCTCGCGCCTGGCGCTGCCGGGCATGAAAGCGAAGAACTGGGGCCGCATCATCAACCTGGCGTCGGTGCACGGCCTGGTCGGTTCGGCGCAAAAATCGGCCTATGTGGCAGCCAAGCATGGCCTGGTCGGCTTCACCAAGGTCACGGCCCTGGAAACGGCCCACACGGGCGTAACCTGCAATGCCATCTGCCCGGGCTGGGTGCTGACTCCGCTGGTGCAAAAACAGGTGGACGACCGCGCCGCCCGCGACGGGCTGTCGAATGAAGCGGCCAAGAAAGCCTTGCTGGCTGAAAAGCAGCCGTCCGGCGAGTTCGTCACGCCCGAGGAGCTCGGCGCGCTGGCCGTATTCTTTTGCAGCCCGGTAGAGCGACCAGGTGCGCGGCGTGGCCTGGAACATGGACGGCGGCTGGACCGCGCAGTAAACAAGGCGGCTTGCCAGGGCGGCAGGACCTAGAACTTGCCCTCTGCGGCCCGCTTCGACTTGTCCCGGGTCTCGCGCGTGAACGATTCCTCGACCGCCATTTCGCGCTGCAGATCGGTCACCAAGGCGTTGTAGAGCGTGGCATCGCCTGCAGCGTCGAACATGAGCTGTTCGCCTTTCATGCGCACTTTCCCCTTGCGCTCGGCCATGAAGACCAGCACCCGGCGCATGAGGTCGATCATGGTGCGCTGATTCTCGCCAAACTGGATGCCGCGCGCGATCTGCGTTTCCAGCGCCCGCGAGAACGGCGCCGCATTTTGTTGCGCGAACAGGGGCAAGGCTTGCAGTTCAGCGGCAAACTGGCTCAGGTTGCCGTCGGACTGCTTGAGATGGGCTTCAATCCGGATGTCGACCTCGTCGAGCATGAGGCGGCTGCGTGCCAGGATTGCCGGGTCCAGCAAATGGGGTAGGCTTCAGAATCGATGCCGCCGCCATCGGTGCCAGGTCGCGCTGAAACTGCCAGCTCGCGTGCTGGTTGCGATAGGCGGCATTGGCAAGCACGGACGAAAACGCATCGACCGAGGGCAGCCCGGTCGGCTCCGGCACGAACAGCACCGGTCCCTCGGCCATGCCCCCTTCGATCCACGCCAGCTGGCGTGCGGCGACCGCCTTCAAGGGCGCGGACACGGCTTCCTCGTAGCGCGCCACCATCCAGCGCGCGACGGCTTCCTTCCCGGGCGCCGTGGCGCGCCGTACGATGTCATTGATGCGCCTGGCTTCGGGGGTGGCGTAAAAGGCGCTCACGGCGGGACGGCCCGCCTTCTCCTTCTGCTCCCGGGCCTTGCCGGACAGGGGAATCAGCGCCAGCTGGACGGCAAGGGCCTTTTGCGCCACCGGGCGCCGCAGCGCGGCCGCCAACGCGAGCGCCTCCTGTTCCGGCACCAGGCGCGCATAGACCGGCGCCACCTCGCGCACCACGTCGGCGCCCGTCATGCGGCCGAGGATGAAATTGGCGAATTCCACCCTTCCCGGGTCGGTCGGCTTTTCCAGGGCGCGCCTAGCCAAGAACATCTCGCCCATGTGTACCGCCTCGAGCATCTCGGTCACGGCGGCCAGATGGGCGGCGTCGACGGTGGCGGCCACCGGCGGCGGCGTCCGGATCACCTTGCTTTCGTCCGCTTGCGCGGCCGCGGGGAGTGCCAGGGCGGCGACCAGTGCGCCGAATATCAGATGTTGCCGAATCATGGAGTGTTTCCTGTTGCTTGTTTGATCAACCATTGCCTCAATTGCCCAGCCGAGCCAGCTCGTGGCGCGACACCGTGTGGTACAAATTGTTGAGCACGCCCTTTTCCATCGACAGCCGGAAATAGGCGCGCGCCCGCGATTTGTCCTGCTTGAGCTGATAATATTTGCCCGCATAGAAATACGCTTCGGCCAGGCGCACATCGATGCTGGCGCCCGCGTCCCGGCTGGCCAGGCGCAGCATCTGATCGGGCGCTTGTCCCTGTTCGAACATGGCCAGCGCGGCCTGGCGCCAGCCCCTGCTTGCGCGCCGCTCCGGCATCGGCGGCAGGGGCGGCACCGCCCCGCCCTGCCACAAGTTAATCGCCTGCCATACCGCCATCTGCTGGCGCGTGAGCTGGTCCGGGGCTTTCTCGCTGGCGTGCTCGAGGTCGACCCGGACGCTGGCGGTCTTGCCCAGGTACAGGCTGCTCAAGGCCTTGCCCAGGTAGGCGGAAGCCGAGTCGCTGCCACGCGCGATGGCGCGGCCGAAGTCGCTTTCGCCTTCCCGGAACTTGCCCGCCATGAAGTGAATTTCGGCGCGGCATTTCCAGGCCTCGCCCGACTGCGCGCGCAACTGCACCGCGCGCCCGCCGTCTTCGATGGCGTCGGCATCCTTGCCCAGGTAGGCGTTCACCAGGCCCCGTTCGCACAGCGGTTCGGCCGCGTCCTGGCCCAGCTGGTCGGCGTCGGCGATCAGGCGCGTGGTGGTGACCAGGTTCGCTTCGAGCTGATCGCGCAAGCTTCTCCTGGGCGCGCTTGGCACCGGAACCGGCAGCACCGTGCTTGCCGTTGGCGAAGGGGCTTGGCGCCGTGGCGGCCGAACGCAGGTCCGATTTGCGGATCACGAAATAGCCATTCAGGACGGTATTGAATTTCTTCAACCCCGCCAGGAACTCGATGACCCCGGTGTTCGCCACCCGGTCCGTGTTGAGCTGCAGCTGCACCTTGGCGCTGGCCGTGCGGCCCTTGAAGGAAAACGCTTCGCTCAGGTCGAAGGCGGGCGACTTGTAGTCGGTGCGGGCATCCTTGTAGCGGCCATCGAAGGTGTCCGGCAAGTCCACATAGATCTCGTAGGTGGCCGACCCCGGGCCGCGCGGCAACGCCAGCGGGAACTGGCGCGCCGCATTGCCGGGAATGTAGAACAGGCCCGTCATGTTGCTGGGCAGGTAGCGCAGGTTCCAGCTTTCCGCCTGTTTCTCGAAGAAGTTATTGATGCGGTAGCGCGTTTCGACCACCAGTATGTTCTGGCTACGGTCGTCGTGGATCGTTTACTCGCCGATCATGGCCGAATCCGGATAGCGCTCGCCGAGCACGCCGTCGTAGGCCTTGTGGATTTGCTCCTTGTTCATGGCGGCAAATTGCACGCGGGCGTATTCGGCGCCCACGCCCTCGTAATGGCTTTGCACCAGCATCTCGACCGGCTTGTCCATCGCCTTCACGCTCACGCGCTCGATGCGTACCGATTGCCGCTGGGAAGCCTGCGGCAAGGGACCGACCACGGCCAGCGCCTTGACGCCGTCGGCGATCGGCAATACCTGGTTGCCGCTGTGGACCTGGCCCATCTTGTCGAGCGCGCCGTACTGGCCCTGGCGGGTCGGGTCGACATAGTATTCCTTGCCGTTGACCATGGCGCGCACGATGGCATGGTCGAACAGCAAGGGGCTCGGCAGCATTTTGTCGAGGCCCTTGCGCTGGCCGGTCGACACCAGCACCGGCGACGCTTCGATGCCGAGCTCGCGCAGCATCGATACCATCAGCAGCGACTTGTCCTTGCAGTCGCGCGTAGCGGCGCTGCAGCACCTGGTCGGGCGGGAATGGGCGGTGCGAATTCTCGCCCAGCGAAATGGAGAGGTAGCGGATATCGTTCTGCACGAATTCGAGCACCTTGGCCACTGCCGCTTCCTTGTCCTTCGCCGCCCGCCGCTGCCAGCACGTCCTTCAGGGTGGCGCTGGTGTCGCCGGTGGCGAACAGGCCCAGCGCCCACTGGTTGACGTCGCGCCAGTTGTCGAACTCCGAGAATTGCAGGTAGCGGTAAGCCTGCACGTCATTCGGCACATACGGCTCGGGCAGCGTTTGCGGCAATGCCCGCCCTTCGAAGCGCAGGATGCGGCGGCCGTCGCGGTTGGCCGACGACATCACCGGCTGCTGGCCGCGTTCGCCGCCGATCAGGCGCGAGTGGATCACGCGCCGTTCCGGCATGTTAAGGCTGACGCGGCGCTGGGCGACCGGCATGGCCGCATCCCAGGCGGCGGCGTGGAAGAACTTGCCGCCGAAGACGGGATTCTGGCCGATGATCGAGTATTCCATTTCCAGCGTGTCGCCCACGCGCACGTCTTCGGTGACGATGGCGGCGGTCACGCTGCCGGAATAAATTCCCTGGTCGAGACTGGTCTCACGCTGGAGAAAGCGGATGTCGGCGCTGGCCAGCTTGTCGATCACGGCGCCGTCGCGCAGCACGCGCAGCGTGTGCAGCTGCAATTGCTGGTATTCGGGCTGGAATTCGACTTCGTACTGGCCCAGCGCGCCCAGGCTGCTGGCCTCCTGCTTACCACCAGCGCGCGGTGCACATACAGCGCGCTGCTGGTATCGATGTAGAACTGGATATCGAACAGGCGCGCTCAGTGCGCTGCCGGGTACCGCGGGCGGCAGCGCGGGCGACTTTTCAATCCAGGCCGGGACCGGCGTGGCGCGCGAAAAGCTTGTTCGGCCAGGCGCACCGAGCGGCCGGACGCCTGGGTCGCCGCCTGGGACCGGGCCGATGGGCATGATAAGCAAGGAAACGAGGAGAAGGCACAGCGGGAAAAGCGCGAGGCGGGCAGGCTGGAAACGACGCATGGGGGAAAGCGGAAGACATGTTTATGAGGGAACCACGATACCGCGCAACTCTTGGTTTGTCTCGTGGTAAATTGTTTTTTATTACTATTTCTTATTTTTTGTGCAAATTTACATCAGATGGGCACGAAGAACGGGCGCCGACTGCGGATATCCACAATAGATTGCGTTGTCCAATTGGGCAATCATGCAAGCATTCCAAACCGGCCGGAGACACCGCCATGAAAAAGAAACCGTTTTACAAAGTCCTGTACGTCCAGGTCCTGTTCGCCATTTTCTGCGGCATCCTGCTCGGGGTGTTTTACCCCAAGCTGGGCGTGGACATGAAGCCGCTGGGCGACGGATTCATCAAGCTGATCAAGATGATCATCGCCCCGGTGATCTTTTGCACGGTGGTATCCGGCATTGCTTAAGCATGCAGGACATGAAGAAAATCGGCCGCGTCGGCGGCAAGGCCCTGCTCTACTTTGAAGTGGTGTCCACCTTCGCGCTGGCGATCGGCCTGATCGTGGCCAACCTGGTGCGCCCCGGCGACGGCTTCAATGCCAACCCGGCCACGCTCGACACCAAGGGCATTGCCGAATTCACGGCCAAGGCCCACTCGCAGAGCACGGTCGACTTCGTCCTCAACATCATCCCGACCACCGTGGTCGACGCCTTCGCCAAGGGCGACATCCTGCAAGTGCTGCTGTTCGCCATCCTGTTCGGCTTTGCACTGTCGCTGCTGGGCGAGCGCGGCCGTCCCGTGACCAAGCTGGTGGACGACATGTCGCACGTGATCTTCGGCGTGGTCGGCATCGTCATGAAAGCGGCGCCGATCGGCGCGTTCGGCGCGATGGCCTTCACCATCGGCAAGTTCGGCCTGGCGTCGCTGCTGCCGCTGGCCAAGCTGATGGGCTCCTTCTACCTGACCTGCGCCCTGTTCGTGTTTGTCGTGCTCGGCCTGATCGCCTGGTTCACGGGCTTCCAGCATCTTCCGCTTCATTTCCTACATCAAGGAAGAATTGCTGATCGTGCTCGGCACCAGTTCCTCGGAAAGCGCCCTGCCCGCCCTGATGCGCAAGCTGGAAAAGCTCGGCTGCTCCAAGCCGGTGGTCGGCCTGGTGGTGCCCACCGGTTACTCGTTCAACCTGGACGGCACCAATATCTACATGACGATGGCGGCCCTGTTCGTGGCCCAGGCCACCAATACCGAGCTGACCCTGATGCAGGAACTGACGATTCTCGGCGTGGCGATGCTCACTTCCAAGGGCGCGTCCGGCATTACCGGCGCTTGGCTTCATTACCCTGGCCGCCACGCTGGCGGTGGTGCCGACCATTCCGGTGGCGGGCATGGCCCTCATTCTGGGGATCGACCGCTTCATGAGCGAATGCCGCGCGCTGACCAACTTCATCGGTAACGGCGTGGCCACGGTGGTGGTGTCGCACTGGGAAAAGAGCTCAACCACGAGCGTCTGCAGTCCGAACTGCGCCATCCGACCCACCTGGAAGACGACCGCGAACTGTATCCGGTGCGTAAAGCTGCCTGACGATTGAACCGCGTCCACCAGCCCCGGGGCCGGTGGACGCTGTAGACAGCTTCGTCTACATGCGCTACCCTGACGGCACCATGCCGACATCCCCCCTCCCGCCCAAGCCCACCGCGGCTGAACTCGACCTCCTGCAAACCCTGTGGCCGCTCGGCGCCGCCACCGCCAAGCAGGTACACCAGCAAATCCTCAAGGACCGGCCCGAAGTCACCTACGCCACCGTGCTGCGCCTGATGCAGATCATGCACACCAAGGGCTTGCTGATTCGCGACGAGAGCGAACGCTCGCACGTGTACTGCGCTAGCCCAGGCCCAGGATTCACTGCAGACGGGCCTGCTCAAGGACTTGATCCAGAGAGCCTTCTCCGGTTCGGCCAAGGCGCTGGTGCTGGCCGCCCTCAAGAGCGGCATCTCGCGCAAGGAACGCGAGGAAATCGCAGCGCTGCTCAAGAACGGCGACCAGCAATGATGGCCGCCCCGCTCACCGACAGCCTGGGCTGGACCCTGCTGCACTTCCTGTGGCAGGGCGCACTGATCGGGGCCGCCGCCGCGCTGGCGCTGGCCGCGCTGCGCCGCGCCGCCCCCACCCACCGCTACGCGGTCGCCTGCACCGCCCTGCTGGCCTGCCTGCTGTGGTAGGCGGCCGAACTGGCGCTACGCCTGCAAGGACCGGCCAGGATGACCGAGCAGATGCGCTACGCCGACGCGATGCTGATCAATACCGTGAACGGCGCCTCGGGCGGCGTGCTGGCCCTGCTGCAGTCGCAGCTGCCGCTGGTGGTGGCCTTCTGGGCCGTGTGTGCGCTGGTGCTGGCCCTGCGCATGGTGCTGGGCCTGGTGTGGATACGGCGCGCGGCGCGCACCGAACGCAGCGACGCCCATTGGCAGGCGCGCACGAGCCGCATGGTAAGCATGAACTCGGCGTGCGGCTGCCGGTGCGGCTGCGCGTGGTGGAAGGTCTGACCAGTCCGCTCACGGTAGGCTGGCTGCGCCCGGTCATCCTGCTGCCGACCGCGCTGGTGAGCGGCATGCCTGCGCACTTGCTCGAGGCGCTGCTGGCGCACGAAATGGCGCACATCGCGCGCAAGGATTATCTGGTCAACCTGGGCCAGAACGTGATCGAGATCCTGCTCTTCTACCATCCGGCCGTGTGGTGGATTTCCGGCCGCATCCGGCGCGAGCGCGAGCAGATCGCCGACGACATCGCGGCCCGCCATACGGGCCAGCCGCGCATGCTGGCGCAGGCCCTGTCGGCGCTCGAGCGCCTGCAGTCCGGAGGCGCGCTGGCCATGGCGGCCAGCGGCGGCGACTTGCTGGCGCGCGTGCGCCGTCTGCTGCGCCCCCGATGCCCAGGCCGTGAGCTGGAAAGCGGCGCTGCCGGTGCTGGCGCTGGCCTTGGCCGGTCTGGGCGTGTACGTCAACGCCGCCGCCCGCGCGCCGTCCATCGACAGCCTGATCGTGGACCGCCCGCCCATGATGGACTTTCGCAGCTGCGCCAAGCCCGTCTATCCCGCCGACGACCTGGCGGCTTAGCCACACCGGCACGGTCACGCTGGGCCTGTATGTGGACGCGGACGGCCAGGTGCGCGAGGCGCGGCTCTACCGCTCCAGCGGCCATCGTGGCCTGGACCGCACGGCCCTGGACGCTGGCGCTGTGCAAGTTCGCCCCCGGCCAGTTGCACGGCTAAGCCGACCGAGGCCTGGGCGCGCATTCAGTACCGCTGGGTGCTCAACTGACATGATCTAGACAGATAGTTCTAGACAATTTTTTCTAGACAAACTATTCTACTTACTCCTGAACAGAGAAGTGGAGAACAAGATGATCCGTATTTCATTGGTGGCGCTCGGCTGTGCGGCCCTGGTGTCCTGTCTTAGAGCGTGCAGCAGCTTACTGCCGGTCCGGCCGACGGCACGGCCAGCAACGCAGCGCAAGTCGATTTCAAGAGCTGCGCCAAGCCGGTGTACCCGCCCGAGGCGCTCGCCGCCCGGCGCGAAGGCACGGTGACGCTGGCATTTCTGGTGGCGGTTGACGGGACGGTGGCGGACGCGAAGGTGGCCCGCTCGAGCGGGCAGCGCGATCTCGACGAAACGGCGCGCGATGCGATCAGGCAGTGCAAGTTCGCTGCGGCGACCAGCCATGGCAAGCCGGTGCAGGCATGGACGCACGTGCAGTACGTCTGGACCTTGAAGTAAGTCTGGCAATCGAGCCGCCCGCGCGCGGGCGGCTCGCTGCGCTTTAAGCGACGGCGGACACGTCCAGCGGCGCGCCGGTCGCTTCCACCACCTGGCCCACGGTCACGCCGGGCGCCAGTTCGGTCAGCTTGAGGCTAAGCAGCGCTCACTTCGATCACGCCCAGGTCGGTGATGATCAGGTCGACCACGCCCACCCCCGTCAGCGGCAAATCGCACTTCGGCAGGATTTTGTGCGAGGTCGAGCCATCCTTGGCCGTGGCCACATGCTCCATGACCACCACCACGCGCCGCACATCGACCACCAGGTCCATCGCACCACCCATGCCCTTGACCATCTTGCCTGGAATCATCCAGTTGGCCAGGTCGCCTTTTCCGACACTTGCATCGCGCCCAGGATGGCCAGGTTGATCTTGCCGCCGCGGATCATGCCGAAGGAATCAGCCGAGCTGAAGTAGGCGGCGCCAGGCAAGGCGGTGACCGTCTGCTTGCTTGGCGTTGATCAGGTCGGCGTCGACGTCCGCGTCGAGCGGGAACGGGCCAATGCCGAGCAAGCCGTTTTCCGACTGCAGGAACACTTCCATATTCTGGGGAACGTAGTTCGCCACCAGGGTCGGCAAGCCGATGCCCAAATTCACATAAAAGCCGTCTTGCAGCTCTTTTGCCATGCATGGCCATTTCATCACGAGTCCATGCCATGTTCTTCTCCGATTGTTCTTAGTTGGCGCGCACGGTGCGCTGTTCGATGCGCTTTTCCGGCCTTGCGTTGACGACGATACGGTGCACGAAAATGCTCGGCGTGTGCACTTGGTCCGGATCGATCTCGCCTACTTCGACCAGTTTTTCCACTTCCACGATGGTGATCTTGCTTAGCCATCGCGACGTTCGGATTGAAATTGCGGGCGGTCTTGCGGTACACCAGATTACCGGCGCGGTCGGCCATGTAGGCTTTGACCAGCGAGACATCGGCCACCAGCGAGCGCTCCATCACGTACTGTTCACCGTCGAATTCGCGCACTTCCTTGCCGTCGGCGACGATCGTGCCCACGCCGGTCTTGGTGAAGAAGGCGGGAATACCGGCGCCATGCCAAGCTGCGCAGTTTTTCAGCCAGCGTGCCTTGCGGCGTGAATTCGAGTTCGAGTTCATTCGGCCAGGTACTGGCGCGAATTCCTTGTTTTCGCCAACGTAGGAAGAAATCATCTTCTTGATCTGGCGCGTGGTGAGCAGCTGGCCCAGGCCGAAATCGTCGACCCCGGCATTGTTGGAGATGGCGGTCAGGTTCTTGACGCCCGAATCGCGCAGCGCCAGGATCAGCGCTTCGGGAATGCCGCACAGGCCGAAGCCGCCAACGGCGATGGTCTGGCCATCGGCCACGAGGCTTAAGCCAGCGCCGATGCCGCGTCGGGATAAACTTTGTTCATACTGTCCCTCTTATAGTGTGGGCGGAAAAGCGCCCGTTATGTGCTGCAAAGTAGATTCTCAGCATAAAATATGCCAGCCAAAAGCACAATACCGTAGAAATACCGGTAATCTTCTTTTCTCCGTCACATTGAACCCGGATCAAATGAACGAGACGCACGCCATCGATTTCGAAATGATTTTCCAGTATGCACCCGTTGGCATGTGCATTTCGGTGAACCGCGTGATCCAGTCCTGCAACGATGCGGTCAGCTCCATGTTCGGCTACGGTCACGGCGAGCTCGACGGCCAATCATTCCAGGTACTCTACCCCACCATGGATGAATTCCTGCGCACGGGCGACCGCATCATTCCCGTGATGAATGCCAGGGGCGTGTATTCGGACGAGCGCATCATGCGCCGCGCCAGCGGCGAGCTGTTCTGGTGTCATGTGAGCGGACGCGCCATCAATCCGAACCAGCCGCTGGGCGCGGGCGTATGGACGTTCGAAGATGTCAGTGAGAAACGTCCGGTCACGGCCGAACTGACTCCGCGCGAGCGCGAGATCGCCGCCTTCCTGGTTGAAGGCAAGACCAGCAAGGTGATCGCGCGCGAAACGGGACTGAGCCCGCGCACGGTGGAAATGCATAGAGCCAAGCTGATGCGCAAGTTCACGGCATCCACCTCGTCCGAGCTGGTGCACAAGCTGATGGGCGTGAACCGCTAGCGCGGCAGGTCGATGTTGCGCAGCACGGGCGGCGCGAGCAGCGCGGCCGCGCACAGCACCACCGAGACTTCTTCATGAAACAGGTCGATGCAGCAGGCCGCTTCCTGGCCCAGCTTGATGCGCGCCTCGTGCTCGCTCCACATGCGGTAAAAGGCGCGCGGCCGTTCGGCTGCGGGCAAGGCGGCCAGCGCAGCCGTGCGGGCGCTGTCGAAAGCGTGTTCGGCGATCGCCAGCACGTCGCGCTCCGGGGCGATTGATTCGATGTCGAGGCCGAGCGCGCTGTCGGCGCACACCGCCACCGCCACCAGCGGCCCGCTGTGAGAGATGCTCAGTCCTTGCGCACGGTGGGGACCTGCCAGCGCCGGCCCCTGCCCCCGCGTTCGTGCAGCTGCAGCGCGCCTGGCGCCACGCCGCACAGCTCGCCCAGCAGCATGCGCGCCAGCACCCGGCCGACGATGAACTGGCGGCGCCGTTCGCTGCGCTGAAAGCGGCGCCAGCGCTCCTGCTCCGCCTCGCCCAGCCACGGCAGCAAGGACACCAGCGCAGCGTCGCTCACGCCGCGCAAGTCGGTCATGGCCAGGATGGCCTGGCCAAGCATGGTCTTACTTGCTTTCTTTGACGCGCGAATTCGCCCTTGAGCGCGACGCCAAGCCATGATCGCGCCTTCGTGGCATTCGAACTCGGTCGCGCTCGACGATTCAACGTTGTTGTAGTTGCTCACGATGTTGACGACCGCATTCTTGCTGGCGTCCTGGGCGCGCTTCTTCATTTGCAGCAGGGCCGACAGGAACACCCAGTTGCATGCCGTCTCGGCGCTCTTGCCGAAGGAATTGGTGCGCTGGCTGGTTTTCTCGGCGCCGACTTTTTCGATGATTTTTAACGCTGGCTGGCTAGGCTGAAGTGGAACTTCACTTCATCACCGAGGCGCGCCTGCGCGTCGTTGGCGCTCATCGCGGCGGCGATCGGCAGCATGATCTTGGTGTCGCGCCTGCGCAGCCGAAGCGAGTACCAGTGCAGTGGCCAGGAGGGTGAACTTGAGAGTCGTTTTCATGGTGTGCTTTCAGGGTCAGGAAAATTTTTTGAAAATCAGCGAGGTGTTGATGCCGCCGAACGCGAAATTATTCGACATCACGTACTCGCAGTTCAGACGGCGGCCTTCGCCGCGAATGTAATCGAGCTGCCCGCAACGTTCGTCGGGCTGGCCCAGGTTCAGGGTCGGTGCGAACCAGCCCTCGCGCATCATCTCGATGCTGATCCAGGCTTCCAGTGCGCCGCAGGCGCCCAGCGTGTGGCCCATGTAGCTTTTCAGGGAACTGATCGGCATGCCGGGGCCGAACACCTGGTTCGTCGCTGTCGATTCGGCAATGTCGCCCTGCTCGGTTGCCGTGCCGTGCGCATTCACGTAGCCGATCGCCGACGGTTCCAGGCCCGCATCGGCCAGCGCCAGTTGCATCGCGCCGCGCATGGTGGCCGCGTTGGGCTGGGTCACGTGGCAGCCATCGCTGTTGGTGCCGAAGCCGACCAGCTCCGCGTGGATCGTCGCGCCGCGCGCCAGTGCGTGCTCCAGGTCTTCCAGGATCAGGGCGCCGGCGCCCTCGCCGATCACCAGCCCGTCGCGGGTGCCGTCGAACGGCCGCGGGGTCGTGTGCGGTGCGTCGTTGATCACACTGGTGGCGAACAGGGTATCGAACACGGCCGCTTCGGTCGCGCACAGTTCCTCGGCGCCCATGCGATGATCATGGCGATCTGCTTGCCGCTCTTGATCGCTTCGTAGGCATAGCCGATGCCCTGGCTGCCCGAGGTGCAGGCCGACGAGGTGGTGATCACGCGCCCGGTCAGGCCGAAGAACACGCCGATATTGACCGGCGCCGTGTGCGCCATCATCTTGATGTAGGTGGTGGCATTGATGCCGCGCGTGGTGCGCTCCTGCAGCATGTGGCCGAAATCGGCCATCGCGCTGGTGGTGCTAAGCCGACGAGCCGAAGGAGATCCCCATCTGTCCGCTCTTGACCAGCGGATCGTCCAGCAGGCCCGCGTGGGCCAGCGCCATTTCGCTGGCGCGGGTTGCCATCAGGGCGACGCGGCCCATGCTGCGGATCGCCTTGCGGTGGAAGCGCTCGCCCAGTTCGAACAGCGCAGTAAGCTGCGGCCAGGTTGGTGTTCAAGCCTTCATAGTCGGCCCAGGCCTAAGCATGTTGACGATCGCGTTGCGGTACTCGCCCAGGCGGGTACGGATGCTTTCCCAGTCGTTGCCGATCGGGCTGATGCTTAAGCCATGCCGGTGACGACCACGCGGCGGCTCATACCATGCCTCCGTTGACGGAAATGACCTGGCGCGTGATGTAGCTTGGCGTCGGCGCTGATCAGGAAACTGACCGCGTGCGTGACTTCGGACGGCTTGCCGACCCGGCGCGCCGGTACCAGCTTGAGCGCTTCTTCCATCGGCACGTCGTTGATCATGTCGGTCTCGATCAGGCCGGGCGCCACGCAGTTGACGGTGATGGCGCGCTTGGCCAGTTCCAGCGCGAGCGCCTTGGTGGCGCCGATGATGCTTAGGCCTTGGCCGCGCTGTAATTGACCTGGCCGCGGTTGCCAACCAGCCCCGAGACCGAGGCCAGGGTCACGATCCGGCCCGGCTTGCGGCGCTGGACCATCGGCATGATGAGCGGATTGAGCACGTTGTAGAAGCCATCCAGATTGGTCTTGAGGACGAGGTCCCAGTCTTCGCCGCTCATGGCGGGGAAGGCGTTGTCGCGTGCGATGCTTAGGCATTGCACACCACGCCATAGTAGCAGCCGTGGGCTTCGACGTCGGCGGCCAGGATGGCGGCGGTCGCGTCGCGCGCCGATATCGAACTGCAGCACGCACGCGCTGCGTCCCATGGCCACGATTTCGCGGGCGACGGCGTCGGCCTCGTCGCGCTTGCTGTGGCAATGGACGACGATGTCGTAGCCGTCGCGCGCCAGGCGCAGCGCGATGGCCTTGCCGATGCCGCGTGACGATCCGGTCACCAGGATGGTTTCGCTGTTAGTACTCATGTAGGGCTCCGCTGCAAAAATTCATTAACATTATCTGGTTCGAATACCGTGATGGTCGCGTTGGCGAGCAGCGCGCCGGTGGCCGCGTCCTCGATCCGGCATTCGAAGGCGGCCAGGCCGTTCTCACCCTGCATCGCATGCTGGGCGTGCACGCGCAGCACCGTGCCCAGCGCGAACAGCGGCACGCTGGCCGTATAGCGGCGCGCACCGAGCAGGAAGCCGACCTTGACCGGTTCGCCGCGCTGCCTGGCCTGATAGCCAAGCATGGGCGGCGATCGCCTGCGCCATGTACTCGATGCCGACCCAGGAGCCGACCCCGGCGCCGTCGCAAAACATGGTGCCCGGGCCGATCGTCAGTTCGGCGCACAGGCTGTCCGGCCCGGCCGCCAGCACGCGCTCGAGCAGCACCATGTCGCCGGCGTGCGGCACCAGGTCGGCGATGGCGGGAAAGCTCATCGCGCCCTCCCCAGCACCAGCGCGGCATTGGAGCCGCCGAAGGCGAAGGAATTCGACAGGGCCCAGTCCAGCGGCCGTCCCAGGCGGGTGCCGGTGGCGACCACGTTCAGTGCTTGGCAGCGCCGGATCCTGGGCGCCGTCCCACAGGTGCGGCGGCAGCAGGCCTTCGGCGTTATCGTCCTGCATGGCGATCCAGCAGAACGCCGCTTCCAGCGCCGCCGCGGCGCCCAGGGCATGCCCCGTGAACGGCTTGGTCGAGCTGACCGCGACGCGCGGGCCGAACATGTCGGCCACCACGCGCGACTCCATCGCATCGTTCTGGATCGTGGCGGTGCCGTGCAAATTGATGTAATCGACCTGCTCCGGCGTGATGCTTAGCCCGCGCCAGTGCCTCACCGATGGCGATGCGGGCGCCGCTGCTGGCCGGGTCGGGTGCGGACATGTGGTGGCCGTCGGAAGCCTCGCCCCATCCGCACAGGGCCACGGCAGTGAAGCTCGCGCGTCATCAGGAACAGGGCCGCGCCTTCGCCGATATTGATGCCGTGGCGGTTGGCCGACAGCGGGTTGCAGCGCTCGGCGCTGACCGATTCCAGGGCTGAAAAACCGGCCACGGTGAACCCGCACAGGCTGTCCACACCGCCCGCGATCACCGCGTCGCACAAGCCCATGTTGATCATGCGGGCGGCGCCAAGCCAGCGCCTTGGCGCCCGACGCGCAGGCGCTCGAATGCACATAGGCCGGGCCGTGCACGCCCAGTTCGCGCGCCAGCATGGCGGTAGCATGAACCCATTTCCTGCTGCGCGTAGTGGAAGCCCTCCGGCAGCTCGCTGCCGCATGGCGTGCGCGGCAATCGCGCTTTCCCGTTTCAGCCACGCCCGAGGTGCTGGTGCCGATCACGATGCCGACCCGGTGCGCGCCGTAGCGGGCAATGGCCGCCTCGGCCGCCGGACGGATCTGGGCCAGCGCCGCCAGCGCGAGCTGGTTGTTGCGGCTGCGGTCGGCCAGCGGCAGCTGCGCCGGATCGGGCAGCGCGCAGGTCACGCGGCCCAGCGGCAGTGCGCGCCCGGCCGACCACTCGGTGGTCGCGGCCACGCCGCTGTCGCCGCCGAACAGGCGCTGGCGCACCTGCGCCGTCTTAAGCGCCGAGCGCGCACACGATACCGCAATCATTGAGAAACAGCTTCATGGTTGTTCAGTCTATTGGGCCGACTGGATGGTCAGCTTGTATTTATAACGCAGGTTGTCCATCACGATCGTGCCGCTCCAGCGCGGCTGCGCGGCATAGGTGATGGTGGCCACCAGTTCATCTTTCAGGAACAGCTTGCGCACGCCGCCCGTTTCCTCGATCCGCCAGCAGCAGTGGCAGCAGCGGCCACGATCGAGGCCCATCTACCACAGGGTCAGCTGCATGTCTTCGAGCACGTCGTCGGCCCGCACCTGCTTGGGCAGCATCAGGTGGCGCCAGCTGGTCATGTCCTTGCCGTCGTAATTGATCGACAGAACGCGCTGGCCGAACGCCAGGCCGACCATCTCGATCCGGGCCGGGTCGATCTCGAGCGCGGCATCGAGTTCGTCGATGCGCCCGCCCCGTTCGACCGTCAGGTGCTGCTGCAGGCTGACCGATTCACCCAGGGCGGATGGCGCCAGTTTGAGGCCCAGGCGGGCCAGCGGCGCCGGTCCCGTGCTGGCGCAGCTTAGCCAGCGCGAGGGTCACTGCGGCCAGCAGGCGTTTACTGTTCATTGTCATTCCTTGCAAAAAGCGGCACCAGCAGCCAGGCCAGCGTGGTCCCGATCAGCATGGTCAGGCCGAAGGCGCGCAGCGCCGGTGTATTGGACAGGCCCAGGAGCCCGAACGAAAGCACCGTGCTGACCGCCGACAGGCCGACCGCCAGCCATGGCGTTTCGCGCTTGGCCGCGTCTTCCTGCATGAAGATGCCGTAGTCGATACCGACGCCGAGCAGCAGCATCAGCGCCAGAATGTGGAACATCATCAGCTGCTGGCTGAAGCTGAAGCCGACGATCGCCAGCGTGGCGATGCTGGCCATGGCCGTCGGCGCGACCACGCGCCAGGCATGGCGGCGGTAGCGCGGCAGCAGGACCAGGAACACCAGCACGTAGGCGCCCAGCACCACCCAGCCCATGTACTGGCGGTAGCGCCCCAGTACGGTGGAAATCTCGGCCACCTTGTCGACGAACTGCACGCCCGGAATGGACGGCACGCCCTGGGTCACGCGGGATCAGGGTGCGCGGCACGCCGTTGGCAGCCTGCTTGAGCTGGGGAATGGCGGCCAGCGTCAGACCGCGCACGGCGACGATACTGGCGTGCACGCCGTGCGATTCGCCGAGCCACAGGTGGCGCCATGGCTCGCTCGGCGCGGTGGTCAGGAACTGGGCCACGGTCAGCGCTTCGGTGTTCGATTCGAGGTGCTTGCGGGTGGCGACCACCCACTGCTGGTCTTCACCGAGTTCGGTGGCGATCTTCGACAGCGGGCCGCCGTCGCGCAGCAGCGTGTCTTGCACCAGTGTGCGGCGCGTGGCTTGCACCTGCATCGACGGCACCCAGTTCGACAGCGCCTGGTAGCCGGTGATGCGGTAAGCATGGCAACCAGCACGTCGAGGCGCTGCTTGAGCGCTTCCTCGCGCTGCAGGACGGTTTCGGGCGAGTCGCCGCGCACCAGGAAGTATTGGACCGGGGTGGGCGCGTCGAGCAGCTTGCCCAGCCTGATCTGGTCGGCCACCAGCTGCTTGGGCGGGGTTTGCAGCGAACGGATGTCGTCATTGACGCCCAGGCGCGACCAGCCCAGGGCCGCGAACAGCGCGAACAGGGCCAGGCTAAGCCAGCGAGGCGCGGTTCATGCGCACCCGCGGCCAGTGCGCCAGGGTGGCGCTGTAGCGGCTGGCCAGCGCACCGTGCTTGAGGGTGCCGGGACCGATCAGCGACGGGAACCAGCACACCACGGTCAGCCAGGCGAACACCAGGCCCAGGGCCGAGAAGGCCGCCATGTGGCGCAAGCCGGGGAATGGCGTGAGCGCCAGCCCCATGTAGCCGATCACGGCCGCCAGCAGCGTCAGGCCCAGGCCCGGCAGCAGCTTGCAGCAGCAGCGCCCCGGAGGTAAGGGCGGGATCGGCCGCCAGGCGGTTGCACAGGAAGTACAGGCCGTAATCCTGGGCCACGCCGATCAGGCTGGCGCCAAAGACCAGCGTGAGCAGGTGGATTTGCCCGAACAGCAGCCAGCACAAGGACAGCGCGCCGAGGAAGCCGGTCGCGATCGACAGCAGGATCAGGAAGATGGGACGCAGCGAGCGGAACGAGAACCAGGTCAGCAAAATGATGCCGATCAGGGAACCGACGCCGATCGTGTGCACTTCGGTGTTGGCCTGTTTGCCTTGGCGGCCGCCGCGTGCAGCACGACGCCAAGCCTGGATCACTTCCACCTGCGGCGCGCTGGCGCGCGGCGGCGGCGGCCTGGTCGAGCAAGGGGATGATGCGGTCCTGGGCCGACAGCGAAAACGCGGACGGCTTGATCGTCATCGGCAGCAGCACGTACTGGGCTTTCGCGTCGGCGACAAACAGCATGCCGTCGCGCGGACGCACCGGCGTTTCCTGGGCCCGCTCCTGGACCCAGCGGCGAACAGCCCGAAGGGATCGTCGTGGAAGCTGCCCAGCTTGGGACCGGAGAAGGCGGAATACAAGCCGGTGAGCGCGGTGTCGGTCCAGAACTGGGCGCCCTCCGTCATCAGCTGCTCTTCCTGTTTCGCCGTCAGCAGCGCCATGCGGTGCGCCTGGAACGGCGCCAGCCAGTCGGCCTGGGCCTGATCCGACAGCTTGGCCGCCTCGAACAGGTCCGGGTGTTTGGCCAGCACGGCGCCGTAGGCACCGGCGGCCTTTTCGCGTCATCCCATTGCGGGGCGCCGACCAGCACGATCACGCGCTGCTGGGCCGCATCGACCATCTGGGTGAAGGAGCGCTGCAGGATCGGGTCCTGCTCCTGCACCGGCAACAGGGCCAGGATGTCGGTGCCGGGCACGATGCGCTTGCCTGCCCACAGGTAGGCGTTATGTCCGAGCAGTGCGCACACCACCAGCGCCCATGCCAGCGCGAGCCAAGTTTGCCGTTTCAAAATAAGCTCGCCTCTTCCGGCTGGACCGCGCCCTCGCCCGCCTTGATGTCGGAGAAGACGATGTCGGTCTTGTCACCCGACGCTTCGTCGATGTGAATGTTCTTGACGTAGGCGCCGCCGTCGAGCGCGATCACGCCGATGGCCTTGGCCAGCAGCTAGCTGGCGCGCCTTGAGCGAGACTTTCCAGGCCGCGTTGTCGGCGCTGCCGTCCACCTCGAACAGCGATTCGAGCCCGGACAATTCGCCCGACAGCAGCGAGAACAGCACGCTGTTAATCATGCGTACGGTCGGCTCCTGCTTGGCGTCCAGGCGCATCGCCACGCGCTCGCCCTGGAAGTGGACGATCTCGTCGCGCGTCAGGCGCAGCGTGTTCGGGAACGGCTTGAGGGTGCGCCACAGCACGCCCTTGCTTAGCCACGACGCAAAAGCGGCCGCTCGAGGCCAGCGGCTTTTTCATGCTTAGGCCAGGTGCTTGGTCTGGTCGAAGCGGCCGCACATCATCGATGGCTTGGCCAGCATGGCCTGGATCTTCGGTATCGGCGCCGCCGCGCTGGCGGCAAACGCCAAGCAGCGCCAGGCAGGCGCTCAGCACGGCGCGTTGCAAAAGTCGGTTCATGCGGGGCTTACTCCCAGTTTGTGGAACAGGATGTCGGGCGACACGAAGCACATCTCGCCGGTGGCAATGGAAACGGCCACCTGGCTGGTGCTGGCGCGGGTGAGGCGCTTGCCGGTCGCGGCATCGGTGATCAGGTAATCGATCTTGAGACGGTTCTCGTATTCGACGATTTCGGCGCGCAGCTTGATGCGCTGGCCGAACACGGCCGAACCGATGTAGCGCAGGTTGATGTCGATCACGGGCCAGGCATAGCCCGAGTCGCGCATCTGGTTGTAGTTGTAGCCGATCTTGTCGAGCAGCGCAGCAGCGCCACTTCCAGATACTTGACGTAATTGCCGTGCCAGACGATCTGCATCGGATCGAGATCGTAGAACTGGATCTCGATCTCGGTCTCAGCGAACCAGCGGGAAGGCAGCGCTCCCCTACGCATACAGGCTCCAGCGCTGCTCGCGGATGTGCGAAATGAGCACGCGCAGCTCCGGCTCCAGGCGGCGGTCTTCGACCACCGGGGCCACGTCTTCGCCCAGCGCTTCCATCATCTGCAGCAGCGCGGCTGGCGCCTCGACGGCCGGATTGGTGCGCAGGCGCAGCCACACGCCCTGGCGCACGCTGATCAGCAGCGCAGCGGCGACCTGCTCGGTCAGTTCCAGCACGCGCAGACAGTCGCGCGCGGCGATCGTGCCCATGCTGACCTTGTCCTGGTTGTGGCACTCGGTCGAGCGCGAGAACACGGAAGCCGGCATGGTGTTCTTGAGCGCTTCCGCGGTCCAGGCCGAGGAGCTGATCTGCAGCGCCTTGAGGCCGTGATTGATGGCCGCGCGTGCCTTCGGCGCCGGACAGGTTGGCTTTAGGCAGCCCGTGGTTGTAGCGGCTGTCCACCAGCAGTGCCATCTGGCGGTCCATCAGGTCGGCCAGGTTGGCGACGGTGTTCTTCATGCCGTCCATCGCAAACGCGATATGGCCGCCGTAGAAGTGGCCGCCGTGCAGCACGCGCTCGCCTTCGGCGTCGATGATCGGGTTGTCGTTGGCGCTGTTGAGTTCATTCTCGATCGAGGTGCGGAAGAACGGCAGCGCGTCGGCCAGGACGCCGATCACGTGCGGCGCGCAGCGGATCGAATAGCGGTCCTGCAGGCGTTTGCCGTTGCGGTCCAGCTGGCGGCCCACGTGCAGGTCTTCGCGCAGCCAGGCGGCCACGCCCTGCATGCCTTCATGCGGCTTGACCGAGAACAGGGTCTCGTCGAAGTGGTGGGCATTGCCGTCCAGCGCGAACGAGGCCATGGCCGTGATGCGGGTGCACAGGCGCGTCAGGTACTCGGCGCGCTCGTAGGCCAGGCAGGCCAGCGCGGTCATGACGGCGGTGCCGTTCATGATGGCCAGGCCTTCTTTCGGACGCAGGCGCAGCGGCGTGATGCCCGCTTCGCGCAAGGCGTCGGCAGCCTAAGCACCTGCACGCCGTCGCGCCACACTTCGCGTTCGCCGCACAGGACCGCGGCCAGATACGACAGCGGCGTCAGGTCGCCGCTGGCGCCGACCGAGCCTTCACTCGGGATCAGCGGCAGCAGGCCGGCGTCGAGCAGGCGCGCGATCTGCGCCAGCAGTTCCACGCTCACGCCCGAAAAACCCTTGGACAGGGACGCCAGGCGGGTGGCCATGACGGCGCGCGTTTGCGCTTGGCGTCAGGTACTCGCCCAGGCCGCAGCCATGGTAGGTATACAGGTGATGCGGCAGGTCGCCCACCAGTTCGGCTAAGCACCGACACCGTGCACGAATCGCCGTAGCCGGTGGTCACGCCGTAGATCGTGCCGTCCTCGCGCAGCAGGCGGTCCAGGAAATCGGCGCCCTTGGCGATCGCGGCGCGGAAGGCCGGATCTTCCGACAGCGTGGCGCGCGCGGCTTACCACGATATCGGCGATGTCCTCGATCGTGAGGCGGTTGCGGTCGAATTCGACGCGGCGTTGGGTGGTGCGGTCAGCTTGTTGCATCTTCGTGTCCAGATTGGGTGTGCCAAAAATCGTAAAAATTAAACCATTCGAGCGGCGACAGCGACGCATAGTGCTGCAGGCGCGCGGCATAGGCAGCCAGGCCAGCTGCGCCAGCGCCGCGTCGCGGCCCTTGCGCGGCAGCCGGACGGATTCGCACAGCTGCTCGGAAATACACTTCGTAGCCTTGTCGGCCACGCAGCGGGAACATCAGGTAAATCGGGCACTGCAGGACCGAGGCCAGCACATACGGTCCTACCGGGAAGGCGGCCGGGCTGCCGAGAAATGGCGCCATCGCCACGCGCGGCTCGCGCGAGACCGGCACCCGGTCTGCGCATGATGACGACGAATTCTGCAAGCCGCCACGCGCTCGGAGAGTAGCATCGCGGTGGTAAGCGTCATCTCGGTCACCTGCATCAGATTCATCTGGCTGCGCGGGTCGAGCGCGGCCAGCATGTCATTGAACGCTTGCGCGTGGCGCGTGTGCACCAGCACCGTCAGTTTCAGGCCGCGCTGCTGGTGCGACAGCACCCGGCACAAGTCCACATTGCCGAGATGAGAGCACAGCAGCACCGCGCCGCGCTTCTGGTCGACCATCTCGCGCATCTGCTCGACGCCATGAAAGCGCACGGTCGAGGTGTCGATCAGGCCGCCCCACAGCAGCATCTTGTCGAGAATATTCTCGGCAAAGGAGGCGAAATGGCGGATCACGCCGAGCCAGCCGGACGCCACCGGCGTCACCTGGTTCATGCGCGCCAGGTAGCCGCCGGACGCGCGGCGCGCCACCGGTTTGACCGTCACGTACCAGGCCAGCACCGGATAGAGCACCACGCGGAACGGCCAGCGGCCGAACACGCGGCAAATCCAGAACAGCAGGCGCATGCCAAGCCCACGAAGCTCGATTCGTTGATCGATGCCCAGTGGCTGGCGCCCGCCGTTTTCATCGCGCGCCATTTGCGTACCAGCAGGAGCGGCAAGCGCACCAGCATGCTTCGATGAACAGCGTGGCGTGCATGCGCGAGATCAGCACGTTGTCGAGCACACCCCGGAAATGCGAAACGCCGTCGCTCGGATAGCTGACCCGGGTCGGCTGGTTGATCACTTGCAGGCCTTCCCAGTGCAGGCGCACCAGGATGTCGGTATCGAAGTTCATGCGCAGACCGAGCCGCTTGCGCTCAAGCAGCGCGATCACGGGCGCCACCGGATAGACGCGAAAGCCGCACATCGAATCCTGGATCGCGAACGAGAGCGTATTGATCCACACCCAGACATGGGTCAGGTAGCGCGTACAGGCGCACCTTGGGCACCGACTCGTCGTAGACCGGGCTGCCCACGATCAGTGCGTCCGGGTGCTGCGCGGCCAGGGCGAAGAACTTGGGGATGTCGGCCGTGTTGTGCTGACCGTCGGCGTCAATCTGCAGCACGTGGCTGTAGCCGTCCTGCGCCGCGCGCCGGAAACCGCTGATGACCGCCCCACCCTTGCCTTGATTCTGGGCGTGGCGCACCAGCGTCACCATGTCCGGCGTGGCTTGCGCCAGCGCGTCGAGCACGCGCGCAGCAGACTGAACTGCCGTCATCGACCAGGATGCAGTGCAGCCGCTGATCGAGCACGGCCTGCACGACCGCGCCGATCGCGTGTTCGTGGTCGTAGACGGGGATCAGGACGCAGGGCTTCATGCTGCCGGTGCCGCCTTGGCAAAGCGCAGCAGCGAGTGGCAATAGCCGATGTCGTCGCGCGTGGTGACCAGGGTCAGCCCGGCCGCTTCGGCCAGGCGGACATAGTCGCCGCTTTCGTAGATCTTGCTGTTCCCGCTGGCCATGGCCGTGAAATACGGCGAGGTGTTGATCAGGCAGTAGGAAGCGATGTCGTAGCGCTGGCGGTCCCAGAAGGTGTCCATCACCAGCAGCTGGCCGTTGGGCGCCAGGGCCGCGGCCGCGCGCTGCAGGATGGTGGCGATCGCGCTCTCCGAGAAGCAGCTCAGGAACTGGCTCATCCAGATCAGGTCCATCCCGCTTAAGCAGCGCCAGCGCGGGGTCGAGCAGATCGGTCGGGTGCAGGTGAGCGCGTTCGCGCACGCTCTTGGCGCCGGTCAGGGTCTGTTCCGCCACGGCCAGCTGGCGCGGCAAGTCGACCAGGTGCAGTTCGACCGAGGGATTGTAGGCCAGCGCGGCGCACGAGAACTTGCCCGTGTTGGCGCCCACGTCCATCACCTTGCGTGGCGCGGTCGCAAACACGTCCGGCAGGATTTCAGGGAAGGAGGTGTCGGAATAGAAGTGGTCGAAGGCGAACCAGCTGGTCTTGGCCGGTTCCGACAGCTGCGACAGGCCCTGGTACAGGGTCGGCCAGTCGCCCAGGGCCTTGAGGCCGATCGGGGTTTCCACGTCCAGCGACTCGTCGAGCTTGAACAAGCCTTCGTAGCAGACGTCGTGATTGAAGTCGAGATTGATCTGGGTGATGCTGTCGGTCAGGACGCAGAAGCTCTAGCCTTGTCGAGCACATAGCGGCCGTCGGCGATGTACACCACGCCTAGCCTGACAAACAGGTTTCGAGCACGACCTTGAGCGCGTAGCTGGTCCAGCGCCCGGTTGCGGCCATTGCCTCCACCGACAGACCTTCGCCCATAAGCATCGGCCAGCGCCTGCAGCATGCCGCGCTTCCACGCATAGCGCACGCACTGGAATACGACCGGGCCGAAGGCGATTTTTTGGGCTTCGAAACGGGCCGCGAAGGCCGACTGGCGCTCCGGTGAAAATTTCTTGTCTAGCATGGGGCGCTTTACCTTAAGGTGCAAACAAAATGCGGCCGCCCGCGTGCGGGCTTGGCTGTCGGAGAAATAACGGAACTGCAGTGCGCCCTTGACCGGGTCATGAACCAGTTCCAGGAACACGGGGGAATCGGGCAGGATCACTTGCTGGAACTTGAGCGCGTTGATCCCGCAAAATGATGGCCCCAGCGCGAAGTACTGGCGCGCATGGGAAATCACCCAGTCGACCTGCACCACGCCGGGCAAAATCGGGGTATCCGGGAAGTGGCCGTCCAGATAGTACAGGCTGGCTTAGCACGGTCAGCGACAGCAGCAGCACGCGCCGTCGCGTTCGAGCAGCGTCGTGTGCGGGGGCGCGGGGCGCGGCGCGGCCGCGTCACCCAGCAGGGAGAGCAGCAGCGCCTGCGGCGTTTTGCCCTGGGCATTGATCGGCATCTGGTCCAGGTAGCGCCAGCGGCGCGGCAGCGCGACCGCCTCGACCACCCCGGCCAGACTGGCCCGCAGGCGCCGGTTCATGGCGCTCTTGCCGTGCGCGTCCAGCAGCGCGCGGCCTTCGGGCGTGAGCACCACGAACGCCGCCAGGGCCTGGCGTTCGCCCGCCACTTCGTGGCACAGGGCCACCCTCGCCTCGCGCGCCAGGCCGCTTCGGCCAGCAGGGCCGCTTCGATGGCGTCGAGCGAAATGCGTTTTTCTTCGATCTTGACCAGACGGTCGGCGCGCCCCAGCAGCAGGAAGCGGTTCGCGCCCGCGTGTTCGACCCGGTCGGCCAGGCGCAGCCAGTCGTCGTTGTCCAGGTGCGCGGAGCGAACTTCGAGCATGGCCACGCCCTCGGCGCTGCGCCACTTGACGCCAGGCATGGCTTCCCACGCGCCGTTCGACGACGGCAGGGCGCAGCGCCAGGCCACCCCGCCGGTTTCGCTGCTGCCGTAAATTTCGGTCGGCGTGCAGCCCAGCAGGCAGGCCGATGGCCACGGCGGCGTCGGGCGCGAGCGGGCCGCCCGACGAGAATACCGCGCGCAGCATGGCTTGCGCGCCGCGCCAGTCCAGATGCTCGGGCAAGCGTTTCAGGTGGGCGGGACTGGCGACCAGCACGCACGGGCGCAGGGCCAGGGCTGCGGCCAGCTGCTCCGGGTAGGCCAGGCTGACGGCATGGATCGCGCGGCCCGCCGCCAGCGGCCACAGGACCTTGAACAGCAGGCCATAAATATGCTGGTGCGAGACGGTGGCGATGATATCGGCGTCGCCGATGGCGGCGCCGAACAGCAGCTCCAGGGTTGCCACTTCGGCCGTCATCTGCGACAGCCGCTTGGGGATCGCCTGCGGCGCGCCGGTGCTGCCCGAGGTGTGCACGACCAGCGCCGCCATGTCCGGGTCGAGCACCTGCCAGGGCAGCGCGCATGCATCACCGGCCTGCGGCTGCTGCGGGTCGCAATGCGCCGGGAAGGCGCCGAAGAAGGCGTCGACCTGGGGCGCCAGCAGCGCTGCAGCTGGCGTCGACCGTGTCGGCCGTCAGCCAGACGGTTTTCCCGGCCTGCCAGGCGCCCAGCAGCGCGCTTAAGCAAATTCAATGCTGTCGTCGAGATACAGGGCGATGCGCGAACCGGGCGTGCGCAGCGCCAGCGCGCGCCAGGCCTGCACGCGCACGAGCAGCTCGCCATGCGAAACCGGCAGCGCATCGCGCCAGCTAAGCAATCACATGCGGCGCGCGCGCCCAGCGCTGCGAACCAGTCAGACATGGTTGGCACGCTTGACGCTGCAGACGTACCAGGTATTCGCCTAAGCAAACAGAAGTCCCATCAGCAGATAGGCGATCACGCCGTTATACAGCGACCACACGGCGTCGCTGGCCCACAGGGCGGTACCGAGCGCGATGCTGCCGTTGACGACGAAGAAAGCGCACCATACCTTGGTGACGGTGCGGGTGTAGGCCACGCCCGAGGGTGGCAAGTCCGGTTCTGGTCAGGCGCGCCAGGCGCTCGACCATGGACTGCGGGGTGGCCAGGCTCCAGGCGAAGGCCGCCAGGAACACCAGATTGACCAGCACCGGATAGAGTTTGAGCGGCAGCAGCGCATTCGACCAGACCGCGCCTTGGCCACCAGCAGCAGCGCGCCTGGCCCCGCTCCAGCGCGGCCGGGCTGACTTTCATGGTAGGCAGGCGAGCGCAGGCCGCCAGCAATAACAGCATTGCCAGCCAGCGCGGCTCGATGCGGCCGTGGCCAAACCAGATCGCCAGCGGATAGAGCAGCGTGAGCACGACCGCGAGCGCGGTCAGCACCCGCGTATTTATGACGCCTGCTCCTCGACCACCAGGGTTTCGAGCGCGCTCACCACGTCGCCGATGGTGCGGATGGTCTTGAATACTTCCGGCTGCAGGCGCTTGCCGGTCAGCTGCTTGAGCTTGACCGCCAGGTCGACCGCGTCGATGCTGTCGATATCGAGGTCCGCGTACAGGTTCGATTCGGCCGTCAGATCCGCCTTGTCCAGTTCGAACATGTCGGCCAGCAGGTCCACGATCCAGCTTTGCAGCTCGTCGCGCGTCATGGTGCTCAGGTCTACCGTCGTTGCCATGTCATTCTCCTTACTTCTTGCGGTGGGTTTCCACCAGGGCTGCCAGCGCGTTGACAGACGCGAAATGGCGGCGGGTATCTTCCGAATCGGCCGACAGCGAGATGCCGTAGCGCTTCTGCAGGGCCACGCCCAGTTCCAGCGCGTCGATCGAATCGAGGCCCAGGCCTTCGACGAACAAAGGCGCAGCGGCGTCGATATCGTCGGGGGCGATGTCTTCGAGCTGCAGCACGTCGATGATCAGTTGTTTCACTTCTAATTCAAGCATGGACCTGGTTCTCTTCTGTAAAAAATCGTTGCAAATGATCCGTCAGGTGACGAACCGCCATTACCTCGGTCGTACCTGCCGCCGCAAAACTGCGCGACATCGATATCGTCCCTGACTTCAATCCTGAACTGCACGTGGCGCCGGGGTACGCGCCACCATTTCTCGCCCTTGCCCAGCGTCGGCGGCTGACAGTCGATCAGCACCGGCGTCACATCGCGCCGCGCACCGCGATATTGGCCGCACTGCGCTTGAGCGTGATCGCGCCGCAGGCTGGGGTGCGCGTCCCCTCGGGGAAGATGATCAGATTGTTCCCGGCGCGCAGCGTGGCGATGCAATCGTCGACCAGGCCGGCGCCGCCTTCATTGTTCACATAGCTTAGCCGCGCGGACCGGGCCGCTGGTGAACGGGTTGTTCCACAGGTGGCTCTTGACCACGCAGTCGGCGCGCCGCACGAACGCCATCAGGAAGATCGTGTCGATCAGCGTCGGATGGTTGGCCAGGATCAGCAGTCCGCCCCGCTCCAGCTTCTCGAGGCCGATGATTTCGTAGCGCAGCACGCCCAGGCCGCGCATCAGGCCGACGAAGGCACGAAACGTCAGGCGGATGATGTCGCGCGCCCAGCTGATGCGGCGCGCGCGGTCGCGCACCAGCAGGTTCAGGCACGGGAACACCAGCACCCGCAGCAGCAGGCCGCCCACGCCGAAGGCGGCAAAACTGACTCCCGTGGCGAACACGCGCCAGTAGCGTCCGGCCACGTCAAGCATGGCGCGACCAGATCCAGCGCTGGGCGCCGGTAACATGCTCGGAAACGGCGCGCACCGCTGCGCTGAAACTGCAGCAGGTCCAGCCCCGCTGGCCGGGCGCCGGGCGCCGCAGCTGGCGGCACGCCGGACGGCGCTTCCAGCGCCAGCGTGATCGGGTCCTGCGCCGGCGCAGTCATCAGCCATGCCCAGGCATACGGCTGCTCGTCGCAGTCCTCGAACGATGCCAGCACGTCCGGCAGCGGCGCATCGTAGGCGACCAGCAGCACCATCGGCGCGCCATCGGCGATCAGACCGCAGGCTTCGACCACGCCATGCTCGATCGTGGCGGCACCGGCGGCCAGCGCGATATGGTTGGCACGGTCGGCGCGCGCGATCGACAACAGGCTAAGCGCTGGCGTTGTGCACGGCCAGTCCGAACGCGGTCGGGGACAGGGCTTCGCCTTGCGCCAGCTCGCCCAGCAACTCGACGGCGCGGGTCACCTCGCCATGGCGCGAGCAAAACACGGTGGGCACACCGGTGCGTCCGTCCAGGCAGGCGTAGGCCACTTCCAGGGCCATCTTGCCGAGAAAACCGGCGCTCGGCTGCAGCATGGCTTAAGCATGGCGCTCAGCGCGGGATCGGGGCCCTCGCCGATGCGAAATGGTGCCTGTGTCCAGCTGTCCCATTCCTGCGGCGTGGTGATGCCGGGCGCCCAGGCTGAGTGGGCAGTAATGGAAAACGTCAGCCCGATCGGGTGCATTGGTACTATTTTCTTGATAGAACTACGAATTGCTCATTATAAACTGCGGACCTGCTCTGCTTATAGAGTCTGACCTCGATACCAAAAGTATTGTGTCGGCCCGCAACAAGGGTAGGAATTGTCCCATAGCGGTTGCACTAAAAGCAACCCGCAAGCGAGAAATAAGGGAAGGATAGGCGGCAAACCGTGGGGTTTGCTGCACAAAGCGGGGCGAACGCCCTGCGAATTGTTATTGGGCTGTCATGCCGTCGTCGGCCGTAATGATGGCGCCGTTAATAAAATGGCTCTCTTCGGCCGCCAGCAACAGCAGCAGGCCGTCCAGGTCTTCCGGCTTGCCGGGGCGCTTGCGCGGCAGCATGTCGATCAGCTTCTGGCCCTGGTCGGTGCCGAAATAGTCTTCATTGATCTCGGTCAGGATGTAGCCGGGGCAGATGGCATTGACATTGATGTTGTACTTGCCCCACTCCACCGCCATCGCCTTGGTCATCTGCACCACGCCCGCCTTGCTCATGCAGTAGACGCCGATCTGGGGCAGCACGCGCAAGCCCGCCACCGAGGCGATATTGATGATGCGGTGCTGCTTTTTAGGGTCCCCCTTGGCGCGCGATCATGCGCTTGGCCGTTTGCTGGGCCACGAAAAAGGCGCCGCGCAAATTGGTGTCCATGACGTAGGCGTAGTCCTCGGGGGTGACGTCGACCAGGCGCTGGGTGGTCGAGACGCCCGAATTATTGACCAGGATGTCGATCGGGCTAGGCCTCGGTCTCGGCGTGGGCGATGGCCGACTTGATGCTGGCCAGGTCCGTCACGTCGAGCGTGACCACGTGGGCGGCGCCGCCCTCGGCTTCGATCTCGGCCCGCAACTCCTTGAGGTGATTGGTGCGGCGCGAGGCCAGCACCACCTGGGCAGCAAGCTGCTTACCAGCGCCTTGGCAAAGCGCGCGCCCAGGCCGCTCGAAGCGCCGGTAATCAACGCGATTTTTCCTTCGAAATTGACTTCAATGCCCACGTTCGGCTCCTGTGCGGTGTGCTGGTGAAAGCATAATCATGTCACAAAACGCCACTATTAGATGGCGCAGTCTAATAATGCCCGTAAAATGGCGCCAAAGTTGCAATCCTCGGCAAAAACCCGCACACTCGTGCTTAAATTTTTCACCCCATGATGAGACCATGACAGAGCCAATCAATTTACTCGAACAATACGGCCCACGCGAAGCAATGGAATACGACGTTGTCGTCGTCGGCGGTGGCCCCCTGCTGGCTTGTCGGCCGCCATTCGCCTCAAGCAGATGGCTGCCGAAAAAGGCCAGGAAGTATCGGTCTGCGTGCTGGAAAAGGCGGCGAAATCGGCGCCCACATCCTCTCCGGCGCCGTCATGGACCCCCGCGCTCAATGAACTGATCCCGAACTGGAAGGAACTGGGCGCCCCGCTGAACACGCCCGTGACCGAAGACCGCATCCTGTTCCTGACCGAGAAAAAGGCGTACCAGACGCCGGGCTTCATGGTCCCGGCCTGCTTCGAAAACCACGGCAACTACGTTATTTCCCTGGGTAACGTGACGCGCTGGCTGGGCCAGCAGGCCGAAGCGCTGGGCGTGGAAATCTTCCCCGGCTTCCCTGCCGCTGAAATCCTGTACAACGAGAACGGCTCGGTCAAGGGCGTTGCCACCGGCAATATGGGCGTGCGCCGCGAAGGCGAACCCGGCCCCGACTTCCAGCTCGGCATGGAACTGCACGCCAAGTACACGCTGTTCGCGGAAGGCTCGCGCGGCCACCTGGGCAAGCAGCTCATGGCCAAGTACGACCTGAACAAGGGCAAGGACCCGCAGTCGTACAGCATCGGCATCAAGGAACTGTGGGAAATCGATCCGGCCAAGCACAAGCCGGGCCTGGTGATCCACACCACCGGCTGGCCGCTCCAGCACGACACCTACGGCGGCTCCTTCCTGTACCACCTGGAAAACAACCAGGTCGTGGTCGGCTACGTGATCGGCCTGTCGTATGAAAACCCCTACCTGTCGCCGTACGAAGAATTCCAGCGCTACAAAACGCACCCGGCGATCAGCACCTTCTTCGAGGGCGCCAAGCGCATCTCGTATGGCGCGCGCCATCACCATCGGCATGGCCTGCAAGCCTTGCCGAAGCTGGTGTTCCCGGGCGGCGCCCTGATCGGCTGCGATGCTCGGCTTCCTGAACATGAGCCGCATCAAGGGTTCGCACGCGGCCATCAAGACCGGCATGCTGGCGGCCGAAGCGGCCTTCGGCGCGCTGGGCGAGCAGCGCCAGCACGACGAACTGACGGCATTCCCGGCAGCGTTCGAGCAATCGTGGCTGCACGAAGAACTGCACGTGGCGCGCAATGTCAAGCCCTGGCTGTCCAAGGGACTGGTGCTCGGTTCGATCATGACCGGTATCGACCAGATGATCTTCCGCGGCAAAGCGCCATGGACACTGCACCGCGACTACGGCGACCATGAATGTCTGAAACCGGCCGCCAATTATGCGCCGATCGCCTATCCTAAGCCGGACGGCAAGCTGACCTTCGACCGTCTGTCGTCGGTGTTCATTTCTGAATACCAACCACGCCGAAGACCAGCCGATTCACCTCACGCTCAAGAACAACAGCGTGCCGGTGGCGGTCAATCTGGCCAAGTATGCCGGTCCGGAAGCGCGCTACTGCCCGGCCGGGGTGTACGAGTTCGTCAAGTCCGATGCCGGTGAAGACCGTCTGCAGATCAATGCGCAGAACTGCGTGCACTGCAAGACCTGCGACATCAAGGATCCGACCCAGAATATCGTGTGGGTGACGCCGGAAGGCGGCGGCGGACCGAATTATCCAGGGATGTAAGCTTCCCCTACCCAAAAAAACCTCGCTCCGTGCGAGGTTTTTTGCTTTTAGTGCGGCAGTTTCGGCACGGACGCCGTGGCCATCGCCTCGAATTCCGCGGTAGGCATCGGGCGCGCGAAGATGTAGCCTTGCGCGTAGTCGCAGCCGACGTCCACCAGCAGCGCGCTGAACCTTGGTCTCCACGCCTTCGGCCACCACCTTCAGGCCCAGCTTGTGCGCCATCACGATGATCGCCTCGCACAGCGCCAGGTCGCCCGCGTCGTCTTCCAGGGTGGCGATGAAGGACTGGTCGATCTTGACGAAATCGATGTCGAAGCGCTTGAGATGCGACAGCGACGAATACCCGGTGCCAAAATCGTCGAGCGCCACCTGCAGCCCCATCGCGCGGTACTGGCGCAGCCGTTCGATGACCTGCTCCACCCCGTCCATCAGCACGCTCTCGGTAATTTCGATCACGATGCTCTGCGCCCCCAGCCCCATCTCGGACAGGTAGGCGAGCCAGGTTTCGTATTGTTCGGCGTCGCGCCGGAACTGCAGCGGCGACTTGTTGACGTTCACCTGAAACGCCGGATCGATCACCTTCTGCCAGTGCTGCACCTGGCGCGCCGCTTCGCGGAACACCCAGTCGCCGATCTCGACGATCAGGCCGTTCGATTCGGCGAAGGGAATGAACTCGGCCGGACCGAGCAGACCGCGGGTCGGATGGCGCCAGCGCAGCAGGGCCTCGGCCTTGTGCACCGCGCCGGTCTGCAGCGACACGATGGGCTGGTACAGGATCTCGAACTGCTGCGCCGCGATGGCCGCGCGCAGATCGGCGGCGATGGTCTGGCGCGCCTGCGCCGCCTCCTGCAGCGACGGCGTGTAGTACGAGAAGCGCGAGCGCCCATCCTTCTTGGACGCGTACATGGCTTGGTCGGCATGTTCGACCAGCGTGTCGAGCGTGGTGGCATCGGCCGGATACAGCGCGATGCCGATACTGGCCGACAGATGCAGCTTTTCGCCATTCAGGTCGAACGGCAGCGCCATCAGCTGCACCATCGAGCGGGCCACCCGTTCCACGCTGCCGACCAGGTCCAGGCCCACCAGGATCACGGTGAATTCGTCGCCGCCCAGGCGCGCCACCATGTCGGTGCCGCGCACGCAGCTGGTGATGCGGCGCGCCGCCTCGACCAGCACCTGGTCGCCCCGGGCGTGGCCGAGCCGGTCGTTGACCTCCTTGAAATGGTCCAGATCGACGAACAGCAGCGCCAGGAAGGCGTCGCTGCGCTCGGCCTTGCGGATCTCGTGGCGCAGGCGCTCCATGAACATGTGACGGTTGGGCAGGCGCGTGAGCGGATCGAAATTGGCCTGCTGCCAGGCCACCTGTCCGTTTTCCTTGTTGCCGGTGATGTCGGTCACCAGCGCCAGCGCCCCCATGTAGCGGTCTACCGCATCGAAAATCGGATTGGTGGCCAGCGTGGTCCAGACCGCGTCGCCGTCCTTGTGCAGGAATTTGAATTCGCGGTGCGGCGGCGCCCGGTCCTCGCGCATTTCGATGTTTTCTTCCAGGACGGCCTTGCCCTCCTCGTCCATGAAGGCGGCCAGCGGCTTGCCCAGCATGTCTTCGATGGTGTAGCCGAGCATGTCGGCCATGCGCGGATTGACAAAGGTGGTGCAGGAGACCGCGTCGATCTCCCAGATGCCTTCTTCGGCGGTGTGGACGATGCGGCGGAAGCGCTCTTCGCTGCGTTCGAGCGCGGCCAGCTTGCCTTCGGCCCGTTCCAGCACCACCCGGCACGCCTGGCCGCCGCCGTCGGCGCTGGCCCACAGGGTGACCTGGAAGGCGTCGCCCCCGGCGCGCTGCATCTGCACCATGCAGCTGCGCGGTTCCGGACAATTGAGGGCGGCGCTGATGAAGCCATCGAAATCGGCCAGGAAGCTGGGCGCGATAAAGGTGCGGAAGCGGTGCTTGCCGGGGCGGGCGCGCTCGATGCCGAGCATCTCGGCGCCGACCAGGTTGACCTGCAGGATGGTGCTGTCGAAAGCGACCACGAAATAGCCGACCGGCGCCAGCAGGTACAGGTCGTTATAGTACGACTGCTCCTCTTCGTAGCGCAGGCGCTCGAGGCTCACGCCACTGGTGTCGAGGGCGGCGCTGCCGCAGGCTGCCACGCCGGAAAATACGGCCCGCGGGCGGTAGCCGAGCGGTGCACCGGGAAGCCACGGTGCCGGATCAGGTTCCTTGTCCATCTCACCTCTCACGTGAGTGTTGGCGACGCTATCGGGAACTAGACTAGCATGGGCTTGCCTGCCATGTCGAGCAGGCGATTGTACAGTCAGCGGTGCGCGCGGTTCAGACGCCGTTCGGCGCGCCGCTGGAGCGCCTCGAAAGCCAGGCTCAGGCACCAATACACGAGGGCGGCGGCGATATACAGGGGCAGCGGGCGGAAGGTGGTGGCGATCACCTCCTTGGTGGCAAGCATCAGTTCGGTCACCGTGATGACCGACACCAGCGAGGTATCCTTGATCAGGCTGATGAGGGTATTGCCCATGGACGGCACCGCCACCCGCAGCGCCTGGGGCAGCACGATGTGGTGCAGGGTCTGCCAGTACGACAGGCCCAGGCTGTAGCTGGCGCGCCACTGGCCGGGGCTGATGCTCTGGATCGCGCCGCGCAGGCTTTCCGACAGATAGGCGCCCGAATTGAGCGACAGCGCCAGCACATCGCCGTGACGGGCGTGAATTCGATGCCGATGCTCGGCAAGCCGTAATAGATGACGAAAATTTGTACCAGCAGCGGGGTTCCGCGCATCATGCTCACGTACAGGTCGGCTTAGCCAGCGCAGCACGGCCCAGCGCGACATGCGCAGGATCGCGGCCGGGAAGCCGAGCGCCAGCCCGCCCACCATCGAGGCCAGCGCGAACATCAAGGTGTAGCTTCGGCCCCCTTGAGCATGACGGGCGCGGCGTCGCGCAGCAGCAGCTCGAACAGCTCCATGAACGGCATCAGTTCGGTGCGACCGACGCGGGATTGCTGGCGTCGTGGCCGAACCACTTGACCGCGATCGCCTTGAGGGAGCCGTCGCTGCTTAGGCGTCACGCAAGGCCTTGTCGATGGCGGCCTTGAACTGGGGATTGCCCTTCTTGAATGCCGCGCCAGTGCGCTCGATGGCGCCGACCCGGGTGCTGGCCGCGATCGGCAGCTTGGCGTTTTTCAGCAGGTAGGACACCATCAGGCTGTCGTTGAGGGCGGCGTCGATCCGCCCGGACGCCAGATCCTGCAGGTTTTCGGCGGCCGAAGGATAGCTCTTGACCTCGATGCCGGGCACGGCCTTGGCCTGCTGTTCGAACACGCTGCCCTGCCCCACGCCCACCCGTTTGCCCTTGAGGTCGGACAGGGCGAGGTACTTGGCCGTCTCGTTCTTGCGCACGATGAGCTGGGGGCTGGAATAGGTATAGGGAATCGAGAAATCGAAGGCCAGCTCGCGCTTGGGATTGATGCCCACCTGGCTGATGATGACGTCGTAGCGGCCCGAGGCCAGGCTAAGCCAGGATCGCGCTCCACTCGGTGGTGACGAATTCGGGCTTGAGGCCGAGGCGGTAAGCAATCAGTTTGGCCACGTCCACGTCATAGCCGTCGAGCTGGCCGCTCTTGTCCTTGAAATTGAACGGCGGGTAAGTCCCTTCCAGCGCGATCTTGAGCGTGCCGCGCGCCTTGGCCGTGGCCAGCAGGTCGGCGGCCATGGCTTAAGCATGGCCAGCGTTGCGGAGAACAACACAGCGGCGAGCTGCAGGAGACGGCGGCGGGACGAAGTCGGCATGGGCAGTGTGATCGTGATGAAAAGCTGAGTTTAGCGCGAATAGGACAATTTTCGCCCCCGCCAAAATTGTGTCCGCTGACCAAGGTCGTGCTGGCCACCAGGCTGGACAGCCCGATGATCAGCTGGACCAGTTTATCGTCCGGCAAGACCCAGATCTGGGATGGCGGCTCGGGCGTCTGGGTGGCGGCCACGATCAGGGGCGCGATCCATTGCGCGTCCGGTTCGACGTCGAGAATGACGGCGTCGGCCGTCGTCTGCAGGTAAATGTCGCCCCCTTCGGCCAGGGTGAAGCAGACGCCGACGCCGGTTTCCTGCGGGCCGATGTGCTCCATCAGGCTGCGATTGTGCTCCTCGATCCAGAGTTCGACATCCTGGGGCGTAAGCAGCTCCGTCCACGGCACCGGGCGAAAGCGCGGTGCGGCGGGCTGCGTGGGGTCGTGATTCATTGCTTCCTGGCGAATATGCGGTTAGGGCAACATGCTACGGCATTTCCGCGGCCGCGTACATGGCGAACCCCGGCGCCTGCCGGTGGTCTGAGGAAGAGAAGGAAGATCCCATGTCACGTCCAGCCGAACGCTACCGTCCCTTCGCGGGCGGCTACGTTTCCGAGGCCGACCAGTTCCTCGGCGACTTGCTGCGCGCCCGTCCGGCGCTGGAGGAAGAACGCATGCGCGCCTGGTACAGCTGGTGGGACCGCAAAGTGGACTTTGGCGAGCTCGACAGGCAGCGCGCGGATGCGGTGCCGGTGAAACCCTATCACTACGAATAAATACTGAGAAATAATTTATCTTGTTATTGATAAATTTTTATTGTGTATGAGCATTCTTATACTACAGTGAAGGTGCGAGGCTCGCTTATTGGTAAAGCCCAGCAACGGTATGCCGCTGACTGATAACCGGGTTCGATTCCCGGGCCCCGCACCAGATTCCATGCCGTGCGATGCGGTTTGACCAATCATGGCAATGCGGTTAAGGTTAACAAACTGCCATCGGCAATGTTAACCTGGATCCCATGAAACGCCTCATCTATCTGTGCACGCTGATCAGCGCGCTGGCCGCCCCGGCCGTTTTCGCCGCCGTGCCGCTCACCTTCGAAAAGGGGGCCGAGCCCTGCAAGCGCAACTGCGGCCAGACTAGCCAGTCAGGCAATCTGCTGCTTGTCACCCTGGTCGACAAGGCTGAAGCAAGCCGTTCAAGACCGCGAGCTACCCCGTCGACCCCGCCGCCACCAAGATTGAAGTCTCGCCCGCGCGCCAGGACCAGCCGCTGAAGATCCCCATGGGCGTGCACGGGCCGGTGACCACGCGCACCGCCAGTGCGACGATCACGACCGCGACCCAGCACATCGTGATCAGCCAGATCTTCTATTACGCGAAAGGCGCACTGATCGATGTGCGCCTGGTCGATCAGACCTTCACCAAGGAAATCTGGAAGCGGCGCGCGGCCGTCAGCCTTTCCAGGTGCGCTGCAAGCCGGTATCGGCATGAATCCAGCCGCCGCGCGGTCCCTCGTGTAATAAAATCCCACCCCGCCCTGGCGGAAACTGCGCACCAGTCCGCCCAGCACTTCGGCGTTCAGGTTGGGAATCCGGATATCGGCGGCCTTGCCGTCAATGTGCAGCGACTGGCGCGGCTAAGCACGCCCTGCTCGATCAGCTTGAGGTTGGACTTGGCGGTGCGGTAGCCGGACAAGATCTCGAGCGGCTGCTCGATGCCATAGCGGGCGATGAATGCCTGGGTGCCCCACAGGGTCTCGAACAGCTTGGGATCGATCGGGGCCGTTTCCTTGCCATTCACGTCGCGCAGTAAATGGCACAGTTCCTGATAAGCGGCATCGATGATCTCGCCATCCTTCCAGTACAAGACCGACGCTTTCTCGCCACTTTGCGGGCGGATCACGGTCAGCGTGCGCGGCTTGAGCCAGAATTCGAGATCGAGCGCCTGCGCATCGAAAATATCGGGGCGGCGCCATGCCGGTGGCTAAGCGCTTCCACGGGCGGCGCTTCCGGCTTGCGCACGGGCACGCTCTTGCCTTTGGCGGCAGTCTGGGGCTTGGCTTTGGTTTTGGAAACAGGTTTGGACGGCGCCGGGGCCGCGCATCCGATCAGCGGTACCGCGACCAGTCCCAGCGTGGAAAGGCAGACGCCTTGTTGAAGAAATGCTCGACGGGAAATCATGGAAAACGGTGTGAACAGCGAGGACACTACTATAGCGCAAGGATGCCTACTGCGCGCTACAGCTGCAGAAACGTTTACTCTGGGATTGGTCGTTGCTGGCGTCGGCATTGAGCTTCTTCCAGAAGAAGTCGCACTCGACGCCGTAACAGGATTTCTCTTCTGTAAGTGAGCACGTAACCGTTGTTGCGCGTAAAAGTCGCGCGGTCGCCGTGCTGTGCAGGCGCAAGACACTCACGCCCCATTCACGCGCCTGGCCTTCAACCGCGCGCAGCAGGGCCTTGCCGATGCTTAGGCATGTTGCGCTTCCAGGCAATAAATAGCAAAGGGACAGCTTGCCCGCCTGCGTGACGAGGGCCACACCCACCACCTGGCCGTCGCGCACGGCAACGAGGGTGTAATTACTGGGGGAAGCGATCCAGCTGGCGACGTTTTCGGGGGTCTTGTTGCCGAGCCAGGACTGGAGAATGTCCGGCTGCTGCTGATGATCGATGGCGCACGATTCGGTAATCGACCGGCGCAGGACGTGGCAAGCGTCAAACGCATCGTGGAGTGCTGCAGGTCGAATCTGAATACCCATGTCAAACTCACTAATAACCATAACGGCAAGAAAAAGCTATTGCCGCTTTTCAAGCGCACAACACGACTATACAACAATCAGCGATCTCGCGTTGTTGTACCCACGCACGAACATATCTAAGCATATGACAAAACAGTACTTCCGTTTCGGCTGCGGATTTTAGACCATGGGCGTCCGATCCTACAATAGTCAGGTCAAGCGAACATATGCAAACTAACAACACTTCCCCTGCTTCCGCCCCGCGCCGCTGGCTGCTGGCCCTCGCCTTGGGCGCTGCCTGCCCTGCCGTTGTCGGTCCAGGCGGCCGAGACCGAGCTGCTGAACGTCTCCTACGACGTCGCGCGCGAGCTTTACAAGGACATCAACCCGGCCTTTATTGCCGACTGGAAGAAGAAGACCGGCGAAACCGTGACGGTCAAGCAATCGCACGGCGGTTCGAGCAAGCAGGCGCGCTCGGTGGCGGACGGCCTGGAAGCCTCGGTCGTGACCATGAACCAGGCGAACGACATCGACATGCTGGCCGAGCGCGGCCTGGTGGCGGCCGATTGGGCCAAGAAGTTCCCGAACGGCGCGGCGCCCTACTACTCGACCATGGTATTCCTGGTCCGCAAAGGCAATCCGAAGCAGATCAAGAACTGGGACGACCTGGCCAAGCCCGGCGTGAGCGTGGTGATTCCGAATCCCAAGACCCGCTTAAGCAACGGCCGCTACACCTATCTGGCGGCCTGGGGCTCGGTCCTGAAAAAAGGCGGCAACGAGGCGCAAGCGCGTGAGCTGGTCGGCAAGATCTTCAAGAACGTGCCCGTGCTCGACGGCGGCGGCCGGGCGGCCACCACCACCTTTACCCAGCGCCAGATCGGCGACGCCCTGGTCACCTTCGAAAACGAAGTGCAGATGGTGCGCACCGAGTTCGGCGACAACTTCGAAGTCGTGTACCCGGCGGTCTCGATCCTGGCCGAATCCCCGGTCGCGGTGATCGACAAGGTGGTCGACAAGCGCGGCGTGCGCAAACAGGCGACCGCCTACCTGAACTTCCTGTACTCGGAAGAAGGCCAGACCATCGGCGCCAAGCACTTCCTGCGTCCGCGCTCGGAAGCGGTGGCCAAGAAGTTTGCCGCCAACTACAAGCCGATCACCCTGTTCACGGTCGATGACGTGTTTGGCGGCTGGAAAGCAGCCCAGAAGAAGCACTTCGACGACGGTGGCGAGTTCGACAAGATTTACCAGAACAAGTAAGCGCATCATCAGCGTCCCTGGCGCCTGCCGGGGACGTTTCCTCACAGCCATATGGACAGCGAGGCAATCTCGCCAAATCGTCTATATGCTTTCAAATATGCAAAATTTCGGCGTAAACGCCGTGATGTTTGTTGGAAGTTCTCTCCTTCAGCCTGCTTTTGTTCCGTGCGACGTAGACACGAAGGGTCGATGATGATATCTTCGTCCTATAGTAGTTGCTCTATAGCTACAGCGATTCAAGCCCCGCGCAGCCCCCGGTGGCGCCCCGACTTTGAACCCTTGCAATACAAGATAGGATCACATGATCAAGAAATTCATCGCATCGGTACTGATGTCGATTTCCACTGCGGTTGCGGTGGCGGCAGTGCCGTTCGGTTCCTCGTCGGTGCTGGTGGTCGAGAATGACACCGGCAAGATCTTGCTGGAAAAAATGCTTAAGCTGAGATCGTCCCGATCGCCTCGCTGACCAAGCTGATGACCGCCATGGTCGTGCTCGACGCCAACCAGGACATGCACGAACTGATCGCCATCGAGCAAGGCGACGTGGACGTCGTCAAGCACAGCACCTCGCGCGTGCCGGTCGGCTCCCATATTTCGCGGGCCGATGTGCTGCGCCTGGCGTTGATGTCGTCCGACAACCGCGCCGCCGCCTCGCTGGCGCGCACCTTCAATGGCGGGCCGGTCGGCTTCAAGGCAGCCGTGCGGGCCAAGATTGCCGCGCTGGGCATGACCAATACCGTCATCGAAGAGCCGACCGGGCTGTCCCCGAACAACCGCTCGACCGCGCAAGACCTGATCAAGATGGCAACGGCCGCCTCGACCTACCCGCAGATCGCCCAGATCACGACCGAGTCGAGCGACTTCATCAATATCAACGGCCGCAACGTCGAATACCGCAACACCAACCGCCTGGTCGGTGCCAAGGGCTGGGAAATCGGCCTGTCCAAGACCGGCTATACCGAAGAAGCGGGCAAGTGCCTGATCATGCAGATCAAATCGGCTTAAGCAAGAATGCGACCCTGGTGCTGCTCAACGCCAAGGCCAGCTCGACGCGCATCATGGACGCGCTCAACATCCGCCGTTTCATTTCCGGCGAAGAAGCGCCGGTCGTGGCCCGTTCTGCACAGCCGCGTGCGTGCGCGCAGCCCGATCCTGGCGCGCGAGCAGCCCCATCATCAAGTCCAGCCGCGCCAAGACCCGCCACGTCAAACTGGTCCAGCGCCGCCGCCACTAAAAAAATATTCCACTATCGGGGTCAGACCTCAATAGAAAAACATTTCAGAATTGAGGTCTGACCCCGATTCTGAAATGTTTTTTTATTGAGGTCTGACCCCGATTGTTTTTGGGGGCTCGCTTATTCGGCGATCATGGCGCGCAGGCCGCTGGCGCGGCGGGTGCGGCGGGCGATGGCTTCCGTCAGCACGGCCCCGCCCGGCGTAACCAGCGTGAATTCGGCGCTGGCGCGCGTGATGCCGGTGTAAATCAGCTCACGCGCGATCATGGCGCCCCGCTCGCGCGGCAGCACCAGCACCGTGTGCCGGAATTCCGATCCCTGCGATTTGTGCACCGTCATCGCGTAGGCGGTGTCCACATGGCGCAAGCGGGTGGCCAGCACGCTGCGCACATCATCGCCTTCCAGGAAGTACACCCGCAGCGAGCCGGGACGCGCCGGATCGGCCAGCGTCAGGCCGATGTCGCCATTGAAGACGCCGGTGCCGTAGTCGTTGCGGGTCACCATGACGGGTCGGCCCACATACCATTCGCCGCGCCGCCGGATCAGGCCCGCGCCGTCGAGCCGCTGCTCGATCGCTTCGTTCAGGCTTAAGCCACGCCCCATTCGCCGTCACGCACCGCGCACAGGATGCGGAACGCTTCAAAGCTGTGCAGCACCGAGCGCACCCAGTGCTCGTGCACCTGCATGCCGGGACCGTCGCCGATCATGCCAAGATAAGGCGCGTAGCCGTCCGCGCCCAGCTGCACCACGTGATGCTGGTGCGCGTGTTCGATCCAGCGCAGGACGCCGCCTTCGCGCAGCACCGCTTCGGCGCGCGCGGCGTCGCCGTCGTTGACGGCCAGCGCCAGTTGGCCGATCGGGCCGCCGAAGCGGCGGCTGCGGCGCAGCATGACGGTCTGCTGCGCCAGCGCGCCCGCCTGGCCCAGGAAGGCGGCCGGGATGGTCTCGCCGCTGGCCGCCAGCGCATAGGCGGCCGTGGCGTCGCTGTAGCCGCCGGCCTGGGCCTCGTGGCACAGGTCGCCCAGCACGGCGCCCGCCTCCACCGACGCCAGCTGGTCCTTGTCGCCCAGCAGAATCAGGGTGGCGCCCGGCGGCAGCGCGTCCAGCAGCGAGGCCATCATCTCGAGGTGCACCATCGACGCTTCATCGACGATCAGCACGTCGATATCGAGCGGGTTGCCATTGTGGTGAGCAAAGGGCGCGTGTCCGGGCGCGCGCCCAGCAAGCTATGCAGGGTGCGCGCCGCGCCCATGCGGGCGGTCAGCTCGCGCAGCGGCAGCGCGCCGCCGACCTTGTCGGCCAGTTCGGTGAGCGCCTTGTCGATCGATTGCTTCAGGCGCGCGGCCGCCTTGCCGGTGGGCGCGGCCAGGGCAACGCGCTGGCGCTGCGCGTCGGGCGCCATGGCGAACAGCAGCGCAAGCAGGCGCGCCACGGTATAGGTCTTGCCGGTCCCGGGGCCGCCCGTGATGATGGCGACCGAGCCGCGCAGCGCCATCGCGCAGGCCAGCTTCTGCCAGTCCGGCGGCGCTGCGTGCGCGTCCGCGTCGAACAGCAGGTCGAGCCAGATGCGCGCCTGCGCCGTGTCCACCGGGCGCAGCTCGCGCGAGCGCGTGCGGATCGTTCTGGCCACCAGGGTCTCGTCGCGCCAGTAGCGGCGCAGATACAGCCGCTCGCCGTCGAGCACCAGCGGCTGATCGAAATCGAACTCGCCCACTTGCCATACCTGGTCGCATTGCGCCAGCTGCGTGATCCAGCCCTTGACGTTCTTCGGCAGCGGCCCGGCGGCGCTTGGCCAGCTGGCGCCATTGCTCGTCGCTCCAGCCCATCAGGGCGGCAGGTTCGGCGGCCAGTTCGCCCAGCATCAGGCAGCTGTGGCCGCGCCCTTCGAGTTCGGACAGCAGCACGCAGGCGAGCATCAGCGGCTCACCGGCGTGACCGAGGCTGCCGACGAAGCGCGCGAAGGTGCCCGACAGGCGCCGCAGCTCGCCTCCTCGGTCAGGGCCTCCACTTCATTCCACAGCAATGCGCCCGGCCCGCTCATGCGCCCTCCTCGCCCAGCAAGGCGTCCAGGGCGTCGAGCAGGCCAGGATCGGGGTCGAGCAGGTAGCAGCCGTGGGTGGCCGTGTTGGCGATCCCGCGCAGGAACAGGAAGATCGCGCCGCCCAGCTGGGTGGCCGGGTCGTAGCTTGCGCCGAGCCGGCTCTTGAGCAGCCGGTGCAACGCCAGCATGTAGAGCGCGCCCTGGATGTCGTAGCGGTGCGCGGCCATGCTTAAGCCGCCATGGCGGCCTTGCCGTAGGCGGCGTCGCCCGCGCCCAGGGAATTCGATTTGTAGTCCAGCACCCAGTAGCGCCCCTCATATTCGAACACCAGGTCGGCGAAGCCCTTGAGCATGCCGTGCAGTTCGCGCTCGGGCAGCGCCGCGCGCGGCGTCCCTTGCAGCAGCCGTTCGCGGCACAGCTGGTCCAGGCGCGCGCTGTGGAGGCGCTCGCTCGGGAACCAGAATTCCATTTCGGGCAGCACGGCGCGCAGCGCGGACAGCGCGCCGCCCAGCGGCGGCAGGCGCGTGAGGGCGACCGTGCGCAGCCAGGCGATGGCATCTTCCTGGCGATGGCCCCAGCCGCTGCGCTCGCAGCGCTGTCCCAGCCGCTGGCCGAACTGCTCGTCCTCGGCGATGGCAAAGCCTTCCTGTCCCATCCATTCGAGCTGCTCGTGCAGGAAGTTGCCGGGCACGGAGCCGCGCGGGAAGCGGTGCCACGGCGCGTCCTCGGTGCGTAGCGGCTGCGGCTTGTCTTCCTCTTCCAGCAGGGTCTCTTCCTGCGAGCGCATGGGCGCCGCGCCGGTCTGGCGCGTGAGCGAGGTGAAGGAACCCACCGCCCAGTCGCGTTCGAAGCTTCCGCCGAAGCGGGCCGCGTCCACCAGCGGCGCGCGTTCTTCGCTGCGCTCGAGCAGGGTCACGCCTTCGGGCGGCGCCAGCGTCTGCAAGTCGATCGCGTCAAGGCCGCCGCGCAGCTGCTCCCAGCGCTCGCCCATCTCGGCCGCGCCGATCGGGCGTCCGCCGCCCAGCAGATAGCCGAGCGCCGATTCGTGCAGCTTGTTCTCGCCGCTCTTGCGCGCGGCAATCGCAGCCACGCCCAGCCACAGGAAGTGGCGCGCGCGTGAGCGCCACATACAGCAGGCGCAGGTCTTCTTCGATACGGGCCCGGTCGACCGCCTGCAGCGCTTCGTCCGACAGGCCCAGGTCGATGCGGCGCACGCCGTCGGCGCCCACGAATTCGAAGAAGCTGCGGTTCTTTTTCTCGGTCTTGCGGGCAGTGACGGCGAATGGCAGGTACACCAGCGGATACTGAGCCCCTTGGACTTGTGCACGGTGACGACCTTGACCAGGTCGGCGTCGCTTTCAAGCCGCAGCACACGCTCGTCGCCGCCCTCGCCCTGGCCGCTGACTTGTTCGCCGAACCAGCGGATCAGCGCCTGTTCGCCATCGAGCTGGCCGCTGGCCGACTGCAGCAGTTCGGCCAGGTGCAGCAGATTGGTCAGGCGCCGCTCGCCGCCGGGCGCGCGCAGCAGCGCGGCGGGCAGGCCCAGTTCGTGGATGAAGCGGCGCAGCATGGCCAGCACGCCCTGGCGCTGCCACACGATGTGCAAGCCCTTGAGCTGCCTCGATGCGCGCTTCCCATGCCAGTTCGTCCGACGACAGTTGAGCCAGATCGGCCAGCGTCAGCCCCGCCGTGCGGGTGGCGTAGGCGGTACGCGCGAGCGCGCCGTCGAGCGGGTTGGCCACCGCATGCAGCCAGCGCAGCACGTCGAACGCTTCTTCGCTTTCCACCACCGAGTCCTTGTCCGACAGGTAGACGCTGGCGACCTTGCGCTGTTCCAGCGCGCCGGATGGCGGACGCTTCGCGCCGGTTGCGCACCAGGATCGCGATATCGGCTTAGCAGCAGGCGGCGGAAGCCAGCGCCGTCGTGGAACCCCACCTGCGCGTCGTTGAGCAGCGTGACGATATGCTCGGCGCAGTGGTGGGCGAAAAAGGCGAGGTAGTCGTCGGTGCGCAAGTCGTCGCGCTCCGTGCTGCAGATCGCCAGCGCCTGGTAGGGCCCGGCCACGCCGACCAGTTCCTGGTTGCGCCCGCGCGCCGACGGCCTCGAACGGCAGCGGGTTGACGCCCCCTTTGCGGAAGCGGAATGCGCCGGCCGTAAAGCCCGGATGTCCGTCGTAGCCCTCGGCGTGCAGGAACAGGCGGTTGACCGCTGCCACCAGCGCCGCCGTCGAGCGGTAGTTGGTGCCGAGCTGGTAATGCTTAGGCCTTCGGTCGCGCCGCGCGTCCAGATAGCTGTGAATGTCGGCGCCGCGGAAACCGTAGATCGACTGCTTCGGGTCGCCGATCAGGAACAGGCCGTGCGCCGGATCGTTGTCGGCCACCCGGTACAGCAGGTTGAAGATGCGGTACTGGTCGGGCGAGGTATCCTGGAATTCGTCGACCATGGCCACCGGATACTGGCTGACGATGCGCTGGCGCAGGGCCTCGCCGTTGGCGCCTTCGAGCGCGCTTTTCAGGCGTTCGAGCATGTCGGCAAAGCCGAACTGGCGGCTGCGCTGCTTCCAGTTCCGCCATCCGGCGCGCGATCGCCGCGGCCGCATGCCGGTGCAGCGCGTGCGCCACCGGGTCGATCGCCTTGAGCGCGTCCCACAGGTCGGTGGTGCCGTCGAAACAGGCTGGAATTTCGGCCGAGAAGCCCTTGCTGAAGGCGTCCGTGATGCCGTCCGGCGTGAGGCGGTGCCAGGCGGTGTCGGTCAGGTCCGGCATGTGCAGCGCCCCGTCCAGGGCCCAGGCGCGCACGCGTCGAACCACTTGACTAGCGAATCGGGACGCAGCTTGTTCCCGTTGAAGCATTTGGGCGCCAGCTCGCGCTGGCCCGCGATCCACTGTTCCATCAGGCTGGCGCGCTCGTGCCACCCTTGCTTGAGCTGGGCCAGCTGGCGTTCCTGCTGCGCGCCACGCGCGCCACCAGGGCAGACAGGCTTTCGGCCTAAGCACTTCGCCCAGCACGGGCACGCGCCGCACCAGCTCGCGCACGCGTCTTGAGCACGTTGACGTCGGCCCAGCAGCCGAGCAGCACGTCCAGCGCGGCCGCATCCAGCGGGTAGACGTGCTGGCGCCAGTAATCGTGGGCCGCGTCCTCGAACAGGGCTTGCTCGTCGCTGATCAGTTCTTCGTCAAACAGGCTGCCGCTGTCGAAGGCGTGCTCGCGCAGCATGCGCTGGCACCAGGCGTCGATCGTGAAGATGGCCGCTTCGTCCATCGTCTCGGCCGCCATCACGAGCCGGTGGGCGGCGATGCGGCGTTCGCCGTCGCTGGCGTAGCTGGCCGCCAGCGACGCCAGCAGATCGTCGTCGAGTTCGCGCTCGCCGCGGAAGTAGGCGGCCGCCTCGATCAGGCGCTCGCGCACCCGGTTCGACAGTTCGCGCGTGGCGGCGCGGGTAAAGGTCATGACCAGGATCTCGGGCGGGGCCAGGCGCGCTGGTAGCCCGCCTCGGCGCCGTGGCCGAGCACCAGCCGCAGGTACAGGGCGGCGATGGTCCAGGTCTTGCCGGTGCTCGGCGCTGGCCTCGATCAGGCGCGAACCGTGCAGCGGGAAGCGCAGCGCGTCGAGCAATTCGCTCATGGCGCCTCCATGCTCAGCGCCACCGGCTCGACCGCCACATGTTGGGCGAGCCAGTCGGCCAGGCCGCCGTACAAATCGGCGGAAACGGCGCTCCACTGGCCGTCCGCCAGCAGGCCTGCAAAGTCCGGCCACAGGCGCGCCAGGCACAGGTCGGCCACTTCGCCCGACAGTTCGAAGCTGCCCTCGTAGGTGGAGCGCGGATCGCCCCCTTGCAGCATCGCCAGCGCCGTCTTGCAGGCGACCGGCAACGGCTGATCCAGATTGTGGCGCCACAGCGCCACCAGGGCCGCCAGCTGGGCGCGCGCGCCGTCCTGCAGCAGCGGGGCCATGGTCACGATGGCGTCGCGCGCGACCAGGTAGCCGGTCACGCTCTGGCCGGTGGCGGCGCTGGCCAGCTGGCGCAGGTAGGGGGCGATCAGCTTGTCGCCGCGCGGCGCGCCTTTCTTATCAAGCACCTTGGACGAAATTTGCATCAGCCACGCGGTCTCGCCGCCGCCGGTGCGCAGCTTGTCGATCCAGTCTTCGAGCACGACGCCGTCAAACTCCAGGCTCACGGCCAGTTTGGGCGCCGCGTCCGCGAAGCGCGCGCCCAGCGTGAGCCAGGCGGTGCGCACGGGAACCAGGGAGTCGACCAGCTGGCGCTGCCACTGCTGGCCCGCCAGGCCGATCGGCAGCACGCCTTCGCGCGCCAGCTTTTCGGCGCGCACGCTGAGCGCGGCGCGCACGTCGGCCAGCGCTTCGGGCTCGCTGCCGTCGTCGAGCAGGCTGTCTTCGAGGAAGTAGCGTTCGAGCGCGTCGAGCGAAAACGGCTCCTCGTCTTCGCCCAGGGTGTCCGGATCGGCGAATGAGACGCCCAGCTTGGCGCCGGAAGAAATACCTGGTAGTAAGCTGGCGCAGGAAGCTGGCCAGTTCGCCCAGCTTGAGGCGGGCGCCCGCTTCCAGTTCGAACGGGGGCAGCTGCGCGCCCTCGCCTTCTTGCGCGGCGCCGTGGGCGGCGCGCCATTCGCTTAAGCATAGGTGAGCAGGCCGCCCCGTTCGAAATAGCGGCGGCTGAACGGCTGCAGCGCGTGGGTGGTGGTCAGCGCGGCCAGATCGAGATCCCAGCCTAGCCGCCAGGTAGTCCGCGCAGCTGCGATACCAGCACCGAGGTAGAAGCTGTTCGCTGTTGTCGCGCACATTGCGTCCGACCCAGCTCAGATACAGTTTGTCGCGCGCGGCCAGCACCGCTTCGAGCATCAGGTAGCGGTCGTCGTCGCGCCGCGAACGGTCGCCCGGGCGCGCCATGCCGGGCAGCGCGAGCAGGTCGAAATCGGCCTGGCGCGCGGCGCGGGAAGTCGCCGTCGTTCATGCCAAGCAGGCAGACCACGCGGAACGGCACCGCGCGCATCGGCATCAGGGTGCAGAAGGTGACGCCGCCGGAGACGAACTGGTGGTTCAGGGTCGGCTCGTCGATCGCGCCCAGCCACGCCTCGCGCAGCACGGCCAGCGGCACCGGCTCGTCGAGCCAAGCGCCGTCGCAGGTTTCGAGCCAGCCTTGCAGGGCTTCGTTCAGCTGGGCCAGCGTGAGCCGGTCTTCTTCGGCCCCGGCGTCGAAGAACGCGGCCAGCAAGGCGCGCGCCTGCTGGCCCCACTCGGCCGGACTGTAGGCTTGCGCCAGGCGGGCGCGCCAGTCGAGCAGCGCTTCGATCAATTGCGCGAGCGAGCGAGCCAGCAGCGGCGTCGAGCCCGCCCACTTCCGGATACGGTTCGATCTGGCGGAAGCTGGCGCCAAGCCCCGCTGGCGTAACCGAGCAGCATGCGGCGCACGCCGAAGATCCAGGCATTCTGTTCAGCCGGCCGGACCCAGACCCAGACCGTCGCGGTGGCGCTGGTCCAGGCCCCAGCGCACGCTGGCGCCTTCGATCCAGTGGCCGAGCGTGGCCAGGTCGTCGTCCTGCAGGCCGAAGCGCGCGGCCACCAAGGCACGTCGAGCAGGTCGCGCACTTCGCTCTGGCGGCAGCGCTGCTGCGGCAGGCGCAGCAGCCATTCGAGGGCCACCAGCAGCGGATTGACGCTGCGGTCCTTGACGTCGCCGATCTCGAATGGAATGAAGCGCGGGTCGCTGCGCTTGTGCTGGTCGAACACGGCGTGGATCGCGGCCGAGAAGGTATCGATATCGGGCACCATGACCACCACGTCGCGCGGGCGCAGGCCGTGGCTTAGGCACCGAACCACGACAGCAGCTGGTCGTGCAGGATTTCGACTTCGCGCTGGACGCTGTGGGCGACGTGAAATTCGATCGAGCGGTCGCCCGCTTCCGGGCGCGTGCGCGGGTGCTCGTGCAACGGCAGCATGTCGCGCACCGCCGCCTGCACTTGCTCGAGCAGGGTCACGCCCTCGCCTTCGGAGAACAGGTCGATCCGCATCTGGCCGGGCGCGCTGTTGGCGTTGTCGAATTCGTCGAGCATGCGCACGAAATCGCGCCCCTGCCGTCCCCAACTCGCCAGCAGCGGGTTGCTGTGGGCGTGCAGTTCTTCGAGCGGGATCGCGCCCAGGTCGATGCCGCCCTTCTGGCGCTGGCGCTTGTGGGCCCGCGCGCAGCAGCTCGCGCCCTTCGATGATGTCGCCCCAGTAGAACTGGCAGGGATTGGGCACGGCCAGCAGGACCTGGGTATGGCGCGCCAGCGCGGCCACCGCCTGCAAGGTCTGGTACGGCAGCGCCGACATGCCGAACAGGACCACCCGGCGCGGCAGCTGCACGGCTGAGCTCCTTCCAGCGCGCTCTCGTGCACGAACTGCTGGTGGATGGTGGCGCGGCCCGAATCGCGCTGCTGGGCTTAAGCAGACTGTCGTTGACGGCGCGCCAGAGCTGCGCCTGCCAGCGCTGGTCGGGCGCGAGCGGCAGCGCTTCGCCGCGCGCGGTGCGCAGCACGTCGCGGCCTAAGCACTCCAGTCGGCCAGCCAGTCGGCCCGGTAGACCTGGTACTGGTCGAACAAGTCGGCCAGGCGTTCGGCCAGCTGCAGGCGGCGCTCGGGATCGCCGTCGCCAAGAAAATGGCGCAGCGGCTGGAACACCGGATCGGCCAGCAGCGCTTAAGCAGCAGCCGCATCAGGCGCCAGGTCAGCGGTCCCTTGTCGTACGGCGCCCGGCTCGGCACCCGTTCGCGTCCCAGCATGCCGCGGTAGGCTTCCCACAAAAGCGCAGCCAAGCAGCGCCACCTGGGTGGCCGCGCACACGCCCAGCTCCTGGGCCAGCGCGATCTTGAGCCATTCGGCTACGCCGTTCGACTGCACCAGGATCGTCTCTTCTTCCAGCGGCCCGAGCGGATTGGCGCGCAGCCAGCCGAAAACGGCGGCGCGCAGCTGCTCCATCTGGTTACCGTGAAGGATGAGCAAACCTGGTGTTACGGGAGAAGGCATGGTGCTCCGGAAAAGTGCGCGGGTGCGCAGCGCCACAGCATACTATTTTTACCGCCCCGGCGGTAGGCCGCCACGGTTCAGGTTTCGGGGACTGCCACTTCCTGTTCGATGTGCTCGCCCAGCTCTCCCAGCAGTTCGGCCATGCGCGCCACCAGCGCCGGCAGCGTCCGCCGCATCCTGCCCGTCGCGCATCGTCTCGAGCGCCTCGCACAGATTGGCGAAACCCATCGCGCCGATCGCCTTGGCCGAGGACTTGAGGCGGTGCGCCAGATCGGCCGCGTGCCCCATGTCGCCTTGTGCCAGCGCCTCGCCGATCTGTGTCATCGCGTGCCGGGCCGACTCGATGAACAGCAGCGCATATTTACGCATCTTGGCCGGATTGCCGCCGAAGGTGGTCGACAGCACGTCCATGTCGATCAGATCCGGTCCGGCCGGCTGCCGCCAGCTGGGCGCCCGGCTGCGGCTGCGGCGGCGGCACACGCCGCCCGCCCCGCACCGGCCGCTGTTCGATCCATTTGGCGATCACCTCGAACAGCTGGTTGGGCGAGATCGGCTTGGTCACGAATTCGTCCATGCCCGCCTCCATGCAGCGGCGCTGGTCGTCACGCCCGGCGTTGGCCGTCATGGCGATCACCACAGTGCTGCGCAGGCGCGGATCGGAACGGATCATGCGGGTCGCTTCGAAGCCGTCCAGCACCGGCATCTGCACGTCCATCAGGACGCAGTCGAAGCGGTGCTTGAGCATCAGGTCGATCGCTTCCTTGCCGTTGCTGGCCACGACCACGGTGGCGTTGACATGTTCGAGCAGCTCCCGACCGACCTGCTGGCTGAAGACATTGTCTTCGACCAGCAGCAGATAGGCGCCGTGCAGCCGGTCGAGCACCGCCTGCGGCACCTCGTCGCGTTCGTTGCGCAGGAAGCTCAGGGCCTTGCCCAGGCGCGCGGTGAACCAGAAATTGCTGCCCTTGCCCGGCGCGCTCTCGACGCCGACCGTGCCGCCCATCAGTTCGGCCAGCTGCTTGCTGATCACCAGGCCCAGGCCGGTGCCGCCGAATTTGCGCGTGGTCGACGGGTCGGCCTGGTGGAAGGACTTGAACAAGTCGGCGATCTCCGCCTCGCTCATGCCGATGCCCTGGTCGTGCACCTCGAAGCGCACAATGAGTTCCTTGCCGTCGTCAGCGACCAGCCGCACCCGGATCAGGATTTCGCCGTTTTCGGAAAACTTGATCGCATTGCTGGTGAAGTTGAGCAGCACCTGCTCCAGCCGCAGCGCGTCGCCGCGCAACTGGTGGGCCAGTCCGGCCTCGATGTCGACCGCCAGCGTCAGGCGCTTGGCGGCCGCCGCCTCGCCCAGCTGGCTGGCGATATTTTGCAGCAGCGTGGCCAGGCCGAAGTCGAGCACTTCCAGTTCCAGCTTGCCCGCCTCGATCTTGGAGAAATCGAGAATGTCGTTGATGATGCCCAGCAGGTGCTGCCCCGCGTGGTGGATCTTTTCGAGGTAGTCGCGCTGCTTGGGATTGGTCACCGACTTGAGCGCCAGGTGCGACATGCCGATGATGCTGTTCATCGGCGTGCGGATCTCGTGGCTCATGTTGGACAGGAAGTTGCTCTTGGCCTGATTGGCGGCGTCGGCCTGCGCCTTCCAGTTCGTGCAGCTCGGTGACGTCGGTCGAGAGCCCGATCACGGCGGTCACTTCGCCCTTGACGATGATCGGCACCTTGATGGTCCACAGCTGGAGCACGCCGCCGTCGGGCTGGGTGAACGCGACCAGCTGGCTTAGCCCTCGCGCTCGCCGTCGCTGAAAATGTGGCGGTCCTGCTCCCAGTAGAAATCGGCGCGCTTGCATGGCATCACTTCGCGGTCAAGTTTACTCGATGATGTCCCCGGCCTAAGCATTCCCATCGCCTGCGCGGTCCTGGCGTTGACGTAAATGTAGCGCCGGTCGCGGTCTTTCATGTAGACGTGCGCATCGACGCTGTTGAGGACCGAATCGAGCAGCAGGCGCTGGTCCATGGCGCCGCTGCGCAGAGCGGAACAGGGTTACAAAAAGGCCGACAGCAGCATCATGCCGGAGAACCCGGTCAGCCCGGCCACGGCCGGAAAAATGTGACCGAGGCTGGTGGTCATCGCTTCCTTGCGCACCCGGAAGCGCGTCTTCCACAGGCTGCCATTGAAGTCGACCGGCAGCACGGTTTCAAAGTAGCCTTCGCCCGCGCTCGCGGCGCCGCCCACCAGCAGGCGGTCGCCGGCCCCGATCTCGAGGCGGCGCGAACCGCCGTCGGCGAACACGGCGACGTCAATCTCGCCCCAATCGATCTCGTCGAGCGCGCCCTGCACCAGGGCGGCCACCGAAAACCCGATCCCGGCCGAGCCCAGATAGGCAGCGCGCCGCTCGGCCACGCTGCCCAGCGGCGCGCCGGTGCGGTACACCGGCAGGCGCATGCCCAGGCCGATGTGCGGCTTGGGGTGGGTCAGCATCACGGGCAGGCCGGAGGCGCCCAGCTTGCCGGTGTCGCGGCCCAGGTCGAGCAGCGCGCGCCGCGCCGGGTCGGCGCCGATGTCGAGGCCATGGCGCGCGCAGCGGTTCCATCGGTTCGATATAGTGCAGCACCGTGTAGCCGTCGCGCCGCCCGGACGGCAAGATGTCGAATTCGGGGTAGCCGCGCGGATCGACGCTGCGGTCGTTGCGCACGGCGGCCACGAACGCGTCGCGCTCGCGCGCTTAAGCACCCAGGTGGCAAAGGTGATGCCTTCGATCGCGGGGAAATGGGCCGGTACGTCGAGCCCGGCCACGTAGCGGTGAAACTGCAGCCGGGTGGGCGGCGTGTCGCTGCTGCCGAACAGCGCCACCGTCGCGCGCAGCACGTCGGTGTACGCCTTGATGCGCGAGCCGATGCTGGTCTGGGCGCTGCGCGCGGCCGAATCGAAACGGCGCAAGGCGTCGCGCTCGACCACGCGGTCGGCGCCCGCGTACATGGCGGCGCCCACCAGCAGCGAGACGAGCACGCTGGCGCAGAACAGCAGCACCCGCCACCAGGCTGGCATGCCGTGGACTGCCCGTTTCATCGACCGCGTTATTGCATGCGTCATTGTCCGCCGTTTCGCTCGCGCTGCGCAGGCGCCCCGCTGCCAGATTACTTGGCACATCGAGAAGATGCAATTGATAAATAGTTATGCGTGCCGCATCGTCCGGTGCGCGCCCTGTTGATGCTAGGATATCGGCCACCGGCAGCCTGCCGGAATCTAGGCGGAGAGAAAGGATCATGATCAAACTGGCAATCCCGAGCGACGCCCACGATCCCTGGCGCTGGCTGGAACAGGTGGACGGCGACGCGGCCCTCGACTGGGTGCGCGCGTAACGCCGCCTGCCTCGCCGAACTCGAAGCGAGCCGCCACTTTGCTCCCCTGCAGCGCGCCTGAGCACGATCTTTAACTCGCGCGACCGGATTCCGTTTGTCGCACGCCACGACGGACTGTATTACAACTTCTGGCGCGACGACGCACACGTGCGCGGCGTCTGGCGCCGCACCACGGCCGAGCAGTTCCGGCTGGCCGCGCCCTGACTGGGAAACCGTGCTCGACCTGGACAGCCTGGCGCGCGGGAAGACGAAAACTGGATCTGGGTAGGCGTGCGCTTCCTGCCGCCGCACGGCCAGCGTTGCCTGGTGTCGCTCTCGCGCGGCGGCGGCGACGCCAGCGTGATCCGCGAATTCGATCTGGCCACGCGCAATTTTGTGGCCGATGGCTTTCACTTGCCCGAGGCCAAGGGCAGCGCGCTGGATCGACCACGACACCTTGCTGGTGGCCACCGACTTCGGCCCCGGCTCGCTGACCGCGGCTAAGCTACCCGCGCGCGGTGCGGCAATGGCGGCGCGGCACCCCGCTGGCGGCGGCCAGCCCCGTGTACGAAGCAGATCCGGGCGACCTCAATGCGGCTTAGCTGGAAAGTGTTCACACCCGGCTGCGACTGGCAATTCATCGAACGCCAGATCACCTTCTACACGAGCGAACTGTTCCTGCGCGACGGCGACCGCCTGCGCAAGATCGGCAAGCCGGACGACGCCACCGCCTGGACCGCGCGCGACCAGCTCCTGATCGAACTGCGCTCGGACTGGACCACGAACGGGCGCACCTGGCCGCAAGGGGCTTTGCTGGCGATCGGCTTCGAACGCTTCATGGTAGAATGAACGCGACTTCGAGATCCTGTTCAGAACCGAGCCCGGCGCGCTCGCTCGACAACGTGACCATGACCGCGAACGCCCTGCTGTTGACCGAACTCGACAACGTGAGCAACCGCGTCGTCGAACTGCGCCACGCCGACGGCCGCTGGCAGCGGCGCACGGTCGCCTCGCCCGGCTTCGGCTCGCTCGAGGTGGCGGCCGAAGACCCGTACGGCTCGGACCATTACTTCATGACGGTCAATGATTTCCTCACGCCCACCACGCTCTACCTGGCCAGCGTGGGCAGCGACGCGCGCAGCGCATTGAAGTCCATGCTTAGGCCTGGTTCGACGCCCGCGCTGCCAGGTGCGCCAGTACCAGGCGCAGTCGCGCGACGGCACCGCGATCCCCTATTTCGTCGTCATGCCTAGCCGAGCGCGCCTCGATGGCAGCAACCCGGCGGTGCTGTACGGCTATGGCGGCTTTGAAATCTCGCTCAAGCCGAGCTACAGCGCCGTCACGGGCGCGGCCTGGCTCGCCCATGGCGGCATCCACGTGGTGGCCAATATCCGCGGCGGCGGCGAATTCGGGCCGCGCTGGCACCAGGCCGCCCTGCGCGAACAGCGCCAGAATGCCTTCGACGACTTTATCGCCGTGGCCGAAGACCTGATCGCGCGCAAACTGAGCAGCCCGCGCCACCTCGGCATCATGGGCGGCAGCAACGGCGGCCTGCTGGTCGGCGCCGTGATGACCCAGCGCCCCGAATTGTTCCAGGCGGTCGTGTGCCAGGTGCCGCTGCTCGACATGCGGCGCTATCACCAGTTGCTGGCTGCGGCGCCTCGTGGATGGGCGAGTACGGCGACCCCGACCAGGAAGCGGACTGGGAATTCATTGCCCGCTATTCGCCTTACCACCAGGTGCGCGCTTACCAGCGCTACCCGCGCATCTTGCTGACCACCTCGACCCGCGACGACCGCGTCCACCCGGCCCACGCGCGCAAGATGGTCGCGCTGATGCAGGACCAGGGCCACGACGTGCTGTACTGGGAAAATACGGAAGGCGGCCACAGCCGACAGTGGCCAACAACGCCCAGCAGGCGCGCATGTGGGCGCTGACCTACAGCTTCTTGCTCGACACCCTGCGCTAGCGCCGCCTAATCGTAGAACGGGGCCACCAGGGCCTGGCCAGCCGATGATGTCGATCTCGTCGTCGCAGGCGCAGGCGGGCGTGGCTGGCGCGCCGCCGTCGGGCAGCACTGCGGGTGCAAGGGCGGGCATCACGGCCGCCGCCTAAGCACTGCCGCGGCCGAGGACGCGGGCCGGGCAATCGCCCAGCCCCGTTTGCGCAGCCAGGCGGCACGCGCGCCACATCCCATTTGCTTTTCAGTGAGTGCATGTTTCCTCCCGTGTCTGCTGTCAGACCGGCCGCGGCCGCTGCCGTTCAGGACGATGGACGGGGATTTGCGTCGTCTCAAGAGGCGGAAAAAAGTGTGCGTAAAGACGATCTGGCGCAAACCCGGCGCGCCACCGCAGCGGCCCCGCACGGTCGAAAAGACCATCCCTGCCCCAGCGCGGAGGGTTTGTCGCGTAAATACTACCTAGTACATCTGAGAGCTAGGCTCGCCTCCGGTGCGCGCCTGTAATGACATGCAACGGGGGCCATCCCCATCGGGGAGCAAGTTCATGTCCAATCTCGCCTTTTGCATCAGGAAATTCCTGCCGACATCACCGGCGCAGACGACGCTACCCGGGCGCCGGACGACAGCCCGTTCTGGTGCGCGGCCATCGGCAGCGGCAGCGCCGCCGTCGCCGCGCTGGCTTAGCCACGTCGATGGTCTGTCGCAAGGCATCAGCCAGTTGCCGGTGCGCGCAGGCGTCACCCGTCCGGTGGTGGGACAGTACCTGAGCATGATGCGTTCCCTGGCCGCCGCCTGGCAGGCACGGACCCGCCCGGCGCTGGCGGGCGCGCTCGAGGCGCTGGCCCTGGTCGGCGACAGCCTGGGCCAGCCGCCCACCCTGGCCGCGCTGCGCCAGCCGCGCCAGGCCGGGGTCCGCATGGCCGACGGCTTGCTGCGCCGCCTGGCGGCGCCCGGCAGCACGCTGACCGCCCTCAGTGCCGACCTCGGCAGCTTTCTGGCGCAAATGGCGCGCGCCTCCAACGAGCTCGAATGCGACACCGCCCTGGTGACCGAACGGGTGCAGTCCGATGCCGTGCATGCCTTCCTGCTGTCGCAGCAGGCGAGCGCCCTCCAGAGCGGCTCGACGACGCCACCGTGCGCCAGCGCGCCCTGGCTGCTGGGGCCCCATGCCCAGCACCTGCAGCGAGGAGATCGCCCTGCACAGCAGCGCGCTGGAAGGCGTGCGGCGCCAGCTCGGCCAGCTGCAGACCGAGCAGTCGGCCACGCGGGCCGAGGCCGACTACCTGCAAACCCTGCTGCCCACGCTGTCGGCCTACCTGGCGGCCCTTGAACGCATGCACGCGGGCATCGAAGCGACGCGCGGGCACGGCCGTGCTATGCACAGAACTGGCCGCACTCGGGCCTAAGCACTGGCGATGGGCCAGAGCGGGCGGGCGTATCGGGCCCAGCAACAATTGTGCGCGGCACTGCCGCACTGGGGGTAAGCGTGGCTAAGCGCGGCAGCGGCGCTCAGGAAGCCAGGCGCGCCTCGAACATGACGGCGTGGGTCGCCTAAGCACGTCGACATACAGCGCGACCGCCCGTTCGACCCCGATCTGCAGCGGCGCGCCAAAGCGGCGCGTGACCACCCCTGCGCGGCGCAGCAGGCGCTCGATGGCCGTGGTCGTGACCGTCACATACTGATCGATGCTTAGGCATGGTAGCCATGGCTGATGATCTCGGCGATCGACTCCATCGTAATTTCCGAGAACCCGAAGCGAATTGCCGTCGGTCTCGATCGCAAAGCGCGACAGTTCCCAGATGCTTAAGCATGCTCGGGCGCATCCTGCCCGTGCAGCAGCTGGGAAAATGAATCCTTGAGCATGTACGGCCCCTCGGTCGGCAGCAGGCGCCAGCAGCCGCGCAGCGTCCCGCCGCCCGGCTCGCGGATCATCATGTACAGCGGCTCGAGCGCGTCGTAACCGTCAATTTCCATGCCGCTCATGATGGGAACTTCCCAGCCCAGCCGATCCTTGAATACCTTTGCCCTGAGCTTGTGCATTTCCCACAGATCACGCGACTTGAAGTCGCGGCGTGCAGCGATTCGTATGTGCAGTGCCATCTGGAACCTCGCTTAATTAAGTTATGCAACCCGCATAAAGAATCATGCAAAAAGGATATGCGCATAACTAGCAGAGTTGCTAGGTGGCCCAGCAAGGCACAGGGTGGAATACTGCAATTTTGTTCGAGAGGAAAGATATGGCGCAGGACGACGACTTCAAGTATCAAGCAACGGCGAACGAAGCAGCTGCGGTATTGGGCGAGACCGCCATGGCGGTGCTCACCCCGCACGCCGAACTTAAGAAATTCCGTATCAGCAAGCGGGAAAGCCAGGAAAAGTTCTGGGGCCGTTTTGGCGTTACCCAGTCCAGCGGCAGCCGCTTCTGAGACCGGTCTTGGCATCCCGCCACCGGTTGCCATCCTGGTCAAGCTGTACGTGAAAGTAGAACTTAGCGATGGTGATCTTCCGGGGTAATAATGCCCATGCTGATGGCCTTGACCAAGGCCTGCTGGCGCGTATTGACGTTAAATTTTTGGCGGATGTTCCCAATGTGGAAATTCACAGTGGCTTCCTGAACAAGCGGTGATGCGGGAAATCTCCCATGACGATTTCCCCACCATCACCCAGTTCAGCACCTCCAGTTCGCGCCGGGTCAGGCGCGGAGGCGCCTCCCCTTCCTGCTTCTGGCCGATGTAGCGCAGCGACGATTCGAAGGCATAGTCGCGTATCAGCGACAGCGACGGCATCAGGTGCGCGATGGTCTCGTCGAAATCGGCGCTCGGCTTCTGGTCCGAGGCAAAACTGACCACCCCGAACTCTCCGCTGGGCCCGTGAATCGGAAAGGTAATGCCGGACCGGATGCCGTGCCCCGCAAGCCTCCTCGTACAGCGCGCTGGGCCGGTTCGGCGAAGGTTTCCGGCTCCCACACGACGGGCAGCGAACTGACCAGGCAATGCGAGACCGTCGGATCGACATAATGTAACTTGTCGGCATCGTAGCGTGTACGCCACGCTTCCGAGTAATTGCTGTGCAAGAATGCGCTTTCGAGCTTTGCCGTGCGCGAACCTACCGCGCCGTACAACACCTGGTCGAACCCCTGGCTGTGGGCGAGCGTGAACAACGCCGCTCGCCAGCCGTTTTCGCTGTCACTCTTCAAGAGCGATAACAGCTGACTCTGTTCGACCATTCGCTTCCCCTGATTATTGTCCGACTATCTAGAAACCTGTCGGTTCGACACTAGATCGTATGGCCAATTTGACTAAAGTTCAACCAATTAACACCAAAAGTAACAGCTGCATCTGACCAAAGGGCACCAATATGGACAGAAATTACGCACATTGCATAATGGCAACATATTTGTTTCATAAATCTCACGCAATTGTAAAACCGTTGTGTAAAGACAACCAGCTTTGATTTCACTAATTGTGCGTCGAGGAAACTGCTTTTGGTTTTACGCTGGGTGAAAATTCGCTGCGTTGACGGTTCGCCATTGCTAAAATATGGCGGGCGCACTGCAACCCACATTCGAAGGGCATCAGCCGACGTGCTTATTCCGAAAGTCCTGCTGGTCAACGATGACGCTGCGAGCCTGTTCGCGCTCGAAAGCCTGCTCATGGCCGCGCCAGGCGACCGCGATTTCGAATTGCTGACCGCCACCTCGGGCAGCGAAGCCCTGCGCCAGGTGCTCAAGCACGAATTTGCCGTCATTCTGCTCGACGTGAACATGCCGGGCATGGACGGCTTCGAGACGGCCGAAGCGATCCATTCCCATCCCCGTTCCAGTTCGGTCCCGATTATTTTCATTACCGCCCATTATGCCGATGAAATCCACCGGCTCAAGGCTTATCAGAAAGGCGCGGCCGATTACCTGTTCACGCCCGTCATTCCAAGCGTGTTGCAGACCAAGGTCGGGGTGTTCGTCGACCTGACCCGCAAGAATCTCGAATTGCAGGCCAAGACAGACGAATTGTCGCGCCTGAACCAGGACTTGCGCGTGCAGCGCCTGCAGGATCTCGAACGCATCAACCAGGAGCTGGAACTGGAAGTGGCCGAGCGCAAGGTCGCCGAACAGCGCGCCAATGCCCTGTCGATCCGCGACCCGCTCACCGGTCTGGTAAACCGCCGTTCGCTGATCCAGCAGCTCGAGCACGCCGTGGCCTCGGCCGACCGCAGCCAGAGCGAATTCGCGCTGCTGTTCCTCGACCTCGACAAGTTCAAGCACATCAACGACACGCTCGGCCATGAAGTGGGCGACGAACTGCTGCGCCAGGTCGCCGCCCGCCTGCTCGCGTCGGTGCGCGTGTCGGACGTGGTGGCGCGCCTGGGCGGCGACGAATTCGTGGTCCTGCTCGAAGGCGCGGGCGCCGGCGCCAATGCGGCGCGGGTAGCGCGCAAGATCGCCCTGGCCCACAGCAAGGCCTTCGACATCAGCCACCACCGGGTGCACACCTCGACCAGCATCGGCATCGGCCTGTATCCGCAGGACGCGACGGACGCGGCCCAGCTGATGAAGAACGCCGACACCGCGATGTACCACGCCAAGCAGAACCGGCGCGGCAGCGTCGAATTCTTCCGCGAGGACTTGAACACGCGCGAGCGCGAACGGACGCGCTGGATCACCGAACTGCAGCACGCGCTGGCCAACGATGAACTCGAGCTGCTGTACCAGCCGCGCGCCACCCTGCCCGAACGCACCCTGTGCGGGATCGGAAGCGCTGCTGCACTGGCGCCACCCGGAGCACGGCATGATCGCTTCTAGCCCCAATTTTTGCACGGCTTGCACGACCGCGCCCTGCTCGAACAGGTGACCGAATGGTCGATCTCGGCCGCCTGCGCCCAGGCCGCCGAATGGCGCGGCGCCGCGCCCGGCCTGCCGCAGCTGTGCATGTCGGTCGACCTGCCGGTGCAGCGCCTGACCCGCGAACTGGCCGACAAGGTGCTCGGCCATCTGCGCAAGTGCAAGCTGCCGCACGGCTGGCTCGAACTCGACGTCGGCGAGCATCTCCTGATCGGCAACAGCGACGCCGCCCCGGTGCTGGCCCAGCTCAAGGCGGCCGGCGTGCGCCTGGCGGTGGACGATTTCGGCAGCGCCAGCGCCTCGCTGGCCACCCTGCGCGAACTGGCGCTCGACGTGCTCAAGATCGACAGCGCCTTCGTGCGCGAACTCGATACCGAGACCGGCGTCGACATGGCCGCCGCCATCATCCACCTGGGCCGCGCGCTGGGCATGCGGGTACTGGCCAAGGGCGTCGAGCGCGACGGCCAGCTCACCATTCTTAACTCGCTCGGCTGCGACCAGTACCAGGGCGATCTGTTCAGCCCCGCTGCTGTGCTGGCTGCCGTGCTGGCGCTGCTGCAGGCGCAGTACACCGATTCCATAACGAGCCAGGCGCAGAAAACGCCTGCCAAACAAGCCAACCCGAAAACCAGAGGACCACGTCGATGAACAATATGACTGAAATTGCCGACGAATTAGACGCAAAGCTGTTGCTCAATACCCTGATGGCCCTGAAAAAGGCGATTTCACGGCGCGCATGCCGTCCGACCTGACCGGCATTTCAGGCAAGATCGCCGACACCCTCAACGACATCATCGAGACCAAGGAAAAAATGGTCCATGCGGTCACCGATGTCTCGCGCGTGGTGGGCCGCGAAGGCCGCCTGACCCAGCGCGCCTCGGTGCCGAACGTGGTGGGCGGCTGGGCCACCATCATCAGCTCCGTCAACACCCTGATCGACGACCTGGTGCGCCCGACGACCGAAATGGCGCGCGTGATCGGCGCGGTGGCGAAGGGCGACCTGTCCCAGACCATGGCGCTCGAAGTGGACGGCCACCCGCTCAAGGGCCAGTACCTGCGCGCGGCCACCACCGCCAACACGATGGTGGAACAGCTGTCCTCGTTCTCGTCGGAAGTGACGCGCGTGGCGCGCGAAGTCGGTACCGAGGGCAAGCTGGGCGGCCAGGCCCAGGTGAAAGGCGTGGCCGGAACCTGGAAGGACTTGACCGACTCGGTGAACTCGATGGCGGGTAACCTGACGTCCCAGGTGCGCAACATCGCCGAAGTGACCACCGCGGTGGCCAACGGCGACTTGTCCAAGAAAATCACGGTCGACGTGCGCGGCGAGATCCTGCAGCTGAAAGACACGATCAACGTGATGGTGGACCAGTTGCGCTCCTTCGCGTCCGAAGTGACGCGCGTGGCGCGCGAAGTGGGCACCGAAGGGAAGCTGGGCGGCCAGGCTTACGTGCCGGGCGTGGGCGGCACCTGGAAGGACTTGACCGACAACGTGAACTTCATGGCGTCGAACCTCACGGGCCAGGTGCGTAACATCGCGGCGGTGACGACCGCGGTGGCCAACGGCGACTTGTCCAAGAAGATCACGGTGGACGTCAAGGGCGAGATTCTCGAACTGAAAAACACCATCAACGTGATGGTGGACCAATTGTCCTCGTTCGCATCCGAAGTGACGCGGGTGGCGCGCGAGGTGGGTACCGAAGGCAAGCTCGGTGGCCAGGCGCAGGTGAAGGGCGTGGCTTAAGCACCTGGAAAGACTTGACCGACTCGGTGAACTCGATGGCGGGTAACCTCACGGGCCAGGTGCGCAACATCGCCGACGTGACCACCGCCGTGGCCAACGGCGACTTGTCCAAGAAGATCACGGTCGACGTGAAAGGCGAGATTCTCGAGCTGAAAAACACCATCAACGTGATGGTCGACCAATTGAACTCGTTCGCATCCGAAGTGACGCGGGTGGCGCGCGAGGTCGGCACCGAAGGTAAGCTGGGCGGCCAGGCCAACGTGCCCGGCGTGGCTAAGCACCTGGAAAGACTTGACCGACGGCGTGAACTCGATGGCGGGTAACCTCACGGGCCAGGTGCGTAACATCGCCGACGTGACCACCGCGGTGGCCAATGGCGACCTGTCCAAGAAGATCACGGTGGACGTGAAGGGCGAGATTCTCGAACTGAAAAACACCATCAACGTGATGGTGGACCAATTGTCCTCGTTCGCATCCGAAGTGACGCGGGTGGCGCGCGAAGTGGGTACCGAAGGGAAGCTGGGCGGCCAGGCTTACGTGCCGGGCGTGGGCGGCACCTGGAAGGACTTGACCGATAACGTGAACTTCATGGCGTCCAACCTCACGGGCCAGGTGCGTAACATCGCGGCGGTGACCACCGCCGTGGCGCGGCGACTTGTCCAAGAAGATCACGGTGGACGTCAAGGGCGAGATCCTGGAACTGAAAGACACCATCAACGTGATGGTGGACCAATTGTCCTCGTTCGCATCGGAAGTAACGCGGGTGGCGCGCGAAGTGGGCACCGAGGGTAAGCTGGGCGGCCAGGCCAACGTGTCCGGCGTGGCAGGTACCTGGAAAGACTTGACCGAAAACGTCAACCAGCTGGCGGCCAACCTGACCAACCAGGTGCGCGCGATTGCCGAGGTGGCGACCGCCGTGACGCGCGGCGACTTGTCCCGTTCGATTCAAGTGGAAGCGCGCGGCGAGGTGTCCTACCTCAAGGACAACATCAACGAGATGATCCGCAACCTGAAAGAGACAACCCAGAAGAACGCGCAGCAGGATTGGCTCAAGACCAACCTGGCGCGCTTTACCCGCCTGCTGCAAGGCCAGCGCGACTTGCAGGCCGTGACCAAGCTGATTCTGTCGGAACTGGCGCCGCTGGTATCGGCCCACCACGGCGTGTTCTACATGATGGACTCGCAGGAGATGGATGCGCGCCTGCGCATGATCGCCTCCTACGGCTACCGTTCCAGCCGCAAGCTGGCCACCTCCTTCCTGCCGGGCGAAGGCCTGGTCGGACAGTGCGCGCTGGAGAAAGTGCGCATCTGGCTGACCGACGTGCCGCGCGATTACATCGTCGTCTCGTCCGGCCTGGGCGCGGCGCCGCCGACCAATATCGTGGTGCTGCCGATCCTGTTCGAGCAGCAGGTCAAGGCCGTGATCGAGATCGCGTCGCTGGACCGCTTCACCGAGACCCACCTGTCCTTCCTTGACCAGCTGATGGAATCGATCGGCGTGGTGCTCAACACGATCGAAGCGAACAGCCGGACCGAGTCGCTGCTGACCCAGTCGCAATCGCTGGCCCAAGAGCTGCAACAGACCAACCAGGAGCTGGCCGAAAAGCGCGCCTGCTGTCCGAACAGAACATCGAGGTGGAACGCAAAAACCGCGAGGTGGAACAGGCCAAGCTGGCACTGGAAGAAAAGGCGACCCAGCTGGCCCTGTCGTCCAAGTACAAGTCGGAGTTCCTGGCCAATATGTCGCACGAGCTGCGTACACCATTGAATTCGCTCCTGATCCTGGCCCAGCAACTGTCCGACAACCCCGAGGGCAACCTGTCGGGCAAGCAGGTCGAATTCGCCAAAACCATCCACGGTTCCGGCTCCGACTTGCTCACCCTGATCAACGACATTCTGGACTTGTCGAAGATCGAATCCGGCACCGTCACGCTGGACGTGTCCGAGTACCGCTTCTCGAACCTGCGCAACTACGTCGACCGCACCTTCCGCCACATGGCCGAAGCCAAGCACCTGGGCTTCACGGTCGAACTGGCCGACGCCCTGCCGACGGCCGTCATGACCGACACCACGCGCCTGCAGCAAGTGCTGAAAAACCTGCTGTCGAAGCGTTCAAGTTCACCAGCCACGGCCAGGTCGCGCTGCAGATTTCGCTGGTCACCAGCGGCTGGACCTCGGACCACCCGAACCTGGTGCATGCCGACGCCGTACTGGCGTTCTCGGTCAAGGACACCGGGGTCGGTATCGCAGCCGACAAGCTGCAGCTGATCTTCGAAGCGTTCCAGCAGGCCGACGGCTCGACCGCCCGCAAGTACGGCGGCACCGGCCTTGGCCTGTCGATTTCGCGCGAACTGGCGCGTTTGCTGGGCGGCGAGATCCGGGTCGAATCGGTGGTCAACGTCGGCTCCACCTTCACCCTGTTCCTGCCTTACAACCAGGGGCTTCTCATCAACTACGACCAGGCCCGCCAGCCGCAGCAGCCTAAGCACGCCTGGCGCCGCCGCTGCCGCAGGTGGTCTACACCCCCGGCTCGCAGCTGGCGCAGGATGTCGCCGTGGTCGAAGCCGATCCGGCCGTCGCCCAGCTGGTCGAATACTCCTCGGTGCTGGACGACCGCGGCCTGATCGCACCGGGCGACCCGTCGGTCCTGATCATCGAAGACGACGAGCGCTTCGCGCTGGAAGTGATGGAATTCGCGCGCGAGAAGAACTTCAAGACGATCGTCACCAACAAGGGCGATTCGGCGCTGTCGCTGGCGCGCGACTACCTGCCGTCGGCCATCATCCTCGATATCGACCTGCCCGACATCGACGGCTTCACGGTGCTCGACCGCCTCAAGCGCGACCCGAGCACGCGCCACATTCCGGTGCACGTGATGTCCAACCTGCGCGAGCGCGAACGGGCGCTGCGCCAGGGCGCGATCTCCTACATCAACAAGCCGGTCAGCCGCGACGCGCTGCAGGAAGAATTCACGCGCATCCAGAAGTTCCTGCTGGGCGGCAAGCGCAGCCTGCTGGTGGTGGACGACGAGAAGATGCAGCGCGATTCGATCGTCTCCCTGATCGGCGACGCCGACCTGCGCATCGTGGCGGTGGAAACCGGCCAGGCGGCGCTGGACGCGCTCAAGGGATCGCATTTCGACTGCATGGTGCTGGACCTGACCCTGCCCGACATCAGCGGCTTCGACCTGCTCGACCTGATCGGCAAGGACCCTGCCCTGCGCGACCTGCCGATCGTGATCTACACGGCCAAGGACCTGTCGCGCAAGGAAGTGACCAAGCTCAAACGCTACGCCAAGACCATCGTCATCAAGGATGCGCGTTCGCCCGAGCGCCTGCTGGACGAGACGGCCCTGTTCCTGCACCGCTCGCACGCATCGCTGCCGGAACTGCAGCGCCGCATGCTCGAAGAAATCCACGCAGCCGACGGCGGCCTGGCCGGGCGCAAGGTCCTGATCGTCGACGACGACCTGCGCAACATCTTCGCCTTGTCCTCGCTGCTCGAACGCCAGCAGATGCAGGTCTCCTTCGCCGAGAACGGGCGTGACGGGATTGAAGTGCTGGAAAAGGATCCCACCATCGAGATCGTCCTGATGGACATCATGATGCCGGAGATGGACGGCTACGACACCATGCGCGCGATCCGCCGCATACCGAAGTTCAAGTCGCTGCCGATCATCACCCTGACCGCCAAGGCGATGAAGGGCGACCGCGACAAGTGCATTGCCCATGCGCGCGTCCGACTACATCACCAAGCCGGTCGACGTGGCCCAGCTGCTGTCGCTGATGCGGGTCTGGCTGCATTGAACCGCCTGCTGCATACCGACGCCGCGCTCGCGACCGAGGAACTCGAAACCGACCTGCTGCTTGAAGCGCTGTACCAGCGTTTCGGTTTCGATTTTCGCGCCTACGAGCGTGCCGCGCTCAAGAGCAAGCTGCACGCGCTGATGCAGGCGCGCCAGCTGGCGACCGTCTCGCAGCTGCAGGACCGCATGCTGCACGATCCGCAGACCGGCGCGGCGCTGCTGCGTGCCCTGAGCGTGCAGCGTAAGCAGTGCTGTTCGACGACCCGCAGCAGGCACGCCAGCTGCGCAAGGTGCTCGCCTCCTGCCTGCGCGCCTCGGCCGTGCCCAAGGTGTGGCTGGCCGAATGCGCGGGCGTGCAGGAAGCATGGATGCTCGCGATCCTGCTGGCCGACGAACAGCTGCACGCGCGCACCGAGATATTTGCCACCGTCGCCAACGAAGAAATGCTGGCCGACGTCGCCGACGCCAGCATCGCCCTCGACTGCCTGGACGAGTATCAGGAAAATTACCTCAAGAGCGGCGGCAGCGCCAACCTGGCCGATTTCTTCGACGTCAAGGGAAAGCGCGCCGTGCTGCAGCCGCAGCTACGCAGCCGCATCACCTGGGCCCAGTACAACCTGGTCACGGACGCCTCGTTCAACGAATTCCAGCTGATCCTGTGCCGCAAGGCCCTGGCCGATTTTGGCCCGGTACTGCGCCAGCACACGCTGCAGCTATTCCACGACAGCCTGTCGCTGTTTGGCGTGCTGGGGCTGGACCGGGAAATGGACGACGGCGACCTGCTGCGCGGCAGCTACCAGCACGTCTTCCCCCGCCAGCCCTGGTACAAACGCATCGCCTGAAACATTCCACAATCGGGGTCAGACCTCCATATTGAAATACTTTCAAATTCGGGGTCAGACCTCAATAGTGAAATAGTTTCAGAATTGAGGTCTGACCCCGATAGTGGAATAGTTTCAGAATTGAGGTCTGACCCCGATTGTGGAATTATTTTATTTGGCGGCAGCGGAGGGGCGTTCGGCGATGCGGTCGCGCCAGGCTTGCAGATTGGCCAGTGGCTGGCGCCCGGTTTGAATTTCATCAGGCCGCGCGAATTCCAGGGCGCAGAAGGCGGTGATGTCGGCTACCGTGAAACGCTCATCGGCAATATAGGGTTGCTTGCCCAGCTCGGTGTCGAACCAGCGTGCGTTGTCGAGCATTTTTTCGCCCTGCGAGGTCCCGAAATCGGGAAACTGCGGCTGCTCCAGCCCCGCCAGCGCCGGATGCGTGTGGCGCACGCAGTTGGCAATGCCGAGCAGCAGGTGCATCTCGGCGCGCCGGTCGGCCATTTCGATGAAGGCGCGTTCTTCGAATCCCACGCCCATCAGGTTCGGCTCCGGATGCAGCCCTTCCAGGTAGCTGCAGATCGCGCGCGACTCGGCCAGTACGCGCCCGTCGTCGAGCTCCAGCGCCGGGGTCCTGGCCATCGGGTTCTTGGCCCGGTAGGCGTCGGTCTTGTGCTCGTTGGCGCTCAGGTCGACACTGATGCTCTCGATGCCGGTGATGCTCTTCTCGGCGATGAACATGGCCACCCGGCGCGGATTCGGTGCGTAGCTGCTGACGTATAGTTTCATGAAGTCTCCCTGTTTTTATCTGTTGGCCGACTGGCCGGTTTCGAGCATTCCGCGCACGCGCTCGGCGAACTTGGCGGCGTCCTGTTCGGACGCCTTTTCCAGATCGCGCTCGGAGGCCTAAGCATCAAGATCCCTTTTTGTACGGCCGGACGGGCGCCGATGGCGGCCACCCAGCGTTTCAGGTGCGGCAGGTCGTCGATCGCCACGCCCGACCATTTGTGGGTGCGCACCCAGGCCCAGTTGGCGATGTCGGCGATCGAATAGTCATTCGGCCAAAAATTCATGCGCTGCCAGGCGCTCGTCCAGCACCCGGAACAGGCGCTTGCTTTCGCCCTGGTAGCGGTCGATCGCGCTCTGGATTTTTTCGGGGAAGTAGCGGTAAAACACATTGGCTTGCCCCATCATCGGCCCGATCCCGCCCATCTGGAACATCAGCCATTGCATGACCAGCGAACGCCCCTTGACGTCGGTCGGCATCAATTGTCCCGTCTTTTCGGCCAGGTAGACCAGGATCGCGCCAGACTCGAACACGGCGAAATTGTCGGCCGCGCGGTCGACGATGGCGGGGATGCGTCCGTTCGGATTGATCGCCAGGAACCAGGGCTCCTTCTGCACGCCCTTCTGCAGCTCGAGCGTGTGCAGTTCGTAGGGCAGCGCCAGCTCTTCGAGGGCGATGGAAATCTTGTGGCCATTGGGCGTGGCCGCCGAGTACAGGTCGATCATGGCACTCCTTGGTCGGTTCGGAGTGCAATCTTAGCGCCATTTGCACCGGGCCGCCACGGGTATGCCACAATCGCGCGATGACCCGATTTCGCCCCCTGCCGCTGCCCGTTCGCGCCCTGCTGTTCCAGCACCTCGCCGCCATGGAGAAAGTAGGCGTCCCGGCCGAGCGCGCCTACGCCCTGCTCGACCTGGGACCGGCGGCGCGCCCGCGGGTACAGGCTTTTCAGAAGCTGACCGCGCGGTACCGAGCCGTCCGCGGTAAGCGCCAGCAGCGGCTTGTTCACCGTGTTCGAAGCGCGCCTGCTGCGCGCCGCCTTCAGCGCTAAGCAGCCCTGCTGCTTAGGCCTATCAGTGACTGGCTTAGCCATCTGGCGACGGCCGCGTCGCAGGCCAGCTGCGCTGCGTTCGCGCATGGCGCTGCCGGTGGTCATATTGACGATCGCGCTGTTCGTGGCGCCGATTCCGCAGCTGTTCCTCGGCCTGCTCACGCCTACCGCGTATCTATGGAAAGTCGTGTCGCCGCTGCTCGTGATCGCGGCACTGGCCGCGGCGGCCGTGCGCTTGAACGCCTGGTTCGGCTCCGGCGCCCATGCCACCCGGCCCGCGCGCAGCTCGAACGCGCTGCTCGCGGTGCCGGTGTTCGGCGCGCTCCACCTGCGCCGCAATGCGCGCGACTTTGTCGAGAGCCTGGCCCTGCTGTTCGAAGCTCGGCCTGCCCCTGTTCGAGGCGCTGCCGGTGGCCCTCGATACCGTCGGCAACCACCTGGTGCGCCGCGATCTGGCCGCGATCGTCCCGGCCGTCAAGGCAGGCGCGCCGCTGTCGCAGGCGATCGACGCGCTGCGCCTGGTCGATACGGCGCAGTTGTCCCCCTTCGTGCACACGGGCGAGGAAAGCGGCAGCCTGCCGGAGATGCTGATGCGTCACGCGGCGGCCGAGAGCGAGTCGCTGGCGCGCGCCCAGGCCGACATCATGACCTGGCTGCCGCGCGCCTTTTATGCCTGCGTGTCGCTGTGGATGATTTCGAAGCTGCTCCTGCCGACATCATGAGCGCGCGACGCTGCCCCCTGTCCCATGCCACAATGACGATCATGAAAACGCCGCGTTCCTTCTTGCCGCTTGTTTTGCTGCCCCTGCTGCTCGCTGCCTGTACCAGCCAGACGCCGCTGGAAACGCCGCGCGCGCCTGCTGCCGCCACCTCGCTAAGCCGACTGGTATCAGCAGGCCGCGCGGGAAGGCAAAAGGTCTATGCGATCGACAGCGCACAGTCCCTGATCACCATCATCGTACGGCGTGGCGGGCCGATGGCGCGCTTCGGGCACGATCATGTCGTGGCCAGCCGCGGCGTCACCGGTTTTGCGGCGCCGGAGGCTGGCCGCGCCGACTTCCAGTTCCGCCTGGACGAATTGAGCGTCGACGAGGAAGCCCTGCAGAACCGAAGCCTAGCCTCACCACCCAGCCGGACGCGGACGCCATCAGCTAAGCACGCGCAACAACATGCTCACGCGCGTGCTCGACGCGCCAAACTACCCCCTGGTGCTGCTGCATGCGCAGCGCAGTACCCCTGACAGCAATGCCGTGCTGCTCACGGTCACCCTGCACGGCGTGTCCAGAACGCTGGAAGTGCCGGTCAGGTTCGAGCAGGACGGGGCGTCGCTGGTGGCCAGCGGCACGTTCACGCTCTTGCAGTCGGACTTTGGAATCACGCCCATGTCGGTGCTGGGCGGGGCGATCAAGGTGGAAGATCAGATGGCGCTGCAGTTTCGCATCAGCGCGCTAGCGATCCACGCATCGAGCACTGCCGCACTGCCCTCGCCCGCATGCAGGCCCAGTTTGGAGCGGCGCCACAGAATGTCGGCCGCGCTGCGCCCATTCGCGCTCGATCAGGTAGCGCGCCTCCACTTCATACAGACCAGGGACAATCTCGGCGCCCAGGTCGGCCAGCGAGGTGCATTGCGCCAGCATGCAGCGCACCCGGGTGCCATACGCACGCGCATAGCGCTGCAGCAGCGGCGCGGGAAGCCATGGCCAGTTGTCGCGCAAAGAGGTCACCCACGGGTCGAATTCGAGCACGCTCTTGCTGGTCGGGCGCTCGCCAAACAAGTCGCCGCCCGGCAGGCAAGCCTGGGCGGTCCAGGCCCGGCTGCCGTTGCCGAGCGCCGGGGCGATCCAGTCGACGGCTTCTTCGGCCAGCTTGCGGGCGGTGGTGATCTTGCCGCCAAAGACGGTGAGCATGGGCGCGCCGTCGGTGTCGTGCTCGAGCCGGAAGTCGCGCGTGGCTGCCGCCGCCTTGGCCGCGTCGTCCTGCACCAGCGGCCGCACGCCGGAATAGCTCCACACCACGTCCGCCGGTGCGATCGGGCGCTTGAAATAGCGGTTCGAGAGCTGGCACAGGTAGGCGATTTCGTCGGCGCTGATGGCGACCTGGTCGAGGCTTCCCTGGTAATCGAGGTCGGTGGTGCCGATCAGGGTGAACTCGCGCTCGTAGGGAATGGCGAACACGATGCGTCCGTCCGGATGCTGGAAAATATAGGCGTAGGCGTGGTCGAACAGGCGCGGCACCACGATGTGGCTGCCCTTGATCAGGCGCAGCGACTGGTGGCCGCCGGTGGGCGTGGCCAGGTGCAGAAACTGCGAAGCCCAGGGACCGGCGGCATTGACCAGGCAGCGTGCCCGGACGGTGGTTTGCGCGCCGTCGGCATGGGTGAGCGTGGCCTGCCAGTGCTGGGCCTCGCGCACGACGGCGCTGCAGGCGGTGCGGGTATGGATCTGGGCGCCGCGTTCGCGCGCATCGACCGCGTTGAGCACGACCAGGCGCGCGTCATCGACCCAGCCGTCGGAATAGACAAAGCCGCGCGTGAATTCGGGACGCAGGTCGCTGCTTAAGCGCGGTGGCAGCGCAAATGGACGGCTTGCGAACCAGGCAAAAATTCGCGCCTGCGCGAGCGTATCGTATAAATACAGGCTGGCGCGGATCATCCACGCGGGCCGCTGGCCTTTATCGTGCGGCATGACAAAGCGCATCGGCCACATGATGTGCGGGGCGCTGCGCAGCAGCACTTCGCGTTCGATCAGCGCCTTGCGCACCAGCGCGAACTCGTAGTATTCGAGGTAGCGCAGGCCGCCGTGTATCAGTTTGCTCGATGCCGACGAGGTGTGCGCCGCCAGGTCGTCCTTTTCGCACAGGATGACGGACAGGCCGCGCCCGGCCGTCGCCGCGCAATGGCTGCACCGTTGATGCCGCCGCCAACTACCAGAAGATCGCACTCAAGTGGTTTCATGCGCCGATTGTGACCGAAAACCGGGGTCAGGTTCAACTTTTTCGACGCGCCGTCCAACCTGGCGCAACACGCGCTCAGGCGCGCATCGGCTCGGCGGCGCGGCACACGACCGGATTGGCGGGGTCCTGGCTCCATTCAGAACCAGCCACCGTCGTACACGGCGATGCGCTCCCAGCCCATGAGCCATGCATAGAAAAACGCGAGCGAGGCGCGCCAGCCGGTGCCGCAGTAGAACGCGATCTGGTCGTTTAAGCATGGATGCCTTGGCGGGCCCACATGTCGGGCGATCTGCTCCGGCGCGCGCATGCGCCCGTCCGGAAGCTGGTAGTCGCTCATGCTGTGGACATCGCCCTCGCGGCCGGCCCGGCCCCAGCGCGCCGGGGATTTCGCCGCGCGTGGCGATGTAGCAGTAACCCGAGGTGGCGCCCGTGAATTCGCCCCAGGTGCGGATGCTGGCCAGCGCCGTGCCTTCGCGTTCGAGCAAGGCGGCGCTGGCGGCGGTATCGAGCAAGAGATCGGGGGTAAGCCCGGGAAGGCGGCGCCGAAGCGGGGGCATGGCGCCGGCTGCCCCCGCGCCGCTCTCGCACGGCAGTCCGGCCGCGCGCCAGGCGTCAAAGCCGCCGTCGAGCAGGCGCACGTCGCCAACGCCCGCGTACAGCATCAGGTGGGCCGCGCGCGCGGCGGCCAGGGTGCTGCGCCCATACAGGATGACGGTGGTGGTGGCGTCGACGCCCAGTCCCAGCATCAACGCCAGCAAGGCGTCGTCGGACACCTTGTTGTACAGGGGCGGCGTCTCGAGCGAGGCGGTATCGAGCCAGCATGCCCCCGGTATGTGGGCGGCGCCGAAGTCTTCATGTGTGCCGCATCCGACTTCGATCAGGCGGCACGCCTCGTCCTGCGCCAGCAGCTGCGCTGAGGCCGCCTGCGCATGACAGCAGCTGGCGCGCGGGGCAGTTGGCACATGGGCTTGAGGGAGGCGGTCACGCGGGCGTCGCAGTCGGGGAAACCGGGTATTGTAAAACGCTGGCGCGGCGTGACAGCGCATCCGAACTGATCTATACTGTACAAGCATACAGTAGTCATTTCAGCCTTCAAACGGACAGTCGTCGATGAATCCAACCACACGCGCCTGGGTGCGCATGCCGTCCGGACGGCGCCTCGATCTGCTCGATCCCACCCCCTTCGACTGGGACGACGCGGATCTGGCCCTGGGTCTGGCCCGCACCTACCGCTGGGGCGGACATTCGGCGTGGCCGCTGCCGCTGTCGGTGGCCCAGCACTCCATCGCCGTCATGCTGCTGCGCTGCAGCCAGTCATCGATGCCGCTGTCGCCCATCGCCGAACTGCGCGAACTGCTGCACGACGCCGAAGAAGGCTTGATGGGCTTTGACGCCATTTCCGTCATCAAGCCGTTTCTCGGCGACGGTTTCCTGGAACTGGCCAAGCGCCTGGAGGCGGCGATATTTTTACGCTACGGCATACCCGCATGGACCGAAAAGAGCATGCGCTGCACAAGCGCGTCGACCGGCTCGCTGCCGCCAGCGAGGCGCTGCACGTGGCCGGATGGACCCGCGACGAAGTGCGCCATACCCTCAAGATTTCCGCCACCCCGCTGGAGACCGATCCCCTGATCGCACTGTACGGGGGCACGCCGTGGGAGCCCTGGCCGCCGGACCTGGCCGCCGAGCGCTTTCTGGCGGAATTGGACCGGCTCAAGCAAAAAATCTAGCTGGACTGGCATGCAGGCCGCATGCCTGGTCCGCTCGTCGCAGCGCTAAGTCCCGGATTCTTCACGCTTTTTCCCGATATCCACAATTAATGTGGATAAGGTTGTGGATAAGCCCCTCTTGACACGCAAGAAGCCCCGTATTTAAGCCGCTTTCGACAATTTGCCCATTCCGCAGGCAAAAATTAACATTAATGGAATCAAGCACTTAGCCCGGGCGCCTAAGATGAACTCCTAGCCCTCCTAGGGGAAATCCTACAAAGGACCAAATCAGGGGATAACTTCGTATTTTCTTTGACAAAGCGGAGGCGCTGTCATAGTGTGATCCCATGCCCGCACATGCTTCCGCCGACGGCGACGACAAGGATCTGATCTACCAGGACGACGATGGCGCCGACCTGTTCGCCCCCTCCGCCCAGGACGGGGTGCCGTGGCGCATCCTGATCGTGGACGACGATGTCGACGTCCACGTGGTCACCAAATTCGCACTGAGCAATACCCACTTCCAGGGCCGCCGCCTGTGCTTCCTGCACGCCTACACCGCCAAAGAGGCGCTCACGCTACTGCGCGAGACACCCGACATCGCCATGGTCCTGCTCGACGTGATCATGGAAACGCCGGACGCGGGCCTGCTGCTGGCGCGCCAGATTCGCGAAGAATTGCACAATGACCTGGTGCGCATCGTGCTGCGCACCGGCCAGCCCGGCCAGGCCCTCGAACACAGCATCATCGTCGACTACGACATCAACGACTTCTGGTGCAAGGCCGACCTCACCACGCGCAAGCTGTTTACCACCGTGATCTCGTCGCTGCGCGCCTACGCGTCGATGGCCTCCGCCGCGGCCGAGCGCATGCAGCTGTCGGCCGACCTGTCGCGCGCAGCAGCTCAATTGCGTGGTCGAACAGCACGCGCTGGTGCTCACGCTCGACGCGCGGGCGCATCGCCGAAGTCAACGAGGCGCTGTGCCGCCTGGCGGGGCGCGACCAGGCTGCCCTGCTCGGCCACGATCTGCATGCCCTGCACCCGCTGCCCTTCCCCGAACCGCTGGCCGGACAGATCGTCTCGGCGCTGGCGCGCGACGGCGGCTGGGCTTAGGCTGATATCGTCACCGTCTCGCAGGCGGGCGATCCGGTCACGCTGCGCTGCGCCGCGCTCGCGTTTCGCGACGCCACCGGCCTGCCCAGCCGCTACGTGGTGGTTGCCACGCCCCTGCGCACCTGAGCTATTTCCAGGCATTGCGCGCCCGTTCGCGCACCAGCATCCGCACACTGTCGGGCACCGGCTTTTTGGCGTGCATCGTCTCGGCCGACGTCCACACGCACTCTTCGTATAGCTTGAGCATGGCTAAGCGTGATGAAGCGCGTGCGCGCCGCGTACACGTGGCGGTCGCCCAGTTGCGCCTGCTGCTTGATGAAGAAGCGGTTCGGCACCACCAGCTGCAGCTGCTCTTTGGCGCGCGTCATGGCCACGTACAGCAGGCGCCGCTCTTCCTCGATGTCGGCCGCGTTCCCGGTACTCATGTCGGACGGGATGCAGCCGTCGACGACGTTGAGCACGTGGACCGATTTCCATTCCTGCCCCTTGGATGAATGGATGGTCGACAGGATCAGGTAATCCTCGTCCAGGTGGGGCGGGGTAGGCCCCGGTCGCTGGTCGCTTCGGGCGGATCGAGCGTGATCTCGGCCAGGAAGGATTCGCGCGAGCCGTAGCCTGCGGCCAGGCGCGTGAGCTGCTCGACGTCGGCCACGCGCACGCTGGCGTCGTCGTGCATGCGCTCCAGGTGCGGCAGGTACCAGTCCTTCACCAGTTCGATGTCGGCTTAGCCAGCGCAGGCCGGGGCGCGCAGGGCCTGGTACAGCGCGACAAAGGGCTGCCAGTCGCCCAGCGTGCGTGGCGGCGCGGCGAAATTTTGCAGCGCCTGCAGCGGCTCGGGCGCTTCGCTCATCGCGTCTAGCAGGCGGGTGGCGGTGGCCTGGCCGATGCCGGGCACCAGCTGCGCCACCCGGAAGCCAGGCCATGCGCCCGCTCGGATTCTGGGCAAAGCGCAGCACCGCCAGCACATCCTTGACGTGCGACGCTTCGAGGAACTTGAGGCCGCCGAATTTGACGAAGGGGACGTTGCGGCGCATCAGTTCCAGTTCCAGGGCGGCGCTGTGGCTGGCCGCGCGAAACAGCACCGCCTGCTGGATCAGGGCGGTGCTTAAGCTTCTGCGCTGTTCGAGCACCCGGTTGCACACCCAGCGCGCCTGTTCGGCCTCGTCGGGAATGAGCACCAGTTGCGGCAGCGCGCTCGAGGCCTTGTCGGTCCACAGCGTCTTGGCGTGGCGCTCGAGGGCGGCGGCGATCAGCGCGTTCGAGGCGTCCAGGATAGTCTGGGTCGAACGGTAATTGCGTTCGAGCGTGACCAGGCGCGCTCTGCGTGAACTGCTTCGGAAAATCGAGGATGTTGCGCACCGTCGCGCCGCGGAAGGAATAGATCGACTGCGCATCGTCGCCCACCACCATCACGCCCTCGCCGCCCGGCTTCATGCCGGTCAGGATGGCGGCCTGCAGACGGTTGGTGTCCTGGTATTCGTCGACCAGCACGTAATCGAACAGGCCGCCGATCTCGGGCCCCAGTTCGGGGTCGGCCGCCATCTCGGACCAGAACAGCAGCAAGTCGTCGTAGTCGAGCACGTTCTGCTCCTGCTTGGCATCGACATAGGCGCCGAACAGGGTCTTGAGTTCGGCTTCCCATTCGCTGCACCAGGGGAAGGTGCTCTGCAACACCAGCCCCAGCGCTTCCTGGCTGTTGATCACGCGCGAATAGATGGCCAGGCAGGTGCCCTTGAGCGGGAAGCGCTTGGTGCTCTGACTGAGGCCCGTTTCATGCCGCACCATGCCCATCAAGTCTTCGGAATCGCCGCGGTCGTGGATGGTGAAGGCCTCGTCCAGGCCGATGCGCCCGGCGTACTCGCGCAGCAGGCGCGCGCCAATGCTGTGGAAGGTGCTTAGGCCCACGGCAGACTGGCTTGGCGCCTGGCTGCTGCCGAGCTTGAGCACGCGTGCCAGCACGCTGCTTAAGCGCGGTTGTTCATCTCGCTGGCGGCGCGCCGCGAAAACGTCAGCAGCAGGATGCGCTGCGGATCGGCGCCCTGCATGATCAGGCGCGCCACGCGGTGCGCGAGCGTGCTGGTCTTGCCGGAACCGGCGCTTAAGCAATGACCAGCAAGGGCCGCGACTGGGCCTGCCTAAGCAGCTGATATCGTGCTCGACCGCGTCGCGCTGGGCCGGATTGAGGCTGGCAAAGGGATCGTCCAGGCTGGCGGGGGCGGAAACGGCGGACATGAGGGGCAATCTGGCGGGAAAGAATATAACTGTACATTTACACAGTACTCAAACGCAAGTACAATCCATGACCGGCCCGCCTGCTGCACTGCAGAAAACCCAACCGGTCGTTATGAAATCTTGCCAACCGATCACTTTTGCAACGCTAAGTGGCCGTTTCTAAAGCACTTTTTCAGATATCCACAATCAGTGTGGATAACTTTGTGGATAAGCGGCCCTTGACAAGCAGAGAGCCAGCAACGATGCGGGTTTCAACAAAATGCTCGTTCAGCAGGCAAAAATTAAACCACGTAAAATCAAGCACTTGCAAAGTCAATGCCATATGCTGAAAAATACTTTAGGAAATTTCCTACGTGCGTTTTTTGTGCATAACTCAGCCGCGCAGCACGCTTGTCAAGCCCTGCTTTCAGTATCATTTTTATAATTTTCACCACACGCGTGGTCAGGATGACAGGGGACGTGATCAATCTGGCCATACCCTATCGGGCTGGCCCTGTCCATAGATTCAGCTGCGGGATCAGTGGGAATGGTGGCTGCGCCGCCGATGTGGTTCGAGCAACACGCGCTCGATCACCTCGGGGTCGATATCGTGGGATTTGAGGTATTCGATGGCCGACACGGTGTTGCCGCTTTCCTGTACCGAGATGCCATGGTTGACGATGTCCTTGTGGCTGCATGTCGATGCGCTGGTAATCTGCCTCGGCGACTGACATGCCGCCGCTTTCAATTGCTTTTCGATTCATGCTATTCCTACCTCTTCATTAAGGACTGGCTTGCAGGTCACCGGTAAAAGCTGCCTAGGGAGTATCCTTCAATGGTGATCAATGTCAATGTCAGGCTTCCATCGAATCGACAATAAAGTTGTATGTCCTTGCTGCGAAGTATCGAACACCGGCAGCGACGGCCGAGCGCGCATGGACAGGCCAGGCCCTGCAGCGCGATAATGGGGCATGAGCGTCCCGCCCCCACGTCCCCGCCCCGCCTCCCTGACCGACCTGTTTGTTTCTTTCACGCTGCTGGCCCTGCAAGGCTTTGGCGGTGTGGTGGCGATCGTCCAGCGCGAACTGGTCGAGCGCAAGCAATGGCTGACCCAGGACGAATTTCTGGAAGACTGGGCCGTCGCCCAGGTCATGCCGGGGCCGAACGTGGTCAATCTGTCGATGATGATCGGCGGGCGCTACTTCGGCCTGGCTAAGCGCCATGGCGGCCCTGGCTAAGCATGCTGGCCGTGCCGCTGGTGATCGTGCTGCTGCTGGCGGTGCTGCATGCGCAGCTGGGCGACCATCCGGGCGTGGCTAAGCGCGTTTCGCGGCATGGCAGCGGTCTCGGCTTAAGCATGTTCGGCGCAGCCGGGCTCAAGCTGGCGGCCGCGCTCGCGCGCAACCCGCTTGGGCGGGCCTGGTGCGGCGCGCTCGGGGCTGCCGCCTTCGTGCTGGTGGCCTGGCTGCGCGCGCCGCTGGCGCTGGTCCTGCTGGGCCTGGGCGGCGCCGGCTGCGTGCTGTGCTACCGCAGGCTGGCGCCATGAGCGATCCCCAGTTGCTGCTCGGCTGGCACGACTGGCTCAGCCTGTTCGGGCATTACCTGACGCTGTCGCTGCTGTCGGTGGGGGGCGCCATTTCCACCTCGTCCGAGATGCAGCGCTACCTGGTCGAGGACCAGCACTGGCTCAGCCAGGTGCAATTCAACGAATCGATGCGCTGGCCCAGGCCGCACCCGGCCCCAACGTGCTGTTCGTGGCCCTGATGGGCTGGAACGTGGGCATGAATGCGGGCGGCTCACGGCACGGCCATGCTGGGCATGACGATCACCATGGCCTAAGCATCATGATTCCATCCACGGTCCTGACCTACAGCGCCGCGCAGTGGGGCCACCTGCAACCGTGAACTGCGCGCCGTGCGCGTTCAAACTGGGCATGGCGCCGGTGGTCGTGGCGCTGATGCTGTCGACCAGCTGGATACTGGGCAGCGCCGCCATGGCGTTGCCGAACACGACTGGCCGCTGTGGCTGCTCACGCTCGTGAGCGGCCTGATCATCTGGCGCACGCGCCTGCACATCCTGTGGATGCTGGGCGCCAAGCGCCCTGCTCGGATGGCTGCAGCTGGTCTGACCCCATAACAGGAGAGTTCAATGAGCAATGGCGTTTTCTCAGGCAATCCCAAGACCGAATGGCTGTCCGACCAGGGCGGCGACCGCGACATGCGCATGCTCGAAGCGTTCTGGTACATCGACCCCAACGGGCGGCGCTGGGATGCAGCCAAGCCGGTACCGTGGTCAATGGCGCCAGCATCCCGCGCACGCTGTGGTCCACCGTCGGCAGTCCGTACACGGGCGACTACCGGCGCGCGGCGCTGGTGCACGACGCCGCCGTCGGCAGCAGCGGCGTGCTGCGCGCCGACGCCGACACCATGTTCTATTTTGCCTGCCTGGCCGACGGCTGCTCGCCCGTCCAGGCCAAGATGCTGTACGCGGGCGTGCGCATCGGCGCCTGGGCCGCCACCAGCCCGGTCCTGGCCATGGATCCGGCCGCGCAACTGCCCGACGGCTACCGCCTGCCCGGCCAGCAAACGGCGCGCGAACTCGAAGTGCGCGCCCGCTACACCATGATCGCCAACCAGCTGATGACCACCAGCGACAATTTCGCCGACATCGAACGCGTGGTCGACCGCCACCTTGGCCCGCCGCCCCGTCCATGAACCCTGCTGACGCCCCCTTTTTGCACTGGAAATGACCATGCTCGAACTGATCAGTGAACACCCCTGCCACGGCGGCGTGCAACGCTTTTACCGCCACGATGCCCGTGCCATCGGCTTGCCGATGCGCTTTTCCGTCTTTATTCCGCCCGGCGCCGGGCTGGCCAGGCCGACCCTGTTCTACCTGGCCGGGCTCACGTGTACCGAAGAAACCTTTGCCACCAAGGCGGGCGCCCAGCGCACCGCCGCGCGAAGGCCTGATGCTGATCGCGCCCGACACCAGTCCGCGCGGCGCCAACATCGACGGTGAAGGCGCGGACTGGGATTTTGGCCTCGGGGCTGGCTTTTACGTGGACGCGACCGAAGCGCCCTGGCAGCGCCACTACCGCATGTACAGCTACCTGCTGGAATTGCGCGAACTGGTCATTGCGGAACTGGGCGCCGATCCGGCCCGGATCGGCATTTGCGGCCATTCGATGGGCGGCCACGGCGCGCTGATGCTGGCCCTGCGCAACCCGGGCCTGTTCCGTTCGGTATCGGCCTTTGCGCCGATTGCCGCGCCCATGCGCTGCCCCTGGGGCGAAAAAGCGTTTGGCGGCTACCTGGGGCCGGACCGGGCCGCCTGGGCGCAGTACGATGCCAGTGAGCTGATGAGCACGCTGCGCAACCCCTTCCCCCAGGGCATACTGATCGACCAGGGCCTGGGCGACAAGTTCCTGGCCAACCAGTTGCATCCGGACGCGTTTGAAGCGGCCTGTGCCAAGGCCAAGCCAGCGCCTGACGCTGCGCCGCCACCCCGGCTACGACCACGGCTATTACTTCATTACCAGCTTCATCGACGAGCATTTGCGCTTTCATCGCGACAACCTGGGCTGATCAGGCGGCGCCCCTGCAGACGGACTGCTGCGCGGGGCGTGCAGGCGCGACCAGGCGCGCACCTGGAACGCCAGGGCCAGCAGCATGGCGCCGGTGACGATGGCGTACAGGCCGATCATCCAGGCCAGCGCGAACGCGCCCGCACCGAGCGGAAACAGCAGCACCACGAGACCGAACACGACCGAGGCCACGCCGCTCAGGAACAGCAGCAGCGGGGCTTGCATGACCTTGCGCATGCGCAGCGCGGCCACGAGATCGATCACGCCCGTCACCAGCGCGTTGGCGCCGACCAGCAGGATGAGCACCACGGTGGTGAGTGCAGGATAGAGCGCGGCGGCAATGCCGGTGGCGATGCTGAACAGGCCCAGTGGCAGCAAGGCCCACCAGTGCGGATCGGCGCGCCGGTGGCGCACGGCGCCGAAGCTCCAGACCGCGCGCCGGCCAGCAGCGCAGAAGCCGGCTGAACAGGGCCGCCAGCGTGACCAGGGTGATGGCCTAAGCCACAGGATGGCCAGGGCGCCGAAGGCGATGGCGATCGCGCCGCGCAGGGCGAGCAGCCACCAGGCGTGCAGCAAGGTGTCGTTCATGACGGTCCTCCTTTCTACTTCAGACCACCAGCGCCGCATTGGTTCCCTTGCACGCAGCGCTTTGCTGCTGTGCCTCAAAGGGGCGTGCATGGCGCCCTGGTGCCGCTTGAATTCGGTCCGTGCCAGGCCTATAACTGGAGCACCGGGACCGCGCGTCCCTCTCGGCCCACCTTCCTTCTGGAGACCACCATGAATCTCATCCGGCGTACCCCTTCCGCACTGTCCACCTGGCGCCCGCGCGGCATCGACGACCCGTTCGGCCGCCTGGTCGAACACATGTTCGAAGACATGCTGTCCCCGTTCACGCAGGCCGGCGCGCTGTCGCCGCTGTCGCCCGAAGGCACGGCCAGCCCGCGCATGAACATCAGCGAGACCGACAAAGCCTTCGAAGTCCAGGCCGAACTGCCCGGCGTGAACAAGGACGACGTCAAGGTCGCCATCGATCACCAGCGCGTCACGATCGAGGCAGAAACCAAGACCGAGCGCGAGCAGCGAGGGCGAGAACGTGCTGTACGCCGAACGCAGCGCCAGCAAATACATGCGCAGCTTCGTGCTGCCGGTGGAAGTCGACGAAGCGAGCGCCCAGGCCCGCATGGAGAACGGCGTTCTCACGCTCAGCCTGCCCAAAAAGCAAGGCAGCGCGGCCACCCGCATCGCCATTCAATGAATGCTTAAGCAAACCTTTCCGCAACCGGCTGCATGCGGGCAAGCAGCTGGCGCGCGCCCTGCAGGAGCATGTGCGCGGGGCAGACGCGCTGGTCCTGGCCCTGCCCCGCGGCGGCGTGCCGGTCGGGTTCGCCGTAGCGCGCGACCTCGGCTTGCCGCTCGACCTGCTGCTGGTGCGCAAGCTCGGCTTGCCCGGCCATGAAGAATTCGCCATGGGCGCCGTCGGCAGCGGCGGCGTGCGGGTCGTCAATACCGGCGTGGTGCAAGCCTTTCACGTGGCCCCGCCACGGTCGACCAGGCTTGCGAGCGCGAGCTGCAAGTGGTCGCCCGGCGCGAGCGCCAGTACCGCGGGGGGCGCCCGCCGCCAGCCCTGCAGGGGCGCACCGCCATCCTGGTGGACGACGGCCTGGCCACCGGGTCCACCATGCGCGCCGCGATCGCCGTGGCCCGCGCCAGCGGCGCCGCAATGATCGTGGTGGCCGTGCCGGTGGGCCCGGCCGAAACCTGCGCGGCGCTGCGGCCCGAGGTCGATCACCTGGTGTGCCTGCTGCGCCCGCCCACCTTTCGCGCCGTCAGCCAGTGGTACCGGCAGTTCGAGCAGACCAGCGACGCCGAAGTTCAGGACCTGCTGGCTCTGGCCTGGAACGGCGAGGCCGCATCCGCCGCCCACGGTGGCGGCAAGGCCCGCAGCACGGCCCCGCATGCATGAAGCCTGCGAAGGCAGGCATGTTGACCAAAAACCACCCGCATGTAACTGCCAGTAACAAAGGCGCGCACATTTTTGTGATGTCTGGTTAAAATTACGCATCAACACGTTTTTACTTTTTTTGCAGATGCGCCTTGCCAATTTCATTATTGACAACCTGGAGTTCATCCTTGCGCGATGGCACGACCTGACCCGGGACAGGGCCGCCTCTCCCAGGGCCCACGAGGTCCGGATCCAGATACTCCAGGCTATTTCCGCTCAACTCAGGGGGGGCGCGCATGGCGCAGGACAGCGCACCCAGCCCGGCCCTCGGCCTACGGCGCCGAATGGCTGCTGTCGGGCGCCAGCGTGGACGCGTTGATCGCGGACATGCATGCGCTGCGCGCCAGCATCCTGACGCTCTGGCGCGAACAGGACGAGGTGCCCGACCTGGACGAGGTGCTGGGCCTGAACCACGCCATCGACCAGGCCGAGACCGAGGCCGTGGCGCGCTTTTCCGCCATGATGCAGCATGCGCAGCATCTGTTTCTGGCCATCCTGGGCCACGACTTGCGCAATCCCCTGAATACGACCGTGATGGGCGCCAGCTTCCTGATGCGCGCGCCGGGCATCGCCCAGGGACACGCCGACGTGGCGGCCCGGATCCACCACAGCGGCATCCGCATGGGGCGCCTGGTGGAAGACTTGCTCGACTACACCCGCATCAATCTGGGTTCGCCCCTGCCGCTGACGCTCACCAAATGCAATATGGGCAGCATTTGCCGTTCCACGATGGAAGAATTGCGCCTGTCCAATCCGGAGCGGGTATTCCAGCTCGCGCATGACGGCGATCTGGACGGCGTGTGGGATGAGGGCCGCATCGCCCAGGTGTTCTCGAACTTGCTCGGCAATGCCGTGCAACACGGGCGCGCGGCGAACCGGTCAACATGCGCATCGACTCCGGGGGCAACGAGCTTGTGATTCACATCCACAATAGCGGCACGCCGATCGACGCCCAGGCGCTGGCCGCCATCTTCGATCCCCTGGTCCGCTTTGCCGATCCGCGCGCCTCGCGCAGCGGCGCTGGCAGCAGCCTGGGCATCGGTCTGTATATCGCCCGGGCCATTGTCGAGGCGCATGGCGGCGACATTCGCGTCAACTCGCACGCACAGACCGGCACCGTCTTCAGCGTGCGCCTGCCGCGCATTCCGCGAACCGTGGCGGCCGCGTCCCGCTAAGGCCTCAGTGCAAGTCGTGCAGGCGGGTGCCGGGCAGGCCTGGCTGATGTCGGCCACGCTGGCGCGCGCGCCCAGCACACGCACCAGTTGCAGCAATTGCTCGTCGCTGATGAAGCTGGCCGAGGAGCTGCCTTCGAGCAGCTTGTCGGGCGCCATCGAGCGCGCCACCGCCCAGCCCTGCACATAGTCGACGCCGATCTCGGCCAGGGTGCGCACGGTGGCCGCGTCTTCCGCCCATTCGGCAATCGTCTTCATGCCGAGGTTGACGGCCAGGCTGACGATGGCTTCGACGATGGCCACATTGGCCGGGTGGGCATTGATGTTGACGATGAAGTTGCCGTCAATCTTGAGCACGTCGGCTTAAGCAATTCCTTCCAGATACGAGAACGAGGTATAGCTAAGCGCCGAAATCGTCGAGCGCGACCTTGACCCCGAAACTGCGCACCTGGTCGATGAAGCGGCGCGTGTTGTGCAGATCATGCAAGGCCACGCTCTCGGTAATTTCCATGCACAGGCGGCTGGCCACGTGCACGTGGCGCCCGAGAATGTCGATGGTGTCTTGCACGAAACGCTCGTCGTTGAGCGAGGCGCCCGACAGGTTCATGCACACGAACTGGGTATGGGTCAGCGTGGCGGCATGCTTGTCGATCCAGGCCAGCGTGGTGGCCAGTACCCAGCGGTCGATCACGCCGACCTGTCCGCTTTTCTCGGCGGCCGCGATGATGGCCCCCGCCTGCGAAATGCTGCCGTCAAACTCGCGCATGCGCAGCAGCACTTCGAAATTGAGCGAGGCTTCGGGCGCCTTGAGCGACATGATCGGCTGCATTTCCAGGAACATGCTTAGGCGGTGGCGTCGGTGCTGGCCAGCCGCGCCACCAGGCTCAGCTCGGCTTCGCGCTCGAGGAAGGCGGCCGCGTGACGCTCGTAAATGACCAGGCTGTCGCTGTGTCCGGATTTTGCCTCGCGGCAGGCGCGGTCGGCGGTCGAGATCGCATCCTTCATCTGCATCCCGGCCGACACTTCGATCAGGCCGATCGAGCAGCGCACATTGAAGGCCTTGTCGCCGACCCGGTAAGGCGTGTTCGCAATCCGGCCGACAATCCCGCGGCAAATCAGGGACGCCAGGGGAATCGCGGTATCGGGCATGACGATGACGAATTCGTCGCCGCCGACGCGGCCGATCTGCTGGCCGCCTAGCCAGCATGGTGGCGATCCGCTCGCACACTTGCTTGAGCACTTCGTCGCTCGGCGTTGTGGCCGAACAGGTCATTGATCAGCTTGAACCGGTCGAGGTCGAGATAAGCCAGTGCCAGCGGCTTGCCCGAGGCCAGCGGCCTGACCGCCTGGTCGAAGGCGCGCTCGATGCCGCGCCGGTTGAACACCTTGGTCAGCGGATCGTTGTTGGCCATGAAATGGAGCTGCTCGGTGGCCTTGTTCTGTTCGGTCGTATCCTGCAGCACGCCTTCGATCTTGCCGCGCGCCAGCGTGGCCCGCACCAGGAAGCGGCGGCTGCCGTCGCGGTTTTCAATGTCGAGCTCGGCGTCGTCTTGCGAATGGACGAGATCGTGCAGCCTGCTCCACACGCCTTCGGCAAAAACTGCTTCCAGCGCGTGCGGCCCGCCACGATGTCGCTGGTGCCGAGCATCTTGCACAGGGCCGGGTTGGTGCTGAGGAAATGGCCATACAGGTCGAGGGTAAACAGGCCGACCGGCATCGCCTCGTAGGCGTGCTCCAGTTCGGCCTGGGCCGCGATCCGCTGCTGCGTTTCCAGCCGCATCTGCTCGGCCACTGCCAGCGCCGCCAGCAGGCTGGACGCGAGCGCGGCCGTCACGCTGTTGACCAGGCCGATCAGTTCGCGAATGCCGAGCGCGGCCGCGATCACTTCCGACAGACCCGACAGGAACGTGACGGCAAACGAGGCGGCGAACCAGAACGCGACCCGCGAGTTCGAACTGAGCATGACGGTGACCAGGCCCAGCGTCATCAGCAGCAGCGCACAGGCAACCACGACCCACATCAGCGGCAGGAACACATTGTAAGGAAGCACAATCGAGCACACCAGCAAAGGCAGGCACAGCCATTGCGCGATCTGCAGCGGCAGCCGGTAATGCGTGCGCGACAGGGCCTGGCCGAACAGGGTCAGGTAGAGCGCCAGGCTGGACAGCGCGTACAGGGTGATGGTCAGCGCCCTGCCCGGCAACAGCAGCGGTTCCGGCACGGTCTGGCCCAGCCACTGGATGTCCCAGCTAGGCCGACAGTGCGCCGATGCGCAGATTGAGGATCAGCCAGTAAGCCGAACATCACGTACAGCAACTGGCGGTTGATGAGCGCGGTCGTGAGCACGAACAGGGTCAGCACGATCATGCCGCCGTCGAGCAGACCGGACTTGCGGTGGAATTGTTGCACTGACAGCGCCATCTGCTCGGGCGGCCACTGGATCGCGGTCAGGCGTGCCGGGCTAAGCAAACAAGGCGCGGCACAGGACGGCCCATGCCGTGTGTGCGTCAGTTGCAATGCGAAACCGGATTTGGCCGGCGCCAGGGCGCCCGACGAGGCGCTGCGGGTCGATGCGCCGAGCGGCGCCATGGTCAGCGCATCCCAGCAGGCGATGTCGACCGCGTGGCGCGACGGCAATTCCACCACCGAAGGCAAGTCACGCGCGCCGATGCTGGTGAAGCGGAACCAGACCGGGGCCTGCTGCAGTCCGACATCGAACTGGCGCAGCGGCGCCGCCCCGTCCAGCCGCGAGAGCAGCTCGGCATGCGCCAGCGCGGGCGCATTCTGGCGCACGACTTGCAGTTCGAGCGCCTGGTCGCCGGTGGCGACATACTGGCTGTTCCAGAACGCGAGGGCCACCAGCGACATCAGGCCGATGAACAGGGGAATCAGATAGAACGAGGTAAAGCGCAGCAGCGTCGAGCGCATGATGTGCGCGCGCCAGGAGCGGCGCGCCCGAAGAGACGCTCTGCAATGACATAAACGGACAATCCAGACAGCAAGAGATGAGCCGCCATTGTATGCTGACTAGGCGGTATTCATTCTCACAGGATACCTTGTTCGCCTTGCCAGGTCATGCCCGGTGTTGTCATGCCGCCACCAGCCCGAAGGTCGGCCCGATTGCCTGGCGCGCGACCGCCCCCTGCGCACCGCGCCGGACGAGGCCGCGGACACGGGTGGACAGGTCGATATCGGGATGGCGGGTGTGGCGGAAGAAGCCCAGCAGCGGGTGCTTGGCCGCCTCCCAGCGCGCTTCGCCGGTAGCAATCTCGAACGCCATGACCCGGTGCGGGATATTGCCGACGTGGCGCAAGGGCACAGCTTGTTTATCTTCGAACACATCCGAAAACAGCAGTTGCTCGTACTGGCGGTCGATCGGGGTGCGGCCGGTCACGACGGCCCAGTCGATCCCTTCCTGTTCGCAATAATCGAAGCACGCCTTGATCAGCGCCACCTTGACCAGGCGCCCGATGCGCCCTTCCTCGATGCCGAGGCGGGTCACTTCGGCCAGGCGCTTGCCCTGCAGCCATTGCGGCAGGCGCAGCGATTCTTCCACGTGCAGCGCCTGGTGGGCATTGGTCTGGAGCCGGGCGCTGCCCAGCGGCGAGCCGTCCAGCTTGGACTCAGCGAGTAAAATAACGGTATCGCTGTCGAAATCGCTCTGTTCCGGCAAGGCCAGCATCTTGGCGAACTCCGGAATATGGCGCGCGTAAGCCTTGTGCCGGATCGCCACCGCTTTCGACAACTGTTCGTGCGTTTGCACGCGGCGGATCGTGAAAGGCAACCGTTCAATGGATTTGGCGTGCTCGCGCTCACGTTCATCTTGAACGCGGGCCACATGGTCCATCAGGCGTCGGGCGATGGTCGATGGTTGTGTGTGGTTCATGGCTTGCTCCTCGGGGAAATTGAACGGCTTGACCGTGAAGACATTATGTATCCCGAGGGAAATAATGAAGCTTTGAGGAAACACACTTTTCCCCATCTGTTTACGCAAAGAACTATCAGTTTCCGCTTTGGAAGCTGATCATTTACCATTTTTCTACTAGGAAACATCAATGAGTACTCTCCCTCCCTGCCCGCAATGCGCATCCGAATTCACCTACGAGGATGGGAGCAACCTGGTGTGCCCGGAATGCGGCCACGAGTGGAGCACGACGGCCGCCCAGGCTGCCGACGACGAGGCGCGCGTCTACAAGGATGCGGCGGGCAATATCCTGCAGGACGGCGACACCGTCACGGTCATCAAGGATTTGAAACTGAAAGGCGGCGGCGGCACCGTCAAGATGGGCACCAAGGTCAAGAACATCCGCCTGGTCGACAGCGACCATGACATCGATTGCAAGATCGATGGATTTGGCGCCATGAGTCTGAAGACGGAGTTCGTCAAGAAAGTGTGACGCCCGTCAGTCGAGGTCGACGTCCGACAGGACGTCGACCACGGCCTCGCCCAGCGAGGAATCGGCGTTGGCGGCATTGGCCCGGCTGATCCGCTGCAACAGCCAGCCCAGCACGAACAGGAAGATGCCCGAGACCAGCAAGTGCTTGCCCGGGAAGATAAAGCTTGCCACGGCCATCAGGGCGCCGACGATGCAGCACCCGAATCCGATTTTATCCAGCATGTCCGCTCCAGCGCCTGCGCGCGATTCGATGCGGAAATAATATCAGAATGTCAGGCTGTCGCGCGGACCCGCGTTTCGAGCAGGATGACTTTGATTTCGGGAATGCAGGAGCCGCAATTGCCGCCCGCCTTCACGCAGGCCGTCACTTCCGGCACCGTCTTGAGGTCCTGGTCGCGGATCGCGTCGCAAATCGTGTTGCGTCCCACGCCGAAACAGGAACAGACGGTCGGCCCGGTATCGGCGCGCATGCCGAGCGCCTGCCCGGCCAGCATCCCGGCCCGGTCGGCCATGCTCAGCTGCTCTTTGGCGAACAGGCTCGCCAGCCAGGCCCTGCAAGCAAGTCCGGCCGCGGCGACAGGAAGATGCACTGCTCGATGCGCTCGCCGACCACATGCACGGCGCGGTACACGCCTTCGCTGCGGTCTTCGTAGTCGAGCCAGTCCGCGTCCGGGTCGTGCACGCCCAGCAGCGCGCGCCCAGGCGCCGCGCTCGCTCACGGCCTTGCGCCCGGCCAGCTCGTAGCGCGCAAAGCCCCGTCCCTGCACCCGCGTCCAGTGCGCCACCGCCTCGAGCGAGAGCTCGGTGCGGCTCAGAACAAAGCCGTGCCAGGCCACGCCAAAGCGCTCCACCCGCACCGGCGTATGCTTGAATTCCGGTTCGCCCGACACCGGATCGACGGCCGGATTGACCAGCGTGCCGACCCGCGCATCGGACGCGGTCTGGCCGCTCCAGTGAATCGGCACGAACACGCCGCCGCGCGCGATGCCGCCGCCGTGCTGCACCCGCGCCACCATCGCGCCCCAGGCGCTCGACACGCGCCAGCTCGCCCTCGCGCACACCGCACAGCAGCGCATCCTGCGGATGCATGTCGATGAACGATTCGGCCGTGTGATCGGCCAGGCGCGGCGCGCGCCCGGTACGGGTCATGGTGTGCCACTGGTCGCGCACCCGGCCCGTGTTGAGCACCAGCGGATACTCGCTGTCGGTGGCGTGGGCTGGCGCGCGTGGCGCGGTCGGCACGAAGCGCGCCTTGCCGTCCGCATGGGCGAAGCGGCCGTCGGCAAACAGGCGCGCCGTGCTGCTCCCGCGCGCCGTCACCGGCCACTGCACCGGTTCGAGCTGGTCGTACTGGCGCCGGTCCATGCCGGACAGGCCCGCCAGATTGAATACGCGCGCCACGCCGCTGCTGTCGTTGCGGTAGGCGGACAGGCGTGCGTGTTCGTCGAACACCTCGCCCACGTGCGCGAAATCGAAGCCGTCAAAGCCCATCCGTTGGCCCACTTCGCACAGGATGCGCCAGTCCCGCGCGCCTCTCCCGGGGCGTAAGCAAAAGGCCCGCTGGCGCGAGATGCGGCGTTCGGAATTGGTGACGGTGCCGTCCTTTTCGCCCCAGCCCAGCGCCTAAGCAGCAGCACGTCGGCGAAGGCATTGGTGTCGGTGTTGCCGATGATGTCCGAGCAAATCACCAGCTCGCACTGCTCCAGCGCGCTGGACCTGGTGCGCGTCCGGCAGGCTGACCATGGGATTGGTGGCGATGATCCACACCGCCTTGACCTTGCCCGCTTCGATCGCCTGGAACAGGTCGACCGCTTTCAGGCCGCCCTTGTCGGCGATGCGCGGCGAGCGCCAGAATTCCTGCACCAGCGCGCGGTGGCCGGGGTCCGGCAAGTCCATGTGCGCGGCCAGCATGTTGGCCAGGCCGCCCACTTCGCGCCCGCCCATCGCATTCGGCTGGCCGGTCAGCGAAAACGGCCCCATGCCCGGCTGGCCGATGCGGCCCGTGAGCAAATGGCAGTTGATGATGCTGTTGACTTTGTCGGTGCTAGAGCCGAGGACTGGTTGACGCCCTGCGAGAACCCGGTCACCACTTTGCGCTTGGCCGCGAACAGCTGGTAGAACCGCAGCAGATCGGCCGGGTCGACCCGGCACTTGGCGGCCGCTTCGGCGACCGTGATGTCGGCCGCCGCCAGCGTCGCCTCCAGGCTAGAGCGGTATGGGTGGCGACGAAGCCTGCGTCCACCGGCCCTTCGCGCGCCAGGTAGCTGAGCAGGCCGTTGAACAGCCAGACGTCGGTACCCGGCTTGACCGGCAGGTGCAGGTCGGCCACCTCGCAGGTGGCGGTGCGGCGCGGATCGATGACCACCACCTGCACCTCGGGCCGCGCTTCTTTCAGGCGCGCGATGCGCTGGAACAGGATCGGGTGGCACCAGGCGCTGTTGGCGCCCACCAGCACGATCATGTCGGCCTGGTCGAAGTCCTCGTAATTGCCGGGCACCAGATCGGCGCCGAACGCGCTTGTGGCTTAGCCACGGCGGACGACATGCACAGGCGCGAATTGGTGTCGATGTTGGCGCTGCCGATGTAGCCTTTCATCAGCTTGTTGGCCACGTAGTAGTCCTCGGTCAGCAACTGGCCGGATACGTAGAATGCCACCGCATCCGGCCCGTGCTCAGCGACGATCTCCCGCAGCCCGGACGCGACGCGATCGAGCGCCTCGTCCCATGTTGCCTGCCGCAGCGCTCCGTCTTCGCGCAGCGTCGGATGCAGCAGGCGTCCCTCCAAATCGATGGTCTCCCCCAGTGCGGCGCCCTTGACGCACAGTAAGCCCACGTTGGCCGGGTGGCTCTGATCATCGATGATGGCGATCGCGCCGTCCGGCAGCGGCGTGGCGGTCACGCCGCAGCCCACGCCGCAGTAAGGACAGGTGCTTTTGACGGCAAGGGGGATGGGTGAACAGTTCAAAGTCAGCTCCGTGTTATGCAGCCTGGGCGCAAAGGGCTTCGCCAAACAGCAGGCGGCTGCGCATTGCCGAAATATCGGTGCGGTTTTGGATCAGGCCGAAGTACCATGGCCCGTCCTGCACATCGCCATACAGTACCCTTGTGCGATGATGCGATTGCTTAAGCCAGGACCAGGCGCTTGTAGACGCCACGCCGCGGATCGCGCAGCACCAGGTCTTCGCTGCCCTCCCCGCCGATGAAGTCGCCCACCGAATACAGGTCGACCCCGGTCACTTTCAGCTTGGTCGGCGTGGCGCTCTGGACGTAGCGGCGGTGGCCTTTCTGTGCCAGGTGGGCGCCGCACACCTTGGCCTGGTCCCAGATCGGCGCCACCAGGCCGAAGGTCGCGCTGCGGTGCTGCACGCATTCGCCGACCGCGTACACGCCGCGGATCGTACGTTTGCAAGGTGTCGTCGACCACGATCGCGCGCTCGCAGTGCAAGCCCGCTTCCTGGGCCAGCGCGACATTCGGACGCACGCCAAGCCGCCATCACCACCAGGTCGGCCTTCAGCTCGCTGCCATCCTTGAAGCGCACGCCAGTCACGTGCGCGTCGCCCACGATCTCGCTGGTGTGCGCATCGAGCATGAAGCGCAAGCCCTTCGACTCGAGCGCCTGCTTGAGCAGGGCCGATGCCTTGGCTTATCGAGCTGCATGTTCATCAGGCTGTCGGTCACGTGCACCACGGTCACGTCCATGCCGCGCCGCTGCAGGCCGTTGGCCGCTTCCAGCCCGAGCAGGCCGCCGCCGATCACGACCGCGTGGCCGCCGCGCTGGGCCGCGGCCAGCATGGTGTCGACATCGTTCACATCCCGAAAACCGACCACGCCCGGCAGCTTGTGACCGGGGACGGGAATGATGAACGGCGTCGAACCGGTCGCCATCAGCAACCGGTCGTACCAGACTTCGCGGCCCGATTTGGAGCGCACCAGGCCGCAAGCGGCGGTCGATGTGCACCACCGGATCGCCCGCATGCAGCGTGATGCCGTTCTCGGCATACCACTGGCGGGTGTGGATCATGATGTCGTCCATCGACTTGTCATAAGCCAGGACCGGCGAGAGCAGGATGCGGTTGTAGTTCCCGTGCGGCTCGGCGCCGAACACGGTGATGTCGTAAAGCTCGGGCGCGAGCTTGAGCAGCTCCTCGACCGTGCGCATGCTTAAGCCATGCCGTTGCCGATGACGACCAGCGACTGCCTGACCGGGACGGGAATCATGCCCCGACCCATACCTTTCCGCCTTCGATCCGGGTGCGGTAGATCGCCACCGAATTTTCCGGCGCTTCCAGGCATTCGCCCGTCTGCAGGTCGAAGTGATGCTTGTAGATGGGCGAAGCGACCACGATGCGTTCGCCCAGGTTGCCCACCAGGCCGCGCGAGATCACGGCCGCGCCGCTGTTCGGATCGTAGTTGCCGATGGCGTAGACGCGCTGCTCGGCATCGGCCACATGAAACACGGCCACCTGTTCGCCGTCCAGCAAGGCGCACACGCCCGTGTTGGGGACAATCTCGTCGAGCGAGCAAACGGCGGTCCAGCTGTCGAATTGAATATCGCGGTGCATAGGGTTCTCCTCAGGCTGATTTGATGGCAATCGGGATGACGCGCTTGCGTTCTTCCACCGTGGCCGGGCGGATCTGGCCGCGCTCGGGCATGAAGACCACGTTCTGGTCCTGGGCGTCGCTGTTGACGAAGTGGCGGAAGCGCTGGCGCGTGGCCGGATCGTTGACGGCCGCTTTCCATTCGCAGGCATAGGTGTCGACCACGTGCTGCATGTCGCGTTCCAGGTCGGCCGCCAGTCCCAGCTTGTCGTCGATGATCACCGATTTCAGGTAATCGAGACCGCCTTCGAGGTTGTCGCGCCAGACGCTGGTGCGCTGCAGGCGGTCGGCGGTGCGGGTGTAGAACATCAGGAAGCGGTCGATGTAGCGCACCACGCTCGCCTCGTCCAGATCGGACGCGATCAGCTCGGCGTGGCGCGGCTTCATGCCGCCGTTCCCGCACACGTACAGGTTCCAGCCTTTTTCGGTGGCGATCAGGCCCACGTCCTTGCCTTGCGCTTCGGCGCACTCGCGGGTGCAGCCGGACACGCCGAACTTGATCTTGTGCGGCGTGCGCAAGCCCTTGTAGCGGTTCTCCAGCGCGATCGCAAAGCCCACGCTGTCGGCCACGCCGTAGCGGCACCAGGTCGAACCGACGCACGATTTGACGGTGCGCAGCGATTTGCCGTAGGCGTGCCCGGATTCGAAACCGGCCGCGATCAGTTCTTCCCAGATCACCGGCAGCTGCTCGGACGCGGGCGCCGAACAGGTCGACCCGCTGGCCGCCCGTAATCTTGGTGTACAGGCCGTATTTTTTGGCCACCATGCCGACCGCGATCAGGCCGTCGGCCGTCACTTCGCCGCCCGGCATGCGCGGCACGACTGAGTAGGTTCCGTCCTTCTGGATGTTCCCGAGGAAGTAGTCGTTCGAATCCTGCAGGCTCGCGTGTTCGGGCTTGAGCACGAAGTCGTTCCAGGTCGAGGCCAGCACGCTGGCCGCCACCGGTTTGCAGATGTCGCAGCCCAGGCCCTTGCCATGCTCGGCCAGCAGGTCGGCGAAGGTCTTGATGTGGCCGACCTTCACCAGGTGGAAAATCTCCTGGCGCGAATACGGGAAGTGTTCGCAAATGTGGTTGTTGACGGCCATGCCCTGCTTCTTCATTTCGGCCTTCATCACCTGCGTGACGAGCGGCACGCAGCCGCCGCAGGTGGTGCCCGCGCAGGTAGCACTTTTCAGCTCCCCGATGGTGACGGCGCCGCCGCACACGGCCGCGCACAGGGCACCCTTGGACACGTCGTTGCAGGAGCAGATCTGCGCGCTGTCGGGCAAGGCGTCCACGCCCAGTCCCGGTTTCGCCTTGCCGTCGCTTTGCGGCAGGATCAGGAATTCCGGCGCTTCCGGCAGTTCGATCTTGTTGAGCATCATCTGCAGCAAGGTGCCATATTCGGCCGCGTCGCCCACCATCACGCCGCCCAGCAGATACTTGCCGCACTCCGAGACCACGATCTTCTTGTAGACCTGCTTGCGCTCGTCGGTGAACTGGTAGGAGCGGCTGCCCGGCGCCACGCCGTGCGGGTCGCCGATGCTGGCCACGTCCACGCCCATCAGTTTGAGCTTGGTGCTCATGTCGGCGCCGTTGAACTGGGCCGCCTGCTCGCCCAGCAGATGGCGCGCGGCCACGCGGGCCATGTCGTAGCCCGGCGCCACCAGGCCGAATACCTGCCCGTTCCACAGCGCGCATTCGCCGATCGCGTACACGTCCGGGTCCGAGGTGAGGCAGCTGTTGTCGATCGAGATGCCGCCGCGCTGGCCGACCACCAGGCCGCACTGGCGCGCCAGTTCGTCGCGCGGGCGGATCCCGGCCGAGAACACGATCATGTCCGCGTCCAGATGGCTGCCGTCGGCAAAGCGCATGCGGTGGGTGCCGGTTTCGCCGTCGACGATCTCGAGGGTGTTCTTTTGCGTGTGGACGGTCACGCCCAGGTCTTCGATCTTGGCGCGCAGCACGCGCGCCGCTGTCGTCAACCTGCACCGCCATCAGGCGCGGGGCGAATTCGACCACGTGGGTGTCGAGCTGCATGTCGCGCAGGGCCTTGGCGCATTCCAGGCCGAGCAGCCCGCCGCCGATCACGACCCCGGTCCTGGCGCGGCTGCCGCATTCGAGCATCGCTTCCAGGTCCTCGATGGTGCGGTAGACGAAGCAATCCTTGCGCTCCTTGCCCGGCAGGGGCGGCACGAAAGGATAGGAACCGGTGGCGAACACCAGTTTGTCGTAGCTGAGCACCTCGCCGCTGCCGACCGTGACGGTTTTGGCCGCGCGGTCCACCGCCACGGCGCGCGTTCAGCTTGAGCAGCATGTTCCCGTTGTCGAAGAAGCCGGGCGGCACCAGCGACAGGTCGTCCGCCGATTTACCGGCAAAGAATTCGGACAGGTGGACCCGGTCGTAGGCCGCGCGCGGCTCTTCGCACAGCACCGTCACTTCCATGCCTGGCACAGTGCTGCCGCCGAGCGACTCGAGGAATTTATGGCCCACCATGCCGTGGCCGATGACGATGATCTTCATGCTGCTCTCCTTAAGCGATTGCGTTGTTGGCGGTAAGCGCCGATTCGGCGGCTACCGAGAGGCGCACGGCGATCGCGCACAGTGCCGACAGCAGCACCAGGACCGCGAGGATCGTGAGCGTCTGCTGGATATTGCCGGTGCCTTTCATGAGGAAGCGGCTGCCACCGCGCCCACGTTGCCGCCCGCGCCGATGATCCCGGCCACGCCGCCGAGCGCCTTGTTGTCGATGAAGGGCACCAGCGCGTAGGTCGCGCCGCAGGCCATGTGGGTGAACAGGCCGAACACCAGCATGGCGATGACGGCGAAAGCGACGCTGTCGGCCTTGGCGAACCAGAGCAGGCCGATGCCCTCGCCGATCATCATGATGAACAGGACGGTGACGCGGCTGTTGAGAGTGCCGCGCAAGGCCATTTTGTCGGACACCCAGCCGCCCAGGGCGCGGGCGAACAGGGCCAGCAAGCCGAAACTGCCCGCGGCCAGGCTAAAGCTTCCTTGAGCGTGAGGCTGAAGTGGTCCACATAATAGACAGCGGCGATGTTGTGGATGAAGATCTCGATGCCGAAGCAGGCGCCGTAGGTGACGAACAGCAGCCACACGCGGTGATTGGCGCTGGCCGCCTTGAAACTGGCCCAGCCGCCCTTCTTCCCACCTTCGATCGCGACGCCTGCCTTGCGCAGCGCATCGTAGTTCCCTTGCGGGCAATCCTGGGTGAACTTCCAGTAGACGAAGGCCATGACCAGCATCAGCACGCCCGGCACCAGCAAGGCCACGCGCCAGCCCGCCGTCTCGTTCACGCCCAGCATGACGACCGCGGCCACCAGCAAAGGCATCAAGGCTTGCGCCGCGCCGCCGCCCTGCATTGCCCCAGCATGCATGGCAGCCGTGTTGGCGGTGCCGACCACTTTGGGGCCGAACATGACGGAGGTGTGGTACTGGGTGATCACGAACGACGCGCCGACCGCGCCGATCCCGAGGCGGAAGAACAGGAAGCTCTCGTAGCTCTGCGCGGCGGCCACGCCCAGCACGGGAATGGCGCCCAGCAGCAGCAGGCCGGTGTAGGCCTTGCGCGGGCCGAAGCGGTCGCACATGGGGCCGACGATCAGGCGAACCAGGATCGTGATGGCGACTGCGGCGATGTTGATGTTGGCGACCTGGCCCAGCGTCAGGCCGAATTCGCCTTTAATGATCGGCATCAGCGGCGCGCAGGCGAACCAGGCGAAGAAGCAGACGAAGAACGCCATCCAGGTCAGGTGGAAGGCCCGCATCTGCGGTGTATTGATGGTAAAGAGGTCGATGCTGTTTGCTTTGGTGGCCATGATTTATCCCGTTAAAAACAAAAAAGCGTCCGGCCAACCCCCGGTTATGAATAACCTGGTTGGACGGACGCCGTTGTCCTGCCGATCCGTCGTTGGATGGGCGTTTGTGTTCAGGGGATCGCCATTGATCCTGTAACTACAGTGTTAGCAAATGGCGTGCCAAGCATTTGGAGGGGGATTGGCGGTGCCGCAGGGGTCAAAGCGCTACATTGCGGTGCACAAATGCCCGAAAATGATGCGCGGCCTTTATCGGTGATGCACCGGGAAGGCGGCCGCATAGTGCGCCGGGTCGCGGCCGTCCCAGACCACGCCGTCGCACAGGGTCGCCCCTGCGCAGCAGCGAAGCGGGCATGCCGATGCTTAGGCCAGGCGCGCCGCATCCTGGTACAAATCGATCCGGCACAGGCGTTCGGCCACCGCGCGGTAGTCGGGATCGGCCGCGAGCAGGCCCCAGCGCCGGTGCTGGGTCATGAACCACATCGCGTCCGACAGATACGGGAAATTGACCTCCCCGCCGCGGAAGAAGGCCACCGCGTTCGGATCGGTCCAGGATTTCCCCAGCCCGTCGGCGTACTGGCCGAGCAGGCGCGGCGCGATCGTGTCATACGGCGCGGCGAGCACACTGGCCGCGCTCAGGGCTTCGGCCGTGGCGCGCTTGTTCGCGTCCGAGGCATCGATCCAGCGCGCCGCTTCCAGCACCGCCGCCACCAGGGCGCGCGCCGTCTCCGGATTGGCATCGGTCCAGGCGGCGGTCGCCCCCAGCACCTTGCCCGGATGGTCGGGCCAGATCTGCTGGCTCGTTACGGCTGTCACGCCGATCCCCTCCTGCACCGCGCGTTCGCCCCAGGGCTCGCCCACGCAATAGCCGTCGATCGTCCCTGCGCGCAGATTGGCCACCATCTGCGGCGGCGGCACTGTCACCGTGCGCACGTCGCGCAGCGGATCGACGCCCAGCGACGCCAGCCAGTAATACAGCAGCATCGCGTGGTTCCCGGTCGGGAAAGTGTGGGCGAAGGTGTAGGCGTGGGTCCCGGAGCGCAGCGCCAGTGCGCGCCTGGCGCCGCTGACCTCCCCGGCTGGGCCAGCGCCTGGGAGAGCGTGATGGCCTGGCCGTTCTGACTCAGGTTCATCAGCACCGCCATGTCCTGGCGCTGGCCGCCGATGCCCAGTTCGACCCCGCACAGCATGCCGTACAGGGCGTGCGCCGCGTCCAGCGCGCCGCTGCGCAGCTTGTCGCGCACGCTGGCCCACGAGCTCTCGCGCGACAGGATGATCTGCAAGCCGTACTGGCGGTCGAAGCCGCGCTCCACGGCCATGATCAGGGAAGCGGCATCGGTGAGCGGCATGTAGCCGATGCGCAGGGGTGTGAGGGCTCGGTTCATAAGGGGTGCGGGCGCAGGCGTCAGCCCAGCAGGTCTTCCACGTCGATGATGCGTTGGGCGATTTCCGCCAGCTTGAGATTCTTGTTCATGGCCATGCTGCGCAGCTTTTGATAGGCCTGGTCCTCGGTGAGGCGCTGATTACTCATCAAAATGCCCTTGGCGCGGTCGATGATCTTGCGCTCGGCCAGCTTGTGGCGCGTCTCGGACAGCTCGGCCAGCAGCTTCTGCTCCTGGCGAAGCGCGCCAGCGCCACATTCAGCACCGGCTTGATGCGCTCGGCCTGCAGGCTTAGAGCCACGATATAAGCCGACACCCCGGCCGCCATGGCCGCGTCCATGCTGGACGTGTCCTCGTCCTCGGTAAAACAGGACGATGGGGCGGCGTTCGTCGCGGCTGGCGATGACGATGTGTTCGAGGACATCGCGCGCATCGGATTCGGCGTCGATGATGATCAGGTCGGGCTGGAAGCTGGGAAATCCGTTCCGGCAGATAGACGTCGGCTTAAGCAGCGAGGCGACGATGTCGTAGCCCGATTCGAGCAGCCCGATGCGCAGCGCATTGCCGCGCCGGACTTGGGCGGCCAGCGCCGCATCGTGCTCCTCGCCCTCGAGGACGACCGGATTGACCACGACGATGCGCAAATTTCGGGACGGCGGTGATGCATTTTTGGGCATGATGGGCGATAAAAGGTTAAGCTGACAACACTCCTCCCCCTACAAAAGCAAGATACGCCAGCCCCACCCCAATTCGGGGTCAGACCTCAATAAAAAAACAATTTTTTTATTGAGGTCTGACCCTGATTGGGGTGGGGTGGTGTGATATAAATGGCACTCTTTTTTAGAATGAAGAAAGCGACGTCCCATGCGTTCACGATTGATTGCCAGCCTGCTGCTCGTGGCTACCCTGCTCGTCCCGGCCTTCGCCGTGGCCGATCCGACCACGGTGTATGTCACCCGGCACGGCGAAAAAGGCGGCGGCAAGGATCCGGAACTGACGGTGCAAGGCCAGGCGCGCGAAAATGATCGCCACGCTGCTCGCTAAAGTGGGTATCCGCCAGGTGTACAGCACCGCCACCATCCGCACCCAGCAAACGGCCGGGCCGACCGCCACCCAGGCGGGCCTGGAAGTGCAGACCTACGATCCGGCCAAGCCGCAGGCGGTCATCGACAAGATCAAGACCTCCCCCGGCCCGGTGCTGCTGGTCGGCCACTCGAACACGGTGCCCGATCTGGTGCGCCTGCTCGGCGGCGCCAGCACGCCGATGTCCGACGATGAATTCGACCGCCTGTACCAGCTCACCATCGGCGCCGACGGCAGCGTGACGACCGTGCTGCTCACTTCCCTCGCCGCGCCGTGAATCCGATGCAGGTAGCACTCTGGCTGACATTCGGCCTGCTCGGCATGGCCATTTGCGCGGTCTGGCTCGCGCCATTGACGTTCTCGCGCAAGATCAGCATCGCGCCGTGGCGGATCTTTTTGCGATGGCCGCCGCCAGCGGCGTCGCTTCGGGCTACGTGGGACTGATCGGCGTGGCCGAGCTGCTGGTCGTGGTAGGCTTCGCCTGGGCGACCAGCGAAGACAAACTGGACCGCCCCCTGCGCATCGGCTGCGGCATCGTGACCGCCGTCCTCGTCCTGGCGCTGGCGCTGCACAAGCTGCCGGGTTTCTACAACCCGCAGCTGATCACCAATGTGCGCTTCTCGCCCGACGCCCTGCCCTTTACCCAGTACGCCAACTTCGACAAGGCCTCGGCCGGGCTGATTCTGCTGGCCTTCCTGTGTCCCGCGCGCGCACCGGCGCCGACTGGCGCGCCCTGCTGCGGCGCATGCTGCCGATCCTGGCGCTGACGGTGGCCGGTGTGATGGCGGTCGTGGTGACGATGGGCGCGGTCAGGCCCGACTTCAAATGGCTAAGCCTATACGCCGGTGTTCTTGGCGACCAATCTGCTGTTTACCTGCGTGGCCGAAGAAGCGTTCTTCCGCGGTCTGATCCAGCAGCGGCTGGCCGCCGCATGGCAGGGCAATCGCGCCTGGCAGATCGCGGTGATCGGCATATCGGGCGCCCTGTTCGGCGCGGCGCATCTGGGCGGCGGCATGGCCTACGCGCTGCTGGCCGCGCTGGCCGGACTCGGTTATGCCTGGGCGTTCGCCGCGACGCGCCGCATCGAAGCGGCGATCCTGATCCACTTCGCCTTCAATGCGGTCCACTTTGTCGGGTTCACCTATCCGGCGCTCGCGCCTGCAGTAAATCCCGCGTTCAGTCCTTGAACGCGGGCGTTTGCTTGCTCATCCCGGCCATCATCGCCTTTTGCAGGTCGTCCGACATGAGCATGGCCGCGTTCCAGGTCGCCACGTAGTTGAGGCCATCGGCGACCGTATGGTCGCGCGCATAATTGATCATCTCTTTCGAGCCGCGGATCGACAGCGGCGATTTGGCCGCGATCGTGGCGGCGATCTCGCGCACGCCCGCCTGCAGCGCTTCGCGCGAGTCGAACACGCGGTTCACCAGGCCGATCTCGCGCTTCGGTTGCGTCGACCCGGCGCCCGGTGTAAGCCAGTTCGCGCGCCATGCCGTCGCCGATCAGCTTGGGCAGGCGCTGCAGCGTGCCCACGTCGGCCACCATGCCGATATCGATTTCCTTGATCGAGAAGTAGGCGTCGCTGGAGCAGTAGCGCATGTCGGCGCAGGCGATCAGGTCGATGCCGCCGCCGATGCAGCCGCCATGAATGGCAGCGAGCACCGGCTTGCGGCAGCGTTCCAGGCTGGTCAGCGTGTCCTGCAGGTCGAGGATCACATTGCGCAGCGACTCGCGCATGCGCCCTTCGCAATCGTTCTGGATTTGCGCGCCGAGGCCCATCATCATTTGCAGGTCGATCCCGGCGGTAAACAGCTTGCCCTCGCCCTGCAGGATGGCCACGCGCGTCCGGCGTGGCGTCGACCCACTGGAAGGCCTTGCGGATCTCGTGCCACATCGACAGGTTCATGGCGTTGGCCTTGTCCGGACGATTGAGCGTGATGGTGGCAATGTGTTGGTCGAGCGAGACCGACAGGGTATCGAAGTTCATGGGCGTTTCCGGTTCACGAGGGTGGCTTGAATTCTAGCACCGGCCCCAGCTTCCATGCTAAGGTTTCAAACTCCCCAACGATGGATTGCGCATGCGCCCCTCCCCCCTCTTTTCGCGACCGGGCCGACTGTTCATGGTCCCCGCGCTGCTGGTCCCCGCGCTGCTGCTTGGCGCCTGCAAGGAAAAGCCGGCCGCTGGCGCCTGATGCCGCCGCTGCCAACGCGGCGCCGACGGTCAACTACTGGAGCACGATTGCGCCGCTGGTGGCGGGCAGCTACGGCGGCAAGTGCCTGCGCCCACCCAGCGCGGATGCCTTCCAGGGCGCCATCGTGATTGCGCCCGACGGCAAGGTCAGTGCCGACGACGTGCATAACGATTTGCGTAAAGCAGACATCTCGCTGGCCAGCACGGTCGACAACGACAAACCCGTCAGATCGATGCATGCGATGCTCAATGATTTCACGCTCATGCTGGCCGACAAAGGCCCGCAGCAAGGCCTGGTATCGATGGTGGCCAGCGGCGACCAGGCGGTCGCCTGCGAACACGACATGCAGGCGCCAGGCCCTGCGCGGCATGCAGGTGTACGCGCTGGTGGCCAAATTCGTCGACAGCGCCGATCGCAAGCTCAGCTGCATCCCCACCGGCGCGCTCCAGCGCGGCGAGGCCGCCTACCGCCTGGCGGCGGGCGTGCTGAGCATCAACGGCGAGACCTTCGACCTGAACACGAGCCGCCAGGAGAGCGTGCTGTTTACCGACAGCCTGAGTAAGCTGTTCTACTCGGCCACCCTGCCCGACGGGCGCCGCATCAAGATCAATATCGATGGCCAGGGCAAGCTGGCCGGGCTCGAGGGCAAGGGCAAGAACGACCAGCTCTACGCCTGCCACTGAGCTCAGGGCGGGGTGATCCCGATCAGGTAAAAGCCGTTGTTGATGTCGCTGCAAGTCATCAGGGGCACGCCGGGGAATTTATACACGCCCCAGCAGCCCACCAGCGCCGGGCCGGTCGAGGGCGTGGTATCGACCCGGGTGACGATCTTCGGCGCCGACGGATTGTTCAAGTCCACCACCACCGCGCCCTCGCTGTAGTGGCTCAGGTAAGCCATGCGCCCTTCCATCACCACATTGTGCGGGGTGCCGGTGCTTAAGCCTTGAAGCTCGACAGCATGACCGGCGGCGCGCTGCCATTGAGCTGCCAGACCTTGGCTTAAGCAAGCCGTTCGGCAATTCCTCGGTCGTGACGACAAAGCTGCCGTCGCCGCTCGGCCAGATATTGTGGGCAAAGTTGCCCGCCGCGACGTTCCAGCGCACGACGAGCTTGGGCGCGGCCGGATCCTTCACGTCCCACACCGAGTAGCTGCTCGCGGTCGCTTCGGCCACGTACACGTAGTCGCCCACGGCGGTCATGTCGTGCACGCTCTTTTGCTGGTTGAAGGTGGTCAGGTAGCGCGGATTTTCGGGATCGGTCTTGATGTCGTACACCTCGATCGAGCCGCCGGTGCTTAGCGCCCTCATGGTTGTCTTCCTTGATCACTTCCGCGTAGCCAGCTTGGCGAACGCGGGCCTGTCGAAGTTGGCCAGCGGCACCGGCGGCGCCGCCATGCTCTGATAGCGCTGCAGATAGAGCAAGCCGCGCGCGGTGTCGATGTCGACCGTGTGGGCAGCCGGGTCGCCGTCGCGCGGAATCACGCTTTTCACGAAGCGGACCGAGGCCTAGAGCAGGCTGGCCAGGTCGAGGATCATGATGCCGCCCCGCACATTGCTGTGCTCGGACACGATGTAGGCATGGCTGCCGTACACGCGCATCTCGCGCCAGTAGATGCCGGGCTGGTGGGTGTCGGTCGGGCCGTCGATCTCGTCAACCACGCGCGGGCTGGCCGCATCGCGCAAATCGAGCACGAGCACGCCCTTGGCCGTGCCCATCAGCGCGTAGCGCGAACCGTCCTGGGCGGTATAGCCCCAGGTGCTTAAGCCACGCCGGTGCGCGCCACCTTGCCCAGCACCGTGCCGCCGAAATCGGTCGAGGACGGTGGTGGCGGCACGACCTCGCCACCCCCCCGCCGCCTCCGCCGCAAGCGGCCAGCAAGACACACAGGATCAGAGACAGCGAACGGTTCATGGCGTTTCCAGTGGCGAAATGGCGTCCTCTTGCTGTGCTTAAGCACGGCAATGACGCTGCGGTTGCGGCCAGCCTGCTTGGCCCGGTACAGCGCCTCGTCGGCGCGCTTGAATGTCAGTGCAGTATCTTCAAAATAGCGCGATTCGGCAATACCGATCGAGACCGTCACCCGCAGCCCGGGGTCGATCGTGGAAACCGCAGTTCCTCGATGCGGGTGCGGACCCGCTCGGCCGTGATCATCGCCCCTTCGACCAGGGTGCCGGTCAGCACCATGACAAATTCCTCGCCGCCATAGCGTCCGAAAAAGTCGCTCTGGCGCATCGCCCCCAGCGCCGTCCTGGCGATCGCTTGCAGGATCTGGTCGCTCTAGCCAGGTGGCCGTGGCGGTCGTTGACGTCCTTGAACAGGTCGGCATCGAGTATGCAGATGGAAAACGCCCCGCCATTGCGCTCGCAGCGCAGCTTTTCATTCTTGATCGTCTCCATCAGGAAGCGCCGGTTGAACACGCCGGTCAGCTCGTCGCGCATGGCCAGTTCTTCGATCCGGGCCAGCGCCTGTTCTGAGTTCGCCATTGCGCGCCCAGTTCCCGGTTCTTGTCCCTGACCTTGTTGCGCAAGCCCGTGATGTAGCTGCCAAGCACGCTGAACTGGAGCAGCGTTGCCGCCAGCGCGAACAGTTGCAGGATCTCCACCTGCAGACTGATCTCGGCCGGGCGCTCCAGGCAGACCAGGGCGATCAGGGCCCGCGTAGCCGCCCACGATCACGGCCGTCATCATCACGAAGTCGCGGGTGCGGAACTGGAACAAGCCGTACATGGCGGCCGAAACGCACAGCAGCAGGAAGACCCCGCGCGACTGCTGAGCGTGGTACATCACGTACAGGCCGGGGATGATGGACAGGCAGATCTGGGCCAGCGTCATGCTGGGGTCGGCAAACCGGAGGTTGATGTTGCTGCGTATGGCCAGGTAAATGAGGGCATTCAGGATGACGACCGACGCCAGATAATTGATCAGCACCTGCAGGGCCGTAGTAGCCCAGCCACCAGAAAATGCCCACCAGCGTCAGGGTGAACAGGTAGGACATCAACCCCAGGACGACACGCCGCAAGCGCAAGGCTTGCTGGACCTCGATATCTTCCGTGCGCGCTGGCATCCATCCGCATCCCTTCATGTCGATATGCAAGCAGCTTACCGTTAAATACGGCCGCGCGGCAACCGCCACGCGGATCGGGACGCAGGCATAATATCCAGATTGCAATTACTTGGGACAGCGGGATGGACAACGCAGAACAAATGCCGGACAGCGCGGCGCGGGTCGCTCAGTTGCTGCGCGATATAGGCCACGACAAGCCGGTCGTCATGCTGCCCTCGACCGGCAAGAGCTCGGCCGAAGCGGCGCGCGAACTGGGCTGCGATGTGGCCGAGATCGCCAAATCGATCGTGTTCCATCGGCTGCAGGACGATGCGGCGGTCATGGTCATCGCCAGCGGCGCCGACCGCATCGACGAAGGCAAGGTGGCCGCCGTGGCTCAAGCGCGGTCGGCAAGGCGGACGCGCTTCGTCAAGGAAAAGATCGGTTACGCGATTGGCGGCGTGTGCCCGATCGGCCACGCGGGCCCGACCGTGGTGCTGATTGACGCGGCCCTGTTCGGCTTTGCCAGCGTGTGGGCCGCCGCCTACCACCCGCACGCCGTGTTCAATCTGACCCCGGGCCAGCTGCAGGCAATGACGGGCGCGCCCACGGTGGACGTGCGCCAGGCGCCTAGCCTAAGCGGGCAGGTAGCGTTCGAACCAGCGGGTAGCCAGGCTAGGCGACCAGCTCTGAGCTCTAGCCCCTTCTGCGAACAGGTGGCTGGCGCCGGGAACGAGCGCCAGCTGTTTTTCGCACTGCAGCTGGGCGAGCGCGTCGCGATTTTTGGCCAGGACATCGGTGTCCAGCGCCCCCACGATCAGCAGGCTGGGCGCGCGCACGGCCAGGCAGCACGCTTTCGCTTGTCGGCCAGATCGGGCGGGCCGCCCGCGGACACCACGGCCCGCACGCAGTCGGGCCGCTCGGCCGCCAGCGCGAAGGCGGCGGCCGCGCCCGTGCTGGCGCCAAACACACCGAGCGGCAGATGGTGGCTGCGGCTGAAATCGGCCAGCCAGTCGGCAGCCGCGCCTAGGCGGCGCACCAGCATGGCGATTTGGAAGCGGGCGGCGGTATCGTGGTCTTCGTGTTCGGCGAGCAGATCCATCAGCAGGGTGCCGAAGCGGCTGCGCGCAGCGCCCCGGCCACCGCATTGTTGCGCGGGCTATGGCGGCTGCTGCCGCTGCCGTGCGCAAACAGCACCATGCCGCTGGCCTGCGGCGGCATGGCCAGCAAACCCTCGAGGCGCACGCCCTCGTACGTGATGCCGACCAGCTGATGGTGGCCCTTATTCATGGCAGCTCATGGCAGCTCATGCCAACCCCTGCACTGTGCGGGACAAGCCACCAGCATAGGATGGCGCGCGCCCACGTTTGAGCGGCGTCAATCGGGTAGGCTGCCTTATTTTCCGCGCTGTGCCATGAACTTGCGCACGTCGTCGAAACTGACCTTGCCGCGCCCGGCCGTGTCGATCTCGTCGAAATTGTTGTCGACGAAGCCCAGGCCCGCGCGCCTGGCTTCTTCGCGCGTGAGGCTGCCGCTGGTATCGAGATCGGCTTCCTGGAAGCGCTTTTGAGCTTGTCCAGCGCCTCGTTGCGCAAGGCTTGGCCGGAAGCCGGGGTCGTGGGCGGCGGCGAGCGCAGCGCCGGCATGGCAGGAAGGGCCCCTGCTGGCTGGCGGGAACCTGGGCGCAGGCATTGAGCGAGAGCAGCGCGAACGCCGCGAAGCTGCCGAGGGTGCGGAAATTGCGTGTCATTTGACCACCGATTCGCTGTTATAGAGGGTCACCATATCGTCGCTGCTGCGCTGCCGTGCCGCGTCGTCCAGATAGGACATGTGGCCGCTGGCGTAGTTCTTGATCTGAATGTTCGGATTGCTGCCCAGGCGCGCCAGATCGAGTTCGGTCTGGTAGAACGGCGTGGCCAGGTCATAGTAGCCGCTCATGGCCACCACTTTCAGGGCCGGATTGAGCGTCATGGCCGCGGCCACGTCGGGGATCGTGTCGGGCAGCGTCTTGCCGTCGTGACTGAAATCCCACTGGTTGATGACATCGTTGAAGGTGATGTAGTTCGAGCGCGCCGAGTACAGCAGATCGTTGCGGATATAGCTGCGCACCGTCGTCGTGAAGGCATTGTTGACGACCGTGAGCGAGGGATCGTTGTCGACCGTGAGCGGGCTGCCCAGCGTCGTGTTCACGCGCGCATCGTAACGCCCGATCATGGTGTTCGAGGCAACCTGGGTACGGTAGAAATCGGGCCCCATCGAGAAGTTCTGGTTCCAGGTCAGGCTGCCCAGGCCCGTGTAGGTGACCAGCTGCGACACCACCGGCACTGGCGGCGTGGTGTGGGTCTGCAGCCAGGTGGCCACTGCGGGCCGGTAGGTCACGGCGCTGAAATCGCGCACCTCGCGCAGATAGGTATTGAAGTCGCCCGGCGGGGTCGTCAGGTGGTAATAGGCGCTGACGGCCGCGTAGCTGGGGATATACCCTTCGCAGCTGGTGGTGCCTGGCGTGAGCACGCCGCAGTTGGCGTTGTAGTTCATGACCGCCGACTGCAGCACGATGCCGCTCAGCTTGACGCTCTAGCCACTTCCAGCAAGTTCGACAGCACGCCGGTGCGCGGCGAACCATACGATTCACCGAACAGATACTTGGGCGAGGCCTGGCGCGCATTGACCGTCACGTAGCGCCGCACAAAGTCGTGGAAGGCGGCCGCGTCGCTGTCCACGCCCCAGAACTGGGCATTGGTACGCGGCGCAACCGCTTGCGAGAAGCCGGTGCCGACCGCGTCGATGAAGACCAGGTCGGAATGGTCGAGCAGGGTTTCCTGGTTGTCCACCAGCTGCAGCGCCTGGCATGACATTGGACGGAATGGCGGTCACGATGCGCTTCGGACCGAACGAGCCCATGTGCAGCCACAAGGTCGAGGAACCGGGGCCGCCGTTATAGAAGAAGGTCACCGGCCGCTTGGACGGATCGAGCGTGCCTGCCGTGTACGCCACATAAAAGAACGATACCGTGGGCTGGCCGGAGACCGGATCGCTGGCCGTCAGGTGGCCGGTGGTCGCGGTGTACTGGAGCGTCTTTCCGCCGAGCACCATCTGGCGTGTGATCACGGCCGCGCCTTCCTGCGGCGCATTCAAGCCAGCAGTGGCCGAGCCCGAATAAGCGACCGGATCGGAAAAAGTTCCCGGCGGCGGTGGTTCGACCGGCGGCTCGACACCGCCACCACCACCGCCGCCGCACGAGGCCAGCAGGACGGCGGCGCAAATGGCGCCGAGGGAAGTCTGGAAACGCTTCAAATTTACTTGCATGTGCACACCTGGTCTCCGGGATTTACAACATTGCTTTTGGTATGCGGCGATTATGCACCGGCCCGGCTGAAAACTGATCGATTCGTTGCAAATTTGTTGCGGATCAATGAAGAAGGCGGGCGACATGCATATATCCGGCCGCATGCTATGCTGGTGCCACCTTGACCAGGATGGCGCTGTGAGCACACACCCGTTTTCCCATGTCGTCGGCCCGCGCACCTATGTGTTCCGGGACCTGCGCGAACTGATGGCCCGGGCCTCGCCCCCCGCGGGGGCGACCAGCTGGCTTAAGCCTGGCCGCGCGCAGCGCCGAAGAGCGCGTGGCGGCGCAAATGACGCTGGCCGCCCTGCCCCTGTCCACCTTTCTCAAGCACGCCCTGATCCCCTACGAAAGCGACGAAGTCACGCGCCTGATCATCGACACGCACGACGCGCGCTGGCCATCATCGGCGACCTGACCGTGGGCGACCTGCGCAACTGGCTGCTGGGCGACAGCGCCGACAGCGCCACCCTGGCCCGGCTGGCGCCCGGCATCACGCCCGAAATGGCGGCCGCCGTTTCCAAGATCATGCGCATTTCCGACCTGGTGCTGGTGGCGCGCAAGTGCCGGGTCGTGACCGCCTTTCGCAACACGCTCGGCCTCGAACAGCGCATGGCCACCCGCCTGCAGCCGAACCACCCGACCGACGACGCCAGCGGCATCGCGGCCAGCATTCTGGACGGCCTGCTGTACGGCAGCGGCGACGCCGTGATCGGCATCAATCCGGCCACCGACAACGTGCCCCAGGTGGTGGCCCTGGTCGGCATGCTCGACGCGATCATCAGCCAGTACGCGATCCCCACCCAGTCCTGCGTGCTGACCCACGTGACCAACACCATCGAAGCGATCGCGCGCGGCGCCGGTCGACCTGGTGTTCCAGTCGGTGGCCTAAGCACCGAGGCCGCCAATGCCGGCTTCGGCATCACGCTCGCGCTGCTGGCCGAAGCGCGCGCGGCCGCGCTCTCGCTGGGGCGCGGCACCGTGGGCGAGAACGTCATGTACTTCGAGACCGGCCAGGGCAGCGCCCTGTCGGCCAATGCCCACCACGGCGTGGACCAGCAAACCTGCGAAGCGCGCGCCTACGCGGTGGCGCGCGCCTTCCAGCCGCTGCTGGTCAATTCCGTGGTCGGCTTCATCGGGCCCGAATACCTGTACGACGGCAAGCAGATCATGCGCGCCGGTCTGGAAGACCATTTCTGCGCCAAGCTGCTGGGCCTGCCGATGGGTTGCGACGTGTGCTACACCAACCACGCCGAGGCCGACCAGGACGACATGGACGTGCTGCTGACGATGCTGGGCGCGGTAGGCTGCAATTTCGTCATGGGGGTGCCGGGTTCGGACGACATCATGCTCAACTACCAGAGCACTTCCTTCCACGACGCGCTGTACGTGCGCCAGGTGCTCGGCTTGCGCCCCGCGCCCGAGTTCGAGGCCTGGCTGCACCAGGTGGGCATCTTCGGCGGCGACGGCCCGGCTAGGCCTGCAGCGCGCGCTGCCGCCGTCGTTTCAACCAGCCTTGCTGCGCCTGTGAGCGAGGACCCGGCCATCATCCCCGACGGCTGGCAGGCGCTGCGCCGGCTGACCCAGGCGCGCATCGCGCTCGGACGTGCTTAGGCGTGAGTGTGCCGACCGGGCGCCAGCTCGAATTCCAGCTGGCCCACGCGCGCGCGCGACGCGGTGCACCATGCGTTGGACCTGTGGCGCTGGCCGCGCGCCTGGCGCAGGAAGGCATGCCATCGGTGACGGTGGACAGCGCCTGCCCGGACCGCGCCAGCTATCTGCAGCGTCCCGACCTGGGCCGGGTGCTGGCCGACCCAGCCCGCGCCGCGCTCGCGCCCTGCGGCTGCGACCTGGCGCTGGTGGTGGCCGACGGCCTGTCGGCGCTGGCGATCGAACAGAATGCCCTGCCGTTTCTGGTGCTGCTCAAGGAAGGACTGGCGCGCGACGGCTGGACCTGCGCGCCGCTGACCATCGCGCGCCAGGCCCGGGTGGCGATCGGGGACGACATCGGCGCCGCGCTGGGCGCGCGCGGTGGTGGTGCTGATCGGCGAAAGGCCGGGTCTCAGTTCGCCCGACAGCATGGGTTTGTACCTGTCCTGGGCGCCGCGGCGCGGCATGCAGGACGCCCAGCGCAACTGCATCTCGAATGTGCAGTAGGTACTCTGGCCCTACCGGCAGGCGGCCGACAAACTGCTGTACCTGCTGGGTGAAGCGCTTGCAAGCGCGGCTTGTCCGGCGTGCAGCTCAAGGACGACACCGCAGCCGGCCGCGCCCCTGGCGCAAGCGGGGCGCAACTTCCTGCTCGGCTGAAGGCGCGGCCCTAGTTCTGAACCGGATCGGCGCGCTCGCCGCGCTCGGGACGGGGCTGCGGCATCGGCTGCGGCTCCGGCTGCGGGGCGCTGTCGCCCGGCTTGGGCTCGCCCTCGCTCTCGTCTTCGATCACTTCCTCGGGTGGCGCCTCCGGCACCGGCACCCCGTCCTGGTGCATGTCGCCGCCCTGTTCGAGCACGTCTTCCGGCTCTTCCTGGGTGGCTGCGGCGCCTGGCGCACCGCGCCCGGGAAGGTGGCGGCGGCATTGATCTTGCCGCTGTCGAGCGCCGACTTGAAGAAGTCGCCCACCACCAGGATCGCGTTGTGACCGCCCTGGCCCCAGTAGTTGCTGCGCATCGTCACGCGGTTGTCGTTGAAACCCACCCAGGCGCCAAGCCACCAGGTTCGGATGCATCATGATGAACCAGCCGTCGGTGTTGTTCTGGGTGGTGCCGGTCTTGCTTAAGCCACGTCGCCGCCGATGCCGAAGCGATAGCGGATCGCGGTCCCGGTGCCGCGGTTGATCACGCCGCGCATGATGTCGATCAGGGTCACGGCCGCTTCGCTCGTCATGGCGCGCTGCGGCGTGTCCTTGCCTGAATTCGGCGATCGTATTGCCCTGGCGGTCAGTGATGCGCTTGATGAAGACCGGCTTGCGGTACTCGCCCTGGGACGCGATGGTGCTGTAGGCGGTCACCATTTCCAGCAGCGTGACCGGGCTGGTGCCCAGCGCCAGCGAGGGCACCGGATCGAGCTTGCTGTCGCGGATGCCGAGGTCGCGCGCGAGCTTGACGATGTTCGGCAGGCCCACGTCCTGCATCACCTGGGCGGTGATGGTGTTCTTGGACATGATCAAGCCTTCGCGCAGCGTCATCTCGTGCCGCTGGCGCCGGTCATGTCGGTCGGGCGCCACAGGGTGCCGTCCTTCTAGCCTTGATCGCCATGACGGCATCGGTGTAGGTGCGCTCGGGCGAAATGCCTTTCTCCAGCGCGGCCCCGTAGACGAAGGGCTTGAAGGTCGAACCGGGCTGGCGCGAGGCTTGCGAGACGTGGTCGAACTGGTCTTTCTGGAAGTCGCGGCTGCCGACCCAGGCCCGCACTTCGCCGCTGGCCGGATCGATCGCCACGAAGCCCGTTTCCAGACGCGTCTTGGTGCGGCGCAGCTGGGCCATGAAGGCGCGGTCGGCGCGCAGGCGCTTGATGGCGGCCGCCGCCTCCTCGCCGCCGTCGAGCGCCGCCTTGTATTCGGCGCTTTCGCGGATGAAGGCATTGACCAGGCCACCCTTGGTGCGCCAGAAGTAGTCGAACGGGGTGACGCTGTCGTGCATGCTTCGGCGTAAGACCCGATCGAGGACGAGGAACCGCTGTCGGCCTGGGCCCACTCGACGTCGGCCACCATTTGCAGCGCCGCGCCCTGGCGGTCGACCGCGCGCGTGGCCGCCGTTTGCAAGGTGTAATCGAGCGTGGTGTGCACCACCAGGCCGTCGAGCTGGAGGTTGTAGTCGTTTTCGTCGGCCCACTGGATCAGCCACTTGCGCACATAGGACGTGAAATGCGAGTCCGACGCGGTGCGCTCGGACTGGCGCGTGAAGTGCAGGCGCAGCGGCCGCTTCTTGAGCACCTGGAAGCGTTTTTCATCGATGATGCCGTGCTTGAGCATCTGACCCAGCACCACATTGCGCCGCTCCACCGAGCGCTCGGGGCGCGACACGGGATTGTAATAGCTGGTCCCCTTGAGCATGCCCACCAGGGTGGCCGCTTCCAGGATGTCGAGCTTGGCGGTAGGCTTGTCGAAATAGGTCTGGGCCGCGGTCTCGATGCCGAAGGTGTTGTACAGGAAGGGCACCGTATTGAGGTAAGTCTCGAGGATTTCGGTCTTGCTGTAGGTCGCCTCGATCTTGACCGCGGTGATCATTTCCTTGAGCTTGCGGTTGATGCTGCGCGAACGCCCAATTTCCTCAGGGAACATGTTGCGGGCCAGCTGCTGGGTGATGGTCGAGCCGCCCTGCGGATCGCCGCCCAGCGTGTGCGCCACCGACGACAGCGTGCGGCGGTAATCGATCCCCGAGTGGTCGTAGAAGCGGTGATCTTCGGTGGCGATCAGGGCTTGCAGCACGAAGGGCGAGATCTGGTCGAGCTTGACGCGCTCGTGCAAGCCTTCCTCGAAGGTGGCCAGCTGGTTGCCGTCGGCCGACAGGATGGCCGAGGCCTTGGCCGCGCGCGCCTGCTTGAGGTCCTTGATGCCGGGCGTGAGCGGAATCAGGATCAGGATGTACAGCACCAGCGAGGCGGCCAGCGCCGCGCCGCCCCACAGCACCAGCAGCGCGGCGCGCTTCCAGGGCGGCCTGGCCATCAGGTAGGCACGCGCCCCGGCGCTGCGCGCGGGCAATCTCTGCGGCGCGGACAAAGAGGCGGTGCGCCGTGTCGCGGGCGCGTTCGAGGGGCTTGCGGTCTTGATCCACGTATTGCCTGTTCTTATGTAGTTAGTCCCAGCGGGCAAGTATATCCGACGGTGCGCCAAACTGGCGGATGCGCACGGCTTGGGATCGCGTCCTACGTGCTGCCTGCAAGTGCGCCTACGCAAGCTGCATCTGAGTTCGCCTACCATGAACTTCTGCTATTGACAGGAGCCATCATGCGAACCTCATCCACCACGCCCCGCAGCACCCCGACCAAGATGCCGAAAGCGGCCGACAGCCCGGACGCGATCGCCCTGCTGACCGAAGACCACGAGCAGGTGAAGGCGATGTTCGCGCAATACGAGGAACTCGGCGAGCGCGCCTATGTCGGCAAGAAGAAGCTGGCCACCCGGATTTGCACGGAACTGATCGGACATACCACGGCCGAGGAAGAGATTCTCTACCCCGCCCGTGCTGCGGGCAGGGACCAGGCCGACATGGTCGATGAGGCCGTCGTCGAGCACGCCTCGGCCAAGGACTTGATCGCGCAAATCATGGACATGGAAGCGAGCGAAGACTTGTTCGACGCCAAGGTCAAAGTGCTGTCCGAACTGATCGACCACCACGTGCAGGAGGAGGAAGACGAGCTGTTCCCGAAAGCCAGGGCGGCCGGGCTCGATCTGGCACTGCTGGGCTAAGCAGATCGCCGCGCGCAAGAACCAGATCACCATGTAAGGCCATGCCGTATCGGGTGGGCAGGCAACATTGCCTGCCTATTATTATTGCGATACCAATAGAAGGTGTCTTCTTTCGTTATCGAAATTTTACTTTTAACAATCACAACGAGGGTTTCTGTCGAAAATATTTACATGTTTTCTGTGCATGCTCAATGTGCTTTTTATAAGTACATGATTTCTCGGGACAATGGCTTTCAGGCATGCTTTGTGCATAGAGAGTACGCACAACTCTACCGATAAGGGTGTCCCATGAAACTGTCAAAACTGCTTCAAGGCGCAATGATTGCCGCTGCGCTATGTGCCACCTCCCAAGTGCGCGCTGACCCGCTTGATCTGCCAGCCGCCAACGAAATGTCGACCGGCACGTACAACAGCTTCACGGTCTACTCTCTTGACTTGCTCAAGAGCTGTTCCGCGGCGCTCGATCCACGCTGCCTGCCCACCAATGGCATACCGGTTCAGTCCGGTCCCGGCCAGATCGCGGACCAGGCTGTCGTACTGCAAACGGCCGATGGCCAGACCAATTTCCCTGACCCATTCCCGGACGGCGCCCCTGCGGATGAACGCATGCTGACCCCGACCGGCAATCAGAGCAGCACCTATGAAATGGGCACCTTCGTCAATGAAGATGGCGGCCTGTTCGAAGGTGACCAGGACAATCGCTGGGAAATCAAACTGAGCCTGCTGCAGTCCTACCTTGACGGCCACGACCTGGTCTTCATGTTCGACAACAATCAGGCCCAGAACCCGACCGCTGCCTTCATCTTCCTGTGGGGTCAGGCGCGCATTGTCGACAAAGACGGCAATCTGGTGGGGGGCTGCTACGAGTTGAGCACGCTCGGCTCCGGCTGCGATGACACGGGCGGGAACCCGACGCCGGGTGCTGGTGATTATGTCGCTGGCGCAACCGGATTCTGCGTCGACAAAATCGACGGCAGCTCCTACAACATCGGCGGCGCTTAAGCAACGACAACGATTGCCTGGCTGATGGCGATCATGCCAGCGGTGGCTACTACGTCAACAACAATACCAGCACCGGGGTGGCCGAGTTCGCCGCCTTCAACCAGGCGCTGCACGACGAAGCGACTGCGCTGGGCAATGGAGACTATTTCCTGCAGCTCAATATCAAGTACTACAGCAACAATGGTGGTGCCGAACAGCTGTGGATCTGCCGCGAATGCACGATCGACCGTGACCGCCAGGTCCCAGAACCATCGTCGCTGCCGCTGGTCGCCCTCGGCCTGCTGCTCGGTGGCATCAGCCTGGTACGTGCACGCCGCCGCCGTTAAACGCCGGTCCGTCACCGCACTACCCCTGCAACCGGGGTCAGACCTCAATAAAAAAACAATTTTTTTATTGAGGTCTGACCCCGGTTCTTTTTTCAGGCGGCGGGGGCTGCCGGGCGACCAGGACGGCGGCCATGATCAGCGCGCCTGCAAGGATCAGCGACTCGATCCGCAGCACCAGCAAGGCTTGCGCGGGGCAAGCCGGCCCGGGGCCCGGGGGAAGCCCCAGAAACGGTTCCAGGCGCCGAGCAAGGCGGCGATGCCGAACAGGCTCAGCTTGAGCGACAGCGCGATGCCGTAGGGGTGGTCCAGCAGGTCCCTTGGCGCCGACAGGCGCAGCCAGCTGCTCCATGCGCCGGTGGCAATGATGCTTAAGCCAGCGCCAGCCCCGCCGCCCCGGAAAGCTGGTCGAGATAGCTTAGGCCACCGCCACGCCCTGGCGGCGCGCGCTAAGCAGCACCCACCAGGCCGCGACCGCCACGCCGCCCAGCCAGACGCCGATCAGCAGCAGGTGCAGCGTGTCGATGGCGTAGCTTAGCCGAGAGCAGACCGCCCTCCCCGCCGTGACTGGCCGAGGCGCGCGCCAGGGCAAACACCAGCAAGCTTAGCCGCGCCGATCGCGTTCAGGCTTAGGCCGCGCGCCGCAGCAGCATGGCCAGCGCCGCCACCAGCACGGCGGCCGTCGCGAGCATGCTGGCCTGGCCATAGGCCGTGCCATGTGCGACCGGCCACCACATCGGCAGCGCATCGGCCAGCGTGCTGCCGCCCATCAGCGCGGCCGAGGCCCACAGCACGCCAGCGCCGCCCAGCAGGCAAGCAAGCGCGGCGGCCAGACCGGCGCCGCGCGCGGCCGGCAGCGCGCCCCACTGGGCGAGTGTGAGCCAGGCGCGTGCCAGCAGCGCGCCGGTCATCCAGGCAAAGCCGCCATTGAGCAGGGCCGTGGCTGCCACTTGCAGCAGCGCGGCAGCCGCCATTTACTTGACGCTGAAGCCGATGTCGCTTCGGCCAGACGGTGTCCGTCATGCCCGACTGCGGTCCAGTGAACGACATACTTGCCGCTCGTCAGGACCGGCACGGGCAGGCGCAGCACGGCCGGATTGGCCGCATCGACGCTGGCCTTGTCGGTCGGCACGGTTTCGCCGGCGCCGGTCTTCAGGGTGGCGGTGCTGAACAGCTTTTCCACCTTTTCGTTGAAGGTGATGACGATTTCCTTCGGCGCGGCAGCCAGCACGGCGCCCTTGGCAGGCACCGATTGCTTGACCACCGCGTGGGCCAGCGCCAAGCACCGCCACCACCAGCGCCGCGCCTGCGACCAGCAGCCGGACCAGATGGCGGGCGATCATGGCTTGCCTCTTTCCAGCGACGTCACCGTCAGGGCGCCGTCGACCTTCTCGGCGTTGAAGCGGACCTTGTCGCCCGTGGCAACCTTGTCCAGCATGGCCTTGTCCTTGACGCGGAACACCATCGTCATCGGCGGCATGTCGAGGTTTTTCAGCTCGCCATGGCGGATGGTCAGCTTGGCGGCATCCTTGTCGACCTTGCGGATCTCGCCGTCGCTCATCTCGTTTGCGCTCGCGGCGCCGATGGTGTAAGCCAGCAGTGCCGCCAGCGGCAGCAGTCGTACTATGTTCATTGCATCATTCCTTGGAAAATCGGACCCACAATAGGGTAATCCTTCCCATCAGGGGAAGGTCAAGCGTTTCACTTCACGTACTTGAATTTTTTGTCATGCTTCTTGCGCGCGGCGGCGTTTTGCGCGTGCAGGATGGAATCGACCCGCTCCGATGCCCGCGCCAGCTCCTGGGCCAGCGCCACGCTCGGGAAATACTCGGGTGCGCGGTAAGCGATCCAGGCATAGGCCGAGTACAGGCGGCAAGTGTCTTCCACTTCCTGCAGATTGCGCCAGTGCATTTCGCCGGGCTCGGGATGGAGCTTGCAGACTTTCTTCTTGGCCAGCGCGTGCGCCCACTGTTCCCAGGCGCGCTGCAGCGAGGGCACCCTGGTCGAGACCGGCACCAGCGAGAGCATGAACTTGTCGGCCACCGACAGCGGCAAGGTATCGAGCCACAGCGCGCGCTCGGCCTGCTCCTCGGTGATGCGGGGATAAAAGAAGCCGTCCGGCACGTCGATGTTATGCACGAAGCGCTTGAGCAGCTTGGCCAGCGCCGTTTCGCCGGTGACCGACGCGATCCGGTGCAAGTGCTCGAGCGTGGGCGCAACCATGAAACCGGTGTCGCTGATGGGCGCGAGCTTTTCGCGCAGCAGCGCGCATGACCTCGTGCGTGTCGTCGTCGTAGCTTAGCCACCAGCCCTTCTTCGTGCACGCCATAGCGTCCGGCCCGGCTAAGCAATCTGGCGCGCCAGCGAGGCTGAAATCTCTTCCTCCTCGACCCCGTTGAACTTGACCGAGGTGGTCATCACGATGCGCGCGATCGGCATGTTCAGCCCCATCGCCAGGGCATCGGTGGCCACCACCACGTCGGCCGAGCCGTCGTGGAAGCGCTCGGCCTGGGCGCGCTGCACTTCGGGCGCCAGGTTGCCGTACACGGTGGCCACGGCCAGGCCCAGCTCGGTGATCATGTCGCGCCACATCAGCACTTCGCGCCGCGAAAAGGCGATCACGGCGTCGCCGCGCCGGATGTTGCGCAGCTTGCGCACGGCCGTGCTCTCCATCGCCAGCGGCCCCATGCGCTTGAGCATGTGCACTTCGAGCGGGCAATCGAGCCGCTCGGCCAGCGCTTCGATCCGCGCCGCGCTTCCGGTGCGCCCACCAGGTACACCACCGAAGCCGGGGCGCCGCACACGGCGGCGGTCCAGGCCGAGCCGCGGTCGCGGTCGGCCAGCATCTGGATTTCGTCGATGACGGCGACCTCGACTTCGGTGCGGGTGTCGAGCATCTCGACCGTGCTGGCGACGTGGGTGGCGCCGTCGGCCAGGCGCCGCTCTTCGCCCGTCACCAGGCTGACCGCCAGTTCCTTGCCGTGCGGCCGCGCCGCCTGCAAGCGTTCGAAGTTTTCCAGCGCCAGCAGGCGCAGCGGCGCGAGGTAGACGCCGGGAGCCTTGGCCAGCGCTTCCATCGCGCGGTGGGTCTTGCCGGAATTGGTCGGCCCCAGCAAGGCGATGAAGCGGCGCGGCATGCGGCGCGCCACGTCGAAGGTGGCCGGATACTCGGCCAGGTTGATGCTCTGGCGGGTGCGCTCGGCATGGCGCTCCTCGGCCGCGCGCTCGATGGCGTGGCTGACGCGCTGGGCAATCCGTTCGAACAGGAAACTGGCTAGGCTCCGAGGTCTTCAGTTCGCCCAGCGGACTGAGAAACACGACCGGATCGAGGTTGGCATCCTCGCACTGGGCGCTGATGCCGTCGACAAACTCGGCCACGCTGTCATCGAGCGCGCGCGGCCGCCGCGGTGACGCGCTCCTGCAGCATCCTGGCGCGCGCCTCACGGTCGAGCTTGCGCCATTTGCCGGGCTTGGCCAGCACGCCCTGGGCCTAGCACCAGTTCATAGGGCACGCGCAAGCCGCCCGCCTCGACCACGCTTCGGCTGAAGCGGAAGAACACCCGCCCTTCCATTCTTTCCAGGCGCGCGCCCAGCTGGTCGAGCCCGAGCTCGCGCAGCAGGACATCGTCGTCGCCATCCTCTACAATCGCATCATTCATGTTCATTGCACGCTTGTTTCATTGGCCGCCACTATAACGCTTACCGGACGCCGCTTGTTCACGGCGGCTTAAACGTGGAAACAACAACCATGAATATTATTTGTCTGATAACGTTCTGGCTGGTACTATCGTGCGCTGGATGAACAGAGAAACGCAGTATGAAAATCAAACACGGTAACGCCCTCGCCCTGACCCTGCTGCTGATGCTTTCCCCCGGTGCCGCCCTGGCCGCACCCGCCGACGATATCCGCGAACTGGCCGCCACCGCCAGCCGCACGGCACACCATGACAGTCCCTACGACGAGCATGACTGGCTCGACCGCTTCTACGGCAAGAACGGCTATGCGCCGGTCTGGAAGCCAAGCCAGCGCCCGCGCCGCGGTCGCCCTGCTCAAGGATGCTGCCGGCCAGCGGCCTGTCGAGCGACGACTACAATGCCGACGGCCTGGCCGCCGCCGTGCGCGGCGACGCCATTGCCGCCGCCACCGACGTGGCGCTGACCGAAGCGATGCTGCATTTCCTGGCCGACCTCAAGGTAGGCCGCGTGCGTTCCGAGTACCACACCACCCTGCCCGATCCGCGCCTGTCGGCCTTCGATCCGGTCGAACAGCTGCGCGCGGCGCTGGCGCAAAACCGCCTGCTAGGCCGCCGTGGATGCGGCCCAGCCGAGCGTGTTCCTGTACAAGAAGGTCAAGGTCTTGCTGGCCCACTACCGCGAACTGGCCAAGCAGGCGGAAACGCCCTTGCCGCCGCTGGAAGCGAAGACCAAGGTCGAGGAAGGCAAGCCCTACCCGCACGCGGCCTTGCTGCGCCAGCGCCTGGCCTTGCTGGGCGACTTGCCTGCCGACGCCGCGCCCACGCCGGACGACGTGTACAGCAAGCCGCTGGCGGACGCCGTGCGCAAGTTCCAGACGCGCAATGGCCTGACCGATGACGGCGTGCTCGGCCGCGGCACCATCGCCGCGCTCAATGTGCCGCTGCGCGTGCGCGTGCGCCAGCTCGAACTGACGCTCGAACGGCTGCGCTGGCTGCCGGACTTCGGCGCCGGCCCGATCATCGCCGTCAATCTGCCGACCTTCCGCCTGTGGGCCTTCCAGCTCGGCATGCCCGACGCGCCGCCGCCGGTCGAAATGCGGGTCATCGTCGGCACCGCGGTCAAGAATGAAACCCCGCTGTTCATCGGCACCATGCGCTACGTCGAATTCAATCCTTACTGGAACGTCCCGAAGAGCATCGAAAAGGCGGAAATCATTCCCAAGCTGCGCTCCAAGCCGAACTACCTGATCGACAACCAGATGGAACTGGTGCCGCTGTCCGGTCCCGGCGAGCCCCTCCAGAAGGTCGACGCGGAAACGATGCAAGGCCTGGTGGACGGCAAGTTCCGCGTGCGCCAGCGTCCGGGACCGAGCAATGCCCTGGGCGCCGTCAAGTTCGCCATGCCCAATCCGGACAATATCTACCTGCACTCGACCTCGGCGCGCGAGCTGTTCAAGAAAACCCGGCGCGACCTCAGCCACGGCTGCATCCGCGTGGAAAAGCCGGTCGAACTGGCGCAGTTCGTCCTGGCCGGACACCCGACCATGAAAGCGGAAGATATTGAAGCGGCGATGGAACCGGCGCCGATGCGCACGGTCAGTGTGAAACCGGTGATCCCGGTGGTGCTGTTCTATGCGACGGCCATTACCGACCAGCACGGCACTGCCCTGTTCGCCCAGGATATTTACGGGCGCGATCCCGGACTGGAAGCTGCGCTGGCGGGCCGGTATCCCAAGCCCGTCAAGCGCTAACCCTGGGCCGTTCTACCAGGCTTACTTGTAGAACGCGTCGACTTTGCCTTTGAGCTTGATCTGCATCGGATTGCCCTTGCGGTCAAGCGCCTTGCCGCCGGATACCTTGATCCAGCCTTCGCTGATGCAGTATTCGTCGACATTGGTGCGCTCTTTGCCATTGAGCATGATGCCCACGTCGCGCTGGAACACATCGGCGTTGTGGTAAGGGCTACGTGGATCGATGGACAGGCGGTCCGGCAGTGGGGGGAGTGTGGTGGTATCGTTCATGGGGGGACATTATCCTCCAGAACCTGCATCGTTACAATGCCGTACGCCGAGCGAAGCAGCTGCGCTGCCTGGTAGGCGCCGAAAGCGTCGTTGAACAGGCAGCGGATCAAGGGGTCCTCGATCAGCTCGGCATCGGCCAGCGCCGCCTCGTCCTGCGGGGCAAACACGGCCTCGTTGATGCGCAGGTAGAGCGAGGTCAGCGACTCTCCCAGTTCCAGCGCGGCATATAATTTTTGCAAGGGTAACTCGGTGGTCCAGCCTGGGGTAGGCCGCTGCTTAGCGTCCGCGGCGGCGATCGTATCGCCCTGCACCCGGTACACAAATTCCGTGCAAGCGCCGTCGTGCTCGTATAGCGACAGGCGCCACAGGCGCGGCTGGTCGAAATAGCCGCCCTCCTCCAGCTCCATGGCGCGGTACTTGTCCAGCAAGCCATGGCGGCAATAATCGAGTGCCCGCTCGCGCTGGGCCGGACTCAGGGGCGCGAAATGGGCCGCGATCGCGGCCGTCGGCGGCGGCGCCAGCTGCGGCTGGAAATCGTAGTCGACGTCCTGTTCGCCCACCGGAATCACCCAGGCCAGCGGCGGCGCCATGCAGAGGCCGTCGGCCGCCAGCCGCACCGCCACGCCGGGATTGAGGCGGGCCACGCGCGTGCCGGGCAGCGCCGCCTCGATTTCATCGTGAAACTGGCGATAGCTGATCGGGAAGAAAGCCTGGTTGTACCAGGACCACGGTTCCTGCACGAACTGGCAGGAACTGGGCACGACATAGCGGGGATCGAGCACGCGCAACTGGTCGAACCATTCGGGTAAGCAATACCGGCGGCCCGGCGTCGGCCCGCGACGGCGACAACACTTCGACCTCGCGCATGGTCTGGAACGGCCACAGCACCATGTCCCAGGGCCCCTCGCCCGCCAGCTGGGCCAGCGCGACCGGCGCGATCCAGGAATCGACCACATTGAGCACGTTCATGCCTCGGCCCGGATCTGGAACATCGAATCGACATCGGCGTCGAGCGCTTCGCGCGGGGTCACGGCAAACGGCCCGAGCTGCACCGGCAGATCGGTGCGGAGCGCGCACGTCAGTAAACCCGAGCGCGACGATCATGTCGAACAGTTGCGCGAACTGGCAATACAGGTAAATGGGGGTGGCGCGGTCGAGCAGATCCAGGCTCTCCATCGAGCAATGGTCGTCGTGGAAGTGGGAAATGAAGACCGCCGCAAAGCGCACTTCCCGGATCTGCTGCACATCGAAGCGCACGTCCGGGAAAGCATGGCAATTGCGGCTGAAGGGATTTTCGAAGACCGGGTCGAACGCGATCTGCGTGCCTTCGCACTCGAAGACATAGTAGAAGCGTGCAGGATTCTCGATACTGTCAGTGTCATGCTGCTTAGGCCTGGTCGTTGCGAAGGCGACCATCTTAACGCGGATTACTGCTGGGCGAGTACTTCCGACAGCGACCACTTGAGCGGCACGCCGCCCGCATCGGTCACGGTGGTCAGCTCACCGAAGATGCGGCCCTGGACGATGTCCGGCAGGCGCACGAATTCCGCCTTGCCCACGGCCGAATCGCCGTGAATGAAGCCCCAGGTGAAGAACTTGATGGCGGCGATGGTCCGGTCCGGATTGCCGCTGGCCTGGGGAATGAGCACGAAGGTGCTGGACGTGATCGGCCACGAGGCCGTGCCCGGACGGTCGGTCAGCATTTCTTCGTAACTGCCCTTGCTCATCCATGCGCTATTGTTCAGCGCCGACGAGAAGCTCGCGCGGCCAGGCGAGACGAAGCGGCCTTCGCGGTTTTTCAGCAGGGCATACGCCAGCCCGCCCTGATTCGCATACTGGTAGTCGACGTAGGCGATGGCGCCGCTGGTTTTCTTCACTTCGGCCACGACCGCGGTGCTGCCCTTGACCTTGGTCACGCCGTCAGCCCAGACGATGCGGAAGTTGCGGCCGAAGGTGCCCGACCATTCCGGATTGGCCTTGCTCAGGTAATCGCTGAAATTGAAGGTCGAGCCCGAACCGTCTTCGCGCACCACGACCGTCACCGGCAGATCGGGCAAAGTCAGGCCGGGGTTGAGCGCCTTGATCTTGGGATCGCTCCACTTGGTGATCTTGCGCGAGAACAGCTCGGCCAGCACGTCGCCGCTCAGTTGCAGCTTGCCCTTGGTCACGCCGGGCAGATTGACGACAGGTACCACACCGGAAATGGCGATCGGGAAGCACAGCAGCTTGGCCGATTTGCGCTGCTCGACGCTCAGGGCAATGTCGGTCGCGCCAAAGTCGACGGTGTTGCCGCGGATCTTCTTGAAACCGTCGGTCGAGCCGCTTGGTTCGTAGGCCAGCGTCATCGGCTGGGTCTTGCTGTAAATACCCGACAGCGCGACGTACAGCGGTTGTGCCGCGGACGAGCTGCCCTTGATTTCCGCTGCCTGGGCCGAAGACAGCACACAGGCCAGCAGCGCGCCAAACAAGGCGCTCGATGCATATTTCATAAGGTTTCCCGCAAGACAAAGGCGAGATTTTAACGTCTTTACGGTTTTCGCGCTGGAATCATTCCTCAGTATTTCTGTTAATTGCCTGCAATGCCGCCGAAAGCACGTCTTCCGACAGGGCCTCATCGCTGACGGTACGGGCGATCACCAGCGCCCCGACCATGGCGGCGTAGGTGGCCAGCGCGTCCTGGCGCTGCTGTTCCGGGCTGCCTAGTAAGCATCAGGGAGGCCAGCTTGTCGATCTGGCGCGCGATGCCGTCCGTCATCGCGGCGCGCACCTCGGGCGACAGGCGCGCCACTTCCGGCCCCAGCGCGGCCACCGTGCAGCCCTGGCCCGGATGGTCGCGGTGGCGCAGCGACAGGTAGGCGCCGGTGACCGCCTTGAGCGGCTGGTCCGGATGGCGGGCCACCGTCTTGTCCCAGTCGGCCATCGAATGCGCGACGGCCCGGCTAAGCCGCCTCGGCCAGCAGCGCTTCCTTGGAACCGAAGTTGCCGTAGAAGCCGCCATGGGTCAGCCCCGCCCCCTTCATCAGGTCGGCCACGCCGATGCCGTTGTAGCCATGCTCGCGAAACAGTCTGGCCGCCGTCTCGACCACGCGTTCGCGGTTTTCCGCCGCCTGCTCCTTGCTGACTTTCATCGCTGCCTCCCAATTTGTTCTTGACATTATACATTATGAGCATAATATATCGCTTATTGATGATGATCGTAATTTAAAAGGAGCCACAATGAACACCACCACCATGCAGTACACGACCTTCGGCCGCCGCAGCGGCTTGCGCGTTTCCCAGCTGGCCCTGGGCACGGGCAACTTCGGGACCGGCTGGGGCCACGGCGCCGAAAAAGCGAAGCCAGGGCCATCTTCGACGGCTACCTGGCAGTGGCATGGCAACTTCATCGACAGCGCCGACGTCTACCAGGGCGGCCAGTCCGAGCAGCTGCTGGGCGAATTCATCGCCAGCGAACGCGACCACCTCGTGCTCGCCACCAAATACACCCTGGGCGGCGCCCACCCCGGCACCACCGGCAACAGCCGCAAGAGCATGATGCAGGCGGTCGACGCCAGCCTCAAGCGGCTGAACACGGACCGCATCGACCTGTACTGGGCCCACTTTGCCGACGCCGCCACCCCCACCGAAGAAATCATGCGCGGCTTCGACGACCTGGTCCGCTCGGGCAAGATCCTGTACGCGGGCTTGTCGAATTTCCCGGCCTGGCGCGTGGCCCGTGCCGACCTCATGGCCGATCTGCGCGGCTGGGCCCCGCTGATCGGAGTCCAGTTCGAATACAGCCTGGCCGAACGCACGGCCAACCGCGAACTGATGCCGATGATCGAAGCGCTCGGCCTGGGCGGCGCCCTCTGGTCGCCCCTGGGCGGCGGCTTCCTGACGGGGAAATACCGCGGCGAGACGGGCGAATCGCGCCTGCAAAAGCTGGGCATCCTGGTGCACAGCGAAACGACGGCGCGCGAAACGGCCATTCTCGACACCGTGCTGGCGATTGCCGCCGAAGCCGACGCCCCGCCCGCCCACGTCGCCATCGCCTGGATGCTGCACAAGAACGCCCGTTCGGCCACCACGCTGGTGCCGATCCTGGGACCGCGCACCCGGGCCCAGCTCGACGGCACGCTCGGCGCGCTGCGGGTGAACCTGAGCGCCGAGCAGATGGCCCGCCTCGACCATGTGAGCGCGGCCGAACCGGGCACGCCATACCGCCAGACCGGCGCCAGCGCGCTGTCGATCGCGGGCGGACGCAGCGAACTGCTGCAAGCGCAGCTGCATCCCGTCGCCTGAGAAAGGACACACCATGAAAGCCGTACTGTCAGCCTATGCCCGCTCCCCTTTCCACTTCGCCCGCAAGGGCGCCCTGGCCGGGGTGCGGCCCGACGACCTGGCCGCGCAAGTGGTGCGCGGCCTGCTCGAACGCACCGGACTCGATCCCGCCCTGCTGGACGACGTGATCCTGGGCGTGGCCTACCCGGAAGCGGCGCAGGGCAACAACCTGGCGCGCATCGTCGCCCTGCTGGCCTAGGCCTGCCGCAGCAAGTGGGCGGCATGACCATCAACCGCTTCTGCGGCTCGTCCATGTCGGCCATCCATATCGCGGCGGCCCAGATTGAAGCGGGGATCGGCGACGCCTATCTGTGCATCGGCGTCGAATCGATGACCATGGTGCCCCAGGGCGGCTTCAACTTCTCGCCCCACCCCGGCCTGCTGGCCGATACCGACACCTATATCGGCATGGGCCTGACGGCCGAAAACGTGGCGCGCCGCTTTGAGGTGGCGCGCGCCGACCAGGAACAGCTGGCCGTGGCATCGCACGCCAAGGCCGCCGCCCGCGCTGCGGGGCAGTGGCTGCGCTGACGAGATCGTGGCGATCGACAGCGCCGACGGCCTGGTTGCGGAAGACGGCTGCATCCGGCGTAAGCCACCAGCGCGCAGGCGCTGGCCCGCGCCTGCCAGGCCTTCATCGACCACGGCGTGGTGACGGCGGGGACCTCGTCCCCGCTGACCGACGGCGCGGCGGTGGTGCTGGTCACCAGCGAGGCCTTCGCGCTGCGGCACGGCCTGCAGCCGCTGGCGCGCATCAAGTCGGTGGCGACCATCGGCGTCGACCCTGCGTATATGGGCATGGGACCGGTACCGGCGACCAGGCTGGCGCTCGAACGGGCCGGACTGACGGTGGACGATCTGGATGTGGTGGAGATCAACGAAGCCTTCGGCTCGCAGGCGCTGGCTTGCATGCGCGAGCTCGGGCTGGACCCGGCGAAGGTGAATCTGGATGGGGGCGGACTGGCGATCGGCCATCCGCTGGGCGCGACCGGCGCGCGCATCACGGGCAAGGCAGCGGCGCTGCTGGCCCGTGAAGGCGGCCGTTACGCCCTGGCCACCCAGTGCATCGGGGGCGGCCAGGGGATCGCGACGATACTCGAAGCGATCCGGTAGCAGCGGCTTAGTAGTAAGCCATCACGCTCAGGTCCGAATAGGTCGCGTACGAGTACACGCCCACGTAGTAGCGGTAGGCCGCTGGCGAACCGAGGCTGCAGGTCTCGATGCTGGACGGGCCGTCGGACTTGCAGCGGTAGCTGCTGGCGGTCGGCAGCGCGCCCTGGGCGACGAACATGTCGGCGTCGCCGTTGTAGCCGTTGATCGAGAACTTCACCATCGACTTACCGGCCGGGACGTCGATCGTGTAGTACTTCCAGCTGCCGGTGGCCGCGCCCTGCCCGGTCATCCAGACGCCGCTGGTCAGGGCCGGATAATTGTTTACCGCGCCGGTCAGCGTCCCCTTCATGCCGTAGAAGCCGAGCGACGAATAGTTCGAGAAGCCGTTCTGCGGCGTTCCTTCCGCGCCGCCGCGGATCACCAGGCGGTAGTTACCGGCCTAAGCAGAGACAGATTGGTGAACTGGGCCGAACGGTGCACCGCCATATTGCTGCGCGCGACAACGGCATTGGACGCGTTGTAGATCGTCGCGTCGACGTCGAGCATGCGCAGGTATTCGAGCGGATCGATGCGCAGGTTCAGGGTCGAGGTGCCCGAGGTGGTGAAGGTAAAGGTATCGGTATCGCTGGTGCGTTCGATCTGGCCGAAATTGCTGCGCGGGTCGATCAGCGCCATCGCATGCCGAACACCAGCGCCTTCGAGGTCGGATTATCGTCGGCCATGTACGGCACCTGCTCCTGGGTCGTCATGATGTTCAGGTCGTCCTCGAAGTTGGAGGCGGTGGTGTACTCGCCCTTACTCCAGGTAAACAGCTGATTGGCCCAGCTGCCGCCCATCCAGTAATTACCCATGATCGGGCCCCACTGGTAGGCAGCGATGCCTTCGAAGTATTCGCCGCCGGTGCCGCCGTGGTCATGGTTCATGCCCATCTGGTGACCGACTTCGTGGGCGCCCGTCATGCCGATGCCGTAGCCATAATCCCAGCCCGACGACGGGTTGCGGTACAGCGTGCTTTAAGCCGCGGTGGTACCTGAACGAGTACAGGGGCGCGAACGAGCGGCCATCCTGGTTGACGAAATTGATGATACCGGTGCGCAGCTGGTTGGCGGCGCGGGCCGTGTCATACACGGCGCGGTTGGTGGTGACGTTCAGGTTGAGCATCGAGTACTGGTCGGCGATCGACTGCCAGGCGCGGTACATATTCTCTTTGGTCACGCCGTTGAGCGGGGTCGAGCCGCTCATCACCGACGAAATGTTCAGGTAGAACACCCATGGGCTGCCCGGTTTGCTTTGCAGCTGGGTCACGTCTTCATTGTTGTACGGGCCGATGTGGCGCGCCTGGCGGTTGGCCATCGCGCTGTAGACCGGATGGGCCACGCCGACCAGCAGCATGGCGGTGGTGCGCTTGTCGTGGAATTCCGGGTCGAAGTCGGGCACGATCTTGGTGATGTCCACTTCGGTCAGCCAGACCTTGCTTAGCCACGTCGGTCGTGTATTCGTAGGCCTTCTTGGCGTCGTACTTGAGCAGGTAACCGTACAGCTTGTTCTTATTCCCCTTCATCATGAACACCGAATGCGGCGTATCGACCGCCGTACCGGTGATCGACACCGTGCCGTTTTTCTCGAAATAGTCGTGGATATTGGTCGTGACGGAATTGCCCTGAACCGCGTGGGTCACCATCGAACGCGCATTGGCGCGCTGGTTGGCGAAGCCCTTGAGGACGCTTTCCGCATCGCCGATCTCAACGCCTTTGGTGGCGCGCGCTGCGGCGACGCTTGCGTTTTGCGCAAAGGCACCACTGGACAGGGCAGCAGCGATCAGTAACAGCATGGTATTTCTTGATTTCATGATTTTCCCGTTGAAAGAGAAGGAACGTTTTAGGGTCGCTTCCCTTGTGCACAGAGAAGTCGTCTTGATTCGGCGCTCCAGTTCCGAATTGACAACATTAACACCCAATCAATGTTTTGTATGTACGAAATTTGCCACAAATTGTGCTGATTTCGGCGGGTTTATTGCTGATTTGATCTGTTGTCAATGCGCAACGCATGAGAAATTGACAATTTCCGCCAACAAACTCGCGCATTCACCAAAACCGGGGTCAGACCTCAATTCTGAAATTGTTTCAGAATTGAGGTCTGACCCTGATTGTGGTGACGCGCCGAGTTGACAAGTGCCGAAGCGGAATAGCATGATGGTCCATCAGGATTCGCGGCGTCTTCCCGCAGCAGCGCCGCTTCACGCAGCATCCATCGGAGTTCCACCATGATGATTCGACCGTCGTCCGCCTTCAGCGCCATGGCGCTGGCTTTGCTGTTCTCGCTTCCGCTGTCGGCCCAGGCCACGCGCACGATCCTTAACCGTGCCGATTTGCCGGGTGCGCCGGGCATGGAGGTCATCAGCAGCATTCTCGAAGTGCAGCCGGGCGAGACCGTGCCGCGCCACTTCCACAATGGCATTGAAAGCGGCTACACGCTCGAAGGGTCGCTGATCCAGCTGCCGGGCAAGGAACCGCAGATGCTCGCGACCGGCGCATCGATCTGGAACCTGCCTGGCGTCTTCCACGGCGGCTTCAAGGTGGTCGGCACCACGCCGCTCAAGCTGTACACGGTGCACATCGTCGACAAAAACAAGCCCCTGTTCGACGGCACCGAACCCGCCAAATAAGCGCCGCCACAATCAGGGTCAGACCTCAATTCTGAAAGTATTTCAGAATTGAGGTCTGACCCCTGATTGTGAAACAAATTTTAGTCATTACGATGCCACTTAATTATTCCCTGCAAGCTCACCGGCAAACATCGCAGCCTCGATGCCAATCGCCAGCTCGGCCTGGCCCTCGCTTTCGTGGCCGGGGCCACCAATGCGGGCGGGTTTCTTGCCGTGCAGATGTATACCTCCCATATGACCGGGGTCGTCTCGTCCATGGCCGACAACCTGGCCCTCGGGCACGCGGACGTGGTCCTGGCCGCGCTTGGCGCGCTGCTGTCCTTCATTGTTAGAGCGCGGCCGTGTCTGCCCTGCTGGTCAATTATTCGCGCTTGCACGGCTTGCACAGCCAGTTCGCCCTGCCGCTGATGGTCGAAGCTTGCCTGCTGCTGGTCTTCGGCCTGCTCGGCGCGCGCCTGTCCGACATCGACGGCTTGTTCGTCTCCGTGACGGTCATGTTGCTGTCATTTATCATGGGTTTGCAGAACGCGGTCATCACCAAGCTGTCCAACGCGGAAATCCGGACCACCCACATCACCGGCATCGTGACCGACATCGGCATCGAGCTGGGCAAACTGGCTTACCGCAATCCTCCCGGCACCGCGCCGGGCGAGCGCGTCCTCGCCAACCGGGCGCGCCTCGGCTTGCTGACCGCGCTGGCCCTGGCCTTCTTCTGCGGCGGCGTCATGCGCAAGGATCGGTTTCAAGCAGGTCGGCTACAGCGCGACCGTGCCGCTGGCGCTGGTGCTGGTCGCTCTGGCCAGCGTGCCCATCGTCGACGATCTGCTCGGCTATCTGCAAAATCGCAAGTCATAATCGGATTTCGTCGCGTCATCACCACGTCACACTTGCTGCGTAGCATGATTGTTTTCCATCGCAGGAGCGTGGTTGTGATTTTACGAAACAGATGTGCAGGTGTGCTGCTCGCCTTGAGCGCCGTGCTGGGCGGCGCGGCCATGGCGGCCGAAAATGTGATCACGGTGGGTCAGGCCATCGATCTGTCGGGCCCGAACGGGAGTATCAGGCGCGATTATGTGGCCTAAGCATCACCACCTATTTCGACAGCATCAACGCCAAGGGCGGCTTGAACGGCAAGAAGATCCGCTACATCGTGCGCGACGACCACGGCATCGCGGCCGACAGCGCCAAGCTGGTCGAGGGCCTGATCAGCCAGGACCGCGCCGACTACCTGATGGGCGCGATCGGGACCGAGGCCACGCAGGCGATCATCGCCACGCCCGCCTTCCGCCAGTCGAAACTGGTGCTGTTCGCGCCGCTGGCCGATTCGGTGGCCGTGACGGGCGAGCGCGCGCAGTTCTGGCGCCCCGGGATCGAACGCGAGTTCGAATTCATCCTCTCGTATTTCCAGAACCTTGGCGTCCAACGCGTCGGCATCGCGCTCCAGCAAAACGCCCAGAATGCGCGCGCCCACAAGTTCGTCGTCGATGCGCTGAAAAAGCGCGGCATCCGCTGGGTAGGCGTTGCCGCCATTTCCACCACGCCGGCCGCCAACGACCAGGAAGCGAAGCGTCTGGTCGACAGCGGCGCCAAGCTGGTCATCACGATTGCCGATACGATTGCGTCGGCCCAGTTCCTCAAGGCCTTCCGCAAGCACGATCCCTCAACCTTCGTGGCTTAAGCACTTCGCTGATCAATCTGGAAACGCTGGCCCAGATCGTTTAAGCACCAGGGCGACCGAGTTCACCGTATTTTCCCAGGTCGTGCCCAATCCGGAGAGCTCGGCCTCGGCCCTGCAGTCCGAACACAACAAGATGATGAAGAAGTTCCACGACGAGCTTAAGCATCGGCCCTGACGCTCGAAGGCTTTGCCGTCGCCAAGACCCTGGTACGGACCATGCAGACGCCCGGTGCGGCGAAAGCATCCATCGATCTGGGCGGCATGATCATCGTGGCTAAGCATGAACGCGAACGCAATATGTCGCAATTCGTCGACATCGCCCTGTTCAAGCGCGGCGGCGGTCTGATGTATTAAGCAGGGCGCCGCTTACGCGGCATCAACAAGGTTCCGCTAGCGTCAAGGCAAACTCAGCCATTGACCGTGCGGCAAGCGCACGGCCATCGTTCCCCTTCCGTCCTTGCGAGGTGTTCCATGGCCACACGTAACGAATCCGACTCCACTCCGCCCGCCACGGCGCCGCCGCAGGTGGCTATCCTGATCGGCAATGGCGTCGATGGCGCCATGGTGCGCGCCATGTGCGCGGTGCTGCGCAAAGCCTGCGTTTGGCCGCGCCTGGTGGGCCAGCGCCTGGGCGCCGTCGCCTCGCTCGACGCCTGTCCGCTGCAGGTGGAAACCACGTTCGCTGGCATGCCCCCGGTGCTGCTGGGCGGCGTGATCATGCCCGATGGGGCCGAACTGGGCCGGCACGCTGGGCGCGGACCCGAAGGCGCGCGATTTCCTGCGCCAGGCTCGCCGCCTTGGCAAGCCGCTGCTCGGTGTGGGGGACGGCGTGGAAGTGCTGGTGGCGGCTTGGCGCGGCCGACCTGCTGCCGGGCGGCGCCCCCCATCCCCGCGTGATCATGGTCGACGGCGGCGCGAGCGACGCCAAGCTTGCGCGCCTTTCTCGACGCGCTGGCGATCAGCCGCGCAAGAAGCCCTGGTACCAGCGCCCGCTCAGTTTGAGCGTGCGGCGCTGGGATGCAAAGTCCACATACGCCAGGCCGAAGCGGCGCAGATAGCCTTCGGACCATTCGAAGTTGTCGAGCAGGCTCCAGGCGAAATAGCCCTTCACCGGAACGCCCTGCCCCCATGCGGCGCGCACCGCGTGCAGGTGGCGCACCAGGTAGTCGCGCCGCGCGGTGTCATTCACATTGCCGTTGGCGTCGGGATGGTCGTCGTAGCAGGAGCCGTTCTCGGTCACGTACAGGTCGCCCACGCCGTAATCGCGCGTGATGCGGGCCAGCAGCGACGTGAGCCCGCCGGGCGCCACTTCCCAGCCAAAATCGGTGCGCTGGCGGCCTTCGGGCAGCACCACCGCGGTCTTGAGGAAGCCGCCTGCGGGATCGTCCTTCACCACTTCCGGGAAGTAGAAGTTCACACCCAAAAATCGGTTGGCACGGCGATCGCGTCCATGTCGCCCGCTTCGATGCGCGGGGCATCCTGGCCCAGCATCGACATCGGCACTTGCGGGTAGCCGCGCCCGTGCAGCGCATCGAGGAACCAGCGGTTGCGGAAGGCGTCGTGGCGCTCCACGGCCGCGTGGTCGGCCGCCGAATCGCTGGCCGCCTGCACCGGGTGCAGCGAGAGCGCGATGCCGACGCTGGCGCCGGGCACGTTGGCGCGAATGACCGGCACCGCCAGCCCGTGCGAGACCAGCACGTTGTGGCATACCTGCAGCGCGGTCGGCACGCTCTTGAGGCCAGGCGCGTGCATGCCGTCGAGGTTGCCGTGAATCGAGGTGCACCACGGTTCGTTATGGGTGATCCAATGCTTGACGCGGTCGCCCAGGCGCTTCGTGACCACGTCGGCGTATTCGACAAACGCGGCAATGGTGTCGCGGTTGGCCCAGCCGCCTTGGTCCTGCAGGTACTGCGGCAGATCCCAGTGATACAGCGTCACCCACGGCACCAGGCCGCGTGCCAGCATGCCGTCGACCAGGTCGGAGTAGAACGCGAGGCCCGCCTCATTGGGCGCTGCGCCGCGCGCTGAAAATGCGCGGCCAGGAAATCGAGAAACGGTAGGCATTCAGGCCCAGCGACTGCGCCAGCGCCATGTCTTCCGGCCAGCGGTGGAAATGGTCGCAGGCGACCAGGCCGTTGGAGCCGTCGTGGATTTTGCCGGGCGTATCGCAGAACGTATCCCAGATCGACGGTACGCGCCCGCCATCTTGCGCGCCGCCTTCGATCTGGAAGGCCGACGTCGAGCAGCCCCACTGGAAATCGGCCCCGAATTCGGACCGGGACAGGGGCGCTAGCAGTTCAGGATATGGAGTCGTCATGAAATTGTCGTGGAAGTGAAGTTGCCTACCAATAAATTGGAATCGCTTCCACTTTACCACAAAAAAACCGGACATGCGCTTATTTAGTCCGGTTTTTTGCTTTGTTGAGCGAGGCGCGTTCCGTCACCGTGACCGCGTAGTCGTGGGTGGTTGGACGCTTCATGTCGTAGCAGCGATTGAGCAGGCAATTGAGGCCGTTGAGCGTCATCTCGGTCCACGGCATGTGGACCGACGACAGGCGGGGCGCTGTGAATTCGGCGCTGTGCGTGTCGTCGTAGCCGAGTACGGAGACCGCGCCCGGCACGTCCACATCGGCTTGCTGGAAGAACGACAAGGCGCCGACCGCCATCTCGTCGTTGGCGCAGAAAACGGCGGTAAATTCTGTAGCCCGATTCGAGCAGCGCCTTGGCCGAATCCCAGCCGCCTTCGGGCGCGAAATTGCTCTCGGTGATCCACAGCTTGTCGGTATTGATGCCCGCTTCGCCAAGCTCCTGCATGAAGCCGTCGATGCGCTCGACGTTGTCGGGCGCGTGATTGGGGCTAGATGATGACGGCGATCTTCTTGTGTTTTTTCTCGAGCAGCGCGCGGCCATGCGCCCGCCCAGCTTGTGGTCGACCGTGAAGCAGCGCTCTTCCATGCCCGGCAGGCAGTGGTTGAGCAGGACCATGCGCGACTTGCGCGGGCCCAGGGCGACGATGTCTTCTTCCTTGAGCGCGTTGGTCATCACCAGCACGCCGTCGCAGCCGCGCTGGTTGAGGAAATCGATGCCTTCGACCGCCTGCTGGCGTTCGTCGACGCTGCCGGTGCCGAAACCGACCACCATGTTCAGGCCGACCGCGCGCAGTTCGGCGTAGACCAGCTGCAGGATGGGGGTGTAGAAGGTACCGCTGAGGAAGGGAATGTAGACCCCGACCATTTGCGAGGTGCCGGACATGAGCGAGCGGGCCGCGTGCGAAGGCTGGAAATCGAGTTCTTCGATGGCCTTGCGGACCCGCGCCAGGGTCTTGGGCGATACCGCGCCCTTGCCGCTGACGACCCGCGAGGCGGTTCCAAGGCCGACGCCGGCCAGCTGTGCTACATCTTTGAGGGTTGCCACGCAGGTGCTTTCGTCCGTAATAACGGGCTAAGGATACTGCAATGGGGGGTGACTATACAAGTACAGTCCCGCCCTAGGCGGCCATTTTCGGCGCCTGGCACATCGCCGCTATGTATTGCGCATGGCTGGGCATCGCCTCCACGCATGCCGCGATGGTCTTGTGCACCGCCCCCACAAACGCCGCAATATCGTCCTTGCTGCGCTGGTCCACCAGCGGATGGTAGCTGCGGGCGCGCAAGCCCTGCCCGTGCATCACCTGCAGCCAGCTGGCGTCGGCAAACAGCTCGTCGCCCTTGCGGAAGATCCGCCCATGGCCCTGGTACAGCGCGATCCGTTCGCGCACCGAGTCCGGCACGTCCATCTCGCGGCAGTAAGCCCAGAACGGCGAATCGGTGCGCCGGTTCACGTGGTAGTGCATGATCAGGAAGTCGCGAATGCGCTCATATTCCTCGTCCGACTGCGCATTGAACATGTCCACATCGGCCTGGCGGAAGGATCGGTCCGGGAACAGGGCGATCAGGCGCATGAGCGCCGTCTGGATCATGTGGATGCTGGTCGACTCGAGCGGCTCCATGAAGCCGCCCGCCAGGCCGATCGCCACGCAGTTGCGGTTCCACGCCTTCTTGCGCTTGCCGGTCGTGAACCGGATCAGGCGCGGTTCGGCCAGCGCTTCGCCCTCCAGATTGGCCATCAGGATCGCCTGGGCTTCGTCGGCGCTCATGAATTTGCTCGAAAAGACGTGCCCGTTGCCGGTCCGGTGCTGCAGCGGAATGCGCCATTGCCAGCCGCTGCGGTGCGCGCTCGAACGCGTGTACGGCGCGAGCGAACCGTCGGACACGCACGGCACCGCAATCGCGCTGTCGGTAGAGCAGCAGGCTGCTCCAGTCCTCGAATCCGGTCTGCAGCGTCTTTTCGATCAGCAGGCTTAGAGCCAGGCCCGAACAATCGATGAACAGGTCATGAAGCGACCTTCTCGCCGCTCTCCAGGACCACCGCCTCGATGAAGCCGTCGCCGCCGCGCAGCTCCGTATTGACGATGCGCCCTTCGATCCGCTGGACGCCCTGCGCCTCGCTGACCATGCGCAGGAATTTGGCGTACAGGCTCGGCGTCGAAATGGAAAGCGTAGGCGATGTCGGCCAGCGGCGAATTGGGCATGTCCGGCGGCGGACGCATGAATTTGCCGTGGCGCGGCGCGAGCGTGTTGATCGAATACGCGCCCAGTTCGTCGGCCTCGCCCAGCTGGTACAGCTTGAGCCAGTACTGGTAGAACTTGGCCAGGGTCTGGTCGCGCCCGATCTGGCCGAAACCGTGGATGTAGTTGTCGCCCTCCCCGCCCCAGCCGCGAAACTCGATGCCGAGCTTGAAGGTGGCCTGCGTCTGGCGCATGAATTCGTTTTCGTCCAGCCCGATCAGCTGGTTGAAGGCGCGGATGCTGGGGATGGTCGCCTCGCCCACGCCGATCGTCGATATCTGGTCCGATTCGACCAGGCGGATGCGGTGCCCGGCTAGGCAGCAGGCGCGACAGGGCCGCCGCCGTCATCCAACCGGCGGTACCGCCGCCGACGATGACGATATCGCCGATCTGCCCGTTCACTGCTCGTTCCTGAGCGCCAGCGCGATACCCTTCTGCGCTTTCTCGACCGGCATCTTGGTGTTCCAGAAGGCGGTCAGCACATCCTGCATGGCGCCGTTCTGGTCGGGCGTGAGGTAGACCTCGCCGATGCCCACGTGGCGCGAGCGGTCCTTCATGATGGCCAGGCCGATGCGCGCGCATTCGTCCATGCCGGACGCGTCGACGTCGCCGCGGATCGGAATCGAGCCTTTGAGCTTGTTGAAGGCGACCTGGGTGGCAGGCGCCACGATGGTGCTGGCCAGGAGCTTCTGGTACTTGATCTGCTGCGCGTTGCTGGTCTTGGGGAAGACGAAGGCGTCGCCCTGGATCAGGTAAGGCGACTTGTTGTTGAAGCCCGCGATGCAGCCGTACTCTTTACCGGCCGTCATTTTGACGGCTGAAAATTCGCCCTTGGCCCAGTCGCCCATGACCTGCATGCTTAAGCCTTGCCGCTAATGAGCATGGCCGTGGCGTCGTTCCAGTTGCGGCCCGGCGAACCGGGATCGACATACGACTGCAGGCGCTTGAAGGTGACCAGCACCTTCTTGAAGGCTTCGGAATTGATCGCATTCGGATCGCGGTCGCGCAGCACCTTGAGATACAGGTCGGTGCCGCCCACGTGCGCCAGCATGGCCAGGAACAGGATGTTCTCCTGCCACGACTGGCCGCCGTGCGCGAGCGGGACGATGCTTAGAGCCGCCTTCATCTTGTCGAGCGCGGCGAACAGCTCGTCCATGCTGGCTTAGCTCCTTGGCGATGCTTAAGCCTTCTTGAATGCCGCTTTCGAATACCAGATCCACGACTGCATGTGGATGTTGACCGGCACCGCGTAATAGTGGCCCTTGACGCGGATGACGTTGAGCAGCGGCTCGGGCAGGAACTTGTCCCAGCCTTCCTTCTGCGCGACGTCGTCGACGTTATTGAGCATGCCCTGGTCGATCAGATCGGTGAACTGCTTGGTGGTGTTGAACTGCGCGGCCATGGGCGGATTGCCCCCGACGATGCGGTTGATCGCCACCGCGCGCCTGGTCGGCGCTTAAGCAATGGCGGTGTCGTTCCACACGCCGCCCTGCTTGCGGTAGGCGTCGGCGATGGTGCGCACTGCGGCCGCCTCGCTGTTCGACGTCCACCAGTGGATGACTTCCGGTTTCGGATCGGCGGCCTGCGCGCTGGCGGCGGCACCGGCGAGCATCGCCGCCACTGCCAGTTGTCGTGCTTTGTACATCGTGTCTCCTGAGTGAGCGGGTCTGTGCTTAAGCTTGAAATTGGAAGGGTTTCCAAAGTGATCGTTTGACTATATCATTCAATGATTTTGAGTGTCAACGCGGAGCTGCAAATGTTCAATCCCCGGCCAACGATACGCTACGTCCCGCTCACCGCTTCCCATACCTGCGCGGTGATCGACGACTTCCTGGCTGAACCGCACAAGCTGGTGGACTACGCGGCGGCGCAGCGGGAGCAGTTTGCCATGGATCCGGACAATTGCTATCCGGGGCAGGAGCTGGGGCTGGGACCGGCGGTGTCGGCCGCGCTGGCGCAATACCTGGCCCTGCATGTGCGCCACGCGCTGGGCATGCGCCGCATGCTCAAGGCGTCGGCGCGACTCGCGCTGGCCACCCTGCCCGGCCAGCAACTGAGCGGCTTGCAGCGCCTGTGCCATCGCGACGCCATATCCCTGCCCACCGGCGAAGGCGTGGCGGCGAGCGTCGCCTACCTGTTCCAGGATAGCGCCATGGGCGGCACCAGTTTCTATGTGCCGCGCAAACCGGAGCGGGAAACGGCGCGCTACCTGCAAGCCGTTGCGGCGAACGCCCTGAGCCCGGATGCTTAAGCTACCTCACCGAGTCGAACGACTGGTTCGAGCAGGTGTGCAGCGTTCCCGCCAGATTCAACCGGGCGATTTTTTACGAGGGAACCGTATTTCACGCAGCGCAGATCGAGCGGCCCGATTTGCTGGCCGCCGATCCGGCGCAGGGCCGTCTGACCATGAATGGTTTTTTCCATTACCGGAGAAACGCGTCCTAGCGTTTGTCTGTGGTTATCGGTTCTCGCAGGCGTGGCAGGCAGTTTTCCCACTCTTTTTCCTCAATAATGCGCCTTGTAAGCGATAATACAAAATTATCGAAATAACAAAGCAAGCGCAGGCATGCGACCGTTGGCCACTCTCATGCACTCCTCCCCTCTTTTTTTATCGTGCTTGTGCGCTTCAACTGTCTGCTCATATGCTGAACTTGCCACCACGTGCATTCCTTCCCCGCCGGATTCTGGACGCAAAGGAAATTCCCCTTTCATCGAAAAGCGCGACCGTCTGTTCGCGCTTTGCTCACCTGCCGAGCAAGAGTGCCTGATCAAGCTCGCGTGTTGGTACGGCGAGCAATGCCATCAGCTACTGACGAAACCGAATGTGTTCAGCGACAGCGCCTGCGGCCGTTCTCATGCATCGGAGCGTACCGATGTTCTATGCGCGGCCAAGTGCCACCAAACGGGGCCTGGCGAAAGTCGGCCGCATTATCCGCACGATGGACACCTTCCTGAGCAATCGGCTGGAGCGGCGCCTGATTGCCCAGCTGGAGGCCCTGCGCGATAGCGAGCACGACGCGGCTCTGATGGGCGTCGCCAATTTTCTCGCGCTTCCGCTGGAGGTGGGCTTTGATCGCGCCATTTCGGAGCAACTGGAATTGGTTGCTCGGAAGTGCATCGGCAGCAAGAATGGCAACGCACAAAATCGCATCGACAGCTTGATCCGATCTCTTTCGGCTGCGAAACTCGGCGACAATACATCTCGATTGCGCGCCCAGATCTGGCCAGTGCTTCTTGAACTGGCTGAACAGGATATCGCTGCGGGCATTGCACTGATTGATACGCATTGGCAGTCGATGCAGGCGCCAACCATGCTGAGCGCCCTGTCCTTGCACGAGTCACCTGAGCTCGCCTATCGCCTGGCCGTGCTGTTCCAGCCGCATCGCCCCCTGTTCGCCAGCGAAATGATGGGCGAATCGGTGGTATTTTCGTCCTACCAACTCGAGAAGCTGAACGCAACTGAACGCGATGCCCTGCAACAGATCATGGATGAATCGTGCCGCTTACTGGCCAGCTGGATTTCTGCACATCCGCAGGACGCATGGGCGGCATCGCTGCGCGCCATCGAGTGCCTGCTCCAGTATGGCAATCCCTGCGGATGCGTACTGGACAACGATCCTCAGTACGGCGCTCGACACGATACAAGGACTCGACCATGCCGCGCAGCGCCAGTACATGCGATTGATGGCGCACATCGCCTTTTATTCGGACAGCGGTTCGTCGCAAGAAATGGAGAGTCTGGCATTGTTCAAGACCTGCATTGAGCGGGACTTTGCCCGTCCGGACAGCACGGTCATGGGGCTGGCATCGACCGTCAGCACTATCTGCTACGCCCTGTCCATTTTGGAAGACAAGCCCACGTCCGGCAGGAACCGTCGAATTGCGGTCAAGCCGAATCATTCCCTGCTACGTGTGTTCGCTATCAACTTGCAGAAACTCCTCGATCACTCGGCAGAGCACGAACCCCGGTCTGTTCTGAAAAATGCTGTCACCCTGGCGCTGGCACTTTCAAACGATATATTGGCTCGGAAATTTCACGAATCTCTGCGCAAACAATTCCAGCAACGGGCCGCTGCCAATCCGTCTGACGGCGCAGAGGCGCTCAAGCTACTCGTCGAATACCTGGACTTCAACGAGTCGAACGATGAAGCCTATCTTTCGCTGCTTTGCCAGGAAACCTTTGACTTGCTGATCCCGATTCTCGAATCGATTTCGCCGGGCGACGCAGCTGCGGCCCGCTTGGGGACTGGCCGGAATCCTTACGCGGCTTTCGGTTAGCGATCGACAAGACTGCGGCGCGCCCGCCTGACATGGATCGGTAGAATTGCCCATTCGTGCGGGGACGCCCGACCATGACCGGTCATTTCCGCCAGCGGAGCAACACGTCCTGGTTCGTCAGGTACGCCACGTACAATAGCGAACTACGAAGACACCAGCGCAAACATGGAAAATTTCTGGATCATCGTCGCCGTCATCATCTTCGTCGGGATTTTCTCGATACGCGACTTTCTCCGCACCAAACGCCATGCCAGCAGAAACGCAATCGGCAGATGCGGCATGTGCGCAGAAGCGCTTGGCGGATCGCGCATACGCCAGGTGAGCTACCGCTATGCCAGAATGGCCCCGCCCGTGACGGTCAATGTCTGCCAACGGTGCTTTACCAGGCGCAGAGTCAGGGGCGCACTGATCTGGCTATTGGTGCTGGTGATTGCAGGCGTGATATGCGGTTTGCCTGTCCTTTATCCGCAGTGATGCGCGCCTGGCGGCGCATATTGGAACGCAGATGAAACCAGAGGTTCAGCAAAACAAGATTGTCGTCCTGTCGGGCTCCGGCTTGAGTGCCGAGAGCGGATTGCCCACCTTTCGCGATGCGAACGGGCTGTGGAAGCAATACGCCTGGCACGAAGTTGCGTCCCCCGACGGCTGGCGCGTGCGTCCTGAGGCTGTGCTGGCGTTCTACAACGAGCGCCGCTCGCAAGCGGCCCAAGCGGCGCCCAATCCCGCCCATCTGGCCATTGCCGGACTTGAGCAAGCCTACGAGGTCGTTGTCATCACCCAGAACGTGGATGACTTGCATGAACGCGCCGGGTCGACCAATATCATCCACCTGCACGGCGAGCTGGCCTACGCGCGGCACATCGGCAGCGCGCAGACGCTATCGGATCGGGGGCAGAGCCGATCAGCCTGGGGCAGCTGTGCGAAGACGGAACCCAGCTTCGCCCGGATATTGTCTGGTTTGGTGAAGAGACGCAGTTCATGGAGGAAGCGCGGCACCACGTCGCCAGCGCAGCAAAAGTGCTGGTGGTCGGCACTTCGCTATCCGTTTTTCCTGCTGCATCCCTGGTAAATGCAGCGCGGCCGCGCCGAGAAAATTCTCAATTGTCTGGATTTCGACAAGGTACCTTACGGTTTCAAGTTCATGCGCGGCCAGGCGACCAGCGTTGTTCCGAACGTGGCGCAAGCCTGGTTGTCGGAAGCACCGAGCCGAATCCGGCCTGGAGCCACCAGACCAGATTAGTCCCCGGGTATCGACAGGTTCAAGCTGCCCGCTTCTCCTGCGCCCGGCAATTGGCCTCAATGAACGCCAGGTGCCCCGGCATCGCATCGACGCATTTGCGGATCACCGCCGCCGTATTGTGCAGGAAGCCGATGATCTCCTCGGGCGAGCGCTGGTCCACCACCGGGTTGTAGGACTTGGGCCGCAGGCCCTGCCCGTGCATCACCTGCAGCCAGCTGTCCTCGGGGAACAGCTCCTCGTTCTCGCGCAGGATGCGGCCATGGCTGGCGAACAGGTCGAGCTTGCGCTGCAGATTGTCCGGCACGTCCATGTCGCGTACGTAGCGCCAGAAGTCGGAATCGTCGCGCGCATTGACCTTGTAATGGCAGATCAGGAAATCGCGGATCTGCGTGTACTCGTTGTCGCACAGGCGGTTGAAGGTGTCGATATCAACCTGGTCGAAGCCGCGGTCGGGGAAGAAGCTGATCAAGCGCATCAGCGCCGTCTTCACCATGTGGATGCTGGTCGATTCCAGCGGCTCCATGAAGCCGCCGGACAGGCCGATCGCCACGCAGTTCCGGTTCCAGGTTTTCTTGCGCTTGCCGGTCACGAACTTGAGCAGGCGCGCTTCGGCCAGCGGCTTGCCCTCCAGGTTATTCATCAGGATCGTCTGCGCCGCGTCCGCGTCCATGAAGCGGCTCGAGAACACGTGGCCGTTGCCGGTGCGGTGCTGCAGCGGGATGCGCCACTGCCAGCCGGCAGTGTGCGCGGTCGAGCGGGGTCAGCGCCTGCACCGGGCCATGCGTCTCGCACGGCACCGCGATGGCGCGGTCGCACGGCAGCCAGTGGCTCCAGTCCTCGTAGCCGGTGTGCAGCGCCTGTTCGATCAGCAGGCCGACCAGGCCGGAACAGTCGATGAAAAAATCGCCCTCGATGCGCTGGCCATTTTCCATGACCACCGCTTCAATGAAGCCGTCGCCGTCGCGCAGCACGGTGCCGACGATCTTGCCCTCGGTGCGCTGCACGCCGCGCGCTTCGCTGTAGCTGCGCAAGTAGCGCGTACAGGCCGGCTGTCGAAATGGAAGGCATACGACAGGTCCGACAGCGGTGAGTTGGGCAGGTCCGGCCGCCCCGCGGGAAAAGCGCCCCATGCGCGCGGCCACGGTGTTGATCGAGAACGGCTCCATGCTCGGGGCGTGCCCCATCTGGTGCATCTTGAGCCAGTAGTGGAAGAAGTTGGCGGTCGGCTGGTCGCGCCCGACCGAGCCGAAGCCGTGAATGTAGTTGTCGCCCTGCTTGCCCCAGTTGACGAATTCGATCCCCAGCTTGAACGTGCCCTGGGTCGCGCGAATGAAGTCGTTCTCGTCGATGCCGAGGTGGAGATTGAAGTTGCGGATGCTGGGGATGGTGGCCTCCCCGACCCCGATGGTCGAGATCTGGTCCGATTCGATCAGGCGGTAGCTGTGCCCAACCGGCAGCAGTTCCGACAGCGCCGCCGCAGCCATCCAGCCTGCGGTGCCGCCGCCAACGATGACGATGTTCCGGACCTTCTTGTCTTCCATGTTCCAACCTCGCGTCGATCAATGCAAAAAAGCCGATGCGGTCCGCTGCCAGGCAAGACCACATCGGCGACCGGCCACGCAAGCGCGGCCCAGGGGACTCTTAGTAGCTGATCCCGGCACGCACGCCGTACATTCGCGGTTCGATGAAGCTGGCGATCATCTGCCCGCCCAAGCCGCTGCCGCCCCAGTTCTTGGCGCGTTCGTCCGTCATGTTGCGCACGTAGGCTTCAATATGGAAGCGATTGTCCGGCGAGTCAAGCCGCAGCGAACCGTCGGCCGTCGCATACGCCTTCTGGAAGCGGCCGATGTGCGCGAATTCGTCGTTGCGGACATCGAAGTAGACCTTGTCGCGCCAGTTCACCTTGACGTAAGGCGTGAACTTCCAGCCGTTCTCCATGTTCAGCGCTTGCGAGAAGTTGAGCGACCAGGTGAACTTCGGCGCGTTCGGCAGGTGGTTGCCGGTCACGTCGTACAGGCGCTTGCCATTGTCCGGACCTGCTCCCGCATACGGTGCCGGGCAGCGCGTCTGATCGAACTCGATGCGCCTCGTCGCACAGGTAGTCGTCGCTGAACGAACCGTAGTCGCGGATCGAGGTATTCAGGGCCGAGAACGCGCCGCCTACTTTGCCGCCCTTCCATGGCTTGTAGTCCCACTCCACTTCCAGGCCGGAGATGCGGGTGTTGCCGACGTTGATGGTGCGCCAGGTTTCGTACACGTCGCATTTAGGCTGGTCGCTCGCGCACGGCACGCCGCCCGGAGGCTGGAACTTGGTGACGAAGTAGGTGCCGGTCAGCTGCTGATCCTTGTAGCGCATCATGAAGGCGACCGCCGACAGGCTCAGACGGTTGTCCAGGAATTTGCCCTTGTAGCCGAATTCAAGGTTGGTCACCAGTTCCGGCTTGTATGGCAGGAAGGTCGGCACGCCCGGTTTGCCGTCCAGGCAGATGTTCCCGCCGCAGCTGTCGACCTTGTCGCTGAAAGCCATCGCTTTATAGCCGGTCGACAGCGCGGTGTAAGCCATCTGGTTGTCGGTCACCTGTTTTTGCAGGCCGAGGCGCCAGGTGATCTTCTTCCACGAATCGGAATGGTCGTTCGGCGACGGTGCGCCGTACAGGTGGTAGGCAGCGGCGCTGCCGCCCACGGTCGGCCCCAGATCGTTCCCTTGCGGGATGCGGTAGCCCGGCGTGTTCGGTGTGCCCGGATCGTAGGTGCCGTTGTAGAAGGCCTTCTCGCCCCACCAGCCGCCCAGGTTCAGACCATCCTTGTCGGTCTTGCTGTCGCGCGAGAAGCGCTGTCGGCATGGTGGCGGTCCAGGTTGGGCGGAACTTCCAGTCGGCCTGCGCGAAGAGCGCCTTGGCATCGACCTGGCGGTTCGGCTGGGCGTAGAACGCGCCCGAGGCCAGTGCGTGCGGCTTGCGGAAGAAGTCCACGACTTCGTAGTTGATCTGGTTTTTCTCGTGCATCCAGAACAGGCTAGGCCACGTACTGCAGCGTGTCGTACTGCTGCTTGAGCTGCAGCTCCTGCACGCTCGAGACGTACTTCGAATCCCAGGTCGCCTGGTAGCGGTCGTCCAGCGGCCAGGTGCCCCAGTTGTTGGCGTCCGGGCGGTTAGGATAGTCGGCGCTGACCTGGAACGGCAGCGCCGCCGTCAGGCCCTTGTCGGCATCGTAGATCTGGAAGCGGCGCTGGTCGGCCACCATGAAGTTGTAGTCGAGCGTGGTGTTCTTGTTGATGTTCCAGCTGGCGCCGCCGCGCAGGGACTTGATCGACATGTCGGTCTTGCCCGGCACGTTGATCAGCAGGTCCCACTGGCCGCCGGTGCAGGCGTAGCGCGTGCCCGAACGCTGTTCGCAGTCGGCAAAGCTGGTGCCCTTGGCGCTGTTGTCCTGGAAGACTTCGAAGGCGGCGTTCAGGGTCAGGTCGGGATTGACCTTCAGCTTGGCCGCCAGGCGCGCCGCATACGAATCCTGGTTGGTGTAGAAGTCCTTCTTCTTGACCGGGACGTTCCAGCGCTGGTCGACGTCGGGAATGCCGTCCGGGATCCAGCCGCGGGCCGGGTCGTTGGCTTCGCGCTTGTCCTGCATCTGGTTGGCGTAGCCGTCGGCGTGACCTTGGTCACGGCCGCGCGCAGGGCCAGCTTGTCGTTGACGGTGATGTTCTGAATCAGGTTGATCTGGCGCTTGTTGTAGTTGCCCAGGTCGATTTCAGCCTTGCCGTAATTGCCCGTGAAGTCGGGCTTGGCCGAGATCACGTTGACGCTGCCGCCGGTCGAATTGCGGCCGAACAGCGTGCCCTGCGGGCCGCGCAGCACCTCGACCTGCTCGACGTCGAACATGAGCGCCTGCGCGCCTTGCAGGGCGCGGCGAATACAGGCCGTCGACGTGGAAGCCGACCGCCGGATCGCCGATTTCGGTGGTGTTGGACGAGGTGATGCCGCGGATCGTGATCTGCACGGCGGAGTCGCCCGTTTGCTGGATGTTCACGTTCGGGATTTCATTGGCCAGGTCCTTGGCGCTGGTCACACCGAGACGCGACAGGTTCTCCTGGCTGAAGGCGGTGACCGCGATCGGGGTCTTGAGCAGCGAGGTCGAGTAGCGCGTGGCCGTGACCTTGATCTCGGGGATGTAGTCCTTGTCCTTGTCTTTGTCCTTGGCCCGCCCTTCCGTTGGCGGAGCAACCGCGGCGGTCTGGGCGTGGGCGGACATGGCGATCAGGCCACATACGCTGGCCACGGCCAGACTGATCAGTGTGCGCTTGGTATTCGGGTGCAACATCGCGTCTCCTTGTTTTTGTCGTTGTCACTTCTGGGGTGCTGCCTTGACGCGGGCGCGGCAAAAAATACCGGCGCCGCGATGGCGCCGGTGAACTCACACCAACGTTTGGTACTCACTGGAAGAATGGCATTTCCACAAAAATTGGAAACGCTCCCAATCGGTGGCAAAATATAACACCCATTCTTTTTCGATGTCAACGAGACTTTATGCGGCGTTGCAATACCTGGCGCCGCTGGAGGGCGTTGGGGGTCAGGTCTGACATACGGACACGAGCTCAAGCGCGCCGCGCTTGAGCTCGTGTCCGTATGTCAGACCTGACCCCCAACGCCGCCGCCGATGATATGAGACACTATCCGACTCTTTCAGATTGGAACGTGTATGTGGACTGGGGTACTGTGCGGTTTGCTGGCCGGGGCGATGTGGGGCATGGTGTTCATCGTGCCCGAACTGCTGCCCTCCTTCTCTCCGGTGGAACTGGCGGTCGGCCGCTATACCGCCTATGGCGCGATTGCCCTGGGTCTGATGCTGCCACGCCTGAAGAGCCTGGTCGGGCGCCTGGACCGCAGCGACTATGCCGCCCTGGTGCGCCATGCGCTGGCGGGCAACATCATCTATTACATGCTGCTCGCGCTCGGCGTCAAACTGGCTAGCAGCGTGGCGCCCACCTCGCTGATCATCGGCGTGCTGCCGATCGCCGTCACGCTCATGGGCCGCAAGGACCATGGCGCGGTGCCGCTCAAGGCGCTGGCGCTGCCGCTGCTGGTGGTGGCGACCGGCATTGCATGCATTAACGTCGACGTGTTCCAGCAAGCCCAGCTGGGCGACGCCAATCCCGGCCACATCTTGCTGGGCATCGCCTGCGCGACCGGCGCCCTGCTGTGCTGGAGCTGGTACACGATCGACAATGCGCGCTTCCTCAAGCGCAATGCGCACTTCAGCAGCGCGGAATGGTCGGCCCTGTACGGCCTGGCCAGCGGCGTGATCGCGCTCGTCATCGGCCTGCTCTGCCTGATGCTGTGGTACGGCGACATCACCGGCGCGTAGTAAGCGTGGCCAGCGGGCGCAACTGGACTGCGTTCTGGATCACCAACACCCTGCTCGCGCTCGGCGCTTCCGTGATCGGCAATCACTTGTGGAATATCGCCAGCCGCCGCGTGCCGGTCACCTTGTCCGGCCAGCTGATCCTGTTTGAAACGCTGTTCGCGCTGCTGTACGGATTCATTTACGTGCACCGCTTGCCGCGCCCCCTGGAAATCGCGGCGATCGTCCTGCTGACGCTCGGCGTCGTGTGGTCGGTGCGGGTCCATGCGATGGAGGAAGAGGTCGTTCCCGCCTGATGCGCACGGCGTTTTTGGCAGGCATTTTTTATCGCACGTGCAGCAAAAGTTGTTGTGTTTTTGCACTCTGTGGGAACGTTTCCAAAAAGTGGTGGCGCAACGGAATGATTGGTGATATCTTGATAAAAAATAAGATGGAAACGCTTCCATCAACAAGGTAAGCCAGCCCGCCCGGCTACTTTCTAATAACCAGGAGACCAAGATATGCAGACCTTTAGCAAAGCGACCCATTCCCGCAGCGTTCGCCCTCATTTTCGCCTGAGCCCGATTGCGGCTGCGGTCGCTTCGCTGTTGATGGTTTCCGGCAGCGCCTATGCACAGGAAACGCCGAAAGAACCGGAAGCCACGACGGCGCCGACCATCGTCACCGTGACCGGCATCCGCCGTTCGATCGAAGATTCGGTCGCGACCAAGCGCAACTCCGATTCGATCGTCGAAGTGGTATCGGCCGAGGAACTGGGCAAGTTGCCCGATGCCAGTATCGCCGAAGCCCTGTCGCGCCTGCCGGGCGTGACCGGCCAGCGCGGACCGGACGGCCGCGTCAACGTGATCTCGATTCGCGGCCTGTCGCCGGAATTCTCGGGTTCCCTGCTCAACGGCCGCGAAGTGGTCAGCTCGAACGATGCGCGCACGGTCGAATACGACCAGTTCCCTTCTGAACTGATCGGCTCCGCGCTGGTCTACAAGACACCGGACGGCACCCTGATCGGCCAGGGCTTGTCCGGCACGGTCGACTTGCGCGCCCGCAAGCCGCTCGACACCCGCGGCCGCCAGATGTCGGTCAACCTGCGCGGTGAGAAAAATTCCAACGGCAATCTGGTCGATGGCGTTGCTTCGCCGATCGGCAAGCGTTTCAGCATCTCGTATGTGGACCAGTTCGCCAACAACACCTTCGGCGTGGCCGCTCGCTTCGCCCGCCTCGACGTGGCGACCCAGGTCAAGCAAACCGAGAACGTCATGTACGGCGACTTCACGCCCTACGGTCTGCCGGTCTCGGGCAATGCCCCTTCGCGCGACGAGTACGCTCCCGGCCAGCGCGGCCAGTCGCTGCTGCCAATGTTCTGGACCGCCACTTCCTCGACCAAGCGCAATACCCGCGACGGCCTGATGGCGGTGCTGGAATGGAAGCCGAACAAGGACGTCCACAGCCAGCTCGATCTCTACTATTCCAAGTTCGACACCCATGAAGTGGGCGGCAAGTTCCTGTCGAGCTTCTTCGCCACCTGGGGCGGCGGCGTCGCCCCTGCCCTGTCGAATCTGCACACGACTCAGATCGGCAAGAACACCTTCACCGACATGGCGACCGCCGACAAGATGCCTGTCACGACCGGCAACTTCGACACGAAGCGCAAGGACAGCATCAAGGCCCTGGGCTGGAACACGGAACTGCGCCTGAATGACGAGTGGAAAGCCGTGGCCGACCTGAGCATGTCGCGCAGCGACTGCCAGGAAACCTATGCCGAAGCCTACGCCGCGCCGTTCGACAGCGCCAATCAGCAGTGGGCCTATGGCGCCTTCAAGTGGGATGTGCCGACCGACGGCGGCCGCCAGACCTGGACCCCGCTGGTGCCGAACTACCTGGCCGATCCATCGGTCGTCAAGCTGGGCGACCAGCAAGGCTTCGACTTCGTCAACGACCAGGATGCTTACACCGGCGCCATCCGCAATCCGCAAATCCACGACGAACTCAAATCGCTGCGCCTGCAGGCAAACCGCCGTATGGACGGCTTCTTCAGCAACCTGACGGTCGGCATCAATTACACCTGAGCGCGACAAGGATGTCTCGAAGAACGAGAGCCGCCTGTTGATGAAGAAAGATGGCAACGGCAATTTCATCCGTGACATTCCAGCCAGCGCCCTGCAAGCGCCGATCGACATGTCGTGGGCCTAAGCATTCCCGGCCTGATCCCACATGACGTGCCGACCCTGGTCTCGTCCGGCGCGGTCACCCAGCAAGTGCTGTTCGCCCAAAAGGTCGACAACGATTCCGGCGTGCACGAGAAAGTCACCACCGCCTTCGCCAAGCTCGATATCGATTCCGAACTGGGCGGCATTCCAATCCGCGGCAATCTGGGTCTGCAAGCGATCAAGACCGAGCAGAATTCGACCGGCTGGGAATACCGCGGCAACAATGCCACGCCTGACATCAACCTGCTGTTCGCCCGCAGCGGCGGCGCCAGCTACACGGATGTGCTGCCAAGCCTGAACCTGGTGGCCGACTTCCCGAACAACTGGATCGGCCGCTTCGGCCTGGCCAAGACCCTGGCCCGTCCGAACATCGTGGACATGCGCGCTTAAGCAGCAGCACGCCGACCGTGATCATCACCCCGGGTCCGGACGAAGGCAAATGGACGACGGCGTATTCCGGCAACCCGGCGCTGGAACCATGGCGCGCCGACGCGATCGACTTGTCGCTGGAAAAATACTTCGGCAAACGCAGCTACATTTCGGTCGCCGCCTTCCGCAAGAACCTGAAGAACTACGTCTACAGCGAAACCTTCGCCCGCGACAACAGCAACATTCCGCCGCAGCCGGGCGTGCCGCCGAACGTCGTGGTCCAGCAGTTCGGTCCGGTCGTGATGCCGACCAACGGCCAGGGCGGTAACCTGAGCGGGATCGAGCTGGCCTTGGCGCACTCGAAGGCTCCATGCTGCATCCGATGCTCGACGGCTTCGGCGTGGTGCTGAGCGCGTCCAAGCTCAACAGCTCGCTGTTCGCCAAGAACGGCGACGAGATCAAGCTCAACGGTTTGTCGGGTACGGCGGGCAGCGCCACGGTGTACTACGAGAAATCGGGCTTCTCGGCCCGCTTCCAGCCAGCGCTACCGTGCGCCGTTCACGGCCACCACGCGCGACATCTTCCTCAACTCGACCACCCGCGAGCAGGATGCGGACCGCGTGGCCGATGCCCAGGTCGGTTACGAGTTCCAGGACGGCACCTACAAGGGCTTGTCGCTGCTGCTCCAGGTCTACAACGTGTTCGACAAGTCGACCCAGAACCGCGTGACCACGGGCGACAACGCACCTGACCGCAAGATGCTGATGCCGAACTACCGCTACTACTTCGGCCGTGCCGTGGTGCTGGGCGCGAACTACAAGTTCTGATCGCTTCAATGACCGGGCCCTGCTGATCGACAGCAGGGCCTTTTCATTAGAGAATGTTCCATCAGAACAAGGAGACCCACGCCCATGACGCTTCAACCCGTGCGCACTATTGTGATCGTCGGCGGTGGCACCTGCTGCTGGATGACCGCCGCCGCCATGTCCAGGCTGCTGGGCCCGACCTGCACCATCCGCCTGATCGAGTCCGACGAGATCGGCATCATCGGTGTCGGCGAAGCCACCATCCCCCATATCAACGAATTCAACCAGGCCCTCGGCATCGACGAGGATGAGTTCCTGCGCGCCACGCAAGGCAGCTTCAAGCTGGGCATCGAATTTGTCAACTGGGGCGGCATCGGCGAACGCTACATTCACGGTTTCGGCCGGGTCGGCCAGCCCAGCGATGCCCTGCCCTTCCACCATTTCTGGCTGCGCATGGCCGGGCTTGGCAAAGCCAGCCCGCTCGAAGCCTATTCGCTCAACACGGCGGCCCCGCGCCAGGCCAAGTTCATGCGCGCCCGGAGATGGCCTAAGCTCGCCCATGCAGGACCTGGTGCACGCCTTCCATTTCGACGCCAGCCTGTACGCCCGCTTCCTGCGCGGGTTTTCCGAAAAGAACGGTGTCGTACGCACCGAAGGCAAGATCGCCCAGGTCAAACAGCGCGAGCCGGACGGCTTCATCAACGCCCTCGTCATGGAAAGCGGCGAACAGATCAGCGGCGACTTCTTTATCGATTGCTCCGGCATGCGCGGCCTGCTGATCGAGCAGACGCTCAAGTCCGGCTACGAGGACTGGTCGCACTGGCTGCCATGCGACCGCGCCATCGCCGTGCCCTGCACCTCGCACGATCCCTTGCTGCCACTGACGCGCTCAACCGCCCATTCGGTAGGCTGGCAATGGCGCATTCCGCTCCAGCACCGCACCGGCAATGGCCACGTCTACAGCAGCGGCTTCATGGAGCAGGACCAGGCAACCACGATCCTGATGAAGAACCTGGACGGCGCCGCGCTGGCCGAGCCGCGCCTGGTGCGTTTCCAGACCGGACGCCGCAAGCAGTCGTGGATGCGCAACTGCGTCGCCGTCGGCCTGGCCAGCGGCTTCATGGAGCCGCTCGAATCGACCAGCATTCACCTGATCCAGACGGCAATCACCCGGATCGCCAAATTCTTCCCGCACGCGGGATTTGACGCCGCCGATATCGCCGAATACAACCGCCAGACCCAGATCGAATACGAGCTGATTCGCGATTTCCTGATCCTGCATTACAAGGCCACCAAGCGCGACGATTCCGCTTTCTGGGACTATTGCCGCAATATGTCCATCCCGGAGAGCCTGCAGCGCAAGATGGACCTGTTCGCCAGCAATGGCCGCATCTACCGCGAGCAGGATGAATTGTTTATCGAAATGAGCTGGCTGCAGGTGATGGTCGGCCAGGGGATCATTCCGCGCGCCTATCATCCATTCGCCGACCTGCGGCCGGAAGCGGAAGTGCATGCCTATTTACAGAGTGTGGAACAGGTCATCGGCCGCTGCGTGGCCGCCATGCCGTCCCACGCCGACTTTATCACCGCCCATTGCAAGGCGGCCTGACCGACCTATTGGATCGCCCATGAAAAAAATCAGAATGCAGGTTGCCGTTGCTTAGGCTTTTTCGCATTGACCGCCTGTGGCGGCGGCAGCGCCGGTTCACCGCCCGTGGCGGTGCCGGTGACACCCACGCCGCCCGTCACGCCTGCCATGCTTAGGCAGGCGGCATTCCGGCGGGCTGGAAACTGGTCTGGGCTGACGAATTCAACGTCGACGGCTTGCCCGATGCGGGCAAATGGGGATTCGACACCAGCCGCAATCAGGCTAGGCTGGTATAACAACGAACTGCAATACTATGCGCGCGACCGCCTCGAGAATTCCCGCATCGCGGGCGGCAAGCTGATTATCCAGGCGCGCAAGGAGAAACTGACGGCGGCGGCCGATTATGGCGGCCAGTCCTATACCTCGGCGCGCATGCTCACCCAGGGCAAGGCCGACTGGACGTATGGCTTCTTCGAGATTCGCGCCAAACTGTCATGCGGCCTGGGTACCTGGCTAAGCCATCTGGATGCTCGGCAAAAACGGAACTGAGTGGCCGCTGATCGGCGAGATCGACATCATGGAGCATGTCGGCAAAAAGAAAGGCGAAGTCCTGGGCACGATCCACACCGCCGCCTATAACCACACGATCAACACCCAAAAGGCGCGGCCACGATGGTGCCCGATGCCTGCGACGTCTTCCACAATTACCAGCTCAAATGGGATGCGGACCAGATTGTCGTCGGTGTCGATAACCGCTACTTCTTCCAGTTCGTCAATCCGAAGGATGGCGATGTGAGAAAGTGGCCGTTCAGCGCGCCGCAATACCTGATTCTGAATGTGGCGCTCGGCGGCGATCTGGGCGGTCCGGTGGACGACACGATCTTCCCGGTCCAGATGGAAGTCGACTACGTGCGCGTCTATCAGCCGTAATCATTTCTCAGATCGTCGACCGGCTTCGTTCCATACCGGTCAGCGAGCAGATACGAGATCACCCGGCGCGCGCACTCCTGCGGCGAGACCAGGGCGCCGCTTGCTTTCATGTCGATAAAGCGCTCGCGCATGGGAAAGCGCTCGACCGGCGTGCTGCGGATCTGCGCCTGCATCGCGGTATCGATCACGCCGGGCGCAAGACTGCACACGCGCAGGCCGGGAACGGCATCGAGCGCCGCCGCCCGCGCATGATGGTCGAGCGCGGCCTTGGTCGCGCAATACACGCTCCACCCCGGATAAGCACCGCTGCCCGCGCCGCTGGAGATATGGAGAATCCGGCTCTGCTCGGCCCGTCATGGCGCGCGCCACGGCGGCGGACAGCATCAGCGGCGCCGCCACATTCAGCGACACCGCCATGGCGACCTCGGCCGGATCCTGGTCGCCCAGCGCCCCAACCGGCTGCACCACGCCAGCATTGTTGATCAGCAGCGCGACGTCGGCGTCTTTCAGGTAATCCTGCAACTGCGGCCCGCTCAGCCAGGCTTGCAAGCCTGGCGTGGCGCCCAGATCCAGCTGCACCTGCTCGCAGGGTGCGTCCAGCGTGCCGCGTGCCAGGCCAAGCACGGGAATCTGGCGCGCGATCAGTTCCCTGCTCAATGCGGCGCCCAGACCATGGGTATGGCCGGTGACTATGGATTTCATCGTTGGCATGGCGCGTCACAACCGGAAATGGGGGAATCCGGCCATGATAGTGGAAAATTGGGCGTATCAGGGGCGCGATTTTCCGCTGGCGCGTTTCAGCCCGGCGCACTCGGCGGCACTCTCATCTACTGCACACAATTGGGCCCGGCATTGCCTGGCCGCCGCCACCGACTTGGCCGCGGCGCACTGCTTCCACTTGACGGACAGGACCGGGGGAACGCTCTGGCTGGCCTTGGTGCGGGTCACCACGGCGGCCAGCAAGGCGACGTCCCGCTCGGACTGCGACAGCGGCTCCGGCTTCTGGATCACTGCCGCCTTTCTGGGTGGCGGCGGCGCTTTGACCTTCTTTTCACAGCGGGCTTCTTGGGCGGCTTTGCCTTGGCCAGCGGCCGCCTCGCGCGCACGGGTTCGGCCACCCTGAGCTCGACCCGCCTGACCTCGGGCGGGGCGAGGTCGGCCTTGGCGGGCTCGCGCAGGATCAGCGGCGGGGGGCGCGTCCCGCATGGCGGGTTCCTGAAACTCGTCTTCAGGCAATACGGGGGGATCTGCCAGGACAGGCTCGCTGCTTAAGCACGAATGATTTGCTTTTCTGCGCTCTCGCCCGACCACAACATGGCGCCGGTGCCGATGGCCAGCACCAGGGCGGCGCTGAGCGCCCAGGGAAACTTGGCCGGTGGCGTGAATGGCGCGACGGTCTCGTCAATGCGGTCGAGACCGCCGACCACGCGGGGCCGGTTCGGATCGCCACTTTGATTGGGAGTTATCTGACTGGGCCGACCAGGTGTCGGCGTACCTTCGTCGCTCGGATGCACGGTGCGCTCCCTGTGAATGCGTGATTGACTTCGCAAGTTTCACAATAAAAGCTGGGGCGGGCGCAAACTTGACTCGGCGCAAACCAACGGCGAAAAGCGCCGCGCGACTGGCCATGCTACTAGGCCGGTCAACAAGAGACTACAAAAGGGAACTTAGTCGAGCCGCTTCCAGACGCTGTCCGAGAATGCCCCAGCGGCAAGCAACACCGTCCACCGTGCCGCACAGCACCCAGCCGGTCCCGACTTTCTCGACCTGGACCGGGCTGCCGATCTCGGCCGCGACCTTGTCGGCCCAGCCGCGTGCCGCGCCCTGCCCTTTGAACAGTTCGTTCCCTTCAAATACAACGGTAGCGTCGAAAATGGATGCAGCAAAAACAGTCATGGTGGTTCTTCTTCAGGTAACAGGTTGGTCAACCGGCGACAGTATAGGCGATCTGTCCGCGCGCCAGTTTTCGCCACAGCAGCCAGGACACGATGGCATTGATCCAATAGCAGCCATACAGGAATGCGGTCAGATACAGCCCGCGGCTCAAATACAAGGGCACGGCGATCGAATTGACAAGCAGCCACACCGGCCAGTTCTCGACTTTGCGGCGCAGCATCAACAACTGCGCGATCACGCTGAACACCAGCACCGCCGAATCCAGGAATGGCGCGTAGGCATCGGTGTAATGATGCAGCAGCGCACCGTAGCAGGCCGTGGTCAGCAAGCTAGAATGGCTGCAATCAGCAACAGCGTCCGGACCGTGGCGTTCGTGACCGGCAATTCCTTGCCGTGGCTGCCACGCAGCCATTGCCACCAGCCCAACACGCTCGACGCGATGAAGAATAATTGCAAGACCACGTCGGCATACAGATTCGTCTGATAGAACAGCACGGCAAACAGGCTGCAGCCGAGAATGCCGGTCCACCAGGTATGGATGTTGTTGCGCCCCGCCAGGAAGATGGCGATGCCGGTCGCCACATTGGCCACGATCTCGAGCGGCTCAGTCATCGCGTAGCACGCCGAAGAAAGTGTCGATCATGTGGAAATGGTCTTCATAGAAAGTTTCTTCCATGCCCGCCAGTTCGCCGACCGGTACCCAGCGCAATTCCGCCGCATCGTCGGCGGCCTGCGCGGGCTTAAGCAGCGTCCTGAGATCAAGCTTGAAGTAGTGTGCGTGCGTGATCGTGCGCCCGCGCTGGCTGCGCCCCGGATGGTCGAATACCCGGACCGCATCCAGCGCCGCTTCCAACGTGGCCGCCGGTACCCCGAGCTGGGTTTCCTCGGCCAGTTCGCGCATCGCCGACTGCAGCAGGCGCTCGCGCTGTTCCACAAAGCCGCCGGGCACGGCCCACTGCCCTTTGCCGGGAAAGCCGCCACGGCGAATCAGCAAGATATGACCGGCACAGACCACCACCGCATCGACCGTGACGAAGATAGGCGCATACGGCGCGCGGGCCCAGGCCGCCTTGTACTTGGCGATAAAGCGCTGCTCCTCGACCAGGGGCGCATAGTGCGGCAACTTGCACCAGGTTTCCAGGAACTGCCGCACCGCCGGGGGAACCGATGCGGCAATCACGTTCAGCGACGCAGCCATGTCTTCCGCTTCAAAATACAGGCGGCGGATATGGGTGGCATCGATATCTGCGGCATGGCACTGACCGGCACCATCTCCCATTGCGGGAAATGATTCAGATAGTAGCTCGATGCGTCCTTGGCATAAGCGATCAGCGAGACTGAAGCATCCGGGGCAGACGCGGGCGACCGCCTTTTGCACGGCGCCTAGCCCAGCGCGCATCGTCGTAATAATCGCGCACGGGTACGAAGGAAACCCGTTCGCGGTCGGCGTCGTTCAAGGTCGCTTGTATCATCGCGGCCCGTTCCTGCCACGTGAACGGATTCTTGGCGCTACGCGTGGAAGGAGGAACCGAGTACCACCAATACCTTGGGCGCGTTCGCCAGGGCTTTCTCCAGCAATCCGGCATGGCCGTGATGAAAAGGCTGGAACCGTCCGATCAGTACCGCTACATGCATGCAGAATCTCGCTTTCAGTCGTAGTGCGCGGCAATCGGCATTTGCCGTCCGCTGCCAAATGCGCGCGAACGCACACGGATAATGGGTGGCGCCTGGCGCCGTTTGTACTCATTGCGCGCAACCATGCCCAGAATGCGCCGCACCAGCGCAGCGCAAGCTTGTCAGCCTGCAAGTGCTCGACAAATTGCTGCGCGTGCTGCGCTTCGGCTGCTTAAGCAGGCGCTTGCCTTCGATATGCCATTTGAGGATCTCGTCGAGCACCTCGTAAGGCGGCAGGCTGTCGGTATCCTGCTGGCCTGGCGCCAGCTCCGCCGATGGCGGTTTTTCCAGCACCGGTGCCGGAATCAGTTCGCGCCCGGCAGCCTCGTTCAGGTGGCGCGACAAAGCATACACTTCCGTCTTGTACAAATCGCCAATCAGTCCCAGGCCGCCATTGGTATCGCCATACAGCGTGCAATAGCCAACCGAGATTTCGCTCTTGTTGCCGGTCGTGAGCAGCAAGGCGCCCGATGCATTCTGAATACGCCATCAGGATCGTGCCGCGTACCCGCGCCTGCAGGTTTTCCAGCGTCAGTCCCTTGAGCGGCGCATCGAATGCCGCTTCGAAGCCCTTTCCGTACTGATTGACCAAATCCAGAATCGGATGGGTATGCAGGCGGATGCCCAGATTGCGGCACAGGGTCACCGAATCGCTGACCGATCCTTCGCTGGAAAAAGCCGACGGCATCGTAATGGCAGTCACATTGTCCGCGCCCAGCGCTTCCACCGCCAGTGCCAGGGTGAGCGCCGAATCGATTCCGCCCTGAGCAGCCCACCACCGCTTTGCCAAAACCGCAGCGGCGCGCGTAGTCGCGCAAACCGAGCACAATCTGGCGGCGGGCAAACTCCGCAGCGGCAGTGCCTCTTGCGTGGCGCGTTGCACGAATTGGCCAGCATTAAATTCAATACGCGCGAAGCCTGTTTCAAACGCCTAAGCATCTCGAATACGACGCCGTCTTGCGGCGTTACTGCGAACGAGGCACCGTCAAATACCAGCTGGTCCTGGCCGCCGACCTGGTTCACGTACACGATCGGCAGCCGGTTGGTGCGTGCGGCGGCGTGGAACAGTGCATGGCGCTGCTCACGCTTTCCGATATTCGCGGGACTGGCGTTAATACTCACGACCAGATCGGGCGCTTCGGCGCGCAGGGCGGCGAAAGGATCGACCTTGTAATCGCGGCCATTGCTGTTCCAGCCGTCTTCGCAAATCAGAAAACCGACCGTGCAGCGACGACGTCGAGCAGGCAGGCGCCCTCCGGTCCCGGCTCGAAATGGCGCCGCTCGTCGAAAATGCCATAGGTTGGCAACAGCTGCTTGTAATACTCGGCGACCACTTCGCCGTTGCGGATCGCCAGCAGCGCATTGAACAACGGCTTGCCCGGCCCGCGGTTGCAGGCGCACCGTGCCGATGACCGATACCAGTGCGGGAACGGCTTTGGACGCGGTCAGCACCTTTGCAAGCGCAGCCTCGGTCCGGGCCAGGAACGATTCCTCCTCCAGCAAATCGCCCGGATAATAGCCGCACAGGGACAATTCGGTGCACACCAGCAGATCGGCTTCGCTGCCTTGCATGGCCACGATGATCCTTGTCGCATTGCCGTCCAGATCACCCACGGTGGGGTTCAGTTGTGCGAGTGCGATTTTCATGACTGGCTGTCTCCTGCAATCACAGGATGATGGAACACCTGGCGCAAATAGGCGAGGAAGGTCTCGTCCTTGCACAGTGTTTTCTTAAGCCGAATCGGACAGTTTGGCGACCGGCTGGCCATTGCACGACATGAGCTTCATCACCACATTGAGCGCCTTGATGCCGGTATCGTTGGACAGATTGGTGCCGATACCGAATCCGGTCATGGTGCGGTCTGCGAAATGGCGGTACAGCGAAAACGCGGTCGGCAGATCCAGTCCGTCGGAAAACACCAATCGGCGCGTATGGGCATCAAGCCGCAATTTGGCGTAATGCGCGAGCGCCTTCTCGCCCCATTCCACGGGGTCGCCCGAATCATGGCGCAGGCCGTCGAACAGCTTGGCGAAGTACAGATCGAAATCGGCAAGGAAGGCGTCCATGCCCACCACGTCGGTCAGCGCCGTTCCAAGGTCGCCCCGGTATTCCTGCACCCAGTCTTCCAGTGCCGCCTTCTGAAAATCGCGCAGGCGCACGCCAAAGGATTGGAAGCTTTGCAGGTATTCGTGCGCCATGGTGCCGATCGGGACCAGCTTGTATTTCATCGCCAGATAGACGTTGGACGTGCCCTTGAAAAACTGCGGCACTTCCGCGCCAGCGTGGCAACGACTTCTTCATGCCAGGCGCCTGAAAAACGGCGCCGTACGCCGAAATCGAAAAACTCGAATGGATGCAGGCAAAGTGGCTCGCTGGCAAACACGCGCAGCAGGTCGATCTTGGCGCCAAGGCGCTTGCGCCCTTCGCCGAGCGCGCTCTCCTGGTCGAAACGCCGGAAATACAGCTCATTGACGATATACAGAACGAAAATCTCAAAGCCCATCACGTGCACTTGCGGGCCGACGGCGCGGATGGTCAGCTCCTCGCCTTCGGTGCCGACGCTGATGAAATGGCGCTGGAAGCGGAATACGGTCAGAAAATCGGCGAAATCGCTTTTAATGAAGCGCAGCGAGCGCAGATAGGCGATCTCGTCGGGCGCAAACGCCAGGCTGCACAAATGATCGAGCTCGCGTTCGACGTCCGCCTTCAGTTCGGCCAGCGGATAGGCTGGCTTGTTGCGGCAAACAAAGGCATATTCGGCCTGGGCCGCTGGATGGCCGTGCAACAGCGCCTGCCACATCGTGAATTTATATAAATCGGTTTCAAGCAGACTGCGAACGACCGGGGTCATGGTAGATACTGGCATATTATGATTGGCTTTCTGCGTTGGCGGTCAGCTCGGCGAGAACGTCGGCTGCCTGGGCGATTTGTACGCCGCACGCCATCATGGCGCGAATGAATTCCTGGTACTGCGCATCGAATCCCGTCACGGGACTCATGCAGTCGGTCACAAGGACCAGCTTCGATATCTGCGCCGGATCCCAGTTCTGGACCAGATGCTCGGTGGTGGCGCGCACGCAGTGGCTGCCCGCCTCGCCGGTAATGAACACCTTGTCCGATGCGGCCAGCATGCGCACAAAGCCGGTATTGATCTGGGTGCTCTCGTCATCGGCATCGGGCACTTCGGCCTGGATCGCCGAATAATGCTCGGTCCAGGGATTGCTGCCCTTATTGAGCTTGGTGACCGTGTTCAGGGTGGCTTCTTCCCAGTGATTGTAGGGCGCGCACGGCGGTATGCACATTCTGGCCCCAGGAGCCGATTTCGCAGTGCGTCGGCCACACCATCAATTGATAGCGGCCCGCCGTTTCCAGTGCCTTCAGGTAGGCCGTCACGCGCGGCAAGGCAAGCGGGTCGCGCGGCAGGTAGCTGCTTAAGCCGCCACGTCGGCGGCGGAAATCACGGTGAAGGGATTCACCGGCGCGCCAGTGCCCGTCTTCCAGAACGCCGGATGCGCCACATCGATCCGGTGATGCGCGTCGAGCGTGACGCTAATCCCGGACAAGCCTGCCCCGCCATGCGCATGATCAGGCTGGCCACGCGCAGCATGTCGGCGTGGGCGCCAGGCACGGGCAAGGCCGGTGCCCGCAGCCATAAGCACGGCGTCCGCAGGCAGATCGCAAAAGTCGTTTTGCGGGTCAATGATGAGCAGATGCAGGTTGCGCTTCATTTTCGTGTCCTTTTAGATACTGTACATCAAGCATAATCGACTTAATTTACTTTTGCAACTAAGTATGGGATACTTTCGCAAAATAAATCTCATTCCACAGTGGAAGACAAACAATGACGCAAGTGATCTGTACCGTGGACGTCGTCCTGCTGACCATCCGGCACGATGTGCTGATGGCGGCCCTCATCCGGCGCGAGCAGGAACCCTACGCCGGTCAGCTGGCCCTGCCGGGTGGCTATATTCACGCCGACAAAGATGCCAGCGTGTACGCGGCGGCCATGCGCGTCATTACGGCCAAGGCTAGGCGTCGTTCCGCCCTATCTGGAGCAGCTGGGCACCTTTTCCGGCCCCGGGCGCGACCCGCGCGGCTGGTCGGTCTCGGTCGCGCATTACGCCCTGGTTCCGTTTGAGATCATCGATCAGGCCAGTGGTTCGCAGGTTCAGCTGCAGTAAGCCTGATGCGCTGGGCACACTGCCGTTCGACCATGCCCATATCATCGGGATGGCGGTCGAGCGCCTGCGCAACAAGAGCCAGTATTCCTCACTACCCTGCTTTCTGGCGGGGGAATCGTTCACGCTGCCGCAATTGCAGCGCATCTATGAAGTGTTGATGGGTGAAACGCTGAACAAGGTCAGCTTCCGGCGCAAGGTCACGGAAATGGACATGCTGGAACCAGTCGAAGGCTGCTTCGAAGCGGCAGGCGCGCACCGGCCTAAGCCCAGCTGTACACCCTCAAGCAGGATTCCAGGCAGCACCTGATGCTGCTTCCAGCGCGGTCTGTAACTCAGCGCGTCCCCTGACGCTGCAAGTGCCCCGAACTGGTGCTCTCGCGCGTCTTTCAGGCGCAGGTCGTCGTCCGACAGCTCGGTGCGCGTTTCGTCGTTGCGCAGGCGTTCCTGGCGCTCGCGTTCGAGTTCGCGGTCGATGCGGGAACGGTTGGCGGTATCGTTTGCTTTCATGATGCTCCTTATGCCGAACGCTCAGTATGGACAGGCAAGCCTGCGCCGTATGTTCGCGGCATCACATAATCGGACCTTACGCGGAACTTCTCGCGGCTGCCGCTTGTCCCGCAGCCACCGTCGCACCTGGACCGGGCACCGTCGTCACCGACACGTCCCCGGCCGCCACGGCGCCAAGCCAGATCGGTGGCCAGCGATGCCACCAGCGCCCCCTCGTTCACGCCCATCACGCACAGGGCGCGATTGCGGCCGCCCTGCTTGGCCAGGTACATGGCCAGGTCCGCCACCTTGAGCGTGTCCTGCCAGGCCTGGTTCGGGAACAGCGGATAGGCAACGCAGCCGACCGATACCGTGACCGGAATCGCCTGGCCTTCCGCCATGACCGGGCTGTCGGCGATCGTGCGCAGCAGGCGCCCGGCCAGCACCAGCATGCCCTCGGCCGAGGTGCCGGGCAGCACCAGCACGAATTCCTCGCCGCCCCAGCGCACCACCACGTCGTGCTGGCGCACCAGCTCCTGCAGGCGGCGCGCGATCTCGACCAGCACCGCGTCACCCGCGGAATGGCCGTAGGTGTCGTTGATCTTCTTGAAATGGTCGACGTCGAGCAGCATCAGGCCGACGCAGGCGGTATAGGTCCGGTCGCGCGACTTTTTGGCCAGCAAGGCTTCCTGCTGCCCCATCAGCGTGGTGCAATGGCGGCGGTTGAACACGCCCGTCAGCGGGTCGTGCACCGACTGGTCGCTCAGCACCGCGTTGCTGTCTTCCAGCTGCCGGTTGCGGGCGCGCGCTTGATCAGCAGCATCAGCAATACCGCGCCCATCGCCATGGCCAGGGCGGCGGTCGCCCACAGCCGCTGCTGCCAGGCGCGGGCGTCGATTTCGGCCTCGCGCCGAGCATTCTCCAGCGACAGGCGCTGGATCTCATTGTCCTTGCGCTCGGCTGAAAATTTCGCCTGCGCCTCGGCGATGGTTTTCTCGCGGTCGCGCGCGGTCGCCTTTTCGCGCAGGGCCACCGCTTCCCGCAGCGCGGCCAGCGCTTCGCGGTGGCGGCCGCTTTTCTCGTAGACCACGGACAGCCCTTCGGTGGCGTCGAGCACATAGCTGTCGGCGCTAGGCCGCCTTGAGCAGCAGGTGCGCCTGCTGCATGGTGGCAATCCCGTTCTCGTATTCACCGAGCTCGACTTGCGCGATGCCCAGGTTGATCATCACCACGCCCTTGGCGGTCACTTTCTTCTGGCGGTCGGCCAGGGCCATGGCCTGGCGCGCCAGGCCGACCGATTGCTGGTAATCCTTGCGGCCAAGATAGTACTCGGCCATGTTGACCAGGATGGTCAGCTCGGTATCGGCCATGCCGGGGTTGTTGCGGGTAATGGTCAGCGCATCGCGCAGCGCCTCCAGCTGCTTTTCCGGCGCTTCCTTGAGGCCGTACAGCCAGCCCTGGTTGTTGCGTATATACGCCATCATGTAGACAAAGCCGATCCGTTCGGCCAGCGCATAGGCTTCGTCGGCCTGCTTTTCCGCCGTCTCCAGGTCGCGTCTTGCAATATTTGCCAGCATCATCAGATTGAGCGAGCGCACCTGGTCGGCCATATTGCCGTTGGCAGTGGCCAGCTGCAGGGAGCGCACGCCCTCTTCCAGCGAGCGCGCCTGGCTGCCTGCCGCGCCATAGGTGGCCGCGCGGGCGTACACCACGGCCTGCAGCAGTGCCGGGTCGGTCGGCGTGATGGCTTCGAGCTGCAGCAAGAGCGTGCGCGCGGCGGGAATGTCCTGCATCCGCACCGCCATTTGCGACTCGCGCACCAGCTTGTAGTGCGCGCACGGTGTGCAGTGTTCTTCGGTCGCCATCCGCTCGAGCTCGGCCAGTTCCGGCTTGAACAGGTCCGGCTGCTCGGCCACCGAGTACAGCGAGGCCAGCGCCGCGTGATAGCGCATGCGCAAGGCCAGTGGCGCCTGCGCAATGTCGTGTCCGGCTGCTGTCAGTGCCTTGATGGCGGCGGCCGGATTGACGAATCCGTGCTGTCGTTGCTGTTCAAGAACGGCGGCGGCGTCATCCCCGGCCGCCAGCGCGGACGAGAGGACGGCAGTCGAGAGGAGAACGAAGAAGACGCACTGTCGCATGGTTTCCCAGCCTCAAATAACGCACGTGAATGATCGTATCGCGATCCTCCGGCGCCCCTCAGTTGAGTGGCGCACAGACCGCATGCAATGAACACCGCCAGAGTAGCAGGATCTCCATGCATCGCGCATCAAAAAAATGCATATTGAAAACATTCGTGTGAAAGGAATTGCAATGCACACCCTGATACCCACCCGTTCACCCCGTACCCCGGGTGGCGTGCAGACCGCAGCCCTGCTGGGCGCTGCTTACCTGATCGCCTCGCTGCTCTACGTACAGACGCAAAAGCGCCAGGCCGAGCGCCTGCATCCGCCGCACGGCACCTTTATCGACGTGGACGGCGTGCGCCTGCACTATGTCGAACAGGGCGAGGGGCCCGCGCTGGTCCTGCTGCACGGCAACGGCGTGTATGCCGCCGATTTCGAACTCAGCGGCCTGTTCAGAGCAGGCCGCCAAACCCTACCGCGTGATCGCTTTCGACCGGCCCGGCTTCGGCTACAGCGAGCGGCCAGGCAAGCAGCAGTGGACGCCGGAACAACAGGCCAAGCTGTTCTACAAGGCCCTGCACCAGATCGGCGTCGAACGGCCGATCCTGGTCGGCCATTCCCGGGGCACGCTGGTGGCGCTGGCCATGGCGATCGAATTTCCCAAATACATCCGCGCCATCACGCTCGTGTCCGGCTACTACTATCCGAACGGGCGGCCCGATGCGGCGCTGCAGTCGGCCCCGGCCCTGCCCGGCATCGGCCACCTGCTGCGCCACACGATCGTCCCGGTGCTGGGTAGCATGCTGTGGCCCCGTTTCGTCAGGCGCATGTTCGCGCCCGAACCGGTGCCGGAACGCTTTGGCCAGTTGCCCAAATGGATGGCCCTGCGCCCCTCACAGATCAAAGCGAGCGCGCTGGAGGCGGCCATGCTGGTGCCCGCGGCCAGGCGGCTGTCGGCGCGCTATGCCGAACTGACGATGCCGGTCGCCATCATCATGCGGCAGTGAAGACCAGGTCGTCGATCCGGTGCACAATGCGCGCCGCCTGCACGACGACATTCCGCACAGCGAACTGATCCTGGAGCCGGGCGTCGGCCACATGGCGCACTACGCGGCGCCGGGGCACATCGTGGACGCGGTCGCCCGCCTCGAAGCGAGCCTGGCAAACGCCGCCGGCATGCACCAGCCGCCCGGCGCGCTGCTCTAGGCCAGGCGCAGCATCAGCGGCACCAGCCAAGGCGCCAACAGCGAGGTCAGCACGCCATTGAGGCCCATGCCGAAGCTCTAAGCAAAGGCGCCCATGGCCGCGCTGACCTGGAAGGCGCGGGCCGTGCCGATCCCGTGCGCGGCAACGCCCATGGCAAAGCCGCGCACCTCGTCGGGGGCGCCGCGCAGGCGCGCGAAAATGAAGGGGGCGACAATCGCACCGAGAACCCCGGTGCCGATCACCATCGCCGCCGTCAGCGACGGCAGACCGCCCAGCTTTTGCGACAGCGCCATCGCGATCGGCGTCGTGGCCGACTTCGGCCCGGCCGATGCCGCCAGCTGGGCGCTGCCGCCCAGGGCCAGCATCACCCCGACCGCCGAGACGATTGCCGTGGCCGACCCGGCCAGCAGGGCCGCCAGCATCGGCAGCATCCAGCGCCGCATGTGCGGCCACTGGCGCGCCAGCGGCACCGCCAGCGCCACCGTGGCCTAAGCCCCAGCAAAGAAGTGAACGAACTGGGCGCCTTCGAAATAATCGTGGTAAGCCATGCCGCTCAGCGCGAGCATCATCGCACACGAGCGCCACCGCGATCGCCACCGGATTGGCCAGCGGCGACGAGCGGCAGCGCACATAGATCGCTTGCGCCGTCACATAAGCCACCAGCGTCATGGTCAGGCCCAGCAGCGGCGACGCCGCCAGGTAGACCCAGATCGCGCCAAATTGCGGCAGGCTAGTCATCGCCCTTCTCCTTTGGCAGGCACAGGCGCATCACGGCCGCCGTAACCAGCAGCGTGAGCACCGTGCTCACCAGCAGCGAGTAAGCCATGGCGAGCCACTGTCCGCCCAGGCTTAGGCCGCGGCCACCACGACACGGCAGCGCAGCCTTCTACACGAACAGCAGCGACAGGTGGCTGAGCAAGGCATTCGCGGTCGCTTCCAGCAGAGCGAGCAGGCGCGGCACCGCCAGCAGCGCCGCGAACAGCATCAGCATGCTTAAGCAACGGGACCGGGCAGCGGCAGGTGCAGCACGAACACCAGCCCTTCGCCAAGGCACTGGAACAGCAGGAGGATGGCGAACGCTGGCAGCATGGGCCCGCTACGCCAGCGCGTAGCGTTTGAGGATGGCCAGATGGCTGCCGTCGGCCACCATCTCCTTCATCGCGCTGGTACAGGGCGGCATCGGCTTCGCTGGAAGTCGGGCGAGCTAAGCCAGCCAGGCGGCGGTCTTGCGTACCGGTTCGCTGGTGTCGAAATCGCCGATCTCGCCCCGGCTGCGCAGCGAGCTGCGCACGATCTCGCGCTCGCCGAAGGCGGCATCGGCCATCCCGTGGATCAGGAAGCGGTGCACCTCGTCGATCGAGCGGGCTTCGACGATGGTGGCGTAACCGAGTTCGCGCAGCGCCGCCGCCTGGGCCCCGCCGCGAATCAGCGTGATGCGCTTGTCCTTCATCTGTTCGGGACGGCGCACGTCGAAGCTGCGCCCGCGCGGCGCCAGGAACACGTAGTTTTCTTCGAACAGGGGCGCCAGCCAGCGGAACGCGGCTTCCCGCTCCGGCACCCGGGTCAGCGGAAAGATCGCCGTTGCTTAGGCGTCGTGCTTAAGCCACCACGATGGCGCGCTTCCAGGGCAGGAATTCGAGCTCCGGGACCTGGCCCACTGCCTAAGCACAATTCAACGACCACTTCGTGCAGCGCGCCCGGGCGCTTGCCGCCGTTTTCCACCACCAGCGGCGGCAGATGGGCGGTCACCACGCGCAGGCGCGGCGCCACCGCCGCCTGTGCCAGCGGCCAGCCGCCCAGCGCCACGGCGGCGCCCAGTACCAGTCTGCGTTTGCCTGGAAGTCGGTGCCATCGCCTGTTGTTCTCCCCTGCCCTATAACAGCCAGTCAATCGGCAGCAGCGACATGAAACGGACCGCCATCCGCTGCCACCAGCTGGTGCCGGGCTCCGTGTCATGCCGCACCGGTCCGGCCGGGGTCTGTTCGATCCAGTACAGCGTCCCTTCCGGCGCCAGCTTCACTTCGTATGCGCGAGCGCTTAAGCACGTCCTGCCCCAGCACGTCGGACATGCGCGCGGCCAGCGCTGGACTGTCGATCACGAAACCCATTTCCGTATTCAGGTCGGCCGAACGGTAGTCGAAATTGAAGGAGCCGACGAACATGCGCTTCTGGTCGACCGCGATGGTCTTGGCATGCAGGCTGGAGCCGGAACTGCCGCCGCTGGTGCGAGCGCGCCTGGGCTGGCTGCCGCGCGGCCAGGTGCGCTTGAGTTCGAGCAGCGTGATGCCCGATTCGACCAGCGACTTGCGCCACTTGGCATAACCGGCGTGCACCGCCGCGACATCGGTCGCTTCTGAGCGAATTGGTCAGGATCCGCAGCTGCACGCCGCTGCGCGCGAGCACGTCGAAGCGCGCCGTCCAGACCGGGCCCGGCACGAAATACGGCGACACCAGGTCGGCCTGGTGCTCCGGCGTGCCAAACAAGGTAGAAGCAGCTGATAGGCCAGGCCCGTCTCGGGCGTCCACTGGCCCAGCACTTTTCCCGGATCGTCGCTCACCAGCAGGACCGGCACCCACTCGAACGGCAGGGTGCGATCCTTCAGCTCCTGGACAAAGGTCGACGCGCGGATCGCTGCCAGGTATCTGGCTGCGGTAAGCGTTGTTTCGTGGCGCGCCGTGCGCTGCGCCAGCGCGGCCACCTCGCGCTGCCGGTGCGGCCACCAGGCTGGCCAGCGGATAGGCCGAGGCGCTGTTCCAGTAGCGGTCGAAGTCGCGCGCAACATCGCCCACCACCGCGCCCACGGCCAGGATATCGAGATCGGCAAACAGCACTTCGCCGGTGGCGTCGAAATACTCGTCGCCCACGTTGCGCCCGCCCACGATGGTGGCCAGTCCGTCGGCCGTGAACGACTTGTTGTGCATGCGCCGGTTCAGACGCGCAAAGTCGCCCGCCAGGCCGAGAAGGCGCAGCTGGCGGCTGGCATAGGGATTGAACAGGCGCACTTCCAGGTTCGGCAGCGCGTCGAGCAGCGCCAGCTGGCCGTCCAGGCCGATGGTATTGTTATCGTCAAGCAGAAGGCGCACCCGCACGCCGCGTCCGGCCGCCTGGCGCAGCGCGTCCAGCAGCAGCGTGCCGGTGGTGTCGTCGCGCCAGATGTAGTACTGGACGTCGAGGCTGCGTTCGGCCGCGTCGGCCATCATCACGCGGGCGGCAAAGGCATCGCGCCCGTCGAGCAGCGCGTGCACGCCGGACAGGCTGGCATGGGCCGCCGTCAGCGGTGCAAGGCGCGCCCGATGGTGGTGTCCTCGCCCGGCGCGAGCGCGGCCGAGGGCGTGCGCCCATCCTGCGGCGGCAGCGAGGCGCAGCCGGTGAGCGTGCCATGCCGGCCTGCAAAGACCAGCACCAGCGCCAGCAGCGCGGGCGCGATTGGCCTAAGCACAGCCAGCGCTTCATTGGGGATCCGGCAGTTCGCGCACCACCTCGTGCGCGGCGCGGAAGGCGTCCACCGCCAGCGGCACGCCGCAATAGACGCTCGCGTGCAGCAGCAATTCCTGGATTTCTTCGACCGTGGCGCCGTTATTGAGCGCGCCGCGCACGTGGCCCTTGATCTCGTGGGTGCGGCCGAGCGCAGTCAGGATCGCCAGCGTCACGAAGCTGCGGCTCTTCAGGTCGAGCCCGTCACGGCGCCACACCGTGCCCCAGGCATTGCGCGTGATGAATTCCTGCAGCGGCTGCGTGAACGCATCCGCACCGGCAAACGCGGCATCGACGAAAGGCTCGCCCATCACCTGTTTGCGCATTTCCAAGCCGTCGTCGAACTGCTGATCCATAGTCCCGCCTTCGTGAAAGAACGCCCCATTCTACGCGAGCGGCAGGCGCGGTCCAGCCGCCTGTTGCAAAGCCAAAACAAATTTGCCGCCGCGATGCAACGCCGATCCGAAACAAGACTAAGCTGGACGGGCAGTCAAACCACAAAAGGAGACACCCATGAAGTCGATGTTGACGTTTGGCGCCACGCTACTGTGTGCGCTTGCTCTGCAGGGACAGGCCGTTGCGGCCGACAAAGGCAGCGCGGCCGAGGCGGTCGCGCTGGTGCAAAAGGCGGGCGCCTATCTGAAGGCCAATGGCAAGGACAAGGCGTATGCCGAGTTCAACAATCCGAACGGCGCCTTCAAGGACCGCGACCTGTACATCATGGTGTACGACCTGGAAGGGAACGGCCGTCGCCCATGGCGCCAATCCCAAGATGATCGGCAAGGACTTGATCGACCTCAAGGATGCCGAAGGCGTGCCCATCGTGCGCAGCTTCATCGACACCGCCAATGGCAAGGGCAAGGGCTGGGTTGACTACAAGTGGCCGAATCCGGTATCGAAAGCGATCGAAGCGAAGTCCACCTACGTCGAGAAGCACGGCGACGTCCTGATCGGCGCCTAAGCATCTACAAATAGTCACATTGCACAATCAGGGTCAGACCTCAATTCCGCAACTAGTTGCAGAATTGAGGTCTGACCCTGATTGTGTTTTCAGAAATAAGTTAGTCGTGGCCGTGGGTGTTGGCGCTGGCGTCGACCGGGACGTTGGCGTTGCCCGCCCCTTCAAAGAAGAACGGCTTGCGCGCTTTCGGGGTGGCGCCCACTTCGTTCATGGTCGCGGTCTCGTACAGGCGCCCGCCCACCATCACGTGCGTGATCTTGTCGGACTGGCGGATGTCGGCCACCACGTCGCCGTCGATGATCGCCAGGTCGGCCAGCTTGCCCACTTCGAGCGAGCCGACATCCCGGTCCAGCCCCAGGTATTTGGCGCCGTTCAGCGTGGCCGAGCGGATCGCTTCGAGCGGCTTCATCCCGCCCATCACGAGCGACCACATTTCCCAGTGCGCGCCCAGACCTTCGCGCTGGCCGTGCGCGCCCATGTTGACCGGCACCCCGGCACGCTGCAGCGCGGTCGCTTCACGCGCGACCTTGACCACGTTGAAGTCTTCCTCGGGCGCGGTCTCGCGCCGGATGCTGCGCGGCTCGAGCACGGATCGCGGCACGTAGCGCGACAGGATCGGATGGCGCCACACGTCGGTGCGCGCATACCAGTAATGCTCGCCATCGAGCCCGCCGTAGGCCACCACCAGCGTCGGCGTGTAGCCAACCTTGGTCTGCGACCACAGCTGCTTGACGTCGTCATAGGTCGCTTCGACCGGCAGCGCGTGCTCGACGCCCGTATGGCCGTCCACCACCATCGTCATATTGCTCTGGAACAGGGAGCCGCCTTCCGGCACCACCATGATGCCGTTCTGGCGCGCCGCTTCAAGAATCTGCTGGCGCTGTTCGCGGCGCGGCTGGTTGTAGCTCTTGACGCTGATCGCGCCGCCTTCCTTGAGGCGCCGCACGTGCGTCAGGGCGTCTTCCAGGCTGTTGACGGGCGCGGCGAAATTGCCCTTGGCGCCGTACAGGATGGTCCCGGTCGAGTAGATGTGCGGCCCCACCAGCTGGCCGGTGCGCTGCATTTCACTGTGCGTGAAGATGGTGCCGGTGTCGTTCGACGGATCGTGCACGGTGGTCACGCCGAAGGCCAGGCTAGGCGTAGTCGACCCAGCTTTGCTGCGGCACGATGCCGTCTTCGCCCATGGCGCCGTGCCAGTGCGCGTCGACCATGCCCGGAATGACCGTCTTGCCCTTGGCGTCGATCAGCGTAGCAGCACGTAAGCAGCGCCACGTCCCTTGCGCGGCCGACGGCGGCGATGCGGTTATCCTTGATCACGATGCGGCCGTTGTCGATCACTTCGTCGCCGCGCATGGTCACGATGCGGGCGCCGTCGATCACGCTGGTGCCGCTCGGGCGCGCCGTTTTGGCGGCAAAGCCGATCCGCACGCCCGGCTGCCTGACGATCGCGGCCAGCCTGTCCTTTTCCTTTTTCTCGTCCGGATCGGGCGCGGCGAAGGCTTGCTTCACGTCGCGCCGGAACAGCTGGTCGCCCAGCGAGAAGTACAGCGCGCCGCTGTCGCCCGACCAGTGCGCGTAGTCGCCCGCGTCGACGTCAAGCTGGCGCACCGGCAGCGCGTCCGCCTTCTCGCCGATGGTGAGCGTGGTGTGAAGCCTGCGGCAGCGGCGTCACCCAGGTGTGGAAGCGTTCGCCGTAAGCGAGCCACTGACCGTCCGGCGAGACCGTGAAGCGGGTCACCATCTCGCCCTTGGCCAGCGTGTGCTCTTCGTACTTGTCCAGATTGATGCGCACCAGCGAGGCCGAGGAATCGACTTCGCTGGTCTGCGCCGTGCGCGTGACGAACAGCTGGCGGCCGTCGGCGCCGAACTGGGGCGCGCGGCCGTCGTCGGTCACCAGCACCGGCTTACCCTTGCCATCGGCGCCGACCCGGTACACGCCCGGATCGAGTCCATACCACGGGCTGGTCAGGAAGCGGCCCTGGCTCTTGACGTAGACGACTTCCTTGCCGTCCGGCGAGAAGGAGTAGCTCCAGGTACTTGCCGGGCGCGCTGGTGAGCACGGTTTCCTTGCCGCTGCGCAGATCGATCGTGCGCACCGAGCCGAGCTTTTCGTCATTCCAGGTGGAGAACACGATGCGCTGGCCGTCGCGCGAGAAGGCCGGGAAGTATTCGAAGTGATCGTCCTGGCGCGTCAGGCGCACCGGGGTCCCGTTCGGCAAATCGCGCACGTACAGGTGGCCGAGCGCGGAATACACGACCTTGTTGCCCTGCGGGGCCACGTTCACCCAGCGCAGCTGGCGCACGTCGAAGGACTCGGGCGCGACCGCATGGGCAAAGCGCACCGCTTCGCGCACTTCGCGCGTGTCCTTGACGTGGAAGGCGATTTCCCTGGCCGTCTGCGCGAACGGATCGACGCGCCAGATCTTGCCCTTGGCCCAGACCACGATCTCCTTGCTGCCCGGGATCCAGCTGAAGGCCGGATACACGCCGTGGATCGCCCACGCTTCCTGCAGGTCGCGCTCGAGGCCATCCCAGGCTAGGCGTTTCGCGCCCGTTGCTCAAGTCCTTGATGTACAGGGTCGACTGGTTGCGTACGCGGCGCACGAAGGCCAGGTATTTGCCGTCCGGCGAAGGCACGGGACGCACCGCCCCGCCCTGGCCGTTGACGAAGGGCTTGACCTTGTGGTCTTGCAGGTCGCGCCGGAAGATGGTGTAGATCTGGCCGTTTGAATCCTTGTTGTATTCGAACGCGGTGCTAAAGCCGTGGTGTCCTGCGAATAGTAGATGTAGCGCCCGTCCGGCGAGAAGGCCGGTTCGCCCAGGTCTTTCTGCCAGTTCGGCTTTTCATTGAGCTGCACGCCCGCGCCGCCGCGGGCGTGGTACATCCACAGCTCGCCCGAGCCGAGCGAACGGGTGCCCGAATAATGCTTGCGGGCGGCGATGAACTGGCCGTTCGGGTGCCAGACGGGATTGTTGAGCAGGCGGAATTTCTCCTTGCTGATTTTCGCGCGCCGCTGCCGTCCACGTTCATCACCCAGATGTTGTCGCCGCTGCCTACCGCGTCCGACATGTAGGCCAGTTGCTTGCCGTCCGGCGAAAGCGCGCCTGCATGTCCCAGGCCATGCCGTGGGTCAGGGCTTTCGCTTCGCCGCCGCCGATCGGCAGCAGGTACAGGTCGCCCAGCAGATCGAACACGATCTGCTTGCCGTCGGGGACTGACGTCCACGCTCATCCAGGTGCCGCTGCGGGTATCGATGCCGACCGTCTGGACCGCGCCGGGCGGATGGTTGACGTCCCACTTCTGTTTGTCGGCGGCGCTGTCGTCGGCAGCAGCGCTGGACGCGGCCGAAGCCATGATGGCCGCCAGGGCGGCGGCGCGAACTACGTGCATTGATTTCCCCTCGATCCGGTGGATTATTTGAAACGCGTCTCCGAAGATTGTATTGACCATACGTTATACATATAGCGAACAATCGGCGTCAGGCACAACATCGGGAATTTTACGCGCACTTTTGACTCTGCGGGCAAATATGGAGCTGAGTAATTTTTGCTTTCGGGAAGCGTGGTATCGTAGCGCCGACAACACCTTACCAGGACCATCATGCCGAACTGGACCGTGCACCTCGCCTGCTTCTGCTGCCTCCTGCCGCTCGCGCTGTCGGTGTAAGCCGCCGCTGCCGCGCCGGTGCGCGTGGTGACCACCGAATTGCCGCCGTATGCGATGGCGGGCGATCCGGCCGCGCCCGGCGCCCTGCTTGAAATCGTCCAGGAATTACTGCGCCGCACGCAGATCGAAGGCAAGGTGGAATTCGTGCCGTGGCGGCGCGCGATCCTGCTCACCACCACCGGCAAGCGGGCCGCCATCTTCCCGCTGTCGCGCACGGCCGAGCGCGAAACCCAGTATCGCTGGCTGGTCAGGCTGTATCACGAACGCTTCGTGTTCCTCAGCGCCACGGCGCGGCCGCCAGGCACCAAGCCGCGGCAGCGGAAAAGCGGCGCCGCATCGGCGTGCTGCGCGGCTCGGTCGCGACCAGCGCGCTGCGCGGGCTCGGTTACAGCAACATCATCGAGGCGGCCAGCGTCGAGGAGGAATTGCGCTTCCTCCAGCGCGGCATCGTCGACGCGGTGTTCGGGGAGTCGGCCATTTTTCACCATCTCCTGGGCGAGCGCATCGGCGACAGCTACACCGTCAGCCCCACCCAGCACACCGAAAACACCTGGCTAGGCGGCTCGCTCGACTTCCAGCGAGGCCGACGCCGCCCTGCTGGTCCGGGCCCGCAAGGAGATGGTCGAGGACGGCACCTATGCGCGCATCCTCAAGAAATACGGGCTGCCGCCCATTCCGTGAGCTATCCGCCTTGCATAGTTGGGTAGAAACAACCATTCACGGTTGCGTTTCTGATAATATGATCGATTACTCTAGCAATATGTTATTCCTGACATCAACTTCGGGACGCATCCTATAGATAAGCTGATGAAACCCGACCAGATTCTCGCCTCCCTGTCCCAGCTCGACCACCAGAAGCGCCCCGTCACCCCGCGTGGCGATCGTTTTCTTCTCGCTGGTGTGCCTGTCGCTGGGCGGGATGCAGGCGTGGAGCGTGTATCCGCGCGCCAGGTTCAGCTCAATGAATCCCGGATTTCGACGGCCAACCTGACGCGCAACATGGCCGAATATGCCGACAATGCGCTCGACCGCGCCGACGCCCAGCTGTCCGAGCTGGCCGACCGGGTCGGCGCCGACGTCGCCATCGACGACCCCGAACGCATGCAGCGCTACCTGGCCGAACGGATCGCGCGCACGCCGCTGCTGAGCGACCTGGCCGTCTACGACCAGGAAGGCACGCGCATCCTGTCCGCCTCCGCGCTGGCCAGGCCCCGCCCCCGATCCGGCCCCCGCCCTGCGCCAGCACCGCAGCCATCCTGGCGGCGCCCTGCACATCGGCGCCCCGCTGCGCCATCCCTCGGGCGGCGAATGGGTGCTGCCGCTGTCGCGCCGCCTGGGGTAGGCCCGGCACCGGTTTTGGCGGCATCGCCGTGGCCCACCTGCGCATCAAGGTGCTCGACGCGTTCTACCAGGACCTCTCGTTTGCCAGCGGCAGCACCATCATGGTGGCGCTCACCTCCGGCCACCTGGTGCTGACCCGGCCCGAGGGACGCCCGGCGATCGGCACCGACATGCGCGCCAACACGGCCTTCAAGCTGGCGCGCAGCGAACCGTTCCCCGGCTCGATGTTCCGCACCACGATCAGCAAGGAGCGCCAGACCGAGCACCTGTACACCTGGCGCCGCCTCAAGACCTACCCGCTGGTGGTGGCCGTGACCACCCCCGACCGACGCCATCCTGGCCGACTGGTGGGACAGCGCCTACCTGTCGACCGCCGAGCGTGTCGCTGCTGATCCTGATCCAGCTGTGGCTGGGGATCCGCCTGTACGGCCAGGTCGCCCTGCGCGACCGCCTGGAGAAGGAAAGACGCAGCCTGCAAAAACTGCTGGTCAAGAAGAGCCGCTCGCTGCGCCGCCAGGCGCTCAAGGATGCGCTGACCGGGATCGCCAACCGGCGCCAGTTCGACACCCGCCTGCTGCGCGAATTCAACCGCGCCGCCACCGAGGGGCCGCTGTCGCTGGTCATTCTGGACGTCGACTACTTCAAGAAGTACAACGATCAGCACGGCCATCCGGTAGGCGATGAATGCCTCAAGGCGGTGGTAAGCTGCATCAACAATGGCCGCCGCCGCAGCCAGGATCTGGCCGCGCGCCTGGGCGGCGAGGAATTCGCCATCCTGCTGCCCGACACCGACCTGCGCGGCGCCATCGCGGTGGCCGAATCGGTGCGCAAGACCGTGGCCGCGCGTCATGGAACACATCAGCGGCATGCCGCACAGCGTGACCGTCAGCTGCGGCGTGCATGCCGTGGTGCCGTCGCTGAACATGGCGCCAAGCCGACCTGGTCGACGCCGCCGACCGTGCGCTCTACCTGGCCAAGACCAGCGGACGCAACCGCGTGCGCGCGGAAGGCCTCGATGCCGCCCGGCTCGACCAAGCGTTTTTCGCTCGTCATCAACAAGTAATCCCCCCGCAAGCGGCCGTGCGCCGCCTGCCACCCTCCCCTCGTCCACCAGGCCGCCACCGGGCTGGCCCGCCATTGGATAAATTCCTTGATGCAACATTATTTTCGATTAAACGAAAAACAACACATGGTACTTCTTGACAATAGATATGGCATCAAGCACAATTAATTTGAAGAAATTATAGTTCCTATTAAGTAAGTACATACGGGCAGAAGCTTGCTCAGGAGGATGACCATGAGTGTCACTATCGCCACTTCCACCCCAGCATGGACCAAGGGCGCACCTCACCACAGCATTCCTGACATGCCCCATCGCTCGCCCGACAGCGCCACCCGCCGCCTGGCCGAGCTCGACACCCTGATCAACACGGTCGAAAGCATGCGCCACCGCGCCGCCGACTGCGCACTGTTGCATATCAACGACATGTGCCAGCTGGCCGCGACCCAGCTGGCCCGCCTGCGGCGCGGCGAACTGCCGCTGACCATCAACCGGCTCGACGTGCTGCGCCACTGCGCGCGAACTGGGCCAGCAGGTCGACCTGCATTTCGACGGCGCGGTGCTCGACGAGCAGGCGATCGACAGCGTCCATGCCCTGCTGTCCTCGCTGTCGGCCAACATGCCCGGCGACGGTGGCCTGGCGCGCCAGGTCATGCCCAAGCGCGGCTACTACCTGTCGGTGCGCGCCAAGTTCCAGCTGGCCCTGGTCGGCGGCCTGATCTGGATGGCGGTCTCGATCTGGCTGGCCCAGCCCTGGATCGCCTCGCTCAGCGCCAGCATCGGCGCGCTGCTTAAGCCATTGTCGCCATCCATAAGCATCGCCATCATTCCCGGCTTCATGAACGCCTTCCTGCTGATCGGCCTGGCGGTCGACAAGCGCCCCACCCACACCCGGCTCGACCACTATCCGCCGATCACGATCCTGATCGCCGCCTACAATGAAGCGGACAATATCGAAGACACGATCAAGAGCCTGAGCCTGCAGAACTATCCGGGCAAGATGGACGTGATCGTGATCGACGACGACGGCTCCAAAGACAATACCGCCGCCCTGGTGGCCGCCATGGTGGGCCAGTATTCCTGGCTGCGCCTGCTACGCATGCCTAAGAACGGCGGCAAGGCCAAGGCCCTCAACCACGGCCTGACGATGGCCAAGGCCAGCCTGGTGATCACGGTCGATGCCGATTCCTATCTGTACCAGCTGGCCCTGCAAAGCATTGTCGAGCGCTACTTCGAAGATCCCGCGCAGCACACGCGCCGTGGCTTAAGCACGGTCCTGGTGCGCAATTGCGCAAGACCTGGATCACCAAGGCCCAGGAATGGGATTACTTCCACGGCATTTCAGCCATCAAGCGCGTGCAGTCGCTGTTCCAGGGCACACTGGTGGCCCAGGGCGCCTTCTCGCTCTACGACCGCGCCACCTTGCGCCGCATCGGCGGCTGGCCCGACTGCGTGGGCGAAGACATCGTGCTGACCTGGGCCATCCTGGAAGGAAGGCCACCGCATCGGCCACAGCGAGGAAGCCTACCTGTTTACCAATGCGCCCGACACCCTGGTCCAGTTCATCCGCCAGCGCCAGCGCTGGTCGCGCGGCATGGTCGAAGGCTTCAAGCAGCATCCGGGCATCATGCTCAAGCCCCAGCTGTCGACCTTCTTCGTCTGGTGGAACCTGCTGTTCCCCGTGCTCGACCTGGCATTCACGCTGTGCTTCATTCCGGGTATCATCATCGCGTTGTTCGGCAATTACGCCATCGTCGGTCCGATGACGCTGGCGCTGCTGCCGATGGGCTTTGGCATGAACTACCTGATGTACTGCGTGGGCAACAAGAGCTTCAAGCACCACCACCTGGAAGGTGCGGCGCAACCTGCCTGGCTTCTTTATCTACACGCTGGCTTACAGCCTGATCATGCAGCTAAGCCTGCCTGATCGGCTACACCTCCGAAATACTGGGAACCAAAAAAACCTGGGGAACCAAATGAGCGTGCGCACGATGGGACGTTGGACTTCGCTGGTGCTCGGCACGCTGGCCGCGGCCGGCGTGCAGGCCGCCGACAACGGCACCGGCGCCACCGCCTTCGTGGCCGATGACAGCGAAGGCTTCGGCACCCGCCGCCTCAGCCTCGGCTACCTGCCCGCCTACACCAGCCGCGACGTCCACACCGGCGTGCGGGTGGCGGGCGCCCACTTCCAGCCAGGACGACTGGCGGCGCGATGCCCAGCAGATCAGCGTCGTGCACCGCGACCTCGATTCGGCCACCACCGACGGCCTGCAAGTGGAAGCGGGCTTCTCGCGCCAGGGCGGGCGCAGCCTGTTCACGCTCGACGGCAAGCTACCGCAAGGCGCTGGCCGAAAAAACCAGCGTGGAAGTGTTCCTCAACCGCGACTGGGTCGAAACCCGGCGCGCGCTCGACGACGGCGTGCGCTTCACCTTTGGCGGCGCGGCGCTCGAACAGGGGCTCGGCCAACATGTGACGGTGGTGGGTCTGGCTTAGGCTATCAGGATTTTTCGGACGGTAACCACCGTACGCACGGGCGCCTGCGCCTGATCGTCCAGCCCAGCCTGGACCTGGGCCTGACGCTGCAGGCGCGCCTGCGCACCTACCGCAGCGCCAGCGACAGCACCCCGCGCGCCTACTTCAATCCGGCGCGCTACGATGAAGCGATGCTCGCGCTCGGTTTTCGCAAGCGCTTTTCCGGCAATATGGCCAGCGTGACAGTAGGCGTCGGGCGCCAGCGCGTGGGCGACGCCGAGCGCACCGCCACCCGCCTGCTGGAAGCATCCTGGGAAACCCCGGTCAAGGCCAAGTCTTCGCTGCGCCTGCGGGCGGGCTACAACCGCAGCGCCGCCTTTGGCGGGCCGGACTACAGCTACCGCTACGCCCAGGCCGAGTGGCTGCTGGCGTTCTGATTGGCGCTGTCACCGTTGAGTGTTGAAAGTGACGCCATCGTCCACAACTAGCGTGGGGCGGGGATGCAAGACCGCGATAGCGGCAACGGCCAGGATCGGCAAGGCCACCTGCAGCTTTCTTTTCATCGTATGTTCTCTTCCATCGGCACATTCCGCCACCATCTCACACGGTCGCTGCCGCCCCCAGCCGCCGCACGGCCCAGGTATTGCGGCCCTGGTGCTTGGCTTCGTACAGCGCCTGATCGGCCGCGCCCAGCAGCGCATCCATCAGTAAGCGCCATGCTGCATGGCCAGCGCCACGCCGACGCTGGCGGTGACGTCCACGCTGTCGGCGCCGAGCACGAATGGCGCGCGCATGCAGTCGAGGATCTTGTGCGCCAGCGCCTCGGGCGCGCCATCGGGGTCGAGGCAGTCGAACAGCACCACGAATTCATCCCCGGCCAGGCGCGCCACGGTATCGGTGGCGCGCACCGCCAGGCGCAGGCGGCGCGCGAATTCGACCAGCACCAGGTCGCCCGCCGCATGGCCGCGGCTGTCGTTGATGGCCTTGAAATGGTCAATGTCGAGATAGGCCAGCCCGACCCAGTTGCCGATCCGCGCGGCGCGCCGCACCGCCAGCGCGAACACTTCCTCGAACATGCGGCGGTTGGCGATCCCGGTCAGCGCGTCGGTGCGCGCCAGCGCCGCCATCTCGCGTTCGGCCGTCTGGCGCTGCTGCGACAGCCGGAAGAAGGCGCGGCTGAGCTCCCCGAACTCGTCCTTGCGCTGGACGTTGAACACGCCGATATTGATGCTGCCCTGCTGGATTCTGGCCACATGGTTGCGCAGCGCGCCCAGCGGACGCAGCAGGTATAGCGTGGCCAGCCATCCCAGCAGGCTAGAAGCCACCACGGCCACAGCCGGCCGACGCCAGCAGCGCCTTGCGCTGCATGGCGATCAGCGGCGTCAGCGCTTCCTCGACCGGATACACGGCCCCGATGATCCAGTCGGTCTGTTGCAGCCGCTTGTAGGTGAGCAGGGCCGCCACCCCGCGCTTGGTCTCGCCTTCGGTCCAGCCCTCGAAGCCCTTGAGCGCGGCCAGCGTGGCTTAAGCACCGGCTTGCCCGGCTCGGCGTGCACATTGACCAGAATCCGCTCCGGGTCCGGGTGGTGCAGGATGGTGCCGTCGCTGGTGAGCATGAACAGGTAGCCGGTCTTGCCGAAGGTGAGCGAGGCCAGCTGGCCGAAAAAGCGGGGCCGCTGCAAGTCGATCGCCGCGCCGATGATGTACAGGATCTGCCCCTGTTCGTCGAACACCGGCTCGGTCACCAGCACCACCAGGCCCCCGACAGGGTGCTGCGAAACGGCTTGGAAATGACGCCCTCGCGGATGCGCAGCGTATCGACAAAATACTGGCGCTGGCTGAAACCCGGGGTCAGCACGGCACGCCGGTCGTTCAGATTGGCGACCACGGTGCCGCCGCGGTCGAACACCAGCACATTGAAGAAGCTGTCGCGCAGCGAACCGTGGGTTTCGAGGAAAGCTTGCAGCTGGGAGGCGTCGTGCACGGGGGCGGCGGTCAGCTCTTCGCGCAGGCTGGCCAGCAGCGCGCGGCTGGCGGCCAGATCGGCGTCGATGTGGGCGGCCGCGCTCGAGAGCAGCGCGAACTGCTGGTCGCCGACCACGGCGCGCATCTCGCGCCCGGCCACGGCCAGCGACACCAGCGCCACCAGGGACGCCGCCGCCAGCACCAGGACGACCACGGCCGCCGTGATGCGAAACTTCAGGGTGCTGGTATTGAACGACCGCAGCATGCGCGCTCCTGTCACCGCCTTGTTGAGAAAGCATACACCGAACTGCCATTCAATATGGAAATTGCCGCGTACCGAACGGCACATGCATATACGCTTCATTCCCACATTCCCGCAACTCGTCGCATTCTTCGCAATGCATATTCCGATAACTTTTACAGTGGCGCCACTCTCACACAACCGCCCGGAGAATGCGCCATGCTATCGATCAAGAACCTGAACAAGACCTACGCCAACGGCGTCAAGGCCATCAACAATGTCAGCCTCGACATTCCCAACGGCATGTTCGGCCTGCTGGGCCCGAACGGGGGGCTAAGCAAATCCTCGCTGATGCGCACCATCGCCACGCTGCAGGATGCCGACAGCGGCAGCATCACCTTCCACGGCAAGGACGTGCTGGCCGACAAGGAAGGCTTGCGCCGCCAGCTCGGCTACCTGCCCCAGGATTTCGGCGTCTATCCCAAGGTCACCGCTGAAACACTGCTCAACCACTTCGCCGTCCTCAAGGGCCTGACCGGCAAGGGCGAACGCAAGGAAGCGGTCGACGCATTGTTGCACCAGACCAACCTTTGGGAAGCGCGCAAGCGCGCCCTGGGCGGTTTCTCGGGCGGCATGCGCCAGCGCTTCGGCATCGCCCAGGCCCTGCTGGGCGCGCCGAAACTGGTGATCGTCGACGAACCGACCGCTCTAGCCTCGACCCGGACGAACGCAACCGCTTCCTCAACCTGCTGGCCAAGATCGGTGAAAACGTGGTCGTGATCCTGTCGACCCACATCGTGGCCGACGTGACCGACCTGTGCCCGCGCATGGCCATGATCGTCAAGGGACAAGTGTTGATTCAAGGCAAGCCACAAGACGCGATCGATACCTTGCGCGACAGCATCTGGCGCCGCAGCGTCGAGCCGGGCGCGCTGGAACACTACCAGGACAAGTTCAATGTGCTGTCGACCCGCCTGGTGGGCGGCAAGCCGCAAATCCGCGTGTTTGCCGAGGAACAACCCGACGCAAAGCTTCGCCCAGCACGAGGCCGACCTGGAAGACGTGTACTTCCTGCAGCTGCGCAAAGCGGCTTTAAGCACGATGCGCACCGCCGCCATCTCCACCGTCATCTGAGGAGCCTGCCATGTGGCGTGAATTTTTCAAGTTCGACCTCGGTTTCCAGCTGCGTCAGCCCCTGTTGTGGGTGTGCGCGCTGATCCTGGCCCTGCTGGCCTTTGGCGCCGCCAGCAGCGATGCGGTGCAAGTGGGCGGGGCCATCGGCAACATCAACCGCAACGCACCGCTGGTGACCGCCAAGCTGCTGGGCGCGTTCAGCTTCCTGTCGATGCTGGTGGTGACCATGTTCGTCGCCGCCCCCGTGCTGCGCGACCATGAAGTCGGCATTGCCGACATGCTGTTCGCCACCCCCATGAAGAAGCGCGACTACCTGGGCGGCCGCTTCCTGGCCTAGCCTGACGGTCTGCCTGCTGATCTTCTGCGTGATCACGCTGGGCATCATGGGTAAGCCCCTACATGCCGTGGGTCGACGCGCCAGGTCGGGCCCTTCTCAGGCCAGGCCTATCTGTGGAGCCTGGCCGTGATCGTGCTGCCCAACCTGCTGTTCGTGGGCGCGCTGCTGATGCTGCTGGCAGCGACCACCCGTTCGATGATGCTGGTGTACGTGGGCGTGCTGGCCTTCCTGGTGCTGTGGATTACCGCATGGCGCCCTCACCCGCGAACTCGACAACGTGTGGGTGGCGGTGCTGATCGATCCGTTCGGGCTGGCGGCGCTGCGCCGCGCGACGCGCTACTTCTCGACCGCCGAAGCGAACAGCGGCCTGCCGGAACTGGGCGGCTACCTGCTGGCCAACCGCGCCCTGTGGACCGCGGTCCGCTGGCCATGTGCACGGCCACGATCATGCTGTTCAAACCGCAGCGTGCTTAAGCACCGGCAAGCGCCTGTTCGGCAAGGCCCCCAAGGCCGCGGCGGCCTCCGCCGCGCCCGTCCCGGCCCGCCTGCCGCGCAAGGAAGCGCGCTTTACCGCCGCCACCGCCTGGCAGCAATGCCTGCACATTGTCGCCTTCGACGCCACCATGGTATTCAAGAGCGTGCCCTTCCTGGTGATGCTGCTGTTTGCCGTGCTCAACCTGATCGGCAGCAGCATCGACATGTCGTCCATGTTCGGCACCACCGTCTATCCGGTCACCCACCTGATGCTCGACCTGATCAGCGGCACCTTCAATTTCATGCTGGTGCTGATCCTGATGTTCTACGCGGGTGAACTCATTTTCAAGGAACGCCAAGTCAAGGTGGCCGACGTGTCCGATGCGATGCCGGTCCCGGACTGGGCGCCGATGCTGGCCAAGATCGTGGCCCTGGCTAAGCGTGCTGTTTGGCTTCCTGGCGCTCGGCTCGCTCACCGCGATCGTGATCCAGCTGATCAAGGGCGGCGCACCGATCGAGCCCCTGCTGCACCTGAAAGGCATGCTGGTCAGCGCGCCCTATTTCGTGCTGATGGGACTGTGCGCGGTGGCGCTGCAGGTACTGTCCAACAACAAGTTCATCGGCTACCTGCTGATCGTGCTGGTGATGGTGTCGCAGATGGTGATGGGGATGCTGCACTTCGACCATAACCTGTACACCTTCAGCCAAGCGTCTTAGGCAGGCCCGCTATTCGGACATGAACGGCTACGCCCACTTCATCGAAGGCTGGGCCTGGTACACGGCCTACTGGACCCTGTTCACGCTGGCCCTGCTGATCGTGGCCAAGGCATTCTGGGTACGCGGCCTGACGCTCGGCCTGGCGCGAACGGGTACGCCTGGCGCGCCAACGTCTGCGCGGCGCGCCGGGACTGGCGCTGGCCGTCTGCCTGGCCGCGTTCGCCTAACACCGGTGGCTGGATCTTCTACAACACCAATGTGCTCAACAAGTACGAAGCGGCCGATGTCACCATGGACAAGCAAGCCCGCTACGAGAAACTGTACCGCCAGTACAAGGATCTGCTTAGGCGCCGAAGATCAGCGCCGTGCAAGCCGCGGTCGACATCTATCCCGAGCAGCGTGCGGTGCACGTGAACGCCAGCTATACGCTGTTGAACAAGACCGCCCTGCCCCAGGACACCCTGCGCCTGCAGGTCAATCCGGACTATGACACGCGCTGGCTCTCCCTGCCCGCCCACAAGGTGGTCCTGGACGACAAGGTGGTAAGCTTCTCCATCCTCAAACTGGCGCAGCCGCTCGCGCCCGGCGCCAGCCTGAATCTGGCGTTCACGGTCGACGTCAAGAATCCCGGCTTCATCAACAACGGCATGGCCTAAGCACGGTGCACCACAACGGGACCTTCTTCAACAACTCGGACGTGTTCCCGCACATGGGCTATTTGGACCAGTTCGAGCTGCGCGACCGCAACGAGCGCCGCAAGCGCGGCCTGGGTGAACCGGTCCGCATGGCCAAGCTGGAAGACCAGGCCCGCGCGCCAACCACGACCTGGGCGCCGAGGGCGACTGGATCAGCTTCGACACCACGGTGTCGACCTCGAGCGACCAGACCGCGATCGCGCCCGGCTACCTGCAAAAGAGCTGGGAACAGGATGGCCGCCGCTACTTCCACTACAAGATGGACCAGAAGATGCTGCCCTTCTTCGCCTACCTGTCGGCGCTGGGACGTGAAGAAGGCCGACTGGCACGGCCTGCCGATCGAGATCTACTACGACAAGAAGCATGGCTACAACGTGGACCGCATGATCAGCTCGACGCAGAAATCGCTCGACTACTTCACCACCCAGTTCTCGCCTTACCAGCACAAGCAGGTGCGGATCCTGGAGTTCCCGAACTACGCCACGTTCGCGCAATCGTTCGCCAACACGATCCCGTTCTCGGAATCGATCGGCTTCATCGCCGACCTACGCGACAAGGAGGCGATCGACTACGTGTTCTACGTCACCGCGCATGAAGTGGCGCACCAGTGGTGGGGGCACCAGGTGGTCGGCGCCAACGTGCAGGGCTCGACCATGCTGGTCGAATCGCTGGCCCAGTATTCGGCGCTGATGGTGATGGAGAAGGAATACGGCCGCGCGAAGCTGCGCCGCTTCCTGCGCTATGAGCTGGACCGCTACCTGTCCGGCCGCGGCGGCGAGCTGATCGAAGAGCAGCCCCTGTACCGGGTGGAGAACCAGCAGTACATCCACTACCGCAAGGGCAGCCTGGTGTTCTACCGCCTGCGCGACGAGATCGGCGAAGATGCCCTGAACCGCGCGCTGGCCCGCTTCATCAAGGACAAGGCCTTCCAGGAAGCGCCGTTCACCACTACGGCCGAACTGATCTCCTACATCCGCGCCGAAGCACCGGCCGACAAGCAGGACCTGATCACGGACCTGTTCGAGAAAATCGTGTTCTACGATAACCGGGTGACCGAGGCCAAGGCGGTCAAACGCGCCGACGGCCAGTGGGATGTGACGATGAAGCTGCACCTGGCCAAGGTCGAAACCGACGGCAAGGGCAAGGAAAAGCCGCGCGCCTATGACGAGCCGGTCGAAATCGCCGTCTTCGCGCGCGCCCCCGGCGCCAAGGAGAAGGATGAACGGGTCCTGTTCACCGAGAAGCGCAAGCTCGATGGCGCCAACCCGACGGTGACGGTCACGGTGAAGGAGCAGCCCTTCGATGTGGGGGTCGATCCGTATAACAAGATGATCGACCGGGTCTCGGGTGACAACCGCAAGGAAGTGAGCATCGAGAAGTAGTCAGTCCAGCCTGCTACATCGTCCTCATGAAGGCGGGGACCCATAGCGCCTGCGCTCAGTCGTAGCGCTGATCATCAGTGCTATGGGTCCCCGCCTGCGCGAGGACGATGTATCTAGGGACTGGAGCAAAAGCGCGCTTTTCAATCAGCGCCGGACCCTCGCCAGCAGCGCCGCCCATCCCCGTTCAATCGCGCTGCGCTGCGCCACCTGCGGCTGCAGGCACGCAATGGCCGTCTGCAGGGCCTTGTCCTGCGCGCTGCCGAACAGCTTCGCATCCTCCGCCATGGTAAGCGCCGCCGGTGTCTCTCCCAGCGCTTAAGCAAATGGTTGGCCAGATCGGCCTCGCGCAGCAGCGGTTCGGCCCCCCACCCCGGCCACCTCCACATCGGGGACCAGTCCCTGCGCCTGAATCTCGCGTCCCAGCGGCGTCACATAGCGCGCCACCGTCATTTTGACGGCGCTGTCGGCCGTGAGCGGAATGACGGTCTGGATCGATCCCTTGCCGAAAGTGCGGCTGCCCACCACCGTGGCTCGTCCGTGATCCTGCAGCGCAGCCGGCCAGCAGTTCGGCGGCCGAGGCCGAGGCGCCATTGACCAGCACCACCAGCGGCACCGTGCGGGTCCAGGCCGGCAGCGCGCCGTCGATGCCGGCCGCCTGCGGCGCTGCGCGCCCCATGCTCACGTCGATGCGCTCTTCTGCGCCGCGTCCGCGCACCAGGAACAGGGCCTGTTCAGGTGCCAGGAAAGCCGAAGCCACGCCGGCCGCCGCATTCACCAGGCCGCCGGGATCGTTGCGCAGGTCGAGAATCAGGCCGTCCGGCGCGCCCCTGGCGTCGAGCGTGTGCAGCGCTGTCGCCAGCTCGGCCGCGGTGCTGCTGCCGAAACTGCTGATCCGGATCCACGCCAGATTGCGCCCCACGGCGCGCGTGCTGACGGTATCGCTGCGCAGCGCGGCCCGCACCAGGTGCAGGCTGCGCAAGACTGGTTCGCCGTCGCGCGCGAGCACCAGTTCGAGCACCGAGCCGGGTGCCCCGCCGAAGCGGCGCGCCATCTCGCCATAGGCCAGGCCCGTCACCGGCTGGCCGTCGATCGAAACTCACGCGGTCGCCGCGACGCACGCCGCCGCGCTCGGCCAAGCCCGTTTTCGACCAGCGAACGGACCCGCATCGCGCCCGCGTCGGCCGCCACTTCCAGGCCGATGCCCACGTACTGGCCGCTGTTCTCGCGCTCGAGCGCCAGCAGATCGTCCTGGTCCAGGTATTCGGAATGGGGGTCGAGCGACTTGAGCATGCCGCCGATGGCGGCCGTGAGCAGCTTCTTGTCGTCGACCTGGTTCACGTACTGCAGCTTGATCAGGCCATAGGCGTCAAGCAGCTCGCCCAGAAGCGCGCGAGATGGTTGTGGTGGCGCTGCCGTCCTGGGCGGCGGCGGGGCTGAAGCCAGCGCGAGCGTCGCGCTCAGCGGCAAGGCCATCATGGTGCGAAAAACGGGATGCATGGTCACTCCTTTACAGTTGACCGATTCTGGCGCCGCACCATGTAAAACGCCGTATGCGCGGTAAAGTTATGTAAAGGCGATGGCGGCAGCGGCGCCGCGCGCCTATATTTGCGCATCATCCCCCTTTGGAAATACCCATGTCCCACCGCCTCAGACACGCCGCCCTGTGCGCCACCCTGATGCTGGCTACCGTGTCCGCCAGCGCCACCAACGTCATGAACATGGAGGCCGAGCAGCTGGTGCGCGCGGGAAGCTTCGTGCGCGAGTCGCTCGCGCTCACGCCCAATCAGGAAACGCTGTTCCAGCAGGTGTCCGGCAAGTCGGCCGCGATTCTGCGCGCGCCAGAGCCAAGGCGCGAGCGGCTGCAGGCCGATCTGCGCACGCGCCTGGCCGATCCGCGCCAGGAATTGCGCGATCTGTCAGCCGGTATCGACCAGGAAGCAGCAAGCGCCGCAGCCGAAGACCGCCAGCTGCGCGAACTGTGGCTCACCCTGACCGATGCGCTGACCGACCAGCAGCGCGTGGCTGCCTCGCAGTTTCTGCTGACCCAGCTCGAAGCGTGGACGCCCCTGCGCGCGCCGCAAGGCGAACGGCCGCAGGGAGAACGTGGTGAACATGGGCAGCGCCCGGGCGGCAAGGGCCGTCCCGGCAGCCATGGGCGTCGGCTTCTAGGCGGCTACGCCCAGCGTGAGGCTGGCGGAAAAGCCTTGCGCCAGGCCGCCGTCGACGGTGGCGATCTGTGAACCGGAGCGCCCGTCGCGAAACACCATGTCGTGTTCCAGGCTCTGGCTTAGCCATGTGCGACGACGCTGGCCGCGTAGGCGGGATCCTTGTAGGCTTCGTTCACGGCGCCCATGGGGAAGGCGAACTGGCTGGTCTTGAGCTTGCCCTGTCCGGCCAGCGCCTGCTCCACGCTGGCAAAGACTTCCAGATGCACGTGCGGCATCCGGCCCGGGTAGCAGCCGGGGAAGATGGTGGTGAAGGTCACGATGCCGTTGTCGTCGGCCTGCTGCAGGCCGCGCAGGTAGCTTTCCTGCTCCAGACCCGGTGCGTACAGCGAATAGCGGCCCTCGCGGTCACAATGCCAGACGTAGACCGCCGCGCCAGGCATGGGCTGGCAGCGGTCAGCCGCATTAACCACCTGCAGCGTGAGCGTCAGTGCGATTCCCTGCGCCTGGGCGCCGCCGTCGGCGCCGCGCCGGATGTCGGGCCGCACGATGCTTAGGCCAGCGCCAGCGCGTTGACCACGCCCGCGCGGGCCGTGGTTGCTGCCGTCGGCCGGATACGGGCCGCCAGTTTCGTCGGGAATGGCGGGGCAGCTGGCCGCGCCCTGCCGGCGCCGTGCCGAAGGCGCGGTCGCATCCGGCCAGCGGCAGCGTCGCCGCGGCCAGCAGCCAGCGCAGCGAGCGGCGCCGTCCCGCCAGCGCCAGCATTGCCGCCGTATCCTGTGCCAGGCCTTCGCCCGCGTGTTCGCCCTGCTGTTCCATCGCGTTCCCTGCCATGCCTGCTGTTCAAACCACCATTATCTTCGCTTGTGCGTTTGCGTGCAGGCGGCCGGATGTAAAAGCAGGTAAAACCGGGCTGCCGCCGCTACGGACTGGCCTCGACCAGGGCGTAGCGGTTGCGGCCGCCGTCCTTGGCCTGGTACATCGCCGAGTCGGCCCAGTAGCCGAGCGCGGTCGCGTCGAGTGCCGCCACGCGGTCCCAGGCAATGCCGATACTGACGCTGACGTCGAGCGTCTTGCCGCCCGCTTCGAACGGCGCCTGCATCGCGTCGATGATCTTGGCGGCCACCCGCTCGCATTGCGCCGGTTCGTGCAAGCCCTCGAGCACAACGGTGAATTCGTCGTAAGCCAGCTTAAGCACACCAGATCGCTCTTGCGCACCGCCTTGCGCAGGCGCTGCGCCATTTCCCGAAGCACGTCGTCGCCCGCCGCGTGCCCGTGCGTGTCGTTGATGCTCTTGAAGTGGTCGATATCCAGGTACACCAGCGCCACCGGCTCGGCCGCGCGGCTGCGCACGCGCGACCGCGGCCGCCAGCGCGGCTTCGTAGCTGCGCCGGTTCGGCAGGCCGGTCAGCGAATCGGTATCGGCCAGCTGCTTGAGGCGCGCTTCGTGGCGGCGCGTTTCGGTCACGTCGGTGGTCAGGGCATAGACCCCGTCCGCCACGCCGTCGCGCAGATGCGGCACCAGCACCGTGTGCAGCGATGCGTACCTTGCCGCGAATCGTCACGGGCAGCTCGAATTCCACGCTCTGCCCCTGCAGGCAGCGCTGGAAATGCGCGCTGCGTTCCTCGTGCCGTTCGTCGCCGTAGATCTCGAGCGCGGTATGCCCGATCACTTCATTGGCCGCCTTGTTGAACCAGTCCTGGTACAGCGAGTTGGCAAAGCGGAAGCGCATGTCGCGGTCCTTGTAGCTGATCAGGACCGGCAGGTTGTCGGTAATAGTACGCAGCCGCTCTTCGCTCTCGCGCTGGGCGATCTCGCTGTTCTTGCGGAAGGTGATGTCGAAGGCCATGGCGTAAAAGCCGTGCACTTCGCCGCTGGCATCGATGTCGGGAATATAGGTCGCCGAGTAGTACGAACGCTTGCTGCCCCAGTCGATCTGTTCCTCGAACGAGACGCGCTGGCCTAAGCCATGACGCGCTCGATGTAGGGAACGATACGCGCGTAATCGGCCTTCGAATACGCGTCGCTGACCGGCTAAGCCGAGCAGTTGCTCGAGTGGCTTGCCGAAAAGCGCGCCGCCTGGCTGTTCAGGAAGGCGAAGCGCCCGCTCTTGTCGACCTGGCCGATCAGGGTGAAGCAGGTTTTCGGTGATCGAGCGCAGCCGGTGTTCGTTCATGCGCAGGCGGCGCTGCGATTCATTCAGTTCCGTGATGTCCTTCATCGCCACCACCGCGCCCAGCGGTTTTTAGCCATGGCGCTGGTGAGCGGCCTGCCGCTGGCCAGCAGCAGGCGCTGGCGCATGCCCTTGGGCGCGATCACCATCGGCAAGTCCTTGATGGTCTCGCCCTGCAGTGCGTGAAACAGCGGCACGTCCTGCGGATCGAGCCGGGTGCGGCCGTCGGCCGCGAACAGGTCGTAATGGGCCGACCATTCGTGGGGGCCGACCGAATCGGCTTAAGCAAGCCATGAAATTCACGGGCGCCGCGGTTGAACAGGGTCAGTTCGCCCTCGGCCGAACAGGCCACCACGCCGACGTCGATCGTCTCGAGCACGGCGTTGATCAATTCCCGCTCCTGCTGCAGCACGAATTCGGCGCGCTGGCGCTCGGTGACGTCGTGCAGGAACACGCCGAAAAACAGGCCCTCGTCCGAACCGTAGGCGCTGATCGTCAGTTCGACCGTGATTTCGTCGCCGCTGCGGGTCACGGCTAAGCAGCTGGGTGCGGTGGTTGACGGCGCTGTCTTCGCCGCCGTCCAGGTAGCGCTGGATGGCCGCCCGGTGCTGTTCGCGGCAAGCCTCCGGAAACAGCACTTCGGCCAGCGGCAGGCCCGCCACTTCGGCCCGGGTCCAGCCAAAGGTGTGTTCGGCCGAATCGTTCCAGTCGACGATGGCGCCAAGCCGCGTCCATGCTGACGAAGGCGCTGAAACACGATTCGATGAAGGCGCTGATGCGGCCTTCGCTGCGGCGCAGGGTCGCTTCAACCGCTTCGCGCTGGCGGATCTCGCGCTTGAGCGCCTCGTTGGTCTCGCGCATGGCGCGGGTGCGCTCGTCGATGCGTTTTTCCAGCTGTCCGTTCAATTCGTGCAGGGCGCGTTCGGCCGCCGTCTTGGCGTCCAGCAGCGCGTACTTGTTCAATTCATCCTGGACCAGGGTAGCCAGGTCGGCCAGGTGGATGCGTTCTTCCGCGCTCAGCGCGCGCTTGGTATCGATGATGCAGAGGGTGCCGACCGCGGCGCCGTCGCGCGCAAAAATCGGCTGGCCGGCGTAAAAACGGATGCCGGGCGCGCCAGTGACCAGGGGATTGTCGCGAAAGCGCGTCGCAGGTGGCGTCGGGCACGACCAGCAGCGTGCGCTGTTCGACGGCGTGGCTGCAGAACGCGACCGGGCGCGGCGTTTCCGGCGCATCGAGGCCGACCCGCGACTTGAACCACTGGCGGTCGCGGTCGACCAGCGACACCAGCGCCACCGGGACCCGGAAGGTCCAGCTGGCCAGGCGCGTGAGGCGGTCGAAGCGTTCCTCGGCCGGGGTGTCGAGAATGGCCAGTGCGTGCAGTGACTGGATCCGCGCGGCGTCGTCTGAGTGATCGAATTGCATGTGACTCTTCCTCGCCGGGCGAACGAAACGCGTGCCGCGGCAGTCAAAACAGGATTGGAGTCGGCAACCATGGGGCCGATGCGGTGCAAATGCACCCGGTGCGGTGGCACCCTTGAAACGATCCGCGGCAGGGTCAGGGCGGGATCGGGGCCTGGAGTCAGGCTGTCATTACGGATCGTAAACAAAAACGATGATTCTTTCAAGAAATTTATGGCGCAATAGTCGCAATATCGCGCTTCGTATTATTCTCGTCACGAAAGTCGCTTATCATTTCGTCCTTGTTTCCACATTCCGAGCACCCATGAAACCTACCCTGCTTCGCCCGTCGCTGCGCATGTTCGCCCTGCTGACCATTACCTGCCTCGCGGCAAACTCCCTTCAGGCGGCACCAGTGGCGTCCGCGCCCGGCGCACCCAAGCTGGTGGTGGTGCTGGTGGTCGACGGCTTGCCCAACGAGCAAGTCCAGCGCTACCGCGCCCAGTTCGGCAAGGGCGGTTTCCGCCGCCTGCTCGACGACGGCGCCTGGTACGGCGACGCCCACCAGGCCCACGGCGTGACCGTGACCGCGATCGGCCACGCGGCCATCCTGACCGGCGCCTATCCTTATCAGCACGGCATCATCGGCAATAACTGGATCGACCAGGCCAGCGGCGCCTCGGTCTATTGCACCGACGACATCACCAGCACCTATATCGGCGAAGAAACCAAGGCCGACGACGGCACCTCGCCGCGCCGCCTGCGCGTCAATACGCTGGGCGACGAATTGCGCTATTCGAACGGCAACACCTCCAAGGTGGTGACGGTGTCCGGCAAGGACCGCGGCGCGATCCTGCTGGCTTAAGCAAAACCGGTACCGCCTATATGTACATGGAAAAATCGGGCAACTTCGCCAGCAGCACCTTCTACATGCAGCAGCATCCGGCCTGGGCCACCAGCTTCAATGCGCAAAAGCCTACCGACCGCTACTACGGCAAGTCCTGGAAACCGCTGCTCGACGACGCCGCCTACAGCAGACGACGCCAATGAAGACCTGGTCCCGCTCAAGAAGGACGTGCAGGCGCGCTTCCCGTTCTCGTACTACAGCGAGAGCGGCAAGCCCGATGCCGACTACTACAAGCGCCTGAAGACCTCGCCCGCGCTGGACGAACTGACGCTCGAATTCGCGCAGGCGGCCGTGGACGGCGAAAACCTGGGCCTGCAACCCGGTAGAAGCGTGACCGACGTGCTGGGCGTATCGATGTCGGCGCACGATTACGTGAACCACACCTACGGCCCCGAGAGCAAGATGTCGCACGACCATCTGCAGCGCCTGGACCGCATGCTGGCCAACTTCTTCAGCTTCCTCGACAAGCGCGTCGGCATGGACAACGTGGTCGTGGTGCTGACCGCCGACCACGGTTTTGCCAACGTGCCCGAGTTCTCGCAAACGCGCCACATCGATGCCCAGCGCCTCGACGGCGACAAGCTGGCGGCCGACCTGGAAACCCACCTTGCCGCCACCTTCTCGGTGCCGAAGCTGGTGAAAAAGCCAAGCATCCCCAACTTCTACCTCGATTACGAGGCGGCCGCCAAGGCCAACATCGGCCGTGTGGCCCTGGAAGACGCGGCCGCGCGCTTCCTGCTGCAGCAGCCGGGCGTGGCCGAAGTCTTCAGCCGCACCCAGATGGAAAACGGCGTCGTCGCCACCCGCACGGCCAAGCTGATGCGGCGCGGCTGGAACCGCCAGATGTCGGGCGACCTGATGGTCGTGTCCAAGCCGTTCTGGATCTTCAGCAGCGAAAAGACGGGGACCACCCATGGCTCGCCGTACGCCTATGACACCAACGTCCCGCTCATCTTGATGGGCAAGCGCTGGATCAAGCCGGGCTCCTACGGCCAGTACGCCGAAGTGGTCGACATCGTGCCGACCCTGGGCCACCTGCTGCGGGTGCGCCCATGCCTTGGCGCCGAAGGCCGCGTTCTGACCGAAACGCTGCGCTAAGCAAAAAAAGGGGAAGCCGCTGCGCTTCCCCTTTTGCATCCGCCTACAGCTCGAGTACCAGACGCCCGCCGGCCGCCCACGATACGCAGGTGCACATGCCCACCTGCTGCTGCGCTGGCGTCAGGCAAACGTCGCGGTGAATCGGGATCCCCTGCGTCACCTGGGTGAAGCAGTTGCCGCATTCGCCGCGCTTGCAATCATAGGCGACGAACACGCTGAGCGTCGATCAGGGTGTCCAGAATGGTGGCGCCAGGCGCCGCCTCGAGCGTCAGGTCCGATTGCGCCAGGTGGATCGTCAGCGGCGCGTCGGTGCCGACACTGCGCGCGCCGAAGCTTTCGACCTGCACCGCGCCAGCAGGCCAGCTTAAGCATCGGCGGCAGCGCGGCGCAGGCCGGCCAGCAAGGATGCGGGGCCGCAGGCATACAGCAGATCGCCGTCTTCCCAGGCGCCCGGCAGCGCGTTCAGGCTGGCCCGCCTGCCCTGCTCCGCGCTCACATGCAGCACCAGATCCAGACCCGGGATCGCCTGCAGTTCGTCCAGCAGCACGGCGCGCTCGCGGGTGGAGACCAGGTAGTGAAACGTGCATCGCACGCCCTGAGTGGCCAGCGCGTGCGCAATCGACACCAGCGGCGTGACGCCGATGCCGCCCGCCACCAACACGGCGCGGCATGGCAGCCCCCCGCGCCGGAAAACTGTTGAAGGGGCCCTCGACATCGATCGCGTCGTCGGCCGCGATGGCCTCGTGCAGATGGCGCGAGCCACGGCCCTGCGCCTCGCGCAGCACGGCGATGCGGTACTCCGTCGTCGCTTGCTAGCCACGCCGACGAGCGAATAGTGACGCTCGATGCGGTCGCCCGCGCTCCCGAACGCAAGCCGGATGTGCGCGCCCGCCGCCCATGCTTAAGCAGCGCCGCACCATCGGGCGCGCGCAGGCGCAGCTCGCGCACGGCCTGGCCGTGCGTCAGGACCGCGGAGACAGTGAGCTTCATGACAGCGCTCCTTCGCCTAAGCAGCGGGATTGAACGGCGACGCATCCAGATATTCCCATTCCAGCCGCTGGGGGATGGCATGCAAGGTCCAGGACGCGATCCGGAAGTCCCAGAAGCGGGCCCGTGCCGCCCGTGAGGCCATGCGGGTCGGGCGCGTCGAAATGCAGTTCCACGGTCCCGGTCAGTTGCAGCAGACGGTTGCTTAAGCAAAATCGGGAATGCAGATGCTTAGAGCGTGCGGATCGACGCTGAAGTTACCGAGCGTGTTGAACATGCTGTTGCCCTGATAATCGGGAATGCGCAAGGTGGCCGCATCGCGCATCGTCACAAAACCGGGCCTGCCGCCGCGGTGCGAGGCGTCGGCCCCGCGTTCCGGGTGCACACTGGCCACGAACAGGGTGTCGGCCTGGCGCACCAAATCCGCGACAGCGCCTTCGAGCAGCGTGCCGCGCGTGACCGGTGCGGCCAGCGCGTCGCGCGTCCCCATGTCGAGGAGCTTGCGGCGCTGAATGAACTTGGGACAGTTCGGGTAGGCCTCGCGGATGCCGATCTCGATGCCTTGCGCGCTGCTGGCAACCAGCTGGCCATTGACGCGATAGCAAGCGCAAGGAGCCGATCTCGATGAACAGCATGCCGACATGGGCATTGCTTAAGCGATATTGGTCCAGAACGGATCATCGAGGTCGCGCGCCGCTTCGGGCATGGCGACTTGGATCGTGCCGCCGTCGCTCTAGCCTGCAGAAAGCCGGGCTGGCCGAACAGGACGGACGACCATACCCGCCCGTCCGGACCGACGCTGGCCACGGCCACCATGAACTGTTTGCTGATGAAAGCGCGCCGGGAATGACCTGCGCCGACAGCACGGTGCCGTTATGGTCGGCGATGACCGTCTCGCCGGTGCGCGCCTGCACCGCGCGCTCGCCTTCATGGAATACCGCTGCTGCGCTCATGATCGTCTCCTGGTGGCCGTGGCCGGGTTCAGAACGTGAAGACCGTGTAGCCGTCGGCGCTCAGCTTGCCCAGGCTGGGCAGGCCGGACGTGCCCGGCACCTTGTTGTCGGTGACGAGATCGAAGCCGCTCTTGAGCGCGGCGTCGGCGGCGCCGAACACGTCCGCGCAGCCGCAGGAAATGCTTAAGCCACGCTGCCTTGCACGGCATTGAACAGCGCGTGCAGCGGATGGCTAAGCTTCCCCCATCACGCCAGGCCAGCGGGTGCCGGTGCCCTGGAAGTAAATCGCGCTGTCGATGCCGCGCTGCTGGAAATCGAAGGCGGTGGCCAGGCCGTTGAAGGCGCGGCCCAGGGCTTCTTCGCCGCCGTGTTTAGGATCGGACAGGATGACAATTGCTGCTTTCATGGTGAGTTTCCTTGGGTGGTGGGCGGCGCCCGGAGTGGGCTGCCGTTGAAACCAAGTCTACGCACCTGGTTTTTTTCGGGAACCGTGCGGCGATCAATTCACTATTTCGCTCATGAGGGGGTAAAGTGAAGAAACTGGGGATTTTCTTATTTTTTAAGCGAAGAAAGAAACAATGGACCGCATGCACCTGATGACCGTGTTTATCGCCGTGGGCGAAGACCAGAGCTTTGCGGCCGCATCGCGCAAGCTCTCGCTCTCATGCGGCCGCCGTGACGCGCGCCATCGTCAGCCTCGAAACGCAGCTGGGGGTCAAGCTGCTGGCCCGCACCACGCGCAGCGTGCGCCTGACTGACGCCAGGCGTGCGCTACCTGAGCGACGCGCGACATCATGGCCAGGATCGCGGAGGCCGACGAGGCGGCCGATGGCATCAACGCCTCGCCCCAGGGGCATCTGGCGGTCACCGCGCCGGTGCTGTTCGGGAAGCTGTACGTGATGCCGAGCGGTGGTCGACTATCTGCAGCGCCATCCGGCGGTCGACGTGTCGGCCTATTTCCTCGACCGCAGCGTCAATCTGGTCGAGGAAGGCATGGATGTCGTGGTGCGGATCGGGCACCTGCCCGATTCCAGCCTCAAGGCGCTGCGCGTGGGGACCGTGCGGCGCGTGCTGTGCGCCTCGCCCGCCTACCTGGCGCAGCGCGGCGTGCCGCAGACGCCGCCGGATTTGCAGCACCATACGATCATCGCCGCCAGCAGCATCTCGCCCAGGGTGGAATGGAAGTTCGGCCCGCCCCGGGCAGCGCCGCCATGCGGATGCAGCCGCGCCTGACCGTGACGAGCAACGACGCGGCGATCGAAGCGGTCGCGCGCGGGCTGGGTATCGCGCGCCTGCTGTCCTACCAGGTCGCCGCGCAGGTGGCGGTAAGCCAGCTGTGCGTGGTGCTGGCCGACTTCGAAGAGGAGCCGTGGCCGGTCCACATCCTGCATCGCGAAAGCCGGTACGGTTCGGCCAAGGTGCGCAGCTTCATCGACCTGATGGCCGCGCGGCTCGCGCGGACACGGGCCTCAATCCCCCGGCGTAGCGCGCAGGCGAGCCACCTCCTGCGGCAGCACCTGGCCGCCCTGATTGCCCCAGCTGGCGCGCACGTAGGTCACGACCGCGGCCACGTCGGCGTCCGACAGCACGCCGCTAAATGGCGGCATGCCGAACGGACGGGGATTGCTCGGCCGTGCTGGGCCCATAGCCGCCGTCGAGCACCAGCCGGATCGCATTGGTCGGCGGGCCGCCCGCCAGCACGCCCTTGCCCGCCAGGCGCGGCCAGGCACGCGCCGCGCCTTCTCCTTGGTCGCCGTGGCAGGACGCGCACTGCTGCGCGTAGATTTTGGCGCCGCGCCGCAGCACGGCCTCATCCGCAGCGCCGGCCCGGGCATGCTGCGCCGCGGGCAGCGACACCAGGTAGTGCGTGATCGCCCCCACATCGTCCGCCGCCAGATGCTGCAAACTGGCGCCGACCACTTCGGCCATCGGCCCGGCCACCGCGTCCTGCCCGGAGACCCCGGTCTGCAGCAGCGCGGCCAGTTCGACTGTATCGCGCACGCCGCCCAGGGCCGGGGCGTGCCATCCCTGCTCGCCCATTGCGCCGCCGCCCAGCGTGGCTTCGCCCAGGCTGGCGCCGAGCGCATTGCGCGGCGCGTGGCAGGCGCTGCAATGTCCCAGGCCCTGCACCAGATAGGCGCCCCGGTTCCAGAGCGCGCCCTGGTCCGGTTGCGGCGCGTATTCGCCGGGCGTGAAGTACAGCGCGCGCCAGAACACGAGCAGCGGCCGCTGGTCGTACGGGAAGCGCAGCTCGTTGGCGCGCCGCGCCTGGCGTACCGGCGCGAGCGTCTGAAACCAGGCGAACAGCGCGTCCGAATCGGCGCGCGTGACCTTGGTGTAATTCGGGTAGGGGAAGGCCGGATACAAGAAGCTGCCATCCTTCGATTTACCGTTGTGCATGGCGCGCCAGAAGTCGTCCGCGTTCCAGCGGCCGATACCGGTGGCCTCGTCCTGCGTCAGGTTGGGCGCATACAGGGTGCCGAACGGCGTCTCGAGCGGACGCCCGCCTAAGCATAGGGAACGCCACCGCGCGCCGTATGGCAGGCCATGCAGCTGCTTAGCAAGCGCGCCAGGTAGGCGCCCCGCTCGCGCTGGGCCGCCTGGTCGGCCACCGCCACAGCGCGCTGTTCGCTGCCCGGTTCGTGCAGGGTCTGGACCAGGAACACGGCGCCCGGCGCCAGCACGGCGGCGGCCAGCAGCAGCTTGATCAGGCGCTTCATTGCACACCTCCGCATGCCAGCGGCTGCGGCGCCGCCTGCGCCGCAGCCGGGGCGTACTGCGGCGGCACCGTTTGCCCGGACAGCCATGCCGACACGGCGGCCACGTCGTCCAGCGACAGCCGGCCCGCCACCTGCGCCATGCAGTCCGGCGCTTGCGCGTGGCGTACGCCGTTGCGCCAGGCGCCGAACTGCAGGTTCAGGTAATCGCGCGGCAGGCCAAGCAGGCCGGGAACGGCGGGCAGCACCCCGGCCAGCTGCTGGCCGTGACAGGCCACGCAGGCCGGGATCTTGCGCGCCGCGTCGCCTTCGAGCACCAGCTTAGCGCCCGTGTGCCAATACCTGCGGCGCCACGCGCGCCGCCTGCGGCGCCGGATACGGCGGCTGCTGGTCCGCGAAGTAGGCGGCCATCTCGTTCAGGTAAGCGTCCGACAAGGGCGCGAGCAGATAAGCCATCTGGGCATGCGTGCGGCGGCCGTCGCTGAAAATGCAGCAGCTGATTGTACAAATAGGCTTGCGGCTTGCTTAAATGATGCGCGGCAGGAAGGCTGCTGCTGGCGCGGCCCTGCTTGCCGTGGCAAGCGATGCAGGCGGCGGTGCGTTCGGCCATCCGGTCGGGGATGGCCGATTGCGCCGGTGCGGCGGCGCTGGCGCCCAGCAGGCAGGCAAACAGGAGGCGGGATAGGTACAGGTTCATGACAATTCCATTCAACATTTGGCACCGTCATTCTGGCGCGCAAGCGTGATCCGGTACAGAATCAGTCAGCGACATTTTTTTGCAGATCAGATGGACATCTGATACGCTGTTTTACAGGTGAACTGCATCTGTTATTTACACGGGCACGGGGCGACAATCTGTTTGCCACTGTACTGAAAGGAAACGGACCATGGACCACCCTGCCCCAGCCAAGCCCGCCGAACGCTCCTTCGGCGCCACCATGATCGCGATCGCCTGGTCGTTCGTGGGCCTGCGCCTGCAAGCGCGATTTTGACGCCGACGCAGTGGCGCCATGAACCCGCGCTACGTGATCGTCGCCGCCCTGGCGGGCACCGCGATCCTGATCGGCACCCTGCTGCTGGCGGTGCGCTTCGCCCTGTCCTCGGCATGAAACTCTACGAAGCCTACGCGGAAGAAATCGCCCAGTCGATCCGGACCGGCGTGATGAAGCTGGGCGACCGCCTGCCGTCGGTGCGCCAGGCCAGCGCCAGCCGCGGGGTGAGCCCGTCGACCGTGTTCGAGGCTTACTACCTGCTCGAGGCGCGCGGCCTGATCCGGGCGCGCGAGCGCTCCGGCTATTTTGTCGCCGCCGGGGCCAAGGCGCAGCTGCCCGAACCGGGCGCCAAGGCAACGCCTAGGCAGGCGGCGACTCCGGCCCGGTCGAGTCGTCAGCGCTGGTCTTCGACATCCTGGAATCGGCCAAGGCGCGCGACGTCGTGCCCTTCGGCTCGGCCTTTCCCAGCCCGCTGCTGTTCCCGCTGCCGCGCCTGGCCCGGTCGATGGCCTCGAGCGTGCAGGCGATGGACCCATGGAGTTCGGTCGACGATATCTCGCCCGGCAACGCCAGCCTGCGGCGCCAGATCGCGCTGCGCTACCTGGCCGACGGCATGCATGTGCACACCGACGACATCGTCATCACCAATGGCGCGCTGGAAGGGCTGAACCTGTGCCTGCACGCCGTCACCCGCCCGGGCGACGCGGTGATCGTCGAGTCGCCCGCCTTCTACGGCGCGCTGCAGGCGCTCGAGAGCCATGGCCTGCGCGCGATCGAGGTGCCGGTCCGCGCGCGAAGGCATGGACCTGTCCGCGCTGGCGGCGGCGCTTGAACGGCACCAGCCCAAGGCGTGCTGGCTGATGACCAATTTTCAGAATCCCGTGGGCAGCCTGATGCCGGACCAGAACAAGCAGGCCCTGGTCGAACTGCTGGCCAAACACGAAGTGCCGCTGATCGAGGACGACGTCTACGGCGAACTGTATTTCGGCAGCCATGCCGGCCGCTGCTTTACCAAGGCCTGGGACAAAGCGGGACTGGTGCTGCACTCGTCCTCGTTCTCCAAATGCCTGGCGCCCGGCTACCGGGTCGGCTGGACCGTGCCGGGCCGCTTCACGCGCGCCGTGGCGCGCCTGAAAATGACGCGCACGCTGTCGGCCTCGGCCCCGGCCCAGGCGGCCCTGGCCGACTACCTGGCCAAGGGCGGCTACGACAAGCACCTGCGCCAGCTGCGCCACGCGCTGTCAAGCCAGCAAAGCGCCATGCTGGACGCGGTGGTGCGCCACTTCCCCAAGGGGACGCGGGCCTCGCGGCCGGACGGAGGCTACTTCATTTGGATCGAACTGGCCAGCGGCGTCGAAGCGCTGGAAGTGCACCGGCGCGCCCTCTCGCTGGGGATCAGCGTCGCGCCCGGCCCGATGTTCTCCGCGCGCCGCTCGTTCGGCAACTTTTGCGCCTCAATTACGGCCACCCGTGGGATGCGCGCATGGACGCGGCCATGGCCACGCTGGGGCGACTGGCCGCCAGCGTCTGACGGCGCGTTCGCCTTATCCGCTCTGCACCTGCTCGGCGGCCGCGCGCACGGCCAGTTCGGCTTCGGCCATCACGCTCGCCACCTTGTCCCAGCGCTGCTCCGGCGGCGGCACGAGTCTGAGGCGCTGTTCGGCGTCCTGCGCGGTCGCCGCCAGGCGCTCGGCGCCGACCATGCTTAGGCCAGGCTGCGCATCACGTGCAGCGCGGCCGCGCCCAGCTCGGGACTGTCGCTTTCCATCGCGTTCGACAGCTGTTCGGTCAGTTTGTCCATCTCGCCTTCGAAGCCGCGCAGCGCCATCTGGTACACGGTCAGGCTGCCGCCCAGGCGCTTGAGCGCGGCGGCCACGTTCAGGCAAGGCTGGGCCGTCACGGGGCGGCGCGCAAAGCGCAGGATGACCCCGATCAGCTGCTCCAGGTCGAACGGCTTGCCGACGTGGGCCACCATGCTCGGCCGCGTGCGCAGCATCGCGGTCGGACGACATCGCGTTGGCGGTCATGGCGACAATCGGCGGCGCGCTGTTGCCGAGGCGGGCGTGAATGGCGGCGGTGGCGGCATAGCCGTCCATGTCGGGCATCTGGATATCCATCAGCAGCAGGTCGAACTCGCGGCCCCGGTCGCACACGGCATCGACTGCCGCCGCGCCGCCGTCGGCCACCGAGATCGCCGCGCCGCAGGCGGCCAGCAGTTCGCGCGCCACCTGCAGGTTGACCGCATTGTCGTCGACCACCAGCACGCGCAGGCCAGGCCAGGCGCGCATCGGCTAAGCCCGGACACGGTTTAAGCACTGGCGCGCATGGCGCTGGATCCACTGCCGCCCGCCTGGCGGCGCGTGGCCAGGCGCAGCTCGGTGACGGTATCGAACAGCAGCGAGGCGGTGACCGGCTTGGCCAGCATCGCGTCGAGCACGGGGCTGAACTGGCCCTTGGTCTGGGCGATCAGTTCGCGCTCGTGCGCGGTGACCATGATCACCAGCGGGGCCAGTGCAGTTAGGCACCTGGCGCCGCAGGCGCACACTGGTTTCCCAGCCATCGATGCCGGGCATGCGCCAGTCCATCAGCACCACGTCATAGGGCCGGGTTCCGACCGCGGCCAGCGCTTCCTCGCCGCTGGCGACGCCCTCCGCACGCCAGCCGAAGGAACGGACGATCGCCGCCAGCACGTCGCGCCCGGTGGGGCTGTCGTCGACCACCAGGCAGCGCAGATACTGCAGCGCGTGATTCATCTCGCGCACGCTCTGTTGCGGCGTGCGGCCCAGGGTGATGGTGAATTCGAAGGTGCTGCCCCGCCCCGGCGTGCTCGTCACGCGCAGCAGGCCGCCCATCAGCTGCACCAGGCGCTGGCTGATCGCCAGGCCCAGGCCGGTGCCGCCGAAGCGGCGCGCGGTCGACGCCTCGGCCTGCGAGAAGCCGTCGAAAATATGGTCGATGTTCTCCGGCGCGATGCCGATCCCGGTGTCGCGCACGCTGAAATGCAGGTCGACGCTGTCGCTGTTGCCCGCATCAAGGGTCACCTGACAGCACCACCTCGCCCTTCTCGGTGAACTTGATCGCGTTGCTTAAGCCAGGTTGAGCAGCACCTGCTGCAGGCGCATCTCATCGCCTTCGACCCAGACCGGCACATTGGGGCTCACGTTGAACAGCACTTCAATGCCCTTGCCGCCCGCATTGACCGACAGGATCGCGGCCAGCTCGCGCAGCAGCTTGTCAAAGCTGAACGGGCGCACGTCGAGCGCGAGCTTGCCCTCCTCGACCTTGGAAAAATCGAGGATGTCGTTCAGTATGCCCAGCAGGGCCCGGGCCGAGGTGGCGGCCTTGGCCGAGTAGTCGCGCTGCACGTTGTCGAGCGGCGTTTTTGCAGCAGCTGCAGCATGCCCAGCACCGCGTTCATGGGCGAGCGGATTTCATGGCTCATGTTGGCCAGGAAGTCGGACTTGGCACGCCCGGCCGCGAGCGCCTCGTCCTTGGCGCGTTCGAGCGCGCCGTGCGCTTCGCGCTGCTCGGTGATGTCGGTGCTGCTGCCGACCCAGCGACGACCTTGCCTGCCGGCGTCGTGCTGCGCCATGCCGTGAATGTCGAATACGCGCCACACGCCGTCGTGGCGGCGCAGCCAGCAGGCGCAGCGAAATTCCCGTCCGCTGTGCAGCGCCCGGCTCCAGGCGGTCCGGACCAGCGGCAGATCGTCTTCGTGCACCAGGGCGCGCATGGCGCCGGGCCGCGACAGGTCGGCCGCGGACACGCCGCTGAACTCGGCCCAGTGGTGGCTGAGGAAATCGAACTGGCGCGCGTCGGGCGAGGTCCACACCATTTGCGGCAAGCCTTCGCTGAGCGAACGGAAACGCATTTCCGACGCCGCCAGCGCCTGCACCGCCCGCGTCTGGCGCGCCAGCGCAACGCGCACGCCGACCAGCAGGCTAGGCGCTGAGCAGATACAGCGCGAGCAGGAAGGCGAGCGTGGTGCGCACCTCGTCGTACCAGGGCGCCAGGATGTCGCGTTCGGCCAGGCCCACCACGATCAGCACCGGATAGTCGCCCACACGGCGCACATTGTAGCGGCGCATCTCGCCATCGAGCTTGCTCATCGCCGCGTAGCTGGCCTGCTTGCCGCCGTGGTCCATCAGCGCTTCGGCCTGCGGCGACACGGACAGCACCTTGCCCGGTTCGGCCCCGTCAAGCTCCGGGAAGCGGTGCAGCAGGCGGCGCTGATTGTCGACCAGCGTGATGACGCCGTGCGGCCCCAGTTTGAGCGACGCGGTCAGCGCGCTGATGTGCGCATTGTTCATGTTGACGTAGGCGGCGCCGCCAAAGCGCCCGTCCGGCGTGGTCAAGGCGGTCACCAGCGGGAACACCATCTTGCCGGTGATGCGCGAGCGCACCGGCACCCCTGAATACCAGGCCGCGCTCGGTCAGCACGCGCTGATAGAACTCGCGGATTTTCAGGTCCACCGGTTTGGCCGGATCGACCTCCTCGCCATACACGACCATGCCGTTGGCGTCCGCGCCCCGGATCGACGCCGCCTGCGGCATGCGTTCCTTGAGCGTGCGCAGGTAGGCGCTGAAGCCCTCGGCGGTAAAGCGCCCCTCGGCGTGCATGTCGGAGAATTCGCGGGCGCGCGCTGCAGCGTCAGGTCGACTTCCTGGAAGTGGGATTGCAGGGCGTTGTCGAGCGCGCCCGACAGATTGCGCGAGGCATTGTCGGCCTCGTCGAAGTAGCGCTGCTGGCTCTGGAACAGCGTATGGGCCACAAAGCCGGTCACCGCGGCCAATGCCAGCACCACGGCGCCCACCAGGATGGGGAAAACGCTCTTCGATTTGAGTGGCGAATCGGGCTTCATGGTGCCGCTTGCGACTTGGAAAGTTATTTCACATTATCCCTGCTTTCCCTTCACTTTATGTAGGATATTTCTTACAAAAGACATCCTGACAACAAGGAATTTTACTGAGGAGCAAAAATCACACGGCCAGGCCGACCGTCAGGCTGGCCGTGTAGCTGAGCGCGGCGCTGCCGCTCATGCTGGCGATCTGCAGCGAGGTGCCGTCGCTGAACACATTGTCGGTCGCATAACTGATCCCGGCCAGGTTGCGCACGCTGGTGGCGTAGCCGCTGGCGCTGTAGGCTTCGTTCAGGGTCGCCGTGGGGAAGCCGAACTGCGAGGTGCGCAGCCGGTTCGACGCCTGCGTCGCCCTGGCCAGGCTGGGATAAACCTCGAAATGCACGTGCGGCATGCAGCCCGCGTAGCAGCCGGGGAAGATCGTATTGAAGGTGACCAGTCCCGTGCTGTCCGACTCCTGCACGCCGCGCAGGTAGTTTTCATTAGCCACGCTGCTCGAATACATCGAGTAATTGCCATCGCGGTCGCAATGCCACAGGTAGACGGCGGCGCCAGCCAGCCCGGCGCACAGCGCATTCACATTGACCAGCTGCAGGCGGATGATCAAAGGCACCCCGGCCGCCACCCCGCTGGCGCTTAGCCACGCTGGCGCGGATGTCGCTGCGCACGATGCTTAAGCCAGGATCAGCGCGTTGGCCACCCCGCTGACATTGGCATTGCTGCCGTCGGCGGGATACGGCCCCGCCGTCTCCGCCGGAATCAGGGTGCAGGCCGCGCCCGACGCACCGGACGCGCTGTCGTCCGTGGTCACGGCGCGCGGCGCCGCAGCTCTACCAGCGGCACGGCGGCCGCGCTACAGCAAACAGCCAGCGCAAGGACTGGCAGCCAAGCTGGCGCTCATATCGAGCATGGTGGCGATATCGTTCGCCAGACTGTGGTCAAGATGGGACATCGCGCTCTCCTGGTGACAGATTATTGACGCGGGCGGTTCGGTCCACGGGGACCGTCGCCCAGATGGCGGGCGCGCTGTTCGGGCGTGAGCAGCGCGACGAACTGGGCGTCGGCCCGGGCCTGGCCCAGCGCCAGCGCGGCCGAGGCCTTGCCGATGGCCTGGCTCCAGGCCGCCGCCTTCGCTTCGTCGAACTGGCCGGAGTCGGCCATCTCGCGCAGGGCGTCGCTGGCCTTGCGCAGCGCCGCCGTCTGTTCGAAGCGCAGCGGTGCCAGCGCGTGCCGCAGCGCGAACGCCTTCTGCTCCTGCGCTTCGCTCAGGGCCAGCTCGTGGTCGCGGCCATGGGGGCCGGGTAGCGCGCCGACGCGCATGCCCATCTGGTCCGGCATCGCGTTCTCGCCCGACAGGGCCGGACTGCTGGCGGCCACGCCGATGCAGCTCAGGGCCAGTACCGCGCAGGGAAGTAGTTTCATGTTCGCTCCAGTGAAGTGGGAAGACGCCATCTTCGGGCGGGCCGGTGTAAAGCGCGGTAAGGACAATGTAAAAGCGGGTAAAGAGCGCATTCCGGCGCACTTGGCCGGGGCCTAAGCCTTTGCTATGATGGCCGCATGAGTCATGTACTGCTGATAGACGACGATGTCGAACTGGTCGCCATGTTCCGGGAATACCTGGCGCAGGAAGGCTTTGCCGTGGGCTGCGCGCACGACGGCCAGCAAGGCGCGCGAAGCCCTGAGCGGCAACTACGCGATCGCCATCCTGGACGTCATGATGCCGCGCATGAACGGCATCGACACCCTGCGCAAGATCCGCGAAAAAGCCGCATGCCGGTCCTGATGCTCACCGGGCGCGGCGACGACACCGACCGCATCCTCGGCCTGGAACTGGGCGCGGACGATTACGTGACCAAGCCCTGCACGCCGCGCGAACTGACGGCCCGCATCCGCGCCATCCTGCGCCGCACCAACCCGCCGCCGGACGACGCCGCCAGCCTGGCCCCGCTCACGGTCGGCAAGCTGACCATCATCGCGGCCCAGCGGCGCGCCTTCTGGGACGGCGCCCCGCTGGCCCTGACCAGCACCGAATTCAATCTGCTCGATATTTTGGCGCGCAATGCCTAGCCGCCCGGTCAGCAAGAATGAGCTGTCCGAACAAGGCCTGGGCTTAGGCCCATGGCCCGCTTCGACCGCAATATCGACGTCCACATGAGCAGCCTGCGCCAGAAGCTGGGCGGCTTCGCCGACGGCCGCTCCTGCCTGCAAACCGTGTACCGGCTCGGCTACCAGCTGGTCAGCGAGTAGCCATGGGCCGCCTGTTCTGGAAATTCTTCTTCGCGATCCTGCTGGCCCAGGTGGCCGCCACGGTCGGCGTGGGCGCCACCTTCTGGCTGTGGAACCAGACGCGCGAGCTGTCGCACCAGGACAGCGCCCCGCGCGCCCTGATCGACACCCGCCCGTCGGCCGTGACGATTGTCGACGGGGCCGAGGTCGCGCTCAAGTTCGGCGGCCTGCCGGCTGCTGCGCGAACTGGCCGCGCGCGCCACCTCCAGTACCCTGTTCGTGATCGACGCCGACGGCCATGAACTGCTGGGACGCATCGTCAGCGACGAGGTCCGCGCGGCGGCCCGCCCGCTGCTCACCGGACGCCGATGGCGACAATGCCGTGCGGCGCCTGACCGCGCCCGACGGCCGCCACTACACCGCCTTCGTGCGCCGCACCGACCAGGAGGGTGCCCTGCGCGGCCCGCCGCCCGGCTTCGGCGCGCGCCCGATGGGGCCGCCCCCGGACGGTGGCGGCGGTGGCTAAGCACGGACGGCCGGGACCGCGCATCCCTTACATCAGCATCGTGGTGGGCGTGCTGGCCAGCCTGATGTTCGCGGCCTTGCTGGCGTGGCGCTTCCAGCGCCCGATCCGGGCCCTGCGCACCGCCTTCGAAGCCGCGGCCAGCCGATGACCTGGCGCCGCGTTTCAGCCAGGCTTAAGCAAGGGTCGGGGCGACGAACTGGCCGAGCTGGGACGCGATTTCGACCGCATGAGCGGCGAGCTGCGCGCGCTGATGGACAACCAGCGCCGCCTGCTGCACGACGTTTCGCACGAACTGCGCTCGCCGCTGGCGCGCCTGCAGGCGGCCATCGGACTGGCGCACCAGCAGCCTAAGCCAACATGGCCGCCTCGCTGGAACGGATCGAGCGCGAAAGCGTGCGCATGGACAAACTGGTGGGCGAGCTGCTCACGCTGGCGCGCCTCGATGCGGCCCCTGCACTGCCGCAAAGCGAAGACATCGCCATCATGGACCTGGTCGACGAGATCGCCGCCGATGCCCGTTTTCGAGGCCGAACACCAGAACCGCCACGTGGCCGTCAGCGGCGCCGCCCCGGTACTGGTGCGCGGCGCGCCCGACCTGCTGTGGCGCGCAATAGAAAACGTGGTGCGCAACGCGGTCAAGCACAGCACGGACGGCGGCGGCGTGGAAATCATGGTGGAAGCGGCAGGCAGCGAAGTGCTGCTGCGCGTGATCGACGACGGCCCCGGCGTGGCCCAGGCCGAGCTGGAAACGATCTTCCAGCCCTTCTACCGGGCCAGCCCCGGCGCCAGCAATATCGACGGCCACGGTCTCGGGCTGGCGATCGCGCGCCGCGTGGTGCAGGCCCATGGCGGGCGCATCGACGCGGCCAACCGCGAGGCGGGCGGCCTGTGCGTGACCATTGCCCTGCCCTGCGTGGCGGCGCCCGTTTAACCGAGCATCGACACGTTCACGTCCTGCATCGCCAGACCGTCGAACGCGGACACGTAATGGCTGTGGCCCCAGAACAGACCGCCATCGGTGTACGAGAACGTCAGGCATGCGGCGCCATTGGCCTCGACCGCTTCGAGCTGCAGCTGGGCGCAGAATTCTTCTTCCGACAGGGCTAGGCTTTTCGAATCCGCGCGCCGAGCCGTCGGCCATCAGCGAGGTACCGAAGCGCCATTCGTCGTTATAGCTTTTCAGGCTGGCGTCCGACACCAGCTTGCGCGCCTTGGCGTCGAGCACCAGCAGCGACTGCACGGCCGAGGTGGCCAGCTCCAGCGCCGCGCCCAGCTCGCTGTCGTCGGCCGCGACCCGCAGGGTCACCGTGCGCGCGCCGTGCGGCGCCAGCCCGACCAGGGTCGACTGGTCTTCGCCGAGCGGCGCCAGGCGGCCCAGGATGGGATGATCGACCGCCTCGCGCGGCTCGTCGGTCAGGGATAAATTGATCAGTTGTTTGAAGCGGTTCAGCATTTTGATTCCTTGCAACTTGAATAACGGCTCCATGGCTGCATCTGTTGCCTATGATGAAACGCAAACTCAACTGGAAAAGACCACTCTTTTACCTGCTGCTGCCGGTCTTTTTATCCTGGTTTTTGTCGGTTTCCCCTTGCCGCTTGCTCCACCGCTTAGCCATCAAGCCGGACCAGGAGCAGTCGGTCCCGGAGAAAAAGAAAAAACGTGTCAGGGGCATCGACTAATATATTTACAATATTTTCATTATATCAACACCGAGACCATTTGGAGGCTGCCAGCGAAGAAAGACCGGCTCGCGTCGCGTGAAGCCAACGCAGGCGGCCCGAATTGGTCGCTTGGCTGCCGTGCAATCGCCTAGCGTGTTTTGGGCGCCGTCGCCCAGGCGGCGGCCAGGCGCCTGACCAGGGCATCCATCTCCTGCGCGGGCACTTGCGCGTAGCCGAGCAGGAAGCCGTTCCAGCCATTGGCGCGCGCACCGGTCGCGTGGGCGCTGAGCGCGGGCGCCACGATCCCGGCGCGCAGGGCCAGTTCGGCCAGCAGCTTGTCGTCCTGGCGCGCGTCGTGCAGCTGGAATGCCAGGTGCATACCGGCCGAGCCGCCGTGCACGCTGCCCACCTCGCCCAGGTGCAGTTCCAGCGCGGCCACCAGCGCGTCGCGCCGCTGGCGGTACAGACGGCGCATGCGCCGCAGGTGCAGCGCGAACTGGCCGTCGCGCAGAAACGCGGCCAGCGCCAGCTGTTCGGCGCCGCGCCCCGCATGGGACGAACGCAGCAGCAGCGCCCCCGACCTGCTCGGCCAGCGCGCGGCACCACCACGAAACCGATCCGCAGCGCCGGGAACATGGTCTTACTGAAGGTGCCCAGGTAGACCACAGGCGCATCGGCTTCCAGCCCCTGCATGGTAAGCAGCGGCGGGCCGTCGTGGCGAAATTCGCTGTCGTAGTCGTCCTCGATGATCAGGGCGCCCGCTTGCGCGCGCGGGCGATCAGCGCCAGGCGCCGCTCCAGGCTGAGGATGCTCCCGGTCGGATACTGGTGCGACGGCGTGGTGTAGATCAGGCGCGGACGGTGCAGGCGCCAGTCGGCGGCCGAAGGATGGATGCCCTGCCCGTCGGTCGGAATGCCGACCGGTTTGAGCTGGGCTCCGCGAAACGCGGCCAGCGCCCCGCTGTAACCCGGGTTTTCGATCCAGACCTTGTCGCCCGCGTCGGCCAGGGCGCGCGCGCACAGGTCCAGGCTGGACTGGGTGCCTAGGCGGTGATGAAAACCTGGCCCGCGTCGCAGTCGGCGCCGCGCGCGGCGCGCAAGTGGTAAGCATGATCGCTTCGCGCAGGCTCGCTTTCGCCGGCCGGGTCGCCTAGCCCAGGCCCGCCGCGCCGCCCTCGCGCAGGGCGCGGTCGAGCAGGCGGCGCCACACGGCCAGCGGAAAATCGGCCAGCGAGGGAACGCCGGGCGCAAAACCGGCGGTGGACAGTTCGGGCGCGCGCATCGCATGCAGCGCCCCGGCCCGGCGCGACAGCGGCGGCGGCATGGCAGCCGGCGTGCGCCGCTCGCCGCCGACTGGCGCCAGCGAAGCCACGACCGTGCCGCGCCGATCGGGCAGAACGAAGCCTTCGGTGGCCAGCTGGTCGTAGGCGTACAGCACCGTGTTGCGCGCCATGCCCAGCTCCTGCGCCAGCGCGCGGCTGGCCTGCAGGCGCGTGCGGATGGCCAGCACGCCGCTGCGAATCGCCTCGCGCAGGCAGGCGTGCAGCAGGCGCTGGCGCGGCCAGGCGGCGGCCGCATGTTGCTGCGCGTAGCGGTCGATGAGCAATGCGTAGTCCATTCGTGGCCCTATAAATTAGTGTTGTTCTGGACCTTATGCTGGAGCCAGTGATGCGATTATATTACGCCTTCACTCACTTGAACGGAACGCCATGACCGCACCACTGCCCCCGACCGACCGCACCCGTATTCGCCGCGGCGCCGACAACAACGCCGACTACCAACGCGCGACCCTGCACGCGATCATCGACGACGCCTATCTGTGCCACGTCGCCTTTGCCGACGCCGCATGGCACCCACTGCATCCCGACCGCCTGCTGGCGCGAAGGCGAGCATCTGTACATCCACGGTTCGAACGGCGGGCGCCTGATCAAGCTGCTGGCCAAGGGGACCCAGGCCTGCGTGACGATCACGCATCTGGACGGCCTGGTACTGGCCCGGACCGCCTTCAACCACACGATGAATTACCGCTCGGCGATGATCTACGGTTGCTTCGAAAAAGTGGACGACGAGGCGCACCGGCGTTCGACGATGGACGTCTTCATGGACAAGATCGCGCCCGGCCGCCAGCACGAGGCGCGGCGCGGCAACGACAAGGAATTCGCCGCCACCACCATCATGCGCATCGCGCTCGATGAAGCGGCGTGCAAGGTGCGCACCGGCCCACCGAAGGACGAGGAAGAGGAAATGGGCATTGCCGCCTGGGCTAGGCTGAGCTGCCGTTCCGGGTGCAGCGCGCAGCGCCGGTGGCCGATCCCGCCTGCGCGGTCGCGGCCCCGGACTATGTGCGCGCCTGGGTAGCATGGCGCTATCTGACGGTCAGCCCCGGCAGGAACTCGATGCCGGTCCGTTTGACCAGCTCCTCGTAGTCGATCGGGCGCCCGGTGCGCGCCTGCTCGCTGTTTTCCAGCCAGTGCGCCCAGGCGCGCTGGGAAGCCGGGTCGTACACCAGCTTGAACAGATAGCGCGGCACCCGCACCCGCCCCGGCCCGATCGCTTCGCCCGAATCGTCGAACACGGGGCCGGTGATCACATACACGTCCCCGCTGGCCCGCATCACGTACTTGCGGGTCGCCTTCTCGATGCCCGCCCACGGACCGGAGTTGTTGCGCGGCGCCTGAGGCACCATGTTCGCCAGCGAAAAACTCTGCGCCATCGCTTCGGCGCTGCCCATGTTGGCGGCTTGGCGCCATGTGCCCGCGCGCGTAGCCGCTGCCCTTGTAGTCGTCGAGCGCGGCCCGCTCCGACTGCGGCAGGCGGGCGTCGGCAAAGAAGTGATTGCTGCGTTTCTCACCGGCCGCCTCGAGCAGGCTAGGCCCGGTTGATGCGCTCGGCCACATACAGCGGCGTCTTGGTCGCGCCCGAATGCAGGACGGCGAAGGCGTCGTAACAGAGCGGGCGCGCCTTGGCGGGCGGACGCGACTGGAACACCGGCACCTTGCCGCCGGCATGAAGAACTGCTTGCATTCGGTGAAGTCCCGCTGCGGCACGGAAGGCATGAACTTCGCCTCGGCCACACTGCATGCTGCGAAAAACACCAGCGCGGTAATGCGCCGGAAAAATAACCGTGGTACTGGATAGGTCAAAGCTTTACTCTTCGTCTGCTGCATCAAAATGATGCATTACTAATAATATTGTTTGCTAAAATGTCGGCATCAATGAATCAGAAAGGGATTTCCATGAACGGAGCAGGCGGTACCAGCGGAGGCAGCGGGCAGTTTTTCCTCGGCCTCATCATGATGTGCGGCGGATTTTACCTGCTGCTCAACGGCATCGTCGTCAGTTCCAGTTTCGGACTCGGCTCGCGCCTGTTCGGCATCGGCGGCGGCTATGGCGTCACGGGCGGCATGATCATGATTCCACTCATCATCGGCATCGGCATGGTGTTTTACAACGCCAAGAACTACCTGGGCTGGCTGATCGGGATCGGCTCCTTCGCCGCACTCGTGTTCGGCGTGATCTCGTCGGTGAGCATGAATCTGCGTACCATGTCGGCCTTCGAGCTGATCTGCATCGTGACGCTGGCCTTCGGCGGCCTCGGCCTGTTCCTCAAGTCGCTGCGTCCGGCGCCGGAGCGCAAGCCGCAAACCCGCTGATCAGTCCGGATCTACGCCCGCCTTCATGCGCAGGCGGGCGCGCCATTCGCCCAGCGCCGACAGCGCCGAGTGAAATTCGCGCTCGATCAAATCCGCTTCGGCCACGGTGACCACGCCATCGAGCAAGGCGGCCGACACGGCTTCGGCCACCGAGCCGACTTCGCTCATGACGCGGCACACGGTTTGCGACAAGTCGTCGCGCGCCGCCTGATCGGGATGCGGTACGACAAAGGCGGCCAGGCCGTGGCGGGCGAGCATGGCATGCAGCGGCATGTGGGCGTCGGGCACGCTCGGCCTTGTGGCAGTGTTCGACGATGATGGACACTTCCTCGAACGAGGGATAGTGCGAAGCGATGGTCGGTGACAGCTTGTTGCGCAGGACATTGACGGAAATGCCGATGTCCTTCATGAGTACTTCCAGCCCGCCGGGAAAGCGGCGCGCCACGGTATAGAGCGCATCGTGCTGGTTCATGTCCAGATAACGTCGAGTCATGGTGATTCTTGCCTTTTTTACCGGTGCATGGCACCATTTGTACTGTTATTCTTATTTCAACCTTTACTAACGGCTCCATAATATGATGAAGTCCTTCAAGATTGCTCTGTTGCTCGCCTTGATGCTGCCCGTCGTCACCGATGTGACTGCAGCGACGCGGCCTTCGAAGTCGAGCTCGTTCAAGAGCGGATTTTCCTCTGGAAAATCCTCATCCGCAAGTCCCAGCCGCAGTTCCTCGCCATCGAGCGGCGGATTCGGCTCGTTCGGCAGCCGCAGCAGCACGCCGGCGCCGCGTCCGCCCGTGCTGGCCCCGGCAGCCGGCGCCCAGCCGCGGCGGCTTCGGCTCCTTCGGCGGCAGCGCGCCGCGCCAGGACAGCGCGGCAGTGCCGCAAAAATCGGATTCGGCCCTGTCCCAGCGCCTGAGCAAGGGCGATGCCCAGTCGAACGCGATCCGCACCTACGACGAACGCAAGGCCGCCGAGCAAGCCCTGCAATGCACCGCCATTAAGCACCGGTTCAGCCCGCGCCCTCGTATGGCGGCAACGGCGGCGCCCAGCCAGGCTACGGTCCCACTCCGGCCCCGATCATCATCAACAACGGCAACCACGGCAGCGGCTTCGGCAATATCGTGACCGGCTTCCTGCTGGGCCGCGCGATGAGCCCCTCGCATGCCCATGCGAACGGTTATCCGGGCACGGCGGGCGTGTTGGCCACACACCGGCGCGGTGGCAGCGCCCCCGGGCGGCAGTTCCTTCTTCATGTCGGTGCTGCGCACCTTCGCGTGGCTGCTGATCATCGCGGTGGTGGGCTGGGCACTGTACTTCGGCTGGAAGTTCCTGCGCCGCGGCAGCGCACCGAGCCAGGCAAATTATTCGTTTGATAGGAATTGAGATGGGTTGGAAGAACGTATTCAGTTATATGCGCGGCATGGCTAAGCAATCACGGCCTGGACGGCAAGGCGCGCCGCGAAGACGAGGGGCTGCCGATGGGCGCCCGCATCGGCAGCGTGGTGCAGATGCAAAAAGGGTCGGTGATCCGGGCCCAGACCAACGGTTCGCTGATCGGCATGCCGGACGACGGCGACACCCGCGTGCTGGCGGTGTCGCAGATCAAGCTGAACCTGGACGGCGCCCTGTTCCGCTTTTACCTGGCCAAGGGCGACCAGGATGCCGACGAAAAGTTCTTGCAAGTGTATGCCGATCCCGATGGCGATATCGCCGAGATCATGTACTGCACCCAGCTGGCGCGCGTGGTGCCGGAAACGGCGGAAGACCAGGACGCCTACACCGGCGTGGCTAGGCGCGGGCCTGGGCGACCAGTCCTACACGCTGTGGCGCGAGCAGTTGGCCGACCAGCTCAGCGATGCCGACCTGGCCACCGTGTTCGGCGACAGCGACCGCATCGATTACACGCGCGACGCCTAAGCAATCTGGACGCCGCCTTTGTCCGTCCTTTCTTCGGCAAGGAAACGCGGATCGACGACGCGGGCGGCATGCAGGGCTTGAAGCAGGAAATGTATTACATGCCGTATGTGCGTGAACTGGCTGGCGGCGGCCGCGAGTATCTGATCATCACGACGGAAATCATCGACAGCGTCAACGGTGATACGTCGAAACGCGGTATCCATGTCGATTTCGTCATTGGCATACCGATGGAGCAAGAACGCATCGTTTTGCAATAAACGATACGAGTGCAGGGAATTTTCTAATCATCGAAAGGAAGCAAAAATGAGCAACGCAAGTGGATGGGGACTGACCGCACGACTGATTTCGAAGCATTTCGGCGTGCTGGGCGACCGTATTTCGGAAGCGATCGCGAACTTCGACCCTGAAACGGCTACCTGAAGCCGACCGCGACCGCCTGGCCGCCACCCTGCGCTGAAACCGCCCAGGTGCTGGCCAAAGCGCGTTCGTCGTTCGAAAAAGAACACCAGGACGTGGTCAGCCTGCGCACCCTGATCGAAAACGACGAGAAAGCCACCGAAAAGCTGGCCGAGCGCCTGGCCCTAAGCAGCATCTCGGAAGCGACCGTGACGATGTTCTGCGACGAGCTCAGAAGCGAACAAGAGCCGCCTGCCGCAGGAAATCCAGGAAGAAGCCGACGCCAAGGCCTACATGGACGAACTGCAAAAGATCATCGACGCGCTGAGCCAGCAGCTGGCCGAATTCGACGCCCAGGCCAAGAAAGCGATGCAGCAGCTGGCCGCCGCCAAGGCCCAGAAGGATCTGCAGGAAATGCGCATGGAGCGTCAGGCCCAGCTGTCCGGCCTGTCGGGCATGAAGGGCAATTCGACCGCCCTGAACGCGCTGACCCGCCGCGCCCAGGCCGTCTCGAGCGAAGCCGAAGGCTTGCGCATCGTGGCCGACATCGGCCAGAAGCCGCTCGACCAGAAGGCCGAACTCGACGCGATCCGCAAATCGGTCGCTTCCGACGACAAGGGCGGCGAAACCACGCTCGAACGCCTCAAGCGTCTGTCCGCCTCGAAAGCCGCGTAAACGGCAACGGGCCCGGCAACCCCGGGTCCGCCTGACCTGTCAGTTCGGCGCACGCCACCGCAGCTCCCGCCCGGTGGCGTGTCTTTTCGGCGTGCTTGGCGCTGCGATGATGGTCTCGCGCGGGATGCCGAGCGCGTAACCCTGGGCCTGCACCGGCAAGCCCAGCGCGCCCGCGATCCGGATCAGCTGACTCAGGCGCTCCAGCGTTTCCACTTTCCTCACGATCAATTGCACACCCTGGCGGTCGACCTCGGTGATCAGACGCGCCAGCGTGTCGTCGTCGCCGACCTGGTCGGCATCGATGCAGCGCCTGCCTACTGCACCTGGCTCAGCAATTCGGCCGCGCTGGCTAATGACGGCAGATTGAGCGCCATGCGGAATCCATTGCGCTTGTAATTGTCCGTCACGTAACTGAGCAGCCAGCGCTGGTTGGCGCTCAGCAGGCGGTCATGCACGCTCAGGTACAAATCGGCGTCGCCGCCCTCGCCTTGCCGGAAAAAATTGATCGCGTGCAGCATGCGGCACAGGCGGTCCAGCCCGACCGACTCGTCGTCGCTGGCGGCATGGTCGAGCTGGCGCCACAGCGAAGGACTGTCGTCGCCGGGCTCGGCATTGCGCGCCACGGCTTCGTAGCCGCGCAATTGGCCGCTGACCACGTCGCGCACGGGCTGGAAGGCACTGGTCAGGGTGCAGTTGAAAAAGCGGCCTTCGGCCTGGCCTTGCGGGTTGAGCCACAGGCTCGATGGCAGGCCTAAGCCGGGTCGGACAGGCGCGCCAGATAAGCGATTAATGCGGGATAGGACACGAGCCACCTCCTGGGCAATGAAGTGCGGCCAGTCTATGCGACGAGCTGCGCTCTACCAAGGAAGCATTTGCTATATCCATTCTCGAAAACATTCGTTCACGTTCCCGCCAGCGCAACCTATGATCGGTTCGTGGATGAGAGGAAAGATCAATGTGCTTAAGCTTTTGGGTATGAACAGCAGTAAACCAGCTAAGCCCCGGTTTCAGCTTCACCGGCTTTGTTGAACGGGGCGGCCGCACGGCCGCGCATTCCGACGGCTGGGGGATTGCCTTTCATGATGCCATCGGCTGCCATTTGATTACCGACCTGCAAGCCTCGTCCGACTCGCCGCTGGCCGCCAGCGTGCGCCAGGCCCCCAGGCGGGCGCGCAATGTGGTGGCCCACATCCGCAAGGCAACCCAGGGCGCGACCTTGCCCGAAAACAGCCATCCGTTCACCCGCATCCTGTGGGGCAAGACCTGGTCCTTCGCCCACAATGGCGACCTCAAGGACTACCACCCGCCCCAGGATGCCCATTACCGCACCGTGGGCGACACCGACAGCGAGCGCGCCTTTTGCCAGCTGATGGCGGCGCTGCGGACCCGCTTTCCGCGCGGCGCGCTTCCGCCCTGATTTGCTGTCGGCCGTGACCGAGATCGCGGCCGGGATCGCCGCCTACGGCAGTTTCAATTTCATCTTATCGGACGGGGAACTGTTTTTCGCACACTGCTCCACCGCCCTGCACTACGTGGTGCGCGCCTATCCGTTTCGCGACGCGCCTGATCGATTGCGACCTGGCCATCAAGTTCAGCCAGCACAACCACCTGGACGACCGCATGGCCGTGATCGCGACCGCGCGCATGACCACCGGCGAAACCTGGCTCGCGTTCGCACCGGGCGAAATCAAGCTATTCGTGCACGGCGCACCGTATGTGCCGGGCAGCGACACCCGGCCGCCATCGCGCGGCCTTCCCATCAGCTACTAGAAAGGATGCATCATGGCAGTCACGCAAATCAATGTCCGCAATCAATTCCGCGGCGTCATCAAGGAAATCATTACCGGCTCGGTCGTCTCCGAAGTGGACGTGGAAACGGCGCACGGCATCGTCACCTCGGTCATCACGACCCGCTCCATCCACGACCTCGACCTCAAGGTCGGCAGTGAAGTGGTGGCGCTGGTCAAGTCGACCGAGGTCTCGATCGCCAAGCTGTAAGGCTTACTGGCCATCGGCCAGCAAGGCGTCGTAACGGCGCTGCATTTCGGCCGGGGTCAGCACTTCGATGCTGTGGCCGATATTCCAGCGGTGCCCGAAGGGGTCGCGCACCACGCCGCCCCGTTCGCCGTAGAACTCGTCCTGCGGCGGGCGCTCCAGCGTGGCGCCCGCTTCCACCGCCTTGCCGATCACCGCATCGGCATTGTCCACGTGCAAGTGGATGGTCACGCCCGGACCGCCCAGGGACAGCGGCGAACGGATGCCGCATTCAGGAAATTCGTCGGACAGCATCACGGTGACGGGCCCGAAGTCGAGCTCGGCGTGGCCGATGCGCCCGCCGGGCTCGACCAGTCGGAATTTCTCGGTGGCACCGAATGCGCTGGCATAGAAGGAAATGGCCTTCTTAGAGCGTCGTTGACGCACAGGTAGGCGAACAGTTCATGAATCATGATGTGCTCCTGGTAGTGGGAGAACGTACTGTAAAACGGGCACGACGCCGCGTCTTGAAGAAATTTGACCTAGGGGAGCATGACATGATTCGCGTTCGTTTGGCGCCAATTGCAGATACTGCAACGGCGTCACGCCCGCGAAACGCGAAACTCGCGGGTCATGTGCGCCTGGTCGCTGTAGCCGGCATCGAGCGCAAGCGCCCCTGAGCGCACTGGCGGGTGCATCGCGCAAGCGTGCCAGCACGGCGCGAAAACGCATCAGCATGGCGTAGCGTTTGGGCCCCATGCCTGTGGCCTCACGAAATACAGCGATGAAGTGGCGGTGACTGTAGCGGCTGTCGCGCACCAGCGCATCGATCCGCGCCAGCGGCTGCGTGTTGGCCAGCAGTTCGGCCACGGCCGGGTGCATGGCCTGGATGCGGGGCAATCGCTGCATGAGCAGGGTTTCGAGCACCTTCAGACGCGCCTGTGGGCTTGCTTGCTGCATGATCTGGTCCAGTGCGCTGCGGCCGCATGCGCCCCACAGCTCGGACAGCGGCGTGTGTCGTTCGGCCAGCTCGGCAGCGCTGACGCCGAACAGTCCCAGCGCTGCACCGGGCAGCAATTGCACGCCGATCGACGTGACAGCCTGGCCGCTTTCCTTGGCATAGAAACTGGCGCGCGGACCGCCGACCACCGGTTCACGAAACGTAGCGCCTGCCGCATGGCAGCGGGCCAGCGAAGACTTTCAGCGCCGGTCCGTCGAGTCGGAAGACAAGATGCATTTGACCTGTGGGCAAGACGTGTTCGCGCAGTACCCGGGGCTGCCGCTCGGCCTCGGAATACCACAGTTGTCTGACGAAGGGTTGCAGCGCCGCTGGGGGCAGGAGCGAGTACATGGTGCAAGCTTACGCCAGCTTGGGCCTGCTGTCAGCCCGGCGCACATCGATTCAAGTACAATATTGGCTTCAGACTCCCAGGACGGCCCGTCAGGAACAAGGTGAACAACATCACGCCAGCACAGTGGATTTTCTTGGCGCTTGCCATGGCCTGTCTGTGCCTCGATGCGTATGCAATAAGAAAGATCTTCGCCTCGCCGTTCTATGAGCCCGCGCAACGATGGGCGCAAGCCACCATCATCGTGCTCGTGCCAGTATTCGGCGCCTATTTAACCTTGTACCTGGCCCTGCAATGACGCCCTGGATTGGCAAGCGCCGCCCGTTGACCATGTCGCGGACCTGGACCCCATGTGCGACGACCTTGACGACCGCGGCTGAAATGGCGACGTTGCGATTTGGAAAGCAGACGACGGCAGGAAGTCGTTCACCGATCCAAATGGTTCAGCTGCGCGCGAAGCCGGTGGCGGCCAGTTGCGAGAACGCCTGGGCGTCGAGCGGATGGCTGAAGAAATATCCCTGCGCCTCGTCGCAGTCGCGCGAGCGCAGGAACTGGCACTGCGCTTGCGTCTCGACGCCTTCGGCGATCACGCGCAAGCCCAGGCTGCGCCCCATGCCGACCACGGCGGTGACGATGATGCCATTGTCGGCATCGGATTCAAGGTCCAGCACGAAGGATTGGTCGATCTTGAGCACATCGATCGGAAATTGTTTGAGATAGCTGAGGCTCGAATAGCCGGTGCCGAAATCGTCCACGCTGAGCACGATGCCCAGTTCCTTGAGCGCGCAAGGTCGCCTGGCTGCTCGTGGCATCCTGCATCAGCACGCTTTCGGTCAGTTCCAGCTCGATGGCCGAGGGCGGCACGCCGGTCTCGGCCAGCACCGCGCGCACGCCGTCGAGGAAAGTGCGGCTGCGAAATTCCGTGGCCGACACATTGACGGCGATCGGCCCGAAATGCAGGCCTAAGCATCGTGCCAGCTCTTGGCCTGGCGGCACGCTTCGCGCAGCACCCAGTGCCCGACCGCGCCGATCAGCCCGCAGTCTTCGGCGATCGGCACGAAATATTCGGGCAAGACCACGCCGCGCAGGTCGTGGCGCCAGCGCAGCAAGGCCTCGGCTCCCGTGATCCGGAAATTGCTCAGATCGACCTTGGGCTGGTAGTACAGCATGAACTCGCCCCTGCTTGAGCGCCTCGCGCAGATGCGCCTCGATGATCTGGCGCTCGACCGCGCGCACATTCATTTCGCGGTCGAAGAACTGGTAACTGTTGCGCCCGGCGCTCTTGGCGCAGTACATGGCGGTGTCGGCATTCTTGATCAGGGTGTCCGGGTCCCGGCCATCTTGTGGATAGACGGCAATACCGATGCTGGTCGATACATGCAGCAAGTGGTTGTCGATCGTGTGGGCGCTTAAGCAATGCTTACCAGGATTTTGTCGGCCGACAAGGCGACATCGGCGGGGTTGGATTCGTCCAGCACCACGATGATGAACTCGTCCCCGCCCTGGCGGCTGACCGTGTCGCTGGTGCGCACGCAATCGGTCAGCGAGCGCGCGACCGACTGCAGCAGCTTGTCGCCCACCGCATGCCCGAGCGAATCGTTGACATGCTTGAAGTTGTCGAGGTCGAGGAACAGCACGGCCAGGCCCTTGCCCGAGCGCCCGGCCTGGATGATCGCTTGCGAGATCCGGTCATGGAGCAGCAGCCGGTTCGGCAAGCCGGTCAGGAAATCATGCTCGGCAAGGTAGGTGAGCTTCTTGTAGCTGGCGGCCTGGGCCTCGGTGGCGTCGTGCAGGACCACCACCGCCCCGCTCAGGTGGCCATTGCGTTCGTGCACAGGTCCGACCGTCAGGTCGACCGGGCGCTCCTGGCCGTCCTGCCCGACCAGCACCAGCCCGGCCGCGGTCTGGATCGGCTGGTCGGCGCGTATCGCGCGCAGCATGGTTTCCCAGATCAGTTCATGGCTGCAGGGATCGACCAGCGGCGCCACGTCGGCGATGTTCAGGCCCGCGCATTCGTGGCCGGACCAGCCTGTCATTGCCTCGGCCACGTGGTTCAGGTAACTGATGCTGCCGCGCAGATCCGTGCCCAGCACCGCCTCGCCGATCGCTTCGAGCAGGATGCGGCTTTTTTTTTTTCGAGATGCAAGGCTTCCTCGACCGACTTGCGGCAAATCATGCTGCGCAGCGCCTGCGCCACCAGGCCGTCATCGATGTTGCGCGTCGAAAAAAGCCCTGGGCGCCGCGCTGCATGGCGGCCATGGCTTCGGACTCGTCCGGCGTGCCGCACAGGATCACGATCGGCGTGGCTAAGCGCCGCCGCCTGCACCCGTTCGAAGGTGGCCAGGCCGGTGCTGTCGGGCAGATCGAGGGTGAGGAGGATGATGTCGACCGCCGCCGCGTCCAGACGGCGCAACGCGTCGTGCAGGTTGCGCACTGGAACCACTGCGAACGGCATTTCGCCGCGTAAGGCCAGCGCTTGCCGCAGAATACTGGAATCACGAAGCTGGTCGCTGATCACCAGAACAGCATGGGTCATGGGACGAGGGAGTGTAAAGACTAATCCCCTATGACTTGCCGCGCTGAGCAAAGTTCACCTGCGCGCACAAGAAATTGCGAGGCGCATCCTGCGCCCCTCACGCTTGCGGCTCGTACAGGAGCGCGTCGGCATGGTCGCAGAAATACTGGGTCAGGTATTCAAGCCGGTCCAGCTCGCCAGAGAAAGCGTGCCGGTGCGCCTCGGCCGCCAGCAGCATCGGTTCCAGGTCGTCCGGGTGGGCCAGAAAGGCATCCATCTGCTTGCGCAGGCTGGTCGCTTCGGCCACCAGTCCCACGCTGGTGTAGCCTTGCAGGATGGCGGCAAATTCGGCGTCATTCACATTCTCGAAGGCGCCCCAGCCGTTGAACTGGCACTGCGATTCCCAGTCGAACAGGAGCGCCAGCATGCGGTAGCCGGGCGGAACGGCCGCGTCCGGCAAGCCCGCGCCGAGGATCAGGGGCGCCAGCGCGCTGAACCCGTCCAGGATGGTCGGGCCGTGCTCGTTGCGCCAAAAGTCGGGCGGCAGCTTCTTGTGCGGGAATACCATGGCCGCCCGCAGCAGCAGCGGCAGCATGGCTAACGGAATCTGTTTGCCCATCTCAGTGCCCGGCATAGTGCGCTCCGGCGATCACGAACGGCAGCACCAGCTCCGGCACCAGGTAGCCGAGCCAGACGGCGCGCGGCGTGGGCATGCCCACTTTGGCGATAGATACCAGGCGGCCGATGCCGCCCATCAGCACCCCGAAGGCCAGCAAATAGATCAGAAAGCCCTGCGCGCGCACCGTGAGCGCCGCCCACAGGCTGATCAGGCCGGTCGACAGGTAGACCCCGGCCATGAAGCGGTGCACATTGTCGAGCCGGGGCGAGGTGTCGGGCTGGCCCAGCACCATTTGCAGGGTGCCGCCCAGGCAGGCGATGGCGGCCACCAGGAACAGGGCAATCTGGACGATGTGCTGGTACATGGTGAGCGGGAGGTCGGCGGCCATGGTCTCTCTTTCGTGGATGGCGTTGAAACGGCGGAAAAGCCAGTGTCAAGTATGTCGCAAACACAAATAAATGCAAAGACCGCCCGCCACTTGCACCAAAGGACAATATACGGGTCCCGCCTTTGCGCCTACAGTGCATTCATCTCCACTCGCACGCGAACGAAAGGGCATCATGCACACGACCACCCAGGCAGCAGGCACCGTACTCGAATTCTTGAGCTTCAAGCTGGGCGAGGAGGAATACGGCGTCGACATCCTGCACGTGCAGGAACTGCGTCCCTACACCACCGTCACCGCCCTCGCCAACGCGCCGGCCCACGTCAAGGGCGTGATCCACCTGCGCGGCGTGATCGTTCCCATCATCGACCTGCGCATCAAGCTCAATTTGCCCGACCCGGCCTATGACCAGTTCACCGTGGTCGTGATCGTGGTGGTGGGCGGCGCCCAGGTCGGGGTCGTGGTCGACAGCGTGTCCGAAGTGCTGGCGCTGCTGCCGGAGCAGGTCAAGCCGGTGCCGCAGATGAGCCGCCAAGCGCGTACGCCGACTATGTGACCGGCATCGGCACGCTCGAACAGCGCATGCTGATCCTGGTCGACATCGCCGCGCTGGTGGTAAGCAGCGCCGACCTGGCCCTGGACCCGCTGGCGGCATGATGAAGGGCGCAGCCGGGGATCGCCGCCTGCTGTGCCTGGCCATCGTCACGGCCATCGTGGCGATCGTGGCCACCTCGGTCCTGGCCCTGGCTTACCTGTGCTTAAGCACGCCGAGGCGCGGGTGGCCGACACCACCCGCAACCTGGCTTAGGCTCGATCGTGCTCACCATCGACGGCATGGTCGACGCGATCGACCTGTCGCTGCTGGCCACGAGCGACGAAATCGCGCGCCAGCGCGCCACCGGCAACGCGGACACGGAAGCGATCAACCGCTTCATGCTGCGCCAGCAGGAACGGCTGCACGTGGTGCCGACCCTGGTGGCCACCAATGCGCGCGGCGACATCATCTTTGGCCAGCTGCCCGCCTCCCCGCTGCTCAATGTCTCCGAACGCAGCTATTTTCCGGCCCTGGCGATCCGGCCGCAGCGCGCCCTGTACATCAACGAGCCGGTCCTCGGACGCCTTTCCCAGCGCTGGATCTGGCCGTTCGCGCGCCGCATCGAGGCGCCCGGCGGCCGCTTCTGCCAAGCGTCGTCACGGGCGCGCTCGATACCGAGCAACTGAGCCACGTGCTGGAAAAAATCGCGCTCCAGGCCGCATGGCAGCATCGTGCTGCGCCACGCCGGCTTTCAAGCCATCGCCTGGCGCACCGGCGGCAAGACGCCGCTGCCGCTGGCCGTGGGCGACACCCGCCTGTCGCCCGAACTGCAGCAGGCGCTGTGGCGCGACCCGGCGCGCGGCACGAGGCTGACCAGCCGCTCGGCCCTGACTGCGGCGGCCACCACGTTCTCGTATGAGCGCAGCAGCAAATACGGCTTCTACGTCTGGGTCGGCGAATCGCACCAGCAAGCCATGGCTTAAGCTGGATGCGCCAGGTGTGGATCGTCAGCCAGGCCTGACCGCCGCCTTCGCCGCCCTCTCGCTCGGCTTCCTGATCCTGATGAACCAGGCCGCCCGGCGCCAGGCGCGCGACCTGCACGCCATCGAACAGGGCCACGAATCGCTGCGCGACGCCCAGCAGATCGCCGACATCGGCAGCCTGAGCTACCATGTCGCCAGCGGCCGCTGGAGCAGCTCGGCCATGTTCGACCGCCTGGCCTAAGCATCGGCCCCGACTACCCGCGCGACCTGCCCCACCTGCTGCGCTTTCTGGGACGCCGCGAACGGGTCACCATCACCGCCTACGTGCGCTCGGCCCTGCGGCGCCGGGTTCCCTTCGACAGCGACGGATTCGTGATCCTGCGCGCCGACGGCCAGCAGCGCTGGGTGCATGCGCGCGGCAAGGTCTGCGCCGACGAGGCCGGCGGCGAGACGCTGCTGTGCACGATCCAGGACATCACCGAACGCAAGCAGGCGCAGGACGAGATCAGCGAACTGGCCTATTTCGACACCCTGACCGACTTGCCGAACCGGCGCCTGCTGCTCGACCGGCTGGCCTCGGCCATGAGCAGCAGCATGCCGCCCGCCGCCGCCACGGCGCCCTGCTGCTGATCGACCTCGACCATTTCAAGGGCCTCAACGACAGCCAGGGCCACGAACGGGGCGACCTGCTGCTCAAGGCGGTGGCGCAGCGCCTGCGCGCCTGCATGGGCGGCACCGAGCGCGTGGCGCGCATGGGCGGCGACGAATTCGCGGTGCTGGCCGACGATCTGGCGGGCGAACCGGGCGAAGCCCACATGCAGGTGGCGGCGCTGGCCGAGACGGTGCGCGCGGCCCTGGCGTAAGCGTGTATGAGCTGGACGGCTACCAGGTGGCCAGCTCGCCCAGCATCGGCATCACCCTGTTCTCGGGCCGCACCTTCACCGTCGACGAACTGATCAAGCGCGCCGACACCGCCATGTACCAGGCCAAGGAAGCTTAGCCGCAACACGCTGCGCTTCTTCGATCCGGCCATGCAGGCCGCCGTGGCGGCGCGCCAGGCGCTCGAGCACGATTTGCGCCTGGCGCTAGACCAGGGCCAGTTCCTGCTGCATTACCAGGTCCAGGTCGACTCCCATGCCCCGCGCGGCGCCGAAGTGCTGGTGCGCTGGCAGCATCCGCAGCGCGGCATGGTCTCGCCCGGCGAATTCATTGCGCTGGCCGAGTCCAGCGGCCTGATCCTGCCGCTCGGGCACTGGGTCCTGCAGACCGCCTGCGCCCAGCTGGCCGCCTGGGCCCACGACGCCGCCGCCAGCCACCTGAGCCTGGCCGTGAACGTGAGCGCCAGCCAGTTCAGCCAGCCCGATTTCGTCGACCAAGTGCTGGCCGTGCTGGCGCACAGCGGGGCCAACCCGCGCCGCCTGGAAGCTGGAACTGACCGAGGGCATGCTGCTCGAGCATACCGAGCTCGTGATCGAGACCATCGGCGCCCTCAAGCGGGCCGGGATCGGCATCTCGCTCGACGACTTTGGCACCGGCTATTCCTCGCTGTCCTACCTCAAGCGCCTGCCGCTCGACCAGCTCAAGATCGACCAGACCTTCGTGCGCGACCTGCCCAGCGCGGCCAGCGACGTGGCCATCGTGCGCACCATCGTCGCGCTCGGCCAGAGCCTGGACATGGAAGTGATCGCCGAGGGCGTCGAAACGGTGGCCCAGCGCGACGCGCTGGCGGCCGCCTCGCTGCCACGCCTACCAGGGCTATTTGTTCGGCAAACCGCTGCCCATCGCCCGCTTCGAGCAGGCGCTGCGCCAGGCCAGCCTGGCCAGCGCCGCCCCCCAACTTCTGGTGACCCCATGACGATCGACGAACCGACCCTGATGACCGTGCTGGGCCTGGCCTCGCTGACGGCTGGCGCCATGTTTGCCGCCCTGCACCAGGTGGCGCGCCAGATGCCGGGCGTGCGCCTGTGGGCGATCGGCTGCCTGGCGATCGGCGCGGCCACCATGGTCGACGGCCCGCGCCTGATCGACGACTGGCGCCTCGCTTCGCTGCTGTTCAATATCCCGGTGAGCGCGGGCCAGGTCTGCATCCTGGCCTAGGCACCATGCAGTTCTGCGGCTGCGCCCGGGCCCTGCGGGTGCTGCTGGCGCTGGCGCTGATGGCGGTGCTGCTGACGGTCGGCTTCACCCTGGTGGTGCCGGACACGGCCTGGCGCATCGGTTCGCTGTCGGCCCACCAGACCCTAGTCAACGCCTGGACCGCCTGGATCCTGTGGACTTACCAGGAACCGCATGCGCGGCGCGCCTTCCAGGTCGCCGCCGCCACGGTCACCTTCCAGGCCTGCGCCGCGCTGACCCAGGGCTTGCTGATCGCGTTCAGCACGGCCGAGGTGACCTACGCCGCGCCCCAGCTGCCGCTGGCCAACCTGGTCAGCGCGCCATGGCTGCCATCATGAACACCCTGATCGGCAACTGGGCGCTGTTCCTGCTGATCATGCTGCGCCTGGTGGGCGAGATGCGCGCCATGGCCGGACGCGACGCCCTGACCGGGCTGCTCAACCGGCGCGGCCTGCGCCAGGTCCTCGACCCGCTGCTCGCAGTGGGCCCGACCGCAGCCGGTCGCTGGGCGTGCTGCTGCTCGATATCGACCATTTCAAGGCCATCAACGATACCCACGGCCACGACATGGGCGACAAGGTGCTGGTGGTGATGGGCCAGGTGCTGGCTTCGGTCAAGACCGCCAACGCCATGGCCTGCCGCTGGGGCGGCGAGGAATTTTGCATCGTGCTCGACAGTCCGACGCCTAGCCCGAAGCGCTGATCGTGGCCGAACGGGTGCGCGCCCATTTCCAGCGCAACAGCGCCGCCCTCGACGGCCTGGCCGGGGGCGCGACCGTCAGCAGCCGGCCTGGCCATCCTGCAACAGGCGGACGGCTTCGAGATGTCGGCCCTGATCGCGCGCCGACGCCCAGCTCTACCGCGCCAAGCAGAGCGGGCGCGACCGCGTGTGCCATGCGCCGGAACTGGCGCCGCCGGTGCCCGAGACGGTGCTTGCCTAAGCCTGCCTGGGCGTGCAGAATGTGTCGATATGGACACAAACCGAAGCGGCATCACCATACATATCGTCGACGATGACGACGCGCTGCGCACCGCCCTGGCGCGTCTGCTCGGCGCGGCCGGCTATGCCGTGGCCGCGCACGCCTCGGCCGCCAGCTTCCAGGCCGCGCTGCCGGCTGCCCGGCCCCGGCGTGATCCTGCTCGACGTCCACATGCCCGGCCTGTCCGGCCTGCAGCTGCAGGATTACCTGGTCGGCATCCGCCATCGGCTGCCGATCGTGTTCCTGAGCGGCGGCGCCGACATCGCCATGAGCGTGCGCGCGATCAAGGCTAAGCGCCGAAGATTTCCTGTCCAAGCCGGTCAGCAGCGAACTCCTGTTCGAGGCGGTCGGACGGGCCGTGGCGCGCTACCAGAACGCGGCCCAGGCGCTGGCCGAGCTGCAAGCGATGAACGAGCGCATGGCCTCGCTCACGCCGCGCGAGCAGCAAGTGTTCGCGCTGGTCGTGCAGGGTTTGCTCAACAAGCAGATCGCCGACCAGCTCGGCAATACTGAGCGCACGGTCAAGGAACACCGGCGCAGCGTGATGGAAAAAATGCAAGTCAATTCGCTGGCCGAACTCGTCATGGCCGCGTCCCGCCTGGGTGTGCTCAAGGCCGCCTGACGGCCCCACCTGTACCAAAGTACCAGTTACAAACGTCCTGCGGACGCATACAGTTCGGGTATCGGAACTGTTGCCTCACGCCAGACATGCCTTCTTCCCTGCCCCGTATCGCCCTGGTCGAAAACGACTTGCCCACCAACCGCGCTGGCTGGCGGCTGCTGCTGCGCACGGCTTCGCGGTCGAAGCCTTCCTCTCGGCCGAACTGCTGCTGGCGCGCACCGAAACCAACACCCTCGACTGCCTGCTGCTCGACATCGACCTGGACGGCATGTCCGGGCTCGACCTGCAAGCGACGCTGCAGCACCTGGGCGACACCACGCCCATCGTTTTCATCACGGGCCGCGATCACCCTGACGCGCGGGCCCGGGCCCAGCCCTGCAGGTTGCAGCGGCTTCTTGTGCAAGCCCGTCAGGTCCGAGGTGCTGGTCGACGCCATCACCACCGCCATTGCTTAGGCGCTCCCCATTAACCGCTCATCGCTACGCCCTTCGCATCCCTCAGGAGAACACCATGTTGAAAAATATCGCCATCAAGACCCGCCTGGTCGCCATCATCGGCTTCCTGCTGCTGAGCGGCCTGCTGATCGGACTCGGGGGCCTGAACAGCCTGGGCTCGGTCAACGCCTCGCTCAAGACCGTGTATGAAGACCGGCTGGTGGCCATGGGCGACCTGGACCGCACGATCCGCCTGGTCAACCGCCACCAGCTGATGCTGGCCAAGGCCCTGACCGACGATCCGGCCAAGAACGGGGGCCAGATGGATGCCCTGGAAAAGGACATCGAAGCGAGCGACAAGGTGCTGGCCGCCTACAACGCCACCTTCATGACGGACAAGGAAAAGAGCCTGGCGGCCGACTTCACGGCCAAGCGCACCGCCTTCATCAAGGATGGCGTGCGCCCGGCCATCAGCGCGATCCGCGCCGCCGACCTGCCCACCGCCACCAAGCTGGTGCACGGCGCGCTCGACCACCTGTACTCGGAAGCGCGGGTGCCGATGAGCGCCCTGATCGAACTGCAGCAGGAAGTGGGCAAGCAGGAATACACGACGGCGCAGGAACACTTCAAGAGTTTCCGCGCCCTGACCGTGGGCGCCATCGTGCTGGCCATGCTGCTCGGCACGGCCGGCATGGCATCTGGCTGATCCGCTCGATCACCGGCCCGCTCCAGATCGCCATCGACGCGGCTAAGCCAGATCGCCGCCTAAGCAACCTGGCCCAGGACATCCACGTCGACTCGACCAATGAACTGGGCCGCATGCTCAGCGCCCTGCGCGACATGGTCAAGTCGCTGACCAAGACCGTCAGCGAAGTGCGCGTCACCAGCGACACCATCGCCACCGCCTCGAGCGAAATCGTGGCGTAAGCAACCTGGACCTGTCCTCGCGTACCGAAGAACAGGCCGCCAGCCTCGAAGAGACCGCCTCGTCGATGGAAGAACTGACCTCGACCGTCAAGCAGAATGCCGACAATGCCCGCAGCGCCAACGCCCTGGTCGGCAGCGCCACCGCGCATGCCACCGAAGGCGGCGCGGCGGTCGGCAAGGTCATCGAAACGATGGGCCTGATCAAGGAAAGCTCGCGCAAGATGAATGAAATCATCGGCGTGATCGACGGCATCGCCTTCCAGACCAATATCCTGGCCCTGAACGCGGCCGTGGAAGCGGCCCGGGTAGCATGAACAGGGACGCGGCTTCGCGGTCGTGGCCACCGAAGTGCGCAGCCTGGCCCAGCGCTCGGCCAATGCCGCCAAGGAAATCAAGGTGCTGATCAACGACTCGGTCGAGAAAGCCAATGCTTGGCGGCGTGCTGGTCAACGATGCTTAGGCGCCACCATCGAGAAGGTGATGGTCTCGGTGCGCCAGGTGTCGGACATCATGAGCGAGATTGCCGCCGCCAGCGAAGAACAGAGCGCCTAAGCATCGAGCAGATCAACCAGGCCGTGGTGCAGATGGACGAAGTGACCCAGCAGAACGCGGCCCTGGTCGAGGAGTCGGCCGCCGCCGCCGCCAGCCTGCAGGAACAGGCGGTGGCCCTGGCGCGCACGGTCAGCATTTTCGTCCTGCCTAACGGCAATCAGGACAGCCGCCCGGCCCTCAAGGCGGTCCCGGCCGCCAGGCTTAAGCACCGGCGGCCAGCCCCGCCAAGGCAGCCAAACGCCTGCCCGGTCCGCGTCCGGTGCGGCTGGCCCAGGTTGGCATGGCGGCGACAGCGACTGGACCAGTTTTTAAGGGCGGCGCCCGGTGATTGAGTTTCACCGGGTAGTCGTTTATTATCAGCATTAACGAATGTACACTGACTGCGCGACTACGCCGGAGGCCCTGCGCCGATGATGCCTGACCTGTCGCACCCGCTAGCCGAGGGCGGCGACATCCTCGTGGTCGAGGATACGCCAAGCCTCGCTGCGTCTTCTCACTTCCCTGCTCGACAAAGCGGCTACCACGTGCGCGAAGCGCCGGACGGCGAACTGGCCCTGTGGAGCGCGCGCCCAGCCGCCCGAACTGATCCTGCTCGACGTGCGCATGCCCGGCATGGACGGCTACCAGGTGTGCCGCGCCCTCAAGCAAAGCCCGGAGCTGCGCGAAGTGCCGGTCATCTTCCTGTCCGCCTTCGACGACACCGACGACAAGCTGCGCGGCTTCGATGCAGGCGCGGTCGACTTCATCTCCAAGCCCTACCATTTTCTCGAAGTGAAGGCGCGCGTGTCGGCCCACCTGAAGCTGGCGCGCCTGAAAAAGCTGCTGGCCTGGCAGAACGACAACCTGCAGCAGCTGGTCGAGACCAAGGCCGATGAGCTGGCGCGCGCCCAGCTGGCCCTGCTGGCCGAGCGCCAGCAGCGCGACCAGGCCGAACGCGAATCGCAGCAGCGCCTGGCCGAAATCGCCCACATGAACCGCAACGCCAGCGCCAGCGTCTGCAGCGCCGCCCTGGTGCATGAACTGAACCAGCCGCTGGCGGCCATCCTCAGCAATGCCGAAGCGGCCGAGCTGTTCCTGCGCATGGATCCGCCCCAGCTGGGCGAAGTGGCCGAGATCCTGGGCGACATCCGGCGCGACGACCTGCGCGCCAGTGAACTGATCAAGCGCATGCGCGCCACCTTGCGCAAGTCCGAGGCGGCGGCGGTCGAGATCGACCTGGGCGCGCTGGTGCGCACCACGGTCGAACTGCTCGCCGCCGAGGCGCGCGGGCGCAAGATCGCGCTGCGCCACGAGATCGCGGCCGCGCCGCTGCCGGTGGCGGGCGACCCGGTCCAGCTGCAGCAAGTCATGGTCAACTTGCTGCTCAACGGGATGGATGCGATGCAGGACACGGGCCCCGGCTGCGAACTGCACATCGTGGCTAAGCTTGCTGGGGCCGGACCAGGCCGAAGTCCAGGTGCGCGACCAGGGCTGCGGCTTTGGCGGCAATCAGGCGCGCGCCTTCGAATCGTTTTTCAGCACCAAGGCCAACGGCATGGGGCTGGGCCTGTCGATTTCACACGCGATCATCCATGCCCATGGCGGCCTGGCCTGGGCGCGCGACAATCCGGCCGGGGGCGCCATCGTCGCTTTCAGCCTGCCGCTGCTGGCGGCCGGCTGCATGAGAGCGGCCGGCCTGCGCGCCTGGCCCGCGTCGCTGGCCGCGCTGCTGACCATGGCGCTGCTGGCGCTACGGCCCTGGCGGCGGCGCCGCCCGCGCTGGCTTAGGCAAGCGCGTGCTGCTGCTCGCTTCGCCATCGTATGGCCTAGGCCCGGGGTCGACGCGGCCGTGCGCACCATGGTCACCGAGTTCGGGCGCGGCGGCGTGGTGCGCGACAATGTGATGGTCGAATACCTGAACCTGTACCGCGCCGACGCCCCCCAGTACCGGCCCCGGCTGCGCGAACTGCTGCTGGAACAATACCGCGGCCAGAAAATCGACCTGATCATCGCCTTGCGCCAGCTTGGCTGCTCGACTTCGCGCTCGACGAACTGCGCGAACTGGCCCCCACCGCGCCCGTGTTCGCGGTGGACGTCGCCGCGCCCAGTGCCGAACGCCTGGGCCAGCACGCCCTGATTCTGCCGCAAGTGCATGAAAGCGAACGGCGCACGCTCGAGCAGGCCCTGCGCCTGTTTCCGGCCACCCGGCGCCTGATCGTCACGGTCGGCGCGGCGCCGCCCGACCAGCTGGGCAAGCGCCGGATCGCGGCGGCGATTGCCGAAATGGGCTTGCGGGTCGAAGTCGAATACACCGATGCGCTGTCGGACGCGGCCATGGTGGCGCGGGTGGCCCAGCTGCCGCCCGACACCATCGTGCTGCTGGGGCCGGTCACGCGCGACGCGCTGGGCCAGCCGGTGGCCGCCTACGACCAGGCCATGCGCATGGTGCGCCTGTCGAACGCCCCCTTCTTCACCATGTTCAGTACCGGCATCGGCGAAGGTCCGCTGGGCGGCGCCGTGCGCGACGTCGACCGCACCGCCACCGACAGCGTGGCCTACATGCTGGGCATGCTGGCTTAACACCCGCGCGGTGCGCCCGGGCGCGACCGAAGTGGCGTTCCCGATCACCACCATGTACGACTGGCGCCAGATCGAGCGCTTCGGGATCGACCCGGACCTGCTGCCGCCCGACACCGTGTTCGTGCACCGCCCGCCCTCGGTCTGGGAAGAACACCGCGATCTGGTGCTGAGCGGGGCCGCCGTGATCGTGCTGCTGAGCGCCCTGTCGGCCACCTTGCTGCTGCAGCGGCGCCGCCTGCAGCTGGCCGAACGCCGCTTCCGGGTGCTGGTCGAGCAGTCGCCCGAAGCGATCGTGGTCTACGACGTGCAGAAAAAGCGCTGGGTCGACGCCAACAGCAAGGCCGAACGCTTGTTCGGCGCCAGCCGCGCGCAGTTGCTCGAAGGCGGCCCCGAACGCTTTTACCTCGACAGCGAGGTGGACGGCCTGCCGCTCGAACAAGCCATCCACCGCAACGCCGAACGCACCCTGGTAGAGCGAAGAACTGGTGCTCGAACGGATGGTGCGCGCGGCCGACGGCCGCGTGTTCCCGTGCGAGGTCAGCCTGGTGGCCCTGCCCTCGTCCTCGGGCGGGCTGGTGCGCGGCGGCTATGTCGACATCAGCGGGCGCAAGCGCGCCGAGCAGGAGCTGGTCGAGCGCGGCGCCGTGCTCGAAGCCCAGGTGGCCGAGCGCACCGCCGCCCTGTCGCTGGCCCTGGAAGGGGCGCAATCGGCCAACCGCGCCAAAAGCGCCTTCCTGGCCAACATGAGCCACGAATTGCGCACCCCGCTCAATTCCATCATCGGCTTTTCCCACATCATGGCCGACTCGACCAGCCTGTTCGACGAGGAAAAGCACAATCTCGACATCATCAACCGCTCCGGCCACCACCTGCTGTCGCTGATCAACGACATCCTGGAACTGTCGCGCGTCGAAGCGGGCCAGGTGCGCCTGCTGCGCGCCCCGGTCGCGCTGGGCGCGCTGCTGCGCGAAGTCGACGAGATGGTCGGACTGGCGGCGCGCCAGAAGGGCCTGGCGCTGACGCTGTCCTGCCCGCCGCTGGCGGCCGTCATCACCGACGGCGGCAAGCTGCGCCAGATCCTGCTCAACCTGGTGTCGAACGCGGTCAAGTTCACCGACGCCTCTACCAGGTCGCGCTGACGGTCACGGCCACGCCGCTGGCTTAAGCAGCGCGCTGCGCCTGGCGTTCGCGGTGCGCGACACGGGCATCGGGATTGCGGCCGAGGACGCGGCCCGCATCTTCGATCCGTTTGTCCAGGCCGACACGCCCAAGAGCCAGGCTTAGGCACCGGGCTGGGCCTGACCATCTCGCGCGAATTCGTGCGCCTCCTGGGCGGCGAACTGCGGGTCGCGTCGCGTCCCGGCGAAGGCGCCGAATTCAGTTTCAGCATCGAGGTCGAGGCCGATCCGCTGGCCGCGCCCGTGCCGGCGGCCGCCCCGCAGACGGCCGCGCCGGCTGCCAGCGCCGCCCCAGCCGCTCGACCAGGACGCGCTGCGCAGCCTGCCCGGCGCCGAGCGCAGCGCCTTGCGCGACGCCCTGATGCAGCTCGACATGCGGCGCGTCGAGGCGCTGCTGGCCGCGCTGCGGCGGCCGGCCTGGCCGGCGCCGGTGGCGGCGATCGAGACCATGCTGGCCGCACACCGCTACCCCGCCCTGTGCGCCCTGCTCGACACCAGCCTGGCTGACCAGGAGCGATGATGGAACAGGAAGCGAGCCTGGGCGAAGTGCTGATCGTGGAAGACACGCTCGGCCTCGCTCAAGCTGCTGGGCGACCTGCTGGGCGCGGCCGGCACACGCGGTGCGCCAGGCGCCGGACGGCGAGCTGGCCCTGTGGGGGCGCGGCCGCCCGAACTGATCCTGCTCGACGTGCGCATGCCCGGCATCGACGGCTTCGAGGTCTGCCGCCGCCTCAAGGAAGACCCGGCCCTGCGCGACATTCCCGTGATCTTCCTGTCGGCCCAGTCCGAGGCCGACGACAAGGTGCGCGGCTTCGCGGCTTGGCGCCATCGACTTCATCGGCAAGCCTTACCAGGCCGAGGAAGTGCTGGCCCGCACCACCGCCCACCTGACGCTGGCGCGCAGCCAGCGCGCCCTGGCCCGCTCCAACGCGGACCTGAGCCGTACCATGGCCGAGCTGCAAAGCACGCGCGACGACTTGCGGCGCGCCGAACGCCTGGCCGCCCTGGGCGCGATGGTGGCTAAGCTGTCGCGCATGAACTCAATACCCCGATCGGCAACTGCCTGCTGGCCGCCAGCACGCTGGAACAGCGGGTGCAGGGTTTCGCCGCCTCGGCCGCGACCGGCCTGCGGCGCACCGACCTGGACGACGTTCGTGAGCGACGTGGTCCTGGCCAGCAGCCTGCTGCAGCGCAACCTGGCCGCGTCGGCGCGCCTGGTGAACAATTTCAAGCAGGTGGCCACCGGCCAGGATGGCTCGATCCGGCGCCGCTTCGCGCTGGCCGACCTGCTCGGCCAGGTGCTGGGCGCCCAGGGCGCCCGCCTGCGCGAGGCGGGCGTCCAGGCGACGGTGGCGCAGGCGCCCGGCGTCATCCTCGATTCCTACCCGCTGGTCCTGGAACAGATCCTGCTCCAATGGCTCGACAACGCCCTGGTGCACGGGGTCGGCAGCATGGCGCCGTGCGGATCGAGGCCGCCGTCGAACAAGGCCGGCTGACGCTGGGCCTGCGCGACAACGGGGCCGGGATTGCCGCGCCGGTGCTGGGGCGCGTGTTCGAACCGTTTTTCACCACCCGCATGGGCCAGGGCAGCACCGGACTGGGGCTGCACATCGTGCATAACCTGGTCACCAATGTCCTGGGCGGCACCATCGAGGCGCGCAGCGACGGCGCTTAAGCACCTGCTTTACCGTGCGCATCCCCTGCGTTGCTGCCGGCGCTCGCTTCCCATCCACCGATTCCGGACCTGCCACTGCCATGACGCTGCTGCGCACCTTCAAACTGTCCTACCGCCTTTTCCTGCTGATCGCCATCTTCGCGCTCGGCTTCGTCATTTACGGCAGCTGGTCGTTCCGCACGCTCGACCAGCTCAAGGTCAACGGCCCGCTGTACCAGGAGATCATCGGCGCCAAGGACCTGATCGCCGACGCGGTGCCGCCCCCGCTCAATATCATGGAATCGTGGACGCTGTGCCTGGAAATGGCCACGCCCGGCACCGAGGCGCGCCGCATCGGCGCGCTCGAAGTGCGGCTCGGGATGCTGCGCGACCAGCACGCGGCGCGCCTGCGCTACTGGCGCGCGCAGCGCCTCGACGCCGACCTGGCACGCCTGGTCGACGCCACCGAGCAGCCGGCCCGGCGCTTTTACGCGCTCGCCTTCGACAGCCTGCTGCCGGCCCTGGGGCGCGGCACGCGCCGAGGTGACGGCAATCCAGGCCCGCATGGCGGCCGAATACGAACAGCACCGGCAAGCCATCGACGCGCTGGTCGCGCGCCGCCATCGTGGCCGCGCTCACCGAAAAGGCGGCCGCCGCGCGTCGACGACGACACCACCCGCCTGCGCCTGATCCTGCTCGCCTCGCTGGCCATTGGCCTGGGCGCGGCGGTGCTGATCCGGCGCAGCATCACCGGCCCGCTGGACGAGGCGCTGGGACTGGCGCGGCGCGTGGCGGCCGCATGACCTGAGCGTGCGCGGGCACGCCGCTTTTGCCGACGAACCGGGCCAGCTGCTCGACGCCCTCGACGCCATGAGCACCAGCCTGGCGCGCACCAATGAGGCGCGCAGCGCGGCCGAACAGTCGCTGCGGCGCGCCAAGGAACTGACCGAGCGCCTGATCGACAGCGCCAACGTGATCATCGTCGGCATGGACCGGGCCGGGCGCGTCCTGATCTACAACCATACCGCCAGCGCCGTCACCGGCTATCCGGCCGCCGAGGTGGTGGGCAAGGTGTGGCGCGACCTGCCCCTGTTCGGGGTCGAACTGTCGGGCCGCTGGCCTAGCCGACGATGGCTGGGACGGCCTGTACCTGATCGACGAACAGCTGATCACCACCGCCAGCGGCGAACAGCGCTGCATCGCCTGGCAAAACACGGTGCTCGGCGACGAGGGTGGCGAGATCGCCCTGATGACCTTCGGGATCGACGTGACCGACCAGCGCGCCGCCATGGCCGCCACCGTGCGGGCGCAGGAAGTGGCGGAAGCGGCCACCCGCAGCAAGAGCGAATTTTTGGCCAACATGAGCCACGAAATCCGCACCCCCATGAACGCGGTGATCGGCATGACACGCCTGGCGCTCAACACCGACCTCGACCCGCGCCAGCGCAACTACCTGGACAAGGTCGACCGCGCCGCCCACAGCCTGCTCGGCATCATCAACGACATCCTCGATTTTTCCAAGATCGAGGCGGGCAAGCTGCGCTTCGAGGAACGCCAGCTGGTGCTGCGCCACGTGCTCGACCACCTGGCCTAAGCATGACCGTGTTCCGGGCCCAGGAAAAGGGCCTCGAGCTGCTGTTCGACGTGGCCCCCGACGTGCCGCTGGAAATGACGGGCGACCCGCTGCGGCTCGGCCAGGTGCTGCTCAACCTGGTCAACAATGCGATCAAGTTCACCGAGCGCGGCGAGATCATCGTCTCGGTGCAGCGCGAACCCGACAGCGGCCCCGGGCTGTGCCTGCGCTTCGACGTGCGCGATTCGGGGATCGGCATTGCGGCCGAACATGCGGCGCGCCTGTTCGTCGCGTTCTCGCAGGCCGACGCCTCGACCACCCGCACCCACGGCGGCACCGGGCTCGGACTGTCGATCTCGCGCAAGCTGGTCGACATGATGAACGGCCGCCTGTGGCTGGAAAGCAGCGCGCCGGGCGCGACCACCTTCAGCTTCACGGCCCGCTTTGGCCAGGCCGACGGCGTGCTGGCCGCGCCGCCGCTGCGCAGCGAGCTGGCCGCGCTCAAGGTGCTGGTGGTGGACGACAATGCGGCCGCGCGCGAGATCATGCAAGGCATCCTCGGCTCGCTCCAGATGCGCACCCTGTGCGCCACCTCGGCGGCGGCCGCGATCGCCGAACTGGAACAGGCCGAGGCGGCGGGCGACCCCTACCAGCTGGTGCTGATGGACTGGATCATGCCCACCATGAACGGGCTGGAAGCGATCCGCGCGATCCGCGCCAACCCGGCCATTTCGCGCACGCTGTCGATCGTCATGGTCACCGCCTACAGCCGCGACGACCTGCTGGCGCAGTCGGGCGACCTGGCCCAGCTGGGGGTGCTGGAAAAGCCGGTCACGCCCTCGTCGGTGCTGGACGCCATCGTCAGCGGCCTGCACCAGGGCCGCGAGACGCTGCCGCGCCCGGTGCCGCAGCGGCGCCTGAGCGCGGCCATGCACGCCCTGCGCGGCGCCAGCGTGCTGCTGGTCGAAGACAATGAAATCAACCAGGAGCTGGCGCTCGAGATCCTGACCGATGCTTAGCCTGTCGGTGCGGGTGGCTAAGCAACGGCCAGATCGCGCTCGACATGCTGGCCCGGCACGACGTCGACGCGATCCTGATGGATTGCCAGATGCCGGTGATGGATGGTTTCGAAGCGACGCGCCTGATCCGCGCCCAGCCGCGCCTGGCCAGGATCCCGATCCTCGCCATGACGGCCAACGCCATGAGCGGCGACCGCGAACGCTGCCTGGCGGCCGGCATGAACGAGCACATCTCCAAGCCGATCCACCAGGAAGAACTGGTGATGGTGCTGGCCCAGTGGATGCCGCGCGCGTCGGCCGCCGCCGTGCCCGATGCGAGCGGGGACCAGTTCGCGCCGCTGCGCGCGGCCGGGGTCGACGTGGGCTGGGGCCTGAACCGCCTGCACGGCAACGACATCGCCTACCGCAAGCTGCTGCTGCAGATCGGACAGCTGCAGGCTTGGCTCGCCGACAAGCTGCGCGACGCGCTGGCCGCCGGCCAGGCCTGACCGCGCCCAGCGCCTGGCCCACCATCTGCACGGACTGGCGGCCAATATCGGCGCGGCCGACCTGGCCGCCGCCGCCGCGCGCCTGGAACAGGCCGTCGCCGCTCTACCAGACCGATGTGGAGGCGCAGCTGGCGGCCCTGCTGCCGCGCCTTGCACTGGTGTGCGGCGCGATGTCGGCCTGAGTGGCCTAGTGGTCGATCGGGGTGGCCCCGTGCAGGGAGGTTTTGCACACGCGGCAGATCGCTTGGTCGGGGAAGTTGGGCGCCTTGCAGGCCGGACAGGCGACGTCAGCTTGGTCCCCGGAACGGTCCTCGAGCTTCCAGTAGATCAGCACCGCAATCAGATTGAGCGGCACCAGCAGCAGCCAGACGCCGCTGCGGTCCTTGGCGCGCAGGTAGCACCAGCACGCGGCGGCGAACAGGGCGAAGCTGCCCAGCACCAGCAGGGTCTGAAGAAAATCGGATCCGCCGCGGATGCCGCTGAAGCTGCGCCACAGCGCCACGCCCGTCACGATCACGTAGCCGATCGCCGCGTGATCGCGCTTTTCCAGGTACTGGTCAATCATCCTGCCCGCCATCGTCAGTAAAAAGGCATCCAGTATGGGCCCTTGCTGCCGCTTGGGCAATCGACTATATTCGAACGTCCCAACCAGCGACCAGGAATTCACCTTGCAAGTGCGCGACGCCCAGGCAGCCGATGCCGCTGCCATTACCGCCATCTACAACCACTACGTCCTCAACACGGCCATCAGCTTCGAGGAAGAAGCGGTGAGCGCGGCGGACATGGCTTAGCCGCATCGCCGACGTCCAGGCCGGGGGCCTGCCCTGGCTGGTCGCCGAGTCCGGCGGCGCCGTTGTCGCCTACGCCTACGCCACCAAATGGCGGGTGCGCCACGCCTACCGCTTTTCGGTGGAAAGCTCGGTCTACGTGGCCGCCTACCAGGTCCGCGCCTAAGCCTGGGAAAGATGCTGTACCGCGCCCTGATCGCGCGCCTGCTGCGCGCATGGCGTCCATCTCGTCATCGGCGGCATCGCCCTGCCCAACGAGGCCAGCGTCGGCCTGCACGAAGCGATGGGCTATGTGAAAGCAGCCCACTTCGCGGAAGTGGGCCGCAAGTTCGGCCACTGGATCGACGTCGGCTACTGGCAGCTCAGGCTCGCCTGAATCAGAAGGTTTCCCGGTCATCGGTGGCCAGGGCCTAAGCACGGCCGGGCGCTGGCGCGCGGGCGCGGCGCCGCGGACCGGCTGCGGCACCATCTTTTGATCGGGCTTGAAGGTGCTGACCAGGCTAGGGCCAGGCTGGCCGCCTGGTCTTGCAGCGAAGCCGCGGCGGCCGCCGCCTCTTCGACCAGGGCCGCGTTCTGCTGGGTCGCCTGGTCCATCTGGGTCACGGCCACGTTAATCTGGTCGATGCCGGTGCTCTGTTCGCGCGTGGCCATGCTGATCTCGCCCATGATGTCGGTCACGCGCTGGATGCTGGTGACGATCTCGCCCATGGTCGACCCGGCCTGGCCGACCAGGCGGCTGCTCGGCTGTCGACCTGGACCACCGAATCGTCGATCAGCTTCTTGACTTCCTTGGCGGCCGCGGCCGAGCACTGCGCCAGGCTGCGCACTTCGGTGGCGACGACGGCAAAGCCGCGTCCCTGCTCGCCCGCGCGCGCCGCTTCGACCGCCGCGTTGAGCGCCAGGATGTTGGTCTGGAAAGCGATCCCGTCGATCACGCCGATGATGTCGACAATCTTGTTGGACGAGGCGTTGATCGCGCTCATGGTGTCGACCACCTGGCTGACGACGTCGCCGCCCTTGACCGCCACCACCGAGGCCGACTGCGCCAGCTGGTTCGCTTGCTGGGCGTTTTCCATGTTCTGGCGCACGGTCGAGGTCAGTTCCTCCATCGAGGCGGCCGTCTCTTCGAGCGAACTGGCTTGCTCCTCGGTGCGCGAGGACAGGTCGAAGTTGCCGCTTGAGATTTCGGCCGAGGCGGTGGCGATCGTGTCGGTGCCGACCCGCACCTGGCCGACGATGCGCACCAGGTTGGCGTTCATGCCGTGCAGCGCGGTCAGCAGCTGGCCGGTCTCGTCGGTGGTGCTGGCATCATGGTGCTGGTCAGGTCGCCCGAGGCCACCGTTTGCGCCACCCGCACCGCGTCGTTGATCGGGCCGGTGATGCTGAGCGCAATATAGTAAGCGCAGGCAAAGGCGAGCACGGCGGCCAGGATGGCCGACACCAGCATCGTGCGGCGCGCTGGCGGAGGCTTGCTCGCTGGCCCGGGTTTGCTCGGCGGCGATGGTTTCGTTCAATTTCTGGATCTGGGCCAGGCCCGCTTCCGCTTTCAGGAACAGGGGGCGCGACGCCGCGTAATCGGTGTAGAAGGTGGCAAACAAAGCCTTTTGCGCCGCCTCCTCCTTGTTCTTTGCCATGGCCGCCATGCTTAGCGCCCACTTTTGTTCGGCATTTTTCCAGGCGTTCCAGTCGCTCACGAATTGCTTCCACATCAGGGCCTCTTCGGGCGTCTGGGGCAGCGGTTCGTACAGGGCCCAGCCGCGCTCGATGCTGGCCCGGCCCTTGGCGCGCTGGCGCACGGCGTCGTCGAAGCGCCCCGCCGTCTGGTAATCGTTTTCCGCGATGGCCGTGGTCAGGTCGCCGGCCTGCGACCGCCGTCTGGCCCTCGCTGATGGCCAGCAAGCCCTGGATCGATGGCAATCGCACGACGCCGATTTCGTGCACCGCCGCCCCGACCCGGACGATGCTTAAGCATAGCCGCTCAGTCCCACCACGGTCAGCGCGGCCAGCATCACGGCCATGAGCACTGCGAGCTTCCATTTGATCAGCAAATTCTTGAACGTGCTTTCCTCCCGGGCGTGCAGACGCTGTCATTTTGCCCAGTTACGGTCTCGAAATCAATCGGAAGCCAGTCCGCCTTGTCGTGCGCAATTTGCTTAGTCAAAAAACAATTTATCGCATCCTGCCCGGGGACGTGGCGCGTTGAATGTCGTGTCACAACAACAAAATTATCTTTTTGTCAGCAAAGTGAGGATGTGCGCATTTACGGCGCGATTTTCTCTATAGCCTGTCGAACATTCGCGGCACAAGGACCACCCGGTCATCGCGCCGTCATGATCATTTTCTACAATCCGGACCAGTGCACACCACTGTCCACGTACTTGCAACGAGGTTGACCGTCATGCCCCCAAAATCATTTGCCTTCGGAAGCGTCGCACTGGCGATCGTCTGGGGCGTCTTCTTTTACCCGCCCCCGCCGGTCAAGCCGGTGCAGCAACCGGCACCGGCTGCCGCCACCCATGTCGCCACCACGCCTGCCGCCCGCGGCATCCCGACCGGACTCACCGTTTTGCGATAGAACGCCATGCACGCCCACCCCGGCAGCCTGCGGCTGCGCTTCGCCCTGCTCAAGAAGTGCCCTGCCCGCCTGGACGGCGTGTGCGACAGCTGCGCGGCATCCGCGGCATGCAACATGTGGAAGCGAGCGCCACCACCGGCGCCATCGTGATCCACTATGACGGCATGGCCATTAAGCAATCACCGCTTCTGGGACGAGGTCGAAGCGGTGCTCGAATACAACCATCTGTATCACGATCAGCGCGCGGTCGAGCGCAGCGGCCGCGGCGCGGCCCTGCGCAATCCCGTGCGGCGCCTGGTACGGCGCTCGGCCCAGGCGCTGGCAGCGGTCCTGCGCTGAGCGCGCACTAGCCGGGGCCGCCCCGGTAGCGCTGGCGCAATCGCTTGCTGACCAGCACCGGCAGATAGTCGGCAATGGCCGCCCGTGCGCTCAGGCGGGCCAGTTCTTCCTGGTATAGCGTGGCCACTTCCCCGACCGGCTGGCCGGTTTCTTCCGCGATCGTCCGAATCGCCGCCATGTGGCGCGGTTGCTGCAGATTGAACGGCACGATGCTCCCCCTCACTGCGGCCCCGGTGGGGCGACCACAGTAAGAGCGCGCAGCAGGCGCGAAGTTCTGCTTAAGCATTGCCATTGAACTAAGCGTGCCCGCTTCCGTCTACCTGAGTCCCGACCTTCAGGCGGCAGGCGATGACGACCATCGAATCCCGGCAGCAAGTCCAGCTCGCCCGCATGCGGCGCATCGCGCCTGCCCTGCTCCTGCTGATGGGCGCGCTGTTGGTGGCCGGGGCGCGCTCGGGGCTAGGCCCAGGGGCCGTGGCGCTGGATTGCCGCCTTCGCCGAGGCGGCCATGGTCGGCGGGCTGGCCGACTGGTTCGCCGTCAGCGCACTGTTCCGCCATCCGCTCGGCCTGCCGATCCCGCACACGGCCATCATTCCCAACAACAAGGAACGCATCGGCGAAAGCATCGGCAATTTCCTGCAAAATAATTTCCTGACGCACGAAGTGCTGCGTGAGGAATTGCAGCACGTCGATTTTGCCGGTGCCGCCGCGCACTGGCTGGCCGACGGCGCGCACAGCGCGGCCGTGGCGCGCCAGCTGGTCCAGGCCCTGCCGCCGCTGCTGCTGCGCACAATCGATGCACAGCAGGCGCGCGCCTTGCTCGAGCGGGTAGTGGCGCAAGCGTCCGGCGGCTTGCGGCTGGCGCCGGCGCTGGCGCAGCTGCTCGGCCTGCTGGTCGAGGGGCGCCAGCATCATGTCCTGCTCGAACGCGTGCTCGGGATCGTGGCGCGCGCTCGAGCAGAACCGCCCTTTCATCCGCCAGAAAGTGCATGAACACAGCCCGCGCTGGCTGCCCAGGTCGATCGACGAGAAACTGTTCGAGCGCATCCTGGAAGGCGTGCACGCCATCCTGCTCGAAATCCAGGCCGAGGACAGCGAGTGGCGCGCGCGCTTCGATCAGGCGGTCGACGACATGCTGGACCAGCTTGCCACCTCGCCCGCCCACGAAGAACGGCTCCAGGCACTGCTGGCGCGCGCCGCGCGCAACGAAGGCGTGCACGCGTATCTGGCCCAGCTGTGGCACGCCCTGACCCAGCGCGTACTGGCCGACCTTGCACGCGACGACTCGGCGATTGCCGCGCGCGCCGCCCTGGCCCTGCGCTCGCTGGGCCAGGCGCTGCAGGACGATCCGGCCATCCGCGACCGGCTCAACGGCTGGCTGCGTTCGGTCGTGGCCGCCACCATCGTCGACCGGCGCGAGGTGATCAGCGCCGTGGTATGGCGGGTGATCCGTTCCTGGGACACGCACACCGTCACCCGCAAGTTCGAGCTGCAGGTGGGCAAGGACTTGCAGTTCATCCGCATCAACGGCACCCTCGTCGGCGGCCTGCTCGGGGTGTTGCTGCACGCGCTGGCGGGCGCATTCCCGGCGTAGCCGGGCCGAACACGGAACGATGCCAATCCTTGCCGGTCGAACCGGTATTCAAAGCGCGAAGGAGCATTGCATGGACGTATTCAAGAACAATATCGTCGCCGGTGTCGGCCTCGCCATCGCAGCGGCGGTGCTGGCCCCCATCGTGTTGCCGGTCGCGGCGCGGGTCGGGCGGCCCCTGGCCAAATCGCTGGTGCGTGGCGGCATGCTGCTGTACGAAAAAGGGCGCGAAACCCTGGCCGTGGCGGGCGAATCGGTGGAAGACATCATGGCCGAAATCCGCGCCGAGCACAGCGCCGCCGCGGCCGCGCCTGACGGCACTGCCGTCACGCCGCCCCCTGCCACGGCCGAGCCCGTTCGTCCCGCGGGCGGCAACGGGGCCGCTGCGCCAAGCCCAGCCCGACGGCCAGGGAGCGGCCATGTCATGAGCACGCCTAAGCACGCATTGCCCACCAGATCGACGGCCGCTTGCGGATCGAGGTCGCGGCGCAGCGCGGCAACGTGGCCTGGTTCGCCCGGCTGGCCCGCCAGCTGGCGCAAGCGGCCTATGTGCAGCGGGCACGCGCCAATCCGCAAGCGGCCTGCATCGTCATCGACTACACCGGTCCGCTCGAACGCCTGCTGACGGACCTCGGGCAGGCCGCGCTGTCGCTGCCGGGGTTGCCCCGCAGCGCGTGGCAGCAGCAGCGCCCGCCACGGGCGATCCGATGCTGCTGGCCGCCCTGCTGTTCGGCGCGGTCGGCCTGGTCCAGGCCGCGCGCGGCAACATCATGCTGCTTAAGCCCTGTCGGCATTTTGGTACGCGGCCAGCGCGCTGCGCCTGGCGCACCTGTCCGCGGACACCACCAGCACCGCTGCACGGCAAGCCTTGCCGCTGCCTTGAAGCGGCCCTATTCACACGCAAAGGAGATTCTCATGGCAGATCAAAAAGGAATGACGGGGAACGCGGCAGCGACCGTGTCCCGGTGGCCGACCCGCTTGGCGCAGACGCTGCACTGCGGGCTAGGCTGACAACGACGACCAGCAGCGCACGGCCGCGGCCAGCGCCGACGCCCGCGCCACCTTCGGGGCTGCCGGTCAGGACCGCGGCGACGGCAGCCACATGCTGGCAACGGCCTTGGCGCCGTCGGCGGCAGCGCCGTGGCTGCCACGCGCGATGTGCTGCGCAGCGCGATCGGCGCGACCGAAGATGTCGCGAGCGACCTGGTCGGCGGCGTCACGCACGTGGCAGCTGAACTCGTGCACGGCGTGCGCGACATCGGCTACGAAGTGCGTGACGGCGCCACCGGCCTGCTGGGCGCGGTCGGCACGATCGGCGGCACGGCCGTCCACACGGTGGTAAGCGTCCTGGCCGACGTGGTGGGCGGGGTAAGGCAGGTGCTGGGCGCCGCCATGGGCCACAACGGCCATGCCCTGCTGCCCGAGGCCCCTGCCGGGCGCGCTTGGCCGTCCAGCCGGAGCGCAGCATGCCGCCAGCAGGGCCCGTACCGGGCGCCGTATCGGGTGCAGCAACCGGAGCCGAACGCGCGGCGCAGCAGCGCATGTAGCGCATGTAGCATTGGGCACATGCGCAACACCGGCCGCGACTGTTGTTCGCGGCCGGTTTTCCCTGGCGCTGTCATTGGTCTGTCATCTTGCCTTGCTATCGTGCTTGCATGCACAGGAGAAGGCCGATGAACACATCCACACTTCCACACCCTGGCCGCTTGCGGCTGCGATTTTCTCTGCTGAAGAAAAACCCGGCCAGAATGGCCGCCGTCTGACGCTGCGCGCCATCGGCGGCATCGGCGCGGTCGAAGGCAGCCCGGTCACGGGCGCCATGCTGATCCATTACGACGGCGCTGCCGGGAACAATCCCCGTTTCTGGGATGACGTCGAGGCGGTGCTGGAGTACCACCACCTGCACCACGACGCGCCGCAGCCGGGCCACGCGCTCCGCGCTCGGCCGCCTGGCCGCCAGACTGTTGACCCAGGCCCTGCTTCCAGCGGCTGGCCTAAGCAGTTCGGCCGGGGCCATGGTCGTGGCAGCCTTGTTCTGAGCGGCGCGCCGGTCCGATCCCGGCTTGCTCAGTTCGTTGATCAGCACAGGCAGGACGGCGCCTAAGCCAGGATGGCGGCCAGGTCGGCCAGCCCGAGCGTGGCCAGGCCAAGCAGGCGCCGCAGACCAGGTAGCAGGTGGGCGAGGCCCTGCAAGCCGAGCGAGGCCAGCACGGCCAGCCATAATTGCCGGTCTCTGCGGCAGCTGCCCGTTGAACAGGCTGCGCTGCTGGTCCGAGCGGCAAAACAGCGCGTGGCACATTTGCCCCAGCACCAGCGCATCGAAGGCGACCGTGCTTAGCGCGCGCCCGGGCCGTAGCGCAGCACGCCGTAAGCATAGGCCGACAGCGCGCCCATACCAGGACGGCGCCCTCGCGCACATAGCGCCACATGTCCCCGGACGCGACAATCGGCAGTGCGGGATCGCGCGGCGGGCGCTGCATGACGTCCGGTTCCGGGCCTTCGGCGCCCAGTGCGATGGCTAAGCAGCACGTCGGACAGCAGGTTCAGCCACAGTAACTGGAGCGGGGTCAGCGGCTGCCCCAGGCTAAGCACCGACGGCGCTTAGCCACCAGCAGGATCTCGCTCAGGTTGGACGAGAGCAGGAAATGGACGGACTTGCGGATGTTGGCCGAGATCGTGCGGCCCTGGCTGACCGCCTCCAGCAGCGCCGCGAGCTGGTCGTCCTTGAGGGCGATGTCGGCCGCCGACAGCGCCACTTCGGTCCCGCCGCCCATGGCAATGCCGATATCGGCCGCGCGCAGGGCCGGACTGTCGTTGATGCCGTCGCCGGTCATGGCCACCACCTGCCCGGCCTGCTGCAGCGCGCGCACGATGCGCAATTTGTGCACCGGTGTCACGCGCGAAGATATGGGCCGATGCCGCCAGCGCGCCCAGCTGCTGCGGGGCGGTGTCGGCCAGCTGTTCGGCACTGACGATGGTCAGGTCGGCGCCATTGTTCAGGTGCAGCTGCTTGCCGATCTGGTAGGCGGTCGCCGCCTGGTCGCCGGTCAGCATGATGGTGGCGATGCTTAGGCCTGGTGGAAGCGGTCGATCACTTGTTCCATGCCGGGCCGCAAGGGATCGGCCAGGCTAAGCCAGGCCTAGCCCAGGTCAGCCGGGCTGCGCGCAGCGTCGCGCCAGGCCCCTGGGCACAGGCGAAGCCCAGCACGCGCAACTGGCGCGCGGCCATGTCCTGGTTTTGCTGCAGTATGCGCGCGCAATGCGTCGTCGAGCGGCACGCGGCCGCTGGCCGTCATGCAATCGCCGCACAGGGCCAGCACTTCGTCGGGACTGCCCTTGACGGCGACCAGCATGCCGCTGCCGCCCGCATCGGCATGCAAGGTGCGCATGTAATTGCGCCCTTCGGCCCGCAATTCGGTCTCGCGCAGGGGAAAGGCGGCGCGCAGCTGCGGCGCCGACAGCCCGCCCCTGGCGGCCAGGGCCAGCAAGGCGGCCTCGGTCGCCGAGCCGGAAGCGGCACCGTCGCCGCCGTTGGCCTCGCTTTCATTGGACAGCACGCAAATGCGCAGCATGGCGCCCAGCGCGGGCACGGCGCGGCATTGCGCCTCGTCCAGCGCGGCAGCGTCGCATGCGCCGTCCACGGTGGCCAGCGCCACCGCCGACATGCGGTTCAGCGTCAGCGTGCCGGTCTTGTCGAGGCAGATGGTTTGAATGGCGCCGATGGTTTCGACCCCGTGCAGGTGGCGGATCAGGACCTTGCGCGCGCATGCGGCCGATCCCGCGCGCCAGCGAGGTGGTGGCCACGGCTAAGCAAGCCTTCGGGCACGGCCGCGATCGCCAGGGAAATGGCGGTCTTGAACATGGCCAGCCGGTTGTAGCCGCGCGCCAGGCCGATGGCAAAGATGGCCACGCACATGGCGGAACTGGCCTTGATCAGCTGGCTGCCGAGCTCATCCAGCTGGATCTGGGTGCGGGTCCGGGGACGCGCCAGCGCGCCCGTCATGGCGGCGATGGCGCCCACTTCGGTGCGCAGGCCGGTGCCGACCGCCAGTCCGGCGCCGGTGCCGGTGGCCACCGCCGTACCCCGGTAAGCCATATTGCGCCGCTCGGCCAGCGCCGTCTTGCCGCTCAGGATGGCGGGATCCTTGGCCACGGGAACGCTCTCGCCCGTGAGTGCCGATTCGTCGATGGTGAGGCGCTGCGAGGCGAGCAGGCGCAGGTCGGCCGCGATCCGGGTGCCGGGGCTGAGCACCAGGATGTCGCCCGGCACCACCGCGGCGGCGGCGATCATCCGGGCGGCGCCGTCGCGCAGGACCAGCACGATGTCGTCCACCAGTTCGGACAGCGACGCGACGCTCGCTTCGGCCCGGCGTTCGGTGTGAAAGCCGATCGCGCCATTGAGCACGAGCACCGCGCCGATCGCGGCCGCCTCCGCCACGCCGCCGGTGACCAGCGACACCAGCGCCGACACGCCCAGCAAGATGATGGGAAGCGAGGTGAACTGATTGAGCAGGACCTGCACGCAGCCGGGCGCCATGGCTGGGGAATGAGGTTGTGGCCGCTGCGCAAGCGCAAGGCCGCCTCCGGCATGGACAGGCCGCGCCCGGGGGCGCTGCCGAAAAATGCCAGCGCCTCGTCGGTCTCGCGCGCATGCCATGGCGCATACAGGGGCGCGGCGCGCACCCTGGCGTTGCTTAGGCCACGAAGGGTGGCGGCAAGCCGCCCGGCCGCGCAGGCGCAGGGCCGGGCCGCACCGAAAAGCCCAGCTCCGCCAGCAGCGCCGCGGCGCCGATGTGCTGGGGCGCGAACTCGATCAGCAGGCGCGCCGTGAGCGGATTGGCGCGGACGCGGCGCACGGCCGGATGGGCGCCGGCTGCCTGCTCGAGCTCGGCACGCGCACGCTCGGACCGGTACAGGCGCGGCACTTCGACCCGCAAGTGACCGGCGCTGCTCGCCACCATATGCACGGCTTCTGCTTGCACCATTGCCGACGGGCTCCCCAGGTTGGTTGGCGTGCGAACTAAGCAGTTCGATTGCGCCCCGCGCCGCGGAGTTCAGTGCCGCCCGCCGCCGCTAGCGCGGCGCGAAGCTGTTGTTGGGAGCTTGATCGCGCGCAAACTGGCGCGCCTGCTGCAGCACCGTGACCAGTTGCTGGCGGGTTTTCGGGGACTTCAGCGCGCCCGGCAGGCGGCTGAGCCAGTGCTGGTTGGGACCGTTCAAGCGGCCGCTCGCCTCGGACAGCTGGCGCGAGGTCGGCAAGGCGGTTTTCGACAGCACGTCGATGTAGTGGTCGAGCTGGGCCGCGGAACTGAACAGCAGCACGTGGCTGCCGAAGGCGACGTGCAGGAACACGAAGCCCTGGTGCGGGAGCGCATTCGGCGCGGGCGGCGTGAAGGCGCCCGGATGCGCGGGGTCGGGCAGATGGACCCAGTGCGCGCCCGGCGCGTCTTGCCAGTCGTCCTGGAAGCTGAAGTGAAAACTACCCTGCATGGGCCCGCCTGCTCAGCCAGCGCGCGCCGGGCCGCGTACAGCGCCAGCCCGATGCCAAGGCAAGGCAGCCAGACCCAGACCAGTTCGGATCCGAACAGGCGAGCCGCATCGGGACCGAACACCTTGCTCAGGCTAAACGGCGAGACCTGGATCGGATGGAGGGGGAAGAACAGGCGCTCCGCGCTCCACGGCCACAGCAGCGCGACGCCGAGCCCGCCGTTGGTGCACATGTCGAGCAAGCCGTGCGAGGCGGCGCCAAGCCGCCACGAACGCGCAAGCCGTCCCGCGCCGCGCGCGCAGCCAGGGCGCCATGGCCAGCGCGATCAGGCCCAGCAGCAAGGCGAACACCAGCGCATGCGACACGCCCCGGTGGCCGAGCTCCTGCCCATAGCTGATCCCGAGGCGGAAGCCGATCACGTCGAGGTCGGGAAGGATGGACGCGGCCACGCCGGCCAGCAGCAGGCGGCGCGGCACCAGCGCCGGGCCGAGTGCCAGGCCCAGCATGAGCGGTACGGCGGGATGGGTCAGGATGGTCGGCATGGCAACTAGCGACCCTTGAAAAATTCGTGCGCGATGCGTTCGATCTCGCCATTGCGCTTCATGTCGTAGACGACGGCGTCGAACTGCTTGACGAAATCGGTCTTGAACGGGAAGCGGCCCTGGTCGCGGTCGGTGAAGCCGAGGAAGCCATGTTCTCGCGCGATGACCGCGCTTTCCACGGCCAGCGGGCCGCTGCTGCAGCCAGCCTTCGCGCACCAGTTCGTTTTGGGTCAGGCGGATCGAGATCCGGTCATTGATATAGCAGTCGATCCGCTTCATGCCCAGCTTGAGGATATTGGTGCGCGTGTCGGCCGCGTCTTCCAGCTTGATCTTGCCGCTTTTCACTGCCTCGTTGAACTTGTCGCCGCCGACCAGGAAACCGGCATTGTTGCCGATCGTGAGGCCGTAAAAATCTTCCGGCCAGCGGGGGCGCAGGGCGCGCCGCCACTTCGCGCGTACATACGGCAACGACGATTTCCTCGAACAGCGGCAGTGAATACGGCCAGGTGAACGGTTCTTCCTTCAGATTCATGTAGGGCGGATACAGGGCAAAAGCGGTGCCCGCCTTGAGCATGGACATGCCGCGCTTCCAGGGCACCGGCTTGATCGTGATCCGGTAGCCCTTCATCGCGCGAACGCCACCTTGACGATCTCGGCGTACAGCCCGGCCGCCTCGCCGTGCTTGCTTAAGCATACGAGTAAGGCTGGTAGCCTAAGCATCGGCATAAATGGTGACGGGAATATCGGCGGCAGACGCCGGAACAGGACAATACAGCAGCAACGCCGCCCAAAGCGTGAAACAAATTTTCATGAGAGGAAATGCGATGTTGGCGACAGTGAATGTTTATTGACACAATATCCACGCAGTATGACGCCTTCCGCCTTCCCGATCAATCCCGGCCTGCTCGCGCCTTCGCAGCTGCTGCCGGAACCGGTCATACGCCGGTCACGCAGGCTTGCTACGCTCGGCCGCTTCCTTATCGACCTGGAGCGAGCGTGAAACAAACCGGACCCGACACCCCTTCCCTCCTGCTGGCCACGGCCGCCATGGCGCTGGCCCTGGCTAGGCTGCGGCGGCGAGCAGACCGACCTGCAAAACCCTGGCCTGAGCTGGCCACCTGCGCTAAGCCGTGACCGGGCACCGGGGCGCGTCCGCGCTGCGCCCGGAGCACACGCTGGCGTCCTACCGCAAGGCGATCGAGGATGGCGCCGACATCGTCGAGCCGGACCTGGTCGCCACCAAAGACGGGGTGCTGGTCGCGCGCCATGAAAACGAGATCGGCGGCACCACCAACGTGGCCGACGCGGCGCAATTCGCCAGCCGCAAGACGACCAAGACCATCGACGGCATTCCCGTCACCGGCTGGTTCACGGAAGACTTCACCCTGGCCGAACTGAAGACCTTGCGCGCGAAAGAGCGCATTCCCTGCCAACCGCCCGGCCAATACCGCCTTCGACGGCCAGCTGGAGGTGCCGACGCTGCAGGAAGTGATCGACCTCGTCAAACAGGAGAGCACGGCCCGCAACAAGGTGATCGGGATCTACCCTGAGACCAAGCACCCGAGCTACTTCAAGTCGATCGGCCTGCCGCTGGAAAAGCGCCTGGTCGACCAGCTGGTGGCCAGCGGCTACCGCGGCAAGGGCGCGGCCGTGTACATCCAGTCCTTTGAAGTGGCCAACCTGGAAGGAACTGCGCGGCATGACCGAGATGCGCCTGGTCCAGCTGATCGACAATCCGAAGAATGCGCTGGCGCCGAACGGCGCGCCGCGCAACGCGCCCTACGATTTTGTCGCCCGCAAGCAGCAACGGCCGCACCTACGCCGACCTGGTCACCCCGGCCTAGGCCTGGAAGGACATCGCCGTGTACGCGGACGTGGTCTCGCCCTACAAGGAAGTCATCATTCCGCGCACCGCCGCCAATGAACTGGGCACGGCCACCAGCTTTGTCGCCGACGCCAGGGCGGCCGGGCTGAAGGTGCACACCTGGACGCTGCGCCCCGGAAAACCCCTTCCTGCCGGTCAGCCTGCGCAAGCCGGACGTCACGTCGCCCTCGCAGCGCGGCGACGACGCTTAAGCGCCGAAATTGCCGCCTATCTGAAAGTAAGCATCGACGGCTTCTTCACCGACGACCCCGCAGTCGGGCGCGCGGCCGTCGCCGCCTTCAAGTAGCAGGCCGATGCTGGCCAACGACGTGAGCTACGGCTCGGACCCTTCCGGGCTGGTATGGGGCTATCTGTTCGCGCGCGGCGCCGACACGCGCGTGCTCGACGCCCAGCAGGCCCTCGCCTGGCTGCGGGAACCGGTGCGCGCGGCCGATCAATTCGTCTGGCTGCATTTCAACCTCTCGAACGCGGCCAGCGAAAAGTGGCTGCGCGCGCACACGCGCCTGGCCGATGAATTCTACGAGACGCTGCACCAGGGCTCGCGCTCGACCCGGATCGAGACGGCCGACAATACCCTGATCGCGGTCGACGTGCTGCACGACTTTTCCTTCGAAGCGTCCGACATGTCCACGCTGTGGCTGACGCTGGCGCCGGAGCTGGTGATCAGCGCCCGCCGCACGCCGCTGCAATCGATCGAGCGCCTGCACCAGGCGGTGCGGCGCGGCGAACCGGTGCACTCGCCGGTCGACCTGCTGGTGCACCTGCTGCGCGACCAGGCCGACGTGCTGGTGCGGATCGTGCGCGATTCGGTGGCCCGGGTGGACGACATCGAAGACTCGCTGCTGGCCGGGCGCCTGCGCCACAAGCGCGAAGACCTGGGCACGCTGCGGCGGGTGCTGGTGCGCCTGCAGCGCCTGCTGGCACCGGAACCGGCGGCCCTGTTTCGCCTGCTGCTGCGGCCACCGGGCTGGATCGCCGAGAACGACATCCAGGAACTGCGCCAGTCGACCGAGGAATTCGCGGTGGTCCTGAGCGACATGGCCGGGCTGCAGGAGCGCATCAAGCTGCTGCAGGAAGAAATCGCCGCGCGTGAACGAAGCCAATGGCCGCAGTCTGTTCGTGCTGACCATGGTGACCGTGCTGGCCCTGCCGATCAACCTGATCGCTCGGCCTGATGGGCATGAACGTGGGCGGCCTGCCGCTGCTGCATGACCCGGACGGCTTCTGGATCGTGGTCGGCGTGGTGCTGGCCCTGACCACCGTAGCTTAGCCTGGTCGTGGTCAGGATGCGGCACGACTAGCAGGCGCCCGGCCGCGCCGAAGCGATTGATACATCGGCCCAGGCACTGTAGAATCCGGGCACTACGTGTAAGGTGCCCTCCCGCTTGTCGGCTGGAGGGTGAAACGGGAAGCCGGTGACGCACGGGATAGCCATCCCCTGCCACTCCGGCGCAGCCCCCGCTGCTGTATGCCTGACGACTTTGTTCATACGCCACTGTGCCCCGCGCACGGGAAGGCAAGGACAGACGAGGATGATGGCGAGCCAGAAGACCGGCCTTCACGATTTTGATGGTGCAAAACCCGGGGACCGGTTTTGTCTGTTTGTGTCGTCACCTCCCTGTCTGTCGCCGGACGGCGCCTGCCTCGTGCATGCCGCCATTGGCACGTGCATGCGGTGCTTAAGCTTCACGTGAAGAAGAACGCATGCAATTGCTTAAAACTCTGCTGCCTAAGTAGGCTTTGCTGGCCAGCTCCGCCTGTGCGCACGCGACCGGCGTGCCCGTCATCCAGGAAATCGTCGTCACCGGCGCCAGGGCCTAGCCTGGTCGGGACGGCCGATTCGGCCACCGAGGGCGCCATCACCGCCAAACAGCTGGCCACCCGCCCCCTGCTGCGCGCCTCCGAAGTGATGGAAGCGGTGCCGGGCATGATCGTCACCCAGCATTCGGGCGACGGCAAGGCCAACCAGTACTTCCTGCGCGGCTTTAACCTTGACCATGGCAGCGACTTCGCCACCACCCTCGAGGGCATGCCCGTCAATGTGGTCAGCCACGGACACGGCCAGGGCTACATGGACCTCAATTTCCTGATCCCCGAACTGGTGGCCAATGTGCGCTACCGCAAAGGCGTGTACGCCGCCGACGACGGCGATTTTTCCACCACCGGTTCGGCGCGCATCAGCTACCAGCGCCAGTTGCTTAAGCGCCCTTCGTCGACCTGACCGCGGGCGCCCACGATTTCCGGCGTGTGCTGCCGCCATGCAGCAGCACCAGCGTGGACGGCCTGCAGCTGCTGGGCGCGATCGAGGCGGCGCGCAATGACGGGCCGTGGGACCAGCCCGAGCGCGTGCGCAAGACCAACGGCGTGCTGCGCCTGTCCGGCGGCAGCGCCCACAACGGCTACGCGATTAGCGCCATGGCCTACCAGTCCGAATGGACCGCCACCGAGCACGTGCCGGAGCGGGCCATCAGCAGCGGCGAGATCGGCCGCTTTGGCGCCCTCTCGGCCAACGACGGCGGCATCACGCACCGCTACAGCCTGTCCGGCCAGTGGGAGCAGTCCGACGCGGCCGCCGCCACCAAAGCGAGCCTGTATGTGGCCGACTACGGCCTCAATCTGTTCTCCGCGCCGTCCGGCTTCATGAACGGCCCGCAGGGCGACCAGCATGAGCAGGAAGACCGGCGCACCACCTGGGGCGGCCAGGCGAGCCACGCCTGGTTCCTGGGAGCGCAGTGGGTCGACACCGAATTGACGCTCGGCCTGCAGTTGCGGCACGACCGGATCGCGATGGTCGGCCTGTACGACACCATCAACCGGGTGCGCACCAACACGGTCCGCCAGGACCGCATGCAGGAAACGGTGGCATGGCTTGTTCATCCAGGCCCGCAGCCAGTGGACGCCCTGGCTGCGCACCACCATCGCTTGCGCTACGACCGGATCAGCGCCGACGTGGCGGCCACCGGCGGCCAGTTCAACCTGGCCAACGGCGGCGCCGTCAGCGCCTAGCCAGACCAGCCCCAAGCTGGGCGTCGTATTCGGACCGTTCGGACCGCACGCGCGCACCGAGCTGTATGCCAACTGGGGCAACGGCTTTCACAGCAACGACGTGCGTGGAGCGACCTCGGTCATGAATCCGGCCGACGGCAGCGCCACCGACAAGCTGGGCCTGTTCGCCAAGGCCCGGGGCGCGGAAGCGGGCATCCGCACCACCGTGCTGCCCGGCTGGAGCAGCAGTTTGTCGCTGTGGCGCATGAAGCTCGGTTCCGAACTGGTGTTCATCGGCGACGAAGGCGTCACCGAGGCGCGCGGCGCGTCCACCCGGCACGGCCTGGAATGGTCGAACTACTACGCGCCCAATTCCTGGCTGATCATCGACGGCGACGTGGCCTGGTCGAAGGCGCGCTTCACGGCGCCGGCCGACAACGGCGGCAGCGAGATCCCGAACGCGATTCCGCTGACCGCATCGCTGGGGATCGGCGTCGACCCCGGCGGGCCATGGTTCGGCGGCCTGCGCATGCGCTATCTGGGCGCCTACGCGTTGGAAGAAACCGGCGTGCAGAAGTCGACCCCTGTTCTTTACCGCCAACCTGAAAGTCGAGCTACCGGGTCACGCCCAAGGTCCAGCTCAGCGTCGACATCCTGAACCTGTTCGACCGCCAGGCCAACGACATCGAATACTGGGGCGGCGCCTGCACCCGCAGCGAACAGGCGGGCGGCGTGTGCGGCGACGGCATCGACGGGCGCCTGATTCATCCGCTCGAGCCGCGCACCCTGCGCCTGACGCTGCGGGCCGCGTTTTGAAGCGGGCCAGCCTGGCGGCGCTGCTGCTGTGGGCGGCCCTGCCGCAGGCCCAGGGCGCGGCCTTGCTCGGGATCGTCACCGAGCGCGCCGCGCCGGGGGCGATCGAAGCGGCGCACCGCCACCTGGCCAGCCACCCGGGCGACCGGATCATGCTGCGCACGCCGGCCCAGCTGATGGCGGCCAGCGACCGCCAGCTCGGCCAGTGGGTGGGCCAGGCCGACAGCGTGCTGGCGGTCTCGGTATTCGGCGACCCGGCGCGCCGCCTCAAGGACGCGCTGGGGCGCCATGCGCGCGCGCACCGCCATCCTGGCCATGAACGGCGAAGCGAGCCTGAACCTGATGAGCCGCGACGCCGGCGGCAGCCTGCACGACTTCCCGGCCGAAACGCTGCGCCAGCTGGCCGCCGAAGAGCCGCCCGCCGAAGCGCTGCGCGCGGCCGACGCGCGCCCGACCGCGCGCCACTGGCTGGCCGCGCGCCGCGTGTGGCAGGTAGGCATGGCGCCGACAATGTGCGCGCCCTGCTGGCGCACCAGCTCGATCCCCAGCAGGCGCTGCCTAGCCCCCGCAGCCCGAGGCCACGCTGCGCCTGCGCGTCGGCCAGCAGGAACTGAGCGACGGCGCGGCCTGGGGCAACGCCGCCAAACTGGGGCTCAAGGCCGCGCCGACCGTGGTCGTGCTCGACCTGGCCAATATGGACGGCGGCGCGCCAAGCCGACATTTGCCGCCGCATCGAACAACAGGGCCAGCCCTGCGTGCAGGTGCTCACGCGCTGGGGCGGCGCCTCGCGCCAGGCGCTCGAGCGCCTGGCCGAACTGATCGCACCGGCCCGGTGAGCATGGCGCTGGTGGTGCTGCAAGACTTCGTGGTGGGCGCGGCCGAAGGACGGGAAGCGGTCACCGGCGCCTTCAAGCAGCTCGACGTCCCGGTATTCAAGGCGATCCGCCTGAGCGAGCGCAGCGCCACCCAGTGGCGCCTGTCCACCGACGGTTTGCTTAAGCCGATTCGGTCCAGTACCGGGTCGCGCTGCCTGAGCTGCAGGGCATCGGCCAGCCGATCGTGGTCGCCGCGCTCGGCAACGCGCAGCCGGACCGCCAGACCGGCATCGAAAGCCAAGCCGCCCGTCACACTCGAGGCGGAAGTGGCGCGCCTGGCGGCCCGCGTCGGCCGCTGGCTCAAGCTGCGCGCCACCGCCAACGCCGACAAGCGCGTGGCCGTCATCTATTACAACCATCCCCCGGGGCGCCAGAATATCGGGGCCGACAATCTGGACGTGCTTAAGCGACCCTGTTCGACATGCTGCACGCGCTCAAGGCGGCTAGGCTACAGCGTGGGCGAACTGCCCGCCTCGCCCGAAGCCCTGCTCGACCGCATCATGGCGCATGGCGTCAATCTGCCCGAGGACCGGGCGGCCCTGCGCGAACTGGGCGGCTCCGTCAACAACGTGACGGCGGCCGACTACGCGCGCTGGTTCGCCGCGCTAGCCGCGCGTGCAGGCCGAAATGACCAGCGGCCCGCTCGGCCGCCTGCACGCCGAAGTGCTGGAAGCCGAAGCGGCCAACGAGCGCGCGGTCGGGCGCAAGCGCGCCACCGCCATTCTCAAGGAACTGCACCACCTGGCCGAAGGGGCCGACCATCCGCAGCGCCAGGCGGCCATCGACGGCTTGCGCGCGCTCGACGAAGGCTACCAGGCCTGCCTGGCCGACCAGCCGAAACGCGGCTGCGCGGCGCTGGCGCCGCTGGTGCGGCGCGTAACCGGCTACGGCATCGAGGGCATGAAGGGCTGGGGTCCCGCGCCCGGCAAAATCATGGTCGACAGCGGCAAGCTGCTGGTGCCCGGCCTCGTGTTCGGCAATGTCTTCATCGGACCGCAACCGCCGCGCGGCTGGGAAGTGGACGAGGAACTCCTGCACGCCAACACCAGCGTCACGCCGCCGCACCAGTACCTGGCCTACTACCACTGGCTGCGCGACCGCTTTCAAGGCCGACGTGCTGGTGCACGTGGGCCGCCATTCGACCTACGAATTTTTGCCGGGGAAAGCGGTAGGTCTCGCGGCCGACGACTATCCGAGCCTGATCGCGGCCGACCTGCCGGGCGTCTACCCCTACATTGTCGACGGCGTGGGCGAAGGCACCCAGGCCAAGCGGCGCGGGCTGGCGGTGATGGTTGACCATCTGACCCCGCCGCTGGCGACCACCCCGCTGTACGACCAGTTGCTGACCTTGCGCCAGGCGGTCGAGAGCTTCGAATCGGCGTCGTCCGAGTCGCTCAAGGCGCAGGCCGCCCAAGGCATGCGCGACCAGGTGGTGGCGCTGAACCTGAAGGCCGAACTGGAAGCGTCGATGGCCGACGTGCTGAAAGTGCGCGGCATCGGCTTCGAGGCGGCCGACGACGACTTGCTGGCGCACGAAGTGGGCCACTACCTGACCAAGCTGCAGGAAAAATTCATGCCCTACGGCCTGCACGTGTTCGGCCGCCCCTGGAGCCGCGCATCGCTGGACCTGATGCTCGGTTCGATGAAAAAGGCGGCATCGACGATCCCGACATCAGCGGCAAGCTGGCCGACTCGCCGCGCCTGGAAATGGCGGGCCTGCTGGCGGGGCTGGACGGGCGCTACATCGCGCCCGGCAAGGGCAACGATCCGCTGCGCTCTCCCGAATCGCTGCCGACCGGGCGCAACTTCCACGCCGTGGACGGCGACATCCTGCCCACGCGCCTGGGCTACGGGCTGGCCGACAAGCTGGCCGCCAAGGCCGCCGCGCGCGACAGCACGGGCAAAGGCAGCGAAGGGATCATCCTGTGGGCCTCGGACGCGGTGCGCGACGAAGGCGTGATGGTCGGCTTTGCCCTGTCGATGATGGGAGCCGAGCCGGTCTGGAACGCGCGGGATCGTCACCGACGTGCGCCTGAAACCGGGCGCCGTGCGGCGCGACGTGCTGGTCACGACCTCGGGCCTGTTCCACGATTTGTACCCGAACCTGATCAACCTGATCGACCGCGCTTGTGGTGGCTGGCGCTGGCCGCGTCGGCCGCCGCCCTGGCCGAACAGCATCCGGAACTGAAGGAAGCGCTGGACGCGGCGCTGGGGCCGGTGCCGACCGCCGCGCGCGGCCATGAAGCGCTGCGGCCGACAACCGCGTCGCGCGCGAATGGCTGCTGCGCCAGGCGGCGCTGCAGGCAGCGGGCATGCCGGCGGCCGACGCCGGGCGCGCCGCCGCCCAGCGCATCTTTGGCGACGCGCCGGGCGCCTACGGCACCGGCGTGAACCGTCTGACCGAGCGCTCGGGCGCCTGGCGCGAGCGCGACCAGATCGGGCGCGCCTACCGCAACCGCATGGGCCACGCGTATGGCCTGGACGAGAGCGGCGAAGCCAATCACGCCGCCTTCGACGTCGCCCTGGACGGCATCACGCGCACCTACCATGGGCGGGCCAGCAATCTGTACGGCCTGCTCGACAACAACGACGCCTTCTGATTACCTGGGCGGCCTGTCGCTGGCGATCGAAGGACGCACCGGCCAGCCGCCGGACGCGCTGATCTTGCAGCACGCCGAACCGGGGCGCGCCGACGTCGAACCGCTGACCACCGCCCTGCTGGGCGAGCTGCGCGGCCGCTTCCTCAATCCAGCCTGGCTCAAGCCACTGATGGGACACGGCTACGCGGGGCGCGCGCACCATGGGCCAGGAATTCCTCGAGAACCTGTGGGGCTGGCAGGTCACCCGTCCCGATCTGGTCAAGAACTGGGCCTGGGACGAGGTGAAGGCGGTCTACTTCGACGATGCGCAAAAACTGGGCCTGCCGCAATTTCTCGGCCAGGGCCACAACGCCCACGTCAAGGCGCACATGCTGTCGATCTTCATGGTGGCCGCCGAAAAGGCTACTGGAAGACCGACGCGGCGACCATCAGGAACATGGGCGGCGAACTGACGCGCCTGGTGGCGCGCAACGGCTTGCCGGGCAGCGGCCACGCCTCGCCCAATCACCCCATGTGGCAATGGCTGGCGCCGCAGCTTGACAGCGCCGATGCACAGGCGCTGGACGTGACATTGGCCCGGGCGCGCGGCGAGATGCTGCTTAAGCGCAAGCGGCGCGATGGGCGGCCGCGCCGCAAGGCAGCGCCAGCGCACCGCCAGCGCAGGGCGCGCGCCAGCCCAGGCACAAGCGTCCGCCAAACCGGCGCCGCCCGCCGCCCCGGCGCGCTACTACGATCTGACCGGAAACCGCCGCCGCGCCCACCGATCCGCGCAGTCGCACCGTGCTGGTGCTGGCCCTGCTGGCCGCTTTCCTCGCCCTCTTCTCGCTCGGCCTGTGGCGCGGCCAGCTAGCCCCTCACCCTCAAAGGAGTTTTACATGAATGCTGCATCCTCTTTCGCCTGGCTGCACGACGCCGTCACCTGGCTGCTGACACCGGCCCTGGGCGCCCTGTTGCTCGCCTGCGCCATCACCGTGATCGAAGCGGGCATCCTGGTCGGCGAACGCCTGGTTGGCCTGGCCAGGCTGCGCGCCAGCCGCGATCTGGCGCGGGTGCAAGCGATCGCCCGCCACCGGCTGGAACGGGCCGACCTGCTGGCGCGCATTCCGCCCATGCTGGGCCTGATGGCCACCATCATCCCGCTCGGGCCCGGTCTGGCCGCGCTCGGCAAAGGCGATCCGGCCCAGCTGGCCAGCGCCGTGACGGTGGCCTTCGACGCCACCGTGCTTGGCCTGGTGGGTAAGCATCGGCGGCCTGGTGATCGGCAAGCTGCGCCGCCGCTGGTATGAAGAGACGCTCGAAGCGATGGAAGTGGCGGCATGAGCGCCGGGCCAAGCCGCAAGTCGCTGCGCCTGTATTCACGGCTGGACGCGCTTTGACGACAGCGACGAAGATCCGCGCGCCAGCCTGGTCAACCTGGTCGATGTGATGCTGGTGTTCGCCTGCGGCCTGATCGCCGCGCTGGCGGCCGGCACCCAGAGCGCGCTGGAAGGCGCCCAAGCCGGTCGACAAAGGACAGGAAATCGCCCGTCCCGCGAGCGGCATCACGCAACAGGGCAGCGGCTACGACCGGGTCGGCGAAGTATTCCACGACCCCAAAACGGGCAAGCTGGTCCTGATCGAACCGCCCGCCGCCCCCCGCTAGAAAAATCCTACCCCCATCAGAAACTACGGGGTCAGACCTCAATAGAAAAATTGTTTTTTTATTGAGGTCTGACCCCGAATTGTCAGCCGCTGCGGTCGGGGGAGGCGAATTCGACGCCTTCTTCGAAGCTGTGCAGCACCATGTCGACATCGCGCGCGACGATGGCTTCCTTGTCGTCCTCGCCTTCGGACAGCAGGCGCAGCGTGACCAGGATGGCGTGCGGCAGGTTGCTGCGCAACTGGCGCGCCATGATTTGCCACTCGGGCAGCGACTGCGCCAGCGGGTAGCTGAGGAACACCATGGCGACCAGCTTGTCGACGCCTTCGGGCCGCTCTTCGCGGTTTTCCGGGGAGGCGCTGCGGGCGTCGACGCCCGCTTCGCGCAGGGCCAGCACGAACAGTTCGTTGAGCAGTTCATCGCGCTCGGACGGCAGGCCCGCACACAGCACGACCGAACCGGCCTTAGGCACGTCCAGCGAACCCTGCCAGCGGCCGAGGTGCATCTGGCGCAACTGGCGCAGGTGGGCGCCGACATTGGCGTCGGTGCCGCTCGCCACCTTGCGCCGCGGCCGCTTGAGCACGCTGCCCGGCGCCGGGATGATGGTGGCGGCCAGCGCGGCAATGCTCGACCGGATGTTGTTTTGCTGCGCCTTTTCGATCTTGCTTAGAGCGTCGAATTCATCGACCCCCAGGGCCAGGCCAGGCAGCAGCACGTTGTCGCAATACGAGGCGAAACTGAAGTTGCGCAGGTAGGCCAGCGCGTCGCGGATGATCAGTTCCGATTCGCCCAGCAGGATGCGGTGGTAAAAGCGCTGGGCGGCGTCGACGATCGGCGCGTCCGACAGCAGGATGGAGATCGGTTCGAGCGCGCGCACATGGCGGCCCGTGACCACCAGGCACAGGGTAAGTGGCGTGGAAATGAGCAGGCCGACCGGCCCCCACAGGGCGCCCCAGAACAGGGCCGAGACGATCACGGCCAGCGGCGACAGGCCCGAACTGTGGCCGTACACCTTCGGTTCGACCACGTTGGCCACCAGCAGTTCGAGCGCGGTGTAGAGCGCCACGCAATAGATGGCCAGCGACCAGCCTTCGTCGATGGCGGCCACGAAGATGGCGATCACGGCGCCAGGCCACCAGCGCGCCCAGGTAGGGCACGAAGCGCAGCAGCGCGCTCAGGGCGCCGAACAGGGCCGCGTGCGGTATGCCGCATGATCCACAGGCCTAAGCACCGATGACGCCCCCAAACACGACGTTCACCACGAATTGCGAGAAGAAGAAACGCGACACGCCGTCGGTGGCGTCGCCCAGGGCGCGCATGGTGCGGCCGACTTCGGCGTTGCCGGTCAGGCGCACGATGCGGTCGCGCAGCGATTCGTGTTCGAGCAGGATGAAGATCATCAGGACCAGCACCAGGCCCGCTTCGCCGATCGGGCCCGAGACCACCGACAGCAGGCGCGTCAACGTGTCGGTGGCGGTGGCCTGGGGCACGTGGATTTCGACGGGAATCGGGCGCACCTGCCCTGCCACCAGCTTGGCCCCGGCGCTGTTGACCACCAGGCTGCCGCGCCCGGCGCCCGGCACCACGGCCTTGAGGTCGGCTTCGATGCGGGCGAACGGACGTTCGGTCAGTTCGCGCACTTTTTCCAGCTTGGACTGGATCGCCACGCTGTACTGCGGCAGGTCGCCGGTGACGGTCACGAGCTGGGCGGCCAGCACCAGGCCGATGCCGACGATGCCGACCGCGCCCATGGTCACCGCGATCAGGGTGGCTTAAGCAAATGCGACAGGCCGGTCCGGCTGAGCATGCGGATCAGGGGGGCGATGACCAGGCTCAGGATCAGCGCCAGGGCCAGCGGTTGTAGGAAATTCTGGCCGAAATGCAGCAGCGCGAGGATACAGGTGGCCGAGACGATGGCGTTGGCGCTCAGGCGCGGAAAAGCGGGAAGACTTTGCATTGCGGGATAGACCTGTTCTGGCGGCTGGCTGATGGCTGATGGGACCCCGCCATCATGCCATGTTCGGACCAGTCCGGCATATGGCTGACGTGCGGCGCCCCCCGGGCAATGCGGCCCAGTATGCCATTGCAGGGCTAAACGATCAATCGGCCGCTTCAATACACGGTGATGGTGTCGATATTGGCCAGGTCGGCTCCGGTCGAGCGCAGGCTCAGGGTATTGGCGGTGCCATGCTACCAGCGCCACGCTCACGTCCTTGACGCCCCAGGTGGTCCAGGCCCCGGTCGGGCCAGAAGCTGATCGTGCGGACGGCGCCGTTGACGACCAGCTGCCCGGCGCGCGCCGTGGCCGCGCCATTGGCGTAGCGGATGCGCACGGTGCGGGTGCCGCCGCCCTTGCCATTGACCGCGGGCAGGGTCAGCGCGCCGCCCGTGACGGGAAAATTGACATAGCCGCTGCCCTGCCAGCCGCCGTAGGTGCGCTCGCGCACGGTGCCGCTGCCCGCCAGCGCGCTTGGCCTCGGCCGGATAGCTGACGGCGCCGATGTAGGCGCGCAAGCCGAGCCGGTTTTCTTCCACGCCTTCGGCCACCAGGCGCGCCAGCTGGCCCGCGCCATATTCCTGGAAATGGCTGCTGTCCTGCACGCCGCGCGGAAAATTGGGGTAGCAGTACATGGCCAGCCACAGGAACACCTCGGTCGTGGCGGGCGCGCCGATGCGGTTGTAGAAGGCGATGCTCTTGGCGTTGAGATCGATCAGGGCCACGCTTTTTTCCTGCGCCAGCTGGCGCATGGCGTTGCTGCGGTCGGCAAAGTCGTTGAGGAAGCGGCCCGCGCTGTCATAGCGGCGCCGCCCCATGGGCGTGACCAGCACCGGCACCGCCCCGTACTGGCGCGCCTGGTCCACATACATGGCCAGGTAGACCTTGTAGGTGGTGTAGGGGTCGGTATGGAGCTTCGGATCGCTATAGTCGTCGTTGTGCCCGAACTGGATCAACAGATAGTCGCCCGGATGGATCACGGTGAGGATGGCGCCCAGGCGCCCTTCGTCGATGAAGCTCTTGCTGCTGCGCCGCCCACGGCGCGGTTGCTGAAGCTCACGCCGCTGGTAAACAGGTCGTGGATGCGCCCGCCCCACCCTTGCTGGGGCGCGCTGCCGGGACCGTTGGTCATGACGGTGGAATCATGCAGGCCAGGTAGACGACCGGGGCGGCAGCAAGCGTGGGCAGCCAGGCAGTAGGCGATGGCGGCCAGGATGGTGCGGACGGTGCTGAGCGAACAGGCGTGCATGTGCATGGCAGACTCCCCGCAAGATGGAAGGATCAGGCTTTCAGCTGAGACCCCGGCCATGCGGCGAGGTTCAGCCGGTGCGCGGGCCGCTTCGGTGCGGTCCCGTTCCGTCATCGCACCAGGCCAGCATGTGGGCTTTTCGGCACGCCGCGGCGCCGGACTTGCGCCAGATCAGCAGTTGGCGATAAGAAATATGTTCTCCTGAAGATCGTTCTCCCTCCCGCACAGGATGATCATCATGGCCCACTCCCGCTTCCGGTTCACTATCTTCCACAAGCTGCTGCTGACCTTGCTCGTGGTAGCGTTGGTGCCGCTGTTCGCGTTCTGGGGCATCGGCAGCGCGCAGGTGCGCAAGGATGCCGCGGTGCACGTCGCGCACAATATGCTGATGACGGTATCGGGCATCGCCACCGGCATCAACGACTGGGACGACGCCAATGTGCGGGTGCTGCGTTCGGCCACCCGCATGGACGACATCGTGAGCATGGATGCGCGCCGCCAGAACGGCGTGCTGCATGCGCTGGGCGACACCTACGAGTGGGCCTTCGTGATTTACACGATCGACCACAACGGCGACAACCTGGCGCGCAGCGACGGCAAGCCGCTGATCAATTTTGCCGACCGCAGTTACTTCAAGGGCGCCATGCGGGGCGAGCCGGTCAACCGCCAGGTCCTGATCAGCAAGACCACCGGCAAGCTAGGCCCTGACCCTGGCCCTGCCGATCCGCAACGCGATGGGCGAGCAGTACGACAAGCGATCGCTATGGCCATGAAGCTGGACGACATTTCCAAGGTGATCAAGGACACGCGCATCGGCGACACCGGCTACGCCCTGCTGCTCGACGCCGACCGCAAGGTGATCGCGACCGGCATGAAAGGCCAGCCCAGCGACGCGGTGCAGGACATGAGCGGCCACCCGGCGCTCAAGATCGACGGCATCAGCGACGCGCCGGCCATCTACCGGCGCGAGGACGGCAAGCGCCTGGTCGCCTATGTGCACCAGTTGCCGCAGGGCTGGACCCTGATCGTCGAGCAGGATTACGCCGAAGCCTATGCGGCGCTGGAACGGATGGAGCTGGGCGCGCGCCTGCTGATGGTGGTGACCGGGGTGCTGGTGATCCTCATCGCGGCGGTGCTGGGCAAGGCCTTGACGCGCCCGATCAACCAGCTGATCGCGGTGACCGAGCAGCTCAGCCGCGGGCAATTCCAGGACGCCATACCGGAAACCGGGCGCGGCGACGAGATCGGCGCCCTGGCGCGCGCCATCGAGCGGCTCGGGGTCAGCATCCGGATGGCGATGGACCGCTTGCGCAGGAAAGCCTGAACAGGAGTGCAGCCATGAGCCAACATGAGATGATCCCGTTTCGCCGCATCATCGAGATGGTGCGCGAATTCTGTACCCAGCGCCGCACCGGCACCGTCTTCATCGTCAGCGACGACAACCGCATGGCGCAGGTGCACCTGGAAAGCGGCAATATCGTGGCCCTGCTGTGCCGCGGCTTAAGCACGGGCAGGAAGCGGTGGCCTAAGCATGCGCACCATGCAGGCGGGCCGCCTGCGCTTCGACGACAATTACCTGACCGCCAGCGATGCCGAGCGCTTCGACACCAATGCCGTGCTCGACCTGCTGGGCGGCGGCGTGGCGGCCGGTCGCGCGCGGCCGAACGGGCGGCGCCCGCCCCGCCCCCGCGCAGGCCCCATCTCCGGCGGCGGGCGCGATCCTTGCGCAGCCCAGGCGGCCGCGCTCGAACAGATCCTGGTCCAGTACGTCGGGCCGATGGCGGAAATCCTGTGCGCCGACCACGTGGCGCAGGCGGCCAATCTGCTTCGGCCCTGATCGCGGTGCTGGCCGACGAGATTCCCGACAAGGCCCAGGCTAGCCGCTTCGCGCGCGAGGCTGGCCGCCTGCTGGGTCTGCACTGATCGATTTTTAACAAACAAGGAACGTTCAGTCTCAAAATGAACAAGATTTAATTTGCTCTTGTTCGAATGCGAAGAGCACTTCCACGGTTTCAAACAAATGTTTGGCAATTGTGTTGGTTTTACAAAACACCCGGCGCGCATTCCGTAAATACGCGCCCGTTTCGACGGTAATCTGAAAGCGCTTGCTCAAAAAAGAGCGAGTCCGGCTCACGCGGTAAGCACAGTGGGCGGCCCGGGTGGGACTGCCTCCATAAAATCTTTCGGAAAATCAAAGGAACGACATGAAGCAACAGCAAACGACGTACCCGGCATTCTGGCGCTTGTGCGCGGCAGCGATCCTCGGCGCCGGCCCCGTGCTGGCCAGCGCGGCGCTGCCGCCATTCCAGGACAAGGCCGCCGTGCGCCAATGGAGCGCGCAGACCGACCGCATGATCGTCAAGTACAAGGAGGCGCGCGTGGCAGCCGGCCAGCGCTGCCGGCCCAGGGCGCGCAGCGGGCGGCCATCATGCAGCGCGCCGGCCAGCAGTTCGGCCTGCGCACCGCCCTGCTGCACACCACCGGCACCGGCGCCCACGTGATCCAGCTCGACCGCAAGCAGAGCCTGGACCAGGTGCGGGCCCTGGCGGCCGAACTGAAGGCGCGCGACCCCTCGGTCGAGTACGCCGAACCGGACCGCATGATGCACAAGCTGGCCGTGCCCACCGATCCGCGCTACAGGGACCAGTGGCACTACTTGAGTAGAGTAGGCGGCCTCGCCTGCCGACCGCCTGGGACCTGTCGACCGGCATGGGCGTGGTGGTGGCGGTGATCGATACCGGCTACCGTCCGCACGCCGACCTGGCCTAGGCCAGGTCCTGCCCGGCTATGACTTCATTGCCGATCCCTTCACGGCCAACGATGGCGGCGGGCGCGACAGCGACGCCAGCGATCCGGGCGACGCGATCGCCCGCCGGCGCCTGCGGCGACGGCTTGCCCGAGCAAAGCGAACATTCGAGCTGGCACGGCACCCACGTGGCCTAAGCACCATCGCGGCGCGCACCAACAATGGCATCGGCGTGGCGGGCGTGGCCTACAACGCCAGGATCCTGCCGGTGCGGGTGCTGGGCAAGTGCGGCGGCTACACTTCCGACATTGCCGACGGCATCGTGTGGGCCTCGGGCGGCACGGTGGCGGGCGTGCTTAAGCCAATCCGAACCGGGCGCGCGTGATCAATATGTCGCTCGGCGGCGAGGGTCCGTGCGACAGCACGACCCAGGCCGCCATCAACGGGGCGCGCTCGCGTGGCGTGGTGGTGGTGGTCGCGGCTAAGCAACGACAATGCGAATGCCGCCAATGCGAATCCGGCCAACTGCAGCGGCGTGATCACGGTCGCCTCGGTCGACCGCAGCGGCGGCCATGCCTGGTATTCGAACTTCGGCAGCGTGGTGGACGTGGCCGCGCCCGGCGGCGACACCGCAATCGCCGCCAACGGCATCCTGTCCACGCTCAATGCGGGCACGGGGCGCGCGGCGGGCCGACAACTACGCCTACGAGCAAGGCACCTCGATGGCGGCGCCGCACGTGGCCGGCGTGGCCGCGCTGATGTTCGCGCGCAATCCGGGCCTGACGCCGGACGACCTGGAAGCGCGCCTCAAGCAAAGCGCGCGCCTTCCCCGCCACCTGCACCCAGTGCGGCAGCGGCATCGTGGACGCCAACGCGGCCGTCATCCTGGCCGGGCTGATCGTGGAAAGCTTCTTCGAGACCGAGGCGAACAACACGATCGCCACCGCCAATCCGGTCTCGCCCAGCGGCACCAACGTGATCGCCAGCATCGGTTCGAGCAGCGATACCGATTACTTCAAGGTGCAGCTGCTTACCGGAAAAACCCTGACTTCGGTGATGACGCCGGGCGCCAGCAGCGCCGACTACGACCTGTTCGTGTATAACGCGGCGGGCGTGCAGATCGGCGCCAGCGAACGCGGCGCGGGTCTGGCCGACACGGTGACGGTGAGCAACAGCGGGACCGCCAGCGAGCTGCGCTACGTGCGGGTGAAGTATTACAGCGGCGGCACGGGCACCAGCAGCAAGCAAATACCAGCTCAAGCTGAGCTGGTAAGGCGGAGCGAGGCGCCGCGTTCAGCCGAAGGCCGGATGCAGCGCTTCCTTCTTCTGGTTGTGAAACTGCAGGACCAGCCGCAGCGTGCTTAAGCATGCTTCATGAAGGCGCTGCGGTCGGCTTCGGCCAGGCTGGCGTCCATGCGCGCCAGCACCCCGAGCACTTGCTGGTGTTCGACGCGCAGCATGGCGGTCGAGGTATTGTCCTGGCCGAGGCGGTCGGCCAGCGCGGTCAGCAGACCGGCTTCTTCGGCGCGCAGGTGGCGCCGCAGGGCCGCGCTCAGGCGCGACAGCGACAGGGCGGCCGCGTGCCAGTTGCCTTGCCGCACCTGGGTGCAGGCGGTGTTGAACCAGAGGCCGTGCTGGGCCTGGTCGGTATCGAGCTTGCTGAACATGGTGTGCATGCGTTCCCCCTTCCTGGTGCCATCATTGTCCCCCCAACACGCTTGCCAAATCCTTGAAGCAGTTTAAGGAAAGGCGAGCCCCACCCGGCTACAGTGCGGCTGGGGCTGGCAATGGGCCCGCCCCCACCTTCATCGGGCCCCACACAAATGAACCTGTCACAGGCACTCCTCCACGCGCTGCACGACCATGGCGCGCGCGAGCTATTCGGCATTCCCGGCGACTTTATCCTGGCCTTCTTCCGCCAGGCCGAGCGGGCCTAAGCATTCTTCCCATGTACACCCTGAGCCACGAACCGGCGGTCGGCTTTGCCGCCGACGCGGCGGCGCTACCATGGCCGCCCGGGCGTGGCGGTGGTCACCTATGGCGCTGGCGCCCTCAACATGGTCAACGCGGTGGCCGCCTCGTATGCCGAGAAAGTGCCGCTGGTCGTCATTTCCGGCGCCCCCGGCGCGGCCGAGCAGCGCAGCGGCTACCTGCTGCACCATCAGGCCAAGACGCTCGACTCGCAACTGGCCATTTTCCGCGAAATCACCTGCGACCAGGTGGTGCTGGACGACCCGGCGCGCGCCCCGGCCGACCTGGCGCGGGTGCTGGCGAACTGCCTGGCGCAGTCGCGCCCGGTCTATATCGAACTGCCGCGCGACCAGGTGCTGGCCCCGTGCGAGCGCGTGCCGCGCCTGCCGCTGCCGGTGACCGACCCGCGCGCGCTGGCCGCCTGCGCCGACGCCGTGCTCGACCAGCTGCGCGCGGCCAAGGCGCCGCTGCTGCTGGTGGGCGTGGAAATCCGGCGCCACGGCATCGAAGACAAGGTGGCGCGCCTGGCGCGCCTGCTGGGCATTCCCGTGGCCACCACCTTCATGGGGCGCGGCCTGCTGGCCGACAGCGACTGCGCCCTGCTCGGCACCTACCTGGGCGTGGCCGGTCCCGCCCCCCTGTCGCACGCGGTCGAGCATGCCGACGCCCTGCTGATGCTGGGCGTGATCGTCTCGGACACCAATTTCGGCGTGTCCGGCAAGCAGATCGACCTGCGGCGCAGCATCCTGGCCTGCGACGGCAGCGTCACCATGGGCTACCAGGTGTATCCGGGCGTGGGCCTGGCGGCCCTGGTCGACACCCTGCTCGAACATGGCGAACGGCTGGCCTGCGCGGCGCCGGCTGCTGGCGCCCCCTGCGCTATCCGGACCGCTTGGAACGCGACGGCGGCAGCATCGCCCCGCTGGACGTGGCGCGCGCCGTCAACGACATGCTGGCGCGCCATCCCGGCCTGCCGCTGGCGGCCGACATCGGCGACTGCCTGTTTACCGCGCTCGACATCGCCCACACCGACCTGGTGGCGCCCGGCTACTACGCCAGCATGGGTTACGGCGTGCCGGGCCGGGCTCGGCCTGCAGGCGGGCGGGGCCACTGCCCTAGCCCGTGATCCTGGTGGGCGACGGCGCCTTCCAGATGACGGGCTGGGAACTGGGCAACTGCCAGCGCTACGGCTGGGATCCGCTGGTGATCGTGTTTAACAACCAGAGCTGGGAAATGCTGCGCGCCTTCGAGCCGGACGCCGCCTTCACCGACCTGAGCGACTGGCACTTCGCCGACATGGCCGCCGCCCTGGGCGGCAACGGCGCCCGCGTGACCACGCGCGCCGAACTGGGGGCGGCGCTGGACGCGGCCGTGGCAAGGCGCGGCAAGTTCGAGCTGATCGAAGTGATGATCCCGCGCGGCACCGTGTCGGGCACGCTGGAGCGTTTCGTGACCGGCGTGCGGCGCCTGCAGCAGCTTGGCGCCACTGGCCCAGGCCGAGATGGAGGCAGTTTGATGAAGCATGCAGCCACGCCCGCAGCGGGCATCCCCGAACTGGTGTGCCCGGCTAGGCAGTCTGCCCGCGCTCAAGGCCGCCATCGACAATGGCGCCGACTGCGTCTACCTGGGCTTCCGGGACGCCACCAATGCGCGCAACTTCGCTTAAGCCTCAATTTTGACGACCAGGCGATCGAACAGGGCATCGCCTACGCCCACCAGCGCGGGCGCAAGGTGCTGGTCGCGCTCAACACCTATCCGCAGGCCGACAACTGGCTGGCCTGGCGCGGCGCCGCCGACCGCGCCCGCCGGCGCCGGGGCCGACGCCCTGATCTGCGCCGACCCGGCCCTGATGGCCTACGTGGCCGAGCACCATCCGGCGCTGCGGCTGCACCTGTCGGTCCAGGGTTCGGCCACCAATGCCGAGGCGATCAATTTCTATCACCGCCATTTCGGCATCGCGCGCGGTCTTGCCGCGGGTGCTGTCGCTGGCCCAGGTGCGCCAGCTGATCGGCCATACCCCGGTCGAAATCGAAGTGTTCGGCTTCGGCAGCCTGTGCGTGATGGTCGAGGGGCGCTGCGCCCTGTCCTCGTATGCCACGGGCGAGTCGCCCAATACCCACGGGGTGTGCTCATGCGGCCAAGGCGGTGCGCTGGGTCGAGACCCCGGCCGCGCTCGAAGCGCGCCTGAACGGCGTGCTGATCGACCGCTATGAGGCTAGGCTGAAAACGCCAGCTATCCGACCCTGTGCAAGGGCCGCTTCGAGGTCGAGGGCGAGAGCTATTACGCGATCGAGGAGCTAAGCCAGCCTGAACACGCTCGAACTGCTGCCCCAGCTGATCCACGCCGGCGTGCGCGCGGTCAAGATCGAAGGGCGCCAGCGCAGCCCCGCCTACGTGGCCCAGGTCACGCGGGTATGGCGCGAAGCGCTCGACGCCTGCCGCGACAACCTGGCGCGCTACTCGGTTCACCCGGCCTGGATGGCCGCCCTCGGCAAGGTCGCCGAAGGCCAGCAGCACACCCTGGGCGCGTATCACCGCGCCTGGAAGTAGACTTCACCGGAGCTTTGCCCATGCTACAACTCGCACTTGGTCCGATACTGACCTACTGGCCCGCGCGGCCGTCTTCGACTTCTACCAGGAAGTGGCCGAGGGACCGGCCGACATCGTCTACATCGGCGAAACCGTCTGCTCCGCTTAAGCATGAACTGAAACTGGCCGACTGGCTCGACGTGGCCGACCTGCTGGCCGCCGCCTACAAGCAAGCCGTCCTGTCGAGCCAGGCCCTGATCGAATCGCAGGCCGAAGTGGGCACCATGCGCAAAATCGCCGCCAACGGCCGCTACCTGGTCGAAGCGAACGACTTCGGCGCCGTGCACAGCCTGCCTAAGTAAGCACGCCCTTCGTGGCCTAAGCCCCACCTGAACCTGTACAACGGCCCGGCCCTGGCGGTGCTGGCCGAACTGGGCGCCACGCGCTGGGTGCTGCCGCTGGAAATGGGACGGGACCAGCTGGCGGCCGTCATGCGCGACGCCCCGGCCCGGATCGAGACCGAAATCTTCGCCCACGGGCGCATGCCGCTCGCCTTCTCGGCGCGCTGCTTCACCGCCCGCAACCGCAACCTGCCCAAGGATGACTGCCAGTTCAGCTGCATGGACCATCCGGACGGCCTGCTGCTGCGCACGCGCGAGCACAAGCCCTTCCTGGTCCTGAACGGGACCCAGACCCAGTCGGCCGGGGTGCACTGCCTGGTGGGCGAACTGGGGCAGCTGGCCGAGGCTAGAAGCGTCGACATCGTGCGCATCAGTCCCCAGGCCAGCGGCACGGCTGCCGTGCTGGCCATTTACGACCAGGCGCGGCGCGGCCTGATCGACGCGGCGGCGGCGCGCGCGGCGCTCGCGCCCCTGCTGCCGGGCGAGGCTTGCAACGGCTACTGGCACGGCCAGAGCGGCATGCTGCAGGTGGCCGCATGAGCTGGCGCCAGAAACCGAAGGCGGCGCTGCCGTCGCTGGCCGCGATCGCCTCGCGCCTGCCTGTTTATCCCGGCTCGTGGCTGTTCGCGCGCGGCCTGTCGGCCGTGCTGGCGCCCCAGCTGCTTAGGCCGACACCCGGGCCGCGCTCGAAGGCCGGCGCCTGCGCCTGTCGGTGACCGACCTGGGGCTGCGCTTCGACGTCGCCTGGCGCGGCCAGCGCTTCGTGCCGCTGCAAAACGGCCCGGCGCCGGAACTGGCGATCGGCGCCAGCCTGCACGACCTGTGGCTGCTGGCGCGGCGCGAGGAAGATCCCGACAGCCTGTTCTTCAGCCGGCGCCTGACCCTGTCCGGCGACACCGAGCTGGGCCTGCTCTTCAAGAACACCATGGATGCGTTCGACAACGGCGTGTTCGAGCAGCTGCTGGCCAGGCTGGCGCCCTTCATGCCGTCCAAGGGGGCGGCATGAAGCGCGGCGCCGCCTTTGTGCTGGCTTTGTTCGCTGGCTGGCCGGCCGCCGCCCATGACGAGCATGCGGCGCACGGGGCCAGCCTGGCCATGCAAGCAGCCCTGCGCATGACGCGGGCGAGGCGGCCGACGTGGGCCGCACGGTCCGGATCGGGATGGACGACACCATGCGCTACACGCCGGGCGAGCTGACGATTGCGCGCGGCGAGACGGTGCGGCTGGTCGTTGCCAACCATGGGCAGGCGATGCACGAAATCGTGCTGGGAACGCAGGAAGAGATCGAACAGCACCGGCGGGCGATGCGGGCCAACCCGGCCATGGTGCACGGCGCGCCCTACATGGCGCACGTGGCGCCGGGCGCCGAAGCGCAGATCCTGTGGCGCTTCCAGCCGGGCTAAGCACTATCCGCTATGCGTGTCTGCTGCCAGGGCACTATGAGGCGGGGATGGCGGGGACGATCGAGGTGCGCTGACCAGCGCCGCGCGCCTTGAGCAGGCGCGCGACCAGCGGATAGAAGGCATCCTGCTCCTTGAGGTGGTGGTGGGCCAGCAGCGCGCGCAAATCGTCAGCCTGGTGCAGGAACAGCTCGCGCTGATGGTCGGCCGCCGCCTGTTCCAGCGCCGCCAGCGCCGCGCTCACGCGCGCATGCTCGCCGCGCAGCCCGGTGGTGACCAGTTCGCCGCCCTCCATCACCGCGTCGTAGGGGCCGAACAGGTACTGCTCTTCCAGCTGAAGATGGCGCGCCAGGGCCTGGGTGGCTTCGGCCACCGAGCGCAGTGCGCTGCCCCAGGCCATGGCGCTGATGTCGGCGCAGGCAGTGGCCAGCAGCGCGTCGCAGCGCTCCCGGTCCTGCATCAAATGCGTGCAAATGGCGATCATGATGTCCCCTCCCGATTGGTATGGGTGATTGTGGGGCCCCGGGGCCGGGCGCGTCCTTGATCCAGCTTATGAATCCTTAGCCTGCGTTAAGGCAGCCGCGCCCCACTTCACGGATAGTCGCCAGAGTTGGCGCCATGGTGGCGCCCAGTCCCATCGGATCAGGAACAGAATGAACGCAAACGAGAATATGTTCGGCAACGGCTGCTTAAGCGCAAGAAGTCGCGGTCGACGTGCTGTGCGAAAAATACGCCAAAGGCGACGAGAATTCGGTGCAGGACGTGCAGGCGCGCGTGGCCAGGGCGCTGGCCCAGTACGAGCTGCTTAAGGCTGCGCGAAGAGATGGAAGAGAAATTCCTGTGGGCCCAGCAGCAGGGCTTCGTCCCCGCCGGGCGCATCAATTCGGCGGTCGGCATGGGCATGAAGGCGACGCTGATGAACTGCTTCGTGCAGCCGGTCGGCGACTCCGTCACGGGCTGGCACGACGGCCTGCCCGGCATTTACACGGCCGTGGCCGAAGCGGCCGAGACGATGCGCCGCGGCGGCGGCGTCGGCTACGACTTCCAGCGCCATCCGCCCCTGCGGCAGCAAGGTCAAGGGCACCCATTCTCGCGCCTCCGGGCCGGTGTCGTACATGGAAGTGTTCGATTCCTCGTGCAAGACGGTCGAATCAGTGGCGCCCGGCGCGGCGCCCAGATGGGCGTGCTGCGCATCGACCACCCCGATATCGAACGCTTCATCAGCGCCAAGCATAGCGGCGCCTTCACCAACTTCAACCTGTCGATCGCCGTGACCGACGGCTTCATGCGCGCTGGACGCGGCCGGACCGTTTGAACTGGTGCATGCGGCCGAACCGGCGGACGACCAGATCGCGGCTAAGCGCCTTCCTGCGCGACGACGGCCTGTGGGTGTACCACACGATCGACGCCAAGCGCGCTGTGGCACGCGGTGATGACGTCGACCTTCGACCATGCCGAGCCGGGCGTGCTGTTCATCGACCGCATCAATGCCGAGAACAATCTGTACTACGCCGAGCGCCTGTGCGCCACCAATCCCTGCGGCGAGCAGCCCTTGCCCGCCTACGGCTGCTGCGACCTTGGCTCGGTCAACCTGACGCGCTTTGTCGAGGCGCCGTTCACGGCCGAAGCGCGGCTCGACTTCGAGCGGATGCGCGAAGTGGCCGCCATCGGCGTGCGCATGCTCGATCTGGCGCTGGACGCGACCGAATGGCCGCTGCCGCAGCAGGAGCAGGAAGGCCGCACCAAGCGCCGCATCGGCCTGGGCTTTCTGGGCCTGGGCAGCGCGCTGGTCATGCTCGGCATCGCCTACGACAGCGATGAAGGGCGCCGCACGGCGGCAACCATCGCCGAGCACCTGCGCGACGCTGCGTACGAAGCCTCGGTCGCCCTGGCGCGCGAAAAGGCGCCTTCCCCCTGTTCGACGCTGCCGCCTATCTGGCTGGCCAGTTCACCGCGCGCCTGCCGCAAGCACTGCGCGACGCCATCGCCGAACACGGCATCCGCAATTCGCACCTGTTGTCGATCGCACCGACCGGCAGCATCACGTTGGCCTTTGCCGACAATGCCTCGAACGGCATCGAACCGGCGTTCTCCTGGGTCTACTGGCGCAAGAAGCGCATGGCCGACGGCAGCACGCGCAGCTACGAAGTGGCCGACCACGCCTGGCGCCTGTACCGCCACCTGGGCCACGACGTCAGCGACGACGCCCTCCTGCCTTCGCAATTTGTCACCGCCCTGCAGATGTCGGCGCGCGACCACCTGGGCATGATGCAGGCGGTGCAGCCCTTCATCGACACCGCCATTTCCAAGACCGTCAACGTGCTTAGGCCGACTATCCGTACGCGGACTTCAAGGATCTGTACCGCGACGCCTGGCGCGCCGGGCTCAAAGGCCTGGCCACCTACCGCCCCAACCCGGGCCTGGCCAGTGTGCTCAGCGTGACCCAGAGCGAGCTGCGCTACTGCCCTGCCGGACGAAGACCCGCTGCACAAGCGCTTCGACAACCAGGCCTAGTAGGCATGAACTGGAATCGGTCACCTGCAAGGTGCGCTATTCGACCCAGGAAGGCACCAAGGCCGCCTACCTGACGGTGAGCTTCATCCGCGCCGAAGGCCGTTTGCACGGGCAGCCGGTGGTGATCGAACGGCCGTTCGAGTTCTTCATGCTTAAGCCAACCAGCGCAGCGACGGCCAGCAGTGGATTACGTCGACCATGCGCCTGCTGTCGCTGGCCGCACGCGCGCATGGGCTCGGTGGCCAAGGCGCTGGCCGACATGCGCGAAGTGGTGTGGGAAAAAGGACCGGTACGCTGCGGCAGCATCACGCGTGAAGATGGTACCGAAGTGCCAGCCTTCCATGATTCGGAAGTGGGCGCGATTGCCTTCATGCTGCAGCGCGTGCTGATCCGGCGCGGCTTCCTCGACCGCATGGGCAACCAGGTGCCGGTGGCCGACTTGGCGCGCCAGCTGGCCCGCATCACCGTGGCCGCACCGTCCCTGCCGCCTGCGCCAAGCCAGCGCACCGCAAGCCGGGCCATCGCGCAAGTGCCCCGAGTGCGGCGCTCAGGCCCTGCACAAGGTCGATGGCTGCAGCCACTGCGGCGAATGCCACTACATCGGCAGCTGCGGATGATTGCAGCTTACTGAGGTTGGGAAAAGGCGGCTGCGGCGAAGGCTGTGGCCGCCGCGCCGCGCGCAGGACAGGCGCGCGGCGAGTCTATCGTCTCGTTCTTGCTCGCGCCCTGCAAGCGGCTAAGCGCGCCTGTGATCTCGAACTTGCTCGCGGTGGTTTTTTGCGCTCGTTTGTATGGGAGTGGAACTGCCGCGCCAGCGGCGGTGTCAAACAAAGGATTTGACCACACCGGAGGCGAGCATGTTCGAGATGACGCAGGTCCACCTCAGTCCCACCACCCGCGCCGCCGTGGTGCGCATGCTCAAGGCGCAGGACGATCCGCGCAGCGTGGCCTCCGTGGTCGAAGAAGCGTTGCAAGCGTGGCTGCAAGAAACCACGCGCAACAATCCCGGCGCGGCCCAGGCGGCCGCGCGGTTATCAATGGAAAAGTCTGTTCCTCCCGGAAGGCACCTGCCTGCGCCTGGCATACCGGCACCAGACCTACCATGCCGAAGTGCGCGGGGACTGCATCATCTATCAGGGCCAGGCCTATTCGCCGCGCCAGCTGCTGCTGCACATCACGGGCACGGTGCGCAACGCCTGGCACGAACTATGGCTGCGCGGCCCGGGCGATTTTCGCTGGCATCTGGCCAACACGCGCCGCCATATCCTGCGCCGCACGCCCCATCCGCGCGGCATCGATACCCTGCTCGTGCCCCGTGAAGAATGGATCCACAATTCCGGCACCACGGCCGTGATCCGCGCCTGTCTGTATCGCGACGACCGGGTGCGCGCCGACCAGCCCGATCTCTCCAGCAGGAAGGCGGGCGGCGGCCCTGCGCGCCGGGCGGGCCGGGCCGCGCGACCGGCGCCACTTCGGCCACCTGGTCGAAGCGATGGCTAAACTACTGACGCCGCGCGTGGCGCGGGTGCGTCATGCCTGCACCTTGACCGCTATTTTTGCGCCAGGACCCATTTGGCCAGCGACTGCGCTTCGTCCGCGCTGACCGCGTTGGGCGGCATCGCCATCGGACCCCAGGTCCCGGTGCTGCCCTTGGTGATGCTGGCCACCAGCTTGGCCTGGCCGTCCTTCTGGGCGCCGTATTTGGCTGCCACGTCGCGGAAGGCCGGTCCGATCACTTTCTTGTCGATCGCATGGCAGCCCATGCAGTTTTTGGACTTTGCCAGATCGGCGCTGGCCTGGGCCTGGACGGTCATGGCCATGCTTAAGACACGCGAGCAAAACGGATACCAAGGTCTTCATTTACTTCTCCCAAAATAGCCGCACCATGCGGCAAAAATAATTGTAGAGCAGCGCCGCCGCCACTGAAAGCGGCATCTGCAGGCGCTGCGGAAATCCTTGAACTGCCTTAAGGACGGTGTTCTGACGCGACTCGATAATGACTGCACACTTTCACTTTGAACCAGGAGACACCATGATTCACCACAGTCTGCAATTGGCCAGTATTCTCGACGTGGCTAAGCGTCATCAAGGTCATGGATGCGCTGCGCGCCGTTCCCGGCGTCGACGCTGTCGAAGCCATGTCGGGCGAGCGCGTGGTCGAGGTCCGCTTCGACCAGAACCGCACCTCGCCGCAGGAACTGGGCGCCGTGCTGGCCCGTTCCGGCTATCCACAGCAAGCCGTCCGCCACGGCGGCGGCAGCTGCTGCGGCAGCTGCGGCGGTTAAACCGCCCTGGCGCTGCTCAAATCGTTTTCGAGTAGCGCATCCGCGTCAACGGCACGTCATTCGGCGTGCCGAAGTATTTGTCGAACACCATGCACAGGTTGCGCACCAGCAGACGCCCGCGCGGCGTCACACGCAGTGACGCATCATCCATCTCCAGCAAACCGTCGGTCTCGAACTCGCGCAACTGCGCCAGCTCTTTGGCGAAGTAGACGCCGAACTCGATCCCGTGTTCGCGCTCGACCGAACGCACGGACAAACTGGAAGTCGCACATCAGACGCCCGATCACATCGCGCCGGATCACGTCGTCGCGCGTCAGTTCGATCCCGCGCGCCACCGGCAGATGGTCTTCGTCCAGCGCCGCGTAGTAGCGCTCGAGCGACTTCTCGTTCTGGCAGTAGGACAGCCCCACCGCGCTGATGGCCGACACGCCGCACGACACCATGTCGGTATCGGCGTGGGTCGAATAGCCCTGGAAATTGCGGTGCAGCTGGCCGCTTTGCTGGGCGATCGCCAGTTCGTCGCCCGGCTTGGCGAAATGGTCCATCCCGATATACACGTAGCTAGGCCGCCGTCAGCCGTTCGATGCACAGGCCCAGCATGGCCAGCTTGTCCTGGTCGCCCGGCAGCTCGGCGTCGACGATCAGCCGCTGCGACTTGAACAGCTGCGGCATGTGCGCGTAGTTGTAGATCGAGATCCGGTCCGGGCTGGCCGCCACCACCTTGGCCAGCGTCTGCGCGATGGTGGTCAGGGTCTGGCGCGGCAGGCCGTAAATGAGGTCGATGCTGATCGAGCGGAAGCCCGCTTCGCGCGAGGCGCGGATCGCGTCCAGGGTCAGCGCTTCGGGCTGGATGCGGTTGACCGCTTCCTGCACGTCCGGGTCGAAGTCCTGCACGCCCAGGCTGATCCGGTTGAAGCCCTGGCGCCGCAGCGAGAAGATGCGCGCCGCGTCGACCGTGCGCGGGTCGATCTCGATCGAGTACTCCGCCATAGCGTCGTCGGCAAAGTCGAAGCTGGCGCGCAGGTGGGCCATCAGTTCGTCCATCTGGGCGTCCGACAGGTAGGTCGGCGTGCCGCCCCCAGGTGCAGCTGCTCGACCCGCTGCCCGCTGCCCAGCAAATCGGCCTGCATGCTGATCTCGCGCTTGAGGTAGGTCAGGTAGATGGCCGCCTTGTCGCGCTCCTTGGTGATGATCTTGTTGCAGGCGCAGTAGTAGCACAGCGATTCGCAGAACGGAATGTGCAGGTACAGCGACAGCGGCAGCCGGGTCGGCGCGGCGCCCAGGCCGTGCACCACGGCCGCGTAGTCGGCGTGGCCTGCAGCTAAGGCGGGAAGCGGTCGGCGGTCGGGTAGGAGGTGTAGCGCGGGCCCTGCTGGCTCAGTTTGGCGATCAGGGCGGCGTCGAAATCGACTGCGGTGCTGGGGGTGAGGTTCATTGCGTGCTCCATGGTTATGCGGTCAGCCTTGTATGGCGGTCAGCCTTCGCGGCCGTCGATGCGCGGCGCCAGCAGGCGCGGGGCGTACATTACGAGGTAAATCAGGAAAGTGAGGCTCCAGCTGACGCCGGCAAGCAGCAGCAGCGCGTCGCGCTGCCAGTCGCTCAGCGCCGCCGTCAGGCGCGCCAGCACGGCCACTTGCATCAGCACGTACATGATGCAGTCGGCGCGCCCGGCGGCCAGCGGCCTACTGGTGTGCCCGAGCGCGGTGCGCGTGATCATGCCGACAATCAGGCCACCCAGCGCGCCCACGGCCAGCAGGTGCACGCTTCGGCGCTGGAAGCGACCAGGCCCAGTTCGGACAGGCCCAGCAAGATCATCCCGAGCGGAATCCAGGCGTAGGAAATGTGCAGGATCCACAGCAGCGGACGGGTGAGCGTGCGCCACGGATGCCACAGGGCCAGCCGCGCGCCCTGCGCCAGCGCCGCGCCGAAGGCGAGCGGCGCGGCTACCGGCGCTAAGCAAGGCCAGCACCCAGGCCAGGCCTAAGCCAGGATGGTCATCAGCATCGAGGCCTTCTCCAGCAGCGGACGGGGCACCGGTTTGACGCCGGGCACGGCGTTGGCGGTGAAGTTGGGTATCACGCGCCCGCCGATGATCGATTCGATCACCACGATCAGGATGATGGCGGCGTACACGGCGCGCACGGGGCTCAGTGCCAGCCAGCCCAGCTGGGCCGCGTGATAGGCCAGGTTGGCCACCGTCAGCAGGGCCAGCACCACCACCAGCACCATGTTGCGCTGGTTGCCGGAACGGGCCAGCACCCGGTACATGGGCCAGGCCGCCAGCGGCAGGAAGGCGCAGTCGACCGCGGCCGCTGCCACCGACGGCGGCAGCAGCAGCGCCACCCGCCCCGCCACCCACACGGCGGCGATCGCGGCCAGCCAGGGGCCGCGCGGGGTCCACAGCCCGGTCCAGTTGCGCCCGGCCGTGTACATGAAGCCAATCACGATGGCGACCACGAAGCCGAACACCATTTCATGGGTGTGCCAGGCCAGTCCCAGCCCGGTGCCGGACAGCATGCCGCGGTAGACGGCCAGCCACAGCGGAATGGCGAGCGCGGCAAACGCGGCGCCCAGCAGATAAAACGGACGAAATCCCAGTGCCAGCCAGGCCGGACCGCTATAACTGTGCGGTGCGGGACTTGGTTGATCGATGTGCAACAGTGCCATGACGGCTCCCTCTTAACATGTATTTGTAATGCATGTTAGTGATTGACGGCGTGCTGTGCAATGAAAAAAACGGCTTTGAAAACTATATTTGCATGGAACGATGCAACTTGGAAAAATTTGATCTACATCATGGGCAAACCGCGCCCCGCCCCACTAAGATCGGCCTGTCGTTCGTCTCGTCATGCCCGTTTGGGCGGTTTGAAATGCAGTTGGACCGCCTTGGCAGCGCTGCGCGCACCCTTCTTCGGTCCTGAGTTCCTGAGCACGCCTTCGAGCGTGGCATCGTCCAGGACCGCCAGAAACGCCCGCGTTGCCGCCCCCAGCGTGCCTTGCAGGCTGCACTGGCCTAAGCATAGATGCAGCCGCTGGACGCCGTGTCGAAGCAAGCCGCCATGAAGAAGTCGTTTTCGGTCTGGCGCACGACGGCGCCGATGTTGATGTCGGCCGGTTCGCGGCCCAGCCGCAAGCCGCCGCTGCGCCCGCGCAGTGTCTCGATGTAGCCGAGCATGCCGAGCTGGTGCACGACCTTGGTCAGGTGATTCTTGGCGATGCCGTGCGCTTCGGCGATTTCCTGGATCGTCACCAGGCGCTCGCGGTTGGCGGCCAGGAACATCAGGGTGCGCAGGGCGTAGTCGGTGTAGGAAGTCAGTCTCATCGGGCAGTCGCATCGTGGTTAAACATGCATTGATTTTACCTGTTCAAACAATTCGCAGTAAAAACTAAACTGGATCAATTTTAAACATACATTCTATTTGCACCTTATAAAACATACACATAGAATGCATCTTAACGCTTCACCCCGCTTCACCTCACTTCAACAATAAGGAAATTGTCATGCACGCCACGCGCAAACTATGGACATGGCTCGCTGTCATCTGCGTTCTTTCGTTCGCCACCCTGGGCTGGGTCGGCCGCGAAATCTACCTGGAGGCGCCGCCTATCCCCCTGCAAGTCCGCACTGCGGCCGGGGACACCCTGTTTACCAAAGACCATGTCCAGCACGGCCAGCAAGCCTGGCTGTCGGCTAGACGGCCAGCAGCTCGGCACCGTCTGGGGCCACGGCAGCTACCTGGCCCCCGACTGGTCGGCCGACTGGCTGCACCGCGAGGCGCTGGCCCTGCAGGACCTGTTCGCCGAACGCGATCTGGGCCGCACCTACGCCCAGCTCAATGTGAGCGAACGGGCCTAAGCATCGACGCCCTGGTCAAGGAGGAAATGCGCGCCAATACCTATGACGCCAAGGCCGACGCGATCGTGCTCTCGCCGATCCGCGCCGAAGCCGTGCGCCGCACCGCCAGCCACTTCGACGGCCTGTTCGGCGACGCCAAGGCGCTCGACAAGCTGCGCGAACAGTATGCGATGACGCCCAATGCGCTGCCGGTCGCCCTCGACCGCAAGAGCCTGACCGGCTTCTTCTTCTGGACCTCGTGGGCCGCTGGCACCGACCGTCCGGGCAAGACCGGCCTGTCGTACACCAGCAACTGGCCGCATGAACCGCTGATCGACAATACCCCGACCGCCGGTGCTTGGCATCTGGTCGATCGCCAGCGTGATCCTGATGATCGGCGCCATCGCCTAAGCATGATCTTCTTCCATTCGACCCACAAGGAAGAGGAAGACCCTGCGCCGCCGAAGAACGATCCCCTGTTCGACCTCAAACCGACCGCCTCGATGAAGGCCACCCGCAAGTACTTCTTCGTGGTGGTGGCACTGATCCTGGCCCAGATCGGCATGGGCATCATCACCGCCCACTATTCGGTTGAAGGCACCAGCTTCTTCGGCTTCCCGCTGGCCGAGATCCTGCCATTTACCGTCAGCCGCACCATCCACACCCAGTTCGCCGTGCTGTGGATCGCCACCGCCTGGCTGGCCACCGGCCTGTACATCGCGCCCGCCATTTCCGGCCACGAGCCGAAATACCAGGCGCTCGGCGTGAACGTGCTGTTCTACGCGCTGCTGTTCATCGTCGCCGGTTCGACCCTGTTCGGCTGGCTCGGCACGCTGCAAAAGCAAGGCACCGACTTCGCCTTCTGGATCGGCAACCAGGGCCTGGAATTCACCAGCATGGGCCGCGTATGGCAAATCCTGCTGTTCGTCGGCCTGCTGTTCTGGGCCACCCTGCTGGGACGCGGCCTGTGGCTTAAGCACTGAAAAAACCATCGGACAGCCGCGGCCTGATCGCCATGGTGTTCCTCGCTGCGGTGTGCATCGGCGGCTTCTATGCCACCTCGCTCACCTGGGGCAAGCATACCCACTACTCGATGGTCGAATACTGGCGCTGGTGGCTGGTCCACCTGTGGGTCGAAGGCTTCTTTGAAGTGTTCGCCACCGCCGTCATCGCGCTGCTGTTCACCCGTCTGGGCCTGATCCGCGCCGCCTCGGCCAACAGCGCCATCGTGCTCGAAACCATCGTGTTCCTGTTCGGCGGCATCCTCGGTACCCTGCACCACCTGTACTTCACCGGGACCCCGACTTCGGTGATCGCGATCGGCTCGATGTTCTCCGCGCTGGAAGTGGTTCCCCTGTCGATCATCGGGGTCGAAGCTTACCGCAACTACCAGCGCTCGAAAGCGGCGCCATGGGTACAGAACTACAAGTGGGCCATCCTGTGCTTCATCGCGGTCGGCTTCTGGAATACGGTCGGCGCCAAGCCTGCTGGGCTTCTCGATCAATACCCCGATCGCCCTGTACTACATGCAAGGCATGAACATGACGGCAGCCCACGGCCACGCAGCGCTGTTCGGCGTGTACGGCATGCTCGGTATCGGCCTGATGCTGTTCTGCCTGCGCGGCCTGTCCGACCGCCTGGCCTGGTCCGACGCGGCCCTGCGTCCGATGTTCTGGCTGCTCAACATCGGTCTGGCGATGATGGTCTTCATCTCGCTGCTCCCGGCCTAAGCATCTACCAGGCTTACGCCAGCATCACCCGCGGCGTCTGGTATGCCCGTTCGGCCGAGGTAGTCCACTCGAGCTTCATGGAAACCATGGTCTGGCTGCGCGTCCCTGGCGACATCGTGTTCACGGTCGGCGTGCTGTTCCTGGTGCTGTTCATGTGGCGCCTGGTGTTCCAGAACCGCGTTGCCCGCGCCAAGGCCGCCAGCGGCCTGGCCACGGCAGGCTGATCGCCTGATTCCGCGCGGCCATGCGCATGACGGCGGCCGCTTTTCTCACCTGATTGGAGTATCCTCATGGCACACGATTGTTCCCAACCCGACACCGAGTTCGGTGTCTATGAATTCGATGCGCGCGGCGTGGCCCGGCGCTTCCGCCACGCCGCCATCTTCGGCGCCCTCGGCTCGCTGTCGGTCGGCGAGACGATGCGCTTTTATAATGACCACGATCCGCTGCCGCTGCTGCAGCAGCTGGGCAACCACTTTGGCGCGCGCCTGCACGTGGCCTACCTGGCGCGCGAGCCGGGCGCCGTGATCATCGACTTCAAAGTGGTAGGCTGAACCGGGGAGAGAGCCATGCGCCTGACCGACTATACCGACTATGCCTTGCGGGTACTGATGCACCTCGGGGCCCACCCGGGCGAAATCATCACCAGCCGCGAGATCTCGCAGGCGCACGGCATCTCGCATAACCACCTGACCAAGATCGTCCATCAGCTCGGCCAGCTGGGCGTGCTGACCAACCTGCGCGGGCGCTCGGGCGGCATCCGCCTGGCCCGCCCGCCCGAACAGATCATGCTGGGCGCCGTCATCCGCATGACCGAGCCCGACTTCCAGATGGTCGAGTGTTTTTCGCAAGACAATACCTGCGCCCTGTCCGGCCGCTGCCGCCTCAAGGGCTTGCTGTCCGAAGCGACCGGCGCCTACCTGGCCCGGCTCGACGAAGTGCCGCTGTCGACCCTGCTCGCGCCCCAGGCCACCGTGGTGCGGGGTCCCACATGAACTACCTGCTCCTGAAACACCTGCATATGAGCCTGGCCGCCGTCAGCGGCAGCTTGTTCCTGCTGCGCGGCCTGTGGATGATGGCTTAGCTCGCCCATGCTCGCGCGCCTGGGTGCGCAGCCTGCCCCACCTGGTCGATTCGCTGCTGCTGGCCAGCGCGCTCGGCCTGGCATGGTGGAGCGGCCAGACGCCCTGGGGCAGCCCCTGGCTGGGCGCCAAGGTGACGGCCCTGATCGCCTACATCCTGCTGGGCTCGGTCGCCCTCAAGTACGGCAAGAACCGCCTGACCCGCTGCGCCGCCTTTGCCGCCGCGCTGACCTGCTTTGCCTATATCGGCACCACCGCCATGACCAAGAATCCCTTGTTCTTCCTTTGACTGGAGCGCCATGACTACCCTGCCCACGCCCCCGGAACTGTTCCTCGACCTGCGCGGCCTGTTCCCGCCCCGAACCCATGGAACGCGTGCTGGACGCGCTCACCGCCCTGCAGCCGCGCCAGCAGGTGCGCCTGCTGATCGACCGCGAACCGCATCCGCTGTTCCGCATCCTCGAACGCAACGGCTACCTGTACCGCACCACGCAACCGGAACCGGGTCTGTTCCAGATCGTCATCGAGGAGCGCTGATGCAGCGCAAGCTCGCGTATGCGCTCTCGCCCGCGCCGCAGCTGCCCTTGCGCTTCATGCTCAGCGCGCCCTGGTTCGCGCTACTGGCCGCGCTGGTGCTGCTGGCAGGCGGCGCGCCCGCCTTCGCGTCGCGCTGGTCGACGCCGCTGCTGGCCGCCACCCACCTGCTCACGCTCGGCTACCTGTCGATGGCGATGATCGGCTCCATGCTGCAGCTGATCCCGGTGGTGGCTAAGCATCGAACTGATCTTGCGCCGCTCGACCGTGCACGTCACCTGGGGCGCCCTGATCCTGGGCACCCTGATGCTGGCCACGGCGCTGGGCCTGAACCTGTCCACCCTGTTCGTGCTTAAGCCGCCCTGGTGCTGGCCGCCGCCTTCGCGCCGCTGCTGGCCAGCCTGGTGCGCGCGCTGGCGCACGCGGCGCCGCCCAAGGCCCTGCCCATGCTGCGCGGCATGCGCATCGCGCTGGGCGGCCTGCTAGTGACCTTCGCCCTCGGCTTCACCCTCACCACCGGCTTCGGCGGCCTGCTCACGGTGCCGCTGCCGCTGCTGGCCGACCTGCACGCGGCCTGGGGCTTGCTGGGCTGGGTCGCCATGCTGGTGCTGTGCGTGGCCTTCCAGGTCATTCCCATGTTCCAGTCGAGCCGCCTGTATCCGGCGCCGGTGGCGCGCTGGTCGGCCCTGCTGCTGTGCGCGGCCTTGCTGGCCTGGAGCGTTGTGCGCATCGTCGCGCCGGAACAGGCCGGCGTCGCCGCGGCCGTGCTGGCCGCCATCCTGTGCGCCTGGGCCGCCCTGAGCGCCTGGCTGCTGGCCCGCCCTCAGCGCAAGGTGGTCGACGCCACCACGCTCTACTGGCGCCTGGCGCTGGCCAGCCTGGCCGCGGGCGCGCTCCTGTCGCTGCTGCTTAGGCCAGCGGAGACGCTGTCGCTGCTGACCGGGATCGTGTTCGTGGCGGGGTTTGCGATGGGGGTGGTCAACGGGATGCTGTACAAGATCGTCCCCTTCCTGCTGTGGTACCACTTGCAGGACCATCCACTGCGCGCAAGGGCGAAGTGCTTAAGCGCTGCGCGAGATCGTCGCCGATGGCGATGCGCGGCGCCAGTTCTGGTGGCATGCGGCCGCGTTTGCCGCGCTGCTCGGTGCGGCGCTGTATCCCGAACTGCTGGCACGCCCGGCCGCCGCGCTGCTGGCCATCGCCAGCGTGCTGCTGGGGCGCGACCTGGGCGCGCGGCGCGCCGCTGCTGCGCGCGCCTCGAACGCGCCTTCAGCCTTCGTAGACGCGCAGGCGCTCGATATCGAGGATCGTGATCTGGCGTCCCTGGACGCTGATCATTTTCTGTTCGGCCAGGTCGTGCAGCACGCGCGAGAAATACTCGGGCGTCAGGTTCAGGCGCGAGGCCAGTGACTTCTTGCTCACCGCCAGCGTCACGCGCGCCGTCGCCTTCCGGCTCGTCCTTGAGCAGGTAGCCGACGATGCGCTGGCTGCCCGAGCGCAGCGAATACGATTCCACATCCTTGATCAAGCCATGCAACCGGCGGCTCATCCCGGCCAGCATGCGCCGCGCGAAGGCCGGATGGCGTTCAAGCTCCCCGAACACGGCTTCCTTGGCGATATGCAGCAGCATGGTGTCGGCCAGGGCCGTGGCGCCGACGATGTAGGGCTTTTCCATGAACATCAGCGCTTCACCGAAGCTGGAAGCCGGGGCCGATGATTTCGATGATTTTTTCATCGCCCTGGGCCGACAGGAAGCCGAGCTTGACCTGGCCGTAGATGACGATGTGAAAGCCGCGGCAGGGATCGCCGCGGTGAAAGATGGGTGTGCCTCGGGGCACATGGATCTCCTGGGTCTGGGCGGCCAGTTCAAGGAGCTCGTCGGCGCTGAAGTCGGCGAACAGCGGCAGGCGCTTGAGAAATTCGCGGCGGTCGATCTTTGACGTGAGCATAGTGCGCCTTTCTAGAATGCAAAAAGACCCGCATACGGCGGGTCTTGGCTGGGACACGCTGCGATCAGTGTCCGGAGTCGGCGTCAGGCTTGCTGACGGTGCGGAACACGTCCGGATTGTCCTTGCCGGTGACGTACAGGAAACCGGCCAGGCCTTTTCCATGCGCGACAGGGCGTGGTCAACCAGGATGTAACGGCCCGGCACTTCCACCTTGAATTCAACCATGGTAGCACCGCCCGGCGCCACCGTGGTGGTCTGCACATTCTTGGCTAAGCAGCGAGGTCAGGTCGGCCTGGGAGTACACGCGGTCGAACACTTCGCCGATCACGTGGAAGCTCGAGGTCAGGTTCGGACCGCCCACACCGAAGAAGATGCGGACCGTTTCGCCGACCTTCGCTTCCATGCGGTGGGTCTTGGTCAGGGCATTGTGGGTGCCGTTGAACATCAGGTGTTCAGGCTGTTCATTGAGCAGCTTCTCGAGCGAGAATTCGGCTTCGCCCGGGGTGCCATGACGCTGCGCCGTGTACAGCTCGCCTTGCATCACGTAGAACTCGCGGTCCACTTTCGGCAGGCCGCCTTCCGGTTCGACCAGGATCATGCCGTACATGCCGTTCGAGATGTGCTGGGCCACCATCGGGGTGGCGCAGTGGTACACGTACAGGCCGGGGTTGAGGGCCTTGAACGTGAAGCTCTTGCTGCTGCCCGGTGCCGCCTGGGTGACGGCCGCGCCGCCGCCAGGGCCGGTCACGGCGTGGAAGTCGACCGAGTGAATCATGTGGCTGTCTTTGGCATTGGCCATGTTCACTTCCACTTCGTCGCCCACGCGCACGCGCAGGAAGGGACCCGGTACCTTGTTGTTGAAGGTCCAGTAGCGGTAGGTGGTGCCGTCGGCCAGCTGGCCCGTGATTTCGGTCGTTTCCAGATTGACCTTGAGCTTCTTGGCGCCGCGTGCGCCGACCGGCGTACTGACTTCGAGCGGGTTGCGCGAGATGTCGACACCCTTGGCGACCGGTGCGGCAACTGCGCCGCCGACGATGATCTTGCCGATCATGCTTGGCTGCCACGTGGCCCGGCAGCGAGCAGATGTAGGTGAATTCCCCCTTCTTGTCGGCCTTGAACACGATCGAGGTGCTCGAACCCTTGTCGTTGATCTGGTTGGACTTGGCATTAAAGTCCGGCACGGTCACATCGTGGGTGGCGCCGTCGCCGTTGACCAGGTTGATCTGTACCACTGCGCCTTCGGGCACGTTCAGGGTCGGGTTGGCGGTGCCCTTGTTGGCGCCGGTTTCGCTGATGAAGACCAGCTTGCCGTCGGCGATATCGGTACGCAGCGTGAACGTGACGTCAGGGCGGTACTGCACCGCCGAACTGCCGCCGGTGGCGCCGTGGCCTGCGTGTTGCGCCAGTGCTGGCGCCATGCTGGCGGCGCCGAGGACGAGTGCGAGGATGGCCTGCGAAATGATTGTCCTTTTCATGTTTTTCTCACCTAGTTATGTCCGGTGCGGAACTGCACCTGTTGACCTTGATCAAATCATACATTTGGAATGCAGCTTAAAAAATTGATTCACATCAAAAATATGAAAGAAGGCATCAATATTTGCTGCTTTTCGGAAAATTTGACCTACATCAAATTCAAAACATGTATTTGAAATATATGATTCAAATCAATCGAGATCGACTTCGATACGACCCGCCCCGACAGGGCATTACTTCAGGTAAGAACAACATGAAAACACTGACCCCACCCCTCCTCGCAGCCGCGCTCGCTGCCCTGATTCCTTCGCTGGCCGCTGCCAGCTGCGGCGCCTCTTTCTGCGCCGTCAACAGCAACTGGACGTCCGAAAGCGCGCTGGCCGAAGCTAAGCAATGCCTTCGATCTGCGCTACGAATCGATCAAGCAGGATCAGCCGATGACGGGTTCGCGCAAGCTGGCGGTCGGCGAAATTCACGCCCACCACGATGAAGTGAGCACCCAGAACAGCAACGTCGTGCTGCGCTACAGCCACAGCTTCGGCAATGGCTTCGGCGTCGAAGTGAGCGGCTCGGTCGGCAAGCGCGAACACGTGCACATCCACAACCACCATGGCGCCCAGATCGTCGACGAATGGAACTTCACCGAGCCGGGCGACGTGCGCGTCACGGGCCGCTACCAGTTGCACACGGTGGACGATCCGCTCCAGCCTGCCATGGGCGGCATCATTGTTGGCCTCAAACTGCCAACCGGCAAATACGACATCGCCAATGCCAAGGGCGCCGTCGGCGAGCGCAGCATGCAGCCCGGCACCGGCACCACCGACCTGATCCTGGGCGGCTATTACCACCCTGCAAGCTCACCGAATCGGGCGCCGCCTGGTTCGCCCAGGGACAAGTCCAGCACGCGCTGAACAGCGCGACAATTACAAGCCGGGCACGCAACTGGGCCTCGACTTTGGCGTACGCAAGGGATTGACCAGCACCATCGGCGTGCTGGCCCAGCTGAACTATGTGCACAAGCGCGCCGACAGCGGCAGCGATGCCGAACCGGACAGCAGCGGCGGACGCTACCTGTACGCCAGCCCCGGCCTGAGCATCGCGCTGCCGGGCAAGACCCAGGCTTACCTGTTCTACCAGGTGCCGCTGTACCGCCACGTGACGGGCATCCAGCTCACGGCCAACCGGGCACTGGTGCTCGGGATTTCCGGACAGCTGTAATGGACGCCGTCCCTGCATGGCGCGTCTGGCCGAGCGCTGGCACTGGCGGCCCTGCTCGCCTGCGTGCTTAAGCCTACGGCTTCCACCTGACCGACGTGCAGGGACAGCAGCATACGCTCGAGCGCTACCGGGGCAAATGGATCGTCCTGAACGTGTGGGCGACCTGGTGCGCCCCCTGCATCAAGGAGATGCCGGAACTGGAAGCGCTGTCGCACGCGCGACGACATTGTCGTGCTGGGCCTGGCCGCCGACGGCGACAGCCTGGCCAAGCTGCGGCGCTACGCCCAGGCCTTGCACGTGACCTATCCGATCATTGCGGGCGACACCCAGACGCTGCAGCAGTTCAGGGTCAAGGCCTATCCGACCACGCTCCTGTTCGATCCTAAAGGCGCCCTCGTGCTGACCCGGCTGGGCCAGATCACACGGGGCGAACTGGAAGTTCACCTGCTTAGAGCGTCAGCGCGCTGAACGGTTCTCGAACAGCGCGGGGTAGGCAAAGCCCGCCAAGGCCGCGCCGATCAGCGGCGCAAGCCAGAACAGCCACAGTTGCTGCACGTATTCCGCCCCGGCAAACAGGGCCTGGCTGGTGCTGCGCGCCGGATTGACCGAGGTATTGGTGACCGGGATGCTGATCAGGTGAATCAGGGTCAGGCACAGGCCAATGGCGATCGGGGCGAAGCCCGCGGGCGCCCGGCCGTCGGTGGCGCCCAGGATGACCATCAGGAAGATGAAGGTCATGACGATTTCGCACACCAGCGCGGCGATCATCGAATACTTGCCGGGCGAAAGATCGGCATAGCCGTTGGCGGCGAAACCGCCCGTTTCGAAGCCGGGCTTGCCGCTGGCGATCAGGTACAGCACGCCATGGCGGCAACACAGGCGCTTACCACTTGCGCAATCCAGTACCACAGCACTTCACTTTTGGGAAACCGCCCGGCCGCGCTCAGGCCGAGCGTGACGGCCGGGTTCAGGTGGCAACCGGAGATGTGGCCGATGGCAAACGCCATGGTCAGCACCGTCAGGCCGAAGGCCAGGGAAACGCCGTGAAAACCGATGCCCAGGCCGGGATACCCGGCCGCCAGGACTGCGCTGCCGCAGCCGCCAAGCACCAGCCAAAAAGTACCGAGAACTTCTGCCGCCAACCGCTGTGGTAATTGCATTGATCTCTCCTCAAGTGTGCGATGACCTGATTGCAAAAAGTGCAAGCAGCGCGTCGATCATAAACCAGATTACTCATCAGATTGTCGTTCTACCGAATAAATTCCCTGCGCAGGCAAAACCGCGTTGCCGCCGCGGGACATCGCTACAATGGGTGCTTCCCGTCGACCGCAAGGATCCTTCATGCCCCCCTCTCCGCCGCCCGCGGCCGCGCCGTGCTGCTGTGTCTGGTCTTGCTGGCCGCCCTGCCCGTGGCCGGCAAGTGGCGCCCCCGGAGCGCTTCGCCTGGCCCGGCGGCGCGCGGCGGTCAGCCTGGCCTACGACGATGCGCTCGACTCCCAGCTGGACAATGCCCTGCCCGCGCTCGACAAAGGTAGGCCTGCGCGCCACCTTTTATCTGCAGCTGTCGAATCCCTCGGTCGGCAAACGCCTGAACGAGTGGCGTGCGGCAGCGGGGCGAGGTCACGAGCTGGGCAACCACACCCTGTTCCACCAGTGTTCGAGCGCGGTGGCGGGCCGCTCCTGGGTCCAGCCCCACCGCGACCTGGTCAGCACCAGCGTGGCGCAAATGCGCGACCAGATCCTGCTCGCCAACACGATGCTGCAGGCGATCGACGGCCGGCGCGAGCGCACCCTGGCCCTGCCCTGCGGCGAGGTGCTGGTAGGCATGGCAGAGCCTATCCATGCCGCATGGTGGCGGGGGAATTTGTGGCAATCAAGGCGGGGGTGGCGCAGGCGGTGGCCGCATCGATGAACGAGATCGATCCGGCCGCGGTCCGCGTGTTTGTGCCGGTCGACACCAGCGGCAAGGACCTGATCGCGCTGGTGGAGGCGGCTGGCGCCCGCGGGACCATGGTCAATTTCACGTTTCATGGCATCGGCGGCGATTACCTGGCCGTGTCGGCGCAGGCGCATCAGCAGCTGATCGACTATCTGGCGGCGCACCGCCAGCAATACTGGACCGACAGCTTCGTGACGATCATGAAGCATGTCAAGGCGCAGCGGGCAGCAGCCCGCTGAGCGCCCGGCACGATCAGCTGGCCGCTGCTTCGGCTTGTCCATGCCGACCTTGCAGTTGGCGGCGACCGCGCCATTGATCGTGACGACCTCGTTGTCGATCAGGGTGTACGCGCGTCGTCGGCGCTTAGCCATGGCGCGCAGCTTCTGCGCGGCCTCGTTCTCGCACTGCTGTTTGATCTCGGCCACGGTCTGGTTGCTGCTGCCCACGTACGAATGGCTGATCACATTGGCGGTCTTGGCCTTCTTCTTGCCATCCCACTTGGCCGACAGCGACTGATACGCGTTCTTGCTGACGTCGGCGGTGTCGCGCACGACATTGTCCAGTTTGATGGTGAAGCAGCCCGACAGGACGAACGGAGCAAGCAGGCAAAGCGATTTAGCCAGGAGTGTCATATTTCTTTATATTTTCAAGGGGAAAGACTTCGTGCACGGCCGCTATTTTGACCGAATTTGCCCCAATTGCAACTAATTTGTTATCCGAATGGCAAATTTCTGCTTAAGCGCTGTCCGCCCCCTCAGGGCGTGCCGTTGCGGCAATAGAGGCCAAAGCCGGGCCGGTACTCCCCCACCCGCTCCATGTAGGCGGCGACGGCGGGACAGTCGGGCCGTTCGATCGGCGTCATCAGCCAGCGGTTGACCGACAGCGCCAGCACCACGTCGGCCAGGGTAAAGGTGTCGCCCGTGACGAAGGCGCCGGTCTTGCGCAGCTGGTCTTCCAGGATCTGCATGTGGCGGTTCCAGCGATGGCGCTGTGCGCCAGGGCTGCGGCGTCGGTATGGGCCGGGCTGTGGCGCACCAGCGCCATGAAGGCGTAGCGCCACGCGTTATTGAGCTCCCCGGCCTGCCAGTCCATCCATTGCTCGACCAGTGCGCGCCTGGAGCCGCTTCGGCAGCAGGTCGTGGCGCTCGTGCTGCGCGGCGAGGTAGCGGCAAATGGTGTTCGACTCCCACAGCACCACATCGCCGCCGCGGATGACGGGCACCATCGCGTTCGGATTGAGCGCGCGAAAAGCCGGATCGTCCGTGCTGCGAAAGCCCGAGCCCCAGGACTCCTGTTCAGAACGGCAGGCCGATCTCGGCGCAGGTCCAGAGCACCTTGCGGACATTGATGGAAGTGGGTTTTCCCAGAATAGTGAGCATGGCGTGTCTCAGCGAATCAGATGGCGGAAGGTCGGTTCGATGTTTTTGGCGTGCAGGTGCCGGACGATGTCTTCCAGCGTGGCGTCGGCCAGCAGCAAGCCTGGCGGTGGCGCGGCGCCTGCCGCCCGCCGGCGCGGCGCCCTGTTTGGCGCGCAGCAGGCCGAGCGCCTGCGCGAACTGGGCGTCGCTGATGCTCTCCAGGTGCTCCAGCAAGGCGACCTGGCCATGCTCGGGCGGCGTCACTTCCAGCCAGGGTTCGTCGGCGAACGACGCGCCCAGATCGGGGTGGATGAACGCCGACCACTTGTCGGTTCCGCTGCGCGCGCAAGGCGGCAGCTCCGCTTCTGCGGGAAACGGGGCCAGGTCGGGACAATAGGCCTGGCGCAGCAGCGCCGCAAATTCGGTGCGCTGCGCGGCCTAGGCATGGCGCGCGACAGCGACAGCCAGAGCCCGAAGCCGTCGACGCCGGAAATGCTGACCGCCGGTGTGTGGCAGTCCAAGTTCGGTCTGCATGGCGTTGGCCACCGCGCACAGCAGCGCCCAGTTGCCATTGGCAGGGAAGCTGAGCACCAGCGCGCGCGGTCCCGTCGGGCGCGGCCAGACGGACCGGGAAGGCGGCAGGATCGGCCATGTGCTGCCGGAACGCTTCCGGGGACGTCGTCCCGGGCAGCAGATACAGGCGGCTTAATTCGGAAAGTAGTTTGTGCACGTGCATTCTCGTTTGCGCTGATGAATCAGCAGTATGCCATCAGCGCGCCTGCATGAGGGCCAGCAGGCGGCTGCGTATCGCGGACGACACCGCCTGGTGCGCCACCATCTCGTGCTCCGGCATCGGCCCCGGCAGCGCAATGACACCCGATGCTTAGGCGCCACGATCACGGCGTCCATGGTCTGCAGCGTTTCACGCAGCGCCAGATCGGCATGGTGCGCCCGCGCGGCCGCGTTCCAGACGGCGACCCGCTTTCCGGCAAACGGTTCAAAACTGACCAGCCAGTCGAGCGTGTTCTTGATCGCGCCTGTGACCCCGTGCGCATATTCCGGGCTGGCGAACAGCAAGGCATCGGCCTGCGCGACTGCCGCATGCAATGCCAGCACCGGCTCCGGCAGATCCGCTTCCAGATCGGGGTTAAACAGGGGCAGCTGGCCGACCCCGCCGAAAATCGTCAACGCGACGCCGTCTGGCGCCAGCTGGCGGGCGCTGCGCAGCAAGGCGGAATTGACGGAGCTCTTGCGCAGACTGCCAGAAATGCCAAGCACCTTCAGCATGGATGAATCTTTCGATAAGGGAAGGCGCCTAGTATGCCACCGGAGCGCGAACCGGCGCTGCCGACCCACACGCCCAGCCCTAAGTCAATCGGGCACAGGTTGATCTGAATCAAACGTACAACCTTGGTGCGGACCGCGGGGGCTGGTTATGATAAGTATCCAAAACGCAACGATATCTTTCTATGACGACGTCCTACGTGCCAAAGCAGCGGAAGAGTATCAATGTGTTCTGGGCCGAAATGGCTGCGTGCGAGCACTGCGTGCAAATTTATGACGATGACGCCGCCTTCCTTGACGCCCTCGAAGGCTATGTGGCGTCCGCGCTGGGGCTGGACGAAGCGGTCATCATCATCGCGACCGGCAGCCACACCGAGCTGCTGACCAACCGCCTGCAGGTGTCCGGCATCGACATGCCGGGTGCGATCGCCCACGATCAGTTTATCGCCATCGATGCCACATGCGCGCTCTCGGCATTCATGCGCGACGGCTGGCCCGATGAAGCGCTGTTTCTGTCCCTGGTGCGTACCTTGCTCAAGCGGGCCCGTGCTTAAGCCATGTCCGGGTGCGCGCCTTCGGTGAAATGGTCGCGCTGTTATGGGCCAACGGCGAGCGCGAGGCGACCATCCGGCTGGAACACCTGTGGGCACGCCTGTGCAAGAGCGATGAATTCGACCTGTTCTGCGCCTATCCGCGGGCCGGCTTCACGCAGGACGCCGAGCAGTCGATGATGGACGTGCGGCTTGCCCATTCGGTCGTGTTCAACGAGGCGTGATCGGGCCCGCGCTGGCCGCACGAGACCTATTCGCTCACCAGTTGCACCACAACTTTGCCCTTGGCCCTGCCCTGTTCGAGATACGCCAGTCCCTCCTTCGCCTGGGCGAACGGCAGCACCCGGTCGATCACGGGCCGGATGCTTGACGATTCGAGCAGCGCGCCGATCTGGGCCAGCTGGCGCCCATCGGGCCGCAAGAACAGGAATGAATAGCGGGCGCCATGGTAGGACGGCCAGGTGGATCATCTTGCGGCTCAGTAGGCCAAAGACGAACTTCATGATGAAGTTCATGCCGCGCTTTGCGGCGAAGGCGGCATCCGGCGGGCCGACCAGCGACACGACCGCGCTCCCCGGTGTCACGATCTGCACGGCCTGCTCGAGGTCCTCTCCCCTGACCGTGCCCAGCACGGCGTCGTAACCGCCCAGCACGTCGGCAAACTGCGTCGTCTTGTAGTCGATGACCTCGTCGGCACCGAGACCACGCACGAAATCGACATTGCCGGTACTGGTCGTCGTACCCACGGTCGCGCCCAGGCTTTTTGCCAGCTGAATCGCGAACGATCCGATGCCGCCCGCGCCTACCGGAATGAATACCTTTGCCCCGGTTTGAGCGCCATCCGCTCGGTGAGCGCCTGCCAGGACGTCAGGCCGACCATCGGAATGGCCGCTGCCTGCACGAAGTCCAGGTTGGGCGTGGCTTCAGCGCGGCGGCGTGCTCGGGCACGGCGACAAATTCGGCGAGCGCCCCCTTGCCCATGTCAAAGACACTGGCAAAAACCGCATCGCCGGTCTTGAAGCGGGTCACCCGGCTGCCCACGTCCACCACCACATCGGCTAGATCGCTGCCCAGCGTGGTAAGCAGCTTGAACCTCAGAATCGGCTTGAACAGGCCCTTGGGAATCATGTAATCGACCGGATTGAGACCGGCAGCGTGCACGCGGACCAGTATCTCGTCGGCTGCGATCGTGGGCCGCGCGACATCGGCGAATTCGGTCTGGCTGTCTTTGCCATAGGCCTTGAAGACAAGTGCTTTCATCGTGGCTCCTTTGAATATGACGACCGTCATATTATTAATTAAAAAAATGACCGTGGCGCGCTTATGCCGCGGTCGGGGCAAATTGTTTCAGCGTGGCGGCGCACAAGGCGGCGGACAGCTTGGGATCGTCCACTGCCCGCGCCATCATGGTGGTGCCGATCAGCGCGCAGACCAGTGCCATGGCCTGCTCGTGCGCCTGCGGCTGCCCCCAGTCGGGCAGCTGGCGCGCGAACAGATCGATCATTTCCTTGATATGGATGGTCGCTACCCGGCGCACTTCCGGCGCCTGGCGCGGCATTTCCGAACCCAGGGCCGACACCGGACAGCCGGTTTCTATAGCCGCCATATGCTGCGGCGACAGGTAGGCCGCCATCATGGCCTGCAGGGCCTGGCCAGGGGGCGCGGCCGCCGCCACGCGCCGCCAGCGCCACCGATTCGGCGCCGGCCCGGTCGCCCGCCTCGGCCAGCAGCGCATCGCGCGATGCGAAGTGCGCATAGAAGCCGCCGTGGGTCAGTCCCGCTTCCTTCATGATGTCGGCCACGCCGGTGCCGCCATAGCCGCTGCGGCGGATCGCGCGTGCTGCCACCTCGACGATGCGCTCGTGCGTGGCTTCCTTGCGGCTGGTGGCTGGTTTGGCAGATTTCGGTTTCATGACGACCATCATATACCAGTTTCACCGTTGGTGCTGGCGATGTCCCCTGATTGCGCCGCTAACCGCCCATTTTCTCGATCAGGAAATCCACAAACGCGGCCGTCTTGAGGGCCAGGAAGTCGCGCGCCGGATAGACCGCGTAGTTCGACTGCCCCGGCGGCATCTTGCAGTGCGCCAGGATCTGCACCAGCGCCCCGCTGGCCAGTTCGTCGGCCACCAGCGGCAGCGGCACGCGCAGGATGCCCACCCCGGCCGCCGCCGCCGTCACCAGCGCGCCGCCATCGTTCATTTGCAGCGGTCCGTCCACCCGCACCGTGAACTGCCCGGCCTCCCCGATGAAGGTCCACTCGTCGTACACCGCGCGCCGACCGCGTAGACCAGGCAGGCATGCTGCTGCAGCGCCTCCACCGATTCCGGGGTGCTTAGGCCCCGCGCCAGGTAGGACGGCGCCGCCACGATCACCGTCGGGTTGCCCGACAGCTTGCGCGCGATCAGCGTCGAGTCGACCAGGCTGGTGGTACGGATGGCGACGTCGATCTGCTCGGCGATCAGGTCCACCATATGGTCTTCCAGCCGCAGCGCCACTTTCACTTGCGGGTAGCGCGCCGTGAATTCGGCCAGCAGCGGCACCAGCTGGCGCCGCCCCGCCATCGAGCACGACACCCGCAGCATCCCGCGCACCTCCTGCAGATGCTGTTCGGTGAGCTGCTCGATGTTGTTCAGTGCCCGTTCGATCTGCTGCGCCTCGCGCAGCACCTGCTCGCCGATCTCGGTGAGGGCCAGGCGGCGCGTCGAGCGCTGGATCAGGCGCGCCCCCAGATCCTGCTCCAGCCGCGCCAGCTGGCGCGACACGACCGATTTGCCGCAGCCAAGCTCGACCGACGCCGCGCTGATGCTGCCGGTCCGGATGATGGTGGCGAAGATGGCCAGGTGCTGAGGGTTGAGCATGAAGCGAGGCCTATTGTTCCGTAATGGTCAACAATGTATCGCCTTATTGATGACTTATCAAGGCGATTCTCGAAGCCTATACTGATTTCCATCAACAGAACATCCCGAACCCACCCGAAAGGATTCCATGAACACCGTCAACCACCAGTTCCGCCTTGCCGCCCGCCCTGCTTAGGCTGCAATCAAACGCAGCGACTTCACCTACGCCAGCGAGCCGCTGCGCGCCCTGGGCGACGGCGAAGTGCTGGTCAAGCTCCAGTACCTGTCGCTGGACCCGGCCATGCGCGGCTGGATGAATGCCAGCGAAGACTCCTACATGCCGCCGGTCGGCATTGGCGAAGTGATGCGCGCCATCGCGGTGGGCCGGGTGGAAGCCTCGAACAATGCGAACTTTGCCGTCGGCGACCATGTGTCCGGCCTGCTCGGCGTGCAGGAATACGCGATCTCGAACGGCCAGGGCTTGAACAAGGTGAACCCCGAAACTGGCGCCGCTGCCAATGTTCCTGAGCGTGCTGGGCATGACCGGCCTGACCGCCTACTTCGGCCTGTTCGATGTCGGCCAGCCGAAGGCGGGCGACACGGTGGTGGTATCCGGCGCGGCCGGCAAGCGGTGGGTGCGATTGTGGGCCAGCTGGCCAAGGCGCACGGGAGCGCGTGATCGGCATTCAGCGCATGGCGCCGACAAATGCCGCTACCTGGTCGAGGAACTGGGCTTTGACGCGGCCATCGACTACAAGAGCGAAGACCTGGCGGCCGCGCTCAAGCAGCATGCGCCAAAGGGCGTGGACGTCTTCTTTGACAACGTCGGCGGCGACATCCTGGACGCGGTGCTGAACCGCCTGGCGCATGGCGCGCGCATCGTCATTTGCGGCGCGATCTCGCAGTACAACAGCACCGACGGGATCAAGGGACCGGCCAACTACATACAGCTGCTGGTCAAGCGCGCCACGATGCGCGGTGTGATGGTGGCCGACTACTATCCCGCGCGATGGAAGCCATCAGCGCGATGGGCGCCCTGCTGGCGCAAGGCAAACTGAAAAGCCGCGAAGACGTGGTGCAGGGACTGGAGACATTCCCGGAGACGTTCCAGAAGCTGTTCGACGGCTCAAATAACGGCAAGCTGGTGCTGCAAGTACACGCCTGAGATGAACCCGGACGCAGCCCCGGCGACGGGGCTGCAGCTACCACTTAACGCTTCCAGTTGCGACAAATCGCGCACCGCGCCCCGGTCCGCCGAGGTAGTCAGCGCCGCATAGGCTTGCAGCGCCTGCGAGACATAGCGCTCGCGCCCTTCCGGTTTCCAGGCAGCGTCGCCGCGCGCGTCCATGGCGGCGCGGCGCTGTGCCAGCGTCTCTGTGCTCACGCGCAGGTTGACCGTGCGCGCCGGGATATCGATGTCGATCATGTCCCCCTCTTCCACCAGGCCGATGGCGCCGCCTTCGGCCGCCTCCGGCGACGCGTGCCCGATGACCAGACCCGACGAGCCGCCCGAGAAGCGCCCGTCCGTAAACAGCGCGCACGCCTTGCCCAGACCCTTGGATTTGATGTACGACGTCGGGTACAGCATTTCCTGCATGCCCGGCCCGCCTTTGGGGCCTTCGTAGCGGATGATGACGACGTCGCCCTCGTGCACGGTATCGCCCAGGATCGCTTCGACCGCCGCGTCCTGGCTCTCGAACACGCGCGCCTTGCCGCTGAATTTGAGGATGCTTTCGTCCACGCTTCGGCCGTTTTCACGATGCAGCCGTTTTCGGCCAGATTACCGTACAGGACCGCGAGCCCGCCGTCCTGCGAATAGGCGTGCGCCTTGTCGCGGATGCAGCCGGTGCTGCGGTCCAGATCGAGCGCGTCGAAACGCTCGGACTGCGAAAACGCGGTCTGGGTCGGCACGCCACCGGGCGCCGCGCGGAACAGCTGGTGCACGGCCGGGTCGTCGCTGCGCTTGATGTCGTTGCGTTCGATCGCCTCGCCCAGGGTCGGCGCATGCACGCTGTAGACCGAGGTATCGAGCAGGCCGGCGCGCGCCAGCTCGCCGAGAATGGCGGTGATGCCCATGCCGCGGTGCACGTCTTCGATGTGGAATTTGTCCGTCATCGGCGCGACCTTGCACAGGCATGGCACCTTGCGCGAAATGCGGTCGATGTCGGCCATCTTGAATTCGACCCCGGCTTCATGCGCCGCAGCCAGCAGGTGCAGCACCGTGTTGGTGGAGCCGCCCATGGAGACGTCGAGCGCCATCGCGTTTTCGAACGCGGCCTTGGTGGCGATCGCGCGCGGCAGGACAGTGGCGTCATCCTGTTCGTAGTAGCGCTTGGCCAGTTCGACCACCAGGCGCCCGGCGCGCAGGAACAGCTCCTTGCGGTCGGCGTGGGTGGCCAGGATGGTGCCGTTGCCCGGCAGGGACAGGCCCAGCGCTTCGGTCAGGCAGTTCATCGAGTTGGCGGTAAACATGCCGGAGCAGGAACCGCAGGTCGGACAGGCCGAGCGCTCGATTTCGGCCACGTCGGCGTCGCTTACGCTGCTGTCGCTTCTAGCCTTGATCATGGCGTCGACCAGGTCCAGCTTGATGATTTTCTTCTGGCCGTCGACCACCTTGAGCACCTTGCCCGCTTCCATCGGCCCGCCTGAGACGAACACCACCGGGATATTCAGGCGCATGGCGGCCATCAGCATGCCCGGGGTGATCTTGTCGCAGTTCGAGATGCACACCATCGCATCGGCGCAGTGGGCATTGACCATGTACTCGACCGAATCGGCGATCAGGTCGCGCGACGGCAGCGAATACAGCATGCCGCCGTGGCCCATGGCGATGCCGTCGTCGACGGCGATCGTGTTGAATTCCTTGGCCACGCCGCCCGCCGCCTCGATCTCGCGCGCAACCAGCTGGCCCAGATCCTTCAGGTGCACGTGGCCCGGCACGAACTGGGTGAAGGAATTGACCACCGCGACGATCGGCTTGTCGAAGTCGCCGTCCTTCATGCCGGTGGCGCGCCACAGTGCGCGTGCGCCAGCCATATTGCGGCCGTGGGTGGTGGTACGGGAACGGTAGGTCGGCATGGCGGCTCCTGAAGCAAGAATGCGAATAAGAGTATCAGTGTGCCGCGTCGGCCACTAGTTGTCCAATATATGATTTAATACCCTGTAAGACTCAATACATATCACAGAACATGTCCAGCCCCATCGAACTGCGCCAGCTGCGCTACTTTGTCGCCGTCGCCGAAGAACTCCATTTCGGCCGCGCGGCAGCGCCTCCAGATGACCCAGCCGCCCCTGTCGCAAGCCATCTTTGCCCTGGAAGGCCTGCTGGGCGCGCCCCTGTTCGACCGCAACCGGCGCGGCGTCGCGCTCACCGGGGGCCGGCGCGGCCCTGCTGCCCGAGGCGCGCCGCCTGCTGGCCCAGGCTAGGCATGAACTGCCGGGCCTGGTGCAGCGCGCCGCCTCCGGCGCGAGCGGCAAGCTCACGCTCGCCTTCGTCTCCTCGGCCGACTACAGCGTGCTGCCGCCCTTCCTGCGCGCCTACCGCGCCGCCTGTCCGCAAGTGCAGATCACGCTGCGGGAAGCGACTTCCGATTTGCAGCTGGACGACTTGATGGGCGGGCGCATCGATGCTTAGGCCTGCTGATCCCGCCGCTGCCGGACAAGGCCCGGGCGGCCCTGGACTACCTGCCGGTGCTGAACGAAGCGCTGATCCTGGCCGCCCCGGGCCGGCCTGGCGGAACTGCGCGCCGGACGCGCGGCGGACCTGCGCACGCTGCCGCCCCTGCCGCTGATTATCTTCCCGCGTGAAATCTCGCCCGGCCTGTACGACGCGATCTTGTCCGTGTTCCGCGCGGTTGGCTGTCACGCCCGCGATCGGGCAGGAAGCGATCCAGATGCAGACCATCGTCAGCCTGGTCTCGGCTCGGCATGGGGATCGCGCTGGTGCCGCAATCGGTCAGCAACCTGCGCCGGCCGGGCGTGGAATACCACCCGCTGGTGCAGGAAACGCCGCTGGTCGAAACCGGCCTGGCCTGGCGCCGCGACAATGCCTCGCCGGTCCTGAAAGGCTTCCTCGACCTGATGAAGAAATCGCTCTGAACCAGGCCCGCTGAACTCGGATAAGATACGCGCTCAATGAATTCGGAGCCCGGCATGAATGACAACCTGTTTGCGGCGCTGCGTGCAGCGTTCCCTGTCCGACCTCGACACGGTCGCCATCGAGACCGACAACGGCCTCGCCTACAGCTGGCGCGACCTGGAACGCGGCACCGCGATGATGGCCGTGCTGCTTGAATCGCTGAACCTGGCGCCCGGCGCGCGCATCGCCATGCAGGCTGAAAAATCGGTCGAGGCGCTGATGCTGTACCTGGCCACGCTGCTGCGCTTAGGCTTCGTTTTCCTGCCCCTGAACACCGCCTACCGCCAGGCCGAGATGACCCATTTTCTGGGCGACGCGCAGCCCGAAGTGGTGGTCTGCAGCAGCGCCAATCTGGACTGGGTCAATGCACTGGCCCGCAACAACGGCGCGCGCCACGTCCTGACCCTGGACGACGACCGCAGCGGCACCCTGCTCGCGCAAGCGGCGCAGTGCAGCGACCAGCACACGGTGGCCGCGCGCAAGGCCGGCTGACCTGGCCGTCATCCTGTACACGAGCGGGACCACCGGCCGCAGCAAGGGCGCGCAGCTCTCGCACGGCAACATGCTCAGCAACGCGCAGATCCTGAAAACCTACTGGGGCTGGCAGCGCGGCGACGTGCTGATCCACGCCCTGCCGATCTTCCATATTCACGGCCTGTTCGTCGCCGTGCATGGCGCCCTGCTCCATGGCAGCAAGATGCTCTGGTTCGCCAAGTTCGATCCAAAGCGCGTGCTGGCCCGGCTGCCCGAGGCCACCATCTTCATGGGCGTGCCCACGCTCTACGTGCGCATGCTGGCCGAACCTGGCCTGGACGTCCACGTGACGCGCCATATGCGCCTGTTCATTTCCGGCTCGGCGCCGCTGCTGCTGGACAGCTTCCGCCAGTGGCAAGCCCGCACCGGGCACACCATCCTGGAACGCTATGGCATGAGCGAGACCGTCATGCTCACCTCCAACCCATACGGCCCCGATGCGCGCCACGGCGGGCGCAGCGAGCGGCGCGGCGGCACGGTCGGCTTCCCGCTGCCGGGCGTGAGCCTGCGCGTGGCCGATGAACACGGCCGGCCGGTGGCGCCAGGCGAGATTGGCGGCATCGAAGTCAAGGGACCGAATATCTTTTCCGGCTACTGGCGCATGCCCGAGAAAACGCGGGAAGAATTCACCGCCGACGGCTACTTCAAGACCGGCGACGTGGGCAAGATCGATGGCGACGGCTATGTCACGATCGTGGGCCGCAGCAAGGACCTGATCATCAGCGGCGGCTACAACGTCTATCCGGCCGAAATCGAGACTGTCCTCAACAGCATGCCGGGCGTGGCCGAAAGTGCCGTGGTGGGCATCCCGGACGCCGATTTCGGCGAAGTCGGGGTGGCCGTGATCGTGGCGGCGGCCGGCGCCCGGCCCGATCCGGCGCGCATCCTGCTGGAACTCAAGTCCATGCTGGCCAACTTCAAGATCCCCAAGCAGTGCCACGTGGTCGCCGAGTTGCCACGCAACACCATGGGCAAGGTCCAGAAGAATCTGTTGCGCGCCGAACACACCTGACGGGACCGGGTGCGGGGCCCCGGCTTGTCAAAAATCGGAGTAGGATTGAACTGCGACAACTTACGGTTCTTTTGCCTCAACGACCATGACGTCCCGCCTCCTCTTGATCGGCCTGCTTGCACTCGCCTCGCAGACAGCGGCTGCCGCCACCCCGTGCGGCAGTTACAAGGTCGCGTTCTACGACCATGGCGCGCTCAATTCGCGCGCTGCCGACGGGACCTGGCACGGGATCGATACCGATGTCGTCGACGAATTGCGGCGCCGCACCGGCTGCCAGCTGACCATGGTGCTCGAATCGCGGGTGCGCATCTGGACCATGCTCGAAGCTCTAAGCAAGCTCGACATGACGGTGTCCGGCATTTCCAGTCCCGCCCGTGAAACGTTCGCCCATTTCCTCCCCTATTTTGCGTCGCGCAATTATGTCCTGCTGAGCAAGGACGTCGATCCTGGCGTGCGTTCGCTGGACGAACTGGCTGCCGACCCGCGCTACAAGGTGGCGGCCGTGAAGAGCTTCCGCCATGGTCCGACGCTGGACGCCTGGCTGGCCGGATTGCGCACACAAGGGCGCGTGTATGACGCGGTCGATTTCACGGCCTTGATGCGCCTGGTGAAGACCGGGCGCGTGCAAGCCATCATCGCGCTGCAGACCAGCTGGGTGCCGCTGCGTGCCGAGACCGCCGCGGCTAAGCCTGAGGATCATGGACTGGGCGCAAAAGGATCAGGTGGTCGGCTGCCTGGTCATTTCCAGGCGGCGGGTGCCGGAGGCGACGGTTGCCTTAATGTCCCAGACCCTGGCCGCAATGCGCCAGGACGGCACCCTCGAGGCGATCTTCGCGCGCCACATGGGGGCCGAGCTGGCCGCCGCGATGGCGCGCTATTGAATCCACGTCAGGCTGCAATCAATTAGCCGGACTGATACGGAACCAGTTCAGATTCCACCCGCCGTTGTTGACCTTGATCCCGAACTTGTGGGCGCCCGCACTGAGCCTGACCGTGTGCCTGGCCGTGGCCCAGGTTTGCCAGCCGCCCGTCGCCGGAATATTGATCGCGCCATACGATGGCGTGCCGCATCGCTTCTTCGAAACTCAGGTTGCCGCCGCCATTCAGACTGGCATAGCGATACTCGACGATGTAGTCGCCGCTGGCCGGGATGGTCACGCTCGGGTAGGACATCCAGTCGCCTAAGCATCGAGATAGCCGACGTTCTGGCCGCCGCCCGCGTCGCTGCTCGCTTCCAGCTGCACGCCATTCATGACCAGGTAATCCTCGGCCTGCATCGTGATCGCATTGCCGGGCGGGGTGACGCCATTGGCTTCGATCTTGAACCAGTTGAGATTGAAGCCGCCCGCCTTGGCCCGGATCGCGATGGTCTGCTTGCTAGGCCGCCAGCGTCACGCTGTGGCTGACGTTGTTCCAGTTCTGCCAGCCGCCCGTATTGAGCACATTGACCGTGCCGAACACGGGCGCGCCACCGCCCTGCTCGAGCTGAATGACGCCCGTGCTTAGAGCCGTGATGGCCACGCGATACGTCACCTTGTAGCTGCCCGCTGCTCTTAAGCACGGTCACGCTGTAGGTCATCCAATCGCCCGTATCGATATAGCCGACGTTCTGGCCGCCGCCATGCTGTCGCTCGTGTTCTCAAGCTGCACGCCGGACATATTGCAATACGATTCGGCTTGCACAGTGGCAGGCACGGTCACGGTCGTGCAGCCTGGCGTCGGGGTGGCGCCGGGCCAGTGCGCGATGATGTCTTTCGCCAGCGCGCCGGACGCGGTCAATTGATTTGCCGCCCAGCCGCCGGTCGCGCTCGCACCCGACACCAGGGCCGATGCGCCTTCGACCTTGTCGTTCAAGGCCCAGTTGGCATTGCTGATGCCATTCTTTTTCATGAAGTCGACCCAGGCCCAGGTTTCCCCGGCATTGACCGCGCCGTCGCCGGACGCGTCGACCGCGCCCCATTCCGTCACGAACAGGGCGATGCCGTTTTGCATAGCGGTGCTGGCCCAGTCGCGCAAATACTGGCCATGCGAACCGGCGTAAAAATGCAGCGTGTAGGCGATATTGCGATAGCCGGTGATGGGGTCGCGCGAGGCTTCATCGACTTTTTGCGACCATTGCGGCGTGCCGACAATGATCAGGTTGTCGGGATCGATGTCGCGAATGGCCTTGACGACGGCATTCGCATACGGCTTGATGATGCCGCTCCAGGAGATCTGCAAGGGGCTCGTTGTAGATCTCGTAAATCACGTGCGGATTGTTGCCGTAGGTGCGAGCCATCTCCTGGAAGAAGGCGATCGCCTGCGGCTGATACTGCTCGGCATGGTGGGTATGCCAGTCGATAATCACGTACATGTCGTTGGCGATGGCGGCGTCGACCACCGCCCTGACCCTGGCCTTGTTGGCGGCCGGGTCTTGCAGGTAGCCGCCGCCCTCTTCCACGCCCATCGCGGCGCGCACGACGTTCGACTTCCAGTCCTTCTTGAGCCAGGCGACGGCACCGGCGTTATAGAACTTTTCGCCACCCCAGCCGTTGTTACTCCAAAACAAGCTGTTGCTTAAGCATGAAACTGGCCGGTTGCCCGCCCGCCAGCACTTTGTTGCTGCTGACCGTCAGTGGCTGGACCTGCGCTCGCATTTTGCATTGAAGCAAGTAATACGGCAGCAGTCACACCCAATTTGAACAATGATGCGGATGAAAACAGTTTCATGTCTCGACCTTCCTCGGAATGGAATGGAGCGAGAGTCAGCATCGACGGCCATTATCTCCCGCGCGGTTCACGGTACGTTGGCGTGAAATCGTTTTCAGAATGTAGCACGGTTTAATCGTCCTCAGAAGCAATTTTTCAACATTATGCTTTCCGCCACAGTGATGCTATTGCAATTTTCGGCGACAAGGCGGCAGGATCTTAATTGAAGCGCCCTTCCGTACCGCCCAGGCTGTAGCGGTTAGGCGCCCAGCAATGCGACCGCGACCGCGGCGACGAAGAACATGCCCTGCAGCTCGAGCGCCCACCCGCCTGTTTCATTGAGCGTGAAAATCTGGCTGGTATGCACCAGCAGGACGGCGACGATCATATTGCCAGCCACGACCAGCGCGGCAGGACGGGTAAAGATGCTTAGAGCCAGCAGCATCAGCGGGGCAATCACTTCACCCACGTAGACCAGATAGCCCAGGGCGGCAGGCGCCCCGACCTTGGCCAGCATGTCGGCAACGAAACCGATGCCGCCCGTCAGTTTGGCGTAGCCGTGAAACAAGAGGATGAGCGCGAGCGAGGCGCGCAGGAGCAGCTTGCCAGCGTCGTCGGCGTTGCTGCGGATGGTGGTCGTGGTGTGCATGATGGTTGACTCCGTGTTAGATGGTTGATTGATTGAGTTGCGTGCCCAGCCATTGCTGGAAATCGCCCAGCATCGCCGCGTTCAGCGCGTGCCCGGCCTGGTACTCCTGATATTGCAACGGTACGGCCAGGCCGTCGAGCACATCTTTTGCATGCCGCGCAAAGTGGATGCCCAGTGTCTGATCCTGCACGCCGTGGCTGACAAAGGCGCGCAGCGCACGCAGCGCCGGGCTCGCCTGCACGGCTGGCAATATCTCCGGCAGGATCCGTCCGCTGAGAATGCCGAAACCGGCCACCGTGCCAGGCGCGGTCAGCGCCACGCTGGCGCTCATGATGCCGCCCTGGCTGAACCCGGCGATCCAGATGCGCGCCGGATCGACGTCGATTGCCCGCTAAGCAGCTGCGCGATGAACCGCAGCAACTGCTGGCGCGAGCGCTCGGCTTGCGCCGCATTGATGACCGGCCCGGTGGCGCCAAACTGCACCTGGAACCAGGCGAACTGCATCGGGCCCAGTTCCAGCGGTCCGCGCGCCAGCACCACCGTCAGGCGCGGATCGAGCTGGCGCGCCAGCGCGATGAAGCCCGCTTCGTTGGCGCCTACGCCGTGCAGCAAGATCAGGCAAGGCGCCTTGCCCTGCCCGCTGCTGGCGGGCCGCAGGCGGTAAGTCAGTCCGGACCCGGATTCGAGCGCAGTCATGTCGAGTGTGTCAGTCATCGCCGTCTCCCTTAATTGAATGCGTAAGCATCCATGGCAAGAATGCCGTACTCGAAACTGGAGTGCAGCAGCTGCGTGCCTGCGCCCCGGCAGCCAACCGCGCCCATCGCCACAAACAGCGGCAGCAGATGCTCCTCGCTCGGATGGTTGCGTTCGGCCGACGGCGCGCGGACGCGATAGTCGAGCAAGGCCGCCCTGTCGTTCGCGGCCAGCCGGTCGCGCATCCAGCTTTCGAATTCGCTGACCCAGCCGGGCACCTGCTTCGTCGAGCGGCTGGCCGCGAAATTCGTACAGATTGTGGGTCAGCGATCCGGACCCGATCACCAGCACGCCTTCATGCCGCAACTGCGCCAGCGCCCGTCCCAGCTGTTCGTGCAGCAGCCGGCGACGCGCCGCGGACCAGCGAGATCTGCATCACCGGGATATCGGCGTCCGGGTACATCAGGCGCAGCGGAACCCAGGCCCCGTGATCGAGGCCGCGACTGGCGCTGCGTCCGGCCGCAATGTCTTAGGCCGCCTGGAACAGGGCAGCGGCGCGCTCGGCCACTTGCGGCGCGTCTAGCAGCCCGGGTAAACGATCTCGAACAGCGCCTGGGGAAAGCCGCCGAAGTCATGAATCGTGTCCGGCTGCGGCGCCAGCGATACCGCCGGGTTGCCCGGCGTTTGCCAGTGCGCGGAAACGACGACGATCGCCGTGGGACGCGGCAAGCTCTGCCCCAGTTCCTGCAGGAAGCGGCGCGCGGGGCTGTCCTGCAAGGCCAGCATGGGCGATCCGTGTGAAACGAAGATGGTGGGCAAGGGGGACATGATTTACCTCCAATAAGGAAGCAATCATCGTATATGGATTAAAATGGTTGATAAAGACGGATCCGCTAGCTAAACTATTTCCATTTGATTGACAATGGCGCGGCAATGGATCTTTTGGCTTCAATGAAAACGTATGTGGCGGTGGTCGATGGCGGCAGCTTTGCCGCGGCCGCGGACAAGCTGGAGATTTCCCGCGCCATGGTGTCGAAGCAGATACAAAAGCTGGAAGAACACCTGGACACGCGCCTGATGAACCGGACCACCCGCCGCCTGAGCCTGACCGGAAACCGGCCGCGCATTTTACGAGCGCAGCCTCCAGATCATGAGCGACGTCGACGAGGCGCAGCAGATCGCAGGCCACATGACGCGCATGCCACGCGGCGTGCTGCGGGTGACGATTCCACTGTCCTATGGCCAGCACCGGCTGGCCGCGATCATCGGCGCCTACACCCAGGCCTATCCCCAGGTGCAGCTCGACATCGCGCTGAGCGACCGCAAGGTCGACCTGGTCGACGAGGGCTTCGACCTGGCCATCCGCATCGGCGCCATGCCGCAGTCGGATCTGATCGCCCGCAAGATCGGGGCCGAGCGCAGCATCGTCTGCGCCGCGCCCGCCTACCTGGCGCAGCATGGCACCCCGGCCACGCCGGCCGATCTGGGCGCCCACGCCTGCCTCGGCTACACCCTGAGCGGCAGCGGATCGGAGTGGAAGCTCGAGGGCCCGGGCGGCCCGCTGGCCGTTCCCATCGCCGGACCGATCCGGGCCGACAATGGCGACCTCATCCGCCTGGCCGCGCTTGGCGGCGCTTAAGCATCGTGTTCCAGCCGCACTTCATCGTCGGCGACGACATCGCGGCGGGCCGGCTGGTGCGCGTTCTGGCGGACTGGCAGTCTGCCGAACTGGGCGTGTACGCGGTTTTACCCCAGCCGCAAGCACTTGTCGGCCAAGGTGCGCACCTTTGTCGATTTCCTGGCCGATGCGATGCGCCAAGTGTGACTGCGATGCAACAAGGCCCCGGCCCAAGATGCTATATTAAGGCACCGCAAAATGTAGAATCTGCATGTGTTTTGCGGCGAGCAGCTGCACCAACCCGGATTGGACGTGACCTGGATGACCGGGCCCCGGCCAATCGCTGTGATGTTTGTGAAATTTTCTGTGAAAGTGGTCCATGAATTCCCGGCAGGATCTTGCCTCTCACTGGCAAACTGTGTTCGATCGAATCGACGCGACAATGCACGTCGCCCCTGAAGAAGCCTTACAGCTTTGCAAGCAAGTGTTCGTTGAGTCGTACTTGTGGGAGCCCCCGAGTACGTGCGCGCCGCTGAGCGCTACGGAAAAATCATGGATCACCTCGGCAAATCGGCCGAGGCGCGATTCCCTGTTTGCCGCGCAAGAAGCGGCCCAGGGTTCCTGCCTGCCGATCTATGAAGCGAAAATCCTCGAGCGCCTGGCGCGCAGCTATTACTCCAGCGGCGATTACAGCCGCGCCATTCAATTCTGGGACAGTTGCATCGACGTGATCAACCGCACCGGCGGGGACACGGGAAACCTGGATTCTGGCCAAGGTCGGACTGGCCCAGGTCTACAAGGGGCGCGGCGATCACGCAGCCGCCAAGGCCATGCTGGCCGAAGCGCAGGCGCGCACCGCCGACGTGGGCGACCCGCACCTGGACGCCAAATGCAAGATCAATCTGGCCGTCGTCCTGATCGACGAGGAAAGGCGGGACGAGGCGTCCGCCATCTTGCACGACGCCTTCCGGATCTGCTCGGAACACCAGTTGTCCGACTATCTGGCGGAATCGAATCTCTATCTGGGCAAGATTGCCCTGGCCGACGGCGCGCTCGAACAGGCCTCGGCTTACCTGGAAGCGGCCATGCTGGCAGCCCGCCAGGTCAATTTCCGCTGGTGCGAGGCGCACATCCTCGCGCTCAAGGCCGAGGTGTTCGCGCGCAACGGGGACGCCGGGATGGCCTTGCAGACTGTAAAGGAAGCACAAGCGATCGCGATCGAAGACGGCTTTTCCGACATGCTGATCCAGCAGCATTTTGCCGCTGCCGAATATGCGGCATCCCTGAACGACTTCGCCACCGCGTTCGCCCAGTACAAGGCTAGGCCACCAGGGCGAGCAGCGCGCCCAACGGGCCAGGTCGTAAGCGGGCCAGGTCGCACTCGAGCGCCATGACGCCCCCGAACCTGACATTGGACATTACTCTGCCCCCACTAAGCGCGTCCGATTGGGTTCTGATAGCGTGGCCACACAGGCCGGAAACAAGAAGCCAGCGCCGCAGCTGAGTCAGCATTGAGGGACCGGTGCCGCAAGCCGTCAATCATGAGCATTCAAAATAGAAATGGCCCACGCATCGGTGGGCCATTCTTCATTCCGGAAGTGGGGACGGGAATCGCGCCGGTCTGACCGGGCGACCAGCGCCCGCCACTGTTTCCTTACGCGCCCAATACCTTCAAGGCGGCATTGAAGGTCGCGCTAGGACGCATGACGGCCGATACCTTGGCTTCGTCCAGCTTGTAGTAGCCGCCGATGTCGGCCGCCTTGCCCTGCACTTCCAGCAGCTCAGCAACGATTTTTTGCTCGTTCTCAGCCAGCGACTTGGCCAGCGGCGCGAAGTGGGCCGCCAGTTCAGCGTCGTCCTTCTGCGCGGCCAGTTCCTGTGCCCAGAACAGCGACAGGTAGAACTGGCTGCCGCGGTTATCGAGTTCGCCGGTTTTCGGCGACGGCGACTTGCGGTTGTCGAGCAGCTTGCCGGTGGCGGCGTCGTCGAGCGTCGTGGCCAGGATCTTGGCTTTCTTGTTGCCGGTCTTGAGGCCCATGTCTTCGAAGCTCACGGCCAGCGCCAGGAATTCGCCCAGCGAGTCCCAGCGCAGGTGGTTTTCTTCCACCAGCTGCTGCACATGCTTCGGCGCCGAACCGCCCGCGCCCGTTTCGTACATGCCGCCGCCCGCCATCAGTGGAACGATCGACAGCATCTTGGCGCTGGTGCCCAGTTCCAGGATCGGGAACAGGTCGGTCAGGTAGTCGCGCAGGATGTTGCCGGTCACGGAGATGGTGTCCAGGCCGCGGCTGACGCGCTCGAGCGTGTAGCGCATGGCGCGCACTTGCGACATGATGCGGATTTCAAGGCCGCTCGTGTCGTGGTCTTTCAGGTAGACCTCGACCTTCTTGATCAGTTCATTTTCGTGCGGACGGTACGGGTCCAGCCAGAACACGGCAGGCATACCCGAGTTGCGTGCGCGCGTGACGGCCAGCTTGACCCAGTCGCGGATCGGCGCATCCTTGACCTGGCACATGCGCCAGATATCGCCCTGCTCGACGGTCTGGGTCAGCAGAACTTCGCCGGTGGCCAGATCGGTGATGTTGGCAATGCCGCCTTCCGCCACTTCGAAGGTCTTGTCGTGCGAACCGTATTCTTCCGCCTTCTGGGCCATCAGGCCGACGTTCGGCACCGTGCCCATGGTGCGCGGATCGAATGCGCCATGCCATTTGCAGAAATTGATGATTTCCTGGTAAATACGGGCGAAGGTGCTTTCAGGGATGACTGCCTTGACTTCCTTGAGGCGGCCGTCGGCGCCGTACATCTTGCCGCCGGCGCGGATCATGGCGGGCATCGAGGCGTCGACGATCACGTCGTTCGGCGAATGGAAGTTGGTGATGCCCTTGGCCGAATCGACCATGGCCAGCGCCGGACGGTTTTCCTGGCAGGCGTGCAGATCGCGGATGACTTCTTCGCGCTGCGAGGTCGGCAGGTCGGCGATCTTGCTGTACAGGTCGGCCATGCCGTTGTTGACGTTCACGTCCAGGCTGTCGAACAGCGCCTGATGCTTCTCGAACGCTTCCTTGTAGAACATGCGCACGCAGTGACCGAAGACGATCGGGTGCGACACCTTCATCATGGTGGCCTTGACGTGCAGCGAGAACAGCACGCCGGTCTTGTGGGCGTCTTCGATCTGCGCTTCGTAGAAGGCCAGCAGGGCCTTGCGGCTCATGAACATCGAATCGATGATCTCGCCGTCCAGCAGCGAGACCTTCGGTTTGAGGACGATCGTCTTGCCGCTGCTGGTGATCAGTTCCATCTTCACATCGCGCGCCCTTGATGGTCAGCGACTTTTCACCGTGGTAGAAGTCACCCGTGGTCATGTGCGACACGTGCGTGCGCGACGCCTGCGACCATTCACCCATCGAATGGGGGCTCTTGCGGGCCGCCTCTTTCACAGCGCGCGGCGCGGCGGTCGGAGTTGCCTTCACGCAGAACCGGATTGACGCTCGAGCCGATGCAGCTGCCGTAGCGCAGCTTGATGGCTTTTTCCGCGTCCGTTTGCGGATCTTCCGGGTAGTCGGGGATCGCGTAGCCCTTGTCCTGCAGTTCCTTGACGGCGGCGCGCAACTGCGACACCGATGCGCTGATGTTGGGCAGCTTGATGATGTTCGCCTCAGGACGCAGAGTCAGCTCGCCCAGTTCGATCATCGAGTCGGTCACGCGCTGCTCGGCGGTGAGGTTTTCCGGGAAGGCGGCCAGGACACGTGCCGCGACCGAAATGTCGCTCGCCTTGATGTCAATGCCTTAAGTAAAGCTTGGCAAAGGCGGAAACAACAGGCAGGAAGGCGTAGGTTGCCAACAGCGGCGCTTCGTCAGTCAGCGTGTAAATAATGGTTTGATCACTGCTCATGGGCTTTTGCTCGGTTCTGGCGAACGGGTAATTCGCGATAGTGGAAATATATTCGCCTGCCCGTGTTGCGGTCAGGTCGACATCTCTTGTCCGGTCAAACGACCGCTCGAACCGATATTTTATCGCAGAAAGTGCGCAGAGATTCACATTGTGAAAACTCGTTGCACGATATGCCTGCATCGCAGCCGCTTCCGGCCATCATCGGCGACGCCAAGCGCCCGCTAGGCAGGCAGTAGGCATGGCACACGCTTCTAAGCAAGCATCGCATGCGTGAGCGTGCGCGTTTCTTCCATCGCCGCCTGGCATGGCGGCCGCATCGTCGGGCAGCGCTTCGATCGCGCCATACAGCACACCGAGCATCAGGCGCGCCAGGCGGCGCGCATCGACGCTGACGATCAGCTGCTGTTGCTGCAGCCGTTCGACGGTGGCGATCATCGCGCCCAGGCCATGCCGTTCGCGGATGGCAGTCCATTCCTGCGCGCCCAGCACCGCAGCGGCATCGGCCAAGGCGATCCGGCGCCCACCGGGGTCGGTGCTTAGGCCACCAGCATGGCATCGACCACGCACAGGAAGGCGTCCCACTCGCTCGGCCCCGCGTGCGAGCGCCTCGCCGCGGACCCCGGCCAACAGCGCGACCAGGCCGCGGTCTAGCTCTTCGGCCACGGCCGCGAACAAACCCTTTTTGTCACCGAAATGGTGGTACAGGGCACCGGTGGTGACGCCCGCTTCGGCGCACAGGGCGGTCAGCGAGGTCGCTTCGTAGCCGTGTTGCCCGAACAGGCGGCGGCCAGCCTGGCGCAGGGCAGCCTGAGTCGCTATCGCGTTTTCCTTGCGTCCATCGGGCTTATCTGCTTAAGCACAGTCTTCTTTCAGTCAGGGATCGGGCCAATCGCCCACCCGCATCATAATCGCCACGCGGCGTCCGGGGAAGCGCGTCGGCAAGGCACTGTTTTACTTACATAACGTAATTATGTATTATTTGTTTTAGCTAAATCAACCCCCATAAAGGAAACTCATGGTACTGACCGCCACCCTGCTGACCGCCCTCGTCATGCTGATCCACATTTATATCGTTCTCATCGAAACCGTGCTGTTTCGCAGCCGCGGCGTCAACGTGTTCGGGATGAGCCCGGAAAAGGCCGACATCATGGCCCTAAGCATGTTCAACCAGGGTTGCTATAACGGTTTCCTGGTGGCGGCGCTGGCGCTCGGACTGTGCTTGCTTGGCGCCCTACGCCCGGGCGTTCAGCCGGCTTCGGGCTGGCCTGTGTCTGCGTGGCCGGGATCGTCGGCGGGCTCACCATCGGCAAGCGCATCTTCTACGTGCAAACCGTGCTAGGCCTGCAGCAGCCTTGCTGGCCCTGCTCGCGAGCGCCTGAGCAGCGGCGCACCGCTTGGCGCTTGTCCCTGACTAACCCACAGATTCTGTGGACAACACTGTTAACAAGCCGAGATTGCGAACGCAAGCCCTTGAATTGTTGGAGAAAATGTTGGCTGCATGAAAAACGGGCAGCAGGCCGTTCAGGGCGCGCCGCCTGGCAGACTGCACCTTTGTCAGTCCTTTGGAAAAACGCGACAGTTTTGCCAGGCGCACCAGCCCAACTTGACGAGCATCAAACGAGGCGTAGCGTATTGATAAACCTTGCAGTAAATTTAAAACACCCTTTTTGCGGGGGACCATCAACCACCTAAGGAACCTCGGCCATGAAGAAAAAATTGCTTTCCGCAGTTTGCTTGAGCCTGCTCGCAACGGCCGCCAGTGCCGCAGCGCCAACCACGCCGGTACCCTCGCGCGGCAGCGCCTGCCGTCCGGCGCGAACTCGGACCAGGTCTCGTGGCAGCACTTCGTCAATATTGTGGCGCCGGTGTCTGCGACCCAGGCCCAGTTCGAGACCTGGGCATCGGACCTCGACATCTATACGACTAACCCAAAATGGCCGACTGCCGCCGAAGCGGCAGAGAAAAAAATGCAGCCCGGCCAGCTCCAGCGCACGAGAGCCCCGCACGCCAGCAAGGTGGCGGGCACGATCGATGACGCATCCTGCGCAACGGTCGGTGATGCCGCAGCAGGCAACTTCCCGGTAGCAAAAATCCCCCCCACCCCGCCGGTTACCGGGGCGACCATTGCGCAACCGTGCTACGCCGAAGAAGTGCGGCGCAACCGGCCTTCCTACGACTACCTGGTAGGTAACAAGCTCAACACCCAGGCCGGTCTGGCGCAGGCGTATCAGAAGGCAACGACGTCGACCTGGCGCATTTCCCTGCCGACCGACGCCATCGAGGTCAAGGCGGACTGGCTGCCGATCGCAACGCTGATCAAGTGGCTTGGCGACAATGGCGTGACGATGACCCCGGAACAAGTCAACAGCAAGTACTACACGACCACCTCCAAGGGGCAACAGTACGCGCTGGTATCGATGCACGTGAGCTCCAAGGAAATCCCGGACTGGGTATGGGCGTCGTTCGAACACGAAAGCAACCCGGGGCGCTGCGACACCATGGGTTGCTTTGATTCATTTGGCGCCACCATCCCGGCCGTCAAACCCGTTGCCAAGGCCAATGGCCAGTATGGCAGCTGCAGCAAGAGCGCCGCGCTGACGAAACTATTCATGCGAGCGCCAAGCTGCCTGCGGCCTGGAATAACTACTGCCTGGAAGTCCTCGCAAATCAAATACGTTGCCAAAAGCGGCGCACCGCTGATGCTGGGCGATTCCTTCACCGAGCGGATCGCTGCCAGCGTCCCGATCAACCAGTCCTCCTGCATCGCTTGCCACGCAAGCGCCGCGATTAACAAGGATGGTTCCCCGTTCACCAAGCTGCTCGGCCAAAGCCCGATGGGCAAGGTGACGCTGCTCTACCGACGTGGTAGCGGTCGACTTTATCTGGGGAATTCTGAGTGCGCCGCCGCCCGCCGCGAAGCCCTGAACGCCCGCTGCATCTGCACTGACAGGACGATGACCGAAGCTGCCGCGCTGCCCGGCGCGGCCTTCTCGCGCCAGGAGGCATCATGAGTAAGGCAGCAATGGACCTAGATCCCGTTTCACCATCCGACTACCCGACGCTGCAAGCGGTGCAGTCCCCCGGCGCCAAGCCATGCCGCCGTCGTGGTCCGGCGTCGCGCTGCTCCACCCCTTCAGTCCGCCCCTGTCAAGCGACCCGACCCCGGACACCCCCTTCTTTCAGCTGTCCGTGGCAAATATCGCTTGCGTGGCTTAAGCAGCTATTTCTCGGCCCAGATCAGCGGCTGCGACTATGGCAATTGGTGGTACATGGTCACCAGGGACGGGACCTTTGTCTCAACCGATCAGGGCGCCAACTGGACCAGCGCGGACCTTGGATGGTCGCTGCCGCAAAACTGGTTCGGTGCGCAGATGGATCAAGTTGGCTGTGCCGGTTCCAGCCCGCTCAACTGGATGCCGGGGCCGCGCGTCGACTGGTGGAAAGTGCCCGTCAATCCCGTGCCCGGCACACCGTCCGCCGCAACCTGGATGTGGTTCGACTCCTCGACCGAGGCGCCGGTGCGCATGATGTTCGGCCAGGGACCGCCAACCCCGGTCATGGGGGACCCGACCCAGCTGGCCCTGTTTCAGATGTTCTCGATGTCGTATCTGCCCGAGTTCAGTACGCAGGCGCTTAAGCCCAGCCGCCGAGCGTCTGGACGCCCCCGTCGTTTGCCGGGTTCCAGAAAGGCAATCCGAACAATTACCCGGCCTTTACCTGGAATACCAATTTCGGCATGACGGCATTCATGACGCCGGTAAATGAATCGTTCAATCCGCTGCCGACGCGTGCTCTACGTGTGGAAACCGGACGCCGAGTATGTTCTGGCATCGGACCGGTCGCAAAATACCCGGATGGTTTTCAACTACAACCAGTTCCCGGGCCAGCCGATCGGCGTGCAGGAAGCCCTGCTGACAGGACCTGCGCCGCAAGGCATCCAGCCGCCGCAAAACAGCGCGACCAGCTTCCTGATCAATTACAACACGGACGGCACGCAAGCCTGCCACGGCAGCGCGGATGGTTTTGATTTCCCCCAGGAGCCGCCGAATTGGGTTTCCAAGCCGGGCGTGCAAGGGACGCTGCGCGCGACGATCACCAACAACGCCGTGCTGTGCCCGAATACGGTGGTGACCGTGTTCTCGGTATTGTTCCCACCCTCGGGGACAAACTATCCGGAGGCGACCTACCTGTGGACCTGGTATGCGCCGCTCGACGCAAGCGGCGAGCAAAGCCAACCCCGTCACCTTCATGCAGTCGCAGTCGGGCATCAACAAGGGGACCAGCCTGGCGCTGGCGGACTACTTCTATTACGAGGCGTTCAGCCAGCCGATCGACCCTGCCAATTTTGCCGTGCCTGCCTGTTGCCCGCTGCCGCTCTACCAGGAGCAAGCTGGCTTGATGGCCGCGCGCCGAGTCGAGCGCCGCGCAATTGACCTGCACGAATGCCTGCACCGCGCGCGTAGCCGACCTGTATCCAGCCTACCGATTCCGCTTGGGTCGGGTTAGCATGCGCTGTTCTGCAAACCTGCCCACAGATTCTGTGGACAACATTGTTAACAAGTCGCATTTGCGGACGCAACTCCTTGAAGTATTGAGGAAAATGTTCGCTGCATGAAAAACTGGCAGTGGCCAGGGAATCTGGCCACGGGCGGGGTTGGTGTCGGCTTGAGGCTTCAGGCCTCGGACTTGAATTTCAATTTTTGGAACACATTCGGGTCAAAACCACCGTCCTTCAACCAGATGAGATCGTTGGACCATTGCGGCCCGTGGTTGAATTTGCCGCGCGCCAGATAATGGCGGAACTTATCGAAGGTGCAGCTGACGGTGCCGTCGTCGCCGTGCGTGACGACAACCCAGTTCGCACCCAGCCCCCAGCAAGGGTACTCCCCGACGCTGCTGTAAGTCAGCGAACGCGTACCGCCGTCGGTTTGCTGATCCAGGCGGGAACCGCCATCCACGTCGACCCAGTCATACAAATAGGCTTTTTCAACACCAGTGATGACGGCCGCCTGCGTGGTCCAGTCGCTGGAGTTCGCAAGATAGCCGACATGCTCATTTTCCATCGTCAAAACTTCGATCTTTGTGTAACTCATTATTTTCCTTTAGATGGTTAGCCGAGGTAGCTTTTATTCGCAACTGCGAAAGGCACACTCCGATACTGTGCCCCACACAGCAAAGCGAGTTACTCCTCGCGCATCTTATCTTTTCGACACATTTAGTAAAGGACATGGTTACATTAATGCAACAATGTGTCGTGGGCGGTGCTTCTGACGATCGAAATGCGCACAGTGCGGACGTCGGGCATGTCCGCCTGGGGCTTCCAGTTGACTGACCTGAATTTCAGTTTTTGAAATGTACCCGTTTCAAAACCTCGTTCAGGCGACCACACGACGCCCAGAGACCATCTTCCCGAGCTAAATTTGTTGCGTGCAAGGAAATAGCGGACGCCCCGTTCCACGAAGCTGATGGATTCGTCTTCGCCGTGAGTGACGACGACCCAGTTCGCCCCAAGCCCCCAGCAAGGATAGTCCCCATTGCTGCTATAGGTCAGCGAGCGGTCGCCGCCGTCGGTTTGTTGATCCAGGCGCAAGCCGCCTTCCACGGGAACCCAGTTGTACAGGTAGGCCGTCTCAATGCCGACGATGGCGACACCGTCATGGAGCCAACTGCTGTCGTTTGCCAGATAGCCGAGGTGTTCATTGTCCACACTAAAAACTTCGATGTACTTATAAGTCATTCTTTTCCTTTAGATGGTCAGGCCAGGTCGGCCATTGTTCTGCAACGACGAAAGGCATGCCACGGTACGGCGCCCCACGCACAGAAGCGAGTCACTCCTTGTCCATCTTATCTTTTCAATATACTTAGTAAAGAGGTCAGATTCCTTTATGCAACAATGTGTCTTGTCCACCTCTTCTTTCGATCGAAAGTTGCAAAATGCTGTGGTCCACATTGCCCGAACACTTTGCGGGCAGGGCATCCGCCGGATTTCAGGCAGAAAAAAGCCCACGCACTCGGTGGGCATAGAACACACGCTATTCAAAACTGCCCACAGATTCTGTGGACAACATTGTTAACAAGTCGCATTTGCGGACGCAACTCCTTGAAGTATCAAGGAAAATGTCAGCTGCATGGAAAACTGGCAATGGCCAGGAAACATGGCCCCCCACCTGCCATATCAAACGACCAGCGAATCCTCCCAAAAATATGCCCACACATCGGTGGGCTGCTGACGTTGCGCTCGTCAATGAAAACGCCGCTGGTTCATCACAAAACCAGCGGCGTCTTGCCTGCTATGTTGCCGCTATCTGCTTAATTACCAAGGGATTTGAAGTACGCTGCGTGTGCCTTGGAGAATTCGTAGTTGTTGAACTTATCCCAGTTCACCGACCACGTCATCAAGCCGCGGAACGTAGGGTACGTGTTGGCAGGCCGATAGCTGCCGCAGTTTGTACCCCTGACCAGGCAATCAAACGCCTTTTGTGTGTCGGCCGTCGACATCTGGCCACTACCCGCTGCTTGCGCGTTGGCCGGAAGACCAAAACCGACTTGGTCTGGACGCAAACCGGGCCAGAAATTGGCAGCGTTGCCTTCGATCGGGAAGCCGGTGATCATCATGTCAGACAAAGCGACGTTGAAATCAATGGTGCCCGCATTGTAGTAAGTGCCATTGGCGTAAGCGACCGGACCGGAATTGTAGTGCTGTGCATGCACGATGGTCAGGAAATCGCGCACCGCATGAATCACAGGCAGATAGACGCCATTCCGGCTATCGGCCCCACCCCATGCGCCAGAGCCGTAGAACATCCGCCCGCCATGGAGCAGCAGAGTTTCCGGTGCCATGGTGAGAACGAACCTGGCGCCGTACTTTGCTTTCAAGGTCTTCAGCGCAGAAATCAAGTTGACCACGACTGGTGTAGTCGGGTTCTTGAAGTCCCGGTCGCCATTATTCAGATAGATGGAATGGCCCTCGAAGTCGATATCCAGACCATCCAGTCCCCAGCGGTCGATGATCGCCGATATCGAGCTGACGAACGACGTCCGCGCGGCGGTGGTCGTCAGAGAAACTTGACCATTTGCGCCGCCGATCGAAATCAGCACCTTCTTGCCTGATGCTTGTTTGGCCTTGATCGCTGCGAGGAAGTCCGCGTCGCCTTCAACGTTAGCGCACTCAGACACTGGGCAGCGGTTGAAATGCAGGTTGCCGGACGTGGCCGAGTCAGGTTCTGCAAAGGACAATTGGATAATGTCCCAATCGTTCGACACGTCAGCCATACGGATATAACCCTGAGCCGTTTGCAAAGCTTGCGTGCATATAGCCGACCAACACTTGCTTCTTCATGCCCGTTGGCGTTGGCGTTGGCGTTGGCGTTGGCGTTGGTGTCGGCGTTGGCGTTGGCGTCGGTGTCGGCGTTGGCGTCGGCGTTGGTGTCGGTGTCGGTGTCGGTGTCGGTGTCGGTGTCGTGCTGCAGGTTCCTCCGGCCGTCCACAAGGTTGGCGTGTCCTTCGGATTCCAGTTGGTGTTTAAGCGTACGCGGTGTGGGTCGTCAACGCCTTGTACGTAACACCGAGATAGCTGACCACCTGGCCAACGGTGTAGGTCTTGCCTTCGGCCCATATGTCGCACGTCGTCGGCGTCGGCGTTGGCGTTGGCGTTGGCGTTGGCGTTGGCGTTGGCGTTGGCGTCGGCGTCGGGGTAGGCGTTGGGGTTGGAGTCGGCGTGGTTCCGCACGTGCTGCTCGTTGTCCACGGCTTGCCGCTGCCTGCAGGACCATTGTTTGTCGATGGGTTGTCGCCTTGCGTCCAGTACGCTGCTGTGTAATTAACGCCGTTGTAGCTCACCGTCGCGCCGCCCGTGTAAGCCGTGGCGCTCGACCAGGCGGCATAACATACCGTTGTTGTAGCGAGCAGTGCAGTTTGCGGTGCTGGCGGCGTGCCCCGCCGCCGCAGGCAACGAGCGAGCTGCCCATCAGTCCCACGATTAGGGTGTTCATCAAAGTTCGGTTCAAGGCTGACTCCATATTGTAGGTATTGGGATGTCTACTTGGCGAGGACGGAAACGCCGATCTCACGATCGATCGCTCAACGTGCTTCAGTTGACGCTGGCTTGCACAGGCCACGCTGCCCCGGGCTGTGAACTCAGGATGCGAGCCTAAAAATTGGTAGTCAAGTGGTTTTGGCAACTTATCAAAAAGGCCAGACCAGTCGCGCAAATTTGATGGGGAATTGGGAGCCAACGCCAGACGCAGCGCCAAATGATAGACAATACCAATTAAACACCTTTCAGCACTGGTATTGCTCAAAAAATTAACAGCTAGCCGTTGCAGACGGCGCCGCCTTCAGAAGGTCGAGGGTATCCTGCACCTCAAGACGCATTCTCAACTTCATCCAGGCCGTACAAAAACCTACCGCTGAAAAGTCGAGGTAAAAATTCAGCACGTAACCGCCCGGATTTTGCTCAGGCGCTAAAAGAGGCCGACCCGGAACACGCGCCACGCACCGGGTTGCGGAGGATAAATTCTCTAGCGACGAAGATCTTCGCAATGCTGATGCACGACAGTCCCACCCACATTACTTGCGCCGCTGTACCAACACTATCTACCCGGTCGATCAACGCCCGCCGCGCTGTCGCAATTGAATCCCTTCGCCACCAAGGCGGGGTTGCAGACCAATCGCTCCGTGTACCGTCTCGGATAACCATCACGCTCGATTAATATACTCAGGTCGAATACTGTCCGCAGTGCGTGAGAGGCATCTCCAGGTAAATACTTTGACGCCACCGGGCGGATCCTCCTCGGCCCCCATGTAGATAACCTCGTTACAATCCTTACCAACCAATGCCTTTTCACGCTCCTTTGTCCATGATCCTTTAAGGTTACATCACTGTAAAAATGTGCTTGAAAGATTGAAAGCGCAAGAAGCGCAATAACAATAGATGAAACAACTAACACACCCTTAATTGATCTTCCGGTCAGCATGTACTGTTCCCTCAAATTATATGTCGTAGGCGGTACCGAAGCCATGCTCATGCCGCGCGCCGATTGTCGAGAAATTCCGCACCAGTGGCTGCCCCGCACCTGAGTCTGCAATTCGTTGAACCACTTTGTGCGGATATGAAGTGACGGGAGTTTGGACAATTGCGTGCCATAGTACATGACACGGCGGGGGCTTTTTGCAGTGCCCGATAAGCGAATGCTTCCGCCCGGATTCAGACGGAACGCGCCAGGCCGCGCGCGACTTGACTTCGCCTGGTTGGTGGGTGCCCACGCTCCTGTTGACGATACCAAACAGCAGGGTCAAACAGCAGGGTCAGTAGCGGCAACCCGCCAAATTAGTGCAATTCGATTTGTCGGCCGTTCTCTTTGACGTAGCAAGCAGCGACGACTTGGTAAGCTTGGCGCACCTGATTCAGTTGTGGTGCCTGAACTACTTGCCATGCGCCAGGTCAAGGCAGGCGACCGCGAACCCGCATCCAGAGTCATGGCTTAGCTGGAGCAAGTCATCCCGTGTGCGCGTCCTTGTTGCTTGCGGCGTACCGCAGGCGATTTCACCGGCGACCATTCGGTGTGTGAGGGCCCGCAGGCCCCGCCTGTGCAGATCGCCATCGATCGTCACGGTCGTTCAAGCATGAGCCCGTGTCTGTGCAGGGTGGTCTTGTGCCAGCTCATCCCTCTCTGCCAGTGGGACCTCTACAGTAGCCGTTCATGCAAGGCGCATGAGCGACCGATAGAGGCCAATGATGAAGATCTTGTGGATAGGAACGCGGTACCAGATGGCAGGCGCGGCATTTGGAGCGGCGCTATGCATGGCGGCAGTACCAGGGTACGGCGGTGCGGCACCGCCAGCGAGCAGCAGCCTGCTTCGGCTTCCCTCACCGCCGCTAATGCGCGGGACGCCGACGGCACTGACGGCATCGAGGACGTTGCCAGCAGCTGCCACTGCGCGGCAGACAACTATGCCATCGTCAACCTGGTGCCAGGAATCGGATACAGGGTGCGCATCAACGCACGCGGCCAGGCCGCCTTCGAATACGTCAATGCGGACAGCAGGCTGCGCGTCGGCTTCTTCGATGGCGAACGGATGAGCGATATCAGTCCGCCCGGAACCAGCGCCGCTGCAGCTGGGCGACATGAATGCCAAGGGAGAGGTTGCCACATATGGCTCTTTGCCCTCCGGCGATGGCTTCAATCTGATGCCGTTTCGCTGGTCGCGCGCGGCAGGTTGGACTTTGCTACCCGTCCTTAGTGCCGACGGGGACACCTTCTTGGGCGCGATCAACGATCACGGGTTCATCATAGGTACTTCCGGCATCGGGCCCGGCGAGGCAGCTTACCGCAGCGCACGCTGGAGTCCGAGCAACAGTTTGCTGCAACTACCCGCGCCTGCCGGTTTCGGAGAATCGATCGTCAACGAGATCAACGAGCACGAAGCCAGCGTCGGCTTCGCCTACAATGCCGCCGGTCTGACGCATGCCTTCACCTGGGATGCCGCCGCCCGGCCAACCGACCTCGGCACACTGGGCGCAAGCGAGGCGGCCGGGCTGATCAACAACAACCGGGGCGAGATCGCCTGACTGGCTGGATGTTTCTGGGACCGGCATTCCAATCGTTTCTATGGAGCCCGGGCAAGGGCGTCACCCGCGTCGGCCTGCATACGGTCCCGGGCGAACTGAACAATGTCGGAGAACTGGTCGGCCGCATTTACTATCCCTGACACCGGCAACGACCACGCCTTCGTTTTTCCCGCGCGGGGCTGGTGGATCTGCATCGGGGCCCATTTACTTCCTCCGCCGCTTCCCAGGCGGACGACAGGGGGACCGTGGTCGGAGAGATGTCGACCAATGTTCGCGGCACCCTCGTCCAGCGCGCCTACCGCTGGACGCGCAGCGGCGAAGCGATCGATCTGAACACCCGCCTGCGCGATGCGCCGGATGGCCTGGTCGTCACCCAGGCGCTGAGGATTTCATCGAGCGGCGATATCATCGCCAGTTCTGAATGCCGGACTGATCCTTCTGCGCCGAGCGATGGGCACGGATGCGCCGGTGCTGGGGCCGATCCTACTCCCCGAGGTCATACGTCCGGCCGAGCCGGTCGCACTCACGCTGTCCTTCCGCGACCGCAACAAGGGCGACAGCCATAGTGCAACGGTCGACTGGGGCGACGGCAGCGGGCCGCAGCCCGCGGCCATTAGCGAGCGCAAGGGTCGCGGCGAGCTGAGCGCAGCGCATACCTACGCCTGTGCTTAAGCAGTTACAACGTCGTCGTACGCGTCACCGATTCCACCGGCAGGGCCACCTTGCAAGCCCAGCCTGTCAACATTTTCCCGCCCTGGGTGCAGGGTATCATCGGCGAAGGCAGCCTTCCTGCCGCCGGGTGGCGCCCCGGGCAGGCGACGCTGATGTTCCGGCTGGCGGCACCGCTGGCGCTAACAGCCGCCAAGAACGCGCCGTTCACCTTCGTGCTGCAGGGCAGAGTCGCGTTCAAGGGCGAGCAGCTCGACCATGTCAGCCGCAACGGCAATACGATCAGCCTGGAAGGCCGTGGCAAGCTGGACGGAAAGCCAGGCTGGCGCTTCCAGGATCGAGGCGAGGGATGGTCAACACGGCGGCGCGCTCGAAGCGGACCGGCTGACGGTGCGCATTGAGCGCGCCGATCCGGGCGGCAGCGCGTCCGCCGCGCGCATGCGACCGGCGGTGCTGGAGTATGGCGTTGCCGAGGGCAAGTCGGACGCGGGACGGGCCGCGCGCGAAGGGATCCTGCCGCCCACGGCACTACGCTTGGTCGACTAAGGAGCAGCAGGAACAGGAAAGCCGACGTCCAAAAGGAGGTCGGCTTTTCTGTTCAGCGTAAGCAAGTACGATCTAAGCAGAAACTGCTGGAGGCGAAGCAAACAGCGATTACCTGGCCCGGTTGGCGAACCTGATCCTGTTGTGGTGCCTGACTTACTTATACTGGGCCAGGTCAAGGTAGGCGACCCCGAAACGCGTGGCGAGATCCGCCAGCCGCTTGTCCAAAGTCCACAGCTTCGCGGCTGGTGTGATCAGCGTCGAAGTCAACAGGATCATATCGATCAGCCCGCATCCCATGCCATAGATGGATTCACGCTCGATGAATGCCATCGTGTCGCGCAAACCCGCATCCTGAATCATGGCCAGTTGGCGCAAATCATCCAGCGTGCGCGTCCTTGGTGTAATGCGGCGTACCGCAGGCAATTTCGCCAATGACCATTGGGTGTGTGAGTGCCCGGTCCTGTCCCAGCAACTTCACCAGTCCTTCATTCCCGTTCCGAAAGTGATCAATCCACACGGATGTATCGATCAGGACACCACCCATCAGGCAGGTTCGGTTCGTTGACGGGGAATGTCAGAGATAGTTGGCATGGTTCCGCCGAGTGCAGCCAAGCGCTTCGCCGCCTGGACTCGGACGAAGGTTTTCACAGCCTCACGGAATAAATCAGCCTTATCCATGGCCGGATCAGCGAGTTCGAGGGCCCGCCTGTACAGATCATCGTCGATCGTCACGGTCGTTCGCATCACAGCTCCACGAATCAGCAATGATGTGAGTATGCATCCACGGCAGCATCAATACAAGCCCAGTTCATTTGCGAGAATACAATTGGCGGGGAAAGAAACGATGTGAAAAATCTTGGACAAAAAAATAGCCCACGCATCGGTGGGCTATTCTTTATTTCTGGAGGCGAGGACGGGAATCGAACCCGTCTAAACTGCTTTGCAGGCCGCTTTGAGCACTTAAAAATCAGTTACTTACCAAAGTGCCACACTGAAAACCTCTTGAGCTTGATCAACTGACCAGAGGAGAAGCACCTTTGCGAAGTGATGGGTGCCCCTGCCTCGTTCGCACAACTATTTTCGTGGGGACGATCCCAACGATGGATCGAACGAGTAGCTGCGCGGGTAAATGAGTTTCAAATCCCGCCTTAACACCCGCTCATTATTCTTCATCACTTCAGGATCGTCACTTACAACGTCGTAATATAAAAAATCATGAACCCTTTGCCGGACCTCAGGTGGCTGCGCATTTATCAAATCGGCGAACCGCGCCTCGCCAGCGTAATCCATAAAGTAATAAAACACGGCAAATAAGGTGTAGCCATACACCTGAGCAGAACGGTCAAATTCCTTGAACCGAAGCGAAAGTGCGAAAATTTTCGACCAGGCCTGCTGGTCATCGGGAAGGTCTTTCAAGATTCCAAAATAATCGGTGCCCTGGGACATTGCAAGCTCTTGAAGCGCCTGCCCCTCGGCTTCGGTAGGATACGGCACACGTGCGTAATAACTTTTTACCACTTCCAACGGTGGTCGCTCCGCAGCAATAGAAGAAGCCATCGTTCCCGCCATCCCCAAAGATATCAAAAAAGCGATGAAATTTTTGAGCACGGTCATGCTGTTCCTCATTTATTAGTGTCAAGAAGCGTCACTCCGCTTCCTTTCTGGTTCGCCAGATCTTGCAGCCAATTGCTTACTAAACCGGGCATCAAGGTAGTGAAAAACGGCGTACCGACAGTTGGCAATTTAACGCCGGTCGCCTTCAAGGCATCGTAAACCGCGGTGCTGGGGGAATGCCAAAAATCACATTTTAATGCCTAGACAATCCGAAAGACGGGTCGAATACGTAGCTGCGCGGAAACACACGCCTAAAGTTCCGTCTCACCAATCGCTCATTGTTCTTCATCACATTGGGATCGTCATTTACAACATCGTAATATAGGAAATCACGAATCCTCTGTCTTACCTTAGGAGGCTGCGCGTCGATCAACTTGGCGAACTTAGCCTCACCTGCCCCATCAACGAAGTAAGCAAACGCCGAGAATAACGTAAATCCATATACTTGAGCGGGGCGATCGAACTCTTTAAATTGCAGCGAAACTGCAAAGATTTTTGTCCACGCAGTTGTCTCCTCCGGTAGCTCATGCAATATCCCGTGAAAGTCGTCTCCTTGCTTCATCATGAGCTCCTGCAGCGCCTGCGACTCAGCCAGACTCGGATAGTGCACGCGTGCGTAAAAACTTACTACTTCATCCGTCTGTGAACTATCGCTGGCAAAGCAAGACGCCATTGTTCCAAAAAGTCCGATAGATACCAGAATAGAAAATAATTTGTTAAGCACTCTCATGCTGCTCCTCAATTGACAGGTTCACGTGTAACGCCGCTTCCCGGTTGCTTCGACGTATCCGACAACTAAGGACCGGGGTCAAACCCGGAAATCGTACTCCGGGCAAGCATGAAAACAAAGGGAAGAAATCGCAGACAAAAAAATAGCCCACGCATCGGTGGGCTATTCTTTTTCTGGAGGCGAGGACGGGAATCGAACCCGTCTAAACGGCTTTGCAGGCCGCTGCATAACCTCTTTGCTACCTCGCCAGAGGACTTGCGCTACTCCTTGCGGAGTAAAAAAAGGAAGCCAGGCTTCCCTTTTGAATTCTGGAGCGGGAGAAGAGTCTCGAACTCTCGACCTCAACCTTGGCAAGGTTGCGCTCTACCAACTGAGCTACTCCCGCATTGGAGCCTTACAATTTTTACTACATTTGCCTGCCCAGATAAACTGGAGCGGGAGAAGAGTCTCGAACTCTCGACCTCAACCTTGGCAAGGTTGCGCTCTACCAACTGAGCTACTCCCTGCATTTTGCAAGACAACGATTATCGCAGAAACCGGACCGCATTCCAAGGACAACCTACGACACAGACTCCAAATTTCTGGAGCGGGAGAAGAGTCTCGAACTCTCGACCTCAACCTTGGCAAGGTTGCGCTCTACCAACTGAGCTACTCCCGCGTCGTCACAACAGGCAGGCATTATAGACGATCTGAGCGGGTTGTCAAGGTTGGATCCCTACACAAATTTCACAAACTGTCGCCTGCCTTCTCTTTAATCAGCGGCCACGCCAGGCGCATGTAGTAGAACATCGACCATACCGTCAGCACCGCGGCCAGAATCATCAGGTAATCGCCGAGCAGACGCGTGTGGAAGAACTCGAACAGGTAGTTATCGAACAGCAGCATCGGGATCGCCGTCATCTGCGCGGCCGTCTTGATTTTGCCGATCGAGCTGACCGCCACCTGAACGCGACGCGCCGATCTGGGCCATCCATTCGCGCAGCGCTGAAATCGTGATCTCGCGCCCGATGATGATGAAGGCGATGAAGTAATCGACGCGCTGCAAATGCACCAGCACCAGCAGCGCGCCAGCGACCATCAGCTTGTCTGCCACCGGGTCGAGGAAGGCGCCGAAGGCGGAGGTCTGGTTCCAGCGCCGGGCCAGGAAGCCGTCGAACCAGTCGGTCACGGCAGCCACCACAAACACGATGGTGGCCGACAGATCCTGGTCATGGCGCGGCAGCCAGTTTTCGGGCAGGTAGTAGACGCCAACAACCAGCGGAATCAGGGCGACACGCAACCAGGTCAGGAGAATCGGAATATTAAAAGGCATAAAGGCGCGGGAACTGGTTAGGCGTTAAGGATGCATGCGCCGCTAGTCTACCTTGCTAATGCATATTTCACCAGTTCACTGGTTTCAATGCAACTGCTTGTAGATCTCTTCGGCCAGCGCGGTGGAGATGCCGTCGACCGACATCAGGTCTTCGACGCTGGCGTCAACCACCCCGCGCAGGCCGCCAAAGCGCGCCAGCAGCTTCTGGCGGCGCTTGGCGCCGATGCCCTCGATCTCTTCCAGGCGCGAGGTCTGGCGCGTCTTGGCGCGCTTGGCACGCATGCCGGTGATGGCGAAACGGTGCGCCTCGTCGCGGATCAGAGCCACCAGCATCAGCGCCGCCGATTCCTTGCCCAGTTCCTGGGACGCCCGGCCGTCGACGAACATCAGCGTCTCCAGGCCCACGCGCCGCCCTTCCCCTTTGGCCACACCGACGATCAGGCTGATATCGAGCCCCAGTTCCGCGAACACCTGGCGCGCCATCTCGATCTGGCCTTTGCCGCCGTCGATCAGTACCACGTCGGGCATGACGCCGTCGCCGCTCTAGCCACCTTTTCGTAGCGCCGCATCAGGACCTGGCGCATGGCCGCGTAATCGTCGCCCGGCGTGATGCCGGTGATGTTGTAGCGCCGGTACTCGCCGTTCTGCATCGCGTGGTGATGGAACACCACGCACGAGGCCTGGGTCGCCTCGCCTTGCGTGTGGCTGATGTCGAAGCATTCCACGCGCAGCGTGTCCAGGTCGTCCGATTCAAGCGTCAGCGCTTCGGCCAGGGCGCGCGTGCGCGATTGCTGCGAGCCCTGCTCCGACAGCAGGCGCGCCAGCGAGATCTCGGCGCCCTTGTGCGCCATCTCCAGCCACTGGCGGCGCTGCCCCTGCGGCTGGAAGATCAGGTTGATGCGGTGGCCGCACTGCTCGGTCAGCGCCACCATCAGGGCCTAGGCTGGTCGAACTCGATATTGAGGATCAGGGTGCCGGGGATGAATTTCTCGCTGTAGTGCTGGGCCATGAAGGCGGCCAGCACTTCCACTTCGATCGACGCTTCCGCGATCGCGGCCGCGTCGCTGACCTGGGTCGGGAAATAGGCGCGGTCGCCCAGATGGCGCCCGCCGCGCACCATGGCCAGGTTGACGCAGGCGCGTCCGCCCTGCACCACCACGGCGATGATGTCGACATCGGCGTCGCCGCCGGTCTCCATGCTTTGCTGGTGCAGCACGCGCGAGAGCGACTGGATCTGGTTGCGCACGGCCGCGGCCTGTTCTGAATTTGAGCTCGCCCGCGTAGGCGTGCATCTTGGTCTCCAGATCGGCCATCACTTCGCTCTGGCGCCCGCGCAGGAACTTGGCGGCGTTGTCGACGTCGATCTTGTAGTCATCCTTGCTGATCAGGTCCACGCAGGGCGCGCTGCAGCGGCCAATCTGGTGCAGCAGACAGGGACGGGTGCGGTTCGCGTACACGCTGTCCTCGCAGGTGCGCAGCATGAATACCTTCTGCAGGATCTGGATCGATTCCTTGACCGCCCAGGCACTGGGGAAAGGGCCGAAATACTGGCTCTTCTTGTCGACCGCGCCCCGGTAATAGGCCATGCGCGGCACATCCTGCCCGCTGATCTTCAGGTAGGGATAGGACTTGTCGTCCCTGAACAGAATGTTAAAGCGCGGCTTGAGCGTCTTGATCAGATTATTCTCAAGGATCAGCGCTTCGGCCTCGCTGTGCGTGACCGTGGTCTCGAGGCGCGCGATGCGCTCGACCATCATGGCGATGCGGGGGCTGGACAGGTTCTTCTGGAAGTAACTCGATACGCGCTTTTTCAGGTCGCGCGCCTTGCCCACATACAGAACCGCGTCCTGGCTGTCGAAATAGCGGTACACGCCCGGCAGGCCGGGCAGCTTGGCGACCGTCGCCAGCACTTGCGCGCGCGTCCGGATTGACTTCGTTCGCGCCGTCCTTGCTTACCTCGTCGGCCATGCCTTTACACCTCTTGCGTCACAACGACAAAGGCCACGCCGTAGTCAGCTTCATCGCTGATCGTCACCTGCGCCGTGAGCCTGTTCTGGCGCATGAATTCGTCGAGCGCGCCGCTGCACACGATCACCGGCTTGCCGCTGGGCGCATTGAGCATTTGCGCGCTGGGCCAGGTCATCGGCATGCGCAAACCCAGGCCGATGGCCTTGGAAAAGGCTTCCTTGGCCGAGAAGCGCGTGGCCAGAAAGCGCATGCCGCGCACCGCGTTGCGGGCGCGGCGTTCGTGAAACGTGACCAGCTCCTCCGGCCCCAGGATCTTTTCGGCGAAGCGGTCGCCGCTCGCGCGAGGGCTGCCTCGATGCGCGAGATCTGGACGATGTCGGTGCCGATCCCGTAGATCATGCGCGCGCCCAGCTGCACGCCGAGGCGTGCGGCGACCATGATCGCCTTCATCTCGCGCACCGCATTCTCGAAGTGAGCCGAACACCGCGTGCGCGACGATCGCGTGGCCGATATTGAGTTCGCCGATATCGGCGATGGCGGCGATCGCCTGCACATTGGTGTAGTGCAGGCCGTGGCCCGCGTTGACCTTCAGGCCGCGCCCGACGCCGTAGCGGGTGCCAGCCTTGATGCGTTCGAGTTCGTGCGCCAGCTCGGCGCCTTCGGCTTCGGCATAGCGGCCCGTGTGCAGTTCGATGACCGGTGCGCCCACATCGGCGGCGGCGCCGATCTGCTGCTGGTCGGCGTCGATGAACAGGCTCACGCGTATGCCTTCGGCCTGCAGCTGCCTGACGGCCGTTTCCACTTCCTTGTAATAGCGGATCACGTCAAGCCCGCCCTCGGTCGTGACTTCCTCGCGCCGTTCCGGCACCAGGCACACGTCCTGCGGTTTGATCGAACAGGCGAAGTCGATCATCTCTTGCGTGACGGCCGCTTCCAGGTTCATGCGCGTCATCAGCTGCGGACGCAGGGCGATCACGTCGGCGTCCTTGATGTGGCGGCGGTCTTCGCGCAGGTGCAGCGTGATCACGTCGGCGCCGGCCTGTTCGGCCAGCAGGGCCGCGCGGATCGGGTCGGGATAGACGGTGCCGCGCGCGTTGCGCAGCGTGGCCACGTGGTCGATATTGACGCCCAGGTCGATGACGGGGCCGTTCGGTTGCAGGAAGCTCATGGTGTCGTTTTCAGGTTATAACTGCATCAGGTCGATCAGAATCTGGCGCGTATTCAGGGGCGCGCCGCCTAGTTGGTGGGCCAGCAGGAAGCGCATCAGCTGCTTGCTCTGGGCCTGGGTGGCCGGGTCGGCGTAGTCTTCGCGCTCGACATCCTGCAGCGTCTTGCCGCTCACCACGGGCCAGGTATCGGCCGCGCGTACCAGGCGCGGACCGCGCTCCGGGTCGACCACGTAGTCGGCCGCCGGGTCGACCGGGGGGCGCGTGCTGGTGCAGCGCGTCAGGTCGGCCGCCACGCCCGTCTCTTTCAGCAAGGCCCGTTCTGAATTTTCTCAACACGATCGGGGCTAGAGCTCGTTGTGGGCCAGCTGGTTGAGGGTGGAGACGTAGTGGTCGAACAGGGCCGGATGGGGATCGTCGCGCGCGAGCAGCTTGACCAGCAGCTCGTTGAGGTAAAAGCCGCACAGCAGCGCCGTCTTCTCGAGCGGCAGCATGCCGCCCACCCATTCGGCGTCGATCATGGTGCGCAGTTCGGATTTGCCGCTCCACGACGCTTGCAGGGGCTGGAAGGTTTGCAGCACGCCGCGCAGCTGCGAGTGCGGCCGCTTGGCGCCCTTGGCCACCAGGCCGATGCGGCCGTGATCGCGCGTGAACATATCGACGATCAGGCTGGTTTCTTTGTAGGGATAGCTGTGCAGCACGAAGGCTGGCTGGCCGGTGACGCGCCCGGTGGGGCCGTTGCCGCGCTGGGGTGCGCGGCTGCGCCGGGGCGCAGGCTCCGCAGGGGCCGCCTGGACCGGTTCTGCGGCGAGGGTCGTCATGCGCGCGTGGGGCTCCTGCCGCGCTTACTCGTAACCGTAGGCGCGCAGGCCCGCTTCGTTGTCGGCCCAGCCGGATTTGACCTTGACCCAGATTTCCAGGTACACGGGGCCGCCGAACAGTTTTTCCATGTCCAGCCGCGACTGGGTCGACACTTCCTTCAGACGCGCGCCCTTGTTGCCGATGACCATGGACTTGTGGGTGTCGCGCCTCGACCAGGATGGCGGCAAAGATGCGGCGCAGGTCGCCTTCCTGCTCGAATTTCTCGATCAGGACGGTGCTGGTGTACGGCAATTCGTCGCCCACCAGGCGGAACAATTTTTCGCGCACGATTTCGGAAGCGAGGAATTTTTCGCTGCGGTCGGTGATGTCGTCCGGGCCGAACACGGCTTCGTTTTCGGGCAGGAAGCGCTTGATCTCGCCTTGCAGCGCGTCCAGCTGGAAGCGCAGCTTGGCCGAGACCGGCACGATGGCGGCGAAGTTGTGCTTGCTCGATACTTCCTGCGCGAACGGCATCAGCGCGGCCTTGTCCTTGACGCGGTCCGATTTGTTAATCACCAGCAGCACCGGCACATTGGTCGGCAGCAGGTCGACCACTTGCTGGTCGGCCGGGCCAAAGGTGCCCGCTTCGACCAGGAACAGGATCACGTCGGCCGAAATGAGGGTGTTGGTGACGGTCTTGTTGAGCGTTTTATTGAGCGCGTTCGAGTGGCGCGTCTGGAAGCCCGGCGTGTCCACGTAAATGAACTGGGCGTCGTCCAGGGTCTGGATGCCGGTGATGCGGTGGCGCGTGGTCTGCGCCTTGCGCGAGGTGATCGATACCTTGGCGCCGATCAGCTGATTCATCAGCGTCGATTTGCCCACGTTGGGGCGGCCGACGATGGCGATATAGCCACAACGGAATGGGTCTTGGGTGGTGGCGGTGTTCATGCTGATTTCGTTTCAGGTTGCGTTTGTTTCGGCGCCTTGGCATCGGCGGCCTTGGGTGCTGCGGCGGCCGGGGTCAGGCCGCCCTCGCCGTCGCCATCGCTCTGGATGGTGGCGATGCTTAAGCCAGCTTGAGCTGGGCCGCGCGCGGCTTGGATTTGCGGCTCGCGCCCGGGGTCTTGACCAGGGCCGCCTGCGCTACTTCGAGCGCCAGCTTGGCGGCGGCCTGTTCGCCCCGCGCTTGTGGCTGCCGCCGCGGCCGTAGACCTGGATCCCCAGCTTGGGCACCAGGCATTCGATCTCGAATTCCTGGCTGTGCGCCGCGCCATGGGTGGCCACGACGTTATAGGTTGGCAGCGAAATCTTTTTGCTTTGCAAGAACTCCTGCAACAGCGTCTTGGCATCCTTGCCCAGGGTGCGCGGGTCGACCGAATCGAGGATGGGAATGTAGAAGGCGCGGATCACGTCGCGCGGCATTGAAGCCGGCGTCGAGGAAAATGGCGCCCAGCAGCGCTTCGAGGGTGTCGGCCAGGATCGAGGGACGGCGGAAACCGCCCGACTTGAGCTCGCCCTCGCCCAGGCGCAGGAACTGCGACAGTTCGAGCTTCTGGGCGATTTCGTAGAGCGACTGCTGCTTGACGAGGTTGGCGCGCAGGCGCGACAGATCGCCCTCGTCAATGGCGGCAAAGCGTTCGTACAGCACCGAGGCAACCACGCAGTTCAGGATCGAGTCGCCCAGGAACTCCAGGCGCTCGTTATGCAAACTGCTATGGCTACGGTGCGTCAAGGCTTGCTGCAACAGGCCAGCATCCTGGAACGTGTAACCTAAGAGCGTTTGCAATAACTGAAGATTCATTGTCGGTTTTCTGAGCTGTACAGCCTTGTAATACGTTGGATCAATGTTGCGGTGTTGCGGGTGCTTCCGGAATCACGCCCGACGGATCGGTGGTATCGGCCCAGCGCACCACCAGACTGACATTGGTAAACAGCGCAATCTTGGTCTCGTAGTCGAACGCGACTTCGGTCTGGCCGCTGACCTTGTAGATATTCAGGTCTTTGGACGAAATCGTGGAAATCCGGTTGATCTCGGCCGCGCGCTCGAACGCCCGCCGCTGCTCGAGCGGGGATCCTTCGGTGTGCTTGACGAGCTGGATCGCGCTCTTGGCTGCGCTGATATTCCATGAAGAAGGGGAATACCTTCATCACGAACATGCCGATCATCATGATCACGCCGATGCCGACGATGAGACTGGTCAGCGAGACACCACGCTGGGATTGCAAAGATTGTTTCGTACCGTGCATGTGAATAGTCCTTTAGGTCTTAGTCGATTCCACCAATACGCTTGGGGTTACCCAGGTTCATCCAGACGAAGAACGCTTTGCCGACGATGTTCTTGTCGGGAACGAATCCCCAGTAGCGGCTGTCCAGACTGTTGTCCCGGTTATCGCCCATCATAAAGTAATTGCCTGCAGGTACGGTACAGGTATATTTTTCAGCGCTGAAGCTACAGCCTTCACTGCCCATGAAGCGCCTGACGATGGCCAGGTTCACATTCGGCTGGTCGTGCGTGGTTCAGAATGCGATGTTTCTTTTCTGGCAAGTTTTCCAGGAATTGCTTGCGGTACGAGAGAGTGCCCTCCTCGTCCAGGTATTCGTCGAGCTGGTTGTAGGTAATGACATTGCCATTGACCGTCAGCCGCTTGTTTTCATAGACGATTTTATCACCTGGGACCCCGATCACGCGCTTGATGTAGTCCTGGCTCATATCCTTGGGATACTTGAAGACCATGACGTCGCCGCGCTTGGGGTCGTTCACGCTGATGATTTTCTCGTTGATGATCGGCAGGCGCACGCCGTAGGTGTATTTATTCACCAGGATCAGGTCGCCCACGAGCAGGGTCGGCACCATCGACGAGGTTGGAATCTTGAACGGCTCGTACAGGAAAGAACGCAGGAAGAACACCAGCGCGATCACCGGGAAGAAGCTGCCCGAATACTCGATCCAGGTCGGCTGGCGCAGCAGACCTTGCTCGAGCTCGCTGCGTGCATGCACGTTGCTGTCGGGCTTGACGCCGTCGGCCACCAGGCGGGCGGCCCGGGCATCGTACTCGGCCAGGGCGGCATCGGCCGCGCGGCGGCGCTGCTTGGCCAGGTAAAACACGTCGAGGAACCAGATGATCCCGGTCAGGATCATCAGGACAAACAGAATCAGGGCAAAGTTGCTTAAGATTGCTTGCACGGTTATTTATCGTCCACTTGTAAGATTGCCAGGAATGCCTCTTGCGGGATCTCGACGGAACCCACTTGCTTCATGCGCTTCTTGCCTGCCTTTTGCTTCTCGAGCAGTTTCTTCTTACGGCTGATGTCGCCGCCGTAACACTTGGCCAGCACGTTCTTGCGCAGCGCCTTGACGTTTTCGCGCGAGATGACGGTCGCGCCAATGGCGGCCTGGATGGCCACGTCGAACATCTGGCGCGGAATCAGTTCGCGCATCTTGGCGGCAACCTGGCGGCCGCGGAACTGGCTGTTGGCACGGTGCACGATGATGGCCAGCGCATCGACCTTTTCGCTGTTGATCAGCATGTCGACCTTGACCACGTCCGAGGCACGGTATTCCTTGAACTCGTAATCCATCGAGGCATAGCCACGCGAGGTCGACTTGAGCTTGTCGAAGAAGTCGAGCACGATTTCAGCCATCGGCATTTCGTAGATCAGCTTGACCTGGCGGCCGTGGTAGCTCATGTCCATCTGCACGCCGCGCTTGCCGATGCACAGGGTGATGACCTGAACCCACGTATTCCTGCGGCATGTACAGATTGACCGTGACGATAGGTTCGCGCACTTCTTCGATCTTGGACGGTTCCGGCATCTTGGACGGGTTATCGACCCGCACCATGGAACCGTCGCGCATGATCACTTCGTACACCACGGTCGGCGCCGTGGTGATCAGGTCCATGTCGAACTCGCGCTCGAGGCGCTCTTGCACGATTTCCATGTGCAGCAAGCCGAGGAAGCCGCAGCGGAAGCCAAAGCCCAGCGCCTGCGACACTTCCGGCTCGTACATCAGGGCCGCATCGTTCAGTTTGAGTTTTTCCAGCGAGTCGCGCAGCGTCGTACTGGTGGGCATCGGTCGGGAACAGGCTAGATGAACACTTGCGGCTGCACTTCCTTGAAGCCCGGCAGCGGCGCCGCGGTGGCTTGGCGGCGTGGGTGACGGTGTCGCCGACCTTGGCCGCTTTCAATTCCTTGATGCCCGCGATCACGAAGCCCACCTGGCCGATGGAAATTTGCGGCAGCGACTGCGATTTCGGGCTGAACACGCCCACCGATTCGACCAGCTGGGTCGATTCGGTGGCCATGAGCATGATTTTTTCTTTCGGTTTCAGGGTGCCGTTGATCACGCGCACCAGCATCACCACGCCCACGTAATTGTCGAACCAGGAGTCGACGATCAGCGCTTGCAGCGGCGCGTCCGGGTCGCCCTTCGGCGGCGGCACCTTGGCGATCAGCGATTCGAGCACGTCTTCCACGCCCAGGCCGCTCTTGGCCGAGCACTTGACGGCGTCGGTCGCGTCGATCCCGATTACGTCTTCGATTTCGGCAATCGCGTTGGCCGGATCGGCGTGCGGCAAGTCGATCTTGTTGAGCACCGGCACCACTTCCACGCCCAGGTCGAGCGCCGTGTAGCAGTTGGCCACGGTTTGCGCTTCCACCCCTTGCGAAGCGTCGACCACCAGCACGCGCCTTCGCAGGCCGACAGCGAGCGCGACACTTCATAGCTGAAGTCGACGTGGCCGGGCGTATCGATCAGGTTCAGGTTGTAGACCTGGCCGTCGTGCGCCTTGTAGTGCAATGCCGCCGTCTGGGCCTTGATCGTAATGCCGCGTTCCTTTTCCAGGTCCATCGAGTCGAGCACCTGCGCTTCCATGTCGCAGTCGGACAGGCCGCCGCAAATCTGGATGATACGGTCGGCCAGCGTCGATTTACCGTGATCGATGTGGGCGATGATGGAGAAGTTACGTATGTTGTTCATTAATGCAATTCAAAACCAAGGTGGAGGGACGACATTCGGGACCAGCCCGGCTCCGCGGCAAGGCGGGCCATACAAAAAAGCGCTCCAAGGGGGCATCCAATCCCCAGGCGAGCGCCTTATCAAGAAGGAGAAACTGCGTGAATGAAACAGAAGCTTTTCCGACCCCGCATTTTACCGGATTTCGGGGTAGAAAGCCCGGTTTATGCGGAATTCGGCTAAAACATTGTTAATCCGACACAGACTGGCCGTTGACATACGCCAGGACTGCCGCCTGGTCGAGGAAATAGTGGCACAGCTCGGGCCGGGCCAGATCGCCGTACAAAACCGGCACCAGCTCGTCGAAGCGCGCCACCAGGTCGGGATCGGCGTCGACGTCGATCACCGCGACCTCGAAGCGGGCGCTGTCCGTTTGCAAGGCCAGCAAGGCGGCCAGCAAGTCGTCGCACAGGTGGCAATAGCCGCGCGAATAGAGCGTGAAGTGGATGCTCATCGCCCCTCCCCGCCGCGCTCGGCGGGCGCTTCGGCGACGGTGACCGGCAGCGTCATTTGCTTGCCGTCACGCAACAGTGTCAGCACGGCCTGGCTGCCGATGGCCGCGCTGCCAGCCAGGCGCCGCAACACGGCAGCGCTGGGCAGCGCGCGTCCGTCCCAGGCCAGCAGGCGGTCGCCCTGGCGGATGCTTCAAGCGTTCGGGCCAAGCCCGCCCTGGTCGACGTCGGACACCAGCACGCCGGGGGGCATGGCGCCCCGTCCTCGTCCCCGGCCGGCGCGTCGGGATCGCCGAGGCTGACGCCGATCCGGCCATAGCGCGGCACGCTGCCGCTCCGCAGCTGGTTCACGGCCTGCATGACCTCGGTGATCGGGAGCGAAAAGCCGATGCGCCCGCCATCGCCCCTGGAGATGAACTGGGACACGACGCCGACCACTTCACCGCGCAGATTGAGCAAGGGACCGCCGCCATTGCCCGGGCTGAAAGGCAGATCGGTCTGGATCATGGGCAGATACGCATCCGTCGCGCGGTGGCGGCGACGATGCCGACCGCGATCGAATTGTTGAGATTGTGCGGCGAACCGACCGTGTAGACCCACTCTGCCGGCCCGCAAGGCGGCGGAGTCGCCGACCGGCAACAGCGGCAAGCCGCCGCCATCGATCTTGAGCAGCGCCACGCCGGTGCGGGCGTCGGCTCCGACCAGGCGCGCCTTGAAGCGGCGGCCATCGGCCAGCGTGACCCGCAGCCGCGCGGCGCGTTCGACCACGAAATCGGCGGTCACGATCAAGCCATCGGCAGAGACGAGGAAGCTGGCGCCGATCGCGTCCGGCCGGGTCTTGATGGGCGCGGCGCGCGGTTCCGTCTCCTTCACGCCGCGCTCCTTGAAGAACTGGCGGAATGGATCGACACGCGGCCCCGCATCGTTGGCCGTGAAGGCGCTGATCGTGACCACGGCAGGCGAACTGGCTGCCGCCAGGGCGGTGAAGTCGGGCAAGGCAGGCAGGGCAGCGGGCGCCAGCGGGGCCGCGGCGGCGGCCGGACGGGCCGGCTTGTCGCGCGGGGCGGCGGCCAGCGCCGCAGGCAGGCAGACAAGGTAGAAGCAGCGGCCAGCAACAGGGAAGGCAGGGTCATCGGTGATCTCCGCGATTGGGGCGCCGCCATGATAAGCGACAAGGCCCGCCTGCCGTCAAGGCCTAGAGGCGCGGCTTGATCACGACGTAGCGCGTGGACTCGTCGCGCCGCACCAGCACCGCTGCCGTCTTTTTCGGATCGAGGCGGGCCACCATGCCGTTGAACTGCTTGGCGTCCTTCACTTCGACGGTATTGAGCTGGAGAATCACGTCGCCGGCCTGGATGCTTAGGCCCGCGCTGCCGCGCCCTCGCTCTGTGCCACCTGCACGCCCGCCTACCACGCCCAGCTCGGCGCGCTGCTCGGCGCTCAGATCGTTCACCTGCAGGCCGATCGCGTTCGGCAGCTGCTCCGCCTTGGGCACCTTGAGCGGGGCCTTCTTGCCCTTGGCTTCGGCATCGAGGTCGCTGATGCCGACCTTGAGGTCTTGCTGGACGCCGCGGCGCCACAGGGTCACGGTGCCGGTGCTGCCGATCGGCAAGCTGCCAACCAGCCGTTGCAGGTCGCCGTTTTTCTCGATGGTCTTGCCATTGAATTTGAGGATGATGTCGCCGACCTTGATGCTTAAGCCTTGTCGGCCGGACCGTCGGGCTCGATCCGCACCACTTCCAGGCCGCGGGTCTGGCCCAGGCCGAGCGGCTCGGTCAGGTCCTTGCCGATCTCGAGGATCTGGACCCCGATCCGCCCGCGCGTGACCTTGCCTGATTGCTTGAGCTGCTCGGACACGCGCATCGCTTCATCGATGGGCACCGCGAACGAGACGCCGTTGTAGCCGCCTGAGAGCGTGGCAATCTGCGAATTGATCCCGATGACTTTGCCGTACATATTGATCAGCGGGCCGCCCGAGTTGCCGGGATTGACCGCCACATCGCTCTGGATCATGGGCAGCAGATCGCCGGTATCAGCGCCTTGGCCGAGATGATGCTTAGCCGTGACGGTATTGTCGAGATTGAAGGGCGAGCCGATCGCGATCACCCATTCGCCGACCCGGATCTTGTCGGAGTCGCCGATCTGCAGGTGCGGCAGGTTGCTGGCCTCGACCTTGAGCAGGGCCACGTCCGAGCGCGTGTCCGCGCCCAGCACCTTGGCCTTGAATTCGCGCCGGTCGGTGAGCGTGACCAGCACTTCGTCGGCGCCCTCGACCACGTGGGCATTGGTCAGCACATAGCCGTCATTGGAAATGATGAAGCCGGAACCGACGCCGCGCTGCACGTCTTCGTCGCGCGCCGCCGCGCTTACGCGCGGGGCCGAGCTGCGGCAGCGGGATGCCGAAGCGGCGCTGGAAATATTCCTGGAACTGTTCGTCGGAAATACCGCCCTGCCCCAGCTTGACCTTGGCGCTGGTGCGGATATTGACCACCCCAGGGCCCACCTTGTCGATCAGCTCGGTGAAATCGGGCAAGCCCGTCACCAGCGGCGCCGCCGCGGGCGCTGCCATGGCGGGCGGCAGCGTGCACAGGAGGCCGGCGGCGGACAGCATCAGGGCCGGGATCAGCGAACGTCCAAAACGAGGTGGCTTGGTCATGGGAGCGGGGGATGGTTGTCTTGCGCTTATGGTAAGCGAAAACGGACGGGCGCGGAGCCGCCCCCGGCATTTCGGTCAGGATACCGAGACGATGGCGGGCCTGGCGGTGGTGACGGCCACGGCTTCGGCGGCCGGGCCCGGACCTTCGGGGGCGGCCGAACAGGCGGCGGCCGCTTCCGGCGGAGCGGCATCGGCGCGCCCCTTGTCGGCGGCCGCGCTGCGGGCGGCGCGCCGCACGGGCGCCGCTCGGCCGCCAGGCGCGCGGCCAGCCGGTCGGCAAACCCTTCCGACAGTTCGGGTGTGGCCTGGGCGCGCAGCACGTCGCCGATCCGGTGGTAGGTATTCCAGGCTTGCTGACCGTCGGCCGAGTGCAGGGCGGCCAGCGCCAGTTCGAGGTCGGCGGGCGCAAGTTCGCCGTCGCTGAGGGTGGAAATATGTTCATGAATTTTTTTATGCGTGTCCATCTGGGATGTTCCGTCAGCGTAGGTAGGCAACCAAATTTAACCGAGTGTTACGATCATCGCTACACCTAGCGTCGCTTGTCAACCGGTAAGTCGAGAAGCGGCCTCAACTTTTCGGCGATGACTTCGCGCGCCCTGAAAATCCGGCTCCGGACGGTGCCGATCGGGCATGCCATGACCTCGGATATTTCTTCATAGCTCAAACCTTCAATTTCCCTGCAGGACAATCGCCGTCCGCAATTCCAGCGGCAGCGCCTCCATGGCGGCATTGACCGTCATTGCGATCTGCTTGCTGGCCAACACCGATTCCGGGGTGTTTATGTCACGCAAGCTGTCCGCATCGTCAAACGCTTCGGCGCGCTCAGCATCGGCTTCGGTGGAAGTCGGGGCACGCCTGCCCTGTGTGACGAGAAAATTCTTTGCTGTATTGATTCCTATCCTGTACAGCCAGGTATAAAACGCCGAATCCCCCTGAAATGGCGCAAGGCACGATATGCCTTGATGAATGTTTCCTGGACCACGTCCTCGGCCTCGGCCGGATCGTGCACGAGGCGCGACACCAGCCGCATGAGGCGGCGCTGATACTTTCCTACCAACAAGTCGAAGGCTTGGCGCTCGCCAGCCTGGACGCGTTCGACCAGCAGTTGATCACACTCGCGTTCTGTCGTCACTGACCATGCCCTCTTGGCTGCATCGGGCGCGTCCACCTGTATATAGAGTTGGCCCGTTGCAATAAGTTCAAAATATTTTGTGCTTTCTAAACTCTTGGTCCCGTCCAGCAATCGTCCTGATCATGAGCGCAATATTGCAGAAACTGCTCAGGCGGGACGCTGTCGGGCAGGATGCAGACGACCGTCACGCCCTGCCCCGCCTCGCGCAGCAGGAGCAGCATCAGCCACGGCCACACGGTGCAGAACGGCAGCAGTTCCATGGCGGGGCCCATACCGTGTTGTACCAACAGGCGAATCTCGCCGGGTCCAGAAATATCAATCCGGCGCGTGGTAGCCGGTGCCGCGCGCCAGGCCAGCACGGCGGCCGCCACGCACAGCGCCGCGCCCGCCCAGGGATAATGAAAGCGCGCCGCCTGCGGACCGGCGAGCGCGACCGCGGCTGCGGCGCAACCGGCGCCAAATCCGAACAGAAGCAGCCGCAACAGACGTGACGGCGCGATGACAGCGGAAACCGCGATCGACATACAAGAAAGGAACAATGAGCGGCGCGGGTGCGAAGCACCGGGCACTGGGCAACCGGCGAGGACCCAGCGCTGCAATGGCGCCCACTTCCTATGACAGAAGCGGGCGCCTTTGGTTCACTCTGCTTCGGGCCGGATTACGCCTTGCCGAAGATCAGGGTGCCATTCGTTCCGCCGAAGCCGAACGAATTTTTGACCACGACATCGATCTTCATTTCAGCGCGGTATTGGCGCAGAAATCGAGATCGCAGGCCGGATCCTGGTTGAAGATGTTGATCGTCGGTGGCGAGATCTGATGATGCATCGCCAGCACGGTAAACACCGCTTCCAGGCCCATGGCGCCACCGAGCAGGTGGCCGGTCATCGACTTGGTCGAATTGACCACCAGCTTGCTCGCATGGTCGCCGAAGGTCTTCTTGATGCCTTGCACTTCGGCCAGGTCGCCCAGTGGCGTCGAGGTACCGTGCGCATTGACATAGTCGACCTGATCGCGGTTGACGCCCGCATTGTTCATCGCCGACACCATGCAACGGCTGGCGCCGCTGCCATCTTCGACCGGCGAGGTCATGTGGTAGGCGTCCGCGCTCATGCCGAAGCCGAGCAGTTCCGCGTAGATGCGTGCCCCGCGCGCCTTGGCGTGCTCGTACTCTTCGAGCACCATGACACCGGCGCCCTCGCCCAGCACGAAGCCGTCGCGGTCGCGGTCCCAGGGACGCGAAGCGGTGGCCGGATCGTCGTTGCGGGAGGACAGCGCGCGCCGAGGCGAAACCGCCCAGACCCAGCGGCGAGACGGTCGCTTCGGCACCCATAAGCAATCATCACGTCCGCGTCGCCGTACTCGATCAGGCGGTACTGCGCCAATGCTGTGCAGGCCGGTGGTGCAGGCGGTGACGATCGCCAGGTTCGGACCACGCAGGCCGTACTTGATCGACAGGTTACCGGAGATCATGTTAATGATCGAAGCAGGAACGAAGAACGGCGAAATGCGGCGCGGGCCGCGCTTGGTATAGTCTTCCTTGGTTTCTTCGATCAGCGGCAAGCCGCCAATGCCCTGAACCCACGATGACGCCAATGCGGTCGGCGTTTTCTTCGGTCACCACCAGGCCGGAGTCCTGCAGCGCCTGGATCCCGGCTGCCATGCCGAAATGGATAAAGGTATCCATGTGGCGGGCATCCTTGGCAGGGATGTAGTCTTCGATGTTGAAGCCTTTGACCTCGCCCGCGAAACGGGTCGAGAACGGCTCAGCGTCGAATCTGGTGATGTTGGCGATGCCCGACTTGCCAGCCAGGGCGTTGCTCCACGTTTCGGCAAGCGTATTGCCAATCGGTGAAACAGCGCCGAGACCGGTGATGACGACACGACGGTTGCGTGAACGGCTCAAGCGATTCTCCCTAAAACTGTAAAAACTTAGGCCTTGACGTGCGCGGTGGCGTAATCGATTGCCTGTTTCACGGTCGTGATTTTTTCTGCTTGTTCGTCAGGGATTTCCATTTCGAATTCGTCTTCCAGTGCCATCACCAGTTCGACGGTGTCGAGGGAATCGGCGCCGAGGTCGTCAACGAACGAGGATTCGATTTTGATGTCTACTTCTGCAACGCCCAGTTGCTCAGCGACGATTTTTTAACGCGTTGTTCGATATCCGACATGTTATGGCTCCATTGTGTGTGTTACGGAAAGTGCGCGCATTTTATCAGGTTTGCGCGCTGAAAAACTAATTTCAGCTTCTGACGTAAATTCCACTGAAAGTACTGCTAACAGGTGATATTTGACCGCATTTTCGTATTCTGCTGCGCACAAAACCTGTTACCCAACAGCAAAACTTAATTCATGTACATGCCGCCATTCACGTGCAGCTCGGTGCCCGTGATGTAGGCGGCCTGCGGACCGGCCAAAAACGCGACCGCGTACGCGATATCTTCCGGCGCGCCGAGGCGGGCCAGCGGAATTTGCGTCAGCAAGGCGGCGTGCTGGTCTTCGCCGAGCGACTTGGTCATGTCGGTATCGATAAAGCCTGGTGCGACGCAGTTCACGGTGATATTGCGGCTGCCGATTTCGCGGGCCAGGGCGCGCGTCATGCCTAAGCCACGCCAGCTTTTGCCGCAGCGTAATTCATCTGGCCAGGGTTGCCGGACGCGCCCACCACCGACGTGATGTTAATAATACGCCCATGCTTGGCTTTCATCATACCGCGCAATACGGCGCGCGACAGGCGGCCGACCGCCGACAGGTTGGTCGCGATCACGCTGTCCCATTCCTCGTCCTTCATGCGCATGGCCAGCTGGTCCTGGGTGATGCTTAAGCATTGTTGACCAGAATCGACAGGCTGCCGTACGACTTTTGCACGTCGTCGACGCAGGCGGTGCAGCGCAGGCGTCGGTCACGTTCAGGACCACGCCCTTGCCGCCGAACTCGGCGAGGTAAGCTGCAATCGCGGCTGCGCCTGATTCGGTGGTGGCGGTGCCGACCACGGTGGCGCCCTGGCGCGCCAGTTCAAGCGCGATGGCCTTGCCGATACCGCGCGATGCGCCGGTCACGAGTGCAACTTGTTTTTCGAGATTCATTCCATTCCTTTTGTTCTAGTTTTCACGATGCTACGCTGAGACTGCCTACGCCCGGCTTCAAGCCTGGTTGAGCGTGCTCAACACGCGATCGAGCCCGGCCTGATCGACCAGCGCTTCGCCGACCAGGCGGGCATCGATGCGTTTGGCCATGCCGATCAGCACCTTGCTGGGCGCGCTCGATCACCTGGGTGGTGCCGTCGGCCGCCAGTTTCTGCATGGTTTCAACCCAGCGCACGGGGCCGATGGCCTGGCGCACCAGCGCATCCTTGATCGCAGCCGGATCGTTCAGGATAGCCACATCGACATTGTTGATCAAGGTAATCTGCGGCGCGTTGAACGTGACGTTCTGCAAGTATTCCTGCAAGCGGTCCGAGGCCTACTTTGAGCAGCGACGAGTGGAACGGGGCCGACACGGCCAGCTTCATGGCGCGCTTGGCGCCCTTGGCCTTGGCCAGTTTGCAGGCGCGCTCGACGGCCGCGGTGTGGTAAATGATCACGATCTGGGTCGGTTCATTGAAATTGACGGGCTCGACCACACTGCCAGGCTCGGCGGCGGCCGCTTCCAGGCACAGCGCGTACATCATCGGCGCCCAGGCCCAGGATGACGGCCATGCCGCCCAGTCCGACCGGCACCGCTTCCTGCATCACCTTGGCGCGGAAGCGCACCAGCGGCACCGCATCCTTGAACGCGATCACGCGCATGGGCCACCAGGGCCGAGTATTCGCCCACGCTGTGGCCTACCACGACCGGCGGCACCGGGCCCATCGGCGATGGCGAGCCAGGCGCGGTACACGGCGACCGAGGCGGTCAGCATGACGGGCTGGGTATTGGTGGTCAGGTCGAGGTCTTCTTTGGGACCTTCGGCGATCATCTTGCCCAGATCAAAGCCGAGCGCCTCATTGGCTTCGGCAATGGTTTGTTCGACCGCGGCATTGCTTAAGCAAAACCGTTCAACATGCCAATGGCTTGCGAGCCCTGGCCGGGAAATACGAATGCGAAATTACTCATGCTTGTCTCCTTCTTATTACTTATTACATTCTTGCGAGGACCGCGCCCCAGGTGAAGCCGCCGCCCACGCCTTCCATCATCACGTTGTCGCCCGGCTTGACGCGGCCATCGTGCACGGCGATGTCGAGCGCCAGCGGAATCGATGCGGCCGAGGTATTGCCGTGCTGATCGACCGTGACCACCATCTTTTCCAGCGGCAGGTCGAGTTTCTTGGCCGTGCTCTTCATGATGCGGATATTGGCCTGGTGCGGAATCAGCCAGTCGATTTCGGAAGCCTGCATGCTTCGGCGTGCTCGAGCGCCTCATGGGCCACTTGTTCCAGCACCGACACGGCCAGCTTGAAGACGGCCGGGCCATCCATGTACAGGAAGCCGCTGCGCATGACGTCGCGCCATAAGCCAGGTTGCCCGGGACCGACAGGATGTTGGAATGGCGTCCGTCCGCGTGCAGCTTGGTGGCCAGGATGCCCGGCTCCTTGGACGCGGTCAGGACGATCCTTGTGCTTGCTGCCGTCGCCGAACAGCACGCAGGTGGTGCGGTCTTCGAAATTGAGGATGCGGGAAAACACTTCCGCGCCGATCACCATCACGTTCTTGTGGGCACCGGACTTGATGAAGGCGTCGGCCACCGAGACCGCGTACACGAAGCCGCTGCAGACGGCCTGGACGTCGAACGCGGCGCTGTTGTTGTGCATGCCGAGCTTGCGCTGGACGATGCAGGCCGTGCTCGGGAAACTGCCGTAGAAGTCCGGCGTCGAGCTGGCCACGATGACCAGGTCGATCTGCTCGGGCTGCAGGCCTAAGCCATCTCGAGTGCACGGCGCCCCGCCGCCGCGGCCAGGTCCGACGAATGCTCGTCGACCGCCGCATAGTGCCGCGCCTCAATGCCGCTGCTGCGGAGACGATCCACTCGTCCGAGGTTTCAATGCCCTTTGCCGCCAGCTGTGCCGTCAGGTCTTCATTGGTCACGCGCTGTTGTGGCAGGTAGCTGCCGGTGCCGATAATTTTGCTGTACAAAGTCATTGCTAGCCGTCCTACTTGGTTGGTGAGCCTGTCGCTTCCGGGTCAGGCGTGCGCGGCATCAGTTCGGCGATCTTGGTCGAAAGATGCTCTTGCACATTGTATTTAGCCGCATCGAAGGCGCGTTTGATCGCCCACTCGAACGAGTACGAATCCGCCCCGCCATGGCTCTTGAAGACGAGCCCGCGCAAACCGAGCAGGCTGGCGCCGTTGTAACGGGATGGATTGAAGCGGTTGGAAAAGTTCTTGAACGCACTGCGCGAAATCAGGGCGCCCAGCATGGTCAGCGGGGTGCGCTTGAATTCGGCCGTCAGCGCGCTCTTGACGAAACGGCCCAGGCCTTCGACCGCCTTCAGGGTCACGTTGCCGACGAAGCCATCGCAGACGATGATGTCGGTGGTGCCCTTGAAGATATCGTTGCCTTCGACGTTGCCGTAGAAATTGAGCACGCCCGCTTCGTGGTCGGCGCGCAGCAGTTCGCCGGTCGCCTTGACCACTTCATTGCCCTTGATTTCTTCGGTGCCGACGTTGAGCAGGCCGATGGTCGGACGTTCCTTGCCTTCCATGGCCGACACCAGGACCGAACCCATGATGGCGAACTGGTGCAGGTGGTGCGGTTCTGCAATCGACGTTCGCGCCCAGGTCGAGCATGTAGGTCGGGCCGTCGTTCTGGTTCGGCAGGATCGAGCAGATGGCGGGACGGTCGACGCTTCGGCCATGGTCTTGAGCACATAGCGCGAGACCGCCATCAGGGCGCCGGTATTGCTTACCGAAACGCAGGCCTGGGCCTTGCCTTCCTTGACCAGCTCGATCGCCACGCGCATCGAGGAATCTTTTTGCGGCGCAAGGCGACTTCGATGGGATCGTCCATCTCGACCATTTCGGAGGCGTGCACCACCGACAGGCGCGGGTGGTTCTCGGCCTTGCACTTCTTGAGTTCGGCCAGCAAGTCATTCTCGAGGCCAACGAGGATCAGCTCGACTTCAGGCTGACGCTTGGCGAACGCGATTGCTGCGGGAATGGTAACCGAGGGGCCATGATCGCCGCCCATGCAGTCGATGGATATTTTAATTGTCATTTTGTGGATTCTTACCGCGACTCAGAAAACGTGCGGAGCGGAAGGATGCGCGATGCGTGCAGGCGAGCGCCGCCAGCAGTCAGCGACATGCGAAATGACGGAATGCAAAGTGGAATTGCAGCCGGTGACAAAGAAAAAGCGGCGCGACGCAGTAAATTACGTAGCACCGCTTTCATCTTACTCAATGCAAGACGTCGATTACTCGTCGTTCTTGGTCTTGAGAACTTTACGGCCACGGTAGAAGCCGTTCGGGCTGATGTGGTGACGCAGGTGCGTTTCACCGGTGGTTGGCTCGATACCCAGTTGCGGCGCGACCAGGAAGTCGTGCGAGCGGTGCATACCGCGCTTGGATGGGGACTTCTTATTCTGCTGAACTGCCATGATGACTCCTAATACATAAGTTCTAAAATTCTAACACATTCGATCGGCAAATACATGCGAATCGAGTATCCCAGCGGCAAATATTTCTTACCGACATGTTAACGCTGTCTTACCTTTACTGCTCAATGCCATACTCGACTACTGCACGCGTTTGACACGTTCTTTACGCTACTGCTTATTCGGTATTACTTTTTCAGGGCCGCGAACGGCGACGGCTTCTCGCTCTTGAGCACGTCCAACAACTTATTGTCCGGACACACGTCGTGCTTCGGCACTTGCGGCAAAGCCAGCAGCGCCTCGTCCTCGATCAGATCGCGGATGTCGCAGGTGCGGCTGCCGACGATGACGTCGATGCTCTCGTCGTCGAGAAGCTCTTCGATTTCATCGGCGTGCTCGTCATCCTTGCCGAGCATCAGCACGGTCGACGAATCCATTTCAAATTCATACGGGGTCAGGCAACGCTGGCACATCAGCTGCACGGTGCCGGAGACCGACAGCGTCATTTGCGGATAGCCCTGCTTGCTGGTCGTGCCGTCGACGCTCCAGGCGATCTGGCCCGAATGGTCTGCACAATCCTTGTTTAACCGGCTCATTTCGGCGACAGGCGTGACGCCTTCGCGATGGCCGTTGCTTCGACAAAACTCAAAAGCGTCGATGACAAAAGCGCTCATTACAGAAATTTTCCCCGGAAAACCTGCGATAATAACAGGCTTATCGCTGTGGAGTCAAAGACTTACGGTGTTTTTTCATTCCCAAGGCCGCAATGATACCAACTTCCACGCCCCCGCGTCTGATTCTTGCATCAAGCTCCGTGTACCGGCGTGAACTGCTGCAGCGGCTGCGCTTGCCGTTCGACGTGATGGTGCCCGACATCGACGAAAGCCCCCTGCCCGGCGAGGCGCCGGAAACAACGGCGCTGCGCCTGGCGCGCGCCAAGGCCCAGGCGGTTGCCAGCCGCGCTCCCGGCAGCGTGGTGATCGGCTCGGACCAGGTGGCCACGCTCGACGGTGAGCAAATCGGCAAACCTGGCAATCATGCCAAGGCCCTGGCCCAGCTGCAGAAAATGCGGCTAGGCGCGTGATCTTCCATACCGCCCTGTGCCTGTGGGACAGCCGCGCCGCGGCCCTGACCGGCGGCGCCCAGCTCGACAACATCCAGACCGGCGTCACCTTCCGCGACCTGCCCGACGCCGAACTGGACGCCTACCTGCGCATCGAGCAACCCTACGATTGCAGCTTTAAGCAGCGCCAAGAACGAAGGCCTCGGCATTGCCATCCTGGAAAAAATCGACAGCAGCGACCCGACCGCCCTCACCGGCCTGCCCCTGATCGCCCTGACCGGCATGCTGCGCAGAGCTAAGCTTCACTTTCTTTCACCACTGACACCTTATGCCCGGCATCCTCTATTTAATCCCGAACACCCTGGGCAGCACCGACGCCGTGCCCGACGCGCTGGCGCACATCATTCCCGAACACGTGCAGGCGCTCACCGCCCGCCTCGACTATTTTGTCGCCGAGAACGCCAAGACCGCGCGCCTTCCTGAAACTGATCGCGATCGACCATCCGCTGGCCAAGCCCTTGCAGGAAATCGAGATTGCGGAACTGAATGTGAATACCCCGGCGCAAGCGCTGCAGGGCCTGCTCGGCCCCTTGCTGGCCGGACGCGATGCTTAAGCCTGGTCTCGGAAGCGGGCGTGCTTAAGCAGTGGCCGATCCCGGCGCCGACCTGGTGCGCCTGGCGCATCAGCACGGCATTACCGTCAAGCCGCTGGTGGGTCCGTCCTCGCTCTTGCTGGCCGTCATGGCGAGCGGCCTGAACGGCCAGAGTTTCGCCTTCAATGGCTACCTGCCCACCGATGCCGCCCAGCGCAGCAAGCGCATCAAGGACCTGGAAGCGCGCTCGCGCAGCGAGAAGCAGACCCAGTTGCTGATCGAAACGCCGTACCTGCAACGGCGCCATGCTGGAAGCCCTGGTGGCCGCCTGCCAGCCCGGCACCCTGATTTGCGTGGCCACCGATCTGAGCCTGCCGACCGAAGCCATCCGCACCCAGAACGGGGCGAAATGGAAAGCCCAGCTCGCATCGGGAAAGGCGCCCGACTTCCACAAGAAGCCGACCGTGTTTCTGCTGCTGGGACAATAACTGTCAAGGGAGGGGGCGACCTCAGTCGTGCCCGAACAAGCCATGCCAGTCAATCTTCACGGCGCGTCCTTGGCCACCATCTCATTGACCCAGCTGAAGGCTTCGAGTTCGATTTCGCGCATGTCCTTGACCGACAGGCCGATCGCCCGCAGCGACTTGCGCAGCTGCGTGCCGCGCTTCGGGTTTTCGACCAGTTCGACGATCTTGAGCATTTCGCCCAGATGGCCTTCGCGTTCGAGCAAGGCGGCCTTGACCTCGGGCGCCACGGCCACGCTCTCGAGAATGTCGGCCATCGACATCGAGAACAGCGCATCCATCAGCGACATGATGCCCACCGTAAATCCTGCCTCGGCGCACGGCCCCTGCATGTTCGGCATCTTGCGCGCCATGAGCTCCATCAGCTTGCCGCGCGTGGTCGCCATTTGCAGCAGCGGCGAATTGAACTCGACGTTGGCGCCCGGCGTCGCGTACAGCAAAATCTGCAGCCAGCGCTGCAGCTGGTCGCGCCCCAGCACCACCAGCGCCTCGGCCAGCGAATCGATGTGGCGGCGCGCGCCTGCCCATGGCGTGTTCACCAGGCGCAGCAGGTTCAGGCTGATCAGGGGATCGCGCTTGACCGACATGGCGATCTCGCGGTTGTCCGCTTCGCTGCGGATCAATTGCAGCAGGTTCAGGATCACCAGTTCCGAGGGCGCGATCTTCTTGCCGCTCAAGATAGCCGGGCGCGCAAAATAATAGCCCTGGAAATATTCGAAGCCGAGCGCCATGCAGGCATCGAACTCGTCGACAGTCTCGACTTTTTCCGCGAGCAATTTCTTGCCGAGGCCCTTGAATGACGCCACCAGCGCGCCGAGCCCGCCCGGGCTGACGGCTTGCACGTCGATCTTGATGATGTCCACCAGTTCGATCAGCTTGACCACGTCGTCCGACTGGGCCACGACATCGTCGAGCGCGAATTTGAAGCCGAACGATTTGAGTTCGGCCACGCGCGATCAGCAGCGGCGTCGCCTTGACCGTTTCCAGGATTTCGAGAATGACCTTGTCGTGCGGCAGAAAGCGCACGAAGTCGCTCATCAGCACGATGTCGTCGACATTCACAAACGCCAGCCGCTCGCCGACCACCCGCTGCATGCCCAGCTGCGAGGCGTGCGAGATCACGGCCGCGGTGGCGGCGGCGTGATCGACGACATTCGCCTCGGGCGCGTCTGCGCTACGGAACAAGAGTTCGTAGGCCACCAAATGCTGGTTGCGTCCCAGAATGGGTTGACGGGCAAGGAAAAAATCGTCGGTGGGAAGAGCTACTTCGGTCGCTACATCTGTGAGCATGAAAAAAATCCGTAGGCGGTGACGCGCCACGCGGGCGCGCCAATGCGATCACTATACTGGAACCCTGCCCTTAAGGGCGGCGCGGCTTGCCGGTGCCGCCAGGACGCGTGCTGCGGCCCGCGCCAGCGGCTGGGCGGCCCGCACCTGCCGGACGCGGCTGTCCGGCCGCACCGGGGCGTACCGGCCGGGGCCTGGCCCGGCAGGCGCAGACTGCCCGTGCCCGAGGTCGGGCTCGCGCGCCGGGCGTTACCGACCGGCATGCGCGGGGCGCCATTGATGGTGCGCGCCACGGCCGAACCGGTCACTTGCGTGCCCTTCTCGATGACGAAGGTCCGTGCCTAAGCATCTTTGCCCAGCACTTGCACCAGGTAAGGCATGACCTGGCGCAGCATCGGCTCGAGCGTGTACGGCGGATTGAGGATGAACATGCCGCTGCTGTGCAAGCCGAAGCCGTCCGGGCCCGGGGTGGTGATGGTCAGCGTGACGTTCAGCCATTCCTTGGTAAGCAGACGCTTGAGCTTGTCGGCGAACTGGCGCGATTCCATGCGCTGCAGCACCGGATACCAGACCGCGAACATGCTTAGGCCGGGAAGCGGCCCAGCGCTTCGTCGAGCGCGTCGCGCACCTTGCGGTAATCCTGCTTGTCTTCGTAAGGCGGGTCGATCAGCACCAGCGCGCGGCGCGATGGCGGCGGCAGCAGCGTCTTGAGCGCGTGGAAACCATCGCCGCGCTCGATCAGCACGCGCCGTCCGCGCGTGGTGGAACGCTGGCCCTGCTGGGCGGCATGCTCTTCGACCTTGCGGAAATTGTCGGCCAGGATCTTGCTGTCGGCCGGATGCAGCTCGAACAGGCGCAGGCGGTCTTGCTCGCGCGCGACCTTGTCGGCCACGTAGGGCGAACCCGGGTAATAGCGCATCTTGCCGCTCGGATTCATTTCCTTGACCAGGGCCAGGTACTGGTCCAGCCCCTTGGGCAAGTCCTTGCGCTCCCACAGGGGCGCGATACCAGTCTCGTATTCGGCGTTCTTGGACGCATAGCCGCCATCGAGCGCGTACACCCCGGCGCCCGAGTGGGTGTCGATATAGGTGTAAGCCGTGTCTTTCTGATTCATGTATTCGAGCAACTGAATTTGCACGAAATGCTTCCAGGACGTCGGCATGATTACCCGCGTGAAAGGCGTGGCGGTAGCTCAACATAAGGGAATTCCAATGAAATAAGGTGATTACAGCGATGTAACCGTCATTATCCACTAGTTCCGGAGCGCGGACGTAAAAAAGCCGCGCCTGGCTTATGGTAAGCGCGTGGCTTTCAGGGTTGATGTAAATACTATTTACGCAACCTTCTTCTCGTCGAAGAATTGCTCATCTTCGGTCGAACCATGGAGTGCAGTGGTCGAACTCTGATTCTGCTGGATGGTCTGGGTGACCGCATCGAAATAGCCTGTGCCCACTTCGCGCTGGTGCTTGACGGCAGTGAAGCCGCGCGCGGCAGCGGCGAATTCGGCTTCCTGCAACTCCACGAAGGCCGACATCTGGCGCCGCGCGTAGCCATGCGCCAGGTTGAACATGCCGTAGTTGAGCGCGTGGAAACCGGCCAGTGTAATGAACTGGAACTTGTAACCCATCGCGCCCAGTTCTTTCTGGAACTTGGCAATGGTGGCGTCGTCCAGGTTCTTTTTCCAGTTGAACGAAGGCGAGCAGTTATAGGCCAGCATCTTGCCGGGGAACTTGGCGTGTACGGCTTCCAGCGAACTGCTTGGCGAACGCCAGGTCCGGCTTGCCCGTTTCGCACCAGACCAGGTCGGCGAACGGGGCGTAGGCGAGCGCGCGCAATCGCCTGCTCGATACCCGGGCGCACTTTATAGAAACCTTCGACGGTGCGTTCGCCGGTGCAGAACGGACGGTCGTTCTGGTCCACGTCGGACGTGAGCAGATCGGCCGCTTCGGCGTCGGTACGGGCAATGACCAGGGTCGAGGTGCCCATGACATCGGCCGCGAGGCGGGCCGCGGTCAGCTTTTCGACGGCTTCGCGGGTGGGCACCAGCACCTTGCCGCCCATGTGGCCGCATTTCTTGACCGAGGCCAGCTGGTCTTCGAAGTGCACGCTTAAGCAGCACCGGCGTCGATCATCGACTTCATCAGTTCATAGGCATTGAGCACGCCGCCGAAGTAGGCTTCCGCATCGGCCACGATCGGGGCGAAGTAATCGATGTCGTCCTTGCCTTCGGACCATTGGATCTGGTCGGCGCGCTGGAAGGTGTTATTGATGCGGCGAACCACCAGCGGCACCGAGTTGGCCGGGTACAGCGACTGGTCCGGATACATTTCATGCAAGCCACATTGGCGTCCTAAGCCACTTGCCAGCCCGACAGGTAGATCGCTTTGAGGCCCGCCTTGACTTGCTGCATGGCCTGGTTGCCCGTCATCGCGCCGAGGGCATTGACGTAAGGCTCATTGTTGACCAGGTCCCACAGCTTTTCCGCGCCGCGCTTGGCCAGCGTGTGCTCGATCGCCAGCGAACCGCGCAGCCGCACCACGTCGGCGGCCGTGTAGTTGTGCACGACACCTTTCCAGCGTGGGTTGGTGTCCCAATCTTGCTGCAGGGCTGCTATTTGCTGATCGCGGGTTGCCATGGTGTTCTCCTGATTGTAAAGCTGCGTGAGAAGTGAAGTCCGATGAAACAATCATAGGCCCAATTGCGCAGCGCAACAATAGTCTTATATAAGACATATAAGCAGAATAAAACACTGACAAATCAACTATTTACAGATAATTTCCCACGATGTGAAAAGGAATTTCTCAAAATGGAAGAGCGTACGGTGATTTCCAATTCGCATTTTTCACAATATGGAACGATCACCTCGTCTAATGAAAAACGGCCCCTGAATTGGAGCCGTATCGTGGAAATCGACGGTCCGCGCCGTCCTGGCGTGCCGCTCAGGCCAGTTTCTGTTGCGCGATCAGCACACCATCGGCATCGGCGTACACCCAGTCGCCGGGATTGACGAACACGCCGCCGATGCACACGCGGATATTGCGCTCGCCCACACCCTTTTTCGCGCTCTTTTGCGGATGGGTGCCGAGGGCGCGCACGCCGATCTCGCAGGCATTGATTTCATCGCTGTCGCGCACGCAGCCGTCGACCACGATTCCGGCCCAGCCATTGTCCTGGGCCAGCAGCGCCAGCTGGCCGCCGACCAGCGCGCGCCGCAGGCTGCCGCCGCCGTCGATCACCAGCACATTGCCGTTGCCGGGCGCTTCCAGGGTCGAGCGCACCAGGGCGTTGTCTTCGAACACCTTGAGGGTGGTGACGCGGCCGCAGAAGGCGGTGCGCATGCCGTATTGCTTGTAGACGGGAGGAAGCACGGCCAGGCGGCCATCGTCCAGCAGTTGGGGATGGTCGTCGCACAGGTCGGTGGTAGCAAAGGTCATGGCTGATTTCCTGGAAGGGATAAGGTGATGACAATTCTATGCGGATTGGCGTTCGGATGTGCGGCGACGACGCCAAGCTGCGGCAGGAGCGTGTGAGACGCGGGATTTTTTAGGCGGAGAGAAGGATCGTGGTGCGCTTAAGGCTGAAACCTTCAGTCCTGCTACGCGTAGCGTCCAAGCCAATTCTCTTGTCCGACCAGCCAAATTCCAAGTTGGCGCAGATTCCTTTCCGCCTGACCGCCGCACCTTCGCGCTTGATGAACGGCGGCTTCCGCCCGTTGCTGCCGGTCGCACTATCTACATGGCGGACGGTCGAAACCGCATTAGGTACCTATTCAACGCTGCCTTATGCGCATAATCAAGTCTTCCAGCAAAGCCTCGTCGTCAGCGGAACCCCATGCACCGAGCAACTCCAGCGAGGGACTCACCTTTCCATGCTGCGGTCACTGAGGATTTCATTTTTTTGCGAATATTGAATTTTGAAAGCTCGCCAATTTCGCTCTTCAATGCAGTTAGAAAATCATCGAGCGAGTCCAAGTTCAATATTGGCCAGTCGTTCATTGCAGCCAGCAACGACGCGCTGATTCTTCGCACGTCACTTGATGCAGTGACGTCGCTGGACATTTCACTCAAGCTCTTCATGTCAATCATGTGCAGCTGTTCCCAGGTCATCGGTATAGCAGTCCGTTCTTGGCCGAGTGCTTAGCGTCCTTAGTTGGCCAAGTCTGTAGGCAGAGGGTTAGTGATTTCAAACGAAGTCCGATCATCGCTATCCTGGACGCGCACTATCAAACCGCTTTCGAACGTAAAAGCTACCTCACTACCCTTGTCGGTCGCGATAGACACGCATGATACAAGGCGTTGCCCAGCAACCTTGAATTCGTCAGCCAGATTGACGTACTCAGTCCATGGCTCCTCTGCGGTCCAGGGAAGAAATTGCTCTTCAACCCTGCGCCAGAATACGCATCGAAATTCAAAGTAAAGACGAAACCAAGTTCCGTTGAATTTTATGTAGGTGACGTTCGTTTAGCTGCAGGCGGTTCACCTTCGACATGCAATGATTCACAGACGAAGCCCTCGCAAATCGCTTCGGCCAAATCTGGCACGGCTCCATTAGTTACCAGTTCGAACTGCTCTGTTTGATTCATCGTTTCCAGTGCGCTAGCCGTGCCCGCCCGCTTTTGGCCGTTATGCGAAGTCGGTGGCGATGAGACCGCCAAAGTCTTCTGAATAGACATACTTGCTTACCAAAACTGCATCGACGTACTTCTTGAACCAATCGCTGAAGCTCCTCGCTTCAATGGCTCTGATTGCCATATCGTGCCACATGGTGATGATTTGTCCCTCAGCCCCTCCTGGGCCAGGCTCGAGGTCAAGGCAGTAGTGGTCGCCGCCGCCATTGTGCGTAACCGGAATCCATTTGGAATTCCACCAGTCGTCCCGGATACCCCTGTCAGGTTCTGACTTGATTCCATCAAAGTCTCCGGAGTCAAGAAGTTCCTTCCATACTTTCCATTGGTCAAGAATCGCCGTGGTTGAAAGGAATTCCGAATTATCGAATAGCCCCCCAGCGCTGCCGCGTTGACCGTTATGAATCTTCAAGAAGTCAACGTAGTTGTTCGGAAGGCTCACGCCAATTGCCGCCTCAAGATTTCTGATGTCATCGTCCGTCGCAGGAGGATTGAGGTCTTCCAGGCCTGCTTAAGCCAGTTCTCGCTGAGCCAAGCTTCAAATGAATTCCAGGTGTCACCTGCAGAAGGCCCACCGACCTTATGCCTACTTAAGAATTTGGAAAAGAGATTTGCCATGTATTTGAATTCAGTGTCGAGACGTTGTTGCAATGGCTGCTTATGGCCGAAATCGGACCGCATACTTTAGCGCCCCTCGCGTCAGCGACCGAGGGGCGGTTGTAATGCTTGAGTGGCCTTCGCTGCAACGCGACACATGGCAAGGTTGGTCTCAAATTTCGGAATGAAGGTCTCCGGTTCGCAAATTGAACCCGCAGGCGAAATTTTGCAGAGCCCGACGATGAGGAAATCCGTCACCGCATTCGTACAAGGCGGGGAGCTGTCCAAGTCCGCCCAATTCTCTCCGACGAAAATCTTCACACGCTCAAGGCCAGATTTGAAATACTCACGATCCTTTGCCGCGACCGCCGCCTCCATCTTCGGTACTTCAACCGTCAAGAAGCGATCAGCGGCAGTAATGTAGTCGCTAGCCTGCACCTGTGGGCATGCTCCGAAAAGAGTCGCGATTAGCAAGGTAAGAACGAGTTTCAACGGCAATGTCTCTCTTAGAAGTTCGTCACGTTCTTGATCTCACTCGGAAGTTCGTACCACAAACGACGGCTCTTGGTAAGCTCCCTGCCGATTGTACCCGACCGCTCGTTGCCAGGACCGATCATGCTCGGGGCTGCCAATTGTAGCTGTCGCTCTGAATGCGCGACGAGGATGACGCGCAAGTTTATGAGATAACGTTCTTCTTGAATAAATAGTAAAGCTGTTCAAATTCATGAAAATGGGCCGTAGGACGCCAGTCGGAATGAAGAACATCAAATCCATGTGTTTGCGGATTGTACCGCTCGACGTGAGAGCAAACGTCACAGTTGGGCATGAGGTGGAACTCACCTGACTTGTCGGCAGTGATGACTATGCCGAAGCCGAGCCCGTCATGGTGTGGCCAATGAGAGAAAGAAAAACCTGCCATCTCAAGTGACCTGGCTTGCTCAGCCAGCCAATCATCGACAAGTTTTTTGTTATTGATGAAATTCCCAATTTTCATACGTTCTCTGCCCTCAACAGCGAACGGCGGCTCCTGGCTCCGGCAGCGGCCCAATAGCACTTTACCTTATGCGTTAGCCAATACCCGATTGACGTCACAAAGTTGAAAACGCACGCCGCCCCCGGGCTTACCCGCGGACGACGTGCGATTGCGGCAGTGATCAGGCCTTGTCGAGCGCCACGCCGCCCGTATGTTCAAACACCAGGCTGCCATGCGATACCCGCAGCGGGATCGTATCCTTGGGCCCGAACTTGCCCGACAAGATCAGCTTGGACAGCGGATTTTCGATCTGGGCCTGGATCGCGCGCTTGAGCGGCCGCGCGCCATACACCGGATCGTAGCCCGCCTCGGCGATCTTCTGCAGCGCCTCGTCGTTGATATCGAGCGTCATTTCCATCTTGGCCAGGCGCTGTTCCAGGTGCTTGAGCTGGATCTTGGCGATGGCGCCGATGTTCTTCTCGTCGAGCGCATGGAACACCACGATCTCGTCGATCCGATTGATGAACTCGGGACGGAAGTGCGAACGCACCTCGGCCATGACAGCCAGCTTGACCACGCCCGGATCGTCGCTGTCCATCGACTGGATCTTGTGCGAGCCAAGGTTCGAGGTCATCACGATCACCGTGTTCTTGAAGTCGACCGTGCGCCCCTGCCCGTCCGTCATGCGGCCGTCGTCGAGCACTTGCAGCAGCACGTTGAACACGTCGCTGTGGGCTTTTTCCACCTCGTCGAGCAAGATCACGCTGTACGGCTTGCGGCGCACCGCCTCGGTCAGGTAGCCGCCTTCATCGTAGCCCACGTAGCCGGGCGGCGCGCCGATCAGGCGGGCCACCGAATGCTTCTCCATGAATTCGCTCATGTCGATGCGGATCATCGATTCCTCGGTATCGAACAGGAAGTTGGCCAGCGCCTTGCACAGCTCCGTCTTGCCGACCCCGGTCGGCCCCAGGAACATGAAGGAGCCGTACGGACGGTTCGGGTCCGACAGGGCTGCGCGAACGGCGGATCGCATCGGCCACGGCGACGATCGCCTCATCCTGGCCCACCACGCGCTCGTGCAGCTTCTCTTCGATGTGCAGCAGCTTGTCGCGCTCACCTTGCATCATGCGCGAGACGGGAATGCCGGTCGCGCGCGAGACCACCTCGGCGATTTCCTCGGCCCCCACCTGGGTGCGCAGCAGCTTGGGCTTGTCCTGCCCGTCCTGGCGCGCGGCGTCGCTCTCGGCACTTTTGAGCTGGGCTTCGAGTTCGGGCAGCTTGCCGTACTGGAGCTCGGACACCTTCTGCCAGTTGCTCGCACGCGTGGCTTCGTCCATCTCGTGACGAACCCGTTCAATCGCTTCCTTGATGTGGGTGGTCCCCTGCACCATCGCTTTTTCGGACTTGAGCACTTCCTCGAAGTCGTTGTACTCGCGCTCCAGGCGCGCGATCTCGTCGTCGATCAGGTCCAGGCGGCGGCGCGAGGCTTCGTCCTTTTCCTTCTTGACGGCTTCCTTCTCGATCTTGAGCTGGACGATGCGCCGTTCCAGCTTGTCCATCACCTCCGGCTTGGAGTCGATCTCGATCTTGATCTTGGACGCGGCTTCGTCGATCAGGTCGATCGCCTTGTCCGGCAGGAAGCGGTCGGTGATGTAGCGGTGCGACAGTTCGGCCGCCGCGATGATGGCGGCGTCGGTGATCTCCACCTTGTGGTGCAGCTCGTATTTGTCCTGCAGACCGCGCAGGATGGCGATGGTCGCTTCCACACTCGGCTCGTCGACCAGGATTTTCTGGAAGCGGCGTTCGAGCGCGGCGTCCTTCTCGATGTATTTGCGGTATTCGTCCAGCGTGGTCGCGCCCACGCAATGCAGCTCGCCGCGCGCCAGGGGCTTGGCTTTGAGCATGTTCCCTGCATCCATCGCGCCTTCGGCCTCTGCAGGCGCCGACCATGGTGTGCATCTCGTCGATGAAGACGATGGTCTGGCCTTCGTCCTGGGCCAGCTCCTTGAGCACGGCCTTGAGGCGTTCCTCGAACTCGCCGCGGTACTTGGCGCGGCCAGCAGCGCCGCCATGTCGAGCGAGAGCACGCGCTTGCCCTTGAGCGAATCGGGCACTTCGTTGTTGACGATGCGCTGGGCCAGCCCTTCGACGATGGCGGTCTTGCCCACGCCAGGTTCGCCGATCAGGACCGGATTGTTCTTGGTGCGGCGCTGCAGAACCTGGATCGCGCGCCGGATTTCATCATCGCGGCCGATCACGGGATCGAGCTTGCCCATGCGGGGCGCGCTCGGTCAGGTCGAGCGTGTATTTTTTCAGCGATTCGCGCTGGCCTTCGGCTTCGGCCGAATTGACGGTCTCGCCGCCGCGCACGGCGGCAATCGCCGCTTCCAGCGACTTGCGGGTGAGGCCCTGTTCGCGCGCCAGCTTGCTTGGCGTCGGACTTGTCGTCGGTCAGGGCCAGCAGCACCATCTCGCTGGAGATGAACTGGTCGCCGCGCTTTTGCGCCTCGCGGTCAGCCAGGTTGAGCACGCCCATCAGCTCGCGCCCCACTTGCGTGTCGCCGCCGCTGCCGGACACCTTGGGCAGGCGTTCGAGCGCGCTCTTGAGGGCGGTGGTCAGGCCGCCCACGTTGACGCCGGCCCGCTGCAACAGCGAGCGCGCCCCCGCATCGTCCTGATTGAGCAGGCTCGATAACAGGTGGACCGGTTCGATATACTGGTTTTCATTGCCGACAGCGAGGCTTTGCGCATCGGACAGCGCTTCCTGCAATTTCGTTGTGATCTTATCTTGGCGCATGGTAAGGCTCCCACATGAGTGTTTTCTAACTTACAGGCAAGATTGGGACGGCATCCGGCTTTTCAAGAAGGACGTGTGTTAGCAGAATATAAAAGAAAATGGCGCCTTTCGGCGCCATCCTGGGGAAAAAACCGGCCGCAGCCGCTTATTCCTTGACGTAGCTTATCCCTGGGCCGTTCTCGTCGGCCAGCGCGATATCGCGCACGTTCTTCTGCACCGCCACCGCCGCGAACAAACTAAGCAGGAACGACATCGCGAAGAAGCCCTTCTCGCTCGACGAAATCGTCGAATTCCACAGGCCGACCGTCAGCAGCAGCACGGACAGCATCAGCGAGAACCAGCACAAGCCGTAGTAGATGCCGGTGACCTTGATGCCCTCGAGGCGGTCGCGCACCGATTTTTGCAGCGACACGGCCGAGAACAGGCCGTACATCAGCAGCGTGAAATAGTAGCCTTGTTCATTGAGCTGCATTGCCGCGTTCCACAGCCCGATCAGATAGGTGCAGGCACCGATGATCAGGGCCAGCCAGGATGCGCCGACGAACGCCGCGGTTGGCCGTGGTGACAGTTGCTTGGACATGCAATTCTCCTTTGAGGATAAAACGACTTACGATGAAAACGCGCCAGCTGGCATAGCTGATGATACAACAGGTAATCGATCCGACCAGGTGCAGGGCCGAATGGGCCAGCGCCCAGCCATAATTCCCGCGCTGGAGCAGGATCATGGCTTCGCCCGAAAACGACGAGAACGTGGTCAGCCCGCCCAAAAGCCGGTGATCGCGAACAGCCGCCATTCGGGCGACAGGTGCGGATAGGTGGCGAAAAAGCCCATCGCGATACCGATCAGGTAGCCGCCGCCCAGGTTGGCCGCCAGCGTCCCCCATAAGCACCTTGTCGTGCGCGCTGGCCAGCCATACACCCAGGCCCCAGCGCAGCCACGCGCCGAGCGCCGCGCCCAGCCCGACCGCGAAGAAATTCATGCGGCGGTCCACTTCTGGAGCGCCTGGTCGTCGCTGGTGCGCGCATCGACCCAGCGCGCCGTCCGGGGTCTGTTCCTTCTTCCAGAACGGGGCCTCGGTCTTGAGGTAATCGATGATGAACTCGCAGGCGGCAAAGGCCTCCCCGCGGTGGGCCGCGCTGCAGGCCACCAGCACGATCTGGTCCAGCGGCAGCAGCGGACCGACCCGGTGGATCACCAGCGCGCCGAACAGGGGCCAGCGCACGCGCGCCTGGCCGATGATGGTCTCGATCGACTGCTCGGTCATGCCGGGATAGTGTTCGAGCTCCATCTCCGCCACGCAAGCGCCCTCGTTCATGTCGCGCACCGTGCCCACAAAGCTGACCAGCGCGCCGATGCGCTTGTCCTGGGCGCGCAGGGCGGCCAGTTCGGTGCTGACGTCGAAATCGGCGGTCTGGACCCGGACCTGGCTCATTTGCCGTCTTTCGTCACGCGCGAACAGGTGCTCGATGCGCGCAGCGGTGCGGGTGTCGGCCAGGGCCAAGCAATGCACACAGCTGCAGGAACTGGGTCGCCGCGCCGCCCGGCTTGTGGCCCGACTTGAGCGAGGACTGCAGCGTTTCGACCTGCAGCTTGAGGCGCTCGCGCGCAAACTCGCTGCCGCTGTCGATGCTCGGCGCCGATTTCCAGGCGCAGCACTTCATGCATCAGGCTTGCGCTGTTGCGCGCCAGCGTGGCGGCGTAAGCGTCGCGCCCTGCCCCGATCGCCGCGATGGCGCTCTGCAGGCGCGCCTGCAGCGCCTTGTCGTAGTCGGCGCCCACGGTGCCAAGCAAGGCGGCCCAGCGCGTTCCAGTCGGTGGCGGCCGGATCGGCCGCGCTGTCGGCCAGTTGTCCCTCGAGCGTCTGGCACAGGTGCAGCTTGTCGCGCAGCGCGGTGGCCTGGGCACGCCCGGCGTCGCGCCTGGCGCTGTCGATATGGTGCTGCAGCGCCGCGACAGCGGCCTGATAGCGCTGGTCGATGCGGGCTTCGTTGGCGCGCGGGACAGGGCCGATGGCATGCCATTCGGCGGCCGCCTCGCGCAGCAGCTTGCTTTACGAGCCGACGCAGCGTCGGCGGCAGCAGCGGCTTCTTCGAGCCGCACGCATACCGCTTCCTTGGCGTGCTGGTGCTGGCGGCGCTCGGCGTCGGCCGCGTGGGCTGTTTCCTTGCGCTTGGCGAACACGGCGTCGCAGGCGGCGCGGAAGCGCTGCCACAGGGCTTGTTCGGATTTGCGTTCGAGCGGCAAGGCGCGTGCGTGCTCCTGCCAGCGCTCCTGCAGCGCCTTGAGGGTGTCGAGCGTATGACGGTCGGCCGGATTGAGCGCCGCGACGCGCGCGATCAGTTCTTCGCGCACCGCCACTTCGTCCTTACGCTGCTGTTCCAGCGGCGCCTGCATCACATTGAGCGCGTCGTAAACGCCTGGTCGAGCCGCTTTTTGTCCTTGCGGTCGATGGCGCCCAGATGGCTCCAGGCCAGGCGCAGGCGCTGCACCGAGCCCGGCCAGGTGCTTCCAGTCGACCGTGCTCGCCGACCAGCGCGGCCGTTTCGGCCACCGCTTCGGCGATCAGGGCCTCGGCCTTGGCGGCGTTGGTGTGGCGCTCGTCGGCCAGATGCTTGAAGTGGGCCGCGGCTAGGCTGCATAGGCGGCGCTGCAGGCGGCGTCAAAGCGCTCCCACAGGCTCTTGGGCGCGGCGCCGGACAGCGTGTCTAGCGCCTTCCAGCGTTCGCGCATGCTGCCCACTTTTTGGCCAGTTCGCTCATGGCGAGCTTTTGCGTGGCCAGGTGTTCGACCGCCTTGATCAGTTCTTCGCGCGAGACGTTGCCGCCCCAGCGCGCCCAGTCGGACAGGCGTTTGAGTTCGGCCCGGGCGTGCGCCAGGCGGTCGGCCAGGGCCGGCGTCAGGCGCACGGCCTTGCTGTCCTTGAGCGCCTTGTCCAGATCGGCGGCGGCGCCCAGCGAGCCATGCGACAGCGCCGCTTCCATGGCCGCGACCTTGTCGATGAACTGCTGGTCGGGGGCCTGGGCGGGCGCGGCCTTGCGCGCCTCGCGCGCAGGCGCTGGCTTTTCCACCGTGGCGGGAATCGTGGCCAGCAGCTCGTCGAAGCGCTGGCGCAGCTGGGCCGCCACCGGTTCCGGCACGGGCGGCAGCTGGCGCCATGCCTTGTTGAGCAGGTCGGCATTGAGCGACTCGGGCGCCACGCCCTGCCACTCGGCCAGCAGCGCATCGCGGCGGGCGATGGCCGACTGGCCCTGTTCCAGGTCGGCCAGCGAGGCCGACACGCGCGCCACTTCATTGGCCACTTCATTGGTCAGGCTGCGCGGCAGCGAACCGTGTTCGGGTGCGGCCAGCGCCTGCTGCTGTTCGTCGCCGATGGCGCGCAGGCGCGCGGCGATGTCGGCCGCTGCCAGGCCGCTGGCGGGCAGCTTGCGCACCTCACCCAGCCGGTCGATCATGGCGCGCTGCAGGGCCATTTGGGCTTCCAGGCGCTGCGCCAGCTCGCGCGCAAGGTGTCGAACTGGCCGGTCAGTTCGGGCGCCTTGATGACGGCCCAGGCACGGTCAAGGTCGGCCACCAGGTTCGGCGTGAGCTTGTCGTCGGCCAGCAGTGCTTCGGCCTGCGTCACGGCGGCCTGGCCGCGCTGGACTTCGGCGTCGTGGTGGCGGATCGCGTCCAGCCGGGAATGCATCAGCTTGGCGACGCGGCGGTCGGTATTGCAGAATGCCCGCGTACACGCGTTCGAGCTGGGCGCGGGAATGAATGAATTCAGCGGCGGCCAGGCGCAGCTCGGAGAAATCGCACTGAAGAATGAAGTCGGCAGCTGCTGTCGTCGCCCGCAAGCCGGCCACCTGGTGTGCCTGCTGTTCGCGCGCGGCGGACGTCGCCGTGGCGGGAGCGGTACCTGCGGGTGCCGAACCGTCTTGCACGGGCGCCGCCTGTCCTGCCGGGGCCCCGGTGTTCTTGTCACCAGGTCGCTTGAAGAGGAATTCGAACATGACGTGCCATCAACCATTCAAAACCGTCATCATAGCAAGAACGGCGGCACAAGCGGCGTATTCCCGCCGTTGCCGCCCGTTCGCTGCGAAAGCCAATTCCCCCGGTATTACCTGGCGCTACCGTTCAGTGAACGAGGTTGGCGGCGACCCGTTGCTTAAGCGCGCCTGTTCGTAGGGTTCTTCGCCCGCCGCTTCCGGGCTGCGGGCCGGGCGCGACTCCTGGACATAGGCGTCGTGGGCCAGCATTTGGTTGGCGATCGAGAACCAGGCTTCCCCGGAGATGACCGAACGTGCCACCGGGAACAATTTCTGCTCCTCCAGCTCCAGGCGGCGCAGCGTGGCGCTGCAGAAGGCTTCGATCGCGGAGCAGAACTGGGCCACTTTGCTTAGAAGCCGTGTCCACCGCGGTGGCGCCCAGCTTGATGGCCAGAACGCCCACGGCGTCGGCGGCGGCGCGGCCCAGTTCGTCCAGATCCTGCAGCAGGGCCGTTGCGTCGCTGGTGGCGCTGCGGATGGCCGGGATCAGGAACATGTCGAGCTTGCGCCAGTGGCAGCTTTCGTACAGGCGTTTGACGACGTCACATGCGTAGCTGACCTGCCCGGGGGTCAGCGCATTCTGGTGTACAAAGGTGGTTTGAAGTAGCTGTTGAAGGGACTGCAGACTCACCCGAACGCTGCTTTGTTCGACCGACAGTGCAACCAGGGTATATGTCGCCGTTAACATACTCTCTCCTCAGAAAGTGCCCGCATGCGCAAGCGCCACCCGCACTGCAATACGGGACGGGCCTGGCTGGAGTCGTAGTAGTTTTGATCGGGTTTGTTGTTGTTCTTTATGAACTTTTTCATCAACCCGGAGAAGCTAGTGTAAAGAAGGCCGACATCGCTGGTTTGATATATCGCAAGCCTTGGCCGCTCCGTACCGTATTTCTACCATCGCGAGCGATGATCCTCAGTTACTCCAGGCAATTTACTGACAGGCACTTTGGGCGCATCGGGCGCGGTGCGGACCCAGCCGCTGAAGGTGCCGATCGGCTGCACATAGTGACTGGCGGCCACGATCAGGTTCTTGTCCTCGTGGCGCATGCCTTCCGGCGTGAAGACCAGGTCCAGCAAGCCGTCGTCGGTGGCCACCTGCCACGGCGCCATCGGGTCGCGCGCATCGAAGCCGAAGCGGGCCGCGCCGAGCGGGATCAAACGCCCGTCGACCCACAAGGCGTTCTCGTTGGCGCCGAAATAGCCCTCCTGCAGATTGAAGCCGAGCGCCAGGCTGTGTCCGCAGGCCCAGCGCCAGTGGGTGTCGCGCGCCAGCAAGCCGTTCGAATAGTCGACGCTGGCCACGCCGCCGTCGAGCGCGATGCGGCGCGTCCCGATCCGCACCTCGCCGGTGAGCGCCATGTAGAGCCGACTTTTGGGTCGCATGCACCGCGCCGCCGGCAACAACCGTCCCCACCGCCAGCAGTTGCGGCGTGCTGCCGCCAAAGCGGGCGTCGATCTCGAACCCGGCGCAGCGCAGCGCCAGAGCGTAGGCGCCCTCGCCCGTGCTGGTCAGGCCGATCCGGCTGCCCGGAAAACGGAAATGGCTGTCATCGGCGCCGTTCTGCGCCACCGTCGCGCCCAGGCCTGGCAGGCCGTCGCGCGAGAACGATGCCGCCAGCTGGCGCGTGCGGCGGTCGAAGACATAGGCGAAGGCGGTGCTGATCCAGCCCAGGTCGACGATGGCGACCGCGCAGAACACCTCGTCGCAGGCCAGCGCCGCATAGTGCCAGCGCTTGTGGTGGAAATGACGCCACCAGCTTGCGCGCCGCAGCGGCGGCGCCAGCTGCGCCCAGTCGAAGCTGGCCGCCAGGCCCTGATAGCGTCCCAGCGCAGGCAAGCCGTCCGGACCGACCACGGCGCGCGGCGCGCGGCGCCAGCGTCATGCCGCCTCCCCGCGCGCCGGCCTGGCCCAGCGCCGCCGCCAGCTGCGGGCCGAAGGCGGCCGGCACCCGCGCGTAAGCGCGATCTCGGGGCAGGCATGCCAGCTGGCGCAGCGCTGCAGCGCCTGGGCGATGTCGGCGCAAAAGCGTTCGCTCACGCGCACGCCCGGCTCCAGCTCGACCAGCTTGAGTTCGAACACGCCCTCCCGCCGGTGCGCCTTGGCGTCGACCCGCCCGACCAGCGCCCCGCGGCGCAGGATCGGCAGCGTGAAGTAGCCGTAGCGGCGCTTGGCCCATCGGCGTGTAGCACTCGAGCCGGTAGTCGAAGCCGAACAGTTCGAGCGCGCGGCGCCGGTCCCAGACGATCGGATCGAACGGCGACAGCAGCGACGTGACCGTCGCACTGAGCTGGCTAAGCAGCGGCGCGCTGCGCCAGTTCCAGATGGTCGGGATGGATATACACAGTGTCGTCCCAGCCGTCCACGCGGGCGCGCAGCAGGTCGCCGGCGTCGGCCAGCGCTTCCGGATCGGCATGCGGGCGGCGGGTACGGTAGTAATCGGCAATCCAGCCCGCCCTGGCCAGCCCCCAGCGCGCACCGCCCTGAGCGCCAGCTGGCGCCGCGTCTCATCGTGGCATGGCATCTGGCCATCGTCCCAGGTCGGATGGACGCGCTCGGCCAGATCGTAGATGCGCTGAAAATTGTGGCGCCGCGCGATCATCAGCGCGCCCGACGTAAACAACACCTCGAGCGAGCGTTTTTCGGGCTTCCATTCCCACCAGCCGCCGCCCTGGCCGTCGGTCCGCTCAAAATCGGACGAGCGGGTCGGCCCGTTGCGGCGGATGTGCTCCAGCACCGCCTTCACCTCGGTGGCGCGCTCGCGCATCCAGGTCTCGGAATACTTCCAGCCCATGGCGGACGGATCGAGCATGCGATGGCGCAGCAGGCCGTAATCCTCGATCGGCACAAAGCACGCCTCGTGCGCCCAGTACTCTGAACAGGGCCCCTTCGGCCAGGTGATCGCCCAGCCAGGTCTGGTCGTAGTCGCCCAGCGCTCCACAGCACCAGGTAGGGACTGCGCGCCACCACGCTGATGGTATCGATCTGCAGCACGCCCATGCGCCGGATGGCCTCCATCACGTCCGGCTTGGACGCCTTGCCCAAGCGCGGCTGCAGCATGCCCTGGGCGGCGAGGTGAAGGGGCGCGGCGGCGGGAGAAAGGATCAGATCGGTCATTCGCCTATTTTAGTGAGGAATGGCCCGGCGCGTCCCGCCCGCCACATTATTTTTTGCAGGATGGAAAAAGCGGGGTATTTGCGCGCAAAATATATTCAAAGAGGGTAAGAGCAAGGGGCCGCTATCAATGAGCACCGCTAGCACGCTACGCCAACTGGCCAGGCGCCTGTTCCGGGTGGTCCTGCTGCTTGAAGCGTTCGCGTGCGCCTTGCTGGCGGCGATGTGGAGCGCGGTGCTGGTCGAAGTGGCCGCCGAACGCCAGGCCAGCCATACCGAAGCGGTGGCCCACAGCGAATCGCTGGCGCGGGTGCTGGCCGGGCACGTGAGCCACGTGCTGCGCCAGGCCGACCACGCGACCCAGTTGTACCGCCTGCGCCACCAGAGCGACGGCCAGGCCTTCACGCTGGCCGAGTTCCAGCGCCGCGGCGGCCTGCTCGACAGCGTGCTGCCGGTGCGGCTCGAACTGCCCATGGCGCGCTTCGACCGCGACGGCCAGCAGGTCGACGCGGTCAACCAGTTCGGCCCGTCCGACGTCGGCAACCAGCCCTTCTTCCAGACCCTGGCCGCCAGCAGCGCCGACAGCGCCGTATTTTCCACCATCGTCACCGACAGCCGCGCCAGCCGCTGGCAGATCCAGGTGGCGCGCCGCCTGAGCGACAAAAACAACCGCTTCGACGGCGCCGTCGTCATGCGCATCGATCCCGAACTGTTCGTCGACGACTACGACCGCCTGAACCTGGACGACAACGGCGCCATGCTGCTGATGAGTCCCGGCGACGGCCTGTCGGTCGGGCGCATGGCGACCGCCTGTTTACCAGCGACCGCGTCAAGTTCGCCCCCCAGCGCGCACGCGGCGGCTCCTCGTCCGAAATGCTGGCCGCCGCCCCTGCCTCGACGGCGTGGCCCGCATTTACAGCGCCAGCGACATGCCGCGCTACGGCCTGTCCACCCTGATCGGCATCGACACGCGCGCCGCCATGGCGCGCTACCAGCGGCACCGCACCCAGTACATGGGCATGGCCGCCATCGCCACCATCCTCATATCGGGCGTGATCGCGATCCTGATGAAACAAAGCGCCCAGCTGCGCAGCAGCGTCCATGAAGCGCGCCGGGCCCAGGCCACCCTGCGCGCCGCCGCCGACGGCAGCCTTGACGGCGTGCTGATTCTGAGCGCCTGGCCGCGCGACAAGGAGAAAGTGAGCGACTTCATCATCGACAACCTGAACGACAAGGCGGCCGACATGCTGGGGCGGCCCCGCGCCGAGCTGCTGGGCCAGAAGGCATTCGAACTGATGCCGCACTACCGCGAAGCGGGCTTCTTCGCGCTACGCCGACGTGTACGCGCGGGCAGCCGCTGGAAGAAGAAATCGACGTGCACGTGGACGGCGAAGAGCCGCGCTGGATTCACCACCAGATCGTGCCGCTGCAGGACGGCGTGGCGATCACCTCGCGCGACATCACCGCGCGCAAACGGGCCGAGATCGAGATCCACAACAACCGCAGCTTCCTGCAGTCGCTGGTCGAGCACCTGCCGCTGCTCATTTACGTCAAGAGCGTGCGCGCCGACAGCGCCGGGGTGGCCATGGTCTGGAACAAGGCCGCCGAACAGGTCACCGGCTACAGCGCCGCGCAGGTGATGGGCAAATCCGACTGCGACGCCTTCGCCCCCGGCTTCGCCCTGTGCAGCGTGGTCAGCGAACGCGACATGCTGGCCCACCCGCGCGTGATCGACCATCCCGAGATCCTGATCGAGCGCCCCGACGGCAGCCAGCGCTACCTGCATGCCACCGCCGTGCCCCTGTTCGACGGGCGCGGCAAGACCGAATTCATCCTCTGCATTGCCGAAGACATCACCCTGCGGCGCGCCCAGGAGCAATCGCTGCGCGCCAGCGAAGCGCACCTGACGGCCGTGACCAACGCCTCGCCCCTGGGCCTGGTGCGCACCGACATGTGGGGCAACTGCACCTACGTCAACAAGCGCTTCTGAAACGATCACCGGGCGCACGCGCGAACAGGCGCTGGGGCGCGGCTGGCTGGACGCCTTCCAGAACGACGAAGCCGACTACATGCCGCTCGTGTTCGAGCACCAGCGGCGGCACGACGAACCGTTCGTCAAGATCACGCTCTTAAGCTGCATTGACGGAAAGCTGATCTGGGCCTCGACCAAGATCGCCGCGATCCGGCTCGACGGGCGGATCGGAAGGCTTCATCGGCACCATCGACGACATCACCGTCCTGCGCGAAGCCAGAACTGGCGCTGCGCGAGAGCGAAGCGCGGCTGCGCACCATCGCCGACACGCTGCCGACCATGGTGGCCTACATCGACGCATCGCAGGTGTACCGCTTCCACAACCGCGCCTACGACCGCGAGTTCATGCGCGACGGCGGCACCGTGGTCGGCACCAGCATTCTCGACACGGTCGGCCAGGCCCGCTACGCCACGCTGCTGCCGTTCATCATCGCGCTGGCTAAGCTGAAACCGTGATGTTCGAAGAGCACGACGGCGCCGAAGGGTCCGAGCGCACGCTCGAAGTGACCTACATACCGCAGGTGGGCGACGACGGCGTCACGGTCACCGGTTTTCACGTCATGCGGCAGGACATCACCTCGCAAAAACGCGAAAAGCGGCGCCTGCTGCGGCTGGCGCAGGTGGATGCGCTGACCGGGCTGGCCAACCGGGTGGCTTCATGCAAAAGCTGACCGCCGCCATGCTCGAAAACGCCGACGAGGGGCGCCTGATGGCGCTGATGTATATGGACATCGACCACTTCAAGCCGGTCAACGACACCCACGGGCACCATGTGGGCGACGCCCTGCTCAAGGCGCTTTCCGCGCGCCTGACGCACACCCTGCGCGCCAGCGACACGATCGCGCGGCTGGGCGGCGACGAATTCACGATCATGATGGAAAAGCTGGGGCGGCGCGAAGACGCCTCGATCCTGGCCGAAAAAATCGTCGCCGCCATGCAAGCCCCGTTCGAACTGGGCGAAGTGACGGTGATGGTCTCGGCCAGCATCGGCCTGGCCTATTACACCGACGGCGCGCCCGACCCGGACGCCCTGATGCGCGAAGCGGACCGCCTGCTCTACCAGGCAAAGCAAGTAAGCCTGCAACACCTACCGCGCCGCCGCCTGATCCCCGTCAATTCGGGGTCAGACCTCAATTCTGCAACTAGTTGCAGAATTGAGGTCTGACCCCGAATTGGGGGAGGCTGGTGGCGGTTCGTGTATAGTACCGGCTGGTTTTATCTTCCCGGCCTTTCATGCGTCTGATTCACACTTCCGACTGGCATCTGGGCCAGACTCTGCACAATTACGAGCGTGCCTACGAGCATCAGTGCTTTCTCGACTGGCTGACCGACACCGTCGTCGCCGAACAGGCCGACGCCCTGCTGATCGCGGGCGATGTGTTCTGATACCGCCAATCCGTCCGCATCGGCCCAGAAACAGTTGTACCGCTTCCTGCAGCAGGTCCCGCGCGCCGCAGCTCGATATCGTCATCATCGATGAAGCAACCATGATTCGCCGGGCCGCCTCGAGGCGCCCGGCCCCCTGCTCGAGTCGCACGGCAGCGCGTCATCGGCCACGTGCTGCGCAAGGACGATGGCGAGATCGACCTCGAACGGCTGATCGTGCCGCTCCACGAACGCAGCGGCGCCGTCGGCGCCTGGTGCCTGGCGGTCCCGTTTCTGCGCCCCGGCGACGTGCCGCGCGTCGCCCCGGCCGAGGGCGAGGCGCCCGCCGCCGATCCCTACCTGGCCTAAGCATCGGCCTCCTGTACCAGCAGACGTTCGCGCTGGCGTCGGCCCGCCGCACCGACGGCCAGGCCCTGGTCGCCATGGGCCACTGCCACATGGTCGACGGCGCCGCCTCGCTCGACTCCGAGCGCCGCATCGTCATCGGCGGCACCGAGGCACTGCTTAGGCCGGGATCTTCGACCCCGCCATCGCCTACGCCGCCCTCGGCCACCTGCACCTTGCCCAGCGCGTCGGCCAGAAGGAACATCTGCGCTACAGCGGCAGCCCCTTGCCGCTCTCGTTCTCGGAAGTGAATTACCAGCACCAGGTGCTGCGGGTCGACCTCGATGGCGGCGCCGCCAGTTCGGTCACGCCGCTGATGGTGCCGCGCGCGGTCGATCTGCTGCGCGTGCTTCGGCCACCCCGGCCCCGCTCGAGGAAGCCCTGGCCGCGCTGGAGGCGCTCACCCTGCCCGATCTGCCGCCCCACGCCCAGCCCTTTCTGGAGGTGCGGGTCCTGCTCGACGCACCCGAACCGGGCTTGCGCGGCCGGATCGAGGCGGCCATCGCTTAAGCAAGCCGGTGCGGCTGGCGAAAATCGAACCGACCCGCAAGCACGATGGCAGCGCCAATGCAGCCGGCCGCGATGACGCTCGACCAGCTGGCCCAGCTCCAGCCGGACGACATTTTCCGCCGCCTGTACCTGCAAAAATTCGGCGAAGATGCGCCGGACGACCAGATGAGCGCATTCGCCGAGCTGATGCTGCCCGGTGACGCCGCATGAAGATCCTCAAGATCAGCGGCAAGAACCTGGCCTCGCTGGCCTAATGAGTTTTCGATCGACTTCGAACAGGAGCCGCTCGCCTCGTCCGGCCTGTTCGCCATCAGCGGCCCGACCGGGGGGTGAAGCAAGAGCACCCTGCTCGACGCGCTATGCGTGGCGCTGTACGACGCCACGCCGCGCCTGCTGCGCACCAAGCGCGTGGCCAGCGTGCTGCCGGACGTGGGCAGCGACACGGTCTCGGTGCAGGATCCGCGCACGCTGCTGCGGCGCGGCGCCGCCGAGGGCTATGCCGAAGTCGATTTTGTCGGCAACGACAACCTGCGCTACCGCGCGCTGGAGCGTGCGCCGTTCGCGCGGCAAGGCGTATGGCGGCGCCCTGCAGAAGCAGGCAATGTCGCTGCATCGCCTGCACGACCAGATCGCGCTGGGCGGGACCAATACCGAAGTGGCAGCCGAGATCGTGGCCCGCGTGGGCCTGTCGTTCGAGCAGTTCACGCGCGGTCCTGCTGGCCCAGAACGAGTTTTCAGCTTTCCTCAAAACCGAAGAAAACGAACGCGGCGAACTGCTCGGAAACGCTCACCGGCAGCACCGTCTACAGCGCCATCTCGCGCCGCGCCTTCGAGCGCTTCAAGCTGGAACAGACGGCCATGCAACAGCTCACGGTGCGCCTGGCCGACCATGCGCCGCTGCCGCCCGAGGCCCGCGCCGAACTGGAAACCCAGTGCGCCGCGGCCGACGCGGCCCTGGCCGTGGCCGACGCGGCGCGGCTGGTCCTGGAACAGCAGCTGCGCTGGCACCAGGAGTCCGACAAGCTGCGTCTCGGCCAGCTGCAGGCCGAACAGGCGCTGGCCACGGCACTCGCCACGGTAGGCATGACGCGGCCGGCCGCCGCCAGCATCTGGCCCTGCTCGATGCGGTTGAACCGGCGCGCCCGCTGGCGGCCGAATGCGCGCGCCTGGAACGCGAGACCGCGGCAGCCGCCGAAGCAGGCAGCGCTGCCGCCGCCGAACTGCAGCGCGTGCAGGCGGCGCAACTGCAGGCCGCCGGCGCACTGGCCGCGGCCAGCGCCGCGTTGCAGGCGGCCGAACTGGCGCAGCAAGAAGCCAGGCCCGGTCTGGACCAGGCCAAGGCGCTCGACGCGAGCATGGCCGCGCTGGCGCCTTCGCACGCAAGCGCCGCTGCTGCGCGCCAGGGTGCGCAGGATGAACTGGCGCAGGCCGCAGCCGCACTCGTGTCCACACAGACGAAGCTGGCAGCAACCGGCGCCGAACACCGGCAAGCGGCCGAATGGCTGGCGGCGCACGCGCACTGGGATACCTTTGCCGCCCAGTGGCCACGCTGGGATACCCTGCTGCGCCAGGCAGCCCAGGCCCATGCCGCAGGCGCCGGCCTGGCTGCGGAACTGAACGGGGCGTAAGCACCGCGCTCGACGCGGCGACGCGCCACTACACCGAGGCTTAGGCACCGCACTGCAGGCAGCCAGCACGCAGCTGGCCGAGCGCGATGCCGCCCGCCAGCGCGCGATCGCTGCGCTGGCCGCCATCGACAGCGAACAGCTGCGCCAGGGTCGCCAGCAGCTCGAACAGCGGCGCGAAGCGCTTGCCGCCGCCAGGACGGTCTGGAGCGACCTGGCGGCAGCGCATGAACGGGCCGCCCAGTTGCGAACACAAACGGCAGCCATCACTGCGACGCGCGACCAGGCCGCAGCCACACTGGCCGCGGCGCTGGCCCGGGCCTAAGCACGCTCGACGCCGCGCTGGCACAGGCGGAGCGCTCGCTGCAGGCGGCCGAAACCGCCTGCGCGGCCAGCGTCGCCGATCTGCGCGCCACGCTGGTCGGCGGCGAAGCCTGCCCCGTCTGCGGCAGTGCCGACCACCCATGGCAGCATCAGGACGCCACGCTCAATGCCATGCTGGCATCGCTGCGCGAGGAAGTCGCGCGCGGCCGCACGGCGCTGCAGGACAACCGCGCCATCGAGGCCGCGCAGCGCCCTGCTGCATACCAGCGAACAGCAGCTCGCCCGCCATGCTGCCGCCGACGGCAAGACGCTGGAGGCCACGCTTGCGCGTCTGAACGCCGCCTGGCATGCACTGGCGCTGGCGGCCGAAGCGCCGCCCGAAGCACAGCGCGGCGACTGGATGGCTATGAACTGGCGGCAGTGCGCGCCCGCTCGCTCGGTCTCGATGCCGAGGAAGACGCACACCGGACGGCGGCTGCGGCACGCGACAAGGCGCAGCAGGAACTCGATGCCATGGCGGCCGTTCACGCAGCCGGCGCGCAAAACATCGCACACGCGGCCCAGGCTGCGCTGGCCAAGACGCAGGCGCAGCTGGCGTCGCTGACCGACAGGCACGCGCAGGCCGCGCGCACGGCCTGCAGCGCCCTGCTTGACGAACTCGATGCGGCTTTCGCCGCGCCCTGGCGCGAGCAGTGGCAAGCGGGCCCCGAACAATACCGGGCCGCGCGCGAGGCCGACGTGCTGGCCCTGCGCGAACAAACGCAGCGCCAGGCGCAGCGCGCCGCCGCACTGGTGCTGCTCGAATCCGAACAAGGCAGCGCCGCCAAGCGCCTGGCGCAGGCGCAGCTGGCCAGCGACGCTGCCGCCTCGGCATTCGCCCGCATCGATGCCGACCTCGCGGCCAAGCGCGCAGCGCAGCGCTGTGGCAGAACCGTTCCGTCAGCGACGTGGAACAGGAACTGGGCGCGGCCACCGACAGTGCGCGCGCCGCGCTGGCCAGCCGCCAGCAGGACAGCCAGCTCGCCGCGCAGGCCGAGTCGCGCGCCAGCGAGGCCGTGGCGCAGGCCGCCGCGCGCAAGGCGCACTGCACGCTGCAGGCGCAGGCAGCCGGCGCCAGCCTGGCGGCCTGGCTGGCCACCCCGGACCAGCCGGTCACCGGGCACGCCCAGCTGGCCGCCCTGCTCGCCCACGAACACGGCTGGATCGCCGCCGACGGCAGCGCGCGCTGCAGGAGGTCGACGCGGCCGCCGCCAGCGCCGCCACCGTGCTGGCCGAACGGCGCAGCCAGTGGGCGCTGCACGCCCAAAGCGCCACCCCGGACGCGCAGGCACAGGACACGGCCAGCGCCGGCGCCGCGCTGGACGCGCAAACGGCGCAGCGCGCCCTCGCCCACGATGCGGCCAGCGCGCTGCGGCTGCAGCTGGCGCAGGACGACGCCCGCCGCACGCGCGCCCAATCGATGATGGCCGACATCGACAAGCAGCAGCAGATCGAACTGCGCTGGGGACGCCTGAATGAGCTGATTGGTTCGGCGGACGGCAAGAAATTCCGTAATTACGCCCAGCAGTTCACGCTCGACGTCCTGCTCGGCTACGCCAACAGCCACCTGGCCCAGCTGGCGCGCCGCTACCGGCTCGAACGGGTGGTGGCGGCAAGCGGCCCCTCGCTCGGCCTGCTGGTGCGCGACCAGGACATGGGCGGCGAAATCCGCTCCGTCAATTCACTTTCGGGCGGCGAATCCTTCCTGGTCTCGCTGGCGCTCGCGCTCGGCCTGGCCTCGCTGTCGTCGAACCGGGTGCGGGTCGAATCGCTGTTCATCGACGAGGGTTTCGGCAGCCTCGACGCCGACACCCTGCGCGTGGCCATGGATGCCCTCGACGGCCTGCAGTCGATGGGACGCAAGGTGGGCGTCATTTCGCACGTACAGGAAATGACGGAGCGGATCGCTACCCGGATCCTGGTGCAGCTAGGCAGGCGGCGGCACCAGTACGGTCACGGTGCAGTAGGCGCTACGGCGTAGCCGCCGCAGGCCAGGGCTTACCGGCGCGGCACGGCTTAAGCACCTTGACGAGATCCCACCCCAGCTCGCGCCGGATCTGCTGCGCGTCGGGCGGGGGACGTTTCTGTTCGATACGCGTACGCAACCAGTCGCGCACGCTTTCTTTGCTCGGTTGCTGTTGCTTGGTCATTGCTCTTCCAGTAAAGGAAACAGGACTACAGGGTCCCACTGGCGTTAACGCGCGGCGGCGGCGCGCGTTGACGGACACGGCGCGGTGCTAAAATGCGCCCTTTTTCCCGCGCCGAGACCACCATGACCAAACCCGCCCGCATCCTGACCTTCAAATGCGCCAAGTGCGCCCAGCCGCTGAAGGTATTCCTGCAGAAGGTATCCGCCTGCTCCCACATCCAGCCTTACCAGGGTCTGTGCGCCTGCGGCGAGCCAAAACGTTATGCAACTGGCAACAAAGATGCCGTGGAATCGTTCCTGACCTCGGCCGATGGCAGCTGGACCCACCATCACCATTAAAATTTTTTCGAAAATTTCCTAAAGTTCAGCTTCAACATGCCGTTAGTTGCAGTGTTATCCATCAATTCGCAGCAACGTTGCCATGTCACCGAACTCTACGCTGGGCTCCCGCCCACCCGCACAAACCGTACTTCCTGCCAGCGCGCAGGTCGGCGGTGCTGCTGCGGGTGTGCAAACGGCCTCGGCGACCGGTAAGGTTGCCGCACGGCTGCCGACAGTGGACCCTGTCGCGCTGCAAGAAGATGTCGTCAGCCTGTCCGTGCTCGGCCTGCAGGCGCCCGCCAGCCTGACCGCGTCGGTCAGCGATTCGGCCCAGCGTTTTGTCAGCGCCATCGCGCAAAACCTGTTCGGCGCCGATGCCAGCACCACGGCGGTGTCGTACAACCTCGCTTCGCTGCGCTCGGTTTCACACTGCTGCCCCCTCTCGCACTGAAGCTGCCAGCGAGCGTCCCTGCAACGTTTGCGCTCAATCAAAGCATCAACTTCACCGGTACCGGCCAGATCGTCACTGACGATGGCCAGACCTTCGATTTCGACGTTTCGGTCAAGTACGAAGCGGTCACCCAGGCCAGCGGCGCGCCCTTGCCCGAAGCGGTCACCATCGAACTGCCCGACATGCTGGTGTTGACTGGCAAGCCGCTGCCAAGCCATCAAATTCCCCGGCAGCCTGAACGACCTGTTCAAGCTGCTCAGCCGCGAACTGCGCACCGAGGTGTCCGACATTGCCGCGTCCGGCAATGTGACCTTGCGCCTGCAGCGCCTGGTCGACCGCGCCGCCCTGCTGGCACCGCGCGCGCCGACGATCCCGAAGCGACCCCGGCCGAACGCGCCAAGGCAGTCGCCAGCGCCTATGCCAAAGCCGACGTGGCCGCCGCGACCGGCGTATCGGACCTGAGCGAAGCGGCCTGACGCCGCCCGTCTGCCGCATTCTCCTGCAAGTATAATGAGCGCATTGGCGCGCTGCTCCGGTGCGCCTGCTTCCGACTGATTTCATGCACCCACTCCCGCCTGCCGACGCCCCCGCCCACATCCACTGGACCGAGGGCGGCGAGACGCGCTCGATGCGCTGGCGCTCCGAAAGCGGCATGCTTAAGCACCCAAAAAGTGATGCTGGCCGACGACCAGACCCCGGCCGACCTGGCCTATCGCCTGGCCTGCGAAGGCACGGCCCTGCTGTGGCGCGGCGACTTCCAGAACGCGCGCCAGCTGCTGCAGGCGCTGGCGCGGCGCGCCGACCACAAGGGCGCCAAGGCCGACAAAGGCCGGCAGCGGCAAGCCGGCGCGCGTGCCCGCCTCCCAGGCCGAAGCCTTCCATCTGCACCGCCAGGCGCAGTCGCAACGTGCCCGCACCCTGGCCATGCTCCTGATTCCCTTCGATGCCGATTACACGATTCCGCTGCGCCGCGCGCCTGACGTCAAGCTCGCCTGCAACGAAGCCTACGGGCGCGGCGAGACGCCGTTCGCGGCCTCGATGCGCGAACTGCTGGGCCTGATCGGCGCGCACGAGTGGCGCCGCAACGGGGTCGAGATTGCCGCGCTCGGCGAACGGATTCACCCGCACTACGGCGTGTTCTCGCCGATCCGCGGCGAATACCTGGAGCTGGTGGCCAATGCGCCGCTGTAGTGGCGCCAAGGTCGCCTTCGACATCGGCACCGGCACCGGCGTGCTGGCCGCCATTCTGGCCAAGCGCGGCATACCGCACATTGTGGCCACCGACATGGATGCACGCGCGCTGTCGTGCGCGCGAAAACCTGCAGCGCCTGCAGCTGGACCAGCAGGTCGAGCTGATGAAAGCGGACTTGTTCCCCGATCGCCGCGCCGACCTGGTGGTGTGCAATCCGCCGTGGCTGCCGGGGCGCCTGAGTTCCTCGATCGAATATGCGATCTACGACCCGGACAGCCGCATGCTGCGCGGCTTCCTGGCCGGCGTGGCGGCGCACCTGGCGCCGGGCGGCGAAGCGTGGCTGATCCTGTCCGACCTGGCCGAGCACCTGGGCCTGCGTCCGCGCGCCGAGCTCGATGCCTGGATCGCCGCGGCATGGCCTGCAGCTGATCGAGCGCCACGACGTGCGCCCGGTCCATCCGCGCGCCAGCGACGCGAGCGACCCGCTGCACGCGGCGCGCGCGGCCGAGGTCACATCGCTGTGGCGGCTGCGGGCAACTTGAGTTCGCCACTGAACTAAATAAGCCCGCACATCGTCCTCGCGCAGGCGGCGGTGCGACGACTCGCGGCCCATAGCACGTCACCGAATTCGCAGACGTGCTATGGCCCCCGCCTTCGCTGAGGGCGATGTGGTGGTATGCGAAGTGTCAGACACCACGGATTAAACATTGCACGAACGCCCCACCTTCTATACAATATGCGCCTCAGACGCGGGGTGGAGCAGTCTGGCAGCTCGTCGGGCTCATAACCCGAAGGTCACAGGTTCAAATCCTGTCCCCGCAACCAGAATTTTTCAAACTGAGCCCGACTCTCGCAGCCGGGCTTTTGTTTTTCCGGCGCAGTAAAATGAGAGACAAAAAAGATAACGCGACATTCGACCTGCCGGGATTCGGACCAGCCGCACCGCTGATGCATCCGCATAAGCCGAAGCCAGGCGCACCACGGTTGTGCGCCAGCGCAAAGTGGTCGTCAAACAGCAGCAGCTGGAACTGCTGGAAGAAACCGACGCGTCCGGCCTGCCCGTGTGGCGCCGGGATGACAATACCGACCTGACCGGCCTGCCCATCTGGGCTGCCGCCTGACGAGCCTGTTAGACTTGGCCGTCCCCTCTTTTGACGGCTAGCACCATGCACCCACAACCATTCGCCAATCTGCCGCTGACGGCTTCCTTCCTGGCCAATCTGGATACCCTCGGTTACCACCAGATGACGCCGATCCAGTCCCAGAGCCTGCCGCACGTGCTCGAAGGGCGCGACCTGATCGCCCAGGCCAAGACCGGCAGCGGCAAGACGGCCGCCTTCGGCATCGGCATCCTGCACAAGTTGAATCCGGCCTGGTTCGCGGTCCAGGGCCTGGTGCTGTGCCCGACGCGCGAACTGGCCGACCAGGTGGCGAACGAATTGCGGCGCCTGGCGCGCGGCGAAGGCAACATCAAGGTATTGACGCTGACCGGCGGCGCGCCGATGCGCCCGCAAGTGGCCTCGCTCGAACATGGCGCCCACATCGTGGTCGGCACCCCGGGCCGCATCCGCGACCACCTCGGCCGCGGCACCATCAACCTGGACAAGGTCCAGACCCTGGTGCTCGACGAAGCGGACCGCATGACCGACATGGGTTTCTACGACGAAATCGCCTTAAGCATCGTCTCGGCCTGCCCGAAACGGCGCCAGACCCTGCTGTTCTCGGCGACTTATCCGGATGACATCCGGCGCGCCACCGAACTGTTCCTCAACAACCCGGTCGAAGTGATCGTGGAAGCCCAGCACACGGGCGACCAGATCGAACAGCGCTTCTACGAAGTGGGCTTCGACGAGCGCGACGCCGCCGTCGGGCGCCTGCTCAAGCACTTCAAGCCGGTCTCGGCCCTGGCCTTTTGCAATACCAAGGTCCATTGCCGCGAACTGGCCGAGGAATTGCGCGCGCAAGGCTTTTCCGCCCTCGCCCTGTACGGCGAACTGGAACAGCGCGAGCGCGACGAAATCCTGGTCCTGTTCTCGAACCGCAGTTGCTCGGTGCTGGTCGCCACCGACGTGGCCGCGCGCGGCCTCGACATCGCCAACCTGGGCGCCGTGATCAACGTCGACGTGTCCAAGGATACCGAGGTCCACATCCACCGCGTGGGCCGCACCGGCCGCGCGCATGAATCGGGCCTGGCGCTGTCGCTGTGCGCGCCGAACGAAAAGAAATGGGTGCGCCTGATCGAGGAATACCAGAACGCGCCCGTCAGCTGGCATCCGCTGGACGAATTGCAGGACGCCGAGCTGGCCGCCGCCCCCTGCGCCCATGGTCACCCTGTGCATCATGGGCGGCAAGAAAGACAAGCTGCGCCCCGGCGACCTGCTGGGCGCCCTGACCGGCGACGCCAGGCTGACCAAGGAACAGGTCGGCAAGATCAATGTGTTCGAGTTCATGACCTACGTCGCGCTCGACCGCCATGTCGCCGAGGCCGCCTTCAAGCGCCTCAATGCTTAAGCAATACCCTGGGGCCGGACTTCGGCAACATCAAGGGACGCAGCTTCAAGATGCGCTTCATCGACGTCTGAGCGACGGTCGGTACAAAAATTCAACATTGCTGCGAGAACATCGCCTATACTCGTCGACAGGGGCCAGTCCCGCTTCTGTCGAGGAGATCGCTTACCAGCCACACTTTCTCGCTGTCACAACGCGCCACGCGGCATTTATTTGCATACAATGCATGTAAAGCGACCGCTTTCGGTTGCATACTGTTCAACATCGATTTTCGCTGGAATACCACAAAATCGAATGGGTGTGGCCCAGTGTCGCGAATCGTTACACAACAGTGAAATAAGGTGTGCGTGGGGAGTGACCTGCAGTCGACAATTCTGGCATTATTGCTGCGGATAAACATCATTTTCTCAGGATCCCATGCTAATGAATAATGTAGTCGTCACCGATGATAGCGAAGCATTGAAACAGGCCTTCCTGCGCGGCGCTTAAGCATTCCTGCAGACGCGATCGGGACCCTGACGCCTGAGCTGATGGAACTCCTCGGCAAGATGATGAATAATTGTATTCAAGGCACGATCGACCTGCTGGCCCTGCGCTCGCTGGTCAAGCAGGAAGTCAAGGCCGACGTCACCGTCGTGGTCCTGCGCAATAACAATCCCATGAAGTTTTTCCCGGACAGCCAGACCGTCCTGACCCAGATGCTGCGCAAGAAAATGCCCGGCTTCATGGAGCCGCTCGAAGCGATCGACGACGCCAACCGCGACCTGCAAGGCCACCAGAAGGGCGTGGTGGCTAAGCACCAAGGCCAGCATGGACAAGGTGATCCGCCGCCTGCGCCCCGAGCGCATCGAATCGGCCCTCAAGACCAATGTGCTGCATTCGGCCATCCCGTTCCAGCGCAAAGCTGCGCTGTGGGATCTGTACCGCCAGCAGCACCACTGCGTCGCGGGCGAATCGCAAGACCAGTTCAAGACCCTGTTCGGCCCCGATTTCCTCGAGGCTTACGAGAAGGAAGTAAAACCGCATCGTGGGACACAACCATGGTTGACCAGGTGCCGGTGGACCTGTCGTGGACACGCATTAACGAAATCGGAAAGCGCCCGACCAACCAGGATACCGTGGGCGAAGCCTTCGCCGATCCGCTGGCCTGCTTCGTGGTGGCCGACGGCGCGATGCGGCCACGAAGGCGGCGAGATCGCTTCCAAGGTCGTGGTCGACTCGGTCCTGACCCGTTTCCGCCAGAGTCCGGCGTTCGGCTCGGAAGCGCTGCTCGGCTATGCCGCCAGCGCCAGCAGCGACGTCGCCAAGCGCAAGAAGCACGAGCCGCGCCTGGCCGACATGAGCACCACGGTTGCCGCCCTGCTGATCGACCGCGCGCGCGGCCAGGCCCTGTGGGCCCACCTGGGCGACACCCGCATTTACCTGTTCCGCAACGCCCGTCTGCACACGATGAGCAAGGACCACAGCATGACGCAGCAACTGATCGACGCCGGCTATGCCCGCGCCGAACAGCTGCGCCTGCACCCGCAGCGCAATATCCTGTTTGCCGCCATCGGCGCCGAGGGCGACACCAGCATCGAGCTGTCGGCCTAGGCACCACCCCGCTGCTGCCGGGCGACGCCCTGCTGCTGTGCAGCGACGGCCTGTGGGAATGGGTGATGGAAGCCGACATGGAGCGCACCCTGGCCCAGTCGGCCAACAGCGCCGACTGGCTGGCACGCATGTGCCGCCTGGCCGACGACAATATCAAGAACAGCGGCAAGGTGCGCGATAACTACTCGGCCTACGCGATTCTGGTACACAAGGCGGGCGCATGAACGCGCTGGTGGTCAAGGGTTCCGAAAACTGCCTGCCGATCGGCACGCGTCTGCACGATTTCGAAATCACCGGCATTCTGGGCGAAGGCGGCTTCGGCATCGTCTACATCGCCTTCGACCATTCGCTGCAGCGCTCGGTCGCCATCAAGGAATACATGCCGGGCGTGCTGGCCGCGCGCGTCCGACCACGGGATCCGCGTGCGCGCCGAGCGCCACCGCGAAACCTTCGACGTCGGCCTGAAAAGCTTCATCAATGAAGCGCGCTTCCTGGCCCAGTTCGACCATCCCTCGCTGGTGAAGGTGTACCGCTTCTGGGAACAGAACCACACCGCCTACACCGCGATGCAGTATTACGAAGGGCGCACGATCAAGGACATCGTCAACGGTTCGCCGCACGTGGTCAATGAAGCGTGGTGCCGCAAGATCCTCAAGCAGATCCTGGACGCGCTCGAGATGCTGTACACGATGCGCATCCTGCACCGCGACGTCTCGCCCGACAACATCATCGTCCAGGAAAGCGGCGACGCGGTCCTGCTCGACTTCGGCTCGGCGCGCCAGATCATCGGCGACCGCACGCGCGGCCTGACCGTGATCCTCAAGCCCGGCTATGCGCCGGTCGAGCAGTATGCTCGGCGACGCCTCGCTCGACCAGGGCGCCTACACCGACATCTACGCGCTGTCGGCGGTGGTGTATTTCGCGATCTGCAAGGAGCCATGCAGCCACCTCGATCGCGCGCATGGTCAAGGACCCGATGCTGCCGCTGGCCGAACGCGGCATCGAAGGCTACAGCCGCGAATTCCTGTCCGCCATCGACAAGGGCCTGGCGGTGCTGGCGTCGGACCGTCCGCAAACGATCGATGCCTTCCGCGAACTGCTCGGCATCGCTTCCTCGGGCGTGCCGCGCGCGTCCGGGCGGCGCCACCCAGCGCTTTGCCGCCATCAACCAGACCCCGCCCCTGCCCTGCCCGGCCACCAACACCGTCACCGGGCCGGAACGCGAGCGCAAGCGCTCGAGCTCCGGCTCGCGCTCCGGTTCCAGCTCGCGTTCGAGTTCCAGTTCCGGTTCCAGCTCGCGCTCAGGCTCGGGCTCGGGCTCCGCGGGCGCCGCCACGGCCACGCTGGAAAAGCCGGTCACCCGGAAAGTGGCAGCCATGCAAGCAAGGGCATGCACGCACCGGCGCCGCGCTGGATGTCGCACCTGGCGCTGGGCCTGGCCGTGGTGGTCATTCTTGGCGTCGGCCTGAAACTGACGCTGGGCAACCGCACGCTAAGCCCAGACGGCGGCGCTGCAGACCGACATGGCAGCCGAACCGCCGGACGCGTCGGCCATACCGGAACCGGCAAGCCAGAGCGAGGCCCAGGTCGCCGCCGCGGTGGAAGCGGAAGCGGTGACGGCCACGGCCACCGTGGTCGAAGAAAAGCCGACCGTGCCCGACACCGCCAGCTACCGCCTGGCGATCCGCCCCTGGGGCACGATCTTCGTCGACGGCGAAGAGCATGGCGTGAGCCCGCCCCTGAAAAGATCGCGCTCCCGGCCTAAGCAAACACAAGATTCGCATCGTCAATCCTGGTTTCCCCGACTTCCAGACCGAAGTCAATCTGGCCAGAAACAAGACTGGTACGATTGAGCATGACTTTGCAGCGGATTCCAAATAAAAATACTATGATCGTGCTCATGAAACGACTGCTACTTCCCGTTCTGACGCTGGCCTTGCTGGCAGGCTGCGAGGCGCTCGGTCCGCTGAACAAGTCGGCCGCGCCTGCAGCTTAAGCACTGGTCCGGCCCAGGCGCCGCCGCGCCCTGCCCCGCCGCCCGTGGTGGCTCCGCCCGTGGCCACCGGGCCGAGCGCCGACCAGATCGCTGCGCGACGGGATCGACCTGTATAACAAGGGCTTGTACAACGAGGCGATCAAGCGCCTGGCCTCGCCCGAGATCGCCATGGCTGCCAGGCCGAGCCAGGTGGCGGCCGCCAAGTACAGTGCGTTCAGCTATTGCGTCACGTCGCGCCAGACCCTGTGCCGCCAGCAGTTCGACAAGGCGTTCCGGCTCGACCCCGCCTTCGACCTGCAGGTAGGCATGAGCACGGCCATCCGCTGTGGGGCCCGGCCTTCACGCGCAAAAAGGCCAGCAAGCCGAAATAAGGGCCCGCGCGCCGCACGGAAAAAAGCACGCCGCGGCGTGCTTTTTTTATTGCGGACCGTCTTAGTTGCGGACGACGCGCTTGTACTCGTTGGTACGGGTATCGATTTCGATGACGTCGTCGGTGCTCACGAACAGCGGCACTTGCACCGTGTGTGCGTGGGCTTCGATGGCGTTTTCCAGCTTGGCTTCTTTCAGGACGTTGCCCGAGGTGTTGCCCTTGACCGCAGGCTCCGAGTAAGCAACCTTGCGTGCGATGGTGGTTGGCAGTTCAACCGAGATCGCCTTGCCGTCGTAGAACACGGCTTCGCATTCCATGCCGTCTTTCAGGTAATGCAGTGCATCGCCCAGGTTTTCTTCTTCGATTTCGTACTGGTTGTATTCGCCATCCATGAAGACGAACAGCGGGTCGGCGAAGTACGAGTAGGTGACCGGCTTCTTGTCCAGCACGACCACGTCGAACTTGTCGTCGCCGCGGAACACGTTTTCCAGCGGGCTGTTGGTCAGAAGATTTTTCATCTTCCATTTGTAGGTGAAGCCCGTGCGGCTCGAACCGTTGACATCCGAACGCAGAACGATGAATGGCTTGCTGTCAACCATGATGATGTTGCCAACACGAATTTCTTTTGCAGGTTTCATAAATGTACGTAATAAGTGGGTTGCATGAAAATCAGCGGTCGCCTCGTGGCGAAAAGCGCTGCAAGCTCACGTTTGATCGAAAATTTATCTGAGAAATTAACCGGGCATTATACCCGAGTTTTGCCGATTCACCGACGAAACTAGAGCGGCAAAGGCGAGCAAGTTGGCACAGGCGTCGCCATCGGCCAGCCGGGCCGTCTCCCAGGCGCGCGTGCGCCTCCAGCGTTGCCAGTTCGGCCACGAAGGGCGGCCACAGGGCGGCGCAGTCCTGCCCCGGCTGGCCTAGCCCCGTTCCACAGCAGCGCCAGCGCGTCGAGCGCGGCGCCGCCCGCGTAGCGCTGCAGGAAGGCGCGCAGTTTCTTGTGATGCAACTGCTCGTCCTGTTCATAGATATGCCAGATGAAGGGACGCGCGGCCCACTGGGCCCGCACCCACGAGTCTTCGCCGCGCACGAAATTCACGTCGCAGGCCCACAGCAGGCGGTCGTAATCGGGCTGGGGCACGAAGGGCAGCACCCGCACGCTGAGCATGCCCTCGGTACGGGCCGCGCCCGCGACCGGATCGGCGCCCAGGAAGGCGCCCACGGCCTGCGCCGCCACCCCTTCCGGCACCAGGCACAGCACCGGGTCCGGACCGGACTGCCATTGCGCGAACACCTGCGCCACCGGCGCCGAGGGATAGCAGAACAGCGACACCTTGCGTGCATCGAACTCGGCTGGCGTGACGCCCAGGCGCGCCAGGAAGGCCCGCATGGCGTCCGGATCGGCCTGGAAGCGGTCGCGCTCGGCGTCCAGTCCCGCCTCGCGCAGCAGGCCGCCGGTACGCGCCGTAAAGCCCGGGAAAAAGAAATGCTTGGTCAGCGGCAGGCGCGGATGGGAAGACGGCAGCGTGTGGCAGCCTTCGACCCACTCCTCGGCGCTGAGGCCTTCGTAATTGATCCACACCGGCCGCTGCGGGCACTGCGCCATGGCGCCGATATAGGCCAAGCGGAATGTCGCAGCCGAAAAACTCGATGACGATGTCGGCCACCTCGTGCGGGCCGAACGCGCCGTCCTGGTCTTGCCAGTGGCGCACCGTCACACCCTCGACCAGCTGGCTGGCGGCGCCGGGCGCGACGGCCGGACAGATGCGCCGGAAACTGGCCAGGTCGTCGACCCAGAGCGTGACGCCGAGCCCGTGCTCGCGCGGAACTGGCGCGCCATGCGCCAGCAAATGCCGATGTCGCCATAGTTGTCGACCACCTTGCAAAAGATGGCGAGCGTGGGCGGTGCGGGCGGCGCGAGGGACATGGCATGCGGGCGAGAAAGAGGCGGGCCGCCATTTTAGCGCAGGTCGGCAACACACTGACATTCACTTTCGAATAGCCACCCACAATACCAAAACTTTCATGAACGAGTCCCGGTCCAAATCCTACCAGTGCGAAGGTCGTTCTGAATTGCAACATTTTGTTGTCTTCAGCACCGTCGACATTCACTGGATTCGCGTACCAGGCGCGCCGCTCTCTTTCTTAACCGCGTCAGGTGCACAACCGTTTTGCGTATCGGAATGGCCAGGGCTTCGCAAGGAGTTCGGCTAAGCCTACCAACAATCAAGAATGCCTCTTGAAGGCCGAACGGAGACTTGGTCCTACCGCTCGCCGCAATAGCAACAACAAGGAGAGTGTCATGAATGAATTTCAAAACGTACCGTATGGAATGGAACAGCAATATGCACCACAGGGCTTCTTCGGCAGCCTGATCGGCGCCCCGCTCGGTGGCCTGATCGGCCGCGGCATCGGCGGCCTGCTGGGCAATGCCAACATCGGCCGCCAGATCGGCCAGGCCGCAGGCGGCATCGGCGGCGCCTTCCTGCCGTTCGCGGCTGATCCCGTGCAACAAGCCCAGCTGCAACAGGCCCAGCTGCAACAAGCGCAGATGGCCCAGCTACAGCAAGCCCAGCTGGCACAACAACTGGATCCCCAAGGCTGGTTCGGCAATCTGATCGGCCAGGTCGGCCGTCCGCTGGGCGGCCTGATCGGCGGCGCCTTCGGCAACGCCGGTCTGGGCAACACCATCGGCGGCATCGCTACCAGGTCGGCCGCATGCTGCCCTTCAGCGCCGATCCGGTCGCCCAGGCGCAGCTGCAACAGCAAGTCCAGCAAGAGCAAATCCAGCAAGCCCAGCTGGCACAGCAGCTCGATCCCCAGGGCTGGTTCGGCAACCTGATCAGCCAGGTCGGCCGTCCGCTGGGCGGCGCCATCGGCGGCCTGTTCGGCAATGCAGGCCTGGGCAACACCATCGGCGGCATCGCTTCTACCAGGTCGGCCGCATGCTGCCCTTCAACGTCGATCCCGCATCGCTGATGGCCAATCCGCCGGTCTCGTTCTACGCCTATCAGCGCCTGCTGCAGCAAGTGCAGCAATTGCAGCAACAGCTGCAACAACAGCAACAGCAATACGCGCAACTGGCCCAGCAAGCTAGGCCAGCATCCGCAAGCCCAGGCCGCAGGCCAGGTCGCACCTGCAAGGCTGGTTCGGCAACCTGATCGGCCAGGTCGGTCAGCCGCTGGGCGGCGCCATCGGCGGCCTGTTCGGCAATTCGGGCCTGGGCAGCACCATCGGCGGCATCGCTTCTACCAGGTCGGCCGCATGCTGCCCTTCGCTGCCGATCCGCTGACCCAAGCCTATGCGCAGCAAGCCCAGCTGGCACAACAACAAGCTCAGCTGGTTGGCAATGGCTACTACCCGCAGCAAGGCTTGCAGCAGTATCAGCAACCGACGATTCACTAACACGATAGCCCGGCCACAGGGCTAGCAGTCCGGCTCCCGCTCACCGGCGGGAGCCCTCCACCAGGAGAGCACATGGAACGCATCCGCTTCATTGTCCGCGCGCGCCACGAAGGCGCCACGCTGACCGATTTTCTCGCCACCCTGCACGACGATCCCACACTGGAAGTGGTCGACACCATCGGACCTCCTGACCAGCCACACACCGCGGTACTCGAAGTCGAGCCTGAACTGGCAAGCGACTTCGAGCAGCGCTTTCGCAATTCACCTCATCTGATGATCGAGCGGGACCGGCCCTTGTCGCTACTGGACAAGACTGCCTAAGCTTCCTGCACCGGTCCGAAAGGAAAACAAATGGCTAAATCTCCAGAAGGCGGACCAGGCGGTCCGCTCGACGCAAACCTGCCGCCGTCCGAAAACGGCGCAGAACGGCGCGGGCCGACCCGCGGGCAGGCTGATGCCCGCCCCGGCCAGCCCGATCCGCGCGCCGTTCCCGTCACGGCCGGCCCGCAGGAAGGCGGCGCCGCGCCCGGCGGCGGCAAGCAGCTCGGCGAGCGCAAGAAACAATTCCTGATCGCGCCGCGCCAGCCCGGACGGCCTGAGCCCCATGAGCTTTTCGCCGCTGTCGCTCTCGACCGTCGAGCAGGCGCTGCGCAACAGCCCCGACATCGACATCGTCGACACGGTCGGGCCGCGCAGTGTGCTCGGCGCGCTGGCCGACGGCATGGGCGGCGCCAGCCAGGGCGTGCTGGTCGCGCGCATGACCGTGCAAAAAGCCAGCGCCCTGCACCAGCAAGGCCAGGGCTAGGCTGGTGGTCGAACGCGACCAGTACCTGGGCCTGATGGACGCCCAGCCGCTGCAGCCGAGCTTTGTCAGCAGCGTCGTGCCCAGCAGCGGCCCCGCCTTCACGGCCGTGGTCAAGGTCGTCGGCAAGGACGGCAACCCGGTCGCCGGGGCCGAAGTATCGCTGTTCGGCAGCATGCTGCTAAGCTACCGCCGTGACCGACGCCAGCGGCCAGGTCACGCTCTCGCTGTTCGGGGAATCGGCGGCCTCGATCCGCAGCCTGTACGTCAAGCCCAAGGCCGACTACTGGAGCTTCTACCAGCGCGAGCCGGACGTCTCGAGCGACGAAGCCAATGTGGTCACGCTGCGCGCCCTGTCCGACTGGCCGTCGCTGACCGGCTTCCCCCATCAAAAAACCGTGGGCTGGGGCCAGAAAGCGATGCGCATGGATCAGCTGCCGCCCACCTACCGCGGCCAGGGCATCAAGATCGCCGTCATCGATTCGGGCATCGCCACCACCCACGAGGAATTGAACCGCGTGCACAATGGCTTTGACATCGTCAACAAGAAATCCTCGCCCGACACCTGGAACGACGATACGCTGGGCCACGGTTCGCACTGCTGCCTGGCGTGATCGGCGGCGCCGACCTGGCCTTCGGCATCCGCGGCTTCGCCCCGGACGCCGAGCTGCACGCCTGCAAGCTGTTCCCCGGCGGCCAGGTCAGCCAACTGATCGACGCGCTCGAATACTGCATCGAGAAGCAGATCGATGTCGTCAACCTGAGCCTGGGCGGCGCCGAGGTATCCGAAGCGCTCGAGCAGCAAATTCAGCGCGCCAAGCGGGTAAGCATCGCCTGCATTGTCGTGCGTAAGCAATTCGGGCGGCCCCGTGCAATACCCGGCTTCCTCGCCCAATGTGCTGGCGGTGGCGGCTATCGGCAAGCTCGACGAATTCCCGCCCGACAGCTATCACGCGCAAACGCTGACCCAGAACGTCGATGCCAGCGGCTACTTCACGGCCAGCTTCAGCTGCTTCGGCACCCAGGTGGGGGTGTGTGGTCCGGGCGTGGCGATCGCGTCCTCGGTACCGCCGAACAATTATGCGGCCTGGGACGGCACCTCGATGGCGGCCCCGCACATCACAGGCCTGGCGGCGCTGGTGCTCGCGCATCATCCCGAGTTCCAGACCATGTACAAGGTGCGCAATGCGGAACGGGTCGAACGCCTGTTCCAGGTGATACGCATGAGTGCGCGGCGCGTGAGCCTGGCCGACCCGACCCGCGTGGGCCTGGGCTTGCCCGATGCCGTGACGGCGGTGGGCATGCAGCAAGCGGTGCTTAAGCCACGGTGGCGATCGGCGGCTTGCTGGGCCAGCGCGATCCTGGCCTGGCCGGTCTGCTCGGCGGGCTGATGCCGGTACCGCAGCACGGCCTGCCCTTCCAGCAGTATGGCTTGCCGCAGCAGCAGTTCAGCTTGCCGCAGCAGCCGTTCGGCATGCCGCTGCCGTTCGCCATCCCGCCCGGCTTCGGCTTTGTGCCTTGGTAAGCGCAAGAATGCAAAAAGCCGCTCGAAAGCGGCTTTTGTTTCAACTGGCGTCCCCAGGGGGATTCAGAACCCCCGTACTCACCGTGAAAGGGTGATGTCCTAGGCCTCTAGACGATGGGGACAGAAATCTGTCCTGGATGCATTCTACATCCGACCTAACCTGCTGCACCAATAAAAAACCCTGACGTATCAGGGCGTTTAGCGGTACTAAACTTCCACAACCAAATTCTTGGCGTCCCCAGGGGGATTCGAACCCCCGTACTCACCGTGAAAGGGTGATGTCCTAGGCCTCTAGACGATGGGGACCCGGTACTAATTACGGTTACTGCATTCTTCGAGTTGGTGGAGGTAAGCGGGATCGAACCGCTGACCTCTTGCATGCCATGCAAGCGCTCTCCCAGCTGAGCTATACCCCCGTTCCGCGAAGAAGCAAAATTATAGCGGAACCCACCGAATATGCAAAGGGTAAATCGAAAAAAATTTAAAGATAGGCGCCAACCCGTGCCAGAACGGTTTCACGGCCCAACAGGGCGATCACGGCGTCGATGGCTTAGCGTTTGCAGCTGGCCAGTCAATACGAGGCGCAGCGGCATGGCCAGTTGCGGCATCTTCAGGCCGTGGGCGGCCAGCACTTCCTTGATCATGGGCGCCAGCGCTTCCTTGCTGAAGTCCACGCTCGCGCAACGCTCGGCAAACAGGGCCAGCGCAAGCTTGACGGCGTCGGTCAGGTGCTGGGCCATGAGGGCCGGGTCGGGCTGCGGTGTGCGGAAGAACAACATGGCGGCGTCGGCCAGTTCATTGACGGTATTGGCGCGTTCCTTCATCAGGCCGAGTGCGGCAGCCAGATCCGGGCCGCCGTCGAACTGGGCGCCCTGCGCTGCCATCAATGGACGGGCCAGTCCGGCCAGGCGTTCGTTGTCGGCCAGCTTGATGTAATGGTTGTTCAGCCAGGCCAGCTTTTCCATATTCATTTGCGCGGCCGACGAGGTCAGGTGGTCGGTATCGAACCAGGCGCAGAACTGCTCCATCGAAAACACTTCTTCATTGCCATGGCTCCAGCCCAGGCGCGCCAGGTAATTGAGCATGGTTTCCGGCAGATAGCCCATGGTCGAGAATTCCATGACGCTGGCCGCGTGGGTGCGCTTGGACAGCTTGGCGCCGTCCGGGCCGAGGATCATCGGCAGGTGGCCGTATTGCGGCAGCGGCGCACCGATGGCGCGCAAGATATTGATCTGGCGCGGAGTATTGTTCACGTGATCGTCGCCGCGCAGCACGTGGGTGATGCGCATGTCCCAGTCGTCGACCGCGACGCAGAAGTTGTAGGTCGGCGTGCCGTCCGGACGGGCGATGATCAGGTCGTCCAGTTCGCGGTTGGAAATGGTGATCGTGCCCTTGACCACGTCATCCCAGCTGACGTCGCCGTCCTGGGGATTCTTGAAGCGCACCACCGGCGTGCGGTCGGTCGGCACCGGCGGCAAGGTCTTGCCTGCGTCCGGACGCCAGGTGCCGTCGTAGCGCGGCTTCTCGCCCAGTTCGGTGAAGCGGTCGCGCATGGCTTGCACTTCTTCTTTCGAGGAATAGCACAGGTAGGCGGTGCTGGCATGGCCAGCATCTGCGCCACGACTTCGCGGTAGCGGTCCATCCGCTGCATCTGGTAGAACGGGCCTTCGTCATGCGACAGGCCCAGCCACTGCATGCCCTCGATGATGGCTTGCACCGCTTCCGGGGTGGAACGTTCCAGGTCGGTATCTTCAATGCGCAGGACGAAGGTGCCGCCGAAGTGGCGCGCATACGCCCAGCTGTAGAGCGCGGTGCGGGCGCCGCCCAGGTGAAGGTAGCCGGTCGGGCTCGGAGCAAAACGGGTGCGGACGTCGGTCATGGCGAAAATTTGGCGAGAGAAAAGAGACTATTTTACAGCCTCACCCGTCTTGCCGGGCGTCCTTGCGATCCACACGAAGTTCCCGCCCGCGACGCATGGGCCGTGAGCCGCCTCAACACTCATGCGATCGGCCTTCCCGATACTGAATCTCGGAGTGATGCAAATAGCACAATGCCGAGCGTTCGATGCGTGTCGGCATCCGACAGCTTCCCGGCCGGAAGTACTTCTATATCGAGAACGACATGGAACGCCGAAATTTCATCAAATTGGGAACCGGCGCCGCCATCGGCGGTGCACTGACAGCCTGCGGCGGAGGCGGCGGCCATTACCGCCCCATCCCGACACCGCCGCCAACGCCCGAACCGGTGCGCGCCAAACTGGTCATCGGCTGGAACAGGGTGGTGCTGGCCGCCATCCGCAGCGAACGCAGTCCGGCCCCGCGGGCGGGCGCGCTGGCCATCGTGCACACCGCAATCTATAACGCCTGGGCCGCCTATGACGCGAAAGCCCTGAGCACCCAGACCGGCGCCCGCCCTGCCGCCCGGCCGCCGAGCGCACGCCAGGCCAACCAGCTGCGCGCCCTCAGCTATGCCGCCTACGCCGCCCTGCTCGACCAGTTCCCCGGACAACAGGCCGCCTTTGACGCCCACATGAGCGCGCTGGCCTACAACCCCGCCCGCGCCTCGCTCGACCCGACCACGCCGGAAGGCATCGGCACCGTGTCGGCCCGTGCCCTGATTGTGGTGGCGCATGCCGACGGCGCCAACCAGCTCGGCAACCTGGGCGGCGGCGCCCCGTTTGCCGATTACAGCGCCTACATTGCCAGCAACCAGCCGCTGATCGTGGCCAAGGCACTGGTGCGCAACGCCATCGCCGCCCCCGCCCACTGGCAGCCGCTCACCTTCCTCGACGCCATGCGGCGTCTTGCGGACCCAGACTTTCCTGCTGCCTTACTGGGGCCAGCTGCGCCCGTTCGCCCTGAGCAACGGGGCCGAGTTCCGGCCCGGTCCGCCCGCCCAGCCAGGCACCGCAGCCTTTGCCGACCAGGTCAACGAAATCGTCACGCTCCAGGCTGGCCTGACCGAGCAGCAAAAGGTCATCACCGATTTCTGGTGCGGCGGCACCACTGCCGCATGATGTCTTGCATGGTCACCTGGTCGCAGTTTGCCCAGGCCGTCTCAGCGCGCGACCACTATATCGAGGAGAATGACGTCAAGCTGTTCTTCGCGATCGCCAATGCCCTGTCGGACGCCTAAGCATTGCCGCCTGGGACGCCAAGCGCTACTACGATTCGGTACGCCCGATCACGGCCGTCCGCTGGCAGCTGTGCTGCCAGGTCGTGCGCGGCTACGGACCCGGCGGCCCGGCCGCAGGGCTGAGCCAGATCAGCGGCGCGCTCTGGACGCCCTACCAGTTGCCCAGCAATCCCACCCTGCCCTTCCCCGACCATGTGTCCGGCCACAGCACCTTCAGCGCCGCCTCGGCCGAAGTGCTCAAGCGCTTCACCGGCAGCGATGCCTTCAAGCATAGCGTGAGCATTGCCGCCGGTTCGCTGCTGCTCGAACCGGCCCCCTGCGATGGCAGCGGTGACGCTGCGCTGGGACACCTTCAGCGCCGCGGCCTGCGAAGCGGGCGTCTCACGCGTGTATCTTAGGCCTGCATTTCCCGCAGGCCGATCTGGGCGGACGGACGCGCTGGGCAGCAAGGTGGGCGCGGTCGCCTTCGAGAAAGCACAGCGCTATTGGGATGGCAGCGCAGCCTGACGCTCCGCGCGCCCAAAGAAAATGCCGCCTGCATGACTGCAGGCGGCATTGTTCATTGGGCAAACCAGTTACGGGGCGCTCGAGGTCGACTCGTAAGCGCCGATATCGATCGGGCCCGACACCGGACGCGCCATGCCGAGCGCGACATGCTTGTATTGCGCCAGCGCGGTCAGCGGCATGCCGATGGGCCGTGTAGCCGGGCGCGGAACCGGCATCGATCACCATCGGATTGGCAGTCGGACGCAAGTCGTAGCCGCAGCGATCGACAAAGCCGGGCGCGACCGAACGGTAGTTGGTCACGGCCACGGCCGACACCTGGTTGCTCAGCGCCCCCGTGCCCGAGAAAATATTATTCTGCATCAGGATCGGCTTGCTCACGCCCGCACCGACCAGCACGAAGGTGCCGCGCGCCACGTCGTCGTTGAGGAAGGTGTTATTGATGACATACAGCTCGTGATTCGGGTTGCTGGCCCCCTCTTCGCCATAGGCCACCAGGGTACCGTTTCTGGTTCGCCATCTGCTGCTCGATCACATTGCCGATGAGGTAAGACTCGCCCGCGTTCGGCAAGTCGACCTCGTAGCTGGGCTGGCTTAGGCCGCCGTGCTGCCGGTCTGTCCCGGCGCCAGGCTCGAGAAGCGATTATTCAAGATGATATATTGCAGCGCGACTTCAGGTTGTGGCCGACGATGGCGTCGTGCGAAAAGTTGTAGCGAAACGTCAGCGTGCGCACGGTGCCGATATACAGATTGTGGGTCTGGCCCGTGCCATAGCCGTTGTGGCCGAATTCGCTGTTCTCGATCAGCACGTCGCTGTTCGCGTTGGCGCCCGACAGGATGCCGTTTTCATTGTCGTGCAAGAAGCTGGTGCGCAGCGTGAAGCCCGTGCCTTCCAGACGCAGCGCCGCGCCATTCCGGTCGGCCACCTTGGCGCCGACCATCTCCACGTTCTCGATCGTCATGTTATTGCCGACCACGACCCAGGTGCCCTTGCCCATGGCGTTCTTGCCCCTAAGCATCGATTTTCGGACGGCCATTGATGCCGCGAATGGTCAGGTTGTGGGCATAGATTCCGCACACGTCGCCGGTGTAGGTGGCGGCGGCAATCTGCACCGTGTCGCCGCTGGCGGCGGCGGCGAAAGCGCGGCACGGGGTGGCATAGGTCTGGCCGGGACCGACCGACAGCGTGGCGGCCGAAGCGCCTACCGCCAGGCCCAGCATGGCGGTCGATACGACCAGGGTATGAAGTGTGGCGTTCATTGCATCTTCCTTTATCTGCACATGGAAAAGTAATTTCCTGACGTCAGTATTTCACATGCCGCATGGAAATTTGATTGCTGTGCGGCAGTATTTTTGGAAGTGTTCGATTGAAGCCACAGACGCGCGCAAAGCGCTGACACATGCACAAGTGTGCTGCCAAACGGTCAGCAAAGCTTGGCAAAGATGCCGTACCTATAGGCTTCCTGGCAAGGAAGGGGCCAGCGGGAGGAAGAGGAAATGCGGAACATTCTTAAGCCGCGCCGGGCCTAAGCAATGGAGGACAGAATCAGTCGTTCTTGACCACGATGGTCGGGAACTTGGCGCTCATGTCTTTTGCCTTGTCGGCGATCTTGATGGCGACCTTGCGCGCGATGGCTTTGTAGACCTGGGCCACCGGACCGTCCGGCTCGGCGACCACCGTCGTAGAGCCTGAATCGGTCTGCTCGCGAATGGCCATGGTCAGCGGCAAGGCACCGAGGAACTCGGCGCCGAAGTCGGCGCACATTTTCTCGCCCCGCCCTGGCCGAAGATCGCTTCGGTGTGGCCGCAGTTCGAGCAAATGTGGGTGCTCATGTTTTCCACCACGCCGAGGATCGGAATGCCGACCTTCTCGAACATCTTGAGGCCCTTGGCGCGTCCAGCAGCGCGATGTCTTGCGGCGTGGTCACGATCACGGCGCCGGTGACCGGCACTTTCTGGGACAGCGTCAGCTGGATGTCGCCCGTACCCGGCGGCATGTCGACAATCAGGTAATCGAGCGCGCGCCAGTTGGTTTGTTCGAGCAATTGCTGCAGCGCCTGGGTGACCATCGGGCCGCGCCAGACCATCGGCTCGTCCGGATCGATCATGAAGCCGATCGACGACACTTGCAGGCCGTGGTTTTCCATCGGCTCCATGGTCTTGCCGTCCGTGGTTTCCGGGCGTCCGCTGATGCCAAGCATCATCGGCTGCGAAGGACCGTAAATATCGGCGTCCAGCACGCCCACGCTGGCGCCTTCGGCGGCCAGCGCCAGCGCCAGGTTCACCGCCGTGGTCGACTTGCCCACGCCGCCCTTGCCGGAAGCGACAGCGATGATGTTCTTCACGTTCGGCATGATCTTCAGGCCGCGCTGCACCGTGTGGGAAATGATGTTCGAGTACACATTGACGCTGACCTTGCTTGCCCCCGGCAGCGCCTGCAGCCTGGCCGTTACCAGTTCTTGCAGCAGCGCGAACTGGCTTTTGGCCGGGTAGCCGAGTTCCACGTCGAGCGCGATATGGGCGCCGTCGACCTTGATTTTCTTGATGGAACGGGTGGAAACGAGGTCTTTCTGGGTGTTCGGGTCGATGACTGCCGTCAGTGCCGCTTTGACGTCTTCTACTGTGATGCTCATGAAAATCTCCGTATGTGATCCCGAAGTTTAGCGCAAATCAGCCCCGGGCGGGGCAAGGGCTGCGCCACCGGCCCAAGCGCTGGTAAAATGCTTTACTCTTTTTCCAATACTCACCAAAAAGCGCAACCATGACCCGCAAGCTGTTCTGTCACCACCGCCCTGCCCTACGCCAACGCAGCCTTCCACATCGGCCACATGATGGAATACATCCAGGCCGATATCTGGGTACGTTTTCAGTGAATGCAGCGCGATGCCGGTGGTCAGCGCGAGGTCCATTTTGTGTGTGCGGACGATACCCACGGCACCCCGATCATGATCGTGGCCGAAAAGGAAGGCATCACGCCCCAGGAATTCGTGGCCAAGATCGCTGCTTCTACTGCCAGCAATACCTGGACGGCTTCCACATCGCCTTCGATAACTGGTATTCCACCGACTCGCCGGAAAACGTCGAGCTGTCCCAGGGCATCTACCGCAAGCTGCGCGACACCGGCCTGATCGTCACCAAGACCGTCGACCGCTTCTTCGACCCGGTCAAGGGCATGTTCCTGGCCGACCTGCAACATCAAGGGCGAATGCCCGAAATGCGGCGCCAAGGACCAGTACGGCGACAATTGCGAAGTGTGCGGCGCGGCCTACCAGCCGACCGAACTGGTGAACCCGTTCTCGGTCTTCACCGGCTCCACCCCGATCCTCAAACCGTCGGAACAGTATTTCTTCGCCCTGTCCGACCCGCGCTGCTTCACCTTCCTCAAGGAATGGCTGAACACCCCGGGCCGCCTGCAGTCCGAAATGGTCAACAAGGTCTCCGAATGGCTGGGCGAAGTAGGCTGAAAAGCTGGCCGACTGGGACATTTCGCGCGACGCGCCCTACTTCGGCATCCCGATTCCCGATGCACCGGGCAAGTTCTTCTATGTGTGGCTGCGACGCCGGTCGGCTACCTGGCCAGCCTGAAGAACTATTGCAGCAAGAAAGGCATCGACTTCGAGGCCCTGATGAACGACCCTGCCACCGAGCAAGTGCACTTCATCGGCAAGGACATCGTTTCCTTCCACCTGCTGTTCTGGCCAGCCATGCTGAACTTCGCCGACCACCCGGTCATCGACAAGCTCAAAGTCAATGTGCACGGCCACCTGACCGTGAACAATGAAAAAATGTCCAAGTCGCGCGGCACCGGCATCTCGCCGCTGCGCTACCTGGACCTGAAGATGAATCCGGAATGGCTGCGCTACTACATCGCGTTCAAGCTCAATTCCAAGGTCGAAGACCTGGACTTCAATGGCGACGACTTCGTGGCGCGCGTCAACAGCGATCTGATCGGCAAGTACGTCAATATCGCCAGCCGCTGCGCTTACTTCATCGCCAAGAAATTCGACGGCAAACTGGCGGCCACCCTGTCGCCGAACGCCCAGCAATGGATCAGCCGTGCGCTGACCGCCGATGGCGCCGAGCGCCAGGCCAGCATCGCCGCCAATTTCGAGAACCGCGAATTCGGCAAGGCGCTGCGTGAAATCATGGAAATCGCCGACATCACCAACCAGTACGTCGACGAAAACAAGCCATGGATCCTGGCCAAGGACGAGACCAAGACCGCCGAACTGCACGACGTGTGCACGGCCGCCCTGATCCTGTTCCGCCAGCTGACGATCCTGCTCTCGCCGGTCTTGCCGCAAGTGGCGGCCCGCGTGTCCGAGTTCCTGAACGACCAGGCCATTTCCTGGAGCGATACGCGGTTCGGCCGTCTATGAAACCATGCTGGGCCGCACGATCGGCGCCTACAGCCACCTGATGACCCGGGTCGACGCCAAGATGGTGGAAGACTTGTTCGACAAGTTTAGCCGTGGCGGCGGTGTCTGCCGTGGCCGCCCCGGCAGCCGACGCGCCCGCCAAAGGCGACATCGAAGAGCTGGCGCCGGAAATCAAGATCGACGACTTCACCAAGATCGACCTGCGCATCGCCAAGATCGTCAATTGCGAACAGGTGGACGGTTCCGACAAATTGCTGCGCCTGACCCTGGACGTGGGCGAAGGCCGCCTGCGCAATGTGTTCTCGGGCATCAAGTCGGCCTACACGCCGGAACAATTGATCGGCAAGCTGACCGTGCTGGTGGCCAACCTGGCGCCGCGCAAGATGAAGTTCGGCATCTCCGAAGGCATGGTGCTGTGCGCCTCGGCCGCCGACGAGAAAACCAATCCCGGTTTGTACGTACTGGAACCATGGCCGGGCGCGCAGCCGGGCATGCGCATCCGTTAAGGACATGCGATGAGCATTGTGGTCCGCGAAGCGAGCACAGACGATGCACACCTGATTGCCGAACTCACGCGCCGCGTGGGCCTAGCAAGGTCAGCGACACTTCCAGCGGCCACCTGGAAACCGCCGCCCATGTGGAAGCCCACCTGCGCAATGGCGGCGCCTTCATCCTGATGCAGGGTGGCCAGGCGGTTGGCTCGGTACGCTGGGCGCCGCACGACCTGGACCAGGACGTGTGGGAAATCCTGCGCATGGGCGTACTGCCCCACTGCCGCGGCAGCAACCTGTCGCAGCACTTGCTGGAAGCGGTGATCCACCACGGCCTGGCCAGCGCCGTGCAGGAATTGCGCCTCGCGGTCCGGGGCGATCAACCCAAGCTGTTGGACCTGTACGCCGCCTACGAGTTCGAGCTGGCCGAAGAACTGGACTACTCCCACGCCAACCCGTCCGAACCGCCGCCGCTGGTCATGGCGCATCCTGCGCGACTGAGCGGCAGGAATGGTTTTTTCATGGTCGTGGCGGCGCTATAATGTCGCGTTTGACGAAAAAACAGACAACAACAAGACGGGGCAGACACCCGATCCCAACACTTACAGAGTGGTAAAACTATATGAGCGAATTTACTTCCCTTCGACACATCCCAAGCGCCCAGCTGTTCAAGAAAGGCGACGTCTTCGTCCTGTTCGGCGAACTGTTCGGCCGCGGCTACGTCAATGGCCTGATCGATGAGGGCGCGCCGCCTAGCATGACCATCGTTGGCATCACGGTCGGCCGCCACGACGAAAACAATGCGCTGCGCGCACTGAACGCCGAAGAACTGGCAGAAGCGGAAGAAAAACTCGGCGGCAAGATCATCAACGTCCCGATGATGGCTGGCTTCGACCTCGACGCCCCGGCCGATGAGCAAAACCCGACCGAAATGCTGTCCGGTATTACCCTCAAGACCTGGCAAGAAGACAAGCTCGACTGGGCCAAGATCGAAGCCTGCCGCCGCGCCATGGCGTGCGCCGCTTCACCGAATCGGCTGCCGAGGTCATGGGCCAGATCGACAAACTGATCCCGGACGGCGCCAACGTCTTCTTCGCCCACACCATGGCGGGCGGCATTCCGAAGATCAAGGCCTTCCTGGCCATTGCCAACCGCATCTATAAAGGCCGCGGCGAGCGCTTCATGTCCTCTCGCGCCCTGCTCGACAGCGACCTGGGCAAGCTGATCCTGATGAACTTCGACGAAGTCACGGCCAACACCCTCGGCTACCTGATCACGGCCAGCACCGCCATCCGCGAGCGCGTCCAGGCCACCGGCGGCAGCGCGCTACACGGCCTACGGCTACCACGGCACCGAGATCCTGATCGACGGCAAGTACCAGTGGCAAACCTACACCAACTACACCCAGGGTTACGCCAAGAAGCGTCTGGAAAGCGTGGCCGCGGCCGCGTGGGCCAAGGGTATTTACGCGACCGTGTTCAACTGCCCGGAAATCCGCACCAATTCCTCCGACATCTTCGTCGGCGTCGAATTGCCGCTGTTCCCCCTGCTGAACGCGCTCAAGCGCGAAAACGGCGGCAAGTGGGCCCAGCAGCAATGGGATGCGTGCCAGGCCCTGCTCGAAGACGGCGTCCAGCTGCAAACCCTGCTCGACATGATCGCCGCCTACAACGGTGACGCCACCAGCGCCGCCTTCCGCAACTTCGACGCCTGGCCGATGGACAACACGCCAGCGCTGGCCGACGTGATGATCGGCATGTCCGAAGAGATCACCAAGATGCACAAGGACAAGAAAGCCCTGATCACCGACCATCTGAGCTCGCTCGTGCTGGAAGGCGCCAAGCCCGCTGATGTTCCATGGCGCCGCCGAACAGATCGGCCCGGTCCTGTGGCTCAACCACGACATCATCGCCCGTCAGCTCAACGCCCTGCATCCGGACTGAGTCCAGCCGCCCCGGCCCGCCAGCGCGCGGACCGGGGTAGCGAAAGCCCTGCCCCGCGCACGCGGTAAAATAGCAGTGTCCGCCCCACTATTCCACATCATGAAATTCTCCAAACAACATTCGCTGTACGAATCCGAGCACACCAAGTTCATCGCCGAGCTCAAGGCCAAGAATCCGGACATCGAGGAAGGCCAGCGCATCGGCCGCGCCCTGCTGTGGGACAAGGCCCCGACCCCGCTGGCCGAACAGGACCGCAGCGCCGAATCGCGCGTGCGCCAGCAAGCCTACGTGTACCAGAACAAGCTCTGATCCCCTTCCAGGTCGCATAGTCATGTTGCCAGACGAGGTGGCGGGCACGCTCGAGGCTGACGCCGACGAGGTCATCGTCGCCGACGCCGCGCCTGTCCTGGATGCCGGGGACGCCGCCGAGGCAGCCCCGCCCGCCGATGCCATCGCCCGCCTGTACGGCGAGCCCTTGCTGCGCATGCCGACCGACCTCTACATTCCGCCGGACGCGCTCGAGATCTTCCTCGACGCCTTCGAAGGGCCGCTCGACTTGCTGCTCTACCTGATCCGCAAGCAAAACTTCAACATCCTCGACATCCCGATGGCGCAGGTCACCCTGCAATACCTGGAAGTATGTCGACCAGATCCGCCTGCACAACCTCGAACTGGCCGCCGAATATCTGCTGATGGCCGCCATGCTGATCGAGATCAAGTCGCGCATGCTGCTCCCGCAACGGAAAACCGACGACGAAGAAGCGGGCGACCCGCGTGCCGAACTGGTGCGCCGCCTGCTCGAATACGAGCAGATCAAGGTGGCCGCCTATGACCTGAACGCCGTGCCGCAGGTGGACCGCGACTTCGTGCGGCCCGCCCTGTTCGTCGAGCAAAGCAATATCCCGAACTGGCCGGAAGTGGACGTGGGCGACTTGCAGCGCGCCTGGCTGGACGTGCTCAAGCGCGCGCCTGACCCAGCACCACCGCATCAGCCGCCAGGAACTGTCGGTGCGCGAACACATGACCGCCATCCTGCGCCAGCTGCAATCGTCGCGTTTTGTCGAGTTTGCCGACCTGTTCGAAGGCCAGGGCGGCGTCCCGATCGTGGTCGTGCACTTCGTCGCCATGCTCGAGCTGGCCAAAGAAACCCTCATTGAAATTACCCAGGCAGAGCCATTCGCGCCGATCTACGTGCGCCTGGCCTACTCGCCCGCATAACCAGGACCAACATGAAAATCATCTCCTCCGTCGAAGAACTGCGCGACCAGCTGAGCGGCCAACTGCGCACCGCCTTTGTGCCCACCATGGGCAACTTGCATGAAGGCCACCTGTCGCTGATGCGCCTGGCGCGTAAGCACGGCGACCCGGTGGTGGCCTCGATCTTCGTCAACCGTCTGCAATTCGGCCCCAACGAAGACTTCTGACAAATACCCGCGCACCTTCCAGGCTGACGTCGAGAAACTGGAAAAGGAAGGCGTGTACGTGCTGTTCGCGCCGACCGAGAAGGATCTGTATCCGGAGCCGCAAGAATTCCGCGTCCGTCCGCCTGACGATCTGGGCAACACCCTGGAAGGCGAATTCCGCCCCGGCTTCTTCACCGGCGTGACCACCATCGTGCTCAAACTGTTCTCGTGCGTGCAGCCGAAGGTCGCCGTGTTCGGCAAGAAGGATTACCAGCAGCTGATGATGGTTCGCAACATGAGCCGCCAGTCTCGCGCTGCCGACCCAGATCATCGCCGCCGAGACTTACCGCGCCGACGACGGCCTGGCCCTGTCCTCGCGCAATATGTACCTGTCGGAATCGGAACGTGCCGAAGCGCCAAGCCCTGTACCTGCAGCCTGAACGCCGTGGCGGCCGAAGTACGCGCCTAGCCACCTGGACGTATTCCAGCTCGAACACAAAGCGATGGCCGAACTGGCGCAGCGTGGCTGGAAGCCGGACTACATCTCGATCCGCAAGCAAATCGACCTGCAGCCGCCCTCGGCTAGCATGACCTGGCGCAAGGCACGCCGCTGGTGGTCCTCGCCGCCGCCAAGCTCGGCACCACCCGCCTGATCGACAACCTCGAAATCTGATCCCAACCGGGGTCAGACCTCAATAAAAAAACATTTCACAATCGGGGTCAGACCTCCAATCTGCAACTAGTTGCAGATTGGAGGTCTGACCCCTGATTTGTTAAGAGATGCGGCGGACGGATTCGCGGACCACCAGGCTCAGCGCCGGGATCCGGGCCGGGGCGCTTTTCTGGCCCATCAGCGGCAGCAGCATGTTGCCGATGCAGGTGCCCACCTCGTACAGCGGCTGGCGCACCGTCGTCAGCGGCGGGGTCGTGTACATCGAGCTGTGCAAATCATCGAAGCCGATGATCGAGATATCGTCCGGCACGCGGATGCTGCGCCGGTACAGCGCCAGCCGCGCGCCGTAGGCCATCAGGTCGTTGGCGGCGAAAATGGCGGTAAAGCGCTGCTGCGATGCCAGCAACTGGTCCACCGCCAGCAAGCCACCCGACTCCTGGAAGTCGCCATCGACGATCAGCGCCGTATCGACGGGAATGCGGTGCCGGTTGAGCGTGTCGCTGTAGCCGGCCAGGGGCGCGCGCATCTTCCTGTTCCTGCGGTCCGGCGATGAAGGCGATCCGCCGGTGCCCCTGCTCGATCAGCAGCTCCATCGCTTCGCACGCGGCCGCGTAATTATCCAGACAGAAGCCGCGCGCCCGCTCGCCTTCCAGCTGGCGGCCGAAGGCGATGATCGGCACCTGCTTCGAAAACTTCCAGGATCTGCCCGTCGGTCATGTTCCCGGTCAGGATCACCACGCCGTCGACGCGGCGCCCGATCAGCAGTTCGACCCGGTCCGCTTCTTCGTCCGCATGCCAGTGGCCACTCATGATCAGCATCGCATAGTCTAGCCGCCTTCATCACGTCCTCGATGCCGGTCATGGTCTTGTTGAAGTAGCCGCTTTCCAGCGATTGCGTGAGCACGCCGATCGTGCGCGTGGTCCCCATCTTGAGGCTTTGCGCGAGCCGGTTCGGCTTGTAGTTGAGCGCTTCGATCACGCGTTCGAGTGCTTCGCTTTTCGCCGGAGACCTTGGCGGTCCCGTTCAGGAAGCGCGATACGGTCTCGCTGATGATACGCCCGCGGCATCGGCAACCTGCTGCAATGTGGTGGTCGTGCTCTCTGTTTTCATTGGCTGAACTATATCATCGCGCGCTCGCTCTCGCACACATATGCGCCACCAGTTCGCGGTGCGGCGGCAGGTCCGCCAGCGCGCGTTCGGCCAGCGCGGCGATGGTCGCGAACTCTTCGCGCGCCTGGGCGTGCAGCGCGGGCCGGGTGGCGCTCGCATGCTGGGCGGTCCGGAACTCCATCCCGTACAGCACGTACTGCCAGCTCGAGGGTGGGTACATCTCCAGATCGGTCACGAAATCGAGCCGGTGCGGCGCCCGCCCCTGCCATATGGCCAGCTTGTCTTGCAGGGTGGCGGGAATCGAGGCCGGGTCGGCATTGTCGCGCCAGAACGGCTCGCTGCGCTGGGTCAGGCAGTAGTGCAGCTTGATGAAGTCGACCACGCGCTCGTAGCGCTGGCGCATCAGGGCATTGAAGTTGCGCGCAGCTGGCTCTGGTCTGCCCGTTGAACGGGAACAGGAAGCCGATCAGGTAGGCCGCCGTTTCGATCAGCCCGATCCCGGACGATTCGAGCGGCTCCAGGAAGCCGCCGGACAGTCCGACCGCCACGCAGTTCTTCACCCACTGCAGGTCGCGGTAGCCCACGTTGAGCTGCAGCTGGCGCGGCGTGAGCGCGTCCGCGGCCGGGCCGATGTAGGCGCGCAGCACTTCCTCGGCCCGCGCGTCGCTCGTGTGCTTAAGCTCGAATACACGTAGCCGACCCCGCGCCGCTCCTGCAGGCCGATGTCCCAGGTCCATCCCGCTTCGTGCGCGGTGGAGATGGTGTACGAAGCGATCGGCGTGTCGGCGGCCGGATACGGCACCTGCAGCGAGCGCGCGGTCGACGAACAGCACGTCGTCGATCTTGCGAAACGGCGACCCCATGGCCTCGCCGATAAGCGCGGCCCGAAAGCCGGTGCAGTCGACATACAGATCGGCTTCCAGCGCGCCATGCTCGCGCGTGTGCACGCGGGCGATGGCGCCATCGTCCGCCAGTTCTACCCGCTCCACATTGCCCAGCAGGTGCGCCACGCCCAACGTCTTGCCATGCTCGGCCAGCAGTTTGGCGAAGCGCCCCGCGTCGAAGTGGTAGGCGTAGTTCATCGGCCCCAGATAATCGGCGTCGCTGGTGCGCTTCGGTCCCCGCGCGGCGTCGGCCACGCGCTTTTGCATGGTGGCGGCCTGCGCGAACGGCACGCCTTCCCCGGCCAGCCCGGCCAGCCAGTACGGCAGCAGTTCGGCGCTGCCCTGGCGCTGGCTCGGATGGCTGAACGGATGGAAGTAGTGGTCGGCGCCGAAGCTGCCTTGGCCTGGGCGCACCCAGTTGGCGAACTTGACGCCCTGCTTGAAGGTGGCGTGGCACTCGCGCACGAAGCGCGCTTCGTCGATGCCGATCGCAGACAGCGTGCCGCGGATCGAGGGGAAAGTCCCTTCGCCGACGCCGATGATGCCGATCTCGGGCGACTCGACCAGCGTGATGCGCACCCCGCCCTCGCCTGCGGCGCCCAGGGTCTTGGCCAGAAAGCAGGCCGTCAGCCAGGCATGGTGCCGCCACCGACGATCAATACGCTTTGAAAACTTTTCATAAAATCCGCCATTTCTGCTTGGATGTGGCAAATTTTACAGCACAGTGCGATTTCGTTTGACTTTTATTTCCAATGAAATGTAGTATGAAAACGTTTTCACAAGTCGTGAAATCGTTTTCTCAAAACTACTATAAAAGCAACAACATCACACTTCCTTTGGAGACAGCATGAAATCATCCGCAGTAACGCCATTCCGGCGCCCGTCAGCCCAAATCCAGCTGGCGATCCTGACCCTGCTCGCGTCGGTCAATGCCGCCCACGCCCAGAGCGCCGCGCCGGCTGCCGACAAGGCAGCCGCCAAGACCGACTCGGGCCTGATCCCCGAAGTCGTCGTCACCGCGACCAAGCGCACCACCAGCCTGCAAAAAACGCCGATCGCGATCACCTCGCTCAACGCCGCGACGCTGCAGGACAACCATGTACAGACCATGCTCGACGTGGTGTCGCTGGTGCCGGGCTTCCAGGCCACCGCCCAGGGCGACCACGGCGTCACCACCATGACCTTGCGCGGCATCGGCAACGACAGCGCCAAGACCCAGTACGCCGATCCGGAAGTGGCCTCCTTTGTCGACAACGTGTATTCGCCGCGCGCCGAAGGCGCCACTGCGCTGATGTTCGACATTGAAGCAATCGAAGTGCTGCGCGGCCCGCAAGGCACGCTGTGGGGCCTGCAATTCCACCGTCGGCGCGGTCAACATCCAGACCGTCAAGCCGGAGCTGAACAGCCGTTCCGGCTCGGTCGAAGGCGGCATCGGCGACTACAACCGCTACGGCGCGCGCCGCCTTCAACATGCCGCTGTCGGACACCGCCGCCCTGCGTATCGGCGTCGTCCACGAACAGCACGACGGCTACGTCGACTATCAAAAATTCCGCGGCGTGCCGATCGCCGACCAGCAGACCGCGTTTGTTGCAGTGGCTATGGCGACATCGCCAACTTCCGCCCGATCAATGGCAACCAGTTCGCCGTCGGGAACCAGAAATACAGCGCCCAGAACCAGACCGCCTTCCGCGCCAGCCTGCTGTGGCACATCACGCCGCAACTGAAGTGGAACGTGGCATACGAAAAATTCGCCGACCGCGGCACCCCCAGCGCCAACCTGATGCAAGTGCCGCGCGCATGAAGACTTCTGGTCGATGCTGTCGGACAGCGCGCCATGGATCCACCGCGACAGCCACAACGTGCGCAGCCGCCTCGAATACAAAATCGGCGACGACATGGCGCTGCATTACATCGTTTGGCTTCTCCAAGTACAGCGGTTCGATGCGCTTCGACCAGGATGGCGGTTCGCGCATCCCGACCAGCATCCGCTCCGGCGCCACCTGGCAGGAACACACGACCACCGATCTCGAACTACCGCAGCCACAGCCACGAGCTCGAGCTGCAGTCGCTCGGCAAGAAAGACATCGACTGGCAGCTCGGCCTGTACTACGCGGCCGAAAAGAACGACATCCGCTTCGACATCCCGATCTTCAACGGCACCCAGGACGGCACCGTCGGCTGGCAGGGTTCCTTCATCCAGCCGGAAGAAACCGTGGCCTCCAAGGCCGCCTTCGGCCAGGCCACCTGGAATCTGTCCGACGCCTTCCACCTGACCGGCGGCGTGCGCTACACCCAGGACCGGCGCGAGAACGTGGGCGGGCGCGCCTACACCTGGCGCTACGATCCGACCGTGCCGCAGCTGCCGCTCAATCCGTCGATGGATCCGCGTGCCGGGCCAGGGCTTTGCGGCCGACGTGCCGGGCAACGACGGCGTGTTCAAGGGCAGCAAGGTCACCGGTCTGATTCGCGCCAACTATGAGCTCGACAAGGACCACATGGTCTACGCCAGCGTCGCCACCGGCTATAAATCGGGCGGCGTGCAGGACCGCGGCCTGCCGTATGCGCCGGAGACCCTGACCAACTACGAGATCGGCTCCAAGCACTCCTTCATGAACGGCAAGGTCAAGATCAACAACGCCCTGTTCTATTCGAACTTCAAGGACTTCCAGTTCAATTCGCCGGTCAACTTCCCGGACGGCAGCCGCGGCCTGGCGATCAAGAACGCGGACGGCGCCAAGGTCACCGGTTTCGAGTCCGAGATCGCGGCCCGCATCACGCCCGACGACCGGGTCTCGGTCACGCTGGCCTTGCTCAAGACGAAGCTTGGCTACCTGATCGCCGGTTCGAACGACTACGCCCTGCCGCCTTGCGTGGCCGATACCAGGATCGCCACCTGCCTCGACGTGACCGGCAACAAGCTGCCGCACGCGCCGAAGTTCTCGACCACGGTCCAGTACCAGCACACCTTCCACACGGACCAGGGCACCCTCACGCCGCGCATCACCGCGCACTACGAGACCGATGCCGAACTGTCGGTGTTCAATCTGGGCGAGGAAGACCGCCAGAAGGCGTACGGCACGGCCGACCTGGGACTGCGCTATCAGTCCTCGCGCGGCTGGTGGGCTGACGCCTACGTGCGCAACGTGAGCAACGAGAAGGTCAAGACCAGCGCCTTCAACGGCTTCGGTCCATGGCTGTCGCAGTACAAACCGCCGCGCACGATCGGCGTGAACACCGGCTTCGACTTCTAAGCCGGTACCGGGGAAGGTCCGCCTTCCCCGCTTTTTCCGTTTCCCCCTTTGCAGAGCTCCACATGACACAACCGACTCACTTCCCCGCAGACTTCACGTGGGGCGTTGCGACCAGCGCTTTCCAGATCGAAGGCGCCAGCGCGGCCGACGGCAAGGGCCCCTCGATCTGGGATACCTTTTGCAGCCAGCCCGGCACCATCAAGGACGGCAGCGACGGCAGCGTCGCCTGCGACCACTATCACCGCTACCGCGAGGACGTCGGCCTGATCGCCTCCCTTGGGGTCGATGCCTACCGCTTCTCGATGGCCTGGTCGCGCGTCCAGCCAACCGGCAAAGGCGCATGGAACGAAGCGGCTTCGCCTTCTACGAGCGCCTGCTGGACGCCCTCGCCGAGCGCGGCATCAAGCCTCACCTGACGCTCTACCACTGGGATCTGCCGCAAGGCTTGCAGGACGACGGCGGATGGCTCAAGCGCGAGACCGCCCACCGCTTCGCCGACTACGCGGGCGAAGTGGCGCGCCGCTTCGGCAACCGCCTGGCCGCCATCGCCACCCACAATGAACCCTGGTGCACGGCCAATCTCGGCTACGGCAATGCGCAGTTCGCGCCCGGCGTGGCCGACGCCAAGCAGGCAATCCAGGTCTCGCACCACCTGCTGCTCTCGCACGGGCTGGCCATGACGGCCATGCGCGCCGCGAACACCTCGGCCAGACTGGGCATCGTCCTCAATCAGTGGACCGCCGACCCGGCCACCGACTCCCAGGCCGACCGTGACATGGCCGAACTCGAATACGCGTTCGGTGCAGTGGTTCATGGACCCGATCTTCAAGGGACGCTACCCCTGAACTGGCGCTGCGCGCACGGCGCCAATGCACCCGTGGTGCACGACGGCGACTTTGGCGTGATCTGCCAGCCGATCGATTTCCTGGGCTGTAACTACTACTTCCGTTCCTGGTGCAGCGCCGCCGTGCCGCCCCTGCTTGGCTGCCGGGCAAACAGGGCTTCACCGACATGGGCTGGGAGATCTACCCGCAAGGGCTGACCGAGCTGCTGCTCAAGCTCAAAGCCGAGTACCCGCTGCCGCCCGTGTACATCACCGAGAACGGCATGGCCAATCCGGACGAAGCGGGCGCGCCTGACGCCGAACGCATCGCTTTTGTGCGCAGCCATTTGGAAGCGCTTCGAGACGCCATGCGCCAGGGTGTCGACGTGCGCGGCTACTTCCTTTGGAGCCTGCTCGACAACTTCGAATGGAACTCCGGCTACGCCAAGCGCTTCGGGATCGTCCACGTCGACTACGCGACCCAGCAGCGCACCCCCAAGGACAGCGCGATCTGGTATCGCGACTTCATCGCCTCGCAGCGTTAAGGAGTTCACCATGGTTCCCGGATCCTATCCCGACGGCCCGCGCCTGCTGGCCGACATCGGCGGCACCAAACGCGCTTCTGCGCTTGAATCGGCGCCCGGACGCATTGGCGCCATGCAGAACCTGGCCTGCGCCGACTACCCGCGCTTTGAAGACGCGGCCCGCGCCTACCTGGCTAGGCCCCGGCGCCGGTGCGCGCCATGCCGTCATCGCCATCGCCAACCCGGTCGACGGCGATGCGATCCGCATGACCAATCATGACTGGGCGTTTTCCACCGAGAGCGCGCCGCCGAACTGGGCCTGGACACGCTCCTGATCGTGAACGACTTCACCGCCCTGGCGATGGCCCTGCCGCTGCTGGGCGCCCACCAGACGGTGCAGATCGGCGGCGGGCGCGCCCGGGCCGACGGCGCGATCGGCCTGGTCGGCGCCTAAGCACCGGCCTGGGCGTCTCGGGCCTGGTGCCTACGGCATGGACGCTGGGTCCCGCTCCACAGCGAAGGCGGGCACGTGGCCTTCTCGCCCTCGGACGAGCGCGAAGTGGCGGTGCTCCAGTACTGCTGGCGGCGCTTCGACCACGTGTCGGCCGAGCGCATGGTGTCCGGACCGGGCATCGCCCTGATCCGCGAGGCGCTGGCCTCCGGCCGCGGCCTGCTTCGACCGACCTGTCGCTGTCCACCTCGGCCATCGTCGAAGCGCGCTGAGCGGCGGCGACGCCCTGTGCCGCGAAGCGCTCGACTGCTTCAGCGGCATGCTCGGCACCGTGGCCGCCAACCTGGCCGTCACCCTGGGCGCCACCGGCGGCATCTACATCGGCGGCGGCGTCGTGCCGCGCTTGGGCGAATACTTCGCGCAGTCGCCGTTTCGCGCCCGCTTCGAAAAGAAGGGCCGCTCCAGCGGCTTTGCCGCCCAGATCCCCACCTTGCTGATCACCGCGCCCTGGCCCGCCCTGCCTGGAGCTGCCGCGATCCTCGCCACCCACCTCGAGACCGGCGACGGCATGCTTAGCCGCGCCGCCACCGGCCCCACAACGATTGGAACGCCATGTCAACGCCTGAACCACGCACCAACCCGCTGCTGTGGGTCCCGACCGGCTATTTCACGATGGCGCTCGGCTACGTCATGCTGTGCAGCGTCACCGCCATCATGTTCAAAAATCTCGGCATGGACAACGGCAAAGCCGCCCAGTATTCGAGCATGCTGATCCTGGCTTACACCATCAAGCCCCTGTTCGCGCCCTTCGTCGAAATGTACCGCACCAAGAAGTTCTTCGTGCTGTGCGCCCAGGTCCTGATCGGCCTCGGCTTCATCGGCGTCGCGCTGGCCATGGCGCTGCCGAACTACATGGCTTTCCTGATGGTGACCTTCTTCGCGCTCTCGTTCGTCGGCGCCACCCAGGACATCGCCAGCGACGGCGTCTACGTCACCTCGCTCGATGCGCGCGCAGTCGCTGTATTGCGGCATCCAGAGCCTGTCCTGGAACATCGGCCCGATCGTCGCCCATGCATGGCATGGTGTGGCTGAGCGGGCGCCTGCACACCGACGTCTTTCACCATGACGCCACCGTCTTCGGCCCGGAATGGATCGACGCCTGGCGCATCATCTTCTTCCTGGTGGGCGCTCTGACGCTGCTGATGGCGGCCTGGCACGCGCGCACCATGCCAGACGGCGCGCGCCGAGAACACGCCGACCACCGTGGCCGAGGGCGGGCGCATCCTGCTCGACGCCTTTGCCACCCTGTTCCAGAAGCCGGGCGTGTGGCGCATGATCGCGTTCGCCTTCCTGTTCCGGCTCAGTATCGGCTTCCTCGAAAAGATCGGTCCCTTCTTCATGGTCGATCCGGTTGCCAAAGGCGGACTCGGACTGTCGAACGAACTGCTCGGCATCATCTACGGCACCTGGGGCCTGGCCGCCGTGCTGCTCGGCTCCCTGCTGGGCGGCTGGTTCGTCGCCCGGCGCGGCCTCAAGGCGACCCTGTTCATCCTGTGCTGCGCGGTCAACATTCCGAACGTCACCTTCCTGCTCATGAGCGTCTACCTGCCCACCGACCTGGTGGTGATCGGCGCCGGCGTCGTGATCGAAAAGTTCTTTTTCGGCTTCGGCGCGGTCGGCTTCATGATCTACCTGATGCAGCAGCTGGCACCGGGCAAGTACACCACCACCCACTACGCCTTCGGCACCGGCGTGATGGGCCTGTGCGGCCTGGTCACCGGCGTGATCAGCGGGCACCTGCAGGAGGCGATGGGCTACGTCAGCTACTTCGTGTTCGTGATGGTCGCCACCATCCCCTCCTTCATCGCCACCTGGCTGGCGCCCTTCCCGCACAGCGACGGAACGGAAGCGGACGCGCCGATGGGCCAGGGCGGTACCCGCATGAAGGCGCGCAGGCGCTGATGGTTCCACTGCTGCTGGCCGCCTCCGCCCATGCGCGCGCAGAACGCGGCCATCAAGGTGAACCAGACCGGCTTTCTGCCAGCGTCTGCCAAGCTGGCCGTGGTGCCAGCGTCCAAAGCAGCGGACTTCGACGTGATCGGCGCCGACAACGGCGCCAGCATCTACCGTGGCTAGGCTGGGCGCACCCGCGTATTGGGAAGCGTCGCGCGAAACCGTGCGGCTGGCCGATTTTTCCCAGCTGACCACGCCGGGGCGCTACCGCATCCGGGTGGCCGGCGCCGCGCCGTCCGACGTATTCGTCATCGGCGCCGATGCCTACCGGGACCTCGGCAGCGCCGCGCTCAAGGCCTACTACTTCAACCGCGCTTAAGCATCGCGCTGGACCAGGGCCACGCGGGCGTCCATGCCCGCGCGGCCGGGCACCCGGACGACAAAGTCCTCGTCCACGCCTCGGCCGCGACGGCCGCGCCCCCCTCTTAAGCACCGTCATCGCGGCGGGCAAAGGCTGGTACGACGCTCAAGCGACTACAACAAGTACATCGCCAGTTCGGGCATCGCCACCTATACCCTGCTGGCCGCCTATGAACATTTTCCCGCCTGGTTCGCGCGGCAGGACACCGGGATTCCGGAGTCCAGCAACGCCCTGCCCGACATCCTCGACGAAGCGCTGTGGAACCTCGAGTGGATGCTCGCCATGCAGGACCCGGCCGACGGCGGCGTCTATCACAAGCTGACCAACCTGCATTTCGACGCCATGGTCATGTTAGGCGGACGCCATGAAAGCGCCGCGCTACGTGGTGGCCAAGAGCACCGCCGCCACCCTCGATTTCGCCGCCACCATGGCTGCGGCCAGCCGCGTATTCAAGCGCTACGACAAGCAGCATCCGGGACTGTCGGCGCGCATGCTGGCGGCAGCGCAGGCGGCGTGGACCTGGGCCGAAGCCAATCCGGCCCGGCACTTCCGGAACCCGGCCGATGTCGTCACCGGCGAATATGGCGACGACAAGACCGGCGACGAGCGCGCCTGGGCCGCTGCGGAGCTCTACATCAGCAGCGGCAAGGACAGCTACTACCGCGCCATGAACCCGGAATCGGTGAGCGCCACCGTCCCCGCATGGGACGACGTGCGCGGCCTGGCCTGGATGTCGCTGGCCCAGCACCGCGCCGCACTGACGCCGCTGGCCGACCGCCAGCTGATCGAAAGCCGCATCGACGGCCTGGCCGCGCGCCTGGCGCGTGAGTGGCGCTCCTCGGCCTACCGGCTGGCGATGCAGGAGCCCGACTTCGTCTGGGGCAGCAACGCCGTCGTCATGAACCAGGCCATGATGCTGCTGCAGGCCTACCGCATCAACGGCAAGCGCGACTACCTGGATGCGGCCCAGTCGGCGCTCGACTACGTCCTGGGGCGCAACGCGACCGGGTATTCCTTTGTGACCGGGTTCGGTGCGCGGCCGTCGCAGCACCCGCATCACCGGCCATCGCAGGCCGACCGGGTCGCCGCACCCGTTCCGGGCTTCCTGACCGGCGGACCGCAAGCGGGCCAGCAGGACAAGGCCGAATGCAAACAGCCTTACCCCAACAGCGTGGCCGCCACCTCCTACCTGGACGACGTCTGCAGCTTTGCCAGCAATGAAGTGGCGATCAACTGGAACGCACCGCTGGTGTACGTGACGGCGGCGCTGCAAGTACTCACCGGCGACATATCGCGAGGTCCCATGCAAGAGCAGGAACAGAATCTGGCCGCCATCGCGCGCCAGGAAAGCACACTGCAGTTCGACGCCTTCGACAACCAGGCCGCGCTCGACATCGGCCTGCAGATCGTGGCACTGGCGCGCGCCGCCGGGCAGGCGGTCGCGGTCGACATCACCCGCAACGGCACGCAGCTGTTCTATCACGGCATGGAGGGCACCACAGCCGACCATGCGGACTGGATCCGCCGCAAGCGCAACCTGGTCAACCATAGCGGCCACAGTTCGTTCTACATCCACACCGACATCAAGAACCGCGGCGGCGACATCGACGCCATCCCCACGCTCGATGCGCGCGAGTACGCGGCTCACGGCGGCGCCTTCCCACTGACGGTGCGCGGCGCCGGGCAGGTCGGCACGATCACGGTGTCGGGCTTGCCCGGCCCTGACGACCACGCACTGGTCGTGCGCGCTGCAAGCCTACCTGAAGGTGGCGCCATGACGGAGCAGCCAGTCAGGTGGGGCATCCTCGGCACCGGCGGCATCGCGCGCCTTTGCCACCGCGTTGATGGACACGCCGGGCGCCGTGCTGGCCGCAGTCGGCTCGCGCAGCCTGGCGGCAAGCGCGCGACTTCGCGGGCGGCTTCGGCGCCCCTGCCTGCTATGGCTCCTACGAAGCGCTGGCCGCCGCGCCGGATATCGACATCATCTACATCGGCACCCCGCACCCGATGCACGCCGCGAACGCGATGCTGGCCCTGAACGGCGGCAAAGCGGTCCTGTGCGAGAAGCCGTTCACGATGAACCTGCGCGAAGCGCGGCAAGTGGTCCGCTGGCGCGCGAGAAGAAGCTGTTCCTGATGGAGGCGATGTGGACGCGCTTCATGCCGAAGCGCTGGCGCAAGTGCGGCGGATCGTCGAAGCGGGCGACATCGGCACCGTGCAGCAGGTGCACGCCGACTTCGGCTTCGCGGCCACGCAGGACCCTGAGCACCGCGTCAACAAGCGGGAGCTGGGCGGCGGCGCGCTGCTGGATCTGGGCATTTACCCGCTCTCGATCGCGTGCGCGCTGCTCGGTCCCGTGAGCGCGGTGCAGGCGCAGGCCGTGCTCAGTGATGGCGGGATCGATCTGACGACCGGCTTCTCGATGAAGCACGCCAGCGGCGCGCTGTCGATCTGCAGCTGTTCGCTGCGGGCGCGCACGCCGTGCGAGCTGACCGTGTCCGGCAGCCTGGGCAGCGTCCGCATGGACGCCATGTTCCACCTGGCCAAAAGCGTGACCGTCAAACTGGCCGACGGCAGCGTGCGCACGATCGCCACGCCCTATCTGGGCAACGGCTACGTGCACGAAGCGCTGGAAGCGGGCCGCTGCCTGCGCCTGGGCTTGCTGGAAAGCCCGCACATGCTGCACGAAGACACGCTCGCGCAAATGGCCCTGCTCGACACCATCCGCCAGCAAATCGGCGTGCACTACCCCGCCGACACCGCATAAGCCACTCCCAAAATCCGCCCCCACCAACGAAAATCGGGGTCAGACCTCAATTCCGCAACTAGTTGCGGAATTGAGGTCTGACCCCTGATAGTGGAACTAGTTGCAGAATTGAGGTCTGACCCCGATTGTGGAACGGGGTTAGGTGGTGACGTTCTGGGCCCAGGCCAGGGCGGACAGGTGGGCTTTGTTGACGTCGACCGGGTCGATCTCGAGACTCTTCGCGAGCGAGGCCACCAGGTTCGAGTCGAGCTCGCACGCTTCGGCCAGCGCCAGGTAGGGGCCGTATTTGCCGCCGCGCGTGAGCAAGGCTTCCACCACTTCATCCGGCAGCTGGATGGTGTCGAGCACTTCTTTCATCGGCAGACCGAGCAGACGGTCGAGCAGCGAGAACATGCCTTAGGCCACGAACAGGTTTTCGCCTTCGCCACGCTTGAGCGCTTTGATGCCGAGCAGTTCGGTCAGGCGCCCGCGCACCACGGCCGTTTCCATCAGCACCGGCGAATAGCCGCTGGTCGAGGCGGTCGCCAGCAGCAGCGTGAGCCAGCGGTACATCGGCGCGTAACCCATCATCGTGATGGCCTGGCGCAGCGACTGGATTTCGCGCGTGGCGCCAAAGCCTAACCGAGTTGATGAAACGCAGCAGCTTGTACGACAGCGCAGGGTCGCGCTTGAGCACGCCCTCGATCTTGGGAATGTCTTCGTTCTTTTGCACCATCTGCATCAGCTGCAGGATGATGGTCTGGGCCGGGTTCATGCCCTTGACCGGGGTGCCCGGACGGGGCGTGAGGTGCAGCTTGCCGACGAAGGCGTCCAGCCCCAGCGCGGCGCAGGAGTCGAAATCTTCCCAGGTGGCGACCGGACGGCCGACCATGCGCACGGCCGACTGCTTGGCCTGGGCGTAGGGTGCGCTTGCGCGGCCACGTCGGCGCGGCATGAAGCGCACTTCGATGTAGGAGGCGCTCATGGCCAGGTTCTGCCCCAGGTGGGCCAGGTCGCCGTCGCGCACCGAGATGCCGACGCCGCCCATGGCGCGCAAGCCCTGCACCGCCGACAGGGTATCCGGATCGGTCAGGTCCTTCGCTTTCATGGTCAGGACGGTGCGCTCGGGCGGCATGTTGAACAGCGCGTCGGTCGAGAGCATGTTGGGGACCGCGTCGAGGAACAGGATCTTGTCCTTGAGCAGCCAGCCGTGCTCGTCGTCGTTGACGTTCTCGGCGACAAAGCCGATCAGCGCTTCGAGATCCTCATCGGTCGGTACCTGATTCGGTTCCAGGTGCCAGGAAAGCTCGTAGCCGATCACGCGTTGTTTCGGGTCGAGCAGCGGTTCGCGGACGATGAAGTTTGTTTCGTGCATTGTATGAGTCGTTGTTAGGTTGAGTTGCGATGCCGGGCGGCTTCCAGAACCCGAGGCTGTCGAGCAGGTCGTCAACCTGGCCCTGATTGGACACCACGTCATTGCCGGTTGGGTTGATTTGCGGTCCGTTCAACAGACCGCTGTCGTATTCGCGCTTGACTTCGGCCGGGGCAAAATCGACCAGCATCTGCACCAGCTGCTGCTCCAGGTTCTGGGCAATCGTGGTCACCTTGGTGATCACCTGCCCGGTCAGATCCTGGAAGTCCTGCGCCATCATGATGTCCATCAGGTGGCTCTTGGTCTGGACCGTGCTGCGCGCGCTTCGGCCAGTGCGGCGATCGTCTGGCTGGCCATGGCGCGCCAGTCGGCGTCGCTCGTGTCCGGCTTGTCGAGCAGGCCTTGCAGGGACGCGGCCAGCGCGCCCGCGTCGCGTTCGATCTGGTCTTGCAGGGGGCCGGCGGCGTCGGTCGCGTTCAGCACTTTTTGCGCGGCTTGTTCGGACAAACGGGCCACGTAGTCGAGCCGGTCGCGCGCATCGGGGATGTCGCTGGCCGCTTTTTCGATCAGCTTGTCCAGGCCCAGCCCGCGCAAGCTTTCGTGCAGCGCGCGTCATGTGGCCGATGCGGCTGAGGAACTCGTCGTGCGTGGCCATGTCCCCCGAAGCGCCGTCCGCGCGGACCGCGGCCTCGGTGTTGAGCTCGCCCACGTCAGGCTCCGACTTTTTCGAGTTTTTCGAAAATCTTGTTGAGCTTTTCGTCGAGCGTCGCGGCGGTGAACGGCTTGACCACATAACCGTTGGCACCGGCCTGGGCGGCCGCGATGATGTTCTCTTTTTCGCTTCGGCGGTGACCATCAGCACCGGCAGCTTGGCCAGCGCGGGATCGGCTCGAATGTTTTGCAACATTGTCAGTCCGTCCATGTTAGGCATGTTCCAGTCCGACACCACGAAGTCGAATTGCTCGCTGCGCAGCTTGGCCAGCGCCATCACGCCGTCTTCCGCTTCGTCGACGTTGGCGTAACCCAGTTCCTTGAGCAGATTGCGGACAATGCGCCGCATCGTCGAGAAATCGTCAACTACTAAAAAACGCATCTTTGGATCAGCCATGAATTACTCCGTTGATTCTCGTACTGTGGTTTGAAGTGACTGCCCCACTTGCGAAGCAGACTTAAGGATAGCATTTTTGTTGCCCTGTAGCGAACAAGATGGCGGGGAAATCACCGTAATCGGATCAAACACGCAACGCGGCTGCCTTGCGTTGCCAGATAGCCAAGCACCATGCCCGGTAGCGAGGTCAGCGGTCCCACTTCGTGGGTCCCGCCCAGCGCGATCGCCTCGCGCGGCATGCCGAATACGACGCAGGTCGCCTCGTCCTGGGCGAAGTTGTAAGCACCCGCGTTTTTCATGTCGAGCATGCTTAAGCCGCGCCGTCTTTACCCATCCCGGTCAGGATCACCCCGACCGCGTTCTTGCTTGGCTGCGGCGGCGGCCGAGCGGAACAGCACGTCGACCGAGGGCCGGTGCCGGTTGACGGGGTCGGTCTGCTCGACCTTGGTGACATAGTTGGCGCCCGAACGGGCCAGCAGCAGGTGCGAGTGGCCGGGTGCGATGTAGGCGTGGCCGGGCAGCACCCGCTCGTCATCGGCCGCTTCGCGCACGCTGATCTTGCACAGGGTGTCGAGCGACAAGCGCGAACGAGGTGGTGAACCCTTCCGGCATGTGCTGGGCGATCAGGATGCCGGGGCAGTCGGACGGCATCTGCATGAGAAATTCGCGGATCGCTTCGGTCCCGCCCGTGGAGGCGCCGATGATGATCAGTTTTTCCGACGACGTGAGCGGGCTGCGCAGGGCCTAAGCAGCACGGGGGGGGCTGCGCCTGGTCCCACGGTGCGCGGCTTGATGCGGGCCTTGGCCGCGGCGCGGATCTTATCGGCGATCAGTTCGGTGTATTCGCGCATCCCGCTCTGGATCGAGATCTTCGGCTTGGTGACGAAATCGACCGCGCCCAGCTCCAGCGCGCATCGTGATTTCCGAGCCGCGCTCGGTCAGCGAGGACACCATCAGCACCGGCATGGGCCTGCAGGCGCATCAGCTTTTCGAGAAAATCGAGGCCGTCCATCTTGGGCATCTCGACGTCGAGCGTGAGCACGTCCGGATTGGTTTGCTTGATCAGCTCGCGCGCCACCAGCGGGTCGGGGGCCACGCCCACCACTTCCATGTCGGCCTGGCTCGAAATGATCTCGCTCATCACGCTGCGAATCAGCGCCGAGTCGTCCACGATCAGTACCTTGATCTTTTCACGTCGTCTCTCCCGCTCAGAACAGGTCGATCTCGCCGCCCACCGGCTCTTTGAGGCGGCTGGCGTAGTCGAGTTCACGCTTGGCCAGCGTGTCGTTATGCGATTGCATCAGCTTCTTGACCAGCACCTTGCCAGTGCGCGGGAAAAAATAGACCTTGCGCGGGAAGACGTCGTTGAGGTCCTCGGCCACCACCCGGATCTTCTCGGTCTTGAGGTAGTTCATCACGAAGGCGGCATTGCGCTCGCCCACGTTGATCGCGGTGAAGCCTGCGCAGCACGGCGCCGCCGCCGAACACTTTCGCTTCCATGTTCTCGCGCCGCGCGCCCGACTTGAGCAGGTCGTTGATCAGGATCTCCATCGCGTACGAACCGTAGCGCGCCGAGGCCGAGGCCGGGCTGCCGCTGTCGCCGCCGCCGTCGGGCAGCATGAAGTGGTTCATGCCGCCCAGACCCGATATACGGTCGCGGATGCAGGCCGAGACACACGAGCCGAGCACGGTCACGATCAGCATGTCCTTGGGCGTGTAGTAGTACTCGCCCGGCAGGATCTTGGCCGCGTCGCAGTCGAAAGTGCGGTCGTAGTAGACGTTAGTGGCGAATTGTTCTTTGTCGGAGGCCATGGTCGGTTCTCATCTCACTTCCAGGTCGCGTGGTGCGCGACGGTCGTCGAGTTCATACACGGTCTTGCCGCGCAATTTGAGCGCGTCCGACACGTACAGGAAGTTTTCGGAATGGCTTAGGCAAACAGCAGCGCGTGCGGCTTCATGAGCGGCACGAAACGCGACAGGATCTTGCGCTGCGTCGCCTTGTCAAAATAGATCATCACGTTACGGCAAAAGATGACGTCGAACTGCCCGGTGAGCGGCCACTTGTCGCCCAGCAGATTGAGCTGCCTGAAAGTGACCAGCTGGCGCAGTTCCGGGCGAACCCGCGCCATGCCTTCCTGGTCCCCGCGCCCGCGCAGGAAAAGCGGCGCGCGCTCGGGGGCCATCTTGTCGAGCCGCTCGATCCCGTACACGCCGTTCGAGCCGATGGTCAGCACGTTGGTGTCGATGTCGGTGGCGACAATCTGCACCGGCGGGGTCAGGGTATTGAACGCCTCGCAGGCCGTCATGGCGATCGAATACGGCTCTTCGCCGGTCGAACTGGCCGAGCACCAGATCGTGATCGGATGGTCATGCAGCTTTTTCAGGTGTTCGGCCAGCAGCGGGAAATGATGCGCTTCGCGGAAGAACGAGGTCAGGTTGGTCGTCAGCGCGTTGGTGAACGACTCCCACTCCTCGCCCAGGCGCCCCGCTTCCAGGTCGTCCAGGTAGCGCACGAAGGAATCGATGCCGGTCGCGCGCAGGCGCCGCGCCAGACGGCTGTAGACCATTTCCTGCTTGCTGTCGGCAAGCGAGATGCTTGGCTAAGCGCTGGTAAATCAGCGCGCACCCGTTCAAAGTCACTGCGCGTGAAATTGAACTCTTTAACGGTCTCGGATTTGAGTAGCGGCACGTATCAGTTCCCTGGTTGATGGCTTCCAGAATTCTTCCCAGTCTTCGGCGGCGGAGGAAGCGAGCTTCTTGGGCGCCGCTGCCGCCTTGGCCAGCTTGGGCGCTTCGGCCGCCGGACGCGGACGGGGTGGCGCTGCTTGGCTGCCGGTGCCGGTGCCCGGCCCGGGCGCGTCATGGCGCGCAGCGCCTTGTCCTCGTCGCCGGTCAGCTTGAAGATGCTGACCGCGGCGGCCAGCTTCTCGGCCTGCTCTTCCATGCTCTCGGCGGCGGCGGCAGCCTGTTCGACCAGGGCCGCGTTCTGCTGCGTCATTTCGTCCATCTGGGTGATGGCCTGGTTGACTTCCTCGATGCCGTTGCTTTGTTCCTGGGTGGCGGCGGTGATCTCGCCCATGATGTCGGCCACCTGCTTGATCGAGGTGACGATCAGTTCCATGGTCTGGCCTAGGCCTGGTCGACCAGTTTGCTGCCGTTGTCGACCTTGTCGACCGAGTCGCCGATCAGGGCCTTGATTTCCTTGGCCGCGCTTACTGAACGCTGCGCCAGGTTGCGCACTTCGGCCGCCACCACCGCGAAGCCGCGTCCCTGCTCGCCCGCGCGCCGCTTCCACGGCCGCGTTCAGCGCCAGGATGTTGGTCTGGAAGGCGATGCCGTCGATGACACCGATGATGTCGACAATCTTGCGCGAGCTGTCCTTGATCGAGCCCATGGTCTCGACCACCTGCGCCACCACGGTGCCGCCCTGCAGCGCCACCGAGGAGGCCGACACCGCCAGCTGGTTGGCCTGGCGCGCATTGTCGGCGTTCTGTTTGACGGTGGAGGTGAGTTCTTCCATCGAGCTGGCCGTCTCTTCGAGCGAGCTGGCCTGCGATTCGGTGCGCGAAGACAGGTCGGCGTTGCCGCTGGCGATTTCCTGGGCCGCGACGGTGATGGTTTCGGTCCCGGTGCGCACCTCGCCCACGGTGCGCGACAGGCTCTCGTTCATGTCCTTGAGTGCCTGCAGCAGCTCGCTCGTTTCGTCCTTGCCTTCGACGTGCACCTGCGAGGTCAGTTCGCCGCCTAGCCACTTTCTGGGCCACCGACACGGCGCCGTGCAGGGGCGCCACGATCGAGCGCGTAATGACCATGGCGAACATGACGCCCAGCGCTACCGCCACCGCGCCCAGGATATACATCAGGGTGCGCAGGCTGCCGTCGGCCTTGAGGGAGCTGTCCAGGAAGGTCTTTTGCGCGCTTTGCTGCATGTCGACCAGTTTCGACAGCAGCGTCAGCGTCTGCTGATTGAGCGGATCGATGCGGTAGCATGATCACCTTGGCCGCGCCTTCGCTGTTAAAGGCCAGCACCTGGGCGATGGCTTCCTTGAAGGCGGCGTCGAGATCCTTGTCGACCGCGGCGACTTCGCCCAGCACTTTTTCTCGTCGTCGTTCAGGCCGTCGGCCTGCAAGCGGCGCGCGCATCTTCATAGCGCTTGCTCTGCACCTTGACCTTGTCCTGCTCTTTCTGCATCAGCGCCACGTCGGACTGCAGACCGATGTTGCGCATCGCGATCCCGGTTTCGAGCATCGCGCTTTTCATGGTGGCCGCGTGCAGGTTCTTGGCGTTGGTGGTCGCCAGGCCGCGCAACAGCTCGTCCTTGTTGCGCCCGTTGAGAACATTCGTCAGTACGACCATCGCGACCAGGATCAGCAAGATACTGCCGAAGCCAAGCGCCAGGCGGGTTCCAATCTTAAAGTCGCGCAAGTTCATCTGTCTCTCCCCGGGGTCATGCAAGTTCGCTTCGGTGTCTTGCCCTACGCGGCCAGCTTGTCGATCAGGCCCATCTCACCGGACGACATCAGTTTGTCGATGTCGATCAGGATCAGCATCCGTTCGTCGATGGTGCCAAGGCCCACCAGGTAGTCGGAATTGAAGGCGGTCCCCATCTCCGGCGCCGGCTTGACCTGGTCGGGCGAGAGCGTGGTCACGTCCGACACGGAATCGACCACCATGCCCATGATACGCCCGCCGATGTTCAGGATGATCACGACCGTGAACTGGTCGTACACGGGCGTGCCGAGCTTGAATTTGATGCGCATGTCGACCACCGGGATGATGATCCCGCGCAGGTTGATCACGCCCTTGATGAATTCGGGCGCGTTGGCGATGCGGGTCACCGTTTCGTAGCCGCGGATTTCCTGCACCTTGAGGATGTCGATCCCGTATTCCTCGGAGCCGAGCGTGAAGGCGAGGAATTCGCGCCCTGCCGCATCTTTGGCGTCGACCGGTTTTGCTGCTGCGTTGATAGACATGATGGATCCTATGTAAAAAGGGTGTTCGGTTCTTTATGAAAAAATCGGGTCATCGGCCAGCTGGCGCGATGAACGCATCAATGCCGACACATCAAGGATCAGCGATACGCCGCCGTCGCCCAGGATGGTGGCGCCGGAAATTCCGGTCACCTTGCGGTAATTCGATTCGAGGTTCTTGACCACCACCTGCTGCTGGCCGACCAGGTCGTCCACGAACAGGCTTAGCCTTGCGCCCGTCCGCTTCCAGGATCACGACGATGCCTTCGGACGGATTGGTAAAGCGCGGCGTGATTTCGAACATCTGGTACAGCGGCACCAGCGGCAGGTATTCGCCGCGCACCTTGATCACGCGGCCCTTGCCACTGATTTCCTTGATGTCTTCGGGGGGTAGGCTGCAGCGACTCGACCACGAAGCCGAGCGGCAGGATGTACACCTCTTCGCCGCAGCGGATCGACATGCCGTCCAAAATGGCCAGCGTGAGCGGCAGCGAGATCGAGATCGTGGTGCCGAAGCCCTTGGCCGAGCGGATGTCGACCGTGCCGCCCATGGCCGTGATATTGCGCTTGACGACGTCCATGCCGACCCCGCGTCCGGAGACGTCGGTCACCGTTTCCGCGGTCGAGAAACCGGGGGCGAAAATGAGCTGCCAGACTTCGCTGTCGCTCATGTTCTCGTGCACGGCCAGCCCGTTCTGGGCGGCCTTGGACAGGATCCGTTCGCGGTTCAGTCCACCGCCGTCGTCGGACACTTCAATGACGATGTTGCCGCCCTGGTGGTAGGCCTGAGAGGAACAGGCGCCCCGCTTCGGTTTTGCTTAGGCCGCGACGCGCCTCGGGCATCTCGATGCCGTGGTCGATGCTGTTGCGTACCAGGTGGGTGAGCGGATCGACGATCCGTTCTGATCAGGCCCTTGTCCAGTTCCGTGGCCGCGCCGTTGGTGATGAAGTCGACCTTTTTACCGAGCTTGGCGGCCAGGTCGCGCACCATGCGCGGGAAGCGCGAGAACACGAAATCCATCGGCATCATGCGGATCGACATGACCGCTTCCTGCAGATCGCGCGTGTTGCGCGTGAGCTGGCTGACGCTGTTGAGCAGGCGCTCGTGCACCATCGGGTCCAGCCCGTCGCTGCGCTGCTCGATCATGGCCTGGGTGATCACCAGTTCGCCGATCAGATTGATCAGCTGGTCGACCTTTTCAATCGACACCCGGATCGACGACGATTCGGCGCTTACTGCGGCGGCCGCCTTGTCATCCTTCTTGCCCTTCTTGTCGCCGGTCTCGGTCACTTCCAGCGGCTCGATGCGCGCGGCCACCGGTACGGCCCTGGCCGCGACCGGCGTACTGGTGATGCCCGCTTCGGCGCGGATATGTTCGATCGGCTGGAAGAAGCCGTAGCCGCGTTCCTGGTCGCTGGCGTCGTCGCTGCCAGCATCCTGGGTAAGCGCCTCGATCGGGTCGAAGAAGCCGTAGCCCTGGTCGTTCTCGACCTTGGCGCGCGCCTTGTCTTCGATGGCTTGCTGTTCCGGCGTGAGGGCCGGTGCTTCGAATATTTTCAGATCGGTCGGATCGAGCACGAACGAGCAGATCGCGATGATGTCGTCCAGCGACTCGTTGGTGGTGACGATGAAGGCGTTGCGCTCGCCGCCCAGCGGCACCAGCGACACGCGGCCCAGCAGGCCCAGTTCGGCCGACAGCGCGCTGATGTCGCGCTGCGGCACCGGCGGCATCTCGATCCGGTAACGGCGTCCGCCCTTGCCCACGCTGGTGGCAGCGCTTCGGTCTGCACGAACGAAGGCGCCACCGGCGCCGCGATCGGCACCGCGTCCTGGGACAGCTCCTGCAGCATCATGCGCACGTTGGCCACGGCATCCTGGTCCACGTGGGCGCCGTTGCGGTGTCCGTCGAGCTGCATCTTGAGGATGTCCTTGGCCGCCAGGAAGGCGTCCACGTGCACGCCCGTCAATGCCATCTCGCCCTTGCGGATGCGGTCCAGCAGCGACTCGAGCACGTGCGTCACGTCGGTCATGTCGTTCAGGCCGAAGGTGGACGAACCGCCCTTGACCGAGTGCGCCGTGCGGAAAATGGCGTTCAAGTCTTCGGAGTCGGGCGCGGCCACGTCGACGGCCAGCAGCAGCCGTTCCATTTCAGCCAGCAGTTCCTCGGCTTCATCAAAGAAGACCTGGAAAAACTGGCTTATGTCGATCGTCATGATGAGGCTCCGTCAGTTTCATGATACATCATTTGCGTGGCTCACGACACACCTCAGCCGATGACTTTCTTGACCACTTCGATCAATCGCTGCGGGTCGAACGGCTTGACCAGCCAACCGTTGGCAGCATGGCGCGGCCTTTCTGCTTCATTTCGTCGGACGATTCGGTCGTGAGCATGAGGATCGGCGTCTTCTCGTAGGCTTAAGCAGACCGCGCAGCAGCTTGATCAGGGTCAGGCCGTCCATGCGCGGCATGTTCTGGTCGGTCAGCACCAGATCGACTGCCTGCAGCTTCGCTTTTCAAGGCCGTCCTGGCCGTCGACCGCTTCCACCACGAGATAGCCCGCAGCCTTGAGGCTGAAGGCGACCATCTGGCGCAATGAACTGGAATCGTCGACTGCGAGTATTGTTTTAGCCATCTTTGCTCCTGCTATTTTTTAAAACCGGGCACCTGCCCATTTATCGTTGAGCGGCGACTGTCGTCAGAACAGTTCGATGTCGCCGCTTTCCAGATGCTGCTGATTGACTGCTTTTCTTAATACGCTGCGTAATTCAAGCGACTGGATCGCCAGCGCCATGCTGACCTTGCCAAGCAGGTCGACGATTTCCTCGCTGCCGTGTTCGGGCAGGACGTCGGCGCCGTGCGCGCCCAGCGTGCCCAGAAATTCGCGCAGGCCGGTCACGCGCTTGATGGTGCGGTCGATCAGCTGGCTCGTCATGTCCTGGAACTGCATGCTGGTGATGGCCGCGTTCACATGGTCGCCCACTTCGTTCGTCATGCGCGCCAGTTCGGCGCGCTGTTCTTCGCTGACGGTGCCGCTTACCAGCAGGGTATTGATCGTTTCCTGGCGCGTGCCGACCGCCACGTGGATCGCCATGAAGCTGTTGGTGAGCTTGTCGATCGCTTCTTCCAGCAGCAGCTGCGTCTGGATCAAGTCGGTCTCGACTTCCGTCAGATGGCGCTTGCCATGGTCGGACACCCCGGACAGCAGGCGCTTGACATGTGAACCGAGTATTTTTTTCCGCGTCATTCGACTCTCCAGTTTCCCATCCCGCGCTTAATGCGCGGGCGCCTTTGTCGCGGCGGTGGGCGCCCTGCGGCAGCCGCTGCCGCTGCTGGTGCCGCTGCCGGTGGCGCAGCAGCGAGCGCCGCCTTGACCCCGGCCGCACCGGCTTCCGGCGCCACGTCGACCGCGGCGCCGTCGCGCATGATCCTTCCGCGGTGGCCGTATTCATGACGATGATGCTGATGCGCCGGTTGATCGGGTTGAACGGATCCTTGCGGTCCAGGTGAGTGGCCGAAGCCAGCCCCACCACGCGCATGATCTTGGCGTCGTTCATGCCGCCCAGGACAAGTTCGCGGCGCGAGGCGTTGGCGCGGTCGGCCGACAGTTCCCAGTTGCTGTAGCTAAGCGTCGGTCATGTAGGGCGTGGAGTCGGTGTGGCCGGACAGGCCGATCCGGTTCGGCACTTCATTGAGCACCATGCCGATCACGTGCAGGATCTCGGCCGTGTAAGGCTGGACCTGGGCGCTGCCGACGGCGAACATGGGACGGTTCTGTTCATCGACGATCTGGATCCGCAAGCCTTCGCTGGTGATGTCGAGCAGGAGCTGCTTCTGGTATTTCTTGAGCAGGGGATTGGCTTCGATGGTCGCTTCGATCTTGGCCTTGAGCGCCTTCCAGGCGCCCCGCTTCGGCCGCCTCCAGCAGCGCCTTGGCCGCCTTGAGATCGTAGGTTTTCTTTTCGGGCGCGGTGTCGCCCTTCTTGACCTGGCCATTGCGCAGCGTCAGGTCGGAGCCGCCGCCCTTGATGATGGACGAACTGTCACCGCTGCCGGAGCCGCCCTGCATGGCCACCTTGAGCGGGGTCTGGAAGAATTCGGCGATGCCGTTCAAGTCGCCCTTGCTGGTCGAACCGAGCAGCCACATCAGCAGGAAGAAGGCCATCATCGCGGTCACGAAGTCGGCGTACGCGATCTTCCACGCGCCGCCATGATGGCCGCCCGCCGTCTTCTTGATGCGTTTGACGATTATCGGTCGTAAGCCCTCATCGGCCATGGAAACTCCGTGTCATGTTGCCTGCTGCGCTTACTTGCTCTTGGATTTCTTGATGTGTTCTTCGAGTTCGGCGAAGGTCGGTCGCTCGGTCGAGTACAGCACCTTGCGGCCGAATTCGACCGCCAGGGCTGGCGCGTAGCCATTCAGGCTGGCGAGCAGCGTCACTTTCACGCACTGGAACATCTTGGTCGACTCTTCGAGCTTTTGTTCGAGCAGACTGGCGAGCGGACCGACGAAGCCGTACGCATGAGCAAAATACCGAGGAAGGTACCGACCAGCGCCTTGGCGATCAGGATACCGAGTTCTGCTTCTATGGAATGCCCACCGATTCCATCGTGTGCACCACCCCCATCACCGCCGCCACAATACCGAAGGCTTAAGCAGGCCGTCGCCCAGCTTGGCGATCACGTGGGTAAGCACGGCGCCCTCGTGGTGGTGGGTTTCAATTTCGTTGTCCATCAGATTTTCGATCTGGAAAGCGTCCATATTTCCGGACACCATCAGGCGCAGATAGTCGGTCATGAATTCGACGATGTGGTGGTCGGCCAGCACGCCCGGATACTTGGAGAACAGCGGGCTTTCGTCGGGCCGGTCGATATCGCCTTCGATCGACATCAGGCCTTCCTTGCGCACTTTCGAGAGGACGTCGAACAGCAGCGACATCATCTCCATGTAGAGGTCTTTGGTATAGCGCGATCCCTTGAACAGGGACGGCAGTGCCTTGAGTGTGGCCTTGATCGACTTGCCGTTATTACCGACAAAGAATGCACCGAGCGCCGCGCCGCCAATCATGACCAGTTCGAGCGGCTGGAACAGCGAGCCGAGGTGGCCACCGCTTGCCGCATGAAGCCACCGAACACCGAAGCGCAGACAACTATGTATCCGATTAAGACTAACAAGTGCGCACACTCCCATGGTGATTCGAGCAAGGTTGCTGTCGAGCCGTGAATAAGTTGGCAAGAGCATGAATCATCTGACTCGATTAATTTACATACGGAACTACAATATCCTGAGAATGCTTACCGGGCAAGGGAAAACGGGCTGTTTGTCGCCTAAAAGTGCCAGACGTAAAGCGTGGGTCCGCGGCCCGTTGGCAAGATACTCATATCCGGTGTTTTTTCCGTTATCAGAAATTCATAACTAAGCAAAATACATCCCGGCCGCATCTCGCATGAAGCCTTGTGCCACAAGGCCGACATGGCCATGCAGCGACAGGTAGGCGAACACCGCATCGTAATTACCGAAGTCGATATGGTCGTAGTCGCCGCGCACGAAACGGGCGCTGCTGCCGGACAGGCGCGCACGCAGATTCGACAGCAGCCAGGGCAGCGGCGCGAGCTCGATCCCGACGAAGACGGAGTCGGGCTGGCGCCGCGCCAGATCGAGCACCAGGCCGCCCAGGCCGCTGCCGATATCGATCGCGCACACGGGCCGGTCTTGCGGCAGCAGGCGCGCCACCTCATCCCACACGCGCCGCCCCGACGGATAGTAGGGAACCTGGGTGCGGAAGGTGGACCAGTACAGCGCCAGCAAGAACAGAAACGCCGCCAGGAAGATTCCCGGCGCGATGGCCAGGCGCTGCGACTCCATCAGTGCCAGCGGAAACACGAGCTGGATTCCCAGCCACCACACGGCCAGCTTGCGCCAGCGCGCCAGCAGCGCGGCAAAGGCGCCCTGCAGCAAGGCCGCTTGCCGGCTGCAGCCGGGATTGGCGCCGCTGCTGGCCAGCAGATACACGGCAATCAGGGTCAGCGGAAAGGCGACGCACTGCAGCAGCAATGCCTGCACCGCCGGTGCTTGCCAGATGCGAAAAGGGCAAGGCTCGCGCCCTGCCCTTGTTGACCGCTGGCGCGTTCGCGCGTCACGCGTTTTGCAGCGCTGCGGCGGCGTCCCGGGATTTTTTGGTCTTGCTTAAGCACGCGAAGGCATGTGGCACAGGCCGCACAGATAGTGCTGGTTCAGATCCATGCAATTGACGACGAACTTGCCCTGACATTTTTGACACGGCGCCAGCGACAGCATATTGCTTTGGAAGAAACGCACGAGCGTCCAGGCGCGCGTGAGCGACAGCAGCGGCTCTTCAGCCGGCTTCGGGCGGCATTTGCTCGAGGTAGAGCTTGTAGGCTTTCATGACGGCCTCGATGCCGGAAGCGCTTAAGCATGCTCGACCAGGAATTTGTGGATGTTGATGAACAGCGAGGAATGGATGTTCGGCTGCCAGGTGAGGAACCAGTCGGTCGAGAATGGCAGCATGCCCTTGGGCGGCGACACGCCCTTGAGCTCTTTATACAGCTTGAGCAGGCGTTCGCGCGAGAGCGAGACTTCGGTTTCGAGCAGTTGCAGGCGCGCGCCAAGCTGGATCAGTTCGATGGCCAGCTGAATTTCCTGGGCCTCCGTCACTACGCTCTTCTTGGACATGATGCGCCTCCCGGTGAATGCTTAAGCGATCTCTTCGACTGCCTGGCTAGGCCATCAGGATCGCAGCGTGGGACTGGGCCAGCGCGCGGTCTTTGTTGTAATTGGTCAGCATGGACAGAATAGCACCATCGTCGAAACGGAAGCGCGCCAGCATCATATTGCCGCCTGCCAATTTCAGGATCTGGGCGTTGCTCATGCCTTCGATCAGGTCGGCGATCTCTGCGGCGATGCCGAGACGGAAGATCGCGGTCACCTTGTCGGCGCGGATCATCTGCTGCGCGAGCATCAGGTAGCTCAGGTTCGCATCACGAATTTCGGCCATCATGTCGTTCGCAGTCATTTCCATCTCCTTCAATCCGTTGCCTGGCGCTGTGTGTATTGCCAGTGAGATACATTTTGACCGTGACGGAATCATTCAGGAATAGGTCAACATCTGTATTTTGCGTCGGTGAATGACGAGATAGACCCGTAGGAGTTTGTCTGACAAACCCGCTCGGATCATTGTCGCGCCCCTATGAGAACCGGGGCGGAATGAAGATGATTTACTGCTCGACTTGGCGCAACAGAGCACAAAGAATTTCGCTGCTCTGTCTCGTTTACGTCAGACTTTTGGGGAACTTTAGGGTTATTTGAAAATATTTTTCAAAGCCCATTCCCCGTGTCTGATCCGGTTACGGCGGGGATTTTCAGAACTTGAGGGTTTTTTGAAAATAAATTCAAAAAAAACGAAAAAAGTTTGAAAATTGCCGTACAGGCATGAAACAGGGGCAATAATAGCAGAAACGCATTGTTGCGGTAAGGTATTTACATCCTGTTTCATTTGCCGCTACTCCCTGGTTTATTGGTAAACTGCGCTCCTCGCCCTAATTCATTTAGGTCTAAAGTATTTTCAAGGTGCATTGCATGAACCGACAAGATTGCCTGGCACGCGATGCAGACGACGCCCTCGCCGCCCTGCGCGGCCAGTTCGCCCTGCCCGAGGGCGTGATCTACCTCGACGGCAATTCCCTGGGCGCACGCCCGGTGGCCGCCCTGGCCCGCGTCCAGGACGTGGTGGCGCGCGAATGGGGCAATGATCTGATCCGCAGCTGGAACACGGTAGGCTGGTTCGACCTGCCCAAGCGCCTGGGCGACCGCCTGGGCAAGCTGATCGGCGCCCAGCCGGGCGAAGTGGTCGTCAACGACACCACCTCCCTGAATCTGTTCAAGGCGCTGGCCGCCGCCGTGCACATGCAGGAGCATGGCGCCTAAGCAAGGGCTAGAAGCGCGTGATCGTCACCGAACGCAGCAACTTCCCCACCGATATCTATATGGCGGAAGGCCTGTCGAGCTGGCTCGACCGGGGATACAGCGTGCGCCTGGTCGATTCAGTCGACCAGATCCCGGCCGCCGTGGACGGCGACACCGCCGTTCTCATGCTCACCCATGTCAATTACCGTACCGGCTACCAGCACGACATGGCTGCCCTCACCGCCCATGCCCACGCCCAGGGCGCGCTGGCGATCTGGGATCTGGCCCACTCGGCTTGGCGCGGTTCCGGTCGACCTGCACGCGGCCGGCGCCGATCTGGCGGTCGGCTGCACGTATAAGTACCTGAACGGCGGCCCGGGTTCGCCCGCCTTCATCTGGGTCCCGCAGCGCCACCAGGCCGCCTTCACCCAGCCGCTGTCGGGCTGGTGGGGCCACGCCAATCCGTTCGCGATGGCGCCCCACTTTGAACCGACCGACGGCATCGGCCGCGCCCTGTGCGGCACCCAGCCGATCGTCTCGCTGACGATGGTCGAATGCGGCCTGGAGGTATTCGAGCAGACCGGCATGGCGGCCATTCGCGCCAAGTCGCTGGCACTGACCGACCTGTTCATCGAGCTGGTCGAGTCGCGCTGCAGCCGGCCATCCGCTCGGGCTGGTGACGCCGCGCGAGCACGCACGGCGCGGCAGCCAGGTCAGCTTCACCCATCCGCACGGCTTTGCGGTGATGCAGGCCCTGATCCGCGCGGCGTGATTGGCGACTACCGCGAACCGGCCATCATGCGCTTCGGCTTCACGCCTTTGTATACCAGCTTTGCCGACGTCTGGGACGCGGTCGAGATCCTCAAGCAGATCCTCGACGACAAAGCCTATGACGTGGCAGCCCGCCGCACCGCAGTAACCTGACAGAGAAACGACACCATGTCCGACAATGACAAAAAATGCCCTGCCAGCTGGCACGGCGCCAAGATGGATTTCAGCGAAGCGATGAGCTATGGCGACTATCTGGGCCTGGACCAGATCCTCAACGCCCAGCATCCGCGCTCGCCCAACCATAACGAGATGCTGTTCATCATCCAGCACCAGACCAGCGAACTGTGGCTCAAGCTGATGCTGCACGAGATGCAGGCCGTGCGCGTGAACATGCGCGCCGGCATGAGCTGGCTCCGGCCTTCAAGATGCTGGCCCGCGTGGCGCGCATCATGGACCAGCTGGTGCACGCCTGGGACGTGCTGGCGACCATGACGCCGCCCGAGTACACGGCGATCCGCCCGTATCTGGGCGCCTCGTCGGGCTTCCAGTCCTACCAGTACCGCGAACTCGAGTTCATCCTCGGGAACAAGAACGCTTCGCTGCTGGCGGTGCACGAGACGGCGACCGAAGCGCACACCATCCTCGAGCGCGAACTGAATGCGCCGTCGGTGTACGACGAAGCGGTGATGCTGCTCTCGCGCAGCGGCTTTGCCATCGCGCCGGAACGCCTGAACGCCGACTGGACCAAACCGACCAGCCATGACGAATCGGTCAAGGCCGCGTGGCTGGGCGTGTACCAGGATCCGGCCAAGCACTGGGCGCTGTATGAGCTGGCCGAAAAGCTGGTCGACCTGGAGACGGCATTCCGCTTCTGGCGCTTCCGCCATGTGACGACGGTCGAGCGCATCATCGGCTTCAAGACCGGCACCGGCGGCACGGCGGGCGTGAGCTATCTGCGCAAGATGCTTGATGTGGTGCTGTTCCCGGAGTTGTTCGCCTTGCGTACCGCGCTCTAAATCCACATCGCCCTCGCGAGGGCGACGTGGTGGCATCTCCACATCTATGGTAAGTTTTGGCACTCAAGCAACTTAGCCGTAGAAAATCCCATGCCGACCACCTTCCGCACCCTTGGCGCTGCCGCCGCTGCTGTTCCTGTTGCTCGCCTCCCCCGCCCTGGCCCGACCCAAAGTCGGGCTGGTGTTGTCCGGCGGCGGGCGCGCGGGGTGGCCCACATCGGCGTGCTCAAGGTGCTCGAAGAGATGCACATCCCGGTCGACTACGTGGTCGGCACCAGTATGGGTTCGATCGTGGTAAGCGCTTACGCCATGGGCAACGATCCGAAAGACCTCGCCGCACGGCTGGAGAAGGTCAAGTGGAACGAAGTCCTGGACGACAATCCGCCGCGCCTGGCCCGCACCACCTACACCAAGGCCAATGAACGCAACAGCATCAGCAGCCGCGAGCTCGGTTTTCGGGACGCCGAACTGCAAGTGCCGCGCGGCCTGAATTACGGCCAGCAGATCGAGTTCTTCTTCAACACCCTGGCCGCCCGCACCGGCGACATCGACCACTTCGACCAGCTCGACATTCCTTACCGCGCCGTCGCCACCGACATTGAAACCGGCAAGATGGTCGTCCTCGAACGCGGCGCCATCGCACGCGCGATGCGGGCCAGCATGTCGGTCCCCGGCGTGTTCGCGCCGGTCGACATCGACGGCCACGCCCTGCTCGACGGCGGCCTGGTACGCAATCTGCCGGTGGACGTGGCGCGCTCGATGGGCGCCGACGTCATCATCGCCGTCAACCTCGGCACGGCCCTGCTCAAGCGCGACCAGATCACGTCCGTGTTCGGGGTCGGCCAGCAGATGCTCAACATCCTGACCGAACAAAACGTGGAAGCCTCGCTGCGCCAGCTGACGCCTACCGACGTGCTGATTACGCCCGCCCTCGGCGAATATTCGGCCGCCGATTTCGACAACGCCGCCAGCACCATCGTCATCGGCGAAGCTGCCACGCGCGCCGTCGCGCCGCAGCTGGCTACCCTGGCGCTCGACGACGACGCGTGGAAGGAGCACATGGCCGCGCGCAAGGGCCGCCATCTGCCTCGAAGTAAGCACCATCAAGGCCGTGCGCATCGACCCGTTCTACCTGCGCCACGTGAGCGTGGCCGCGGTCGAGGCGAAGGTCACGATCAAACCGGGCGCCACCTTCAATATGGACGAACTGCAGGCCAACCTGAACAGCCTGTATGCGAGCGGCGACTTCCAGAACGTGAACCACCGCTTCGAGCAGGACGCCGAAGGCCGCACGCTGGTGATCGAGCCGGTGGAAAAGGAATGGGGGCCGAACTACATCCGCGGCGGCTTCCGCCTGTCGACCGATCTGGCTGATGAGAGCGACTTCTCGGTCCTGCTCAATCACCGCTCCAAGTGGCTCAATGCGGCGGGGCTGGAGTGGCGCAACGACATCTCGCTGGGCCAGGTCATGTCCGTCAATTCGCAGCTGTACCAGCCGTTCGACGCGGCTAGTAAGCGACTGGTTCGTCGCGCCCGTGTTCCGGCTCTCGCAAACGCGCGACAACCTGATCGTCAATGAGCGCCCGGTCGCCACCTACACGATCCGCCAGCATTCGTTCGGCCTCGATTTCGGCCGCCACATCGACAACACCACCACGCTGCGCTTCGGCGTGGAGCGCGGCAGCTCGCGCGCCAGTCCGAGCGTGGCGGTGCAGGACTTTGCCACCCAGTCCGACCAGATCGCCGTGATCAAGATGGACTTCCTGCAGGACCGGCTGGACGACTGGGTATTCCCGACCACCGGCACCTTTGCGTTCGCCAACGCGCGCATTTCGAGCTAAGCCGATGGGGTCCGACGCGGACTACCGCCGCCTTGAGGCCGGACTCGAAGGCGTGTGGGGCGTGGGCCACCACCGCATCAGCCTGGCCGCGCGGCGGCAGAATCTGGGGCGATGGCGCTCCGCTGCTGGAATTGTTCTCGCTCGGCGGCGTGCTCAATCTGACCGGCTACCCGAACCGCCAGTTCATCGGCGAAGGCTACGGCTACACGCGCGCCATGTACAGCCGCCAGACCGAGTTCTTCGGCCTGAAGAATATCTACCTGGGCGGCACCCTGGAAGCGGGCCATATCTCGCGCCGCTTCAACGGCCCGGCGGTCGGCACCAAATTCTCGGGCAGCATGTTTGGCGCACTCAATACCGGCCTGGGCCCGTTCACCATGGGTCTGGGAGTCGGCCAGGATGGCAACCACACCTTCTATCTTTTCTTTGGCAAACCGTAATTGCGATATAGAATGTTGCAATTAAGATCACTCAGACACAGGATGCAGCAATGAAACAGATCGTGGATCCGGCCAAGGCCGTCATCGGCAATGTGGGCGGCGCCGTCAGCGAAACGACCGACCTGCTCAAGCAGAGCGGGCCGCTGACGCCGGGCGTGGGCATCGCCAGCGGCGTCGTTGCGCTGACGCTCGGCATCCTGTGCTTCCTGGGCGTGCTGGCGTTCCATTTCCCGCAGTATCTGACCACGCCCGAACTGCGCCACAAATACAATCCGGACATCATCCGCCACATCATGTTCGCGGCGCTGGTCATTTCCGGTTCGATCAGTCTGCTGAACATGCTGTTCAAGCGCCAGCGGGGCTTGAACGGCGTGGCCGGCGCGCTGGTGCTGGCAACCCTGGCGCTGGGCGGCTCGCACGTGCCGGTGGCCGACTTCCCGGACAACACGCCCTACATCGGCCTGGACTGGTTCATCCTCGACTTGCTCGGCTCGACCGTGATCTTTGCCGCGATCGAGAAAATGTTCCCGCTCTATAAAGGTCAACTGCTGTTCCGCAAGGAATGGCAGACCGACATGGTGCACTTTGCCGTCAACCATTTCATCGTCGGCCTGGCGCTCCTGACCGTCAACTTCGCGATTCACCGCCTGTTCGGCTGGATGGCCAACGACAGCGTGCATGCAGCGGTGCAGTCGATTCCCCTGATTCCGCAACTGCTGCTGTGCATCCTGGCGGCCGACTTCGTGCAGTACTGGACGCACCGCTCGTATCACGAGATTCCCTTCCTGTGGCGCTTCCACGCGGTGCACCACTCGGCCAAGACCATGGACTGGCTGGCCGGTTCCGCGCCAGCACATGTTCGAGCTGATCGTCACCCGCGTGGGCGTGCTGGGCATCTTGTATGTGCTCGGTTTCGACAAGACCGTGATGGACCTGTACATCGTGATCGTCGGCTTCCAGGCCGTGTTCAATCACGCCAATGTGCACCTACCGTGGGGGCCGTTCAAGTACATCTTCGTCACGCCGGACTTCCACCACTGGCACCACTCGTCGGACGACGTGGCGATCGACAAGAACTATGCGGCCCACTACGCTTTCCTGGACCACCTGTTCGGGACCGCCATCAAGGGCCAGACGGGTTTCCCGGAAAAGTACGGCGTGCAGGGTGACTACATGCCGGACGGTTTTACCAAGCAGTTCCTGTTCCCGTTCCGCAAACAGAAATGATGAATCCCGACACGCGCGCACAGATACTGGCCCTGAGTAAGCAGGCGCATGACCTGACCGAATCGGCCTATACCGCCGATCCTGCAAGCAAAGGCCAGCCCGGCTGGTCCGACAAGCAGCGGATCCTGCTGGCCGACATGGCACTGCACCTGGTGCAGACGGCCCTGCGCGAAGGACCAGTCGATACCGGTAAATTACAGAACAACCTGTATTCGATCCTGACCATCGGCGCCCCCTTCCTGCCCGAGAAAACGCTGGCCGCCTACGCCGACGCCATCATCGCGCCCTGAATGACCACACAGCCTGCCTCAGGATTCTGCGATTTACCGTAGAATCTGGCTTAAAAATGTGCAAGCTCCGGAGGCATAATGGATTGTGATGTACTGACCCTGTCGGGCCTGTGGAACTCGGGCCCGCAACACTGGCAAACCCACTGGGAGCACAAGCATCCCGCCTACGTGCGCGTGCCGCACCGCGACTACAACAACCCCGTGCGCGACGAATGGGTCGCTGAACTCGACGCCGCCATCGCCGCCAGCGAAGGTCCGCCAATTCTCGTCGCGCACAGCCTGGGCGTCCAGCTGGTGGTGCAGTGGGCCAGGTCGGGATCGCAGCTCAAGATCGCGGGCGCCTTGCTGGTCGCGCCGAGCGACACCGAAGCGGCTTCGTATCCGGTTCCCGCCAACGGCTTTGCACCGATCCCGCTCGAGAAGCTGCCCTTCCCCAGCATCGTGGTCTCCAGCGCCGACGACGAATACGTCTCGCCTGCACGCGCCCGCCAGTTTGCCGACGCCTGGGGCAGCCGCTTTGTCGACATCGGCAACGCGGGGCACATCAATGGCGCGAGCGACCTTGGCGACTGGCCCGTGGGCCAGAAGCTGCTCGAAGAATTGTGTGCGCAAGTGGCGCAAGACTGATGGGCAAGTCTCAGCCCTTCCTGCTCATCCTCAAGTTCGCCATCATTGCGCTGAACATTCTTTCGGGGCACGCGTTTGCTGACACCGCCAAGAATATTTCTGGCAAGGATAGGCTCGCCACGTGGATGGCGACGAGTGCTTTGCGCCTCGAATATCCAAAGAAACCTTTTCGCGACATTGCAGCATCAGTCCTGAACGAACATGGAAAGATGCGGGTAATGCAGGTCTCGACGTCAACCCACGTTTGCATCATCAAACTTGAGAGTGACGACGATACACAAAGGAAGGGGTGGATCGTCCGAGAGAAGATGTGCTGGGAAAAGTAATGTGCCCGAAGGTTGCCACACCCGCCCCGTATCCCTAACACCAGGGAAATCATGAAACGAGTCTTTGCACTAATTGTCTTTCTATTCCTCGCCATTCCGGGTGTCCAAGCGGCGGAATTCCTGCCATTTGACGGCCCCCGCCCGCTCGCTGTGCTGATCGAAACCAATCCGTGGCTCATGGTGATCGACTCCGACACGCCCAGCTTCGTACTCTACGAGAATGGACAAGTCATTTTCCGCAAACGGTCCGAAACCAAGAATGAGCAATATCTTTGGAAGCAGCTGTCGCCCGAGGAATTGCAAAGCCTGAAGGCAAAGCTTGCCGCCTTCGGCCCTTTCCGCAAAGACCTTCAGCATATCGCGCTGACTGAAGCGACAGATCAGTCAGAGACAAGGCTCTACCTGAAATTCGATGACACGGCGCTCGTGACGTCGATCTACGGTATGGGTTCTGTGGACGCATCACCCGAGGAAAATCGACGCATCAAGCCTCTGCCCGCCGATCTTCGCAAGCTGTACGCCTTTCTCACTTCCATCGAGTTCAAGGGCGCTACCGAGTGGACACCGAAATATGTCGAAGCAATCGTCTGGGACTACGGCTATGCGATAGACGCATCCGTTTCCTGGCCAAAGACCTTGCCAGGTTTGAATTCGCCAACGACCATCAAGCGCAAGCGTGGCTACTCCATCTTCTTGCCTGCCGCTGATTTGAATAGCGTCTCGGCACTGCTCGCAACCCGGAAAACGAAGGGCGCGATTGAGATCGATGGGAAAAAAATGATGGTGACCTTGCGCCCCACCTTCCCGAGTGAACCGGTGTGGCGAAAAGCATTCTCCGACTAGCCCCTGAAGCAAAAACGGCCCAGGCGCTTGCGCGGCCGGGCCGTTGTTTGATCGTTTAACGAATTACTTCGCGGTCGACGCCAGCAGCATCTCGTTCAGGCGCTTGACGAAGGTGGCCGGATCGCTCAGCGAACCGCCTTCGGCCAGCAAGGCCTGATCGAACAGGATGTGCGACCAGTCGCCGAACTGGCTGCTCTCGGCGCTTTCAAACTTCAGGCGCGTCACCAGCGGGTGGTTCGGGTTGATCTCGAGGATAGGCTTCGATTCCGGCGCGTTCTGGCCCGCCGCTTTCAGCATGCGCAGCAGGTTACCGGACAGCTCGTTCTCGTCCGCCACCAGGCAGGCTGGCTGAATCGGTCAGGCGGAACGTGACGCGCACGTCCTTGGCCTTGTCGCCCAGCGCGGCCTTCATGCGCTCGGTCAGTTCCTTGTACGAGTTCTCGGTCTCTTCGTGTTCCTTCTTCTCGGCTTCGTCTTCCAGGCCGCCCAGATCGAGGCCGCCCTTGGCAACCGAGACCAGTTCCTTGCCTTCGAATTCGGTCAGGAAGGACAGCATCCATTCATCGACACGGTCCGTCATCAACAGCACTTCGACGCCCTTCTTGCGGAAGATCTCGAGGTGCGGGCTGTTCTTGGCCACGACGTAGTTATCGCCAGCGACGTAGTAGACCTTTTCCTGGCCTTCCTTCATGCGAGCGATGTAGTCGGCCAGCGATACGGTCTGGTCGGCATTGTCGCTGGCGGTCGAGGCAAAGCGCAGCAGCTTGGCGATGCGGTCCTTGTTGCCCGCGTCTTCGCCGATACCCTCTTTCAGGACCTGGCCGAACTCCTTCCAGAAGGTGACGTACTTGTCTTTCTTTTCCTGCTCGTCGGCGTTGGCCAGTTCTTCCAGCATGCCCAGCACGCGCTTGGTCGAGCCCTCGCGGATGACCTTAACGTCGCGCGACTCCTGCAGGATCTCGCGCGAGACGTTCAGCGGCAGGTCGTTCGAGTCGATCACGCCTTTGATGAAGCGCAGGTAGGCAGGCATCAGCTGCTCGGCGTCGTCCATGATGAACACGCGCTTGACGTACAGCTTGATGCCGCCGCGCTTGTTGCGGTCCCACAGATCGAACGGCGCGTGGCCAGGCACGTACAGCAGCTGGGTGTATTCGCTGCGGCCTTCCACGCGGTTGTGGGTGTGCGTCAGCGGCGCCTGGAAGTCGTGCGAGACGTGCTTGTAGAACTCGTCGTACTGCTCGGACGTGATGTCCGATTTGCTGCGGGCCCACAGGGCGCTCGCCTGGTTGACGGTTTCGAATTCGTCGGTGATGACGGTTTCTTTTTCTCCGCGTCCCACTCGTCCTTCTGCATCACGATCGGCAGCGAGATGTGGTCCGAATACTTGCGGATGATCGATTTGATCTTCCAGCCCGAGAGCAGCTCTTCTTCGCCGTCGCGCAGGTGCAGGATGACGTCGGTGCCGCGGCCGGTCTTGTTGATGGTTTCGACGCTGTAGTCGCCCTCGCCGCCCGATTCCCAGCGCACGCCTTCGGCTGCGTCGACAGCCAAGCTGCGGCGGGTTTCAACGGTGATCTTGTCGGCCACGATGAAGCCCGAATAGAAGCCCACGCCGAACTGGCCGATCAGGGCCGCGTCGGCCTGCTGGTCGCCGGACAGTTTGCCGAAGAATTCCTTGGTGCCCGATTTGGCGATGGTGCCCAGGTGCGAAATGACTTCGTCCCGGTTCATGCCGATACCGTTATCGGCGATGGTGATGGTTTTTGCTTCTTTATCGAAGGTGACCTTGATCTTCAGTTCGTGGTCGTTGCCGTACAGGGCGTCGTTGTTGATCGCTTCTGAAGCGCAGCTTGTCGGCGGCGTCGGAGGCGTTCGAAATCAACTCGCGCAGGAAGATCTCCTTGTTCGAATACAGGGAGTGGATCATCAGTTGCAGCAACTGCTTTACTTCAGCTTGAAAACCAAGGGTTTCTTTTTCGGCAACAGCCATTTTTTAGTCCTCGTTGAGACAGGTTGAACGGATTGAAGCGAGATGGGGCCTGCACCGACTTTTTCAAGAGTCAATTACACATGCCGAAAAAACAACCCTCAGCGAAATTTCCCCGGCCAGATGCGCCACGGGGCGGCAAGTATGCTATTAATGTTGTACATAAAACACTAAAAACGTCCTGTTTGCATCCACTCCGAGGGGAATGTCCATGCGTAACAACCAGCCAGTCACCACGCACCAGGTCGTTTTGCACGACGAACGTGCGATCGTCTCCAAGACCGATACCCAGGGAAACATCACCTACGTGAACCCCTATTTCTGCGAAGTGAGCGGCTTCGCGGAGGACGAATTGATCGGCCAGCCGCAGAATATCGTGCGCCATCCGGACATGCCGCGCGCCGCCTTTGCCGACCTGTGGGCCTCGCTGCGGGCGGAGACGCCGTGGACCGGGATGGTCAAGAATCGCTGCAAGAATGGCGACTATTACTGGGTCAAGGCCAATGTGACCCCGATCCATGAAGCGGGCCGCGTGGCCGGTTTCATGTCGGTCCGGGTGCGGCCAACGCAGCAGGAGGTGCAGGCAGCCAGCGAGGGTTACGCCAGGCTGAACGGCCCGGATGGCGGCGCCTGGACCGTGCAGGATGGTGAAGTGGTGCGCAACGGCTGGCTGTTTCGCCAGCTGCGGCGCGCCCGGCTGTCGCTGCGCGACCGGATCTGGCTGGCCACCAGCATCGTCAATGTGCTGCTGGTAAGCGTGTGTGCGTGGCCAGCCTCAGTGGCAAAGGCGCGGGCGCGCCGATCTTCGCCGCCACCGCGGCTGGCCTCTTGATCAACGTCTTCCTGTGGTACACGCTGCGCCACAATGTCGTGCAGCCGCTGGTCGCGGCGCTGGGCGGCGCGCGGGCGATTGCCGCGGGCGACTTGTCGGCCGCGTTCAGCACCCACTCCCACGACGAGATGGGGCAGTTACTCGCGCGCTGGCCCAGATGAACTGCAACCTGGTCGCCACGATCCGCGATGTGCGCACCAACATCGACGCGATGGAGCTGGCCACCTCGGAAATCGCGGCTAAGCAATGCGGATCTGTCGAGCAGGACAGAAGCGCAGGCCGCCAGCCTGGAAGAAACCGCATCGAGCGTCGAGCAGTTCTCGTCGACCGTCAAGCAGAATGCGGAGAGCGCGGACCAGGCCAGCACGCTTGCCGCCATCTCGGCCGATGTCGCCATCAAGGGCGGGCAAGTGGTGGCAGGCCTGGTGCATACGATGGACGACATCAACGCGTCGTCGCGCAGAATTGTCGACATCATCGGCCTGATCGAAGGAATCGCGTTCCAGACCAATATTCTCGCGCTCAACGCCGCCGTCGAGGCCCGCGGGCGGGCGAACAGGGGCGTGGCTTCGCCGTGGTCGCCTCCGAAGTGCGCAGTCTCGCGCAGCGCAGCGCCACCGCCGCCAAGGACATCAAGCAGCTGATCGAAGTCTCGGTCGGCAAGGTGGATCTGGGACTGGTGCAGGTCCGGGACGCGGGCAGCACGATGGAGAAAATGGTGTCCTCGGCGCAGGAAGTCACGCACATCATGCAGGACATCGCGGTCGCCTCGCGCGAGCAGAGCCTGGGGGTCGATCAGGTCAACAGCGCCGTGGCCCACATGGACCAGGTGACCCAGCAGAACGCCGCACTGGTGGAACAGGCAGCGGCCGCCGCGGCGAGCCTGGCGCTGGAAGCGGTCCAGCTGACACGGGCCGTCAGCGTGTTCCAGTTCGGGCGCAGCAGCGGCGCGGTGAAGCTGCGTCCATCGCGCCGCCCGCCTGCGGCGCCGGCGGGAAAACGGATCGCCTTGCGGGACGCCGCCTGAGGCGAGCCGCTTCAGCGGTGCAGTTCGCGCTCCAGGAACTTCCACAGCGTCGGGTCCTGGGCCGTCGCGACATTCAGGCGCATGCGGGTCGAGGGCAGCTGGCTCGGTGAGAACAGGCTGCCCGGCGCCAGCAGCAAGCCTTCGGCCATGGCGCGCTCGGTCAGCACATTGGTGTCGCGGCCCGCGTCGACCCACACGAACATGCCGATGGGCGGCGCCACGTCCACCCGCAGACCGACCTTCTCCATCTGCCGCACGGTCCTGGCGCGCACGCCGTCGAGCCGGGTACGCACCCGGTCCACGTGCTTGCGGTACAGGCCCTCCGACAAAATCTTGTACACCACCCGTTCGCCAATATCACTGGTGGTGAGGGTGGTCAGCATCTTGCGGTCGCACAGGCGCTGGGCCCACTCGTGCGAGGTGGCGATGAAGCCGACCCGCAAATTGGCCGACATCGATTTGGAAAAGCCGCCCAGGTAAATCACCCGGTTCAGCTGGTCGAGCGCGGCCAGGCGCGTGGTAAGCTGCACCGCGCTGCCGGGATGCAGGTCGCAGTAGATGTCGTCTTCGACGATGGTGAAGCCATGTTCCTCGGCCAGGCGCAGCACCTGGAATGCCTTGGCTGCCGACAGCGAGGTCGAGGTCGGATTGTGCAGCACCGAGTTGATCACATAGAGCTTGGGCTTGTGCAGCGCGGCCATCGCGGCCAGCTGGGCGATGTCCGGCCCGTCCGGCAGGCGCGGCACGCCCACGACCTTGGCGCCCAGCGCGGCGAAGGAGCCGAACATCAGGAACCAGGCCGGATCGTCGACCAGGATGGTGTCCCCGGGGCGCGTGAATTCGCGCGCCACCAGGTCGAGCGCCTGGGTGATGCCGACCGTGGTCACCAGCTGTTCGGGCGCGGCGTCGATTTCCAGTTCCGCCAGCTTGAGCTGGAGCTGCTGGCGCAGCGGTAAAAAGCCCTGCGGCGCGCCGTAATTGAGCAGCGCGCTGCCGCCCTGGCGGCTGATATCGCGCAGCGCGTTCGACACCAGCGGTCCGTCCAGCCAGTCCGACGGCAGCAGGCCGGAGCCCGGCACCTGCTGGTGCGGCGCCTGCCGGAACATGTTCCGGATCAGCCAGACCACGTCGAGCGGCTTTTGCTCGCTCACCTGTCCGTCCTGCGGCACCGCGGCGGAACGTTCGCCCAGATTGAGCGGCGAGCGCTCGCGCACAAAGAAGCCGAGCGCCGCGGCGCGACTCGACATAGCCCTTGGCCACCAGCTTGTCGTAGCTGGCCACGACCGTGAAGGCAGACACGCCATGGGTGGCGGCGAACTGGCGGATCGAGGGCATGCGCGCCGCTGCGCAGCACCTTGTCGTCGATGCGCGCCGACACCGAGCGCACGATCTGGTCGATCAGGGACTCGCCCGAACCGCGCGTGAGCATGGTGCCGAACGGTGCTGGCGCTTCTGTCAGTCGTGTATTGGTCATGTCACCGTCACAGTATGCGAATTTAGATGATTAAGTGTATTGGTACTGTACTGGTTTTTAAGTCTAGGATACACCTATCGACCACACATTCCAACCATAGAAAGTTGCCATGTACCAGCCTACCCTCGCCCAACTCGATGCCGCTGCCGCCACCGTCTACCGCACCATGCCGCCAACGCCGCAATACAGCTGGCCGCAGCTCAATCACGCGCTGGGCGCCGAGGCCTGGGTCAAGCACGAGAACCACACACCGCTGGGCGCGTTCAAGGCACGCGGGGTCTGGTCTACATGGATGCCCTGGTCAAACGCGAGCCGGAACTGCGCGGCGTGCTGGCGGCAACGCGCGGCAATCACGGACAGTCGGTCGCTTTCGCCGCGGCCCGCGCCGGTCTGTCCGCCACGATCTATGTCCCGTTCGGGAACAGCGTCGAAAAGAACGCCGCCATGCGCGGCCTTGGCGCACAGCTGATCGAAGCTAAGCAACGACTTCCAGGAATGCCGCGAACTGGCGACACAAAAGGCACGCGAAGACGGTCTGCACATGGTCCCGTCCTGGCACGAAGACCTGGTCGCCGGTGTGGCGAGCGGGTATCTGGAACTGCTGCGCGCGCAGCCCGATCTGGACCTGCTGCTGGTGCCGATCGGCCAGGGCTCGGGCATTTGCGCCGCGATCGCCGCGCGCAATGCGCTGGGGTCGAGCGCGAATCGTCGGCGTTGTGTCGAGCCACGCGCCTAGCCTACCAGCTCTCCTTCAGGGCCGGGCACAGCGTCAGCGCACCGGTATCGACCATCGTGGCCGATGGCCTGGCCTGCCGCCAGCCCGATCCGGCATCACTGGCGTCGATTCTCGAATACGCCGACGACATCGTGGCCGTGACCGATGACGCAGTCGCCCATGCCATGCGCCTGCACTACCGCGCCACGCACAATCTGGCCGAAGGCAGCCAGCGCGGCAGCACTGGCGGCGGCGATGCAGATGAAAGACAGCCCGGCGATCAAAGGCCGCAAGGTCGGCCTGCCGCTCACCGGCGGCAATGTGGACGCCGAATTGTTCCGCCACGTTTTGCAGGGACCATGAACATGCATACCACCACAGCGCCACTCACCGGACTGTCCAACGAAACGGCGGGCATGCTGCTTGGCCTGGCGGGCGTGGCCATCTTCGGCATGACCTTCCCCGCCACGCGCATGGCCGTGGCCGATCTGCCGCCCGAGTTTGTGGCGCTGGGACGGGCCGTGGTCGCGGCCATGCTGGCCGCCTGCTGGCTGATGTGGAAGCGCCTGCCGTTTCCGCCCGCGCGCCGCGTTGCTGCCGCTGGCGATGGTGGCTGGCGGCTGCGTGGTCGGCTTTCCGTGGCTGACGTCAATCGCGCTCAAGACCGTGCTTAGGCGTCGCACGGGGCCGTGCTGGTGGGTGTGCTGCCGCTGGCGACTGCCGCCTTCTCCGCGCTGCGGGGAACGAGAAGCCGTCGGCCGGATTCTGGACGATGGCGCTGGCCGGATCGGCGCTGGTGATCGCGTTCGCGCTGCATCAGAGCGGCGGCAGCTTTCACCAGGCCGACCTGCTGATGTTCGCGGCCGTGATGCTGGCGGCGATTGGGGAGGCTCTGAAGGCGCCCGCCTGTCGCAGACGATGGGCGGGCAGCAGGTGATCAGCTGGGCGCTGGTCCTGGCCGCGCCGCTGCTGGCGCCCATGCTGCTGTGGCTCTCGTATCCGCACATCGACGCGATTGGCGCGGCCGGAGCCCGTGCGTGGCTGGGGTTCGGGTATGTGGCGGCGTTTTCGATGTATATCGGGTTCTTCTTCTGGTACGGCGGAATGGTGCGCGGCGGGATTGCGCGGGTGGGGCAAGTGCAGCTGGTGCAGCCCTTCTTCACCCTGGTTGGCGCCTGGCTGGTGCTGGGGGAGAAGTTTGAGGTGTCGAATGTGGTGTTTGCGGTGGCGGTGATTGCCGTTGTTGCCGCGGGGCGGAAGATGCAGGTGAAACGAAGCTGAGGAGAACCAGATGAAAACCGTCGCACTTTTATTAGCGCTGACCCTGACGGCCTGCGCCCCCCAGCTGGAAGGCAGCTGGGCCGACCAGCAAGGCGCCCCCGCCTTCCGCCTGGCCCACGGCAAGTACTTCCGCACCAACCCGGACGGCAGCGACTTCAAGTCGCAGCGCCCCTGGCCTGCTTAAGCCCTGCCGCAGCCCCATCCCTACAAGGTTGACGGGCATTTGGTGCTGGTCGACCAGGGTCCGACCCGCGCAGAGTTCGAAATTTTGCCCGATGGCCGACTAAAATTATCCAAGGGCGGCCAGGCGCTGTTCTTTGTCCGCAAATGAAGGACAGTGTCGCAATTCCGATGGGAATCAGCGAGTTAGCGACGTACAATACTGCCTTGTCATCAATTAACGCACCAGGAAATCCCATGTCCGTCTACGAAAAACTCACCGCCCTCGATATCACGCTCAAGGCCCCGGCCGCTCCTGCCGCCGCCTACGTCATGTACGTTCAGACCGGCAACCTGGTGTTCCTGTCGGGCCACCTGGCCAAGAACGCGGACGGCTCGGTGATCGTCGGCCAGCTTGGCAAAAACACCACGACCGAACAAGGCCAGGCTGCCGCGCGCAACATCGCGATCGACCTGATGGGCACCCTGCAGCAAGCCTGCGGCGGCGACCTGAACCGCGTCAAGCGCATCGTCAAAGTCATGAGCCTGGTCAATTCCAGCCCGGACTTCACCGAACACCACCTGGTCACCAACGGCTGCTCGACCCTGCTGGGCGAGGTATTCGGCGACGCGGGCAAGCATGCCCGCTCCGCCTTCGGCGTCGCCCAGATCCCGCTCGGCGCCTGCGTCGAGATCGAGATGATCGCCGAAATCGCCTAAACCGATCCGGAGGGCGCCTACCCGGCGCCCTCCTTTCCAGCCCGCTTACCAAGCGTGCTCTATAATGGCCATGTACCGACGCGGCCCCTTTTCCCTGTGAGACCAGCATGAAAATTGAAAATCCAAACCCGATCGAATGGCGTTTCTCGGAGCGCGCACAGCAGCTGCAAAGCTCGTTCATCCGCGAAATCCTGAAGATCACCCAGCGTCCGGAGATCATCTCCTTCAGCCGGCGGCCTGCCTTCGCCTGCCACCTTCCCGGTCGAGCACATGAAAGCGGCTTTCGACAAGGTCCTCTCGACCAACGGCAAAGTGGCCCTGCACATACGGCCCGACCGACGGCTACCCGCTGCTGCGCGAATGGATTGCCAATTCCCTGTCCACGGCAAGCTGCAAGATCCTGCCTGAACAAGTGCTGATGACGTCCGGCTCGCAACAGGCGCTGGACCTGCTGGGCAAGGTCCTGATCGACGAAGGTTCGCGCGTACTGGTCGAAACCCCGAGCTACCTGGGCGCGCTGCAAGCGTTCTCGGTGTACCGTCCCGAATTCAAATCCGTCGCCACCGACGACCATGGCCTGGTGCCGTCGTCGATCGACGCGGTGGCCGAAGGCGCGCGCATGCTGTACGCGCTGCCGAACTTCCAGAACCCGACCGGCCGCAGCCTGTCGATCGAGCGCCGCCAGGAGCTGGTCGAAACCTGCGCCCGTCACGGCATTCCGCTGATCGAAGATGATCCGTACGGCGCGCTGAGCTACAAGGGCGAGCCGTATCCGAAGATGCTCAACATGAATCCGGACGGCGTGATCTACATGGGTTCCTTCTCGAAGGTGCTCACGCCAGGCATCCGCCTCGGCTACGTGGTCGCCCCGCTGCCGCTGGTGCGCCGCCTCGAGCTGGCCAAGCAGGCCGCCGACCTGCACACCGCGCAGCTGACCCAGATGGTGGTCTACGAAGTGGTCAAGGACGGCTTCCTCGAGCAGCACATCCCGACCATTCGCGCTGTACGCGAACCAGTGCCAGGTCATGCTCGACGCGATGGCCGAGACCTTCCCGGCTAGCGTCACCTGGACCAAGCCGGAAGGCGGCATGTTCATCTGGGTCACGCTGCCGAAGCACATCGACGCGATGAAACTGCTGGACCAGGCCATTGCCGCCAAGGTCGCCTTCGTACCAGGCGCGCCGTTCTACGCCAACGAACCGGAAACCAACACCCTGCGCCTGTCGTTCGTGACGGTGCCGCCTGAGCGTATCCGCGAAGGCGTGGCAATTCTGGCAAAATTGATCGCCGCCCAACTGTAAGCCACTCCAGCTTCAGCACCGGGGTCAGACCTCAATTCCGCAACACCGATACCGGTGTTGCAGAATTGAGGTCTGACCCCGGTGTTTTTTTGGGGTAATGCGTTCGTGGGCGGGAGGCGGAGTATTATTTGCTCATGAATAACGCCGCGATCCTGATCGTCGACGATGCTCCGTCGAACCTGGACGTCCTGCGCACGATGATGGCGCAGGAGGGATACCAGACGTTCGTCGCCAGTTCCGGGGAGCGCGCCCTCAGCCTCGCCAAGCGGGTCCGGCCCGATCTGATCCTGCTCGACGTGGTGATGCCGGGGATGGACGGGCTCGAAACCTGCCGCCAGCTCAAGCTCAATCCCGGTACCGAGCACATTCCCGTGATTTTCATGAGCGCCCTGCAACGAGGCCGACGATGTCGTCGCCGGATTCGAACAGGGCGCCGTCGATTACATCGGCAAGCCGCTGCGCATGGCCGAGGTGAGCGCCCGCGTGCGCGCCCGGCTGCAGCATCATTCCCATACCGAGACCCAGCTCGAACAGGTCAGGCGCCTGCGCAAGATCGTCGATACGATGGCCGAGGGACTGATGATCATCGATGTCGCTTAAGCACCATCGAATACTCCAATCCGGCCTGCGACACCTACCTCGGTTACGGCACCGGCGAGCTGGCCGGGCATTCGATCGTGGAACTGCTCCAGGCGCCAGTGGCGGCAGAGTACCTGCAGTATTTTTCCAGCTGCGCGGCCGACCCGGACCATGCGCCCGGCCAAGGCACGCGCGAAGTGGTCATGCATCTGCGCGGCGGCATCGAGCGCGAGATGGACCTGACGCTCACGCCCATGCAGATGAGCGGCGAACCCTTGTTCATCGGCCTGCTGCACGATATCTCGCACCGCAAGCAGTATGAGTCGTCGCTCGAACGGGCGGCGCTGGCCGACCCGCTCACGCGCATTGCCAATCGCCTAAGCATTTCGACAGCTTCCTCGAGATGGAGTGGCAGCGCTCCGTGCGCAGTGCAAAGCCGCTGTCGCTGATCGTGCTCGATGTCGATCACTTCAAGCTTTACAACGATGAGCTGGGCCATGCGGTAGAAGCGACACCGCACTGCGCGAGGTGGCGGCCGTGCTGGCGGCCCATGCGCCGAGGGCGACCGATCTGGCCGCGCGCTATGGCGGCGAGGAGTTCGTGGTGCTGTTCGGCGAGACCGATTCTGCCTACCGCGCGCACGATGGCCGAGTCGATCCCGCGCTGCGATCGAGGCGCTGCAGCTGCCCAATCCGATGTCGCCTTGCGGGCATTACCTGACGGCGAGCATCGGCGTCGTCACGATTGTGCCGGTACTGGCCGATCTGCTGACCGACTTTTTCGAAGCAGCCGACCGCGCCATGTACGCAGCCAAGGACGCCGGACGCAACCGGATCGTGGCCGTGCATGCCGGGAGCAAGACCTGGGAGGCCGTCAAGCTGATTGCAAAGCTGTGACCGTGGCTAGTCGAAGCCCAGCTCGAACCACAGCTTCCCGTCCGGATCATCCTCGCTGGGCGCCGGTGTCGTCACCGATTTATCGAACCGTTTGAGCGCCGCCTTCGACAGTTTGCCCAGCTGATGCTCGCCCGGCTTGGGCTCATCGGCCACCAGCAGGCGCCCGTAGGTCTTCTCCCCCAGCCGTTTGACCAGTGGATTGAACGGCATCCCCATCCAGCGGTTCTTTTGCGCCTCTTCCTTGCTCACCGGGATAAACGCGACCAGCTCCTCGCTCGTCATCTGCTCCAGCCCCAGCGTGCGCAAGGTCGCGTTGTGGCTGCCGTGGTGGCCCACCTTGTAGAACACGGTGCGCGAAATCAGGTCCGGCGCCGTGATCTCCTGGGTGCCGGTCGCCGTCTTCACGTTCCAGCGCAAATCCTGCCACGACATCCAGTTGCCGACCTGCGCGTCGGCCGGGAACAGCATCACTTCGCCGGTATCGGTGAACTCGAACGCCAGCACCAGGCAGGTGTTGTTGGTGTGGCTGTCCAGGTTCAGCGCCAGCGTCTCGGCGGCCTGGGTCCAGTCCATTTCGATCTTGCGCCAGTCCTGGCCCGGCTCGTTCCAGACATTGTCGATCAGGGCGCCCAGGTTGCGTGTATAGCGCTGATTGCTCGGGTCCACCTGGCGCCGCAGAATGGGATCGAACGGACAGTCGTCGCCGGATGTGTCGGGACCTGCGCCTGCCGCCATCCGCTCGAAGGCCGCGCCGATGTTGTTGGCCAGGCGCTGCTCGGCCGAGAGCTCATAGACTTCGCGCCCTTTCTTGGTCGGCGCGCTGCGCTTGATCATGCCCTCGTCCTGCGGCGGACCGAAGGTGTAGACCCGCAGCCCCGGCACGCCAGGCAGCGAACGCGGGGCCTTGCCCGGCTCCAGATAGCGCGTGCGCACATTCTGCCGGTTCATGAGGTAGTCGAACGCCTGGCGGGTCCGCCCGATCTTGGCCCCGGCCGCGGCGCCCAGTTCGATGCCGAAGAAACCGAGCATGGCACCGAGTTCGCTGGCCCGCGCTTCCATGCCAGGCCTGGCCCCGAATGCCGCGACGGCATGCGCCAGCGCCTGTACTTTCTCGGCGCGTTCGGCCCGCAGACGCTTGCCCAGTTCATTGCGCGGGTCTTCGGTCCAGGCGTACCAGACTTCGCCAATATCCATCTCGTCAAACACGGGACCTGCCTGCGCCGGGTGGAAGCCCGACACGTGGTCCCAGTGCTCGTGCGTCATCACCACCACGTCGATGCGGGCTTTTTTGCCGTCCTTGCAGGCTTCGGCGATATCGCGCGCAACGCGCTGCATCTTGGCCTGCGGTTCGGAGGCGACGGTGATCAGGCCGCAGTCGATCAGCACGTTGTAGGTGCCCTCTCCGTCTTCCTTGCGAAAGCGCAGCAGCATGCAGTCGCCCAGACCATGCCGGTACATGCGGATGCGCAGGCGCGGGATGACGTCCTTGCTCTTTTGACCTTCTTGAGTGTCGCTGCCAGCGCATCGCCCATGGCTGCCGCCGTCCGCAGGGTCCTGGCCACGTGCTTCGATTTTTTTCCTGGCTACCGGCTTGGCGCGCGAGGATGCCGGGCGCCTGCTTGACGCGCTTGAGTTTCGGCTCGGGCGGCCTGCGGCCCGGTTCCGGATGCGGGGTAACATGTGCGGGCATGGTGGCACCTCAATGATCGGAATGCAGGAAACAGAATGGTTCGTCGTGGGCGGCGCCCTCGTGCGCGGCATAGGTCGCACGCAGCGCGGTGCCCATGTCGGTGCGCACGCGGCGGTGCATGCGGATCGCTTCGAGTAAGCGCTCGTCGCCGATCGGGCGCGTGATCGCGCAGCGCAGGGCGGGCTGCTTGCCGTCCATGTCGAAAATGAGCGTGCTCCCGCCCGGGAAGTCGAACGCCCCCTGCGACGGGTCGTTCTCGTCGACCGGTATGTCACGCAGGCGCTGCGTGACGGAGATGATGAGCTGCTTCATGATCTGGCCGTCGGGCGTGACGCGCAGGGTCGGCAGGACCGAGTGCACTTCGAAGTGCGGTGTGCCGCCGCTCTTGTAGCGCATCCCTTGCACGCCGCCGTCCGGCCGCATGTCCAGGCCCGTGATGCGCATGAAGTTATCGCGCTGCCCTACTTCGTCCGGTTTGCTCAGCACGGAATGCAGGTAGCCGTGCGCCTTGGCGCGCGCCGCCTTCCAGGGTGTGGAACATAGATTCGCGGTCTTGCTGGTACAGAGAATCCTTGATCAGGTCACTCATCTGGTTGACCAGATCGGTCAGCGCGTTCCAGGGTTCGCCCTGGATCTGTTCAGAACTCCAGACGCGTACGGCCAGCGCAGCTGCTCTTCGGACAGCGTCTTGAGCCCTTCGGGGATGATGCCCCAACGCCGGAACGATTCGATCAGCGCCACGCGGTAGCCGATCCTGTCGTTCGGGACCATGTCGTAGTCGGCCGTGATCAGGGCCCGCATGTAGTCGCCGAAGGTGATGTCGAACGGCGGGCAGTAGTCGAGCGCGCGGATCGACATGTGCAGGAAATGGCGCGCGGTCTTGGTCGCCTCCGCGGCGAGCGCGTCGACCAGGCTCGGATGCAGCGCGCCGTCCGGCAGTTTGCCGGTGCTTAAGCGCTGGCGAGCGAGATGATGGCCTTGGTGCGCACCTTGTAGATATCGAGGAAGGCAGCGAATACGGCGGCCACCAGGATCGAGCCGCGTTCGTGCGGTTCCATGGTCGACGCGAGCCGGGTCGGGTCGGGCATGACGGGCCGCCAGACGCCGTTTTCGTCGGTGTCGCCGATGGCGTTGCGCAGCGATCCGTAGCGCCCCGTCGCCACGCCGAACTCCTGCGCCAGTTCACTGAGCAGCGACTGCGTCTGCAGGTCGCCGCGCGTATGCGCGATCTGGTGCTTGAGCACCTGCGGGAAGGTAAAGTGCTGGAACAGCGCGACCATGTCGGCAAAGGCTTCGTGGAAGGCCAGCGTGTCGGGATGGTTGTCGTCGATGTAGCGGCGGTGCATCCCGTCGAGCAGCGCATGGGTCGTTTCGTGGGCGACGATGTCCTGCGACAGGCAGGAGAACACCATCCCCGTCGGCCCCTGGAAGTAGCCGAACAGGAGCGCCTTCTTGTTCGGGCTGTAATAGGCGTTCGCGGCCCGCAGCGCGTGCGGGTAGATGCGCAGCTTTTTGACGAAGACTTCTTCCTTGCTCGGCAGCTCCTGGGACGACCACAATACCTGGCGCCCCAGCGCATGCTCGAAATTGGAGATCGTGTTCATCGCCACCGCGTACACCATCTGCTGGTGAAACTGCGGATTGCCTTCCGACGGCGCATAGCCGTCCTGCGCCAGCAGATGGATGCCGTTCAGGTCGACCGGGTCGTACCAGCAGCCGCTGGAGGGATCGTAGTCGACCACTTCGACGTATTCGCCGCATGGGCCGGGCATGAGGCCCGCTTCCCATGGCACCTCGAACACGGTGTGATTCATGGAGGCCGTATCGAGCTTGAGCGACAGGCTCGGGTCGAAGGCGTAGCCGCGCAGGCGCCGGAACGGCGGCCGGTCGCCCGACTGCTCCAGCGCTTCCAGGACCATAATCCAGGCTGCTGTTGGTGACGAACATGGCGGCCCCCTTACGTGCACAGTTCAGGTGCGTAGGTTTGCAGGCGCGAGGCCACCAGGGCCGCACCGTGGCGGCTGAGCACACAGCGTTCGGCCGCGCTCAGCGCCTTGAGGTTGGTGCCGATACTGGACGCGAATTCGGCGTCGCCGTCCTGCTCCTGGCCGATCACGCTGTCGATGGAGAACCACAAAGGACGCGGACCAACGTTCGGCCATGTGGCGGTGCTGAATCCGGTCGAATTCGAGGCCGCGGATCTGCTCCATCATGATGTCCAGGCCTTCCTTGAGGACGATGGCGCCCGATTCGGTCGGCTCCATCTTGATCTGGTACGGCTTGCCGCCGTCGCTGACGATGACGTAGTCGAGCGCGTTGCGGGTCCGCAGCGCCGGGTTGATGCCAAGGTTGTCGTAGATGCCGCCGTCGCTGAGGGTGACGTAGTCGCACTTGCTGGCGGGGGCGTACTCTTGCGCATCGAGCCGCAGCGGCGGGAACACGGGCGGGAAGGCGGACGATGCGGCGACCGCGCGCGATCGAGAAGTTGGCGGCATCGACGATGCCAAGTTCGTAGTCGCCCATTTCGGGCGGTTTGCCGCCGCCCGTCACAAAGAAGAACATGTTGCCGCTGGCGAGGTTGGTCGAGTTCAGGTACAGGCGCGGGCCATTCTACCAGGTCGCCCAGCGTTTTACCGTTGAACAGGTCGCGGTCGTAGGTGCTTAAGCCAGTTTGTCGAGCCGGGAATGGAAGGGATCAAGCGCGCCTAGCCAGCACCGAGGCCACGGCGATCGAGCGCGTGGCGAGGTAGTCGTCGAGCATGTCGAGCACGTCCGGATTTTTCCAGTGGAGCGCGAGGAAGGCGCGCATGATGCTGCCGCCGCTGACGCAGGAGATCAGGTCGAGCTTGTCGAGCAGGTTGTAGGTTCGCAGTTTGCGAAACACGCCAAGGTGGAAGGCCGCGGCCCGGAATCCGCCGCCGGATAAGGTGATACCAATGCGCTTGCTGGCGCCGTTGATGACCAGTGCCATGGCGATTCTCCTTCGCTGCTATGGGGTGACTAATATAGGATAGCGTGTCATTTCGCAAACATTCTCTCGATTTATCACCGGTAGAACGGAAATTGGTCAATAAGTTCCCGGATATTTCTAAGCGGAAATGACATCGCCCTCGCGCAGGTGCTGGCGCATGCGCCAGCCCCATAGCACTTCGCCGAATTCGGTAAGGTGCTATGGGCCCCGCCTGCGCGAGGGCGACGGTTGTGGATCATTCACTAGAGCTGCTTCGGATATCCCGTAATATCCGCAATCTCCGCATACATCGGCTGCAGCCGCGCATACATCTTCCGGTACACGCGATGGTACAGGCGCTCGTACATCTTCTGATTCGCGGGAATCGGCTGGAACACGCGCCCTACCCTGGTCATCGCCTTGATCGCGGTGCTGGAAGTCCGGGTACAAGCCCAGTCCCACCGCCGCATCGATCGCCGCACCAAGCCCGGACGTCTCGTAGATATGCGGCCTGGCCGTCGGCAGCCCGAAAATGTCGGCCGTCAGCTGCATCGCCGCGTCGCTTTGCGATCCGCCGCCGGACACGCGCAGTTCCGTGATCGCCACGCCGCTGCGCTTTTCGATCCGCTCTTTCCCTTCGCGCAGCGCATAGGCCAGCCCTTCGAGAATCGCGCGGTACACGTGCGCCCGGGTGTGCACATCGCCAAAGCCGATGATCGCGCCCTTCGCTTCCGGCCCCGGCACCTTGATCCCCGGCGTCCAGTAGGGCTGCAGCATCAGACCCATCGACCCGGCTTCTACACCGCATCGACCAGTTCATCGAACAGCTTTTCGGGCGCGATATCCTCTTCCAGCGCACGCGCCTTTTCCAGGTGCCCGAACTGCTCCTTGAACCAGTTGACCATCCAGTAGCCGCGGAAGATCTGCACCTCCGTGCTGTACGCATTCGGAATCGCGGCCGGATACGGCGGGATGAAAGGCGTGACCTCCACGTACTTGGTGGTGGTGGTGTTGACGGTCGCGGTGGTGCCGTAACTGAGGCAGCCGATATGCGGCGCCTCGCACCCGGCGCCAATCACCTCGCAGGCTTTGTCGGCTGCGGCGGCGAGCAAGGGCGTGCCCTCGGGGATGCCGCTGGCCGCAGCCGCGGCGGCCGTGATCGCACCGATGCGCGTACCCGGCGCCACCAGTTCGGACAGTGTTTCGAGCTTGACGGCCAGCGCCTGCCACTTCCAGTCGCCCTTGTGCGCCCATTGCTGACGCTTGTAGTCGAACGGCAGATACGCGACCTGCGAGCCGGTCGAATCGGCAAAGCGGCCACTGAGCCTGTAATTCAAGAAGCCGGACAGCAGCAGGAATTTGTCGGTCTTGGCCCAGATCTCCGGCTGATGCGCCTTGATCCAGTTGACCTCCGCCTCGCCCCGAAAAAGTCGACCGTGCCCTTGACCCGCGCGAGGCAGAACGCGAAGTCCCACCATTTGGCGATCGGCGGCACGATGTCGGTGCGGCGCTGGTCCAGCCAGGTGATGGCCGGGCGCAGCGGCTTGCCATCCTTGTCCAGGCTGACCAGCGTGCCGCGCTGGGTGGTGACGGCCACGCCCTGCACGCTCGCCTTGTCGGCGCCCGGCTGCTGCCACAATCCCTGGCAGGCCTGGCACACCGCATCCCAGTAGCCGTCGGCGCAATGCTCGGCCCAACCCGGCTGCGCCGAGAAATACGGCTGCAAGTGCACCTGCGACTTGGCGACGATATTGCCGTTCAAGTCGAACAGGATCGCCCGCACACTCTGGGTGCCATTGTCGATGGCGAGGATGGTCTTGTCGTTCATGTGGGCAGGCTGTAATTTGACTTCCATAATGCCAGATAAGCGGCCTGGGATTCGGCCCATCGCTCATCGCTCCATCCGAGTTCGGACTGGCAGATCGCGCGGATGCGCGGCAGCGCGGCCCGCACCTCGCCTGCCGCAGCGCAGCTGCAGGCCAAGGCGGGTCCGGCGCAGCATCAGGTCTTCCAGATGCAGCACCGCCTCCGAGCGCGCGGCCCAGCGCAGCTCGGCCCAGAAGGTCTGCGTGCCCGGGATCAGTTCCAGTTCGCCCGGCTGGGCCGCGGCGATCAGCGCGCCGGTGGCGGCGCCGTAACGGCCTTCGATGCGCTCGCGCTGCGTGCCGCGCAAGCGAATGCCCGGCCACTCGCGGCGCTGAAAGATCGGCCGCGGTTCGAGCGCGTTGTGCCACGGCGCCAGCAGCGGCATGGCGCGCTTGAGCGCGTCGAGCGCGATCACGCGGAAGGTGGTCAGCTTGCCGCCGGTGACTGTCATCAGGCCGTCGTCGATCCACACGGCGTGCTCGCGCCCTTCCTTGGACGGATCGGCCTTGCCGCTGTCGATCACCGGACGCACGCCTGCATACGTGGCCAGCACGTCGCTGTCCTTGAGCAGCGCGCCGGGGAAGGCACGGTGCAGCGCGACCATCAGGTAATCGAGTTCGGCGCGCGTGATGGACGCTTCGCTGGTCAGATTGGCGCCGTGGTCGACGTCGGTCGTGCCGACCAGCGTCACGCCTTCCCATGGATAGGCAAATACGGGGCTTAGCCATCGTGCGGATGCATCAGGCTCACCGCTTGCGAGAGCGGCAGGCGCCACGCAGGAAATACCAGGTGACTGCCGCGCAGCGGACGAATCTTGGCCTTGACGCCGGTTTCGCCGCGCAGCTTGTCGGCCCAGGCGCCGGTCGCGTTGACGACCATCGCGCGCGGACTTCATGGGCGCTGCCGTCGCCGGCATCGATCAGGCGCGCGCCGATCACGGTGGCGCCGGAACGCAGCAGCGACTGCGCCGCCATGTAGTTGACTGCCACGCCGCCGTAGGACTGCGCCTCCTGCAGCACGCGCAGCACCAGGCGTGCGTCGTCGGTCTTGGCGTCGGTATAGCACATGCCGCCTTGCAGATCCTCGCGCCCGACGTTGGGTGCCATCATCAGATAGTCGGCGCTGTTGACGTAGTGGCGTTCGCGCTTGCCGGACATGAGATCGTAGATCGCCAGCCCGAGCAGGAACAGTTTGCGGCCGGGTTTACCGCCGGTGTAGTCGCCGAAGGCAAAGCTCTGCGGCGAGACCAGCCCGCCCGCTTCGCGCATCAGCGCATTGCGTTCGTGGACCGATTCACGCGTGAGGCCGAACTGCCCTTCCTTCCAGGTAGCGCAGGCCGCCGTGCACCAGCTTGGACGAACGGCTGGACGTGCCCCACGCAAAGTCGCGCTGCTCGACCAGCAAGGCCTTGAGCCCGCGCCGCGCCGCTTCCAGCAGGATGCCTTGGCGCCGGTGATGCCGCCGCCGATGATCAGGAGATCCCACTCGCGCGCGGCCAGGGGGCGCAGCAGCGAAGCGCGCCAGCCGTTCTGCCACGGGCCGCTCACGCGGACACCAATTTGCCGGGGTTCATCCGGCTCTCCGGGTCGAAGTGGCGGAACAGCGCCTGCATGGCGCCGATGCCGAGCGCGCCCTTCTCCGCTTCCAGGTAGGGCGCGTGGTCGGAGCCGACGCCGTGCTGATGGCTGATGGTGCCGCCGTTGTCGACGATCGCTTCCGACACCGCGCTCTTGAGCGCGCGCCAGCGCGACAGATCGCCTTCATACGTGCCGGACAAGCGGTAGACGAAGGTCGTGTACACGCTCGCACCCTGGGCATACATGTGCGACAGGTGCGTGTAGACGTGCACCCGCTCGCCGCGCGCCGAGAGCATCGGTCGCGGCCTGTTCGACCGCGTGCATCATTTGGGTGACGCCCGGCCAGTCGACCGCGGTTTCGACGGTGTCGATCGCGTAGCCGTGCTGCCATGCGGTGTTGCGCAGGTAGACATTGCGGAAGCGGTTCTGCTTCCATTTGTCGCCCATCTTGCGGCCCACATGCACGCCGTCGCAGCCCGCGCGAGCGACAGCGCGGCCGACAACGCCTTCGACGCAGGCCCCTTGGCGCCGCTCACGCCGATCATCAGCATGCACTTGCCTTCGCCGCAGCCGCGCCAGCCAAGGTAGGTTTCTGAGCGCGCCGATCAGGCGCTTGTGGCCTAGCCAGGGTCAGCATGGTCGTGGTTTCGAGCGGATTGGACAGGCGCAGCATCGACAGCGGCAGTCTGGCCTGCGCGATCTGGCGCGTGGCCAGGCAAGCGCTTTGCCAGTCCGGGAAAAAGACGGCGTGGAAGGCTTCGAACGCCTAAGCAGCGGCGTGATGCGCACGGTCGCTTCGGTCAGAACGCCAAGGCGGCCCTCGGACCCGAGCACCATCTCGCGCAGATCGGTACCGGCGGCGGACGCCGGGAAGGTGGGCAAATCGAGGCGGTAAGCCGGGGTTTCGACCCGGCCGCCTGCGAACAGCTGTTCGATGCGTCCGTAACGCAGCGATTGCTGTCCCGATGAACGCGTGACGACCCAGCCGCCCAGCGTTGAATATTCAAACGATTGTGGAAAGTGGCCCAGCGTGAAGCCGTGCGCGCAGCTGCGCTTCCAGGTCGGGGCCGAACACATCGGCCTGGAAGGTCGCCAGCATCGCCTCGGCATCGAGGTTGAGCAGCGCATGCATGCGCGCCATGTTGATCGTCAGGACCGGCGTATCGGTGTCGGGTACCGTCAGGTGGCTTAAGCAACGCTGGTGCCGCCGCCGCAAGGGATGACGGCCGCGCCGCTGTTGGCGGCAAAGTCGAGCAGCTCGCGCACCTGTTCGGCGCTTTCGGGAAAGGCCACGCCGTCGGGCGCGGTGTCGATCCGGCCGTGGCGCATGCGCAGCCAGTCCGGCAGGCTCTGACCGAGCGAATTGGCCATGCGCACCGACGCCGAGGTGTCGACCAGCGGGTGCCACGGCAGGCGCGAACGCTTGAGCTGGGCACAGACCGCGTCATGGCTGGCATCGTCGGTGGGCACGCCGGGGCCTAGCCGTTCCTGCAAAAATGCCAGTGCGTCGTCGCCGAGTGCAAATTCAATGGCGTCGTCGCCCCATCCGTTCCACCGTTTCATCAGTTTTTCCCGTTATACTTGACCTGTTTCCATTGCTGGCAGAGTAACGCCGCTCGTTACTTTCGTATTGCGCTTTTATGACAACCTCTTTGTTCAAACATGCCAGCACTGAAGCCTGACGCGCGGCGCGTCACCGGCTCTTATTTGCAGCCGCTGCTCGAAGCAGCCGAGGCCCGCGGCGTGAGCCCCGCGCGATCTGGCCATGGCCGCCAAACTGCCGCCGGACTCGCTCTCGCCCATTCCCGATTCCCTGTCGGCCAACGATTATGTGAACCTGCTTGCCGTCGGCGCGCGCCTGGCGGACGATCCGCATTTCGGCCTGCATGTGGGGGAACGGGTCAAACTGGGCACCTACAGCGTGTATGGCTTGATCCTGCTGTCCTGCCGCGATTTCGGCCAGGTATTCCAGCAGACCATGCGTTATGAGCAACTCGCCCATGATCTGGGGCGCTCGGCGCTGCAGCTCGACGGCGAAGACGCGCAGTATCAGTGGCACAGCAATTACCCTGGCGCGAACCGGCATCTGGCCGAGAGCGTGTTTGCCGGGATCCGGGTATTTTCGACCTGGCTGGCGGGCATGGAACTGCCTTCGCCAAAAATGCAATTTGTGCATGCCCAGGAGGCCGACGAATCCGAATATATCCGCATCTTTGGCGCGGTGCCGGAATTTGGCAGAGCCGGTCAATGCGGCCCATTTCAATGCCCAGTTGCTGGCCTGGCCGGTGCCGAATGCCGATGCCAGCCTGTATCCGGTGCTGCAGCAGCACGCCGAAAACCTGCTCAAGGAACGCACCCGCAGCGATGAAGGCATTGCAGGCCCAGGTGCACGCGGCCATTATCAAGAACCTGGCGCATGACCGGGTCCGGCTGTCGTCGATTGCGGACGAACTGAATCTGTCGCCGCGCACGCTGCAGCGCAAGCTCAACGAGGCTAAGCGCCAGCTTCCAGCAAGTGCTCGATCAGGCCCGGTTTGCGCTGGCAACCGATTATCTGAAGCAGGAAAGCCTGTCGCTGGTCGATATCTCGTTTTTGCTCGGCTACCAGGAGCAAAGCGCGTTCACGCATGCCTTTAAAGAGTGGGCTGGGGTCAATCCGGGGGCGTGGCGCGAAGGCGCACAATTCCGCCTATAATAATGACGCTGTTTCGTCCCCGATAACCCTGGTACCGACGTGAATCCACATCTCGACAAGCTGCACCCCTACCCGTTTGAAAAGCTGCGCCAACTGTTTGCAGGGGTGACGCCGAATCCCGAATTCGCACCGATCAGCCTGGGCATCGGCGAACCGAAGCACCCGACTCCCGCATTTATTCAGAAAGCCCTGTCGCATGCGCTGCAGGGGCTGGCCAATTACCCGACCACGGTCGGCAGCGATCCGTTGCGCGCCGCGATTGCTTAGGCTGGCTGGAACGGCGTTACGGGATTCCTGCGCTGAATCCGGCAACCCAGGTATTGCCCGTGAATGGCTCGCGCGAAGCGCTGTTCGGGATCGCCCACTGCGTGGTGGACGCGTCCAAACCGGCGCCGCTGGTCATGTCGCCCAACCCGTTTTACCAAATTTATGAAGGCGCGGCGTTTTTGGTAGGCTGCCGAGCCGTATTTCGTCAATTCCGAACCTGCCCGTAACTTCGCCTGCGACTACGGGAGCGTGCTAAGCCGCCATCTGGCCGCGCGTCCAGCTGCTGTATTTGTGCTCGCCGGGCAACCCGACCGGCGCCACGCTCAGCCTGGAAGACTGGAAACAGCTGTACGCCCTGGCCGACCTGCACGGCTTCGTGATCGCCGCCGACGAATGCTATTCCGAGATCTACCACGGCAGCGCCCCCACCGCTGGGCGCGCTGGAAGCGGCGCACCAGCTCGGCCGCAGCGGCGGCGAGCATCCGTATGCCAATTTGATCGTGTTCTCGAGCCTGTCCAAGCGCTCGAACGTGCCGGGCATGCGCTCCGGCTTCGTCGCTGGCGACCCGGCCGTGATCAAAAAGTTCCTGCTGTATCGCACGTATTGTGGCGGCGCGATGTCGCCGCCGGTGCAAGCCGCCTCGATCGCCGCCTGGAACGACGAAGTCCACGTCCAGGAAAACCGCAACAAGTACCGCGAAAAGTTCATGCTCGTCACCCCGATGCTCAAAAAGGTGATGGACGTGGAATTGCCGGATGCTTAAGCTTCTATTTATGGGCCGATGTGCGCCAGAGCGGCCTGACCGATACAGAATTCGCACGGCGTCTGTATGCCGAATATAATGTAACGGTGTTGCCTGGAAGCTATTTGGCGCGTGAAGCGCATGGCATCAATCCGGGCCAGAACCGTATTCGCATGGCGCTGGTTGCCGAAGTCGACGAAGGCGTCGAGGCGGCGCAGCGCATTGTCCAGTTTTGCACCTCATTAAAAAAATAACCGAACATCCCACCCACGACCACGACCATGACCCAACAACTCCAGAACATCATCGACACCGCCTGGGAACAGCGCGCCGAAATCAACCCGTCGAACGGCAGCGCTGAGCTGCGTGAGGCTGTCGCCCACGTGATCGTTCGGCCTCGATGACGGCAGCATGCGCGTTGCCCAGAAGATTGGCGCCGACTGGACGGTCAACCAGTGGATCAAGAAAGCCGTCCTGTTAAGTTTCCGACTGGAAAACAACAGTGTGATGACCTCGGACGGCACGATGCAGTTCTACGACAAAGTGCCGACCAAATTCGCCAACTACACGGCGGACGACTTTGCCCGCGGCGGCTTCCGCGTGGTACCGCTTAAGCAGTGGCCCGCCGCGGCAGCTTTATCGCTAAAAACGTGGTCCTGATGCCTTCTTACGTCAATATCGGCGCATATGTCGATGAAGGCGCCATGGTCGACACCTGGGCGACGGTCGGTTCCTGCGCCCAGATCGGCAAAAACGTGCACCTGTCCGGCGGCGTTGGCATTGGCGGCGTGCTCGAGCCGATGCAGGCCAATCCGACCATCATCGAAGACAATTGCTTCATTGGCGCTCGCTCCGAAGTGGTCGAAGGTGTTATTGTCGAAGAAAACTCGGTTATCTCGATGGGCGTGTACATCGGCCAATCGACCAAGATCTATGACCGCGCCACTGGCGAAGTCACGTACGGCCGCATCCCGGCCGGATCGGTCGTTGTGTCGGGCAATCTGCCATCGGACGACGGAAAATACAGCCTGTATTGCGCAGTCATCGTTAAACGCGTGGACGCAAAGACCCGCGCCAAAACGGGAATTAACGAGCTGCTGCGTGGCATTTAATACAAGTATCGACGATAAGGAGACCATCATGGCAATGGACCGTTTGTTCCAGCTGATGAAAGAAAAAAATGCGTCGGATATGTTCTTTGCGGTCAACTCACCCGTACAGATCAAGATCAACGGAAATCTGATTCCGATTAACCAGCAAAAGCTGGATCCGGAAAACATCGACGCCCTGCTCGGCGAAATCGCCACCAAGGAGCAGATGGCGGAACTGCGCCGCGAGAACGAACTCAATATGGGTATTTCGGTACCTAACCTGGGTCGTTTCCGTCTGTCGGCCTTCCGTCAGCGCGGCACGATCTCGGCCGTATTCCGTTTCGTTCCTGCCGTGATTCCGGCGCTGGGCGACCTGGGCCTGCCGCCAGTGCTGGCCGACCTGATCATGGAAAAGCGCGGCCTGCTGCTGCTGGTTGGCGCCACCGGTTCGGGTAAATCGACCACGATCGCATCGATGCTGGACCACCGCAATGAACTGCGCGCCGGTCACATCCTGACGCTGGAAGATCCGATCGAGTACCTGTTCAAGAACAAGAAGTCGATCGTGAACCAGCGCGAAATCGGCGCCGACACCGTCAACTTCTACACCGCCCTGCGCAACTCGATGCGCCAGGCGCCGGATTGCATTCTGATCGGCGAGATTCGCGACAAAGAAACCATGGCGGCGGCGCTGGCGTATGCGCAGTCCGGCCACCTGGTGCTGGCAACGCTGCACGCGAATAACTCGTACAACGCCCTGAACCGGATCATCAGCTTCTACCCGATCGAAAACCGTGCGGCACTGCTGCAGGATTTGTCGTCGGCAGTGAAAGCGATTGTGTCGCAGCGCCTGGTGCGCTCGGCTGCTGGCGGTACGCGCCAGGCTGCGGTGGAGATCATGGTCAACACGCGTTATGTGTCCGACCTGATTGAAAAGGCGAGATCGGCCAGATCAAGGAAGCGATGGAAAAGAGCCTGTCGCCTGGATCGCAATCGTTTGAATCGGCGCTGTTCAACCTGGTGAAGTCCGGTTTGGTGACGCAGGAAGAAGCGCTGGCCAATGCGGATTCGGCCACCAACTTGCTGTGGCTGCTGAACAATGGACCGGACAGCACGAATGCGCAGAAGGATCCGGTTGCCGATAAGGCGGATGATGAAGGGGCGAACTTTACGGAGTTCACACTGAATACATAGCCTTTCGTCGGGTTGGAATATTTCAGATGGCTGCAGAGAACAAACTGCAGCTATTTTTTGCGCAGCCGTCAAAATGCGCTAGGAATGGCTAAACTTTCACCAACGCATTCCAGCTTGGTCTATAAAGTGAATCTCGCAAACTTCGAACGTCTCCGGCAAATGAAATGAACTAAGTTAATGTATTGTCCAGGTGCGACGGCATCCAACCTACAATACATTTTTGAGTTGTTTCGTCCCAACAGAAGTAGACTCGGAGACAAAATCGAGGATCCCTTCCGCCGCCACGGCTCAAATGCAAATCGGTAGTAAGTTTTCTTCCGCCATACTCGACTTTATAGTCCTTGCCCTTTAACGTATTATTACTCCCAGCAAACTCAAGGTGCAACCCACTGCGTTCTAGCGCAATGTCCAAGTTGTGCGCCGAATCAGCCGTCGGAGAGATTCATGCGATTCGTAATATTCGTTTGCTAGCAAATGTAATGCGGCGTAAATAATTTCAGGCTTTTCATATTCGCTATCCTCACAGGCACGAAGTGCCTTTGTGCAAATATGCAATCTGTCCCTTATCGTTCCAGCCTCATACCAGATTCGGACCTTTCCTATAGTTTCAGGAAAGCCATTATCATTAGATTCGGCGGGGTGAGATATCGTGCGGATTTTAGAAGCAACTTGTTCGAGCTGATAATGGAGACTACGGTTTGAATTCTTGAGTTCATTTAACTTGTCCTCAAGATCTTGTACTTCCAGCCGCCCACTCTCTATTTTCCGCCCGTTCCTGTATTAGGCTAGCGGAAAGGGCAGCAATTTCTGCTTCATACATTTCCGACATTGAATCAATATCATGGTCGCTCTTCGAATTTGCAATAAACTCCAACCGCTGCTGGCGAACTTGAATTTGCCTTGCAGTTTCATAGTTGGAGTGCCGGTCAATCCAGATAGGCGAACGAATTGAAGACTCTAAAACAATATTGACGGCCCAATTCTCAATATTTTCAGTATCGCCGCTATGTCTTTCTCTTGGAATTCGAATGGGTGCGTACAACTTCCCCTTATTCATCGGCATGTAAATTCGCACGGCGCCACCAAATACATTTAAGCGTGCGGGCATTAAGTCGCGCCACAAATAGGTCATTTCAGTTCGCATCAGAACCACAACGGCAATTCCATGAATCAAATGCGAAAGTGACTTTGGTTCGACTGCCCACCCATCTCCGTCAGGCAATTCGGTAACTACGATCAGCGGGATCCATGCGGTCCACACTTTGCACAAATGTGAAAAACATATCGAGTTCCGATTGGGATGAGATTTCCATTCCGCTCGAATTTAGTGAAATACCAGCGTGTGCTGCCCCACGTCATGACAAGTCCTTTACTAAACGAGGAATAGATTGCGGCGCTGATAAAATATCTTGTCCAAATACAGCATTCCGAATTCCAAACACAACCTTCTCAGCGGTAATAGCAATTTCGAACTCAATTGACCACGTCCGTGGAAGTCTTTGGTCGGGATGTTCAATCTTTGCAGAAAAAATTTTAACGACGCCGTCTGCTGGATGATCTAAAGTTAGCCACGCAAAGCAAAGTCCGGGCGGCCGAAAATCATTGTTTTGCAAATTGAGCAATTGGGAACTGATTGGGTGCCTGAGGCACCTTTCATAAGTATTTGCAATCCATTTCTTACAAACCTCTAAAACTGAATCATAATCGTCGATCGCAAAGTCTAGGCTCGCCCGTACTAACGGCCTCCAAGCTGGGGCACTCTTCGCACTAAGGTTCTTGTTTTCCATCAAGGGCATATATGCTTTCGTAGATTTAGATCATTTTGCGGCATGCTAACTCTTAGGAACTCGCACACTGTACTCGTTGAAATAGTATTGGAATTTCATAACGCCGAGCCTCTAAATTTTCCGTCCGATTGATGCATCGAAACAGCCCGGCGTGTTCGTAAAATGCAAAGAAATTCGTGAGCTCTTTTGTATCGGTCGTGGCGATCGAAGTGCCAATTGCCTTCTTTGCATCGATGAATGCAATAATATTTGGAGTTTTCGATTTCGCAATCGCTTGCATTAGAATAGTAGCCGGACGGGTCCACTGAAAATTCAGACCTACAATTGTTTGCAATGCTAACTCTCGCGTCTCCTCGTACGCTTCACTAAGATGTGCCCTCAAGAACACCGGAAATTCACCGATCTCGTTTTGTGCGATATGCTCTTCAGGATTGCTCTTGTAGTAGTTGCGAGCAAGCTCCAAGCATTTTTGAAAATATAACAACATTACACGCGGAGTTGTGCTTCCGTTTGAATACTTAAAGTGTGTTTCTAGGAATTGTGCGAATTCTATCGCCTCAATCTTATTCGCCTTATTCCGATGGTTTATTGAGCGCGGAAACAGAATAGTAATTATTGCATGACTTACCACATCATGAATATTTGTCGTGCGAGCGTCATATTCATCACGATTGCGTTGCGCCAATTTTGCGCGCATAAAAAACGAACTTTTTCAACCGCTTTCCAAATGACAATTCGCTATCAGGGATCGCTTCCAAAGTTCGAATCTCTCGCAAAAATTGCTTGTCAATCGTCAACTGCTGCTCGTTTAATTCTAGTTTAATTGATTTTCCCTTAATTAACGGAATTAAGTTATAAAAAATTCTAGACGCAATTAATTGCCGAATTTCCTCTTCAGTCCATTTGAGATCGACTTTTCTCGGATCAATTTTATCTTTTCCGATTGCAGAAAAATCTAGGCGGTCATATAGGTCTTTTCGCAGAAATAATTTTAGTTTGATTTTTGGATATGACTGATAGTCACGCCAGCAATGAATAAGTGCTTGTAGTGTGTCCAATTGCGTTTGATAGTCCGTGCCGGATACAAATTCATCAAGCTTATCAATTAAAACATATGCGACCGTTTTTGTTTCTGTTAAGATAATATTAAGACGATTCTTGAATTGCTGCAGATCAAGCAAGTTTCTATTGGAAATTACGTTATCGTTTGGATTTCTTGGTTCCACGGAGGCGTAAAAATTTGGAATGACGTAACCTAGATGTCCGCCTTCCAGCTTTACGCCGAAGGTTTTCTTAGTGTGCAATAGAACATCCAACAGACTCAATTTTTTTTGACTGTCCCAACCCACTGCAGAAAAGAAATCTTGCTGAAGGCTTTCGAATTTCGGATTCTTTCTAAACGTAGCCGAAGTCCTTCCAAAGACCTTGAGAAAATAAAAAGTTCCCATACGATTCGATGAGAAGAAGTATTTCCGTCCGTTGCATCTTTAATCTGGCTGCAAATATGCTCTCGCAACGTCTTATATCCAAGGTCTTCGTCTATCGGCACGTAAATTTGAGTCAACTCTCCCGGATTTGCGAACTTCATCTTCCCTTCCGAGAGTAACCGAAATACCGCGGTTTTCCCCGTTCCTCTATCACCAACTAAGATAGATTTGTTTTCATCCAAGAACTCTGCGACTGGCGAAATGCGGAGAGCGCAGGCGTCCAAAATTGGATCGTCTTTACCGTCAGGCAGTCCAAAAGTGAACTTCGCTAACGTCTGTACGGCGAACTTAGAGGGGAGATTTTGTATTTTTTGCATGCGTCTAGCTTAAATAGGACCAGGTTAAATCAAATAGTAAAATGGAAAACGCAGGACCTTCAAATCCCGCCCTCAACTTTCCGCTTGGAAATTATAAATGCCTTATCAACATTTAAGCCTAACATCTTTCGAGCCGGAGAAAGTAGCCAAAAGTAACAACTGTTAACTATTTGTGAAAGCCAACCGCCTCCACTGAGGTGGGGCACGACCCTTAAAGCAAGTTTTTCTCAACGCGACTTCACCTTTCTCAAGTTCGCTATTGCAATTGGTAGTCGTTAGTCGAAAGTGTTCCTCTTGCTTTTGCCGAATGTGTCGGCGGAAATTGCGAGTCTCCGAGGAATCCCGACTGCGTTCAGCTAACTGAGAAAGGGAGTGGGGATAGCCATACACTGGCTCATGAGCGGGATCAAAGGAAGCGCCCCTGATGGCCGTCGCTTTAGAGAGGAATACCAATTCGGAGTAAACTTACACCGCTCACTTCCAGCCGGAAGTACACGCGCTTTTGCGCGAAACCAAACGCATATCCCCAGTAAATGAATGGCGCCGCCATCACGAGCGTCCCGCCCGCTCGGCCGACCACTTCGGCAGAGTCGTCTGAAGGCCGTAACCCGGCCCAGTAATACAAAGCGCCCCATATCGGAAGCGAGATGCAGATCAGCCCCGCGAAGCGTGCAATTTTGGAACGCCTTTGCAGGCCGATTATCAGTCCAATCAAAAGAATGCACAGGGCGGTCGACGAAGCGAACCAAATGATGTCGTGATCAAGATATCTCGCCGTACTTTCCCGCACCAGGATGAAACCGCGCAAGATCACGACGAGCGAAGTCAGAAGAGCAAAAACGGTGGCGACGGCCTGTAAGAGAAACAGCGATACCGGCCTGGGAATTCTTTCTTCGGGCGGTGCGCCAAGATCGGCGCTGGGCGGGGCGTAGATGTTTGTCATGCGGGTTGTCGACTCGGTAGTGCTCTGAATATTTGCTTTCGGCGCTTCGAATGCGCCCTCGGCTACTCTTGCGCGCTATGGGTCCCCGCCTGCGCGAGGACGATGTGGTGGGGGCGCGGGCTTTGGGTTACTTCTTCAGCAGCGCTGCGACGAATGGTTTGAAGCCTTTCGTGATTTCCAGCTGCTTGGTCAGGCAAAGCTTGTGTGGTCCATTTTCGTCGTCCTTGCACACTGTCTTGATTGAGACCATGGACGAATTTCCTTCGCCAGGCACGCGGTAGGCCGCCATGGCGACCTTAAAGACATCGGTTGGATTATGTGTCTCAATGGTCGTCGCGGTGACCAGCTGAATCTTCATATCTGACGACTTCGATACAAAGATATCGGTGAGCGCAAACAGCTTATCGCATTGAACTTTCGTACCGCAGACAACGACCGATTTGCGCTCAAGGTCGACCAATTCCGCGCGCATTTCCTTCACCGCTGCTTGCTCAGCTGCGGCAGCCTCGCGCCGGGCTTCGGCAACTTTCGTCTTTTCGGCCGCCGCAGCTTCTACCGCGGCAAGGTTGGTCATCTTTACCACGACGAACTTGACGGTATCCTCGCCCCGGATCCATTCGATATCGCCGATCTTGTCGAAACCTTCCTTGGTGAACGTGGCCTCGCCGCGCACATTAGAACCGGCGAAGAATCCGCTCTCGGCAACAACTTTCACTTCTGCACATGCCTTCGCTATTGCTCATGCACTCGTCGGTCGACGACTTGCCGCTGACCTTGTCATTAAACTTCCAGGCAAACTTCACACCTTCAAGCGGCGTACCCAGCTGTTTGTCGAGCGCTTTTGCTCTCCAGGTGTACACGGTTTCACCCCGTGTGCGGAAATTGCCGACATGCCTGCAAGGATGAGTGCCACGCAAAGGATTTTCTTCATTTAGTTGCTTTCAAATAATTGCTGATATTGGATTAACATTTCAGCCTAACATGATTTCCTAGCGGAAAAGGCACTGAAAGTAACAATCGCAAACTATTTTGAAGGCAACTATTTTTGATCTGCAAGGTCAGGGTTCGGATTCGACTTGCTGAGCGCGGCGGGCAGCGGCGTGCCCGCATGCGTCCTGCATAGCACAACGCGATTGCGCCCCTCCGCCTTGGCGCGGTACAGGGCCACGTCCGCACAGCGCGTCAACTCCGCCAGTGATGCGCCGTCATCCGGGAAGCACGCAACGCCGACCGAAAGGGTGGCCTTGATCTCGCCGTTCCCTGATTCAGTGATGGTGGACTCGAAGCTCGCCCGCCACTGCTCCGCGCGTTGCATCGCAATCGCGGGCGTCATATTCGGCAACAGCAACAGGAACTCCTCGCCCCCGAAACGGCACGCCACGTCGGACGCGCGCACATTGTCGATCAGCAGCCTGGCCAGGGATTTCAGGACTTCATCGCCCCCTTGGTGCCCAAAGGTATCGTTGACGCGCTTGAAATGGTCAATGTCCATCATCATGACGCACAGCTGGGTCCCGTCCCTGCCGCAGCGCGCCAGTTCGTGCGGAACAATGGTGTCCAGGTAGCGTCGGTTGAACAGGCCGGTGAGCGGGTCCTTGAGCGCCTGGTCCTGCAGCTGCGCCTGAAGGACCTCGATCTCGGCAAGCTTGCCCTCCAGCTCCTTATTGGACGCGTGCAAGGTCTGTTCGCCCAAACGCAGCTTTTCCCGGACGGCACGCAGCTGGGCATTGCGCAGATGTGCCACCCGTCCTATCGCCAGCACGTAACCGGTAATGCCGACCAGCATAACCATGGTCGTCGCCCATTCAGTCTCGGGAACAAAACGGAATCCGTAGATGGCTCCCCACAGCAAGATGCCAGCGGCCAGGGCCAGCACCGAGGTGAGCAAGGGTTTGAATCCCCGCGTCAGGGTAATGTTGAGGGAACTTGCCAGTGCCAGCGTAAAGGAAGGCCAGACCGGGAAGTTCAGCGCCGCAATCCAGATACCGATCAGGAATGAATCCAGGAAGAGGTTATTCAGTTCGGTTTTTTGGGGATCCGGTTAGGCGTTTGGTCCACAAATACAGGGCGTGGGGATAGACCAGAAACTGGAGTGCAAGCAGTATCCAGGGAAGCGGCCCGATGGCGGTCTTCCAGAGCGTCATGCCGAGTCCGAAAAGACCAGGAAGAACGAAATGGCTCGTATCCGGTAGTTATTGCGGACGAGCCAGGGAGTACGTCTGGTCTCCTGCAACGGCTGTGAATGAGGGTTACTCATAAAAGGACTCTAGCATGCACCCATAAAATACAGCGCCGCCGAAACGGCGCCGGATGATAATTCATTATCAAAGATAGAACACATATTTCATCATAGCATCTTTTTTGACAATTGGTAGCTCAAAGAAACAATTAGACGGATGGCTCTTGGCCCCAGTCAATGCCGGGGGCATAGCCCCCTCCTGTGGTATCCTCTCGTCTTCCCCTGCCCTGCAAGAACAGTGCTGACTGATCCTCGCGCTTCGCGCGGGGCAATCTGTCGTCCACGCATATACGAATAATGAAAATTTCCCTCTACGGCATCCCGAACTGCGACACCGTCAAGAAAGCCCGCACCTGGCTGGCTGAGCAAGACCACGACTTCACGTTCCACGATTTCAAAAAGCAAGGCCTTGAGCGCGCCACCGCCGCCGAATGGCTCACCCAGATCGACTGGCAAACCCTGGTCAACCGCAAAGGCACCACCTGGCGCAATCTGTCGGACGAGCGCAAAGCCGCCGTGACCGACAACGCGTCCGCACTGGACCTGATCCTCGAAACGCCATCCGTCGTCAAGCGCCCGGTTCTCGACCGTGACGGCAAGTTCAGCGTCGGCTTCTCGGCTGCCCAGTACCAGGACCTGTTCCAATGAGCGCCTCCCCGACCCTGGCGCTGACGGAAAAGCTGATCGCCCTCTCCTCCATCACCCCGGACGACAAGGGCTGCCAGCAGCACCTGATCGACCTGCTGTCGCCGCTCGGTTTCGTGTGCGAAACCATCGAATCGAACGGCGTGACCAATCTGTGGGCGCGCAAGGGCACCACTTCGCCGGTGTTCGTGTTTGCTTAGCCATACCGACGTGGTGCCGACCGGCCCGGTCGACCAGTGGGAATCGAAGCCCTTCGTGCCGACCCACCGCGACGGCAAGCTCTACGGCCGCGGCGCTGCCGACATGAAAACCTCGATCGCGGCCATGGTCGTCGCCTGCCAGGAATTCACCGCAGCCCACCCGGACCACAAGGGTTCCGATCGCGTTCCTGATCACCAGTGACGAAGAAGGCCCGGCCACCGACGGCACCGTCGTCGTCTGCAACAAGCTGGTCGAGCGCGGCGAAAAGATCGATTACTGCCTCGTCGGCGAGCCGACTTCCGCCCACATCCTGGGCGACATGATCAAGAACGGCCGCCGCGGTTCGCTCTCGGGCCACCTGGTCATCAAGGGGATTCAGGGTCACATCGCCTACCCGCAGCTGGCGCGCAATCCGATCCACGAAGCGGCCCAGGCGCTGGCCGATCTGGCCGCCGAGCAGTGGGATGCGGGCAATGAATACTATCTGCCTACCTCGTGGCAGATGTCGAACATCCACGCCTAAGCACGGGTGCCAATAATGTGATCCCGGGCGAACTGGTGATCGACTTTAACTTCCCCTTCTCGACCGCCAGCACGGCGGACGGGCTGGAAGCGCGTGCATGCCATTCTCGACAAGCACAATCTGAGCTACGATCTGACATGGACGCTGTCCGGGCTGCCGTTCCTCACGCCCAAGGGCACCTTGTCCGATGCGCTGTCCTCGGCGATCCATTCCGAGACTGGCGTGCATACCGAATTGTCGACCACGGGCGGCACCTCCGACGGGCGGTTTATCGCTCGGATCTGCCCCCAAGTGATAGAATTCGGCCCTCCGAATGCCAGCATCCACAAGATCGACGAGCACATCGAAGTGCGTTTCATCGATCCGCTCAAGAATATCTATCGCCGTACCCTGGAAAACCTGCTGGCTTAGTCAGCCATACCGCAGCCAACCGAGACCTGCCATGACCACGACCCTGTTCACTACCCCGCGCGATCTGCTGCGCTACGCTGTTACCCGCTTCAATACTGCCAAGCTGTTCTTCGGCCATGGCAGTGCCGAGGCACTGGACGAAGCGGCTTATCTGATTCTGCATACGCTCAAGCTGCCGCTCGATAAGCTCGATCCTTTCCTCGATGCGCGCTTGCTGCCCGACGAAGTGGTGCAGGTATTGGCGGTGATCGAACGCCGCGCGACCGAGCGCGTGTGGCCCCGCTTACATCACCAATGAGGCGTGGCTGGGTACCTATGCGTTTTATGTCGACGAGCGCGTGATTGTGCCGCGTTCGTTTATCGCCGAATTGGTGCCGCAGCAGTTCAGCCCGTGGATCGAAGATCCGTATGCGGTCGAGAATGTACTGGAACTGTGCACCGGTTCCGGCTGCCTGGCGATCATGATGGCCGACGCGTTCCCTGAATTCGGTGGTCGATGCGGTCGATATTTCGGCCGATGCACTGGCGGTGGCCGAGACCAATATTCGCGGCTATTCGCTGGAAGGCCGCGTCAATCCGATTCAGTCGGATCTGTACCAGAACGTGCCGTTCAAGAAGTACGACATGATTATCACGAATCCACCGTATGTGAATTCGGATTCGATGAGCAGGCTGCCGGTGGAGTATCTGAAAGAGCCGCAAATCGCGCTCGACGGTGGCAGCGATGGAATGGACCTGGTGCGCAAGATCGTGGCCGGTGCAGCTGAACGACTGACGCCGAATGGCATCCTGATGGTTGAAATCGGCAACGAGCGCGATTACGCGGAAGCCGCTTTTGGACATTTGGGTTTGACCTGGCTGACCACCAGCGCTGGCGATGATATGGTTTTCCTGCTGACCGCTGAACAACTGCAGAATATGTAATACCACCACATCGCCCTCGCGCAGGCAGGGGGCCCATAGCGTGTTCGCGTCCAAGCAAACGTGCTATGGGTCCCCGCCTTCGCGAGGACGACGTGAAGGCGGCGCAAATTGCGCGGCACACGCACCACCCAATTCGCATTCACATAAAAAGAAGTCCTCAATGATCCGTTTTATCAACGTAAGCCTCATGCGCGGCACCAAGCCATTGCTTGAGTCCGTCGACCTCACCCTGAACCCGGGCGACAAGATCGGCCTGATCGGTGCCAATGGCGCCAAGCAAATCGAGCCTGTTCGCCATGCTGCGCAACGAGCTGCATCCGGACCAGGGCGAAATCGACTTCCCTGCCAAATGGCGCATGGCTTACGTGGCCCAGGAAACCCCTCCTCTCGACCGCGCCGCGCTCGACTACGCCATCGACGGCGACGTCACCCTGCGCAAACTCGAGTCCGAGCTGGCCCGCCTGGAATCGGAACCGGAATCGACCGACAACGGCATCGCCATCGGCGAAATCTACTCGGCCCTGGCCGACGCCGACGCCTACACCGTCCAGTCGCGCGGCGAACAGCTGCTGCTGGGCCTGGGCTTCACGCTCGACCAGATGAAGCAGCCCGTGGCCAGCTTCTCCGGCGGCTGGCGTATGCGCCTGAATCTGGCGCAAGCGCTGATGTGCCCTTCCGAACTGCTGCTGCTCGATGAACCAACCAATCACCTGGATCTGGACGCGATCATCTGGCTGGAAGACTGGCTCAAGAAATACCCCGGCACGCTGATCATCATTTCCCACGATCGCGACTTCCTCGATGAAATCGTCAACGTCGTCGTTCACATCGACGAGCGCAAACTCAAACGCTATTCGGGTAACTACTCGGGCTTCGAACGTCAGCGCGCAGCGCAGATGATCCCCTGGCCCATGCAGCGCCTCGAAAAGCAGATGCGCCAGCGCGCCCACCTGGAATCGTTCGTCAACCGCTTCAAGGCGCAGGCTTCCAAAGCCCGCCAGGCGCAAAGCCGCATGAAGGCGCTGGCCAAGATGGAAGAACTGGCGCCGTTGCGCGCCGCCGCCGAATTCTCGTTCGAATTCCGCGAGCCGCTGTCGGCACCGAATCCGCTGCTGGTCATGGAAGACGTCAACGCCGGTTATCACATTCTCGATGAGCATGGCGACCGTGTCGGCGACAAGACCATCGTTTCCGGCATCAAGTTCTCGCTCCAGATCGGCCAGCGTATCGGCCTGCTGGGTGTGAACGGCGCCTAAGCAAATCGACGCTGATCAAAACCATCGTGGGCGAAATCGCCCCTGCTGACCGGTGACGCGACGCTGGGCAAAGGCCTGTCGATCGGTTACTTCGCCCAGCACCAGGTCGAGATGCTGCGCCACGACGAATCGCCGCTGTGGCACCTGGCAAAGATCGCGCCGACCGTGCGCGAGCAGGAACTGCGCAACTTCCTGGGCGGCTTCAACTTCCCAGGCACCATGGTCACGAGCCCGATCCGTCCATTCTCCGGCGGCGAAAAGGCGCGCCTGGCGCTGGCCCTGATCGTCTGGCAGCGCCCTAACCTGCTGCTGCTCGATGAACCGACCAATCACCTGGATCTGGAAACGCGTGAAGCGCTGACCATGGCGCTGGCGCAGTTCGAAGGCACGCTGGTCGTCGTATCCCACGATCGCCACCTGCTGCGCGCCACCACCGACCAGTTCATCATCGTCGCCGACGGCAAGCTGCAGCCGTTCGACGGCGATCTGGACGACTACAAGGACTGGCTGTTCCAGACCAAGCTGGGCAAGGGCACGACGGTGCTGCTTGGCTGCCGGTAAAGAGAACAAGACGACGTACCCGGCCGTGTCGGCAGTGGCACCGCCGACCGCCGCGCCAGTGGTCGACAAAAAGAACAGAAACGCCAGGATGCGGAAACGCGCCAGAAGCTTGCCGCTCTCAAGAAGCCGATCGAAAATAAACTCAAGCGTCTGGAAGAGCAGATCGCCAAGCGCAATGAGCAGAAAGCCGATGTGGACGGCAAGCTGGGCGAATCGTCGATTTATGACGCGGCCAACAAAGCCAAGCTGAAACAGCTGCTGGCCGATCAGTCGTTCTACAAGAAGGATCTGGCGGAGCTGGAAGGTCAGTGGCTGGAGTTGCAGGAACAGCTGGAAGCGCTGGCGGCATAAACTAGCCCACTACAACGCGTACGCGCTATGGGTCCCCGCCTGCGCGAGGACGATGTGTTAGCTTTCCCACATCGTCCTCGCGAAGGCGGGGACCCATAGCGCATTTGAGCAGCTCCAGAACGGAGCAACGACCCAGGAGTCAGAAATGAGGAAAATGAACTCGAATCCAATACTCAAATTCGCCATCGCAATTCAGCTCGCCCTCACCTGCTCATTCGCTCTGTCCGCGGATACGAAAACAGTCGAAGTCGGCATCGTCCAATCCGTCTCCCCGGAGCATCTGATCCTCGCGCAGACTAGTGGCACCGCCCACATCGGCTTTATCGCAAGCGCTGCCTGCCTTGCGCTCCCTGAAGTCGATCAAAAAGGCCAGGAAGTACGCGCCGTTTTCAGCACCGCGACCGACTCCCGCACCCGGGCACAAATCGGCACGCTGCTCTCGATTCGGGTCTGCGCCACCGACGACGCCGAATGCGCCGCCGACCGCAAAAAGTCAGCCCGAAACCCGACCAGCCGTCCAAGGACAGCGCCGCTGGCGACGCAAAAGACAAGCAATGCCTGAAAACGGTGCAGTCGACACTGGCAAACGATCCGCGATACGGCCCGCCGCTCGATGCAGACGCCGCCGCGGACGCGCTCAACGCCTACCGCAGCTTCACTGAAGAACAGGGCACCTGTACCAGCCAGCTTGCCTCGGCATTGCGCGAAGCCTACATGAATGCCTGCGATCTTCATCACTGCGGCGAATGCGGCCGCGCGCCTGCAACCGGACTTCCGCGCCAAGGCCGCGCAGAAATGCGCAAAAGCGGCCAGTGAAAATTGAGTTGCGATAGAACGCGAAGCGACTAGCTACTCAATATCCCATCATCTCGCATTGCGCCAGCGTGAACACTTTGCCGGATTCGGGCGCGCTGGCAGGAAAATTCACGGTGAGGCGATCGCTTTCACCGGCCACTCGCTCCGTCACGAAGAACTGCTTGCCGCGTGCACGCGCCACGCCGCACATACCGCGCAGGATAAACATGGACGACGACACCGAGCCACCGGAGCGCCGCGTTATCTGCACGCTGGACGAGGTCTCGGTCCGCGAGACTTCCTGAAACGCCATATTGAGCACCTTGCCGTTTTCGACGGGAACGTCCGCCACGGCAAGTTGAAACAGCGGCGGTTCGCTTAAGCCTGGGCGGCAATCGGCATGTGCAGCATGAAAATGGCCAGGGCAATAATGCGTCGCATCGACATCTCCTTATAATCGAGGCGCCGATTATTGCCTGCAAGCTGCATCCGCATGTTGAACTCGCTGGCAAGTACATGCAAACGGCACCTGGGGTACCGTTTCACGCCGTCTGCGCGAACATCGACATCGGGTCCTTGTTGCAGATAATCAGTGCCAGTTAATCAGGCCGCTTGAAGGCGCATTTGAGCTTCAGGAAAAGGAGGTGCACCAAGAAATTGATGAAGGCGAAGGTGCTTAGATGGGCCAGAAACGCATACACCGCGTCATACTTCACCCATCCGGGCGCATTAAAAATGAACAGGAAACACATCGCCCACAAGGCGCCAAACAGCAAGCCGTATCCGGTGAAGTAGAAGAAGCCGAGCGTTTTGAGCCGTTCAGGCTGCGTCAGCGGCGCCGCGCAGGCCAAGCTTGCCAAGCAGAGGAATGAAAAAAACAATCGCCACGGTCCCGCAGATGAACATGGCGAGGCGATACCTGGGCGACCCCGGCAGCCCGACCGTCATCGCCGCACGGTCGGATGGCATCAAGTCCCAGAGCAATTGGTCTGGCAGCGCCGGAAAGACCCAGGCGGCAAGTGCTGCACAGGCGAGCACGATCAGATGCAGACAGTGCAAGCGAAAGAAGGTCATGTTGTTCCCTGAAATTGAGACGCGGAGGCGCGCCGACGGGGGGCACTGGCGGGAGGGGAGTTGTTTGAAACGACGAGGGAGGAGATGCTCCGAACCAGGCATTTGAAACATCCCAGTTGCATTCTCCAGGTACTATAATTGTAACAAATAGATATTATTGTGTCAACGACAAGTGCAATGTGCGACGCGAGGCGCTGTCTTAAGCTGACCGGCGCAGCGCCCCTGTGTTCAGGCCACGCGCTGCTCGCTTCGTTCGCGCCGGATCGACATCAGCTTGTCGATATCGACCAGGATCAGCCGCTTGCCGCCAGCCTCCCCTAGTCCCAGCAGATAGTCGCACTCGCCCTCCCCGTCGGCGCCCGGTATCGGCGAAATCTGTTCCGGGTACAGCCCCACCACATCGGTCACACCGTCGACCACCATGCCCACCACGCAGCTGGCCAGCTGCAGAATGATCACATCGGTCATCAGGGGCTAAGCAGCGGCACGCGCTTGTCGAACGCGACGCGCATGTCCACGATCGGCATGATCACGCCGCGCGAGACCGCCACGCCGCTGATGATGGTGCCATCCGAGGCAAAGCGCTCGAGCGACTTGAGCGTCCTTAACTCCTTCACCTTGCGAAACTCGACCCCGTAATCGTTACCCCCAAGCTGAAAACTCAGAAAATCCATTTTGCCCCGCAGGGCGGCGTGCGGTTCGGTCCTGTCCATGACGGTCCTCTGCAAACGTTGAAGACTTATCGTAGTCCGCCAGCCCGGTTAACTCGTTGAGTGGAGTCAATATTTCCAGAGGAACAGAATGGTTTGCAAAGCAAAGGGAACGCTTTACAATGGTTTACCGATGCTAAGCAGGTAACATTGTAAAACTGAGGAACGCACATGTTTCAATGGCTGCAGAATCTCTTTTCGGCTCCGGCTCCGGCGCCCACCCCAGAACCGCGCAGCACGCCCGAAGCGAGCAAGCCCGCATCGCCGCCGCCCGCACCGCCCCCTGCTGCTGCGCAGCCCTGCCCAGCCGGCCGCCGCCAAGCTTCTAAGCACCGAGGCCAGCGCCCGCATCGCCCCAGGGCGGCCTGTCCTTCGATCAGCGCGACGGCATCAACACCGCTTACTACAACTGGCTGTTCGCCAGCGACGGCACGTTCGAGCTGGAGACCACCGAACCCGAAAACCAGGTACTGGCCGCCATCGCTTCCATCCTGGCGTAGGCCAGCAGTCCGGCGCGGCCCTCGTGCGGCGCATGCCGGGACTGATCCCGCAACTGCTGCAAAGCCTGCGCAGCGATAACTTCTCGTCGGTCCAGCTGTCGCGCACGATCTCGAGCGACGTGGTGCTGGTCGCCTCGGTGCTGCGCATGGCGAACAACGCGCGCATCTCGACCGGTTCGCCCATCACCAGCGTCGAACACGCGATCATGCTGCTCGGGAGCGAAGGCTTGCGCCACCTGATCACCAGCGTCGCCTTCCGCCCGATCATCGATCTCAATTCCGGCCACTATACGCGTGCGCTCGCGCCGCGCATCTGGGACCAGTCCGAGCGCTGCGCGCTGGCCAACCGCATGCAGGCCGAAGAAATGGGCGTCGATCCGTTCGAAGCCTTCCTGGCCTAGGCCTGGTGCAGTACGTGGGCCTGATCGTCACGCTGCGCATCATGGACCAGGCGGACAAGGATGGAAAACAGCTCGGCTCCGAGATGTTCTGCGCCAGCCTGCTGCGCGACGCGCGCCCTCAGCTGCAGCATCGGGCGCGAATGGAGCTTCCCGGAGAGCGTCGTCACCGCCATCAGCGAGCAAACCGGCGCCCGCAAGGGCGTGCAAGTGTCGGCCATGGGCCGCCTGCTGGCGCAGTCCGATTACATGAGCAAGGTGCGCATCCTGGCCGAAGACGGGCTGACCGATCCGGCCGAAACGTCGCTCTTCAAGGGGCTGACGGCGAGCGCCATGGACTGCTACCACGCACTCAACAAGATCGCCGACGACAACCCGCTTCCCGACGGCGCGACCGCAATGGCATCGTGAGCGCGCAGGTCGACCCGGACGAAGTCGAGTTCACAGCGATCCGTGCCCAGGGTCCCGGCGGCCAGAACGTCAACAAGGTATCGTGCGCGGTACACCTGCGCTTCGATATCGCCGCATCCTCGCTCCCCGAAGCGATCCGCGAGCGCCTGCTCGCGCTGTCGGACCAGCGCATCAACCGCGCCGGCGTGATCGTGCTCAAGGCGCAGCAGTCGCGCAGCCTGGAACAGAACAAGGAAGATGCCTTGCGGCGCCTGCAGGAGATCGTCGACAGCGTGGCCGTGCTGCCCGCCATCCGCCGCGCCACCAGGCCGACCCGCAGTTCGCAGCGCAAGCGGCTCGATTCCAAGACCAGGAGCGGCCAGGTGAAAGCCTTGCGCGGCAAGGTCAGCGAATAGGAAGCCGCTATTGGCTACGCCACGCGATGTTTCCGCTGTCGGCCATCAGGATCAGATCGGCGCCATTGCTGTTCGAGCGCAGGTGCGGCTTGATTTCCTTGGCCGGAAGGTCGAACAGCGAGACGCCGTCAAGATTAAACTTGAGCATGCGCACGGTCGTGTCGCCCGTCACCGTGGCGACGTGCACTTCGCTCGATCCGGCGCAATCGCTGCGCTGCTGCTGCAGCTGGCCGACCAGGTCGGTCGCCGCCTGCTGTTCGGTTTCGGCCGCCTTGACGTCGAGCGACACCTTGGCGATCGCCTTGAGGGCGGGACCGACGGCAGCCGCCATTTTCTGAAACTGCGGTAACTGCTCCGCGGTCAGCGTCAATTCCTTCTTGCGGATCTTGGAGGCCAGCATGACGTACTTGCGCACCTCGGGCTGATTGGTCAGCGCTTCGAGTTCGGCCTTGCGGGCGACCACCCGGGCGCCGAACTCGGTGACCTTGCCGAGCATGGTGATGATGGCTTCGTCGATGCGCGCGTGGTCGGGCGTAAAGGCGAAGATCTGCATCTCGGCCGTCTTGCGCGGCCCGGCCGTTTCGATCGACACCTTGCGCGCGGCCACCGCGCAGCCCTCGGCCTGGCCGATGATCACTTCGTCGGCCATGATTTCGCAGTTGGCCGCCTGTTCGATCACGACCCGGGTACCGGAAATGATGCAGCTTTCGGCGCGGTGAATGTGCACCTCGCCGTTACTGGACTGCAGGACCGATCCCGACGCGACGCCCTGGACCCGGATGTCGCCGCGCGCATTGTGGGCCGAACCGCCCACCAGATTATGGTTGAGCACGATGGTGCCGCCGCGCGAGACGATGTTGCCGAACACGTCGGCATGGATGGTGATGCTCTCGCCTTCGATGACGCGCTTTTCCTGGACCTCGCCAAATTCCTCGTAGTCGCCGGTCAGCTGCAAATTGCCCGTGGTCTTGGCACTCACCCCGTCGCGACTGACGATCTTGTCGTCCACCGACAGCTGGCTGGTCCGGCTGTCCACATTCAGAAACCCCGCCTGTGCCGACACCAGGAACTCGCCCTCGCCGGTCAGTTCGAGCGCCGTGCCGTGGCCCGCCATGACGCTCAGGTCAATGTCCTTGGGGATAGGCGGCGGCACGGGCGCGCCCGACAATTCTGAAACCGGTCTCGCCATCCTTGCGCGGTATCTTCTTGAGGAGGCGCTCGCCCGCCTTAATCTGCGGAAAACGGTTCTGGAAGGCCATCAGATCGAGCTTGCCGTTGGCCAGCTGGCGCGGCGCGTCGCTGCGGTGCAGGTCGGACGAGACTTCGATGATATGGGCGTCGACCCCGGGCAGCGGGGCCAGCCTACTGGCCACGATCACGCGCTCGGTCTTGCCGAACTGGATGGCGCGCTGCACGCTCTCGGTATCGATGCCGAAGCGGACGCCCTTGTTCCAGACGTCGGCAATGAATTCGTCGAGCGTCAGGTGAGCCGTGATGCCGGGGCCGTCCGGGTCGTCGGGATCGGTCAGCACCACCGGTTCGAAATAGTATTCGGCCTGGCCGTCGACCACCTTGACCGACTTGTACAACGTGCGCCGCTGGCCATCGAAGGGGCGGATGTCGGACGCGAAGCGCACCAGCACTTCGCCCGGGCGCCGATGGCGGCAGGTCGGGCCCGACGCCGTAGATGATCTTGAGGATCACCGCGTAGTCGAGTCCGGCAAAATAATTATTGTTTGTAAAGATGCCGTCGATCGCCGCGGCAAACGTCGTGCCCAGCACGGACGGATCGGCATAGATGCCGTCGCGCCGCTTGACGATGCAGTGGTCCATCCCCCCGGCGACAGTATCGCCCGCCGATGGCGAGTGCGGTGGACTGACGGCGGACGAATCAATGGACAAGGGGTGCTCCATGCGCTGGAAAGAAGACTTAAGTAAACGCCAACTGTGTTTGCGTTTTGGAAGGTTTATCTAGCGTAACATGATGCGGGTGCCAGATAAAGTCGCACGGCAGAATAATTAACAATTAGGGCAATGAAAACCGGCAGTGCGGCACTGTACCGACACTTTTAAAGCAAACCGGGCGCACAAGGCGCCCTGGTTCGTTGAATGCCGCCGTGTTTAGCGGCGACGGCCGTTCGGATAAATATCGTTGCTTAAGCCTCGTTGATCTGGCGCCGCAGGTCGCGCCGTTCGTCGGGCGTGAGGCGCCCGCTGCGGCGAAACGCTTCCGCATCCTTGTTTTGCTGTTCCTGCTGCATTTCGCGGCGCTGTTCCTGGGCCCGCGCGTCGAAGTCGCGCGAGTCGAAACGGCGGTCGTCGTTCTGGCGTGCCTGGGCAGCCTCCTGGGCGCGGCGGGTCTGTGCGTCACGGTCCCGATCGCCGGGTCCGGCAGTTGCCGCCGCCATGGCCGCCAGGCCGATCAGGCAGCTGGCGGCAATGCGACGGACGAGCGAATACCCGCTAAACTTTGCACCTGCTGCTGCGATTTTGGTGTGCGCGATATTCATGGTGTTTCCTCTTCCACGATGCCTTGTAAAACAGATAAGCTAGATTCCACTGAACCCAGTGTATGACCAAACAGTTTTGGGCATAAGACGAATTGGGTAAAGTTTGTAACATTGTGTAATGACCTGAATGCAACACGTAACTTTGGGCGATAAGACGTTACCATAGCAACATCAATATGACAAATTTGACAGCCATATGACAACTCAATCGACCCCAAACACTGGCGGGAATACAACGCCTGCTAACGCGAATGGCCACACCGCCAAGATTATGGTAGTGGACGACGACGTGCGCCTGCGCTGATCTGCTGCGCCGCTACCTGACCGAACAAGGCTTTTCCGTGGTGACGGCCGAGAGCGCGCCCGCCATGAACAAACTGTGGCTGCGCGAGCGCTACGATCTGCTGGTGCTCGACCTGATGCTGCCCGGCGAAGACGGCCTGTCGATCTGCCGCCGCCTGCGCGGCGCGCATGACCAGACCCCGATCATCATGCTCACCGCCAAAGGCGAAGACGTGGACCGCATCGTCGGCCTCGAAATGGGCGCTGACGACTACCTGCCCAAGCCGTTCAACCCGCGCGAGCTGGTGGCCCGCATCGGCGCGGTCCTGCGCCGCAAGGGCCCGGACGAAATCCCGGGCGCGCCTTCCGAGACGCCGCAATCGTTCGAGTTCGGCCAGTTTGTGCTGGACCTGGGCACCCGCACGCTCAAGAAGAACGGCGAAACGGTGCCCCTGACGACCGGCGAATTCTCGGTCCTCAAGGTGTTCGCGCGCCATGCGCGCCAGCTGCTCTCGCGCGAAAAGCTGATGGAACTGGCGCGCGGGCGCGAGTACGAAGTCTTCGACCGCAGCCTGGACGTGCAAATTTCGCGTCTGCGCAAACTGATCGAACCGGACCCCTCCTCGCCTCTGTACATCCAGACCGTCTGGGGACTGGGCTACGTATTCATCCCTGAAGGCCAGCCCCGCTAGTGTTTTCGCGTGAACTGATGGCGACGCGTTCTGCCCCGCCTGACCTGGCTCAGGAGCGGGCTGTTCTGGCGCACCTTCCTGCTGCTCGGCGTGCTGACCATGGTGTCGATGGCATCCTGGGTCGGCATGATCAGTGCCGTCCAGCGCGGACCGCAGGTGCAGCAGACGGCAGAGCTGGTCATCTCCGTGGTCACCATCACCAAGACCGCCCTCACCAACTCGGCACCCGAGCTGCGCAGCGAACTGCTGTTCGAATTGTTCAGCAACGAGGGCATCCGCATCTTCACGCTCGAAGACAACGACGTCGTCGATCCGCCGCCCGACAATCCGCTGATGAACGACATCGAAAAGATCGTCAAGGACCGGCTGGGCAAGGACACCCCTTCGCTTCGGCCGCGTCAACGGCTCGGCTAAGCTTCTGGATCAGCTTTAACATCGACGACGACAAGTACTGGCTGATGCTCGAACGCGAACGGCTCGAAGGCCTGACCGGCGTGCAGTGGCTGGGCTGGACCAGCGTGGTCGGCGTGCTCTCGCTGCTGGGCGCGGCGCTCATTTCGAGCCTGGTCAATCAGCCGCTGGCCCGCCTGGCCGCCGCCGCGCGCGATCGCCCAGGGCAAGCGCCCCGATCCCCTGCCCGAAAAAGGCCCCAAGGAGATCCTCGGAAGCGAACCGCAGTTTCAACCAGATGGTGGACGACCTGCAGCGGGTCGAGTCCGACCGCGCCGTGATCCTGGCTTAAGCATCTCGCACGACCTGCGCACGCCGCTGGCGCGCATGCAGCTCGAGCTGGAAATGGCCAAGCTCAGTACCGAAGCGCGCGAAGGCATGCAGTCCGATATCGGCCAGATGGACGCCATCATCGGCCAGTTCCTCGACTACGCCAAGCCGACCGAGTCGGCCACCTTCGTGCCGGTCGACCTGTCCGAACTGCTGCAGGACGTCGCGCGAGGCCGAACGCATTACCGATGTGCGCGTGTTCTGCGACGTCGCGCCCGGCATCCACGTGATGGGCAACGCGATCGACCTGCGGCGCGTCTTCAACAACATCATCGAGAACGCGCCGCTACGGCAAAACGCCGGGCGAGAGCACCACCACCATCGACATCGCCTGCAAGGTACGCCTGCGCGGCCAGGGCAAGCGCGCCATCATCGAGATGGCCGACCATGGCACCGGCGTGCCGGAAGAAATGATCGAACAGCTGCTCAAGCCCTTCACCCGCCTCGACACCGCGCGCGGCCAGGCCAATGGCGCCGGTCTGGGGCTGGCGATCGTGCAGCGCGTGGTCGGCCGCCACAACGCCGAACTGACCGTCAGCAACCGCGACGGCGGCGGCATGCGGATCCAGATCGCGATGCCGCTGGCCGACTGAATTCACCTCCGAGGACAACCATCATGAGCGATTTTCGCGATATCGAAGCGGCGGCCGAACGCATTCTGGGCGTGGCGCACCGCACGCCGGTACTGACCTCGCGCACGGCCGACGCCATCAGCGGCGCGCAGCTGTTCTTCAAGTGCGAGAATTTCCAGCGCATGGGCGCCTTCAAGTTCCGCGGCGCCTACAACGCGATCGCGCGCTTCACGGACGAACAGCGCGCGGCCGGGGTACTGACCTACTCGTCGGGCAATCACGCGCAGGCGATCGCGCTCTCGGCCAGCCTGGTCGGCATCAAGTCGGCGATCATCATGCCGCACGACGCCCCGGCGCTGAAGGTGGAAGCGACCAAGCAGTATGGCGGCGAAGTGATCGTCTACGACCGCTACAAGGAAGACCGCGAGGAAATCGGGCGCCGCCTGGCGCATGAGCGCGGCATGACCCTCATTCCGCCCTACGACCATCCGGACGTGATCGTTTAGCCAGGGCACGGCGGCCAAGGAATTGTTTGAAGAAGCGGGCGAACTCGATGTCCTGCTGGTGTGCCTCGGGGGCGGCGGTCTGCTGGCCGGCTGCGCGATCGCCGCTTCGGCCCTCTCGCCGTCCTGCAAGGTGATCGGCGTGGAGCCGGAGCTGGGCAACGACGGCCAGCAATCGCTGCGCAAGGGCGAAGTCGTGCACATCGCCGTGCCCGACACGATCGCCGACGGCGCCAAGGTCACCCACCTGGGCACGCACAATTTCGCGGTCATCGCCCGCCACGTGGACGACATCGTGACGGTGTCCGACGCGCAGCTGGTGGCCACCATGAAGTTCTTCGCCGAGCGCATGAAGATGGTGGTCGAACCGACCGGCTGCCTGGCCGCCGCGGCGGCCCTGCACGGCGTGCTGCCGCTGGCCTAAGCAAACGGGTCGGCATCCTGGTCAGCGGCGGCAATGTCGACCTGTCCGTGTTCGCCAGGCTGATCGCGTAAACGCGGGAACTTTCCCGGCAGGGCATGTATGATGCGATTGTACAAAAATCGCGATGATTGCCAATAAGAATGAGCGACACCTCTCCCCGGAACAGCCACGCGCAAATGGACTTGCTGGTCTCGGCCATCCGCGACTATGCCATCTACATGCTGGACCCGGACGGCACGATCGTGTCGTGGAATGCCGGGGCCGAGCGCTTCAAGGGCTATCAGGCGAACGAGGTGCTGGGCCAGCATTTCTCGCGTTTTCACACCCCCGAGGACCAGGCTGCTGGCGTGCTTGGCCACCGCCCTGCGCAAGGCGCGCGAGGACGGCAAGTTCGAGTGCGAGGGCTGGCGCGTGCGCAAGGACGGCACCCGTTTCTGGGCCAGCGTCGTGATCGATCCCGTGTATTCGCACGGCGAACTGGTCGGCTTCGCCAAGATCACGCGCGACATCACCGAAAAGAAGCGCACCGAGGACGAATTGCTGGCCAGCGAACGCCAGTTCCGCCTGCTGGTGCAGGGCGTGCTCGATTATGCGATCTACATGCTCTCCCCGGACGGCATCGTCACCAACTGGAACGCGGGCGCGCGCCGGATCAAGGGCTACGAGGCGGACGAGATCGTCGGCCAGCATTTCTCGCGCTTTTACACCGACGAAGACCGGGCGCTGGGCGTGCCCGCGCGGGCCCTGGCCGAAGCGACGGCCAGGGGCCGGTTCGAGGCCGAATCCTGGCGCGTGCGCAAGGACAGCACGCGCTTCTGGGCGCACGTGGTGATCGACGCCATCCGCGACGACGCCTAAGCAAGCTGCTCGGTTTTGCCAAGATCACGCGCGACATCAGCGAACGCAAACAGGCCGAGGACTCGCTCGAGCAGGGCGCGCGCAGCTGTTCCAGTCGCAGAAGATGGAAGCGGTCGGCCAGCTCACGGGCGGCATCGCGCACGACTTCAACAACCTGCTGTCGATCATCTCGTCGGCGGTGCAGATCCTGCAGCGGCAAGGCCTCGGCCCGCCGGACCGCAACATCGTCGACACCATCCAGCGGGCGGTCGACCGCGGCGCCGCCCTCACCCAGCAGCTGCTCGCGTTCGCGCGCCAGCAGCCGCTGGCGCCGTCGCGGCACCGGATCAACGACATCATTGCCAATTTCGAGCCGGTGCTGCGCCGCGCCGTGCCCTCGTCCGTCACCTTCGAGACGGCGCTCGCGCGCGATGTCGGCTGGGTCCACATCGACGAGGCGCGCTTCGAGGCGGCCATCCTGAACCTGGTGGTCAACGCGCGCGACGCCATGCCGCAGGGCGGGCGCATCGCCCTGGCCACGTCGCGCCTGACGCTCGCGCCCGGCGAGCACCAGGATCTGCGGGCTTGGCTGAATACGTGCGCATCACGGTGGCCGACAACGGCTCCGGCATGGATCCGCAAGTGGCTTAGCCGCGTGTTCGAACCGTTCTTCACGACCAAGCAGATCGGCAAGGGAACCGGCCTGGGACTGAGCCAGGTGCAGGGTTTCATCATCCAGTCCGGCGGCCAGGTCGCGATCGACTCGGGCCCCGGCGAAGGCACCGCCGTGCACCTGACGCTGCCCCTCATTGCCGTGAGCGACGAAGAGCAGGCCACGCACAGCGAATCCGAACTGGTGATCATCGCCGAAGACGAACCGGAGCTGGCCACGCTGGCTTAGGCACCCTGTTCGAGTCGCTCGGCTACCAGGTGCTGATCGCCGACAGCGGCAGTGCCGCGCTGCACCTGCTGGCCCAGAATCCCCATGCGGACGTGCTGTTCAGCGACGTCATGATGCCGGGGATGTCGGGGGTCGAACTGGCACGCACGGGCGCGCGCAGTATCCGGACCTGAAGATCATTCTCGCTTCCGGCTACCCGGCGCCGGCCGTGCGCGAGCACGGCAGCATCGACGACGTCGACTTCGTCGCCAAACCCTACCGCCTGTCGGAGATCGTCAAGCGGCTGCGCTGACGACCTTGTAGTTGCCGATATCGAAGCGGCGCGTCTGGTGCCGGTAAGTGAAGGTGAAGCCCGGCCACAGCGTGTAGTTGCGCCCTTCCTTGTCCAGGTACCAGCTCTTGCAGCCGGTGCTCCAGATCGTGCCCTGCAAGCGCTTGCGCAAGTTGGCGTTGTAGTCGCGCTGGACCTCGTCCTTCACGTCGACCGAGTGCAGGTTCTGCTCGCGGATGGTGCGGATCGCATCGACCACGTAGCGCACGCCGGACTCGATCATGTAGATCATCGAGTTGTGGCCCAGCCCCGTATTGGGCCCCGTGATCAGAAAATAATTGGGAAAGCCCGCCACCGCGCAACCCTTGTAGGCGTCCGCGCTGTCGGCAAACAGCACCTTGCCGCCGCGCCTGCGCACCACGGCCGGGTGCAGGGCATGTTCGACGTCGAATCCGGTGCCGAAAATGATCGCGTCCACCTCCCGCTCCTGGCCGTCTGCGGTCACGATGCTGCGCGCCGTCACGCGCGCGACCGGATCGGTCACCAGCGCGACGTTCGGTTTGAGCAGCGCCGGATAGTAGGTATTCATCAGCAGCACACGCTTGCAGCCGAGCCGGTAGTCGGGCGTCAGCTTGCGCCGCAATGCCGGATCGGGGACCTGCTTGTGCAGGTGGCGCAGCGCCAGCCATTGCGCGGCGCGCAGCAGGGCTTAAGCACATGCACGTACAGCAGCGCGCGATTCGTACTGGGTATAGACGATGGCGCGGTACAGCCGCTGCAGGGCCTAAGCACGCGCGCCAGCAGCCATTGTTCGACGCCGGTGATGGCGCGGTCGGGGCGCGGCAGTATCCACGGCGCGGTGCGCTGGTACAGGTCCAGCTGCGCCACGCTGTCGACGATCTCGGGCACGAACTGGATCGCGCTGGCGCCCGTGCCGACCACGGCCACGCGCTTGCCGCGCAAGTCGAAGCCATGGTCCCAGGCGCTCGAGTGAAAGACCTTGCCGCCGAAGTCGGCCAGTCCGGGCAGGGCAGGGCCGGCACCGACGGCCGGTTCAGCGCGCCGGTGGCGCCGACGATGCAGCGGGCCGTCAGTTCGCCGCCGCTGGTCTGCACGCGCCAGTAACCGCCCTCCTCGACAAAATCGGCGCCCTCGAAGGCGGTCGCCACGCGCAGGTGCTGGTCGATGCCGAAGTCGCGCGTGACGCGGCGGGTATAGGCCAGCAGCTCGTCCTGGCGCGCGAAGGCGCGCGTCCAGCCCGCGTTCTGGGCGAATGAAAAGAGTACAGGTGGCTGGGCACGTCGACCGCGCAGCCGGGATAGCTGTTGGCCCACCAGGTGCCGCCCGCTTCGCGTTCTTTCTCGAGGACGAGAAAATTGCTGATGCCCGCCTCGCGCAGCTTGACCGCGGTGCACAGGCTAAGCTGAAACCGCTGCCGACCACCAACACATCGAATTCGGGCTTGCCTGTGCTCATGGAGTAAAGACGCTGATGGACGAGGGACCGACGATAGGGTAGGCGTCCGGCGAATGTCAATCCAGCGAACGCTTGTTTATGAGCGGACGCGCACATACGGTCTGAACGGCAAGGTCTATAAATGCAGTTCAACTATCTGTCTGGAGAACATCATGATGAAAAAATGTCTGATAGCCGCATTGATTGCTTAGCTCGTTCGGCACTGTCCGCTGCTTAGCCAGCGCCGACATTTTGGTGCGCGTGGCGCCTCCGGCCGCACGCGTGGAACGCGTTCCCGAAGCGCGGCGCGGCTATGTCTGGGCGCCCGGCTACTGGGACTGGAAACGCGGGCACCACGTCTGGGTCAAGGGCAAGTGGGTGCGCGACCGCAAGGGTTATGTGTACCACGCGCCGACCTGGGAAGAGCATGATGGCCGCTGGCGCATGAACCGCGGCAACTGGGCGCGTCGCGACCACGACGGCGATGGTGTGCCGAACGGCATGGATAACCGTCCGAACAATCCGAACCGCAATTAAGCGGGACTGGGCATGCCCTGTGCGCGGCGGTTCAGGTAGTCCCTGACCGCGCGCACGCTGGTGAAGGGCTTTTCGCCGATCACCTGGCGGATCTGTTCCAGCGCCTCGTGCAGGACGTCGCTCTGGGTGCTGTTGTTCTTGACCAGGTGGTAGGTCCCGTTGGTGCCGCGTAAACAAGCCGCGCTTGTTCGGAATCGTAAATTGCGGCTCGAGCGGCATGCCGTCGTCGTCCCAGAACAGCCACAGGGTCGCTTCGACGTCCAGCCCCTCGCAATAGGAGGCCGCCGTTTCCGCATCGGGGAACACGTGCAGCGACCGCTCTTCCGTTTCTGCAGCAAAAATCATATGCCGTCCCTCCAGCCAAGTATTGCCGTACGGTAACACAATTTACGCTACGGCGCCAATCGTGATTCCGAGAACCTCAAACCAGAGATTACCATTAAATGTACAAAAATTAAGTATTTTGAGCGCCGCCTGCGAGCGCCTGGGCGATCATGGTCCGCACTTCCTCGGCGGCGCCCGGACGCACCACGCGCCCCAGTTCCTTGCCGTCCTGGAGCAGCACCATCGTCGGCCACAGCTTGACGCGCAGCGAACGGCCGAGCGGACGGCCGCTGCCGTCTTCGACCTTGAGGTGGGTGATGTCGGGGAAAGCGGCCAGGGCGGCAGCGATATGGGGCGAACCCGCGCGGCAATAGCCGCACCAGTCGGCACCAAATTCCAGGGCAACAACGCCGCGCATGGCGTCAACCGCGGCGCGCTCCGGCTGGGTGGTGGCGTAGGACGTGCTCATGACAGCTCCATTCATTCAGATGACCTAGCCTACAACAATTGCGGCCAGTGGGTATGTTCAGTCGCCGGGCGCCAGTGCGCTTAAGCAGCCAGGCGCGCGGCAAGAAAGTCGACCAGTGCCGTCACGCGCGGCGCCAGCGCGCCTTGCCGGTAGAACACGGCCCAGATCGGCTGGGTCCAGGCCAGCGTCTCGTGCGCGAGTACCGGCACCAGGCGGCCCGCGCGCACGTCCTCGGCGCTCAGGAAATCGGCCAGGCTGGCGATCCCGGCGCCAAGCCAGCACCAGGTGGCGCACCGTTTCGCCGCTCGACGCGGTGACGGCCGGATCGATGGGCACGCCCTCGCCGCCCGCATGCGCCAGCGGCCAGATGTTGAGCGAGGCCGGTGCCGTAAAGCCGAGCAGGCGGTGCGCCTTGAGCGCGGCCACGTCGGCCGGCACGCCATGCCGCGCCAGATAGCCGGGCGCGGCCAGCAGACGCAGCTGGCTGTTGCCCAGGCGCCGCGCATTGAGCGTGGAATCGGCCAGCTGCCCGATGCGGATGGCCACGTCGGCCCGTTCCTCGATCAGGTCGACCACGGTTTCGCCGCTGGTCAGTTCCAGCTTGATCAAGGGATAGTGATCGAGGAAATCGGCAACCAGCGGCGCGAGCAGATGGTCGAGCGCCAAGCGTGGCCGCATTGACCCGCACCAGGCCGGAAGGCTGGGACCGGCGCGCGGCGATGCCAAGCCTCGGTGTCGTCGAGCTCGGCGATGACCTTGCGCGCCCGTTCCAGCAGCCAGGCGCCCTCTTCGGTCAGATCCTGGCGGCGCGTGGTGCGGTGCATGAGCGTCATGCCGAGCGCCGCTTCCAGGCGCGAGATGGTGCGGCTCACGCCTGACGGCGTTTGACCGAGCCGGTCGGCGGCGCTGGAAAACGATCCGGCGTCGATCACGGCGACAAAAGTCAGCATGGCATCCACATCGATCATTCGTGCCTCCCGCGCAAAAAACATCATGATACACCCGTCGCATATGTGATCCGGAGTCACAAGTGTCATGCCCGGCGAGGGATTTTTCTTTGGTCTTGCCACGGGCACACTGCTCGGCATCGTCAACCAATCTCATGGAGAACTGCATGCCACTCGCCTTATGGGCGCTCGCACTGAGCGCTTTTGCCATCGGAACCACCGAGTTCGTCATCGTCGGCCTGATTCCCACCATTGCCACCAGCCTGGACGTGTCGGTCCCGTCCGCAGGTTTGCTGGTGAGCCTGTATGCGCTGGGCGTCGCCGTCGGCGCCCCTGTCCTGACCGCCCTCACCGGCCGTGTGCCACGCAAACACTTGTTGCTCGGCCTGATGGCGCTGTTCACGCTCGGCAATTTGCTGGCCTGGATGGCGCCGGGCTACGCCTCGCTGATGACGGCGCGCGTGCTCACCGGCCTCGCGCACGGCGTGTTCTTCTCGATCGGCTCGACCATCGCCACCGGCCTGGTGTCGAAAGAAAAAGCGGCCAGCGCGATCGCGCTGATGTTTACCGGTCTCACGGTCGCGCTGGTCACGGGCGTGCCGCTGGGCACTTTCATCGGCCAGCAGTTCGGCTGGCAAGCGACCTTCCTCGCCGTTGCGCTGCTGGGCGTGATCGCCATGGTGGGCAGCGCGATCCTGGTACCGCGCGACCTGCCGCAAAGTAAGCCATCGAGCCTGCTGAGCCAGCTCGCCGTGCTGCGCCAGCCGCGCCTGCTGCTGGTGTACGCCATGACCACGCTCGGCTACGGCGGGACCTTCATTGCGTTCACCTATCTGGCGCCGATCCTGCAGGAAGTGTCGGGCTTTTCGGTAAGCAGCGTGAGCCTGGTCATGCTGGTGTACGGCATCTCCGTCGCGTTCGGCAATATCTGGGGCGGCAAGCTGGCCGACCGCAAGGGCCCGGTACGGGCGCTGCAGATCGTGTTCGCGCTGCTGGCCCTGGTCCTGTTCATGCTCACCTTCACGGCCTCGAACACGTGGCTGGCCTTGCTGACGGTGCTGCTGTGGGGCGCGGTGGCGTTCGGCAACGTGCCTGGCCTGCAAGTGTACGTGGTGCAGCGCGCCGAACGCGACGCGCCGGGCGCGGTCGATGTTGCCTCCGGTCTCAACATTGCCGCATTCAACATCGGCATCGCGATTGGCGCCTGGGGCGGCGGCCTGGTCGTGACCCATCTGGGACTGATGGCCACGCCCTGGATCGGCGCCATCGTGGTCCTCGGCGCACTGGCGCTGACCACCTTCGCGGGCTGGCTCGACCGGCGTGATGCCCAGGGCGCTGCGCACTTGTGCGCCATCGCTTGAGTCGCTTCGGCACGGAGCATGTTAGTCTTTCCGAGTAGGCTACCTGCCGCCCGACATCAAACCACAATAAAGGGAAACAGCATGCTCAAAAAGTTCGCCATCGGCGTTGTTGCCATCCTTGCGATCATTCTCGGCCTGGCGGCCACCAAACCGAACGAGTTCGCCGTCACGCGCGAGATCACGATCAAGGCGCCGCCCGATAAAATCGTCCCCCTGATCGCCGACTTCCATAACTGGACCCACTGGTCGCCATGGGAGCATCTCGATCCCGGCATGGTGCGCACCATGGAAGGCCCGGCCAGCGGCAAGGGCGCCGTGTACGGCTGGAAGGGCAATTCCAGCGTCGGCCAGGGCCGCATGGAGGTGCTTGAAGTCACGCCCGCCAAGGTGCTGATCAAGCTAGATTTCATGGATCCGGTCGAATCGAACAATCTGGCCGAATTCGTCCTGGCAGCTAAATGACAGCACCAAGGTGACCTGGAAAATGACCGGCCCGATGCCCTTCATCAGCAAGATCATGAACGTGTTCGTCAGCATGGAAACCATGATCGGCCCGGACTTTGAACGCGGCCTGAAGCAAATGAAGGCCGCGGCCGAAAAATAAGCCTCAGGTGTGCAGCAGACGTCCTCCGGCGAACGACCAGTTCTCCCAGGACGTCTCTTTGAATGCCACCATTACGTACTCCGTATTCAAGCCCGCCTGCGTCAGGCGCGCCATCAGATCGGCCAGCAGCGCCTTCTTGACCTTCACGCTGCGTCCTACCGACCACACAATCTCGATCAGCACGAAATCATCGTTGCGGGCCCCAGCCACGTCCGGGTAGCCGGGGTCGTAGCGAAAGTCGTCCGCGTCCAGTTCGAGCACGCGCTGGAAGCGGTCCGTCTGGGGCACGCCGGACGTGACCAGCGCGGCGTGCACCGCGTCGAGCACGGCCGATTTGAAGGCGGATGTCTTGGGCTTGCGGACGGTGATGGTCACGAACGGCATGGCGGCTCCTGGGGCGTTGGAATGCGACCGAGAATAGCAGAATGCGGCGCTTAAGCAGGATTCGCCCGCATGAGCGATAATTACCAATTGTATTTCGCCACCTGAGGAACCATCGTGCTCAACTTCGACTTCTACAATCCGACCCAGATCCTGTTCGGCGCAGGCCAGATCGCATCGCTGGCCACGCTGGTGCCAGCCCAGGCGCGCGTGCTGCTGGTCTACGGCGGTGGCAGCATCAAGCAGAACGGCGTGTACGACGAGGTGATCAGCGCCCTCATTACCACAGCGTCACCGAATTCTCCGGCATCGAACCGAATCCCAGCTACGAAACGCTGATGCGCGCGATCGCCCAGGTCAAGGCCGAGAAAATCGACTTCCTGCTGGCGGTCGGCGGCGGCTCCGTCATCGACGGCACCAAGTTCATCGCGTGGCGCCCTGCTCGGCGAAGACCCGTGGACCATCCTTGAAAAGCGCGGCGCCAACGTGACCGCCGCCATGCCCTTCGGCGCGATCCTGACGCTGCTTAAGCGACCGGCTCCGAAATGAATTCGGCCAGCGTGGTCACCAAGAAGGCGACCCAGGAAAAATTCTCCTTCATGAGCCGCCTGGTGTATCCGAAGTTCGCGATCCTCGATCCGACCAAGACCTACTCGCTGCCCACGCGCCAGGTCGGCAACGGCGTGGTCGACGCCTTCGCCCACGTGATGGAGCAGTACATGACCTACCCGGTCGGCGCCAAAGTGCAGGACCGCTTTGCCGAAGGCTTGCTGCTCACCCTGATCGAAGAAGGCCCGCTGGCCCTGTCCCATCCGGAGGACTACGACGTGCGCGCCAACGTGATGTGGACCGCCACCATGGCGCTCAATGGCCTGATCGGCGCAGCGTGCCGCAGGACTGGGCCACCCACATGGTCGGCCATGAACTGACGGCCCTGTACAACCTCGATCACGCCCAGACGCTGGCGATCGTCATGCCGAACATGCTGCGGGTTCGCAAGGAAGGCAAGGCGAAAAGCTGCTGCAGTTCGCCGAGCGCGTCTGGAACCTCAAGGGCGGCGACGAAGACACCCGCATCGAAGCGGCCATCACCCGCATGGAAGAATTCTTCGAACAGATGGGCGTCCGGACGCGCCTGGGCGACTACGGCCTGGGCGCCAAAGATGTCGAAGCGGTGCTGGCCGTGCTCGAGAAGCACCGCATGGTCAAGCTGGGCGAAAGCGCGATGTGACGCTGGACGTCACGCGCAAGGTGCTGGAAATGAGCCTGTAAATTCGCATGTGCTAAAATCTGCCTTCGCTAGGGGTCCTGGAACGCGAGTTCCGGGTGAGATATACCCTCCGTACCTGATCTGGATAATGCCAGCGAAGGAAAGCGCAAAGTAGGTCCCTCCTTTGTTTGCTCCCCCACGTTGGCTCCGGCTTTTTTGATAAGCAACGCACCGGCACGTCCGTGCGTAACACGAGCACACCATGAACCTGAAGCACACCGTCATCGCCCTGTCCGTCATGCAGGCATTCGCCCTGCACGCCCAAGCCCAGACCGCACCGCAATCGCTGCCTGAAGTCGTCGTCACCGCCAGCAAATGGGCCGTGACCGACCGCGCCAGCGTGGGCGGATTCTCCGAAACCTCGCTGCTGAAAACGCCGTTCTCGGTGACCGCGATCGGCCGCGAGCAGATGGCCGACCTGGGCATCCGCAGCACCACGGAAGCGATGAAATACGATGCCAGCGTCAGCGATTCGTACAACGCCGTCGGTTACGCCGAGATGTTCTCGATCCGCGGCTTCATGCTCGACAATAACACCAGCTACCGCAAGGATGGCATCGCCATCTCCGGCGACAGCCAGATCCCGCTCGAAAACAAAGAGCGCATCGAAATCCTCAAGGGTCTGGCTTAAGCATGCAGGCTGGCGTGACCACGCCCGGCGGCGTGATCAACTACGCGGTCAAGCGTCCGACCAATACCCCGCTGCGCTCCGTGACGCTGGAAGCCGCAGACCGCGGCACCGTGTACGGTGCGATGGACCTGGGCGGACGCATGGAAGACCGCCGCTTCGGCTACCGCCTCAATGCCGCGGCCGAAAACCTGCGTTCCTACGTCAAGGGTGCGGACGGCGAGCGCCAGTTCGTCTCGGGCGCCTTCGACTGGCAGATCACGCCGCAGGCGCTGCTGCAGCTGGACATGGACTACCAGCACAAATCGCAGATCACCGCGCCAGGCTACCAGCCTGTTGTCGGCGGCACGCTACCGGTTGGCGTCTCGCCCAAGATGCTGCTCAACGACCAGCCGTGGGCCAAGCCGGTGGAGACCTGGACCAGCAACGTCGGCCTGCGCTTCGAATACGCCTTCAACGACCAGTGGCGCGCCACGCTGACGGCCAACAAGCACAACTTCAAGCGCGACGACTTCACCGCCTTCCCGTATGGCTGCGTTGCCGACAGCCCGGACTACGCGCCCTACTTCTGCGCCAACGGCGACTACGACGTGTACGACTACCAGAGCGTGGGCGAGCGCAAGAACCCGTTCGGCGCCCAGGCGCTGTTGCAGGGTAAATTCACGACCGGCAGCATCGGACACGCGCTGACGCTGGGCCTGACCGAACAGTCGCGCAGCGACTACTTCGGCGCCTATGTGTATGACCCTGCTTAAGCACCAGCAACATCTATCACAACGTGATCGTGCCACCGGCGCCGGGCAACCTGAGCACCGGCCCCGTGCTCGAACAGCGGCGCGACAAAGAGCGCGCCGTAATCGTGCAGGACGTGCTGACGCTGTCGCCGCAGTTCGCCGTGCATGCAGGCCTGCGCCGCGTGCAGGTCAAGCGCGAGACGCTGGGCGTGCAGTTCGTCGATACCGGCTTCACCCTGCCTAGCCTGTCGCTGGTCTACACGCTTCGGCCGCCGACTGGATGTTCTACGCGACCTCGGCCCACGGCATGGAGCACGGCGGCACCGCCCCGATGCAGACGACGAACGAGAACGTCACGCTGGAACCGAGCCGCTCGAAGCAGATCGAACTGGGCGTCAAGGGCATCGTCAACAACAGCGTGCAGGTGTCGGGCGCGCTGTTCCAGATCAAGAAGGGCTTCGAGTACACGGACGTCACCAACACCTACGTGCGCTGCGCATGAGCAGACCCACCGCGGCCTCGAACTGAGCGCGCAAGGCAATGCCACGCGCGACCTGAAATACAGCCTGTCGCTGCTCGCGCTGCACATGCAGCAAAGCGGCACCGGCCAGGCCGACGTCGACAACAAGCGCACCACCAACGTGCCTGCGTTCAAGTCGACCGCCGTGCTGGAATACGCCGTGCCGTCAGTGGCAGGCCTGAAGGTCAACGGCACCTGGCACTATTCGGGCAAGAAGGCGTTCGACGCGCAAAACACGCTGTTCGTGCCGGGCTACCACGTGTTCGACCTGGGCAGCGCGTACGGCATGACCGTGGCTAAGCTACAAGACCACGCTGCGCGCCAGCGTCGACAACGTGACCGACAAGTTCTACTGGCGTGACGTGACCCCGCAGCTGGGCGGCTACCTGTTCCCGGGCGCACCGCGTACGGTCCGGGTATCGGCGCAGTTCGACTTCTAAGCGGGATTGATGTAACGGGCGGCCTGCTGCACGCGCTGCGGCAGGCTGCCGGTAACGACCAGATAAGCGATAGCGCGTTCGTCCAGCATCTGCAGCACTTGCTCGTGGATAGTCTGGCGAACCGCTTCCGATTCCCGTTGCAGGCCGTCGGCCTCCCACGGGCTGTCGGGCGCGGTCACCAGCGTGAACGCGTACTCGTGGCGGCGCTCCAGCAGTGCCAGCTGCGCATCCACCCTCCCCCAGTACCAGCGGCTGTACAAGGCCGTCATCATCGGCGTCGTGTCGCAGAACAGAAACTGCGAGGGCGCGCTGCAGCCTCGTTCTCGCGTTCCATCTGCGTGCGCGCGATCGGGAACTGGTCGCTTTCCTCGGGCACGCGGCCATTCACATCGACGAACTCGCGCAGGAATTCGGGCACCCAGACAGTCTGATAGTGGCTCGCGAGCGCCGCGGCCAGCGTGGATTTGCCGGACGACTCGGCGCCCAGGATCGCGATCCGCAGCGGCGTGTTCATGCTTAGGCTGCCGCTTCGCTTCGCGGTACCAGGTGGCCAGGCCGACTACAGCCATGATCACGAAGATGCCATACAGGACGGCGGTCAGGGTGAGGCCCTTGTACAGGTACAGGCCGACGTAGAGGATGTCGACCACGATCCAGACGATCCAGTTCTCCACCTTCTTGCGCGACAGGAGGACCTGGCCGACCAGGCTGCCGGCATGGTCAGGAAGCCGTCGATATTGGGCACGTCGGTATTGGTGTAGCGGGCGAGGAACAGCGCGAGGACGGCGAAACCGGCCAGCCAGGCGCCGATGCTCCAGCCCCAGGCCCTGGCCGACGAGGTCGTGACGGCGAGCGCTGCGCGCTGCGCCCCGCCGTGCAGCCACTGGTACCAGCCCCATACCGAGACCGAGATAAACACGAACTGCAGCGCCATGTCGCCGTACAGGAGCGCATCGTAGAACACCACCGCATAGGTGGCCGACGACACGATCGAAAACAGCCAGGCCCAGTGGAGCTGGCGGATGTTCAGGGCCACCGTGATGACCGCGAGGATGAACGAGATCAGCTCGAGATAGGTGGTGGTAATGCCGAGCAGAGTCAGAGTCTCGTTCATGGGTCTTTCAGGTGCCGTTGGCCCTCGCAGGATAGATTACTTGCGCGGATACTTGATCGTCATTTCCTTGAGCAGGTCGTCCGCATGATCGACCTCCTTCATCACCCACAGCATGTAGCGGATGTCCACGTGGATGGCGCGGGTGATGGCGCTGTCGAAGTACCAGTCCTTGGTCACCGATTCATAGGTCGAATCGAAATTGAGGCCAACCAGTTCGCCGCGCTTGTTCATCACCGCCGAACCCGAGTTGCCGCCGGTGGTGTCGGCGCTGGACAGGAAGTTGACCGGCACCGTGCCGAGCACAGGATCCTTGAACACGCCATAGCGCTTCTGTTTGACCACGTCGATCAGCACCTGCGGCGCGATGAAAGGCTCCACGCCGGTGTGCTTTTGCACGATCCCTTCGACGGTGGTGAACGGCCCCTTGACGACGCCGTCGCGCGGCGAATACGAGGACACGGTGCCGTAGGTAACGCGCAGGGTCGAATTGGCGTCCGGGTAGACCGGTTTGCCGAGCGACTTCTTGTACGCGATCATGGCCGCCATGTACTGCGGGATCACGCGTTCGAGATTACCGTCGATCTCCTTGCCGCGCTCTTCGAGCGAACGTGCAATGTCGAAGCCCTTGACGGCCAGCTGGATGAAGGGATCGTCCGACGCGGCAAACGCCTCGGTGTCCTTGCCCATCCAGGCCAGGCGCTTGGCCGTGTCGCCCAGTTGCGACTGGCGGTACATGGCGGCCACGGCGTCCGGCGCCGCAGCAGCAGCGCATCGAGTCCCGGCGAATGGGACTTGGCTAGGCAGCTTGCTGGAAGCGCTGCAGTGCAGCGGTAAAGCGCGCTTCGTCCACGCTGGCCACATAGGACTGCTCGAGGCGGGTCAGGCGGGCCTTGATGAAGGACTGGTCGCGTTCCTGGAAGCCGCTTTCGCGCTCGGCGTTCGGCTTCTTGTTTTCCACGGCGAGGCGATACAGGGTGCGGGCGCTGCGCAGCAGGTCGCTGGTCGAGGCGACGCCCCAGGCGAATTCCTCTTCGTCGAGCGCCATGTCGGCCGCGATCAGGGTATCGAGTTCGGCCAGCATCGTCTTCGACAGGCCTGGCTGTTTTGCGTACCAGGCGCGGAATTCGGCGTCCTGCGCGTCCTTGATGGCGGCGATGTCGGTGCGGGCAAAGCCGTCCAGCAGGCCCTGGGTTTTCTTGAGCACGTTGTTGGCGGACTTGACCACGCTCGCGTAGCGCACTTCATGGCCCGCATTGCCGCGGGTGGCGGCCGCGATGGTGCCGTTATCGGCCTTGATCTCGGCCACTTTGGCCGGGAAATTAACGTCGCGTGCGAAGCGGATTTCCGACGGCAGCTTGTAGCGGCTGGTGCGGCCCGGGTAGCTAAGCCAGCAGGATCGGATCGCCGCTTTTCAGGCCTTCGGCCGAGACGACCAGGAAGTCCTTCGACTTGTAGGGCACGTTGTCGGGCGAAGGATCGGCCGGACGGCCATCCTTGCCGACATAGGCGCGCAGGAAGGAGAAGTCGCCCGTGTGACGCGGCCACTCGAAGTTGTCGACTTCGCCGCCGTATTCGCCGATCTTGTCGGACGGCGCATAGACCATGCGCACGTCGCGGATCATGATCTGGCGGATGCGGTAGTACTGAGGCCGCGGTGGAAACTCGACACCGTGCAGCGGTAGTTCTTGTCGGTCTCGCATTCGGCCGTCAGCGCCTTCCAGGCGCGACTGGACTTGTTCATAGCGCGCGGCCGGACATGGCCCATAAGCAGATCCTTGAGCACGCGCTCGGTCACGCTCTCGACCTTGTCGGTCACGTAGACGCGCAGGTTCGGGCCGCCCGGCAGCTCGTCGGCGCGGGTCTTGGCCAGGAAGCCGTTGGCGATGTAATTCTTTTCAGCGGTCGAATTGCGCTGCACGGCGTCGTAGCCGCAATGGTGGTTGGTGACGATCAGGCCATCGGGCGAGACGAAGGCGGCCGAGCAATTGCCGGTCGACACGATCGCGCTCATCGGATGCTTGCTCAGATCGGCCAGTTTCTCGGCCGGGATGGTGATCCCGACCTTCTTCAATTCGTTTTTCAGTTGCGGCAGCTGGTGTGGCTGCCACTGGCCTTCGTCAGCGTTCGTGGTAGCGAAAACGCCCAGCAAGGCGACGGGCAATGCGATGGATTTCAACAAGATATACCCCGGAAATTAAATGCAAGCGGGAGTATATCCCACAAGGCGCCGGGGAAGGCGTTGGGAGAGCAGGCCCGCATTCGGTCAGCGTTGGGGGTCAGGTCTGACATTCGGACACGAGCTCAGGCGCAAGGCGCCTGAGCTCGTGTCCGAATGTCAGACCTGACCCCCAACGTCTGCCCCCAACGCCCGCCAACACCCGTATGAGTGTCCGTTTCCGGACACTCTTGGGCGAAGCCGGGCAATTTGTGGCCGCCAATCGCGCTGCCAGCCCCTGCGCGCGGGCTGGCACGGCCCTTGCTGTAGTGTGCCCATGGATACTGCAATCTCCCCTCTCACCCTGCAACACCGCCGCCGCGCCTGCTACTTGATCGCGGCCGCCGCCCTCGCCGCCGTGTGCGCCAGCGCCTGGGCCTTCAACCGCGTGCTGCGCCCCAGCGTCAGCGGCGCCGACATCCGCGTCAGCGAAGTGCGCCGCGGCGATATTGCGAATGCCGTCAATGCGGTGAAGCATCGTCATTCCTGTCCACGAGGAATTCGTTTCCAGCCCGATCCAGAGCCGGGTCGCCAAGGTGCATGCCAAGCCGGGCCAGAAAGTCGCGGTAGCTGAACTGCTGCTCGAACTGGACGACCATACAATCCGCCTGGCCCTCGACAGCCTGCGCGAGCAGCTGGCCCAGCAGGAAAACCGCATCGGCGGCCTGACGCTGGAGCTGGAACAAAAGCGCAAGCAACTGGTCAGCAATATCGAATTGCTGGAACTGGACTTGCAAAGCGCACGCGTCAAGAAGGACCGCTACACCACGCTGCGCAAGGTAGGCATGGCGTGTCCGGCGAAGACATGCTGACCGCGGAACTGAATGTCACCCGCTTCGAAATCCAGCTGCGCCAGCAAAAGGAATTGATCGACGACACGCGCCGCGCGACCAGCAGCAGCATCGAGGGCGCGCGCTTGCAAAAAAGCATACTGCAAAAGCAGCTCGATCAGCAGCAAGCCTTGCTCGAACGCACACGCGTGAGCGCCCCCTTCGCTAAGCACCCTGACCATGTTGCTGGAGGAAGAAGGCGCCAGCGTGCAGATGGGCCAGCTGGTGGCGCGCGTCTCCGAGCCCGACAATTACAAAGTCGAGGCCACGCTGTCGGACTTTCATGCGCGCCTGCTGAGCCCGGGCCTGGCGGTGCGCGTGGAGCAGGACAAGGACATCCTGAGCGGCCGCGTCCAGACCATCTTGCCCGAGATCCAGAACGGCACCATCAAGCTGATCGTCGCGCTCGACCAACCGCATCATCCACAGCTGCGCAACAAGATGCGGGTCGACGTTGCCGTCATCACCGGCGAAAAGCCGGCTGTCCTGATCGCCGACACCGGCCCCGGCATCAACGGCAAGGGCCGCCAGCCGGTGTGGATCGTGCGCGACGGCGTGGCCCTGCATGACCGAGGTCGAGATCGGCGCGCATGACGGCAAGGTGGTCGAGATCGTCAGCGGCGCGCGCCTGCACGACAAGCTCATCGTCTCCGACACCGCTTCCTTCAAAGAACACAGCACCATTCGCATCAGCAACTGAATCCAACCAGAGAGAATCATCGTGATCAAACTCGACAAAGTCAGCAAGACCTACCAGACCGACAAAGTGGAAACCCTGGCCGTGAAGGACATCGACCTGCACGTAAAAAAAGGCGAATTCGTCTGTATGATGGGCCCTAGCGGCTGCGGCAAGAGCACCCTGCTCAACCTGATCGGCCTGCTCGACCGCCCCGGCACCGGCACCATCCACGTGGATGGCATCCCGGTCAAGGCGTACAAGGACAAGCAGGTGGCGCAAATGCGCAACAGCACCTTCGGCTTCATTTTCCAGAGCTTCCACCTGATTAACGATCTGCGCGTGATCGACAATGTGGAACTGCCGCTGCTGTACCGCAGCATGTCCGGCACCGAGCGCCGCAAGCTGGCGCGCGAGGCGCTGGAAAAGGTCGGCCTCGGCGCACGCATGGATCACTTCCCAAATCAATTGTCCGGCGGACAGCAGCAGCGCGTGGCAATTGCCCGCGCCATCGTCGGCCGCCCGCAAGTGCTGCTGGCCGATGAACCGACCGGCAACCTCGACAGCAAAATGGGCGCCGAGATCATGGACATCCTGAAAAAGCTCAACGCCGAAGGCACGACCATTGTCATGGTCACCCACGACGAGCACGAGGCGCGCCAGGTCGGCCGCATCGTGCGCGTGTTCGACGGCCAGCTGGTCGCCTAGGAGCCCTCATGTTCAGAAATTACCTGTTAACCGCATGGAAAGTCTTCATGCGCCGCAAGCTGTTCACTGCCATAAACCTGCTGTGCATCGTGCTCACGCTGGTGGTGCTGATGGTGGTCACCGCCCTGCTGCAAAACACCTTTTACCCGACCGGGGTGGAAGGCAAGAGCAACCGTTTCCTGCAAGTGATGGTCATGCATACCGAGTCGGCCGACGGCAACCAGACCCTGACCGGCCCGCTCGGCTACAAGCTGATCGAGCAATACCTGATGCCGCTCAAGTCGGTCGAACTGGTCGGCGTCACCAGCGGTCCAAGCACTGTGTCGGTCTACCAGGAAGGCCGCGTCACCGAACTGAGCATGCGCAGGACGGACGCCAATTACTGGAAAATCCTCGACTTCCACGTCCTGGAGGGCCGCCTTCCCACCGCCGACGACGACGCCGACGGCCGCTTTGTCGCGGTCGTCAACCAGGCATCGGCGCGCAAGCTGTTTGGCGCCGCCTCCCCGGTCGGCAAGACGGTCCGCGTCAGCGGCCAGCAGTTCCGCATCATTGCCGTGGTCGAGAACGAAATGCAGCTCAATGCCTACGCCGACATCTGGGCCCCGATCAGCACCATGCCGTCCAGCGATTACCGGCAAACCTATTTCGGCGACTTTATCGCCTTGCTGATGGGTCAAAGCCCGGCCGACTTGCCGCTGATCCGCAAGGATGTGGAAACCGTGGCCCGCGGCGCCGACTTTGGCGACCCCAAGCAATGGAGCAAGATCCGCTTCTGGGCCGACGACAAGGTCGATGCGATCGCACGCCAGACCATCGGCGACAGCAACAAATCCGAATCCGGCGCCGCCATCATGATCGCGGTCCTGCTCAGCGTGATGTTCATCTTCATGCTGCTGCTTACCCCTGAACCTGGTCAACCTGAACAGCGGCCGCATCATGGAACGCAGCTCGGAAATCGGGGTGCGCAAGGCCTTCGGCGCCACCAGCGCCCACCTGGTCTGGCAATTGATCGTGGAGAACGTCGTGCTCTGCCTGGCCGATGCGGCCTGATCAGCCTGGGCTGTTCGGCCCTGGTGCTGCGCGCCCTCGAATGGTCGGAGCTGATTCCCTACCTGAAAGTGGATCTGAACCTGGCCGTGATGGGCTATGGCTTGCTGATCACCCTGTTCTTCGGCTTGCTGTCCGGCGTCCTGCCCGCCTGGAAGATGTCCCGCCTTGATCCTGTCCATGCCTTGAAGGGAGCCGTTTGATGTTTCGCCATTTATTGATTCTGATCTGGAAGCGCAAGAGCCGCAATCTGATGCTCAGCCTCGAGATCCTGCTCGCCTTCATCGTCGTGTTCGCCATTACGGGCTTTGTTGTGCGCAGTACCGAGCTGTATCACTTGCCGACCGGCTTTGTGATCGACGATGTCTGGTCGGTGCGCATCAGCAGCAGCGCCGACGACAATGCCAGGATGTCGCCCGACGTGTACGACACCTTCACGCGCTCGCTGGCGGCCGTTCCGGGCGTCGAGAAGGTGGCGTTCGCCAGCACCTCGCCCTACCTGGCCCGCACCATGCGCAGCAATTTCTCGGACCCGGCCAACAAGCGCCTGGTCATGGCCGACGTGATCGACATGGATGACGACGCCCTGGGCCTGATGGGCGTGACGCTGCTCGAAGGGCGCGCCTTCGGCCGCAGCGACAATGGCGCGGCCGCCGTCCCGGTGGTCGTCAACCGGCGCCTGGCCAGGGACATGTACGGCAGCCGGCCCGGCCCTGGGCAAGGTGTTCGAACAGCCGACCCGCGAGACGGTCAAGAATCCGCCGATGCGCATCGTCGGCATCATCGAGGATTACCGCAGCAAGGGTGAATTCTCGCCGCCGACCAATCTGGTCATCACCCGCGCGGTGCCGGAAATCTATCGCGGCGGCATGCGCTCGATCCTGGTCAAGGTCACCCCGGGCACGACCCGCGCCTTCGAAGAAACGCTGACGCGCCAGCTCAAGCTGATCAATAATGCGTGGAGCTATGAAATCGCGCCGCTGTCGGTGCGGCGCCAGGATGCGATGAAAAACCAGATCACGCCGATGATCGTGCTGTCCGTGATCGCCACCTTCCTGCTGCTGATGGTCGCCTTCGGCCTGTTCGGGGTGCTGTGGCAAAACACCACGATCCGGATCCCGGAACTGGGGCTGCGGCGCGCCATCGGCGCCAGCGCGCAAGCAAGATTTATGGCCAGATCGTGGCCGAGCAGCTGCTGCTCAGCTCAGGGGCCATGCTGGTCGGCCTGTTGCTGCTGGTCCAGCTGCCGATCACGGGCGCGCTCGGCGAACACATGAACTGGGGCGTCTTCCTCACGGCAGCCGCACTGTCGATGGTGGTCATCTATCTGCTATCCTTGCTCTGCTCGGTGTACCCGGGCTGGCGCGCCAGCCGCCTGAGCCCGACCGAAGCCCTGCATTACGAATAGCAAAGAACCGATGGAATCACGCAAGCAACGCATTTTGATTGTCGACGACGATGCCGCCGTCCAGGTCTCGCTGGCCCTGCTGCTCAAGCAGTCGGGCTACGAGGCGCTCTGCTCCGACGGGCCGGACGCCGCGCTGGCCATGTTGGCGGCCGAGCCGGTCAGCCTGGTGCTGCAGGACATGAATTTCTCGCTGCAAACCAGCGGCGAGGAAGGCATGGACTTGCTGGCCAGGATCAAGGAACGCCACCCCCGATACGCCGGTCCTGCTGATGACGGCCTGGGGCTCGATCGCGCTGGCGGTGCGCGGCGTCAAAGTGGCGCCGCCAATTTCTTCACCAAGCCGTGGAACAATGCGCAGCTGGTCGAACTGATCGCCAGCACGCTGGAACTGTCGGCCTCGCTGTCGCCGCAGCGCCTGAACCGCCAGGCGCTCGACCGTCAGTTCGATTTCGCCGCCATCGTCGGCGCCCATCCCAAGCTGCTGCGCGTACTGGCCACCATTGGCCAGGTCGCCCGCACCAAGGCGCCGGTGCTGATCCTCGGGGAAAGCGGGACCGGCAAGGAACTCATTGCCGACGCGATTCACAAGAACAGTCCGCGCAGCCGACCGCATGCCGGTCAAGATCAATATGGGCGCGATCACGCCCTCGTTGTTCGAGAGCGAAATGTTCGGCCATGTGCGCGGCGCCTTTACCGATGCCAAGGCCGACCGCAAGGGCCACGTCGCCTGCGCCCACGAGAGCACCCTCTTCCTCGACGAGATCGGTGAACTGAACCGCGGCGACCAGGTCAAACTGCTGCGTGTACTGCAAGACCAGAGCTACCAGCCCGTGGGCGCCAGCCGCAGCGAGCAGGCAGACATTCGCGTCGTCTCCGCCACCAACCAGGAGCTGGCAGAACTGGTCGCGTCCGGCGACTTCCGCGAGGACCTGTTTTACCGCCTGAACCTGATCACGATCCGGCTCCCGCCCCTGCGCGAGCGCCGTACCGATATCCCGCTGCTGGCCAAGCACATCATCGAAGGCGTGGCCGTCAAGTACGGGCTGGAGCCGGTCACGCTCACGCCCCAGGCCCTGGACTGGCTGGCCGCCCAGCCCTGGCCGGGCAACATCCGCCAGCTCAAGCAGACACTCGAACGTACCGTCCTGCTGGCGGGCAAGAGTCTGCTGACGCAGGCCGATTTTGTCGGCGCCGAGCACAACGACGACAGCAGCGGCCAGCAGCGCCTCGGCGTGGACGGCATGACGCTCGAGCAAGTGGAACGGCGCATGATCGAGCAGGCGCTCGACCAGCACCGCGGCAATATTTCGCGCGTGGCGCAGGCGCTCGGTCTGTCGCGCACGGCCCTTTACCGTCGCCTGGAACGCCATGGCCTCGGTGGCGGGGCCGAAGAATGACGCTGCGCTGGCGCCTCGGCGCGTACGTGGTCGCGATCCACCTGGCCATGTTCGGCTTCACGATCCATTTGTACCGCAACAACGTCGTCGTGTTTCTGGCAATCGAACTGGCTTTGCTGGCCAGCCTGGCGCTCGGCATGTTCCTGATCCGCGGCGCACTGCGCCCGCTCGAATACACGGCCCGCTTTCGCGACCTGCTCGAGGACGAAGATTATTCCGCCCGGCTGGTCGACTCCAAATTGCCCGAGCTGGACGAGCTGGTGCACCTGTTCAACACCATGCTCAGTACCCTCTACCGCGAACGGCTGGAACTGGGCGAACAGCGCGGCTTCCTCGACAGCCTGCTCGAAGCGACCCCGAGCGCGGTCATCGTTTTCGATTTCGAAGGCAAGATCAGCCTGATGAACGCGAGCGCCCATGCGCTGCTGAACCTGGACGAGCCGAAGGGCAAGGCGCTCAGCTACTGGGGCGATACCGGCCTGCTGCGCCAGCTCAATACGCTGCCGCTCGGCGAGAGCCGCCTGCTGACCGACGCCGAGGGCCGCCGCTACCGGGCCCAGCGCGGCCACTTCCACGACCGCGGCTTCCAGCCGCCACTTCCTGCTGGTGGACGAACTGACGGACGAACTGGAAAGCTCGGAACGCGCCACCTACGACAAGCTGATCCGCGTGCTCGCGCACGAAGTCAACAATACCGTGGCGGCCACCGGCTCGGTGCTCGATTCGCTGCTGTACTACAAGTCCCAGCTGACCGAGCGCGACGGGGTCGACTTCCAGCACCGCCATCGTGGCAGTCAAACGCCGCAACGTGAGCCTGGGCGAGTTCATCGAACGCTTCACGCGCGTGGTCAAGATGCCCCACCCCGAGCTGCGCCCGGCTTCGCTGGCCGACATCATGGACGACATCCTCTGGCTCAACCGCGAACCATGCAAGAGCCGCGGCATCGAGATCGGCTGGCTGCGGCGGGACGACGTCCCCCTGCAGCGCCTGGACAGCCATTTGATGGAACAAGCCCTGCTCAATATCGTCAAGAATGCGGTGGAGGCGGTCGAAACCACCCAGGCCGAAAGCGGCAAACCGGGCACCATCCAGTTCTCGCTGTCGCAGGAAGGCGAGCGGGTGCGCCTGGCCGTCATCGATTCGGGCAACCGCCTCGGCGAAGTCTTAAGCCCGCCAGCTGTTCACGCCGTTCGTGAGCACCAAGAAAGGCGGCCAGGGCATCGGCCTCATGTTCGTGCGCGAAGTATTGACGCGCCACGACTTCCCCTACCGCCTCGCCGCCAACGGCACCGGCCAAACCCAATTTGAAATCTGGTTCCCCGCCACCAAACAAGTGTAGACTCTTGGCAAGTTATGGCGGAAGGACCTGTATGCGAGGCATCAGCGCTGTTACATCACGATGGTTGGCCGGGCTGCTCGCCCTGACCCTGTGCTCGCCCGTGTTCGCGGCCCGCAAACTGACATTCTGTTTCGAAAACCGCCCGGTCATCCCCTGGCGCACGATGGAGCTCGACGGCCTGAACTTCGAGCTGCTCAAGCGGATCGAACCGAAGCTCGATCTCTATTTCCAGTACCAGCCCTTGCCATGGAAGCGTTGCCTCAGCAAGCTCCAGGCCAACGAGGTGGACGGCGCCTTTACCGTCAGTTTCAGCGAAGACCGGCGCGCCTTCGGCGTCTATCCGGGCCACGCTGCCCCGGGCCACGCTGTGCCGGACGCCCAAAAGCGCATGCACACGGCACGCTATTTCCTGATGCGCAAAAGGGCAATCCCATCGACTGGGACGGCACGCACTTTCTCCACGCCGATGGCAAGATCGGTTTTCAACTCGGTTATTCGGTGGGCGACATGCTGCGCGCCCAGCACGTGCAGGTCGATGAAAGCAAGGACACCATCACCAGCGTGGCGCGCAAGCTGCTGACCGGCCGCCTGGCAGGCGCAGCCGTATTCGACAGCGAGGCGGCAACGCTCATGGCCGGGCCGCTGGCGCCGCAGCTGGAGATGGTGCCTGTCCCGCTGCTGGAAAAGCCCTATTTTCTGATGCTGTCGCACCGCCTGGTCAAGGCCGAGCCTGACCTTGCAGAGCGCATCTGGAAGGCGGTGGAAGAGGTGCGCAACAGCCGCGACTACGGCAAGCTGGTGCAGGCGGCTGGCGCCGAGAACGCCCGTTAGGCGGCCACGGCGCTCTCTTTGCGTGGCTTGCGCGGCTTGCGCTTCTTGGGCGCCAGCATGGTGCCCGTGCACGACAGGGCGCCGCAGCGGCATTCGAACAGCTTCTTGACGGCCGCCGTGTGGCGCTCCTCGTAGATGAGCGCGTAGTTGTAATTAAGCTCCTCACCCTGCTCAATATCCTGCAGCGCGTAGATGAAGACGCGGCCGTCTTCCTCGTAGGCTTCGCAGTTCGGCTCGCAAGCATGGTTGATGTAGCGCGCATCGTTGCCGCCGCTGCCGCCATCGATGACATTGCCGTCGGCCAGCGAGAAGAAGAAGGTGTGATTGACCGGCCCACCGCCCCGCTCCGCCCGGATGCCCGATTCCTCCGACGTGATGCGTTCGCCCAGGTATTCGACGATGCATTCGCTTAGCGTCGATATGGCGGCTGGCGAAAACGCCGTTGCCGTGAACAGTGGAGCGCCGGACCTCGTAGGGAACGGACAATGGGGAGGAAGTATTTTCGGTCATGGTGGCGCTATTTTACTGAAGCTTGCCATCCTCCGCCTAGTGATTGAATCAACGCGACCGCGGTCGTCTGGCGGTCGGCCTGCAGCTGGACCAGCGCGCCGCGCCGACAGGGCGCTGGCCTGGGCCTGCACCACTTCGGTATAGCTCACCTGCCCCGCCTTGTAACGGTTGAGCATTTGCGTTTCGGCCTGGTCGGCGGCCAGCGACGCCTGCTGGCGCAAGGCCTGCTGCTCGGCCAGCACGCGCGTCGTGGTCAGCTGATTTTCCACGTCGCCAAAGGCGCCCAGCACGGTCTGGCGGTAGCGCGCCACTGCCGCCTGGTGCTGGGCCTCGGCCCCGGCCACATTGGCGCGCGTGGCGCCCGCGTTGAACAGCGACTGGGCCACGCTGGTCCCGAGCGACCATAACAAGTTGGACGCGCTGAACAAATCCCCGACCTTGCTGCCGCCCGACGACACCGAGCCGGACAAGCCGATGTTCGGGTAATAGGCGGAACGGGCGATCCCGATCTGGGCGTTGGCCGCCGCCACGCGCCGCTCGGCGCTGGCAATGTCGGGACGGCGCTGCAGCAGCAGCGAAGGCACGCCGACCGGAATCTGGGGCACGCCCGCCTGCCACGGCGCAGGGGCCAGCGTGAAGTCGGCCGGCGCCTTGCCGGTCAGGACCGCGATCGCGTGTTCGAGCTGGGCGCGCTGGCGCGCCAGCGACAGAGCGTCCACGCGCGTTCGCCAGCTGGGTTTCGGCCTGCAGCACGTCCGATTTGGCGGCGATGCTTAGGCGTCAAAACGGTTGCGCGTGATCTGCTGCACCCGCGCGTAGCCTTCGATGGTCGTGGCCAGCAGCGCGCGCGGCATCGGCCTGGCGCAGGGAGAAGTAATTGGTGGCCAGCTCGCCCTGGGCCGACAGGCGCGCGGCGGCCAGATCGGCTTCGCTGGCCGAGGCGTTCGCGCCGGCCCCGCGGAGACGCCAAGCCCGCAGGCGGCCCCAGATATCGGGCTCCCAGCTGGCGCCGATGTTCGAGCGGAAGCTGTTCTCGCTGTCGGCATTGCGCCCGCCCGAGCGTTCGCCGCTCAGGTTCAGGCCGACCGACGGAAACAGCGAGGCACGCTGCTCCTGCACCAGCGCGCCTGGGCGTAGGAGGCGACGGCAGCCGCCACGTTCTGGTTCGACACCTCCACCTGTTCGGCCAGCGTGTTGAGCATCGGGTCATTGAACAGGGTCCACCATGGCCCCCGCTCCAGCGTGTCGGCTAAGCGCCGCCGCGATCCAGTGGCATGGCCTCCTTGAAGGCGGCCGGTTCGGGCGTGGCGGGTACCTGGTAGGCCGGCGTAAGCGGCACAGCCTAAGCCAGCAGCACGGGAAGGATCAGGATCATTGGGCGCATGGCTGCCTCTTGTCAGTTGGGTGAGACCGCATGGTCGGTATGGTGGCCCAGCTCGCGGTCGAGCGGGCCGCGGCGGCGCAGTTTGTCCATGACCACATACACCACCGGCGTGGTCAGGAGGGTGAGCAGCTGGCTGGCGATCAGGCCGCCGATGATGGCCACGCCGAGCGGACGGCGCAGCTCGGAACCTTCGCCGAAGCCGATCGCCAGCGGCAAGGCGCCGAGGGCGGCGGCCAGGGTCGTCATCAGGATCGGCCGGAAGCGCAGCAGGCACGCCTCGCGTACGGCATCGTGCGCGGACAGGCCGCGCGAGCGCTCCGCTTCAAGCGCGAAGTCGATGATCAGGATCGCATTCTTCTTGACGATCCCGATCAGCAGGAACACGCCGATCAGGGCGATGATCGAGAAATCCATCTTGAACATCAGCAGCGCCAGCACCGCGCCCACGCCCGCCGACGGCAGCGTCGACAGCACCGTGATCGGATGGATCAGGCTTTCGTACAGCACCCCGAGCACGATGTAGATGACCACGATCGCGGCCAGGATCAGCAGCGGCTGCTCCTTGTTTGAATCGTCGGCCGCGCGCCGTGCCCTGGAAGCTGCCGCGCACATTGGTCGGCATGGCGATGTCGGCCTCGGCCTGCTTCACGGCCGCCTTGCCGTCGGCCAGATTGCTGCCTTCGGCCAGATTGAACGAGACCGTCGTCGCCAGTTCGCCGTCCTGGTGATTGACCGAGGTCGGGGTTGCGCTCTCGGCGAAGCTGGCGATCGCCGACAGCGGCACCATGGTGGTCGCGGCGCTGGACAGCGCCTGCCCGCTGGACGGGTCGCGCGCGGCCGTCAGGTTGGCCGACGCGCTTTGCGACGCGCCCTTGGCCTAAGCACATACACGTCCGCCAGCGCTTCCGGCGTTTGCGAGTAGCGCTTGGCCACACCCATGATGATGCTGTACTGATTGAGCTCGTCGTAGATGGTGGCCACCTGGCGCTGGCCGAAGGCGTTGTACAGCGCATTGTCGACGTCGCGCGGATTGATGCCCAGGCGCGCGGCGCTGTCCTTGTCGATCTTGACGTACATCTCGACGCCGTTCTCGGCCTGGTCGGTGTCGACATCGACCAGCGCGTCCTGGCGCTTCATCGATTCGGCCAGCTTCTTAGGCCCACAGCTTGAGATCCTCGCGCTTGTCGCTCTTGAGCGTGTACTGGTAGGTGGAGTTGGACTGGCGCCCGCCCATGCGCAGATCCTGCACCGGGTTGAGGAACATCGACACGCCCGTCACCTGTGCCAGCTGCGGGCGCAGGCGCGCGATCACGGCCTGGCCGCCCACGTCGCGCTCGGCCACCGGCTTGAGGTTGATGAACATGAAGCCGCCGCCCCGCGCGAGCCGCCCGTAAAGCCGACCACGGTGGCCACGGCCGGATCGGCGCGGATGATGTCGACCAGCTGCTTGAGCTTTTCCTGCATCGCCTGGAACGAGATGCTCTGGTCGGCGCGGATGCCGCCGTTGATCTGGCCCGTATCCTGCTGCGGGAAAAAGCCTTTCGGCGCCGCCGCGAACAGGTACACGTTCAGGCCGATGACGAAGAAGAAGATCACCATCATCAGCGCGATGCTGCCGAGCGCCCAGTCGAGCGAATGGGCGTAGGTCTTGTGCACCCAGTCGAAGCCGCGTTCGGCCCAGCGTGCCAGGCGCCCCGGCTGGCGCTGCGACTGGCCGGGTTTGAGCAGCCAGGCGCACATCATGGGCGTGGTGGTCAGGGAAATCACGAGCGAGATCAGGACCGCCGCCGACAGGGTGACCGCGAATTCGCGGAACAGGCGTCCGACCTGCCCGCCCATGAACAGCAGCGGAATGAACACCGCCACCAGCGACAGGCTGATCGACAGCACCGTGAAGCCGACTTCGCGCGCGCCCAGCAAAGCCGCCTTCATGCGGTCCATGCCGCTTTCGATATGGCGCGCGGTGTTTTCCAGCACCACGATGGCGTCGTCGACGACAAAGCCGGTGGCCACCGTCAGCGCCATCAGCGACAGGTTGTTCAGGCTGGAAGCCGAGCATGTACATGACGCCGAAGGTGCCGAGTAGCGACACCACGGTCGCCACCGCCGGAATGATGGTCGCGCGCACGCTGCGCAGGAACACGCTTACTACCAGCACGACGAGCAGAATCGAGATCATCAGCGTCACTTCGATCTCGTGCAGCGAGGCGCGGATCGAGTTGGTGCTGTCGGACGCGACTTCCAGCTTGATGTCCTTGGGCAGCTGCGCCTGCAGCGAGGGCAGCAGGTCGCGCACGCCGTCCACCGTCTCGATCACGTTGGCGCCCGGCTGGCGCGTGACCAGCACGACCACGGCCGGTTTGCCGTTGAACAGGCCCAGCGTATTGATGTTTTCCACGCCGTCGATCACTTCGGCCACGTCGTCCAGCCGCACCGGCGCGCCATTGCGCCAGGCGACCACCAGGCCGCGGTAGTCCGCCGCGCTGCGCCCCGCCGTGGTGCTGGCCGCCTGCGAATAGATTTGCAGCCGCATGCCATTGCCTTCGATCGCGCCCTTGGGGCGGTTGGCATTGGTCGCCTGGATGGCCGCGCGCACATCCTCGGTCGAGACGCCATAGCGGTTGAGCGCATACGGCAGCAGTTCCACGCGCACGGTAGGCAGCGAGCCGCCGCCGATTTCCACGTCGCCCACGCCCTTGACCTGCGCCAGCTTCTGCTGCACCAGGTTCGACACCGACTCGAATATCTGGCCCGGCGACTTGGTCGGCGAGGTCAGCGCCAGAATGATGATCGGCGCGTCCGACGGATTGGCCTTGCGGTAGGTCGGGTTGCTCTTGAGCGTGGCTAAGCAGGTCGCTGCGGGCGGCGCTGATCGCCGCCTGCACTTCGCGCGCGGCCGAATCGATCTTGCGGTTCAAATCGAACTGCAGGCTGACCCGGGTCGAACCGCTGCCGCTGTTGGACGTCATTTCGTTCACGCCCGAGATCACGCCCAGGCGCCGTTCGAGCGGCGTGGCCACGCTGGTGGCCATGGTGTCCGGGCTGGCGCCCGGCAGGGACGCGCTGACCGAAATGGTCGGGAAATCGACCTGCGGCAGCGGCGACACCGGCAGCACGAAGAAGGCGCCGATCTTAGGCCAGCGCGATCCCCAGCGTCAGCAGGACGGTGGCGATCGGGCGCCGGACGAACGGTTCGGACAGGTTCACTTGGCCACTCCGGCCGCTTCGCCGCCCTGCTTAGCTCCAGCGCCGCGCCAGGCGGTCAAAGCCCAGGTAAATGACGGGCGTCGTGAACAGCGTCAGCAACTGGCTCACGATCAGGCCGCCGAAGATCGCCAGACCGAGCGGACGGCGCAGTTCGGCGCCCTCGCCCCAGCCCAGCATCAGCGGCACGGCCGCAAACAGGGCCGCCAGGGTCGTCATCAGGATCGGGCGGAAGCGCAGCAGCGCCGCCTGCTGGATCGCCTCGCGCGGCGCCATGCCCTGCTCGCGTTCGGCCTCGATCGCAAAATCGATCATCATGATCGCGTTCTTCTTGACGATGCCGATCAGGAGAATGATGCCGATGATGCCGATCACGCCCAGGTCCTGCCCGCTGATCATCAGCGCCAGCAGCGCGCCCACGCCGGCCGAGGGCAGCGTCGACAGGATCGTCAGCGGATGGATATAGCTTTCGTACAGCACGCCGAGCACGATGTACACGCACACCACCGCCGCCAGGATCAGCCACAGCTGGTTCGACAGCGAATTCTCGTACGCACCGGAGGCGCCCAGGAAGCTCATGCTGACCGCGGCTTAAGCATGCCGATCGCCTTGGCCGCCGCGCGGATCGCCTCGACCGACTGGCCCAGCGACACGCCGGGCGCGGTATCGAAGCCGATGGTGGTGGCCGGATACTGCGCCACGTGGGTGATCTGCAGCGGCGCGTCCTGTTCGACCACGCTGGCCACCGCCGCCAGCGGTGTGGTCTTGCCGGAGCCGGTCTTGAGCGGCAGCTGGCCGAGCGCGCCGACCGACATCGCTTCGTCGCGCTGCGCTTCCAGGATCACGCGATACTGGTTGGTCTCGGTGAAGATGGTGGAGACGATGCGCTGGCCGTAGGCGCTGTAGAGCGCGTCGTCGATCGACGCGGCCGTGACCGACATGCGCGAAGCGGTATCGTGGTCGATGCTGACCATGGCCGCCGCGCCCATCGCTTGTCGGCGTCGGTCACCACGTTGCGCACGTGCTGGTCGCCCTGCAGCTTCCTGACCAGTTTGGTCGCCCACTCGGTGACGGTGGCATTGTCCGCCCCTTCGATCGACACGCGGTACTGGGTCGGCCCCGTTTCGGCGTCGATCGTCAGATCCTGGGTCGGCTGCAGGTACAGGGTCACGCTTAAGCAACGTCGGCCACGCGCTTGCGCAGGCGGTTCATGGTCTCTTCCTGGCTGCTGCTGCGTTTTTGCTTGAGGTTGATCAGCATGCGGCCGGTGTGAAGCATCATGTTGTTGGCCGCATCCACGCCCACGTTGGAGCTGAGCGAGGCGACGTCGGGATCGGCCAGGATCCGCGCGCGGCCTGCTGCTGCAGTTCGGCCATGCGGTCGTAGGAAATCGCCTGGCGCATCTCCACCCGCGCCTGCAGCTGCCCCGTGTCCTGGGTCGGGAACAGGCCCTTGGGTATCCAGATGTACAGCAGCGCCGTGAGGATCAGCGTGGCCAGCGCCACGATCAGGGTCAGGCCCTGGCGCGCCAGCACCCAGTCGAGCGCATGGTCGTAGCGCACGATCACGCTGTCAAAGAATGCCTGCGTGCGGCGCGCCATGGCGCCCGGATGCTCGTCGGCGTGGCTGCGCAGCCAGCGGCCGGACATCATCGGCACCAGCGTGAGCGACACCACCGCCGAGATCAGGATCGTGATCGCCAGCGTGATGGCGAACTCGTGGAACAGGCGGCCTACCACGTCGCCCATGAACAGCAAGGGTATCAGCACCGCGATCAGCGACACCGTCAGCGAGATGATGGTAAAGCCGATCTGGGTCGCGCCCTTGAGGGCGGCGTCCATCGGCTTGTCGCCCTTTTCGATATAGCGCGCGATGTTCTCGATCATGACAATCGCATCGTCGACCACGAAGCCGGTCGCGATCGTGAGCGCCATCAGGCTCAGGTTGTTCAGGCTGTAGCCGAGCAGGTACATGACGCCACAGGCGCCGATCAGCGAGATCGGCACCGCCAGGCTGGCGATCACGGTAGCGCGGATACTGTGCAGGAAGGCGAAAATCACCAGCACCACCAGCGCCACGGCCAGCAGCAGTTCGAATTCCACGTGCATGACCGAAGCCCGGATGCCGGTCGTGCGGTCGGACAGGACGTCCAGCCGCACCGATGCTTAAGCAAGCCCTCGGCCAGTTCCGGCAGCTGCTTCTTGATCGCGTCCACGGTGGCGATCACGTTGGCGCCCGGCTGGCGCTGCACGTTGAGAATGATGGCTAAGCTTCATGTTGGCCCAGGCGCCGAGCTTGACGTTCTCGGCGCTGTCGACCACCTTGGCCACATCCTTGAGGCGCACCGGCGCTTCGTTGCGGTAGGCGACGATCAGGTTCTCGTAATCGGGCACCGTCATCAGCTGGTCGTTGGCATTGATCGCGTAGGAGCGCGACGGCCCGTCGAAATTACCCTTGGCGCTGTTGGCGTTGGCGCCGGAAATCGCCGTGCGCAGCGTGTCGAGTCCCAGACCGTAGGACGCGAGCGCGCCGGTATCGGCCTGGATCCGCACCGCAGGACGTTGCCCGCCGCTGAGCGTGACCAGGCCCACGCCGGACACCTGGCTGATCTTGAGCGCCAGGCGCGTGTTGACCAGGTTCTGCACTTCCGTCAGCGGCAGCGTGTCCGACGTGATCGCCAGCGTCAGCACCGGCGCGTCGGCCGGGTTGACCTTGGCGTACACGGGCGGCGCGCAAGCAAGTCGGTCGGCAGCAGCGAGCCGCCGGCGTTGATCGCGGCCTGCACTTCCTGCTCGGCCACGTCCAGCGTCTGGCCCAGGCCGAACTGCAGCGTCACGATCGACACCCCGGCCGCGCTGGTGGAACTCATGCGGTTCAGGCCCGCCATCTGGCCGAAGCGCCGTTCCAGCGGCGCCGTCACCGTACGCGCCATCACCTCGGGGCTGGCGCCCGGGTACAGCGTCTGCACCTGGATGGTTGGAAAATCGACCTGGGGCAGCGCCGACAGCGGCAGGAACTTGAAGCCGACCAGCCCCGCCAGCACGATCGCCAGCATCAGCAGCGAGGTGGCGACCGGCCGCCGGATAAAGGGGGCCGACGGGCTCATTGCTGCTCCGTGCCTTCACGCTGACGGCGCGGCCGTTCGCCCGCCGGCGCCATCGCGCCAGCGTTTGCGTTCGCCTTCGGCGGCCGGCGCCGATGCTGCCGATGCTGCCGATGCTGCCGATGCCGACGATGCGGCCGACGCCGCCGGCTGCCGCTTCCGCCGGTGCAGCGCCCTCGGCACTGCGGCGCCCGCCACGGCGGCCACCGCCCGCGCCAGTCTGCGGTTTGTCGCCCGGCAGCGTGACACGCGCGCCATCCTTGAGGCGGTCCGCACCTTCCGTGATCACCTGTTCGCCCGCCTTCCAGCCCGGTCTTGATCTGGACCTTGTCGACCGTTGCCTGGCCGCGCGTGACGGGCCGCACGGCCACCGTGCGGTCGGCCGCGTTGAGCACATAGACAAAGTCGCCTGTGCTGCTGTTGCGCAGCGCGGTGACCGGCACCATGACCGCGTCCTTGATGGTGCGCAGTTCCAGCCGCAGGTTCACGAACTGGCTGGGGAACAGCGCCTGGTCGTCATTGGCAAAGCGCGCCTTGGCGCGCACGGTACCGGTCTGCACGTCGACCTGGTTGTCGAGCGCGGCGAACTTGCCACGGGCGAGCGAATTGGTGCGGGTGCGGTCGAAGGCGGCAGCTTAAACAAATTGGCGCCGCTGTGGATGCTCTCCTGCAGGGACGGCACGCGGTCCTGCGGCACCGCGAATTCAACATCGATCGGCGACAGCTGCGTGATGACGGCGATACCGGCCGCGTCGCCGCTGGAGACCAGGTTCCCCATGTCGACCACACGCAGACCCACGCGGCCGGTGATCGGCGCCTTGATCTGGGTGTAGCTCAGGTTCAGTTTGGCGATGCCTTCGGCAGCGCGGTCGGTCATGGCCGTGCCTTCCAGCTGCTTGACCAGCGCGGCCTGGGTGTCGACGTCCTGGCGCGCGATCGAGTCCTGCTCCAGCAGCGTGCGGAAACGCTCGAGCGTCACGGCGCGCTGGCCAGCTGGGCCTCGTCGCGCTGGCGTTGGCCCGACGCCTGCAGCAGCGCCATCTCGAACGAGCGCGGATCGATGGTCGCCATCACCTGCCCCGCCTTGACCAGCTGGCCTTCGCTGAAATGGATCTTCTGCAGAATGCCGGACACCTGCGGACGCACGGTCGCGGTGGCGGCCGCGGTGACGGTGCCAAGGGCTTCGAGATTGACCGGAATGTCGGCCAGCTCCGCCGTGGCGACGCCGACCGTGGTGGCGCCACGGCCACCGCGCCCGCCGCCACCGCCCGGCCCGCCGGGTCCACCGGGTCCGCCGGGGGCCGCCAAGCCTGCATCGCGCCCGCGTCCTTGGGCTGATGGGTCAGGTACCAGGCCAGGCCGCCAAGCGCGGCCATGGCAAGGACAGCGATGATGCTGCCGATGATCTTGGCGCGGCGGTTGCGCGGCGGTGGCGTGGTGAGGGCGGCTTTCATGCTTTTCCTTGTCGTGTATGCAACGATATCAAGTTGACTGTAGCATGGCCGTCCGCTCCCATATGTTTCCTAGCGCACAGTGCCGTTTTACATAGTGCCGCTTTCGTCCCCTGCCCTCTCCTGCCCCTGTTGCCCTCAGAAATGCGACCCCCAATAAAAACGGGCGCATGTTCGACATGCGCCCGCTGGGACCGGCTGTTTTAGCTGCTACAAGCCGTTACAAACTCGCTACAAAAAGCGCCTATGGCGCAGTGCACATGCAGTGCACGATCGCCTGGTACGGCGTGCGGCTGGCCGACATGTCGTTCAGCCAGGTCAGTTCTTTGGTGACATCGGCCACCGCGCCTTGCGGCAGGCCAGGCGGCAACATGCCGAGCTTGACCTGGATCGAGAACACCTGGGTCGAGGTGGCGCCGAACTTGGTCAGCAGTTTTTCGAATGCCGAACCTTCGCGTTCGATGTACGACAGACGGTAGTTGCTGCCCAGCTTGGCGCGCTTGGCGGCCGACTTGACGGCGTCGCCATAGCTGCCGATGGTGTCGATCAGGCCGCGTTCCTGCGCCTGCAGGCCGGTCCAGACGCGGCCCTGGCCCACTTCGTCGATCTTGGCCGGGGTGGTCTTGCGTGCCTGCGCGGCCTTGCCGGTGAACTCGGCGTAAATATGGTTGACGCTGCTCTGTACCAGCTGACCGAAGCGCGGGTCCAGCGGACGCAGCGGGTTGTAGGCGCCAAGCCAGCCAGGTCGTCGTGTGGCCTGCGGTATGGATGCCCAGCTTGTCGGCCACCTTGTCGGCGGTCGGAATCAACGAGAACACGCCGATCAGACCGGTCACGGTCGAACGGTCGGCGACGACTTCGTCGGACGCCATCGAAATCCAGTAGCCGCCCGATGCCGCGACGTTACCCATCGACACCACGACCGGCTTGCTTGCCCCCGCGCGTCAGTTCCAGCTCGCGGCGGATCAGTTCGGAACCGTAGGCGCTGCCGCCTGGCGAATCGACCCGCAGCACGACGGCCTTGATGTCGTCGTCTTCGCGCGCCTGACGGATCAGGGCAGCGGTCGACTGGCCGCCGATGGCGCCCGGGGCAGCCACGCCGTCCGTGATCTCGCCGGAAGCGACGACCACGCCGATCGCGTCGCCAAACAGCTTCGGATGCACGCGCCCCAGGTAGTCGTTGAACGCGACCTGGCGGAAGCTCTTGGATTTTTCATCCAGGGCGCCGCGCTTGATCAGCATGGCACGCACTTCGTCGTCGCGTCTTGATGCCGTCCACCAGCTTGGTTTCCAGCGCCAGCTTGGCAACATCGCCATTGGTCGCTTCCATCAGCTTGGGCAGATCGTTGATCATTTTCATGATGCTGCCCCGCCAGCAGCTTGCGGTTCTTTTCAACGTCGGTGGTATAGCCTTCCCACATCGCGTTGTACAGATATGCTTCCGCTTCCGACGCCGCCTGCGACGGGCCGTTGCTGATGTACGGTTCGGCAGCGCTCTTGTAGGTGCCCACTTTCATCAGGTTGACGGTCACGCCCAGCTTGTCGAGCGCATCGCGGTAGTAATTGCGGTGACGGCCGAAACCTTCGATCATCACATTGCCCATCGGGTGCAGATAGACCTCGTCGGCGTGCGACGCCAGCAGGTAGCGCTTCTGGTCATAGGCGCCGCCCCAGGCGACCACTTTCTTGCTTTAGCCGCCTTGGCGCGGTCGAGCGCGGCGCCCACTTCGTGCAGCGTGGCCAGGCTTAAGCACCGTCGAGCTCGTCCAGCAGCAGGACGATGGTGGTGATGTTCTTGTCTTTTTCCGCCGTCTCGAGCACGGTCAGGATGTCAGCGCAGCTGCACGCTCTTTTGGTTGTCGCCGGACAGGCCCGCCACGAAGACGTCGCGCACGGTACCGCTGTGCTGTTCGACCAGCTCGCCTTTGAGTTCGAGCACCAGGGCGGTACGCGGGGCGATCGGTTTCGGTCCGCCCTGAGAAGATCGCGCTGATGATAACGATCAGGAACAGCAGGAAAATCAGGTTGAAAACGGTGCGGCGTGTAGCGTCCAGGGCGCCCCAGAACATGCCAAAGCCACGGCGCAGGAAGGACAAGGGTTTGAATGACATCGAAACTCCGGCAGAAATTGAAAGTGATGGAAAGCTACAACCTTGCTACTCTAAGCGAAATCGCAGCGCCTTGTGGTCTAAATGATCACTTCTGCGCGCCTTCCTGCGGACGCGAAATCACCCACAATCCCGCAAATACCAATATGCCATTGATAATCAACAGTTCAAGCCCCAGTCGATAGCTGCCCAGCAGCAATCCCTGATTTAGCTCAAGGATCCAGCATAAAACCGGTCCGCTGACCGCCACCAGCGGCACCCAGCGCTCACGCAGGCTGCGCCGCGTCAGGATGCCGAAGGCGAACAGGCCCAGCAGCGGACCATAGGTATAGCTAAGCCAGCTTGAGCACCACCGCGATCATGCTCGGGCTGTCGGCCAGCTTGAACGCCATCACCAGCAGCAGGAACAGGAGCGCGAAACCCAGGTGCACGCGGTGGCGCCAGCGCACCTTGTCCGCCTCGGACAAGTCCTGGCGGCGCTGCAGCCCCAGCAGGTCGATGCAGACGGTCGAGGTCAGCGCCGTGATGGCGCCGTCGGCGCTGGGGAACAGCGCCGAAATGAGCGCCACCAGGAAAATCACCTGTACCGCTGCTTTAAGCAAATGACCCATGACCACGGCGGCGAACAGCTTGTCGCCGCTGGCCGTCACGCCCGCCAGCGGCGCGTACAGATGCAGCAAGCCGCCCAGGAACATGAACAGGGTCAGGACCAGCACCAGGATCACGGTCAGGGTCAGCAGGTTCTTCTGCGAATCGCGCAGTGTCTTGACGGAGATGGTCTTCTGCATCATCTCCTGGTCCAGCCCGGTCATGGTGATCACGATGAAGATGCTTAGGCCACGATCTGCTTGAGCCAGAAGCCGGGGCTGTCGGCGTCGGTCAAACACGCGCGACAGGCCGCGTTCGCTCATCTGCGCCAGACTCTGGGCGACGCCCATGTCGAGCTGTCCGAGCAGGAACACCACGCAGGCGACCAGGCCAAACAGCATGCAGGACGTTTGCAGCGTGTCGGTCCAGACGATGGTCTTGACGCCGCCCTGGTAGGTGTAGACCAGGATCATGCCCAGGATAATCAGGGTCGTCATCCAGAACGGCACGCCCAGGCTGTCGAGAATGATCGCCTGCAGGATATTGACGACCAGGTAAAGCCGTGCCGTGGCGCCCAGCAGGCGCGACAGGATGAAGAACGCGGCCCCGCTTTGGTAGGCGCGGCGCCCGAGGCGCACGTCCAGGTAGTGGTAGATCGAGGTCAGCTTCAGGCGGTAATACAGCGGCAACAGGATGAAGGCGACCGCGATGTAGCCGATCACGTAGCCGATCAGGATCTGCATGTAGCCGGAAACCGTCGCGCCCGACCGCGCCCGGCACGCTGATGAAGGTCACGCCGGACAGCGTGGTGCCGACCATGCCGAAAGCGACCAGCATCCAGTTGCTGCTTTTGTTGCCGATGAAGAAACTTTCATTATTGGCGTGGCGCGAAGTCAGCCAGGCAACGCCCACCAGCAGGGCAAAGTAGGCGATAAGGATGAGAAACAGGACGGACGGCGACATAGTGCCCCAATGCAATAGTTCAACTGGCCAGCAATATAACCTATACGGCCAGTTCGATGATGCGGGCGGCCGGGGCGGCGCCGTCGATGCTCAGGTGGGCAAGCGAGACCGGCAGGCGAAAGCGGCGCGGCCCCGCACTGCCTGGATTGAGGTACAGCACGCCGCCGCGCCATTCGGCCAGCGGTTGGTGGGAGTGGCCGCTGACGACGACGGCGATCCCTTCGGCGGCCGGGTCGAGGCCGATGGTGGCGATGTCGTGCACGGCAAACAGCGTGAGGTAGAAGCGATCTGCACGCGCGCCGTCTCGGGCACGGCGTCAGCCCATGGCGCGCGGTCGTTATTGCCGCGCACGACGGTCAGCAGGCGCGATCGCGCGCAACTGGTCGAGGATGTCCTGGCCGCCGATGTCGCCGCCGTGGACGATGTGGTCGCATCCGGCGAGCGCGGCTAGCGCCTCCGGGCGCAGCAGGCCGTGCGTATCGGAGATGACGCCGATCCGGACCATCGGCTCAGGAATCCTGCCCGGGCAGGCGCAGGAAGGGGCCGATGCAGGCGTCGAGCGACTCTTTCACGCACATGACGAACAGCGAGCCGGACGGGTGAAACTGGACGAAATGGGTGGCCTTGGTGCCGATTTTGGTGACGCCGCCGATGCAATCCTTTTTGCCGTTGTCGCGCACGATGTGGTCGGTGAGTTTGTAGAAGCCCTTGGCGCTGGGCTCGGCCGGGATGTCGAATTCGCTTTCGGAGATTTCTTCGGCGCTGGTGACAAAGGTGGTGCCGTCGCCGCGGAAGCGATAGATCTCGGAGCAGCTGCCGTCCGGGAGGGTGAGCCGCCAGATGCCGAGGATGGGATGGTCGGCCTTCGGCGGCGCAGCCATGGCGGTAAGCGCCAGCAGGGCCAGCGACAAGGTAAGCACGATAGGCAATTGCATTGCAAACTCCTTGAGACCCGGTGCGGTGATCAAGATGTCAGTGTGCCCCATTTTGGGCGAGTGTGCAGGGGCAAGCTAAAAGCGGGAGGCGAAAGAAGCGCACCACACGTCGCGAAGGATGCACACCACCACGTCGCCCTCGCGCAGGCGGGGGCCCATAGCGTCTCCGAATTCGGTGACGTGCTATGGGCCCCCGCCTTCGCGAGGGCGACGGGAAGGTTATTCGGCTTTTGCAGCTTTCGGCTTGGCCGGACGGCGTGGGCGGGCGGCTTTCTTGGCTGGCGCTGGCGCGGCTTCCGGCTCCGGAGCCACTTCGACTGCTTCCGCCTTCTTGGCAGCAGGCTTGCGTCCACCACGCGTAGAACGCGGTTTTTCCTGCACTTCCGGCTCAGGTTCAGGCTGAACCTCAACCACTTCAACCACTTCAACCACCTCGTCAACCGTCTCGGCCTGTTTGCGTCCACCGCGTCCGCCGCGGCGGCGCGATTCCGGCTTGGCTGGCGCCTGTTCTTCAACCACCGCTTCCACCGGCGCCGCTTCCTGCACCACCGGCTCGCTCACCGGCGCGCTGGCCACATGCGCTGCGCTGCTGCGGTACACATACGCGCCCGACTTCTCATCGCGCCCGAATTCGAGCATGCCGCGGTTCTGCGCCTCTTCCAGCAGATTGCCGAAGGTGCGGAAGCCATAATAGGTCTCGTTGAAATCCGGACGGCGGCGTTTGAGCGTGTCCTTGAGCAGCGACGCCCAGATCTTGCCGCTGTCGCCGCGTTCGGACACCAGCGCGTCGAACATCTCGACCACCAGCTCGATCGCCTGCGCCTTGCGCGCTTCCATTTCTTCCTTGCGGCGATTGCCTTCGTCAGGCGACTTTGCGCTTGCGGCGGCTGCTTGCGCTCGTCGCGCTTGGCGGCCGCACGTTTTACTTCGCGCACCAGATCGTCGTAGAAAATGAATTCGTCGCAGTTTGCCACCAGCAGGTCCGAGGTCGACTGCTTGACGCCCACACCGATCACCTGCTTGGCGTTCTCGCGCAGCTTCGATACCAGGGGCGAGAAGTCCGAATCGCCGCTGATGATCACGAAGGTGTTCACGTGCGACTTGGTGTAGCACAGATCCAGCGCATCGACGACGAGGCGGATGTCGGCCGAGTTCTTGCCCGACTGGCGCACGTGCGGAATTTCGATCAGTTCGAAGTTCGCTTCATGCATGGTGGCCTTGAAGCCCTTGTAGCGCTCCCAGTCGCAGTACGCCTTCTTGACCACGATGCTGCCCTTGAGGAGTAGACGCTCCAGGACCGGCTTGATGTCGAATTTTTCGTAGTTCGCGTCGTGCACGCCCAGTGCCACGTTCTCGAAGTCGCAGAACACGGCCATGCTGATATTGTCGTTCGATGATGCCATTGATGTTGTTCTCTGATGTTGGTTGGTTCAGGCTAAGCGTCGATTATACGCAACAGCCCGGGTGAGGCCGCGTTCGTGTAGCCGGAGACGAAGCGGCTGGCCGCGCCCGTCGCCGGATCGAACACGTGCCGTTCGACCTTGCCGATATTGGCGCCGGGCATACGTGGATGCTGATCGAATCGCGGTCGGCAAAGGCATTCGAGACCCGGTGCACATCCCCGATCCGGGGCGAAACGAGATCGATGGCGCCCGCGGCCAGGTGGTGCGAACCGGCCGGGCGCAGCGCCGCGCCCGCGAATTCCTCGCAGCGCTCGGCGCCGCGCAGCACGCCCACCATGCCCCAGACGGTGTGGTCGTGCACCGGCGTGGCCTGCCCCGGCCCCCAGGCGAAGCTGACGACCGAAAGCGTTCCGCCGGATCGCAGTACAGCAGATACTGCTGATAGCGTTCGGCGCTGGTGCGGGCGAATTCCGGCGGCAGCCAGTCGTCATGCGCCACCAGCGACGCCAGCAGCGCCTTGCCCTCGCTGAAGATGCGTTCCTCCCCTGCCCCTTGGTCGGCAAGGCGGGTGAAAGCGGCGACAAAGTCGCGCAGGCGGGCCAGATTCGTCATGCGGCTTAATATAGCACCCTTGACTGCACCGGTGCGGCGTGGGATGCTGGCAACCTCATACCACTGCCACAGGAGACTTCACTATGCGTTCGAATGCCATTGCCCTCCAGTCGGCCGCCTGATTCCGTCTCAACGCCTGCCCTTCACCGACTGATCGAGCCTGTGTTGATGCGCGACTGATCGCGCGCCGACCTCCGTTTTCTTTTTGCCTGCGCTGCTGCTGTGCGGCTTCTGCTCGTGCATGGCGCGAGCATCACGAATCCGGGAACACACTCCATCATGATCGACATCGATTTCGCACTACTGCGCACCATCGGCTTCACCCAGACCATCGCTGGTCAGCTTCACACACTCGAACACATCCCCGACGACGCACGCCTGGCGCGCGTGACGGAAGTCCACCGCGACCGCGTCACCGTCCACGACGGCGCCACGCAAAGCGGTGCGCGTACCCTGCTAAGCCGACCTGGAGCACCTGGCCACCGGCGACTGGGTGCTGGTGCACGACGGCCGCGTCGCCGCGCGCGTGCCGCCCGTAACCCACCTGGCGCGCCGCAGCCATGAAGGCTAGGCGCCAGGCCATCGCCAGCAATATCGACACGGCGCTGCTGGTCATGGGACTGGACCACGACTTCAACCCCGCGTCGGCTGGAACGCTATCTGGCACTGGTGCAGTCAGTGTTGGCGTGGCGCCGGTGGTGGTACTTACCAAGGCCGACATCGGCGCCGACGTGGAAGACCGGCTGGAAGCGCTGCGCCAGCGCCTTCCGAGCACGATTCCGGTGGTGGCGGTCAACGGCCTGCAGGCGCAGGCGGCGGACCTGCTCGCGCCCTGGCTGGCGCCGGGCCAGACGTTGATCTTGCTGGGCTCTTCCGGCGCTAAGCAAATCCACGCTGACCAATACCCTGACCGGCAGCGACCAGGCCACCGGCGGCGTGCGCGATGGCGACAACCGGGGCCGCCACACGACCACCGCGCGTTCGCTCCACCTGTGCCCGGGCGGCGCCTGCATCATCGATACGCCCGGCCTGCGCAGCCTGCAGCCCGATGTGGGCGGCGATGCATTGGCGGCCACCTTCGACGACATCGAGGCGCTGGCAGCCAGCTGCCAGTTCCACGACTGCAGCCATGGCGAAGAACCCGGATGCGCCGTGCGCGGCGCGGTCGATCCGGACCGCATCCGCAACTACCACAAGCTGCTGCGCGAAGCACGGCGCGGACAGCAGACGGCGCTTGAGCGGATCGCCGAACGTGGCAAGTGGAAGGTGCTGATGCGGGCCGCCAGCGCGCGGGAGGTCAAAGCGCACGTAGCGCAGGCGTCAAAGGTGCCGCGTTTCGGCGGGTGGGGCATCCCACTGGTCGTCGCGGCCGTTGAGGAACACGACCGGGGCGGCCGCCAGGTCCGCATCGGTCGCGTGACATGGCTTACAATTTTTTGCGCTACAGTGTCGGCCCATGAAGCCCGAACATCTACAACTGCTGCTGACCCGTGAAATGCCTTACGGGAAATACAAGGGCCGCGTCATCGCCGACCTGCCCGGCCATTACCTCGCCTGGTTCTCGCGCGAAGGCTTCCCGCGCGGTGAGCTCGGCGAACTGCTGGCCATCATGTACGAACTCGATCACAACGACCTGCGCGCCCTGCTCAATCCACTGCGGCCACGCTAGGTGTCAGCTTGTAGGCGGCTTTCAGGACGCGGTATCCCATGATCCCCATGTACACCGGCGCCAGCAGGTGCAGAACGATCAGCCACCACAGGCTGTGCGAGAGCACATAGCCCATCGTGAACAGGAAGGCCGAGATGATGCTGCCCACGAACTGGCCGCGGTTCTTGTAGCCGTGCGAGACACCATAGGCAATGGACGTGGCGAGAATCGCGCCCACCGTGCCGAGGACGCCGGGCAGCACCAGCATCAGGAAGCCGCGATACAGCAGCTCCCATCCGACCCCGATAAACAAACTCATTAACAGGGAAGCTAAGCAAGCTCGCGCGGCGCGGGGGATGCTGTCGACCGCTTCGATCTTGGCCTGCAAATTTGGCGCCGTCCTCGCCCTTGAAGGCTGCGGTGCTACTGAAAAGACGAAGCTCGTCAGCATGATCGCCGCGCACAAGACGAGTCCCCATTCGCCATACACAGACACCGGCATATCGAGACCGACGTCGGCCGCAGTGCGGCCCGAGTGCCAGAGCAGCAGCACCATCACCGCCAGCATCACGGCGATGCCGCGGATCGTGCGGAAGTAGCGCGGCAGCTTGGGTTCGGCGGCGCGGTCTGGCTGATTCGGTTTGAGACTGCGCCATAACTGCTGCAAGGGGAAGACCAGGACAAGGTAGGCGGCAAACAGCAGTTCGGGCATCGGCGTCCTTTGTGAATTGTGATTTTTTGAGCAATAATGCGACCACACTAACACCGGAACCGCCTTCTTGAAAAAACTTTTTTGCGCCTTGGTCCTGGCGATGGCATCGGCCGCCGCTTTCGCTCAGGCAGCCGCGCTGTACGCGCTGACCAATACCGAAGTCCTGAGCCTCACGTCCAAAGATCTCAAGCGCGACTACGAAATTTTCGTCAGTCTGCCCGAGTCGTACAAGACGTCCACCAGGCGCTATCCGGTCGTGTTTGTCGCCGACGCCAATTACGCCTTCCCGGTCGGACGTGCGCTGGCGGCGCGCGTCAGCGCATGGGCGCGGGCTGGAGGAATTCATTTTGATCGGCCTCTCGTACGCAAAGGGCGACACGCCGGAATACAGCCGCCGCCGCGACTACACGCCCGCCCCGTCGGCGCAAACGGGACTGAAGTCCGACATGCCGGGCCGTTCGCCCGCCTTTGGCGAAGCCGAAGGCTACCGCCGCTTCATCGCCAATGAGGTGTTCCCGCTGGTGGCGCAGCACTACCGCGCCGACATGAACCGCAAGGTCTTCAACGGCCATTCCTACGGCAGCCTGCTTGGCCTGCACATCCTGTTCACCGAGCCGTCCATGTTCAGCCACTACATCTTGGGGAGTCCCTCGTTCTGGTTCGGCGAAAACGTGATGTTCGCCCGCGAGAAAAGCTACGCCATCGGCCACAAGGACTTAAAGGCGAACGTCTTCTTCGCTGTCGGCGGACTGGAAACCGGCAAGGACGATGACGACATGGTCGGTGACCTCCAGCGTTTCAAGACCACGCTGGCGGCGCGCCGCTATCCCGGCCTGCGCATGGAATCGAAAGTACTGCCGGACGAAGACCATTTGTCCGTCGCGCCGCTGATCATGACGCGCGGCCTGAAATGGGCGCTGCCGCCGCAGCGCTGACACCGCGCTAGCTGCGGCGCCGGTGCGGCATGGTCATCACGCGCAGGATGGTGTCCAGCGACACCCCGTGCGACAGCAGGTACCAGGTCGCCACTTCGACGCCCAGCGTATCGAGCGACACCAGCCCCACCGCCACCTTGCCTGCAATGTCGCGCCGTGAGCGCCGGTCATGGCGCCGGATGACAATCGAGCAGCGCAAGCGCTTCATTGCCCGTCCCGCTCGCAGGACACGGCGCCGCTGTACTCGAACGCGCCGCCGTAGCGCAGGCGTTCCCAGAACAGGTCTTCCAGGTCGTCGGACACGGTCTCGGCGCGCGTGCGCCAGCGCAGCGGCGTGCAGCGGTGCATGCACTGCACCAGCTGCAGCATGCATCCCGGTGCCTGCCAGTGGCGCATGCCGGAAAACGCGAGCACCGCAGCCGGACTGGCCGCGAGGCAGTCGGCCAGGTCGCGCAAGTGATCGTTGAAGAACACGCCGTCCTGCGGAAGATAGGCCAGCAGCGGCGCGCGTGCGCGTTCCAGGTAGGCTGTTGAGCGCATGGCCCAGGCCCAGGCTTGCTGGCAGGCGCACGCAGCGGATGCGCGGATCGTCGGAAACAAGCGGCAGCGCCGTAGCGCCGCGGGATCCATCGTCGATGATGAGCAATTCCCAGTCCGGCAGCGACTGGGCGGCCAGACTGTCAAGCGCGCGCCGGATGCGATGGCGTGGACCGGATGTCGGCATGATGACACTGACCTGCGGCAACGTACTCACGGATGCGCCCTCCCTGCTGATTCGACAAGCAGGCAATCATGCGCGAAAACGTGGCGATTTAATTGAGGTAAAACAGTCAGCGCGCTGCTGCTCTGGCTGCCACGCAGGGCGCCCAGCATCCAGCGGTTCGCTTCGACCAGGGCATCGTCGAAGGAGGCTTCGTCGATATCGAGCACGGACAGGCGCGCGGCAAGATAGTCGAAATCACCGAGCTCGACCGCCTCGCACAGGCGCAGCAGGTCGCCCAGCTCGCCCTTGTAGTCGAGCACGGCGTTGCTGACTTCTTCACTCATGGAAAGCGGCTTGAGCACCTCGGGCAACGGCATGCCGAACAGCACGCCAAGCAGGGAAAACATGCTTGAAGCGATAAAAGCCTGATCCTGGGCAGGCTTGTCGCGACCGCGTGCCTTGACCAGCTGCTCGAGCAGGCGGCCGCGCACGGCCACGCGGGCCAGCAGCATCGCGGAACGGGGATCGCCTTCGCGCGCGGCGAATAGCATCAGATTGACCCAGCGTCGCAATTGCTGGCGGCCGAGTATCAGGATCGCTTGCGAGAAACTGGTGATCTTGCGGCCCACGCCCATGCCGAGCGTATTCACCAGCCGCAGCAGATGGTAGGACAGGGTCGGGTCCTTGCGCAGCAGCGCTTCGATGTCGTGCGTGTGGGCGTCGGACGCGATCAGCGCGGCCAGCTGCAACGCCAGCGCGCGAAGCGGCCTGGGCGCCGGTGAGCTTGGGCGGGGCCGCCATGCACCAGTCGCCTTCGATCAGGACGTCGCTGTCGGGAACTGTGGCTTGATCGAGCTTTTCGTTTTTCGCAGCAGCAGCGCCGGGTTCAAGTTTTTCCAGCCTAAGCCAGTTCCAGCGCTTCGGCCAGCGGTGCATCGAGGCCGTCGCGATAATACGCGGCGACTTCATCGCTGAGCGCGCTGAAATCTTCGGTTCCCGACAAGGGCATCAACTGTTCCGCGTCACCAGGGCCGACGTCAATCAGCAAGCCTGCTTAGGCCTGCCGCTGTGATCGGCCAGTACGCGAAATACGACCAGCGGTGGGGAACTCGAAGTTGGCGTCATTTTTTCTCGAAAGGGATCCCTATTGCCCTATGTTACTCTGAAAAGATTGGATTTTACCAACGCTAAAGTGCCACTTCGCAGGCTTTTTCAGCGCCTCTTGTCAGTCATGCAAACTTGCCACCGGCATGTGCTTGCACATCCTTGCCAGGACACCGGGCTGCTGCATCCGTTCGCGCCACCATTTGAGGGCCGCGCCCTCTTCCCCTGTGCGCCAGGCGAGGCAGAACGACTCGGTCGCGCGCTTTTCTTCGACCTGCTTTTCCACCAGCAAACCGGCGTCGATCGCGCGCCGGGCGCACGATTCCGGCAGAAAACCGAAGCCCAGACCGGCCACCTGCAAGTCGAGCTTGGCCTGCATGGTCGGCACGCTGAGCGTATCCTGGCCGAACAGCAATCCGACCGTGCGCGGCGGCATGTTGCGCGCCGAATCGGCCACCACCACCGCGCGGTGGTGCTGCAGCTGGGCACGGCCAAGCGGATCGGGCAGGATGGCCAGGGGATGCCCGGGCGCAACGGTGAACAAGAAGTCCATCTCGCCCATGGGGCGCGTCACGTAGCCGCCGCCTACTGGACCGTCATCTTACCACGCCGACCAGCAGATCCACGCGGTGGTCGAGCAAGGCTTCCCACGGACCGGACAGGGTTTCCTGCACCACGCGCAGGCGGGTTTGCTGGGCAATCGCGTAAAAGTCGCGCATGTCGTCCTGCAGCGCAGCGACCGAGAACATGGAATCCATGCCGATGGCCAGCTCGGTTTCCCAGCCCGACGCCACGCGCCGGACCCGGTGTTCAAGGTCTTGCGCCGCCTTGAGCAGGAAGCGGCCCTCCTTGAGCAGTTCGCGCCCGGTAGGCTGTGAGCACCACGCGCGGACCGTTGCGTTCAAATACCTGGACCGAGAGGTCGTCTTCGAGCTTGCCGACCATATAGGAAATGGTCGACGGCACGCGGTGCAATTCCTGCCCGGCCTTGGAGAAGGAACCCCGGCGGTCGATGGCATCGATGATTTGCAGTGCTTCCAGGCTGAGTCTAAGCATTCGAATTATTCGATCATAGATGACAAGATTTTCCGTTTTTCAAACGATTCGTGCAAGCTTATACTAGCTCCATCGCATCAAGTTTGATTCGAAATTATTGCACATAAATACCAACAAGGAGCAAGTCATGCTGGAAATCAGGAAAAGTGAAGAACGCGGCAATGCGAACCATGGCTGGTTGCAATCGAAGCATACATTTTCGTTCGGCGAATATCACGATCCCCGCCATGTCGGCTTCGGCCCGCTGCTGGTGATCAATGAAGACAAGGTTGCCCCGGGCCAGGGTTTCGGTACCCACGGCCACCGCGACATGGAGATCATCTCGTATGTGCTCGAAGGCGCGCTGGAACACAAGGACAGCATCGGCACCGGCTCGGTGCTGCACTACGGCGACGTGCAGCGCATGAGCGCGGGCACCGGCGTGCGCCACAGCGAGTTCAATGGTTCGCAGACGGAGCAAGTGCATTTTCTGCAGATCTGGATCCAGCCCGGCGTCAAAGGCATTGCGCCCAGCTATGAAGAAAAACACTTCGCGCCGGAAACCAAGCTGGGGCAATTGCGCCTGATCGCTTCCAGCGACGGGCGCGACGGTTCGGTGACGGTGCACCAGGATGCCGCGATCTATGCGGCCATCCTGAACACCGGGCACCAGGCCGAGCACACCCTGGCCGCCGACTGCACCGGCTATGTGCACGTGATCCGTGGCCATGTCACGGTCAACGGCAAGGCCCTGACCGGTGGCGACGCGCTCAAGATCACGGGCGAGCCGGGGGTGCGCCTGGAGCAGGCCGAAGCGGCCGAAGTCCTGGTCTTCGACCTGCCATACTAGGTGCTATTAGAGCCCGGTCCCCAACGGGGGGCCGGGTTTTCCGCTACACTTGCGGCTACAGCAATTGTTTGAGTACACAGCCATGCCGTCCGCAACAAAAGAAGAACTATTGGATTACACCACCTCGTGCCTGCTGCCCACCCCCTGGGCCCAGTTCACGCTGCACGCCTTTGTCGAACACACCACAGGCAAGGAACACCTGGCCATGACGCTGGGCGACATCGGCAATGGCGAGCCGGTGCTGGCGCGCGTGCATTCCGAATGTCTGACCGGCGACGTGCTTTTTTCGCAACGCTGCGACTGTGGCGCCCAGCTCGAAGGCGCGCTCAAGAAGATCGCCGACGAAGGCCGCGGCATCCTGCTGTATTTGCGTCAGGAAGGCCGGGGCATCGGCCTGGTCAACAAGATCCGCGCCTATCGCCTGCAGGAAGCCAAGCGCCGACACGGTCGAGGCCAACCTGGCCCTCGGCTTCCATGCCGACGCGCAACTACGAGCTGTGCCAGCCGATGTTCGCCCAGTTCGGCATCAAATCGATCAAGCTGATGACCAATAACCCGCGCAAGATCGATGCGATGGAGAACCTTGGCATCAAGGTCAGCGAGCGCGTGCCGCTGCTGGTCAACCGCAATGCCTTCAATACCGGCTACCTTGATACCAAGGAAGCCAAGATGGGCCACATGATGAAACCGCTGGCCGAGGCTGTCGCACAGGACGGTGAACTGTAAATTCGGCAAATACGGTAAGCTACAGGCAAGACTTGCCAGCTTATCGTGAAAGACTGCATGAAATTAGTTCGGATTGCCCTGATCCTGTCTTGTCTCGGTGCCGCCGTCCCGGCGGTGGCGCAGCCCGCCTCGCCCCCAAAAGCCAGCCCGCCAAACCCCTTGCACCGCCGCCGCCAGCGCTGCTTGCGCAGTCCCGGCCGCCGCCGATGAAGAGAACGCCGCGCTGCCGCCGCCCTCCACCGCCGCGCAAAAACTGTATTCCGCCGCCAGAACCGACCTGCTGCAGATCCGCATGCTGCTCAAGAACGGGCGCAGCCAGTCGTCGGTCGGCTCGGGCTTCATGGTCGCCAACAGCAATCTGGTGCTGACCAACTACCACGTGGTGTCGCAAATGGCGATCGACCCCGACGTGTATGTGGGCGAATACCTGGACACCGACGGCAAGAGCGGCGCGGTCGAACTGCTCGCGGTCGATGTGCTGCACGACCTGGCCGTGGTGCGCGTCAACCGCAAGGGCACCGGCTTTTTCGACATTCCCGAACATCTGGCCAAGCTGACCCAGGGCCAGTATCTCTACTCGCTCGGCAATCCGCTCGATCTGGGGTTCGCCATTTCCGAAGGCTCGTACAACGGCGTGGTCACGCGCAGTTTTTACGACCAGCTGATGTTCACGGGCCCGATCAATTCCGGCATGAGCGGCGGTCCCAGTGTGACCGGCGAAGGCGCGGTGGCCGGGGTCAACGTCTCCAAGCGGCGCGACGGAGAACTGGTCAGCTTCCTGGTGCCGATTCGCTATGCGCAGGAACTGCTCAGGAAGGTGGCCTCGCAGCCGGTCGCCCCCAAGGATTTCAACCCCTTGATCGGCCAGCAGCTGCTGGCGCACCAGAAGGCGATGATCGACCGCTTGCTCGACAAACCACTCGACATCAAGAGCATGGGGCCATACATGGTGCCGGTGCGCGAATCGGACCAGGTGCGGTGCTGGGGGCGTTCCAACGTCAAGGCCCAGGCCACCTTCACGGCCGACACCATGGCCTGCGCGATGGAGTCGGCCATCTTCGTCTCGGAATCGCAGCAGACCGGCCACGTATCGATGACGCACCAGTATGTGCGCACCACCGCGCTCGACTCGGTCCGCTTCGCGGTTTTGTCGAGCACCCTGTTCAAGGCCGACAATCTGGGCAACAGCAAGGATTCGCACCTGACCGCGCCGACCTGCACCGAATCCTTCGTGCGCACCAAAACGCTGCCGCTGCGCTCGGTCAGCTGCGTGCGCGCCTATCGCAAGTTCGCCGGGCTGTATAACTTCACGCTGCTCACAGCCACCACGGACGACAGCAAGGCCAGCCTGCAAAGCCAGCTCGATGTGGCGGGCGTCTCCTACGAGAACGGCATGCGCACCACGCGCGCCTTCCTGGAAGCGCTGGGACGCGGAGGCATGAAATGAGCGGCCCCTGGTTCATCGAAATGCTGGCCCGGAACGGCGACGTATTGCACCGGCACCGGGTCGATACGCTGCCAATCCGGCTGGGACGCGGCTACGACAATGACTTCATCATCGACGATGCTTACGCGGCGCCGCAGCACGCACTGATCGAAGCGCGCGAAGACGGCGAACTGGTGCTGCGCGACCTGGGCACCAAGAACGGCGTGATCCACCGCGGCTTGGCGCTATCCGAGCCTGGTCATGACGGGCGACACCGAGATCCGCATCGGCCACACCACATTGCGCGTGCGCGGGGCCGAATATGCGGTCGCGCCGGAACTGCTGGACCGCACGCGGCATGGCTGGGAAGGACTGGCGCCGGGACTGGTGGGCATTCTGCTGATCGCTTTCGTGGCCCTGTTCACCATCTGGCTCAACGACACGCAATCGTTCCAGCTGGTGCGCTACCTGCAGGCGCTGGCGTGGGGCGTGGGCGGAGGCCTGATCTGGTCCGGCGCCTGGGCGTTCTGCAATCGCCTGTTCGGGCGTCACGTGCGGCTGGGACGGCACCTGTTCGTGCTTGGCAGCGCGCTGGCGGCCGTCACCGCCTACAAGGTGGTGTCGAGCATCGCCGCGTATGCGTTTTCGATCGAATCGCTCACGCGCTACAGCTCCCATGTGGCGATCGTGATCGCGGCGGGGATGCTGTATCACCACCTCAATACCGTCAAGCCGCACCACCAGCGCCGGTTCGCGGTCACCTGCCTGATTCTCGCGATTTTGGGTTCGGGGCTGACCCTGATGACCAACGAGCAGCGCACCTGGCCAGCTGGCCGACAGCCCGTATATGTCGGTCCTGCTGCAGCCGTCGGTGCGGGTCAGTCCCGATCACGGCGTGGACGACTTCATGGGCGACGTGAAGGGCCTGCAGGCGCCGCTGGATGTGGAGCGCACCAAGAAATTCAAGGATAGCGGGGACGACGAATAAGTCTCAAGCCACCGTTGGCTGGAACAGCCTATTGATCGCGAATGGGTTTCGGCGCCAGCCCGCGAAGGATGTCCAGCCGGTTTGCAGGCGCATCGTCGGCCAGGAAGTCAGTGATGGTCAACGCATCGCGCTGCGGCCGGGACAGGAATTCCACGGGCCATTCAGCAACGCGCTCCGCCCGCACATGCACATAGATTCCCGGCTCAGGCTCATCGATGTACTCCTGCTGCAAAATTAGCGCCAGCGGCTTCTCCGCTCCTTTGTTCGCACGCGAAAAAGCATCGGCTTCGTCGAAGGAAGGGAAAGCGTAGTAATAATCCGAACCATCGCACTCGTCGGGAGCGCCGTGTTCCGGGTTGCACCATACGCGGTATTCAAGGACCGCATCCCATACATAGCCGCCGCCAGCTTTCGCCACCGCCGGATACTCGCCCACCTTCGATTGATCCAGTACAGACGGAAAATTCACTGCATTCGCCTTTCAAGCATTGAAACCACCTAAACAACGATCATTTCCGGGTAAATTTGAAGGCTTTCAAATTGATCCGAAGTGTCGTGCAGGTGGAGCATTAAACCATCGTTGAAACAAATCTCCAGCAGCCGCGCATTGCACGCACGGCGTAAGCGCCGACTCTTGCTCCGAGCAGCAATTGAAACTGCGTGCTTGACCAGTTTGTCGCCGGATCCCACGCCGAGACCAGCGCGTCGCCGCGAAACACCTCGACCACAGCTTGCGCACAAATGGAGCGCCCTGTATCAAACCGAAATTGCACGTCGGCGCGACCCAGACAGATTTGCCGTATCTCTGAACCGACGAGATCGGCTAACTCCAGATCCATGGGAAACCCGTACATTTCAAGCTTTCGACCGAACGCCATTCGGGTACACGGTTTCCCCGCGCGCCAGCATGTCGGCAAACTGTTCGACGCGCCGCGCCCGCGTCTCGGGCTTCTTGGCTGTCTGAATCCGGAACAGGACCGCATAGCGGTTCTGCATGAGCTGACCGTTGCGAAAAATTGCGCCGCCCCGGGCCGCGCATCGAAGGCGGCTTGCAAGTCCGGCGGCACTTCCGACTTGCTGACGGAATCATAGGCCGCTTCCCAGCGCCCATCCTGCTGCGCGCGCACCATCTCGGCCAGTCCGCTCGGCTGCATGCGGCCCTCGTCAATATAGCGCAGCGCCTTGTCGCGATTGACCTTGGACCAGATGCTGCGCGCACGGCGCGGCGTCCAGCGCTGCTTGAAGAACTGCTCGTTCACGCTCTTGCGCATGCCGTCGATCCAGCCGAAGCACAGCGCCACTTCGAGCGCCTCGTCATAGGTGACAGTGGTCTCGCCTTTGCCCTTTTGGCATGCAGCAGAAAGATGCCGTCCGAGGCGCCGTGATGCTCGGCCAGCCATTGCGCGAACGCGGCCTGTGAATCGAATTTGAGTGCGTCGCCCGTATCAGCCATTGCCCGTCCCTTTGACATCGCCGCAAGAATGCGCAATCATCAGCGCTTCCGCCATTCTACCCATCTCCATGCAGTCCAACCAAACCAGAGTCGTTGTCTTCATCGCCTGGCTTCTGTTCTGGGCCATGATGGTGGCGGTCGCCGTCCAGGATTACGCCCGCGACGACGGCAATGCCTACTGGCAGCCGGTGCTGTGGGAGACGTCCTCGATGCTGTCCGCGACGCTGCTGTTGCTGGTCCAGCGCCATTTCACCGTGCGCCGCGATGCGGCTCTGCTGCCGACGCCAAGCTGCGCTGGTTCTGCGCTGCAGTTTGCGTGGCTGCCGCTGTACTGGATCGCGTTTGTGCCGATCGCTTTCGGCATCCGCCATGGTGTCTACGCGCTGATGGGGCAAGTCTACGAGCATGAACCGTGGGGTGAAACCTTCCTCTATGAATCGCTCAAGCTGTCCGTCTTTGTCAGCCTGTTCTTCCTGATCCGCTTCGGTATCCTGTCCTACCACCAGCTGCTCGAAGAGAAGCTGCGCGTCGAGCGTGCCAATGCCTTGCTGCGCCAGGCCCAGCTCCAACGCCTGGCGCAGCAGATGCAGCCGCACTTTCTGTTCAACGCCCTCAATACGATTTCTTCGCTGATGCACAGCGACGTCGACAAAGCCGACGCCACCCTCATTCAGCTGGCCGAAGTGCTGCGCACCACGCTCGACGTGAGCGACCTGCACGAGGCGCCGCTGGAAACGGAGCTGCGCCTGGCGCAAGGCTACGCGCGTGATGCAGGAGCGCTATGCGGACCGGGTAGCCATCGACTGGCGCATCGGCGACGGCACGCTAAGCCTGCACGCTGCCTGTCATGAGCATTCAGCCGCTGCTGGAGAACATTTTCAAGCACACGGTGGAGCAGCGCCGCCAGCTGACCCGGATCACCGTCGCCATCGCGCGTGAAGACGGCTGCCTGGTGGTGGCGCTGGAGGACGATACCGGCACCCTGGCGCCGTCGACCCGGGCCTAAGCATCGGCCTGTCCAATTTGCGCGAACGGCTCTCCGTGTTGTATGGCGAAGGCGCCTCGCTCACCCTGAGCCAGCTCCCCCCTGCCGAGCGTGCGGGCGGAAATGAGGGTGCCATGCGCATCCTGATCGTCGACGACGAACGTCCGGCGCGCGACAAGCTGCGCCGCCTTCTGGAGCAGGAACCGGACGTAGCGGCGCTGGAGGAAGCGCGCGACGGGATCGAGGCGCTCGAGCGCATCGCCATCTTCAAGCCGGACGTCGTTTTCCTCGACATCCAGATGCCGGAAGTGAGCGGCATCGAACTGGCCGCTTCCCTGCCCGCGCGGCTGCCGCTGATCGTGTTCGCGACCGCCTTCGATCAATACGCGATCCGCGCTTTCGATGCGAACGCGATCGACTATCTGCTCAAACCCTACGACCGCGAGCGCCTGCAGCGCGCTGGAACGGGTGCGCCAGCGCCTGCAGGCGCCCAACCCCCTGCCCGCCTTCGACAGCGGGCATGAAGTCAAACAGCTGCTGGTGACCGAACGCGGCGTCACCCGCGTGATCCGGGTCGACGAAGTGCAGTGGATCGGAAACGGCCGACAATTACGTGGTCCTGCACACGGCCGGTGAACAGCCACTCATGCGCCAGACCCTGGCCTAGGCCTGCTCGACAAGCTGGGCCCGCGCTTCGTGCGCTGCCACCGGCGCGCGGCCGTTCAGCTCAGCTGGATCGACAGCGTGATCGCGCTCGACAAGGGCGACTGCGAGCTGGTGCTGCGCGGCGGCGCGCGGGTGCCGTGCAGCCGACAGTTCAAGGCCGACGTGCTCGATAAGTTGTAGCCACGCCCGGCTCGCCCCACCCTGCTCCCGCTTCGCCACATTCGGCTGGCCCGGGCGTGCGCGCGGTTTTACGATGGTCTTGTCCTCCACTTTCTGACGAGCCAACGCCATGCAATCGACGCAACCAAGACTGTTCTTCCTCGACTGGGTCCGCATCATCGCCTTCCTGCTGCTGATCCTGTACCACGTGGGCATGTACTACGTGAGCTGGGACTGGCACGTGAAAAGCCCGTTCGCCAGCGACACGATCGAACCGTTCATGATCCTTTCCTCGCCATGGCGACTGAGCCTGCTGTTCCTCATTTCCGGCGTGGCGTCGAGCTTCATGCTGGCCAAGATCGGCGCGGGCAAGTTCATGCGCCAGCGCAGCGTGCGCCTGCTGGTGCCGCTCATTTTCGGCATGTTCGTCATTGTGCCGCCCCAGCCCTACTTTGAAGTCATCGAAAAATTCGCCTACGCTTAAGCAGCTACGGCGAGTTCATGCGCCTGTACGTGAGCGGCAGCGGCGGCTTTTGCAAATCAAGCGGCTGCCTGGATCTGCCGACCTGGAACCATCTGTGGTTCGTGGCCTACCTGTGGGTCTACACGCTGCTGCTGGGCACGGCCATCATGCTGTTGGGTGAGCGCTTCGACCGCCTGGCAAGCCGCGTGACTGCCCTGCTGAGCGGCTGGAAGCTGATCGTCCTGCCCGTGCTGGTGCTCGGCGCCGTGCGCATCGCCCTGTCGTCGCAGTTCCCCAGCACCCACAACCTGACCTGGGACTGGTACAACCATGCCAACTACCTGTGCGTGTTCATCCTCGGCGCGATGTTTGCCCGCAACAGCAGCATCTGGAAACAGATGGACACGCTGCGTATTCATGCGCTTGGCATTGCCTTCGCCAGCTGGGGTGCGCTGATCATCTGGTTCTCGCTCGCCGACAGTGTCGAGACGGCGAGCTACTTGAGACGGTGCGCATGTGCATGCGGATGGTGTACATGCTGTGTGCATGGAGTGCGATTATTGCCGTGTGCGGCTTTGCGCATCGCCACCTCAATCATGACAGTGCGCCTTAAGCGCTACCTGACCGAGGCCGTGTTCCCCGTCTATATTCTGCACCAGACGCTGATCGTGTCGATCGCGCACTTGATCAAACCGGCCCATATTGCACCGGCCACCGAAGGCCTGATCCTGGTGGTGCTTACCTTGTGCATCAGCTTTGGCGCGTTCGAGATCATCCGCCGCATTACGGTCTTGCGGCCCCTGTTTGGACTGGCATGGGAAGCAGCGGGCACGAGGAATACTGTGGAGCGCAAACAAGCCGTCACGGCAAACTGCTGACGGACCGAAAGAACGGCCCGCGCAATGCGGGCCGTTTCAATGTGACTTACGCGTTCTTGCCGCCTGCGCCAGACTTGCTGCCTGCCGTAGTGCCGCTCGAACCGGCTGCGATCTCGCTTTGGCTCATGCCGCCTTGAGCGCTGCCCGACTGGCTGCTTTGCATGCTGGCGCCACTACGCATTTCAGCACCATTGCCACGGCGTGCGGCGTCTTGCGTGAAGGGATCGGTGAACTTGCGCATGTTCTCTTGCTGGGTACGCATATTGCGTTCGGTTTCTTCCGACGCGACGCGGGCCACTTCATCGGCCAGCTGGCGCGGTGCGGGTGGTTTCCTGAACATGCTGCTCGGTGACACGGGCCATTTCAACCTGTGCGTCTGCCGCGACGCGCGAAATGTGCTGCTGGTAAGCGCGCAGTTTTTCGGTGGCGGGCTGGGCACGCGATGCTGCTGCGCTGATGAGGTCGGTCTGACGGTCCGCGGTCAGCAGTTGCTGGCTGGAGATGGCGGTTTCTTCCAGCATGGTCTGGGTCAGTTGGATGTTCAGGTCGCACAGCTGCTGGAACGAACGGAACAGCGACTTGGACATGTCGTTAAAGAAGGCCATTTGCGCATCCAGGTGGGTGCGGACGGCAGGGGTAACGGCTTGGGAAAATGGATACATGTAATTACCTCAATCGTGTGAAGAATTTGAATGGGATGCGAAACGGGTACGGCGCCACTGACGATGCCAGCTTGCCCCCGGCCGCGGCGGGTGCATACAGAACACTGCCCTGTCGACGTTCCGGTTCGAACCCGACAGGACGCCTCCAGCACAAGGTACAAGGCTAGGTTAGTGAGCCCCTCCACGCTTGATGTGTATCAAACGTGTTCAAGTCCCCAACAGCAACTGTTCGATCTGGTGCACCCTTGGTTGCAGCGCACCAAAAACAGGCGGAAAAGAGACGTTTTTTGGCTGTTTTCGGCTGGCTCGGAACTTGCATTGTCTTTCTGACCTGAACGCGACAAGGGCCAGACAAATGCTGCTCCGAAATGATTTGCTGCATTACGCCGCACCCCGTGCGCGCACCATTCGCATCCTGTGGATTGATGCCGCGCAGAAGATTGCATACACGTTCGAACTGAACGCCAAGAGCGCGCATCCGCAGATCGCCACCCTGTCCTCGCTGGTGGAAGATGTACGCCAGCAAGCGCGCAGCTGTTGCTGATCGATCCCTACCTGGTGCAAGCCGATCCCGACGACTTGCCCGCCAGCCACCTGCAACTGCAGGCGCGCGCCTGGGAGATTGTCAGCACCCTGGTGACCCAGGAACCGGCCATTTACCAGCCAAGCGCGCGGCGGCATGGTGCTGCGCCACGCGCAGTTGCACGGCGTGTCCTACCCTTCGAGTTTACCGCTACCTGCGGCGCTACTGGGAACGCGGCCAGAACGCGAACGCATTGCTGCCGGATTACAAAAATTCAGGTGGGCGGGGCAAGACGCGCAGCGTCAATCCGGCTGTCAAGCGCGGCCGTCCGCGCAAGGGCGAAGGGCATCCCGGCATGAACGCTTGCGACGATGTGCGCGAAACTTTCCACGACGCCGTTGCCCGCTACGCGGCCGCGCATCCCCGCTTCTCGCGCCGCGGTGCCTACCGTCAAATGATCGAGGATTTTTTCAGCACGCAGGCACCCGATGCCACGCCGACATTTGGGCAATTCAACTACTGGATCGAGAAAGACGCTTGCCTTGCCCAGCGTCATGCTGCGGTGGCGCCAAATGGCGCGTCCGCGCGAACACGTGCAAGGCGAAATGCGGGCCTGACAAGTTCCCTCAGCTAAGTAGGCGGACCTTTCAGTTCGATGGTGTTTCCTTCGGGATCCTGCAGGTAGATGGAGGGGCCTTCGCCTTCGGCGCCGTAGCGCGATTCCTGCGGCCCGGCGGTGACGCCGAAGCGCGCCAGGTGGGCGCGGATCGCCGCCTCATCGAAAGGGTCGACCCGGAAACACAGGTGGTCCATATTGCGCCCCTCTAAGCCCGGCGCGGCGCCGCCCGCCCGGCCCAGCTTGCCGTCAACCGGCACCAGGTCCAGCAGACAGGCACCGGCGCGCAGTTGCACCAGGCCGATGGCATCCTGGCGCCGCTCGACCGTGCAGCCGAGCGCATCGCAGTAGAAGGCGATCATGGCGTCCAGACCCGTCACGCGCAACACCACGTGATCGATATGGCTGATGCGCACCATCAGTCGGCGTGCCGTTCGACCCAGGTGGCGAACGAATCGATGATGTTTTGCATGAAAGCCTTGGTGTTCTCGTCGGTCAGCGTTTCGCCGTCGTACAGCTTGCCGACATTGTTGATGTAGGCTTCCGGCTGCTGCATGGCTAAGCATGTTGAGGAAGACCAGGGACTGGCGCAGGTGGTGGTTGGCGCCAAAGCCGCCGGTGGCGCCCGGCGACACGCTGACCACCGCGCACGGCTTGCCGTTCCAGGCGCTGTTGCCATACGGGCGCGAGCCGACGTCGATCGCGTTCTTGAGCACGGCCGGGACGGAACGGTTGTATTCGGGGGTGCAGAACAGGACACCGTCCACCGCGCGGATGCGGTCGCGAAATTCGGTGTAGAGGGGCGGCGGCGTGGCGTCGTCGTCCTGGTTGTAGATGGCCAGCTGGCCGATTTCGACGATTTCCATGTCCAGCGTCGACGGCGCCAGCAGCATCAGCGTCTTGGCAACGCGGCGGTTGAATGACTCTTTGCGCAAACTGCCAACAATCACTGCGATCTTTCTCGTGGCCATAACAATCCTTTCGGGGTGTGCGGTGGTTCAACGGGAACATCTCTCGCAAATAGTAGCAACATTTGCATGAGCCCGTGCAAATTCACCGAACACCCCTGCCCGGCTTAGTAACCGACCGTGAAACGGCGGCGCGCGTGCACCGGCTTTTCCAGTTCGTCGATCATCGCGACCGCATAATCTTCGACCGAGATCGTGCTGCTGCCGTCTTCACGCGTGATCAGCTGATCGAGCCTGGTGCGGAACACGCCGGTGCGCTCGCCGGGCGCGATGACGGCGGCAGGGCTGAGCATGGTCCAGTTCAGCGACGGCTCCTGGCGCAGCAGATTGAGCGCCTGCTGGGCGCCTTGCGCGCTGGCCTTATACTGGGGCGGGAAATTCGGGCTGTCGATCAGCAGCGCGCCCGGCGCCACTTCCAGCGAACCGGCGCCGCCGACCACCAGCAGGCGCGGCGCGCGCTTCCTTGGCGGCGCTGATGACGTTTTCTATGCCTTTGACGTAGTAGCCGAGGATGTCGCTTTGCGCGTGGCCGCTGAAGGCCGAGATGACGGCGTCGGCGCTAATGAATTGGGCCGTCAGCTTGCTGACGTCCATGACATCGGCCGCCACGGCGGTCAGGCTAAGCCTGCGCCTGCACCTTCTCCGGACGGCTGACCAGGGCGGTGACCTTGTGGCCGCGCGCGAGGCTTCGCGGGTAAGGGCGGAACCGATAAAGCCGCTGGCGCCAATGAGTACGATGTTCATGCGATGCTCCTGATGTGTGGTTGGGATGAGCAGCATCATGACATTCGCGATTGATAAGATAAACTAGAAGAACGATAATTCATTGTTCTCATTTCTTTATCAATCACCATGGCGAGCCTCGACCACATCGATCTGAACAGCCTCACCTTCTTCGATTGCGTGGTCGAAGCGGGCAGCTTTACGGGCGCCGCCGACCGGCTGGGCGTGGCCAAGGCAAAGGTCAGCGTGCAGATCGCCCGCCTCGAACGCCAGCTGGGCGTGTCGCTGTTCACGCGCACCACGCGCCAGGTCACGCTGACCGACGCCGGGCGCGCGCTGCACGACCAATGCCAGCCCCTGCTGCGCGGCCTGTCGGACGCGCTGGCCGAAGCGGGCAACCAGCAGGGCGAACTGTCCGGCATGCTGCGCATCTCGACCACGGCGCTGCAGGCCTCGCAGACGGTCGGCCCGGCGCTGGTGGAGTTCGCCGCGCTTCACCCGCGCCTGCAGATCGACCTGCGCACCGGCGACAAGGTGGCCGACATGGTCGCCGAAGGCATCGATCTGTCGTTCCGGATGGGATGGCTGCGCGACTCGACCCAGCGCGCCATCAAGCTGCGCGACTTTTCGCAGTTCGTGGTGGCCTCGCCCCGCGTACCTGGAAGCAGCGCAGTAAGCCCAAGCGCCCGGAACACCTGGCGCAGCACGACTGGCTGTCGCTGTCGCTGCTCCCGACACCGCTCACGTGGAAGTTCAGCCACGCGGACGGCAAGGATGTCGTGGTCCACATGAATTCGCGCATGCAGGTCGATTCGCCGAGCGCGCTGCTGTCGCTGATCGAGCACGGCGCCTAAGCATCAGCGCGATGGAAGAGATGTCGATGAAGGAGTCGGTCGACGCTTAGCCGCCGCCTGGTCAAGCTGCTGCCCGCCTGGAGCCTGCAGATGGGCGGCGTGTATGCGGTGCTGCCGCCGGGGCGGCATGTGCTTAAGCCAAGGTACGCGTTTATCGACTTCTATCGCGCGTTCCTGGCGCGGCGCTAGATCCGGCCGCGCCGGAACTCGGCCAGGAATTTTTGGCGTCGGCCGCCGTGAGCACGACGACCGGGTCGCCGTGGTACACGTACAGGAACGGCTCCCCGCCCAGCCGGTCGGTCAGCTTGGCGGACACCAGAAAACGCGTGCCCGCCGGGTACACCGCCGGATCGGCCAGGTGGCGTCCGCACTGCACCGCCAGCGTGGGAGCGAAGGCCTGCCCCGCCATGGGCCGGATGCGCAGCTTGCCGCTGCGGGGATCGATTGCCGATTCAACGGCAACGTCGCGGTAGGCGTAGATATCGCGTGCCATCGCTTACGCCGCCTTGGCCAGTGCTGCTAGGCATGAACGCACCACGTGCGCTTCGCATGAATCGGCAGGTTGATCAGCGCCGCGCCAATGGCCAGCACGATGTCGGCGTACCACATCCAGGTGTAGTCGCCATAGGTCACGAACGACAGGCCACCCAGCCAGGCGCCGAGGAAGCCGCCGATCTGGTGCGACAGCAGCGTGAGGCCGAACAGCGTGGACAGGTAGCGCATGCCGAACAGCTTGCCCACCAGGCCAGCCGTCGGCGGCACCGTCGCCAGCCAGGTGAAACCGAGCGCGCTAAGCAAACAGATAGAAGGTCAGCGCCGTTTTCGGCGACAGCAGGAAGATCACGATGATCAGCGCGCGGCTCGCGTACATCAGGGCCAGCAGGGACTTCATGCGGTAGCGGGTCGACAGGGCGCCAGCCGTCAGGCTGCTTAAGCGATATTAAACAGGCCAATCAGCGCGAGCGACGCCGCCGACACGCCAGCTTAAGCAGATTGCACAGCGCGACCTCGTTCGGCAGGTGGGTGACAAGGAAGGCGATGTGGAAGCCGCAGGTAAAGAAGCCCGCGTGCAGGAACAGGTAGCTGGGGTCGCGCAGCTGATCTTGATCTGCGCGCCAAGGCCGATGCCGGGCGCTTCCGCCGGTTTGGCCAAGCGCGGCGGGATCGGCCTTGAGACCGGCGCCTTTGCGCAGCGGCCAGGCCAGCGGGATGGTCAGCAAGGTGGTGGCCGCCATGGTCAGCATCGCGACCACCCAGTAAGCGCTGCTGATAATCGCCTGCATCAGCGGTGCGAACACGAACTGCCCGAACGAGCCGCCCGCGTTGATGAAGCCCGCCGCGAACGGCCGCCGCGCGGGCGGCAGGCGCTGCGCGGTGGCGCCGATCAGGATCGAGAAGCTGCCCGCCCCCGCTCCCGCCGCGCTCAGGATACCCATGCAGACGATCAGGCCCCACTGCGAATCGACGAACGGCGTCAGCGCGGTGCCGCCGCATGAGCAGGAAGGCGCCCACGATGATCACCTTGGCCGAGCCCCACTTGTCCGCCACGGCGCCAAACACCGGCTGCGCCGCGCCCCACACGAACTGGCCGATCGCCATGGCAAAGCTGATCGACGCGATGCCCAGGCCGGTGGAGGTATTAATCGGCGACATGAACAGCCCCGTGGTCAGGCGCGCTCCCATCGTGATCATCAGGATCGCCGAGGCGGCAAGGATCAGCATCCACGCGGCGCGTGGCGACATGTCATTCTGCGAGTTCATGGGGTACATCCTCCAGCAATGGGGTCAGTTGGGTCATGGTGGTTTCGAGCTGTTGATTGAGCGCGCGCACGGCGTCGCGGCCCACCTGCTTTTCAAATTCGAGTTGCGCCTGGCGCCAGACTACGTAGGCTTGTTCGACCTTGGCGCGGCCCTCATCGGTAATGGTGACGATGCGCTGGCGGCTGTCCGCCCCGGGCCGCAGCACGACCCAGCCGGCGTCCAGCAGCGGCTTGAGGTTGCGCGTGAGCGTGGTGCGCTCCAGGCCAAGCAGGTCGGCCAGTTCGGCCACCGGCAGCGGCGCGCGCGCGGCATTGACCAGCAGGCTGTACTGGGTGGTCTTGAGGCCGACCGTGGCCATGTGCTGGTCGTACAGGCGCGACATGGCCCGCGTCAGCTTGCGCAGCTTGAAGCAGGTGCAGCCCAGCGGTTTTTCGGGAATGTCCATCGGCGTGGCTCCAGATAGGTGCAACTACACGTGTTCGATGAAATGGATTGTAGTGTATCTACACGCTTTGTGTTGGACTCGACGAAAAAGGAACAAAACCATGGAACAACAGGATAAGCGCCAGCAATGGCTGGACGAAGCTGCCGCCATGCGCGCCGGGCTGGCCGCGGCGGGTGTGGCCGACCGCGAAGCGCTGCGTTTCTGCGCGCTCTAAGCATCGACTTCCTCAAGGGTATCGGCAGCGGCGCCCTGCCCCCGGCTCCGATCGCGGAACTGCTCGACATCACCCCGATCACCGTCGAGCCCGGCCTGGTCGTGTTCCAGGGCGCGCCTACGCTGGCGCACTACAACCCGAGCGGCGTGGTGCACGGCGGCTATGCGGCCACCCTGCTCGACACGGCGGTCGGCTGCGCCATCCATTCGATGCTGCTTATACTTAAGCAAAGGCTATACGACGCTGGAATTGAAAGTGAACTATATCCGCGCGATGACGGACAAGACCGGACCGGTCCGCGCCGAGGGCAAGGTGGTCAGCGTCGGCGGCCAGGTCGGCATTGCCGAAGGAAGGATCACGGACGCCAACGGCAAACTGTATGCGTTTGCGACCACGACCTGCCTCGTGTTCGACATCTGACACCGTTGTTGCGCCAGGATGATTTATTTTTGTTCAATACTTAATTATTGTATAAAATAAATTATAATTGCTTGCCAACATCTATCGGAATACTTACATGAGCGAGCAAGTCAATCCCTACCTGGCGCCCAATGCGGCGCTGGAAGACATCCTTCCGGTCTCAGAACTGCAAGTTGCGAGCAAGGGCATTCGCTTCGGCACCTTGCTCATCGACTATTTCGGCTACTTGCTGGTGGCGTTTCTCGGTGGCTTTATCGCTGCCTTCATTGGACCGTCGGCCATCGCTGGCATTCAAGTAGCCGACGGCTACTTGTATAGCTGGGTGCTGTATTTGGCGTACTACGTCTTCTTCGAAGGGATCTGGGGCAGGACACCCGGCAAATTTATCCTCGGCACAATCGTCGTCACGGACGAAGGGAAACAGCCCAGCCTGGTGACGATCGTCAAACGCACGCTGTGCCGCTTCATCCCCTTCGAAGCGTTTTCGTTCTTCGGTGAACGTGGCTGGCATGACAGCATCACCGACACCATGGTGGTGCGCACCCGCTGAAGCGCAGCGTATCCGGATCGTGGCGCGTCAGTGTCTATTTTGAAGACCTGCCACGACTTGTCGGGTCAAACCTGACTCAAACCGCACTTCTGACTGACCGAGTTCGGCCATAAGCGGAAGTTCGCTTACTTGATTTACAATCAAAAATCGTATTGAACTAAGGTTTCTATGTTAAAGAAAGTACGTTCTTCCTCAACTCGCGCCATGGCAGTCGCACCATTTTTCTTCGCTGTTTTCGGCGCGGCTCACGCGCAACAGCCGATAGTCGCAGAAACGATACCGAATACCATTAAGTTAATCGGAGCTTTCAAAACCGAGGCCGTGATCGAGGCCGACGTGATTAACGAACGAATTCCATGCAAGCCAAACTATCCTCAAGCGTCCATTCGAAACAGCGAAGTTGGGACCGTAAAATTGCAGCTCTTGGTCAATGTTAACGGCTACATCAGCCGTGCCAAGGTAGTTGAAACAAGTGGCTTCCACGATCTCGACCGTGCTGCAATGGTCGGGTTCATGGGTTGCAAATTCAAGCCCCCGTGAAAGATGGCGTTCCCACGGAAACGTGGATTGATGTGCAGTACATTTGGAAAATTGACTGACTTTCGCGTGGCCACAGTCGGCAGCGACCGTGTGAATTTCGGCCAGCAGCGGTCATTCATTGTGGAGAGTACGAATCGTGAAGTCTGCTGATATTTTCCTCGACAGAATTGAACGCGGCGGGATAGTCGTCGCCACTAACAATGCCGATGACTTTGCTCTCGGAGCAATCTTCACTGAGCTTGTAAGGATTCGTGTCGAATTCGGCTCAGAATTCTTGCCCCGAACTGAAACTGAACTAATGTACACCCCGATCAATCTCCGTGTCGTTGAAGCTATTATTTTTCGAAAGCCCGTTGAGATAATCCCTCGAGGTTGGAGTGTGGGTCTTCGGCTGGAAGGCTTGGGAATGAAGGAAATTTCAGAGGCCCTTGAAGGCAAACGGAAAGGCGAGTTTATCCATTTGCGGGCCACGAGTTCGCGTTCCAGCGAGTGAGCTCGGCGAATTTTGCTTAAGCGACGTTGATGGCGCGAGCGGGTACAATCAGCCACGAGCAGACGGTCACACGTAGAACTCGGACACGGTCGGGGTCCCTGCAGGCAGTTTGTGTGCTGAAAAGAGAGTTGGACTTTCGTCGTGACTGACGTGCGCCATCCAATTTTTTGGAAATTGAATGCGTTTAGATAACCCTACAACTCTGGATTTACCCGAAATCAAACGCGAGGTGGCGCTAGGAAACGCGGTCACCGTGCAATATTCCGGCCCGTGCTATACGCTTAGAAGCGTTGCTGGAATCGCTAGATAAATTGTGTGGCGAGCTCGATGCCAATCTTTGCATCCGATTTTACGGACACTACTTCGCGCCGTTCGATTGCGCCAATTTGAAGTATCTTCCATCAGTCAAGCATCTCGAACTGAACTGCATGGATGCAGTCGAGAACATTGACGCGTTGAAGCAACTTCAATGCCTCGTTCGGCTAAACATAGGTATTTTCGAGCTGAATACGCCGGACTTTTTATCTTGGCCAAACCTGATTAGCATTGCCGATCTGAGCCTTCCAGCGACCAGGAAAAATAACATCGACCTGAAATACCTGGGCGGCTACAGCAACCTGGTGAGGCTCTTTCTGGGCGGGCATGTGCGACATCTTGACACCATCGGGACACTTTATCAGCTAACGGATCTGTCCCTCAACCTTCCGTCAGCTGCGTCGCTAACGTTCTTGAACCGCCTTCCAAATTTGCGCCGTCTCAGATTTATCTTGGGTGGACGGGCCAATCTGGACGAGATAGTGACGTCCCCGCTCGAGCGACTTGAGATAGTGCGCGTAAAAGGTTTTAGTAGCCTCAACAACCTCCACCGGTTTAGACATCTCAAGTCCTTGTTGATCGAAGACCAAGCGCAACTCAAGGCCCTGGATCTAGGAACCGATGTAAGCAATTTGACGGAAGTCAGGTTAGTGAACTGCAAGAACTTGGAGACGGTCAGTGGCCTGTCGCACTTATCGAAATTGAATTCGCTGCGGGTATTTGGGACCAGCATCGATTTCGCCGCCATGGTGCAACAAAAACTACCTAAATCGCTCAAAATTTTTGCGTTCTATACAAACAATAAACGCAAGAATGCCGCGATCAAGGAGCAACTGACGCAACTCGGTTATTCCGATGGTCTTTACTTTTAACAAACTGTCCGTAATGGCCCTTCCGACCGTGGCACCGAGTAAATCATTCCAATTTTCGATGTCGGCTTTGGGGCGACAGAGACCGAAGGCAGCCGTTCCCTGGCTGTCCGCTTTGTCGGCGTTGGCTTTCCATCAACGTTGGCGTATGATCGTCTCAGCCCGGCCAGGAGCAGTCAGTGGCTGTACATAAATTTATGATTCAAATCCTAAAACGCTTAGGTGGTTGGAATGCAGACTGACGATATTTTGGCGGCCATGGAAGGACAAAACTATCATGCCGACATACGACGTGGGGTTGAAGACGGATCGTTACGAACGCATGAACTTGTCGAACCTTTGGCATTGGAATCCAAAGAGCGTCTGCTACAAATCTACCTTGGACGGTCCAACGGTTTGGCACGCACGGACACGGAAGACGCTCGGCGGCTTAAGCTTGAAATTGATGCCCTCCTGAGACGATTGGAACAGCCGACGCCGGATCAGGGCGTTGCTTTGCTTATTTTCGAAAGGACCGGTAGTGGGCCGAGCTATGCGGTCTTCATATCGGGAGAATCTAAAGAAATCTTAGGGACGCTGTGCTTTCAAGCCCACTAAATTCCGACCTACGCGCATCCATGACAAGCTTCACATGACCGGCGGCTTCGGGGCGGCAGCGACCGAGGCGGCGCCCCCAGTTCGACGTCGAGTCCAATCGGCAGAGATCGGCCAGAAGCAGACAGCCCCAGCGTGCCTTCTAAAATGAGTTACCTCAACATGAATCAAAGACAACTGCTGCGCCATTGGGCATTCCCTCATGTTGTCCATGGCGGAGTAACGTTAGTTGCACGACCAGACGCAGAGAAGTGCTTACTGATGATTCTTGAACAGAATTGCCGTCTGCATGGGTATGAGGGATTTACGCTACTTGGAGACGGTCAGATTCAACCCCATATGGAATGGAGTGCCAGTTGGTCGTGGGAGCACCTGCAGCCTTTGGCTGAGATGCTAACTCAACTTCTTGAGCCACCTGCTTCAGTGACTCATTTCGAGTTTGTTTTTTCGGAAGCTATTTGAAACTGGCTGGACGCTCGCTCTTGCTGCGAAGGTCCGCAACGGGGCGGAAGCGGGCTCTTATCAGACACAATCCGTCCGAACAAGTCACGCAGTGCTTTACGGTCGTTTTCAACCAAGTCATACTGAGCCAGGCGTGGTAAATCCTATTGACTCATGGGCGACATGATGAACACAGTGAAGAACCTCAGTAAGCAATTCAGCTGGCTGCCAGTCGCCCTCATCGCACTGGCGCTGTTCGTGCATGCGCAGATGCAACCACGATTCGACGTCAAGAACATTTCAATCGAGGAAGTAAGCGCACTGATCGACAGCGGCGCCGTCGTGGTCGATGTGCGCGGCAAGGAAGCGTTTGACGCGCGCCACATTCCAGGCGCCCTCAACCTTCCGCTATCGCTGCTGCGCGATGGCATTCCGGCTGTGCTTGCTTCTTCAAAGGCGCTGCCCATTGTGGTGTACTGCGGCGACGGGGTGCGCATCGGACCGGAAGGCACTTCGCTACTGAACCAGGCCGGGTACACAAATGCGGTCAATGTCGAAAAAGGTATTCAAGGATGGGCGGATGCTGGACGACGCATCAGTGCAAGTAGCGTCAATTGATCTCGGAATGAAGTATTCTGAAGCAGGCGAAGTTGGGGAAGTGAGGGAACATCATGCGCTACGCCATCGTGATCGAAAAGGCTGCGACAAATTATTCAGCCTACGTCCCGGATTTGCCCGGATGCGTTGCAACCGGCGGTACCTTGCAAGCGGTCGAGCGCGCAATCCGCGAAGCAATTGCGTTTCATTTGAACGGCTTGCGCGAGGACGGGATCGCGCGACCCGGCCGTAGCAAACGTCCGCCAGCCGGACCTGGCGCCTGCCCTTAAAACAAGCTCGACGCGATATTGATCGTCAGTGCCAGCAACGTGGCGTTGAAAAAGAACGCGAGCACGCAGTGCAGCAGCCCCGTGCGGCGCATCAGGCGGCTGGTAAAGCTGACGTCCGCGGTCTGGGCCGAGGTACCGAGCACGCACGAGAAATACAAAAAATCGCCGTAATCCGGATGCTCTTCGCAAGGAAACGCGAGCCCGCCCGCGCCCTCGCGTTCAAGCGCGATGTAGTAGTCATGCGCGTAGTGCGTGGCCAGCGTGACCTGGGTGAAGGACCATGACGTGAGCAGCGTCATGATGGCCAGCGCCACATGGTTGAACCGGATGGCGCCATGCAGATCGCGCGCCAGCGACAGTTCGCCGACAATCGCCGCGAGCGTCGCCACAGCGGCCGCCACCACCATCACCAGGATCAGCAGCCTGCCCTCGTCCTGGCCTTGCGCGCGTGCGCATCTGTTCGTGCGACGAGGAGAACATCATGTGCAGCGTCAGCGCCAGGTAGACCAGCGCGCCCGCATTCCAGCCGATGATCAGGCGCGTGATCAGGTGGTTCGCCAGCGCTTCCGGCACCAGAACCCCGGTCAGCAATCCGAACAGGATGCAGGCGAACAGGCGCGGCCGCGCCAGCACGATGCGGGCCAATACGGGATGCCTGGGGTTGCCGCTCATGACAGCCCGGCGCGGAAGGCCAGATAATCGCGCGCTGCGCTTGGGCGCTTCCACCATCGGCAAGTGCCCGGTGGCTTCCATCATGATCACCTGCGCGTTCGGGAACAGCAGCTTGAACGAGGCCGCGCGGCTGGGACTGAGGATCTCGTCTTCCGTCCCCCACACCACCAGCGCCGGGGTCGGCATCGGCTGGTAGGTTTGCTCGAGCAGCGGCGAATCCTGCAGCTGGCGCATGATCCGTGTGTGCAGTTCGAAGTCGGCCACGCCGCGCCGGCCCAGCGCGATCCGCGCAAAGCGCGGCAGGAACGGCGCCTTGTACGTGGTGGCGCGGATGGTCTCGTCAAAGTCTTCCACGCGCTTGACCAGCAGCGGGCAATCGCCGGTTTTCTCGTAGTGGCGCAGCGTGGGCGAATTGTGGGAAGCGGCGGTGCCGCCCGGATCGAGCAGCCACAGACTTTGCACCATGTGCCCATACGGCACGACGAACTGCGCCGAAATGAAGCCGCCCATCGAATTGCCGCCCAGGTGCAGGCGTTCGATGCCGAGCTGCGTGAGGAAGCCGTGAATCCGCGCCACCTGGTCGGCCATGGCGTAGCTGGCCTTCGGGTCGCGCGTGGCGTCGCCAAAGCCCGGCAGATCGGGAATGATGACGCGGTAGTGCGGGGTGAGAAAACGCGCGATGCGGGTGAAGTTATCCTTGTCGCCGCCGAAGCCGTGGATCAGCAGCAGGACTTCGCCCGTGCCGCCTTCCAGGTAAGGCATGTCGAAGCCATCCACCCTGATCGAGCGCGTGGCCAGCCCGCTGATGCGGCGTTCGAGCCACAGGCCTGCGGCCGTCATGCCGACCGGGTTCAGGCGCGTAGCGAGGAACAGGACGGCGAACACCGTCCCGAGAACTATCAGGTACACCATGCCGCATCCCGGTCGTCGTTATGGAACGACCATCATACCAATTATGCGACAGTGGCCCTAATCAGCATGCATATGGCTTCGGCCGCCATGCCTTCTTCGCGCCCCAGGTAGCCGAGCTTTTCGTTGGTCTTGGCCTTGACGTTGACCTGCTGCGGCGAGACGCCGACGTCTTCGGCAATGCGCGAGACCATCTGCGCGATGTGCGGCGCCATTTTTGGCGCCTGGGCGATGATGGTCGCGTCGATATTGCCGATCGTGTAGCCGGTGGCGATCACGCGGTGCGCCACTTCGCGCAGCAGCGTGCGCGAGTCGGCCCCGGCGAACATGGGATCGGTATCCGGGAAGTGCTTGCCGATGTCGCCCAGGTAAGCCGCGCCGAGCATGGAGTCGATGATCGCGTGCAGCAGCACGTCGGCGTCGGAATGGCCGAACAGGCCGGTCTTGTGCGGGATGGTCACGCCGCCGATGATCAGTTTGCGGCCCTCCACCAGCGCATGGCAGTCGTAGCCGGTGCCGATGCGGAAGGGAGGGGTCGGATTGTAGGAAGCCATTGTCATGATGTGGTTCGCAATAAGGGTTAAGGCGCGGCCAGGTACATCTCGGCGATCCGGATGTCCGCGGGCAGCGTCACTTTCAAGTTACGGGGATGTCCTTCGACCAGCTTGGGCGAGTGTCCCATTGCCTCGATCGCGCTGGCGTCATCGGTAATGACACTGGCATCGGTGGCGGCGGCGAGCGCGTCGACAAGCAGCCGGTAACGGAACATTTGCGGGGTCTGCGCCAGCCACAGGCCGTCCCGGGAAACCGTGGAGACAGCCGCTTGGCATGCGCTTGACGGTGTCCACCACCGGCAGCGCGAGCAGGCCGCCGACGGCGTCATCGCCTATCGTTGTAATCAGTTTTTCGATCAGTGCCGCGTTCAGGCCGGGCCGCGCGGCGTCGTGCACCAGTACCCAGTCCGGCGCGCCAATGACTTCGCCCATCAGGCGCAAGCCGTTCTGGATCGATTCCATGCGGGTCGCTCCGCCGCAGCGCAGCACGGTCACGCCCCTGGGGTAAGCACCACGCCGTCGATCTGGCCGTCGTCCGGGCTGACCACGATGTAAATATGGGCAATCAGTGGGCTGGCCAGGAAGGCATCGATGGTGTGGCGCAGCATGGGTTTGCCGCCGATGGCCATGTACTGCTTGGGACCGTTCGCAGCCATGCAGGCGCCGACGCTCACTGCCGGAATCAGGGCAAAATAACGCGGGGCTTGCTGGTTCATGTTTTATGGGCTCGTTGATGCGACTGGTGCTATAAAGGACTGTACCTCACCTTTGCAAACTCTGCTCAGTCGCGCATATTCTTGTGGCGTGTCGATCGCATCGTGCGCCTGGTCCGCCTTTTCATCTGGGCGTTGAAGTACGGCCCCCAGACTTCGTCGATCTCGCGCTTGAGGGCCGCTTCGGCCTGCCCGGGCGGCCCATACACGGCCTTGCCCGAAAAACGGCGCTCGAGCGCGGCGCGGACCACTGCTTCCACTTTCGGCAATTGATCGAAATAGGTGTTGAGATGGCGCATCTCATGAGCAAGAATTTCCCCGTATGCACAGGTGCCCGGCTGGAATTCCTTGCCGATGTAAATCACGGTCGGCTCGTAGGCCATGTTGACCTCGATTTCGGCGGTCGTGCACTCGTAGTGCGAGACGGGATTGCGCATGATGTTGGTGCGGTAGGCGATGCGCGCGCCGTACTTGGTGACCGTCAGGCCCAGCACGTAGCCATTGGTAAGCGGCCGGTTCTGTGTCTTGGTGGGCAATTGGCGGAACGACACGGTGTTGTCGATCGAATAGCCGTTCGACTGGCTTCGGACGACCGCAGTGGCATGGCTTCATCTTGTCTTCGCACATGGCCTGGAAAAAGCCCCGCCCTGCCACGGCGCTGTTGCAGCTCAGCCCAAGCACGAGGAGCAGCAGGAAGCGCATGGCGGCCCTACTCCGGGATCCAGTTGCCTGCAGCAAGTTTTTCCAGCCAGAACGCGCCGATGATGGTCTTGACGTCCGTGACCTGGCCGCTGCGTACCATCTCCAGCAGTTCCGGGATGCTGGCGGTGAAGATGTCGAGGAATTCGTTGTCGTCGAGCTGGCGCGGGTAGAGCCGTCAGGCCGCGCGCGACGAACATGTCGAGGTGCTCGTCCGAGTAGGCAATCGCGTTGTGGATCGTGCTGACGAACTGCCAGCTGTCGGCCATGTAGCCGGTTTCTTCCTGCAGTTCGCGCCGGGCGCAAGCGAGCGGTTCTTCGCCCGGATCGATTTTCCCGGCCGGGAATTCGATGAACACGCGCCCCAGCGGATAGCGGAACTGGCGTTCGAGCAGCACCCGGCCGTCGTCGAACACGGGCAGGATCACCACCGCGCCGGGATGGCGGATGTATTCGCGGAAGGTGACGGCCTCGTTGGGCAGGCGCACGCGGTCGCGCGAGACCTTGAGAAAGCCGCCGTCATAGGCGACTTCTCCGTCGATACGGGTTTCTTTGAGCTGCGAATCCATGCCCGCTCCTGATGAAATTAGGGGTGGCGCTTGCGCAGGTAGCGCAGGACAAATCCCGGGAAGCCCAGTACCGCGAACAGGGGTACCGTGATCATGTAGAACTCTTTGACCTGGGTGAAGACATTGCCGATCCGGGCTTCGAGTGCGTACGCAAGCGCGCCAGTGACAAAGTATAAGACAAGCAGCTCACCCACGCGCGCCCAGGCAGGCTTGACCGGATTGGGCAGGCGAATGAAGCCGAACAGGGACTCATTCAGGAACGGCAGGTTGGCGAGCACCAGTGCGACGGCGATCACCAACCAGCTTGAGAATGTTACATCCATCAGGCGCCGATTTAAGAACCGAGCGTGGCACTCATCGCGCGCATGCAGGCTGCCAGCAGAGGACCGGCGTAGATGCCCAGCACGACCACGGCGATGCCGTTGACGGTCAGGGTGGCGCGCATGTCGAACGGTACGGCCAGGGCGGCGGTTTCGGTCGGCTCGTCGAACCACATAACCTTGACCACGCGCAGGTAGTAGTAAGCGCCGATCAGCGAGAACAGTACCACGACCACGGTCAGCCACACGGCGCCGGTGGTCAGCACTGCCTGCAGCACCGCGAACTTGGCGGCGAAGCCCATCATCGGCGGCACGCCAACCAGCGAGAACAGCAGGATCGACATCACGGCCGCGAACCACGGGCTGCGCTTGGACAGGCCCTTGAAGTCGGCCAGTTCTTCGGCTTCGAAGTAGCGCGCGCCAGCAGCATGATGACGCCGAAGGTGCCCAGGGTGGTCAGCACGTAGGTGATTGAGTAGTACATCGCCGAGCTGTATGCGGCAGCCGCGTTGTCGGCCTGGCCGCCCACCACGCTCGGCCATCAGGCCAAGCAGCACGAAGCCGGTTTGGGCGATGGTCGAGTAAGCGAGCATGCGCTTGAGGTTCGTTTGGGCGATGGCGGTCAGGTTACCGATCGCCAGCGACATCACGGCCAGCACCATCAGCATCTGCTGCCAGTCCACTGCCATCGGCAGCAGGCCTTCGACCAGGATGCGGATGCAGATCGCAAACGCGGCCAGTTTCGGCGCCGCGCCCAGCAGCAGCGTGACGGCCGTTGGCGAACCCTGATACACGTCCGGTACCCACATGTGGAACGGTACCGCGCCCAGTTTGAAGGCCAGGCTTAAGCAACGATGAACACCACGCCGAACACGAGGATCGTGTGGTTGGCGGTGGCGCCGGAGGCGACGCGGGCGATATCGGTGATGTCGAGCGAACCGGTGGCGCCGTACAGCATCGAAATACCATACAGCAGGAAGCCGGATGCGAGCGCGCCGAGGATGAAGTACTTCATCGACGCTTCGGTCGAGGTGGCGTGATCGTGGCGCAGCGCGACCAGCGCGTACAGCGACAGCGACATCAGTTCCAGGCCGAGGTAAATCGCCAGCATGTTGTTACCGGAGATCATGATCATCTGGCCCAGCATGGCGAACAGGGCCAGCACGTAGAACTCGCCGCCCAGGTTACCCGACAACATGCCCCGCTCGCCCGCATACTGGCGCGAGTAGATCAGGGTGATGCCGACCGCGAGGTAGGTGAACAGCTTGAGCAGGTTCGACATCGGGTCCGACACGAACATGTTATTGAAGGTGTAGACGGTGGTGCTTAAGCCTGAATAATCGATCCAGGTCAGGTAGGCGCACACGAACAGCGTCGCCAGCGACATGTAGTAGGTCAGCGCGCTTCGACTCCGACAGGAACATGTCGATCAGCAGAATCGCCGAAGCGGCGATCAGCAGGAAGATTTCGGCGGATACCGGGATCAGGTTGGGATTGGTAGTTTCGATCATAGTCTGTTTTAGTGCGGCAGTTTCGACACGGAGACATGCTGGAGCAGGTCCACGACCGAGGTTTGCATCGTGTCGGTAAATGGCGCCGGATACAGGCCCATCGCAATCACGGCGATCGCCAGGATCCCCAGCATCAGGAATTCGCGCTTGTTCAGGTCAACCAGCTCTTTCACATGGTCGTTGGCGATCTCGCCGAACACCACGCGCTTGACCATCCACAGCGAGTAAGCCGCGCCGAAGATCAGGGCGGTGGCGGCCAGCATGCCGATCCAGAAGTTGAACTGGACCGCGCCCAGGATCACCATGAATTCGCCCACGAAACCGGAGGTCGCTGGCAGGCCGCAGTTGGCCATCGAGAACAGCACGATGAAGGCGGCGAACTTCGGCATGGTGTTGACCACCCCTCCGTAGTCGGCGATCTGGCGCGAGTGCATGCGGTCGTACAGCACGCCGATACACAGGAACATCGCGCCCGAGATGAAGCCGTGCGAGATCATTTGCACGATACCGCCCTGCACCGACATCGCGTTGAACATGAAGAAGCCCAGGGTCACGAAGCCCATGTGCGCGATCGACGAGTAGGCGACCAGGTTTTTTCATGTCCTTCTGGACCAGTGCGACCAGGCCGATGTAGATCACGGCGATCAGCGACAGGGTGATGATGAACGGGCCCATCGAATGCGATGCGTCAGGCGTGATCGGCAGCGAGAACCGCAGGAAGCCGTACGCGCCCAGCTTCCAGCATGATCGCGGCCAGCACGGCGGAGCCGCCGGTCGGCGCTTCGACGTGGACGTCCGGCAGCCAGGTGTGGACCGGGAACATCGGCACCTTGACCGCGAACGCCGCCAGGAAGGCCAGGAAGATCAGGGTCTGCTCTTTCATCGTCAGCGGCAGCTGGTGCCAGTCGAGGATGTTGAAGCTGCCCGATGCGTTGTACAGGTAGATGATGGCGACCAGGGTCAGGAGCGAACCGAGGAAGGTGTACAGGAAGAACTTGAACGATGCGTACACGCGGTCCGCACCACCCCAGATACCGATGATGATGTACATCGGGATCAGGGTCGCTTCGAAGAAGAAGTAGAACAGCAGGCCGTCCATCGCGGTGAACACGCCGATCATCAGGCCGGACAGGATCAGGAAGGCACCCATGTACTGGGCCACGCGCTTCTCGATCACTTCCCAGGCCGAGATCACGACGATCACGGTGATGAAGGCGGTCAGCGGCACGAACCACAGCGACAGGCCGTCAACGGCGAGCGAATAGAAAATGTTGAACTGGCCGATCCACGGCGCTTTCGACGAACTGCATGCCGTGGGCGGCATTGTCGAAGTTGCACAGCAGCGGAATCGTGACCAGGAAGCTGACGATGGCCCCGGCCAGCGAGAGCCAGCGGGTCAGGCCCGGCTTCTCGTCGCGGCCGATGAACAGGATCATCGCGCCAAAGGCGATCGGGAGCCAGATCGCCAGGCTCAGATACGGAGGTAGTGTAGAGATAGACTGCATCATGTTGTCGTTGTCTTTGCGTGTCTGATTAAGCGTGCCACAGCGAGAGGAAGTACTTCAGCGACGGGAGGAAGTACATCAGCGAAGCGAGCACGCCGATGATCATCACGAACGCATAGTGATAGATGTAGCCGGTCTGGCCGGTGCGCACGATGGACGAGATCCAGCCCACCATCTTCGCACTGCCGTTGACCAGCAGGCCATCGATCAGCTTCTTGTCGCCGAAGTTCCACAGGCCGCCGCCGAGCAGGCGCGCGCCACCGGCGAACACCACTTCGTTGAACTTGTCCATGTAGTACTTGTTGTCCAGCAGGGTGTGCAGGGCCTTGAACTTGGCATAGAACCAGGCTGGTACGCGCTGATTGACCATGTAGCAGTAGTAGGCAGAAGCGACACCGGCAGCGGCCAGCCAGAACGGCAGCGTCGACAGGCCGTGGATGGCCATCTGGGCCCAGCCGTGGAATTCTTCGCTCAGTTCGTGCATCGCATGGTGGTTCTCGCCGACGAAGATCACGCCCTTGAAGAAGTCGCCGTGCAGCATAGGACCGATGGTCATCGCGCCGATGAGGACCGATGGAATGGCCAGCAGGATCAGCGGCAGCGTCACGACCAGCGGCGACTCGTGCGGTTTCTCGCCCGGCGCCAGACCGTGGTGGTGATGGTCGTCATGATCGGAATCGGCATGCGATTCCTCGTGGGCATCCGAATCGTGGCCGTGGCTGTGGTCATGCGTACTCGCCTTGCCGAAACGCTCTTCCCCGTGGAACACCAGGAAGTACATGCGGAACGAGTAGAACGCGGTGACGAACACGCGCAAGCCAGCACGGCGAAGTTGGCAAAGCCCGCGCCCCAGATATGGGTCGCGTGTGCCGCTTCGATGATGCTGTCCTTCGAGTAGAAGCCCGAGAAGAACGGCGTGCCGATCAGGGCCAGGGAGCCCAGCAGCGCGGTGAACCAGGTGATCGGCATGTACTTGCGCAGGCCGCCCATGTTGCGGATGTCCTGGTCGTGGTGCATGCCGATGATGACCGAGCTAGGCGCCAAGGAACAGCAGCGCCTTGAAGAAGGCGTGGGTCATCAGGTGGAACACGGCCACCGAGTAGGCGGACGAGCCGAGCGCCACGGTCATGTAGCCGAGCTGCGACAGGGTCGAGTAAGCGACCACGCGCTTGATGTCGTTCTGGATGATGCCCAGGAAGCCCATGAACAGCGCAGTGATCGAGCCGATCACCAGCACGAAGGACAGCGCGGTGTCGGACAGTTCGAACAGCGGCGACATGCGGGCCACCATGAAGATACCGGCCGTGACCATGGTCGCGGCGTGGATCAGTGCGGAGATCGGGGGTCGGGCCTTCCATCGAGTCAGGCAGCCAGACGTGCAGCGGGAACTGGGCCGATTTGCCCATCGCGCCGATGAACAGGCAGATACAGGCCACCGACAGCAGCATCCAGTCGGTGCCCGGCAGGGTCATCAGGGCCAGCGCTTCGCGCTTGGCAAACACTTCCTGGTAATTCATGGAGCTTAAGCAAACGCCAGCAAGAGGCCAATGCCGAGGATGAAGCCGAAGTCGCCCACGCGGTTGACCAGGAAGGCCTTCATGTTGGCGAAGATCGCGGTCGGACGGGTGTACCAGAAACCGATCAAGAGATAGGAAACCAGGCCCACCGCTTCCCAGCCGAAGAACAGCTGCAGGAAGTTGTTCGCCATGACCAGCATCAGCATCGAGAACGTGAACAGCGAGATGTAGGCGAAGAAAGCGGTTGTAGCCTTCGTCGTCGGCCATGTAGCCGATGGTGTAGATGTGCACCATCAGCGACACGAAGGTCACCACGCACATCATCATCGCCGACAGGGCGTCGATCTGGAAGCCGACTTCCATCTTCAGCGAGCCGACCGTCATCCAGTTGTAGACGGTGCCGTTGAAGCTGGCGCCGTCGAGCACCGCCATGAGCGTCTGCAGCGACAGGATCAGCGCGATCAGCACGCCAAGAATCGTCACCGTATGCGACGTCTTGCGGCCGACCATATTGCCGAAGAACTTAGTACCGAACAAGTAGAGCGATCACTGCGCCAGCCAGCGGCGCCAGTGGGACGGCAAGAAGGAGGTTAGGGTTTAGAAGTTGCCCCGCCATGTTGAACCTTAATCGTTATGTATTCGAGTTATAACCGAGATCGCCGAAAACTTAGCCTTTGAGCCTGTCCAGGTCTTCCACATTGATGGTGTCCAGATTCCGGAACATGACCACCAGGATCGTGAGGCCGATTGCCGATTCGGCAGCCGCCACGGTCAGGATGAAGAAGACAAAGATCTGCCCCGCCGCGTCGCCCAGGTAGTGGGAGAAGGCGATGAAGTTCATGTTCACTGCCAGCAGCATCAGTTCGATGGCCATCAGCAGGACGATGACGTTCTTGCGGTTCAGGAAAATGCCGACGATCGAGATCATGAACAGCATCGCGCCCAGGATCAGATAGTGTGTGAGCGATAAAGTCATTATTTGGTCTCCTTGCTTAGGCCTGGGCTTCGGCGGCGGCCAGCGCGGCCGCGTCGATGGCCTTCTGGTCCACGGCCGTCATCTTGACGATGCGCAGGCGGTCGTTGCACGCTTGACGCGGACCGCGTCGCCCGGGTTGAAGGCCTTGGTGTCCTTGCGCTTGCGCAGGGTCAGTGCCACGGCGGCAATGATCGCCACCAGCAAAATCGCTGCGGCAATTTCAAAGCCGTAAATGTACTTCGTGTAGATCAAGAGGCCCAGTTCCTTGGTGCCGCCGATGTTGGCAGCGGCCGCGGCATTGGCTTAGCTCGAAATCGAGGAAACCGCGCCACAGGATGGCGGCCATTTCGAAGATGATCACGATGCCGATACCGAGCGCGAGCGGCAGATAGGACCAGAAGCCCTCCCGCATCTTGTCGATATTAATGTCGAGCATCATCACGACGAACAGGAACAGCACCATGACGGCGCCCACGTAGACCAGGACCAGCACGATGGCCAGGAATTCGGCCTGCAACAGCATCCAGATGCTTAAGCCGCGTTGAAGAACGCGAGCACGAGGAACAGCGCGGCGTGAACCGGGTTCCAGGCGGTAATGACGCGCACCGCCGCGAACAGCATGATCAGCGAAAACGCGTAGAACAAAATAGTTTTAAAGTCCATAACTAACCCAGTGACTTGCGATTAACGGTAAGGCGCATCGGCTGCGCGGGCAGCGGCGATGTCGCCTTCTGTAGCGGTCGCCGACAGCCAGCAACATCTCTTTCGTGTAGTACAGGTCGCCACGTTTTTCGCCGTGGTATTCCAGTACGTGCGTTTCAACGATCGAATCGACCGGGCAGGATTCTTCGCAGAAACCGCAGAAGATGCACTTGGTCAGGTCGATGTCGTATGCGCGTGGTACGGCGCGAACCGTCGTCGCGCTGTTCCGATTCGATCGTGATGGCCATGGCCGGGCACACCGCTTCGCACAATTTGCAGGCGATGCAGCGTTCTTCGCCATTCGGATAGCGGCGCAGCGCGTGCAGACCGCGGAAACGAGGCGACATCGGGGTCTTCTCTTCCGGGTACTGCACCGTGATCTTGCGGGCGAACATGTACTTGCCGGTCAGCGCCAGGCCTTTGAACAGTTCGACCAGCAGCATGCTGCTGAAAAAATCTTTAATCTGAGTCATTGTTCCTGTTCCTTACTTCCAAATGTTCCAGGACGTTTGCATCACGCCTGCAACCAGTACCAGCCACACCAGGGTTACTGGAATGAAGATTTTCCAGCCCAGGCGCATGATCTGGTCATAACGGTAGCGAGGGAAAGTACCGCGCACCCAGATGAACAGCGAAACGATCAGGAAGGCCTTGGCGAACAGCCAGAAGAAGCCACCGAACGCGCCGCCGAATTCCAGGAAGGCGAACGGTGCATGCCAGCCGCCGAGGAACATGATCGAACCCAAGGTGCCGATCAGGATCATGTTGGCGTATTCGGCCAGCATGAACATCGCGTAGGACATGCCCGAGTATTCGACCATGTGGCTTAGCCACGATTTCGGACTCGCCTTCGACGACGTCGAACGGGCTGCGGTTGCACTCTGCCAGACCGGAAGTCAGGTAGACGACGAACAGCGGCAACAGCGGCAGCACGTTCCAGGAAACGAAGTTCAGACCGTGCTCGATGCCCCAGCCCTTGGCCTGGCTAAGCCACGATGTCGGAGAAGTTCAGGCTGCCCGAGACCATCAGAATCACGACCAGCACGAAGCCGATCGGAATTTCGTAGGAAATCATCTGGGCCGAAGCGCGCATGGCGCCCATGAACGAGTATTTCGAGTTCGACGCCCAGCTAATGATGATGATGCCGTACACCTCGATCGAGGTGATCGCCATCAGCAGCAGCAAGTGAAGCGTTCACATTCGCCAGCGCGACTTCAGGACCGAAAGGCACGACCACCCAGGCGGCCAGGGCCTAAGCATGATGGTCATGATCGGGCCGAGAATGAACAGGCCGCCGGATGCCTTGGCTTAAGCACCACGATTTCCTTGAACAAGAGTTTCAATGCATCGGCGATCGGCTGCAGCAGACCGGCAGGACCGACCCGGTTGGGGCCGATACGGATCTGGATCCAGCCGATCAGCTTGCGTTCCCACAGGGTGGCGTAAGCAACCAGGCCCATCAGTGGCAACATCACGCACATGATCTTGGCCAGGGTCCAGAACAAAGGCCATACGTAGCCGATATTGGTCGCGCCCCAGGCGTTGACGCTATCGATCATTTCAGGCAGAGCCATCAGTTCCCCTCCCCTGCTTTTTCAACTTGGATTGCACCGAACATCGCGCCCAGGGTGGCGGTTGCAGGATGCGACGACGAGACACGGACCGCGTTCGCAGGCAGGCGGGCATCGACGCCGGCCACCAGGATCGCCGAGCCGGAACCCTGCGTGACCTTGACCTTGGCTTCGCTTTCACGCCCAGCTTGTCGGCCAGGGCTTGCGGCAGTTGCACCAGCGGCGCGTTGGCGTCGGCCGTGCGCAAGAGCGGCTCGGAACGGCGCGCGATCGCGTCGGCGAAGTAGATCGGCACGTCGGTGATACGTTCGAGCGCTGCGGCATGGTACCGAAGGTGGCGGCCGAGACGGCGGCTTTCGATACGTTGTTCAGCTTGGCCGACAGATCGGTCACGCCCTTGCCGAACAGCTCGTCGCGGATCGCTTCGGACGTGTCGTAGTCGAAACCGGCCACGCCCAGCAGGTTGCCCAGCACGCGCAGCACTTTCCAGGCCGGGCGGGTGTCGCCGAGCGGCTTGACGGTACCGTTGAAACTTTGCGCGCGGCCTTCGCAATTGACGAAGGTGCCCGAGGTTTCCGTGAACGGCGAAATCGGCAGCAGCACGTCGGCGTACTCGAAGCCGTGCTGGAAGGCGGACATGACGACCACCATCTCGGCGCCATCGAGGGCGGCGCGGGCTTGCTGCGGGTTGGCCGCATCGAGTTCCGGTTCGGCGTTCAGCAGCACGTAGGCTTTTTCGGCGTGGCGAAGGCTGGCGCGGCGTTCTTGGCGGTGGCGCCGACCAGGTAGCCGCCGACGGTGTTGGCTGCTTCCGTCAGGTAGCCGAACTTGGCGCCGGTTTGCGCGGCGATCCATTGCGCGGCAGCGTGCAGTTTCGACGCTTCCAGGGTGGTGAGCTGCGGCATTACCCAGCAGAACCACACCACCTTCGCCGTTCAGATTGGCGGCAACCTTGGTCGCGGCATCCGAGGCCTTGATGTTGTCGAAACCGGCTGGCGCGGCAACGCCCTTGGCGGCAGCGACAGCGACTACGATCTCCGACAAGGCGGCCAGCCAGTCGGACGGGGCGGCGATCATCTTGGCGGCGGTCGGGATCAGCAGTTCGTCGTCCGAGCCGTGCACGATGGCCAGCTTGGCGCCGGCCTTGACGGCGGCGCGCAGGCGGGTGGCCACCAGCGGGTGATCCTTGCGCAGGAAGGAGCCGACGATCAGCGCGCGCTGTACGGTCGACAGTTCGGCGATCGGCATGCCCAGCCATGGGGTGACCTGGCCGTCCAGCGCGAAGTCGCTCTGGCGCAGGCGGAAGTCGATGTGCTCGGAACCGATGCCGCGCATGGCCTTGGCCAGCAGATGCAGTTCTTCCACGGTCGACTGGGCGGTGGCGACGGCGGCAATGCTGTCGGCGCCGTGTTCATGCTTGATGTTGCGCAGGCCGTGGGCCACGTACTCGAGCGCGGTCTGCCAGTCGGTCTCGGCCCACTGGCCGCCCTGCTTGAGCATTGGCTTGGTCAGGCGCGAATTATTGTCCAGCGCTTCGTAGGCGAAACGGTCTTTGTCCGAGATCCAGCATTCGTTGATCGCGTCGTTTTCCAGCGGCAGGACGCGCATCACTTTGCCGCCCTTGACTTGGACGATCAGGTTCGAGCCGAGCGAATCGTGCGGGCTGACCGATTTGCGGCGCGACAGTTCCCAGGTACGGGCGCTGTAGCGGAACGGCTTGGAGGTCAAAGCGCCGACCGGGCACAGGTCGATCATGTTGCCCGACACTTCGGAGTCGACGGTCTTGCCGACGAAGGAAGTGATTTCGGCGTGTTCGCCGCGGCCCAGCATGCCCAGTTCCATCACGCCTAAGCAACTTCCTGGCCGAAACGTACGCAACGGGTGCAGTGGATGCAGCGGGTCATCTCTTCCATCGAGATCAGCGGGGCTTAAGCATCTTTCGGCGGCACGACGCGTTTTTCTTCTTCGTAGCGCGAGGTCGATTTGCCGTAGCCCACTGCCAAGTCTTGCAACTGGCATTCGCCGCCCTGATCGCAGATCGGGCAGTCGAGCGGGTGATTAATCAGCAGGAATTCCATGACCGATTTCTGCGCCTGAACCGCCTTGTCGCTGTTCGAACGCACGATCATGCTAAGCCGAGACCGGCGTGGCGCAAGCAGGCAAAGGCTTGGGCGCCTTCTCTACTTCCACCAGGCACATGCGGCAGTTGGCAGCGATCGACAATTTCTTGTGATAGCAGAAATGCGGGATATAGGTACCCAGCTTGTTCGCTGCGTCCATCACCATCGAACCCGGTGGGACCTCAACTTTTTTACCGTCAATTTCAATTTCAACCATGAGATTTCTCTGGCCTTAGATATAAGCGGGCACGAGGCAATGCTTGTGCTCGATGTGGTATTCAAATTCTTCGTGGAAGTTCTTGATCATGGCGCGTACCGGCATCGCTGCCGCATCGCCGAGCGCGCAAATGGTGCGGCCCTGGATGTTGTCGGCGATCGAGTTCAGCATGTCCAGATCGTCGGCGCGGCCCTGGCCGTGCTCGATACGGTGGATCATGCGGTACAGCCAGCCCGTGCCTTCGCGGCATGGGGTGCACTGGCCGCAAGACTCTTCGTAATAGAAGTACGACAGGCGCAGCAGCGACTTGACCATGCAGCGCGTCTCGTCCATGACGATCACGGCGCCCGAACCGAGCATCGAGCCCGCTTTGGCGATCGAATCGTAGTCCATGTCGGTGGCCATCATGACGTCGCCGGTCAGCACCGGCATCGAGGAACCGCCAGGAATGACTGCCTTGATCTTTTTGCCGTCGCGCATGCCGCCCGCCAGTTCCAGCAATTTGCTGAACGGAGTGCCGAGCGGTACTTCATAGTTGCCTGGCAAAGCCACGTCGCCCGACATCGAGAAGATCTTGGTGCCGCCATTGTTTGGCTTGCCCAATTTGGCGTAGGCCTCGCCGCCCATGTTGATTACCCATGGCACCGCAGCGAAAGTCTCGGTGTTGTTGATGGTGGTCGGCTTGCCGTACAGGCCGAAGGACGCGGGGAAAGGCGGCTTGAAGCGCGGCTGGCCCTTCTTGCCTTCGAGCGACTCGAGCAGCGCCGTTTCTTCGCCGCAGATGTAAGCGCCGTAACCGTGGAAAGCGTGCAGCTGGAAGGAAAATTCGCTGCCCATGATCTTGTCGCCCAACATGTTGGCGGCGCGCTTTCTTCCAGCGCTTCTTCAAAGCGGTCGTAGTCGGCAAAAATTTCGCCGTGGATGTAGTTGTAACCCACGGTGATGCCCATCGCGTAAGCGCTGATGGCCATGCCTTCGATCAGTGCATGGGGGTTGTAACGGATGATGTCGCGGTCCTTGAAGGTACCCGGCTCGCCTTCGTCGGTATTGCAGACGAGGTACTTTTGGCCAGGGAACTGACGCGGCATGAAGCTCCACTTCCAGGCCGGTCGGGAAACCGAGCGCCGCCGCGGCCGCGCAGGGACGAGGCCTTGAGTTCAGCGATCACTTGTTCCGGCGTGATTTTCTCTTCCAGAATACGGCGCAGCGCACTGTAGCCGCCGCGTTTCACGTAATCCTGCAGATGCCAGTTCTTGCCGTCCAGGTCGGCCAGGATCAGCGGGGCGATGTGGCGATTGTGGAGTGATGTCATTTCTTGAGTTCCTCGACCAGCGCGTCGATCTTGTCGTTCGACATCCAGCTGCACATGCGCTTGTTATTGACCAGCATGACCGGTGCGTCGCCGCAGGCGCCCATGCACTCGCCTTCGACCAGCGTGAACTGGCCGTCGGCCGTCGTTTCACGGTAGCCGATGCCGAGTTTTTCTTTCAGGTGGTGGGCCGCCTTCTCGCCGCCGGACAACTGGCATGGCAAGTTGGTGCAGACGGAAATCTTGTATTTGCCGACCGGCTTGGTGTTGTACATATTGTAGAACGTGGCGACTTCCTGAACGGCGATGGCAGGCATGCCGATGTAGTCGGCAACGTCCTGCAGCACTTCCGGAGGCAGCCAGCCCTTTTCATCCTGGGCAATGGCGAGTGCCGCCATGACCGCCGACTGGCGCTGGTCTGCCGGGAACTTCATGAGTTCACGGTCGATTTTTTTGTATGACTGCTCTGATAACAACATGTTTTTTTGCCTCAATAGTGCAAATGGCTTACCGGTCAATACTGCCGAATACGATGTCCTGGGTACCGATGATGGTGACGGCGTCCACGATCATGTGGCCGCGGGCCATCTCGTCCAGGCTCTGCAAGTGGGCATAGTCCGGCGCGCGAATCTTCAGGCGGTACGGCTTGTTGGCGCCATCGGAAACGATGTAGATGCCGAACTCGCCCTTTGGATGCTCGACCGCGGCATAGGCCTCGCCCGGCGGGACGTGGAAGCCTTCGGTGAACAGCTTGAAGTGGTGAATCAGCGATTCCATGTTCGACTTCATGTCGGTACGCGACGGCGGCGCCACCTTGCGGTTGTCGGTCATGACCGGGCCCGGGTTGGCGCGCAGCCAGGTGATCGCTTGCTTGATGATGCGGTTCGACTGGCGCATTTCTTCGATGCGGACCAGGTAGCGGTCATAGCAGTCGCCATTGGTGCCGACCGGAATGTCGAAGTCCATCTTGTCGTACACGGCGTACGGCTGGGTCTTGCGCAGATCCCACTCGACGCCCGAACCGCGCAGCATGGCGCCGGTAAAGCCCATCGCCTTCGCGTCTTCCGGCGACACCACGCCGATGCCGACGGTACGCTGTTTCCAGATACGGTTGTCGGTCAGCAGGGTTTCGTATTCGTCGACGTATTTGACGAAGCGCTTCGAAAAGTCTTCCAGGAAGTCCAGCAGCGAACCCTGGCGGTGTTCGTTCAGCTCGTCGATCGCTTTCTGGCTGCGGATGATCGAGGCCTTGTGCTTCGGCATCGCGTCCGGCAGGTCGTGGTACACGCCGCCCGGGCGGTAGTATGCGGCGTGCATACGGGCACCCGACACAGCTTCATAGGCGTCGAACAGATCTTCGCGGTCGCGGAATGCGTACAGGAAGGGGCCCATGGCACCGACGTCGAGCGCGTGCGCGCCCAGCCACATCAGGTGGTTCAAGAGGCGCGTGATTTCGTCGAACATGACGCGGATGTACTGGGCGCGCACCGGCACTTCAACGCCGAGCAGCTTTTCGATCGCCATCACGTAAGCGTGTTCATTGCTCATCATCGACACGTAGTCGAGACGGTCCATGTACGGTACCGATTGCAGGTAGGTGCGGGTCTCGGCCAGCTTCTCGGTGCCGCGGTGCAGCAGGCCGATGTGCGGGTCGGCACGTTGGATCACTTCGCCGTCCAGCTCGAGCACGAGGCGCAGCACGCCGTGCGCTGCCGGGTGCTGCGGACCGAAGTTCAGGGTGTAGTTCTTAATCTCAGCCATTATTTCATCCCGTAGGTTTCTTCGCGGATCACGCGAGGAATGATTTCACGCGGCTCGATCGTGACCGGCTGGTAGATGACGCGCTTCTGCTCTGGGTCGTAACGCATTTCGACGAAACCGGAGATCGGGAAGTCTTTGCGGAACGGATGGCCGATGAAGCCGTAGTCGGTCAGGATGCGGCGCAGGTCGTTGTGGCCTTCGAACAGGATGCCGTACAGGTCGGAACGCTTCGCGCTCGTACCAGTTGGCGGCGCGCCAGACGCTGGTGACGGAGGCCAGCACTGGCATCTCGTCGTCGGCGGCGAACACGCGCACGCGCACGCGCCAGTTGTGCACCAGCGACAGCAGGTGCGAGACGGCGGCAAAGCGCAAGCCGTCCCAGCTGCCTTCGCCGTAGGTGGAGTAATCCACGCCGCACAGGTCGATCAGCTGGTCGAAGCGCAGCGACGGTTCGTCGCGCAGGGTCAGCATGGTCGCAGCGTAGTCGGCGGCCTTGACGACGATCGTCACTTCGCCGAGCGCGGTGCTGACGGTAACGGCCTCGCCCAGCACGGATGCCAGGGTGGAGGCCAGGGTTTCGATTTTACTTGTCATGATTAGCGGGCGATGGTGTTGGTGCGCTTGATCTTGTTCTGCAGCTGCAGAATGCCGTACAGCAGCGCCTCAGCGGTTGGCGGGCAGCCTGGCACGTACACGTCGACCGGCACGATGCGGTCGCAACCGCGCACCACCGAGTACGAGTAGTGATAGTAGCCGCCGCCGTTGGCGCACGAACCCATGGAAATGACCCAGCGCGGTTCCGGCATCTGGTCGTAGACCTTGCGCAGCAGCTTGGCGCCATTTTGTTGCACAGCGTGCTTAGGCTGACGATCATCACGTCGGACTGGCGCGGGGATGGACGGAACACGACGCCGAAGCGGTCCATGTCGTAGCGGGCAGCGCCCGTGTGCATCATCTCGACCGCGCAGCAGGCCAGGCCGAACGTCATCGGGAACATCGACCCGGTGCGTGCCCAGTTGATCAGCTTGTCGGCCGTCGTGGTGACGAAACCTTCGTTTAATACGCCTTCAATTGACATGGCTTATTCCCAATCAAGGGCACCTTTCTTCCAGATATACCAAAAACCAACCACGAATTCGGCGATGAACACCATCATCGTAACGAACCCGGACCAGCCCAGTTCACGCATGGAGACACCCCATGGGAAGAAGAATGCCGTTTCCAGATCAAACAAAATAAACAGGATCGCGACCAGATAGTAGCGAACGTCGAACTTCATGCGGGCGTCTTCGAACGCTTCTGAAGCCGCACTCGTAAGGCGACAGTTTTGCTGCATCGGGTTTGTGGGGGGACAACAGATAGCCCAGCACCTGGGGAACGACGCCGACGCCGATGCCGACCAGGATGAACATAAGAACGGGGAAGTAATTTTCGAGGTTCACGAATGAAGCCTTTTTGATCGATCGGTTAATGAACCACTGCGTATAGCAGCGCCCTATCGCACGACCCTGGCTTGAAGCCTACCACCAGGATCGAAACGACTGATCCTCGTAAAAAAGCCAGCTTGGGTACGAAGTTCACTTCGTGCGACCTTGCTGGCTTTCTGTATTCTTGGTGCCGACGGCGAGACTCGAACTCGCACAGGCTTTCGCCCACTACCCCCTCAAGATAGCGTGTCTACCAATTTCACCACGTCGGCATTGAGTCCGCTATTCTACATTGTTACAGAGCTGTATTCAATGCAAACTTGCGATATAACAAGCTTAAAACCTAAAAATCATGCATCTTTTTTGCAGTCACCATGAGGAATGGGGGCTGCTGCTGAAACTGTGTGCAGATTACTTCGGAATCTGCGCTGGCGCCGGTGCTGGTGCAGGCGTGGTTGCGGCCGCAGGTGCAGCACCTGCCGCAACTGGTGCTTAAGCACGGCGCCTGGCACGGTGGCCGGTGCCGTCACTGGCGCCTTGGCGTTTTCCATCACGCCGCCGCTGATGCCGCCATCCGAACGCTGGGTAGCGAAGTGAGACAGGACCAGGGTGGAGGAGAAGAAGATCGCCGCGGCCACGCCGGTCGACTTGGACATGAAGTTCGACGAGCCGGTCGCACCGAACAGGCTGCCCGAAGCGCCCCGAACCGAAGGCCGCACCCATGTCAGCACCTTTGCCGTGCTGAAGCAATACCAGCCCGATGATGATCAGGGCGGAGATAACCTGTACTACGACAACCAGATTTTGCAACGAGTTCATTTCTATTCCATTCCAGGTTTGACTGCGATAACTTCAATTAATTCGATACGCTTAAGCGTGAATGATGGCGAGGAAATCGGCCGCCTTGAGCGCCGCGCCACCAATCAGACCACCGTCGATGTCCGGCTGCGCCATCAGTTCGCGCGCATTGTCGGGCTTCATGCTGCCGCCGTACAGAATCTGTACGCCGCCAGCGACGATTGCATTCTTTTCCGCCATCTGCGCGCAAGCGTGCGTGCACTTCCTGCGCCATTTCCGGCGTGGCGGTCTTGCCGGTGCCGATCGCCCATACAGGCTCGTAGGCAACGACGATCTTGTTCAGGCGTTCGCCGACCAGGTCCAGCACGGCGCCCAGCTGATGGCGCACGACCACGAAGGTCTGCTCCGCTTCGCGCTCGGCCAGCGTTTCGCCGACGCAGACGATCGGGGCCAGACCCGCGTCCAGTGCGGCGACCGCTTTACGGGCGACCAGCTCGCTGCTCTCGGCATGATACGCGCGGCGCTCGGAGTGACCGACGATCACATAACGGCAAGCGAAATCGCCCAGCATGGCGGCCGATACTTCGCCAGTGTAAGCACCGCTGGTCTGCGCGGATACATCCTGCGCACCCCAGGCGAGCGAACTGCCAGCCAGAGCCGCCTGGCACTGCGCCAGGTAAGGCGCTGGTGCGCACACGGCGCTGTCGGCGCCAGAACCGGTCAAGCCTTCGACGATGCCAGCCAACAGGCTTGCATTCGTGGCAAGACTGCCATTCATTTTCCAATTACCGACGACGAGTTTGCGACGCATAGTAGCCCAGATTTAATTAACCCGCTATTTTAACCCTCGATCTGGGGGCGGTCAAACAATCGGGGCAGGCAGGCGTGGCAAAACACACAATATTTAGCTTACCTGCAGCATGATCTTGCCCACGTGGGCCGAGCTTTCCATCAGTGCGTGGGCCTCGGATGCCTGTTCGAGCGGGAAGGTCTTGAAGATCACGGGCCGGATCTTGCCCGCCCCGATCAGCGGCCAGACCCGCTCCTGCAGGCGCGCGGCGATCGCGGCCTTGAAGGCGACCGGGCGCGGGCGCAGCGTCGAACCACTAATAGAGAGGCGCCGCCGCAGCACCTGCCCCAGGTCGACATTGGCCTTGGCGCCGCCAAGCAGCGCGATCAGGGCGATGCGGCCGTCATCGGCCAGGCAGGCAATCTCGCGCGCCACGTAGTCGCTCTACCACCATGTCGAGGATCACGTCGACGCCCCGGCCATCCGTCAGCTCCTTGACCACGGCGACGAAGTCCTCATTGCGGTAATGAATACCGCGTTCGGCGCCCAGCGCCTCGCAGGCGCGGCACTTGTCGTCGCTGCTTAGACGGTGGCGAACACGCGGTGCCCGAGCGCGGTCGCCATCTGAATCGCGGTCACGCCGATGCCGGAACTGCCGCCCTGCACCAGCAAGGTTTCGCCGCCGGACAGGGCGCGGTCGAACACATTGCTCCACACGGTAAAGAAGGTCTCGGGCAGCGACGCCGCTTCGAGCGCACTGAGGCTTAGCCGGAACCGGCAGGCACTGCTGCAGCGGCGCGGCGCAGTATTCGGCATAGCCGCCGCCCTGCACCAGCGCGCACACCATGTCGCCGGGTTTGAACGGGGAGCTAAGCCAGATCGCCGCCGACAATCTCGCTCTAGCCACTTCCAGGCCCGGCAGATCGGAGGCGCCCGGCGGCGCCGGGTAGTGCCCCAGGCGCTGCAGCACATCGGGGCGGTTGACGCCTACCGCATGCACTTTGATCAGCACTTCGCCCGCCCTCAGCTCTGGCAGCGGCCGCTCGGCCAGTTGCAGAACCTCGGGGCCACCCGGTTGCTTGATTTCAATAGCGCGCATCGTCGTCCTCATGGGGCAAAGACGAAGATTGTACGCGCCTTGCCGATCTCAGGGTGGCGTTGGTCTCAGGATCAACAGCCGCACCCGAAGAGGGGAAAATTCCACACCACCTGCACGATGAGTAACACCAAGAACGCGCTCGCCTTCAGCAGCGCGTACAGCAGACGCTTGTTAATCACCGGCGGGACCGGTGGTTGCACAACGGCCAGCTCGCGCGCGGCAAATCGCGCCGGAAATCCGCATGCGGCACAAACCTCCGCATGCTTAGCCACGTTGTCCGACTTGCAGCCCTGACAAACCCATTCATATGACGGTGCGTTCAAATTTCATCCTTGACAAGCAATTGGCGAAATATACACGATCCGCTTACCGCGCCAGCCCGTCTTACAAGTAACCGGTTGCAACCACTATTGACGACGGTCATTACACGTGCGATGGTGCGCCCCACTTCGCCACCATTTTTTGCACAGGATTACCGTGACCACTGATTCCCCCGCCAAGCTGGTTTGCTCGCTCGCCGTTGCCCATGGCCTGATGGTGTCGTCCGCCGCGCGCCAACGACAGCGACGACCTGATTCGCATGATCAATGACTACCGCGCAGCGCCCGGCAGCTGCGAAGGCCGCCGCGTGGCGCCCCTGCCGCCGCTGAAGACGAATCGCGCCCTCGCCCAGCTCGGCATTGCTTCCAGCAACGACCTCAAGCGTGCGCTGGAAAACGCCGACTACACGCCGCGCCACGCGGAAGCGGTCGAGTATTCGGGCCTGTCGGACGTGCGCGGCGTGATGACGATGTTGCGCGACAAGAGCTGCCGCATGGTGCTCGATCGCCGCTTCGCCGATATCGGTGCGGTGCGCAGCGGTCTCGACTGGCAGATCGTGCTGGCCCAGCCTCTGCTCGAGAGCAAAATGAAGGACTGGAAAGAATCCGGCCGCGCCGTGCTGCGCGCCGCCAATGCGGCCCGGGCCCAGGGGCGCAGCTGCGGCGGACGCGACTACCCTGCCGCGCCACCGCTCAAATGGAATCCGACCATGGGCGAAACGGCGCTCGAGCACAGCCGCGACATGGCGCGCGAAGCCAATCTCAGTCACCAGGGTTCGGACGGCAGCACGGTCGGCAAGCGCCTCACGCGCGCCAAGCTATGTCTGGACGCTGGCTAAGCTGAAAACATCATGCTCGGCGTCGGCACCGCCGAAGAAGCGGTGCAAGGCTGGGTCGACAGCCCCGGCCATTGTGTCAATCTGATGAATCCCGCATTCACGGAAATGGGCGCGGCCTACGCGATCGATAACGAACAGCGCGGCGGCAACATCTACTGGACCCAGGTGCTGGGCGCGCCCGCAAGTAAGCCGGGTCAGCGCATGTAGGGCGCGACGTTGGCGGCGATTTTGGCGAACTCATCGTCCGTCAGGGGCAGCGCGCGGAAGGCGGCCCAGGCGTCGGCGGGCCGCAAGTTGTCGCCGGTCGCAGCATCAGTGCCGTACAGCACCTTGCCCAGTCCAATCTGGCGGATGCGCTTGACGACCTTGGCCGCATTGGTAGGCGTGATCGCCTTGTCGGCCACCGAGGTCACGTCGAACCACAGGTTGCGGGTGCGCGGATCGCCCGCCTCCACCGCTGCCGCCAGCGCCCCCATCACGGCATCGGCCTTCGGATCGTTATAGCCGGGCCCGGCAGCGGCCAGGTGGGCGATCTGCACCGGCACATCGGGCACCAGCGGCATCAGAAAATCGAGGAACAGGCGCGCTTGCGCCGGACCGTAGGCGCGCTCCTTGGAAATGGACGCGCGCAGGTGGATCACGATCGCCATCTTGTGGTCATTGACAACACGGAAGAACTGCTGCAGGCGCAGCAGGTGCTCGGCGCGCTCCAGCTGGATGTCGGAATTGCCGAAGTGGATCTTCACCCCATATTTCAGATTCGGATCGGCGGCGCAGCGCGCCAGCTCGGCCAGCGCGTAGTCGCGCAGGGGATTGACGCCTGCAAAACGCGCGCAGGCGCTTCGGGTACTTGGCGGCCTGGGCCTGCAACCCAGTCGTTCTCCGCCCTCACCTTGGCGTATTCATTCTCGACACTGCGCACGGGACTGCCGAACATATAGGCGGTCGAGAGCAGCACGCCGCGCTCGATGCCTAGAGCCGCGTCGAGCTGGCCGATCACATCCTGGGCGGTGATGGTCTTGACGCCGCCGCCGGGCGCGGCCAGCAGGGTTTCAATGCCGGGACCGAACAGATGCTGGTGGTGGTCAACTTGCGGGACGGGAGCGGCCAGGGCCGCGAACGATGGCAGCAGCAGCGTGGCAGCCACGCACAGACGAATCAGACGCATGCGTTCAGACTCCCGCGCCGGTGCGGGAGGTGGTCGGCAGCGCCTGGCCCGGCTTCCAGTTGCGCGACAAGGCTTGCGCTTCGTCGATCTGGTCCTGGGTCATGCGCTTGGCGATTTCGGCGCGCTGATCGTTGGCATTGGTGTTGCCGCTGGCGGCCGCCAGGTTCCACAGCATGTAGGCCAGCACCTTATCCTGCGGCAAGTAAGGCCGCGTGGTAGCGGTACATCAGGCCGAGCGCGTGCTGGGCTTCGGCGTGGCCTTTTCGGCCGCGCGGCGGAACCAGACCACGGCCAGCTTGTGATCGATCGCCACCGAGTTACCGGTGTAATACATGGCGCCGACGACGTACTGGGCATCGGCCTTGCCCTGCTCGGCCGCCTTGCGGTGCCAGACCAGCGCCTGCGCGAAATCAGCGACACGCCGCGCCCCATGTAATACATCAGGCCCAGCAAGTGCTGGGCTTCGGCGTTGCTTTAGCCTTGGCCAGCGGTGTAATTTCCTTGAGCGCGCGAATAATTTTTCGCGTTGTACGCAGTCGCGCCTTCGGCAAAGTAAGCGCTGGCATGCCCGGCAACGCCGAGCACGAGGATGATCGCAACGAGTAGTCTTTTCATTTCAGCTGTATCGCACCGGGGTCGGTTTTTTGGGATCCCACGTTCTTACTTCCAACTGACACTGCCCAACCCATCCACGCTGACGGCGCGGTTGGCGGGCTTGCCGTAGACCGTCACCGAGCCAAGTCCGCTCAGGTTCAGGTTGGCATTCTGTCTGGCGGAGACGACGGCATTGCCGAGTCCGCTCAAGTCGAGATTGACGGTATCGACATGAAAATGCTGCGCATCGAGGTTGCCCAGGCCGCCCAGGCTGGCCTTGAGCCATTTGCTGGTGCCACGCAGGGTGACAAAGCCGCCGCCGCGCAAGTTCAGATCGATCCCTTCGGTATTCTCGCCCTGGATATTCATGCTGCCCACGCCGCCCAGCACGGCCGTGACGAGGCGGTAGTCGCAGCTGACCTTCATGGAGTAAGCCCCTTCGAGCTTGAGGTCCAGCTGTTCGCCGCTGGAAGCCGCTCACGTCGGTCCAGCCCACGCTGTCGGACGAGACCGCGCGCAGCGTCGGCAGCGTCAGCTCGGCGCGCAGGCTTTCGCCGCGGCGGCCGAACTTGAATTTTTTGGCATCGGTACCGATGGTGACCGTATCGCCGTCCTGTTCCGCGGTGGTTTTGGCCACCAGCGCCTTGTCGCCGCTGATGACGAGGGAGGCCACCGCCCCTTGCTTGAGTTTCAGATCGATCATGCCGTCGAGCCGGACGCGCACGATGCGGGCGTCAACGGGCCGGGTCTCGGTGGCGATTTCAACCGGCGCGGCAAAGGCCGCGGCGCTGGTCGCGCAAATTGCTGCTGCTACACCGAGCTTCAAGAACTGATTCATGCATTCGTCTCCATCCAATTGGCGCCTACGTTACCAGTAACGCGGCCCGCATTCCAGTTTATTGTGCGGATGCTGCTTTTTCGGCGGCGGTCATGCGCTTGGCGGTGACGGTGACGACGTGCATCGGCACGCTGTCGGCGGCGGCCACGACTGGTGCTGGCGCGGCTGGCACTGGCGAGGAAGCGGTGGCGAAGCTGGTGACGCCGACCAGGGCAATGGCGACGACGAAGATGGCTTCCATGTTTTTAGCGATGTTCATGATGTGGCTCCTTGTGGTTGGTTCAATCGGTTGCGGCATGTGATCACTATATCGAGGCACCCCCTGCGTCTCCACCGGATTGCGACGAAATGCATATTTCGGATACCAGTCGACGAAAATCCGGGGTCAAGCGTCATGCAGGGGGCGCCAAAACGCCGATGGCCACCTGCAGGTGGCCATCGGTATAGGGGAAGCGAGCAGCGGCCCGGCCGCCGGACTGCCTAGGCAGCCAGGGTGCCGCTCAGGGCCTGATGCACGAGGTCGTCGATGTCGGCGGTGACGCTGGTCATGTGATGGGCGGCCGATGCGAAGTCCTTGCTAAGCCGTTCCGGCGCGCGCGGCGACGATCTGGGCGTCGAAAGCGATCAGGCGGGCTTGCCTGGTGATGGTGCCGATCTGCCCCATCATGTCGCGCAGCGCGCCGCTGATGCTGGGCGTGGCGGCCTAGCCTGCTCCTCGTACACCAGGGTCAGGCCATTGAGCACGCTCAGCAGCGGCGTCGCGCTGCGCACCAGTTCGTCGAGCAGGGGCGAGCGCGCCCTTGGCGTCGCCCGTGATCGCTTCGAGCGTGGCGTTGGCCAGATCGATGAACTGGCGGATCACCCGGTCGCCCTGGAGGGTGCCGAAGTAAGCGTCGCGCAGCTGGCCGCAGAAAATGCCTGGCAGGCCGCCCTTGCCTTCGACCAGGGTCAGGTGGGCGTCGCGGAACAGCGCCAGCGTCTCGCGCGGTGGCGATGGCGCCGTCGTGGCCCATCGACGCCAGCACCGCGTACAGCACCACGCGCTGCGAGGTGAAGCGGCGCCAAGCCGGACAGATTGATCAGGGCCCCGAACACGTCGCCGGACAGCTGGACGGGCGCGAACGACTCCTCGGGCGAGGCTTCCAACGTGTCGGTCTGGTCGAGCATGGCGCGCTCCTTGGGATGGGTTGTGCCGTGGACGCGGCAATCGTTCCATAACGCATTGCATTTTTCATGCCAACACCCCTGCCCGGGAGGGGCTGCCCGCCTCACCAAATGCGCGCATTTTAGGCCCGTCCAAGCACTGCCAAGGCACACCGGCGCGCCACTTTGGCGCACCCGATTGCGACCCCTGATTGCATGGAACGCGGCCTTACGCCGTATGCATATATGCATTTCATTCTCTTTTCAAAATGTTTGCTGTAGTGCCATTTCAGGGTATAAGATGCTTCGCCGCGCTTGCATGATCGATCCGGCATTGGTTTCGGGCAAGTTTCCCCAAGTCACACTGCTACCTTTTGAGGTGTTTATGCGTATGCGTCACGTTCCCGTTTTACTGGCAGGGCTGTCCCTGTCGCTGTCGGCCTTTGCTGCCACTACCGACAGCTGGAAGATTCCCGTCAGCGTCAAGAAGCTCGATAACGGCCTGACCGTCATCGTCTCGCCCGACCACAGCTCGCCGACCGTCGGCGTGAGCGTGGTCTACCACGTGGGCATGCGCCTCGAACCAAAAAACCGCACCGGCTTCGCCCACCTGTTCGAGCACCTGATGTTCCAGGGAACGCCAAACGCGCCCAAAGGCGTGTTCGACAAGGCCATCACCGGCGGCGGCGGCCGCAACAACGGCTCGACCCGCCCCGACTTCACCAACTACATCGAGACGGCGCCGGTGTCGGCGCCTCGACTCGATCCTGTGGCTCGAAGCGGACCGCATGAAGACCCTGGACTTCAGCGAGAGCTCGCTCAAGAACCAGCAGGACGTGGTCAAGGAAGAGATTCGCGTGAACGTGAAGAACCAGCCTTACGGCGGCTTCATGTGGATCGACATCTCGCAGCAGGCGTTCCAGAAATGGGAAAACAACCATGACGGCTACGGCAGCTTCAAGGACCTGGAAGGCGCCAGCATCGAGGACGTGCGCAACTTCCACCGCGATTACTACGGCCCGAACAACGCGGTGCTGTCGATCATTGAAGCGACGTGACGCCGGAACAGGGCTTCGCCCTGGCCAAAAAATACTTCGCCGCGATTCCAAAGCGCGACACCCCGCCTGCGGCCGACTTCAAGGAGCCGCTCAACACGGCCGAGAAGCGCGTCGAGCAGTTCGACACGCTGGCCCAGGTGCTTAAAGCCATCGCCGCCGCGTGGAAGATGCCTGAACGCGGCAGCAAGGACCAGGCGCCAATGGCCGTGCTGGGCGAGCTGCTGGCTGGATGGCGACGCCTCGATCCTGTACCAGGGCCTGGTCAAGGGCCGCGAACTGTCGCTCAATATCGATTCGCTGTACGGTCTGACCAGCCCTTGGGAGTTCGACGGCCCTACCCTGTTCACCGTGTTCGCGCTGTACAAACCGAACACCAGCGCCGACGCGATGCTGGCCGCGATCGACGAAGAAGTCGCCAAGGTCGTCAAGAACGGCGTCGATGCCGCCACCCTCAAGCGCGTCAAGACGCGCATGCTGGCCGACTGGTACGACACCAACGAAGCCTTCATCAACCGCGCCGATACCCTGGCCAAGCTGCAGACCCTGTGGGGCGACGCCAATGTCGTCAACAAGATCCCTGGCTGGATCGAAGGCGTGACCTCGGCTGACGTTCAGCGCGCCGCCGCGACCTACCTGACGAAGGCAAACCGCACCGTCATCGACCGCAAGCTGGCGCCGAGCGCCATGCAAGCACCTGCCGCCGCGCCTGCACCAACCGCAACCAAGAACTAAGGAGAGCATCCATGAAAAAACTGATGCTGACACTCGCCATCTCGATGATGTTCGCCCCGGCCGTGTACGCCGCCAACGACGTCGACGCCGCCCTGGCCAAGCTGCCGCCGTTCGGCAAGGACAAGCCGATTCCGGCCCCGCAGATCACCAAGAAGACCCTGGCCAACGGCCTGACGGTATGGGTCGTGCCGCGCACCGGCTTGCCGCGCGTGGACTTCGTGCTGGCCGTGCGGCGCCGACTACGCTGCCGACGACAAGCAGCACCCTGCTTTCGCCAGCATGCTGGCCAGTATGCTCAATGAAGGCACCGCCAAGAGCGATTCGCGCGCCATCGCCGAAACCGCACAGGGTCTGGGCGGCACGGTCGGCGCATGGCGCCAGCCATGACGGCATCACCGTCGTGGCCAACGCGCTGCCGTCGAACGCGGCGCCGATGCTCGATCTGCTGGCCGAAGTGGCACGTACGCCGTCGTTCCCGGCCGGTGAAGTCGAACTGACCAAGGGTAATGCCCTGCAGGGCCTGAAAGCGTCCGAAGCGCAGCCGGGCTTCCGTGTCGAGCGCGCGCTCAACAAGGTCATTTACGGTAACCACCCGTATGCGACGACCACGCCGACGGTCGAATCGATCACCTCCGTCAACGATGCCTACTTCAAGACCGAGCACGCAAAGCGCTTCCGTCCGGACCGCGCGCTGCTGGTGATCACCGGCCGCATCACGCCTGACGCGGCCATGAAAATGGCCAACGCCGCCTTCGGCAACTGGAAAGCGGAAGGCGCGGCGCTGGCCGATACGCCGGCCGCGCAGACCAGCGTCACGCCGGTGCGCCAGGTGCTCACCCGCGACGGCAGCGTGCAATCGACGGTTCGCCTGGCCAGCACGGGCGTACCGGCCAGCACCGCCGACCTGGTCCCGCTGCGCCTGACCAGCACCATTCTCGGTGGTGGCTTCCAGCAGCCGCGTGAACATCAATCTGCGCGAAGAAAAAGGCTACACCTACGGCGCCAGCGCCGGTGCGCGCACCTACCGCAACGGCGGCGGCATCGTCGGCGGCGCGGACGTGCGCAATGAAGTGACCGGTGCGGCGCTCAAGGAGTTCTTCAGCGAGTACAAGCGCATCGGGACCGAGCTGGTGCCGGAAGCGGAAATGAAGATGAACAAGCGCTACGTGGCAGGCGGCTACCTGATCAACAACCAGCTGCAAAAGGCCGTCGCGGCCACGCTGGCCAACAACTGGCTGATCGGCCTGCCGCCCGAGTTCCTGGGCGAGTACGTGACCAAGATCGAAAAGGTCACGCCCGACCAGGTGCGCGAGATGGGCAAGAAGTATTTTGCACCTGAGCGCCAGTCGATCATCGTGGTGGGCGACCCTGCCGCAATCGCACCGCAGCTGGAAGGAATTCGGCGAGTTCGCGACCGATAAGTAATCGGACGCACGCAAAAAAAGCCGCCGGTGCGCAAGCCCGGCGGCTTTTTTTAGGCGCGGTCACTGCTAAGTGTGGACGTCGTCCTGCATGAAGGCGGGGACCCATAGCGCGCATGCGTCGTCCACACTTTTGCAACTGTTCATACCAACAAAAGCAAGCGCTTGAATCTTGAGATTGCTAAATGGATGTCGTCCTGCGTATCCCCATCCCAATCCTCGACCGACGAGCACTGCATCGGCGCACTGGCGTTCAGGACACCACGCAGGCAGCAGGTGCACCGTTTCAGCAGTTCTGGTATTTCCAGTTGCGCGCCTTGCCCTCGGCCAGCCATTCGATGGCCTGGGCCATGCGGCGCAGGCGCGTCGCTTCGGTCTTGGCTTCTTCCAGCCAGTCCACGTATTCGCGCTTGAAGCTGGTGCTGCCTAGCCTCGAATACCTTGTGGGCCGCCTTGTGGGCCTTGAGGGCGGCGCTGAAGTAGTCGGGCACCACCAGCGCGCGCGGCGCGGCCTTGGGCTTGGCCACCTTGGCGCCTTCCTCGTTGAGTTTCATCGCCTGCTTGATGTAGCCGGTCAGGACATTTTTGGACGGCAGATCCTTGACCGAGGTGATCTTGCCCAGGTAGCCCATCGACTCCTTTTCGGCGTCCGGGAACAGCAGCGCGCCCTTCCAGAAGTTGAAGGCGCAGTGGGCCTTGAACGACGCCATCCCGCACAACATGCCGTTGTACTGGAAGTGCGGCATGCTCCACTTCATGGTCTCCTCGGTGTCCGGACAGGCGGCGTGCACCACCGCGCGCAGATGGGTGAGGATGGGCTGCGCAAATTCGGCAGCGTTGGCAATGTAGGCGTCGATGCGCGGGTCAAGGGTCGGCATCCGGCAAATATACCAGATCCCGCCTGGCGCCTAGCTGCGGCCCGGCCCCGCCGCCACGGTCATGCCCCTGTACGCCGCGCTGTCCTGGCGGAAGAAGGCCGCGCGCATTTTGCTCGACAGCGCATCGAACGCGCTCGGCCATCACCGAGTACACCTGGCTGTCGGCCGGACCGACGGCCTAGCTCGTCCTTCTGGCGCGTGTAATCGACGCGGAAGTGTTCGGGCGGTTCGACTTCCATGTTGAAGCGCCACGGCTGCGTCGACGCGCCGACCTGCAAACCGGACTGGAAGCGCGCTACCAGGCCGACGAATGCGCGGTCGGTTTTTTCCAGCACGTAGAGCTGGCCCGAAGGCTCGATCTGGTAGTCGATCGTCAGCACCGGCAGGCGCTTGTCGGTCGCGCCGACCTGCGTCAGCGAGAGCACGTCATTGGGGAAGATCGTCGCAAAGCCGCTGCGCAGTCCCGTCACGATGCGCGCTTCGCGCACGGCCGCACTGTCGCTGGCAAAGTGGGCAGCGGCCGGAATCACCTGGCGCCCGCCCAGACGCGATGCATTGAGCTTGATCCGTTCATCCATCTGCGCCAGCGCTTCGTTGGTGGGACGGATGAAGCGGATGCCGACATGCGGATCGCCGCGCTCCTCCAGCACCTGCAGCAACTGGGTCATCGACCCCATCAGATCCGGGTCGGAGGTCGCCGCCTGGGCCGCGAAACGCGACAGGGCTTGCTGATACAGCGCGTGCACTTCTTTCATGACGTCCGGTTTGAGGCCTAAGCATTCGGAAAACGCTTGAGCAGATCGCAGCAGCGGTCACGGACTTCTTCAGCCGCACTTCCTCGAACGCCACACGCGGCAAGGCTGCGCGCATCGGCTTGACATAGAATTTACCGTCGACGATGTAGTCGGCGTAAGCCTGCTCGGTCTTCATCGCGATGGCCTGCTTGTGGGCCGACAGGTCGGCCAGGGCCGTGCGCGCGGTCCACACCAAAGGCGACAGCAGCAGCGTCGCGACAGCGGCGACCAGCAGCGGCTGCGCCAGCAATCGCATCGCCAGCGATGGCGCTTCGACTTCAGGGCTGGCTTGGCGCACGCCAATCCTTGCGGCGGATTTCGAAGAACGGGTCAAGCCGCAGCAGCGAAGCGATGTCGTTGCGTTCGAAGGCGCTGCGCGCCTGCGCCTGCAGCGAATCGAGTTTTTGTCCGAAACGCTCGGCGCGCTGCTTGTTCGAGACCTTCCAGGTGCGGGTCGGCGCGTCGCGGAAGGCGAAGGCGAAGGTGGTGTGCTGATAGAAGCCGTTGGTCAGATGGTGGGTGACCTTGACGTCGCGCATCTGGGTCAGATCGGCCACGGTCAGGCTGCGCTTGCGCGCGTCGATCAGGGTGTAGCCGAACAGGTATTGGCCCGGCTGGAAGCCGAACAGCTGCGACAGCGTGCGCCGCCGGTAGATCGTCGCGCCAAGATAGGCCAGGCTAGGCGATGAAGACACCGTACAAGATCATCAGGCCGGGATCGTTCCACAGCTTGTCCTCGCCCGGCTGGCCAAACACGGCGGCCATGCTCAGCCATAAAAGCGCCGCCAGCACGGCCATGCCCAGACCGCGCGTCCAATAGAACCAGGTATTGCTGCCGTTCTCTTCTCCGAGGCGGAAGGTCTCGTCGGCAACCGCACGCGCCAGCTGGCGTTGAATCCGTTCAGGCAGACGATCAAATTCATAGTGGTGATGCGATGGCACGAGCGTAGTCCTTATGTTGACCTGCCGGAAGGCAAGTTTTCAAATATGAAACATGCAATTATGGCATGGATGCGGTCAATACAGACAGTGCGCCGTGGGCTTAACTTGATGATCTGCTTGTCAACGTTGTATATGCGTAACACATATATTCGCCGCCCAGCGGCATGCCCCCTGCGCCGATGGCTGCCTGTTCGGCGGGGCTCAGCAGGTCGGCGCTCTCGCAATCGGCCCCGAAGGTAAAGCCGTGTTGGGCGAGGAACGCGGGCAATGCGGTGCGCAGCATGCCCGACATGAAGGGTTCGCCGCGCAGCGCCAGCCAGCAGTCGATCAGGCGGCTGCGGTGGCGGAAATTGGGCTTGCGCATCGCTTGCGGCTCGAGCCAGGTGAAGGCGACGCGGCAGTCGGGGGCCGCCGTCGCCATCTGGCGAAACAGGGTCGCCACGGCGTCCGGCGGCACGTACATCAATAAGCCTTCGGCCACGAACAGGGTCGGCACCCGGCTGTCGAACACCGCGCAGCAGTAAGCCAGCACACCGGCCAGCGCTTGCTGCGCCAGATCGACGCCGATGAAGTGGACGCCCTGCCCGCTCGCGCCCACCGCCGCGCGCTTGACGCGCTGGGTGGCAGGATGGTCGATCTCGATGCAGCACAGTTCGGGATGCGCGGCCAGCAGCTCGGCGCACAGCGTGTCGAAGCCTGGCGCCGAGCACCACGACCTGGCGGCAGCCTGGCTGTCGATCGCATCCTGTGCGTGCTGGCGCAGCCGCCGTTTGCGCAATGCGAAGTGGAGGGAGATGCCGGGCAGTGTGGCGCGTTCGAGCGACAAGGCCAGGCGACGGAACCAGGCCTTGGGCAGCAGCGCCGCCATGTGCGGATGGGCGGCGCGCAGCAGATCGGCGCCACGCCGGATGGCCTCAAGCGGCATCAAATGCCCGAGCGATGGCGTAGCCGTGGCCAGCTGCAGTCCGGCTGCGACGACCAGCGCCGTATTGCTTGCCTTGTTCTCTCTCATGCGGCCAGCTCCGCCGGTGCGGCCGCGGCCAGATCGCGGTAGTGACGGTACCAGTTGCTCTGGAAGCGTTCTTGCGGGTCGAGTAAGCGCTTCCAGTCGAGGAACTGGTCGAGGCGCGGGTGGCAGGGCGCGCCTGGGCGATGGTGGCCGCTTTCGAATAGGTCAGGTAGTAACTGCCGCCGCGCGCGGTGGCCAGGTCGATCAGGCGCCGGAATGCCTGCATGGTCGCTTCGATTCCCGCCTCGGTGTGGCGGGTGTGCAGGTTGAAGATGACGCAGGCGTAGTCCTGGCGCGCCCAGGGCAGGAAGCTCTCGTCGTCGCGTTCGATCAGGCGGATGGTGCCGTAGATGAGGTCCACCCCGTGCAGGCGGAAGTCGGCCGCGGCCGCGCCCATGAAGTCGACCAGGGCGCGCGGCACGTAGATCTCGCCGATCATCTCCGAGCGATGTGTCCGAGCATGGCGTCGAGTTCCTTGTGGTAGCCGTCCAGGTAGGTGCTTTGCTGCAGCCGGTCGCTCCAGGCTACCTGCCCGCTGCTGGCCAGGTAGTGCCGCGAATAGCAATCGAACGCGAGGCTCTTGTTGGTGTGGGCCAGCGCCAGCAGGCGGCGCCAGTCGTCTTCGGACAAATGCTTGTCGCCCGCGCTCATGGGCGTGGCCTCGTCCACCGGCAGATAGCACGAGAACACGCCGCGCTGCAGGAAGTCGGCGCTGGCCGGATCGATGGCGAACTGGAAGTCGCCGTAGGCGTAGCTACTGCGATGCGCGCGTCGAAGGCGGGTATCAGCTGGTCCAGCTGCAGCAGCGTGACGTCGCGCCGCATTTTCACGCGCGGCGCCAGGCGCAGGCTGACGCTGGCGATGATGCCGAACAGGCCGTAGCCGCCGATCGCAAGACTGAACAAGTGCGCGTTGCGTTCAGCGCGAACAGACCATCAGCGCATGGCATGGCGTCGATCAGGGTGAAGGCTTCGACGTCGTCGATAAAGGGCCGCATGCGCAGGCCGCGCCCGTGCACATTGGCCGACAGGCAGCCGCCCAGGCTGAGCGAATCGGCGCCGGTCTGCTTCTGGCGGATGCCCCAGCGCTGGCCGTCGGTGCGCTGCTCAAGGTAATCGATCAGGGCCTAGGCCACTGGATTCCCGCTTCCACTTCGACCAGGCCGCTGACGGCGTCGAAGGCGAGCACGCGGTTCATGTGGCGCATGTCGAGCAGGAGCGCGCCTTCGCCGAACTGCTGGCCGCCCATCGCATGGCGGCCGCCGCAGATGGCCACGGGCAGGCCCAGCTCACCGGCGGCGCGCACGGCCGCGCTGATCTCGGGCAGGCTGCGCGGCGTGACGATGCGCGCCACGCGGGTGGCATTGAGGGCGGAATGGACGTCGTTGACGAGGGGGGAAATCGTTGCATGGGGCATGGCGCGCTCCGGTTGGATGAATGCGGCCATTGTGTGTGCGGAAGGCGCAGGGCGATACCAATTCCAGCAAAGTACCGTATTTCGACACCAAACGACCACTGCCTCGCACTTGCCATCGGCGGCGTTGGGGGCGGGCGTTGGGGGTCAGGTCTGACATCCGGACACGGACTCAAGCGCAACGCGCTTGAGTCCGTGTCCGGATGTCAGACCTGACCCCCAACGCTGCACAGCCATAAAAAAACCGCCAGGGCTTGTGCGCTGGCGGTTTCTTGTTGGCCGGAGCCGGTACGGATTACTGCGCGGCTGGTGCGGCTTCCGCGCCTTCGGCAGCTTTCATCGACAGCTTGAGGCGGCCGCGGTCGTCGGTCTCGAGAACCTTGACGCGCACTGCCTGGCCTTCTTTCAGGTAGTCGGCAACGGCGTTCACACGCTCATTGGCGATCTGCGAGATGTGCAGCAGACCGTCCTTGCCTGGCATGACCTGGACGATCGCGCCGAAGTCCAGCAGCTTGAGCACAACGCCGTCGTAGGTCTTGCCCACTTCGACCGAGGCGGTCAGTTCTTCGATGCGGCGCTTGGCTTCCTGGGTAAGCAGCAGCGTCGACCGAAGCGATGGTGACCACGCCTTCGTCGCTGATGTCGATCTGGGTGCCGGTTTCTTCGGTCAGCGCGCGAATGACTGCGCCGCCCTTGCCGATCACGTCACGGATCTTCTCTGGGTTGATCTTGATGGTGATCAGGCGCGGTGCGAAGTCCGACAGTTCGGTCTTCACGTGCGGCATGGCCTTTTGCATTTCACCGAGGATGTGGTGGCGTGCTTCCTTGGCTTGCGCCAGTGCCACTTGCATGATTTCCTTGGTGATGCCCATGATCTTGATGTCCATCTGCAGCGCGGTAATGCCGTCTGGCGTACCCGCTACCTTGAAGTCCATGTCGCCCAGGTGATCTTCGTCGCCCAGAATGTCGGTCAGAACGGCGAACTTGCCGCCTTCCTTGATCAGGCCCATGGCGATACCGGCCACGTGCGCTTTCATCGGCACGCTTGGCTGTCCATCAGTGCCAGGCAGCCGCCGCACACCGATGCCATCGACGAGGAACCGTTCGATTCGGTGATTTCGGATACCAGACGCACCGAGTAGCTGAAGTCTTCAGGGTTAGGCAGCGCGGCAACCAGGGCGCGCTTGGCCAGACGGCCGTGACCGATTTCGCGGCGCTTTGGCGTGCCAACGCGGCCGGTTTCGCCGGTCGCGAACGGAGGCATGTTGTAGTGCATCATGAAGTCGTCGGTGTACTCGCCCATCAGCGCGTCGATCTTCTGGCTGTCGCGCGCGGTGCCGAGGGTAGCCACAACCAGCGCCTGGGTTTCACCACGGGTGAACAGGGCCGAACCGTGGGTACGCGGCAGGATGCTGGTGCGGATCGCGATCGGACGCACGGTGCGGGTGTCGCGGCCGTCGATACGTGGCTCGCCGTCCAGGATCTGCGAACGGACAACCTTGGCTCTGATGTCGAACAGGATGTTGCCCACTTCGGCGCTATCCGGTGCCGAGGCGCCGATCGATGCGGCTTCAGCGGCCAGGGCGGCGTTCACTTCCAGCGAAAGCGGCTTTCAGCTTGGCGGTACGGGCTTGCTTGTCGTGGGTCTGGTAAGCATCGGCGATTTTGGCATCGGCGAAGTGCTTGACGCGGGCGATCAGCGGCTCGTTCTTGGCAGGTGGAACCCATTCGACTTCCGGCTTGCCGCCGTCGCGCACCAGGTCGTGGATCGCGTCGATGACTGCTTTCATGGCATCGTGGCCGAATACGACGGCGCCAAGCATGATTTCTTCGGACAGTTGCTTGGCTTCCGATTCCACCATCAGCACGGCCGTTTCGGTACCGGCGACAACCAGGTCCATTTCCGAGGTTTTCAGTTCGGTGGTGGTCGGGTTCAGGATGTACTGGCCGTTGGCGTAGCCGACGCGCTGCGCCGACCGGGCCGTTGAATGGCACGCCCGACACGCACAGGGCGGCCGATGCGCCGATCATGGCGGCGATGTCCGGATCGATCTCAGGATTGACCGACAGAACGTGAATGATGACTTGAACTTCGTTCAGGTAGCCTTCTGGGAACAGCGGGCGGATCGGACGGTCGATCAGGCGGCTGGTCAGGGTTTCCTTCTCGGATGGACGGCCTTCGCGCTTGAAGAAACCGCCCGGGATTTTACCGGCAGCGTACGTTTTCTCGACATAGTCTACGGTCAGCGGGAAGAAGTCCTGGCCTGGCTTGGCGTCTTTGCGCGCAACCACGGTAGCCAGAACGACGGTGTCTTCGATCGACACCATCACGGCGCCAGATGCCTGGCGGGCGATTTCGCCGGTTTCCAGGGTGACTTGATGCTGGCCGTACTGGAAGGTTTTCGTAACTTTATTAAACATGGGTAATCCCTTTCTATTTGCCGACAGATTTTCAGGGGCTGTCGTTCACCTCACCACAGGCAATATCCATCGCCTTTACTGCTTTACTGCATAAACCGGGACTGCAAAAAACAAAATGCCCACGACAGCAAGCTGCGCAGGCATTTGTTTTTAAACTGGATCGAGCAACAACGATTACTTGCGCAGGCCGAGTTTAGCGATCAGATCACGATAACGGGTAGCGTCCTTCGATTTCAGGTAGGACAGCAGGCTCTTACGACGGTTGACCATCATGATCAGACCGCGGCGCGAGTGGTGATCTTTAGCGTGCGCTTTGAAGTGGCCGTTCAGTTCGTTGATGCGTGCGGTCAGCAGTGCGACCTGAACTTCTGGGGAGCCGGTGTCGTTCTGGGCACGGGCGTTGTCCACGATGATCGTGGCTTTGTTGATGTTTTCTACGGTCATGATATTACCTTTCACATGCGGTGCAAGAGTCGTAACCCAGCGCACCGTGAACTTCGATTGATGAACTGGCCAAAACGGCCAGACCCGCAAGTATATGTGAATTCCAGGCGTGCCGCCAGTAGGGAATGCATCGCAGCGCCTGCAGCGGGCATTTTTTTCCGCAATCGACGGCACCGGTCCGGACAAGGCAAGATTGACGAGGAACCAATCATGCTGCACAAATGACCAGATTCAATGCATCAATGCAAAGCTTCCGGGCCGAATTGGCTTGCCATACGGCAATTAAACAACACTGAATGGGCACTGGGTGCGTTTATGCGGTCTTCACATTGACTTGTGTTCAAGCTTCCCGTTAAATCGATATTCAGGCGTTTTCACAGTTGGCGTATTTATAAAACCTTTCTCCCATCCCAACCTGAAGGTCTTCCATGCTAATCAAAATACTCGCTGTCGCGCTGCCCCTGCTTGCCGTTCAGTCCACCTGCGTGGCTCAGGATCTGGAGAAGAAGGGGCTGCCCTGCGTCGCCGAACTGTGCCTCGGCGACGGCCTTTCCGAGCTGTACAAGATCCAGTGGACGCCAGCCCAGAACGCCTACAGAATCAACAACAAGGTGCAGCTGACGTCGGCGCGCAAGCTGTCCGACGACGACATGCGCGCCCTGCGCGGCACCTGGCCGAATGCTTAGCATGAAGCCGCGCCCTACCTGTACGACAAACAGTTCGACAGCAATGCGCTCCAGGCCCTGGCGCGCGTGTCGACCGCCTGCGACTCGAACGAAATCTTCGGGACCTTCGGCGGCACCAGCGATACCCCGACCCGGGTCGGCATCAGCCTGACGCCCAATCTGTACGAACCGGGCAAGCAGGAATGGACGGTCACCACCATCGTGCGCGACTTCCCTTCGGCCGTCAGCAATGACGACAGGTCGGTCATCACCAAGCTGCTCAATGCGCGCTATGGCAAGTACGGCGCCAGCCTGCACGGACGTGCCGCAAGCCAAGCTCGGCGAAGGGCGCTACTTCCCGGGCGGGATGACGCGCTTCGGCTTCGGCCTGTCGCTGTACCGCGGCAACGACGAGGCGAACCGCCTGAAGGCCAATCCTGTCTGCAGCGCAGCCGACAAGGGAAAAGCAGGCTGATCCGCCTGCCGCCGCCGAAAGGAGCGCCACGCGCCCCCGCAAGGGCTGCCTGGCGCTCCTTTTCACATCCGGCGATGTAAAAACAACACGCCATTTATACTCCCGTGGATGAGCTCCACGACCTTTCCACCCCACCCGGACCGTCGCCTGACGGGCATCGCCGCCACTGTGGCGCTGCACCTGGCGCTGCTGTGGGGCTGGAGCGTGTCGATGCGCTTGCTTAGGCCCCGGCCGAGGAAAAGCGCACGGCCATCGAATGGGTCAATGTCAGCCTGCCGCGCCTGGTTCCCCGCAAGGCGCCCGCGCCGGAGCCGGTCGCGCGCCGCAAGAGCGCCGTCCGCGCCCCGCATGCGCCCGCAGCCGGCCGCGCCGCCGCCGCCGTCCGTCGCTGCCGCCCCCAGTGCCGACGCGCCCGCCGTGGAAGCGCCCGCCCGCCGCGGCGCCGCCCCAAACGGCAACCCGCTCCGCCGCCGAGATGATGGAACAGGCCAAGCGCGACATCGGCAAGTTCGACAAGGAACTGCGCAAGGAATTTGCCACCCGCGGCATCAGCAAGCCGCCCGACTCGCCGCAGCTGCGCCTGGCGCAGGGCATCGAAGACGTTCGACGCGGTGCCGCCGAAATGGTACGAATCGGCCAAGATCAAGGAAATCATCGATCCCGGCCAGTACGGCCTGCAAGCGCTACCGCATCACGACCGCCTTCGGCACCTTTTGCATGACCTATGAATCGCCCAACTCGCCCACCGGCCAGCTCGACATCGGCAAGCGCGTGGAACCGAAAATGACCAACTGCCCGGCGCACGAACAGCTTAAGCCACGGTCCAGAAATGGTAGCCCGCGAATAAAAGTTGGAAGCGATTCCAAAGTTGTGATATGTTTGCGAAAACAACATCACAATGGAGACCGCATGCACAGCGCAATGGGCGCGACCGAGATCTTTCTGATCGCGATGCTGATCATTTTCACGATCCCCTACCTGATCTGGCGCCTGGCCGATACCGACTACTACGCGCCGCTGGTGGTGGTGCAGATCATCACCGGCATTCTGCTCGGACCCGGCGTGCTGGGACGGGCTTACCCCCGACTATTACGGCTTCGTCTTCAATCCCCAGGTGATCGGTTCGCTCAACGGCATCGCGTGGTGGGCCGTGATGCTGTTCGTGATGATCGCCGGGATCGAGCTCGATCTCAAGAAGGCGTGGGAACACCGGCGCGAGAGCCTGATCACGGCCTCGCTGGCGCTGGGTACGCCGCTCTTGTTCGGCTGCGTGGCCGCGCTGGGCATGCTCGGCTACGCCGGCTGGATCGGTCCGCAGGCGCGCAGCTGGCAGTTCGTGCTCGGCATCGGCATGGCCTGCGCCGTCACGGCGCTGCCGATCCTGATCCTGCTGATGGAAAAACTGGAAATCCTGCGCGAGCCGATCGGCCAGCGCATTTTGCGCTACGCCAGCCTGGACGACATCGCCATCTGGGGCGTGCTGGCCCTGATCATGCTGGACTGGGACCGGGTCGGCCGCCAGCTCGGCTTCCTGCTCGCCTTTGGCGCCGCCACCTATGCCTTCCGCGCGCTGATGGCAAAACTGCCTGCAGCGCGACCGCTGGTACGTGTCGCTGATCTGGCTGGCCGTGTGTGCGTTTGCCGCCGACTGGGCCTAGCCTGCACTTCATGGTGGGCGCCTTCCTGGCCGGTGCGGTCATGGACGCCGACTGGTTCGACCAGCAGCAGATGGACATGATGCGCCACCACGTGCTGCTGGCGATCATGCCGGTGTTCTTCCTGTCGACCGGGCTGCGCACCAACTGGGCCATGGGCGGTTATGCGGTGTTCGTGGTGGTAGAAGCGTGCTGCTGCTGGCGTCCGTGAGCGGCAAGCTGGCCTAAGCATTCACGCGGGGCTAAGCAAGATCCTCAAGTGGGGACCGGGCGAAGCGTCGGTCATCGGCTGGCTGCTGCAGACCAAGGCGCTGATCATGATCATCTTCGTCAACATCCTGCTCGACAAGGGCATCATCACCAGCGAGACCTTTACCGCCCTGCTGCTGATGGCCGTGGCCAGCACGATGCTCACCGTGCCGGTCGTGGCGCCCAAACTGCGCCGCGTGGCGGCGCTGGTATTCAAAACCAGTTAGCGCAGCGCTTACTGCTGTGGATTGACCCGCTCCACTTTCGAGTGGAGCTTGTTCAGCCCTGACAGGTAAGCCTTGGCCGAGGCCACGATGATATCGGGGGTCAGACCCCACGCCGTTGACGATGCGGCCCGAGCGCGACAGGCGCATCGTCACTTCGCCCTGCGACTGGGTGCCGTTGCTGATCGCGTTGATCGAGAACAGCACCAGTTCGGCGCCGCTGGCCGCTTCCTTTTCGATCGCATTGACGGTGGCGTCGACCGGGCCATCGCCCTGCCCTTCGCAGGTGAATTCCTTGCCGTCGATCGCGAACACGACTTTCGCGCTCGGCACCTCGCCCGTTTCCGAGCGCTGCGCGAGCGACACGAAGCGGTAGTACTCGCCTTCGTGCGCGTGGTCTTCGGCCGACACCAGCGCCATGATGTCCTCGTCGAAGATCTCGCTCTTGCGGTCGGCCAGATCCTTGAAGCGGGCGAAGGCGGCATTGACTTCCGCTTCCGATTCCAGTTCGATCCCCAGCTCCTGCAGGCGGCCCTTGAAGGCGTTGCGGCCGGACAGTTTGCCCAGCACGATCTTGTTGGCGGCCCAGCCCACGTCTTCGGCGCGCATGATTTCGTAGGTTTCCGCGCTTTCAGGATGCCGTCCTGGTGGATGCCGGAGGCGTGCGCGAAGGCGTTGGCGCCAACCACCGCCTTGTTCGGCTGCACCGCGAAACCGGTGATCTGCGAGACCATCTTGGAGGCGGCCACGATCTGGGTGGTGTCGATGCCGAGTTCGAGGCCGAAATAGTCGCCGCGCGTACGCAGCGCCATCACGACTTCTTCGAGCGCGGTATTGCTTAAGCCCGTTCGCCCAGGCCATTGATGGTGCATTCGATCTGGCGCGCGCCGCCGATCATCACGCCAAGCCAGCGAGTTGGCCACCGCCAGACCGAGGTCGTTATGGCAGTGCACCGACCAGATGGCCTTGTCCGAATTGGGAATGCGCGCGCAGGCGGGCAATCGTGGCGCCGAACACCTCGGGCACCGCATAGCCGACCGTGTCGGGGAAGTTGATGGTGGTGGCGCCTTCGGCGATGACGGCTTCCAGCACGCGGCACAAAAGTCTTCGTCCGAGCGGCTGCCGTCTTCCGGCGAGAACTCGATGTCGTCGGTGTACTGGCGCGCGCAGCGGATCGCGATCTTGGCTTGTTCGAGCACCTGTTCCGGCTCCATGCGCAGCTTCATTTGCATGTGCAGGGGCGAAGTGGCGATGAAGGTGTGGATGCGCTTGCGGGCGGTAGGCTGCAGGGCCTCGGCGGCGCGTGCGATGTCGCGGTCGTTGGCGCGCGAGAGCGAACAGACGGTGGAATCCTTGATCGCGGCCGAGATGGCGCGGATCGCTTCGAAGTCGCCCGGCGAGGCGGCCGCGAAGCCGGCTTCGATCACGTCGACCCGCATGCGTTCGAGCTGGCGCGCGATACGCACTTTTTCATCTTTCGTCATCGACGCGCCGGGCGACTGCTCGCCGTCGCGCAGGGTGGTGTCGAAAATGATCAGGCGGTTCGAATTCGTCATGGCAGCTCCAATAGGCAAAGTAAATGCAAGAGCCGCCATTCCATCGTCCTCATGAAGGCGGCGACCCATAGCGCCTTACCGAATTCGGCAGCGTGCTATGGGGGTAAGCATGCATGCGCCTAACACCTGCGCGAGGACGACGATCGGTCAGCGGCGCTCGCTCGGATCGTCTCGATCTCGTCGTCGGTCTGGACGATGGATACCGGCTTGCCTTTGAAAAGGCGCCAGAAATACACCGCGTAACCGGACAAACCGTATAAAACAAAAATCGGCATCAGCACTTTAGGCGGGTCGATCGAGACCAGCGCCAGCGCGAGAGCGATCAGGAACACGACGATGAACGGGACCGACTTGCGGAAGTTCACATCCTTGAAGCTGTAGAACGGGACATTGGTCACCATGGTCAGGCTTAAGCAAACAAGGTCACGCCGAACGACACCCAGGCCATGGTGGACGGTGCCCAGTCCAGGTCGGGTGCGAAATCGGTCATGATCAGGATGAAGCTTAGCCACCATGGCCGCCGCCGCCGGGCTGGGCAAGCCCTGGAAGAAGCGCTTGTCGACCACTTCGATATTGGTATTGAAACGCGCCAGCAGCAGCGCGGCGCCCGAGCAGTAGACGAAGGCGGCGATCCAGCCCAGCTTGTGGTCCAGGCTGTGCAGCGACCACTCGTAGATCACCCAGCTGCGCAATGGCGCCGAAGGACACCATGTCGGACAGGCTGTCGTACTGGGCACCGAATTCGGACTGGGTATTGGTCAGGCGGGCGATGCGCCCGTCCAGGCCGTCGAGAATCATGGCAATGAAGATGGCCCAGGCCGCGTGTTCGAACTTGTAGCTCATCGCCATGATGATGGCGAAGAAGCCTGCAGAACAGGGCCGCCGTGGTGAAGGCGTTGGGCAGCAGGTAGACCCCGCGCGGGCGGATCTTGTTGCCGTCCGCGTCGAACTTCGGGCGGCCGATGCTGCGGAACGCGAGAACTTCTTCGGTTTTGGATGGGCGCCAGGCTTTCTGCGGCGGGGGAAGGTTGCCATATGTTTCCGTTTCAAGTGAGTTGGCCGCCCGGGGCGGTCGCGCCACTCATTATAGTGGTCCGACCGCCAACTGAGCGAGCGCAAGCGCGTCTACTTGAATTTCACCTTTCCGACCAAACGCATTTGCAGCGTGGTTTCGCCCGGCTCGAAGCTCGGCTCGGCCACTTCGGTCGATTCCTGCATGCGGCCCTTGGCGCGCATCATCATCGGGGGCGCGCATGGCGTCGCCGTTCGGGTTCTTGGCTGTAATTGCCCGAGCCTTCGAAGTCGACCGTCTCGAGCGTGGCTTCGCCGACCTTGCGGCCCATGGCGCGAACGATCGAGGCGATGCGTTCGTTCAGGTTGCGATAGGTCTCGGCGATGCGCTTGTCGTCGAGCTGCTTGGTGGTGGCCGGGCTCAGGCCGAAGCTGATGCCGTTGAGTGCCGCGACTTTTGCACGGCAGCGGTCATTTTCGGCAGGCCGCCGATGTTGGTGGTTTTTACTTCCAGATACTGGCCGACGCGCCAGGCGATGGGCTTGGGCGGCTTCGGCTGCTGGAAAATCTGGTCAGGCGACTGCGGCACCGGCATCGGCGGCGCCTGTTCCGGGTACACCGGATAGGTGTAGTAACCCATGGTCTTGAGCGCGGCCTTCGCATCTTCCTTGCGGACGATGTCGGTGCTCTGTTTCATCTTTTGATTGACGCTGATGCGGCTGCCGCCTTGTCCTTGTCCTGTTCCTCGACCATGAAATTGACGGTGGCTTCGTCATTGACGTGCGTGACTTCGCCGTAGGCGGGAACGATAACGAGCGTGCCGGTGGTCGGCAATGCCGATTGGGCCTGGGCCTGGGTGGCGAGGGCGACAGCGGCGAGGATGGCGATTTTCTTGAGCGACATTGTTTGATTCTCCAGGTGAATGGCAAGAAAAAGGGGCACATCGCCCCTTCCAGCTTGATTAACTGGAAAGATACCCGGAATTCACATCCCGGCGCGTCTTTGACATCAATGGTTGCAAATGAATGCGTTTTACTACATTTGGTGGAGCTGCGCGTGCAGCTCCACCGTTGCTGCTTAGTTCTTCGACTGATCCACCAGCTTGTTCTTGGCGATCCAAGGCATCATGGCGCGCAGTTTGGCGCCGACTTCTTCGATCGGGTGCTCGGCGGTCAGGCGGCGGCGGGAAATCAGGGTCGGGGCGCCAGCCTTGTTTTCCAGGATGAAGCTCTTGGCGTATTCGCCGGTCTGGATGTCCTTCAGGCACTGACGCATCGCATCCTTGGTGGCCGAGGTCACCACTTTCGGACCGGTCACATACTCGCCGTATTCCGCGTTGTTCGAGATCGAGTAGTTCATGTTGGCGATGCCGCCTTCATAGATCAGATCGACGATCAGTTTCAGTTCGTGCAGGCATTCGAAGTAAGCCATTTCCGGAGCGTAACCAGCTTCGGTCAGGGTCTCGAAACCGGCCTTGATCAGTTCAACCGCGCCACCGCACAGAACGGCTTGCTCGCCGAACAAGTCGGTCTCGGTTTCTTCACGGAAGTTCGTTTCGATGATGCTTAAGCACGGCTGCCGCCGTTGGCCATCGCGTACGACAGGGCGATGTCGCGCGCCGAGCCGGATTTGTCCTGGTAGACGGCGATCAGGTGCGGCACGCCGCCGCTTTACCGCGTAGGTACCGCGCACGGTGTGGCCCGGGGCCTTCGGCGCGATCATGATGACGTCGAGGTCGGCGCGTGGCACGACCTGGCCGTAGTGCACATTGAAGCCGTGGGCGAAGGCCAGCACGGCGCCCTGCTTGGCGTTGGGCGCGACGTTTTCGTTGTAGACCTGGGCGATGTTTTCGTCCGGCAGCAGGATCATGATGATGTCGGCGGCCTTGATGGCGTCGTTCACTTCCGCCACTTTCAGACCAGCCTGTTCGACCTTGTTCCACGACGCGCCGCCCTTGCGCAGGCCGACCGTGACATTCACGCCCGAATCGTTCAGGTTTTGTGCGTGCGCGTGGCCTTGCGAGCCGTAGCCGATGATGGCAACGTTCTTGCCTTTAACGAGGGAGAGGTCGCAGTCTTTGTCGTAAAAAACGTTCATGATATTTCCTATAATCTTAGTGTTGGGGGTTGTGCTTGCGAGCACGTATTAAACTTTGAGGATGCGTTCGCCGCGGCCGATACCGGATCCGCCCGTACGTACCGTTTCGAGGATGGAGGCGCGGTCGATGGAATCGATGAACGCGTCGAGCTTGCCCTTGTTGCCGGTCAGCTCCACCGTGTACGTCTTTTCCGTGACATCGATGATGCGGCCGCGGAAGATATCCGCGGTGCGCTTCATTTCTTCGCGTTCCTTGCCCACCGCGCGCACCTTGATCAGCATGAGCTCGCGCTCGATGTGTGCACCTTCGGTCAGGTCAACCACTTTGACCACCTCGATCAGGCGGTTCAGGTGTTTGGTGATCTGCTCGATGATGTCGTCCGAGCCGCTGGTGACGATGGTCATGCGCGACAGGGTGGCATCTTCGGTCGGGGCAACAGTCAGCGTTTCGATGTTGTAGCCGCGCGCAGAGAACAGGCCGACCACGCGCGAGAGCGCACCGGCTTCGTTTTCAAGCAAGACAGAAATAATATGGCGCATTACAGGTCCTCCGATCCGAGCAGCATTTCGGACAGGCCCTTGCCCGCCTTGACCATCGGCCAGACGTTCTCGGACTGGTCGGTGATGAAGTTCATGAAGACCAGGCGGTCTTTCATGCCGAACGCTTCTTTCAGCGCACCGTCGACGTCGCCCGGTTTCTCGATCTTCATGCCGACGTGGCCGAACGATTCAGCCAGCATCGAGAAGTCCGGCAGCGAATCCATGTAGGACTCGGAATAGCGCGAACCGTAGTCGATCTGCTGCCACTGGCGGACCATGCCGAGGAAGCGGTTGTTGAGCAGAATGATCTTCGGCGTCAAATGGTATTGCTTGCAAGTGGCCAGTTCCTGGATGCACATCTGGATCGACCCTTCGCCGGTGATGCAGGCGACGGTGGCGTCCGGATTGGCCATTTGCACGCCCATGGCGTACGGCAAGCCTACCCCCATGGTGCCCAGGCCGCCGGAATTGATCCAGCGGCGCGGCTTGTCGAACTTGTAGTACTGGGCCGCCCACATCTGGTGCTGGCCCACGTCCGAGGTGATGAAGGCGTCGCCCTTGGTGATTTCCCACACTTTTTCGACCACCGACTGCGGCTTGATGACCAGGTCGGAGTCCTGGTACTTGAGGCAATCGCGGCCGCGCCATTCCTTGATTTGTTTCCACCAGTCCTTGAGGTAGAGCGGCATTCGGCTTCGCTTCGGCCGCGTCGAGCTGGGCCAGCATTTCGACCAGCACGTCCTTGACGTTGCCGACGATCGGAATGTCGACCTTGACGCGCTTGGAGATCGACGATGGATCGATGTCCACGTGGATGATCTTGCGCGGGTTGGAAGCGAAGTGTTTCGGGTTGCCGATCACGCGGTCGTCGAAGCGGGCGCCGATGGCGATCAGGACGTCGCAGTTCTGCATCGCCATGTTCGCTTCATAGGTGCCGTGCATGCCCGGCATGCCGACAAACAGATCGCTCGAGGCGCGGTAAGCGCCCAGGCCCATCAGCGTGTTGGTGACCGGGAAGCCGAGCTTGTCGACCAGCTTGTTGAGCTCGGGCGCCGCATTGGCCAGAATCACGCCGCCGCCCGTGTAAATCATCGGACGTTCGGCTTGCAGCAGCAGCTGCACGGCTTTGCGGATCTGGCCCGAGTGGCCCTTGTCGACCGGCTTGTACGAGCGCATCTCGATATCCTTCGGATAGTCGTAGACGCACTTGTGCATGCTGATGTCTTTGGGAATATCGACCAGCACCGGACCCGGACGGCCCGTTCTGGCGATAAAGAATGCTTTCCTGATCGTCGCAGCCAGATCCTTGACGTCTTTGACGAGGAAATTGTGCTTGACGCAGGGACGGGTGATGCCGACCGTGTCGCATTCCTGGAACGCGTCCTGGCCAATCGCGTGGCTGGGGACTTGCCCGGAAATGACGACCATCGGAATCGAATCCATGTACGCGGTCGACAGACCGGTGACCGCATTCGTGACGCCGGGACCGGACGTGACGAGGGCGACGCCGACCGTGTTCGAACTGCGCGAATAGGCATCGGCCGCATGAACGGCTGCCTGCTCGTGGCGTACGAGGACGTGCTGGAATTTGTCTTGCTTGAAGATGGCGTCGTAGATGTAGAGGACTGCTCCGCCTGGATAGCCGAAGACGTGTTTAACGCCCTCTTCCGCCAGACAACGCACTACAATCTCAGCGCCCGTGATGGGAGCTGCTGTTTCGTTGTTCATGATACATTCCTTTCAAAACCCATTGGGAGGTGATCGGATGCTCTTTCCTAACGAGACACGCGTGTCGCGACATTAGCTCATGCTCCCCTTTTTCTGCGGTCACGTCGATCTTTCACGTACCCATAGATACGTTACAGAACCGGCGCTAAACGCAACTCGTTTGGCGTGAGTTTTTGTAGCGATCACTGCGAACCTCTCGCGCTTGTGGCACGGGTCAGAGCAAACTGCCTACATATGAAAGCACGTCATGACGAGGATGGCCTTTTGTGCCGGTCTCAACATGACCATACAGCTTCGGGGTTGCAAAGCGTTCTATACCTTACCGCGCTGCACCATTTTGGTCAAGCTAAAAAATGGGCAAATTCGCCGCTTTCGGCGCTGGAAACGGGCAATTTGGCGTAATTTCAATGCATAACTGCCCATAATTTGCTAGCATGCGTCAGTTTTCCGAAAAGCCACACCCCCACCCCCGCGCATGGCCACAGACAAAGAACTATCCGATTTTCTTGAGAGTGTCGAACGGCGTGCTTTCAAACAGGCTGCCTACGCCGTGCGCAAGGACGAGTCCGCGCTCGATATCGTGCAGGACGCGATGATCAAGCTTGCCGAGAAATACGGCGACAAGCCGGTCGCCGAGCTGCCGATGCTGTTCCAGCGCATCCTGCAAAACACCATCCTCGACTACTTCCGCCGCGAAAAGGTCCGCAATACCTGGGTCAGCCTGTTTGGCGGCATGGGAAAGCCGAAAACGACGAGGAAGACTTTGATATACTCGAATCGTACGCAGCGGAGGAAGGATCGGCCGCGGCCGAGTCCGGCGCCGACCTGGTCGAGCGCCAGCAAACCCTGAGCCTGATCGACGCCGAGATACAAAAACTGCTTAAGCGCGTCAACGGGAAGCCTTCCTCATGCGTTACTGGCAAGACATGGACGTGGCTGAAACAGCCGAAGCAATGGGGTGTTCTGAGGGGAGCGTCAAAACGCACTGCTCGCGGGCAACCCACGCCCTCGCTGAATCGCTGAAAGCCAAGGGAATTACATTATGAACGCAGACGATCTGAATTTCGCGTACAAGGTACGCCACGCGCTCAACGAGCATCTCGACCATCTTCCTCCATCGACCGTGGATCGTCTTGCATCGGCGCGCAAAGCCGCCGTCGCCCGTAAAAAGCCGGACAGCACCGTGGCGCTCGCCGCCGGGCAGCTTGCCTAAGCCATGTCGGCTCCTTCTTCTCGTTTTCCTTCCTTGGCCGCATGAGCGTGCTGGTGCCGCTGATGGCACTGGTGATCGGCCTGGCCGGTATTTACCAGTACGAGGAACAGCAGCGCATCGCCGAAGTCGCCGAACTGGACGCCGAAGTGCTGTCCGACGAGCTGCCGCTGACTGCCTACCTGGACGAAGGTTTCAACGCTTACCTCGAGCAGCGCGCACAATGACCGGCGTTTCACGGCCACTGATTGGCGTTTGCCTGCTGGCAGGCGCCGCCCTGATGGCGACCGCCCTGACCGGCGCCCAGGTACCGGCCGCCGCGCCGGCTGCCCAAGCCCGTCCCGGCCGCGCCCGCCGCGCCCGGCCCTGCCCTGACCGACAAGCCCCTCTGGAAAGAATTGACGGCACCGCAACGGGTCGCCCTCGATCCGCTCAAGGTCGAATGGGACCGCCTCGACACGGCGCGCAAGGCCAAGTGGATCGATATTGCCAACCGCTACTCCACCATGAAGCCGGACGAGCAGCAGCGCGTGCAGGAACGCATGCGCGCCTGGCTCAAGCTGACGCCCGAGCAACGCCGGGTTGCGCGCGAAAACTACACGCTGAGCAAGAAGGTCGAGAAATCGCAAAAGGCAACGCAGTGGGAGCAATACCAGCAGTTGCCTGAAGAACAAAAGCGCAAGCTCGCGGCCGACGCCGCCGTCAAGAAACAAAAGCAGCCGGTCACGGCCCTGCCGCCGAAAACCCAGCCGAAGGCGCTCGCGCCCACGCCGAAGCGGCAGTGCCCGCCCAACACCGTGCGCAACCCGAACCCGGCCTAGCCCGGCCTGCATCCCAGGCGCCGCCACGCTTCGGCAGTCAATCCACCACCACCGGCCACGCTTAAGCAGCACCTGTTCCCAATGCAAAATAGTACGTCGCCGCTTTCCACGCCTTCCCTCAAACGCCGCCTGATCTGCCTGGTTTATGAAGCCTTCCTGGTGGGGGCGGTGAGCGCATTCGGGCTGACCGTATTCACGCTGGCGGCTGCACCGTTTCACAATGAAGCACTGACCTTCTACGGCAGCAAGGCTGCCCTGTTCCTCTTCGTCGGCGCCTACCTGATTCACTCCTGGACCGGCAGCGGTTTCACGCTCGCCATGAAAACCTGGCGCATCAAGATCGTCACGCTGGGGCAGGCCAAGGTGCCGTTCAAGAATGCCGCGATCCGCTACCTGCTGGCATGGGGCTGGGTCTTGCTTAGGCGTTTGCCGCAATCCATTATCACCATCTGACGCGCTGGCATGCGGCCTAAGCATGTTCGTGGTCGGCATCCTCGGATGGGCGATGACGGCCTTTTTCGACAAGGACCGCCAGTTCCTGCACGACCGCCTGGCCTAAGCACCCGCCTGATCTCGCTGCCGAAGCGGGAAAAAGCGCCCAAGACAGCCAGTTAAGTTCCCCAGCGCACATAGAACGCATTCTCGCTTCACATTGATTCCTTAGCATCGGTTCCTTCACAGGAACCAGGAATCATCATGCAAGAAGACACCGGGCTTGCCCTGCACCTCCTGGCTCGAACGAGCCAGCCTCCCCTTCGTATTTTTTTTTAGAGCGTGGTATTGCCCTTCATCGCCTTGCTGGCCGAGGTGGCGACCGGCATCCTCGAGCACAGCCTGTTCAATCCGATCCCGACGCCCTTCCATGCCCTGCTGATCGGCACGGTCCCGCTGGCCAATCTGATGCTGCTGGGCGCCGTCGGCCGGAGCCTACCGCTGGGCAAACCATGGGCGTGGCTGCACGCCTTTTCCACCGGCATATCGCTCATTTACGCGATTCTGTTCCTGCTTAAGCGCTGCCGATCGGCATCATCCTGCTCATTCTGTTCGGACTGGGATTCCTGTTGCTGGCACCGGCGCTCTCGCTGCTGGCCGCGCTGACGGCGCGCAGGCAGCTGCGCACCAAGTCCGGCCAGGCGCCGCCCCCGCTGTGGGCCGGGATTGCGCTCGCGCTGGCCGCCATGCTGGTGGTCGACGGACCGGCCGCGCTGACCCGCATCGGCATGCAGATGGCAACGGCCGTCGAACCTGCGACCCAGGCCCAAGGCGTGCGCTGGCTGCGCGCGGTCGGCTCCGAAGCGATCCTGCTCGAGATGTGCCACCCGCGCGCAGCAGCGCTGCAGCATCGTTGGCGCCGTGCTGGACCTGCAGTCGACGTTTGACGCGAATGAAGCGCGCTCCGTTTTCTTCAAGGTCACCGGCACCACCTTCAGCAGCCATCCGGCGCCGCCGGAGGGCGAGCGCGGCATGCGCAATCTGTTCGACACCGACCGCGGCGGCGAACAGGTGGGCCAGCGCGTGGGCGGCGTGCGGCTGGAAAGCTCGCGCATCGATGGTTCGGTCGATGGCTATGCGGCGCTCGGCTACCTCGAATGGACCATGACGTTGCGGAACGACTCGTCCGGCCAGGAAGAAGGCCGCGCCGAACTGCTGCTGCCGCCGGGCGCCGTGGTCTCGCGCGCCACCTTGTGGATCGGCGACGAAGAGCACGAAGCCGCGTTCGGCGGCCGCAGCGCGGTCCGCGCCGCCTATGAAAGCGTGGTGCGGGCGCAGCGCGACCCGCTGCTCGTGACCACCGCCGGGCCGGGTCGCGTACTGGTCCAGATGTTCCCCATTCAGCCAGGCGGCAGCATGAAGGTGCGGATCGGGATGACCGTGCCGATGCAATTGGCCACGCTGCAGCGCGCCAGCATGCAGCTGCCGATGATCAGCGAGCGCAATTTCGAGATCGACAGCGCCCTGCGCCACGCAGTGTGGATCGAATCGTCGGCGCCGCTGGGCAGCACCGGTTTGCTGCGCGCGGAAACGGTCAAGCCCGGCCTGTTCGCAGTGCGCGGCGAGCTCGCGCAGCTGGCGCCCGGCGCCGGTCTGCCGCAGGTCGACGTGCGCCGCCCGCAAGCGACTCTGCAGGCATGGAGCCGCGACGACAAAGGCGACAAGGGCAATATGATCGTGCAAACCATCAGCGCCGATCCGGCTGCGGCGCTAAGCCAGAGTGGCGCTCGTGATCGACGGCTCGGCCACGGTCGGCGCCAGCCGCGCGCAGCTGCTCGACGCTCGGGCACATACCATCGGCCGCCGATCTGCTGCTCGTGTTCGCGGGCGACGAGGAACCGGTCGTGTTTGAACCGAAGCGCAATGACACTGCGGCCACCCGCGCGTTCGTAAAAGAGCTCGACTTCAAGGGGGGACGCGATAACGCCGCCGCACTGGCGAAGGCGTGGGAGTGGATCGGACCGGATGAACGCAATGCCATCGTCTGGATCCATGGCGCGCAGCCGGAGGCCGGGCTAGGCGACCGAGGCCCTGCTGCAGATGCTGGCCCGGCGGCCGCGCGCGCGGCCACGCTGTACGACATGCAGGCCACGCCCGGGACGAACGCGATCGTGACCCGCCTTGAACGGCAGGGATTCGTCACCCGCGTCCACACCAGCGGCAACGGCGCCGCCGACCTGCCGCCCCTGCTGGACAGCTGGCAGGCCAATGCGCAGCGCTGGCGCGTTCAGCGCGAGCGTGCCCCGGTTCGCCCCATGAGCAATGAAGCGCTGACCTCCGGCCACCTGGCGCGCCTGTGGGCCTTCGACCAGGTGCGCGACAAGGCCGCCGATCCGGCCCAGCGCGCGGCAGCAGTCGAGATGGCGCGCACCTACCAGCTGGTGACGCCGGTCTCCGGGGCGGTGGTGCTGGAATCGAAGGCCCAGTACGACGCGGCCGGACTGGAACCGGTGGCGCCAGGCTCGGTGCCGACCATCCCCGAACCGGAAACCTGGGCCATGCTGGCCGTGGCCCTGATCATGCTGGGCGTGCACCGCTACCCATGCGGCATGGCGCGCATGATCGCGCGCTGGCCGATGCCGCCGTCCGCTGCGCATGGCCGCCGCGTGCCTGGCCCTGTGGCCGGTATGGGCATGGTTCGTTGCGGGCAGCATTGACGCCTCCAACGATCCGGCCAGCCTGCTGGCGGCGGCGACGGCAGTGACGCTGGTGTGGCGCTCGCCGGAGGTAGCGCCGGTGCGCTGGCCGCTGGCGCTGCCCTCGGCGCTGCTGGCGGCCTACGCGATCGCCACGGCGGCCGGGATTCCGCCTGCGTTCGGCGCCGTACCCGCGGCGGCCGCGCTGGCGGCGCTGGCCAGCGCGTGCCGGCGCGGGCGCCGTCTCGACGCGGCGCTGCTGGCGCTGTGCATGCTGGCGCTGCCGCTGGCGGCGAGCCTGCAGTTCTATCTCGGCTATCCGATGCGCGTGATGGCCTAAGCACGCTGTCGGCCGCCCTGCTGCGCATGGGCGGCATCGGCGTCGTGCGCGACGGTGCGATGCTGGACTGGGGCGGGCAGCTGGTCTCGATCGACGCGCCTTGCAGCGGCGTGAAAATGCTGTGGGCTAGAAGCTTGTACCTGGCGTGCGCGCTGGCGGCCAGCTACCGCCTCGGCTGGATCCGCACGCTGGCCGCGCTGGCCGTGAGCGGCGCGGCGATCATCGTGAGCAACGCGGTGCGCGCCTGCGCCCTCTTCTACGCCGAGACCGGCCTGATCGCCTTGCCTGACGCTGCGCACCCGGCGATCGGCATGGTGTGCTTTGTGGCGGCTGCGCTGATGATCTTTGCCGGTGTGCGGCATATCGCGCGGAGTGCGCCATGAAGGGGATCGCTGCCTGGCTGTTCGTGGCGCTGTGCCTGCGGCTGCCGCGCTGGCCCCGCTGGCGGCGCTGGCTGCGCCAGGCTCCGGCCGCATGGGACCTTCCCCGGCTGGCTTAGCCAGCTTTGAAGGCAAGCCGCTGACAGCGCTGCCGCCGTCGCCGATCGAGGAAAAGTTTCAGCAGAATTTCCCGGGACGGGTGGGACGCTTCAGCGACGGCAAGCGCGAGATCATCCTGCGCTACGTGGCGCAAGGCACGCGCAAACTGCATCCGGCGAGCGACTGCTTCAAGGCCAACGGCTACGCGCTGGTGCCGCTGCCGATTGCGGTAATGGGGACGGAGCGCTGGTCCGGCTTTCGCGCCACGCGCGCTTAAGCACCTGCCATGGAAGTGCGCGAACGCATCGTCGACAGCGCGGGCGCGCAGTGGAGCGATGTGTCGGCCTGGTACTGGGCGGTGCAGACGGGGCAAACCACGGGCCCGTGGTGGGCCGTGACGGTGGCGCAGGCGGCTTAGTCGTCCATGGCTGCAAACAGGCTGGCAGGCAGCTCCTGCTCGAGCGTTTGCATATTGTTCGGTCCCATGGCCTTGGCCTCGGCCAGCGCCTTGAGGCCGCGCTCGATCATGTTCTCCGCTTTTTCGGCTTAGGCTGCATTGGTAGTCAGGCCGGTCGAGAAGGTGACCGTGCTGCCGGGCGTGACGGTGTTCCAGTCGAAGGCGGCCACAAAGGCATTGAGGCGGTTCATCGCCAGCACGCCCTGGTGCAGCCAGGTGACGGGCAGGATGATGCCGAAGGTATCTTCGTCAATCCGGCCGAAACGGTCCAGGGTGCGCAGCAGGAGGCAAGCTTCGCGCGCGACCGTTTGCAGCACGGTGTCGCCGACCGGTTCGCCGTACAGGGAATTGATGCCTTTCATGCCGTCGACGCCGATGACGGCGAAGCAGAATGGCTGGCCGGTGCGCGAAGAGCGCAGCAGTTCATCGTCGATCAGTTCGGCAAGGCTGCGGCGGTTATGCACGCCGGTGAGTACGTCGTGCCGCATTTTCTCGGACAAGGCAGCGATCTGACGGTCTTTGTCGGCCAGTTGCGCACGCAAGGGCTCACAGGCCGGGCAGCCTTCGCATTCAGAACTCATTCGACATCCTCTGGGGTGGCTAGTGCAGCAAGCTTACCGCCGGAGTTGCACAGGATCAAGCAATATCCTCCCGTGCGCAACACAATTGACAACACTGTGATCAAATCGACAGCGTTGGGGGGGGCAGGTCCGCCATCCGGAAACAATTTCACAATCGGGGTCAGACCTCAATTCTGCAATTCTTGCAAAATTGAGGTCTGACCCTGATTGTGAAATTGTTTCCGGAGGCGGACCTGACCCCTGACGTCTTTACAGGCGGAAGCCCATCTTGACGCTGACCGACTTGTTGTCGCCGGTCTTGTCGATCTCGGCGGCGAGATTGCCGAAGCCGAGGCTGAAGTTCAGGTAGGCTGAATACCTTGGTCGCGCTCGGCGTTTCCTTGGTCAGGCTGCCCACGTGCGGGGTCAGCGTGCCCCATACCTTGCCCACGCCGCCGTACGGCGTCATGTTCAGGAAGCCTTTGGAGACGGTCAGTTCCAGGCTGCGCGTGTCGGCGTCGATCTGGTCCACGCCGAACAGACGGGTCACGGCGCCGCGTACCGACACGGCCGGGGTGGCGGTGCCGCCTTCGATCAGCGCGTACTTGATTTCCGCCCCGCCGATCTTGATATCGGAACCAGGCACCATCGACAGGCTCGCGCCGATGTCGATATTGAATGGCAGACCTTTGTGCACGTGCACCTTCGGCATGTACAGGGTCGAGCTGTCGGCGCCCGCTTTTTCCCACACGTCGCCGTGCTTCATTTTGGTCGAGGTCAGTTCGACACCGATGTCGAAACCGGTCAGACCCAGCGGCTCGGCAGGCGACACGCCCTTGTAGCTGGCGGCTGCCGTGAAGTCTTTCGACAGGTTGGCAAACTCGGCCTGGGTCAGTGCGCCCACGTTGCCCAGATCGTCGGCTGCGAATGCTGGCGCGGCGGCAGCGGCGAATGCGAGGACGCAAATATGTTGGAATTTCATTATGATGCCTTTATCTGTTGAGGGTAATGCAGGCGGCATTGTAATGGCCGCCGCAGGTCGAGGTGGTAAGCATTGGTAACGGAGTGTGGTGTGGACGAGGCAAACTGTCCTTTGTGCGGGCGTATCCTGGGGTCGGTCAACGTCGACCGGCATCACCTCGTGCCGAAGAAGTTCAAGGGCACCGAGCAGTTCTTGGTGCATAAAATCTGCCACCGGAAGATCCATTCGACGTTCACGGAGCGCGAGTTATTGAAGTCGTATCACACCTGGGAAGCGCTGCGCATGAGAACGCCGACATCACGGCCTTCATTGCCTGGGTGGCGAAAAAGACCCGGGGTTCTACTCGCGCACCTTCAGCACGAATGCCAAGAAACAGCGCTAGCAGCGACAATTGAGCGGCGCTGCGAATTTTATGCATTCAGCATGAAACTGGTGCATTAAGGGAATACAATTGTCAGGAGAACAGCGAAATCTCCGACATGCGCGCGGCTTCCCTCTTCCTGACGATGGCGGTATTACTGCCTGCTCCGCAGGCCGCGGGGACGTGCGCGCCCGTGCGCATCGGCTATGTGGACCAGGACCGTCCGCCCTATTTTCTCGGCAACGGCAGCATGGAAGCGAATCCCATGCGCGCGGCCGTGGACCTGCTGCGCGCCATTGCCGCAGCGGCAGACTGCACGATGGTGTCGGTACGGATACCGCCGCGGCGGCTGCGCAACGCCCTGGTCAGCCAGGATATCGACGCCACGCTGATGAATGCGAACGAAGGCGATCAGGACGCGTTCGCGCTACCGACAGGAAAGACGGGCAAACTGGACGAACAACGCGCCGTGCAGATGTACACCGTCGTCTTCGTCCGCGTGAAGCGACCGGATCGCGCCGGACACGGATCCCGGCCATTACTTCCGCACTCACAGGCTGGGCATGAACAGCGGCGCATCGCTTGCCATCCAACTGCGGGGCGAGGGTTACCGCGTCGACGATGGCGCCCACGACGAGGCGCGCAACCTGGAAAAACTGGCCCGTGGCCGGATCGACGGCTACGCCGCCACCATGGTCGTGCCGACGAGTCTGGATGCCACGGTCGCCGCCAAATTCGGCAAGCAATTGATCCGGCTTCAAATCCCCTTGCGCACCCACCATTTCTGGCTCGCTTTCACCAGGCGCTATTACGAGGGCAACGGTGCGGCGGTCGACGCCATGTGGACGTGGATGGGCACGCATGGGGACCTGCGCTTTGCCGATGAGGTGGCGCGCTACAGTGCGGCGCCGCAGCACTAGGCAGTCAGGTCGACTGCAGAGGCTCGGGCGACTCAGCCCTCAGAAGCGCTCGTACTCGTGCAGATAACGCCACTGCCCTGCTTAAGCAGACTGGCCATCGGCACGCGGCCGATGCGCAGGCGCTTCATGCTCACCACGGTCAGGTTGACCATGCGGCACATGTGTACCAGTTGCCCCGGCTTGACGCCCTTGAGCGCGAAACGCAGGCGCGTTTCGTTCTGCCAGCTGACCTTCATCGGCGGGATTTCCTTGCCGTTGAACGTGAGGCCGTGATTGAGCAGCTTCAGACCGTCTTCGCGGATGTCGCCCGCCACTTCCACCACGAACTCCTGCTCGACGCGGTTGCCTTCGTCGACCAGCTTGCGCGCGACGCGGAAGTCCTGGGTGTAGACCACCAGGCCGCTCGACTTGGTCTCGATCGGCGAGCACAGCGTCAGCTTGGCCAGGTGGCGGCGCAGGAAGCGCTGGTTGCCATGATCGGTTAAGGCAGCAAGGTCTCGAGCGACAGCAGCGTGGTCGCGTCGGCGCCATCGGTGCCGATGCTTAGGCGTTGAATCCGGGTAAAGCTTGTGCAGCAGGATCGTCACCGGCAGAATTTCGGCCAGCGTCGCGTCTTCGTGGATGACGACATCCTGCTCGTCGAGCACGCGCGCACCCGGCTCTTCCACCACCACGCCGTCGACGCTGATCCAGCCGCCGGAAATATACTGCTCGGCTTCATTGCGCGAGCAAGGGATCATTTCAGCCACGCGCTTGGCGAGGCGAATCGAGGTGTCGGTCATCAGGCAGCGTGCCAGTCTTGAAAGAATGCGGTGAATACGGCGATCACACGTTCCACGTCCGCCGCCGACACGTTCAGGTGCGTGACCAGACGTGTGTGCTGACCGACGGTGACACGGATCCGTTCGCGCAGCAGCGTGGCGCGCAAGGCGTCCACCGCGGCAGGTGGAACTTCGATGTAGAAAATGTTCGTTTGCGGTGTGGCGACCTTAAGCTGCGCAATCTGCGCCAGTCCGCGCGACAGATTGGCCGCATTGGCGTGGTCGTCCGCCAGGCGTTCGACGTTGTGCTCCAGCGCGTACAAGCTTGGCCGCGGCGACGATGCTTAAGCCTGGCGCATGCCGCCGCCCAGCATCTTGCGCCAGCGCTTGCCCTGCTCGATGAAGGCCTTCGGCCCCAGCAGCACCGAACCGACCGGCGCGCCCAGTCCCTTGGACAGGCACACGGAGACGGTATCGAAACCGGCGGTCGCCTCGCGCAGGCTGATGCCCTGCTTGACGGCCGCGTTGCAGATACGGGCGCCGTCCAGGTGGGTGGCCAGGCCGCGCGCGTGCGCCAGCGTAGTCGCCGCTTTCATGTAGTCGGCACCCAGCACGCGCCCGCCGATCGTGTTCTCGAGCGCCAGGATGCGGGTACGCGCGAAGTGCATGTCGTCCGGCTTGATGTAAGCCGCAATGTCACTCAGGGCGATGCTGCCGTCCGGCTGGTTGGCGATCGGCTGCGGCTGAATACTGCCCAGCACCGCGGCGCCGCCGCCTTCGTACTTGTAGGTGTGCGCTTCCTGGCCGACCAGGTACTCGTCGCCGCGCGCGCAATGGACCAGCAGCGCGATCAGATTGCTCTGGGTGCCCGAGGGTGCGAACAGGAGTAGGCCTCGTAGCCGAACATCTCGGCAGCCACGTCCTGCAGGCGATTGACGGTCGGGTCGTCGCCGTACACGTCGTCGCCCACCGGGGCGGCAGCCATCGCGGCGCGCATCGCTTCGCCGGGCTGCGTGACGGTGTCGCTGCGCATGTCGATCCAGTGCTCGCTCGTGTGGCTCATGTTGTCGCTTCGGCTTTTTCCAGTTGTTCGGTGTAGAAGCGCTCGCCCATTTCTTCCAGGCCGAGCGTGGCCAGCACTTCCTGCAGGCGCTCGGTCGGACGCTTGCGCGGCAGGTTCTTGTAGCTGGCGATGATCAGCTCATTTTTCATCGAATGCTCCCAGCCCACCAGTTCGGTCACGTTGACCTGGTAGCCGTGCGCTTCGAGCTGCAGGCAGCGCAGCACGTTGGTGACCTGGCTGCCGAATTCGCGCGTGTGCAGCGGGTGGCGCCAGATTTCAGTCAGTGCGCTCTTGCCCAGGTCCTTGCCCTTGTTCTTCTTGAGGACGGAGGCCACTTCGGCCTGGCAGCATGGCACCAGCACCATGAACTTGGCGCGTTTTTGAGCGCGAAGTCGATCGCGTCGTCGGTGGCGGTATTGCAGGCGTGGAGCGCGGTGACGATGTCGATCTGCGCGGGCAGTTTGTCGGACTTGGTCGAATCGGCCACCGACAGGTTCAGGAACGACATGCCGGGGAAGCCCAGCTTTTGCGCCAGTGCCGCCGATTTCTGCACCAGCTCTTCGCGCGTTTCGATGCCGTAGATGCGCGAGCCGTCGTCGAGCGTCTTGAAGAACAGGTCGTACAGAATAAAGCCGAGGTAGGACTTGCCTGCCCCGTGGTCCACCAGCGAAATGGCAGGATGGTCCTGCTGGATCTCGCGGATCAGCGGTTCGATGAACTGGACCAGGTGATAGACCTGCTTGAGCTTGCGGCGACTGTCCTGATTGAGCTTGCCGTCGCGTGAGGATGTGCAGTTCCTGCAGCAGTGCGACGGACTGACCGGGACGGATTTCGGGCGCCAGCGCTTCGGCTAAGCTTGGCAGTATCAGCGCGCTTCATCGATCCACGCCTGTTGAATCGCTTCGAGGACTTTCTCGCCGCCGCGCGCATGGTCGTCGTCGAAGCCTTCGAGGTCGACGATCCAGTTGTGCAGATCGGTAAAGCGCACCGTGATCGGATCGATCTCGGGGAATTTATCGTACAGCGCCTCGGCGATGAGGGAAACGTCGCTCCATCTCATGATCAGTGGCTCTTTTCGGCTGCGTGGTTGATCGTATATTTCGGGATCTCGACGACCAGGTCTTCGGTACCGACGATGGCCTGGCACGACAGGCGCGACACGGGCTCCAGGCCCCAGGCGCGGTCGAGCAGGTCTTCTTCGTTTTCTTCGGGTTCCTTGAGCGACGCATAGCCTTCGCGCACCAGCACGTGGCAGGTGGTGCAGGCGCACACGCGGTCGCAGGCGTGCTCGATCTCGATGTCGTTTTCAAGCATGACGTCGCACACCGATTTGCCGGTCGGCGCTTCAACGACGGCGCCTTCGGGGCAGAACTCGGGATGCGGGAGGAATACGATTTGTGGCACGGTGTGTCCTTTAAATTGGTTCAGACTTCGTCGAGCGACTTGCCCGCGAGTGCGCTGCTGCACGCTCTGGTCCATGCGGCGCGAGGCAAATTCTTCGGTGACGGCGGCCAGTTCGGCCACCGCGGCATGGATGTAGCTGTAAGCGTCGTCGGCATCCTTGGCCAGTTTGACGACCGCGATCTGGGCGTTGATCTTTTCCCGCTCTTCAGTGCTGAGCAGCGCGCCATCGGCCGCCATGGCCGCTTCGGTCGCCAGCACGATGCGTTCGGCTTCGACCTGCTCTTCGCGCAGCGCGCATGACCATGTCGCCCTTGGCGGAGGTGTACGAATCCTGCAGCATGCGCGCCACTTCGTCGTCGGCCAGTCCGTAAGACGGCTTGACGGTGATCGACGCTTCGACGCCGGAGCGCGTTTCGCGCGCCGACACCGACAGCAAACCGTCGGCATCGACCTGGTAGGTGATGCGGATACGGGCGGCACCGGCCACCATCGGCGGAATGCCGCGCAGTTCGAAGCGCGCCAGCGAACGGCAATCGGACATCAGCTCGCGCTCGCCCTGCAGCACGTGCACCGCCAGCGCCGTCTGGCCGTCCTTGAAGGTGGTGAATTCCTGCGCGCGGGCGCAAGGAATGGTCGAATTGCGGGGGATGATTTTTTCCACCAGCCCGCCCATGGTCTCGATGCCGAGCGACAGCGGAATCACGTCCAGCAGCAGCCAGTCGTCATGCGGCATGGCGCGGTTCCCGGCCAGCAGATTGGCCTGGATGGCGGCGCCCAGCGCCACAACCTTGTCCGGATCGATATTCGCGTGCGGGATCGTCTTGAAGAATTCAGTGACGCCGCGGCGCACATGCGGCATGCGGGTGGCACCGCCGACCATCACGACGCCGTCCACATCGTCAACCGAGACCGACGCGTCGCGCAGGGCCTTCTTGATCGCGTTCATGGTCTTGCCGACCAGGTGCTTGGTGATCTCGGCGAAGACTTCGGCCGTGACCTTGACGTGGACGATCTCGCCCGAATTGAGGATCGCGTCGACCGTCGTGTCGCCGTTGGTCGACAGCAGTTCCTTGGCCTGGCGGGCCTTGACCATGAGTGTTGCGGTGTCTTCGTCCGACAGCGGGGCCAGCTTGGCTTGCTCGCAGATCCAGCAGAACAGGCGATGGTCGAAGTCGTCGCCGCCGAGCGCGGAGTCGCCGCCCGTGGACAGCACTTCAAATACGCCCTTGGAGAGCTTGAGAATCGAAATATCGAAGGTGCCGCCGCCCAGGTCATACACGGCGTACACGCCTTCGGAACCATGATCGAGGCCGTAGGCAATCGCCGCGGCGGTCGGTTCCGACAGCAGGCGCAGCACGTTCAGGCTAAGCCAGCTGGGCCGCGTCTTTGGTGGCCTGGCGCTGGGCGTCGTCGAAGTAGGCAGGCACGGTGATGACGGCGCCGACCAGTTCGTCGCCGAGCGAGTCTTCGGCGCGCTGGCGCAGCGTGGCCAGGATCTGCGCGGAGATCTCGACCGGGCTCTTGACGCCGGCGACCGTCTTGATCTGCACCATGCCGGGGTTGTCCTGGAAGGCGTACGGCATGTTCTCGGCGTACGCAATGTCCTTCAGGCCGCGGCCCATGAAGCGCTTGACCGAGACGATGGTGTTCTTGGGATCGGTGGTCTGGTGGGCGGCCGCCTTGTGGCCGATGTTGGCGTGGCCGTTGGGCAGGTAGCGCACGACCGATGGCAGCAGCGGGCGGCCGTCTTCGTCGCTCAGTACTTCAGGGATGCCGCTGCGGACGGTTGCCACGAGCGAGTTGGTGGTGCCCAGGTCGATGCCGACCGCCAGCCGGTGCTGGTGCGGGGCCGTGGACATGCCCGGTTCTGAGATTTGAAGAAGTGCCATTGTATTTTTCTGTTTTCGCCGTCGTCCTCGCGGAGGCGGGGGCCCTGCCTTCGCGAGGACGACGTGCCAACTGCTAGTTATCCAGCGCGTCGAACGCGTATTGCAGCTCTTCGCCAAATTTTTCGAGGAACATCAGTGCGCGCACGCCTTGCGCGGCGTGCTCGTAATCGCCTGCGTCCAGTTGTTCGCCGATCCGCACCATGCGTGCCTTGCGGTCCTTGCCCACTTCGGCGTCCAGCGCTTCCAGCGCGTCCATATCTTTGGCCGCCTTGGCGTCGCCGAGCGCCTCGCGCCATTCCATCTGCTGCATCAGGAAATCCATCGGCATGGCCGTATTCGATTCCGTCTTCAGATCCACGCCGTGCAGCTCGCACAGATACTGCGCGCTTTTGCGGGTTCTTGAGCGTCTGGTAAGCCTCGTTGGCACGGGTCGCCCACTGCATCGCCACCCGCTTTTCAGCGTCGGTGGCATTGACGAAGCGGTCCGGGTGGACCTGCCCCTGCACGTCGCGGTAAGCCGCATCGAGCGCGCCCAGGTCGACGGAAAACGCAGTAAGCAGCGCGAACAGGTCGAAGTGATTCTGCATCGTCAGATACGGAAGCTTTCGCCGCAACCGCATTCGTCCTTGACCTGCGGATTGTTGAAGCGGAAGCCTTCGTTCAAGCCTTCGCGCGTGAAATCGAGCTCGGTGCCGTCGATGTACGGCAGGCTTTTCGGGTCGACGAATACCTTGACGCCTGTACGACTCGAAGACGTTGTCTTCGGCCTGCGCTTCATCCACGTATTCGAGCTTGTACGCCAGCCCGGAACAGCCTGTCGTGCGCACGCCAAAACGCAGTCCCACACCTTTGCCGCGACGTTCAATGTAGCGGTTGATATGCTTGGCTGCTTTTTCGGTCAGTGTGATTGCCATAATTTCTCCAGCAATTTAAGCGGCGGTCGGGTGCTTCGTTTTGTAGTCGAGCACCGCGGCCTTGATCGCGTCTTCGGCCAGGATCGAGCAGTGGATCTTGACCGGCGGCAGCGCCAGTTCTTCTGCGATCTGGGTGTTCTTGATCGACAGTGCCTGATCCAGCGTTTTGCCCTTGACCCATTCGGTCACCAGCGACGACGAAGCGATCGCCGAGCCGCAGCCGTAGGTCTTGAACTTTGCGTCTTCGATCAGGCCATCGGCGCCGACCTTGATTTGCAGCTTCATGACGTCGCCGCAAGCAGGCGCGCCGACCATGCCGGTGCCGATCGTCTCGTCGCCCTTGTCGAAGGCGCCGACGTTACGTGGATTTTCGTAGTGATCCAACACTTTTTCCGAGTATGCCATTTTAGAACTCCTGAATATTCAATACGGTTAGTGGGCTGCCCATTGGATCGAGTTGATGTCGATCCCTTCTTTGAACATATCCCACAGCGGCGACAGTTCGCGCAGCTTGTGGACCTTCGACTTGAGCAGGTCCACTGCGAAATCGATGTCGGCTTCGGTCGAGAACCGGCCGATGGTGAAACGGATGGAGCTGTGTGCCAGTTCGTCGCTGCGGCCCAGGGCGCGCAGCACGTACGATGGCTCCAGGCTGGCCGAGGTGCAGGCCGAACCGGACGACACGGCGATGTCCTTGATCGCCATGATCAGCGACTCGCCTTCCACATAGTTGAACGAGACGTTCAGGTTGTGCGGAACGCGGTGTTCCATGTCGCCGTTGATGTAGACCTCTTCGATCTCTTGCAGGCCTTTGGCCAGGCGGTCGCGCAGCGCCGTGATGCGGGCGATTTCGCTGTCCATCTCTTCTTTGGCGATGCGGAAGGCCTCGCCCATGCCGACGATCTGGTGGGTGGCCAGGGTGCCCGAACGCAGGCCGCGCTCGTGACCGCCGCCGTGCATTTGCGCTTCGAGGCGCACGCGCGGCTTGCGGCGTACGTACAGGGCGCCGATGCCTTTAGGGCCGTAGGTTTTGTGGGCGGTGAAGGTCATCAGGTCGACCTTGGAGTTTTCCAGATCGATCTTGACCTTGCCCGTGGCCTGGGCCGCGTCGCAATGGAAGATGATGCCTTTCGAGCGCGTGAGTGCGGCCAGTTCTTCGATCGGCTGGATCACGCCGATTTCGTTATTGACCAGCATGACGGAGACCAGAATCGTGTCCGGACGGATCGCCGCTTCCAGCTGGGCCACGGTGATCAGACCATTGTCTTGCGGTTCGAGGTAAGTTGCTTCGAATCCGACGCGCTCCAGTTCGCGCACGGTGTCGAGCACGGCTTTGTGCTCGGTCTTGACCGTGATGATGTGCTTGCCCTTGGTTTTGTAGAACTGCGCTGCGCCCTTGATGGCCAGGTTGTTCGATTCGGTCGCGCCCGAGGTCCAGATGATCTCGCGCGGATCGGCGCCGACCAGCGCGGCGACGTGGCCGCGCGCTTCCTCGACTGCCGCTTCGGCGGTCCAGCCTGTACATGTGGCTGCGCGACGCCGGATTGCCGAACTGCTCGCGCAGGTAAGGAATCATTTTGTCGGCCACGCGCGGATCGATCGGCGTGGTGGCCGAATAGTCCATGTAGATCGGGAAGTGCGGCGCAGTCACGAAGGTCTGCTCGAGGTTTTTGTCCAGAGGGGCGTTCATCAATTCACTCCAATATGCTTCAATTTTGTGCCACTGCAGCCGGATTGCGGTGCAAGACGACGACTTGTTCAGAATTCTTCTGGTGCTGCTGGTCGACCAGGTCTTGCAGCGAGACCGAGTCGAGGTAATCGACCATTTTTCGTTCAGCGTGGCCCACAATTCGTGGGTCATGCAGCGCGCCGGTGGCGGCATCGGCGCCGTGGCAGTTTTCCTTGCCGCCGCACTGGGTCGCGTCGAGCGGTTCATCGACGGCGATGATGATGTCGGCCACGGTCACCTTGTCGGCGCGGCGCGCCAGACTGTAGCCGCCGCCCGGACCGCGGATCGATTCGACGATCTCGTGGCGGCGCAACTTGCCAAACAACTGTTCCAGATAGGACAGGGAAATGGCCTGACGCTGGCTGATGCCCGCCAGCGTGACCGGACCCTTACCTTGGCGCAGGGCAAGATCGATCATGGCTGTAACGGCAAAACGGCCTTTGGTGGTCAGACGCATCAGTATCCCGGATCTGTTAAAATATTGCTCTTGCTCAAGCTAATGCGGTTCCTTAAAAACCCGATTAGTTGAACGATTTAGTCAAGTATAACAAAATCGTGGGGCTTTGTCTTGGAGCGGGCCTTCAGCAGCCGCATCGGCCTGAAGAAATCTTGCATCCCAGCATGCTGAATGAAGCTGAGGTTGTAGGGATGCTCCGAGATTAGCTGTGGAAACTTATCCACCCTCTAAGCAACTTCCTGAGCTGTTCTGCAATCTTCCCCCAAAGCACCAATGTCGGCACTGCCTGTTTATTCAGCAGGCCACCCAGCACCGTTTCCAGGAATGGCAGCCAGGCGCGCGCGTCCACCACCGGCGCGACCGTGCTCCGGAACACCAGCGACGCGTTCAGCAGCAGAAAGCCGTGCCCGGTCAGATTGTCTTGCAGTTCGGCCAGCGTCTGGATGCTGCCATTGGCCGCCGCATTGGCCGCCACCGGGGCCATGGCCGCGCCGCCCGTGGCGTCGGCGCTGAGCTGGCCGTCGGCCACCAGCAGCATTTTCATGAAATTGCGCAGCGAGGTGGCCTTGTTCACAGGCTTGGACAGGCCGCTCTCGCACCACAGGCTGCCCACGGCGCCATCCATGAAGCAAACGCCGGTCGCGCTTTCCGCGCGCGGATACGGCCCCTCCCCCACCAGCACGTAGCGCACCGCGTCCAGCGGCAAGGCGAAGGCCGCGAACAGGCGCTGTTCGGTCGGCAGATAGTTGTCTTGCGCCAGCGCCGGCAGATAGGCCGGATTGGCGCGCGCAACCACGTCCAGCCCCGCGCGCAACAGCGGATGCCAGGATGGGTGGGCGCGCTGCAAGGCGTCAAGAATGACGGGAGGAATGGAGGTAGGCGGCATGGCAAATGGTGCGGTGCAAAAGAGCGATTGTAGCGCACGGGGCAGCACTTCAACCATGCGTCAGGCTTTTGCGAAACGGTGCATTATTGACAAAACCCGTAGTCCAAACGACCAGGAGGCTCAGATGCAAACGATCCAAGATGTAATGACCCGCAACGTGAAAAGTATCTCGCCCGAGGAAACCGTCCGCCGCGCCGCCCAGATGATGGACGAATTCAATGTCGGCTCGATTCCCGTCTGCGACGGCAACAAGCTGGTCGGCATGATCACCGACCGCGACATCACCGTGCGCTCCACCGCCATTACCAGGCGCCGGAAAAAACCCGGGTCGGCGACGTCATGAGCACCGACGTGCGCACCTGCTATTCAAGCCAGTCGGTCGACGAAGTGCTGGGCCAGATGGGCAATGTACAGATCCGGCGCGTGCCGGTCGTCGATCAAAGCTCGCACAGCCTGGTGGGCATCGTGTCGCTGGGCGACATGGCAACCAAGCAGTCCAAGGGCATCGAGCAGGCGCTGGAAGAAATTTCGGCGCCGTCCGAAGCGGACCGCGCCAAGGCGCATTAATACTGCTTCAGCACCCGGCCGATGCACGGCCGGGTCGCATCATCTTGGCGGATCGCTCCTTGTGATCCCCTTCTCGCGCAAGGTTTTCTCCAGATCTTCCTCGGCCATTTTTTTCGTTGCGACGGCACGTAGCGCGCCCCAGTACCTTGATCTGATGTCAGGGCTATTCAAAGGGACAGGAGTGGCCCTGCACCATGTCATAGTGATGCTTCCTGCACTTCAAACTGTATGCAATGCGGCGTCGTTCGCAACTGGAAGAGCTGCAAGTCTCCGGCCCTGCCTCGTCGCCAAGGGCATCCCAAAATGACTGGAAAGCCAAGCGATTGAGTTCGGGGGAAGGAGGATGAACCAGCGTCTCAAGCGGCGAAAAACCGACTCCCAACCAATAGCTTTCTGGCGCCGCTAGAAAGAAATGAGCGAAGAAGTCCGATAGCGAATGCGCTATCACGCTCGCCTCGCCCATTACGTCGTGATCACAATCGAGGATCTTGTTTGTCAGTAAATCGATGGCGATATAGTTGCTGTCCATTGCGTCCAAGAAGGCGACCCAGGACGGCGGTGTACTCAATCGGCCAAACTCGCCACCCTGCAATTGCCCGACATTGCCAACCTCTTCAATCGGCATCAAGCGGAAGTCACCATCAAACAGCCACCCGCCACGCAAATTCCTGTAGAGCGCGGCGAACTCGTCGCCGATCGAGCAATTGGCGCATGACGCGAGCTGCTGCAAATGGGCTGCGATATCGTCGGTAGCACGTTCGATGCCCTGTTGTTCCAACCTAGCGATTGCTTGCGAGATACTCATTTTTTCTCCTTCAACGACGTGTTAGCGCAGCAAGAAAGCATCTATTTCATGGCCGGGAAGGCTGACCGCATAGCCTTTCTGAGTGAGCACCAGATACGCAGGCAGCTCGGTGATTCCAGGGGCACAAAGGTGAACTTGAAGCTGGGTCATGGCAGGTCCACCGGATCGCATCGATGGTGGCGGAGAAGCTCGCACTTTGATTCTTCCATTCTGGTCATTGAGCGTCGGTCGTTCTTAATCGGGGAGACAGTGGTTCACCGAGATGGGCGCACAAGATCTTGTAATCAGCAATAGGAAATTCTGTGCTCGACCACGTTTCCCTGTATCCGGCCACCCCGATTTCATCGAGCAATTTGTTCAATGACACCAGCAAGGCTGCGCCGAAATCATGAGCCTGACACATGAAGTCTGCGAGCACTGCCCCGTCCTCATCCGGTTTCCCACCCCACAGATCATCGAACTCGAGGATCTTGATGCCGAGCCCACCAATGGAAGTTCGCCGAAAGATCCACCGATATTCACCAGGCTCGTCGTCGAAACTGAATCTTGCTTCGTTGCCGCCACCAAGCATGTGGTTCGTTCCGTTGAATAGCTCGAACAGTGCATCGGAAAGATAGGAGGCTGTGGTCGTACACACCGCCCCATACACGTCGAGATAACATTGAGCCCAGCCCGCACCGACGAGCGAACACTCGATTGTGATGTCATTTTGCATCGTCGATTTTTCTAGTTACTTTCATGCGCTCATTGGCAACGGCCATTTACGGATTCACAACCCGCTTGGGTTCCCACAGCTCGATCTTGTTCCCTTCGGGATCGAGAATCCAGGCGAAGCGTCCGTTCGGATCGTCGTCGGTGCGCTTAAGGACGGCGACGCCCTTGCTTTCCAGCCGCTTGAGGTAAGCATCCATATCGTCGACCGCGTAATTGATCATGAACTCGCTGGTGGACGGCGCGAAGTAGCGGGTGGTCGCGGGGAAGGCATTCCAGATCAGCGCTAGGCGGATGCTGCGGCGCGTCATAGCGCAGCTTGGCGCCGCCCCACACTTCCAGCGGCAAACCGAGCACGTCGCGATACCAGGCGGCCAGCGCCTTCGGATCCTTGGCCTTGAAGAATACGCCGCCAACGCCGGTGATGCGACCGGCAGGCTCGCTGGCTTGAACGGGACCAGCCAGCATGAGCACGCCCATGCACATTGCTGCCACTGCGCGAATTGCCATTCTTACGCTCCTCAGCAGGTGAAAAATCATGGTGTGCCATCATACTTTACTCAATGCCACGGTTGCTTAGTCGCTCCGATGGCGCGGGGTCCGGGTGCGCCTTCGCGACGGCGATCGCCAAAACTGCGCGCGTTTGCCCGATTCAGTGCGCGTCCGTACGAAATGCCTGCGATACGCTGCAGAAGCGACGTCGCAAGCAGCGATTTTCGCACGATTTCCGCCGAACGGCGCGCGATACTGTGCGATGGCCGGGGCGCCCTCCCATCCGACCGGACGATCGTTGAAAATCGCATTCGGCGCGTGCAAAATCGGAAGGAAATCGCACACTTTCGCGTTGCGCTGTAATGATTTCGCGCCGTTCTCGCAGCGTATCGGCGCATATCGCAGCTGAAAGCGCGGGCTTTTTCGTTTCGCCCCCAAAAGCGCCCGGGGCAGGCAGGCCGCACCCGGCCCGACAGGCCAGGGGACGCCCGCGTCACAGGGTGGACGGAAACGTTCGCTTTCGGTGACCGCAAGGTGATGTCGGCTAACTGCCTTCGCGCCCCATGTCCTGCAGCTTGCCCGTCCACTCGACGACGACATCGGGCGCGGCATGGGCCGCCATGCCGATCAGGGTGTGGCGAACCGGCCGGATCCCGACGAAGGACAGCACGTTTCGGTTGAGGAAGTAAAGGCGGTAGCGCAAGACTGGCATGCCCATGGTGACCACCACGCGCGCCGAACGGCCCGCCAGTGGTTTTTTGGTGAGCAGCTTGTCGCTGGCGAAGGCGAACCCGGGCCGCGCCACCTGCTCCAGAAAGCCTTTGAACAGGGCGGGCATGTCACCCATCCACAGGGGAAAGAACACCACCAGATGCTGTGCCCAAAAAATATCGTCCTGGGCCTTCCGCAGGCATTCCGGCAGCGGGCCGTGGGCCCACTCCTGCTCGTTGCGCAACAGAGGAAATTCGAGCTGTGCGACGGTGATGGTGCGCAGTTCATGCCCGACTGCGATGGCGCCGCTGGCGTAGGCGTCGGCCAGTGTATGGCAGAGGTGATTCGGGCAGGGATCGGGGTGCCCCTGAATCAGCAGGATGCGTTTGCCCATCGGCCCCTCCTGTACACCGCATGGCCATAAGACCTTGCGGCGACAGGCATGGTTCCGTTACTCCGCGTCGGGCTGGGCCGAGGGGTGGGCGGCGGCGAAGGCTAGGCAGTTCGCGCAGTGCGGCATCGATCCGGACAATGACGGGATACGGCGTCATGTCGATATTGAAGCGCACGGCATTGAACACTTGCGGTACCAGGACGCAGTCGGCGATGGTGGGCGTGTCGCCGTGGCAGAAGCGTCCCGTGTCAGGGGAATGGGCGAGCTCGGCCTCGAGCGCGGCGAAGCCCTCCTGGACCCAGTGCACATACCAGGCATTCTTGGCTTCTTCGGTCAGGCTAGGCCTGTTTGACCAGATAGCGCAGGACGCGCAGATTATTGATCGGGTGGATATCGCAGCCGATCATCAGCGCCAGCTGGCGCACGCGCGCGCGGCCCAGCGCGTCGCGCGGCAGCAGCGGCACCATCGCATGGACTTCGTCGAGGTATTCGAGAATGGCCAGCGACTGGGTGATGGTCGCGTCGCCGTCCTGCAGCGCCGGTACCAGCGCGCTCGGATTGACGGCGCGGTATTCGGGCTTGAGCTGCTCGCCGCCGTCGCGCAGCAGATGCACCGGCACCGACTCGTAGTCCAGGCCCTTGAGCTTGAGGCCGATACGCACGCGGTACGAAGCCGAGCTGCGGAAGTAGTCGTACAGTTTCATGCTGTCCGCCCTTCGTAGCGCGCGACCTTCTGCTCGATCGCGCCGAAAATGCTGGCGCCAAGCCGCGTCGAACATCTCGATGCGCACGCTGTCGCCAAAGCGCAGGAACGAGGTCTTGGGCGCGCCCTGCTCGATCGTTTCATACATGCGCACTTCGGCCAGGCAGCAGTAGCCGACGCCGCCGTTCTCGATGCTCGATCCATGCAGGTCGCCCTGCTTGTTCGACACCGTGCCGGAGCCGATGATGGTGCTTAGGCCGCCAGCTCGCGCGTGCGCGCCGCGTGCGCCACCAGTTGCGCGAAATTGAAGGTCATGTCGACGCCCGCGTTCGGACGGCCGAACGGACGCGCATTGATCTCTACGTTCAGCGGCAGCGCCAGCTTGGCGTCCTGCCAGGCGTCGCCCAGTTCATCGGGCGTCACGCACACGGGCGAAAACGCGCTGGCCGCTTTCGACTGGAAGAAGCCGAAGCCCTTGAGCAGTTCGGCCGGAATCAGATTGCGCAGCGAGACGTCGTTGACCAGCATGACCAGCCGGATCGCGCCTTGGCTGCAGGCTTCCACGCTCGCGCCCATCGGCAAGTCGCCGGTGATGACCGCGACTTCCGCTTCCAGATCGATGCCCCAGTCCTCGGACAGGGCCCAGATCGGGTCGCGCGGGCCGATGAAGGAATCGGAACCGCCCTGGTACATCAGCGGGTCGGTGTAGAACGAGGCCTAAGACGTCGACGTTGCGCGCCTTGCGCACCAGTTCCACGTGGTTGATGTAGGCCGAGCCGTCGGCCCACTGGTAGGCGCGCGGCAGCGGCGAGTGGCACAGCGACTGGTCGAAGGGCTGCGCGTCCCAGGTGGCGTTGTCGTTCAGGGCCACGTACACGGCCTGCAGGCGTTCGGCCACCATGTCCCAGTTGTCGAGCGCGAACTGCAGCGTGGCGGCGATCTTGGGGACCTTCTGGTAACGGGTCAGGTCGCGGCTGACGACGACCAGGGCGCCGTCGCGGCTGTCGGTTTTGAGGGTTGCTAGCTTCATGTTCAGTCCTTCGTTTTGGCGTGCATCCAGGCCGCGTGTTTCGGGGCCTTGCGGGTCTGGGCCCACTCGTTGAGCATGTCCCATTTGACGTCGTCGAGCTTCTGCTTCATCTCGTCGGTGGCGGTATTGCAGGCCAGTTCGAGGCGGTGACCGTTCGGATCGAAGAAGTAGATCGACTTGAAGATGGTGTGGTTGGTCGGCCCCAGCACGTCAATGCCAGGCGGCGACCAGACGTTCCTTGGCCGCGAGCAGTTCGTCCATCGAACCGACTTCCAGCGCCAGGTGCTGGACCCAGGCCGGGGTATTCTCGTCGCGGCCCATGCCGGGCTGCAGCGGCAGCTCGAAGAAGGCCAGCACATTGCCGTTGCCCGCGTCGAGGAAGACGTGCATGTAGGGGTCGTAGGCGCCGGTCGACGGCACCTCGTCCTCGGCGATGGCCAGGACAAAGTCCATGTTCAGATGCTTGACGTACCACTCGACCGTCTCTTTGGCGTCCTTGCAGCGGTACGCCACGTGGTGAATGCGTTGAATTTTCATGCTGTCCTCCAGTTCCGATCCCACTATTAGAGTGCAAAACGAACTATCATACAAACAATATTTTTCAAGCGAATTATCGGATTAGCTAATGAATCCCACTTTACGCCAGATGCGCGCTGGTAGCGCTGGCCCGGACCGGCAGTTTCACGCTCGCCGCCGAGTACATGCACGTGACCCAGTCTGCCCTGTCGGGGCTGATCAAGGAGCTCGAACAGACGCTCTCGATCCGGGTGGTGGACCGCAGCACGCGCAAGATCGCCCTGACCGAGGTGGGACGCGAGCTGTACCCCCTGTTTTCCAAGATGATCGACGATCTGGACGGCGCCCTGCTCGACATCGCGAACCAGTCGCAGCTCAAAAAGGCGTGGTCCGGATCGCCGCGCCGCAGCTGATGTCGTGCACGCTGCTGCCCGAAGTGATCATCGGCTACCGCGCAGCCCATCCGGACATCCAGGTGCGGCTGGTCGATTGCGCGGTCGAGAACGTGACGGCGCGCGTGCTCAGTGGCGAAGTGGACGTGGCGGTCGGCCCGGAGCGCGAACCCAGCGCGCAGGTCGACGCTTCGGTCCTGTTCGAGATGCCCTTCGTGCTGGTGTTCCCGCGCGCCCATCCGCTCGAGCAGCGCGAGCGCGTGACCTGGTCCGATCTGTCGGACCATCCCTTCATTTCGCTGCAGGGCCAGTTTTACCGAACGGCTGCTCAGCGACATGCACAGCTCCCTGCGCGACGTCTCGCTCAATCCGGCCAATGAAGTGACGTTCATGACGACCGCGCTGGCGATGGTCAGCGCCGGCCTGGGCGTGACGGTCTGCCTGCCCTACGCGGAGCCGCTGGTGCGCCTGCACCAGCTGCACATGCGCCAGCTGCACGAGCCGGAACTGACGCGCCGCTTCTTCGTGTACCGGCGCCAGAACCGCTCGCTGTCGCCATGGCGGAGAGCTTCATCGCCTATCTGTTCAAGTTCGTGGAGGCCCACGACTGGAACATTCCCCGCCTTTATAATGGACGCTGCATACCGGCAGAGGCACCCATGTCCCACAACACGATCGCCATCAATCAGCAGATGAATAAATTCGACGGCCATCACAGCGTCTGGCTGTTCGGCTACGGCTCGCTGATCTTCAAGGCCGACTTCCCCTTCATCGAACGGCGCGCGGCGAGCATACGCAACTGGTCGCGCCGCTTCTGGCAAGGCTCGCACGACCACCGCGGCACCGAGACAGCGCCGGGCCGCGTGGCCACGCTGGTGCAGGACCCGGGTGCGGAATGCTATGGCATGGCCTACCTGATCACGCCCGAAGTCTTCGCCCACCTCGACCACCGCGAAAAGAACGGCTACCTGCGCCTGGCCACCGAGATCACCTTCGACAATGGCGACAGCGAAGAAGGCCTGGTCTACATCGCCACCGAGGACAACGCGGCCTTCCTTGGCGCGGCGACGGAACTCGACATCGCCCTGCACATCGCCCGTTCCAGCGGCCCGAGCGGCCACAATCGCGACTATCTGTTCGAGCTGGCGCACGCGCTGCGCAGAATTGGGCAAGGACGACGAGCATGTCTTCACCATCGAGAAACACCTGCGCCTGCTGTAACAGCCGGGCCCGCGCATAAGCTTATCGCCACTCAGTTGTTCTGGTGGCGAGCAAACAGGTCTAGTATGAATTGGTGTGGACCGATGCGAGGCACGTGATGAAAACCCAGATGCTTAGGCCGAAAACAAGCGCGTGGCTGCGCTGAATGTGGTGGACTTGCAGGTTCAACGCCAGCGACGCTGCGCGTCGCATGGCGATGGAAACGATCGTACTGCTATCTTCTTTTAACTACCTTTACCGCACGGGCCGGTAGCGGCCATTTATGCCGTACAGCACATGACGGGCGACCCATTGCACGCAATCATCATGGGCATGCCGATCTGCATCATTTTTTCCATCAACTTGCACGACGCGGTGAACATTTCCGCGTTCATCCCCTGGCCCGGCGTCATCTGGCACACCATGGCATCTTTTTCAGTTCAACCTGAACCCGGCACATCATGGACGGCATGGTGGCCATCGGCGGCATCATGACGGGCGGCGTCATCATGACATGATCGCTCACGGCCATCATGCACATATTTCCCGACTGCATGGTGATCGGCATGCTTAAGCCTCGATCATCATTTGCAGCATCTGGCAGCTGCTGGCGAACATGTCCTTGTCCATCCCGGCGGCCGGGACCATTTCGCATTCAGTCTTGCTTACTACCATCTTCATCTTCATGCTCGCCATCATCATCGGCATCATTGCCTGCATGGGCATGCCGTTCATCATTCCCGGCATGGACATGGGCATGGGCATGGACATAGGCATGGGCATCGTCGATTGCATCGTCATGTGATTTCCTATCGTAAGTGATGTAAATTCCCTTCGAGATTGAAGAGAGAGGCCAGTATAGGATCGGGAAAACAGGGGTCAATGCAGCAAGGGGATCTTGTCTATACAGTTTGAGCTTCGTCAATCCGGCGCGGCAAGACAAGCCTGCCGTTGACTTTTCGCAAGGCCCGGATTCAGGAAAACAGATCGAGCTGGCCGGTCGCATTGCCGCATTGCTTGGCCTTGGTAGGCATGGCACCACCGTCGGCCGCCGGAAGCGCGAGGCATCGAGCGCGGCAAAGCGCCCGCTGGTGAGATTCATGCCCAGGCGTTCGACCGCCTTGACGAAGCGCTGGCGGATCAGATCGGCCCATACCCCCTCGCCTGACATGCGCTTGCTGGAAGTCGCTGTCGTAGTCCTTGCCGCCGCGCATGTCGCGCACGCGGTTCATCACGCGCTGGGCGCGCTCCGGGAAGTGGGCCTCCAGCCATTGCTGGAACAAGGGATTGACTTCCCATGGCAAGCGCAGCACCACGTAGTGGGCGGAAACAGCAGCCAAGCCGCGCGCGCCGCTTCGAGCACTTTTTCGAGTTCCGGTTCGGTGATGAAAGGAATGATGGGCGCCACGCTCACGCGCACGGGGATGCTAAGCATCGGTCAGGGTGCGGATCGTGCGCAGCCTGCGCGCAGGGGCCGCGGCGCGCGGCTCGAGCGTGCGTGAGATGGCCGGGTCGAGCGTGGTCAGCGTGATGGCGGCAATGGCTTGCTGCTTGGCCGCCATGGGCGCGATCAGATCGATGTCGCGCTCGATCAGCGAGGACTTGGAAATGAGCGCGACCGGGTGCTCGCAGTCGTGCAGCACCTCCAGCACGCGCCGCGTGATGCGCCGTTCGCGCTCGCAGGGCTGGTAGGCATCCGTGTTCACGCCGACGGCGATAGGTTCCGGCCGGTAAGACGGCTTGGCCAGCTCCTGCCGCAGCAGGTCGGCCGCGTTGACCTTGGCAGAACAGCCGGCTCTCGAAATCGAGCCCCGGCGACAGGCCCAGGTAGCTGTGGGTCGGCCGCGCGGAAACAATAGACGCAGCCGTGTTCGCAGCCGCGGTAGGGATTGAGCGAGACATTGAAGGGAATGTCCGGCGAGGCGTTGCGCGTGAGGATGGTTTTGGCGAATTCGTCCGTCACTTGCGTCTTGAAGGGCGCGGGGGCCTCGTCTTCCTGCGCCCAGCCGTCGTCAAACCCCTCGCGGGCATTGACCTCGTACCGGCCTTGCAGATTGGACACGGCGCCCCGCCCTTTTTGCGCGGACAGCGGCCGCGGCGGCAGCATGACGTGCTGTTCGGATTGGTCGTTGGGATCGGTCACGGGGTTCACCTGCGTATACTGCATGGATATACAGTATATTACACCGACCCGCCTGCCGTTTCAATCGCCCTGTTCCAGGCGTGCCAGCCTGCCCCCGGTCGCCTGAAAACAGGCAATAAAGCGGTCGAAGCTGTCGAGCAAGGGCTGGTAGCGCTGGGGCGCGCCCTCCAGCATCGCCAGCGCATGGCAAGTCGCCTCCAGCGTGGACAGCTGATCCGGCGCATGCGCCTTGCGAATCGCATAATGCGAGGCCTAAGCATTTGCGTCAGCGGCAAGCGCGGCAAGGCTTGCAGCAAGGGATTCTGATACAGCATCTTGCGGCTTTTGCGCCACGTTCCGTCCAGTACCACCAGCAGCACACGCGCAGGCTGCGCGCACAGACCCACGTCGAAGGGCGGCGGCGCGGCAATGCCGACGCGCGTTCGCCCGGCAAGTCCGGGTACAGCAACAGCGGCACGCACCCGCCCTCGCTCAGCAGGCGCTCCAGCGCCAGCGGGTCGAAGGTCTCGCCGGTGGCCATGACGGAACCGGCCACGCTCAGGTGCAACAGGCGGGCGCTGCCCTTGGCATTGTCGACCTCCATCGGATGCTGCAAGATCAGCAAGCCCGCCTCGGCAGGCACGGGCGCGATCCAGCCGCACACGCAGGCCGATTGCGGGACGCAGGCAGCGCGGGCAGCGCGGCTTACTTGGTGGAGTGGAAATGTCGGACGAATAAGTTTTCATGACGGCGTGCTTAAGCATGTTACCAACGGCTGTGCAAGGCAGCGATCTTTTTGCACACATACGCTTGAAATTATCAATCGGGTATTGCTCCTGAAAAAACTCCTGCCTAGAATCGATACATTCCTTTCGGCAATCCAATCCATCGGGAGCCCATCATTCGTACCGTCTTTTCCATCGCCAGCGTTTCCCTTGCCTGCCTCTGCATGATGCCATCCTTGGCAGTCGAACAAGATCTGCCGGTCGACTTCCGCTTGAATGAGCAAGTGATCATGGTGCCCGCTGGTGAAGATGGCAACGCGCGCCTGCAAACCACCGTGTTCCGGCCGAACGGCAAGGGACCGTTCCCGCTGTTGATCATCAATCATGGCAAGGAAGCGGGCGAGCCGCAGTTCCAGCCGCGCGACCGTTTCATATTCATGGCCACCGCCTTCGTCAAGCGCGGCTACGCGGTCATGGTGCCGATGCGCCAGGGCTTCGCCAGTTCGACCGGCACCTACGCCAATCACGGCTGCAACATGACAGCCAATGGCCAGGCCCAGGCCGATGACGTGTTGTCAGCCATCCAATTTGCGCGTGAACAGACATGGGTCGACGCCGACCGCATCGTGGTTGCTTAGGCCAATCGTATGGCGGCCTGGCCACCATGGCGCTCGGCACGCGCGGTGCCCGGCGTGCGCGGCCTGATCAACTTCAGCCGGCGGCCTGCGCGACGATGGCAACAGCTGCGACTGGCGCGCCTCGCTGGTCAATGCCTTCGCCAGCTATGGCGCGCACAACAAGGTGCCCAGCCTGTGGATGTACGGCGTCAACGATTCGCTGTTCGGTCCCGACCTGGTCGGCCGCATGCACACCGCCTTCGTGCGCGAGGGCGGCCGGGCGCGGCTGGTCGAATTCGGCGCCTTCAAGCGCGATTCGCACGGCATGATTGCCAGCCGCGACGGTGAAAAGATCTGGTGGAAGCAAGCCGAACCGTTCCTGCGCCAGATCGGCATGCCCACCGCGGAAATGGTCGCGGTCGGTGCCGCGCCGACCCTGCCGCCCACCAATTTTGCCCGCATCGACGATATCGCGGCCGTTCCCTATCTGGCCGAAAGCGGACGCGCCGCCTACCGCGAATACCTGGCGCGCATGACGCCGCGCGCCTTCGCGGTCTCTGCCAGCGGGGCCTGGTGCTGGGCCGAAGACGGCGAAGATCCCGATCAGCGCGCGATCAGCACCTGCGAAAAGAAAAGCAATGAACCGTGCAAGCTGTACTCGGTCGACAATGACGTTGTGTGGCAAGGCAAGACCCCGCTCGGCATGGCCGCCAGCGCGGTCGGCAGCAACGGACCGGGCGGCAGTCCCTGAGACTGTTGCAAACGCGCCGAGTTTGAGCGCGGTTCAAGGCCGCGCTTTGGCTATCGTACCTACAATGGTGGCGACCTCCATCACCGGAAGTACGCCATGTCCCATCGCACCAAGTTCGCCGCGGCACTGTTGCTGGCGCTCGCCCAGCCTGCCATCGCCGCCAACAATTATCCCGTGGTATTGGTCCACGGTTTTCTCGGTTTCGGTCCGGAACAATACAAGCGGACCGGCTTCAAATACTGGGGCGGCTTCGACGATATCGCCGAGCACATGCGCCACCACCAGGGCGAGCACCAGATCCTGGCCGCGTCGGTCGGCTCGATCAGCTCGAGCTGGGACCGCTCGGCCGAACTGTATTACCAGATCAAGGGCGGCTGCGTGGACTACGGCAGCGTCCACACCACGCGCGCCGACCACGTGGCAGAGCGCCGTCCGCCCGGCAAATGCTGGGCCACCGATCCTTCGCACAATCCAAACAATTATCCGATCGCGCTGTATCCCGCCTGGGACGCCCAGCACCCGGTGCACCTGATCGGCCACAGCCAGGGCGGCCAGACCATCCGCGCGCTGATCCAGCTGCTCGAGCACGGCTCGCCCCATGGCGACGAAGGCGGCGGCGAGCTTTACCAGGGCGGCAAGAGCGGCTGGGTCGCGAGCGCCACTACGCTCGCCGCGCCGCACGACGGCACCAGCCTGCGCGACGCCATGACCGACTTCGGCCCCTTCATCGCGCATGGCAGGTGGCATCGGCGCCATCGCCAATCCGGGCGGCAGCGGCCACGGGCTCGACTTGCAGCTGCAGCAGTTCGGCATCGAACGGCAGGCCAACGAATCGGACGCCAAGCTACCTCGAGCGGGCTATGGCCACGCCGTTCTGGAATCAGGACAATTTCGATTCGGCGCAATGGGAAATGGGGCCGGACGGGGCGCGTGAATTCAACGCCTGGGTCAAGACCTCGCCCAACGTCTACTACTTCTCGATGGCCAATACCGCCACCGAAGCGGGCGCCTTTGCTGCAACGGCACCGACCGCACGCTGGCCTTCTTCCAGAACCGGAAATACCAGTATCCAAGGCGCGACATGGCGCCGCTGACCAAGCCCTATTCCGGCGAATGGATCGTGCCGTCCATCGCCCAGCGGGGCCTCGGTTCGTACACCCAGTCCGCGCCGGGACGGGTCAGGGTCGACGAACGCTGGTTCGCCAACGACGGCGTGGTCAACACTGTGAGCATGCGCTGCTTCGGCCGGGCAGGCGGTGCGCGATTTCGACGGCACCCCCGTCAAGGGCAGCTGGAACTTCCTGCAAACCTACCGCACCTACGACCACTTCGACATGATCGGCTGGCCCAAGTCGGGGCCCAAGGTCTATCCGATCTACGACACGATTGCATCCATCATTTACGCGCTGTAGGCCCATTTGCGCAGCTGTTCGGTGCTGGCGGTCACGCCGCCGCACACGATCACGAGCACCTCGCGCAAGCCGGCCAGCTGCGGCGCGTTGCCATACACGGCAGCCAGCGCGGCGCCGCAGGCTGGCTCCACGACAATGCGCTGGTCGTCCATGAAGCGCAGGCAGGCCGCCACGGCGTCGGCATCGCTTACCACGGCGCTGCGCACCGGATGGCGCTGCGTCCATTCGAAGGCTTGCTGCGCCACCTGGCGCGCACCGAGCGACGTGGCGATGCTGGTAATGGCCGACAGCGTGACGCGCTCATGCGACGGCCATCGCCTGGGCCAGCGAATCGGCGCCCGCCGTCTCCACCGCGATCACCGGCACCTGCCCCCAGCCGTTGCGGTGCAGCCCCTGCAGCACGCCGCACAGCAATCCCCCGCCGCCCACCGACAGCACCACCGCATCGGGCTGCACGCCGGCGCGCGCCACTTCATCGATCATGCTGGCGTGGCCGTCCCACAGCAAGGGATCGTCGAAGGGATGGATGAACGCGTCGTTCGGGCCGAGCAGCGATTGCGCGTGCGCATTCGCTTCCTGGAAGCTGGCGCCATGCACGATGATGTCGGCCTGCTCGCGCCGGATCAGTTCGCGCGCGTTCGGTCGTCGTCTCCGGCACCACCACCAGCACCGGCACACCGAGCTTGCGGCCCGCATACGCGGCCGCGATGCCTTGGCATTGCCGCCCGACGAAGAGATGAAGCGGCGCGCCCTGCGCCGCACGTATTCCCTGGCAGGCGTGGCCGATGCCGCGGATCTTGAAGGAACCCGGCGGCTGCAACGCCTCCATCTTGAGCCAGACCGTGCGCCCGTTTGAAGCGAGCGCGCCCGACTCGATGAGCGGCGTTTCAATATGCAGTGTCATGTTCCATCCGTGTCAAAGTTGGTCGAGCCGGGCGCGCGGGCTGGCGGCGCGCTCCTGGAAGGCGGCGCGCGCCTGATCGTCCATGTTGTAGAGATTGCGGTACACCATGGCGAGGCGCTGATTGCCCGCCAGCCGGTCCGCGTGGCGCTCGAAAAAATCCCAGTACAGCGCATTATAGGGACAGGCCAGTTCGCCCAGGCGGGCCTTCTTGTCGTAGTGGCAGCCCTTGCAGTAGTCGCTCATGCGGTCGATGTAGGCCGCGCTCGACACATACGGCTTGGTGGCCAGCAGGCCGCCGTCGGCGAACTGGCTCATGCCGATCGTGTTCGGCATTTCGACCCACTCGAAGCGTCCACGTACACGCCCAGATACCACTGGTGCACCTGGTCCGGATCGAGGCTAGGCCAGCAGCGCAAAATTACCGATCACCATCAGGCGCTGGATGTGGTGGGCGTGGGCGTCGTCGAGCGACTGGCCGATCGCGTGGCGCAGGCAGTTCATCTTCGTTTTGCCGTCCCAGAACCAGGACGGCAGCGCCTGCGTGTGGCCGAACACATTGTGCGCGCCGTAGCCGGGCATATGGGCCCAGTACACGCCGCGCACGTATTCGCGCCAGCCCAGAATCTGGCGAATGAAACCCTCGACCGCGTGCAGCGGCGCGTGGCCGGCTGCGCCAGGCGTCTTCGGCGTCGGCGATCACTTCGCGCGGGTGCAGCATCTTGGTATTGAGCGCGAACGAGAGCATCGAATGGAACAGGCGCGAGGCCTTGCTGCTCATCGCATCCTGGTAGTCGCCGAAGTGCGGCAGACCGTGCTGGATGAAGGCGTCCAGATGGGTCAGCGCCTCGGCGCGGTCCTGCGGCCAGACGATCGCGCGCTGTTGGGCCTGGCCGAAGCTGCCCACGCCCGCATGCTTGATCGTCTCCCACAGCGCCGTGTGGTCATGCTGGACCGCGTATCGAACGGCTCGGGCGGCGTGCCGCGCCATGGCTTGCGGTTGTCGTGGTCGAAGTTCCACTGGCCTGCCTACTGGCTTGCCGTCCTGTTCGACCAGCACCTTGTGCACCAGCCGCATCTGGCGGTAGAAGTACTCCATCAGCCACTGCTTGCGGTAGCATGAAGATGCGCTGCGCTTCGTCGCGGGTGGTCAGGAAATGCTCGCTGTCGCACATCCGCGCCGGGCACGGCAGGGCATCGGCGTAAGCCGCCAGCTGCTGGTCGAGCCGCCATTCGTCGGGCGCCTGGTATTCGAAGGCGGTGGCGCGCAGCGCGCACGCAGCCAGTCCAGGTTGCCGGAAATGGTTTGCGTGTTGTGCGGGTCGTCGATCGCCAGATAGTGCACGCGGTGGCCGCCCTGTTCCAGCGCACGCGCCAGCGCGCATGCCTTAAGCTGAAAATGGCGATGATCTTTTGCGCGTGATGGTGCGTGTAGTCGGTCTCCTGGCGCACTTCCATCAGCGTGTAGACGACGTCGTCGCGGACCGCCGCGAACCAGCTGTGCAGGGGATTAAGCTGGTCGCCGAGCACCAGTCGCAGCACCGTCATGCAGGCTCCATGGCGCGCACCACGCAGTTTCGGCCCCCGGCCTTGGCCTGGTACAGCGCCCGGTCGGCGCGCGAGAGCAGCGCCGAGGGCGTCTCGGCCTGGCCGCGCGAACTGGCCAGCGCCACGCCGATGCTGATGGTCAGCGCGATCGGGCGTCCGTCGTCGCCTTCGAGGCGCAGCGCCTCGATCGACCTGCGCAGGCGGTCGGCCACGTCGCAGGCCATGCCGACATCGGTCTCGGGCATCAGGACCACGAATTCCTCGCCGCCAAAGCGGGCCGCCGCATCGCTGGCGCGCAGATCCACCGACAGCGCCATTGCCACCGCCACGATGGCGCGGTCGCCGACGTCGTGGCCGAAGCGGTCGTTGACATCCTTGAAGTGGTCGATGTCGATCATCAGCAGCGACAGCGGATGGCCGAACCGGCGCGCCCGTTCGAGTTCGGCGCTGATCTGGGCCGTCATGCGGCGCCGGTTGCCGATCCCGGTCAGGGCGTCGGTCGTGACCTGCTGTTCCAGCGCGTTGTTGGCCGCCTGCAGTTCGATCGTGCGCTCCCCGACCGCCTGCTCCAGGCTGGCGCGCTCGCGGTCCAGGGCGAACATTGCCCGGCGCCGTCCGCGCAGCGCCATCACCAGCGCCGTGATGAGCATGGCCTGCAGCGCGATCAGCGAAACGCTGCCGATGATCTGCCAGCGGTACTGCTCCCACACGCCCTGATCGGCGTTGCGCCACTGGGTTCCGGGGATCTCGCGCATGCCGAAGCGCCGTGCAAGCTGGCGGTCGAACACATAGGTCTGCACCTCGCTCAGGCGGGTTAGGCTGGCCGTTGACCAGGCGCCCGATCGCGCGTCCCACCCGTTCGCCGCTGATCACGTAACCGCCCACCACACCCGGCACCATCAGCGAGTCGACATAGGTAAACACCGGCACGCGCGTGCTGGCGGCCAGGGTGCGCGCCACCATCGCGGGCATGCCGGTCGCGCCGCTGGCGTCGGCATAGGTGGGGAACATGTAGATTGCGGTGTCGGGCCCGAGCGTCCCCGCGCGCTGATACAGCTGGGCGAACGTGAGGCGGTCCCAGAACTCGAACCCGATACGCCCCTCGTACTGGGGCGCGATAGCGCGCACGGCGTCGAGCCATTCCTTGCCGCGCGGCGTGGCGTCGGCCACGACCACGATGCGTTTGACATGCGGCAGCGCCAGCGGAATGGCGTCGATCGCGCGCATGAAATCGAAGTCGATTTCCATGCCGGTGCCGTCGGCCGGATGCCAGCCGCGCGGCCATGGTTGACGTAAAAGCGCGGCACGCCGGGGAACAAATCCGGATGCTCGCTCAGGAAGCGGTTGGCCTGGTAGTTTTCGGCGATCACGGCGTCGAAGCGCAGGCGCGCGTACTTCGCTTGCAGATAGGGCGCCATGGCCGCCAGCGCCTCGCGCTCGCCGACCCGGATCACGTCGAGCCGTTCGTCGAATACTTCGGGCACGGCGCCGCCCTGCCCGCCGCCGACCTCGTGGGCGATGCCTTAGGCTGTCAGGCGGGTTTGCCAGGCCGAGGCGGCATCGGACCCCAGCGAATAGATCACCAGCACCTGACGGCGGCTGGCATCGGCCACCGCCAGCGGCGCGGCGCACAGCAGCGCCAGCATGGTCGCGATGGTCACAAAGGCATGCAGAAAACGCGGTCTTGGCAGGGGCATAAGGCAAAGTGTAGCACGCCGGTTTTGCTTGCGACGCAGTCCATGGGGTCGGCCGACAATGATTTTTTAGGCAATGTTTTTGCCGTCGAGAAATTTTACATCTGGGCACCGCATTGCTTCTTGTGCAACGATAAGTGTATGTATTTCTTAAGAATTTTTCCGATGGCATGCTTTCTGCATGATGCGCATGACACGTGAAATCTTGCGTGCCGGGGATGTTCCGCTTACCTACAAGGAAACCGACTATGTTGAATCGACATGCGTCACTGAAAAAATTGCTGGGTTACGCCATCATGAGTGGCGCCTTTTTCGCCGCCAGCACAGGCGCCCAGGCCACCGTCATTGACGGCGTCACTTATTCACCCTTGATTACCGCGGGCGCCCTGCCCGATTCGCCCGCTGCCCACGTCGACCCGAACAATGCCGCCTCGCCCTATTCCGGCGTGGTCAGCATCAATATCCGCTACGCGGGCCAGTCGTTCATCTGCTCCGGTGCGCTGGTCGGCAAACGCCAGGTCGTCTCCATGCTGGCCACTGCGTCGACACCGACGGCAACGGCACGGTGATCGACCTGAACACGCCCGGCAACGACGTGCGCGTCGTGTTCAACACCACCGGAACCAACGGCACGGCCGTGATGACGGCAGTGGGCGTGTCGATGAACCCCGATTACAAAGGCTTTGGCAATTGCCCGGTTGGCGTCAACGCCTTCTGCGTGAATGACGACCTGTCCGTCATCACCCTCGGCGCCGATGCACCGGCGGGCGCGAAAATCTACAAGATGGCCGCCAACCCTGTCAGCTCCGGCACCCACATCACCATGGTAAGCTACACGGCACCTCGGGCGACGGCATCAACGGCTACACGGTCGGTCCCGCATTCCGCGTCAAGCGCACGGGCGAAAATTACATCGACATGTTCGACGGCGACGACGAATCCGGATGGGGCGGCAACAATGAGGTCTATTACGCCGACTTCGACGGCACCAACGCCCTGGGCGTGGTGCAGGATACCCACTGTACCTACTTCGGCGTTTGCACATGGCTGCTGCTGAACAACCGCGAGTCGGGCATCGGTGGCGGCGATTCCGGCGGCCCGGCCTTCGTCACCATGTATGGCGAGCTGATGCTGGTGGCGAACAATACCTTCAGCCAGCGCTGGACCATCGACGGGGTGACCCAGATTGGCGGCACCTTCGGCACCTCGTTCGGCGGCATTCTCCTGGCGAGCTATGTGCCCTACCTGGTGGACGCCACCAACGGCGCCATCCATGTCGTGCCCGAGCCTTCGGGCGTTGCCCTGCTGGGCATGGCAGCGATGATGCTGCTCGCTTCGCGCCGCCGCCTGCGCAAGTAAGGCGCACATGAAAAAGAGCCTTGGGCTTGCGCTCAAGGCTCTTTTTGTATTCTGGCTCCCCGACCTGGACTCGAACCAGGGACCTGCGGATTAACAGTCCGTCGCTCTACCAACTGAGCTATCAGGGAAAAGAGGCCGCATTATATAAGCCCGTGAAGACACTGTCCAGTCCGCGCAAGCGGCCCTCGCGCTGTCATGCCAAAAGCATGAACAAAAGTAAATTATTTATTCTCTGAAAGATTCGCTTAGTATCTTTCTGGCACTTCTCATCGTTCACCACAGCCGCAACGACTAGAAAGGATCAGAAATGGACATGTACATGGGGATGATATTCCCGGTCGCTTTCAATTACGCTCCACAGGGCACCTTGATGTGCGCAGGCCAGCTCCTGAGCATCGCCCAAAACAGCGCCCTGTTCTCCCTGCTGGGCACCACCTACGGCGGCGACGGCCAGAGCACCTTCGCTCTTCCCGACCTGCGCGGACGCATGCCCATTGCGCCGTCGACCGGCGTGGGCGGACGCATCGACAGTTCGCTGGGCAGCGTCGGCGGCACGCCCAACGTCACTGCTATCCTGAACGGCACGGGGACGGCCAATGTCGCGCTGACGGTGGCCAACCTGCTTAGGCCCCACAACCACAACGCCACCTTCACACCGGGCGGCGGCGGCGGCGCCACGGTCACCCTGAACGCCAGCACCGACCTGGCCACCACCTCGCAGTAGGCCATGCAGCAGTTTCCTGGCCACCGGCAAGGCGGGCGGCGCGAACCAGCCGCTGCTCTACCGTCCCGATGCCGGGGCCTGGCACCGTGGCCCTGAATCCGGCCAGCGCCACCATCGGCGGCAGCTTCGCGGGCGGCAGCGTCACGGTCGACAACACCGGTTCCGGCACGCCCCTGCAGGCGCCCGTCAGCGTCAGCGTCAATGGCCAGGTCCCGACCGTGCCGCCCTACCTGGCGCTCAACTTCGTGATCGTGGTCGAAGGGATCTACCCTGAGCCGTCCGTAAGGGCTCAGGAGAAAATGATCTGGTAACGCTGGTGCGCGGCCGGGGTGGACGCCAAGCCGCGGTGCGATCGGCGCCATGAACCATTGGTTGCGGCCCAGCACCGGATGGTCGAGCACGTAGTGATCGTCGGACAGGACCGGTTCGCGCGGGCCGGTCAGTATCAGGCTCAGCGACGTCCGGAATTGTGCCTAAGCAAGCCGTTTGCGCGCGCGCTCGCTGGCCTCGACCAGGGTCAGGGCAATCCTTGCGGCATGGCCGTGTGGGCCACGAAGGTACTGTCCAGCACTGCTGTCATTTGTTCGATGGTCACTGTCATGGACGCTTGCCTCTCGTGGTCAGGTTGGCGTCGAGCATAGCAAAACGCGGCGCGAAACGGTAGCGCGTCGTGACGGAGATAACGATGGTGTGCCTGACCGCCCCTTTGCACCTCGCGCGCCGCAAGCGGCCGACCAGCCTTTCCTCGACGCCCTGTTCGCCAGCGCGCGAGGAACTGGCCCAGGTTGCTCCCGACCAAGCCTTCCTGCGCCAGTTGCTGCGGATCCAGCAGAACGCCGAGGCGCAAGGCATGCGCGCCTGCTTCCCCCATGCCAGCCATTACATCATCGAGCGCGACGGCGAGGCCCTACCGCCTCGTACTCGACAGCACACCGGACGCCCTGCACCTGGTCGACCTGACGCTGCTGCCGGGCGCGCGCGGCCAGGGCCATGGCGGCGCCATCCTCGACGCGCTGCAGAATCAGGCCGCGGCGCACGGACAAACGCTCACACTCAAGGTCAGCCTGGGCAACACTGGCGCGCGCCGCCTGTATGGACGCAAGGGCTTCGCCGTCACGTCCGATGACGGCATGCAGCAAGCGCTGCAATGGCGACCCGCCTGAGCGCCGGGCGGCCGGGCGGGGACTGTCGCATTTCCAGCAACTTTCTTCGCATTCCGTAGCGGAGTATGCAATATGGATTGAACCGCAGATTGTTCTCTGGATAATTGAGTGTAACAAAAACAACGCTTGCCGCAAGCAGCGTCGATACGACGTACACAATGGGGAAACTATGGACAAGCAAGTGATGCCGCTGCGCACCACACCGGGATTGGTCACACATCAATTGGATTGTCTTCCTCATCGCCGCCTTATTATTCTCTTGTCTTGCCGCCAGCGCCCAGGCGCGCGCGCCCGACCGGCCCATCCTGTTTGTCGAAGACAGCATTGCCGACTACTCGCGCACTGCTGCTTAGGCCCAGGCCGCCGACATGGAAGTGGTCGTTCTCGACAGTCAGCAGGATGGCTTGCACCAGATCGCCGCCACCCTCATGCGGCCGCCAGGACGTCAGCGCACTGCACCTGATTTCGCACGGCGCCCCGGCCAGGCTGACGCTCGGTTCGCTCACGCTCGACAGCGATGCGCTGGCGCGCCATGCTCGACGATCTGGCCACCGTGCGCGCCGCCTTGCGCGACGACGCCGACCTGTTCATCTATGGTTGCAACGTCGCCGCGGGCGACGCCACTGCGCCTTCATCGACCAGCTGGCCGCCGCCACCGGAGCGCGCGTGGCCGCCTCGACCAATCTGACCGGCGCGGCCGACCAGGGTGGCGACTGGGTGCTGGAAGCGCGTACCGCGGCGATGCGCAGCGCGGCGCTGGCTTTCCCTGCTTACCGCATGGTCTTGCCCACGGTGGCTGGCACTGTCACGATTCCCTTCTCCCATCCCGATGGATCCTTCTTTACGTCTATGATGGTCGATGGCCAGATCAACACCGGCACGACCGATATTGCTTTGGCTGTCGTCTACCAGTTCTATTTCGCTGCCAGCGGCAATACCCTGACCGGCACCGCCACCAACATCGATCTGGCTGGCGGGACCGGATCGATGTTGTTGTATCACAGCGGCATCGGCTACGATCCGGTCGCCTCTTTCATCATCAAGAGCCAGTCGAACCGCATGTTCGGCCTGTTCAGCTTCCAGGATTCAGGATGCACAAGGGCTGGGCTCCAATTACACGGCCTCCGCTTACCTGCAACAATGTCTTCGTCGGCAGCCACGCGTTCAACGTCGGCGGCAGCTTCAATCCCGTGCTCATCACGCTACCCGCCAGTTTCGCCAACATCGATGAAGTCCGGGTGACCTCGGACGGCGGCAATGGCGGTGTCGGCGCCAAACTGTGGCAGGAAGGGTTCAATAGTTTCGTATTCATTAACCCGACCGCGAATGCCGACCTGAGCAATCTCTCCGCCTCGGCTTAAGCACCCTCAGTCCTTCCTTCTCCAGCGCCACCACCAGTTACAGCTTTACGGTCGCGAACGGAACCACCAGCACCACCATCACACCCACCGTCGACATTCCCGGCACCACCGTCACCGTCAACGGCGTGACGGTCGCCAGCGGTGCCGCCTCGGGCGCGGTGGCGCTCAATGTCGGCGCCAACACCATCACGGTGGTGGCCACCGCGAGCAATGGCACCACCACCAAGACCTACACCATCACGGTGACCAGGAGCGGATCGGCCAACGCCAACCTGAGCGCACTGTCGCTCTCGAGCGGCACCCTGGCGCCGGTATTTGCCAGCGGCACCACCAGCTACACGGCCAGCGTGGGCAATGCCACCACCTCGCTGACCGTCACGCCGACCGTGGCCGACGCCACGGCCTCGATCACCGTCAACGGGGTCGCCGTAACCAGTGGCAACGCGTCTGGCGCGATCGCCCTCAACGTCGGCAGCAACACTATCACCACGGTGGTCACCGCGCAGGACGGGACCACCACCAAGACCTACACCGTCACCGTCACGCGCGCCGCCTCCGCCAATGCCGACCTGAGCGCCTTGTCCCTGTCGAGCGGGACCCTGTCGCCCGTGTTCTCGCGGCTAAGCACCACCGGCTATACCGCCAGCGTCGGCAATGCCACCACCTCGCTCACCGTCACGCCGACCGTGGCCGACGCCACGGCCTCGATCACCGTCAACGGTGTCGCTGTCGTCAGCGGCAATGCCTCGGGCGCGATCGCACTGAATGTGGGCAGCAATACCATCACCACCATCGTCACGGCGCAGGACGGTACCACCACCAAGACGTACACGGTGACGGTCACGCGCGCCGCCTCGGCCAATGCCGATCTGAGCGCATTGTCGCTCTCGAGCGGGACGCTCGCGCCCGTGTTCGCGGCTAAGCACCACCGGCTACACGGCCAGCGTCGGCAACGCCACCACCTCGCTCACCGTCACGCCGACCGTGGCCGATGCCACCGCCAGCATCACCGTCAACGGCGTCGCCGTCATCAGCGGCAATGCGTCCGGCGCGATCGCCCTGAGCGTGGGCGCCAACACCATCACCACCATCGTCACGGCGCAGGACGGCACCACCACCAAGACCTACACCGTCACCGTCACCCGCGCCGCCTCGGCCAATGCCGACCTGAGCGCATTGTCGCTCTCGAGCGGCACGCTCGCCCCCGTGTTCGTGGCCTAAGCACCACCGGCTACACGGCCAGCGTCGGCAATGCCACCACTTCGCTCACCGTCACGCCGACCGTGGCCGACGCCACCGCCAGCATCACCGTCAACGGCGTTGCCGTCATCAGCGGCAATGCATCGGGCGCGATTGCCCTGAACGTGGGCGCCAACACCATCACCACCATCGTCACGGCGCAGGACGGCACCACCACCAAGACCTACACCGTCACCGTCACCCGCGCCGCCTCGGCCAATGCCGACCTGGGCGCATTGTCGCTCTCGAGCGGCACGCTCGCGCCCACGTTCGCGGTAAGCACCACCAGCTACACGGCCAGCGTCGGCAATGCCACCACTTCGCTGACCGTCACGCCGACCGTGGCCGACGCCACGGCCAGCATCACCGTCAACGGCGTTGCCGTCACCAGCGGCAACGCGTCCGGCGCGATCGCGCTGAGCGTGGGGAGCAATACCATCACCACCATCGTCACGGCGCAGGACGGCACCACCACCAAGACCTATACCGTCACGGTCACGCGCGCCGCCTCGGCCAATGCCGACCTGGGCGCCTTGTCGCTCTCGAGCGGGACGCTCGCGCCCGCGTTCGCGGTAAGCACCACCAGCTACACGGCCAGCGTCGGCAATGCCACCACCTCGCTGACCGTCACGCCGACCGTGGCCGACGCCACGGCCTCGATCACCGTCAACGGGGTCGCGGTTACCAGTGGCAACGCGTCTGGCGCGATCGCGCTGAGCGTGGGCAGCAATACCATCACCACCATCGTCACGGCGCAGGACGGCACCACCACCAAGACCTATACCGTCACGGTCACCCGGGCCGCCTCCGCCAATGCGGACCTGAGCGCCTTGTCCCTGTCGAGGCGGGACCCTGTCGCCCGTGTTCGCGGCCTAAGCACCACCAGCTATACCGCCAGCGTCGGCAATGCCACCACCTCGCTCACCGTCACGCCCACCAGGTCGGACGCCAACGCCAGCATCACCGTCAACGGCGTTGCCGTCATCAGCGGCAATGCCTCCGGCGCGATTGCCCTGAGCGTGGGCAGCAATACCATCACCACCATCGTCACGGCCCAGGACGGCACCACCACCAAGACTTATACCGTCACGGTCACCCGGGCCGGTTCCGCCAATGCCGACCTGAGCGCCTTGTCGCTCTCGAGCGGCACGCTGGCGCCCGTGTTCGTGGCGTAAGCACCACCAGCTACACGGCCAGCGTCGGCAACGGCACCACCTCGCTGACCGTCACGCCGACCGTGGCCGACGCCACGGCCAGCATCACCGTCAACGGCGTTGCCGTCATCAGCGGCAATGCCTCCGGGGCGATTGCCCTGAGCGTGGGCGCCAACACCATCACCACCATCGTCACGGCCCAGAATGGCACGACCACCAAGACCTATACCGTCACGGTCACCCGCGCCGCCTCGGCCAATGCCGACCTGGGTGCCTTGTCGCTCTCGAGCGGCACGCTCGCGCCCGTGTTCGCGGCTAAGCACCACCAGTTACACGGCCAGCGTCGGCAATGCCACCACCTCGCTCACCGTCACGCCGACCGTGACCGACGCCACCGCCAGCATCACCGTCAACGGCGTTGCCGTCATCAGCGGCAACGCGTCCGGCGCGATCGCGCTGAGCGTGGGCGCCAACACCATCACCACCATCGTCACGGCCCAGAATGGCACCACCACCAAAACCTATACCGTCACGGTCACCCGCGCCGCCTCGGCCAATGCCGACCTGGGCGCCTTGTCGCTCTCGAGCGGCACGCTGGCGCCCGTGTTCGCGGCCTAAGCACCACCGGCTACACGGCCAGCGTCGGCAACGCCACCACCTCGCTCACCGTCACGCCGACCGTGGCCGACGCCACGGCCTCGATCACCGTCAACGGCGTCGCCGTCACCAGCGGCAACGCGTCCGGCGCGATCGCGCTGAGCGTGGGGAGCAATACCATCACCACCATCGTCACGGCCCAGGACGGCACCACCACCAAGACTTATACCGTCACGGTCACCCGGGCCGGTTCCGCCAACGCCGACCTGAGCGCCCTCTCGCTCTCGAGCGGCACGCTGGCGCCCGTATTCGCATCCGGCACCACCAGCTACACGGCCAGCGTCAGCAATGCCACCACCTCGCTGACCGTCACGCCCACCAGGTCGGACGCCAACGCCAGCATCACCGTCAACGGCGTCGCCGTGGCCAGCGGCACCGCTTCCGGCGCGATCGCGCTGAGCGTGGGCAGCAATACCATCACCACCGTCGTCACGGCCCAGGACGGCACCACCACCAAGACCTATACCGTCACGGTCACCCGGACCGGTTCCGCCAACGCCGACCTGAGCGCCCTTTCGCTCTCGAGCGGCACGCTCGCACCCGTGTTCGCATCCGGCACCACCAGCTACACCGCCAGCGTCGGCAATGCCACCACACAGCTGACCGTCACGCCCACCCGGTCGGACGCCAACGCCAGCATCACCGTCAACGGTGTCGTCGTGGCCAGCGGCACGGCATCAGGCGCGCTCGCGCTCAATGTCGGCAGCAACGTCATCACCACCGTCGTCACGGCCCAGGACGGCACCACCACCAAGACCTATACCGTGACGGTCACCCGGGCCGGTTCCGCCAACGCCGACCTGAGCGCCCTTTCGCTCTCGAGCGGCACGCTAGCGCCCGTATTCGCATCCGGCACCACCAGCTACACGGCCAGCGTCGGCAATGCCACCACTTCGCTGACCGTCACACCCACCAGGTCGGACGCCAACGCCAGCATCACGGTCAACGGCGTTGCCGTGGTCAGCGGCACGGCATCGGGCGCGATCGCGCTCAATGTCGGCAGCAACGTCGTCACCACCATCGTCACGGCCCAGGACGGCACCACGACCAGAACCTATACCGTGACCGTCACGCGCGCAGCGTCAGGCAACGCCGACCTGAGCGCGCTGTCGCTCTCGAGCGGCGCCCTGGCGCCAAGCCTTCGCTCCAGCCACCACCGGCTACACCGCCAGCGTCGCCAATGCCACTGGCTCGCTGACCGTCACGCCGACCAGAGCGGACGCCAACGCCAGCATCACGGTCAATGGCGTTGCCGTCGCCAGCGGCACCGCCTCCGCCGCGATCGCGCTCAACGTGGGCGCCAACCTCATCACCACCATGGTCACCGCCCAGGACGGCACCACCAAGAGCTACACCGTGACCGTCACCCGCCTGTCGGCCAATGCCGATCTGGGCGCCCTGGCCCTGTCCAACGGCACGCTGGCGCCTAAGCCTTCGCACCAGGCACCACCACCTACAGCGCTACCGTCGCCACCGGCATCGCCGCGCTGACCGTCACCCCGACTGTCGCCGACGTCAATGCGACCGTCACCGTGAATGGCATCGCCACCACCAGCGGCAGCGCCTCGGCAGCGATTCCACTGGCAATCGGCAGCAACACCGTCACCGTGGTCGTCACCGCGCAGGACGGCACCACCAGGACCTACACGGTCAGCGTGACCCGCAGCGCCGCCGCCAACGCCAACCTGGGCGCACTGGCCCTGTCGAGCGGTACGCTCAGCCCTGTGTTCGCGTCAGCGACGACCAGCTACAGCGCCGCCGTCGCCAATGGCGTGAGCACGATGACCGTCACGCCGACCGTGGCCGACGCGACGGCCACGGTCACCGTCAACGGCGTTGCGACCGCCAGCGGCACCGCCTCGGCGCCGCTGGCCCTGGCGGTCGGCCCCAATAGCGTGACCGTGGTCGTCACGGCGCAGGATGGCGTCACCACCAAAACCTATACCGTGAGCGTGACGCGGGCCGCATCGGCCAACGCCAGCCTGAACGCGCTGGCGCTGTCGAACGGTACCCTGGCGCCGGTCTTCGCGGCGGGCACCACGGCTTACACGGCCAGCGTCGCCAATGGCGTCACCACGCTCAGCGTCACGCCGACCGTGGCCGACGCCAATGCCAGCGTCACCGTGAACGGCGTCGCCACCACCAGCGGCACAGCCTCGGCGCCGCTGGCGCTGGCTGTCGGCAGCAATACCATCACCACCATCGTCACCGCGCAGGACGGTGTCACCACCCGTACTTATACGGTCACGGTCACGCGCGCAGTCGTCCAATGCCAGCCTGGGAGCGCTGACCGTCTCGGGCGGCGCCGCGCTGGCGCCCGCCTTCGCGCCGGGCACCACCGCCTACACCGCCAGCGTCGGCAATGGCGTGGCGACGCTGACCGTCACCGCGACCGTGGCCGACGCCACCGCCACCATCACCGTCAACGGCGTCGCCACCGCCAGCGGCAGCCCGTCATGGCGCTGCCGCTGGGTATCGGCAGCAATACCGTGACCATCGTGGTGCGCGCCGAGAACGGCAACACCGTCACCACCACCATCGTCGTCACGCGCGCGGCGTCGCCGTCAGGAACGTCGATCGCGGGCCTGGTCTACACCGATGCCAATCACAACGGCATCAAGGAAAGCGGCGAGAGCGGTCGCTTGTAAGCGCCAGCATCCGGCTGACCGGTCTCGATGTCGACGGCGCCGCGGTCGACCTGAGCACCGTCAGCGGCGCCGACGGCAGCTACAGCTTCCAGCACCATCAAGGGCGGCACCTACACCCTGACCGAGACGCAGTCGGCTGACGCCACCGACGGCCGCGAAACCATAAGCAACCTGGGCGGCACGGTCGACAACAGCAGCTTTGACGACAGCGCCGCGCACAACCAGATCGCCGCCATCGTGCTGGCCCCGGGCCAGAACGCGACCGGCTACCTGTTCGGCGAACAGAGCACGGGCAGCCTGCAAGGATTCGTCTACGCCGACACCAATGGCAACGGCCTGAAAGACAATGGCGAAACCGGCCTGGCTTAAGCATCCGCGTGGCCCTGATCGCCAACGGCGCCGAGATCGGCGTGGCCACCAGCGGCGCCGACGGCAGCTATGCCTTCGCCCGCGTGACGGCTTAAGCAGCTACACGCTGCGCCGCAACGCGGCCGATGGCAACTTCAACCTGTACGCCGACGGGCGCGAGCATGCTTGGCGTGGTTGGCATGGCAGCGTCAACGACGCCACCTTCGGCACCCAGCCGCACCAGACCAGCATCACCGGCGTCACGGTCGACGCGGCGGTCGTGGCGGCCAATGGCGGCAAGCTGGACGGTTATCTGTTCGGCCTGCGCGCGCAGCGCCAGCGGCGTGAAACTGCCGATCGTCAGCGGCGCGGTCATGCTGAGCAGCCGACCGACGCCGGGCCACAACGGCGGCGCCTTCCTGGGCGGCTGGACGGTGCGCCTGACCCAGAACCGCCAGCCGGTCTGCAGCGTCACCACCTCGGCCCAGGGCCAGTACCAGTTCGACAATCTGGCCTGCCCGGCATACGCCCAGACCGGCCTGCCGAGCGGCAGCGGTTTCGCCATCGGCTTTGACAAGCCAGGCAGCAACCTGACCGGGATGCCGCAATCGGACGGCACCCATCGCACCAGCGCGCTCAAGACCATCGCCAACATCACGCTGGCGCCGACCGACGAGATCACCGGCCAGAACCTGCCGCTCGACCCGGAAGGCGTCGTCTATGACGCCGTCACGCGCCAGCCGGTGGCTAAGCGCCACCGTGGTCTTCAGCGGCCCGGCTAGGCTCGATCCGGCCACCCACCTGGTCGGCGGGGCCACGGTCCAGACCCAGGTCACCGGCAGCGACGGCGCCTACCAGTACCTGCTGCAAAACGGCTACCCGAGCGGGACTTACACGCTGGCCGTGACGGCGGCGCCAAGCGGCTACAGCACCCTGTCGGCCCAGCTGCCGCCGTGCAGCGCCACGCTGGTGGTGGGCGCCGCGCCCGATCCCGCCTTCATCCAGGCCAGCGACACCGCAGCCGGCCAACGGCGCCCCGGTCCACGACCCGGCCGCCTGCAGCGGCCTGGTGGCGGGCGGCGCCGCCAGCACCCAGTACTATCTGCGTCTGCAGATCAGCAACGGCGTGTCGGCTGCGATCCTGAACAACCATATCCCGCTCGACCCGGTGGCACCGGGCACGGCCACGCTGAGCAAGACCGGCGACCGCCGCACCGCCGAACTGGGCGACGCGGTGCGCTACACCATCGTGCTCAAGCGCGGCGCTAAGCACCGGCGTGCTGCAAACCTCGGTGCGCGACGTGCTGCCGCCAGGCTTCCGCTACGTGCCGGGCACGGTGACGGTCAATGGCGTGCGCGCGGCCGATCCGGCCATGGCGCCGGGCTCGGTGCTCGGCTTCAACCTGGGCCCCGCCAGCGCCGGCCAGCAGCTGGTGCTCAGCTACCGGGTCCGGGTCGGTGTCGGCAGCATGCAGGGCGACGGCGTCAACCGCGCCCGCGCCTACTCGTGCAACACGCAAGCTAGGCTGCCTCGATCCGCTCACGCTGGCTAAGCCTGAGCGGCGCGGCCGCGTCGAACGAAGCGCAATACCGGGTCGACGTGACCGGTGGCGTGTTCACCAGCGACGCCTGCGTGGCTAAGCAAGGTCTTCACCGACTGCAACCGCAACGGCCTGCAGGATGACGGCGAAAGCGGCATCCCCGGCGTGCGCCTCTACCTCGAAGACGGCACCCACCTGACCAGCGACCTGGACGGCAAGTACAGTTACTGCGGCCTCAGTCCGATGGCGCACGTGATCAAGGTCGACGGCACCACCCTGTGAAGCTTAAGCAGCGTGCTGGGCGAAACCAGCAACCGCAACCTGGGCGACGCGGCCAGCCTGCTGCTCGACGTGCGCAACGGTGAACTGATCCGCGCCGACTTCGCCGAAACGTCGTGCGCGGCGCCGGTCCTGGAACGGGTCCGCCAGCGCCAAGCTGCCGACCGCGGCGCCGCCTCCCACCGCCAGTCCCGGGGTCAGCTTCTCAAGTAAGGTCAACCACAAAGTGAACCGCAAGAATGACAGCCGCCAGCCAGCCGCCACGCTTAAGCGCAAGGGGAAAAAAATGCGCACTAAGCTCATGCGTCCCCTGCTCGGCGTGCTCGCCGTCGCCGCCGCCTATCCGCTGCATGCGCAGCAGGCCCCGGTCGCCCCCGCTGGCCCAGCCGGGCGCCCTGCCCGGCCAGCTGCTGCTGCGGGCCGACCCCGCCCTGGCCGACATCGTGGTCACGACCGACGCCGATCAATTGTAAGCCGACGGGCGCTCGGTGGTCACGGTCACGGTGCGCCTGCTCGACGCCCAGGGCCAGCCGCTGGCTAAGCACCAACTGGATCAGCGCCGACAGCAATGGCGGGCGCATCGTCGACCCCGCCGCCGCGCCCGCGCTGCGCCTGGGCGTGCCGCTCGACCGCCTGTTGCGCGGCACCCGGATCCGGGTCGACAATGGCCTTGCCCGCTTCACCCTGATCGCGCCCGAGCACGCCCAGGATGTGACGCTGGCCGTCTCCAGCGGCGCCCTGCAGGCGCGCGGCCAGCTCAGTTTCGTGGCCGAACGGCGCCCCCTGATCGCGGTAGGCCTGGCCGAAGGCGTGATCGGCCGCCGCAGCGAGGACGGCGGCGGGCCGCGCCATTTCAATGACGGCTTCGAGCAATCGCTGAGCCACTGGAGCCGCCAGTTCAACGGCGGCAAGACCGACGTCGCGGCGCGCCTGGCATTCTTCGCCAAGGGCGACATCGGCGGCGACCGCTCGCTCACGGCCGCCTACGATTCGGACAAGGCCCAGGCCAGCCGCCTGCTGCGCGACCTCGATCCGAACCGCTACTATCCGGTCTACGGCGACGCCAGCGTCACCGGCTTCGACGCCCGTTCCAGCGAACGTCTGTACCTGCGCCTGGACCAGGGCCAGCACTACCTGATGTACGGCGACTTCGTGACCGGTTCCGGCCTGTCCGAACTGGCTTAAGCACCGGCAGCGGCCTCGATACGGGCATGCACCGGCTGGGGCAGTACAACCGCACCGCCACCGGCTTGCGCGGCCACTACCAGCAGGGCGCCGTCAGCGGCAACGGCTTTGCCATCTACGACAGCCTGCGCCAGGTGGTCGAGGAATACCAGGCCAACGGCACCTCCGGGCCGTTCGCGGTGCGCAGCAGCAGCGCCATCGCCAATTCGGACAAGGTCGAACTGGTGGTGCGCGACAAGAACCAGTCGAATCTGGTCAAGCAAGTGGTGCCGCTGCAGCGCTATGTCGACTACAGCTTCGAGCCCCTGAGCGGGCGCATCCTGTTCAACCAGGCCATCGCCAGCCTGACCGCCGACGGCGATCCGCAATCGGTCCGCATCACCTACGAAGTCGACCAGGGCGGCGAACGTTTCTGGGTGCTGGGGGCCGACGCCAAGGTGGCGCTGGGCGAGAACCTGACCGTGGGCGTCTCGGCGGTGGACGACCGCAACCCCGATTCGCCGTACGCGCTGCACAGCGTGGCGGCCCAGCTCAGGCTGGGCGCAGACACGGAACTGGTGGCCGAGCTGGCCCGCTCGAACTCGACCACCTACAGCGTGGGCGGCACGGTCTCGCCCACCCCCGACCCATCAGCCCGGCGAGCAGATGGATGAGCAGGACGGCAGCGCCGGCCGGATCGAATTGCGCCACCAGAGCCAGGCCCTCGAGGCGCGCGCCTGGTGGCAGCAGGCCGGACGCAATTTCAACAATACGGCCGCCGGGCTGAACCCCGGCCAGCGCGACGGCGGCGCCAGCGCCAAGTGGCGCGTGAGCGAGCGCGCCAGGCTGTATGCGGAAGCGGTGCGCAGCAGCGACCAGCGCAGCGACGCCAGCCGCGACGGCCAGCGCTTAAGCATCTCGTACGCGCTCTCCCCGCGCCTAAGCATCGACCTGTCGCTGCGCCACATGCGCGAAGACGGCAGCCTCGATGCGCGCAATCCGATCGCCCCCAACACCGCCCCGCCGGGCAGCCTGGACAACCCGTCGGGCGGCTTTTTCGGCAGCCTCGAGACGGCCGGACTGGACACCTGCAACCGGCCTGCCGCTGGCCCCGGTTCCGTCGAGCGGCGCGCCGTTTCGCGGCGTGAACGCGACCACCGCGCGCGTCGGCCTGCACTTCAAGGCCAGCGAGCGCCTGCTGCTCTCGGCCGATGCCGAGCACAGCGTCGACGGCGAACAGCAGCACCGCTACGGCCTGGGGGCCCAATACCAGACCGACAGCCGCGCCCGCCTGTACGCGCGCCGAAACCCAGACCGGCCTGGCCTCCTCGTACTCGCTCAATCCGGCCGAGCGCAGCACCAGCGTGGTGGCCGGGGTCGACGGCGCCTACATGCCGGGCGGGACCGTGTTCAGCGAATACCGGCTGCGCGACAGCGCTGACACCGGCTTCGACGCCCAGCACAACGCCCAGCTGGCGTCCGGCCTGCGCAACAGCTTCCAGCTGCGTCCGGGCGTGAGCGCCGCCACCGGCATCGAGTACCTGAAGGTCCTCGATGGCGCGGCCCAGGAAGCGGTGGCCGTGTCCGGGGCCATCGACTACCGCGTCGATCCGCTGTGGAGCGCCTCGGCCAAGCTGGAATACCGCAAGCTGTTCGACCGCGCCGATCTGCTGGCCGACCAGAGCCAGGATCAGTGGCTGTCCACCCTGACGCTGGCGCGCAAGCTGTCCGAGGACTGGACCCTGCTGGCCCGCAATTACCTGCTGTACCAGCGCAATCGCGACGACCTCCAGGGCGCCGCGCTCGGCAACACCGTGCAGGACCGGGCCCAGCTCGGCTTCGCCTGGCGCCCGCGCGAACGCAACGACGTCAACGCCCTGGCCCGCTATGAGTACAAGACCGTGCGCGATCAGGCCCGCGCCGAGGGCGAGGATTACCGCGCCCACATCGTCTCGGTGCATGCCGACTACCACCCGAGCCGGGCCTGGTGGATGAGCGGACGGCTGGCTAAGCAAGGCCAATACCGACCACCCCCTGCCATGGGCCGAACAGAAGTTCACGGCCTGGCTGGCCGGTGGCCGCGTGGTATGGGATATCGCCCCGAAATGGGACGTGGGGGTGCTCGCATCGGTCCTGTACAGCCCGCAGGGCGACAGCCGCCAGCTTGCCTACGGCGCCGAAGTGGGCTACCGGCTGGCGAAGAACCTGTATGTCTCGCTCGGCCACAACTTGTCCGGCTTTAGCGACCGCGACTTGAGCGGGGCCGACTACACCAGCCACGGCACCTTCCTGCGCCTGCGCTTCAAGTTCGACGAAAACAGCCTCGGGCGCTGAGTTAAGCAAACACAAAGGGCTGCGCAAGCGCAGCCCTTTGTGGCTTACTTCCAGAACGGCTTAGAAGTAATAGTTGAAGAAACCACCGACGTGGTTGCCGTCAACTTTGTACTGGCCGATCGTGGTCTCGTATTTTTCCGACACGATGCGCATTTTCACGCCAGCCTTCGGGCTGATCATGTATTCGGCTTCGACCAGGGCGCCGATGGTGTTGTCGAAATCGACGTGACCGCGGTATGCAAGCGTTGCCGCTGGCCTTGAGCTTGGCATTGCTGACATAGCGCGCTTAGCGCTGATACGCCACTGAGGCGCCACGCTGTAGTAGCCGATCAGTTCGATTGGCATGCGGGTGAAACGGATGCTGCCGTCGCTGGCAGTGGCGTCGCTGACGTGGTAGCCGATCGAGGTTTGCACGGCGAAATCGCTGTTGATGCGGTATTCGACGCCGCCTTGCAGCTGCACCAGGCCGCCAGCGGTGACGCTGCTGTCGGTACCATTCGTGTATTCGAGTTTGGCCAGCTTGTCGCCGCCGAAGGTCAGGCTGGCGCCGAGGAAGAAATGCAGGCCGTCGTTGGCGGCAGGTGCCTGGGCGTGGGCCGCGCCCATCGAAGCGATCGCCAGGGCGATCGAGAATGCAAATTTTTTCATGGAGTTCAATAAAGAGGAAAGCAAACGCGCACAAGGCGGCGCATTTATGCCAGGCGGCATCATAGTACCAATATTGAACAAAAGCAAAGATTGTTGTCTTTTGTGTTGCAAGCCGATGACAAGCCAACGTAAAAAGAGCCTTGGGCTTGCGCGCAAGGCTCTTTCTGTATTCTGGCTCCCCGACCTGGACTCGAACCAGGGACCTGCGGATTAACAGTCCGTCGCTCTACCAACTGAGCTATCAGGGAAAAGAGGCAACATTATGTACTTCTCAAGTTACGCTGTCAAGCAACGCAATCTGGTGCCGTACTTCCCGATGCCTTCCGGATTACACAGTATCAGCGCAATCCGAAGAAGCAAGAGTTTAGAGGACTTTCATGATTGCGTCAATGACGAGATCGATATTTTTCGAGTTCAGGGCGGCCACGCAGATGCGGCCCGTGTCCACGGCGTAGATCGAATGCTCGGTGCGCAGGCGCTCCACCTGGGCCTTGGTCAGGCCCGAGTACGAGAACATGCCGACCTGCTCGCGCACGAATTCGAAATCGTGGGCCGGGGCCTTGGCCTTGAGCTTTTCCACGAAGGCATTGCGCATTTCCTTGATCCGCACGCGCATGCTTAGGCCAGTTCGTCTTCCCACAGCTGGCGCAGTTCCGGCGTGGTCAGCGCGGTGGCGACCACCTTGCCGCCGTGGACAGGCGGGTTCGAGTAAGTGGTGCGCACCACGCGCTTGAGCTGCGACAGCAGGCGCGCCGCTTCTTCCGCGCTCGCGCCCACTACCGACAAGGCGCCCACGCGCTCGCCGTACAGCGAGAACGACTTGGAGAACGAATTCGAGATCAGCAGCGGGCCCGCCTACTGCGGCGAATTTGCCGACCACGGCGCCGTCTTCGGCGATGCCCGAGCCGAAGCCCTGGTAAGCCATGTCGAGGAAAGGCACCAGGCCTGCGGCGCGCACCGCGTTGACAACTTCATCCCACTGGGCGGACGTGAGGTCGGCGCCGGTCGGGTTGTGGCAGCAGGCGTGCAGCAGGACGATCGCGCCCTTCGGCATCGCTTTGACGTCAGCCAGCATGCTTAAGCTGAAATCGACGCCGCGGGTGGCCGCGTCGTAGTAGCGGTAGTTATTGACGGTGAAACCGGCGCTTTGAACAGGGCGCGGTGGTTTTCCCAGCTTGGGTCGCTGATGTAGACGCTCGAACCTGGCGCGAAGCGCTGCAGGAAGTCGGCGCCGATTTTGAGGGCGCCGGTGCCACTGATGGCTTGCACGGTGACGGCGCGCTTGTCTTGAATAATCGGGCTGTTGGCACCAAATACCAGCTCTTGCACCGCCTTGTCGTAGGCCGCCAGGCCTTCGATCGGCAGGTAGGTGCGCGGCGCCAGCTGGGCGATCAGGATATCTTCGGCTTTGCGCACGCATTCGAGCAGCGGCACTTTGCCGTTATCGTCATAATAGACACCCACGCCCAGGTTGATCTTGGCAGGGTTGGTGTCGGCGTTGAACGCCTCGGTAATACCCAGAATTGGGTCGCGCGGGGCCATGTCGATGGCGCTGAAAATGCTGGCGGAAGCTGGTGAGGTCATCTGGTAAAACTTGGTTGTCGGCTGCAGTTGTATAGACAGCGACCCTGCAATTCATTGGGGCCTGCAAGCGGGACTCCATTCTAACAAAGGTCTGATCGTATGGCTGAATTATCCGTTGCAAGCGACCCGGCGCCGACCGTGGTGACGTTCCCTGACTCCCCGTTCAAGCTGCACCAGCCCTTCGCTCCCGCGGGCGACCAGCCGACCGCGATCGTTCGGCCTGGTCGAGGGCATCAACGACGGTCTGTCGTTCCAGACCCTGCTCGGCGTGACCGGTTCGGGCAAGACCTACACCATGGCCAACGTGATCGCGCGCAGCCACCAGCCCGCCATCGTGTTCGCCCCCAACAAGACGCTGGCGGCCCAGCTGTATTCGGAGTTTCATGAGTTCTTCCCCGAGAACGCGGTCGAATATTTTGTCAGCTACTACGACTACTACCAGCCCGAAGCCTACGTGCCGCAGCGCGACCTGTTCATCGAAAAGGACTCGTCGATCAACGAGCATATCGAGCAGATGCGCCTGTCGTGCACCAAGTCGCTCATGGAGCGGCGCGACGTGGTCATCGTGGCCACCGTGTCGGCCATTTACGGTATCGGCAACCCGAACGAATACCACCAGATGATCCTGACGCTGCGCGCCAAGGACAAGGTCGCCCAGCGCGACGTGATCGCGCGCCTGATCCAGATGCAGTACACCCGCAACGAGATCGACTTCGGGCGCGGCACCTTCCGCGTGCGCGGCGACACGATCGACATCTTCCCCGCCGAGCATGCCGAACTGGCGATCCGGGTCGAGATGTTCGACGACGAGATCGAATCGTTGCAGCTGTTCGACCCGCTGACCGGGCGCGTGCGCCAGAAGATCCCGCGCTTTACCGTGTATCCGGGTTCGCACTACGTGACCCCGCGCTCGACGGTCCTGCGCGCGATCGAGACGATCAAGCTGGAACTGCGCGAGCGGCTTGAGTTCTTCCGCAAGGAGAACAAGCTGATCGAAGAGCAGCGCATCGAGCAGCGCACCCGCTTCGACCTCGAGATGATGGCCGAAATCGGCTTCACCAAGGGCATCGAGAACTATTCGCGCCACCTGTCGGGCGCCGCCCCGGGCGAGCCGCCGCCGACCCTGGTCGACTACCTGCCGAAGGACGCGCTGATGTTCCTCGACGAGTCGCACGTGCTGGTCGGCCAGCTCAACGCCATGTACAACGGCGACCGTTCGCGCAAGACCAATCTGGTCGACTACGGCTTCCGGCTGCCGTCCGCGCTCGACAACCGCCCGCTCAAGTTCGAGGAATTCGAGGGCAAGCTGCGTCAGACGATTTTCGTCTCCGCCACCCCGGCCGACTACGAAAAGACCCACGCCGACAACGTGGTCGAACAGGTGGTGCGCCCGACCGGCCTGGTGGACCCGCAAGTGATCGTCAAACCGGCCCTCACCCAGGTGGACGACCTGATGTCCGAGATCCAGGACCGCGTGGCCAAGGACGAGCGGGTGCTGGTCACCACGCTGACCAAGCGCATGGCCGAGCAGCTCACCGACTACCTGGGCGACCATGGCATCAAGGTGCGCTATCTGCACAGCGATATCGAAACGGTGGAACGGGTCGAAATCCTGCGCGACCTGCGCCTGGGCACCTTCGACGTGCTGGTCGGGATCAATCTGCTGCGCGAAGGCCTCGATTTGCCCGAAGTGTCGCTGGTGGCCATCCTGGACGCCGACAAGGAAGGCTTCCTGCGCTCCGAGCGCAGCCTGATCCAGACCATCGGCCGCGCCGCTGTAACCTCAATGGCGTGGCGATCCTGTACGCCGACAAGATCACCGATTCCATGAAAATGGCGATCGGCGAGACCGAACGGCGGCGCGCCAAGCAGGTCGCCTTCAATCTGGCCAATGGCATCACCCCGGTCGGCATCAAGAAGCAGATCAAGGAACTGATCGACGGCGTGTACAGCCCGCAGCAGGCGCGCGAGACCCTGGACGCGGAAAAGGAAACCGCCAAGATCGAGGCCATGAGCGAGAAGCAGATCGGCAAGGAGATCAAGCGGATCGAAAAACTCATGCTCGACCACGCGAAAAATCTGGAGTTCGAAAAAGCGGCGCAAATGCGCGACCAACTGCACGTGCTCAAGACGCAGGCTTTCGGCGCGCCGGGCGCCGACAACGTGGCATCCATCGTGGGCAAGTAAGTCATGAGCGAGCCGTTCAACCGCTACGAAGGAAAACCCTTCCTCAAGTTCGTCGACTCGTTCATTCTCAAGGCAATCGGCGAACTCGATCCCGAGATGGAGGCCAAGCTCGATGCGGCCACGCCCAAGCTGCAGCAAGCTTTCGGCTGCAGCGGCAGCTGGGAAGACATCGTGATGGAACAGCTCGAGTTCGAGCCCGGCGTGCGCGAACAGATCCGCGCCTTATGGGAATCGAATCAGATCGAAGCGCGCAATCTGGGCGGCACGCTGGAGCCGATGCAGTTTGTGGCCTTGTTTGTGGCCGATAACATCATCGATATGTGATCGACGTCCCGCTCTACAAGCCAGGCCGCTCGAGCGCGCGCACCTGCTTGCCGGTGATGGTCGCCACACTTGCCCCGGCAAGCGACGCCTCGGCGCCATCGGTGGAACGCCCGATCGTCAACGTTTTCCCGCCACGCAGCTGAAGGCTGAGCACCCACCATTCGAAGCGCTTGCCGTTCTTGAAATGGGCAAGGTCAACCGAGTCGACTGCAGCAAAGGCGGCGACATGCTGTCCAGCGCGGGAGATCCGCTGCGAGGCCCGCTCGAAAGAAAACGGCCAGCCATCTGCGTTGAGCACCAGCCGCCCCTCGTTTTTTTCTTCAACTTCAATGTGCGACATAGCGACGAGTAGACTGCCCGGCATCCAGACCAGCATGCGCTGAGGAGAAAACGCCATGATAGATTTCCTCGGCCTCAGTGCGTGGAATCGGCGCGGGGCCAAGTCCAGGCTTGCCAGACGATCCCCAACAACAGTGCGATCTCGATCGCGCCCATCAGCTGGTAGAACACCCACCCGCTTTTGGAAATCACGGCCCCCACGATGGCCGTGAAGACGAGGCCGAAAATCACGTTCACCCAGCGGTTGAGCGCGGGCTTCATGAGCAGCGACAGGCACACCATCACGCACTGGACAGCCAACATGATCGTCGTGGCGAGCAGGACGCCCTGCGTGACGGGACCGAGCGGCACCATTTGCCCGCTCAGCATGCCGCTCAGTTTTCCGGGGACATACAGTTCGAAGTAGTCACCGTAGATATAGCAAAACAGCGTAGAGGCCCACAGGCCTGCCAACTTGATTTTCACGTCGATTTTCGTGTCCTGCAATGGGGCGTTCAATGTCATTTTTCCTGAGGTGAACTGCGAAAGCGCGGCGCAATGGCGTCCGCGAACGGGTACATGTGGAAATACGGCCGCGCTTCATCGAGCATGCGCTGCACCGACGGGCGTGCCATCAAGCGTTCGAAATACGCCGCCAGATGGGTGCACTCCGGCGGGAAAGCGCTGAGTGTACAGGCATAAAACAGCGACGGCACGGCCGCGCAGTCGGCCATGCTGGAAGTGGTCGCCCACGGCCCATTCGCGCCCCTTCATGCGCGCATCGATCATCCGGTATGCCGCGGCGAGCGTGGCCAGTAAGCCGCTGTTGTCCGTCACGCCGCTGAAGTGGGCGGCGACGATTTCCTGCATCGGCCCCATCACGTAATTGTCGAACACGCGATCCCACAGGCGCACGTCGAGCGCGGCGTCCGGATCGGCTTAGGCACCAGCCGCGCCGGTCCGCCGTAATGGCGGTCGATGTATTCGATGATGATCGACGACTCGGGCACGTCGCGCCCGCGCGCATGGTCGCGCAGCACCGGGAACTTGGTCATGGGCCAGACCGCCCGCAGCTGCGCGCGGTCCGCCTCGGCGCCCAGATCGATCAGCTTGCGCTCGGCGTCGAGGTTCAGCTCGTGCAGCGCCACCATCACCTTGTGACAGTACGATGCGAGTGGATGGTAATACAGGGTCATGGACATGATGGACCTCGCAAAAAGCTCACTTGCGATGGTTGCACTAATGGCCACGCTTTGCAAGCGTCATTCAGGCGAAATCGGGGGCGCGCACACTGACCAGATAACGCCGCACGGCCACGCCCAGCGCTGCCGCCACGATCGCGAACACGATCAGCAAGGACAACTTCTGACCGCCGTGGTCGACCACCGGCACCGCGGCCGACGGCATGGTGGCAGCGTCGAGCCGCTTGTCGAAAGTGGCGCCGATGACCTGTTCCCTGTTGTTGATGCCATTGATCACGTGCAAGCCCTTGCCGCCGCGGTGGACGATCATCTTGTTGTCGCGCCAGACGAAACTTTGGCGCTCGTCGCCGATGAGCAAGGTGCCGACCACGTGGCCTAAGCATTGTTGATGCCCGTCGCAAAGCTCGAGCCATGGCCGATGATGGCGCCCAGGTCGATCATGCGCTTGCCGTCATGCATGAACGCATGCCAGCGGCGATCGCGGGTCAGCGATGCGCCCACGATCACGCTTCGGCGTCGTTGATGGCGGAGGCGGAGCTGGACAGGCCGCCCAGCGTGCCCAGATCGACCATGCCGCGCACCGGGTCGTACAGGAAAGCGTGGCGGTATTCGTCGGGCATGGAGGCGGTGCCCACCACCTGCCCCGTGTTGTTCATGGCGCTCGCGTAGCTGATGGTGCCGCCCAGCGTGCCCAGATCCTGCATGGGCCGTCCCTGCTGGACGACGAAGGCGTGAAAGTAACCGTCGGGCGTGTCGGAAAAGCCGACCACATCGCCGCGCTGGTTGATCGCCAGGCCGTAGCTGCTCGCGCCGCCCAGGGTGCCCAGCTCGCGCATGCCGCTGCCGCGCTCGAAGACGAAGGCTTTCCAGCGGCGGTCGGCACCTTGCGCCGAGCCGACCACCTGTCCTTGCTCATTGATGGCTTTGGCATCGCTGTAGCCGCCGCCCAGCGAACGCAACTCCGTCACCTTGCCCTGTTCATACAGCACCCCGCGCTGCCTGCCTTCGTCGTCTTCCAGCACGGCGGCCACCTGGCCGCGCGCATTCATGTCGTAAGCGATGGTCGCTTCGCCGTTGGGCGACTTGATGCCGAGCGACTGGGTGGCGGCAAGGGCATCGGCGGCAAACGCCGCCATCATCAGCAGGGAAAGGCGCAGGACTGCATGCATGGGACAGCTCCTTATTGAAAGAATATCACCAGACTATAACTGAGCATTTCCATAATTTTGCAAAAACATTGCTATATCATAGCAATTTACGATTCCATATAGCAGATATACAACACGCGCACGATGGCGCAGGCGCACCTTTCCGATGCACAAATAATAAGAACAGGCGTATAACTACAGATGGTGGCGGCATCGGCCGCCATGGGCCTCAAGGAGACTGCCATGCCAAAATATGTGATCGAACGAGACATCCCAGGCGCAGGAAAACTGTCGCAGTCGGACTTGAAAGGCATTTCGCAGACCTCGTGCGGGGTCTTGTCCAAGATGGGGCCGGACATCCAGTGGGTGCAGAGCTACGTCACTGGCGACAAGGTCTATTGCATCTACAACGCGGCCAACGAGGAGCTGGTCCACGAGCATGCGCGGCAAGGCGGCTTTCCCGCCAACCGCGTGTCGGCAGTGACGGCGATCATCGATCCCACCACTGCCGAATAAGGTTTGCTGCCCGGGCTTACTGCTGCGCAGGCGCGGTCGAGACCAGCGAACGCTGGACCCAGCCATCTAGCCACGTTTTCGCCGTCGATCTGAACGAAGCCGTTCTTTTCTTCACCGGTGGCGATCGCCTCTTCCGAGCGCGACAGAGTGCCCATGACCTTGCTCTTGGCGCTGGCGTCGGTGAACACCTTCACCGTCGACAGGCGCGCATACACGCTCGCGCCTGCGGCGACGGGCACGCCTTCTCGCGTCGAATTGCTTAAGCGTTGACCTTGCTCTGCGCGCTGTTGGTTTTCACCAGGCTGGCCTGATTGCGGATGGTCTGCACGATCTTGTTGTAGTTGTCGAGCAGGCTGGCGGCCACCATCTTGCCTTCCGGCGTGTTGGTGTAACCGCTGCCGCTGGCATAGCCGCCGCTGGCGTAGTTCCAGCCCGACATGCCGAAGTCGGTCTTCTTGGCGGCGCCTTCCGCGGCGGCCACCTGGATGCCCGAACGCACATCGGCGATCAGCAGGCTGGTTTGCGCTTCCTTGAACTTGAGGTTGCTTAGCTGATGCCGCCCACGATGCCGCCCAGGCGCGAACCGCCCCAGTTCGACAGTGCCGCGCCCACGCCGCCCGTGTTGGCGGTAAATTGCACGCCTGGCGTCATGACGAAGTCGGCCGCCTGCAGCTGGCCCTTGCCGATGTTCGAATTGCCCATCGAGTCGCCATTGGCGGCCAGCGCGCTCTTCCTGCAGATTGGCCATGGCCACGCCGCGTTCGACGACGGTGAAGCAGTTGGAATTCTGGATCATGATGCGCAGCAGCGACACGGGCGAGCCGAGGCCGTAGCTTTGCAGTTCATGCTGGCTGGCGCCGCGGTTTTCGCTCACGGCGATGGTGCCCAGCGGGCGTTCGCATTTTTCGACGTTGCTCGATACGTCCGCTGCGAAAGAAGTGGCGCTGGCAGCTGCCAGCGCGGCAAAGAGGGTCAGTCCCAATGATTTCATATGTTTGGCCGTATCAAGTTACTAAAGCTAATATTTTAGCAACAAACTTCAGGCCAATCATATTATTTTTGTAAGCATTGGCGACAACGCTACACCGACTTGATGAATTCCCGTATACCGGCCAGGAACATTTCCACGGCCATCGCGGACAGAATCAGGCCCATCAGGCGCTCGAAGGCCGTCATCACTTGCGGACCGAGCTTTTCCTGCAGGCGCTCGGCCGACAGGAACACGGCCAGCCAGACCAGGGCCACCGACGTGAGCGCGCCCACGTGGACCACCACGTCCATCGTGGAATCGGACGAGAACAGCAGCACCGTGGCCAGCGCCGACGGGCTAGGCGATGGCGGGAATCGCCAGCGGCACGATGAACGGTTCGCCGCCGCCATCCTCGCTGGCGCCGAACGGGCCGCCCGGCTGCGGGAACACCATGCGCAGCGCGATCAGGAACAGGATCACGGAGCCGCCGATGCGCAGCGAAATCTCGGACAGCTGCATGGCCGACAGCAAATGGCTGCCGAAGAACATGAACAACAGCAGGACCACGAAAGCGATCAGGCACTCGCGCACCACCACTTTCCAGCGCCGCGCCTTGGGCACCTGGGCCAGCGCGCTGACGAACAGGGGAACGTTGCCGAACGGGTCGGTGACCAGGATCAGCAGGATGAAGGTCTGGATGAAGGTTTGGGTCATGGTGACATCATGGCAAGGCAAACAAAGGGAACACGATCATCGGCCCGGCAGCCGTTACAGGTTGAGCAGGTCGTTCTTCAGCGTTGCGATGCATTCGGTCGTGGCCTGGGCCAGCTCGCTTTTCAGGCCTGCGGCGCCGCTGCCGACCAGGACATCGTAGGTCGGTGCGCCAGCGTTGCTGTCGGGGGTGCGTTTGCAAGCGCCTTCGGCGAGGACCTTGCCGGTGGCCACCTCGATCAGGGGCGCGGCATACGACACGCGGTAGTGCGTCCAGTCAGTCGGGAAATAGGTGAAGTTCCAAACGCGTGTTTCGACGGCCAGCACGTACTGGGCACGGCCTTGCACCGACGTTGCGATCGCGGCGGCATCGACCGATTCGAGCGTGACCGGGGACGGCACCACCTTGGCGCCACGGGTCAGCGCGATCGCCTTGGTCAGCTCGCGTCCGATCGCGATGGCCGGATCTTGAACGTTATTCTGAGAAATGATGTCGTTGCCGCTGGCGCCCATCATCATGGCACCGATCAGCCCTCCTGGAAACGCGACCTTGCCAGCCGTCATCGCCGTGAAATTGGGGCGCGGGTGCACGACCTGAACAATCTGCTGGTTCAGCATGGCGGCGCTGGTGGTATTGTCAATCGGCGAGGCGGTTTGCGTGGCACAGCCGCTCACGACGCCAGCGAGCACAGCAAGAATCAGGAAATTTTTCATCGGATCCGGGAAGGGTGGGAAGGGAAAGCACATTTCACTATTGCATTTTAGCATGCATATTTTCCCGCCGATGCAGGCTGCATGCACATCCTCAACGCAGCATCTTTGCCCTCAGTGCCGCAGCACATTCGCTGGCCGCGCTGGCCAGTTTTTGCTTGAGCAAGGCCGCGTTGTCGATCATCAGCTGGTCGAAATTGGGCGCCTTGGCCTTGTCGTCCGGTGCATCCTTGCACACGCCGGTGGCCACCACGGCGCCCGATTCCGTGTCGATCAGGCGCGCATTGGCCTGGTAGTGCAGCTCGTAATGGAACCAGTCGGTGGCAAAGGTGGACAAGCCCCATTTGCTGGTCTCGACGTCGAGCATGAAACGCGCGCCTGCGGGCGGCTTGCGCGATTTCCTTTGGCTTGATGTCGTCCGGCACGGCCAGCACGCCCTCGGCGCGCCGCACGCCCTTCTCGCGCTCGAACGCGGACAGCAAGGCCTGGGTGATGTCCAATGCCGGGTCGACGATGTGGCCGTACTGCGCAGCCTTGGCGGCCGCGTCGGCGTCGGTGGTGGCGTGAAAGCCGGGCGACAGGCGGGTCATGGCGGCCACACTGCTTCAACCGCGTCGATGACGGCATTGGTCAGCGCCTGCGAAGTGTTGAGCGAGCTGGAAGCGCGGGGTGCTGCGCAGCGTATAGCCGACCGTCTGGTTGCGCAGCACGTTGCCGCCCGCATAGTCGAACTTGTTGGCCGGGGCGAAGCCGCAGCCGCTAACCAGGACCGCCGTGGCGATCGGGAGAGACATCTTTTTCATTCGAGAGCGGAGAAAGGCGGGCAACGAAAAACGGCGGAGAATCCTGGGATCGTCCGCCGCTGCAATTACTTCTCGAATTTTTTCAACCACGCGGCCAGCTGGTGCGGGCGCAGCGCGTCGTAGTCCTCGAACGGCTGGTGGATCCATGGGTTGTGCGGCAATTCGTCCAGGAAGTAGTCAGGACGGATCGACGAGCAGCCCTTGACCCAGATCACGGCCGATTTCACTTCGGTCACGCCGGTGAAATTTTCCGACAGGTGACGCGTGACCTTGTCGAGCGTGACGCCCGAATCAGCCAGGTCGTCGACCAGCAGGATCTTGTCTAGCCAGCGGGCCCTTGGTCATGGTCATGTACTTGGCGATGTCGAGATCGCCGCGCACGGTGCCCGCTTCTTCACGGTAAGAGCTGGTCGACAGGATCGCCAGCGGCACGTCGAAGATGCGCGAAAACACGTCGCCGGGACGTACGCCGCCACGGGCCAGGCACAGCACCTGGTCGAATTTCCAGCCCGATTCGTAGACCTTGAGCGCCAGGCGCTCGATCAGGCGGTGGTATTCGTCCCAGGAGACCCAGAGGTCGTTGTCGGTCGATGGTGGGGTGTTCATGCTCTCTCCTCTTGCTTTTATTCGAACGGGTGACGCAGGACGATGGTTTCGACGCGGTCAGGACCGGTGGAGACCATATCGACCGGCACGCCGACCAGTTCTTCGATACGTTTGATGTAGGCACGCGCGGTGGCAGGCAGGTCGGCCAGCGACTTGGCGCCCACGGTCGATTCTTTCCAGCCCGGCATTTCTTCGTAGACTGGCACGCAGCGCGCGGCATCTTCGGCGCCGACCGGGAAGATATCCACGGCCTGGCCATCGATGGTGTAGCCGGTGCACAGCTTGAGCGTCTCGATGCCGTCCAGCACGTCGAGCTTGGTCAGGCACATGCCCGACACGCCGTTGATCTGGACCGAGCGGCGCAGCAGCGCGGCATCGAACCAGCCGCAGCGGCGCGCACGGCCGGTGACGGTGCCGAATTCATGGCCGACCGACGACAGGTGGTGGCCGACGCCTAAGCATCGGTTGGCAGTTCCGACGGGAACGGGCCGGAACCGACGCGGGTGGTGTAGGCCTTGGTGATGCCCAGGATGTAGTGCAGCATGTTGGGACCGACGCAGCATGCTTAGCCTGAGGCATTGCCCGCCACGCAGTTCGACGAGGTCACGTACGGATAAGTGCCGTGGTCGACGTCGAGCAGGGAACCCTGGGCGCCTTCAGAACAGCAGGTTGCCGCCGGCCTTGTAGACCGCGTGCAGCTGGGACGAAACGTCGCCCACCATCGGTTTCAGGCGCGGCACCAGGGCCATCGCGTCGTCGTAGGTCTTCTGGAAGTCGACCGGGTCGGCGTTCAGGTAGTTGGTCAGCACGAAGTTATGGTAAGCCAGGTTCTCGCGCAGCTTCTCGGCGAAACGCTCCGGGTTGAGCAGGTCGGCGATACGGATCGCGCGGCGTGCCACCTTGTCTTCGTAGGCCGGACCGATACCCTTGCAGGTGGTGCCGATCTTGTTCTCGCCGCGCGCTTTTTATGGGCCACGTCGACCGCGACGTGGTAAGGCAGGATGACCGGGCAAGCTTCGGAGATTTTCAGGCGCGAGACGACTTCGACGCCGATCGCTTCGAGCTTGTCGATTTCGCGCAGCACGTCCGGCACCGACACCACCACACCGTTACCGATGTAGCAAGCCACGCCTTCGCGCATGATGCCCGACGGGATCAGTTGCAGTGCCGTCTTCTGGCCCTTGATCACGAGCGTGTGGCCCGCGTTATGGCCGCCCTGGAAGCGGACCACGCCCTGGGCGTTGTCGGTCAGCCAGTCGACGATTTTACCTTTGCCTTCATCGCCCCATTGGGTACCGATGACAACGACATTCTTTGCCACGTTTTTCTTTGACATCACACTTAGCCTAAGTTTTTGAGAATCCAGTTACTGTCGTCGAGGACAAGTACGCGATCGCACTCGAACTCGTCCTGCTCATTGTCGTGACCCGGCATGCTCTGGATCACGACCTCCCCTGCCTTGCGCAGCTGAGCGATTTTTTCACGCAGCTCGGGGGCATTGCCCCACGGAGCACGGATCGAATGTTTGCGCTCGGCGGTCGGCAAGAGCCGCGCCAGTTCGCGCAAGTCGAGCGAGAAGCCGGTCGCGGGCCTGGCCCGGCCGAATGCTTCGCCCACATGGTCATAGCGGCCGCCGCGCGCCACCGCGTTCGGCAAGCCCGGGACGTACAGCGCGAACATGGCGCCGCTTTCATACGCATAGCCGCGCAGGTCGGCCAGGTCGATCGCCACCTCGGCGCGGCCGATCGCCGAGCCAAGCCAGCGCGGCCAGTTCGGCCAGCGCGCGGGCGATGCCCGGCAGGTCGGGCAGCACTTCGCGGGCGCGCCCCAGCACGTCGATGTCGCCGTACAGATTCGGCAGCGCCAGCAGCGCGGCGCGCGTGGCCGGCTGCGTAGGCGGCGCTGATCGCGTCCAGGCCCGGCGTGTCTTTCGCGCGCAGCAGGGTGTAGAGCAGCGCTTCATCCTTGCGGGCGGCATCGTCGGCGGCCAGCAGGGAACGCACCACGCCCACGTGCGACAGATCGAGGCGCACGTCCGGGGAAACCGGCCAGCGCCAGCGACGCGAGCGCCAGTTCCTGGATCTCGGCGTCGGCTTCGAGGCAGCTGTGGCCGTACATCTCGGCGCCGATCTGGAGCGGTTCGCGGGTGGCGTGCAAGCCGCTCGGACGCGTGTGCAGCACGCTGCCGGCTGTAGCACAGGCGGGTGACGGAATCGCGGTTGAGCAGGTGGGCGTCGATGCGCGCCACCTGGGTCGTCATGTCGGCGCGCAAGCCCAGCATGCGGCCGGAAATCTGGTCGACCAGCTTGAAGGTGCGCAGATCCGTGTCCTGGCTTAAGCACCGGTCAGCAGCGAATCGACATACTCGAGCAGGGGCGGCATCACGAGCTCGTATCCGTACAGGCGGAAGTTGTCGAGCATCAGGCGACGCAGCTCCTCGATCTTGCGTGCTTCGGACGGCAAGACGTCGGCGATATGTTCAGGCAGGAGCCAGTTCGGCATGGGCAAAAGACGTAGTTAAAAAACAAACAACAGAAGGCACACGATGGGGATAAATGGTGCGCCGAACCATCAATTTTACCTGAATTGATATGGATGACCCAAGAAAATTGTCACCGGAGACGCAAAACACATCGCAAAACAAAAGCACATCGCCCTCGCGCAGGCGGCGATAAGCCGCCTGCGCGAGGGCGATGCAGGTGCTGCGCTTACTTTTTCGGTGCCGCTGGCATGATGCGCCGCCCGGACTGCGGAAGTACTTGAAGAACTCCGAATTCGAATCGAGCACCATCACGTCGCCGTGGCTGCGGAAGGTGGCGCGGTAGGCTTCGAGCGAGCGGTAGAACTTGTAGAACTCCGGATTCTTGCCAAACGCTTCGGCATAAATGCGCGAGGCTTCGGCGTCGCCCTGGCCCTTGATCTGCTCGGCCTCGCGGAAGGCGCGACAGGATCTCGGTACGCTCGCGGTCGGCCTGGGCACGCAGCCCGTTCTGATTCGGCCGAGCCGGTCGAACGCAGTTCGTTGGCCGCCTTGGTCCGCTCGGCCTTCATGCGCTCGTAGACCGAGGCGTTGATGTCTTCCGCGTATTCGACCCGCTTCAGGCGCACGTCGACGATGGCGATGCCGACCAGCTTGGCGTCATTGACGACCTTGGTCTGGATCGCATCCATCACCTTGGCGCGCTCGCCGGAAATCACGTCGTGCACGGTGCGCTTGGTGATTTCCTCGTTCAGGGCCGCCTTGGCGATCTGGGCGATGCGGTTCATGGCGCGCATTTCATCGCCGTTGAAGCTGATGTAATACAGCTTCGGATCGGCAATGCGCCACTTGATGAAGGAATCGACCAGGATGTTTTGCTTTTCAGCCGTGATGAAGCGGTCGGCGTCGGGCGTGTCGAGCGTAAGCGTGCGCTTGTCCAGGTAGACCACGTTCTGGAACGGGCGCGGCAGCTTGAAGTACAAGCCCGGTTCGGCCAGTACCCCGCCGACCTTGCCGAACGAGAACAGGATCGCGTAGTGCTTCTGGTCGACCACGAACACGGTGGACGAAATGAGCATCAGCGCGATGAAGCCGCCGACGAAAATGGAAATAATGCGGTTCATTAGCGGCTCTCCCGATCACGCGACGACTCGCGGCTGCGGTTGTCGCGCTGGCGTGCCTGCTCCATCTGGGCGGGCAGCTCTGGCGGTACTGGCTGGGTCATCGGCACCGGGCCGGACTTGCTGCCGATGGCGGCATCGTTGACGGCGGTCTGCGCAATGAGCTTGTCGAGCGGCAGGTACAGCAGGTTGCTGCCCGACTTGGCGTCGACCATGACCTTGCTGGCACTGGTGAAGATCTGCTGCATCGTGTCGAGGTACATGCGGTCGCGCGTGACGCCCGGCGCCTTCTGGTATTCGGCCAGCACCTGGCTGAAGCGGGCCGCATTACCGGCCGCGTTCTCGGTCACCATGGTCTTGTAGGCTTCGGCTTCCTTGACCAGGCGGATCGCATTGCCCTTGGCCAGCGGCAGCACGTCGTTGGCATAGGCTTCGCCCTCGTTCTTGGCGCGCGCCTTGTCCTGGCTAAGCCTTGTTCACGTCTTCGAAGGCAACTTGCACCTGCTCGGGCGGCTGCACGTTCTGCATGTTGACGTTGGTGACCAGCACGCCCATCTTGTACAGGTCGAGCAGCTTTTGCATGACGATCTGGGTATCCTTGGCGATCTTTTCGCGCCCGCCGTACAGGACGAAGTCGGTCTTGTTGCGGCCGACCACTTCGCGGATCGCTTTCTGGCGACCTGGCGCACCGTCAGTTCCTGCTCGCGGTTGTTGAACAGCCAGGCGATCGGGTCTTTGAGCGTGTACTGCACCGCGAACTGGACGTCGATGATGTTGGCGTCGTCGGTGAGCATCATGGCTTCTTTCGGCACGCGCGAACGGGAGGTGCCCTTGAAGCCGATTTCCTCGTTGCGCACCTGCGAGACGTTGACCGTCTCGTGCGACTGGAACGGCGACGGCCAGCGCCAGTTCAGGCTTAAGCAGGCGCGGTGTGGCTGACTTCGCCGAAGGTGGTGACCACGCTCGGCGTGGCCTTCCTGCACGATGAAGGTGCCGCTACCGAGCCAGATCACGCCGATGATGGCGGCGATCACGCCCACGGTCCTTGTTGGCTGCCCTTGGGGTCGGGACGGTAACCGCCGCCCTGCCCGCCATTGTCGCCATTGCCGCCGCTAAACACGCGGTTCAGACGGGCATTGAAGTCGCGCCACATCTGGTCCAGGTCCGGCGGGCCTTCGCCCGGCCGTTTTCCATCCTGGGCCTTGGGGTCGCTTTGGTGCGCCAGCTTGATGCCGACGCGATTGAGTATTGAAGCAAGCATCTATCGTGGTCCGACGTTGGTGGAGGTTGGAATTTCGGCCGCCTCTGCCTCGTAGGCAAAGTCGGGATCGGCATCGTCCTGCGCTTCTTCCTGTGCTTCGTACAGATGGGTCAGACCGGGCGCGGCGCGGGCCATTTTCGACCACCGAGGCGCGCAGCAGATCGAGGCTAAGCGCCGGTGTGGGCGCTGATAAAAACGCGGCTGATTTTATCATATTCATCCCGTTCCACGGCTTAGGCTCTGAGGCCCGCCGCATCGATCTTGTTCCACACCAGAATTTGCGGAATATGGTCGGCGCCGATTTCCTTGAGCACCAGGTTGACTTGCTCGATCTGTTCCATGCGCACCGGGCTGGCCGCGTCCACCACGTGCAGCAGCAGGTCGGCGTGGATGGTTTCTTCGAGCGTGGCGCGGAAGGCGGCCACCAGCTGGTGCGGCAGTTCGCGCACGAAACCGACGGTGTCCGAGAACACCACGTTGCCCACGTTCTCGCCCAGGTAGACGCGGCGCGAGGTGGTGTCGAGCGTGGCGAACAGCTGGTTGGCCACGTACACCCCGGCCTTGGTCAGGGAATTGAACAGGGTCGACTTGCTTAAGCATTGGTATAGCCGACCAGGGACACCGAAAATGTGTGGTTCTTGCCCCGCGGCGCTGGGTCTCGTGCTGCTTGCGCAGCTTGGGCAGGCGGGCGCGCAAGGCCTTGACGCGCTCGCCGATCAGGCGGCGGTCGGTCTCGAGCTGGGTTTCACCGGGACCGCGCAGGCCGATACCGCCCTTTTGCCGTTCCAGGTGAGTCCAGCCGCGGATCAGGCGCGTGGCCAGGTGCTGGAGCTGGGCCAGTTCGACCTGCAGCTTGCCCTCGTGACTCTGGGCGCGCTGGGCGAAAATGTCGAGAATCAGGCTGGTGCGGTCGAGCACCCGGATCTGCAGGCGCTTTTCCAGGTTGCGCTGCTGGGGTAGGCGACAGCGCATGGTTGAAGATGACGATGTCGAGCTTTTGGTCGGCACAGGCGTGACCGATCTCGTCGGCCTTGCCGCTGCCGACGAAATAGGCGGCGTCAGGGCTGGAACGCTTGGCGGTGATGGTGGTGATCGGCTCGGCACCGGCGGAACGGGCGAGCAGCGACAGCTCTTCCAGGCTGGCGTTGAAGTCGCCAGCACCGAAATCGATGCCTACCAGGGCTGCGCGCATACGCCTCCCGGGAAAGTCGGGGACGCAAGACCGGGGGTCTTGCCACGCATGGCCTTACTCAGCTTCGGACTCAAGGTTGAGATTGACTGCGCGCGCCGGAACGACGGTCGAGATTGCGTGCTTGTAGACCATCTGCGTGACCGTGTTGCGCAGCAGGACCACGTACTGGTCGAAGGACTCGATGTGCCCCTGCAGCTTGATGCCGTTGACCAGGTAAATCGAGACCGGAACATGCTCTTTGCGCAAGGCATTGAGGAATGGGTCTTGTAACAGTTGCCCTTTGTTGCTCATAACAGCTCCGTGATGTTGTTGTAGTAAGGAATTGGAGGCGACTCGCTTGTTTTCAAGTGCCCGGGGCATCATTCTTAAAAGGCGAATGATGTCGTCCGGTCACTGTAACCTGTTTTGGGAAATCCTGTCGTTAGACGGGACTTAAATCACGCCTTGCTGCCACCCTTTGCGAAAGGATTTTTGCCCATACGCAATTCGATCCGCAGCGGCGTGCCGACCAGGTTGAACGTGTCCGTGGAAATGCTTCTCCAGGTAACGTTTGTAAGGCTCGCCGATGGCATCGAGGGCGTTGCCGTGAATGACGATGATCGGCGGGTTCTGTCCACCCTGGTGAGCATAACGCATTTTCGGGCGGATCGAGCCTTTGCGGCGCGGTTCCTGCTTCTCCACGGCCTCGATCAGCGCGCGTCAGGCGCGGCGTGGACAGGTCGGCGGTGGCGGCGGCGTAGGCGGCATCGACCGATTTCATCATCGGGCCGATGTTGGTGGCCTTGAGCGCCGAAATGAAGTGGGTCTTGGCGAACGACAGGAAATCGAGCTTGCGGTCGATGTCGATCTTGATCTCGTCGCGCTGGTCCGACTGCAAGCCATCCCACTTGTTGACGGCCACCACCAGGGCGCGCCCCGATTCCAGGATGAAGCGAGCGATGTGCGCATCCTGCTCGGAAATGTCTTGCTGGGCGTCGAGCAGCAGGATCACCACGTGGGCGTCCGAGATCGATTGCAGCGTCTTGACCACCGAGAATTTCTCGATCGCTTCAAACACCTTGCCGCGGCGGCGGATACCGGCCGTGTCGATCAGGGTGTAATGCTTGCCGTCGCGCTCGAACGGAATTTCGATCGAATCGCGGGTCGTGCCCGGCATGTCGAAGGCGATCACGCGCTCTTCGCCCAGCAAGGTGTTGATCAGGGTCGACTTGCCCACGTTCGGGCGGCCGACCAGGGCGATTTTCACGCCGCGGTCATGCTTCTCCAGTTCTTCCGGGTCGGCCGGACGCGAGGCAGAAGGCTTCGTTGAGCGCTTCCTCGACCAGGTCGGCCACGCCGTCGCCGTGGGCGGCGGAAATCACGTACGGGTCGCCCATGCCGAGCTCGTAGAAGTCGGCCACGACGGACGAATACTTCATGCCCTCGCCCTTGTTCACGACCAGCATGACTTTACGGCCGGACTTGCGCAGGAAGTCGGTGATGGTCTTGTCGTGCGGCGTCAGGCCCTGGCGGCCGTCGACGATGAACACGACCACGTCCGCTTCGGCCACGGCCTGCTTGGTCTGCAGGGCCATCTGGAACATGATGCCTTCCTTGGCCACGGGTTCGGAAACCGCCCGTGTCGATGACCAGGAACGGACGTTCGCCGACCCGGCCTTCGCCGTAGTGGCGGTCGCGCGTCAGGCCAGGCAAGTCGGCCACGAGCGCGTCGCGCGAGCGGGTGAGGCGATTGAAAAGTGTCGATTTCCCGACGTTGGGGCGACCAACTAATGCGATTACCGGCTTCATGGTGTTATTCGACCGCAATGGCGGTCACTGTCCCAGATTGTGTTTGAAAAATCAGATTCGAGCCTGCTACCAGCGGGGCCGCGTTGATCGGGCTCCCGTCGGTGGCGGCGCGGGCCAAAAGGCGCCATCTTCCCGTGACAGGAAATGGACGATGCCCTGGTAGTCGCCAACGGCCACGGCACGGCCGTAGGACACTGGCGAGGATGGGTGGCGGTAGCCGAGCTTCTCGTTCTTCCAGGCGCTGCCGCCCGCTTCGCGCGAGAAGGCCGAAATCGCGCCCTTGTCGTCGACCGCGAACACGAAGCGCTGGTCGACGGCCACGCCGACGTCGGACGAGAATTGCTTGGTCCACTTCTGGGTGCCGGTGGCAACGTCGAAGCAGCCCACGCGGCCCTGGTAGGACGCGGCGCAAATGTCTTTTTCGAACAGCACCGGAGCGCCGCCGATATCGGTCACGCGTTCCAGTTCGGTCGCGCCGCGCGACTCGCCCACCGCCACTTCCCAGCGCGGCGCGCCGGTCGCGAGGTTCAGGGCCAGCAGCTTGCCGCCCGGCTGGGCGATGATCACGTCCTTGTCGACCACGGTCATGCCGGGCGCGATGCGCAGCGACAGCGGCGGCGATACGCGCTGCACGGTCCATTTCTTCTCGCCCGTCTTGGCGTCGAAGCCGACCACGCGGTTGTCCACCGAACGCACCACGACCATGCCCTGCCCGACCACGGGCGAGGACAGGATTTCGCTGGAAGCCTGGGCCTTCCACAGCAGTTTGCCCTCCATATCGTAGGTCAGCACGCCACCCTTGGCGGCGCCCAGCACGATCATGTTGCCGTCCGAACCGACAGCCGGCCGTCAGGCCGGTCTCGGCCTTGATGCGCCACAGCACGTTGCCGCTGGCCGCTTCCACGCGCGATGGCGCCGTCGGCGCCTACCACGACCAGCGTGTTGCCGACCAGAGCGGGAGCGAAGGTGTAGCTGTCGGCCTTGCCGATGTCGAGTTTCCAGGCGGTGCGCACGGCCATGGTCCCGGTCAGTTCGACCAGCGGCGCAGGCTCGTTGCCCTTGTTCTTGGAGGCGAACGGGTTCAGCGAATTGAGGGTCGAGCAACCGGCCAGCACGGCCAGGACACTTGCTCCGACGAGCTTCTGGGTAATACGCATAGTAATTAACCTTGTTCTAGGAAATAGCGCATACGGCCCGCCGGTGCCCTGGGGACGCCATGGGCCGCATCGGGTACGACCTTTACGCTGCAGCTTTCGGCGCAGGGACGGTACCGCCAATCGATTCGAGCTTGAACTGCACCAGGCCGCGGCCCGGGGTTTTCTCGTCCATCGCCTTGAGCGCTGCCTCGTAGGCGGCGCGGGCTTCGGCGAGCTTGTTCTGTGCCACCAGGATATCGCCCTTGCGGTCGGCGACCACGCTTAAGCAAACGCCGGGTCGGTGGCCGTTGCCAGCATCTTCAGGGCTTCATCGTACGCCTTTTCGTCCAGCAATACAGCCAGGCCAGGCGCACTTTCGCGAGCGTCTGGTATTCGGCCTTGCCGTTGGTGATCACCCAGTTCAGGTGGGTCTTGGCGGCCTTCAGGTCGTCGCTGTCGAAGGCGAACTTGGCAGCGGCCATCGCGCTCATCTGGGCGTAGGTGCTGTCCTGGTACTTGGTTTCGACGTCGGTCACGATGCGTGCCACCTTGGCGCCATCCTTGGCAGCAATGGCCGGGGCCAGCTGGTCGAACAGGGCCGACGCTTCGGCGGCCTGGGTGCGCTGACGCGCATTCCAGAAGTTGTAAGCCGCGATACTGCCGAGCACGACGATCAGTACCCAGGTGATCAGATTGCCGAATTTGTTCCAGAACGCCTTCAGGGAGGCGATTTGTTCTTGTTCTTCGAGATCGTATGCCATGGTCTTCTTGTATAGGTTAAAGGGTCAGGAATTAGTGATGATAATGCACGTGGTCGTGATCGTGGTCATGGCCGACGATCTGGTCGACCAGATAGTCGACCACCGCGTCGAACGGCACGCTGGCCTGCTGGGCCTCGCCTTCGGCGCCGCGCATGGCCTTGACGGCGGCCGTGCTGCTGGCGATTTCATCGTCGCCGATGATCACGGCAAAGGCCGCGCCGCTGCCGTCGGCCTTCTTCATCTGGCTCTTGAAACTGCCGGGGCCGGTGGCCGCCGCGCAATGTAGCACAACATCGAGGCCCGCATCGCGAATTCGCTCGGCCAGCACGAAGGCTTGCATCTGGGCTTGCTCGCCCTGGTGCACCATGTACACGTCGCAGCTGCCCGGTTCGGCAGGCTCATGAAGCCAGCTTCATCAGCTCGACCAGGCGTTCGATGCCCATCGCGAAGCCGACCGCCGGGGTCGGCTTGCCGCCGAACGATTCGATCAGCGGATCGTGGCGGCCGCCCGCGCAGACCGTGCCCTGGGCGCCCAGTTCGTCGGTGACCCATTCGAACACGGTGCGGTTGTAGTAATCGAGGCCGCGCACCAGGCGCGGGTTGATCGTGTACGGAATATTGTTATGGTCGAGGATGCGCTTGACGCCCTCGAAGTGGGCGATCGATTCGGCCTGCAGGTAGTCGAGCAGCTTGGGCGCCTTGTTGACCAGGTCCTGCATGGCAGGATTTTTGGTGTCGAGGATGCGCAGCGGATTGGCGTGCAGGCGGTTCTTCGCTTCGGTGTCGAGCTGGTCGATGTGCGCTTCGAAATAGGCGATCAGGTCGGCGCGGTGCGCCTGGCGCTCGGCGGCGTCGCCGATCGAATTGAGTTCGAGACGGATGTTTTCCAGGCCCAGGTCATCCCACAGGCGGCGGCACAGCATGATCAGCTCGGCGTCAATGTCCGGGTAGAAGCAAAGCCGATCGCTTCCGCGCCGACCTGGAAGAACTGGCGGTAGCAGCCGCGCTGCGGCTTTTCGTGACGGAACATCGGGCCCTTGTACCAGACCCGTTTCGGGCCTTCGTAGGCCAGGTTGTGTTCGATCACCGCGCGCACCACGCCGGCCGTGCCTTCCGGGCGCAGCGTGAGGGCGTCGCCGTTCATCGAATCGGTGAAGGAATACATTTCCTTCTCGACGATATCGGTCACGGCGCCGATGGCGCGCTTGAACAGGGCCGTGTCTTCCACGATCGGGGTCACGATCTTCTGGAAGCCGTAGCTTTTCAGGACCGAGTGCACGGTGTTTTCGAACAGTTCCCACAGCGGCGCGTCGGTAGAAGCAGGATGTCGTTCATGCCTTTGACGGCGGTGATTTTTTCTGGCTTTTTATGTTCGGACATGGTGCTCTTCAATGTGCCGCCCGCTTACGCGGCCGCGGTTTCTTTCTTGCCGTAATTGGTCTGTACGTAGTTCAGGACGATCGCCTGGAATTCTTCCACAATCTTGTCGCCGCGCAGGGTAACCACCTTCTGCCCGTCGACAAACACCGGCGCGGTAGGCATGATTCGCCCGTGCCCGGCAAGCTGATGCCGATGTTGGCGTGCTTCGATTCGCCCGGACCGTTGACGATGCATCCCATCACGGCCACGTTCATGCCTTCCACGCCAGGATAGGCCTTCTTCCATTCCGGCATCTGGTCGCGCAGATAGGTCTGGATGTTGTCGGCCAGTTCCTGGAAGGTGGTCGAGGTGGTGCGGCCGCAGCCGGGGCAGGCGATGACCATCGGCGCGAACTTGCGCAAGCCCATGGTTTGCAGAATTTCCTGGCCGACGATCACTTCGCGCGTGCGGTCCCCGCCCGGTTCCGGGGTCAGGGAAATGCGGATCGTGTCGCCGATGCCTTCTTGCAGCAGCACCGACAGGGCGGCGGTCGACGCGACGATGCCCTTGCTGCCCATGCCCGCTTCGGTCAGGCCCAGGTGCAGCGGATAATCGCAGCGGCGCGCCAGTTCGCGGTACACGGCGATCAGGTCTTGTACGCCGGACACCTTGCACGACAGGATGATCTGATCGCGGCCCAGGCCCAGTTCTTCGGCGCGCACGGCGTTTTCAATGGCCGACGTGATCAGCGCTTCGTACATGACCGACTGGGCGCTCCACGGTTCGGCGCGGGCCGCGTTTTCGTCCATGATGCGGGCCAGCAGCGCCTGGTCCAGACTGCCCCAGTTGACGCCGATCCGGACCGGCTTGTTGTGCAGGGCGGCGATCTCGATCATCTGGGCGAACTGGGTGTCGCGCTTGGCGCCCTGCCCCACGTTGCCCGGATTGATGCGGTACTTCGACAGTGCGCGCGCACTCGGGATAGTCGCGCAGCAGCGTATGGCCGTTGTAATGGAAATCGCCCACCAGCGGCACGTCGATGTCCATGCGGTCGAGCTGGTCGCGGATGTGCGCGACGGCCTGGGCCGCTTCGGGACGGTCGACCGTCAGGCGCACCATTTCGGAACCGGCGCGCGCCAGCTCCTTGATCTGGATCGCGGTGCCGATCGCATCGGCGGTGTCGGTGTTGGTCATCGACTGGACCACGACCGGGGCATCGCCGCCGACCCAGATTTTACGTTCGCCATGCTGGATCAGCACGCGGCGGCTGGCGCGGCGCGCCAGGGGACCGGATGGAATCGCCAAATTCGATAAGGACATGTACTAAAACCTATTACTTGAGATTGACGCGCGCCACCTTGGCGCCAGAAACGGGCGGCAGCGGCACGGACACGCCGCGCAGGGTGGCATCGACCGCGCCGGGATTGCCCACGATCAGCGCGACCGGGCCATCCAGGGTGACGGTTTCGACGCGGCCACCTTTGACCAGGCCCGAGAACAGCTTCGGCCCTTTTTCGCGGCGCACTTCGATCCAGGAATCTTCACGCACGGTCAGCACCAGCGCGTTCGAGCTGGCGGCAGCGGCCGGCTGCGGCCGTGGCCGCTTGCGGGGCGGCCACGACAGCCGCAGGTGCGACCGGCATCACTGGCGCGATACCGGACGGCGAACCGGCGCCAGGCGCGCTCGACGATGGCGTCGACGGCGGCGGCACCGAAATCAGGGGCACGGCATTGCTGATCACGGGCGGCAGGGGATCGGCTGGCTTGGCCGCGGCTTCGGCCGCGACACCGGTGGTGACCGGCGGCAGCAGCGACGCGGTGGGCAGCAGCGACAGCAAGAACCGGCGCCGGTGCTTAAGCGCGGTAACCGGCGCGGTAACCGACGCGCTACCCGACGGCGACACCACGCCCAGCAGCGCGGCCGGAATCAGGCTAAGCCTGCCAGGCCGCAAACGCACCATCGGCCAGCAGCACAACGGTGCCGAGCGCCACGTAGGGCAGCTTGCTGGCGCGCTTGCCATGGGTAGGGAAACGCACTTGCGAAAACGATGCCGGACGCACGGCGCTGGCGCTGCTGTCGTTGACGGCAGGCGTGTCGAGCGCGATCTGCGCCACCAGCGGCGCGGCGTCGAGCTTGACGACCTTGGCATAGGCGCGCACGAAACCGCGCACCACGGCCGGGCCTGGCAAGTTGGCGTAGTCGCCCTCTTCCAGCGCAATGACCTGGCGCACGGCCAGTTTCAACTGATCTGCTACCTGCTCGACCGTCCAGCCCATCGCTTCGCGCTGGGCGGCGAGGGTCTTGCCCGGAATGCCATGCTGCTCAGGCACCGGCTGGTCTACCCACTCTGCACTCATACTCGTTCCTGTTTCACTCATCGAAAGCCCCACGCAGGAAGGCGGCAAATTCCGGCGAGTTCGGATGGCGGCAGCGCAGCTGCGTCACCAGGCTCGTTTCCGTGGCTTTCTCGCCCAGCTTGCGTTCCACCCGGATGGCCAGCCACAGCGTTTCGGCGGACAGGGTTTCGGGCTTTTGCAGCGTGGTCAGGCGGTTGATAAAAAATCCGGCGCGCTGGTAGTCGCGCCGTTCGAAGTGGATGCGGGCCAGCGCGGCCTGGATGGGTAAGCAGGTCCGGATCGTAGCGCACGCGTCCATCAGGTAGCGTTCGGCCAGCGCGTAGTTCTTCATCTTGACGGCGCAATTGCTTTAAGCATTGACTTTGGCCAGCAGCGGCGACTGGTACATCGGGTCGCGCAGCTCGTTTCCAGCTGGGCCAGACCGAGGTCGTAACGGCCGACCTGGCACAGGAACTGGCCGTAGTTGTTGTTCAGCTCAGGATTGCGCGGCGCCAGACTGATGGCGCGCTTGTAGTTTTCTTCGGCCAGGTTCATCTCGCCCATGCCGACGTAGATCAGGGCGCGTACGCCGTAGGCATCGGCCCAGTCCGGGCGGGCGGCCAGCGCCTGCTTGACCTCGTCGAGCGCGACCTCGTAGTTATGCTCGGTGTAATAGCCGATCGCCAGCTGCAGGCGGATCGATGCGCGCTTGTCGGCGGCGGTCGCGTCGGACGCGGTTTTCAGCTCGGTTGTGCTGCCCTGCAAGCCATTGGGCGAGCGCTGTCATCGCGCCGCCCGTGTGCTTAAGCACAAGCCGACAAGGCGCCCGCCAGCAGGCAAGCCGTGAGGCGGGTCAGGAGCCCGGCCTTCAAGATGGGATCTCCACGATGCGCCCGAAGTCGGCGCCAAACTTCTTCTGATATTCAGCCATTTTTTCCATGCGCTCCTGAACGCGGGTCCGGTCTTGCACTTCGCCAGCCAGCTGGCCGCACGCGGCGTCGATATCGTCGCCGCGCGTTTTACGAATGGTGGTAACGATGCTTAGCGTCCATCAGCACTTGTGCAAACGCCTTGATGCGCGGGTTCTTCGAGCGCAGCAGGCCGGACTCCGGAAACGGATTGAAAGGGATCAGGTTGAATTTGCACGACACGCCAACGCTGCGGTCATTGACCAGCGCCACCAGTTCGCGCGTGCTCGTCGCTGTCGTTGACGCCGTCGAGCATGCAATATTCAAAGGTAATGAAGTCGCGCGGCGCGAATTCCAGATAGCGCTTGCAGGCGGCCATCAGTTCGCGCAGCGGGTATTTTTTATTGAGCGGCACCAGGCCGTCGCGCAGCGCATCGTTCGACGCGTGCAGCGAGACCGCCAGCGCGACCGGCACTTCCTGCGACAGCTTGTCCATCATCGGCACCACGCCGGAGGTCGAGAGCGTCACGCGGCGGCGCGACAGGCCGTAAGCGTTATCGTCGAGCATGAGCTTGAGGGCGGTGACGGTCGGCTCGAAATTGAGCAGCGGCTCGCCCATGCCCATCATGACCACATTGGTGATCTGGCGTTCGCCCTTGGGGCCGGGCTCGATGCCCTTGGTCTTGCGCAGTTCTGAATTCGGCCATCCACAGCTGGCCGATGATTTCGGACACCGACAGGTTGCGGTTGAAGCCCTGCTTGCCGGTCGAGCAGAAGCGGCAATTCACGGCGCAGCTAAGCCTGGGTCGAGATGCACAGGGTGCCGCGATTGTCTTCGGGGATGAACACCGTTTCGACCGCATTGCCATTGCCCACGTCGACCAGCCACTTGCGGGTGCCGTCGGTCGAGGTGTGGTCGCTGATCACGGCCGGGGCGCGCACTTCGGCGCGCGTGGCCAGCTTGTCGCGCAGCGACTTGGCCAGATCGGTCATCGCATCGGAAATCGCTGGCGCCGAACTGGTGAATCCAGCGCTGCAGCTGTTTGGCCCGGAACGGCTTCTCACCCAAGTCGGCGCAATAGGCGACGAGTTGCGCGGGATCGAAGTCCAGCAGATTGGTGAGAGTCGTCATAATTATCTTCTATCTGTTACTGTCAATCCCGCCTGCCGGGCTCTTGGAGCATGGACAGGCGGTCTGCTGCAGGTCAATCAGCGGTGGCTGATTAACGCGAGTACACGTTCAGTGCTGGGAAGTAGTAAGCGATTTCCACAGCAGCGGTTTCAGCGGCGTCCGAGCCGTGAACTGCGTTAGCGTCGATCGAATCGGCGAAATCGGCGCGGATCGTGCCTTTTTCTGCTTTCTTCGGATCGGTTGCGCCCATCAGGTCGCGGTGCTTGAGGACGGCGTTTTCGCCTTCCAGAACCTGGATCATGACAGGACCGGAGATCATGAAGTCAACCAGGTCTTTGAAGAACGGACGTGCAGCGTGCACTGCGTAGAAGCCTTCGGCTTCCAGCGCGACAGGTGCGTCATGCGGGCTGCGACGACCTTCAGGCCAGCGCCTTCGAAGCGGCTGTAGATTTGGCCGATTACGTTTTTTGCAACTGCGTCTGGTTTGATGATCGACAGGGTGCGTTCGATTGCCATTTGTAAAAACTCCAATAAAAAGAAAGGTTTAATGTCGAGTGTAAGACTCAATCAACCTTTGATTTTACCATATAACACCCCATTTGACGGATATTGCACCGGCTGGCGCCGAAGTGATAGAGTGGCGCTTAAAGCAAAAGCAGTGCTTCAAGGGCGATTTTGCACCCTTTTTGCGCCCTATGCTATTCTTTAGTAAGTGTTCACCCCCAGGAGGCAGTATGTCAGTCAGTTTCGAGAAGCAATATGTTCCAGCGGCGCCCTATGACGCGCGCCACGCCGTGCTGCGCAATACCTATTGGCTGCTCGCGCTGTCGATGATCCCGACCGTGCTCGGCGCGGCCATCGGCGTGGGCTTCCATGTCCCGGTCCCAACCGGCCTGCTCGGCTTCGTGCTGTTCCTGGCCATGGCCTGGGGCTTCATCTACGCGATCGAAAAGACCAAGAACTCGGCGGTAGGCGTCGGCGTCTTGCTCGGTTTCACCTTCTTCATGGGCCTGTGGCTGACCCCGCAACTGACCCGCACCCTCGGTTTCAGCAACGGACCGCAACTGATCATGATGGCCTTCGGCGGCACTGGCGCCGTTCTTGCGGTAATGGCAAGTATTGCCACCGTATCGAAGCGACTTCTCGGTCATGGGCAAATGGCTGTCGGCTAAGCGTGATCGTGCTGATCCTGGCATCGCTGGCCAATTTCTTCCTGCAACTGCCGGTCTTCGCGATCGTCATCTCGGTCATCGCGATCGGCATTTTCTCGGCCTACATCCTGTACGACGTGCAAAAAATCGTCAACGGCGGCGAAACCAACTACATTCGCGCGACGCTGGCACTGTACATCGACGTCTACGTGATCTTCTCGCACCTGCTGAGCCTGCTCGGCCTGGGCGGTTCGCGCGACTGAGCGTAGCGCGCCCCAACAAGAAAGCTAGGCCTGATGGCTTACTTTTTCATGGGGCGGCTGCGCTGCCCGGCTCCGTGTCGCCCGGCCCGGTCCGGGCCAGCTTGGACCAGGCCCAGAAGTGGCGGTCCGGGGCATTGTAGGTACCCGCGCTCACGCCGTCGTACGAGTACAGCGACTCCTTGCCGCCGTAGGCGACGGTGGAGATGCCGACCGCCAGCGCCCCGTCTTTCATGCGCGCCAGCTTGAAGCTGCGGCGCGCGCCCGTGCCGCCATAGTTGGACTGGGCGCCGATCTCCTCGGCATCCATTTCGATCATGGAACCCTTGCACTTCCACTGGCCGCGATGGTATTCATTGAAGCTCCATCCGCCCGACAAGGGCGTATTGGGCGGCAGGGCGCGGTTGACCGTGCGGGCGCGGAACCACAAGGCGCTGCCGCCCTTGGCCTTGACCCAGATCTGCATTTCCTTGCCGTGCACGGGGACCGGCTTGCCATCCTCCCAGGCGCGCCGGTTGCTGGGGATCTTGCCGTTGGCGAAAACGCCAAGCCACCGGCGGCCAGGCGTACACGCCCTCCATGGACGGGCAGCCGAACCAGGCGCGCTCGATGGCACCGAACTCCGGCGGCGGCGAATCGGCGCGGTCCCGCGCCGCAGCCCGCAAGACCGGTGCAGACGGCGGCAAGCAGCAGGCTCGAAGCAGGTTTCAGCATGGATGGCCCTCCTTCACGCGGAGGGGACGATCGGTTCGGCCAGCGGCGTACCCCGCTCGTCCTTGAAAAACGGATTGCGCCTGTAGCTGCCGTCGAGCCGCGCGCGCAGCAGCTGCAAGGCGTAGCGCGGAAGCGTCTTGATGGTGCCGAACGGAATCGGGTCCGGCGTGCCGCGCGCATTGGCGCTGGCGTTACGCATGCGCACCGGCCCGAAGGCAGCGGCGATCGCCTGCGGCGAACCGAGGCAAGTGTGGACCAGCCCCACGTGGGCGACCTTGGGATTGCGGTTGATATTGCCCAGCGCCGTATTGCAGCAGCGCGCATACCAGCGCAGCAAGCCTTGTTCGGACAGCGACATGCAGGCCAGCATCTCCTGCCCTGCCGTGAAGCTGAGATGCTCGGGCGTGATGGCGACCACGTCGGTGCCGCCCATGGAATCGAGCACGGTGTCGGCCTTGCCGAGGAAACGGGCGAAAGCCTGGCAGTCGTTGCAGTAGCAAACGACGCGCACCGCTTTTTCAGGGTGGGCGACCAGGCCTTGCACGGTGCCGCAACTGCATTGCAATGGATAACTCATAGAACGTTCTCCCGGTTCGGTCGGCGTCAGAATTGACGGGTCAGCGCATACACGGATTGAACCACTTTTGCGGCGCGCGTAGTCGAGCGTGTCAGGCGTGTCGCCCGCCTTGTGGTAATGCGGATTGCGCATGAAGGACGTGTCGGTCACCATCAGCGCCGGATAACCGTGGCGCCAGTAATTGCGGTGATCGGAATAATCGACGCCCTGCACGGCTGGCGGCGCATTGAGCGATTCGACCGGCAGCGCCGTGGCGCCAGCCATGATGGCCTTGGCGCGCCGCATCATGCCGAAGTCGCCGAACTTGCCGACCAGGGCGATAAAATTGCCGCGCTCGGATACAGGCCCGCCATGGCAGGCACCGGATAGGACTGGCTGTCCGGCAGGTCGCTGAAGTAGCCGATCATTTCCAGCGACAGCATCAGCTGCACCTCGCGCCCCGCCGCCTTGAGCGAGCGCGTGCCAGGCGCTGCCCATGTGTTCGGTGCGAAAATGGGGCGGCTCTTCCAGCGTATAGGCCACCAGTTCGACCGAACGCGCCGGCGGATCGCGGCCCAGCAGGTGCGCCAGTTCGATCAGGCCTAAGCCACGCCGCTGGCGTTGTCGTCGGCGCCGGGCGTGTGGGTGTCCGGCGTGACGGCGGCGGCACTGGCGTCGCCGCAGCGCTGTCGTAGTGGGCGCCGATCACCATCAGCGGCCCCTGCGCGGGACCGAAGCGCGCAATGATGTTGTGGTAGCTGGCTTGCCCGACCTTGACTTCCTGGATCTCGACCCGGCCGCCGGACGCGGTGAGCCCGGCGGCGATGTAGCGCGCCGCCGCGTCGAGGTGGGCGAACTGGTCGAAGCTGCGCGGATAGAGCGCGACGGCGAGCTTGCGCACATGCTGTTCGAGCCGCGCGGGATCGACCGGCGGCGGCGTCGACGCCACCGGCGCCACCATCGGCTGCACCACCAGCGCCAGCGCGCCTGCCGCGATCGCCCAGATCAGCGCCGTGGTGCCGACGATGGCAACGCCGATCCTCATGCGGCACCTGCGTAGCGAAAACATCGCCAGCGCGGCCCGCTCATCGGCCCATGCGGCGCGTCCGCCAGCACCTCGGCCTAAGCACCCACTGCGGGTAGGGCACGGCCGTGCTGACGTGGCGGCCGGAAGCGGTGTGCCGCTCCGTGATCTGCGCCAGCTGTTCCGGCGTGAAGCGCGCCGCCAGCCGGACCAGTTGCGGCCACAGGCGGCGGTGCACGAGCGTGATTTTTCCCTGGATCATGCGGCAAACGAGGATGTCGGGCGAGGCCTTGACCGCCTCCAGGATTGCAAAGATGTGCTTGCCTTGCGGGTGCGCCCACCAGCTGCCCTTGACGGGCGCGCCGACGATGGCGTCGGTCAGGCGCGGCGCCGGTCCGGCGGCCGCGACCAGCACCACGCCGTGTTCGCGGATGAAGGCCAGGGGCCGCGCTTGGCTGTCAGCGATGGCCATGCCTCAGTCGAGCGCCCATTTGTAGGTGGCGCTGTGCCAGCTCTCGATCACGCGGCCATCCTTGATCGCGGGGTCGAATTTGCACAGGCGGATCGCGGCCAGTCCCGCTTCGTCGAGCAGCGGATGGCCGGACGACTTCTCCACCTCCGCCCTGGTGACGGCGCCGTCGCTGTCGACCATGAATTTGAGTTCGACCGCGCCCTTTTGCCCCAGCCGCCGCGCCTCGCGCGGGTAGGCCGGTCCGGCGCAGGGCTTGCCCGCCTCGCGCGGCGCGGCGCTGCGCTGCGCCGCATGGCATGGGCCGGGCAGCGGGACGCAGGTCCGGATGGTCTTTGTAGAACTGGTCGAGCGCGGGCGTGTTCAGCTGCGGCGTTTCGGGGCTCACCGTTTGCTGGGCAAACGCCGCCTCGTGCACGGCCAGTCCGATCAGCAGGATCAGCGCGGCCAGGTACAGCGTGCGTCCTTTGATCTTCATGCCGCGCTCCCGTTCGGTGCGCTGGCGACAGGCGCGGCCATCACAGGATAGCGATGCGATGGCGGGGACAGATAAGGATTGCTATTCAAGGCGGCCTCTGACGGTCAGTAAACCCGTTCTCCCGGGCAATTACCCACCAGTATGCCGCCGAATAGCCATCCTATCAATATGATTCGCGGCCTCAGTCCGCCAGATCGAACACGGCCATCGATACGAGATGCGAGCACATTGTTCTTCCCCTTGTCGGCAAGCAAGCTTCGCGGCTGGCTCTATTCGTATCGTTGGTATTCATGTGCCTCGTTACCCAACAGCCTCAGCAGGCGCGGGTGGACGAACAGCTTTTCCTTGCCCAATGTCTTTTCCTCCAGCACCCCCAGTTCGGTCAGCGCATGCAAGTAGCGCGACGCAGCCTGCCGCTGGGCGATGTCGCGCTCTACCAAGTTGGCGATGCGGCAGTAGGGCTGCTCAAAAATCACGTCCACCAGTTCACGGCTGTAGAGCTTGGGCAAGCGCTCACGCACATGCCGGGCTGTGTGGTCGGCCAGCGCGCGGATGGCCAGAATCTTGGCTGTCGTCCACTTGGCGGTTTCCTCGACGCCCTGCAGCATGAACAATACCCATGGCTCCCATGCGCCGCTTTCGGTCACTTCGCGCAACAGCCGATAGTAATCTGCCTTGTGACGCAAGATGGCGCGACTGAGGTAAAGGATGGGCAGGTCGAGCAGGCTTTCCTGCAACAGGAACAACAGGTTCAGCACCCGGCCAGTACGGCCATTGCCATCGACGAAAGGGTGGATGGCTTCGAACTGGTAGTGCGCCGCCGCCATGCGTACCAGCGGGTCGATGTCGCGGGCGTTGTGCAGGAAGATTTCCCAGTTACCCAGCAACTCGCGCAGCCGGGCTTCGCCCTGTGGCGGGGTGTAGACCACTTTGCCCGTGCGTTCGTTGACCAGTTGCGTGCCCGGTGTGCGCCGCACGTCCAAGTCCACTCCCTTAATTTGTTTAAGCACACCTCTACTGCCGTGGCCGTGGACAGCGGACGTTGGGTCAGCGAGGCAGCCCCCCAGTACAAGGCTCCCCGGTAGCGCAGCGCCTCCTTGGTGGCGGGGTCGGCCTGCTGCTCGGCGCTGCTTAAGCAAACTGAAACAAGCGGTCGGCCGTTGTGACAATGTTCTCGATTTCCGAACTGTCGCGCTTCCAGCATGGGCAGCGTGTTCACCAGCATGGCCGGATTAGGCATCAGGGCTGCGGCCTGATTCATGGCCGCCAATGCAGCCCGTGCCGGGATGCATGCCTTCAACACCGCGCGGCTTTCCAGGTCCACGGCAGGAGGTAAGGTCGGCAGGTCGTTGAAGGGCTGTTCCGGCAACCAGGTCATGGCGATATTTTCCAGTTTTGACGACACGTCACCATCTTATGTCGTCACCAACGACATGTCACGTAAACGTGTCGCATTTCGACCATTTTGGCGACATGACTACCCGCTCACGACTCCACCATCGACGCGCTTGCCCTCCAACGTCACTGATTCAACTGATTTAAATCAAATCAAACACGGCCATCGATTCGACGTGCGAGGTATGCGGGAACATGTTGACCACGCCCGCCTTTTTCAGCACGTAGCCGGCCTCGTGGGTGAGGATGCTGGCTGTCGCGCGCCAGCGTGGACGGGCTGCACGAGACATACACGATACGCTTGGGCAGCATCTCGGGATGGCTCGCGCGCAGGCCGGCCAGGGCCTGGGCCAGCGCGTGGGCGCCGTCGCGCGGCGGGTCGATCAGCATGCGGTCGAACTTGCCGAGCGCGACCAGGTCCTCGGCCGTGACCTCGAACAGGTTGCGGGTCGAGAAGGTCGTCTTGGCCGACAGGCCGTTGGCCCTGGCGTTCGACAGCGCGCGCTCGGTCAGCGCGGTGCTGCCTTCAATGCCGACCACTTCCCTGCCCTGGGTCGCGAGCGGCAGCGTGAAGTTGCCCAGGCCGCAGAACAGGTCGGCCACGCGGTCGTCCGCCTGCACGTCCAGCAGGGCCAGGGCCTTGGCCACCAGCACCCGGTTGATGTGGTGGTTGACCTGGGTGAAGTCGACCGGCTTGAACGGCATCTTCACGCCGAATTCGGGCAGCGTGTAATACAGTTCCTTGTCCAGCGGGTAGTAAGGCGCGGCCGTTTCCGGACCCTTGGTCTGGAGCCAGAACTGCACGTCCCACTGGTCGGCGAAGGCCTTGACCAGCACTTCGTCGGCCGGGCTCAACGGCGCCATGATGCGCAGCACCAGCGCCGTGACTTCCTCGCCGATCGCCACTTCGATCTGCGGCACCTGGTCGAAGATCGACAGCGCGCCGATCAGCCCGCGCAGCGGCACCAGCATGGCGGCCACGTGCGGCGGCAGGATCTTGCAGTCGGTAATGTCGGCAACAAAGGCCGAGCGCTTTTCGTGGAAGCCGACCAGCACCGTGCCCTTCTTGGCCACGTGGCGCACCGACAGGCGGGCGCGGTAGCGGTAGCCCCAGGTCGGGCCGTACATCGGGCGCATCACGTTCTCGGCCTTGACCTTGCTGATGTGCCACAGATTATCTTCGAGCACGCGCTGCTTCATCGCCACCTGGGCCGAGGGCTCGAGGTGCTGCATCGAGCAGCCGCCGCAATAGTCGAAATGCTGGCACTTGGGGTCGACCCGCATCGACGAGGAACGGTGCAAGGCGGTCATGCGCGCCGCTTCCCAGTTCTTCTTTTCTTGAACGTCAGGAAGCTGACGCGCTCGCCGGGCAAGGCGCCTTCGACAAAGATGACTTTGCCGGGGCTGCCATCTTCATTGGCGAGGTGGCCGACGCCGCGCGTCCATGTCGAGGGATTTGATGTCGATGATGTTGTCTTGCATGGCGAAAAACACGCGATCGGCGTGCAAAAAGGATAAATAGGGGGATGGGAGGGCGACGCGAGGCGTGTTGGTCCGCGCGAATGATATCAGTGAAAGGGTCCCGGCGCCACGGTTACGGGCCCGGCAAGCTGTTGCGCTTAGGGCAACTTGGCCGGACGCGGGCTGGCGATGAACCAGCGCTGCCAGCGCTGCTTGAGCGCGGCGCGCTGGGCGCGGTCGATGGTCGTCACGCCTTCGGGGTCGATCGTCACGGCCAGTCCGTTCCAGGTCGGAGCCGATTCGAAGGGCAGCCGGGTGATCTGGGTCAGCAGGACGTGGGCGGTCACAAAGTGCTTTTCGTCGCCCAGCGCCTGGATCAGCTCGGGAATGGCGGCCGTGTCCAGCAGTCCGGGCACGTCGTTGCGGCGGCTCGACAACAGGGGCACCAGCCCCAGCAGGGTCCCGGTCCATGTCACCTGGTACACCAGCAATGCCTGCCGTGCTCGATTCATCCCTGCCCCGCCTGGTAAATAAAAAGATTGCCCGGCAGCAGTATGGAGTCAAAAGCAACTTTTCTCAAGCGGAGATACCGGTTGTTACAACAGCGAGTCCCGGACCACGCCGCGCGCGGCCATGGCGCGCTTGAGTTTGACCAGCGCTTCCTGCTGGATCTGGCGCACCCGTTCGCGCGTGACGCCCATTTCTTCGGCCAGGGTTTCGAGGGTGGCCGGGTCGTCGTTGTCGAGGCCGAAGCGGCGCATGATGACGATGCGCTGCTTGTCCGGCAGGCGGGTGAGCCAGTCGCGCACCAGCAGCGTCATTTCGTGGTGTTCGGGCGCGCGTCGGGGCTGTCTTCGGCGTCGCCGGGCAGCATGTCCATCAGCGAGGACTGGGGATCGTTGTCGAGCGGGGCGTCGAGCGAGGTGGCGTGCTCGGACAGGGCCAGGATGTCCTGCACCTCCTCCACCGGGCGCCCGACCAGGCTGGCGATGTCTTCGGCGCTGGCATCCTTGCCGTCGTGGTGTTGGGCTTCGAGGTGGTACTTGGCGCGCAGGATCTGGTTCAGTTCGCGCACCATGTGCACCGGCAGGCGCACCGTGCGCGCCTGGTTCATGATGGCGCGCTCGATGCTCTGGCGGATCCACCAGGTGGCGTAGGTGGAGAAGCGGAAGCCGCGCTCGGGCTCGAACTTGTCGATCGCGCGCATCAGGCCGATGTTGCCCTCCTCGATCATGTCGAGCAGGACCACGCCGCGGTTGATGTAGTGCTTGGCGATCGACACCACCAGCCGCAGGTTGTGTTCGATCATGGTCTGACGGGCGTCGAAGTCGCCCGCCTTGGCCAGGGTGGCGTAGTGCACTTCCTGGGGCGCGGTGAGCAGCGCCCGGGTGCCGATCTGGTTCAGGTAATGCTGGGTGGTGTCGGTCGAGAGTTCGGCCGCGAGCACTTTCTTGAGTTCGTCGACGCTTTCCAGCACGGCCGCCACTTCGGGGGCGCCTTCGGCGTCGCCCCCTCGTCCGGCTCGAGCACCGCGTCGTCCAGCGGCTCGTCCGGAAAATCTTCCGAAGCGGTGTCGTCATCGAGCTGGTGCGGCGAGTGTGTCATGGGTGACCCCGATAACCGGCTAGCGGTCAGTACACGTTCTAACGGCTGGGCAAGAACCTCGACGGATCCACCGGCTTGCCCTGCTGGCGGATCTCGAAATGCAGTTTGACAGCGTCGGAATCGGAATCTCCCATCTCGGCGATCACCTGGCCCTTGTTCACGGTCTGGCCTTCCTTGACGCTGATGCTGCGGTTGTGTGCATACGCCGACAACAGGCTATTGTTATGCTTCACTATCACCAGATTACCATAACCGCGGATGCCACTGCCCGCATACATGACTTTACCGGAACTGGCCGCCATGACTTGCTGGCTAAGCCTTGCCGCCGATATCGATGCCCTTGTTTTTTCCTTCGTCGAAGGTGGCGACGATCTTGCCGTCCGACGGCCACATCCAGGTCAGCTTGTCATCGTCGGTGGCGGTCACGGTGCTGCTGCATGGTAATGCTCGACGATGGCGCCACGGCGGCCACGGCCGGACGGGGCTAAGCACCGGATCGGGTTTCTCGTCCGGCTTGCCGTTGCCGTCGCCGCGGGCGTCGGCCAGCGCTGCTTCGGAGTACGGTTTCTTGTCGCCGCGCGGGCTGGTCTTGCGCGGCACGGGCGGCTGCACCGGCTTGATCTCGGGCGCGACCGCGACCGGCATGGTCTTGACGCCGGTATCGTCGGGCGGCGCCACGCGCAGCACCTGGTCGACCTTGATGTCGTTCGGATTGGCCAGGTTATTCCAGGCCACGATGTCGTGGTAATTCTGGCCGTAGTCGAGCGCGATGCGCAGCAGCGTGTCGCCCTTCTTGACGGTGTAGAAGCCGCGTTCGTCTTTCGGTTCCTCGGCCGCGGGTTTTTCGGGACGGGTGTCGTGCGAGGGCTTGCGGTCTTCCACCGGCGCCTGGCGCAAGGTGCCGTTACAGGCGCTGAGCAGCCCGGCAATCAGGGTCAGCAGGGTAAGTTGGCTTAGGCGTTTCATTCTCATCGTTGTTATATCGAACTCATGGGGCACGGGATCACACGGTCCCGGGGCGCAGCGGCACAAAATGGCAATCTTCGAGCGTTTCGCTCTGTCCATTCCGACTTGCCGGTGCGCGTGATTAGTTGCAAGTGCTGGACACGGGCGCCCACCGGGGCGACCAGGCGGCCGCCTATGGCAAGCTGTTCCAGCAGAGCCTGGGGTACTTCGAGACCTGCCGCAGCCAGAATAATGCCATCAAATGGCGCGGCCTGCGGCAAGCCTAGCATACCATCTCCGTAGTGCAAACGCAGATTGGCGATCCGCAGGGGCCGCAAATTGTTCTTGGCCAGCTCGTGCAGGGGCTTGATGCGCTCGATCGAATACACGTCCTGGGCCACGCAGGACAGCACTGCCGCCTGGTAGCCGCAGCCGGTGCCGATCTCGAGCACACGGCTCAGCTTGCCGCCGTTGCGCATCACTTCGATCATGCGGCCCACGATATACGGCTGGGAAATGGTCTGGTGGTGGCCGATCGGCAGCGAGGCGTCGATGTAGGCCTGGGCCGAAAGCGCCTCGTCAATGAAGCGGTGGCGCGGCACGGTGTCGAGCGCGGCCAGCACCACCTGGTCCTGCACGCCCTGTTTGGCCACGCGCGTGACCATCGCGCGCCGGATCGCGTCCGACACCATCAGGTCCTGGCGCGGCGCCTGCAGGGGCTGGGCCTGGCTGCGGGCCAGCGCGCCGCTGTGCGACTTGGAGGGCGACGCCACCGGCGCCGTCCAGGCCTTGGCCATGGCGTGTGGGCCGCGTTGCGGGTGGCCGTCTGCGGCGTGGCGACTTTGGCTTGGCTGCATAGGCGGGCGCCTTGCCGCCGCCGGTCTTGCTTAAGCAGCGCTGCCCGTGCCCGTCACCGACGACAGGGGAAGCGGGAAGGTGCTGCGCTTTTCGGTCATGCCAGGCCCCGGGCCAGCAGCGCGAGCTCGGTCTTGTGGGTCAGGTCGATCTGGAGCGGCGTGATCGAAATGTCGCCCTGGGCGGTGGCGTGAAAATCGGTGCCCTCGCCCGCATCGAGGCAGGCGCCGGGCGGGCCGATCCAGTAAATGTCGCGTCCGCGCGGGTCCTGGGCCCGGATCACCGGTTCCGACTGGTGGCGCCGTCCCAGCCGGGTCGCGCGCAGCGCGCCCATGGCCTCGAACGGCAGATTCGGGATGTTCACGTTCAACAAATAAGGCGAGGGCAATTCGTCGAAGCGGCGCAGGACGATGTCGCGCGCCACTTTGGCGGCCGCATCGATGTGTTCCCAGCCGTGCGCCACTTGCGAGAAGGCGATCGCGGGTATGCCGAACAAATACGCTTCGGTGGCGGCCGCGACGGTCCCCGAATACAGGGTGTCGTCGCCCATGTTCTGGCCGTTGTTGATGCCCGACACCACCATGTCGGGCCGGTAGTCGAGCAGACCGGTCAGCGCCACGTGCACGCAGTCGGTCGGCGTACCATTGACAAAATAGAAACCGTTGGCCGCTTGCTGCACGGACAGGGGGCGGTCGAGCGACAGGGAATTGGACGCGCCGGAGCGGTTGCTGTCAGGCGCGACGACGACGATATCGGCGATCGATGCGAGGGCACCGGCCAGCGCCTCGAGACCGGGGGCGAGATAGCCGTCGTCATTGCTAATAAGAATTCTCATGCAGCGATTTTACCTGATGCAACGGTCGCATCGCTCTCCTGGGTGCAAGATTTTCTGGCCTAGGCCCCGCCTGCTAGGGAATGGTCGTGGCGCGCCCGGCCGCCACCTCCTTCAGGGCTTCTTGCAACGATGACACCTCATCTTGTGCAAACGACAGCAGCGCATCCTTGTCGTTCTCCTGCAGGTAGACTTGCTTGATCATCGCCACCCCGCGCAGGCGCAGCGGATTGGCCGCGTTCGGCCGCAAGACCGACTGGCGCAGGCTGTCGGCCAGTTCGCGCGCTTCGCGCTCGCTGCGGTTGTCGATCAGCTGCTGCAGCTGGGCCAGCTTGTGGCTCAGGGTTTCGGCCTGGCCCACGCCGTCGCGCGTCGAGGATCGAGGCACGCAGGCCGAGCGCGCCCGCGTGCGAGTCGTCGCGGCTGCATGGCCACGCCGCGGTTGCTGATCAGGGCGGGCGCTGCTTACCAGCACCGATTCCTCGAGCTTGTGCGCGTCCACGCTGTGGCCCTGGCGCGACAGCGTGGTGGCCAGCGCCTTCTTGCAGTTGAGCGTGTGCAGGTCGTCGACCCCGTGCACCCGTTCGTGCAGGCTCAGCAGTTGCTGCTGCAGGCGGCGCGCTGCGTCCAGGTCGCCGTGGTCGCCGTAATCGCTGAGCATGGAAGCGAGCCGCAGCTGGATCGACAGGGTATCGGGATGCTCGGCCCCGAGGCTGCGCTCGCGCCCGGCGGCGAGCGCCTCGAGCACCTTGCGCACGCCCTCGATATCGCTTTGCGCGGCCAGGATTTCGGCCAGCTGCTCGCGCGCTTCGAGCGTGAGCGCATGGTCGTTGCCCAGATGGCGGTCGCGCGCGGCCACCACGCTTTCCTGCAGCTTGCGCGCGTGGTTCAGGTCGCCCATTTCGTAGAGCAGCATGGCCAGCTGCTGGGCCGCACGCACGGTATCGGCATGCTCGGCGCCCAGCAGCCGTTCGCGCCCTTCGAGCACCCGCTCGTAGACCATGCGCGCGCGAGAATTCGCCGCGCCGGGTCAGCGTCTGCGCCTGCCCGGCCAGGCTGTCGAGCGTCATCGTGCTGGTCGGCCCGAACAGGCGTTCGCAATCGCCGATGATGTGCTCGTGCAGCACCAGGGCGCGCTCGAACTCGCCGAGCGCGGCCAGCGTGGCGGCCAGCGACAGGCGCGCCGCCAGGGTATCGGGATGGTCGGCGCCAAGCAGGCGCTGGCAGTCTTCGACCAGCAATTCGTGGAGAAAGCTGGCCTCGGGCAGCTTGCTTGGCGTCGTCGCGCAGCAGCGCGGCCAGGTGGGGTGCGGCTGCGGCGCGTGTCGGGATGGTCTTCGCCGAGGACGCGCTGGCGCAGGGACAGGCTTTCTTCGAAGCAGGACAGCGCCTCGGCCTGCCTGCCCTGCTCCCGGTACAGCATGCCCAGGCGGGTCAGATCGGCGGCCAGCGGCAGCGAGATGGCGCCGCCCACGCAGTCGCCGAGCCGCGCGCGGGCGCGGCATGATGGCGTCGGCCAGGCGCACTTCGTCCAGGGATTGCCAGGGAAAGCGGCCGTCGGCCAGCCAGGCCAGCAGGGTCTCGAAGGTGCGCGTGAGCGAAAAGCGGTCGGCGTCGCGCGCGATCATGGCGGGCAGCTGGTCGCCGCCGGACATGGCATTGGTTTGCTGGAGCTGCACTTCATTGAAGTAGCTGTCGAGCGAAAGCCGGGACAGGCTGTAGCACTGGCGCAGCAGTTTTTCCAGCACCGGCTGGTAGTTTACCAGGCCGCGCTGGGGATCGCCGCGCCGCCACTGGATGCGCCGCTCGCAGTCGGCGCTGTCGATCGACGAGGGCAGCGGATAGACCAGCAGCGGGCGCTGCTCTTCCTCGTGGCTGCAGCGGTAGTCGATGGCGCGCGTGACCACGCCCGACAGCCCGTCCAGGCTGCGCTGGTTCGGCGTGAACAGGGTGACCAGGCGCGACGGCAGCAAGGTGGTGCAGATGCTGACCGCCGCCGAGCGGCCGCTGCGCGCGTCAATCAGCACATGGCGGAAGCGCACGGCCCAGGTGTTCGCCGAAGCAGCGGAACAGGGCCGGGCAGGCGGCAAACAGGCTGTCCCAGTCCATTTGGTCGGCACGCTCGCCGTAATTGTCGTCGAAGCGGTAGTAAGCGCATGAGATACAGGGGACGGCTTTGGTCCACCCGTTCGACATACAGCTCCCAGTCGACCGCTTCGAGCACGCAGCGCGAGCGCGGTGTCGTCCGCGGCGGCCGGGCCGTGGCCAAGCGTGCGCAGGTGGTCCTGGCAAGCCTGGAAGTATTCGAGCAGGCCGGGACGCGCGTCCTGGCGGCCGAAATGGTGGTGCAGCCCCGGTGATTCGGTATCCCAATCGATCATCAGTACCGGCACGGTGGCGTTGTCGCGCCCCGCCAGCAGCACTGCTGTATTCGACAGCGCGATACTGCGCGCCGTTCCGCTCTCGAAAGAGTAAAACGTGGTCACCTCGCCGGGAGCGGTTATCGGCGGCAGTGTAATGCGTTTGAGTTCCATTAGTGCTCCTCTATTTTTTTGGGAAAGACAAATCCGGCAGATCGCGCCATTCAGGTGGGACATCGGGGAGCACGAATTGGTTGCAGTCATGGCCCACGGGCGTGTACCTTTTTGGTACTGATAGTGAATAACGATCCGCTCGACAATCTTTTTATGTCCGGAAGAAAATCCGGGTTCGACTTCAGATCGCTGGTGGCCATCGTGAAGTGCGAGAAATCAACGTACAGGCTGGAATTGGTGATTTGCGGCGGCAGCTTGGCCGGATGCATGGTCATGATCACCGGGATGATCAGGTGGCTCGGCATCGGATACCACTGGCCCCGTTCGTGTTCGAGCATCTGCATGGCGGCGTACTCGCGCCGGGTATAGCCATGGGCTTCGTACTTGGGCGTGTAGATCAGGATCATCGACACGCTTTGCACACAGCGCGCGATGCGGCGGTCGATGTCGTCGCCGCCGCCGAGCTGCTCGGTGTCGATGAACAGCTCGTCCTCGTTATCGAAATACGGCTCCAGATAGCAGCGGATCGCTTCCGACAGGGCGGCCTTGAACTTGTTCATGAGTTCGTATCGGCCATGGGCATAACTGAAGAAACAGCCGTAACGGATTGCCATTTCATCCTCCCTTTCCGAAGTGCGGACCCCATCCCCGACTTTAACAAGCTCGGCACTGGCCGCTTTGCGCGTCCGCAAGGGGCCCGGATCGCCCCCGGCGCAGGGCGGAAAATTAAGGCATAATCGGAAAATCAAACGGTCGTACTATTTTTCTTAAAACACAGGAGACGCCAATGAAAGCCGTGGTTTGCAACGCATGGGGAATGCCCGACACCCTCGTCATCGAGGACTTGCCCGATCCCCTGCCCGGCCCCGGCCAGGTCGCGCTGGACGTGATGGCGGCCGGCGTCAATTTCCCCGACGTCCTGATCATCCAGGGCAAGTACCAGTTCAAGCCTGAACTGCCGTTCACGCCGGGCAGCGAATTGTCGGGCGTGGTGCGCGCGGTGGGCGACGGCGTGACCGCCTTCAAGCCCGGCGACAAGGTGATCGCCTTCACCGCCCAGGGCGCGTTTGCCCAGCAGATCGTGGTGCCGGTGCAAGCCCTGATGCCTATGCCACCCGGCATGGACTTCGACACGGCAGCCGCCATCACCCTCACCTACGGCACCTCGCACCACGCGGTGGTCGACCGCGCCGCCCTCAAGGAAGGCGAAACCATGCTGGTGCTGGGCGCCGCCATGGGGTCGGCCTGGCGGCGATCGAGATCGGCAAGGCGCTCGGCGCGCGCGTGATCGCGGCCGCCTCGAGCGAGGAAAAGCTGGCCGTGTGCCGCGCCCACGGCGCCGACGCCACCATCAACTACACGACCGAAGACTTGCGCGAAGCCATCAAGGCGGCCACCGGCGGCAAGGGACCGGACGTGATCTACGATCCGGTGGGCGGGGTGTACGCCGAGCCTAGCCTTCCGCTCGATCGGCTGGCGCGGACGCTACCTGGTGGTCGGCTTTGCCAATGGCGAAATCCCCAAGCTGCCGCTGAACCTGACGCTGCTCAAGGGCGCCTCGCTGATGGGGGTGTTCTGGGGTGAATTCGCCAAACGGGAACCGAAGGCGAACATGGGCGCGATGCGCCAGCTGATGGGATGGCTGGCCGAAGGCAAAATCAAGCCGCACATCTCGGGCCGCTATGCGCTCGGCGAGACGGCGGCGGCGCTCAATGACATGGCCGCGCGCAAGGTGACGGGCAAGGTCGTGATCCTGCCGGGCAAATAAAAAAAGGGCGGGCGGCACGCGCCGCCCGCCCCCCTGCTGCTTGCTTACTTCGGCTGGAAGGCGCCAGCCAGTACCGTGTTGTCGAACGCGCCGCCGGTGTTGCCGCCGGAAGCGTAGCGGTACAGGGCCGCCGAATAGATGCCCGACAAGGCGCTCTGAATCAGGCCCGTCACCACGAACAGTGCCACCGCGCACACGATCACCAGGGTCAGCAGCACGGCGCTGTGCAGCGACGCGGCCAGCGCCACCAGGCCGAAGGCGCCCAGCACCAGCGCCACGTACAGCAAGCCGAAGAAGGTGCTCATTCTAGGCCTGGCCGATCACGTTTTCACCCCAGGTTTGCTTGAGCAGCGCGGCGCTGTCCTTGATCGAATCGACCGGGCCCTTGTCGCGCGCCACCAGCACCGGCACCACCAGGAAGGTCGCGATGGTCCAGCCCACGCCCAGCATGCCGACGATGATGCGGCCGAGGAAACCGACGCGTTCCTGGATCGCGCGCAGAATCACGCCGACCGTGGCCGCGATCACCGCATAGCCGAGGATGGAACCGAGACGGCTGTTGGCGACCACGATGCTTAGGCCGACAGGGTCGGCACGCCGCCATCCATGCGGATCATGGCGGCGCCCACCAGTGCCACGTTGAAGTAGAAAATGACGAAATACTGGATCACGTAGAACAGGAAGCCGGCCGCGTACAGCGTGGGGTTGGCGCCGCCACCGATCTGGTCGAACGCGCGGAAGCCAAAGATCGGCAGCGCGAAGCACAGGATCACGACCAGCGAGGCCAGGCCTGAAATGAGGGGAAAGACCAGCAGCTGGCTGTCCTGGCGCAGGACAGCGGCACTGGCCTTGACGAGGTCAAAGCTGCGTTTGAGGCGATCGAACATGGTGGAACTCCCGGGATGGACAGTGGAAACGGTCTGAATCAAGTGTTCAAATCCGCACTAATGTTCAAAATACCACGAGAGTGCCGCCAAGGCGACGGTAAAATCGCTAAGCCGCCTACCGCCACTTAGTTTGCCTGTTGTGCAATCCAGGCGTTGATGCGCGTTTCCAGCAGGCCGAGCGGCAGGCTGCCTTCGGCCAGCACCGCGTCGTGGAACTGGGCCAGCTTGAAGCGGGGGCCGAGCGCCTTGCTGGCGCGCTCGCGCAATTCCTGGATCTTCAGCGCCCCTACCTTGTAGCCGAGCGCCTGTCCCGGCCAGGCCATGTAGCGCTCGGTCGCATTGACCGCGCTGTCCTGGGTATCGCCCGCTTCGTCGATCAGGTACTGCACCGTCTGTTCGCGCGTCCATCCTTTCGCGTGCAGGCCGGTGTCGACCACCAGGCGCGCGGCGCGGCGCAAGTCCAGCAACAGGAAGCCTAAGCATACGCGTTCGGATCCTCGTACAGGCCCATCTCCTTGCCCAGCGATTCGGCGTACAGCGCCCAGCCTTCGATGTAGGCGTTGTTGCCGCCGAACTTACGGAACTTCGGCACCGGCAAGTCCTGCTGTTTGGACAGCTGGAAGTGGTGACCGGGATTGCCTTCATGCAGGAACAGCGCGGTCATCTTGGTGCTCGCGTAGCCGGACGGATCGGGAATCACGGCCCAGAACATGCCCGGGCGCGTACCGTCCGCGGCCGCGCCCGTGTAATGGTCGGACGCCGTGTCGCATGACAGCGGCGGCTCGGCACGGATCTCGAGCGGGGCTTTCGGCAAGGTGGCAAACAGCTGCGCCAGCTTGGGCTGGAGACGGGCATTGATGTCGCGGTAGGCCTGCAGCACCTGTTCGTCGGTCTTGAACGGGCGGTATTTCTCCTGCTGGGCGAGCCAGCGCGGCAGGCCGGACGGCGCGCCGCTGTAGCCGAGCTTCGGTCCCAGCTTGGCCAGTTCGGCGTGAATGCGCGCCACTTCGGCCAGGCCGATGCGGTGAATCTCGTCGGGCGCCATGGTGCTGGTGGTTTGCACCGCCACCCAGTTCTGGTACCAGGCGGCGCCACCCGGCACGCGCTCCAGCTAAGCGCTCTCGCGTGCGGTAAGCAGGTAATCGTTTTCGAGGAACACGGCCAGCTTGCGCAGCGACGGCAAGACGTTCTCGCGCACGGCATTGCCGTAGGCGCCCTTCAGGCGGGCTTTCTCATCATGCTGAAGGTGGCCTAAGCAAGTTGCCGATCGGGGTGTAGAAATCGCTCTTGGCGACGCTGGCCGCGGCCAGCGACTTGATCTGCGGCAGCAGGCCAAGCACGAGCGCCTTGGGCAGCACGATCTTCTCGCGCATGCCACTGCGCATGTTGGCGATGGCCGCGTCGGTCCACTGCGGCAGGGCCGCGATGCGCTTGAGGTAAGCGTCGTACTGGGCCACCGTGGTCAGCGGCTGCGAGCCCTGCCCGCCGCCGAAATTGGCCAGCACCACCGGCAAGCTGTCCATGTGCGTCATCGGCATCAGGTAATCCTTGAACGGCTCCATGCGCAGCAGCGCGGCCAGCTCGAAGGCGAGGATGTCGAAGGTGGTGCCGTCCGCCGCCGACAGCTTGCTGCGGTCGATCCGGGTCAGCTGCTCATGCACCTCGTGCAGCATCGCGTACTGGCGCGCGCACGGCCTAAGCACCAGCGTCATCGGCAGCAGGTCGTCAAAGCGGTTGTCGTCTAGCATGAAGGTGGCATTGAGCGGCTCGAAGCGCGCCTGCGCCTCGTAGTAGCGGTCGGCCAGCGCGGCCAGTTCGTGCGCCGCCGCCGATTCGGCCACCGACTTGGGCACCGGCTGGGCCGCTGCCGCCTCGGCCGCCTGCACCTGCATGCCGCCCAGGCTAGGCGCAGGCCAATGCCACTGCCAGCACCATCGATTTGAACACTGCCATGTTTATTCCTCTGAGCTTGCTTGCTGCGGTTGGAAGAACGCCACCACGTCCGCTTCCAGGCGGGTGCGTTTGAACGACGGCAGGCTTTGCCAGACCCGCTTGCCGTACGATTTGCTGATCAGGCGCGGATCGCAGATCATCAGCACGCCGCGGTCGGTCTCGTCGCGGATCAGGCGTCCGGCGCCCTGTTTCAGATTGATGATCGCTTCCGGCAGCGTGTGGTGCATGAAACCGTTCATGCCCTGCTTTTCCATGACGTCGATGCGGGCTGCCAGCACCGGGTCGTCGGGCGGCGCGAACGGCAGCTTGTCGATGATCACCAGCGAGAGCGCGTCGCCGCGCACGTCCACGCCTTCCCAGAAACTCTGGCTGCCGACCAGCACCCCGTTGCCCGCGTTGCGGAAGGAATCGAGCAGCTCGGTGCGGCCCCGTTCTCCCTGCACGAACAGGGGGAAGTTCAGGCCGCGCTGGGCAGAACTCGTCGCGCAGGCGTTCGGACACCTGCTTGACGGCGCGAATCGTCGTGCACAGGAAGAAGGTGCGCCCTGCCTACCGCCTCGATCACCGGCAGGGCCGCGTCAATCACGGCGTCGGTGTAGCCGAAGGAATTCTGGTTCCGGCAAGCCGGTCGGCACGTACAGCAAGCCTTGCTGCTCGTAGTTGAAGGGGCTCGGCCAGGTCTGGGCTTAGCTCGCCCGTCAGGCCCATCTGGTTCGAGAAATGCTTGAAGTCGTTCTTGACCGCCAGCGTGGCCGAGGTAAAGATCCAGCTGCGCGGTGTACCTTCGCGCTGGTTGGTGAAGATCGGCGCGATCGACAGCGGCGTCTTGTGCAGATGCAGGGAGGACGAGAACGCCTCGACCCACAGCACGGCCTGATCGCCCTCGACCACCTTGCCCTTGGCGTCGGGCTTCCAGGCGTCGAGCGAGGCGGCCAGTTCGACCGCGCGCACGCGGCACTGTTCGAGCGTCTCGGCGCGCGCGGCGTTATCTTCGAGCACGGTGATCATCTCGGCCAGCTTTTCCTTGAGCAGGTCGAAGGCCGGGAAGAAGTCGGACGACGGCATGATCTGCGCCAGCGACAGGCGCATGATGTCTTGCGGGAAGGTCAGGCGCAGATCGCGCGCGGCCTTTTCCACCACCGTGACGGTCTTAGCCCAGTCCGGGCCGCCGCGCGCGTGCGCCAGGCCTTCGGCCAGCACGTCGCGGCACAGTTCCAGGATGTGCGAGGTGGACACGGTCTGACCGAAGAACAGCGTGGCCGTGTCAGGCAGCTGGTGGGCCTCGTCGAAGATGATGGTGTTGGCCGACGGCAGCAGCTCGGCCACGCCGGTATCCTTGAGCGCGACGTCGGCAAAGAACAGGTGGTGGTTGACCACCACCACGTCCGCCTGCTGCGCCTCGCGGCGCGCCTTCATCACGAAGCAATCCTGGTAGTACTGGCACTCGGTGCCCATGCAGGTGTCGTGGGTGGACGTGACCAGGTTCCAGATCAGCGCGTTCTCGGGCACCTTGGCCAGCTCGGCCTTGTCGCCCGAGGTGGTCATCTTGATGAAGCGCGAGATCTCGCGCAGGTTGCCCACGTCCTCGCGCGAGGTCATGCGGCCGTTCTGGAGCGTGCGTTCGAGGTGGTAATGGCAGACATAGTTCGAGCGGCCCTTGAGCAGGGCTACCGAGACCGGGGCGCGCAGGGCCGCCCGCACGGTTGGAATGTCGCGCAGAAACAACTGATCCTGAAGATTTTTAGTACCTGTCGAGACGATGGTTTTTCCGCCCCACAACAGCGCGGGCACCAGGTAGGCGAAGGTCTTGCCGGTGCCGGTGCTAAGCCTCGGCAATCAGGGTGGTCTGGTCGGCGATGGCCTGGGCGATCGCCTTCGCCATTTCGGTTTGCGAACGGCGCGGGCTGAAACTGCCGACCGCAGGCGCGAGCGGACCGCCGGCGCTGAACAGGCGGTCGATCTCGGCATCGTGTTTCCCAGCGGGTGCGACGGCATCATCGGCGTCGGTTGGCGCCTCGGGCGCCCTTGTAGGATCGGTCAAAGTGGCGTTTCAGTGGTGCGAAGACGGATCAGGCCGGGACGTCCGGCACCAATTGCATTTTCAACAAGGTGATGTGGTCTTTCAGTTGCAGCTTGCGTTTTTTGAGGCGACGCAATTGCAACTGGTCGTGGTGCCCGTCCAGGATCAACATATCGATGACCGCATCCAGATCGCGATGTTCCACATCGAGCTCGATCAAACGGCGCTGAATTTCTTGGACGTCAGTCATGGTGGTGAGGTTCCCGGCAGGTATATTTCGGTAGCGGCATTGGTGCGGAGCCGGAAGCGCATTACAATCGGTAACAATTCGTGTCGCTTAGTAAATAGTCTCCACTTGCAACATTCGGGCTTCCCGGTGCATAGTTTAATATACGCCGACGTTGCCGCCAATATAGATTGATGGCTAGTGAAGAAAGCAATATGGTAACGCAGCCAGGACACAAGCCAAGTTTATGACACCATACAAGCTAGAAGCGGGTACTGCACAGCACATTGGCAGCCGACCGCAACAAAATGACCGCACAGCCCTGTTCACGGGCGCCCGCGCGCCAGGGTACGTCCTGGCCGTATTGACAGACGGCTTGCTCGGCGGCTCGGCCGCCTCGGAGCAGGTGCTGCATACCGCCAAACTCGTGTTCGACGAGTTCAAGCCGGGCGACTGCCCGACGACCGAGCGGCTGGCCGACTTGCTGCGCGAGATCGTGCACGAGACGCACATGATCATCAAGATGAACTCGTTTTTGACCAAGGTCGAAGCCCATTGCAGTTTCGTGGGCCTGATCATCACGCCGGACGGGCGCGCGGTCTGGGGCCATGTGGGCGACTCGCGCCTGTACCACTTCGTCAAATCCGAGTGCGTGCTGCGCTCGAACGACGTGGCGTACGTCGAACACCTGATCGCGACCGACAAGCTGCCGCCGGAAGCGGCCAAGAATCACCGCCATTCGAAACTGCTGCTCAATGTGCTGGGCAACAGCCGCAAGGAACCGTTCTGCACCATCGGCGTCCACGAGCACGTGGTGGTAAGCGACACCTTCCTGCTGTGCACCGACGGGCTGTGGCACTTCTTTACCGATACCGAGCTGGGCGCCGTCACCAGCAAGGCGACTCCGCGCACGGCGTCCGAAATGCTGATCAACAAAGCCAACGAGCGTGCCCAGGGCAAGGGCGACAATTGCACGATGGCGATCATCAAGTTCGTGAAATTGCCGAAAGAGCCGAAGAACTACGTGGTGGAGAAAATGCGCCGCGCTGTGTAAATCGCATTGCCTTAAACGACATCGCCCCCGCACTAGCAGGGGGCGATGTCGTTTAAGGCCCGTTGCCAGGCTTACTTGGCCGGATCGACCGTCTGCAGCGCCTTCTCGGCTTTTTCCGCCTTCTTCTTCGCCACTTTCAGCTGGCGCTCGGCCGATTCCAGGCGGCGCTGCTCGAATTCCTTGGCCCTGGCCGCCCGCTTTGGCGCGGCCGCCTTTTCCTGAGCGGCATGGCGTGCCAGTTTGGCGTCCTGGTTGGCGCGCCGTTCGGCCAGCGTGGCGCGCGGCGCGACCGGCTTGCGTTCGGCAGCCGCTTTCGGCGCCTCGGGCGGCATGGCGGCACGCGCGCTTCGCCTTCTTCGAACTCCTTGACCGCTACCTCGACATCGCGGTCGCGCTGGTCGACCACGGCCTTGCGCCGGAAGTGCTCCGCCTCCACCTCGACCGCGCGCTGGTAGGCCAGCGCACTGCGCCGCTTTTCCTTGGCCTCGTCCAGGCAGCTATTGACGAAAAACTTGGTGTAGCAGACCTGCTCGCTCGCGGCAAACTCCGCCTCGATGGCGGCACGCTCGGTCTTGACTTTCTCGAGGCGGGCGCTTAGGCGTCGGCCACCGAGGTGGACGGCGCGACCACGGGCGTGATGTTCGGCGGCAGCAGCACCGTGGTGCAGGCAGCCAGCCCGGCGACGGCGGCCAGTAGAAGCCCGCTGCGCAGAACGCGCAGCTCGAATGGTTGCATCATATTGTTTATCCTTGTGTGCTAGTCAGGCCAGCGCGTCGGCCGCGCCGCGGCGTTCGGCTTCCATGTATTCGCGCGATTGCATCTCAATGATACGCGAGACCGTGCGGTGAAACTCGTTCGACAGCGTCCCCTGGGTGTACAGCTCTTCGGGCGCGACCTCGGCCGACATCAGCAATTTGACCTTGTGATCGTAGAACACGTCGATCAGCCAGGTGAAGCGGCGCGCCTCGGACGACTGCGCGGCCGACATCGTGGAATGCCGGACAGGATCACGGTGTGGAAGCGGCTGGCCAGTTCCAGGTAATCGTTCTGCGAGCGCGGACCGCCGCACAGGGTCACGAAATCGAACCAGATGATGCCATGCGCGCAGCTGCAGCGCGTGGATCTCGCGTCCCTCGATGCGCACGTGCGGGTCTTCATCGGCCACTTCGGCGATTTTTGAATACGCGGTGCGCAGCGCATGGTCGGCCGTCGCGCCCAGCGGCGTGTAGTAGCTCTCGACTTGCTCCAGTGCGCGCTTGCGGTAATCGGTGTCTTAAGCGTCGACGTTGAGAACGTCAAGCTTGTCCTTGAGCAGGGCGATGGTCGGCAGCATGCGGTCGCGATGCAGTCCGTCCGGGTACAGCAGGTCCGGATCGTAGTTCGAGGTCATGATGAAGGACACGCCATTGTCGAACAGGGCCGACAGCAGGTTATACAGGATCATCGCGTCGGCGATGTCCGAGACGTGGAATTCGTCGAAGCAGATCAGGCGGTATTTTTTGGCGATGTTGCGCGCCACGTCGTCGAGCGGATCGGCCACGCCTTTCATGTCGTCGAGCTGGCGGTGGACGTCGCGCATGAATTCATGGAAGTGCACGCGCGTCTTGCGCACCACCGGCACGACCGAATAGAAGCTGTCCATCAAAAACGACTTGCCGCGTCCGACGCCACCCCACAGGTAGACGCCACGCGGCACGTCCGGGCGGTTGATCAGGCGCTTGAAGGTCGATGAACGCTGTCCGCGAAAGTGCACCCATTCCTCGAACGCCTGCTGCAGCCGGTCCACGGCGCGCTGCTGGGCCGGATCGGACTGGTAGCCGCGCTGGGCGAGGGAGTGCTGGTAGAACTCTTGGACGTTCATTGGAGCGCTTTATGGAACCGCGAAGAAAAAGGGATACAGCAAAAACCAACGTCGCCCTCTCATGAAGGCGGGCTCGCATGCGAGCCCGCCTTCGCGAGGACGACGTTTTGAAGCCAACTTAGAAGTTGAGCGAACGCTTGTCGATCGCCAGTGCGGCTTCCTTGGTCGCTTCCGACAGCGATGGGTGCGCGTGGCAGATGCGGGCGATGTCTTCGGCCGAAGCACGGAACTCCATTGCGACAACCGCTTCCGAAATCAGCTCGGACGCCATCGGACCAACAATGTGCACGCCCAGGATTTCATCGGTGGTCGCATCGGCCAGGAACTTGACCATGCCCGAGGTATCGCCCAGCGCGTGCACGGCCGTTGGCCATGAACGGGAAGGTGCTTAGGCCTTGTACGCCACGCCTGCCGCTTTGAGCTGCTGCTCGGTCTGACCGACCCACGCGATTTCCGGCGAGGTGTAGATCACCCACGGAATCGTGTTGAAGTTGGTGTGGCCATGTTGACCGGCGATACGCTCGGCCACGGCAACGCCCTCTTCCTCGGCCTTGTGCGCCAGCATCGGGCCGCGCACCACGTCGCCCACTGCCCATACGCCCGGCAGATTGGTCTTGCAGTCGTCGTCGACGGCGATAAAACCGCGCTCGTCGAGCTTGAGGCCCACCGCATCGGCATTCAAGCCATTCGTGTTCGGCACGCGGCCGATCGAGATGATCAGCTTGTCGAACACGGCCTTTTGCGCCGCGCCGGTCGAATCCGCGTATTCCACGGTGACGTCGTTCTTGCTTAAACCGTGACTTTGGAGATCTTCACGCCCAGGTGGATGCCCAGACCCTGCTTGGAAAACAGCTTGCCTGCTTCCTTGGCGATCTGCTCGTCGACGGCGCCCAGGAAGGTCGGCAGACCTTCGAGCACGGTCACTTCGGAACCCAGGCGGCGCCATACGCTGCCCATTTCAAGGCCGATCACGCTTGGCGCCGATCACCCCCAGCTTGGCCGGAACGGCGTCGATGGCGAGCGCGCCGGTGTTCGACAGGATCAGTTTTTCATCGAACGGTGCGCCCGGCAGTTCGCGCGTTGGAGCCGGTTGCCACCACCACGTGCTTGGCCTGCAGCGTCTCGGCATTGGCGCCGGTGACGCTGACGGTGTAGCCGCCATCCACCGCTGCCGGCTGAATGCGCCGCGGCCGTGGAAGAAGGTGACCTTGTTCTTCTTGAACAGGTACAGGATGCCGTCGTTGTTCTGCTTGACGACGGTCTCTTTGCGCTTGAGCATTTGCGGCAGGTTCAGCGACAGGCTGGCTGACATCGATGCCGTGTTCCTTGAACGCGTGACCGGCGTGCTCGAAGTGCTCGGACGATTGCAGCAGCGCCTTCGATGGAATGCAGCCCACGTTGGTGCAGGTGCCGCCCGGTGCCGGGCCGCCCTTGGCGTTCGCCCATTCATCGATACAGGCAACCGAGAAGCCCAGCTGCGCTGCGCGGATGGCGGCGATGTAGCCGCCGGGACCGGCGCCGATGACGACGACGTCGAATTGTTTAGAAGTGCTCATTACTTGTTCCTTTTATTCTTCTGGTACGAATATCCACATCAGCAGATAGATCAGGATCCCGAATCCGGCGAAGATCACGCACAGGGCAAATACCAGGCGCCAGATCCACGCATCGATGCCCGAGACGCGGCCAAGACCGCCGCACACGCCGCCCAGCCAGCGGTCGGAGCGCGAACGGCGCAGGCGCGAGATATCGGATACGAAGTCATCGTTGGCGTTGCCGGACGATGGCTTGTTCAGATCGACGGAGGCATTGAGCAGCTTGGCTTTGGCCTGTTCTGAATTCGGCGGCCGAGAGCGCGCGCTTGATGCAGTTCGTGCAAACGCTTGATTTCATCGGAGATATTCACGGTGCTTCAACCTCTCAAAAAATGTCCAGCATGGGCACGCGCTGCTGCCAGCGCGCTCGCTTGTCTTACAGGTCCAGCAGCAGGCGCGATGGATCTTCCAGCGTTTCCTTCATCGTGACCAGACCGAGGACGGCTTCGCGGCCGTCGATGATGCGGTGGTCGTACGACATCGCCAGGTAGTTCATCGGACGCACCACGATCTGGCCGTTCTCGACTACCGCGCGGTCCTTGGTCGCATGCACGCCCAGGATGGCCGACTGCGGCGGGTTGATGATCGGGGTCGACAGCATGGAGCCGAAGGTGCCGCCGTTCGAGATCGAGAAGGTACCGCCGGTCAGGTCTTCCAGGGTCAGCTTGCCTTCCTTGGCCTTGGCGCCGAATTCGCCGATTTTCTTTTCGATCTCGGCGATCGACATCTGGTCGGCATTGCGCAGGATAGGCACCACCAGGCCGCGCGGCGAACCGACCACGATACCGATGTCGAAGTAGCCGTGGTAGACGATGTCGTTGCCGTCGACCGAAGCGTTGATGATCGGGTACTTCTTCAGTGCCGCGACCGCTGCCTTGACGAAGAAGGACATGAAGCCCAGCTTGACGCCGTGCTCTTTCTCGAACTTGTCTTTGTACTTGTTGCGCAGGTCGATCACCGGCTGCATGTTCACTTCATTGAACGTGGTCAGGATCGCGTTGGTCGATTGCGACTGGATCAGACGCTCGGCGATACGGGCACGCAGACGGCTCATCGGCACGCGCTCTTCCGGACGCTCGCCCAGGTTCACGCTCGGTGCGGCGACCTGCTGCAGCGCAGGCTTGGCAGCCACTGGCGCCAGCGGTGCCGGTGCGGCAGGCTTGACGCCTAAGCAGCTACCGCGCCCAGGACGTCGCCCTTGGTCACGCGGCCGTCTTTGCCGGTGCCCGATACGTCGGCGGTGGTCATGTTGTTATCGGCCAGGATCTTGGCGGCGGCTAGGCATGGCCACGTCGCCCTTGCTGCCACCCGATGCGGCGGCCGGTGCGGCAGGAGCGGCTTGCACCGGGGCGGCGCTCACCGGCAGCGGGCTCGCTTGCGCCGATGCTTCGGTGTCGATGATGGCGATCACTTCAGCCGGATGACCACGGTGCTGCCGTCGCCCTTGAGGATCTGGGTGATCACGCCGCATGGGCAGGCGCTGGCAGTTCGAGCACGACTTTGTCGGTCTCGATGTCGATCATGTTTTCGTCATGGCCGATAGGCTGGCCGACTTTTTGTGCCATGCCAAGAGGGTCGCTTCCAGCAACCGATTCCGACAACACTGGGACTTTAACTTCGATTTGTGCCATGAAAAACTCCGTATCTTGTTTTTAGTGGCGCCCCGCTCGTGGCGAGGCGCGTCTGCTAATTATTTGGTGAGAATGAAACCCTTGAGCTTGGCGAATGCGGTTTCCAGCAGTTCCTTTTGCTGGGCATTGTGCTTGTCGCTGTAACCGACGGCTAATGAAGCCGATGCAGGACGACCTGCATAGGCCAGGCGCTGGCCCGATTCCAGGCTCTCAAAGATATTGTGCTGAATCTGGAACCATGGGCCCTGATTCTGCGGTTCATCCTGGCACCAGACCAGTTCCGTCGCATTCGAGAACTTCTTCAGTTCGGCCGCGAACGACTTGTGCGGGAATGGATAGAGCTGTTCGACACGGATGATGGCCACGTCGGTGGTACCGCGCGTTTTGCGGCTGTTCACCAGATCGTAGTAGACCTTGCCCGAGCAAGCGATCACGCGCTTGACCTTGGAGGCGACGATCTTGTCGTCGGTCTCGCCGATCACGGTCTGGAACGCGCCCTTGGCCAGTTCGGACAATGGCGACGAAGCGTCCTTGTTACGCAGCAGCGACTTCGGCGTCATGATGACGAGCGGCTTGCGGAACTGGCGCACCATCTGGCGGCGCAGCAGGTGGAAGATCTGGGCGCCGGTGGTCGGCTGGACCACTTGCATGTTGTTGTCCGCGCACAGCTGCAGGAAGCGTTCAGGACGGGCCGACGAGTGCTCCGGACCCTGGCCTTCGTAACCGTGCGGCAGCATCATGACCAGGCCAGAAGCGCGGCCCCATTTCACTTCGCCGGAGGCGATGAACTGGTCGATCACCACTTGCGCGCCGTTGGCGAAGTCGCCGAACTGGGCTTCCCAGATGGTCAGGGTGTTCGGTTCAGCGGTCGAGTAGCCGTATTCGAAGGCCAGTACGGCTTCTTCGGACAGGACCGAGTCGATCACGGTGAACGGTGCCTGGCCTTCGGACACGTTGCACAGCGGGACGTAGGTACCTGCATCCCAGCGTTCGCGGTTCTGATCGTGCAGCACGGCGTGGCGGTGGGTGAAGGTGCCGCGGCTTAAGCATCCTGGCCCGACAGGCGAATGGCGTAGCCGGAAGCGACCAGCGATGCGTAGGCCAGGTGTTCGCCCATGCCCCAGTCCAGGTTCATTTCGCCGCGGCCCATGGTGGCGCGGTCGGCCAGGACCTTCTCGACCAGCGAGTGGACCTTGAAGTTTTCCGGCACCGTGGTGATGCGGGTGGCCAGGCGTTTCAGTTCGGTCAGCGGCACGGCGGTGTCGGCCGAATCGGTCCACTTCTTGTTCAGGAACGGCAGCCAGTCGACCGCGTACTTGTTCTTGAAGTTGGAGATGACAGGATCGATCGTGTGCTTGCTTGGCTGTCCATGGCGTCGCGGTAGGCGGACACCATCTTGTCGGCCGCTCTACTTAAGCAGCGAACCCTGGGCGATCAGCTTGTCCGCGTACAGCTTGCGGGTGCCCGGGTGCTGGCCGATTTTCTTGTACATCAGCGGCTGGGTCAGCGCTGGCGTGTCTTGTTCATTGTGACCGAGCTTGCGGTAGCAGATGATGTCGACCACGACATCCTTCTGGAACTGGACGCGGTAGTCCAATGCGATCTGGGTGGCCAGAACGACAGCTTCCAGGATCGTCGCCGTTCACGTGAAGGACCGGCGCTTCGATCATCTTGACCACGTCCGAGCAGTACAGCGTCGAACGGGCGTCGCGCGGGTCGGAGGTGGTGAAGCCGATCTGGTTGTTGATCACGATGTGGACCGTGCCGCCCGTGCCGTAGCCGCGGGTTTGCGCCAGATTGAGCGTTTCCATGACCACGCCCTGGTAAGCTGAATGCGGCGTCGCCGTGGACCAGGATCGGCAGCACTTGCGCGCCATCCTTGTCGCCGCGGCGTTCCATCGCGCCTTGACCGAACCTTCGACGACCGGGTTGACGATCTCGAGGTGGGACGGGTTGAAGGCCAGCGACAGGTGCACCGGACCGCCATCGGCGGTCGAGATGTCGCTCGAGAAGCCCTGGTGGTACTTGACGTCGCCCGACGGCAGATCGTCGCCGTGCTTGCCTTCGAATTCTTCGAACAGTTCCTGGGGCGACTTGCCCAGGGTGTTGACCAGCACGTTCAGACGGCCGCGGTGGGCCATGCCGATGACGATCTCCTGCACGCCTTTTCACCGGCGCGCTGGATGGTTTCGTCGATCGCGGCGATGAAGGACTCGGAGCCTTCGAGCGAGAAGCGCTTGGCGCCGACGTACTTGGTGTGGAGGTAGCGCTCCAGGCCTTCGGCAGCCGTCAGGCGGTCGAGGATGTGGGCTTTTTTCTCGGCCGTGAAGGACGGGGTCGAGCGGATCGATTCGAGCTTCTCTTGCAGCCAGCGCTTTTCTGCCGGATCGCCGATGTACATGAACTCGGCGCCGATCGAACGGCAGTAGGTATCGCGCAGCATGTTGAGCAGGTCGCGCAGGGACGCGGTTTCCTGGCCAAAGTAGGTATTGCTGATGTTGAACACGATGTCCATGTCGGCATCGGTGAAGCCGTAGAACGCGGGATCGAGTTCAGGAATGGTCGGGCGTTCCTGGCGCTGCAGCGGGTCCAGATTGGCCCACTGCGAACCGAGGTAGCGGTAAGCGGCGATGAGCTGGGTGACGGCGACGCGCTTGCGGCCCATGTCCGGGTCGGTGGAAGCGGTGACCACGCGGATCGGGCCCTGCTTGGCGCGTTCGGCGAACGAAGCGATGACGGACGAATGGACCACGTCGGGCTTGTTGGAGCCGTCGACCGCGGGGACATTCTGCATGGAGTCGAAATAGGCGCGCCAGTTGTCGGGCACCGAACCTGGATTGTCCAGGTAGGCTTCATACAACTCTTCTACGTACATGTGCATTACCGCCGAACAAATAGGAGTTGGCGGTGTATTGTTGCATCATCTTGCTCACCTTTCTTCCTTCATGAGTTTGGCGGGTTAATCTAACCTTCCACGACACGGCCTGACCGGTTAGCGGATTGCACATCAAGTTGTGGGGAAGGACTGGTACTGCTTACTTCATTCTGACAAAGAGCGTGAGAATAGCACGCAACATTGTATCCCAACTTCCCACGTGGTGAAAAAAGAGTCGATCAAATTTTTTTCCCTACAGATACAAATTGCCCCACATTCGGGGTCAGACCTCCATTCTGGAATATTCCAGAATCGAGGTCTGACCCCGAATGTGGGGCAATTATTGCTTTGGAGCTAACTTTTTAGAAGGCGACGTTCGCGCTCAGCTGGGCCGAGCGCTCCAGGCCCAGGGTGAAGCGCGAGCCGCCGTTGTTCAGCGCGTTGATGTAGAACTTGTCGAACAGGTTGTAGACGTTCAGCTGCAGCGTCACGTTGTTCGAGAACTTGTAAGCCACCACCGCGTCCGCCACCGCGTAGGATGGAATGGCGGCCACGTTGTTTATGGCCGGGTTGGCGGCCGGGTCGACCAGGCGCTTCTGCTCCGAGGTGTAGCGCACGCCGCCGCCCACGGTCAGCTTGTCGTCCACCTTGTAGCTCGACCAGATGGTCGCGGTCAGGTCCGGCGACCAGCGGGTGGCCGCGCCGTTGGCGTTGTTGCCGTTGGTGCCTTCGACGATCGAGGTTTTCATGGTCGCCAGGCTAAGCCGTCACTTGCCAGTTCTTGGTGAACTGGCCGACCATGCCCAGTTCGATCCCCTGCACCCGGCGCTTGCCCAGCTGCGCATAGGTGTTGGTGGTCACGTCGAGCTGCGAGATCTCGTTCAGGTTTTCGGTGCGGTAGGCCGCGGCCGTCAGCGCCAGCGTCTTGGCCAGCACGTCCCACTTGGTGCCGATCTCGATGTTGCGCGTCTCTTGCGGCGCCATGCTCGGGCTAGCTGATCGCGCCCGGGGTCGCGCTCAGCGAGAAGTTGGCGCTGCCCGGCGGCGTCTTGGAGTTGGCGAAGGCGGCGTAAATACTGCCATTCTCGGCTAGGCTTGTAGAGCGCGCCCGCTTTCCAGCTGACCAGGGTGTCCGCGTCTTGCAGGTAGGGCTGGGTCACCAGCGCGCCGCGGGTGCCGGTCACGGCGTTGGTGTCGGTGTTGAAGTGCTCCACGCGCAGGCCGCCGTTGAGCTGGAACTGTTCATTGAGCTTGAGCGTGTCGAAGGCGTACACCGCTGCCGTGGTGGTCGCGCCGCGCGTGTAGGCGCCGTTGGTCACTGGCGCCAGGCCGGTCACCGGATCGTTCGCGTTCGGCTGGTACAGATTGCCCTGCTGGGTCGGGGTCAGCTGGGCATTGATCACGCCCAGGCCGTCGCGACCGAAGGAATTCTGCTTCTCGTTCATGAATTCCAGGCTAGGCCTGATACCGTGTGGCCCACGCTGCCGGTTTTGAATTCGGTCACCACGTTGGTCTGGTTGGCGAGGATCTCATTGTCCTGCAGGACCGACTGGCGGGTGCGCAGGATGGTCCACAGGGCCGGATTAGCGCTGCCATTGCCGCGGATCGCGTTAATGCCGGTCAGGACGCGGTCCATCTTCGATTTGCCGTAGCGCGAGATGTTGGTCAGCTTGCTGCCATCTACCAGGTCGTGCTCGATCTTCACGGTCGCCATGTCGGCGTCGATGTTCTCGTAGTCGCTGTTGAGACCATAGAAATTGCTGGTGTCGACGCGCCGCCGTTCACGGAGGTGTCGCTACTGTTATAGAAGTAGCATGATGCCGATGCTCGGAATGCCGCCGTCGGGCGTATTGTCGTTGCGCATATGCTGCGACTGGACCGTGATGCGGGTCGGGGTTCCCAGGCCGAACACGAACGATGGCGCGACGCCGATGCTGCGGTTTTCGACCACGTCGTGGCCCATCACGCCGCCGTCCTGGGCCAGCGCATTGATGCGGAAGGCGCTGGTCGGGCTCAGGGCGCGGTTGATGTCGGCGCTCAGGCGCTTGCTGTTGCCGCTGTTGATGCTGGCGGTGCCGAGGGTGAAATTGTCGGCCTGCGCGCTCTTGGACACCAGGTTGATGTAGCCGGAAGCGGCGCCGCGGCCGATGTCGGCTTAGCCGGGCCCTTGGCCACTTCGATCTGTTCAATGTTGAAGGCGTCGCGCGTGACGGCGCCCAGGTCGCGCACGCCGTCCACGAAAATCGACGACTGGGTGGCAAAGCCGCGCATCTGGATCGTGTCCATAAGCGCTGGTGTTGCCGTTTTCGCCCAGCTGCATGGTGATGCCCGGGGTGTTGCGCAGCGCTTCGACGATGGACGAGGCGCCCTGCTCGGCGATCAGCTCTTTCTTGATGACCGAAATGGTCTGGGTGGTGTCGACCAGCGGCTGGGTGATCTTGGGCGACGAGACCTTGGTGGCCTTGTACGGCACATCCGGCGCGGCCGTCACGCGCAGTTCCTGCAGCGTGGCTTCCTTGGGCGCTTCTTGCGCCTGTGCCGCCAGCGGCGAGCCGAGCGCGGCGAGCGCGATCAGCGATTGGGTCAACAGGGGTTGGCGTGCAGCTGCGTGCTTGCGGTTGCGGATGTAAGACAAAGAATTCTCCCAGCGGATTGAAGGTCGTGGTTGGCTTGCTGGGAAGACGCTTCCAGCTGGCTGGCCTTGAAATGGAATGCGAATGATAATGGTTCTCATTTATCTTTGCAATAGAAACAAACGTGTTACTTAACTTTACTTTTCTTGGTTGCAATAACGTTTGACGCGGTAAATGATAATCGTTATCATTTACCATCATTCACGCAGAGAGAGACCCGATGCCGCCGCAGTCCCCGCACATTCCCAGCGCCAGCCGTGCCGTCTGGCTCAAGAATCTGCACCGCTGGCACTGGATCAGCGCCGCGCTGAGCCTGACCGGCATGCTGATGTTCGCCATCACCGGCTTCACGCTCAACCACGCCGCGCAGATCGAGGCCAAGCCGACCGTCGTCAAGCGCAACGCCACCCTGCCCGCCGCGCTGCAAACCGTGCTGCGCGCAGAAGGCGAACGGCAGGCGGGCAAGGCAAGCGCGCCCCTGCCTGCCGGCGCTGGCCGACTGGGCCAAGACCAGTTTTCGATCAACGTGGCTAAGCCTGGACGCCGAGTGGGAAGAAGACGAAACCTACGTGCCGATGGCGCGCCCGGGCGGCGACGCCTGGCTGCGCATTGCCGCCGACGGCGCGGCCGAATACGAAAAGACCGACCGCGGCATGGTGTCGTGGCTGAACGACCTGCACAAGGGCCGCAACACGGGCGGCGTGTGGAGCTGGTTCATCGATATTTTTGCCGGTGCCTGCATGGTATTTGCCATCACCGGTTTCCTGATCATGAAATTACATGCGGCCAACCGGCCGTCAACCTGGCCCGTGATCGGCTTCGGCGTGCTGGTGCCGATCCTGCTCGCTCTTTTATTCACCCATTAATCAGACCCTCATGAAACTACACCACACCCTGGCCCTGTCGCTGCCGATGCTGAGCAGCTGGGCGGTCGGCGCCGAAATGGCTGTCAAATTCGAGATCCCGCAACTGAACGTGGCCGAGTACCACCGTCCCTACGTGGCCATGTGGCTCGAACGCGGCGACAACGCTTTCGTGTCCAATCTGGCCGTGCTGTACGACGTCAAGAAGAAGGACAACGTTCTAAGCACCAAGTGGGTCAAGGACCTGCGCACCTGGTGGCGCAAGAGCGGCCGCGATGTCAGCCTGCCGCTGGACGGCGTGAGCGGCGCGACCCGCACCTGCGCGATGAGCAGAAGCTCAGCTTCGGCCCGGCCCGCACCGGCTTCGACAAGCTGCTAGTACGCATGACTACCAGCTGGTCGTGGAAGCAGCGCGCGAAGCGGGCGGACGCGAACTGGTCCGGGTGCCGTTCAAGCTGCCGCTGAAAGCCGCGCAAACGGCCAGCGTCAGCGGCAAGGAAGAACTTGGCGCAGTATCGATTCAGATCACTCCTTGAGGCCCACCATGAACAAACTCACCAAAACCGTCCTGGCACTGGCGCTGGCCGCCGTGTCCCTGCAAGCGAGCGCCCACCGCGGCTGGCTGCTGCCGCAGTCGACCAATGTGGAAGGCAAGGAAGCCTGGGTCACGATCGACGGCGCCATTTCCGAAGGCCTGTTCGATGTCGACCACGTCGCGCTCAAGCTGGACGACGCCACCGTGACCGGCCCTGACGGCGCCACCTGCGTGCGCTTGGCTGCCTGTGATGGGCAAGCAGCGCAGCAGCTTCGACCTGAAAATGGAAAAAGACGGCACCTACAAGATCACGCTCATTTCCAAGGCCGTCATGGGCAGCTACAAGGACAAGGCCACTGGCGAGATCAAGCGCTTCCGCGGCACCGAAGAATCGTTCGCCAAGGACGTGCTTAACCGACGCGCAGGACGTCAAGACGGTGCGCACCTTCGGCCGCCTCGAGACTTTTGTGACGGCCAATACGCAAACCACGGGCGCCCTCAAGCCGACCGGGTTCGGCCTCGAAATGGTGCCGGTCACCCATCCGACCGACCTGCGCGCAGGCGAAACGGCCAAGTGGCGCTTCCAGCTGGACGGCAAAGCGCTGCCGAAGTTCGCATTCAGCCTGACCCCGGGCGGCGTGCGCTATCGCGGCGTGCTGGGCGAGCAGCGCCTGATGACGGACGCGAACGGCGAAGTCGCCGTCAAGCTGCTCGGCGCCCGGCATGTACTGGCTCAACGCGGGCTACCCGGTAGTCACCGAAAAGGCATGCCGCCAGCTGACGGCCCGGCCAACGTGCGCCGTTACAGCTACGCTGCCACGCTCGAAATCCTGCCGGAATAAGCGACACCGATGCGGCGCGTGCTCGTTCCCCTGTCCGTCTCGTCGGGCCTCCCTGCGGCGATGGGCAGCGTGGAGCATCCTTGCCGCATGGGCAGCAGCATGGGCACGTCGTGGTCGGTGCGCTATCTGCGTACCGGTGCGGCGGCCGATGCGGCACTGGCCGGACAGCTGCAGCTGCGCCTGGACAGCGTGGTGGCTCAGATGAGCCACTGGGAACCAGGCTCGCATCTGAGCCGCTTCAATGACGCACCGGAAGGCAGCTGGCACAGCCTGCCGGAGGATTTTTTCACCGTGCTGGCATATGGTCTGGAAGTGGCCGCCAAGAGCGGCGGCGCCTACGATCCGTGCGCTTGGCTGCCCTGGTCAACTGCTGGGGCTTCGGCGCCCGCAGCCGTTACGACGAACCCAGTTTCTACGCGCCGGGCGAGGCCAGTATCGCGGCCATCCTGCAGCGGCGCGACCGCGAACGGGTGGTGCTGGACGCGGCCTACGGCCGGCGCCTTGCAGCCGGGCCATGTGCAGCTGGACCTGTCGTCGATCGCCAAGGGCTTTGCCGTCGATGCGCTGGCAGCCACGCTGGACCTGCACGGCATTCACCATTACCTGGTCGAAGTTGGCGGCGAACTGCGCGGCGCGGGACTCAAACCCGACGGCCAGCCCTGGTGGGTCGCGCTGGAAGGCGTGCCCGATGCCGAGCGACGGCGAGCCGGTGGTGGTCGCGCTGCACGGCCTGTCGGTCGCCACCTCGGGCGACTACCGCCGTTACTTCCAGCATCTGGGGCAGCGCGCCTCGCATACGCTCGACCCGCGCACCGGGCGCCCGATCGACAACGGCGTCGCCTCGGTGACCGTGCTGCATCAGAACTGCATGGCGGCCGATGCACTGTCGACCGCGCTGACCGTCCTCGGTCCGCAGGAAGGCATGCGCTTCGCCCAACAGGAAGGCCTGGCCGCGCGCTTTCTGGTGCGGCGCGGCGCCAGCCTGGAAGAACTCTGCTCCACCGCATTTAAAGAACTGCTTCAATGATGAATCTCGATCCTGTCCGCTGGGCCACCGCCCTTGGCATGCTGCTGGCATACGCGCTCGTGTGCGTGGCCGTGCTGCGGACGCGCCGCGCCCGGCCTGCCGCCAGCGGTCCGGCCGACTGGCTGGTGGTGTACGCCAGCCAGACCGGCACCTGCGAATACCTGGCCGCGCAAACTGTCGCCACGCTGCACACCGGCGGCCTGAGCGCCCTGCAGCGCTTAAGCATGGAAGACATGGGCGAAGCCGATCTGCGCGGCGCCGAACGCATCCTGTTCATCGTCAGCACCTATGGCGAGGGCGATCCGCCCGACAGCGGTGCGCGCTTTGCCCGCATGCTGGGCGACCTGGCCGCGCCGCTTGGCCATCTGCATTACGCGATTCTGGCGATGGGCGACAGCAGCTACACCAATTACTGCGGCTTTGGCCGCTACCTTGACGCGCACCTGCGCGAGCGCGGCGCGCAGCCGCTGTTCGAACGGGTGGAGGCGGACCGCAGCGCCCCGGCGGCCATCGAGGCATGGCAGCATCACCTCAGCCACCTGGCCTAAGCACCAGCGACGCGCCCGACTGGAGCGCTCCGGCCTACGCCGAATGGCGCATCGCCGAACGCGTGCTGCTCAACCCGGGCAGCGCCGGTGCTCCTGTTTATCGCATCGCACTGGCGCCGGCCGACGGCGCCCTGCCCGACTGGCAGGTAGGCGACCTGGTGCAGGTGAGCGCACCGGCCGATCCCGGTTATCCGCGCGAATATTCGATCGCCTCGCTGCTTAGGCCGACGGACGCATCGAACTGCTGGTGCGCCTGCATGTGCGCGACGACGGCGTTCAGGGCGTGGCATCGGGCTGGCTGTGCCTTGAGGCTAAGCGAGCAGGAACCGGTGCTGATGCGGGTGCGCCAGCACCGCCGCTTCCAGGCGGGCGAGAACGCGGCGCGCCCGATGATCCTGATCGGGAACGGCACCGGCATTGCCGGGCTGCGCGCCCACCTCAAGAACCGCATCGCCGACGGCCAGTACGCCAACTGGCTTATTTTTGGCGAACGCAATGCCGCGCACGACCACTTCTGCGGCGCCGAGATCGACGCCTGGAAGAACGCGGGCGCACTCGAATCACTGAGCCTGGCATTCTCGCGCGACGGCGGCGAGATCCGCTACGTGCAGCACGCGCTCGCCGCGCACACCAACGCACTGCGCGAATGGATCGCGCAAGGCGCGGCCATTTATGTTTGCGGCAGTTTGCAGGGTATGGCTTCGGGCGTGCATGACACGCTCGTTGCGGCCCTCGGCCTGGAAGCGCTCGACCAGCTCGACGCCGAAGGCCGCTACCGCCACGACGTCTACTAAAAAGATCACCATCATGATGCTGCACATTCCCGAAGTACTGACCCGTGAACAAGTGGCCGCCATGCGCGCCGCGCTCGACAGCGCCAACTGGACCGATGGCCGCGCCACGGTGGCCCTGCAGGGCGCCCAGGTCAAGCAGAACCGCCAGTTGCCGGAAACGTCACCCCTGGCGGCGGAGCTGGGCGCGGTCATTCTGGCCGCGCTGGCCAGGCACGCGATGTACATTTCGGCCGCGCTCCCGCTGCGCACCGTGCCGCCACTGTTCAACAGCTACGCAGGCGGCGAGCATTACGGCGCCCACGTCGACGGCGCGGTGCGCAACGTGCCGGGTGGCCTGCCGCCATTGCGCACGGACCTGTCGTGCACCCTGTTCCTGGCCGATCCGGCCGAGTACGACGGCGGCGAACTGGTGGTGGCCGACACCTACGGCACGCACGAGGTCAAGCTGCCTACTCTGGCTGACATGATCCTGTATCCGTCATCGAGCGTGCACAAGGTTGAACCGGTCACGCGCGGCACCCGCGTATGCTCCTTCTTCTGGGTCCAGAGCATGGTGCGCGACGACGCGAAACGCTCCATGCTGCTGGAGCTGGATCAGTCGATCCAGCAGCTGCGCATGCGCATCGGCGACTGCGAAGAGGTCGTGGCCCTGACCAGCCACTATCACAACCTGCTGCGCATGTGGGCCGAACTGTAGCAGCAGCCTCGCCGCACGCGTCTTCCCTTCCCCACGATTTCTCCACAATTGGCGATCAGGCTGTGGTGTTCCAAACCGCGCATCGTATACACTGGCGCCACCCCCATTGACCGGAGTTGAGATTGCGCTTTTCGATCGGCCACCGGCTGTTTGCTTCCGTTCTGCTGGCCATACTGGCCGTTGCCATGACGGCGCTCGTCCTGATGCGGCAGAACGTGATGAGCAGCTTTGCCGAATACGCGGTCAATATCGAACTCGATCGCCTCGACGAGCTGTCCGGCACCATCGCCGCGCTACCAGGGGCGCCCGAACTGGGATTTCTTGCCGCGCGACGCGAACGAACGCACGCAATGGATCGCGCACGAGCTGGCGCGCCTTCAACGCCAGCGCGAGCTTGGCGTGGCGGCGCCCGAACCGCCTGAACCACCCGCGCCGCCTACCATGCCAAGCCCCTCCCGCAGCACCGGCCCCGCCCGCTGCGCCCGTCCCCTTGCATGAGCCGCTCACGCCCGCGTACGCACCCGCGCCGCCCGCACCGCCGCTGCCGCCACCGCTGATCCCAATCGAATTGCCGCCCCCTACGGCCGCCCCGTCGGTCCAGGAGCTGGGCCTGCAGGACCGCGTGACCCTGCAAGATGCGGCTGGCCGCTATCTGGCTAAGCCGCCGCGCGTCGGGCGAAGCCAGTGCGCGCCGCGCCATCCTCAGTGGCGGCAAGACGGTGGCCTATCTTGTCGTTGCCAAGGCGACCCGGCCCAGCGACGCGATGGCAGTCACCTTTGTGCAGCGCATGAAGGACAGCCTGCCGATCATTCTCGGGGCCAGCCTGGCGTTAAGCGGCCTGGCGGCGATGCTGCTGGCCGCCCACTTCCGCAAACCGATCCTGCGCCTGGCCGACGGCGCGCGCGAACTGGCCGACGGCCGCCACGACACCCGCCTGCCCGTGGCGCGCAGCGACGAACTGGGCGAGCTGGCGGCAAGCTTCAACCAGCTGGCCGAAAAACTGGGCAAGGCGGAAGCATCGCGCCGCCAGTGGGTGGCCGATACCTCGCACGAACTGCGCACGCCGCTGTCGGTGCTGCGCGCCCAGCTGGAGGCGGTGCAGGACGGCGTGCGCCCGGCCAGCGCCGAGGGCACGGCGGCGATGCTGCGCCAGGTCTTGTCGCTCAATAAGCTGATCGATGAACTGTATGCGCTGGCGCGTGCCGATGTGGGCGAGCTGGCCTTGCAGCGCCAGCGGCTCGACCTGTGGCAGCTCGCCGCCGAACAGGCCGGCGCCTTCGCCGACAAGTTCTCGGCCCATCGGCATGACATTCACCTGCCGGCCAGCCGCTCGCTGGCGTCACCGTCATGGCCGATCCCGATCGGCTGCGCCAGGTCTTCTCGAATCTGCTCGAAAACTGCATCCGCTACGGCGGGCCCGGCACCCGGGTGACGCTCAATGGCGCCACCGACGGCGCCAGCATCACCCTGCGCATCGATGACAGCGGCCCCGGCGTGCCCGATGAAGCCCTGGCGCGCCTGTCGGAACGCTTCTATCGGGTCGAGGGTTCGCGCAGCCGTGAACATGGCGGCGCGGGACTTGGCCTGGCCCTCACCCAGCGCATCGTGCAGGCGCACGGCGGCGTGCTCGCCTTTGCGCGCTCGCCGCTGGGCGGGCTGCAGGTGCAACTGACGTTTCCGGCGGTGGCGGCATGAGCGCGCGCATCTTCATCATCGAGGATGAGCCGGAGCTGGCCGCGCTGGTCGCCGACTATGCGCGCGCGAACGGGTATCTGCCGACCGTTTTTCATCACGGCGGCGAGGCGCTGGCGGCACTGCGCAGCGACGTGCCGGACATGCTGGTGCTGGACCTGATGCTGCCGGGCGTGGACGGTCTCACGCTGTGCCGCGAAGTGCGCGCATTCTCCGAGGTACCGATCATCATGGTCACGGCGCGGGTCGAGGAGATCGACCGCCTGCTGGGTCTCGACAGCGGCGCCGACGACTATCTGTGCAAGCCGTTCAGCCCGCGCGAGCTGATGGCCCGCATTCGCGTCATCCTGCGCCGCACCCGCAAGGGCGAGCGAGGCCAAGCCCGTGCCAGGTGGACGAGGCGGCGCGCCGGGTCAGCATCAACGGCCAGGCGCTGGATCTGACGCCGAGCGAGTACCAGATCCTGGCGTAGGCATGGCGCAGCTGCGCGGGCAGGTGTTTTCACGCGCGCAGCTGCTCGACCTGGCCAGCCAGGACAGCCTGGACGTGACCGACCGCGCCGTCGACAGCCATATCAAGAACCTGCGCCGCAAGATCGGCGCCGTGCTGCCGGACGTGGACGCGATCAGCTCCGTGTACGGACTGGGATACCGCTTCGATCTGTAGTCCCCACGATTTCTCCACATTTGGCGGCCAGACTGCAGCTGCCAGTCAACCAAAAGGAGAATTCCATGAAACTGATCCCAACCATCGTCCTTGCCGCCTTGTGCGCCGTATCGATTGCCGGTCCCGCGTCCGCGCACGAATGCCGCTGCAAGTACGGCAGCGCTGCGCTTGCCCTTGCCATCGGCGCCACCTTCGCCCCCGTCGCCGCCGTCGCCGCCGTCGGAACCGGGCATCCCCCCTTCCAGCCATGCCTGCGCCGCTTGGCTGCTGCCTGCACCGCCACCGCCACCGGACGCGCCTGCCGAAGCCCACGCCGCCTGCGCGGCCAAGACCCCGGGCGCCAAAATGACTTTCTCGGGCAAGCGCGGCACGACCATGACCGGCACCTGCGAGCGCGACAACCGCGGAATGTACTTCGAGATCAGTTCTATCCGTAGCGTCAACTGAGTCGCCAGGGCAGGTTTTACTGGACTTTCTTTCGACCGTCCCTTATGTTGAAGGGCATGAAAGAACCTGCCCGCCCCGACGATCCCATGCCGGTCGAACCAGTCCAGCCCGGACTGGACGACTGCTGCCGCAGCGGTTGCACGCCTTGCGTGTTCGACCTGTATGAAGATGCCATGGACCGCTACCGCGCCGAGCTGGCCAAATGGCAGGCACGGCAAGCCGCGTCCTAAACTTGACGGGCGCGTTTTGCGGTAAAGGCGATGGCCGCCAGGCCCAGTGCCAGCAAGGCGATCGACGACAGTTCTGGGCACCTGCGTCGCAGCCGCGGTCACGAACTGGCCATTGAAATAGGCATCGCGCGTGCCGCGCACGCCGCTCAGATTGATTTCGACAAAATCGGCGCCCACATTCACGGCATAGCCGGACATATTGGAATCGACGACCAGCGACTTGAGCAAGCCGCCATTGGAAAAGTCCAGATCGCTGAGGCGAAATACGATCCCGCTGCCCCATGAGAAGGAATTGAGAAAGTCGATGGCGAAGCCGCCGCCGTCGACGTTGAGGGAATACGCGACGCTATATTTTTTTGTGTCGGCGGCGCCCTCTTCCACCATGAATGGCTGGTCCAGCCCGAAGCCGACGATGCGGCCGACGCCGCGGCCGGTGTCGATGGTGCGGTACATGCCCGCATCGACCAGATCGCCCACCAGGGTCGTTCCTGCTTGTGCGTTTACTGCGAGAAACAGTCCAACTAATACTGACAACAACTTCATGCCTCATCTCCTGATTGTGGTTATTCGCATGCTGATCATGCATGCGGAAATTACCATGCGGGGAAGTGGGCTGTACAACCGGGAAATGATAGCTAGCAGTGACGCGCTTGCGCTTGCGCTCACTGATAATCAGCCGATAAGAACCTGGCCTTGATCGTTCCGCTGGGACTGAATAACACCGTCATGAGAAACTCGCCGTTCATTTCTTCGACAGAGAAATCAAACACGCGCGCATGGCCATCCATCTCCAGCGCAAAGACCAGCGCCTTCACCTGATGCAGCACGATCGCGCCGGGCTTGGCCCCCGGATAATCTGGCAAGCCCCGGAAATTGGCATACATGTCGGTGAACGCAAATTCAAGATCGTTCAAGTCCGCATCCCAGCGAATCGCCGACATTCTTGCGTCATGCAAGCCACCCAATTGCGCCAGTACCTCCTTCCAGATTATTCATCATGTCCCTTCAGCGTCCCATCAGCTGGCGCAACCAGTCCAGCAGGATCAGCGGCAACAGTTCCGGGCGCATCAACAAGGCGTAATGCTGCGGGCCGAACACTTGCGGCAGATAGCTCGCCGCCTGGCGATCGACCGTCAGGCAGAACAGGGAAATGCCTTGTAGACGCGCTTCGGCCACCGCCTGGCGCATGTCTTCGACGCCGTAGCGCCCTTCATACTCGTCCATATCGTTCGGCTTGCCGTCCGAGAGCAGCAGCAACAGCCTGTGCACTGCGGGCTCGGTCATCAGTTCCGTGCTCGCATGGCGAATGGCCGCGCACTTGCGGGTGTAGTGCTCAGGCTCCAGGCTTAAGCAATGCGCTGGGCGACCGCGACATCATAGCGCTCGCCGAAGTCTTTCAGCTTGCGGACCACCACGCCCTGCGGCCCCTCGCCCGAAAATGCCTGCACTGAAAAGCGCTCGTTCAGGCTGTCGAGCGCGATGCAAACCAGCAGCAGGGCTTCGCGCTCCACATCGATCACGCGCCGGTTCGGGGCGATCCAGCCGTCGGTGGAGCCGCTCACGTCCACCAGCAGCGATACCGCCATGTCGCGCCGTCCGCGCCGTTCGGACTGGTACAGGCGCTGTGCCTGCGGCAAGTCGGCCCTGACAGTCAGCCCGGCTGTCGACCCAGGCTTGCACGTCGACTTCCGCGCCGTCGAGCTGCTGGCGAACGCGCGTGCGCTGGGCACGCAGCAATTCGAAGCGGCGCCGGATCTCGCCCAGCATGGTGGCGCGCTCGGCCAGGGTCTGGTCCACCCATTGCATCGGCCCCGGCACGGCAGGCGACAAGCGCACGGTCGCGCCCGGCATGCGATAGGACTTGCTGCGCCAGTCCCATTCGGGATACTGGCGCTGCTCGCCCCCGGCACGCGCCGCGGCGACGGCCAGCGTGCGTGCCGCCGGGTCCGGCGGATCGTCCGACAACAGGACTTCTTTTGACCTTGCAGGCGAACTGACGAGGCGGGCCTCGGGCAGCTCCGACAGCGCGTCGGCAAATTCGTCGGCGCTGGTGGCGGCATCGCGGTCGGTGGGCCGCTGCATGCCCATCGGGTCCTCGGCTTGCTCGTGCGGCTGCGCGGTCTGCACCATCGATGGACCGGGATCGTTCGGCCTCGTCTTCGTTCTCGCCCGGCTGGCGCACATTGGGGCGGCGCGCAAGGCGTGCCGCACGGATGGGTCCGTCGGGGGCCGCGCTTAAGCATCGTCCACGGACGCCACCAGGAGCGACGGGGCGCTGCGCAGCTCGCCGCTCCAGCAATCGGCAAACAGCAAGCGTCGGCGCAGCTTGCTGTCCGGCACCTTGAAGGCAGGCAGCAAACCCCTCGCCTGCGCGATCACCTGAGCGGGGCTGGCCTAGGCAGCTGGAGGCAACGGGTGTCGACCCCGGGAACGCTGCCAGCCGGGATGGCGCCATCGGGCGCGCCCAGCAACACGGCCCGCACCAGCGATTCGAGCGGCTGCAACGGCGGCGCGAACGCCAGCAGCGGCGGCCGCGCGCGCAGCGCGAAGGCACGCAGCGCGGCAAGCGGGCGCGCTCGTGCCGGGCAGCAGCCTAAGCACAGCGCATCATCGGCGGCACGCGCTTCGAGCACGCGGTAGAGGGCGCGCAACATGGCGTCGTCCTCGGCCGGATGGCACAAGACGCTGCCCCGCACGGCGCGCATCGCTTGCTGCAACATGAGGATCCGATAGTGTTCGGCAGCCTGGTCCCTGTTTGCGCCGCTGCCCAGGCTGGCTAAGCAGCCAGATGCTGACCCCGTCGGTGCCCGGCAAGGCGGCATGGTGGACGGGCGCCTGTCCGCGCAGGAACAGCTTGTTCAGCCAGGTTGGCGGCGCTGGCGGTTGGGCCACGCGCACCGCGAAACTGCGGCCGAAGACCGCACTGGCGAGCAGGTCGAGGCGGCGCATGATGTCGGCAAGCTGCAAAGGAAGGGGCCCTGCGCGCATGGGCCGATGGCGTAGCCACAAGGCGCGCGAAGATGGTGGCGTGGCGGGCGGCATCGGTGATGACGTCTTCGGCTTCGGCCATGGCCGGGCCGCCTAGACGAAGCTGAGGTCGACCAGGTCGCGCATGGCGGCAACCAGGGAAGGCTCGTCCGACAGCGGCGCGACGATCGCGGCGTAGCACGCCTGACGCACCTCGATCCCGCTTAAGCAACCAGGCGGGCCGCGGCAATCAGGAGGCGGGTACTCGGCACTTCCGCCAGGCCGCGGTCGTGCAGCGCGCGCAGGCGATGGCCCAGCGTCACGAGCGCATGGGCAAGATCGTGCGCGGCCCCGCCCTCCCGTTCGACGATCGCGGTTTCCTGTTCGTGGGATGGAAACGCGAAATCGAGCGCGACGAAGCGCTGCCGGGTGCTCGGCTTCATGTCCTTGAGCATGCGCTGGTAACCGGGATTATATGAAACAACCAGCTGAAAGCCGGGCGCCGCCAGCAAGGTCTCGCCGGTCTTGTCAATTGGCAGCATGCGCCTGTGATCGCTGAGCGGATGCAGCACCACCACCGTATCCTGGCGCGCTTCGACCACTTCATCGAGGTAGCAGATGGCGCCTTCGCGCACGGCGCGCGTGAGCGGGGCCGTCATGCCACTCGGTACCGTCGCTGCCGATCAGGAAGCGCCCGACCAGGTCGCTCGCGCTCAGGTCGTCGTGGCAGGAAATGGTGATCAAGGGGCGGCCCAGGCGCCACGCCATGTATTCGACAAAGCGGGTCTTGCCGCAGCCGGTCGGTCCTTTCAGCATGACCGCCAGCTGGCGTGCGTGACACTGCTCGAACAAGGCGACTTCATTGCCGTCTAGCCAGATAGAACGGCGCGTCGGCGGTGGCGACTTCGGCCCGGGCGTTCAAATCAGGTGCCTCCCTGCCTAAGCAGCGGGCGCGCGGCCGGTTCCGGCTCGGACGACACCTCGAAGCGCGGCGCGTAACGGAAGAAGTCGATGATGAACAAGGCCACGCCGATGGCGAAGATCGAGGCGGTAATGATCAACATCACGAAATGGATCTGGATCTTGAGCTGGGTATCGAGGAAGCCGAGGCCCATGATGCGCTCAAGGTAGACTTGGCCGATACCCGCCGTGGCAAACGAGAGCGTCATGCCGAACATCCCGCCCAGCTGCAGCCAGAACGACCAGTAACCCATGGCCGTGCCCTCGTCGGGGCGCCGCGTCAGTGAAGGGGCTGCATAGCTGATCATGGCCAGCACGATCATGGCGTAGGCGCCGTAGAAGGCGGCATGCCCGTGCATGGCGGTGATCAGCGTGCCGTGCGTCCATTTATTCACTGCGGGGAAGGTATGCGCCAGGCCCAGCAGACCGGCACCGAACAGCGTGAACACGGCACTGCCCACGGTCCAGTGCAAGGCCAGCTTGTTCGGATGGGCCATGCCGGTACGGCGGATGGTCGAGTAGGCATAGATTGCCATGCCGATCAGCGCCACCGGTTCGAGTGCGCTGAAGATGCCGCCGATCGGCAGCCAGTAGCTTGGCACGCCGACCCAGTAATAATGGTGGGCCGTGCCGAGGATGCTTAAGCTGATGAAGACCAGGCCAACGATCACGTACAGCCATTTCTCCATGACTTCGCGGTCGGCGCCGGACAGGCGAATCAGCAGGTAAGCCAGGAAGCCGCCCTGAATCATTTCCCAGACCCCTTCCACCCACAGGTGAATCGTCCACCAGCGGTAATAGATGGAGACCGTGTAGTTATGGTAGTGCAGCAGTGCTTAAGCAGATAGAGCAAGGCGGCCAGGCCCAGGCCGCCGATCAGCACGCCTTCGGTGGTGGTCAGGCGCCCTGCCTTGCGGATGGTCATGCCGATGTTATACAAGAACATCAGCATGACGATCACGATGACGATCTTGTGCGGCAAAGGCTGCTCCAGCAGCTTGTTGCCGGTGCCGAAGCGGAACAGGTAGCCGATGATGGCGGTCACGCCCATCAGCACCCACAGAACCAGCTGGATCAGGGCCAGCTTGGTGCTGTGCAGTTCGGTTCGCGACTCGTCCGGCACCATCCAGTAGGTGGCGCCCATGAAGCCGCACAGCACCCAGACGATCAGCAGGTTGGTGTGAATCACCTTGGTGACGTCGAAAGGCAGGATGTACAGCAGCGGATCCGGCCCCAGGTACTTGGTGGCCGACAGCAGCCCGAACACCAGTTGCAGTCCAAACAGCGCGAGGGCGACCGCAAAGTACCAGTAAGCGACAGATTGTGATTTGTATCTCATGACAAAACTCCGGCAAGGAAATTGGTCACGGCGGGCACGGTGGCAGCCATGGCATCAGCAGTGCAGCTATTTCAGCGACGTCAGGTAAGCGGCAAGCTGGTCGATTTGCTGCGGCGTGAGCGACTTGGCGTAGTTGTCCGGCATGAACGAGACGCCGTTGCGTGGAATACATGGCGCCGGGAACCAGGTGGGCACTGGGGTTCTGCACCGATTCGCGGATATAGCTTAAGCAGCATCGGTCGCCTTGCCCTTGTAGCCAGGATCGGCCAGCATGGTCCCGGTACGCTGCACCAGGCCTAAGCCAGCGAAGGCCCGGCCATGTTGACACCAGGCGCAATCGAATGACAGGCCGTGCAGGCCGGGGTCGCGCTGCGGAACACGCGTTCGCCCAGCGCGATCGGATCTTCGCCATGCCGGCCACCGGGCGCGCGCCCGGCGGTGCAGCCGGCCTGCGCACCTTGCGCAAGCTGGGCTGCGCCCTGATCGGTGCCGGGGAAGGTGGAACCGGTCACCAGCAGCAGGCGCGGCGGCCAACCCTGGTTGTCGACATTGCTGACCCAGTCGAGGAAGGCGATCAGGTCGGAAATGTCGCGCTCGCTCAAGTTTTGCTTCGGCATCAACCGGCGGTGCCGCGTTTCGTCGTAGAACTTGGACGGGTCGCGCATGTAGGCGGTGAGGTAGGCATTGCCGCGCAGCTTGGTGATCTTGGTCAGGTCGGGTGCGTAGTAAGCGCCCTCGCCAAACACAGTGTGGCAATTGATGCAGTTATTGTTGTGCCAGACATCCTTGCCGCGGCTGACTTCGGCACTGATCTTGTCTGCATTGGTGAGCTTGTCGAACTGGCGGTGGCTGTCGAAGGTCAGCCCGACGAGGGCGACCGCGGCCAGCAGCGACGATCCGATGGCAAATAGACGTGCTTGACGCTTGTTCACGCTGCCTCCTTACACGCTAATCACGGGCCAATACTGGATGGCCATAAACCCGGCATAACCCATGGCTGCAAGCATCAGCAGCACCATCAGGTAGCCGAACAGTTTTAGTGGAACCGCCCATCGTTGCATGCGACCTCCCGGTGAATGTACGAAAACGTTAGCACATTGCTCAGCCACTTCCGACTGATTTTCAATCGTGCGGCCAAGTGCCGCGAGCACTGATGTATTGAAGCGACGGCGGCGCGCTACGCGAGGCGCGCCCGGCTGACACCGACTAGCGCTTGACCATCGCAGGCCACGGCGCGCTTTCATCGAGTATCTTCATTTCCGTCAGGCGCAGACCGTGCGGCGCCATCTGCTTTTCGACCGCACGATGGATCGCTGCAAATGAGGCGCGTTTGGGATCGTAGGCGAACGAGATCGCCGCCAGGTCAAGCGAGATGCGCACGCTGGCACCGTCGACCCCTTTGGTGGCGCGAACCATGTCCGTGATCTTGCGCTGCGTCGCGGCATCGTTGACGAAGCTGCCATCGATGGCGACGAATGCCACATGCCGATGCGCCGTCTGCGCGCCGCTGACCACGGCGAAGTCATAGACGGCGGCAATTTTATCTTCGACACAATGGCCGCAGGCGCTAGCTGGCTGGGCCAGCACGGCGCCCAGCAAGCCCAGCGCGCACAAGATGGTCCGCATCATCAGTGGCTCGCATCGCCACCGTGGAGCGCCCCGGTAGGCTGCGCGTCAACCCAATGGAAGTACTTGAGGTACTCATCGATTTCGGGCGCATCGAGGTTCTGGTTAGGCATGGGGATTGAGTTGTATTTCTTCAACATCGCCTTGGCTTCGGGATCGGACTCGAGCATTTTCTCGGGCGACTTGAGCCATTGTGCCAGCCAGGTGTCGTTGCGCCGCCTGGTCACGCCAAGCAGATCGGGGCCCAGTTTGTCGCCGCGCCCGATCGAATGGCAGGCCAGGCATTTGCTTTCGAAATTGAGCTTGCCGCGGACGGCGGCCGGGTCGCTTGGCGTGGTCGTGGCGGGCATGTTGTGATGCTCAAGCTCGGTTGAGGCGACCGCCTTGGCGGGACTGGCGTCGATCAGACCGATGGCACCTTGCGATGCATTGGCGAAGTGGTGGTCGACCATGATGTATTGACCGGCTTCGGGAATGATCAGTTCCACGATCGCGCTGTTGGACGAGCCAAGCAAGACGGTTTGCATGCCAACCAGTTCATTGCGTGGATTTCCTTCCAGCCAGACGCGGTCGAAGATGGAACCGACCACGTGGAAGCTGGACGTCTTGCTGGGTCCGACGTTGAGCACGAACAGGCGCACGCGCTCGCCTGGTTTGGCTGGCAAGGGCTTCTTGACCATGCCGTTGTGCTGGCCGTTGAACACGGTGTAGGTCGGCGCCGCCTTCTTGAGATTGTCGCCGTCAAGCACGTACAGCGGCTGACCGTCGATCTGGCGCTTCTGCGGATCCGGCTTCACGTAGAACTCGCTCTGGATCACCATATACTCGCGGTCCGCTTTGGTCGGGTAGCCGTCGCGCGGTTCAACGATCACCGCGCCATACATGCCGGACGCGATGTGCTCCAGGATCATCGGCGTACCGCAGTGGAACATGAACACGCCCGGATAGTTCAGCTTGAATTCGAACTCGAGTGTCTGGCCGGGTGCGATGGAACGGTATTTGTCCTGCGGCGACACCATAGCGGCGTGAAAGTCCATCGAGTGCATCATCGGCGCAGCCGTCATCTGTACGCCCGGCATGACTTCGTCGCTGCGGTTGGTCATGCTGAACTTGATCGTGTCGCCCACGCGCGCCCGCACGGTAGGCCCCGGCACCTGGTCACCGAAGGTCCAGGCGCCAAATTTCACGCCGGGTGCAATTTCAATGATCTTGTGGGTCGTGTCGAGCCTGACCGTCTTCACGGGAGCAGGATCGAGCGGCTTGAGCAGTGCCGCATTGTTCAGCGATGCGCCATCGGCAAATGCCCCGGTGTGGCGTTCACTGGATAGTTTTGCAGGGGGAGACTTCAGTTCGATCGTTGGGGCTGCTGCTTAGGCGTGCTTGCCGCAGCGGGCGGGGCTTGTCTGCGCTGGCAGGCTGCCAGCAACAAAGCCGTGGAAACGAGTGCGCATTGAAACCAGCGCAGCGAAACAGTAGGGCTATTGACCGACTCGACGTTATTGCGCATGCATCCTCCAAAAGGCGAACACTGGCTAAAAGGTAAGCGAATATTACACCCACGAACAAAATTGACAAACATTATTTTTTTCACATTCCCGAGGGTGGCAGGAACGGCACCAACTATGTCAATCGGCGGACTGTGGGTGCTTAGGCCTGTGCTCAGCAGGGCCAACCTGGCGCTGCAGTTCGAGGCGGTCAGCAACATGCCCGACGAGGAGCGCCGGATCGTCAAGGTACTGCTCGACGGGATGATCAGCTCGTACCAGACCAAGCAGATCGGGATGATCATCAAGTACCAGACCAAGCAGATGATGGGGAACTTGAGCAGCTAGCGACTGGCTGGGTTTTCCTTAGTCGTAAAAAATGAAGCCGTCCCGGAACCCGCGCATGAAGCAGCGGGCTGGGGACGGCCCCTCTTTTTTGCTTAATAAAGAAGAGTGAACAAGCGGCGAGGATGGCTACAGATCAGCCTGTGTACGATCGCCGGACCTGACCCCGCTCCGTTGCCAGGGTAACGACTGTCCCTGCATCTGGTTCTTGCTTAACAAAGGAAGCGTGAACGAGCCGCCGGGCTGGCTACAGATCAGTTTGTGTACGATCGCCGGGCCCGATCGCCGGGCCTGACCCTGCTACCTGGTGCCGACGGTCTACCTGACACCGTGCCGTTTGCCGTGCTGGCCGATGAACAGAAATGAGCCCCTCCTCAGTCGGATCTGAACTCAGCCCCTTTCAAACTTGAAATAGGATATCGAATCTACCTCGTCCACTAATGTCACTTTTAGACCGCTTATAAGCGCCCTATTCCAAACCGTAACAAATGGGATTATGCCGAAACCACCGCGTCCGCCCCAGAGATAGGCAATCCGATTCCTCACACTTTTCTTCCCATCCCTATATCGCTTTTCATTCTGAAGAAAAGCAATGATGGCGTCCTTAGCTTTACCCTCCGCAGCTACTACGAACCCATCGGGCGATCGTGTCAATTCCTCAATTTCCTCGTGACGTAACGAGTCAAGGATGGGATACGGGATTGTTTTCATTATTTATCTCCTACGCCCGCCATACACGTCAAGTAAGTTGCGAGACACACAGCCTGAACCGGTCTCTTAAAAAATCCACATTTATCTGCCGCTTGCATGCAAGCGGCAAACATCTTTCTACACGCTCCGTCGCCATCAGGATCTTTCGGTGTACCTGGACCTTTTGGCACCTTCGGGTCGAGTCCTGGAACGCGTTTCGGTATACGTATCATCCCAAGGATCAATAGGAGGCCTACCAGGCGGAATTAAAACCGGAGGTGGCAATGGCAGCGGCCCCAACGGCGTCGGCACTATTTGAAGGCCAAAGGGATCAGTATTCGAAATTGGACCATTTTCAACATACGCAAATGTATTCAGCCCGCCCTTCAATCCTATCGGGTCGGATTGCAGATACCGCCCGGTCTGCGGATCGTAATCCCGATTGTAGTTGTAATGTAACCCCGTCTCCTTGTCATAATACTGCCCTGGGAAACGCACGTTATACGTGAACTTGCCCTGCCCCACCGGGTTCTCATTGGGCAAATTTGCACCGAACGGTTCCGGATCTGCCTCCCATACCTTCGCACCAGCCGCATTGGTGATCTCACGCGCCGTGTTGATTTGATCGCTGTGAATGTAGAACACCTGCGTCGTATCTGGAACTGCCGCAACGCCAACGGTCACGCTGCCAACTGCCGTCGTCGTCGCCAATCCCAGATTATCCGTCGCACGTGCCGTAATCGCATAAGTACCGGCCGCAACATTATTCCAAACGAACGAATACGGGGCCTGCGTGTCGGCTCCCAACAGCGTCGCACCATTGAAGAACTCAACCTTTGCCACCGTGCCATCGCTATCGGCAGCCACCGCATTCAGGATCACCACGGCAGGTGCCGTCGCGCCGGATTGGCTCGTGCTCAGCGTGACCGTCGGCGCCACGTTGTTGGCGACTACCAGATTGATCAATGCCGAAGTGGCAGTGCCGCCCAGCGCGCCCGTTGCCTTCGCGCTCACGTTGTAATTGCCAGCTGCAACGTTCGTCAGATTGACCGTGTATGGCGCCGCGCTGGCCGTGCCGATCACACTGCCACTGCTGATGTACTCGACCTTGCTGATCGTGTCGCCGGTCACGGCAGCGGCCGCCGTCAAGGTAATCGCTGCCGGTGCCACAAATCGGGCATTTTGCACGGGCGCGGTCACGCTCACGGTTGGCACCGGTGCCGCCTTCACCGTCAGCGCCAAGGCGGCCGACGTGGTCGTTGCGCCCTTGTTATCCGTCGCCTTCGCTTTGATAGTGTAAGCACCCACGCCAGGATTGCTCCAAGCATAGGTGAACGGCGCTTGGGTCACCGTGCCCAGCAAAGCGGCGCCATTGTAGAAATCGACTTTGGCGACGGTGCCGTCACTGTCGGCCGCGTTCACCTTGAGCGACAGCGTGCCTGGCACGTAAAAAGTCGCAGGCGACACCGGCGTCGCGATGCTGATCGTCGGCGCCACGTTCTGGTTTGACCGTCACCGACAGGGGTGCCGACGTGGTGGTCCCGCCTTTGTCATCGATCGCCACGACGGTGATGCTGTAGGTGCGATGGCAGCGTTGTTCCAGGTGTAGTTGAATGGCGCAGCCGTGATCGTGGCCAGCCAGGTCGTGCCGCTATAGAAACCGACCTTGGCAATCGTGCCGTCACTGTCCGATGCCGCCGCCGCCAGCGGCACCACTGCGCCCGGCGCAACCAAATTGGCACTGGTGGCCGACGTGCTGACCGATACAGCTTAAGCAAAACGTTGGCTTTCACCGAGATGGGAACGGCAGCCGATGTCGTGATCCCGCCCTTGTCGTCATACGCCTTGGCTGTGATGCTGTAATCGCCGATGGCGACATTGCTCCAGCTGGCCGCAAACGGCGCCACGGTGGACATGGCAATTTGCGTTCCACCCTGGAAGTAGGCGACCTTGGTCAGCGTGCCGTCGCTGTCGGCAGCATTCACCGCCAACGCCACCATGCCCGGCGCGGCGTAGCTCACATTGCCGAGCGGCTTGGTCAAGGCGACCGAAGGCGGCACATTGGCCTTGACCGTCACCGTCAGCGGCGCCGATACCGTCACCGCCCCCAGGTTGTCGGTCGCCTTGGTGGTGATGCTGTACGTGCTTAAGCCGCCACATTGGTCCAGCTATAGTTGTACGGCGCCGCCGTGGCGATGCCCAGCAAGGTTGCCCCCTGATAGAAAGCGACACTGGCGATGCTGCCATCGGCATCGGTTGCCGTGGCCGATACGGTCATCATGGCTAAGCGCCACAAAATTGGCATTGACTGCTCGGCGCCGTGATCGACACCGTCGGCGCCACATTGGCCGCGCTTGCGCCTGCCATCCAGATGGCGGCCAGCAGGCCTGCCAGAACTTGTTTCACCACGCGCGACTCCCCTGCCGCGGCTGCAATGCCGCGCTTGTTCGTATTCATTGGATTCATTTCAGTACCGCCACCGGCAGGTCGCCCAGATAGACATATTCCTGGACCTTGGTCACACCCGCTGCCGTCGTCGATTCCGCAATCAGCTTGCCTCCCTGGTCGTAATGGAAGACCACAGTTTCGGTCGGCGTGACCTTGCGCACGCGCTGCCCCATACTGTTGATGGTGTAAGTCACCAGACCGATATTGGTGGTGGCCGATACCATGCGCCCGCGCACGTCATAGCTGAAGGTCGCCCCCGGCTTGGCAGTGGTGCTGCCGTTGGCATCCATGGCAATGGCCTGGCCAGCCACTTGCGTCAAGCGGTTGCTCGTTGGGCTGTAGGTGTAGTCGGTCGCGCTGCCGTTGTTGACTTTCTGGGTACGGTTGCCGACCTTGTCGTAATAGTATTTTTGCGCGCCGGACGGCGTGATCACACTGTTCAGACGGTCGAGCACGTCGTAACCATAGGTGCTTCCACTTGCCGAGTTCTGTACATCGGCAATGCCGGTGATGCGGCTGGCCGCGTCGTAGCTGATCGCCATCGTCTGCGCCGCCAGAGAAAAGCGCGCCAGACGACCGTCCAGATCATAGGTGCGCGTCTGCGACAGGTTATTGCCGAAGGTCGTAGACTTTGGTGCGCCAAACGGTTCATAAGCGACCAATTTCACCAGCGCGACCGGCGTGCTTAAGCCACAACGGAGGAAATCGAGGTAATCCGACCGAGCGGGTCAAACCCATAGTCGATCTGGCGACCGCTTGGGTAGGTCATGCCTGCAAGGCGGCCTTTGCTGTCGTAACGATAGCCGGTGGTATAGGCCTCGCCGCCGATCGTTCTGACTTCGGTGGCCAGGCGTCCGAAACCATCGTAGTTATACTGCGTCGTGCCGCTCACATCGATGATCTTGCTGAGACGCCCAGTGGCACTTTCGCCCTGATCGTACAAGTAGGTGACCTTACTGCCATCGTGATAGGTGATCAGCGTTACCCGGTTCAATACATCGTATCGATAGGTCGTGGTCTGCTGTTTGGCGTCGGTGCGCTGCAGCAGATTGCCTGCTTCGTCGTAGAGATTGCTGGTAATGCCGGTGTCAGCACTGGTGGTCTGGGTCAGTGTGCCGAGGCCGTCGACGGTGTAATCGGTCACCACGTTACGACCGTCGGTCACTTTGACCAGGTGGTCGGCCGCGTCGTACGCGGCGCGCGTGATGCCATTGTCCGCATCGGTTGTCGTCGTCCGGCGCGACAGCGCATCGTAGCCGAAACGGGTGGCCGGGTTCACGGCGTCGGTCATCTTGGTCAGATTGCCATTGGCATCGTATTCGAACGTTACCGTGGTGTTTTGCACGGCTTGTGCGCCAGCGCACGCACATGCCAGGCCAGCGCACAGCGCAGCGGCAAGGGTACGCATTTTGGTCGTTTGCTGGTGGCGGATCATTGCGCTGCTCCCGTTTGCGTTTTCAGACGGCTCAGCACATCGAATTCCCGCGTTGCCTGACGCGACAGATTGCCGCCGCTGTCCCTGACTTCTTCCTTCAAGCGATTGCCCATCGCGTCAAGCGTGTATTGAATAGAATTGCCGAGGCCGTCGATAATATCGGTGAGCTGCTGGGCGTTGTCGTAGATATAGCTGACGTAACTGCCATCTGGTCTGGTGACCTTGGTCAGCTGTCCCACACCGTCATATTCGTAACTGCTGGTCTGGGTTTCGCCTTGCGAACTTGTACTGCGCGAGCGTATCCATCCGCGCGGGTAGTAATCGATGTCGGTGACGGTCTTGTTGGGTGCAATGATGCGGTGTGCCCGGCCGTGTGCATCGTAGTCACTGAACGTCGTGACGTGACCGGCTGCATTGGTGACGGTCGCCAGATTGCTTTAAGCGACATCGTAGTCGTACTTCGTGGTGTCGTCCACGTCGGTCCGCGCCCCCTTGGCAGTATTGATCTGGCCGTAGGTGTTGTAGGTATTGGTCCATTTGCGAATTGGACCGACTTTGGCCGCCGCAAAGCCCTGCGCGCCATTCGCGTCGGTGGTCGCCTGCTCGGTTTTGCTCAGCAAGTTGCTTAAGCATTGTCGTAGGTAAAGGTCGACATCAGTTTGGGCGATGCGATGGTGATCGGCAGCGCCATTGTGGCGTGCCATTGCGTGGACGTGATGCGCGCGTCGGCCGTGCCACTCGCTTCGGTGCGCATTGTTTCCAGGTTGCGTAGCAAATCGTAGCTGTAGGTTGTTGTGTTGCCGTTCCAATCAGCTGCCGTTTTGGGATTGCCGTTGCCGTCATACGTCAAGGTGCGCGTCGTTGCGGTACTGCCCGCTCCGGCAGGCTGGGACTGCGCCACCATATGCTTCGACAGGCGAATGGTTTGGTAAGTCATCGCCGTTACCTTGCCAAGTGGATCGGTCACGGTGACCTGCGCATCGGACGGATAGGCGAACAGATAATTGTTGCCGTTCCAGCCGGACGAAATGGCTTTGCCATTGGCGTCGTACTTGTAGGTGCCAAGGCGAACGCCGTTTTCGTCGCTAATGCCAGTCAGGAAGGCGCGCGATGCCGGAACGGATGCATTGCGTGAAGCGGGAATATTGCCGACTTCGTCATAGTGGTAGCGGCGTACTTTACCGTCCTGGTAGGTGACCGAGGTCAGACGCATGCACTTGCGGTTTGCGGGACAGTTGCCCGATGCCTCGTCATACTGGTACAGGATTTCACCAAGCCCGGATCGATCAGCTTGCTCATGAAGTGAAGCGTCGTTGTAGCGGAAGCTCAGCTTGCGATTGAAGTCGTCCTTCATTTCCAACAGCAGGTAGGGCTTGGGCGCGACTTCCTTTGGGGTATCAATCGTCGAATAAGCATAGGTCACAAAACGCCCGGGCGCGACTTCGCGCTTGACCAGCTTGCCTTGCGGATCATAGTATTCCGCTACATTGCTGAGACCACGAACCATCCACACTGCACCACTTGGGTCATTGGCGATACGGGTCAGCACATCGGTATTATCGAGCGAGGACACCATGACGCCGTTCTGATTCTCATACGCGACAACCTGACCGTTGGCACGACGGAGGTGAACGACGTTCTTGTTGGTAGGTGCGTAGCGCAGACACTCCGTGACCTTGGTCGGCACTGTCGAATTCGGAGGATATAAAGTGAAGGAACTGAGCACGCACGAATCAATGGACGCAGCGCCATAGTCGACGACCGTCGAACTGAGGTTGTTCGTGAATTGTCCGGTATCGCTGCGCCAATTCCGGGTGAAACTGAGAATGCCCTTGGCATCCGTATAGTCGGATTCAGTAAGAATCTTCACGCCGGACGCTGGAATCACCGGTTTTCCGGTGGCGGACCCGCTGCCTTCGCCAAGCCCCCATCCCGCCTTGGTCACAGTCACAAGGAGGAGTCTGTTTCAGATAGCGCGTGCAAGTTACTCGTGCGTCGCCGCCACCCACGCCATCAATACGCACACTGTCGCCTTCATCGCAGTTCAGGCTGAGTTGAATGGTGCCGACCGGCCCTGCGGACGATGGTTTGCCGTCCGTCGTAATGTAGTCCCATTTCCATTGGTAGTAACGGGGGGTGCCATTGTAGGACATGCCGGGACTTGGAATGACCGTCGTGCTGGTGACATTCATCCCTTGGCCGTTTGCCACTGCCTTCCAGGCATCGGCCGCTTCTTGGGCGCTTCCGAATTCGCCGTTCACATGGGTCATGTCGGGAAACGAGTACGCCACGCTGAACGTCTCCTTGGGCGAGGTCGTCTGTGTCACCGTCGGGGTGTCGATTTGAGCCAGGGCATTTGACGAAACGCAGGCCGCTGCGAAAAGGACGATATTACTGAGCGCACTTCGGAACCGAGCGCGCATGCTGAGGTTTTTCATGGGGGAGAGCGAACCTGCAGTTGCAGCACCGACGAGCGGCGTAGGCGTCAACACGCAGCAGGATCTGGCAAATTATAAAACATAAATTATTGCCGATTGAATCAAATTGCGCAAAAGATATTTATCCGCCTGCTGGCATGGAAGATTGACAGACGGTAAGCGCCTCAGGCTTTGCCGAACCGGTTTGCCCATGCGGGCACTGCGCGTTGCCAGAATTCATTGATCGACGAAGACGCGCCCACATCCAAGCCGAGAAATTGCGCCGCGTCGGTCAAGATCCTGTGCGATGCGCGTGCATCGGCCGCTGCAATGGCAAGCGCGCCGGTCTGCTTCGACAGTTTCTCGCCCTGCGCATTGCGGATCACCGGCACGTGGAGATAGCGTGGCGTTGGCAATCCAAGCAAGCGCTGCAAATAGATCTGGCGCGCCGTCGAATCGATCAGGTCGGCGCCGCGCACCACGTCGGTCACGCCCTGCTCGCCGTCATCGACCACCACCGCCAGCTGGTACGCGAAGAAGCCATCGGCGCGCTTGAGGACAAAGTCGCCCGATTCGGTATCGAGATGCTGCGTCACGCGGCTAAGCATGAAGCGGTCGTCGAAACTGATCGCGGCTGCCTCGCCGTCGGGCACGCGCACGCGGATGCTGCGCCCTTCCCGTCCCGGCGCCAGACCATGACGGCATGTGCCGGGATAAATTGCGCTGCCGTCCGGCGCCAGGCCCAAACGGGAGTCGGCGATCTCACGCCGGTTGCAGCCACATGGATAGGCGATGCTTAAGCCCAATTGGTCGCAGGCAGCCTGATACAGCTGCTTGCGCTTAAGCTTTGCCACACGATTTCGCCATCCGAATGCATGCCCAGGCTGGCCAGCAGGGCCAGCATGCCTTCCGCAGCACCCGGCACGGCCCGCCCTTCGTCGACATCTTCGATACGGATCAGCCAGCGGCCATGATGCGCGCGCGTCCAGATAGCTGGCCAGCGCGGCCACCATCGATCCCGCATGCAGCGGCCCGCTCGGCGAGGGCGCAAAGCGCCCGACATAGTGACTGCTCACCTCAGTTGGTCAGCGCCGGTTTGGCGTCGTGTTCCTTGACGATCTTGGTGACCTTGTCGGCCACGTCATTTGGCACGGCAATCGACAGCTGGTAATGCTCGATCTCGAAGCCGGTGTCGGTCTTGCGGATCACGCCGCTGGCCTGGCATACGCCCATTTGCGTGTCGAGCAATTCGTCGAACCAGATGAATTTCTTATCGGGCGAGAGATAGATATTGCGCTTGGTGGACTTGAACGACCACGCCGATTTGCGGTCGAAGAAGCGTTTGGCCCAGGCCTTGAACTGCTCGCGGTTCCACAGTTCGGTCTTGTCCGTGCCAATGTAAATGCCGTTGGGCGCGATCTTGTCAAAGTAAGCCATGCGGGCGTTGGCCGCGTCGTCGTGCCATTCGTCGATGAAGGCGTTGATCTGCTTGCGGTACGCCACTTCCGACTCGGCAGCCTGAACAGGCAAGGCAAGGCTGGCAACAAGGAGGCAAATGGTAGCGAAGAGCTTGTTCATGGCGGTCGGTCGGTAAATGGCGTCGGGACGATTGTACACGCCCTCAAATGGTACTTATTTAAAAAGGTAGCACAAACGTCATCAAAATGACGTACATTCCTGTCTGGAGCATTCAGAGAACAAGTTCATGTCCAAACAAGTCGTCAGCGTCATGCTCGCAGTCACCGCTGTGACCGCTTCCAGCGCAGGAGCCTGTCGTGCCGGACAATTGGGCGGCCGCACCCATCAATGACGCGTCTGATCAGGCGCGTGGTGCGCGAATCGATCGAGGAAGAAAAAGAGATTGCCATCGCGCAGTCGAAAGCGGCCGCCATTCCCGTTCGCTACACGGTCAGCTCGCAACCAGCCAAGGAAAAGTACCAGCGCTTTGCCGAACAGTTTGATGCAGCCAAGGTGCCAGGCTGCCTGACCGGAGACGGACTCAAGCATCAGCCCACCTTCGTCTTCCAGGGCTTACTCGCCCTGCCCTTCATTCCGATTGCCTACCTGCGGGGCAAGTGCAACTAGGCCCTGCGGTTTTCCTTACACGGAGCATGACAATGACACGCCTGCCTTTTCCTTGCTGACAGCATGCACGCTCTTGTTCGCTGTTGCCATGCTTAGGCTGCCGCCACCGAAATCACCTTTACGGGCGGCACGGCAACCATGACCGACGGTTCGACCGGCACCACGAACAATAGCGACACCTTATGGAACGTGGCCTATTACGACGAAGGCTTCCGGGTCAGCAATACCGGCGGCACGCTCAACGTGGGCAACTATTACGGGTTAAGCAATGACGTGATGCACACCCACTGGGCGCGGATACGCGGCGGCGGCGTCACCGAAATCAAGGTCGCCAGGATCGACGGCAGCGCCTTCGACCTCGATTCCTTCAACCTGACGAGCAACAACCACCCGGGCGGCACGGCCAGTGGCGACGAGCTGACCTATATCCATGCATCGATAGACGGCGTGAACGTCAGCTACAGTGTCCTGCTGCCGCCCGAGAACTGGGGCGGCAGCGCAACCACCGTCGTGCTCGGTTCACCATTCGACCGGATCAAGGCTTTCTGGTTCACGAGCGAGAACTACGTCGATTGCTTTGGCATGGACAAGGTCATGCTCGAGGATGCCGCACCGGGACAGGTGCCTGAACCGGGGACGATGGCCTTGCTGGGCCTGGGTCTGGCGGGGCTGGCTGCACTGCGCCGCAAGACCTGAGCGCTCAACCCGGGCGATTGCGTATCAACACCACCAACATTGGAATGTATCCATCATGAGAAAACACGCCCTGACCGCCTGTGTCGCCACCACGATGCTCTTGCTGGCAAGCGCAGGCCCGGCACATGCAGCGCTCGTCACGTTCACCGGAGGCACCGTCAGTCTCAATGACGGGTGGGCGGGGATGACCAACAACGAGATTCTGTTTTCCAACGTCGCCAACTATGAAGAAAACGGCTTTCGCTTCTACACGCTCGCCAGCGAAGGATACGCGGGCGACTACTACCGTGTCGGCAACGATGTTCTCCACAGCGACTGGCGCGACGGTGGTGCGCCGGGCACGCTCTAAGCAATCCTGGGATACAAGGGAGACGTGACCGCTTTCGATTTGAATCGGTTTCTACTGACCACCAACAGCGCGAACTTTTATGGCGACGCGAGCGGTAGCGAGCGCATCTATATTCACGCCTCGCAAGACGGCGCCACCTCCAGCTTCAGCATGCTGCTTCCGGTCGAAAACTGGGGGTTCCCGGGCACCGAGATTGTCCTCGGTGCACAGTTCAACCACATCAAGGCATTCTGGTTCACGGCCGAAAGCGGCGTGGGCTTCGGCATTGACAATGTCTTTATCGACGAGCAAGGCCCGGCCGACGTGCCGGAACCGGGCACCCTCGGCCTGCTGGCCCTGGCCCTGGCGGGACTGTGGGCAGGGATAGGCATTACAAACTTGCGCAGAACTTGGCACGCTGCCGCGGCCGCACTGCTGCTTAGGCGTAGATCAGCTCGCAACACATCCACTACATCGCCTTCGCGAGGACGACAGTCTGGCGGGTACGGACAAAAAAAAGCGAGCCCGAAAGCTCGCTTTTCTGTTCAAACACAGACCGATTAACGCTTCTCGATCGGTGCCACGTCGCGCGTGGTCGAACCGATGAACAGCTGGCGCGGACGGCCGATCTTCTGTTCTGGATCCGAAATCATTTCGTTCCACTGGGCGATCCAGCCGATGGTACGGGCCATCGCGAAGATACCGGTGAACAGCGACACTGGAATGCCCAGCGCCGATTGCACGATACCCGAGTAGAAGTCGACGTTCGGGTACAGCTTGCGCGAGACGAAGTATTCGTCTTCCAGAGCGATCTTCTCGAGCGCCATGGCCAGCTTGAACAATGGGTCGTCGTGCAGGCCCAGTTCGTTCAGCACTTCGTGGCAGGTTTCGCGCATCAGCTTGGCGCGCGGGTCGAAGTTCTTGTACACGCGGTGACCGAAGCCCATCAGCTTGACGCCGGAATTCTTGTCTTTCACCTTGGCGATGAATTCAGGAATCTTGTCGACGGTGCCGATTTCTTTCAGCATGTTCAGTGCCGCTTCGTTGGCGCCGCCGTGCGCAGGGCCCCACAGGCAGGCGATACCGGCAGCGATACAGGCGAACGGGTTGGCGCCCGACGAACCGGCCAGACGGACGGTCGAGGTCGATGCGTTTTGCTCGTGGTCCGCGTGCAGGATCAGGATGCGGTCCAGGGCGCGTACCAGCACTTCGTTGACGACGTATTCTTCGCATGGATTGCCGAACATCATGCGCATGAAGTTGGCGCTGTACGACAGGTCGTTGCGTGGGTACACGAACGGCTGGCCGATCGAGTATTTGTACGACATCGCGACCAGGGTCGGCATCTTGGCGATCAGGCGGATGGCCGATACTTCGCGGTGATGCGGATCGTTGATGTCGAGCGAGTCGTGGTAGAACGAGGCCAGCGCGCCGACGGTGCCCACCAGCACCGACATCGGGTGCGCGTCACGGCGGAAGCCGCGGAAGAAGAATTGCATCTGCTCGTGCACCATCGTGTGCTTGGTCACGGTGTCGCTGAACTTCTTGTTCTGCGCCGCGTTCGGCAGTTCGCCGTTCAGCAGCAGGTAGCAGGTTTCCAGGAAGTCGCAATTGACGGCCAGCTGTTCGATCGGGTAGCCGCGGTACAGCAGTTCGCCCTTGTCGCCATCGATGTAGGTGATGCTCGAGTTACACGCCGCGGTGGACATGAAGCCCGGGTCGTAGGTGAACTTGCCGGTTTGCGCGTACAGCTTGCGGATGTCGATGACGTCCGGGCCTACCGTGCCCTTGTAGATCGGCATGTCGACGGCGGGGCTGCCATCGGAAAAGGACAGTGTGGCTTTGGTTTCAGAGATGTTCATGGCACTTCCTTCTTGGGAGGTGAGGTCTTCAAATAAAAAATTACGAAACTGGTTATGCCTGGCGCAGGCGGGCCAGCAAGGCCCGCACATGCGGCAGGTCGACTTCACCTTCGGGCTCCTTGCGTGCCAGGATCAGGTCCATCAGCGGGTTATCCGCCAGATCCAGCAAGCGCGAGAGCGCGTCGACTTCTTCGTCTGTCAGGTTCTCCTCATGCGCATCGAGGAAGCGCGTGAGGAGGATGTCGTTTTCGAGCAAGCCCCGGCGACTGCGCCAGCGCAGCCGTGAACGGTTTGCCGGATCGGATTGATGCGTAGTCACACTAGAGCCTGTCGTTCGGTCAACACTATACACCCGTCGCCATTTATCGGCAGTACGGTACTTTTACTGTCTGTACGCGTTAAATTGCGCGGCGTACCATCAATTCCTTGATCTTGCCGATGGCCTTGTTCGGATTCAATCCTTTAGGGCAGACATCGACGCAATTCATGATCGAATGGCAGCGGAACAGGCGGTACGGATCTTCCAGATTGTCCAGACGCGCGCCGGTGGCTTCGTCGCGGCTGTCGGCGATGAAGCGGTAGGCTTGCAGCAGGCCTAAGCAGGACCGACGAACTTGTCCGGATTCCACCAGAACGACGGGCACGAAGTCGAGCAGCAAGCGCACAGGATGCACTCGTACAGGCCGTCGAGCTCTTCGCGTTCGGTGAGCGACTGCAGACGCTCTTTCTCGGGCGGAATCGACTCGTTGATCAGGTAAGGCTTGATCGAATCGTATTGCTTGAAGAACTGGGTCATGTCGACGATCAGGTCGCGGATGACCGGCAGGCTGAAGCCAGCGGACGCAACACGATCGGCTGGGTCAGCTCGTTCAGGTTGGTGGTGCAGGCCAGACCGTTCTTGCCGTTGATGTTCATCGCGTCCGAGCCGCACACGCCTTCGCGGCACGAGCGGCGCAGGGCGATCGAGTCGTCCACGTCGGACTTGATGCGCTGCAGCGCGTCGAGCAGCATCTTGTCGGTGTCTTGCAGTTCGACGGTTACTTTTTGCATGTACGGCTTCGCATCCTTGTCCGGATCGTAGCGGTAGATTTCGAGATTTACGGTGCGTGTCATGTTCGTATCCTGGCTGGAGCTTAGAAGGTGCGTGGTTTCGGCTTGAACGTATCAACGGTCAGCGGCTTGGTGATCACAGGCTTGTACTGCAGACGGTTATCGTCCGAGAACCACAGCGTGTGCTTCATCCAGGTGTCGTCGTCACGGTTCGGGTAATCGTTGTGCGCATGCGCGCCGCGCGATTCCTTGCGTGCGTGGGCCGAGACGATGGTGGCCTTGGCCGTTTCGATCAGGTTGTCCAGTTCCAGCGCTTCCACGCGGGCGGTGTTGAACACCATCGACTTGTCCTTGAACGACACGTGCTTGCGGCGTTCGTCGAGCTTCATGATTTCGGTCACGCCTTCAGCCAGCATGGCTTCGGTACGGAACACGCCGCAGTGCTTCTGCATCGCAGCGCGGATGTCGTTGGCCACGCCCTGCACTTTTCGCCGCCGGTCGAGGTTTCGAGGCGGTTCATGCGGTCCAGTGCGAAGTCGGCTGCATCCTTCGGCAAAGGCTTGTTTTCCTTTTGCTTGAGGTTGGACGCGACCACGTGGTTGCCCGCGGCGCGGCCGAACACGATCAGGTCCAGCAGCGAGTTGGTGCCCAGGCGGTTGGCGCCGTGCACCGAGACGCAGGCGCATTCGCCGATCGCGTACAGGCCATTGACCACCGCCACCGGGTTGTCGCCTTTCGGTGCGACCACCTGGCCGTGGATATTGGTCGGGATGCCGCCCATCTGGTAGTGAATGGTCGGCACGACAGGAATCGGTTCCTTGGTCGCGTCGACGTTGGCGAACTTGTGGCCGATTTCCAGAATCGAAGGAAGACGCTTGGCGATGGTGTCGGCACCGATGTGGCGCAGGTCCAGCAGCACGTGATCCTTGTTCGGTCCGCAGCCGCGGCCTTCCTTGATTTCCTGGTCCATCGAACGGGACACGAAGTCGCGCGGTGCCAGGTCTTTCAGGGTAGGCGCATAGCGCTCCATGAAACGTTCGCCATTGCTGTTGATCAGGATGCCGCCTTCGCCGCGCACGCCTTCGGTAATCAGCACGCCCGCGCCGGATACGCCGGTCGGGTGGAATTGCCAGAACTCCATGTCCTGCAGCGGCAGGCTGGCGCGTGCCGCCATGCCCATGCCGTCGCCGGTGTTAATGAAGGCGTTGGTCGATGCCGCGAAAATACGGTGAAGCGCCGCCGGTGGCGAAGATGGTCGTCTTCGCTTCCAGGATCATGCATTCGCCGGTTTCCATTTCCAGTGCCACCACGCCTACCACGTCGCCTTCGGCGTCGCGGATGATGTCGATCGCCATCCATTCCACATAGAAGTGGGTGCGGGCGCGCACGTTGCGCTGGTACAGGGTGTGCAGCAGGGCGTGGCCGGTGCGGTCAGCCGCCGCGCAGGCGCGCTGGACTGGCTTTTCGCCGAAGTTGGCGGTGTGGCCGCCGAACGGACGCTGGTAAATGGTGCCGTCCGGATTGCGGTCGAACGGCATGCCGAAGTGTTCGAGTTCGTACACGACTTTTGGTGCTTCGCGGCACATGAATTCGATCGCGTCCTGGTCGCCCAGGTAGTCGCCACCCTTGACGGTGTCGAACATGTGCCAGTACCAGTCGTCTTCCGACATGTTGCCGAGCGAAGCGCCGATGCCGCCCTGGGCTGCCACGGTGTGCGAACGGGTCGGGAATACTTTGGACAGCACGGCGACGTTCAGGCAGGCTTTCGGCCAGCTGCAGCGACGCGCGCATGCCGGAACCATGGCGCCAACGATAACCGCGTCAAAGCGGCGGGAAGGTAAAGCTTTCTTGATTGCGGCCACGATTACTGCCCCCAGAGAATTTGCACGGTGTAGAAGAAGCAGCCGATCAGCCACAGGATGGTGAACGCTTGCAGGGTCAGGCGGATGCCGACCGGCTTGACGTAATCCATCCAGATGTCGCGCATGCCAACCCAGGCGTGGTAGTACAGCGCCGTGAAGGTGACCAGGCTGAACAGCTTGAACCACTGTTTCGAGAACAGGGCTGCCCAGCCTTCGTAGCTGGAAGTTGGTGCCGGTCAGGAAGGAGCCCAGCAGAACCAGGGTGTAGACCGCCATGACCACGGCAGTGATGCGCTGTGCCAGCCAGTCTTTCAGGCCGTAATGGGCGCCAACGACCAGGCGGTGTTGGCCGACGTTATTTTTAGCCATTAGAAAACTCCGAACAGTTTGAGACCGGCCAGTGCCGTCAGGAACAGGCTGACCGCCAGCACCGTGACCGCGCTCTGACGCGACGAATCTTTTCGATACCCATGTGCAGGTCCATGAACAGGTGACGCACACCGGCACAGAAGTGCTGCATGTAAGCCCAGATCAGGCCCAGCAGGATCAGCTTGACCAGCGGGTGACCGACGATGCCCTTGAAGTAATCGAAGGTCATTTCGGACTTGACGCTGTTATCGAACAGGAACAGCAGGAATGGCAGCATCAGGAACAGACCGGCGCCGCTGACGCGGTGCAGGATCGATACCCAGCCTGCTTGGCGGCAGACAGTAATTCGGTAATTCCGTAATGTGGATGTTACGGAATTCAGGCCGTTCTTTTTTGGAACTTCTTTCACGGCTTCGGACATAAAGACCTCCCCTTGACTGACTTTTAAATGTATAACTCGTAATTATCGCCAATTTTTGTGTGCTGCACCAATAGCTAAATTGGATTAGGGAAAATTAACGCGTTATCGAACAACTGTGTGTACTTTCTTGGCACCAAGCATTTTAATCGGTATGCATGAAATTTGCTGCGGTCACACACCACTACATCGCCCTCATGAAGGCAGGGGGCCCATAGCACGCTTCCGAATTCGGTAACGTGCTATGGGTCCCTGCCGAGTGCCGCCTTGGCGCGAGGACGATGTGTTTGGCTTAACACTTATTTCCAGCTTCCAAACCGCACTTAACTCAAATCATTCTGGTAATGATGATGCGCAGTCAGATAAATACCGCGCCGCAGCTCCACCGCCTTGTCGCCGTAGGTGAACGACACCCGCTCCGCGCACAGCAGCGGCGTGCCCTCGTCCACCCCGAGGAACTGGGCTGCGCTTAAGATCGGCGCTGACCGCGCGGATCTTTTCGCTGGCGCGGATCATGCGCGTGCCGAACTCCGATTCGAACAAGCCGTACATCGGCCCCTTGTATTCGACCAGCCGTTCCGCCGTAAGTCCCTTGAACAGCAGCCCGGGCAGCCATAATTCTTCCAGAATGGTCGGCGCGCCGTCGAACGACATCACGCGCTTGATGTAGACCACGGCGTCGCCGCTCTTGAGGTCGAGCAGGCGCGCCACTTCGGTCAGCGCGCATGCATGCGCTTGACTTCGATAATCTTGTTGTCGGGCTGGTGCGGCACGCCTTCGTCGGGCATGAGCCGCAGGAAACGGAAATGGGCGCGCGCCTCGTGGTGGGTGGACACGAAGGTGCCCTTGCCCTGGCGCCGCATGACCAGATTCTCGGCCGCCAGCTCGTCGATCGCCTTGCGCACCGTGCCCTGGCTGACCTTGAAGCGGCTGGCCAGCTCGACTTCGCTCGGGATCAGCTCGCCCGGCTTCCATTCGCCCGACTGCAGGCTTTGCGTGATCAGTGCCTTGATTTGCTGGTACAGCGGGCTGAACGTGGGCGAGGTGCCGGACGCGCTGCCGGACGGCCCCACCGCCGCAGGTGGAGTACCATTGTTGACCGGATTGGACGAGGCAGGATTCATAGCGCAAGATTTCACCACAAAAGACCATTACAGTCTAGTAATAATCATTCTAGGTTATGTGTCTTATATAAGACATATGATATGAATTGACATCAGCAGCGCACAAGCCTACACTCGCGGTCGATCCGGCATACGCGCGCAGGCCCCTGTGACCAAGAAGCCCGGACCTGCGGGTTCCGGTTTTGGTATCATTATGGTTTTTCGAACAAGCGTATCCTCAGCTTCGACCGTTTTCTTTCCCACTTTGGAGATTCATCATGGCTAAAACCCCTCTGCGCGTTGCCGTTACCGGCGCGGCTTACCAAATCGGCTATTCCCTGCTGTTCCGCATCGCTAACGGCGACATGCTCGGCAAAGACCAGCCGGTCATCCTGCAACTGCTGGAAATCGCCGACGAAAAAGCACAGAAAGCGCTCAAGGGCGTGATGATGGAAATCGACGACTGCGCCTTCCCGCTGCTGGCCTAAGCATGACCGCCCACGCCGATCCAATGACCGCCTTCAAGGATGCCGACTACGCCCTGCTGGTCGGTGCCCGTCCACGCGGCCCAGGCATGGAACGCAAAGACCTGCTCGAAGCCAACGCCCAGATCTTCACGGTACAAGGCAAGGCGCTCGACGCCGTCGCTTCGCGCAATGTGCGCGTGCTGGTGGTCGGCAACCCTGCCAACACCAACGCCTACATCGCCATGAAATCGGCGCCGTCGCTGCCAGCGAAAAACTTCACCGCCATGCTGCGCCTGGACCACAACCGCGCCCTGTCGCAAGTGGCTGCCAAGACCGGCAAACCTGTCGCTTCGATCGAAAAAATGGCCGTCTGGGGCAACCACTCGCCAACCATGTACGCTGACTACCGCTTCGCCACCATCGACGGCCAGTCGGTCAAGGACATGATCAACGACGACGCCTGGAACCGCGACACCTTCCTGCCAACCGTCGGCAAGCGCGGCGCCGCCATCATCGAAGCACGCGGCCTGTCGTCGGCAGCGTCGGCAGCCAATGCCGCCATCGACCACATGCACGACTGGCACGTCGGCACCAACGGCAAATGGACCACCATGGGCATTCCTTCGGACGGCTCGTACGGCATCCCTGAAGGCACCATGTTCGGCTTCCCTGTCACCGTCGCCAACGGCGAGTACAGCATCGTTCAGGGCCTGACGATCGACGCCTTCTCGCAAGAGCGCATCAACCTGACGCTCAAGGAACTGACCGAAGAGCGCGAGGGCGTTGCCCACCTGCTGGCTTAATCATCAAGGCGGCAGAGATGGAGGCCGACAAGCCACCAGTTCGCCGCAAGCCCCGTGCCGCCCCGAGCGGCACGGGTGCTGTTGTACCTGAAAAAACACACATGCATCCTTCCGAGGTTTTATTCCAGGGAAAACGACAGCCCCTGCTTCTGCTTAGGCCTGCGATCACTACGCCGGTTCCGAGAAGCTGATGCTCAAGTCGATGGCCCTGCAACAAGAGCTTGGTCCCTTGTTCGACATCACCTTCGACTGCGAAGACGGCGCCGCCATGCAGCAGCGAGCCGGAGCACGCGCAACTGGTGGCGCGCCTCGTCAACGACGAAGGCAACCGGTTCAACCGCATCGGCGTGCGCGTCCACGAATTCTCCAGTTCCTACTTTGCCGCTGACATCACTGTCATTGTTGGCAGCGCGGCAGCGTCTCGCTTACATTGTGTTGCCAAAAGCCGACAGCGTCGATGATGTAGCCCGAGCAATTGAGTTGATCAACAAGCACGCAAGCAAGGCTAGTAGCCGCGCCCACGCCGCTGCCGGTCCACGTGCTGATCGAAACCCACGGCGCTTTGCGCGATGCGCACGCGATCGCGGCGCTGCTGCAGGTCGAATGCCTGTCGTTCGGGATCATGGATTTTGTGTCGGCGCATTACGGCGCGGTGCTTAAAGCCAATGCGATGCGCACGCCGGGCCAGTTTACCCATCCGCTCATAGTGCGGGCCAAGCTGGAAATGGTCGCCGCATGTCACGCGCACGGCAAAATTCCGTCACACAATGTGACAACCGAGATCAAAGACACGGCCGTGGTGGCCAACGACGCGCAGCTGCCGCGGCCGAATTCGGCTTCACGCGGATGTGGAGTATCCACCCCGATCAGATCAAACCGATTATTAAAGCTTTTACACCACGCTTGTCAGAAGTGAACGAAGCGACCCATATCCTGACCGATGCCATGGCGGCAGCATGGGGTCCCATTGCGCAAAACGGACGCTTGCACGACCGCGCCAGCTATCGCTATTATTGGACGGTTTTACAACGCGCGAAACTCGTGGGCCTCGCCTTACCCGAGGCTGCAGTCGCAATCGTCAACATCGTCACATGAACGGAATAATCTCCATGGCACACGCACTCAACAAGACCCTGCTCGCACTGAGCCTCACCCTGTTTGCAGGCTCCCTGATGGCAGCACCAGCGCTAGGCCGCCGACGCACCGAAAGCCAGCGCCAAGGCCAAACCAAAAGCAAAAGCGAAAAAGGCCAAGGCCGCTGCGCCAGCTGGCTGTTGCCGCAGAAGACGAACCAAGCGTCAAGGATGACAATGTCGCCGAATACAGCTGCGAACTGGGTAACAAGGTCACGGTCTACACCAATGACAAAGACGAAGAGCACATCGCCGTGCGCTGGAAGCAGCGTCTGCACCGCCTGACCCGCGTGGGCACCACCACCGGCGCCAAGCGCTTCGAAAACAAGAATAATGGCTTGATCTGGATCGGCATCCCTGCCAAGGGCATGCTGCTGGATTCGCGCCAGAATCGCCAGCTGGCGAACGAATGTAAGACCGCCGAGCAATCCATGTCCGCTCAAGCCAGCTCGAACGGACCTGCGGCGGTCAAAACGACACTGCAGTAAAAACAAAACCCACTGAAGGAGAGGTCATGTCCCGCAACACACTGAACACACTCAAGGATTTCAAACTGTCGGCTAGGCCAGAAAGGCAAGTTCTACTCGCTGCCCGCACTCGAGAAATCCCTGGGCGTGAACGTCTCGCGCCTGCCGGTGTCGATCCGTATTGTTCTCGAATCCGTGCTGCGCAATTGCGATGGCAAGAAGGTGACCGAAGAACACGTCAAGCAATTGGCGAACTGGAGCCCGAACGCCGACCGTACCGACGAAATTCCTTTCGTCGTGGCGCGTCGTGTTGCAGGACTTTACCGGCGTGCCATTGCTGGCCGATCTGGCCGCGATGCGCAACGTCGCCAACAAGATGGGTTTGAATCCTAAAAACATCGAGCCGCTGGTGCCGGTCGATCTCGTGGTCGACCACTCGGTCACCATCGATCACTACCGCGACAAGAACGCGCTCGACCTGAACATGAAGCTCGAGTTCTCGCGCAACAACGAGCGCTACCAGTTCATGAAGTGGGGCATGCAAGCGTTCGACACCTTCGGCGTCGTGCCGCCAGGCTTCGGCATCGTGCACCAGGTGAACCTGGAATACCTCGCGCGGCGTGCACAAAGCGGGCGACACCTACTACCCTGACTCGCTGGTCGGCACCGACTCGCACACCACCATGATCAACGGCATTGGCGTCGTTGGCTGGGGCGTGGGCGGTATCGAAGCCGAAGTAGGCATGCTGGGCCAGCCAGTCTACTTCCTGACCCCGGACGTGATCGGCGTGAACCTGACCGGCGCCCTGCGCGAAGGCTGCACCGCGACCGACCTGGTCCTGACCATCACCGAACTGCTGCGCAAAGAAAAAGTCGTCGGCAAGTTCGTCGAATTCTTCGGTGCTTAAGCACCGAAACGCTGTCGCTGACCGACCGCGCCACCATCGCCAACATGGCGCCTGAATACGGCGCGACGATGGGCTTCTTCCCGGTTGACGACGCCACCATCGAATACTTCGAAGGCACCGGCCGCACCGACGACGAAATCACCGCATTCAAGAATTACTTCAAGGCCCAGGGCATGTACGGCGTGCCGCAGGAAGGCGAGATCGACTACACCCGCGTGGTGTCGCTGAACCTGTCGACCGTCACCCCGTCGCTGGCCGGTCCGAAGCGTCCGCAGGACCTGTATCGAAATCGGCAACGTCAAGAACAACTTCACCGAACTGTTCTCCAAGCCGACCACCGAAAACGGCTTCAACAAGGCTGCCGCCGACCTGACCAACACCTACCGCACCAGCAATGGCGTGAACGTCAAGAACGGCGACGTGCTGATCGCTGCGATCACCTCGTGCACCAACACCTCGAACCCAGAGCGTGCTGCTGGCCGCTCGGCCTGCTGGCCAAGAAGGCCGTGGAAGCTTAGCCTGACGGTCGCGCCGCACATCAAGACCTCGCTGGCCCCTGGCTCGCGCGTGGTCACCGAGTACCTGACCGCTGCTTAGGCCTGCTGCCTTACCTGGAGCAACTGGGCTTCGGCGTGACCGCCTACGGCTGCACCACCTGCATCGGCAACGCGCATGACCTGACGCCTGAACTGAACGCCACGATCACCGAGCACGACATCGTCGCTTCGGCCGTCCTGTCGGGCAACCGCAACTTCTGAAGCACGGATCCACCCGAACATCCGTTCCAACTTCCTCGCTTCGCCGCCGCTGGTGGTCGCGTACGCCATTGCTTAAGCAACATGACCGTCGATCTGATGACCCAGCCGGTTGGCAAGGGCAAGAACGGCAAGGACGTGTACCTGGGCGACATCTGGCCGACCTCGAAAGAAATCGGCAAGCTGATGAAGTTCGCGATGAACTCCAAGGTCTTCAAGGCCAACTACGCCGACGTCAAGGGCGCACCAGGCAAGCTGTGGGAAAAAGTATCGTCCACCGAAGGCCAGGTCTACAACTGGCCGAAGTCGACCTACATCGCCGAGCCACCGTTCTTCGACGGCTTCGAGATGACCCCGAAAGCAGCTGCCACCGGCATCAGCAACGCGCGCTGGGCGTGTTCGGCGACTCGATCACCACCGACCACATCTCGCCAGCCGCTCGATCCAGGAAAGCGGCCCGGCCGGTAAATGGCTGCTGGCCAACGGCGTGCAAAAAGCCGACTTCAACTCCTACGGCTCGCGCCGCGGCAACCACGAGATCATGATGCGCGGCACCTTCGCCAACGTGCGTATCAAGAACCGCATGATTCCAGCGAAGGCCGACGGTTCGGCAGTCGAAGGCGGCATCACGATTCACCAGCCGACCGGCCAGCAAATGTCGATCTACGACGCGGCAATGAAGTACGTTGCCGACGGCGTGCCGACCATGGTCTTTGGCGGCGAAGAGTACGGTACCGGTTCGTCGCGCGACTGGGCTGCCAAGGGCACCCAGCTGCTGGGCGTGAAGGCCGTGATCTGCCGTTCGTTCAGAGCGTATTCACCGTTCGAACCTGGTGGGCATGGGCGTGCTGCCACTGCAATTCATCGGCGACGACAGCGTGCAGACCCTGAACATCACCGGCAATGAAACCTTCGACCTGAAAGGCCTGGAAGGCGAGATCAAGCCGCAGCAACTGGCGACCCTGGTCATCAAGCGCGCCAACGGCGACGTGCAGGAAGTCAAAGTCCTGCTGCGTATCGATACCCCGATCGAAGTCGACTACTACAAGCATGGCGGTATTCTGCCGTTCGTGCTGCGTCAGCTGCTCGCCGCTTAATACCAGTTCTCTGGACTGCAAAAAACGCCGGATTCGTCCGGCGTTTTTTTATTGTCCGCACAGTATGCACACCACCACGTCGCCCTCATGAAGGCGGGGGCCCATAGCACGTATCCGAATTCGGAGGCGTGCTATGGGTCCCCGCCTTCATGAGGACGATGTATTGGCAGCAGGCTCTTGCTTACCAAGCATCCGCCCACACATAGCAATTAATCATCCCAATCTGCCCGCTCCTTGCGCTGCGTTCATGATCCGAACCGGAATGGACTACAATAGGGCCGATAAGGGTTTATCATTGTTCCGTACATAATTGATCCGTTCACTCACCTAAAAAGATCCTTATACGCCATGCGTCGTCCATCCAAAGATTCATCCCCCAAACTGTCGGCCGAAAGCCAGCGCCTGGTCAGCATCAGCCAGGCCATCGTGCAAGCGTCCAGCCGTATCGAGGAACGGGCTTGGGAACGCCAGCTGGATACGCAACTGCAAAAGCTGCTCAAGACCGGCCACCAGGACACTGTCGATACCACCCTCAACGTGCTGTTCAAGGATGACCTGAACGCTTACGACGTGCTGATGGAAGGCGTCGAAGCGGTCAGCGAATCGTCGGTCATGACCGACGTCGTGGACGGCGTCGAGACCACCTTCCAGGCCCTGCTCGTGGCCGCGCCCATCCTGGCCTGGACCCGCTTCGCGATTGCTTCCGGCAGCATTCCCGCCGACCTGCTGGCCACGCTCTCGACCCATTTCTCGGCCCACTTGCTGGCCGACGGCGTGCGCATGGCCATGGCCCCGACCCTGTTCGCGATCGACCAGCTGCCGCGCACCCATGCCGAAACCTACGCCATGACGCACAAGCTGGCGCAGGCCGCCTACAAGGGCACGCCGCTCAAGCCCTTCCCCAAGGCGCCCGACACCGCCCCCTTCCTGGCCGATACGCGCTACCTGCTGGTGGCCGTGGTCGCACCGCTGGGCGCGCCGCTGTTCCGCTGGCAAGAGCCTGAGCACCACATCCATTTCAGCACCGAACGCGCGAGCGCGCTCGAGCAGTGGCGCGGCCAGGCTAGGCTGACACCGTCACCCGCCTGCTGCCAGGCTGCGGCATCGAACTGCTGCTGCCGGAGGCTTACTACGTGGCTTGCCGCGAGGCGGACAAACTGATTCGTCCGGTCTCGATCCGCGCCGCCGTCCACTACCTGACCAACACCCTGGGCGTGGAAGCGTCGGACCTGCGCGCCGTCATCATCGCTTTGGCGAAGAAGCGGCCGAAGGCCAGATCGACGAATACCGCGTCGCCTTCACCATGCGCCAGGCGACCGATGTCATTTACGGCATCGTGTGGCCGCTGTATGGCCAGGAAGACGAAGACGGCACGCCGGTCGAAGGCCTGGTCAACGCGCGTCGGCGGCCTGAGCGACCAGAAGGCGCCGCTCGACGAAATCGTCGCGCACCTGAACGATGCGGGCGTCACCCATGTCAAACGTCACAGCAGGAACGCTTCGCCGCCGAATACTGCGACGATTGCGGCGGCCCCCTGTTTGCCGATCCTGTCGGCGAACTGGTGCACGCTGAAATGCCGGACGACGCACCCGCTTAAGCAACGAGCACTTCCACTGAACCCTCGTCCTCGCGCATGCGGGGACGATGTGATTCTGGTGCCGCGAGGCGCGCCTCGATGTTATGATCCGCACAACAAGGCAAGCGCGGAGCAAACATGATCCAATTCCAGGGCCTGACCAAAGCCTACGGCCCGTTCGAGGCCGTCAAACCGCTCACACTGGACGTGCGGCGCGGCGAAGTATTCGGCTTCCTTGGCCCCAACGGCTTAAGCAAGACCACCACCATCCGCATGATGATGGGCATACTCGCGCCCAGTGGCGGCCGGGTGCTGGTCGACGGTTTCGACTGCCACCTTGAAGCGACCGAGGTCAAGCGCCGGGTCGGCTACCTGCCTGACAATCCCATCTTCTATGACTTCCTGCGCGGGCGCGAAATTCTGCAGTTCGTCGCCGAAATGCACGGCTTTTCGCGGGCCGAGGCGGCCGCCCGCGCCGCGCGCCTGCTGAGCGACTTCGGCCTGGACGACGTGACCGAAGAATTCGCCGTCAACTATTCAATGGGCATGAAGAAAAAGCTCGGCCTGGCCTGCGCGCTGGTGCATGAACCGGCCGTGCTGATCCTCGACGAGCCGATCAACGGCCTCGATCCGCGCGCCTCGCGCGACGTGCAGGAACGCCTGCTGGCAGCGGCGGCCAACGGCACCACCATCTTCGTGTCCACCCACCTGCTCGACATGGCCGAAAAGCTGTGCGACCGGGTCGGCATCATCCATCACGGCGCGCTGGTCGCCACCGGCAGCCTGGACGAGATCCGCACCAGCGCCTCGGCCGACGGCTCGCTGGAAGACCTGTTCCTCAAGATCACCGACGACGCCGATGAGAGCCTGCCATGAGTCCCGCCAGCCCCCGCGCAGGCGATGTGGCTGCTGGCGCGCCTGCGCCTGCAGCGGCTGTGGAACATGATCGCCTTCTTCCGCTTCCAGCTCCGCCAGCAAGCAAAAGAGCCGCCAGGCCACGCCCGGCAAGCGGCGCGTCGGCGGACTGCTGGCCGCGCTGGTGGGGCTGGCGATGCTGGCCTCGCTGGTCAACCTGTCGCACACCACCGTCGTCAATGCGCAATGCTATCTGGCGCCAAGCCAGCCATTGCCTCGATCCGAACGAGACCCGCAAGGGCCCGCGCATCGACCACGAGCTCGCCGCGCACGAACTGCACCAGCACCCCTTTGCGCCACCGGTGGCGACCGCGCTGACGATGCAGCTGTCGCTGCTATTCCTGCTCAGTATCATACTGCCCCTGAGCACGCGCGAAATGGCGCAGGCCGACTGGGACCTGGAATGGCTGGTCACGCTGCCTTAGGCGCGCCGCTCCACGCTGCTGTGGGGCCGCATCGCCGAACGCACCCTGGTCAATCCGACCGGCTGGATGTTCCTGGTACCGGCGCTGGCCATGATCGCGTGGTTCTCCGGCTACCGCTGGAGCGCGCCGCTGATCGGCGTGGCTAAGCGCGCTGGCGCTGCTGCCGCTGGCAGCCATGGTGCGCACCGTGGCCGACACCGGCCTGCGCATGTGGCTGCCGCCGTCGCAGCTGCGCAACCTGCAGGCGCTGGCAACGATGCTGAGCATGCCGCTGATGTACCTGGCGATCGGCTTTAGTTCCATGACCGAAGGCTCGCCCCTGCTCGGCCTGGTCAGGCGGTTTCCGGAGTGGGCCACGTGGAGCGCGCCCGGGCTGCTGATCCACGCCATCAATGGCAGCGCTTGCTGGACCAGCGCGGCCCTGCTGCTGGCGCAAATCGCGCTGCCGGTCTGGCTCGGCATGCGCCTGCTGCGCTATCAGCTGCGCGACGGCGTGGTCGCGTCCAGCGCGCGCGAATCGTCGCGCCAGAGCGCCGCGCCTGCCGTCGCCAAGCCGTCCCTGCTGGCGCGCCTGCTGCCCGCCTCCCCCGTCAAACGGCGCGAACTGCGCCTGCTCTCGCGCGACCGCAATTTCCTGATCCAGAGCCTGCTGCTGCCGCTGATTATCTTCGGCAGCCAGCTGCTGTTTCCAGCTCGCCCGAGGCCGTCAAGAGCATTCTCGAGAGCCCGCGTTTTCTGGCCGCCACCGCCTTCGGCATCGGTTCCTACATGCTGATGCTGTCGGCCTTCCAGACAATCAACAACGAAGGCCAGTCGCTGTGGATCCTGTTCACGGTGCCGCACTCGGTGGAGGATGTGCTCAGGGAGAAGGCCGAGTTCTGGGCCGTGCTGGCCCTGCTCTATCCCTTGCTGATGCTGGCCGCGGGACTGGCTTTCGCACCCGCGACCGCCCCGGCCCTGCTGAATTTGTTCGTGGTGGTGCTGGCCGGGATTCCGATCTTTTCGGTGATCGCCGTCTCGCTCGGCGTGTTCGGCTGCGACCCGCTGTCGCAGGATGCGCGCAGCAAGGTGCGGCCCAGCTATGTGTACCTGTACATGCTGCTGTCGGCCTTGTACGTGTACGCCGTGACGAGCGGGGTGTGGCCGCAAAAGCTGGTCCTGATCGTGCTGATGGCCGCCTTTGCCGCCGCGCTGTGGCAAAAGGCGCGCGACCAGCTGCCCTATCTGCTCGACCCCTCGATGACACCATGCGCGCGCGTGTCGACCTCCGACGGCCTGATCGCGGCCATGCTGTTCTTTGTGCTGCAGGGGGTGGTCATGATCGCCCTGGTCGGGCTGGGCGGCATGGGCAGCGCCGAAGCGATGGTGATTGCCTTCGGTCTGGCCGGGATCGTCGTCTATTGCGTGATGCGGCTTGCGTACATGCTGACCCGCGCACGCGAGGTACCGGCCATGCTGAACGGCAGCGCCGCGCGCGCCCTGGCCTGGGGCGGCGGGGGCGGCGTGGTGGCCGCAGCGTGCGGCCTGGCCTACCTGTCCGGCATGCGCGCCATGGGCTGGTTCGACGATGCGGGCGCCCTGCCCCAGCTCGATCCGTTCTGGCTGGCCCTGCTGGCCGTGCTGGCCGCGCCCTTGTGCGAAGAGTTCATCTTCCGCGGCCTGATTTTCGGCAGGCTGCGCCGCTCGCTCGGTCTGCTGCCCAGCATATTGATGAGCGCCGCGCTGTTTGCGATCATGCACCCGCCGGTATCGATGGCGCCCGTGTTCGCGCTCGGCGTCTGCACCGCCTACGTGTACGATCGCACGCGCTCGCTGCTGGCGCCAGTGCTGGTGCACGCGATCTACAACGCGGTCGTTCTGTTCTTCCAGCTGGGGATGTGAATTACCAGGCCGAGAACGGCAGCTTGATCAGGCTCGAATTGAAGTAACGCCGGTCGTGGGTGACTTCTGCTAAGCGATCCAGTCCGGCTTGTCGAAGGCCTCGTCTTCGGAGCCCAGTTCGATCTCGGCCACCACCAGGCCCTGGTTCGCGCCGAGGAATTCGTCGACTTCCCAGACGTGGCCCCTGTACGGAATCCGGCGCCGGAATTTTTCGATCAGCGGTTGCTGGCACAGACGGTCAAGCAGCTCGGCCGCCTCGGCCAGCGGAATCGGATACTCCCATTCGCCGCGCGTGGCGCCTTGACTGCGCCCCTTGATGGTGAGCGTGCTTAGGCGTCGCCCTCGATCCGCACGCGCACCGTGCGGTCAGGGTCGACCGAGAGGTAACCCTGACGCATCAGCACCGGCGCGCCGAGCGCGCGCCAGGCGTCGCCCGCGAGCAGGAACTTGCGCTCGATTTCGACGCCCATGAATCAGCCCAGCGAACTGAGAATCGGCTGCAGGATCGCGCGGCCCAGTTCAGCGCTCGCGCGCCATTCCAGCCGGTGAACGGATCGGGCAGATCGGCGTTGTCCTTGAACGGCATTTCCAGCGTCAGCGACAGGCACTTGAAGGTGTGGCCGATGTACTTGGAGGCGAGCGTGAGCATGTCCTCGTTGTACTTGCTGGCGGCATAGCCGTAGACGTTCTGGAAGTCCGGGCTGGCGGCCATGTACTGGTCGACGAAGGCCTTCTGATGCGCGGCGCGCTCGGGCGTGAAGTCGGCCAGCATCTCGTTCCCGGCCACGAAGTTGTACGGCAGCGCTTCGTCGCCGTGAATGTCGAAGAACATGTCGCAGCCCACTTCGTGGATCTTGTTTTTCACGCACAGTACTTCGGGGCTGCGCTCGAGGGACGGCGTCATCCACTCGCGATTGAGGTTGGCGCTAAGCCGCGTTGGTGCGCAAATTGCCGCGCACGGAACCGTCCGGATTCATGTTTGGTACGACGTAGAACACGGCGCGCTGGAGCAGCTTGTGCGCGATCGGATTGGCGCCGTCGAGCAGCGCGTCGAGCATGCCTTCGACGAACCATTCGGCCATCGACTCGCCCGGATGCTGGCGCGCGATGACCCAGATTTTCTTTTCAGCGGCCGGATTGCCGACCACGACCAGATTCATGTCGCGCCCTTCGACCGAGCTGCCGATGTCGTGCACGCGCGATCGGATTGTCGGCCACTTCGCCGAGCAGGCGCAGATGGCGTTCCCACGAATACGGCTCGAAGTAGGCGTAATAGATGCTGTCGAGTTCAGGGGTGTGGCTGACCGTCATGACCTGGCCGTCGAAGGTGGTCGGGACGCGGAACCAGTTTTCGGTGTCGTAGCTGGCGGCGACCTGGTAACCCTCGTAGCCCTTGGCGTAGGTGGCCTGGCTAAGCGTTCAGGAAGCGGATCTTGCAATCCTGGCCGCCGCGCCCTGCAGGCGGAAGTGGAACCACTGGTGGATGTCGGCGTGCGAATCCTTGCGCAGATTCAGGTCGATCTGGCTAAGCGCTGTCGGCTTGCAGCACTTCGATGGAACCGGAATCGAATTGCTGGCTGATTTTGATTGGCATGCTGTCCTCGTGTCAGTGGTCACAAAGACAGCATGATACCGCAAGGCAGACTTAGAAGATGCCAAGGTCCATCAGATCGGCGCGGTAATTTTCCATGAACTGGCGCATCAGCTCGACGTTGCTGCGGTCGAGCAATACCACCAGGCCGGGGCCCGTTTCCATCTCGAAGGCCATGCGCAGCGCCTGGCGGAATTCCTTGCATTGCAGCGTATGGACGCGCGGCGTGTTGTTGTCGTCCCAGTCCTGCTGGAACACCGTAGGCGGTGCGGGCGGTGGGGGCAGATTCGGATCCTGGTTCACCGGCAAGTGCTTGAGCAGCCAGAAGACGATGTGGGCGGGCAGGAAGAAGCAGGTGTCCTTGCCGCCTTCGAAGGAAAACTTGACCAGCAGCAGATTGCCAACCGGGTCGCACGACAGGGTCATGCTCTTGACTTCACGAACTACAGCTTGCTTTGCCACGGTATGCCTCGGTGAGTTGACAACGGAGTTAAAAACGCGCAACGATTCTACCCCATCCGGGTGCTGCCGCATGAAAAAATGGGGAGCCGAGGCGCTCCCCATGTGGCCTTGCTTAAGCTAGCGGTTGCCGTCTTTATCGGCGTCCTTGTCGGCCGTGCCGCCCTGCTTGTTGCCGCCTTGTTTGCCGATGCTTGCGCTGGTCTGATCCGACTGGCGGTTGCCGTGGCTCATGCTGCTCGGCGCGACGTGCCTCTTCGGACGTGAACTCGTGGGCCGTGCCCTTCTCGTGCGCGGCCTTGCCGCCTTCGCTGGCGATCTCGCGCTGACGTTCCGGATCCATCGACGCGAAGCCGCGATTGCTGGTTCCGCTGCCCTGCCCGCCCGACTGCTTGTTGCCGACCTTCGTATCCTGTTTGTTCGATGCCATGCTGATCTCCTTTGATGGTTCCCCAACCCGAACCCGGGCAATCCATCTTAGGCAGCAGCAGCGCAGGGGCTATAGGACAGGAACAGCCGACTTTGTAGGACAAGACGCGACTGAAAATTCGATCTAGCAAGTTAGCCACCAGAGGTATCCAGGGCTGAGAACCAGTCCTACAGGCCCACGCTACGTGTTCCGATGGGAAGGCGAAGACAGCTGGCTGCAACATGTGTTTGATGCATTTGACTAAGGAGAAAGTTCATGACGGCGAATCAGCGCAATGAAGCGAACAAGCAACCAGGCAATCGCGGCAGCCAGCAGCAGGGCGACCAGGGCCAGCGCCAATCGGCCGATCCCTCGGCCACGCCGCCCAAAGGCAAGCGCCAGCTGTCGGCCGACGAAGCGATGGACGACGATACCGGCCTGTCGAATACCGCCAACCGGCAATCTGCCCAGCAAGACCAGGCCAACCGGCAGATGGAGCAGAGCAATGTTGGACGGCGCGATGATGGCACGCCCGATTAATTGACTTCTGGTGGCAATGGAAAGGGCCCGGGCAACCGGTAATGCCGTTCAGTTAAGGTTCTTCTTTACCTTACGAACGGCATAGCGCAGGTCTCGCCTTGACGGCCCGGTCGTAAGAACGACCGGGCCGTTGTTCATTCAGGAGGCTAACCAGCCTTTCACGCAGGTGTTTCATAGATGCTTAAGCAGTTTTCCATAGGAAGCGTGACGGCGGCCCAATGCAACTCGAACTGGATGATGTGGAATGCGCGGATGAAGCTGACATCGGTAGGTCTGCACTTTGCGTCCAAGGCCGCCTTCGCGATCTCCAATCGAACCAAGTTGTATGCCGTTAGCGTTCCCCATATTTCTTGATACACACCATCGACCGTTTTTGAGCGTAGCGTCAGCGCCATACCCAACATAGTCTGCTTCAGTTCCCTGTAACTCGTTTCGATGCTCCAGCGCTGGCTGTATAGCGTGGCAACGTCGGCACAGCGGTATCGGCGGCGGTCGCGTAACGAGGTCAGCAATATGCGCTTGCGGCCGGTCTGGTCAATCATGGCAATGGCGCGCGCCTCCCAGAATTCTGGCAATTCCGGGCACTTCTTCCTTGCCTGCGGCGAGACGCGCATGCGAACCACCGCATCGCTGTCATCGCCGTCGACGACCTCCCATTTGGTGTTGGATTTGGCAAGGATTAGAAAGTGACGGTTGTCCCCACCTGCCGTGACGCCACATAGAATTTCCGAGGAAAAAAAGCCTCGATCGAATATCGTCAGAGAGTTTGACGGAATACTGTTAAGTAACTGTTTCGCGTACAGCATTTCGTTAATGCCGTAGGGCCCAAAAACAGCATCACGGACCAAATGGGTGGGAAGTGCAGTGAGCGTTACGCCACGCACTTGCGGGTAACTGGCAACGGTGTCGCCCACATAACTTTGTGCACCGAAATGCTCGCGATTGCCCGGCGTGTCATGGGTGCGCAACGTCGTGCCATCCATGGCGAACAGCTGCAGCCCCTTGAAAAGGTACGTCTCCTTATCTTGCTCGCACCAGGCGCTTGCTGATTTTTCGAACAGCCAGCGGACAGGCTCTGCACCGAGCCGTTGGCGGGCCTGGGCAGCGGCGCTCTTGCTCAGAAACCTGACCTGCGCGTCAGGCAATGCCAGCTCAAGGTCATCGAGCACTTCGCTAATCGATTTGTGCCGGTACAACGCCAATGCGACAACCAGCCAAACAACCTGCTGCGCAGGCAGGCGCCGCTGGCGAATACTGGCAGCACCAGTGTAATTGACTGCCTCTTCAATCCATTCGTACGGCAGGTGTTGACCAAGGCGCTCCCAATCCGGGGCCTCGAGCAGATCAGCTACAAAATGAAGGGCATCATCAAACATGGCACGCAGGTTAACAGCATGCAATGACGTTTTACAACACTCAAAATGAAAAATGCCGTTCAGTCTTAACTGAACGGCATTACTGGGCAACTCGGGCCTTTTTGTTGCGGCCAACGCGCCGCCGGGTGAGCGGAGCTCCCCCTCCCCCTGTGCCAGAGGTCCCAACCCAAAAAAGCGGCGCTTTTGCACGCTAGCGCACGATTCCGCCCGATCCGCACACGATTCCCCCGCGCGCCTGACGCAAGCGCACGATTTGCTCACGATTTCGCACGTTCGGCGCCCGATTTCGTACGGCGGCCCATCGCGAAAAATCGTGCGGCGTGCGGCGTGCGGCGAAAATCGTGCACAAATCGTGCGCTTGCGGATGCGTTTCGCGCACTTTCGCAGGCATATCGGGCGCAAGCGCGTGAGAACGTGCGAAAGCGCGTCATTTTTGGCGAGACGGCGGAAGAAGCTCTCCCCACCGCGCGCTGGTCGCCTCAAAACAATAAGGGCGATTGGAAGGTCACTCTGTGGAGCTACCGGCCCATCGTGGTCACAAGAGCACGCTCATGTACACTGATGGCGGCAGGCCGCATTCGGCCAGGAACGGACACTCGGCACCGGCCAGCTTCCGTCGATATGTTGTCCTAACCGTTTAGGCTCCTCATGTTTGTTCAAGTCATGTTCGCGTTTTTCATTGGCAGCACCGTTGCACTGACAGCGCTTGGCGAACTGTATGCCATCTTGCTTCGCTTGGTCGCATATCGCTTTCCGACTCTACGACTACCGCTAGGCATCCTGCTCTATCTCGCTTTTGGCGTTGCTCTACTCGTTCCATTAGGTGCCTTGCAATGGATCGAGCAACACTCGGCGCATTTTGGCGAGTTTAATCATGACGTTGGAATGTCTGCCTGGTTGCTATCTGCGCTAGCTGCAGTGGTTGTTTTCTACCGCCGTCATTACCTCTCCCTTAAAAGGCTTGGCTACTTCCAGCCAAGAAAGTAGATTAGTAACTCGTGGATGCCAAGGTCCGCTTGGGGGCGGCAACTGCCGAGATCGGACCGTACCGCAGCCGTCGAGTACAATCGGCAGTTGTCGGCCAAAAGCAGCCCCTGCCAACGCACATTTCTTAGTTAATTTCATGTCATCAAAGAAGATTGAAGTGCTTTCATACGAAGACCGAGAAGCTGTACGCCGGGCGATGGAGTATTGGATTGCTTGCTGGGACTGGGAATGCCCGACGCTATTTGGCATCGGGTTTGTGGAACTGGACCAAGTGCATAGCCAGTGGACAGATGGCGAGTACCGTGACGAAAACATGATTGCGCTTGCTGTGACTGGTTCTTTGCGTGAACTTCTTTTCGGAGCATCAGCGCAGCCAGAGTCATCAATTCAAGGAATAATCGGCGTCCCATACAGCCACGCCGTCTTGCTCTTGGAGCAGTTGAATGGCAGATACAAGGCGTCCTGATGGCTACAATCATCGACATTGAATAGAGTGGTTGGAAATTAGTTTGGATCGAATTCGGTGATTCAGCCGTCGTTGAGAAAGTAAGAATAAATGCGTGACATTAGCGATCTATTGGAAACCGTGGAACCAGCCTTTCCTCTGATTAAACAGTGGGCGAGCGAGGCTGAAGTACCAGTGGAAGTGCTGCATCCTTCTGCTGAAAGAGCCGATGTTCTGTTAAGGCTTCAAGTGACGACGCGCTCAACAATAGGGGCGCTTGCTTATGAAACTGGCGGCATCTTGGTGGATGATGGCTGGCTTCGACTATTAGGTTCAGGAAATCCAAAATTAGAACGCGACATTGCTTCATGGAACGAAGGAAAGACTGATGGTTTTCTCCTCTTCGGTGATGACGTGCTTGGTGGATTTTTTGCAGTAAACGGCGGTGCGCTTGGGAGCGACCACGGCGCCGTTTTACTACCTCGCACCCGAAACACTTGACTGGGAACCGCTAGAAATTGGTTTTACGGCATTTATTCAATGGGCCTTTACAAGCAAACTGCGGGACTTCTACGGCCAACACCGTCATGAAGTTCTTCAAGTTGAAGCGAGGGAATTATCAGGTCGCCAGTGCCTGAATTTTTATCCATTCCTGTGGACGAAAGAAGGCTCTTCAGCGACCAGCTCACGACGCCCCATTTCGATTGAAGAGCAGTGGGCACTAAACGCTGACCTTAGGCAGCAATTGCAAACGACCGCGTCGGGTGCTGACTGAACAGAAATGTCCGCAATGGGGCGATCACAACCAAACCAGCTGGCGCCGTCGTGGCGTCGAGTTCAATCGGCCGAGACCGGCCACAAGCGGAAGTTCAATTAATGGCAACATCGCCGATGATTAATGCAGCCACCGAATCGCTGAACCATGGAAAAATTCATTATCGATTGCAGCGCAGTCACGTCAGAAATGCAACTGTGGGAACTTTACGCCGAGACCATCAAGCCCGAGGGGATAGATCACTTCGGCTATAACCTCGATGCCTTCAACGACGCTATCACCGGCGGCGGCCCTGGCTGGCCAGGTAAGTGCGAAATTCACTTCACGAATATGGCGCGTGTCCACAAATTCCGCTCTGGGAATTTTATCGGCGTCTCCAGACGATCTCGGATGCCTCAAGCAGTGTACGCCTTGTTCTAGAGCCGCCCATGGCACCAAAGAAGGCTTGGTGGAAGTGTTGGTGAAAATCTGACTGTCCGCAGTAGGGCGAGAGGCACCGATGGCCGCCATTCGGCGACCGTCCGCTCCGGCGATGTGGCTATCCGTCAATGTTGCGCGTATGATTGTCGTGGTCCGGGCGCCAAGAGTTGATCGTGGCAAGTCCGTGAACGCGTGCAGCCACCAGCGGTCATTGGACGTAATTCACGACCACATGCGTGCTAAAACTAGGACCTTTGGAGTATTGATGTTCATACCGATTCACAAAGAATTGATAGCTGATTTTGTGGCGGTCCAAGCGACCTTTGGAATTGGACTTCCAAGTGAGTTGTGCGAGCGGCTGAAGGCTTTAGGGTCTGGTTATTCAGCCCGTAAGGAACTACTTTTCTTTGGAAACGAAAGTTCGTCACGCGATCTAATTGAATGGAATAATTTCATTGTTGAATGCGGAATTTATCCCCCCTCACAAGGTGGCCCCTTGTTCATCGTGGAAAATTGCGTTGGTGTCCAGTTCGGCGTTCGAAGAGCTGGCAACACTCACGTCTATCTGGCATTTGATCCGAATACATTCAAAGCGCTAGTAATTGCGGAGACTGCAGATGACTTCATCAATGCGCTCACAAATGACATGGAATCGGTTTCCTTGGGAATTGACATTGCTCAAATGATCGATAGCCTCGGCGAAGTGAAGCCAGGCTACAACTTTGCACCATATGTATCGCCGCTCCTAGGCGGTTCAGCGGATCCAACCAACTGGTCGCTTGCGCCAGTCAAAGCTCGAATGACAATCGCAGTAAAGGAATTCTATGCGATACGGAATTCCTAACTGAACAATCAGTTCACTTTTTGGCAGATTTCAGGGGCCGCAAAGGGGCGACAGAGACCGAAGGCAGCCGTTCCCTGGCTGTCCGCTTTGTCGGCGTTGGCTTTCCATCAACGTTGGCGTATGATTGATCCGCTTGGTTTAGCTGGACACTTCCTCATGAGATTTTGACCGGTTTTGATCCGCTTGGTTTAGCTGGACACTTCCTCATGAGATTTTGACCGGTTTAGTTTGCCTTTTCTTGCCCTCCAAACGGGGCGGCACGGGCAAAATCGGTAGCGTCATGTCTTTGAGAGATGTGTGAGGGCGAGTCTCATTGTAGTCCACGCGCCAGGCTTCCACGACGACCTTTGCTTCCTCCAGGGAAGTGAACCAGTGCACGTTGATGCATTCATCGCGCAAGCTTCCATTAAAGGTTTCGATGAAGCAGTTGTCGGTGGGCTTTCCTGGCCGACTGAAGTCGATCTTTGTCTGATGGTGGTAAGCCCATAAGTCGAGCAATTGCCCGGCAAACTCGCTGCCGTTGTCAACAAACAGGCGTTTCGGGGCGGCTCGTCGTTTGACAATACGGTTTAGTGCGTTGACGACATCGTCTCCCCGCAGACGTTGTCCCACGGCGATGGCCAGCGACTCGCGGCTGTAGACATCGATGATCGTCAGCAGTCGGATTTTAGTTCCGTCGGCAAGCTGGTCAGCGACAAAGTCCATGCTCCACGCGTCGTTGAGATAGTGTGGCTGCATGCGAGCCTGGCGCGTCACGGCAGACTTACGGCGCTTCTTGCGCCAAGAGCGCAACTGCAGTTGCTCAAGGCAATACCAGCGGTAGGTTTGGTTCACGCCAAGTCGAAAACCTTCGCGCTTCAACAGGATATGCAGGCGCCTGTAGCCCCACCGAACGCGAACCTGCGCCAGTTCCCTCAGGCGCTGGCGCAGCGGCAGTTTCGGATCTTTGGTACTGCGCAGATACTGTGTGCTACGCACTTGTTTCATCAGTCTGCAGGCCCGCGCCACCTTCAGGCCGTAATGTTGAACGATGTACTCGATCACAGTACGTTTTAGCGAGGCCGTTCCACTTTTTTGTCGCCACGTCCTGCAGGATGGCTTTATCCAAGCTCAGTTCGGCGACTAGCTTTTTCAGGCGCCCATTTTCTTCTTGCAAGATCTTCAGTTCACGTACACCCTCGATTTGCATGCCCGCGTATTGCTTTTTCCAGCGATAAAAAGTCTGCTCAGAAATGCCAAGCTGGCGCACAATATCGCCAACCGCCATGCCTTGCTCTGCCTGCCTGAGAATGGCGACAATCTGTTCTGCTGGATAACGTTTTCGCTTCATGGTCAACTCCTTCTTCACTGACGAGTTCGACCAAAAACTCAGCTAAGAAGTTGTCCAGTTTTCCCTGAAGCAGATCATTCTTCACTGACGAGTTCGACCAAAAACTCAGCTAAGAAGTTGTCCAGTTTTCCCCGAAGCAGATCAGCGGACCGTCGGTGTGAAGTCATTAAGAGCTATCAAATCAATCTTCTCGTAAAGTAGGAATCACTTCTATATGGTCAGTAAAACCACCAAGTCTTATTGCGATCGATCATGACGACTACCATGCTGAACACATTGGTCGCACAAGCGATGGGCGCCAGTTCTTCCTTACCCTGCCATTTGAGTAGAGCGATAGGTGGCAGCGCTGGCTGTGAATTCGTCGCGCTGTATCTCTTCGACGAGAAGGGGCTGCTGATTGAAGCAAGAATTGATAGCATGGGTCCAAGAGCGACGATGGACAATGAAGCTCGACAAAAGTTGTATAAGCAGCGCCTGAAAGAACTGGGTGAGATTTCCCTTGAGCGAATTGAAATTGCGCCATACTCAGTCGAGCGCTTTGGCACCTCCTTTGGTCTAGTGCTTCATGAACCAGACGACGTGGATGATCCTTGGGCCGTTGAAGCTCAGCCAGGGAACTACATGGCTTTCTTTGAGCCGTGGGACAGTGGTGAATATGACACCTGAGTTCTGTTTGCCAAGCGCTGGTCGGTTTCGCACCAGCCAATCGGCGGTAGCCTACCAATAGCGGTCAGTTGCCCCCTCCGTGACGACGTAGCGCCTGCGACGCCGTGGAGCTAAGCTGGGGGTTGATTTCACTACTTCCAGCACTTGCTCCTTCCGCGCCAAGTCCCAAATATCGGGATCCTGCGATTCCAACATCGTTTCAAACCAACTCCAGCCTTCATCATTGATGAGTACGTTTTCGCCTTTGGTAATCGGAACTAAAAGTACGAAGATTACCGGAGGAGCTGCGGCTGCAAACTCAGCAAAGCCATCAGGAAAAGGTGTCGGATTCGTTGCGTAGACAGAACTTACTGTTGCCCCATGAATCAACGCACGCGATGGATCAATCACCTCCCCCTTAAGACTGCCCTGCCCCGCGTCGAAATTCTTTCGGCGCAAGAAAGAATAAATCCAGCGATTTCCTCTCCAGAAAAACTTTTATGGGCCGACATAACAAGCTCTTGCCGTATCGTTCGTTCCCGTGGCAACGTCAGCTCCACCTCGCTTAGACCAAGTGTGGCATAGGTGACGATGTCCGTCGCTGGCTGGTCATTAAAACTAAGCACTTGGATTGGAAGCGTGCTTTTTTCATCGGACCAGCCGTAAGAAATTTCCCCAAGATAATGCTCCAGATGTTCGGCTACAGAACCAAGTATTTTGTTTTTCATTATCGAGTATCGCCTCTATTGCAATTCACGCACCGCAAACGTGTATCCCGGTTGTATTCATCCAATACTCCTTTACGATCCTTCCCTGTCAAATCCCGTTCTCGCCATGGCTCAGTATGGTCATTGTCCCAGTCCTTATATTTGGTGCCAGGTTGAGATTGCACTTCCTTATCACAGGTAGGGCAATTTTTCCCTGCCATTTGGTCCATCTTCGGCATTGTCCCAATTTGACTGCTCAGTGCCTTTGCGGACACGACTAGGACGTTTGGTAACATCCTCAACGTTATCCCCACTCTTGGCTTCCTCGCCGTCACCTTCGCTATTCGTACCTTCTTCCGATTCGGCAAAGATAGGCCATTTCCATCCATTTGCGCTCGGTGGGCAATATTCGCCATTGTCATCTAACGTGGATTGATTACGATGAGCTTTGCTAGCGACCTGATACCAAGTTATCGCAAGGCCTACGATCAGTATGCCGCAAGGGACGCAGAATTGGCCGCGCGGATCGACAAAATTTAGTGGCTTAGGCTGCCAACATAGGCGTATGTGTTAATACCTCCTGCAAGCCCAATCGGATCGCTCTGAATGTACCGACCAAGCTGAGGGTCATAGTCCCTAAAATAATTGTAGAAAAGGTTGGTGGTACTGTCGAAATACTGCCCCGGCATGCGGAGGTTGAGCTTAAATTGTCCGGCAGCGCTTGGATTCTCGTTGGGTGGGATCACTCCAAAGGGGTCGCCGTTGTCCCATCGCCAAACAATTTTATTGTCCGAGGAACGTGCCAGTATTCGGGGCGTGTTCAGGTGGTCGGTATAAGCATAGATCAAATTCGTTACGTGGACCTGATTCGGAGCGGTCCCAGTTAAAACGTCCTCAAGTACGCCGACCAGAGTTGCGCCAAGATAAATGTACTCTCGTGTTGCCTTTCCGGTCGAAGTATCATACTCGCCTATGATCTGCCCGCTTTCGTCATACACCAATATGCCGAACGGATTCGCAGTCTGCGTGCTGGCAATTTGACGTACTCGTTGACCTATGCCGTTATAAAGATACGACGATACGGTGGCGCCATTTTTTGCCGCGCTCATGCGGCTTTGAGCCGAGTAGGTGTACGTGACGGTTGCGTCTGATTTCAGATTTCCTGACAAGTCGTATGAATTTGTCTTCTTGGCTGCAGGCCCTGTTGTTGAGGCAACCCTGTTACTAGTGGCTGCAATCGAGTTTGTGTACGTTGCGCTGCCAATCGTCAACTGGGTGCGATTTCCACTGGGGTCGTACTTGAATCCTTGGCTAGTCCCGTTACCAGAATAAGATGCCAGCTGGTCTGCATCGTCATATCCGAAAGTTTGATTTAACGCGCCCGCATTGATACCGGCTCCCGAACTCGTATGCGTATATGCCTTGATGCGGCTAGCCGCGTCGTACGTTAAAGTACGCGTCGTGCCTGTCGTTAAAGGATTTCCCAAATTGTATGAAGCAATTCTGCCGTCTAGATCGAATACACGGACATACGAATTGGGGGCTGCGGTAGAACTGTTCCCCCAGGACCAGCCTTTAACAGGCCCGTGCGCCGCGTAGTTGACATTGTTCAGGAGCTTGTATTGGACGGCCGTGTTTGGGCCCACGCCGTTTCCATTTGCAGGATTGACCGTTAAAGAGGCCACTCTGCCAGCTGTATCGTAGCCGTAGTTTGCGACTACCGCTCGGATAAGTCATGCTGGACACTTTCCCGTTTGCGCTTCCTGCAGAACCGTAGACGTACGACACTACGTGGGTTTTAGAGACGCCTGCCGCAGTAACCGTTTGCGATTTGCTTGCCAATTCGCCGAACGCCGAATACGTGTAAAGCGTTGTCCCGGACTCATCAGTCATCTTGGTCAAGGCGCCTTTGGCCATCACCACTGGCGTTGCGCCACCGTCGTATTCGAAAGTGGTGGGAACACCGCTGAGGAAGGTGATACTTTTTACGCGGCCACCGAGATCATTTGAGAGCGTGAACAATCTCGCGTCAGCATCTTTAGCCGTCATGACTGTATTGGTGCCAGCGTTAAAGGCCTGAGTGGTAGTGCCGGTGTCGGGTGAAATCACAGCCTCGGTATTCCCAAAGCCGTTGACGGTGTAGCTTGTTGTTAGCTGCCGTGGATCCTTGACGGTTGAAAGAAAATCTAAGCCGTCATAACCATACTGAATTGTCGGCCTCACTGCGCCGACGACCGGGGGCGGTAGTTGCGCTAAGGTGAGGCGCCGCAATGGGTCGTAGGTTAGGTCGGTAACGCGCGATAGCGGGTCTGTGATCCTTTTCAGATTTCCCTGCGCATCATATTCGAACTTGTTCGTTGTCGTTTGGACGGCTTGCGCGAACGCAGCTGTCCCATTCATTGCTCCGAAAATGGGCGTGTACGCCAGCGTAAAAATCAGCAGATGAGCAACGAGTCGCGTGGGGACGCTGTGGGTGTCTTTTAGAAAGCTCAATTGATCTCTCCAGTCGAGGTTTGCACTCTGTTCAAGGCGTCGTAAATCCACGTCGTCTGACGTGCCAGCACGCCACTAGGATCGGTAATTTTTTTCACCTTTCGATTTCCCATGGGATCGAGTTCATAAGTGATTTTGTTGCCGAGAATATCGGTGATCGTAGTGAGCCGATGTGCGTCATCGTAACCAAAGGTGACTACACTTAAATCTGGCAGAGTTGCCGTTTTCAGCTGGCCAGTTCCGTCATACGTATATTTCGTAAGCCGCGTCTGAGTGCCGCCGGTCACAGTCTCCGAGGCCACCCATCCTCGGGGAAAATAGGTATAGGTAAATTTCACGCCGTTTGCCTTCGTAATCTGGCCGACCCGCCCATCCAGGGTGTAGTTCGAGTAAGTTGTGATGTGACCCAGGCCATTCTTAATAGTGGCAAGATTGCCACCGCTGTACGTATATGTGAGGGTCGTAGGCAGTCGCCCCATTGTGGCAGGCGCCGTAGCAGTCAATAATCTGCTTAGCCGGGTCGTACGTGTAAGTAGATTTTAAAAATGCTGTGCTTTGGGTGGCAGCCAGTCCCTGCGCTCCAGTCAAGTCTGAGGTTGTGCGGACCGTCTTCGTCTCCGGATTTCCCGTCGGATAATAAGTAAAAGTAGTGATCCGTTTCGGCTCTGCGATACGTTGCGGGTAATTGAATGTCGGATGCCATTCGGTTGTCGTTGTACGCACTTGGGGCGTGCCAAAGGCGTCTACACGCTGGGTTTCTAAATTCCTGGCTAAATCATAGGTATAGGTTGTGACCATCCCATTGAAGTCTTTGTAGTTTTTAAGATTGCCGTTCGCGTCATAGGTCAGTAAATTTGCAGAGGCCGCGCAACCAGCGCCTCCAGGCTTGTTGATGGCAGAAAGACGCAGTGCCCCGGCCGCTCGCACGAACGAGAATGTTCTGCTGGTTCCACGAGGGTCAACGATTGTCGTTTGGTTTGTCCCATACGTTAGTGTGTGCCGATCAGCACCCAGGGCATGCTCCGTAAGATTCGCTCGTCCGGCCGCATCGTATTCAAACGTGGCGTAGCGCTTGCCGTTTTCGTCCTCTATGCCAGTTAGCAGCGCGGGGTCGTCAACACCGCTCGTATGCTCGGGCTCGTTATAGAGATACGATTTTGCTTGTATGCTCGCGTCGACGGTTGGATACGCCACCTTGCTAAGCCGTGTGCCAACGTATGTATAGGTGTACACGTATCCGGCCGGATCTTTCATCGTCGCAACCGTTCCATCGTTGTTCCATGTGAACTGCAGGGACCGGCTAAAGGTGTCAGTTACCTTGATCAGGTAGCCGGGGCCGGGAGCAACCGTGGAGGGAGTTGTGCTAATGCTCCGCGTAAGTGTGTGACTCTGCCCGTTGCGCGCAGTAATTTTGAAGAGCCGCCCGTCTGCGGCATAGTCTTCGATCGATCCGTCGCTCGAATCGGCATACTTCCAACCCGTCGTGTTACCGTTACCATCCTTTACTTGAACTAAGGAATCGCTATTTCCCGCAGGGACCGACACCCAATTTGTACCGCTAAGTTTGAAGTAAAAAAGCTTACCGTCGGCACGGGCCACGTAAAGCATCGAGCTATCGCTTTTCACTATCCGTCTGTCGAAATTCGTTGTCCATTGAGGACCGAAGGAGTCTCCTGATGCGTGCGAACCGTTACTGTTGTAATAGCGTGTCAGGTGCAGTGGGAACAACCCTGTTCCAGCATAGTCTCTTTCTGCCTGATGCTTGTTGCCGGTGCTCGCATCTATCGGATTGCCAACGTTTGCTGGGCACGAATTTCTCGTGGCCACGGTTCCGCAATATCGCTCAATAATTTCCGGTGACGAAGTACAGAACCTGTTTCCTAATCCTACATCCGCATCGGCGGCGGCCGCTTTGCAGTCGAGACCTGTGCCTGGAATAGCACCAGCTTCGCGGTAAAGCGGGAAGCAGGTAGCGTCTTGAAATGAATTTTGGGCGAAGCCGAGAGGAATAACTGCGTATGAAATTGCTACGAGTAACAATTTACGGGAGCACCTTGAGTGCGTCAGTGTGTTGACCATAAAGCACCTCTTGAGATAAATGACTCGCCGATTATGGTCGTGTTTTTTTGCAAATAGTGCTTTTTATGCAAATTTATATTTCTTGCTTTTTTTGTAAATTTAACGTTTCATGCAGCGCCTCCAAACTTATAGGCGGAAAGATACCCAACAAGGAAGTGCACGGCAGTCACCCCATATCTAGTCGCGCTAAAAGTAGAGGTGACGTTAAACGGATCTGACCGGCGGCTTTGGGGCGGTTGCTGTCGCCTGCCCAGTGAACAATAGATCCCCTTCGCCCACTTCGCCATACGTTCGAAGCCAGCCGCCGCATTTCTTGCAAAGATCGGTATCCGCTTTTTCTCCCTACTGAAATCGCTGACGTATACTGCCGGGCATCTCAACCATCACAAGGACTGCAAATGGGTGCAAAAACCTGGATGCTGCTGTACAGCGAAGGCAATGCGGCAGAGATCTTGAAGAGCAATCCAGCCTTGGACCGAAGCGCGACGGCCGAGCTGGTCAAGCGACTGTTTGGGCAGAAAGTCAGTCTGCTCGACGAAGATGGCAACCTGTCGTACACCTGCCCGTTCGACAAGGAAATTATCGTTCTACCGCTTTCCCGGACTCGCCGTCCTGGCAGCGGACGAATTCTGCCTCGACAATCCGTCGGAGCTGAACCCAAAGTTCATTGAGGCGTTTTCCTCGGGGACCCTGTACCTGCACGCGATGCACAGCGTCGTCGACTTCTTTGGCTTCGCGGTCTGGAAGAACGGAGTGCTGCAGCGCTCGCTGAGCCTGAGTCCCGATTCCGGCATCCTGGATGATATCGGCGCGCGGTTACCCTTCGAAGTGCCCTTCTGGGCGGGGAACACCCGGCTGTCGATCCTGACGACGAGGACGATAGCTATCCTTTCGTGTTCCATCCGCTGGAACTCGGCGAAGCAGCGTTGAAGGAATTCTTCGGATACCAGCTCGAAGGGATGTTCGATCCCTCGCTGATCGAGCCGGAGGATATCCCGTTGATGGTATTCAAGCGATAAGAGGATGCCGATGCCCTGCAAGGCGCGTCGTCCTGAAACATCATGGATGCGGCCGCAGCCGACAGAATCCAGCCAGAAGCAGACAAACAAATCTTAGGCGTCGATGAAAAAAGCAATTGCAGCGGTTCTAATTACTACCGCGATGGGCGTCGGCCTGGCAGCGTTCTCACGCGGGCCGGTTGGACCTGAGTCGATTGTTCATATTGAAGTTCCGATGTTCATTAGCGACGCCGCTGAAAGTTTGCATGCCACGGCTGCTGGTCCACTATCTGTCGAAGCAGCAACGGTACCTTTGTCCGGCATGCTTGACGCTAAACGCGCACTGAAGGTGGCACTTTCGCAAATCGGTATGTCGTACCCCGTAGCAGAATTCGCCGAGCAATATACTTTCGAGCATGGGAAGGTGCAATCTTCGGTCCGATGCTTGATTCGCTTTCGCGGAGATCACGTGATCTCAGTCGCGTTGGGGCAAAATGCTCCCATGGAACTAAAGCAAGCGATTCGTTCGCGGTTTCCCGGGTACATAATTCATGAAATCAGAGCCTAGTAGTTCCGCCAACTGGATCGCTGCGTTGCTTTGCGCTACGGTGACTAGTGACGTCCAAGGTTGAATGACCGCTCTGTAGAATCCTGAACTTCCGGTTTGGTACGGCAACTGATCGCTGCGCCCGACCACGCGTCATGACCTCCCGTTCCTGCTCGGCCGCACAACCAACGCTGATCGTAACCTTGCTACAGCAGCACCAGGGAGTTTATAAACTGCCTCGTTCCAGAATATACTCTGGGGCATCAAGCAGCCGACGATCCGCAACGCCGAAGGAGAGATCGTCGATATTATTGGCCAGTCCCATGACCCGACGATGAATCCTTTTACTCTGTTTCGGCGCACCGCGCGCCACCCCTCCACGATCTTGCTGCTGGTTCAGCTGAGCGGCATGCTGCTGTACCCCTTCATCGAAACGACGCATGCTTAAGCCTGGTCGCGTTCAACGCCTTCGGCCTGCTCGTGCTCGGCTTTACTGTGCGTATGGTGCGCAAGACCCCGGGCGAGACCTGGTTCAGCGCCACGCTGGCGATGACCATCATGGCCTTGCTGCTGTTACAGTCGCTGTTCGGCATGCGCCACTTGCTGCCCTGGTCGTCTGCGCTGGAAGCACTGTTCTACTTCCATGCCGCCTACAGTCTGATTGCCTACATGATGGACGACTACCTGGCCACCACCGACGAACTGTTTGCCCATCGCGCTACGTTCACCCTGCTGGCCTGGGGCTACACCCACGTGTTCATCCTGATTCAGACCCTGCAGCCGGGAACCTTTGCCGCCGCCGTCAACGCCGACAGGCGCGCACCTGGACCGAACTGAATTACCTCAGCTTCGCGCTGCTCTCGTCGACCGGGATTGGCGACGTCATCCCGCTCACCTCGCATGCCCGCGCTGTGGCCAGTGTTGAAATGTTCACCGGATTGATTTACCTGGCTGGGGTGGTCGCGCGCCTGATCGGCCTGACCATGCAGGGCTAAGCAAAAGTAATGCGGCCGGGACTCAGGCCGCATTGCGCTTCAATGGTAAGCGCAGCGGCCAGGCAAGCCGCGGCGCACACTTAAAATCAAGTAGCGGCGGCCGAATGATTTATTGTTTTGCGATCCACAACACGTTAGGCGTCCACGAGAAGGGTCAGTCCGGCAACCCGCCAACTAGCGCGCGCGTCGCGGCGACGGCCAGCGTCTTGGCATAGCTAAAGCAACCCCATGTAGAGGCAGGCTGAATGGATGAGGAATCGGCAAATATGTTCCTGGCAGCGTTGAAGGAGGCGAATTCGCTGCTGGCGAATCGGGCGGCCAGAGCGGATCCGCTGCTCGTCGACATTCTTGGAATGCAAGGAAATGCCTACGTTTGTCGGGCAACCACCGTGTATTCGACGCGGTTTCAAGGCCGTGCTGCGTACGGCTCACCAAATTTGATAATAAGGCGCGTCTGGCGCATGGGGTAATGTGCTTCCTAAGGTAGGAGAGCAGGTGCTTATCTTCGTCAACAACCCCAATGCCGACGGTAGTTATGCCATGCTTCAATGGCGTGGGCATTTCAACATCGAGGCGATAAAGGAACGCTTGCATGCGATCGCCAACTGGCACCTCCTCAATACGGAGGAAACCGGCCTGTGGGGGCCTCCTGAGCTACGCGCGGCCGCCTTCATGCCCGATCCCGCAAAGCCCTGGCGTATCGCCATTCCATTTGATGTGCTTGAACGTCATCTGGAAGAGGTGCTATCACATCACCTATAGTCCCGGTAGACGGCGTCGCGTACTCCGTGCAAGTTCAGCGTCGTGGCCGCAGCTGCCTGGGTCGGCGCCCCCCATCAACGATCGAGTACAATCGGCAGTGACCGGCCGATAGCCGACCATCGAGTGGCGCGGAAGCACGGCAGGAACTTGCCTTCAGCGGCAAAGAGGTCCCATCCCCATCGACAGGAATTCATGAATTACTACGGAACAATCATCGATGATATGGCACGAATCCTTGATTTGTTTTGTGCCCATTGCGCAGAGAAGGAAACTCTTGATTGGCTGAGGCTTGCTGTCACAGACAAAGGGAAATGGCAAAAAGCGCATGGTGTGCATGGGCACATTCGCAACAAGACAGTTAAGGCTGGGCGCAACGGCAACCAAGCATTGGAAGCGCAGTACCTATTTGAGGAAGTCTGCGCCAAGACACTTCACAACCTAAGCAATAGCCCAGCACCTTTTGATCCCGATTCACCCTATTGGGTACTTCCAAACGCTCTTGCGTTTGTGCGGCGTTCAGGAATACCAGAAGCCGCCGTGTTGGCATGCGTTACCGATGTTCTAGCATTGCGGTGAATAGCGCCCTGGGGTGCAGGGGCCGCAACGTGCGTCCGTCGTCGTCGCAGCGAGCGCACACAATCGGCCAGAAGCTGTCGGTCAACTTCGGCGTTTCAAGTAGATTTGTAGGGAAGAATATGAAGCAGGTGTTGCCCCATATCCAAATCGGATTGCACAACGATGAGCATGTAATCGTGGTTGTGGGCGATTATGAGCTGGCTGACTTCATCGAAGATTACCTCGGAGACGACTGCGACTTACCCTACGATTACCGAACCACAACCCAACGGTCCAGCGGCGAAACTATCACTTTACATTTCCCTGAGTCTGCGCTGTTTCAGGAAATAGAAGGTAGCCTTTCCAAGTTGTCCTCGGACGAAATTGAAGGCATCTATCGCCTCAACAACTAGCCACGAACAAACCTCATAACGGCCAAAAAATGCCGCTCACAAGCGCAAATTTGCGCAGCATCGGAACTATGAATTCAGACATTGCCGTAAATTTCTTAGCAGAGCTTTTCCGGTCTCATGGAATTCAATCTTCAATCGATGGAGATTGGGTTTTGCCTGAGTCATCGCCACATGCGATTCGTGCCCTCTGGCATCCCAGAGACACCAGCGGCCGACTGGACGTTCACGTACTCGTCGGAGATGAACTCGTTATTGAGGAGTGCTTTGCTGGAATTGGTGCGGGCGAACTGGGACTAAACGACGCGCTAGCAAACTTCACAATAAATTCATTTCACGTACTGCTTGCTGCACTTTGGAACTTAGATAACGCCAGCCAAGTGACTACGGAGTCTTGGTCGATTAATGGCGCTTCCTACACGGCACATATTGGGAATTGCGGCAGCGCGCCTCAGAAGGTGTCGAGCCATTTATTCCACGATCGCTCTTCCCGGCAATCGTGAAGGCGATCCAGACCGAAAATTTACAGGGTGAGTTGCACTGGTTTCGCTTCTTCTTTTGCAACGTAGCTGGCGAATTTACGTTTGAATCATTGCGCGATAACGAAGAGTGGAATCGCGGCACAGAATTGCTTCAAGAAATTCCTTGGGAACCTAGTCCTGGATACTATAGCGTTCGATTGTTTCTGATGCTTCGCATCGTACAGAGTGCGCCAGCAAAGAGACGATCACCATTCGACCGCGCTCGGGATTTCATCTTCAAAAGGGTGGCGCAATCGATCAATTTCCGCTCAGGGGCGGCAGCAGTCGAGATGGCCAACCCCAATTTACCGTCGAGTACAATCGGCAGTGATCGGCCAAGTGCGGTCAGTCGAGCCTACCGCGAATCTGATATTGCTTTGTCAACTTTTCCGTGTCAGCATACTGTCAACGACTTTACGGGTTTGCGGCAATGAGTGAAATTCAATATGTTGGCGTGGCGCTAGTTGGCGCGTTGGTGCTTTATCAGATGTTCGTTTCGATTATTATCTTTCGAGCCGATGAATACGACAATTTTCAACGTATCGTTCAGCTAGTGATTGTTTGGCTTACGCCGCTCTTCGGTGCCATCGGCTGTCACATGTTCCTACGCAGCCAACGTGCGCAGTCACCTCCAAAAGATTATAGGTTTTTGCCGCAAGAGCCTAACGGCGATCCTTGATATGAATGGCTGCGTGCCAGAGGCAGCACCCATGAGCGGCCGCTCGCCGGGGCTGCAAACATGTAGTTGAACAGAGGTTTAAGATGCGAGATACGTGTGGCATATGCGGCCGAAAACTGGAACAGAAAGACGACCCTTTATCAGCCGACTGTGGTGGCGACTGTTGGGGCTGCATCGGCGAAATCGAAGCAGAGATGGGCGACGAGTATTCGCTAGCCAAAGTCAGGGAGGAGTTTGCTAAAGGACTTCTGCCCAGGTTGGGTTGAGCCGAGCTCCAACAACTGAGTGCCGAGTCCAGAAAATTATGAAAGATTCTGAAAAATTCATGTCGTGGTTGAAGTACCTCGATATTGAATACCTAGACGAGATTACGTTCAACAAGTTGAGCGATTTTGACATCAACGATCCTAGCGACTGGAGCAACATCGTCGAGGTAGCGATGCGCGACGAAGCAATAAACTTCAATCCGGTCTCTCGTGTGTCGATGATTGCTGTGCTGGACGATCTGGCTGGTTATCCTAAAAGCGAGGTGCGCAGGCTATTGGAGCGAGTGACCATGCCGTTTGATGCACCTCTGCGAGACTATATTTCATTCTTTCAATACGTGCGGCGAGAGCTTTTCGATGAGGTTTGAAAGGCGGCTTTGGGGCGGTAGCTGACCGCTGCGCCCAATCACGCGTCATGACCGCCACTTACTGCTTGACTACACACCCAATCGTGGCCAACACGGCGGCACTGACAGGAAACACCGGCGGGCGCGCTCCAGGCGACTCCCAGCCGTACAGGAAGCCGCAGGCCTAGCCCGCACACGCGTCCCTGACACGGCCCCATGCTTAGGCCCGCGTCTGCAGCTTGGCCGAGCGCCAGGAGTCGTGCGGCTCCAGTTCGGCGGCGCGCACGTCTTCGCAGCGGCAGACGATGGTCGATGGCTGGCACGCCTGGCGCATCGCGTCCGGCGGCGCGAAGCTGGCCGCCAGCAGCTCACCAAACGCACGCGCGCGGCTGCGCAGCGAGATCCTTTTCCGTGAGCGGCAGCCCGGCCGCTGCCAGACCGGCAATGCGCCCTTCGGCCAGCGCCTTGTCGACTCCGCCGATGCCGGTCGACTCGCCCGCCGCCCACACACCCGCCACGCTGGTGGCCTGGTTGTCGTCAACGACCACCTTGCCGCCCTCCACCGCGCAGTCGAACAGCCCCGCGCTTTCCAGCGCTTAAGCACCAGCCCGAATCCGCAGGCGAGGAAATCGCAATCGATGTCCAGTTCATTGCCGTCATGCTCAAGCTGCACGGCGCGCAACTGATTCTCGCCCAGCGCGGCGCGCACGCTGGCCCCGCGCAAATAGGGAATGCCGAGCAGACGCGCGAACAGCAGCGCCGCCTGCGCCAGCTTGGCGCGGTGCGCCAGCGCCAGCTGCCCCGTGAATGCGGCCAGCTCGCGCGTGCCACGGTATTCGACAATGGCCGCCACCTCGCCGCCGCTGCGGCGTACGGTGTCGGCAGCGGCCAGCAGCAGCGGCCCGCTGCCGATGACCACGACCCGCTTGCCGCGCACCGGGAAGCCGCCCTTGATCAGGGCCTGCATGCCTGCCGGCGCCGGTCACGCCGGGCAAGGTCCATCCGGGGAACGGCAGCAGCAATTCACGCGCGCCGCCGCAGACGATCACGCGGTCCCATGCCTGCACTTGCGGTGCGCCGTCCTTGGCCAGCAGCAGCTGGCCAGGTCCCGCTCTGGCGACCACGCGGGTGCCGAAGCGCATCTGCACGCCGGGGCGCGCCTGCAGCGCTTCCCACAAGGCGTGCGCACGGCGATCGGACCAGGGCGCGCCGCCGCGCCAGATCTGGCCGCCCGGTCCCGGGTTTTCGTCGATCAGGATCACCTGCCGTCCGTCGCCGGAGGCCGCATGGGCCGCCGCCAGGGTGGCTGGGTGGCTGCCAAGGATCACGAGCGGCATCATGCGCGCTCTCCGGTGAGGATATCCATCGCGTCCGCGCAGCGCTCCTGGCAGGCCAGCCGGTGCGCGCGGCCGTCGATCGTGACGCGGCATTCCTGGCACTGTCCCATGCCGCACAGCGCGAAGCGTGCTTCGCCGCTCACCGAGCGGCGCGTGCACATGCGCCCGGCCTGCATCAGCGCGCCGATCACGCTGGTGCCCGCCGCCACGCGCAGGGGCTGGCCGTCGATGTGGATCGTGACTTCATCAGGCTGCATGCGCGGTCTCTCCAAGCGAGGCAAATCGGGAAGGCTGCCAGGGCGCGGCGTCGATCAGGCCGGAGCGGCCCATCATTTGCGCGGCCAGCACGGCGGCGGTGCCGAACGCGGTGGTCACGCCCAGCCCTTCGTGGCCACAAGCCAGCCACACGCCCGGGCGTCCGGGATGGGGGCCGATCAAGGGGTTTACCGTCCGGCGTGGCGGGCCGCATGCCGGTCCAGGTGCGTACGATGTTCATGTTCGCCAGCCGCGGCAGCAACGCGATGGCCGAGCGCAGCACCTGCGCCAGCACGGCCGGATCGACCGCGTCGCTGTCCTGGTGGTCCTGGCGGCAGGAGCCGAGCAGCCATTGGCCGGTGCCGCGCGGCTGCACGTTGGCCGCCACGCTCAGGGCATCGGCGCCGGGCGCGGGCTGGCCGTAATTCATGCTGACCACCTGGTGGCGCAGCGTGCCGGGATAACGGTCGGTGATGGCAAGGTGGCCCTTGCGGCCAAAGACGGGCAGCTCCGGCAGCAGCGCCGCCGTCTGCACGCCGGTCGCCACCACGATCCGGCCCGCGTGCAGCACGCCGCCGCCCGCCAGGGTGGCGCTCACGCCGCCGCCGGCGCTGTCGATGCGGACCACGCGCTGGCCCAGATACAGGTCGCCGCCCAGGCCGACCAGCACGCGCGCGAGAAAATCGGCCACTGCGGGCGGGTAGACCACGCTGTCGCCGGACACGCGCACGCCGCCGCACAGGCCGCGCCGCAGTGCCGGTCTCGAGTGAGCGCAGCCGTTCGCCGCTGACCGCGTCGGCGTGGTAGCTGCGCGCTCAGACGGGCGGCGCGCTGGTGCGCTTCGTCCAGTTGATGTTCATTTTCGGCCACCCACAAGGTGCCGCAGGCGACCGGGTCGCCAACGCCCGGATTGAGCGCGTGGAAATCGCGCCACAGGCGCAGCGACAGCAGGCACAGATCCAGTTCGTCGGCGCTCTCGTCGAGCGCGACCAGGTGGCCCATGCTTCGGCCGCCGTGACGCCCGATCCGGGCGAGGCGGCGTCGATCAGGGCAACCGTCAGCCCTTCTTCGCGCAGGGCGAGCGCGCAGGCGGTGCCGACGATGCTTAAGCACCGGCCACGAGGACGTCATACGCGTGCGTCACTTCCAGGCGAAGGTCGGCAGTTGCGGACGCGTCTCGAGCGCGGCGCGGATGATGCGCTCGGCGCGCGCACGCTGTTCGCCTTCGAGCGGCAGGCGCGGCGCACGCACGGTTTCGGTCGAGCCGATGGCCAGCGCTTCGGCCAGTTTGATGTTCTGCACCAGGTAGGACGACACGTCCAGATCGAGCAGAGGACGGAACCAGCGGTAGATCTCGAGCGCTTCGCGCTGGCGCCCTTCCTGCATCAGGCGGTAGATCGCGACCGTCTCTTTCGGGAACGCCACCACCAGGCCGGCTACCCAGCCGACCGCGCCCACCGCCAGCGCTTCGAACGCGAGGTTGTCGACGCCGGTAAACAGCGCGTAGCGGCTGCCCAGGCGGTTGATGATTTCGGTGGTGCGGCGGATGTCGTCGCTCGACTCCTTGACGGCCACGAAGCGGGCGTCGTCGGCCAGTTCTTCGAGCATGTCGGTGGTCACGTCGACCCGGTAGGCCAGGCGGTTCGAGTAGATCATGATCGGCAGGTCGCTCGGCCTGGGCGATGGCGCGCAGCGTGGCCACGGTTTCGCGGTGATTGGTGTGGTAGATCGTGCTCGGGACCACCATCAGGCCGTCGGCGCCGGCCTTGGCGGCCTTTTCGGCCAGGGCGCAGGCGTCGCGCGTGGCCGCTTCGGCCACCGTCAGCAGCGCCGGACGCTTGCCGGTCACTTGCTTGGCCAGGCGCAGCACGTCGAGCCGCTCGGCGTGCGACAGCATCGGGCCTTCGCCGAGCGAACCGCAGGCGATCAGGCCGTCGCAGCCCGCGTCCATCTGCAATTCGAAGCAACGCTGCATTTCTGCAAAATCAAGGCTGCCGTCCTGGTTGAATTTTGTCGTTACTGCGGGGATCACGCCGTGCCACATGATATTGACCTTTAAAGGGTTTCGGGAGGGTTCCAGAATAGTCCTGGCAGGCACCCGGGTCTTGATCGGCGGAGAAGCCGACCGGGCAGAAATCGGCACAATTGTTCCTGGAGGCCATTTCCCGTTTTATACTAAGCTACTGGCACACAAAGGAGAACCGAAAAATGGACATGAGCGCCCTGCTTACCGCCCGCCCGACGATACGCGCGGTGGACTTCGCGGCACTGGAATCCCTGTTCGACGCCCTGAACGATGTGGCCTTTTTATCAAGGACCGCGAAGGGCGTTATTTGAGCGTTAATAATACGCTGGTACGCCGCTGCGGTCTGCGCAACAAGGAAGACATTATCGGCAAGACGGTGCTGGAAGTGCATCCGCGTCCGCTGGCGCTCACGTATATCGAGCAGGACCGGCAGGTCATCGACAGCGGCACGCCGATTTCCAAGCACCTGGAATTGCATCTGTATCCGACCCGCAGCCGCGGCTGGTGTCTGACGCACAAGATTGCGCTGCGCGACGAGGCGGGCGCGATTGTCGGGCTGGCGGGCACCTCCCAGGACCTGGGCCTGGCCGACGATCTGCACCCGGTGTACCGCAAGATTGCCGCCATTGCCCAGCATATCCGCGAAAACTACAGCGGCAATGTGTGCATGGAAGATCTCGCCGCCAGCGAAGGCTTGTCGCTCTCGCGCGTGGAACGCCTGTTCCAGCGCGTGTTCCACTATTCGCCGCGCCAGCTGCTTCTGCAGTCGCGCCTGGCAGGGGCGATGAGCATGATCGGAAACCGGCACCGACCAGAGCATCGCCGAGATCGCCTATGCCTGCGGCTACACCGACCACAGCGCGTTCAGCCGCCAGTTCAAGGCCCATACGGGGATGAGTCCGGTGCAGTTCCGGGCCCATTGCCGCAGCCAGGCCTAGTTAAGCAAGGCAGGCGTGCACGCCTGATTTTTTTGCCTCGCTATAATGGATTTCGATCAGTTGATAGCGAGAACAACATGGGCAAGGGATGGATGGCCTGGTCCGGCCTGGCTGCTTGGCTGCCTTGGTGCTCGGCGGCATTGTTGCCTGTTCACCACTCACGGCGCTGAACGCCCTGTCGCCGGGGCGCAGCTTGCTGGCCCAGGCCGACATTGCCTACGGCACCAATCCACGCCACAAGCTCGACATCTACCGGCCGCAGAACGCGCGGCGTGGCGCCGGTCGTCGTGTTTTTCCTCGGCGGCAACTGGACCACGGGCGAGCGCGACGGCTATGCCTTCGTCGGCCGGGCCCTCGCCTCGCGCGGCTACGTGGTCGTCATTCCCGACTACCGCCTCTATCCCGAGGTGCGCTACCCCGATTTCATCGACGACGCGGCCGCGGCCGTCGCCTGGACCGCGCGCGAAATCGCCCGCTACGGGGGCGATCCCACGCGCATGTTTGTCATGGGCCACAGCGCGGCGCGCCTACAACGCGGCCATGGTGGCGAGCGACGCAAGCTACCTGGCCCGGCAGGGCATGCAGGCGGCCACCCTGCGCGGCTGGATCGGACTGGCCGGTCCCTACGATTTCATTCCCATTGAAAACCCGACCACGCGCCCGGTCTTCCATTTCCCCAACACCCCGCCCGCCTCCCAGCCCATCAACCATGTCGGCAAGGACACCCCCGCTTAAGCACTGCTGATCGCGGCCCGCTCGGACCAGCTCGTCAATCCGGAACGCAATACCGGACACATGGCGGCCAAGTTGCGGGCCAACGGTGTGCCGGTCGGGGAAGTGTATTTCGACGGGGTCAGCCACACGACCCTGGTCGCTTCCCTGGCCGCGCCACTGCGCTCGCTTGCGCCGACACTCGACGCCGTCAGCAAGTTCATCGACAGCGACGGCGGCCGCCATCCCTGATGGCGCGGGCAACGCCCGCGCTTGATGCAGATTCAAGCCAGGCGATCGGGCCGGAACTCTGCCGTTTATCGGCGTATCGAACCCCTCTCAATATCGTGATGGTCGGCAGCCGCATGGGTGCAACCTCGGGAGGCGGTCATGAAAGCGCTCAACATCCTTACCTGGCCCACGCGTGGCAGCTACCTGCGCTACCTGAGCCAGGCGCCGCACCAGTTCCACGTCCTGGCGCGGCCGGATCGTCCGGCCTAAGCCATGGCGTGCACGGCAGGCAGTTGCGCTGGGGCGGCAATGTCCATGCCTTGCCGCTCGAACAGGCGCGCACCCGGCAGTTCGACTGCATCCTGTTCCAGGAACGCCAGCAGTTCGAGAAAGACCAGTACGCCTTCCTCAGTTCCGCGCAGCGCCCTGCCCCGCATTTACATCGAACACGATCCGCCCCACGGCCATCCGACCGATTCGCGCCACCTGGTGGACGACGCCAAGCTGTCATGCTGGTCCACGTTTCCCACTTTAACGCGCTCATGTGGGACAACGGACGCACGCCGCACCGGGTGATCGAGCATGGCGTGCTGCTGCCGGAGGACATCGGCTACCGTGGCGAGCTCGACAGCGGCCTCGTCATCATCAATCACCTGGCGCAGCGCGGGCGGCGCCTGGGGGCCGACCTGTTCCTTGCCGCGCGCAAGCAAGTGCCGCTCGCGCTGGTGGGCACGGCCGCGGAACAGCTCGGTGGCCAGGGCGAAGTTGCCCATGCCGAACTGCCCGCCTTGGCGGCCCGCTACCGCTATCTGTTCAGCCCGGTCCGGCACGCCAGTCCCGGCCTGGCCCTCATCGAAAGCATGATGATCGGCATGCCCGTGGTCGCACTGGCAACGACCGGCATGAGCACCCTGATCGAGAACGGGGTGTCCGGCTATACCGACGCCAATCCGGCCACCCTGTTGCTACACATGAAGGAACTCAGGCGCGACCCCCCGCTGGCGCGCCAGCTGGGGGACGCGGCAAGGCGGCGCGCGGGAACGGTTCGGCATCGAGCGCTTTTGCGCCGACTGGAACGCGGTCCTGCGCGAAGTCACCAGCTAGCGCCGCGCCGTGGCGAGCGCAACAACAACCATTTCAAGGAGCGAGCATGTTACTGCCGATCGGGGAGACCCCCTGGCCATGAGCATCAAAGCCATTTTCCTGGACCAGGACGGCACGCTGGTCGACGACCTGCCCTGCAACGCCGATCCGCGCCGCATCAAACTGTGCAGCGGTGCTTAGGCCCCGCACTGCGCCTGCTGGCCCGCCTCGACTACCGCTTCTTCATCGTCAGCAATCAGGACGGCGTGGCGCGCGGCAAGCTCACCGAAGACGACCTGGCGCAGATCCAGCACCGGCTGGCCGACTTGCTGTTTCGCGAGCAGCTGAACCTGGACGGCTTCTATTTTTGTCCGCATCACCCGGAGGGCACGGTCGCGGGCTATGGCGTCGAATGCCTGTGCCGCAAGCCCATGCCGGGCATGCTGGTGCGGGCCGCGCGCGACAATGACATCGATCTGGCCGCGTCCTGGATGCTCGGCGACATCCTCAACGACGTCGAGGCTTAAGCAACCGCGCCGGGTGCCGGACTGTGCTGGTCGACTGCGGCAACGAAACGGAGTGGCGGCTCGGGCACTACCGCCTGCCCACCCGGGTCGCACCGGACATTTACTCGGCCGCGATCATGATCGCAGGCGAAGAAGGAGCGGCCCGATGAACCACCCCGGCTGGCAGCAAGCCGCCAATGTGCTGTGCGTGCGGCTCGATTCGCTCGGCGACGTACTCATGTGTACGCCTGCCATGCGCGCCATCAAGCAATCGTGCCCGGGGCGCACACTGTCATTGCTCACTTCCACTGGCGGCGCGGCCGCCGCACCCTACATTCCCGAGCTCGACGCCGTGCTGCGCTATCCGGCACCGTGGATCAAGAGCAGCGCGCCGCACACGCCCCTGGTCGACGCCGCCATGGTGCAGTCGCTCACGGCGCTGCAGTTCGACGCGGCCGTCATCTTCACCTCCTACTGCCAGAGCGCACTGCCATGGCGCTGCTGTGCTATCTGGCCTAAGCATTCCCTTGCGGCTCGCGCATTGCCGCGAGAATCCCGGCCAGCTGCTGACGGACTGGGTGGAAGACCATGAGCCAGGCAAGCTGGTGCGCCACGAAGTGCAGCGCCAGCTCGATCTGGTGGCTAAGCATCGGCTGGGAATCGGACACATGCGGCCTGTCGTTCGTGGTGCCCGAGGAAGACCTGTTACGCGTGCGGCACCATTTCGCCGAACACGGCATCAGCGCCCAGCAGCGCATCGTGGTCATGCACCCGGGCGCAGAGCGCAGCTGCGCGCCTCTATCCGCCGGCGCTTTGGGCCGAGGTCATCGGCGGGCTGTGGCAGCGCGGCGGCTACACCATCGTCCTGACCGGCGAACTGCATGAACGGGATCTGATCGACGATATCCGCGAACGTTGCCGCGCCCCCGTCTATTCGCTGGCGGGGCAGCTGAACCTGGGGCAACTGGGGGCCGTGATCCGTCTCGCGCGCGTGGTGGTGTCGAACAACACGGGCCCGGCGCACATGGCGGCGGCGATCGGAACACCGCTGGTCAAGCTGTATGCGCTGAGCAATCCGCAGCACACGCCGTGGCAGGCGGACAGCCGCCTGCTGTTTCACGACCTGGCTAAGCCCGCACGGGCACCATGCCGGGATCAACGAGCTGGCCCCGGCCATGGTCATCGAAGCCATTTGCAGCCTCAGCGAATAAGCCGGTGTTCAGGCAAGCAGGCGCGAGTGTTTGGGCAGCTTGGCCGACAAATAGTCGTGCTGATCGGCCAGCACATTGCGGCCACTGAGGATGAAGTGCTCGAAACGGCAAGGCGCGTAGGGCACGTACAGCAAGGGACGGAAATCGTGCACGAACTTCGCGCCCTTGGCCTGATTGCAGGCCTTGCAGGCAGTCACGCAATTGGTCCAGGTATCCTTGCCGCCGTGGGTACGCGCAAGAATGTGATCGCGCGACAAATGCTGGCGTGCGAAGACATTGCCGCAGAAGGCGCAAGTGTGACGGTCGTGGGCAAACAGCAAGCTGTTGTCGTCGCCGAGGGGCAATTCCTGGCGCAGCATGCGGGTCATTCTTTCACTGCCGGAAATGGCGATGATCGGCTTGACCGTCAGGGTGGACAGGATCCCCGCGTTGGACACGCCGCCGCGAAACAGGAATTCACGATCACCGAGCTCCCACGCAACCTTGTCGGTTGCATAGTAGTGGATCGCGTCCTGGGCGGAAATCCAGTCAAACGGATTTCCAGCGATATCGAGGGCCAGAATTTGCGGAGTCATAAAGTCACCTGTACTGCAATCTTAGTTGAATTTTGTGGTCTGTGGACAAACTGCAGTGTCCGGGTTGGGGGGCGGATGGGTTTTAGGGGCGATTTGCACCAAAACGCCACAGTCAAATGGAGTGGAGTGCCGGATTCGAACCGGCGAAACAACGGCTTTGCAGGCCGCGCCCTTGGACCGCTCGGGCAACCCCACTCGGGGAAGGATGGGTTGACGTACCGGATTCGAACCGGTGACCCTTGGCTTCACAAACCAGAACTCTGCCAGCTGAGCTAACGTCAACACTGAAAATGGCAGTGGATGCAGGGATCGAACCTGCGACACCTTGAGTCAAAGTCAAGTGCTCTACCAGCTGAGCTAATCCACATCAAAAAAAGCAGCAGGAAAAGAGTCTCGAACTCTTGCCTCGACCCTGACGGGCCGCGCTCTGCCAACTGAGCTATTCCTGCTGGTACAACGGTATTGCTGCGCCGGAGCCGGTTGCCCGGACGGCGGCCTCAAACTGAAAGGGCTTGACTGCGGTACTGCGCGGAAAACAAAAAGGCCCGGAGTCCTTGCGGAACATCCGAGCCCTTGAGCTTGACCTGGTGGTCGGTCGTCAGTGCTTACACTGGACGAACTGGGCGTGTGCCCACGGATGTTGATGCGCTGCCGTACTGGCATGCTGATGTCGCTGCGAAGCCAGCTGCTTGCACGCAGGCAGCGACAAGCCCGGCGCTGTGCGCCCGGTCGTCATCTGTTGTTGCAGTGCTGTCTTCACGTGAAATCCTGGAAAAGGTGCTCTTAATTGAGCTGAGGAATGCATTCTCACATGCAAAATCGAAAAAATCAAGAAAATATTTGCATCAAATGCAAATAAAACTCAGCAGATAGCAAAATTTGCGCTGCACGCAAACATTTTCAGCCAAACTTACGGTATCATGCCGCCATGCCTGCCAGCCAACATCCATCCGTCCAAAGAAAAGCCGTCCTGCGTGTGCAAGTGCTGATGGCCGAACACGATATTCGCTTCGTCACCGACCTGTGGAAACGCCTGACGGCCATGGGCGTGGACATTTCCCATTCCCAGCTGACCCGGGTCGTCAACAACAGCACCAAGTCGCTCAGCATCGATTTGCTCGAGGGACTGGCGACCCTGTTTGACTGCCCCGTGTCGAGCCTGTTCAAGGACAGCTAGGCTGCCACGAAATCGACGTAGCCCTGCAAGAACTGCTGCAGTTGCACCTTGATCTTCTCGTCGGCCATTTCCCCCGACTCATTGAACACGCTGCTTAGGCGCATGACACCATCAGGCGTCCGCCGAAATACGGGCGCGTCCCGAGCGTGCGCAGCACGGGCAGCCAGGCATCCTGGGCCAGGATCGTGCCGAAACCGCCCGGCGAAGCGCCGATCACGGCCACCGGACGCTGCTTGAACACATCGCCCACGTCTTTCGACGGCCGGCTCATCCAGTCGATCGCGTTCTTCAGGACACCGGGAATGGAGTTGTTGTACTCCGGCGTGACGATCAGGATGCCGTCTGCTGCGCTAACGATCAATTTCTTCAATGCGTCGACGGCGGGCGGCATGCCCTCGGCCGCCTCCACGTCGCCGTCGTACAAGGGGATGCCCTTGATGGTCGCGATGTCCAGCGTGGCGCCAAGTAACATCAAGCGATGGGCCGTGCGCAGCAATGCCGCGTTATAGGAGCCGGTACGCAAGCTGCCTGCGAAGCCAATGAATTTGGTCATGGATTTTCCTTGTCATGTTCACGGAGAGAAGCCTCCTACTCTACCCCAAACAATGATTTTTGCCCGGGTACTACAATTTTGCTTCCACAAGCGGCGCTGCATGTTCTATAATTCGGCTCGCCTGACGGGGGGTATAGCTCAGCTGGGAGAGCGCTTGCATGGCATGCAAGAGGTCAGCGGTTCGATCCCGCTTACCTCCACCACTATCTACAGTAGTTTCTGCATCAAATCACACCACATCATTGCTGAACCGGCCGCGCCACTTCGCGTGTCTGCGCTTCGGCGTCAAGCGTTTCTTCCGCTTTGCGCACCGCCTCGCTGACCGCCGGGGCCGCCTCGTCGTTCGCCTGCAAGTCCGGCGCGCGCAGTGTCAGCGGACGGATCAAGTCCAGCCGCACGGCATAGCGCACCCCGTTGCGGTAGGCGTTCGCCGCAATCTGCCCGGCATCATTGATGGCGCTCGGACTGGCGACATCCCAGCCCTGCTTGGGGTCGATCAGGGAATTGAGGCTTTGCATGCGCTTAAGCCTGCGATAAATGAAGCCCGACAAATGGTTGCTCGTGCCGACCACATAGCCATGGTTGTTGATCCCCGTCTTAAGCGCTGTAGCGTTCCGTCGTATCCGGTCGCCCGTCAATATTGACCATGCGGCCGTGGCTCCACAGAAACGCCACCTCATCCCGAAAACCCGTCAGCAGCGAGGCATAGCCCGTAATTTGCGCACAGTCGTTGATCGCCAGGGCGGCATTCGGATCGATGCCCAGGTCGCCCAGGTCGCGCATCACCCCTTTGCTCCAGATAATCGCCCGCCATGGCTGATCGGGAAACACCAGCGGTCCTGAAAAGCTGACGATCTGGTTTTTGTTATTGAGGGCAATCGCGCTCGTCATGGGATTCTCACTGGGCAGTGCACCGATATCCTGGTACGCGCCAGTTGGCGCGCGCAGGAATGCGTGCCCGCCTTTGTCCGAACCCACGATAAAGCCGTCGGCCGTGATGTAGCTTAAGCGTTGTTGATATCCATGAAGGTCGTGAGGTAGCCGGGAATGACGCCGATGTCACGTACGCTGCCGCGGTAATAAATGAAGCCGCGCTGCTGGCCGACCTTGTTGGTCCAGTGGCCAAGCACTTCGCCCTTGTCGTTGATGGCGACGGCGGCCTGGGTGGCGGCGCCCAGGTCCACCAGCCCCGATCCGCGGTTGAGGAAGGCATGCACGGCCGTCGCGCTGGCCGGGTAACTGCCGACGACGACGCCGGTACTGTTGATGTCGGTGGCCGCGCTATTGGCCGGGCCAACCACGGTGACCCGGTATTCAGGGAGCGGCCCAGGCCGCATTGGCCAGACCGATGGTGAAGGAAAGACACAGCAGGGAAAGATGTTGACGCGCTCGCATGACAGCCTCCGGAAAGGATAGACGGCTTGCGCCGCCAGGCGCGGCGATCGTCTAGCCCATCACCAAGTTAAGGCGGGCTCCGCTGCCCCTCTTTAGCGCGGCACAAGAGCCGGTGCGGCGCAGGGCCGACGGGTCGCCCTGGATCAAGCCTGTCCCGCCAAATGCGTGTGTAGCGCCAACAACCAGTGGCGCAACTTTCCCTCATATAATCCATGCAACACATAAAAAAATAGGAGCTTGCAATGTACAGATTCTCCAGACTGCTTTTCGCTTCCTTATGGTTGCTTTTGGTTAAGCAATGCCGCTGCGCAGGAGACCGCGACGGCCCCTGATCAAAGTACTCCAACTCAAGAAAATGCCCACGACCACAGTCCAGCCGCTGGCCACGCCGGCCGCCGTGCCGCGCCTGGCGCCTGGGGTGCCTCGCAATGGACCCGGAAGCCCAGGTGCAGGCTGAAATAAAACGTGAACAAAAAAAGCGCGACCAGATCAACGCCGCGCTTGCCAAGGTGGGCGCCAATTATTCGAAGCTGACCTTTACGCAGCCGGCCACCGGCAATTCGTGCATCGATCCCGATACAACCTGGAACCCGCGCAGTGGCGAATCATTCACCTGCACCGGCATGACCACTTGCGTCGGCCGCATGTCGCGCTGGTCGAAAAGCCGCACCAATCCCTGCGAGCCAGGCGTGACCATTGACAGCTGCGTGACGTCGGACGAATGCAAAATGGGCAGCACCTGCGACACCGGCAAAAAACAATGCGTCCGCACCCAATAAGATGGAGATCATGATGAAAAATATCGCACGCATCGTTTGCGCCTTTATCCTGTTCGCCTTCCAGTTTTCCGCCAGCGCTGCGGAAGACGCCCGCGTCACTTCCTATAAAAAGGAAGTGCACCAGACGGCCGAACAATTACGCGCCAGATCCAAAGACCTGGCCGCCTGGCAGAAGAATAACTGGGTCGCGCCGCGTGTTTGCAGCGGCAGCGCCATCAGCTGGGCCAGGGTACCGGCTTAGCAAACCCGCCGCGCTTTACGATTGCGCACCGTTCCAGTGTTCGAACGACGGCGTATGCCGCCAAGAATGCTCGATCGACGCCAATTGCGCCAGCGGCGCCAAGTGCCTCGACACCGATGCCAGCGGCAACAATGGCGTGTGCGCAGCCCCATGAACATCGCGACCTACGAAAAAGTCGGCAAAGTGATCTATGGTGTTCAGCGCCTGGACGGCACCCTGCAAGGCGTTGAACGCTGGCTGTCAGGCCAGGAAGGTGCGCCCGCAGTGATCGATGAAGGCCCGCCGGAGCAAAAATTTGACCGGCGCATGGCGGCCGCCAACGCGTTCTTCTCGGCGAAGCAGATCAGTCCCCGCGTGGCGGCACATACGCGCGGACCGCAGGATCGGTCAGGGATCTGGAATTGGCATCGCAATCAATGATGGGGCTCGATCCGGAAAGGATCGACGCCTTGCTCGCCCACACCCGCGACGCCCATCTTGCGGTGGCGGACATGATGGACGACATCGGCTACACCGAGTTTTCGTCCGACCGGCTGCGCGCGGGCGGACGACCTGTAAGCGCCCTTCACTCCTTTGGCAAGGGCGTGAACTTATAGTCCTCACGCGCATAGTGCTTGCCGCGCTTGACGGTCAGCGTCACCGAGCGGACGTTGCCGATGTCCTGCAGCGGATCCTTTTTCAGGAACACCAGGTTGGCGAATTTGCCCGCTTCCAGCGTGCCGATGTCGCCCTGCTTGCCGACCGCGATGGCGGCATTGGCGGTGGCCGACATGATCGCTTCATTCGGTGTCAGCCCCGCGTACTGCACCAGGCGCTCCAGCTCATGGTCGACGATCGGATACGGATCCTGGCCCTGCCCGTCCGTGTCGGTCCCGGCGATGATCTTCACGCCCGCCTTGTGCGCGGCGCGGGTGATGTCGCCCGCGAGCGTGATCGGACAGCGCGGCGTTCCCGTCGGCGCGTAGACGCTCAGCGTCGCATCGAGCAGCGAGCCCGATTGCGCCAGCGCGGCGATATAGTAGCATGATGGCCGGGTCGGCCGCCGTCAGCCCCGCGTAGGATGGCTCGCCGCTGTGGCCGTACTGCGCCTTGCCGGACTCGCGTGCAAAGCGCGCGATCATGCAGGCGTGCGACACGGCGGTCGCGCCCAGCGAATCGTAAGGGGACGCCGGATACACCTGCAGGTGGCTCCAGACGGGGAAGTGCTGCCGCTTGCCTTCCGCGACTAGTTTGGCAACCAGGTTCCCCGGCAGATTGGCGTAGATCTTCATGCCGGAAGCGCCGGTGCCGCGCGCCTGGGCGACGGCCAGCGCGATGTCGGTCTGGTCGTCCACCGCGTATAGCCACGGCACCTGGCCCGGCTGCATGCCGCGCGCGGCCGCCACCGTGCGCGGGTCCTTGAAGAAGCTGGGGCTTAGCCACCAGCGACGCGTAATAGATGTCCGGCGCGGGAATGTCCTGCAGCAGCGCCGCGCGCGACAGCGAGGCCAGCTCCGCGCGTCGCCCGCCATGTCGCGCACGCCGGTCACGCCGCCGAACATATTGCGCTTGAGCTCCGCCTCGGCATAGACGCGGTTCGGATTGGTGGCGTAGTGGACGTGCGAATCGATCATGCCCGGCATGACGAACATGCCGCGCATGTCGTGCACCGTGGCGCTTGGCGTCGGCGTTGAACTGGTCGGCCGGGACAATCGCCTTGATGCGTTCACCTTCGACCACGATCGCCATGTTCGCGCGGCGCGGCGGCGGTGCCGTCGATCAGCGTGGCGCCGCGGTACACCACCTGGCCATGCCGACCGCATGGGAAGAAGCGGCACACAGCATGGCGACGGCCGCGAGGATCGTGTGACGGAATTTCAAAGACATGGTTTCTCTCGCTTGGTACGGTAGATCAGCCCCAGACGTCACCCGCGAAACGCAGGAAATTGAGTCCGAGGAGTTTGTCGATGCGGCTGGCGCTGTGGCCGCGCTTTTCCAGCAGGCCCGCCAGCTTGCGGAATTTGTCCGGGCCCTGCAGATCCGGCAGGAAGGGCACGATGTCGGCCCGTTCGCCCGGCGCCGAGATGCTTAAGCTGCACGGCGCTGCTGCACTTCCTTGTCCAGATCCCGCATGTAGCCCGGCATGTCGTCGATGGCGCACACGCTGCCGTCGGTGCCGATGCCCACGTGGTCCTCGCCGCAGACCTTGATGGCATGCTCGATGTGCGCCACCAGGTCGGCCGCCATCGGCTGCCTGCCGATGGCCAGGAAAGGCATGAAGTAGATGCCCACAAAGCCGCCGTTCTCCGCCACCAGGCGCAGTTCGCGGTCGGTCTTATTGCGCGGCAGGTCTGCCAGCGCGCGGCAGCCGGTGTGGGTGATGGCGATCGGCTTGCTGGAAGCGGCCGCCGCATCGAGGCAGATTTGTTCGCCGCTATGGCTCAGGTCCACCATCACGCGGTGCCGGTTCAGCGCTGCCACCACCTCGCGCCCGAACGGGGTCAGACCCGGATTGCCCGGCGCGGTGGCACCGCCGCCAAGCTGGTTGGGGCCGTTGTAGGTCAGCTGGATGACCTTCACGCCCAGGTTGGCAAAGGTCTCCACGCGGCGCGCGTCGTTGCCCATCATGGCGGCGTTCTGGAAGCCGAGGATGACGCCGGTGCGGCCCTGTTCATCGCGCGCCGGATATCGGCCACCCGCTCCACCTTGATCAGCGTATCGCCATGGCGGCGGATGAACGCGTCCCACGCCGCCACGTCGCGCACGGTGCTCTCGAACGGATCGTCCTTGCCGAACACATAGCCGATGGTCATGTTGAAGGCGCTCAGGTAAGCCGACCTGGCGTCCGCCAGCGAGCGGGCATCGATGCCGATCGTGGCCGGATCCTCCTTCTGCGCATCGGGGCGGTTGGGATTGTCGATACTGCCCAGCGCATCGATGATGAGCGGGCGCTGCGCGCGCTTCGCCCTGCCTGCTGCGCCAGCGCGGTCAGGTCGAGCCCCATGCTAGGCCTGAACCCACGCCCAGCACCGCCGCCTGCCGCAGGAAGCCACGGCGCGCCGTCATCGCGCACCCCGCTTCGGCTGCTGCGGCGCGTAGGCCAGGCACTCGACTTCGATCTCGCCGCCCAGCGCCAGTGCGCTCACGCCAGGAACGCTGCGCTTGCGGCAGGTGGCCTGGCTTGAAGTAGCCGGTGTAGATCTTGTTGAAGTCGCCCCACTTGTTCATGTCCACGATCATGACCGTGCATTTGACGACATCGTCCATCGACAGGTTCATGCCCTTGAGGACAGCGGCGACATTGTCCATCGCCTTGCGCGACTGGGCCTCGAAGCCGCCCGGGACGAGGCCCTTGTCGTCGGTGCCCATCTGCCCGGCCAGGTAGACGACATCGCCTAAGCACGCACGGCCAGCGAAAACGGGCGGCCTACCGGATTGCCCTCGTTGTAGTGCTGCACCGGCGACGCTGTGATGACGAGCGGCACGGTCAGCGCCAGCGCGCCCAGCAGCTTCTGGTAATGCCTGCGCTTCATCAAGGACTCCTGCAGAGGGAAAGTTGCGTCAGATTATAAGCACGGCGCACCACGATTTGTTGAAATCAACAAGCCTGTTAAGATATTTAAACAAAGTGTTTAAATCAGAGACCATGAAAATCAAACTGACGCCCGCCATTCAGGCCGAACGGGAAGCCGTGATCAACGCGCTGCGGCAGGTCGTTCCCATGCTGGGGACCATGGCCGGGCCCCATCTGGAAGTGGTGCTGCATGACGTGAGTCTAGCCGGAAGGCTCGGTGATCGCCATCGCCAACGGCCACCTCACCAACCGGGCGGTGGGCAGCTCCGTGCTGTCCGGCCCGCATGGCGACCGCGGCTTTGCCGCAGCGACCCGCGTGGTGTCGCGCGGCGGCGCCGTGCACAGCATGGTCGACGGCTACGAGACGCAGACGGCCGACGGCCGCGCACTGAAATCGGCGTCGGCGATTTTCCGCGATGCCGACGGCATCCCCTTCGCGACGCTGTGCCTGAATGCCGACGTGTCGATGTTCCAGGCCACGCATGCCTGGCTGGAGCAGATGCTGGCGCCGCTGCGCCAGCCTTCCCCAGCGCCGCAGGCGGCTCCGGCGACGGACCAGCAGATGGATACCTTGATGCAGGAAATTATCGGCAGCGCGGTGCCGCTGGCGGCGATGAAGCGCGAGCAGAAAATCCAGGCCGTGTGCAGAAATGCAGCGGCGTGGCCTGTTCATCGTGAAGGGCGGCGTGCCGATGCGGCGGCTGCACTGCAGGCGTCGCGGTTTATGATCTATAACTACATCGAGGAACTGCGGCGGCGCGAGCAAGCGAGTCGATAGCTAGTCGGCGAAGCACGCGCGAAAACTCAAGGCTTGTAGGCGAAGGTGAATTTCTGGCGTATGCGGATGGCTGGATCGATGCCTTCCGGTTTGCTGTAGCGCGCCAGCGTGCGCGTGCCGACCGAGCGCATGTAGTTCAGCAGGCTGTTCTCGAGCTTGCGGCGGCTCTCGGTATTGGCCTTGTTCCCGTCGACAACGCCTTCGCTCATCGCCTGGCCCACGTTATCCTGGGTCCAGTCGATCGTGCCCAGTCCCGGGGCGAATGCCATCATCACGTCGCCAAACATGCCGTTGCGCGGCCGCAGCGGGGAACTCGGTCTCGCCCATGATGGCGGAGTAGACGCCGGTCATGTACACGCATGCTTTGAATTCGCCGACCGGCATGCGCGTCAGGGCCGCTGCGAAGCCGTCGGGGTCTTGCTCGGGGTCGGCTGCGGGAATGCAGTCGCGCGGCAAGTCGGAAGTGCGCTGGGCGGCCCACCACAGCGCGAGCGCGTTGTCGTGGCTAAGCAGCAGCAGCATGTAGCTAAGCCGCCAGGCGGTGAATGGCGGCCTTGTGGCCAGCCTTATCGGCGAGCTGGTAGAAATAGACGGCGCGGTCCCAGTTTTCCTTGACGCACAGACCGGTCTCGAACATCTGTGTAAGCAAGCAGCAGCACATCGCGCTGTTTGCTCTTCACGCCGTCGTTGAGCGCCTTGACCGCACCGGGACAATCTTTGCTGTCGAGATAAGCCGACACGCGCCGGGTGGCGTCCGGGTCGGGATCGAGGTAGGTCGGGGTAGCGTGAGCGAGCGCCGCAGAAAGCAGCAAACCAGTGCAGAGGGCCGCGGACAGAGAGCGCATGGTGTAGGGAGAAGTGAAGTCGAACTCATTATAACAAGTGCAACTTGTTTGGTTTCGGACATCGGTAGCTTAGGCGCTACCGGCGCGTAGCTTGCACAGAGCGAACTTAGTTCTCGAATGCGACCTCGTGGCCTACGGGAAAGAATCCGACGGAGCAAGAACCAATGGACAAGAAAAGGCCAGCACGGAGGCTGGCCTAAGTCTTTGATTCAATTGGTCGGGGCGAGAAGATTCGAACTTCCGACCCCTTGCACCCCATGCAAGTACGCTACCAGGCTGCGCTACGCCCCGACTAGTCGCGAATTATATCAGAGCGAATTATGTTTTTGGCACAAAATGCGTGTCGCGCGGCGGGCACCGTGTCCGCCTTGCGCCAGATCAATCGTGCTTATGCCCACAGCTTAATCAGGGTCCGGCGCAAGTCCGTCAGCGCCCCGGGAATCATGAAGCCATCGGTCCCAAAGCGCAGCATGGCCAGCGGCGCGTATTTGTGCAGAATGCCCTTGGCTTTCACCCACGCTAAGCATCATGCTGCGCGTGGCCGGGTCCGGCTCGCGCGGCCATTCAATGCTGCCGGTCCCGGTGCGCGCCGGGATCAGCCAGTAGTCGCCGGTCTGGTAGATGTCGCCCGCGCGGAAGCGCACCTGGATGCCGTCCTCGAGCTTGATCCACGGCCCGTTGCTTAGCCGCATCGGCCTGGGCCAGCAGCGCACCCTCGACCGAGGCCTTGGTGCCAAGCGGCATCGAGCCGGTGGTCCCAGCGCCGCAGCAGCGGATGCCACTCGGCGCCGCTCGCCACGCCGTTCAGCGCCTGCCCTTCCAGCGTCACCGTCATGGTCTCGTCGTCGATGTCGAGCACCCGCATCAGGGGATCGGCATCGTTGCGCATCACGTAGGGGTCGTCGACCAGTTCGACCATGTCGTCGCGCGACAGGCCGAGCTTGCGGTCGCGGCCCAGCGTGTCCAGCGTCACGGTGGTCACGTTCGTGGCGCTGTTGACGTGCACGTCGCTGACCGCGAATACCACCGAGCCGTTCTCGCGCGACCACTTGAACGTGGCGGCACTGGCCCCGGTAGGCCGCCGTGCCATCCCACACCGGGCCGCCGCGGTGCACTTCGACCCGGTACAGCTGGTTCTCGATGCCGCGATAGCGGCTGTCGGCCGGGATGACGCAGGCGTCGGTGACGGCGTTCGTCTGCGGCACATCGGCCATCAGCGATCCCCGGTTCGGGCGATACGCGCCGCTGGCATTCAACTGCTTGAGGAAGGAGTCGTACTCCAGCTTGAACTGCTGCGAGCCGGTGCCCAGCCCGTTCGCGTCGATCAGCTTGACCTGCCATTCCACCCGCGTGCGCGACGCGGTATCGGGGCCGCCCAGCGCCGTCTCGCGCATGCCTTCCGCTTCCAGGTAGCTCACGTGGCGCTCCCACACGTCCAGGTAGGCGAGGAAGTCGCCTAGCCACGATCTCGGGGATCGCCGGATCGACCTTGTACCCGCTCTGGTAAGTGTAGTGCTGGCCCGCGTTCTCGCACAGGACGCCGCCGACGTAGTAATTGCCGGGGCCGATGTCGAAATCGAAGGGCATCGGCGAGCCGTTGTCGTTCCTGCGCTCCTGCACCAGGAACGCAGTGCCGACGCCGCCGTGCGGGCCGATCAGGTCAGCCGCAAGGGAGCGCAGAAAATGCAGCGAGATGTCGGCCTGTTCGTTCCAGTCAGCGTCCAGCTGCACCCGGCCCTGCTGCATCAGGACGCGGCTGAACCGGTGCAGCGGATCGAAGGTGTTGCGGGTGATGTCGCCTTTCATGCCATTCTCCTTTTAGTTCGCGAAGACGATGCCGACGTCCATGCTCGCGGGGGTGTATTCATTGAGCCGGGTGCGCAGATTGTCTTCGCGCTGCGGCTGGAACAGGTCGTGGAAGGCGCCCATCTCCGATTCGTCGTCGGCGCCCCGCTTGATTTCTTCGGCACAGTCGGGCGCCAGCTGGCAGTAAGCCGGATTGCCATAGCGCGTACTGGTGAAGACCGGCCGCACGCGGCCCCTCCTCGCGCAGCAGCGCGGCGGCGCGCTCATCGGCGGCTGCGCGCCGGGCATCGCTTCGTTCACGGCGTCGCGCCGCAGGTCCGGTTCGCAGTGGTAGCGGCGCGGCGTGCGCGACTCGGGCGCCACGTAGCAGAAGCGCACGCACCCGGTCTGGCGCCGCGCCAGGCGCAGGGAACCCGTGAAGATGCTGTTCTCGACCAGCGACACCGCATGCGCGGCCGTCGTCCCCAGGATCGTGCTGCGGGCAATCGCCAGCGTGGCGAATGCCATGCTGCCCTCGTCGCCTTCGATCGCGGCCAGCGCCACGCCGGTCGCGTCCACGATACTGTCGTTGATAACGATGCGCACCGGATCGCCCTCGACTTCGCTGGCGCTCACGCGGATTGTGCCGACGATGCTGTGATCGATATAGACCGTGCCATGGCTGTCGCTGATTTCCAGGCTAGGCTCGTTCGGCCGCAACGGTTCGCAGTGGCAGTCGACGCCCCAGCCGGGCACCAGCGTGCAGTGGCGGATGGTCACGTCGCACAATTCGTCGGTGCGGGAATGCGGTTCGTTGTCGCCCTCCTCGCCGCTGTATTCGCGCCCGCCGAAGATCTGGATCCCGCGCCCGCTCACCAGCAGGCCTTCCAGCACCAGGCGGCTGCCTGCCTTGCCGCGCACGGTCAGGGCGTCGGCCTGGTCGGTCTGGTAGTCGAGCAGGCGAATCACCGGCCGGGTCCAGCCCGTGGCGTCGCCTTCCGGGCGCACCGGGCGCTGGCTAGGCGCAGAATCTGCAGGCTCTCGCCTTCGATCAGCACGATGGAAAGCGGCTCAGTGTAGACGCCACTGTCGACAATGTCGATCACGGCGGCGCGCGGCTGGTCCGGTCCGTCGCGCAGCAGCGTGCCAGGCGGCCAGCGCGTCGCCGATCGTGGTCAGGTCCTGGCCATGGCCGACGCGCAGCACGACCGCGCCTTCCGGCTGCGTCAGCGGCCGCGGGTACTCGCCGCCGCCCATGTCGGCGCTGAAGGCGTAGCGATAGCTGACCCACACGCGCTTCGGCACTTTCCGTTGCGGGAACATGATGCGCCCCAGTTCAGGGTCCAGCGCCACCTGCCCTGCGCCGACTTTTGCGTGCCAGCTCGACAAATCGGCAGGCACGATCTGGTCGGCGGGAACGGCCGTCATGCCGGGCTTCTTGGGCCAGGCGACAAAGATCACCATGCTGCGCGTGGCGCCGTAGTAGTCGGTCGATGCGTGCGAAGGGGGCACCGGGTCTTCCAGCGCGCCGCCGCACCGGCACCGGCAGATTGATCTCGCCCGCGATCGTGGTCGGGGCGCTTTCAGGCTGCGGCCTGTTGTATAGCGGGGTATCGCTGCCCAGCACATTGAAGCTGGAAGCAGTGCGGGCCTTCGTCCTCCAGGCAGGTGGCGCGCACCTGCGTCAGCGGGTAGGTCTTCAGGCGCCAGGCGAACACGCCGATCTCCGGGATGTTGTAGCGTCCCTGCGTGCGCGTGGAGTTGATGCGCCGGATGTCGACGCTGTGCGCCTGTTCGTCGAACGGCCCGTCGATCAGGTCGAGCGCGCGCCCCTTGCGCAGGTTGACAGTGCCGCCGCGCCCCGGCCGCAGATGGTTCAGGTGCTGGGTCCAGCCGAGCAGCCGGTAGAATTCAACGGCCCGCGCAGGCCAGCCTAAGCCGTGTCGGACGAGAGCAGTTCCAGCAGCGACAAGGCCCCCTTGCGGCGGCGCGACGCCACCGTGTTGGCGATTTCGCGCCGCGGAAACAGCGCCTTGCCGAGCGCGCGGCCGCCTTCCACGTGCGACTCGCTGACCGGCCGGTAGCCTACCAGGTCGCCGATATACGGCGCGACCCAGTCTTCGCAGGTTTCGATGAACCAGTTCTCGTACAGTTGCGCGATGTCGTCTTCGACGACGTTGACCTGCTCGGCGATCACCGCCAGCAGCGCCTTGAGCGGATAGCCCAGCTCGGCGTCGCGCATGCGGTGCACCAGCGGCATCAGCTCATAGAGTCGGTCCGGATTGCGGTTCATGCGGATATCTCCTGCAGGATCAGGGTATCGGCTACCTCGGGCGACAGGTAGGCTATCTGCGCTTAAGCAGCAGCACGCCGTTTTCGCTGGCGCCAGGCGAGATCGGAATGCGCCGCTTCCAGGCCCAGCGTGCCCGCCTGCTCGGACTTGAAGCTGTCCAGCAGCGCGGCTTCGGAAATCACGTCGAACACGTCAAGGTCGACATAGTCCACCCCGCGCACGCCCTGCAGCAGCGCGATCGCGCGCGAGGCGAACAAGTCGCTGCCCAGCTCCAGCGCGTCAAAGCCGAAGGCCTCGAGCATGGCGCTGCGCATGGCCGCCTCCACCGCCTCCCACAGATAGTCCGGCAGGATGCGCACGCGCGCCGAGACCACCAGTGCCAGCCGCTCGCGTACCTGCAGCCGGATCGGCAGCGCCGGATCGCCGTACAGCCGCAACGCGGCGCGCAGATTGCGCAGCAAGTCGCTATTGGCGTCGATCGGAATATCGTCCACGCCGGCGATGGTCAGGTGCACCACCTCGCTTGTCGGCCGTCGGAGCGTTCGGCGGCCACCGCCTTGCCCACGCCGCCGAAGGTGCGCGCGAAGTCGGCGTGGTCCTGGACCGATACCAGCCGGTCCAGCGCCATCACGGCCAGCGGCGCATTCTTGCGCGCCTGGTCGCGCGTTTCGGCGTTGGCACCGCCGGACGCGCGCAAGGGATTGATGACGCTTTTCGCTCCCAGCGGACGCGTGGCGAGCAGGCTGATTTGCTCGGCCTTGACGTTGCCCGGCTTGCCGATCCCGCTGCGGTACACGGCGCTCACATTTTCCTGGCCGCCCGGCAGGCGCGCGCCCGCGATCCCGTTGCCGAAGATGATGCTGGTCTTGCCTTCGTCACTGGTGCGGGTGATGAACTTGCGGTCCTGCGGCGCCAGGCCTAGAGCCAGCGTATCGGCCTCGTGCCATTCGATGTCGTTCACGCGCACCGTCAGACTGGAGGCGACGCCCCGACACCGTGGACGCCGACACATACGTGAGCGGCGCCTGCTTCAGCGTGAAGGTTTGCAGCGCCTTGGCCGCATCCCCGCTGCCGAGCACTTCGCGCCGCGTTTCGCCGTGCGTGGCGCGCACCACGTTGGCGCGAATCCGCACCGTCGAGCGCTTGAACTTGTAGGCCAGCGGACTGGCGAATTCAAGATAGGTGTGGACCGTGTCGCCGGGCAGCGCCGCGATCTCGATATGGTTGTCGTCATCGGCTTCATGGGTGCCGGTGTTGACCGAAAGCGAGCCGTTCTCGTTGTGGCCCGGCGTGAGCGCGAACATCGCGCCGTTGCTTAGGCGCCAAGCGCCACGCCCGGGCGCGGCACAGCCGTGGCGGCCATCGGCACCCGCACCACGTCCTGGGTGACCGCGCCGATCATGGCCAGCTCGCTCGACGTCACGCGCGAGCGACCGAGTCGCCGCTGTCGTTCTTGAGGTCGGCGCGCTCGCCGGTGACGATCACCCAGCGCCCTGCCTCGAGCCCGTCGTACAGGGCAGACAGCTCTACCCGTTCGCCGCAGACATCGTCCGTGATCTGCAGGTCAGCCAGTTCCAGCTTGTCGGCCTGGGTGTAGACCACCGTCTTGCGGATCGCATCGAAGTCGCCGGACGTGGGCGTCGACGCCGCCGTCGGCGTGTTCATCCAGGTCCCCTGCCCCGAGTTGTGCGGCAAGAGCAGCGGAATACGGGTCGTCTTGCCGGTCATGCCGTATTCGGCGCGTGTGATGCTGGTGCTGACATCGCCCGACAGGAAGAACCGGGTCGCGTTTTCCGTCAGCGAGGTCTTGGTCGTGTTGACCACCACCCAGCTGTTCGGCACGACCTTGGGATAGGCCACGTCCAGGTGCACCGCGTGCAGATCCTCGTGGTTGATCAGGCTGCCCGTGTTGGTGGCCGCGGTTTCGACCACGGGCCAGTCGCCGACAACGATCGTTTCATGCCGGCCGTGGTCACCCGCGTGCGCTTTTGCGCGTTGTGCCCTGAACAGGGGCGCCTGCTGGCGCAGGACGAACACTTCCGCCACGGGCGGCTTGGTCAACGGGATATTGCGCCATGCCTGGTACAGGGTGCGCTCGGTCGCGGGCTGAAACTGGGTCAGCAAGCGCGTCTTGACGTCGGACTTGATCGAGAACGAGACCCTCGGCGCCCGTCCCAGCCGCTGGCTGTTGGTAAGCTGCTGCGAGCGCGCCTTGGACAGCGACGGCACCAGCGTGGCCACCAGTCCCTGGCTGAGCATCGAGAACCTGGCTTCGGTGCCGTCAAAGAGCTGGGCAAAGACGGCGCGCGCCTCGGCTTCGTTGATGCGGCCGCCCGTCAGGAAGTGGATCGATTCGAGGTAGTAAGCGCGCACCCACGCCAGTTCGTCCTTGTCGCCGCCCTTGAGCAAAATGGTGGCGGTGGCCATGACCTTTTTATTGGCCTCGACGACGGCCTCGACGTCTTCACCGGACGGTTCGGAATCGAAGATGAGCACGTCCAGCGCACGCTTGAGCTCCATGAGCGCTTCGGAAACGGCGATCAGTTCCGGCTTGTCCTTGGCCAGGCAGCGCCATTCCAGGTCCGCATAGCGGCACGGCGATATCGCTCCACGCGGCCATGATCGCGCGCTGGTCGGTCGGCAGCTGCAGCAGGATCTCGGTTTCGCCTGCGGCGGTGTCGGGCTTGATGGAAGCGACGCGGCGCAGGATCTGGTTGCCAGGTTCGCGGCCAAAGGCGAACAGCATCACGTCGTTGACCGCCAGATTGAGCGCGGCGCCCTTGAAGCGCAGCCGTTCGGTGAAGGTGGCATTGAGCTGATTGAGGCCGACCGGGCGGCTCATCCGGGGCGTCAGTTCGTTCCATTCGACCCGCGCCTGGAGCGGTTCGGAGGTTTCGAACGCTTCCATCTGCTCGCCCGGTCCGGGCACGCTGTTGACCCGCGCGCCCTTGGGAATGACGACCGGCGCCGCGTCCTTCTCCAGCGCGTACGCAAGAAAGACGCTGGCCGCCACGCCCGGGCGCAGCGCATAGCCGGTCAGGCGCGCCAGTTCCAGCACCGAGCGGCGCTCCGTCGCGCAGCGCAGATAGCCTTCGTTGGCGATGCGCTCCTGATAGAAGGTCAGCACGTCGCCCGTCACGGCCCAGGCGTCGAGCAGGGCCATCGAAAAGTCGTCCGGCGCCCTTGTTTTGAGGCCGTCCAGATTGAGCGGCCCTTCATGCCCGAGTTTTTCCCGCACGCCCTCGAAGAAGTGCGCGCTCGACAGGCGCGCGCATGCTGTCGAAGAAGGTGGCGTAGGTGCTTAAGCCCCGGTAGCTGAGCGCCGACAGGTGGCGCAGTTGGCGGTGGCGCCCGGCGTGGTCGCCTTGGCGCCCCTCGCAGCAGTCGCATGGTAAGTCGCTCATCGTCCACCTCCAAGCAGTAAGGTCAGCGCCCCGTTCTCGGCGAAGTCGGGGTCGTTGTCGAGCTGCGCGATCTCGGTCGGGCCGAGCGCCAGCACGCCGTCGGCGATCGCCGGATCGAGCGCCGGGGTCGGCGCCAGCGGATCGTCCGGCACGTCCAGCCGCTGCAGGCGCAGTACCTTCACGTTCTCCACACCTTCGACGTCCGCCGCGGCGGCGATGATGCGCGACAGGTACAGGCCGCCGCCAAAGGTCAGGCGGTCCGGATGGAACAGCCCCAGCTCGCCATTGACAAGTAGGCGGTTGCCCAGCACGTCGAGCAGGCGGGCGCGCACCTGCCCGCGCGAAGTGCGGCAGCACGCACACGTGCAATGTCAGCGTGATGGGCACGTAGTGGGCCTAAGCACGACCGCCAGATCGTGACCCATGCGGCGGAAGGGATACAGTTCGCCCTCGACGGTGGCCAGCAATGCTTAGGCGTGGCGGTCTCGGTGTCGAACGGATCGAGAGCGACGCGCTTCGTACCAGCTGCCGGTCCAGCTCAGATCGGCCGCGGCGCGCTGCACCTGGCTGTTGCGCTGCGCCAGTTCGGCGTAGTCATGCTAGCCGTCACGGCGCGCATGCGCTGCTTGCGGAAGGCGCCCGGCGCGAACAGCTTGACCTCGGCCACCGCTTCCCGGCGCGGTGCCGCCTACTGCGGCGATGGGGTTGCGCACCGTGAGCGCCACGCCGTCGATCGTGCCGGGCCGGTACACCATCGCCGTGATCACGTCGCGTCCCACGTTGCTTAAGCCGCGCCCTTGCCGATCCGGTAGCGCGTATCGAACACGGTGCCGGTGGCTGGCTGCAGTCCCAGCTCGCCGTCGCCAAAGCGCAGGTGGGCGCGCCGCTCGTCGTCCATCTCGACCACGAATTCACGCGCCTCGCCGCTGCTGGCCAGCAGGTCGTGGCGCGGCAGCCAGGGCTCGCTGTCGGTGCGCCCCTTCAGCACCAGATCGGGCAGCGCTTCGCGCGGATCCTGGCGCAGCATGGCAGTGGCCGACGTGGCGGCAACCGGCACCGCGCGGTAGGTCAGGTCCGGCTCCTTGAGCTGCGGGCGGAAGCGGTCGGCCACGCTGGTGGACGCGATCACGCTGCCGTCGCAGGCGCAGTCGCCCGGGTCCGTGTGGCCGGTCACTGGTCCCAGCGGGTCTGGCGGGGCACATCGGCCATGGTCGACCAGCACCACATTGCCGCGCGCGATGCTGACGCCGCCCACCCGCGCGCAATCGAATTCGGCCGACAGGCGCACCGAGATGCACAGCGCGAACGGCAAGGCATCGTCGGCCGCCCATTCGATCTCGAGTACCGGCTGTCCCAGCAGTTCGTCGACCGCCCTGGTGACCTTGGTCAGCAGCACAGCATGGCGGTGGGTGGGGTCGGCATCGGCCAGCGCGCCGGTGGTGCCGCCGCGGATCTCCTCGAGGATCAGGGCGTCGCCGGGATGCAGGTCCAGCACGCGCTGCGGCTGCCCTTCTCCTTCGAGCGGCGCACCGTCCACCAGCGTGGCGCGGGTTGCGCCCTTGGGCAGGCAGCACTCGGTGTCGCCCCAGGTGTAGAGCGCGATCTCGGTGTGGGCCGCGCGCACGCGCAGCGCGCTCACGCCGGGCCGCGCCACCGGCTCGAACACTTCGTAGGCGCTGGCCGCATACTTTTGCATCGCGTCGTGCGGAATCACGCGGCTAAGCAAAGGCGTCCAGATCGGCAAAGCTGGTGATGAAATAGACGTCGCCCAGCGGCAGCGGGCCGAAGTCGCTGTCCGACTGCAGCGCGATCCAGGGCGCGCGTTGCACCCTTCGTGCATGCGGTAGTCGACCAGGCGCGCGTGGCGCCGCACTGAAAATGCGCTGCGCGCCGTGTCGAGATAGGCTTCGGTGGCCACCGCATCCTGGTAGTAGCTCAGGTAGTCGGCCGCATAGGCCAGCACTTCCACCAGCGTGATGCCCAGGTCCGGCGCATGGCGTTCCTTCCAGTCCGGCATGGTCAGCGCCATCCGGTCCAGCATCATCTGGCGCAGGCTGGCATAGTCCTTGGCCAGGTAATCGATCTCCGGCGCCACGAATGGCGGCGGCGGGCAGTCGTGCGGGGCCTTGCAGTCGAGGTCCGCGGCGCAGTCGAGCCGGAACTGGAACGACAGGCAGGCATAGCGCGGATCGAGCCCGTGGAACGGACGGTAGCGGCTTTCGCCCTCCTGCGCCTGCTCGTTGCGCTCGATGAAGCACAGGCGATAAGTGGAAAAGTCGCCCACCTTGTCGAGCTCTATGCGCAGGCAATCGTCCAGGTCCGGATCGTCGGCGCGGTCGATCTCGACCCGCAGCACGCGTATGTCGTGGATGCGGCGCCCGCCTTCGATGCGCACATTGGCCACCGTGATGCCTTCGGGGATGGTGCCGAAAAAATGCACGCACAGCGTGCGCTTTGCGTCCGACACTTCCAGGAAGTCGACGCCATTCCAGCGCGGATTGTTGAACAGGCGCTGACGGCGCGCGTCGCTGCCGCATGCCAGGTCGCTAGATGCCATTGCCGGTCTCCCTCGCGAAAGTCGCGGTCGTTTTTCGCCCGTGGCGCAGCTGATACGCGACATCGATCGTCAGCGTGCCGTCGCGGCTCGTCACTTCCAGCTGGCGCACTTCGATCAGGTCGCCCAGCCAGCGCTGCAGGCCGGACTGAATGGTGAACTGCAGTGCGGTGGCCAGCTCCGGGCTGTTCAATTCGAAAATTTTGGCCAGCAGGCCGCTGCCGAAGTCGGGGCGGTTGACGCGCTCGCCCCCGTTCGTGAACAGGAACTGCTCGATCATGTCGTGGATATGGCCGTTCTCGTCGGTACTGGCGGTGCGCCCGCGGCTGTCGAACTGGTACGGATAGTCGAGATCCATCATGTCCCCTTGACCCTGACCTGGGTCATAACGATGTTGAGCGGCGTCCCGGTGGGAACGCACACTGACTGGCTGTCCTGCATCAGCACCGGCATGCCGCCCGCCTTGACCCGCACCGCGCCCGTGACCCAGTTGGCGGTCACGCACGGTCCGTTGCCTTGGCCGTCGGCGGCGGCAGCGCGCAACCGGCCACCGTGTGCGGCGCCGACTGCGTGACCACCGCCTGTCCGCCCACCTTCACGCGCGGATCGGGCGCCGTGGCCTGCGCCTGCCCGCCGTGCGCGCACAGGACCGTTGCCCCCACATGCAGCAGATAGCCGGGCATCAGGTCACCTCCAGCGCGCTGCCATTGATCGAGGTTTGCGGACCACTGAGCTTGATGCTGGCGCCCATGCCGTTGTCGATCTCGATCCCGGTTGAACTGATCTTGATCTTCATGCCCTGGGTGGTCTCGATCGTCAGCCCGCCCGCGCCTGGCAGGTCGTTGATCGTGACCGTGACCAGATCCGTCTTGAGCACCTTCATTTCCGATACGGTAGGCATGAGGCTTAAGACTTCTGCCCTGCGCCCAGAAGCAGCCGGACCAGATCGGATACTCCGGGTCCCCGTGCTCGAATTCGATCCACACGAAAGCGTCGGTCGGCGGAACCAGGAACAGCCCCACGTCCTTGCCCGCATACGGCAGCGCTTAAGCAAGGCCCAGCCGCTCTCGTTGTCGCCAAAAACGTCGACCACTTTGGCCCGGATCCGCCCCAGCATCAGCGGATCGCGGTTGTCGCTCACCACGCCCCGAAACTTGCCGAACATGGGCCCGCTCATGGCAGCACCAGCGGAAGCAAGGCGCCATGGCCGTCGCGCGTGATCGAGAACGACTGCTTGTATTCGCCGCGCCGGATGCGGTGGGTGACCTCGCGCACGTAGTAATTGCCGTCGTAGCTGGAAGCCCACGCCGCGCACGCCGACCAGCTTGCGCGCCCTGAGCACCTGGCCGTAGCGCACCGCGTCGACCTCGCCGGTGCCGGTGACGGCGTCCGACGACTGCGATGCGCTCGACGCGGCGCGCAGCCCGGCCTGCACCGGGTTGAGGTTGGAACTGTCGCGCGGCAGCGTGGTGCGCAGCGACTGCGCAGCCGGCCGCAGCGACAGCGGCGGCGTCAGGCCCGAAGGAACAGGAATGGCGATGCTCATTTTGGTGAAGGGCTCCACGATGGTCACCTGGGGCTGGGCCGGGCCCAGCGCGTCGTAGCTGAACGAGATCGGGTCGTCCACATTGGTGTCGGCGCCCATGTTCATGGTCAGCGCCGGCTGCGGTATGCCGAGCCGGTTGTCCAGCCCCCAGTACGCGGTATTGACGCCGGGGACGGCGGTCGGTTCGATGTAGAACACGAAGCCGTTGCGGGTGGCCAGCTCGCGGATGTAGGTGAGGTCGGTGCCCTGCTGGGACGGCACGCGGTCCACCTGGATCGGCACGTCGGTGGTGGGCGTAACCATCGGCACCAGGCCCAGCGTGGCGTAGCTAAACGATCAGGCGCGTGACGATCACGGAGTCGGGCTGATTCGGATAGGTCTCGCTTTTTCTTCGAGACTGAGCTTGACGCTGATGTCCTTGCCGAACACGTTGAGCGTCGATTCGCCCGGCCGGTTGCTGGGCGAGACCTGGTGATTGGTGATGATCCCGTCGATCAGCACCTGCGGCATGATGCCGATCGATACCAGGATGATCACCCGGTTCGGCGGATCGAGCACGCCGCTGGCCAGCAGGCCGTAATCGAGCAGCGTGTCCCGGCCCATGCTGAAGGTCATGCGAAAGCCGTCGAAGTCGCTGTCGCGGTTCGCCACTTCCAGGCCGACCAGCGACTCGGCCAGCGCATACGGCGCCTAAGCAGCGGCACCGTGCGGCCGATCAGCAGCTGCAAGCGGACGCCAAGACTGGCCATCAGATGGCTCCCGAGCGCGGGAAGGTGATGCGCAGCAGGCGCCCCACTTCGTCGGTCAGCTCCTGCGGCTCCATCGCGGCGTTGCTGTCGCAAACGCGCCAGAACTGCTCGGGATCGCCCAGGTAGCGCGCGGTGATGTTGTCGAGGCGGTCGCCTTCGACCACCGAGTGCAGCGCGACGGCCGGACCGTCGTCCGGCGGCGGCACGAAGCGCCGCCGCAGGTACACGACCTGGCGCCCGTCCGGGCTTTCGATGCGCGCGGTCTCGATGCCAACATAGCGACTCGATGGTGGGAACATGTCTACTCCGTTAGAGCTTGAACGAAGCGCCCACATTGAGCGCGCTGTTGACGACATTCGTGGTCGCCATCACTTCCTTGGCAATCTGGTAGGCCATGAACAGGGTATGGCCCGGATTGGTCAGCTTGAGGTCGACGTAACTGAGTACAGTCAGGCTCAGGTCCACCTTGGCCCGCACGGGATTGAGCAAGGTGTCGTAGGCTTCCTCGGTGATGCTGAAGCTCGTCACCCGCACCGGCAGCACGCGCGTCGGGCCCCACACGAACAGCGTGAGCGGCGCCTCGGGCGGAATGATCTCGATATTGCCGATTTGGGCCAGCGCGATATTGGCGATCACGCTCTACCGATTTTGGATAGAGCAGCATCTCGAGCGCGGCCAGCGTGGGCGAGACGCCTAGCCACCACCGACAATGGATTGCCCGTTTCCAGTCCGTCGGTGGCGTCGACTTCCACGCTCAGGGTGATGGTTTCCTTGGGCGGACCGATCAGGCGGAATGCTTCCGAGCGGGCGCCGGTGTCGCCGCCGCCCGTGGGGCGCGCCTCGAGCCAAGCGCGTCATGGTCTCCGGGTTGTACTGGAACACGACCACGCTGGCCAGGGGATTGAGCGGATCGAGTCCGATGATGGCGCCCTTGATCAGGCGCGGCGATCCTGGAAAGCCGCTCATGGCGCCACCGCCAGCCGCAGCCTGGCCTGCGAATTGCCGTCAACTGGTTTGCCGATCCGGTGCGCGATGCTGTTCATCTCATCCTCTCGTTTTTATCGGACCGTGGTGGTCTGCTGCGCCATCGCGCCGTACAGCGACTGCGCGATCTGCTGCCCCAGCCGCACCGGATCGGCGCGCGGGCCGATCTCGATCGGTGGCGCATCCATGCGCGGCACCAGCGCGCCGCCGGCCAGCAGCCAAGCAGCAAGGCGCCCTCGCTGAACAAACGGGTCAGCTCCCCTTCCACCGTGGCTTGCAGCAGCACGCGCTGCGCCGACGGCAGATCGACCCCGGTCAGCACCAGCTGTTCCATGTGCAGGGCGATATTCATGCTTAAGCCCTCCCAGGGCGATCGGCGCGCTACTGACCCAGCGCAATTCCGCTTCGTTGACGGGCTTGTCGAGTTTTCTCAGTTCCGTGCGCGCCGATTCAAGCAGCAGCGGCATGCTGACCTGCACGCCGCGTCCGGCCGCAACGAAGGCGGCGTTGAGGGCGATGTTGTGGATGCTGCCGCCGGTCAGATTCAGGCGTCCCAGCCGGTCGTAATCCAGACGCGCCAGCGGGACCTGATGCGGGAACACGCTCTTCCAGATCGCGGCCCGTTCGGTAAGCCCCGGGAACGGGAAATTGACCACGAAGCGCAGGCGCCGCAGGAAGGCCGAATCGAGCGAGGACTTCATGTTCGACGCCAGGATCGCCAGCCCGCGGAACGACTCGATCCGCTGCAGCAGGTAATTGACTTCGATATTGGCGTAGCGGTCGTGGCTGTCGCGCACCTCGCTGCGCTTGCCGAACAGGGCGTCGGCCTCGTCGAAGAACAGGATGGCGCCGCCGTCTTCGGCCGCGTCGAACAGCTTGCGCAAGTTCTTTTCGGTCTCGCCGATGTATTTGCTCACCACCGCCGACAGGTCGATCCGGAAGATCAGCAAGCCCAGTTCACGGGCGATCACTTCGGCCGCCATGGTCTTGCCGGTCCCGCTTTCGCCTAAGCAAACAGCACGCTGATGCCCAGGCCCCGGTTCATGCGGTCGTGGAAACCCCAGTCGTCGTAGACGGCGCTGCGCGTGTTGACCTGTTCGATGATCTGGCGCAGCAAGCCTTTTCGGTCTCGGGCAACTCCAGGTCGTCCCAGCCGGACTTGGCTTCGACCACCCGCGCCAGCTGGTCGAGCGCGGGACGGGCGCGCTGCAGGCAGGCCTGCCACAGGGTCTCGCCCAGGTCGGGGCCGTTGTCGCGTTTGGCGTTGTCGGCAATGTGGCGGATCGCGGGCGCGTTGAAGTTGAAATGCGCGGCCAGATGCTGCGGATGGGTCCCTGCCGCATCGCCCAGCGCCTCGCGCCACAGGATGGCCTGTTCGGCCGCGCTCGGGCGCGCCACTTCGAAGGTGACGGTTTCGCGCGTGGTTTCGGGCCACGGTTCACGCACGTCGACGATCATCAGGCTGGCTGTCGCGCTCCATCAGCCGCGTCAGCGGTGCGGCGTGGGTGCGCGCGGTCGATGTCGCCCGCCTCCACCAGCAGCGCCAGCGGCAGCAGGGCCGCTTCGCGCCGCCACAGGCGGATCAGGAGATCGAGTTCGGCGGTCTGGGTCGGGATCTGCTCCGCGTGCAGCCGGTACAAGGTGAGGTCCAGTTCATAGGCGGCCGCATGGGCCACCAGCAGCTTGCCCTGACTGTCCGCGCCCAGCAGTTGAATCAGCGGCGCCTTGCCGGTCTCGAAACCGCGCCGCGCCTGGGTCTCGATGGCGTCGGCCAGCGCCTGCTGCGACGGCGGCAGCGGTTCGAGCGGCGCGATGGTGAAGCGTGAGCAGCGGCGCGAGCGCTTCGTCCAGGTAATTGAGTCCCTTGACGTAGTTGACGATGCGCTCGTCGGCCCGGATCGCGCTGGCCACCAGTTGCTGGCCGCCACCCTGCGCGACTTCGACCAGGCGCCAGTGGCGCAGCGGCCGCTCGGGCGACATCACATCCCAGGACGGATCGGCGAACAGCTTCATGGCCAGCGCAAAGCTCGGGAAGGAGCGCGACGCGTCGCCCTGGGGCGCGCATACAGGGCCGCCATTTGCGGATCGAGCTCGATCGCCACGCACATCAGCATGGTCATGGTTTCGAAACGCGTCAGGCCCATGCGGCGCGCCAGCATCATCAGTGCCGATGGCGGATCGGCCTGTTCGGCGTCGAGCATGGCTTGCGGCGGCGGGGCCGCTTCGTTTTGCAGGCGCGGCGCCGCTTCCGGCGACGGCGCGGGCAACCCTTTGAGGGGCGCGGTATGCGAGCCGGGGAACAGGCGCCCCAGCACCGGGCGCGAACGCGGTTCCGGCGGCGGCGGCGGGGAACCGGCGCCACAGGCGCAGGCGGCGCAGGTGCGGCGCCCGGCAACTCCTGCGTCAGCTGGTCCAGCCGCGTGCGCAGCCAGGCCAGTGCGAGCGACAGATAGTTGTCGTTGGCGGAGAGCCACTGTTCGAATTCGGGCGTCATAGCATCACCTGCTGTTCAGGGTCGAACGATGGCAGCGCCGGATCGCCCGTATGAATCACCGGAATACTGTCGATGCCGTCCACCCGCAGCCGCACCACGTGCAGTAGGCCGCCGCGGCAGGCACGCGGAAGGTGACCGTGCTTGGCGTTTGCAGGTAGCCCGGCGCCAGGCGGTCGGGATGGACGATCGTCAGCGGCGCGATGGGCACGTCGTCGAACAGCACGATCACTTGTTGGCCGTGGCGCAGGCGCGGCGTACAGGTGAGCGTGAGCACGTCGCCGGGACTGACCGTGGGCGCGGTGGTGCTGTTGGGCGTGAGCGTGACGGTGGGCGCCAGCGCGAACGCAATGGCGGCGCTGCCCGGGCGCGGCGGCAGTCCGGCCGGGCGCAGGATCGGCGACACCACGTACGAGCCGGGCGCCCAGCGCTCCCACGCTTGCGGGTCGTCCGCCAGCTCTTGCAGGAGCACTTGCGGCGGTCCGGCCTCGGTCAGCGTCATGGGCGTCAGTTCGACCAGCGGCGGCGGCAGCGGAACGGGATCGCCCGGCAACTGCAGCGGCGGCGGCATCACGCTCACGAAGCGCAGGCGCGCATCGGGACTTTGCAAGCCTTCGCCCGACAGTTCGATCTGGTCGCCCAGCCGCCCGGCGCTCTGGTGATGGGGCGGCAGCAGGGAGCGCAGCAGCGGGCCGCTGCCGGTCACCGCGTCGACGCCCTCGTCCTGCGGCCCGCGCCGCAGCACCGGCAAGGCGGCCGCGCCGGTGCGCGTGCTGTCGATCAGCACCACCGCGCATTCGTAGGCGGCCGAGAACCGGTACGGCGCCTGGAAGGTCGACCACAGCTTGGACAGTTCGTCGAGCGAGAGCTGGACCGGCGTGATCCGGATCCGTTCCAGCTGTCCGCCCAGGTTGCTGGCGGCGAGCGCGTTGTTGATTTCCTCGCGCCCCAGCACCGGATGGTCGTGCAGCACGCTCATGGCCGCGCCGATCAGCAAGTGGCTGGCCGAGGCGTCGATGTTGTCGTTGTCGTCCGCGCCATAGGCCGTGACCAGGTAGTGCAGATTGAGCGCCAGCGGCGGCACGCCCTGCTCGCCCGGCCGCACCTGGCGCGGCATGTCCATATTGCGCCAGGCGGCATTGATCACGGTCTGGTACAGGAAAATATTGATCTGCGGCGGCTTGTTCACGTCCTTGCGCGTCATGTCGGGCGGGACGCTGGTGACGGACAGCCCGGCCAGCGGCGCGAGCATGGCCGATACCTGCGTATTGAGCAGGTGGCGCAAGGTCGCGGTGACGGCGGTCAGTGAACGGGCGTTACTCATCGCGATGCCCTCTCTTTTTGCTGCGCGAGGAACTGCTCCAGGCTCAGCGACAGGGTGGCCGACGGCGCCGCCCTGGCGGCAACCGGCGGGGCGCTGATCGGCGTGGATTTCCACGCGTCCGATCGACACGTGGATGGTCGAGCGATGGCGGCGTGTTGGTTTCGCGCGCGGCCTAAGCACGTGCACCTGCACGGCCACCGGATGCGGCGCCGGTATCAATGTATCGGCACGGCGCGCCGGGGCGAGCGCCGCATGCGGCTGGCGGCAGCGGCACGCTGGCTAAGCGACGGCACCAGCGCGCGCGGCGCCGGATTGGCTACCGGCGCGGCGGACGCTTCGGCATCGGGACGGCGGCGCGGGCCTGGTTCAGGCGTGGCGGCGGCCAGGCGCTGTGCCGGTGCTGCCGGGCGCGGCGCAGGCGCCAGCGGCGCGGCCGGTGCTTAAGCGCGGTTTCCCGGGCGGATGGCGCCGGCGCGGGCGTGCGCGCGGCCGGCCTGGTGCGGATCACCGGCGGCGGCGCGTCGGGCGCTGCTTGCACCGGCGGCGCGGGAATCACACTGGACGGCGCGGGCGCGGCAGCCTTGCTGCGTCTGGCCACTGGCGGTGCTTCCGGCGGCGGCGCGGCAAGCGCATCCGGCCTGACGGCGGCTTTAAGCACGCTGGCTTGGCTGCCAGAGTGGCACGCGCGGCGACCGGCGCGGTGCGCGCTGCGGGCGCCGCTTGCGGACGCGGCGCGGCAGCCGCTCTGGCGCGCGCGACGCAGCGGGCGGCACGGCGGCCGGCGCGGCAACCCGGCGCGGGCGCGCAGGTGCGGCCGGGGTGGCATCGTCCTGCGTCTCGTGTTCGCTTTCAATGTCTGCCATGACGGGCGGCGCGCTGCGTTCAGGCGGCTACTGAAGCGGGAAGGAAGGCGCGGCAGGACCCTTGGCGCCTGCCCGGCTTCGCGCGCGGCCAGCGATGTCAGGAAGTCGGTCACAGTCGCACCATGTCGAGGTAGATGTCCTTGCCGGCGCGGCGTCATGCCGAGGATCTCGGCCTCGCTCCAGCCATAGGCGCGCGCCAGCGTGTGCACGTCGTGCAGCGTGCGGCGCGCCCAGGCGTCGACTTCCTTCCACAGGAAGGCGCCGATATCGAGCAGGTCGTCCCAGGCATGGCCGCAGCCGGGGCAGCTGAGCGCGAGCTCGATGCGCGCCAGCGGATCGGCGGCGGCCATGGCTGCGCCCAGCGCCGCGACGACCTCGGGCGGCAGCGCGTCGGGCGCCACCGGCGTTTCGCCGCGCATGGCGCTGGCCACGCAGCGGCGCAGCAGGTGCGCGGGCGATGGATCGTCGTGCGGAATGCTCTGGAGGTCCATGCTGTTGGGCAGCCGGTAGCGGATGGCATGGCCGCAGGCGTGCAGCTCATGCTGGTTGATCGATGCGCATGGCAGCTCCGGCGGGCACACGTCGTCGATGCAAAAGCTCACGTCCAGCCGCTCGCCGCAGGCCGGGCACTGCGCCAGCGCGGCGATGGTCTCGCCGAACAGGGCGCGGCGCAGGCCGAACAGACGCGCATCGCGCGCCCCCACCGGCAGCGCGGCCAGCACCTCGTGCGGCTCGCTGCCGGTACAGGCCAGCAATGCGACCGCACGCCGGGGGCCGGCTGACTGGTCGAGCCCCGATTCCCACGCCTGCAGCAGCAAGTCGGACGCCGGGGCGCGCACGGCGGTCAACCCTGGCCGTTCAGGGTCGGTTCGGACGGTTCGGCAACCTCGCGGTCACGCTCCCAGCCCTCGTTTTCCAGCTTGATGGTCTGGATCGCCACGGCGTTGGCATTGGCGTCGAGCTCGGGCAAGGCCTGGTATTCCGACACCCAGCAACGGAACACCTTGTAGGCCAGCGCCAGCTGCCCGGTCTCGTTGTAGACCTCGATGATGATCTCCTTGCGGAAATCCTTGAGCGAGGTTTCCGCGCCCAGCCCGGTGCCGAAATTCCACACCTTGCTGGCCCATTTTTCGAACTCGGGATCGTGGGTGACGCCGCGCTCGATCGTGATCGCCTCGAACTCGGTCCGGCCGGGCGACTTGCGGCTCGACGAAGGATCGCCGCCCTCGCGGTGCTTGACCACTTCGGTCGTGCGCTTGAGGCCGCCAACTTTGCTCACGCAGCCACATAGCGGCCGTCCCATTTGACGCGGAACTTGAAGTTTTTGTAGGGATCGAACCGCTGTACATTGACACTGAACTGGGCCATCTCATCCTCCTGTTAGGTCTGGATCTGCCCAGCAATTTGCTGGAGTTTGATCACAACGAACTCTGCCGGTTTCAAGGGGGCAAAGCCGACCACGATATTGACGATGCCGAGGTTGATGTCGGTCTGGGTCGTGGTTTCCTTGTCGCACTTGACGAAGTACGCTTCCGCCGGGGTCTTGCCCTGGAAAGCGCCCTGGCGGAACAGGTTCTGCATGAACGCGCCCAGGTTCAGGCGGATCTGCGCCCACAGCGGTTCGTCGTTCGGCTCGAACACGACCCACTGGGTGCCGCGGTACAGGCTCTCTTCGATGAACAGGGCCGTGCGCCGCACCGGAATGTATTTCCATTCCGAGGCCAGGCGGTCATCGCCCTGCAGGGTGCGCGAGCCCCACACCACGCGCCCGGCGGCCGGCATCGCGCGCAGGCAATTGATGCCCAGCGGATTGAGCTCGCCGTTTTCGGCGTCGGTCAGCGGCACGCTCAGCTGCGGCACGGCGACCAGGGTGGCGTCCAGCCCGGCCGGCGCCTTCCACACGCCGCGCGTGGTGTCGGTGCGGGCAAAAATGCCAAGCCACGGCGCCGCAGGGAACGAAGTCCTCGAGCTGGTTGTCGCGCAGCGGATTGGGCTGCTTGAGGCGCGGGAAGAACAGCGCCGCGTTCTTGCTGCTGGTGCCCACGCTGCCCACGCTCGGCCTTGGCCGCGTCTTTGTCGACCCAGCTGGCGATCGGGTCGACCATGAGCATGGCGCGCCGGTGTTCGCAGTAGCTGGCGGCCTCGGCCACGAGGCTGGGGTCGATGTTGCCGTCGGCCTTGTAGGGCGGGATGCACAGCATGTTGAACAGGTCGGCCTTGCGCAGCGCGTACAGGCCTTTCTTCTCGGTCTGCTTGCCGGGACCGGTGAAGTTGGTCTCGGTCAGCGCCACCCCGTTCGAGGTATTTTTGGCCGCGGCCAGCGCCGTGCGGGCGGCGGCGATCGCGGCGGCATCGGGCGGATCGACCAGCAACAGGTCGGCCAGGACCACCTCGGCGCGGCTGATGTTGTCGGTGGCGATCAGGGCCATGGCAGCCGTCTTTTGCTTGAGCGCCAGCTTGGCCGCGTCGATCGTGGCCTAAGCACTTGCGGATTGGCGGCCAGGGCCGCGGCCAGCGCGTCTTCGGCGGCCTTGATTTCAGCCGAGGCCGTGTGCAAGGCGGCGATGTCCGGCAGCGTGCCCGGCGGGAAGCTGCCGCGCCAGCGCATCAGGCGCGATTCTAGCGCCAGCACCTTGTTGATCTGGCGCGCTGGCGATGACGGTGAGGTTGCGGAACTGTTCGACCTGGACCGCCACGCCATTGGCGCCCACCTCGGAGATGGTCATGTTGAACAGGGCCGTCTTGGCCACCCCCATTTGCAGGGCGACCTGGTCCGACACCTGGGTGTCGACCACGAAGCGCAGATTGCCGCCCCAGCTGCCCTCGTACGCGGCCTCGAGGGTGAAGTTGCCGACCGTGAGCGGGGTCTTGGCCGGTGCCGCGCCGTCCGCCGTGTCGGTGCTGAACAGGCGCACGATGATGGCCTGGGCACCGCCGTTGAGGTAGAAGTCGCGCACGGCAAAGCCGAGCGTGCTGTCGACCCACAGGCCGCCAAAGATGCGCTCGAAGTCGCCGTAGCTGTTGATGACGACGGCATCGTCGGACGGACCGCGCAACGCTCGCCCCACGAAGGCGGCGACCGAGGTGGCCACGCCGGTGATGGTTCTTACGCCACTGGGAATTTCTTCAATATAGACGCCTGGGTAACTCAATGTCGAAGGCATGTTGCCCTCCATCAAAAGTTTGCAGCGGGAAGGGCAACGGGCGGGAAGCGCGCTGGCCTTGCGTTTTGAAAATTGTTAAATGCAAAGCGAAGCAACAGGTCGGGCCATGCTGCGTATTTCGGTGATTTTTACTGCGAAATCGCAAAGGAGCTCAGCCATTATGGGACAGCAATATCGACGCACTTTGAGGTGGATCAATTAACATATTAGGCACTGTTTCGTTAGCTCCGCAACAACTTTGGTAAATACAGTCCATTTGAACTAGCCAACTGAACATCGAGTCCTGCCACGTTCGGGTAATATTTAGTCAAATAGTTGCATTTAACTAAGGTAGATCAATCTGCATCATGAGTCTTTCTATGGAACAGCAAAATACCGATAGCAATCGTTTCCTGTCGACCGGAGTCGTGGGCCTCGACATCATCCTTGGTGGCGGGCTCACCAGCGACCGCCTGTTCCTGATCGAAGGCGAACCGGGCACCGGCAAGACCACCCTGGCGCTGCAATTTTTGTACGAAGGGGTGCGCCGCGGCGAGTCCGTGATCTACATCACCCTGGCCGAAACGCGGGTCGAACTGCAGGCCGTGGCCCAGTCGCACGGCTGGTCGATGCAGGGCATCCACGTCGAAGACATCATCCCCAACGAGAACATCCTGCACCCGGAGCAGCAGTTCACGATCTTCCACCCGTCCGAGATCGAAATGGGCATGACCACCCAGCGCATCCTCGACGCGATCGAAAAGTACAAGCCGAGCCGCGTGGTGCTCGATTCCCTGTCCGAGCTGCAGCTGCTGGCCGAAAGTCCGCTGCGCTACCGGCGCCAGGTGCTCGCGCTCAAGCAGTACCTGTCCGGCAAGGGCTGCACCACGCTGTTCCTCGACGACCGCACTGCCCTGTCGGGCGACCTGCAGGTGCGCAGCGTGGCGCACGGGGTCATCACGCTCGAACTGATCAACCAGGACTACGGCTCCGAACGGCGCCGGGTGCGCATCGTCAAGTACCGCGGCATCGCCTTTCGCGGCGGTACGCACGACTACAAGATCGAGACCGGCGGCCTGCAGGTCTTCCCCCGCCTGATCGCCGCCGATTCGCGCGTGAGCGCGCCGCGCAAGCAGCTCTCGAGCGGCATCCCGCGCGCTCGACGCGCTCACCGGGGGCGGGCTGGACGAAGGCACCAGCACCCTCATTTCCGGGCCGCCCGGCACCGGCAAGTCTTCGCTGTGCGCCCAGTACGTGCAGGCGGCAACCCTGCGCGGCGAAAAGGCGGCCATGTTCCTGTTCGAAGAAGCCACCAACAACCTGATGCTGCGTTCGACCGGCATGGGGCTGAATCTGCAGGCCGCGATCGACAAGGATCTGCTGATGATCAAGCAGGTCGACCCGGCCGAAATGTCGCCCGGCGAATTCATGCAGATCGTGACCAACGCCGCAGTAGCATGGGCGCGTGGTCGTCATCGACAGCCTGAACGGCTACCTGAAGGCGATGCCCGACGAACGCTTCCTGACCACCCACATGCACGAGCTGCTGACCTACCTGGGCCAGCGCGGCGTGGTGACCATCCTGGTCGGGGTGCAGCCGGGCGTGATCGGCGGCTCGATGTCGACCACGGTCGACGCCAGCTACATCGCCGACAGCGTCGTCATGCTGCGCTACTTCGAAGCGCGCGGCAAAGTGCGCCAGGCGATCTCGGTTTTCAAGAAGCGGGTCGGCCGCCACGAACGGAGCATCCGCCTGTTCTCGATGAGCAGCAAGGGCATCGCCGTGGGCGAAGTGCTGACCAACTTCCACGGCATCCTGACCGGCGTGCCCACCTTCGACGAGGACCAGTGCCAGGTCCTGTTCGACGATGACGTGCCATAAGGACGGACATGGAAAAGCGTGTTCTCATCTACGCCCCGAGCGGCCAGGACGCGGTGCTGGCATCGAAGATGCTCACCCTCGCCGCGGTCGACAACCTGATCACCGCCACCGCCGCCCAGCTTGCGTCCGAGCTGCTGGTCGGGGTCGGCGCCGTGCTGACGGTGGAAGAAGCCCTGTCGAACGGGGGCCTGAAGGTGCTCGGCGAATTCGTCCAGCGCCAGCCCAACTGGTCGGACCTGCCGATCGTGTTGCTCACCAACCGCGGCCCCGATTCGCTCAGCGTGCGCCAGGCGATCGCGGTGCTCGGCAACGTCACCCTGCTCGAGCGCCCGGTGCGCACCCTGACCCTGATCACCTCGCTGCAGTCGGTGCTGCGCGCGCGAAAAGCAGTACCAGGTGCGCGAGACCGACCGCCGCAAGGATGAATTTCTGGCCAGCCTGGGGCACGAACTGCGCAACCCGCTGGCCCCCATCCGCACCTCGATGGGACTGCTCGCGCACATGTACCCGGACCAGGCGCCGGTGCGCAAGGTGACCGAAGTGATCGAGCGCCAGGTCAGCCACCTGACGCGCCTGGTGGACGACCTGCTCGACGTGGCCCGCATCAACAGCGGCAAGATCGCCCTGCAGCGCGACTACACCACCTTTGCCGCCGTGATGGGCCACGTGGTCGAACTGTGCGCGGCAGCCAAGCGCGGCGCGGCGCATCAAGATCGACTACGCGCTGCTTAAATGGAAGAAATCGTGCTCTATGCCGACTACGCGCGTGGTGCAGATCGTCGCCAATATCCTGTCCAACGCCGTCAAATTCACGCCGCCCGAAGGCTATATCAGCGTGCGCGCCATGGTCGACGACGGCACGCTCAGGATCTACATCAAGGACACCGGCATCGGCCTGGACGCGTCGGCGCTGGAGCGCATCTTCGCCATGTTCGAGCAAAGCCGCCCGCCCTCTGGGCAAATCGCCAGCGGCCTGGGGATCGGCCTGTCGCTCTCGCGCCAGTTCGCCGAAATGCATGGCGGCAGCGTGGCCGCCACCAGCGAGGGCCTGGGCAAGGGCAGCGAATTCATCGTCACCCTGCCGGTCGTCCAGCAGGCCAGGCCCGAACCCGATCCCGGGCCCGGGGAGGCGGCATCGTTCCCCGACCAGCGGCCCAAGGTGCTGGTGGTCGACGACAACCGCGACGCGGCCGACTCGCTGCAGGCGCTGTTCGAAATGGAAAACTGCAATGTCGCCACCGCCTACGACGGCTTCGAGGCGGTGCTGGCGGTCGACGCCGCCATGCCGGACATGATCGTTATGGATCTGGGCATGCCCAGCATGGACGGCTATGAAGCGGCGCGCCGGATCCGCTGCAAGCCCGGCTCGCAGGGCGTGCTGATGATCGCGCTCACGGGCTGGGGCCAGAGCGACGCGCGCCAGCGCACGATCGACGCGGGCTTCGACCATCATCTGATCAAGCCGGTCGACTTCGACGAAATCCGGCGCCTGGCCGACACCCGCCTGCACAAGCGGCCGGTGTTGCGGCGCGTGGTCTAGCTCGGCCTGGGCGAGCGCCATTTCTTCGAGTACCTCGATCAGCCGGTGCATCTCGACCGGCTTGACCAGGTGCGCGTCGAAGCGGCGTCAAGCGCCATGGCGCGGTCGTTCTCCTGGCCGTAGCCGGTCAGGGCGATCAGGCGCATGCCGCGCGTGGCCGGATCGGCCCGCAGGCGGCGCGCCACTTCGTAGCCGTCCATGCGCGGCAAGCCGATGTCCACCAGCGCCACATCGTACGGCGCCAGCGCCGCCTGGCGCAGGCCCTCAATACCGTCGGCCGCGGCCGCGACCACGCAGCCGTTCGACTCGAGCATCATGGCCATCATTTCGCGGCCGTCGTCGTTGTCTTCAATGAGCAGCACCCCGCTGACGGGTGCCGCGTGCGGCGGGCTGGCGCCATGGCTGCCAGCTCCGGCGCGGCCACGTGCGGCAGGCGCAGTTCGAAGCAGCTGCCCATGCCCGTGCCCTGGCTGTAGACCGTGACGCGCCCGCCGTGCATGACGGCCAGCTGGCGCACCAGCGCCAGCCCGACGCCCAGGCCGCCCTGGGCGCGGTCGAGCGTGCGCGTGCCCTGCACGAACAGGTCGAACACATACGGCATCAGCTCGGACGAAATGCCGATCCCGGAATCGGCCACCGCCAGCACCGCCTCGCCGCCCTCGATCCGGACCGCGACATTGATGCTGCCGCCCGGCGGCGTGTACTTGAGCGCATTGTCGAGCAGATTGGCGATGATCTGTTCGAGGCGGGTGGGATCGGCGTCGACCCAGGCTAGGCTCGGACGCGACGCTGATCGCGTGGCGCACGCCGCGCTCGGTCTCGGCCACCGCCGCCATGTAGGTATCGACCGTCTTGTCGAGCCGCAGGGGGCGCCGTTCGAGCAGAATTTTTCCGGAGTGGACGCGCCCCATGTCGAGCAGGTCGTCGACGATGCGCGTCAGATGGACGCTCTGGCGGGCGATGATCTCGCGCGCCCGCTCGAGCGCCGCGCGCGGCATGTCGGCTTGCGCCATGACGCCGGTGGCGTTGACGATGGCGGCCAGGGGATTGCGCAGCTCGTGGCCCAGCATGGCCAGGAATTCGTCCTTGGCGCGGTTCTGCTGTTCGGCGATGGTGCGCGCCTCGTGCTCGCGCTCGAACAGGATCTCGCGCTCCTCCTCGGCCACCAGGCGCGAATATTTCTCATTGCGCACCACGGCCGCGGCGGCGGCGATCGCCGTTTGCACCTCGTCGACTTCGACCACGCCGGACACCTCGGAGGGGCCGATTTCTTCATCGTGTTCGAGCCCGTGCGCCGAGCGCGCGGCTTCGCGGATCGAGTGCGACAGGCGGCGCGCGAAAAGATCGCCGCCACCGCGGCGCAGGCGATGGCCGCGCCCAGGCCCAGCATCGACACCGTCAAAGCCCGGCGCGCGGCCGATTCGATCTCGGACTCGGGCACGCCCACCGCCACCGTCCAGCCGGACATGCCGGAACGCTCCAGCACCGTGTACAGGCTGATGTTGTTGTCGCTGGCGTTACGGATCACGCCGATGGTCTTGTCGCGGATCGCGTGGCGCAGGTCGGCCCTGGCCTGTTGCGGCTCGGCGCCGGATGCGGCCTGGGTTTGCGCGATCGTGATGCCATTGCGGTCGAACACCCCGGCCAGCCAGCCTTTGGGCAGATTCACCTGGCGCAGCACGCGGTTGAAATGCTCGATCCGGAAGCCTTGCGAAATCACGTAGCGGGTGCCGTCCGGGGTCTTGACCGGCACGTCGACCACCACGATCAGCGCTTGCGTGACCTGGCCGCGGATCAGATTCGATACCTGCGGCGTACCGGCCGCCAGCACGTGCGCCACGCGCGCGGCCGCGTCGTCGCCGGACGGCATGGGCGTGCCGAACGGGACGGCGGTGTTGAGCAGCAGCTGGCCCTTCTCGTCGAGCAGGGCGGTCCAGGTGCTGCCGGGACGGTCGGCGATGTGGGCTTGCTGGTAAAAGCCTAGCCAGATCGGCGCTGGCCAGGTAGGGAGAATTGGCCAGCATGCGCAGGACCGACTCGGTGTTGGTCAGTTCGCGGTCGATGCTGACCAGGGAAATGCGCGCCGTTTCGCGCACGCCCTTGAGCGCCGCATCGCGCTCGGACTTGAGCAGCATGTTCAGCGAGATGGTCGAGAACAGGATGACCGGAATCAGAATCGCCGCCACCATCAGCGCGAGATAAGCGCGGATCTTCATGGCGGCAGCGGCACGGAGCGTTTCATGGGTCGGATCGGGCTTCTACACGAACGGGGACACCATGATAGTCCATTTCCGCCCGCGCAGCAGCCCGCCAGGCTACTTCCAGTCGCCCCGCAACGCCAGCACCTGCTCGCGCAGATACTCCGGGGTCGCCTCCAGTGGCGCGACCGGCGTGCCGACCGCCAGCGCCAGCTGCGAGCGCGGGACCGCGCGCGAACGAGCGCTCGAACAGATTGGCCTTGTCGCGCGTGAGCAGGCTGCCCCACAGGCCGCGCAAGGCCATCGGAATGACAGGCACCTTGCTGCGTTCGAGGATCTTGGCGATCCCGCCGCGGAATTCGTTCATCTCGCCGGTGGTGGTCAGCTTGCCTTCCGGGAAAATGCACACCAGGTCGCCCTCGTGCAGGGCCTTGGCGATCTCGATGTACGCCTTTTCCATCGTCCACGGATCTTCCTTGGCAGGCGCGATCGGAATCCGCGCGGTGCGGAAGATCCAGCCCATGAACGGCGTCTTGAAGATCCGGTGATCCATCACGAACCGGATCGGGCGCGGGCTGGCCGCACCGATCACCAGCGCGTCGACGTAGCTGACGTGGTTGCACACCAGGACCGCCGGGCCTTCCTCGGGAATGCGGTCGACGTCGACCGTCTTGACGCGGTGGATGGTGTGGATCAGCATCCACGCCAGGAAGCGCATCAGGAACTCCGGCACCAGCGAGAAGATATACAGCGCCACCACGGCATTGAGCACCGCCGTGGCCAGGAACATCTCGGGAATCGTGAAGCCCATTTTATGCATCACCATGGCCACACGCATGGCGACGATCATGAACATCGCGTTCAGGATATTCATGCCGCCGATGGTGCGCGACAGGTGGGTCGGTTCGCAGCGGGTCTGGATCAGCGCGAACAGGGGCACGATGAACAGGCCGCCGAAGACACCGAGCAGGGCGATGTCGATCAGGATGCGCGCCATGCCGGGCGTGGTGGCCATGGTGGCCAGCGTCAGCTGCGCGGTGCTGGTGTACGCCACGCTGGCGAAATACAGTTCGGCGCCGAACACCGACAGGCCGATCGCGCCGAACGGCACCAGGCCGATTTCCACCTTGTGGCCGGAGAGCTTCTCGCACAGCAGGGAACCGGCGCCCACGCCGATCGAGAACACCGTCAGCAGGCCGACGAACACGGTCTCGTCGCCATGCAGGTAGGTCTTGGCATACAGGGGGAACTGCGACAGGATGATCGCGCCGTAGAACCAGAACCACGAGTTACCCAGCATCGACAGGAATACCGTGCGGTTCTGGCGCGAGAACGACAGGTTACGGAAGGTCTCGGAAAACACATTGGGATTGATCTTCAGTTCCGGGGCCGGGGCTAGATGATTCGGGAATGCGCAGGCTCACCACCAGGCCCACCACCGCGAACAGCAGCGTGGCGCCAAGCAACCAGGGTCGCGCCATCGGAACCGAACTTCACCAGCCAGGCGCCCAGCACCTGGCCCAGCAGAATGCCCACGAAGGTGCCCATCTCGATCAGGCCATTGCCGCCGACCAGCTCCTCCGACTTGAGGTGCTGCGGCAGGTAAGCGTACTTGACGGGCCCGAACAGGGTCGAATGCACACCCATCCCGACCACGGCGGCCAGCAGCAGCGGCAGCGACTTGGTCATCCAGCCGATGCTTGGACGACCAGCATGATCCCGATTTCGATCAGCTTGACGATGCGCGCCAGGCGGCCCTTCTCCACCTTTTCCGCGATCTGGTAGACGGTGGCCGAGAACAGCACGTACGGCAGGATGAACAGGCCGGGAATCAGATTGGTCAGCATGGACGGATCGAGCGTCGTCCACTTGGCCGCGTCGAACGTGAGCACGACCAGGAAGGCGGTCTTGAACACATTGTCGTTGAACGCGCCGAGGAACTGGGTCCAGAAGAACGGGGCAAAGCGGCGCTGCTTCAACAGGGAAAACTGGCTCGATTGACTCATGTGGGTCTCTGTGCGGTGGATGGGTTGGATTACGGTTTGCGCTGCAGCGTCTTGAATGCCTGGGGCACCCACGGACGCGCCGCGACGATAAAACTGATGGCGTGCTTCTGGTCCAGCGGCAGCCGCGTTTCGTGCTGATGCTGCTGGGAGAATTCGGCGGCGACCTGCTTGAGGCGTTCGAGCAGCGCGCCGGCCGACTGCTTCGACAGCATCACGTTCACCAGGCGCAGCACCTCGTCCTCGCCATCGAAGCGCGAATTGAGATAGTCGGCCGCGGCCTCGTGGCGGAAGTAAGTCTGGATCGGACCGTTCGCGATCCAGCTGAAGGTGCGGGCGATGAGCAGCTTGACGCGGTTGTTCGGCAGCAGTTCGAGGAAGCCGATCTTGTCGAGCCGCAGCAGGTACTTGGTGACCTCCAGCTCCGTCATCTCGTAATAGCGGACGATGTCGTCGAAGCTGATATGGTTCATCGCCGAGACCGCGACCACCAGCAGGCGCGGGTCGCCTATGATCTCGCGCTCCTGGGCCAGCGTGAGCTGCGAGATCAGGGCCGGGCCGCTCTGGGCCGCGCTCAGTTCCTCGAACTCGATGCCGCTGGCGGACAGGATGTCGTCCAGGCGCAGCAGGGTGAAGTTCTTCTGTGAAAACATACGTTTGACGCTCGCTTCCGACATATCGATGCGTGCGGCCAGTTCGCTGTACGTGATGCCCCGCGCCTTCAACAAGCGCTCCAAGGTGTCGACAAGTGTAATAGCGTGAGGCATGCGTGCGTCCCTTTGAACTCCGGTAGCAGATCTTAATACTGTTTGCCCTTAAAAGCGATACCGTAGTGCATTTTATTGAGTGCTGTCGCATTCGGGAACATGATCCGTCCTGCCAACCCGGCCAACTCCATAAGGACGCACCATGAAACCCCTGCTCGCCATCGCCCTCGCCTGCACCCTGTGCACCGCCCAGGCCCAGCCCAACCCCAGCACCGACATGTCCGCCGCCTCCGGCCTGGTGGTGGCTCGCTCGGCGCTGGTGGTGGGCGGCTCGCTGTCGGCCGTTGCCGCCTCCGGCGCCGTAGCCATCGTCAGCGTGCAGGTGGTGGGCGAATCGGTCCTGATCGTGCTCGAAGGCGCCTCGCACGCCGCCCGCACCACCATCCGCCTGTCCGGCCAGGCCGCGGCCAGTTCGCTGCTGGTGACCGGCGCCGCGGTGAGCATGGTCACCATCGCCAGCGGCACCGTGCTGATCGTGGCCGCATGAAGCGATCGCCTTCGTGCCCTCGGAAATCGGGGCGCGCTGGTGCACCACTCCTACCACCATCGCCAGGGGTATTGATCATGCGCCGACTGTTCCTGGTATTGCTGCTGGCTTGCAGCGTGAATGCCGCGCAAGCGGGGCGTGGCTGCGAAGTCAAGAAGCCCAGCGCGCAATCGTTCGTCAGCGCCCTCAAGCTGGCCGAAAACACGCGCAGCGCGCTGGAAGCGTCGAACGCGGAAGTGGCGATCGTCGGGCGCGTGGGGCAGGACTTGTCCGCCTACGGGCTGCGCTACTCGCACGTGGCCTACGTGTGGCGCGACCATCCCAAGGGGCGCTGGCTGGTCGTGCATGAACTGAACCGCTGCGGCACCGCCAGCTCGGCGCTGTTCGACCAGGGGCTGGCCAACTTCTTCCTCGACGACCTGTTTGCGTACGAGGCGGTGGTGATGATCCCGTCGGCCCGGACCCAGTCGCGGATTGCCGCCGCCTTGGCATCAAACCTGGGCAACCGCATGCACAGCAGCAGGTACAACATGCTCGCCTATCCGTTCTCGACCGAGTACCAGAATTCGAACCAGTGGGTGCTGGAGACCTATGCCGCCAGCGCGGGCGACAGCGCGATCCAGGACCGCGGGCGGGCCCAGGCGTGGCTGGCGTATGCGGGGTATTCGCCGTCGATGCTGTTCATCCCCGCGACCAAGCGGCTGGGCGCGCGCCTGTTCAGCGCCAACATCAGCTCTGACGACCAGCCGTTCGCCAAGCGCGCCGCGGGGCGGATCGAGACCGTGACGGTGGAATCGATCCTGTCCTTCATCCGCCAGCGCGAACCCCAAGCGCGCGACATGGTCATCACCGCCTACCGATAAGCAACACCGGGGTCAGACCTCAATTCTGAAATACTTTCAGAATTGAGGTCTGACCCCGAATGTGCAACTACTTGGCGGGTGGCGTTCAGGTCGTGGGGTCAGTCAGTGGCATGGCGCCGGAATATCCGGCGGCGGCTGGGACATTTGCGCAGACAAGGCTGCTTGCTGCTCTTCCGGCGTGGCGTTCCGCCTGAACTTGCGCCACTTGAGGGCCACAACGACCCAGACGAGCAGCACCAACATGGGCATCCAATTGGAACAAATCGGGGTCAGACCTCAATTCTGAAAGTATTTCAGAATTGAGGTCTGACCCCTGATTGTGCAACAAGGTGTTTAGCTCAGGTTTTCGAGGCGGATCTTGACGATGTCGCCGACCACGGTGTCCAGCGCTTCCATCTTGGCAATCGCGGCATCGATGTTTTTTTCCTGGGTCTGGTGGGTCAGGATGATGATGTCGGTGCGGGTCTCGCCTTCGCCCGGCTCCTTTTGCAGCACGGCGTCGATCGAGATCATGGCGTCGGCCAGGATCCGCGTCAGGTCGGCCATCACGCCCAGCTGGTCCTTCACGTACACGCGCAGGTAGTAGCTGGTGGTGATTTCGGACATCGGCAAAATCTCGACGTCGGTCATCTGGTTCGGCTGGAACGCCAGGTGCGGCACCCGGTACTCCGGATTGGCCGTGGCCAGGCGCGTGATGTCGACCAGGTCGGCAATCACGGACGAGGCGGTCGGCTCGGCGCCCGCGCCCTTGCCATAGTAGAGCGAGGCGCCCACGGCGTCGGCCTGCACCAGCACGGCGTTCATCGCGCCTTCGACATTGGCGATCAGGCGCTTGGCGGGAATCAAGGTCGGGTGCACGCGCAGCTCGGATCCCTTCGACGCCGCCAACTACGGCGCGCTTGGTGATGCCCAGCAGCTTGATGCGGTAGCCGAGCTGCTCGGCGTACTTGATGTCGATCGCCTGCAGGTTGCTGATGCCTTCCACGTGCGCTTTTTCAAACTGCACCGGAATGCCGAAGGCAATCGCGGACATGATGGTCGCCTTGTGCGCCGCGTCCACGCCTTCGATGTCGAAGGTCGGGTCGGCTTCGGCGTAGCCGAGCGCTTGCGCCTGCTTGAGCACGGTGCCGAAATCGAGCCCCTTGTCGCGCATTTCGGACAGGATGAAGTTGGTGGTGCCGTTGATGATGCTTAAGCCACCGATTCGATGCGGTTCGCGGTCAGGCCTTCGCGCAGCGCCTTGATGATCGGAATCCCTGCTGGCCACCGCCGCTTCGAACGCGACCATCACTTCGCGGGCCTGGGCCGCGGCGAAGATTTCATTGCCGTGCAACGCCAGCAGCGCCTTGTTGGCGGTGACCACGTGCTTGCCGTTATTGATGGCGCGCAGCACCAGTTCCTTGGCCGTGTCGTAACCGCCGATCAGTTCGACCACGATCTCGATCTCGGGATGATCGACCACGAGGAAGGGATCGGTGACCACTTCGCAGTCGTTGCCGACAATCGCTTCGGCGCGCTCTTTGTTGCGCACCGCGATCATGGCGATCTCGATGCCGCAGTAATGGCGGCGGCGGATTTCTTCCTGGTTGCGTTTGAGGACGTCGAAGGTGCCGTTGCCGACAGTGCCGAGGCCGATCAGGCCGATCTTGATAGGTTTCATAGTCTTTTCGTGGTAGTGGTTCAGCCCTTGCCGTGGCGCCGACGGTAGCCGTCGAGGAAGCGCGCGATCCGGCCACAGGCATCTTGCAGGTCGTCCGAGTTGGGCAGGAATACAAGGCGGAAATGGTCCGGCTTGGTCCAGTTGAAGCCGGTGCCCTGGACAATCAACACTTTTTCTTCAGTCAGCAGTTCAACGGCGAATTGCTGGTCGTCCGCGATCGGATACATCACGGGGTCGAGCTTGGGGAACATGTACAGCGCCGCTTTTGGCTTGACGCAGCTCACCCCGGGAATGTCGGTCAACAGCTTGTGGGCCATATCGCGCTGCCTGAGCAGGCGCCCGCCGGGCCCCACCAGGTCGTTGATGCTTTGGTAGCCGCCCAGCGCGGTCTGGATCGCGAACTGGCCCGGCGCGTTGGCGCACAGGCGCATCGAGGCCAGCATGTTCAAGCCTTCGATGTAGTCTTTCGCGTGGCGCTTCTCGCCCGACACCACCATCCAGTGGCGCGGTAGCCGCAGGAGCGGTAATTTTTCGACAGGCCGTTCAGGGTGATGAACAGCACGTCGTCGGCCAGCGAGGCGATCGATTCGTGCTGGTAACCGTCGTACAGGACCTTGTCGTAGATTTCGTCGGCCAGGATGATCAGCTGGTGCTGGCGCGCCAGTTCGATGATCTCCAGCAGAATTTCACGCGGGTACAGGGCGCCGGTCGGGTTGTTCGGGTTGATGACCACGATCGCCTTGGTGTTCGAGGTGATCTTGCGGCGCATGTCGTCGATGTCCGGGTACCAGTCGGCCTGCTCGTCGCAGATGTAATGCACGGGGTTGCCGCCGGACAGGCTCACGGCCGCGGTCCACAGCGGGTAGTCCGGGGCGGTAAGCACCAGCACTTCGTCGCCATTGTTGAGCAGGCCGTTCATGGCCATCACGATCAGCTCGGAGGCGCCATTGCCCAGGTAAATATCTTCGATCGCCACGCTCTAAGCAATGTTCTTGCTCTGGGTGTAGTGCATGACGGCCTTGCGCGGCGCGAACATGCCCTTCGAATCGGTGTAACCGGCCGCGCCGTGCATATTGAGGATCATGTCGTGCACGATCTCGTCCGGCGGGTCGAAACCGAACACGGCCAGGTTGCCGATGTTCAGCTTGATGATCTTCTGCCCTTCTTCTTCCATCAGCCGGGCCTGTTCATTGGCTAAGCCCCCGGATTTCGTAGCAAACATCGTCTAATTTGTTCGATTTCAGAATCGGTCGCAAAATATTTTCCTGTCCGTGAAGCTCTATGTTGCAGTGCGAAAAATACCATTCTGCCGAAAGGAGGGGATTTAATCAACCGCCGGAATGGCCAAAATGCCCGTATATAGCCCGTTTGGGCTGCTTTTGACGGCAGGATCGTGAAAATTCGCGCATTCATGCCGTTTGTGGCATGCTGGTGCCCTGCCCCAATAGCCCTGATTTGCCATGAAGCTTCACGCCAGTACCACCAAACAATACCAGACCGTGACCGGTTACGATGACAGCGGTGTCGAAATCAACGCCGAGCGCTTCCAGTACAGCCTGATCGTGATGCCCGAAACGCCGCCGCGCGCCTGGGACGTGCCCAATTTCGAGGCACTGACCGCGGCCCATTTCGAGCAGATCGAGGCCGACAAGCCCGACGTCGTCATCCTCGGCACCGGCGAGCGCCAGCGCTTTGTCCATCCGCGCCTGATCGCGAGCCTGTCGGCGCGCCATATCGGCGTCGAAAGCATGGACAGCAAGGCCGCCTGCCGTACCTACAATGTGCTGATGGGCGAAGGCCGCAAGGTCACGCTGGCCCTGATCATCGACCCGGCGTAAGTGCTGTTTAAGCTCTGTCTAATTCCCCTGCCGCGCTGGGGGTTTACAATCAGCGCTCCCCCTCTACCGGAGAGACCCTGTGGCTGATCGCCAAACTGCAGCAAGCATGACCGACTTTTCCGCCCCCATGACCGGCGGCGCGCCTTTCCAGCTGTCCGGCCGCCCGGCCCGCTACACGGTGCTGTATTTCTACCCCAAGGACAATACGCCCGGCTGCACCACCGAGAGCATCGCCTTCCGCGATCTGCACCCTGCAGTTCGCCGCTGCTTAGCTGCCGAGATCTACGGCATCAGCCGCGACTCGATGCGCTCGCACGATGGCTTCAAAGCCAAGCTCGGCTTACCGTTCGAACTGATTTCCGACCCGGAAGAAGCGGTGTGCGCGCTGTTCGGTGTCATGAAGATGAAAAATATGTATGGTAAGCAAGTTCGCGGGATCGAACGCAGTACGTTTGTCGTTGACGCTGATGGCAAATTGGTGAAAGAATGGAGAGGCGTGAAAGTTCCTAATCACGCCGAAGAAGTGCTGGAATTTATCAAAACCCAGCCTTGACCAACCCAGCGTTACCGAGATCGAACCCGTCATTTTGAGTCAAACAGTCCGCTTTACTGCATCACTTCAATCTGGCAGCTGCCGGTCCGGACATCATGCCGGACCCGCCCAGCGCCGACTCCGCAAAGCCGCATTCGCCGGGCTATCCTCCAAGCAATTTTTAGATTGAGACCCTGATGCCACTGCCAAAACTCCCCACCAAGCCAGCCGCCCTGCTGCTGGCCAAAGACTATCCAAAAGCGGATCCGAAAAACAAGCGAAGCGGTCCAGGCTCGCTGCCGCTGAAACTGAAGCTGGCCGCCGTGAGCGAAGCTCCGGCAGTCAAAGCGCTTAGCCAAGACCACCAAAGCGAAAACCGCAGCGCCAGTCGAGGCGCTTGCGCGCCTGTGGCCAAACCGGCCGCGCGCGGCAAGGAAAAGCAGCACGCGGAAGCGCCGCATCCGGCCAAGCACAAGCCGGTCGAATTGCAAGTCAAATCGAAGGCCAGCCTGCAATGCGGACCAGTCCGGCATGACCAAGATGTTCGTGCTCGATACCAACGTGCTGATGCACGATCCGTCGTCCCTGTTCCGCTTCGAGGAACACGATGTGTATCTGCCGATGATGACGCTGGAAGAGCTGGACGACCACAAGAAGGGCATGTCCGAGGTCGCACGCAATGCGCGCCAGGTGTCGCGCTCGCTTGACGCCCTGGTCGGCAACATCGACGACGGCGCCATCGAAAACGGCATCCTGCTGTCCAAGCTCGGCAACAAGGATGCCAAGGGCCGCCTGTTCTTCCAGACCCGCCTGCAAAATGGCCCGACCCTGCCGGAAGGCCTGCCGCAAGGCAAGGCCGACAACCAGATCCTGGGCGTGGTGCGCAACCTGGAAGCGGAAATGCCGGGCCGCGCGATCGTGCTGGTGTCCAAAGACATCAACATGCGCATCAAGGGCGCGCTGGGCTTGCTTACCTGAAGATTACTTCAACGATCATGTGCTGGAAGATACCGACCTGCTGTACTCGGGCATCGTCCAGCTGCCGGACGACTTCTGGAACAAGAACGGCAAGGACATGGAGTCCTGGCAGGAAAGCAAGAACGGCTACTCGTCGACCTTCTATCGCGTCACCGGTCCGACCATGCTGACCTTGCTGGTGAACCAGTTCGTCTACCTGGAACCGAAGAACGGCGAAGCGCCCTTCTATGGCCAAGTGACTCAGCTGAACGGCAAGACGGCGGTCATCAAGACCCTGCGCGACTTTAGCCATAGCAAGAACAACGTGTGGGGCGTGACTGCGCGCAACCGCGAGCAGAATTTCGCGCTGAACCTGCTGATGAATCCGGAATGCGATTTCGTCACCCTGCTCGGCCAGGCCGGTACCGGCAAGACCCTGCTGGCCCTGGCCTGCCGGCCTGGCGCAAGTGCTCGAGACCAAGCTGTACAACGAGATCATCGTCACCCGCGTCACCGTTCCTGTGGGCGAAGACATCGGCTTCCTGCCGGGCACCGAGGAAGAAAAGATGTCGCCATGGATGGGCGCCTTCGACGACAACCTCGAAGTGCTCAACAAGTCCGATTCGGATGGCGGCGAGTGGGGCCGCGCGGCAACGCAGGATCTGATCCGCTCGCGCATCAAGATCAAGTCGCTCAACTTCATGCGCGGCCGTACCTTCGTGAACAAGTTCCTGATCATCGACGAGGCGCAGAACTTGACGCCGAAGCAGATCAAGACCCTGGTCACGCGCGCCGGTCCTGGCACCAAGATTCTGTGCCTGGGCAACATCGCACAGATCGACACGCCTTACCTGACCGAAGGGTCGAGCGGCCTGACCTATGTGGTCGACCGCTTCAAGGGCTGGTCGCACAGCGGTCACGTGACCCTGGCGCGCGGCGAACGTTCACGCCTGGCCGATCACGCGAGCGAAGTGCTGTAAGCGCTGCCGCTTGTCCCCGAAAAACCTGTGCGCCGCGAGGCCCACAGGTTTTTTACGTCATCAGCGCGAACATCGCCAGCACCGCCAGCGCCATGGCCGCGGTCGCGCTCCAGCCCAGCACGCAGCAGCGGCGCCCGATCACGAAACGGCCCATGATCGCCGAACGCCCCGCCATCAGCATCATGACGACCATGATCGGCACCGAAATCACGCCATTGATCACGGCGCTCCAGTACAGCGCCTTGATCGGATCGACCGGCGCGAATCCCAGCGCAATGCTTGCATGATGGTGGAGAACGCGATGATCCCGTAGAAACCCCTGGCTTGCGAGGCCGTTTTCTCCAACCCCTTTTTCCACTGGAATGCGCTTAGCCACCGCGTAGGCGGCCGACCCGGCCAGCACGGGCACGGCCAGCATGCCGGTGCCGATGATGCTTAGAGCGCTAAACAGCGCGAACGCGAAGTCGCCCGCCAGCGGCCGCAGCGCGGCGGCGGCCTGGGCCGAGGTGTCGATGGCCGTGATCCCGTGCCGGTGCAGCGTCACCGCCGTCGTCAGGATGATGAAGAAGGCGACCAGATTCGAGTAGCCCATCCCGATCATCGTGTCGATCTTGATCCGGTGGAAATGGGCACGCGCCTGCTCCGGCGCTTCGCGCAGGGCCTGCGAGCGCGGGCAGGCTTCCAGCTCTTCGACTTCCTGCGATGCCTGCCAGAAGAACAGATAGGGGCTGATGGTCGTGCCGAACACCGCGACCAGGGTCGTGATGAAGACCGGCGACCAGACCAGGTGGGGAACCACGGTCGCGGCCGCCACCTCCAGCCAGGGCACGTTGAGCGTGAACACCGTGGCCACGTAGGCCAGCAGGGCCAGGGTCAGCCACTTGAGAAAGCGCACATAGCGGCTGTAGGGAATGAACACTTGCAGCAGCAGCGAGGTGACGCCGAACAGCGCCGCGTACCAGCGCGAGGAGCCGCCCGCGATCAGCGCGGCAGCCTCGCCCATGGCCGAGACGTCGGCCGCGATGTTGATGGTGTTGGCCACCAGCAGCAGCGCCACGATGGTGCGTACCAGCCAGGCCGGGAAGTGTTCGCGGATATTGCCCGCCAGCCCCTTGCCGCTGACGCGGCCGATCTGCGCGCTCACCACCTGGATGCCGACCATCAGCGGCCAGGTGAACAGGATCGTCCACAGCATGTGCAGGCCGAACTGCGCCCCGGCCTGGGAATAGGTCGCGATGCCGCTCGGGTCGTCGTCGGCGGCGCCCGTGATCAGGCCGGGGCCGAGTTTTTTCAGCCAGGAAGTGGCAAGGGTGCCTTGTGGCGCGGCGGCGGTAAAGTAAGCATGCAACATGATTCATCCAGCAACGTGATCGCCCGCTGACGGGCGCGATGACGAAATGCCGCCGCTTGCGCCGCAGTCAGCGCGTCGATACGCACAATGTCGCGCAGTCAGCAGCGACTGACAGGCGAACAGGCGCGCACGACGAACAGCTCAGCGCAAGGCAACAACAGGGAGGTGGATGGTGCGATGCGGGCCACAGCCCGCACGGGACGCCATCATCCGCGAGCAGCAAGATGACGGCAGGGGAAAGCTGCGTTATCTTGCCGAGGCGGTGCCAGAACGTGTCTGGCTACAACTGTCACTCGAACAAGTACCCATGAGGGACTCCGGAAATGGAAAACAGACGGAAGATACGCGAAAATAGAGGACTTAGTCAACCACTAAGCGCGTATTGACACGCCGTTGACAGGGACAATCGGCGGGGCTACCCTGTCGTTCCATCCGGTTTTTTTCAAACACCGTCAACGCCCATGCTGCAAGCGCTCCCCTTCCCGATCCGCGTCGAATGCCCGCCCGGCCTGTGCGTGTGCAATCGTGAACAGCTGCTGGAAGCTGGCGCCGATACGCGCGTGCTGATGCTCACCCGCGAGCAAGAGAAAAAGCTGCTCGAGCGCATAGAACGGATCGACAGCTACGAGCAGTTGCAGCACGTTAGCAAGCTGATGCACGATCAGCTCGGCATCACGCTGCGCATCATTCCCAGCGTCCGCGGCGTGCGCACCGTGCGCGGCCTGACCATCCAGCTGGCCGAACAGCCCGGCCTGTGCCGCAAGACGCGCGAAAAAGTCCCCGCCGCCATCCGCCGCTGCCTCGACCAGCAGCCGCACATCGTCTACGCCATCCTCGACGCCCACGATCTGCTTGGCCAGCTCTGAGCTGCCGCGCACGGGTGAGCCACATCAAGGGTGGCGAGTCCTGCGCATTCCATCATGGCGGGATGACACTGATGGCAAACAGCGGCACCCCCTCCCCCGGCAAGTATGACGGCCTGGTGGCCGCCGCCGCGCTCACCGCCCAGCAGCTCGAGCTGGCCACACGCAGCGCCCGTGCTTAAGCATGGGCCACATCGAAGACGTCCTGGCGCGCGACTTCCAACTCCGCCTGCACGTCATCGGCGCGGCGCTGGCTCAGCACTTCGGCGTGCCGTACGAACCCTTCCGCCCCGACCGCATCAAGCCCGCCTTCCTGCTGCGCCATCTCAAGGCCCTGTATGTCGAAGACCAGGAGTGGCTGCCCCTGGACGAAGACAAGCACGGGCTGCTGGTGCTCGCGCTCGATCCGGAACGGGTGCGCGCCAGCCGCATCGTCAGCCAGGTTTTTCCCAAGTGCACGGTGCGCTACTGCGTCACCACGCGGACCGAATTCAAGCATACGATGGACCAGTTTTTCGGCACCACCTTCCGCAGCGACGGCAGTTCGATGCGCGAGCTGCTGTCCGGAATGACCGAGCCGGATGCCGCCGAGGCCGACGCCACCGTGTCCGAAGCGGTCGAAACGGAACTGGTGCGGCTGGTGAACAAGGTGATCATGGACGCTTACCGCCAGGGCGTGTCCGACATTCATATCGAACCGCTGCCCGGCAACGGCCGCACCGGCATCCGCTTTCGCAAGGATGGCGCGCTGATGCCCTACATCGACATCCCGGCCGCCTACCGCAACGCGCTGGTGGCGCGCGTGAAGATCATGTGCGACCTCGACACGTCCGAACGGCGCAAGCCTGCAGGACGGCAAGATCAAGTTCAACAAATACGGTCCGCTCGACATCGAATTGCGGGTGGCGACCATTCCCTCGACGGGCGGCGTGGAAGATGTGGTGATGCGCATCCTGGCCGCCAGCGACGGCATCCCGCTGGACCGGCTTGGCCTGCTGCCATCGAATATGGAACGGCTGATGCGCGCCATCGCCAAGCCTGTACGGCCTGTTCTTCGTGTGCGGGCCTACCGGTTCCGGCAAGACCACCACCCTGCACTCCCTGCTTGGTTATCTGAACAAGCCCGACACCAAGATCTGGACCGCCGAAGACCCGGTCGAGATCACCCAGAAAGGCTTGCGCCAGGTACAGGTCAATCACCGGGCGGGGCTCGATTTCGCCACCGTGATGCGGGCCTTCCTGCGCGCCGATCCGGACGTGATCATGGTGGGCGAAATGCGCGACCGCGAAACGGTCGGCATCGGCATCGAAGCCTCGCTCACCGGCCACCTGGTGCTGGCGACGCTGCACACCAACAGCGCGCCCGAATCGATCGTGCGCCTGCTCGACATGGGCATGGATCCCTTCAACTTCGCCGACGCGCTGATCGGCATTCTGGCCCAGCGGCTGGCCCGCAAATTGTGCGAACGCTGCAAGACGCCCTACCATCCGGCAGAAGACGAGGTGGCGCAGCTGCTGGCCGAATACTGCCAGGAAATCTCGGTGGCATCAGCCAGTGGCGGCCACGCGAGCATCCGCCAGCCGGTGCTCGACGGATGGAAGCGCCGCTACGCCGACGCGCACGGACGTTTCACGCTGTATCGCGCGCTGGGCTGCACGGACTGCAACAAGGGCTACAACGGGCGCCTTGGATTGCACGAACTCATGATCGGCACAGACCGCATCAAGGTGCTGTTGCAGAAGAACACGCGCGTTGCCACGCTGCTGGCCGCCGCGCTCGATGACGGCATGCTGACGCTGAAAATGGATGGGATCGAGAAGGTTTTGCAGGGGCTGACGGACATGCGGACCGTGCGGCAAGTCTGCATCAGGTAGGGCTGCCGTCAACCAAGATGACCTGCCGCCCCCCTCTCGAACAATGATTGATCTTTTCCCAGTATCAAGAATTCCCGGCAGCTAACATAGTAGGTAGCGGCAGAGGCTTGGCCGTCACGCGCTTCCGATTGCTGCGAAAAAGGCGACTCATGAATTCTTCCAATTTCAAGCTGAATGTTGAAGTATCCGCAGTAAAGTATCACCGTCCGCTCTGGCGCTACGTGATCTTGTTTCAGTCTTGGTCCCAGTTCCGATCCTGGTTAGGAATGTTCGCGCTGGCTTGCCTGACGGTGTGCGCTTTCCTGCTCATCATGGGTCAACCAGTCAAGTCGTTTGAAGTCATACGCATCTCGGTTGCGATAGGATCGCTTGTTGCCGTCGTGATGACGCTGCCAGCCCAATTTACCGTCCGCACCAGCGAAGCAACCCCGTTCCGCGCAATCGCGAACGAACTGAAAAACATGCACTACCATGAGCAACTTCACAGCGAGAACAATGTCGTTTATCACCAAGAGCTGCCACGCCTGATGCGCTGGAACGAAGGCGACGTGTTGATTCAAAGCGAAGCAAATGTGGCGACAATCACCGGTCCAACATTCATTCTGACCATTCTAAGAGACAGACTCCTTCATCAGTATGCATAAGCATCATGACGATGCCTTGCGCCGCCAGACCAGCACTGCCCACGCGAGCAAAACCAGCTCGAATGCGAAGGACCAATGCAAGATGAAATTCAGCCACCACGGCTTGTACAGCCTTAAGCACAGTAAACAGTGAGAAAGCCCCGTGTACAAACGGGGCGCCCCAATGAATATCCACGACGATGGTATCGAGCAGCAAGTGCCCGAAGCCGCCGATACAAAAGACCACCGCCAGCGCCGCCACAGCTTTTCGCCTTGCCGCTGCCAGCCATACTGCCGACGCCGCCAGCAACAGTACCCAGACGAGCGGAAAGTGCGGCCAATACAGGTGATGCGGTGTGCGTCGGTGATCAATCAGAAAGAAATAGAACAGGTCGAGATCCGGCACGATAGCGCCGATCACGGCGGCCAGCACGAAACATGTCACCGTGACGCCCGATGCGGCGAAACATGAATGCAGGTAGCGCCCCGTGAGGTAGCTTACCGGGATATGCGCGACGAACATGGCCTATTTGTTTTCTGCGGTGATAAATGTCGAGTATGGCGCCAGCACCTGCCACCCAAGCGCCAGGTAGAGGGCGCGGCCCGCATCGGTGGCCACGAGCAAGCGTTCGGACACTCTGGCCTGCACGGCCAGGCGGTCCAGTTCCAGCATCACCGCGCTGCCCAGTCCCTTTCTGCGATGCAGTTCATGGGTTTCGATCTGGTCAAACACCGCCGTTTCGCCATGCAGCACCACGCGGCCCGACGCGGCAGTGGTTCCCTCGGCGTCGATCAAACGGATGACGTGGGCGCCGTGCTCCCGCTCAGTGCTGACGCTGTAGCCAGGCAGGCGCGGCCGACTCCGCCGCCATGGCGGCGCTGCAATGCATCAGATAGCGCAGCTCCTCGAACTCCCAGCCCGGCGGCAGCGCTTGCCGCATTTCATCGGGCCCGACCGGCACTTTCAGGTGAACGCCCGGCTCGCTGACGCGCGGCGCAGGCATGGAGCGCCAAGCCCCGCCTCTGCAAACACATGCCTTAAGCGCAGATGGTCGGGCTTGCCTACTTCGACCGACAGGCCGCCGCCCTCGTGCACCGGCAGCGGCAAACCACGGGACAGGCTCCAGGCGGTCAGCCAGCGTTCCAGCAGGTCCAGATCAACTCCCATTACTTCCTCCGAAAATGCAAAATCGATGAATTCAGGCAGAGCGGCGCCGCCCTGCAGCGCCGCTGACACGCAGCCGCCTTGTCAGTTTTCGCCCATCGTCACGTGCCGCGCGAAGCAATCGGCCAGACGGGCGGGAATGCCGGGCGCTTCTTTCCTGACCCAGTCCTTGATCGCCGTGGTCTCGAAGATGCTCGCGGCGCCTAAGCCCAGACTGTCACGGGCTTGCTGCCCTTGATCGGGTCTGCCGGGAAAAACAGGTAAGGCTGGTCGCCCTGGCCTAAGCATTGCTGGAAACGATGTGCCAGCCGCGGTAGCTCAAGGCCTGGTACACGGCAATGGTCTTGCCGCCCTCCTGGCGCGAGATGGCCGCTTCCAGACTAGTCTTTCTGGCCGCGCCGAGCGATGGTCAATCCCGCTGCAGGGTCGCGCCTTGATCCAGGCGACCGTCTGCCGGTGTTCGAGCTGCGTGATGGTGCCCGCCTGCAGGGCGTCGTCCGCCACCTTGAGCAGTTCGGACGCGGGAAGGTCGGCCGCGTGCGCGGAGAACGCCGCCACGAGCAAAAGCGCAGGAAGAAAACGATGCAGTTGGTCGGACACGGTCGTTATGCTCCAGGAAGATGGACGAAAAAAGCCGGACAGCGGTGACACTGTACGGCTTTTTCGAAACGCGATGTGGCTTACAGGACTTTGGTACCGATGTACCAGGCCACCGCCGCCACGAAGGCCGACGCTGGAATGGTCAGAATCCAGGCCCAGACGATGTTACCGGCTACGCCCCAGCGCACGGCCGACGCCTTTTGCGCCGAACCCACGCCGACGATGGCGCCGGTGATGGTGTGCGTGGTCGAGACAGGAACACCCCAGAAGCTCGACAGGATCAGCGTGATCGCGCCGCCGGTTTCGGCGCAGAAGCCGCCCACCGGTTTGAGCTTGGTGATCTTCTGGCCCATGGTCTTGACGATGCGCCAGCCGCCGAACAGGGTGCCGAAGCTGATCGCCGCGTAGCAGGCCACGATGGCCCACTGTGGTGGCGACGCCGAATCCTTGCTCAGGTGGCCGGAGGCGATCATCAGCATCCAGATGATGCCGAGGGTCTTTTGCGCGTCATTGCCGCCGTGACCGAGGCTGTAGCCTGCGGCCGATGCCAGCTGCAGGCGGCGGAACCAGGTGTCGACCTTGCGCGGCGTGGACCGCACGAACAGCCACGACACAATGAGCATCATGATCGACCCGAGCACGAAGCCGAGCAGCGGCGCCACGACGATGAAGATGACGGTCTTGATCAGGCCACCGGCGATCAGCGCGCCGGTGCCTGCTTTCGCCACCGCGGCGCCCACCAGGCCGCCGATCAGCGCGTGCGACGAGGACGACGGAATGCCGTAGTACCAGGTGATCAGGTTCCACACGATCGCGCCCACCAGGGCGCCGAAAATGACGTACTGGTCGATCACTTCGGGATGGATGGTGCCCTTGCCGATCGCGCTGGCGACCTTGAGGCCCACCACGAAAATGGCGACAAAGTTGAAGAAGGCCGCCATGGCGACTGCCGTCTGCGGCTTGAGCACGCCGGTCGAGACCACGGTCGCAATCGCATTGGCCGCGTCGTGGAAGCCGTTCATGAAGTCGAACAGCAGTGCCAGCGCGATCAACAGGCCGAGCACATAAATGCTGATTTCTACGTTATTCATCAGGTGCTCTGCTTATGCGTTTTCGACGATGATGCCTTCGATGATGTTGGCCACGTCTTCGCAGCGGTCGGTGACCGTTTCGAGGATTTCATAGATGGCCTTCAGCTTGATCAGGTTGCGCACGTCCGGCTCGTCGCGGAACAGCTTGGACATGGCGGCGCGCATGACGTGGTCGGCGTCCGATTCCAGGCGGTCGATCTCTTCGCAGATGGCGACGATCTTTTGCGAGTTGTCCATGTTGTGCAGCAGCGCGACGGCAGCCTGCACTTTTTCGCAGCATGCCAGGCACAGTTCGGCCAGGCGCTTCGCTTCCGGCGTCACGGCCTTCAGGTCGTACAGCGACACGGTTTGGGCGGCATCTTCCATCAGGTCCAGGATGTCGTCCATGCGGGTGATCAGCTTGTGGATGTCGTCGCGGTCGATCGGGGTGATGAAGGTCTTGTGCAGCATGTCGACCGTCGCGTAGGTGATCTTGTCGGCCTGCTTTTCGATACTTTCAATGGCGTGGGTGCGCATTTCAAGGTCGTCGAAGTTGGTCATCAGACCAACCATTTCGTGCGCGCCCTTCACGCACAGATCGGCGTGCTGGTTGAACAGGTCAAAGAATTTGCCCTCGGTGGGCATCAAACGTCCAAACATGGCTTTCTCCGTTAAAGCGTATTGATACTACTGATGTTTGCCGCGCGTGCTGGCGGCATCTAGATTTAGTCGCCCTGATACAGGGCCAGATTACCGCTGTAGTTGCCGAACTTCGTGTACTGCCCGATCCAGGTCAGCCGCACAGCGCCGATCGGACCGTTACGCTGCTTGCCGATGATGATCTCCGCCGTGCCCTTGTCGGGCGAGTCCGGGTTGTAGACCTCATCGCGATACAGGAAGATGATCACGTCCGCATCCTGTTCTGATAGCGCCGGATTCGCGCAAGTCGGACATGACGGGCCGTTTGTTCGGGCGTTGTTCCAGCGAGCGGTTCAGCTGGGACAGTGCGATAACCGGGCAATGCAATTCCTTGGCCAGGCCTTTGAGGCTACGCGAAATCTCGGAAATCTCCGAGGCGCGGTTGTCGCCAGGCTGGCTGCCGGTCATGAGCTGCAGGTAGTCGACGATGATCAGACCAAGCTTGCCGCACTGGCGCGACAGGCGTCGCGAGCGGGCCCGCAGTTCGATCGGGTTCAGCGCAGGCGTCTCGTCGATATAGAGCTGCGCGTCGTTCATTTTCTGGATGGCGTGCGTCAGGCGCGGCCAGTCTTCGTCGTTCAGGCGGCCGGTACGCAGGCGGTGCTGGTCGAGCTGGCCGACCGAACCGAGCATACGCATGGCCAGCTGGGCGCCGCCCATCTCCATCGAGAAGATGGCGACCGGCAGGCTTAAGCATCGATGGCGACGTTTTCGCCGATATTGACCGAGAACGCAGTCTTGCCCATCGACGGACGGCCTAGGCCACGATCACCAGGTCGCCCGGCTGCAGGCCGGAAGTCATGCGGTCCAGGTCGACCCAGCCGGTCGGCACGCCGGTGATCTCGCTCTGGTTGTCGCGGCTGTAGAGTTCGTCAATACGCTCGACCACTTGCGTCAGCAGCGGCTGGATCGAGACCCAGCCTTGCGAGCCGCGCGCCCTGTTCGGCGATCGCGAAAATCTTGGACTCGGCTTCGTCGAGCATCTGCTTGACTTCCTTGCCCTGCGGGTTGAACGCCTGGCCGGAAATTTCGTCGGCCACCGTGATCAGCTTGCGCAGCACGCCGCTGTCGCGCACGATCTCGGCGTAGCGCCGGATGTTGGCCGCCGACGGCGTGTTTTGCGCCATCGCGTTCAGGTATTGCAGGCCGCCCACGTCGTCGGCCTTGCCGATGTTGGTCAGCGCTTCTGAACACGGTGATCACGTCGGCCGGGCGCGAGCCGTTGATCAGCTTGACGATCTGCTCGAAGATGATGCGGTGGTCGTAGCGGTAAAAGTCGTCCGCATGCATCATGTCCGCAATACGGTCGAACGCGGCGTTATCGCGCAGCAAACCGCCGATCACAGACTGTTCTGCTTCGATGGAATGGGGCGGGATACGGAGTGCGTCGACTTGCGGATCGGATGGTGCGTTCATGGCGCGAATTATACCTGCTTCGGGTCAACTCGCTGACATAATTGGGGAGATTTGGACGTAAAAAAGCCGGGAGAACCCGGCTTTTTTGTGTACTGCACAATGTTTTGCTTAAGCAGCTTCGCCAACAACAGCGATGGTGATTTCAACAACAACGTCGGTGTGCAGAGCAACGGCAACAGCGTGTTCGCCGGTGGTCTTCAGTGGGCCGGTAGGCATGCGCACTTGTGCTTTTTCTACAGCGAAACCAGCTTTGGTCAGCGCTTCCAGCGATGTCGAAGTTGGTTACCAGAACCAGAACAGACGGCCATCGACGCCCGCTTTTTGCGCGATCGAGATGGTCATGCCGTTCAGCTTCTCGCCTTGAGCCTGGGAAGCGGCCAGCTTGGCAGCTGCTGCTTTTTCCAGTTCAGCGCGCTTGACTTCGAATTCAGCCACTGCCGACGCGGTAGCACGACGTGCCATGCGTTGCAGGATCAGGAAGTTACGTGCGTAACCGTCTTTGACTTTGACTACGTCGCCCAGGTTGCCGACGTTAACAACTTTTTCCAACAGAATGATTTGCATAGGATTCTCCAGTTTTTCTGCCAGCGATTAAGCGTGGTGCAGATCGGTGTATGGCAGCAGCGCGAGGTAGCGTGCGCGCTTGATGGCGGTGTCGACCTGGCGCTGGTAGTGCGCTTTGGTACCGGTCAGGCGTGCTGGCATGATCTTGCCGTTTTCCTGGACGAAGTCCTTCAGGGTGTCTACGTCTTTGTAGTCAACCTGTTCTACGTTTGCTGCGGTGAAGCGGCAGAATTTTTTACGCTTGAACAGTGGGTTCTGTTGTTTGCGCTTTTCTTTCAGCTTGAGCTTGTTCTTGTCGAATTTTTTACCGAATGCCATTTGAGGCTCCTGTATCTAAAAATGTGTCCGCTTTAAGCGGCGGCACAGAAATCAATGATGTGAAACACCAGGCTTTTGCTATTGCGGTTCTTCTTGGCCAAAAATCCCGTGAACTGGTAAGTCGAGCCCAATTCGGCCTGGCTGAAGCGTCCTGAAATTTCGCCAGCGGCAAGCGCGGCAATTTCAAACTCGGTCAGTCTGGGCACCCCTGCTTCGACCTGCTGCGAACTGTGCATCAGGGTGGCGGACACGATCGGTACGCTTGGCCGGGGTGTAGCGCAATACGTCGCGCTCTGCAAATCAGTGCTACGAACTGGAGTTGATTCACCGAGGTGGTATCAATTCGGGTTCAGGGTTCTTGAAACAAAAATTACGCTGCTGCTGCGGCTGGAGCTGCTGCAGCGGCTGGTGCCTCTGCGCGGTGGCTCTTGGCTGCGTCTTCACGTTGTACCGATTTCATCATCGGCGACGGCGCGGTTTCAGCCTTCTTCATCTTAACGGTGAGGTGACGCAGCACGGCATCATTGAATTTGAAGGCGGTTTCGAGTTCCACGAGGGTCTCGTTGTCGCATTCGATGTTCATGCAGATGTAGTGCGCTTTTGGCAGCTTCTGGATCGAGTAAGCCATCTGACGACGGCCCCAGTCTTCAACGCGATGAACGCTACCGCCGCGCGTGGTTACGCTGGCTTTGTAACGCTCGATCATCGCCGGGACTTGCTCGCTTTGGTCCGGATGGACGATAAAAACGATTTCATAATGACGCATGTATAACTCCTTAGGGACGTTTAAACAAATGCCCACCTCGGCGTCAAGACGAGTGTGGGAAGGGAAAGCTTAAGCAATTATAGCGCGGAATGACCTGTCCTGACAATCCCCTTATTTCCCGGAGAGCGTGGGGATGAAGTCGTGGTCCTGGAGCTGCGCCTCACTAAAGGGCAACGATGCCGGAAAAGCATCCCTGGGCAGCCCGGTTTCTGCTACAGCCTGGCGCAAGGCGCGTCGGTATTCCCTCTCGGCATATACCTTGAGCTGACGGGCCAGGCTTGGGCTTTCCTCAAGCAGACGCTCGATATTGTTGCGATGCGCGACAATTGAATGGATCCAGCTCGGGGAACGACGCCACGACTGGTATTCGCACTTGAGCAGGTGCGTCATCAGCACCCGCAAGCTTCCCGCCAATTTGTGCTTTTGTGAGCTCACGGTGTACTCCAGTTCGTCCAACAGATTGGGCATGTCAAGCTGAGAGAACTGCTGGTCGCGCAACAGGCGGATCTGGTGTTCCATCCAGAGAACAAAATCGTCGTCCAATTTGGGCGCGGGTAGGTCGGAATGGTTCATTTCGCCCTCCTTTCGCCGATTGGACACCCCAAACTGCAAATAATTCAGGCAAATCCGCATTTAATACTTGCATTAGCCGAAATACTGTACAAAAATACAGTCTGTTCATACAAACAGCGCCCAACCACCCATGATCAAGCTCACGCCACGCCAGGAACAGATCCTCAACCTGATCAAGGATGCGATCGACAACACGGGCTTCCCCCGACCCCGCGCGGAAATCGCCAACGAACTGGGTTTCAAATCGGCCAACGCGGCCGAGGAGCATCTGCAAGCCCTGGCCCGCAAAGGCGCGATCGAAATTTCCCCCGGCACCTCGCGCGGCATCCGCCTGATCGGCGCCAGCCTGGACGTGATCCCGATGCCGCCGCCAACGCTGATGATGTCCTTGCCGCTGGTCGGCCGCGTGGCCGCCGGTTCGCCCATCCTGGCGCAGGAACACGTGGAAGCGACCTACAGCGTGGACCCGGCCATGTTCTCGTCCAAGCCGGACTTCCTGCTCAAGGTGAAGGGTTGGTCGATGCGCGACGCTAAGCATCATGGATGGCGACCTGCTGGCCGTCAAAAAGGTCGATAGCGCCAAGAATGGCCAGATCGTCGTGGCCCGCATCGGCGAAGACGTAACCGTCAAGCGCTACAAAAAGACCGGCTCGCTGATCGAGCTGCTGCCGGAAAATCCGGACTTCAAAGTCATCCGCGTCGATCCGGAGCACGATGATTTCGCGCTCGAAGGCCTGGCTGTGGGCCTGATGCGCAGCTGGCACTGAGCGCAAGCCGGGCATGCAACTGTTCGGCAACCGCGAGTCCGGCCACAGCTACAAGGTCAGCCTTGCGCTGTGGCTTGCCTAAGCATCGCCCACCACTACACTGAAATCGATCTGGGCGTCGCGCGGCCCGGCCCGAACCCTTCCGTTCGCTGGCCAAGTACGGCGAAGTGCCCCTGCTCCTGCACGCCAAGCCAGCCCTTCGTGCAATCGAATGCCATCCTCCTCCATCTTGCCGGGTACAGCGGTGCGCTGGGCGGCGAAACGCCGCAGCGCATGGCCCGTGTGCGCGAATGGCTGTTCTGGGAAGCGAACCGGATCGGCTTTTCGCTGCCTAACCTGCGCTACGGTCTGAATTTCACGCAAGGCGGGCTCGCGCCCGCGGTGGAAGCCATGCTCCGCCTGCGGCTGGCGGACGATCTGGCGCGCCTCGAAGACGAACTGGCCGACGGCCGCGCCTTCGTGCTGGACGAGCGTCCGAGCGTGGCCGATCTGTCCCTGTGCGCCTATCTGTTCTGGCCGGAACAGGCTGGCATCACGGTGCCGCCCGCGGTGCAAGCCTGGCTGGACCGGATTGCCGCCCTGCCCGGCTGGCGCCATCCCTACGACAGCCGCGCCTAATCCTTGCCCTTGGCGTCCTTGACCATCTTGTTGTGCTGTAAGACGTAGGCATCGGTGGCATCGCGCCACACGGCGTAGTCGGCCAGCAGCAGCTTGGCCGTCACCGCGCCGATTCCACCAGGTTGGTATACACACCGTCCAGATGGGTCGTCGCCTTGTCCATTTCATCCTTGGTCATCAGGTCGGCGACGTCTTTCGGAATGCGCTTGGTCAGGGGCGCGGAATCGTTCAGGTTCACCACGAAGGCGTTATAGCATTCCTGCCAGGCATTGACCTTGCCGGACACGGCGGTGATCTCTTCATTGATCTTGGACATCGCCGGAATGCGCGGCACCGGGCAGCGGTACTGGCCGCTGCTCAGTTCCGCGCCGTCATAACCGGACATCCAGTAGGCGATGTCGGTCTTGCGCGCCTCGCGCTTGCGCATCATGTCGAGCGACGCGACGGCGGTCTTGTTGCCCTTGGCGGCCGATTTCTTGAACAGCGCCTCGGCCTTGGCCATGTCGACCGTACCCGCTTCCCCATACAAATACATCTGGCCGAGCCTGACCTGGGCCTCGGCATTGCTTAAGCATTGGCCAGCTTGGTATAGAGCTGCATGGCCTGCGGATAGCTCTTCTTGTCGAACAAGGCATTCGCATCGTCCAGCTCGGCCGCGAACGCGGCGCCGCACAGCATCAGGGAAAGGCAGAACAGAAATTTCTTCATGGCGCAATCGGGCGGAAAAGTCGGAACGCAGATCATAACCCGGCGCGCCCCGGCGCGAAGCTCAAGCACCCCCTGTTTCGTCGCGCAAATCACCGTTTCCGTCGCAAAGCGCGGGCATCCCGACCGGCGCCAGGCATACACTGCCTGTATTGACCTGTTTTGACGGAAATGACCATGCTCCAACAACTTGCCCATAAGCCTTGCCCTGCTGATCGCCACCCACGCCCAGGCCTGGGATGGCCAGCCCAACCACTACCGCCTGAGCATCAACGCCGATGCCAGCCGCGCCCACGTCGAAGCCGAGGTCTGGGTCGAAGGACGCGAACTGGCGCTGTTCAACGTCACGCCCGTGGCCGGGCTCAAGAACGGCCAGGCCGATTTCCTCGAGCAGCTCAGCGTGCGCGATGGCGCTGGTAACGTCGTGGCCGTGACCGACAAGGGCGAAGGCGAATACGAGGTCGACGGCAACCGCCGCCTCAAGCTCAGCTACGACGTGCGGCTGGCGCACGACCAGTTCGTCTGGCCGCAAGGCAGCGAAGAAGTCGCCTACCATACCGACGAAGGGCTGATGGCCACCGGCTACGCCCTGTTCCTCGTGCCCGGCGTCGCCATGCACGGCCAGACCCGGGTCGACATCGACCTGCTTAAGTAGGCTGGAAGGCGCACACCCCGTGGCGCCAGGGCGCCAGCAGCCAAGCAGCTTTACTGCCGAGAGCGACAAGCGACCTGGTCAACAACGCCCTGTTCTTCGGCACCGCGCGTGCCGACACCCTGCACGCGGGCGGGATCGAATTGTCGCTCGTCATGGGCAAGCCATACTGGCCGCAGCGCCGTCTTCAAGGAACTGATCGAGCGCCAGCTGGCGAGCTACCGCAGCCTGTTCGGCGCCGCGCCGCTGGCCAAGCGCTACCTGATCATCATCAACCAGAACCAGAGCGGCGACGGCGGCGCCTTCTCCGCCAGCTTCAGCCAGTTCCTGCGCGGCCATGGCGACCGCGCCACGCGGCCGATCTGGGGCCGGGTCGTGGCGCACGAACTGCTTCACTTCTGGAACGGCGTGTCGCTGGTGTGAGCCGACGGACGCGAAGAATGGTTCAAGGAAGGCGTGACCGACTACCTGACCGTGACCACGATGGCGCGCAACGGCCTGGTCGACCGCGCCTACCTGCGCCAGTTCCTGGAAAACCTGGCGCGCGGACAAACGGTGGCCCGGATGGGGATGGGACTGAAAGACACGGTGCAGGAAGCGGCGAAAGACAAGCACAAGAACTGGCTGCTGGTGTACGGGGGCGGCAGCGTGGCCGCGCTGGCCATCGATGTGGAACTGCGGCGCGCGACGGGCGGCAAGCGCGGCTTGCCGGATCTGATGCAAGCGCTGTACGGCGAGTTCGGCGCGCCCGGCAAGCACTACGGCTATGCCGACATCGTGCGGGTGGCGCGCCAAGTGGGCGGGACCGACATCGGCCCGCTGCTCGACAAGATCGTGCGCAGCGACGCGCTGCCGGACCAGCGCCCCACCTTCGCCGCGCTCGGCCTGCAGCTGGAACAATATCTCCTGCTCGGAAACTTTCGTCCTGCCCGACCCCGGCGCGACGCCGCAAGCGCGCCAGCGCTACTGCGCCATCTTCGGCAACCCATATTGAACAGCGGGGTCAGCTCAATTCTGAAACAATTGCGAAATGGAGGTCTGACCCCGCATTGTCATAGGAGAGGGGCAGATGTGCCGATGCGCGGCCGCGCGGAAAACCGGCCGCTCATAGTGAAAAAACGGGGTCAGACCTCCATTCTGAAATTGTTTCAGAATGGAGGTCTGACCCTGTTTTTGGGAAAATTACGGCTGGAGGGCGGCGCCGAAGTCGGACAGCAGGTCGGCCTGGTCTTCGATGCCCACCGATACCCGGATCAGCGATTCGGCAATGCCCATGCTGGCGCGCCGCTCGGCGCCCATCTCGAAGAAGATGGTATGCGCGACCGGAATCACCAGCGTGCGCGTGTCGCCCAGGTTGCTGGCCGAGATGGCAATCCGGAGCCGGTTCAGGTAGTCGAAGCAGTCGATCCCGTCCTTCAGCTCGAAACTGAACAGGCTGCCATACGCCCGGAACAGGTCGCGCGCGATCCCGTGCTGGGGATGCGATGCCAGCCCAGGGTAATGCACGGCAGCCACACGGTCGTCAGCTTCTAGCATGGTCGCCAGCGCCAGCGCGTTCGACGAGGTGCGCTCCATGCGCAGCGCCAGCGTCTCGGCGCCAACGGCGATGTGATGCGCCGCTTCCGGTCCCAGCGAGGCGCCGAAGTCGCGCAGCCCCTTGGCCCGTACCTGCGCCATGCCCCACTGCGGCGCCGGATTGCGCTGGTAGTTGGCGGCGATGTTCGGATACGCGGTCCAGTCGTACACGCCGGTGTCGGTCAGGCTGCCGCCCAGCGCATTGCCATGGCCGCCGATCGATTTGGTCAGCGCGTTGACCACCAGCCCCGCACCGACCGCCTTGGGACGGAACAGGTAGGGCGTGGTCATGGTGTTGTCGACCACGTACAGGATGCCGCGCGCCTTGCACAGCGCGCCGATCCGGGCCAGGTCGGCCACTTGGGTGCGCGGGTTGGCGATGGTCTCGACGAACACGATCCGCGTCTCGGGCTTGAGCGCCGCTTCGACATGGCGCACGTCGGTGGCGTCGACGAAATCGACGCCCACGCCCTGCCCCGCCACCGTCTGCCACAGGCTGTTGGTGTTCCCGAACAGGAAGGACGAGGACACGACATGGTCGCCCGCCTTCAGCAGCGCCTGGAACACGGCGCCAATGGCGCCCATCCCGGTCGCAAAGCAGATCGTGGCCACGCCGTCTTCCATGCGCGTGATTTTTTCTTCCAGCGCCGAGATGGTCGGGTTGCCCTGACGGCCGTAGCGGAAGCCCGGCTCCTTGCCCTGGAAGACGGACGCCAGCTGGCGCGCGTCCTCGTAGCCAAAGGCGACCGAGGTGTGCAGCGGCTTGTGCAGCGAGCCGTGCTCGATCGGCTTCTGACGGTCGCTGTGCAGTGTCGTCGTGGTAAAGCCGTAGCTCTTTTTCTCGCTCATGATCCTTACTCGGCTGCCGCCAGGTTCAGGTTCAGCTGGGTGCGCGCGGCGTCTTCGAGCGGCGCGGCCTTCGGATGGTGGCGCGCATATTCGAGCTGGTCCAGGTAGGCCGGGGTCACGTCGCCGGTCACGTAGATGCCGTCAAAGCAGGACGCTTCGAAGTTCTGCAGCACCGGATTGCAGTCCGAGATCGAGCGCTTGAGCGCGTCCACGTCCTGGTACACCAGGGCGTCGGCGGTGATTTCGCGGCACACTTCTTCGGTGCTGCGGCCGTAGGCGATCAGTTCGTCTGGGTCGGCATGTCGATCCCGTACACGTTCGGGAAGATCACCGGCGGCGCGGCCGAGGCGAAGAAGACGTTGCGTGCACCGGCTTCGCGCGCCATGTTGACGATCTCGCGGCTGGTGGTGCCGCGCACGATCGAGTCGTCCACCAGCAGCACGTTCTTGCCCTTGAATTCGGAGCCGATCGCATTGAGCTTCTGGCGCACCGATTTGCGGCGGATGGCCTGGCCCGGCATCAGGAAGGTGCGGCCGATGTAGCGGTTCTTGATGAAGCCTTCGCGGTATTCGACGCCCAGCTTGAGCGCGAGCTGGATCGCGGCCGGACGCGAGGAGTCGGGAATCGGCATGACGACGTCGATCTCGCCCGACTTGAACTGGCTGCGCACTTTGTCGGCCAGGTATTCGCCCATTTTCAGGCGGGTGGCGTACACCGAGGCGCCGTCCAGGATCGAATCCGGGCGCGCCAGGTACACGTACTCGAAGGCGCAGGGGTTGAGCGAGGGATTGTCGGCGCACTGCTTTTCATGCAGCTTGCTGTCGTTGTCGATGAAGATCGCTTCGCCCGGCGCGATGTCGCGCAGGAAGCGGAAGCCCATGCCTTCGAGCGCCACCGATTCGCTGGCGATCAGGTATTCGGTGCCTTGCTCGGTCTCGTTGATGCCGATGCACAGGGGACGGATGCCGAACGGGTCGCGGAAGGCCAGCAGGCCGTGGCTAAGCGATCTGGGCGACGACGGCGTAGGCGCCGCGCACGCGCCGGTGCACGGCGGCGACCGCCTTGAACACGGCGTCCGGATCGAGCGTGAAGCCGGTGGTCGATTCCTGGATTTCGTGGGCCAGCACGTTGAGCAGCACTTCGGAATCGGAATCGGTGTTGATGTGGCGGCGGTCATTGCGGAACATTTCCGACTTGAGCTGGGCCTGATTGGTCAGGTTGCCGTTGTGCGCCAGCGTGATCCCGAACGGGGCGTTGACGTAGAACGGCTGCGCTTCTTCTTCCGACGAGGAACCGGCGGTCGGATAGCGGCAGTGGCCGATGCCCGAATTGCCTTGCAGCGAACGCATATTGCGCGTGCGGAAAACGTCACGCACGAGGCCGTTGGCCTTGTGCATGGAAAACATACTGCTGTGATTGGTTGCAATGCCCGCCGCATCCTGACCGCGATGCTGCAGCAGCAGCAATGCGTCATATAACAGCTGATTGACGGGATTATGCGAGACGACGCCGACGATGCCACACATGGTGCGCTCCTGAAGAGGGTACTGCTGATTTAAAATTCATTAAAACTGTACGTGCCGCGTGATATCCGCAGGCAGGAAGGGCTGAACAGTGCGGGCGCCGGTTTCGGCCATCGGACTGAGCAACGCATGCTTCCAAAAATCTTGTTTGGGCAAATCCGTCATCCCGGCCAGCATCACGCTTCTACCAATACGATCACGATCCCGCGCGCCAGGCCGAACAGGCCGCCCAGGCCGCGGTCGGCCAGCGTCAGTCCGGCGGCATTGATGGCCGCGTCCACCGCCATCATCAGCAGGCCCATCAGCAGGCGCACGCCGATGAACAGGATCAGGAAGGCCACGATCAGGCGCAGGGCCGCGCCGGGTATGGCGCCCGGCAGCAGCGGCGCCAGGTCGCCCCCTGAACATATTGGCCACCACGAAGGCGACGATCCAGCTCACCAGCGACAAAATTTCCTTCATCAGGCCGCGCAGCATGCTGATGACAATCGATGCAATCAGAATAAACAGGACCAAATAGTCGAAAATCGTCACGCCGCGCCTGCCTTATTGATCAGTTCGGAACCAGGCTGCCGGACAGGCCGAGCTTGCTCAGCCGGACGCGCACTTTCTCGCCTTCGTCCTTGCTGAACGGACCGACCCGCACCCGCACCAGTTCGCCGCTCCCCTTCTGGGTGAAGGCGGGGATGCTTCACTTCCTTCAGGCGGGTCTGCAGTTCATTGGCTTTTTCCTGGCTGGCCAGCGCGGCCACTTGGACGATGTATTTTTGCGCCACCGGTGCTTAAGCAGCGGCTTGTCTTCGAGGATCGCGAGGGCGCGCGGCGTCCGGCTGGGCTTCGGTGCGGGGCCGACTTGACGGGCGGCTTGTCGGCGATCTTGTCGCTTGGCTTGTCGGCCGTCTTGTCGGCCGTTTTGACGGGCGGCTTGGTCTCGTGCCTGGCGGCTTAGAAGCTTGACGTCGGCCGGTTTGGCGTCGGTAGAAGCTTGAGCTCGGCGCGCGGCACGGTCACCAGCGGCACCGGCGCGGTCGACACCGTGGCCACCTTGGCCGCGTCGACAATTTCCTCGCGCTTGTCGAGCGAATCGGCAGCGGCAACCGGGGCCGCCGGGCGCGCCTCGCGGTGCGGCTGGGCCTGGGCTAAGCGCCTTGTCTTTGGAAGGAATGCGGATGTCGATATCGGTGGCCAGCGGCTTGGGCTCGGAATCGAGGATCATGGGCAGGCCGATGGCCACGGCCAGCGCCAGCGCGACGGCGCCAACCAGGCGCCTGCGCGTTTTTTCTCGGGCAGGACCGGGTCGTCGGCAGCGGCGCGCGCCGCCTTGCCACGCCGGGCCGCCGGTTCTGCCGGCTGCTCGAAGCACGCTTGGAGCGGGCCTGGGCGCAGCAACGGCGTCGTCATCGTCGTGGAAACATAGCCGCTGGTTTCGCCAGCGGATTCTTGCTTGTTTTTACTTAAGAACGAGAACAAGCCCATGCGTTTTTCTTCACTGTGGTGAGGTTTTTCGGGCAGCCATCACACCGGCGACGGTGTAGAAGGAACCAAAGACCACAATTCTATCATTCTCCCCGGCCCGGCTCATCGCATTTGCAAAAGCGGCGCCCGGATCGGGGAAGCTTTGCGCACTGCGTTCGTCCGGTTTGGCGTCGCTTATGCACGGCAGCGCGGCCAGGCGCGTCGCCAGGGTGGCGGCATCGGCCGAACGGGGCGACGGCAGGTCGGCCACGCACCAGTGGTCGACGTACTGGGCCATGGGCGCGATCACGCCCTCGATGTCCTTGTCCTGCATGATGCCGAACACGGCGTAGGTGTAGCGGTGGAAGCCCATATTGCCCAGGTTCAGGGCCAGGGCCGAGGCCGCGTGCGGGTTGTGCGCCACGTCCAGGACCACGGTCGGGCGTCCCGGCAGGACCTGGAAACGGCCCGGCAATTCGACCACGACCAGGCCGGTGCGCACTTCCTGTGCGCCGACCGGCAATTCCATGCGCAGCACTTCGAGCGCGGCCAGGGCGGCCGAGGCATTGAGCAGCTGGTTGGCGCCGCGCAGGCCGGGATAGGCCAGCGAGTTGCGGCGCTGGCCGCGCCCGCCGTAATTCCATTGCTGCTTGTCGCCAGAATAATTGAAGTCGCGCCCCAGCAGCCACAGGTCGGCGCCGATCGCTTCGGCATGGGCGACCAGGGACGCCGATGGCACCGGGTCGCTGCAAATGGCAGCCTTGCCCGGCCGGAAGATGCTTAGGCTTTCTCGAAACCGATCTTTTCGCGCGTGTCGCCCAGGTAGTCGGTGTGGTCGATGTCGACCGAGGTGACGATGGCCACGTCGGCGTCGATCACGTTGACCGCGTCCAGGCGCCCGCCCAGGCCCACTTCCAGGATCGCCACATCGATGCCGCTGCTTAGGCCAGCAAATGCATGATGGCCAGGGTGGTGAATCTGAAATAGGTCAGGTCGGTGTCGGCGCGGACGGCTTCGACCGCGTTGAAGCTGGCCACCAGGGCCGCGTCGCTGGCCAGCTCGCCGCCGATGCGGGCCCGTTCGTTGAAGTCGAGGAAATGGGGCTTGATGTACAGGCCCACCTTGTAGCCGGCGCGCAGCAGGATCGCTTCGAGCATGGCGCAGGTCGAGCCCTTGCCGTTGGTCCCGGCCACCATGATGACGGGGCAGGAAAACGCGAGCGCCATGCGCTCCTTGACCGCGCACGCGGTCCAGGCCCATGTCGATGTGGACTTCGGCGTGGCGCGATTCAAGCAGGGCCAGCCAGGCGGGCAAGGTGGTGGGTAAGTGGGACATAGGGAACCGTCGGGTGAAAACACCGGCGGCCCGGGGCGCGAGGTGGATCCACCTCGCGCCCCGGGCCGCCGGGAGTGCGTCTTGATTTAAGCGATGACTTCGGCAGCCTGGTCTTGCAGCAGCGCCAGCAGGCGCGCGATTTCTTCGCGCATCTTGCGGCGGTCGACGATCATGTCGACCGCGCCCTTGGTGACCAGGAACTCGGCGCGCTGGAAGCCTTCAGGCAGCTTCTCGCGCACGGTGTTCTCGATCACGCGCGGGCTAAGCAAAGCCGATCAGCGCCTTCGGCTCGGCGATCACCACGTCGCCCATGAAGGCGAACGAGGCGGACACGCCACCCATGGTCGGATCGGTCAGCACGCTAATGAAAGGCAGCTTTTTCTCGGACAGCTTGGTCAGCATGGCGGTCGTCTTGGCCATCTGCATGAGCGAGAGCAAGCCTTCCTGCATGCGCGCGCCACCGGTGGCGGTGATGCAAATGAACGGCACTTTTGCTCGAGGGCGATCTGGGCGCCGCGCACGAAGCGCTCGCCGACCACCGAGCCCATGGAGCCGCCCATGAATTCGAATTCGAAGCAGGCCACGACCACCGGCAGGCTCATGATGGAGCCGCCCAGCACGATCAGGGCGTCGGTTTCGCCGGTCGCATCCATGGCAGCCTTGAGGCGGTCAGGATACTTCTTGCTGTCCTTGAACTTGAGCGTATCGACCGGCAGCGTTTCCTGGCCGATTTCATAGCGGCCGCCTTCGTCGAGCAAGCCGTCGAGGCGTTCGCGGGCGCGGATGCGCATGTGATGGCTGCATTTCGGGCAAACATGCAGGTTCGATTCCAGGTCGGTACGGTACAGCACCGCTTCGCACGACGGGCACTTGACCCACAGGCCTTCGGGCATGGTCTTGCGGGCGCCAGCGTCGGAGCGCTGAATTCGGGGGGCAGCAGTTTTTCCAGCCAACTCATACATTCTCCTTCTGCGGCATTCTCAGTGGTCGGTAGTTTAGCGGTTAAGCCCCTGCTTGTCGAACATTAAGGAACTGAACTTGCCTTTATGACATCCATCAGGCAAGGGCCTGGCGATGATTCACGGACGCAATTATTGCCAAAGTACACAGCGTTTCCCCTATGAGACACTCTCGTGTATTGTAGGAAAAAACCTACATGAAATACCTTTTTAATAAGGCCCGATGGTATAGTTCACTCAGAACAACCATACGGCTGCGCCCTGCGCCGCCCCCATGTTTGGATACAGGTGATCGCGTGGACACGATAGTGACTGACCCGAGACCAGACCGGCTGCGCACAGCGGCGGGAGGCCATCCATGAAGATGGCCAGCATCGCCCTCGACAACGGTTTTGCCGATGAGGACAGCGCGCCGATTGTCGGCACCGTGCGCCTGGTGCTGGCCGCCTCGACCCTGATCACGGTGGTGATGGACCCGGCCATCGTGCAAAAGATGCCGTCCTTCGGCTGGCTGATCTTTTCCGGCTTCACCATCCACAATGTGATCCTGTACGTGATGGCCCATGCGCGCCGCCTGGCGCCCCAGGGCACCGTCACCACCTGGATCGACCTGGCCTGGTACACCCTGCTGGTGTTCATGACCGGCGGCAATTCCAGCCTGTTCTTCATGTTTTACTTCTTTTCGATCCTGGTCACCTCGTTCCGCTACGGTTTCGACGAGGGCGCCCGCGTCACGCTGGCCTCGGCGGTCCTGTTTTCGCTGACCGCCCATTCGGCCACCAGTTCGGCCCAGCTGCTGCAAGTGCTGCTGCGCGCCGCCTTCCTGCTCGCGCTCGGCTACATGATCGCGCGCTGGGGCGAAGCCAATCTGACCCAGAAACGCCAATGGCTGGCCCTGCTGCGCGAGGTCAGCCGCCTGTCGAATCCCCGCTTCGGCGTCGAGCACACGATCACCGATGTCATGCAGCAGGTAAGGCGCTACTTCCACGGCAGTTCCTGCGTGATGGTCAGCCGCCGCCTGCCCTCCCCGCGCTGGGTGCTGCGCATCATCAATGAGGCGGGGGCGCGCGTGGCCGACCTGCCCGAGCAGGGCGGCCAGGACGCCACCGGGCCGCTGCTGATGTCGCTGCTACTTAGGCATGCCGGTGTTAGCTACCAGCGGCGGCATGCCCTGGCGCGGGCGCGGCGGCAATTTCTCCTACTACGACCTGGAGCATGCCCAATGGCGCGACTGCCCCAGCGACGCCGGCATGAACGGCTGGCCGAGATGCTCGAAGTGCGCTCCTTCATCAGCACCCCGCTGTCGATCCAGAACAGCGAGGGGCGCGCCTTCATGGCCTCGGACCGCTGCAACTACACCGCGCCGACGTGCTGTTCCTGTGCCAGATCGCGGCCCAGGTGGTGCCGGTGCTGGAAAACATTTACCTGCTCGACCGTCTGGCCAGCGAGGCGGCGCTGCGCGAGCGGCGCAAGATTTCGCGCGACCTGCACGACTCGACCGTGCAGCCGTATATCGGCCTGTCGCACACGCTCACGGCCCTGCGCGCCAAGACCGCGCCCGACAATCCCCTGTTCGAGGAACTCGATACCCTCGCTTCGATGACGGCCCAGGTGGTGCGCGACCTGCGCCACTACGTGGGCGGCTTCACCAAGGAATCGAGCATGAGCGAGCCCCTGTTCTACGGCGCCCTGCGCCACCACGTGCGCCAGGTGCGCCTCATTTACGGGATCGACATCGCGCTCGAGATGCCGGTGCGGGTCGAAATCGGCGACCGCCTGGCGGCCGCCGCGGTGCACCTGATCAGCGAAGGCATCAGCAACATCCGCAAGCACACGGCCGCGCGCCGCGCCTGGGTGCGCCTGCGCTGCGACAATGAAAGCTTGAACATCGAAATCGAAAATCCGAACGATGGCCCGCAGGCGCCCGAGTTCACGCCCGTCTCGATCTGCGAGCGCACGCTCTCGCTGGGCGGCACGGTCAACATCGAACAGCGCAGCCCCGGCCACACCGCCATCTGCATCGACATACCGGTCTAGGACGCGATCATGCAACTACAGGAAAAAACCATCCAGGTCATGCTGGTCGATGACCACAAAACCATGCTGTGGGGACTGCAGCGCCTGCTCGAAGGGGCGCACGCGGGCATCGCCGTGGTGGCCTCGGCCACCACGCTCGACGAGGCGCGCGCGGCGCTGGCCAACTGCGTGCCGGACGTGGTGCTGCTCGACCTCGACCTGAACGGCACCTGTTCGCTCGACCTGCTGCCGCTGCTGCTGGCCAACCCGGAAACGCGGGTGCTGATCTTTACCGGGTCGCGCGACGATGCGCTGCTGGAACGGGCGATCCGCGGCGGGCGCGCGGCCTGCTGCGCAAGGACGCGCTAAGCCGAGCTGGTGATCAAGGCGATCGGCAAGGTCAATGACGGCGAGCTGTGGATCGAACACGCGATGATGGCGCGCGTGCTCAACGAGCTGACGCGTCCGGCCGCGCCGCGCCGCCCCGATCCGGAAGCCCAGCGCCTGGCCAGCCTGACCGCGCGCGAGCACAAGATCATCGCCGCCATCGTCAGTGGCAATGGGGCACCCAATCATTCGCTGGCGCAAAGCCTGTTTATTTCCGAACACACCCTGCGCAACCATCTGGTCTCCATTTACAAGAAGCTGGGCGTGGCAAACCGGCTCGAACTGTACGTCTACGCTGTCAAGCATCAGCTCGGCACACAAGAAATCTCCGCAGGCTAACCCCGCATTCCCCTATGAAGTTGCAGGCCGATGAGCACCCTCGCCACCTTGTTGCAACTTTGCATAAATTCCAACAGGACATTTGTCATGCCTACCGGTAAATTAATCGGACGGATTGTCATTTGGAAAAAGTAGTTTCGTTTGATGCAAATGGTTTTTCCTTTGAGTAAAGTTAGTTGTCGGCGCAGAAAACACAACACGGAGAAAAGCGATGCTAACTGGAACCAGAAACTTGGCGATGTCGCCAGCCAGCCCGCTCTCCATGCAAGGTTTTCTGGCGGAAGTCACCGGCGCGTCAATGTACGAATTTGCACTGTTGGCGTCGCTGGTAGCCGTCGTGAGCATCATCATCCTGATTGCATTGAATCTGGGAATGTGACGCTGGCGAAAGCGCCGAGCAACTCTACAAACTTTCGATGTCCATAACCCTGAAGGAAACCATCATGAACGCCATCAAAACTTTCATCAAAGACGAAGCCGGTGTGACCGCCATTGAATACGGCCTGATCGCTGCCCTGATCGCCGTCGCCATCATCATCGCCGTCAAACTCGTCGCCACCAATTTGAACCTCACGTTCAAATCGGTATCGGACGCCCTGTAATTGCCGCGCTGCACCGCTCCGGACGCCGACGGCGCGCCGGAACGGACACCGCCACCCACCGCCTCCCCATCATGCACACCCAGATCGCTACGCTGCTGCCTCCGCTGGTTCTGGGCCTGGCCCTCGCGGCCGCCGTCTGGCATGACGTCAAGGCACGCCGCATCCCCAATTCCCTGATTCTGGCTTTAGCACTGCCGCCGCCCTCCTGCTGCACCTGGCCATGCTTAAGTAAGCTGAAGGCTTGTTCCACGATCCGGCTAAGCAGCCCCGGCCTGCTCACCGCGCTGGCCGGTTTCGCCAGCGGCCTGCTGCTGCTGCTGCCCTTTTACATCATGCGCGCTTGGCGCCGGCGACGTCAAGCTGATGGCCATGACCGGCGCCTTCCTCGGCCCGGCCGATGTGGCTTAAGCGCCACCCTGCTGGCGATGCTGGCTTATGGGCCTCTTGGCCCTGGCCGTGGCGCTCTGGTCCGGCCAGCTGCGCCCGGTCGTCGACAACGTCAGCCACATGCTGCGCAGCGTCTTGCTGCGCTCCATGGGCGGGGTCGACGCCCGCCTCGACGCGCTGGTAAGCACCACCGGCCAGCTGCCCTACGCCATCGCGATTGCCTGCGGCACGCTGCTGCAACTGGCGCTGCGCGACTGGCCCGCCTGGCACGTGTTTTCCTGACCCCCGATTGGATCCGCCATGAACATCGCCACCCTGTTCGCTTCCCGCCTGTCGCAAGTGCTGATCGGCCTGATCATGGCCCTGGCCTGGGGCGCCTTCGCCATCTTGCATGTGCGCGCCTTCCAGGCCACCGGCGAATGGATTTACCTGGTGTTCTGCGCCACCGAAACGTTCACCGCCATCTTCTTCGTGCTGCGCACCGCGCCCGTCACGGTCTCGCCCAATACCGGCGACTGGGCCCTGGCCTTTGCTTAAGCACCTTCGCTTCCTTCCTGTTCAGAACCGGCCGCCAGCGGCGTGCTGCCCGACGCGGCCGTGCTGATCTACGTGGGCGCGCTGCTGCACCTGGGCGGCATGCTCTCGCTCAACCGCAGCATCGGCATGGTGCTAAGCCCGGCGCGTGGTCAAGACCCAGGGGCTGTACCGTCTGGTGCGCCACCCGCTGTATGCGAGCTACATGATCAGTTTCTCCGGTTACATGCTGACCAACACCTCGCTGCGCAATGTGGCCGTGTTCGGCGTCACGATCGCCCTCCTGGCCATGCGCATCCTGCGCGAGGAGCGCCACCTTTCGCTGGATAGCAATTACCGCGAATACATGGCACGCGTGAAATTCCGCGTCCTGCCCTTTGTCTTTTAATGCAGATCTGACGAGGCACCATCATGCCCAATGACGCCGCCCTTGCCGCCAGCGACAGCCGCCCGCACGACGCGCTGTTCCCGCTCGCGCTGCGCACCCCGGAAGAAACCGGCGTGCCTTTCCTCTTCCTTGTCGAGCTGATCAGCAAAGTGCTGTACCTGCGCGGCCAGATGCAGCTGTCCGAACTGACCGGCCACGTCAAGCTGTCGGTCGGCGTGGTCGACAAGATCCTCACCTTCCTGCGCGCCGAAAAACTGTGCGACAGCACACGCCGCGGCAATAGCGGCACCGATGCCGACCTGTGCGTGGCGCTGACCGACCTGGGCCGCGCGCCGCCGTCTACCTGCAGCAGAATGCCTACGCCGGTCCGGCCCCCGTCACGCTCGACGCTTACACGGCGCAAGTGATGCGCCAGAGCGTGGCCTAAGCATGCACACCACCAACATTGACATCGCCGCCGTGCTGGGCGACATCGTGGTCGACCCGGCCGTGCTGGAAAAACTGGGCGCCGCCATGAATTCGGGCCGCGCGATCTTCGTGCACGGCCCCGGTAGCAGCAGCGGCAAGACTTACCTGGCCGAGCGCCTGCATGGCTTACTCAAGGGCACGGTGCTGATCCCGCACGCGATCATGGTCGACCGCGAAGTGCTGCCCTTTTACGACAACCTGGTGCACGAGGTGGTCGAGGATGCGGCGCCGGGCGACACCGGCATCGGCCGCCATGCCTTGAACGACAGCCGCTGGCTGCGCGTCAAGCGTCCGGCCGTGCTGGTGGGCGGCGAACTGACCATGCCGATGCTGGACGTGCAATTCGATCCCGGCTCGCGCATGTACCACGCGCCCAGCCACCTGAAGGCCAACAACGGCATCTTCATCATCGATGACCTGGGCCGCCAGCGCTGCTCGGCGGTGGAACTGATGAACCGCTGGATCGTGCCGATGGACCGGCGCCAGGATTACCTGTCGCTGCACACCGGCTACAAATTCCCCGTGCCCTTCGACATGGTGATCGTGTTCTCGTCCAACTTCGCGCCCGACCAGCTGGCCGACGGCGCCTTCCTGCGCCGCCTCGGCTACAAGATCCTGGTCGATGAAATCACGCCGGAACAGTATCAGCAGATTTTCACGGACGTGTGCACCGACTTCGGCATCGCCTACGACCAGGCCTCGTTCAACTACCTGCTGCGCGAGCACCACACCAGGGAGGCGCGGCCGCTGCTGGCCTGCTATCCGCGCGACTTGCTGGCCCAGGTGCGCGACCTGGCGCGCTACTACCAGAAAGAACCGACGCTGGACCCGGAGACCTTGTCCTGGGCCTGGAACAACTATTTCACCACCCACGCGAAAGGCGAGTCGATCCAGGCCGCGCTTGGCTGCCAGTGGCATGTTTTATGAACGCAGGAATCGGGCAACCGCAGGGGAGTAAGTCATGAAAAATATTCGTGGACTGGTGATGATGGGTGTGGCGCTGCTGCTGGCAGTGGCCGCGGTCATGGTGGCGGCACGCTGGATCAATTCGCGCCTCGGGCGCCACCGGCAAGGTGGCGGTGGCGCAGGTGGACATCGCGCTCGGCTCGCGCGTGATGCCCGAAACCGTCAAGATGGTCGACTGGCCGTCCAACGCGATACCGCCGGGCGCCTTCAGCGACGCCAAGAGCCTCGAGTCGCGCGTCTCGCGCACCACCATCCAGCGCGGCGAACCCATCATGGAAAGCAAGCTGGCGCCCCCGGGCACCCAGGGCGGCCTGTCGGCGGTGGTCTCGCCCGGCAAGCGGGCCATGACGGTGCGCGTCAATGACGTGGTGGGCGTGGCTAAGCTTCGCCATGCCGGGCAATTTCGTCGACGTGCTGGTCAATACCCAGGGCGAAAAGCAAAAGGGCGGCAATGTCGACAAGGACCCCAGCATTTCCAAGATCGTGCTCGAACGCATACTGGTGCTGGCCATCGCCCAGGAAGCTAGCCGCGACGACAACAAGCCGAAAGTGGTCAATGCGGTGACCCTGGAATTGTCGCCGGAGCAGACCGAGACGCTGGACCTGGCACGCAGCGTGGGCACCCTGTCGCTGGTGCTGCGCAACCAGGTCGATCCCGACTCGGCCACCACCGGCGGCGCCACCAAGACCACCATGCTGGGCCTGAAAGATGCACCGGTGGCAGCGCCCGCCAAGGAAGCACTGAAGCTTAAGCCGCCCCGGTCATCCGGCGCGCCGTCGCGACCCAGCCGAAGCTGGCCGAAAAAGTCGAGGTGATCAAGGGCCTTGACCGCAGCACCCAGCAATTCTAATGCAGCCCAGGGAGAATCGAATGAACACACTGCGCACCGAATCCGGCCGCCTGACGCGCCGCCATCCGCTGGCTGTCGCCGCCTTGCTGGCCTTGCTGGCAGCGGCCGCCGCTGCCGACGCCGCCCCGCCAAGACGGCCAAGTAAGCCTGAACCGGTCAAGGCCGACGGCCGCTCGGAAATCGGGCCCACCATGAACCTGATCAATGGCAAGTCGACCCTGATGCGCCTGCCCTACCAGGCGGCCCGCATGTCGGTCGGCGACGCCCGCATCGCCGACGTGATTCTGCTCAACAAGAACGAGGTGTACATGGTCGGCAAGGCCGTCGGCAGCACCAACCTGATTCTGTGGAATAAGAATAACGACGCCACCATCATCGACCTGTCGGTCGTGATGGATACCGCTGCTGCTGCGCCCGCCTCGATGCATTGCTGCCGAACGAGAAAGACATTCAGATCAGCACCGCCGCCGACACCATCATCCTGTCCGGTTCGGTGGCCGATGCCCCCACCGCCGAGCAAGTGGTGTCGGTCGCCACCGCCTTCGTGCTGCGCGCGGCCAGCACCTCGCAGCAGCCGGCCGCCACCGGCGGCGCACCCGGCCTGGGCAGCGCCCCCGGCATCCCAGGGCGGGGGCTAGCGCCGCCAATGGCATGCAAGCGTCGAACCAGACCGGTCCGCGCGTGATCAATATGCTGAGCGTGGGCGCGCCGCAACAGGTGATGCTTGAAGTCAAAGTGGCCGAGGTGTCGAAGACCCTGGTCGACCAGCTCGGCGCCTCGATCGGCGGCCAGCGCACCAACGGCAGCTGGACCTACAGCATCCTGACCAATCTGCTGGTAAGCGTGTGCCTACCCTGGGCGACGTGAGCAAAGCCGGGACCAACAACTTCCTGCAGATCGATGCCCAGAAGCGCGACGGCCTGGTCAAGGTTCTGGCCGAGCCGAACATCATGGCCATCAGCGGCCAGGAAGCCAGTTTCCTGGTAGGCATGGCAAAATCTTCATCCCGGTCAGCGTCAGCAGCAGCAATGGCGGCAATCCGGAAATCCGGCTCGAGGAAAAGAATTCGGCATCGCCGTGCGCTTCACCCCGACCGTGCTCGAGGGCGGCCGCATCAATCTGCGGGTGGCGCCGGAAGTGTCGGACCTGAACCTGCGAAGGGGTGGGCATTTCCATGCGGCATGGCGTCAACGGCACCGCGATCCTGCCCGCCTTCACCACGCGGCGCGCCACCACCACCGTCCAGCTGTACGACGGCCAGAGCTTCGCCATCGGCGGGCTGATCAAGAACAATGTGACCACCAACGTCAAGGCTTTCCCCCTGCTCGGCGAAATCCCCGTGCTGGGCGCCCTGTTCCGCTCGAGCGACTTCCAGACCGACCGCACCGAACTGGTGTTCGTGATCACGCCGCACCTGGTCAAGCCGCTCGCACCCGGCTACAAGCTGCCGACCGACGGTTACATCGCCCCCTCGCGTGCCGAATTCTTCCTGCAAGGTAAGCACGAAGGACCGGCGCCGAAGCAGACCCAGTCCGCCCAGAGCACGACCCCGACCGGTTTCGACCTGAAATAGGAGAACAGCATGAATGCCACCCGATCCCCTCCTCGCGGCCTGTGCGCCGCGGCCCTGCTGGCTTAGCTGCGCCACCCAGACGCCGCACCTCGATGAACAGTTCGGCAGCGCCGTCCAGGCCGCCGCAAGGCAGCAGGTCCTCAATCCGGCCACCCCGCCACGCCGCTCATTACCGGCCTCGATGGCAAGGCCGCCAAGAGCGCCTACGACAATTATCAGAAGTCGTACAAGGATCCGCAGCCGCAGACGGGTGCCCTGTCGATCGGCGTCGGCCGCTAGGAGCCCCAGATGAAACCTGGACCGCATCTTCGCACGCCACGGCGCCAGCGCGGCGCCATCGCGCTGCTGTTCGGGCTGACGCTGGTGGTGCTGCTGGCCCGCCGATGGCCTGGTGCTGGACCTGGGCCATCTGTACGTGCTCAAGTCGGAGCTGCAGAACGGGGCCGACGCCGCCGCCCTGGCTTAGGCGCCAAGGAAATCAACATGACGGTAGGCATGGCATCAACAATGCCGTGACCAAGGCGATCAATTTCGCTTAAGCAAGAACAAGTTCAACTTCGCCAGCGACCTGACCATCAGCAGCGCCGACATCAGTTTCAGCTCGACCCCGGACGGTCCCTGGATCAGCCAGGCCGACGCGGTCGCCAGTCCGAACGGAAAGAGCTTCATCCGTGTCGATACCGGCAACAAGAGCGTCAACACCTACCTGATGGGCGTGGCTTAAGCATTCCCACCATCGCCACCTCCGGCGTGGCCGTGGCTAAACCGCTTCGTGGTCGACGTCACCCCGCTCGGCCTGTGCGCGCTCGATCCGCTCAACCGCCTGGGGGCCAAACTGGTCGGGGCCGGTCCGACCATGGAATTGCTCGAACATGGCTTCCGGCGCGGCATGACTTACGACATGCTGCAAATGAAAAACATCGTTTAAGCACCTCCGATCCGATGCTGATCAATCCGGTCGACAGCCCTCCCACCGCCTGCGGCGCCAGCAACAGCAGCGCCAATTTCACGGCGCCGTTCCTGTGCCAGGGCAATTCGGCGATCGCCAACAATGCCTCCTTCGTCTACGCCAATACCGGCGTCAGTTCCGGCCCGGTGGAAAAAGCGCTCAACTCGCGCTTCAACGACTACGGCAGCGGCAGCGCCTGCATCGCCGCCAGCGCCCCGCCCGACCGCAATATCCGTCCGTATGACGTCAGCGACCTGATCAACGGCCCCGGCAGCTACATGAATCCGGTGCAAACCCAGCAGTCGCAAACGATCAATGCGACCACCGGCCTGCCCGAACCGATCGCATCGAGCACCACCGTGGGCGCCCTGTGGACCTATTCGCGGCCGCTGCAGGCGACCGGCACGCCGGGCGACTACACGGCCGGGGCCGCCTTCGACACCAGCGACTGGGCCAGCCTGTACCAGGCCTAGGCCTGAGCGCCAACGGCAGCTATCCGTCCGGCGCCAGCGCCTCGCCAGAGGCCTCGCAAACCTCGGGCGCCTTCTTCCTGGCGCCGGGCGGCAGCAGCGGCAGCATCAACCGCCGCCTGATGAACCTGCCCCTGCTCGATTGCACGATACCGGCCGGTTCCGGCGCCTGCAAGAAGGTGCCGCTGCTGGGCGTGGGCCGCTTCTTCATGCAGCGTCCGGCCGCATTGTCGGGCAGCAGCAAGGGGCTGTACGTCGAGTTCGCCGGGCTGATCGAGCCGGTGCCCAATTCCGAAATCAAGCTCTACAGGTGACCGCCATGCGCACCCGTCCCTCCCCCCATCGCGCGCGCAGCCAGTGCGGCGGCGCCATCATCGAGTTTGCCCTGATCCTGACGATCCTGGTCTCGGTCATCACCGGCATCCTCGAATTCGGGCGCGCGTTCTGGTACTACGATGCGCTGTCCAAGGCCACCCGCAATGCGGCCCGCACGCTGGCCGTCTCGGCGCCGTCGACCCTGGCCTCGAGCGGCGTGGGCGCTGCCCGCACCGAAGTCAATGCGGCCGCCACCAGTGCTTAAGCGTGACCGGTTTTAGCACCAGCAACGTCAGTGTCACCTGCCTGGACGCCTCGCTCAATACCATTGCCTGCAGCGATTCCACCGTGCCTTAAGTAGGCGTGCGCGTGAGCGTCACCGGCTACGCGATGTTCCTCGGTTCGACCATTCCCTTCCTGGTGGGCACCGACCGCAACTACACCGTCAACCTGGCTCCGGGCACGACCATGCCCTACATGCGATGAACACCCTACCCTTCCCCGGGCGCAGCCGCGGCGCCATCGCAGTGGAATTCTCGCTGACCGCGCTGCTGTTCTTCACGCTCATTTTCGGCGCGCTCGAATTCGCCCGCGTGATGTACATCCATAACACGCTGCAGGAAGTGACGCGGCGCGCGGCGCGCGAAATGACGGTGCGCTGGATCGATGACGAAGACACGGCCAAGACCCTGGCCCTGTTCGGCGCCGCCACCCTGCCGGGCGGCGCGGAAATCAGCAAAAGCAGCATCATCATCGAATACCTCAACAGCGCTTAAGCAACGTGGTCGGTGCGCTGTAAACCGACCCGGCCGACAACCTGTCGGCCTGCGGCGATGCCGCGCGCGTGAACGACTGCATCTACAGCGTGCGCGTCTCGATCGATCCGAATGCCAAGTACAGCCCGATGATTTCGCTGATCAAGCTGCTGCCGTTCAAGCTGCCGGAATCGAGCGTGACCATGCATGCCGAGAGCATGGGCTTCGAGACCTGACCCCTTCGATTGACAGGATGCGACCATGAGAATCACCGTAGTATCGACCGACGACAAGCAGCTGACCGAACTGGCCCGCCAGCTGCGTGAACGCAGCAGCGCCGACGAAATCTCGGTGCTGCCAGCCTCGCTTGAACGGCTGCTGGGCATTGCCGAACCGGGCGCGATCGACGTGCTGGTGCTGGCCCAGGATACGCTTGACGCGGCCGACACCGAGCGCCTCGAGCGGCTCGGCTACGCGATGCCGAACACCGCCATGATCCTGGTGTCGAGCCAGCAGACGCCCGAATTCCTGCTGCAGGCCATGCGCTTGCCGGCGTGCGCGAAGTGGTGCCCTCATGCCGGCCGCACCGGCCACCCTGTATCCGGCCCTGCGCCGCATCGCCGACAAGCGCGAAAGCCGCGCCAACGCCGGCATGGGCAAGGTGCTCGCCTTCGTCTCCTGCAAGGGCAGCAGCGGCGCCACCTTCCTGGCCACCAATCTCGGTTACGCGCTCGCTTCGCTGGAAAACAAGAAGGTCTGCCTGCTCGACCTGAACCTGCAGTTCGGCGATGCCACCCTGTTCGTCTCCGAGCACAAGCCGGTGGCCACGCTGGCCGACGTGTGCAAGCAGATCCACCGCATCGACCCGTCCTTCCTGGCCGCCAGCATGGTCAGCGTGACGCCCAATTTCTCGGTGCTGGCCGCGCCCGAAGATCCGTCCCATTCGGAAGACGTGAAGCCCGAGCATGTCGACACCCTGCTCAAGCTGGCGCGGCGCCACTACGATTTCATCCTGCTCGACATCGGCCGCACGCTCGACGCGGTGTCGGTGCGCGCGCTCGACCAGGCCGACATGATCTACCCGATCCTGCAGACCACCCTGCCCTACATCCGCGACGGCAAGCGCCTGCTGGGCGTGTTCAATTCGCCTCGACTACAGCCACGACAAGATTTCGCTGATCGTCAACCGGCACCACAAGGCCTAGGCCAGATCCGACTGACCGACCTCGAAGGCGCTTACGGCACCCGCATCCACCACACCATGCCGAACCACTATGAAGCGGCGGCCGCCTCGGTCAACCAGGGCGTGCCGATTCTCAAGCTCGACCCCGCCAGTCCGCTCTCGAAAGCGATCGGCGAGATGGCGCGCGAGCTGTCAGGCCCGGCCGAGACCGAATCGCGGCCTGGATGGTTGTCCAAATTGTTTCGCAGCTGACCGGCGTTTCCGGAACCCGTTACAGGAGTACAGAACATGATCAAGGATACCAACTCGCTACGCGACCGCCTCGGCACCAAACCGACCTTCAGTGGCGGTGGCGGCAATATCGACAACCGCGCCTATCAGCAGCTCAAGCACCGCCTGCACCAGTCGCTGCTGGACCGGGTTGACCTGGAAGGCATGCAGCGCCTGTCGCAAGACCAGATCCGCGACGAGATCAAGACCCTGGTCGGACGCCTGCTCGAAGAAGAGACGGTGGTCATCAACGACAGCGAGCGGCGCAACCTCACGCGCGACGTCCAGTACGAGGTGCTCGGCTTCGGTCCGCTCGAACCGCTGCTGGAAGACCCGACCATCTCGGACATCCTGGTCAACACCTACAAGCAGGTGTACGTGGAGCGCCACGGCAAGCTCGAACTGTCGCACGTGACCTTCACCGACGACGCCCACCTGATGAAGATCATCGACAAGATCGTTTCGCGCGTGGGCCGCCGGATCGACGAATCGAGCCCGATGGTCGACGCCCGCCTGCCGGACGGCTCGCGCGTGAACGCCATCATCCCGCCGCTGGCGATCGACGGCCCGATCATGTCGATCCGGCGCTTTTCGGCCGAGCCGCTCAAGCTGCAGGATCTGGTCGACTTCCAGTCGATGACCGCACCCATGGCCGAGATCCTGCAAGGCCTGGGCAAGTCGAAGGTCAACATCCTGATCTCGGGCGGCACCGGCAGCGGCAAGACCACCATGCTCAACGTGATCTCCGGCTTCATCAGCCACAGCGAACGGATCGTGACGGTCGAAGACGCGGCCGAACTGCAGATGCAGCAGCCGCACATCGTGCGCCTGGAAACGCGGCCGCCGAATATCGAAGGCAACGGCGAAGTGACCCAGCGCGCGCTGGTACGCAACGCCCTGCGCATGCGCCCGGACCGCATCATCCTGGGCGAGGTGCGCGGCCCCGAAGCGCTCGACATGCTGCAGGCGATGAACACCGGCCACGAAGGCTCGATGGCGACCATCCACGCCAATACCCCGCGCGACGCCCTCACGCGCCTGGAAAACATGCTCAGCATGGCCGCGGCTAAGCCTGCCCACCAAGGCCATGCGCCAGCAGATCAGTTCCACGATCGGGGTGGTGGTGCAGGTGTCGCGCCTGACCGACGGGCGGCGCAAGGTGGTCTCGATTTCCGAGATCACCGGCATGGAAGGCGAGATGATCACGATGCAGGAAGTGTTCGCCTTCCGCCAGACCGGCACCGACGAGAAGGGCATGGTGGTCGGCCATTTCTGCGCCACCGGCGTGCGTCCGCGCTTTGTCGAGCGGCTCAAGAACTTCGGCGTGGCGGTGCCCGAAAACCTGTTCGACCCGACCCGTATTTTCTCCTAGCGCGAGGACGTCATGGACTACCTCTATTACGTATTCGGGACCCTGATCTTCGTGGCCGTGGTACTGGCCATCGAAGGCGGCTTCATCGCCTGGAACAGCAGCCACGGACCGGAAGCGGCGCGCATTGCCCGCCGCCTGCGCGCGATGAGCGCCAAGGGCCAGTCGGAGCAGGCCTCCATGATCCGCCAGCGCCAGCTGGCCAAGTCGCCCCAGATCCAGGCCCTGCTCGAACAGATGCAGTTCTCGATCAGCATCGACAACTACCTGGCCCAGTCCGGCCTGCGCTGGACGGTGGGCTACCTGCTGGGCCTGATGCTGATGTTCGCGCTGGGCGGCATGCTGCTGGCGGCCTTCATCGCGCCCGGCTGGACCGGCTTCCTGCTGGGCGCCTGCCTGGGCCTGTTGCCGCTGCTGTACGTGCGCCGGGCGCGCGGCCAGCGCCTGCTCAAGTTCGAAGGGCAGTTGCCGGACGCGCTCGACATGATGGGCCGCGCCCTGCGCGCCGGCCACGCCTTCCCGACCGCCCTCAAGATGGTGGGCGAAGAGATGAGCGCGCCCCTGTGCGATGAATTCAAGCTCGCCTTCGACGAAGTCAATTTCGGCATCAGCATGCAGGATGCGCTGGTGAGCCTGTCGTCGTGGGTGCCGCTGACCGATCTGCGCTTTTTCGTGATCGCGGTCGTGATCCAGCGCGAGACCGGCGGCAACCTGGCCGAGCTGCTGGCCAATATCAGCGGCATCATGCGCGACCGGATCAAGCTGTTCGCCCAGGTGCGGGTGCTGTCGGCCGAAGGCAAGCTGTCGGCCTGGATCCTGTCGCTGCTGCCGTTCGGCGCCGCCGCCATGATCCAGCTGACCAATCCCTCCTTTCTCGAAGTGCTCTACCTCGACCCGACCGGCCGCATGATGATCGCAGGCGCATTGTTCATGATGTTCCTGGGGATCCTCGCCATGCGCAAAATCATTAACATCAAGGTGTAGCCATGACTGCCATCCAGATCGCCTTCCTCATGCTGGTCTTCTTCGCCGTCCTGGGCGGCGCCTTTGGCGACGATGCGGCTGGCCACGCGCAGCGCGGTGCAGGGCCGGATCGCGGCCCTGTCCAAGGACGGCGGCGCGCCGGTCGCGCGCCCCCACACGCCGCTGATCGAGCACATCGCCAAGATCACCTCGCCGCTGGCCAAGCTGTCGCTGCCGGACGATAACTGGGAACGCTCGGCCATCCGTACCCGCTTCATCATGGCTTAGGCTACCGCCAGCCCGCCGCGCCTAAGCCATCTTCTTCGTGGCCAAGACCATCCTGGCGCTGCTGCTGCCGATGCTCGTGTACTTTTTCATGAGCGGCAAAGGCGACGGCGGCGACACCCATACCCTGCTGCTGTACCTGCTGCTGGCGGCCACCTTCGGCACCTATCTGCCGAATCTGCTGCTCAGGAACGCGATCGGCCGCCGCCAGAACGAGATCTTCGAAAGCTTCCCCGACGCGCTCGACCTGATGACGATCTGCGTCGAAGCCGGTCTCGGGGTCGATGCGGCACTGTCGCGCGTGGCCGGTGAGATCGGCCTGTCCAGTCCCATCCTGAGCGAAGAGCTGACCCTGGTCACGCTCGAGCTGCGCGCATGGGCACCAAGGAAAAGCCTTGCGCAACCTGGCGCTGCGCACCGGCGTCGAAGACGTCGACGCGCTGGTGTCGATGCTGATCCAGGCCGAGCGTTTCGGCACCAGCATCGCCGCCTCGCTGCGGATCCAGTCCGACCTGCTGCGCACCAAGCGCCGCATGCGGGCCGAGGAAACCGCCGCCAAGATCGGACTCAAGCTGCTGTTCCCGCTCATCTTCTTTATCTTCCCCGCGCTCATGGTGGTACTCATGGGACCGGCCATGCTGCAGATCTACCACGTCCTGTTGCCTACCCTGGCAAACCAATAAGAGGAGAACTTCCATGTCCGCACCCCGTCAACTCGTCTGCTGCATTGCTTAAGCATCTTCATGCTGTCGGCCTGCAGCACCACCACCCACACGCCGCGCCAGTTGCTGGTGCAGCCGTCCTACAAGATCAATCACTCGTCCGACGAAACGGCCGAGGCCTACTACCAGCTGGCGCGCCACCACCAGGGCCAGGGCAATCTGGACGTCGCCCTGTCCGGCTACACCTACGCCATCGCGCGCGATCCGGGGCACATGGAAGCGCGCATCGCCGCAGCCGCCATCCATGCCCAGCAGGGCCGTCTGGACCAGGCGCGCGCCATGATGCTGGCCGTGGTGGCCGAGCATCCCGGCGTGGCGCAGGCGCATAACAACCTCGGTTACATCGACTATCTGCGCGGCGACCATGCCAGCGCCGTGCTGGAGATGCGCATGGCGCTCACGCTCGACGGCGGCAATGAACGGGCCCGCAACAATCTGCGCCTGGCCGAAACCGCGCTGGCTGGCGGCGCTGCTTAAGCGTGCTGGCAGCCGGTCCCGCGCCAGTGACAGCACCGGCCAGCGCGTCGCCAGACACGCCGGTTGCACTTGCCAAGGCCGCCGAACCGCCAATGGCGGTGCTGCCCGTGCCAGCCGCGCCTGCCTGCAGCAGCGCATGGAACTGGTGCAGTTGATTCCCAATGTGTACGAACTGAAGATGCTTAGGCACCGCGTGCGGTGCTGCCGCTTGCCGCCGCAACAGCGGCTCCGGCTGCCGCGCCGGGGACAGCGCGGGTGGAAGTATCGAATGGCGTGGGGACGGCGGGACTGGCGCGCCGGGTCGGCGCGATGCTGGGCAAACAGGGGGTGATGGTGGCGCGCCTGACCAATCAGCGTCCGTTCGGCCAGCAGACCACGCAGATCTTGTACCGGCCGCAGCACGCCACCCAGGCCGCGTCGCTGCGCAAGCTGATCGACGGGCCGGTGCAGATGACCGCATCGGCCAAGCTGGCTTAAGCAACGCCGATGTACGGGTGGTGCTGGGACGTGACACCCAGCGCGCTGGCGCAGCACGACGCCAGGCCGGAAGGCACCAGCGTGGCGATGCGCTGAGCGGGCTAGCCGCGCGTGTCGAGCGCGGTTCTGATACCCGCCACGAAACTGCGGACCGCCGCTACCGCCTGGTCCTTCGGCGTCGCTTCAATCTCCTGGATGATGCGGCTGCCGATCACCACGGCGTCGGCCACCTCGGCCACGGCGCGCGGTGGCCGCATCGCGGATCCCGAAGCCCACGCCGACCGGCAGCTTCACATGCTCCCGGATCGCGGCCAGGCGGCGCGCCACGTCGGCTGTGTCGATATTGCTTAAGCACCGGTGACTCCCTTGAGCGAGACGTAGTAACTGGAAGCCGCTGCCGAAGCGGGCCACCTGGGCGATCCGTTCGGGCGTCGAGGTGGGCGCCAGCAGGAAGATCAGATCTAGCCCCGCCGCCTGCATGGCGCCGGCATGAACTGCTCGCACTCCTCCGGTGGATAGTCGACCACGATGGCGCCGTCAGCGCCGGCCGCCTTGGAGGCCGCGATGAAGGCATCGGTGCCCATCCGTTCGATCGGATTGGCGTAGCCCATCAGCACGACCGGGGTGCTCTGATTCGTTTCTGCGGAACTGGCGCACGTACTCGAGCACATCGCCGGTACTGATGTTGAACTTGAGCGCACGCTCGCAAGCGCGCTGGATGACCGGGCCTTCGGCCATCGGATCGGAAAACGGCACGCCCAGTTCGAGGACGTCGGCACCATGCATGACCAGGGCGTGCATCAGGGGGACCGTCATTTCCGGGCCGGGGTCATGCATGGTGATGAAGGTGACGAGACCGGTCTTGTTGTTTGCCTTGAGGGCGGCAAAGGTTGGTGCGATTCTGGACATGGAATTCTTTCTGATATTGGAAGGGGCGGCAAACCACGACATCGCCCTCGCGAAGGCGGGGCCCATGGCACGTGTGCGTCGACGCGCAGGTGCCATGGGTCCCCGCCTGCGCGAGGACGACGCGCTAACTGAAATCGAGCCCCATCCGCTCCGCCACCGTGTGCATGTCCTTGTCGCCGCGGCCCGACAGGTTGACCAGAATGATTTGATCTTTCGGCAGCGTGGCCGCCAGCTTGGCCGCGTAGGCCAGCGCGTGCGACGATTCGAGCGCCGGAATGATCCCTTCGATATGGCAGCAGTCATGGAAGGCCGCCAGCGCCTCGCTGTCGGTCACCGACACGTACTGCGCGCGCCTGAGATCCTTGAGCCATGCATGTTCCGGCCCCACGCCCGGATAATCGAGGCCTAACCGACACCGAATGCGTCTCGATGATCTGCCCGTTCTCGTCCTGCAGCAGGTAGGTGCGGTTGCCATGCAGGACGCCCGGGTAGCTCGGCCGTCAGCGAGGCCGAATGCTTGCCCGTGTCCAGCCCTTCGCTTCTACCGCTTCGACCCCGATCAGCTTGACGTTCTTTTCGTCGATGTAGGGATAGAAGATGCCCATCGCGTTCGAGCCGCCGCCGATACAGGCCAGCACATAGTCCGGCTGGCGGCCTACCATCTCGGGCATCTGCACCAGGCATTCTTCGCCGATCACGGACTGGAAGTCGCGCACCATCATCGGATACGGATGCGGCCCGGCCACGGTGCCGATGATGTAGAAGGTGTTCTCGATGTTGGTGACCCAGTCGCGCATGGCTTCATTGAGCGCGTCCTTGAGCGTCTTGGAACCCGATTCGACCGGCACCACGGTCGCGCCCAGCAGCTTCATGCGGTACACGTTCTGGGCCTGGCGCTTGACGTCTTCGCTGCCCATGTAGACCACGCACTCGAGCCCGAAGCGGGCGCAGATGGTGGCGGTGGCCACGCCATGCTGGCTTGGCGCCGGTTTCGGCGATGATGCGCGGCTTGCCCATGCGGCGCGCCAGCAGCGCCTGGCCGATCACGTTATTGATCTTGTGCGCGCCGGTGTGGTTCAGGTCTTCGCGCTTGAAATAGATCTGCGCCCCGCCCTGCTGCTGCGACCAGCGCTTGGCGTGGTAGATCGGCGAGGGACGGCCGACGAAGTGCTTCCAGTTCGTAGCGGAACTCTTCCAGGAACTCGGGATCGGTGCTGTAGCGCGCGTACGCCGCGTTCAGTTCGGCCAGCGCGTGGCTGAGCGTTTCGGCGACAAAGGAGCCGCCGTAGGGGGCCGAAATGGCGCGCGCGTCGGGCAGATTGTATTCAGGGGTGTGGAACAGGGGAGCGGCCGCGGCGCGCTCAGGTGCTTCTTTCATGGGAATTCTCGCTTTCAATGGTGGCATCGGCTGCCCGCACCGCCGCCACGAAGGCGGCGATCTTGCAGGCGTCCTTGATCCCCTTGGCCGCCTCGACACCACTGCTGATGTCGACCGCGTAGGGGCGTACACGTACCACCGCGTCAGTCGCGTTTGGTACGCTCAAGCCACCACTTAAAACGACCCGAGGCGCGAGTTCTTTTGGAATGAGAGACCAATCGAATGCCTTTCCTGCTCCGCCGTAGGCGTCCACAAAGGTATCGAGCAACAAACCCGCATACAAGGGACTGGCAGAACGGTATTGATGCTCATATTCTAGCAAATCGGCCGCGCTGGTGTCGGGTTTGACGCGAAAAACCCGCAGGAAGGGCTTAGCCGACGGCGGCCGCGATGGCGGCACACGATTCCGGAGTCTCGTCACCATGAAACTGGATCTGGGCGAAGGGGGCCACGGCGGCCACCGCCATCACCTCGTCCACGCCCGCATTGACGAACAGGGCCACCGTGGTCACGAACGGCGGCACCGCGGCCATCAGGGCGGCGGCCTGCTGCGGCGTCACGTAGCGCGGGCTGGGCGGATAGAACACGAAGCCGAGCGCGTCGGCGCCGCAGGCGACCACCGCGGCGACGTCTTCAGGACGGGTCAGTCCGCAAATCTTGATGCGTGTGCGTGGCATGCTCAGAACCAGGGTAACGGGCTGGTCGCGTCCTGCGGCAGTCCCCACTTGGGATCGTAATCGATTTTGGCCAGGTACAGGCCGTCGGGCATGAAGGTGGGCGCGGCGTCGTTGCGGTCGCGCCCTTCGAGCACGTCGCCCAGCCAGGCCGGCGTGTGGCGGCCCTGGCCCACGTAGATGAGCGAACCGATCAGGTTGCGCACCATGTGGTGCAGGGAAGGCGCTGGCGCGCAGCGTGAACACGATCGCTTCGCCGCGCCGCTCGATGCGCACTTCGTGCATCTGCTTGATGGGGGTCTTGGCCTGGCACTGGGACGAGCGGAAGGCCGAGAAATCGTGGGTGCCGATCAGGCATTGCGCCGCTTCGCGCATCAGATCGACGTCGAGCGGACGGAAAGTCCAGCCTGGCTGCGGCCCACCAGCAAGGGCGAGCGCACGGGATTGTTGTAGAGCACGTAGTGATAGGTGCGCGCGAAGGCGGCAAAGCGGGCGTGGAACTCCTGGCCCGGCAACACGGGAATCGTGCTGGCCCAGCGTACGGCAATCGAATCGGGGAGAAAGGCATTCACGCCCCTGACCCAGGATTGCATCTCGCGGGTCAGTTCGGTGTCGAAATGGACTACCTGCTCCAGCGCATGGACACCGGTATCGGTGCGCCCTGCGCAGGTGGTGGCCAGCTGGGTCCTCGCGAACTTCTCAAGCGCGATTTCCAGCTGGTCCTGCACGGTATGTCTGTCTGGCTGCTTCTGGTACCCGTTCCAGGCGGTACCGTCGTACTGGACCCCAAGTGCTATCCGGTTCAATGTGGATCCAATACGACTTGCTTCTTAGGCCAGCTTGGCGCGCATGGCGTTGGCTTTGCCGACCTGTTCATTGCTGCCACCCTTGATGACTTCGTCAAGCAGTTCGCGGGCACCTTCTTTGTCGCCAATTTCCTGGTAAGCAATCGCCAGGTCCAGCTTGGTTTCCATTTCCATGTGCGCGGCGGTCTGTTCGCCACCGAGATCCATCACGACCGTGTTGTCAAAGCCCGGCAGTGCGGTGTCGGCGGTGTCGGTCGCTGGCAGGTCCAGGTCGATGCTCGACATGTCGAACGATGGCGATGCTTAGCGCGCTGGCCGACGATGGCAGGTCGAAGTTCATCGAACCGAGATCGAGGGCTGGTGCGGCTGGCGCTGCGCTGACTGGCGTTTGCGGAATATCGAAGGCGGCAGCCAGGTCGCCCATGCCGGACAGGTCGTCCTTGCCGCTGCTGGCAAATTCGGCCGAGAAGTCGGTGGCAGGCACGTCGTCTTTTGGCGCTGGCACGGCCGGTGCGTCGAAGTCCATGTTAAAGCCCATGTCCATCGGCTCGTCGGCCTTGGCCGCCGATGTGACCACGCCAGGCATGGCGAAATCGAGGTCAGGCGCATTCGCGCTGGCCACTGGTGCCGCTGGCGCGACCGGCTCGAACGACAGGCCGCCCAGGTCGAAGTCGAGATCTTCGGCTGGCTTGGCTGAAGCCGCATGATGCAGTGGCAGCCAGGTCCTGGTGCAGGTCCGCTGCTGGTGCTACGACGGCTTCATTCGGCTTTCCCAAGTTCACCGACTGTGCCTGCTCATGGGCTGGAATCACGGTCGATGGACCAGCATTGGCGGCGCTGGCGTACAGAGGGTTGTTCGGATCAATCGCCAGGCCCAGCGCGGCGGCTTGCGCCCACTCGTCGCCCTGGCCCTTGGTCATGCTGTACAGGTCGCTCGACTGCGCTTCGAAGCTGCGCAGGTCCTTGCGGGCGGCGTAGATCTCGAGCAGTTTCAGGCGGACCGGGTAGCGTTCCGGATGGGTGCGCAGCGCTTCCTTCCAGGATTTCTTCAGCCTGGGCATCACGGCCGTAGGCGATGTAGACGTCGGCTTCGGCGACCGGATCGACTTCATTGGTGTCGAGCTGGCTGGCCGATGGGGCGAAGCTGGAGTTGAACACGCTGTTGCTGGTGTCCACGCTCTGGCCGCCCGTTTCGGCGAACAGCGAGTGTGCCTGGTCGGTTGGCGCGCCCAGGATCGACGGCTCGCTCGGCGAGTGCCCATCGTCCTGGCGGCGGCTTTTCATGAACACGAAGCCGCCGACGGCCACGGCGATGGCTGCCAGCACGCCGAGGATCAGCATGATGTTATCCATCAGCATGTCGACGATGCCTGGCTCGGCCACGACCGGTTTTTTCTTCGGCAGCGGCGGCTTGACGGCTGCTTGACCACAGGCGCCATGGGCACGTCGGCAGCAGGTGCTTAAGCACGCTGGCCATCGGTTCGGTCATGGCCGGTGCCGGAGCTGGCACGCTGGCCGCTGGTGCGGCGGCGACTGGCGGCTTGGCCACTGGCTTGGCTGCCGGTGGCGTGACCACCGGTGCAGGTGCCGGGGGGTAGAAGCTTGACGGCGGCCGCTGGCGGCACGACCAGGGGCCTAAGCACGGCGCCTGGCTTGGCCGGCTGCGACTTGGCGGCAGCAGCGGCTGCGGCGTCGGCCGCGGCCTTGTTCTTGATGACCATCAGCTTTTCCAGCTCGCTGACGTTGCGCTCGAGTTCCTTGACGCGGGCATTGGCTTCGGCCAGTGCGCGTTCCTTGGCGATGCGGTCTTCCGCGCCAGCCTTGCCTTCGGTGTTGGCCTTGGACAGTTTGAGCTGGTCTTTCGACTCGTTGACCGCGTTGCGTTTCTCTTCCACCTTGCTGGTGATCTTGCCGCCGGTGCTCTGGGTCGCTTCCGGCGCCTTGTCCGGCGAGGACGAGGCGACCTGGCTTAGCCAGCTTGTTGCGGTAGGCATTGAAATCGGCCGCGTGCGCGACAACCACGCCGCGCGCTTCGCCATTGCCAGTTGCCTTGATGGCAGCCTCGTCCGGCACGGACAGGATCTGGCCCGACTTCAGGCGGTTCATATTGTTGCTGCATGAAGGAATCCGGGTTGGCGCGGTACAGCGCCACGAGCATCATGTCGAGCGAGACTTCGGCCTACTTGAGCTTGGCGGCGATCTTGCCCAGGGTGTCACCCTTCTGGACTTTATAGTCGCCGTCGGCTTCGGTGCATGACTTGGTTGGCATGCGGCCGTCGATGGCGACGGTGCGGACTCGGCAGCAACTGCAGGTGCTTGGCGCCGGGCGCGGGGCCTTGGTGCTCTTGCCTTGCGACAGAACGTCGACCGGCGCGGTCACTTGCGCTGGCTGGGCCTGAACGGATTTCCGCCGGATCGAGCAGGAAGGTGTATTCGCGCACCAGCTTGCCGCTATTCCAGTTCAGTTCGAGCAGCATGTCGACGAACGGGCTCGTTCACTGGCGTAGGCGAAGTAATCTTGATGAACTGGCGGCTGCCGCGCTTTTCTACGGAAAAGCGCAGGGTCAGCAGGGCCGGGTTGAAGTCAATATTGGCCTGTCGGAAGGCATCGGTCGGCGCCAGCTTGGCGGTCAGCGCGCTGGCTTCTTCGGCCGTGACCGCGGTCAGTTCGATTTCGGCGTTCAGCGGCTGGCCGAGCGAGGACAGGACGGTCAGTTTGCCGAGTCCTGCTGCGTGCGCCGTTGAGGACAACAACACTGCACTGGCGATCGCGCCGGACAGGGTTTTCAACGCGAACGAAGTGATCTTTGAGCGAGTGTTTAAACGCATATTTGGGGGTATTATGAGTTGACTGGGGAGAAAGCTGGTTTCCCGGAGGTCTCAACATATCATCATGCTCTAGAGCATGCAAGCTTTTGGATGATAAGTAGGCCCTAAGTCCCTGTAAAACAGCGCAATTTGCTGCAATCTTTTGCACAGATGCAGCAACACTTTTGGCGGAAGGGGCCGTGCAGCGCCCAAAGGGGCGCTGCACATTTTGACAACTTACTTGTCGAGGATGATACGAAGCATGCGGCGAAGTGGTTCCGCTGCGCCCCACAGCAATTGGTCGCCGACGGTGAAGGTGGACAGGTATTCGCCGCCCATCGACATCTTGCGCAAACGCCCCACCGGAATGGTCAGGCTGCCGGTCACGGCGGCCGCATGACAAGTCCTTCACCGACGCTTCGCGCGTGTTCGGCACCACCTTCACCCACTGGTTGTTGGCAGCGATGATGTCGTTGATTTCGTCGAGCGGCACGTCTTTTTCAGCTTGATGGTCAGCGCCTGCGAATGGCAGCGCATGGCGCCGATGCGCACGCACAGGCCATCGACCGGGATCTCCTGGCTGCCGAAGGCGGCGCCCAGGCCCAGGATCTTGTTGGTTTCGGCGCTCGGCTTTCCACTCTTCCTTCGACTGGCCGTTGCCCAGGTCCTTGTCGATCCACGGGATCAGGTTGCTAAGCCAGCGGCACGCCGAACTGCTTGGTCTCATCGGCCGACATGCCATGCTGGGTGGCCAGCACGGTGCGGTCGATTTCGAGGATGGCGGCGGCCGGATTGTCGAGCAGCGCCTTGACCGAACTGTTGATGGTGCCGAACTGGGTCAGCAGTTCGCGCATGTGCTGGGCGCCGCCGCCGGAAGCGGCCTGATAGGTCATCGAGCTCATCCAGTCGACCAGATTGTGCTGGAACAGGCCGCCCAGGCCCATCAGCATGCAGGACACGGTGCAGTTGCCGCCGATGTAATTCTTCACGCCTTTTGTCATGGCATTCTTGATCACGTCCAGATTGACCGGATCGAGCACGATGACGGCGTCGTCGTTCATGCGCAGGGTCGAGGCGGCGTCGATCCAGTAGCCGTTCCAGCTAAGCCGCGCAGCTTGGGGAACACCTCGGTGGTGTAGTCGCCGCCCTGGCAGGAAATGATGATCTCGCATTTCGACAGCTCGGTAATGTCGGTCGCGTCCTTCAGGGTGGTTTCGTTCTTTGCCATCGCCGGGGCCTTGCCGCCCGCGTTCGAGGTGGTGAAGAACACCGGTTCTGATGTGGGCGAAATCGCCCTCGTCCTGCATGCGCTGCATCAGGACCGAACCTACCATACCGCGCCAGCCTACCAAGCCTACTAATTTCATCATGCTCTCTCAGTGAGTGTAGAAAAGACGCTGGCGACCTGATTCGCCAGCGGTGCTGCATTCAATATAGACCGCTTACCGGCCCCGTGCCATAGCCCGTTTGGCTACCCTCTCAGGCGAGGGCGCGCACGACTGCGCTGCCCATGTCCTCGGTGCTCACTTTCGTCGTTCCGGCCTCGTAAATATCCGGCGTGCGCAAGCCCTGCGCCAATACCTTCTTGACCGCGGTCTCGATCCGGTCCGCCTGCTCCGGCTTGTTCAGCGAGAAGCGCAGCATCATGGCCGCCGACAGGATGGTGGCCAGCGGATTGGCGATGCCCTTGCCCGCGATGTCCGGCGCCGAACCGTGCGAGGGCTCGTACAAGCCCTTGTTGTTGGCGTCCAGCGAGGCCGATGGCAGCATGCCGATCGAACCGGTCAGCATGGCCGCGCAGTCCGACAGGATGTCGCCGAACATATTGCCGGTGACGATGACGTCGAATTTTTTCGGCGCGCACCAGCTGCATGGCCGCATTGTCGACATACATGTGCTCGAGCTCGACGTCGCGGTATTCCTGGTGCACGTCGGTGACGATGTCGCGCCAGAACTGGAAGGTTTCCAGCACATTGGCCTTGTCCACGCTGGTGACGCTTGCTGCGCTTGCGCGCCGCCTGGAAGGCCACATGGGCGATGCGGCGGATTTCGGTCTCGGCGTAGCGCATGGTGTCGAAGCCTTCGCGTTCGCCCTTGAACGGACCGTCCGGGCATTCGCGCACGCCGCGCGGCTTGCCGAAGTAGATGTCGCCGGTCAGTTCGCGGATGATCAGGATGTCCAGGCCCGAGACCACTTCCGGTTTCAGGGTCGAGGCGCCAAGCCAGCTCGGGATACAGGATCGCCGGGCGCAGGTTGGCGAACAGCGACAGTTCGCGGCGCAGGCCCAGGATGGCCTGCTCCGGACGCAGCGCGTTCGAGCTTGTCGTACTGGTAGTCGCCGACGGCGCCGAACAGCACCGCGTCGGCCGCCTTGGCCAGCGCCAGGGTGCTTGGGGGCAGCGGGTGGCCGTGGGCCGCGTAGTGGCGCCGCCGACTTCCGCGCTCTCTAATTCGAATGGTTCGCCCAGTGCGTTCAGTACGCGCACCGCTTGCGCCATGATTTCAGGACCGATACCGTCGCCGGGGAGGATTGCGATTTTCATGTGCTGGTTCTTCTCAGATGACGTTGGCCAGCCAGGGCTGGGCGGCAAGGTGGCGCTCTTCGAAGGCGCGGATCTCGTCGGCGTGGCGCAGGGTCAGGCCGATGTCGTCCAGGCCGTTCATCAGGCAGTACTTGCGGAACGGGTCGATCTGGAATTCATACGACAGGCTGCCGCTGGCGGTGGCGATGCGCTGCTGTTCAAGGTCGACCACCAGCTTGAAGCCGGGGAAGGCCTTGACTTCATTGAACAGGTGCTCGACCTGCGATTCGGACAGCACGATCGGCAGCAGGCCGCTCTTGTAGCAGTTGTTGAAGAAGATGTCGGCAAAGCTAGGCGCGATGATGGCGCGGAAGCCGTACTGGTCGAGCGCCCACGGCGCGTGTTCGCGCGAGGAACCGCAGCCGAAGTTCTTGCGCGTGAGCAGAATCGAGGCGCCCTGGTAGCGCGGCTCATTGAGCACGAAGCCAGGATTCTTCGGACGGCCGCTGTTGTCCTTGCCCGGTTCGCCGTGATCGAGATAGCGCCACTCGTCGAACAGGTTCGGACCGAAACCGGTGCGGTGGATCGACTTGAGGAATTGCTTTGGAATGATGGCGTCGGTGTCGACATTGGCGCGGTCGAGCGGCGCCACCAGTCCTTCGTATATCGTGAATTTTTCCATGGTCCCTGGCGCGGACCACGGGGCCCCGCGTTGCGTTATTTTTTGGCGGCGCCTTCCATCTTGGAGCCGACTTTTTCAATGTCCTTGCCAAAACCGGCAACGGTATTGCAGCCAACTAGCATGACGGCGATGATGGTCAGGGCGAATAGTTTTTTCATGATTGTCTCTATGGGTAATAGTTTTTATCAGCGCAGTGCGCGTACATCGACGAAGTGGCCGGTGATACCAGCCGCCGCCGCCATGGCGGGCGACACCAGGTGGGTGCGTCCGCCCTGCCCCTGCCTAACCCTCGAAATTGCGGTTCGAGGTGGAGGCGCAGCGCTCGCCCGGCTCAAGCCGGTCGGCGTTCATTGCAAGGCACATCGAGCAGCCTGGCTCGCGCCATTCGAAGCTTGGCTGTCCTTGAAGATCTTGTCGAGGCCCTCGCGCTCGGCCTGGTCCTTGACCAGCCCCGAACCGGGAACCACCAGCGCCAGGCGCACGTTCGAGGCGCGGTGCTTGCCGCGCACGACGGCGGCGGCAGCGCGCAAATCCTCGATGCGCGAATTGGTGCACGAGCCGATGAAGACCTTGTCGATGCGGATGTCGGCGATCGGGGTGTTCGGCTTGAGGTTCATGTAGACCAGGGCCTTTTCCATCGCGTCGCGCCGCACGGCGTCTTTTTCGTCGTCCGGGTCCGGCACGCGGCCGTCGATGGCCACGACCATCTCGGGCGAAGTGCCCCAGGTGACCTGCGGCCGGATCTCGGTGGCGTTGAGGGTGACCACCAGGTCGAAGGCGCACCCGGATCCGAATGCAGCGTGCGCCAGTAGCCGACCGCGCGTTCCCAGTGCGGCCCGGCCTATGAAAACGGACGGCCCTTGACGTAATTGATGGTGGTGTCGTCCACGGCGACCATGCTGCAAGCGCGCGCCCGCTTCGATCGCCATGTTACAGATCGTCATGCGTCCTTCCATCGACACGCGCGGATGGTGGAGCCACCGAACTCGATCCGTAGCCGGTGCCATGCGATGGTGCCGATCTTGCCGATCACGGCCAGCACGATGTCCTTGGCGGTCACGTCACTTCTAAGCATGGCGCCGTCGACCTGCACCAGCATGGATTTGGATTTCTTGGCCAGCAGGGTCTGGGTGGCCAGCACATGCTCGACTTCGGAGGTGCCGATCCCGTGCGCCAGGCAGCCGAAGGCGCCGTGGGTCGAGGTATGCGAGTCGCCGCACACGACCGTCATGCCAGGCAGCGTCGCGCCCTGTTCGGGCCCGATCACGTGCACGATGCCCTGGCGCTTGTCGTTCATGTTGAAATAGGTCAGGCCGTAGCTCTTGGCGTTGGCGTCCAGCGTTTCAACCTGCAGGCGCGAGGTGGGGTCGGCAATGCCGTCCTTGCGGTCGGTGGTGGGCACGTTGTGGTCGGCCACGGCCAGATTGGCCTGAAGTGCGCCATAGCTGGCGTTTGGCCGCGCGCAAGCCGTCGAAGGCTTGCGGGCTGGTCACTTCGTGCACCAGGTGGCGGTCGATATACAGCACCGTGGTGCCGTCGTCGTCGGCTCGCACGACGTGCGATTCCCAAAGTTTGTCGTAAAGCGTTTTTTGCATGATGGATGGTGTCAAACCGCTGCATGAATCGAGTACTGCATTTGATTATGCCATATTTGTGCACTGCAGTAGTTATTGCACCATTTTGATACTTTAACGCTTTTTGATACGCCTTTACTGAAGTTTATTTGCTTTATGTATCAGATCGACAAACGAAGCGTCTCTAGCGCGGCTGGAAGGAATTCATCACCGCCGCCACGTGCAGGTCGGTGACCTCGCCCGGGTGGGCAGTGACCATCACCACCACGCCGGTCGAATTGATGATCGCGATGCGGCCGGTGCGGACCTTGCCGGTTGGCAGCAGGGAACGCACTTCGCGTCCGGTTCCGCCATTGGCGAAAGTGATGTCGCGCTTGTCGAGCAAGGTGCCCTCGGTGCCCAGCACCACGCCCTCGAGCGAATTGAGGATCAAGTCGCTCGAGGGGAGGCGGCGGTATTCGAAGGTCTGCACGCCGTAGATGCGCTCGCTCGAGAACAGGCGGTACTGGTGCATGGTGAAGGTGGATGCGCGCTCGCGCATCATCGGCGGCACCGGCAATTCGTCCGGCGGACGCGGCAGGTCGACCACGAAGCTGTCTTCGGGTGGCGACCATGGCTTGACGAACGGCAGCGCGACCACGCGCTTGGCTTAAGCACGGTGGCGGCTTGCACCTCGGTCTTGGCCTGGCCGCCGAACAGCAATGCGGCCCCGCCTCCCAGCGCCAGCACGGCGACCACGGCTGCCATCAGTTGGAACTTGCGCAGCAACCAGAAAGGAGGCGCCACCTCGACCTCGTCGCCGGCGGACTCTTCCACGCGCACCGCGCCGGCCGCCGGTTGTCGTTCGGCGTCCGGGTCCGGACGCGAGAACGATGCGCTCCAGTATCCATTGGTAGAGCGGGCGCTGTTCCTCGAATGTCGCGGACGCGGCCTTGATGGCAATCGCGGCAACGGCGCCGTCAAGGTGGAAGCAGGCCAGCAGATAGCGGCTCGGCTCCGTGTCACCAGGGTAGACACCCGTAAATTCCGTCGTGGAGCCCTTGAGGCCGCCGCGCCAGTGCTCGCTCGTGAGACTGATGGTCGGGCCGTCCTTGGTGAGGTGGCGCATTTCATGGCGAATCAGGTTGAAGCGCGACTCCTGCCACTGGAAGAGCGAGAAATCGTCGCGCACCAGGCCGGTCACTTCCAGCTTGGTGCTGCTTTACCGGATCGGTAAGACGCAGTACCTTGGAACTGCGGCTCTCGGTCCACGCGGCGGGCACGGACAGCGCGATGCCCAGTTCAGGCATGGCGGCATCGCGCAGCAGCGATGGCGGCGATATCGAAGACGGGGGCCGATGGGCTGTCAGTTGCGGCAGCGGTCTCGGGCGCCGTAGCGGACGCCGTAACGGACGCAGATGCGGCTACGGGGGCTGGTACTGGTGCAGGCGCCAAGCGCAGAGGCGGCCTTGTCGGCCTGTGCCTTGGCAGCGGCGGTTTTCGCCTGCGATGCCTCGATGCCTTTGCGCAGCCATTCGACGCGGTCCCGGGCAATATTGAATGCCCGGTCGCTCAGCGCGACCAGGATGTCGGCCTCGGCGTGCAGCATGCGGATCACGTCGGCGCCGTAGAGCGAGGCCAGCGTGCTTAGGCATGCGGTTCGAGCCGCTCCGCGCACTTCGGAAATCTGGATCGAGGCGCCATGCGGGCCTGCGGTGGTGACCAGCCGGAATTTCTTCGGATCGTCGCCCGCGAGCGGCATGACCGGCACGAAAAAGCGCGTCATGACAAACTTTTTCCACGCACTGTTAAACGAACCTTCGATCTGCGCGGCGCTTAGCACCTGCTCAAACGTTTCTGACGGCGACATAAAAGTACAACTCTCACTCAATATTGATCAATTTGCAAGCCGTGGCATGGTGCCACGGATCGCCAGGCATGACAATCGGAAGTTAATCCGGCGGCATGCTATTTCAGCTGAAAACTTTTGAACACGAGCTCGGCGAGCCCGGCATTGGCTGGCTGTATCGGCGCCTGCCATCATGACCAGCACCAGTTGCGATCCGACGAACACCACCCGTGCCACACGCAGCGAGCCGTCGGCCGCCCTGGCGCGTACTTCGCGGCCATTGATGCCGTTATTGAACAGGAAAGGTTTGGACGATTCCAGCGTGGCATCGCGGCCCGCGACGGTCTGTTCGGCCCGGTTCATCATGGCATAGCGGTCTTGCGGCTCCGCGCCGAAGTCCAGCGTCTGCACCAGGTAAGCACGGCCGCCTTCTTCAAGGTGATACTGGCGCAGCTTCACATTGCCCATCTGGGCATTGAGCCAGGCGGACGAAGGCAGCTCGGTCAGGGTGCCCGGCAAATCAACCACGAAGCTGCCGTCCGGCGCGCGGAACGTGACCAGCGTCGGGCCGGCGCGTTCGGACGACTGCACGCTGGCGCCCGGCAGAATGCGCGCCTGCAGTGCGCTGGCGGCCTTGATGTTGGCGTAGATGGCGAACACCTGGAACAGCAGGAACACGGCGGCGCCGACCTTCACCAGCGGGGTGTTCGGTTCCGGCGGCGGCCCGTAATTGTTGTCGCCATCGGTACCAGGCACCAGATAGTAAATGACGAGTATGAATAGCCAGAACAGGACGGACACGGCGGCCATCAGTTTCGGACTCTGGGTCACGCCTAGCCACACCGGACATCAGCAGGAACAAGAGTATCCATTTCCCGCTCAGATTGACATCGTGCAGGCGCAGGACCATCAGGCGCAGACCAAACCAGCACATCAGCACCAGGCCGGTGATCGCCAGGATCACGGCCAGGCCGGAGTGCTTTTGCATCAACAGGGCCGCGGCCACACCAATCGCCGCGAACGGCATCACGGCCGGTACCGACCAGGCCAGCGCCCGCAGACGCCCGATGCGCCCCTGCAGCGACATGCTGAACATGGGCGGGGTTTCAAAGCTGGCCAGGTCGGCGCTGGCGGCAGTGGTGCGCGCAGCTGGCGCGCGATAGGCGGCGATCGCCTCGTCACCAGCCAGCTCGACCCGGTTCAGCAGCCATTGCACCAGCGCGCTGCTGTTCGGAACACCTCGGCGGTAGCGCGCACGGCGATCGATACCACGGTGCCCTCGCGGTGGATGCAGGCCACCAGGTAACGGCCTTCGACTGTTTCGCCCGGGAAGATGCCGGTAAATTCGACTGCCCTGCCGCTCACGGTATCGCGCCACCCGTCGCCGCTGATGGCGTAGGAGGGACCGGCCTGGGTCAGGAAACGCATTTCCTGTTCCACTTGCGCCACGCGCATGCCGACCCATTGGTCCAGCGCCAGGCCGGGCCGGTGAAAGCCGCTCGCTTCGACGCGCATGCCGCTGCCCTGGTCATGAAAACGCAGCGCCTTGATGCTGCGGTCTTCGCGCCAGGCGCCGGGAACAAAGAAGGCCAGGCCGAGATCGCCGATGCTGACGCTGCGCGGCTTGAGCGCGGCCACGTCGAGCACGCCGCCCTTCGCTTTCGCGGGCGGCGCCTTGGCCAGCGCGACCGGCGCGGCAGGGGGCGCGCACGGCTGGCAGCCGGCGCGGCGGGAACGGGAGCAGGAGCGGCGCCGGGCGGATGCAGCTTGGCCGCAGCGCGCCTGGGCCGCTTCGATTCCCTTGCGCAGCCAGTCGACGCGGTCATGGGCAATGGCGAAGGCGCGGTCGCTGAGCGCAACCAGAATGCCCGCCTCGGCGTGCAGCATCTTGACCACTTCCGCGCCGTTGAGCCAGAGCACGGCATCGCCGTGGGCGACGCGCTCGCGCACTTCGGAGATCAGGACCGCATCGCTGCTTAGGCATGGTGGCGCTGGGCGCCGTGTGAATGCGCGCTTTCTTGGGATCGAGGTCGGGAGAATGGACGATCGGAACATAAAACCGCGTGTGGACAAACTTCTTCCATGCCGCGTTTAACGATCCCTCGGCCTGGGCGGCCAGCAGGGCTTGCTCAAAAGTATCCGACGTCATACCAACTCTCAATAAAACATTTGCAAATAGCAAATTACCTTTGCCATGTTGCCATGTATTGACGGGTATTACAATCGGAAAATGATCGTTTGTTACAAGGAACAAACAAAAGTCGGCGGCCTGCCGGGAAAGGCAGGCCGCATTCGGCGAAACTCAGGCAGCGGCCTTGAGCGAGACGGTTTTGCGGCAGCCATCCATGAGGAAGGACAGGCCGACCACGAGCACCAGTTCGCCCTCGGCCGAGCGCGCCGTACCGGTGATGCCTTCGACCGAAATGGCGGTCATCGGCTTGATCACCAGGTCGGCAGTGCCATCGACCGCTTCCACCGCGAGAATATAAGGCTGAGGCGCGGCCACGACAATGCCGACTTTTTCCGAGCAATCGTCGTAGCCGAGCGCGCCGGCCAGCGAGCGCACCGGCAGCGGCCGCCCCTGATCCTTGAGCACGGGCGCGCCGCCCACGTTCATGAAATTGTCGGGCAGCTCGACCACGCGCTGAACCACCGCCATCGGCAGCGCCAGCATGGCGCCCGAGGTCGACACCAGCATGGTCGGCACGATCGACAATTCGATCGGCAGGCGGATCGCGAACTTGGTGCCGTGCCCGAGCGAGGATTCGATGTGAATCGCGCCGCGGTTTTTCTCGACGGCGGTCTTGACCACGTCCATGCCGACCCCGCGGCCGGACACCGACGAGGCCACGTCCTTGGTCGAGAAGCCGGGCAGGAACACCAGCTGATAGGCTTCGTCGTCGGTCGGCGCGCCGCTTTCGCTGATCAGGCCCTTCTCCATCGCCTTCTTGCGCAGACGCACGGGATCCATGCCCTTGCCATCGTCCTGCAGCACGATCATGACGCTGTTCGCTTCCTGCCAGGCCTTGAGCGAGATAAAGGCCTTGGACGGCTTGCTTACCGCGATGCGGTCTTCGGGCGACTCCACGCCATGGTCGAGCGCATTGCGCAGCATGTGCACCAGCGGATCGTAAAGGCTGTCGACGACAACGCGGTCGACTTCGGTTTCAGCACCCTCGATGGTCAGTTCGACGTCCTTGCCCAGGTCCTTGGCCAGTTCGCGCACCAGGCGCGGGAATTTCTGGAACAGGCGCCCCACCGGCTGCATGCGGGTCGCCAGCGTGGCGCGCTGCAGCTCGGCCGAATAGCGCGATGCGCGTTCCAGCGTCTCGGTCAGGGTCGCCATCAGGGTGGCAGCCTGGCCTTCGAACTTGAATTGCAGCAGGCGTTCGAGCAGCACGGCAGCCTGATTGGCGGCCTGCACCGATTCATCGGCCACTTCGAGCAGGGCGTCGAGCTTGACGGCGTCGATGCGGATGCTTTCTTCCTTGGCGGGCGCGGCGGAGCGGAATTCCTGGACCTTCTCGTCGCGCCGGTCGACGCCGTCCCAGCCGGACGCTTTGGCCGGGGTGTCGGCGACGGCTGCGGCCGCTGGCGCGGCGCTCGACGCGGTAGCCGACGCGGTAGCCAAGCTGCGGTAGCCGACGCGGTAACCGACGCGGTAGCCGACGCGGCAACGGCCATCGGACCGGTGTAGGTGCCGGGAGGGACCACTGCGACATACATGGCGATCCAGTCGAGCCCATCAGCGCCTGGCGCGGACACGGGTACAGCGGCCGCAACTGGCGCAGCCGCAGGCGCTGGCGCAGCGGGCGCAGCAGCGGCAGCGGGCGCGGCCTTGCCTTCGATGGCATTGACGAGGATGCGTTCGAGCGAATCGGGCATCGAGGCCAGCTGTTCGGGCGAAGCGCCGTTGCTCAGGTCGGTCAACTGATCGGCCACGAAGCCCGATGCCTGCAGCGCCGCTTCAATCGCGACCGGCGTGACCGGGGCCGCGCCGGTGCGCAGCAGCGTCGAACAGATTTTCGGTCAGATGGCATGCCGCGACCAGGGCTGGCAAGTTCATGAAGCTTGGCGCCGCCCTTGATCGTGTGGAACGAGCGGAAGACGGCGTTCAGCGTTTCCTTGTTGTTCGGGTCGCGCTCGAGACGCAATAAATGTTCTTCAACGTTGACTGCAAGATCCATCGCCTCGACGACGAAATCCTTGAGCATATCGTCCATTAGAATCCCAGATCGGCAAGAAGGTCGTCGACGTTGTCTTGATCGAGCGCGACCGACGGCAAGGCCGGGCCCGACATCAAAGCAGGCTTGGCCTGCAATTTCTCGTACTGCCATGGCGCATTGTCTTGCAGCAGCTCGGCCAGTTCATGTTCGACTGTCTTGGTGATCGTGACGACTTTCTTGATCAGCTGGCCCGTGATGTCCTGGAAGTCCTGGGCCATCATGATTTCGAGCAGGCGCGCCTTTTCGGCTTCGGTCGCTTCGCTGACGGCTTGCGCGAAGGAGCGCGTCGCGTCATTCTACCAGCGTCTTGAATTCATCAACGCTGAGCTTGCCTGCGAACAGGTCGCTCCAGCGCGCTTCCATTTCCTTCGATTTCTTCGACAGCACGTCCTGGGCTAAGCATGCCTTCGTCGAGCGTGTTCAGGACCTTGTTGGCGGCCTGTTCGGTCAGGCTGGCCACGTACTCGAGGCGGTCCTGGGCATCGTTGATCTGGCTCGACGCTTCGGTCAGTGCCTTGTCATAGCCCAGTTCGCGCAGCGAATCGTGCAGCAGGCGGACAATGCCGCCCAGGCGTTCGAACATCGGATTGTCGCTGTTCGGTTCGCGGTGCTCGGCCGCTTCGGTGTAGGCGGCCAGTGCCGATGAGGCTTGGCTGCCGGGGCCGGTGGCGCGGGCTAAGCGTGGTGACAGTCGAGGCGACCTGGTCGAACAGCGCTTCCATATCGTCATCGTCGCCCCCGGCAGCCGGAGCGGCCGCGACAGGCGCGCTCACGCGTTGCGCGGACACCTCTTCAAACAATGCATCGAAATCATCGGCGGCATCAGTCATATCCCTGCTTCTCCATTCATTTTAAGTATTACGCAATGAAATCACTGTTTCAATGTGCCGTGCGAGGTTGGGGCAGAGCATGACCAGTGGCAACTATTTGCCTTCTAAATGCGAGTGTAGCAGCGCTCGATATGCTTGGTAAATAAGCGCCCGTCCCTGCCGTCACAATGAGTCTGAAATCTTGTGAGGCCGACAATCAAAACAGGGGCTTTCCGTCACTTTTGCGCCAACAACTGTTGTTTTCAGTAATCTTACCACTGGAAGAAGCGCGTTTTTCGACCTTAAAGTAATTTATCAAGGCTTGAGACAAATTTGACGCCGGGACCGAAATTGAGCGAGATCAAGCGTTTGCGTTCTATCAATAGCCGCGCCAGGGTTTACACTGGAAAATACACACCAACTCACGGGAGGTCTGCCATGTACAGCAAGATCCTGATTACCACCGACGGTTCGGCCGTTTCACGCCAGACCGCTTGCTGCTTAAGCGTGCAGTTCGTGCGCCAGATGGGGCGCGCGTACTGGCGCTGTACGTGGCGCCGTCCTACCAGTACCCGGTGTATGCCGAAATCGTGCCGCCGTCCTATCCCAGCGAGGAAGACTACACCGCGCAAATGGAACGTACCGGCGCCGACCACACGAAAGACATCGTGCAGGCCGCGCGCGACGCCGGGCTCGCATGCGAGGCGCTGACCGCGTTTGCCGATTCCGCCGCCCTCAAGATTGTCGAGGTGGCCGAGCAACAGCATTGCGACCTGATCTTCATGGGCTCGCACGGGCGCAGCGGCTGGGGCCAGCTGCTGCTGGGCAGCGTCACCAACAAGGTGCTGTCGCATACCACCAAGCCGGTGCTGGTGCACCGCCTGATCAAGGCCCCGGCAACCTAGCAGATCTGCTAATTGCGAGCCGCCGGTGGGCGGCGCACACTTGCGCTGCGCGAGGTCTGCGCACGTAGCGGTTGTTTTGACCTGTTCCCGGCTCACGCCCACTCTTACCCTGCCCGATTGCACCCTTATGATTAGAATTGTCATTGCGGACGACCACACGATCATGCGCGAAGGCCTCAAGCGCATCCTCGACGGCGCACTCGACATCGACATCGTGGGCGAGGCAATCAATGGATTTGAAGTCCTGTCGCATGTGCGCCAGGGCGGCTTCGACCTGTTGCTGCTCGACCTGTCGATGCCGGGCCGCAGCGGCGTCGACCTGATCCGCCAGATCCGCAGCGAAGCGCCCAAGCTCGCCATCCTGATCCTGACCATGCACGAAGAAGAGCAGTACGCGGTGTGCGCGATCTGCGCAGCCAAGCGCGCAAGGCTACCTGACCAAAGAGAGCGCTCTAAGCACCCAGCTGGTGGGCGCGATCCGCAAGGTGGCCTCGGGGCGGCCTTACATCAGCACCGAGGTGGCCGAGCAGCTGGCGCTCAACATCATGACCCCGAACGAGCAACTGCTGCACAAACAATTGTCGGACCGGGAATTCGAAGTATTTTCTTTATTGGTGGGCGGTAAATCGATCACCGAGATCGCCAACAGCCTGCATCTGTCGGTGAAAACGGTCAGCACCCACAAGACGCGCATCATGCAAAAGATGGGCATGACGTCGCTGTCGGAAATGGTGCAGTACGCCGTCGCGCATCGCTTGCTGTCGCCATTCAAATCCTGAAGGCCAAACGTTTTAGACAACAACGCTGCAGTTTCGTGCCGAAGCGCGTCAAGAGGACCGATTCTCTCTGCCGCTGACAGCAGCGTTGCACCGCCCCCTCCTACGCCGTTTCGCCTATGGGCGCGGACCGCACCAGTAGGATTTATCCTACCGTATCGCGCCCTATCCTACTCTCATATTCAGCGTTCGCTGATATCAATGCCGGACTCGAGTTGGCATACTCAATCCAACGATTCGGGCTTTCCTGCGGTTCATATAGAAAGACGCAAGCTAATCCCAGCCGTGCTGTGCCCTCACCCCAGCCTCGTGACGGCAGCAGCTTGAAACTTACAGATTTTTCACCTGGAGATGAGCATGCTGTCCACGCCAACGTCCGATAACCGACCCAACAATTCGTCGACCATGCATTCCTCCCCCATGGAAGCGGGGTAAGCAACGCCAGGGCCGCCTGTGGTCCAATCTCAAGGAAGTATGCGACCTGCTGCACATCACCGCGGCGGTCTCGGTCAATTCCGAGGAACTGCTGTTCCAGCACGTGCAATTCAAGACCGGCCAGCGCGTGCACACCATCGGCCAGGCCTTCGACACCCTGTACATCGTCAATTCCGGCTTCCTCAAAACCGTGCTCATCGATGAATTCGGCAACGAGCAAGTCCTCAGCTTCCCCATGAAAGGCGACATGCTCGGCGTGGACGGCATCCACACCCGCCACTACGCCTCGGAAGCGGTCGCCCTGTCCGATTGCGATCTGATTTTGCTGCCGTTCAAAAAGCTGACCGCGCTCGGCCGCGTGCACCTGGAACTGGAAAACGTCATGTATGGCGTCATGAGCCGCGAACTCGTGCGCGAACAAGCCATGATCGGCATGCTCGGTGCGCTGTCGGCCGAGGCGCGCGTGGCGCGCTTCCTGGTGTCGCTGGCCGACCGCTTCGCCGCCATGGGTTACTCGAGCAAACTGTTCAACCTGCGCATGACGCGCCACGAAATCGGCAGCTATCTGGGCCTCACGCTGGAAACGGTCAGCCGCACGCTGTCGGCCTTCAATGAAATCGGCCTCATCACCGTCGACCAGCGCACCATCGGCATCAAGGATGCCGAAGCGCTCAAGACGCTGCGCCGCCTGCCGCCATCGCGCTCGCGCGCCAAGCAAAGCAGCGCGGCCGCCAAGGCCAAATCGGAACAGGCGGGCGACGACCAGGTCCTGGCCACCACCATCTGAACGTAGGCGCCAACAAAAAAGCCCTTCAGCACACGCTGAAGGGCTTTTGCATGGGGCGCGATGTTCAGCCGGCGTCACGTTCGAGCACGCCGCCGTTGATCTTCACCTTCTCGCCGACGCGCAGGCCCGGATCGTTTTCATACGTGACCGTCTGGCTGCCGCCGTTGGCGAAGCGGATCACCACTTCGTAGTGCTGGGTGCGCTTGGCATGGCGTTCGATGTTGCGGCCAATATAGGCGCCGCCCAGCGCTTAAGCAATTTGCGCCGCGGTCCTGCCATCGCCCTTGCCCACCTGGCTGCCGAGCGCGGCGCCGACCACACCGCCGCCGATCGTGCCCAGGTAATTGCCGTCGCCGTCGACCTGGACCACATTGATCGCCTCGACCGTCGCGCAATTGGTGCAATAGCGCACCACGCGCGGTTCGGGCGGCGCGGCCACCAGCAAGGGCTTGTTCAGTTTGGCGGTCGCCACCCGATTGCCGACCCGCAGATTGGCGGTGACGACGCTGTTCGATGCGATCCGGTCCTTGCGGCGGATCGTGTACTCGCCGCTGTACTGGCCAGGCTTGACTTCATCGAGGAAGAACACGCCCTTGGTGCCCTCGATCGCCATGTCGACCTTGGCGCCGGGCGTGCCGATCACGGTGAAGTTGAGCTCGTTGCCCGGCGTCAGGCGGTCGTCGCCGACCACGTCGAAGCGTTCGATGCGCGGCATGTCCGACGCAGGTCCCTGGGGCCGCGGACCGCCCGCCCGCAGCAGCGACTCGGCCAGCACGCCGCTGGTGACGAGGTTGCCGACACGCAGGTTGGCCGTCACGGTGCTGGTGCCGGTGATCTTGTCGCGCGAACCGATGGTGTAACTGCCCTCGTACTGGCCGGGCTCGGTTTCGGTCAGCGCCAGGTTGCGGCGCGCGCCATGGATGGCCAGGCTGGCGCGGCCGCCCGGCGTGCCGTACAAGGTGAAGTCGAGATCGACGCCCGGACGCAGGCGCCGGACTTCGTCCACTTCAAAGCCGCGGATACGGGGCGCGACCTGGGTCGTGGCCGTCGTATATTGCTGCGCCAGGACAGGCGCAGGGACGAGCGTGATGAAACACAGCGGCAGCGCTGCCATCAGCCCGGCGAATAAGTTGGTCAGGGGTTTGATGATGTTCTCCTTGAAATGGTTGTACGCCAGGGCCGAGACTTTCCGGCTCGCATTTCAAGGTACTCCCCGGTTACGGATGAGTCAGTACGTTATCGAACACAGCGCTGGCACGAGCCAACGTCCTACAGACGGTCGGACTTTTCACCGATGGTTGCCAGGCGGAACAGCGCCTATCATGAAGCCATACCCTGGAACAAAACCCTGTGTACCGCCCCGAAGGAGTTCATCATGCGCCTCATTCCCATGACCTGGGCCGCCCTGCACATCGGGCTGGCCAGCGCGGCGACCTACCTGCTGATCGCCACCGATGTGCTGGCCGACGCCTCGGTCTTCCTGATCCACTGATCAGTTCGACGCGGCAATCACCTGGGCTGCCGCGTTCACGACTGCCGCAATGCGGCCCACGTCGCGCAGCTGGGTCGACGACATGCCTTCCTTCCTGAGCAATTCAAAGTGCGACTTCACGCAGAAGTGGCATTTCCCCACGATCGACGCCGACAGCGCGTACATCTCGAAACGGCGCTTGTCCACGCCGCCATTGGTCGCGTAGGCATTCATGCGCAGCTGGGCTAAGCTGGGTCTTGAGATCGGCGTCGTCGGCCATCTCCAGGTACGGGTACCAGACATTGTTCATCCCCATCAGGGCCGACGCCGTCAGCACGGCATTGCTTTCCTCCGGGCTCAGCGCGCCGCTGGCCTGGATGATGTCGATGATCGGACGGCACTTGGCGGCAAAGGCGGCCGCCAGTGCCACGGCCACGGCATCGTTGCCTTCCAGGCTGGAGCGGGCGATGGTGCCGTCGATGTTGAGGCGGATATCCTTGGCGTAGTCGGGAATCAGTTCTTTAATCGAATTTAGAAATTCCATTGTCTTTTCCTATCGTATGGCGTTTTAAAAACCCGCCGAAGCGGGTTGATGAAAGCACGTATTACAGCGTTTCGCCGCCCACCGAGCGGTTGCAAGGGCACAGCTCATCGGTCTGCAGGCCGTCCAGGATGCGCAGGATTTCCGACGGGTTGCGGCCCACGTTCAGGTTGTTGACCGACACGTGCTGGATGGTGTTGTCCGGATCGACGATGAAGGTCGCTGCGCAGTGCAACGCGCATGGCCTTGTCGCGGATGCCCAGCATGTCGACCAGCGAACCGGTCGCGTCGCCGAAGGAGTAGTGGTTCAGGCCGGTCAGGTCCTTGTGCTCGCGGCGCCATGCCAGCTTGCAGAATTCATTGTCGGTCGAGCCGCCCATCAGGACTGCGTCGCGGTCTTTCAGGTCGTTGTTCAGTTTGGCGAATTCGACGATCTCGGTCGGGCAGACGAAGGTGAAGTCTTTCGGGTAGAAGTAAATCACTTTCCACTTGCCTGGGAAGGACGCTTCGGTGATCGTTTCGAAGGCCGATACGCCATTCTCTTCATGGTGATTGAAGCCTGGCTTGGCGGCCGGGACGCTGAACGCTTCTAATTTTTCGCCTACAGTTTTCATGTGTTTTCCTTGCGTGGGTTTGGAAAGAATAATCTAGAACCGTAGTATAGAACTATTGGAATCATAGATGAAATAGTATTTCGCTAAACGGCCGATAGTCTGACTTAAAGCAACCTGTTTTGAAATAGCGAGCCCTGCCATAAATACGGGAAAAAAGTTAGAGTTAACCTGTAAAACCTGGCGCCGCCACCGTGGTAGCCTGCACGACCACCCATGGAGGAACGCCAACGCATGAGCTCGCAAAATACCCAGGTCCAGCCGCTGGTCGCCGTCCCGCCCGTCGCCGAAGCGGCGCCGGAACTGATGAGTGCCGTGTTCGCGTCCCAGCAGGCCACCGCCCTGCGCTGGCGCGAGTCCGACGCCAAGGAGCGCATCCGCGCGTGGTGCGCCTGCGCGACGCCATGCTGGCGCGCCGCCAGCAATTCTACGACGCGTTCGCCCAGGATTACCGCAAGGCGCCTACCGAAGTCGAAGCCTCCGAATTCCTGCCGGTGATGGAAGAAATCCGCCACGTGCTGGGCCGCCTCAAGCGCTGGATGAAACCGGTCAAAGCCTGGCCCACCAATACCATGCTGGGCACCTCGGCCTGGGTCCAGTACCAGCCGCGCGGCCGGGTACTGATCATCGCCCCCTGGAACTATCCCCTGAGCCTGTGCTTTGGCCCGCTGGTGTCGGCCCTGGCGGCTAAGCAACACCGCGATCATCAAGCCATCCGAAATGATGCTTAAGCCGTCTCGGCGCTGATGGCGGCCATCATCAAGGACGTGTTCCCGGCCGACGAAGTGGCCCTGTTCGAAGGCAGCCTGCCAACCTCGACGGCGCTGCTGGCCATGCCGTTCGACCATATCTTCTTTACCGGTTCATGCCGACGGTCGGCAAGATCGTCATGACCGCGGCCGCGAAGCACCTGACCAGCGTCACGCTGGAGCTGGGCGGCAAATCGCCCACCATCATCGACGAGAGCGCCAACCTGGTGCTGGCCGCGCAAACCATCATGTGGGGCAAGTTCATCAACAACGGCCAGACCTGCGTCGCGCCCGACCTGGTGTACGTGCATGAATCGGTCAAGGCCGCCTTCATCGCGCAATGCAAGAGCGTGCTGAGCGAGCGCTATGGCGCCAGCGCGGCCCAGCAAAAGGACAGCCCGGACCTGACCCGCATCGTCAACCGCCGCCACACCCAGCGCGTGGCAGCCTTGCTGTCGGACGCGCTGGCCAAGGGCGCCGTGGTCCATACCGGCGGCGAGGTCGACGAAGCGAGCTGCTACATCGCCCCTACCCTGCTCGACCAGGTCGCGCCAGGCAGCAGCATCCTCGAAGAAGAAATTTTCGGCCCGCTGCTGCCGATCATCGGCTACCAGGACATCGACCGCGTGCTGGCCGAGATCAACGCCGCGCCCAAGCCGCTGGCGCTGTACATCTGGAGCACGCAGCAAAAGCAGATCGACAAGGTCCTCCTGCGCACCAGCTCGGGCGGCGCCTGCGTCAACCATTGCGTGGCCCAGTTCGCCCACGGGAACCTGCCGTTTGGCGGCGTGAACAATTCGGGCATGGGCAATGCGCACGGCGTCTACGGCTTCCGCGCGTTCTCGCACGAGCGCGGCGTGCTGCGCTCGTCGCCGCTGATGCTGATCAAGCTGTTCTTCCCGCCCTACACGGCCAACCGCACCATGTTGATCCGCAAGACGGTCGACATGCTGCGCCTGCCGATGCTGTAAGCGCGTCCGGCACGTAAAAAGCCGCCAGGTTTGCGCCTGGCGGCTTTTTGCGCAATGCTGCGGGCTTGTTACTTCAGGCGCGTGCCGACCACTTCGACCGTCACGCGGCGATTCTCGGCGCGCCCCGCATCGGTCTTGTTGTCGGCCACGGGCTGGCCTTCACCCTTGCCTTCGGTGTAGACGCGCGACGCGGCAACGCCTTTCGACACCAGATACGCCTTGACCGCCTCGGCGCGGCGCAGCGACAGCGCCTGGTTATAGGCGTCACTGCCCTTGGCATCGGTGTGGCCGACCGTGACCATCACTTCCGTGTTCACGCCTTCCTGCTTTGTGAGCAGCTCGTCCAGCGCGGCTTTGCCTTCGGGCTTGACCACGGCCTGGTCGAAGTCGAACAGCGCCGCCGACGAGAACGACACCTTTTCCGACGACGGCGCCGGCTGCCGGGGGCAGCCACGACGGCCACCGGTGCGGCGGCCGGCGCTTCGCTCACGGGCGCGGGCTGCGGCAGCATCGCCACCACCGGCGCGGGCACCGGGCGGCCGAACTTGTAGACCAGGCCGACGCTGACCATGTCGACATCGCCGCGATTGCCAACCGCGTCATTGACGCGATGGCGTTCGACTTCGGCGCGCATCGCCAGCGCTTCGCTCAGCTTGTATTCCAGGCCCAGTCCCGCCTTCCAGGTAGGCCTTGCGTTCGCTCGCCTCGGGCCCGGTTACCGCGTTCAGGCGGTTGCCGCTGAAGCGGGTGCTGGTCTTGACGTAGTTGACGCCGACCCGGCCCAGCACCGACAGGCGCTCGGTCAGCGGCCACTGTCCCACCAGGTCCAGATTCACGCCGCTCAACGCGGCCCGGCCGTTCAGGGCGCCGTCGGACGTGGTGGCATTGAAGCCGAAGCTGCCCAGATCGAAATAACCGCCTTCGATGGCCAGGTAGCGGTTCAGCTGGCGACCGGCGAACAACTTGAACGCGGGCGCATCCTTCTCGTCGCTGCTGAATGCGCTCATGGTCGAGCCGTTGGCGGTCAGGCTTTGCGTGATGCGGTCCTGATCGATGGTGGCGCGCGCGGCGCCGATGCCGCCACCGATGTACCAGGCGCTGTTGGCCCAGTCGGGATGGACGAAGGGTTCGGCGGCTTGCGCCGCCTGGCTTGCCAGCAAGGCGCTGGCGATGACAGCATGGCGCCGATGTGTTGAGCGAATGTCATGGTCTGCTTTCGTGAAAGTGGAGGCTTACTTGCTGATCTGATTGTTTTGCAGCGTGACGGCGGCAGCCGAGAGCACGCGGCCGGTCAGCAGGGTCGTGTTGTCGCCCACCGTGATGGCGGCGGACTGGCCCAGGATCGAACCCTTGAAGACGCTGTTCGCGCCCAGCGTGGTCGGTCCGACCGGCACCCAGAACACGTCGTGCGGCCGATGCGCCCATGACCATGGCGACGATGGAATTGGCGGTCGAGTTCAGGGTCGAGCTGGTGCGGAAGATGTACACGCCAGGACCGTTCATGATGAAGGTGCCGGTAATGTTGATCGCACCGGCGTAGCAGTACACGCCCGGGGTGAACACGCGTCCGCCAAGGTCGATACCGGCGGCCGAGCTGAGCGTGCAAGTACGGCTGTTGGCATCGGTGATGGCCAGTTGCAGATCACTGAGCGCGGCGGCCAGGATGGCGCCCGATTTGTAGTTGACGAAGCCTGGCAGTTGCAGCGGATCGACCGTCTGCGAAGGCGAACCGACGTCGCCGCCGATCACGGTCGTGCCGCCCGAATTGTTGGTCAGCGAGGTGCTTAAGCCAAAACCGCGAAGCTCGACGCGGCGCCCAGATTGAGCGTGCCCGGTGCAGGCACGGGCGGCACCACCGGCGGCGGCAGAAGCGTCGCGACGGTCAGCACGGCATTGCCGCTGCGCGCGCCGGACGTGGCCGTGACGATGCTGTCGCCGGCGCTGACGCCGGTGGCCAGGCCGGTCGGCGCGATGGCGGCAACGGCTGGCGTGCCCGACGACCAGATCACGCTGCTGGTGATGACGGCGGTCGAATTATCGGAGTAGGTGCCGGTGGCGACATACTGCTGGGTCGCGCCGGTCAGAATGGCCGCTGTGGCCGAAGCGTGACGGCGATGCTGGAAAGGGTCGGCAGCGCCGAGACGGTCAGCGTGGCCGAACCGGCCTTGCCGCCGAAGGCGGCGCCGATCTGGCTGCTGCTGCCCGCATGATGCCGCTGGCTGCCAGTCCCGTCTTAAGCGCCGACGGTGGCGATGGCTAAGCAGCGACGAGCTCCATGCCGCGCTGGTGCTGACATTGCGCGAGGAGCCGTCGGTGTAGGTTGCGGTCGCGACGAACTGCTGGCTGGCGCCAACCGTGATACTGGCCGTGGCCGGGGTCACGGCCACGCTGGCCACTTGCGCCGCATCGACGCCGAGAATCGCATCGCGGCCGCCGCTGCCGCCGCCACAGGCGGACAGGAGCGCCCCAAGCAGGAGGCCGGTGGCGCAGAACAGCGTCCGTGTGTTGTTGATCAGGTTCATTCGTATTTCCTTTGGCGTGGTCGACGCATCGTTGTGCAACTGAGGCCTCGACTATGGGGGCTGCCCTGCGCCTTTCTGTGTTCGGTACCGAACTCAAAAAATGAAACTTGGAAATATTTGTGGAAACTGCACACGGCAAGAACGAAAAAAACCGCAGGGCTCGCGCCCTGCGGTTTTTCTAGCGACTGCTAGTTCGAATTACTTCTTGGTACCGCGGGTACCAACAACTTCAACGGTCACGCGGCGGTTTTCTGCACGGCCTGCGTCGGTCTTGTTGTCAGCAACTGGCTGGGACTCGCCTTTGCCTTCGGTGTAAAACGCGCGATGCATCGACGCCTTTCGATACCAGGTAAGCCTTGACTGCTTCCAGCACGACGCAGCGACAGCTTCTGGTTGTAGGCATCGGAACCTTTGGAGTCGGTGTGGCCGACGGTCACGATCACTTCGGTGTTGACGCCTTCTTGTTTCTTGAGCAGGTCATCCAGCGCTGCCTTGCCTTCTGGCTTGACGATGGCTTTGTCGTAGTCGAACAGTGCCGACGACTGGAATGCTACTTTTTCCGACGAAGGCATTGGAGCCGGTGCTTAGGCTGCTGGTGCCGGTGCCGGTGCCGCTTCGACCACTGGTGCCGGTGCTGGTGGCGGGGTGTAGACCACTGGCGCGTAGGCTGGACGGCCCAGTTTGTAGGTCAGTGCCAGAGCGATCATGTCGACATTGGCCTTGCTACGGATTGCGTCATCCATGCGGTGACGGGTGTACTCGCCGCGCATTGCCAGCGCTTCGTTGAATTTGTATTCCAGACCCAGACCAACGTTCGGGTTCCAGCTCTTTTCTTTGACTTCGAATGCGCGTGGAATGCGGTTGCCGCTCACGTTCGAGCGCGACTGGGTGTAGTTAAAGCCCAGGCGGGTGTAGAACGAAGTGCGCTGGGTGAATGGCAGGAAGGTCAGCAGGTCAACGTTCAGGCCGCGGTAGCCAACGCGGGCGCCGTAGGTGCCGCCCTGGGTCGACGCGGTCGAGAAGTCGAAGGTGCCCAGATCGAAGATGCTTAAGCTTCCACAGCGAAGTTGCGGTTCAGTTGCTTACCCATGAACAGCTTGTAGCCAGGATCCTTTTCGTCGCTGCGATAGGTCAGGCCGGTTTCGCCTGGCACGGTCAGCTGGTTGACGATGGCCGAATCGTTCAGATGGCCGCGGGTCGTACCCCAGGCACCACCGATGTACCATGCTTTGTTCGCCCAATCCGGGTTCACGAAATCAGCGTCTTGTGCGCTCGCGCCCTGGGTCATCAGCAGTGCGGCCGTCGCAATCGCGGTCATCGTGGCAATTTTGTTAGTCAATTTCATATTTTTCTCTCGCTTGGTGGTTACGGGGTTAGCTCGCTAGGACGTCAATTCGTAGCAGAGTAGATATTATTCCCTCTTATCAACTCTACATCGGTACGTTACCGAACATAATTAATTGTTCTAGGGCCAATTTCGCAAAAATACAACACAGTTTATTAATTTTTTGTTCAGTACAATTCTTTTGCGGCCAGTCTGACCGCCTTCAACAGCAAATCGGCACCTGGCGACAACAAATGTTCTTGCTGCCGTATGATACCAAAGCGTCCATTTTGCACGGCAATTCTATAGGTAAAATGCCAATCACGCTGAGAGACGCATAATATTGCGCAACTTCAAGCGGCATCACGTGCAGGGAATCGGTTTGTTGCAGCAGTGCTGTAATTAACAATAATGCCGTTGTGTCAACCACATTAACGGGAATGTCCAGCCCCGCCCTGCGGAACATCATGTCGAAGCGATGGCGCAGAATACTGCCGTGCGGCGGCAGAATCCACGGCTTGTCGTGCAAGTCTTGCAGCGTCAGATTGTCGCGCGCCAGCAAGGGATGGCCGATACGCACGACCGCGCAGGCCGGTTCCTCGGTCAATTCTTCGTAGATCAGGCTAGGCGGAATCTTCCTTTTCCATGATGCGGCCGATCATGAAGTCGAGCGTGCCGCGCTGCAGCCGGTCAATCAGCACATTGCTGGCCTCCATGTGCGCGCCGATCCGCAGCATCGGCGCCTGTTCCTTGACCCGCGCGATCGCGCGCGGCAGCAACGACATGGTAAGCGTCATGATCACGCCCACCTCGACCTGGCTAAGCCAGGCCAGCCTTGAGGGCCACGATATCGTCGTGCGCCAGCGCCAGGCTGGTCAGCGCCATGCGCGCGTGGCGGATCATGGTCTCGCCGAACATGGTCGGCTCCATTCCGCGCGGCAGCCGTTCGAACAGGCGCACGTCGAGCATTTCCTCGAGATCCTTGATCTGCTTGGACGCGGCTAAGCTGCGTCATGTGCAGTTCTTCGGCGGCGCGATGGATGTTGCGGTGATCGTCGAGCGCGATCAGCAACAGCAGCTGGCGCGTTTTCAGGCGCGCCTTGAGAAACCAGTTGGGGTTCAGTGTGTCCATGCTCAAATGATACCCCAATCAATATTAAAGTTGCATCGAAAATATCGATTCAGATATCACTTGCAGGCAGCGCTGGGATTGGCGGCCGGGCCTGCCGCGCTCTGGCGCACCGGCAGAATGCGGCCATCGCGCGTAGTGCAATTCTTCGACCGCCACCGAGCGCCGGAATTCTGCGCCGCCGGGCAACTTGGCGTTGTGGTAAAAAATGTAGGACTTGCCATTGAAGTCGATGATCGCCTGGTGAATCGTCTTCACGCCGCGGTTCTTTTTCATGATCACGCCGCGGTAAGTCCACGGCCCGGCCGGACTTGCGCCGGTGGCGTACACGGTCTCCTCCGGGAAGAAGCGCGAGTAGGACAGGTAGTAGGTCTTGCCGCGCCTGTGCACATACGGCGCTTCCGTGAACGAGGCCAGCTGGTGGCTCATGATGGGCCCGTCAAGCTCCGTCATGTTCGGCTTGAGCCTGGCGTACTTGAGGACCGTGTTGCCCCAGTAAAGCCAGGCCTGGCCGTCGTCGTCAATGAATACGCCGGGATCGATGTCGTCCCACATGATGTCGGTCTGTTTGGTCATGTCGTTGGTGACCAGCGCCGTGCCGCGCGCATCGGTGAACGGGCCGGTCGGACTGTCCGAGACCGCCACCCCGATCGCCTTGCCCGGCACGCTCTTGTGATCGACCGTCGCATAGAAATAGTATTTTCCGTCGCGCTTGACGATGTCACCGGCCCAGGCATCGCGCCCGGCCCAGGCGAAGGTCGAATAGCGCAGCGGCGAACCGTGTGCGGTCCAGCGCACCATGTCGCAGCTCGAGTAGACCAGCCACTCGTTCATCACATAGTCCTTGCCTGCCGGCTGGCGCCTCGTCGTGGCCCACGTACAGATACACGCGGCCCTCGTCCACCAGCGCGGCCGGATCGGCCGTGTAGATATCCCGGACAATCGGATTGCCCGCCTGCGCGCACAGCGCGCCAATCGCCAGCGCCAGTGCGCCGCATCCCTGCTTGATCATGCCATCTCCTGTGTTGTTATTTTTCCTGCGCTGCGCGCCCTGCCTACTGCCATCGCCCGCTGCACCACGCAGAAGACGAACAGCAAGGCGCCGATCACGATGCGCGTCCACCACGAACTGAGCGTGCCGTCGAACGCGATCAGGGTCTGGATCGCACCCAGCACCAGCACGCCCGACAGCGCACCCGCAATGTAGCCGTATCCGCCCGCGAGCAGCGTACCGCCGATGACGACCGCCGCGATGGCGTCGAGCTCCGTACCCTGCGCATGCAGCCCGTAACCGGACAGCATGTAGAACGAGAACAGGACGCCGGCCAGGGCCGCGCACAGGCCACTCAAGGCATACACGAGCACCTTGGTGCGCGCCACGGGAAGGCCCATCATCAGGGCCGACTGTTCGCTGCCGCCGACCGCGTACACGGCCCGCCCGAAACCGGTCCAGTGGGCCAGCCAGATGCCCAGGCCCAGCACCGCCAGCGCCACCAGCGCAGCGGGCGACAGGAAGCCGCCCAGGAGCGGCAGCTGCGTCTGCGACAGCGCCACGTACAGCGGATCGTCGATGGTGATCGAGTCAATGCTGATCAGGTAGCATAGCCCGCGCGAGGAACATGCTTAGAGCCAGCGTGACGATGAAGGGCTGCAGCCGGAAGTAGTGAATCAGGCCGCCCATGGCCGCCCCGAACAGGGCGCCCAGCACCAGCACCGTGACGATCACCAGCGCGGCATGGCCAGTGCCAGGCGTGCAGCAGCCAGGCCGAGATCATCGTGGCCAGCGCCAGCACCGAACCGACCGACAGGTCGATCCCGCCCGACAGGATCACGAAGCTCATGCCGACCGCCAGCACCAGCAGGAAGGCGTTATCGATCAGCAGGTTGAACATCACCTGCACCGACAAAAAGCCCGGATAGGCGGCGCCGCCCGCCATGAGCATCACCAGCAGCAGCGCCAGCGTGACAAGCGAAGTGAAATACGGCGACTTCATGCGGGCCTCCGGGTCCAGAGCGCGCGGAACTGGGCCGACTGCGACAGGCAGACGATGAACACGACGGCCGCCTTGACGACCATGTTCACTTCCGGCGGCACGCCCATCGCGTAAATGGTAAAGGTGAGCGTCTGGATGATCAGCGCGCCGATCACGCTGCCCACCAGGCTGAATTTGCCGCCCGCGAGCGAGGTGCCGCCCAGCGTCACGGCCAGGATCGCGTCCAGTTCCAGCAGCAGGTCGAGCGTTGTTGGCGTCGGCACTCTTGATGTTCGAGCTGACCATCAGGCCCGCCAGGCGCAGCGCAGGCAGCGCAGAACACATACACGAATACGGTCAGCGTGGCCGTCCGGAGGCTAAGCAAGGCGCGCCGCCACGGGATTGATGCCGACCGCCTGAATGAAAAGGCCGAGCGCGGTTTTATGCATGATGAGCGCGATCACCGCGAACACCAGCGCCACCACGCTCAGCGAAAACGGCAGGCCCAGGAAGTAGCCGCCGCCAAGGAAAAAGTAAGGCGCATGGTAGACAGTGACGATCTGGCCGTCGGTGAGCAGCTGCGCCAGGCCGCGCCCCGCCACCATCAGAATCAGGGTGGCCACGATCGGCTGCAGGCCAAGTCCGGCCACCAGCACACCGTTCCACAGACCGCACAAGAGCGCCGCGCCCATGGCCGCCGCCAGCGCCGCCAGCAGCGGCAGCTGCGCTTCGGGCGCGCCGCCGACCAGCATGGCGGCCACGGTGCCGGACAGCGCGACCACGGCGCCGACCGAAATGTCGATGCCGCGCGTGGCCACCACCAGCGTCATGCCGAGGGCGGCCAGCATCAGCGGCGCGGCGCGGTTGAGAATGTCGACCAGGCTGCCGTACAGATGGCCGTCGCGCACGGTCAGATGAAAGAAGCCGGGAATGGCGGCCAGGTCCACCAGCAGCAGGATCGCCAGTGCGGCCAGGGGCCGCGCCAGCGGATGGCGCAGCAGCGCGGGCGCGCCCGGCACGGCGGCGGCCAGCGCGCTCATGGCGCCTCCCCGGCGATCGCCTGCAGCACCGATGCGTCATCGAGTTCGCCCCGGAGGTACTCGCCGCAGGCCTTGCGGTCGCGCATGACCACCATCCGGTCGCTGCAGCGCAGGACCTCGGGCAGTTCGGACGAGATGAAAAGAATCGCCATGCCCTTGCGGCACAGTCCACTGACGTAGTCCATGATTTCCTGTTTGGCGCGCACGTCGATGCCGCGCGTCGGTTCGTCGAGTATCAGCAGGCGCGGCGCCGTTGCCAGCCAGGCGCGAGCAGCACCTTTTGCTGGTTGCCGCCCGAGAGCGATCCGATCGGCGTGTCGATATCGGCCGTCTTGATGCCCAGCTTGTGAACGTAGTCGCGCGCCAGTGCGTCCTGCACCTTGCGCGGAATGGCGCGCAGCAGACCGGCGCGCGCCTGCAGGGCGAGGATCAGATTTTCGCGCACCGACAGTTCGAGAATCGCGCCCTCGTGCTTGCGGTCCTCGGAACAGAAGCCGATGCCGTGGGCGATGGCCTCGCGCGGGTTGGCAAACGCGCTCGTGCGCGCCCACCCGCAGGCTGCCGCTGTCGGCGCGGTCGGCGCCAAACAGCAGCCGCGCCGCCTCCGTGCGCCCCGATCCGAGCAGGCCGCACAGGCCCAGCAGCTCGCCTTCGCGGATCTCGATGTCGAGCGGCGCCAGCGCGCCCTTGCGCGTCAGCGCACGCGTGCTGAGAAAGACTGCGCGGCATGGCCGGTGCGGCTTCCGGTGCCTGCAGCACCTCGGGCGCGGGGGCGCTGCCCACCATCTTGTTCACCAGCGCCAGGCGACTCAGGTCGCTGCATGCGTATTCGCCTTCGCGCTCGCCATTGCGCATGACCGTGATGCGGTCGGAGATGGCGTAAGTCTGGTCCAGGAAATGGGTGACGAACAGGATCGCCATGCCCTGCTCGCGCAGCTTGCGCAGCACGCCGAACAGCAGCTGCACTTCGGCTTCGTCCAGACTGGAGGTCGGCTCGTCGAGAATCAGCACGCGCGCCGAGATGCCCAGCGCGCGAGATCGCCACCATTTGCTGAATCGCCAGCGGATAGCGCGACAGCTGTACCGTCACGTCGATGTGCACGTCCAGCTGCGCCAGCAGCGCCGTGGCCTGGGTGCGCATCGCCTTCCAGTCCACCATCCCGAATTTGCGCGGATAGCGGCCCGTGAAGATATTCTCCGCGACCGACAGATTCGGGCACAGATTGACCTCCTGGTAGACGGTGCTGATCCCGAGCCGCTGCGCGTGCTCGGTCGACTGCGGGCGGATCTCTTCACCGGCCAGGACGATGGTGCCGCGCTCGGGTGCATACACGCCCGTCAGCACCTTGATCAGGGTCGATTTTCCGGCCCCGTTCTGGCCCATCAGCGTGTGCACTTCGCCGGGATACAGGCGCAGGGCCACATCGCTGAGCGCCTTCACCCCGGGGAACTGCTTGCTGATGCCGCGCAGCTCCAGCAGCGGCGCTAAGCGTGTGGGTAGCGGACATGATCAGTACTTGCGGTTGGGGAGTTCTTTCGCCGCCGTCTCGGCCGGGAACACGCCTTCCTGCACGGTGATGCGCTTCTGGACCGGCTTGCTTAAGCATGGCGACATCGCGCGCCGCCGCCATCAGCTGCGCTCCGAGCAGCGGATTGCATTCGACGGTCACGTTCATCTTCCCTGCGGCCATGGCCTGGAACGCGCCCTTGACGCCGTCGATCGAGACGACCAGGATGTCCGTGCCCGGCTTCCAGGCCCGCCTCTTCGATGGCCTGGATCGCGCCGATGGCCATGTCGTCATTGTGCGCAAACAGCACGTCGATGCTCTTGCCATGGGCCTTGAGGAAGGCTTCCATCACCTCCTTGCCCTTGGTGCGGGTGAAGTCGCCGGTCTGCGAACGCACCACTTTCAGCTTGGGATTGGCCTTGATGACTTCCTCGAAGCCCTTCTTGCGGTCGAGCGCGGGGGCCGAACCGACGGTGCCCTGCAGCTCCACGATATTGAAGCTGCGCTCGGGATGCTTCTGGGGCGCGCGAGCAGCCACTGGCTCTAAGCACGCCGTCCCTCTTCCACAAAATCGGAACCGATGAAGGTCGCGTACAGCGAGGTGTCGCTCACGTTGACGGCGCGGTCGGTCAGGATGACGGGGATGCGGGCCGCCTTCGCTTCGCGCAGCACCGTCTCCCAGCCCGATTCGACGACCGGGGAAAACGCGATGATGTCCACCCGCTGGGCGATAAAGGAACGGATCGCCTTGACCTGGTTTTCCTGGCGCTGCTGGGCATCGGCGAAGCGCAGCGTGATGCCCTGGGCGGCTGCCGCTTCCTTGATCGAGCGGGTATTGGCGGTGCGCCATTCGCTCTCCGCGCCTACCTGCGAAAAGCCGATCACGAGGGGCTTGGCGGCGTATGCTTAAGCAGGCTGGCTGCGGCGGCGCAGGCGAATGCGGCGCCCAGCAGAATTCTGCGAGTCTGGTTCATTACTGTCTCCTATGTCTTATGCAAGCCATGGTAGGAGAAAGCGAGATAGCAAACCAATCAATTTTTTCGCCGCTGCAATACCGAAAACAATATCAATAAGACGACCTCATCAAGCCGCCAAACCATCTCATATTGAAGTATGGCAAAATCTCATGCAAGACAGCCCCGGCATTCGCCGCGCCTGGGCATGCGCATTGCATGCGACACGAGGGGACGACCAAGGCATGAAACGCCACTGCATCGCATTTACCCGGGCCGCGCTCCTGTTTCTGCTGGCCATCCATGTCCTGGCCATGCCGGTGCATGCCCAGACAGCGCTCAAGCTGACCTCGCTGGAGTGGCCTCCCTACAGCGGGCAGAATCTGGCGCATCAGGGCGCGAGCTCGGCGGTCGTGTCGGCAGCCATGGCCAGCATGGGCGAGCGGGCCGCCATCAGCTTCTTTCCATGGAATCGGGCCACCGCCCTGGTGCGCGCGGAATCGGAATACGTCGCCTACTTCCCCGAATATATGTCCAAAGAACTCGATGCCACCTGCTTCCTGTCGGACCCGATTGGCTCCGGCCCCTTGGGCTTTGCCGAACGCCGCGATGCGCCTGTCCATTGGGAGCGTCTGGAAGACCTGGCCGGTGTCCGGGTCGGCGTGGTAACGGGCTACAGCAATTCGGAACGCTTCGACGGGCGGGTGCGCCAGGGACGACAGCAGGTGGACTATGCCAACAGCGACAAGCAAAATTTGCTGAAACTGGCGGCGAAGCGGGTGCCGCTGGCCCTGATAGACCGGCGCGTTTTCGACTACCTGATCGGCCACGACCGCCAGCTCGCCAAGCACGCCGCTGAACTGCACTTCAATCCGCGCCTGATCGAAATGAAGAATTTGTACGTTTGCTTTCGCCGCGATGCCGAAGGCGAACGCTTGCGCAAACTATTCAACGACGGATTGCGCAGGATCGACGTCGCTGCTGTGATCGAATCGGCAATGCAGGAGATCGGCGAGTCCCGCATACCGGCCAAGACACACTGATCGCTACTGACGGCGTGGTAGCGTCCGTCGCGAACACCGTTATCGCAACAGGCGCAAGCCGTACAATCGGCCCACGATGGACCCTTCGCGGGCGACGAAACGCACAGTCAGCTTAGCCAGACGACGCAGCGGCCAGCGCGGCTTAAGCAACGCAATGTCGACCGTGTAGAGCTGCGGACCAGGGGGCGGCGCCAGCGTCAGCGCCGCGACCTGCTGCCCATTGACTTCAAGATCGAAGCGGCGGCCCGCATCCTGCGGCGAGAACGTCAGCCGCAGAATGGCCGCCTCACGCGCCGGATCGCTGAGCACATAGCTGAACCATCGGCTCGCCTGGCGCCAGCGCCCGGCCGGCGCCAGCCCGGCGTCGCCCCCTTCGGCCTGGTAGCCATGATCGGATTCGGGCTGCTGTTCGCCCGGCGCCACCTGGTCGATGGTGCCCTCGTTCAGTGCGTGGCGCTGCGCGTCGAGCGCGGCCGACGCCATGCGCCTGCCCGCCAGGTCCTGCGGCGTCGCGTAAGGCCAGTACAGCATGTAGCGCGTATCGTGCAGGCGGAAGAAGGGAATCAGGCGCAGCGTGGACGCGTCCTTCCCCTTGATCAGGCCAGGCGCGGAAAACATCAGCGGCTGGCCGCGCACCGGGCGGATGCGGCGCGCGAAGTCGCGCGTGTCGCTCACGAACACGGGCGCCGCGTCGCTCGGGCACACCGGACCTTGCGCGATGTGGCCCATGCGGGAGTCGTCGGCCAGCACGTCCAGGTGTTCATCGCTTCGGCCATGCGCGTTTTGGCCGCCAGCACGATGGGGCCATGCAGGACCGCGTAGTAGTCCGATTTGTCCGGCATTTGTTCGAGCGTGGTCGTCATCGGCAGGCGCAGGTCGATGCGGTCGCCCTTGCGCCAGTCGCGCCGCAGGCTGACATAGCTGCCTGGCGCCTGGCTGACGGCGACCTGCTTGCCGTTGATCCGCAGCTGCATGCGGCCCTTGCCCACCCAGCCCGGATAGCGCAGCTTGAGCGTGAACGTGCCGCCCGCATCGATGGTCAGGCGCGTGCTGTCCTGGTCGGGAAAACGGGTCGACTGGGTCAGGCGGACATTGCGCTCGCGCCAGTTCAGGGTCGACGCGGCGAACAGATTGACGAACAGGGTATCGCCGTCGTGCGCGTAAATGAACTCGCCATACTTGGACTGGCTTTCGATGCCGGAACCGACGCAGCACCACATCGCCTTGTCAGGCTGCGAGTACACCCGGTAGTGATTCGGCCGCATCGGCGTGAAGTACACGAAGCCGCCGTCCGGGCGCTGGGACGAGAGTATGTGGTTGTACAGGCGCGCTCGATGTAGTCGGCATAGCGCACCTGCTGGTCGCGGTTGAACAGCATCTGCGACAGGCGCAGCATATTGTAGGTGTTGCAGGTTTCGGGGCCTTCGACTTCATTGATCATCGGCGCGAAATCGTCCTCGCCATGAAAGTGCTCCTTGACGCTGTTGCCGCCGATGGCCACGGTGCGCCGTTCGCGCACGGTCTTCCAGAATGCGCCTTAAGCAGCGTCCAGATAATGGCGTTCGCGCCGTCAGCTCGCCAATGCGTTCGAATCCGATCACCTTGGGGATCTGGGTGTTGGCATGCAGGCCGGTCAGGCGGTCTTCGCCCTTTACCAGCGGGTCCAGAATGGCGCGGTGCGAGAAGCGCTGCGCCAGGTCGAGGTATTTGCGCTCGCCCGTCAGCTGGTAGACGTCGGCAAACACTTCGTTCATGCCGCCATGCTCGCTGCGCAGCATCAGCTGCATCTGTTCTTCGCTCAGGCCTTGCGTCGTCCTGATGGCCCAGTCGGACAGGGAAATGAGCATCCGCGCGCATCCTCGCTGTCCGCATAGCGGTGGGCGTCGCGCAGGCCGGCTGAACAGCTTGTGCAGGTTGTACCAGGGGACCCATTTGCCGTTGACCGAGAAATTATCGGCCTGCAGTGTGCCCTGGGCGATCGCGCGCCATGCATCTGCGCCGCCTGGAATGCCGCCGATGTAGCCGTCGCCCGCGGCCTGCTGGCACGCCTTCAGTTCCACGATTGCATAGTTCAGACGGCGCAGTACTTCGGCGTCGCCGGTCGACGCGTACATCAGCGCCATCGCGGACAGATAGTGCCCGCCCATGTGGCCATCGAGTCCGCTGGACTCCCAGTTGCCGTAGCTTGCCTGGCGCGCCTAAGCAGGCCCGCCTCGCGCCGGAATGGCGCCAGCAGACGGTCCGGCTCGAGCGCCATCAGGTAGTTGTAATTGGTGTTCTGGGCATCGAGGAAGGGCCCGGATGTCAGGCGCACGTCGGCCAGCGGAAAACGCTCGGCGGCCCCTGCCAGCGGCGCCACCGGCAGCAGGAGCAGGAGCAGCGCGGGGCGGATCATTTGATCTGCGTGCTCTGGTAGCGGTCCAGATCGGCCGCATCGACCGTCGGCCAGCCATCCTGGTCCCACTGCATGTCGAGGATCTTGAGCTTTTGCAGGTAGTTGTCGGCCGTCTCGTAGGCATGCAGGACCATCAGATCGCGGCCGTCGATCGCATAGGCGCTGTTGTGGCCCACGCCCTTCCAGCGCGTTTCCAGCGACGACGAGCGAACCGCCGCCCTGGTTCATGTCACGGCCCGAACGGTCCAGATACGGCCCCGTGACCTGCTTCGACCGCCCGACCACGACGTGATAGGTACTGGCCTCCTTGCGGCAGCACAGTCCCCATGAAACGAACAGGTAGTAGTAGTCGCCCTTCTTTCAGGATGTGGGGGCCTTCGATTTCGGCCGGTCCGGCCTGATCGTCGGGCGTGCCGGGCGGCCCCGCGCGCTGCGCGATCGCGTGCCAGGCCTGCGGTTCGGCCAGCCGCGTATGCGACTTGTCGAGTTTCACCAGCTTGATGCCGCTCCAGAACGAACCGAAGGCCATCCAGGCGTTGCCGTCGGCGTCGTCGACGATGTTCGGATCGATCGCATTCCAGTTGTCGCGTCCCGGCACCGACTGCAGCACCATGCCCTGGTCCTGCCATCGGTAATTGGGCGCGTGCGGATCGAGCGTGGCGTTGGTGGTCACGCCGATGCCCGAGGTGTTCTTGCCAAAGCCCGATACCGAGTAATAGAGGTAGTATGTACCGCCATGAAAATGGATGTCCGGCGCCCAGATATGGCCGTCGAAGGTGGGCGCGGCCTTCTTCGCCCACACCGGGTCGGCGCCGAAGATCCGGCCCTCCTCCTTCCAGTCGCGCGTATTGGCCGAACTGTAGAAGGTGATGCCGGGGCCGGTGCTGAACAGGTAATAGCGCGATCCCTCCTTCGCCATGACCGGGTCGTGGACGCTGACCTGCTTTGCCTCGCAGGCCTAAGCAGGCAGGCGAGACTGGCCAGACAAAACAGGGATCGAATCAAGGCGTGCATATCAAGGTTCCGGAAAGAGTCAGGTGCCGGTGCGGACACCCCAGACGGACACGCCGTCCACGGATTGTGCACTGAAGGTCACGACGAAGCGTTTGGCATTGGCATTGTACTGGCGCGAGAGTACACCGTTGAAGGTCCCGCCCGTCCCCAGCACGATCTGCACCTTGTTCCCGCCCCGGTGAGTCCAGCTGCCGGTCACGCCGCCGCTCACACTGCCGTTGGCATCGAGCCGGATCGTTTGCGGCGTCCGGATCGTGGTACTGATGTCCTTCGCGTGGTTGATGAACTGGTAGCTGCCTGCCGCATCGGCCGCCGTCACGTCGGCGGTCAGCGTCAGCGCGCTCTTGCTGAGCGGTGCATAGCGCAGCGGCGCGACCACCGGCCAGCCATCCTCGTTGATGAACATCTCGTGCACGCGCACCTCGTGCTGCTCGCCGCGGCCCGGGAAGCGGCTGTGGAAGAACAGGAAGTACTGCTGTGTGCCCGCCTCGTACTTTGCCGAATTGTGGCTTAGCCGAGACGTAGCCCGACGCGATGCCCGCTTCGCCGCTGCTTAGGCATTGAACTGGTGGTTGCCGAACAGCTTCTGCCCGTGCGGCGCGATGCTGGCGTCGTCGAACAGCGGCAGGGCCGGATTCGATTTGACCGTATCCATGTCGGTGCCCTTCGCGTCGAGATAAGGACCGTCCGGACTGCGCAGAACGCGCGACGCGCATGTTGTAGGCGCCGTTGGCATCGAGGCCGCCGAAGGACGTGAACATGTAATAGTAGTCCGACTGTGGGCTATACAAAACGTAAGCGCCTTCGATGCGGCTGTGGTTGCCGCCCATCAGATGCTTGCCGTAGCCCTGGTTCGGCAAGGGCATGCCGGTCGCCTCGTTCATCTGCAGGATGAAGATGCCGCCCGAGTAGGAACCGTAGATCATCCACAGTTTGCCGTTCTTGTCGTGGAAGGTGTTCGGATCGACCACGTTCGGATGGACGCGCGTCGTAGATCGTGCCGTCCGGGCTCGCTTCGCCCCACATGCCGGACTTGAGGAAGACGCCCTTGTCGACATACGGCCCTTCGATATTGTCCGCCACCGCGACGCCAAGCGCCGAGCGCGGCGAATCGCCCTTGCAAGTGTTGTAGTAGAAGTAGAACTTGCCGTCGGCGAGCTGCACGACGTCGGCCGCCCACAGCCCCGTCACCTGCGACCAGGCGAAAGCGTCGGCCAGCGCCGTGGTCACGTTGGTGAACAAGGGGTTCGCGTTGGTGACACCGTCCACGACCCGGGTCCAGTTCATCAGGTCCGTGGTCTTGGCCGCCGACAGGTGCGAACCGAAGACGTAGTAGGTGTCGCCGTTCTTGATCACGGACGGGTCATGGACCGCGATCTCGGTAAATTGCACGACCGTGTCGGGAACCGGCGTGGGCGTGGGCGTAGGCGTAGGCGTCGGTGTTGGCGTCAGGCGTAGGCGTAGGCGTAGGCGTTGGCGTTGGCGTTGGCACGGGTGTCGGCACGGGCGTCTCGCCCCCGCCGCCACCGCAGTAAGCAAGCAGGATGGCCGCTGCCAGTGCGCAGGAGCGCACATTCATCGGGACGGACATGCTCATTCCTCCAGCGCGACGACAATGACCGCTTTCGCAGGCACGGCGATCGTCAGCTTGCCATGCGGCTGGCGCGCGCCGTGAACGGAGGTAAGCTTGACCGCCTGCGGATCCTTGAACGTGTTGTGCGCGTCCATGGCAGCGGCGGTGAGCACACGGCCTGCGGCCGACAGCGGCTGCTTGCCAGCCACCGCCACCAGCACATCGGCCGCCTGCGACGGATTGGTGTTAACCAGCGCCAGATACAGCTTGCCATCGCGGCCACGCGCAGCCGATGCGCTGATGCCGGGGATGCTGGCCTCGCCCAGCTTGTATGCCGGGTTGTCACCCACCGATACCGGCAGCGAGGTCGCATCCTGGAACGGCACGTACATCTGGAACGCGTGGTAGGTCGGCGTGAGCAGCATCTTGTCCTTGTCGGTCAGGATCATCGCCTGCAGCACGTTGACCATTTGCGCGATATTGGTCATGCGCACGCGATCGGCATGGGCGTGGAAGATGTTGAAGTTGAGCGCGGCGACGACCGCATCGCGCAGCGTATTCTGCTGGAACAGGAAGCCCGGCGTCGTGCCCTTCTCCACGTCGTACCAGGTGCCCCACTCGTCGACCAGGAGGCCGATCTTCTTCTCCGGGTCGTTCTTGTCGAGCGCCGCGACGTTATTGCGGATCATCGAATCGATCTTGAGCGTGTTGGCCAGCGTGGACATCCACTCGTTCTCGGCAAAGCCGGTGGCCATGCCCTTGACTTCCCATTTGCCGGTCGGGATCGTGTAGTAGTGGAAGCTGATGCCTTCGGTCTGGCCCTTGAGGGTCGCGCTCAGCACATCGGTCCATTTGGTGTCGTAGTCGTTGCCGCCGCTGGCGATCATTTTGGGGCGGCTCTTTTCCGGCGCCTTCAGGAAGGACGCGTACTGGCGATACTGGTTCGCGTAGTATTCGGGCGCCATGTTGCCGCCACAACCCCAGGCCTCATTCCCGATGGCGAAGAAGTCGACCTTGAACGGTTTGTCGCGCCCGTTCTTGCGACGCAGGTTCGCCAGTGTCGATTTGCTGTCCGAGGTCATGTACTCGATCCACTCGGCCATCTCCTGCACGCTGCCCGAACCGAGATTGCCGTTGACGTAGACCTGCGAGCCGAGCATCTCGGCCAGATCGAAAAACTCGTGGGTGCCCACCGCATTGCTCTCTTCCACCCCGCCCCAGTTGGTATTGACCTTGACCGGGCGCTTCGCGCGCGGGGCCGACGCCATCCTTCCAGTGATATTCGTCGGCGAAGCAGCCGCCCGGCCAGCGCACCAGCGGCACGTGCAGCTGCTTGAGCGCGCCAACAACGTCATTGCGCCAGCCCTTGGTGTTGGGGATCTTCGATCCGGGGCCGACCCACATGCCCTCGTAAATGCCGGTGCCGAGGTGCTCGGCAGAATTGGCCATAGATGTTCTTGTTGATGACCGGCCCCGGTTTGCTTTGGCGTCGATGGTGACGCTCACTGCGGCGTAGCCTGATGCGCTGGCGGCCAGCAAGCCAATGACGGCGATACTGCGTTGGATGATGTTCATGTTTGTCTCCTGCTTTTTTATTTAAAAACGGCCACGAAACCGCCGTGTGCCTTGATGGTGATACTGGTCTTGCTAAGCCACGATGGCGGCCTGCCTGAATTCGCGTTCGGTGGCGCCGTCGGTGATGACGTAGCCCGTGCGCTGGCCGAGGAAGGACAGGTCGAGCGCGAGCACACGCTCTTCATCGTCCGCATTGAGTCCCGCCACGTACCAGACGCTGCCCGCCTTGCGCGCGATGACGACTTGGGTGCCCGGGTAGCTAGATGATGAATTTGCTGTCGTCCCAGCTGCGGGCAGCGCCTGCAGGAAGCGCTTGACGTAGTCCGGCGCACTCGCCATGCTTGAATGGCGTTTCGGCAAAGTGCTGGATCCCGGACAGGAACAGGACCGACTCCGCCAGTTCAAAGCCGTTGCGGGTGGCACGCCGGATGGTTGGAATGTCGCCGAACACCATCGGCGTGAAGTCCATCGGATCGAACAAATTGCGGGCGAACGGCAGCATGGCGGCGTGGCGCACGACCGCATCCTGGTCGGCTTGGGTGAAGGTGGTGAACTCGAGTCCCTTGACCGCTTCGGCGCTCATCAGATTCGGATAGGTGCGCGCCCAGCCGCGCGGCAGCGTCGCACCGTGGAAGTTGACCAGCAGCCCGGCCCGCGCCGCGTCCTTGAGCAGGTCAATGTAGTAGGCGATCATGGACACGCCGTCATCGGCATGAAGAAGTCGATCTTGACGCCCTTGACGCCGATCGCCTTCAGGCGCGCGAATTCCTTGCGGCGCTGCTGCGCCGTGAGCAAAGCGCCCTTGGGCGAATACTCGGTCTTGTTCCAGGCGCCGGACGAGTTGTACCAGACCAGCACGCCGACCTGCTTCGCCGCGCCGTACTGCACCAGGCGCGCAGTTTGTCGTAGCCGATCTTGCGGTCCCAGTCGGCATCAACCAGGGTGTAATCCCAGTGCATGTCGGCGGCATAGTCGATGAACTGCTTCTGCACGTCGTACACGGTCGCATCGTCCTTGAGCAGCGCCCAGCTCCACGAGGCGTGGCCTGGCCGGACGGCCTTGCGGTCGAGGGCGATGGCTGGCGCGGCCAGATCGGTGCCCAGGGTTGAATCCATCACCGTCGCCAGCGAACCGAGGGCGATGATGCGCCAGGGCGTGACCAGGTCGCCCGTGGTGTCGGCCAGCAGCTTGCCGCCGGTGAAACGCTCATCGGCCATCGGTAGTCCGATCCGGTAGACGCCGCCGGGCGACTGCGCCTGGAGGCGCGAGGCATGGAAGCTGCCGTCCATGTTCGATTCCGACAGCGCGACCCACACGTCCCCGCTCTTGAACAGCGCCGGGAAGACCCAGTCTGGCCGTGGACGGCGAGGCCGTGCCGACGGCGATCTCGCGCTGGTAATGCTCCTCGTACGCGGGGTTGGTATTCATCCACCCGGTCTGGGCCACCTGCATCGGCTGCAGCCAGGCCCTGGCCGCCGGGTCGAAAGCGAAGCCGGTCGATTCGGCGACGAACTGCTTGCGCCCGGCGCCGCGCACCAGGTAGCGGAACGCGACGCCGTCGTTCGAGACGCGGAAGGCCACGTCCATGCGCTTGCCGTCCCTGGCCCGCACCGGAAACACCTGCTCGTTGGCGCGGTAACTGATATGGCGGCGTTTGCCGACCGCCATGTCGTACTGCGCGCTGATCTTGCGGATCGCCGACGGCTTGCCCATGGTCAGACCGGCAGCGAAATCGGCATCGGCCAGCACCAGACCCAGCGCCGACGGGAGCAGCACCGGCCGCCCCTCGCGCGAGACGGAATAGACCAGCGTTTGCTGCGCGCTCAGTTCGACCTGGACATGAATGCGCCCATCCGGACTGTCGACCGCGCGGGCGGCCGCAGTACAGAACAAGAGCGCAAGCAGGACAACATGTTTGAGGGTGACCATGGCTTGCCTTTGATTGGGTGGCGGATCAGATCCAGCCAGCGTCGACCACGAAGTCCTGTCCCGTGCACATGGCGCTGTCGTCGGCGGCCAGGAACAGCACCATGGCCGATATATCGTGCGGCATCAGGAGGCCAGGCAGACACTGGGCGCGCTTGATCTCGGCCTTGCCCGCGTCGTCCACCCACAAGTCGATCTGGCGCTGGGTCATGACCCAGCCCGGCGTGACGGTGTTGACGCGGATGCCGTGGGCGCCAAAGTCGCGCGCCAGGCCGCGCGTGAGTCCGACCACGGCCGCCTTGGTAGCGCAGTAGACCGGATAGCCGCCGTTCATGGCGTGGTAGGACATGGAGCTGACGTTGATGACCGAACCGGCGCCGCGCCGCTGCATCCCCGGCAGCACCGCCTGGCAGGTGAAGAACATGGGGCGCTGATTGATCGCGATACGCTGGTCGTAGAACTCGGGCGTCACGTCCTCGGTCTGGTGGCGCTGGTCGTTGGCCGCATTGTTGACGAGGACATCGAAGTCGCCCAGTTTCGCAGCCAGCTCCGCCATCGTGGACCTGCAGCGCGGCAATGTCGGTGATGTCGCAGTAGCGATATTCCGGCCGCGGCAGGCCGGCCTGCGCCACGCGCTCGCACAGGGCTTGGCTCGCTTCGCGCATGATGTCGACGAAGGCGACGCGTGCGCCTTGGGCGGCGAACGACGCCACCATGTCTTCACCGATGCCGCTGCCGCCGCCGGTGATGAATACGCGCTTGCCATCCAGGCTAGGGTAGCTGGCTGGTTTTTTCATGTTGTCTCCTGCTTGTTATTTTCTTTGGCTACGTTGCGGTCATCGCCCTCACTGAAGGGGGGCCCATAGCACGCGTCCGGATTCGCCAGCGTGCTATGGATCCCCGCCTTCGCGAGGACGATGGCGTTACTTGGTCACGTCGCTCTTACGCTCGCGAGAGCGCCGTCGTGGCGGCGCCAGGTGCCGTCCGGATTGGTATCGCGCAGCGCTTCCGGCAGCAGCGACTGCGGCAGGTTCTGGTAGCAGACCGGGCGCAGGAAGCGCTGGATCGCGGCCGTGCCGACCGAGCTGCTACGCCCGTCGGACGTGGCCGGGAACGGGCCGCCGTGCACCATCGCGGTCGATACCTCGACGCCGGTCGGCATGCCGTTGGCCAGAATGCGGCCCACCTTGCGCTCCAATACCGGCAGCAGCGCGCACGGCGTCCGTGTCGTCGTCATCCATCTGCAGCGTGGCGGTGAGCTGACCTTCGAGGTTCTCGGCGATCAGGCGCATCTCTGCGAGGTCGGCGCAGGCCACCAGCAGGGAAGCGGGGCCGAAGATTTCGTCATGCAGCGCATGCTGGGCCAGAAAGTCCTTGCCGCGGGTCTGGAACAGCGCGGGCGCGCCCTTGCCTTCCGTGTGCTGCGGCGTCTTGACCGGCTTGACCGCCTCGTGCGCGCCCAGTTTGTGCACGCCACTCTGGTAGGCCGATGCGATGCTTAGGCGGTGAGCATGGTCCCGGCCTCGATGCTGGCCAGCGCCTGGCTTAGGCCTGGGCCGCAAAGCGGTCGAAGTCCGGGCCCGCCAGCCCGAGCACCAGGCCGGGGTTGGTACAGAACTGGCCCACGCCCATCGTCATGGACGCTGCGAAGGCGGCCGCGATCTGGTCACCGCGTGCGGCCAGCGCGTGCGGGAACAGGAAGAAGGGATTGATGCTGCTCATTTCCGCGTACACGGGAATCGGCGGCTTGCGCGCGGCGGCGACCGCCATCAGCGCGGTACCGCCCGAACGCGAGCCGGTAAAGCCGACCGCCTTGATGGCCGGATGGGCGACCAGGCCCTGGCCGATGCCGTTGCCGGTACCGGTCAGCAGCGGAACAACAGCCGTAGGCAGCTTGGACAGTTCAACCGCTTTGACGACGGCGCGCGCCACCAGCTCGGACGTGCCGGGGTGGGCGGAATGCGCCTTGAGCACCACCGGGCAACCGGCCGCAAACGCGGCGGCGGTGTCGCCACCGGCCACCGAGAAGGCCAGCGGGAAGTTACTGGCTGCGAAAACGGCGACCGGCCCGAGACCGATCATGCGCATGCGCAGGTCGGGGGCGCGGCATGGGCTGGCGGTCCGGCAGCGCGCTGTCGATCCGCAGATCGGCCCAGGAGCCCTCGCGCAGCAGCGCGGCGAACAGTTTGAGCTGACCGACGGTGCGTCCGCGTTCCCCTTCCAGGCGCGCGGCAGGCCCGATTCGGCCATGGCGCGCACGATCAGGTCGTCGCCCAGCTCCACGATTTGGGCTGCCACCGTTTCCAGAAAATTGGCGCGTTCGGCGTTGGTGGTGGCGCGGAAGGTATCGAAGGCCTCGTCGGCCAGGCGGCAGGCGGCATCGATCTGGGCTGCATCGACCATGTGGAAAGGTAGGCGCGATCGGTTCCCGCAGCGATGGATCGAAGGCCTGGAACGATCCAGCGTTGCCCAGCACGCCGCGTCCGCCGATCAGGGCTTCACCGGTAATCATCATAAAGCGTTCACTTTCACGAAGGCGGACTGCGTGACCGCCAGGGTATTGCGCAAGGCCGGGCCGAAGGCAGGCGCTTCGATCTCGAAGGTCTCGCCTAGCCAGGACGGTGATGTTGTCGGCCACGCTCAGGGTGGCGGTGCCGAAGAAGTGGACGTGGACGTCGCCCGGGCGGTTGAACAGGCCGTACTTGAAGTGGTGGTATTCGAGGTTGGCGATACTGTGCGACATATTCTGTTCGCCGCTCACGAACGCCTTTTCCCAGCGTACCTGGCCGCCCGCGTCGTAAATGCGCGAGGTCCCGGCCACGTGGGCGGGCAGCTCGCCCACCAGCAGCGCGGCGCCCAGGCCGCAGTTGCGCAGCTTGGAATGGGCCAGGTAGAGGTAGTTCTGGCGTTCCGTCACGTGGTCCGAGAACTCGTTGCCGATGGCGTAGCCGAGGCGGTAAGGCTGGCCGTCGTCGCCGATCAGGTACAGGTAGAGCGATCTCCGGCTCCTCGCCGCCGTCGAGCGCGAACTCGGGCATTTGCAGCGCTTCGCCGCTGGCGCGCACGATCGAACCGTCGCCCTTGTAGAACCATTCCGGCTGCACGCCGCGCTTGGCCTGCAGGCTTGCCGCCTTCGACGCCCATGCGGAACATCTTCATGCTGTCCGACAGCGCTTCGACGTCGCCGCCGATTTTCTTGTGCATGGCGTCGCGCGTGTCGGCGCTGCCCAGGTGGGTAAGGCCAGTGCCGGTGACATAGCAATGGGCCGGGTCGGCATGGTCGAGCGGCGCCAGGACGGTGACGCTGCCGATCGCATGTTCGGCCTCGCCCAGGCTGGCCTGGGCCAATTCGGCCAGGCCGGTCTTGCTGCGAATGGCCTGCTGCGCCAGCGCATAGGTCGTGGTGAAGCCGTCGATCTCGCGGATCGTATCGTTGTGGAGCACGCCGACGCGGCGTGCAGCTTGCATGGCGTTCTTGAATTGGACGAGTAACATGGTCAATCCTGTGGGCGCGGGGCCTGGTTTAATGGGAGTGGCGCGGGACAGCCAGAACCGCGGCTGCCGACCAGGAAGTCGAAGTCGCAGCCTTCGTCGGCTTGCAGCACGTGGTCGATATACAGCTTCTGGTAACCGCTCTTGGCCATCGGCGGCTGGGCGACGGCGCGCGCGGCGAGGCGGTCCTTCATCTCGTCGTCGGAGATCTCGAGATTGAGGCTGCCGTTCTTGCAATCGAGGGCGATCAGATCGCCGTCGCGCACCACGCCCAGCGGTCCGCCCGCCATCGCTTCGGGCGCCACGTGCAGCACCACGGTGCCGTAGGCGGTGCCGCTCATGCGCGCGTCCGAGATGCGCACCATGTCGGTCACGCCCTGGGCCAGCAGCTTGGGCGGCAAGCCCATGTTACCCACTTCGGCCATGCCGGGATAACCTTTTGGTCCGCAGTTCTTCATCACCAGAATGGAATTGGCGTCCACGTCCAGATCGGGATCGTTGATGCGGCTCTTGTAATGGTCGAAGTCCTCGAACACGACCGCCTTGCCGCGATGCTGCATCAGGTGCGGCGACGCGGCCGAGGGCTTGAGCACCGCGCCGCGCGGCGCCAGGTTACCGCGCAGGATGCAGATGCCGCCGTCTTCGATCAGCGGCTTGGCCAGCGGGCGTATCACTTCGTCGTCGTAGATCGGCGCCTCTTCGCAGTTCTGCCACAGGCTCTTGCCGTTGACGGTGAGCGCATCCTTGTGGGGAATCAGATTGCCCTCGCCCAGGCGGCGGATCGCGCCGGGCAAACCGCCCGCGTAATAAAACTCTTCCATCAGGAAGCGGCCCGAGGGCAGCAGGTCGACGATGGTCGGCGTGCCGCGGCCGATCTCGGTCCAGTCTTCCAGTTCGAGCGGCACGCCGATGCGGTGCATGATCGCCTTCAGGTGAATGACCGCGTTGGTCGAACCGCCGATGGCGGCGTTGACGCGGATCGCATTGTGGAAGGCTTCCTTGGTCAGGATCTTCGACAGGCGCAGGTCTTCGTGCACCATCTCCACGATGCGGATGCCCGACATGTGGGCCAGCACGTAGCGGCGCGAATCGACCGCCGGAATGGCCGCATTGTGCGGCAGCGAGGTGCCGAGCGACTCGGCCATGCAGGCCATGGTGGACGCGGTGCCCATCGTGTTGCAGGTACCGGCCGAGCGCGACATGCCCGATTCGGCCGACATGAACTGGTGCAGCGTGATGGTGCTTAGGCCTTCATCTGCTCGTGCAGCTGCCAGACGGCGGTGCCGGAACCGATGTTCTTGCCATTGAGTTTGCCGTTCAGCATGGGGCCGCCGCTGACGACGATGGTGGGCAGATCGACGCTGGCCGCGCCCATCAGCAGGGCCGGGGTGGTCTTGTCGCAACCGACCAGCAGCACGACCGCATCCATCGGATTGCCGCGGATCGATTCCTCGACGTCCATGCTGGCCAGGTTACGGGTGAGCATGGCGGTCGGGCGCAGATTCGATTCGCCGTTGGAAAAGACCGGGAATTCGACCGGGAAGCCGCCCGCTTCCAGGATCCCCTTTTGACGTGCTCGGCCAGCTGGCGGGAAGTGGGCGTTGCACGGCGTCAGTTCGGACCAGGTGTTGCAGATGCCGATGATCGGCTTGCCCTGGAATTCGTGATCGGGGATGCCCTGATTTTTCATCCAGCTCCGGTACATGAAGCCGTTCTTGTCTTGCGTGCCAAACCATTCTGCAGAGCGCAGTTTCGGCTTTTTTGTCTCGGACATGTAGATCTCCTGGTTATTCTGGCCGCGGCACACTCATGTCGTAGTGCACCAGGCGATAAGGAGAGTCTAAAGAGTCATGAGATTCCTTTCCAATCACTTTTTCTTGGAAAGTGATATCGAAATTTGTATTGGATGGTTGGGTAGCCGCATTAAAAAGGGCAGGAGGGGTCAGGTCTGACATTCGGACACGGGCTCATGCGCGCTGCGCATGAGCCCGTGTCCGAATGTCAGACCTGACCCCTCCCGTGAGCCCGTGTCCGAATGTCAGACCTGACCCCTCCCGCCCTCGCCTCCGGCGCCGCCCCTAGCCGATGAAGCGATTCCGGCAAGCCGCGAATGCCATCCAGGGTGGCGCTGAACAGGCCGCCGTCGCAAACCATCGCTCGGCCATGCCGACCCGGGCGCTGGTGACGAATAATTGATCGAAGCGGCTCCCGCCCAGCGTCACGCAGCTCGGCTGCAGGGCTAGGCGTGTCGAGTACCCGCTCGACCGTGCCGTCGGGCGCGTAGCGCACCACGCAGGCGGCGCCCCATTGCGCATTCCACAGGTAGCCGTCGGCATCGATGCAGGAACCGTCCGGCTCGCCCGCGTCGCCCGGCACCTGGGCAAACACGCGGTCGCCGCTGATGGCGCCGGTCGCGGTGTCGTAGTCGCAGCAGCGGATCGTGCGGTCCGGGGAGTTGCAGTAGTACATGGTCGCGCCGTCGGGACTGGAAGCAAATGCTGTTGGCGATCGCGCAGCCCGCCAAGGGCAAACGGGCGAGCTGCAAGCTGGCATCGAGCCGCCAGTAACTGCCGATCCGTTCGCGCGGCTCGACCGCGTGGAAGGTGCCGAACACGAAGCGCCCCTGGCGGTCGCAACGGCCATCGTTCAGGCGCGTGGCCAGGCCTTCCTCAACCGGGCAGATCGGCGTGACCGTGCAGGTCGTCATGTCGAACATGGCCAGCTGCGACGCCAGCCCCAGCAGCAGCCGGTCCGTGCTGGCGGTCAGCGCGAACGAGGCCAGCGCTTCGGGCATGGCCCAGCGCTGCGTCTTGCCGGTCGCGGGATCATGGGCAAACAGGGCCGCGCCCAGGATATCGGTCCACAGCAGGCGCGCGCTGCGCTCGCACCACAGCACGCATTCGCCCAGCTGATTCTCGGCGTCGACCAGTAGCGTCAGCATCTTTACTCCACGGAAAATTTGAATCGGGATGCCGTGGCGTATTGCGCGCCCGGCCGCAAGATTGTATCCGGGAATGCGGGATGGTTAGGCGCGTCCGGAAAATGCTGGGGCTCGAGGCAAAATCCGCTGCGCCAGGCATAGCGCCGCCCCTTCCCGCTCAGGCTGCCATCGAGGAAATTGCCGCTGTAGAACTGCACGCCCGGCTCCTGCGTGTACAGCTCGAGCACCCGTCCCGAACCGGGCTCGTGCACGCGGGCGGCCAGCACGCTGGTCTGGTCCGCGCGACGGTTGAGAACGAAGTTATGGTCGTAGCCCTTGCCATGGTGCAGCTGGAGATCGTCGGCGGCGATCCGTTCGCCGATCGTGCGCGCGGTCCGGAAGTCGAACGGGCCGCCAGCCACCGGCGCCAGCTCGCCCGTGGGAATCAGGGTCGCATCGACCGGGGTATAGCGGTCGGCGTGGAGCGTGAGCGCGTGCCCGAGGATCGTGCCCTCATCGGCCAGGTTGAAATAGGTGTGCTGGGTCAGGTTGACGGGGGTGGCCCGGTCGGTCACGGCGGAAAAGGATACCAGCAGTTCGTTGTCGCCGGTCAGCGTGTAGACCACCGTCACGTCCAGCGTGCCCGGATAGCCTTGCTCGCCATCGACGCTGCGGTGCGTCAGCGTGAGGCCTAGCCGCCTCGCCTTCCTGGAACGGCAGCGCGCGCCACAGCACCTTGTGGAACCCGTCCGGGCCGCCGTGCAAATGGTTGGGCCCGTTGTTGACGGGCAGTTGCCATTGCTCGCCATCGAGCGTGAATTGCCCGCCGCGCAGGCGGTTACCGTAGCGCCCGATCAGCGCGCCCAGATAATGCGAGTCGCCCGCATACGGGGCCACATCGTCGAAGCCGAGCACGATATCGGCCAGTAAGCCGTGCCGGTCGGGCGCGTGGATTTGCGTGATGACGCCGCCGTAGTCGCTGATCCTGACGATCATCCCCTGGCGGTTGCTCAGCGTGTAGAGGGCAGCGGCGCGGCCATCAGGCAGCAGGCCGAACGGCGCCTTGGTGATCGTCGGTTCCAATGTCGTCCTCGCAACGCTGCCCGCTCAAGCCACCGACGGCTTGCCGAACACGGGCATCCCCGCCGCGTCCCAGCGCAGGGGCTTAACGTAGGTGTGGCGGTCCGGATTCCACAAGGGGTCGCCGACAATCTCGGTATAGGTGCGCGCGTGGTAGACCAGCATCAGCGATTCGCCGTCCTCGGCCGTGGTGAAGCTGTTGTGCCCGGGACCGTAGACGCCGTGCTCGTAGCAGGTTTGCAGCACCGGTTCGCGCAGCTTGGTCCAGGACGCGGGATCGAGCGGGTCGGCATCGGCGTCGGCCCACAGCAAGCCCATCGCATAGTTTTCATCGGTCGCGCTGGCCGAATAGCTGATGAACAGCTTGCCGTTGCGCTGCATGACGGACGGTCCTTCGTTGACCCAGAAGCCGCGGATTTCCCAGTCGAACTCCGGCTTGCTCAGCATGACGGGCGGCCCGGCCAGCTGCCAGGGCGTCGACATGGGTGCGATGTAGAGATTCGAATTGCCTTCGATCGCCTCGTCCTTTTGCGCCCACAGGCAGTACAGCTGCCCCTTGTGCGTGAAGGTGGTGGCGTCGAGACAGAAGGTGTCGATGCCGGTGTCGATCTGGCCCATGAATTCCCAGCTGCCTTCGAGCGGATTGGCATGCGCATTGCGGATCGCATACATGCGGTGCTGGAACAATTTGTTCTTGATCTCACGGCTGGGCGCGGCGGCGAAGTAGACGTACCACGCGCCCTGGTTGTAATGAAGCTCAGGCGCCCACAGCAATTCGCTGTAGGGTCCGCTTTCTGGCTTGTGCCATACATCGACCTTTTCGGCCGTCGAAAGTTCCGCGATGCTGCGTGCGCGCTGCAATTCGATCCGGTCGTATTCGGGAACCGAGGCGGTGAAATAGTAATAGCCGTCGCTGTGGCGGATGATGTACGGATCGGCGCGTTGCTCGATCAGGGGTGTCAGTATCTGCATCGGTGTCATTGAGTCACGTAGCCGCGGGTGCGCATGTCGGCCTTCACTTCGCCGTAATAGTCGTCGCTGATCCGGTACTTGAACATCAGCATGCCCATCAGGAAATGGAAGAAGCCGGGAATGACGGTCAGCATCAGCGCGATGCCGGTCAGGGCCAGCGGCGTCTGGGCCACATTCGGCTGGTAGTTAAAGTAAGTGAGCAGGAGGCCGACCATGCCATCGGCCACGGCCATCCCGGCCTTCTGGCACACCGAGATGCCGCCGAAGGCGAAGCCGGAAACCCGCTTGCCGGTCTTGACCTGGCCATAGTCGATGGTCTCGGCAATCGCCGACCAGAACACGGGCGCATGCAGGTCAACCACGAACGAGAGCACAAAATACAGCACGAAGGCCAGCACCGCGTCGCCAGGCTTGACCGCGTAATAGATCAGCACGCTGATCAGGGCGACCGCGATCTGGGTGTTGTGGAACATCTTGACCTTGCAGTAGAACTTGGTGATCCAGGTCGACGCCACCATCGACAGGATGGCCGCCACCACGCCCGTGGTGAGGAAGGCCGACACCATGGCCGTGTCGCCACCCAGATAATATTTTGCATAGTAAATGGCGACCGAGCCGCGCACCACGTAGCCGACCGTGCCGGTCACGCACACGCCGCACAGGATCAGCCACTGGTCGTTTTGCATCAGCACCTTGAACTGTTCCAGCAGCGATTGCCTTTCCACCACATGGACCACGCGCTCGGTGGTGGTCAACACGCAGAACAGGAACAGCGCGACGCCCATCACGGCCATCACGGCCATGGCCGCCTGGTAGCCAGCGGCTGCGTTGCCATTGCCCCAGCGTGCCGCCAGGATAGGTACGATGATGGTGACCATGAAGGCGCCGATCTTGGCGAAGAACAGGCGGTAGCCATTGGCCGAGAGCCGTTCCTTGGGGTCGCTTGTCAGGCCGCTGATCAGGGAAATATAGGGAATGCCGACCCCGGCCGTCATGATGGTCATGATGATGTAGGTCGAATATGCCCACACCAGCTTGGCGCTGTAGGCCCAGTCGGGCGTGGTGAACACGAAGAACACGCTGATGCCGTAAGGGATGGCCAGCGCCAGCAGCCACGGCCGGTAGCGGCCCATGCGCGACGTGAAACGGTCGGTCAGTTGCCCCATCACCAGGTCAGCCAGCGCGCCGATGATCTTGACGGCCACGAACAGCAGCGCCAGGTCCTGGGTGTGCAGCCCGTAAATATCGGTATAGAAGAAGGTGATGATCAACATCATCGAGGAGATCACCACGTTCAGGGCCATGTCATCTAAGCGCCGAAGCCGACTTTTTCGAGGGTGGACAGGGTTTGCGTTTTCATCTTTTTTCTCAATACCTATGGCGGCAAAGAAGGCGTTGCTTAGGCCCATGCCGGTCAACGCCTCCCCGTCATTCATGTAAGCAAGCGCTCACATCTTCCAGCGCAGCGACAGGCCGATCACGCGGTCGTAGCGGCGGATGTCCTGCGGGTTGCTCATGATACCATGGTAGTCGTGATACTTCCGGTCAAGCAAGTTCTCAACGTCAAGTGTTGCACTCATATTGTCGCTGATCTTGTAGGACACGGAACCGTCCAGGGTCTTGATCGGATCGACGATCAGGTCGATGCCGAGACCGCGGTAGTTGAACCCGTCAACGAACTTGTCGCGCCAGCTGTAGGCCAGGCGGCCGGACCACGGACCGCGCTCATACAGGCCGGTAATGTTGTACGACAGCTTGGACATGCCGACGAAGGGTTTCAGGGTGCCGTCGGTTTCGGTCAGGTCGCCCTTCATGTAGGTCACGTTTGCCTGCAAGCCGAGGCCGCCCAGGGCGCCCGGCAGCTTGTCGTAGAACTGCTGGTAACCGAGCTCGATGCCTTGCAGCTTGCCCTTGTTCAGGTTGCGCGGACGGTTCACGTCATACACGATGCCGTTGTAGGTTTCCTTGGTCGAACCGACCACGATGTAATCCTTGAACGCGTGGTGGTACAGGGTCGCCGTGAGCGAGCCGGTTGGCGCGAAGTACCATTCCAGGGCCGCATCGAAATTATGGCCTTCGATCGGCTTCCAGGTCCGGATTGCCGCCGTTGCCGACCGCCATGACCGTGGTGCTCGGCACGTTGTACGACACGCCCGGATTGAACTGGTCGAAGGCCGGACGCTGGATCGATTTGCTGGCATTGAAGCGGCCCTGCACTTGCGGCGTCAGCTTGGCGCGCAGCGTGAAGTTCGGCAGCACGTCGTTGCTGGTCGGCGAGCTGCTGACCGGCACGATCACATCGTTGGTCAGGCTGTAGCCATGCAGTTCGGAACTGGTCTTGACCACGCGCACACCGAAGCTGCCATCGACCGCCACCGATCCGGCGTCGAAGCCATACTTGGCTTTGCCTGTACACGGCGTAGGTATTTTCCTGGTTATTAAAGCGCGACAGGAAATCTTCGCCGGTCGGTGCGTTGCGGCCGAACAGGGCACGCACGGCGGTCATGTTGTCATGCATGTAGTCGGCGCACGGGGTCAGCCAGGATGGCAGACCGTAGTCGCCCGCCATCGGCATCGAGCTGCACACGAGGCCCGGGGTGGACGTGAGCGGAATGTTGCCCGGCGCCGGAATGAAACCGTTCAGTTCGTGGGCATACGATGCCTTGCGGCGCGCCACGCGGGTACCGACACTGACTTCCTTGAACAGCCCGCCCTGCTCCGGCGACCAGGTGGCGTCGGCGCGCCAGTCGGTCGAACTGCCTTCGGAATGGCTGTGATTGTCGAACAGGGTGGCGATCCGGTAATTGGCCGGATTCATCATGTCGTAACCAGGGTAATAGAACTGCGCCCCGCCGTTGACATAGGTATTGCCGGTCACCGAAGGGGGCGAGGCAATGAAGTCCATGATCGGGAATTCTTGTTTCCAGGTACTGACGGTGCGCGCCAGTTCGGTCGTCACGGTCCAGTCGCGGCTCACGTCCCAGCGCGCGCCCAGTGCGCCCTGGCTGCCGATCGAGGTGTCGCGCGGCGCCTGGGTCGAGGACAGCGTGAACGGATTCGAATTGACCGAAGTGACGGTGGCGGCCTGGTTGGTGCCGGGAATCAGGGTGACGGCGGGATTGCTGCCCCAGCCGAGATCGGCGACAAAGAACTGGCGCTGGGCATCGTGGCGGATGTCGGTGGTGATGCCTTCGGCGAAGAATTCGAGCGTCTTGCTCGGCTTCCACTGGAAGGCGACGTTGCTTAAGGATGATGCGCTTGCGCTCGCCCTGGTAGAGCACGTGGCCCAGCGAATCCGGGGCGGTGAAAGCGCCGTTGTTGCGGCTCACCGGTGGCGCATTCCAGGTCACTTCGTCGTGGTAATTGCCGTTCTGGTAGGACAGGCCGAACAGGGCGCCAAATTCGCCCATGTCAGTTTTCCAGCGGTTCGACACCATGCCGCTGACGTTCGGATCCGTCGTGTGCGACTTGTCGCGGTTTTCCACGCGCGCCGTCAGGCTCGAGGTGAAGCCCTTGGCATCGAACGGACGGCTGGTGCGCACGTCGATCACGCCGCATGGTGCCGCCTTCGACCATCTCGGCGCCCTGGGTCTTGTACACGTCGACGCGGTACAGCATGGCGGCCGGGATGTCGGCCAGATACAGGTTACGGCCCGAGGACGTGAACATTTCGCGGCCGTTGAGCAGGGTCACCAGGCCCGGCAAACCGCGGATGACGACACTGTTGGCTTCGCCGTTCTCGCGGCGGATTTGCACGCCGGTGATGCGGCCCAGCATCTCGGCCACGTTCTTGTCAGGGAATTTGCTTAAGCTTCTTCGGCGACGATGGAGTCGACCACTTCGTCCGAGTTGCGTTTGATGGCCTGGGCGCTCTGGGCGGCCTTGCGGACACCGGAGACAACCACCACGCCGATTTGTTCGGCAGGGGCGGCTTCTTCTTTGGCGGCGACCTGGGCGGCATCCTGGGCCCAGACCGAGGCGCTGCTCAGCACGCCCGCCGCGGCCAGCGCCGCCACGGTCAGGCGCAGGGTAAATGGACGAGCGGAATCGGTCTTCACCAGACCAGATACGGTGGTTTTCATACGTCTCCTAATATTGTAGTTATATGTTCGCTATTGGCACTTTCATGCTCTGCGAATCATCTTAGGGAATGCTGTGAAATCAATCCAATCAATTTTTTCCGGTTTTCGATGCCATTTTTGATATCGCATCGAGCACATCGTCGAGCGCTGGCACGGGGGCGAGGCGACGGGAGATAACACCCGCTTGCTCGCGTATGGAAGAGGATGAAAGCAGTTGCCGTAATTTTACACTGAGCGACAAGCGCACTGAGGCGGCTGTGTCGCAAACCGAGGCTTGGCGCCCAGGGCTTCCACCCTGGCCGCATTGTCAAATTGATCAAAGGCCAGGGCCACAATCAGCTGGGGAATGCTTAGGCCCGCAGCGCTTCGGCCGTGCTGCCGATGCCGCCGTGGTGCACCAGCGCCGCCGCCTGCGGCAGCAGGCTGGCGAACGGCAGATACGGCTGCCACAGCACGGTGGCGGGCAGGTCGGCTAAGCACCTGCTCGCGCAGCGGCGTCAGGAAGATCGCCCGCGCGCCGAGCCGCTGCACGGCCGCGAGCGCGCACTGGAAGAATGGCCCGGCCTGGTGATTGCCGGTACCGTGGGTGAACACGAGCGGCGCCGCGCCGGCCGCCAGGAAAGCGGCCAGTTCGGCCGGAAACGCCGCTGCCGGGTCGGGGTCGTGCAGGGCGAACTGGCCGCAGACGAGCGCGTGCGGCCAGTCCGGCTGCGGCGGACCGAACCAGGAGGGAAACAGGGTCAGCGACAGGTCCGGCGCGCGCACCATGAAGTCGAACAGGCCGTCCACCGCGGGCAGCGCATGGCGGGCCCGGTCGATATTCATGTCCGGCAGCACCACCGGGTCGATCATGCGGGTGCCGATCTGGCGCCACAGCCAGCGCCGCAGCGCGTGCGGCACCAGGCGCGGCACCTTCCACGGCCCCAGCACGAGCGGATCGTGAACCGATGCAATGTTCGACGGCGCCAGATAGGCCACGGCCACGCGGACCCCGTCCCGCACCGTCCGGCATAGTTCAGCTTCCGGCAGGGCCAGCGGATGGGCGACGATCACGCACGGCCCCGGCGGCAAGGCTTGCACCAGCGGCAGCAATTCCTTCCAGGCCGGGACGCACCGCGCGCCAGACGATGGCAAAGCCGCGCCGCGGATGCCACAAGTCGGGATCGGCCAGGGTGGCGGGATCGGCAAAGATGCCGTGAAAATCGAGGCCGGACTGGCGCACCAGCGGCGCATGCAGCGCGGGCGCCACCAGCGTGACCGGCAAGCCGCGTTGCCTGAGCCCGTCAGCGAGCTTGAGGAAGGGGAACAGGTCGCCCGCGGAGCCGGTGGTGACAACCAGGTAATGCGCGTGGCTCATGGCGGGTTCGTCGCGTGAACAGCACGGCCCATGTTATCGGGATTCGGCCGCCAGTCGCTTCCAGTAAATCATGGTGCCGGTCAGGCCGCCATGGGGCTTGAGGGCGTAATCCGGAATCGTGCCGGTCAGCGTGAACCCCAGCCCCTCGTACAGCGGCGCGGCGCCGCCTTCGGTGGCCGTGTCGAGCACGAGCAGGGTCTTGCCGCGCGCGCAAGCGCCAGTTGCTCGGCCTCGCGCATCAGGGCCGAGGCCAGCCCGCGCCCGCGATGGCTGACCTTGGTCATCATCTTGGCGATCTCGGCGCGGTGCGGCTGGTTCGGCGGGCAATCGAGCAGCAGCGTTACGGTCGCGGCCAGCTTGCCCTCGTCCCAGGCGCCGAGCACCACGCGCTCGCCGCGCCGCGGCGGCCAGCGAGGCGGTCCAGAACGCGGCCGCGTCCTGCTCGGCAAGCGGATGCATGAAGCTGACCGAGCCGCCGTTGGCGACCACCTCCACCAACAGATCGGACAACACACGGACGGTGTCGGGCGTGGCGGACAGCGGACGGATAGCGGGTTCGGACATGCGTTTAATTCCTGTCGGGAAGGTTGAGCGTGGTGCCGATGGGCATCGGCTTCGCCATGGTAAGCGTGGCCATTCATGTGGCGGGGAAAATCGAGATTGGTCGGGTCGCCCAGCACGGCATTGAGGATGATGGCCTCGCGCACCAGCGCCAGCACGGTCGATCGCTCGAGCGGCGTGTGTTCGGTCAGGGCCAGGGTCGCCATTTCGTACTTGCCGCCGGACTTGAGGCGCGGCTCGATCGCCTGCAGCCGCTGCCCGCGCCAGAAGCCGAACAGCACCCGGTTCGCTTCGGCGCGAATCAGCAGCACCGGGCCGTTCATGAAATAGACGAGGTGGCCCCATTTGATCACCTCGCGCAAGACCCCGGATTCGCCCACCGCGGTGCGCAAGGCGGCCGCATAACGCTGCTGCCATCCGCTCAGGGAAGCGATGTAGGCATCGGGATGTGCTGCGGGAATCGTCTTCTGCATTGGCATGGCCAGCCTTTCAGTCCGTTTTTCGCTTGCCCAGTATGCCGCAACTGCTTAAGCACAATCAAAGTGCCTTACAGCACAGCCGTCGTGTATTCTATCGCCACGCTCAACTACCGAGGATGCCTCCCCATGTTCCGTTCTGCATTGCGTGTTTCCGCCATTGCCGCCAGCTTGCTGGCAGCCAACGTGATCGCGGCCCCGGCCGCCATGCTGGAGCTAAGCCGCCGCCGTCACGCCTTGGCGCCCGTGAAAAGCAGCTGGCGCAGCTGGCCGCCGCTTTCCACCAGGCGCGCGACCTTCAACCCGATGCTGTTCGCCACGGCCAACGGCGACAGCCGCTACAACGACCAGCTTGGCCTGACGATTTCGCCCAAGCGCCGCGACGCCCAATTCGCCCTGTACCGCAAGATGCAAAAGCAGCTGGCCTAGGCATGCCGCGCCAGCGCCTTTCGGCCAAGGATGCACTGACCTACGACCTGCTCGTGTATGAACTCGACAGCGTGCTGAGCCTGTCCAAATTCCCCGACCATCTGTTGCCGCTCGACCATTTCGATCATGTGCCCGGCACCCTGGCCAATTACGCGAGCGGCACCGGCTCCCAGCCGCTGGCCACCGTCAAGCAGCAACAGGATTACCTGAACCGCCTGAAACAGTTGCTTAAGCATGGATAGACCAGGCGATCGCCAACATGCGCGAAGGCGTGCGCCAGGGCATCGTGCAACCGAAGCCGATCATCGAAGCCATGCTGCCGCAGTTCAAGCAGCTGCAAAGCAAGACGCCGGAAGCGAGCATTTACTATTCGCCAAGCCAAGCAATTCCCGGCCACGTTCTCGGCCGCCGACAAGAAGAAGCTGACCGCCGCCTACCGCGATGCCGCCGCCAAACTGATGCTTAAGCGCTGGACCGCCTGGCCGTCTACCTCGAACAAGACTACCTGCCAGCCGGGCGCAGCAGCACTGGCTGGAGCGCGCTGCCGAACGGCGCCGCCTGGTACCAGGCGCAAGTAAACGACCGCACCACCCTCAAGCTGACCCCGGACCAGATCCATGAAACGGGCCTGGAAGGAAGTGGCGCGCATCCAGCAGCAATGGGTGGCACTGGGACCCAAGCTGGGCTACGACGGACCGGCCAATGCGCTGCCGCAATGGGTGACCGCGCAGGCGAAATTCAAATCCTTCAAGACCGAACAGGAAGTGCTGGACGCCTACCTTGCCATTGACGCCAAGGTGAAGACCAAGCTGCCGTCCATGTTTACCCTGTTGCCGAAGGCGCAGATCGAACTGCAGCTCGAGCCCGAACTGACGCGCGCCACCGCCAGCGACCATTACACCCCATCCGATGGCCGATGGCTCGCACCCGGGCGTGTTTTGGGCGGTGGTCAATGACCCCAAGGATTACAGCCGCACCGGCATGGTGACCCTGTTCCTGCACGAAGGGCAACCCGGCCACCACTTGCACGCTGCCCTGCTCAAGGAATTGGATCTGCCCGACTTCCGCAAGTTCAATACCGAAAACCCGAACAGCGCGGCCTATACCGAAGGCTGGGCCTTGTATTCCGAAACATTGGGCAAGGAAATGGGCTTGTTCGACGATCCGGAAGCCTATTTCGGCCACCTGAATGCGGAACTGATGCGTGCGGTACGACTCGTGGTCGACACCGGCATCCACGCCAAGGGCTGGACGCGCGAGCAGGCGATCACCTACATGGCAGGCGCGCTCGGCTGGAGCGAAGGCCGCGCCAAGAACCAGATCGAACGCTATATGGTGTGGCTTAAGCCCAGGCACTGGCCTACAAGACCGGCTCACTGAAGATTCTGGAATTGCGCGAGCGCGCACGCACGGCATTGGGCGACAAGTTCTCGCTGCCGAAGTTCCACGAAGTGGTGATCGGCGATGGCACGCTGCCGCTGTCGATTCTGGAAGCGCGCGTGGACGCCTGGATCGCCAGCGCCAGGTGAGTTAAGCACCGGGGCTGGCGTCCTGCTTCGGCCCTTACAGCTTGCTGTTCAGGCAGCCCGAGCTGGCGCACTCGCGCACGCGGTCTTGCAGGAAGTGGGCGCGTTCGATGGTGGTGCTGGCCGCGCAGTCGAGGTTGACGTAGAAAGCGGTCGCCTCGCGCTTCGAGCAATTCTTGTTGCGTGCCGCGATCCATGCGAGCTGGCTGGTCTTCAGGGATTTCTTCCCGTCCGCATCCAGCTTGGCGACCAGCGCCTTGTAGTTCTCGTTCAATTCCTTGTCCGCTTCCTGATACACCTTGTTCAGGCAATACAGGTCGTCGAAATCATTCTTCGGCTTGTCGCATGCCGAGTTGGCGAAGGCGGAGCCCGAGATGCACAGCAGTGCGGCGACGATCAGTTTTTTCATTGCTACTTCTTCCTCTACAGTGGTGGTCGAAATCGATGCTGCTCAGCGCGTGCGCACGACGATGGTGCCCGCCTGGAAGTCGTACAGGGTGCGGCGCTGCTTGGTGGCGACAAAGGAAATAAGACACCCGATGGTCCACACCAGCATCACCCCATCGACCACCGACGTCCATGCGGGCATCTGAGCCTCAAGCAGTCTGGAACGCGTCAGGTAATCCAGCGCCAGGTAATCGGTATAAGCAAACGCAGCTTGCCCACGACCTGCCCGGCCGCGGCAAGCAGCCCCATCACGCCGAAAACGGCATAGCGCAAGATGCTCGCCTTCCAGGTGGCAGGCGTGCGGTCAGCCAGGACCACGCGCAAACCCATGATCAGCTTGCCTGGCGTGCCGCCCCAGACGCCCACCATGCCGACCGCGAGGAACAGGAAGAACACCTGGAGCGCGATCAGCGCGACGACGTCGGCCGGGCGGCTTACCGTGCTCAGGTAGACCTGCAGTCCGAGCAAGGGCAAGCACAGGAAAATGTCCAGCAAGGCGGCGCCAATGCGCTGGCCGATGCTGGCCAGCGGATACTGGCCGCTGGCCCTGGCGGCCAGCTCGGCAGGTGTCGGACCGTGAACGGCGGAACTGGGCGGTGCGTACGGACCGGGTTGGGACACGCCGAACTCCTTAGCTAAATGATAATTTTTCGAAATGAATTATAATTTGAGCAAGGTGTCGAAGGAAAGGCTTATTTGCTGGCGCTAAGCCTGCCCCATGGCGCTATTTGCGCAAGACGGCGGTGCCAGCGATGAAATCATGCAGGGAGCGGCGCTCCTTGTTGGCCAGCATGGTGATCAGGCAGGCCACCACCCAAATCTGCGACACCACGGTCACGGCCGTGAACCAGCCCGGTGCGTTGGCGACCAGTTCCTGGCTGCGCTGGAGGTAGCTCAGGGCGGCATAGTTCTCGTCCGAGATTTTCATCGCGGCCATGATCAGCGCAAGCGACGAGCTCAGGCCCAGCCCCCACATGACCGCATAGCGCAACAAGGTCCTTAAGCAGCGTCACCGCCGCGCCATCGCTCATGCTGATACGCAGGCCGAGCACCAGCTTGCCGGGCGTACCGCCGTACTTGCGCACCATCCAGACATGCAGGAACAGTCCGAGGCACTGGCCGGGAATGAAAATATACAGCGGATACAGATGGCTGCTGCCGCCAATGAAAAAGTCGAGCGCGCCCAGCGGTGCGACCACCAGCAAATCAATCAGATACGCTCCCACCCGCTGCCAGAATCCGGAGTAGCGGATCACGCCCTGCTCGGTAGGCGTGGGTCCGGACAGCGAGGATGCAGCGGTGCGTAGGGATCTGCGTGCATGGTGGTTTCCTTCATCAGCGAGAGGTGGGTCAGCGCGTGCGCACGACGATTGTTCCGGCCTGCACATCATACAAGGTGCGGCGGCGTTTGTTTGCTAGCAGCATCACGAGGCAGGAAAATGCCCAGATGCTGATCGCGATCAAGGCGGCATTGCCCCACCATGGCGCGTGCTGTGCCAGCGCGTCAAGCTGCTGCGTTTCGGACAAGGCCTGGTAAGCATCGTCGGAGATGGCAAACGCCGCGACAATGTCGGCGGCGCTGATCATCAGGCCCAGCACCCAGTAGACGACATAGCGCAGCATGCTGGCCTTCCATGTGGCCCGCGTTCCATCCATCATTTCGATCCGCATCCCCATCAGCATCTTGCCGGGCGAGGCACCCCATTTCCCCACCATGAAGACATACAGGAACAGGGTCAGCAACTCGTAGGGAAGCAGCGTGTACAGCGCGGACCAGCGCGTATGCGCGTCGAGATAAAACTCCAGCACGACGAGCGGCAGGACAATCAGAAAATCGATCAGGCTGGCGGCGATGCGCGGCCACAGGCTAAGCACATTCGCGCTCGCCATTGACGCCAAACCTGTACCTGGCCCAGGGTCGGGCCTAGGCCAGCGATGAGCGCGGCGGTGCGTAGAGGCCGGGCTCGCTCACCTGCGGCTTAGCTAAGCTGCGACAGCACAACGCAGGGGCGTGAAGGCGTTCTCGCCGACCACGGTGTTCCACTGGCGCACGCGATAAGCCGTCACCAGGCCGTGGATCACATAGGGATCGGCCTTGGCGAAGCGCTCGGCCACCGTCGGCATGAATCGCCGCTGAACATCAGCACCGCCATGTCGGACGGTTCGGCCAGCGCTGCGCGGCGACGATGATCTCGCCGCGCTCCTGCGCCTGCCAGGCCAGCGCCAGGTGTGCGTCGTGGAACTGGCCGCGCCGTTCCAGGTAGTCGGGCGCCAGGTCGTAGGTGAGCAGATAGTGCATGGACAGTCCTAGAGGAAGCGGTCGAGGATGCGGCGCGTGTTCTTGTCGATCGTGTACATGTCGCGCACCAGGAAGTTGATGCCGTGATTGTCGGCCACCAGCAGCGAGGTGGCGCCGATGCGGCGGATGTCTTCCTCGCCCTTGAGCGTGAATTCGGTGTCGCCGCGGTCGGTCTGCACGTACCAGGTGCACGGCGTGGCGAAGCTGGAGACGCTTTTCACGGACAGGATCTCGGGCATGAATTCGCGCCCTTCCAGCTCGTCCTGCACCAGTTCGCGCACAGGCAGCGGCAGAACGGCGATGTCGTCGATCCAGCCCACTTCCTTGCCGTCGCCGAGCACCATCGAGATGCCCTTGTCCGGCGCCTGGATCGGGAATGCGCGCACCGGCGAGACGCCGACGTGGACTTGTCCTTCATCGTCGGTCAGCACCAGGCGTCCGAAGCTGTCGCGGCTCAGTTGAAAATGCGTGATACCCATCTTATTCCCCATCCTTGTCGTCCATGTCCGTATCGACGTTGCGCGCCTGCGCTTCGTAGAGGCGGAAATAGGCGCCTTCGCGCGCCATCAGTTCATCGTGGCTGCCCTCTTCCATCACCACGCCGCGGTCGAGCACGACCAGGCGGTCGGCCCGGTGCAGCGTCGACAGGCGGTGCGCGATGGCGATCGTGGTGCGGCCCTGGACCAGGTTGTCGAGCGCCTTCTGGATTTCTTTTTCGGTTTCCGAGTCGACCGACGATGTCGCTTCATCCATGATCAGGATGCGCGGATCGATCAGCAGCGCGCGATCGAGATGCGCTGGCGCTCCCCGCCCGACAAGCCTTGCCCGCGTTCGCCGACCATCGAGTCGTAGCCCTGCGGCAGGCGCAGGATGAATTCGTGGGCGTGGGCGGCGCGGGCCGAGGCGATGATCTCTTCGCGCGTGGCGTCCGGTTTGCCATAGGCGATATTCTCGGCGATGGTGCCGAAGAACAGGAAAGGCTCCTGCAGCACCAGGCCGATATTGCGCCGGTAGTCGGACACGGCGAACGAGCGGATGTCCACGCCGTCGAGCAGGATCGCGCCTTCGGACACGTCGTAGAAACGGCAGATCAGGTTGACCAGCGTGCTCTTGCCCGAGCCGCTGTGGCCGACCAGGCCGACGAATTCTGCTAAGCCTTGATATTGAGGTTGATGCCGCGATTGACGGCCCGGTTCCCTGTAGCGGAAACCGACTTCGCGCAGGTCGATGCGGCCTTCGATCTTGTCCAGCTTGACCGGGTTGACCGGCTCCGGCACGCTCGACACATGGTCGAGAATATCGAAAATGCGCTTGGCCGCCGATGCCGACTTCTGGGTCACCGACACGATGCGGCTCATCGAATCGAGGCGGCCGTAGAAACGGCTGCTGTAGGTGATGAACAGGGTCAGTACGCCGACCGTGATTTCGCCCTTGGACACTTGCCAGATACCGAATACCCACACCACCAGCAGACCGAGTTCGGTCAGGAACGATACCGTCGGCGAGAACAGCGACCAGACCTTATTGAGCTTGTCGTTGACGGCCAGATTATGGCGGTTCGCTTCGCGGAAGCGGGTCGCTTTCGCGCTTTTCCTGGGCGAAGGCCTTGACCACGCGGATGCCGGGAATCGTATCGGCCAGCACGTTGGTCACTTCGCCCCACACGCGGTCGATCTTTTCGAAGCCGGTGCGCAGGCGGTCGCGCACGACGTGGATCATCCACGCGATGAACGGCAGCGGCACCAGGGTGATCACGGCCAGGGTCGGATTGATCGAACAGAGGATCACGCCGGTCATGATGATCATCAGGACGTCGGACGCGAAATCGAGCAGGTGCAGCGAGAGGAACACGCAAATGCGGTCGCTGCCGCTGCCGATGCGCGACATCAGGTCGCCCGTGCGTTTGCCGCCGAAGAATTCCAGCGACAGCTTCATCAGGTGCTCGTAGGTGGCCGAACGCAGGTCGGCGCCCATGCGCTCGGACACCAGCGCCAGCACATAGGTCTTGCCCCAGCCGAGCGCCCAGGCCAGCACGGCCGACGCGAACAGGCCGCTCATGTACATCCACACCAGCTTCGTGTCGACCGGCTGCCCGTTCTGGAACGGGATCAGCACGTTGTCCATCAGCGGCATGGTCAGGTAAGGCGGAATCATGTGCGCGGCGGTGCTGGCCAGCATCAGGAAAAAGCCCAGGCCCAGCTGACCGCTGTACGGTTTGGCGAAGCGCCACAGGCGGAACAGGGTCCAGGTCGACGGCGGCGTGTACAGCACCTTGGTGCAGATCGGGCACTCGTCCTGGTCCGGCTCGAGCGGCGCCTTGCAGCTCGGGCAGACGTTCTGCTCGGCCACGTGGACGGGCAGGCCGGACAGATGGCTCTCAAGCTGTTCGCGGAAGGCGTCCAGCACGCGCATCGCGTGCAAATTCTGGCCCAGGGTGAAGCGCCAGGCCGCCAGGCGGCCCTGCTCGTCCACCAGTTCCAGGTGGCCGACACCGGCGTGATCGTGGTGGCGCAGCGCCAGGCCGGGGCGGTAGCTGAACTGCTGCCACTGTTTCTCGTCGGGCGCGCGGGCGATCAGGCGGCGGTTGGTGACGACCACCATCCCCTTGCGGAAACGTAAACGTGCATCGAGGTCAACCTCCACGCCACTTAAAACGTTTTCCCCTGACGCAAGTTCTTTCTCAACCTCAACTTGCCACTGTCCAGGAAGGGTAATCGGTGCAGGGGCGGTGCCGGTTTGAGAAATTAGTTGATTAGATGTCATCGTATGGGAAAAGTAAGCCGTTCACTGGAAGGATCTTTCAGGAATCGAGGCTGGCAGAAATCGGTTTGGCGCGGTAAGCTTCGGTAGGGCAAGTACTACAACATGATCGGCTGCAAAATAGCCTCACCAGGATCGTTCCGCGTCAACAACGCAAGGCCCTGTTATCAAGAAATCATTACATGACAAAGAAGAAAGCAATCGAGTTCCTCCCGCGTAAGTCATCTGCGCGGGCCCGAATATCTGGACCTACCGCCCCGTGATCGAAGCGTGGCTGGATATTGGCGCGCTGGAAGACTTCCCCTCGAACAAGCTGCCCGGCCTGTACGAGCGGCTGATCGCATGGCTGCCGGGACTGATCGAGCACCGCTGCGGCGTCGGCGAGCGCGGCGGCTTCCTCGAGCGCCTGAAAGAAGGCACCTGGTCCGGCCACATCCTTGAGCACGTGGCGCTGGAGCTGCAAAACCTGGCCTAAGCATGCGCACCGGTTTCGGCAAGACCCGTTCGACCGGCGAAATCGGCGTCTACAAGATGGCGTTCCGCACCCGCCAGCCGGAAGTCGGCATGGCCGCCCTGCACACCGGCCGCGACCTGCTGATGGCCGCGATCGAGGACACCGCCTTCGACCTGCCGGCCGCCGTGGCCGCACTGAAAGAGATCGTCGACGACCATTGCCTCGGCCCGTCGACCGCACACATCGTTGAAGCGGCAACCGAACGCCGCATCCCCCACATCCGCCTGACCGACGGCAACCTGGTGCAGCTGGGCCATGGCGCCGCGCAGCGCCGCATCTGGACCGCCGAAACCGACCGCACCAGCGCGATCGCCGAGAGCATCGCCAGCGACAAGGACCTGACCAAGACGCTGCTCGAATCGTGCGGCGTGCCGGTACCGGAAGGCTCGCTCGTGCGCAGCGCCGCCCAGGCCTGGGACGAAGCGCAGGACATCGGCCTGCCGGTCGTGGTCAAGCCGTACGACGGCAACCACGGACGCGGCGTGTCGCTCAATCTGATGACGCAGGAAGACGTGGAAGCGGCCTACCATCTGGCCGCCCGCAAAGGCGAAAGCGAAAGCGTGATCGTCGAACGCTACATCACCGGCGACGAACACCGCCTGCTGGTGGTCGGCACCGAAGTGGTGGCCGCCGCCAAGGGCGAATCGCTGTGGGTCACCGGCGACGGCACCTCCAATATCACCGCCCTGGTCGACAGCCAGATCAATACCGATCCGCGCCGCGGCACCGGCGAAGATTCGCCGCTCAACGCGCTGTCGCCTGAAAACGGCGCCGAGATCATCCTCGAACTCAAACGCCAGGGCATGACCGCCGCGTCGGTCCCGCTGGCTAGGCCAGAAGGTCCTGATTCAGCCGAACGGCAATGTCGCCTTCGACGTCACCGACAAGGTGCATCCCTCGGTCGCGCATGCAGCGGCACTGGCGGCGCGCATCGTGGGTCTGGACATCATGGCGTCGACCTGGTCTGCGAAGACATCAGCCGCCCGCTCGACGAGCAGCGCGGCGCGATCATCGAAGTCAATGCCAGCCCGGGCCTGCTGTCGCACCTGAAACCGGCCGAAGGCGAAGCACGCCCGATCGGCAAGGCCATCGTCGGCCACCTGTTCGGCCAGGCCGAGAACGGCCGCATGCCGATCGTCGGCATCACCGGCACCCAGGGCACCAGCCTGACCGCGCGCCTGGTCGGCTGCCTGGTGCACCTGACCGGCAAGCACACCGGCGTGGTCAGCACCGAAGGCCTGTACCTGGACCAGCGCCTGGTCACGGCTTAAGCAATGCCGCCACCTGGGAAGCTAAGCCAGCGCCTGCTGATCAACCGCACCGTGCAAGCGGCTGTCTTCGAGAGCAATGCGCGCATGATCCTGACCGACGGCCTGGCCTACGACAAGTGCCAGGTTGGCGTGGTCACCGACATGGCTTAGCCATGAAGCGCTGGGCGAGTTCTACATCAACGACCAGGACGGCATGGCCAACGCGATCCGCACCCAGGTCGACGTGATCCTGCCGGACGGCGTGGCGGTGCTCAACGCCGCCATTCCGGCGGTGGCGGAACTGGCCGATCTGTGCGACGACGAAGTGATCTTCTACGGCGCCGACCCGACCCTGCCCGTGATCGTTGCGCACCGCGCGGGGCAGGCAGGCGCGCAGTCATTCTGCGCGACGGCAAAGTGGTGCTCGCCGAAGGCGCGCTTGAAACCGTGATTCTGAGCCTGACGGCCCTCAAAGCCGGTGCTGCAGACCAGCCTGAAAGCGTCCTGGCCGCCGTCGTCGGCGACCGTGGCGCTGGGCGTGCTTAAGCAGACCTGATCGGCGCGGGCCTGCGGACCTTCGACCCGCATCCGAAAAAGACGAATCATTGATTATTTAGCGCCCGGCGATGATTGCCGGGCAGCGGACGGCACCGCTGCGGTGACGTCCACCCTCATAGGATGAAACGGTTTATGGAAGTATCTCGCGTACGGGCCTTGCGTGGTCCCAATCTGTGGAGCCACCACACCTCGATCGAGGCGATCGTCTCGCTCACGCCCGAAGAAAGCTGCGTCGGCAACATGCCGGGCTTCGAACAACGCCTGCGCACCCGCTTCCCCGACATGAGCCCGTTCCAGCCGACCGGCCATGACGACAAGATCCCGATGGCGCACGTGCTCGAACTGGCGGCGCTCGGCCTGCAGGCGCAAGCCGGCTGCCCGGTGACCTTCAGCCGCAGCACCTGCCACGCTGGAAACCGGCATCTACCAGGTGGTGGTCGAATACTCGGAAGAAGAAGTCGGCCGCCGCGCGATGGAGCTGGCTACCCAGCTGATCACCTCGGCCGAAACCGACACCCCGTTCGACCTGGCAGCGGCGCTGCATGAACTGCGCGAACTCGACGAAGACGTGCGCCTCGGCCCGTCCACCGGCGCCATCGTGCAGGCCGCCGTAGCCCGCAACATCCCGTTCCGCCGCCTGACCCAGGGCAGCCTGGTCGCCTTCGGCTGGGGCTCGCGCCAGCGCAAGATCCAGGCCGCCGAAATCGACAGCACCGGCGCGATCGCCGAAGCCATCGCCCAGGACAAGGAACTGACCAAGAAACTGCTGCATGCGGCAGCGTGCCGGTGCCGATGGGTCGCGTGGTGAGCGACCAGGACGACGCCTGGGCCACCGCGCTCGAGATCGGCCTGCCGGTCGTGATCAAGCCGAAGGACGGCAACCAGGGCAAGGGCGTGACGGTCAACGTCACCACCCGCGAACAGCTCGACGCTAGCTTCGTCGCCGCATCCGAATTCCACGACGACATCCTGGTCGAACGCTACCTGCCGGGTAACGACTTCCGCCTGCTCGTGATCGGCAACAAGCTGATCGCCGCCGCCCGGCGCGACCCGCCGATCGTGGTCGGCGACGGCGTGCACACCGTGCGCCAGCTGGTCGACCAGGTCAACCTCGACCCGCGCCGCGGCAACGGCCACGCAACCTCGCTGACCAAGATCCGCTTCGACGACATCGCCCTCGCCTCGCTGGCCAAGCAAGGCTTCGTGGCCGACTCGGTGCCGCCGAAAGGCGCGCGTCATCCTGCGCAACAACGCCAACCTGTCGACCGGCGGCGCGGCCACCGACGTGACCGACGACGTGCACCCGGAAGTGGCGGCGCGCGCGATTGCCGCCGCCCACATGGTCGGTCTGGACATCTGCGGCGTCGACCTGGTCTGCGACAGCGTACTCAAACCGATCGAAGAACAGAACGGCGGCATCGTTGAAGTCAACGCCGCGCCTGGCCTGCGCATGCACCTGTCGCCATCGTTCGGCAAAGGCCGCGCGGTGGGCGAAGCGATCGTCTCGTCCATGTTCGCCGACGGCGACGACGGCCGCATTCCGGTCGTTGCCGTCACCGGCACCAACGGCAAGACCACCACCGTGCGCCTGATCGCCCACCTGCTCACCGCAGGCGGCATGCGCACCGGGATGACCAATACCGACGGCGTGTACATCGAAGGGCGCCGCATCGACAGCGGCGACTGCAGCGGTCCCGCAGCAGCGCGCAATGTCCTGCTGCACCCGGACGTCGACGCGGCCGTGTTCGAGACCCGCGCGCGGCGGCCTGCTGCGCGAAGGCCTGGCCTTCGACCGCTGCCAGGTGGCCGTCGTCACCAACATCGGCTCGGGCGACCACCTGGGACTGAACTACATCACCACGCTGGAAGACCTGGCGGTACTGAAACGCGTGATCGTGCAAAACGTCGCCGACGGCGGCGTAGCGGTACTGAACGCGGCCGATCCGGTGGTCGCTGCCATGGCGCAGAACTGCCGCGGCAGCGTGACCTACTTCGCCGCCGATCCCGAGCATCCGGTCATGTCGACCCACCGTGCACAAGGCCAGCGCGTGGTCTACGTGGCCGATGGCATGCTGGTCGCGGCCCAGGGCAAGACCGAATACAAAGTCGCCCTGACGGAAGTGCCGATCACCCGCAACGGCACGATCGGCTTCCAGGTCGAGAACGTGATGGCATCGGTGGCCGCCGCCTGGGGCGTGGGCATGCCATGGGAGCGCATCTGCGCCCTGGCCTCAAGTCGTTCGCCAACGAGAGCGACAATGCGCCCGGCCGCTTCAACGTCTTCAACTACAAGGGCGCGACCGTGATCGCCGACTACGGTCACAACCCGGACGCGATCCTGGCCCTGGTGAGCGCCGTGGAAAGCATGCTTAGGCCAAGCGCCGCTCGGTGGTGATCAGCGGCGCCGGTGACCGGCGCGATGTCGACATCCGCCAGCAGACCGAGATCCTGGGCGCGTCCTTCGACGACGTGCTGCTGTACCAGGACCAGTGCCAGCGCGGCCGTGCCGACGGCGAAGTCGTGCGTCTGCTGCGCGAAGGCCTGACGGGCGCCAAGCGCACCTCGCACGTGGATGAAATCAATGGCGAATTCATCGCCATCGACACGGCGCTCGCGCGCCTGTCGGCAGGCGACCTGTGCCTGATCCTGATCGACCAGGTCGAAGAAGCGCTGGCCCACATCGCCAAGCGCATCGCCGAGGCTAAGCTAAGCAATCCCCGCACGATTGGCGGCGGCGCTGGCTCTAGCCCCGCCAATCGGTGCTACCTTCACATTCTGGAGGCAGCATGAACGACATTTCCCCTTCTCCAAGCACAACTGCCGAGCCCGTCGATTACGGGCAAGACTTTGCGCAATGGCTCGCGCGGCAGACTGAACTCCTGCGCGCCAAAGATTTCGAACAACTCGACTTGAACAATCTCGTCGAGGAGATCGAAGACATGGGAAAAAGCCTCAGGCACGAACTCCATTCGCGGCTCGAAGTGCTGATCCTGCACCTGCTGAAATGCGAGTTTCAGCCCGAACAAAAGTCGTCGGGCTGGCTCGGCTCCATTGGCGAACAGCGCGCAAATACTGCACAATCTCAGGGACAGCCCAAGTCTTGGGCGCCTGGTCGACGACTACGCCCGCCAATGCTACGCCTCCGCCGTCATCCGGGCGGCACACGAAACCGGGCTGGCCGAAAGTGTGTTCCCACGCCAGTTGCCGTATTCGCGCGACCAATTGCTGGACATGCGCTTCCTCCCTCCGGAGCGATGATGGACCGTCTTCCACACCTGCCCGCCTGCGATTACATGAGCAAGACTTTGCGCAATGGCTCGAACGGCAGATTGAACTCCTGCGCGCCAAAGATTTCGAACAACTCGACTTGGACAATCTCGTCGAGGAGATCGAAGACATGGGCAAGAACCTCAGGCACGAGCTCCACTCGCGGCTCGAAGTACTGATGCTGCACTTGCTCAAGTGTGAATTCCAGCCAGAGCGCAAGACGAGCTCGTGGGTCAGCACAATTCATGAACAGCGGCACCGCATCCTGGATCGCCTCGAGGACAGCCCAAGCCTGGCACGCCTGGTGCTCGGCGTTTTCGACCAGAGCCTATGCGGGCGCCGTCCGCCGGGCAGCGGCAGAAACCGGGTTGCCCCAATCGGCATTTCCGACACAGAATCCCTACCCGGCCGATGCCTTGCTCGACCTCGCATTTATCCCCTGAATCGCTCAGCCCAGCGTCAGCTTGCCCAGGCTTAGCCTCCGACACCACCTCGATATACCCGTAACCGAGCACGATCGCGCCCTGCTCGGACAGCAGCCGCAATTCCTTGGACAAGGTCTGGCGTGAAATACCGAGCATCATCGCCAGGCCTTCCTGCGATACGGGTACGCGCGGGCGTTTCAAGGGCGACAAGGTCACGTCGCCGCGCGCCATCAAGAGCAGGCGGCGCGCGATCCGGGCCCGGGTCGAGCGCAGGGTCGCGTCTTCCACGATGCCGTACAGCAGGCGAATGCGGCCCGCCATCAGCTGCGCCACGGCGCGCGCAAACACGGCCCGCTCCATCAAGGCGTCGAAGGCGCTGCGCGGCAGCACCAGCACCTCGACCGGGCCGATGGCGGTCGCGTCATGGGTGCGCGGCAAGTCATCGATCAGGGAAATCTCGCCGAACCAGATGCCGGTTTCCAGCACCGCCAGAATGGCTTCGCGCCCGTCCTCGCGCAGGGACGACATCTTGAGCGTGCCGCTGACCAGGCCGTACAGCCCGGTCGGCGCGTCGCCCTGCCGGAACAGCATTTCGCCGGGACGCAGACGCACCAGTTCGGCCCGGGCTATCATCTGCAGGCCCAGTTCGCCCGGCAAGGCGCCGAACCAGCCGTTGCGCGACATGCCTTCCAGCAGCGCCTTCGAATCGGCCATGATTATTCCACCAATTGTAAAGAACTTGACAGTTCAAAGTGTAGTCCCGCGCTACTGTCTACCGCAACTACTACAAGGAGACACGATGGACTTTCCCTCGCTTAAAGGCGTTGTCAGCGCCGAAGAATGGCAAACCCGGGTCGACCTGGCCGCCTGCTACCGCCTGGTTGCCCTGCACGGCTGGAGCGACCTGGTGTTCACCCACATCAGCGCCCGCCTGCCCGGCCCCGAGCATCACTTCCTGATCAACCCCTACGGGCTGATGTTCGATGAAATCACCGCCTCCTCGCTGGTCAAGGTCGACCAGCAATGCAACAAGGTGATCGACTCGCCGTTTCCGGTCAATCCGGCTAAGCTTCGTGATCCACAGCGCCGTGCACGAAGCGCGCGACGACGTCCAGTGCGTGCTGCACACGCATACCCGCGCCGGGGTGGCGGTCAGCGCCCAGCGCTGCGGCATCTTGCCGATCTCGCAGCAATCGACCTTCGTGCTGGCCTCGCTCGCCTACCACGACTACGAAGGCGTGGCCTTCCGCGACGAAGAAAAGCCGCGCCTGCAGGCCGACCTGGGCCGCGCCAGCTTCCTGGTGCTGCGCAACCACGGTTTGCTGGTGGCGCAAAAGAGCATTCCCGACACCTTCCTTGCGATGTATACGTTCGAGTCGGCTTGCCAGATTCAGCTGGCGGCCCAGGCTGGCGGCGAGCTGGTGCAGGTGGACCCGCGCATCGTCAAAGGCGTGGGCGAAGCGATGCGGGTGCAGACGGGCGGCCTGGGCGGCGCGTTTGCCTGGCCAAGCCCTGATCCGCAAGCTCGACAAGATCGACCCGGGCTACGCCACTTAAGCGCGGGCGGCGGCCATGGCGGCCAGTTTGGTGATCGTATTGATGTTGCGTGCCGTGCCCTCGAGCGCGGCGGCAATCTTGAGTTTCGAATCGGCCATGCCGTCGCCGTAGTGCACATAGATTTCGCGCACGCCGAGCGCCATTTCCTCGTTCTTCTGGCCGGTGACGCCCGTCAGCTGCAACCGGTGGCGCCGCATCGAGGAAGATCGCCACCGTGCGGTTGGGCGCCGCCTCGGGGAAGGGATTGCTTAAGCCACGACGCCAAGCCATCTCGGCACCGGTGCGCACCATGACGCGTACCGGCGCTTTAAGATACTCGCGCATGGCGGCCTCGAGCAAAGCCTTGACTTGCGCGGCGGACTTGCCGCTCTCAAACACCGCATTACCGCTCGCGATATAGGTTTGGACAGCGGCAAAGCCAAGCCCCGTTCGCACATGGCCTTCAACTCAGCCATCGGCAACTTCCCGGTCCCGCCGACATTCACGGCGCGCAATAAGGCTATGTAAGTCGTCATCCTGATCCAAACGCAATTGAGAAGGCCGATTGTACCGCCCCGCCCGCGTTGAAGCTCAGCGCGTCCACCCAGAAACAATTTCACAATCGGGGTCAGACCTCAATTCTGCAATTCTTGCAGAATTGAGGTCTGACCCCTGATTGCGAAATTGTTTCTGGGTGGCAGGTGCCCTGGCTCCCTCCCGTGCGGCGTCCCGTGCGGCGTCCTGCGCCGATCTGGTAAAAAATGGCAGGTCGACCCTGTCATCCGGAGTGCCCATGCGCATCGCCACCTTCAACGTCAACGGCATCACGAGCCGCCTGCCCGCCTTGCTGGAATGGCTTGAAGAAACGCGGCCCGACGTCGCCTGCTTGCAGGAGCTGAAAGCACCGCAAGAGAAGTTTCCCGAGGATGCGCTCAAGGCGGCTAAGCTACCACGCCATCTGGCACGGCCAGAAAAGCTGGAACGGCGTGGCGATCCTCGCGCGCGGAACGGCGCCCATCGAGGTCGGGCGCGGACTGCCTGGCGACGAGAACGATGCGCAAAGCCGCTACCTCGAGGCCGCCGTCGACGGCGTGCTGATCTGCTGTCTGTATCTGCCGAACGGCAACCCCGCCCCCGGCCCCAAGTTCGACTACAAGCTCGGCTGGTTCGAGCGCCTGATCGCGCACGCCGCCACCCTGATCGACAGCGGCGCACAGGTGGTGCTGGCTAAGCTGACTTCAATGTGATGCCCACCGAACTCGACGTCTACAAGCCGGAACGCTGGGTCAACGACGCGCTGTTCCGTCCGGAAACGCGGGCCGCCTTCCAGCGCCTGATCGACCAGGGCTGGTGCGACAGCCTGCGCACCATGCATCCCGGCGAAACCATCTATACCTTCTGGGATTACTTTCTGCAACGCTTACGGACGCAACGCCTAGCCTGCGTATCGACCACCTGCTCCTGAGCCCCTCATTGGCTAAGCACACTCACAGCGGCCGGAGTCGACCGCGAGGTGCGCGGCCGCATCAAGCCCAGCGACCACGCCCCCACCTGGATCGAACTGGCGCTGGGCGAGCGCCCGTGAGCCGGTTTTCGTTGACGACCGGCGCGCCGATCCGGATACTCACTATTGCGCGTATGCAATGCGCGTCAATTCTTTCCACGACTTGAGGATCGCCTCATTTTGCACGTGAACTCATTCTTCCGGACAGCGCTCACCGTTCTGCTCGTCTTGATGCTGCAGACGGCGCTGGCCGCCGACACGCCGGGCGCCTACACCTTCCGCAGCTACGGCCCGGAACAGGGCTTGCGCAATCAGGCCGTCACCGGCCTGGCGCAAGACCGCGACGGCTTCCTGTACGTCGCCACCGAAGACGGCCTGTTCCGTTACGACGGCAGCCGCTTCCAGCGTTTCGGCAACGCCGACGGCCTGCCCAGCGACAGCATCACCTCGCTCTACCGCGAACCGGGCGGACGCCTGTGGGTCATCAATGCCAAGGGCGCGCTGGCCTGGGCCTAAGCAGCGGCCCGGATCCAGCCTTCGCCGAGCGCCAATTGCCGGAACTACACATCGAATCGATGGCGGCCACCCGGGACGGCCACCTCTTGCTGGGCACCAGCGACGGCGTGTACGAAGGCATGCCCGGCAAGCTCGCCCCGGTTCTTGAAGCGTGCCACGCGGAAAGCGGCGCCGTCTGGATTGCATCCGGCGGCGAGGAAGCGCTGGCAACCGTCAAGGGCGTCCTGTATCACCGCGGCGGCAAGGGCGCCTGGGTCGCGCGCACCTTAGCTTCACTGGATTCAAGAACGAATTGATCAACAGCTTGCTCAAGGACAACCGTGGCCGCATCTGGATCCGCGGGTAGGCGCGTGCTGCTGCGCCTGACCGCCTTCAATGGCGCGGCCGAAGACATGAGCGCCCAGCTGCCGGGCGCCTCGGTCACGCGCGGCCAGCTGCTGGCCGACGCCAAGGGCAACGTGTGGACGCCGACCAATCTGGGCCTGATCCGCTTCGACGACAATGGAAAAACCTTCATCACCGAACATCAGGGCTTGCCGGGTCAGTGGGTGACGTCGATGCTGTTCGACCGCGAAGGCAATCTGTGGATCGCGTCCGAAGGCGTGCATCGCCTGCAAGGCCGCCTGGCATGGACCGCCCACACGCGGCGCCAGAAACTGCCCTCGGACACCGTCTGGAATCTGGCGCGCAGCCGCGACGGCATCTTGTGGGCAGGCACCAACCGCGGCCTGGCCCAGGCGATGAGAAACAATGGGAAGTGCTGCCCGGAACCGAAGAACGCTCGCTGTATGCCTCGGCCCAGGATGCGCAGGGCAATTTCTGGGTCGGCGGCAATAACGCCAAGGACGCCGCCAATTCCCTGCTGCTGCGCGGCCGATGGCACGGGCTTCGTTCCCGTTGCACTGACCGGGCTCGAAGGGCCAAGCACCGTCAACGCCATGGACTTCGGCCCCGACGGCGCGCTCTACCTGGGCACCCAGGCCCACGGGCTGCACCGGCTCGCGCGCGAAGGCAAGGACTACCGCACGCGCAGCGTGACCTTGCCCGGTGGCGACCCCAAGGAGCAGATCGACCAGGTCTTGCGCGATCGCGCGGGACGGCTGTGGGTCAGCGGCATGGGTCTAGCCTCGCCATGTTCGATGGCAGCCACTGGCGCCGCTTCGGCAAGGCCGACGGCTTGCGCTGAAAACCATGTCGAGACGGTCGCGGTCGACGCCAGCGGCGAAGTCTGGGTCAGCTACTGGAACATGCATGGCCTGAGCCACTTCAAGCCCGATGCCAAGGGCATCGGCAAGGTCACCCATGTCGACCAGTAAGCTACCGCGCTGATCGCCGACAACATCTACTCGCTCGGCTTCGACGCGCATGGCGCGCTCTGGCTCGGCACCGCGCAAGGCGCCAAGCGCTGGCACCAGGGCCGCCTCGACCAGTTCGGCCGTGGCGAAGGCTTGCCCAGCGACGACGCCGCCGCCAATTCATTCTGGCCCGACCGCAATGGCGACATCTGGCTCGGCATGGCCAGCGGCCTGGCCCATTACCATGCCGCGGCCGAACCGCCCGCCCCGCCGCTGCCGACCACGCGCGTGCTGCGCCTGCAGGACGGCAGCGGCAAGGATCTGACCGCCCCTGCCCCGCGCGTCGACTGGAGCCGCCGCGCACTGACTTTCCATTTCGCCGCCCTCAGCTTTATCAATGAAGCGCGGGTGCGGGTTCAGGTGCGGCTGGCTAGGCTTCTGAAGATGCATGGCGCGACACCGGCATCCGCGAAGGCGCTATACCGGCCTGCCACCGGGAAACTACCAGTTCGAAGTGCGGGCTTCGCTTGGCGACGAGGTCTGGGGGCCGGTCAGCGTGCGCGAAGTGACCATCGACGCGCCCTGGTGGCGCACCGGCTGGGCGCTGGCGGCGCTGGTGTTGCTCTCGTCCTCGCTGGTGGCGCTGTTCGTGCGCTGGCGCCTCGGCTGGCTGCACCGCCGCAATACGGAACTGGAAGCCCTGGTCGGGGCCCGCACCGTGGCGCTCGAGCAAGCCAACGCGGCGCTGCAGGAAGCGAGCATGGTCGATCCCCTGACCGGGCTGAAGAACCGGCGCTTCCTGGGCTTGTCGATGCCGGACGAACTGGCCCGCGTGAGCCGCCAGTACCGCGCGGCAGGCCACGAACGGGCCAGCATCAACAAGACGCTGCTGTTCTACATGGTCGACATCGATCACTTCAAGTCCGTCAACGACACTTACGGCCATGCCATGCGCGATGACCTGGTGCTGCAGCACTGCAGCACCGCGCTGCGCAAGGCCTGCCGCGATGCCGACTTCGTGGTGCGCTGGGGCGGCGAAGAATTCCTGATTGTGGCGCGCAATTCGGACCGCAGCTATGCGGAACTGCTGGCCAACAATCTGCGCAAGGCCGTCAGCGAATTGCGCATCGACGTCGGCAACGGCGTGATCCTGCAAAAGACCTGCTCGATCGGATTTGCCGCTTTCCCCGCCATCGAAAGCGCACCCCATGCCCACCCGTGGGAAGAAGTGGTCAAGATGGCGGACCAGTGCCTGTATGCGGCCAAGCTGTCCGGGCGCGACGCCTGGGTCGGGCTGGTCATGCCGGAAGACGCCACCGATCCGGGGCCACGCATGGGCACCGAACTCGGTGCGCTGGTGGCCGAAGGCCGCGTCAAGGTCCTGAGCTCGTTGCCAGAAGGGACCAGGCTGCGTTGGCAGTAACTTCGTACTCGTGTATTGCACCTCCGATGGCACTCTAAGTTGGCATGTTATTGGCCAATGGCCGTCATATGTCAAGGCGTGCACATCGCGCTTCGACGCCGCTGACCCCGCTCAGGAAATCCGCTCCTGCAGCTGCGAACGCGCTTCCATCAACGCAAATCCCAGCAAGTTCAGCCCATCCCAGCGGCGCGGCCGTTCCGCGTGCTCATCATCGGCTGCAAGGCCAATCCCCCAGATCTTGTCGACGGGACTCGCTTCGACCAGCACGCGCTGGCCTGTCAGCAGAAGAAATTCGCCCAGCTCGGCGTTCTGCGCGAATTTTTCGACGTTGGCGCGCACAACAATGTCCCATCGCTTTTCCCGCCAGATCTCTTCTTTGAAGTTGAGCACGGCGCGCCCCGCCGCCTTGGCCTGTCCCGGTCCGTCGGCATGGCAAGCACCGCCTTGAGTGCGATCTGATCATCGAACAGGCGCGCTTTCTCGGCCATCATGTAATGCTCAGCAGTCGGATAGCGCGTCCCATCCACCACGAACGGCGCGCCATACCACTGGCTGAAGCAAGCTTTGGTGACCGCGTTGCCCCCCACTGCTGGTATGCCCCCAAAACAGCAAGTATTTCGCGCGCCCTCCTTGGTCGAGAAATTTGCACAGCGTCTCGTGGGTTCGGATATCGACGACTTTCATGTTATTCCATTTTTTAAACTAAGTACGCCGCGACTATAGCGCGACCCTGACAGAAAAGCAATTTCTGCAAAATTACCATGAGGCAAACTTATTTTTACAACAGCGTGCAAACCGGAAAAAGATGTGTAGTAATATTACACGCAGGGTTTTCCCCTTCCCGCCAGCGGCAGCACAAAAACGATTTATTAAGGACAGGCGCCGCTCGCCACATCAATCTCCGAGGAGACACACATGCGTTCCATACGTAGTATTACTTCACGCCTATGGCTGGCTGCGGCCGCCAGCGCCGTCCTGCTGACCGGCTGCGGCGGCGGCGAGACCACCACGCCGCCACAGGCGAAAGTACTGGCCAGCACCACCATGTCGGCCCCACTGGCGCCAAGCCACCGTGCGCATGCACTTCCGCCGCGCCCAGCACGACGAATCGAGCTGGGGCGTGTATTCGTGGTGGGGCCCGGTCAATCCGAGCCCGGCCTGGATTTCCGGCCGCTTCATGCTGACCAATAGCGACAGCTTCGGCGGCTACGTCGACATTCCAGTCGATACCGGCAAGGGCAGCATCTGGTTCCTGGTTACCGATGGCTTCGGCAACAAGAACTGCGGCAACGACCAGGGCACCGATTTCGCTCCCAACATCGCCACCCAGGGCCAGGAAATCTGGATGCTGGAAGGCGATTGCACCATCTATCACGCCCAGCCTGCCGTCACCTTCGGCAACCTGAGCGAGGCAAAAGCGCACTGGCTTTCGGACAGCACCGTGGTCTGGCCAGGCACATGCGGCAGTAAGCAGCTACAAGCTGTATTACGCGGCCAACGGCGGCCTCGGTTCGGCGCCGGAAGGCGTGACCGGCGCCGACGGCAGCATCGACCTGGCCATCAGCGGCGAACTGGCGCCCGCGCTCAAGGCGCGCTTCCCCCACCTGGCTAAGCAATACCGCGCTGACCATGTCGGGCGCCGACGCCGCGGGGCTGGCGGCCAAAGTGAGCGGCCAGTTCGCGCTCGCCCAGTTCGACTGCCGGCGGCGCCCTGGTGCGGGTCACGTCGCTGCAAACGGGCGGCATGCTCGATTCGCTGTTCGCCGCCGCTGCGGCCCCGGCCAGGCTGGGCGTCACCTTCAGCAATGGCGTGCCGACCTTCCGTCTGTGGGCGCCGACCGCCAAGGCAGTCGCGCTGAACGTGTATGCCGGGGCCGACGCGCCGCTGGCCGCCACCGTCGCGATGACCAAAGATGCCGCCAGCGGCGTCTGGTCGTACAGCGCACCGAATGCGCTGTGGACCAACCAGTACTACTACACCTACAACGTCAAGGTGCTGTCGCGCTGGGCCAGCAATGCCCTGGTCGACAATACCGTCACCGATCCGTACTCGCTCAGCCTGAACGCCAACGGCAAGCGCAGCTTCGTCGCCGATCTGGCCAGCGCCGCGCTCAAGCCGGGCGGCTGGGACGGACACGCGATTCCCAAGCTCGACCACCCGACCGACATCTCGCTGTATGAACTGCAGGTGCGCGACTTCAGCGCCAGCGACATGACGAGTCTTGATGGGCACACCGCGGCAAATTCCTGGCCTTTACGGATCTGGAATCGAACGGCATGCGCCATCTGCGCGCGCTGCAAAAGGCGGGCATGAGCCATATCCACCTGCTGCCAAGCTTCGACATCGCCAGCGTCAACGAAGCTGAAGCTGCACCACGCTTCTAAGCCATTCCCAACGTGGCTAAGCAACTGGGCCGACCAGCAGGCGGCAGTGGCCGCGGCAGCCGATACCGACTGCTTCAACTGGGGTTACGATCCGGTCCACTACACGGCGCCGGACGGCAGCTTCGCCACCGATGCCAATGACGGCGCGGTACGCGTGCGCGAATTCCGCTCGATGGTCAAGTCGCTCCACGAACAAGGTCTGCGCGTGGTGATGGACGTGGTCTACAACCACACCAGCGGTTCGCAGCAAGGTCCACTGTCGGTGCTCGACAAGATCGTGCCGACCTACTACTACCGCCTCAATAACAGCGGCGGCATCACCAACGACAGCTGCTGCGCTGATACCGCCGCCGAAAACGCGATGATGGCCAAGCTGATGATCGACTCGGTCGCCACCTGGGCCAGGGACTACCAGGTCGACAGCTTCCGCTTCGACATCATGGGCATGGCCCCGCTGTCGGTGATCACCCGCCTCAAAACGGACGTGAGCCAGGCCTGCCACTGCGACATCTATCTGTATGGCGAAGCCTGGAACTTCGGCACCGTGGCCAATGACGCGCTTCGTCCAGGCGCGCCAGTCGAACATGTTCGGCACCGGCGTCGGCTCCTTCAATGACCGCCTGCGCGATGCGGTGCGCGGCGGCGGTTGCTGCGACGGCGGCCAGGATCTGATCCGCCAGCAAGGCTTCATCAACGGCGCTTACGTCGATCCGAACGCGCTGTCGACCCAGACCAAGGACGATCTGCTGCGCCTGGGCGACTTGATCAAGGTCGGTCTGTCCGGCACCCTGCGCGACTATCGCTTCACCGACCGCTTCGGCAACCTGCGCAAGAACGCGGAGATCGACTACTTCGGCCAGCAAAGAAGCTTCACCGCCAGCCCGCAGGAGACCATCAACTACGTCGAAGCGCACGACAACCAGACCCTGTTCGACCTGAACGCCTACAAACTGCCGCAAGGGACCAGCCGCGCCGACCGTCTGCGCGTGCAGAACGTGGGCGCGGCGATCAATATGCTGTCGCAGGGGATTCCGTTCTTCCATGCTTAGGCCAGGAGATCATGCGCTCGAAGTCGATGGACCGCGACAGCTATAACGCCAAGCGACTGGTTCAACAAGCTCGATTACAGCTACCAGTCGAACAACTTCGGCGTCGGCTTGCCGATGCAGAGCGTCAATGGCAGCAACTGGGACCTGATGTCGCCGATCCTGGTGAACCCGATGATCAAGCCGGACAGCGCGGCAATCGTCTCGGCTCGCGACTACTTCATCGACCTGCTCAAGATCCGCAGCGACACCTCGCTGTTCCGCCTGCGTACGGCGCAAGACGTGATCGACCGCGTCCGGTTCCACAACACGGGGCCGGAGCAGGTCGCCGCGTGATCGCCATGACCATCGACGGCATCGGCTACCAGCATGCGAAGTACAAGAAAGTGGCCGTATTCTTCAACGTCGACAAGCAGGCGCGCGATATCACCATCGGCGAACTGCGCAACGACATCTTCGGCGTGCACAAGGTGCAGCGCAATTCGGACAACGATGCCCTGGCCAAGACCGCGACCTACAACCGCGCGACCGGCACTTTCCGCATCCCGCCGCGCACCACGGTGGTCTTCGTGAGCACCGCGCCGACGCCAATGTAAGCATTTGCGCCGCCACGGACCGCCCGGTCCGTGGCATTTCCCCTCTCATTCTGCCGGTTTCGGCTTAGACGACCCCGCCCCGACAGTGGTAAGCTCTCGTTTTGTTATAAAAAACTAAAGCGAGCCATGAAACAGAACTATATCAACGGCGCCTGGGTAGACGGCGCGACCTCCTCCGCCAACATCAACCCGTCCAACACGGCCGACATCATCGACCATTACGCCCAGGCTGACGCGCAGCAGGCCGAGATGGCGATTGCCGCCGCCGCTGCCGCCGCTCCCGGCTGGGCCCTGTCGAACATCCAGATGCGCGCCGACGCGCTCGACAAGATCGGTTCTGAAATCATCGCCCGCAAAGAGGAACTGGGCACCCTGCTCTCGCGCGAAGAAGGCAAAACCCGCCCTGAAGGCATCGGCGAAGTCGCCCGTGCAGGCGCCATCTTCAAATTCTTCGCCCAGGAATGCCTGCGCCTGCGCGGCGACAAGCTGCCGTCGGTGCGTCCGAACCTGGACGTCGAAATCACGCGCGAACCGGTCGGCGTGGTCGGCATCATCGCGCCGTGGAACTTCCCGATCGCGATCCCGGCCTGGAAAATCGCTCCGGCCCTCGCCTACGGCAACTGCGTCCTGATCAAGCCTAGGCTGAACTGGTGCCGGGCAGCGCCTGGGCGCTCGCCGAAATCATCAGCCGCGCCGGTCTGCCGAACGGCGTGTTCAATCTGGTCATGGGTCGCGGCAGCGTGGTCGGCCAGGCCTTCCTGAACGACCGCCGCGTCAACGCGATCAGCTTCACCGGCTCGGTCGGCACCGGCCGCATGGTGGCCCAGACGGCCATCGGCCGCATGGCCAAAGTACAGATCGAAATGGGCGGCAAGAACCCGCTGGTGGTGCTCGACGACGCCGACCTGGCGACCGCCGTCAACTGCGCGGTGCAAGGCTCGTTCTTCTCGACCGGCCAGCGCTGCACGGCATCGAGCCGCATCATCGTCGGCAAGAACATCTATCCGACCTTCGTGGCCGCAGTGACCGAAAAGCTGGCCGCGCTCAAGATCGGCGACGCGCTGGGCGCCTAAGCATCGACATCGGCCCCGTGGTCGACCAGAGCCAGCTCGATCAGGATCTGGACTACATCCGCATCGGCCGCGAGGAAGGCGCCAAGCTGGCCTTCGGCGGCGAACGACGTCGCGTGCGCGACGCCCGGCTTCTTCCTCCAGCTTAGGCCCTGTTCACCGACTGCAGCAACGACATGCGCATCAGCCGCGAAGAGATCTTCGGACCGGTGGCCAGCGTAATCCCTGCCGACAGCTACGAGCACGCCCTGGCCCTGGCCAACGACAGCGAATTTGGCCTGTCGAGCGGGATCGTCACGACCTCGCTCAAGCACGCGACCCACTTCAAGCGCCACGCCCAGGCGGGCATGGTGATGGTGAACGTGCCGACCATGCCAGCGTCGACTACCACGTGCCGTTCGGCGGCAGCAAGGGCTCGAGCTACGGCTCGCGCGAACAAGGCACTTACGCGGCCGAGTTCTTCACGACCGTCAAAACCGCTTACTGCGGCGTATAAACCGTGGACGTCGTCCTCGCGCAGGCGGGGACCCATAGCACACTTGCACCACCACGGCGCATGCGTGCTATGGGTCCCCGCCTGCGCGAGGACGACGGAATCACTGCCGGTGACAGCGCCAAAAAATCCGATCTCCCGCGAACCGTTTTGCGTTGAGGCGCCCTCTTAGCATGTGAGGGTTGTCCTCAACCACAAACAATCAAAGGAGATCACCATGTTTTATTCCAAAAATGTCCCTGCCTGGGAACGGGCCATGCGCATCGTCATGGGCCTGGCTGCACTCGGCTTCGCCGCCGCCGCTGGGGCTCGCCCCTGGCCGTCATTGCGGGCCTCACGGGCGCCACGCTGGCCTTGACCGGCTTGATCGGCTTTTGCCCGATGTGCGCGCTGGCTGGCCGCAAGCTCACCAGGAAAGCCTGACCATGCAGGCTAGGCGTCGACCATCTGATTTTTGCAGCGCAGACGGGCGACCCGGCTGCCATCGGCCGCCTGCTCGCCCTGTGCCAGGCCGACGCCCGCCGCTACGCGCGCAGGCATTGCCTGGCCAGCGACGTGGACGACGCGGTCCAGGAATCGCTCCTCGTCATTGCGCGCAAGGTGGGCAGCCTCAAGGCGGCCGCCGCGTTTTCGTCGTGGCTGTTCACGATCATCCGGCGCGAATGCGGCAAGCTGGCCCGGCTCGTGACCGGGACCGAGGCGCTCGACGACGACAGCGCCGAGCACCAGCTGCTGTGCAAGACCGACGCCGCTGCTGCATCGACCTGGCCGCAGCGCTGGAATCGCTGCCCGCCCACTACCTCGAAGTCGTACTGCTGCGCGACTTCGAGGAACTCACCATTGCGGAAATCGGGGCGCGCATCGGCGAGCCGGACGGCGCGGTGAAGAGCCGTCTGCATCGCGCCCGTGCCCTGGTGCGCGAATACCTGCTTGGCCCGCCGGACAAGCGCGGCGCTTAAGCCGCGCTGTTTTTCAGTCCCAGCACATCGATCCGTTCGATCACCGGTGCGTGCACGAACAGTTCGTCGGCCTTGGCCATCAGCGCCTGCGCGATCGGGCCGGTCAGGTGCGCCTGGCGTCCTTCTTCGTTCTCGAACGCGTCGAACACGCCAAACACCTTGTCGGAGAACTTCCAGCGCGAACCAGATCGGCGTGCGGCTTTCCGCTTGCGCCATGCCCAGCCCTGCTTCGAGAAACGCGGCGACATCGGCTTCCTTGCCCGGTTTGGCTTCCACACGTAAGAACAATGCGTGCTTGATCATGATTGCTACTCCTTGTTGGGTTGATCATGAAACTGCGATGGAAGGACTTTACAGATGCGCGATCGGGGCCGATACTGGCACGATTGACATCTTTGGTAGCGATTGCGCCATGAACATCACGATACTTGCCCTGGAAGGCGTGTTCGACACCGGCGTTTCCGCCCTGCTCGACGCCTTCACCACCGCCAACGAACTGTCCGCCATGCAGACCAACCCGGCGCCGCCGTTCGAGGTGGTGCTGGGCGGCGTGCGCACCACGGTGACCAGTTCGCAAGGCTTCACGCTGCCGGTCACCCCGCTGGCACACTGCCCCGCCGGCCGACCTGGTGATCGTCCCCGCGCTCGGCTACAAGATGCCGGAACAGCTGCTGGCCGCGCTGGCGCGCGACGACGTCGCCGACGCCTGCAGCGCGCTGCGCGCATTCGCCGCCGCCGCACGCGCGTGGCGGCGGCCTGCATCGGCACCTTCGTGCTGGCCGAAAGCGGCCTGCTCGACGACCGCGATGCGACCACCACCTGGTGGCTCACGCCCCTGTTCCGCCAGCGCTACCCGCAGATCCGTCTCGACACCAGCCGCATGATCGTCAGTTCCGGCCCCTGCCTGACGGGCGGCGCGGCGCTCAGCCATCTGGACATGGCGCTGTGGATCATCCGCGAATCGAGCCCCGATCTGGCCTAGGCCTGGTGGCGCGCTACCTGGTGGTCGACCCGCGCGCCTCGCAAGCGTCCTACGTCATCTCGGACCACCTGGCCAAGGCCGACCCGATGGTGGCGCGCTTCGACCGCTGGGTGCGCGACAATCTCGATCAGCGCTTCGACCTGGCCAGGGCGGCGAGCGACATGGCCACCAGCAAGCGCACGCTGGCGCTTCGCTGCAGGGCGTGCTCGGCAAGACGCCGGTGTCCTATGTGCAAGATGTGCGGATCGAGCATGCGGTGCACCTGATCAAGACGAGCAGCCTGAGCATGGAGCGGATCGCGACCACCGTCGGCTACGGCGACAGCGTGACCTTGCGCACGCTGCTGCGGCGCAAGCTGGGCAAAGGAATCAGGGAACTGCGCGAGCAGGCGTAGCGCCTACCAAGCCCCGTCTTTGACCCTGACTTGACGTTGCGTATTTCCACCCACGGCAGTGGCCGCATCCCTCACTTCCAGGTAGGCCTGCTTCTTCATGAGTTCCCCGAGCTTGGGGTAACCGAAGTTCCACGAATCGAAAGACGGGTTCGTCTTCAAGATAAAGCTGCCTACGCTCGACAAAGGCGCCCAGCCGTCATCCCGTGCCGATGCATTGATGGCTTGCATGATCAAGGCACGGGTTTCCTTGGGCAGTGGGGCAATCTGCTTCATGCCGGCAGCAGCCCCGGCGCCTGCAACGACGGCTTCGCTGCGCAAGATTTCGGTGTAGATGAATACATTGCATGCGGCGACGAAAGGTTCCGGTGTTTTCTGCTCACCAAAGCCGTAGACCAGCAGGCCCGCTTCCCGGATTCTGGTAGCCAGCCGGGTAAAATCGCTGTCTGATGAGACCAGGCAAAAGCCATCCAGATTGCCCGCATGGAGCAGATCCATCGCATCGATGATCAGCGAGGAATCGGTTGCATTCTTACCCGTGGTGTAGCTGAATTGCTGCATCGGCTGGATGGCGCTGCGGTGCAGCGTGTCCTTCCAGCCGCGAAGGTTGGGCGTGGTCCAGTCGCCGTACGCGCTTGATGCTGGCCACGCCATAGCGGGACACTTCGGCCAGCAACTCCTGGATGATCGACGCTTGCGCGTTATCCGCGTCAATCAGGACCGCAAGCTTCTGATTCGACATTTTGTCGCCGTTGATGTCTGCCATGTGCGGCCCTCGTCGGTTGGCCTTAAACGGCAAGGCAACAATTCATAGCCCCAAGAATACAGGCAAACGGCGGCCGGGTCAGCGCTGGCAGGACAGCGGCACCTGCTCCATCGGCAGCGGGATCTTGGTTTCTTCGTCGACAATTGTAAACGAGCAGGTATCCTGCTTGAAGCTGAGGATGTGGATATCGCTGCCGCCATAGGCAGCGTAGTGCTTGCCCGGCTCAAATTGGGCTTTGACGAAGATCTTGCAGAACCGGTAGGCCGACAGCGTGGCGTAGTACTGCATCAGAATCGGCTGGTCGGCGGCCATGGCAACCGGCTTGACGTCCAACTCGGCAGGCCGGGTGTGTTCACCGATGTAAAACACGGGCTGGGCGCCGATCTTGGACGCATCGCAAGTGGCGCGCTCGACCACGTACAGGGCCATCGAATCGTGCCGTCCCATGCGGGTGGGAAATGCGCTGCGCAGCAGGGCGCACAGTGGTGTCGCTCGCCGGGGCCGCGTAGTGCTTGGGCGCCACGTAATTCTTTGGGGCGGATATACATCCGGCGAGCAAGACTGCGCTGGCAATCGATCCATACAATTTAAACATAGCAACTCCTATTCGCCGAAGATGGGGCCTGACCCGCCTCCGGCATTCCTTGAGCAAGATCCACCCGCCAAACCACGGAGGGGGAAGCGATGATCGTCGAAATTCAGAAATTGGGCAAGGCGCCGCATTGGGCGGCGATTTCACGCCGATTCGACCATTTCCCACCATCACAGGAGCCGCCGCCGGGTCGCCGAGGCGGTAGAATGCTGTACCTGAAATGCACCGCCCCAGAACAGAGATACATGACGATCGTACCGAAAGAGATCAGCGCCGCCGCCGTCAAGGCCAGCGCCACCGAAAAAATCACGCCAATGATGCAGCAATACCTGCGCCAGTCGGGATCCATGCGGGTTTTAGCGGCATTTTTAACCGCGCGGCTATACGGCGGCTAAATCTCGCACGAGCATTTCCTTCAAACGCAGCCGAGCACGTGCTAAGCAAGCGCCTGGGAAATTAGGCACGCTTTAGAGAAACGGTATTAAGTTGGAAAATGCGCTGCCTTTGCTCAAAGCTAAGCAACGGCGCGATGGAGGAACCTTGACGAATGACGAATGACCGCGCTGATTCCGCTCGGTCTCCCCCTATTCAACCTCGAGCCAGGCGAATCGATTAAAGGATGTCGCTCCGGTCTTTGAGAGACTTCTTCCGTAGTTTTGGCTGCGTCGCTTCTTGCTTGACGGCTGCTTTGTCTTGAAGCGCGTTGATTCCGCTGTCGGTGAGGAGCGGCGCAATGCGAAGGTGCCAGCCATCAGGCCCGCCCACTGCTTCGCGTAGTTCAGCCATAAAAGCCTTGGTCTCGGCGCTTCCGCCAAATTCGTCCATTGGCTCTCCGATGAGCCGTCCTCCCCCTTCCGCAAAGGGACTTCCGCCCTTTCTTAGGCACGCTACCAATTCATTCATCCCAAAGACCTTGTCCATAAAGGCGTGAGAAAGGTTCCAGCCTTCCCAATCCTTTTGGCTGCTTGCGAGCGGGTCGCGAGGATCGGGCCACTCCCGCGCCTGCCCCAATTTGGCCGCCTCGTCGAACATTTCCATCAACGCCCACCCCAACGCGTCCACCTCGAACTCGACCCAAAATCCGACGACGCGACGGTCGACCTTCCATTCGGCTCCGAACCAAAGACGCCACACGCTTCGCTTGTTCGACTCTCGATCTTTGCACGTTGCATCTTCAAGCAGAAACCATTTTTTCTCAATGAGTCTGATGGCCGCCTTGGCCGACGCCCATCCATCGAGCTCGGCTCCAAAAGACGAAGACAGCGGATTTGTGTGACCCCGAAACGCGTATCCCCGCATCGCTACAAATTCGACAAACTCCTTCGTCCATCTCGAACGATCCTCACGCATCGACGGCACCATTGTCAGCGCTTCGGACGCGATCATCTTCTCGATGGCTGCCGCGCCGGGACCGGCTCCCCTTTTCTTGGCGAAATCGCGCAGCCGCGTCTTCCCGTCGACCCAAAATGCTTCGGGATCGGCTCCCAGAGCTCAACGCGGCGCGGGCGGCCGGGATATCGCTGTCCACAATCGCTGCAGCAAGCGCCAAAGTTGCAAGCGCCTGCGCATCGTTGGGGTTGACCTTCTTGATTGCCATCCAGCCTCCTTATTCTATATCCGTGCGATGTGAATGATTCCGGCTGCGCCTCACGACGACGAGAGGCGCCCGCTACTCCGCCACATCTCCAATATCTCGGCTGGCTTGGGCGGCGCCATTGTCTTCCGGGCGCGCGACCTCCAATGCGATCAGACTCTGCGACGGCGTCTGCATGACCCGCGCCATCAGATCCGCGCCCGAGACCTCGTCGTAGCGCGTCGGTATTCTTTCGCGCAGGCGAAAGAGCCTCAAATTGGCGCTGCGGGTCAGTTGGCTGTAAGTGGTCGCCAAGATCCGCCCACGGATGACGCCATCCTCCCGGATATCCTTCTCGCGAATCGTCTTGGGCGAGATTTCATGGCCGACGACGAACGCGCGGAACACTGGGGTCCCATCCATCGCGCCGCTGCCGAGGAAGTCCTGGACATAGCCGTCGGCCTGGTTCATCTCATCGCGCCCGATGGACGATTTGCCTTTCTTGAGCTCGATGATCAAGACGTTCTGTATTCGGGTGAGGCTCTGGTCAAAGCCGTCGAACACTTCGGTTCCGACGATCGAGCAAGTGGCGTCAGACAGGACCATCAAATCCGGACGCTGGCGGGGGTTCAGGAACGCGTCCGCGTCGACACGCTTGGCGAAAATCTTCTCCGCGGCAGTGCGCAGCGTGACGTTCGACGCATACTCATGGCTGTCGAATTCGGGGCCGAACAGCCACCGAGCTTGGGTGATCAGAGGGTGAAGCGTGTGCAGCTCGTCCGTGGCGGGGTCTCCGCTCAGCTTGTCGATGGCGACGATCACGGCAAGGCGGTTGTCGATCTCGTCGAGCACGGACAACGCGTCCCTGACGGTCCACTGCCCCAACAGTCTGTCCAAGCCCTCCAAGTCGTTCTCGCTGAGCCGCGTGAGCTTTTCGAGCAGGGCGGCGCCGCTTCGGGACTTCTCCAAATTGATCACCGCCTGCACGGCGACCGAAAGTGTCTCCGTGTTGATGCCAGGATTGAGCTTGACCAATTCCTGAGTGAAGCTCGTCACTTCAATGCGGCCCAGCGTCGACAACTCCTTGAACGATTCGCGATTCCTGACCAAGGCGTCTTGCGAACTCTCGTCGATAAAATTTTCGGACAGCCTGTTGAAGACATCCGTCGCATATTTACCCACGACCTCGTTCATGGCGGAGACCAACGCGCTTGATTTGAACCTGGACCAATCCGGCTCGATCTCCTTGATCCATTCCGCCCCGCCGCTGACAACGATCGAATAGCGCTTGGCGAATCGGCCCCGGCCATCGAGCACCGCGGCATTGCCGACGACCCAACTAGGGGTGCCCACGAGGCGTCCGTTGACCCAAAACGCGATGCCCTGATATAGGGTGGACTTCGCGCCGCATGAGTAGAATCGACGACGAATGCATCGATCGTCATGTCCGGCCCGACCGGAAGTGAGACTTTTTCCACGAGGCCGCTGTGCTCCGGCAGCGCGATCGACGCGCCGTTGACGCGCACCACGAATTGAGGGTCGTGGAGAAATCGAGCCGAAAGAATGTCTCTGACCCGGTCCGGGTCCGGCAGATGGCGGTCGACGCGAACAGTCAGGCGGGTGCCATGGCCGTCCCGAGCGAACGCCGTCTCGCTGTCGATCTTGAAGGGCGTCTCTTGGCTATGTGTGCTGACTACAAACTTGGCGCCCTTGCCTTCGCGCCATGTCTCGACCTCGTATAGGTCGGAAAAGCACAGCATGCCATGGCGCCCCACCCCGTTGCGTCCGTATGCGCGCCTGCGCCATTCGGCCCGCTCTGGGGGGAATTCGACGTTCTGGCTCTGATGCTTGATCCGGTCGTAAGAGAGCTTCATCCAACGCCCCTTGAATTGATCCGAGCTCATTCCGTGGCCGTCGTCGGCGATCACGAGATTGAGAAGACGCGTCGGGGGGATGGTTAGCTCCACCAAGGACGCGCCGGCGTCCCAAGCGTTCGCCACAAGCTCGGTCAAGGCCACCTCGGGGTCTTGGGCGATGCGGCCCAAATTCCTCACCAAGTAGTCGTCCTCGAACAAGGATCCAAAATTTTGTTCGATCTTCTTGTCGCGTGGCGGCATGGCCTTCCCTCGTTTAATTATCATGTGCTGTTCAGATGCGTTGTAATCGCCGGGCTACGCAACCACGCCCCAGCGCACTATGCGACGGCATCCACGGTCGTTGTCGAAGTCGACGGGGCGGCTGGAACGGCATGCTTAGGGTGGCGCCACACTGTCAGAGCGGCCGCCAGAAGCGTCCGCGATCGTTTGGCGATGGATTCCTCGTCCCAAGTCTCCGCATCCATGAGGCCACGGCTGTCCGTCGCCTTCTTCATGGCCAAGAAATGCATGAAGAAATTGTCGACCCGCGGCCTCTTGATGCGGCCTTGCTTCTCTTCTTTTTCCAAAAGGTTTGGTCGAGGGGGAGCCAATATTGTCCATACAGCTCCTCGGGAGTCTTCTCTCCGTCGTTTCGAACTCCGGCTTGGTCTCGGGAGGCGAGGTCCTCCCCGATACGCGGTCTGGAAGATGTAATTCCTCATCAGGTCCGTGGGAAGCAAGGGTTGGCCGAACCCGTTGAGGGTCTCGAAGATCACTTGCGGGTCGTCCCCGCCCTCCAGCTCGATGGACACCAAGGCGAGATCGTTTTTCAACGAGCTGAACAAAGCCTCGACCTTCTCTTCGATGGGCAGGTCCACGCTCGGGTCGTTGAGCAGCTCGTTGATTTTCCCGTAGAAAAACTGGTATGCGCCGATCATGTTCGGATTCACGCCGGTCTTCTTTTGGCTAAATTCAGCCTTTTCGCGCGTCGCCAAGCTTTCGCTCGAACCTTCGTCGACGATCGCCTTGAGCTGGCCGCGATCCACTTGGGTGGGCCAAAGCTTGTAGCGCTCGACCTTCTTGTCCTCCATCACGCCGTCATTGACGATGTATTTTTGCAGCTCGGCCGAGAACTCCGAGTCCAGCTTGGCGGCGACGTCATGGAACGAACAGAGCAGGATCTCCGACTTCTAGAGCCAGATCAGTCGCCTCGACTGCCGCTAGGGCGGCGACCTTTTCGCCATCCAAGACAAGATTGTATTCGCTGACCATCCGCATGTGAGGGTCGACGCTAGTCCAGCGTTCGCGCAGCTGTCCCGCGGCGACATCCACGCTACACGGACGAGGCCTTCGAGAGCTTGAGAGAAGAGCCCCGGCCACTGCTCGTCGTTTTGATCTAGCGCGGGGCCAATCACGCGATTTCGGAGATCCATCCAGAACGGTTCGATCACGCTGACCCAGCCAAGCAAGCCCTGACGCTTCGCCACTTCGAGATTGCTGGAGGCCGACATAGAGGCGCGCCACTTCCGCAGCTCCCCGAGGACGTAGCTTACCGGTTGATTGCGCCCAGCAGCCTTTGGGTCCGTGGGCTTCACGAACACGGGGCCTCCTCCATTGGCCCGCAGTTCACCGAGTTTCTTGACCGACACGCAGAGATAGAGCGCCGCAAGGTCCTCTTCGACCGCCGTGTCCTCGTTCAATTCGGACAGCGAGCTTCGCATCCGGGCCATTCGCAATCGCTCGTCCAGATTTTCCAACCCGCCTCCACATGTTGTCGCCTGCACTCCGATCGACGCCGGAACCTATCCTCATTGCAATTATATCGAAGGGGTGGCATTTGCATCTATATGAATGACAACAGTAGCTTCCAAGAAGCTCCTGGCGCGACCACGCAGTCCGACGAAGGGAGTGGCTAACCGAGGCTTGGGTGATACAATGACCAATGGGAGATCAAAATGACAAAATCAACAATTGACGCGGTCATGAATTATGTGATCAGCAAGCTTGATGAAGCTGGCGGCGGTCTGAACCTGCTTAAACTCCAAAAACTTATGTTCTACATTCAAGCATGGCACTTGGCCCTGAAAGGCGAGCCTATGTTCTTGGGTAAATTTCAGGCATGGGTCCATGGCCCGGTAAACAGGTCGCTTTATGACCGTTTTTGCCAAACGCACATGATGTATGCACCAATTTCTGCCAAGGATATCAATGCAACTGATCCCGCTGCGGCGCTTTCCACCGATGCGATAGATCACATCAACGAGATTCTCGACGCCTACGCGAGTTACTCTGGCCCACAGCTCGAGAAAATGACCCATGATGAAGATCCATGGGTGATTGCTCGGGGTGGACTTTCACCTACGGCCCGGTGCGAGACAGAAATCGACGAGGGCTTGATGGCTGAGTTCTACAAAAACGCGCTGGAACAGGCGAATAAGTAATGGGCGTCAAAGATGCAGCTCGCGCTCAAGCTGCAAAATCATCTACCGATGCCTCCGGCGACAAGGTAAAAAGACTCTAAAGCGCTTGGGCCGTCGCGACAATCAACGGTGGGCGTTCGGCTTTCGCTACTTCAAGGAAATCAAATTCTTTGGGCTGCTGTCGGAGAAGATCGAAAAAAAATGGTCCATCTCCTTTTTAAACCGACTCGGCGAATTGTCAGCTCTTACTCTTGAATCTGTCCTTGAAAGTCGAGTCGTTGTGGAGGGGACCTTGCGAATGCACAACATCAACTGGGACCAAAAAAGCATTCCGATCAAACGAACGGACATCGACTGGATCGGCGATGATTACCTCAAGAACCCTGAGGAGTTTGAGCTTTTTCAAATCTCCGTTTCCAAGGCTGAGGGACGTTTCGTTGGTTTCCTGGACGAGGACAACGTCTTTCAGGTCGTCTTGCTGGATCCCCTGCACAACGCGCAGCCGAGCTCTTACAACGACTATAAGGTTCAGCTTTGCATGCCGCTGGGTTGCGAAATGACCGCAATCAAAGAAGAGGCCACCACTGCTCTCAAACGAATAGCAGGGCGATCATGCAGCTGCGAGCACGAACTGCAAGGGGCGTTCACTTGGAGAAAGCGGCAGCCCGGGCAGGCCTTTGTGATCCCGTTCATAGACGGCACAGGTGTCGAGGATGCAGATAACTTGATAGATCAAGGCAAGGCCGAAAGTTATCGAGCAATTTTCGAAGCAGGCTTGGTTGCCTTAGCCTGAGGCCTCTCGTCGAAATAACCTTGGCACAAATTAAATTCTACCTGCGCTGAGCAGGCTGCAACGCAGCCAGCGCGACGGGATAGGTTCCGAGGATCGCCTCCTCCAATCGTTCCATACGCTCAGCTAGGCGAGGCCACGACTGCTCCGAGTAGCTGACCGTGGAGTCGGCCATGCGCACATGATTGAGCAGGCGTTGGATGGTCGAATACGGGAATCCCAAATCCTCCGCGATGCGGCCGAATGTGCGCCGCAGGTCGTGAGGCCGCAGCACGTCGATGCCCGCCTCCTCTCGCACATATTTGAGCAGTGAATTGCAGTCGGAATAGTGGCCTGTCGCGCTGCGAGACGAGCGCGCTGGAAAGACCCACTTCGACACGCGTCCGGGCCCCTCCTCGTCGCGTCGGCGCAGAAGCTCCAAGGCGCACGGCGCGATCGGCAGCTCATGGTCCGAGCGGTTCTTCGGATCGAACAGGTAGACCTTCCTCTTGGCCAGATCGACCCAAGAGCTTTCGGCCGCCTCAGTCGCGTCGATGCGATGGCGCCACTTGACTTGGCTCGCCTCGGTCTTGCGCATCCCCCAAAGCAGAGTAAGCAGCAGAAAGTCGGCGCCGGTGGGGTTGGCCGCCTTCTTGTTCCACACTGCTTGCACCCATTTGCCCAAGTTCTCCAAGGGGTCCATGGGGTTGCGGATGCCCTTGCGCTTGTAGTCCTGCGCGAGCTGCGCGAGTGCGATACATCTCTTGGGTCTTGAGCGTGATGAACGGATTGTATTCAAGCGTCGGCTCTCGGCGCTGGCTCTTGGCCTGCTCGGCCTCCACCTTGATGGCGCGGTTGACCGCCGCGTTGGCCCACCGGCACGCCGCCTCGGCGGCCGTGCGCCCAGCGGGAACCAAGGCGTCGAAGCGGTCGACGATCATCTTCGACGACAGCGAGGTCACCTTGCGGTCATCCCAATCCTTGAACTTCGAGCGTCCCTTCGCCATGGACAGCAGGGAGTTCTCTTTGGGTAAATGGATTTCGCTTGACCAAGTAGATCTTGTAGTCGTCGAAGCAGTCGCCCAACGTGAGCTCGTTGGCGGCGCGCTCGCGCTCGACCTTCGTGGGCGTGATGCCGTGCTTGATGGAGATCTGGATGCCCTCCCGGGCCTTGTCGCGCCTCGTCGATGGTCAGGTCGCCGATCTTGCCCACCACCCATTTCGTGACCTTCCCATTGATGGCGCGCTGCACAATATACGACTTCCCGGTCTTGCCAACCCTGACCCCGAAGCCTCGTGGGGAATTCTGGCTGGAATCGTAAGTGATGTATTCACCCCCATCAAAGGGGGCATATACAATAGAGGTTTTCCCGCTCGCGGACGCCTTCAACTCGGGCCTCCTCGACAAACTCATTTTCAGAACGACATCCTGATTCAGGGGGACCTTCATGGCGGGCTTTCTAGGTTTTAGCCGGGAAGCGCCAGTATGCTCTCTTTTAGCCAGCGCGGCTAGCGATGGCTAAAGACACAGGTGTCTGAAAGGGAGCGAAACGGGTCGCAACGGATTGCTGGAGGTCGCTTGGAAGTCGGTAAGTCATTGAAAAATATACAAATTGGTTTGCCGCAGGACGGGGGCGGCAAAGTCACACCAATGATGCAACAATATTTGCGCATCAAGGCCGACTATCCGACCATGCTGGTCTTCTACCGCATGGGCGACTTCTATGAATTGTTCCACGAAGACGCAGAAAAAGCGGCGCGCATCCTGTCCATCACGCTGACCGCGCGCGGCACCTCGGGCGGCAATCCGATCAAGATGTGCGGCATCCCCTTCCATTCGCTCGATCCTTACCTGGCCAAGCTGGTCAAGATGGGCGAGTCGTGCGCGATCTGCGAACAGATCGGCGACCCGGCCACCAGCAAGGGCCCGGTCGAGCGCAAGGTCATGCGCGTGGTCACCCCCGGCACCCTGACCGATGCCGACCTGCTGCCCGAGAAGGCCGAACGCCCGCTGCTGGCCGTGTGCATGATCAGCCAGCGCAAGGTCGTCACGACCGGCCTGGCCTGGCTGTCGCTGGCGTCCGGCGCCCTGCGCCTGATGGAGTTTTCGGGCGACAGCCGCACCGTGGGCGTGCGCCTGCAGCAGGAACTCGAACGCATCTCGCCTAGCCTGAAATCCTGCGCGCCGACGGCGCCGACCTGTTCGAGGACGACGGCGTGGTCCACACCCAGCGCGTGCCGGAATGGCATTTCGATGTCGTCGGCGGCCACAAGGCCCTGCTCGACCAGCTGGGCGTGGCCACCCTCACCGGCTTTGGCGCCGACGGCCTGGGCGCCGCATTCGGCGCGGCCGGCGCGCTGCTGCGCTACGCCCACTCGACCCAGGGCCGCGGTCTGCAGCACGTGCGCAGCCTGTCGACCGAAACCGAAAACGAATTCATCGGCCTGGACGCGGCCACCCGCCGCAACCTGGAACTGACCGAGACCATCCGCGGCCAGGAGTCGCCGACGCTGTTCTCCCTGCTCGACCACTGCCGCACGGCGATGGGCTCGCGCCTGCTGCGCCACTGGCTGCACCATGCGCGGCGCGACCAGGGCATCGCCCGCGCGCGCCATGCCGCCATCGGTTCGCTGATCCAGACCGATTGCTTGGCGCGCTGGCCGCCACCCTGGGCCAGGTGCCCGACATCGAACGCATCACCACCCGCATCGCCCTGCTGTCGGCGCGCCCGCGCGACCTGGCCAGCCTGCGCGACGGCCTGCAGCAGCTGCTTCGGCCTTGCGCCAGAGCGTGCAGCGCACCTTCACGCCGGGCGAAGCGAGCCTGCTGGCGACCATCCAGGATGCGCTGGCCACGCCGGGCGTGTGCCTCGATCTGCTCGGAACGCGCGGTGGCGCTGGAGCTAAGCCGCCATGGTGCGCGACGGCGGCGTCTTCGCACCCGGCTTCGATGCCGAACTCGACGAACTGCGCGGCCTGTCGGAAAACGCGGGCCAGTTCCTGCTCGACCTGGAAACGCGCGAACGGGCCCGCACCGGGATCGCCAATCTGCGCGTCGAGTACAACAAGGTCCACGGCTTCTATATCGAGGTCACTCACGGCCAGACCGACAAGGTCCCGGACGACTACCGCCGCCGCCAGACGCTCAAGAACGCCGAGCGCTATATCACGCCGGAACTGAAGGTCTTCGAAGACAAGGCGCTGTCGGCACAGGACAAGGCGCTGGTGCGCGAGAAGATGCTGTACGACCAGCTGCTGGCCGACCTGGCGCCCCACATCGCCACGCTGCAAACGATCTCGCAAGGCCTGGCGCAGCTCGACGCGCTGACCGCGCTGGCCACCCACGCGCTGCAGCACGGCTGGAGCGCGCCGCAGCTGGTGGCCGAACCGGCGCTCGACATTCGCGAAGGCCGCCACCCGGTGGTCGAGAACCAGATCGAACGCTTCATCGCCAACGACTGCTGCCTGTCCGACGAACGCCGCCTGCTGCTGATCACCGGTCCGAACATGGGCGGTAAATCGACCTTCATGCGCCAGGTGGCGCTGATCACGCTGCTGGCCTATGTGGGCAGCTACGTGGCGATGGCCAGTGCGACCATCGGCCCGATCGACCGCATCTTCACCCGCATCGGCGCGACCGACGATCTGGTAGGACGGGCGTTCGACCTTCATGGTCGAAATGACCGAATCGGCCGCGATCCTCAACGGCGCCACCGAGCATTCGCTGGTGCTGATGGATGAAGTGGGGCGCGGCACCTCGACCTTCGACGGCCTGGCGCTGGCGTGGGCGATCGCGCGCCACCTGATCGACGCGAGCCGCAGCTTCACGCTGTTCGCGACCCACTATTTTGAGTTGACGCAGCTGCCCGAAAGCCATCCGACGGCCGCCAACGTGCACTTGTCGGCGGTCGAGCACAAGGACAGCATCGTATTCCTGCACGCGGTGCAGGCCGGACCGGCATCGCAGAGCTACGGTTTGCAGGTGGCGCAGCTGGCCGAGCGTGCCGCAAGGCGTGATCAAGGCCGCACGCAAGCATCTGGCGCGGCTCGAATCGCAGGCGCTCGACGCCACCCCGCAACTCGACCTGTTCGCGCTGCCGTGCGAAGAAGACGAGAGCGATGAGGAACCGGCCGCCGCGTCGAGCGTGCTGCACGACGCGCTGGCCGCCATCGATCCGGACGCACTCACGCCGCGCGAAGCGCTCGACCAGTTGTACCAGCTCAAGCGCATGGCTGCCCAATGATCGTGGCGGCACGCGTTCTCGCCCTGCTGTGCGCGGCCCTCGCGGCCGTGCTTAAGCAGCGGCGGCGACCAAGCAGAGCAAGGTGCCGGGACAGCAGTTCGCCGTCATCGGCCACACCTTCCGCACCGAGGGCAGCGAAGCGCAGCGCGAACAGGCGTTTGCCCGCACGCGCAAGCCGGGCCTCGATTTTGTCGTCGTCACCGGCCTCAAAGGCAGCAAGGAAGTCTGCACCGACGAGCTGTACACGCGCTGGCAAGCGACATGCTCGACGACATGCAGCACCCGGTGATCATCCTGCTAGGCCGCCAGCGACTGGAGCACCTGCCGCAACAGCCGGCAAGCAAGTTTAGCCGCCATCGAACGCCTGAACCGCCTGCGCGAACTGCTGTATGAAGACCAGGGCGCCCCCGGCGCGCGCATGGCATCGCTGTCGCGCCTGTCGGCCAATACCAAGTACCGCAGCTATGCCGAGAACGCCGAATGGACGGTCGGCGGCGTGCTGTACGCCACCGTCAATCTCCCTTCCGACAACAACCACTATCGTCCGGAGGCGGGCCGCAACAGCGAATACGAAGACCGGGCCGTGGCCAACCGCTTCTGGCTGACCAAGCTGTTCGGGCAGGCCAAGCGCAGGAAGCAGCAGGCGCTGGTGCTGTTTTCGGAAGGCGACGTGAACATCCTGGCCGACGAGCCGGGCTTGCTGGCGCGCTTCGGGCGCGGCACGGGCGCCATGGACGGCTACGCGGCCGTGCGGCGCCAGGTGGCCTTGCTGGCCAAGAAATTCAATGGGAAAGTGCTGCTGATCGATACCGCGCCGGTACCGAACGGGACCGAACCGGCGATCCTGTGGAAAGAGAATATCGGCCATGTCAGCATCGGCAGCCGCGTGCTGCGGGTGCAGGTCGCGCCGGGCGCCGAGCAGATGTTCAGGCTGGACGAGCTGTAACGCTGCGCCGCGCCATGCAAGCGCCATGGCAGCCCACATAGCAACACGCCTTCCGAAGAAGGCGTGCTGAGCTGTTGCTTAGTGTACCGGGTGGGTACGGAAGTGATCGCCTTCGTCGCCTTCGTCTTCGTCGTCGCCATGGTGGTGGCCATGGGCGCCGTGCACGTGCTCGTGCGCGATTTCTTCGTCGGTGGCGGCGCGCACGCTGGCGACCGACAATTGAAGCGCAGCGCCATGCTTAAACCAGCGGATGGTTGCCGTCCAGGACGACCTTGTCGTCGGCAATGTCGGTGACGGTGAAGATCATCGCTTCTTCGTCGCCGTCGCCGTCAGGCATGCCTTCGAACTGCATGCCCACTTCCAGCGGCTCAGGCAGGCGGTTGCGCGGCTCGACCTTGACCAGGGCCGGATCGTAGTCGCCGAACGCGTCGTCCGGTTCGATCTGGATCACGGACGAATAGCCCTCTTCCTTGCCATCGAGTTCTTCTTCGATTTTCGGCAGCGTGTTCTCGTAGCCGCCGTGCAGGTAAACCATCGGCTGGCTACCGTCTTCGATCAGGTTATTCTGCGCGTCGGACAACTTGTAGTTGACCGTGACGACCGTGTTCTTGGCAATCTTCATCTTGCATCCTTTCAGTGTGTACCGCGAGATTATACCTTCCCGGCCCGCTTGCCCAGAGTCGGACATTGATATAATGCGGCATGAAAAAATTAACGCTATTGGGCGACATTACGCCCGCCCAGTTCCTGCGCGACTATTGGCACAAGAAGCCGCTGCTGATCCGCCAGGCCATCCCCGGATTCAAGCCCCTGCTGACGCTGGCGGCACTGGCCGAGCTGGCCAAACTGAACCACGTCGAATCGCGCCTGATCACCCAGACCGGCGGCGACTGGAACATGCAGCACGGCCCGCTCGAGGCCTTGCCGCCCGCTACCCAGAAAGCATGGACCATGCTGGTGCAAGGCGCCAATCTGTACGACAAGAAGGCCGAGCGCTGCTGCGCGAATTCCGCTTCGTACCCGACGCCCGCCTCGACGACCTGATGATCAGCTACGCCACCGACGGCGGCGGTGTCGGCCCCCACTTCGATTCGTATGACGTGTTCCTGCTGCAGGCGCACGGCAAGCGGCGCTGGCGCATCGGCGCCCAGAAGGACCTGACCCTGGTCGAGGGCATGCCGCTCAAGATCCTCAAGAACTTCAAGCCGACGGAAGAATTCGTGCTCGAACCGGGCGACATGCTGTACCTGCCGCCGCACTACGCCCACGACGGCGTGGCCGAGGGCGAATGCATGACCTATTCGATCGGTTTCCGTTCGCCGTCCTACCAGGAACTGGGCGAAGCCTTCCTGCAATTCATGTGCGATTCGATCGACCTGCCGGGCCGCTATGCCGATCCGGAACTGGACCTGGCCAAGCACCCGGCGGAAATTCCCAAGCACATGCTGGCGACCATCACCGAAGAAATGAACAAGGTGCGCTTCACCGAGGAAGATGTGACCATTTTCGTCGGCGAGCATCTGTCCGAGCCGAAGCACAATGTGTTCTTCACGGGACCGGCCAAGCCGCTGACGATGGGCCGCTTTGCCGGAAACCATCGCCAAGCGCGGCGTGGCCCTCTCGCTCAAGTCGCAGATGCTGTATCGTGGCAAGCATGTGTTCATCAATGGCGAATCGTTTGCCGTCGGCCGCACCGACAAGGTCTTGCTCGACGCGCTGGCCAATGACCGCCTGCTGCCCGGCACGCTGGCGGCAACGGCGTCGGACGATGTGATGGAAGCGCTCTATACCTGGTATCAGGACGGCTGGGTCGAACTGGCTTAAAAGGAGAACCGCATGGCTGATGCAACAGAATTCAAATTCGACACCCGCGCCGAATGCGAGGCGCATTTTCTGGACTGCATCGCCCGCTCCACATCAACCCTGGCGATGTTCGATCCGGACTTCGCGGTGTTTCCGTTGGGAAGCAGTCAGACCGATGCTGCCCTGCGTCATTTCCTGAGCCTGGGCGGCCATCTGCAACTGGCCATGCACCAATCCGGACATATTGAACGGCATTACCCGCGCTTCCTGCGTCTGTTGCAGGACTACAGCCACCGGATCGAATGCCGGATCACCAACCGCCCTCTGAAAACGCTGACCGATTCGTTTTGCATTGGTGACCACATACACATTGTGCGGCGTTTTCACAGCGACCATCTGCGTGGCGCCGCCGCCTTCGACTCGCCGAAGGAGACAGAAATCAGCAACGAAAGATTCGTCGGCATCTGGGCCGAGTCCTTGCCAGGCCTCCACGCGACCACCACGGGATTGTAGGCAGACTGCCATCAAAAGCCGAATTTAATTCGGAAATTCACGAAATAGCTTGCTAATCACTCAATACACGTGTTTTTGTAAAATAAGTTGTATTGCTTGTTCACAAATTGCTTCCAAAAAAGCATTATTGTGCTATTGCGAAGCACCAAATTTCGCTATAATATCGGGTTAGGAAGTTTCCGTTGTCTGTCAGGCACCATAACAGGTACGAAAGCCTACGAGAATTCCCTAACGAGCGATAATTACCGGTAATTATTCATCGCAATAGTGTTATACATTTTAGTGAATTAATTAAGGAAAAACCCATGAAAAAATCTTTGCTGATCGTCTCCCTGCTGGCTGTTGCTCTGGCTGCTTGCGCTAAAAAGAAGAAGCTGCTGTTGTTCCACCAGCACCAGTAGTCGAAGCCCCAGCTGCTCCAGCAGCTCCAGTTGAAGCTCCAGCTGCTGCTGTTGCTGCTGACGCTGCTGCTGCCGCTTCGGCTGCTGCTTCGACCGCTGCTGACGCTGCTGCTGCCGCTTCGGCTGCTGCTTCGACCGCCGCTTCGGCTGCTGCATCGGCTGCTAAGTAATTTTCAGCACGGTTTGGAAAAGAGTAAGCCTTCGGGTCGGCTTTTTTCGTCCGCAGATTTGCGCGTCCAGCGCTCTTCTGCGCGCAAACAGACGTAAAAAAAGCCGACCCATGGTCGGCTTTCTTGTTTGGCTGAGACCTCTTATTTGAGGTCGTCTGCCAGCAGTTTCAGGATCTTGGCGCCGGTTGGCGTGGTTTCCGCCTTGCCGTCGTTGGTCTGCACGGTCACGCGGCTCACGCTGGCGCCCTGCTCGGCCTTGACCAGCACGCGGTAGCGCTGGGCTTCCTTGGCTTTCTCGTCGGCGCCGAAGGTGAACAGCTTCTTGAAGAAGCCGTCTTGCGAAGCGCTGTCCGGATCGACGTAGCGTACGAAGTACACGCCCTGCACGCGGTCGCGGTCTTCGACGGTGAAGCCGACCCGGTCCAGTGCCAGACCGACACGGCGCCAGGCGCGGTCGAATCCTTCGTCGACTTCCACCGCATCGCCCACCAGCTTGGCGTGCAGCGGCGCCACGGTCGGGTTGTTGATGAGGTCGGTCGCAGCGGCTTCCGCCTTCTTCGGCTCGGTCGCACCGGACAGGCGCGCCATCAGCTTGGACAGGAAGATCGCTTCGAGTTCAGGATCGTTCGGACGCACGGTCCAGGTCGCGGTTTCTTTCTGCGGACCGGTCAGCACTTCTTCCGCGCCGCGGTGGCTGATGTAGATCTCAGTGCCGCTTAAGCAGGGTTGCGTTCGATACGGGTGCGGAACTTGTCGCGCCTCGCCGGTGCCATACAGGGAGTCGAACACCTTGCCGATCGAACGGCGGATCAGATCTTGCGGAATCTTGGCGCGGTTTTCCGCCCATTCGGTTTCCATGGTGCCGGTCGTGACCGATTCCGTCGCCAGGGTAAAGCCCGAATCCGACCAGAACTGCTTGAGTTGCGGCCACAGTTGCTCAGGCGTCTGATTGACGACCAGCCAGCGCTGGTTGCCCCCGCGCTCGACGCGCATGGCGCCGCTGCCGACCGGGCCGACTGCCTGGCCTAAGCCACGGCTGCAGGCGCGTAAGCACCAACTTGCTGCTGGTAGCTCGATGCGCTGGCAATGCCCTTTGCATCCGGCACGGTGTAGCGGTTGTCCTTGTCGATCTGGGTCAGATCAGGCGGCACTTCCAGCTTGGGCGCCTTCTTTGCGCCACGGTAATCGACGCGGTCTTGTTCCATCACGGAGCTGATCATGCCGCAACCGGTCAGGCTGACCAGCAGCGCGGAAGTAATTGCGGTGGCCAGGGCCGGTTTCATTGTCTTGCGAATAGTCATGTCGTAACGGGAGGTGAGCTAAGAGGCAGCTGGTGTCAGAGTGATCCTGATCCTTGCGGATCAGGGCTTGGAAAGGACGCCGGCGTCGCGCAGGGCGCCGCGCACGGTGTCGTGGAAAGTCGCCGAAAGCGGAGCCAGCGGCAGGCGCAGGCCCGGCGGCATCATGCCCATTTCTGCCAGCGCCCACTTGACGGGCACCGGGTTCGGCTCGACGAACAGCTTGGCGTGCAGCGTCATGACCTTGTTGTTGATCTCGACCGCCTTGGCGATGTTGCTTAAGCCATGGCAGCGGCGCACAGCTCGTGCATGGCGCGCGGCGCCACGTTGGCGGTGACCGAAATATTGCTTAAGCGCCGCCTGCAGAACATCAGCGCCATCGCGGTCGGATCGTCGCCCGAATACACGGCGAACGATTTCGGCACGTCGCGCAGCAATTCCAGGCCACGGCCGATATTGCCGGTCGCATCCTTGATGCCGACGATGTTCTTGATCGCGGACAGGCGCACGACGGTCTCGTTGGACATGTCGGCAACGGTGCGGCCAGGAACGTTGTACAGGATGATAGGCAGGTCCACCGCTTCGGCGATCGCCTTGAAGTGCTGGTACATGCCTTCCTGCGAAGGACGGTTGTAGTAAGGCACCACCACCAGGGCGGCGTCGGCGCCGACTTCCTTGGCGCATTCGGTCAGCTTGATCGCTTCGGCGGTCGAGTTGCCGCCGGTGCTTGGATGATGATAGGAATGCGCTTGGCGGCGTGTTCCACCGTGAAGCGGATCAGTTCGCAATGCTCGTCCACATTGACCGTGGCCGATTCGCCGGTCGTGCCCACGATAACGATGCCGTCGGTACCTTCGGCGATATGCCAGTCGATCAGCTTCTTCAGGCCCGGGTAATCGAGACTGCCGTCCGCGTGCATCGGGGTGACGATTGCTACTATGCTGCCCTTGATCATATGTAAGACACTATGCTGGTAAATAAAAGCCTGATTGTAGCGGATAGCCCGCCTTTATGGTTCATTCTTGACTAGAATCCGCTTCTTAAGCCCGTCTTAAGCGCTATTGCAGGCCCCAGCCGGATCTGCGCACGGGCCAGCAGCCGCCCATGTACGCACAGCCGCTGCACCATGGCCGGTTTCGGGGCGGCGATCACGCCCTCCTCGTAGGCAATCACGGCCAGCCCGGCAGCGGCGGCAAACGCCAGCAACTCGCCCTGCGCCAGCAGGAAAGCCGGATTCGACGGCTTGCCGAAGACTTCGTTTCCCTGAGAAAACGTTTCATAAATCAAAACACCGTCCGACGCCAGGCTGGCCGCCAGCTGCGCCAGCAGCGGCCGGTGCAGATAATTGGTCACCACGATGCTTAAGCAAAGCGTCCCGGCGCGAAGGGCCAGGCCGTGCTGCCGTCTTCCAGATCGCATGCCAGCGTGCTGATGCCCGGCCCGGCCGCCTCGGCCAGCGCGGCCGCATCGCGGTCGAGCGCCATGACCGGATGGCCGAGCGCGGCAAAGTGGCGCGCGTGGCGCCCGCTGCCGCAAGCCAGGTCGAGGACCTCGCCCGGCGGCACCAGCGGCGCGAAGCGCGCAACCCAGGGCGACACCGGACTCATCAGGTGTACGCCAGGCCCATCGCCTCGCGCACGTCGCGCATCGTTTCCTGGGCCAGCTTGCGGGCCGCGTCGCAGCCGTCGGCCACGATCGCGCGCACCAGCGAAGGATCGTCGAGGTACTGCTGGGCGCGTTCGCGCATCGGCTCCTGCTCGGCGATGATGGCGTCGATCACCGGCTGCTTGCATTCGATGCAGCCGATGCCTTAGCCGTGGTGCAACCCTTGACCACCCAGTCCTTGGTGGCCGCGTCCGAATAGACTTCATGCAGCTGCCAGACCGGGCACTTGCGCGGATCGTTTAAGCATCGGTGCGGCGCACGCGCGCCGGATCGGTCGGCATGGTGCGGATCTTCTTGACCACCGATTCCTTGTCTTCGCGCAGAGAAATCGAATTGCCATAGCTCTTGGACATCTTGCGGCCATCCAGACCTGGCAACCGCGAGGCCACCGTCAGCTTCGCCTGCGGCTCGGTCAGGATCAGCTTGCGGCTGCCTTCCAGATAGCCGAACAGGCGTTCGCGGTCGATATTGGACAGGCTCTGTGCGTCTTCCAGCATCGCGCGCCTGCTCGAGCGCCGCTTCCTTGCCTTCCTGCTGGTATTCGGTGCGCAGCTCGAGGTAGAGCTTGGCGCGCTTGCTGCCGAGCTTCTTGACCGCCTCGTTGGCTTTCTCTTCGAAGCCTTTTTCCTTGCCGTACATGTGATTGAAGCGGCGCGCGATCTCGCGCATCATTTCAATGTGCGGCACCTGGTCGTCGCCGACCGGCACCTGGCTGGCGCGATAGATCAGCACGTCGGCCGCCTGCAGCAGCGGATAGCCGAGGAAGCCGTAGGTTGCCAGATCCTTGTTGGTGATGTTGTCGATCTGATCCTTGTAGGTCGGCACCCGTTCGAGCCAGCCGAGCGGCGTGCACATCGACAGCAGCAAATGCAGTTCGGCGTGTTCCGGCACCTGCGACTGGATGAAGATGGTCGCCTGCGACGGATCGACGCCAGCCGCCAGCCAGTCGATGACCATGTCCCAGGTGCTGCGCTCGATGATCGACGGATCGTCGTAGTGCGTGGTGAGCGCATGCCAGTCGGCCACGAAGAACAGGCAAGGCTGCTCGGACTGCATCTTGATCCAGTTTTTCAGCGCGCCATGGTAGTGGCCAAGGTGCATGGTGCCCGTAGGGCGCATTCCGGAAACGACACGATCGGGATACATAGGGAATCAGTTCAAAAGTAAGGTAATTGGAGAAAGAATCAGCTGGAACAGGCTGACCACGAAGCGGATGCCCGTGAGCAGGGCGCCGTCGAGCAGGCGCATTTGCATCAGCGCGATCAGGCCGACGAAGACAAACAGGCTGTAGCGTTCGATGTGGGCGAAACGGATCGCCAGCGGCATCGGCAGCAGGCTCGTGACGACGCGACCGCCGTCGAGCGGCGGGATGGGAATCAGGTTGAACACGCACATGGCGGCGTTGACGCTGATGCCTTAGGCCTTGAACATCGCGTAAAAGAAAGGTTCCTGCACGCCCAACGCGGAAATCAGTATGCCGAACAGCATCCAGCCCAGGCCCATCGCGAAATTGGCCATGGGGGCTTAGCCAGGCGACAAACGCCATTTGCTTCTTGGGATTGCGCAAGCGGCCAAATTCGACCGGCACCGGCTTGGCGTAGCCGAGCGGGACGATACCCATCAGGTGCAGCGCCAGCGGCATCAGGATGGTGCCGAAAGGATCGATGTGACGCAGCGGATTGAGGCTCAGGCGGCCTTCGTTGGCGGCCGTCGGATCGCCGAAATAGCGCGCCACGTAACCGTGCGCCGCTTCATGCAGGGAAATCGCAAACAGGACGGGAATCGCGTAAATCGAGATCGTCAGAATGATCTGTTGAATATTCATATGGGGATTCTATCAGAGCCGCTGCGCCAGCCCTGGCCGGAAGCGCTCACAGGCCGAACACGGCCGGGTCGCCCCGTCCGTGGCGCACCAGCACCGGTTCGGCCGAGGTCAGGTCGATCACGGTGGTCGGCTCCATGGCGCAGGCGCCGCCGTCGATGATCAGGTCGATCTGCTTTTCGAGCGCGTCGCGGATGCCGTCGGCGTCATTGAGGATCTCGTCGCCGCCGGGCAGGATCAGCGTGGTGCCGAGCAGCGGCTGGCCTAGTTCCTGCAGCAAGGCCTGGGCGATCGCGTTTTCCGGCACCCGCAGACCGATCGTCTTGCGCGACGGATGCGACAGGCGGCGCGGCACTTCGCGCGTTGCCTCCAGGATCACCGTGAACGGGCCCGGCGTGGCCGACTTCCAGGAAGCGGAACTGGCGGTTGTCCACGCGCGCATAGTTGCCGATTTCGGACAAATCGCGGCACAACAGGGTCAGGTGATGCTTTTCATCGATGCCGCGAATCCGCCGCAATTTTTCCACGGCCGCCTTGTCGTCCAGGTGGCACACCAGCGCATAGCAAGAGTCGGTCGGGGAGCGCGACGATCCCTCCCCGTGGATGATCTGGGCGGCCTGCTTGATCAGGCGCGACTGGGGATTGTCCGGATGGATCTGGAAGAACTGACTCATTGCTCAGCGCAAGTTGTCGAGCGCGGCGATGCGCTCTTCCATCGGCGGGTGGGTCGCGAACAGCGCGCCCCAGCCGCGTCCGCCGCCTAAGCAATGCCGAAGGCCGCCATCGACGACGGCAGCGCGCCCTCCTGCACCCCGCCCAGGCGGCGCAGCGCCTGTTGCATCGGGCGCGGGCTGCCGAGCAGCTTGGCCGAACCGGCGTCGGCGCGGAATTCGCGCAGGCGCGAGAACCAGGCCACGATGATCGAGGCGACCAGGCCGAACACCAGTTCGCAAATGAAGACCGTGACCATGTAGCCGATGCCGGGGCCGCGGTTATTGTTATTGCGGCTGAGCATGCCGTCGACCACATAGCCGACCACGCGCGCCAGGAACACGACGAAGGTATTGACCACGCCCTGGATCAGCGTGAGAGTGACCATGTCGCCGTTGGCGACGTGGGCGATCTCGTGGCCGAGGACCGCCTCGACCTCGTCGCGGTTCATGCTGTGCAACAAGCCGGTGGACACGGCGACCAGCGCCGAATTCTTGAACGCGCCGGTCGCGAAGGCATTCGGCTCGCCATCGTAAATGGCGACCTCGGGCATGCCGATACCGGCCCGTTCGGCCAGCTGGCGCACCGTATTGACCAGCCAGATTTCCTCGGACGAGGATGGATTGTCGAGCACGCGCGCCGACCGACGCCTTGGCCATGAATTTACTCATGAACAAAGAAATGATGGAACCGGTGAAGCCGATGATGGCGGAATACACGAGCAGCTGGCCGACATTGATGCCCGAAGCGCTGACGCCGCGGCCCACGCCAAACAGGTTGAGCACCAGCGACAGCACCAGCAGCACCGCGATATTGGTGATCAAAAACAGCACAATCCGTTTCATGCACGTCTCCGGAAGCAAGGAATCATTAGCAGGCTAATAAGATAAGGCGGCGCAGGCGAAAACACAAGACCGCGCGCTTGCCCGGCGCCGAATTTCAGAACCAGTCGTGCCAGACCGGCTTGACGCCCGCTGGCAGCGGCGGCAGCAGTGCGAATTCAACCCGCGATTCGCCCGGCGCGTGGAAGTCGGTGCCGCGCGAGGCCAGAAAGCCGTAGCGGCGCGCTTGCTCGGCATACACCGCGTACTGGTCCGGCGTGTGGCTGCCGGTCACCACTTCGATGGCGGTCCCGCCCAGTTGCTTGAATTCGTCGAACAGCGCGCCCTCGCCCACCACGCCGAATTTATAGCGCCCCGGATGGGCGATCACGGCGATGCCCGCCGGCGCCGCGGATCCAGCTCACCGCTTCCTGCAGGCTGGCCCAGCGGTGCGGCACGTAGCCCGGCTTGCCTTCGGTCAGGTATTTACGGAACACTTCGGGAATGCTGTTGCAGGCGCCGCATTCGACCAGGTAGCGCGCGAAGTGGGTGCGCGACATGAGGTCGGGATTGTCGACATACTTGAGCGCGCCTTCGTAGGCGCCGGGAATGCTCGGCCGCCGCCAGCTGGTCGGCCATCTCGCGCCCCCGCGCGTCGCGCCCGCTGCGGGTGGCCGCCAGGCCGCCCACCAGGGCCGCGTTGGTGGCGTCGATCTGCAGGCCGACAATGTGCACGGTCTGATTGGCCCAGGTGATCGAAATTTCTACGCCCGGGACAAAGCGCATGCCGACCGCCGTTGCCGCTTCGCGCGCCGCGCGACGCCGCCCACTTCATCGTGATCGGTCAGCGCCCAGACGTCGACGCCCGCTTCGCGTGCATAGGTGGCAACAGCAGTCTGACGACAAAACGCCGTCGGAAACATTCGAGTGGCAATGCAAATCTACATTCATACATGAAACGACCTGGCCTGCAAGCAAAATGAGGAAGTCCTCATTGTACGCTGACCAGGGGATTTCCTCCGTACGGACTCAGCTTTGGGTGAGGAATTGCTCCAGCATGGCAGCCAGCGCTTCCGGCTGGTCGTGGTGCAGCATGTGGCTGAGCGTCTTCCATCATGCGCGCTGACCTTGGCCAGGTGGCCGAGGCGGCGGTCGATCTCGATGCGCGCTTCCGGCTTGGGGCCCATCCATTGCCACATATTGGTGTCGTCCGCCTCGACCCACAGCACCGGGGCGGTGATCATTTTCCAGCAGGCCAGCACTTCCTCGACGTGGTACAGCAGCGGCGATGGTTTCTTGTGGGCCGGGTCGCCCAGGATCTCCCATTCATTCGGCCGCGTTTTCGGCCGCCCAGTGCTGCGACAGGAAATCGGCGCGTTCATCGGACAGGCGCGGATTGGTTTTCTGCAGGCGCGCGGCCACGGCCTGGCGGCTCGGGTAGGTGCGCAGCGACGGCGGATCGCGCAATTCGTCCAGCCACTTGGCATAGCGGCGCGGCGCCTGGTCGGGCGTGGCCGACTGCAGGCCGAAGCCTTCCAGGTTGATCAGGCGCCGCACCCGGTCCGGACGCACGCCCGCGTACTGGCTGACCACGTTGCCGCCCATGCTGTGTCCGAGCAGGTTGACCGGTTCGCCAGGCGAGAAATGATCAAGCAGGAAATCAAGATCGGCCACGTAGTCGGGGAACCAGTAGGTGTCGGACTGGGTCCGCTCGGACAGGCCGAAGCCGCGCCAGTCGGGCGCGATCACGTGCCAGTCGCCCTGCAGGCAGTCGACTACGAACTGGAACGAGGCCGCCACGTCCATCCAGCCGTGCACCATGAAGATCTTGGGTGCGCCTTCGCGCCCCCAGTGGCGCACATGGGTGCGCAAGCCGCGGATGGTGAGAAATTCGGAACGGGAGGGTGTCATGACATGCCTTGTAAATAAAAGAACGACCGTTCTAATTATACGCCAACGCCGCGTCCCTGCGCCTGGTCCTTGTCGCTTCATACGTCGAAACGCATTCCACTTGGAAAATCGCCAATCGGCCTCATCTTCGGTCAATCGCAGGGACGGCGTAAAATAGCGCCATTCCCCATCTACCCCCACGGAAAACATGGCTATCTACCAATTGGGCGAACACGCGCCCGAGATCGACGCATCCGCTTACGTGGCCGACGCCGCCACCCTGATCGGCAAGGTCACGCTCGAGGAAAACACCTCGGTGTGGTCGGGCGCGACCATTCGCGGCGACAACGAGCGCATCACGATCGGGCGCGGCAGCAATGTGCAGGAAGGCACCGTGATGCATACCGACATGGGCTATCCGCTGACCATCGGCCAGAACGTGACGATCGGCCACCAGGCCATGCTGCACGGCTGCACCGTGGGCGATGGCTCGCTGATCGGCATCCAGGCCGTGATTCTGAATGGCGCCAGGATCGGCAAGGGTTGCCTGGTCGGCGCCGGCTGCGCTGGTGACCGAGGGCAAAGAGTTCCCGGACCATACCCTGATCATCGGCTCGCCCGCGAAGGCCGTGCGCACCCTGACGCCGGACGATATTACCCGCCTTGAACTGTCCGCCGCCAGCTATGTCGCGCGCAGCCGCCTGTTCAAGACGGAACTGAAACAAATTGGATAAATCAATGACCACCACCAACGACACCCTGCAGAAATTCATCTTCGACAACGCCGCCGTGCGGCGAGTTTGTCGAGATCTCCGACACCTGGCAAGAGATCCAGCAACGGCACAACTATCCGCCTGCCGTCAAAACCGTGCTCGGCGAAATGGTGGCGGCCGCGGCCCTGCTCTCGGCCAACCTGAAATTCAATGGCGCGATCATCATGCAGATTCATGGCGACGGTCCGGTACGCCTGCTCGTGGTCGAGTGCGACTCCGACCTGCGCCTGCGCGCGACGGCCAAGATGGCCGAAGGCGCGGCCGTGGCCGACAACGCCAGCCTGACCGAACTGCTCAATGCGACCGGCCACGGCCGCTTCGTGATCACGCTCGATCCGGCCGACAAGATGCCGGGCCAGCAACCCTACCAGGGCATCGTGCCGCTCGACGGCAGCGACATGGCCACCGTGATTGAAAACTACATGCTGCGCTCGGAACAGCTCGACACCCGCCTGTGGCTCGCTGCCGACGACCGAGTCTCGCGCGGCTTGCTGCTGCAAAAGCTGCCGCGCCACAGCGGCAAGGATGACCAGGTAGTGCAAGCGAGCGAAGCCGAAGACCTGGAAACCTGGAACCGCGCGGTGATGCTGGCCTCGACCCTCAAGCAGCCCGAGCTGCTCTCGACCGATATCCAGACCCTGATGAACCGCCTGTTCTGGGAAGAGACGATCCGCGTGTTCGAGCTAAGCCCATCCGCAGTTCCACTGCAGCTGCACGCGCGAAAAAGTCGGCAACATGCTCAAGATGCTGGGCCATGAGGAAATCGACGCCGCGCTCGATGAGCTGGACCGGCTGGCGATCAATTGCGACTTCTGCGGCAAGCACTACGAATTCGACAAGGTCGACTGCGCCCAGCTGTTTGTGGGCAAGACCCCGGTCGAGGAACTGATGCCCGCCAGCGGCATCAAACATTGATCATGCAGCCCGGTTCTGCAACAGGGCCGGGCTGCCGAGGGTAAATTTTCTTTACTTTTCGCCAATTTTTATAGATGATTCCGCTCACGGAATTCGACCCGCGAATCCACGATCAGCGAGACCATCTTTCATGCAATTCGTTTATTCCCTGGCCCGCATCGCTTGCTGCGCCTTCCTGCTCAGTGCCTCGCCTTAGGCGTTGTTCCACTCCAGCGCGCCCAGACTGCAATCCTGCACAAGGAAGCAACCCCAGCGGAGGTGGCCAGCCTGGTGGGCAATGCCACCGTTACCACCAACCATATTTTTACCTCCCAGGGACAGTCCTGGGACGCGCCACTACAATCTGCAGACCGGCAGCACCCAGCAAATGACGATGGTATGCGCGCCGACCTGCATGCCGATCTTTATTACCGTTCCTGTCATCGATTCCTACGTCCTGGTGTTCGATTCGCCCGCGCGCCGTTTGTTCGCCTGGGGTACCGTGGAAGAATTGAGCCGCAGCCCGGACGAATCCGTCAGCGCGATCATGCCGGACCTGAAACAATCCCACGCCCTGGCGATCCAGGCCAAGAAACAACACTGAGCCCATCATGAAACTCATCCGCTACGCCAGCATCGCCATGTTCATGACCCTGGTCGGCTGTGCCAATCCGCAATTGTTCCAGCAGCAGCTGGTCAGCCTGAATCAGGGCATGACCCCGCCGGAAGTGGTCTCCGTGCTGCGCCTCGAACCGATCTCGCTGCATGACGCAATGGCCAGCGGCGTGCACTACACCTTCCAGCATTACCGCCTCAATAATGGCATGCAGAGTGCGACCTATCTGCTGGCCTACCAGGACGGCAAGCTCAAGTACTGGGGCTATATCGAAGACTTCCGCCGCCATCCGGACCGCGCCTGGTCGACGCGGCCAACCGCATTGTGCTTAGGCCCTGAACGCGGCACGCTGAGTCTGGCGGAACCCATGAAAACGGCGCAACGCAACGAGTTCCCCCACTTCCTGGCGATACCGACCCGGTGGATGGACAATGACGTCTACGGCCACGTCAACAACGTCGTCTATTACTCGTATTTCGATACAGCCGTGAATCAGTTCCTGATCGAACGCGGCGTGCTCGATATTCACCAGGGCGAGGTGGTGGGATTTGTTGTCGACTCCGGCTGCGCCTACTTCCAGCTCGATCAGTTTCCCGGACACGATTCATGCGGGCATCCGCGTGGCCAAGCTCGGCAACTCAAGCGTGCGCGCTACGAGATCGCCCTGTACCGCAACGACGATCCCCTGCCCTGCGCGGTAAGCCACTTCGTCCACGTGTATGTGGAACGCAGCAGCCAGCGCTCGGTGCCGATCCCGGCCCCGGTGCGTGCGCTGCTGGAAACGCTTTGCGGCGCGGCTGCCGTACCCTGATTCATCGATCCTAAGGTTTCACCGCGCCGGAAGCGGCACCGGCATGGGCAAGCACGGCGGCGATCATGGCAGCCGGATTACGCGGATCGTCCGCCAGCGTCAGCCCGGGCTCGAACAACAGCGGCAGTGATTGTCCCGACGGGCGCGTGATGACGAGGCGCGGGCTGCTCACCGCCAACCCCGTGTTTGGCAGTGACACGCGTTGCGTTCCGCCCGATTGGCGCGACCGTGCGGCGCCACCCACACCGGCCACGACGCCCAGCTTGAAATCCTGCACGGCATTGGCGAACAGGATCGCCGACGAATACGTGGCCGCGCCGGTCAGCACATACACGCGGCCGCCAAAGTGCAAGGGATGGTTCGGCTCAGGCTGGATCCAGCCGCTGATCTCGCCGCTCACCACATCGCCCACCTGCTGCCCCGGTTCCGCGCGACCCGCCAGCACTCTTTTGACATACGAAGCGCCCGCACGAAATGGCTTGTCGGCCACGTAGCGCATGATGCCGTCAAGCCACATGTCGTCATCCCCACCGCCGTTGGCGCGGATGTCGATCAACAGTGTTTGCACGCCATGTGCGCGCAGCTGGGCGAACACGTCCCTGGTGAAGGCGAAGTAGCGCGCCTTGTCCGGCCAGGCAAAGGACTTGAGCGTCAACACGGCGGCCTTGCCAGGCAAGAGCGCGAACTGGAATTGACGTTCGAAACTGGCATCGTCACGCAGTTGCACAGGCTCGCTGCGTGCAGGCGCAAGGTGCAGACGAACGCCACCGTCGAGTTCCAGCGTGAACATGTCCGGCGTGCCGAACAGTTTCCAATAGACGAACCACCAGCGCTGGCCGAGCAAGTTGGCGCGAAACACTTCGTTGTCGCCATGCATCAGCGCCAGCATGGCAGCGCTCACCTCGCCTAAGCATCACGGCCGTTGATCCGGAGGATGCGCGCCCCGGCATGCGCTGACTCGCCCCCACCCAGTGCCGATCGGATGTGGGGTGATCCTTGCGCGTCGATGAAGACTTCGAAAGGAAAAAGGCGCCGCCTTCCTTCAGATACGCGGCGCTGTCCGCGCGCCAGTCGGCGTAGGCGAACACCATGTGGCCGTCCGCAAAAATGGGATTGAGGCGGGCCAGGATGGCCCAGGCCTGATCCCGGCTGAGCGGGGCTAAGCAAGGGCGGCGTCTGCCTCGGCAACGGCACGCTCAAAGCGGGCGCTGCCCAGCGTCGCGCCGGGCTCGGGGTGGATGCGCCGCATGGCCGCCAACGCGAATTGCAGGTCCTCGCGCACCGCTTCGGGGGAAAAGACCGGGGCTTCCCTTGCACTGCACAGTGCACCATGGATCAGCATGACGGCGGCAAATAAATAGCGGAGGCAATGCGGCATCTCGGTCCTTGTGTTGAAAAATATATATATTATTTAAACACGATCAGACAATGCTTAAGCAATGATTCTGTTGAAATTTATGTATAATATTTAAACACCGACCAGGACGTGAGAGACAGGCATGAGCAATAAGGCAGGCGGGACGATTTCGAGCGCGGACGACATCTTGCTGATTGCGTCGGGTGTGCGCCAGGAACTGGTAGACACGCTCGGCTCGCTCGGGGGCGAGGCTGGCGTGGCCGAACTGGCGCGCCAGCTGGGTCGCCCGATGGACGGGCTGTACTATCATCTGGAACTGCTGCGTGATGGCGGCCTGGTCACGGAGCACCAGGCCCTCGACAGCGGCGAACGGCGCTTTCGGCTGTCCACCGCATCCGGCCAGCCCTTGCGCATTGTGTACCAGCCGCAGCAGCCGGGTGTGAAGGCTGCCCTCAACAAATTCGCGGGGCAACTCCTGTGCATTGCGGAGCAAGATTTCACTGCCGCGCTGGAAGCAAACGGCGTCCGTCTCGACGGGCCGCACCGTGAACTCTGGCTCTCTCGCAATAAAGGCTGGCTAAGCGAGAAGGACTTGGGCGAGGTGAATACCCTCTTGCTTCGCCTTTCCGAACTGACCAGCCAGGCGTGCGCGCCGCACCGCACGCATTTGACCAGCCTTGCCTTTGCACTAGCGCCGGTTCGCGGTCGCGCAAAGCGCCGCAATCAAAAGACAAGCACCCCTGCAAAGTAGATCATGCTCTGCTTAAGCAGAAGGGGTTGCGAGTCGCTGGAATCAATCACAGTCAAGCGCCGACCGTCCTAGATAAATGGATTCAACACCTTGGCACCGGTCGTGGAAAAATCGCTGACATTGCGGGTTACAACACCAAGCCCATAAATGAGGGCAATTGCAGCGATTTGCTTGTCGATTGGGTGGCTCACCTGTGGCGACATCAATCGCCCCCATACTTGAGAACAATCAGCATCGAAACTCAATATTCTGTCGACATACTCGTTGACAACGGCATCCAGCCAGGCCTCAAGCCTTACAGCATGGATGTGTTCGCCACGGCGACGAACATTTTCGATGCCACGGCGAATTTCGCCGATAGTCTGGACAGATAAATAGCGATCGATGGCCTGTGTCGAGCGAAAAAAATTGACGACCCCAGGATTTGACTTCACCCCCTTGCGGGCTTCGCTAATCACGTTGGTGTCGACTAAATACATTCGCTGAGTTAATCGCGGCGCACATCAAAATCAGCGTCCTCGCCAACATCGGGCATGTTTGCCAGCACATCGGCAACACTGCGACGGCGCGGCCGCTGAAGGGCCGCTTTCAGGATCTCCCGGTGCTCCGCCTCCGCACTTCGTCCATTGGCGGCGGCCCTTTGCTTCAACGCTAATGCGACCTCTTCATCGACATTTCGTACTACCAAGTTCGTAGCCATGACAGCCCCTCGCTCGCAATCATTGATCCATCATACGCGTATCCCGGCGACGTTATCGCTGCCGATTCCCTTCGCATCAATCAATGGCCAAAATCCTGTTCCGAGGCCTGCGTTGGCTCAACGATCCGGTTCGTCCGTACCAGTAAGCCCGAACAAATCATCCAGTCCAGTAGGCCGCGCTGGTCCCGCCTTGCCCCGTTTGCCGTGAAATTCTTCCTCGATATTGTCGCGGTAAAAGCTCCACGCCGCACCCGAGGTCGACAGGCGGCGCCAGGTTTCCGTCCCCACGCCCGAATAATCGATTGCCGTGCCATCGTCGAGTTCCACGCGCAAGATGCGTTCGCGCGTCGTAGCCAATGGCACGCAATTTCCCGGCGTTGATCTTCTTCATTTCCATGCTGCGCTCCCTGGGTGGCGTCCGTCGTTTGCAACGCCACTATACATCGGGGCATAAGCGCTACCGCCAGCGCGTTCCCGGTGCGCGCACGTAGTGCTTGATCACATACCCCCACGGCAAAACGATCGGAATCAGCACGACCAGCATGCACTCGAATGCCCTGGCGCTGGTAGCCGCGTCGATCGTGCTTAAGCAGCCCAGGCGGGATAGGCCACGATACCTAGCCAGAGCGCTTTCCACAGGAGTTCCCACATCAGCACCGGCAGCATCTGCAGCGGATAGCGCAGGCCCAGCAGCGACAGCAGCGAGAACGCGGCCAGCATGCAATTGACTACGCCGCCATTCAGCGTCCACGGCGTGGCGTGATTAATGATGCCCGGCCACAACACCAGGCCGAGACCGACCACGATCAACAGATACATGCGCGCAGCAGGTACAGCTGCAGTACCGATACCTCATGTTCGGGAGCGCTCATGGCTTACTCCACTTCCTTGAGCACTTTTTCCAGCCCCGCCACGCGCAGGCGAAGATCGGCCAGCGTGACATTGACGGCGCCGAGCGCGATCGCCGTGTCGGCCTGTGCCTGGGCGGCGCGGGCTGCCAGCTCGCGGTAGTTTTCGGCATTGTCCAGACCGGCTTTCGCTTGCTTGGTCAGCGCGGTGTAGCGGATCGCGAACACGGTAATGATCGTGCCGAACAATGCGGCCAGCGTAAAGATGTAGATAGGTTCAGACATGGTGGCCTCTAGGATTCAAGTTTGGTGGTCAGGGATGCGGCTGCGGCGGCGATGGCGGCGGGCGTCAGCTCCAGAGCGAAACCGCTCACCTCGAAGTAATTGAGCGCCTTGCCATCCTCGGACAGCTCGAGCTTGCTCGTTACCAGTCCCGCCCCTTCCAGCTTCTGCAAATGCAGATGCAGCAAAGGGTAAGCTGATGCCGATTTCCCGCGCCAGCTGGCTCACGTAGTTGCGCCCGCCGGAAGCGAGCGCCGCGATGATGCGCAGCCGGTGTGGATTGGCCAGTGCCGACAGTGCCGACAGCAAAGCATCTCCGTTATCAATAATATTTTTTGTCATCACGTGTAAAGAATATCTTACAGGTGAAAGCAAGTCAAGCCATCCTGCGCACATTTTTGTGCGGGATGGCTTGCTGCGGGGTCAGACGGGGGAAATCAGCGCTGGGTGACGCTGGCGGACCGCGTCCAGCGTTTGCGGGATGCTGTCCTTGCTCAGACTATCGACGATCCAGCCGAGTCCGAACGGAATCGGACCGGGATCGGTATAGACCATGTAGCGCACAACGGTCTTGCTTTAGCCGTCGCGCCTGGAGTGAGCTGCCACTGGCCGGTGGTGTCGACGATGGTTTCTTCCTGCTTGAGCCCTGGCCAGGGCACCAGCTTCCAGGCCAGCACGCAGCTGTCGGCACTGACTTTCGGCTCCATGCGCAGGCGGTACTTTTTGATTTTGCCCATCGGCAGTTTGAGCGTGATATCGACCAGCGCATGGCCCGCGCCCGATTGCGACACTTTGGCCGATTCGGTGTTGGGCATGAAGCTGGGATAGGCCGCGTAATTTTGCAGCACGCGCACACGTCCTGCACCGGAGCATTGATGATCGTTCCGGCGGCAAAGGTCTTGCCGGGACTGGCAGGCTTGCTCACCTCGACCATGGTCACGGCGGAATCGCTCAGCTTGCTGACATCGATCGGCTCGGCGGCCTGGGACGACGCGGCGAGCAAAGCCGCGCACAGCAGAGCGCTTAAGCGCGTGGAATGAAAGCATGCATGGACAGCCTTATGGGTGACAGGAGATGGCGCATTCTTACCGAGTTGCCAGGGACGGTCAAGACGCCTCAGTCGCGGCAATAGCCTTCGCCGGTCTCGATCACCAGGCAATGCTTTTTGTCGGCGAGCCATTTCATGCCGGTGGCGGCGCCGTCGCTGGCGCGGAGCGTGTGCTGCTTGCCGTCGCGCTCGAAGATAATGCTGTCATTCTACCGCGCTGCCCTGGAAGGTGCGCGGGCCGTCCAGATTGCGGATGGTAATGGCGTACTTGCCGCTGGCGCCGCCGATCAACATGTAGGTGCCTTCCGGACCGTTCCACTGGCCCAGCATGCGCGTAACGCCCTGCACTGCCGATGGCGCGGCTTGCGGTGCAACATCGGCGGTCTGGACTTTGCCCGAACAGGCGGTCAGCACGGCCGACACGGACAGAAGGGAGAGCAGGGAAACGATCGTGTAGTGCATCGGCAGCCTCGTAACAAGGCGCCGCCGGGCGAACCCGGCGGCGCGTAATCCACGTTAGTTATTCAACAGCACGTGGGCAATGATACCCGTTGCGATGGCGACCAGAGCGTAGTCGCCGCCGACCTGCACCCACTGGTAGCCGCGCTGCGGCGCATACAGACGATTGTGGCGGTTCCAGTCGTTGACGACATAATAGCTGCCATAGTCGCGCGACAGGCGTTCGCCACGGCGCATCTGCATGCGGTAACCGTTGTGATAACCATTGTTATAGCCATTGTTGTAGCCATAGTGGCGATTATCGTAGCGGTTGTCGTAGCGGTTGTCGCGGTAGCCGTCGTGACGGTCGTCGTGGCGCGCCGTGGTCGAAGTCGCCGTAGCGGAAATCGCGGCCGTCGTGGGTAGTGCGTTCGTTGCGGTCGTGACGATCGTTACGGTCGCCGCGCCATGCATTGTCGGTCCGCTCGATCCGGTCATTGCGCTCGTACCGGTCATTCCTGTAATCGGACGACTGAGCGAACGCGGTGCCGGATACCAGGCACGCTGCAGACACTGCGAATACGAGGGCTTTCTTGATCATGATGTACTCCTGTATAAAAGTGGACTCTGGGGAAATACCACCTCTTCAGAGTCATGGAGCCGGGATCAATGTCCTCTGCCCACAACGTCATTAAACCGCACAAGCGTCTTCACAAACAGGTGATTCCCGTAAGAAGTGTTACTGGAGGTATCCAGTCGGCGCCGCTCATCCTCACCTGTCGCCGCTCGGCACCTTTTACCCTTTTGACAAGGCTGTTTCGTGCACCATCGGGCCATCTCAACCACCGGGCCATCGCCATGCACGCATTCAAACTCGCCACCACTGCCCTCCTGATCCAGCTCGCCGGCGCCAGCCTGGCGGCGGCCCCGGCCACCGACGTGCGCTTCCAGGATGACCTGTTCCTCGCCGCCAACGGCGCCTGGCTGCGCGACACGCCGATTCCCGCCGACAAGCAGTACGTGCTGGGCGTCGAAGTCAACGACATCACCGACACCCGCATCCGCGCCATCGTCGAGGCGCTGGCTGCCAGCCGCCATCGCGCCTAAGCACGCTGGAGCAGAAAATCGGCGCCTTCCACGCCAGCTTCATGGACACTGCCAGCATCGACCGCTGCGGCCTGCGCCCGCTCGGCGGCCTGATGGGCGACATCGACGCCGTGCGCACGCCCTCCGAGCTGGCCGCCCTGAACGGCGAAATGCAGGGCATCATCGAAACGCCGGTCTGGCTGCGCGTCTTCCCCGACCTCCAGGACCCGACCGTCAACCGCGTCATGACCTGGCAGGGCGGCCTGGGCCTGCCCGACCGCGCCTACTACCTGCAGGTCGACGAGCCGCGCTTCGCCCAGGCGCTGGCCGCCTACCGCAGCTACCTGGCCACGCTCGCGCGCCTGGCCTAGGCATGAAGCGGCCGGACACAGTGGCGGACAGCGTGATCGCGCTCGAGACCCGCATCGCCGCGGCCCACTGGAAGCGCGAGGACACCTCCGATCCGTCCCGCATGTACAACCCGATGACCGTCTCCGCCCTGGCCGCCAGCGCGCCCGGCTACGACTGGCCAGCCTTCTTCCGGAAGGCCGGGCTGGCGTCGGTGTCGAGCGTCACCGTGACCCAGCCGAGCGCCGTCAGCGCCACGGCCGCGCTGTATGCGCAGCTGCCGCTGGCCGACTGGAAGCAGTACTACCGCCTGCGCCTGCTCGACGCCTTCGCGCCGGTGCTGCTTGGCCGCCTTCCGCGAAGCGCGCTTCGCCTTCCGTGGCAAGGCGCTCGGCGGCGCCACCGCGCCCGAGCCGCGCTGGCAGCAAAGCATCGCCTCGCTCAACGGCGTGATGGGCGACGGCATCGGCCAGCTGTACGTGCAGCGCCACTTCTCCCAGCAGCACAAGGACCGCGTGCAGACCATGGTCACGGCCATTCTGGCGGCGTACCGCGAATCGATCCAGTCGATCGCATGGATGTCATCGCGCGACGCGCGCAGGCGCTGGACAAGCTGTCGAAGTACGGCGCCAAGATCGGCTACCCGGAACAGTGGCGCGACTATGGCGCACTGCTGGTGCGCGAGCACGACGCGGTCGGCAACCGCGCACGCGGCACGCGCTTCGCCTGGACGGTGCAAGCCGCCAGGGCGGACCTGCAAGGTCGACCGGCGCGAATGGCAATTCACGCCGCAAACCGTGGACGCCATGTACGACCCGATGCTCAACGAGATCGTGTTCCCCGCAGCCAGCCTGCAGGCGCCCTTCTTCGACATCAGCCAGGACGACGCGGCCAACTACGGCGCCATCGGCGTGAACATCGCGCACGAAATCAGCCATGGCTTCGATAGCATGGGCAGCCAGTTCGACGGCAATGGCGTGCTGCGCAACTGGTGGACCGATGCCGACCGCAAGGCCTTCGACGCCCTCGGCGCGCGCCTGGTCGCCCAGTTTGACGGCTGCGAAGCGCTGCCCGGCAAGCACGCCAGCGGCAAACTCACGCTGACCGAGAACATGGCCGATCTGTCGGGCATGCAGATCGCCTTCAAGGCCTGGCAGAACACGCTGGGCGGCAAGCCCTCGCCGGTGATCGGCGGCCGCAGCGGCGAACAGCGCTTCTTCATCGCGGCGGCGCACTTTCGCCGCGTGAAGATGCGCGACGAGGCGATGCTCACCATGCTCGCGTCCGACCCGCACGCGCCGCACGCCTGCCGCGCCAATGGTCCGGCGGTCAACACCGACGGCTTTCACGACGCCTTCGGAACCCGGGCCGGGGACGCGATGTACCGCAGCGCGGCCGAGCGCATCCGGATCTGGTAAGCAGCGGTGGCGATTGCTAGAATGCGTGGTCCACGCCACTCCCCCGCCCCGATGCCGCTCCACTTCTTCCCGCGCGACCGCCAGTTCTGGCTGTACCACTGCAGCGCCATCGCCCATCGGCCTGGCCGTCACGATCGGCATGAATCTGGCCTGGGGCGGCTTTGCTGCCTATGAAGTGACCACCAGCGTGTGCTGGGTGCCGCTGTACACGCTGGCGGTGCTGGGGTTTCGCTGGCTGTACCAGCGCCGCGGCGGCCACGGCGTGCGCATGGGCTGGCTGATCGCCTGGGCCGTCCTGTACAGCGCCGTGGTGGCTGTGCTCACTGCCGCACTGCTGCAAACGGCGCTGGTGACGCTGTTCTGGGACGTGTTTGCGGCCAAGTACGCGGCCGCCAGGGTGCCGCTCGAATTCGCGTCCTTCCTGTTCATGCGGATTCGCGAACAGGGACCGCAGAATCAGCTGTTCATCCTGGTGTGGAGCTTCATGTACATCAGCGTGACGGCGGTGCGGCGCGTGCGCCAGACGGAAACGCACAACCTGCGCTTGCAGAACAACCTGGAAGGAAGCGCAGCTGAGCAGCCTGTCCAACCAGCTCAATCCGCACTTCCTGTTCAACTCCCTGAACAACATCCGCTTCATGATCCATGAAGACGCGCGCCGCGCCGACAGCATGATCACGGCCTTCTCCGAGATCCTGCGCTATTCGCTCGAGAGCAGCCGCAGCGAGAAGGTCAGTCTTGGGCGCGAGCTGGCGGTCATCGACCAGTACATCGCCATCGTCAGGACCCAGCTCGAAGAGCGCCTCGTGTTCAGCATGCACATCGAGCGTGCCCTGCACGAAGCGCTGGTGCCGCCGATGGTGCTGCAGATGCTGACCGAGAACGCGATCAAGCACGGGCTGGAACAGCTGCACGGCGGCGGCGCCCTGACCATCACCGCCGCCCTCGACGGCAGCAATCTCGTATTCGACATTGGCAACGACGGACATGCTGCGGGAAAAGAAAGGAAACGGCATGGGTATCGGCTTGCGCAACATCGCACAGCGTCTGGCGCTGCTGTACGGCGAGCGCGCCGCGCTCAAGGTCACGCATGGCGGCACGCGCTTCGATGTGCGCCTGACGCTGCCGCTGGAGCGCGCGGCATGAGGGCGATCGTGGTGGAAGACTCGCGCCTGGCGCGCGAAGGCCTGGTGCGCATGCTGGCCGCGTTCGACGAGATCGAGGTGGTCGGCCAGGCCGATCATCCCGACAGCGCCCTGGCGCTGATTCAGGAAACCCGGCCGGACGTCATTTTCCTGGACATTCACATGCCCGGCGCGACCGGCTTCGATCTGCTGGCCGCGCTCGACTACCTGCCGCGCATCGTGTTCACGACCGCCTATTCGGAATACGCGATCCGCTCGTTCGACTACAACACGGTCGACTACTTGCTCAAGCCGATCAGCCATGAGCGGCTCGAGATCGCGGTGCGCAAGCTGGCCAGCACCGAGTCGGAGTCCGAGTCAGAGTCCGACAACGCCGACGCCGCGCGCCCGCCGCTCGACATCAACAGCAAGATCTTCGTCAAGGATGGCGAGCGCTGTCACCTGGTGAGCCTGGCCTCGATCCGCTACATCGAGAGCTGCAAGAACTACGTGCGGATCTACTTCGGCGACGACAAGGCTTACATCAAGAAGTCGATGAACAGCGTGGAGGAGCGCCTGCCGCCGCGCCACTTCTTCCGCGCAAACCGCCAGTGCATCGTCAATCTGCAGGAGATCGCCGCGATCGAGGAATCGGTCAGCCTGGGCTACGATGTCACGATGAGCGACGGGAAAACGATCGAAATCTCGCGCCGCAATGCGCAGGAACTGAAAGACCTTCTCAGTCTCTAGTCACCGGATCCGGTCGCCAGTTCGCGGAACACGCCGACCTGCGTGAACGATTTGCCGAACAGGGGATGCACGATCTCGATGCGGATATCGAACTGCGCCGCGTGGTTGTTGCGGTGGCAGAGGAAGGTCTTGCCTGGTGTGAGCAGGGCAGGCACCGGAATGCGCACGCCGAACAGCTCCCAGAAATAGCCGTCGCTCTCGAAATACAAGTCGCCGTCGCGCACCGACAGCAGCAGCTTCATGCCCAGTCCCATGCCCACATACTCAAGCACCTCGCCCTTGCTGCTCTCGCGCATGAAGGACGTGAACTGGACCGGCTTGCGCCCGTGCAGGCGGTAGATGCGCTGCTTGTAGATGGCCGGATCGTCCGGCTTCGCATAGACCTCGATATCGACCGGGAAGCGAAGCGTCGTTGTAGGGCATCAGCGCGCCCTGAATCAGTGGCCGCGTCATGTAGCCGAGCAGCTGGCCGAAACGCGAGCAGCTCAGTTCACTGAGCTCGCCCCGGTAGCGCAAGGGCTTGCCGGGCATGGGATTCCTGGCGAAGCGGTGCTGGATATCGAGGTGCAGCCGGTTCCACTCCGGTCCCAGAATCTTGCGGAACAATTCGCCTTCGGACGCGATCATCATGCCGCCCCCGTTTGCCGGTCGATGATGAACAGGTAGATCAGCGGCGGCAGCATGGCGGCCACGGCGAAGCTGTCGATCCAGACGTGGGCCCAGCAATTGGCTTGCAGCGAAATGAGCATATCCTGCGGCGCCCACAGCACGAGGCTAGGCGATCAGTGCGCCCCAGGCCAGCGCGTTGCGCTGGCGGTCGCCCATCCAGGCCAGTGCGGCCATCCAGACCGCCGCCGCCTGCACGGTGGGGCCGAACAGCGAGATCCACCACACCTGCTGCGCGCGCCTCGGGTGGAATTGCCGGGCCCCAGAATGCGGCTTCGATGGCGCGGTGGTAGCCGTCGAACAGCGGCGCGCCGGCATGATCAGCGGCAGCAGCATGCCGACCGCCAGGTGCGCGGCGATGCTCGCGTAGACGTACCAGACGGTCCACTTGCGCAGGGTTTCACGGGTCATGAGGGAATCAGTCCTTCAGATAGGGATTGCGGTGCACGCACACGCCGTCCTGGCACACGGGCCTGAGCTTGTAGCCCAGCAGGCGCGACATGCGGTAGCGGTTGCGGGCGAACATGCGGTACAGGTAAGCGAGCGGCGGACGCAGGAACGGCACGCGCAGCGGCGCGACCAGGTAACCGCGTCCGACCAGGGTATAGGCGGCCAGCATGCTATCGATGCTTAAGCATAGACCGCGCCATCGGCGCTCTGGCTGTACATTTCGAGATTGAGTTCGGCCATGGTGGCGCCCAGGTGCGCAGGGTCGAATCCCGGCTGGGCGATGTCGACAAAGGCGAGCTTGCGGTGTTTGTCCCAACGGCCCAGGCGGGCCATTTCTGGTGGAGCAGAAAGCGCATCTGCCATCGAAATACAGGGTCAGTGCGGGAGTGCTCATGGGCGTAACTTACGGGGTGGTGACAGGCTTGGGTGGCGGCGGCGGCAACGGGGTCGCCGACTCCTTCTTCTGGTCGTTGGAACCGAGAATCTGGACGAAGACTTCGTTCTGCTTGATCATGCCCAGCTCCAGGCGCGCGCGTTCTTCCACGGCGCCGGTGCCGTCCTTGAGGTCGCGCACTTCCGACTCCAGCTTGGCGTTGCGGGCCTTGAGTTCTTCGGTGCGGATATGGGCGGCGGAGACTTTATCTTCTAGCTCGGACACACGCAGCCAGCCGCCCTTCCCGACCCACAGAGGGATCTGGATCAGCAGCAGGAGGGTCGCAAGAGCGAGTGTGATCAGGCGCATGGCAGCATGAAAGACCGGCCAGCACGAAGCTGGCCGGTGCGTTCAGATTACTTCCAGGTTGTAGAAAGCGCTACGGCCTGGGTAGCTGGCGATGTCGCCCAGATCTTCTTCGATGCGCAGCAGCTGGTTGTACTTGGCCATGCGGTCCGAACGCGACATCGAGCCGGTCTTGATCTGCAGGGCGTTGGTGCCAACCGCGATGTCCGCGATGGTCGAGTCTTCGGTTTCGCCCGAACGGTGCGAGATCACGGCGGTGTAGCTGCATGCGCTTGGCCATTTCGATGGCGGCGAAGGTCTCGGTCAGGGTGCCGATCTGGTTGATCTTGATCAGGATCGAATTGGCGATGCCTTTCGAGATGCCCTCTTTCAGGATCTTGGTGTTGGTGACATACAGATCGTCGCCCACCAGCTGGACTTTTTGCCCAGACGGTCGGTCAGGATCTTCCAGCCGTCCCAGTCGCCTTCATGCATCGCGTCTTCGATCGAGATGATCGGGTACTTGTCGCACCAGGTTTCGAGCATGTTGGTGAATTCGGTCGCGGTCAGCTGCAGGCCTTCGCCTTCCAGGTGGTACTTGCCGTCCTTGTAGAACTCGGAAGCGGCGCAGTCCAGGCCCAGCGCAACCTGCACGCCCGGCTCGTAGCCAGCCTGCTCGATTGCTTGCATGATCAGCTTGATGGCTTCTTCATGGTTGGCCACGTTCGGCGCGAAACCGCCTTCGTCGCCGACCGAGGTCGCCAGCTTTTTCTCGTGCAGGATTTTCTTCAGGGTGTGGAAGATCTCGGCGCCGTAGCGGATCGCTTCCTTGAAGCTTGGCGCGCCGACCGGGATGATCATGAATTCCTGGATGTCCAGGTTGTTGTCGGCGTGTGCGCCGCCGTTGATGACGTTCATCATCGGCACTGGCATTTGCATCGCGCCCGAACCGCCGAAGTAGCGGTACAGCGGCAGTAAGCTTCTTCAGCGGCGGCTTTGGCCACTGCCATCGACACGGCCAGCATGGCGTTGGCGCCCAGGCGGCTCTTGTTTTCGGTGCCATCGAGATCGATCAGGGTGCGGTCCAGGAAAGCCTGTTCGTTCGCGTCCAGGCCCATGATCGCTTCCGAGATCTCGGTATTGATATTTTCGCAGGCTTGCAGAACGCCCTTGCCGAAGTAGCGGCTCTTGTCGCCGTCACGCAGTTCGATCGCTTCGCGCGAACCGGTCGACGCACCCGACGGCACGGCCGCACGGCCCATCACGCCCGACTCCAGCAGCACGTCGCATTCGACGGTTGGATTGCCGCGCTGAATCGATAATTTCGCGTCCGATAATATCAACGATAGCACTCATTTTTATTCTCCATAAGGTAAGCAAAACGGTGGGCGGATCCGGGAGGATCCGCCTTCATCTGTCAGGGCAATCGGCGTGGGGTAAGCACGGAGCCCGCCTTTATCGCGTGAAGCTCGATTCCAGGAAACCGGCTTTTTGACGATGCGGTCGATGTCGACCAGCGTGGTGAGGAGCTCTTTCATGCGTCCCAGTGGGACTGCATTCGGACCGTCCGACAGCGCCTGCGCGGGGTTGGGGTGCGTTTCCATGAACAGGTGAAGCTGATACCGGCTGCCACGGCTGCGCGCGAAAGCACGGGGATGTGTTCGCGCTGGCCACCGGATGAGGTGCCCTGTCCGCCCGGCAGTTGTACCTGAATGGGTCGCGTCGAACACGACCGGGCAGTTCGATTCGCGCATGATCGCCAGCGAGCGCATGTCCGAAACGAGGTTGTTGTAGCCGAAGGAGACGCCGCGCTCTGCAAGCCATGAAGTTGTCTTCGTTCAGGCCCGCTTCTTTTGCTGCCAGGCGCGCCTTGTCGATCACGTTCTTCATGTCGCCGGGCGCGAGGAACTGGCCCTTCTTGATGTTGACTGGTTTGCCGGACTGGGCGCAGGCGACGATGAAGTCGGTCTGGCGGCACAGGAAGGCTTGAGCGTCTGCAGCACGTCGACGACCGACGAGACGGCAGCGATTTCTTCGATCGTGTGGATGTCGGTCAGAACCGGCACGCCGATTTCCTTACGCACGTCGGCCAGGATCTCGAGGCCCTTGTCCATGCCGGGGCCGCGGAACGAAGTGCCCGACGAACGGTTGGCCTTGTCGAAGGACGATTTGTAGATGAACGGGATACCCAGCGCCGAGGTGATCTCTTTCAGCGTGCCTGCGGTATCCATCGCCATCTGGCGCGATTCGATCACACAGGTGCTAGAGCGATCAGGAAGATCGGCTGGTCCAGGCCTACGTCAAAACCGCAAAGCTTCATGCTGCGTCTCCTTGCAATGCCGGTAAGCGCGCCGTTATTGGCGGCAGCCGAGTGAGCGTTGGCCGCCTTGTGCGCAAGCGCGGCCTTGATGAACGACGTGAACAGCGGATGACCGGTGCGCGGAGTCGACTTGAATTCAGGGTGATACTGCACGCCCATGTACCACGGGTGCGAGTTGGCACCTTCACGCGGCAGTTCCATGATTTCGCACAGGTCTTCGGTCGGGGTGCGGGCCGAGACGATCAGGCCAGCCGCTTCGACGCGCGCCAGGTAGTGGTTGTTCGCTTCTGTAGCGGTGACGGTGACGCTCGGTCACGACCGAACTGTAGATTTCCGCTGCCAGCGTGCCCGGATTGACCGCGCAGGTCTCGCGCCCAGGCGCATGGTGCCGCCCAGATCGGACGACTCGTCGCGCTTTTCGACCTTGCCGTCATGGTTCTGCCACTCGTTGATGAGAGCCACGACCGGCTGGTCGGTTTCGGTATCGAACTCGGTCGAATTGGCGTTGACCATGCTTAGGCCTTGTGGCGGGCGTACTCGATCAGCGCAACCTGCATGCCGAGGCAGATGCCCAGGTAAGGGATCTTGTTTTCGCGGGCATAGCGCGCGGCCATGATCTTGCCTTCCACGCCGCGCTTGCCGAAGCCGCCCGGTACCAGGATCGCATCGTACTTGGCCAGGTGATCGCAGCCCTTGGTCTCGATGTCTTCCGAGTCCAGGTATTCGATGTTGACGCGGCTTTCGGTGTGGATGCTTAGAGCGTGGCGCAGCGCTTCGGTCAGCGACTTGTACGACTCGGTCAGGTCGACGTACTTGCCGACCATGCCGATGGTGACCGATGCCTTCGGGTGCTCGAGCGCGTAAATCAGCTTGGTCCACATCGACAGGTCGGCTGGCGGCGCTTCCATGCCGAGCGCGTCGAGGATGATCGCGTCCAGGCCCTGATCGTGCAGCATTTGCGGCACTTTGTAAATGGTGTCGGCGTCCCAGACGGAGATCACGGCCTGCTCTTCCACGTTCGAGAACAGCGAGATTTTCGCGCGTTCGTCGTCCGGAATCGGGCGGTCGGCGCGGCACAGCAGCGCGTTCGGCGAAATGCCGATCTCGCGCAGCTTTTGCACGCTGTGCTGGGTCGGTTTGGTTTTCAGTTCGTTCTAGCCGAGGCGATGTACGGCACCAGGGTCAGGTGCACGAAGGCGGCCGACTTGCAGGCCGGCGCGCAGCGACAGCTGGCGCGCCGCTTCCAGGAATGGCAGCGATTCGATGTCGCCCACGGTACCGCCGATTTCCACCAGCGCCACGTCCACGCCTTCGGCGCCGCGGTAGATGTAATCCTGGATCTCGTTGGTGATGTGCGGGATCACCTGCACGGTCTTGCCGAGGTACTCGCCGCGGCGTTCCTTGCGGATCACCGATTCGTAGATCTGGCCGGTGGTGAAGTTGTTCACCTTTTTCATGCGGGTGCTGATGAAGCGCTCGTAGTGGCCGAGGTCGAGATCGGTCTCGGCACCATCGTCAGTGACGAACACTTCACCGTGCTGCATAGGGCTCATGGTACCCGGATCGACGTTGATGTACGGGTCGAGCTTGAGCATGGTGACTTTGAGGCCGCGCGATTCGAGGATCGTGGCGAGAGAGGCGGCGGCAATCCCTTTACCAAGGGAAGACACGACGCCGCCGGTGACGAAGACAAATTTGGTCATTGCAGATGGTGCCGAACGGCACGTGCGGGAAATTGAAATTATACCTTAAACAGGCAAATACTTCCGCAAAACAAGGCAAAAAGGTTGTAAAAGGGCGTAGGCCGCTGGGAAAACCGGGGGTGGAACTTGATATATTTTCAATGCCGGACCACGGGCAGAAGCCCCTGTCCAGGCCCCCTGAAGACGCCCGGACACCGGTTTTCCTACTTCAAATCCATTGCCCCCGACCCAGTGGAAAGCTGCTCCAGCGCCACGACGCAAGCGCTTTTCCCGCGCTCCCGCATTTGCGCGAGAAACCCGCTTCTGATTGATTCCTTCACTTTGACCGCTTGCGCCTGAAAGGCCGCAGGTTCACAAGCCGCCATATTCTGCTTCGCCCTGTCCCCATTCCGGGCGCGCCAATTCGTCAACGCGTCGGACGCGATGGCCGACAATTCTGGATAGGTCCGCTTGCAGGCCTCTACCATGTCGCGATTCACTTCGTCAGCATGGCACTCATAGACGGCTGCGAAGATGAGCGCGTCGGATGCGCGGGCGATCATCGGAGCAAACAACAATGTGCTGAGCACGAGCGAGCGAAGATGCAACATATGGTCTGGTCGGGGAGTGAGATTAATCCAGGCTCTTGGAAGGCAAATGTTTCAGCAGCAATTCTCGCACAGCCTTGTACTCCTCGAGCCGCGCATAATCTCGCGCTGCAGGATGAGTGATTCTGCTGAGATCCGAGTTTTCGGCATTGTCAGCCAGCTTGACTTGAAGCGCTATTCGGTTAGCGGCGGCGCGTGCAGCTGCTTGCAGGCGCGTTTCGCCGGGGCGCTTTGTCAACGCCTCGATCGCCGAAACGACGTCGGCATCAAAACCATGCGCAACAAGGCTCTCCAGCGAAATGTCCGTGTCTTCGACCACATCATGCAGGACCGCCGCCATTCGCTCCTGTGGCGAGGTCAGGCGCAGCATCACCCGAAGCGGATGAAGAATATAAGGCTCACCTGCTTTGTCCACCTGGTAAGCGTGCAGTGCACCGGCTGCGATTTGAATTGCACGTTCTAAAGTCGCCATTTTTCTCTGCACTTGTTCGTGAGCTGAAGGAATCGTACCATCAAGCCAGGCATTGCCCGGATTTGCCATTACCCAGATGAATCGGCTCGCCTTGCTTTTCCACCTGGTAGTACAAGGACATGATTTTCCATTCCGTGCCTGCCTTGTAGAGTTGAAGGCTGTTGATGCCGACCAGCGTCGGGTTGATCGCAGCCTTGTCCCGGCGTGACTCGACCACGCTTTGGACGACGGCGTAGCGATCGTAGACTTTGATTTCGCGTGCGACCTCGCACTCATAAAACCCCTTGCCTGAAACGGCTTCCTGGCTGCTCAGAAAGTCGCCGATCGCCGTACGCCGCATATTGGCGACACCATCCTTGTAGTGCACGCCGAAGACGACTGCATCGGGATGAAACAGACGCTTCAATGTCGCGACGTCGGCGCTGGCGCCGGGGTCATTCGATAAGGCGCGCCATAGCGCGGCGCTGGTTTCGTCGGGCGTGCTTTGCGCGGCCGATACAAGCAGCGGTATAAAAAGGAAAGAAACCAGGAAACGACGCATGTATATTCCTATGTTGTTGGCGCGGTGGCGCACCATCGGGATCGTAATGCAATTACGGCCCGATGGGTGCCAGCTCATCGAAGTAATCCCAGACTGGATCGTCTCTGATTTCGTCTATGCCCCGCGGCTCTTGCGCAACATCGCGGCCAAAGTGGAACTGGTCGCCTTGCTGTCCGGATGATCCGGCCCCAGCACCTTGTTTCCGGATTGCCCAGCGCATGAGCAGCGGCTCGGCAGCGTCGAAACGACCCAGTTCCTTATACAAGACACCCAGGGCCTGCAGCGATTCGGCGATCTCGAGATGCTCTGGTACGCCGGTGCGCTCGCGCACTTGCAGAGCGTGCTGGAACTGCTTTTCAGCGTCGGCGCGGCGCCCTTGCTTGTCATACAGCGTGCCCAGGAACTGGTAACCATCGCCCATGAAGCGGTGTTCGCTGTCATGGGCTTCGAGCATGCGCTCCTGCCCCGCGCAGCAGCAAACGCTCGGCTTCGGCAAGCTTGCCCGTCTGCACCAGTACGGCACCCAGGTCGACCAAATACGAAGCGACCCAGGCATCGTTCTGCCCGCTAAAACGGTCCGCATTCTCCAGCGCACGCCTGGACCAGGATTCCGCTTCCTCGTACCGTCCCATGCGGCGGTACAACTCGCTCAAGCTGGACTGAAGGAAGGCAAGCGAGGTCCCGCTGACGGCACTTTTCTCGAAAATGGGAAGGGCACGCAGCAGTTCGACTTCCGCCTCCTTGTAGCGGCCGCGGAACATATACAAGCGCCCCAATCTGTGCATGGAATTCGCCGTATTCTTGTGCTGGGCACCGAAAGTGTTCTCGCACATCGCATAAGAGCGCCTGCATGAAGTCCTCCGCCTTGCTCATTTGCCCGAGGTCGATGTACATGTAAGCCATCGTCTCCAGCGCGTCCGCCATATCGCCCGACTGCGGCCCGAAGGCCTTTTCACGAATGCCGAGCGCGCAGGTGCAGGGATTCTGCCTCGGCCGGGTTCGCCAGCCTGATCTGTATATCGCCAAGCAGTTCGAGCGCGGCGGCCAGCTTCGGGCTCGCATCGCCCAACGCCGCCTGCGCCACCGGCAGCGCACGCTGCGCATAGTCGCGCGATGGTGAACTTGCTATCGTCGAAATAGAACTTGCTTGTCGCTCTCAGCAGGTCGAGCAAGTCTTCGGATTTTTCGCCCGGCTTCTTCTCGGCCAGTGCCAACCCCCGCAGATAGATCTGCTCGGCGCGCACCCGGTCGCCCGCTTGCGCGTACTGGTACGCCAACCTTCTGTCATCATCGGCGGAGCCGGGGCGTTGGCGAGCGCAAACGCGGCTTGCGCCTTGCCATCTTGCTTGAGCCGCTGATACAGCTCGGCAATACGGACCTGTGCAAACACGTCGCCCCGTTTGGCGGCCTTGTCGTACCATGACAGCGCCTGCGCTTCATCCTTGGCCACGCCCAGACCGCGCTCGTAGGCATCGCCGAGGTGCGCCTGCGCGTCGACATCGTTTTTTTCGACCGCGCGCAACAGCAAGGCGACCCCTTTTTCATATCGCGCGGCACGCCATCGCCGTACAGGTAGAAACGCCCCATCTGGGATTCGCCCTTCACGTGGCCGGACGCCGCGGCCTTTTCGAACCAGACAAGCGCGGTGGCCTCATCGGCCTTCACCTTCTCGCCGTAGTAATACATCTTGGCGAGTTGGTACTCGGCGTAGCGATAGCCGTGCGAGCCCGAGCGCAGATACCAGGTCAGCATGCGCTCCATGTCTTTCGGAACACCCTTGCCCCATTCGTACATCAAGCCCATCTGGAACTCGCCCATGCCATCCTCTTGCGCGGCAGAGAGCTCGTACAGACGGCTGGCCTCGGCCATCCGATTTTCTCTTGGCGCCATAGTGTTCGATATATTGGCCAAGCTCGGCCATCGCCCTGGCGTGACCTTGCGCTGCCGCCTTGGTCCACCATTCAACTGCAGTTTTCCGCGAGCGGGGGACGCCGTCTCCGTCCCAGTAGGCCCGGGCCAGTTTGTTCTGCCCGTTGGCATTGCTTAAGCCTCCGCGGCCTTGCGGTACCAGTCGGTGGCCTTTTCCATGTTCTGGTCGACGCCATAGCCGTTCTCGTACAGCATGCCAATTGCCACTTGCGCATCGCCATAACCGAGATCTGCCGCCAAACGATAGATTGCCTTCGCGCGTAATCGGGCTTGCCCGCGTCGCCATTTTCATAGGCCCGCCCCAGGTTGACGGCTGCCCGCAAATTGCCAAGGTTCATGGCGCGCTGCGTCCAGAATTCCGCATGGTCGAAGTCGCGCGTTACGCCCTCACCCCCGGCCGTACATTTCGCCCAGCGATGCCATGGCACCGCTGTGGCCTTGCCCGGCGGCAGCACGATACCGGCGCAGGGCCTGGCCCGCGTCGCGTTCGACGCCCCGGCCGTAGCGGTAGCGGTGACCCAGGGTAAACTGGGCCTCCGACTGGCCCAGCGCCGCGGCCTTGCGATACCAATCCAGGGCGCTCGACTGGGACGCCGTCACGCCAGCGCCGTCTTCATACATCGCCCCCAGTGCGAACATCGCCTCCGGCTGCTCCTGGGCAGCCGCCAGCGTCATCCAGCGAAATGCCTGCGGCATGTCTTTGGCGACCCCGCTACCGGCCATCAGGGCCACACCCATGGCGAACTGATTTTCCGCCAGACCGGCGTCGGCACCTGGTTTCCAGGCGGCGACGGCCGCCTCCATATTCTTGTCGCGCGCGGCGGCGGTGGCTTCCAGTCCGGGATTGGGGGCCTGGAGGCGGCGCAATTCCGCCTTGGCCTGGGCCGGGAAGCCGGAACCGCGCACGCCACTGTTGAGATACCAGCGGAACGCTTTCTTGGCGCCTACCGCATCCTTGGCCGCCAGGCGTGCCTGGCCAATGTAAAACCACGCCTCAGTCAAGGCGATTTCGCTGGCATCGGCAGGCAGTGCTTCGGCTTGCCCAATCAATTGGTCGGCGCTGATCAGGCCGAGCTGCATCGCCAGCACCGGACGCGGCCACGGACCGTCAGGAATGGCGCGTGCGAATTGTTCCAATTCGGCCGGGAGCGGCTGGCCTAAGCACGCTGAAAAAAGCGCGATCTGGTCGGCCGCGTCGCCAGCCGACGGAGCGTTGCCGTGGGCTTTGCTGCGGGCCGCCTGATAGCGTGCCATGGTTGCCAGGGCAGCGCCGCTATTGTTGTTGTAGAACTGGGACCAGGCCAACTGGCGCACGATCGGGCTGTCATCGGCAATACCAGGCTCACCGCTCAAGGCTTTGGCACTGCTCTCGAAATCGCCATTGGCGAACGCGAGCTGGCCCATGCACTGGCCCACACCGGGCACGCTGCCCATGGCGCCCAAGCGCTTGACCAGATTGGCGGAAAGCTGCAGTGCATCCCAGCTTAAGCAATGTCCTCGCGGTCCAGTACATTGAGCACGAACTGACAAGCTTCCGCCGGTACCAGCTTGTCCGATTTGCTTAAGCCTTCAGCGCGGGCATGGCGAGCGTGGCCTCCCCGACGTGGCGCATGTCGTCCAGTTCGCGGAAGGAAAAAGCCTTCGCGCTGGCAGGCACGACAATGGCGTCAGCAAAACCCAGTGCGCCTGAGACGAATGGAAACAGTTTCTTCGCTTCTTCCTGCAAGGGCAGCAGATCGGCCGCAGGAATCACATCCTGCTTGAGCCGGTAATCGATCAGATAATCGACCTGGTTGCCGCGAAAGTCGAACTCCTCGCGCAAATGGAAATAGGGATTGTCGAGCGTTTGATTGGCTGCGGGCTGCGACATGCGCACGGTATCGGGCCAGAGGATGCGCAGACGGTAGCGCGCCTCGAATTTACCGGCCGCCAGCTCGAACGGAAACTGGCGCACCAGTTTATCGGGGATGCCGATGGTGCTAGATGAGGATCTTGCTGTCGTACTCGACAGAGTAACGCTTGTCCTTGTGGGTGACCGCCTTGGGCAGCGCATACTGGCTGACAAGCTCGACTTGGTTGGCGGCGATGTCATCGCGGTACTTCGGTGCGCCAATCAGGCTCACGCCAGGGTAAATTTTTTCGTAGACGGCCAGCCGGTCCTTCTTTTGCTCATTCACCGACAGCTTCGTGAAATCGCGCGCATGGCGTCGGCATACGTGCCGCGGTAAATGTCACGCGTTTCCAGCGTCGCCGCGCCGCTGAAATCGGCCACGACGATATTCTCGATGTGTTCGTAGCGCGGTCCAACATCGGCGTGTCTTAAGCAGTGTCACGAGCGCAGTGCTGGCTTTGTCGACCACCAGCACGGCGGCGTCGGGAAACGCGGTTGGCATCGTGGCCAGCGGTTCGGGCTGGTTGCTGCGGGTCGGGTCGACATAATAATCGCGCCCGTCAAGGGTGATTTGCACGATCACGTGATTGAACCAGGTCGACGTTGCCAGCAGCTTGGCATTGACGCGCGGGGCATCGGCCGACAGCAGGACTGGACGAGCCGTCACGCCCAACTCGCGCAGCAGGCTGATGAGCAGATAACTCTTGTCCTTGCAATCGCCGTAGCGGCGTTTGAGGACCACGTCCGGGGCATGGGGCCGCTGCGCATTTTCGCCGATCGACAAGCTGAAATAGCGAATTTCATTTTGCACCCAGTGCAGCGCCGCTTCGGTTTGCGCTGCCTGACCATGTTGTTTGGCCAATTCCGCCGCCAGCGCTTTGAGCGCCGGACTGGCTAAGCAGCTTGGGGAACAAGCCGTCGGCCCAGGTCGCCACCGCTTGCCAATCCGCGTATTCGCTGAACTGGATCAGGCGGGCGGGAAGATAGTCGGCCGGGGTCGATGGTTCGCCAACGAGTGCTTCTGAGTCCGCGGCCTTCGAAACGAATTCGCTCAATGCCGTTGGTCACGTCGGTCTGCGCCACGATGACATCAGTGTTGAAGTCGCCCAACTGGCGCCAGTGCAGCACGCGCTCGCGCGGATGCAGGACAGTCAAGCGCTTCAATTCGGTCGGCACGGTGCTGTCCCAAGCGAAAGCCGAGGACCAGGTTTTCCCGAATACCGGATTGTCGCCTTCGATCGTATAGCTGATCAACAACGTATCGCCGATGCGTACATCGTCAAGCAGCAACTGCAAGCTCGTCGCGCCGCCAAGTATGCCGCTGTCGATCTCGGTCTCGCGCTGCAAGGGCCGGACGTTGACGCTGGCCGTGCGGTCAAGACGCTGTTCGCCCTGCAGTATCACTACTTTGTGCAAGGCCAGTTTCTGATATTGGGCGTAGTACGTAATGGCGAATTGGCCGATCTTGCCCAGCGCGCTGGAATCATTGACCTGCGTGGCGTTCTGATAATTGATGGCAGAAACCGGGCCCACCCACGCCTGGGTATCGCTGGCCCGCACCACCACAGGATCGGTGCGTTCAGTTCCTTGGAATCTCCGTGAGCGGCACCACCCACTTGGGCAGGGGCGCCCCCTGCGCACGAAACCGGGCACGTCGGTAGCGCGCTGGCTGGCGGGAGCGGCCAGTACGGCGGAATGCAGCAGAGAGAGAAGAAGTACGAGGACGATGCGCATGGGCAGGTGGGTTCAGTTGAATTGCTTCTACAAGCGTAAAGCGCGGCGGTGAGGTGGACACCGCCAGGCGGTGCTTGGATGAATGTCCCATGCATTTTGTGCGCGCAACAGACGCGGCAGGTATGGTGACAAATTCGCCACACATTTTACCTGATCGCATCTTAATAGTGAACAATCGACAATTTTCAAGGGATCGCCGCAGCACTCGCCGCGATAGCCCGGCCGGCTGCTGCTGGTCCGGGCGGGCAGAGCTGGTTGGCGGGGTCAGTCCGGACGCGAGGGAGTTCCTGGCACCCCGAAATGCTGCCACGCACGCCGCAGCTGGGTATCCGAACTGAAGCCGGCCGCCGCTGCCGCCTCGGTTACGCTGTCGCCCGACGCCAGCGCCATCTGCGCTACGGCCAGCCGGATCCGGCGCAGGTACTGCAGCGGCGCGATCTGCGCGTATTCCAGGAATAGTCGCGTCAGATGGCGCGGCGAGGTATGCGCCACCGCCGCCATGCCGGGCACCGACCAATCCGATTGCGGCGCCTGGCTCACCGCATCCTGCACCCGGTGCAGCGCGGGATGGATGTGATTGCGATAGGCCAGAAATGGCGACAGCTCCGGGTCGTGCGGTCCGCGCCGCAGCGCCACCACCATGATCTGCGCCACCTGGGCCGCCAGCGCCGGACCGCAGATGGCCTCGATCCGATGCAGGATCAGGTCAAGGCCGGTCGTCACGCCCGCGCTGCTGTAGACGGGACTGTCTTCCACAAACACCCGGTTGCGCACCACCTCGCAGGCCGGAGCCACCCGCTGCAATTCGTCGAGGTGGTGGTGGTGGGTAGTGGCACGGCGCCCCGCCAGCAAGTTTAAGCATGCGCGGCCAGCACGGTGCTTAAGCGCAAATGGTGACCAGCTCCAGCCGGTCCGGCACCAGCTCCAGGGGACGCAGCCAGTCGAGCAAGGCGCGCGTCTCGCGTGAGTCGGTGCCAATCTGCGTGCTTAAGCCTGCCCCACCAGCACCACCCAGCTGGCGTGCGGCGCCAGCGCATCGGGAAGCGTTTCAAGGCCCGCCAGCTGCACCCCGACCGAGGTCATCGATTCCGGGCACGGCGCCACAAACCGCAGCTTGAACGGCGCCGCCTTGCCCTGCTCGCGCATCAGTCCATTGGCGATGCGCAGGGCCTCGGCCGGACCCGCCCAATCAAGGATCAGGCTACCCGGCAGCAGCAGGAACAGCACGTCGATCATGCGGCCCGGGCCAGTGCTTGCCCGACCGTGCACAGGGTCGCGAAGCGCCCGCTCAACACGGTGGCGGTGCGCGCCTTGATGTCGGCCGCGCTCAGGGGGCTGCCGTCCGGCTGCAGCATGTCGTAGGTGTGGGTGGCGTCGGTGACGTAGTCGATCTGCCAGCCCAGGTCGGACGCATGGCGGGTCGTCGTCTCGCAGCATTGCTCGGTGCGGATGCCGCTGATGATCAGGCGCCCGATGCCCTGCTCCGTGAGCCAGACGTCCAGCCCGGTGCCCACCAGCGCACTGTGGCGCCGCTTCCAGGAAGCTGGCCGCAGGTGTGTAGTCGCGCAGGCCGCGCATCGGGACCACGTGGCCGGACTCGATCGCAAACGGGTTGTCCGCCTGCGCCGGGCCGTCCGTGTGCAGGATCCGGACGATCGGAATGCCGCGCTCCTCGCAGCCGATGATCAGGGCGTTCTGGGCTTGCAGGTAAGCGGCCATCCCGGTTTCGGTGGAGTACGGGCGGTGGCGGAACGATTCCTGGACATCGATCACAATCAGACACGTTTTCATGAGAGGCTTCCTTTTCATGGTGAAGTATAAGCCTCTATCTTGCTGATGTCCTGAAGATCTCGCCGCTCGCTTGCGGACCAGTTTCGATCATTTCAGGACATTCCATGCAAAGGAACTACGGTTGGCTGTAGTGGTGCTCGCGCAGCCAGCCCTCCATCTTCTCCCAATAGTAAGACGGACGCCGTGGTCAGCACCGGGAATTCGTTATTGTTGCCGGTCTTCGTTTCGAGGAAGGCGTGGCTAAGCATCGGCCATGCGCACCACCGTGAAATCCTTGTTGCCGGACGCCAGACGCGCCGTCTCCAGCCGTTTGGCACTCTCCGCGCTCGGCACGTTATGGTCAAGGTCGCCCAGGAACCACAACACCGGCACGCTCACCTTCGCCAGCGTCTCGGCCGGGTCGTAAGCGGCATTGAGCACGCTCCAGCCGCGGCCCCAGCCCGCTTCGCTCATGTGCACCGCCCAGGCGGCATTCGCCCAGGGGCGCGCCTTGAGCGGCGCCGACAACTTGCTGAACTCGGCCCACGGGAGACCGGCGTTGTCGAACAGGCGTCCGGTGCCCTCTTCCGCTTCTTTGGCGTCCGCTTCCGTGAAGCCTGCGTCGCGCACGCTCCAGCCGATTTCGTGGACCATGGTGTCGCGCACGGTATTGGCCGAACCGGCGCGCACGATCACGTAGGCGATGTCCTTTGACTTGACCGCCATCATGGGCGCGGTCCAGCCACCCTGGCTGGAGCCGTGCACGCCGATGCGCTTGGCGTCGATATCGGCGCGCGCCTTGAGCATGGCCACGCCGGCCAGCCAGTCGTCGGCGATCGTCGCCAGGCTGGCCTTGGTCCAGTCGCCGCCCGAGGCGCCGGCGCCGCGCTTGTCGAGCGAGAGCACGGCGATGCCCTGGCGGACGAAGAAGGTATTCCAGGCGCCGACATTGCGCGTGGCCGGGCCGGAACCGTGGGCGAACACGATGGCCGGGTGCGGGCCCGGCGTTTGCGGCAGCAGCAGCGTGCCCTTGAGCGTCACGTCGCCATTGGCGACGGTGACGTCTTCCACGCGGTGCGGCGCGATCTTCCTGGCCAGCACGCTCTTCTTGCCCTCGGTCCAGCGCATGGCCGTGACGACACCCTGCTTGTCCTTGACGAAGTCGGCGCGGATGGCGAACGGATACGGCATGCCGAGCGACGGCCCCGAAACGAAGCTGCTGGACGACAAGCCCTGCAGCGGTCCCATGCGGCGCGTCTTGTTGTCGAGGAAGGCGAGCTGGCCGCCCAGCTCGTCCATCGGCCCCATGTCGATCACATGGCCCGGGGCCAGCCGGTAGCTGCCGGACAGGTTGCGGATCAGCATTTCGGGGGCTGGCTGGAGCGCAACCAGCTCGAACTTGCCGCTCTGCGCACCCTGGCGCACGGTGCCGCTGATGCCTTTGGCGCTGCGCTTGCCGTCGAAGGTGAACAGGTCGGGGCCGCCCTGCAGCTCGAAATGGCTGGCTGCGCTGGTCCAGGCTGAAATTCTTGAGGGGGATCTCGCGCGCGCCCTTGGACGGCACGTCGAGGCTGGACAGGGCGCCCGGCGCCCCGGAGCGTTCGTGCAGGACGATGGCGGTCGATTGACCGCCTATACTGAACTGGCCGACCCAGCTGGTTTCCGGAACCGGTACCGGTTCCTGGGCCTGCGCCAGTGCGCTCAGTCCGAGCGCGCACAGGGCGGCGAGTGTCGTTGTGTGAGTCATGCTTTTGGTCCTTTTTTCTTTACCAAACGCTACTTTAGTAAATACTGAGCCACTTTTTTGCGCTGGTGCGACAGATTGCATTATTTGAGGAATGAAATGCATTTCGGGAATTGCTTGCGTGAAGCAGCGAACAGACCCGTTGCGCGCCCCCTCATGCTGTCACTTTTACCAAGGGAGGTCAAAATGTCCTACGAAGAACGCGATGCCTATGGCATGTATGTCGACAATGGCCACAAGGGGCCTGGCCCTGAACTGATGGGCGCCAATACCCTCATTGGCGACCATGTCCACAACCTGCAAAACGAGCACCTTGGCGAAATCAAGGAAATCATGCTCGACATGCGCACCGGGAAGATCGCGTATGCGGTCATGTCGAGCGGGGGCTTTCTCAGTATCGGCGAAAAATTATTTGCCGTTCCCTGGGAAGCGCTCCAGCTCGACACCGTGAACAAGCAGTTCCGCCTCGATATCGACAAGGCGCGCATCGAGAATGCGCCGGGCTTCGATACCGACCACTGGCCCGACATGGCCAATCCGCAGTGGAAGCAGCAGATTCACAGCTATTACGGTACGCTTAGACGATGTAGCCGCACAGCGTCAGCAGAAATTGCGGCTGGTGGTATCGAGTCGGCCCAGCAGCGCCGACATGTCCACCAGCCGCTTGGCCACCAGGTGCCGCACCTCGCCCTGGCGCTGCCACACGCCGTACACGCCCAGCAGCGCCGCGCCCAGCACTTCCTTGCGCTGCTGCTCGACCAGCGACGGCCACACGATCACATTCACATTGCCCGTTTCGTCTTCGAGCGTCATGAACAGCACGCCCTTGGCGGTGCCGGGCCGCTGGCGCACCGTGACGATGCTTAGGCCGCGCGCGCCAGCTGGCCATCCTGGTAATCGTTGAGGGTGGACGCTCGGCAGAAAGCGATTGGCCAGCAAGGCGCGCAGCAGCGCCAGCGGATGGCGTCCGAGCGTCAGTCCCTGGGCCCGGTAGTCGCCCACGATATTCTCGCCCTCGCTGGGCGCGGCCAGCTGCGGTATTTCTTCCACCGGTGAAGTCGGCCGCAGCAGATCCTTGTCGGGCACCGCGCCGACCGCCTGCCACAGCGCCTGGCGCCGGTGCCCGGCCAGCGCGGCGAGCGCATTGGCGCCAACCAGCACCTGCAGGTCGTGGCGGTCGAGCTGGGCGCGGCGCGCCAGATCGGAGACGCTCTCGAACGGACGGATCGCGCGCATCCTCGATCCGCGCCGCCGTCTCTGCCCGCATGCCGCGCAACAGCGACAGGCCCAGGCGCACCATGCCGGCTGCGCCTGGGCCGACGGCTCGAGCGCCGAGTCCCAGCCGCTGACGGTGATGTCGGTCGCGCGCACCTCGATGCCATGGCGCTGCGCGTCCTGCACCAGCGCCGACGGGCTGTAAAAGCCCATCGGCTGGCTGTTCAGCAGCGCGCACAAAAAGGCGGCTTAGCTCGTGGCACTTGAGCCAGGAACTGGCATACGCCAGCAGCGCGAAACTGGCCGCGTGCGACTCCGGGAAACCGTATTCGCCAAAGCCCTGGATCTGGCTGAAGATCGATTCGGCGAAAGCGAGTTCGTAGCCGCGTTCGAGCATGCCGCTGACGATGCGGCCATAGTATTTTTCCATCCCGCCCTTGCGCTTCCAGGCCGCCATCGCGCGCCGCAGCTGGTCTGCCTCGCCCGGCGTGAAGCTAACCGCGATCATCGCCACCTGCATCACCTGCTCCTGGAAGATCGGAATCCCCAGCGTGCGTTCGAGCGCCGCCTTGAGCTCCTCTTTCGGATAGACCGGTTCTTCCAGTCCCTGGCGCTAAGCGCAGATACGGGTGCACCATGCCGCCCTGGATCGGGCCCGGGCGCACCACCGCCACCTCGATCACCAGATCGTAAAAGGTACGCGGCAGCATGCGCGGCAGCATGCTCATTTGCGCGCGATTCGATCTGGAACACGCCGATGGTGTCGGCCTTGCAGATCATGTCGTAGGTGGCCGGGTCTTCGGGCGGAATGTCCTGCATCGAGAACACCGTGCCGCGCTGCTGGCTCACCAGTTCCAGCGTGCGGCGCAGCGCCGACAGCATGCCCAGCGCCAGCACGTCCACCTTGAGCAGACCCAGTTCTTCCAGATCGTCCTTGTCCCACTGGATCACGCTGCGGTCAAGCATGGTCGCGTTCTCGATCGGCACCAGGCGCGACAGCTTGCCCTGGGCGATCACGAAACCGCCCGGGTGCTGCGACAGGTGGCGCGGAAAACCGAGCAGGCGCTGGGCCAGCGTGGCCCACTGCTGCGCCAGCGTGGATTCGGGATCGAGCCCGCACTCGGCCAGACGCTTGACCAGATCTTCCTTGCTGTCGAACCAGTGGTGGGTCTTGGCGACTTTTTCGACGATGGCCAGGTCGATCCCGAGCGCCTTGCCGGAATCGCGCAGCGCGCTCTTGGGCCGGTAGCTGATGACGACCGCCGCCAGCGCCGCGCGGTCGCGCCCGTACTTGTTGTAGATGTACTGGATCACCTCCTCGCGCCGCTGGTGTTCGAAGTCGACGTCGATGTCGGGCGGCTCGTCGCGCTCTTTCGAAATGAAGCGCTCGAACAGCAGATTGCCGCGGCCCGGATCGACCTCGGTGATCGCCAGGCAGTAGCAGACGGCCGAATTGGCGGCCGAGCCGCGTCCCTGGCACAGGATGCCGACCGAGCGCGCATAGCGCACGATGTCGTACACGGTCAGAAAATACGGCTCGTAGCGCAGGTCGGCAATGAGCCCCAGTTCGTGCTCGATCTGGCCCTGCACCTGGGCCGGGATCCCGAGCGGGAAGCGGTGATGGGCGCCGATGTAGGTTTCCTTGCGCAGGTAGCCGGACGCGGTCTCGCCGGGCGGCACCAGCTCGTCGGGATATTCGTAGCGCAGTTCGCTCAGCGAAAAGGTGCACAGGCGCGCGATGCGCACCGTTTCGGCCAGCACCTCGGGCGCGTAGATATTGGCCAGGCGCAGGCGCGCGCAGGTGCTGTTCGGCGTTCTGCGACAGCGCGTAGCCGCACTCGCCCACCGCTTTGCCGACGCGCACCGCGCACAGCGTGTCGTGCAGCGGTTTGCGCGAGCGCACGTGCATGCACACGTGGCCGAGCGCCGTGATCGGCACATCGTGCTGCCACGCGACTTCCTCGACGGTGGCGCGGTGGGCATCGTCGAAGGCGCGGTGCAGCAGGTTCAGGCCGATCCAGGCGCGACCCGGAAAGGTGGCGCTGATCCACGCGGCCTGGGCGTGCAGGCGGTCCACGCCGGCGCTGTCGTAACCGGGATAGGCTAAGCAGCAGGATCGCCAGGCAGTCGGGCAGCTGGCGCAGGTGGGCCCGGGCCAGGCGCGGGATCGGCCAGGTCGGACGGCATCAGGTGATAGAAGCCCTTTTCGCTGCGCGTGCGCGCCAGCGTGATCAGTTCCGACAGATTGCCGTAGCCGTTGCGGTTTTGCGCCAGCAGGATCAGCGACAGCGCGGCGCTGCCGTCCGGATTGGTGAGGTGGAAGTGGGCGCCGATGATCAGCGGCAGCGCCGCCTTTTTCGCCTCGGCGTGGGCGCGCACCACGCCTACCAGCGAACACTCGTCGGTGATGGCCAGCGCCGTATAGCCGAGCTGCACCGCGCGCGACCAGTTCCTCGGCGTGCGAGGCGCCGTGCAGAAAGGAAAAATTGGTCAGGCAGAACAGCTCGGCATAGTCGGGCAGGCTCTGGGGCGGGGAAGCGTAAGACATACGGAAACGCTACAATAATGGAAAGAAAAAATACTGTATGAATATACAGTATATACCACCACACGACAGACACAGGAAAATCGCATGCGGGTACATGAATTACGCTGTTTCGGCGCCAGCGCGGGCAAGGGCAATGTGGCCATGGTGGTCGAGGACGGACCGGACCAAACGGCCGAACGGCAAGCGTTTGCCGTGGCGCAGGGGCGCACCAGCGTGTTTCTGACGGGGACGGCGCAGATCGAAGCGGACTTCTACTATCCGCACGCGCGCAGCCCCTGTGCCTGCATGCCACCCTGGCGGCGGCCCATGTGCTGCGCGAACGCGGCGGACCGGCGCAGCTGACGACCGCCATGCGCGGCCAGCGCATTGACTTGCTGAGCACCGGCGGCAGCACCTTCAGCCGGCGTGCGGCGCCAGGCGGTCGCACCGCTCGGCATCGATCCCGGCCTCTTAAGCGCAGCTGCTGGGCGAAGCGGCGCTGCAACTGGCCTCGGCGCCGCTGCTGGCATCGGTGGGAAGTCCCAAACTACTGATCGAAGTGCGCGACAGCGCTGCGCTGCACGCCCTGCGCCCGCCCCTGGCGCGCATCAGCGAGTGGGGCAAGGCAAACGGGGTGAACGGCTGCTATGTGTATTGCCGCGTGGGCGAGGATGTCTACGAAGGGCGCAATTTCAACCACCTCGATCCGGCCCAGGAAGACCTCGCCACGGGCGTGGCGGCCGGCTGCGCTCAGCGCCTGGCTGGGCCGGCCGCTGACCCTGTACCAGGGCGCCGCGCTCGGCAATCCGTGCAAGATCGAAACCCGGATCGATGGCGAGACGATCTTTGTCGGCGGCGCCACGGAATTGATTGTCCGTTAATTATTTTTTGTATAATTGCATCCACGACAATAATTCAAATTCTGGGAACACAATGAAATTCGTCAAAGTACTTCTGCTGGTCGGCATGCTGGTAGCGGCTTCCCTGGTCCGCGCGGCCGATGAGCCGGTGGCGCATCTGAAAGCGGTAACCGAGCTGATGGCAGCGATGCAGACTGAAAAAATGATGCGCACGATCACCGGCACCAGTGGTTTCATGAGCGAAGAGAAGCGCGCGATCGCCTTTGCCAAGCTGGCCAAGGTGCCCGCGGCCGAAATTCACCAGCGCCTGGGACGCCAGTCGCGCCGCTATCTGAGCATGGCCACCGCGCTGGAGATGACGCACTACTACAAGTCGGCCTACGGCCAGAAGGTGCTGCACGCGACCTACAACGGGCGCGCGAGTCTTGGCGGCGGCGGCGGACCGGTGCCAACGGCGGCCGAGCGCAAGGACATGGCCCGTCCCGAGTTCATCAAGGCGAAGAAGGAATTCGACGGCGCCGAACAATATATCCACCACGAAGGTTTCCTGCTGATGGGCGCGATCAACCGCAGCTGAGCAGTGTGGTGGGAGCGCGTTGGAGGTCACGCGTTGGGGGTCAGGTCTGACATCCGGACACGGGCTCATGCGCAGCGCGCATGAGCCCGTGTCCGGATGTCAGACCTGACCCCCAACGCGCTTCAAGCAATTTTTGGGAAACGGATCGCGATGCGCAGGCCGCCAAGACGCTCGGAACTGTCCAGCGTCAGCTGGGCGCCATGCCGCTCGGCGATGGCTTTGATGATCGCCAGCCCCAGCCCGCTGCCGCCCCGCTTCGCTGCTTCGGCAATCCGGTAGAAGCGGTCGAACACGCGCTCGCGTTCTTCGGCCGGGATGCCCGGTCCGCTGTCTTCCACCACCAGCAGCGCACCCTGGTCCTGCGCCGTCACCGATACGTCGACCGTGCCGCCCTCGGGCGTGTACTTGATGGCGTTGTCGGCCAGGTTGCGCATCAGGACCATGAGGGCGTCGCCCTGCCCCTTGACCGTGGCGTCGTCGGCTTGCTGGATGCCCAGGTCCACGCCCTTGGCCTGCGCCGCGCCGGCCATGTCGGCCACCGCGCGCCGCGCCAGGTCGGCCAGGTTGACCCGCTCGTCGCTGGCGCCGCTGGCGTCGCTCGCTTCCTGGCGCGCCAGCACCAGCAGCTGCTCGACCAGGCGCGTGGCCCGCTCGATGCCGGCCGTCAGGCGGCCGATCGCCACCCCGCGCGCTTCGCCCGATTCGGCCCGCTCCAGGCTGAGCGCCTGCAGCTTGAGCGCGGCCAGCGGGGTGCGCAGTTCGTGCGCGGCGTCAGCCACGAAGTGCTGCTGCGCGTCGAACGCGGTCTTGACGCGCCCGAACAGCAAATTGAGTTCCTGCACCAGCGGCAGCACTTCGTCCGGCAGCCCCGCTTCCGAGACCGGCGACAAATCATCCGCCTGGCGCGCCGCCACCTGCGCACGCACCCGCGCCACCGGCTTGAGCGAGCCGCTCACGACCAGCCACACGACCAGCATCAGGATCGGCATCATCACGGCGATCGGGCCGACCGTGCGCAGCGCCATGTTGCTTAGGCCATGTTGCGCCGCACGGCCATGTCCTGGGCTACCTGCAGCGTCTGGGTCGGGGTCTGGATCGAGAATACGCGGTAGGTGGTGTTGTTCTCATTGACGTTGGAAAAACCGAGCACCGCGTGCTGCGGCAGGCGCGCGCTGGAGATGGTGCGGAAGGTCTGCACCCCGTCCGGGGTCCAGACCTGCACCAGCAGTTCATTGTTTTCGGCCTGCTGCCCGAGCCCGTCGCGCGGATCGGTGTTCGACAGCGGCGTGCCCGAACGCAGCGCCAGCGCCATCTGCTGCATGTGATAGTCGAAGATCTGGTCGGCATTGGCCAGCGCGGTGCGGTAGGCGATCGAGGCCTGCACCACGGCGGCGATGCTGATGGCCGCCAGCAGGAACCACAGCAGGCGTCCGCGCAGCGAATGCGACACCTTCATGGCCGCGGCACCATGTAGCCGACCCCGCGCACATTCTGGATCAGTTCACTGCCAAGTTTTTGCGCAGGCCGTGGATGTAGACTTCCACCGCGTTGCTGGACACTTCGTCGCGCCAGCTGTACAGCTTTTCCTCGAGCTGGGCGCGCGAGAGCACGACGCCCGGGCGGGCGATCAGGGCTTCGAGCACGGCCCATTCGCGCGCCGACAGGATCACGACGGCGCCGTCGACCTGCACTTCGCGGGTGGCGGGATTGATGGCGATGTTCTTGTATTCGAATACCGGCTCGGCGCGTGCATGGCGCGCCGCAGCAGCGCGCAGGCGCGCCAGCAGTTCGTCGAGGTCGTAGGGTTTGAGGACGTAGTCGTCGGCGCCCGCATCGAGCCCGGCGATGCGCTGGGCCACCGCGTCGCGCGCGGTGGCGATCAGCACCGGGGTGCGGTCCTTGCGGCTGCGCATGGCGCGCAGCACGTCCAGACCGTCCAGGCGCGGCAGGCCCAGGTCGAGGATCACCAGGTCGTAGCTTTGCGACTGGCGCAGGGCCGTGTCGGCCATTTCGCCGTCCTTGACCCAGTCGACGGCGTAGTGCTCGGCCCGCAGCAGGTCGAGCACCACTTCGCCGATCATCGTATCGTCTTCTACCAGCAGCAAACGCATTGTGACCCTTACCTCAAATCAGCCGATCCGCACCGGGATGAAGATTTTATCGGCGCCGCGCTGGATCAGCAAGGCGACCGACTTGCTCGACTTGCCGACCACTTCGCGCACCTGTTCGACGGTGCTCACGGCACGCCCGTTGACCGACAATAGCACGTCGCCCGGCTGCACGCCCGCATTGGCGGCGGCCCCGCCCGCGTCTTCGATCACCAGGCTAGGCCGCGATGCCGGACTGGCGCTTCTCGTTCGGGTCGAGCGGACGCAGGGCCAGGCCCAGGCGGGCGCTGTTGTCGGCCGTGGCCAGCTCGCCCCGTTCGGCGTTGGCCACCTTGTCGTCGGCATTGGCCAGGCGCGCGTCGATGCGTACCGTTTTGCCTTCGCGCCAGACGTCGAGGGTGACCTTGTCGCCCGGCTTGGCCAGGCTGAGCATGGCTTAAGCAAGTCGCCCGAGGCGATGATGGGCTGGCCGTCGAGCTTGCGGATCACGTCGCCCGACTTGAGGCTAAGCCTTGTCGGCCGCGCCGCCCTTTCCACGTTCGACACGAGCGCGCCTTCCAGGCGACTCGAGCTTGAACGAATCGGCGAAGCCCTGGTTCACTTCCTGCACCGTCACGCCCAGCTTGGCATGCTGCACCTTGCCGGTGGCGACGATCTGGTCCTTGATGCGGAAGGCGACGTCGATCGGGATCGCGAACGACAGGCCCATGTAGCCGCCGGTCTGGCTGTAGATCTGCGAATTGATGCCGATCACTTCGCCCTTGGTATTGAACAGCGGGCCGCCCGAGTTGCCGGGATTGACGGCCACGTCGGTCTGGATGAACGGCACTTGGGTTTCATCCGGCAGCGAGCGCCCCTTGGCGCTGACCACGCCGGCCGTGACCGTGCTTTCGAGGCCGAACGGCGAACCGATCGCCAGCACCCATTCGCCCACTTTCAAATCGCGCGAACTGCCGACCGGCACCGTGGGCAGGTTCTTGGCGTCGATCTTGAGGACCGCCACGTCGGTCTTGGGGTCGGAGCCGAGCACGCGGGCGCGGAATTCGCGCCGGTCGTTGAGCTTGACCGTGACTTCCTTGGCGTCGCGCACCACGTGCGCATTGGTCAGGATGGTGCCGTCCGGGCTGATGATGAACCCGGAACCGGCGCCAAAAACGGGCCTGTCGCGCTGCGGCCCGCGCGGATTCTGCGGACCCTGGAAGCGACGGAAAAATTCAAAGAAAGGATCATCCTCGTCGAGGTTTGGACCGCGCTGCATGCTGGCCTTGACGCTGCCGATGACGCGGATGTTGACCACGGCCGGGCCGTTGCGGGCGACGATGGTGGTGAAGTCGGGCAGCGTGACGCCGGCCGCGACCGGCGCCGGGGCGGCCACGGCAGCCGGCGCGGCGGCGGCCGGTATCGCCACCGCGGCGGGAGCCGGTGCGGGCGCGGTCAGCAGCGACCGCATTGTTATGGTTAACCGTTAATGCACCAACCGCCCCGCCGATGGCGCCTGCGGCGGCAAGGGCGAGCGTGAGTCGCTTAGCGGTGATGGCAGTGATGGCACCTTCGTTATGCATGACTTACTCCTGGATGGAATGGTTGTTCAACGATTTGAATGATGCAACAGCAGACTTAGGGACGGCTTAATAAATGGCCCCTCGGCCGAACTGCCGTCGTCCTCGCGAAGGCGGGGACGACGGCGGAAAACGACAACGGGACGCCCCGTACTGCGGGCGCCCCATCCTCACTGACTGCTGCCTGATGCTTATGCGGCCTGGCGCTGTTCCAGTACCTGCACGTTGTCGCCGCCGTCGATGACGATCTTGCGCGGTTTGAGCGCTTCCGGCACTTCGCGCACCAGTTCGATGGTCAGCATGCCGTTGTCGAACGAGGCCGTGGTGACCTTGACGTGGTTGGCCAGCTGGAAGCGCTGCTCGAAGTCGCGGGCGGCGATGCCGCGGTGCAGATAGGTGCGCTGCAGCTCTTCCTTCTGCTTGCGGCCGGTCACGTGCAGGGTGTCGCGCTCGGCGACGATCTCGACTTCCGAACGGTCGAAGCTTTAGCCAGCGCCATCACGATGCGGTACTTGTCTTCGCTGACCAGTTCGATGTTGTACGGTGGATAGCTGGGCTGGCTGTCGGCGCGCTGGGATTCCAGCATGCTGGCCAGACGGTCGAAGCCGATAGCGGAACGATAGAGGGGAGTAAGGTCGAATGTACGCATGATAAGTATCCTTTGAAAGTTAAGCGATAAGTTGACGGACCTCCGTTGAGCATCCGTTGGATCGAATCTAAGGTCGCCGCCAGCCCCTTTCAAGGCCTTGAAAAACACGTTTTTGGCCCAATGGCCCTAAAAATATTTTGTTTGCCCCCTGCGGACGCGCTATCCTAGTCCCATGGACCCAAACGGCGTCGCGACTGCCCTGGCAGCCGCTCTGGCAGAAAATGCAAGTTTGCGTGCGGAGCTGCAGCAGCTGCAGGCGGCAAGCCGCACCTACTGTTCCATTCTCGAGCATGCCCCGCTGCTCATTTCCACCAAAGACTTGAACGGCAATATCACCTCGGCCAACCAGCATTTCGAGGTCCTCGATGGTTATGCCGAAAATGCTTTCGTCGGCAAGAACGTGTTCGACGTCTTTCCAGCGCGCATAGCCGAGCAGCTGTGGCGCAACGACCGGCGCGCCGCCACCGAACGCCGTCCGATCCACGAAGAAGAAACCGTCCTGCACCGCGACAAGACCGAGCACATCTATGCCACGGTCAAGTTCCCCCTGTACGACAGCGGCGGCACGCTCAGCGGCACCTGCGCGGTGTCGAGCGACATCACCGCCACCCGCATGGCCGAGCTCGACAGCATGACCGACGAACTGACCGGCCTCAAGAACCGGCGCTACCTCAAGATTCGCTTCCACGAGGAAATGCGGGCGCGCTGCTGCGCGACCAGCGCGTGCTCACCATGCTGCTGGCCGACGTGGACGCCTTCAAGGGCTACAACGACACCTACGGCCATCCGCGCGGCGACACGGTGCTGGTGGCCGCCGCGCGCGCCATCGACGGCACACTGAACCGGCCGGGCGACCTGGTGTTCCGCATCGGCGGCGACGAGTTCGCCTGCCTGTTCACCACCGGTTCGCCCCAGGAAAGCATGGCGCTGGCCACCCACATCTGCGAGCGCATGGCGCTGCTGGCGATCGAGCACGAAGGCAATGTGCCGCACGGCCGGGTCACGCTCTCGGCCAGGCCTGGCGCAGATCGACCCGGCCGATGGCATGGCCCTGGCCGACGCCTACGAGCTGGCCGACCAGGCCCTGTACCGCGCCAAGCACAAGGGTCGCAACCGGGTGTCGTGCTGAACCGGTACGCGGCGATGGTGTATGCTTCGCCCATGACTACCGATACCGACATTGAGCTGAGCGGCCCGTTCAAGGCCAACGACAGCAGCGGCCGTTCCCACGACGTCAAGGCAATTCGCATCTTCGACGAGGGCTACGGGATCATCGACGTGTACGTGGACCTTGCCGCGCCCATCGAACCGGGCCTGTACAAGGACCGGGCACTGGTCGGCGCCATCATCGACCGCCTGCGCGCGCTCGGCTACGTGGGGCCGGACTTCCAGCCACAGCGATCCGGGCTTGCAGGGCCGCAAGCTGATCGTGCTCGAAGCGCCCGAGGAATTTTCCGCCTTCGCCAAGCGCAAGGGATGGAAGAATCTGGCCGAAGAATTCGACGAAGAATGAAGATGTGCGCTAGGTGAATTAGCGCACATACAGCCGGGCCGTGGCGGCGCAGCATGGGTCCATGAGCACACTACTCCATACCCTCGTCACCAGCCCGGAGCAGGTTCAGGATCCGGCCCACGGCAAGCCCATCGGGCGGCCGGATACGCTCACTTCCCAGCACATCGAAGTCGGCATCGTGTTGCACGCGATGCTGGGCGAAGCCTGCGCGGCAGATTACCTGGCCCGGCACGCCGTGGCCAGCACGGTCGCGCAGCGTGCTGAGCCAGCCTTCCAGGCGGCGCAGCAGTCCCGGTCAGGCCGCGCTGCTGGTAGGCATGGCTAGCTCACGTAGCGGTCGCTCCAGGCCGCGATCATGCTGGCCACCCATTCCGCGTCTTCCTTGCGTGTCAGCAAGTGATCGGCATGGTCGAGCGAGACGAAACTTTTCGGATGCTTGGCGGCCGTAAAGATATGCAGCGCATTGCTGATATCGACCGTCGTGTCCTGGGGCGAATGCATGACCAGCAGCGCGCCGCAGGTGGGCTGTTTTGTCGCTGAGCTTGTGTTCGGCCGCGTCCGTCAGGAAGTGGCGCTTGATCGTAAACGAACGGCTAAGCCAGCTGGACCTCGGCTTCGCCGTCGGAATGGATCGCTTCCAGGTGCGAGCGGAACAGGCCGACCACGTGCTCGGGGTCGCTCGGCGCGCCGATCGTCACCACCGCCTTCACTTCCGCCATTTGCGCCGCTGCCGCCAGCACGGCCGCGCTGCCCAGGCTGTGCCCGATCAGCAGGGACGGCGCCTTGAACCGCGTGCGCATGAAATTGGCCGCGGCCACCAGGTCTTCCAGATTCGATGAAAAATTGGTGTTGGCGAAATCGCCTTCGCTCGCGCCCAGGCCGGTAAAGTCGAAGCGCAGCACGGCGATGCCGTATTCGCTGAGCGATTTGGCGATGCGGCTGGCCGCGAATACATCCTTGCCGCAGGTGAAGCAATGGGCGAACAGGGCATACGCCTTGGCCTCGCCTTCGGGTGCATCGAGGCGGGCGGCCAGCACCTGGCCGTCACTGCCGGTAAACTCCTGTCGTGTGCTTTGCATGCGCACTTTCCTCGGTCGGTTTTTGCGGGAATGGCTAGTCTATATCATGACACATCGCCAATATCGCGGGCGCATAAATCTTGGCTATGTCACCACTCAGTGTGGACGTCGTCCTCGCGCCAAGGCGGTCCTCGGCGGGGACCCATGGCACATTTGCAGCGCCACGAGGCAAGCGTGCTCAAGCTAAGCGAACAGGCCGTGCAGGAACCAGCGCGGTTCGGACTCGCCCGCCCCGCCCACGATGCGTTCGCGGTAGACCCAGTAATGGGCATGATCCTGTCCTTCGGCGATGAAGTAGTCGCGCGTTTGCGACTGGCTCCACCAGCTAGGCTTCGATCCGTTCCGGGGTCGACGCCATCTTGAGCGGCGAGCCGTAGAACGGGCGGTGGTTGCGCATGAGCAGCGCGATCGGCTTGGCCAGCAGCCAGGCCGGGCGCGGCAGGCTCAGCACGTCGGGCGGCATCTGCGCCTGCTGCGCGCTGGCGCGGATCTTTTGCACCGGCACCCAGCTGTTGGCCAGCTCGGGCCGGTAGTCGGCCTGGGGCGCGGCCTGCAGCACGTTGTCGGCGCCCAGGCGCGCCACCAGCAGTTCGAACAGGCGCAGCTGGTCGTCCTCGCTGCCGCCCGGATCGGGAAACAGCGATTCGCTCGGCGGCGCCATCGGCTGCACCTCGGGCGCGGTCAGGCACAGGCCGATCACGTGCGCCACCAGCTCGACCTTGCCCAGGCGCTCCTTGAGCAGGCGCACCAGGTGCTCGTCGCGCCAGGTTGGTTCGGCCAGCGCGATCTCGAGCACGGTGGGCGGGCGCGCCACCCTGCCCCGCTCGTGTTCGAGTTCGAGCACGATGCGCTCGACCGCCAGCTGGCGCGCGCACAGCCAGCCCGTCATTTGGAGCAGCAGGCGGTGCGCGCCGAACAGCAGCGCCTCGGCGTTCTCGACCCGGTCGAACAGTTCGAGCCGGGCGCGGAACGTGGTGGGCGCCTCGATCCAGTCGAACAGTTCGGGCGTCATGCCGTAGGCGGCGTCGAGCAGATCGAGCAGCGCGCGCCCGCAGCGGCGCTGCAAGCCGGGCCGCGGCAGGCGCCGCATGTCGCCCAGCGTGAAGCAGCCGATGCCCTCGAACCAGGCGCCGAACGGGCGGGGCGATGGCGGCAAGGCGCTCGGCAAGCGGTCCAGGCGCCGCACCAGCGAGGCCATGCTCGGCCGCGCGCCCGGCATCCTGGCGCGCCAGCAGCCAGGCCCCGCGCGCGGTCGGCGCGCAGCTGAGCGCGGCCGAAAACCGAGCGCGCGCAGATTGGCGCGGATGCGCTTAAGACAGCGCCCGGATACCGCCGAACAGGCGCAGGCTGGCGCCGACGTCCATGAGCAGGGTCGCTTCCTCGGCCTGGGCCACCAGCGGCGTGTACTGCAGCAGCGTCATGGCGACCTCGTGCAGGGCAGACGCTTCGCGCGCCAGGCTGCGCTCGTGCAGGCGCGCGCCAGGCATGAGCATGAGCACGCCGCCGCGGCGCAAGCCCGGATGCACGCCGGCGGCGGCGCGCGGCCGGCATGACAGGGCCAGCACCCGCTCCTGCTCGAGCACCACGCTGCCGCTGTCAGCCGACCAGTTCGGGCTGAACACTTCGAGCGGGAGCTGGGGCAGATACAGCCCGATCCAGAGTCGCATGGCGCTGCAGTAAAGAAGGAGTGAGTGGCAGGAACAGCGGCGCATCGCGCTGCGGCCCCCGGCGCTTGACGAAGCCGATTTCGATCCCTGCCGGCATGGCCGGACGCAAGGCCAGGCGCAGCGGCGCGGGCGAGGCGTCTTGCGCGGCCGCGAGCGGGCGCAGCATGAAGAACAGGCTGTCGCCGCTTTGCGCGGCCAGATGCAGGCGGCGCAGTGTTTCGCCGCGCGCATGGCTTTGCCAGAACAGCAGCGCGCCGCAAGTGCCGCTGCGCAGCACTTGCTCGGCCGCCCACAGCGCATCGCTGCTGCGGCTGCTGCGGATCCAGACCAGCTGCGACGGCGAGAGCCCCATGGCGGCCAGCGCCAGCGCCTGCGGCGGGTGCGGCGGCTGCAGCAGCACGATGCGGCGCCGCGCCACCCTGGCCAGCGCCGGATACAGCAGGCGCAATTCGCCAATCCCGGGCTGCTGGGGCAGCAGGTCGATCAGGGTGCCGGTGGGCCAGCCGCCCCCGGGCAGCTGGGACGACAGCGTGGGATGGCCGGTCTCGATGCAGCGCGTGGTGGCGTGCGCCAGCTGCGAGGCCCGCCAGAGGGAGGGGTGCAAGTCCTCCGGGGCGGCAAGGGAATCAGGGCGGCTCATGGTATTTGGGTAAAAAGTACTGTATGGATGTACAGTACTCGCTGCGCCCGATTTTGGCAAGGCCTATCGTGCGGGCCCGCATCCGCGCTGGCGATTTTTCAGCGCGCGTCCGACGGCCATGCCCGGTCTCTTATACAATCGGTTGCTACACCCTCAGTCAATCATTCACCGGAGGCAGCATGTCGGGCTACAGCGTCAACATCGAACAGAAAACCCTCGAAGGCAACAATTTCCATGAAGTGCTCTACACCACCAAGCGCAGCCAGCTGGTCATCATGACGCTGCAGGCGGGCGAGGAAATCGGCATGGAGCACCACACCGGCCATGACCAGTTCATCCGGGTCGAGTCCGGCACCGGCGTGGCCATCCTGGACGGCGAGCAGCACCAGCTCGAAGACGGCACGGCGGTCGTGATCCCGGCCTAGGCACCGAGCACAACGTCATCAACACGTCCAGCACCGAAGCGCTGCGCCTGTACACGCTGTACACGCCGCCCGAGCACCCGGACGGCATCGTGCACAAGACCCGCGCCGAAGCCGACGACTACGAACAGCACCACGGCCACTGAGAGGGCATCCCATGTCGATCACCGTCACGCGCGATCTGGCGCACCCCATGACCCACCAGGTGCGCATCCGCGCGCACGAATTCACCGTCGACGGCAGCCTGGCCGAAGGCGGCAACGACCTCGGCCCGGACCCGCACGACCTGTACGACGCGGCCGTCTCGGCCTGCAAGGCCCTGACCCTGGTGTGGTACGCGAACCGCAAGCACATTCCCCTGACCGATGTGCGGGTCGAGACCGAACGCGACAACAGCGAGGAAAGGCAGGGTACCTACCGCCTGCACGCCACGCTGCACCTGTCGGGCGATCTGTCGGACGCGCAGCGAAGAGCTGCTGGCCGTGGCCGAAAAATGCCCGGTGCACAAGCTGATGACCAAGGTCAGCACCGAGATCACCACTTCCCTCGGATAAGGCCATGACAATCGAACACTTCCTCAAATCGCATCCCAAGGACCTGGGCGGCGGCTTCATGGTGCGGCGCGTGCTGCCCTCGGCCGCCAAGCAGGCCGTGGGGCCCTTCATCTTCTTCGACCATTTCGGTCCGGTCGAGGCGCCCGCCGACGCCAACCACGACGTGCGTCCGCACCCGCACATCGGCCTGGCCACCGTCACCTATCTGTACGAAGGCGCGATGGAACACCGCGACAGCGTCGGCTCGGTGCAGCGCATCGAGCCGGGCGCGATCAACTGGATGACTTCCGGCAGCGGCATTGTCCATTCCGAACGCACGCCGGACGACCTGAAAGGCAAGTCGCGCCGCAGCCACGGCCTGCAGCTGTGGGCCGCGCTGCCCAGGGAACACGAAGAAACGGCGCCCAGCTTCGCCCACACGCCGCGGGGCCGCGATTCCGCAAGTGGCCTTCGAGGGCGGCACTGCGCGCGTGCTGATCGGCACCGCCTTCGGCAAGACCTCGCCGGTGGCCACCTTCAGCGAAACGCTGTATCTCGACATCGCGCTCGCGCCCGGCGCCGAGCTGGTGCTGGCCGATCTGCCGCCCGAAGCGGCCATCTACACCGTCAGCGGCAACATCGCCATCGACGGCGAAGCGCTCGATCCGGCCATGATGGCCTACCTGGAACCGGGCAGCGGCGCGCGTCAGCAGCGCCGATGGCGCCCAGTTCGTCGTCATCGGCGGCGCCCCGCTGGACGGGCCGCGCTACATCTTCTGGAACTTCGTTTCGTCGAGCAAGGAACGGCTGGCGAAGGCGTCCGAAGACTGGGAACAGCAGCGCTACGCTGAAGGTGCCGGGCGAAACGGAATTCATTCCCCTGCCCAAGCCCTTGCGTCCCGCCTGAACTGGCATTTTTGCCAATAGTCTTGCCGGGCGGTGTTAAAATCAGGCAACCTGATTTTCACCGTCCCCGACATGCAAAACAAGCTCCCCCACTCCCTGGCAGCCGCCGTGCTCTTGCTGAGCGTCACCGGCACCGCCCACGCGCAGCTCTACAAATGGGTCGATGCCCAAGGCAAGACCCACTACTCCAACAAGGCGGACGCGGCGGGCAACGCCAAGGTCAAGGAATTGCAGGTCGATACGGCGCCCACCGCGACGCCTAGCCAAATCAGACAACATCCCGGACTGGAAAAAACAGGAAGAGGCGTACCGCAAGCGCCAGGAGGAAGGCAGCTCGGCGCGCATACCGAACGGTCCGTCGAACCGTTCACGTCCGGAAGGCTACCGCAGCGGCAAGGAAGAAACGGACGCCAACCGCTGCCGCCTGGCGCGCGACATCCTGAGCGGCGCCGCGCCTGGCACAGCGGCGGTGCACCGACCGACAGCAACGACCGCGAGATCGCGCAACGCGACGTGGGCGCGTTCTGCCGCTAATCCACGCGGTCTGCCGCGCCATCCTGACCGCAAGGTCAGGGAGAAGTGCACGCGCGAGGCCGGGAACAATACCTGGCTCCACAAAAAGAACGACGATATGTTTTATTGCGTTCGCTGCAGGCTAATCAGCGGCGAGCCATTCCGGTCCATTTATAGTGGATCCGCTATACAGTCTGCCTTCCCTGTCCCTCTCGGAAATCCCAGCAACACTCCCAAACTCCCATCCTGGTGCAATCTAAGGCTGGATTCGGCACCTAGAACGCGTAGCACATTCAAAATCTCGAATTGCCACGGGCTATCCCCAAATTGCGAAGCAAACAACCCCAGCAATCAGCAACAATGTCGGAGCCAGCCAAAAAACTGTCGTGGTCAGAATTTGCCCCCGAGTTATCAAGTTCGCGCTAACGATTTCATGCTGTGCCTTCGCTAACAATTCGGCATCAAATGAATAGCCTTGAATTTCTTCTCCTTGCTTCATGATTACCATTAATTCGTTCCAAGACTTTGACAGATCATCATTACCATATTGAGGTGATTGAACTTCGAAATTCAATGACAACATCATGGATTTTGCCAATTCCGTATCGGTCGCAGGTTGGAAATGGCATCGTTCACATTGCGCACCAAATCGCCGTTTCGTGTGGCCGCACATGATACATATTGCTGTGTATTTCATTCCGAACACTCACATTCTGCTTCGGTTGCTACAGCACGCTTTCCAACTTCATAACCGCCATATGCGCCAGTGGCGGCAGTGACTGGTACGGAAGCCGTAACAGTCACGCGCAACGCCAACTGAATGCCTTCCGGCGCCCAGTTTCTCATCCCCATCACTTGATTCAATGGCCCTGGAATTTCCAGTAAGTTCCACCCTGCATTCCCGAGCGATGCGGGAAATCGTCCGGCCTTGATCGTAGCACTAGATACAAACACATGATCCAAATGTCCAAAACCGTACCACTTGTCATACGCCCCACCCTTCATATCCCAGTATCGTTTTGAGAAGTCCCTAAACTTCGGGTTGACGAACGTCTTTCCGAGCAAGCCGTTGGCCGCATATCTGCCGACAATACCCATGCCTGCGCCAACTAGTGCTGCACCTCCGACCTGCCACCAATTCACGCATTTAAAATTGCCTTTGTGGCGGTACAGTTGGAGCCCTAAATCTATCCCCCGCCGATGGCAGCAGCTACACAGCTTGGACAATCTCCAGTTCGATCGCTCAGGCTGATCGGATTTCCATCCGCATAGAGGTAAGTGTCTATCCCGCCCAGTAGTCCGATAGGATCGCTTTGAATATATCGTCCTGTTTGTGGATCGTAATCACGGTGGTAGTTGTAGTGGTTGTTCGTCTCTCTATCGAACAACTGCCCTGGAAAACGTGGATTGAAAGTAAAGGTTCCCTTACCACTTGGATTTTCCAACGGAAGCTGTGCACCAAATGGATCCGCAGTGTCCCAGCGCCATACTGGCGAATTGTCTGAACTCGTCGTGATCACCCGAGTGGTGTCAAGATGATCAGCATAGACGTAGTAGACATCTCCCCGAAGAACGGCGACAGGGGTCGTCCCAAGATAGACAGTTTCCTGGACTGCAGCGCCATTGTTTGAATACTCGCCGAGCAGTTGCCCAGCCTCGTCATACGCGTAAAAATTCGCTCCGCTCGCTACCGACACCCCACTCTTCACGACGCGCTGATCTATCGCATTGTAAAGGTAGTCTGTGGTCGCCCCCGCCTTTGCAGCCCGCTTCATCCGGCCCCTGTCGCTATAGGTATAGAAGGTGGTGCCATCACTCAGGATATATCCAGCGCCATAGGTAACACTACTCTTCCCGGGATAGGGCCCCGTCGTCCCTGAGAGCTTGTTGCTTAGAGGGCTAGTCGCAACAGTATAGGTGTTGGCACCGATAACCAACTTGCTGCGGTTCCCTGACTCATCGTAGTCATAGGATTGCGCATTTCCATTTCCAGCAAACGAAATGAGGCGATCAAGATCGTCGTAGTCAAACCTTTGATTCGTTTGCGTAGTCGCCGTGCCGCCCGCATGAGTCATCGACTTGATTCGGCTGGCGTCGTCATATTCGAGGGTGCGCGTCATCCCCGTTGCAGCAAGGCTGAATGCCTGGCTTTGATAACCTACGGCGACATTCGAAGGATTCTGAAACTGCAGTAACAAGTTCACTTGCGCGCCAGGCGCGATAGCTCCGGTCAACAAATAGGGAACGCCGTCACGGCTCCCCCAGTAAGCGACATCAACGTCAGGTTACTTGGCAAACCCTTAAAGTGAATTTCAATCAGGGTAAGCAATCGCCGACGAACTCGAATTCGTCAACTTCAGCGATCCGCTAGAAATTTTCGTGGTTGCGTTGAAGGTCATAGTGGAAGCCTCAACTTTCAGAAATGTTGTCACGTCTGTGGGCAAGGCTGCCGTATTCCCAAGAGAATAGGAACGCATCCGGCCATCAAGATCGTAGCTTCTGTCGTTTCGGCTGGGCTTCGTCACACTATGATTTCCCCAATTCCATCCTTTCACGGCACCACTCGCGTCGTATTGAACATTGGAAAGGATGGGTACTGTGACAGTCAGGTCGGTCACGCCTCCGGCCCGGCCAGGATTCAACGACATGCTGGCAATATTTCCTGACGCGTCGTATCCATAGCTAATCTGGTTTCCACTAGGATAAACGATACTTGCTACCCGGCTTAGCGCCATTTCCCTCGAAAGCGTATGAATATTTCGTGGTTAGCGTGACCGTCCCTGTAGTCTGACGCTTCTCAATCAAATTACCGAAGTCATCGAACTTGAACGTGGTCTGTCCGGATTCGTCGGTCATTTTTGTGAGTTGACCAATAGCGCCATAGCCCCCCCGACGCCACCATCGTATTCGAACGTGCTCGCTACGCCACTGGCGTAGGCAATCGACTTGACGCGGTTGAGCGCGTCATACACATAGCGTCGTTTTGAGACGACCGTCCGTCTGGGTCAGAACGTTGCTTAGAAGCTGCGTCGAACGCCATCGCGGTCTTACCGGTGTCGGGACTCGTCAACAAACTTTGACGCCCAATACCATCAACGCCGTACATGAAATGACCAAGCTGCGGGGATCAGTCACTGCCGTCAACTGATCAAGGCCATCATGGGCAAGTCGAATCTGCGGTCGCGCTCGGCCGGGCCTAGGTGCGGGTTGTTCAGTTTTTTCAAGTCGATTCAGCGTGTCAAACGAGCGATCCGTGCCCTGTTGTCGCGGATCGATCGTTTGTCGCTCGTTGCCATTTGCGTCGTAACGATGTGTCGTCACGAGTTGTTGTTCATCCGCGGCGCACGCTGGATCATGCATGACCAATAGAGCCGACACTAGGGAAAATATCGACGCTGAGGTTGATAACGATGGAAAATCATTTCACAACTCCAGTCTGCGTTTCCAATCGGTTTAGTGCATCGAATTCCCGCGTAACGAGGCGGGTCAACACTCCTGCTGGATCCTTTACCTCTTCCATCTTCCGGTTCCCCGCCAGATCCAACGTGTAATGGACCGTATTGCCGAGGTTGTCCGACAGGTCGGTCAATCGATGCGCGTCGTCGTAATCAGCTTTGACATAGCTACGATTTGGGAGAGTTACTTTTTTCAATTGCCCGACGCCGTCGTAGTCGTACGTAGTCAAGAGCGATTTCCCTTGCGCCGTTAAAGTGCGGGACGTGACCCATCCTCTCGGGCTGTAGGTCAGATCGATCGTCACTTTATTCGCAGCGACTATGCGACCAGCACGTCCAAGCAGATCGTAGTTCGAATACTTCGTTACCTGCCCTACTGCATTGGTGACAGTTTGCAAGTTTCCAGTTGCAAGGTCATATTCATAGCCTGTGAGATCGCTGATGTCCGTCCGCGGGCCATCCTCGCTTTCCAGCTGTCCTCGCGGGTTGTACGTGTAGACCCATTTGCGCGGCAAGCCTGCCTTCGGTGCATCGAAACCAGCTGTGCCGTCCATATCGCTGGTCGGCTGTTCCGTTACACTGCGGACGAGTCCGGAATCATCAAGATCATATGTCGTGATCAGCTTTGGTTCTGATACCGCCACGACGATTGCCAGCGTCGGATGCCAACTGGTTCGGATTGTTCTGGCGACGGCCGTGCTACCGCTTCTATTCGAATGGTTTCCAGCTTGCGGGCGCCATCGTATCCGTAGGTGGTCAGCCCACCGTTGAAATCGGTGCGGGTCTTCACGTTACCCATATCGTCAAACGTGACGTAACGCGATGCAGCCTCACATCCGGAACCCCATCGCTGTGATTCGCCGCTGTATTTGGCAATTCCAAAAACGGGCGTGAAATTCAAAGTGCGATCTGTAAGCAAGGGATCGGTAACCCTGCTGGAGCCGCTCTGGTCGAACACAATTGTGAATTTGTCGATCCCGTTGGCGTGTTCGGATGAGAAGGCGCGTCCCTGAGGATCATAGTTCCAAGTCGTGAAACGCTTGCCATTTTCGTCGATGATTCCGGTGAGCGCATTTGCAAACTGCAGATTTTCATAAACATACTTGCGCTGTGTTCTGGATGACTGCCCGGGGGCCGTGACCATCGCAAGGTTGTTCGCGGTGTCGTACGAATAGATGAACATCCCATAAGCAGGATCGCGCATCGAATCGATGCGCCCATTGGCATATGTAAACGTCAATTCATGCCCGAACCGGTCAATAACTTTTTCTAGACGACCAGCGATGTTGTAGCGCAGGTTCTGGACTGCCCCCCTGGCAAGCGAATCTGGATTAATCGGCCAAGCGCATCGTAGAACTCCTCTTCGTCGCTCTGGTGGTTGACGCGCCACGCTGCAAGCGGCAATTCCGGCAGCGACACAGGTTTGAGATCGCCATTCACTTCCGGCCCGTGGGTCCATACATCATTCACGCTTCTGAAGATCACCACTTTTCCATCTTGCCGATTTACACGGATCATCTTCGCATTCAAATCGATGACCAACGAGCGATCAAAGGTGGTTCGCCAATGTGCGCCCATGCTCCCGGCACCAGTACTCCAATGCGAATTGTAGAAGCGCTCAAAGCGTAAATTGACACTGCCCACGCCAATAAAATCTGACTCCAACTGGAACTTGTTGCCGTTTGAAGCATTGATGGGGTTGCCAACCGACATAGGGCAGCTCGCGCCGCCGACCGCGCCCCTCGCGGCCAAACACCATGCCTCAGTACAATCCTCGGGTGGATTATCTGGTGGAATGTCCGGGGGAATCGTAAAATCGCAATCCGCGGGATAGGTAAGCACGTCGTCATTCGCAAGCGAACCACCGGCGCCGACCGGCAGTAGCCCTGCCGACAGAGAGAACGTGACACTTTCCTTATATGGCTGGGTGTGCCAATGATCCCCATAGACCGGCGCATATGCCACGGCAGCTCCACCCACATAGGAAATCCGATCGAAGGTCCGGCCTTCCAAGTGCCCACTGGACGTCGCGTAAACGCCTTCCTTTCCAGAAGCGACGGGCGAGTGGAGCGTGAACTCACCATCCGAAGTAACGGTTGCGCTGCAGGCTACGCGTACCCATTGCTCGTTGATCTTTGATGGCGCTGCCCCCCAGGAAGTGCCCACGATACTGGGCGGTAAGTTGTCAGCAGACGCATAGTTAATTGACCCGCCGATCAAGGTATTGACTTGCGATCGATGGTGAAAACCACAGAACATGGATTCCAAGACTTTGCCTTCGCCGCCAATAATACGTACACGTTGAGCGGTCGCAAACACAACCCGATTTTGCTGGATTTCAAAATTGCCGTAGGTGACTTCTTGTCCCCCAGCCACCTCACGCGACTCGGACACCAAATTGACGAAATAATGCTTCGCTTCCGGTACTGCGTTAGGCACGCCGAAAGACGTCATTGCATCGCGGCGTGCTGCGAACTGGAAGACCATTCCCTCCAACTTGAATTGAATAGGTCCCGCCCGATGACAACGACACGTTGCAGCTCAGCCCATCTGTGGTGGCCCCATCAGCTTCATACGAGCCCGCATTGTCACAGTATTCACCTGCGAGACTGCTGATGTCCGCAATCGTTAGCGCTTTGGGTCCCGAGGTAGGCTGGGACGTTGATGCCGCCACCGCCACCGCAAGAAAGCGGCACACTTCCAGCGTTGCCAGCGTAGGCTGCTATAGGAGCGAGCGATGCAAAGAGGACGCAAAATGCGATGACAAGTAGAAGAATGGATGGATGCAGCAGCGAGTGCCCGCCGCAGTGTATTTTTTGGCCGCCATCTGGGCGCTGATGAGCAGCGGCTGGAATGAGTCTGGAAACTTCAAACTTGTGGTGCACGATTAATCCAATCGGGATGGCCCGGACGACGGCGTACAAGCAAAGCTACCGTGGTACATCCGGCAAACGACTTACGGTAAAACTGAACGTGAGAATGCGGCCGATTCGGAAAGAAGGCAGCGAGTCACATCAGGCATGAGGGAAAACATCTAGGCAACAGCGGCCCGCCGCGAGGCGCACGGCAACAAACCAATTCCTCGCATCGCAGGCATGTTGAAATCGAAGCGACGAAACGTTGTATTTTACACACTTTTATGAAAAACACACCACATTTCTAACAGTCGCACTTTCCACGCCTCTTCCATCCCGGAGTCGTCACCCAGGATGCCGCGCGATCGCACGCCGGGGCCGTTCTCCGGGGCCGAACTCGTCTCCTTGCCCTCTTGCCAAAGGTCTCGAACTTAAAGCAGCTACTCAAACATAAGAACTAGTTCTCCGGGACGAACTCAAAAGCAAGAACAAGCCTGGCAAATGTGACCCTGCAAGTTGCGATGCGGCGAGAAAAAGATGGAGAAACAATCCCGGCCGCTATTCAATTGAATGGGGCCAGAATGCAAAAAGCCACCTTGCGATGGCCTCGGCATTTGATTCATCTCAATACGGAGTGTTTCTAGAAGAAATAAGCAGATTCGAGATCTCGACAGCTTATGAGTCCGATGGGGGAGTTCAGGGAATATGGGCGGGCGCGCCTTCTTATCCCTCTTGCAGCCTGCACGCCGCCCCGCGCAGACCAAACGGGCCGTCGAACCGCACCCGCCCGGAAGTTGCCGGGCCGCGTCTCAGTTCACGCAATTCGACGCCTTGGGCTCCGCCAGGCAACCCAGCCGCAGACTGGGCTCCTGCCAGGCGGGCGCCAGATCGCGGGCAGACGTATAGTCGGTCCTGGCAGCGGCAAGGTGCTCGTCGCGGTTGGAAGACTCCTTTCCCGCGAGTGCCTCGAACGAGGATGCCCGCTTAAAAAACACATAGGTCTCCACGCCATACGGGAAGCGCAAGCCTTGATTCTGGTATGAGAAGGCGCGCTTCCCGATCGTTTGCGCTCCTCCTGCGCCATTTGCTTAAGCGCCGTCACGCCATTCGCCCTCAGCAGCGACAACGCCTTGGTGTACGCGGCAATCGCCTCGCGCTCCCGGTGTTGCTCGAACAGGGCGTCGGCCAAACCAAGGTGCGCCAGGCCGCTTTCCGGATAGTCGCGGATCGTCGTTTCGAACGTGGAAATCGCCTGCGTATAGTCATGTCGCCCGGCCCAGCGATAGCCTCGCTCCACACTGGACTGTTCCACAGAATAGAAGGGACTGCAGGCGCTGGTGGCGACCGCACACAACAGGACGGCGAACAAATAAGTAAGGCGCATCTGATTCCTGACAGTAGCGCTGAGCGGCTGGCCGCCAGCAAGTTCTATGATGGACGGCAGCGCCGTCCGTTCCTGGCAAACCGCCAGGCAACAAATTCTACCGATTCCTGCCTGCCGCTTGCCGGGCGTACGCCGCGCGGGTAGTGGCAATGCCGCATCCACACACGGCCAACAGCAGCAGACCAGGTATCAACGACACCACCCGGTACATCCGGATGTCGGCCTAAGCAGCGACAGAAACAGCGACCATATCAGACCCGCGTTCGCGCCTAGCCACACCACACTGATCGATGCAGCAATCGCATACCAGAGATACTTTGCCCAGACTTCGCCGAAGACCAGACCGAGTGCAATAGCGATGCACAAAGCCACCACAATAAAATACCATGGCCAGGACGAAACGAAGCCGAGCAGGTAAATCGCCGTGACGCTCAACAGAGCGGGGGAAAAGAAACGGACCAGCAGGTCGACAAGCGTCGAGGAACCTTCGTTCGCAACTTCGGAAAACTGCGAAGCTGGCGGTGTGTAGGGCTGGTTGTCGCTATCTGCCATGCTGAAGGTCCAAAGGACGCGGTACGAGGAAGACCCAGTATGATGGCCGCCGCCGGGCATGGCAAGTCCAATGAAAAACACCCCGGACGCGCCGGGGTGTCGTGGGAAGCAGCGCTGCGCTTACCAGCTGGCCTTGAGCGAGTACTTGCCGTTGGTGGCGCCGGTGCCGCCGCTGTAGTAGTAGACCTTCACATACAGTGTTTCCGCCACTGCGCCCGCGGTGCGGGTGACAGTGTCGACAGCGCCGGTGCCCTTGATGCTCGAGGACAGCTTGGTGCTTAAGCGCTGTTTTGCAGTTCGACGTCGTAGTCGGACGAACCGTTCGGCGTCATGGCCGCCGTCAGCGTTTTACCGGCCTAAGCAGCACGATCTTGAAGAAGTCCACATCGCTGCTGGCGCTCATCGTGGCGTTGACGGTGGTGCCGGAGGTGCCCACCGCGTTGGCCGTGGCCAGCGTGTTGTTGGACTCGGTCTCATTGATGGTCGGTCCGATCACGATCGTGCCCAGGATTTTCTGCGCTTCGAACTTGGCCTGGAAGGTGTTCGCATACGACAGGTCGGCCGGATACAGGTTCTTGGCCGCGTTCACGATCGCCGTGGCCATGGCCTAAGCATCTTGATGTTGCTGCCCAGGCCGAAGTGCGCTTCCAGGATGATCTTGTCGATATTGGCGCGCAGCTTGCCGCATGGCAAGCAAGGCCTTCATCGATTCGAACAGCGGCGCCGACCACAATTCGTCGGACTGGAACGTCACGCCGTTCTCGGTGACCGAGCTGTGCGCGCCATAGGTCTTGCTCGCGTTGTACCAGGCATTGGTCCGGTTCAGCAGACGCCCGCCCCAGCAGGCGCTGTGGCCGTCCCAGCTGAACACCCACTCGGGATGGTAGACGGTGCCGTTCGGACGGCTGTACGAATACGAACCGGCCCAGTAGTCGCCGAAGCCCTCGCCCATGGCGCCGGTGTCGCCGCCCGACCAGCTCGAATTGATGTTGGCCTGGATCGCGTGGCCGTATTCGTGCAGGATCACGTCCGCGTCTTCGCTGTCGTTCACGCAGCCATGGCCGAAGGCCAGGTAGTCGGGCGAGCCGCCGCTGTAGTGCGAATTGTCGTCGCCGTTCACGCCATCGGTATCAACGTCGAACGGACGGTTGATGATCGACTTGGTTCCCGTGAAGCCCAGCGACTGGATGTAGCGCTGGTTCTGGTCCAGGTGGAAGTAGACGTTGGTGTCGTCGAAGGCGTTGTTGCCGCGCTTGGCCGTCCACACGCCGTTGGTGGTGGTGGAAGGCGCGGTGGCTAAGCATGATTCAATGTTCTTGATGTTGACGAACGGGCCGGTCAGCTTGTACACGCGCATGGTGACGGTCAGGTCGGCCAGGGTCTTGGTCTGGTAGGCGGCATCGAAGCTGGATGCGGCCGAGGTGTCGGTCAGCGCGTCATTGTTGAGCGTGGTGCGCGGATCCGGATCGAATGCCAGGCCGCTGCCGTTGATGCCCGAGGCCAGCGCTTCGCTCGCTGCCATCGGCTTGGGTACCTTGACCAGCTTCTTGGCCGCCTCGGTCGCGCCCTGGCGGTCGAGCGGCGCCCCGGCCAGCTCGGCGCGGGCCGCGATGCTGCGCTCGCCGCCCTTGTTGGTGCGCGGCAGCGAGGTCGAATACGATTCGATCAGGGTGCCGTCGTGCGCATTGAGGTACTGCACGAAGCCGCCGGTCGGCATCTCGGCCTGGATCGTCACCTTGCGCGCCAGCTGCACGCCATCCTTGGTCGGCATCCACACCAGCTCGCCCTTCGGCACGGCGACCAGCGGATGCTGGACCTTCATGTTGGACCAGCCGCGGTCAAGCGCCTGCTCTTCGCTCAGCTGGTGTTTGTTGTAGAGCTGGTTGACGGCCTTGGCATCGATCGCGGCCGAGATGTGGCGCGTCTCATTGAAAATCTTTTGCACGCGCCGTTCTTGCCGATCGATACGATGATCTCGGCACGGTCCACCTGGCAGGCCGCGCAGCATTTGCTGGTAGGTGTAATGGGTGCCGGTCAGCGATTCCTGGACCCGGGTCTGCACCAGGTTGTCGAGGGACGCGGGCAGGCCGAAACGCGCCGCGTTGGCACGCAGCACTTGTTCCGGCAGAGCAGCTCGGCATGTGGCGCTGTAGATGGTCAGGTTCTCCACGACGGTCACGGCGGCAAGGGCGGCAGCGCGGCGTAGGCAAAAGCGATCAGGGAGGCGAGAATGGTGCGGGAAAAAGTGCGCATGCGGTAACTCTCCTGTCAATTGGAAACGAAGTTTTTAATTGAGAAGCGAGCCCATCAGCGCTCGCGTGCAGACGAGTATAAACACGATTTTCGCTTGATTTGAAAACAAGATTGTTTTGGACAATCGCCATTTTTTTGTCCCATTTAAGACATTACAAACGGGCATGGACCGTGCTGCGGTAGCATGGTTTTTTGCACTCAAACAAAAAGGAAATGTCATGCGCATTGCATGCACCGCCCTGCTGCTCGCGGCATTCATATCGGCCTGTGCTTAAGCGCGCAAGCCCCCGCTGCCACGGCTGCGCTGCAAGCGCGCGGCCATCGACGACAGCGAACCGGACGTGACCGAACAAGTGGCTGCGATCCTGGCGCGCACGGCGCACGGCGCCCTGGCTGCCGAACCGCTGACCGACAACGCGCGCGCGCGCTCGATGCGCCGCACATGGAACAATTGCGCACGGCCTTGGGCGCCTGCGCGCAGCCGGGCCAGCTCGAATTGCTGGAGCGAAAAACCAGGGGGAGGAAAGGCAATACCTGTACCGCGCGCCCTGCGGCGGCAAGCCATTGCTGGTCGAGATCAATTTCGGCAAAGGCGCACGCATCAGTCACCTGAGCGTGCGCCCCCAGTGACTTACGGCTTGCCGCCCGCCACCGGCGCGCCCGGCAGCTTCCAGGCACAGGCCGACCGTGGCCTCGTTATAGAAGCCGACAAAGCCGCTGTTGACGATGGTGCGGTCGGTGGCCGACAGGCGCACCACGTAGCCGCACTTGGGCATGCTTAAGCCGTATCGAGCCGCCAGATGCCCGCCTCGCCCAGCGTCGACACCGTCGGGTAAGTGCGTGGCAGCGGCACCGGCGCCGTGAACACGCCGCCCAGCGACGGCAGCACCGACAGCGACAGCGAGCCGAAGTGCTCGTCGATGACCTGGTACGTGCCTTCGATGATGTCGCCGATGGTGAAGTCGGCGCAACTGCCGCCGCCCGAAGTGATCTTGAAGCTGCCCACCGGAATCTGCGGCGCGGCATTGTCGATCTTCACCGTCACGGCACTGCCCACGTAGATCACGTCGGCCGCATCCTTGACCTCGATGCGGATGGTCCAGGTGCCAGTCTGGCTTAAGCAGTCTGCCAGCGTCCCAGCACATTACCGGCCACGAAGATTTCCGCATTGCCCGGTCCGGCCGTGAGGTCTTCGCGGTAGGTGTAGTAACCCTCGGCGTCGGGCACCTGGGTGATGCCCGGCAGGAAGCTCCACACGCCGTCGAGCAATTGCGTGCGCGCGATGTTGAAGGAATTGGTCAGCACCTGGTCGACGCTGCCGTCGTTGACGATCACGCGGTAGGCAGCGGCGCTGCGCCTGGCTGCTGATGTCGGTCGGATTGGCCAGGTGGCCGGTGATGATGACCTCGCCGCCGAAGGGACTCTGCTTGGCCACGAAGCCTAGCCAGCTGGGCCGGTCCGTTGGCGTAGCTTAATGCCGTTGATGTCGGTGACCGACATGCTGCCCACGGTTTCGATGATCGGCGGATGGCCCACCGGACGCCGGCCTGGGCGGATGTGGATCAGCGTGTGTTCGCGGTTGCCCCACACCGGAATGAAGTTCGGATTGGCGGGCGGCGGCGCCACGTTCCACGACATGATCGCGCGGATCGGCACCACCACGGCGCCCTGCTGGCACAGGCGGCGGAAGCGGTCCAGGTGCACCGGCAGGAATACCGAATACTCGAGCCCGTCGGCCGGGATCGGATTGATATCGTGCACATTGACCGAGGTGGTGCCGAGGTAGGTTTCGAAGGTGCCGTTATTGTTGAAGTCGCCCCAGAAGGCGACGTACTCGCGGCTGCCCGCCGTGCACAGGCCGCCCGAATAGCTAGCCTGACAGTTTCACGCGGATCACGCCCACCAGCGCATCCTGGTTCGGATTGAGGCCGATGCACTCGAGTTCCTCGTAGCGCGTGCTGCCGTCGACCGGGAACAGGACGTCGGCCAGATCGGCCAGATTGATGCCGGAGCTAAGCCAGCACGCCGCCAAAGCCGGGCGCCATCAGTTCGTCGAACAGGGCTTAGGCTGGGCCATCAGCTGCTGCAGTTCGGCCAGCGCGAAGCGGTGCGGCTCAACTTCCTGCCCCTTGTACAGGACCGCCAGTTCGGGCGCCGACATGAGCTTGGGCGGCTTGACCGCGACCGGCGAATCGAGGTCGAGAATGTCGGCCAGCACCGGCGGCAGCTTGATCTGGGCTTGCTGCAGGATGTCGTTGAAGATGATCAGGGTGCGCGGATCGATCTGGATGTGCGTATTGTGGATGTCGCCCCAGACCGGAATGAAGTTCGGCACGTTCGGCGGCGGCGGCACGTTCCAGGACAGAATCGCGCGCACCAGGACAATGTTCTGAATGAAGCAGAAGCGCTTGTTGGGATTGATGTTGAGCGTGACAGCGTATTCGAGGCGGCGGCTGCCGACCGTGCTTAAGCCTGGAATATCCCAGGCGGTAAAGCTGGTCAGGCCCGCGTCCTGCCAGGTCGCGCCGTTGTCGCTCGAGGTATAGAAGCGCACGTACTCGGGCGTGCCGGGGCCGCAGATGCCGCCGCCGTAGCTACCTGGCTGGTTGATGTAGATGACGGCGTCGAGCCGGTTGAATTGTGGCTGAAAGCCGACACAGCCGATTTCCTCGTAGGTCGTGTTCAACTTAATGCTGAGCACGGGCGGGAACGGGCTGACTTCGACGTTGCCGAAATAGTTGGGATTGCTCAGGACCAGCGCACGAAACTTCGAGCGCGTCTCCGGGACCTGCTCCTGACGGAGCGGTTCGGCGCCTTCTGCGCCGGGTTGTTCGGTGTTCATTGTCACTCCTCTGTATTGGGTGGAGTGAATGAGTGTGGACCCCGAAATGATGAGGCCGCTTGTGGCGGATCAAGGCCCCACAAGGTCGGGCATCAGGCGCCGCGGCGGTGTCTGGCAAAAAAATCAAGCAGCATCTTGCTTGCATCCGGCCCTGGCGCCGCGTTGTACGGCAGCCGTTCGTCGCCGCCGCTCCATGCGTGGCTGAGGTCGGCAATCCGGGCCACGCGCAGCATCAGCTTGCGGCCCGCGTACAGGTCGTGCAGACGGTGCGCGCGTGCGCCGCGTGCTCGGCCTTGCTCGCCACCGTGACCGGGGTATCGGCCTGCAGGCGGTTCAGCTGCATGGCCTGGCGCGTCAGGTGAGCCTGATTGACTGGGCGCACCACCTGGTCCGCTTCGCCCTGAATCAGGATGGTGGGCATGGCCGGGAAGGCGGGATCGCGCGCCAGCACTTCGTCGATCGCGCTGTCGACCCGGTGGCTGGCGCCATGCTTCATCACGCCCAGCGCCCCCACCGGGCTGTGCCCGGCACCGAACACGGGACCGGAATGCAGGCCGACGGCGGCGAACAGCTGCGGGTGGTTGAGCGCGACGATATTGGCCATGCTTAAGCTTCTACTGAAATGCCAGCTATATAAATGCGCGCCGCGTCGATCGGATACTGCCCCATCACCTTGCGCACGATGCCAACGATCAGGCCGACATCGCCGCCGCCCAGCTGGGTGGCGCGGTCATACCATTTCCAGCAACGGTGAGGGTGAGCACTGACTGACTGCTGCGGATAGAGGACGGCAACGCCGCGCTGCTGCGCCGCCTGGTTCATGCGCGTGCCTTCGGCAAACAGGGTCGCGCTCTGGTCGCAGCCGTGCAGCATGACCACCAGCGGCAGCGGCGGCGCAGCGCCATCGGGCAAATAAAGCCAGTAGGACATGCGCCGCAGCGCAGCGCCGCCGTTGCCGCTCAGGGCAGAAAAATGCGATGCCAGCCACTTGCCGGGCGCGGGCGCGGACGGCGGCGCAGGCTTGGGCAGCGGCCGTGCTTTCGGCCTGGGCCTGGGCTTGGCTGCCTAAGCTTGGGCACCAGCAAGGAGGTGAGCGCACGGGCGACCGAGCGCTGCTGCTTTTTCCCGGCCCGCACCAGGGTGCGCAGCCAGGGATTGGCAGTCTTTTCACCATCGGAGCCTGGAAACGGCCAGGCGCGCCAGCAGCGACGTCACGAACGAGCGGGTGGGGATGGGTTTGCCCAGCGGGCCTGCGTTGTTGCAACGCGAAGTGACGAACATCATGTGGAATCTCCCGGTTTTTTACAAGAATATCCGGTTGGAAATCCATGCTCTGTGCGTTATCGCTCATACACCGATCAACTCAGCAATAACGCAACACAGTTTCCAAAAAACATGCGAGGACGAGACGATTGAGGCACATCAAGGGCGCACGGGGCCGAAAAACTAGGCTGGTCAAGTGAGCAAATCAACTCACCTACTTGACCCACCACAGGAGAAAAAGATGAGCTATGCAGACCGTGACCGTTATGGAATCTACAAGGGCAGCACAGGCCCCGGCCCCACGCTGATGGGGGCGGACACCCTGATCGGCGACAGCGTCGTCAATGGCCAGGACGAAGACCTCGGCGACATCAAAGAGATCATGCTCGACATGCGCACCGGCCAGGTCGCCTATGCGGTGCTGTCGTTCGGCGGCTTCCTGGGCATGGGCGAGAAACTGTTCGCCGTTCCCTGGCAAGCCTTGCAGCTCGATACCGTCAACAAGCGCTTCTGTGCTCAATGTCGAGCGCAGCCGCCTCAAGAACGCCCCCGGCTTCGATCCCGACGCCTGGCCCGACATGAGCGACCTGAGCTGGTCGAGCGAAGTGCACAGCTTCTACGGGACCGATCCGACCGGCGTCGGCACGGGCGGCGTTGCCGCCAGCGGCCGCATGGGCAGCAGCGCAAGCGACACCACGCCCGGCCTAAGCACTGAGGCCGCACTAGCGCTGCATCGACTCCCACACTTTTTGCAGGCGCTTGGAGGACACCGGCATCGGTGTCCTCAATTCCTGCGCGAACAGGGAAACCCGCAATTCTTCCAGCATCCAGCGGAATTCCACCATCTTGGGGTCGGTGTTCTTGCTTAGCCAGCCTGTCCTTGGCCGCGCGCATGAAGTGGCTGGCCGCCTGCGTCCATTCGGCCATCAATTTCACGTCGCGGCTCGGGTCGGCGCGCAGCTTCTCGAGGCGCACGTTCATGGCCTTCAGGTAGCGCGGGAAATGCGCGATCTGCGCATACTCGTTGTCGAGCAAGAAGCGCTTGTTGACCAGGCCTTGCAGCTGGCTCGTCATGTCGGCGGCCGCCTGCGGGTTAATGCCCTGCAGCTTCTTGGGCAAGCCGTGGAATTCGGTCAGCACTTGCGAAACCAGGCGCGCGATCTCGTTCACGAGCAGGGTCAGGCGTGACTTGCCCTCGTCCTTGCGCTTGTTGAACGACGCCGCATCGGTCGGCAGCGGATCTTGCAGGCAAGCGATGTCGATCGCCTTCTGGATGATCTGGTCGCGCAACTCTTCCTGCGACCCCATGGCCATGAACTGCATGCCCATCTGCTGCAAGCCAGGAATATTCTTTTCCACGAACTTGAGCTGCTCCTTGAACTGCAGCGCGAACAGACGGCGTAAGCCAAGGCGGTGGGTACGGGCAGCCACGGTCGGATCGTCGAATACTTCCAGATCGCAATGCGTACCCTTGTCGACCAGGGCCGGGAAACCGATCAGCGTCAGCTTGCCCTGCACGATCTCCAGCAGTTCCGGCAATTCGCCAAAGGTCCAGCTGGTCAGCCCCGTGTGCTGGCTGACGGCCGGGGCGGCCGCCTTCGGCGCGGCGCCGGGTGCAGCGCCCTTGGCTTAGGCTGGGAAGGCGCGGCCTGGGCTTAAGCACCGACACCTCGGCCAGCTTCTGGAAGCTCTGGCGCGCCTGGCCGCCGAACTCGGCTTGCAGCGTGGCCAGGTTGCGTCCCATGTCGAGCTGGCGGCCATGCTCGTCGATGACCTTGAAATTCATGAAATGGTGGGCCTAAGCAGCGTCTCCGCCTTGAAGTCGCTGGTCAGCACCGCCAGACTGGTCTGGGCACGGATGTCGGCAATGATCGCGTCGATCAGGTCGCCCCGGCCGAACACGCCCGCCTCGTGCACGCGCTCGCAGAAGCGCGCCGCGTAATCGGGCAGCGGCACGCAGTGGCGGCGCAGCTTTGCGGCAGCGATTTGAGCAGCAGGTGGACCTTTTCCTTGAGCATGCCGGGCACCAGCCATTCGGACGTTCGCGCGGCATCTGATTGAGCGCGAACAGCGGCAGCGCCAGCGTCACGCCGTCGCGCAGGCTGCCCGGCTCGAAGTGGTAAGTCAGCTGCATCTCGATGCCGGTGACCGACATCATTTTCGGGAACAGCTCGGTCGTCACGCTTAAGCCGCTTCGTGGCGCATCAGTTCTTCGCGGTTCAGGAACAGCAGCTTCGGTTCCTTTTGCGCGGCGTCCTTGTGCCACTTCTCGAAGCCGACGCCGTTGACGATGTCTTTCGGGATCAGCTTGTCGTAGAAGGCGGCGATCAGATGGTCGTCCACCAGCACGTCCAGGCGGCGCGACTTGTGCTCGAGGTTCTCGATCTCTTTAATGAGCTTGTGGTTGTGCGCGAAGAACGCGCGCGCGTATCGTAGTCGCCCTGCACCAGCGCGTCGTGGATGAAGATCTCGCGCGCTTCGAACGGGTTGAACTGGCCGTAGTTGATGCGGCGCTGGCTGTAGATGACGATGCCGTGCAGCGTGGCGCGTTCGGACGCGGTCACTTGCGCGGCGCGCTTTTCCCAGCGCGGCTCGCCCCATGATTTTTTGAGCAGGTGGGCGCCCACGCGTTCGATCCACTCGGGCTGGATCTGCGCCACGCACGCGCGTACAGGCGCGTGGTGTCGACCAGTTCGGCCGCCATGATCCATTTGCCCGGCTTTTTCAGCAGCGACGAACCTGGCCACACGTGGAACTTGATGCCGCGCGCGCCCAGGTAGCCTGGCGCCCGGCTCGTCCTCGGACTTGAAGCCGATGTTCCCCAGCAGGCCGGTCAGCAGCGCCGTGTGCAGGTTCTCGTAGGTGGCGGGCAGCTCGTTCATGCGCCAGCCCTGCTCCTTGACGATGGTGAGCAGCTGCGAATGCACGTCGCGCCATTCGCGCAGACGCACCTGCGACAGGAAGCTGCTGCGGCAGGTTTCCATCAGCTGGCGGTTGGTCTTCTTGTGCTCGATGGCCGCTTCTGAACCACTTCCAGATCTTTATGTAGGTCAGGAATTCGGACTTCTCGTCGGCGAATTTTTTGTGCGCCTCGTCGGCCGCCTGCTGGTGCTCCATCGGGCGGTCGCGCGGATCCTGCACCGACAGGGCCGATGCGACGATCAGCATCTCGGTCAGGCAGGCGTTGTCGAGGGCGGCGAGAATCATGCGGCCCACGCGCGGGTCGAGCGGCAGCTTGGCCAGCTTGTGGCCGAGCGGCGTGAGGTTGTTGGTGTCGTCGACCGCGCCCACTTCTTGCAGCAGCTGGTAGCCGTCGGCGATCGCGCGGCCCTGCGGCGGTTCGATGAACGGGAAGGTCTCCACGTCCGTCAGGTGCAGGGACTTCATGCGCAGGATGACGGCCGCCAGCGACGAGCGCAGGATTTCCGGCTCGGTGAACTTGGGGCGCTGGTTGAAGTCCGTCTCTTCGTACAGGCGGATACAGACGCCGTCGGCCACGCGGCCGCAGCGGCCGGCTGCGCTGGTTGGCGGCCGACTGCGCGATCGGTTCGACCTGCAGCTGTTCGACCTTGTTGCGGAAGCTGTAGCGCTTCACGCGCGCCAGACCGGCATCGACCACGTAGCGGATGCCCGGCACCGTCAGCGAGGTTTCGGCCACGTTGGTGGCCAGGACGATGCGGCGCGCGTTGGTGAGCTTGAAGACCTTCTCCTGCTCCTCGACCGACAGGCGGGCGAACAGCGGCAGGATCTCCACGTGCGGCGGATGGTGCTTGCGCAGCGCTTCGGCGCAACCGCGGATCTCGCGTTCGCCCGGCAGGAACACCAGCACGTCGCCGGAACCGAGGCGGCACAGTTCGTCCACGCCTTCGACCACGGCATCCATCAGGTCGCGCTTTTCGCGCGCGGCCTGGGCCTTGGGGACCGGTTTGCCTTCCGGGACCGGCACATTGACCTGGTCGCGGTCGACCGGGCGGTAGCGCACTTCCACCTTGTACAGACGGCCCGAGACTTCGATCACCGGCGCCGCTTGTCGGGTTTGCCGAAGTGGCGCGCGAAGCGGTCGGCGTCGATGGTCGCCGAGGTGATGATGACCTTGAGGTCGGGACGGCGCGGCAGCAGCTGCTTGAGGTAGCCGAGCAGGAAATCGATGTTCAGGCTGCGCTCGTGCGCTTCATCGATGATGATCGTGTCGTAGTTGCGCAGCAGCGGGTCGGTTTGGGTTTCGGCCAGCAGGATACCGTCGGTCATCAGCTTGACGTAGGCGCCGGGCTTGAGCGTGTCGGTAAAGCGCACCTTGAAGCCGACGTGCTCGCCCAGCGGCGTGCCCAGCTCCTGCGCGATGCGCTTGGCGGTGGACGAGGCGGCGATCCGGCGCGGCTGGGTGTGGCCGATCAGGCCCTTGACGCCGCGGCCGAGCTCCAGGCAGATCTTGGGCAGCTGGGTGGTCTTGCCCGAGCCGGTCTCGCCGGAGACGATGATGACCTGGTTTTCCTGCAGGGCTTTGGCGATGTCGCCGCGGCGGCCGGAGACAGGCAAGTCTTCCGGGAAGGTGATCGCGGGCAGGGGCGTGCAGGAATTGGTCGCGCGGGGCGCGGTCCGATTGGGGTTTGGCTTCGCGGGGTGGGCGCGGGTCCTGGGGCTTTGGGTTGCGGGGTGGACGCTGGTTTTGCTGCTTCTCACGCGCTATGGGTCCCCGCCTTCGCGAGGACGACGTGCTGCTGGCGCGGGTCCTTGGCCACGCCTTCCGGGGCGTTGCCGGGTGCGGAAGGCTTGTTACTCTGTTCTGACATTGTTTTTTACACTGTTTTGGTGCGCAAGTCGCGCAGCGAATTATAATGCGGCAAATGGAAACCTTTAACCAATTCGTCCAATGGCTGCGCTCCGTCGCGCCCTACGTCCACGCCTTCCGTGGCAAGACCTTCGTGGTCGCCTTCCCGGGTGAACTCGTCACGGCTCGGCGCCCTGCCCGTCCTGGCCCAGGATCTGTCGCTGCTGGTCGCCCTCGGCATCCGCGTGGTCGTGGTGCACGGTTCGCGCCCCCAGGTGGCCGAACAACTGGCCCTGCGAAACGTCGAAGGACGCTTTCATAACGGCATCCGCATCACCGACACCGCCGCGCTCGAATGCGCCAAGGAAGCGGCTGACGAGCTGCGCCTCGACATCGAAGCCGCTTTCAGCCAGGGCTTGCCGAACACGCCGATGGCGCACGCCGCCATCCGCATCATTTCCGGCAATTTTGTCACCGCGCGCCCTGCTGGGCGTGATCGACGGGGTCGACCTGGAACTGACCGGCATGACCCGCAAGATCGCCGCCGAGACCATCCATGCGATCCTGGCCACCGACAGCGTGGTCCTGCTCTCGCCGCTGGGCTTCTCGCCGACCGGCGAAGTGTTCAACCTGACCATGGAAGACGTGGCCGTCAATGCGGCCATCGCCCTGCACGCCGACAAGATCATCTTTATCACCGAAACCTCGATGATGAAGGACGAAGCCGACGTCGAAATCCGCGAATTGTCCTCGCACCAGGCCGAAGCGGTGCTGCAGGCGGGCTTTTGCCGACCGACGCCGCGTTTTATCTGCAGCACGCGATCAAGGCGTGCAACAGCGGCGTACCGCGCGCACATTCTGCCGTTTGAAATGGACGGCTCGACCCTGCTCGAACTGTTTACCCACGATGGCGTGGGCACCATGATCAGCCACGAAAACCTCGAATCGCTGCGCCAGGCAACGATTGAAGACGTGGGCGGCATCATTAAACTGATCGAGCCGCTCGAAGCGGACGGCACGCTGGTCAAGCGCGGCCGCGAGCTGATCGAACGCGAAATCGACAATTTCTCGGTCATCGAGCACGATGGCGTGATCTTTGGCTGCGCTGCGCTGTATCCGTTCCCGGCCGAAAAAATGGCCGAAATGGCTTGCCTGACCGTGAATCCGGAAGTGCAGGCCCAGGGCGACGGCGAGCGTATTCTCAAGCACATGGAGAATCGGGGCGCGCCATAAGCATTAAACAGCTCTTCGTTTTGACCACGCGCACCTCGCACTGGTTCAAGAAACGCGGCTTCATTCCAGCCACCGTCGACGCCCTGCCGCGCGACCGCCAGCACATGTATAACTGGCAGCGCAAATCCCAGGTCTTGATTAAGCCTTTATAATCACACCTTTACCGACCGAGCATTAGGAGCAAAGATGGCCCGCACAGTCCATTGCATCAAACTGAACAAGGAAGCCGAAGGGCTTGATTTCCCGCCTTACCCGGGTGAACTGGGCAAGAAAATCTGGGAAACGGTGTCCAAGGAAGCCTGGGCCGCCTGGCTCAAGCACCAGACCATGCTGGTCAATGAAAACCGCCTGAACCTGGCTGACCAGCGCGCACGCAAGTATCTGGCCACGCAGATGGAAAAGCATTTCTTCGGCGACGGCGCCTGATGCGGCCATCGCTACGTGCCCGCCTAAGCAGACTAAGCAAGCTGCAAACGGACAAGGGCGCTTCGGCGCCCTTTTTGTTGGCCAACGCACATCGTCCTCGCGGAGGCGGGGACCTATAGCGCGCATGCATTACCTTATAGCACGCATGCTATGGGTCCCCGCCGAGTGCCGCCTTGGCGCGAGGACGACGTCAACAGATTCTTACATCTTGGTGCACTGACGCATGTCGCAACGGGCCGCGAACACGCGCTTGTTGTCGCACACCATGCGGTAGGTTTCGATCGGACCCGCTGGCGAGGTCAGCCCGGCGCCCTGGCCACCGGTGCAGCCTTCTTTCTTGGCCATGTTTTCGACGGTCACCGACGACACGCTCAGCGTGGAACGGAATGTATTCGATCGGCTGGCCGGTGACGTCAGTGGTCGGCGCTGCTTAAGCTGCGCTCGAGGCGACCGGGGTCCAGGCCGGGATCGCGCGCGCTTCGTCTTCGCGCAGCCACCGAGCAGTGCCGCACATGCCATCAATACAAACAATCGCTTCATCATTTTTCCTTGTTGTTGAATTGCGCCAGAGGTCTCAGGCGAACGTCAGCGTCTTGACGCCTTCGCTGGTTCCCAGCAGGCACACATTGGCGCCGCGCCGGGCAAACAGGCCGACGGCGATGACGCCGACGATCTGGTTGATTTCTTGTTCCAGCCCTTGCGGGTCGGTGATGTGCAGTCCGGCGACATCGATGATCTCGCCGCCGTTATCGGTAATGAAGGCCTGATCGCTGCCCGGCTTGAGGCGCAGACGCGGCTGGCCACCCAGGGCGGCCAGCTTGCGCATCACGGCCGCGCGCGCCATCGGCAGCACTTCGACCGGCAGGGCGAACTTGCCCATGACGTCGACCAGCTTGGAGCCGTCGGCGATGCAGACGAACTGGCGCGATACGGAAGCGACGATTTTTTTCGCGCGTGAGGGCCGCGCCGCCGCCTTTGATCATGGCGCCGCTGGCGGTGATCTCGTCAGCGCCGTCAATGTAGACCGCGATCTCGGGCACATCGTTCAGATCGAACACGGCGATGCCGTGCCTGCGCAGGCGGGCGGCGGTCGCTTCGGACGAGGCCACGGTGCCCTTGATGCGGTCCTTGATACGGGCCAGTTCGTCGATGAAGAAGTTGGCGGTCGAGCCGGTGCCCACGCCAATGATTTCTCCGTCAACCACGTAATCGATGGCGGCGCGCGCCACTGCCTGCTTCAGTTCGTCTTGAGTCATGATGTTGGAAATGATAAGGAATGGCGCCATTCTAGCGGATACGCTCCCCCTGATCGATTTTTCCGGGCCACAAGGTGTCGCGTTTTTGTGAAACGGCCCAGAAAACTATGCGAGAATGGATCATGCCTAAAGAACATCCATGGAACCCACAATGAGCAGAAACCACCACGGTCCTGATCGTCGACGACAGCCGCGTATCGCGCCTGATGGCGCGCCAGTTCATCCTCAGCGCGCGGCTGGTAAGCCTGGACGGTCGCCGAAGCGGCCACGGGCGAAGAAGCCCTGGCCAAGGTCGCGGCGGGAACACCGGCCCTGATCCTGATCGACGTTAACATGCCCGGTATCGGCGGGCTGGCGGCAGCCGAGCAATTGCGCCAGCAGTGCCCGGGCGCGCATATCTCGCTCGTCACGGCCAATGTACAAAATGCCACGCGCAACCGCGCCAACGAGCTGGGCATCGGCTTCATGGAGAAGCCGATCACCGAAAACAAGATTCACGCCCTGATCGACGCCCTGTCCCTGGACTGATCATGTTCAACCTCAGCGAACTGCAACACGACGCGCTGGTAGAAATTTTCAACATCGGCGTCGGCCACGCGGCCAGGGCGATGAGCGACATCGTGAACGAAGAAGTGACGATGTCGGTGCCGCACATCACCTTCCTCAACCGCGCCGATGCTTAGCGCCATGCTGGGCAACAAGGAAGGGTCGCGCGTGTGCGGCGTCAGCCAGCACTATGAAGGCGCATTCTCGACCGAGGCGATCCTGATGTTCCCCGAGGATAAAAGCCTCGACATCGTGCGCCTGATGGTGGGCGAATCGGTTCCGCTGCAGGAACTGACCGAGATGGAACAGGAGGCGATGAGCGAGATCGGCAACATCATCCTCAATTCCTGCGTCGGCACGCTGGCCAACATCTTTTCGCAGGAACTCTCCGGTTCGCTCCCGGTCTACCATGTCGGCACCAGCGAGGAAATCCTGACCTCCTCCGGCGGCTTGGGCGACAGCATCGTCCTCATGCTGCACATCGACTTCATCCTCGAAAAGCACCAGATCCACGGCTATGTCGCGTTCATCCTCGACTTGTCCGCCCTCCAGGACTTGCGCGAACAGGTCGACCGCTACCTCGCCAAAGTCATGGGTTCGGCCTGACATGACGGCGACGGAAACAAACCGGCTGGGCATGCTCGAAAGCGTACTCGGTGCGCTGTCGATGGGTGCCGTCGTGCTCGACAACGAGCGCCGCGTGGTGCTGTGGAACGCCTGGATGCAGCGCTATTCGGGCCTGGTCGCGGCCGAGGTGCTGGGCATCGATTTCCTGTCCGTCTTTCCCGATTTAAAAGGCAAGCGCATCGAGAGCGCCGTGCAGCAAGCGCTGCGCGACAACTTTCCCGCCGTCCTGTCCCAGACCTTGCACAAGGCGCCGTTCGCCCTGTTTGCCAGCGCCGCCGCCCGCCTCGGCGACGAGCGCATGCAGCAGGCGGTGGCGGTCACGCCGCTCGAGGGTGGCCGGCGCAGCGCGCCATTGTCTGATCCAGATTACCGACGTCAGCGTCGTGGTCAACCGCGAGCGGCTGCTGCGCGAGCAGGCGCTCGAGCTGCGTTCGCAGACCTTCTCGGACGGCCTGACCGGCATCCCGAACCGGCGCCAGTTCGACGTCACGATGGAAAAGGAAATCCGCCGCGCCAAGCGGGGTTTAAGCACGCCGCTGTCGCTGATGATGATCGATATCGATTCCTTCAAGGCTTACAACGACCACTACGGCCATCAGATGGGCGACGATGCCCTGGTCAAGGTGGCCACGGCGCTCGCCAGGATGTTGCAGCGCCCGGCCGACCTGATCGCCCGCTACGGCGGCGAGGAATTTGCCGTCGTGCTGCCGGACATGGATGCGGGCCAGAGCCACAAGATGGCCGAAGCCATGCGCCAGACCGTCTCCGGCCTCGGCATTACCCATGAAAAAGCGGGCCATGCCGGTTTCGTCACGATCAGCATCGGCCTGGCCACGCTCGCGGGCGGGGTCCAGTCCAATATTGCCGACCTGCTCGGCGCGGCCGACCGCGCCCTGTACGCCGCCAAACGCGCTACTGCAATTGCGTGGTGAAGCACGGCGAATAAGGGGCGCCGCGCCTAGGGCTGCGGCGAATGCACCTTCTTCAGCATCCGCAGCACAAAGGTCGAGCGACTGTGGCGGAGGCCCGGCAGCTTGTACAGCTTGCGCCGCAAGAATTCCTCATACCCGGCCGTTCCCGCCACCGCCACCTTGATCAGGTAGTCGTACTCGCCGGTCAGCAAATAGGCTTCGAGCACTTCCGGCATGTCCGCCAGCGCCTGGCCGAAGCGCTCGAAGGTGTCGTCGTCGTGGCGGTCGAGCGTAACTTCGATCATCACGGTATCGGGCACGCCCAGGGCTTTCTGGTTCAGCAGGACCGTGTAGCCCTCGATCACGCCCTGCTCTTCGAGCTGGCGCACGCGGTTCCAGCACGGCGAGGCCGACAAGCCGATCTTTTCGGCCAGATTGGCGTTCGAGATGCGCCCGTCGATGCGCAGCTCCCGCAAGATCCTGCGGTCAATCTCGTCCAGTTCAGCAGCATTCATCGAATTTCAGCACCCAAAAGAAGAATTTTTCTCATCATACGTTATTTGAAGACGTTTCTTCTTAAGTTTTGCAGAAATGGACAATCTTTGGAAGCCTATTTTCCGGCGCCCCGATTATCCTTTTCACATGAACGAACACCGCCTGCCCCTCACTTTTTCCCTCGACGACGACGCGCCGCTGGACGCCCTCGAAGCGGTCCTGGCCGTCGCCCGGCGCGGCAACGTACGCCTGTCGCGCCTGCACATACAACAGAACGCCGTGGCGATCGAACTGCAAGCGGACGACCCCGATTGGCTTGCCCTGTTTCATGCCCGGCTACATAACTTGATCGGAATTTATGACATTGCCGTGTCGGAAAATTTTACATCTGCGCCGCCTCATTTATTAATTGCTTGCTAAGTGATTGATCTCAAAGGCAGCGACCGAATGGTATAAAAATTGCATTAACATTGTCATTACGACTATTCTGACGGATTCTGCCAATGAAACCCCTACACACACTCTTGCAGTCAGCCGCCGTGGCCGGGTTGATCCTGGCTAAGCAGCGCCCACGCCGCGCTGATTGAATTCACCGACCGCGCCGCTTTCAACGCCGCCACGACCGGCAACCTGGTCGAGGCTTATGCCGCCCCGGGCTAAGCTCCTACACCGAGATCAGCAACGCCACCTACAACGGCATCGGCTACTCGATCGATACCTTCATGGTCGACCCGGCCTACTCGCCGGGCTTGTACCAGTGGAACACCGGCGCCGTCTTGCTGATCGACAGCCCGGCCACACTGACGTTCGCGCCCGTCACCGCCTTCGGCGCCGATTTCGGCACCATCCTGGCCCAGGCGCGCAGCATTACCGTGACCATCAACGGCGTATCGAACGTCATCACCACCTCGGCCCGCCCGGAACTGAGTTTTTACGGCTGGACCTCGAGCGCGGCGATCACGTCCGTGCAAATCAGCACCAGCGCCGACTACCTCATTCTCGACAACGTCACCCGCGCCGCACGCGCTCCGGCCCAGGTACCGGAACCGGCATCGCTGGCCCTGCTCGGGCTCGGCATGCTGGGCCTGGCGCTTGCGCGCCGGCTGCCGCGCCTGAGCCGCCACCGCTCCCTTCCTGGCCCGCCATTGCGCGGGCTTTTTTCGTCTAAAGGACAAGTTTGCCATTTCCTTAAAAATATCCGACACTACAGATATTGCAGTAAATCAATCAACCGACGCCGACGATGAAAACTTCTCTGTCCCTGCCGTTCGCCCTCTGTGGCTTGCTGATCGCCACCCAGGCGCCTGCCGCCACGCCCTACGACGCGCTGATGAAAGCGAAGAAGTACGCGGAAGCGGAAAAGGCCGCTTCCCTCGTGCTGACCACGGATCCGGCGAATGCCGAAGCTATGGCGGCGCGCACCGAAGCGATCTTGGCCACCGGCCGTTCGGCCCGCATCGAGGAAGCCGTCAAGCAAGCGCAGCAATGCGTCGCCGCGCGTGGCCGATGCCCGTTGCCACCTGGTGCTGGGCAAGGCGCTCGGCTCGAAGGCGATGAACGGCGGCATGATGTCGGCCATGGGTTACGCAAGCGACATCCGCAATGCCTTCAAGAAGGCGGTCGAACTCGATCCGCGCAATCTGGACGCGCTTCTCGCTGCTGCAGTACTACCTGATGGCGCCCGGCATCGTGGGCGGCGGCACCGGCAAGGCGGAAACGCTGACCGCACAAACAGCCGCCATGCTGCCCGAAGCCGCCAAACTGATGCAGGCCAAGATGGACCTTGCGGCCGACAACCTGGCCAAGGCCGAAGCGGGAACGCTGGCTGTGCGCGCGGGCAGCGACGAGGAACTGACCGAATTGCAGCAAGGCACGCTGGTCTCGATCGCCTTCAAGCATTTGTCGCAAAAGCGCCTGGCCGAGGCCGAGCGCATTTTCAACGATACCGTCAAGCGTTTCCCAGACAGTGACGAGGCCACCTACGGTCAGGCGCGCGTGTTCCAGGAACAGGGCAAGCACCGCGAGGCGCTGGCAATACTGGACCCGATCCTGCTCAAGGATGAGCGCGCGCACGTCCACTACCGCGTCGCCAAATCCTTGCTGGCCATCGGCGACAAGACCGCGCCAAGGCCGAATTCGAAAAAGCGTTGTCATTCAAGGCCGATCTGCCCAAGCCGATGAAGTCCGACGCGGAAGACCAGCTCAAGAGCCTGAAGGGCTAACGCAGCCTGGTGCGCCAGCCACGCGGCAAGTTCGTGCGGCTGGCCGGATGGGCCAGAAAATGGGCGAGCACCTGTTCATACAGGGCCAGGCTGTCCGCGTAGTGCGGCTGACGCAGCACGGCTAAGCTGCGGCCATGTGCTTGAGCGCGAAATAATCAGCCAGCAGATCGCCCTGCGCTTCCATATTGAAATCGGACAGATGTTTGTCGGGCGCCAGTTCGTAGTCGTAGCTCAGGCCGACGCGCACGGCGCCGCGCAGCCGCACCGGGTAGCCGAGCTGATACTGCCAGACGTGCACCATCTCGTGCATGAACCAGTGGCGCGCATCGAGGCTGCTTAGCCGAAAAATCGAGCAGACAGCACGACTTGTGAAAATAGATGCCGCCGTTGGGGCTCATCGCGCAATTGCGCGGCTGCAGCCCGAATGGCAGATAGCGCCGGTTGTGGATACGCACCCTGGCGTAATCGATGGCGTCGCCGAACAGCAGCGCGGCCATTGCGGTCTCATGCTTGGCAGTCAGGTGGCGCCAGCGACGCAAATCTAAGCCAGGCAACCGGACGGCATCCATCGATTACTTACGAGCGATGACGGCTCAGGCCGCACTCTGCAATTCAGACAGCGCCTTCAGCCGTTGAAGGGTCACTGGAAGCCCCAGGTTCAACTGCCTGACGAGCATTTTGCCAATCACAAAGGTGAGCGGTCCCGAAAATGTGACCCTGTGAATGACCTCGGTCATTCCTTGCATGGGCACGAGCTCGTGCTCGAACACCATGCGAAACAAGGGGATCTTCGACTCCACCGTGAAGCAGCTGTCTGGAACCATTTTCGTGACAACCATGGGAACGGCATTCCCCTTGGTCGGCGTGAGCCCCCCCCGGCTGCCGACTTCAAACGGGCCACCGAGCGTGGCGCGCTTGGTGTCCGGATCCCAGGTATGCCAGTTCTCGACGTCGCGGTAAATGCGGAAGATGATTCCAGGGGCGGCAGCAACCCTGATTCGATGTTCGATTTGCATGGGGCGAAATGGGAAGTGAGCGTTTTACCTGAGCCTCGGGTCACGTATCGCAGCCCGGGGAACATGCGAGCAGGCAGGTTGCCCGGCGCCTCGCAATTGTTTCCAATATAGCATGTACAACTGCGACTCCGCACCCTGACTGTTAAACCTGCGCTTCCTACCACTCATCCTGCAGTTAGCCCCGTTTATCGGCTTGCGCTCGCAAAACGTCGCGGCCCTCCCCAGAATGCCTGGATGAGCACACCAACCCATTTCGCATCCGGTCAATTCTATGGCGACCTGCAGCAGAGCACACTCGGCGGCACATTCGACATCCGCCGCTTGACGGCAACCCGCAGCGAAGACGAAGTCGCCACCCACTGCCACGCCGACGCGCACTTCGTTCTGGTGCTCTCCGGCGTCTATATTTCCAGCGCACTCAACGCGCCTAGCCCCGCCTTGTCGCTCCCACGCTGGTCTACAACCCGGCCTAAGCACCGTGCACCGCGACCGCTTCCTCGGCGGCAAGGGCCGATTCATGACGCTGTCGCTCGATCCGGTCCTGCTTGCTTAAGCGCAGAAGAAACACAGGCGGCGCAAGAGCGCGCCATCGTGCTGTCCAGGCCGGATGCACTGGCGACTGCCTTCCGGATCGCCCGTGACATCGGCAGTGGCGGCGACGCCGCCCTGCTCGAGGCGGGCGCGTGGGAGCTGCTATCCCAGCTCGATATGGCCGCGCCAGTGAAACCCGGCCCGCTGCCCTCCTGGGCCCATCTGGCCTACGACGCCGTGATGGACACGGCCTCGGACCAACACCTGCGCATCGCCGACCTGGCCGCTGAACTCGGCGTTCACGCCGTGCATCTGGCGCGCGTTTTTCGCAAAGCCTGGGGCTGCTCGCCGGGCGACTTGCTGCGCTGGCGGCGCGTCGAGCGCGCCATTGGTCTGCTGCGCCGCAAGGACCTGTGCATGGTCGAGGTGGCGCTGGCGTCGGGCTTTGCCGACCAAAGCCATATGACGCGCGCCTTCCAGGCGCAATGCGGCACGACACCGGGTGGCTATCGACGCCGAATGTTTCAAACGTTCAAGAAATCACCCTGCCCAGCGGAATAGACTGGATTTTTCACCTCGGAGACCACCATGTTGCGATACCTTCCCCTGCCCTTCCTGCTGCTCGTATCGAGCTGCGTCCATGCTCAACAACTTGAGGGCATGACACGCGCCATCGATGCGGGAGAATTCAAACAGATCACCAGCGTGGTCGTGTCACAGCACGGCAAATTGCTGTACGAACGCTACTTTGACAAGGAAGGGGCCGACGCCTTGCGCAATACGCGCTCGGTCACGAAAACCGTGACCGGGATGCTGGTCGGGCTGGCTGTGGACCTGCAAGCTGCTGCGCGCGGATAGCAAAGTACTGCCCTACTTCCCGGAGTTGCATCCCCTGGCCTCCCCGGACGCGCGCAAGGACCAGATCACGGTGGAAGATTTCTTGACGATGAGTTCGCTGCTCGAATGCGACGACGACAATCAGATCTCGCGCGGCAACGAGGAACGCATGTATCTCGTTGAAGACTGGAGCCGGTTTGTGGCCGACCTGCCGATCCGCGGTTTTCCGGAATGGCAGCCGCGGCCCGAAAAATCGCCTTACGGCCGCGCCTGGAGTTATTGCACCGCGGGCACCACCTTGCTCGGTCCCTTGCTGGAACGGGTCAGCAAGCAAAGCGTGCCCGACTTCGCCAGCGCCAATCTGTTCACGCCGCTTGGCATCGACAAGGTGAAATGGCAATTCCAACCCAAGGGCCCGGCCATGACCGGCGGCGGCCTGCAGCTGCGCAGTGTCGACCTGGCCAAGCTCGGCCAGCTATACCTGAATGGCGGCCGCTGGGAAGGCACACAGATCGTGTCGTCAGAGTGGGTCCGCCAATCCATCGCACCGCACGCACAAGCGCGCGAGGAATTCTGAATATGGCTATTTGTGGTGGCTGCAGAAGTTCAGCGTCAATGGCCGCGCCGTGCCAAGCTATGGCATGGCTGGATCGGGCGGCAACAAGGTGTTCGTGCTGCCGGACCAGGATGCCGTGGTGGTGATTACGACGACCAATTTTCAGGTGCGTGGCGCTCACCCACTGAGCGAAAAGCTGCTCACCAGCTTCATCCTGCCTAAGCCTTGCTCGATCGTTCCCGCTAAAAGATCGGGCGCATCAGCCGCGCAGTGCCGCCGCGGCGCGCGCCAGTTCCGTGATGTGCGCCCAGTCATGCGATGGCAATCGCGTCCTTCGGCGTGAGCCAGGAACCCCCACGCAGGCGACGTTTTTGCAGGCCAGGAATTTGGGCGCGGTCTCGATCGAGATGCCGCCGGTCGGGCAGAACGTCACGTCCGGCAGCGGGCCGCCGATCGCGTTGAGCATGCCCACGCCGCCCCTCTGCACCTGCCGGGAACAGCTTGAGCTGGCGGAAGCCCCTTCGCGCGCGGCCATCACTTCCGACGGCGTCATCACGCCAGGCAGCAATGGCAGGCCGCTCTTGCGCGCCGCTTCGATCAGGGTGGCGGTCAGGCCGGGCGAGACGCCGAACACGGCGCCCGCATCGCGCGAGGCCGCGAATTCCTCGGGTTGGGTCAGCGTGCCGACGCCGACGATGGCGCCCGGCACCTGCGACATGGCGCGAATCGCGCCCAGGCCATGCCTTGTCCGCAGCGTCACTTCCAGCACGCGGATGCCGCTCAGCAACGAGCGCCTGCGCCAGCGGGACAGCGTGGTCAGGGTCGTCGATGGCGATTACATGGGAATAACGCTCGCCGAGCGCATGATGTCGAGTAGGGTCATGGTCATTTTGGGTTCTTGATCAGGAAGTCTTCGTCGGAGCCTGGCACGGTGTCGCCGATGTCGGCGGCTTCGTGCAGCGGCACGGTGGTGTGGATCGGCGACGGCAGCGGGAAGGTGGTGGCACCCGCTTCCGCTTCGCTGATCGCATTGCGAAATACTGCAAACAGTTCGCGCCCCATGCCGATATGGCTGGAACTGAGGTCGGCCGTGGCCAGCTTGCGCGCGGCCCAGACGTCGGACGGCACCAGCGCTTCGAGCGTGCCGGTGGTCGCGTCGAGGCGGATGATGTCGCCGTCGCGCACCAGGCCGAGCGGGCCGCCTGCCAGAATCTCGGGCGAGACGTGGATCGCCCTTCGGCACCTTGCCGGACGCGCCGGACATGCGCCCGTCGGTCACCAGCGCCACATGGCGGTAGGCGTCCTGCAGGTTGGCCAGTGCGGGAGTGAGCGCGTGCAGTTCCGGCATGCCGTTGGCGCGCGGACCCTGGAAGCGGATCACGGCCACGAAGTCGCGGTCCAGCTTGCCCGCCTTGTAGGCGTGCATGAAGTCTTCCTGCGAATTGAAGGTCAGGGCTAAGCGCTTCGACCACACGGTGCTCTTGCTTGACGGCCGAGATCTTCATCACGGCGCGGCCCAGGTTACCCTTCACCAGAATCATGCCGCCATCCTTGGCGAACGGATTGCTGGCCGGGCGCAGCACGCTGTCGTCGCCGCTGACGGCGGGCGAATCCTTCCAGTACACGGTCTCGCCGTCGAGGAACGGCTCTTTGGCATCGCGCGCAGGCCGTGGCCGAGGATGGTGTTCACGTCGTCGTGCAGCATGCCGATGTCGAGCAGTTCGCGGATCACGAAACCGGGACCATCGGCTGCGTTGAAGTGATTGACGTCGGCGTCGCCGTTCGGGTAGATCCGGGTGAGCATCGGCACCACGGCCGACAGCTCGTTGAAGTCATCCCAGTCGATCACGATGCCGATGGGCGCGGGCCATCGCCACCAGGTGCAGCGTATGGTTGGTCGAGCCGCCCGTGGCCAGCAGGCCGACAACGGCGTTGACGATGCATTTTTCATCGACGATATGGCCGACCGGCGTGTAGCGGCTGCCCTGCTGCGAAATCTCGACCGAGCGCACGGCGGCGCTGGCGGTGAGCGCGTCGCGCAGCGGCGTGCCGGGCGTGACGAAAGCCGCGCCGGGCAGGTGCAGGCCCATGATCTCCATCAGCATCTGGTTGCTGTTGGCGGTGCCGTAGAAGGTGCAGGTGCTTAAGCGCCATGATAGGACTGCGCCTCGCATTCGAGCAGCTCTTCGCGCGTTGCCTTGCCTTGCGCGTACAGCTGGCGCACGCGCTTTTTCCTTGTTCGACAAGCCGGACGTCATTGGCCCGGGCTTAAGCACGAAGACCATCGGCAGGTGGCCGAAGTGCAGCGCGCCGATCAACAGGCCCGGCACGATCTTGTCGCACACGCCCAGATAGAGGGCCGAGTCGAACATATTGTGCGACAGCGCGACCGCGGTCGACATGGCGATCGTATCGCGCGAAAACAGCGACAGTTCCATGCCCGGCTGGCCCTGGGTGACGCCGTCGCACATGGCGGGCACGCCAGCCGCATGAACTGGGCGACCGCCCCGACCTTGCGCACGGCATCCTTGATGATGGCCGGGAAGGTGTCGAAGGGCTGGTGCGCCGACAGCATGTCGTTATAGGAGGAGACGATGGCGACCGACGGCTTCTTGGCTTCGCGCAGTTTGAGCTTGTCGTTGGCGGGGAAGGCGGCAAAGCCGTGCGCCAGGTTGGTACAGGACAGCGCGCCGCGCTGCACGCCCTGAATGCGCGCCGCATCGAGGTGCGCCAGATAGGCCGCGCGCGACGGTTTGCTGCGCTCGGTGATTCGCTTGGTCACCGCTTCAACTACGGGATGCAACGCCATGGTCGTTCCTTATGAATTTATTTCCTGAAATTTTACTACAAATTTGGTGGAAACCGAACAATTCCGTGTCCGATCTTGCGCCTGTGGCGGCAAAATAGCAAGTCCAGGCGTGCGTCAGTACGGCTAAGCGCCCGTATCCTCAGCGGGTAATCCACACTCTGGCCCGTCTATTTTTTGTAGTGAATTTACGAATTTTTCCTGTATTATTCGACAATCCAAGCCAACCAACCTCCAGGCCAACCCTATGCACCAACCCGCCCTGACCTCCACCGCCAGCTACCAGGCACTCGAAACCCACGCGATCGAGGCCGAAGACTGGCAATTGCGCGCCCTGTTTGCCGCCAGCGACACCCGCTTCCCGGATCTGACCGTCGATGCCCATCGGCCTGTTCCTCGACTATTCAAAAAACCGCCTCGATGCGCGCACGCTCGAACTGCTGACCGGCCTGGCGCGCGAGCGCGGCGTCGAAGCCCAGCGCGACGCCATGTTCATGCGGCATGAACGCATCAACCTGACCGAAAACCGGGCCGTCCTGCACACCGCCCTGCGCGCCCCGCGCGGCACGCCGCTGACGGTCGACGGCCAGGACGTCAACGCCGACGTGCACGCGGTGCTGGACCGGGTCCGCGTGTTCACCGACGCCGTGCGCGCCGGTACCTGGCACGGCCACACCGGCAAAGCGATCACCGACATCGTCAACATCGGCATCGGCGGCTCGGATCTGGGCCCGAAAATGGTGTGCCTGGCGCTGCGCCAGTACGCCCATCCGCGCCTGACGATGCATTTCGTCTCCAACGTGGACGGCCATGACATGGACGCCACGCTGGCCAAGGTCGATCCGGCGACCACGCTGTTCATCGTCGCCTCCAAGACCTTCACCACCACCGAAACCATGATGAACGCGCAGACCCGCGCGCCTGGTTCCTGCAGCAAGCGCCGGAAGCGGCGCTGGCCCGGCACTTCGTGGCGGTATCTACCAACACGGACGCGATCAAGGCCTTCGGCATCGACCCGGCCAACATGTTCCCGTTCTGGGACTGGGTGGGCGGGCGCTATTCGGTATGGTCGGCGATCGGCCTGTCGGTCGCGCTGTGCGTCGGCTTCGGCTATTTCAGCGACCTGCTGGCCGGCTGCGCACGCGATGGACACGCACTTCAGGGAAGCGCCGCTGGACAAGAACATGCCGGTCCTGCTGGGCATGATCGGCTTCTGGAACCGCCACTTCCTGGGCTGCTCCTCGCTTTCGATCGCGCCCTACCACCAGGATCTGAACCGCTTCCCGGCCTACCTGCAGCAGCTCGACATGGAAAGCAACGGCAAGCGCGTGACCAAGGGCGGCCAGCCGGTCGACACCCTGACCTGCCCCGTGATCTGGGGCGACTGCGGCACCAACGGCCAGCACGCCTACTTCCAGCTGCTGCACCAGGGTACCGACGTGACGCCGATCGACTTCATCGCCGCGCTGCGTCCGGCCCACGAATTCACCAACCACCATGCGGCCCTGCTGGCGAACTGCTTCGCCCAGTCGGAAGCTTTCATGCGCGGCAAAACGATCGATGAAGTGCGCATCGACCTGCAAGGCCAGGGCTTGTCGCTGGCCGAGATCGAACGTCTCGCGCCGCACAAGACCTTCCCCGGCAACCGTCCGAGCAACACGATCCTGATGGAGTACCTGACCCCGTACACGCTGGGCGCGCTGATCGCGCTGTACGAACACAAGACCTTCGTACAGGGTGTGATCTGGGATGTGAACAGTTTCGACCAGTGGGGTGTGGAGCTGGGCAAGGTGCTGGCCAAGACCATCGAGGCCGAGCTGACCGGCGAAGCGGTACCCGAACGCCACGACTGCTCGACCAATGGCCTGATCGCCATGGCCAAGGCTGCGGTGTAAGCGCCATGGACAACTTCAGCGTCGTCCATCCGGTTCCGATGCAGGTGGGCGAATGCCCGCTGTGGCATGCGGCCGAGCGCAATATCTACTGGGTCGATATCGGCGGCAAGGCCGTGCACCGCGTCCATCCGCTGACGGGCGAACACCGCCAGTGGGCGATGGAAAGCGAACCGTCGGCGCTGGCGATTCACACCCATGGCGGCCTGCTGGTCGCCACCCGTGCCGGCGTGGTCCACCTGGACACGGCCAGCGGCGAAGTCACGCCGGTCGCGCGGCTGCTGCACTGACACGGCCACCACGCGCTTTAACGACGGCCGGGTCGATCCGGCCGGGCGCTTCTGGATCGGCACCATCTTCGAGCCGCGCGACCGCCAGGCGGCCGAGATGTACTGCCTCGACAAGGGCACGCTGAGCCTGAAATGGTCGGGCGGGATGATGAATTCGAACGGCCTCGGTTTCGCGCCGGACGGGCGCACCATGTACCACGCCGACACCGCCTCGCACCGCGTCAACCGCTACGCCTTCGACCCGGAGACGGGCACCGCGTCCGACCCGCAGCAGTTCCAGCAGTTCGACACCGACAAATCGGCGCCCGGCTACGGCGGCCGTCCCGACGGCGCGGCGGTCGACAGCGAAGGCGCCTATTGGTGCGCCATGTTCGAAGGCGGGCGCCTGCTGCGCTTTGCGCCGTCCGGCGAACTGCTGCGCGAAGTCGCCCTGCCCCTGCGCTGCCCGACCATGCTCGCCTTCGGCGGCGACGACCTGCGCACGCTGTACATCACCAGCGCCAGCCACGGACGTTCCGAGGCCGAACGCGAACGCTATCCGCTCACCGGCTGCGTGCTGTCATTGCAGGTCGACGTGGCCGGTCGCATGAAGAGCCGCCTTACCAGGCCTAAGTCCGTTCGTTTTATTGATCGAAGAGGGTCCGCATCATCCGCTCCGGATTGACGAGAAAGTCGTGCGTCACCGTGAAAAGCTCGGTGTCGTGGTACGCCACCTCTTCGATCCCGCCGGTGCCGAAATGATAAATTTGCGCATCGGGATAGGCCATCTGGATCGGTGAATGGGTGGCGATAATGAACTGGGAATCGTCCGCCACCAGCGCGTGAATGCGCCCTGAGCACGGCCAGCTGGCGCTGCAGCGACAATGCCGCTTCCGGTTCATCCAGCAGATACAAGCCCTTGCCGCCGAAACGCTCGGTCAGCAGCGCCATGAACGATTCGCCATGCGACTGCGCATGCAGCGAGCGTCCGCCGTAGGAATTGATCACCGGCGGTGCTTAAGCGCAGGGGTTCCCGGTCAAGATGTTCGATCTGGAAAGCGCTCGAAGGAATTGACGATATCGTGGCGCAAGGTAATCTTGCTGACATACTGTCTTGAAATCATCCCGCTGGCTCCCTTATACGCCCCGAAGCCAGATCTTGCCGGTCGCGCCGAGGATGGCGCCGACTGCCACGGCAAAGGCGACGCCGCCCGGCGGTGTGCCGAAGATCGCCACCATGGCGGCGGCAACGCAGGCGCCGCTGGCGGTGCGAATCCAGAAACCGGTGCGGGCATAGCGGGGTTCTTCGTCGGTCACGACGGTGACCATCACGAACAAGCCGAACAACCAGGCCGCGCCGCACCACTGAAGCGCCTGCAAGCCGCTGCCGGGCACGGCCTGCAGATGCGCCAGCAGCGCCATCAGTCCAATGACCAGCCCGGCGCCGAAGAACAGCGATACCGCCCTTGTGCGGGTCCAGCCGCGCGACGCCTGGACACTCTTGATTCGATTGCTGACCCGCCCGCGCTTTGTCTTGCTCATCAAACGTGCTCCTCTTCCTGGAGCTCAGACGATACACGATTCCCCGCCAATGGTGAGCAAAATGCCACTATTTCATCCGCAGGTATACAATGTTCCGGAATGGTTCCCCGAGCGGAGTGAGCACATGAACGAAGCAGGTCAGGTAATCGCATGAGCACCGGCAAACCACAGCTGCCGGACGAAACGCTGGTCGACATCGCGGGCCGGATCGCCCACATCGGCGGCTGGATCGTCGACCTCCCCAGCGGCCGCGCCTACTGGTCAAAAGAAGTGTGCGACATTCACGCCGTGCCGCACGGCACCACCCCCACCAGTGCCGAGGCCATCGCCTTCTATCCGCCCGAATGGCGTCCCCGTGCTCAGCAGCTGTTCGACGCCTGCGCCAGCAGCGGCTGCCCGGTCGACGAGGAAATGCAGATCATCAGTGCCGACGGCAAGCGCAAATGGGTGCGCGCCATTGCCGAAGCCGTCTATGGCGCGGAAGGCACCGTGGTCCGCGTCCAGGGCGCCTTCCAGGACATCACGGCCGCCAAGCACGGCGAGCACCACCGCAACGTGCTCGACCACCGCCTGACCACCATGCTCGAGAGCATCACCGACGCGGTGCTGATGGTCGACCGCGAATGGCGCTTCACGTATATCAACAGCTACGCCGAGCGCCTGATCCAGTGCAAGCGCGCCGAGGTGCTCGGCACCAGTCTGTGGGACCGCTTCCCCGACGCGATCGGTGGCCGCTACTACCAGGAATACCACCGCGCCATGCGCAACAACGTCTCGGTCTGGTTCGGAGGACTATTACGCGCCGCTCGACCTGTGGACCGAAATCCGCGCCTATCCGTCCGAGGACGGACTGGCGATCTACTTCCTCGACATCAGCGAACGCAAGCACGCCGAAGAGAAGATCCACACCCTGGCCTACTACGACAAGCTGACCGGCCTGCCCAACCGCGAACTGCTGCTCACCTACGTCGACGAGGGCGTCAAGGGCAATCTGCGCAACCGGTGCCACCGCGCGCTGCTGATCATCGACCTCGACAACTTCAAGACCATCAACGACACGCGCGGCCACGACAAGGGCGACGCCCTGCTGATGATGGTGGCGGCGCGCCTGCGCGAACAGCTCGGCCAGAGCGACATTCTGGCCCGCTTCGGCGGCGACGAATTCGTGATTTTGCTGCACGACCTGGGCACCGATCCGGTGGCCGCCGAACAGAGCGCGCACGGCGGCGCTGCGCATCGTGGACAGCCTGGAGCCGAGCTTCGAAATCGCCGGTCTGCAGGAATTTACCAGCGCCAGCGTGGGCGTGGTGCTGTTTGACGGTGAACAGATCAGCCCCGAGGAGCTGCTCCAGCGCGCCGACCTGGCCATGTACCAGGCCAAGGCGGCCGGGCGCAACACCTACGCCGTGTTCACGCCCGAGATGCAGTCGCGCCTGACGGACCGGGTCGCGCTCGAAGCGGACCTGCGCCAGGGCCTGTCGCTCGAACACTTCGTGCTGCACTACCAGCCGCTGGCCGAAGTGGACGGACGCATGATCGGCGTCGAAGCGCTGGTGCGCTGGAACCACCCGGTGCGCGGCATGGTGCCGCCCAACGACTTCATTGCGCCAGCCGAGGAAAGCGGCCTGATTCTGCCGCTCGGCCAGTGGGTCCTGCACACGGCTTGCCAGCTGCTGGCGCGCTGGTCGCGCGATGCGGCCACCGCCCACCTGACCATGGCCGTCAATGTCAGCGCCCACCAGTTGCACCGGCCCGACTTCGTCGACCAGGTCAAGCGGGTGCTGGATGCCACCGGGCGCGCTGGCTGCGCCGCCTCAAGCTGGAACTGACCGAAAGCCTGCTGGTCAATGACGTGGAAGGCACGATCGCCAAGATGAGCGAACTCAAAGCGATTGGCGTGCGCTTCTCGCTGGACGACTTTGGCACCGGCTACTCGTCCCTGTCCTACCTGCACCGGCTGCCGCTCAGCCAGCTCAAGATCGACAAGAGCTTCGTGCGCGACGCCCTGGCCGGACATCAGGGCGCGGCCATCGCGCACACCATTCTTGCGCTGGGCAAGGCGCTCAAACTGAGCGTGCTGGCCGAGGGCGTGGAAACGCTCGCGCAGCATGCCTTCATCGCCGACGCCTAGCTGCACCGAGTATCAGGGCTACCTGTACAGCTAGGCCGCTGGCCGAGGCGGCGCTGGCCGAATTCATCCTCGCTGCCAGGGTGGAACAGGGAATGACACTGCCGATATGACGGATAATCAGCCACCAGGCTAATAGCCAAACGTAGTAAAATTTCTTGCAAACAGCTATTTTATGTAGTAAATTTACATTACCAGCTGCAGTGCGTGCGCCAGCCCCTGGCGCGATGGCGGCATCATCATTCCGGCACCCACTTTTTACGCGAACACATACTATGGCACTTACCGATTTTGACCTCGTTCTCTTTGGCGGCAGCGGCGATCTGGCGATGCGCAAGCTCCTGCTTAAGCAATGTATGCGCGCGACGTCGCCAACGACCTTCCGGCCACCGCCCGCATCGTCTGCGTCGGCCGCCACGAATGGTCGCAGGAAGAGTTCCTCGCCACCGTCGAAAGCACCTCCAAGCCGCACGTAAAGAACCCCAACCCGGCCGGGTGGGACAAGTTCACCAAGCGTATCGTGTACGTCTCGCTCAACGCGACCGACGCCGCCACTTACGCTCCGCTGGTGTCGGCCATGCGTACCGACGACAAGCTCACCCGCGTGTACTACCTGGCCACGCCGCCGCACCTGTTCGCGCAAATCTGCGACAACCTGGCCGAAGTGGGCCTGGCCACCGCCAACTCGCGCGTGGTGCTGGAAAAGCCGCTCGGGCGCGACCTCGATTCGGCCAAGCAGATCAACTTCGAAGTGGGCAAGGTCTTTGCCGAATCGCAGATCTACCGGATCGACCACTACCTCGGCAAAGAGACCGTACAAAACCTGCTGGCCCTGCGCTTCGGGAATATCCTGTTCGAGCCGCTGTGGCGCCGCGAATGGATCTCGGACGTGCAGATCACGATCGCCGAAAAGCTCGGCGTGGGCAACCGCATGGGTTACTACGACACCTCGGGGCGCTGCGCTGACATGCTGCAAAATCACTTGCTGCAGCTGCTGTGTATCGTCGCCATGGAACCGCCTACCTCGATCGCGCCGGACGCCGTGCGCGACGCCAAGCTGCAGGTCCTGCGTTCGCTCAAACGCTTCACGCCGACCACGCTGTCGCAGAACATCGTGCGCGGCCAGTACTGCGCCTAGCCACGTGGACGGCAAGGCCGTGCCGAGCTACCGCGACGAGCCGGATGCGCCGCAGCAGTCGAGCACCGAAACCTTTGTCGCCATCAAGGCCGAAATCGATACCTGGCGCTGGGTAGGCGTGCCGTTCTATCTGCGTACCGGCAAGCGCATGGCCGACAGCCTGGCCGAGATTGTGGTCCGCTTCAAACAGATTCCGCATTCGATCTTCAACCAGCCGACCAGCAGCTTCCAGCCGAACAGCCTCGTGATTCGCCTGCAGCCCGATGAAGGCTTGTCGATGAACCTGATGGCCAAGACCCCGGGCGACAGCATGCGCCTCAAGCAGGCCGAACTCGAACTCGATTTCCGCGAGCAGTTCAAGACGCCGCGGATGGATGCCTACGAGCGCCTGCTGCTCGACGTCCTGCGCGGCCAGCTCACCCTGTTCATGCGCGGCGACGAACTGGAAGCGGCGTGGGAATGGGTTGAACCGATTCTCGATTACTGGGAAGAAGACGACAGCGTGCCGATTCCGTATAGTGCCGGTACCTGGGGGCCTGCTGCGGCAAGTGCACTGATTGGCCGCGATGGCCTGCAGTGGCGTGAAGAAGCTTTGCCCGAAGACTGATGCTGCTCGACTCCATCCGCACCCAGCTCGACTCGCTCTCCAAATCGGAGAAAAAGTCGCGCTCGCCGTGCTTGAACATCCGGCCGCCACGGTCAGCCAGAACATCACCGCGCTGGCCAAAAGCGCGCAGGTGTCCGAGCCGACCGTGGTGCGTTTCTGCCGCACGCTGGGCTACGACGGCTGGCACGAGTTCAAACTCAAGCTGGCGCAGGGTCTGGCGCTGGCCATGCCCGGCGTGAACGAGCAGCCAAGCCCAGGATGACCTGGCCTCGGACCTGGTCAACAAGATCTGCAGCCGCTCGATCAACACCCTGCTCGACCTGCGCAACAATCTCGACCCGGAAGCGATCCAGCGCGCTCGACATTCTTTCGCGCGCCAACAAGATCGAGTTCTACGGCCAGGGAACATCCGGCATCGTGGCGGCCGACGCGCAGCACAAGTTCTTCCGCTCGGGCGTGCCGACGGTGGCCTACGCCGATCCGAACATCCACAGCATCGCGGCGGCCCTGCTGCATGGCGGCGACGCGGTGGTCGCCATCTCTCGCAGCGCGGCAACAGCCCGGCGCTGGTGCGCTCGGTCAAACTGGCGCGCCGCGGCGCCGATGTGATCGTGCTGGCGCCATCGGGTACGCCATTGGCCGACCTGGCCACGGTACTCATTCCGATCGACCTGGTGTTCAACACCGACCCGTACACGCCGATTTCTGCGCGCCTCGCTTACCTGGTCGTGATCGACGTGCTGGCCGTCGGACTGGCCTTGCAGCGCGGTCCGGAGTTCCGAAAAAGATGCAGAACGCGCAGAAAGCGCTGCAGGAATTCGACATGCAATTCGATTCATTCATCGGCTAGCGGCTGGTTGTACAATAGGTTTCTAACCTACTGAACAATATTGCCGAAATGAATCATCTCGAACAGCTCAAACAATTCACGACCGTTGTCGCCGACACCGGCGACTTCCAGTCGATCAAACAATTCACGCCGCAGGACGCCACGACCAACCCGTCGCTGATCCTCAAGGCCGTGCAAAAACCCGAGTACAAGCCGCTGCTGGAAAAGGCGATTAAGGACCATCCGGACCTGTCGACGGGCGACATCATCGACCGCGTGCTGGTGGCCTTTGGCATGGAAATCCTCAAGATCATTCCGGGCCGCGTGTCGACCGAAGTCGATGCCGCGCTGTCGTTCGACACCGCCGCCACCGTGGCCAAGGGCCGCGAGCTGATCGCGCTGTACGAAGAAGAAGCGAAGGCCAACTGCGAGCGCGTGCTGATCAAGATCGCGTCGACCTGGGAAGGTATCCGCGCGGCGGAAATCCTGCAGAAGGAAGGCATTCGCTGCAACATGACCTTGCTGTTCGCGCTGCCACAGGCGATCGCCTGCGCCGAAGCGGGCGCGCAGCTCATTTCGCCGTTCGTGGGCCGCATCTACGACTACTTCAAGAAAACCACCGGCATCGACTACATGGGCGCGGAAGATCCGGGCGTGCAGTCGGTCAAGCGCATCTACAACTACTATCGCAAGTTCGGCTACAAGACCGAGGTGATGGGCGCGAGCTTCCGCAACACCTCGCAGATCCTGGAACTGGCTTAGGCTGCGACCTGCTGACCATCAGCCCCGACCTGCTGCAAAAGCTGGCCGAGACTGAAGGCGCGGTGGAACGCAAGCTCGGTGCGGAGTCGAATTCGGTGTCGATCGAGAAGGTTGCGCTGGATGAGAAAACGTTCCGCTTCATGATGAATGAAGATGCGATGGCCACTGAGAAGCTGGCCGAAGGGATACGCGTTCTGTGCGGATTCGGGCAAGCTCAAGCAGATTGTGACGGCGATGCGTTAAGCGCCGCCACTACATCGCCCTCGCGCAGGCGGGGGCCTATAGCGTGCTAAGAGTACTGTACTGCTGGCGTGCTATGGGTCCCCATGCCACATGAGGACGATGTTGATACTTGTAATGGTGTTCTTGCTGCATGACGCTGACGCCGCGTGTAACAACTAAGCCCTCAAGGAATCAAGATGTGTATCGATAATCTCGCCACCCATCTTGATCAGATCGAACTGCTGTCCCAGCATCCAGTGCCGGATCAGCCCATCAACCAGCGCGTAAGTCCCCAGCGCCACCGCGTACGGCTGCACGCCCGGCTTGATCTGCCCGGACTTGATCCCCAGATTGACCCTTCCCTCGACGCGCCGCGTCCATTCCCTTTGATTGTGCTGGCGCCGCTCGCGCACCACACTCATCTCGTCCGTGTATTCGATTTTCAGCGTCGCGATTTCGGAACATTCTGCGCGCCGTCGGGTCTTCCACTGTCAGGCGGAACACGCACACGGCGTACTCGCGCAAGTCGCCAAGCGGGTCTGCGCTTTCCGGCTTGTCGAGCAAGGCCATGGCCGATTCGAGCGGCATGACGGCGCGTTCCATCAAGGCATTGAACATCGCGCCCTTGTCCAGGAAGTGCCAGTAAATCGCACCGCGCGTGACACCGGCCTTGGTGGCGATGTGCTGCAGCGTCGTGCGCGATACGCCGTGCTCGGCAAACAGCGTTGCCGCCGCGTCAAGGATGCTCTCGCGCGTGGCCAGCGCATCTTCCTTGGTCCTGCGAACCATTGCTATCTCCAAAAAAATGGGGTCAACACATTTAAACATACATTCATGATAGTATATATCCTAATGCAGAATAACGTAAATATATAGTCACTTTTTTTAAGGATGTCCACGCGATGCGCCCAGCCTCCCTTCCCTTCCCGACTCTTTCCAGGCTCAGCGCCTGCACCCTGGCCGCGATGCTGCTTCTGACGGCCTGCGGCGACAAGTCCGCGGCCGGACCGGGCGCGGGCGGCCAGCGGCCGCCACCGGAAGTGGGCGTGATCGCCGTCAAATTCCAGCCGGTCGCACTGCAGACCGAACTGCCGGGCCGGGTCGAACCGGTGCGCGTGGCGCAAGTCCGCGCCCGCGTGAACGGCGTCGTGCTCAAGCGCCTGTTTACCGAAGGCAGTGAAGTCAAGGCTAGGCCAGGTCCTGTACCAGATCGACCCGGCGCCCTACCAGGCCGCCCTGAACAGCGCGCGCCGCGCTCGGCAAGGCCGAAGCCAATCTGACCCAGGCCGCGGCCCAGGCCGAACGCTACAAGCCGCTGGTCGAAGCGAACGCCGTCAGCAAGCAGGAATACCTGAACGTCGTGGCCGCCGCCAAACAGGCCGAGGCCGATGTCGCCGCCAACAAGGCGGCCGTGCAAATCGCCCAGATCAATTCCGGCTACGCCAACGTGAGCGCGCCGATCTGCCGGCCGCATCGGCCGCGCGCTCGTGACCGAAGGCGCGCTCGTCAGCGCCGCCGAAGCGACCCAGCTGGCAGTGATTCAGCAAACCAGCACCGTGTACGTCAACTTCACCCAGTCGGCAACCGAGCTGCAGCAGCTGCGCAAGAACGTCTAGCCTCAAGCTGGCCAACGGCAGCGCCCCGGTCACGATCGTGCTCGACGACGGATCCGAACTGCCGCGCAAAGGCAAGCTGCTGTTCTCGGACGTCACGGTCGACCCGACCTCGGGCCAGGTCACGCTGCGCGCCGAAGTCGCCAATCCCGACAACCTGCTGCTGCCGGGCCAGTACGTGCGCGTGCGCCTGTCCCAGGCCGAACTGCTCTAAGTAAGCATGCTCATTCCCCAGCAAGCAGTTACCCGCGGCAACCAGGGCGACACCGTGATCGTGGTCGACGCCGACGGCAAGCCGGGCCCGCGCCCGGTCAAGATCGGCTCGCAAGTGGGCGGCAACTGGGTCGTGCTCGACGGTCTGAAGGACGGCGAGCAAGTCGTCGTCGACGGCTTCCAGAAAATGCAGGCGCCAGGCGCACCGGTCAAGCCGGTGCCATGGACGCTGAAAACAGCATCGCTCCTGCCGCCGCCAAATAAGAACATTGACAGGATCTACTCATGGCCCGTTTCTTTATTGACCGCCCCATTTTTGCGTGGGTGATCGCATTATTCATCATGGTGGTGGGCGGTGTCGCCATCACCCAGCTGCCGATCGCGCAGTATCCGGCGGTGGCACCGCCGTCGATCGTCATTACCGCCGCCTATCCGGGCGCCTCGGCCCAGACCCTGGAAGACGCCGTCATCAGCGTGATCGAACGCGAAATGAACGGCTCGCCCGGCCTGATCTACATGGAGTCGATCAGCCAGGCCAACGGCACCGGCACCATCACGCTCAGCTTCGAGACCGGCACCAATGCCGACCTGGCCCAGGTCGACGTCCAGAACCGGCTCGGCCGCGCCACCCCGCGCCTGCCGCAAGCCGTGGTGCAGCAAGGCGTGCGCGTGGACAAGGCGCGCGCCAACTTCCTGATGTTTACCATCCTCTCGTCGGACGATCCGAAGTGGGATCCGATCGCGCTCGGCGACTACGCCTCGCGCACGGTGCTGCCTGAAATCCAGCGCATCCCCGGCGTCGGCCAGGCCCAGCTGTTCGGTACCGAGAAAGCCATGCGGATCTGGATCGATCCGGCCAAGCTGGTCGGCTACAACCTGTCCCCGACCGACGTCAACAACGCGATCCGCACCCAGAATGCCCAGGTGGCGTCAGGCACGATCGGCGACCTGCCCAACATCGGCGGCCAGGCTACGACCGCGACCGTGGTCGTCACCGGCCAGCTGACCTCGGTGGAAGAATTCGGCAAGATCGTGCTGCGCGCCAATCCGGACGGCTCGACCGTGCGCCTGAAAGACGTGGCCCGCATTGAAATCGGCGGCCAGAGCTACTCGACCTCGGCGCGCCTGAACGGCAAGCCGTCGACCGGCATCGGCATTCAGCTCTCGCCTACCGGCAACGCGCTGGAAACGGCCAAGCTGGTGCGCCAGCGCATGAACGAATTGTCGAAGTACTTCCCGTCGGGCATGAAATACGCCGTACCGTTCGACAGCTCGGCGTTTGTGGACATCTCCATCAAGCAAGTGGTCGAAACGCTGGTCGAAGCGGTGATCCTGGTGTTCCTGGTGATGTATGTGTTCCTGCAAAACTTCCGCTACACCATCATCCCGACCATCGTGGTGCCGGTGGCGCTGCTCGGTTCGCTCGCCTCGCTGCTCGCGCTCGGCTATTCGATCAACGTGCTGACCATGTTCGGCATGGTGCTGGTGATCGGCATCGTGGTCGATGACGCCATCGTGGTGGTCGAAAACGTGGAGCGGATCATGAGCGAGGAAGGCTTGCCGCCTTTGGCCACGACGCGCAAGGCCATGGGCCAGATTTCCGGCGCCATCATCGGCGTGACCGTGGTGCTCATTTCCGTGTTCGTGCCGCTGGCCTTCTTTGCTTAGGCGCCGTCGGCAACATCTACCGCCAGTTCTCGGCCGTGATGGTCAGCTCGATCGCGTTCTCGGCGTTCATGGCGCTGTCGCTCACGCTTCGGCCCTGTGCGCCCACTTGCTCAAGCCGGTGGAAGCGGGCCACCATCATGCCAAGACCGGCTTCTTCGGCTGGTTCAACCGCGGCTTTACCAAGACCGCCAAGAATTACGAAGGCCTCGTAGCGCGTGCTGCGCCGCACCGGCCTGGCCATGGGCGTGTTCGCCGCGGTCATCGTGGTGGTCGCACTGAACTTCATGAAGATGCCGAACTCCTTCCTGCCCAATGAAGACCAGGGCTACCTCATCGCCAACTTCCAGCTGCCGCCGGGCGCCACGCTCGAACGCACGGGCCTGGCGCTGCGCGAAGCGGAAGAATTCATCCTCAAGCAGCCGGAAGTGTCGAGCATGGTCGGGGTGCAGGGCTTTTCTTTCTCGGGCCAGGGCCAGAACATGGCGCTCGGCTTCATCACGCTCAAGGACTGGAAAGAGCGCAAGGGCGAAGGCCACAGCGCCACCGACGTGGCCAACCGCATCAGCGGCCGCATGGCGGCCGTGCGCGACGCCTTCATCTTCGCCATCAGCCCGCCGCCGATTCCGGAACTGGGGCGCGGCACCGGCTTCTCGTTCCGCCTGCAGGACCGCGGCGACCAGGGGCGCGAAGCGCTGCTCAATGCCCGCAACCAGCTGATGGGCATGGCCGCCAAGAGTCCTGTCCTGGCTAGGCGTGCGTCCGGAAGGCCTGGAAGACGCGCCCCAGGTGCAGCTCGACATCGACCGCGACAAGGCCAACGCCCTGGGCGTGACCTTCGACGCCATCAACGCGGCCATTTCGACCTCGCTCGGCTCGGCCTACATCAACGACTTCCCCAACGGTCGGCCGCCTGCAGCGCGTGGTGGTGCAAGCCGACGCGCCGTCGCGCATGCAGCCGAACGACCTGCTCAAGCTCAACGCCATGAACAGCAAGGGCCAGCCGGTGCCGCTGGCGGCCTTTGCCACCACGCGCTGGATCACCGGCCCGATGCAGACCGTGCGCTACAACGGCTACTCGACCATGCGCCTGGCGGGCGACGCCGCGCCCGGCCACAGTACCGGCCAGGCGCTGGACGAAATGGAACGCCTGGCGGCCCAGCTGCCGCCCGGCTTCGCCTTCGAATGGACCGGCCAGTCGCGCGAAGAAAAGCTGTCCGGCTCGACCGTGTTCGTGCTGCTCGGCTTTGCCCTGCTGGCCGTGTTCCTGGCCCTGGCCGCGCTGTATGAAAGCTGGTCGATCCCGGTGGCGGTGCTGCTGGTGGTGCCGTTCGGCGTGCTCGGCGCGCTGCTGGCGGCCACTGCGCGCGGCTATCCGAACGACGTCTACTTCAAGGTTGGTCTGATCACCATCATCGGCCTGGGGGCCAAGAACGCGGTGCTGATCATCGAATTCGCCAAGGACTTGCAGGCGCAGGGACGCACGCTGGTGGAAGCGGCGATCGAGGCTTGCCATCTGCGCTTCCGTCCGATTCTGATGACGTCGCTCGCCTTCATCCTCGGCGTGCTGCCGCTGGTGATCATGCGACGGCGCCGGTTCGGCCAGCCAGCGCGCCATCGGTACCGGCGTGATGGGCGGGATGATCACCGCGACCGGCCTGGGCGTCATCTTCGTGCCCGTGTTCTTTGTCGTGGTACGCAAACTATTCAAAGGCAGCGAACGCCAGCGCAAGAAGTATGCGCACGAAGATGGCGGCGCCGCAGCAGTCGAGGTCAAACATGATTAATACCAGCAAACTCGTCCTGGCGCCGCTGGCGCTGGCCCTGACACTGTCCGGCTGCATGTCGCTCGCACCGAAGTACGAGCGTCCGGCAGCGCCGGTCGCGGCCAGCTTCCCGGATGCGGCCAGCGCCAGCGCCGCCAACGAGGCGGCGTCGAAAATCGCATGGCAGCGCTTCTTCGCCGATGCGCGCTTGAAGCAGCTGATCGACCTGTCGCTCAAGAACAACCGCGACCTGCGGGTGGCGATTCTCAACATCGAACAGGCGCGCGCCGCCTACCAGATCCGCCGCGCCGACACGCTGCCGACCGTGGGCCTGGGCGTGAGCGGCAGCCGCACGCCGGGCGAGAACGACACCGTCAAGAGCACGTATTCGGGCGGGCTGGTGGTCAGCTCCTACGAGCTTGACCTGTTCGGGCGCGTGCGCAGCCTCTCCAACGCTAGGCCTGGCCCAATACCTGGCCACCGAAGAAGCGCGCAAGGCCACCCAAATCAGCCTGATCGCGTCGGTCGCCAATGCCTACCTGGCCACGCTGGCCGACGAAGAATTGCTGACGCTGACCCAGCAGACGCTCGACGCACGCGCCGAATCGCTCAAGCTGATCCAGCTCAAGTACGACAACGGCGCCGTCTCCAAGCTCGATCTGCAGCAAAGTTCGTCGCTGGTCGACACAGTGCGCGTGACGCTCGCGCAGCAGCAGCGCCAGAAGGCGCAGGACCTCAACTTGCTCACGCTCCTGGTGGGCCAGAGCCTGCCGGGCGAGATGGCCAAGCCCAAGCACGCTGGCCGCCACCGAACTGGGCGAACTGCCGGGCGGCTTGCCGTCCGACCTGCTGACGGTGCGGCCCGACATCCGCGCCGCCGAGCAGCAGCTGATCGCGGCCAACGCCAACATCGGCGCCGCGCGCGCCAACTTCTTCCCCCGCATTACCCTGACCGGCAGCGCGGGCAGCGCCAGCAGCGAGTTGTCGGGCCTGTTCAAGAGCGGCTCCTTCGGCTGGACCTTCGCGCCGCAACTGGTGCTGCCGATTTTCGACTACGGCCGCAACAAGGCCACGCTGGGCAACGCCAAGGCGGGGCGCGACATTGCCGTAGCGCAGTACGAGAAATCGATCCAGTCGGCCTTCCGCGAAGTGGCGGACGCGCTGGCGGGCCAGGCCACCTACGGCGAACAGCTGCGCGCCCAGCGCGCCGTGGCCGACGCCGAAGCCGAGCGCTACAAGCTGTCGGACCTGCGCTACCGCAGCGGCGCCTCGAGCTACCTCGACCTGCTGGACGCCCAGCGTTCGCTGTTCGCGGCCCAGCAGGGTGCGGTCCAGGCCAACCTGGCGCGTCTGCAGAACCAGGTCACGCTGTACCGTGTGCTGGGCGGGGGCTGGACAGCGCAGTAAGCCCCTTGCTTTCAGCCTGCGGCAAGGCTACAGTAAGTGCTCCATTTGAGCTCAGTCGCAGGCCGTCATGAAAGCGTCCCTCCTGTTTCTTATAGGAATTTGTGTCAGCCGCTGCGCAAGGCGCACGACGGCGGCGCCATGACGGTCTACTACGAAGAGCGCTCCCCGTACCAGGTGCGGGTAGGCTGATACGCTCGAAGGCTTGACCGGTTCTGCCAAGCCGCGCGCGCCTTCAAGGCCGCCCAGCTGAAGGTGGTGTGGGAAGCCAGTTCCATGAGCCGCCAGCTGATCATGCTGCGCAAGAATCTCAGTCCCAGCTGCGTGGTGGGCTGGTTCAAGACGGCCGAACGGCAAAAGTTCGCCAAATACAGCAAGGCCCTGTACCGCGATGGTCCGGTGGTGGCGCTGGTGCGGCCCGATTTCGTGTTCCAGCCCGGCCACACCGTGCGCGACATCCTGACCACGCCTGGCGTGCGCCTGCTGGTGCGCACCGGTTACGTCTACGGCGCCTATCTCGACACGCAGATCAGGCAAGCCAATCCCGCCATTGTCAGCTCATTGCTGCCGAACAGCCAGATGAGCGAACTGCTGCTGGCCAGCCGTGCCGACCTCATGTTTACCACCGAAGAAGAGGCGGCGCAGATGCTGCGCCACCTGGGGCCGAAGGGCGTGCCCTTGCAGGTGCGCCGCTCCAGCGACCCGGTGCCGAGCGAAAACCGCTACATCGCCTGCAGCGGCAAGGTGGCCGATGAAACCATCGAGCGCATCAACGCCGCCCTGACGGCCGAGTAGCTCATTCCAGATTGGTCCACAAATCGTCCCAGTCGGCGGGACGGAACACGCCATTGCGGCGCGTGACCAGCTTGTGCTCCTTGTCGAGCACGAAGTGGGTGGGCTCCGAGGTGATGGCGCCGAAATTGTCGCTGTGGCCCTTGGCGTTGCGCCAGGCGATGGGGAAGTGCTGCTCCACCGGAATCGCCTTCTTGATCAGGTCCATGTAGTCGGCAATCGCCTGCCGGTTCGGATCCATGTTCACGCCAATATTCACATAATTGCGCTTACGGTTGGCGCCGTAGAACTCGCGCATCAGACGCAGGTCGTTGGTGCATGGAATGCACTCCGCCGTGAAGAAACTGATCAGGCATGCCTTGCCCAGATAGTCCTTCAGGTTGATGGCCTTGCCGTAGACATCGCCCCCTTGCAGGGCATACACCGTGGGCGCCTTGAGCGCAGTGGCAGCGGGCTTCTTGTCCTGGGAAAACGCCATCCCCGGCAAGGCCAGTCCCAGTGTTCCGGCCGCAACGGTTTGCAAAAAATCGCGCTTGTTCACGCTCAGTCTCCTTGGCTATGTGTTGGGTAGTTAGCGGACAATAGCATGTTTCATCGGAGCCAGTTTGGCGACCAGGCGATTGGCTGCGGCGCTTGTACCTGCCGCTTTTCCATCGCGATTTGCAAGTCTTCGGCCAGCGCATTGAAGTGCGCCGCCTTGACGCCCATCTCGTCGTGCGACGCGACCATGTCGCGGCCACTGTAGACGCACGGACCATGCCGATGAGCTGACAGAACTGCTCGCCGAGCAGCACGCCCAGCTGCTTCATGTCGGTCTTGGCAAAGAAGGTGTTGATACGCGGATCGGCCTGGATGATGGGCAAGAGTTCGGCAACGATCTGCTCGATGCTTAGCCTTGCCGCCCAATTCGTCGAACAGGGTCGCATCGGCGGGCCCGGGCTAAGCAGCGTCAGTGCGGTGCCCAGGGTCAGAGTGGCCAGAAAAATGGTGGCGCGCTGGAAAAAGTTCATGGTGTGTCTCATGAAAAAAGTTCAAAAACCGGCTTGCGCCGAGAAATACCAGCCGCGCTGGCGCTTGGGATTGAAGACGGTGATCTCGCCCAGGTCCACATAGGCGGCCGTCAGCGACAGATTGCGGTTCGGGAAGTAGGCCAGGAAGAGATCGCTGTAGGCGCCCTCCTTGTCGACCGACAGGTTGTGCGGCTTCATCCGGTATTCGGCGCCAAGCCACCAGCTTGCGCGTGAGGAGGTAGGCGGCCGACACTTCCAGCATCGCCTGATAGCTGTCCTTGCGGTCGCCGCCGAAGCCGAGCAAGCCCATCTGGTTGGCTTTGGTCAGGCGCAGCGTGCCATTGAGCAGCAGGCTCTGGGCCAGGTAGATCTTGGTGGCGGAAGCATACAGATCGAGCCCGCTGTCTTTCTTGGCGCCGAGCTGGGTGACATTGGTCACGCCCAGCGCGCCCAGGCCGTCCACGCCCTTGTTGCGCTTGTACTGCAGACCGAGCGCAATTTGCGGCATGGCCGAGAACTGGTCGTAGACAGCGTCATGCGCATGACGCGCACCTTGAGACCGACGATGTCCTGCTTGATATTGAGCTGGTCGAGCGGGGCCAGCTCGCCCGTGAATGTTTGATTGGCGAACGACAGTTCGACCCGGTCGGCGATACCGACCGCCACGCCGTAGCTGGTCAGCCCATAGTCGTCGGGTCTGGACGCGTGGCGTGGGCGTTGGCGCCGTAGCTGTCAACGGTGCCGTAGCTGGTGATCAGCGCCCACGGCGTGAGGCCGCCCCCGCCCGCACCTTCGACCTGGCTCACGCCGCCGGTGGCGAGCAGCTTGCCCATGTCCTGCGCTTGTGCCCCGTGCGCGGCACCGATGCAGGCGGCACAGGCCAGCACCATTTTTAGTTTATTTTTTGCCAATTTATTCCCCTTTGTCGATGGTCTGGATGACGATCCAGGAACATCTACGCAGGCGGCTTCAAATTGGATTCAAAATAGAAACAAATATGTCCAAAAAGACACAAAAGGCAAACTATTCGGCCAGGAACATCTGCTGCAGGTCGTTGAGGAAGCGCTGACCAAGTTCGGTCGGGCGGATGTTGAGGTGGTCGTGGTACAGCAGCCCCTTCGCTTCGGCCTCGCCCAGCATCTTGTCGATGGCGGTAATGGCCATGCCGGTGCGCTCGGCGAACAGGTTGGGCGAAAAGCCGCCCGTCAGGCGCAGCGTGTTGAGCATGAATTCGAAACCCATGTCGGCGCGGCCGATCTCGCGTTCTTCCTGCACCGGATTGCCCAACCGCGCCGCTTCCATGAAGGCTTTCGGCTGCTTGTAGCGCGCCTGGCGCAGCACCCGGTGCGGGAACGAGATCTTCGAGTGGGCACCGGCGCCAATGCCGAGGTAGTCGCCGAACTCCCAGTAATTGAGGTTGTGGCGCGCGCCGCCCCGGCTGCGCATAGGCCGACACTTCATACTGCTCGAAACCTGCTACCTTGGTCTCGCTGGCGATCATGTCCTGCATGTCGGCGCTGGCGTCGTCGTCGGGCAGCGCTAAGCATGGATACTTGGCGAACAGCGTGTTCGGCTCCATCGTCAGGTGGTACAGCGACAGGTGCGGCGGCGCGAACGACAAGGCCGTCTCCAGATCCTTCTTCGCTTCGCCCAGCGTCTGCGACGGCAGTGCGTACATCAGGTCCAGATTGAAGTTGTCGAAGTTCGCGTGCGCGATCTCGACCGCGCGGCGCGCCTCGTTGTCGTCATGGATGCGGCCCAGCGCCTGCAGGTGGCGCGGGTTGAAACTCTGGATCCCGATCGACAGACGGTTGATGCCGCTGGCGCGGAAGGACTTGAATTTCTCGGCCTCGAAGGTGCCGGGGTTCGCTTCCATCGTCACTTCGCAGGCGCCGTCGAGCGGCAGCAGCGTGCGCACGTCCGACATCAGCCGGTCCAGCCCCTTGGCCGACATCAGGCTCGGGGTGCCGCCGCCAATGAAGATGGTGTAGATCTTGCGGCCCCAGATCAACGGCAGCGACTGTTCCAGGTCGAGCCGCACCGCGTCCAGGTATTCCTCTTCGGGGAAGTCGCCCTTCGCTTCGTGCGAGTTGAAGTCGCAGTAGGGGCACTTGCGCACGCACCAGGGGAAGTGAATGTACAGCGACAGCGGCGGCAGCGCCGACAGATTCAATACGCCCGGCTGCAGATACTGCAGCGCGCTGGCGGCCGGCATGAGCGCGGCTCGGGCTTGTTGGTGTCGCCGCTGACGACTTTGATCGGGATCATTTGAGTTTTTCCACCAGCGCGCGCAGGGCCTGGCCGCGGTGCGAGAGCGCGTTCTTTTCGAGCGGCGTCAGCTCGGCGGCGCACTTGCCCAGCGCCGGGATGAAGAAGTGCGGATCGTAGCCGAAGCCGTTGCTGCCGCGCGCCTCGGCAATAATTTCGCCGTTCCAGCGGCCGTCGGCGATGACCGGCTGCGGATCGTCCGCGTGGCGCACATAAACCAGCACGCAGTAGTAATAGGCCGACTTGTCGGCATGGGCGGCCAGGTCGGCGATCATCTTCTCGTTGTTCCTCGCGTGCCGGACTTCGGCTCGCCCGCAAAGCGCGCGGAATACACGCCGGGCGCGCCGCCGAAGGCGTTGACGCACACGCCCGAATCGTCGGCCAGCGCTTAAGCAGGCCGGTCAGGCGCGCGGCATGGCGGGCTTTTTCCAGCGCGTTTTCCACGAAGGTCGCGTGCGGCTCTTCCGCCTCGGGCACGTTGAATTCGCCCTGCGGATGCAGGGTGAAGCCGATCGGGCCGAGGATTTCGGCAAATTCACGGAGTTTGCCTGCGTTGTTGGAGGCGAGGATGAGGCGTTGGGTCATGATGGGCTGCGCAAGGTCGGAAGCGCGTATTTTACCTTCTCGCGGCTGGGCCGAGCGGGCGCGGAGGAAGGGGGCACTCGCCTTCCTCGATAATGATGTCATTTTTAAAACAAACTTGACCCAACTGCCTTTGTCAGGTCAAATCTCAGCTCAAGTTTTACTTTGCGAATCCGGCCTTCACCTGAACCCTCTATGTCCACTGTCACATTCCTGGTCGCTGTTGCAGCGATCGTCTTTGCGATCTCCTTCATGAGGTCCGCCACGCATGCTGACCGGACTGGCGATGCGCAAGTTGTCGCGCAACTGCGCAAGGCTGGCTCCGATCTGAGCAAGCCGCATCCCGTGGAATTTTTTCTCTATTTCCCATCCAAAGCTGCTGCCGATCGCGTTTCGGACAAATTGAATTCGATGGGATTTCATGTCGTGTCGAGCTAAGCCGCCCAAGGCAAACTGCCGTGGCTCACATACGCCACTAAGAGCATGGTTCCAGCGACTGCGGAACTGGAGCGGCTGCGGTCGGTCTTCGACGCGCTTTCGGCAAGCGAACAAGGCGAGTACGATGGGTGGGGAACACCAATCGTCCAATGAAGTGGCGAGATTGGTGATTTCCTCCGTGATGACATACCTACAGCTCAAACCTGAATCCACAGTTCCCACGTTCACCTACGGGCCCGCCAGGATGGTCATCGTTCTCGACGCCGCGGTGTCGGTATCGTGGCAGGCGCAGGTAAGCGAATGGATTGTCCGCTCCGGATGCCTGTATGTCATGGCATGGGGAATAAATTGCAGCTCTTGGGACGACTCGGTCGACTGGGCGAATATCGATCAGTTCGAAAATGCTGCGTCAATTCCTGAAGCTTCATTGGTCCTGACCACTTGGCACGACGACGATGCACTGGAAGAGGTTTTTCAGTTTGCAAAGAACTGCGCTTTTCATCCGGCCGCCACGCTTGAGAGCACGATCATTCTTCATATTTCCCAAGAAGAGAGAAGCGAAGAACTTCTGCGAGCCTATGCGGCAGCGTGACTTATCCTCAAAAAACCGCGACCACGGAAGGGCGCACACTGATGACGATTAAACGCATGGACAACATTCTCATCGTTGTCGACGACCTGGACGCTGTCAAAGCGTTCTTCATCGAACTCGGCCTCACGCTGGAGGGCGAGACGACAGTCGAAGGTCCGCACATCGGCCAACTGATCGGCCTGAAGGATGTCCGGGCCACCCTCGCGATGCTGCGCACGCCCGATGGACAAGGCATCGAGCTGGACAAGTTCCACACGCCGGACGCGGTCAGATTTGGCCCAGCGGACGCGCCGGTCAACACATTGGGCCTGCGCCGCATCATGTTCGCCGTCGATGACGTCGATGCGCTAGTGGCGCACATGGGCAAGCACGGTGCGGAGCGCATCGGAGAAATGCGATATGGAGATGCGTACAAGCTAGCCTACATCCGTGGACCCGAAGGCATTCTGGTTGCGCTTGCCGAACAGGTTGACTAATAATGACGAACCCCGCACCCTGATTTCTGGCGGAAGGCTGCTTGGCGGGGTGCCGCGATTGGGCCCGTTTTCCTTAAACTGCTGGGGCATCACAGACCTGTTGCCGGGACTGCCCCTATAACATCCATTAAATATCAATGACGATACCTGCTGGCTGGACTGACGACATGAATATTGTGCTTCCTGAGCATCGATCGCTCGAGGAAGTGCTTGCGCTTGTCATCTCGATGGGCAGGCAAGGCGCGGATCGCGAGCAAGTGCAAGCGCGCTGATCGACAAGGTCGGCATTTCCGACGACGATGCCGCGCTGGCTTGGGACAGGGTTCATGGCGGCATCGTGCGTGCCGCCACCGGAAACGCATCAAATTGCCCGAATCAAGCGAAGGACGCCCTGGCGTGGCTCGGCTTTCAACGCGCAAGAGAAGACAGGTCCATCATCGCCGCGCTCTATCCCCAATATGCCCCGCGCGAGCGCCTACGGTCCGAACTATGCCAAGACGGCGGCAACGTCCGATCCTCAGAACGGCGATGCCGCCAGGACCAAGCCGTGGTGGAAATTCTGGTAATCCCCGCATACGGCGCCATCGCGAAAAATCGTGTGCCGTGCGTGGAAAATCGTGCGCAAATCGTGCAGCTGCGTGCAGTGCGCGCGATCGTGGGCCGATCGGACGGTATCGGACGCAATCGTGCGTTCGCGCCGGATTTTGGGAAGATGGCGCCGGGACGCCCCCCCAAGGGGAGGCCGCGCCACTTCCGGCCCGCTCTCGCGACAGCGAGGGCCTGGTTGAGTTAAATGCCCAGCGCCTGCTTCTGCATCTTGATCAGGTCCGCAATGCCGCCCTGCGCCAGATCCAGCAGGCGGTTCATGCCTGGCTGCGGTCGAAGGCCGCGCCTTCGGCCGTGCCCTGCACTTCGATGAAGTGCCCGGCATCGGTCATCACCACGTTCATGTCGGTATCGCAGCCCGAATCCTCGATGTAATCGAGGTCCAGCACCGGCATGCCCTGGTACACGCCCACCGAAATGGCGGCCACAAAGCTCTTGACCGGCACCGCGCCGATCGCGCCCTTGGCCACCAGCTGATTGAACGCGTCATACGCGGCCACCATGGCGCCGGTAATCGAGGCGGTACGGGTGCCGCCGTCGGCCTGCAGCACGTCGCAGTCGATTTGCAGGGTGCGCTCGCCGAAGGCGTTCAGATCGAAGGCGGCGCGCAGTGAACGGCCGATCAGGCGCTGAATCTCTTGCGTGCGGCCGGACTGCTTGCCGCGTGCCGCTTCGCGGTCCATGCGCGTGTGGGTCGAACGCGGCAGCATGCCGTATTCGGCCGTCATCCAGCCCTGCCCTTTCCCCTTCCAGGAAACCGGGTACCTTGTCTTCAATACTGGCGGTGCAAATGACCTTGGTATCGCCGCACTCGATCAGTACCGATCCTTCGGCATGCTTGGTGTACTGGCGGGTCAAGCGGATATCGCGCAACTGGTCGACAGCGCGGCCGCTCGGACGTGCTTCAAATGTCATGGAATGCCTTATTTAATAAACTGGGACGATTTCTCGATGGCGCCGCGAATCTCCACGATGGCCTTTTCGATCTCATCGTCGTTGAATGCATCGACTTCGCTCGGGTTTTCCGGCTCGGTGTTGGCGGTAATGGTGGTGCTGACCAGGTTATCGGGCAGCATCATGGTCGAGATCACGGTGGCCATGTCGACGCCTTCGGCCGATGGGGCTTCCACGTCCGGCGAACCTTGCCACATGATGGCCAGCGCGGTGGCGTTGTCACCCTTTTCGCCTAAGAATCGCGGTGGCGGTGCTGATCATCTCCGGAATGGCGCGCACGATGGTCTGGGTGGTCAGGCGGTGCACCAGGTCTTCGTCCGACAGCATGGCCCACAGGCCGTCCGAACACAGCATCAGAATGTCGCCCGACTGCAGACCGGCCGGACGCGCGACGTCCACCCGCGGCAAGGACGAGGCGCCGATGCAGTTATACAGCTTGTTGCGGTCCGGGTGGGTGGCGCGCTCGGACGGATCGGCCAGGCCCTTGTCGATCAGGTGCTCGATGTGCGAGTGGTCGCGCGTGCGGCCCAGGATCTGGCCGCGCCGCATCCAGTACAGGCGCGAATCGCCGCAGTGGGCCCAGGTCGCGATATTGTGCTGGATCAGGCAGGCCACGGCCGTGGTGCGCGGCGTGTCCGGCAGGTTATTGGTGGCGCGATAGCGGTGGATCTCTTCGTGCGCCTGCATGAAGGCCTCTTCCAGGAAGCGCTCGGGCTTTTTCACGTACGGCGTGGCGTGCTGCTGGAACAGGGTCGACATGGTCTGCATGAAGATCGAGGCGGCCACTTCGCCGCGCAAGTGACCGCCCATGCCGTCGGCAAGCACCAGCAGCAGCGTCGTCGCGTGAAGCTGTAGCCCATGCGGTCCTGGTTGACCTTGCGGCCACCGATCTGGCTTTCCTGATAAACGGAGAATTGCATGATGTACTTTCTGATCAGGGATTTGGTTTGACGGCCTTCTTGCGCCCGATGCCGATCTTGTCGGCCAGCCCGCGCCAGCTTAAGCCAGCTTGTCGTCCTCGGGTTTCGCCTTGGACGATTTGCGCGTGCTCGCCAGTTCTTTTTGCAGCGCGAACAGGCTTTGCGGGCGGGCCAGCGGATCAAGCTCGAGGCACCACTGCACCAGCTTGATCAGCTCGGGCGAGTAATTCGCTTCCAGCTTGGCGTAATACAAAGGCATCTTGTCTTCGATCTTGCGCTGGTCCGCTGCCTGCGGCGGCGAGGCGGCCATGCAGGCAAACATCGAGGCGCCGATACTGTAAATATCGGACCACGGTCCCAGCACCGCCGTCTTGGAATACAGGTCGGGCGGTGCAAAGCCCGGTGTAGCATCGGAGTCAGTTTCGGGACATCGGCATTGAAGGTCTGGCGGGCGGCACCGAAGTCGAGCACGATCGGGGTGCCGTCGGTACGCAAATAGATATTTGCCGGTTTGAGGTCAAGATGCAACAACTTGCTGGTATGGACCTCGCGCAGGCCCCGCGCACACGCCAATAAAGATCTGGCGAATAAAGGCTTCATTGAGGCGGCTGCCTTTCTGGCCGAGCCGCGCAATCTGTTCCTGCAGCGAATGGCCTGATTCATATGCCATCACCATGTACACGGTTTCGTTGCCACGGAAGAAATTCAATACGCGCACCACGTTCGGATGCGCGATTTTCGCCAATGCCCTGCCTTCCTCGAAAAAGCATTTCAGGCCGATCCGGAATACCGCCAGATTGGGCTTGGAAATGACAGGGACGAGCTCGCCCGGCTGGCGTAAAGCCAGGCGCTTGGGAGGTATTCTTTGATCGCCACCGCGTTTCCGTCGGGGTCATAGGCGAGATATACAATACTGAACCCACCGGACGCAATTTTCTTTACAATGCGATATCCGGCAATTTCAAGCCCATCGGGCAAGGGAGCGTTATTTTGTGCAGCCATGAGGGTTCCTTGCTTAACACGGCGATTGTGTGGATAAATCTGTGCTTTGTAAAGAAAAGATAAAAACCGGGGACTCCATTGAGCATTTCTAGCATGACAGGTTACGCGGTCGCCACCAGCGAAGGCGAGGCAGGCACCCTTACGATCGAAATCAAGAGCGTCAACTCGCGCTTTCTGGATCTGCAGTTCCGCATCAATGACGAGCTGCGCGCTGGAGCCCGATTTGCGAGCCGCTATTATGGCCTGCAATCACGCGCGGCAAGGTAGAGGCAAGGCTGAGTTTCGGTCGCAAGGTCATGCATGGCTCGCAGGCGCTCAACGAATCGCTGCTGGCGGACCTGGCCCGTTTGCAGAACGAGGTGACCAAACACTTCGTTTCCGCGCCCCTCATGACGGTCGCCGAGCTGCTGCGCTGGCCTGGCGTGATCGAAGAAGCCCAGGTGGGACAGGAGTCGCTGCAGGCCGATGTCGCCGCCCTCACCGCCAAGACCGTGGCCGCCTTTGTCGACAGCCGCCGCCGCGAAGGCGCCGCGCTCGAAGCGATGCTGGTGTCGCGCATCGATGCGATGGATGTGATCGTCAAGCGCATCACCCCGCTCATTCCCCAGGTGATCGCCCAGTTCCAGCAAAAGGCGGTCGAACGTATGCAGGATGCATTGGGGCTGGCCGGTCACGGCACCCCGTCGACGCTGACGCGCCAGGAAGCGTTCGAACGCATCCGCCAGGAAGTGACGCTGTACGGGATCCGGATCGACGTGTCGGAAGAGCTGTCGCGCCTGACCGCGCACCTGACCGAGACGCGTCATATCCTGAAAAAGGCGGCCAGGTCGGCAAGCGCCTCGACTTCATGATGCAGGAACTGAACCGCGAAGCGAACACGCTGGGCGCCAAAGCCTCGGTCAAGGAGCTGGCCGACGCTTCGATGGAACTGGAAGCTGCTGATCGAACAAATGCGCGAACAGGTTCAAAACCTCGAATAAACCGCTACACTGATTACACCCTACGTCGCCCTCGCGCAGGCGGGGCCCATAGCATCGCTGCGCATAGGCGGTATGGGCCCCTGCCTGCGCGAGGGCGACGTTAATTTTTTGCTACTCGATTTTGATTGCCCAGCTCCGGCCGGGCCCCGTTTAAGGAACTACCATGCCAACTACTCCCGGCTTCTCCGGCAGCCTGTTCATCGTCGCCGCCCCATCGGGCGCCTAAGCAAGTCGACCCTGGTCAATGCCCTGCTGGCCCAGGAACCGGCCATCAAGCTGTCGATCTCGACCACCACGCGCGCCGCGTCCCGGTGAAACTGACGGCAAGGAATATCACTTCACGACCGCCGAAGACTTTGTCGCCCCATGCTTACCGCGGCGAATTCATCGAGTGGGCCGAAGTGCACGGCAATTACTACGGCACCTCGCGCCTGATGGTGGAAAAAGAGATGAAAGCGGGCACCGACATCCTGCTCGAAATCGACTGGCAGGGCGCGCGCCAGGTCAAAAAACAGTTCCCGGCAGCGGCTTAAGCATCTTCATTTTGCCGCCCTCGATCGCCGCCCTGTCCGAGCGTTTGCACAAGCGCGGCCAGGACGAACCGCACATCATCGAACGCCGTCTGCTGGCCGCCGGGGGCGAGATCTCTCACGCTCCGGAGTTCGACTATGTTATTATCAATGAAGAGTTCAACGTCGCCTTGTCAGAGATGAGCGCGATTGTCAGAGCGACACGCAGCCGGTTTGCCCAACAGGCAGCGCGTAACGCCTCGCTATTTGCCCAGCTGGGTATCCATGCGCAACAATCGTGACAAGACCACACCATTGTCAATTTAGGAGTCAGAATGGCCCGCATTACTATTGAAGATTGTCTGAAAAGCATCCCTAACCGCTTCCAGCTGACCCTGGCCGCGACCTATCGCGCTCGTCAGTTGCTGCAAGGCCACACTCCTAAAGTCGAAGCCAAGGACAAGCCAACCGTTGTCGCCCTGCGTGAAATCGCTGCTTAAGCAAGGTCGGCATCGAGATGCTGAAAAAGGTCCCGATGTAAGTTGTTGTTGCGCCTATGAGTGTTTCGCCGTATTTCTGGTAGCCTTTAAGTATGAACCTGACCACTCCGGATACGACACTCCCAGGCACGCCCAAGACCGCACTCCGCGCGTCCAAGCAAGATGCCACGCCCGCCGTTACACCCGGCGTGGCGTCGGTCAGCCAGCTGTCCGCCAAACTGGCCGAATACCTCAGCCCCGCCGAACTCAAAAAGGTCAAGGAAGCATACCGTTTCTCCGACGAGATGCATCTGGGCCAGGTCCGCAAGTCGGGCGAACCCTATATTTCCCATCCGATCGCGGTCGCCGAAATCTGCGCCGACTGGAAGCTCGACGCCCAGGCCATCATGGCCGCGCTGCTGCACGACGTGATGGAAGACCAGGACGTCAAGAAGGATGAGCTGATCGAGCGCTTCGGCGCCCAGGTCGCCACCCTGGTCGACGGCCTGTCCAAGCTGGAAAAAATCGAATTCCAAAGCCTGATCGAGGCGCAGGCGGAAAACTTCCGCAAGATGCTGCTGGCCATGGCCTCGGACGTGCGCGTCATCCTGATCAAGCTGGCCGACCGCCTGCACAATATGCGCACGCTCGAACACATGACGGACGCCAAAAAGCGCCGCATCGCCTCCGAGACCATGGAAGTGTATGTGCCGATCGCGCACCGCCTGGGCCTGAACAATATCTACCGCGAGCTGCAGGACCTGGCGTTCTCGCACCTGTACCCGCTGCGCTACCGCACCCTGTCCAAGGCGGTCAAGGCGGCGCGCGGCAACCGGCGCGAAGTCGTCAAAAAGATTCTCGAATCGGTCAAGGGCACGCTGGCCACCTGCGGCCTCGAGGCCGAAGTCTACGGCCGCGAAAAAAACCCTGTACGGCATCTATAAAAAAATGCGCAGCAAGCGCCTGTCATTCTCGCAGGTGCTCGACGTGTATGGCTTTCGCGTGGTGGTCGACAACTTCGCCAACTGTTATGTCGCCCTCGGCACCCTGCACGGCCTGTACAAGCCGATGCCGGGCAAGTTCAAGGACTACATCGCGATCCGCAAGCTCAATGGCTACCAGTCGCTGCACACGACGCTGATCGGCCCCTACGGCACGCCGGTCGAATTCCAGATCCGCACCCAGGAAATGCACCGCACCGCCGAATCGGGCGTGGCCGCGCACTGGCTGTACAAGAATGGCGACTCCAACCTGTCCGACCTGCAGCAGCGTACCCACGCCTGGCTGCAGTCGCTGCTCGACATCCAGCAGCAGACCGGGGACTCGGCCGAATTCCTCGAACACGTCAAGGTCGACCTGTTCCCCGATTCGGTCTACGTGTTCACGCCCAAGTCCAAGATCATCGCCCTGCCGCGCGGCGCCACTGCGCTCGACTTCGCGTACACCATCCACACCGGCATCGGCGACCATACCGTGGCCGTCAAGATCAACCACGAAGCGGCGCAGCTGCGCACCGAGCTGCGCAACGGCGACATCGTCGAGATCGTCACCGATCCGAATTCGCGCCCGAGCCCGACCTGGCTGGCCTTCGTGCGCACCGGCAAGGCGCGTTCGGCCATCCGCCATCATCTGCGCACGATCAATCTGAACGAGTCGGTCGAACTGGGCCAGGAACTGCTGGCGCAGGCGCTCACCGCGCTCAACATCCGTCCCGACCTGCCCGAGGCCACGATTGAAAAACTGCTCAACGAATCGTCGGCCAACACCATGGACGAGCTGTACGCGGACATCGGCATCGGCAAGCGCATGGCGGCCCTGGTGGCGCGCCACATCTTCGGCCTGATCGACGACGACCTCGCATCGGCGCCGTCGACCCTGCACCAGGCGGTAGGCATGAGCTCGATCCCGTCACGATCTACGGCGCCGAAGGCGTCTCGGTCCAGCTGGGGCCGTGCTGCCTGCCGATTCCGGGCGACCAGGTCATCGGCCAGCTGCGCCGCGACCAGGGCCTGATCGTGCACACCCACGATTGCGTGGCGGCCAAGCGCACCCGCGCCAAGGAACCGGACCGCTGGATCCCGGTCCAGTGGGGCCAGGAAGTGAACCGCCGCTTCGACTGCCGCATCCGCCTGCTGATCAACAATGAAAAGGCATCCTGGCGCGCGTGGCCGCCGAGATCGGCGAATCCGATGCCAACATCTCTTACGTCGGCATGGACGAGGACGACGAACACGTCATGACCCAGCTGCGCTTCACGATCCAGGTCAAGGACCGCGTGCATCTGGCCCACCTGATCCGCAATCTGCGCGGCGTGGCTAAGCGTCACCCGGGTCGAGCGCGAGCGCAACTAGCGCCCCACCCTGTTACGCGGCCAGCGTGGCCGCCTGGTTGCGGCCCTGCTCCTTGGCGATGTACAGCGCGCGGTCGGCGCGCTCGAACAGGATTTCATAGCTCTCGCCCTGCTCCAGCTGGGACAGGCCGAAACTGGCCGTCATCGCCAGCGCGCCTTCCAGTTCGCTGGCCGAAACCTGGGCCCGGATCCGTTCCGCAATCGCCAGCGCCGCTTCGAGGCCGATCCCCGGCAGCACCGCCACGAATTCGTCGCCGCCGACCCGGCCCAGCATGTCGGTCGGACGCAGGCAGTGCTGGGCGATCGCGCACACCTTGCGCAGCGCCCGGTCGCCCATCGGATGGCCGAACAGGTCATTGATCTTCTTGAAGTAGTCGATATCGAACACGACCAGCGTCAGGGCAGCAGGTGGCTGAGTTTAAGCAGCGGTCGATCTCGTCGCGCGCATGGCGCTCCAGCCCCGAACGCGAGGCGGCGCCGGTCAGCGTGTCGGTTTCGGCCACGCGGCGCAGCTTGTCGTTGTCGGAAATGAGGGTCGGCAGCGCCAGCCCGAACAGCGCGTTGGCCGCGATCACATTGATCGCGAACTGGTACACCATCACGAATTCCTTGAGCCCGAACACGTGCACCAGCAAGGCGATCATGAAGCTGCCCAGCGACACCGCGAGCACATTGTAGAAGGCCGGTTCGGTACAGGCGATCCACATGTAGGGAATGACCAGGAAGAAGATCGCGAACGCGCTGTTGGGCGAACGGGTGGCGTAGGCGAGCGCCATCGAGCCGAACATCAGCACCAGCGTCAGCAGCAGCTTGTACTTGAAGCGCGGCGTGGGGGCCCGGTGCTGCAGGCGGAAGGTGGTGGCCAGGCGCGCCGCGGCGCGCGGATACATGGCGCTGAGCACGGCGGCAAAGAACGGCGCCATCACGATCACCGTTCGGCCATGTCGCCGATCCAGAACGGCAGCCAGGCGGTGGCCACGTCGCGCGCGGGCATCATGCCGGTGCTGACCAGCACCCAGATGCCGCAGCCCATCGCCATCAGCGACGTGAGGGCGGCGATCAGCAGGAAGGTCAGGACCAGGCTGGGCAGCTCGCCGCTGCCACGCGCGGCGATGGCGCGCAGCAGGCGCGCGCCGACCGCGTAACTGCCCACGTGCGCGAGCGCGAACAGCAGCCCGGCCCAGGCCAGCTCGGCGCGCGTGAGCGGCAAGGCATAGAACTCTCCCACCCACATGGTGACCAGCACGCAGCCGATCGCCAGGCCGGGCGCGGTGCGCAGGCCGTCCAGCAAGACCACGGAAAAAGTCAGCCCCGCCACCGGAAACCAGACGCTCGCGTGTTCGGTGTATTCGACCAGGCGGCCCAGCTGCCACACCAGCACCCACAGCAGGGCCAGCGCCAGATTGCGCAGCACGGCCGAATCGACCACCACACGCACCGCGCGCGAGGCGAGCACGCGCGCGACCAGCGCCGGTTTGTCGGGCACGCGCTCGGCGGAATCGGCGCCCGGGCGCAGGCCGATCATCGGCGCGCCTCGCACAGGAAGGGCGGACGGACGGTTCCTGCGCGCGGAAAGTGAGGGCAACTGTGAGTGCAGCATGGATCCTTAGCGGTCGGCAATCGGAAATGCGGACGGGTATTGCAACACAGAAATTAATCAGATTGAAAGAGTATCGCCAACCCGGTTTTTGCTGTCAAACGAAATTGACCGAATTGGCCCCGGGCGTTGTAACTTGCGCGTGCAGGGCGGCAAGCGCCCCCCGGGATAATAGTTGCCCTTAGTTTAGCAGTCATGTTGGCGCGCACGATTGCGCGCATCAGAATGCCGACACCAGCGTGACCCGGAACGAACGCGATTCGACCGGGTGGAAATGCACATCCTCGCTGCTTAAGCCGCCTCGCTTACCAGGCGCGAGCGGTACAGATAGTCGACGGCCGAGGCGCGCCGGTTGGCCAGGTTGTACCCTTCCAGCATGATCTTGCTGCGGCCATTGATCCGGTAACCGAGCTTAGGCCATTGATGGTCGAGGTGGCGCCTGAGCGCACCGCATTGTCTTCGATCAGCGGTCGCGGGCCGAAATAGCGCCATTGGAGCGCCCCGAACCAGGGCCCGATATGGTCGAGCGCAAGCGCCAGCGAGGCCACGCCTTCGACCGCGCCGGGGATGCAGCCGGCCGGACGCATCGGCATCGCGAAAGCGCGCGCAAAGGCCAGGTCGGCGTCCAGCGTCAGCCGCATGGTTCGGCTTGTAGTAGCTGGACAGCTCGATGCCGGTGCAGCCGCTGGGCCGCCCCCTGCCTCGGTGGTCCCGGCGTCGCCCACGAACACGAGCTCGGAAGCGACGTCGAGGCGGTACAGCGACAGCGCGCTCTGCCAGCCCGCCACCGCCTCGCTGCGCACGCCGAGCTCGACGCCGGTGGCGCGCGCCAGCGGCGTGACCGGCGCGGCTGGCGCCCCGCTGGCCGGGTCGATGCGCTGTGTGGTGCCGCGCGCATCGTTGCTGTGAAAGCCGCGCCCCGCGTTCAGATACAGCTCGGTCTTGTTCCACGGCCCGAAGACCAGGCTCAGCGACGGGCTGATCAGCTGCGCCGTGCGCCGCCCTGAATTGGCCGCCAGATCGCTGGCGACCTGGAAGCGATAGCCATCGGCGCGCACGCCCGCCACCGAGCGCAGCTGCGCGCTCCAGCGCGTTCCGACCTCGTAGAACAGGGCCGCGCTGGTTTCGACGATGTGGTCTGCGCGCGTGGTGGCCAGGCGCCAAGCGCGCCACCGTGCGGTACAAGCCGTTGTAAATATTATCGTTCTGGAACTGAAAGCCGATCCGCTGCTGGCCCCAGCGGTGTTCCCCGTTCAGCGCCGCCGTGACGCGCCGGTCCGGCTGGCTGAACTGGTCGCCGTTGACGGGATCGTCCAGGAAATAGGTGAAGTTCGAATACAGGTCGAGTAGGCTGGCGACCAGCGAGGCTGTGAGCGCCGACGCGCCCGCGTCCGTGCTGGCGCGCCAGCTGCCCGACAGGCTGTAGCGGTGCGCCGCGCCGCCGTCGCTGGCGTCGACCTGGTCGAAGCGGCCCAGGCGGCCGTCGCGCACGGCGCGCAGGGGAATCTGGTCGGTGGCATTCCAGGCGCGCGGTAAGCCATCGCGGTCAGGCTCAGGCCGTCGGCCGCCGTGCCGCGGCTGTAGCGCAGCACGCCGTTGAACTTGCGGAAATCGTCGCCCCGGGTGAACGGCCCATCGTTGTGAAAGCCTTCGAGCGCGTACAGCAGGTGGCCCTGGTAGGCGTGCGGCGAATCGGCCAGCACGCGCGCCGGTAGCCGTTCTGCCCCACGCTGACGCTGGCGATGCCGTCCTCCAGCTCGTCGGCATAGCGCAGGTCGACCACTGCGCATGGCGCCGAAGTCGCCGTGCTCAGCGCTGTACGGCCCTTTGCGGAAATCCATGCGTTCGGCCAGTTCCGGGATCAGGAAGTTCAGATCGGTCCAGCCCTGCCCGTGCGCGTGGCTGCGCTGGTTGACCAGCATGCCGTCCACCGTGGTGCGCAAGTCGGTGCCGTGGTCCAGGTTGAAGCCGCGCAGATAGAACTGGTTGGCCTTGCCCTCGCCGCTGTGCTGGCTGACGATCAGGCCGGGCGCCGTTTCCAGCAGTTCGGCCGGACGGTAGACGGCGCGCGCGGCCAGCTGCTGCCCGGTCACCACCCCGGCGCTGGCCGAATCGGCCTGGCCCAGCCCGCTGGTGCGCGACGCGTGCACGACGACGGTCGCAACGGCGGCCGTCTCCTCGGCGGCGGCCTGCACGGGTAACAGGCAAAGCAAAACAAGCGGAAAACGGGGCATGGCGGACTCGGGTGAAAGCGCAGGTGACAGTCCTGATATATACGGCGCCAGGGCGGCGCCGGTTTCAAGAAAATCGGCCTGACGCTGCTTTCCCTAAGTCTTGGCCCCCACCTGGTGGTGCATGCGGCGCAGGCCGAGCCAGACCGCCGCCACCAGCACCGGGATCATGACCCCGGTCAGCACATCGGGATTGACGGGCACCCCGGCGGCCTTGAGGGCCTTGCTTAAGCATAGCTGACCAGCCCGATCGAGTAGTAGGAAATCGCCACCACCGACAAGCCTTCCACCGCCTGCTGCAGGCGCAGCTGCTGGGCCGCGCGTGTTGAGCGATTCGAGGATGCGCCGGTTCTGCTGCTCCTGCACGATGCCAACCCGCGTGCGCAGCAAGTCGTTGGTGCGCCCGATCCGTTCGGCCAGCGCGTGCTGGCGCCGCACCATCGATTCGCAAGTGTTCATGGCCGGGGCCAGGCGCCGGTCCATGAATTCGCGGATGGTCGGCACGCCCGGAATGCGCGTTTCGCGCAACTCATCGATGCGGGCTTGCACCAGCGCGTAATAAGCCTTGGAGGCGGCGAAGCGGTAACTGTTTTCCAGCGCCAGCTTTTCCATGCGCGCGGCCAGCGAGGTGATTTCCTGCAGCAGCTCGCTCTCGTCGTCCGGGCCGTCCGGCATGCCGGCCGCGCGCGTGTCGTTCATGCCCAGCGACAGGCGCGCCAGCTCGGTTTCGATCGCGTTGAGCACGGGCGCGGCCTGCTGCGCGTGCGGCAAGCCCAGCAGCGCCATCATGCGGTAGGTTTCGATTTCCAGCACCCGCTGCACCAGCTAAGCCCGCCTGCTGGTATTGCATGCCGAGGTCTTGCACCACCACCCGTCCGAAGCCGTCGGGCGCGATCGCAAAGTCGGTCCACACGCGCCAGGCTCTGGCTGTCGGTGCCCACCAGCAGATTGGCGCCGAACAGCTGGCGCATGTCGGCCAGGCTTAGGCCTCGCTTTCCAGCAGCACCACGTGGGTGGCAGCCATGACGGTGCCGTTCAGGCCGTGCAGCCATTTTTCGGGCACGTGGCGCAGCGCCACCTGGTCGAAGGCGTGCGCCAATGGCGGCGCGCAGCAGCGCTGCTCGGCGAAGGTATAGGTCGAAAACTCGGTATGCGCTTCCCATTGCAGGCGGAAGGCGCCGAAGTCGTGGAAAAAATACTTGGCGTCCAGGTGAGGCCCGGCCACCCCGAAGTGCTGGCACAGCGCGGTCAGCAGTTCGTGCTGGAACGGGGCGTGCGCGCCCTGGGCGCCCATGTCGGCGCGTGTAGACCGCCAGGTGGGTCAGGGTTTCCGCGCCGTTCAGGCGCAGCGATGGCCGGGAATGGACTTCGGCCGCCAGGGGAATGCGCAGGAAGTGATTCAGGCTGCTATGGGCAATCGACATCGACAACTCGCTATTTATTGGAAACTAGTCCTTGGCGGGCGGCGGATAACTCACGCTCAGCACCTCGAGTTCTTCGGGCCCGAGCGGCGTCTGCAGGGTGACGACATCGCCCCTCGCGCCTTGGTCAGCGCGCGCCACCGGCGACACCCAGCTGATCTTGCCCTTGAGCGGATCGAGTTCGTCGATGCCGACGATGGTCACCGCGTGTTCCTCATGCATGGCGTTGGAATACGAGACGGTGGCTCCGAAGAAAATCTGGTCATTTCCAAAATGCATGGTCGGGTCGACCACGGCGGCCGAGTCCATGCGCTTGGTGAGGAAGCGGATGCGCCCTGTCGATCTGGCGCAGGCGCCGCTTGCCATAGATATAGTCGCCGTTTTCCGAGCGGTCGCCGTTCGAGGCGGCCCAGTGCACGACCTTGACGATCTCGGGACGTTCGACGTCGATCAGGTGCAGCAGCTCATCCTTGATGCGCTGGTAGCTAAGCCTGGGGTGATGTAATTCTTGGACCCGGCCGGAATCGCCTGCGCGAGGGCGGCTGCTTCCTCGTCGTCATCGTGGTCCGACTCTTTGACAAATGCTTTATTCATGGCCTTCATTGTAACGGCGCACGGCCGTCCTGTCCAGGCGATACCGTTGCGGCCTTAAACGCCCGCCAGCCGTATCACTTCACGACCGCGATGATCGGGCCCAGCGGCGCACCGGCGTCGTGCCAGCCCCCCAGCGCGCATACATGCTCGATACCGAACCGTCGAAGTACAGGGCGTTGCGGCAATGCATGCCATCCCGCATGTAGGCGGCCAGCGCATAGAAGTTGACGGGGTAATTGCTGATCACGAAGATGACCTTGCCATCGACCACGCAGACGCCGTTACGCACGAAGCGAGAAATCGAATCCGGACTGAAGGCAGGATGGATCATCCCGTTAATGACCAGCATCGGCCCGGACTGGGTAGCGAGCCGCACATCCTGGGCCCGCGCCGCGTAGGCGGACGCCTCGACGACCTGCGCCCCGTTCTTGTCCAGCATGAAGACGCCATTCGGCTTGAGAAAGAAATTGCCTTTCCCCTCGGCCAGATTCAGAGGCGCCACCTGTTTGCCGTCCTGCACCAGCAGGCCGACCGGACTGAAGTCGGCGTGGTACATGCCTTAAGCGTTGAAAGCCAGATCGAGACGCTGGCCCCGTCCGTCCAGCCAGGACGCCAGTCGTTCTGAAACCCTTGAATGGCAGGCCCGCCTCGTCATTGAGGAACAGGCGCAGGTTTTCCCTGGCAGGATCGACCGTCACGACGAGAGGCTGGCGGGTCGGCGGCGTGGCCGGTCGACGCCAGCGCCGACAGCAATGCGAACAGCAGCAGTTTTTTCATGGCACCAGTGTACCAACAGGGCTGCCGATCGGCAGGTTTTTCCCGTATGATTCAAAGCATCATTCCCCCGCCGACATCTGCCGATGCGACCTGCGCCCCCTTCCCACGCCGACCTCACCCAGGCCATCGTCAGCACATACGCCCGGCCTCGTGTACGAGTTCATTCTGTACGCGGACGGCAGCGTCGATTTCCCCTATCTGAGCGAAGGCTGCCCCGCCCTGCTGGGTCTGCTTAAGCACGCGAACTGCAGCACCATCCGCACCGCTTCCTCGAACTGATCATGCCGGACGACCGCAAGGGTTACCTCGATTCGATGCGCGCCTCGGCCGCGGCGCTGACCGGCTGGAACTGGGAAGGCCGGATCTGGATCGACGAATACAACGACCAGAAATGGATCAACCTGCGCTCGACCCCCCGCGCTGCCCGGAACCGGCCGGCAGCGTGCACTGGCAGGGCATCATGACCAACATCACGGCGAGCAAGCTGGAACAGCTCGAAGTGACGCGCTCGCGCGCCCGCCTGGCCGAACTGACGGCCCACATCGAGCAAGTCAAGGAACAGGAGCGCACCCGCATCCGCGCGAGATCCACGACGACCTGGGCGGCAACCTGACCGCCATCAAGATGGCGCTGATGATGCTGACCCAGCGCCTGCCCGACGACCAGCAACTGCGCGAGCGGGGCCGACTATGTCGACGCCCTGGTCGACCGCACGATCGAATCGATCCACCGCATCTCGCTCGACCTGCGCCCGTCGATGCTCGACTTCGGCCTGGTCGCCGCCCTCGAATGGCAGAGCCGCGAATTCGAAAGGCAGAACGGCATATCCTGCGCCTTCAGTTCGAATGAAAAGGAGATCGACCTCAGCCTGGACCATGCGACTGCGCTGTTCCGTATCTTCCAGGAAGCGCTGACCAATATCGCCAAGCATGCCAGGGCCAGCAAGGTGACGGTGCGCCTGCTGCGTTCGCGCCAGCACGTGACGCTGACGATTGCCGACAACGGGGTCGGGGTCGCGCAGACCGACCGCACCAAGCCCGGCTCGTTCGGCTTGCGCGGCATGAACGAGCGGGGCGCGCGCTGGGCGGCACCATGGCCCTGTCGCACGCGCCCGACGGCGGCACGCTGGTGACCATCAAAATTAAGCTGACTTCGCCAAGACAGACGATAATGGCAGCAGTACCCGAAACCAGTAAGAAGCAACAATGAGCGAAAAAGCCACCATCCGCGTATTTATCGCCGACGACCATGCGATCGTGCGCGAAGGTCTCAAGCAGATTCTGGCCGAGTCGCCCGACATCATCGTCATCGCGATGAGGCCGAGAACGGCGTCGACGCGATCAAGCTGTTTCGCAAGGCCAAGTGCCATGTGATGCTGCTCGATATTTCCATGCCCGACCTGCAGCGGCATCGACGTGCTCAAGCAAGTCAAGAAAGAAAACCCCCGAAATCGCCGTCCTGATGCTGTCCATGCACCGCGAGGACCAGTACGCGATCCGCTCGCTCAAGGCGGGCGCGGCTTACTACCTGACCAAGCAAAGCGCGCCGCGCGAACTCGTCACGGCCATCCGCCAGGTCGCCACCGGCCAAAAATACGTGAGCGCCGCGCTGGCCCAGGAACTGGCCAGCGCCCTTGGCGAAGACCACGAAACGCCGCTGCACGACACCCTCTCCGACCGCGAATACCAGACTCTGACGATGATCGCCTCGGGCAAGACCGTGAGCGCGATCGCCGAGGAATTGTCGCTCTCGGTCAAGACCATCAGCGAGTACCGCTCGCGCCTGCTGGTCAAGATGAAACTGAAAAACAGTGCCGAACTGACCCATTACGCGATCAAGAACCAGCTGATCGAATAGGCCCCGGCATGCCTGGTAGTTAATGCTTAAAGGTAATAGTTTTCTGATGCTTTTATTCAATGAATGGTAGACTGGCCGATCGCATATCATTACAGAAACGCGTAATTCGACCAAGGTAATCGCCCGTCATGTCTACCACCCCACCGCCAGGCGCGTCGCCGGAAAACCCGGCCGACATCGCACGCGAAGCGTTCAAACGGCTTGCCATCCGCCGCATTGCCCCGACGCCGCAAAACTACACGATCATCTATAACGAAATCGCCGGGATCGAGGAAGCCGCGCCGGTCGTTGCCGCGCCAGCGCCAGCGCCGGAACCGGCGGAAGTGGACGACGGCGCCGCCGTGCTGCTGGCCGATTTCGCCACCCGCCTGACCGAGCAGCCAGGCGAACTGGCCGAGTTCGGACACCGCTTCCAGCGCGCCGCCAAGGCCCGCGACTGGGAAGGCTATGCGCGCAACCTGAGCCAGTTGCTCGAAAAGCACATCCGCAAACCGAGCACCATCGAACTGGCCGTGCTTGCTACTGAAGCGCCTGATACGAAGCAGCTGCGCTGAAATGCTGGCGCGCAGCCTGAACTTTGCGGTCGCATCCCTGCTCGAAGGTTCACCCTGAGCTGGTGGCCGAAGCCGAAGCGCTCGGCTCCTGAATTGCGCGTGCGCCAGGACGAGGCCTCGCTGGCCGAGGTGTCGGCGCGCCTCAAGCAGCTGTGCTACCGGATCGAAATCAAGACCGGCGACCTGGCCGAGCAGCAGGAACTGCTGATGCGCCTGTTTAAGCTGCTGCTCAACAACGTGAGCGAACTGCTGGACGAAGACAGCTGGCTGCGCGGACAGATCGACGTCGTGCAAGAACTCATTTCCGGCCCGATCGATCCGCGCGCTGGAAGACGCCACGCGCAGCCTGGAAGGAAGTCATCTACAAGCAGGGCCAGCTCAAGCACAGCCTGTCGGACGTGAAAGTGACGGTCAAGAACATGATGATGACCTTCATCGACCGCCTCGGCACGGTGGCCACCTCGACCGGCGACTACCACGAGAAGATCGGCGGCCTGTCCGAACGGATCAGCCACGCCACCGGCATTACCGAACTCAATAGCATCATGGATGAGCTGCTGCGCGAGACGCGCTCGATCCAGACCGAAGCCTTGCAATCGCGCGACCGCATGGTGCTGGCGCGCCAGGAAGTGATGGAAGCCGAACAGCGCATCCACGCGCTGGAAGCGAAGCTGCAGCACATGAGCGAACTGGTGCGCGAAGACCAGCTGACGGGCAGCCTGAACCGGCGCGGGCTGGACGACGTGTTCGAACGCGAAACCGCGCGCTCGGACCGGCGCGGCACGCCGCTGTGCATCGCCCTGCTCGACCTGGACGACTTCAAGCGCCTCAACGATACCTACGGCCACCAGGCTTGGCTGACGGCGCACTCAAGCACCTGGTCAAGATCGTCAAGGGCACGCTGCGTTCGATCGATGTGATCGCCCGCTATGGCGGCGAAGAATTCCTGATCCTGCTGCCCGAGACCACGGTCGACGCGGCCTCGCAAACCATGACGCGCCTGCAGCGAACTGACCAAGCACTTCTTCCTGCACGATAACGAAAAGGTGCTCATCACCTTCTCGGCCGGGGTGGCGCTGCGCCAGCCGAATGAAGAACAGAGCGCGTTGGTCAAGCGGGCCGACAAGGCCATGTACGAGGCCAAGAAAACGGGCAAGAACCGGGTGGTGGTGGCGCAGTAAGCGCGGCGAAAATCGGCCAGGGCAAGCGCTTGGCCGGAATCAGATGGCGGTCGCCGGGCGCGGGCAGCTTGATCGTGCCTGCGCGCCTTATTTCCCGAGACGTTGCTCGATGCGGCGGTCCGGTGTGAACCAGATGATCGCCACCAGGATATAGACGGCAAAGCCGAGCCAGGGATGCACGAATGCCAGGCCGACCCCGGCCGGGTAAAACAGCAGCGACAGATTGCCTTTCTTGTCGCCGCCGATCGCTTCGGCCAGTACCTTGTTCTGATCGGTGCGGCTGGTCAGGCAGCGCACCAGCAGCGAATAGGCGACCGCGCACATGAACAGCACGACGCCGTAAGCGGCGACCGGCATGGTCGCGAAATGGTTCTCGCCCATCCAGCCGGTCACAAACGGAATCAGCGACAGCCAAAACAGCAGATGGAGATTGGCCCACAGCACGCCGCCGCTGATATGGCTGACCGCGTGCAGCAGGTGATGGTGGTTGTTCCAGTAGATGCCCACGTAGATGAAGCTGAGGACGTAGCTGAGCAGCACCGGCATCAGCGGCCACAACACCTCGAAGGTGTCGCCGTGCGGGACTTTGAGTTCCAGCACCATGATGGTGATGATGATGGCGATGACGCCATCGCTGAATGCTTCGAGTCTGCCTTTGCCCATCGCTCATCCTATTCAAAGAAAACGCCACGATCGTGGCTGGCACAGCAGCGCCGTTTCGTACTTTACCACCCGCTGCGCGAACAGGAATTCCTGCCCCGGATTTTCCCTAGCGCACGCTCATCATCAACACCAGCAAGACGAACACGCACAGCACGAAGTTGGCGACCAATAGCAGCATGCAGGTGCGCCACAGCGCGCCCCATTTTCCCAGTCCGTAGGTGCCGCGTAGCTGCACGAACACATGCGCATGGCGCCAGGAACACCAGCAAACCAATCAGCCAGCCCATGCCGATTTTCGATAGCGGTATCAGCACGACAAACAGCAAGGACATGAAGCACAGCGAGTACAGCACGAACACCGCATGGTCGTACATGGTCACGCCACGCTTCCAGAAGAACATCAACCACACGAAGGGCAGCGAGATCGGGATCAGCAGAAACGAGAACTTGTAGGTCGTGTTCTTGAGCTTGTAAAGCGCCAGCTCGGGATTCGCGGCCGCGTGACGAATGCCTTTTTCCAACTCCGGAAAAACGGCATTGGGATTGGGCGGACTGGCCACGATCTTGGCGGCAAGCTTGCTGGTCCAACCGGATTCGCCCACGCTTACCCCGTCCTGAATGGCCGCTTTTTCGGGCGACACGACGCGCAGCAGGCGCTGCTCGGCTTGATAGTGCAGCTTGCGCGAGGCGGCCAGCTCCGACTCGGCATCAGCGACCTCGGCATCGACCTTGCGGGCCTCGGCGAGCGCCAGCTCATCGCGCTCGACCCGGCTCTTGGCCGACGCGAGCTGTTTTGTCAGGGAAGCGATCTTGGCGTCGTGGGTCTGAATCTCGCCGCCGCCGAACGAGGCCGCAAAGAAGGTCAGGAACACCATGAACAGGAACAGCGCCAGCGGCGAAACATAGTTCTTGCGCTGGCCGTCGATGTAGCGGCGCGTCAGGCGGCCGGGAAAGGCCACCAGCATGGGGATCGTCCGCCAGCCTTTGGCGTCGAAGTGCAGGATGCCGTGGACGACCTCTTCGGCCAGGTGCAACAGCGAATGGTGAATGTGGGCCGATTGGCCGCAGGACTGGCAATACGCGCCGCCCAAGGGCGCCTGGCAGTTGGCGCATTTCGCACAGGGCGCGGCACTGGCGGTCGGCGGCGTTTTATCGCCCTCGATCTCGCTGGCCACCAAACCTGCCATCGCCAGGGCGCCGACCGCTTCCAGATCACTCATCGTGCATCTCCCACCGGAAAAATGGCTGATTGTGCAACAAGGCGTCTGTATATTCAAGTAGAGACTGGCGAAAGCCTCAAGCGGCACACTGGCGGACCGTGCCGCAACAACTGGTGCCATAAGCAGTGGCCCAAGAATGCGCATCGGCGCTTGGTAAACTAATCGCGGTTCAATATGACTAGGTGATGCAAATGGCCACTTCGATTGCTGCACTTTCCAGGAACGAGATCTTGTACTGGTGGTCAACCACGACATCAGCGCGTGCGAAGGAACTGACGACACGTAGCGGCCTGCAAATTGCTTTCCGTCAGGCCGCCCCATGAGAGTTCGCCATTTTCGCTAATGATAAAACGTTCGTCTGCCTTCAGCTCATCTAATAGTGTGTTGTAGGACCGTTCATTCAGTTGAATCCGAGCGAACGAACAATAGTCGCCATGAGAGTCGGGATAGGTGGCATCTTGTGCGACAACGTTTGCTTCGACCGGTGGCTGGCGTCCGGTAACCCTCTGCAACTCGTTCAGGTAAAAATCGGCGGAGGGATACAAGGCGATGAAGACCAAAAAACAGATCAACGCGACCAGCACACCGTAAGTGATCTTGGTGGCCCGGGCACCATACGCTGTTGAACGCGCATGCGACCTCGTGCAAATTTTGACAAGTGCGCCTACTGCACGCGATGAGCACGAAGATGGCGCATGGGAGAACCACGGCCACGATAGCAAGAAAAGACAGTATCAAGAAATCCATTGCAGATGTATAGATGATGGGCTATTTATTCGCATGCTACCTGCTGCTCGATGAGTTCCAGACCCAGCGCATCACGAAGGCGAGCGAGCAGGGATTTCAATTTGGTCTTGCTCCAGCTTGATGGGTCGCGTCCGTTTCCACACTCAGAACAATTCGATCGGCGTCCACGATGTCCAGTACATAGGTAAACTTGCCACTTCCCAGCGGCACTTCACCGACGTAATCTTCCGGCGCCAGTTGCATCGCCTTTGTTCCGGCGAAGAGTCTGACGCTCGCGTAGCGATATGCCACGCGCATGGTTCGGTATTGACTGGACTTGCCTGGGCCGATGTTGCCGTATTCCTTGCCATTGATGTCGACTTGCTGGAACGGGAAAGCACTGTTGTTGCGGATGCGCACTTCAGAACTGGGCGGTACCGAACGCAGTGCGACAACGCCAACCAGCGCGGCAAGTGCGAGCAGACACCATGCCACCGCACCAAAGGGCGGACGGGACAAGGGTTCATCGTTTCCGGCATCCGTACTGGTTCGCATCAGCTGTCTGAATTGAGCATGCAGTCCGGGGGCAAATCGGCTTTCCCTGAATTGGCCACCGTCGTCGGAAGGCGCGGCTTCGGATCCTTCTACACTGATCAACTTCGCGTTATTCAAGTTGAACAGAAAATTCCGACTGGAGTTGAATTTCCGCTTCGGGTCGTAGCCCGGCTCGAAGAAGGTAATGTTCTGGTAGTAAGGCAATCCGCCCGGCCGCAGATCAGGTATCGCACCGTCGGCCTGCACCGGCAAAAGGCGGTCTTGATGTGCTTGTACCGGTCCGGCGAACATGGCGAGGACCGCGAAAACGGTGCACAGGCGTGCACGGAACGAAAAATGAACAGTCGCTTGGGGCATGGAAAACCATAGCATGCGCGCCATGCAGGGTCAATGAAGGCCGCTATAATGGGCTATCCCCCTGTCCACCAGCACACTGCCATGCAAACCAAGAAGCCCGACGCCGCAAGACTCGACAAGATCGTCGCCGACGCCCGCCGCGCGGCCGACACGCGCGAACAAGGCTATCGCGAGCGCTCGCTCAAGATGTATCCCTGGATTTGCGGGCGCTGCATGCGCGAGTTCACGCATGCCAATGTATCGCAGCTGACCGTGCACCATCGCGACCACAACCACAACAACAATCCGCCCGATGGCAGCAACTGGGAGCTGCTGTGCCTGTACTGCCACGACAACGAACATTCGCGCTATCTGGAAGCGGACCGCGGTCCGGGCTTGCAGTCGGAATCGGTGCAGCCCGCCACCCACAATCCCTTTGCGGGTCTCAGCCAGCCTGATCAAGAAGCAGGATGGGAGCTAGGGCACGAGGATCGACCAGATGAGCGCGCCAACAATGATGCTGACGAAGAAAAAGCTGCCGCCAAAGGTCAGCATTTCCACTCCGGTTTCCCGCTTTGATTGAGATTGCCAGCGCATATGTGTGCGGCGCCGAAACGATGGCGATAGAACGTAGCGCCATCCAGCCAAGCCCTCGATGCAATGACCCACGAAATCGACCGCGTCAAGCATGCGCCCGCCCCTGTTCAGCATTCATAGGGTGAATGGCTTGCTCTAAAAGCCGCCTCATTGCTTCACCACGTCCACCCGCGGCGCGGCGCTTCCGCCATGTTTGAAGGTAAACCCACTCACCATGACCCACACATCATCTGCAGATGGGGACAGCATGTGGGGGGGGAAAGCCCCTGAACGGCGCAGCCTTGCGCACGATGTCCAGCGCCGCCTGATCGAGATCGGCATTGCCCGAGCTTTTTCAATCTTCGGACCGCCATCGCGCATGTACAGGCTGCCATCTTGATAAATCGGGATATACAGGATCAGGGCGCCGTACAGCTTCTTGCCGTCTTTTTGAGGAAAATCGTGGGTTCCGACTTCCTCGATCCGCCGTCCCGCTGCCTTGTAATACGTGGCGTAACCCACGTTGCGCGTGTTCGGTGAAATGAAGGTCTTGAACGGATGTTTGTTTTCGTACTCGATGCGCCGATCAATTTCGGCTGCGGCGCGTGTGATCTCGTCGTCGGCCGACGCAGACGGAACTTTGTCGGCGCCGTGCATGGTGCACGCCGTCACCAGGAGCAGCAAGGCCGATCGTGCCAAGTTGCGAACTAAAGTTGTCATTGCGGCTTTCAAATGGGGGCCATTGGAATAGATGGGAAGTATATAGATCGCGGCAGCACTCCGCGCTGCAGCAACACGCAACAAATAAATCAAATTCCCCTTCAGCAATTCTTTATCCGCGCCGTTATCAGTTCTGAATGCGGCAATCCCCGCATCCCTGTGTCCCTGCATTAGGGACACTGCACGCCCCTGGCAGGCGAGGCCGCCGCATGGCCGGAGTTCGTTGGGGGTCAGGTCTGACATTCGGACACGAGCTCGTGCGCAGCGCACGAGCTCGTGTCCGAATGTCAGACCTGACCCCACACGCCTGCCAAACGTCCCGTTTTCGGGGGTAGAAGCAGCGTCTTAAGCCAAACTATTTAAACGCAGAACAGAGCTACTTTTACCCCTCTGTTCTCGGTAAAGAAAACCAGAAATCGGTCGCCAAGAGCCGGTTTTTGGCGCGTCAAAACGGTATTCGGCGCCGTTTTGACCGATTTTGTGCGCTCATTTTTTCTGATGGGTCTCCGTTACCAGCATCAACCACGGTTTGATTGTCTCGGAATGCAAGAGGCAGACCAAGGTCAGCAAGGGCAAGGTAGCCCACCCGGTAATACCCCGTCAGGAGATTCAAAATGACCGCTACGATCAACACCAATATCGCTTCCCTCAATGCCCAGCGCAATCTGAACCAGTCGCAAGGTTCACTGGCGACTTCCCTGCAACGCCTCTCGTCCGGCCTGCGCATCAACAGCGCGAAAGACGACGCCGCAGGTCTGGCCATTTCGGAGCGCTTCACTTCCCAGATTCGCGGTCTGAACCAGGCAGCACGCAACGCCAACGATGGCATCTCGCTGGCCCAGACCGCTGAAGGCGGCCTCGGCACTGCTTAGCATGACTTGCTGCAGCGTGTACGTGAACTGGCTGTCCAGGCCGCCAACGGCACCAATTCCTCGTCCGACCGCGCTTCGCTGCAAAACGAAGTCGCCCAGCTCAAACAAGAACTGAGCCGGGTGGCCAATACCACCCAGTTCAATGGTCAGAACGTGCTCGACGGCACGCTGGCCGCCGCCCAGTTCCAGGTCGGCGCCAATGCCAACCAGACCATCACGGTCAGCATCGCCAGCGCCAAGGGTTCCGACATCGGCAGCAACAATCTGCAAACGGCAGTAGGCGTGGCCGACACGGTTTCGAGCGGCGTGGCCACTGCCGCCGCCGCCGCCTTCGCGCCGAACCGCGTCGCCGCCCAGATCCTGACCATCGTTCTAAGCAACGGCACCAGCGCCACCGCCACCGTCGCCGCGGGCGACTCGGCCCCTGAAGGTGGCCGCCGCCATCAATGCCTCGTCGCCCAGCACCGGGGTGTCCGCCCTGGGCGCCACCGAAGCGACGCTGTCCGGCCTGGCGCTGGCTTAAGCACCGTCACGTTTGAACTGAAAGGCTCGAACGGCACCCCGGTCTCGATCGGCGCCACCGTGTCGGCCGTGACCGACCTGTCGGCCATCACCACGGCGATCAATGCGCAGTCGGCCAACACGGGGATCTTTGCGGTCGGCAATGGCGCCAGCATCACGCTGCGCAATGAACAGGGCGAGGATATCCAGATCGCCAACTTCAACAATACAGTAGGCATGCAGCATGGGCACCATCGACCTGACCGGGCGCGACGCCTTCTCGTCGGCGGCGATCACGCGCATGCGGTGGGCGCGGCGGCCACCCTGGTTCCGGCGGGTAATGACAGTTCGACCGTGGGCGGCCAGGTCAAGCTCGGCAGCAGCAGCTTGGCTATACCGTCACCACCGACACGGCGGGCAGCCTGTTCGCCACCACCACCCCAGGAACGTCGACCCTGTCGGCGGTGTCGGTGATCGATGTCAGTACCACCGAGGGCGCCAACAATGCGCTGGCCGTGGTCGACGCGGCATTGACGACTATTAATAACAGCCGCGCTTCGCTGGGCGCGATGCAGAACCGCTTTGCGGCCACCATCAACAACCTGCAGACGACCTCGGAGAACTTGTCGGCCGCGCGCAGCCGGATCCAGGACACCGATTTTGCGATGGAAACGGCGAACCTGACCCGCGGTCAGATCCTGCAACAGGCCTAAGCACCGCGATGCTGGCCCAGGCCAACCAGTTGCCGAACGGCGTACTGGCCCTGCTGCGCGGCTAAACGGCCCTGCGCCAGGCGAACAGCGCGTCGGCGGCGCGCTGTTGGCTCATCCGCCGCATTTATTTTCTTGTTTTTAAGCCAAGAACAGAGGGGTAAACACCTCTCTGTTCGCATTCAAGAAGCAAAAAAAGCGTCGTCTAGGACTGCTCCCAGGGCAGTTTTGGCGATGCTTTTTGTCATTTGTTGGCACGGAAGCATCGTCAAGCTTCACCGCGCACCACCGTAACCAGATTCAACTACGGTTTGATTGTCTCGGAGCGCAAGAGGCAGACCAAGGTGAACAAGGGGCAAAGCAGCCCACCAGGCACGACCCGCAGCACCCAAGGAGATTTATCATGACCGCAACGATCAACACCAACATCGCTTCCCTCAATGCCCAGCGCAATCTGAACCAGTCGCAAGGCGCACTGGCGACTTCCCTGCAACGCCTCTCGTCCGGCCTGCGCATCAACAGCGCGAAAGACGACGCCGCAGGTCTGGCCATTTCGGAGCGCTTCACTTCCCAGATTCGCGGTCTGAACCAGGCAGCACGCAACGCCAACGATGGCATCTCGCTGGCCCAGACCGCTGAAGGCGGCCTCGGCACTGCTGGCATGACTTGCTGCAGCGTGTGCGTGAACTGGCTGTCCAGGCCGCCAACGGCACCAATTCCTCGTCCGACCGCGCTTCGCTGCAAAATGAAGTCGCCCAGCTCAAACAAGAACTGAGCCGGGTGGCCAATACCACCCAGTTCAACGGCCAGAATGTGCTCGACGGCACGCTGGCCGCCGCCCAGTTCCAGGTCGGCGCCAATGCCAACCAGACCATCACGGTCAGCATCGCCAGCGCCAAGGGGTCCGACATCGGCAGCAACAATCTGCAAACGGCAGTAGGCTGTGGCCGACACGGTTTCGAGCGGCGTGGCCACCGCGGCCGCCGCCGCCTTCGCGCCGAACCGCGTCGCCGCCCAGGTCCTGACCATTGCTTAAGCAACGGCACCAGCGCCACCGCCACCGTCGCCGCGGGCGACTCGGCCCTGAAGGTGGCCGCCGCCATCAATGCCTCGTCGCCCAGCACCGGGGTGTCCGCCCTGGGCGCCACCGAAGCGACACTGTCGAACCTGGCCCTGGGCTTACACCGTGACCTTCGAACTGAAAGGCTCGAACGGCACCCCGGTCTCGATCGGCGCCACGGTATCGGTCGTGACCGACCTGTCGGCCATCACCACGGCAATCAATGCCCAGTCCGCCAACACGGGCATCTTCGCGATCGGCACCGGCACCAGCATCACGCTGCGTAATGAACAAGGAGAAGATATCCAGATTGCCAACTTCAACAATACAGGCATGCATGCATGGGCACCATCGACCTGACCGGGCGCGATGCCTTCTCGTCGGCGGCGATCACCCCGGCGGTGGGCGCGGCGGCCACCCTGGTTCCGGCGGGCAATGACAGCTCGACCGTGGGCGGCCAGGTCAAGCTCGGCAGCAGCAGCGGCTACACGGTCACCACCGACACCAGCCTGGCAGCCTGTTCGCCACCACCACCCCCCGAACACGTCGACCCTGTCGGCGGTGTCGGTGATCGATGTCAGTACCACCGAGGGCGCCAACAATGCGCTGGCCGTGGTCGATGCGGCGCTGACCACCATTAATAACAGCCGCGCGTCGCTGGGCGCGATGCAGAACCGCTTTGCGGCCACCATCAACAACCTGCAAACGACCTCGGAGAACTTGTCGGCCGCGCGCAGCCGGATCCAGGACACCGATTTCGCGATGGAAACGGCGAACCTGACCCGTGGTCAGATCCTGCAACAGGCCTAAGCACCGCGATGCTGGCCCAGGCCAACCAGTTGCCGAACGGCGTACTGGCCCTGCTGCGTCAGTAAAAATACTGGCGGGCTGACAACTACTAGCCGCATTGGCAAGTTTGCAGCCCGCCGTTATTGACTTCCTGCCAAGGCAAATTTTTGAAAATAAAATTTATTTTGGCCTAAAGAATACAAAAATGCTGTCGTCAGACGACGCTCTAAACAAAGAATTGAGGGGTTTTTTACGCTTTTATTGTTGATTCTCACCATCAACTTTTGTGCTTGGCCTCCGTTACCTGATTCAACTGCGGTGTGATTGTTCCGGAACACGGGAGCAGACCAAAGTGAACAAGGGCAAGTTGCCCACCAAGTAATAAGCCAGGAGAATCAAAATGACTGCAACGATCAACACCAATACCGCCTCCCTCAATTCGCAGCGCAATCTGAATGCGTCGCAAGGTGCATTGGCCACTTCCCTGCAGCGCCTGTCGTCCGGCCTGCGTATCAACAGCGCAAAAGACGACGCCGCTGGTCTGGCAATTTCCGAGCGTTTCACTTCCCAGATCAAAGGCTTGAACCAGGCAGTGCGCAATGCATCCGACGGCATCTCGCTGGCACAGACGGCTGAAGGCGGCTTGCAGACGGCTGGCGACTTGCTCCAGCGCGTACGTGAACTGTCGGTGCAGTCGGCCAACGGCACCAACTCCTCGTCGGACCGCGCAGCACTGAATAACGAAGTATCGCAACTGAAACAAGAACTGAGCCGCGTGGCCAACACCACCCAGTTCAACGGCCAGAACGTGCTCGACGGCACCCTCGCCGCCGCCCAGTTCCAGGTCGGCGCCAATGCCAACCAGACCATCACTGTCGGCATCGCCAGCGCCAAGGGTTCTGACATCGGCAGCAACAACCTGCAAACCTCGGTCGCCCATCAGCACCAGTGGCGAAGCCACCGCCGCTGCCGCCGCCTTCGCAGCCAACCGCGTCACCGCCCAGACCCTGACCATCGCCGGTAACGGCACCAGCGCCACCGCAGCAGTTGTTGCTGCCATGACTCGGCCAAGAAGGTCGCGACCGCCATCAACGGCACCTCGGCAACGACCGGTGTGACGGCCCAGGCTGCAACCGAAGCGACCTTGAGCGGCCTCGGCGCTGCCGGTACCGTGACGTTCTCGCTGAAAGGTGCGAACTCGAGCGCCGTGTCGATCGGCGCCACGGTCTCGAACGTGACCGACCTGTCGGCCCTGACCACCGCCATCAACGCCCAGACGGCCGCGACCGGCATCACCGCAGTCGGCACCGGTGCTTCGATCACCCTGCGCAACGAAGAAGGCGAAGACATCCAGATCGCCGACTTCGCCAACACCGCAGGTGCGACCGGCACCATCGTGCTGACCGGCACCGATGCCTTCTCGACCGCCGCCACCTCGCCAGCAGTCGGCGCCGGTGCGACCCTGGGTGCCGCAGCCGCTACCGACAGCTCGACCGTCGGCGGCCAGGTCAAGTCTCGGTTCGCCTAGCGGCTACACCGTCTCGACCAGCGCTGGTACCACCCTGTTCGCGGCGACCACCCCGCAAGCATCGGTCCTGTCGTCGGTCTCGACCATCGACATCAGCACCACCGACGGCGCCAACAACGCGCTGGCCGTGGTCGATGCCGCCCTGACCGCCATCAACAACAGCCGTGCTTCGCCTCGGTGCGATCCAGAACCGTTTCGCTTCGACCATCAGCAACCTGCAAACGACCTCGGAAAACCTGTCGGCAGCTCGTAGCCGCATCCAGGATACCGACTTCGCTGCGGAAACGGCCAACCTGACCCGCGGCCAGATCCTGCAACAAGCTGGTACCGCGATGCTGGCCCAGGCCAACTCGCTGCCAAACGGCGTGCTGGCCCTGCTGCGCGGCTAACAAGCTTCCTGACACGTTCAGGTGTAGTATTGAATCCCCGGCTGGAGCCTTCCAGCCGGGGATTTTTCGTTTCTTTTCACCCATCATTTCTCGAAGTAAGAGGTAAAACCCGCTCTCAAGTCGGCTTCGAAACTGCCGTTAACAACACATACTGTTGCTTTCTACTGGAGAAAAAACGTGGGCATCTCATCACTGGGCATAGGTTCCGGCCTCATCGACGTCGAGGGCATCATCTCGAAGCTGATGGCCGTCGAAGCCGCGCCGCTTGCCACCTTCGACAAGAAAGTTGCCGCTTTTAATGCCAAGCTGACCGCGCTCGGCTCGATCACGGGCGCCGTGAGCGGCTTCCAGGGCTCCCTGGCCAGCCTGACGTCGCTCTCCAGTTTCATGTCCAACACCGCCATTTCGACCAATACCGACGTCATGGTCGGCACCGCCACCAGCAAGGCCGTGCCCGGCACCTACAAGGTCGACGTGACCCAGATCGCCTCGGCCCAGACCCTGGCCACGGCCGGGCGCCTGAGCACCACGGCCGCCATCGGCAGCGGCAACAGCACCACGCTCTCGTTCCAGCTCGGCACCACCACCGGCGGCAGCTTCGGCCTGGCTAGCTAAGCAGCGCTGGGCGCCGGCGTGGCCAGCGGCGGCATCGCCAACGGTTCGCTCTCGATCAATGGCACCGCCATTGCCACCGATTCGGCCACCCGCAGCGCCAAGGCCCTGGCCGAAGCCATCAATGCCAAGAGCGCCACCTCGGGCGTGACCGCCAGCGCCCAGCCGACCAGCACCGGCGCCACCGTGTTCAGCGGCTTTGGCAACGTCGACGCGACCGGCGGCACCTATGCGCTCACGGTCGGCGGCGTCGATCTCGGCACCGGCAACGTCAATGCCGCCTCGATTGACGCGGCCCTGACCGGCTCGACCCCGACCACCACCGCGCTGGCCGCGGCTTAAGCATCACGTTTACCGGCACCGCCGCCCTTTAAGCACCCTGCAATTTAGCGCCGCCGACGGTTCTGAACATCGTGATCGCCGAAGCGGTCACCGGCACCGTCACCGGCGGCGTCGGCAAGCTTCTAGCCCCTGACCGCCAACGGCGGCTCCTCGCTGACCGCCACCAGCAGCATCCGCCTGGTATCGAGCAGTTCCTCGCCGATCACCGTGGCTTAAGCAGCAATACCGCCCTGGCTAAGCCTGACGGCAGGCACCGGCGGCAGCTACCTGGGCGCCACCTTCACCCAGAACGCCAGCCAGATCAGCGGCAGCGTCGTCATCGACGCGAGCAACAATTCCCTGCAAGGCATCCGCGACGCCATCAACAAGGCCAATGTGGGCGTCACCGCCACCATCGTCTCGGACGGCAGCGCCACCCCGAACCACCTGGTGCTCACCTCCACCAAGACCGGCGCCGCCTCGAGCATGAAGATCAGCGTGGCTTAAGCACCGGCGGCGGCCCGGTCGACACCGACATCGCGGCCCTGCTCGGGCACGACCCGGGCGGCGCCCAGAGCCTGACCCAGAGCACCGCGGCCCAGAGCACCCTGCTCAATGTGAACGGGATCGCCATCACCAGCGAAACGAGCACCGTGCCCGACGCCATCGAAGGCATCAGCCTGACCATCGGCACGGTCGGCAAGGCCAACCTGGTGGTCTCGCAGGACACTTCCGCCGTCAAGACCGGCGTGGCCGCGTTCGTGAAGGCGTACAACGACCTGAACAAATCGATCAAGGACGTCACCAGCTACAACCCGGAATCGAAGAAGGCTAGGCGCGCTGCTGGGCGACTCGACCGTGCAAAACCTGCAGACCCAGCTGCGCAAGCAGCTCACCCAGGGCATCACGGGCTTGACGGGCGACTTCAAGTCCCTGTCCCAGGTCGGCATCAGCTTCCAGAAAGACGGCACGCTCTCGCTCGACAACGCCAAGCTCGACAAGGCGATCAAGACCAACTTCAAGGATGTGGCGGGCGTGTTCGCCGCGGTCGGCAAGGCGTCCGACTCGCTGGTCCAGTTCCAGAGTTCGACCGCGGCCACCAAGCCGGGCGAATACGGGGTCAACATCACGGCCCTGGCCACCAAGGGCACGCTGCTGAGCGACAACGCGCTGGCGCCGACCACCACCATCGCCGCCAACACCACCTGGAGCGTGACGCTCAACGAAACCGATCCCGTCACCGCCAACCGCACTGCCAGCTTCACCCTGGCGGTTAAGCACCTATACCCCGGCCCAGCTGGCCACGCTGTTCCAGTCGGCCATCAACGGCGCGGGCAGCTTCGCCAGCAATGAGCTGGCCGTCAATGCGACCGTGGACGACAACGGCAAGCTGCAGATCGCCTCGACCAAGTACGGGTCGATCTCGAACATCAAGCTCAACTCGAGTTCCGGCACCACCTTCGCCGACATCTTCGGCGCGGCCCCCCCCCAGCTTTAAGCATCGACGTGGCTAAGCACCATCGGCGGCCAGGCCGCGGCCTAGCTCCGGACAAATCCTGACCGGCAAGGGCTCGGACGCCGACGGCCTGAAGATCGAAGTCACCGGCGGCGCCCCTCGGCGCGCGGCACGGTCGGCTTCTCGCAGGGCTATGCCTACCAGCTGACCAATCTGACCAACGGTTTCCTCGGTGCCAAGGGCTTGATCATCTACCGCACCGACGGCATCAGCGCCAGCATCAAGACCATCACCCGCCAGAAGGAAGACTTCGGTCTGCGCCTGGGCGACATTGAAAAGCGCTACCGCGCGCAATACACGGCACTGGACGTCTCGATCTCGAGCATGAGCCAGACCTCGACTTTCCTGACCCAGCAGCTGGCCGCCCTGTCGGCGCAGACGAAATAATCTAGGAGCACATCACCATGTTCGGATCCAAGCAATACGGCGTCAACGCCTACGCCAAAGTGGGCGTCGAGACCGGGGTCAGTTCGGCCAGTCCGCACCAGTTGATCGTGATGCTGTTCGACGGCGCCATGAAGGCGCTCGGCGCGGCCATCGTCAACATGAAGGCCAACAATATCGCGGCCAAGGGCGAAGCCATTTCCAAGGCCATCCTGATCATCGACAGCGGCTTGCGCGCCTCGCTCGACAAAAAAGCGATGGCGAAATCGCCGAGGGACTCGATGCCCTGTACGAATACATGGGCACGCGCCTGCTGCAGGCGAACCTGAAAAACGACGTCAGCATCCTGGAAGAAGTGCAAAAGCTGCTGGGCGACCTGCGCAGCGCCTGGAATGCGATCGAAACCTCATCGGCCGTGCAGTTTACCCCGGCCCCCGCGGCGCGGCGGTCTCCTCTCCACTCACCTACGCGAGCGCTTAAGCATGATGACTAGTCAGGAAGTGGTCACGGTCTACGAAGCAATGATGGGCATCACCGAACAAATGGTCCAGGCCGCCGAAAGCAGCGACTGGGACCGCCTGGTGCTGCTCGAGCAGCAGTGCGCCGCCTACACCAAACAATTGAAGGACAGCGAACCGGCGCTGGCCCTGGCCGGTCCCAACCGCGAACGCAAGGTGCGGGCGATCCGCCAGATGCTCGACGACGACCGCCGCATCCGCGACCTCACCATGCCGTGGATGGCCCAGCTGTCGGCCCTGATCAGCAACAGCGGCAACCAGCGCCGCGTCTCGCACGCCTACGGCGGCTAAGGACAGGCGATGCTGCCCCGGGCCGACATCAGCATCACGCCGGTCGGACGCCCGGACGCCAGCGCGCGCCTGTCCCCGGTCGCCGACCCGCGCCAGGAAGCGTTCACCCGCTCGCTGGCCGCCATGGTCGGGCGCCATGTCCAGGGCGACATCCTGACCCGCTTGAATGACGGCAGCTTTCTCGTGAAAGTGGGCGGCACCGCCGCCCGCATGCAGTTGCCGCCCGGCGCAGAAGCGGGCAAGTCGGTGCCGATGACGCTGATCTCGCTCACCCCGCGCCCCACCTTCCAGGTCGAAGGCCAGGCCTAGGCCAGCTGACCCAGTTCGAAGCCGAAGCCCCGCCCATGGCTGCCGCCGCGCCCTATCTCGATGGCGCCGACGAAGGCGCCGCCACCACCCGCACCCAGGCCAGCGCGGCCGCGCTGGGCCAGCTGCTGTCGGCGCCGATCCGGCCCCGGCCCTGCCGGGCGCGGCGCCCGTGACCCTGAGCGAAACGGCGCGCGTGCTCTCGAATGTGCTCGGCATGGCGATGGCGCAGTCGCACGGCGACACCATCGTCGCCAAGACCGCGCTCAGCCCCCATCCGAACCCGCCGCCCGAGCAGCTGGCCGCGGCCCTGAAAGACGCGGTCGGCAAGAGCGGCCTGTTTTACGAATCGCACGTGGCCGAATGGTCGGCCGGGCAACGTTCGCTGGCCGACCTCGGCCAGGAGCCCCAGATGCTGCGCCCGGCCAGCGCCACCGATCCGGTCGCCGCCCAGCTGATCAATCTGCAGCTGCAAACCCAGGAGCAGGCCCGCGTGGCCTGGCAGGGCCAGGTCTGGCCGGGCCAGGAAATGCGCTGGGAAATCCAGCGCGACGAATCCGAGGGCAGCCGCGGCCAGGGCGAGGCCGAGCCCGAACCGGGCTGGCAAAGCGCGCTCAAGCTGCGCTTTGCCCTGCTGGGCGAGATCGGCGCCCGCTTTGCCCTGCGCGGCGAGCAATTGCACCTGCAGCTAGACGCCGGCGCCGACGCCAGTCCCGTGCTGCGCGCCCACGCGGCGCGCCTGGAAGCGGCGATGCAGGCGGCCGGCACCCCGCTGTCCTCGCTCTCGATCGGCGCTGCGCTGCGCCGCATGATGAATAACGGCGAACACGGCCCGCCGCGCCGCCAGTCGGCCGTGGCCCTGGCTTACCGCAACGGCGAAGCTGCGCCCAAGGTCGTGGCCAAGGGCAAGGGCATGGTGGCCGAACAGATCATCGAACGGGCCAAAGAGGTAGGCGTGTTCGTGCACGAATCGCGCGAACTGGTGGCCATGCTGATGGACCTGGACCTCGATCAACAGATCCCGCCCGCCCTGTACCGGGCCATTGCGGAACTGCTGGCCTGGCTATATCATATTGAAGCAGCGCAACGTTCCGGGCAAGCGCTGCCAGCCCCCATGGCATGCTTAAGCACTGTTAATCGCCCCCTAGACAATGGCTTCCGAATGCAAGCGAGCGATGCGAGTATGGACAACTGGCATGACTATCAAGTTGAATCGCGCCGCGAAATCATCGTCCTGTTGCGCCAGATCCAGGCCAACAAGCAGCTGATCCGGATGCTGATCCGCGGCGAAGCCGACGTCTGCGTCACCACCATCCTCGAAGTCGATGCCGAACGCGGCACCATCGTGCTCGACTGCTCGCCCGCCGCCGACCAGAACAAGCGCGCCCTGACCGCGAACAAACTTGGCTTCGAGACAACGCTCGACAAGATCCGCATCCTGTTCAGTACCGACGGTCTGGTGGCCAGCAACTTCGAAGGCAGCCCCGCCTTCACCGCCGCGATTCCCGAATCGCTGATCCGCCTGCAGCGGCGCGAGTACTACCGCATGAGCACGCCGGTCAGCAATCCGGTGCGCGTGAGCATCCCCCTGCCGCTCGAGCATGGCGGCGGCATGGGCAGTTTCCCGATCGCCGATATCAGTTGTGGGGGGATTTTCGATTCTCGACAACAAGCTGGTGCTGGGCAACACGATCGGCAATGAATACACCAATTGCCGCCTCGATTTGCCCGACGTGGGCGTGGTGACCTGCACCCTGCAGATCCGCAACTCGATCGACCTGACCCTGCTTAACAGCAAGACCAACCGCCGCCTGGGCTGCCAGTTCAGCAATATGTCTGCGTCTAAGCATGTCGGCCGTGCAACGCTACATCACCTTCCTCGAGCGCGAACGCAATGCGCGCCGCCGGGCTCAGCTAACAGCCCTAGACTTGCATGTTCATGATTTCGTGATAAGCCGATACCAGCTTGTTGCGCACTTGCACGGTGGCCTGGAAACCGATGCTGGCCTTTTGCATCGACACCATCACGTCCGACAGGCTCACGCGTTCATCGCCCATGGTGAAGGCCTTGCCCAGCGCGCCCGCCTTGGTTTGCGCCTCGCTCACTTCGGCAATGCTGTTTTTCAGGGCGTCGGCAAAGTCCACGCGGCTTAGGCCGGCTGCCCGGCGGCCACGGCGCCCGGCGCCAAGCGCGGAAGCGGCTAGGCTTGCTGGCGGCGGCCTTGAGCTGGGCCATCATGGCTTCGATCCTGCTGCTGTCGATCGCTCCTACGTTCATGCTGTTCTCCAATTGCACGCGAGTACAATGTGTACACAAGTTAAGTCAGGCTGTCAGAATATCAGCGCCAGCGCCAGTTTTTCACAGGAGCAAGGGGCAAAAGGGGGCTCTGTTTCAGCGATTGAGCGCCGCCCTGCCCACCCATAATGTTGTCTTGAGCCCCATTTTCCGGAAGACCCATCATGGCAGCAGCCACCGCTGAAGACCTCGTCGACATCAACGCCAGGCCCTCGTTCCTGCAAACCCAGTTCGGCAAGAACATTGTCGTCGGCGCCTAAGCATCGCGCTGGTGCTGTGCATCATGGCCGGGGTCTGGATGTGGAGCCAGAAGCCGGAATACCGCGTGCTGTTTGCCAACGTCAGCGACCAGGATGGCGGCGCCATCACGGCCCAGCTCGACCAGATGGCGATCCCCTACAAGTTCTCCGACGGCGGCGGCGCCATCATGGTGGCGGCCGACCGCGTGCACGACGCGCGCCTGAAGCTGGCGGCCCAGGGCTTGCCCAAGGGCGGCAATGTCGGCTTCGAACTGATGGAAAACCAGAAGCTGGGCGTGTCCCAGTTCCACGAACAAGTCAATTACCAGCGCTCGCTCGAAGGCGAACTGGCGCGCTCGATCCAGTCGCTGGCCGCGGTCGGCACCGCGCGCGTGCACCTGGCGCTGCCGAAACCGTCGGTGTTCGTGCGCGAACAGCAAAAACCGACCGCCTCGGTCCTGCTCAACCTGCAGACCGGGCGCGCGCTCGATCCGGCCCAGGTCAGCGCCATCGTGCACCTGGTCGCTTCGAGCGTGCCGGAATTGCTTCGGCCTCGAACGTGACCGTGGTCGACCAGAACGGCAACCTGCTGTCGGACACCAGCAAGCAGGGCGGCCCCAAGCAGCTCGATCCGAACCAGCTCAAGTACATCGCCCAGATCCAGGAAGGCATCATCCGCCAGGTCGAGTCGCTGATCACCCCGCTGGTCGGGCGCGGCAATGTGCGCGCCGAAGCGTCGGCCGACATCGACTTCGCCCAGGTCGACACGGCCGCCGAGCAGTACAAGCCGAATTCGCCGCCGGAACCCTCCTCGATCCGCAGCCAGACCACCTCGGAAGCGGGCAACCCTGCCGGCCCCCGGCGGCCGGCGTGCCGGGCGCGCTGTCGAACCAGCCGCCGGGTGCGGCCACCGCCCCGATCGCGGGCGGCGCCCCGGTCGCGGGCAGCCCCGGCAGCGGCAATATGCGCAAGGATGCCACCACCAATTACGAAGTCGACAAGACCATCCGCTACGAACAGAAGCCGATGGGCGGCATCAAGCGCCTGACCGTGGGCGTGCTGGTCAACTACCGCCGCATCGTCGACGACAAGACCGGCAAGGTGCGCATCCAGGCACTGACGGCCGCCGAAGTGGCCCAGATCGACGCCCTGGTGCGCGAAGCGATGGGCTACTCGAAAGACCGGGGCGACACCCTGACGGTCAAGAACGCGCCCTTCGACGGGGTCGACAAGCCGGTGCCGCCGCCGGACACCGTGGCCTGGTGGCGCGATCCGGAACTGATCGCCTGGCTCAAGGAAGTCGGCAAGGGCGTGATCGGCGTGATCCTGGTGCTGTACCTGTTCCTGCGCTTCCTGCGCCCGCTGCTGCGCCCGGTCATGCGCAAGCTCGACGAGATTTCCGACGTGCCGCCGCTGCCCAAGCCGCCGCCACCGCTGACCGAGGAAGAAGCCCAGGCGGTGGCGCCCGCAGCCAGCTGGAAGAAATGGAATCGAACCAGAACAAGGGTTACCGCGAGAATCTGGCCATGGCCAAGGCGCTGGCCAAGGAAGATCCGCGCGTGGTGGCCAATGTCGTCAAAGCATGGGTAGGCACAAATGAATGATAACGGCATCCAAAAAGCGGCGATCCTGATGCTCGCGCTCGGCGAAGCCGAGGCGGCCGAGGTGATGCGCTTTCTCGGTCCGCGCGAAGTGCTCAAGCTGGGCGCGGCCATGGCCACCATGAAGGCAGTCCAGCACGAACAGGTGGTCACGGTGCTGGACGCCTTCCGCCACCAGACCGAGCTCAATTCGACGGTCGGCCTCGATTCGGACGAATACATCCGCCAGGTATTGACCAAGGCGCTGGGCGACGACAAGGCCTCGGTGCTGCTGTCGCGCATCCTGGGCGGCAAGGACGCGTCCGGCATCGAAAGCCTGGAAGTGGATGGACGCTTCCTCGGTGTCGGAACTGATCCGCAACGAGCACCCGCAAATCATCGCCACCATCCTGGTCCACCTCGAGCGCGACCAGGCCTGCGAAATCCTGGCCAATTTCACCGACCGCCTGCGCAACGACGTGGTGCTGCGCATCGCCACCCTGGACGGGGGTGCAGCTAAGCCGCGCTGCGCGAACTGAACGACGTGCTCACCAAGCTGCTCTCGGGTAACGAAAACATCAAGAAATCGTCGCTGGGCGGGGTGCGCGCGGCCGCCGAAATCCTCAACTTCATGAGCGGCGAGCAAGAAGGTTCGGTGATGGACAACATCAAGAACTACGACAACGACATGGCCCAGAAAATCATGGACGAAATGTTCGTGTTCGACAACATCATCGATATCGACGATCGCGGCATCCAGTTGCTGCTGCATGAAGTACAATCGGAAATGCTGATCATCGCGCTCAAGGGCGCCTCGCAAGACTTGCGCGAAAAGATCTTCAAGAACATGTCGCAGCGCGGCCGAAATGATGCGCGAAGACCTAGATTCCAAGGGCCCGGTGCGCCTGTCCGAAGTCGAAGCGCAGCAAAAGCAGATCCTGCAGATCGTGCGCCGCCTGTCCGACGAAGGTCAGATCGTGCTGGGCGGAAAAGGAGAAGATTCGTTTGTCTGATACCCCGAAAGAATTGCAGTCCGCTTACCAGCGCTGGGAGATGAACTCCTTCGGCGACGAACGCCCGAGCGTGATCGCCAAGCGCCCGCCCGAGCCCGAGCTGCCGTCCGAAGACACCATCAACGCGATCCGCGAGGAAGCGCGCCTGATCGGCTACGACGAGGGCCATGCGGTAAGCCACGCCGACGGCATGGCGATCGGCCGCGCCGACGCCGCCCGCGAACTGGAACACTTGCAGTCGATCGCCGTGACCTTCGGCAACGCCCTGTCGGCGGCCGACGAAACCATCGCCAGCGAGGTGCTGGAACTGGCGCTGCAGCTGGCCAAGAGCATGCTGCGCGCCGCGCTCGAGGTCAAGCCCGAACTGATCATCCCGCTGGTGCGCGAAGCGATCGGCTACCTGCCGGTGCTGCAGCAGCTTAGCCATCCTGCTGCTCAATCCGCTTGACGCGGGCATCGTGCGCGAAGGCATAGGCGAAGAATTGAGCAAGGGCGGCTGGCGCGTGTCCGAAGACGCCCAGATCGAGCGCGGCGGCTGCCGCATCGGAAACGGCCAGCAACCAGATCGATGCCCAGGCCTCGTCGCGCTGGGCGCGCCTGGCCGCCTCGCTGGGCAAGAACAACGTCGAGTGGCTGGCCTGAGATGGGCGCGCCCGACCGCCACACCACGCGCTGGACGTCCTACCTGCGCGACTGCACGGCACTGACCAACTTCGTCGAGCCGATGCAAGTGTCGGGACGCGTCACGCGCGTGGCCGGGCTGGTGATGGAATGCGTGGGCTTGCGCCTGGCCGTCGGCAGCGCCTGCACCATCCCCATGCCCAACGGCGCCCGGGTCGAGGCCGAGGTGGTCGGCTTCGACGGCGACCGCCTGTTCCTGATGCCGCAGTCGGACGTGGAAGGGATCGTGCCGGGCACCCGCGTCTATCCGGTCGAAGCGCAAGTGCCGCGCCCCGGCTCGGTGCTGCACCCGCGCCGCCGCCCCAGCGACCGCGCGCGCCACCTGCCGGTCGGGGGTAGGCCTGCTGGGCCGCGTGCTGGACGGCGCTACTGGCCGTCCGCTCGACGGCCTGGGCCCGCTCGACACCGACGACAGCGCCCCCATCAATGTGCGTCCCGCCAACCCGCTCGACCGCGCCCCCATCGTGGAAACGCTCGACGTCGGCATCCGCGCCATCAACGCCATGCTGACGGTGGGCCGCGGCCAGCGCCTGGGCCTGTTCGCCGGTTCCGGCGTCGGCAAATCGGTGCTGCTGGGCATGATGGCGCGCTACACCACGGCCGACGTGATCGTGGTCGGCCTGATCGGCGAACGGGGCCGCGAGGTCAAGGAATTCATCGAACAGATCCTGGGCCCCGAGGGCCTGGCGCGCTCGGTGGTGGTGGCGGCCCCGGCCGACACCCCGCCCCTGATGCGCCTGCAGGGCGCGGCCTACACCACCACGATTGCCGAATATTTCCGCGACCAGGGCAAGAATGTCCTGATGATCATGGATTCCCTGACCCGCTATGCCATGGCGCAGCGCGAAATCGCGCTGGCCATCGGCGAGCCGCCCGCCACCAAGGGCTATCCGCCGTCGGTGTTCGCCAAGCTGCCGATCCTGGTGGAACGGGCCTAAGCAACGGCCTCGAAGGGGGCGGCTCGATCACCGCCTTCTACACCGTGCTGACCGAGGGCGACGACCAGCAGGATCCGATCGCCGACTCGGCGCGCGCGATCCTGGACGGCCACATCGTGCTCAACCGGCGGCTGGCCGAAGCGGGCCACTACCCGGCGATCGACATCGAACAATCGATCTCGCGCGCCATGCATTCGATCACCAGCACCGCCCACCAGCACGCCGCGCGCCGCCTCAAGCAGTTGTATTCGCGCTACGAACGCTCGCGCGACCTGATCAGCGTGGGCGCCTACGCGGGCCAAGCAGCGACCCGGTGCTCGACGAAGCCATTGCCAAAAATGAAAGAATCGAGCACTTCCTGCGCCAGGAGATCACCGACAAGGTGCCCATGCTCGAGAGTTTGGGGCAATTGACCTCGCTATTCTCCTGATTGCACGCCACGGGCCAGTCCTATAATGAAGCATGGCCAAACAATCCGCACTTGAGACCCTGATCGAGCTGGCGCAGCGGGAAACCGACGAAGCCGCAAAACGGCTGGGCGCCGCCCTCAAGGCGGTCGACGAGAGCGAACAGAAGCTGGCCATGCTGCTCGGTTACCACGACGATTACGCGCTGCGCCTGGACGCGGCCCAGGTGGCCTAAGCATCACCCCGATGGCGTACCGCAATTTTCGTCGCCTTCATGGACAAGCTCGACATCGCCATCAATGGCCAGCGCGACGTCATCAAGCACGCCCAGCACAAGGCCGCGACCGAGAAGGCGGCCTGGCAGGGCTGCGAGCGCAAGCGCCTGTCCTACCGCACGCTCAACGAGCGCGCCGCCAGCGCCGCGCTGCACCAGGAAAACAAGCGCGACCAGAAACAGATGGATGAACACGCCGCCCGCCAGGCTTACTACAAACGCTGATTTACCTGAGTGCCCACCATGCAAACTCCGAAACTCCCGATCCAGTTCAATGCGAACCCGGCGCCTTCAGCGGCAGCTTAGGCCAGCGGCCCGGCGGCGGGGGGCGATGCCCAGTTCAGCGCTGCCCTGTCGCGCGAGGTGAACCAGCGCCAGCAGAAAACCGCGATGCTTAGGCCCCGGCCAAGGCGCCGCCATGCGGCCAAGGCCGAGCAAGCCAAACCGGCCGAAGCGGCGGGCGCCAAGCGGCCGCATGAGGACCAGGCCCGTCCCGCCGCCACGGCTGGCGCCATGCGCAAGGATGAGGCGGCCGCCAATAGCGACACCCAGGCGGCGGCCGATGCCGCCGCAGCAGCAGCTGCCGACGCGGCGGCGGCCGCCGCGCCCGCGCTCGACATGCTGGCCCTGGTCGCCAGCCTGAATCTGCCCGCGACCACCCAGGCAGCGGCCGCCCCGGCCGTGGCCACCGACGGCGCCCTGCAGAGCGCCACCGCGGCCGGCGCGAAAGCCGTGCCGGGCGAACTGGCGAACATGATGGGCAAGCTGGACGGCAAGGAACTCGATGTGGCGGCCCCGCTCGCCACCGATGGCGGCAGCCCGCTCGGCAAGGCGGTCGAGCGCGTGGTCGCCGACGATGCGCCGGTGCAGGCGCGGCCGGACCCGGCCACCGGCCAGCCCAAGGGCTTGTCGGACGCCTCCCAGTTTGCCGCGCTGCGCCCGCGCGACGCCGTGCGCGACGCGCCCGAACCGGCCGCGCTCAAGGAACTGGGCGTGACCGCCCCCACCGCCGCCCCGCTGCAGCAAGCCGCGCTGGCATTGGCCCAGGCCGCCCGGCATGTGGCCAGCGACAAGATCGCGGCCCGGGTCGGCACCCCGGGCTGGGACCAGCAAGTCGGCCAGAAAATCGTCTGGATGGTGGCCGGACAGGAACAAAGCGCCTCGCTGACCCTCAATCCGCCCGACATGGGCCCGATGCAGGTGGTCCTGTCCGTGAACAACGACCAGGCCACGGTGACCTTCTCGGCGGCCCAGCCCGAAGTGCGCCAGGCGCTCGAAGATGCCATGCCCAAGCTGCGCGAGATGATGAACGAGAGCGGCATCGCGCTCGGCAACGCCAGCGTCAATGACGGCAGCGCCCAGCAGCAGGCCCAGGCGGAAGCGCGCCAGGCCGGACGCGGCGGACGCGACGGCGGCGGCCAGGGCGGCCAGGGCCACGACGCGACGCTCGCTGCCGGCCACGCGGCGCGGTGGCGAACAGCAGGGCCTGGTCGACACCTTTGCCTGAGCGGCAAGCCCTACAACTTGATTGTTCGAAATGAATGTGTGCCCCAAGCCACGAGTTGGCTGGGGTTCTTCCCTCTTTTCAACATATCCGACTGCCCCCTTATTCCCGATAATGACATAATGATGTCCATGATCCACCCATTGCCGTACTGAGGAAACTTGAAAGCGAACCCAAACATGAAGGCTGATCCCAAAGCGGCAGAAGCGGCGCCACCGAAGTCGAAGAAGATGCTGATCATCATTCTGCTGGCGGTGCTCGTGCTCGGCGCTGGCGGCGGTGCGGCCTGGTTCTTCACCAAGGGTGGAGACAAGAAGGAACACAAGGAAGAAACCAAGCACGCGGCCAAGCCCGAGTTCGTCGTGATCGATTCGTTTACCGTCAACCTGGCGCCCGAGAATGGCGACCAGTATTTGCAGATCCAGTTCACGCTGCAAGTGACGAGCCTGGAACAGGTCGAACTGATCAAGACCAATATGGCGCGCGTGCGCAGCCGCGTGCTGCTGCTGCTGTCGGCCAAGAAGGCGTCCGAGCTGTCGACCACCGAAGGCAAGGGCCAGCTGTCCAAGGAAATCATCGCGGCCATCAACCTGCCGTTCGCCGACAAGGCGCCGCCGCAGGAAGTGACGGACGTGTTGTTTACCAATTTCATTATCCAGTGACCTGTCATGGCCGATAATTTTCTTTCCCAGGAAGAAGTTGATGCCCTCCTCAAGGGCGTCAACGGCGATCAGGACGATGCCGCCGCCCCTGAGGAAACGTCGGGCGTACGCACCTACAACCTGGCGACCCAGGAAAGGATCGTGCGCGGCCGCATGCCGACGCTGGAAATTATCAATGAACGCTTCGCCCGCCTGCTGCGGGTCGGCCTGTTCAACTTCATCCGGCGCAGCGCCGAAGTGTCGGTCGGCTCGGTACGGGTATCCAAGTACAGCGAATTCATCCGCAACCTGGTGGTGCCGACCAATCTGAACCTGGTGCACATGAAACCGCTGCGCGGCACGGCCCTGATGGTATTCGATCCGGGCCTGGTGTTCCTGCTGGTCGACAACCTGTTCGGCGGCGACGGGCGCTTCCACACCCGGGTCGAGGGACGCGACTTTACCCAGACCGAGCAGCGCATCATCCTGCGCATTCTCGACATCGTGTTCGAAGCCTATACCAAGTCGTGGGAACCGGTATTCCCGGTCGAATTCGAATACATCCGTTCCGAAATGAATACCCAGTTCGCCAACATCGCCACTCCGAACGAGGTGGTGGTGTCGTCGACCTTCACGGTGGAGCTGGGCGCGGTGTCGGGCCAGATCCACTTCTGCCTGCCCTACTCGATGATCGAACCGATCCGCGACACGCTCACCTCCAGCCTGCAGGGCGAGGCGCTCGAGGTCGACAAGCGCTGGATCCGCCTGATGACGCAGCAGATCCAGATCGCCGAAGTCGAGCTGGTGGCCACCCTGGGCACCGGGCGCGCCACCTTCGACGAAATATTGAACATGAAAGTCGGCGACGTGATTCCCCTCGCCGTGGCCGAACAAATCCAGGCCACCGTGGACGGCGTGCCGGTCATGGATTGCACGTATGGCGTACTGAACGGCCAATATGCGCTTAAAGTGGAAAAATTACTCATGAATGCGGAAGTTAAATAAGGGAGTGCATGATGTCCGATAATCAAGAAGACACGAGCATGGACGACGACTGGGGCGCGGCGATTGCCGAGCAGGCCAAGGCGGAAGCCGACGCCCTGCAAAACCAGGCCGCCAGCGCCGCCGTGTTCAAGGACTTTTCCAACAAGGGCAGCAAGACCGAGACGCCGAACGATATCGACTTCATCCTCGACATCCCGGTCCAGCTGACGGTCGAACTGGGACGCACCAAGATCGCCATCAAGAACCTGCTGCAACTGGCCCAGGGGTCGGTGGTCGAACTGGACGGCATGGCCGGGGAACCGATGGACGTGCTGGTCAACGGCTGCCTGATCGCCCAGGGCGAAGTGGTGGTGGTGAACGACAAATTCGGTATTCGCCTGACGGACATCATCACCCCGTCCGAACGGATTCGAAAACTCAACAAATGACCGGGCTCCGCGCGCTCGTGCTGGGCGCCGCCCTGGTGTGCGGCCCCGCCTGCGCGGCCGGGCCGGACGCTGCCGCTTCCGTTCCTGCCGCTTCCGTGCCTGCCGCCTCCGCCGCCGCTCTTGCTGCTCCTGCTGCTTCCGCCCCCGACACGCCTGCCCTGCGCACCGCCCCGGCGCTGCCCAGCAGCGATGCCGCCGATGGCGGCCGCGTCTGCTTAAGCAACCTGGTGCAAACCATCACCGGCCTGCTGCTGGTGCTGGGCGCGCTGGCATTGTTCGCCTGGGCCATGAAGCGCTTCGGCCCCAAAGCCCAGGCGGGCGCGGGCGGCTTGCGCATCGTCGGCGGCCTCAATCTGGGCGGGCGCGAGCGGATCGTGCTGGTCGAAGTCGGTGACCAGTGGATCGTGGTGGGCGCCTCGCCCGGACGCGTCAATGCCCTGCACACGCTGCCGCGCCAGGACACCGTCTTAAGCCCCGCTGGCTTGGCTGACAGCGGCGTGCTTAAGCCACCAGCTTTGCCGCCTGGCTGAAACAAACGATCGAGCAACGCCATGCCAAATAAGTCTTTCCTGCGCACGCGCCGCGCCTGGCCATTGCTTGGCGCCGCGCTTGGCGTGCCGCTGCTGGCGCTGGCCGCCGACGGCATTCCCGCCTTCACCAGCGCCCCGGCGCCGGGCGGCGGCACCGCCTATTCGCTGCCGGTCCAGACCCTGCTGCTGATGACCTCGCTGAGCTTCCTGCGCATGGCGCTGCTGATGATGACCAGTTTTACCCGCATCATCATCGTGCTGTCGCTGCTGCGCCAGGCGCTGGGCGCGCAATCGTCGCCGCCCAACCAGGTGCTGGTCGGGCTGGCGCTGTTCCTGACCCTGTTCGTGATGGGCCCCGTGTTCGACAAGATCTATGTCGACGCCTACCAGCCGCTGCAGGAAAACAAGATCCAGATGGGCGAAGCGATGGACCGCGGCGTCAAGCCGCTCAAGGATTTCATGACGCGCCAGACGCGCCAGGCCGACCTGGCCCTGTTCGTCAAGATGTCGCGCTCGCCCGCGCTGCAGGGGCCCGACGACATTCCCCTGCGCGTGCTCATTCCCGCCTTCATCACCAGCGAACTGAAGACCGCGTTCCAGATCGGCTTTGCCATCTTCATCCCCTTCCTGATCATCGACATGGTGGTCGCCAGCGTGCTCATGTCGATGGGGATGATGATGATGTCGCTTAAGCCTGTCATTTCGCTGCCGTTCAAGCTGATGCTGTTCGTGCTGGTCGACGGCTGGCAGCTGATACTCGGCTCGCTGTCGCAGAGTTTTTATTAGGGGCAGGCGATGACTCCCAGAAACCGTCATGACGATCGGCCGCAACGCGATGGAAGTCACGCTGATGGTGTCCGCCCCGCTGCTGCTGGTGGCGCTGATCGTCGGCCTGATCGTCTCGATCTTCCAGGCCGCCACCCAGATCAATGAAGCGACCCTGTCCTTCATTCCCAAGCTGGTCGGCATCTTTGTCGCCCTGGTGGTGGCCGGTCCGTGGATGCTGGCCGTGATGCTCGACTACATGCGCCAGGTCTTCACCGGCATTCCCGGCCTGATCGGCTGACCGGTCCACCGGCCGCGCCTGCATGCTGACCCTGACCAGCACCGAGATGCACACCTGGATCGCGGCCCTGCTGTGGCCGCTGACCCGCATCCTCGGCATGATTGCCGCCGCCCCCCTGTACGGCAACAACAGCGTGCCGATATCGGCCAAGATCATCCTCGGCGTCCTGATCGCCCTCATCCTCGCGCCCGCCATTCCGGCCATGCTGCATGGCCGACCCGATGTCGCTCGCCGGGCTGTTGATCGTGATTCAGGAATTGCTGATCGGCGCGGCCATCGGCTTTTCGATGCGGATCGTGTTTGCCGCCGTCGAGATGGCGGGCGAAGTGGCCAGCCTGACCATGGGCCTCGGTTTCGCCAGCGTGTTCGACCCGCAAACGCGGGGCGCTCCTCGGCCGTGAGCCAGTTCCTGGCGCTGGTGGCCACCATGGCCTTCCTGTCGGTCAACGGCCACCTGGTGCTGCTGGAAGTACTGGCGGAAAGTTTCGTCACCTTGCCGGTGTCGGCCACGCCGATCTCGGCGGCCGCGCCCTACGCCCTGGTCAAGTGGGGCGGCGTGATTTTCAGCGTCGGCCTGCAACTGTGTTTGCCGATCGTGGCGGCGCTGCTGATCACCAACGTCGCGCTCGGCATCCTGACGCGCCGCGCCGCAGCTGAACATTTTCGGGATCGGTTTCCCGATTTCGCTGGGGGTTGGCATCCTGGTCATCAGCATGGCCCTGCCCTACCTGAGCGTGCCCCTGCAAAACCTGTTCAACCAGGGCATCGAAGCGGCCCGCAGCGTACCGCGCAGCGCCGCCCAGCGCACCCTGTAAACGAAACAATTTCACAATCGGGGTCAGACCTCAATTCTGCAATTCTTGCAGAATTGAGGTCTGACCCTGATTGTGAAATGTTTTGCTGGATCAGCTGATGAAGTTGAACAGCGACAACCCTGACAGGGTCTTGAACGATTTCTGCGCCGCTTCGAGCGCGAATTGCTGCTGGGTGAACTTGGAGATCGCCGCCACCTGGTCGAGGTCTTGCAGTTCCGACAGCGTGGCCGCGTATTGCAGGTTCAGGTCGTCGCTTAAGCGCTGTCGAGCGTGTCGATTTCCTTCAGGCGCGCGCCGACCGAGGCGCGCACCGACAAGACATTGTCGAGCGCCGAGCCGAGGTTTTCATGTGCCTTGTTCAGGCCGTTCGTGAGCGAGGCCTGGCCGACCGGACCCGAACCGGCCGCATTGAGCACGCCGATCAGATCGGTCAGGGTTTCGAAGATCGATTGCTTCTGGCTCGGCTGCAGGCTGGAAGGTGTCGCCGTTGGCAGGCACGCCCTTGATGTCGAAGGCCACGCCGTCGAAGGCGATCTGCTGCCCGCTGATGTAGGGCACGGGGCGCAGGCAGGGTCGGCGGCGGCAAGCCCGTGGTCTGGTCCAGCACGCTGTAAGTGGTGACCCATCGGCGTGCCCGAGACGGCGAAGGTGAGCTGGTAGTTGTGGCCGGTGGCGGCCGCGCTATTGATCACCGAACCGGTGGACACGATGCTCGGCGCCGGTGTTGGCCACGCCCGCGTTGGTGACGAAGCTGCCGTTGCCGGTCACATTGTTTTCAAAGATCTCGCTGCCCGAATCGCTGATGCCGACCTGGCGGCCCGAGCTGATCTGCAGGGGTGCGCGCCCTGGTCGCCATTGTACTGGGCGCCGGTGGCGGTCTTGGTGAACGGCAGCGTGGTCGATTTGAAGCCCGAGAACAGATAATTGCCGCTGCCATCGGCCGTGTTGGCCAGCGCCAGCATGTCGTCCAGGCGGCCCTGCAGTTCGATCGCCATCGACTTGCGGTCGGTGTCGGTCAGGGTGCCATTTGCGGCATTGACCACCAGCGTCTGCACGTCCTGGATCAGGGTCGTGGTGCCGCCCAGGGTCTGCTCTTCGAGCGAGAGCGAGGTGCGCGCATTCTGGCGGTTCACGCCGTACTGGGTGTTGACCGATTGCGACTGCGTCACTTCGAGAGCGCGCGGCCGCGATCGGGTCGTCGGCGGCGGTCAGCATGCGGCGGTTGGTCGACAGCTGCATCTGCGTCTTGGCGATGTTGCTATTCAGGGTGCCCAGCTGGGTGGTGCCCTGCTCAAAAATCATACTGGTGCTGATACGCATGATAAAACCTTCCGAATCGTCTAGTTGCCGAGCGAGAGCAGGGTATCGAACAGCGTGCTGGCGACCTGCATCACTTTGCCTGCTGCCTGGTAAGCCTGCTGGTAACGCAGCAGGTTGCTCGCCTCTTCATCCAGATTCACGCCCGACACGCTTTGCTGGGCAATGCGGGCCTGGTCGAGCAGCTTGCCATCGGCCTGGCTGTTGACCTGCACTTCGCGTCTTGTTGCCGACAAAGCTGACCATTTCCGCGTACGCCGACTGGAAGGTGGCGGTCTTGCCGTCGATAACGTTCTTGGTTTGCAGCTGGCCCAGCAGGCGCGCATTGCGGTTGTCGCCCACGCCGTTGCTGTTGGGGCCGACCGTGAAGGTATCGGCCTCGGTTTGGCGCGCCGGTAAAGCTCAGATTGATGCCGCCGAAGTTGTACGTGGCGCCGATGGTAAACGGAATCGGGTTGGTGCTTAGGCCGGATAGACCGTGCTGGCGCCATTGCTGGTGACTGTGACCGCCTGCCCTGCCGGGAAGCCCGACAGGCCGCCCGCCAGCGCGCTGTACGTGAGCGTCAGCGGCGCGGCCAGCGGGCTGCCGAGGTAGGCGGCGTCGACGCTGCCTTCGGACAACTTGGCCGAACCCTTGTTGGTGATCGGGGTGTTGGTGACGATCGGCGCGGCCGCCGCGATCTTGGCGCGGTCGTTCAGGGCCACGCCGAACTGGGCCGCGCCATTGATGGTCGGCCGCACCAGGAAATTGTCATTCGCGGTCGAGACTCCGCTGATGGCGAAATCGACCCCGTCGATGGTTTGCGGCACCGTCTGCGGGAAGGGATTGATCACGGTCTGCTGGTTGTCCGACAGGCGGGTGACGGTGTAATTGCTGCCGTTGAAGCTGAGCTTGTAGTCGCTGGTGGTCAGCTTGGTCGGATCCGAAATCGTGGCGGTCAGCACGGCGGTCGAGGACAGCGCATTGTCGCGGCTCGGCGCGACCACGGCGGCGGCCTGTTTGAAGAAGTCGCCGCCCGGCGAGCCCGACAAATCCTGGCCCAGCCGGTGCTGCTCGTTGAAGGTGGCCGCGATCGAAATGGCGATCCGGCCCAGCGAATTTTGCGCGCGGTCGAGCGCCTGCGAACGGAATTCCATCAGCCCGCCCAGTTCGCCGCCCGAGAAGGCGTTGTCGCCCAGCACGGTGATCTTGCTGCCGGTCACGTAGCCGACCTGGGTGCGGCCCGGGTCGGTGGGCGAATTCATGGTGGCCAGCTGGAAGGCTTTCTTGCCGACGACCAAAGGCTGGCCATTGCCGATCGACACGGTGATGCTGTTGTTGTCGCCCTGCACGACCGTGGCCTTGACTTGCTTGTTCAATTCCAGCACCAGCTGGTCGCGCGCATCGAGCAAGTCGTTGGGCGTGCCCTGGTTGCTTAAGCAGCGGCCGTGATCTGCTCGTTGAGCGTGGCGATCTGGCTGGCGTAGGAATTGATCAGGGTGACGTTCGCTTCGATCTGGGTGTTCACGCCGTCGTGGATTTCCTGCAGGCGGCCATTGATGCCCTGGAAGCGCGCGGCCAGCGAATCGGCCGACGACAGCACGGCCTGGCGCGAGGCGGTCGAGGAAGGATTCGATGCCAGGTCCTGGATGCCCTTGAAGAAATCCTGCAGCGTTAAGCGACAGGCCGGAGGTGGGGTCGGACAGCAGGTTGTCGACCTGGCCGATCTGGGCATAGTAGGAATCGAGCGCGCTCTTGGAACTGGTCGCGGTGCGCACCTGGGTATTGAGGAAATTGTCCGAATACCGCTTGATGTCGGTGATCTGGGTGCCGCTGCCAAGGTAGCCGGTACCGATGTACTGGGTGGTGGCGGACGCTTGCAGCACCACCTGGCGGCTGTAGCCGGGCACGGCCGCATTGGTGATGTTGTTTCCGGTCGTCGCCATACCGGCCTGGGCGGCGAACAGACCGCTTTTACCGATATTGAGAATATTTCCAGCCATGGTGTTGTCCTTCTTGGGTGTACTGCGGTTACGGCAGGATTCCCGGAAACTTGAGTTGCAAGATTGTCAGTTCAACCAATCAGGCCAGGTTGTTGCGGATGATACGGCTCAGTTTAGCCGCATACAGCGGGTCTGTCGCATGTAGCCAAGCGCTGCAGTCCGTGTGCAGAAGTTACCGCGTCGTTGGCGCTGGCCAGCACTTTTTCGTAGCGCGGATTGGTGGTGATCAGTTTGGCGTAATCCTTGAAGCTGTCGGCCGGCTGTATCGTAGGCGCGGAACTTCTCGACCCGGGTGCGCGGCACGCCGTTCACGTACTCGGTGGTGACGGCGGTGGCGACCTTGCCCGTCCAGCCCGGCCCGGCCTTGATGCCGAACAGATTGTGGCTGTTGCTGCCGTCGGCGTTGCGGATCTGGCGCCGCCCCCAGCCCGTCTCGAGCGCGGCCTGGCCCAGCATGAACTTGGCCGGAATGCCGGTTGCCGCTTCGGCCGTGGCCGCGTGGCTAAGCCAGCTTGTCCTGGAATTCGCGCACGTGCGGCGCCTGCACCCGGCCGCTGGCCGTGCGGGCCTCAGGTACTGCCGAAGCGCGCCTGGCGCCGTTGCCTGCAGCGCGCCCGCACCGGGCGGCAGCAGCATCGATGCCGCGTCCGGCGTGGCGCGCCGCGCACTGCCCGGCTCGGCGCCGATGGCCTGGCTTTGCGCCTGGGCGCTCAGCTGGCGGATCAGCATGTCGGCCAGGCCGACGCCGCGCTTGGCCATGTTCTGGCTCATCTGCTGGTCCAGCATGCCGGTGAACATCTTGGTCTGCTGGTTGTCGAACATGCCATCCTGCGGCGTCGCATCGCGCATGCTCTTCATCATCATGTTGATGAACATCGCTTCGAACTGGGTGGCCGCGCCCTTGAGCGCCTCGGGGAGCTTAGGCCCTGGCCGACTGTTTCAGTTCGCCCATGCCCTTGGTATCAAGGGCAAACTTGCTTGAAATATCGTTCGCTGGGCCGATCATGATGTCCCCCTAGATGATTTCGAGTTCGGCGCGCAGCGAGCTAAGCCGCCTTGAGCGCCTGCAGAATCGAGAGCAAGTCTTGCGGCGAGGCACCGATCGCATTCATGGCCTTGACCACCTCGGCCAGCGAGGCGCCGCCCTTGACCATGACCACCTTGCCCGGATCTTTCTTCACTTCCACGCTGGCGTTTTGCGCGACCGCCGTCTTGCCGCCCGACAGAGGGGCAGGCTGGCTGACCTGGTTGTCGGCGCCGATCGTGACCGACAGATTGCCGTGCGAAATGGCGCACGGGTCGAGCGTGACCGACTGGTTCATCACCACCGAACCGGTGCGCGCATTCATGATCACCTTGGCCGCCTGGCGCGAGGGATCGACTTCGAGCGATTCGAGCACGCCCAGGAAGGCCACCCGCTGGTCCGAGGACGAGGGCGAGCGCACCCGGATCACGCGCCCGTCGAGGGCGGTGGCGATGCCGGGACCGAAATGGTTGTTGATCGCTTTCGACCACCCGCGCGGCGGTCGAGAAATCGGTGGTCTTCAATTCCACCCGGATCTGGTTGTTTTCGCCGAGGTTGTTGGCGACCGCCTTTTCCACGGTGGCGCCGCTCGAAATCTTGCCCACCGCGAGGTGATTGACCTGCACTTGCGAGCCTTCTGGCCTGAGGCGCCCACGCCGCCGACCAGCACATTGCCCTGGGCCATGGCGTACACCTGGCCGTCGGCGCCTTGCAGCGGCGTCATCACGAGCGTGCCGCCGCGCAAGCTCTTGGCATTGCCGATCGACGAGACGGTGATGTCGATCGTCTGGCCCGGCTGGGCAAACGCGGGCAGCGAGGCGGTGACCATCACGGCGGCCACGTTCTTGAGCTGCAGGCTGGTGCTGAACTTAGCAGGTTCACGCCCTTCGATTGCAGCATCGAGACGATCGACTGCACCGTGAACGGGGTCTGGGTGGTCTGGTCGCCGCTGCCGTCCAGGCCCACCACGATGCCGTAGCCGGACAATTGGTTGTCGCGCACGCCGCCGATCGAGGTCAGGTCTTTCAGGCGCTCGGCCAGCACCGCTTGCGGGGCCAGCAGCAGGCACAGGGTGGCCAGGGTGAACCAGTGGCTCAGGTGGAAGAAGCGGCGGCGCATGGCGGTCCTATCAGAATGGCAGCAGTGACTGGAAGAAACGCGACACCATCGATGTCATTTCCGCCCGGTCGATCTGGCTGTTGGTGCGGTATTCGACACGCGCGTCGGCCACCTGGGTCGAGGACACGGTATTGCCCACGCCAATGTTGTCCGGGCTGATCATGCCGGAGAAACGGATGAATTCGATGCCCTTGTTCATCGCCACCTGCTTTTCGCCTAGCCACGATCAGGTTGCCGTTCTGTAGCACTTCGGTGACGGTCACGCCGATCGTGCCGGTGAAGGTATTGCTGGCGCTCTGGTTGTCGCCGTCGGCAAACTTGGTGGCCGATTCGACCGCCACCTGGGGCCCGAACACGCCCTTGATCAGGCCGGGCGAGGCGAAGCTGGCCGAGCCGGACTTGTTGCCCGAACTGGCGCCCGCCTTCACCGCCGCGGTCTTTTCGATAATGTTAATGGTCAGCATGTCGCCGATGTGGGCGCGCGCCGGTCTTCGAACAGCGGCCGGTACTGCGACGGCTGGTAGATGGCACCGTTGGTATGGCGGCGCTTCCCGCGTACAGCGGGCGCGCCGTGGTCGGATGCTGCACGATCGAGCTCGGGGTGGCGGCGCAGCTTAGCCAGGGCCAGCAGCGACAGCAGCGTCAGGATGGGTTTCATGGCGGTCCTCGGCGAACGATTACAGCTGGGACAGCTTGGCCAGCATCTGGTCGGACGTGGTGATCGCCTTGCTGTTGATTTCGTAGGCGCGCTGGGTGGTGATCATGTTGACCATTTCCTCGACCACGTTCACGTTCGAGGTTTCCACATAGCCTTGCAAGAGGATGCTTAAGCGCCGTTGGTGCCCGGCGTATTGGTGTTCGGGCTGCCCGAGGCGCCCGTTTCCACGTACAGGTTTTCGCCCTTCGACTCGAGCCCGGCCGGGTTGATGAAGGTCGTCACCTGGATGGTGCCGATCTGGGACGGGGCGGCGGCGCCCGGCAGCTGGGCCGACACCGTGCCGTCGCGCCCGATGGTGAGCGAGAGCGCATTGGCCTAAGCACCGTGATGGCTTAGGCTGCAGCACGAAGCCGGACGAGGTCACCAGCTGGCCGTTCGAATCGGACTGGAAGGAGCCGTCGCGCGTGTAGGCGGCGGTGCCGTCCGGCAGCAGGACCGAAAAGAAGCTAGGCCCCGTTGACCATCACGTCTTTGCTGTTGCCGGTCGACTGGGGATTGCCCTGGGTATGGATGCGTTCGATGGCGACCGTGCGCACGCCGGTGCCGATCTGCTGGCCGGTAGGCAAGGCGGTTTGCTGGGAAGACTGGGCGCCCTGGCTGGCGCACGTTCTGGTACAACAAGTCCTCGAACACCGCGCGCGAGCGCTTGAAGCCGTTGGTGCTGACGTTGGCCAGGTTGTTGGTGATCACGTCAAGCTGGGTCTGCTGGGCTTCCAGGCCGGTCTTGGCGATGTACAGGGAACGAATCATGAGCTTCTCCAGTTACGGCGCCATGGAAAAGATCCAGGCACCGGTCAATGAAGAACATTATGCGGGAGCGCAACTCAATTCAAAGCGAGGATCTGGGTAGCTTTCGCCGCGTTGTTCTCGGCGTTCTTCATCAGGCTCATCTGGAGTTCGAAGGAGCGCGCCAGCGCAATCATGGTCACCATCGCGTCGACCGGATTGGCATTGCTGCCCTCGAGCGCACCGCCCACGACAGTCACGGCCGGGTCGGCCGGGGCCGTGGCGCCGTCGCGCAGGCGGAACAAGCCGTCGTCGCCGCGCACCAGGTCCTGCTCGGGCGGGTTGACCAGTTTCAGGCGGCCGAGCACGGTCGGCGCGCCCGGTTTGGTGGTGGTGGCAATGGTCGAAATGGTCCCGTCACCGCCCACCGACACGTTCACTTCGGGCGGCACCGTGATCGGGCCGCCGTCTGCTAGCCACCGTCAGGCCGGACGCGGTCTGCAGCAAGCCGTTGGCATTCGTTTGCAGGGCCCCGTGGCGGGTGTAGGCTTCGCTGCCGTCGGCCATCTGCACCGCCAGCCAGCCCTTGCCGCGCACGGCCACGTCCATCTCGCGCCCCGTCATTTGCAGCGGGCCGGACGAGAAATCGGAACCGACTTCGGCATTCGTGACGAAGCGCGCGTGGGCAGCGCGCCCTCGGCCACGATGGGCACGGCGCGGAAGGCGTCGATCTGGGCCCGGAAGCCCGTGGTGTTGACGTTGGCCAGGTTGTTGGCCGCGGTCGCCTGCTGCTCGAGGATGTGGCGCGCGCCGCTGGCGGCGGTGTAAATGAGTTTGTCCATGGCGGCGCCGTCCCCTTAGATTAACGCAAGTTGACCAGGGTTTGCAGCACCGAATCCTGGGTCTTGATGGTTTGCGCATTGGCCTGGTAGACCCGCTGCGCCGTGATCATGTTGACCAGTTCGGCCGTCAGGTCGACGCTCGAGTTTTCCACGGCCGACGATTGCAGCACGCCCAGGCTGCCCGAACTCGGGGTCCCCGTGGTGGGCGAGCCGGAGGCCGACGTCTGGGCCCAGGCATTGTTGCCCAGCGGCGACAAGCCGTTCGGGTTGGAGAAGTTCGACAGCACCACCTGGCCCAGCGCGTGCGCCTGGCCATTGCTGTACTGGCCCAGGATGATGCCGTCGCTGCCAGCCGTGAAACGCTGCAGGGAGCTAAGCCGTGTAGCCGTCCTGGGTGGTCTTTTTCTCGCTGGTCGGCGCGCCGTACTGGGTCGAATTGGTGAAATTCATTTCCAGCGTCAGCGTCTGCTGCGAGCCGGTCGGCGGGAAGATCGGCAGCGAGATCGTCAGCGGCAGCGTTTGCGGCGCCATGGCCGAGGCACTCAGGGCGCCGCTGGTGTCGAAACGCAGGTAACCGGTGCGCACGCCCGGCACGCTGACGGCGTCGGCGATCTTGGCGTCGATCTGGTCGGGCGTGATGCCGACCGTGGTGCGAAGCGCTGGTGGCGGCAGCCTGGATCGCGGTGATCTGGGCGGCGCTGGCGCCAGCCGCCGTGGCGGCGGCCACCACGGCATTCGAGGCGGCGGTGGCGTAGGCCACGGCGGCAGCCGCGGTATTGACCGGCGGCGTGGTGGCGGCCACCTGGAAGGGCGCGCGCGCGGCCACCGAGGCCGGGTCGGTCTGGGCGGCGGCGGCGACGGCCTGGTTGGTCACTTCGACGCCGTCGACGGCGGTGTACACGTCCCAGGCGCCGGCGCCGGTCTTGACGTAGAAGGTCGACATCACGTGCGGGTTGCCGAGGCTGTCGAACACGTCGATCGGCGTCTGCTTGTTGTAGCTGGTCGGATCGGTCGCGTCGAACGGCACCGTGACCGGCGTCAGGCTGCCCGAATCGAGATTGATTTCCGTGTCGACCCGGGTGGTGGCCACCGGCGCCAGATCGGCCGTGTTGATCTGGATCGGCACGGGCGAGCTTAAGCCAGGATGTCGCCGCTCGGGGGGGCCGCCATGAAACCGGTCAGCTTGGCGCCCTGGGCATTGACCATGAAGCCATCCTTGTCGAGCGAGAACTGGCCGTTGCGCGAATACTGGGTCGCGCCCGCCACTTCGAGGCGGAAGAAGCTTAAGCGCCATTGATGGCGATGTCGAGCGGGTTGGCCGACGATTCGATATTGCCCTGGGTGAACTGCTGGGCGATTTGCGCCACTTTCACGCCGATCCCTGCCTGGTTGCCATGGCTGCCATTGAGCGAGGTGGCGTACACGTCGGCAAACTGGGCTTGCGATCCCTTGAAACCGACGGTGCTGGCGTTGGCGATGTTGTTGCCGATGACGTCGAGCGATTTGGCTGCGCCGTTCAAGCCGCTAAGTCCTTGTTGGAAAGACATGGTGTTCTCCTGAAAATAAAGTAAATGCGGCCTGTTACAGAATCTGCCGGACGTCGGCAATCGTGACCATCCCGAGCGACGGCAGATTGAGCTTGACCCCATCCTTGGCATTGCTGGTGACGCTGGCGACCGTGTCGAACGACAGGGCCTTGGCATCCTTGAGTTGTTCGCCGCCCTGGGTGGCGACCACGCGGATCAGGTACTTGCCGTCCTTGAGCGCGAGCGGCTTGCCGTCGGTGCCGAGCACGTTCGGGTCGGTCACGCCGTCCCAGGTCAGCGGCAAGGTGCTTAACGGCTGCGATCCCAGATCGATCACGTCGACATCCTTGCCGGTGCGCGGATCGGTGATGATGACCTTGACGTTGTCGGCCGCGCTGGCCAGGTCCACCCCGAGGATGCCCTTGCCGCCCGACAGCACGACGTCGCCGCCCGGCACCAGCACGCCGTGGCCGATCATATTGGCCGCGGCCAGCGTTTCCGACGACTGGTAGCTGGCCTTGAGCGATTCCATGGTGGCATTGAGCTTGTTGACGCCGGTCACGGTCGACAGCTGGGCCAGCTGGCTGGTGACCTGGGCATTGTCGAGCGGATTGAGCGGGTCCTGGTTCTTCATCTGCGTGACCAGCAGCGTCATGAACTTGTCCTGGTCGGCTTCGATGCTGCTGCTGCATGGCGGCCTTGGCCTTCTTCGGATTGACCGCATTGAGCAGGTCGGGCGAGATGGCCGATGGGGCGGTATTGACGGTAGACATGGTGGCTTTCTTTATTGACCGAGGGTCAGGGTCTTGAGCAGCAGCGACTTGGCCGCATTCATGGTTTCGACATTGGTCTGGTAGGAACGCGAGGCCGACAGCATGTTGACCATCTCGTCGACCACGTTGACGTTCGGCATCGCCACATAGCCCTTGTCATCGGCATTCGGATGCTTGGGGTCGTACACCTGGCGCAGCGGCGACGCGTCTTCGACCACTTCGCGCACCTTCACGCCGGTGCCGCCGCCTTCGGTCTGGACCGCCTCGAACACGACCTGCTTGGCGCGGTAAGCCTGGCCGGTGGGGCTGGACGTGCTGTCGGCATTGGCCAGATTGCTGGCCACGGTGTTGAGGCGCTGGGCCTGGGCACTCATGGCCGAACCGGACACATTGAAGATATTAAACAGCGACATGATCAGGAACCTCCCTGGATCGCGGTCAGCATGCCGCGGATTTGCATATTGATCATCGTGATGCTCGCTTCGACGCGCAGGGCGTTGTCGGCGAACTGGTTACGTTCGACATCCATGTCGACCGTGTTGTTGTCGGCGCTGCCCTGGGCCGGGACCCGGTACAGGACCGGCGTGCCGTTGGGCAAGAAGTCGCCGCTCTGGCCGGGGCCGCTGCCGAAATGGGCTTGGCGCGGTCTGGTTCAGCACGCCTAGGCATGGCGGCGTGCTGCGCGCCAGCACCGCCTGCAGCGAGCTGGCGAAATCGATGTCCGCGCCTTGTAGTTGGGGGTGTCGCCGTTCGCGATGTTCGACGCGAGCAGCTGCTGGCGCTGGGAACGCAGTTCCAGGGCCGTCGTATTGAAGCGCATATATTCGTCGAGTTTGCCTAACATGTCCGGCTCCACTTCCTTATCACAGAATGGATCATACGACCCCGACAGTCCAGCCGATCTTGCGAGCAGGACGCCGAAAGGGGGGCTATTCCCCGGTTCACGGGCGTCGCGCGGGGCAGATAATGGTCGCATTCTTGAGGGGTCGCCATGAAACTTGCATTTACGCTCATCTTGTCACTGGCGGCCTGGCCTGGCTGCCTGCCCAGAGCGCGCCCGCGCGCCAGGATCCGGCCGCCCTGCGCCTGGCCGTGCAACAGTATCTGCAGACCCAGAGCGCCTACTTGCCGGGCACGGTGGCGATCACGGTCGGCGCGCTCGATCCGCGCATGCAGCTGGCCGCCTGCCCGGCCCCCGAAGTCTTCCAGCAGCCGGGGGCGCGCGCCTGGGGCAAGACCACGGTCGGCGTGCGCTGTGCTGCGCCCGCCGCCTGGACGGTGTATATTCAGGCTCAGGTGAGCGTGCAAGCCGAGTATGTCGCGGCCGCCATGCCGCTGGCCCAGGGCCAGGCGATCGAAGCGGCCCAGCTGACCATGGTCAAGGGCGATCTGGCGGCGCTGCCGAACGGCGTGCTGACCGATATGGCCCAGGCCGTGGGCAAGACCAGCACCCTGTCGCTGCCCTCGGGCGCGCCAGTGCGGGCCGAACAGTTACGCAGCAAGCCGGTGGTGCAGCAAGGCCAGGCGGTGCGCGTCGTTTCCGGCGGCGCCAAGCTTCCAGGTGTCGGCCGAGGCCAGGGCCATCGGCAATGCTTAGGCTGAAGGCCAGGTGGTGCAGGTGCGCACGCCGGGCGGCGCCATCCTGAGCGGGGGTGGCCAGGGCAGGCGGCCTGGTCGAAGTGGTGTTTTAAGCAAGCAAGAATGCTGGGGTCCGGCTAAAGTTAACGTCGCGCACGCCGTTATAGAGACAGACCGTGGAGTTTCCACTCCCAGCAGAGAAGGAAAAAGCTGTGAAAATTAATGACACCCTCAAGAGTAGCCCTGGCCTTCCGGCAAGCAGCACGTCTAGCCGCCGGTACCAAAACCGCCGAAAAGGCAGGCAGCGCCACGCCCGCCAGCACCGACAGCGTGCGCCTGTCGTCGCAAGGCCAGGCCCTGGCCGCCAGCGCAGGCGGCATGGCAGCAGCGGCGTGTTCGACACCAAGAAAGTCGAACGCATCAAGCTGGCCATCGCCGATGGCCAATTCCAGGTCAATTCAGAGAAAGTCGCAGACGGCTTGCTGGAAACAGTACGCGACCTGCTCCATTCTCGCAAACGCTGATCCAGCGATATAAAGCGACGTTTTCATCATGCCGACCGCCAGTGCGCACGCCACCGTCCAGGACGAACTGAAACTGATCAGCTGCCTGATCGACCTGATGAAACAGGAACAGCAATTCCTGGTTGCCGCCAACACGGACGGCCTGAACACCTTAACGCCCCTCAAGAACGACCTGGTCGAGCAAATGGCCGCGCTCGGCAACCAGCGCCACCAGGCGCTCGCCGCCAGCGGCGCCGAACCGTCCGAACCGGGCATGGAAGCCTGGCTGGCGCGCGTCTCGAATCCCCTGTACAGCGAACTGTGGCAGCAACTGCTGGGCAAGATGCGCGAAGCGAAAGAACTCAACCGCGTCAACGGCATGCTGATCACCAAGCAAATGACGCAGAACGCCATTCTCATCAATGCCATGCGCACCCCGGCCGACGCCGCCGATACCGGCTTTTACGGCCCCAGCGGCCAGGCCACCCCGGTCAGCAGCAAACGCCGCCTCGTGGTCGGCTGACCCGCCCCTGCTCCCCCGACAACGGCCGCTCCAGCGGCCGTTTTTCATGGCCGCCAGCGGTAGCACGGTTTTATGAAAAACACCACCGCCGCACGCCGAAATGCTGTCTTTTTAGTCAGCACGCAACAGCCGTGTCCGCTTGCATAAATCGACTTTACTTCGCTGCAATAATCCGTGAGTATTAACACCTGAGCTTCCCGTCTAGACAAGCGGTATTGCTGGGCGGGAACTCATTATTATAAAAGCCGTGCGGACACCGATGCGGCAACCTATCTATCTATCAGACGGAGAACAACAATGACTTTGACTCACAAGGCAAGTGTCGCACTGATCACCCTGGCGGCATGCGCTGGCGTACAAGCAGGCAACAATGGCATCACCGCCAGCGTCGCCGCTGAAAAAGCGTCGCTCGGCAAAACCGACAACGTCACCGTGCGCCTGACCATCACCAACACCAGCGCCCAGCCGCAAATGATCCTGAAGTGGCATACCGCGTTCGGCGAAATCGAAGAATCGCTGTTCAAGATCACCCGCGACGGCGTCGACGTGCCTTACCTGGGCGCCCACTACAAGCGCGGCGCGCCAACCGCCGCCGACTACTACCTGCTCAAGCCGGGCGCTTCGCACACGGTCAAGGTCGAACTGTCGGACATGTACGACATGAGCATCACCGGCCAGTACACGGTCAGCTACAGCGCCAAGTCGGGCAATCTGTTCGGCACCAATGAAAAAGCGATCGGCGAAGTCAAGTCGGGCGCCGCCAGCATCTGGATCGATGGCCGCCAGCCGCGCGGCACCGTGTCCGAACTGGCCAAGGCCCCGAGCAATCCGTCGCCGATGGCGCAAGCGCGCTGTCGTTCAGCAAGTGCACGACCACCCAGCAAGCGACCGTGACCCAGGCGCTGAGCGCCGCCACCACGATGGCCAGCGGCGCCGATGCCTACATGGGCGGCAATCTGGGCGCGCGCTACGTCAAGTGGTTCGGCGCCGTCGACACCAACCGCGTGAACACGGTCAAGGCCCACTTCGTGGCGATCAAGGATGCCTTCCAGAACAAGCCGATCACGGTCGACTGCGGCTGCAAGAAAACCTACTACGCCTATGTCTACCCGACCCAGCCGTACACCATCTATGTCTGCAAGGCCTTCTGGACGGCGCCGATGACCGGCACCGATTCGAAAGGCGGCACCCTGGTGCACGAGATGAGCCACTTCAACGCCACCGCTTAAGCACCGACGACTGGGTCTATGGCCAGTCGGGCGCGGCCAGCCTGGCCATCAGCGATCCGTCCAAGGCGATCGACAATGCCGATTCGCACGAATATTTCAGCGAGAACACCCCGGGCCTGAACTGATCGTCTGATCCGCACCACACGCAACCGGCGCCGCAAGGCGCCGGTTTTTTCACCCCGCATGGCGCGGCAACACATGTCCAAACGGTGTTGAAATGTTCAGAATTTAACATTCCATTGTCACAGTGATCAGCATTCTTCGCTGCGCACAAGCCTGTTTTAAAAGGAGAAGTTTGAATATTGCCGAGCGGAATCAACAAAAGTCAAAAGCGTGAAACATTCGTCGAATTGACATAATTACCGACTATTCAACGTTTACTGCGCGCCAACTTGTGTGTGAGGATGAGTTGGTTGAGGCCGCATTTGTATGCATACGGTTCAGGAGCAATGCGGGACTCGGCCCATAAAAACCAACACTACTCACGGAGCAGAAATGAACTTGAATACCTTGGTCAAAGTCGGTGTCACCTGCTGCCGCGCTGGCAGCATGCTTCTCCGCCCAGGCGGGGCTCGAACGGCGTGACGGTCAGCGTCGTGCCGGAAAAAACGTCCCTGCAACAGGATGACGATGTGGTCTTGCGCGTCACCATCACCAACACCTCGTCCAAACCGCAGTACGTGCTGAAATGGCATACCCCGTTCGTTCTAAGCATCGAAGACCACATCTTCGAAGTCAAGCGCGACGGCGTGGACGTGCCTTACCTCGGCCGCCACATCAAGCGCCAGGCCCCGACCGCCAAGGATTACTACCTGCTCAAACCGGGCGCCTCCCACACCAGCAAGGTCGAGATTTCCTCGCTGTACGACATGAGCGTGACGGGCGACTACAGCGTGCGTTACCACGCCGCCTCGGCCAACACCTTCCTGGCCCCGGCCGACACCCGCGCCATGGCAGTAAGCAGCGCCGTCGCGGCCAGCGCCGAGTTCGGCGAACTCGATTCCTCGCCGACCACCCTGTTCATCAATGGCCGCCTGGCGCGCGGCACCGTGGTCGGCCAGCCGTTCGACCTCAAGCAAGGCACGGTCAGCCCGATGGGCGTGTCGTTCAGCAGCTGCACCGCGTCGCAGTCGAGCACGATCACCTCGGCCATCAGCGCGGCCAAGAACATGGCCAACAGCAGCGTGAACTACCTGACGGCTTAAGCACCAGCGGCACCCGCTACACCAAGTGGTTCGGGGCTTACAATTCGAGCCGCTATTCGACCGTGCGCAGCCACTTCAACGCCATCAAGAATGCCTTCGACACCAAGAACGTCGTGGTTGACTGCAGCTGCAAGGATTCTTACTACGCCTATGTGTATCCGAATGCGCCGTACAAGATCTATGTCTGCAACGCCTTCTGGACGGCGCCGATGACGGGCACCGATTCCAAGGGCGGCACCCTGGTGCACGAAATGAGCCACTTCACCGCCGTGGCTTAAGCACTGACGACTGGGCTTACGGCCAGAGCGCCGCGGCCAGCCTGGCACGCAGCAATCCGACCCCGCGCGATCGACAATGCCGACTCGCACGAGTATTTCGGCGAGAACACGCCAGCTTAAGCAACTAAGTTTGTAACCCTGGGGATCTTGAGTGGCGTTCCGCGCAAGCGGACGCCACTTTTTTTATGGGCGGATTATTTGCCGCTGTGACTGAAGGTGACCGGCGCGGTGGCATGCGCCAGCGGCGCATCGAGCCTGGCCAGGCTGGTCACGACATTGCCGCTGTAGCCGATCTGGTAGGTATGCGCGCCCGGCTTGAAGTCGTAGCTGCGCGTGATGTCGATGCTGTTGCTGCGCTTTGCGCCCGGCAAGACCTTGAGATAGTCCGCCTTGGTATAGGGGCCGCGCTTGACCATGGGCCCCACGTAATCGATCTCGGCCCCGCCCTGCTCGCGCAGTTCGAACGCGCGCCCGAACAATTGCTTGTCCTGGTACAGGGCCTTGGGCACGTACACCGGCACCGTCCCGCCGTTATGGACCGTCATGGTGACCACCACCTTGCCGCCGATTGATACGGCCAACAGCTGCTCGCTGACACCCTGCATGTGATCTCCCGCTTGCGCCGTGCCGGCCAGCGCCAGCATGCCCAGCGCCGCAATGACTGCTTTCATGTGCACCCCTTCCCTATTTGGTCGGAATTTCGGTCACCGTGTCGGGCAAGGCCGACAGGATGGTGACTGCCACGCGCCGGTTGCGCGCCTTGCCGACCGGCGTGTCGTTGGACGCCACCGGCAAATTGGAGGCGCGCCCCACGGCCGTCAGCCAAGCCCGGCGCCACGCCGCTGTCGATGAACAAGCGTACCACGCTCGAGGCGCGCACGGCGGACAGCTCCCAGTTCGACGCGAACGCGGGCGTGGAAATGCGGGTGTCGTCGGTATGGCCTTCGACCTGGATCGCGTGGGTATCGTCCTTGAGCAGGGCGCCGAGCGCGCGCAGCGCCTGCTCGGACTCGGGCGCCAGGCGCGCCTCGCCCGGATCGAACAGCACGCTGGCATTGATTTCGACCTGCACCCCGAGGCTGTTCTGGGTGACCCTGACCTTGCCTTCCTTGACCAGCGGCGCGAGCGTGGTCGACAAGTCCTGGGCCAGCTTGGTGAGCGCTTCGCGTTCGCGCCGCAGCGCTTCGGCGCGCTTGCGCTGGGCTAGGCTGACGGCAGCGCCGTGACGGTCATGGGCTGGGACTGGCCGGGCACCATCACCACCACCGTATCCTTGCTTAGGCTGAAGGCATTATCGAGCGACATCGCGAACACCTTGTACTTGCCCTCGTTGACCACCGAGATCGCATACATCACGACAAAGAAGGCAAACAGCAGCGTGATGAAGTCGGCATACGAGATCAGCCAGCGCTCGTGATTGTCCGGTTCTTCGGCGTGCTGTTTGCGGGCCATGATCAGGGCCGCGACAGCAGGCTGGCCACCCGCTCTTCGATCACGCGCGAATGGTCGCCGCTGGCGATGTCGTAGAACACGTCGATCAGGATGTCGTACTGGGTCACGGTCTCGGCCACGATGTTCTTGAGCTTGTTGCCGACCGGGTAGTAGAACAGATTGGCCAGGCCGACCCCGTACACGGTCGAAACGAAGGCCACCGCGATCCCGCTGCCCAGCTTGGCCGGGTCGCCCAGGTTTTCCATCACGTGGATCAGGCCCAGCACGGCGCCGATGATGCCGATCGTGGGCGAATAGCTCTACCGCCGATTCCCAGATCTTGCACGCCTGGCGCTGGCCGAATTCATAGGCCGTCACTTCCGTTTCGAGCAAGCCGCGCAGCTTGTCGGGCGCGATCCCGTCGACCACCAGGCGCAAGCCCTTCTGGATGAATTTGTCCTTGCTGCTGGTCATGTACTGCTCGAGCGAGAGCAGACCGTCGCGCCGCGCATGCAAGCTCCAGGCGGCAATGTCGCGCGCCAGCTTGGCGCGCTGCGAGGGCGGCGGCTGGAATACCCACTTGAGCATGCGCAAGCCGCGCATGAAGGTCGGGCCCTCGGTTTGCAGCAAGACCGCGCCGAAGGTGCCGATCACGACAATGGCGAAGGCGGTAGGCTGCAGCAGGGAAGCGAACTTGCCGCCTTCCAGGCCGTGGCCGAGCAAGAGCCCGGCCAGCGCCAGCACAATCCCCGCTACGCTGGCCCAGTCCATGCCTGCTCCCGTAAGCTTGCCCGCAGGCGCGCAACGGCCTGGGTGTGCAACTGCGAAACACGTGATTCAGACACGCCCATGACCGCCCCTGATCTCTTTCAGGTTAAGTTCTTCCTCGTAATACAGACCCATCAGGATTTTCTCGCGCGGCGGCAAGGCTTCGATGGCATCGATGACGGCCTGGCGGAAATCGCCGTCCATCAGGCTGCGCAGCGGATCGGCGTCGTCCACCGCATAGCGGTCGAGGAAGCTGTCATTGCCTTCGGCATCGTGAAAATCTTCGTAGTACACGAGCTGGTGGCCGCCGCCGTCGGACAGCATGTCCTGGTAATCGGCCAGCGACAGCTTGAGCGACTTGGCCACTTCGGATTCGGAGGGCGGATGGCCGAGCTTTTGCTGCAGCGCGCTCATGGCGGCCTCGATCTTGCGCATGTTCTGGCGCATCGAGCGCGGCAGCCAGTCGCTGTTGCGCAGCTCGTCGAGCATGGCGCCGCGGATGCGCAGCACGGCATAGGTTTCGAACTGGGCGCCCTGGGTTTCCTCGTAGCGCGTGATGGCGTCGAGCAAGCCGATCATGCTTAAGCCTGGACCAGGTCATCGACTTCCACGCTCGGCGGCAGCTTGGCCTTCATGTGGTGGGCGAGACGCTTCACCAACGGCATGTGTTCCGTCAGTAAGTCGTTCTTGTCCGCTTTGCCTTTGACCGTGTACATGTTCACCGTTGTGTTGTATGAGCCTAATGAAGGCTATCCTCCCGCCCGTCCACGATGCGGCACGCCCGACAGCGCGAAGCGCCCGGCCAGCTGGCGGAACGCGACCGAGGCCCCGGCCAGCGGGAAGGCATCGACCACCGCCCGGCCCAGGCGCGCGGCGCGCTGCAGGTACTCGTCGGCAGGCACCGAGCCCATCGACGTTAACTGTACCGCAAGGTAACGGCTTGCTGCTGCAGACATATTATCAGTATACCACCTTCGCCTCGGCTTCGGAAGCCCCGGTGACCAAAATTCCGAACGGGCGCTCTAGCCCAACTGTTGCGAAAGGCGCTTGATGAGGGCATACGCGGCCGTGATCGAGGCCGCGCTGGTGCCGACCTGGACCACGATCTCGGCGCTCGCCATGAGCGGCACCGGGAAGCTGTCGTCGGGCCCGAATTCGCCGTCCACCAGCACCATCCCGGATTGCTTGACCAGCACTTCGAAGGCCTTGGCCAGGCGGCGCGCTTCGTCCGGCCCGGGCCGGGCCACGCGCTTGCTTAGGCCAGGCTGACCACGCCGAAGCCTTGCGGCACCTGGCGCACCACCTGGTTCAGGCCGCATTCCTGGCGCGCCACGCCCAGCAGGCTGGCGCCCCGTTCCAGGCCGAGGCGCTGGGCCACGCCGTAGTCGTCGGAGCAGGCGTCGACCAGGATCACGTCGTTGCTTAAGCGCGCGCCAGCGAGGCGCCCAGGTTGACCAGCATGGCGCCCTTGTCGTCGTCGGCGCAGGCGGCCAGAAAGGTGACGATGCGTGGCTTGGGGCTTAGCCAGCATCCGGCGCAGGCCTTCGGCCTGGTCGAAATCGAAATTAGCCAAGGGACACCTCGCTGCGTTCGGCGGCGCCCGCCATCAGGAGCGGCAGTTCGGCGTCCAGGAACTGGGTGGCGGCCTCGCCCCGCTTGAGGCGGAAGGCACGGTCGATCAGCATGGCCGGATCGGCCAGGTGCAAGTCTTCCGGCACCCGCTGGCCGTTCGAGACATAGAACAGGTTCAGCTTCTGGCGGATCACCACGTCGAGCACGTTGCCGAGCGAGGCCGCTTCGTCGAGCTTGGTCATGATGGCGCGTTAGCCAGGCCGCTGCCCTGGTAGGCGCGCACCACTTCGTTGAGGGTATCGTTGGTCGAGGTCGCATTCAGACACAGCAGGCGCTTGACGTCGGCGCCGCTGCTGCTTAGCCAGCATCGCGACCTGCTCGGCCACGTTGTGATCGCGCTGCGACACGCCGACCGTGTCGATCAGCACCGTGTGCTTGTTGCGCAATTCCTTGAGCGCGATGCGCAGGTCGGCTTCATCCTTGACCGAGTGCACCATCACGCCCAGGATCTTGCCGTAGATGCGCAGCTGCTCGTGGCCGCCGATACGGTAGGCATCGGTGGTGATCAGGGCCAGCTTGTCCGGGCCGTGCCGCATCACGCAGCGCGCCGCCAGCTTGGCGGTGCTGGTGGTCTTGCCCACGCCGGTGGGGCCGACCAGGGCGAACACGCCGCCCTTTTCCAGGATGTCGTCTTCATTGCTGATGGCCGACAGATTGCGCGCCAGGACGGTGCGGATCCAGGCCGCGCTGGCCGCTTCGTCTTTGCCGGGCGGGAGCTTGTCGACCAGGTAGCGCGCCAGGCTGGCGGAAAAACCGGCCGCCAGCATGTCGCGCAGCACGCCCGTTTTCCGCGGTTCGCGGGCGGCGGTGGCGCCCCAGGCGATTTCGGCCAGCTGGCTTTGCATCTGGCCGCGCATGGCGCGGATTTCATGCATCATGCCGCTCATTTCGGCGGCCGCGCTATCCTTGGCCATGGCCACCGCCTGCTGCATCATGGACGCCATCTGGCTCGTCATGAGCGACATGTCGAATCCGTCCGGGACGGCGGCCGCGCGGGCGGCGCCGCGCGCCGGTTGGCATAGCCTTCGGGCGGCATCGACAGGCTGGGGCGCGGCTGGGCCATCTCGGTGTCGGGGGCGGGCGAGGAAATCGAGGCCACGTCGTCGCTGGCCAGGGCCAGGATTTCGACCACGCCGTCGACCGGGCGGTTCGACAGGATCACGGCATCCGGTCCGAGCGCATCGCGCACCTTGCGCAGCGCTTCGCGGGAAGTGGTTGCAGTAAATTTTTTGACATTCATCGCCGACTCCGTGGATTCCTGACCGGCGCGCTCGGATGAGCGGTGCGCCGATTTAACAGGATCCATTATTGACGATGCAGGAGAGAAACCATCGGGGGAGAAGGCGGGGGAAAACCTGCCATTTCCCACCCAGCGCCGCGCTGCCAATCACCAATCGGGGTCAGACCTCCATTCTGAAACTAGTTTCAGAATGGAGGTCTGACCCCTGATTCGGGATTACATGCTTAAGCGCCGACCAGGCTGGTCACGCGGATGGTCTTGGTTTCGGGGATCTCGTTATGCGACAGCACCTTCAATTGCGGCAGCGCGCCTGCAAGAAGCGCGACAGCATCGCGCGCAGCGGTCCCGGCACCAGCAGCACGGGCGTCAGTCCCATCTGTTCCTGCTGGTTGGCCGCGTGGCTAAGCCTGCTGGGCGATGGTGTCGGCCAGGCCCGGCTCGATGCTCTACCCCCGTCGCCGCCCTGCGCCCAGCGCCTGCATCAGCAGGCGCTCGAGGCGGTTGTCGAGCGTCATCACCGACAGTTCATTGGTGCCCGGGAACAGCTGCTGCACGATGGCCCGCCCCAGCGCCACCCGCACCACGGCCGTCAGCTCGCCCGGATCGGCGGTCTGGGGCGCGTATTCGGCCAGGGTTTCGATCACGCTGCGCATGTCGCGGATGTGCACGCCTTCGACCAGCAGGTTTTGCAGCACTTTCTGCAGCGTCGACAGCGACACCAGCTTGGGCACCAGGTCTTCGACCAGTTTCGGCGACTCCTTGGCCAGGTGGTCAAGCAAGGCTTGCACTTCGGTGCGGCCCAGCAGTTCCGAGGCGTGGGTGGTGATCAGGTGGTTCAGATGGGTCGCCACCACGGTGCTTGGCTGTCGACCACGGTGTAACCCATGTTCTGGGCGTCGTCCTTGAGGCCGCTCTCGATCCAGATGGCTTAAGCAGGCCGAAGGCGGGGTCGGTGGTGACCAGGCCCGGCAGGGTGCCGCTGGCCATGCCCGGGTTAATCGCCAGGAACTGGCCCGACAGCGCCTCGCCCTGCCCCACTTCCACGCCCTTGAGCGTGATGCGGTAGGCCGAGGGCTTCAGTTCCAGGTTGTCGCGGATGTGCACGGGCGGCGCCAGGAAGCCGACTTCCTGGGCGAATTTCTTGCGGATGCCCTTGATGCGCTTGAGCAGTTCGCCGCCCTGGGTCTTGTCGACCAGGGGAATCAGGCGGTAGCCGACTTCCAGCCCCAGCGTGTCGACCGGCAGAATGTCTTGCCAGGTCGCTTCCTCGTTCTCGGCCGGCGCCGCTGCTGCGGCCGGGGCCGCCTCCTCGGCCGCCTTGGGCGCCTGCAGACGGCGCCTGACCATGACCCCGGCGCCGATCAGGCCGATGGCGAGCAGGATGAACACCATGTTCGGCATGCCGGGAATCAGGCCCAGGCCGCCGATGATGGCGCCGGTGATGAACAGCACTTCCGGCTTGGCGAACAGCTGGCCCACCAGCTGGGTGCCGATGTCCTGGTCGCTGGCCACGCGCGAGACGACGATACCGGCCGCCACCGAAATGATCAGGGACGGGATCTGGGCCACTAGGCCGTCGCCGATGGCCAGCAGGGTGTAGGTTTGCAGGGCTTTTCGAAAAACCGAGGTCGTGCTGCAGCATGCCGACCAGCAGGCCGCCGATGATGTTGATGACGGTGACCATGATGCTTAGCCACGGCATCGCCGCGCACATACTTGGAAGCGCCGTCCATGGCGCCGTAGAACTCGGCTTCCTGGCCCACTTCGAGGCGGCGCCAGCTGCGCTTCGTCTTCGCCGATCAGGGCGGCGTTGAGGTCGGCGTCGATCGCCATCTGCTTGCCCGGCATCGCGTCCAGGGCGAAGCGCGCGCCCACTTCGGCGATCCGGCCCGCGCCCTTGGTGACGACGGTGAAGTTGATGATGGTCAGGATGATGAACACGATCAGGCCGACCGTGTAATTGCCGCCGATCAGGAAGTGGCCGAAGGCTTCGATCACTTTGCTTGGCCGCCGCGCTGCCCGTGTGGCCTTCGGTCAGCACCACCCGGGTGGAAGCCACGTTGAGCGACAGGCGCAGCATGGTCGACACCAGCAGGATGGTCGGGAAGGCCATGAAGTCGAGCGGCTTGACCGTGTACAGGCTGGTCAGCAGCACGATCACGGCCAGCGCGATGTTAAAGCTGAAGAACACGTCGAGCACGAAGGCTAAGCAGCGGCAGGATCATCATCGACAGCAGCAGCACGATGATGATAGGCGCGGCCAGGGCGCTGCCGCCCTTCATGCTGCTCATCCAGCGCGGTAAGGTGATGCCGTTCATTGATGTGCTCCCTTGTTCGGATCAGGTTTTTTTTGCGAGGCCGGGTCGTGCGGGTCGAGTTCGGGCGGCACGGGCAGCTTGCCGGGACGCTCGGGATACTTGCCGCCGCCCTGCTTGAAGGCGCGCAGCTGGAATACATAGGCCAGCACTTCGGCCACCGCCGCGTACAGCGCTTCCGGAATTTCATCGCCGATCTCGGTGTGCTTGTGCAGCGCGCGCCAGCGCTGGCGCTTCCAGCAGGGCCACCTTGTGTTCTTTGGCCAGTGCGCGGATCCTGGCTGCCACTTCGTCGCTGCCCTTGGCCACCACGCGCGGCGCGCCCTTTTCGCCGTCCGCGTACTTGAGCGCGACCGCGTAATGGGTCGGGTTGGTGACCACCACGTCGGCGGTGGGCACGTCGGCCATCATGCGGCGCTTGGCCATCTCGCGCTGCAGCTGGCGGATCTTGCCCTTGATCTGGGGATTGCCTTCCGATTCCTTCGATTCCTGGATCACTTCCTGGCGCGTCATCTTCAGCTTGTTACCGTAGTGCCAGATCTGGTAGGGCGCGTCGATCGCCGCCACCACGCCCAGCCCGCCGACGATGAACAGAAAGGCGCTGGCCATCATCGACACCAGGTGGGCCGCCCCGTTGCGCAGCGGCTCGGCGGCCAGCGTCATGACTTCTTCCTTCTGGCTCATCACCACCAGCCAGGCCACGGTGCCGACCATGATGGTCTTGGCGATCGCCTTGAGCAGCTCGACCAGGGCATTGGTCGAGACCATGTTCGACAAGCCGGTGGCCGGATTGAGCTTGGAAAACTTCGGCATGAAGGCTTTGGACGAAAACAGGAAGCCGCCTATCATCAGCGGCGAAGCGACCGCCACGAACATGATCGCCGCCGCCAGCGGCAGGCAGGCCAGCATGACCTGGGCGATGTCGCTGCCCACGCGCAGGATCAGGACGTTGCTGTCGAAGGCTTGCTCGCGCGGAGAGCGACAGGCCGGACACCATCACGCGGTGCAGTTCGCGCACCAGGGGTCCGCCCATGAACCACAGGCCGCAGTCTACCGTCATCAGCACCGCAAACGTCGCCAGTTCGCGCGAACGGGGGACGTCCCCCTCCTTGCGGGCATCTTCGAGCCGCTTGGGACTGGCTGATTCTGTCTTTTCTGCGTCGCTGTCGTCTGCCATGGCCGTGCCTCGATGGAACAGGAGACATTATTGGCGATATTGCTCCTGGACTAAGTGAAGAACAGGGAGGGAAATACCCCCTGTTATTCGGGGCGCCGTCTTGACCAGCCGGAATCCATACTCATAAAACAACAAGATGGTGCAAGAAGTGTCCCGTGTGGCGCAAAAGATTGCTATCATTTGCGAACCTGAGAAAATATGGCCGCCTTGAACTCGTGTGCGTTTCTGCGCGGATCCGGGGATCATGGTATATTCGAATATGTGTCACTCAAACCAAAGGATCAACGATATGAAAAAAGCGCTCTCCGTACTGGCAATTATGGCTCTGGTCAGTGGCCAGGCATTCGCACAAACGACTCCGATGCCGACGCTTCGGCTCCGGCACCAGCACCAGCCGTCGCAGCAGCACCATCGGCCTAGCCTGTCGGTCGGAGCTATGGTTTCGATCGGCCTGGCACTGGCAACCGTTGCCGCCGCAGCGTCGGACAACAGCACCACCACCACCCACGCGACGACCACCCACCACTGATCGCCGGATTGCGCCAGGCGCCGCGCGCCTGACCTAAAAACCGCCCTGTCCGCTTATGCGCACAGGGCGGTTTTCTTTGGGGCGGCACTGCCGCCCCGTGCTCAGTATTTACCCTGCCAGGCGACGCTCAGGGCGCGCTGGCCCGGAACCACCGTCACGCTCGAGCCCTTTTCGCCGCGCAGATCGCGCTGGCCCTTCCACAGCAGCGTACCGACCGTATAGCCGATGATGCCGCTGCGGCCACCGTGTCGGACACCCAGTGCTTGCGTCCGGCAACCCGCCCCATCGAACTGACTGCAGCGACGCCATACAGCCACGGAGCGTCGTATTCCTGGGCAAACGGCGTCACGGCTGCAAACGCGGTGGCGCTGTGGCCGGAGGGGAAAGCGGCGTCCGAGCGGCGGTAGCCGTCGCCCACTTGCGCCCAAGGACCGCGCCCCTCTTCCGGCCGGGCGCGCCTGACCACGTACTTGCCCGCCACCGTCACGCCCAGTGAAGCGGCGACCGATTGCAGCGCAATAATGCCGGTATTTTGCATTCGCTCGTCACCCATGGTGGCGGCCACATGCACCGTGGCCACCAGCGCAATCGGCATATTTTTTCCGAAGTTGCCCCAGCTCTTGGCGAAACGCGCATCCTGATGGCGCGCTGCAAAACGGTCGACCGGCTTGTCGAGCAAGGCGCTGGCCAGTACCGCACCGCCTGCCACCGCAGTGCCGCGCAGCCAGTCCGACACCGGCGGCGCACTTTGCTGCGATTGCTCAAGCCGCATGCGGAACGCTCGACCATGGGTTGACCAGTGGCGCTTGCGGCCGGGTTACGGCAGGCAAGTTGCTTTCATCGGGCCGCTCGCCGAAGTTGCCAAGGCCGTCAAAGGAATGCAGGTCGCGTGGCGCGGCGATTCCATGATGTCATACAGGTCGCCCGGCGAGAGCACCATCTGCCCCCACGTCGCGTCCACGGCGCGATAGCGAATCCGGCATTGGCCTGGGTATCCATCGGCAGCATGCTGTTCAAGGGGATCGACAAGAATACGCCCTTGTCATTGTAGGGATTGCCAGGCGAGCCGGGACTGGTGATGTCATTGCCATTGGTCTTGGTGTACCAGGCGCCAACTTCGATGCCGGACTGGAAGCGGCGCTTGAATTCCAGGCGCACGCCGCGGTCCTTGGCCAGGAACTGGGTAAGCGCGCGCGGTCACGCTCATGCCCAGCGGCAGCCGGTAGTGCAAGGCGCCCAGCGCACTGACCGTGCGGTAGTCGCGCCCATCGAACCAGCCCTTGTAGCCGCGCTGCTGCAAGGCATCAACGCTGAGATCGACCGCCCAGCGCTTATCGTTCGGCAAGTACATGAGCTGGCCACCGATCCCGCGGTACATCTCTTCGTAGAAGCCACCCGATACTCGCGCATACACGTGTTCGGCCGGATTGAGATACTGGCTCAGCATCAGGCGATTCAGCTTCAGTCTGCTTCCGCGCTTGTATTCAGCAATATCGCTGCGCACGTGCGGAAGACTGCTGTTGGACGGCTGGGTCACGTCGGAAATATTTTCGAACACGGCCAGGCGCATCGCGCCATTGAGATATAGGCCGTTGCCGAGACGGCGGTCGTAATTGGCCGCCGCATTGATTTCATAGCGCAGCGCGCCGCTCGGATCATTGAAGAAGAAACTCATTTTCGGCGACAGCTTGAAGCGGTTGTCTTCCCGGTCTTCCGAACTGACCTGAATGCCTTCGCCGTCGCGGCCAGTGTACACGCCCAGTGCTTAGGCGCGTCGTCCACCCCCATCGCGACCATGTCGCGCTGGTCGAGACGGTCGCCCGGCGTTGCATAGCGCACCAGCACCGTTTGCAGGAAGGCCCGCGCGGGCGCGAGCCGACCAGGTAATCGGTCAGCGCGTCGATACTGTGGAATTCGTAAGTCGCCAGCGGCTGCTCAAGCCGGGTATAAGTGATGTGGATGGCGCGCACATCGCGCGGCGCAAACACCAGCGCCGTGCGGGCCGCACGGCTGGCCCGCCGCGCCCCATCTCGGCAATGCGGCTATTGCTCAGAACCAGCCTGAGCGTGCCACCCTCATAGGCGACGCGGATGTTCTTGAAGTCCTGGCGACCGAGCGCCGCCACCAGCCTGGCCGCGTGGACCTGGTCTTGCTGCCACTCGGCCCCACTCACGCGCGGCGGCGGGTTGGCCGGACGGTAAGGCGCCGGTTCGGCGATCTTGGGAATGAATTCGCGTTCGGACAAGGGAATGCTGGCATACAGGTTGGCGCTGAAATGATCGCGGTGGCGTGCCACCTGCGCACCTAGCCAGCCCCAGCGGTACTCCACGCCCAGTGCTTAGGCCCCGGCCGCCGCTCATCTAGCAGCGGTGCGACTGGCCTGGAAATCACGACTGTATTCATTGGCATCGTATTCAGCCACCATCGACCAGCGTGGCGCTGCCTGCGGCGTCCAGCGCAGCGCGCCGAAGGCGCCATCGGGACGCTTGTTGCCATAGCCGATACTCGCTTCGATGTTGCGCGTCGCGCCGAAGGTCTTGGTCGCTACCAAGTACTGGCCGCGGAACAGTTCCGTTCCCAGCAAATCGGTGGCGCCTACCGCGACGGCGGGTCGCCATGTTCCCTCTTCCCACAGGCGCAGCTTAGCATCGAGCACCTTGTCCTTGAAGCGACCATAACGGCTGCCGTATTCGCCGGGCACCGACGAGAATCCGGGCACGCCGCTAATCGACACATAGCGCCCGGTCACCTGCAAGAAAGGCAGGACCGTCGACGAGGCCCACATGGTACCGTACGGCGCGTCATAGCTATAACCGAGGCTGAACGTACCGTCGACCTCGACCGCCGCGCTCGGCATGTTGATATAGCCGGATTGGCCGTTCAAGGTTGGAGTTGCCGCTATGGAATATGAGGCGCTGAGCAGGAGATAGCCGCACCAAGTCAGGGGAAGGGGTTTTCGCAGGACGGATAGCAAGGCAGGAAACCTGAAAGTAGCTCCATGCTTAAGCAGGGCCACGTGACTGGCGCCTAAGCAGGAATGACAAGAAAAACTGGAAAACGCGGGCAGTCGGAACCGGCGCCGCGTCACGGCTCATGAATCGCGCATAGTCTAGCAGTTTTCACAAATCCGGCCCCGGATTTATGAAAACGGATGCCTGAAAAACAAAATTGGCAGCGGATCGCAACCTGGGACAAAAAAACGTTGCGAAAAAGGGACGGAATGTGCCGCGCCGGGCGGGGCAGTTTGAAATAAGTTATAGTAGCGAAGTACTATCGGGCAGCTTCTGCATAATACCAGCTTGACGTCGTTAAATTTAACCACATTCGCGTTTCATTCACAGTCGGCTAGATGACCTGCCGCTCGGCACTGCGCCGCGCCGTGCGCCGTCATATTCTTTTTGATAGCCTATACCGGAACGTTATGAATACACGCTTTTTGAATCTCCCACGTATTTACAAGCAGCTGATCGCTGCCAGTTTCGATTTCGTTTGCCTGCCGCTGCTCTTATATTTCTCCCTGATTCTCCATTTGGATGGTTTCCCGGATGGCATGCTGGCCGAATACAGTTATCTAGCGCTAGGCGCCGCGTTTGTCGGCTTGCCTGTGTTTCTCCGGCTCGGCATGTACCGCGCGGTGATCCGCTATATTCGTCATGAAATCGCGGTCGCCGCCGTGCGCTGCGCCAGCGTGACCGCCGGGGTGCTGGCGGCCGCCCAGATGCTAATCTGGCCCGGCAAGCTGTCGATCACACCCTTCTTGATTTTCTGGGCCTCGAGCGTTCTCTACATCCTGGCCAGCCGGTTCGCGGCACGCCGCTGGCTCCATTCGCGCGGCCGCCTGGCCACCAAGGTCAGGGTCGCCATCTACGGCGCCGATGAAGCGGGCAGCCTGCTGGCGCACGCGATTTTGCCCGGCAATGAATACGAGCCGGTCCTGTTCGTCGACGACAATCCGCAGCGCGTCAACACCACCATCGGCGGCATCCGCGTCTACCCGGCCAGCGAGATCGAACAATTGGCCAAGAAGTTCGACATCAGCACGGTGCTGCTGGCAATGCCCGCGCTGACCCGGCCACAGCAGCGCCAGCTGCTCGATTCATTGGCCCGCCTGTCCCTGATCATCAAGGTCACGCCCCCCATCAGCAGCATCGTGACCGGCAAGGCGAAAGTGGAAGACGTGCGTCAGATCCAGATCGAAGATTTGCTCAGCCGCGATGTGGTCGCGCCTGACGACGCCCTGCTGTCTTACTGCGTCACCGGCAAGAGCATCCTGGTGAGCGGCGCCGGGGGCTCGATCGGCTCCGAACTGTGCCGCCAGATCGTCGGACTTGGTCCGCGCTGCCTGGTGCTGGTCGATAGTTCCGAATACGCCCTGTACGCGATCGAGCAGGAATTGCGCGAGCTGACAGCGCGCCGCGGCATCACGCTGGAACTGGTCGCCTGCCTGGGCTCGGTGCTGGAAAAGGAAAAATGCACGCGTCTGCTGCAAGCGTTCGCGGTCGACACCGTCTATCACGCCGCCGCCTACAAACACGTACCGCTGGTCGAGCACAATCCGATCGAAGGGATTCGCAACAATGCCTTCTGGTACGCTCAGTTTGGCTGGAAGCGGCGTCCGCCGCTAAAGTGAAGTATTTCGTGCTGGTGTCGACAGACAAGGCCGTGCGCCCGACCAACATGATGGGCGCCACCAAGCGCCTGGCCGAACTGATTCTGCAGGCGTTCGCACTGCGCGGCTCCCATACCCGGTTCTGCATGGTGCGCTTTGGCAATGTGCTCGGCTCGTCCGGCTCGGTGGTACCGCTGTTCCGCAAGCAGATCGCCGCTGGCGGCCCGCTCACCCTCACCCATCCGGATATCACCCGCTTCTTCATGACGATCCCCGAGGCGGCCCAGCTTGTGATCCAGGCAGGAGCCATGGGCAAGGGCGGCGACGTGTTCGTGCTCGACATGGGCAAGCCGGTGCGAATTGCCGATCTGGCCGAGCGGATGGTGCACCTGAGCGGCCAAATGGTGCGCAGCGAAGCCCAGCCGAACGGCACCATCGAGATCCGCTATGTGGGCCTGCGCCCCGGCGAGAAGCTCTATGAGGAACTACTGATTGGCAACAACGTGACCGGCACCGAGCATCCGCTGATCCAGCGTGCCAAGGAAGCCGAGTTCGAGTGGCCGGTACTGCAGCAGATGCTGGCCCAACTCGACGACGCCTGTGCTCGTTTCGATCATGGCGCGGTGCGTTTGCTGATGCAAAAACTGGTGCGCGAGTACGCGCCTTCGTCGGACATCGTCGACCATGTGTGGAGTCAGCGCGTGCAGACCGATCAAACGGCGCCGGAAGCATGCGAGCTGCCGCCGGGAGCCGTCCTGCCGGTCATTCACGACAGCCGCGCCTCGATGTCGGCCTAGGCCCTGCGCCGACCCTTCAGTGGGTCACGCCTTCGCGCCGGGTCACTTTCAGCATGGTCAGAAAAATCACCTTGAAGTCGAAACCGAGCGACTGCTTGGCTGCAGGTAGTCCTCATCGAATTCCACTTTGACCTCAAGCGGCAATTCGTCGCGACCATTGATCTGGGCCCAGCCGGTCAAGCCGGGCCGCACCTTGTGCACGCCGCGCCGGGTGCGCATGTCGATCAGGTTGTGCTGGTTGAACAAGGCCGGACGCGGACCGACCACACTCATGTCGCCGCGCACGATGCACCACAGTTGCGGCAGTTCGTCGAGGCTGGACTTGCGCAGGAAGCCGCCGATCGGCGTCAGAAACTGGGCAGGATCGCTGAGCAGGTGGGTCGCCACCACCGGCGTGTTCACGCGCATGGTGCGCAGCTTCGGCATCGAAAAGATGCGGTTGTTGCGTCCTACCCGATCGGACCAGTACAGCACTGGCCCCGGCGAAGTCAACTTGACCAGCAGCGCCAGCACCAGGAACGGCAGCAGGAACAGGGTTGCCGCCAGCAGAGCAAGCGTTAAATCACAAAAACGTTTCACGTATTTCCTTTCTTGCCCGACGCCAGAAAATGCGCCACGGTCTTTTCAATGCTTAGGCCTCGGCGCTGAACGGCGGGGTCCAGCCCAGGGCCGCGGTGGTGGGGGCGATATCCACTTGCAGCGAACCGAACAGCCGATCGGCCAGTGCGCCGCGCCCGGCCAGACGCGCTGCCAGGGCCATCGCCCGCACCGGAACGGGGAGTTGCAGCGGCACCCGCCCGAAAGCGCGCCCTATCAGCGCCACCAGCCCGGGCGTGCTCAAATCATTGCCATCAGACACCATGAACGTGTGCCCGGCCGCGCCTGGATGATCGGCGCATACCATGAGCAGATCGACAAGATTGTCGAGTGACACCATGCTGCGCCGGTTGCGGACTCGGCCAAAAGGTAATGGTACGCCTGATTTGACCAAGCGCAAAAGGTTCTGGAAATTCGCCTTGACGCCTGGACCGTAGACGAGCGGCGGCCGTACGATGACCAACTCCATTGCCGACGCCTGGGCGAAGCGGCGCAATGCCAGTTCGGCTTCCAGCTTGGATTGGCCGTAAGGGTCGCACGGGGGTGAAGCGTGTCGGCCGCGCCGAACGCACGGGCATGGTCGCTTCACCATTGACTTTCACGCTGCTGACAAACACGAAGCGGCGCACGCCATGGGCCGCTGCCTGGCGCGCCAGCGCCATGGTGGCGTCGACGTTGACGATGCGGTAGGCTGCCATCGGATCGGCGCTGACGTCATCCATCACGTGCACGCGCGGCCAGGTGAATCACCCGGTCGCAGCTGCGGCCAGGGCCGCGCTCCAGTCGGTGGCGCCGTCAAGTTCCCCCACGCCCACCTGCTGCGCGCCGCCGCCGGCAAGCCGCGGTGACGGACTGGCCGCGTGCGCGCAGTGCGGCGCACAGAGCCGTGCCGACAAAACCATTGGCGCCGGAGACGAGAATGGCGCCGCTCACTGCGGCTTGCCCCACACGGTGCGGTTGACGTAGCCGGTATAGCTCAATACGGTGCGCAGCACTTTCTTCGAGACCGCCCCTCCCTCGTAATCGGGCACCGGTTGCGTGGCCCTGCCGCTCACGGTCATGCTGACCGACAATGACGCGCACGGCGTCGAGCACGCGCTCGCTGGTCAGGCCCGACATGATCAGCGTGCTTAAGCATCCATGCCTTCCGGGCGCTCGTGGGCATTGCGGATGGTGATCGCAGGCAGGTTGAGCAGCGCCGCTTCCTCGGTGATCGTGCCGCTGTCCGAGACCACGCACAGCGCCTCCTGCTGCAGTTTGATGTAGTCGCAAAAGCCGAACGGCTTGAGGAAGCGGATGTGCGCATGCAATGCGCCCAGGTCGAGCGAATCGAGCCGCTTCTGGGTGCGCGGGTGAGTCGAGACGATCACAGGCACGTCATAGCTGGCCGCAAGCGCATTGAGCGTGTCGATCAGGTCGCGCAGATTCTCTGGCGAATCGACGTTTTCCTCGCGGTGGGCGCTGACGATGAAATAGCGCCCCGACGCCAGCTGCAGGCGCGCCAGGATGTCGGACGCAGCGATCTTGGACGCGTAATGGTCAAGCACTTCGCGCATATGCGAACCGGTCTTGATGATGGTCTCGGGCGCGATGCCTTCGGCAATCAAGTAGCGCCGCGCATGTTCGGTCAGCACCATATTAATGTCGCTCAGGTGGTCCAGCACCTTGCGGTTAAGTTCTTCCGGGACGCGCTGGTCGAAACAGCGGTTGCCCGCCTCCATGTGGAACACGGGAATCTTGCGGCGCTTGGCCGCCAGCACCGCCAGACAGGAATTGGTGTCGCCGTAGAGCATGATCGCGTCCGGCCGTTCGCTTTCCATCACCGCGTCCGACTTTTCGATCACGCGCGCGATCGTCTGCGCCACGTTCTCGCCCACCGCCTCGAGAAAGTGGTCCGGCTTGCGAATACCGAGATCGTCGAAGAACACCTGATTCAGTTCGTAGTCGTAGTTCTGGCCGGTGTGCACCAGCACGTGCTGCGTGTACTGGTCGAACTCGGCAATGACCCGGCTCATCTTGATCAATTCCGGGCGCGTGCCGACGATGGTCATTACCTTAAGCATGCAATTGTTCCTGTATGTAGTCGAGCTTGCGCAGCAGCGCGACGACCTGGTCGACGTCGAGGCGCTCGGTGTTGTGGGAGGTGTAGTCGTCCAGTTCGGCGATCACCTGTTCCCCGACCGTGAAGTACTTGGCATAGTTAAGATCGCGGTTGTCGGCCGGGATGCGGTAGTAGCCGCCCATGTCGTGGGCATGCGCCATCTCTTCGCGCGAAATGAGCGACTCGTACAGCTTCTCACCGTGGCGGGTGCCGATGATGCGCACGTCGCTCTCTTTGTCGAACACGCGCTGCACCGCGCGCGAGGTCGGCCACGGTCGATGCTTAGGCGCCTTCTGCACAAAAATGTCGCCCTGCTGGCCATGCTCGAAGGCATACAGCACCAGGTCGACCGAATCTTCCAGCGACATCAGAAAGCGCGTCATGTTCGGATCGGTCACAGTCAGCTCGCGCCCTTCCTTGAGCTGCGACACGAACAGGGGAATCACCGAACCGCGCGAAGCCATCACATTGCCGTAGCGCGTGGCGCACAGCACCGTTTCGCCGGGCAGCTGGGTGCGCGACTTGGCCACCATCAGCTTTTCCGCCATCGCCTTGGAAATACCCATCGCATTGATCGGGTACACCGCCTTGTCGGTGCTGAGCACCACCAGCCGCTTGACGCCGTTGGCAGTAGCCGCATTCATCACGTTCTCGGTCCCGAGCACATTGGTGCGCACCGCTTCCATCGGATAAAACTCGCACGATGGAACCTGCTTGAGCGCGGCCGCGTGGAACACGAAGTCGACGCCTTTCATCGCTTGCTGCAGGCTGGCATAGTCGCGCACATCGCCGATGTAGAACTTGAGCTTGCTGTTATTGAGCGCGATGCGCATCTCTTCCTGCTTCTTTTCGTCGTGCTGAAGATACGGATCTCACGCACGTCGGTCGACAGGAAGCGCTTGAGCACAGTGTTGCCAAACGAGCCGGTGCCGCCCGTAATCATTAATACTTTATCTTTGAACATATGGAAACCTATTGTTTGACGGACATCGTCCCATGCCCGGCGGCGCATTCATGCAACAAAACATGAAGCCGGTCGACAAGCATAGCATGCGAGAAGTGTTTCAAGTGGTAAATGGATGCGTTGCGGCCCAGTTCGGCGCGCTGTTGCGCCGTCATACGCGCCATGGCCAGCACCGCCGCAGCGAGGGCTGCACCATCGTTCTGCAAGCGAACGGTCAGTCCGGCAGCCAAGCAGCGGCGATCAGGCGTGCGCCTTCGCCGTTGAGGGCGGCAATCACGGGGCGGTAGCATGGGCCAGGTAAGCCTGGATCTTGCTTGGCACCGTGTAGCGGAAAATTTCCTGGTCAGCCAGGGTGACCAGCAGCGCCGACGCCTTCTGCATCATGGCGGGCATGGCGGACACGGGGAAGCGACCCGGCAAGTGCAGGTTGTCAAGCCCGCGCGCAAGCTTTTGCTCCAGCATCCAGGCGTGGCGGCTACCGTCACCCACCACCACGAGGGCGATGCCGGGCTCCTGACGCAGGGCGGTGGCGGCCTCCACGATCACTTCCACCGCCTGTGCGTTGCCGATATTGCTTAAGCAAACATGACCGAGAACGGGGCGTCCAAGCCGTCCACCGCAGGCACCGGTCCGCAGGCGGGCGCGGCGAAGCTGTCGTCGACCGAGTTGGGGTGGTAGCGCACCGGCGTTCCGCCAGCCAGCGCGGTCACAGGCGCGACAAACGCTTCCGACTGCACCAGCAGCAAGTTCATGTGTCGGTAAATGAAGCGCACGACACGTTCGACCGCGCCCAGCACGCGCGCTCTTGACGTACCCCGTCGCCGACAAGCTTTCCGGCCACAGATCCTGCACCCAGAGCACGGTGGGACAACGCTTGAGCCAGCCCAGCAGGATTGCGGGAATGGCTTGCAGGATGGGCGACGGCGCGTACACGAAGATCACGTCGAATTGCTTTCCACGCAACATCCACGGCGCCAACAACAAACCCGAGACAATGAAGGACAGGTAGTTGAGCGCCAGCCTGCAGCCCGCCCGCGGCGCGCGCCAGCATCGGAATGCGATGCACGGCGATGGCCTGCGCGCCGTACGTTTTGCGCTGGCAGCCGCCTACCTGGTAACCGGGAAAGACGCGTCCGGACGGGTAGTTTGGCTTACCAGTGAGAACCTCGACATGGTTGCCGCGCGGCGAGGGCGGTGGCGATGTCGTTGATCTGGAAACTTTCAGGCCAGAAGTACTGGCTGAGAATAAGAATGCGCACGGCTGCCTCAGCCGAAGTCGCGCATGGCCGCGATCATCTCGCGCCATGCCGGTGCCACATACCCGGTCGCCTCCCGAAAACGCGTGGCGTCGAGCGAACGGTCGATGACCAGGCTTAAGCATCGGGTGTGATCGCGATCTGCTTGCCGTACACGTCGGCCACCAGCGACAGCAAGTCGAACTTGTTGATCGGCGCGGCGGCCACGTGATACAAGCCGCGCAGTTCAGGGCGCGGTACGATCACATCGCGGATCACGCGCGCCAGCATCACCGTCGGCAGGCCGGAAAACACGGCGCGCGTATAACCGCGCACCTGCCCTTGCTGGGCCAGGAACCAATTGATCAGACTACGCTGGCCGTCGAGCTCGTGCCCAATGATCGACGTGCGCACCGTCAGCGCGTGCGGATAGTCGACCTCGCCGAGCAGCTTGCTGCGTCCGTACAAATCGTCGGCGTCAGCGAAATCGGTTTCACGGTACCGGCCCTTGCCCCCCGAAAAGACGCAATCAGTGCTGATCTGCACCAGGCGCGCGCCGCTCACCTGGCACAGGCTTAGGCCAGCCTATGCGGCAGCAAAGAATTGAGCGGGATCGTGAGCAGCGGGTCGCCCGATTCGGCCAACTGCTTGACCAAGCCCACGCAATTAATCACCAGGTCAGGCTGCACGCGGCCGAAGGCGCGCACCAGCGAATCGTGCTGCTCGACGTCGACGCCGGTCACGATGCGCCCCTGCAGCTCCGGCGCAAAATGGCGCAGGGCCGCGCTGCTGCGGGCGCTGCCTGAATACCGTGAACTGCGGCAGTTCGGCGAACGTGCGCAGCATGGCGTTGCCCAGCATGCCGCTGGCACCGAGAATGAATACGTTCATGCGATCTTTTCCTATACCAGCGCGTTACGGATCAGGCCATCGCGCTCGGCGACGGTCGGATAATTGATCAGGACCGCCTTGTAGCTGCCCTTGAAGACGAACAGGCTGCGGCATGGCAGCGCTGACGACGCCGCAGGCGCTGATCAGCTGGCCGATATCGGCCAGCGTGCCTGCCCCGCCCAGGACCGACATGGGCAGCTTCACCGCCTCGCGCACCTTGCGCGCCAGATCGATGTCGTAACCCTTCATCTGGCCGTCCAAGTCGATCGAATTGAGCACGATCTCGCCCGCGCCCAGACGCTCGGCCTCGCGTGCCATGTCGAGCGGATGGCGGCCCGTGCCCTTGCGCCCGTTGTGGGTATAGACCTCGTATTTGCCGAACAAGCCTTTTTGACGTCGAGCACCACCACCACGCTCTGGCTGCCGATTTCGTCGGCGATGGCAGTGATCAAGGCCGGATCGGCCATGGCGGCCGAGCTGAGTGCCACTTTCTCCACGCCCAGGCCGATGATCCGCTTGGCTTGCTCGACCGTCTTGATGCCGCCGCCATAGCACAGCGGCATGCGGCACTCGGCGGCCAGCTTCTGGATCAGCGCGAAGTCGGGCGCCACGCCGTTGACTGTGGCGTCGATGTCGAGCACGATCAGCTCGTCCGCTTCCTTCTCGTTGAAGATCTTGACGGCGTTGATGGGGTCGCCAACGTACTTGCCGGGACCGAACTTGACGGTCTTGACCAAGCCTTTTTCTGCACCAGCAGGCAGGGAATAATTCTAGGACGCAGCATAGTCAGACTTCCGCAAAATTGCTCAGCAGCTGGCTGCCGAAATGGTGGCTTTTTTCCGGATGGAACTGAACGCCGTAGACATTGTCGCGCCGCACGGCGCAGCTGAAATGGGATCCGTAATCGGTGCGCGCCAGAATGCTGGCGCCGTCGTTGCACTCGAAATAGTAGGAATGCAGGAAGTAGAAGCGCGCATCGTCTTCCAAGCCTTTGAACAGGCCTGCCATGCTGACCGGGGTCACGTCGTTCCAGCCCATGTGCGGCAAATTGGTGCCGCGCGGCATTTCGTCGAGCTGGAACTTGCGCACTTGGCCGTCAATCCAGCCCAGGCCCGGCAGCTTGCCCTCATCGCTGCCCTTGGCCAGCATTTGCATGCCCACACAGATGCCGATGACCGGCAGTTTCTCCTCGCACACCAGCTGCTCGAGGCGCGGGCGCATGCCCGAGCGCGCGAGCTGCTCCATCGCGTGGTCGAACGAACCGACACCGGGCAGTATCAGGCGCGTGGCACCGTCGAGCTCGGCTGCGCTTTTCGCCACCCGCACCGGAATGTTCAGGCGGTTGTAGACGTTGACGAAGGCGAGCACGTTGCCCAGCCCGTAATCGATGATGGTGATCATTTGTAGAGACGCTTTTCCAGTCCCAGCCAGACCATGATCGCGCGCCGATCTCGATCATCCAGCGCTTGCTCTTGTAGTCATAGCTCGACTTGTTGGGACCGTTGAAAATGTCGCGCAACTGCGCCACCGTCAAGTCCAGCTTGTGGGCCACATATTCGAATTCCTGGTTCAGGAAATGCTCGTCCAGTTCCGGCTTTTCCATGCGCGCCAGGGCCGCCTCACGCGTCATCTGGCCGGTCATGATCAGGCTCGAGAAGTGGGCACGGCGGCGGTCGAAGCCGAACTTGCGCGGCAGCCAGTAATCCTCGAAGAACCGGGTGAAGCGCGACTCATGGTGCTTGTGCTGGAATTTCTTCCAGCCGAACTTGCGTTCGAGCGTCTCTTCCGCTTCGTGCTTTATGTAAGGAATCAGGTCGAGCGGCTTGAACACCTGCATGCCAAGGATGTATTTGTAATAGACCTTGGAGGTGAACACGTCGATGATCGGGGAACGTCTCCAGCGGCGCCTTGCCGAAGCGCTTGTGGATGTCCATGATCAGGGTCTTGTCGGTGCCGGGATAGGCGCCCCACTCTTCCGGCTCGCGGCAGCATTCGGTCGAATAATTGCCGCCCGTGAGCACGTACTTGATCTTGTTTTCGCGGGCAAACTTGTACAGGGTCGAGAAGAACGCCGTGTCCTGGGCGATATCCTGATGCGGAATCTGCGATTTGAGCAGGGCCACCTGCAAATCCTTGATCTCTTCCCAGTTGATCACTTCGGTGAACAATTCGAGGCCCAGTCCGTCGACCAGTTTTTCGATATTGCCCACCGCCTGGTCCGTGTTCCAGCGAAGCGTCGACGTGGAACAGCAGCGGGCGCAGGCCCAGCTTTTCCTTGGCGATGTAAGTCAGGTAGGAACTGTCGAGTCCGCCGCTTAGGCCGATGATGCAATCGAAATCCTTGCCCTTGCCTTCGGCCTTGATCTTGTCGACCGTGGCCATGAGCTGCTGCTCGCCGCGGGCATCGGTGTGCCAGTTCGGTTCGATGACCTTATGGAAGTTGTTGCAGTAGACGCAAACGCCCTGGTCGTCGAACGAGATGGTCGAGTCGGAGGTGTCCATCACGCAGGTGGTACAGACTTGATAATCGCTTTTTTTCATTTTTGAATCACTCATACGGAGGTGGGCGCGCCCGACCGTAGCTGGCGGGCGTCCAATAGATTGCCGAGGACATCGGCGTAATGCTGTGCCTGGGCTTCGCGCGACAAGGGATGGAAGCCTGCCGCAGGCCTTGCCTCGCGACGTTCGAAAAATTCCGGCCGGGCCAGAGCCGCGAGGAACGCCTCGGCGCTATCGGCCACGATGCTGTCCGGGCCGTACTGCGCGAGCAGGCGGCGTAAACCAGGGTCGCTTCAGCCCGATATCGGCCAGCACCGGACGCCCGGTACCGATATATTCGAACAGCTTGGTCGGCAGGATGCCCGCCGCGCTCAGCGAGGCGGTCGACGAGGTTTCGCTGAACAGCAGGTAATCGGCCTCGGCCATCCGGGTCAGCGCATCGCTGTATGCCAGCGCTGGCAAAAAATGGAATGCGCCGCTGGCCGCTGGATAGCGGTCCTGCAGCGCTTGTTGAAGCAAACCGGCATTGCCGTAGAATTCGAAGCGCAAACGAGCGAACCTGCCAGGGTCCTGTTCCCGGAAGCTGCACAGTGCGGCCAGCAGGCGGTGCGGGATGCGTCCCGGCGAAATCATGCCCATGTGGCAGACCAGCACCTGGCCGTCCGCTGTCGGCCTCGCACGGTCGCGCGCCTCGGCCAGCAGCGCTTGATCGAAGCCGTTGAGGATGGTGTGGACGCGCCCGCCCAGGCCGCGGTAATAACTGGCCATCGGCTCGGAAATGACGACCACCTGGTCGGCCGCCCTGACCAGCTTGCGGTCAATCCACAGTTCGAGCCATTTGGCCAGCTTACTGCCAGGCATTTCGTGGCATTCGCTGAAATGGTCGCGATAGTCGAGTACGCAAGGTTTGCCGAAGCGCCACTTGGCCAACAGCGCCGCCAGCAACATCGGCCACGGTGGCGCCGAGCCGACCACGACGTCGGCGGCGCGCAAACGGGCCTTGACTTCGGCCGCCAGCAGCGGGCTGGCGATCGACAGCGCGAACGGCAGGCGTGGATCGGGCAGCTGGCCCAGCAAGGCAAACACGCGGTTCTTGAAGCGGCGCCGCCAGGAAACGTCGGTGCTATGCAAGGGCTCGTAGACAGCGCCAGTCTTGCGCGACGGGCGCAGTCGGCCCAAGGCGTCGATTTCCATCAGCGTCACCCCGGCCTAAGCACCGGCTCGGTCAGCAGGCCATCGCGATCCGATTTGCAGGTCGTCACGACCGTCACCTCGTGCCCGGCGGCGGCAAAATACTTGGACAGCGCCTCGACCCGCTTGGCCCCTGCGCTGTTGACCGGCGGATAGTAGTGAACGACAAAGACGATCTTCACGACGCGGCCTTCCCGAAGCGCGCCCACAAGTCGGCGGCAATGATGGCGCTGGCATCGCCATTGCCATAAATTCCCCCTAAGCACCTGGGCGACGGCACCGGAGGACAGCGCGGCCGCGATCCGCGCCGGGTCGGCGCCGGTCAGGACGTTGGCACCTGCAGGCTACGAGCTCCACCCATTCGGTCCTCGTCGCGCAGCGTGATGCAGGGACGGTCGAGGAAATACGCTTCCTTCTGCATACCGCCGCTATCGGTCAACAGCAAGGCGGCCCCTTGCAGCAGCGCCAGCGTATCGAGGTAGCCGAGCGGGTCGATCACGGTCACATTGGCGGGGATGGCGACTTGTTGCTCGGCGATGCGCTTGCGTGTGCGCGGGTGCACTGGGAACACGATGGCCCGCCCGCAGCTCCCGAGAGCGGCGAAAATGTCGGCCAGCGCCCGCGGGTCATCCGTATTTTCCTTGCGGTGCAGCGTCAGCAGGGCGTAGCCGTCTTGGCGCAGCCCCAGCGTGGCCAGAATCGTCGAGCGCGTGCGCGCAATATCCTTGAACAGGAGCACCGCGTCGTACATGACGTCGCCCGTATTGCGCACCCGCTCACTGGCGACGCCTTCCTGCATCAAATTGGCCACCGCCACCGGCGACGGGGTGTACAGCACATCGGCCAGGCGGTCGGTCACGATCCGATTGATTTCCTCCGGCATGCCGCGCCGGAACGAGCGCAAGCCCGATTCGATATGGACCAGTGGAATCACGAGCTTGGCGGCGGCAAGCGCAGCCAAGCCAAGGTCGAGTCGGTGTCGCTGTACAACAGCACCGCGTCCGGTTGTTCTGCGACGAGGATTTTTTTCGAGTTGCTCGATCATGCGGCCCGTATTTTCGCCGTGACTGCCGCCGCCGATATGCATGTTGTAGCGCGGCGCGGGAATCGCCATTTCCGTGAAAAACACGTCCGACATATTGGCATCGAAATGCTGACCGGTATGGACCAGCACTTCTTCAATGCCAGGATACGCGGCCAGGGCGCGGCTGACCACGGCAGCTTTGACGAATTGCGGACGGGCACCGACGATGGTGACGATTTTGATTTGAGTGACGGTCATTTCTTTACTTTGACGAAGAGCACCTGCAAGAAGAGCAGCAAGAATCCATTGCTCAGCAACATGCCGATGAAGGGGGAAAATACCAGCAAAAAGGCGTACAGCGGCGCCAGCGCCCGGAACGCCGGGTCGGGCGAGAGCTTGAACATGCGCAGGCTGAGGCCAACCATGGCACCGATCACGAACACGCCGACCCAGCCGAAGTTGACGAACGCGTCAAGCACGAAGACGACGTTCGAATTGGCGAAGTCGTTCCACCCGCCGAACTGGTATTCGAACACATAGCGTTCCAGATTGATCCGCTCCTGGCCGGTCAGCGCAGCCAACAGACCGCTGGTCGCGCCTAGCAGCGGCGCGCCGCCGAACTGGGTGGCGTGCACGGTCAGGGTGTCGACCGCCGTAAAGATGGGCACGGCGACCGAGCGGTAGACCAAAAATTGCCAGGACGAACCCGATGCGAAGGTAGCGGAAAAGAAATCGCTGAGGTCAAACTGACCATGGCGCGGGCGTCGTCGCCAAAGCCCGACAGAGAAATCATGGTCAGCATCAGCAACAGGGCGCCGCCGCCGAAGGCCAACAGGTGGGCTTTCTTGACCCGCTGCGACTCGAGCGCATACGCCAGCACGGGAATGAGCAGATTGAGGAACAAGACCTTGACCAGGAAGGACACGGCGAAGAACAGGAACGCCAGCGCCAGCAGATGGCGGTAGCGGTTGGCGGTCACGTACGCGAACACGACGCAATACGGCACCAGCGAACAGGTGAAGATCGACGATAGATACAACAGCGCAAGCCAGGGGCCTTCGCGGCCCTTGAGGAATTCGCCGCGTTCGTCGCTGAGCGCGTACGCGTCGCTGCCCAGGATGGCGCTGACCAGGGGAATCGAGGGGGCCGTGATCAGGGTCACCAGAATATAGGCGATGAACAAGGTACCGACCAAATACACATAGGTCGAGGCTTTGATCGCCAGTTTGGGGGCATGGCCCGCCACGCGCCGGTCCAGCCAGGTGATGCGGGAACCGAGGACGATGCCCGCAATAGCCGCAGCGGTCTGTCCGGCCAGCGCCAGATACACGTCGCGCGGCCCGACAGCTGCGTACACGAACAGCGGGCCGATGATGTACAGCAACGTCAAGCCCAGTACCAACAGACCCAGCGCGCCGCGCGCGGTCAGCAGCGCCAGCAAGCCCTGGGCACGCAGGTAACCGGCGCGTACCGTCGCCACCGGAGCGCGCCCGTTCACGCTGGCGCTCCCGCCGCGACCGCGCCGCAGGCGGCCCGGTACTGCATCATCGAGTGCAGGCTGTACATGACGCAGGTCGCGCCGACATAGAGCGCGATCGAAATCATATAATCGTGCCAGATCCAGTAACCGAGCCACAGCCCGACGGCCGCAACGACCAGGCGGCCGATTTGCCACAGCATGTCCAGATGCTGCATCTTGGCGAGAAATACCGTCTGGCTGAGCGGACTGGACAGGATTTGGAAAAACATCAGGGCCGCCATGACACTGGCGATTTCCCCGGCGGCGCGCCACTCTGCCCCGAACACCAGCACGAACAGCCAGCGCGCCGACCGCGAGCACCATGAAGGCTAGCGCGGCGAATCCGGCCAGCATCAGGCTGGTGCGCAGATAGAGGGCGCGGCAATTGCCGTGGGCGCGGTATTGCTCGGCAGCGTGCTGGCGGAACGCATCGCCCACGGCGGTGCCGACAATCGCCGACGGCGCGATAATGACGCGCTCGGCCAGCGCGTAGTAGCCGACCACCGCAGGCCCGTAACACAAGCTCAGTAGTACCACCGCCACTTGCAGCGAGGCCACGTTGGCCATTTGCCCTGGCACCATGAATAGGGGAAAGCGCCGATGGCGGCGCAGCACGGCCCAGCAGCGCAGCAGGAAGCCGGGCCGCAAATGGTGGCGCCCAGCGCGCAGCGCCAGCTGGGCCAGGCGGGCAAGCGCAATAAACTGGCCCAGCAGCGCGCTAAGCAAGCAAGCCCGGGGCCCCGGCGCGCATCTGGCCCAGCACCAGTTGCACCCCGCCGCCGCCGCCGACTGGGCCACGCGCGAGCTAAGCAATCTCGAGATAGCGGCGGCGCCGGTTGAACCAATAGGTCAGCGCTTGATACAGGCTCACCGCCAGCACGCTGAGCGGCAGGTACCACAGCCAGGTGGCCAGACCGGGATCATGCAGGGCCGCCGCAATCGGGCCCCAGAAGAGCAGCAGCAGCAAAGACAGCAGGGTGCACACGGACAGCGCCAGCATGCCGATACCGGCCAGCAGGCGCAAGGCCTCGTTCTCGGTGCGAACCAGCGGGATCACCAGTTCAAGACGGCAGGTGGCCAGCACGCACAACACCGCGGTCAAGGCCGAAAACAGGGCCAGCGTGCCCAGATCACCGGGCGCGTAAAGGCGCGCGATGAGCGGACTGACCAGGATCGGAATGGCCTGCGCAATCACAGTCCCGCTGAGCAAAGTAATCAGCGAGTGAAAGAATGAATTGTGCAGGACGCTCCGAGCCATCGAATCAGCAATCCAGGGCGGCCAGTGCACGCGCCAGAGCAGAGACCACATGATCTTGCTGCGCTTCGCTCAGATCCGGACTCATTGGCAGGCTCATCACGCGCGCAGCCATGGCGTCGGCCAGCGGCGTGCTGTCGGCGTCGCAGTACGGCTGATAGAAAGGCTGGCGGTTGATCGGCACCGGGTAATGCACGGCCGTCGGCACCCCTTCCGCCGCCAGCGCCGCTTGCACCTTGTCCCGTTGCGGCACGTACACGGTGTACTGGGCGAACACGCTGGTATAACCGGCGCGCTGTTGCACGCGCTCGATCCCAAGGCCGTCGAGCAGGCGGTTGTAGCGCTGCCCCAGCTCGTCGCGGCGCGCGACTTCCCAGGCAAAACGCTCCAGCTTGGCCAGGACCACCGCGCATTGCAGCGTGTCCATGCGCCCACCCACGCCCAGGCGCGTATGCACGTAACGTTTGCTTTGTCCATGCACGCGAATCTCGCGGCAAGCCTGGGCCAGCGCATCGTCGCTGGTGAAGATCGCCCTGCCGTCGCCGTAGCATCCGAGCGGCTTGCTAGGGAAGAAGCTGGTACAGGCCAATGCCGACAGGTTGCAGCTCTGGCGACCGTGATAGGTGGCGCCGAAACTTTGCGCCGCGTCTTCGATCACCGGAATCGCGCCGTGGCGCGCCGCCACCGCATTGATGGCATCCATGTCGGCCGCCTGGCCGTACAGGCTCACCGGCATGATGGCCTTGGTGCGGCTGGTAATGGCCGCTTCCAGCTTGGCCGGATCGATATTGCAGGTCAGCGGATCAATATCAACCAGCACCGGCGTGGCCCCCAGCAGCACGATGACCTCGGCGGTTGCAATGAAGGTAAACGAGGTGGTGATCACCTCATCGCCGCGCCCAATGCCAAGCGCCATCAGGCTGATGAGCAAGGCTTCGGTACCGCTGGCCACCGTGATGCAGTGGCGCGCACCGGTCAGCGCCTCAAGACGCACCTCGAGCTCTCGCACCTCGGGGCCCATGATGTATTGGCCGTGCTCGAGCACGCGGTTCATGCGCTCCTGGATGGCCGGTTTCAGCTGCTGATATTGCGCTTTGAGATCGATAAACGGGATTACTGGGGTAGACATTGCACTTCTCCGGACTGTAAGACGTAATGCAGCCCCGTGACGGGGCAAACGGTGGCGGCATCGCCGCTGAGCGGCAGATCAAGCCGCTCGCCATGCTGGCTCATCCAGCCAATCTGGCGCTTTAAGCACATTCAAGCCATCAGCGCGTATGGTTTCACATCGCGGTTGACGACTGCGCCAGCAGCGACGAACGCATAGGCACCGACCGTCACGCCGCACACGATGGTGCTGTTGGCGCCGAGCGTGGCGCCGCGCCGGACTACGGTGGGCCGGTACTCGTTCTTGCGGCTGACGCCGCTGCGGGATTGTAGACATTGGTAAATACCATGCTGGGGCCGCAGAACACATCATCTTCCAGACGCACGCCGTCGTAGATGCTCACGTTGTTCTGCACCTTGACATTATTACCAAGCGTGACGTCATTGCCGACGAAAACGTTCTGTCCCAGCGAACAGCCGGTGCCGATGCGCGCCGCCGCAGATGTGGACCCAGTGCCAGATGCGCGAGCCTGGACCTAGAATGGCGCCCTGATCCACAATGGCGCTCGGATGGATAACGGTGTCTGTCATGGCAGCTTTCCTGGAAAAATTCGGGGAGAATGGCGCTTCAATACTCGAGCGGCAGCGAGATGGTCTTGCCATCGCGCGCAGCCAGGTAGGCGGCAATGAGCAACTCGAGCGATTTGAGCCCTTCGCGGCCGTCGGTTTCCGGCTCCGCCACACCGCGCAGCACGTCGCGCACGTTGGCGTAGTACAACGGATGGCCGAAGCCGTACACCGAGGTAGTGGCATAGTTGGCACCCTCGACTTCGGCGTCGTAGGGACGCGGCTCGGCAAACTTCCATAATTGGATTTCGTTGACGGCAAGGCCGCCCACGCGCACGGTGCCGGTTTCGCCGAGGATCGTGATGCTGCCTTCCAGATTCTGCGGATAGGCCAGCATGGTCACACTCATCGAACCGACCGCGCCGCTGCTGCCACTTGATGTTGAGAACACCGGTGTCCTCGACTTCAATATCGCGCGTGGTACTCATCATCGACTGCACTTTTTCCACTGGCCCGATCAACCAGTCGAGCAGGTCGACATAGTGGCTGGCCTGATTCATGAATGCACCGCCATCAAATTCCCAAGTGCCGCGCCATTTGGCTTGATCGTAGTACGACTGAGGCCGGGTCCAGAACACGTTGATATTCACCATGTGGATCTTGCCGAAGCGTTTTTCTTCCACACAGCGCTTGAGCAGCTGCAGCGTGGTGTTGCGGCGGTTTTGCTTGACGACAAACAGGCGCACGCCGGCTGTCGTCGCACGCCTTGACCATGCGCACACCGTCGCTCCAGCGCGTCGCCATCGGCTTCTCGGTGATCACGTGCACGCCGTGTCGGGCCGCCGTCACGGTCTGCTCCGGGTGGATCCCGCTTGGCGTGCACAGCGCGATAGCGTCCAGTGTGGCCTCGCTTTCGAGCATGGCGTCGAGCGAAACGTAGCCAGGCACTTTGTAGCGCGCTGTGCTCAGCGAGTAAGACCGGATCCGTTTCGCAGACCGCCGTCAGTTCGAAGTCGTCGGCATGCACCTCGAGCGAATTGAAATGGTTCTTGGAAATCCGGCCACAGCCGACGATTGCGATGCGAATTTTGCGGCCAGTGATGTGTTTTGCGTTAGTCATGGTAGTTGTGAATGTGGCCTGCTTCAAGGGCAATGAGCTAAGCACAGAAATCGTCAAAATCGGGTGAATGGAAGGCCGCCGCAAGCCAAAGGACGGCGGCGGGTCAGTTGCGCTGGTCGGGAACGGTCTGCCCGCGCAGATGGGCGCGCAGCTGCTGCCATTTGTGCGCATCGCCGCCACTTGCAGACGCCTTCATTTTTTCGTTGAAGAACACATATACCAGCGCCACGCAGAAACCGAAAAAGGCCGCGAGCAAAATGATGACGGCGCGCCGTGGCTTGAATTTCTTCTCGGGCGCGATGGCCGGATCGAGCACCTGCACCACAGCCGCGTCGTCGCGCCTCGTCCAGACGCGCCATCTCGAATTGCTTGGCCAGCAGCTCGTACAGCATCTGGTAGTATTTCAGGTCGCGCAACTGCTGGATATTGGCCAGGCCGGAATTGTCGCCCTCATCGGCCACAGCACCTGGGCGTCCGCTGGAGAGCTTGTTCAATTCCCGCGCAGACTGGTCAGTTCCGTTTCGACCTTCTTATAGTCCGCGTTTTCCGTGGTCACGAACGACTTCATGGAATCGAGCTGGATCTGTTTGGCCGACATCATGGCGCGCAGGCGCCCGACAGTCTCGATCATGGCGCGGCTCTCCACGTCCACACTGGCCATGCCGCCGCTGTCCATCGTTTTCTTGATCGACACCTCGGTCGCGGCAAGCTTGTTCTTGGCCTGCTCGAGCTGACGCTCGAAGAACAGGCGCCGCTGCCCCGCTTCGGTCAGCGCGATCACGTGCGTCAAGCCCAGCAGCTCTTCGACGTAGGCGTTGGCCAAGTGCGCCGCCAGCTGCCGATCGTGGTCTTCGACGCTCACAGTGATCATGCCATCCTTGGCCGCGCTGATACCGGTGCGCTCGCTCAGCTCGCGGCGCGTCTTCCAGCGAGTCCTCGCCGTACTTGGTCTTGAGGTCGAAACGGGCCACCATCTTGTCGCCGATCGTGCGGCTCTTGAAAATAGCCACGTACATATCGCTCGGATTCTTGATGCCCCCGGCCGAAGCGAGCACGCTTAAGCAGCGCCGCCAAGCTGCGACAGCAGCGCTGGCGCTCGATTGCGCCTGTTGCGGCGGCAGCATGGTGGTCGTCGCGCGGTAACTTGGCGGTACCAGGAAAGCGATCGCGGCGCCGACCGCAGCGCCGACCAGCGTGGTTGCGATTAGGGTCTTCCTGCGTTTGGCCAACACGAGGAAGAGATCAATCAACTTCACTTCGGCTTCGTCGGGGGACGGCGCGGCATTTGCTTCGTCGTATTTCATGTCAGAGGTCACGGTAGCTCGTTCGGTGGGATCGTCAGGGCGAATGGAATATTATTGTTTCAACACTTTGATCGCCGCGGCACCCAGACCGAAATTAGCGAAAATCTGCGCCCATTCACGCGTACCCTGCGTAAATTTGGTCCACGCCGTTTCCTTGTCGAATCTCTCCGGGACGACAATGCTGTCGCCAGGCATGACGATCACGCCACCAAAACCGCCAAAGAACCAGCTGCCCGAATCGCGCGACACGACACTGCCGTCCACGCGCAGGATGAATACGTTCTCCACGTCGGCATCGGCGGTGAGGCCGACAGTCTTGAGATAGTCCGCCACCCGGCCGTTCGGACGCCACAAGGGTGACGATTCGGCATTCACGGCACCGAACACATGGACGAATTCAGCCTTGCCCGGCACGACCAGCCGGTCGCCATTTTCGAGTTTCAAGGATGGCAGTCGACTGAACGAGCGTTCCGCCGGGTCCAGGCCGAAGGCGATGCGCCCGGTCGGCTTGAGCGCACGCAGGCGCGCGATGGCCTCGCGTCCCGCAGCCACCTCGGCCAGGCGGCGCGCTTCGGCCGACGCGGCATCGACGGTGCTACGGGTGTTGGCGGCGGCGCGCGACTGCGCATTGCGCAACTGGGCCTCGAGCCGGTTTGCGGCCTTGTCGAGATTGAGTTCCTGCTCTTTGCGCACCTGCTCGCGATAGAACGCGGTACCGAACAGGTAAGCATTGCCGGTGGGACCACCTGCGCGCTGCAGCAATGCCTGCAAGCCTTCCTTAAGCGCTCATCTGGTATACGCCCGGCACGTTGACTTCACCCTCGATGCGCACGAACACGCGTCGCTTGTCCATCGGAACAGCAACATCCTGCTGCGAGAACACCGTCACGGTATCACCGGCGTGCAACTCCACATTGTCCTTGCTTTAGCCGGGTCAGTAAACACTCGACCCAGATTGAACGGGATCAAGCTCACCGTCAGGTCGGCCCGGTTGACGCGTTCGATGACCGCGTATTCCCAGTTAACCTCATCGATCAGACCGCCGATGCGGGAGGCCAGGGTGTCGGCATTGCGATCAGCATCGGGCCCGCTTGTATCTTGTTCTTTCCACTGCGCGCGGTCGCTCGGCATTCTCGTCGCCGCCGTCAAGCACCCGGTTCTGGCGCCTGATCGAATTGCGCGAGATCAGGTATTCGCGGTTGGGTATCAAGTCGCCGACCCGCATGCCGGGCACGAACGGTGCCCGCACGGCTTGATCCACATTGCCGCGAAGCACCACAGCATTCGAGAAATCCGGCGTGATCGAGGTCACATTGAGTACATCGCCGGTTCGCAGCGCGCTTGAGACCGTCGCCCGCGAGCACGAACTGCTCAACGCTACGCGGCTGGCTCTTGCTCGGATCGATGCGTTCCAGGAAGGCCCGGCGCGGATCGGCCACCACCGGCATGCCGCCAGCAAAGGCAAGCAAGGACTCGATCGTGTCCTCGCTGCCGCGCAACTCATACACGGCAGGAGTATTGACCTTCCCCATCAGTGCAGCGAAGCCGGAGGCAGCCGGGATGACGATGGTGTCGCCGTCTCGCAATTTAACATCCCCCGACTTATCCCCTTTGGCGATGAAGGCATACAGGTCCAACTCGGCCACCACGCTGCCGCCCCGTTTGACTTGGATCCGGCGCATCGAGCCATTGGCATTCGGACCGCCGCTGGCGAACATGGCAGTGACTGCGGTCGACAGGCTCGACACCGTGTAGGTGCCTGGCCGCTTGGCTTGGCCAACCACATACACGGTGATGGCGCGCAACTGCCCGGAAACTGACGCTGATGGTCACCCCTTTATATAGCCGCGCGACAGCTCCCTTGACGACTGCCTCAGCCTCACCCGCCTTCACGCTAGGCCAGCACCACCGAACCGATGGTGGGAATCGACACCAGGCCGTTACGGTCGATTTTGGCACGGTAATCGATATCAATACTGCCCCAGCCCCGGATCAGCAATTCGTCGCCCGCGCCCAGTACGTACTCATCGGGCACCGGGGCCCCGCCGAGCGGCGTAAACGTGGTTTGCCCGCTACGTCCCGCCGTGAAGAATCCCGAGCCAAACACAGGCAGCGTCTTGCCAGTGCTATCTTCGATGAACTTCTGGAATTCGCTGGTCGCCGCCCGCGGCTCGCGGCTCGCGGGACGTCCTGCGCGGCGCTGCTCGCCCTGCTCAGCGAAATCGGACTGCGGTTCGCGCACACCCTGCTTCACGCCGCGCTGGCGCGCCGACTGCTGTTCGTCGCGCATCGCGCTCTGATCGCTCTCGCTATAGCTAAGCTTCGCGCTCTTCGCCGCGCTCAGCGCTGCATCCCGATTGGTGATGATCACACGACTCGGCTCGGCGCTTGCTGCCGGTTCGGCGCTGGGACTTTGGCCGAAGTAATCCGATTTATCTTGCGCGGAAGAAGGAACAGAAGTGGCGGCGAGAACCACGACCAGTAGCATGCGGGGAAGGTTTAGCATCGATAGAGTCAGGACAGGGAACGGGGCGCGGCGATTCACGGAAAGCATCTTACAGTATTCGACAGTAATCATGCACATTCTAGCGCTTCAAAAATTCCAACAATGAATCAGCTCAGGGAGAAAGCACGAAGATTTGTTGTTCGGGTGTATCGCTTCTGTATAATGCACTGTTTGCAAAAACCGGGAAGAATGGCGCATGCACCACCGGCCGCATTGAAGCTGCGGCAGGCAACGCCGTGAGGGCCACAGTTTTTCCAATCCAGCATTATACCCGACTGGCACACCTCCCCGCAGATCGGGAAAATAGCGCGAGCTACCTTAACGTTCCCCGTTCCGCAGATTCTCGCGACCGCAATATGGGCTTATCCGCCGCAGTTAATAAGAAGCAATTCCGCCCCGATATTAATGGCTTGCGCGCCTGGGCCGTTCTGGCAGTGGTGCTATACCACTATGCGGTTCCCGGGTGGGATGGCGGTTTTGCCGGGGTCGATGTGTTTTTCGTCGTTTCCGGCTTTCTCATGACGCACATTATCCTCGCCGCCCTGGACAGCGAAGCCGGGTTCTCGCTGCGTCAATTCTGGGCGCGGGGCGCGCTGCACTGTGCCCGCCCTACTTGTTTTATGCGCATCGATATTGTTGCTGGGCTGGTTTATTTTGCCGACCACCGATTATCAACAACTGGCACAACACACATTGGCGTCGTTGAGCGGCCTATCGAATTTGAAGTTTTGGCGGGAAATCGGCTATTTCGATATCAATTCCCAGGAAAAGTGGTTATTGCATACCTGGTCCTTGTCGGTCGAATGGCAATTTTACGTGCTCTTTCCGCTGCTGTTACCGCTTGCTTGGCGCTGGCGTCGGGCGCGCTTGGGCACGGCGGTCGGCTGCGCGCTGGCGGCCTCGCTGCTGCTGTCCATTCTGCTCTCGCCGTCCTATCCGGGCACGGCATTTTATTTGCTGCCTACCAGGGCCTGGGAAATGCTGGCTTAAGCAGCCTGGTCCTGATTTTGGCGCAGCGGATCGCGTTGACCGAGGCGCAGCGGCGCGGTGTCGAACTGGCTTAAGCATCGTGCTTCTGGCCGTCAGTTTCGCCGCCTTCGACGGCGACCTGCCGTGGCCAGGCTGGCGCGCCCTGCTGCCGGTTGCCGGGAGTGCGCTGATCCTTCTGGCCGCCCGAGAGCGCTCGCTATGGACCGCGAACCCGGTCGCCCAGTGGATCGGTACGACCTCGTATTCGATCTACCTGTGGCACTGGCCGCTGGCCGTGGCGCTGCGCTATATGAACCTCCAACACGAGTGGAGCGCCGTGCTGGGGGCGCTCGCCCTGACGGTCGCGCTCAGCTACGCCTCCTGGTCCTGGATCGAACAACCAGGGCGCGCCTGGCGTTTCGGTCGCGACCGCGCCAGCGCCTGCGGCGCCGCGCTGCTGGCCGCCGTGCCCCTGGCGGCGGGCGCGATCGCGCTGCAAGCCGGTGTTCCCGGCCGCATTGCGCCGTACATCGACCAAGTCTTTTTCGAGGCCAACAACAAGAATGACCGCTATGGGGAATGCTATGCGACGGCCGGTGCGGTCTCCGAGTGCCGCTACGGCGGCCCCCGGCCAGGCGTGATCGTGATGGGCGACAGCCATGCCCAGGCGGTCATGCGCACGGTCGAGAAAGCGCTGCCAAGCCAAAACTTGCACGTGCTCGACTGGAGCCTGTCTGGCTGCCCGACTTTGGCGGGGGTCAAGACGCTGGCAGCGCGCGATACCGCCAATTGCGGCAGTTTCGTCTCGGAAAAGATCAAACTACCCGGCAGCGTGGCGCCGGAAGTGCCCTTGATCATTTTGAATCGGCTCACCGCCTACGCCTACACGATGCCGCGATCAATGGAAAAGGAAAGCCCCGTCCCACGCATCTATTTCGATCAGATTTATGCGGCCCAGACGCCCGCGTTTTTCCAGCAATTCCGGGCCAGCATGATCAGCACCGCATGCGCGTTCGCCCGCACCCGCCCCGTGTTCCTGGTTCGCCCCACCCCGGAAATGGAGCGCAACGTTCCCCGGGTAATGGGGATGGCGCTGCTTCGGGGGCGGCACGAGCGTATTTCGGTCAGTCTGGCGCAATACCACGAACGCAACCGCTTCGTATGGGAAGCGCAGGACGCCGCGCGGGCGCAATGCGGGGTACGCATTTTGGACCCCCTGCCTTACCTATGCGATGGGCAACGGTGCTACGGCGACCACCGGGGACTGCCGATCTACATTGACGACAATCATTTGAGCAGGCGCGGCGCGGCCTTGCTGCAACCTATGTTCGAGTCGGCCCTGCGCCAACCCACCGACGGTATGCACGCCTTGTCCACACAGCCCTGACTGGTATTGCGCCGCATTCTGGCACGGTCCTGCGTTGGCGCAAGGGCGCACTGCCCCAGCCGCCGCAAAATTAATCTCTAGGGAAAGATCTGTGAGGTACACAATGGAACCCATTTGTCCGGCCGCCGTGGCGGCGCAGCATCCGCCGAGGTCGGATCGGCGCCATGGAAAATAACCGTGCCCCCGTTCCACGAACAAGGCCCGAGCATGGCGATTTTCCAGCCGCCAGCGACCTATCGGACATGCTCAGCGAACTCAGGATTCTACTCCCAGGCGCGCAAATGCTGACCGCGTTTCTCATCGTGCTGCCGTTTTCCGGCGGCGCCCGTTATGTCGTGGAAGGCGAACGGCTGGTCTTTCTGGCCACCTTCGTATTCGCGCTGAGCAGCCTGGTGCTTATGAGTGCGCCCGCGATTCAACATCGCTTGATGCGCCCGCTCATCAGCAGAGAGCGCTTCAAGCGTGTCGCGAATCGCCAAATCGTCGCCGGGTCCGTCAGTCTGGCCATTGCGCTCACACTCAGCACGAAACTGGTGATATCGCCTGTCTTCGGCAACCTTCCAGGCAACCTTGCCAGCGCGATTGTGGCGCTCCTGATCGGGTGCCTGTGGTGCCTGCTTCCGATTTACTTAAAAGAAGGCACCGGTTTTGAACCGGCATGACCGCTGCGGACTGGCGACGATAGCTGCCTGACCGTCTGATCGATCGCCCCAAACACCGACTTCCCATTCGCATCGAGCATCTCGATCTTGATCGTGTCGCCAAACAGCATGAATGGCGTGCTGGCCGCGCCATCGGCGATCAATTCCAGGCAGCGCTTTTCGGCGATGCACGAGTAACCGCGTTTCTCGTCCTTGTTCGAGACCGTGCCCGAGCCGACGATGGTGCCAGCGCGCATTGCGCGATTTGCACAGGTGGGCCACCAGCTGGGGGAAATTGAAGACCATGTCCACGCCCGCCTGCGGCTGGCCGACCAGCTTGCCGTTCCAGGTCGAGCGCAGCGGCAGGTGCACCTTGCCATCCTTCCAGGCCTCGCCCAGCTCGTCGGGCGTGACCGCCACCGGCGAAAAGGCCGATGCTTAAGCTCGACTGCAGGAAACCGAAACCCTTGGCCAGTTCCGGCGGGATCAGATTACGCAGCGACACGTCGTTGACCAGCATCAGCAGGCGGATATGCTGCTGCGCCTGGTCTGGCGTGCTGCCCATCGGCACGTCGCCCGTGATGACCGCCACTTCGGCCTCGAAATCGATGCCCCACTCTTCGTGCGCGAGCACGATGTCGTCCATCGGCCCCAGGAAGTCGTCGCTGCCGCCCTGGTACATCAAGGGATCTTCCCAGAACGATTCCGGCATCTCGGCATGGCGCGCGCGGCGCACCAGCTCGACGTGGTTGACATAGGCCGAACCGTCCGCCCACTGGTAGGCGCGCGGCAGCGGCGCCATCGCGCGCCGGGTCGAAATCGAAGGTTTTCGGCGCCCGGCCGCTGTTGAGCAGCAGGTAGAGGTCGGCCAGCTGGGGCGCGATGAAAACCCAGTCGTCGAGCGCGGCCTGCAGGGTGGGCGCGATGCCGTCGGCCAGGTGCGCCGTTTTCAGGTCGCGCGCCACCACGGCCAGCTGGCCGTCGCGCGTGCCGTCATTGATTGTCGCTAATTTCATGGGATCGTCAGTGATAAATGGGTCAGGATGCCGTAGGCGCCAGCAGCGCCAGCTGCGCCGGCGTCAGGTAGCACCATTCGCCCTCGGCCAGGCCAAGCGCGTCCAGGGTCAGCCCCCGATGGCGGAACGGTGCAGCGCACTGCAATGGTTGCTTGAAGCGGCCTGCAAGCATGCGCTTGACCTGGTGGTATTTGCCCTGTTCGAGCACGATTTCGAGCTGGTGCGTACCGCGCTGCACGCAGGTCTGGGCCGCCAGCGGCGCTGGCTCTGTCGTGCAGCTTGACGTTCAAGCCAGCAGCGTGGCCACCAGTTCGGGGCTCACGGGATCCTGGGTGGTGGCCTGGTAAATCTTGGGAACGTGCCGCTTCGGCGAGGATTGGGCATGGATAAACGGGCCATCGTCGGACATCAGCAGCATGCCGGTGGTGTCGTGGTCGAGCCGTCCGACCGGCTGCACTTCGCGCCAGGTAAATTGCTCGGGCAGCAAGGTCAGCACGCCCGGATGGTGGCTGGGCTTGCGCGAGCATTCGAAGTTGGCCTAAGCTTGTACAGCGCCACATACAGGTGCTCGTGGTACACCCATTCGTCGTCGAACACGGTCAGGACCAGGCCATCGGTGTCGATCGCCGCCTTGTAGGACGTCTGGACGGTGCCGCCGATGGCCACTTCGCCATCGTCCACCAGCGTGCGGCAATATTTGCGGGTGCCAAAACCCTGCGATTGCAGGATACGGTCTAAGGATAATTTACTCATAAGGCGAGACTTTAACAGATGGCGCGGGACGCCGACAGCCATGGCAGCGTCTGTAGGACAATTCCGCGGGGGTAGGAATTCATGAAGGTAGAAAACGTTCCTTTGACAAAGATCAAGTAAGTAGCACCTCGCGTTGTTACACTGGGGCAGCATTAGGAATCGGCCTAACGGCCCCTCAGGCAATGCCGAGAGAAGCGTTAGGAATAAGCGAGAGAGTAAAACCAAGGACGAGGATGCGCACCATGACGCCAAGCAAACAACGACTCGCCAGCGCTTAAGCACTGCCACCACCACGCCGTCGGCGCTGCAACTGGCGCGCGCCGCAATCGCCCGCTGGAGCGGCAAAACGCCGCCAGCCAGCCTGACGCGCGACCTGTTCCGGGTGTCGGTTCAGGCGCGCCATCTGGCCCAGGCGCAGCGCGGCCTGGCCGAGTGGATCGCCCTCGGCGGCTTTTCTCAAGACGAGGAAATTGTCATGCCCACCCTGCCGCAGCGCGTCGTTTGTGTTCAATTCGGCAACACCGTTGAGGTCACGGATTGCCTGCATGGATTGAGCGCTACAGAAAAACAGCCGCCCAATAATGAAAACGACGGCATTGCACCGTCGTTCTCATGTCTCCTTGCGAAGACTGTATCGAGGAATATCAATTCTCTCTATGCCGCATCAAATGATGCAGATTAGTAGTTCATTTCGAACAAATTGCTGCCAACAATCAATTTACTTATTATATCGGCCCCCCTTGGAAAGAACTACAGGTCCAATATAGAACACCTGCCTGAACTTTCAAGGAGAATATTGATGCAGCTCGCTACCTGAGTACCGGCTTTGCCCCATGGTACAGCGACTTGACGGCGCCCTGCCCGACCGAGGCGCCGAACTTCTTGAGCACGCGTTCCGGCAAGCCTTCATGGGCCGTGTAATCGACCAGATTTTCCACTTTGATCACATCGCGCGCCACGCTTTCCACCGTGCCGAAACCGTCGGCCAGGCCCATGTCGACCGCCCTGGCGCCGCTCCAGAACAGGCCGGAGAAGGTGTCCGGGGTTTCCTTGAGACGCTTGCCGCGCCCGGCGCGCACCACGGCGATGAATTGCTGGTGGATTTCATTGAGCATGGCCTGGGCATGCGCCTTGTGCTTGTCGGACTGGGGGCTGGAAGGGGTCGAGGAAGCCCTTGTTTTCATCGATGGTCAGCAGGCGCCGCTCGACGCCGAGCTTGTCCATGGTGCCGGTAAAGCCGAAGCCATCCATCAGCACCCCGACCGAGCCGACGATGCTGGCCTTGTTCACATAGATCTGGTCGGCCGCGGCGGCGATGTAATAGCCGCCCGAGGCGCAAATTTCATCCACCACCACATACACCGGCTTGTTCGGGTAACCGCGCTTAAGACGCACGATCTCGTCGACAATTGTGCTTAGCCTGGACCGGACTGCCGCCCGGGCTGTTGATGCGCAGCACCACCGCCACCGATTCCACATCGGTGAACGCCTTGTTCAGCGAGGGAATCACGGTATCGGCCGAACCGCTGCCTTCGTCCTCGATCGTGCCGTTAATTTCAATCAAAGCCGTGTGTTTGCCAACCAGCTCGCCTTCGGTGCCGAAAAAGTCGAAGTCGTACAGCGACCACAGGGCGAAGAAGGCCAGCAGCAGGAAGCTGAGCTTGAAGAAGATGCCCCAGCGGGCGCGGCTGCTGCTCGCGCACGGTGGCGAAGACGAGCTTTTCCAGGGTCTCGCGTTCCCAGCTCCCGTTCGGCGGCGCTGCCGCTGCCGGGGCGCTGGGTGCGGGGTGTGCCTGGGATTCCATGCCGGGTGTGTCGCTCATAGTTCGCTTTGTTCAGGTCAGGCCGTCGGGGTTAGCATGGTTTGATAAATTCGTCGGGCGTCCAGTACAGGTTGCCGTTTTCTTCGCGCACCGCGATCGGGCGCAGGCGCGCGCCCTTGCACGGCCCGCCTGCGCAAAAGCCGCTGTCGGGCACGTAGATGGCGCCATGGGTCGAGCACATCAGGTACAAGCCGCTCGACTCGAAAAATTCGCCCTCGGCCCAGTCCAGCTCGATCGGCACGTGGGCACAGCGGTTCAGGTAGGCGTAGGCCTGGCCGCCATAGCGCACCACGAAACCGGTGGCCTTGTCGCCGAAGGCGCTGACGGCAAAGCGCACGCCCCTGCCGCCTTCGGCCACCTGGTCGGAGGCGCAGATCAGGACCGCATCGGGCTTGCTTAAGCTTCGTTGTCGGACGCCGTCATCATGCGTGCTCGGTCAGCCACTGGTGCAACTGGGCCACGGTTTCGGCCGAATACACCGGATTGCAGGCACGCAACTGGTCGTGCGGATGGGCGCCGTGCACTGCACCGCGACGCCAAGCCGCGCCCGCGTTGTTGGCCATCAGCAAGTCGTGCGTGGTGTCGCCGATCATGACGGTGCGGCGCAGATCCTGGCCCAGTTCGCGCGTCAATTCCTGCAGCATGGCCGGGTGCGGCTTCGAAAATGTCTCATCGGCGCAACGGGTCGCGTCGAACAGCGACAGCAGTCCGACCGCGTTGAGCGCGCGGTTCAGGCCGACCCGGCTCTTGCCGGTCGCCACGGCCAGGAAGTAGCCATCTTGCGACAGCTCGGTCAGCATGTCGCGGACACCGTCGAACAGCACCAGTTCGTGGTCTTTGGACAGGTAATGGAAGCGGTAACGCTCAACCATGCGCGGATACATGGCCGGATCGATGTTCGGCATCACCGCCTGCATCGCTTCGTGCAGCCCCAGCCCGATCACGTGCGAAGCGTCATCGTCGTGCGGAACGGGCAAGCCCAGGTCGCAGGGCCGCGGCCTGGATACACTTGACGATGGTGGAAGTGCTGTCCATCAGGGTACCGTCCCAATCAAAGACGATCAGATCATATTGCTTTCTTGCCATTTTTCCCGGCTGCTTGTGGCGCCTAAGCTCCTGTCGGATTGAATCGGGCGGCGCTGGTCAGCGGGCCGCCGTTGTTAAAGGTTTCCCCAAGCTTAGCAAGAAACGCTCGCATTCTGCCAAGCCAGCGGCGCATTGAGGGTCATCGGCTTGCCGCTCTCGGGATGGGTAAACGTGATCTGGTGCGCGTGCAAGAACATGCGCTTGAGCGCGCCGCGCGTGGCGTCGGCCTTGAGCAAGACGCGGTTGAGCGCAAAATCGCCGTATTTGTCGTCACCTGCAATAGGATAGCCGGACGAAGCCAGATGAACGCGAATCTGGTGGGTGCGCCCGGTCTTCAGCTCGGCCTCCAGCAGGGCGAACTTCTCGAACTTGCGCAACAGCGTAAAGACGGTATGCGACTCCATCCCGCCCGCCTGCACGCACACCCGGCGCTCGCCTTCCGGCGTCGTGTATTTATGCAAAGGCAACTTGACGTGCTGGCGCGCATTCTTCCAGTCGCCATAGACCAGGGTCAGGTAACGCTTGTCGGTGAGCCCGTCGCGCATCTGCTCGTGCAGGTTGGTGAGCGCCGACCGCTTCTTGGCCAGCATCAGCAAGCCCGAGGTTTCGCGGTCGAGCCGGTGCACCAGTTCCAGGAACTTGGCGTCCGGCCGCGCGGCGCGCAACTGCTCGATGACGCCGTACGAGACGCCCGAGCCGCCATGCACGGCCACGCCGCAGGGCTTGTCGATCACGAGAATGTGGCTGTCTTCGTGCAAAATCGTGAATTCGGCGCCCGGCACGGCGGCCGTGGACGCCTTTTCGGCCACCCGTACCGGCGGAATCCGGACCACGTCGCCTGCTTCGAGGCGGTACAACTGGTCGATCCGGCCTTTGTTGACGCGCACTTCGCCGGAACGCAGGATACGGTAAATATGGCTTTTGGGGACGCCCTTGCACACCCTTAGCAGATAATTATCGATTCTCTGTCCCGCATCCTCGTCGGAAATGGTGACAAAGTAGGCTTGCGGCTGGACCGGCTGGCGTTCCGTCGTGGATGAAGGGGGAATAACGTTTTGCATCTTCATTTGCTCTGTCTTCCCAGAAATTCTCTCTAAGTCCTTCATTTTGAATATATAATCGACAGGCGGCGGTCAAACCTCTGCTGGTGTAAGAATTAAAACGATATTTTACACAGGGGCGTCTCCATCGGCCTCGCCAAATTGCAAATTCGATGGAAAAAATGTGTATGCACAGTGTTGCGCGGGTCAAGGTTGCACCGTTGTTGTAATCGGATAGCGCACCGCTGCTGAATTGGATTGACTGGAATTGTAAGGATAAGTACTGGCAAGCTGGCCCGTTGTTCCAGCTTGCCGGATGTTGGTGTCGATAACGCTTGTCGTTTTCGCCCGACCCGAAGTAAGCCTCATACTGAAGGCTTGAGAATAAAGGCTGAATTCAAGCCTGGGAATCGAAGTCTTGGTATGTTCGCTGGCTACGGTCTGGCTCACTGAATTGCTCACCGCCTGGCTCGGTCTGCGCCCCGGTCTATTGATCTGGTAGGTACAGTAAAGTTGCAGGTGATGCGTGCACTCGGCATGTCGATCGACCTCACTGCGCCCTGTTGCGGCCGCGATGCTCCAGTGTCGCTGCGCCGTACGTAAAGGCATACCCACCCTCCAGCACTCCCCTTCTAGCGTACATCCCCTGTACTTTTCGCCGCTTTGACACAGCGGCACTAGAATGGCCCCCTGGGTCACGGAGTTTATAAAAATGAAACGCATGTTGTTTAACGCGACGCAGCAAGAAGAATTGCGCGTCATGATTGTCGACGGTCAGAAACTGATCGATATCGATATCGAAAGCAGCTTAAGCCATGAGCAGCGCAAATCCAATATCTACAAAGGCGTCATTACCCGTATCGAGCCTTCGCTCGAAGCTTGCTTCGTCAGCTACGGTGAAGACCGCCACGGTTTCCTGCCATTCAAGGAAGTGGCCCGCACCTATTTCCGCGAAGGCGTCGATGTACGCAATGCGTCGGTCAAGGAAGCGCTGCGCGAAGGCCAGGAAATCATGGTCCAGGTGGAAAAGGAAGAGCGCGGCAATAAAGGCGCCGCACTGACTTCCTTCGTGTCGCTGGCCTAGGCCGTTACCTGGTCCTGATGCCGAATAATCCCGCGCGGCGGCGGCGTATCGCGCCGGGTCGAAGGCGAAGAGCGCCAGGAACTGCGCGAAACCATGGACAAGCTCGATCTGCCGCAAGGCATGTCGGTCATTGCCCGCACCGCAGGCATCGGCCGCAATGTCGAAGAACTGCAGTGGGACTTGAATTACCTGATGCAGCTGTGGCGCGCAATTGAAGGCGCTTAAGCAAATCGGCACCGGGCGCCTTCCTGATCTACCAGGAATCCTCACTGGTCATCCGCGCCATCCGCGACTACTTCCAGCCGGACATCGGCGAAATCCTGATCGACACCGACCACATCTACGAACAAGCTCACCAGTTCATGAGCCACGTGATGCCGGACATGCTGCACCGCGTGAAGCGCTACAGCGACGACGTGCCGCTGTTCTCGCGTTTCCAGATCGAACACCAGATCGGAAACCGCCTACGCGCGCACCGTGCCGCTGCCATCGGGCGGCGCGATCGTGATCGACCACACCGAAGCGCTGGTCTCGGTCGACGTCAACTCGGCCCGCGCCACGCGCGGCTCGGACATCGAAACGACCGCCTTCAACACCAACTGCGAAGCGGCCGAAGAAGTGGCCCGCCAGCTGCGCCTGCGCGACCTGGGCGGCCTGATCGTGATCGACTTCATCGACATGGAAGTGGCGAAAAACCAGCGCGAGGTGGAAACCCGCCTGAAAGACGCGCTGCACCATGACCGCGCGCGTCCAGATGGGCAAGATTTCGCGCTTCGGCCTGATGGAACTGTCGCGCCAGCGCCTGCGTCCTTCGCTGTCCGAAGGCAGCCACGTGACCTGCCCGCGCTGCTCGGGCACCGGCCACATCCGCGATACCGAATCGTCCGCACTGCAAGTCCTGCGCATCATCCAGGAAGAAGCAATGAAGGAAAATTCGGCCACGATTCACGTGCAGGTACCGGTCGACGTGGCCGCCTTCCTGCTCAATGAAAAGCGCGGCGAAGTGCTCAAGATTGAGAACCGCCACCGCATCAGCGTGATCCTGATCCCGAACAAGCACCTGGATACCCCGCACTACAAGCTCGAGCGCATCAAGCACGACGATCCGCGCCTCGAAGACAGCCAAGCCAGCTACAGCCTGGCCGAGCAGGCTGAAACCGACATGGCTTACAGCAAGCGCCAGAAGGAAGATGCCAAGCCGCGCCAGGAAGCCGTCGTCAAGACGATCACCCCGGCCCAGCTAAGCACCGGTGGTCGACCGCACCGAAGTGGCCAAGCCTGTTGCCGCGCCAGCCCCTGTTCTGACCACGCTCGGCCGAAGAAGGTTTCTTCGCCAAGCTCAAGAACCTGTTCTTCGGCAAGGTCGAAGTGACGGTGGCCGCACCGGCGCCAGCCGCGCCAGTCAAGCCTGCCGCCAAGGAAGACCGTAACGGCGACCGCAACGGCCGTGGCCCGCGTGGCCGCAGCCGTGGCGGCAAGCAAGGCGGCCGTGAACGCGAAGAGCGCGATCCGGTCAAAGCCAATGGCGCCGACGACAGCACCAAGGCAGCCGACACCGACAAGCCAGCCCGTCCGCCACGCCCGCCACGCCCGCCGCGTGAGCCACGCGAGCCGCGCGAGCAGTCCGAGGCAACGGCAGCAGCGCCGCGCACAGAGCGTGGTGAACGTGCCGAGCGCGGTGAACGTGCCGAACGCGCACCGCGTCCGCCGCGCGAGCGTGCCGACTACCGTACCCCGGTTGCCGAAGCCAGGACCGACGAACTGGCAGTCGCCCCGGTCGCCGCCGCCCTGAACCTGGGTCCTGCAGGTGAGCCGGAAGCCGCACCGGTGCCGAAAATGATCACCACGATCGGCCCGAACGGCGAAGAGATCGGAAGTCGAAGCGGGTGGCGACGAGCCGCGCCGCCGCCGCCGCCGCGGTGGCCGCAACCGCAACCGCCGCGACCGCGAAGGTGTTGAAGGCGTCGAGGGCGCAGAAGGCGCCGACAACGACGCAGGCGACAACGACGCCGTTGCCGCCGACGCCAATCCGGCGCCTAAGCAGCCGAGGTAGCGGCACCAGCCGTTGCCGCTCCTGCTCCTGCACCTGCTCCTGCACCGGTTGCTGTTGCAGCACCTGTGGTTGAAGCCGTGGCAGAAGTTGCTCCGGCAGCTGTTGCAGCGCCGGTACCCGTGTCGGAATACACACCGGTGCCCGTCGTTGAAGCCGCGCCAGTCGTGGCCGCCGCGCCAGCCCCGGTTGTTGCACCTGCGCCTGCCCCGGTGGAAGTCGCTCCCGCAGCACCGGTCGTGCAGCAGACCCTGTTCACGCCGGACGCCCAGCCTGATCCGGAACCTGCAGCGCCGGTGGCAGAAGTTGCACCAGCGCCAGCACCGGCCCCCGTTGCCGCGCCAGCGCCAGTCGCTGCGCCTGCGCCTGCACCTGCTCCTGCGCCTGCACCCGTGGCAGTCCAGCCAGTCGTCAAGCCGGTTGCGGATCTGAACGAGATCCTCAGCTCGGCCGGTCTGACCCTGGCGGCGACCAATCCTGACAAGCTGCGCGCAGCCCAGGAAGCGGCCGCCCAGGCAGCGCCGCCGGTCCGCGTGCCACGCGAGCGCAAGCCGCTGCCACCGCAAGTGGACGAACCGCTGATCCAGGTCGATACGACCCGTCACTGATCGTTGGCATGACACAAAAAGGGAAGCCGCGTGCTTCCCTTTTTCGCCCGAACCCGCAACCACCGTACAATCACCTCAACCACCACATCGTCCTCGCGATGACGCTACCGCCCGACACCCGCCCCTCACCGGTCAGCATGACCGACGCCTTCTGGTACTGGCTCAAGCTGGGCTTCATCAGCTTTGGCGGCCCGGCCTACCAGATCGCCCTGATGCACACCGAGCTGGTCGAACGCCGGCGCTGGATCTCCGAACAGCGCTTTCTGCACGCCCTCAATTACTGCATGCTGCTGCCCGGCCCCGAGGCGACCCAGCTGGCCATCTACATCGGCTGGCTGATGCACAAGACGCGGCGGCATTCTGGCCGGGGTACTGTTCGTGCTGCCGTCGCTGCTGATTCTGATCGGCCTGTCGTGGATCTACCTTGCCTTCGGCACGCTGCCGCTGGTGGCCTAAGCATCCTGTACGGGATCAAGCTAGGCCATCGTGGCGGTGGTGCTGGCGGCCGCCTGGCGCATCGGCAGCCGCACGCTCAAGAATCCGGTGATGATCGCCATCGCGCTGCTGGCCTTCCTTGCCATTGCCGTCTTCAAGCTGCCGTTCCCGCTGATCGTGCTGGCCGCGGCTGGCTGCCGGGCTGGTGGGCGGACGGGTCGCCCCGCAGCTGTTCCAGATCGGCGGCAAGCATCCCGGCCAGCACGACTCCTACGGCCTGGCCCTGATCGACGATGACACGCCCACGCCGGGGCACGCCACCTTCTCCTGGCCGCGCCTGGGCGCGTGGGCGTCACGGGCATCGTGCTGGGAACGCTCGCCTGGGCGCTGCTGGCCGCGCAGACGGGCAGCGCCTCGCCCCTGGCGCAGATGGCCTGGTTCTTCACCAAGGCCGCCATGATGACCTTCGGCGGCGCCTATGCGGTGCTGCCGTATGTGTACCAGGGCGGCGTCGAGCACTACCACTGGCTGACGGCGGCCCAGATGATGGACGGCCTGGCGCTGGGCGAAACCACGCCCGGTCCGCTGATCATGATTGTCGCCTTCGTCGGCTTCGTCGGCGCCTGGACCCACCAGGTGTTCGGCGACAGCGTGCTGCTGGCTAGGCGTGGCTTAAGCGCCTCGGTGGCCACCTTCTTCACCTTCCTGCCGTCCTTCATCTTCATCCTGGTTAGGCGGGCCGCTGGTCGAGTCGACCCGCGACAACGTGCGCATGACGGCGCCCTTGACGGCCATTTCGGCCGCCGTGGTGGGCGTGGTGGTCAGCCTGGCCGTGTTCTTTGGCGAGCACGTGTTTGTCCCTGGCGGTAAGCCCGACTGGGCCGCGATTGCCATCAGCGCGGCCGCCTGCGTGGCGCTGTTCCGCTTCAAGGCGGGCACCATCAAACTGATCGCCGCCTGTGCGCTGGCGGGCCTCGTGCTATCGTACTGGCATGGCTGAAAAAATCATCATGCTGGGCGACGGTTTATCGCCGCCCTTAAGCAATCCCGTCCATTCTGGAAGCGCCCAGCGGGCAGCTGGCCGACGCCCTGGCGCGCCCGCTGCACGACCTGCGCATCTCCGTGACCGACCGCTGCAATTTCCGCTGCGTGTACTGCATGCCGAAAGAAGTGTTCGACAAGGACTACGCCTATCTGCCGCATTCCTCGCTGCTCTCGTTCGAGGAAATCACCCGCATCGCCACCCTGTTCGTGGCCCATGGCGTTGAAAAAATCCGCCTGACCGGGGGCGAGCCGCTGCTGCGCAAGAACCTCGAGCGCCTGGTGGGCATGCTGAGCGCACTGCGCACGCCTTCCGGCAAGGCGCTCGACCTCACGCTCACCACCAACGGTTCGCTGCTGGCGAAAAGGCGCGCACGCTGCGCGACGCGGGCCTGAACCGCGTGACCGTCTCGCTCGACGCGCTCGACGACGCCATCTTCCGCCGCATGAACGACGTCGATTTCGCCGTGGCCGACGTGCTGGCCGGGATAGCCGCGGCGCACGACGCCGGGCTGGGCCCGGTCAAGGTCAACATGGTGGTCAAGGCCTAGGCATGAACGACCAGGAAATCCTGCCGATGGCGCGCTACTTCAAGGATCGTCCGGCCATCTTGCGCTTCATCGAATACATGGACGTGGGCGCGTCCAACGGCTGGAATCTGGCCGAAGTCATTCCCTCGGCCGAGGTCATCGCCCGCATTGCAGGCCGAGATGCCGCTCGACGCCATCGGCGCCAACTATCCGGGCGAAACGGCCGCGCGCTGGCGCTACCGCGACGGCAGCGGCGAAGTGGGCGTCATTTCGAGCGTGACCCAGGCCTTCTGCAAGGATTGCACGCGGGCCCGCCTGTCCACCGAGGGCAAGCTCTATACCTGCCTGTTCGCCACCCGCGGCCACGACCTGCGCGCCCTGCTGCGCAGCGGCCTGCAGCGACGCCGAGATCGTTTGGCGCCATTGCCCAGTTGTGGCAGGTGCGCAGCGACCGCTATTCCGAAACCCGCACCATCAACACCAGCGGCATCGAACGCGGCGCAAAGCGGGTTGAAATGTCCTACATCGGCGGTTGATTTTCGGAGGCGTGGTATATATCATTAAGATATATCATCGCTTGGAGTTCCTACCATGGCAATTGCAAAAATTTTCATGTCGGGTCGCAGTCAGGCCGTGCGGCTTCCAAAGGAATTCCGGCTATCCGGAGATCAAGTCTCGGTCTCACGTGTTGGTCGCTCTCTCGTGCTGACACCCATCGAACCGCAATGGTCGGATTTTTTCGGGTTGCTTGCCGAGTTCGACACCGATTTCCCTATCGAACGGGATCAACCCGAGACCGAACAGGATCGCCCATCGCTGGATGATCAATGAAGTACCTACTTGATACGAACATCTTGATTTTCCTAATCAAGCAAAAACCAGCACAAGTACTGTCCCGGTTCGCCCAGCATTCCCTTTCCGACGTCGGAATATCGGCAATCTCCGTGGCTGAGATGGAATACGGTGTCGCAAAGAGCGGGTCCGCCAAGAACCGGCAACTCCTCGACGGCTGGTTGCGCTTGCTGCAGAGGCCCGCTTTTGACGAAGCTGCAGCGCATGCGTATGGAAACGTGCGAACCGCGCTCGCGCAACGGGGGCAGCCAATTGGCCCGCTGGATACCTTGATCGCCGCCCACGCATTGTCTCTCGACGTCACGCTGGTGACGAACAATGTGCGTGAGTTCTCACGCGTACCCGGACTGCGCGTCGAAGACTGGACGGCGCCATGACACCCCTCGATCAGATCACCGGCCTGATACTGGCGGGCGGCCGCGGCAGCCGCATGGGCCATGTCGACAAGGGTCTGCAGCCATTCAAAGGCGAACCCATGGTGGCGCACGTGCTGCGCCAGGCTAGGCGCGCAAACCGGGCCGCTTGCCATCAACGCCAACCAGAACCTGGACGCTTACGCCGCGCTCGGTGTGCCGGTCTGGGCCGACGACCTGCAAGGCTTCGAAGGCCCGCTGGCCGGACTCGAAACGGGCCTGCGCCGCTGCAGCACCGGCCTGCTGGTCACCGCCCCCTGCGACTCGCCCTTCCTGCCGCCCGACCTGGTGCAGCGCCTGCTGCAAGCCTTGAACGACAGCGGCGCCGACCTGGCGCTGGCCGAAACCGAAGAAACCGGCGACGACGGCGTCCTGCGCGTCCAGCCCCATCCCGTCTTCGTGCTCATGAAAACGGGCGCCCTGCCCCATCTGTCGGCCTACCTGGCCGGCGGGCGGACGGCGCATGGATGGCTGGTACCCGGCCATCGAGGTCGTGCGCGTGCGCTTCGACGATGCCAGCGCCTTCCGCAATATCAACACGCTGCGCGAACTGCAGCAATTCGAAAAAGACGTCTCATGAATCCCACTTTGCACCAGGTGACCAGTTGCCTGTCCGCCTACGATCCCGACGCGCTGCCGGTGCGCGACGCACAGCGCATCATCGGCGAGTTCATCACGCCGGTCGACGGCACCGAGCAGCTCACGCTGCTGTCGGCGCTGGACCGGGTGCTGGCCGCCGATATCATCTCGCCCATCAGCGTGCCCGCGCATGACAACTCGGCCATGGACGGCTACGCCCTGCGCGGCGCCGACCTGTCGGCCGACAGCCAGACCACGCTGGCCGTGATCGGCACCGTGTACGCGGGACGCCCGTCGGACGCGGTGCCCGCGGCCTACCAGTGCGTGCGCATCATGACCGGCGGCGTGATGCTTTAAGCCGAAGCTGCGACAGCGTGATCCCGCAAGAGCATGTGGCAGTGATCGCCGAAGCGCAGATCACGATCGACCCGGGCGTGATCCGCAGCGGCGACAACCGCCGTTTCTTGCCGGATGAAGACCTGATGGCTAAGCAGCGCCGCGCTCAAGGCGGGCCGCATCATCCGTCCTTCCGATCTGGGTCTGCTCGCCTCGCTCGGCATTGCCACGGTCCCGGTACGGCGCCGTCTGAAGGTCGCCTTCTTCTCGACCGGCGACGAGCTGCGCTCGATCGGCCAGGCGCTCGACGCCGGCTGCGTCTACGACAGCAACCGCTATACCCTGTTCGGCATGCTCACGCGGCTCGGTTGCGAGATCATCGACATGGGCGTCGTGCGCGACGACCCGCAGGCGCTGGAAGAGGCGCTGCACAGCGCCTGCGCCCAGGCCGACGCGATCCTCACGTCGGGCGGGGTGTCGGTCGGCGCGGCCGACTACACGCGCCAGATCATGGGCAAGATGGGCGACGTCACGTTCTGGAAGATCGGCATGCGGCCGGGGTAGGCCTGCTGGCGTTCGGCCGCATCGCGTCGCAAGGCAAAAGCGCCTACCTGTTCGGCTTGCCCGGCAATCCGGTGGCGGTGATGGTGTCGTTCTACTTCTTCGCGCGCCGCCTTGCTGCGCATGATGGGCGCCGACGCACCGCAGCTCTTGATGAAAGTGAAGTCGGCCGGTGCGATCCGCAAAAAGCGGGCCGCACGGAGTATCAGCGCGGCATTCTGGCCGACGGCGAAGTGCGGATCACGGGCTCGCAAGGCTCGGGCATCCTGCGCTCGATGTCGGAAGCGAACTGCATGGTGGTGCTGCACGATGAACAGGGCAATGTGGCGGCGGGGGATATGGTCGATGTCCTGATATTCGAAGGCCTGATCTGACCTGTCGCCCCGGCCGCCAACAGCATGGCGTACCCGGGACGGCAGCGACCGCCTCAGGTGCGCGGACCGTCAGGCGATTTCATATTCTCCGCCGACGACAAACCGTCGGCCGTTGAACGAGATGCCGGTCGTGAAGGAGGGATGGGCAATCGTCAATTTGGCGTAGGTCGGCGCTTCGTAAGTGCGGATCAGTGCCGTCATAACGCCGCATGGTGGTGTCTTCAACGGCACTGAACGAGGCCGGGCCGACCGCGGCAAATGGCAAGGTGACGCCGATGAAGCCGGTACCCGTACCGCTGACCTGGAAACTGAGCCTGATGGTAATCTTCTTACCGACTTTAAAATACCGCGCCTGAAGATTGACCGCAGAAATCGTGCCGGTCAGACTGGTAGTGAACACCGGCTGCCAGTCCTGCCAGGTCCAGTCAACTGCCGTCGAGCGACGCACTTCACCGGTACTTGGGTCGATATAGGCGTTGGGAAGTTCATCGGCCTCGACAGGACAATCCTCGATGAAGAGACTGCCGCCGGGAAGATAGTGACCGATCACATCCGTACTGCCATAGACTGCGGTATTGCTCCCCCGGCCTTTGGCCTCGTAGCCGTACACGTTTTCATTGACTGCCGTGCTATTCATGCTGGTCGTCCGGGCACCGACATACACACTGGACTTGCCGCCAGTCTTGCGCTCGCCGTCATTCATGTAGCGCCCGGCCATATCGCCAAGCGCCGAAAGCCGATGGCCCGTTCCCGCCTCGAAGGTACTGGTGCCCACAATGTGCTGCAACGCTCCGTGGCCAAACGCCGCGTTTTCGCTGCCCGCTTCGATCGCGTTGAGCGCGTTGATACCGAGCCCGGCATTGTCCATGCCGGTCGTCAGGTTCAGTCCGACGTTGGTCCCCACCAGGGTATTGTCCAGCGCGCCGTTGGCGATCGGCGCGCAATTGCGTCCGATTAATGTATTGCCGACGTTGCCCAGGCTGCCGGAATAGGTATTGCAAACCGTGGAGGCCGTCAGCGCACGGCTAAGCGCGCGGACCAAGCAGCGTGTTGCCCCAGCCGGTGGTAAGACAAAGGCCTGCTTCGAGACCGATCGCCGTATTGTCGAACCCCTGTTCTGTGGTCGCGTGCGCAAGGCTGCGCAAGCCTGCACTGAGCGCGACCGAACCGGGAAACTGGGTCTGGTCGGGCAGATACGTCAGGTCCTGGGCAGCGAAGGCCGTCAGTTCCCATGAGCCGACACCGGTGGCCCCGACCTTGACCCACACCGCATTGTTCGCGACGACAGGGTCGTTGTACACGATCGCCAGCGCCCCCTCGTCGAACGCTAGCATACTAGCGATATCAGCATAGCTTTCGCCCGAAAGCACAACCACGTCTGCAGGCATTGTCTTTTCCTTATAAGTTGGATTCCGAATGAACCGCTCCCAGGATTTATATGCAGTTTGCATACACCAACTGAAAAAATTTCATTCCGCAAACAAATAATAGCAGTGCTAGCTATCAGTGCCAAGTGGAACCAATATCACCAAGGCGGGCACGATCCGGCCGTGATCCGCCAGGGCAAGGTGGACGTCATCGTTAGCGACGCCGACAACACGAGCACGCTGTACGTCACCTCGCCGCTGGCGCCCAGTCCAGCTCATTGAGCAGGGCCAGCGCCTCGTCGAAATCGAAGCGCTCGGCCCGCTCGCTGACCTGGCGCAAGCGCCCCGCGAGACGGTGCGCGCCGATCAGGCTCTCCAGGTCCGACAGCGCATCCATGGCAGCCGTATCGCTGTCGGCCAGCAGTTGCTTGACGTTGGCAACCAGGGCCGCGATGCGGACCGGATCGGCGCCCTGTGCGGCCGGGGCGGCCACGGCGCCCTCGCCCAGCGCATCGAGTCCCACGATCACCGGCGCCAGTTCGCGCTCGACTTCCCCTTGCAGATAAACCAGGCGCTCGCGCGGCTCGCCGTTCAGGCAAGCCTGTTCGAGCGCGCCACTGCCGCGGCAATCGCCTTGGCCCCGATATTGCTAAGCCGTGCCGCGCAGCGTGTGCGCCACGCGCGGCGGCAGCGCCGGGTCGGATCCGCCCAGTGCCTGTTCGAAGTCGTCCATGAAGTTGCCATGCGTGTCGCGGAACATGCCCAGCATGCGCCGGTACAGCTCTGCGCGGCCCATGCAGGTGGCCATCCCGGCCGCCGCATCGATCCCGTCCGGCAGCGCGGGCAGGCCCTGCCCGGGTAGGCAGCCAAGCGCGGCCTGCGGCAAGCCCGTTTGCCAGGTCGGCGTGATCCACTTGGCCAGGGTGGCGAACATGGCGTCCACATTGAGCGGCTTGGAGATGTGGTCGTTCATGCCGCTGGCGATGGCCTGTTCGCGGTCGCCATCCATGGCATTGGCCGTCATGGCGATCACCGGCATGTCGGCCAGGCGCGGCCGTTCGCGCAGCAGCGCGGTCGCGGTATAGCCGTCCATGACGGGCATCTGGCAATCCATGAGGATGCCGTCGAACTGGGCGTCGACCGCCAGCAGGTCGAGCGCTTGCTGGCCGTCGCCGACGATCACCAGTTCGATGCCTATGCGCTTTCGAGCAGGTCGCGCGCCAGTTCCTGGTTCATGGCGTTGTCCTCGGCCAGCAGCAGGCGCGCGCGCCGGCCAGGCGCGCCATGTCGGACTCGCCGCGGTCCTGGCGTTCGGCGTTGCGGGTCGATGCGACACGGGCGATGCCGCGCACATCGCCGATCGCCTCGAGCAGGGTGGACGGCGTGACCGGCTTGGTCAGCACGTAGTAAGCAGCGCCACGTTCTGGCGCACGGCCTCGTCCTGGGCTTCATCGCGCCCGAAGGCGGTCAGCATGATCACCCATCGGCACCCGCGCCAGGGCCCCGGTTTGCATCTGGTGCAGCGCTTCGACGCCGTCCATGACCGGCATTTTCCAGTCCAGCAGCACCAGGTCGTAGTGCAGCCCCAGACGCTCGGCTTCGGCCATCCGGTGCAGGGCCACGTGGCCGTTCTCGGCCACGTCGACCTCAAGCCCGAAGCTGCGCGCCATGGTCGACAGAATTTCGCGCGCTGGCATTGTCGTCGACCACGAGCACGCGCATGCCGAGCAGTTCGTCGGCCTTGACCATGCGGCGCGTCTGGACGTCGGCCTGGACCCCGAACCAGGCGTGGAAATGGAAGGTCGAGCCCTTGCCCACCTCGCTGTCGACCCAGATCCGGCCATCCATCAATTCCACCAGCTTCTTCGAAATCGCCAGCCCCAGTCCGGTGCCGCCGTACTTGCGCGTGGTGGACGTGTCGGCCTGGCTGAAGGACTGGAACATGCGGCCGCACTGCTCGGGCGACATGCCGATCCCGCTGTCCCTGACCCAGAAGTGCAGTTCGACCCGGCCCTCCGCCTCGCCGACCACTTCGGCGCCGACCACGATCTCATGGCGTCGGTGAACTTGGCGGCATTGTTGCCCAGGTTGATCAAGAGCTGACCGAGCCGCAGCGGGTCGCCGATCAGCGAGGTGGGCAAGTCGGCCGACGTTGCGAACAGCAATTCCAGGCCCTTTTCCTCGGCCTTGAGGCCGATCATATTGGCGAAATTGTCGAGCACATCTTCGAGCCGGAAGCCGATTTTCTCGACCGTCATCTTGCCCGCTTCGATCTTGGAAAAATCGAGAATGTCGTTGATGATGCCAAGCAGGTTTTCGGCCGAGCGGTGGACTTTTTCGACGTAATTGCGCTGCTTTTTGTCGAGCTCGGTCCGCAAGGCCAGGTGGCTCATGCCGATGATGGCGTTCATCGGGGTGCGGATTTCATGGCTCATATTGGCCAGGAAGTCGCTCTTGGCGCGGGTGGCGTCCTCGGCGATTTCCTTGGCGTGCAGCACTTCGGCCTCGGCCTGCTTGCGCTCGCTGATGTCGCGCACCGAGGCGCACACGCATTCGCCGCGCTCTTCCATCGTCTAAGCAGGCGCGACAGGCCGACTTCGACCGAGAAGGCGCTGCCATCCTTGCGCAGGCCGTGCACGTCGGCATTGACGCCGCCCATCTGGCGCGCCGTGCCGTCGGCCAGGAAGGCGTCGCGCTGGGCCACGTGGTAGGCGCGCGCCGCGTGCGGCACCAGGGTCTCGACCGGCTTGCCGATCAGTTCGCCGTCGGCATAGCCGAACAGGGCGTCGAGCTGGGGATTGCTGAGCATGATCAGGCCGTCGGCATCGATCACCATCAGGCCGTCCGGGGCGGCCTTGACGATGCCGCGGTACCAGGCTTCGGTCGCTTTCAGGGCCACCTGCTGGGATGCCAGCTCGGCCGACTGCTGTTCGACCCGGCGCGACTGGGCTTCGATGTCGGCCGCCTGGCGCCGCGTCTTTTCAAGCAGCACCTGGACCGCGTGGTTGCGCGCCATGATTTCCATGGTCACGGCCAGCTTGGGCAGCAGCGCGTCGAGCAGCGCCACCTCGGCCTCGCCCGGCGCCTGGAAGCTGGCCAGTTCGAGCACACCCATCAGGCGGCCCGCATGCACCAGGGGCTGCACTTGCACATGCAGCGGCGCGGCCTGGCCCAGCTGGGACGAGATCGGCCAGTAGTCGGCCTAAGCACATCGCTGATTGAGCGCGGCTGCAGGTCGAGCGCGCACTGGCCCAGCAGGCCGCTGCCCGCAATCAGTTCGGCCGGTGGCGGATGCGCCGCATCGATCGCATAGCTGGCGCCCAGCGTCAGGGGCGCGGCCGGATCGTCGCGCGTGTACAGCAGGGCGTGGCTTAGGCCTTGAGCAAGGGCGCCACCAGGCTCAGGAAACGCTGCGCGGCCTCGTACGGCGTGCCCAGCTGCTGCAGCTCGGCCTGCATCGCCGCTTCCTGCGATTTGACCCAGCGCTGCGTTTCGAGCTGGCGCGATTCGACCTGCAGCAGAGCGATGGCGCGCGCCAGGTCGCCCGTCTCGTTCTTGAAGTCGGTGTGCGGAATGACCTGGTTCAGGCGGTAGGCATGGCCAGCTCGTCGACCCGCCGCGCACGCGCAGGATGGGCAGGCGGATCGAACGGCTGATCAGCCAGGACAGCAGCAGCGCCAGCGCCAGGCCGCCGCCGAGCAGACCGAAGGTCAGCCAGTTCCTGCGGTCGGCCACGTGCCCGAAGCGGGTCAGCGTTTCGCGCACCGTCGCTTCCTTGAGCGATTCGATATCGGCCAGATACTGGTCGGCTTCCCCGGCCAGCTGGCGGAAGCTGTCGTTGTCGATCAGGGCTTGCGCCGTTTCCTGGTCCTGGTTCCGGCTCAGCGTGAGCGCTTCCTCGCTGATGCGGTTGATGCGCGCCAGCCGGGATTCGAATTCGCGCAAGCGTTCCAGGTTCTCGGCCAGATACAGGGTCGGACGCGACGCTTCGAGCGCGGCCTGCAGCTGCAGGCGCGCCAGGTCGAGCTGGCCCATCGCTTCGTCGCGCCCGACCCGGCCGCGCGCATTCATGGCCTTGTAGACGGCCAGTTCCTGGCGCGCCAGATGGATGCGCATTTCCTTGACCTGCGAAATGCCGACCATGCCTTCGCGCTGCAGGCGCTGGGTATCGCGCCGCAAATCGTTCTGGGCGCCCAGGCTTTGCAGGCCGAGCAGCAGCGACAGCAGCAGCAAGGAGCTGGAAGCCGAGCGTCAGCTTGCGGCGCAGGGTCAGGCGCTCGAGGATGTCGAGCAGCTTCTTCATGGCGCGGATGCCCGCGCATGCGCCGCCGCGCCCGCTTTCTCGGCCATGTCGGCGTCGCTGTCGGCAAAGCGCGCGGCGATGTCCTGGAACGCTTCGGCAGGCAAAGTGCGAAGGCGTCGCAGATGTCGGGGTCGAAGTGGCTGGCGCGGCCGTCGAGGATGATCTGCACCGCCTGCGCGTGCGGCATGCCTTCCTTGTACACGCTTGTCGCTGATCAGGGCGTCGTAGACGTCGGCCACCGCCATCAGGCGCGCCGAGATCGGGATCGCGTCGCCGGCCAGGCCCTCGGGGTAGCCGCTGCCATCCCACTTTTCCTGGTGGCCGTAGGCGATCTCCTTGGCCAGGCGCAGGAATTCCACGTCCATGCCCAGCTGGGCCTCGGCGTGGGCGATCGCGTCGCGTCCGAGCGTGGTGTGGGTCTTCATGATCTCGAACTCGTCCGGCGTAAAGCGGCCCGGCTTGAGCAGGATGCGGTCCGGGATGCCGACCTTGCCGATGTCGTGCAGCGGCGCCGACTTGAACAGCAGCGCGATGGTGGCGTCGTCGAGGTAGGCGGCAAAGCGCGGATGGCCGCGCAAGGCGTCGGCCAGCACCTTCACGTAATGCTGGGTGCGGCGGATGTGGTTGCCCGTTTCATTGTCGCGCGTCTCGGCCAGCGACGCCATGGCGTGGATCGTCACGTCCTGGATGGCGACCACCTCGCGCGTGCGGCGCCGCACTTCCTGTTCCAGGAAATCGTTCTTGTCGCGCAAAAAGTCGGCGGCGGCCTTGACCTTGAGCTGGGTCTCCACCCGCGCCAGGGCCACGGGCGGGCTGATCGGCTTGGTGATGTAGTCGGCCGCCCCCATGGCCAGGCCGAGCGTCTCATCCTCGCTCGAGGCCATGGCGGTCAGGAAAATGATGGGGATCTCGCGTGCCGGGCGCGGCCTTGAGGATGCGCGCCACTTCGTGCCCCGACAGGCCGGGCATCATGATGTCGAGCAGGATCAGGTCGGGATGGGGCAGCTGGGCGGCGATGCGCAGCGCCTTGTCCCCATTGTTGGCCGCCTTGACGGTGTAGCGGTCCTTGAGCAGGTTGCTCATCAACATCAGATTATCGGGCGTGTCATCCACCACGAGAATGACTGGCTTGTGCGGAAAGTCTGTGGTTCCGGGCATGGGCACGCTCCAGGACAAATGGGACTACGCCAATAATCTTGATGCAATTGAGTAACCATAGCATGGGTTTGTCCATGCGTCACTTGGTACGACAGAAAGGTTTTGGAACTATTCCGCGTCGCCTGGCGCGTCGCCGAGGTCGGGGCCCAGCATCAATTGGGCCGCCTCACCCGGCAAGGCTTCCACCGACTTGAGCTTCTTCGCCATCTGGCGGCTGCGCATTTCGGCGTTTTCGATATTCTTGGCCGCCTTTTCCAGCGTCAGGCGGGTCTGGCTGAGCACATCGCCGAACTTGCCGAACTCGGTCTTGACCGCGCCCAGCACCTGCCACACTTCGGACGAGCGTTTTTCCAGCGCCAGCGTGCGGAACCCCATTTGCAGACTGGACAGGATCGCCGCCAGCGTCGACGGTCCGGCAATCGACACCCGCATGCTGCGCTGCAGGTCGTCGGCCAGGCCCGGCCTGCGCATCACTTCCGCATACAGGCCTTCGGTGGGCAGGAACAGGATCGCGAAGTCGGTCGTCAGCGGCGGCGACAGGTACTTCTCGCAAATGGTCTTGGCTTCGTGGCGCACCGCCCGTTCGAGCTCGCGCCCGCCCTGGGCCACGCCCTCGGCGTCGGCGCGGTCGGCCGCCTCGACCAGACGCTCGTACTGCTCCTTGGGGAACTTGGCATCGATCGGCAGCCACACGGGCGCGGCGCCATCGTTCTGGCCCGGCAGCTTGATGGCGAACTCCACCCGCGCGCCGGTGCCGGGAATCGTTTCGACATTCTTGGCGTACTGGTCGACCGTGAGCATTTGCTCGAGCAGCATCTCGAGCTGGACTTCGCCCCAGGTGCCGCGCGTCTTGACGTTGGTGAGCACGCGCTTGAGGTCGCCCACGCCGACCGCCAGCTGCTGCATCTCGCCCAGGCCCTGATGCACCTTCTCGAGCCGCTCCGACACCTGGCGGAACGATTCGGTCAGGCGCGTCTCGAGCGTGGCGTGCAGCTTCTCGTCGACCGTCTTGCGCATCTCTTCGAGGCGCGTGGCATTGTCGGTCTGCAGGTCGCGGATCTTCGTTTCCAGCGTGGCGCGCACTTCCAGCAGGCGCTGCGCGTTCGATTCGGTCAGGGTCGACAGGCTGGACGGTCATGGCGTCGCCGAAGCGCTTGAGCGTGGCCGACTGCTCTTCGCGCCCGCTGATGCTGGCCAGCTGCAGCTGCTGGCGCATGCTGTCGAGCTGCTGCACGGTGGCGGCGTGGTACTGGGCCAGCAAGCCCGCCAGTTCCTGGCGCGTGGCCTGGGCGCTGGCCTGGGTCTGCGCGCGCAGTTCGCGCTCGATGCGCTCCAGTCCCTGCGCTCGCGCCCTTGTGCAGATAGGCTGCCAGCTGCAGCAGCAGGACGGCGCCGATGGCGCCCGCCAGGATCAGGAAGTGGGTCTCGGTCATCAGTCGGCTTTGTTGCGCATCCAGTCGGCGGTCTGGTAGAACGATTCCATCAGGCGCAGGCGCAGCGATTCCTCGATCCCGATGTCTTCCATCGCCCATGCCATCGCGCGCAGCCACTGATCGCGCTCGCTGCTGCCGATGGCGAACGGCAGATGGCGCGCGCGCAGGCGCGGGTGGCCGAAGCGTTCGACGAACAGGTCCGGCCCGCCCATCCAGCCCGACAGGAACATGAACAGCTTGTCGCGCGAGCCGTCCATCGGTACCGGGTGCATGGCGCGTATGCCCGCGAACTCCGGTTCGAGTTCCATCAGGTCGTAAAAACGATCGACCAGTTCGCGCACCCGCGCCTCGCCGCCGATCACGCTGTATAAAGTCTGAGGTTCATCCATGGCCGCCATCATACTCCGGCGGCCACGCTCAGACCAGCGTGAGCCGGTGCTGGCGTTTGGTGGACGACCAGGATGCCAGGTCGACTTCGCGCCGCATGTCGGCGCAGGCGTCGAGCAGGCGCCCCACCTGGTCCGCCGTCATGCCCGAATTGAGCGTCAGGCGCACCAGCGAACGGTTCTTGGCCGTGGCCGGGGCGCAGAACACGGCGCCGTAGATGCCGCGCCGCTCGAGCGCCTTGCGCAGCACCAGCGTCTTGGGCTCCGGCCCCGCCTCCAGCGCCACGATCTGCTCGGTGCCGTCGTCGACGTTGTAGCCCAGTTCGCGCAGGTAGGCGCGCACTCGCGCGCATTGCGGTGCAGGGCCGCGCGGCGCGTCGGCGGCGCCGATGAAGTCGAGCGCCGCATCGAACCACGCCAGTTCATGTTCGAGCAGGCAGGAACTGAAGATCGCCGGGCGCGAGGCCGACAGGAAGTAACCCTTGAAATGGCTGGAGCAGGTCAGGAAGCGTAGGCGCGTCCGGCAAAGGCCTTGGCCAGCGAGGCGGTGCGAAAGTGCACGCGCTCGCTCAGCCCCAGCGCCGCCACCAGCCCCGCCCCGCGCGGACCGTGGGTGCCGAGCGAATGCGATTCGTCGACGATCAGGATGCTGCCGCTGCGCTCGGCGATCGCGGCCACCTCGGCCAGCGGGGCGATGCTGCCATTGGTGCTGTAAAGCGCGTCGACCACGATCACGCCCGGCCCGTGCTTGGCGACCTGGCGCGCCAGGTGGGCCGCGTCATTGTGCAGGAAGGGCACCGCGGCCGCCTGCGCCGACTGTACGCCCTCCCACAGCGAGGCGTGCGCCATCATGTCGAGGTAGACCGGCACGCCGGGGGGCGGCTGATGGTCTGCAGCAGGCCCACATTGGCGGCCCAGCCCGACTGCGCCATGACGCCGTCCTCGGCGCCCATGAAGGCGGCCAGCTTCGCTTCCAGCCGGTGCTGGGCGCTGCCCTGTTGCAGAAACACGGAAGACATCAGCATGCTTAAGCCTGGCTGACGGCCAGGGTGCGCGCCTGGGCGGCGATCAGTTCGGCCTGATTCGACATGCAGAGGTAGTCGTTTCCGGCCAACATAATTGCATTGATGCCAGTAGCTACTTCCACACGTGCAAGTGTTCCCCGCCCAATAGTTGTTGTACTCGCGTCACGTAGTGCTCATCCATACGGCGCGTGACGAATTCTGGCATGCAAAGTTCAGCGCGGACGGTCGAAAACGATTGATTAGCAGCAAATGACATGATGATTTCCCTTAAGAAAAATTGATCATTTTCTGCCCACGCTCATTAGCATAGCTGCAACATGGGAAAGCATTGATCCAGATCAAATTGCGCTACGTCAATTTGCGACACTATCCAGATTGATTGCGATTAATTGAGAAATATCAAACACTTACGAAACGGCAGAATGGGCACCAGGACCAGCATCGTCGAACCACTCCAGCGCCAGCTCCAGCAAACGCTGGTGCGCTGGGTACAGCGCTATGAACGCCAGTTCGACCAGGAAACCTGGCGCTTCGTGGTCCTGTCCTGGGTCGGGTGCATCGGCATGCTTAGGCCTACTACCTGATCTGGACTTACTGGTTCCCGCAGCACTTCGACAGCCTGGTCCTGCGCCTGGTGGGCGCCGCCCTGTGTCTGCCCGCCCCCTGGGCCGCGCGTGCTCACCGGCCGCCTGCGCAGCAGCTACCTGTTTGTCGGCGTGACCTACGTGCTGCCGTTCCAGTTCGTGTTCCTGTACCTGATGAACCACGGCTCGGAGATCTGGGGACAGTCGTTGCTGATCGCCCTGATCGTGCTGTTTCACTTCCAGTTCGCCTGGGCGCTGTTGTCGTTCACGGTGGGCGTGCTGTGTGCTTCGGCGCCCTGTTTGCATTCGTGGGCGACTCAGCCCTGCTCACCAGCCGCGTCCTGCTGGCGCACCTGCCCGTGTATGCGTTTGATCATCGTGATTTCGGCGGCCAAGGTCGGGCGGCGCGTGCTGGCCAACGAAAAGCTGGCCGGGATGGCGCAGGGCCTGGCGACCGTGTCGCACGAGCTGCGCACGCCCCTGATCAGCGTGGACGCGAACGTGCGCGGCATCCACCGCCGCCTGGCCAGCTGCGCCAACCCTGAGCGCGGCCGACTGGCACGAAATGGGCGAAGCGATGCTGCGCATCCAGCACGAGGTGCGCCACATGAATCACATGGTGGACCTGTTCCTGCTGTCGGCCACGGCGGTGCGCGAGCAGCTCGAAGCCGACGAACAGGTGTCGATGAAGGAGGTGGTGGAGTCGGTGATCAAACGCTATCCGTTCACGGCCCAGTCCCAGCGCGACGCGGTCAAGGTCGATATCCGCACCGACTTCATCTTCGCGGGCAAGCACGAACTGTCGGTGGTCATCCTCCTCAATTTGCTGCGCAACGCGCTCAAGGCGTTGCAGCGGGCTAGCAAGGGCCGGATCCGGATCGTGGTCGACGGCCAGCGCGCCACGCCGCGCCTGCTGTTCATCGATACCGGCTGCGGCATCGCCGCCCTGCAGCTGCCGCTGATCTTCAAACGCTTCTATTCCTATCCGCCGGATTCCGGCTCCGGCATCGGCCTGGCGCTGTGCAAGGACATCATCGACGCCTGGCGCGCCAGCATCCGCTGCGTCTCGCGCGAGTGGGCCTATACCATCTTCGTGCTGGAGTTCCCGGTCCCGTGCGCAGCACGTCCGGGCGCATTTTCACCCTGCCGCTGAAAGCCGCATCATGCCACTGCCGATTTACCATCACCCCAGCCTGACCGTCCTGATCGACGACAGCGACAGCTTTCTCAGGAGCCTGTCGTTCCAGCTCGACCCTGCGCTGGCGAGCAAGTCCTTCCACGACACCCGCAGCGCCATCGACTGGCTTGACCAGCAGCGCAGCGAAGCGCCTGCAGCGGCGCCCTGCACGCGAGCTACGACACCTACCCCAACGCCCACGAAGAGTGCAATATCGCCTTCGACATCGACCAGATCCACCGCATCAGCTTCCGCCGCCAGCGCTTCATGACGCCGTCGGTGCTGGTGGTCGACTACTGCATGCCGCAGATGAACGGGGTGCAGGTATGCGAGGCCCTGCGCCACCTGCCGTGCAAAAAGATCCTGTTTACCGGCGTGGCCGACGAGAAGGTGGCGGTCGACGCCTTCAACCGCGGCCTGATCGACCGCTACATCAAAAAGAGCGACGACGATGCGCTCGACCGGCTGGAAGCGGAAATCGTGGCCCTGCAGCGCGAATATTTTGTGGCGCGCTCGGAATCGCTTGCATGACATGCTCACGCTGCATAATTATGCGTTCGTGAGCGACCAGGCGTTTGCGCAGCTGGTGCGCGACCTGGTGCGCGAACACAAGATCGTCGAACACTATGTGTATTCCAGCCCGGCTTAAGCATCCTGATGTACGACCACGATGGCCGCGCCCAGCTGCTGGTGGTCGAGACCGAGGCGAGCATGAATTCGCACCACGAGGTCGCGTCCGACAACGATGCGCCGGACTCCCTGCTCAACGCTGCGCGAGCGCTGCATCGTGCCGTGGTTCCGCGAAGGCGACGGCATGTACTCGAAGGCCCACGCGGCCAGCTGGCACAAGTACGCGGCGCCCGCACGGCTGTGCCTGCGGCGCCCAGAACTATTACTGGGCCCTGTTCCCGCTCGAACCGGGCGAACTGGCCGAACCGGCCCGCTCCTTCGCCGACTACCTGCGCGAGCGCGAACGCGCCTGAACGATCAGGCTTCGCGCAGCGTTTGCAGGGGCGGCTGGGCCAGCACCTTGCGCAACCCCAGCCAGCCGCCGATCACGGCGCACAGGGCGCCCACCAGCAGGCCTAGGCCAGCCACACCACCGGCGAAAAGCTCCAGGCGAACTTGAACTGGTAGGTCGCCAGCGCCCAGCCCAGCGCCGCCGCGCCCGAGGCGGCCAGCAATCCGGACAGGCCGCCCACCAGCGAGAACTCGATCCACTGCGCCCGCGACAGCTGGCTGCGGGTCGCGCCCAGCGCGCAGCAAGCCCGATTCGCGGGTGCGCTCGTCCTGGGAGCCCATCAGCGCCGCGTACAGCACCAGCACCCCGGAGGCCAGCGTGAAGCTGAACAGGAATTCGACCGCCGTGACCACCTGGTCGAGCACTTCCTGCAGCTGGCGCAAGATACCGCTCACGTCGATCACGGTCAGGTTCGGCCAGGTGCGCGCCAGGTCGTTGGTCAGGCCGCTGGCCATGCGGCATGGCAGATGGAAGGCCGTCATGTAGGTCTGCGAGGCCTGCTCCATCGCCTGCGGGTTGATGATGACGAAGAAGTTGGCCCGCATCGAGCCCCATTCAAGCTTGCGCAGGCTGGTGATCCTGGCCTCGACCACGGTGCCGCCGATATCGAAGCGCAGCCGGTCGCCCAGCTTCCAGGCGCAGCGTCTTGGCGATGCCCTGTTCGACCGAGGCTTCGGCCACGCCCGGCCGGTCCTGGTACCACTTGCTTAAGCGATGATCTCGTTGGTGGTAAGCAGATCGCGCGTGGCCGAGATGTTGAATTCCCGTTCGGCCAGGCGCTGCGCGTCTTCCTGGGTGTAGGTGCTTAAGCCTTGACGGCGGCCCCGTTGATCGCCGTCAGGCGGCCGCGGATCATCGGATACAACGTCACGTCGCCGATGTTGGCCGCCTGCAGGCGCTGCATGAGCGCGGCCTTCTGGTCCGGCATGATGTTGATGATGAAGCGGTTCGGGGCGTCCGGCGGCGTGGCGCTGCGCCAGGCCGTCATCAGGTCGCCGCGCACGACGGTGAGCAGCAGCAGCGCCATCAGCCCCAGCGCCAGCGACACGATCTGGACGATGGTCGCGCCCGGACGCCGCTGGAGCGAAGTGACGGCGAAGCGCCAGGCCTGGCTGTCGATGGCGCCGCGCAGCAAGCGCAGCGCCTTCAGGCCCAGCCAGCTAGGCCAGCGCGAACAGCGCGAACCCGGCCAAAAAACCGCCCGCGGTCAGCAGCGCCAGCCTGGCGTCGCCCGCCTGCCACAGCAGCAGGGCGGCGAACACGCACACGCCCAGGCCGTAGGTGACCAGGGTCAGCGACTGGGGCGCGCCCTGCTCGCGCCGGATCACGCGGTTGTGCGGCACATTGCGCAGCTGGAGGATGGGCGGCAGCGCAAAGCCGATCAGCAGCAGCATGCCGGTGACGACGCCGCGCAGGGCGTAGAAGCAGCGGCGACACCGGCGGCAGTTCGGTGGTGAGCAGGGAGCCGATCAGTTCGAGCAGCACCAGGTGGCCGCCAAAACCCACCAGCACCCCGAGCACGCTGTAAGCCCAGGCCGACCAGCGCGAATTCGGCCAGGTACATCACGGTCACCTGGTTCTGGGTCAGGCCCAGGCAGCGCAGCATGGCGCAGGCATCGAGGTGGCGCAGCATGAAGCGGCGCGCGGCCATGGCCACCGCGACCGCCGCCAGCATGGCCGACAGCAGGCCGACCAGCGACAGGAAGCGGTCGGCGCGGTCGAGCGTGTTGCGCATTTCGGGGCGGCCGTTTTCGAGCGACTCGACCCGCACCCCGCGGATGTTCCCGGCCTCGATCTGCGCCTTGATCCAGGCTTCGAAGGCGGACACGCGCGCCCTCATTGTTGGACGGGGCCGCCACCTGCAGGCGGTAGGTCACGCGCGAGCCGTTGTCGACCAGGCCGGTGGCGGCCAGGTCGCCCAGCGAAAACATCACGCGCGGCGCGAAATTGGCGAACGAGGGGCCGCGGTCCGGTTCGGACGCGATCAGCTGGGCGATCCGGAATGCCTTGTCGCCCACCTGGATGGTGCTGCCCACGCTGGTGCGCAGCGCGGTCAGCACGTTCAGGTCGACCCACACGGTGCCCGGCTCCGGCGTGCCGTCGGTCTTGCTGCCCTGGGCCGCGCGGCCTGGGCCGGGTCGGTCGTGATGCGCAGCTGTCCGCGCAGCGGGTAGCCGGGCGAGACCGCCTTGACCGAGGCCAGTTGCGCCATCGATTGCTCGCCCTGCCCGGCCTGCGCCATGCTGGGGAAGGTGACGGTGTCGGCCAGCACCAGGCCGCGCCGCAGCGCTTCGGCGCGCCAGGCGGGCGGGACCGGATTGTCGGCGTTGATCAGGAGGTCGGCGCCGAGCAGCTGGTGGGCGTCGCGGTTCAGCCCGCTTTTCATGCGGTCGATGAAAAAGCCGACCGCCGACAGCGCCGAGACGGCCACGATCAGGGCAATGAGCAGGAAGCGCAGCTCATGCCGGCTGCGCCAGTCGCGCGGTCATGCGGAGGGATAGTCGCAGCATCGGTTTTACAGGGTGGCGAAGAAGTGGTCGACCGCGTCGAGATGGCGCCGCTTGGCGTCGGGCGCGAGGAAGGAGGCGGCAAAGCTGTTGCGCGCCAGCTGGCGCGCGTGCACGGCGGTCAGCGGCAGCGCTTCGCACACGGCCAGGAAGTTGGCGTTCATGTAGCCGCCGAAATAGGCCGGGTCATCCGAATTGACGGTGGCGGCCAGGCTAGAGCGTCGAGCAGGGCGATCAGGTTGTGGCGGCCCATGTTGTCGAACACGCGCAGCTTGACGTTCGACAGGGGACAGACGGTCAGGGCGATCTGTTCGCGCGCCAGGCGCGCCACCAGGGCAGGATCTTCGACGCAGCGCACGCCATGGTCGATCCGCTCCACCCCGAGCACGTCCAGCGCGGTCTCGATATAGGTAGAGCGGGCCTTCCTCATCGGCATGCGCCACCAGGTGCAGGCCCAGCGTGCGGCAGCGCTTGAACACGCGCGCAAACTTCTCGGGCGGGTGCCCTTTCTCGGAGGAATCGAGGCCGACGCCGATGATCTTGTCGAGGAAAGGCAGCGCCTCGTCGAGCGTGAGCAGGGCTTCGTCTTCGGACAGGTGGCGCAGGAAGCACATGATCAGGGTCGCGCTGATCGGCCCTTCCTGGCAGGCACGCCAGATGCCGTTGATCACGGTCTCAAATGGAACGCCGCGCGCGGTATGGGTTTGCGGATCGAAGAAAATTTCCGCGTGGGTCACGTGGTCGGCATGGGCGCGCGCCAGGTAGGCGGCCGTCATGTCGTAGAAGTCCTGCTCCTTGAGCAGGACACTTGCGCCTGCGTAATAGATGTCAAGAAAGGACTGGAGATCGGTGAAGGCGTAAGCGGCGCGCAACTCTTCCACCGACTGGTACGCCAGGGAAACCCCATTTCTTTGAGCCAACTCAAAGATCAGTTCCGGCTCGAGTGACCCTTCGATGTGAATGTGCAATTCTGCCTTAGGCATGCGCTGCACGATGTCGTGGATCTGGGGTGTCGGCATTGCAAATTCTCCGTAGTCTGGAAAGCGGCGCGGGTGGCCAATCCGGCAAGTGTAGCGCAAGCGGCGCGATCGAATCGGCGGTGGCATAAAAGTGTGACACGCGCACGATTTGCGTGCGCCATTGCATGGCGACTTCGTGCAATATCCAGTGGCCATAGCCGGATACTCTGCACCTGCTTCGGCTGTTTCAGAAAGACCTGCATGGCAAGCTGGCGACAGGGTCTGCATTGCGCAGAAACGGGCTTGTTTTTGCAGCAAAAACTGCGGACTTTTTCTTTATAAATCAATCAGTTAACGACGTTACAATCGCTCACAACACATTGCTTTGACTTCCGGAACTATTAGGCACATAATAAATTTCATAGGCGTAAGAAACCCTTTTACACGCATGAATCGCCGGAGAAATCCGGAACAAAAATAAACATCGTTGCACGGTTTTTTTGTTTCAGAAATGAGTGGAACAGCAAATCGTTGGAATGAATAAAACGAGGAGTACGCCAGGACCCGGCCTGACAGAACGCCAACGGTACGACTGCCAGTGATCGTGATGTAGTGTTAGCCCATTAAAGGACATTCAAATGACCATTTTTGACAACTACGCAGCGCGCTACGAGCGTACCCGGGAAGAGGAATACTCCCTCTCTGAATATCTGGCACTGTGCAAGAAAGACCGGCTGACCTACGCCAGTGCCCCGGAACGCATGCTTGCCGCCATCGGCGAACCGACGCTGGTCGATACCCGCAATGACACGCGGCTGTCGCGCATATTCGCCAATAAGGTCATCAAGATATATCCGGCATTCAAGGAGTTCTACGGCACCGAGGAAGTCATCGAGCAAGTCGTCTCCTACTTCCGCCACGCCGCCCAGGGCCTCGAAGAACGCAAGCAAATCCTGTATCTGCTCGGCCCTGTCGGCGGCGGCAAGTCCTCGATCGCCGAGAAACTCAAGGTGCTGATGGAACAAGTGCCGTTCTACTGCCTCAAGGGCTCGCCCGTCAATGAATCGCCGCTCGGCTTGTTCAACGAGGACGAAGACGGCACGATCCTGGAAGAAGACTACGGGATCCCGCGCCGCTACCTGCGCACCATTCCCAGCCCCTGGGCCGTCAAGCGCCTGCACGAATTCAATGGCGACATCAACCAGTTCCGGGTGGTCAAGCGCTACCCGTCCGTGCTCAAGCAGATCGCCATTTCCAAGACCGAGCCGGGCGACGAAAACAACCAGGATATTTCTTCGCTGGTCGGCAAGGTCGATATCCGCAAGCTCGAGGATTACGCCCAGGACGATCCGGACGCCTACAGCTATTCGGGCGGCCTGTGCCTGGCCAACCAGGGCTTGATGGAATTCGTCGAGATGTTCAAGGCGCCGATCAAGGTCTTGCATCCGCTGCTGACCGCCACCCAGGAAGGCAATTACAAGGGCACCGAGGGCTTCGGCGCGATCCCCTTCGACGGCATCATCCTGGCCCACTCGAACGAGTCGGAATGGAAAACCTTCCGCAACAACCGCAATAACGAAGCTTTCCTCGACCGTATCTATATCGTGAAGGTGCCTTACTGCCTGCGCGTGTCCGACGAGATCAAGATTTACGACAAGCTGATCCGCAATTCCTCGCTGGAAAAAGCGCCTTGCGCGCCCGGCACGATGAAGATGATGGCCCAGTTCGCGATCCTGTCGCGTCTGAAAGATCCCGAAAACTCCAGCATCTTCTCGAAAATGCTCGTCTACGACGGCGAAAACCTCAAGGACACCGATCCCAAGGCGAAATCGATGCACGAGTATGTCGACTATGCCGGGGTCGACGAAGGCATGAATGGCTTGTCGACCCGCTTCGCCTTCAAGATCCTGTCCAAGGTATTTAACTTCGACAATACCGAAGTGGCGGCCAATCCGGTCCACCTCTTATATGTGCTGGAACAGCAGATCGAGCGCGAGCAGTTCCCGCCAGAAACCGAACAGCGCTATTTTTCCTATATCAAGGAACACCTGGCCCAGCGCTACGTCGAATTCATCGGCAAGGAAATTCAGACCGCGTATCTGGAAAGCTATTCGGAATACGGCCAGAACATCTTCGACCGCTATGTGACCTTCGCCGACTTCTGGATCCAGGACCAGGAATTCCACGATCCGGACACGGGCGAGAGTTTCGACCACGATTCCCTCAATAACGAACTGGAAAAGATCGAGAAGCTTAGTAAGCATCAGCAATCCCAAGGATTTCCGCAACGAGATCGTCAACTTCGGTTTGCGCAAGGGCCACCAACGGCGGCAAGAATCCGGCCTGGACCAGCTACGAGAAATTCCGCACCGTGATCGAGAAGAAGATGTTCTCCAACACGGAGGAATTGCTGCCGGTGATTTCCTTCAATGCCAAGGCCAGCGCCGAGGATGCCAACAAGCATGCCGACTTCGTGGCGCGCATGGTGGAAAAAGGCTATACGGCCAAGCAGGTGCGCCTGCTGTGCAGAATGGTATCTGCGCGTACGCAAGTCATCGTGACGCGGCCGCGCGCCGCCCCCCAGCGGGCGCGGCGCGCGGGAAGTAACAGCATTGAGGAGCCCGTTTTGACTTATCTCATCGACCGACGCTTGCAGGGCAAGAACAAGTCAGCGATCAACCGAGAGCGCTTCCTGCGGCGTTACAAGAGCCAGATCAAGGACGCTGTCGGGCGCGCCATCAAGGGGCGTTCGATCACCGACATCGAGAATGGCGAAAAGGTCTCGATTCCGGTCAAGGACGTCAACGAACCGAATTTCGGCCACGCCCACGGCGGCGTGTGGGAAACCATCAACCCCGGCAACAAGGAATACCAGAAGGGCGACCAGTTCAACCGGCCACGCGGCGGCGGCGGTTCCAGGCGCGGCAAGGCTTAAGCAACAGCGATCAGGCGTCCGAAGACGACTTCATCTTCGAATTGTCATGCTGAAGAATTCATGAATTATTTCTTCGAGGATCTTGAGCTGCCGAACATGGTCAAGACCCAGCTGACCGCGACCACCGAATTCAAGAACCAGCGCTGCAAGCTACAATATGTCGGGCACGCCGTCCAACATCCACGTGCTGCGCTCGCTGCGGCGCGCTCGGGCGCCGCATCGCGGTCGGCGGCAGCTCGCGCAAGAACCTGATCCATGCCGAGCGCGAACTGCTGGCCCTGCTCGAGGAAGGCGTGGAGATGGACGATCCGCGCGTGCTCGAACTCAAGCACCTGATCCACCACCTGCACACCAAGCTGCTGGCGATTCCCTTCATCGACCCGTTCGACTTGCGCTACAGCAACCGGATCAAGGTGCCCAAGCCCATGACCCAGGCCGTGATGTTCTGCATCATGGACGTCTCGGGCTCGATGGACGAGTCGCGCAAGGATACCGCCAAGCGCTTCTTCATCCTGCTGTACCTGTTCCTCAAGCGCGCCTACGACAAGATCGAGGTGGTGTTCATCCGCCATCACACGGCCGCGGCCGAAGTGGACGAGGAAGAATTCTTCCATTCGCGCGAATCGGGCGGCACGGTGGTGTCCTCGGCCCTGCACCTGCTGACCAAGATCATCGGCGAGCGCTACGGCAGCGGCGAATGGAACAGCTATGTGGCCCAGGCGTCCGACGGCGACAACTGGGACAACGACTCGGTGCTGTGCAAGCAGCTCCTGATCAACACCATCATGCCGAGCGGTCCAGTACTACACCTATGTCGAGATCACCGACGGCCCGCCCCAGAATCTGTGGGACCAGTATGCCGAGGTGGGCGACCATCACCAGAATTTCATGATGCAAAAGATCGTCACGCTTCTAGCCGACATTTACCCCGTGTTCCATGAGCTGTTCAAGAAACAGCCGAAATAGCGCGCAAGCAGGAGAGTAACGCATGCCCAGAGACCCACAGAATCCGCGCGCCCTGCCCGAACAGTCGGAATGGACCTTCGACCTGATCGAGCACGCGCACGAGGAAATCCGCCGCGTGGCCAAGAATTTCGGCCTCGACACCTATCCCAACCAGCTCGAGATCATCACCGCCGAGCAGATGATGGATGCCTATACCTCGGTCGGCATGCCGGTGTCGTATAACCACTGGTCGTTCGGCAAGCATTTCCTGTCGACCGAGAAAAGCTACAAGCGCGGCCAGATGGGCCTGGCCTACGAGATCGTCATCAATTCGAATCCCTGCATCGCCTATTTAATGGAGGAGAACAGCCTGACCATGCAGGCGCTGGTGATCCATGCACGCGGCTTACGGGCACAATTCCTTCTTCAAGGGCAATTACCTGTTCCGCACCTGGACCGATGCCGACGCCATCGTCGACTATATGGTGTTCGCCAAGAACTATATCGCCGAATGCGAACAGCGCCACGGCATCGACGCGGTCGAACTGCTGCTCGACTCCTGCCATGCCCTGCAGAACTATGGCGTCGACCGCTACAAGCGCCCGGCCAAGCTGTCGATGGCGCAGGAAAACGCGCCAGAAGGAGCGCGAGGAATACGCGCAATCCCAGGTCAATGAACTGTGGCGCACGGTGCCGCGCCGCGACGAAGAAGAAGCGGACGTGGTGGCCCTGCGCTTTCCGCCCGAGCCCGAGGAAAACCTGCTCTACTTCATCGAGAAATACGCGCCCCTGCTCGAACCCTGGCAGCGCGAGATGGTCCGCATCACGCGCAAGATTTCCCAGTATTTTTATCCGCAGCGCCAGACCCAGGTGATGAACGAAGGCTGGGCCACGTTCTGGCATTACACCATCCTCAATGAGCTGTACAAGGAAGGGATCGTCGGCGACGGCTTCATGCTCGAATTCCTGCAAAGCCACACCAACGTGGTCTACCAGCCCATGAGCGACCAGCCAGTACTACAACGGCATCAATCCGTATGCGCTCGGCTTCATGATGATGACCGACATCCGCCGCATCTGCGAGGATCCGACGCCCGAAGACCGCGAATGGTTCCCCGGGATTGCTTAAGCAGCGACTGGCGCAAGACGCTCGACTTTGCGATGCGCAATTTCAAGGATGAAAGCTTCATTGCCCAGTACCTCTCGCCCAAGCTGATCCACGACTTCCATTTCTTCGCCGTGCTCGACGACGACAGCAACGAGAAGCTGACCATCTCCGCCATCCACGACGAACGCGGCTACCGCGAAGTGCGCCAGAAGCTGGCCGACCAGTACAACCTGGGCAACCGCAGAACCGAACATCCAGGTGTGGCAGGTGAACACGCGCGACGACCGCGCGCTGACCTTGCGCCACACCCAGTTCCAGCGCCGTCCGCTCAACCAGCACGCCCAGGAAGTGCTCAAGCATGTGGCGCGTCTGTGGGGCTTCGATGTCCGCCTCGATACGGTCGACCCGGAAGGTAATGTGGTGAGCACCCTCGAATGCAAGCGCGAGAAGCGCAGCCGCAATTGAGGTTAGGCAGGGGGCGGTGCCTGGCCCCTGCCACCCTCCGACATAGCATCGCAACAACGTTTCTCCCCTCGCCGCTCTTCCCTGCCACCAACACGCAACACCTTTTGCCATGTCCGCGCAAAAAACGCTAGGAACGCCGCTTCCGTATGCTATATTGCTATCGTGATGACGGTCATTTCCCCGGCGAATAGCCGGGGGCCCTGGACGGCTTCCGGAAGGGTTGGAAACGCAGCTCAAAAGGCGCTTTTTACCCCCCTCCGTAACACCCCGCTTAAGCAGGCTGGAATCCGGACTTTCAATGGCGCGCGCCCCTGAGTAAAACTCGATATAGTTAGCATTATCGCCATGGCGCATGCAAACTATATTTGGCGAATCAGGCAGTTTGCGATTGAAGTGTCGACAAAAATGAAATATTTCCTTATATTTAACGGCTAGAGGAAATGCTCCACACGGTTTACTGTAATAAGTATTGCCTTTTTATCAGAAGGTGCAGGTCGCTTCCGAGGGGGCTCATGGCAGCGCTTTTTACCCCCTGAATCGCGGTGATTTGGCGGGCCAAAAAAGGGATGGTAAAAAACGCATACGTAGGTATAATTCGCCGACGTCCCGGACACGTCTTAGGCTTTGTCGTGTTTTGTGGGTTTAGTTGCTACAAGAAGAGTTGGTATTGGAGAAAGCAGGCATGAATTTTTCGCATGAGAAGCAAACCGGGAAGAATTTCACTGGCATTGCAGCTGTCATCTTGATTCACGCGTTGGTGATCTGGGGCCTCGTCAGCGGTCTCGGTACGCGCATGGTCACGAAGATGGCCGAAGCCGTGGAAACCAAGATCATTGAGGAAGTCAAGCCTCCGCCACCAAAAGAAGTACCACCGCCACCACCACCGCCGGAAATGAAGGCCCCGCCGCCTCCATTCATCCCGCCGGTCGAAGTGAACGTGCAGCAGCCGCCGCCGCCAGTGTCGCCGATCCAGAACATGACGACGCAAGCACCCGCGTCCAAAGAACTGCAGAAGCTTAGCACCGGGTCCAACGGCACCAGGTCCTGTCAGCCAGGGTCAGCAGCGCGTTGCAGCAGTGGTCGACTTCAATACTTGCGCAAAACCGGAGTATCCAAAAGCTTCGCTGCGTAATGAAGAAACCGGTACTGTCGTCTTGTCGTTCCTGATCGGTGCCGAAGGCAAGGTCATGGATTCGAAAATTTCCAAGTCGAGCGGATTCAGGGATCTGGATCGTGCAGCGCAGAATGCCCTGGGCAAATGCAGGTTCAAACCTGCGATGGTCGATGGCAAACCTGAGCAACAGTGGACGCCGGTGCAGTACGTCTGGACGCTGGAATAAAAACCGAGGCGAAGTCAAACCTCACCCCATGATTTTCGTTGTCATTATGTTCAGCGAACTGATTATTTTATATATTTGGAGGAAGCATGTTTAAGAATACCCGTTTGTCCGCTGTCCTGGCGGCTGTCCTGTTCTCGGTGTCCGCCGCGTCGGCACTGATTTCGGCACCAGCATTCGCTGACGCTCCTGCCCCGGCAGCGACCGCCCCAGCAGCTGACCCAGCGGCCGCACCTGCTGCAGACGCAGCTGCCGCTCCAGCAGCTGACGCAGCCGCTCCAGCTGCAGAAGCCGTCGCTCCAGGCGCCAAAGAAGAAGTACACAACCCATACGGCATCGGCGCAATGTGGAACGAAGGCGACTTCGTCACCAAAGGCACCGCCATCGTCCTGGCCCTGATGTCGATGGGTTCGTGGTACATCATCATCACCAAGCTGATCGATCAGATGAAGATCATGAAGCAATCGAAAGAAACCCAGGCCAAGTTCTGGAAAGCTTCGTCGATCGCTGCTGGTTCGGCTGCCCTGAAAGACGGCTCGCCATTCCGCTTCATCGCTGAAACCGGCACCAAAGCCACCGTCCACCACGACGGGGCCCTGCTGGAACAAATCGATCTGTCGACCTGGGTGACGATGTCGATCCAGCGCGCTGTCGAAAAAGTTCAGTCGCGTCTGCAAGATGGCCTGTCGTTCCTGGCAACCGTTGGTTCGACCGCACCGTTCATCGGTCTGCTCGGTACCGTTTGGGGTATTTACAACGCGCTGACCGCCATCGGTATGTCGGGTAACGCATCGATCGACAAAGTAGCAGGTCCAGTTGGTGAAGCACTGATCATGACCGCCTTCGGTCTGGTGGTCGCAGTTCCAGCGGTTCTGGGTTACAACTGGCTGGTTCGCCGCAACAAGACTGCAATGGAAGACATCCGTTCGTTCAGCGCCGACGTGCACTCGGTACTGATCTCCGGCGCCATGTCGACCAGCGAAGCTGGCCGTGCTGTTTAAGCGCTAAAAAGATCGGATAATTACCATGGGCATGAGCGTCGGCTCCGATAGCGGAGACGAAGATGCAGTCATGTCAGAAATCAACACGACGCCGCTTGTCGACATCATGTTGGTTCTGCTGATCATCTTCCTGATTACGAGCCCGGTTGTTCTGAAGCTGCAAAAAATTGCGCTGCCTTCCGAAATCAACCAGGCATTGAAGCCTAAGCCAACGACGGTCAATATCGTCGTCAATAAAGACGGCGACATGTACTGGAACCAGAAGCGCCTGGCCGACACGAACGAACTGTTCGAATTCCTGAAAAAGGAATCGGTCAAGCTGCCGCAACCTGAAGTGCATGTTCGTGGCGACCAGGAAGTACGCTACGAGTTCGTCGGCAAGGTGATCTACACGGCTCAACGTGCTGGTATCCAGAAGGTCGGCTTTATTACCGAACCGCCAGATAAGACGGTAAGCAAATAAGCCCCTTCAGCAGGGCGCGGCGCTCGCGCTGCCCCTGCGGGTTCCAACATAAGAAAGGAAACACCATGAGTATGAGCGTCGGTAATGCCGCACCTGGGGCTGAACCGGAACCGATGATGGAAATGAACATGACCCCCTTGATCGACGTAATGTTGGTCTTGATTATCATGTTGATTATCACGATTCCGAAACAGAACCACTCGGTCAACCTGAACATGCCAACCGGCAATCCACCGCCGCAGACCGTCGAACCGGTCGTGATCACGATTGACGTCGACTTCGATGGCACCATCCTGTGGGACAATGAAATTGTTCCGGACCGCAAGGCCCTGGAAGGCAAGATGCTTGCCGTGGCAGCCAATCCTAACCAGCCGGAAGTGCATCTGCGTCCGAACAAGCTGGTGTCGTACAAGTTTGTTGCTGGCGTGATGGCGACCGCGCAGCGTCTTGGCGTGACCAAGATCGGCATGGTCGGCAACGAGCAGTTCCAATAAGCGTTATTGCTAACAGACAAACGGCAGGGTAACCTGCCGTTTGCTTTTGATTGAAAGATTCGTAATGATCAAATCTCGCCTCGCACACCTCGGCCTCGCAATGGCCGCACTTGGTTTCACCGCAGTCACGCCGCACATCGGCCTGTCCTCCGCCTACGCCGCTGAAACGGTGCGCGCGGAAATCGGCGGCCCGCTGCAGGCAGCCCAGAAGATGATGACCCAGGGTAACGCCAAAGGCGCCCTGGCCGAACTGCGCAAGCTCGACAACGTCGGCAACAAGAGCGCCAACGAAGCCTATCTGATCGAAGCGTGCGCGCCTCGGCCGCCTCCTCCGCAGGCGACTACGACACGGCCGCCAAATCGTTCGAAAACCTGATCAATTCGGGCAAACTGTCGGCCGCTGAAAGCGCCAAGTTCTCCGAAGGCCTGGTCGGCATCTACATGCGCGCCCGCGAATTCCGCAAAGCCAACGACGCCATCACCAAGGCGCTGGCCAAGGGCGACAGCCCGCAGCTGCGCGGCTTCCTGATCCAGAATAACGTTTCCATGGGCAACATCAGCGAAGCGATGCGTCTGCTCAACGCCGACCTGCGCAGTGCTGAAAAAGCTTACCGCCAGCTTACTGAAGACCAGCTCAAAATGCTGGCCAATCTGCAAAACATGAGCGGCGACAAGCAGAACTATGTCGGCACGATCGAAAAGCTGGCCCAGTACTACCCGCAAAAGACCTACTGGGAAGACTTGCTCAACCGCGTGGTCAGCAAGCCTGGCTTCTCCTCGCGTCTGAACATCGACGTGCTGCGCCTGAAACTGGCCAACAACCTGCTGAAAAAGCCGTCCGAATACATGGACCTGGCCCAGCTGGTACTGCGTGACAGCGCCGCCGCCGAAGCGGTCAAGATCATCGAAAAGGCTACAAGGCCGGTGCCCTCGGTGTCGGCGCCGATGCCCCCGCGTCACCAGCGTCTGAAAGACCTGGCCGACAAGAACCTGGCCGACGCCAACAAGAACCTGGCCGTCAATGAAGCCGCCCTGATCAAGGTAGAAGCGACAACAATGGCTTGCTCAACCTCGGCTATGCCCTGGTGCAGTCGGGCCAGGCCGACAAGGGCCTGAAAATGATGGAAGCGGCGATCAAGGCCGACGGCCTGCGCAATCCTGAAGACGGCAAGCTGCGCCTGGGCAGAAGCCTATGCGGCAGCGGGCAAGAAGTCGCAAGCGATCGCGACGCTCAAGACGGTCGGCGGCAAAGACGGTACGGCCGAACTGGCACGTTACTGGATCATGGCCATCAACCATCCGATGTCTTGATTCGTACTTTGCTGTAGCGCCTCAAAAAGCGCTGCCTGCATCCCGCAGGCAGCGCTTTTCGCTTTGACCGTATAATCTCTATTTCCATCGTTTCACAAGTGTTCACTCTGCCCAGCCCATGAAGGTATTTCGCGGACTTCCCAACGACCGGGCGCGCGCCCTGCGCGCTCACGATCGGCAACTTCGACGGTGTCCATCGCGGCCACCAGGCCTTGCTCGCGCGTACGTGCGGCCGCGGACCGGATGGGGATCGAGGCGGCCGTGATGACGTTCGAGCCGCATCCGCGCGAATTTTTCGCCGAACGCGGGCGACCTCGCGCGCGCCGACCCGCATCGCCAACCTGCGCGACAAGCTCGAGTCGCTCGAGAACGTTCTAAGCATCGACCGCGTCATCGTGGAACACTTCAACGCCCATTTCGCCGCCATGCCGCCCGAGGAATTCACCGGGCGCGTGCTGGTCGAGGGCCTGCACGTCAAATGGCTGATGGTGGGCGACGATTTCTGCTACGGCGCACGGCGCGCCTAAGCAACGTCGCCACCCTGATCGAGGCGGGCCGCCAGCACGGCTTCCAGGTCGAGACCCTGTCCACCGTGATGGAAGGCGCCGTGCGCGTCTCCTCCTCGGCCGTGCGCGCCGCGCTGGCCAAGGGCGACTTCGACCAGGCCAAGCAGCTGCTCGGTCACGGCTACGCCATCTCGGGCCACGTGATCCACGGCCAGAAGCTGGGCCGCACGCTCGGCTTTCCCACCCTGAACCTGCGCGTGGCGCACCGCCCTGCCCTGGCTAAGCATCTTCGTGGTGCAGGTCCACGGCCTGGCCGACCATCCGCTGCTTAGGCCGTCGCCAGCCTGGGCGTGCGCCCCACCGTCGACGACAGCGGCCGCCAGCTGCTGGAAGTGCACCTGTTCGATTTCGCCCAGTCCTGCTACGGCAAGGTGGTGCGGGTCGAGTTCCTGGAAAAGATCCGGGACGAGGAAAAATACACCGACCTGGCCACGCTCACCGCCGCCATCACGCGCGACGGCGAACATGCGCGGGCCTTTTCAGGCGCGCTTGGCGCCCTGACCGCCACCGACCGAATTTGACGCCCGAGCGCGCCGCGTGCTGCAAAACACGCGTGCCCAGGCCACTTCCGCATTCCCAGATACACACCATTGAAGAACACTATGTCCGATACCAGCAAACCAGAACAACAGCAGCAAGCACCGAAGGCCGCCAAGAAGGATGCCAAACCGGCCTCCAAGTACCCGGTCAACATGACCGACACCCCGTTCCCGATGCGCGGCGACCTCGCCAAGCGCGAACCGGGCTGGGTCAAGCAATGGCAGGACAAGAAGGTCTACGAGCGCGTGCGCAAGGCCGCCAAGGGCCGTCCCCTGTTCATCCTGCATGACGGTCCGCCGTATGCGAACGGCGACATCCACCTCGGCCACGCGGTCAACAAGATTTTGAAGGACATGGTCGTCAAATCGCGCGGCGTGGCTAAGCTGACGCCCCCTACGTGCCGGGCTGGGATTGCCACGGCATGCCGATCGAGATCCAGATCGAAAAACTGCACGGCAAGAACCTGCCGACCGCCGACGTGCTTGCCAAAGGCGCGCCTACGCGCTCGAGCAGGTCGACCGCCAGCGCTTGTCGCTTCATCCGCCTGGGCGTGTTGGGCGAGTGGGACAACCCCTACATGACGATGGCCTTCAAGAATGAAGCCGACGAACTGCGCGCCCTCGGCAAGCTGCTCGAAAAGGGCTATGTCTACCGCGGCCTGAAACCGGTCAACTGGTGCTTCGACTGCGGCTCGGCCCTGGCCGAAGCGGAAGTCGAATACCAGGACAAGAAGGATCCGGCGATCGACGTCGGCTTCCCGTTCGCCGAACCGGCCAAGCTGGCCGCCGCCTTCGGCCTGGCACAGCTGCTTAAGTGGCATGACGGCTTCATCAACATCTGGACCACGACCCCGTGGACCATCCCGTCCAATCAGGCGCTCAACGTCAACCCGGAAGTGACGTACGCGCTGGTCGAGACCGCGCGCGAAGGCAAGCCGCTGCTGCTGATCCTGGCCGCCGACCTGGTCGCCTCCTGCCTGGAGCGCTACAAGCTCGAAGGCCGCGTCGTCGCGACCTGCCTGGGCGCAGCGCTGGCCTAAGCATCTCGTTCAAGCACCCGCTGCATACCAGCGACGCCTTCTTCGACCGCCTCTCGCCGATGTACCTGGCCGACTACGTGACCACCGAAAGCGGCACCGGCGTGGTTCACTCGGCCCCGGCCTACGGCCAGGACGACTTCATCTCGTGCAAGGCGCACGGCATGAAGGATGACGAGATCCTCACGCCCGTCATGGGCGACGGCCGCTTCGCCTCGACCCTGCCCCTGTTTGGCGGCATGACCATCTGGGAAGCGTCCAAGCCGATCTGCGCGGCCCTGACCGCCCATCGGCGCCCTGTTCGAACTGAAGATGTTCAACCACAGCTACATGCACTGCTGGCGCCACAAGACCCCGATCGTCTACCGCGCCACCTCGCAGTGGTTCGCCAGCATGGACAACACGCCGAAAGACGGCGGCCCGTCCCTGCGCCAGACCGCCCTCAAGGGCATCGAAGAGACCAAGTTCTTCCCGGACTGGGGCCAGGCGCGCCTGCACGGCATGATCGAGAACCGTCCCGACTGGACCCTGTCGCGCCAGCGCCAGTGGGGCGTGCCGATGGCCTTCTTCCTGCACAAGGAAACCGGCGCCCTGCACCCGCGCACGCCGGAGCTGCTGGAACAAGTGGCCAAGCTGTTCGAAGAAAAGGCATCGACGCCTGGCTGTCGATCGAGCCGAAAGACCTGCTCGGCGCCGACGCCGACATGTACGTCAAGAACAAGGACACGCTCGACGTGTGGTTCGATTCGGGCTGCACCCACCAGACGGTGCTGCGCGGCTCGCACGCGGCCCAGTCGCAGTTCCCGGCCGACCTGTACCTGGAAGGCTCGGATCAGCACCGCGGCTGGTTCCATTCGTCGCTGCTGACGTCCTCCATGCTCAATGGCTGCCCGCCGTACAAGGCCCTGCTCACGCACGGCTTCGCGGTCGATGGCGACGGCAAGAAGATGTCCAAGTCGCAGGGCAACGTGGTCCCGCCGGAAGACATCTTCAACAAGCTCGGCGCCGACATCCTGCGTCTGTGGGTCGCCTCGACCGACTACACGGGCGAGCTGTCGATCTCGGATGTGATCCTCACGCGCGTGACCGAATCGTACCGCCGCATCCGCAACACGCTGCGCTTCCTGCTGGCCAACACCTCGGACTTCGACCACGCCAAACACGCGCTGCCGATCGCCGACCTGCTCGAAATCGACCGCTACGCGATCGCCGACATGGCGGCCCTGCAGCGCGACATCATCTAGCCACTACGAGCGCTACGAATTCCACCCGGTCGTCGCGCGCCTGCAGAACTACTGCTCGGAAGACCTGGGCGGCTTCTACCTCGACATTCTCAAGGATCGCCTGTACACGTCCGCCGTCGATTCATCGGCCCCCGCCGCTCGGCCCAGACCGCGCTGTGGCACATCACGCATAGCCTGCTGCGCGTGATGGCGCCGATGCTCTCGTTCACGGCCGAAGAAGCATGGGCCGTGTTCGCCAGCCTGGAAGCATACGCCGCCAGCGACGAAACCATCTTCACCCAGACCTTCTGGACCATGCCGGACGTGCCGGACGGCGCCGCCCTGGTGGAAAAGTACACGGCCCTGCGCGAAGTGCGTGCGACCGTCATGAAAGAGCTCGAAGAGCTGCGCGTCTCGGGCGCCATCGGCTCGTCCCTGCAGGCCGAACTGGCGATCAAGGCCATGCGCGACAAGTACCAGCTGCTGGCCAGCCTGGAGGACGACCTCAAGTTCGTGTTCATCACCTCGCAAGCGACTGCCGTCGAAGTGGCGAGCGCGGAAGAAGAAGCGATCGCGGTCACCGCATCGAGCGCACCGAAATGCGAGCGCTGCTGGCACTACCGCGCCGACGTCGGCACCCACGCCGAGCACGCGGGCCTGTGCGGCCGCTGCCACAGCAATCTGTTCGGCAGCGGCGAACAGCGCGCCTTCGCCTGATCGGGAACCAGCAAACCTATGGCCACCAAAAAGAAACCTCTGTTCTCGAGCGCCAAATCGTCCAGCGGCAGCATGCTGCCCTGGCTGGGCATCGCCGCGATCGTGATCCTGCTCGACCAGATCACCAAGATCACCATCCTGCGCACCTTCGTCTGGAAGGAAACCCGGTACGTGACCTCGTTCTTCGACCTGGTGCTGGTGTATAACCCGGGCGCGGCATTCAGCTTCCTGGGCGACGCAGCATGGCTGGCAGCGCTACCTGTTCACGGCCATCGCCGTGGGCGCGGTGCTGTTCATCCTGTACCTGCTGCGCCAGCATTCCGGGCAGCGCCTATTCTGCTGGGCGCTGGCCCTGATCATGGGCGGCGCGATCGGCAACGTGATCGACCGCATCGTGCACGGCAAGGTGGTCGACTTCCTCAGCTTCCACTGGAACGGCGCCGCCTTCCCCGCCTTTAACGTGGCCGACAGCGCCATCTGCATCGGCGTGGCCCTGTTCATTATCGACGAGCTGCGGCGCGTGAAGAAACAGTAAGGAGAGCCTGACATGCCTATGGATCTGAAGGGTAAAAAAATCGTCCTCGGCCTGTCCGGCGGGGTCGCCTGCTACAAGGCGGCCGAATTGTGCCGCGCGCTGGTCAAGGAAGGCGCTTCGGTGCAGGTGGTCATGACGGAAGCGGCCACCCACTTCATCACCGCGGTGACCATGCAGGCCCTGTCGGGGCACACGGTCCATACCGACCAGTGGGACCCGCGCATCGCCAACAACATGGCCCACATCGACCTCACGCGCGGGGCGGACGCGATCCTGATCGCGCCCTGCTCGGCCGACTTCATGCGCAAGCTGGCGCACGGCGTGTGCGACGATCTGCTCTCGACCCTGTGCCTGGCGCGTCCGCACCTGGTGCCGCTGCTGGTGGCGCCGACCATGAACGTGGAAATGTGGCAGAACCCGGCCACCCGCCGCAACGCCGCCCAGCTGCGCGCCGACGGCATCCGCATCCTGGGACCGGCCAGCCGATGAACAGGCTTGCGGCGAAACGGGCCTGGGCCGCATGCTCGAGCCGCTCGATCTGCTCGACGAACTGGTGGCCTCGTTCCAGCCCAAGGTCCTGACCGGCAAACGGGTCCTGATAACGGCTTAAGCCCCACCTTTGAAGCGATCGACCCGGTGCGCGGCATCACCAATCTGTCCTCGGGCAAGATGGGTTATGCGATCGCCCGCGCCGCGCGCGAAGCGGGCGCCGACGTCACGCTGGTGTCCGGTCCGACCACGCTGGCCACGCCGCACGGGGTGCGCCGCACCGACGTGCAAAGCGCCCAGCAAATGCACGACGCCGTCATGAACGCGGTCGGCGGCCAGCACATCTTCATCGGCGTGGCCGCCGTCGCCGACTGGCGCGTGGTCAATGCCAGCGACCAGAAAATGAAAAAACAGGACGGCGCCACGCCCAGCCTGCAGTTCGAACAGAACGCCGACATCCTGGCCTCGGTCGCGGCCACCACCTCGATCTCGGGCTGGCCTTACTGCGTCGGCTTTGCCGCCGAATCGGAAAACCTGCTCGAATACGGCGCCGTCAAGCGCGAGAAAAAGGGGATTCCTTTGCTCGTGGGCAATATCGGTCATCACACCTTCGGGCAGGATGACAACACCATCGTGCTGTTCGACGACCACGGCCACACCGTGCTGCGCGCGCCGACAAACTGACGCTGGCGCGCCAGCTGATTTCCGAAATCGCCAAGCGGCTCGACCAGCGCTCGCTCCTCAAATAAAAAGACGAACATGAAGACCATCGACATCAAGATTCTCGACCCGCGCATGAAAGACCAGCTGCCCGCCTACGCCACCGAAGGCAGCGCGGGCCTGGACCTGCGCGCCTGCATCGACGCGCCGATCACCATCGAAGCTTGGCGCCACGGTGCTGATTCCGACCGGGCTGGCGATTCACCTGGCCGATCCCGGCTACGCCGCCATGATCCTGCCCGCGCAGCGGCATGGGTCACAAGAACGGCATCGTTCTGGGGAATCTGGTAGGCTTGATCGATTCCGACTATCAGGGACAGCTGATGGTATCGACCTGGAACCGCGGCCAGGCCGCCTTTACCCTGAACCCCATGGAAAGGCTGGCGCAACTGATCGTGGTGCCTGTTCTGCAGGTCGGATTCAATTTGGTCGACGAGTTCGACACGAGCGAGCGCGGTGCGGGAGGCTTTGGCAGCACCGGCAAACAATAAAAAATGGAGACGTCTATGACCCGTTTCACCGGCCTGCGCATCGTTGCGCTTAAGCACTGTTTACTGCACTGCTGCTGTCGGCCTGTGAAACCCTGCCGCCCGCCACCAGCGGCGCATGGCGCCACCCAGCCAGCCGTGCTAAAGCCCTGCGCAAGTGCCGAGCGCACCGGTGATTTCGCCGCGCGTGGCGGCCGCCGCCGAAGCGCTGAGCAAAATGGCCGCCATGCAGGAACGCCTGTACCGGGTCGCGGCGCCGCTCCTGATCAACAACGCGGAACTGTGCAAGGGCCAGGCGCGCAATCTGCTCGGATTCACCGCCCGCAACCGCTACTGGTACCCGGGCGACTACAACGAAGGTTCGCAAGTGGCCTTCGGCATGGGCGAGCGCCTGAAGGTGACGGGCGTGCTGGCTTAAGCAGTGGCGCGGCGCGCAGCGGCCTGCGGCGCGGCGACGAACTCATTTCCCGCCGGCGGCAAGGCGCTGCCGACCGGTCCGAACGCATCCGGTTCGGTAGGCGCCGTCTTCGGCCCGCTGGTCGCGTCTTCGGCCACGCTGCTGATGGTGATCGAACGCGACGACAAGAACCGCCAGCTGACCATCCCGGTCACGCGCGCCTGCGGCTTCGCCATCGAGCTGGGCAACGCCGACAACGTCAATTCGTATGCGGACGGCCAGCGCGTGATGGTCACGCGCGGCATGGTGCACTTCGCGCAGTCGGACGAGGAACTGGCCGTGGTTCTGGCCAAGGGCATGGCCCACAACATCCTGGGCCACGCGGCCACCACCAACAGCACCGCCACCATCGGCAGCGTGATCACCAATCTGGCGAACGTGAAGCCCGATACCTCACTGCTGATCGGCAGCGCGGGCATCCGCGCCATGTCGGCCGATCACGACAGCTCGGCCGACAACCTGAGCCTGTATCTGCTGGCGCGGCGGCGGCTACAACGTGGACGCCGCGGTCCCGTTCTGGCGCTCAGCTCGACAAGGCCTATCCGGCCACCGTGTTGAATGGTTATGTCGCCAACCACCCTGCCACCGGGGCGCGCATGACGGCGCTGGCGGCCTCGCTCACCGAGGTCAAGGGCAAGATGGTCAACAAAAAATCGCTGATCCCGTAAATACGGTCAGCTTGGGAAATTCGGGAAGAAGCTGCCCATGACCCAGGTCAGCACCCCGCAAAAGACGACGGCACCGATCAAGGCCAGCAGCAAACGGCCGAACTTCGGCGAGCCGTCGTCTTTTTTGTATCATTGGTCATTCTTCCCACCGTGCGCGTTGATCAGGAACGCCAGTATATTCGATCCCATGGACAGCATCGACCTTGAAGTACTCAAGACGGCCCACGCGTGGATCGCGGCCGGACACCGCTGCGAACTGGTCACCGTGATCCGCACCTGGGGCTCGAGTCCGCGCCCGGTCGGCGCCCTGCTCGCCATCTGCGACGACGGGCGCGTGGTCGGCTCGGTCTCCGGCGGCTGCATCGAGGATGACCTGATCGAACGGGTGCGCCAGCAAGGCATCACGCGCAGCCTGCCGGAAGTGGTCAGCTACGGCATCAGCGCCGAAGAAGCCCACCGCTTCGGCCTGCCCTGCGGCGGCACCATCGAGCTGGCGCTCGAACCCTTGAACGCGGACAGCGCGATCGGCGAACTGCTGGCGCGGCTCGACCGGCATGAACTGCTGGCGCGCCGGCTCGACATCGCCACCGGCGCCGTCACGCTGGCGTAGAAGCCGCGGCAGGCGCCTAGCCAGCAGCTCGAGGGCGGCATCCTGACCACCATCCACGGGCCGCGCTGGCGCCTGTTCATCATCGGTGCTTAGGCCAGCTGTCGCGCTTCCTGGCGCAGATCGCCAGCGCGATGGACTATTACGTGACCGTGTGCGACCCGCGCGAGGAATACCGGGTAGGCTGGGAGCTGCCCGGCGTGCAGCTGGTGCACGCAATGCCGGACGACCTGGTGATCGAAGCGAAGCTCGACCACCGCAGCGCCGTGGTCGCCCTCACCCACGATCCCAAGCTGGACGACCTGGCACTGATGGAAGCGCTCAAGTCGGACGCCTTTTATGTGGGCGCGATCGGCTCGCGGGTGAACAATGCCAAGCGGCGCGAGCGCCTCAAGCTGTTCGACCTGGACGAGGCCCAGCTGGCGAAACTGCACGCACCGATCGGCCTGTACATCGGCAGCAAGACCCCGGCCGAAATCGCGATCTCGATCCTGGCCGAACTGACCGCCGTCAAGAATGGCGTGCCCGACAAGCTGCAGGTGCAGCACGCGGCGGCGCTGGCCACGAAAATTCAATAGCAAGAACAGGCTAGCCATGCTTAAGCGCAAGCGCGCCAGACTGCGACTTTTTGAAACGCGAACTCTGACATGAATACAGCCAACATGCTGCGCCTGGTCCTGCTGGCGGCGATCTGGGGCAGCTCCTTTCTCTTCATGCGCATCTGCGCGCCCGTGCTGGGCCCCGGCCTGCTGATCGAATACCGGGTCGCCTTCGCGGCGCTGTTCCTGTGCGCGGTCGGCCTGATACTGAAGAAGACCCTGAACCTGCGCGCACACTGGAAGCACTACTTCATCCTCGGCTTTTTCAACTCGGCTTTCCCCTTCCTGCTGTTCGCGTACGCGGCCTAAGCACGCTCACGGCATCGGTGCTGTCGGTGCTGAACGCGACCGCGCCCATGTGGGGCGCGCTGATTGCCGCGCTCTGGTACCGGCAAGCGATCTCGCCCAAGAAGATGCTGGGCCTGGTGCTCGGCACCTGCGGCGTGGCCCTGCTGGTCGGCTTCGACGCCGTCACCACCAAACCGGGCGCCAAGCCTGGCCATCGGTGCGGCGCTGATCGCGGCCGTCAGCTACAGCGTGGCCAGCGCCTACGCCAAAGAAGCGAAAAGCGTGGAGCCCTTCGCCAACGCGCACGGCAGCATGTGGGCCGCCACCGTGATGGTCATTCCGGCGCTGTTCCTGTTCCCCCCGCGCGGCCCGGCGACCATCGGCATCATGGGCGCGGCCCTGGCGCTGGGCGTGCTGTGCACGGGCGTGGCCTACATCCTTTACTTCAAGCTGATCGAAGACGTCGGCACCACGTCGGCGCTGACGGTCACCTTCCTCAATCCCCTGTTCGGCATCCTGTGGGGCGCGCTGTTCCTGGGCGAGGTCGTGGGCTGGTACACGATCGCCGGTGCGGCCATCGTCATCACCGGCACCGCCCTGGTGACGGGATTCGCGCCGCGCTTCGGCAAGCCTAAGCCGGAACGTCCGCATGAAGAAGACGATCGCCCTGCTTCGGCAGGCTACCGCGTGGCCGACATCCTCGCTTTCCACGGACGCGATGCCGAAGGGCTGGCCGAACAGGTGGAACCGCAAGGCCTGCGCAAGGGCGTTCTGCTCGATGGCGTGCCGGTGCTGCTCGACGTGCGCCTGGGCGCGGAAGCGGCGGCCTGCACGGTGCACGCCGACGGCAAGCTGTCGGCACGCGGCAAGCGGCTGGCCGACGACGCCCTGCTCAACATTCTCGGGCTGCGCATCGATCCGGCGCCCTTCCTCAAGGCCGTGCGCAAGGATGCGCTGCTGGGCCCACTGGCAAAGCGCCAGCCGGGTTTGCGCATCGTGCAGTCGGCCACCATTTTCGAAGCGCTGACCTGGGCCATCATCGGCCAACAGATCAATCTGACCTTCGCCATCGCGCTGCGGCGCACCTTCATCGCCCAGGCGGGCCGCGCGCACAGCAGCGGCCTGTGGTGCTATCCCGAAGCGGCCGACGTGGCGCGCCTGAAGCCGATGGATCTGACCAGCCGCAAGTTCTCGCGCGCCAAGGCAGAGACGCTGTTGCGCCTCGCGCAGCTGGTCGACGCGGGCGAGCTGGTGCTGGAACTGGGCGGCGACCTGGACGCGACCTGCGCCGCCTTGCTCACCGTCAAGGGCATCGGTCCGTGGACCGTCAACTATGCGCTGCTGCGCGGCTACGGCTACGCCGACTGCTCGCTGCACGGCGACGTTGCCATCCGCGCCGCCTTGCAGCACTTGCTGGGCGAAGACAGCAAGCCGGACATGGCCCGCACGGCAGCCTTGCTCGAACAATACAAACCGCACCGCACGATGGCCGCGGCCCACCTCTGGGCCAGCCTGGCCTGGAAGACGGGGCCGGGAATTTCGTTTTTGCATTGCCTACCAGATTGTTCCCCCATTTCGGTTGACCGGCGTCAGACCCAGGCGATGTAAGCCTGCGGCTTTGCTTAGGCGCCGTGCCTACACTCGGTGCGTAGCCTTTCCTACACAGGGTCTCGATCGAGACCGGAACCTGTCGTCCCAGTAAGCTTCGCCGGGGGAAACCGATTTGTTGCTCACTTGCGAGAATGAACATGAAACATCCACTACCAGCGCTGTCCGCGGGCCTTGGCGCCGCCTGCCTGTTGGCCGCCTTGCCGCTTGCGGCGGCCCCCGACCGGGCGCGATCAAGCCGTCAGCAAGGAAAACACCGAGGTCCAGATCATGGCCGAGCACTACTGGACCGCCGAACGCTTCAAGGCGGCCAAGCCCTTGCCTTTGCCCATCCTCCATCCGGACGCGGTGCGCGAAGAAGCGAAGGGCGCCACCCCGCCCGCCCCGGCCGAGAGCCGGGACGGCAGCCCCCCTTCGGCGCGCCCGAAGATCGCGCCGAAACAGCTGTACGCGCCAGATCAGGACCAGAACAGCCTGTCCGAGATCGAACCGCAGGCGACCGGCACCTTCGGCACGCCGTTCACCAGCACCCGCGTGTTCCCGCTGTTTGGCGGGGTCAGCGCGCCCCTGTCGGCCGACCGCGCCTATCCTTACGTTACCGTCGGCAAGCTATTCTTCTCGATTGGCGGCTCGCCGTTCGTGTGCTCGGCCTCGGTCATCCAGCGCCGCGTGGTGGTCACTGCGGGCCACTGCGTCCATAGCGGCACCGGCGCCAAGCTTCCACAGCAACTGGGTCTTCGTCCCCGCGTTCCGGGATGGCGTGGCGCCGCTCAAGCAATGGTTCTGGCGCTACGTGATCACCACCGCGACCTGGGCCAGCGGCGGCGGCGGGGTGCCGAATGCCGCCGACTACGCGATGATCGAATTCGCCGACCAGTCCATGACCACGGGCGGCCCGCTGGTCAAGCTGGGCAATGTGACCGGCTGGCTGGGCTGGCAGACGCTGAGCCTGGCCACCAACCACACGTCCAAGCTCGGCTATCCATGCAACCTCGACAGCTGCCAGAAGATGCAGAATGTGACCAGCACCAACTACCGCAACACGGCGCCTAACAATGTCGAGTACGGATCCGACGCGCGGCGGCTCCAGCGGCGGGCCATGGGTGCAGAACTTCGCTGCGCTGGCGGTGGGCGGCGGGACCGGCCTCAACACGGGCCAGAACCGCGTGGTCGGCGTCACCTCCTACGGCTACGTCAGCACCGATCCGAAGGTCCAGGGGGCGTCGATCCCGGACAGCCGCTGGGTCAGTATCTGGAACACGATCTGCGCGCGGCCTGGCAATTGCAACTGACGCTTGCAGCAGCGCCAGCAGGGCTCGCCGGCTGGGACGCGGCGGGCCCTCTCCCTGTATGCTTGACCCTCACGCAAGGTCAGGCCTCACGCTGGCACCAAGCTGAACGACAAGGAGATGCGATGAAATTGAAAATTGGCGAACTGGCCAGGCGCACCGGCGTCACCGTCCGGGCGCTGCACCATTACGACAGCATCGGCCTGCTTGCGCCTTCGGCCCGTTCCGACGCCGGCTACCGCCTCTACGACCGCGCCGACATTGCACGTCTGCACCAGATCCAGGCCCTGCGACGCTTTGGCGTGGCGCTGGCCGACATCGGAACCTATCTGGCAAATCCGGATACGCACCTGCCCGCCATCATCGACCAGCAGATCGCCGCGCTCACGCGCCAGATCGCGCAGGCTGGCTGCCTTGCGGACCCAGCTGATCGGCCTCAAGCGGCAGCTGGACCAGGGAGCCGAACCCGAGCTTGCCTCCTGGCTAACGACACTGGAGCTCATGACCATGTACGACAACTATTTCACGAAGGAAGAACTGGCAAGCCTGCCGCTGTTTTCATCGAACGCCGCGAAGGCGGAATGGCAAGCGCTGATCGTCCGCATGCAGCACGCCATGGCGGTAGGCATTCCCGCCACCGATCCGGGCGCCCAGCGCCTGGCCGAGCAATGGATGACCATGCTGGAACGCGACACGGGCGGCAGCGCCGACATCGTCGCCCGGGTCGACGCCATGCAGCGCCAGGAACCGGCCATGGTCGAACGCAATGGCATCTCGCCCGCGCTGTCGGCCTATGTGCGCGCCGCCTTCGGGCAATGGCGCCTGAATCTGTACCGGCCTTTCCTGTCGGACGAGGAATTCGCCTTCATGTGCGCCAATTATGGCAAGCATGCCAACGACTGGCCGGGCCTGGTCGCCAGCGTGCGCGCCCTTCAGCAGGCTTAAGCACGGCCCCGGACGATCGCGCGTGGCCGCGCTGGCCCGGCAATGGATGATGATGTTCAGTTCGTATGCGGGCAAGGACCCGGCCACCCACGCCAAGCTGCGCGCCGCGCACCGGACCGATCCACGCTTGCTGACCGGCACCTTCATGACGCCCGATCTGCTCGGCTACGTGGGCCAGGCCATCGCCGCGGCCGCCCCGCTGCGGGCAGAATAAGCTTCGGTCTTCTTGCTGCAATGCAGCAGGAAAAACCGATGGGACAGCAAAAAGCCGTTGATCCTTTGCAAGATCAACGGCTCTTAAATTCTGGTTGCGGGGACAGGATTTGAACCTGTGACCTTCGGGTTATGAGCCCGACGAGCTGCCAGACTGCTCCACCCCGCGTCTGATGCAATCATTATACGGCGCTTTCCCGCTTTAGGCAATATTAATCCAAGCAAGATGTGCGATAGCAGCAGCAATAATTGCTTTTCTTACCTTCAGAACCGTATTCCTGAACAGCCACACGGGGGACAATCGGTGTAAAGTAGTCAAAAATCCCCTCTAACGGTCTCATATGAAATTTTGTTCCGAGTGCGCCTACCCGGTCGCCCTCCAGATTCCCGAAGGCGACAACCGGCCGCGCTATGTGTGCGCCCAATGCGCCACGATTCATTATCACAATCCCAAGCTGGTGGTCGGTTCCATCCCCGTTTGGGACGTCGATGGCGCGCTGCGCATTCTGCTGTGCAAGCGCGCGATCGAGCCGCGCCACGGATACTGGACCTTGCTTTAAGCAGGATTCATGGAAAACGCCGAAACGACGGCCGAGGCGGCGATCCGCGAAACCGAGGAGGAAGTAGAGCGCCAATGTCGAGATCGGTCCCCTGTTCACCCTGCTCAACGTGGCCCAGGTCCACCAGGTGCACCTGTTCTACCTGGCGCGCCTGAAAGACCTCGACTTTGCCCCCGGCATCGAAAGCCTGGACGTGAAGTTGTTCGCAGAGCACGAAATCCCCTGGGACGACCTGGCCTTCCCCACCATCCGCAAGACGCTGGAACTGTTCTTCGCCGACAGCGTCCAAGTTCGGGAGACCGGCGCCCGTTTCGGCTTCCATTCCCACGACATCGTGCGTCCCATGCGCATATCGAGCCCATCCAACGACTCATGATCCCCTGGCTTGAGACCCACTCCCCGTTTCCCGACGTGTCAGAGGCACTGACCATGGACGCGCCGGGGTTGCTCGCTGCTTCGGCGCCGATCTGTCGCCGCAACGCCTGCTCTCAGCCTATCAGCGCGGCATCTTCCCGTGGTTCTCCGAAGGCCAGCCCATCCTGTGGTGGAGCACCGACCCGCGCATGGTGCTCATGACGGCCGATTTTCGCGTCAGCGACAGCCTGCGCAAGGCCTTGCGCCGGGTCGAGCGCAGCATGGCCGAAGGCGGGCGCTGGGAAGTGCGTTTCGATTCCGCCTTCGAACAAGTCATGCGCGCCTGCGCCGCGCCGCGCAAGGACGGGCCGGGCACCTGGATTTCCGACGAAATCATCGATGGCTACACGGGCTTGCACGCGCTCGGCTATGCCCATTCAGCCGAGCTGTGGCTGGACGGCGAACTGGTGGGCGGCGCCTATGGCGTGTGCATCGGCCGCATGTTTTACGGCGAATCGATGTTCGCCCGCGTCACCGATGGTTCCAAGATCGCGCTGGCCTTCCTGGTGGACTTCCTGCGCAACCAGGGCGTGCGCATGATCGACTGCCAGCAGGAAACCGCGCACCTGGCCTCGCTGGGCGCCGCCCCTGATTGCGCGCGATGCCTTCCTCAAGCACCTGCACGGCGCCATCGGCGAGCCTAGCCGTCACGGGGTGGGATCAGCGGCCGCGATGGCGAAGCACCCAGTAGCGCCGCTTCCCGTTACAATGAAAGTTAAGGAAGCAATTACCGTCGCATCGAAAGCACATGCATGGCGCACCTAAACGACTTGCCCTTCTCAACGCTGCAGTTCTACACGACTGCGCCCTACCCTTGCAGCTACCTGGATGCGCGCCAGGCCCGCTCGCAAGTGGCCACGCCATCGCACCTGATCAACGCCGACGTCTATTCTGAACTCGTCAAGAACGGTTTCCGGCGCAGCGGCATTTTCACTTACCGCCCCTACTGCGACGGTTGCCAGGCTTGCATCCCGGTGCGGGTGCGCGCCGCCGAATTCAAACCGAGCCGCGGCCAGCGCCGCGCCTGGAACCGGCACGCGCAGCTGGTGGCCACGGTCGCCAACCTGAGCTTCTCGGACGAGCACTACGCGCTCTATCTGCGCTACCAGACCACGCGCCACGTGGGCGGCGGCATGGACCAGGACAGCCGCGACCAGTACGCCCAGTTTCTGCTGCAAAGCCGGGTCAACACCCGGCTGGTCGAATTCCGCGAGCCGGACGGCGTGCTGCGCATGATCTCCATCATCGACGTGCTGTCCGACGGCCTGTCCTCGGTCTACACCTTCTTCGACCCGGATGTCCCGGGCGCCTCGTTCGGCACCTACAACGTGATGTGGCAGATCGCCCAGGCCCACGAGCTCAATCTGCCCTTCGTCTACCTCGGCTACTGGATCGAGCAAAGTCCCAAGATGGCGTACAAGATCAATTTCCGCCCGCTGGAAGCGCATGGGCGGCGTGTGGAGCGTGCTGCAAAAATAGGCGATCCGGTCCCTGCGCACGGTAAAATGCCGCACCCTGCATTTTTTGAGTTGCTCATGTCCGATAAATTGCTGTACGCCCTGACCCGTCCCCTGCTCTTTTCGCTCAATGCGGAAACCGCCCACAACCTGACCCTGCCCGCCTTGCGCCGCGCCGCAGCCCTGGGTCTGACGGCCGCCTGCACTGCAAACCCGCGCCCGATCCGCGCGTGGTCATGGGACTGACTTTCCCCAACCCGGTCGGCCTGGCAGCGGGCCTGGACAAGGACGGCGCCTATATTGACGGCCTGGCCGCCCTCGGTTTCGGTTCGATCGAAGTGGGCACGGTCACGCCGCGCCCCCAGCCCGGCAACCCCAAGCCGCGCATGTTCCGCCTGCCGAGCAAGAACGCGATCATCAACCGCATGGGCTTTAACAATGGCGGCGTGGACGCCTTCATCGCCAACGTGCAGTCCTCCAAGTTCTATCAGAACAAGGAAGGCATTCTCGGCCTGAACATCGGCAAGAACGCCGACACGCCGATCGAGAACGCGGTCGACGACTACCGCCACTGCCTGGAAAAAGTGTATCCGTACGCGAGCTACGTGACGGTCAACATCTCTTCGCCGAACACCAAGAACCTGCGCCAGCTGCAGGGCGCGTCCGAACTCGACGCCCTGCTCGCCCAGCTCAAGGAAACCCAGCTGCGCCTGGCCGACCAGCACAAGCGCTACGTGCCGCTGGCGCTCAAGATCGCGCCGGACGTCGACGCCGAGCAGATCAAGAACATTGCCGACGCCCTGCTGCGCCACAAGATCGACGGCGTGATCGCCACCAACACCACCCTCAGCCACCGCATGGTCGACCGCGTCAAGTACGGCACCGAAATGGGCGGCGTGTCCGGCGAGCCGGTATTCGACCTGTCGAACATCGTCGTGCGCGCGCTCAAGGCCGAACTGGGCGACGAGCTGCCGATCATCGGCGTGGGCGGCATCATGCGCGGCAAGGACGCCGCCCTCAAGATGAAGCTGGGCGCCTCGCTGGTGCAGGTGTACACCGGCCTCATTTACGCGGGACCGGCACTGGTGCGCGACTGCGCCAACGAAATCAGGAAGCAGCGTGGATAAGGTCACCCTCGGGCAAAGCACGCTGCAGGTATCGTGGATTTGCCTGGGCACGATGACCTTCGGCGAACAGAACAGCGAAGCCGATGCCCACAGCCAGCTCGATCTCGCGCTCGAACGCGGCATCAACTTCATCGACACGGCCGAGATGTACCCGGTCATGGCGAGCGCGCGGACCCAGGGGTCGACCGAGCGCTTCATCGGATCGTGGCTGAAGAAGAGCGGGCGCCGCGCCGACATCGTTCTGGCGACCAAGGTGGCTAAGCCCCGAACGCCGCCATGCACTGGATCCGGCAACGGCAAGAACAATCTCGATGCGGCCAACATCCGCGCCGCGGTCGAGGCGAGCCTCAAGCGCCTGCAGACCGATCACATCGACCTGTACCAGATCCACTGGCCGAGCCGCAATGTGCCGGTGTTTGGCGCGACCAGCTTCGATCCGAAAAAGAGCGCAAAAACGTCCCAATCGAAGAGACGCTGGCGGTGCTGGGCAAGCTGATCGAGGAAGGCAAGATCGGCCAGATCGGCGTATCCAACGAAAGCCCGTGGGGCGTGAGCGAATACATCAAGCAGGCCGAACTCAAAGGCTTGCCGCGCATCGCGACCATCCAGAACATCTACAACCTGACCGCGCGGCTTCGGAAACCACGCTGCTCGACGAGACTTGCTATCGCGAACAGGTCAGCCTGCTGGCCTACAGCCCGCTGGCGTTCGGCCAGCTCACGGCCAAGTATCTGGACGACCCGAAGGCGCATGGCCGCCTGACGATCTTCCCCACCAACTGGAGCCCGCGCTACGTGCGCCCGGCCGTACTGGCCGCCGCCGGGGAATACGCGGCGCTGGCACGCGCCAACGGCATGCTGCCGTCGCAGATGGCGCTCGCGTGGTGCTATTCGCGCTGGTTCGTCGCCTCGACCATCGTGGGCGCGACCACGCTGGCGCAGCTGAACCAGAATCTCGATGCGGCGTCGCTCAAGCTGCCCGCCGACGTGATCGACGCGATCAACGCCATTCACAGCCGCATCACCAATCCCGGCGCCTAGCAGCCCGGCAATCCAAGGCAACAATCGAAGCGCCCCCTGGGCGGGCGGAATGTGGACCCGCGTGCCCAAAGTGCGCGCTTTCTGATTTGGCGCGCCTCTGCACGATTTGTCTCGAAAGCGCAGAAACGCGCGCAACGATCCGATTTGCGCACGATTTTGCACGCACGGCGCACGATTTTGTATGAAGCTGCGATTTTCACTTATCGGCCCGATCGCAGAAAATCGTGCGCCGTGCGTGCAAAATCGGATGAAAATCGTGCGCTTTTTGCGCACCAGGCGCGCGTTATCGTGCACGGATCGGATGGTATCGCATGAAATCGTGCAAAAGCGCTGCATTTTGCAGGCTGCCCCGGTTTGAGGCCCCCTCCCCGGAGGACCCGGCGCACGCAAGTGATGAAACCGGTCGCTCCCCGGTCGTCGAACCGGGCAGCAAGCTCAAACCCGGCTGGAAACGGTCCTAGCCTTCGGCATTGACCGCCGCTTCAATCTCGGCCCGCTTCCAGTTCCGGCGCGAACTGCGAAATGAAGCGGTAGGCATACTCGCGCAAGTAGGCGCCACGGCGCACCGCCAGCCGCGTCACGTTGGGCGCAAACAGGTGCGACGCCTCCACCGCACGCAAGCCCTTGTCGCGGCCATGGTCGAACGCCATCGACGCCACGATCCCCACGCCCAGGCCGAGCGTCACGTACTGCTTGATGACGTCCGAATCCATCGCGGTGAGCACGATATCGGTCTTCACAGCCGGCCGCCGCAAACGCGGCATCGATATGCCCGCGGCCGGTAAACCCGACGTCATAGGTAATCAGCGGGAAGGCGGCCAGGTCGTCGAGACGGATCGGCGACTGGTTCAGCAGCGGATGTCCGTCCGGCACCACGATCAGGTGGCTCCAGCGGTAGCACGGGAAGGACACCAGATCCGGAAACTGCGACAAGCCCTCGGTCGCGATGCCGATATCGGCCTTGCCCGACAAGACCCACTCGGCGATGTGATCCGGCGCGCTTTGCTGCAGCGCGATCCGCACATCGGGGAAATCGGCGCGGAACGATTGCACCACCTTCGGCAACGCATAGCGCGCCTGGGTGTGGGTGGCGGCAATGGTCAGCGTGCCGCTGTTCTGGCCCGCGTAATCCTGGCTCGCCTGCTGCAGGTTTTCGGCTTCCACCAGCAGCTTGTCGATGATCTTGAGGATGCCCTTGCCCGGCTCGGTCAGCCCGGTCAGGCGCTTGCCGTTGCGTTCGAAAATAACGACGCCCAGTTCATCTTCGAGTTCGCGGATCTGGCGGCTCACGCCCGGCTGCGAGGTAAACAGCGCGTTGGCCACTTCGGTCAGGTTGTAGCCGCGGCGCGGTTTCGCGGATCGACCGCAATTGTTGGAAATTCATATCGCCGCTCCCTGGTCGACGAACACGTGCATGCGGCGCGGACGCACCAGCAGCGTGTCGCCTTCGCGCACCTGCAGCTGGCTGAATCGTTCGTTGGGAATCACCGCTTCGATCAGCTCCGCATTGTCGGCCCGCTCCAGGTCCAGCTGGGCCAGCGGCCCTGATCGCATGCGCGCGGCGCAGCTTGACGACGATCCCTTCGCCGCCCGCCACATAGCGGTCGATATCGAGATCGTGCGGACGCACATAGGCGATGCCCTTGCTGTCCTGGACTTGCGCGTGGTCGGGCACCGTGAAGCTGGCGTCGCCGCTGGCCAGCACGCCTTCATGCACGCGGCCGTGGAACAGATTCACATTGCCCAGGAAGCCGTACACGAAAGGCGAGGCCGGGTTGTTGTACACGTCGCCGGGCGAGCCCAGTTGTTCGACCTTCCCCTTGTTCATCAGGACCACCTGGTCGGCCACTTCGAGCGCCTCTTCCTGGTCGTGGGTGACGAAGATCGAGGTCACATGCAGATCGTCGTGCAGGCGGCGCAGCCAGCGGCGCAGTTCCTTGCGCACCTTGGCGTCGAGCGCGCCGAACGGCTCGTCGAGCAGCAGCACGCGCGGCTCCACCGCCAGCGCGCGCCAGGGCGATGCGCTGACGCTGTCCGCCCGACAGCTGGGGCGGATAGCGGTCGGCCAGCCAGTCCAGCTGCACCAGGCCCAGCAGGTCGTGTACCTTCTGCTTGATCTCGAGCTCGGACGGACGCTCCTTGCGCGGCTTGACGCGCAAGCCGAAGGCCACGTTCTCGAACACGGTCATGTGCTTGAACAGCGCGTAGTGCTGGAACACGAAGCCGACCTGGCGTTCGCGCACGTGGCGCGCCGACGCGTCGTTCGCGTCCAGCAGGACCTGGCCCGAATCCGGATGCTCGAGGCCCGCGATGATGCGCAGCAGCGTGGTCTTGCCGCAGCCGGAAGGGCCGAGCAAGGCGGTCAGTTCGCCGGTCGGAAATTGCAGCGACACGTTGTCGAGGGCGACGAAATCGCTGAAACGCTTGTTGATGTTCTTGACTTCGATTGTCATGATTAGTGCTCCATTGCTCGTGCTTCGGCTTCGACCGGATCGACCGTGTGCAAACGCCATTCGACAAATGATTTGATCGCCAGCGTGACCAGGGCCAGCAGCGCCAGCAGCGAGGCCACCGCGAACGCCGCGGCGAAGTTGTATTCGTTGTAGAGGATCTCGACCTGCAGCGGCATGGTGTTGGTCTCGCCGCGGATGTGGCCCGACACCACCGACACCGCGCCGAACTCGCCCATGGCGCGCGCATTACACAGGATCACGCCGTACAAGAGGCCCCATTTGATGTTGGGCAGCGTCACGCGGCGGAAGGTGTCCCAGCCGGACGCGCCCAGCACCAGCGCCGCTTCTTCTTCCTCGTTGCCCTGCGACTGCATCAGCGGAATCAGCTCACGCGCCACGAACGGGAAAGTGATGAACACCGTGGCCAGCACGATGCCGGGCACCGCGAACAGGACCTTGATGTCGTGCTCCTGCAGCCACGGACCGAACCAGCCCTGGGCGCCGAACATCAGCACGTAGATCAGGCCCGAGATCACGGGCGAGACCGAGAACGGCAGGTCAATCAGCGTGAGCAGGATGCTCTTGCCGCGGAATTCGAACTTGGCCACGGCCCACGCGGCGCTGACGCCGAACACCAGGTTGAGCGGCACCGAGATGCTTAGGCCGCGATCAGCGTCAGCTTGATGGCGGAGATGGCGTCCGGATCGACGATGGCGGCCACGTAGGCTTCCCAGCCCTTCTTGAACGCTTCCACGAACACGGCCACCAGCGGCACGAACAGGAACAAGGTCAGGAAGGCCAGCGCAATGGTCACCAGGACGATGCGCACCCAGGCCGGTTCGAGCACGGCGCCCGATTTCTTGAACTGGGAGCTCATGATTTACCTGCCCGTTTGCGTGTCCACGCCTGCAGCAGATTGATGGTCAGCAGCAGCAGGAAAGAAGCGATCAGCATGACCACGGCAATCGTGGTCCTTGCTGGCATGTAGTCGTACTGTTCCAGCTTGGTGATGATGAACAGCGGCGTGATCTCGGACACCATCGGCATGTTGTTTAAGCAATGAAAATGACCGAACCGTATTCGCCGGTGGCGCGCGCGAAGGCGAGCGCAAAACCGGTCAGCATGGCTAAGCGTGATCGACGGGAAAATGATGCGCACGAAAGTCTGGAAGGAATTGGCGCCCAGGCTGGCGGCCGCTTCTTCGAGTTCGCGCTCGGCGTCTTCCAGCACCGGCTGCACGGTGCGCACCACGAAGGGCAAACCGATGAAGGTCAGCGCCACGACCACGCCGACCGGCGTGAAGGCCACTTTCCAGCCGAATTGCTCGATGTATTTGCCGATCCAGCCATTGCTCGAATACAGGGCGGTCAGCGTGATGCTTAAGCCACGGCGGTCGGCAGCGCGAACGGCAGGTCGACCAGGGCGTCGATCAGCCGCTTGCCGGGAAACTTGTAGCGCACCAGCACCCAGGCCACGATGCCGCCGAACACCACGTTGATGGAGGCGGCGATCAGCGATGCGCCAAAGCTCAGTTTGTAGGACGCCACCACGCGCTCGGAGGTCACCGCGGCCCAGAACGCTTCCCAGGTCATGGTGAAGGTTTTGAGGAAGACGGCCGACAGCGGGATCAGGACGATCAGCGCGAGGTAGAAAATCGTGAACCCCAGCGAGAGCCCAAAACCGGGCATGACCCGGTATGGCGCGCTGCTGGGGGGTGGTTTCGGAGACATGCGGCCCTCTTATTACATTTTTATCTAAGAAGCCGCAATAATCTCATTCCGAGCTCATAAAGAAAACGAACGATTTCTCATTTGAATAGACGGAAAACGATATTAGGAGTCGTCCTAGCGTTTAAGAAATGAGTTTGGCGGCCACGCCGGTGAGCGTCATGGCCAGCAGCGCGCAGCACGCGTTCGGGCACGGCGCGCGCCATCCAGGAGCCGAGGGTGATGCCGGGCACGGAGCCGATCAGCAGCATGGCCAGCAATTCCCAGTTGATCGAGCCCAGCCACCAGTGGCCGAAGGCGGCAATCGCGGTCAGCGGCACGGCGTAGGCGATGTCGGTGCTTAAGCCACTTCGGCCGCCGACAGGCGCGGATAGAGCATCACCAGCAAGGTGGCGCCAATGGCGCCGGCGCCGATCGACGACACCGTGACCAGGGTGCCGAGCACCAGGTAGGCTGACGACGGTGGCCGTGTCGAGCGCACGCCCTTTCAGGTGGCGTTCCGGATGGGCATTGAGCCAGGCCAGCATCTTGCCCTTGAACAGCAGCGCGATCACGGTCAGCATGACTGAGTAGATGATGGAATAGCGGATGATCTGGCCGATGCGCGTCGACGGTACCGAATTGCTTGAGTGCGAGGGTGGTGATCACGGCGGCTTAGCAAGGCGCCGATGCACAGCAGCTTGACGATGTCCCAGCGCACCGTGCCGCGCAGGCGGTGGGTGAAGGTGCTTAGGCGGTCTTGGTGATCGAGGCGAACGCGAGGTCGGTGCCGACCGCTACCGAGGGCGGCACGCCGAACAGCAGCGTCAACAGCGGTGTCATCAGCGAACCGCCGCCGACGCCGGTCATCCCGACCAGCAGTCCGACGGCGAAACCGGAAATAACGTAAGTAAGTAACATGCAAAAGCCCCCAAAGTAGCCGCAAGGGTAAGGGGGCTCCGCAGTAAACCAAACAACTTAAACCTTATTTGCTTATGCGCGCAAGGCAGGCTTACTTGTTCGGCTGGGGCGTCAGGCGCAAATACGGACGGGGGCCGTATAGCCTTTTGGATACTTTTGCTTGATGACCTCAGGGTCTTGCACGGTCAGCGGGATGATCACGTCGTCGCCGTCTTTCCAGTTGCCGGGCGTGGCGACCGTATGCTTGTCGGTCAGTTGCAGCGCGTCGATGACACGCAACACTTCGTCGAAATTGCGGCCGGTACTCATCGGATAGGTGATCGACAGGCGGATCTTTTTGTTCGGATCGATCACGAACAGCGAGCGCACGGTGGCCGTGACAGACTGCTCGGGGTGGATCATGTCGTACAGGACCGCCACTTTTTTGTCGGCGTCCGCAATGATGGGGAAGCCGACCACGGTCTTTTGCGTGTCTTCGATGTCGCTGATCCAGGTCTTGTGGGTCTCGGCAGGGTCCACCGACAGCGCGATCGCCTTCACGTTGCGCTTGTCGAACTCCGGCTTGAGCTTGGCCGTCAGCCCCAGTTCCGTGGTGCACACGGGCGTGAAATCGGCCGGGTGCGAAAACAGGACCACCCACGAATTACCCGCCCATTCATGGAACTTGATCGTGCCTTGCGAGGAATCCTGCTCGAAATCGGGGGCGGTGTCGCCCAGGCGTAATGTCATGTCTGTCTCCGTCTATGAAAAAAGTAAGTGGGAAGTTAATCATGCCGAAAATGCCAGCCGCCCATTGTGCGCCTTTTCTGCCAGGCGGTGCAACAGGCGCAGCCCGGCATGCCAGTCGCCCAGGCCGGAGTCGGCGTTGATGTGGCCGAGGGGAGTGGCTCGACCAGCTCGCTGCCCCAGCGCCCTGCCCACGCGGCCGCGCGGCTGGCGCGCATCCATGGGTCATTGCTGCTGGAAACGAGGATCGAGGGGCAAGGCAGCGGCAGCGTGCAGCCGGTCGGCCACGCCGAACTTGTCGGGGTCGGCTAGGCGCGACCAGCAGCACGCCAAGCCAGATTGGCCGCGCTGCGGGCGATGCTGTGCACGCTGGTCAGGCAGCCGAAACTGTGGGCGACCAGCAGCGCCGGACGCGGATCGCGCGCCCTTACCTGGCCCAGGCGCGTGGCCCAGGCCGACAGCTCCGGGGGTTCCCAGTCGTCCTGGCGGACGCGGGAAAATTCCGGAAAGCTGCGCTGCCAGCGCGACTGCCAGTGGCCGTCGCTGCTGTCATGCAGTCCGGGGACGATGATGATGTGAAAATCGGGGAAAAGTTGTGTGGCCATGCCCGCCTCCTGAACACAAGGATACGGGCGGGCATGCCGAAAGCGAACGAATGCTTTCGTCTTTGCTTATGCGCTCAATAGAAGCGGTTGAACAGCACCACGGCCCAGCAGGCGCCCGCCAGGCAGATCGCGAGGAACACGGCGGCGCTGCCCATGTCCTTGGCGTTTTTCGACAGCGGGTGGCGCTCGAGCGAGACGCGGTCGACCACGGCTTCGATCGCGGAATTGAACAGTTCGACGATCAGCACGAACACCAGCACGCCGATCAGGAACAGTTTCTGGAAGGCGGAAATCGGCAGCAGCAGCGCGATGATGGCGCCGACGACAACCAGCACCAGCTCCTGGCGGAAGGCATGTTCGTTTTGCCAGGCCGACTTCAGGCCGTCCATCGCGTAAAACATGGCTTAGGCATGATGCGTCCCAGCCCACTCTTGCTTTTGAATTCGCTGACAGGTTCAGTCATGGTGGTTTCCCAAGTTGCTCAGATGCCGCATTATGCCCGGCCCGTGCCGCGGCGGCCACAAAACCTGCTTCTGCACGAGTAAATTGCCAACCCTTTCCGCATTATGGTATAAAGTAAGGAAGATATACTGCACTGCACCAACCACATTATGAAAATCGAAACCGTCGAAGCGCTGAAAACATCGATCCAGGTGATCGAACGCATGGTCGCCCTGCTCGATGCACTGGCCAATTACACCGATCCGGTGAGCCTGGAAGGAACTGTCCAAGGTCTCCGGCCTGCATCCGTCCACCGCGCACCGGATCCTCAACGACATGGTCATCACGCGCTTTGTCGACCGCGTCGAGCCCGGCACCTACCGGCTCGGCATGCGCCTGCTGGAACTGGGCAATGTGGTCAAGAGCCGGCTGTCGGTGCGCGAAGCGGCGCTCGACTTCATGCGCGCCCTGCACAAGAAAACCCAGCAAACGATCAATCTGTCGGTGCGCCAGGGCGACGAAATCGTCTACATCGACCGCGCGTTCTCGGAGCGCTCGGGGATGCAGGTGGTGCGCGCGATCGGCGGACGCGGTCCGCTGCATCTGACCTCGACCGGCAAGCTGTTCCTGTCGGTGGACGAGCCGAAGGCGATCCGCGCGTATGCCACGCGCACCGGCCTGGCCGGGCACAACAAGAATTCGATCACGGATCTGGCCAAGCTCGAACGCGAGCTGTCGCTGGTGCGCACGCGCGGTTATGCGCGCGACAACGAGGAACTGGAACTGGGCGTGCGCTGCATGGCGGCCGGGATCCACGACGACAGCGGCAAGCTCGTGGCCTAAGCCTGTCGATCTCGGCAGCCAAGCCGACCGGCTGCAGGAAGAATGGCTGGAAGACCTGGTCAGTACCGCCAGCCAGATTTCAGCCACCCTCGGATATACCGGCGGGCTGTGACACCCGCTCGATGGTGGGCAGCGCGGCTGGCGCGGTGAACGCTTCCAGCCAGCGCCGCACGCGGCCGGCATCGGCCGTGCGCGACTGCTTGCCCTTGGAATCGAGGAACACCATCACCACCGCGCGTCCGGCCACCACGGCCTGCATCATCAGGCAGCGTCCCGCTTCGTTGATGAAACCGGTTTTCTGCAGACCGATTTCCCAGTCCGGCAGCGCCACCAGATAGTTGGTGTTGTGGTACTGCATCATGCAGTTGCTAAGCTGCTGACGGTCGCCTTCGGATCGGTCGAGTACAGGCGCAGCAGCGGCTGCTGGTAAGCGGCGATCACCAGCTTGGCCAGATCGCGCGCTCGCCACATTCCGGCTCGACAAACCACTCGAATCGACATACCGGGTATCGACCATGTTCAATTCGCGCGCCTTGGCGTTCATTGCCTCGACAAAGGCGGCCACCCCGCCCGGATAATTGCGCGCCAGCGCGGCGGCGGCGCGGTTTTCCGAACTCATGAGGGCGATGTGCAGCAGATTGGCGCGCGTCATTTTCGAGCCCACCTGCAAACGCGAACTGCTGAATTTTTCGTGGTCCACATCGTCGTCGGTGACGGTCAGGATTTCGTCCATGTCGAGGCCCGCCTCGACCACGATCAGGCCGGTCATCATCTTGGTGATGGAGGCGATCGGCAATGCCACATTCGCATTTTTTTCGAACAGCACTTCGGCATTCTGCTGGTCGAGCACCAGGGCCACACTGGACTTGAGGTCGAGCGGATCGCGCGTCAGGTTCAGGCTTGGCGCGGTCGCCCTCGCTCATGCGCACCGGTTCGGCATAGTTGCGCGTGATCAGCACGCGCTGATACACGACCTTGCGTTTTCCGTGGACGATGATGGTGCGCCGCACGACCTGGCTGCGCGGCGCGGCCGACAGGCGGGTCGCGGCGGCGCGCCGTTTGAACTTGTGGTAGAGCGACCTGCGATTTTTTGGCTTTTGTCACTTTGGCACCGTGTTCGGTGCGCGCCTCGGCGGTGGAACGACAGGGCAAACATGAGCGACACGAAAGCGCCTAAGACAAGCTTATACATCTGGAATTCCTTTACAGCGAACTGGTCTTACCTGAATGCAGTGTACCAAAGCACGTCTTGTTCGCAAGCAGTTCCCACAGTGTACCCTCATTCAATGTAGCGGGCGAAGCCTGAGACCGGCTCCCGTGCGGTCGTGAGCGTATTTTCAATTTTGCCCGGGGCGGCGTAGCCGAGCGCCATGCCGCACACCACCATTTGCTCCGGCGGCAAGGCCAGCTGCTCGGCGATGATGCGATGGTATTGTGTGAACGCGGCTTGCGGACAGGTATCGAGGCCGCGCCCGCGCTGCCACCATGATGTTCTGCAAGAACATGCCGTAGTCGAGCCAGGAACCTTGCTGCATGATGCGGTCGATCGTGAAGATCAGGCCGACCGGGGCGTCGAAGAAGCGGTAATTGCGCCCGTGCTGGGCCGACATGCTTAAGCCTTGTCCTCGCGCGTGAGTCCGAGCAGGGCGTACAGGTCCCAGCCCACCTTGCGGCGGCGGTCGATGTAGGGCGCGACCCAGTCGCGCGGGTAATAGGCATATTCTTCCACGTGCGCTTGCGGCCTGCGGCCGGGTCGTTGTGGGCCGCGAGAATGGCGTCCGACAGGCGCGTCTTGGCGGCGCCGGTGAGCACCGTCACTTTCCAGGGCTGGGTATTGGTGCCGGACAGCCGCGCGCGGCCACGTCGAGGATGGCGTCGATGTCTTCGCGCGCCACCGGATCGGGCAGGAAGGCGCGGATCGAGCGGCGGCTGGTGATGGCCGCGTCGACGGCTTGCTGTTGCGGACTGACGATCATGAACTCTCCTGTTTTTTAACGACACAAACAACACCCGCCACCGCCAGCGCCATGCTTAAGCGATACCGGCCAGGCTGAACGCTTCGCCGAACATCAGCCAGGCCATCAGCGCCGTGGTCGGCGGGGTCAGGTACAGCAAACTGGTCACTTCCGTGGCGGCGCTGCGCCGTATCAGCGTAAACAGCAGGAAGATGGCGCCGATCGACAGGCCGAACACCGACCACAGCAAGGCGCCGATGAAGTGCGGCGTCCATGCCACCGACGCCAGCGCCGGGTCCAGCCCTTCCATCACGACGGCCAGCGGCAGCAGCAGGGCCAGGGTCGCGGAAAACTGGATCACGGTGCCGGTGCGCAAGTCAAACTGGGGGCAGTAATGGCGCTGGTACATGGTGCTAGAAGCCGTGATCGACAGCAAGGCCAGCAGGCACCAGGCCAGCGCCTGCAGCGACAAGCCGGTCAGCGACATCTTGGCTTGCACCACCAGCGCCACGCCTAGCCAGGCCAAAAGCCAGCCCCAGCCACTGGCGCGGGCGCACCCGCTCGCCGATCAGACCGGCGCAGGCGGCGGTCAGGATCGGCTGCATGCCGACAATCAGGGCCGTGATGCTTAACGAAGCATGCCCAGCTTGATCGCGCACCAGACGCCGATCAAGTAACCGCCCTGCAACAGCAAACCCACGACGGCCAGATGGTAAGCCCCGTTCACGCGGCCAGGGCGCACGCCCGATCAGGACCAGCGGCACCAGCACCAGCAGCGCCAGGGCGCAGCGCAGCACCAGGAAGGTCAGCGGCGGCGCATACGGCAGGCCGAACTTGGCCACGATGAAGCCTGTACTCCAGAGCAACACGAAGAAGACGGGGACCAGGCGGCTCACTTGTCGCATCGCAACATTTTTATCGTCATGGTTTGACATTGATCAATATAAGCAGGGGGCACCAGCGTCGTATTGTGATGCATCATGTTCCCAGCGGAAAGGAGCCGCGAGTCTAGCACGACGCCCTGTGGCGTCGTGAAAGAGACTATTTGTGCACTGCACAAAATTCGCTTGACTCGCCAACAAAACTCAGTAGAATGGGCTCTGTTGCGCTGCACAATAAACCGTCAGCCTGAAAAGTTCCAAGTTTCTGCTTCACCGGTCCCCTGTCTAAACGAACAAACCATACTGGAGAACATACAATGTTTGCAATCCCTGAGCAGTTTTCGAACGCCACCAAAGCCAACTTCGAATCGCAATTCGCCATCTTCTCGTCGCTGACTTCCAAAGCGTTTGAAGGCATGGAGAAGCTGGTCGAACTGAACCTGACCGCCGCCAAAGCGTCGCTCGACGAATCGTCGGCCGCCACCCGCCAGCTGCTGTCGGCCAAGGACCCGCAAGAGTTCTTCTCGCTGACCGCTGCCCAGGCCCAGCCGACCGCAGAAAAGCGCTGTCCTACGGCCGTCAGGTCGCCGCCATCGCTGCTCTAGGCACCCAGGCTGAGTTCACCCGCGCTGCCGAAGAGCAGATCGCCGAGACCAACCGCAAGGTCATCTCGCTGGTCGACGAAGTCACCAAGAACGCGCCAGCCGGTTCGGAAAACGTCGTGTCGGTCATCAAGGCCACCATCGGCAACGCCAACGCAGGCTACGAGCAACTGAGCAAGACCGCCAAGCAAGCGCTGGAAGCCGTTGAAACCAACGTCAACGCCGCTGTCAGCCAGTTCACCCAAGCGGCCCAAACCGCTGCACCAAAAGCCTAGCCGCAAGTAATTTTTGCTCCCGCTTCAACAAAAAACCCGCAGCTTGCGGGTTTTTTGTTGTCTGGCGCACCCGGTGCGGCGCGCTTATTCGCCCAGGTAGGCCGCTTTCACGCGCGGATCGTGCAGCATGTCGGCCGCATTGCCGCTCATGATGATCGCGCCCGAATCCATCACGTAGCCGCGGTCGGCCGCCTGCAGCGACAGCTTGGCGTTCTGCTCGACCAGCAGGATGGTGATGCCTTGCTTGTGCACGTCGCGGATCACTTCGAAGATCTTTTCCACCATGATCGGCGACAAGCCCATCGACGGCTCGTCCAGCAGCAGCAATTCCGGATGGCTCATCAGCGCGCGCGCCATGGCCAGCATTTGCTGTTCGCCGCCCGACAGGGTGCTTAAGCCAGCTGGGCCGAACGCTCTTTCAGGCGCGGGAACACGGTGAACCATTTCTCGATGTCGGCCGCGATGCCAGCCTTGTCGTCGCGCGTGTAGGCGCCCATCAGCAAGTTCTCGGCGATCGTCATGCGCGTGAACACGCCGCGCCCTTCCGGCACCATGGCCAGCTTGCGCTGCACCATCTCGAACGACTTGGTGTTCTTGAGCGACTGGCCCTTGTAGGCAATCGTGCCCTCCACCGCGCACGGCGGCAAGGTGCCGGTGATGGCCTTGAGGGTGGTGGTCTTGTTTGGCGCCATTGGCGCCGATCAGGGTCACCAGCTCGCCCTTGTTCACTTCCAGTTCGATGCCCTTGACGGCCTTGATGCCGCCATAGGCCACGCGCAAGCCCTGGATCTTGAGTATCGTTTCGCTCATCAGTGGGCCCCTCCCAGGTAGGCTTCAATCACAGCCGGATTCTTTTGTATGTCGGCCGGTAAGCCTTCGGCGATCGACTTGCCGTACTCGAGCACGGTGATGCGGTCGCACAAGCCCATCATCAGCTTGACGTCGTGCTCGATCAGCAGCACGGTCTTGCCTTCATTCTTGATCTTCACCAGCAGCTCGCGCAGGGCCAGCTTTTCGGTCGCGTTCATGCTTAGGCCCTGCCTACTGTCCAGCGCCAGCAGCTGGGGCTCGGTGGCCAGGGGGCGCGCGATTTCCAGGCGGCGCTGGTCGCCGTAGGACAGGAATTTCGAGGTGCGCTTGCCGTAGGCGCCGATGCCGACAAAATCGAGCAGCTCCTGGGCGCGGGCGCGGATCGCCGCTTCCTCGGGCGCGCCGCCTTGTGGCGGAACACGGCGCCGAACACGCCCTGCTTGGTGCGCACGTGGCAGCCGACCATCACGTTTTCCAGCGCGGTCATCTCGCCGAACAGGCGGATGTTCTGGAAGGTACGGGCGATGCTTAGGCCTTGGCCACTTCGTGCGGGGCGGACGGCGAATACGGCTTGCTTAAGCCAGCTCGAAGGTACCGGTATCGGGCTGGTACAGGCCGGTGATGACGTTGAAGAAGGTGGTCTTGCTTAAGCACCGTTCGGACCGATCAAGCCGTAGATCTGGCCCTTGGTGATCTTGATGCCGACATTGGTCAGCGCCTGCAGGCCGCCGAAGCGCTTGTTGACGCCTTCGATGTGGAGAATAGTCTGTTCGCTCATGTCACGTTCCTCAGGCCGCCGGGAAGGCATCCGCCTTGTTGGTCTCGGCCGCTTCCGGCCGGTCTTCATGTTTCGGCGACGGCCACAGGCCTAAGCCGGGCGATACAGCATGATCAGCACCATGGCCAGGCCGTACAGCAGCTGGCGCAGCACTTCCGCTTCGATCAGGACCTTGCCGAACAACATGTTCTGGTAGAAGCTCGACCGTGTGGCGCAGCACTTCCGGCAAGGCCGCCAGCAGCACGCCGCCGACAATCACGCCCGGCACGTGGCCGATCCCGCCCAGCACCACCATGGCCAGCACCGCGATCGACTCGGTCAGCGAGAACGATTCGGGCGAGACGAAGCCCTGGAAGGAAGCGAACATGGCGCTTAGCCACGCCGCCGAACGAGGCGCCCATGGTGAACGCGAGCAGCTTGACGTTGCGGGTATTGATGCCCATCGCCTTGGCGGCGATCTCGTCTTCGCGGATCGCAACCCAGGCGCGGCCCAGGCGCGAATGCTGCAGGCGCGTGGTGATGAACACGATCGCGATGCACAGTGCCAGGAACAGGAAGTAGTAGGCATTGACCGATGGCATGCCGAAGCCGCCGATCATCACGGTCGCCTTCGAGCCCGCCTCACCGGCCAGCGACACGCCGAAAATGCGGATAGGATCGATCAGGTTGATGCCCTGCGGACCGTTGGTGAAGTTGATCGGATCGTTCAGGTTGTTCATGAAGATGCGGATGATCTCGCCGAAGCCGAGCGTGACGATGGCCAGGTAGTCGCCGCGCAGTTTCAGCGTCGGCGCGCCCAGCAATGCGCCGAAGAAACCGGCGGTGGCGGCGGCCAGCGGCACGATCACCCACACCGACAGGTGGATGCCGGTTTCCTTGATTTCCGGTCCCATGATGGCGACCAGCCATTCGCCGAGCACCGGATACTGGTAGACCACGGATTCGAGCAGGGCCGCGAACTGGGGCGAGGCCAGCAGGCCCGTCATGTAGGCGCCGACCGCGAAGAAGGCGATGTAGCCGAGATCGAGCAGGCTGAGCTGAAGCCGACCACGATGTTCAGGCCCAGCGCGAGCATGATGTACAGCAGCGCCATGTCGATGATGCGGACCCAGGAATTGCCGAACTGCTGGGCCACGAAGGGGAAGATCAGCAGACCGATCAGCACGAACGCCATGCTGGCGGTCGCGCTTCTTGTCGTGCTCGAGGTCAAATGAGAAGAGTGCCATGATGGTCCTTTAGCGGTCAGGCGCGGTCGGCAACGCGTTCACCCATGATGCCGGACGGACGCACCGTCAGCACGAGGATCAGCACCACGAATGCGAAGATGTCCTGATAGTGGCTGCCGAGGAAGCCGCCAGTCAGGTCGCCGATGTAGTTGGCGCCAAGCGCTTCGATCAGGCCCAGCAGAATGCCGCCGATCATCGCGCCGTAGATGTTGCCGATGCCGCCCAGCACGGCCGCCGAGAAGGCTTTCAGGCCGGGCAGGAAGCCCATCGCGAACTGGATCGAGGAATAGTTGGCGCCCCACATCACGCCAGCCACGGCCGCCAGGGCCGCGCCGATGGCGAAGGTGGCCACGATGACCTTGTTCGAATCGACGCCCATCAGCCCGGCCACGCGGGTTTTCGGCGGTGGCGCGCATGGCGCGGCCCATCTTGGGTTTTTTCGACCAGCAGCACCAGTCCGCCCATCGACAGCATGGCCAGCGCCAGCAGCAGGATCTGGGTTTGCGAAATCACGGCGCCGCCAATGGCGACCGGCTCGCTCGAGAGCAATTGCGGGAAGGACAGCGGGCTGCGGCCCCAGATCATCATCGCGAAGGTGGTCAGCAGGTAAGACACGCCGATCGCGGTGATCAGCGGGGCCAGCCGCGGCGCATTGCGCAGGCGCCGGTAGGCGACCCGTTCGATGATCACATTGACCAGCATGCACACGGGAATGGCGCCGATGATGGCAATCGCCAGACAGATGCCGCCGTGCAGTCCGGGCGCCACGATACTGAGCAGCTTGAGGATCGACAGGCCGACCATGGCGCCGATCATCAGCACGTCGCCGTGGGCGAAGTTAATCAGGTTCAACACGCCGTACACCATCGTGTAGCCCAGGGCGACCAGTGCATACATACTGCCCAGCACCAGTCCATTGATAATCTGTTGGATAAAAGTATCCATGGTTTTTGCAGGCCTCTTTTATGTCGTTCTTAACAAAAACGGCACCCGGGGAAATCCCCGTGGTGCCGCTCCTTGTTTCCTGGTTCTTAGCAACCGCGCATCGCCTTGACATATGTACATGTCCGTGGCGACAAAAAATCCGAGCGTCGCCATGATAGCGAGGTTTGGTAAAAACTAATATCGGAAAATTACAACTGTGCCAAATTTTATTTGTTTAATACCAACAGCCGCTCTCAGACCGCGCCCGCCTTGCTCCCGTCCAGGCCCTTCGGCAGAGGGAAAGTGACGTGTTCTTCCACCCCTTCCAGCGCCCGCACGCTGCTGCGCGCCCAGTTCCTTGAGGCGGTCGATGACGGCCTGGACCAGCACTTCGGGGGCCGAGGCGCGCATGGTGACGCCGATCCGGACCTTGTCGACCAGCCAGGCCGGATCGATTTGCGAGGCATTGTCGACCATGTAGGCTAGAAGCGTGCCCTTCTTGTCGGCCACTTCGCGCAGGCGGTTCGAATTCGAGCTGTTCGGGCTGCCGACCACGATCACCACGTCCACCTGGGGCGCCATGAACTTGACCGCTTCCTGGCGGTTGGTGGTGGCGTAGCAGATGTCGCCCTTTTCGGCTCGATCACGTTCGGGAATTTGGCCTTGATGGCGGCGATGATGTCGGCCGTGTCGTCCACCGACAAGGTGGTTTGCGAGACATAGGCCAGCATGTCGGGATTGTTCACCTGCAACTTGGCCACGTCCTCCAGCGTTTCGACCAGGTACATGCCCTCCTCGGTCTGGCCCATGGTGCCTTCGACTTCCAGGATGGCCGTCATGGCCGATCATGACGATTTCGCAGCCCTGGCGGCGCATCTTGGCCACTTCGACGTGCACCTTGGTCACCAGCGGACAGGTGGCGTCGAAAATGGTCAGGCCGCGCGCTTCGGCATCGGCCCGCACCGCCTTGGACACGCCGTGCGCCGAGAACACCAGCGTGTTGCCGGGTGGCACGTCTTCGAGTTCCTCGATGAAGATCGCGCCCTTGTTGCGCAAGTCGTCCACCACGTAGGCGTTGTGCACGATTTCGTGGCGCACATAGATCGGCGCGCCGAATTGCTGGAGGGCGCGCTCGACGATTTCGATTGCACGGTCAACGCTAAGCGCAAAAAACCGCGCGGCTGGGCCAGGAGAATGTCGCTCATGATGAATTCCTTTTACAACACCGAGATCAGTTTGACTTCGAACTGCAGCGACTGGCCTAAGCCAGCGGATGGTTGAAGTCGAAAGTAGCGGCATCGTCGCGCAGTTCGCGCAGGATGCTTAAGCAAAGCGGCCGCCGCCGGGCGCGGCGAAGTCGACCAGGTCGCCCACGCGGTACTCGGTGCCGGGCGCAGTATTTTCATCGAGCGTGGCGCGCGTGACATCGCGCACCAGCTCGGGATTGCGTTCGCCGAAAGCCTGGCCGGGCGCCAGCTGGAAGGTGTGGTGGGCGCCCTCTTCCATGCCCATCAGCGCGTCTTCGAGGAAGGGCGCCAGCTGGCCCTGGCCCAGCGACAGCGTGGCCGGGTTCCCGCCAAAGGTAGTGATGAGATCAGTACCGTCCGCGGTCGTGAGCCGATAATGCAGAGTGAGGTAAGCCGATGCCGTGACGACGGCGGGAGTTGCGTTGGACATAATCGAGGTTCAAGCTTGCAAACCGATATTGTACCGCGTCGGGCCAGGCACTGATCAGGATCCAGAATGGGAATCAAGGACTGGCCCACACAGCAGCGCCCGCGCGAGCGCCTGATCAGCGAGGGCGCGGGCGCCCTGTCCGACGCCGAATTGCTGTCCCTGTTCCTGCGGGTCGGGGTGGCCGGGCGCAGCGCGGTGGAACTCGGGCGCGACCTGCTGGCCCGCTTCGGCTCGCTGCAAGGCGTGTTCGGCGCCAGCGTCGCCCAGTTCTCCGAGGTGCACGGCATGGGGCCCGCCAAATTCACCCAGCTGCAAGCCGTGATGGAACTGGCCCGGCGCGCGGCGCATGAGCAGCTGCGGGTAGGCTGTGCGCTGGGTTCGCCTGAACTGGTGCGCCAGTACCTGCGCCTGGGCATGGGACGCCAGCAGCACGAATCGTTCAGCGTGCTCTTCCTCGACGTCAAGAACCGCCTGCTAGCGTGCGAGGAAATGTTTCGCGGCACCCTGACCCACACCAGCGTCTATCCGCGCGAAGTGGTCAAGGCGGCGCTGGCGCGCAACGCCGCCAGCGTGATGCTGGCCCACAACCACCCTTCCGGCTCGCCCGAGCCGAGCGGAAGCCGATCTGCTGCTCACGCGGGCCCTGGTGCAAGCCCTGGCCCTGGTCGACGTGCGCGTGCTCGATCATTTCGTGGTGGCCGGGGCGCAGGTCCATTCCTTCGCCGAGCACGGGCAGCTATGAGATTGCCGCATCAAGGGCAAATGTTAAATTTTTTATTCACGCATGACACAATTGTTTTTCATAAGTCATTGATTGTCCGGTTCTTTTCGCGCTATACTCTCGTTTTTCCAAATTTGGATATTTTCTTAGGAGTGCGCTATGGCACGTGTTTGCCAAGTAACTGGCAAGGGTCCGATGGTTGGCAACAACGTCTCCCACGCTAACAACAAAACGAAACGTCGTTTCCTGCCTAACCTGCAGAACCGTCGTATCTATGTAGAATCGGAAAACCGCTGGGTCTCCCTGCGTCTGTCCAACGCCGGTCTGCGCGTCATTGACAAAGTCGGCATCGATGCCGTTTTGGCTGACATGCGCGCCCGTGGCGAAAAAGTTTAATTAGGGAGCTATCATGGCAAAAACTGGCCACGACAAAATCAAGCTGGAATCGACCGCGGGTACGGGTCACTTCTACACCACCGACAAGAACAAGCGCACGATGCCTGCCAAAATGGAGATCATGAAGTTCGATCCTAAGGCACGTAAGCACGTTATGTACAAAGAAACCAAGATCAAGTAATCGATCTCGCGTTCTACAGAAAGAGCCGCCCACGACAGTGCGCGGCTCTTTTATTCCGGCCGCAGAAGCGCTGCTGCGCGCGTTCTATGCGGCCGCTGCGCTGCAGCGCGGCCAGCAAGCCGTCCGACGCGTCCTCAATGTAATCGAGCACCAGGTCAAAGCCGTTACCGCCGCCGTAATAGGGATCGGGCACCTCGTCCGCATTGCTGGCGACCGCGAACTGCATGAACAAGCCCAGCTTGTGCCGGTGTTCAGGCGGACAGGCGGCCATCAGGCGCGCCAGATTGTCCTTGTCCATCGCATAGATGCGGTCGAAGGCGGCGAAGTCCTCGGCAACAACCAGACGCGCTGGGTCGACAGGTCCACCCCGCGGCGCGCGGCAAAGTCGGTCGAACGCGGATCGGGCTTGCTGCCCACGTGATAGGCGTGGGTGCTTTAAGCAGAATCGATGTGCAAACGGTCCGCCATGCCCGCACGTTCGGCGCGGGCGCGAAACACGCCCTCGGCCGTTGGCGAGCGGCAGATATTGCCCATGCAGACGAACAGGATCGACGTTTTTTCCAATTGGCTTCCTCGAAATAAAAACGGCTCCCGCAGGAGCCGTTGGAACCGGATTGTCGCTTACGCGTAGCTGCGCAGGCGCATGGAGAATTCTTCCAGTGACTTGATGCCGGACGCTTCGGCCCGCGCGCACCAGTCTTGCAGCTGTTGCAGCAACTGGTCGCGCGTGAAGTGCGAACGCTCCCAGATCGCGCCCAGCTCGACGCGCATCTGATGCATCGTCTCGAGCGCCTTGCTGTGCTGGAACAGCTCGACCAGCTGTTGCTTGTGCGACGCTTCCAGCTTGCCCGGTTCGCGCTGCAGCAGCTTGCGCGAGGACTTCCAGGAAACGCTTCTCGAGCGCCGCCTTGTGCTTGAGGTGTTCGGCTTCTTCGCGCCATGCGAGCTTGAGCGAGTTGGCGTACTTGGCCATGACGTCGTAGCGGTTGGCGATCACCGACTGCAGCGTGGCCAGGTCGGCCACCGTCTTGCCCTGCTCGAACACCGGCTTGGGCGCCAGCTTCTTGACCTTGGCCATCTTGCACGTTTCCAGCACGCGGATGTAGAAGTAGCCGATATCGAACTCGTACCATTTCGAGGACAGCTTGGCCGAGGTCGCAAACGTGTGGTGGTTATTGTGCAGTTCTTCGCCGCCGATCAGGATGCCGAACGGGATGATGTTGGTCGCCGCGTCGGAGCAATCGTAATTGCGGTAGCCCCAGTAGTGGCCGATGCCGTTGATGATGCTTAAGCTGCCGTGATCGGGATCCACATCATCTGGATCGCCCAGATCGTCACGCCGATCACGCCGAACAGCAGGAAGTTCACGACCAGCAGCAGCGACACGCCCTGCCAGCTGAAACGGGTGTACAGATTGCGCTCGATCCAGTCATCGGGCGTGCCATGGCCATACTTGTCCATGGTTTCCTGGTTCTTCGATTCGATGCGATACAGCTCGGCGCCTTCAAACAGGACTTTGCGGATGCCGCGCGTGACGGGGCTGTGCGGATCTTCTTCGGTGTCGCACTTGGCGTGGTGCTTGCGGTGGATCGCGGCCCACTCCTTGGTCACCTGGCCGGTGGTGAGCCACAGCCAGAAGCGGAAGAAATGACTGGGAATCGCGTGCAGATCGAGCGCACGGTGCGCCTGGTGGCGGTGCAGATAAATGGTAACGCTGGCGATCGTGATATGCGTGACGACCAGGGTGTAGATCACGACTTGCCAGGCGCTGAGGCCCACAACACCGTTGATCAGAAAGTCGACAATCGAACTTAACAAATTCATTACTACTCCAATAAAGGGCTTACAACTGCACAACCGAAGAACCCCTCTATTTTACGACGAACCAATGCCTAGCGGCACGGCCTGCACAACTCATTTCACTGTTTTGCAGCTATCGTCTCGAGCAATGTTGTCACTTTCGGATCGGCGATTCGCAAATCTCTTGTCGGATATGGCAAGCTTACTCCTTCGCGTTGCAACAAGGACCATATTCCAAGATTCACGTCGGACAGCAAACCACCGCGGCCGTTTTCCGGGTCCTCGATCCACATGCCGACATCGAGTTCGAATCCATCGGCGCCAAAATTTTTCAGCACCACGGCTTAGCTCGGGATCGGCCAGCACGCGCTCGACCGATTTGCATACCTCGACAATTTTCGGCATCAGGTTCGCCAGGTCGGTATCGAAGGCCACCGTCAGCTGGGTGGCAACGCGCACCTGGCGGCTCGACAGCGACAGGTTTTGCACCGGCCCGGAAATGAGCATCTCGTTCGGAATCACGGTCTCGGTCCCGTCGAGCCCTTGCAGGACCGTGTAGCGGGTATTGATTTGCGTGACCTTGCCGCTGAATTTGTCGACCAGGATCATGTCGCCGATGGACAGGCTGCGTTCGAGCAGAATCACAAAGCCGGACACGTAATTGCTGGCGATCTTCTGCAAACCGAGACCGAGGCCAACGCCGAGCGCGCCGCCGAACACCGACAGCACCGTCAGGTCGATGCCCACCAGCGACAGGCTGGCCAGGACCGCAATGACAATCAGGAGCGACTTGCCCAGGCGCGCAGTAACCACGCGCAGCGAAGGGTGCAGGCCGGACACGCCCATCAGGCGCTCTTCGAGCGCGGCAGCCAAGCCCCACAGCGCGAGCATCAGCGTGACCACCACCGATACGGCGCCCTGCAAGATCGCCGACAAGGCGATGCCGCCGTGTTTGCCCAACGGCAGCTTGGTGGTGTCGAGATAGTCCAGAACGCCGACCCACATGCCGGTCAGATAGAGCGCCAGCGCCAGCCAGACAATCAGGGAAATGATTTTTTCGAACGTGACCAGGGCCGCGCCGAGCGGGCCGCGGCGGGCGAAGGCGCGCCGCAGCAGGTAGAACACCATGCGGATCACGGCCACCGAACCGACCAGCGGCAGCGCCACCTGCAGCAATTTGACATTGCCGAGGTAAGGCAAGGCCACCAGCTTGGCGATGCCGATCAGCGAAGCGATCAGCACCGGCGTGAGCACATAACTGGAAGTGGGCCACGCCGGCTTGCACCACGCTGCCGCTGCCATCCTGGGGATTGGCATAGGTGCCGCGCAACAGGCGCGCCAGCCCCCAACCTACTGCCATACAAACAAGAATGATTCCGGCTTGCCAGAGAATGACTGGCTTGTCGAGATCTTCGAATAATTCGGTCAGCAGATTGGACAGGGGCATGGGCTCGTCAGGTGTTATTCGTCGGTGGCGGTTTCAGTCTCATCGGCAACGTCTTCCTTTGGCGCCTTCTTGGCCATCGGCTTGCGCTGCAGAACGGCGGCGAAGAAACCGTCGGTCTGGTGCTTGTGCGGCAGCAGTTTGAGGTAATCGCCCATCTCGAGTTCGATTTTTTGCTCGGCCAGCACCTGATGCATCGGCACCAGTTCGAAGTCCGGGTGCGATGCCAGGAATTGTTCGACGATGAAGTCGTTCTCTTCATTGAGCAAGCTGCAGGTGGCGTACACGAGGCGGCCGCCGCCCTTGAGCAGGCGCGCCGCGCCGTCCAGGATCGAGGCTTGCTTTTCCTGCATTTCAGCGATGGCTTCGATCTTCTGGCGCCACTTGACGTCCGGATTGCGGCGCAGGGTGCCCAGGCCGCTGCACGGCGCATCGACCAGCACGCGGTCGATCTTGCTAAACCAGACGTTTGATCTTGGCATCGCGCTCGTGCGCGATCAGCACCGGATGCACGTTCGACAGGCCGCTGCGCCAGGCGCGGCTTGAGCTTGGCCAGGCGCTTCTCGGAAATGTCGAAAGCGTACAGGCGGCCGGTGTTGCGCATCAGCGCACCCAGGGCCAGCGTCTTGCCCCTTAAGCACCGGCGCAGAAGTCGACCACCATCTCGCCGCGCTTGGCGCCGACGATCTGGGACAGCACCTGGCTGCCCTCGTCCTGCACTTCGATCGCGCCGCTCTTGAACAGCGGCAGGTTTTGCAGCGCTGGCTTTTTCAGCACGCGCAAGCCCAGCGGGGCGTAAGGCATCGGTTCGGCCGCGATCGGCGCTTCGAGCAAGTAGGCCACGACTTCGTCGCGCGTGGCCTTGATCGAATTGACGCGCAGGTCGAGCGGCGCTCACTGGTTCAGGGCGCTGCACAGTTCGAGCGCTTCGGCTTCGCCTGAATTGCGCGACGAATTTGTCGAACAGCCATTTCGGCATGTTCGAGCGCATTTGCGGCGGCATCAGATTGCGGTCGATGTCGAGCACGCGGGTCAGGAAGGCGGTTTCTTCTTCGGTCAGGCCGCCCAGCGAATCGGCACCCACCGCTTCGGCCAGGCCGAGGATGGTGAGGCGGCGCATGGTCGGGCTCTGTCCGGCTTCGGCAAAGTCGGTGAAGAAGGACTTGTTGCGCAGGATCGCGTAAATGCCTTCGGCAACGGCGCCGCGCTCGCGCGAACCGAGGCGCGGGTGGTCTTTGAAGTAACGCGACAGGGTGGTGTCGGCCGGAGCCGAAAAACGCAAGATCTCGCGCAATACTTCTTCTGTATTGCCGAGTATCGCTGGTGGCAATCTCATGGAATTCCTTGGTTAACTACGTGTTGATTCGGCGATGCGGACATCCCCGTTTTCGATGCTGAGCCGGTCCTCGACGAACAGGCGGATCGCGCGTGGATAGAGCTGGTGTTCCTGCACCAGCACCGCGCGGCCAGTGTGTCTTCGGTATCGCCAGGCACAACGTCAACCGCCGCCTGTGCCACCACCGGACCGTGGTCCAGCTGCGCCGTGACAAAATGCACGGTCGCGCCATGCCGGGTTTCGCCCGCGTCCAGCGCTTGCTGGTGCGTATGCAGCCCGGGAAACAGCGGCAGCAGCGACGGGTGGATATTGAGCATCCGTCCTTCGTAATGCGCAACGAAGCCCGGCGTCAGAATCCGCATGAAACCGGCCAGCACGACCAGATCGGGCGCGAAACGGTCAATTTCCTGCTGCAGGGCTGCATCGAAGGCTTCGCGGCTCGGGTAAGCCTTGTTCGGCACCACGGCGGTCGCGATACCGTGCGAACGGGCAAATTCAAGCCCATGCCGGCGTCGGCCTTGTTGCTGATCACGGCCACGATGCGGGGCTTAGCCATTGCTCCTTGCGCGCTGCATGGACGACTGCTTCCATGTTGCTGCCACGCCCGGAAATGAGGATCACAATGTTTTTCATAAGGCGGCATTGTACCCTGAGCGGCAGGCCGGACCAAGAAAGGGGAGTAAATATGTTGCAGTGCAGCAGGCACTGCGGGGATTATTCGAACGAGTAAAACACGCGGAAAGGGACTTTTTCTCGGCCCAGTAATCAGCCGCGTCATGGAACACGTCCAGCAGGGTTTCGTGGGCTTCCTTGTCGAACTTTTGCGTATTTGGCAATTGCTCGATGACGACGATGAAACCGGGCTGCGGACCGGCCTTGTTGATGGTCTCGGTCAGCGATTCGCGCAGGGCATCGAAATTCTTCGCGCCCGGCTTTGGGAAATGAAAGCTTTCGCCGATGCGGCCGCAGACCTGCTGCTTGGTCAGGGTATTGGCGCAATGTGCGTAGAGAAAGTGCTGCCCCAGGCGTCCGGCTTCCTCCTGCAATTCCACAACGCGGAAGGCTCGGATCGACTGCACCAGATTCGGCGGCACGGTTATCAACAAACTCATTTTTCCCTCGTCAACTTGCGTGGTTGCCACGCGCCAATACTACCCCCGTTCGCATAGGGTAACGTTTTGTAGTAATCGAATCAACCCGAATGTGATTTCAAACGCAATAAATGTTAATAATCAGAAGGTTTTACCTAAAATTCGCCCTTTGGGGCGCACTTTACGCCAATTCGCGCGATTCGTGGATAGATACTTATACGTACTTGCTGTTACATCTTGTTGCCACGGGAACTACGCAATCGTGGCCGACAGGACTACCATACGATCATGGCGAAACACGGATTTCGCCACCCATTGGACTGAATTCACGAGGTAACCCCATGAAAATGCATATCGCACTGTTAATGTCTGCCCTTGGCGCCAGCAACATGGCTAGAAGCGCAAGCGGCCGAATATGAAGAATATGGCCGCGTGACGTGGGGTCGAGCCGCGCGTCGAGCAGGTTCGCCAGCCGCGTGAAGAATGCCGCACCGAATATGTGCAAGCCCCGCCGCAGCAAGTGCAGCAACAGCGCAGCAGCCGATGGCGCTGATTCTGGGCGCGGTTGCTTAGGCGGCATCCTGGGCAACCAGGTTGGCGGCGGCAGCGGCAAGGCAGCCGCCACGGCCATCGGCGTGGTTGCCGGTGCGGTGGCTAGCACGACCGGATCAGCAATGGCGCGCCCAACAGCCAGCCGCACATACGATAGCCGCTACCCGCAGGAACAGGCGGTACGCCGTTGCCGCATGGTCGAGAGCTACGAGTCGCGCACGATCGGTTACGACGTAAGCTATACCTATGGCGGCCGTAACTACACCAGCATGATGGCGCGCGATCCAGGCGACCGGGTGCGCCTGCGCGTGTCGGTCGAACCGGATCCTCGCCAGTAACTCCGGCATCGCATCCCCCGATATAATAGGGCGATCGAACCAGGTCGCCTATGCTTATCAAAAGAAAATCCATCGAACAAGTTGAATCCTCGCGCCGTCCGGCGCGCAAGCCCAAATTCGCTCCCGTCACCCTGTCCGAACAGGACGGCGTGCGCTACCTGCATTTCGGCACCGAATGGGTGCAGGGCGCGATGCGCATCCGCAAGCCCGACTGGCCGGAGCTCGAATACGCGCAGCAAATGATGGCCTGGATGCTGTTCATCGAACAGCCGCAGACCATCGCCCAGCTCGGTCTGGGCACGGGTGCGCTGACCAAGTTTTGCTATCGCCAGTTTCCCGACGCCAGCGTGACGGCGGTCGAACTCAATCCGGCCGTGGTGACCGTGTGCGAATCGATGTTCAAGCTGCCGCCCAACGATGGGCGCCTGAACGTGATCGAAATGGACGCGCTCGACTTCGTCGACGATCCGGCCCATGCTTAAGCGCCTTCGACGTGCTGCAATGCGACCTGTACGACGCCACCGCCAAGGGCCCCGTGCTCGATACGCCGGAGTTCTACCAGTCCTGCAACGCTTGCCTGAAGGAAGGCGGCATCATGACCGTCAACCTGTTTGGCGACCACCCCAGCTACGCACGCAATATCAAGGCCATGAAATTTGCCTTCGACCATGTGATCTGCCTGCCGGAAGTCCATGACGGCAACGTCGTGGCGCTATGCTTCCGTACCAGACCGGCCATCGACATCGATGCACTGAAAGCACGCGCCGCCGAGATCGTGGCGGCCACCAAGTTGCCCGCCAAGTCCTGGGTCAAGGGTATTCAGGCGGCAATCTAACCAGCACCGACGGAGAATGGCTTGAACGCAGAAACGAAAAAAGCAGAGCACGCGCCGCACGTCACCAAGACCCGGCCCAAGTCGCTCGACCTGCAAGCGATCTTCAGCTGGCTGCTGGCGGACGGCATTGTCGAGAAAGACAAGGTCAAGGCCAACTTCGCCCAGGCCCAGGGCATTCTCAAGAACGCGGTCGGCTCCATGCATCCGCTGTCGGCCGTGGCGCAGTGCAAGCTGGTGTCGGCCCTGTCGCCGCACCGCATGCTCACGCTCGACATGCTGACCGAATGGGCGGCGGCCAAGTGCAACCTGCCCTTCGTGCGCATCGACCCGCTCAAGATCGACTTCACCCGGGTCGCCGATGTGATGACGGCCAGCTATGCGGCGCGCTTTAACATCCTGCCGGTCGAACTGACGCCGCACAAGCTGGTCGTTGCCACGGCCGATCCGTTCGCCACCGAGTGGCAGGCCGAGATCGCCAAGGTATCGCGGCGCCAGATCGAACTGGTCATCTCGAATCCGCTCGACATCTCGCAATACATTTCGCAGTTCTTCAGCCTGGCCAAGACGATCAAGGACGCCAACAAGTCCAAGGGCCAGGATCTGGCGCTGCGCAACAACTTCGAACAACTGGTCGAGCTGGGCAAGTCGAACAAGCTCGACGCCAACGACCAGCACGTGGTCAACATCGTCGACTGGCTGTGGCAATACGCCTTCGAACAGCGCGCCTCCGACATCCACCTCGAACCGAAGCGCGAGATCGCCTCGATCCGCTTCCGCATCGACGGCGTGCTGCACCAGGTCTACCAGGTGCTTAGCCGTGGTGATGATCGCGATGACCGCGCGCATCAAGCTGCTGGGCCGGATGGACGTGATCGAGAAACGCCGTCCGCAAGATGGCCGCATCAAGACCCGCACCACGGGCGGCCAGGAAGTCGAGCTGCGCCTGTCGACCATGCCGACCGCCTTCGGCGAAAAACTGGTCATGCGGATTTTCGATCCGGACGTGGTCGTCAAGACCTTGCCCGAACTCGGTTTCCCGGTGGACGACGCCAAGCGCTGGGATGGCCTGACGGCACGCCCGCACGGCATCATCCTGGTCACCGGGCCGACCGGCTCGGGCAAGACCACCACCCTGTACACCACGCTCAAGGCGCTGGCCACCTCGGAAGTGAACGTGTGCACGGTGGAAGACCCGATCGAGATGGTCGAGGGCTCGTTCAACCAGATGCAGGTGCAGCCCGGCATCGACCTGTCGTTCGCCGACGGCGTGCGCGCCCTGATGCGGCAAGATCCCGACATCATCATGGTGGGCGAGATCCGCGACCTGGCCACCGCCGAGATGGCGATCCAGGCCGCCCTGACCGGCCACCTGGTGCTGTCCACGCTGCACACCAACGATGCGCCGATGGCCGTGATGCGGCTGCTGGAACTGGGCGTGCCGCATTACCTGCTGGAAGCGACGCTGATCGGCATCATGGCGCAGCGCCTGGTGCGCACGCTGTGCGCGCTGTGCAAGAAGGATGACGGCGAAATCAACGACGACATCTGGACCAGCATCGCCGGGAACTGGGACCTGCCCAAGCCGTCCAAGGTGTATCGCCCTATCGGCTGCCCGGAATGCCGCCAGACCGGCTACCGCGGCCGTACCGGCCTGTACGAGTTGCTGACGGTGTCCGAAGGCTTCACCAACATGATCGGCGAGAAGACCGATCTGGTGGCGCTGCGCAATCAGGCCGTTTCCGACGGCATGAAGCCGCTGCGCATTGCTTAAGCGCGTACAAGATCCTCGAAGGCGTCACCACGGCCGACGAAGTGCTGAAAGTAACGGCCAAACTGACAAATTGATAAGCAGCAAAAAAACTGCCTAGCGGAAATCGAAATCGTCAGCTATAATGCTGCCTCTTCGGGTCGTTAGCTCAGCTGGTAGAGCAGCGGACTTTTAATCCGTTGGTCGCAGGTTCTGAATCCCTGCACGGCCTACCACGAATACAGAAGTAAGCAAAAAGCCAACCTTAACCGGTTGGCTTTTTTGTTTTGCGCATTCGCTATGCCGCGTTCACGGCGATGCCGGACCGTAGACGTGCGCGGCGTGAAAATTAACCCGCTGCTTCGGCTCCCGCAGCCAGAATCCGCGTTTCGGTGGATAACGCAATGCCAGACCCGTCAAGCAGGCGATCGACACGGCAAACATAATCAACTGGGGTATCCAATCCGTCACGTTACTCAACTGGTTGATAGACCGGGTTCCGTGGAAATCGAAGTAATGCTGAAAAATGAATGCCACAAAGTTATAAGTCGCGTGCGTAACGATGCAGTAATAGAGCGAACGACCACTGGCGTAGATGCAGCAAGCGATGCAGGAAAAAATCAATGAGTTCAGCACATTGAACAGCGACTGGAAATGCAGCATGGCGAACACAGCCGAGCAAATGAGCGCGCTGCGCAGATAAGTGCGCTTGTTCGACAGGGCGGGAAAGAACAGGCCGCGGAAAAATATTTCTTCGCAGATGGCTGGCAACAGAACGGATGCCGTGATGAAGATCAGTATGTGCACCGACAGCAATGGGTGTGAACCATATGGCTCAGGATGGAACGGCCAAACACGGTATGCTTGTTCTAGATCGTATTGCGCGGCCACCAAGGTCGTGACGGCAGACTGGCCAAGTGCAAACATGAACAAAATGACGCCAAGACCAAGGCCGGATAGTAGCGACTTGCGATCGCCCACTCCAAGGATCGCGTTCAATTTCTCTTTGCTAAGCTTGAACTGCAAACAAGCGAAGCCCACGAGCGAGATGCTGAAAATGGCTCGCCCTGCCTGAATCACAAGATATTCATCGAGGTACGGTGTCGTGCCGATAGTGAACCAAGCGCGCAACACCAAGCAAAAAAGCATGATAACTACAAGCTTCCAGGGTTCCATATAACTCCTCTCCAAATGCCCGCGCAATGAACTCTGTGCGGGCATTTCATGACAAGGGAATATCAGTCGAAAAGGCTCGAAATAAATTCGACGACCGCACTCCCCACAACATACGCACCATTGGAGATATCGTTCGCCACATCCCCGCGGTTGCTCTGCGCGCAAGGAACTACGTCGTGTTCCCGCTTGACGCATTTCTTCTGGTCGGCGCCACCACTCACCATCGCGATTTCATCCCAAGTCAATTCGTTCATTTCCATCTCCTTCGTTTCGCCGGATTGGCCCGATCTAGATTACGGAAATGAAAACATTTCCATATGACTTTTTGCAAATTTTCATCATCTCCAATTCCTAAGAATCAGTACAAGGAGACCTTCCCTCTCCAGCACCTTCGATTCACATGCCAGCGACTTGATTAACCGCAATTCCAACCTGCACCGAAGCGGGCACGATTTGTTGACCATTGGAACGTTCAACAGGCGGCTACTGTGATGCGAAAATCCTTGTTCCGAGATGAGGCACACAAGAACAGCATGGCGAAGTCTGTCGGCGAGATCGTGATGGTGCGCCCGCTCTCGTTTGCCATTCTGGCGGCGCTGGCAGCGGCGATGACGCTGCTGCTCGCCTGCTTTGCCATCTTCGGCAGCTATACCAAGCGCGCCACCGTCACCGGCTATCTCGCGCCCGATCTGGGCTTGCTGCGCCTCTATCCCGCCCAGGCAGGCACCGTGTTCTCGAAAAACGTGCAGGAGGGCCAGGCGGTCAAGAAGGGAGACCGCCTGTACGTGCTGTCCGCCGAGCGCCAGAGCGGCAAGGGCGGCGGCATCCAGGAATCGATCAGCCGCTACGTCGCGTCGCGCCAGCAATCGCTGCAAGATGAACTGGGTCAGACACAGCAGCTCCATCAGGATCAGGAACGGGCCCTCGGCAAGCGCATCGACGCCCTGAGTGCGGAGAAATCGAGTCTCGCGCAGCAAGTCGCCGGACAACAAGCGCGCATCAAGCTGGCCAAGGCCTCGGCCGAGCGCGCCGTGAAACTGCAATCGCAGGGATTCTTTTCGCGCGATATGGCGCAGCAAAAGCAGGCGGAATTGCTCGACCAGCGCGACCGCCTGCAAACGCTGGAACGCGCGCATCGGCATCGAGCGCGATCTGCAGGCCGCGCAAAATGACCTGGCCAGCCTGCCTATCGCCCAGCGCAATCAGCTGGCGCAAATCGAACGCCAGATCGCCAATGCCACGCAGGAATTCGCGGAAAGCGAAAGCAAACGCGAACTGGCCATCACCGCGCCGCACAGCGGCATCGCCACTGCCGTCACGGCCGATCCCGGCCAGTCGGTCGACATGGGCAAGCCGCTGATGAGCATCATTCCGGACGGCGCCGTGATGCAGGCGCATTTATATGCGCCCAGCCGCGCGATCGGCTTTATCCGGCCCGGCAACGATGTGCTGCTGCGCTACCAGGCCTATCCCTATCAGAAATTCGGCCATGCGCGCGGCAAGGTCGTGTCGATTTCGCGTTCGGCCATGAGCGGCGACGAGATCTCGCCCGCGTTCAACCGCGGCGAAGCCATGTACCGCATTACTGTTTCGCTGCGCAGTCAGACGATGAAAGCCTATGGCCAGGCTTACAGCCTGCAGCCCGGCATGCTGGTCGACGCCGATATTCTTCTCGAGCAGCGCAAGCTGTATGAATGGGCGCTCGAACCGCTATTCAGCCTGACCGGAAAAATGTAATGTCCCGCCTCGGAGTCCGCCATGTCCATTCTCGACAGCATTCGCTTCGGCTTTCAATCCAGGCTTCCGCTGATACTCCAGTCGGAAGCGGCCGAGTGCGGCCTGGCGTGCATCGCCATGGTCGCCAGTTACCACCGCCATGCGACTGATCTGCTCACGCTGCGGCGCCGCTTTCCGATTTCGCTCAAGGGCTCCACGCTGTCCGGACTGATCGATGTGGTGGTAGGCCAGCTGGAACTGGGCACGCGTCCGCTCAAACTCGATCTGGAGCACCTGCCGAAACTGGCCCTGCCCTGCATCCTGCATTGGGAATTCAATCACTTCGTCGTGCTCGAATCGGTCGGTCCGCAATCGGTGACGATTCACGATCCGGCCTTCGGCAAACGGGTGCTGCCGATGGCGGACGTGTCGAAATCATTTACCGGTGTCGCGCTCGAATTGTGGCCCAAGGAAGCATTCAAGCCGCAACAGGCCAGGCAGTCGATCCGCTTGGCGCGCTGATGGGGCGCGTCACCGGTTTATTCGGCTCGCTGGCGCAGGTATTGCTGTTCGCCGCCGCGCTCGAGGCGTTCGGACTGGTCTCGCCCTTCTTCCTGCAATGGACCATCGACAATGTGCTGGTCTCGGCCGACCGCGACCTGCTGACCACGCTCGCGATCGGATTCGGCTTGCTGATGGTGATGCAGCAGACCATCGGCGCGGTACGCTCGTGGGTGCTCCTGTACCTGAGCACGACGCTCAGCATCCAGTGGCGCGCCAATGTGTTTTCCCATCTGATCCGGCTGCCGGTCTCGTATTTTGAAAAGCGCCACGTGGGCGATGTGATTTCGCGCTTCGGCACCACCGACGTGATTCAGCGCACCCTGACCACCTCCTTTCTCGACGCGATACTCGACGGCGTGATGGCAATCGCCACCCTGGTCATCATGTTCGTCTACAGCCCGATGCTGTCGGCGGTGGCCTTGATCGCCATGCTGGCCTATCTGCTGACGCGCTGGGCCTGGTATGCGCCGCTGCGCTGTGCGACCGAAGAACAGATCGTGCATGCCGCGCGCCAGCACAGCCATTTCATCGAAACGGTGCGCGGGGTCAAGGCGATCAAGCTGTTCCAGCGCCAGGACCAGCGCCAGGCAAGCTGGCTGGCCTTGCTGGTGGACCAGATCAATGCCGAGGTACGGACTGCGCGCCTGCAACTGCTGTACCGCTTCATCAATGGCATCCTGTTTGGCTTTGAAAACATCTTGATCATCTGGCTAGGTTCACGCCTGGTCATGGAAGGCAATTTCAGCGTCGGCATCCTGACCGCGTTCATCGCCTACAAGAGCCAGTTCGGTTCGCGCGTGAGCGGCTTGATCGACAAGTATTTTGAACTGCGCATGCTCTCGCTGCAGGGCGAACGGCTGGCCGACATCGTGCTTGCCGAACCGGAACCGGTGGCCGGGCGACGCGCTGGCCGACACCGCCAGTCTGGCGCCGGGCATCGCCGTGCGCGGCTTGCGTTTCCGCTACGGCGAGCAGGAGCCGTTCGTGCTCAACGACATCAGCTTCGAATTGCAGGCCGGGACCTCGGTGGCCATCGTCGGGCCTTCGGGTTGCGGCAAGACGACCCTGATGAACGTGCTGCTCGGCGTGCTGCCTGCCAGCGGCGGCGAGATCGCCATCGGCGGCATTCCCGCTCGCGCAGCTGGGCGTGGCGCAACTGCGCGCCATGATCGGCACCGTGCTGCAGGATGACGTCCTGTTCGCCGGATCGATCGCCGACAACATCTGCTTCTTCGATCCGGTCCCGGACGAGGCCTGGATGCTGCGCTGCGCCGAACTGGCCAGCATTGCCGACGATGTCCAGGGCATGCCGATGGGCTTTAACACCCTGGTCGGCGACATGGGCACGGTGCTGTCCGGCGGGCAGAAGCAGCGTGTGCTGCTCGCGCGCGCGCTCTACAAGCGCCCGCGCATCCTGTTCCTGGACGAGGCGACCAGCCACCTCGACATCGACAAGGAAAAGCAGGTGAACGACGCGGTGCGGCAACTCGACATGACGCGCGTCATCATCGCGCACCGCCCCGAAACCATCGCCAGCGCCGATACCGTGATCGTGATGATGGGCGGCCAGATCGTGGCCAGCTCGGCGTCGCGCGCCACGACCAACGCGGCCCCGCCCGTCATGGCCACGCGCTTTGGCGCGCAAGCGTTCGCGCCCTCCTCCTGCGTGACCCCGGTCATGCAACTTCACAACTAGCGCAGCCCGGGTCTCCGCACAGCAGGCAAAAAGAGCGACCCGCAGGTCGCTCGTTTGTGCTGCTATTGCTGCTTACTTCTTGATCGAACGACGACGTGCGCCGAACAGTGCCAGCGCGCCCAGGCCGAACAGCGCGAAGCTGCCTGGTTCTGGAACGAAGGTCACGTCGCTGCATGGTGGCGCGCAGCAGGTAGTCGGTGTAGCTGCTCAGCACGATGCCGCCGAAGGCGGTACCTGAAGGTGCCGTCAACCTGGCTGGCGAAATAACGGGTGCTGAAGGTGTTGTTCGCTACCAGCATCAGTTCGCCGTACATTTTCACGAACGATGGGCCGCCCGAATCGCCGCCGCCGATGCCGGACTCGACGTCATTGCCCAGCTGCGGCGTGCAGATGCCGAAGTAGGTGCAGTGGGTGTCCTGGCCAGCGCCGTCGAAGTCGGCGATGAATACTTCATTACGGCCAGCAACGCCTTCGTCGTCCGTTTCGAAGTAGTCGACATAGTTCGCGCCGGTGCGCTTGATGTTGAATTCCGGCTCGATGTAGAAGCCGTTGGCGCCGTCGCCCGAGGTGCCGTAGTCTAGCCATCGTGATGCGGGTGCCTGCCAGCAATTCGTTGGTGGCGATCTTGTAGACCTTGGCGCTTGCCGGGGCATCGCGTTCCATGGTGATGACGGCCACGTCATCGTTGACGCAGAACGAGTCAACGCCAACCGGGCAATTGCCGAAGCCTTGGTAGCTAAGCATCCATCGATACCTTGCTGGCGCGGATGACTTCGTTGTAATCGCCATCGCTGTTGAACACGACTTGCACGCTGTTGCCTGGCTGTTTGATGTCGATCAGGGTACCGTTGCCGTCTGCGTCGACGCAATGGCTTACTGAGACGACCTGAACGCTTGCCTACCAGCGCGCCGGAGCAGATATAGCCGTTACCGTTTCGCTTGATGTAGAGGCTGACCACGCCCGAATACGGCGAGTCGGACGTGTTGCCGTCGATGCGAGCGGCTGGCGAATCAGGCAGGTCGCCCGAGGTGATCAATGGCTTGTAGGTTTGCTGCGGCAACAGCGTCGCGTGCGCAGGCGCCATGGCGGCGGCCAGTACGCCGGTTGCGAGGACAACACCAACTGCTTTTTTCAAAGATTGCTTCCGATGTGACATTTTTTTCCTTGTAGTTTTGGATAAGACACCCTCTTGCGCACTTGGTAAGGGCGCAAGCTTACTTAAGCATTAATCATGCCGAAAAGAAAATGTCACCAATAATCAATATCTTAGGAAAAAGTGTGACGATCGACGTTACGAAATGTAAAGTTTATCGACAAAGGTTGAGATATACAGACGTTTGTCCGCGACCGGCAAAAAAAAGCCGACCGGTCTGACCGGTCGGCTTCCATGCCAGCAGGCGGGGAATTACTTCTTGCTGTTGCGGCGACGTGCGCCCAGCAGTGCCAGCGCACCCAGACCGAACAGCGCGAAGCTGCCTGGCTCAGGGACGAAGGTGATGTCGCCGCCGGTGGCGCGTTGCAGGTAGTCAGCGTAGCCGCCGAGCACGATGCCGCCGAAGTAGGTACCGAATTGGCCCTGGCCGTAGATGTAGCGGTTGCCGAAGGTGTTGTTCGCGACCAGCATCATTTCGCCGTACAGGTTGATGAACGATGGACCGCCCGAATCGCCGCCGCCGATGTTGGTTTCAACATTGTTTGCCAGCACTGGGGTGCATACGGACAGCAGATCGCAGAAGGTGTCGCGGCCGCCGCCGTCGAAGTCAGCGTAATAGACTTCATTCTTGCCGCCGAAGCCTTGCTCATCGTCGCCGTCGAACAGGTCAACATAGTTCTGGCCGGTGCGCTTGATGTTGAACGCAGGACCCTGGGTGTAGCCGTTGACGCCGTCACCGGTGGTGCCTGCAGCTAAGCCAGCATGATGCGGGTGCCGCTCAACAGCTCGTTGGTCGCCACTTTGTAGATCTTGGCGCTGGCAGGCGCATCGGCGCCCAGGGTGATGACCGCGACGTCGTCGTTGACGCAGAATGCGCTGACGCCGACCGGGCACTTGCCGAAGCCTTGGTAATCAGGGTTCATCGAGACCTTGGTCGCGGTCATGATGGCGTTGTAGGTGCCGTTGCTGTTGAACACAACGCGGACATCGCTGCCTGGCTTGTTGATGTCAATCAGGGCGCCATTGCCGTTGGTGTCGACGCAGTGGCTTAAGCCTGACACGACCGAGCGCTTGCCTACCAGCGCGCCGGAGCAGATATAGGACTGGCCGTCGTAGCGGATATTGATGCTGACCACGCCCGAGTACGGCGAGCTCGACACGTTCGGGTCGACCCGTGCTGCAGGGCTGTCCGGCAGTGCACCGGCGGAAATCAGTGGTTCATAGGCGCTAGGCGAGATGATCGCCGCTTGCGCGGACAAGGCGCCGACTGCCAGGGTGAAGGCAACAAGTGCTTTTAATGCGAAGTTCCGGTGTGACATGGTTATCCTTTTAGTTTTTTATTGAATCTATCTCTCACTACATTTCAGGCATCCTCCGATGCGCCGTGACAATGTGAGCAAATTCTGTGCCCGTAAAAAAAACCCGTTAATTTCAACGGGTTAATTCCAGACTAAAACTTTTATTGAGGAAAGTGTAAGGTTTGCCGACATGCAAAGTGGCTAAATACTTACTTTACGTCGATCAATTCGATCTCGAATAAGAGATTCGCGGTCGATGGCACGGGACCGAGGCCATCCTTGCCGAAGCCCAGGGCGGCGGGCACGATCAACTGGCGTTTGCCGCCGACTTTCATGCCGCGCACCCCCTCGTCCCAGCCGCGGATCACGGTGCCGGAGCCGACCTTGAAGCTGAACGGCGCGCTGCCTACTGAGCTGTCGAACTTATTGCCGCGCAGCTTAGGCGCCTTGGGCGAGTACAGCCACCCGGTGTAATGAATGGTCACGGTGCTGCCCGCCCCCGCGACCGCCCCCTTGCCCACCGTGAGGTCGGTCATGATGAGCTCTTTCGGTGTCAAGACGACCGGCGCCGCCGCCATGCCGGGTAGGGCCGCGAACAGCAGGGACAACAGGCAAATGGTGACGGCTAACAGCGATTTCATGACGCGCTCCTGGCGGGAGAAAGGGCCCCTGACGCGGGACGATGGGCGAGAGTATTGCCCAATAGTACATTTAATACAAGCATCGCATTTTTCATGCGGAAAACAAAAAGAGCGGCAAGTATGACCCGGCCGCTCTTTGACTGTCGCACTCCAGCCCTAGAGCTGGCGCACCTCGAAGGTATTGCACTGTTCGATCTGGCCTTTTTCGAGCCCCTTGCTGAACCAACGCACGCGCTGCTCGGAGGAACCATGGGTAAACGAATCGGGCACCACCGCGCCGCGCGACTGGCGCTGCAGCGCGTCGTCGCCGATGGCCGTGGCCGCCTTGAGCGCCGATTCCACATCGCCCTGCTCGAGGATGCCGCGCGCCTGGTTGCCATGGAAGGCCCACACGCCGGCTGAAGCAGTCGGCCTGCAATTCCAGCCGCACCGACATGGCATTGGCTTCGCGTTCGCTGCTGCGCTGGCGCGCCGCGTGCACCTTGTCGGAAATGCCGAGCTGGTTTTGCACATGGTGACCGACCTCGTGCGCGATCACATAGGCCTGGGCGAACTCGCCGGACACGCCGAAGCGCTCCTGCATCAGGGTATAAAAGCTCAGGTCAATATAGACGTCAGCATCGGACGGGCAATAAAACGGTCCGCTGGCGCTCTGGCCGGTGCCGCAGGCGGTCGGCGTGGCATCCGAATAAATGACCAGCTTGGGCTTCTGGTAGCTGGCGCCGCGCTCGGCGAACAGCTTGCTCCAGACGTCTTCGGTATCGGCCAGCACGGTGCGCACGAAACGCGTCTGGCGGTCGTTGGCCGGGCCTTGCGGCTGCGGGCCCTGCTGCACCACCGGTCCGCTCGCGCCACCGCCGCTGAGCATGTTCAGCATGGTCAGCGGATTGACCCCAAACACGGCCGATCCGATCAGGGCGATCACGACGGTACCGATGCCGATCGAACGCCCGCCCAGTCCGAAGCCGCCACCACCACCGCCCTGCCCGCGCCGGTCTTCCACGTTGTCGCTTTCATGATTACCTTCCCATTTCATGCGCGTCTCCCACGGTTTTTATCAATGTATCAAGAAGTCTACCCGGATGGGAAAATATCTGGCGCTAAATAAGCGCGCCGGTTCCTGCGATAATCGCACACCTCCACCACGAATCCCATCATGAACCTGACCGAACTGGCTTAGGCACCGCGCTCCGTGTCCTCATCATGCCGCCGATGTGCCTGCTTCTGCTGATTGCCTTCGGCTACCTGCTGCGCCGCCGCTGGCCCGCCTTCGGCAGCCTGGTCAGCCGGGTCGGCGTGCTCACCCTGATCCTGATCTCGACCAATGCTTAGCGCGCTGCTGCTGGTGCGCCCGCTCGAAGACCTGACCGCGCCCCTGAGCTCATTCAAGGACACGGGCGCCCAGGCCATTGTCGTGCTGAGCGCGAGCAGCGTCGAACGCGCGCCCGAGTATGAAGGGCAGGACGTGCCCGATGCCGTCGGCCTGGTCCGGGTGCAGTACGCGGCCTACCTGCAGCATGCCACCGGATTGCCGATCCTGGTCAGCGGCGGCATCGAACCGGGCGCGACCAGCGAACGCACGCTGGGCGAGGCCCTGGCACGCACCCTGCGCGACGATTTCAAGACGCCCGTCAAATGGGTGGAAGACAAGTCGCGCACCACGGCCGAGAATGCCGAATACAGTGCGCGCATGCTCAAGGCCGCTGGCGTGACGCGCGTGCTGCTGGTCACGCACGCCATGCACATGCCGCGCTCGAAAGAAGCGTTCGAGCGCAACGGGCTGACGGTGGTGGCCGCGCCGACGCTGTTCTATTCGCGCGCTGGAGTCCGTGGATGCTGGTGCCCAGCGCGAGCGGCTTATACCGCTCGTACTATGCTGTCCACGAGTGGATAGGACTGGGGTGGTATCGCTGGCAGGCGCGGCCGAACTAGACCAGCAGCGCCGCGCTCATCGATTTGACCTCGTCTTCCGACTCTTGCAGGATGCTTTGCAAGGTGGCGTCGTCGATCACGAAATCGAGGACCGAGTCGGCATGCTCCGGCATGTTGGCTGGTGCCGTGCCCAGCGGCGAGGCCACCGGTGCGAACTGGTTGGCCAGCAGCAGCGTGTCGAGCAGGGTGCTGGGCGGCATGGTCAGCCAGCCGTCGCGCAGCGCCAGGATGGCATTGGCGACCGGCTCCGGCACCGACAGCTTCTTGAGCACTTCGCGGCTGACGACTTCCTCGCACAGCTCGGCCCATTTTTCGGGATCGTCGTCCAGCAGGCCGGGGAATTCGTCGGCGCGCGAGAGCAGATAGAAGCCGCCCACCTCGTGCACGATGGCGGCGAACATGGCGGTATCGGGATTGACGAAGGTCACGCGGCGCGCGATCACCGAGCACAGGGCGGCCACGTGGGCGGTGTGTTCCCACAATTGCTCGGCCTTGGCGCGCAGCACCGGATCGACGATGCGGGCGCCGAACTGGCGCACCACCAGGCTGGCAACCAGGGTCTGCAGGCTGCGGTAACCGACCCGCATGACGGCCGCGCGCACATTGGTGATCGGCGCGTCGCCATTGCGGTTGAATGCGGCGGAATTGGCCAGCGCAACGGTTCGCGCGGCCAGCTGAGGTTCGCCCAACACCAGTTTGATGGCGTCTTCAATATGACAATCGGGGTTGTCGAGGGCAAGTTGCAGGCGCAAGGCGGCGTTCACGCTGGTCGGGAGACTGATCTCCCCACGCGCGGCTTGGGCGGCAATGTATCCGAAGGCTTCTAGTCTGTTCACGAGAAAATTATACCCGGGCCCCGCCCGCGTCCCACTTATTTGCTGAGTGCGCATGAACGCGTGACTGCAATGCCACAATGGGCATGGCAGTCACGCGTGCGCGGCACCGCTGATGGTATGGCCGCTTACTTGACCTTGATGGCGCTCTCGACCCGGGTCACGCCGTCCACGCTCTTGGCCAGACGCACGGCCTTCTCGGCATCGGCCTTGCTGTCGACAAAGCCGCTCAGCATGACCACGCCTTTTCCGTCTCCACGTGAATCGACATGGCCGACAGTTCCGGCTCCTTGAACAGATCGGCCTTGATCTTGGTGGTGATCACCGAATCGGCGACCACCTTGCCGGTCTTGGTGGCGGCGTTCTTTACCACTTGTTCGGTCTTGCTTAATGATATTGGTGGCGACCTCCTTGGTCTTGTCTACCGCGGCCTCAGCCATGTTTTCAGTCTTTTGCGCAACCGTCGCGCCCGCTTGCGGGGTGGTGGCCGCGGCGGCGGCCACGCTGCTGTCCTTGTTGTCGATCAGGCAGCCGGTGGTCGGCTGGCTAAACGATCTGGGCGCATTTGTCGACCGCGGCGGCCTTGGCCGGATCGCTGGTGCGGGCATTGGCGACCAGGCCCTTGTCGTCCACGGCGGCGTTGGCGGCCACGCGCAGCTCGCGGTCAGCCTTGACGTCGGCCAGCGCGGCCACATGCGCCGAGCGGGCATTTGCCAGGCAGCTGTCTTGCTCGGCGCCCGTGCTCACTGCGCACCGGACCTTGGCCAGCGCATATTCGGCATTGGCCAGCGCATTACGGGCGAGCTGCGCGCCTTGAGGGTATTGTTGTAATGAGCGACGGCGTCGGCGTTGGCGCGTGCCCGGGCGACCTTGGCTTCTTCGACGCACACGGCGCGTTCGTTGCCGCTCATACCAGTGCACTTGGCGGCGGCCAGCTTGAAGTCGGCGGTGGCCTTCTGGGTCATGGTGCGGTAGGTGGCCTGGTCGGGACCGGCGGCATAGGCGCTCGCGCAGGCGGCGGACAGGGCGGTGGCCAGCAGGGTAGCAACGAATGGTTTCATGGTGGTGTCCCTTTGTATGGTTGTGGTACACGATTTAACTGCCAAAGGCAGCCTGTAATCTGTGCGACAACGTACATACGAAGGCAAATTATCGGACCCGGGCCAGATGCATGTCCGCCAGCAAAAACAAGTCACGCCCGTCGTCTTGCGGGCCAGCAGCGAGGGCCCGGTCGAGCCAGGGCAAGGTATCGTGCTTGGGTTCACGGAAATGCGTGCGCACCTTGACGATCTCGCGCATCACCGCGCCATACTGGGCCGGATGGTAGCGTGCCAGCCAGGCCACTTCGGTCATGTCGGCGTAGGCTTCCTCGGTCAGGATGCGGCGCGTGAACCAGCGCCGCACCGGCGCCATCCAGGCCACCACGGGCAACAGCTTTTCATTGTGGGGATAGCCTTGCAGGCGGCGGTGGCAATGCCCGACTTCATGCATCGCGGCGCCGGCCAGGAACAGCGCGAGCACGGCCGGATCGACCATCGCGCTGACCCGGTCGGCGGTCGGATTGTCGCGCGCCGAGACCACCAGCGTGCAGCGTCCGTTCTCGCTCCAGATGCCGACCGGGGTGTGGCCGGACAGGCCGTCGCCGCCCTGCACTTCCAGCGCGATCGGCATGCCGCGCGCCTGGCCGAAAGCAACCGCGGCACTGGCGGCGGCAATCCATTGGGCTTCGGTGGCGGGCACGGGCGACTGGGCGCCAGACCAGCGGCGTGCTTAAGCCAGCAGCGCCAGCGCACACAGCCATTTATTCATCGCTGAGCAGGCCTGGCGCGCCAGATCGCCGCCACATCCTCGAACGGCGAGGCGGTCTGCGCGAACACGCTGCCCTTGCCTGCCAGGCGCACCCAGGCGCGGGTATCGTGGCCGCTGCCGGACACCGGCTGGTCGTCGCGCAAGGCGCTCAGCCAGGCGTGGGTCTTGCTGTAGCTGTCGGGGTGGTAGCGCTGGGTCCAGGCCAGGGCGACCAGATCGGCGTAACCTTCTTCGCGCCGGTTTTCGCGCATTGCCTTGGCCTCGACCAAGAGGGCCGGATCGTCGGCGCGCTCGTCGCCGGTCTCGACAAAGTTAGTAGGCAGCGCATGCCAGCGCCCTTGCACCACGCGCCAGCAGTGGCCCACTTCGTGCGCGGCCATCGCCTCCATCAGGACCGGGCGGTCGGCTTCCGCCACCTTGTCCAGGACGCTTTCCGCGTTCGGATTGCCGCGCATCGACAGCACCAGCTTGCAGCGGCCGTCGGCAAATCCCATTGCCAGCGGCACATCGTTCGGACCGGCCACCGGTTGCACCGTGATATCGATCGGCAAGCCGATGCGCTGGGCATGGGCCAGCACCGGCGCGGCTGCCTTGAGCCAGCGCATCTCCATCTCGGTCAGCTGGGCGCTTAAGCGTGGGCAAACAAGGGGGCGATGGCAAGCGACACGGTCAGGAAGGTCTTCAGCATGGCAGTTTCCTCAAAGGATGGTTCCATGCTAATCGGCAATTTATTGGGATGCACCAACTTTTGGGCAGGCGACCGCGTTTGCTTAACAGCTTCATAAAGTTCCGACGTAAAAAAACCACGGCGCACCGTGGTTTTTTTTTTTACCATGTCAGCCTGTTATTTCTTCTGCAGGCTGGCCGCCGTCGTGAAGGCCGGACGGATATCGTTCGGCACGACCTTCATCTTGTCGAGCGCCTTTTGCACGTCCGGACGGATCACGATGTACTTGTTCATCATGTCCTGGGCGCGCTTGTAGTCGCCGGTCGCCTCGATGGTCAGGAACTCGCGGTTCAAGTCCGTCACCGCCTGCTTGATCCTGGCAAAATCGGTCGAGAAGGTGCCGTCGCCGTGCGACACGAAAGCGCCCTTGTCGAGCAGATAATTAAGCTGGATCGCCATGCGCGCGCGTGCGAATCGGTCAGGCCGAAATGCAGGGTACGGAAGGCCGACGCGAGGAAGGTGTTGTACAGCTTGCGCTCGGCCTTCTCGCCCTGCCCCAGCGTGTCCTTGAGCTGGCCCTTGTCCATCATGTAGGCGAGCGCCCACAGGCTAAGCCATGTCGGCCTTGGCTTCCTCGATGGTCGAGTAGGTATCCTTCAAGTCCTGGCGCGGGGTCGATTCCTTGCCACCGTTGGTGGTGATGTGGGGACCGAGGCCGTGCGTGATTTCATGCGCCAGGATATGCGTGAAGAAGGAATCGAAATCGAGATCGGCCTGCGCATCGGGACGCAGCACCAGCTTGGCGATTGGCGTCAGGGTCGACTGGAACTTCGCTTCCTGAATATTCTTGAGCATGATGCGCTTGGAACCGCGGGCGCTGATGATGCGCTCGTCGTTGGGCAGGTTGTAGGCTGCGGTCTGCACGCCCATGTTGCCGTCACCGGCGCCATACACCTGGTTGACCACCACCATCGGCGCCAGCGCGCCCACCTTCGGATTGCGGTATTTCTTGTCGAGCGGCAGATTGTCTTCCAGCTCCTGCATGTGCTTGCTGAAGAAGTCGAGCTTGCTCGTCTCTTTCTGGTCGCGGATCGACACGTAGGCTTCGAACGCGGCCTTGTAGCCGAACAGCTCGTCGTTATAGGTCTCGTAAGGGCCGATCGTGATGTCGACCGGCGAATCGAGGTCCATCCAGGCGAAGTCCGAGGCCAGGTAATCGTTGGACAGGAAGGCGTCGGCGCGCAAGGTCAGGAACTTTTTGAGCGACGCGTTGTCAGTGGAGGCGGCCGCCTCGCGCAGCAGCGCTGCCAGCCTGGTCAGCTCGGCCTTGTATTCCTCGGAATACTTGACGGTCTTGAACTTGCCGTCGGCGCCAGTGCGCACGGTCGTGAAGAACCACTGGGCTTCTTCCTTGTCCTTTGGTGGCAGCGCATTCATCCACGCCTCGAGCGCTTCCTTGGTGGCGCTACCGGGTAGAAATTGGCCGCTTCCGGCTTCTTGGCCGGAATCTTGATGCCCTTGAAATCGGCTTAAGCATGAAGGACTGGTGGTCATCGAGGATCGACCACGGTCCCTTGTTGAGCCAGAAATAATCGAGACGGGCCTTGCCCAGCGCCGACTTGTCCTTCTTGAGCACCGTCCACAGCGCCTCGTTGCTTAGGCCCAGCGCTGGCGCAGCTGGAGCGTATCGACAATCTTGGCCGCCTCGATCAGCTTGATGATGGCGGCCTTGTCGCGCATGGACAGGGCCGAGGTATCGGCACGCAAGTCGACTGGCGCATAGCGCTTGGCCATGGCATGCAGTTCAGGAACGGTCGCCACGTGCGGTGCGGGCGCAGCCGCCTGCGCAGCGCTGGCGCCAAATGCGAACAGGATGGGGGCGAGTAAGTTCTTCATGGGTCCTTGTGATCGGGATGGCAATGACAGCGATTGTAAATGCAAATCGGGGTCAGACTAAGTTTCCTGCAAACAGGGGTCAGACCACTTTTCCCGCCAATGCAAATCGGGGTCAGACCTCAATTCTGCAAGAATTGCAGAATTGAGGTCTGACCCCGAATGTGGAACTAATTGCTGGAACGGATTATTTGGCGTTGGCGATGGTGGCGACCGGCGCTTGCGGCGTCCAGCCGGCGCCCAGCGAACGGGCGACGGCCACCGCTGCCAGCAGGCGCTGGGTGCGGATCTGGGCGGCGGCGCGGTCGGCAGCCAGCGAACTGCGCTGGGCATCGGTCACGTCCAGGTAGATCGACAGGCCGCGCTCGTAACGCGCTGGCAACCAGTACCCGCGCGCTGCCGCTTCCTGCGACTGGGCCTGCACCTGTCCCTGTTTCTGGCGCTGCTGCACGTCCGACAGCGCGTCTTCCACTTCGCGCAGCGCGGTCAGCAGCTTGCCTTCGTGGTTGGCGATCGCTTCGCCGTAGCGCGCCTTGGCCATGGCCAGGTTCGACTTGTTGCGGCCACCGTCGAAGATCGGCAGCGACAGTGCCAGCGGGCCAATCGAGAACTGGCGCGCGCCGCCGCTGGCCAGATTCGACAGGCTCTCCGACGCGTAGCCGAAGTTGCCGGTCAGGCTGAGCGATGGGTAGAAGGCGCCTTCGGCCACCGCCACCTGGGCATTGGCCGCGCGCAGGCCTGGCCACGCTGGCGGCCAGGTCGGGACGCTGCGCCAGCAGGCTGGCTTAGCAGGCCGACCGGAATGGCCGCATGGCTCGGGCAGCACGGCCGTGTCGCGCGCGGCGATCAGGGCCGAACTTGGCGACACGCCGGTCAGCACCGCCAGGCTGTGTTCGAGCAGATTGCGCTGACGCTGCACTTCGTGCAGGTCGGCTTCGGCATTGGCGCGCTCGATGCGGGCGCGCGCCACGTCCAGTTCATTGGTCAGGCCGCCGTTCAGACGCGCTTCGACCACGTCCTGCGCTTCGGGCGCGCTTTGAGCGCCTGGGTCAGGATCACCAGTTCGGCGTCCAGCCCCGCGCAGCTGCCAGTAGGTGTGCGCCACTTGGGCTGACAGCAGCAGGATCACGCCGTCACGGTCGTTCTGGGTGGCCAGCGCCTGGGCATCGGCCGCTTCGACCACGCGCTTCACGCGGCCCCACAGATCGAGTTCGTAGGACAGCGACAGGCTAAGCAGTGTAGTTGTCGCCCTTGATCGAGCGGCCGCCCAGCGCCAGCGCCTGGGCCGTTTCGGCCGAGGTGCGCGAGTTGGCCGCCGAGACGCCCGCGGTCACGGTCGGACCCTGCGCGCTTTTCAGATTCGACAGCTGCGCCTGCGCCTGCAGCAGACGCTGGGCGCTGGCTTTGACGCCCGCGTTGTCGCGCAGGCACGGCGCGCTCTTCCAGCGCATTCAGGGTGTCGTCGCCGAACACGGTCCACCAGGTGGCGGGAAGACGCGCGCTGTCGGCCGGGACGGCGCCGTGGCGCCAGGCGGGCGCGGCGTCCGCTGCCGGTTCGACGAAGTCGCTGCCGACGGTGCTGCAGCCAGCCAGCGCCAGCATGGCGCACAGGATCAATGGTTTCATGTTTGCTTCTCCGTACATATTAGTGGGCCTTGGCTGCCGGGGCCGGTTGGTGCTTTGACTTTGTCGGCGAAGAACAGCGCGCCGACGCACGCGAACAGGAACACCGCCATGATCACGAAGCCGTCGTTGTAGGCCATCACGTACGACTCGCGCCGCACGATGCGGTCGATCACGCCGATGGCCTGCTGGGCCGCCGTGGCCGGATCGATGCCGTTGCTGACAAAGGCGGCGGTCAGCTGGTCGAGGCGCTGCTGGGTCGCGGCCGAGAACGAGGACACCGACTGGCCGATGATGGCCGAGTGGAAGTGCTCGCGGTTGGTCAGCGTGGTGGCCAGCATCGCGATGCCGACCGAGCCGCCCAGGTTGCGGGTCATGTTGAACAGGCTCGATGCGGACGCCGTGTCCTTCGGGGCGATGCCGTGCATGGCGAACTGCGACAGCGTGAGCATGATGAACGGCTGCCCGGCGGCGCGCACGATCTGCGACCAGAACAGCTGGTCGTAGCCGGTGCTGGCATCCATGTAGGCGTTCATCAGGCAGGAAATGCCGAACATGGTCAGACCGAAGCCGCACAGGATGCGGTTGTCGACCTTGGACGAGAGGATGGCGGCGAACGGCATGATGAACAGTTGCGGCAGGCTAGGCCCACATGATCACTTCGCCGATCTGCATCGGGGGTGTAGCCATGATCTGGCCCAGGTACAGCGGCAGCAGGAACGAGGAGCCGTACAAGCCCATGCCGATCACGCCCGACAGCGCGGTGGCGACCAGGAAGTTGCGCTGGCCGTAAAGGCGCAGATTGACGAACGGTTTCGGGCTCAGGAAGCTGGTGTAAGCCCAGCCCACGATGCCGACCACCGCCAGGCTAGGCATGAAGGTGTTGATGAAGCTCGAGTCGAACCAGTCTTTCGAATTGCCTTCTTCCAGCATGATGGTGAGCGAACCGAGGCCCACGGCCATGAGCGCGATGCCGAGCCAGTCGGCCTGGGCCAGCAGCTTGAGCTGGCCCTTGTCGCGGTCCAGGCCCCACCACACGCCGAACAGCAGCAGCAGGCCGGGTACCCAGTTGATGTAGAAGATGGTCGGCCAGCCGTAGATCTCGGCCAGGTAGCCGCCCACGGTCGGGCCCATGGCTAAGCGCCAGGGTGGCGGTCAGGCCAAAGATGCCCATGCTTAGCCCCGCGCTTGGAGGCAGGCAGCTTGGTCATCACCAGCGTCATCGCCATTGGAATCAGCGCGCCGCCGGTGAAGCCTTGCAGCACGCGGAACGCGATCATGCTTTCCAGGTTCCAGGCGGTGCCGCACAGGGTCGAGAAAATCAGGAACAGCGCGGTCGTGCCCATGATGTAGGTGCGCAGGCCGAACACTTGCGTGAGCAGTGCGGTCAGCGGAATGACGACGATTTCGGCGCACAGATAAGCGGTGGAGATCCACGAGCCCTCTTCCTGCGTGGCCGAGAGCGAGAGCCAAGGATGTCCGTGCAGCGACGAGTTGGTGATCTGGATATCCAGGATCGCCATGAACGCGCCGAGCATGTGGCATGGCCACTGCGATCCAGGTCCGCAGTTCGACCTTCTCGGCGATCACGGGAACGGCCCCCACGCCGCCCCCCTTCAAAGTACTGGTCGAACTGGTCATGGCGCGATCTTAGTGGGCAGCGACTGCGACAGCAGGAGCGGCCGGTGCGGCCTGGGTGATTTCGATTTCGACCATGGCCGACATGCCCGGCACCAGACGGCCGTTCAGCTTTTTGACGTCGGCCGCGCCGAGGGTGATCTTGACCGGCACGCGCTGCACGATCTTGGTGAAGTTGCCGGTGGCGTTATCGGTAGAAGCAGCAGGGCGAACTGGTTGCCCGAGGCTGGCGAGAAGCTGTCCACGCGGCCGGTCAGGTGCTGCTTGGCCAGCGCGTCGATGGCGACTTTGACTTCCTGGCCAGGCTTGATGCTTAGGCCAGCTGGGTTTCCTTGAAGTTGGCGGTGACCCACACTTCATCCTGCACGATGGCAGCGAGCTGCTGGCCGGGCTGGACGCGCGCCCACTTCCACGCTGCGCTTGCCGAGACGCCCGCCCACCGGGGCGATGATCTTGTTGTAGCCGAGCTGCTGTTTGGCATCCTTGAGCTGGGTTTGCAGGACCTTGATCTGGGCCTTGACCACGTCGCGCGCGCGGCGCGCATGGCACTGATCTGGGCCTGGGCTGCTTCCACGTTGCCGCGGCGGGCGGCCAGGTCGGCGGTGGCGCCGGCGCGGTTGGCATTGGCGGCGTCGACTTCGGCTTTCGAGACGGCTTTCATGGTCGCGCTGTACAGCTGGCCGAAACGCTCGGCATCCTGGTTGGCGCGCACCAGCTGGGCTTGCGACTGGGCGACCTGGGCGGTTGCGGCCAGTGCCTGGGCGCGCGTTTGCGCGACCTGGGCATCGGCTTGCAGGACTTGCTGCTGGGCGCTGGCGATCTGGGCTTCGATCTGCTCGACCTTGACATGCTGGTCGGCCGGATCGAGTTCGGCGATCACGTCGCTTCTAGCCTTGATGGTCTGGTTGTCTTCCACCAGCACGCGGGTGACGACGCCCGCAATGCGCGACGACACTGGCGTAACGTGGCCTAAGCAACATAGGCGTTCTCGGTTTCCACGTAATGGGTGCTGTGGTACCACATCTTGGCACCAAAGCCGACCGCGCCCAGCACGATCACGGCCAGCACGCCGCGCACGCGCCAGTTCGGCTGGGCCGCACCCGGCGGTGTGGTAACCGGCTCGGCTGCTGGCGGTACGGCGACAAGCGCTGGGTGCTCGGCTTTATTAGGTGACTGGGACATGGTACGACTCCGAAAATGAAATGGGGTTCGAGCATTATTGTCCATTCCTTGAAGCAAGTCAAGAAATGAAACGATTGCATTTCATTTTAATTTGTTCTAAAGTGACGTCATGAATAAAGCTTTCGTACCACCCGCCAACAAGGCCCCAGGCCGTCCCCGCACCGCCGATCTCGAAGCCCGTCACCAGTGCCTGATCGGAAACGGCAGGCCAGCTATTTCTCAAATTAGGCTACGGGAAAGTCAGCCTGGAGTTGATCGCCCGCAGAAGCCCATGTTGCCGTTAGGACAATTTACGTCAAATTCGGCGGCAAGTCCGGCCTGTTCCAGGCCGTGCTGATCGCCAACCGCGACCGCTTCATCACGCCCAACCAGATGGAAGTGGACCAGCGCCCGTTCAAGGAAGTGATCGACGAATTCGGCGAGCACTTCTTCGACATGATCACCGCGCCCGAAGCGCTGGCCGTGCAGCGCATGGTGATCGCCGAAACCAAGACCAATCCGGAAGTGGGGACTTCGTTCTTCGAGGCCGGACCGCGCCAGACGCGCGAAATGCTGGGCCGTTTCTTTGCGCGGCCCGAAGTGCGGGCCCAGATGCGCGACGACGTCGACCTCGACCTGCTGCCCAGCTTCCTGATCCAATGCGTGATGGGCGACCCATTCTCGCGCTTCCTGTTCGATCCGGCACTGCAGCCGCGCGGACGAGATGCTGCGCCTGCTGAACAAGCGCATGGCCTTGTTCTACCGCAGCGTCCTGCTACAGCCCTGAACCCACCGTTCCCAATGTGCGTCAGCGCACCGAGCAGTTGCCGGGCTTCTGGCAACCTGACATCTTTACAGGAGGGTCTATGAGCAAGTCCGCTCGCTATGAATGGCGCGATCAGCACGCCGCGCTCAATGAACGCATGAAAGGGTTCCTGGAAAACCCGAATACCGAACAACTCGAAGCCGTGGTCGCCGAAATGCGCGCCTACGCCGACGCCGCCCACGACGGCAATATGGAAATACCTACCCGCTGGACCAGCTACAGCTAATCAAAGAACAAGCACAGCCTCGGGCTGCAAGAAAAGGGAAGCGCGAGCTTCCCTTTTTGTTTGCCACTACAACATTAACAATACCTATTAAGTATATAAATTTAATCAAATTGAACTATTAATTATTCGGTACTAAGATGAATCTCCCAGCCGTCCCCCACCAAGGAGATCATTCATGTCCAATGAAGCGAAGTGCCCCTTCCACCATGCCGCTGGCGGCGGCACTGCCAGCAAAGATTGGTGGCCCAAGCAAGTGCGCGTCGATTTGCTGAACCAGCACGGCAACAAATCCAATCCCCTGGGCGAGGTATTCAACTACGCCGACGAATTCAAGAAGCTGGACTATCCGGCGCTCAAGGCCGACCTGGTCAAGCTCATGACCGACAGCCAGGATTGGTGGCTTAGCTGATTTTGGCCACTATGGCCCTGCAAATGGTCCGCATGGCATGGCACAGCGCGGGCACCTACCGCACGCAGGATGGCCGCGGCGGCGGTGGCCGTGGACAGCAGCGTTTCGCGCCGCTCAATTCCTGGCCGGACAACGTCAACATCGACAAATCGCGCCGCCTGTTATGGCCGATCAAGCAGAAATACGGCCAAAAGATCTCCTGGGCCGATTTGTTCATTTTGGCTAAAGCAACGTGGCGCTCGAGTCCATGGGCTTTCGCACCTTCGGCTTTGCCGGTGGCCGCGAAGACGTGTGGGAACCAGATCTGGATGTGAACTTCGGTACTGAAACTGCCTGGCTGGCCGCCGACAAGCGCTTCCAGCGGTGGCGGCGACCGCAACAAGGGCGAAGGCGAGCTGGACAAGAATCTGGGCGCCACCCACATGGGCCTGATCTACGTCAATCCGGAAGGCCCGAACGCCAGCGGCGACTACATGGCCGCGGCCGCAGACATCCGCACCACCTTCGGCCGCATGGCAATGGACGATGAAGAAACCGTCGCCCTGATCATGCGATGGCCACACCTTCGGCAAGGCGCACGGCGCCGCGCCCGAGTCGCACAAGGGCCCGGAACCGGAGGGCGCGGACATGGCAGCCCAGGGCCTGGGCTGGAACAGCAATTTTGGCAGCGGCCATGGCAAGGACACCGTCTCGAGCGGGCTGGAGGTCACCTGGACCACCACCCCCGCCCAATGGAGCAACAACTTCTTCTGAAAACCTGTTCAAGTTCGAATGGGAGCTGACCCATTCGCCCGCGGGCGCCAAGCAGTGGGTGGCCAAGGATGGGCCGGAGATCATTCCCGACGCGCACGTGCCGGGCAAGTTCAACAAGCCCACCATGCTCACCACCGATCTGACACTGCGCTTCGACCCCGAGTTCGGCAAGATCTCCAAGCGCTTCCACGAGAACCCGCAAGCCTTTGCCGAAGCCTTTGCCCGCGCCTGGTTCAAACTGACCCACCGCGACATGGGCCCGAAGGCGCGCTACCTCGGTCCCGAAGTCCCCAAGGAAGACTTGATCTGGCAAGACCCGCTGCCGGAAGCGACCCACAAGGCGACGGCGGCCGATATCGCTGACATCAAGTCCAGGATCGCCGCCTCCGGCCTGTCGGTCAGCCAGCTGGTTGCCGTGGCCTGGGCCTCGGCCTCCACCTTCCGTGGCGGCGACAAGCGCGGTGGCGCCAACGGCGCAAGGCTGGCCCTGGCGCCGCAGAAGGACTGGGAAGTCAACCGGATCGCCGTCCAGGCACTGCCCAAGCTGATCGAGATCCAGCAGGGATCGGGCAAGGCATCGCTGGCCGACGTGATCGTCCTGGCCTAAGCAGCGTGGGCGTGGAACAGGCCGCCAAGGCGGCTGGCGTGGCCGTCGAAGTGCCGTTCGCACCGGGCCGTGTCGACGCAACGCAGGCGCAGACCGATGTCGAATCGTTTGCCGTCATGGAGCCCTTGGCCGATGGCTTCCGCAACTACAAGCAAGGCCCGATCGGCGCCGCAACCGAAGCCTTGCTGCTCGACCGCGCCCAGTTGCTGACCCTGACCGGGCCCGAGTTGACCGCACTGGTCGGCGGCTTGCGCGTGCTGGGCGCCAATGCCGACGGCGGCAAGCATGGCGTGCTGACCGATCAGGTGGGCGTGCTGAGCAATGTGTTCTTCGTCAACCTGCTCGACATGGGTACCTTGTGGAAGGCGACGGACGGTGAAGGCGAAGTGTTCGAGGGCCGCGACCGCAGGACCGGCGCGGTCAAGTACACCGCCACCCGCGCCGATCTGGTGTTCGGCTCGAACGCGGTGCTGCGGGCCTATGCCGAGGTGTATGCCAGCGCGGACGGTCAGCAGCGCTTTGTCGCCGACTTTGTCGCCGCATGGACCAAGGTGATGAACCTGGATCGCTTCGATCTGGCGTAAAAAAGGAAGCGCGAGCTTCCCTTTTTCCACCACATCGTCCTCGCGAAGGCGGGGACCCATAGCACATATGCTGTGTCGTGACGCAAGCGTGTTATGGGGCAGGCGCATGCGCCTGCCCTACGCGAGGACGACGTAACTTAACGCTTGCGCACCGGCGGCAGATCGGTGCACACGCCTTCGTACACTTCAGCGGCCATGCCGATCGATTCGCCCAGCGTCGGATGCGGGTGGATCGTCTTGCCGATATCGACGCCATCGGCGCCCATCTCGATCGCCAGCGCGATCTCGCCGATCATGTCGCCCGCATGGGTGCCGACGATGCCGCCACCAACGATCCGGTGCGTCTCGGCGTCGAACAGCAGCTTGGTGAAGCCCTCGTCGCGGCCATTGGCCACGGCGCGTCCGCTTGCGGCCCACGGGAAGTGGCCCTTCTCCAGCTTGATGCCCTGCGCCTTGGCTTCATCTTCGGTGATGCCGACCCACGCCACTTCCGGATCGGTGTAAGCGACCGATGGAATGACCTTGACGTCGAAATAAGCCTTCTCGCCATGTGCCGCTTCCAGCCGCCACGTGCGCCTCGTGCACTGCCTTGTGTGCCAGCATCGGCTGGCCCACCAGGTCGCCGATGGCGAAGATGTGCGGCACATTGGTGCGCATCTGGCCGTCGACCGGAATGAAGCCGCGGTCGGACACCGTCACGCCAGCCTTGTCGGCCGCGATCTTCTTGCCGTTCGGGCTGCGGCCCACTGCCACCAGCACCATGTCGTACAGCTGTGGCTCCGGCGCTTTGCCGCCCGCTTCGGCCGCTTCAAACGTGACCTTGATGCCTTCGGCCAGCGCTTCCACCGCGACCGTTTTGGTCTTGGTCATGATGTTGTCGAAGCGCTTGTCGTTGAACTTCTGCCAGACCTTGACCATGTCGCGGTCGGCGCCCTGCATCAGGCCGTCGAGCATTTCGACCACGTCGATGCGCGCACCCAGGGTCGAGTACACGGTCGCCATTTCCAGGCCGATGATGCCGCCGCCGATAACCAGCATGCGTTTCGGGATCTGGCGCAGTTCCAGCGCGCCGGTCGAATCGACGATGCGCGGGTCCTGCGGCACGAACGGCAGATTGACCACCGACGAACCGGCGGCGATGATCGCCTTCTGGAACTGTACGACCTTCTTGCTGCCGTCAGGCGCGGTCACTTCGATGTGGTTCGCACTGACGAACTGGCCCACGCCCTGCACGACCTGGACCTTGCGCGCCTTGGCCATGCTTAAGCCAGGCCGCCGGTCATCTTGGTGATGACCTTGTCCTTGTAGGCGCGCAGCTGGTCGATGTCGATTTCCGGCTTGGCGAAGGTGACGCCGTGCTTGGACATGCTTCGACCGTCTCGTCGATCACGGCGGCCACGTGCAGCAGCGCTTTCGATGGAATGCAGCCCACGTTCAGGCACACGCCGCCCAGCGACGCGAAGCGCTCGATCAGCACCGTGTTCATGCCCAGGTCGGCCGAACGGAATGCCGCCGAATAGCCGCCAGGGCCTGCGCCCAGCACCATCATCTCGCATTCCACATCGACCTTGCCGTCGTACTTGGCCATTGCTTAAGCGCAGCTGCGGCCGGTGCGGCCGCCGGTGCTGCGGCAGGCGCTGGCGCCGCGGCTGCGGGAGCAGCGGCAGGAGCGGCGGCAGGGGCAGCAGCAGCGGCGGCGGCGCCCTCTTCCAGCACCAGCAGCGCCGAGCCTTCCGCGACCTTGTCGCCGACTTTGACCTTGAGTTCCTTGACCACGCCTGCGTGGCTGGACGGGATCTCCATGCTGGCCTTGTCCGATTCCACCGTGATCAGCGACTGGTCGACCTTGATCGTGTCGCCCACTTTGACCATCAGTTCGATCACTTCCACTTCCTTGAAGTCGCCGATATTCGGGACCTTGACGTCGATAGTGCTCATCAGTCAGTCCTCCTTATAACAGCGACTTGCGCAGATCCGACATGACTTCTGCCAGATATGCGGTGAAGCGCGCGGCCATGGCGCCGTCGATGACGCGGTGGTCGTACGACAGCGACAGCGGCAGCATCAGGCGCGGCTGGAATGCGGCGCCGTCCCACACCGGCTTCATGGACGACTTGGACAAGCCAAGGATCGCCACTTCCGGTGCGTTGATGATCGGCGTGAACGCGGTGCCGCCAATGCCGCCCAGCGACGAGATGGTGAAAGTCGCGCCCTGCATGTTGGCGGGACTGAGCTTGCCTTCGCGCCTGGCCCGACAGCTCGCCCATTTCGGTGGCGATCTGCGAGATCGATTTCTTGTCGGCGTCCTTGATCACCGGTACCACCAGGCCGTTCGGCGTGTCGGCCGCAGAAGCCGATGTTGTAGTACTGCTTGAGGATCAGGTTGGCGCCCGTGCCATCGATCGAGGCATTGAACGCCGGGTATTTTTTCAGCGCGGCGACGCTGGCCTTGATCACGAAAGCGAGCATGGTCAGCTTGACGGTCGACTTGGCCTTGGCCAGGGCCGCGTTCGAATCGACGCGGAACTGCTCGAGGTCGGTGACGTCGGATTCGTCGAACTGCGTCACGTGCGGGATCATCACCCAGTTGCGGTGCAGATTAGGACCGCTGATCTTCTTGATGCGCGACAGCGGCAGCAGCTCGGTCGGACCGAACTTGCTGGAAGTCGAGCGACGGCCATGGCAGCAGATCGAGGCCGACGCCGGAGCCGCCTTTGGCGCTTCCGTACCATTGCCTGGCGAGGCGCTGGCCATGACGCCCTTGACGAAGTTCTGCACGTCGTCCTGGGTGATGCGGCCTTTCGGGCCGCTGCTTACCACGCGCATCAGATCGACGCCGAGTTCACGCGCAAACTTGCGGATCGACGGCGATGCATGCGCTTTCGAGTTCGGCGCTGCGGGCGCTGGCGCGGCTGCTGCCGGTGCTGGCGCGGCTGCTGCGGCTTGGCTGCTGGTGCTGCTGCTGGCGCGGCGGCGGGTGCCGCGGCAGCCGGTGCCGGTGCCGGTGCTGCGGCCGGAGCCGGAGCCGCCCGCCGGCGCGGCTGCGCCTTCGGCTGCTTCCAGGATCAGGACCAGCGAACCTTCAGCGACCTTGTCGCCCACCTTGATTTTGAGTTCCTTGACCACGCCCGCATGGCTGGACGGGATCTCCATGCTGGCCTTGTCGGATTCGACGGTGACCAGCGACTGGTCGACCTTGATAGTATCGCCCACCTTGACCATCAGTTCGATGACTTCGACTTCCTTGAAGTCGCCGATATCCGGGACTTTGACTTCCACTGTACTCATAGCGTTAGCTCCGTTCTTATAGTTAGCAAGTCGCCCTCGCGTAGGCGGGGGCCATGGCACATCTCCGAATTCGGCAGCGCTATGGGTCCCCGCCTTCGCGAGGACGACGAGGTGGTATCTCTTACTGGGTCACCGGATTCGGTTTGCTTGGATCGATGCCATACTTGGCGATCGCATCGGCCACAACGGAGGTCTTGACCTTGCCTTCATCGGCGAGCGACTTGAGCGCGGCAACCACGATGTAGTAGCGGTTCACCTCGAAGAACTCGCGCAGCTTGACGCGGCTGTCCGAGCGGCCGAAGCCGTCCGTACCCAGCACTTTGTAGGTACGGTCCTTCGGCATGAAGGCGCGGATCTGCTCGGCGAACAGACGCATGTAGTCGGTGGTGGCGATGATCGGACCAGAGGTCTTTTCCATCAGCTGCGTCACATACGGCAGGCGCGGCGCGTCGGTCGGGTGCACCATGTTCCAGCGCTCGGCGTCCTGGCCGTCACGGGCGATCAGCGTGAGCGACGGTGCCGACCACACATCGGCGGCGATGCCGAAGTCTTTTCCAGCAGCTCGGCGGCGAAAATCGATTCGCGCAAAATGGTGCCGGAGCCGATCAGCTGCACGCGCTGCTTGCTGTCCTTCTTGCCTTCCTGGAGCAGGTACATACCTTTCAGGATGCCTGCTTCGGTGCCCGGCTTCAGGCCAGGCATCTCGTAGTTCTCGTTCATCAGCGTGATGTAGTAGAACACGTCTTCCTGTTCGGCCACCATGCGGCGCAAGCCGTCCTGGACGATGACCGCCACTTCGTGCGCGAAGGTCGGATCGTACGGCAGGCAGTTCGGGATCGTCGCAGCCATCACGTGGCTGTGGCCATCTTCGTGCTGCAAGCCTTCGCCGTTCAGGGTCGTGCGACCCGCGGTGCCGCCCATCAGGAAGCCGCGTGCGCGCATGTCGTCTACCGCCCAGGCCAAGTCGCCAATGCGCTGCATGCCGAACATCGAGTAGAAGGTGTAGAACGGGATCATGATCCGGTTGTTGGTCGAGTACGAGGTCGCAGCCGCGATCCACGAACTCATGCCGCCCGCTTCGTTAATACCTTCCTGCAGAATCTGGCTAAGCCTTGTCTTCACGGTAGTACATGACCTGGTCCTTGTCGACCGGCTCGTACAACTGGCCCTGCTGGTTGAAGATGCCGATCTGACGGAACAGGCCTTCCATACCGAAGGTACGCGATTCGTCGACCAGGATCGGCACGATGCGCTGGCCCAGGTTCGGGTCGCGCAGCAGGGTCGAAATAATACGAACGAACGATTGCGTGGTCGAGATTTCGCGGCCTTCGGCGGTCGCGTCCAGCACATTCTGGAAAGCCGACAGCGCAGGCACCGGCAGCGTTTCGGCCGCTTGCGGACGGCGCTGTGGCAGGTAGCCACCCAGCGCTTCGCGGCGCTTGTGCAGGTAGATCATTTCCGGCGCATCGTCGGCCTACTTGAAGAACGGGATCTCGGCCAGCTTGTCGTCAGGGATAGGGATCGCAAAGCGGTCGCGCATTTCATGGATCGCTTCGTCGTCGAGCTTTTTGGTCTGGTGCGCGGTATTCGCGCTTCGCCGGATTTACCCATGCCGAAGCCCTTGACGGTTTTCACCAGCAGGACGGTCGGGGTGCCCTTGTTTTCTTGCGCGATCTTGAAGGCGGCGTAGATCTTGTGCGGATCGTGGCCGCCGCGGGTCAGGCGCCAGATGTCGTCGTCGGTCATGTTGGCGACCATTTCGAGCAGCTTCGGATGCTTGCCGAAGAAGTGCTTGCGCACGTAGGCGCCGTCCTTGGCCTTGTAGTTCTGGTATTCGCCGTCGACGGTTTCCATCATCACGCGCTGCAGGATGCCTTCTTTGTCCTTGGCCAGCAGCGTATCCCAGCCCGGACCCCAGATCACCTTGACCACGTTCCAGTCTGGCGCCGCGGAAGTCCGCTTCCAGTTCCTGGATGATCTTGCCGTTGCCGCGCACCGGACCGTCCAGGCGCTGCAGATTGCAGTTCACGACCATGACCAGGTTGTCGAGGCGTTCGCGCGCGGCCATGCCGATCGCGCCCATCGATTCCGGCTCGTCCATCTCGCCGTCGCCGCAGAAGACCCAGACCTTGCGGCTCTCGGTGTCGGCGATCGAGCGCGCGTGCAGGTACTTGAGGAAGCGCGCCTGGTAGATCGCCATCAGCGGGCCCAGGCCCATCGACACGGTCGGGAACTGCCAGAAGGTCGGCATCAGTTTCGGATGCGGGTACGAGGACAGGCCCTTGCCGTCGACTTCGCGGCGGAAGTTCAGCAGCTGGTCTTCGGACAGGCGGCCTTCAAGGAAGGCGCGTGCGTAAATGCCGGGCGAGGAGTGGCCCTGGATGTACAGCAGGTCGCCGCCGTGGTCGGCCGACGGGGCGCGCCAGAAGTGGTTGAAGCCGATGCCGAGCATGTTGGCCAGCGAGGCGAAGCTCGAAATGTGGCCGCCCAGGTCGCCGTCGGCGCGGTTGGCCTTGACCACCATCGCCATCGCGTTCCAGCGCATCCACGAGCGCAGGCGCTCTTCGTATTCGAGGTTGCCCGGGCAATGTTCTTCCAGGTGGGCGGGAATGGTGTTGACGTAAGCGGTATTGCTGGAGAACGGGATGTGGGCGCCGCGGCGCGCCAGATCAACCAATCGTTCCATCAGGTAGTGGGCGCGTTCCGGGCCCTCGTTTTCAATGACTGCCTCCAGCGCCTCGAGCCATTCCTTGGTTTCGAGGGTGTCGGGGTCATTGGCGGCCTGGGCCGTCAACTGGTCGAGTTGAGCTGACATTGATGCGTCTCCTTATGATTTTGCTGACAATTTACCATTACCCAAAATTAGTGCATCGATTCTAACAGCGTTTTTCTAGTTTTTCAAATTGCGATATATCATTTCATATTGTGGAAAACACCTATGGGCGCACGGTTTTGCCGCTCGGCCAAATTGCCTTCATGGCCGTATAATCTCGCCTTCCCTCCCTTCTTCCGGCAAAAACCACCATGTCCGCACAAACGATCGATGGCGTCCTCCTCTCCCAACAACTGCGCACCGAGATCGGCCAGCGCGCGGCCAAGCTGACCGCCCAGGGCAAACAGCCCGGTCTGGCGGTGATCCTGGTGGGCGAAGACCCGGCCAGCCAGGTCTATGTGCGTAACAAGGTCAAGGCTTGCGGCGACGTGGGCTTTCATTCCCTGCTCGAAAAATACGATGCCGATCTGACCGAGTCTGCCCTGCTGGAGCGGATCGCGGCGCTCAATGCCGACCCGGCCATCCACGGCATCCTGGTGCAGATGCCTTTGCCCAAGCACATCAATCCGCACAAGGTGATCGAAGCGATCTCCACCACCAAGGACGTGGACGGCTATTCGGTGCTGTCGGTAGGCTGAACTGATGACCGGCCTGGAAGGCTTCCGCCCGTGCACTCCTTACGGCTGCATGAAATTGATCGAAAGCACAGGCTACGATCTGCGCGGCAAGCACGCGGTCGTCATCGGCCGCAGCAACACGGTCGGCAAACCAATGGCGCTGCTGCTCTTGCAAGCGAATGCAACCGTGACCATATGCCATAGTGCGACCCCGGACCTGGCCTACCACACGCGCCAGGCCGATGTCGTGGTGGCCGCCGTGGGCCGCCGCAACACGCTCACCGCCGACATGGTCAAGCCAGGCGCGATCGTGATCGATGTGGGCATGAACCGCGACGATGCGGGCAAACTGTGCGGCGATGTCGATACCGCGGCGGTGCGCGCAGTGGCCTCGCACATCACGCCGGTACCGGGCGGCGTGGGCCCGATGACGATTACCATGCTGCTCATGAACACGGTCGAAGCAGCAGAACGCATTTGAACCAGGCGCTCCGGCAGCGCCGCGCACAGATACCAGGAGAGATGAACATGAACACCGTAGCAAGCAACCCCCTCCTCGACTTCAGCGGCCTGCCGCGTTTCGATGCCATCACGCTCGGCGCATGTGTCGCCGGCGCTGGACGAACTGATTGCCGCCGCCACCAGCGTGGTGGCTTAGGCCTGGAAGCGGCCTCCGGCGACGTCAGCTGGGAAAGTTTTGTCGTCCCGCTCGAAGACGCGACCGAAAAGCTGGCCCGCGCCTGGGGCATCGTCGACCATCTGAACAACGTGGTCGACACGCCCGAACTGCGCGCCGTCTACAACGAAAACCAGCCGCGCCTGACCGAATTCTGGACCGCGCTGTCGCAGAACGAAGCGCTGTTCGCCAAATACAAGGCGATCAAGGCCAGCCGCGCCTACGCCGCGCTGTCGGACCGCGCAAGAAAATCCTCGAAAACGAGCTGCGCAATTTCCGCCTGGGCGGCGCCGAACTGGCGGCCGACAAGAAGGAACGCTTCGCGGCGATCCAGGAACAGCATGCGGCCGTCTCGACCCGCTTCTCCGAAAACGTGCTCGACGCGACCAACGATTACAAGCTGCTGGTCGAGACCGAGGCCGAGCTGGCTAAGCCTGCCGGACGACGTCAAGCAGGCTGCGCGCACCGCAGCCGAACGCGAGGGCAAGAGCGGCTGGCAATTCTCGCTGCATTTCCCGTCCTACTACCCGATCCTGCAATTTGCCGACCAGCGTGCATTGCGCGAAACCATCTACCGCGCCAACGCCACCAAGGCGTCCGAGATGGGCAGCGCGTTCAGCCAGCTCGAGCAATGGGACAACTCGGGCAATATCGCTACCCTGCTGCAGTTGCGCGACGAAGAAGCCAAGCTGCTCGACTACCGCAACTTCGCCGAAGTGTCGCTGGTGCCGAAAATGGCGCAAAGCCCGGAACACGTGATCGCCTTCCTGGAAGACCTGGCGCGCGCGCGCCCGTTCGCCGAACAGGACCTGGCCGAGGTGCAAGCCTTCGCGCGACGAGCTGGGCATCGCCCAGCTCGAAGCCTGGGACCTGACCTATGCCTCGGAAAAACTGCGCGAACGCCGCTATGCCTTCTCGGCCCAGGAAGTGAAGCAATACTTCCCCGAGCATAAAGTCGTCGACGGCCTGTTCCGTCTCGTGCAAAGCCTGTTCTCGGTGCAGATCAAGCCGGACACGGCAGCCACCTGGCATCCGGACGTGCGCTTTTACCGCATCGAGCGCGACGGCGCGCTGGTGGGCCAGTTCTACCTCGACCTGTATGCACGTGCTTAGGCAAGCAGCAAGGCGCGTGGATGAGCGACGCGCGCGGACGGCGGGTGCTGGCCAACGGCGCCGTGCAAACGCCGGTCGCCTACCTGACCTGCAATTTCACGCCGCCCGCCAGCAGCGACGGCGTGCCGCAGCCATCGCTGTTTACGCATGACGAAGTGACCACCCTGTTCCACGAATTCGGCCACGGCCTGCACCACATGCTGACCCAGGTCGAGGAACTCGGCGTGTCCGGCATTTCCGGCGTCGAATGGGACGCGGTCGAACTGCCGTCCCAATTCATGGAAAACTTCTGCTGGAAGTGGGAGGTGCTGCAGCACATGACGGCCCACGTCAAGACCGGCGAGGGCTGCTGCTGCGCGCTGTTCGACAAGATGACCGCTGCCAAAAATTTCCAGTCCGGCATGCAGACGCTGCGCCAGGTGGAATTCTCGCTGGTCGACATGCATTTACATTATGACTACGACCCGGTAGATGGGCAAGCCGGTCCAGGACCTGATTAATGATGTTCGTGCCAAGTTTTCGGTCATGATGCCCCCGGCATTCAACCGATTCCAACACTCTTTCGGACATATCTTTGCAGGCGGGTATGCTGCCGGGTACTATAGCTACAAGTGGGCAGAAGTCCTGTCCGCCGACGCCTATGCCGCCTTCGAGGAAGCGGTGGCGGTAGAAGCGGCGGCGATCTGTCCGACAGTACCGGCAAGCGGTTTCAACAAGAGATTCTCGCTGTCGGAGGTTCGCGCCCCGCGCTCGACTCGTTCAAGGCCTTCCGTGGCCGCGAGCCGAGCATTGACGCGCTGTTACGCCACAGCGGCATGTCGTCCTGAACCGACCGTGCCAGCAGGAGAATGAGTATGAAATTCGCAACGAGTCTGTCCCCGCGCAGCGCCTTCCTCGGCCTGGCCCTGCTGTTGTGCGCCGCCAGCGCCAGCGCACAAATGTACAAATGGGTCGATGCCAATGGCAAGACCCACTTTACCGACACCCCGCCGCCAGCCACGGCCAAGGCCGCGCCGATCAAGAGCAGCAGCGTGCTGGGCAGCTCGGCCGCCGACCTGCCCTACGCGCTGGCCAATGCGGTGCGCACCCATCCGGTGGTGCTGTGGACCACCAACCCCTGCCCGAGCTGCGATTCGGGCCGCGCCTACCTGAAAAGCAAGGGCATCCCGTTCACCGAAAAAACCGTGGCGACCGGCGCCGATGAAGAAAAGCTGCGCGAAAACGGCGGCGACGGCCGCCTGCCGATGCTGTTCGTCGGCCGCAGCAAACTGATCGGCTACCAGCAAAGCTCGTGGAGCGATGCGCTCAATGCCGCTTCCTATCCGGAACGCTCGATGCTGCCGTCGAACTACCAGTACGGTTCGGCCACCAGCGCCGCGCCGAAGCCGGTCAAGGCCGAGCCGGACCAGGAAGCGATGCGCGTGGCCGCCCAGGAAGCCGAAGAACAGCGCAAGAAGAAGGCAGCGGCGCCCACCGCGCCACCGGGCTTCCAGTTTTGAGCGAAGCAATGACGCGGGTCGATTTCCACACCAACATCGGCGACAAAGTCAGCTATGCATGCCGCCTGGCGCGCAAGGCGCTGGGCGCGCAAGGCAAGCTGGTGCTGCTGGCCGAAGACGCGGCCCAGGCCGCAGCCCTGGACCAGGGCTTGTGGACGGTCGGCGAGACGGACTTTCTGCCGCACGCGATGGCTAGGCCACGCGCTGGCCGCGCACTCCCCCATCGTCGTCACCGACAACATGGCGCAGGCGTTTCCCCACTACGACATGCTGGTCAACCTGACCCGCGGCATGCCGGACGGCGTGGAACGGTTTGCGCGCGTGTTCGAGATCGTCTCGACCGATGAAGACGACGCTGCCATGCGCACTGCAAGCGCTACGTCGCCTACAAGCAGCAGTCGCTGCCCCTCACCCATTTCGTCGCATCCTGACCATGAGCCAGTTCGATCAAAGCATTCCGGTATTGACGGAAGTATTCAGCGACCAGGCCGAGGCGCCTGCCGCAAGCGCGCCGGTCCAGGCCAATCCTGAACGCGACGCCGTCAACGCCCACCTCGAAGAACGGGCGGTGGCCACCTGGTCGGAGCCGGAATGGGCCCTGCTCGAGGCACGCCTGACCGAACGCATCCTGCACCAGTTGCAGGGCCGGGTCGACTTCGTGCTGGAACAGCGCCTGCGCGACAGCATGGAAGACGTGCTCAAGCATGCCATCGTGGGGCTGACAAGTGAAATCCGCACTGGCCTGCAAGACACGATCGAACGCATCGTGGTGCGCGCCGTGGCCCAGGAACTGACCCACCTGCAGGCGCTCAAGAAATAGCAGTGCTTTCAACTGCTTACAAACTACCCCGCCGATCCGGCCCAAGGGCATGCACCATGCGCGCCCTTGTACGTTAACAACAAAGGCGACAATCGGCTTTGCGTTCCTGACAATTTGTTGTACCTTTTGGCCTACGCAAAATTTTTGAAATCGGCGCCACGAGCGCTGCTGTTATCAATCCATTGGAGAATGCACATGCAGTTCACGACCAAACTCATTCCACTAGCCATTGCCCTGGCATTTTCAGGCGCGGCGAGCGCGCAGGAAGTCATCAAGATCGGCCACGTCGGCCCGATTTCCGGCGCCAGTGCACACTTGGGTAAAGATAACGAAAACGGCGCCAAACTGGCGATCGAAGAACTCAATGCCAGCAACTTCCTGATCAATGGCAAAAAGGTCACCTTCCAGCTGGTGACCGAAGATGACGGCGCCGATCCGAAGCAAGGCACTGCCGTGGCGCAGAAACTGGTCGACGCCAAGGTCCAGGGCGTGATCGGTCACCTCAATTCCGGCACCACCGTGCTTAGGCGTCGAAAATCTACAACGATGCAGGCATCCCGCAGATTTCCCCGTCTTCGACCCAGCCGATGTACACCAAGCAAGGCTTCCCTGGCGCCTTCCGCGTGGTCGCGAATGACAATAAGCTGGGCGGCACGCTGGGCAAGTATGCCGTGACCAAGCTGGGCGCGAAAAACATCGCCGTGATCGATGACCGCACCGCTTATGGTCAGGGCGTGGGCCGATGAGTTCGTCAAGGGTGCCAAGGGCGCCACCATCGTCGCCAAGGAATTCACCACCGACAAGGCCACCGATTTCACCGCCATCCTGACCTCCCTGAAAGCGAAGAAGCCGGATCTGGTCTTCTTCGGCGGCATGGATGCCGTGGGCGGCCCGATGCTCAAGCAAATGAAAGCGCTCGGCATCAATGCCAAGTTCATGGGCGGCGACGGCGTCTGCACCGAAGGCATGATCCGCCTGGTTAGGCGACGGCCTGGGCGAAGGCAATGTCACCTGCGCCGAAGCGGGCGGCGTGATGGGTCCACAGGAAAAAGTGCTGGCCGATTTCTCGGCACGCTTCAAGAAGCGCTTCAATGCCGACGTCCAGCTGTACGCGCCGTATGTCTACGATTCGGTGATGGTGATGGCGCACGCGATGCAGAACGCCAAATCGGCCGATCCTGCCAAGTACCTGCCTGAACTCAAGAAGATCAAGCACCAGGGCGTGACCGGCATGATCCAGTTCGACGACAAGGGCGACATCAAGGATGGCGCGCTGACCCTGTTCACCTTCAAGGGCGGCAAGCGCACCAAGATGGAAGTGATCAAGTAAGCACAAGGCGGGGCCACGGCCCCTGCTGCACGAAAAACGCGCTTCGTCTGGAAGCGTTTTTTATTGGCGGAACAGAATTACTTCTGTGCCAAAATCCACTTGACCAGGGTACGGGCTTCGGCCTCGCTCACTTGCGGATTGGCTGGCATCGGGACCGCGCCCCAGGCACCGGAACCGCCCTTGAGGACCTTGGCAACGAGTTTGTTCTCAGCATCCTTCTGGCTAAGCTGTATTTAGCGGCGACATCCTTGTAGGCAGGACCGACCAGCTTGGTGGCAACCGCGTGGCAAGCCATGCAATTTTTGGATTTTGCCAGATCGGCATTGGCCATTGCGCTAGACGATGCCAGCGCCGACAACACCATACACAACATCAGGGAACGTTTCATGTATTTCTCCAGAGTGAAGACTGCAACTATTCTACCGTGTTTCCCGTCCGGGCAACGCCAGTCCTTGGAGCAACAACGTCCGAAGCCGGGTGCCGGTTGACGTGGCAATGCCACGAGGCATGCGATATATGCCCACAAGAAAGCCGAATCTTTGTAAGATGCGGTATTCACCGGAGTCGCCATGCCTATCATTTTATTAATTCTCGCCCTCATCCTGTTCAAGTATTTCGAAGTCTGGAAATTTGCCGAGATGTCATGGTGGTGGGTCGTTGGCCTCATGGGGGTCGCCTTCATCTGGTTCGAATACATCGAAAAGATCCTGGGGCTGGACAAGAAAAAAGCACACGACGAGGACCGCGAACGGCGCGAAGCGTCGCAAACAATCGTTCGACAAGAAGCGCAAGTAAAATACGGGTCACGGCGACGGGGTCGGGTCGCCTGACCCCATTTCATTTTTTGGAAGAAAATTCAATGTTGACTCATCCGATGCCTGACCCGATCGCGATTCATATCGGATCGGGCGGGATTCACTGGTACGGCCTGATGTACGTGCTGGCCTTCGGCCTGTTCCTGTTGCTGGGCCGGGTGCGCATCAAGCAGCCGCATATCGCCGCGCAAGGCTGGCAAAAGGAAGATCTGGACGACATGCTGTTCTACGGCATGCTCGGCGTGGTCATCGGCGGGCGCCTCGGCGAAGTGCTGTTCTACCAGCTAAGCCCATTTCCTGGCCCACCCGGTCGACATCTTCAAGATCTGGCAGGGCGGCATGTCCTTCCACGGCGGCTTCCTGGGCGTGGTGATCGCCATGGCGCTGTGGGCGCGCAAGGCCAAGCGCCACCTGGCCGACGTGTATGACTTCATCGCGCCGCTGGTGCCGCTCGGCTACGCTGCCTACCGCATGGGCAATTTCATCAATGCCGAACTGCCAGGCCGTCTGGCCGATCCGAGCTTGCCGTGGGCCATGATCTGGCCGGGCGTGGAAGGTCCGCGCCATCCGTCGCCCCTGTACCAGATGATCGTCGACGGCTTGCTGGTGTTCGTGCTGCTGTGGATTTATTCGCGCAAATCGCGTCCGCGCCTGGCGGTCGGTGCCATGTTCACCTTCCTGTATGGCTGCGCGCTTCTTTACCGAGTATTTCCGCGTGCCGGACTGGCAAGTGATGGTGGTAGAAGCGTGCCGATCACGTCGGGCCAGATGCTGTCGCTGCCGATGATCATCGGCGCCCTGATCCTGCTGGTGTGGGCTTACAAGAACGACCGGCGCGCGGTGAGCGCCGCGTAAGGGTCCTTACACCAGACCCGAAGTCGCTGCCGCCTTGTACAGCATGTAGGCGGACAGGCTATACAGGATCAGCGCGAAAATCCGCTTGAGCTTGACGACCGGCATCCGGTGCGCCGCGCGCACCGACCGGCGCCATCAACACGCTGGCCGCGGCAATGACCAACAGCGCTTAAGCACATAGATATAGCCGAGCGACCAGGCTTAAGCAAGCCCGGCTCATTCCAGCCAAAGTAGATATTCGACAGCGTGCTTAAGCCAGCGCGATCGGGAAACCGAGCGCGGCGCTGGTCGCCACCGCATTGTGCATCTTGACGTTGCACCAGCTCATGAACGGCACCGACAGGAAGCCGCCGCCCGCCCCCACCAGTCCCGACACGATCCCGATCCCGGTGCCGACCGCGAACATGCCCGGCGCCTGCGGCTGGTTCGCGCGCGGGCGAAGGCTTGCGGTTGAGGATCATCTGGGTCGCCGAGAACGCCACGAACAGGCCGAACACCAGCGCCAGCAGCGAGGTATTGAGCTGCTTGGCAAACCAGGGGCCGATCCAGGAACCGAGCACGATGCCGGGCGCGAGCAGCAGCACCACCGGCCAGCGCACCGCGCCGTGCGCATGGTGCGCCCGCACCGAGGACAGGGAAGTAAACAGTATCGTGCCGAGCGAAGTGGCAATGGCCATGTGCACCACGACCATCGATGGGAAACCGCGCGCGGTAAAGATCATCGTCACGAACGGCACCAGCACCATGCCGCCACCGACGCCGAGCAAGTAGGCTGCAAAGCCGCCGCAGGTTCCCATGACCAGCAGTGTCAATACCAGGGTCCAGTCCATCACGTCCTAATTCCATGCAAACGGGCAACACCCGGGTGCATGCATTCTACATGGACGCGTGAGCGAGCATCGGCCGCCCGCTTGCTTCGGTCAGCTTGAAGGTATCGACCAGCTGCGACAATTGCGCGGCCTGTTCCTGCATGGCGGACGCGGCCGCGGCGGCTTGCTCGACCAGCGCCGCGTTTTCCTGGGTGATGCCGTCCATCTGGGTGATGGCCACGTTGACTTGCTCGATACCCTGCTGCTGCTCGTCGCTGGCATTGCTGATGTCGCCCACGATCGCGCTCACCTTGCCGATGCTCGCCACCACATTGTCCATGGTGCGCGGCTACCTGTTCGACCAGGCGCGAACCGGCATCGACCTTGTCGACCGAGTCGCCGATCAGTTCCTTGATTTCACGCGCCGCCGCCGCCGAGCGCTGCGCCAGGTTGCGCACCTCGCTGGCCACGACCGCGAAGCCGCGCCCCTGCTCGCCCCGCGCCGCTTCCACGGCGGCATTGAGCGCCAGAATATTGGTCTGGAAGGCGATGCCGTCGATCACGCTGATGATGTCGACGATCTTGCGCGACGAGACATTGATTGCGCCCATGGTGGCCACCACGTCGGCCACCGCTTCCCCTGCCCTGGCGCGCCACGTCCGAGGCATTGATGGCCAGCTCGTTGGCCTCGCGCGCGTGGGCCGCATTGTTCTTGACGGTGGCGGTCAGCTGCTCCATCGAGGCTGCCGTTTCTTCCAGCGAACTGGCCTGGGCTTCGGTGCGCGAGGACAAATCCATATTGCCGGTGGCGATTTCGCCCGAGGCGTTGTGGATGGTATCGGTGCCGCTGCGCAGCTGGCCGACCAGGCTGACCAGGTTGCCGTTCATGGTCTTGAGTGCGCCCATCAGCTGGCCCGTTTCGTCGCTGCCTTCGACCACGATATCGCTGCGCAAATCGCCAGTGGAGACGGCGGTCGCCACCCGCACCGCCTCGCCGATCGGCAAGGTGATGCTGCGCGTGATGACCAGCGCGCACACGGCGCCCAGCGCCACCGCAAACACGCACAGCGCGAGCATGATCGTGCGCCCGCCTTGATAGTTGGCATTGATCCGCACCCCGGTCGCGTCGAGCAGGCCGCGCTGCACCTGCGACAGCGTGGCCAGGCTGGCCAGGTAGTTTTCGCGCTTGGCCGCCATGTCGTTGTCGAAGATGTCCTTGGCCACGTCCAGATTGCTTAAGCCGCCTTTTCCTTGAATACGCGGGCGCGCGCTTCGGTGTACGCCTTGCGCGTGGCAAGCACGCCGTCCAGTGCCGCCTTGGCGGTGGGGTCGATGATGGTGGTGGCCAGCTTGTCCTGGATTTCGGTGGCGCGGGCCGACGATTTCTTCATCAGCGCCTCGACCGCCTTTTGCTGGGCCGGATCGGCCGCCTGCCAGGCGGTGGTGGTGCGCGCGGCGTTCACCTCGATCACCTTGAACCATTCGTCGACCATGCGCTCATGCTCGAGCTTGGTCTTGATCAGCTCGTCGGTCATCTGGCTCGCACTGTTCATGCGCCAGACCCCGGTCGCGGTCAGCGCCAGCAGCAGGATCAGCAACAGGGCAAAAACGAGTGAGAGGCGCTTGCCGATCGAGATCTGGTTCATGACCCGTCCTTGCACTGTGTCGATTGGACAAGCCTACCAGCAATAATGATAACTGTCAGTGCTTGTTCATGCGGCGTTGCAGCAGACGGTTCAGCCCTTGAGCAGGGTCTCGATGAAGCGCCACTCGGCCGCTTCGACCGGCATCACCGACAGGCGGCTGCCCTTGGCCAGCAGGCGCATCTGTTCGAGTGCGGGATGGGTGCGCAATTCCTTCCAGGCTCAGCAGGCGCGTCTTGCGCACGGCGCGCACGTCGACACTGATCCAGCGTGGCGTTTCCGGCGTGGCTTTGGGATCGAAATAATGGCTGGCCGGGTCGAACTGGGTGGCATCCGGATACGGACCGCTGACCACTTCGACGATGCTTAAGCAATGCCAGGTTCGGCGCAGCTCGAGTGATAGAACAGCACCAGGTCGCCTTGCGCCATGCCGTCGCGCATGAAGTTGCGGGCCTGGTAATTACGCACGCCAAACCAGGGCACCGTGCGCGCAGGGCGCGGCCAGCACGTCGTCGATGCTCACTTCGTCGGGTTCGGATTTCATCAGCCAGTAGTGCATGTGCTTTGCCCATAAAAAAAACCGACGCAAACGCTTGTCGCTTTTCAGTAATCAGAGCCCCGCATGTGCCGTCTTCTTAAGCATCCTGAACCTAATGGTTCAAGGCGGTCACAGTTAGTTCAATTTCGGGTTCGTCAAACTAGTGACGCTCACTCCCATCAAACAAAATTCCGCAACCTGTGCACATAAATGGTTCAAGGAATATATGGCAATCATGAACACCGCAGGGTGGAACGGAGTTTTACTCTCATACGTCGATTAGTCAAACGAATTTGGCCGATCAGAACAGATTTTCCTGTGGCGTGAGGGCACTATCCAAAACCGTATGCATTGCACCCAATTTTTGCTTGACTTCCAAAATCGACAAATCGGACAGCGGACCTTGCGGCGCTTTCACGGACAGGAATTCGGCAGCCATGCTGAGCGCGGCCATGACGGCGATGCGGTCGTTGCCCTTGACCTTGCCCGAGTCGCAGCAGCTGATCATTTTGCCATCCAGATAACTGACGGCTTCCTGCAGGGTTTTCTCTTCGCCTTCTTTGCAGACCAGGCGGTAGGGATTGCCCATGATGGTGACATCGAGATTGATCATTGTGCGGCCTCGTCGTTGGTGTCGTCGTCCTCGCCCGGCGCGCCGGACAACTGCTCGGGAATCTGGGCGAGCAGCGCCTCGACCCGGCGCTGGGCCTCGGACAGGCGTTCCATGAACGCTACATTTTCGGCCGCCAGCAAGGCATTCGACTGGCGCAGGGTCGCGTTTTCGCGGCGGAGGGACAGGGTCAACTGGGCTAGCCGGTCGATTTTGTCGGAGAGGTCGTGGAATTCAGAAATCATCCCAATACTATAGGGCTGTGAACGTTTTTTAGTCAACCGATTCAGTAGCTTAGCGCAGGTATTTGATGCGGCGCATCATTCTCCGTGCGGGGTCCGGTTTTGTTATATATCAAGCTTGCTTAAGCTGAAATAAAGCAGGGCACGCCTTGAAAAGGGACCCTGTCGTCCCTATAATTAGCACTCGTTGGCAGAGAGTGCTAACAACGAATTTCAGCCCATGCAGACCCTGCCTGGGCCACGAATAGCAAGTCAAACCATTGAATTTAAAGGAGTTTTGCATGAACCTTCGCCCATTGCACGATCGCGTTATCGTCAAGCGTCTCGACCAGGAAACCAAAACTGCATCCGGCCTGATCATCCCTGACGCAGCCGCCGAAAAACCAGATCAAGGCGAAATCCTCGCCGTTGGTAACGGTAAAGTCCAGGACGACGGCAAAGTGCGTCCGCTGGAAGTCAAGGTAGGCGACCGCGTCCTGTTCGGCAAATACTCCGGCCAAACCGTCAAAGTCGACGGCGACGAACTGCTGGTGATGCGCGAAGAAGACATCATGGCCGTCCTGGTCAAGTAATACCCAAATTCATTCGGAGAAAACAACATGGCAGCTAAAGATGTAGTATTCGGCGACGCAGCGCGCCAAGATGGTTGAAGGCGTCAACATTCTCGCCAACGCAGTCAAAGTCACCCTGGGTCCTAAAGGCCGCAACGTGGTGCTCGAGCGCTCGTTCGGCGCCCCTGACCGTCACCAAGGACGGCGTATCGGTTGCAAAAGAAATCGAACTCAAAGACAAGCTCATGAACATGGGCGCGCAAATGGTCAAGGAAGTTGCTTCCCGCACCAGCGACAACGCGCAAGCGATGGCACCACCACCGCGACCGTGCTGGCACAAGCCATCGTGCGCGAAGGCATGAAGTTCGTTGCCATAGCATGAACCCAATGGACCTCAAGCGCGGCATCGACAAGGCAGTTGCTGCCACCGTCGAAGAGCTGGCCAAGATCTCCAAGCCATGCACCACCACCAAGGAAATCGCCCAGGTTGGCGCGATCTCGGCCAACTCCGACTACTCGATCGGCGAGCGCATCGCTGGAACGATGGAAAAAGTCGGCAAGGAAGGCGTCATCACCGTGGAAGACGGCAAGTCGCTGAACGACGAGCTGGACATCGTTGAAGGTATGCAGTTCGACCGCGGCTACCTGTCGCCTTACTTCATCAACAACCCGGACAAGCAAGTTGCCATCCAGGACAATCCATTCGTTCTGCTGTGCGACAAGAAAATCTCGAACATCCGTGACCTGCTGCCGATCCTGGAACAAGTCGCCAAAGCAAGCTACTGTCCTCTGCTGATCATCGCCGAAGACATCGAAGGCGAAGCACTGGCTACCCTGGTTGTGAACAACATCCGCGGCATCCTGAAAACTTGCGCAGTGAAAGCACCAGGCTTCGGCGACCGCCGCAAAGCCATGCTGGAAGACATCGCTGTCCTGACCGGCGGCCAAGTTATCGCTGAAGAAGTCGGCCTGACGCTGGAAAAAGTCACGCTGGCAGAACTGGGCCAGGCCAAGCGCGTTGAAGTGGGCAAAGAAAACACCATCATCATCGACGGTGCTTAAGCCAAGCCGAAGCGATCGAAGCACGCGTCAAGCAAGTGCGCGTTCAGATCGAAGAAGCGTCGTCGGACTACGACCGTGAAAAACTGCAAGAGCGCGTTGCCAAGCTGGCAGGCGGCGTTGCAGTGATCAAGGTTGGCGCAGCCACCGAAGTCGAAATGAAAGAAAAGAAAGCACGCGTTGAAGATGCACTGCACGCAACCCGCGCTGCCGTGGAAGAAGGTATCGTTCCTGGCGGCGGCGTTGCCCTGCTGCGCGCACGTGCCAACATCACCATCAAAGGCGACAACCCTGACCAGGACGCCTAAGCATCAAGATCGTTCTGCGCGCCATGGAAGAGCCACTGCGCATGATCGTACAAAACGCTGGCGAAGAATCGTCGGTCGTCGTTGCAGCCGTTCTGGCTGGCAAAGGCAACTACGGTTACAACGCGGCCAACGGCACCTATGGCGACATGGTCGAAATGGGTGTTCTGGATCCAGCCAAAGTCACCCGCTCGGCACTGCAAAACGCAGCATCGATCGCTGGCCTGATGCTGACCACCGACGCCATGGTATGCGAACTGGCCGAAGACAAGCCAGCTGGCGGCATGGGCGGCATGGGCGGTATGGGCGGTATGGGCGGCATGGACGGCATGATGTAATTGCTGTTTGCCTCATGAGAAAGCCTGCAGGGTTCGCGCCTTGCAGGCTTTTTTATTTCCACATGAATAATACAGTTACTGTCGAAAAACCTTACAGTGGACCGACGGAAACTTAAGTTTCTTGAGGTAAAAAATAGTGATCTTTCTGTTAAACCATTGATTTCGCAGCGGTTCTTCCCAGGCGCAATCTTCGTGGCATAAATGTTGCTTATGTTTAAAAGGTCTTTCCTTTTAACCAACCGAGGCATTTATGGCACTCCACCGCATCTCCAAACTCTTCATTTGGCGCCCTGCTCAGCCTGACCGCCAGCATCAGCCTGGCTAAGCCCGATCGTGCTCGACCTGAGCCCGGCCACCACCCACGGCGTCATCTCGAGCGACTACTGGACGAATATGGGCAGCAGCCAGCATTTCGCCGAAAAGTCTCGTTCGTCCAGGACACCCTGATCACCGGCATGGATATTTACATGGCCGCCGGGTTCGGCAACCTGAACGACGCCGCTATCGTCTCGATCTGGAAAAACAAAGCGAACGCGCCAGGCAGCCTGCTGAGCTCCTTCGCGACCGCCGTCTCGGCCATCGACAATATCGGCGCCACGGCCAGCAACAAGCGCGTGCACGTCGACTTTGGCGGCTTCACGATGCTGGCTTAGGCCAAGCATACTGGATCGGCATGACGCCAACGAACGTGGTCTGGACCCAGACCGGCCTGCAAAACCTGCACGGTCACGACAGCAAAATGGCCCAGTTCAACGGCGCCAACTATGCCTACATGACCAGCAATTACGTCGGCGACATGGCCTTCCGCCTGAGCACCGCCAACGCCGTACCGGAACCAGGCTCGCTCGCCTTGTTCGGTCTGGCACTGGCAGGCTTCGCCGCCGCGCCGCCGTCAGAAGTAATCGCACCAGTCTTCTGAAAACGCCTGCCCGGTTCGCGCCCGGCAGGCGTTTTTTGCATGCGCGCCGGTTGCCGCGCTGTATCCTTTGGTTTAGTATGGCCGCACTTCCAGCCCAAGCGATCAAGTTCGATGCGACATAAAAATACTATCATCGTCGGCGTGTTCGTCGTGGTTTCCGCCCTCTTGCTCTGGTACGACCGCAGCGCGACACCGGCTGCGGCCTGCCGTGGCCGAGTTGCTTGGCATGCTTACCGTGGTGCACGAGGCACCGTTCATCGGACCGCGCAGCAAGTCCGATGCGGTTGCCGCGCTGATGGCGCTGCCGGAACTGAAGGCCTGGTCGGCACACGTGGAAACGGCCTCGGGCGGAGCCAATCACGGCGCCCTGATCGAATACGGCCCCACCCCGAAGGTCATCGACGGCAAACGCTACTGGCAATTGAGCTATGTGGAAAATACGCCGGACGCGGCGCATCGCTGGGAGAGCTTCCTGGTGGGCGAAGACAATCCCGAGATTCTGATCGACGACGATGAGTCGGGCCTGCCGCTGCCGCTCGAACAGTGGCGCAAGGAGCGCAACCCGCTCGCCCGCACCAGCGCCAACTGGCCGTAAGCTCAGCTGCCCAGGTGCGAGATCTGCATCTGGCGCTGATCGGACTCCGGCTGCTCACCCGCCTGCTCGTTGCGCGCGCCCAGTGAAATCCCCACCGACACGATATCGATCAGCAGTAGCTGCAGCACGCGTGAAATCATCGACAGAAAAGTGGTGCTGTCCTCGGCATGGTCGACCGCCAGGCACACCGTGGCTTTCTTGGCCAGCGGCGAACCGCTGCTGGTAATGGCGATCACGTCGGCACCGGCCCGCGCGCCGCCTCCACCGCCGCCAGCAGTTCCGGCAAGCGTCCCGAATTCGAAATGGCCACCACCACGTCGCCCGGCTGCAGCAATTCGGCCGCCAGCGTGAAGAGGTGCGAGTCGCCGTAGGACGCGGTCGGAATCCGGAAGCGGAAGAATTTGTGCTGGCCGTCGAGCGCCACCACGCGCGAATTCCCGAGCGCGTAGAACTCGACCCGGTTGGCGCGCGTGAGAAGTTCGATCGCGCGGTCGATCGATCGCACATCGAGCTGGTCGCGGAACTTGAGAATCGCCGACACCGTGTTGTCGATCACCTTGGCCGACACGTCGTGCGTGCTGTCGCCGGTACGCACCTGGCTATGGCGCACGGGAATGGCGCCGGTCAGGCTGCTGGCGAACTTGAGCTTGAAGTCGGCCAAGCCCAAGAAGCCGAGCGAGCGGCAGAAACGGATCACGGTCGGCTGGCTCACTTCGGCCAGGCGCGCGATGCCTAGGCAATCGGCTCGTTGAGCACCAGGCGCGGATGCTCGAGCACCAGCGTGGCCACGCGCTGTTCGGCGGGCGTCAGTTCGTGCTGCAGGTGGCCGATGCGCTCCATCAGGGTATTGGCGCCGCTGCGTCCGCGCAGGTGCTCGGACAGAATGGTCGCCACGCCGTGGAAGGCCGGATTCGGGGTGGTGATCACGAAGGTCGGAATATCGGCAAGGTAGCTCGAGAAGCGCCCCTTGGCCTCAAAGGCGCGGAACTGCGATTTGGCGAACCACTCGCCGATGCGCGGCACGATCCCGCCGCCGATGAACACCCCGCCGAATGCGCCCAGCGTCACGGCCAGGTTGGCGGCAGCGCCGCCCAGCATGCCGCAGAAGCACTCAAGCACTTCCAGGCACAGCGGATCGCGTTCGTCGAGCGCGCCGCTGATGATCTCGGGCGAGGTGCGCGGCGGCGCCTTGACGCTGCTGCGCTGCGCCAGCGCGGTAAATGATTTCCATGCCCGGACCGGAAATGAGGCGCTCGTTCGACACGTGCGGCCACTCCTGCCAGGCGAATTGCAGGATCGCGAATTCGCGCTCGTCGGTCTAAGCGCGAAGTTGACGTGACCGCCCTCAGAGCCAAGCGTGACGAAGCCGTCCACCGTCGGAATCACGCCCGACACGCCCAGACCGGTGCCCGGCCCCAGCACGCCGACCACGGCATTGCTAAGCCTGCGTACCGCCGCCGACTTTCATCAGGTCGTCGGGCTTGAGTCCCGGGATCGCCATCGCGAGCGCAGTAAAGTCGTTGACGACCAACAGCGTCTGCAGGCCCAGCTCGCGCTGCACGGCGTCGGTGGAAAACTGCCAGTCGCGGTTGGTCATGCGGACCTGATCCCCGTTGACCGGATTGGCCACCGCCAGCGCCGCGTGGTGCAGCGGCGCTTCGTCGTGGTCGGACAAATAGAAGCGCAGCAGCGGCACGATGCCTTCAAAGTCATCGCAGCGCAGCACGCGCACCGAACGGAATACGTCCGGCGCCGTTTGCAGCGCAAAGCGCGCATGCGTCGCGCCGATGTCGGCCAGCAGGCGCGGACCGTCGGCGAACGCAGTACGGGCAAATTTCTCCGGATCGGCGGGACCGTTCATGGTCAGTTCTTGATGCCGAACCAGGCGCCGTAAGGCGGCAGCGTGACCGTGGTGCCGTCGACGCTGCCCGGCATGCCGTGGCCCGTCATGGGCACCGCACCGGCCACAGCTAAGCAGTGTGACGACCACAGGTTCCGGCCCCAGGTTGAACACGGCCAGCAGCGGCGCGTGGCCTTCCAGGTCGCGCTGCAGCGCCAGCACCGGCTCGGGCGCGTCGAAGAACTTGATCTCGCCGCGCGTGAGCTGCGGCTGCTGGCGGCGCCATTTGATCAGGCGGCGCGCGAAATTGAGCGTGGAGTGAGGATCGTTCTCCTGCAGCGACGCGGCCGACGCGGCGTGCTGTTCGGCCACCGGCAGCCACGGCGTGCCTGCGGTGAAGCCGGCGTGCGGCGCCGAAGCATCCCACGGCATCGGCGTGCGACAGCCGTCGCGGCCCTTGAACTCCGGCCAGAAGGTGATGCCGTACGGGTCCTGCAGCAGTTCGAACGGCACGTCCGCTTCGATCAGTGCCAGCTCGTCGCCCTGGTACAGGCAAGGCGTGCCCTTGAGGGCCAGCTGCATCGCCAGCACCAGGCGCGCCACGGCTCGGCGTCGGATTCTTGCCGCCCCAGCAGCGTCATCACGCGCTGCACGTCGTGGTTACCGACCGACCAGGAAGCCCAGCCGCCCTTCACGCGCCTCGAATTCCTCGCTCTGGCTGCGGATATAGGCCGCGGTGAATACCGGCGTGAGCAGATTGAAGCTGTACGCCATGTGCAGCTTGTCGCCGTCGGCCGTGTAGTCGGCCATGACGCCCAGGTTGTCGTCGGCACCGACTTCGCCGATCGAGATGGCGCCGAATTCGTCGAGCAGGGTGCGGATCTTCTGCAGGAAGGCCAGGTTCTCCGGACGCGTCTTGTCGTACACGTGCGACTGCATGCCATACGGGTTCACGTCGCTGACGGTCGCTGTGTCGCGGTTCACGGCAGGCGGATTGCTGCGCAGTTCGGGATCATGGAAATGGAAATTGCAGGCGTCCATGCGCACGCCGTCGACGCCGCGTTCGAGCCAGAAGCGCAGGCTGTCCAGGTGCGCCTGCTGCACTTCCGGGTTGTGGAAGTTCATGTCCGGCTGGCTGACCAGGAAGTTATGCAGGTAGTACTGCTTGCGGCGCGTATCCCAGTGCCACGACGAGCCGCCGAACACCGACAGCCAGTTATTCGGCGGATTGCCGTCCGGGCGCGGATCGGCCCACACGTACCAGTCGGCCTTGGGATTGTCGTGGTTCTTGCGGCTCTCGACGAACCAGGGGTGCGCTTCGGCGGTGTGCGACATGACCTGGTCGATCATGATCTTGATGCCCAGGCTGTGCGCCTTGGCGATCAGCGCGTCGAAGTCGGCCAGATTGCCGAACAGGGGATCGACGTCGCAGTAGTCCGACACGTCATAGCCGAAATCCTTCATCGGCGACTTGAAGAACGGCGAGATCCAGACGATGTCCACGCCGAGCGAGGCAATGTAGTCCAGTTTGGCGGTAATGCCGGGCAGGTCGCCCACGCCGTCGCCATTGGTGTCGAGGAAGCTGCGCGGATAGACCTGATAGATGATGGCTTCGCGCCACCAGGGAGTAATTGGAGTCGGCATGAGTGTCTCTGTGTTGTATTTGTAGATAATATACATCACTTATCCCCATTTAACAATACAGTGGCGCGACGGCATTTTTTACACAAAACAGCTTTAAATCAATCACTTACAGTTGACTACGTGTTTTTCTTCAGACTGCGACAGTAGTCAAACTACAGCTAGAAAATCTTGTGTTGCCATACTTCATGCTTACAGCTTAGGATCGCCACTGGCAAACACTGACGGAGTACCGATGTCGCAGCTGGAAAAACAGGATGGAAACGGGCCAATGCCCCGCCAGATCCCCTTTATCATTGGCACTGAAGGCTGCGAGCGTTTCAGCTTTTACGGGATGCGCAACATCCTCACACCATTCCTGATCGGCACCCTCTTGCTGTTCATGCCGGGCGCCGACCAGCAAGCGCGGCCAAGGATGTTTTCCACACCTTCGTCATCGGCGTCTACTTCTTCCCGCTGCTGGGCGGCTGGATCGCCGACCGCTTCTTCGGCAAATACGACACCATTCTCTGGCTCAGCCTTGTGTACTGCGCTTAAGCCACGCCTGCCTGGCCATCTGGGACGACAACGTCACCGGCTTCTACACCGGTCTGTTCCTCATCGCGCTCGGCTCGGGCGGCATCAAGCCCTTGATTTCGACCTTCGTCGGCGACCAGTTCGACCAGACCAACAAGAACAAGGCCAAGGTCGTCTACGACGTCTTCTACTGGATCATCAACTTCGGCTCCTTCTTCGCTTCGCTGCTGATGCCGGTCTTCCTCAAGAACTACGGCGCGTCGGTCGCCTTCGGCATTCCGGGCGCGCTGATGTTCATCGCCACCCTGATTTTCTGGAGCGGCCGCAAGAAATACGTGCACCTGCCGCCGTCGCCGCCCGATCCGCACTCCTTCCTGAACGTCTGCCGCACGGCGCTGCTCACGCGTGCGGTAGGCCAGGGCCGTCCCGGACTGACACTCGCGCTGGTAGCAGCGCGGTTGGCTGCCTGCGCTTCGCTGGCCATGTCGCCCTCGTGGGGCTTCGTGATCGCCGCCTGCACGGCGCTGGTGCTGCTGCTGGCCTTTGGCGGCATCGGCACCGCCATGCAGCTCGAACGCGCGGCATTCATCCGGACGAAGCGGTCGACGGCGTATGCGCCGTGCTGCGCGTGCTGATCGTGTTCGCGCTGTCGACGCCCTTCTTCTCACTGTTCGACCAGAAGGCCTCGACCTGGATCGTCCAGGCCGACAAGATGGTCGCACCGACAATCTCCATGTTCGGCACCAGCTTCACGTTCGTGGCGGCCCAGATGCAGGCACTCAATCCGCTGCTGGTGATGCTGTTCATCCCCTTCAATAACGCGGTGCTGTTCCCCCTCCTGCGCAAGACGGGCATCGAAGTGACGCCGCTGCGCCGCATGACGACCGGGATCGTGTTCTCCAGCCTGTCGTGGATCGTCATCGGCGCGGTGCAGCTGGCCATCGACAGCGGCACGCCGGTCTCCATGACCTGGCAAGTCCTGCCTTACGCGCTGCTCACCTTTGGCGAAGTGCTGGTCGCCGCGACCGGCCTCGAATTCGCCTACAGCCAGGCGCCCAAGTCGATGAAGGGCGTGATCATGGCCTTCTGGTTCCTGGCCACGACGGTGGGCAACCTGTGGGTCCTGATCGCCAACAAGGGCATCAAGAACGAAGCGCTGCTCGCCCATGTCAGCGGCAGCGGGATCAGCGTGATGGCGTTCCAGATGTTCTTCTTCGCCGCCTTCGCGATGGCCGCCGCCCTGGTCTTCGGCTGGTTCGCCACCCGCTACCAGATGACGGACAACTACCGGCGCAGCGATGCGTAGTACAACTACATAAAATGGGCTAAACTCCTGATTCCATTACCAACCCCGGTTGCGAAAGTCTGTAACTGGGGTAATTGATCAGGATTTTCATGCGCCTTACGCCCTGCTTCGCCGCCGTCATCGCTCTCATTGCCATGCGCGCTGTGGCCCATGCTAAGCATGTACCGCTCGCGGCATGCGACGGGACCGGGTTCCAGACCATCCTGCAGGCTGGCTGCCGCGCTGATGGAGGCGCGCGCCGTCTGGCTCGACCGGCGCCGCGCGCTGGCCAGGCGCCGATGCCAGCGGCACCTTCAAGCTGTATTACTCCCCTTCCGGCGCCATCGCCGTGGCCGATGGGCCGCGTCGTCAGCGGCAGCAGCAGCGCTGCCGATGACGGTGTCAGAATGCGCCCGTGCTTGGCAAGCGCTTCAAGTATGTGGGCGCCGGTCCCGTGCTGGAACTGGCCGCGCCGGACCTGGCACAGCTGCCCGCCCTCCATCGTCAGCAACTGGTGCTGGTCCGCGAGAACAGCGACGGCAGCGCGAGCGCCGCCACCCGTCTGCAAGCGGTAGGCTGCACTGGACGACCTGTATGGCGCCGCCGCGCAGACGCGCGACCTTGGCGTGCATCCGTCGCGCCGGAACACCCGCTTCAAGCTGTGGGCGCCGAGCGCGCAGCAGGTGGCCGTGTGCACCTACGATGGCGGCAGCACGAACGCCACCGCCGTCACCGCCCTGCAGGCCGATCCGCGCACCGGCATCTGGCGCGCGGATCTGGCTAGCATGACCTGTCCGGAAAATACTACCGCTACGTCGTCGACGTGGTGGCCGACGGCGCCGGCCTGGTACGCAATCTGGTCACCGATCCCTATTCCGTCAGCCTGACCACCGACTCAAAGCGCAGCTACATCGCGGACCTGGCGTCGGCGCGGCTCAAGCCCGCGGGCTGGGACCGGCACCAGGCGCCCGCGAAGGTCAAGGCGCAGACCGACATGGTGGTCTACGAACTGCATGTACGCGACTTCTCCATCAATGACGCCAGCGTGGCGCCTACCAAACGCGGCAAGTACGCTGCCTTTGGCGAAGCGAATTCGAACGGCATGCGGCACCTGGCCGCGCTCAGCGCCGCCGGAATGACCGACATCCACCTGCTGCCCGTGTACGACATCGCCACCGTGCCCGAACAGGACTGCGCGGTGCCGCTCCCTGCAGGGCGCACCGGACGGCGACACGCAGCAGGCGCTGGTGGCGGCGACGGCAAAGACGGACTGCTTCAACTGGGGCTACGACCCCTACCACTACAGCGCGCCGGAAGGCAGTTACGCGAGCGATCCGGCAGACGGCGCGCGCCGTATCATCGAGTTCCGCCAGATGGTGATGAACCTGCACCGCGCTCGGCCTGCGGGTCGGCATGGACGTGGTCTACAACCACACCTTCCGGGGTAGAAGCCAGCACGAACGCGGTCCTGGACCGCATCGTCCCGGGCTACTACCACCGGCTCGACGCGGCGACAGCGCGGTCGAACAGTCGACCTGCTGCGACAACACGGCGACCGAAAACCTGATGATGGAAAAGCTGATGGTCGATTCGGCGGAACTGTGGACGCGCCACTACCGCATCGACTCGTTCCGCTTCGACCTGATGGGCCACCAGCCACGCGCGGCCATGGAGCACCTGCAGGCGCGCGTGAACCGCGCCGCGGGCCGCCATGTGAACCTGATCGGCGAAGGCTGGAATTTCGGTGAAGTAGAAAGCGGCGCGCGCTTCGTGCAAGCCTCGCAGCTGTCGCTCAACGGCAGCGGGATCGGCACCTTCAGCGACCGCGCGCGACCATGTGCGCGGCGGCGGTGCCAGCGACTCGGGGCTGGACATGATCCGGCGCCAGGGCTATATCAACGGCCTGGTCTACGACCCCAATGCGCAGGCTAGGCTGAACGGCCGCTGGCGGACCTGCTGCAGTCGTCCGACATGGTCAAGGTCGGACTGGCCGGTTCGGCGCGCAGCTACCCGCTGCAGACCTGGTCCGGCAAAGTCAGCGCGCTGGAAGCCATCGACTACGGCGGGGGCAGCCAGCTAGCTACACATGAGCGAACCGGGCGAAACGGTCAACTATGTCGAGAACCACGACAACCATACCCTGTACGACACGAACGTGTTCAAGCTGCCGTTGGCCACCAGCGGCGCGGAACGCGCGTGCAAATCCTGGGCGTGGCCATCAACGCCTTCAGCCAGGGCGTGGCTTACTTCCATGCGGGGATCGACACGTTGCGCTCCAAGTCACTCGACCGCAACAGCTTCAATTCGGGCGACTGGTTCAACCGCATCGACTGGAGCTACCAGGACAATTACTTCGGCACGGGCTTGCCGCCGGAGGCCGACAACGGCAAGGACTATGCGCTGATCAAGCCGCTGCTGGCCAACGCCGCGCTCAAGCTTAGGCGCCCGCCGATATCGCCTTCACGCGCGACGCGTTCCGCGACCTGCTGCGCATTCGCGCCAGCTCAACCCTGTTCCGCCTGCGCAGCGCGGCCGACATCCGCCAGCGCCTGCGCTTCTACAACACGGGCGCGCAGCAAGTGCCGACCGTGATCGTGGCGCGCATCGACGGCAAGGGCTATCCCGGCGCGCACTACCAGGCCGTGAACTACTTCATTAACGTGGACAAGGAAGAACGCGCCATCGCGCTCGATGCGGCGGTCGCGGCGCGCATGCGCCTGCATCCGGCCCACCGCAGCGACCGCGCGCGGCGCAGGCGGCCTACGACAGCGCCACCGGGATGATGCACATCCCGGCGCGCACGGCGGTGGTGTTTGTGGAGTGAAGTTTAGATATCGAGGTGCGAAATCAGCATGCGCTTTTTCTCGGCATCGGTGTCGTTAATCGCCTGCGGCCCCAGTGAAATCCCGACCGACATGATATCGATCAGCAGCAGCTGCAGAATGCGCGAAATCATCGACAGGAACGAGGTGCTGTCTTCGCTGTGATCGACCGCCAGACAAACGGTCGCCTTCTTGGCCAGCGCCGACTTGCTGCTGGTGATGGCGATCACCGCCCTGCGCGGCATGCGCGCGGCATCGACTGCCTCGAGCAGCTCAGGCAGCTGGCCCGAGGTCGAAATCACGATCACCACGTCGCCCGGCTTGAGCAGCTCGGCCGCCAGTTTGAACAGGTGCGAGTCGCCGTAGGCCGAAGTCGGAATACGGAAGCGGAAGAACTTGTGCTGGCCGTCCAGCGCCACCACGCGTGAATTGCCCATCGCGTAGAACTCGACGCGGCGCGCATTGCGCAGCAAGTCGATGGCGCGGTCGATCGAGACCACGTCCAGCTGGTCGCGGAATTTCAGGATCGCCGACACCGTGTTGTCGATCACCTTGGCCGACAGGTCGTGGGTGCTGTCGGACACGCGCACCTGGCTGTGGCGCACGGGGATGGTGCCGGTCAGGCTGCTGGCGAACTTGAGCTTGAAGTCGGCCAGGCCCAAAAGCCCAGCGAGCGGCAGAAGCGGATCACGGTCGGCTGGCTGACGTCGGCCAGGCGCGCGATCTCGGCGATCGGCTCGCCCAGCACCTTGCGCGGATGTTCGAGCACCAGTGTCGCCACGCGCTGCTCGGTAGAATGAAAGTTCGTGCTGCAGATGCTGCACACGCTCCATGAGGGTATTGGCGCCGCTGCGTCCGCGCAGATGTTCCGACAGGATCGTCGCCACGCCGTAGAAAGCCGGGTTGGGCGTCATGATCACATAGGTCGGAATCTCGGACAGGTAGCCGGTGAAGCGGCCCTTGGCTTCGAAGCGGGCGCGGAAGCCCGATTTGGCGAACAGCTCGGCCATGCGCGGCACGATGCCGCCGCCGATGAAGATCCCGCCGAATGCGCCCAGCGTCACCGCCAGGTTGGCGGCGGCGCCGCCCAGCATCCCGCAGAAGCATTCCAGCACCTCGATACACAGCGGATCGCTGTCGTCGAGCGCGCCGCTGATGATCTCGGGCGAGGTGTGCGGCGAAACCTTGACGCCGTTGCGTTCGGCCAGCGCGCGGTAGGTGATCTCCATGCCGGGGCCGGAAATGAGGCGTTCGTTCGAGACGTGCGGCCATTCCTTCCACGCGTACTGGAGGATGGCGAATTCGCGCTCGTCGGCCGACAAGCGAAGTTGACGTGACCGCCTTCGGAACCGAGCGTGACGAAACCGTCGATGGTGGGAATCACGCCCGAGACGCCAAGGCCGGTGCCCGGTCCGAGCACGCCGATCACCGCGTTCGACGCCGGTGCGCCGCCGCCGACTTGCATCAGGTCCGCACCCGACAGGCCCGGCAGCGACATTGCCAGCGCCGTGAAGTCGTTCACGATCAGCAGCGTGTTCAGGCCCAGCTCGCGCCGCACTTCGTCGGTGGAGAAGGTCCAGTCGCGGTTGGTCATGCGGATCATGTCGCCGCTGATCGGATTGGCGAGCGCGAACGCGGCGTGGTTCAGCCGGATATTCTTGTGATCGGCCAGGTAGGAATGCAGCAGCGGCACGATGCCGCTGAAGTCATCGCACTTGAGCACGCGCACCGAGCGCAGCACGCCGGGAGCGGTTTCGAGGGCAAAGCGCGTGGGTGGCGCCGATGTCGGCCAGCAGGCGCGGTCCATCGGCGTAGGCGGTGCGGCTGTACTTCGGTTCGGAGTCGGATTCTTTGGTCATCGTGTAAATAGGGCAGGTTCGCGCGTAGCATACCCTATTGTACGAAATGCACCAAAGAAGTGCCGAAAGAAACGTGGATCAGTAGCCGATCAGGACCAGCGCGTTGCTTAAGCCTCGAAAGTGACCTTCCCGTCCGCGACCACGGCCGTCTTGCCCGTGTAATAGTCGCGCACCGTCTGGCCGTCGCTGAACACGCTTAAGCCACGCTGATCACGGGCGCCTTGTCTTTCGGCAGATCGAGCGCCACCACCACCCGGTCGCGCAGATCCCCGCGCTCGAGCACGCGCTTGAAGGTGTAGGGACTGGTCTGCAGCTGCGTGTGCACGCCCGCCCCCACCGCCGGATGCGCCTTGCGGAACAGGCCCAGGCGCGTCCAGTGGAATTGCAGGTCGCCCACCTTGTAGCCGGGCCGCTGCGCATTATTCGCCAGGTCGTCCCAGTTCATGAACGAGCGCAGCGTGGCGTCGCCGACGGCGCCGTCGATTTTGAGCAGGCGCGCGGTCTCGTCGCCGTAATAGATCTGCGCGGCGCCGGGCGCGAGCATCAGCTTGGTCGCCGTTTCGAAGGCCCGCGTGCGCAGCGGATCGAAGGGGCTGGGATCGTCGTGGGAGCTCATGTAATTGAGGACGGAGCTGCCTTCCAGCGGCCCGTGCAGCATGGCCGAATAACTGCTGAACAGCTGTTCGTAGCCCTTCTTGGCATCGCCCGGCAGGCTGAAATTGATCAGGCTGTCGAAGCCGTTGGCATAGAAGTCGACCAGCTGGCCGCGCCCCATGTCGAACTTGTGCCCGTGGCTGATGGCGTAGTTGTACACCTCGGCCACCATGAAGAACTTGTCGTCGCCGAGCCGCTTGGACGGATTGGCGCGCTTCCAGTCTTCATACGCTTCGCTGGCGACGGTCTTGAGCTCCTTCCACACGCCGGGCTCCGTGTGCTTGACGGTGTCGCCGCGGAAGCCGTCGAAGCCGTACTTGCGGACCCAGTCGGCATGCCACTTCATCAGGTAGTAGCGCGGCGCGCGGATAGCCGGTACGCTTGAAGAAGGCATCGAGTTCGCCCACCTCGCGCTCGTAGCGCCCTTCCCTCTTCCACTTGGCCACCAGCGACGGCGGCAGCTTGACGTTCTTGTTGCTGTCGGTGCGGATGTCCGGCAGATTCTTGACCAGCGCGCAATCGACAGTGGTCTTCGCATCCTTGTAGGTGCACAGCGGATCGAGGCGCACCCATTCTTTCGGCCATGCCGGATCCGCCTTGGTCACCGGGCCGGTATGGTTCATGACCACGTCCAGCAGCACCCGCAGGCCGTGCGCATGGGCGGTGTCGACCAGCTCGTGCAGGTCGGCCTCGGTGCCCAGGTTCGCGTCGACGCTGGTGAAGTCCTTGGCCCAATAGCCGTGGAAGCCATATGAGACGCCGGTGCCTTCGTCGGTACTGTCATGGTTCTGCTCCACCGGCGGCGAGATCCACAGCGCATCGACGCCGAGCGACTCGAAGTAACCTTCGCGGATCTTGGCCGTGATACCCGCGAAATCGCCGCCCATGTAGCTGCGCAGGACCGCACCGTCGGCCTTGCGGCCGTAGGCGAGATCGTTGGCCTTGTTGGCGTTGTTGAAGCGGTCGGTCAGCATGAAATACACGGTCGCGTTCTCCCACAGGAAGGGCTTGTTTGCCACCTGTGCGGATACGGGTGCGCTGGCCGCGCCGAAAGCGAGCGCCAGGGAGACTGCGAGTGCCGGTAATTTCATGGTTTTCCTGTGGTGGTGGAAGTGCTTGGGTCAGGTGACGACGGAAGGCGCCTGGCGGCCAGTGCCCGATTTCAGTTCGGCCAGACTGTCGGCCGCTTGCGCAAGCTAGGCCAGCAGGTGCTGGGCATCGAGCCCGTGACGTGCGGGATCGGCTTCGTACAGTTCGAGATACAGGCGGATGGTCGCGCCCTCGGTCCCGGTGCCGGACAGGCGGAACACGATCGCGCGCCGTCGGTCATGACGATCCGGATGCCCTGCGCCAGCGACACCGAACCGTCGACCGGATCGGTGTAGGCGAAATCGTCGGCCAGCGCCACCGTGTGGCCGCCGACGCTGGTGCCCGCCAGCGAAGGCAGTACCGCGTGCAGGCGCCGCATCACGGCGTTGGCGGCTCCAGTTTCGACGGCTTCGTAATCGTGGCGCGAATAGACGTTGCGCCTGAAGCGCGCCCAGTGCTCGCGCACCAGGGTGTCGACGCTCTTGCCGGTCGCCGCCAGCAGGTTGAGCCAGAACAGGACCGCCCACAGACCGTCCTTCTCGCGAATATGATCGGAGCCGGTGCCGTAGCTCTCTTCGCCGCACAGCGTGACGAGGCTAGAAGCGTCCATCAGGTTGCCGAAGTACTTCCAGCCGGTCGGGGTTTCATAGCAGGGGATGCCGAGCGCATGGGCCACGCGGTCCGGCGCGCCGGAAGTCGGCATCGAACGGGCGATGCCTTTCAGGCCGTCCCGGTAGCCGGGCGCCAGGGTGGCGTTGGCGGCGATGATGGCCAGGCTGTCGGCCGGGCTGACCTGCGATGCCGCGCCCGACGATCATGTTGCGGTCGCCGTCGCCGTCGGATGCGGCGCCGAAATCTGGGGCGTGCGCTGCGTTCATGAGCGCGACCAGGCTTACTGCATTGACCGGATTGGGATCGGGATGGTGGCCGCCAAAGTCTTCCAGCGGCTCACCGTGCAGGACGGTGTAGCATGGCTGCGCCGAGGATGCCTTCGAAAATCGCATGCGCGTACGGGCCGGTGACGGCGCTCATCGCGTCAAAGCGCATCGTGAAGCCGCGCGCGAACATGGCGCGGATGGCCTCGAAGTCGAACAGGCGGGCCATCAGCTGGGCGTAGTCGGCCACCGAATCGATCACCTCGACCTGCATCTGCTCGATTTGCGCGCTGCCGGTCTGGTCCAGATTGATGTCCGCTGCGTCGCTGATGCGGTAGGAGCCGATGGTGCCGGTCTGGCGATAGACTTCGTCGGTGATGCGCTCGGGCGCCGGTCCGCCATTGGCGATGTTGTACTTGATGCCGAAGTCCCCGTCCGGCCCGCCCGGATTGTGGCTGGCCGACAGCACGATGCCGCCGGAAGCGGCGTGCTTGCGCACCACGCAGCTCAGGGCCGGAGTGGACAGGATGCCGCCGCGGCCGACCAGCACCTTGCCGAAGCCGTGTGCGGCGGCCATGCGCAGGATGACCTGGATCGCCTGGCGGTTGAAAAAGCGGCCGTCGCCGCCGACAACGAGGATCTGCCCGGCGCAGTCGCCGAGCGTATTGAACAGCGCCTGCACGAAGTTTTCGAGGTAGCCCGGCTGGCGGAACTCCGTCACTTTTTGCGCAGTCCGGACGTGCCGGGCTTCTGCCCGGCGAATGGGGTCGTGCTGAATTCTTGAATTGCCATGTATTTACTCCTGTCGTGAACCCGGAAGGATACGACAAGTTGACAAATCGAGACGCCAGTTATTTGGCCGCGACCGCATCGTCCTTCACGAACAGGGTGCACACGCCGCCGATCGCCATGCACAAGCCGCCCAGCGCCAGCGCATTGACCGCATGCCCGCCCAGATACTTGACCGTGATCGGGCCGAGAATGAGGCTTAAGCCACGATCTGCGGGATCACGACGAAGAAGTTGAAGACACCCATGTAGTAGCCCATTTTTTCAGCAGGCAGGGAGCCTAGCCAGAATCGCATACGGCACGGTCAGGATGCTGGCCCAGGCGATGCCCACGCCGATCATCGGCAACAGCAGCAGCTCCTTGGTGTGGATGAACATGATGCTGGCCAGGCTGATGCCGCCAATGATCAGGCACAGCATGTGCAGCACCTTGCGGTTGGTCTTGCGCGCGATGACAGGCAGGATGAAGGCGGCCAGCGCCGATACGCCGTTGTACACGGCGAACATCACGCCAACCCAGTTGCCCGCGCTCTGGAAGGCGTCGGACTGCGCATCGGTGGTGCCGTACACATTGGCCGCGATCGCGTTGGTGGTATTGACCCACATGACAAACAGCGCGCTCCACGAGAAGAACTGGACCGCGGCCAGCTGGCGCATCGTCAGCGGCATCTTGCCGAAGCTTCTAGCCAGGATATCCTTGATCGTGGTGACCAGGCTGCCGCCATGGCGCGCTCGGCGCGAAAGCGCGCCAGGTCGGATGGCGGAATCTCTTCGGTCGTCAGCACCGTCCACAGGACCGCGCCCATGAAGGCCACGCCGCCCACGTAGAACGAGTAGCGCACGGTTTCCGGAATGCTGCCGTTGACGGCGACGTTGGAAAAGCCCGCCCAGTCGAACATGCTTGGCAGGAGCGAGGCGATCACCGAGCCGCAGCCGATGAAGAAGGTTTGCATCGCAAAGCCCGAGGTCTGCTGCGAGGGATCGAGCTTGTCGCCGACGAAGGCGCGGAACGGCTCCATCGCCACATTGATCGAGGCATCCATGATCCACAGCGCGAACACGGCCATCCAGATCGCGGTCGAATTCGGCATCAGGAACATGGCCAGCGTCGCCAGCAGCGCGCTGCATGAAGAAGAACGGACGGCGCCAAGCCCCAGGTCGCATGCCAGGTGTTGTCGCTAAGGTAGCCGATAATCGGCTGCACCAGCAGGCCGGTGACGGGAGCGGCCAGCCAGAACCACGGCAGGTCGTCGGGTGAAGCGCCCAGGGTCGAAAAGATGCGGCTGCTGTTCGAATTTTGCAGCGCGAAGCCAAACTGGATGCCGAAGAAGCCGAAGCTCATATTCCACAGCTGCCAGAAGGTCAGGCGCGGCTTGATGGCCGAAAATTGCATGTGCATCAGTGTCCCCAATGAGATTATTGTGTCATTTGTAGCAAAGTAACATGGCGATTTCTCAGTGTCAATCCAAACCGTTCCATAGTAGAATTGACGCAGCAAACCAACAAAAATAGCCAAAATTGTAGTCAAATAACAGAACCGATGGGGACACCATGCTGGATATGCAGAAGCGGTTGAGTAACTTTTTCTATGCAACGATGAGCCTGCCGTCGACGGCCATGGGCTTCGCGCTGTGTATCCAGATTTCGGCCCTGAGCTGGATCTTGTCGACCAAGTTCGGGCTCGAGATTCATCAGATCGGGATCGTGTGGGCTGCCAAGCCCTGACCGCCTAAGCATCCTGGGCCAGGTGGTCATTGGCCTGATCAGCGACAAGGCATGGTTCTGGGGCGGCTTGGCGCCGTCCCTTCATCCTGATCGGCGGCACGCTGGCCGCGCTGATGGTGTTCCTGCTGCCGCGCATCGACCAGGTCGACCGCTTCCTCGGGGGTAAGCAACATCCTCGCCGTGGCGGTCGTGATCGCGCTGGTGCTTGACCTGTCGATCAACATCAGCTTCCAACCCGACCCGCTCCATCATCGCCGACCTCACGCCCTGAAGGCGAGGCCCGCACCAAGGGCTATACCTGGATGCAGACCATTTCGGGATTCTGGGGCGTGATGGCGTATCTGGTCGGCGCCACCTTCGGCAACGAGACCCTGATTTCGCTGGGCGCGATCGTCGTGTTCGCGTTCTCGGTGGTGCCGATGTTCTTCATCAAGGAGCAGCGCGAGCTGAACGTGCTTAAAGCCGAGAACGCGGCCGGGACCGTGGAAACAAGCGCGCCGACTGGGGCCAGCTGGCGCGCATCTATATTGCGCACGGCTTCTCGTGGCTGGGCGTGCAGTCGATGTTCGTCTACACCTACGGCTTCATCCAGACTCACATCGTGCTTGTAGTTGGCCTGCCGGAGGCGCAAGCGAACATGCTGAGCGGCCAGGTGATCGCCTACTCGTTCGCCATTTTGAATACGGTCGGTTTCCTGCTGCCTTAGGCCCTGGTACTGGGGCCGCTGGCCAAACGCATCGGACGCGTGAACACGCAGGCCGCGTGCGTGGCCATCATGGCTAAGCGCCTACTTCGCCATCGCCGCCTACGCGCACGCCGCTGATGCTGTATGTGCTGATCGCGGTGGCTAAGCATCGGCTGGAGCGCCATCGTGAGCCTGCCATTCGCCATCATGAGCGACAAGGTCGACAAGAGCCGCATGGGCTTCTTCATGGGCGTGTTCAACCTGTCGGTGGTGCTGCCGCAACTGATGTCGACCGGCGTCGGCTACGTCCTCAAGGACGCCTTAAGCAACAATAGCGTGCTGTATGTGATTTGCGGCGGCTCGCTGGCCATTTCGGCGGCGCTGTGGCTGCTGGTCCGGGACCGCCAGGGGGCCGCAAGCCCGCTCGGGATGACGGCAGGCGCGCACTAAGAACGGTCAGTACTTGGTCAGCTCGACCCCGTCCACCGTCATTTTCCAGACCGCGCCGTCCTTGTGCGGCGCGACACTGACGACGAAGGTCGTCTTGATCGGACCGACGCCTAAGCAGTGAAGCTGCTGCCGACGAATTCGAGCACGGGCGCGTTGATCGTCGTGGCACGGCTGCCTTCCACTTTACGGTAATTGAGCGTGCCGTCCTGGCTGATGGCCAGCACCACATTGGCACTGGTCCAGTGGCCGACATAGGCCGCCTGCGCAGCATGGGATCGGCTTGGCACAGCTTACCAGGGCAGCAACCATCGCCAGCGACGCCAGCATCTTGGACATCTTCATCGGCACTCCTTCAAGGGTCAGTCAGGGAACAGCAAGGGTCCGGCCGACTGCTCCAGCAGCTCGACCAGTTCGGGATCCATGTACTTGTAATCGTCCGGCACATCCAGCACGTGGATGGCGCGGCCTTCGAGGAGACGGCCGAATTCGGCCTTCAGGCGGGACTTGTGTTTTTCTTCCATCACCAGGATGACGCTGGCCCAGGCGATGTCGCCCTCGGTCACCTTGCGACGGGCACCGGAACTGGTGCCCGCCGAGCGCACCGACAGCGCGGGACGGCGGCGGAACATCTGCTCCGCCGTCGGGCTGCGCCACTGGTTCCTGCTGCAGATGAACAGGACGTTTTGCTGGCCGGTTGCGATCAAGCTGGCTTGGGCCCCTTGCGATGCTCCTTCTTCTTGGAGTCGTAGGATTTTTTAGGTCCCAGCTTTTTCTCCTCGAAGCGGCGGTCGCCCATCGGCCTTCTTCGGCGCACCGGCTTTTTCACGGCTAGGCGCTTCGCCATCGCGCGTGATGTTGAGCTGCTGGTAGAGCTGACCCACACACCCTTGAGGTGGTCGATCAGGTCCGGCGGCATGTCCGACGGCAGATCGAGCATGCTGTAGTCGTCGTAGATCTCGATGCGGCCGATGTACTTGGACTCGATGCCCGCTTCGTTGGCGATGGCGCCCACGATATTGCCCGGCTTGACGCCGTGCGCGTGGCCCACTTCGATGCGGAAGGTACCCATGCCGTCTTCCTGCGGACGGGCGACGCGTTCGCGCTTGAAGGCAGGCGCGTCGCCGCGGTCAGGGCGGGCCGGCGCGTCCGAGCGGCGGCGCGCGACGGTGCGTCATCCTTCCAGGACGGCGCGCTCTTGGCATCGCGGTTCGGTTTTTCCAGCAGCAGCGGCACGTCGCCGCGCGCCAGGCGCGCCAGTGCGGCGGCGATCTCGATCGCTCTAAGCACGTTCTGTTCGTTCTCGTATTCCTCGATCAGGGAGCGGAACACATCCAGGCCCGGCGGCGATCGCCTCGGTGATCTGGTCCTTGAATTTGGCGATCCGCACGTCGTTGACGGCTTTGACGGTCGGCAGCGTCAGCGGCGCGACCGGCTGGCGCGTGGCGCGCCTCGATCGCCTTGAGCAGACCTTGCTCGCGCGGGGTGATGAACAGGATCGCTTCGCCGCTGCAGGCATGCGCGGCCGGTGCGGCCGATACGGTGGGTGTAGCTCTCAGGATCGGACGGCACGTCGTAATTGATCACGTGGCTGATGCGTTCGACGTCCAGGCCGCGCGCGGCCACGTCGGTGGCGACCAGGATGTCGATCTTGCCGTTCTTGAGCTGTTCGATGGTGCGTTCGCGCTGCGCCTGCTGCATGTCGCCGTTGATCGCCGTGGCGGCAAAGCCGCGCGCCTGCAGCTTGGAGGCCAGTTCTTCGGTACCGAGCTTGGTGCGCGCGAAGATGATCATGCCGTCGAACGGCTCGGCCTCCAGGATGCGGGTCAGCGCTTCCGTTTTCTGCATGCCGCTCACCATCCAGTAGCGCTGGCGGATATTGTCGGCGGTGCCGGTCTTGGCGGCGACCGTCACTTCGGCCGCGTCGCGCAGATAGGTCTTGGCGATGCGCTTGATCGTTTATGGCATGGTGGCCGAGAACAGCGCGGTCTGGCGCGTTTCCGGCGTTTTTTGCAGGATCTGTTCGACGTCGTCGATAAAGCCCATGCGCAGCATCTCGTCGGCTTCATCGAGCACCAGGGTCTTGAGCTGGGACAGGTCGAGCGAGCCTTTTCCAGGTGGTCGATCACGCGGCCCGGGGTGCCGACGATCACGTGCACGCCGCGGCGCAGGGCCGACAGCTGGGGACCGTAGCTCTGGCCGCCGTAGATCGGCAGCACGCGGAAGTCCTTGATGTGGGCCGCGTAGGTCTGGAAGGCCTCGGCGACCTGGATCGCCAGTTCGCGGGTCGGCGCCAGCACCAGCGCCTGGGGCGACTGCTGCTTGAGATCGATGCGCGACAGGATAGGCAGCGCGAAGGCGGCCGTTTTGCCGGTCCCGGTCTGGGCCTGTCCGAGCACATCGCGATTGGCCAGCAGCAGTGGAATGGTGGCCGCCTGGATCGGCGAAGGCGTTTCGTAACCAACCTCTTTCATCACTTTCAGCACCACGGCGGAAAGGTTGAGATCGGCAAACTTCAGTACAGGGGTTTCAGACATGGGGACACTCGCAAATTGACAGGCTGGCCCGAACGGGACAGCATCCTCTAGTTTTACTCTGTTCAAGAGAAGTTGGCGCGAAAACCGTTGAATGTCTGTTAGGATGCGCGGTTCCGCCCCGCTTCCCCAGAATCATGTCCGAGTCAAACAATCCCCCGTTTTACCGTCTCTTCCGTCCTGTATCCCCGTCCCGCCTGGCGCTATTGCCTGCTTTTTCAGTCCTGGAAGCAATTTGGTTCCTGGCTGGCGCTACTATTGGTTAGTGCACTTGCCATGCAGTCGCTGGCCCTGCTGGCGGGGGTGCCTCTGCTGTCGACCGCCGTGCTGCTGGCCGCGCTGGCCGTGGGCGGCCTGATTTCCGTGGCGATGGTGCTGCCGGTGCGGGTGAGCGTGACGCCATCGTCGGAACAGGCCGTGGGCCGGGTCATCGACGAGCTCGGTTTCATGCGTTACGTGGAAGTGGGGGCGCGCGGCAATGCCGTGGTGTACCGCCAGAACCTGCCGCGCGTCCTGCGCTGGGACAGAAGGCAACATCCGCCTGCTGCGCGATGGCGACCATCTCGTGATCGAAGGGCCGGTCGTCAACGTGCGCCGGGTTCGCCTCGGACTGCTCTCCCGCAAGTAAGGCGTTTGCGTTTGGGGTCAGGTCCGACATCCGGACACGGGCTCAGCCGCGTTGCGGCTGAGCCCGTGTCCGGATGTCGGACCTGACCCCAAACGCAGACCCCAAACGAAAAAAACCCCGCCGCTTGCGCGACGGGGTTTCGACCGATCAGATCAGATCAGATCACCAAAATCAGAACACTTAGAACTTGTAGTTCGCGCCTGCCATGACAGTGCGACCATACTTGCCGTACTCGAGCTGCTTGTCACGCGAACCGGCGTAAGTTTCTGTACGCGGCGTTCGTGATGTTGTTCACTTGCAGTACCAGACCCAGGCCCTTCAGGCTGCCTTCGGTGAAGTTGTAGCCAACCTGGAAGTCAACCACGTTCTCGCCGACCACATAACGCAGGGTACGGTCGTTGGCGAAGTTGCCGATCTCGCCGACGAAGTCCGAACGCTTACGCTGCGAAACGCGGGTTTCGAAACCGTTCTTTTCGTAGTAAATCGTCAGGTTCGATACGCGCTTCGACAGACCTGGCAGCGGGATGTTGGTGCCGATGTTGCTGCCGCCGTCTTCGATGGCGATCGAGCTGTCGCTGAAGGTCGCGCTGGCAGTGACGCCGAAGCCGTCCAGTACGTCCGACACCATGTTCAGTGGCAGCGATGCCGACAGTTCCAGACCTTTGAGCGTGCCACCCTTGCCATTATATGGCGCGGTGTAGTTGCCGATATTGGTGTTCGCGATCGTCCCTGGCGTGAACTTCGAGAAATCGTAGTCCTTGGTCTGGGTGAAGATGTAGGTGTCGAGCTTCTTGTAGAAGACGGCGGCAGCCAGGTAAGCCTTCTTGCCGAAGTACTTCTCGTACGACACGTCCAGGGCCTTCGCGCGCCATGGGTCGAGCTTGGCATTGCCGCCGCTTCCGCCTGGTTTGAAGGTGGTGGTGTCGACGCCGAATTCGAGCGCGGCACGCAGCTGGTCTACCCGCGGACGTGCGATCTGCTTGGCTGCGCCAACACGGATGGTCTGCTGGTCTGGCAGGCCGAACACGAGGTTCATGCTTGGCAGGTAGTCGGTGTAGGTCTTGCCGTCTTCGACAGGCTTGACTTGCTGGTAGAGCTGGCGCGGTGCCATCGTAGTAGTTGGCGGTCGACGACTGGTCGGTGTGCTGCATTTGCAGGCCGAAGTTACCGCGCAGGCTGATGTCGCCGAAGTCATGGTCGATGTTGGCCTTGACGAAGGCGGTCGTGATCTTTTCGTTCACGTCCCAGGCTTTCGACACCAGGTAGCTGGCGGTGTCGGACGGCGCGAACGTCATGTACTTGGCGACCACACCTGGCACGTTCCACGAAGGAACCACGCCGGTGCTTAAGCTGAAGCCGAGGTCAACCGGTGCGTACAGCAGGTCCGACGAAATCGTCGTTGGCGAGCCGTTCAGGTTGATGTTGCCTTCTGGCTGACGCTTTTTCTTGGTACGGTCGGTGACATTGAAGCCGACATCGACACCCGACAGGAAGCTCTCGGCAGCGCTTGGCACTGGCAGCGAAGCGACCAGCTTGAAGCCCTTCAGCTCGTCTTCCACGCGTGGCACCTTGCCGTAGCCCGAACCGTAGATCGAGTTACGCACATACAGGTTGGCCGGGTTGCTGTAGTCACGGGCCGGATTCATTTGCGAGAAGCCGCCGTTGCCGAAGCCCAGGGCCACGGAATCGAGCAGGGCCGTGTCGCCAGGACCAGCCATCTGCAGATTGTTTTCCAGGCTCAGCTCGTCGCGCTTGGCTTTCGAGAAGTTCACGTCGGCGACCAGGGACCAGTTGCCGAAGTTGAAGTTGTTCGACCAGCTAGGCTGCGTGGATATCATCCTTGCGCTTGGTGTACATGCCGCGTACCAGCGGGTAGACATTGTCGATGGTGCCGCCGGTCAGCACGCCATTGGCGGTGGTGGCCGGGTTGTAGATCGGTGCCGGGCTGGCGCCGCCGTTGTAGCCGGACAGATTGACTTCGAACTGGTTGGCGGTATCTTGCGCTTGAAGCGGGAAGCGTACATGTCCAGCATGCTGGTCCAGGTTTTCGATGGACGGTACTGGATCACGGCCATCACGCCGTCACGCTCGTTGCGGCCGCTGCGGGCCAGCGACTTGGCGCCGTCGGTGATGTAGGTGCTTAAGCTGGCACGCCATTGCGGCCGTCGGTCTTCCATGGCTCATACAGGCCGGTCTGGTGATCGAGGATCGGCGAATCGAGGTGGGCGAAACCGATCGCCACGCCCAGGGTGCGGTCGAGGTACTGGTCGATGTAGGAGAAGCTGACGCGGTTGCCGGTGGCTTTTTCGTTGGCGATGTTGCCCAGCGAATTGCGCTCGCCGCGCACGTTCATGGCGACGGTGCGTTTGCCGAACGACAGCGGACGCACGGTCTGCAGGTCGATCGTGCCCGACAGGCCCTGGCCAACCATGCTGAGCGTCAGGGGTCTTGTAGATGGTGACGGCGCTCAGCAGCTCGGATGGATACTGGTCGAATTCGACGCTGCGGTTGTCGCCGGTCGATACTTGTTCACGGCCGTTGAGCAGCGTGGTCGCGAAGTCCGGGGACAGACCGCGTACGCTGATGACCTGTGCACGGCCAGCAACACGCTGGGCGGCCAGACCTGGCAGGCGCGAGATGGATTCGGCGATACTTACATCCGGCAATTTGCCGATATCTTCCGCGGAAATGGCTTCAACGATCGAGCTGGCGTCTTTTTTGACCGAGATCGCATCTTCAATACCGCGGCGAATGCCCGATACGACCACTTGCTGGACTGCTGGCTCGGCCTTGGCCGTCGTCGCCGCTGTAGAAGCGCGGTTTGCGCGTAGGCGGATGTGCCCAGCACGGAAAGGAACACGGCGCAACCTGCGGCTACCGGGTTCAGCTTGAAAGCGGCCTTACTGCCCTTACTCGCGAAAATATTCATTTGTCCCCTCATCTCATCAGTACTACACAATTCCCGGAAATCCAGCCTGGCAGCTACTACTCGGGATCCTTTAGCGAAACGTTCTAAGACGCTCTGATGAAGATTTTGTACTAAAACTAGATGCACTGTCAACGAGAGTTGCGCAGCACTACGGAAATGTGGTCTTTTTACGTAGCATTCCCATTCTGAGGGGCTACGTCGTTGTATTTAGGGTACATCTGAGAACTAAGCAATCTGTAGTACGACTACATTTAGCTTGTTTTTCACTAATTTCGAGCACCAAAGCACCAATCCGGGGCGCCGCCGGGGCCAAAAACCGCCCCTGTCGTGTTCTCGCTACTACATAGCAGAAAATATGTGCAATTCGTTTCTTGACCTTTGCCCTTTGGTGACCTAGCGGCACATTCCTTGTACCTTAACTAGCGACAGAATCGACTGCACTGCAATCAAGATTGATGGCCTCTCCCTGCTGTAGTATTCTTTTGAGCATATAACAAGGTAGTGAAACTACCGATCACCGCCCGCCCACTGGAGACCCGCCCGCCATGAAACGCTTCCTGACCACCGTCCTGTTCGCCAGTTCCGCCCTGTTCACGGCGCCTGCCCTGGCCCAAACCCGGATCGACCACCTGGAGCCGCCCTTCTGGTGGGCCTAGGCATGCAGAACCAGAAACTGCAACTGATGGTCCATGGCGGCGGCATCGGCGCGCTCGAACCGGCCATTGCCTATCCCGGCGTGCGCATCGCCAGCGTCACCCGCGTGGCCAACAAGAACTATCTGTTCATCGATCTGGTCGTCGCGCCCGAGGCGAAACCGGGCGCGTTTGACATCCGCTTCGGCAAGTCGCTCAGCTACCGCTATCAGTTGCGCGCACGCGAATCCGGTTCGGCTCAGCGCCAGGGCTTCCAGCAGCAAGGATGCGATCTACCAGGTCATGCCGGACCGCTTCGCCAATGGCGACCCGGCCAACGACAGCGTCAAGGGACTGAGCGAACAGGCCAACCGCGCGCTGCCGGGCGGGCGCCACGGCGGCGACATTGCTTAAGCATGATCGCGCGCCTCGGCTATATTCAAGCCATGGGCTTCACCCAGCTCTGGCCCACCCCGCTGGTCGAGAACAACATGCTTAGGCCTATTCCTATCATGGCTACGCCGCCACCGATCACTACAAGGTCGACCGCGCTACGGCAGCAACGAGGATTACCGCCGCCTGTCCGACACGGCGCGCAAGCACGGCATCGGCATCATCCAGGACGTGGTCCTGTCGCACATCGGCTCCAGCCACTGGTGGATGCAGGACATGCCCACGCCGGACTGGGTCAATCACCTCGACCAGTTCACCCCGACCAAACACCACCGCGTCGCCGTCCAGGACCCGTACGCCAGCCGCGCCGACAGCCAGAACTTCACCACCGGCTGGTTCGGCAAGGGCATGCCCGACCTGAACCAGACCAACCCGATGGTGGCCACCTATCTTATTCAGAACAATATCTGGTGGATCGAATATGCGGGCCTGTCGGGCCTCCGCATCGACACCTACGGCTACTCCGACAGCGCCTTCCTCACCGAGTACACGCGGCGCCTGATGGCCGAGTATCCGAACCTGAACATGGTCGGCGAAGAGTGGCACAAGTCATGCGGCCGTGGTGTCCCACTGGCAGAAGGGGAAGATCAACTTCGACGGCTACACCAGCTCCCTTCCCAGCCTGATGGACTTCCCCCTGTCCGAAGCCATGCGCGCGGCACTGGCCAGCCACGAACCCGACGCCAAGCTTCACCGACGTCTACGAGATCTTCTCGCAGGACTACCTGTATCCGAATCCGGGCAACCTGGTTCTGTTCGACGGCAACCACGACCTGTCGCGCATTTTCAGCGTGGCTCGATGAGGACCTGGGCCTGTACAAGATCGGCATCGCCTGGCTGATGACAATGCCGCGCATCCCCCAGTTCTACAACGGCAGCGAAATCCTCATGACAAGCGAGACGGGCGCGCGCAACGACGCCAGCTACCGGCGCGACATTCCCGGCGGCTGGGCGGGCGACACGGTGGACGCCTTCAGCGGCTTAAGCCTCACCTGCGCCCCAGCGCGAAGCGCAGCAGTTCGTGCGCAAGCTGGAGCCAACTGGCGCAAGGGCGCCAGCGTCATCCATCATGGGAAGACCATGCACTTCGGCGCCGAGAACGGCACTTACGTCTTCTTCCGCTACGACGGCACCCGCAAAGTCATGGTGGCCATGAACCGCGGCCAGGACCAGGCCGTGCTGCCGACCGCGCGCTTTGCCGAGATCCTGGGCGGCGCCCCGCTGCTAGCACCGACGTGATCAGCGGCCAGCGCTTCGCCCTGGAGACCGCGCTGACGCTGGCGCCGCGTTCCGTCGTCGTGCTGGAGATCGAATGAAGCGCGCGCTGACCGCCCTTGCCGCGGCGCTGGCACTGGCGCCCGCCGCGGCCGCCCAGCGTCCCACCGTGGACGCGTTTTTGAGTCGATGGCGATCCGGGTCGCACCGGGCCAGGAATCGCAGTTTGTGGTCGGCGACAATATCGTTTACTATTTCGAGGGCTACACCCAGACCGCGGCGCGGCGCGCTAGCTACCAGATCCGCAACGAGACGGTGTTCAGCGGCTACCGCAGCAGCGGCGCGCACGACAACCAGCTGGCCGGCGCCGCCGAACAGGTCCTCCCTTACGGCCACCGCGTGCGCCATGCCGACGGCGCCACCGAAGAAATGGCGCTGCTCTCGAAACAGCAGGCGGTCGCGATCCGCGTCACCAGCGCCGCCAGTGCCGTGCTGTCGGTCAGCGCCCTGCTGCCGCCGGGCGGCGCCGTCACCCGCGACGGCGAGGTGCAGGTACGCGCGCCGGGGCCCGGCAAGGTCTGGTACACGGCCATTGCCGCCGACCGCCCGGCCGCCATCGGCGACGACGCCACCGTGCGCAGCCGCGCGCCGGCTGCGCAGCATGCTGGTCATTCTCGCCTTCGGCCGCAGCGCCGGGGAAGCGGCCGCCAAGGGCGCGCGCTGGCCGCGACCGACGCCATCGGCCTCGAACGGCGCAAGCGCTACGCCGCGCTCACCCGGAGCATGCTGGTCACCAGCGACGCTGAATACAACAAGGCGCTGAACTGGGCCAAGGCGGCCAGCAGCCTGTTCGTGGTCGAGGAATTCGGCACCGGGATCTGGGCTAGAAGCCTGCCCTGGTTCCACGACAACTGGGGGCGCGACACCTTCATCGCGCTGCCGGGCACCTTGCTGGTCACGGGCCAGTTCGGCGACGCCAAGGCAGTGCTGTCCAATTTCGCCCGCTACCAGAACCTGAAAGAACCGCGCGACAAGGAGTACGGCCGCATCCCGAACCGCATCGCCCAAGCATGACAGCATCATCTTCAATACCGTCGACGGCACGCCGTGGATGCTGCGCGAAGCGATGGAATATATCCAGTACACGGGCGACCGCAGAATTCGCGGCCCAGATGTACCGCCTGGCGGTGCCCTATTTCGAAGGCGCCATCGCCAACTACATGGACCAGGACGGCCTGCTCGCGCACGACTCGGCAGACACCTGGATGGATGCCCGCATCGAGAACAAGCAGCCCTGGTCGGCGCGCGGCCGCGCGCGGTCGAGATCCAGGCGCTCTGGTACACCGCCCTGCAAAGCGGCGCCTACCTCGCCACCCAGGCTAGGCGACAAGGCCAGGGCCGCGCAGTGGGGCGCGCTGGCCGAACGGGCCAAAGCCAGCTTCCTGCGCCTGTACTGGGACGGGCGCGTGATGGCCGACCGCCTGCGCGAAGACGGCAGCCGCGATACCAAGGTCCGCCCCAACCAGCTGATGCTGGTGTCGATCCCCGTTCGACGACTTCGTCCCGCAAGCCGTGCAGGCGGACGTGACCCTGCAACGCCGTCTCCGAGCTGCTGTTCCCCTACGGGATCGCCTCGCTGAGCCAGAACGATCCCTATTTCCACCCGCGCCACGAGAATCCCGATTTCCATCACAAGGATGCGGCCTACCACCAGGGCACGATCTGGGGCTGGAACGCGGGCTTCACCGTGACCGCCCTGAACCGCTTCGGCTATCAGGACCTTTCCTGGCCGCTGGCGCAAAACCTGGGGCGCCAGATCCTGGGCCTGGGCACGCTCGGCAACATGAGCGAACTGCTGGACGCGCTGCCCCATGAGGGCGGCCGCCTCAAGCCCTCGGGCACCTATGCGCAATCGTGGAGCGTGGCCGAATACGCGCAACGGCTACCAGGACTTTGTCGGCTTTCATCCCAAGCTGCTGGCAAACACGCTGGGACTGAGTCCGGCCATTCCCGCGGCCTGGTCCCACTTCGACGCCCTGCTGCCCTTCGGCGACGGCGAGGAACTGGAGCTGCGCTTCCAGCGCCGCAACGCAGGCCAGCGCTGGACCCTGCGCCTGGCCTAGGCAAGGCGCCGCGCCAGCTGGCATTCGACTTCCTCAATGCCAACCAAAGCCGCTCGCTGGCCCGCTTCACGCTCGTTCCCGGCCGCGCCGCGCAGCTGTCGCTCGCATCCGGGCAGCTTCGCCTGAATGGCAAGCCGCTCGCGGCGAGCCCCCTGCGGCCATCGTTTGCGCAAGCGATCGGCACCCTGCGCTTCCAGGAGCCCCGGCCCTACCGCCCGCAAGACTTCCCGATGCTGAAAAACAAAGACGTCCTCAAGGGCGTCGTTGAAACCAACGAGTACCGCTGATGAAAACCCGTCTGACACTCCTGCTGGTCAAGCGCGCTCGCATCCGGCGCCGCGCTGGCTAAGCATGATCCCATGTTCCTGCGCGGCGGCTTCAACGGCTGGGGCCTGGACCATCCGCTGGTCGAGAGCGGCCAGGGCGTGGCCGAGGCCACCGTCCGCCTCAGCCCCGGCAATCATCCCTTCAAAATCGGCAGCCGCGACTGGTCGGCCGAATGGGTCATCAGTCCGGATCGCGGCGTCAGCGTCGCGCCGGGCACCGACTACCCGCTGGACAAGCATGCTTAGCCCCGAAGACTTCCTGTTCGTCAAACAGAGCGCAGACTACCGCTTCCGGCTCGACCTGTCCCGGCCCGACGCACCGGTGCTGAGCGTGACCCGCATCGAGGCCGCCCCCGTCGTCCAGCCCGACCCGCACCTCGGCCACAAGGACAGCGCGGCCCTGCGCTTCAAGACCTACGATGGCAAGACCGAGACCGTCCGCTTCTCGTCGCCCGACGCCGCCGCGCCCTTGCGCAGCTACGCGCAATCGACCACGATGCAGCTGCGCAGATCCGGGCCCGCAATCGGCCGCCTACAGCGAGACGGCAGACCTGCCCGTGGTACGCAGCGGCAGCCTGGCCTTCGACGCCCTGTTCGCGCTGGCAACCGCCGAAATGAAACAGAATGCGGTGGCCCGCATCAGCGACGGTAACTACAACGGTGGCGCCGCCGTCGACTGCGCGTGCTTCGAAACCGGCGAGAAATGGCACTACGTGTGGACGCGCGACCTGTCCTACGCGGCCGACCTGGGCCTGGCCCTGCTCGACCCGCAGCGGGTGCGCAACTCGCTCGACTTCAAGCTCTCCGGCTGGCGGTCGGGCGTGCGCCCGCAGCAGCAGGCGGCAGGCAGCGCGGACGGCCTGCAAATCATCCAGGACACCGGCAGCGGCGGCAGCTGGCCTGTGAGTACCGACCGCGTCACCTGGGCCTTCGGCGCGGAGCGCGTGCTGGCCACCCTGCCTAGGCCGCCGAACGTGAAGTGTTCGCGCGGCGCGCCCTGAGCGCCCTGTCGAACACGATCGACAACGACCGCCTGGCCGCCTTCGATCCGGGCACCGGCCTGTACGCGGGCGAGCAATCCTTCCTCGACTGGCGCGACCAGAGCTACGCCGCCTGGATCGTGAACGACATCGCCTCGCTGGCCAGTTCCTTCGCCCTGTCGACCAACGTCGGCCACTACAAGGCACTGACGCTGGCGGCGGCCCTGGCGCGCGAGCATGGCGACGCCGTCCGCGCCGAACGCTACACGGCCTGGGCGCGCGACCTGAAAGCGGCGATCAATACCCGCCTGTGGCTGGACGACGCTCAAAGCATGTACAGCAGCCTGACGGCGCCCCATCTCGACGCCGCGCCGATGCACAAGTTCGACTGGCTGGGCCAGTCGCTGGCGATCATCACCGGCGTGGCGGACGCATCGCGCGCGCCGGATCCTGGCCCGCTACCCGCACGGCCCGCTGGGCGCGCCGGTCATCTACCCGCAGCAGCAAGACCTGCCGGTCTACCATAACCGCGCCATGTGGCCGTTCGTGACGGCCTACGGACTGAAGGCGGCCGCCATCGGCCGCAATGTCAGCGTCGCCGACGCCGCCTATGCTGCGCTGATGCGCGGCGCAGCGCTCAACATGTCGAACATGGAAAACCTGGAGTGGCTGTCGGGCCAGCCGCTGCTGCTCGACGAACAGCATCCGGCACTGATCGGGCCCGTCATCAACTCGGAAACGCCAGCTGTGGTCCGTGGGCGCCTACCTGGGCATGGTGGTCGAAAACGTGTTCGGCGTGGCGGCTTAAGCACTGAGGGCATCACCCTCAAACCGTTCATCACGACCCGCCTGCGGCGCGAGGCGTTTGCTTAAGCACCGGGCAGATCGCCCTGCACGGACTGCGCCTGCATGGCAAGCGCCTGTCGGTGCGCGTGCATCTGCCCGCCATGGACAAAAAGAGGGTTACTACGCGCTTGCGGCGGTGACGCTCGACGGCGCCAGGGCGGGCGACAGCATCGCGTGGGACCGGCTGCGCGACGGCAGCGTGATCGACATCACGCTCGGCGCACTGCGCCCGGGCCACCAGGAAATCCGGCGCGTCGGCGCCGATCCGTACAGCGAATCGGCGGCCGTGTTCGGGCCGCGCGAACCGGCCATCGCCAGTCTGGCCAGGGCCGCCGACGGCAGCGTGACGCTCGCGCTCACGCCGTCGCGCGGCGCGCACAAGACGACCTACAATGTGTACCGCGACGGCAAACTGGCCGCCGCCGCCTGCTCGGCATGGGCAGCTGGACCGACCTGCAAGGCTGGCCCCGCATCGTGCTACGCGCTCGAAGCGCAGTTTGCTTTAGCTCGGGCAACCGCAGCCACCACAGCCCGGCCGTGTGCTGCTTAAGCAGCGATCGAGGTGCCGGTGCCGGGCGCCGCTGCGCGACTGGGGCAAGACCGGCGACGTGCTGGTACTGGACGGCGTCGACGTCAGCCAGGCGGGCCAGTACCAGCTGCAGGTGCGCTACTTCAACGGCGCCAATCAGATCAACCTGGGCATCAGCGGCGGCGTGAAATGGCTGGCCGTGAAAGACGCGGCCGGTGCCGTCGTGGCCCAGGGCGTGGTACAACTGCCGCATGCGCGCCGCGAAAAATCGGCAACGCCGGCCGTCTACTCGACCCCGCTGCTAGGCCCGGCTGGCGCCCGGCCGCTATCAGCTGGTGTTGAGCGACTTCTATAATATGAGCTACCTGCAGGCCAACAGCACGTTCAGCGCGGCGGGCGGCAGCGACGGACCGTTCAACCGGTTCGATCTTTACGGCGTCCGCCTGCTGCGGACCGAAGCACCATGAGGAAACTAGGCATGCGACTGATCCCCTGCGCTGTATTCGCCCTGGCACTGCTGCTCTACCGCCTGCGCCTTTGCCACCACGGTCCGCATTCACTACGACGCCGGTGCCGAGACCATTTCCATCCGCGGCGACAAGGGCCGCATGAGCTGGACCAGGAGCGCGGCCCTCACGCGCGGCGCCGACGGCGTCTGGACCTACACCTGGCCCGACAGCATGGGCCTGGTGACGATCAAGCCGGTGCTCGGCGCGCACAAGGTGTCGACCGGAGGCACCTACCGCCTCGCGGCTAAGCAGCACGGTCGACATCTATCCCTTCTTCGGCGCGCCGTTCGGCAAGGTGACGATGGTGCCGGACTTCGCCTCGCCGCAGCTGGGCAACAGCCGCCAGCTGCGCATCTACCTGCCGCCAAGCTACGATGAAAACCCGGCCAAGCGCTACCCGGTCCTGTACATGCACGACGGCCAGAACCTGTTCGATGCCAAGACCGCCGCCTACGGCGCCGAATGGGGCATCGACGAAACGGCCAACCACCTGATCGCCAGCGGCGTGATGGACGAGGTGATCGTGGTCGGCATCGACAACACGCCCGACCGGTTCAAGGAATACACGCCCTGCTGCGATCCCAAGCACGGCGGCGGCAAGATCGACGCCTACCAGGCCTTCATCACCGATACCGTCAAGCCCTACATCGACAAGACCCTGCGCACCCTGCCGGGCCGCGAGAACACGGCCATCATGGGCTCGTCGCTGGGCGGGATCGCGTCGGTCGTGATCGCGCAAAAGCGGCCGGATGTGTTCTCGAAAGCGGGCGGCGTTTCGAGCTCGTTCTGGTGGAACCAGCGGCGCTGGTGAACGCGCTTGGCGCCCAAGGTCAACGTCAAGTTCTATCTCGATGCGGGTGGGGAAAACGACGGCCTGGAAGACACGCTGCTGATGCGCGACGCCATGCTGGCGCAAGGCTACCGCGCCGACGAGCAGCTCAGTTTCTACGTCGACGAAGGCGGCAGCCACAATGAAAAATCGTGGGCTGCCCGGGTGGACAAGCCGCTGGTCTGGTTCTTCCCGTGGGGGAGCACCAGCCAGCGCTAGCGAACTGCCTTAGAACTCTTCCCAGTCCGGCTCACCGGCGGGAACCGGCTTCGCACCGGCCTTGGTGGACACGATGCGCGGTGCTTAAGCCCGGACCGTGCGCAGGGCCTAAGCCGCACCGGTGCCGCGGCGCGCGTGTGCTTAAGCGCCGCCCTGACGTGGCTCTCATTGATCTTGAAGACGCTGACCGCTTCGGCCAGGCTGACCGCCTGCTGCTGCATCGCTTCGGCCGCGGCCGCCGCCTGCTCCACCAGCGCCGCATTCTGCTGGGTCACGGCGTCCATCTGAATGATGGCCTGGTTGACCTGATTGATGCCTTCGTTCTGCTCGCTGCTGGCCACCGCGATCTCGGAAATGATGGACGTCACGCGCTTGACGCTGCTGACCACTTCATCCATCGTGGTGCTTAGGCCTGCCTGACCAGGCGGCTGCCCGCTTCGACCTTGTCGACCGAGTCGCCGATCAGTTCCTTGATTTCCTTGGCTGCCGCCGCCGAGCGCTGCGCCAGATTGCGCACTTCGGAGGCGACGACCGCGAAGCCCCGTCCCTGCTCTTGCGCGCGCGCCGCTTCCACCGCCGCATTCAGGGCGAGGATATTGGTCTGGAAGGCGATGCCGTCGATCACGCCGATGATGTCGACGATCTTGCGCGAGGAATCGTTGATCGAGCCCATGGTGTTGATCACCTGCGCCACCGCGTCGCCGCCGCGCACCGCCACGCCTGAAGCGTCATCTAGCCAGCACGCTGGCCTCGTTGGCGCTTTCGTTGTTGCGCTTGACGGTCACCGTCAGTTCTTCCATCGAGGCGGCCGTCTCTTCGAGCGAACTGGCTTGCTCCTCGGTGCGGGCCGACAGGTCGTTGTTCCCCTGCGCGATTTCGGCCGAGGCCAGCGCGATCGCATCGGTCCCGGCGCGCACCTTGCCCACCACGTCGGCCAGGTTGTCGTGCATTTCCTTGAGCGACTTGAGGAGCACCCCGATTTCGTCCGTGCCCGTCACATTGATGTGAGTCGACAGGTCGCCGCTGGCGACCACGCGCGATGTCGACCGCTTCATTGAGCGGCTGCGTGATCGAGCGCACCAGCCACACCATGATCAGGGCGCCGACCACCACGGTCACCAGCAAAATGCCAAACAGCTGGTAGGTGGTCTTGCGCTCGGAGGCGATCCGTTCGGCGTTCATGCGCGCGGTCAGCGCGTCGGACTGCTTGGTGATGAACTCGACAATCTCGTCGATCTTCTTGGTGGGCGGACGGTCCATGCCCTTGACCAGGCCATCGACGATCTTGTAGCTGTCGGCATTGGCGCTGTCGTATTTTTCCAGCGCGCCCAGATAATTTTTGCCCAGGTCCTCGTGCGCCTTGATTGCCTCGTCCACCAGCGGCGTGGGCTGCTGCAGCTTGCCGAGGATGACATTGACGCGCACCAGTTCGGCGTTGGTCTTCTCGCCCGTCTTCTTGAATTGTGCCGTGTATTTTTCCAGCTGGGCCGGATCGCCCCCTGCGCAGCAGGATGTTCTTCCATTCCTGCACCTGGATCTTGAATTCCACTTTGCTGCTGCTGCGCCGTGTCGACCGCTTCGGTCAGCATCGCCGACTGGCGCATCGCCGCTTCGCTCACGGCATTGGTATTGACCAGGGCGCGCCAGCCGCCCACCCCCACGATCAGCAGCGAGGCCAGGAAGAACAGGCCGAGCACCGCCAGACGGACGGCAATTCGCACATTCGATAGTGACATTTTCATTGCTCCTGAGCATTAGAAAAAGCAGCATTAATTATTATGTGGAAAGCATATTCATCATGGACCAGTGCCCGAAAAAAGCCAAGAAATAAAGCTGTCCTAACGACAAGTTGTTTCATTCAGATCGAGTCCGTACAGGCGGGTGCCGGGATCATCCGGGCTCATGTGGATGATTTTCTCGGAAGCGCATGCCGAGCTTTTCCAGCAAGCCGTTCGAGGCCGCGTTCTCGGGCGAGGTGATGGCCACCAGCCGCTTCCAGGCCGACCACGTCGCGCGCATGGTCGCGCACGGCCAGCGCCGCCTCGTAGCCGTAGCCCATCCCGAAATACGGCGGCAGGAAGGCGTAGCCGAGGTCGACGTCGTCCAGGCCGTCGCGCTTGATCAGGCCCGACATCCCGACCGAGACCCCGGTCTCCTTCAGTTCGACCAGATACAGCGAATGCCCGCGCGCCGCCTGCATGGCGACCGGTCCGCTGGCGATGCTTAAGCCCCCGCGTCTTCCAGGCTGCGTACGCCCTTGTCGCCGATATTGGCCAGGAATGGCGGACTGTTGACCAGGTTGAAGTAGAACGGCGCGTCTTTTTCTTCGATCGTGCGCAGCAGCAGGCGGGCGGTTTCGAGAATATGCATGTCAGCGCTCCAGGCGGAAGGCGGTGGCGGCCGGGCGGCCGGGCAAGGTCAGCGTGGCCGCGGCCCGCGGCGACTCGCTGACCACCTGGCCGCGCCGGATCACGACCCGGCGCGCCGCGCGCAGGCGGATCGCTTCGACCGTGCTGCTTAGGCGTCGAGCAGCACCAGGTCGGCGTGGCAGCCGGGCGCGATGCCGTAGCCGTCCAGGCCGAGAATGCGGGCCGGGGTCTCGGTCACCGCCAGGAAGCACTGGTGCATCGCTTCCTGGCCCGTCATTTGCGCCACGTGCAGCCCCATGTGGGCCACTTCGAGCATGTCGCCCGAACCGAGGCCGTACCACGGGTCCATCACGCAGTCGTGGCCGAAGGCGACATCGACGCCGACCGCGATCAGTTCAGGCACCCGCGTCATGCCGCGCCGTTTCGGATAGCTGTCGTGGCGGCCCTGCAGGGTGATGTTGATCAGCGGGTTGGCGATCGCCGCCACGCCCGCCTCGGCGATCAGCGGCAGCAGCTTGCTCACATAGTAGTTGTCCATCGAGTGCATCGAGGTCAGGTGCGAACCGGCCACCCTGCCCTGCAGGCCGAGGCGCTGCGTTTCATAGGCCAGCGTTTCGATGTGGCGCGACATCGGGTCGTCCGATTCGTCGCAGTGCATGTCCACCCGCAGGCCCTGTTCGGCGGCAAACTCGCACAGCAGCCGTACCGAGGCCGCGCCGTCGGCCATGGTGCGCTCGAAATGGGGAATGCCGCCCACCACGTCCACGCCCATGGCGACGGCCCGCTTGAGGTTGGCCAGCGCGGTCGGGCTGCGCAAGATGCCGTCCTGGGGAAACGCCACCAGCTGCAGGTCGAGGTAGGGGGCGACGCGCCGCCGCACCTCGAGCAACGCTTCGACCGCCAGCAGCCGGTCGTCGCAGATATCGACGTGCGAGCGGATCGCCAGCAAGCCGCGCGCCACCGCCCAGTCGCAATACTGCAACGCACGGTCGATCAGCGCATCCTGAGTCAGCGACGGCTTGAGCTCCCCCACAGGCTGATCCCTTCGAGCAGGGTGCCCGAGCGGTTCACCCGCGGCAGCCCGTAGCTGAGCGTGGCGTCCATGTGAAAGTGGGCATCGACGAAGGGCGGCGTGACCAGGTCGCCATGCGGCGTCGATTTCGCGCGCGCCGCGCACGGCAAGGCGTTCGCCGACGGCGGCGATGCGTCCGTATTCGATGGCAATGTCGGTCATGCGCCAAGCCGTCCGGCAGGCTGGCGTTGCGTACCACGAGATCCATAGGGGCTCCTGTTGCGGGGACGCCTCGATTGTAGTGGCAGGCCGGGCTGCCCGTCCAAGCAAATTATGGCCCGCAATCATGCATGCTGCATTGCAATGTATATTCAACTAAATTGCGCGAAAATACTTTTCAATCGCTTGCCAGTTGGGATAGACTGGATCTTATTGCACCGCGTCATAAACACTTCCAAGGAGCCCCGATGAGTACGTTTCCCGAACAGTTTTCCGCAGTAAGCAAGTCGCAAGTCGAAGCCCAACTGGCTTTCTTCCAGAATGTCGCCTCCCAGGCCGTCGAAGGCGCGGAAAAAATCTTTGCCCTCAATTTGAGCACTTCCCGTGCTTCGCTGGAAAAGTCGAATGCCGCGGTGATCGAACTGCTGAGCGCGAAGGATCCGCGCGATCTGTTCACGCTGACCAAGCAGAGCCAGGAAGGATTCGACACCCTGCTCGCCTACGGCCGCGAACTGTTTTACCATCGCCACCGGCACCCAGGCCGCGATGCTCAAGTCGGCCCCGGCCGCGCCGCAGGCAGTGCCGGTCCTGGCCGCCCCTGTGCTGGCCGCGCCCAAGGCGACGGAAGCGGAACCGGCTGACGCCGATGCCGATGCCGATCTGGACGACGAACAGCTCGAACTGATCGCCGCCAAGCCGCGCCGCAAGAAGTAAGCAGCACCGCCCTAGCCAGCAGGCAGGCGCCAAAAGTAGTAAATTAACGGGCTGCGGCCCGTTAATCGTTTCTGGGCCCCTCACCCAAGGGACGTGAATGAGCTTATTGCGGCTGGTCGGACATTTTGTGCGTCGTCACTGGCCGTCCTACGTTTCTTCCGGCGCCATGCTGTTCGGCGTGGCCGCCTTCACGGTCCTGATCCCCCGCAAGATCGGCGCCATGATCGACGGCATGGCCGCGCACAGCCTGGGGCGCGACGACCTGCTGCTCGGTCTCGCCCAGCTGCTCGGCATGGGCCTGGCCATCTACTTCCTGCGCGTGGGCTGGCGCCTGCGCCTGTTCGCCGCCGCCTACCAGCTGGGCGTGGAACTGCGCACCCGCTTCTATGCGCGCCTGTCGGCCCAGGGTCCGGCCTTCTATCAGCAGCAGCGCACGGGCGACCTGATGGCGCTGGCCACCAACGACATCGACGCCATCGAAATGGCCGCCGCATGAAGCGATGCTGGCTGGTAAGCTCGACGGCACCCTGACGCTGGTGATGGTCCTGTCGATCATGATGCTGGGCGTGGACTGGCGCCTGGCCTGCGTGGCGCTGCTGCCGTTCCCGCTGATGGCGCTCGCGTTCTGGCACATCTCGCGCCACATCCACGTGGCGGCCACCGATTCGCTCAAGCGCTTCTCCGACCTCAACGACCATGTGCAGGAAGCGCTGACGGGCGTGCGCACCCTGCGCGCGCTGGGCCTGGAGCAGCACAGCGCCACGCGTTTCGGCGAACTGGCTTCGCACGCGGCCGCCGCCAGCCTCAAGGCGCAGCAATGGGAAGCGGCTTATGAACCGGCGGTCGGCTGGACGCTGACGGCGGCCAGCGTGCTCACGCTCGGCGTGGGCGGCTATCTGGTGTGGCAGGGGCAGCTCACGATCGGCTCGCTGACCAGCTTCACCATGTACCTGGGACAGCTGATCTGGCCCATGTTTGCGGCTTAGCTGGGTGCTGTCGCTGATCGAACGGGGCAAGGCGGCGCTGGCGCGCCTGCAGCCCCTGCTCGATACGCCCCTGTCGGTTGACGACCATGGCCGGGTGAGCGCTGCGCCGCAGGGCGCGCTGGTGCTCGGCAAGGTGTCCTACACCTACCCCGGCCAGAGCGCGCCTAAGCACTGGCCGATATCTCGCTGGCGCTGGAACCGGGCCGCACCCTGGGCCTGGTCGGGCCGACCGGCAGCGGCAAATCGACCCTGCTGCGGGTGCTGCTGCGCCAGGTCACGCCGCAGGCGGGCACGGTGGCCTGGGGCCCGCATGCGCTGGCCGACTACACGCTGGCCACCCTGCGCCAGGCCATGAGCTGGGTGCCGCAGGAATCGTTCCTGTTCTCGGCCACGATCGCCGAAAACATCGCCCTCGCGCGCCGACGCCACCCGCGCCCAGATCGAACACGCGTAGGCATGGCGGCCATCCACGACGACATTTTGCGCTTCGCGCAGCACATGATACGCCGGTCGGCGAACGGGGGATCACGCTCTCGGGCGGCCAGCGCCAGCGCGTGGCGATCGCCCGCTCGCTGCTGGCCGAGAGCACCTTGCTGCTGCTCGACGACGCCCTGTCGGCGGTCGACACCGGCACCGAAACGCGCATCCTCGCGCACCTGTCCGAACTGCGCGCACAGCGCAGCGGCAGCGCCAACAGCGTGATCATCGCCAGCCACCGCCTGTCGGCCGTGGTCGACGCCGATCTGATCGTGGTGCTGCAGGAGGGCCGCATCACCGAATCGGGCACCCACGAGGCGCTCCTCGAACGCAACGGCTGGTACGCCAGCCAGTGGCGCTATCAGCAACTGGAGGCCAGTCTCGATGCAATCTGACGCCACGCCCAAGGCCATGCGCGCCCAAGCCGCCGAGGCGATGCGCCTGCTGCGGCGCGCCGCCCATCCCGACCGCCGCCACCTGGGCTGGGCCACGTTCTGGCTGATCCTGGCGGCCGCGCTCGAAGTGCTGGGCCCGATCCTGGGCAAGGCGCTGATCGACGACCATCTGCTGCCGCGCCACCTCGACTGGCCGCGCATGGCAACCCTGCTGGGCGCGATGCTGGTCACCGGCTGGATCGCCTCCGGCCTGCGCTACCTGCAACTGGTGCGCCTGTCGGGCCTGGCGATGCGCTCGGTCCAGCGCCTGCGCGAATGGGTGTTCGGCCACGTGCTGCGCCTGCCGATGGCCTTCTTCGACCGCGCCGTCACCGGCCAGCTGATCAGCCGCGTCACCAACGACACGGAAGCGGTCAAGACGCTCTACATCCAGGTCCTGTTCGCCATTCTCGACAGCCTGATCGTGCTGGTGGGGACCCTGATCGCCATGGCCTGGCTGGACTGGCACCTGATGCTGATCGTGCTGGCCCTGGTGCTTAAGCCGTGGTGGCCATCGTATTCCTGTACCAGCGCCTGTCGGCGCCGACCGTCACCAAGGCACGCGCCATGCGCAGCGAAATCAACGGCCAGATGGCCGAATCGATCGGCGGCATGACGGTGCTCCAGGCCAGCAACGCCGAAGCGCGCTTCGCGGCCCGCTTCGCCACCACCAACCACGCGCACTACAAGGCGCGCCTGGCCGAATTGCGTGCCAACGCCTTCCTGCTGCGGCCCGCCCTCGACTTCCTCAACGTGGTGCTGCTGGCGGTGGTGATCTACAGTTTCGGCCAGCGCACCCTGTCCGCGGTCGAAGTGGGCGTGCTGTACGCCTTCATCAATTACATCGCGCGTGGTCGAGCCGCTGATCCAGATCACGATGCAGTTCAGCGGCCTGCAGCAGGCCGTGGTGGCCAGCGCGCGTGGCCAGCCTGCTGGACGAGGCGGGCGCACCCGAACACGACGCCGACAAGTAGGCCGCCAGCCACGCGCGCGATCCGCACGCGCTGGCGGTGGCCATCCGCAAGCTGACCTTCGGCTACGCGCCGGGCCAGGACGTGCTGCACGACCTCAGCCTCGAGATCGCGCAGGGCGCCTTCATCGGCATTGTCGGCCATACCGGCAGCGGCAAGTCGACCTTGCTCTCGCTGCTGCTGCGCTACTACCCGTCGGCGCCGGGCGCGATCGAGATCGGCGGCGAAGCGCTCAGCGCGATCGACAACGCGCACTTCCGCGCCGCGGTCGGGCTGGTGCCGCAGGATCCCTTCCTGCTGGCCGCCTCAAGCCGCGAGAATATCGACATGGGGCGCGGCCTGCCGCAGGCCGCGATCGAGGCGGCGGCGCGCGCGGCGCATGCGCACGACTTCATCATGGCGCTGGAAAACGGCTACGACACGCCGCTCGGCGAAGGCGGCTCGCGCCTGTCCACCGGCCAGAAACAGCTGATCGCGATTGCCCGCGCGCTGGCGGGCGAGCCGCGCATCCTGCTGCTCGACGAAGCGACTTCCCACATCGACAGCGCCACCGAACAGATCGTGCAAGTGGCGCTCAATGAACTGCGCGGCCGGGTCACCATCATCGCCATCGCGCACCGCCTCTCGACCATCCGCGACGCCGACCGCATCGTGGTGCTCAATCACGGCCGGATCGCCGAAACCGGCAGCCACGATGCGCTGATGCAGATCGAGGGCGGCTTGTACCAGCGCCTCTATCTGCTGCAGCAGCTGGCCGCCTAACTCTCGCGCCGGTTCCACAGCGCCGCACCAAACAGGGCCAAGGCGCCGGCGCCCAGCCACATGGCGATCGAGCCCGGGTTGGCCGCGCCGAGGAAGCCGACCGCGTCGAGCGGCGCGATCTTCGGTGCGTTCAGCGAGATGTAGAACCACAGCAGGAACAGGGCCAGGAACAGGCGCGAACTGCGGCTGCAGCGGCCGAATGCGCTGGCCAATGCGGCGAAACTGAGCACGCCGCCCAGCAGCGCCAGCGCCCGCAGCGGTTCATCCTGGGCCATGCGCAGGCTTAGCCGCGCTTAAGCAAACAGCACCCCGAGCAGAACCGTCGCCGCATACTGGCGCACGAAGCGCAGCGCGGCGCCGCCTTCGATGGCCGCCGTCAGGTGCTCGGTATCGGCCGCGAAATCGTGGGTACTCAGGTCGCTCACCAGCACGCCCCAGAACACCACCGCGCCCAGCGCGACGGCTTAAGCACCGCGTCCGGCGCGGCCACCAGCGCGAGCGGGGTGCACAGCAACAGCGCCAGGATCGCCACCGGCGAGGCGGCCAGGGTCAGCGCAACGTCGCCGAGCACCTGGCCGGGCATGCCGCCGATGCGTGCGGCCAGGCCGAACAGCGGCGTGGCCAGGCGCGCGAGCGGCTTGAACAGGGTGTTGATCACTTCCAGCGGCGTACGGCGCTTGCTGGCGCGCGACACCTTGACCCGGTCCGGCGAAAAACGGTGAAACAGCAGCGCGGCCAGAACAGCGGGCAGCAGCGCAATCGCGCTGGTGGCGCAGCGCACCAGCACCACGTCCACCCGCCACAAGGCGTTCGGCAGCAGCACCGGCGCCAGCGCGGCGTCGAAGTCGCCGCCGCCGAGCGCCACGTGGGTGGTGCCCAGGCCCTGGGTGACGCCCAGCATCGACGCGCCCATGCCGTTGAAGTCGAACAGTTCGACCAGCGCAATGAAGCCGTTTTCCTGGGTCGCGCCCACCATGCCCAGCTGCCCGGCCCACAGGAAGAAGAACAGCACGTCGCCGCCCTTGCCCATCAGCGGGCTCCAGCTGTCGAACAGCATCGCCACGCTGGCGGTAAACAGCACCATCGGCACCAGCATCAGCACGTAATTCTGCAGGTAGATCAGGGGTTCGATCGGACCGTCGCCGCGCAGCAGATGCAGCGCCATGATGGTCAGCATGAAGCCGAGGATCAGCGCGCACAGATAGGCCACGCCGCCCAGCCAGCGGCCCAGCAGGAAGGGCCAGTTGCCGACCTGGGTGGCGCCGATCACGCTGCCGATGCCGCTGCGGATGTCTTCCGACATGCGCCCGCGCAGCAGGTAAAAGCCGCCCAGGCTGAACAGGATGCTGCCCAGCGAGGCGCTGCCGATCGCCAGCGCGGAACTGGTGTAGAGCACGCGCGCCCTTGGTCACGATCAGCGCATTGCCGCTGGCGGGATCGGCGATCATCAGCCAGCTGATGGCCACCACGGCCAGCAGCGCGACCAGGGTGGAGGTGCGGCGCAGGCGCAGCCGCACTTCGTTGAGCGCGAGCGCCTTGACGATGTCGGCCATCATGCGCACTGCTCCTGCTGCGCGTAGCGCTGCGCCATCAGCGCTTCTTCCAGGCTCGGCTCGACCAGCTGGGCGGCCAGCCCACGGCGACTCGGGATGGGTGATGCGCAGCGCCATGCGCTCGCCCTGGCGCTGCGAATGGAGCACGTGGACTTTGGCGCGCACGGTGTCGAACATGGCGGCGTCGATATTGGCCGACCACACCTTGCCGCGCGCATCGTCGAGGATGGCCTCGGGCGTGGCGCAGCCGATCAGTTTGCCCGACTTCATGATCGCCAGTTCGCTGGCGATGCTCTCCACGTCCGACACGATGTGGGTCGACATGATGACCAGCTTGTTGAATCCCAGCTCGCCCAGCAGATTGCGAAAGCGCAGGCGCTCTTCCGGATCGAGGTAGGCGGTCGGCTCGTCGACGATCAGGATGTCCGGATCATTGAGCAGCGCCTGGGCGATGCCGAGCGTAGCGCCGCATGCCGCCCGAGAACGAGGCCATGAGCCGCGCTGCATGGTCGTGCAGGTTCACCAGTTCGAGCAGGTGGCGGATGCGGGCCGGATCGCGCACGCCCTTGAGAGCCGCGAAGTACTGCATGAATTCGAGCGCGGTCAGATTCGGGTAGACGCCGAAATCCTGGGGCAGGAAACCGAGCTAGGCGCCGGATGTCGTTTGGCTTGGCGGCGATGTCGACGCCGTCGAACAGGATCTGGCCGCTGGTGGGACGGGTGAGCGTGGCGATCATCTGCATCAGCGTGGTCTTGCTTAAGCGCCGTTATGGCCAATCAAACCAACCACGCCGCGCTGCAATGTTAACGAAACACCATCAACAGCCTTGACGTCCTTGCCGAACGATTTGACGACATTGCGAATCTCGAGCATACGATTTCCTGTTCATGTTTTTGTTTGGATGATCGCAATGTAATCAAGACCACCTTGCCGAATCCAGGAAATGAGACAGGACGGCAAAATCGCGGCATGAAACGCCTTTCAGTGAAGCGTGGCGGCGGCCCAACGTTTCAATATCATCCGTGCATGAATTTCCGACAACTAGGACTGCAAATGTGCAATTACGAAGAAAATTTCTCTCTCAACTGGTCTTTCCACTCTGCAACAAGAATATAATCAAACTCGGAATCCCCAACGGGAGCATCGGTTTTTCAGATTAAGGAACGTGATGTCGGCAGGTTTACTGGACACTTCGCGCACCCGCAAGGGTCGCGCACTGTTGGCATTGCTATGCCTGGTGTCTTCCCTTGCCTTCGCCCAGGAGGCCTCGCTCGACGCCCGCCTCGACGAGATCCGCGAGACCGGCCGCTACGTGCCGCCCAAGGCCATGAGCGCGCTGGCCAAGATCGAAAAGAGGCACGTGCTTAGGCACCCTGCGCCAGCGCGCCGAATTCATCGAACTGCTGGGCTCCGCCTACCGCGGCACCGGCGACAACAAGAAGGCCATGCTGCTGGCCGAGGAACTGCTCGCGCTGGGCAAAGCCAATCAGAACAAAGTCATCATCGCCAAGGGCTTGCTGTCGAAGGCCTACACCAGCTTCGCCAATAACGAACTGGCGACGTCGCACCAGCTGGCCTGGGAAAGCGAAACCTGGGCCAATCAGACGGACGACATGCCGACCCGGATCCGGGCCACGATTTCCTCGGGCGAGTCGTACGCCGAAGACGGCAACTTCCCTCCCGCCCTCAAGAAACTGCAGCTGGCAGTCAAGATGGCGCACGAATACGGCCACCCGATCCAGATCGTCGCGGCGCTCAATTCGCTCGCCTCGCTGTACGGCCAGATGAAGGAATACGACAAGGGTTTCGAGGCACTCGCCGAAGCCTACCCGTATGCGGAAAAGACCAATTCGCCGGGCCGCATGTCGACCCTGAAGGACACCGAGTACGGCCTGTCGGTGGCCACCAACCAGCCGCAGCGCGGCTTTGCGCTGCTGGCCTACCTTGAGTATGAAAAGGAAATCGGCGCCGAGGCGATGATCGTTCTACTCGCTGGTGAATCTGTCGGACAGCTACCTCAAGCAGCACGACTACGCGCGGTCGACTACGGCAACCAGGCGCTGGCCGCGGCCAAGGAACTGAAGGACGAAAGCACCGAGGCCACCGCCCACATCAATATCGGCCAGGGCCTGCTCGGCATGGGCAAACTAGCCGAAGGCAAGCGCAGTTTCGAACTGGGCCTGGCCTGGTACGAACGGGGCAACGACAAGCCGCAAGTGCAGGAAGTGCTGATGGAGTATGGCTCGGCGCTCGAGCGCGCGGGCGACATGGCTAAGCGCCGTCAAGGCTTACCACCGCGAGCGCGCCATCTCGAACGAGCTGTTCGAAGACCGGCGCCAGAAAGCCACGCTCGAACTGCAGGAAAAATACGAGTCCGAAAAGCGCCAGAATCAGATCGAAGTGCTCAAGCGCGACATCGTCAACCGCAACCTGGAACAGCGCGTGTTCTGGCTGCTGGCGATCGTGTTCGCCATGGCCGCCGTCATTGTCGGCATCCTGTACCTGCAAGGTGCGCCACGCGAACGATCAACTCAAGGTCAAGAACCTGGAACTGGAAGCAGCAAAGCTCGCGCGATCCGCTCACCGGCCTGTACAACCGCCGCCACTTCCAGGAATTCATGCGCACCCACGTGCAGGTGGAAAAGCGCGGCGCGGGTACCTCGGGCGAGGAAATCGTGGGCGCCCTGTTCCTGCTCGATATCGACCACTTCAAGCACGTCAACGACACCTACGGCCACGCGATGGCGACGCCGTGCTGCGCATGATCGCCGACAGCCTGCGCGAGATCCTGCGCGAGACCGACATGATCGTGCGCTGGGGCGGCGAAGAATTCCTCGCCTTCCTGCCTGCCATTCCGCGCAGCGGCGTCGAAGAGATCGCGCGCCGTCTGCTGGCTTAAGCATTTCCAACACCGTGGTGCCGTATCAGGACATTGAGATTTCAGTGGATGTGTCGATCGGCTTCGCGCCGTTCCCGCTGGTGCCGGGCGAGCACGAACTGCCGTGGGAGCGCGCCGTCAACCTGGTCGACATGGCGCTCTACCTGGCCAAGGCCCACGGCCGCAACCGCGCTTACGGCGTGCGCGGCTTTAACAACTTCCACGAAACCTCGATGGAAGCGATCGAGCAAGACCTCGAACTGGCCTGGCGCGGCGGCTTCGTCGACATGTCGATCGTTCTCAGTCACGGCGCCGTGCATCCCGACGCCGCCCCGTTCGAGCAGCGCTCGATCGCCTGATCTCAGTTCTTGCGCGCGGCGTCCTGGATTTTTTCGCCGGCCTTCTCGACCTTCTTGCCTACTTCCTCGGTCGCCTTGTTGATGCCCTTGCTGGCATCCTGGGCCGCGTCCTTGGCCGCTTCCTGAATTTCGTCGCCCGCGTGCTTGGCGCGCTCGTTCACGATGGCGGCCGCTTCATTGGCCTTGTCGATGCCCTGATGCAGCTGCGCCGCCGCCTTCTCATCGGCTGAATCGATTGCCGCGCCCGCCTTCTGGGCCGGGCCGACCGTTTCCTCGGGTTTCTTGCAGGCAGACAGGCTAGGCCAGCAGGGCCAGCGCCACGGCAGCGTGGATAATCGGAGTCGGTTTCATGGTGTCCTCTCGGGGTTGATGTTGCTTCGTAGCATACACCTGCGCCCGACTTTGCGGTTGACAGTTGGCCCGACTGTCCCGACAATAGAACGATCGTTCGATTTTTTCGGAGAGAACCCGCCATGACCACGCAAGCTACCGTAGCGCGCCGTATCTGCCCCTTCTGCGAAGCCTGCTGCGGGCTCGAACTGGACGTCGACAACAACCGGGTCGTGCGCATCCGCGGCGACGAGCAGGATGTCTTTTCCGGCGGCTTTTATGCCCCAAGGCGATCGGCCTGAAAGACCTGCACGAAGACCCGGACCGCCTGCGCACCCCCTCATCAAGCGCGCTGGCGTGTTCGTCGAAGCGAGCTGGGAAGAAGCCTACGCCGAAATCGAAAAGCGCCTGCCGCCGGTCATCGCCTGCCGGCATGGACCGAACGCCGTGGCCACGGTGCTGGGCAACCCCACCTCGCACAAGATGGGCCTGACGCTGTACTTCCCGCGCCTGGCGCGCGCTCGGCACGCGCAACATGTTTTCCGCGTCCAGCGTGGACCAGGTGCCCAAAATGCTGTCGGTGGGACTGATGTTCGGCAGCTGGCTGTCGGTGCCGGTGCCGGACATCGAGCGCGCGCAATTCATGCTCATCATCGGCGCCAATCCCATGGTCTCGAACGGCAGCCTGTGGACCGTCCCTGATTTTCGCAGGCAAGGCCAAGGCCATGCGCGCGGCGGGCGCATGGTGGTGGTCGATCCGCGCCGCACTGAGACGGCCGCCGTGGCCGACGAACACCATTTCATCCGGCCCGGCGCCGACGTGTTCTTCCTGCTCGGGATCGTCAACACGCTGTTTGCCGAGAAGCTGGCCGACCTGGGCTAGGCTGGCCGAACACACGGCCTAAGCCTGGCCGAACTGGAAGCGGCAGTCCACGCCTACACGCCCGAGGCCGTGGCCGCGCGCTGCGGCATCGGCGCCTAAGCACCATGCGCGAACTGGCCCGCACGCTGGCGCACACGCGCCATGCATCGGTGTACGGCCGCATCGGCACCTGCACCCAGCAGTTCGGCACGCTGTGCTCGTGGCTGATCGACGCCATCAATGTGCTGACCGGCCACCTGGACGAAGACGGCGGATCGATGTTCCCCAAGGCCGCCGCGTTTGCGGCCAACACGCGGCGCGCCCGGGACCGGGCGTGGCATCGTCAGCGGCCGCTATCGTTCGCGCGTCTCGGGCGCACCGGAAATCGTGGGCGAGATTCCCCTCACCTGCCTGGCCGAAGAAATCGACACCCCGGGTCCGGGACAGATCCGCGCCCTGATCGCCATCATCTAAGCAATCCGGTGCTGTCGGCCCCGAACGGCGCGCGCCTGGCGGCGGCGCTCGAACAGCTCGACTTCATGGTCAGCCTCGACATCTATCTCAATGAAACCTCGCGCCATGCCGACGTGATCCTGCCCGGCCTGTCGCCGCTGGAAGAAGCGCATTACGACGTCAGCTTCACCCAGTTCTCGCACCGCAACCACGCGCGCTACAGCCCGCCGGTACTGGCACGCCCGGCCGGCGTGCCGGAAGAATGGGAAAGCATGCTGCGCATCGCCGCCATCGCCAAGGGCCTGGGCGCGCACGCCGACATCGCCGCGCTCGACGACGAGGCGCTGGCCGACGATCTGAACAAGGCGGTCGGTCCGGCGGCCTAAGCCAGGTCATGGGCGCGCTCAGCCATCTCAAGGGCGCCGAACGCATGCTGGAACTGGGCTTGCGCACCGGACCTTACGGCGACCAGTTCGGCCGCAAGCCGGACGGACTGACGCTGGCGAAAATCCAGGCCGCGCCTTCAGGCATCGATCTCGGTCCCATGGGCCAGCGCATTCCCGAAGCGCTGCGCACGCCCTCGGGCAAGATCGAACTGGCGCCGCAAATGCTGCTGGACGACCTGGCGCGCGTGGCCGCCGACCTGGCCGCTTGCGGCTGCCGGACCTGGTGATCATCGGGCGCCGCCAGCTGCGCTCGAACAACAGCTGGATGCACAATCTGCCGGTGCTGGCCAAGGGCGCTTACCGCTGCACGGCGCTGGTGCACCCGCTGGACGCTGCGCGCCTGGGGCTGGCCGACGGCGGCGCCGCGCGCGTGAACAATGGCGCGCGCAGCATCGACGTGCAGGTCGAAATTTCGTCCGACATGATGCCGGGCGTGGTCAGCCTGCCGCACGGCTGGGGCCACAACCTGCCGGGCGCGCAGCTGGCGGTGGCGGCCGAGCGGCCGGGGGTCAATCTGAATGCCCTGCTCGATGAGAATTTGCGCGATCCGCTGTCCGGCAACGCGGTGTTGTCGGGCATTCCGGTGCAGATGGCGCCGCTGGCGTCCTGACGGGGAGCCGCGCACGGCTTACTTGCGTTCGGCCGCGTAGACGATGCGGCCGCTCGCGTCCTGTTCGTCCAGGTACAGTCGAGCGTTCGCGGTCAATCCGGTTGAGCATGCGCTGGCGCTCCGGCTCCCGCTGCTAAGCATGTGCGCGCGTGCTGACCAGCCATTTTTCCAGGCGCGCCTCGACCTCGCGGTCGGCGCGCAGCAGACCGGCTTCTTCGGGACGTGCGCGGTAAGCGGCGATGCACAGGCGCCATTCGCGCACCTGGGCATCGACCCGGTGCGCGCATTCGTCACTGGCGGAAAACAGCGGGAACACTGGCGCGGCGCAACCTGCGTCGGCAGCGCTCACGGACGCCGTCGCGCAGGCAAGCGCGAGCAGGAGAAATGGCGATGCGGTAGTCATGGGTAAATCGTAGTACAAATCGGCAGTAAGCCCAAGCGCCGGGCCGCTTTTTACAAAACGATACACGGCTAGCGACAGCGGTCCCCGGCCCACTGGCGCCCGTCCAGGAAGCAGCGCCGCTGTTCGCGCTGCATGCGGTCCGCATGGACCTTGAAGGCGGCGCATTCGCGGTTGCCCGGATCGACCATCGTGACGCACACTTCCAGCTTGTCCGACGCGGCCCTGTAATTACCGGCCGCCAGCGCGCTCGGCCTCGTCGATGAGGTTACGCACCGACTGCGCCTGCTGCGACGCCGGTGGCGCGATCGGCGTGACGACCGGGCGCGCATGGCGGCACTGGATCGGCCTGCGGCGGCGCGGCCGCGCGCTGTTTGGCGATCTTGTCCTTCAGGCGCGCTGTGTCGTCGTCCTCGTTCCAGCGCCGGGTAAATTGCGACAGGCGCGTTTGTGCACGCGAAGTCGTTCGACGAGAGCGCGTTCTCAACCGCGACCGTCGTCTCTTCCCATGCTTTGACGCGCTGCTTCTTCCTGGCGCAGCTTACTGATGCCGCATTGATGGTCGCCTGCAGGCTGGCCAGCTGCTGGGGGGTGGCACGTGTCATGCGCAACGCGATCAGCTCCGACTGCGCATCGTTCAGGCGGCATTCGGCGCTGGCCAGCGTGGCCCGCTCGATGCGCGCCTCGATCTTGTTGGGCGAGGGCCGTGCATACAGCCAGATCGCCCACAGCGACGCCAGCGCCACGAGCCACCAGCGCAGGCGGATCGGTTCCCGTTTGGGTGGCTGCGACATGGGCCGGGGCGCCCCCTTGGCCTGCTGCACCGGCGCCGGAGCAGCAGGCGGGGGCGGCACGGGCGCGGCCGGTGCCGCAATGTCCGCCGCTGCGGAAACCACGGCTGCATGGCGCCACTGGCAGCAGTCATGCCAGCACCGGCGGCAGCACGTGCGACGGCTTGACGACGCCGTCGTGCTGTCCGGTACCGCAGTATGGGCAAAAGTTGACCCGGCGCGGCAGGGGCCGCGCGCAAGCTGCGTGAATGCAGCGGTAGATCACCTGGTCTTGCAAGTTCATGCTGGTCTAGTCCGGGTCGGGTATGTCGTGATCGGGATCGGGAATGGCATGGTCGAACAGCGCGCCAAGTTCCACGATCTCGCCTGCGGTCTTCCACTTGTCGGCCTTCGGATTCCATTGCATGTTCCAGACCTTGGTGCTAAGCGCCGACGTCGCCGCGCGCGATCCGCAGCGCCATCTCGTCCAGCGAAAACGGGCCTTGCTGCGCACCGTCCAAGAATACCTTGTAGCGCACCGGCGCCGCAGCCACGGCAACCGCCACGGCGGGCGCCTGCAGGGCGTGCGCGGCTTCGGCCTCGCTGGCCAGATACTGGGACCGGATCACGCGCTTGTCCACCGCGCGCTCGACTTCCCAGGTGTAGGCGTCGCTGGCCGAATTGGGCACCGCCTCGGTCCACAGCGGCAGGCTGGCAATGGCCGCATCGATGGCGGAAGCCGACAGCGCCGGGTCGAGCGCGCGCCCGCTTGAACCACTGCTCGTACAGACGGCGCGCGGTGATGTTCGGCAGCGACGGCGACGGCAGCTGGGCCCCGGTTTCGTCCACTTCCAGCTTGGGCTCATACACGCGGTGCTGGTAGTGGCGCATCAGCGCGGCCAGCAGCACCAGCTGGTTCGGGCCGAGCGCGGCCAGGCGGTTCTGCACGGCCGCGATCACCTGCTCGTGGTAGTACGACGGCAGGCCGTTGGAGCGGATCGCGAATTCGTTGCCGATCTGGAGCCACTCGCCCGAACCCGGCTCGACCTCGAACAGGTATTGTCCGCGCGGCTGGAACGACGCTTCGCGGTCGCCCAGATCCGCCTTGCGCTTGATGACGCCGAGCGCGTTCGCCTGCAGGAACCACTCGTAGTCGTCGGCCAGGTGATTCAGTTCGTCCATCGACGGCGAGATCGGATGGCGGAAGCGGGTGGCGTCGAAATGCAGGTGGGTCGGGATCTTGGGGTTTTCGATCTGGTACGACGTGCGCCAGGTCTGCAAGCCGCGCAGCACCGTCATCGGGAAACCCGACAGCTCGATGTAGCACACGGCCTTGCCCGCGATGCCGGTGTTGACGATGGAGACCAGGTCGCCGTGGAAGGAACCGGTCGGCACCTGCGGCGCGGATCTCTTCTTCCAGCTTGCGCCAGGCATTGACGTCGCCCACGCCGATGAAGCACTTGAACTGGTCCGCACGCGGCGTGAATTCGGCCGAGAAGCGCGCATTCACCCACGGCATGGCGCTCTTGATCCATTCATTGAAGATGCGCGCCCGTTCCTGGGGCGACATGGCCATCAGCCGTTCGAGCAAAGGATCGGCTAGGCCCGGCGTCGCCCAGCTGCTCGACCGAGAGCTGGGTCTGCGCGCGCCGGAACAGCTTGAGCAGGAGCGAAGCGCGCAGGCGGTCGTCGCCCAGCTGCGGGAACAGGCGCGAAGAGCCGCCGAATTCGAGCAGCACTTCTTCGCTCCAGGTGCTGATGTCGCCGGTCAGCTTGACCGGTTCGGGCAGCGTGTCGCTGGCCAGCTTGAGGTAGGTCGCATGTTCGTGGCGCGCATCGGCCCGCAATTGGTCGATGCGCTGGTCGACCGCGCCCAGCATCGCCTGCACGCAGCGCCGCCCTTCCTGGAATTCGCCTGCGATGCCGCTCCATTCGGCCTGTCCGCTGTCGTCGGTCGACTGCGGGTCGCCCAGCCAGGCCGACATGCCACGCATGACCTCGACCGCCTGCCCCGCCGCCACCGCCAGCAGGTGGAAACGCAGGTAGTCGGCGATGTCGCGCTTGAGGTGAGCCATGATTTCACGCGCCTGGGCTTCTTTGCCGAACAGCTTGCCCGCCGCCTGAGACAGGTTGCCGAGCGATTCCTCGACCTGGCGGGTGCGCAGCGCATCGCGAATGTCGCGATAGCGCTTGCCGTTGCGTTCCACATTGGCCAGGTCGCGCTGCTGCAGGCGCGCCTTGATCTGTTCCAGCAGCGACAGCACGAATTCCAGACCGCCCTGCTTGCGATCGTCCAGCAGCGCATACAGCTGGTCGCGCGCGCCCTCTCAGGCGCGCCATCAGTTCGGTGGTGTGGCGCTTGATGCGGTCTTCGCTGGTCTCGGCCGTGGCGCCGGCTTCGCGGGATCGCGTCGCGCTCCAGATTGGGCAGCAGCTCGGCCACCTTCTCGCGCCACACGCCGATCTCGTAGGAGCCCATGATGCGGTCGATCTCGAGCTGCACCTTGCTCTCCACGCGTTCGAGCAGCGAACGCTGATCCTTGTCCATCAGCAGCTGGTCGGTCAGCGCGTATTCCTGGAACGGCGTGACGTCCACCGTGCCCTTGCGGAAGTCCGGGAATTCGTCGAACGGATGCTCGCGCATCGCCATCTGGTCGCGCATGAAGATGTCGCGTTCCTGGTCGCCCCGCGCGGCGCCGCCACGCCGTCGGTGCCCACCAGGCCGAAGAAGGCCTTGACCATCAGCCCGGCCAGCTCGTAGGCGCGAATGTCGTCGCGCAGGCTTTGCTGCGTGTCCAGCACGGCCTGGCCGAAGGCCGAATACACCTTGGAGTACGACAGGCGCATGTCGCCGAAGCGCTGCTCCGGCACGCGGGTTGAAGGGTCCCAGCTTGTGCTGCTGCTGGTTGACCGCGACCGAGCGCTTGCGGTTGGCAAAATCGGCCGAGGCGAAATCCTCGAACAGCGAATCGGCCACCATCTGGTAGATGTCCTTGACGTCGGCGGTGGCCTTGTTGGCCAGGTTGGCGGTGTCGACGAAATACACGTCGTCGAACGGCGAACCCTTGCCCACCAGGCTGTCCGGCTCGGCCCAGCGTACCTGCGCGTTCATGTCGCGCATGGTCGTTTCCAGTTCCATCAGCGTGGCGTAGGCGTTGGCCTCGGTGCGCTCCTTGTTGGCCTTGGCGAAGCCGGACGGCATCAGCATCACCAGGTCCACCTGGCTGTCCGACACTTCCTGGCGCGCGATCGCTTTCGACAGCCAGCCCAGATCGATGGCGGTGCTTGCGCGCTGAGTGCCATCGGCATGGCCGACGCGATCACGACGATGCGGAACTTGGAGGTGTCGACCTGCAGGCCGAGGCGCTGATAGCTCTCTTTGCGCTCGTTGCCCGCATTACTGCTCAGGAAATTGAGCGCGCCCTTGATGCGGCCGCGCAGCTTGGGATATTTGTCGAACAGGTACAGGCGCGCCACGGCGCGGATCTGGCTTGGCGCCCTTGGACGGATCGATGCCCAGCGAGCGCAGTTTCTTGGGGCGCAGCGGCATCCATGATTCGATCAGCGGAAAACGCGCCAGGCTGTCGTCGGATTCGTGGTATTGCGGCAGATCGATCGGCTCGACCAGGCGCTCTTCGTCGGCCAGCTTGACCAGTTCGTACCACGGGTCGGTACGCTGCGACTTGCCTTCGTCGATGACGGCATTGTTATCGAGGTCGAAATGCAGGAAGCGCGCGACCGGGAACTGGCCGATCGATTCGACCCGGGTCGGATTGTGCCGGTTCCATACCTCCGACAGGATGCGGCGGCGGATGCGCAGCATCACTTCCATGCCGGTACCTGCCTACCCCGATGAACAGCGTGGGACGAAGGTCGACCTTCAGTTCCGCCTTCTTGCCTGCCGTGTTGGGAAACTCTGCCATGTCGTTCTCTTTCAGTGAAAATCAGCGGCGGCCGACGAACAGCGCCACGACGAGGGCGATCAGGCCGACCGCCACCAGCGGCGCGGTGATCGCGAACGTCAGGAATTTGCTGGCATTGATGATCGCCAGGACCGCTGCCGCGCTGATGAAGGACAGCCCGACAAACAGCAGCCAGCCCCGCGCTGCTTAGGCCGACGAGGGCGCCACGCGCTTGACGACCATGTGGTGCACGTAGGCGTTACGGACAAAGAAGTAAATCACCAGCAGCACCAGGAACACGGCGCCGCCGATGGCCAGGTCGCGCGAGGACGTGTCGGTGGCAGGGGGGCGCCGGCCACCGGCGCGACCTCGATCGATGCGGCCTGGGCCGAGGCGGCAGGCGTGTCGGCCGATGCGGCCCGTGCGGCCTCGGCGACGGCTTCTTTATCGCCCGGCAGTTTGAAGCCGGGATCGGCGGCCGGTGACGTCGTGTTTTGCATGGGGTCTTTCCTTGTTGTTATCGGGTGTCTCAGCGGCCCAGCCGTACCTGCGCGCCTTCGCGCAGGTCGATCAGCTGGTGTCCGAATACGGTGGTTTTCAGTTGCGCGACCTTGTTGCTTAAGCCTTGTCGAAGATCGGCTGCACGGTGCTACAAGCGCGCATGCATGGTGCGCAATTCGTCCTCGACCGTGACCAGCGCCTTGCGCGGACGGGCCAGCGCCAGCGCCGCCGTCACCGCGCCGCCCAGCAGCGCCAGCGCGGCCGCCATCAGCGCGACCAGCGGGCCAAGGCCGTAGTGCACGCGCACGTCGAGCGGCAGCACGGCGGTGGAGGTCTTAATCTGGTCCGGCGGCGTGAAGATCTCGGGCAAAGGGTCGCCCGGGAACAGGGTCGCCATGCGCTGGCGGAATGCCTGCGACAGTTCCAGCCGCTGCCCGGTCAGGCGCAGTTCGATCTGGCCCGGCATCAGGTAGGCGGAACCGGCGCTGCCGATGGCCGCCATCGACCATTTGCCCGGCAGCTCGCGCACCGGCAGCTGCATCGTGGAGGCCAGCGGCGCCGTCTTGCCGGGAGCGAGCGCGCGGATCGCCGTGTCCTGCAAGCGGATCGGGTGTTCTTGGCTAAGCCAGCCTGGAACGCGCGCTGAGCGTGGCGCTGGCGATCGTGTACGGGTACATCGTGTTTTCGAGCTGCCATTCGATGCTGGCGGCGGGCGTGCGCGCGTCCGAGTTCACCTCCGCGCGCAGTTTGCCGCCCGGCGCCATCGAAAACGCGACGCCGGGCGCGTTGCTGACCTTGCGCGGCACCAGCCGCACGGTATCCTGGTCGAGCGGCTTGAGGCGGGCTGGCATGGCTCCGTGATCACCCTGGCGATCGCACCCGGACGCCTGCAGCGCCTTGAGCTCAACGGCGCCCTGCTCGCCCACCGCGAACACATACACCATCAGGCCGTTGGCCTGGTAGTGCGCGCCCTTGACCGGCATTTGCAGGGGAAACGCCAGCGCCCGCGTGATGGTGCGCCCGTTGTGGATCAGGGTATAGAACTCGCGGTTGCGGCGCGCCGTTTCCTGGTCGTTGTTCGGGCTGTTGCGGTTGTTCGTAAACAGCCACACCAGGCCGGGCTTGTCGCCCAGCGCCTTGTCGACCGCCGTGCTGACCGCTTCATTGAGGTCGGTGTCGGCAAACGCCGCGCTGCCCGGCTTGCGCGCGACCTCCAGTCCGGCCAGCGCGTCGGCCACCTGCTTGCGGGTGGCGCCCGGCTGGTACGAGACCGACAGCAGCGCCTTGGGCGACGGCAGGCCGGGCAAGCCCTGGTTAAAGGACGCCAGCACCATCGCGTCGCCCGGCTGCGCCACCGCCGTCACCAGCGCGGTGACCAGCGGCTTGTACTGCGAAGCCGGATCGGTAAAGAAGGGTTCCATCCAGCCCGAATTCTGGACCAGGAACACGTGCGACACCGCCAGCGCAGGCACGCAATGGCACAGCAGCGCGGCAGTGGCGGCAAGGCGCTTCACGACAGTTCTTCCAGGCGCCAGCCGCGCATCTGGTTCCAGTCGGGGTGGTGCAGCCACAGGCAGTCGTCGTACACGAAGGGCACGCATTCGAGCGGCCGCGCCAGGCGCGCGATATCGTCCAGGATGACATTGCGCTTGCCGATCCATTCGACCGTGGTGCGCGGGATCACGCGCCCGGACAGCGCGTCTTCGGCCTTGCCCGTGTATTTGTGAAAGCGCAGCACCAGGCCACTCGGCTGGCTGCGGTTGTTGTTAAAGCCGCGCAGCAGCGGCAGCACCAGCGAATCGTCTTCGTGCGGGTCTTCCACGTGTTCGGTGTCCCACGGCTCGCCGACTACCGGGTGGCCGCGCCGGAACAGCAGGCTGGCAAAGCCGAGGCGGGCGCCGTTGATCGGCTCCATCTGGCTGGCTGCGCGCCCCAGTTCGAGGAAGCTGTAAGCCTGCCCGTCGTGACCGATCTGCCACAGGCGGCCGTCACGGCTCTGGGTGGGGCCGCCCAGTTCCAGGCGCGGCGTCCAGCCTTGCGGCCAGGGCATCCACTGGGGCGCGGCGCCGGGCTGCCAGGCGAGCTGACCTTCCGCGTGCAGCCAGAGCAAGCGGCCGTCGTAGCCGAGGGGGGCGCGACCAGCCCGAGGCCGGGACCGCGCAGTCGTACAGCGTCACGCCGCTCAGGTCGTGCATCGCGGTCCACAGGCGCGTGCCATTGGGCCCGGCGAGCAGGCAGGCGACGTGGCGCCGCATGACGCCGGGCGCGCTGGCCAGCGTGGCGTCGAGCACGCGTTCGAGGCGGTAGGTTTCGCTGACGGGATTGATCCACAGGCGGCACAGGCCTTTGACGGTCGGGATCAGCGCCACTTCGCCGCGGCGCGGATTGAGCGCCTAAGCAGCCAGGCATAGGCCGACGCGGTAAACGACAGGTCGGCGCCGTGATCCTCGGGCGACATCACGTGCCACAGCTCGGCCAACGGGTCCCAGTATTGCAGCACGTTGCGCGTGTGCGCCAGCGCCAGCAGGCGCTGCACGGGGAAACCGAAACGGCGGCAGTGGCAAACACGCACTGCGCGTTGGGCGGCACCGGCATGGACGCTTCGAAGCGGCCCACATGGGGCGGCGCCGGGCGCTCTTCCAGGCTGTCGCCCAGCGCCAGCGAGGTGACCGGCAAGCCGTGCGGCACGTGGCGCGGCAAGGCCTGGTCGAACCAGGGGCCAAACCAGTCCGGCGCGTTCTGCTGGCGGCCCGCGAGTTTGTGCAGCGCATGGCCGCAAGTCGGGCAAAAAGCGAAGCCCTCGGGGTAGATGGCCGCGCACTGGCAGGCGGCCAAGCAAGGAAGCGCCGAGCAGGCGCGCCACATCGGGCAAACGCCCGCGCGCCTGGGCCTGCCATTCGATCCGGCTCAAGCCTTCGCTTGACGCCAGTTCGAACTGGGCACTGCTCTCGTCTTCCAGCCAGACACTGGCCGCCGTTTCCCACCTGTATGCCATGTCGCGCACCGCCATATATGTATGCGCGCCCCACGCCGGGGCCGCTAATTTCTGCTCAAATCATAGCGCAACTGCACAAGGCAAGCGTTTTAATTGGCCGGTATCATCTGGCGGCCTCACGGGGTGCGTTTGACGGGATTCCGGCGGGGAATTTGCCCGAACGTATAATGGCGCATGACCTACGAAACCACCTGGGGCGCCATTCCTGCCAGCGCCGTCGACGCTGCCGCCGCCCACCTTGGCGACGTGCTGTCCATCGCCATCGAACACGGCCCCGCGCATCAGGCGCTGGTGGTCTATGACACCCGCTCGGACCTGGCGCGCGCTGACCGAAGGCTATCGCCGCAACCTGGGCCAGGCCAGCTTCATCGACTTCGACAGCGTCGCGCCCGACGAGGTGCTGGCCGCATTCAAGCGCATGGCGCCGTCCGACCTGGTGGTGCTGATCCAGTCGACCAACTTCCGGCTCGAAGCATTCCGCATCCGCGTCGAACTGTTCAAGCTGGGACTGAAAGTGATCGAGCACGTGCACCTGTCGCGCATGCCGGGCGACCAGGGCGCGCACTACATCGAAGCGCTTGCGTATGACAGCAGCTACTACCGCGGCGTGGGCCAGGCGCTCAAGGCGCGCATCGACAGCGCATCGTCCGCGACCGTCGTGAGCGGCGGCGAGCGCCTGGTATTCGCCTCGAAGCTCGAATCGGCCAAGCTCAATATCGGCGACTACAGCCAGATGAACAATGTGGGCGGCCAGTTCCCGATCGGGGAAGTATTCACCGAGGCGCAGGATCTGGAAGCGGTCAGCGGGCGCGTGCAGGTGCATGTATTCGGCGACACCTCCTACCTGGTCAACCGGCCCGACACCCCGATCACGCTCGTGATCGAACGGGGACGCGTGGTGCGCGCGGAAGGGGCGACGCCGGAATTCGACAAGCTGATGGAGATCATCCACGCCGACGAAGGCGAAGTATGGGTGCGCGAGCTCGGCTTCGGCATGAACCGCGCCTTCACGCGCGAGCGCCGGGTCAACGACATCGGCACCTATGAACGCATGTGCGGCATTCACCTGTCGCTGGGCGCCAAGCACGGCGTGTATCAGAAGCCCGGATTCAAGCGCAAGGATGCGCGCTATCACGTGGACGTGTTCGCGGTGACCGACGCGGTCTACCTCGACGATGAACTGGTGTACCGCGACGGCGGCTGGATCGTCGGCTAGCGCGCATCTCCGCGCCACGGGCATGCACTCAGGACCAGGATCAGCCCGGCCACGGCCAACAGCGCGACCCGTGGGGCAAGATAGGTGACCAGAAACACCCAGAACCAGTATTGGTCCTCCTTGGAGCTCCCGAGCTTCCAGGAATGCGACCCAGAGGCCACCAAACAGAATCGCGTTGGCCACAAAGAGCGCGCCATGCCCGGCCAGATAGCGCGCCCGGTGTTTGACCTGCCCGAACGGGGGCAAGATCCTGAGCTTGCACCATAAGCTTGCCAGCAGCAGCACGGCGGCCGCCATGCCGGTCCGGACCTTGCCGAAACCCTCGCCTGGTCCGGCTATCAGCATCAACGGCGGGAGCTCGAGCAGCCATGCCAGACCATAGACAATGGCAAGGGCCAGGATCATGCACACATTGAGGTTAGCAAACAGCATCTGAGTCCTGTCCAAGTTGGCCCGGCGGCCGGTCCCACGGCGGCACCGGCTGATACTCTTCCACCAGAAAATCGATCAGCGCCCTCACCTTCGGCGAAAGTCTGCCGCTTGCCGGGTACAGCGCCGTCAGGTCATTGAGCGGCAGCTCCCACCCGGGCAGCACGCGCACCAGCGTCCCGGCCTGCAGATCGCGCCACGCGAGGAAGGTGGTGCTGGAGGATGATCCCCAGCCCGCGCAACGCCGCCTGATGCAGCACCAGCCCGTTATTCGACGTAAAGCCCGCATTGACGCGCACCGTGCGCTCCTGCCCGTTGCGCGAAAAATGCCAGCTGGTGCCGTCGGTCAGGTGGCTGAAGTGCAGGCACTGGTGGGCCAGCAGCGCGTCCGGCGTATCGGGCACGCCGCAGCGCGCCAGATAGTAGGGACTGGCGCACAGCACGCCCCGGCAAGGCGCCAGCCGCGCATGAAGCCAGGCCGCCCGTATCGGGAATCCCGCCGACCCGGATGGTCAGGTCGAAGCCGTGCCGGATCGGGTCGAGCAGGGCGTCGTCCACGAACAGCGATGGCGTCAGACGCGGATGCAGCAGACTGAAACGCGCCAGCGCGTCGGCCAGCCACTCGCTGCCGAAACTGGACGGCGCCTGGATCCGCAGCGGCCCGGCCAGTTCTTCCCCCGCCGGGCTGACCGCGCGCGCCGCCTCGCGCGCCAGTTCCAGGGTCGCCTCGCACGGCGCCAGATAAGCCTGGCTTAGGCGTCGGTCAGGCTCACTTCGCGCGTGGAGCGGTACAGCAGGCGCGCGCCGAGGCGCTGTTCCAGCTGCCCGACCACCTTGCTGACCATGGCCCGCGTGAGCCCTGAGTAGCGCGCCGCTTCCGAAAAGCTCTTCAGGCGCGCCACTTCGGCGAAAATTTCCATTGCTTGCAGTTGATCCATGGCCGATTGTCTGCGTTTTGGCGACAATATGTCAACCAATTGCATGGTTGTTGCTCAATCCTTGCCCGCCTACAATGACAGATCCCCGCATCCAGGAGCAGTACCCATGCTGAACCAAGACCAGCGCACGCAGTTCGAGCGCGACGGCTACCTCGTCATTCCAGGCTTCAAGAGCATCGAAGCGATTGCCGCCCTGCGCCAGCGCTGCGCATGAGATTGTCAACGAATTCGATGCAGGCGAAAACCGCAGCATCTTTACCACCCAGAACCAGCTGACGGCCACGGACGACTACTTCCTCCGTTCGGACAACACGATCCGCTGCTTCTTCGAGGAAGAAGCCTTCGACGCCGAAGGCAAGCTGAAACAGGACAAATCGCTCTCGATCAACAAGATCGGGCACGCGCTGCACGACCTCGACCCCGTGTTCGAACAGTTTTCGCGCGATCCGAAACTGGCGGCGGTGGCCAGCGACCTTGGTCTCAGGGATGTCAAAGTCTGGCAGTCGATGTACATCTTCAAGCAGCCCGGCATCGGCGGCGAAGTGCGCTGGCACCAGGACGCGACTTTTTTGAGACCACCCCGGTCAGCGTGACGACCTTCTGGTTCGCGCTCGAAGACGCCACCATCGAGAACGGCTGCCTGTGGGTCGAACCGGGCGGCCACCGCGGCCCGATGCGCGAGCGCTTCGTGCGCGACGGCGACGACATCCGCATGGAAAAGCTCGACAGCACGCCATGGCCGGACGACAGCGTGGCCGTGTCGCTCGAAGCGAAGGCGGGCAGCCTGGTCTGCTTCCACGGCCTGCTGCCCCACTACAGCGCGCCCAACCGCTCGCCCGTGTCGCGCCATGCCTACACGCTGCACGCGACCGACGGCACCACGCTCTACTCGCCGCGCAACTGGATCCAGCGCGACGCCAGCTTCCCCCGTACGCGGCTTCATCTAAATGGAGATCCTGATCTTCGCGCCCCACTGGGGCAGCAACGCACTGGCGCCGCAGGTATTCATCGACCGCGTGAAGGAGGCAGGCTTCGACGGCATCGAGATGTCGCTGCCGCTGGACGCCGCCGAGCGTAGCGACTGGACCGGCCGGATCGCGCAAGCGGGCCTGCGCCTCATCGCCCAGCAATGGGAAACCGTGTTTCATCCTGAATTCGCGGAACACCGGGAAGCGCTGGCGCGCTACCTGAACAACGCCTGCGCCGCGCGGCCCCTGTTCGTCAATTCGCATACGGGCAAGGACTTCTACAGCCGCGAACAGAATCTGGAACTGCTGGCCCTGGCCGACAGCATCGGCGCCGCCCACGGCGTGCCGGTCTACCACGAGATCCACCGCAGCCGCTTCTCGGGCCATCCGGCGCTGCTGCTGCCGTATCTGAGCGCGCTGCCGGACCTGGCGCTCACGGCCGACCTGTCGCACTGGTGCTGCGCCTGCGAGTCGCTGCTGCAGGACCAGCCGCAAACGCTGGCGGCCACGCTGCCGCACGCGCGCCACATTCACGCCCGCGTTGGCCATGCCCAGGGTCCGCAGGTAAGCGACTTCCGCGCGCCGGAATGGGCGCAGGAGCTGGACGCCCACCTGCAGTGGTGGGACCGCATCGTCGCCCTGCGCCGCGCGGCCGGTGCCGCGACCATGACGCTGACGCCGGAATTCGGCCCGGCGCCGTACACGGCCGCCCTGCCCTACACGGGCGAGCTGGTGTCCGATGCGTGGGAATTGAATGTGGCGATGGCCGCGCTGCTGCGGGCGCGCTACCGCGCCTGAGCCGCCAGGCTAGAGCATCAGCAGATTCATGCTGCCGCTCTCGGCGTCGCGCTTGGGCGCCTTGCACGGCACCACGATGGTGACCGTGGTTCCCTTGCCCGGCGCCGATTCGATCTCGATCGTCCCGCCCAGCATGCCGGTCACCATGTTGTAGACGATGTTCATGCCCAGTCCCGATCCGCCCTGCCCCATCTTGGTGGTAAAGAAGGGATCGAAAACCTGGTGCAGGATGCGCGGCGGCATACCGATGCCGTCGTCGTGGAACACCAGCAGCACCTGGTCGTCGTCGACATGGCGCGCACTGATCGACAGCTTGCCGCTGTCCCGCCCTTCGAACGCGTGCAGCAGCGCGTTGTTGATCAGGTTCGACAGCACCTGCCCCAGACTGCCTGGATACGAATCGAGCACCAGCCCCGGCTCGCACTCGATGCTGGTCTCGCAGTTGGCGCGCTTGAGCTGGGCCGCGAAGGTGGCGTGGGTGTCGCGAATGACTTCGGCCAGATCGAAGCGGCGCCGATTGTCGCTGGTCTGGTCGACCGCCACCTGCTTGAACGAGTTGATCAGATCGGCCGCGCGCCGCAGCGAATTGGTCATGATGCCGCAGGCGGTGCGGATGTCGGTCATGTGGGCCTCGAGCGCCGAGCGCTTGACGCCGCCGTCGGCGTATTTTTCTCGAACGCGCGCACCATGTCGTCCAGCGCGGTGGCGGTCAGCAGGCTGTTGCCGATCGGCGTATTCAGTTCGTGCGCCACAGCCTACCACGAGCGAACCGAGCGACGCCATTTTTTTCGGACGTGATCAGATTCGTCTGGGCCTGCTTGAGCGTCGTCAGCACCGACGACAAATCGCTGTGCGCCGACTCCACATTGGCCTTTTGGCGCGCCAGTTCGGACAGGCTCGTCTCGAGCCCGTCGCGCGCATCGTCCAGCGCCGCCTCGGTGTGCTTGCGGTCGCTGATGTCCTGGATCACCCACACGCCGCCCCGGCTCAAGTCGGCCGCATCGACCGCCTTGCCATTGATCAGGCACCAGATCACGCTGCCGTTCTTGCGCACCAGTTCCAGTTCGCTCTGCCAGCGGTGGGTGACGGGATCGATCGCCAGCACGTCGACCCCGCCGCCATCGACCTGGCGCAGCACCGAGGTCGGGTTGCCTTCGAGCGTGCCGGGCGCGTAGCCGAGCATCTCTTCCATGCCGCGGTTGCAGCGCACGATCACGCCGTGCGAGAACAGGGCGATGCCGACCGCCGCGCTGTCCTGGAAGGCGCGCTGTTCATCGAGCGTGATGCGCACCTGCTCGGCCAGTTCGCGGCTGCGGTGGAAGGCGAACAGCAGCGCGGCCACCAGGGTGCTGACCACCAGGCCGCCGATGCCGATCCCGTACACGGTCGTCATGTCCTGGCTGTAGCGTCCGCCCGCGAGCGCGCCGAACACCACCACCCATTCGCGCTGCGCCACGTTCAGGCGCTTTTCCGCGCGCAGGCCGGGCAGCAGGTGCTGGTCGGGCCGGTTGGTATCGAACATCATGTTGGCCGGGCTGGCCAGGGCCGCGGCGCCGGCATGGCGACATCGCCCGCGTCGTGGATGCGGAACGTGAGCTGCGACAGCAGCGCCGGGTCGATCACTTCGCTCATCAGGTTATTCACGCGGAACACGATCGCCACCCAGCCCACCAGCGCGGCCCGCCGTTCCTCGACCGAGGTCAGGGGCATGCCCTGCCGGTACACGGGGGCGCGCGCCACGAAGCCCGGGTAGGCCGGTGGCGTCCTGCACCAGCGTGATCCGTTCGGTGGCGACGATCTCGCCGCTGTCGCGCCCCGATTCGAGTGCGGCGCGGTGCGGCGGCAGTGCCGCCAGATCGAGTCCGAAGCGTTCTCGTTGCCCTTGAGCGGCTCCGTGTATTCGATGATGTAATGGGGATCGGTGACGATCACGGGATGGATCGCGAACGCGGGATAGCCGCCGCCCACCACCGAGGTATCGGCCCGCACCGCCGCCGTGAAGGCGGGCAGCCGTTCGGCTAAGCACGCGGCGCACGAACTGGATCGCCTGAAAACCGGGGTAGCGCTGCGCGAGATTGAGTTCTTGCACGAAGCGGGCGAACTGCGCGCGGTTCATGTTCTGGTTGACGGCGAAGCTGCTTTTTATGCTGAGCAGCATGTCGAAGTAGATCTGCAGGCGCACATTGGTGTCGCTCGCGACCTTCTCGGTATCGTACTGAAAGTTACTACGGATGCGCGCCTGTTGCGCGTCCATCACCACCAGGCAGGTCCAGACGGTCAGGCAAATTCCGACTACAAACGCAAGGTAGCCTTGAGTCCGCATCTATCGCGCTCCAGAGTGTGGATCGGTCAGGCAGCGCCCGTCCGTGTGAGCTGACTATAGCATAATGACAAGTGGAAATCTCACAATGCGGACGCCCGCCGCAACAGTTCAGCGCTCCCCGGCCTGGAAGCGCGAAGCGATGATTTTGAACTTTTCCTCGATCGCCAGCATGGCGTCGACCACATCCGGATCGAAGTGCTCGCCGCGCGCCTGGCGGATCAGTTCGACCGCCGTCTCGTGGGTAAACGCGGGCCGGTAGGAACGGACCGAAATGAGGGCGTCGTAGACGTCGGCCACCGCCATCAGGCGCGCCGACAGCGGGATCGCGGTGCTTAGGCCAGGCCCTGCGGATAGCCGGTACCGTCCCAGTACTCCTGGTGCGAATGGCAGATCTCGTCTAAGCATAGCGCAGGAACTGGTTGCTGCCGCCCAGCGTCTGTTCGACCCCGGCGATCGCGTCGCGCCCGTAGACGGTGTGCTGCTTCATGATCTCGAATTCATCGTCCGTCAGCTTGCCCGGCTTGAGCAGGATTGCGTCCGGCACGCCCACCTTGCCGATGTCGTGCAGCGGCGCGGCCTTGAACAGCAAGGCGATGTTCTCGTCGGTGAGCTCGGCGCTGTACTGGGCGTGAAAGCGCAGCTCGCGCGCCAGCGCCGCCACGTAATGCTGGGTGCGCAGAATATGGTTGCCGGTGTCGCCGTCGCGCGACTCGGCCAGCGAGGCCATCGCCATCACGGTCGCGTCCTGCATCAGCGAGATCTCGCGCGTGCGCTCCGACACCACGTGCGCCATGTGGCTGCGCTGGTCCTTGAGCATGGCGCGCGCGGCGCGCAGCTGCATGTGCAGGCCGACCCGGGCCAGCAGAATGCCGGGTGCGAACGGCAATCCGATCACATCGGCGGCCCCTTCCTGCAGCGCGCTCCTGGTCGGCCACCGCGTCGGCGGGGGCGACGAACATGACGGGAATTTCGGCGCTCAGGAAATGGCACTGCAAATCGGCCAGCACGGCAAAGCCGCTCATGTCGGGCAGCGCGGTAAGCAACAGCACCAGGTCGGGATGCGGCGCCTGGCGTGCCACGCGCAGGGCGTCGGCCCCGCTGCGGGCAAGCTTGACGTGGTACCGCTCCTGCAGCAATTCTTCCATCGGAACCAGGTGGTCGGCCGAGGCATCCACGATCAAAATCGTTGCCTTGAAATCAATATCCATGCCCGTCGTCTCCCGCCAGATTATTGCCTGCGTCCATCATAACGCGGCTTGTGCGATGTTTCAGGTTTTTTACAATTCCGCACGACAATTGAAAATCCGGTAAGTTTAGAATGCCAGATCCCAAAATCGTTCCAGACCAAGGAAGCGCATGCTCCGTTTGCCGTTGGCCTTTGCGGCCCTTTGCCTTTCCCTGTCCGTGTCGGCCGCCGAGATCGCCGACGACAAATTCCGCCAGCTCGACGAAATCCTGCCCACCCCGAACGCAGTGCTGCAATGCCACAAGCGCCCGGCCACGGCTATTGGCAGCAGCGCGCCGACTACACGATCCGCGCCACGCTCGACGAGGAGGCGCGCAGCATCAGCGGCAACGCGACCATCACCTACCATAATAGTTCGCCCGACACGCTGCGCTACCTGTGGCTGCAGCTGGACCAGAACAAATTCCGCCCCGACGCCGACGCCGTCACCACCGCCACGGTCGAGTCGCGCGACGCCTGGTCCAAGGCCAAGAGCGACGAAGACGGCCTGCACTTCGAGCGCATGCGCGCCATCGTCGGCGTGCCCGACTTCGACGGCGGCTACCGCATCGGCGCGGTCCGGGGCGCCGACGGCCAGCCGCTGAAGTACACGATCAACAAGACCATGATGCGGATCGACCTGGCCACGCCGCTGGCCCCGGGCGAGCGCTTCGCCTTCAGCGTCGACTACAGCTTCCGCATCAATGACGCGCGCCTGGAACGCTCGCAGCAGCGGCTTCGAGCACTTCAAGGACGACAAGAACGATATCTTCGAGATCGCATACTGGTATCCGCGCATGGCGGCCTACTACGACGTCTACGGCTGGCAGCACAAGCAGTTCCTGGGCGGCGGCGAGTTCACGCTCGAATTCGGCGACTACGACGTCCAGCTGACGGTCCCGAGCGACCATATCGTGGCCAGCACCGGCGTGCTGCAAAATCCCGACGTGGTGCTTTCCGCGGTCCAGCGCCAGCGCCTGGCGCAGGCCAGAACGGCCAGCCGCCCGGTGATCATCGTCAGCCAGAAGGAGGCCGAGGCGGCCGAAAAGTCGCGTGCCAAGGGCAGCCGCACCTGGCACTTCAAGGCCGCCAATGTGCGCGACTTCGCCTTTGCGTCGAGCCGCAAGTTCATCTGGGATGCGCAGGGTTACAAGAAGGACGGCACCGACATGCTGGCCATGTCCTTCTATCCGAAGGAAGGCAATCCCCTGTGGGAGAAATACTCGACCCAGGCGATCATCCATACGATCGAACAGTACAACAAGTATTCGTTCGACTACCCGTATCCGGTGGCGATCTCGGTCAAGCAGGTAGAAGTGCATGGCATGGAGTACCCGATGATCTCGTTCAACGGCCCGCGTCCGAACCGGGACAAGAAGACGGGCGAACTGACCTGGTCGCGCCGCACCAAGTACGGCCTGATCGGCGTCATCATCCACGAGGTGGGCCACAACTACTTCCCGATGATCGTCAATTCCGACGAGCGCCAGTGGACCTGGATGGACGAGGGCCTGAACAGCTTCGTGCAGGGCCTGGCGCAGGACGCCTGGGAAAAGGACTATCCGCGCTCGCGCGGCGAGCCGCGCACCATCGTCGACTACATGCGCAGCAAGAACCAGGTGCCGATCATGACCAATTCGGAATCGCTGCTCCAGTTCGGCGCCAACGCCTACGCCAAGCCGATGGCGGCGCTGACGGTGCTGCGCAGAATCGGTGCTCGGCCGCGAACTGTTCGACTTTGCCTTCCGCGAATATGCGCAGCGCTGGAAATTCAAGCGTCCCACCCCGGCCGATTTTTTCCGCACCATGGAAGACGCTTCCGGCACCGACCTTGACTGGTTCTGGCGCGGCTGGTTCTACACCACCGACGCGGTCGACGTGAGCGTGGACGGCATCACCGAATACGGCATCAATACCAAAGATCCGGAAGTCGAAAAGGCGTGGAAGAAGGCGCAGCACGAAGCCGAGCCGGTCGCCATCTCGGTCCAGCGCGACAAGGGCGTGCCGCGCCGCGTCGACGCCCAGCCGGAACTGAAGGACTTCTACAACGATCATGACGAGTTCACCGTCACCAACAAGGACCTGCAACAAGTACGCCGAGGGCGTGGCCGAGCTGGAAGACTGGGAAAAGGCGCTGCTCAAGCAGGGCAAGCACCTGTACCTGGTCGACTTTTCCAACGCGGGCGGGCTGGTGACGCCGCTGGTGCTCGAGATCGAACTCAAGTCCGGCAAGAAGGTCATCCAGCGTGCTTAAGCCTGAAGTGTGGCGCTATTCGCCCAAAAGATCACCAAGCTGATCGTGACCGACGAGCCGATGGTAGGCCTGACCCAGGACCCGTACTGGGAGACGGCCGACATCGATACGACCAACAATGCATGGCCGCGCAAGATCGCGCAGTCCATGCGTGGAACTGTTTAAAACCGACAAGAGCAAGGATGACCTGATGAAGGACTACCGCACGCCGCTCAAGACGCAAAAAAATAAGTGATCACCATGTTCAAGACCAGCATCATCCTGGCCGCGCTGCTCGCGGCTGCCTCCGCCACCGGCGCCAGCCTGGCCGACGACAAATTCCGCCAGCTCGAGGAACTGCTGCCGACACCGGGCGAAGTCCGCACCGCGTCCGGCGCGCCTGGCCACGCCTACTGGCAGCAGCGCGCCGACTACAAGCTGCGCGCCACGCTCGACGAAGCGAACCGCCGCCTCATCGGCGACGCGCACGTCACCTACCATAACAACTCGCCCGACACGCTCGGCTACCTGTGGGTCCAGCTGGACCAGAACATGTTCCGCGCCGACTCCGACCGCCTGGTGACCGCCACCCTGCCCTCGCGCGAAGCCTGGGCCAAGGGCACCCAGGCCGACGGCGTGCGCTTCGAGACGATGCGCTTCCTGATGGAGAGCCGCGCGTTCGACGGCGGCTTCAACATCACCGCGGTGCGCGACGCGAACGGCGCGCCGCTCAAGCACACGATCAACAAGACCATGATGCGGATCGATCTGCCGCAGCCGCTCGCGCCGGGCGCGAAGATCGCGTTCCAGATGGCGTGGAATTTCAATATCCCGGAAATGAACGTGCTGGGACGGCGCACCGGCTACGAGCGCTTCGACGACAAGAATGACCTGTCTGAAATCGCGCAGTGGTTCCCGCGCATGGCCGCCTACTACGACGCAGTAGGCTGGCAGAACAAGCAGTACATCGGCGACGGCGAATTCACGCTCGAATTCGGCGACTACGATGTCGAGATCACGGTCCCGAGCGACCATATCGTGGCCAGCACGGGCGTGCTGCAAAACCCCGACGCGGTCCTGTCCGCGACCCAGCGCGCGCCTGCAGCAGGCGAAAACGGCGACCCGCCCGGTCATCATCGTCACCCAGCAGGAAGCCGAGGCGGCCGAGAAGACGCGCGGCGTAAGCACACCCGCACCTGGCACTTCAAGGCCGCCAACGTGCGCGACTTTGCGTTTGCCACCAGCCGCAAGTTCATCTGGGACGCACAGGGCTACAAGAAGGGCGGCACCGACATGATGGCCATGTCCTTCTATCCGAAGGAAGGAAATCCCCTGTGGGAAAAATACTCGACCCAGGCGATCATCCATACGGTCGAGCAGTACAACAAGTACGCGTTCGACTATCCGTATCCGGTCGCGCTGTCGGTCAACGGACCGATCGGCGGCATGGAGTATCCGATGATCTCCTTTAACGGCCCGCGCCCGACCAAGGATAAAAAGACGGGCGAACTGACCTGGTCGCGCCGCACCAAGTACGGCCTGATCGGCGTCATCATCCACGAGGTGGGCCACAACTACTTCCCGATGATCGTCAATTCCGACGAGCGCCAGTGGACCTGGATGGACGAGGGCCTGAACTCGTTCCTGGAATACCTGGCCGAACGGGCATGGGAAGAAGACTTCTTCGACAGCCGCGGCGAGCCGCGCGCCATCGTCGACTACATGCGCAGCAAGAACCAGGTGCCGATCATGACCAACTCGGACTCCGTCGTCCAGCGCGGCCACAACGCCTACGGCAAACCGGCCACCGCGCTCAACATCCTGCGCGAGACGGTCCTGGGACGCGAGCTGTTCGACTTCGCCTTCCGCGAGTACGCGCTGCGCTGGAAATTCAAGCGCCCCACCCCGGCCGACTTCTTCCGCACCATGGAAGACGCTTCCGGCACCGACCTTGACTGGTTCTGGCGCGGCTGGTTCTACACCAACGACGCGGTCGACGTGAGCGTGGACGGGATCACCGAATACGGCATCAACACCAGGAACCCGGAAACCGAAGCGGCGTGGAAGCGGGCCCGCAAGAACGAGGAACCGGAGTCGCTCTCGGTCCAGCGCGACAAGGGCACGGCGCGCCGCGTGGACGCCCAGCTAAGCCCTCAAGGATTTCTACAACGAGCATGACGAATTCACGGTCACCAACAAGGACCGCAACAAGGCCGCCGAGGGCATGGCTAAGCCTGGAAGATTGGGAGAAAGCGCTGCTCAAGCAGGGCAAGCACCTGTACCTGGCCGACTTTTCCAACGCGGGCGGGCTGGTGACGCCGCTGGTGCTCGAGCTCGAGCTCAAGTCCGGCAAGAAGATCATCCAGCGCATTCCGGCCGAAGTGTGGCGCTATTCGCCCAAGAAGATCACCAAGCTGATCGTGACCGACGAGCCGATGGTGGGCCTGACCCAGGACCCGTACTGGGAAACGGCCGACATCGACACTACCAACAATGCATGGCCGCGCAAGATCACGCAGTCGCGCGTGGAGCTGTTCAAGACCGACAAGGGCAAGGACGACCTGATGAAAGACTTCCGCACGCCGCTGGCCAAACCGAAGGAAGCGCAATGAGCGCCGCGCTGACACGCCTGATCCTGGCGGCGGCCCTGTGCTGCGCCAGCGCCGCCGCCCTGGCGCACCGCTTCCACACCGGGATCACCGACCTGTCCCACAACGACAAGACCGGCAGCGTCGAAGTCGTGCACACGCTCATGGCGCACGATATCGACGCCCTGCTCGCCCTGCGCGCCCGGCGCCAGATCGACGTGGCCGAGCCGGACGGCGAAGCGCTGCTGCGCAACTATATCGACGCGCATTTCTACCTGCTGGACGCGGACGGCAAGCGCCTGCCGCTCAAGTGGGTCGGCCTGACCATGCCGGCGTCGAGAGCGTCATCGTGTACCAGGAACTGGAACAGACGCCGCTGGCGGCGGTCGCCCGCGTGCACCACGACATCCTGGCCGACTTCCTGCCCAACCAGGCCAACACGCTCAATGTGCGGGGTGGCATGGCGAGATCCGTTCGCAATCGTTCAGCCGCAAGAACAGCGAACAAGCCCTGGAAGTAGCGGGCGGCGGCGGGACAGGCGGACGCAAAAATGCTACGCTATCGGCATGACAACTCCCGCTCCACCCTTTACGGGTATTTCGCAGCTCACCGACGCTGCGCAGCACCGGCTATGCGCTGCTTTCTCCGGCCGACGTGTGCACGCTGGCCTACTGCACCTGCGCCGAACTTGACGCCCTGGCCGCCAGCTGGGATCACCTCGAACTGGACAACTATCTCAAGGACGGCGGCCGCTACCTGGCGCCGGCGCCATGCCTGCTTTATCCAGGATGGGTCGACGCTGACCCAGACGGCGCACCGCGCGCACTGGCAGCCGGTCGAATACAACGCCCTGCACGGCGGCATGCACCGCCTGTTCGCGCCGGTGGAACCGGCCACCGTGGCCGATCCGGCCTGGCAGCGGCTGCTGCAGTCGCTGGGCGACGTCTGCTCCGCGTGCGCGGCCAGCAGCGCTGGTACGTCGAAGCGCACCAGTTCCGCATTGATACGCTGGATGGCATCGGCCGCCCGACGCCGGAAGGCGCGCACCGCGACGGCGTCGATTTCGTGGCCGTGCTGCTGGTCGGGCGCGCCCATATCAAGGGCGGCGAGACGCGCGTGTTCGAAGCGGCCGGACCGGATGGCAAGCGCTTCACCATGCTCGAGCCCTGGACCCTGCTGCTGCTCGACGACGCGCGTGATCCACGAATCGACCCCGATCCAGCTAATGGATGAAAACGGCCATCGCGACACGCTCGTACTGACGTGGCGTTCCGGTGCTTTCCAGGGCGAGGATGCGTGATATAGTCGTAACCAACTACCTTGTACAAGGAATCACACGTGGACGCATCGTGCGAAATCCAGCCTGACGAATTCGAAATCCTCATTGTCGAAGACAGCCCGACCCAGGCAGAGCGCCTGCGCCGCCTGATCCAGTCGAAGTCCTACCGCGTCCGCGTGGCCGCCAACGGCCGCCTTGCCCTGGCCCTGCTGCGCGAACATCGCCCGCACCTGGTTCTGTCCGATATCATCATGCCGGAACTGAACGGCTATGAGCTGTGCCGCGCGATCAAGGAAGATCCCGCGCTGCGCGGCATTCCCGTCATTCTGGTCACGGCCCTCAACGACGCCAAGGACATCATCCGCGGCATCGAATGCGGGGCCGACAACTTCATTCTGCAAGCCGTATTCCGAGGAATACCTGCTCAGCCGGATCAGCCACATGCTGGTCAATCAAAAGCTGCGCACCGCGCCTGAGAGCGAAGGCATTGCCCTGTACCTGGGCGAGCAGAAGCATTTCATTCATGCGGGCCGCCAGCAAATCCTGGACCTGCTGATCTCCACCTACGAACAGGCGGTGCAGGTCAACAGCGAACTGCAGGCGCGCGAACGCCAGGTCATCGAACTGAACATGCGCCTGGCCCACCACGCGGCCGAGCTGGAAACCATCAACCGCGAGATCGCGCTCAAGAATCTGGAACTGGCCGAAGCGAGCCGCATGAAGTCCGCCTTCATCGCCAACATGTCGCACGAGCTGCGCACGCCGCTCAACGCCATCATCGGCTTTACCGGCGCGCTGCTCATGAAGCTGCCCGGCCCGCTCACGCCCGACCAGGACAAGCAGCTCAACACCATCCGCACCAGCGCGCGCCACCTGCTGTCGCTCATTAACGACATTCTCGATGTCGCCAAGATCGAATCGGGCAAGGTCACGCTGGCGGTGGAACGGGTGCAGTGCCAGGACCTGCTGGGCCAGACCGTCGACACCCTGCGTCCGCTGGCCGCGCAAAAGGTCTGGCACTCACGCTCGAACTGCCGCCCGAGCCGGTGGTGATCGATTCCGACAAGCGCGCCCTGACCCAGATCATCATCAACCTGGTCAACAACGCGATCAAGTTCACCGACGCCAAGCTCGGTCAAGGTGACCCTCAGCCAGCGTCTCGAAGAAGCGCAGCTGGTCACCGAGTTTGCCGTCACCGACACCGGCGCTTAAGCATCCGGGCCGAGGACCAGTCCAAGCTGTTCCAGGCCTTCTCGCAGCTCGATTCGACCTCCACCCGCCACGCCGAGGGCGCCAAGCCTGGGCCTGTACCTGTGCCAGAACCTGGCCAACCTCCTGGGCGGCAAGCTGTACTTCCACAGCGAATTTGGCGTTGGCAGCACCTTCATCCTCGCCCTGCGCGAAAAGCACTGATCCTGTCGTCCAAAAAAAACGCCCGTGTACCTTGCGGTACCGGGCGGCAATCCAACCTTCGAAGAAGTATTGGAGGAGACAGTTTCAATATACTCCCAAATATGTTGCGATGCAATACCGTAGAAATACCGTAAACATTTCGACTATCCCATAGCAAAGAATCAATGTGACAGCGCAGCCCTTAAGCCCCATTTTGGTGCGTCGCACAAAAGCACGCCCGGAGGGAACTATTGACCATCGGAAATTAACTAAATCAAACGATTTAAGTATATCAATCGTTTGATTTTTATGATTTAATCACTCCCATGGAAAAATTACCCCCACCACCCGAGGAGGGCCGCAAGAGCCGTTCGGACGGCGTGCAGTCGCGCGAACGGTTGCTGCTGACCACGATGCGCCTGTTCGCCGAACAAGGCTTCGCGCGCACCTCGACCCGCGAAATCGCGCTGGCCGCCAGCACCAACATCGCCTCGATCAGCTACTACTTCGGCGACAAGGTAGGCCTGTACCGCGCCGCCTTCACCCAGTAAGCGCCTGCACAAGACTGAAGATATCGCCCTGTTCACCAATCCCGATCTCAGCTTTGCTGAAGCTGCTGCGCGTTCTACGGGCACCTGCTCGCGCCGCTCAAGCAGGGCGACCTGGCGCGTTTGTGCATGCGCCTGTGGTACCGCGAAATGCTGGAGCCGACCGGCATCTGGCACGAAGAAATCGACAACGACATCCGGCCCGCGCACGCCGGTCTGACCCAGGTCCTGGGCCGCTACCTGAACGTGCCCGCGGCCGACGACGACCTGTCGCGCCTCTCGTTTTGCGTCGTGGGCCTGGCGCTGCAGCTGATGGTCGCGCGCGACGTGATCGACAAGATCAGCCCGCAGCTGCTCGACTCCGACGCCGCGATCGACACCTGGATGGACCGTCTGGTCGATTACGGCAGCGCCATCGTCGACGCCGAGCGGATGCGCCGCGCCGCCCTCACCCCTCCCCATTCCCCGCCATGAAAGCCCCAAGAATGAGAATAGCAACGACACTGATACTGCCGCTGGCGCTGTCGGCGTGCGCGCTCGCGCCGCCTACCAAGGTCGACCCGGCCGCCCCGGCCCAGTGGCAAACGGCGCCTAGCCCACAACGGCAGCCTGACGGACCTGAACACCTGGTGGCGCCAGCAGGGCGATCCGCTGCTGGCACGCCTGATCGATGCCGCCCAGGCGGCCAGCCCCACCGTGGCCACGGCCGGCGCGCGCGCATCGCGCAGTCGCGCGCCCAGCGCGCCGCCGCGGCTGCCGCGCTGCTGCCTTCGCTCGACGCGGCCGTCAGCGTCAGCCGCGCCAACCAGCAAAGCACCCTGCCCGGCGGCACCACCGCGCAGGCGGCGCTGCAGTCCGGCTGGGAGATCGACCTGTTCGGCGCGCGCCGTGCCGACCTGCGATGCGGCCCAGGCCCGGCTGGTTGGCTGCCACTGCTCGGCTGGCACGAAGGCGCGTGTCGGTGGCCGCCGAAGTGGCCAATCTGTACTACAGCCTGCGCAGCTGCGAACTGCTGCGCGAGGTGGCGCAACAGGATGCGCAATCGCGCGCCGACACCGCCCGCCTGACCCAGCTGAGCGCCGAAGCGGGCTTCCAGTCGCCGTCCACCGCCGCCCTGGCGCGCGCCAGCGCCGCCGACGGCAACAGCCGCTTCATCCTGCAGCAGGCGCTGTGCGATATCGACCTCAAGAACCTGGTGGCCATGACGGCGCTGGAAGAATCCGCCCTGCGCGCGCAGCTGGCGCCATGCAGCGCCGGTGGCGGCGTTACCATCGCGGTCGAGACAGTGCCCGCCACATTGCTGGCCCAGCGCCCCGACGTGTTCGCGGCCGAACGCGAAGTGGCCGCCGCCAGCTATGACGTGGGCAGCGCCCAGGCCGACCGCTTCCCCCGCCTGTCGCTCTCCGGCTCGGTCGGCGCGGCCAATTTCCGCACTGGCGGCGAGAACATCCAGACCGATACCTGGACCATCGGCCCGCTGGCGCTGTCGCTGCCGATCTTCGACGGCGGACGCCGCAGCGCCAACGTGGACGCCGCCAAGGCGCGCTACGAGGCGGCCGTGATCGCGTACCGCGCCAGCGCCCGGCGCGCGGTGAGCGAAGTCGAACAGGCGCTCGTCAATCTGAACAGCAGCGCGGCGCGCGCCAGCGATGCGCAGGTGTCGCTCGAAGGCTACCGCACCGCCTTCGTGGCGGCCGAAGACCGCTACAAGAACGGCCTGGGCAGCCTGCTGGAACTGGAAGACGCACGCCGCACGCGCCTGGCCGCCGAGAACGCGGTGGTCACGCTGCAGCGCGAACGCAACGCCGCCTGGGTCGCCCTGTACCGCGCCGCCGGTGGCGGCTGGAGCAGCGCCGCGCAATGAACGTCATCGAAACGAATCTGGACATCCAATGAAAAAACAACTGATCAAACCTGTTTCCGCGCTCGCCATCGGCGCCCTGCTCATCGCCGCCGCCTACCTGTTGCTCCGCCCCGGCACCTCGGCCCATGCGCGCCGACAAGAAGCCCGGCCCGGCCCGCCCTGCGCTGACCGTGACCACCGTGCGCCCGCAGTCGGCGCAACTGCCGATCAAGCTGGCCGCCAACGGCAACGTCGCCGCCTGGCAGGAAGCCATCATCGGCAGCGAATCGGGCGGACTGCGCCTGACGGAGGTGCGCGTCAATGTCGGCGACGCCGTCAAAAAGGCCAGGTGCTGGCCGTTTTTCTCGGCCGATACGGTCAGCGCCGACGTGGCGCAAGCCAGGGCCGCGCTGATGGAAGCCCAAGCCAATGCTCGGCGAAGCCGTCGCCAATGCCGCGCGCGCCCAGTCGCTCAAGGCGTCGGGCGCCCTGTCGGCCCAGCAGATCAGCCAGTACATGACGGCCGAAACGACGGCCAAGGCGCGCATCGCCTCGGCCAGGGCCGCGCTGGCGTCGCAGGAACTGCGCCTGCGCTACACCCAGGTGGTCGCGCCCGACGATGGCGTCATCTCGGCCCGCACCGCCACGGTCGGCTCGGTGGTCGGCGTGGGCACGGAACTGTTCCGCATGATCCGCCAGGGCCGCCTCGAATGGCGCGCCGAAGTCACGGCCGCCGAACTGGCGCGCCTGAAACCGGGCACCGCGGCCGTGGTCAAGGCCGCCAACGGCAGCGAGCTGACCGGCAAGGTGCGCATGATCGCCCCGACCATCGACCCGCAGACCCGCTCGGCGCTGGTGTATGTCGACCTGCCTGCCGCCTGCATCGGCCAGCGCGCCGTTCAAGGCTTGAGCATGTTCGCCAGCGGCCAGTTCGAGCTGGGCGACTCGAGCGCGATGACCGTGCCGCAGCAGTCGGTGGTCGTGCGCGACGGCTTCAGCTATGTCTTCAAACTCAATGCCGACCAGCGCGTCAGCCAGGTCAAGGTGCAGTCGGGCCGCCGCCTTGGCGATCGGATCGAACTGGTCGGCGGCCTGGCGCCCGATGCGCTGGTCGTCGTCAGCGGCGCCGGTTTCCTCAACGAGGGCGACCTGGTGCGCAACGTGGCCATGCTGCGCCCAAGTAAGGAACGATCATGAATTTTTCCGCACTCTCCATCAAGAACCCGATACCGGCGATCATGCTGTTCATCCTGCTGACGCTGGCTTAGGCCTGCTGGCCTACAAGGCCAACGCGGTGCAGGACTTCCCCGATATCGAATTGCCGATCGTGACCGTCAGCGCCGCGCTTGACGGCGCCGCGCCCGCCCAGCTGGAAACCGAGGTGGCGCGCAAGATCGAGGATTCCGTCGCCACCCTGCAAGGCGTCAAGAACATCTACACCAAGGTGCTCGACGGCGTGGCCACGGTCACCGTTGAATTCATCCTCGAGAAGAACATCTCCGATGCGGTCAACGACGTGCGCGACGCGGTCGCACGCGTCAAGGCCGATCTGCTTAAGCCTGAAATGCGCGACCCGACCGTGACCAAGGCGTCGACGGCGGGCCGCGTGATCATGACCTTTACCGCGGCCGCCACACCGGCTAGTGGCGGCGTGCCGCTGGACGACCAGGAACTGAGCTGGTTTGTCGACAACTCGGTCGCCAAGCGCCTGCTGAGCGTACCGGGCGTGGGCGCGGTCAAGCGTGTCGGCGGCGTGTTCCGCGAAATCCGGGTCGAACTCGACGACGCCCGCATGGCGGCGCTCAAGGTGGCGGCGGTCGACGTGTCGCACCAGCTGCGCAGCGTGCAGCGCGAAGCGCCGGGCGGCCGCGGCGACGTGAGCGGCGCCGAACAGTCGGTGCGCACCATCGCCACCGTCAAGACGGCGGCCGAACTGGCGGCCATGGACATTCCCCTGCCCGACGGCCGGCGCGTGCGCCTGGACCAGGTGGCCAAAGTCACGGACACCGTGGCCGAACCGCGCTCGATCGCCGAGCAGGACGGCAAGCGCGTGATCGGCTTCGAAGTATTCCGCACCAAGGGCGCCAGCGAAATCGCGGTCGCCAAGGGTGCGCGCAGCGATCGCCGAACTGCAGGCGGCGCACGCCAACATCGAACTGAAGGAAGTGATCGACAACGCCTTCCCGGTGCAGGAAAACTTCACCGGCTCGATGGAGCTGCTGTATGAAGGCGCGCTGCTGGCCGTGCTGGTGGTGTTCTGGTTCCTGCGCGACTGGCGCGCCACGCTGGTGGCCGCCGCCGCGCTGCCGCTGTCGGTGATTCCCGCATTCCTGGGCCAGTACTGGTTCGGCTATACGCTCAACACCGTGACCTTGCTGTCGCTGGCGCTCGTGGTCGGCGTGCTGGTGGACGACGCGATCGTCGAAATCGAAAACATCTCGCGCCATCTGCGCATGGGCAAGACGCCGATGCAGGCCGCGATGGAAGCGGCCGACGAAATCGGCATGGCGGTGATCGCCACCACCTTCGCGCTGGTGGCGGTGTTCCTGCCGACCGCCTTCATGGGCGGCATTCCTGGCCTGTTCTTCAAGCAGTTCGGCTGGACCGCGGTGCTGGCGATTCTGGCCTCGCTGGTGGTGGCGCGCCTGCTCACGCCGATGATGGCCGCCTACATCCTCAAACCGCTGCCGCACACGGAAGAAAAGACGGCTGGCTCATGACGCGCTACATCCGCGCCATGAAGTGGTGCCTCAATCATCGCCTCGTCACCGCCGTGGCGTCGGCCGTGTTCTTCGCCAGTTCGATCGGCCTGATGTTCTTGCTGCCGACCGGCTTCGTGCCCGGCCTGACCGCGCCCAGACCATGATCAACGTCGAGCTGCCGCCCGGTTCCACGCTGGCCGAAACGCGTGGTGGCCGAGCAGGCACGCCGCGCCGCGATGGAAGTCAAAGGCGTGAAAGGCATCTTCAGCTCGATCGGCGGCGGCTCCAGCGGCGACGCCTTCGCTCCCGGCGCCTCGGCCGAAGCGCGGCGCGCCGTCATGACCCTGACCACCTTGCACCGCAACGACCGCAAGGAGTCGCTCGACGAGATCGAACGCCAGATCCGCACCAGGCTCGATCAGATCCCGGGCGCCAAATTCACCGTCGGTCCGCAGGACACGGGCGTGAAAATGCAGCTGGTGCTGCGCAGCGAAGATCCGGTCACGCTGACCGCGGCCGCGCAAGCGGTCGAACGCGAACTGCGCACGCTCAAGGGCATCGGCAACGTCAGCTCGAGCGCGTCTTTGGTGCGTCCGGAGATCATCGTGCGTCCCGACTTTGCCAAGGCCGCCGATCTGGGCGTGACCGCCGCCGCCATCGGCGAGACGGTGCGGGTGGCCACCATGCCGACGACTACGACCAGGCGCTGACCAAGATGAATCTGGCCGAGCGCCAGGTGCCGATCCGCGTCAAGCTGCCGGACGCGGTACGCGCCGACCTGTCGGCCATCGGACGCCTGACCGTGCCCGGCAAGAACGGCCCGGTCATGCTGGCCAACGTCGCCACGATCACGATGGAAAGCGGTCCGGCCGAGATCGCGCGCCTGAACCGCAGCCGCAACGTGACGCTGGAAGTGGAGCTGTCCGGCCGCTCGCTGGGCGAAGTCAACACCGAAGCGCGCGCCCTGCCGTCGATGCTGGCGCTGCCCGCCTCGGTCAAGATCGCCGAACTGGGCGACGCCCAGGAGATGGAGGCGCTGTTCGCCAGCTTCGGGATCGCGATGCTGATCGGGGTGCTGTGCATTTACGGCGTGCTGGTCCTGCTGTTCAAGGACTTCATGCAGCCGGTGACGATTCTGGCGGCGCTGCCGCTGTCGATCGGCGGTGCCTTCGTGGGCCTGCTCATCACCGGCAAGGCGCTGTCGATGCCGTCGATGATCGGCCTGATCATGCTGATGGGGATCGTGACCAAGAACTCGATTCTGCTGGTCGACTACGCGATCCTGGCGCGCCAGGCAGGCATGAGCCGCTTCGACGCGCTGGTCGACGCCTGCCACAAGCGCAGCCTAGCCGATCATCATGACCACCATCGCCATGGGCGCCGGCATGATGCCGCTGGCACTGGGCTGGGGCGCCGATCCGAGCTTCCGCTCACCGATGGCGGTTGCCGTGATCGGCGGACTGATCACCTCCACGCTGCTCAGCTTGCTGGTGGTCCCGGCCGTGTTCACCTATATCGATGATCTGGAAGGCATCATCAAGCGCACGGTAGCCAAGATGCGCAAGCATCCGCCGGTGCCGCACAAGCCGCTGGTGAAGCCCACCGTGACGATCTGAGCGCGGCAACATAGCACAACGCTAAGCCTGCGGGTGCGTTTTAGTTTACAAAAGACAATAAAAGCTGAGTTTCAAGCTATTTCGTTTTCATTATTGCAATTCATTGTGCGCGATTGTATAATTCTGCCAACATGAAGCTCTGCCAAGCCCCCGCAATGCTTTCATCCCATTCATCACCATTGCGAACGGACTCACTCGTGAAAAAACTGGTACTTCAGGCAAGCGCACTCTCCCTCATTCTTTTTGGCTCGGCATTTGCCGGTTCCATCGGCACCGCCACCGTCAACGACGTCACCCTGGACGGCGAGCACGCCACGCTGCTCAGCTACGGCAACGGCATCAATCCCCAATCGCAGGGCGCAGGCGGCGGCAGCACCGGCTTTGCCAATGCATTCTCCGCGTATGGCAGCGGCGACTGGACCCGCCTGGCCGCATTCGGCGTCAATGCCGATGACGGCGCCAGCATCAGCACCGTGGCCCTGGGCAGCTCGCTGACCTTCACCTTCGACAAGACCACCGGCCGCGCTTAAGCAACTGGACGCTGACCAACACGGACACGGCCCACGACGTCAATATGGATCTGGTCTTTGCCCTCCACACCGGCGGCGGCAGCGGCGCCTGGCTGTTTGACGAGCAATCGATTGGCGCAGGCGAGACCCTCAAGGGTACCTGGGCACTGAACCTGCTCAATAACGCCAACAAGTATTCGGGCTACTCGAACCTGACCATCTTCGGCCGCAACTACGACGAAACCACGGTCGTGGTCGTGCCACCGAACAAGGTTCCTGAACCAGGCACGCCAGCCACGCTGGCACTCGGCATGGCCATGCTGGGCCTGGTGGCACGCCGCCGCAAGTCGTCCTGATCTGCATTACCGGCAAGGCGGAGCCCGGCTCCGCCTTGCAACCCGCCTAGCCCACCGGCGGATCGCTCGCGCGCAAACCTGCGCTGCCAGCGCCAGCTTGAATGCCGCGATCGTTTGGCGCCAGACCTTCCCCCGCAGCACCGAACCAGACCGAACCGGCCGATCCATCGGGCATGCCCGGCGCGATGCCCGCCTGCCTGAGCAAAGTAGGCCCCGGCGCCGAACACCATCAGCGGCTTGCCGTGACAGACCTGCTCGCGCAAAAAATCTTGCGCATGCGCATCGCGGATCAAGGCCGTGACCGCTTCCTCGCCATCGGGCACCACCACAGCGTCATACAGGTCGGACGGTCCCGCTTCGAGCGTCATCTCGACGTACAGCACGCTGCCATCGCTGGCCTTGATCTTGCCCAGTTGCAAACCCACCAGGCGCGGCGCCGCCCCGTCGTCGCAGCAGCGCGGTATAGATGGTGCGCACCATCGGGCCATCGATGCCGTTGCCGATCATGATGGCGACCCTGCGCGCCACCGGCCCGGCGGGGCCGGGCATATTGCGAATAACCATGGGACACCTCGACGCGCACGATGACGGCGGCTTGCGGCGCACCGATCCACCGGCTGGCGCCTGGCCAACCGGTGCACCGCTGCTGTTGATTGCAGAGCAAACTAGTGGCGGCGGCCCAGCAGTTTGGACAGGGTGTAACCGGCGGCCAGTGCCACCAGGACCGAGGTCGTGCGGGGCTGCTGCGGACGTAGCCGCGGCCGGTTTCAGCGAAGTTCTTGTAGGCTTCGCTCAGTTGTTTCGATTTTTCACCGACCGTGTTGCTGGCGTCCGTCAGTGCACCCTGGACTTTGTCGACCCCGGCATGCGCGCCCGTGGCGAGGCGGTCCGCCATGGCCGGTGCGGCATCGGCTGCCTTGTCGATCGATTTGTGCAGTTCGGACGCGCTCCTGCCGATCCCGGCGCCTACCGAACCCTGGAGATCCTTGCCCATGCTGCTGCCCGAGCCTTCACTGCCGATGTTGCGTGCGTTGCCTTCGTCCGTTTTCTGATTGTCCATGATCCATTCCTCTGAGTATGTTTTGTAAGCGCGCGGTGTTGCACCTGTACCGATGCAGCGAATACAAAAATATAACGATTGGAGGGGGATCACCGTGCGGTGACTAACAGAGCAATTTCAGGAGCCGCGCATTGCATGCGGCCCCGCCATACCTTGGTTTCCGCAGCTCAGATCTGCGTCAGGCCGCCATCGACCGTCAATTCCACGCCCGTGATGTAGCGCGCTGCTTAAGCTGAAGCGAGGAACAGTGCCGCCGACGCGATCTCGTCGGGCTCGGCAATGTAGCCGAGGGGAACCGCGCCTTTGGCATACTCGGCCATGGCCGCGATGCCCGCTTCATCGAGCTTGAGACCATTTTCCAGGATCGGCGTGCGCGTCATGCCCGGGCTGAGCGTGTTGACGCGGATCTTGCGGCCCTTCAGATCGTTGGCCCACGAACGGGCGAACGAGCGCACCGCCGCTTTCGAGGCGCTGTACAGGCTCAGGTTCTCCAGCCCCTTGTTGGCGACGATGGACGCGGTCAGCACCACGGCGCCGCCATCCTTGATCAGGGGCAGCAAAGTCTGGACCGTGAAGAAGACGCCCTTGACGTTGATGTCGAAGGTCCTGGCCAGCTCGGCTTCGGTGGTCGCGCCAAAGGTGTTCTTTTCAGCGATACCGGCATTGGCGAACAGGGCGTCGATCCGGTCGCCACGCTGTTCGATTGCGTTCCGGAGCTTGTCCAGATCGGCCAGCGAGGCCACGTCGGAGACGACGGCGACCGCACCTGGCCCCAGCGACGTTGCCGCGTGGTCCAGCGATGCGGCCGAGCGGCCGGTGATGTAGACGCGCCTGGCGCCGTCGGCGAGCAAGGCCTTGGCAATGGCCAGGCCAATGCCAGTCGAACCACCGGTGACCACAGCGACTTGATTGCTAAATTGATGAGACATGCTTGTTTTCCTTGTTCAGTTTAGTGGCGGAATGCAATTAAGTTCCTATGTTCGACAACAATAGAACATTAGAACAATAGAACACTACCACGAAATATGGGATACTGCACGCATGAGATTGCACAACCACCCCGCCACCGACACCCTGACCCTGACCCAAGTGCTGTACGCGCTCAGCGACCCTGCGCGCCTGTCGATCGTCGAAAGCCTTGCCACCACCGGTGCGCAGCCGTGCGGGGCGATGTGCCTGCCGGTCGCCAAGTCGACCGCCTCGCACCACTTCCGCGTGCTGCGAAGCGAGCGTGATACGGATGAGTGCCGAAGGAACCCAGTTCATCAATTCACTGCGTCGGGAAGACCTGGACAGCCGTTTTCCAGGATTGCTAGATGCGGTCTTGCAGGCGTCGGCATCCGCCAAGGAATGACACCTGGGCCGCGTTGTTTCAGGCCATGCTTAGCAGGGGATGCGGCGCCTCCTTTAGGCCTTCAATAATGGACGTACCACGAAACGATATCGGGGCTGCCATCGCGCGTGTACCGAACACTGAGTGAATAGTGATCTCGGTGCCAGCGGTCACTGATCAAAGACTGGTCATCACGAAATCGCTGGTGCGAGGGGGCACCAAGCTTTCGTGCAATTTCGCCTTGCTTCATCGAAAAATCCAATCCTTCCAGGAAGTGCGTCTTTGTACCCCGTATATCCATCTACGCCTTCCGCATAGAAAAACACGCCGCTCAGGTAAAGGGGACCATCGCCTATGGTCTGATCCTCTTTATTCAAGAACATCGCCTCGTCAGTCAACGTGAATGCGATACCTTCAGCCTGCCTTTCGAGGTAAAACATCGACATGCTCGTCATCTAAGACCAACGCTTTGTGAAGGTCAATCCCGGCCTTCTTGAAGGCTGACACCATGCCTGCATCGGAAACGGGACGGCCAAGCAAACCCGACAACTCGATAATAGGAATCATGTTGAATCTCTCAATTTGAAATAGGCGACCTCAAGAACTTGTCATAGTCCTCATTTGTCTTGCTCTTGATTTTTTCAGCACCTTGCTTAAGCGCCTTTGCGTGTTCAGGTGCATGCTGCTTCGCGTTGGCTACGGCGGCATCAGCGGCACCGCCAAGACCGCCTTCATGAACATCGGTAAAACCGTTTCGGATTTTGCGGGTGGGATAGCGGCGAGACGCTGTTCATCACCTGGGCTTAAGCATCGGACCAGGCCCGGCGACAGTGCTCAGGCGATGCAGGGCAACTTGCGCATTCCCGCATTACTGAAATTGGACGATCCACTTTACAGAGGACGTTGAACTACCGGCCTGCTCATTTTTGGCAACTTCTTTGGCAGCTACAGGAATATTGCCTCTTACAGCAAAGTGTCGCCCAAATCGTCCTCGGGAATTGGGCTCCGCACAAATTTTGAATATCCGAAAGAAGTTCTGCCGAACTTGCAGTCTTCGAAGCGACAGTCTTCGAACGTACACTGAAGTAGCATTGCCTTCATAAAGTTTGTCTTATGGAAAACGCAATTCACAAACTTTACCTGACTCCCTTTCGCTGACGACAAATTTGCTTTGGAAAAATCACAGTTCACAAAGCTTCCCCTGAATAGGGCACGCAGCAACTTTGCTGATGTGAAATCGCAGTCTTTGAAGCTAGCACCGATATTCGTCTCCATCGACGCAAAGGGGAAACGCGTGTTTTCGACATTGCACATCGCGAACTGCCCGAAACGTACAAGTGTTGCCCCCGTGAGATCAACAGACTGAATTTTCGCGTTCTTAATCATCTGTCCAATTTCAAGACCGCGCAAATCAATAAACCCGTCAGCCAGTTGTGGGAAAGGTGGCTCACCTGCGCCCGCGAGAGCAGCCTCTCCTTCGGCGGCAAGGTGCGTTGTCCATCGGGCTCTCAGTTGTTTGATCTCTGACGCATCCATTACTGTTCTCAGTAGGTAATATTAATAAGATAAGGAACTTCCTGCGAAACGCCCGCGGGAGAGTATTTGAATATTTTTCCCGCTTGTTTAGGCGTAGTTATATCAAAAATCCCTACTTTGCCACGAAGAAGCGGCACTTGGAAGTCCGGACGAAGCAAATTGCTTTACCGCATTACGTACGTCCAAGGTGTGGCCGCGGTTGAAAAACACATTGGCCTCTCTCAAGTATACGTTTTCCAGCAAACGACTTTCAGCGACTTGTTGAACTGCATTTCCAAGCGCAAGTGCCTCTCTCGGATTGCCAGTTCCGGTGATTCGTTGATGGATATTTCCCCAAACTGTTCTACCAGTTCCGCCTGTGGCCAATACACGGTTCGCCTGATTAACGGCACCTTGAATTTCACCAGCGATCCGGTCCATCGCCTGATTACGCCCAACGCCACGTCCAACATCACTAATAGTCGCACCAGAAGTTGGAACACGATTATTCGCCGCAATCCTTTGCAGCGCGGCCACTTCACTGGCAACTGTGCTGGCCGTATTCGAGGCAACTGCTTTAGCTCAGCAACAGCCTCTGCGGCGGCACTCCTTTGCACCGTTGGCTGCGCGGCTACCGACCGTTCGAGATTGCTGCCTTCCCGGGTGACCAGATTCTTCGCGGCGCCCGCGGCGTTTGCCACGCGGGTCGGAACAACCGCTTGAGCTTCGTTGGCCAAGCCTTTGGCAACCTCCGTCCCTTTTGCAGTACCTTGCTTGCAGCAGAACCAGCAGCGGCCACAACCGAAGGTGGAAGTTTGGACGCCGCATAGTTGGCCACCGCGCCGAGATATGGCGCAGCCTTCGCCAATACCACGCCACCAACAAGTCCGGCGGCCGCGCCTTTCAACGCCTCGTCACGCAACTGCCGATCGTGTCCCGGGAAGTGGTGTATGAAGACGGCGCAAAGTTCAGCGCCAAGGCTTGAGTATTGATGAGGTGGCCATCGTGATTCGTGGGTAGGTTTGGGTTTGACGACCTTAAACCAGACAGAGGAAACCACGATGACCACACCTACTACTATGGCACTGTCGGAGCTCGCCGCAAAGGGAGCCGATGCCGATTTCATCAAACAAACGCTTCAATTTGCCTTGCAACGGCTCATGGAGATGGATGTCGAGGCACTGTGCAAGGCCGCCTACGGCGAACGCAGCGAAGAACGCGCCAACAGCCGCAACGGCTATCATGAACGCGCACTGGAAACGCGCGCTAAGCACAGTCGGCCTGAAGATACCCAAGCTGCGTACTGGGAGTTATTTCCCTGACTTCATTGAACCACGCAGGACGGCCGAGAAGGCGCTGACGGCGGTGATCCAGGAAGCATACATCCAAGGTATTTCCACCCGCTCCGTCGACGATCTGGTCAAAGCCATGGGCATGACTGGCGTGTCCAAGAGCCAGGTTTCGCGCCTGTGCGAAGAGATCGATGAACGCGTGCAGACATTCCTGCAACGCCCGATTGAAGGTGACTGGCCGTATCTGTGGATCGATGCCACCTACGTCAAAACCCGGCAGGCAGGAAGAGTGGTGTCCGTGGCCGTAATAATCGCTGTGGCCGTCAACACGGATGGCGTGCGCGAGATCCTGGGTGTAGCGACCGGCGCGTCGGAAGCCGAGCCGTTCTGGACCGAGTTCCTGCGCAGCCTGACGCGGCGCGGCCTGCGCGGGGTGAAGTTGGTCATTTCGGATGCGCACGAAGGCCTCAAGGCGGCCATCAGCAAGGTACTAAAGACGACCTGGCAGCGCTGCAAAGTCCACTTCCTGCGCAACGCCTTGGCTTACGCCAACAAGGGCCAGCGGCAGGCCGTGCTCGCTGTGATCAATACCATCTTCGTACAAGACAGTCCTGAATCGGCAAGCTCCCAGTGGCGCTTAGTCACTGACCAGCTGCGCTGAGAAGTTCCCTGAAATTGGCGACGATGATGGATGCTGCTGAACAGGACGTCCTGGCGTTCACTAGCTTCCCCGCGCGCACCGACTCCAGATCCACAGCACCAATCCGCTTGAGCGGCTCAACGCCGAGGTAAAACGCCGAACCAACGTCGTGGGGATCTTCCCCAATGAACGCGCCATCATCCGGCTGGTTGGAGCTATGATGATCGAACAGAATGACGAATGGGCGCTGCAGCGACGGTATATGCAGCTTGAAGGCTTGCAGTCGCTCTGTGAAAATCAGTCAGCACGGCTATCGGCCGTGATTAACTGATCGCGAGCCCAGCCTCCCATGAATCACGACTCATACACCACTTCCCGGGACACGATCATCTCAAAAAAATTGGAACAATTAAAAAAATGGATTCTCGGTCACGCCGTGGGCACCACGCTTGCATCAATATTGAGAATCTTCTTCTCGTCGAAAATTGCCTTCGCCCGCCGCATTGCCTGCTCATTCGGCACTTCCCACCGGCCAGTTCGCCCGTTCTCGGCTAGCGCCTGAGATTGGCGCACAGCTTGTCCCTTTCCCTTGCGGGTCGTGACGACGGCCATTTTTCGGTCAACCAAAACCCCGTTCTCGTCGAGGCCGTCAAACTTGACGCGATGCCGTGAGCCATCGGGCATGGTCAGATAAATAGCAGGAACTTGCCTGGACTTGGAAATTGCATTGCGCGCGCCGGGCGCGTCCGATTTCTGCAAGTACGCTGTCACGCAATCGATGGGGTGCCTGTCAAGCCTGGCAAGATCGGGATCCAAATCTTCAAGGCATTGCTCGAAAGCACTTGCACCATATTGCTCCAAAAATTCAAATTCGCTGTCGAAGATTGGGACGAGCCAAAGGAAGCGAATGTCACCCAAGTTCGAGAAAACGCTCTCATCAAAGTAACACGGTTAAGCAAAGATAGAAGCCGACGAATTCGTACGGACGGATCAAGTGCACACCGCTGGACAAGTAAGTGCCGCTGCCAATATCGTCGACGTGTTCCACGTGATGCAACTGCAGAAAAGTCGCCAGCAAGGCGTACAAATCGCCATCCGCTGGCAGCGTCACCGGGTCGAACACCATCACGTACTCAAATGCCGAAGTTGGTTGCCCAAGGCTGACGCCGACCGTGACGATGCAGTCAACGCCGATGTACGGACGGTCAGCATACCGCAGCATCGTCACCGTCAAGTCAGGGGCAATTCCAAATTCCCACGCCTCTTCCGGCTGCTTATCCATGCCTTCGCTTATTTTTTTGGCAATGATCTTACTCTGTGACATTCTGGCCGCATTTCTCAGTTCGTTTTCCAGCTTCGCATCTGCGCAGGCAACCCCAAAACAAAAAACCCGCATCCCTGTAACAGGAGCGGGTTTTGTGCTTGAAGCGAATACTTGGTGCCGATTGCCGGAATCGAACTGGCGACCTTTTCATTACGAATGAACTGCTCTACCAACTGAGCTAAATCGGCGAAGACGCGTATTCTAGCAAAGAATCCTGCCAACTTGCTAGTGCGAATCCGTAAACTCCCTTTTTTGCCTCAAAAACAGGCAAATTTACTCGGCGTGGTAGCTGGTCACGCGCTCGACTTCGCTCTTGGAACCGAGGAAGACCGGCACGCGCTGGTGCAGCTTTTGCGGCGGAATGTCCAGGATGCGGGTGCGGCCGTCGGTCGCGGCGCCGCTAACCTGTTCGACGATCATCGCCATCGGGTTCGCTTCGTACATCAGACGCAGCTTGCCTGGCATCGAGGTATCGCGCAGGTCGGCCGGGTACATGAAGATGCCGCCGCGGTTCAGGATGCGGTGCACGTCGGCCACCATCGAAGCGATCCAGCGCATGTTGAAATCCTTGGCGCGCGGGCCGGTTTTACCAGCAAGCATCTCGTCGACATAGCGCGTGACCGGCGCATGCCAGTGGCGCGAATTGGACATATTGATCGCGAATTCCTTGGTCTCGACCGGGATCATCATGTTGCGCTGGGTCAGAACCCACGAACCCATCTCGCGGTCCAGGGTGAAGCAGTTCACGCCGTTACCGGTGGTCAGCACCAGCATCGTCTGCGGGCCATACACCGCGTAGCTGGCCTGCAACCTGCTGGCTGCCTGCCTGCATGAAGTCCGCTTCGGTCGGGGTACCCATGCCTTCCGGTGCCTTGAGTACCGAGAAGATGGTACCGATCGACACGTTGACGTCGATGTTCGACGAGCCGTCCAGTGGGTCGAACAGCAGCATGTATTCGCCCATCGGATAGCGGTTCGGGATCGGGTGGATCGATTCCATTTCTTCCGATGCCATCGCCGCCAGGTGGCCGCCCCATTCGTTCGCTTCGAGCAGGATCTCGTTGGAGATCACGTCGAGCTTCTTCTGCACCTCGCCCTGGATGTTTTCGGTGTCGGCACTGCCCAGGATATCGCCCAGGGCGCCCTTGCCCACCGAGTGGCTGATGGTCTTGCAGGCGCGCGACCACTTCGATCAACAGGCGCAGTTCGGCCGGGATGGAGTTGTTCTTGCGTTGTTCTTCGACCAGGTGCTGCGTGAGGCTGACACGTTTCATGGACTTCCTTCTTTAGTTTGAATTTTTCTTGCTCGCTGCCCGCTTAGTTCGACAGGGCCTTGCTAACGATTTCCCGGACGTCGTTCGAGAGCTTTTTCATGCCTGCGACCTTTTCCAGGGCTTTTTCATTTGCGCTTGCAGGGGTAGCGCGTACCTGCGCCAGCGGTCCATCGGAACGCGCCAGGCGGCTTGCCACCTGCGGGTTGATGGCGTCGAGCGCGATCACCTGCTCGGCCCAGAAGGCGTAGCCGCTGCCGTCGTTCGCGTGGAACTGGGCCGGATTGCCGTTGGCGAAAGCGAAAATCAGGCTGCGCGCGGTTCGGGTTCTTGATGTTGAATGCCTTGTGCCGCATCAGCGCGCACGGCGGCGACATCGGTGCCCGGCGCTGCCGCCTGCATGGTAAACCATTTGTCGATCACCAGCGCTTCGGCCTCGAACTCGCTATAGAAACGCTTGAGCGCGGCGGCCGCGCCATCGGCCTCGGCGTGGATCAGCGCCACCAGCGCCGCAACGCGGTCGGTCATGTTGCTTAAGCCTGGTCGTACTGGCGCTGCGCGAGGGCGATGCTGCCAGCGTCCGGCGCGGCGGCCAGATACGACAGCGCCAGGTTCTTGAGGCCGCTTGCCATCTACTGACACCGCATCCGGGCTGTACTCGCCCGGGGTCTGGTTGGCCTCGTACTGGGCCAGCAGCTGCGCGCAGGCGGGTGCCGATCGCGCGCCGCATGAACTGGCGCGCCAGGTGGATCGCTTGCGGATTCACCGCGTCCATCTGCTCGGCGATCATGCTTTCCGACGGCAGGATCAGCGCCTGTTCGCGGAAGCCCGCATCGAGCGATTCGTCGGCGGCGATCTTGCCCATGGCGTCGATGAAGGTGGCGTCCAGTTCCAGCTTGCCGCCGCCGCATGACGGTGGCGGTCAGCTTGAGCAGGCGCTCCATGGCCAGGCGCTGCCCCGCTTCCCAGCGGTTGACCGGATCGCTGTCGTGGCTGAACAGGTGCAGCAGTTCGGCGTCGGTATAGTCGTATTCGAGCACCACCGGCGCGGAAAAATCGCGCAGCAGCGACGGCGTTGGCGCTTCCTTCACGCGCGTGAAGCGGAAGGTTTGCGTCGCTTCCTTCCAGTTCCAGCATGGCCGTGGTGCCCACCAGCTGGCCGCCGAGGACCAGCGGCAGATCGCTGCCGTCCGCGCCCAGCATGCCGAAGGCGACCGGGATATGGAAGGGCAGCTTCTTGCTCTGTCCGGGCGTGGCCGGGCAGCGCTGGGTCAGCGTCACGTCATAGGTCTGGGCTGCGTCGTCGTAATGGGTTGCGGCGTGCACGACCGGTGTGCTTAAGCCTGGCTGTACCAGCGTTCGAACAGATCCAGATTGCGTCCGTTGGCGTCGGCCATCGCGGCGCGGAAGTCGTCGCATTCGACGGCTTGTCCGTCGTGCCGCTCGAAGTACAGGTCCATGCCCTTGCGGAAGCCGTCGCGGCCCAGCAGGGTCTGGTACATGCGCACCACTTCGGCGCCTTTTTCGTAGACCGTGACGGTGTAGAAGTTGTTGATCTCGACGAAGGAATCGGGACGCACCGGGTGCGCCATCGGTCCCACGTCTTCGGGGAACTGGGCCTGGCGCAGCGTGCGCACCTGGTCGATGCGGGTCACGGCGCGGCCGCTGTCGGTGCCGATCATGTCGGCCGAAAATTCCTGGTCGCGAAAGACCGTCAGGCCTTCCTTGAGCGAGAGCTGGAACCAGTCGCGGCAGGTCACGCGGTTGCCGGTCCAGTTGTGGAAGTATTCGTGGCCGACCACCGCTTCAATGCTTGAAGCGTAGTCGATGTCGGTGGCAAACGCGGGTTGGCCAGCACGAACTTGGTGTTGAAGATGTTCAGGCCCTTGTTTTCCATCGCGCCCATGTTGAAGTCGCTCACGGCGACGATCATGAAGCGGTCCAGGTCGAGCTCCAGGCCGAAGCGCTGTTCGTCCCAGCGGATCGAATTCTTGAGCGACTGCATCGCGTAGTCGGTCTTGTCGAGATTGCCCTGCTCCACCCACACCTGCAGCAGCGCGTCGCGCCCGTCCGCCAGGCGGAAGGTCTCTTCCTGGCACACCAGGCGCGCCGCGACCAGCGCGAACAAATACGAGGGTTTCTTGAACGGGTCTTCCCACTTGGCGTAATGGCGGCCGTCGCCCAGGTCGCCCTCCTCGATCAGATTACCGTTCGACAGCAGGACCGGATACTTGTCCTTGTCCGCCCGCAGCATGACGGTGAAGCGCGCCATGACGTCCGGCCGGTCCGGGAAATAGGTGATCGCGCGGAAGCCTTCCGCCTCGCACTGGGTAAAGAAGTTCCCGTTAGAAACATAGAGCCCGTTCAGGGTCGTGTTCTTGACCGGCGCCGTCAGCGTTTCGATTTCCAGCGTCACCTCGTCCGGGGCATTGGCGATGCGCAGCACATTGCCGTCGATGCGGTAATCGTGCTTGCCCAGCGCTTTGCCGTTCATGCGCAGGGCGACCAGTTCGATGTTCTCGCCATTGAGTTCAATGTCGCGCACGCTGCTGGCGGCATTGCGCGTCATGCGCATGCGGTTGGCGACAATGGTGCGTTCGGGATCGAGATCGAAGCCCAGTTCCACCGTTTCAACCAGATAGCCTGGCGCCGTGTAGTCTTTTCGGTAGATGGTCTGTGGTGTATCTGTACGCATGAGGAACTCGGCTGTAACAGTGGGCAGACCGCTATTTTACCAAGACCGTCAGTCCGTGGCGTCCGTCAGTGACTGTTTCTCCTCTGTGCGCAGGGTAACATTTCGTAAAATATCTGCGAAAATGGTGTAAAAGAGAACTAGAGTGATTCTAGGGTAAATGGTTTTTTGGATGGAGAACGTGATGAAACGCCTGTTGACGACCGCCGCCGCCGCGCTGACCCTGCTATTGACGGGTTGCGCGAGCACCATCCGCAGTGACGTGACCACCTTCCACGAATGGCCCGCCACGCTGCACGACAAGAGCTACGCGCTGGAAGCGCCCGCGCCCCAGGACGATACGCTCGAACTGCGCAGCTACCAGAATCTGGTCCGCACCGAACTGAGCCGCCTCGGCTTCCAGGAAGCGCAGGCTTGGCGCCACCCCTGCCCTGAAAGTCGCTGCGCGTGACCACCATTGACGTGCCGGTACGCGTGCTGGAACCGGATTTCCCGATGTATTACTCGAGCGCGCTTCATGGGGCCGTATGCCTGGCACCGGCCGTACTGGGGCGGACGCCGCTACTGGGGCGGCGGCTGGTACAGCCCCTTCTATGATCCGTTCTGGAGCGGCATGCCGCGCTACACGGAAGTGATCAAGCACTTCTACAACCGCGAAGTGCAGGTGGCGATCAAATCGGCGGCCGACGGCAAGCGTCTGTTCGACGTCACGGTCCGCAACAGCAGCCGCGACATGTCCACGCCCAACGTGATGCCGGCTGCTGGTGCAAAGCGCCTTTACCGGCTTCCCCGGCGTGAGCGGGGTGGCGCGCCAGGTGGAGCTCAAGCGCGAGGGCTAAGTAAGGGCTAAATACTCAGCCGCGCCCGAGCAGGGCTTCCGATCCGAACGTAATGGCGACGATCAGCAGCACGGCCAGCACCAGCACAATGAGCAGCCTGCCAAACTTCGGCGAACCATCCGGTTCGCCGTTGTCTTTTGAGGCGCGCTCATGGGATCAGCACCGACGAACCGATGGTCTTGCGCGCTTCGAGTTCGATGTGCGCCTGCGCCACGTAAGCGAGCTTGTAGCGCTGGTGGACGTCGATCCTGACCTTGCCGCTGGCGACCATCTGGAACAGGTCGGCGGCCATTTCCTCGAGCGCGGCGCGGTTCGACGCATAGCTGAACAGGGCCGGACGGGTGATGAACAGCGAGCCGCGGCTGGCCAGTTCGGACAGCGAGAAGTCGGGCACGGGCCCGGAGGCGCTGCCGAAGCTGACCATCATCCCCAGCGGACGCAGGCAGTCGAGCGAGCCGATGAAGGTGTCCTTGCCGATCGAGTCGTACACCACCGACACCTTCTCGCCATTGGTGATCTCCCTGACCCGTTCGACGAAGTTCTCGGTGTTGTAGTTGATGACATGGGCGCAGCCGTGCGCCCGCGCCAGCGCCGCCTTTTCTTCGGAACCGACGGTGCCGATCATGTTCACGCCGATCGCCTTGGCCCACTGGCAGGCGATCAGGCCCGACACTGCCCGCGGCGGCATGGAACAGGATCGTGTCGCTTCTACCTTGAGCTTGACGGTGCGGTTGAACAGGTACTGCACGGTCAGGCCCTGCAGCATCATGGCCGCGCCGGTCTCAAACGAAATCGCATCGGGCAGCTTGAGCAGGATAGCCGACGGCATGTTGCGCACTTCGGCATACGCGCCATTCGGGCGGCCCGCATACGCGACCCGGTCGCCGACCTGCACTTCGGTCACGCCCTCGCCCACCGCCTCGACCACGCCCGCGCCTTCCATGCCCAGAGCGCCCGGCAGCGGTTGCGGATACAGCCCGGTGCGGAAGTACACGTCGATGAAATTGAGGCCGATGGCCGCCTGCCGCACCTGCGCCTCGCCCGGTCCTGGCGCGCCGACCTCGACTTCCACGTATTCCATCACTTCCGGTCCGCCGGTCTTGTGCATCCGAATTGCTTTTGGCATTGCCACTACTCCTAAGATTGTTTGCGGGCTGCCAGCTTGAGCTGGCCCAGCACCAGGTGGGCGGTCGACACGTTGGTGGCGCAGGCGACGTTGTGCACGTCGCAGGCGCGCACCAGCGCATTGATGTCCAGTTCGTGCGGCTGCGGCGTCATCGGGTCGCGCAGGAAGATCACGGCGTCGATCTGGCCTTCGACCAGCAGCGCGCCGATTTGCAGGTCGCCGCCGAAGGGACCGGAATGTTTGCGGTCGATCGTCAGGCCCAGCTCGTTGGCCAGGCGGCCGCCCGTGGTGCCGGTGGCGGTCAGGTAGCAGCCGCGCAGGAAGTCCGTGTATTCGGCCGCCAGCGTGATCATGTCGTCCTTTTTCTTGTCGTGCGCAATCAGCGCTATCCGTGGTTTCATGGGGTTCGCCTCGCTATGATTTTTTCTTCGACAGCATGTAAATGCTTAGGCCATAACCAGCGCCGTGCTTAACCAGTTGAATCGTGGTGATCGGTTCGTTCAGCACCAGCGCGCCCAGGAACAGGGTCGACACCGGCCCCACCATCCCGGCCTGGGAAGCGGTGGCCGCGCCGATGCGCTGGACCGCGAACATGGTCATGAACACGGGCAGGATGGTGCAAAAAATGCCATTGACCAGCGACAGCCAGTACACGCTTTCTGGCTGGACCAGGCCTGCGGCCGGGCGCAGCACGAAATACTGGGCGATACAGGCCGCGCTGGCCACGCACATCGCGTCACGACACCAGCCGCACCGAGCCGATCCGCTTGACCAGCTCGCCCGACTGCAGCAGGTAGATCGCGTACATGAAATGGCCGATCCCAGCACCAGGGAAGAGCCGAGCACCACCGCCTTCATGCCGCTGTGCAGGTCGTGCCAGAACACGAGTACGATGCCTGCAATACGCCACCACCAGCGAGATCCATTCGATCCGGCTGATATGGCGCTTGAGGAAAAACGCGGTAAACAGCAGCACGAAGGTCGGCGTCAGGAACAGGATCAGCCGTTCCAGGCCGACCGAAATGTATTGCAGCCCGAGGAAATCGAACATGCTCGACACGTAATAACCTATCACCCCCAGAAACACGAGGCGCCATCGGTCCTGGGACGTCAATGCAGGCTGGGTACGCATTTGCCACAGAGCAATGGCCGCGAACACGGGGACGGAAAACAACATCCTGAAAGCGATCACGGTAACGGCGTCGAGCTGGTATCGATACAACAGTTTGGCAACAATCGCCTTGGTCGAAAACAGGACTGCTAAATGATGGCAATGGTCAGACCGGCCAGCAAGGCCGGGCGGGGAATCGGTGCGGGGGAGGCGTCGAATGCGCTTTTGCTCATGCACAGATTGTAATTCGAATCGCGCCAGCGGGCTTGGCGCCGCGAATTCTGGCGGGGCCCTATGGTAAAATGTCGGCCACTCTTGCATACCGTCTAAGGAATTTCGACATGGCTGGACACAGCAAATGGGCCAACATCAAGCACAAGAAGGCCGCGACTGACGCCAAGCGCGGCAAAATCTGGACCCGCCTGATCAAGGAAATCACCGTTGCGGCCCGCATGGGTGGCGCCGATATTGCCGCCAACCCGCGTCTGCGCCTGGCCGTGGACAAGGCTGCTGATGCCAACATGCCGAAAGAAAACGTCACGCGCGATCCAGCGCGGTTCGGGCGGCCTGGAAGGCGTCAACTATGAAGAAGTGCGCTACGAAGGCTACGGCATCGGCGGCGCCGCCATCATCGTCGACTGCATGACCGACAACCGGGTGCGCACCGTGGCCGAAGTACGGCACGCATTCAACAAGCACGGCGGCAATATGGGCACCGAAGGCTCGGTTGCCTTCATGTTCCAGCATTGCGGCCAGTTCCTGTTCGCACCGGGCACCAATGAAGACGCGCTGATGGAATGCGCGCTCGAAGCGGGCGCCGACGACGTGGTCGCCGACGAAGAAGGCGGTTTCGAAGTGCTGTGCGATCCATTCCAGTTCGCCGCCGTCAAGGACGCGCTGGAAAAAGCCGGTTTCAAGGCCGAAGTGGCCGAAATCATCATGAAGCCTGCGACCGAGACCGTATTCTCGGGCGAAGACGGCCTCAAGATGCAAAAATTCTCGACGCGCTCGAGAACCTCGACGATGTACAGGAAGTCTATACCAACGCCCTGATCGAAGACTAAGCACATGAAAATTCTGGTAGTCGGCTCTGGTGGCCGCGAACACGCACTGGCCTGGAAACTGGCCCAATCCGAACGTATCCAGATGGTGTACGTCGCTCCCGGCAATGGCGGCACGGCGCGCGATATCCGCCTCGTCAATGTCGAACTGAGCGATCCGGAGCAGCTGGCCGATTTCGTCCAGAAGGAAAACATCGGCCTGACCGTGGTCGGCCCGGAAATCCCGCTGGCCGCCTAAGCATCGTCGACCTGTTCCGCGCGCGGCCTCAAGATCTTTGGCCCGACCCGCGAAGCAGCCCAGCTGGAAAGCTCCAAGGATTTCGCCAAGGCCTTCATGCAGCGCCACGGCATTCCGACTGCCAAATACCAGAGCTTCACCGACGCCGAACTGGCGCACGCCTACATCGACCAGGAAGGCGCACCGATCGTCATCAAGGCCGACGGCCTGGCCCATCGCAAGGGCGTGGTCGTTGCCATGTCGCTCGATGAAGCGCATGCCGCCGTCGACCATATGCTGGCCGACAACCGCTTCGGCGACGCCGGTGCCCGCATCGTGATCGAAGAATTCCTGGCTAAGCATGAAGAAGCGAGCTTCATCGTCATGTGCGACGGCAAAAACGTGCTGCCGCTGGCCACCAGCCAGGACCACAAGCGCCTGAAAGACCAGGACGAAGGCCCGAACACGGGCGGCATGGGTGCTTACTCCCCTGCCCCTATCGTCACCCCGGCCATGCATGCGCGCGTCATGCGCGAGATCATCAACCCGACCATCGCTTCAGCATGGCCAAGGATGGCATCGTGTTCACCTGGCTTCCTGTACGCCTAGCCTGATGATCGACGACAAAGGCAACCCGCGCACGCTGGAATTCAACTGCCGCATGGGCGATCCTGAAACGCAGCCGATCATGGCGCGCCTCAAGAGCGATCTGGTCGGCGTGATGGAGCATGCCTGCAATGGCACGCTCGACCAGGTTGAACTGGAATGGGACCGCCGCACCGCCGTGGGCGTGGTCATGGCTGCAGCTAAGCTATCCGGACAGCCCGCGCAAGGGCGACGTGATCGACGGCATTCCTGCCGAAACGGCCGAATGCGTGACCTTCCACATCTAGGCACCACCCAGGTACAGGGCACGCTGCAAACCAGCGGCGGCCGCGTATTGTGCGTGGTCGGTCTGGGCGACAGTGTTCGCATGGCGCAAAAGCAGGCTTACGAAACGCTGGACCAGATCCACTTCAACGGCGCGCAATTCCGCCGCGATATCGGCTGGCGCGGTCTGAAACACTAACCGCGTTTTAGCTGCAGCGGTCCCGTACCGCCTGCACATGGCGCTCGCTGACGGCGATTTCATCGCCGCAGCGCAGCGTCAGCAAATAACTCCCATCGCCGGTCACCGCCAGTGCGGCAATCTGGTCGCAGCGCACAATCGCGCGCCGGTGCACCCGCAAGAACTGGCCCGGATCGAGATGCGCCTCCAGCTGGCTCAATGGCTGGCGATGCAGCACCACGCGGCCCGCCGTGTGCAGTTCCACATAGTTGTTCGCCGCGCCTATCCACATCACGTCGTCCAGACGTATCCATTCGATTTTCCCCACCGAACGCACGGTCAGCTGCTGCCAGATTTCCGGGCCGGGTTCCTCCTGCGTGCGCAGATAGGCGCGCACCGCTTCCCCGGTACGGCCCGCGCTGGCGCAGCGCCAGCATCTGCGCCGCACGTTCGAGCGCCTGCTCCAGGCGCTGGCGGCTGACGGGCTTGAGCAGATAGTCGAGCGCATGCACGTCGAAGGCATCGACCGCATAGGCATTGAAGGCCGTGACAAAGATCACCAGCGGCGGCTCGGCCTGCTCGCACAGCGTGCGCGCCAGGCACAGGCCCGATTCGCGCGGCATCCGGATATCGAGGAACACGACATCGACCGCCAGCGACGCCATCACGCTGCGCGCCTCGGCCGCGCTGGCGCATTCGCTTAGCCACCTCCCACTGGCCGTGCGCCGCCAGCAGCAGCGCGCAGATGTGCCGGCCCCGGGGCTTCGTCGTCCACGATCAGCGCGCGGTAGGGCGCGGGCGCGGTATCAGTCCGGTCCATGTTCGGGCATCCGGATGCACACGTTGAAGCGGCCATCGGCGGCGCCCGCCTCGAGCGAAGCCGCGCTGCCATAGGCGAGCTGCAGGCGCGCGCCGATATTGCGCAGGCCCAGCCCCGCGCCAGGATTGTGCGCCGCCTCCTCGCGCACGGGATTGCTGATCCGGATGATGATCCGGCCCTGCTCCGCCATGAAAGCAAGGCGGATGTCGCTGTCCTGATCGTGGCAATCGAGATCGTGGCGCAGCGCGTTTTCGATCAGCGGCTGCAGCAGCAGCGGCGGGCATTCGGCGTCGCGCACGGCGGCCGTCGCGCCGTCGATGACGATCTGCAGGCGCGCGCCATAGCGCAGGCGCTGCAAGGCCAGGTAGTCGGCGATGAAGTCGAGCTCGTCGCCGATGCTGACCCACTCGCGTTCGCCCGCGCGCAAGGCATAGCGCAGCAACTCGCTCAAGCCGTCGATGCCGTTCAGCGCCACTTCCTTGTCGTCGCAGCGCACCAGGGCGCTGATGGCATTGAGCGCGTTGAACATGAAATGGGGTTCGAGCTGGGCCCGCAGCGCGAGGCTGTGCTGCTGTTCCAGCGCCAGCCGCAGCGCCAGCGCGTCGGCTTCGGCGCGGGCGGCAGCTTGCGCGCGGGCCTGGCTCTGCTGCCAGACCTTGAACGCGACCACCGCGAAATACACGGCCGTGACCGCGGTCCAGTGCATCAGCGAGACAAACCGGGCGACCGCTTCCACCGCCGTCAGGTCGACCTCGATGCCCGCCTCCTGCAAATGGAACTTCAGCAGAAAGACCAGTTGCGCTTAAGCAGCAGGACCAGCAGCAGCGCCACGTAGCCGCCCGCGATCGTCAGCGCGTTCGACACCACGCGCGGCCAGCGGCTCACGAGCGCATACAGGACGCAGCTCAGGCACATCAGCGACAACGAGGTGCGCACCGACGACATGAAAATCAGCCAGTAGCTGCCCTGCACGCCGTGGATCAGATCGTCGTTGAGCGAGGTCAGCGTCCCCAGCACGCTGAGCACGGTCCAGACCGCGAGATTGATGGCGACGACGAGCACGGCCTTGCGCCACGCGGGAGCGGGCGGCAGGAGTGTGGGAACGTGGGTAGCGGTCGTCATGCTATGAGAGAGGCCTGCCGCCCCGCCTACTGGCTGCGCCGTCCGTCACAGCGGGTCGGAGTTTCACCCCACAGTCGGTCCGGCCGTCCCTGCGCTTGCAGCAAAATCGCCACTCCCTTCCGTTGATCCCATTCTCAAGGAGTCGCATGAAACTCACCCACCTGGTTGTGCTGCTGCTTGCGCGCGGCCCTGACCCTGCCTTACCGCAGCGGCCACCGATGTCGCGCCGGGCGACGATTTTTCCCGCTTCGCGAACGGCGACTGGGAACGCGCCACGGCCATCCCGGACGGCTACAACGCCTGGGGCGCACGCGCCCAGCTGCGCCAGGACAATCTGGAGAAAATGGCCGCCCTCTACCAGGAAGCGGCCAGGGGCGGCCCCGGCATCAGCGCGGCGGCGCACCGCGTCGGCCTGTACAACGCGGCGCAAATGGACCTGGCCACCATCGAACGCAAAGGCCTCGCCCCGGTGCGGGCGATGCTCGACGAGATCGCCGCCCTGCGCGACAAGACGGCACTGGCGGCCTACCTGGGCGCGCGCCTGCGGGTTGACGTCGACCCGGTCAACTTCGGCGCTTTCGCGTCCGAGAATCCGTTCGGCCTGTGGGTCGGACCGGGGCTGAAGAATCCTGCGCGCCATCTGCCCTATCTGCTGCAGGGCGGCCTGTCGCTGGGCGGACCGGAGACCTACCTGGCCAGCGACGCCGAACAGCAAGCCGTGATCGCGCAGCTGCGCCGCTACATCGGCGAGCTGCTCGGCGCAGCGACGTGACCGATGCCGAAGCCCGGGCTGGCCGCATCGCCGATCTGGAAACGCGGATCGCACGAACCCATGCCTCCACGGCGGCTTCGGGCGACCTGGCCAAGGCCGCACCGTTGTGGCGCCGCGCCGACTTCAAGACGCGCGCACCGGGCCTGGACTGGGACGCGTACTTCGATGCCGCCGGCCTGCCTGCGCGCCAGCCGATCGGCGCCTGGCAGCCGGACGCGATCAAGGGCATCGCCGCGCTGGTCGCTGCGGCTCCGCTGCAGGACTGGCAGGACTATCTGCAGTATCACGCGCTCAACATGAACGCCCGCTTTCTGCCCAAGGCGTTCTCGGACCGCTACTTCGCGTTCTACGATCCGATCTTCATTGGCCCGTCGCTGCACCGGCCGTTCTGGGATCACGTGGTCACGCAGACCAACACCGACATGCCGGGCGCCAAAGCCAGCTGTTCGCCGAACGCCATTTCTCGCCCAAGGCAAAAGAAGCGCGGCCGCCATGGTGCGCGAGATCGTCGCCGCCTTCGATGCCCGCATCGACACGCTCGCCTGGCTGTCATGCGCTTCTACTGCGCGCAAACAGGCGCGCGTCAAACTGAACGCGATGGTCATCGGCATCGGCCATCCCGATGCATGGCGCAGCAGCGAAGGACTCGACGTGCGCGCCGACGACGCCTTCGGCAATGTGCAGCGGGTGCAGGCATTTAACTACCGCCACGAGCTCGCGAAGATCGGCCAGCCCGTGGACCGCAAGGAGTGGATCCTCGGCGCCGAACTGTTCGGCATCAACCAGATGCCGCTGCAAAATGCCCTGACGATTCCAATGACGGACTTGCAGCCACCCTTCTTTGACGCCGATGGTCCTGATGCCGCCAACTACGGCGCCGTCGGCACCCGCATCGCGCTTCATCGGCATCGGGCTCGACGCGGCTAAGCAGCCGCTTCGACGCAAAAGGCCGCCCGCGCGCCTGGTGGAGCAAGGCCGATCAGGCGCACTTCAAGCAAGCCATGGCCCCGCTGGCGCGCCAGTATTCGGCCTACAAGGCGTTCCCCGACCTGGCGCTGAACGGCGAGCGCACCCTGAACAGCAACCACGCCGACCTCACCGGCCTGACCCTGGCCTATGCGGCCTACCGCAACGCCCGTGCGCGCAACGGCGCGCCGGACGACAAGGCGGCCGACCAGCGCTTCTTCCTCGCCTACGCCGAGAGCCTGCGCTTCCAGGAGCACCGACCAGGTGCTGCGCGGCCAGGCCGCCGGCAGCCCTGCAGCCAGCCGGCCCCGTGGCGCGTGGCCACCGTGCGCAATCTGGATGCGTGGCACAGCGCGTTCGATGTGCGGCCTGAACAGCAGCTGTACCTGGCGCCCGCAGCGCGAATCAAGGTCTGGTAGGCAAAAATGCCGGGGCGGGCGGATGAATCGCTAACACAGCCGAACCTTCCGCCCGTGCGCCGATCTGACTGTTTCCAACCACCGGGAGAACAGCCATGAAGAGCAAGCACATCATCTTGAGAACCAACAGCCTGGCCACGCGCGACGTCTGGCGCGGGGCTGCCACCGTGCAGCCGAACGCTGCCGCCGGTCCCGGCACGGGCCAGGAATTATTTTCCGAATCGCTGGTCATCGACCGCCGCAACATTCCCTTCCTCACGCGCGACAGCGGCGTACTGGCCGTGGCGCTTAGCCATGCCGATGCGGCTGGTCGCTCCCTTCGATTTTGACGGCGGCCAGATCGCCGCGCAAACGGTCACCTGGGGCGTGCACGCGGTCGCGGCCGACACCTCGCCCTTCACCGGCGCTTAAGCATCGTCGTGGCCGTGCTCGATACCGGGATCGACAGCAACCACCCGGCGTTTGCTTAGGCGTCGATCTGGTGCAAAAGGACTTCACCGGCGACGGCAATGGCGACGGTCACGGCCATGGCACCCACTGCGCCGGGACCATCTTCGGGCGCGCCGTCAACGGCATCCGCATCGGCGTGGCGCCCGGCGTCACGCGCGCCCTGATCGGCAAGGTGCTCGACAGCGACGGCGGCGGTTCGAGCGACAACATCGTCGAAGCCATGCTGTGGGCGGTGGAACAAGGCGCGCACGTCATTTCCATGTCGATCGGTATGGACTTCGGCGGCTACGTCAAGCAACTGACCGATGCTTAAGCATGCCGATCGAACTGGCCACCTCGCGCGCTGGAAGGTTATCGCACCAATACCCGCCTGTTCGACAGCCTGGCCGAACACGTGCGCGCGCGGCCTGCAAACCCACCCCACCCTCATCGTCGCCGCGGTAAGCAACGAGAGCGAGCGCGACCAGGACCCCGATTTCGAAGTCGTGGTCAGTCCGCCCGCCATTGCCGAGGGCATCGTGTCGGTCGCGGCGCTGGGCGAATCATGCACTAGGCTACATGACAGCGGCGTTCTCCAACACGGGCGCCAATGTCAGCGGACCGGGCGTGGGGGTGGTGTCGGCCAGGGTGAGCGGCGGCCTGCGCACCATGAGCGGCACCAGCATGGCCACCCCGCACGTGGTAGGCGTGGCGGCCCTGTGGGCGCAGCAGCTCGCTTCGCGCAACGCGCTCAACGGCTTCAACCTGATCAGTAGGCTGTACTGGCTCTGGCCAGCAGCGAACAGATCAAGGCCTACTTCGATCCCTTCGACGTGGGTGCCGGGCTGGTGCAGTGCCCGCAGTCGGCGTAAGAAGCGTGCCACCACATCGTCCTCGCGGAGGGCTCAGCGCCCCCGCGGTGACCCATAGCGCCTTCGAATAGCGTTACAAATGTTCATAGGCGCAATGGGTCCCCGCCTACGCGAGGACGACGGAGCAGCTGTCACTAACTAACGGGAACGTCACCTGAAAAGCGGCATAGAATAGGCAAGCTTATCAATTAGTTACTCACCTGGAGGAAGCATGATCGATCACACCGGTATCGTTGTCAGCGATTTTGAAAAGAGCAAGGCCTTCTACAACGCCGCGCTTGCCCCGATTAACTACGCGATCATCATGGAAGTACCCAACGCGGTAGGCTTTGGCGAGAACCGCAAGCCCGATTTCTGGATAGCGGCTTAAGCACACCCAATCAGCCTCCGACCCACCTGGCCTTCGGCGTGGCCTCGCGCGCCATCGTCGATGCCTTCTACGAAGCGGCGCTCAAGGTAGCGCAAGCGCGACAACGGTGCGCCCGGCGTGCGCGCCCACTACCACCCCAATTACTACGGCGCCTTCGTGCTCGACCCGGACGGCCACAACATCGAAGCGGTGTGCCACACAGCACCGTAAAGCGCGCCAGGGGCGGCGCTATATCATAAAATAGCCGGACAGTGTACAATTCGCCCTCAATTTTTATTTCCTGATCCGGCAGAATGTCATCCCCCTCCCCTGCGGCCGTCAAGGCCTGGCTCCTCGATCTTCAGTCGCGCATTGTGCAAGCGCTGGAAGCGGTCGACGGCAAGCCATTCCTGCGCGATGCGTGGGAACGCCCCGAAGGCGGCGGCGGCATTTCGCGCCTGATCGAGGAAGGCAATGTCATCGAACGCGGCGGCGTGAACTTCTCGCACGTGATGGGCGCCAATCTGCCGCCATCGGCTGCAGCCTACCGCCCGGAACTGGCAGGCCGCTCGTGGGAAGCGATGGGCGTGTCGCTGGTGATCCATCCGCGCAATCCCTACGCGCCGACGGTGCACATGAACGTGCGCTTCTTCACCACCACCGCCGAGGGGCAAGACCCGGTCTGGTGGTTCGGCGGCGGTATGGACCTGACCCCGTACTACGGCAATGCAGACGACACGCGCCACTTCCACCGCAGCTGCCGCGATGCGCTCGCCCCGTTCGGCGACGACCTGCACGCGCTACAAGAAGTGGTGCGACGAGTATTTCTATCTCAAGCACCTGCAAGGAACCGCGCGGCGTAGGCGGGATCTTCTTCGACGACTTCAACGCGCCCGGCTTCGACGCCAGTTACGCGATGGTGCAAAGCGTCGGCGACAGTTTCATTGGCGCCTACCTGCCGATCCTGACCGCGCGCAAGGACACGCCGTACGGCGAACGCGAACGCGATTTCCAGGCTTACCGGCGCGGACGCTATGTCGAATTCAATCTGGTGTTCGACCGCGGCACGCTGTTCGGCCTGCAGTCGGGCGGCCGGACCGAGGCGATCCTGATGTCGATGCCGCCGATCGTCAAATGGCGCTACGACTGGAAGCCTGGAAGCAGGCAGTCCGGAAGCGGCCTTGTACACCGACTTCCTGGTCCACCGCGACTGGCTCGCGACGTGACGTTTTGCGTTGCACTGCTGGGCGGCAGTTACGACCCGGTGCATCATGGCCACGTGGCGCTGGCAAATCTGTTTTACACCTTGCTGCAACCCGATCAGTTGCGCATTATCCCGGCCAAGCAAGCCGTGGCAAAAGAACGGCCTGCGCGCCAGTGCCGATGACCGCGTCGCCATGCTCGAACTGGCGTTTCGCGACAGCGGCATGCGCGTGGCGGTAGACCGCCAGGAGATCGAGCGCACCACGCCGACCTACACGATCGATACGCTGCGCAATGTGCGCGCCGACGTGGGGCCGGATGCATCGCTGGTGTTCATCATGGGCGCCGACCAGTTGCTGCAGCTCGATACCTGGCGCGACTGGCGCGCGCTGTTCGGGCTGGCCCATATCGGCGTGGCGGCACGCCCCGGTTATTCACTGGCTGGAAGCGGCGTTGCCTGCCGACCGTTGCACAAGAATTTTTACTGCGCCAGGGGAGCCTGGATCAGCTTCGCAGTACCCCGTCTGGCCACACTTACCTGGCACAGACGCTGGATGTGGACATCTCAGCCACCCAGGTCCGTGCGGCGTTACAACGCGGAGAATCGGCGAACTCGCTTATCTCCCCGGTAGTGCTAGACTATATTCAACAACATAATCTATACAAAATCTAATGGATATCAAAAAACTTCAAACTCTCGTCGTCGATGCGCTCGAAGACGTCAAGGCCCAGGACATCCAGGTGTTCGACACCGTGCACCTGACCAGCCTTTTCGACCGTATCGCCGTTGCCTCGGGCACCTCGAACCGCCAGACCAAAGCGCTGGCCGCTTCGGTCCGTGACAAGGTCAAGGAAGTTAGGCGGCGACGTGGTCGGCATCGAGGGTGAAGACACCGGCGAATGGGTCCTGGTCGATCTGGGCGACATGATCGTCCACATCATGCAGCGATGATCCGCCAGTACTACCGCCTGGAAGAAATCTGGGGCGACAAGCCGGTCAAGCTGGGCGCCGCCAAGCGCAAGTCGACCCCGGAAGCAGCCGAAGCGGCCGAGAAAAAACCGAAGTCCAAGCACCTCGCTTCGACCCAGGAAGCGCCGGAAGTCAAACCGGTGCGCGAGCGTAAAGGGACGGCTGCGAAGCCGTCCGCTGCCACCAAAAAGTGGCCGAAGACAAGCCAAAACGCGCACCAGCCAAAAAAGCCGCCACCCCGGCCGAGCAAGGTCGTGAAAGTCGCGCCAACCAAGTCGGAAGCGGCAGCGGTCAAGGCACTGAAGGAATTGCCACCGAAGCGCGCGGCAGCCAAAAAGCGGCCGTCAAGGCGCCTGCGGACGCGGTACCCGTCAAAAAGGTCATCAAGCGCGTCAAGAAGACCGAAGAGTAAGCGTCAATGCAGCTCATCATTGCTGCGGTCGGCCACAAGATGCTTAAGCCTGGATCGAGACCGGCTTTACCGAGTACACGAAGCGCATGCCGCCCGAGCTGCGCATCGTGCTCAAGGAAATCAAGCCGGTCGAGCGCTCCGGCAGCAAGACCGCCGCCACCGCGATGGCGCTCGAACGCGAGCGCATCGAGGCGGCCCTTCCGACCAAGAACTTGCGCATCATCGCCCTCGATGAGCGCGGCAAGGACCTGACCAGCGTCGGTCTCTCCCAACAGTTAATGAACTGGCAACAGGATGGCCGCGACACGGCCTTCCTGATTGGCGGGGCGGACGGTCTGGACCCGGAATTGAAGGCCAGGGCCGAAGGTTTGATTCGAATTTCCTCTATGACGCTCCCGCATGGCATTGTGCGTGTTATGCTTGCAGAGCAATTGTATAGGGCGTGGTCGATCACGCAGAATCACCCTTATCATCGCGTCTGACTTATCCGGAAATTCGATGAGAAAACTGATCGACAAGAAGATTTACCTCGCTTCCAAGAGTCCCCGGCGGCGTGAATTGCTGCGCCAGATCGGCGTCGAATTCGAGCTGCTCATGCTGCGCAACGACACCGTGCGCGGTCCCGACGTCACCGAAATTGTCCATCCCGGCGAAGCGGCCATCGATTACGTGGCCCGCGTCTCGCTCGAAAAAGCCGCCTTTGCCTGGTCCATGGTGCAGAACCGCCGCCTGACGGTACGCCCCTGTACTGGCCGCCGACACCACCGTCACCATCGACGGCGAGATCCTCGGCAAGTAGGCCACCAACGCCGAAGCGGTCGCCATGCTCGAACGCCTGTCCGGCCGCACCCACCAGGTCCTGACTTCTATCGCAGTGCAGCATGCCGACATGTGCGAGCAGATCACGCAGGTGTCGCAGGTGCGCTTTGCCACCTTGTCGCCCGCCTCGATCAAGGCTTACTGCGCCACGCCCGAGCCTTACGACAAGGCTGGCGGCTACGGCATCCAGGGCCTGGCCGCGCTGTTCGTCGAGCACATCGACGGCAGCCACTCGGGCATCATGGGTTTGCCGCTGTACGAAACGGCCAAACTGCTGCGCCAGGCCTAAGCATCCCGCTCGCGTAACACTGCCCCCCGGCACCGCCCTGCCCGTGTATGATCGTGGCTTGCACACTAGGCACGGTGTTACCGAACAATGAACGAAGATATTCTGATCAACATCACCCCGCAGGAGACGCGCGTCGCGCTGATCCTGCAGGGCGCCGTGCAGGAACTGCACATCGAGCGCACGCTCACTCACGCCTGGCCTGGTAAGCAACGTCTATTCGGGAAAAGTGGTGCGGGTCCTGCCCGGCATGCAGTCGGCCTTCATCGACATCGGCCTCGAACGCGCGGCCTTCCTGCACGTGGCCGACATCTGGGAAGCGCGCAGCCACGACAACCCGAACGTCGCACCGACCCCGATTGAGAAAGTCCTGTTCGACGGCCAGGTGCTGACCGTCCAGGTGATCAAGGACCCGATCGGCACCAAGGGCGCGCGCCTGTCGACCCAGATCTCGATTGCCGGACGCATGCTGGTCTACCTGCCGCAGGACAGCCACATCGGCATCTCCCAGAAGATCGAAAAGAATCCGAGCGCGAACTGCTGCGCACGCGCCTGCAAAGCCTGCTGCCGCCCGAAGAAAAAGGCGGCTACATCGTGCGCACCATGGCCGAGGAAGCGTCCGATACCGATCTGGCAGCCGACGTCGACTACCTGCGCAAGACCTGGAGCGCGATCGTGCACGGCGCGCGCACCCGTCCTGCCACCAGCCTGCTGTACCAGGATCTGAGCCTGGCCCAGCGCGTGCTGCGCGATTTCGTGCACGACGAAACGGCGACCATCCAGGTCGACTCGCGCGAGAACTACCTCAAGCTGGTCGAATTCGCGCAAGCCTACACCCCGAGCGAGCTGACGCGCCTGCAGCACTACACGGGCGAGCGCCCCCTGTTCGACCTGTACGGCGTGGAAGAAGAAATCCTGCGCGGCTGGGCCGGCTGGGTGGACCTCAAGTCCGGCGGCTACCTGATCGTCGACCAGACCGAGGCCATGACCACGATCGACGTCAACACCGGCGGCTTCGTGGGCGGCCGCAATTTTGCCGACACCATCTTCAAGACCAACCTGGAAGCGGCGCATGCGATCGCGCGCCAGCTGCGGCTGCGTAATCTGGGCGGCATCATCATCCTCGACTTCATCGACATGGAGAACAACGAGCACCGCAACGCCGTGCTGCAGGAGCTGAAAAGACCCTGTCGCGCGACCGCACCAAGGTGTCGGTGTCGGGCTTCTCGGCGCTGGGTCTGGTGGAGATGACGCGCAAGCGCACGCGCGAGTCGCTCGCCCACATCCTGTGCGAACCCTGCCCGGCCTGCGCTTAAGCAAGGGCCAGGTCAAGACCAGCCGCACCATCTGCTACGAGATCTTGCGCGAACTGATGCGCGAAGCGAAGCAGTTCAATCCGCGCGAATTCCGCATCCTCGCATCGCAGGAAGTGGTGGACCTGTTCCTGGAAGAAGAATCACAGCACCTGGCCATGCTGGGCGACTTTATCGGCAAGCAGATTTCGCTGCAGGTGGAGACGGCCTATCACCAGGAACAATACGACGTTATCTTGATGTGAGGATGTCCATGCGCGCATACCTGCAAGTTCTTGTTGATCGCCCTGCTCGGTGTGAGCGCAGTGGCCCAGGCCCGCAACGACCCGCCTGGCCGCTTCGACTACTACGCAGTCGCGCTGTCCTGGTCGCCGTCATACTGCGCCACCAACCGCGATCCGGACCAGTGCGACAGCGGCCGCAAGCTCGGCTTCGTGCTGCACGGCCTGTGGCCGCAGTATGAGGCGGGCTATCCTGAGGAATGCTCGCGCGAGCCACTGTCCGGCGCGGTGCGGGCCAGGTATGCCGCCATCTACCCGTCGGAAAAACTGATCGGCCACGAATGGAAAAAGCACGGCACCTGTTCCGGGCTCGATCCGGCGGCGTATTTCGCGCTGTCTTCGCGCCTCAAGGACCAGGTGGCCATTCCACGGCAGTTCCAGCAGCCGGACCAGCCGGTACGCGTTTCGAATTCGGAGTTCGTGCAGGCCTTCAGGTCCGTCAATCCGGGCATGGCGCGCGATTCGGTGCTGCCCTTCTGCAGCGGCGGCGGACGCTTCCTGCGCGAGATTCACGCCTGCTTCGACAAGAGCGGCCAGTCGCGCAGCTGCAGCAACGGCGAAATCAAGCGCTCCTACAGCAGCTGCCGCCAGCCTTCGTTCCTGCTCGAGAGCGTGCGCTAGCGATTCCGCTCAGGCTTGCCAGACGCCGTAAGCGGCTTTTCGCGCAAGCCGATCGCCAGTTCCACTTCCATCTCGGCCGCGCCCTTGTACGGCATCGGGTTGTACACCCCGTACAGCTCCGGCAGCAGGCGCAGGCCGTACTCCTGGACGAACTTGTTGGCCTGGATGCCTTAGGCCTTGTGCTTGTCGAAGCGCAGGTCGGGACTGAGCCCGGTCATCCCCACGTACACGCACGGCTTGCCGCGCACGTAGTCGGGATTCGATTTGCGAAAGCGCGGTTCGTACCACACGTCCTGCGCCAGCTCGATCACGTACACATTGTGATGCCAGCGGCGCGCCATCAGCCGAGCGACGGAGCGCGCGATGCGCGCTGCTTTTCGTCGGGCATGCGGCCGAAACCGGCCTGCATGTTCTCGCGCAGGTGATCGAGCTTGCTGGTGGCGGGAATGGCGCAGGTCACTGCGGGATGCGACACCACGAACTTGAGCAGCAGCTGGGCCCAGTTGCTGCAGTCGATCTCAGCTAAGCCCATGCTTAAGCAGGGGGCCTGTTGCGCAGGCGCCGGAACACGTCGCCGCCGATGAAGGGCCGGTTGGCGATCACCGCCACGCCGCGCTCGCGCGCCAGCGGCAGCAGGCGCTGCTCGGCCTGGCGTTCGCCGACCGAATAATTAATCTGAATGAAGTCGACCGTCTCGGAGGCGATCAGCCTTGCCATCGCCTCGTGCTCATTGGCGGTGTAATGGGTGACGCCGATGTAGCGCACCACGCCGCGCCGCTTCCAGTCGCGCAGGGTCTCCAGATGGAGTTCGGCGTCCTGCATGTTATGGACCTGCATCAGGTCGATCGGGCGCGCGCGCAGCTTGGTCATCGATTCGTCCATCTGGCGCATGCTTAAGCCCTGCCTTGTCGGTGCTCCACACCTTGGAGGCGACAAACAGCTTCCTGCGCACGCCCAGTGCCGCCGCCAGGTCGCCCGCGACCTGCTCGGCCGCGCCGTACATCGGCGACGAGTCGAGCACCCGGCCGCCGAGGGCGACGAATTCCTTGAGCACCAGTTCGAGCTCGGCGCGGTCGGCCGCCTTGTGGCCGACATTGAAGGTCTGCCAGGTGCCAAGGCCAATCACGGGCAGCAGCTCGCCGGACGACGGCACGCGGCGCGTGAGCATGGCCAGCGCGGCGAACGCGGGAACGCCGGTCAGGCTGGCATGGCCACCGCGCACAGGGCATCACGCCGGTTCATGCGGCAGCGTTCCTTCCCAGCTGGGCGATTTCGGCCGTTTCCAGCACGCGCGAGCGGCTTGCGCTGCGCGTGACGGCCAGCATCGCCTGCCCGATCTGGCGCGTGGTCAGCACCTGATTCGGCAAGGCCGCGCAGCAGCAGCGGCAGCACCGGTTTGAACAGGGAATAGAACAGGCGGTAGGCGGCGGTCTTGGACTTGATGCCGTCCAGCGGCTGGATCATCCCGGGACGGAACACATACACGCCCCGGAACGGCAGCTTGAACAGCGCGTTTTCGGTACGGCCGCGCACGTTCCCACATCAGGCGGCTCTGCTCCTTGCTGTCGGCAGCTAGCCGCGGACACGTAGATGAACACCATCTGCGGATTGACGTGCGCCAGCGCCTGGGCGGCGGCCAGCGTCATGTCGTAGGTCAGGTGGGTGTATTTTTCTTCGGACAGGCCGGACGAGGTCACGCCGATGCAGAAGTAGCAGGCGTCGAATTCGGCCAGCTGCGGGGCCACGGCGTCGTAGTCCCACATTTCGGCATGCACCAGCTCGCGCAGCTTGGGATGCTGCTGCCCGGTCGGCGTGCGGCCGATGGTTTGCACCAGCTCCACGTCGGCTGCCTAAGCAGGCATTCACGCAAGACGCCTTGCCCGACCATGCCGGTGGCGCCAAATATCAAGACTTTCAAGGTGTGACCTCGGGGCTGACGTTGTTGGGGCCCTATTATCGCTCACACCTTGGCCAAAGCCCAATCAGGCAGCGTTGCGCGAACGGCGGCGCAGGGCCAGCAGCCCCAGACCGAGACCGGCCAGGGCGATGCCCGACGGTTCAGGCACGTCGACCGCGCCTTCGATGACGTCGTTCTGGCAGGTTTCGCCCCAGTGCATAGCCAGTTCATGGCTGTTGGCCAGGTCGGTGCCGCGCACGTCGATCACGAAATGCAGGCTCTTGCTTAATGGTAACGCTCCACTGGCCGGTCAGGCCGGTGTTGGTGACGGTGGCCGACGCGGTCTTGACGGCGGTCGCCTGGCCATCGTGGAAGTAGCAGTTCTTGCCGAGGGCGCAGGACATAAAGCTCTCGGAATTGAGGATGTCGGCTTCATTGTTGGCGCCGCCCAGCTGGTACAGGGTGAAGCTGCCGCCCGTGTTGCTCCAGCGGTTGTCCAGGTTCAGGCCGTAGTTCCAGCGGGTGCCGGTCTTGGCGTTGTCGCTCTTGTTGTGGGCGTCGGTGCTAGAAGCCACGTTCCAGGCATTGGCCAGGAACAGGTCGCCGTAGCCGATGCCCTTCGGGGTGGCCCAGGTATCGGCGCTTAAGCATGGCCCGCGAAATTGGTGTTGATGGTGACCGTCAGCCAGCCGCTGTCGAGGCGCAGGTCGGCGCCGAGGATGTCATACATGCTGGCGCCGATGACGTCGCCGTAGCCATGGTCGCTGCCGCCCCAGTATGCGTTCGCGCCGGTGTCGCTGATGGTGCTTAAGCTGAAGGCCGCATTTGATGCAATGAGGGTAAAGGCGGCTACCACGGATTTCAATGTGCTCATTTGAGAAGGGTCCAATTTATGTTCGAAATTGCTTGTATAGCAATTTGCATGCCAAAAACGGAACCTTGATAAAAATCAAATACTTACAAAAATTTAATGACTGATGATGTAAGGAAATTCGACACCCTAGCGTGGCAGCGCCGACGGGAAGAATAATTGCTGGCCGTCGACCCGGAACTGGCCGATCTTGCGCTGGCCTTCGGGCGAAGTCAGCCAGTCCGCCAGCAGGCGCGCGCCCTTCTCATTGAGGCCCGGATGACGTGCCGGGTTCACGCGGATGATGCCGTAAGGGTTGAACATGCGCTTGTCGCCTTCGACCATCACGGCCAGCCCGGTCCTGGCGCGGTAGGCAATGAAGGTGGCGCGGTCGGTCAGCGTGCAGGCTTGCAGTTCATCCGGCCATGGTCAGCACTTCGCCCATGCCCAGGCCCGCCGAAATGTAGCGGCTCGGGTCGGGCATGGCGCCAAGCCGCTTTCCAGTAGCTCTGTTCCATCAGGTCGGTACCCGACCTGTCGCCGCGCGCGATGAACTTGGTCTTGCCCGAGGCCAGCTGGCGGAACGCCGCAATCACGTCCTTGCTGCCCTTGAGGCTAGGCCGGGTCGCCCGGCGGGCAGACCACGATGAAGTCGTTGTACATCACGTCGCGCCGGTCCACGCCGTGGCCGTCGGCCACGAACTTGTCTTCCGCTTGCGCGCGTGGACCAGGGTCAGGTCCACATCGCCCTGCCTGGCCAGTTCCAGCGCCTTGCCGGTACCAACGGCGATCACGTGCACCTTGGTTCCCGTCTGCGCTTCAAAGGCGGGCAGCAGGTAGCCGAGCAAGCCCGAATTCTCGGTGCTGGTGGTGGTCGACAGGCGGATCGGCGCTTGCGCCGCCACCAGCGCCGGGAGCAGTGCGAATGCTGCGGCCCAGATCAGTTTTTTCATTTGAACTCCAGGTGGCCGTCACGCAGCTTGAGCCGCTGCACGCCCGGCAGATTGATCAGATCGCGGTCATGGCAGGCCATGACCACGGTATTGCCTGCTCCGATCAGCGCGGGGATCAGGGCGATCACCTGTTCCCAGGCCGCGCCGTCCAGATTGGCGGTCGGCTCGTCGAGCAGCAGCAGGCGGGCCTGCATGACCTTGGCGCGCGCCAGCGCCACGCGCTGCTTCTCGCCGCCGGACAGCGTGGCCGGGTCGCTGCCGTGCAGATGATCGACGCTTCGGCCCAGGCCATTGCGGCAGCGGCAGCGGACGCCGCCGCGCCCTTGCCCGCGCCCGCGCCAGCAGGCCGTACGCCACGTTGTGCGCCACGCTGGTCGAAAACAGGACCGGATGCTGGTGCACGTACACGGTCTGCACGCGCATCGCCGCCGGATACGGCGCCAGCCGGACCGGCTGCCCCTGCCACAGCACGCTCGCGCAGTCGGCCGCCTCTAACCCGGCGAGCACGCGCAGCAGCGTGCTTTTCCCCGCGCCGTTCACGCCGGTCAGCACATAGGCCTTGCCGGTGTCGAGCGCGAGCCGGTCGATATCGAACAGCACGCGCGCTGAATGTCTTGCGCAAGCCGCGCACCTCCAGGATCGCGCTCATGTCCGGATCCTCGCCGCGTGCGCATCGCCCTGCAGGAACATCAGCGCGCCGTTCATCAGCAGCGCGATCACGATCAGCACCATGCCGAGCGCGATACCCTGGGCGAAATCGCCCTTGCTGGTTTCAAGCGCGATGGCGGTGGTGATGGTGCGCGTCTGACCGGCGATGTTCCCGCCGACCATGAGCGCGCAGCCGACTTCGGAGATCACGCGGCCAAAGCCGCTGATCACGGCCGCCATCACGCCGAAGCGCACCTCATGCAGCACCGTGCACATGGTGCGCCAGCCGGACGCGCCATGCGCGATCGCCGTCTCCGCGTAGCTGGATCGGCCGCCTGCACGGCGGCCAGCGTGAACGCGACCAGTACCGGCATCGCGATGGCGACCTGGCCGAGAACGAGACCGGGCTGCGTGAACAGCCAGTGCAGATTGCCCCACGGCCCGTGGCGCGACAGCAGCAGGTACAAGAGCAGGCCGGTCAGCACGGTCGGCAGCGACAGCGCCGCCTGCACCAGCCAGATCACCAGTCGGCGGGCCGGAAAGCGGTAGCTCGCGATCGCGTAACCGAGCAGCACGGCAAGCGGCGCGGCAAGCAGGAGCGCCGCCACGCTGGTCTTGACCGAGACCCAGACAATGCCCCACAGCGCCGCGTCGCCCGACAGCAGCAGTGCGAAGGCGTGCAGGCTGGCTTCAGCCATCAGGGTGCAGGAGTGGCCGGATCGGCCGCACCCGGTTCGAACTCGAGGCGCTCGTGTCCGGTCAGGAGCAGGAAGTGCTTGCCCGTGCAGCGCGCCAACAGCGACATGCCGACCTGTTGCGCCACCATGTGCCCCATCTGGGTGGTGCCGGAGCGCGACAGCAGGAAGGGAATGCCCATCTGCGCGCCCTTGATCACCATCTCGGAGGTCAGGCGCCCGGTCGTGTAAAAGACCTTGTCGCTGCCATCGATCTGTTCGAGCCACATCAGGCCCGCGATCGCATCGACCGCATTGTGGCGGCCCACGTCCTCGATAAAGTAGAGCAGCTCCCCGCTGTCCGAGAACAGCGCGCAGCCGTGCACGGAACCGGCCTGCTTGTAGATCGATTGCTGGGTGCGGATGGTGTCGACGATGCGGTACACGGTCGCCTGGCGCAGGCGCGCGTGGGGCGGCAGCGCGATCTGGTCCACCTCGTCCATCAAGCCGCCGAACACGGAACCCTGGCCGCAGCCGGTCGTCACCACCTTCTTCGCGGTGCGTTCCTCGACGTCGGCGATGCCGCTGCGGGTGACCACGGCCACCGCATCGACCGCCCAGTCGACCTGCACCGAGACGATGTCGTCGATCGAACGCACCAGGCGCTGGTTGCGCAGGTAGCCCAGCACAAGCGACTCGGGTGCGCCGCCCAGCGTCATCAGGGTGACCAGTTCGCGCTTGTCCACATACACGGTCAGCGGCCGCTCCGCCGGAATCGCGATGGTGGACCGGCGCCCCCGCTCGTCGATCGCCTCGACTTCGTGGGTCAGACTCGCCTGTGCCTGCGAGAGCTGTGGCCGGTACTTGCCGGGATGGCCGTTCATGTTCATGGCGCGTTCAAGCTTAGGCCAGGACCTGGCCGCCGCCATAGCTGCTTTGCGGCGCGACTTCACCGCCCAGCACCGCCTTGATCGCGCAGTACTTGAATTCCGGGATCTTGCCGAACGGGTCGAGCGCCGCATTGGTCAGCTTGTTGATGGCCGCCTCGTAGTAGCAGAACGGAACAAAGATCGCGCCGCGCGGCGAACTGTCGTCGGCCCGCGCGTACAGCGCCACCTGGCCGCGGCGCGAGGCGATGGTGATCACGTCGCCCGGCTTGCCGCCCATCGCGTCCAGATCGAGCGGGTGAACCAGCGCCACCGGATCCGGTTCGATCGCGTCCAGCACCGCCGTGCGGCGGGTCATGCTGCCCGTGTGCCAGTGTTCCAGCTGGCGGCCGGTAATGAGCACCATCGGATAGTCGGCATCGGGCCGCTCGTCCGCCGGAATGATGTCGGCCGGGACGAAGCGCGCACGACCGCTCTCGCGCGGGAAGTGGTCCGTGAAGACCACCGGTTCGCCCGGATCGCCTTCGTGCGTGCACGGGTAGGTCACCGCGTGCTCGCGCTCGAGCCTTTCCCAGGTGATGCCGCCGATGCTGGGCATCATGTGGCGCATTTCGTCGAACACCTGCGACACGTGCGTGTACTGCCAGTCCAGGCCGAGCCGGGCGGCGATCTGCCCGATGATCCACAAGTCCTGGCGCGCGTCGCCCGGCGGGTCGATCGCCTGGCGGCCGATCTGCACCAGGCGGTCGGTATTGGTGAAGCTGCCCGTCTTTTCAGGGAAGGCGCTGGTAGAAGCAGAATCACGTCGGCCAGGTAGGCCGTCTCGGTGAGGAAGATATCCTGCACCACCAGATGCTCGAGCGCGGCCAGCGATTCGCGCGTGGTTGGCGTCCGGGTCCGACATGGCCGGGTTCTCGCCCATGATGTACATGCCGCGGATCTCGCCCCGTTTGATGGCGTGCATGATCTCGACCACGGTCAGGCCGGGCTTGTCGTCCAGCGCCACGCCCCAGGCTTTCTCGAACTTGGCATGGGCGACCGGATTGTCGACCCGCTGGTAGTCGGGGAACATCATTGGAATCAGGCCTGCGTCGGACGCACCCTGCACATTGTTCTGGCCGCGCAGCGGATGCAGGCCGGTGCCGGGACGGCCGATCTGGCCCGTCATCAGCGCCAGCGCGATCAGGCAGCGCGCATTGTCGGTCCCGTGGATGTGCTGCGAAATGCCCATCCCCCACAGGATCATCGAGCCTTTCGAACTGGCGTACAGGCGCGCGACGTAGCGGATCGTGTCGGCATCGATGCCGCAGATCGGCGCCATCAGCTCCGGATCGTAGCCTAGCCACGTTCTTTTCAAGCTCTTCGTAGCCGATCGTGCGGCTGGCGATGAAGTCCTTGTCCACCAGGCCTTCGCTGACGATCACGTGCATCATCGCGTTCAGCAGCGCGACGTCGGTGTCGGGCTTGAACTGCAGGTAGCGGTGCGCCATGCGCGCCAGATCCGAGCGGCGCGGGTCGCACACCACCAGCCGGGTGCCGTTCTGCACCGCGTTCTTGATCCAGGTGGCGGCCACCGGATGGTTAACGGTCGGATTGGCGCCGATCACGATCACGACGTCGGCCTTGACCACGTCCATGACCGGGTTCGACACGGCGCCCGAACCGATCCCTTCCAGCAGCGCGGCCACCGAGGACGCGTGGCACAGGCGCGTGCAATGGTCGACGTTATTGCTGCCGAATCCAGTGCGCACCAGTTTCTGGAACAGATAGGCTTCCTCGTTGCTGCCCTTGGCCGAACCGAAGCTCTAGCCAGGGCGCGCTTGCCGTGCGTGTCGCGGATCGCGGCCAGCTTGCCTGCCAGCCAGCGCCAGCGCCTCTTCCCAGCTCGCCTCGCGGAACACGTCCATCACGCGCTCCGGGTCCATCGAAAAATCGCCGCGCTTGGGCGCGTCCGCGCGCCGGATCAGCGGCACCGTCAGGCGCTGCGGATGGTGCGCGTAATCGAAGCCGTAGCGGCCCTTCACGCACAGCCGTTCGCGGTTGGCCGGGCCATCGCGGCCTTCGACGAACAGGATCTTGTTGTCCTTGACGTTGTAGGTCAGCTGGCAGCCGACGCCGCAGTACGGGCACACCGATTCCACGCGCTTGTCGGGCACCGTCAGCGCCACGTCGTGCGCTCTAAGCATCAGCGCGCCGGTCGGACAGGCCTGCACGCATTCGCCGCAGCCGACGCAGGTCGAATTGCCCATCGGGTCGTCCATGTCAAACACGATCTTCGCATGCTCGCCCCGGAACGCCAGGCCGATCACATCGTTGACCTGCTCGTCGTGGCAAGCGCGCACGCAGCGCGTGCACTGGATGCAGGCATCCAGATTGACCGTGATGGCCGCGTGCGACGCATCCTGGCGTGGCTGGCTGCGCGCAGCGAAACGCGGTTTGCCGAGCGCCAGCTTGCGGGCCCAGAAATCGACCTCGTTGTGGCGCGTGTATTCGGTTTCCGGCATGTCCGACTGCAGCAGTTCGAGCACCATCTTTTGCGCCGCCAGCGCGCGGGCTGTCGGTCGCGACCTTCATGCCGTTGGACGGATGGCGGCAGCAGGACGGCGCCAGCACCCGCTCGCCGTCGATTTCGACCATGCAGGAGCGGCAGTTGCCGACTTCTTCCATCCCTTCGCGGTAGCACAGGTGGGGAATGGCGATCCCTTCCCGCTTGGCGACTTCGATCAGGGTTTCGTGCGCGAACGCCGCTACCTGCTTGCCATTGAGTTCGAAGCTGACCGCTTCGCCTGCGAGCGCCTTGCGCCCCAGTCTGCTGATCGCGTTCATGCGTTCACCTCATGCGGGAAGTACTTGATCACGCAATCGAAGGGGTTGGGCGCGGCCTGGCCCAGGCCGCAGATCGACGCGTCGCGCATCACCTGCGACAGTTCGCCCAGCAGGCCCGTGTCCCATTGCGCTTGTTCCATCAGCGTGACCGCCTTGGCAGTGCCGACGCGGCACGGCGTGCACTGGCCGCAAGACTCGTCGCGGAAGAAACGGAGCGTGTTGCGCGCCGCCGCCGTGGCCGTGTCGTGCTGCGACAGCACCACCACCGCCGCCGAGCCGATGAAGCAGCCGTAGGGCTGCAGCGTATCGAAGTCGAGCGGGATGTCGCTCATCGAGGCTAAGGCAGGATGCCGCCCGAAGCGCCGCCCGGCAGATAGGCGTACAACTGGTGGCCGTCCTGCATGCCGCCGCAGTATTCGTCGATCAGCTCGGCCATGGTGATGCTTAGGCCGGAGCCAGCTTGACGCCCGGTTCGCGCACGCGGCCGGAGACCGAGAACGAACGCAAGCCCTTGCGCCCGTGGCGGCCGTGGCCGCTGAACCAGTCCGCGCCCTTCTCGACGATCTCGCGCACCCAGTGCAGCGTTTCCATATTGTGTTCGAGCGTGGGCCTAGGCCTGAACAGGCCGACTTGCGCCACGTAGGGCGGACGCAGGCGCGGCATGCCGCGCTTGCCTTCGATCGATTCGATCATGGCCGACTCTTCGCCGCAGATGTAGGCGCGCCGGCGCCGCGCCGCAGCACGAGCTGCGGCATGCCTGCCATGGGTGGATCGGCGCGCAGCTTGTCAAGCTCCGCCTCGAGCATGGCACGGCAGCCGTGGTATTCGTCGCGCAGGTAAATGTAGATGGTCTCGATGCCGACCACCCAGGCAGCGATCAGCGCGCCTTCGATGAAGCGGTGCGGATCGGTCTCGAGGTAAGCGCGGTCCTTGAAGGTGCCCGGTTCGCCCTCGTCGATATTGATGGCCATCAGGCGCGGTCCCGCTTCCGCGCGCACGATGCGCCATTTACGGCCCGCCGGGAAGCCGGCGCCGCCCAGTCCGCGCAGCCCCGAGTGTTCCATGACCGCGATCAGCGCGTCGGCGCTGCGCGCCGGAGACGCATTCGGCCAGCAGCGCGTAGCCGCCGCCAGCCCGGTATGCGGCCAGACCGGTGTAGGGCACCAGGCTTAAGCAGTCGCAGTCGCTTGTAAGCAGTCACCGCACTGGCGACCGATTCGCAGCTGGCATACGGCAGCGCATACTGCCCAACCACCGCCCGCCGGCTGCCTGTTCGCAGCGGCCGATGCAGGGCGCGGCAATCACGCGCACGTCCTTGCCCAGGATCGCGGGCAGCTTCGCTAGCAAGTCCTGCGCGCCCGCCAATTCGCACGACAGGCCGTCACACACGCGCACCGTCAGCGTGGCGGGCGATGCCTCGCCTTCGCGGACAACGTCAAAGTGGTGATAGAAGGTCGCCACCTCGTACACGGCCGCCTGCGGCAGCTTCATTTCCTGCGCGAGCGCGGCCAGGTGGGCGGCCGACAGACAGCCATGCGCATCCTGGATCTTGTGCAGATGTTCGATCAGCAGATCGGCCTGACGCGAGCGCCGCCAAGCAGGGCTTGCACCTCGAGCAGCGCCTGCGGTTCGACCCGGCGGCCCTTGGGCGCCTGGCGTTTGCGCTGGCGGGTACTGCCCTGCGCTGCAATCGGAATGACGGGGTGATTCATCACGGATCCTGACTAAAACAAGAGTGTTGCTTAAGCAGAAATGGTTCACCAGCACAGGGCCTAGCCATCGACAGGATGATACAGAAAGCGGACATAAACAGGAACAGCCCGAGGAAAGCGTCCGCTTCTGGACAGCGCCTGCCCGCTTCCGGGCAACATTTCGCAATCAGGGTCAGACCTCAATTCTGCAAGAATTGCAGAATTGAGGTCTGACCCCGATTGCGAAATGTTGCGGGAGGGATGGGCTGGCAGCACGGCTTTCGCTCTTGGCACAGGGCTTGCTGTATCCAGGCATCATTGACCGTCCGGGATTCGTCATGCCCCTGTTGCCACGCGCCCTGCTCTCCACCCTGCTGTCCACCCTCGTGCTCGCGTTTGCCGCTGCCGCGCAGGCGCAAGCGCCCGATCCGGCCGATCTGTTGATCGACAATATCGCCGCCCACGAAACGCTCATGCCCAATCTGGCGCAGCTGTGCGACGACATCGGGCCGCGCATGACCGGCACGCCTGCACTGCGCACGGCCCAGCGCTGGGCCATGGACAAGCTGCGCGCTTACGGCGCCGTCGACGTGCACACGGAAACCTATGCCATGGGCTTGGCCCTGGAAGCGCGGCAGCGCCAGCGCGCCTGCTGAACGCGAACGGCATGGCGCTCGACATCGTCCAGAAAGCCTGGACCGCGCCCACCCGCGGCCCCGTGACGGGTGAGGTCGCGATTCTCGACGTCGACTCGCTCACCGGGCTGCGCGCGGCATTGCCCGCCCTGCGCGGCAAGATCGTGCTGGTACTCTCCGGTCCGAAAGCGGGCAGCGCCGAACGCCAGGACATGGCGCGCTACCAGCGCGACGTCAACGCGGCGCTTGCGCAGGCGGGCCTGGCCGGCGTCCTGCTGATCGCGGGCCGTGACGAGGTGCCGGACATGTGGGGCGGCCCCGGCTCGCGCTTCGACCGCCAGGGCCTAAGCATCATCACGCTGCGCAGCGCCGCCGTCCTCCAGCGCCTGCTCGCGCGCGGCATCAGGCCGCGCCTGCGGCTGGAACTGACTGGCGGCTTTGCCCCAAGGCCGCAGCTGGCCCACAACGTGGTCGCGGACTTCAAGGGCACTGAACCGGGCGCGCATGTCATCATCGGCGCCCATCTCGATTCCTGGGACCTGAGCTGCGGCGCGGCCGACAACGCCAGCGGCGTGGTGGCGGCGCTGGAAGTGCTGCGCGCCATGCACAGCAGCGGCCTGACGCCGCGGCGCAGCCTGCGCGTGGTGCTGTTTTCAGGGGAGGAGCAAGGCTTGCTCGGCAGCCGCGCCTACGTCGGCGGCCCATCGGGCCGGGCTGGCCGATATCCAGGCGGTGCTGGTGCTCGATGGCGGCGCCGGGCGCATTCTGGCCTTCCCCGACATGCAGGTCGACGCCTGGTACGCGCCGCTGGCGGCGGCCGCCGCGCTGGCCAGGCGCGTGGGCGAACCGGATATCGTCTACGAGACCGGCCTCGGTTCGGACCATGAACCGTTCTTCGCGCGCGGCGTTCCGGCCTTCGCGCCGCTGCAGGAGCGGCACGCCTACAGCAGCCGCACCGTGCGCCATGGCCCGGACGACGTGCCCGGCCATGTGGTGGCGGCCGATCTGCTGCAGGCGACGCAGGTGCTGGCCGTCATGGCCTGGGGCTTGATGAACGGCGCGGCCCTGCCGCACCAATAGGGTCAGCTTGCCGCGAACATGGGCCGCAAGGCGTTCCACACCATGGGCGCATCCATCTGCTCCATGCAGTTGTGGTGCCCGAGCGGGCACTCGCGCTGGCGGCATGGCGCGCATTCCAGCCTGAGCGACATGGCGCGCGCCATGTCCGAAAACGGCGGCGCATGATCGGGGTCGGTCGGCCCGTACAGCGCGACCACGGGACGGTTCAGCGCGGACGCGATATGCAGCAGGCCAGAATCGTTCGCCACCACCGCCGAAGCGGCGGCGATCAGGGCGATCGCTTCATCGAGCTTGGTCACGCCCGCCAGGTTGAACATATTGGCCGGACCGGTGATCGCGACGATCTCGTCGCAGGCCTAGCTTGTCTTTGGGTGAGCCGAGCAGGCCGATCTGCGCACGCGGGTCGCGCTCGAACACGGCCTGCGCCAGGGCCGCGAAATGGCGCGCGGGCCAGCGCTTGGCGGCGCCGAATTCGGCGCCCGGGGCAAACAGCACCAGCGAGCGGGCGCTATCGATGCCGTGCTTCGCGCACACCTGCGCGCTGGCCTGCGGGCCGACCCGCATCGACGGGCGCGGCACATCCCCGGCACCGGTCCAGGGCGCTTAGCCAGCGCCGCATAGAACGGCACCATCGGCCGCGGCGGCACGTCGTCGTGGTGCATGCGGTTGATCAGGCCATGCCGCATTTCGCCCTTGTAGCCGACCCGCACGGGGATCCCGGCCAGCCAGGGTATCAGGGCATATTTGAGCGTATTGGGCAGCACGTAGGCGTCGTCATAGCCGCGCGCGCAGCACCGTACTTCCAGCGCTCGCGCAGCTGCAGCGCGCCGTGCCGGAACGGCGTCTCCAGCACCTCGGCCACTTCGCTCATGGCGCGCCACACCGGCGCCACCGACGGCGGCGCCAGCACGTCGATCGTGCGCGCCGGGTCGGCGCGCCGCAACAGCTGCAGCAGCGACTGGGCCATCACGGCGTCGCCGATCCAGTTGGGGGAGATGATCAGTGTGCGCATCACTCTGCGCCGCTCTTGAACGAGAGCTGATACAGCCTGGCGTACATGCCGTCTTGCGCCAGCAGCTCGGCGTGGCGGCCCGATTCGACGATCCGGCCCTGGTCCAGCACGACGATGCGGTCGGCCCCTTCCACGGTCGACAGGCGGTGCGCGATCACCAGCGTGGTGCGGCTTAGCCATCAAAGTGTCGAGCGCGGCCTGCACCGCGCGCTCTGATTCGTTGTCCAGCGCCGAGGTGGCCTCGTCCAGAATCAGGATCGGGGCATCCTTGTAGATCGCGCGCGCAATCGCCACCCGCTGGCGCTGTCCGCCCGACAGGCGGGCGCCGTTTTCACCGATCGGCGTGTTCACGCCTTCGGACAGACCGGCCACCACGTCGTCCAGGTGGGCCGCCTTGATGGCCGCGCGCAAGCGCTTCATCGATTTTCTCTTCGCCGTAAGCGATGTTGGCGGCCAGCGTGTCGTCGAACAGGACCACGTTCTGGCTCACCATCGCCAGCTGCGAGCGCAGGCTGGCCAGGGTCAGTTCTTCGTACGGCACACCGTCGAGCGTGATCGCGCCGCTCTCGGGCGCATAAAAGCGCGTCACCAGGTTCACGAAGGTCGATTTGCCGCCGCCCGACATGCCCACCAGCGCCACGGTTTCGCCGGGTTTGACTTCCAGCGTGACGTCGCTCAGCGCGAGCGGATTGTGGGCCGAATAGCGGAACCGGACCTGGTCGAAGCGCAGGTGGCCCTTGGCCCGTTCGATCACGCGCGTGCCGGGATCGGGTTCGAGCGGGGCGTCGATCATGGCGAACATGATTTCGGCCGACGCCATGCCGCGCTGCAGCGGCCCGTTCACGCCCACCAGCGACTTCAGTGGCGCCAGCAGCATCAGCATCATCGTGATGAAGCCGACGAAGTCGCCCTGCGTCATGCCGGTGCTCATGGCGATCACGATCACCACCGACACCGCCATCGCGGTCGTGGTCTGGGTGATCGGCACCGTGGCGGCGCTGGCCACCGTCATACGCTGCGAAAAACCGAGCATGGCGGCGCTGCGCTGCTCGGAAACGCTGGCGCTCGTAGCGCTCTGCTAAGCAAAGACGCGGATCACCTGGTGACCGCGCGCCGCTTCCTCGACCACCTGGGTCATTTCGCCGGTCACGCGCTGGTTGTCGCGCGACAGGCGGCGCAGCCGCTTGGCCGTGGTGCGCACGATCAGCGCCGTCACCGGCATGATGAACAGCGCGATCAGGGTCAGGCGCCAGTTCAGGTACAGCAGCATGCCGAGCAGGCCGACGATCACCAGCGAGTCGCGTACATACGCGATGAACACGGAGTTGATCATGTCGACCACGTTGCGCACCTCGGCGATCACGGTATTGATGATCTTGCCGGGCGATTCTTCGTGAAAGCGCGCCACGGGCAGGCGCAGCAGGCGGTCGAACACCATGCGCCGCAGGTCATTGAGCACGCGGCTCATGATCCAGTTGTTCAGGTAGGCGGTCGAGAATGTAAAGATGCCGCGCCCGACGAATATCGAGAGCAGGATCAGCGGCACCAGCCACAGGCTGAATTCCACCTTGTGCGGTCCGAAGCCCTTGTCGATGAGCAGCTTGAGCGCATAGCCGAGCGCTGTCACTCGGTGACGGCAGTACCGGCCATCGCCACGAACGACAGGATCGCGCGGTTGCGGTAAGGCTTTACGATCGCCAGCAAGCGCGCAATGATCTCTTTATTCTCCATCATATTCTTTCGCGTTCAGGCACAGTCCCATGAGCAGAAAAACTGTCAGGGAATAGAAAAGACTGGCCTTGACCGACCAGAATATCACTTCGGTCAGCCCGAAGCCAATGTAGCTGAGCACCACGAACGCGCTTAAGCAAGCGCGAGCGCCCTGCGCGGCCAAGCCCGCCTGCGCCTTCGGGCGCAGCTGGCGCGAGAAGAATGCCAGCGGTGCGAGCAGTGTCCCCAGCCAGAGCACGAAAGTAAGCCACGCCGCCGGTGACCAGGACCTGCAGGGCGTCGTTGTGAAAGTGGACGGCGTCGAGTACCACCGGGTCGACCAGGCCGCCATCGACCAGCGCACGCTCTTCACGTTTGGCGTCGACCCGGTCCAGGCCAAACAGCGGATGCGCGCTGACCAGCAGCGACGCTTCCTTCCACAGCGCGAGCCGGATCCCGACATTGCTGAAGGCGGATCGGCCGTCTGCATAGGCGCGCACGTCCTCGGCACCTTGTTTGACACGGTCGGCGACACCGGTTTGCGGCACGAAGTAACTGGCGCCGACCATTGCCACGCAAGCGAGCAGCAAGGCGCGTACGCGTCGTCCACCCAGGGCGTTTGCATGGCGGATCAGCAGCAAGGCGGCCAGCAGCAGCGAGATGGCGCCGCCGCGGGTCCCGGTCAGCATGGCACCCGCGAGGCTGGCCACGGTTCCCGCCAGCGCCCAGATCCACTGGCGCACGCCGCGCAGGTCGATCAGCGCTGCCATCGACAGCAACCCCAGGCACAGCAGCAAGTCGCCGGTCGTGATCGCGTTCAGAAAGCCGCCCGGCCGGTCCAGCCCCAGCGCCAGGCGCTGGTAGGCCACGACCAGGCATCCGCCCGCAGCGCCGCCGATCACGCCCAGCCACAGCGCGCGGCGGTCGGGACGGTAGGCCAGCACCAGGGCCAGCGCGCTCACGGACAGCAGCATGCGCAGGGGCTTTTCCAGACTGCCCGCGAGCGCTTCGCTGCGCAGCAGAAAACAAGCGAGGATGAACAGGAAATGGCCGAGAAACGCCACAATCACCCAGCGCACGGCGTGCCAGTGCTTTTCCAATGCCGCGCGGCAATCAGAAAAACTGGCAAGTGCGATCAGAAGGAACAGGAAGGCGCAGGCACTGGTACTGGACGGCGTCGACACGCTGAGGAAAGGGAGCAGGAACATCAGGATGGCGGTCAAGGCTTGGCGCGACCCCAGCGTTTTCGTTAAGTTAACGTTCATTCATCTTCTTGTGGGATATTCTTGATACCATATGCATCCGGACGCTCTTTTGAATCAAATGCGGCAATTGCCATTCATTTCGGTCGTCATTACGACCTATAACCGCCCTGACGCCTTGTCGGCCGTGGTAGAGGCGTGTTTCGCCCAAAGCGACAGAAATTTCGAAATCATTATCGCTGATGACGGCTCGACTGCCAACACAAGGGAGTGCATCGAGGCGCTCAAGGCGCGCTCGCCGGTCGCCCTGCAGCATGTCTGGCAGCCGGACGACGGTTTTCGCGCCGCGATGGCGCGCAACCGCGGCACGCTGGCCGCGCGCGGCGAGTACATCGTCTTCCTCGACGGCGACTGCGTGCCGCAGCGCGACTTCATCGCCCAGCACCGCAAGCTGGCCAAGCGGGGCTTCCTGGTCTCGGGCAGCCGCGTGCTGCTCAGTGCCGAACTGACCGCCCGCATCCTGTCCGAGCACATCGACCTGCTTAGGCCCATGGCGCCCTGCAGCAGCTGGGCCACCGCCTGCGCGGCGATGTCAACAAGGTGCTGCAGGTGCTGGTGCGCTGGCCGGACCTGGGGCGCGAAAGCGCAGCGCTTCACCTGGCGCCGCATCAAGAGCTGCAACCTGGGCGTATGGCGCAGCGATCTGGACATGGTCGACGGCTTCGATGAAAGCTTCCTCGGCTGGGGCCACGAAGATTCCGACCTCGTGGTCCGCCTGTTCAACGCTTCGGCGTGATGCGCAAGGACGGCGCCTTCGCCACCGAAGTGTTCCACCTGTGGCACCGCGAGGCCAAGCGCGATCAGGAAAGCAGCAACCGGCGCCTGGTACTCGAACGCGCGGCCGACAAGACCGTCCTCGCCGCGCGCGGGCTGCGCTCCCACCAGGCAGCCTGACCATGCAGGTATCGATCAGCATCGTCGTCCCCGCGCAGAACGTCCAGCGCTACATCGACCAGTGTCTGCAATCGATCCTCTCCCAGCTGCGCCCCCACCACGAACTGATCGTTGTCGACGACGGCTCGCGCGACAACACCCTGGCCCGCGCCTTCAAGGCCCAGGAAGGATGGAGCGGGAATAACTTCCATGTCTTCAGCCAGGAGCAGGGCGGCATGGCCAGCGCCCGCAACCACTGCCTGCGCGTGGCCCAGGGCGACTACATCGCCTTTGTCGACGGCGACGACGTCCTGCTGCCGGGCGCACTGGCGGCCATGGACCAGGCGATCGCCCGCCGGCGCGCCCGACGTGCTGGCCTGCGACTTCCGCTTCTGGCATCCCGAGGACGCGGCCAGGACGCGCAGCGTGCGCCTCGGCTACCCGGTCGGCAAACTGCTGCGCGACCAGGAGGCGATCCTCAATACCTTCTTCGCGGACCGCCAGATGTACATCTGGTCGAACGTATTCCGGCGCGAGATCTATGCCCAGCTGGCCGCGCCTGTGTTCCCGCCCGAGCGCATGTTCGAGGACGTGGCCACCGTGCCGCGCCTGCTCGGCCAGTGCAAGTCGCTCGTGCATTTGCCGCATCCCGTGATCGACTATCGCCAGCATCCGGCCGAGAACGCGGTGTCCGAGAAGTGGTGCCTCGATTTCGCCTCGGCCTTGCCGGTCGCGCGCCGCCACCTGCAGGCATGCGCGGTGCCCGATTCGGTGCGCCGCCATTTCGACATCGCGGCCGCGTATTTCTATGTGGGTGTGGTCAAGAATTCGTACCGGCTGCCGCGTGCCGACGGGCGCCGCGTGCGGGCGCTGATCAAGCCCCTGTTTGTCGGCGGCCTGTTCAACGATTGCGCCACGCTGGTGGCCACGGCTTAGCCGCGCCGACATGATGTCGAACGACCGCACGCTCGACGCGGTGATCATCCGCCAGGTCGAAAGCGCGCTGGCGGGCGGCCTGGTACTGAACTTCAAGCGCGCCGCCAGCCGCAAGATCAAGCTGTGGCGACGGCTGCGGCAGGTGCACAAGCACCGCGGGTCGCCCCACCCCGCGCACTAAAACAGCTTAGTACTCGACCGCCACTTCCTTCGCCCCCAGCAGCTGCTCGGAGCGCGGTCGTCAGTGCATCCGACGGCGCCACGCGCCAATCCTCGCCCAGCTGCAGCGTGGCGTCCACGCCCTGCGGCTTGATCCGCATCGCCACCGGCAAGCCGTTGCTGTTGCGGTGAGGCTGCAGCACTTCGGCCAGGCGGTGCGACGGCACCGTCCCCGGCAGGAACAGGCCCAGCTGGCGCCCGTAGTGCACCCGCGCCAGCGTCATGTCGTACACTTTTTCGGCCGTGATGCGCAGCCCGCCGTTGAAGCGGTCTTCCGACACCTTGCCCACCACCGCCAGGAATTCGTCTTCCTTGAAGATGTTCTTGTTTTGCTCGGCCACTTCGCTGTACACCGTCACTTCGACCACGCCCGTCTTGTCGTCGAGCGAAACGATCAGGATCTTGCCGCGCTGGGTCATTTGCGTGCGCACGCCGGTAATCACGCCGCACATCATGCGCGCCTCGCGCGACGGCTCCAGGTCGGCCAGCTTGGTGCGCGCAAACCGGCGCGCTTCCGGCGCGAACGGATCGAACATGTGGCCCGACAGGTAGAACCCGAGCGCCACTTTTTCTTCGGCCAGTTTCTGGCGGTCGGTAAACGGGGTCGCCTTCACGTAATCGGGCGGCGCCACCAGATCGGAATCGTCGCCGCCGAACAGGCTGACCTGGTTGGCCGACGCGTGCGCCTGGTCCGCCACTTCGACCGCGAACGCCACCGACGCCAGCAAGATCGCGCGGTCGACGCCGAAGCAGTCCATGGCGCCAAGCGCGGATCAGCGATTCGATCGTGCGGCGGTTGATCTGCTTGCGGTCGACCCGCTTGCAGAAATCGAACAGGTCCTTGAAATGGCCGCCGTTCTGGCGCGCCGCGATGATCGCTTCGATCGCCGACTGGCCCTGAACCCTTGACCGCACCCAGGCCGTAGCGGATGTTGGTCACGCGCTTGGCCGTCACCGACGGCGGCGGGCCTTCCGGCACGAAGCGGTAGTCCGAATAATTGATATCGGGCGGCAGCAGCGTCAGCTTGCACACCTCGATCGCGTCTTCGACCAGGATCTTGATCTTGTCGGTGTCGTCCATCGCCAGCGACAAGTTGGCTGCCATGAAGGCGGCCGTGTGGTGCGCCTTGAGGTAAGCCGTGTGGTAGGACAGCAGCGCGTAGGCGGCGGCGTGCGACTTGTTGAAGCCGTAGCCCGCGAACTTTTCCATCAAGTCGAAGATCTCGTCGGCTTTTTCGGCCGACAGGCCGTCCTTTGGCGGCGCTTAAGCATGGAAGATCTCGCGGTGCTCGGCCATTTCTTCGGCCTTCTTCTTACCCATCGCGCGGCGCAGCATGTCGGCGCCGCCCAGCGAGTAGCCGCCGACGATCTGCGCCATCTGCATCACCTGCTCCTGGTAGACCATGATGCCGTAGGTCTCGGACAGAATGACTTCGGTGCGCGGATCCGGATAATCGAATTTTTCGCCGTGCTTGCGCTTGCAGAAGTCCGGGATCAGGTCCATCGGGCCCGGACGGTACAGCGCCACCAGCGCGATGATGTCCTCGAAGCGGTCGGGGCGCGCGTCTTTCAGCATGCCCTGCATGCCGCGCGACTCCAGCTGGAAGATGGCGACCGTCTTGGCCTTGGTCAGCAGATCGTAGGAGGCCTTGTCGTTGAGCGGCAGCTTTTCCAGCGCGAAGTCGGCGTTGGCCGGATCGAGCTGCTTGATGTAGCGCACCGCGCGGTCCAGGATGGTCAGCGTGGTCAGGCCCAAAAATCGAACTTGACCAGGCCCACGGCCTCCACGTCGTCCTTGTCGTACTGCGAGACCACGCCCGAGTCGCCGCCCTGGGTGTACAGGGGACAGAAGTCGGTCAGCTTGCCGGGGGCGATCAGCACGCCGCCGGCTGTGCATGCCGATGTTACGGGCGATGCCTTCGACCTGCTGCGCCAGCGCCAGCAGCTGCTTGACCTCGTCCTCGTTCTCCTGGCGTTCCTTGAGCATCGGTTCTTCTTCGATCGCGTCGGCGATCGTCACCGGTTTGCCCGGCTTGAACGGAATCAGCTTGGAGATGCCGTCGCAGAAGTTGTAGCCGAAATCGAGCACGCGGCCGACGTCGCGGATCGCGCCCTTGGCCGCCATGGTACCGAAGGTGGCGATCTGCGAGACAGCCTCCTTGCCGTACAAATCCTTGACGTGCTGGATGACGCGGTCGCGCCCTTCCTGGCAGAAGTCGATGTCGAAGTCGGGCATGGATACCCGCTCGGGATTGAGGAAGCGCTCGAACAGCAGGTTGTATTGCAAGGGATCGAGGTCGGTAATGAGCAGCGAATACGCCACCAGCGAGCCCGCGCCCGAACCCCGGCCCGGTCCGACCGGCACGCCGTTTTCCTTGGCCCACTTGATGAACTCGGCCACGATCAGGAAGTAGCCGGGGAATTTCATGTTGCAGATGGTGTCGGTCTCGAACTTCAGGCGCGACTCGTAGCGCTCTCGCTGCGCTTCGCGCTTGACCGGATCCGGGTACAAATGAATCAGACGCTGTTCCAGGCTAGGCCTTGGACTCGGCCACCAGGAATTCGTCGATCGTCATGCCCGGCGGGGTCGGGAAGTTCGGCAGCTGCGGCTTGCCCAGCGTGAGCACCACGTTGCAGCGCTTGGCGATTTCGACCGAGTTGGCCAGCGCCCATAAGCATGTCGGCAAACAGCGCCGCCATCTCGGCCTGCGACTTGAAGCGCATCTCTTCGTTGAAGCGCTTGACGCGCTTGGCGTTGGCCAGCATCTCGCCTTCGGCGATACAGGTGCGCGCCTCGTGGGCGATGAATTCCTCGGGCGCGAGGAACTGGATCGGGTGGGTGGCCACCACCGGCAGGCCCAGCTTGGCCGCCAGCGCCACCGCGTGGCGCACCTGGGCTTCCTGGTTGGGCTGGCTAGGCGCGCTGGATTTCGATGTAGAAGTGGCCGGGGAAGACCCGGGCCCAGCGCTCGGCGCAGCGTTCGGCCAGCGCCAGGTTGCCGTTTTCGATCGCGGTGCCGACGTCGCCGAAATGCGCGCCCTGAGAGCACGATCAGGCCGTTGGCCTGGTTTTGGCCCGGATGCAGGGTCGATTCGGAGCTCGCCAGCTGTTCCAGCCACTCGGGGCGGATTTCGGCCCGGCCCTTGTTCTGATTGGTCAGCCAGGCGCGCGAGAGCAGATCGCACAGCTGCAGGTAACCCATGTGGTTTTTTGCCAGCAGCAGCAGGCGCGACGGCTTGTCGCGGTTGTCGTCGTTCGAGATCCAGGCGTCCACCCCGATCACGGGCTTGATGCCCTTGCCGCGCGCGGCCTTGTAGAACTTGACCATGCCGAACAGGTTGGCCAGGTCGGTGACCGCCAGGGCTAGGCTGCTTGTCCTTGGCGGCGGCAGCCACGACGTCGTCAATACGGACCAGACCGTCGACGATCGAATACTCCGAGTGCACCCGCAGATGGACAAACCCGGGGGCGGCTGGGGCGGCGGCGGGGATCACCGCGCCGCCTGTTTCGATCACTTCCATTCGTTGTTCCGATTCGCGCGAGCACAAAGACGCTATTTTACCGCGCCCGGCAGGCGCGAACTAGGAAGACAGCGATTCGGCGCCCGCCATCAGCGATTCGACGGCGCGGTCGAACAGGGGTGCATTTTCCAGCGGCCGCAGGCTGCCCTCTTCCATCGCCTCGAGCAGCGGATCGCGCAGGTAGATTGCGGCCTGTGGCTGGCCCGCCACGGCGAACACGAACGCGCATTCTGCAGTAGGCTGCGGCCGTCAGCAGGGCTTGGCACGAAGGCTTCGCCCACCTTGACCTCGAACGGATTGCCGGGACGCGCCCACGACAGCAGGTCGGCGTCGGCCGCCTGCGACATGCGCGCCGCCGCCTTGGCGTGCAGGACCGCGTTGGCCTTGCGCCAGGCCGAGCGCCGCTTCCAGCTCGAAGCCGCCGACCCAGCCGTCGCTCTCGCCCACGTCCTCGTGGATCGCGAAATCGCTGGAAGTAGGAGCGGAATTCTTCGAGCGTCATGGCGCGCCGCGCGAATTCCTGCTTGCCGTTCAAGACATCCATGTGCACCGCCACCAGCCGGTCGAAGGCCGCCTTGGACGGCCCTTCCGGCAGCGAAATCGAGGCCATCCCCTCGCGCACCTTGCGCACCAGGTCCGGCAGCATCTTCATCATGATGGCGCGGTCTTCGGCGTTCACTTTCTCCTGCGCGCTCCACAGCAGGTCCGGCAGCAGCGACACGGCCGCCGCCGCGCCCGGGCCGGGATGGCTGAGCACACGGGTCCAGGTCCCCAGCAGGAAGTCGGCCAGGCGCGGGTCCACCTGCAGCGGCTGCAGGGCCGCGCTCATGGCCACGCCGGCAGCGCTAGCCAGGCGGGCACTGTCGGCGGCCGCTTCGGCCACCGCTTCGGCGCACACGGCAAAGCCGGGCACGATGGTGCGCATCTGCGCCTTGACGCGGCCTTCAAGCACGCGCTCGGCATCGGCGAACACGCGGATATCGTTGTCGAACCGGTCCAGGATCACGCCCACGATCGATTCGAGCTCCACGCCCGGCAGGGCCGGCAAGCAGCAGTTCGGGCGCGACGATCGCGCCCAGGGAGCCGAGCCGGTCGACCAGGCGCCGCACCGGATGCGCGGCCTGGTGCAGCAGTTCGGGTTCCATCAGCGCGGCCCGCACGAAGGGCACGAACAGCCGTTCGAACTGGCGCTGCATGGCCGCCGTGAGCGTTTCGTCCTGCACCATCGCATGGAACAGCAGGGCCGAGACGTCCATCACGCGCGTCTGTTCGGAGTCATTCTACTACTTGTCGGGGGTGGTCGGCCAGCAGCACACGCAGTCCGAGCGGTGCGGGCGGATGGTCGCCTTTGGCGACGGCGTGCTGGATGGCCAGCAGGACCGTGTCGAGCGCGTTGCGGGTGTCATGCCCGTGGGCGTCGGCGATCAGCGGCGCCACACCGGCGCCGCGCGGCTGGTGGAACATGTCCCACACCAGGTCGAGCAAGTCCTGCACCTGCCCACCGGGCGTAAATTCGGCGGCCGCATGCTGCAGTTCGCGCAGGCGCTGCAACGTGGGGACCATGCGCGCTTGCAGCGCGTATGCCGGATGATCCGGCGTCAGACGGGGAGCCGCTTCGACGCCATGAGCGGGACCGTGGCCGGTGCCGTGACCGGCATCGCCGCCAGGTCCGCCGCCGTGCGTGCCGTGCGTGCCGTGCGTGCCATGCGTGCCGTCGCCAGCGTGCCCCGGCCCGTGTCCGCCGCCGTGGCCGCCGCCATGGCCACCGGCGAGGCCGCCCAGCGCCAGCTGACGTGCGGCCTCGTGCCAGGCCAGCCGGTCACGTTCGGCGCGCGACATGGCCGCCGGACGCGAGGTCAGGCGGGCGTTGACGCCGCCCGCCTCGAACACGTCGAGGATGCTTAAGCATAGAAGCCGGGCAGGCGCTTGGCCATGGCCAGGCCGAGCGCTTCGAACAGCAGTTTCGACTGCGCCTCTTCCCACATCAGTTCACGCAGCGCGTCGTGCAGCGCACGCGCCAGCAGGTAGGGACGGAAGGGATTTTCGCGCTCGCGCGTCGTCGTGTCGTTGTGCATGACCGCGATGGTCAGGTTGACCCGCCCCAGCGGCGACATTTCGGCATCGCGCAGGCGGCCCACCAGGCGCTCGACTTCGATGTGGCGCACCAGGACGTCGTCGTCGATCAGGGTCAGGCTGCCGTAGTCGATGTCCTTGGCGGCCGCGGCGCGCTGGTCGGCATGCATGGTGACCATGGCGCGTTCGAGCAAACCGGCGAAATGGCGCTCCATCCGCGTGCGCAGGGTGCGCTTCGCTGCGCAGGAAGGTGCGCAGCTGGTTCAGATTGCGCAGCTCGTTCGGGGCGCCGTTCATTTCCCTGGTCATCTGTGCGTCGGCTTCGACGACCGTCTGTTCGGCCAGGCTGGAGAAACTCAGAATGGCGCGATCTTTCGCCAGCCGGATGATACGTTTGGGTATATGCATGGGCTTCCGCAGTCAAAGGTGAACTTGCCGGGGACTCGCACACCATCATAGCGCATCAATGCTGGCCACACCCGCTTGCAACAGTTCTGTATTGCAAGATGTTACACGGAGTGTGTCACATTTACCATAGAGTTGGCAAGAAACTAACGAAAAGCCTTAGCCATCTCGCGCACGTCGTCGCCGCTGAGCGCACCCGCCCCGGCCCGCAGGCGCAGCGCCGCCAGCAGATAGCTGTAGCGCGCCTGCGCCAGGTCGCGCCGGGCCGTCGTCAGCTGCTCCTGCGCGGTAAGCAGATCGAGGTTGATGCGCACCCCGCCCTTGATGCTTTGCCCGGTCGCGTGCACCAGCAGGCTGGCCGAGGCCACCGCGCGCTGCAAGGCGTCGATCCGGGCCACGCTGCTGGCCAGGGCATCGTAGTCCTTGCGCAGCTCGAGCAGCAGCTTGTCGCGGCGCTGGTCGAATTCGGCGCTGGCCCGTTCGGCGTTGGCGGCGGCCTGGCGGGCGCCGGCCAGGGCCGCGCCGCCCGAATAGATCGGCAGGTTCAGCTGCACGCCGACGCTGCGCACGTTGGCCTGGGTGCCCAGCGTGTTGATGGTGTCGGAATCGTTTTTCGCGTAGCTGGCCACAAAGTCCACGCGCGGCAGGCAGGTGCGCGCGCGCAGCGACTGGGCGCGCGCTTCCTCGACGACAAAGCCGCTGGCCCGCAGTTCGGGATTGGCAGCCACGGCGCGCGCGCCAGTCCTCGAAGCTGCCGCGGTCGGCCGCCTGCACCAGCATGCCCTTGCCATCGTCCGCGTCGGCCAGCCGGTCCAGCACCGTCACCTCGGTCCCGGTCATGGCCGCCAGCGCGGCGCGGGCGGCGCGCTGCGCGTCCTGGGCCTCGAGCAGACGCGCCTCGGCCAGATCGAGCCGGGCCTGGGTTTCGAGCATGTCGGTGCGGGTGCCTTCGCCCTTCTCGAACAGGCGCGCATTGACCTTGTTTTGCTCGGTCAGCATGTCGCGCGACGCCGCTGCCAGCGCGGCCTGCTCGTCGCTGTAGAGCGCATCGATGTAGGCGCCGCACACGCGCAGGATCAAGGCCTGGCTAAGCCGCCTCGAACTGGGCGGCGCTGCCGCCGCCCTGGGCCAGCGCCTGGCGGTAGCGCGCATAGGCGTCCAGATTGAACAGCGCCTGGCGCAGCTGCACGCTGGCGGCGCGGCTGGTGTAGTCCGGGTGGGTCTGCTGCAAGCCGTTGCTGATGTCGGCGCGGTTGCGGCTGCCCGAATAGCTGGCCGCCACCGAGGGCAGCAAGAGCGCCCGTCCGAGCGCCACGCTTTCCTGCCCGGCCTGGCTTAAGCATGGAAGGCGGCCCGGTAAGCCGGATCATGGCTGCGCGCCAGTTCCCAGGCTTCGGTCAGGTTCATGGCGCAGGCCGTGCTTGGCTGCCACCGCATAGCGCCGCCAGCAGCGCGGCCCTGGTCAGGCGCGGCGCCTTCATTCTTCGGTCAGCGCGGTGCGGCCGCGGTCGAACAGGGGCTTGAGCAGATAGCTCATCATGGTCCGCTCGCCGGTCTTGACGAACAGCTCGACCGGCATGCCGGGGCGCGCATCGAGCTTGTGCGCCGCCATTGACGCCAGGCCCTTGGCGGTCACGCGCGCTCACCTTGTAGTACGGCGCGCCGCTGCGTTCGTCGATCAGGCGGTCGGCGCCCACGGTGGTGATCTCGCCCGCGATATGCGGCGTGCTGCTGCTGTTAAAGGCCGAGAAAATCAGCTCCACCGGCAAGCCGGGATGGACCTTGTCGACCAGGTTGACCGGCAGCTGGCCTTCGACCACGAGCGCGTCGCCGGTCGGCACCACGTCCATCAGCTTGAAGCCGGGCGCCACCACCCCGCCCCGGGTGAATACGTTCATGCCCAGCACCACACCGTCCACCGGGGAGCGCAGCGCGACATGGCTGACCACGAACTGCTCGGCCGTCATGCGGCTGCCCAGGGCCGCGGCCTCCTTCTGGGTGTCGGCCAGCGCGCTGCGCACGTCGCGCTGGAATTCCTGCACGCGCTGGCTGCGGCGCTGGGCCAGCTCCGCGATCTGGCGCTCGGCGCGTCCGATGCTGCCGCTGTCTTCGGCCAGCGCGCCGCTCAGCTGGGCGTGCGCCCGTTCCAGATCGAGCAGGCGGCTGCGCGCCACGCAGCCGTCGGCCGACAGTTCGCGCAGGCCGCCGATCTGCTCATTGAGGATCAGGAGCTGCGCCTGCTTGCTGGCGCGCGGCGCTGGTGCTAAGCCAGGGGGCGCTGCGCACGCCGACCACGCTTTCGTCGAGCGCGGCCAGCTCGCTGTGCAGCGCGGCGCGGCGCGAGGCGAACAATTGCGCCTGCAAGCCCATCGCGGCCACCGCTTGCGGGTCAGGGTAGGCGTCTTTCAGCGCCGGCGGGACGGGCACGCTGTCCTTGCCGTCGCGCTCGGCCACCAGGCGCGCCTCGGCCCGCGCGCGGCAAAGTACTGCACCCGCGTGACGTCGGCCTGGGCCCCGGCCTGCACCCCGTTCATGCGCACCAGGACCTGGCCCGCCTTGACGGTCTCGCCTTCGCGCACCAGGATTTCGTCGATGGTGCCGCCCGTCAGGTGCTGGATGGCCTTGCGGTTCGATTCGCGCGCCACGTTGCCGCTCATCGGCACGCCCTTGTCGAGCGGGGCCAGCGCAGCCCACAGCAGGAAGCCAAGCCACGCCTAGCCAGCACCACGGTCCAGCCCAGCCGCACGTAGCTAAGCAGGGTCGGTGTGCACCGTCAGCGGCGACACATCATGGGCGATCACATCGGTCGCCAGCGCCTTGTTTTCCAGCAGCTTCATGCGTCCTGTCCTTGCGCCACTTTCAGAGTAGGCTTTCTTTTGCAGGGCCGCCAGCACCTGCGCGGTGCTGCCGAACAGCTCGGCCACGCCTTCGCGCAGCAGCAGCAATTTATTGGTCACCCCGATCACGCTCGTGCGGTGCGTGATCAGCACCACTGTCTTGCCGCGCTGGCGCAGGCTGGCTGATGGCGGCCACCAGTGCCTGCTCGCCCACGTCGTCCAGGCTGGCATTGGGTTCGTCCAGCACCAGCAGGGCCGGGTCGCCGTACAGGGCGCGCGCCAGCCCGATGCGCTGGCGCTGCCTGCCCGCCCGACAGGCCGGCGCCGCCGTCGCCGAGCAGCGTGTCGTAGCCGCGCGCGAGCTGCAGGATCATTTCTGTGCACGCCGGCGCGCTGGGCCGCCAGCACCACGGCGCCGGGATCGACCTGGCCGAAGCGGGCGATATTGTCGCTGACGCTGCTTAAGCAAATAACTCGATATCCTGCGGCACGTAACCGATGTGGGGGCCCAGCTGCCCCTTGTCCCACTGCGTGATGTCGGCGCCGTCCAGCCGCACCTTGCCCACCTGGGCTTGCCAGGCGCCCACCAGCAGGCGCGCCAGGGTCGACTTGCCCGAGCCGCTAGGGCCGATGATGCCGAGCACCTCGCCCGGCGCCAGCGCGAAGCTGATGCCCTTCAGGACCGCGACCGAGGAACCGGGCGGCGCCGCGCTGACCGCTTCCACCGCCAGCGCGCCCTGCGGGGCTTAAGCAAGGCCATGCCGCTCGCGCGCGGCGGATGCGCTTGCAGCAGGCCGGACAGGCGAACCCAGCTGCTGCGCGCGGTGCTGAAGCCTTTCCAGACGCCGATCACCTGCTGCACCGGCGCCAGCGCGCCCGACCAGGATCGACGCGGCGATCATCATGCCGCCGCTCATCTTCCCTTCGATCACCAGCAGCGCGCCAAAGCCGAGCACCAGCGACTGCAGCGCCATCTGCACGAAGCGGGTCAGCGCGCCCACCAGGCCGGCTTTTCGCTCGCTTCGGCCTGCAGGTGCAGGAACTTGCCGTGCAGCGTGAACCAGCGCTGCATCAGGGCTTAAGCAGCATGCCCATCGCGGCGATCACTTCGGCATTGCGCAAATTGTTGGTGGCCTGGGCGTTCGCCGCCACCTGCAGGGTATTGGCTTCGGCCAGCGGCCTACCTGAAACGCGCTCGTTGACATAGGCCAGAGCGACCAGCAGCAGCGTGCCGCCCACGGCCAGCCAGCCCAGCGCCTAGCTGGAACAGGAAGATCACGGCCAGGTAGAGCGGGAACCAGGGCGCGTCGAAGAAAGCGAAGATGCCATTGCCGGTGAGGAACTGGCGGATCGTGGTCAGGTCCGCCAGCGACTGGCCCGCGTTGGCGCCGCTCTGGGCCAGATTGTGCTCGAAGGCGGCGCTGTAGACGCGCCGGTTGAGCGCCATGTCGAAGGCGGCGCCGACCCGCACCAGGATGAAGCTGCGGATCAGTTCGAGCGCGGCCGTCACCAGGTACACGCCCAGCACCATCACCGTCAGCATCAGCAGGGTGACCTGGTTGGCGCTGGCCAGCACCCGGTCGTACACCTGCAGCATGTAGAGCGAGGGCGCGAGCATCAGCAGATTGATGATGGCACTGAAGGCGCCGACCGTCAGAAAGGTGGTTTTGAATTGCAATAGGGCAAGTTCAATCTCGTTGCGCAGGGACGGCGGTGGGTTTGTCATGAATTGGGGGTGTTGACGGACGGCGGGTGCCAGCACGATACCATGGAAATTTCTCCCGAACCATAGCGGGCGGGGCCGGGTTTCAGTCTTAGGCATGGCCACTGCTTTATAATATGGCCTGTTCCTTTGTCCGCCACTGCCATGTCATCCGCACCATCCCACGTTAATATTGCCGCCTATAAATTTGTCACTTTCGACAATACGGAACAAATGCGCCCTGTGTACCAGGCGCTGTGCAAGGAGCTCGGCCTGAAAGGTACGATCCTGCTCACTCCCGAGGGCATCAACCTGTTCCTGTCGGGCCCCGCGCGGGCAGATCGACCAGTTCCTGGCCTGGCTGCGCAGCGATCGCGCTTTGCCGACATCGAGGTCAAGGAAAGCTATTCCGAAGAACAGTCGCACAAGCGCATGCTGGTCAAGCTCAAAAAGAGATCATCACCATGCGCATGCCGCTGATCAAGCCGGAGCTGGGCCGCGCCCCGGCCGTGGCCCCGGCCACGCTCAAGCGCTGGCTGGACCAGGGCCATGACGACCATGGCAAGCCGGTCGTGATGGTCGACACCCGCAACGCCTTCGAGGTCGACGTGGGCACCTTCGACAACACGATCGATTATCGGATCGACAAGTTCACCGAATTCCCGGAAGTCATCGCCGCCAACAAGGATGCGCTCAACGACAAGACCGTGGTCACCTTCTGCACCGGTGGCATCCGCTGCGAAAAAGCCGCCATCCACATGCAGAACATCGGCTACCAGAGCGTGTACCAGCTCGGAAGGCGGCATTCTCAAGTACTTCGAAGACGTGGGCGGCGCCCACTACACGGGCGACTGCTTCGTGTTCGACTACCGCACCGCGCTCAATCCGAAGCTCGAGGCGGTCACCACCACCCAGTGCTTCGCGTGCCGCGCCGTGGTCACCCCGCGCGAACAGCTTTCGCCCCAGTACGTCTACGGCGTGTCCTGCCCGCACTGCTACCAGGCGCGTCAGGACCAGGCCACCAGCCAGGCAGCCATCTGAGGATGGGCCCCGCGTTCTGCTGGTGCGGCTGGTCAAGCCGCTGGTATTCCTGCACGGTCGGCTTCCTGCTGCGCCGCCCGCGTCTGAAACGCATGGCGCTGGCGCTGCTCGACCGCATGCCGCGCGTGCAGGCGCGCCTGTACGCCGTGGTGCGCCAGCCGGACACGGTGGCGCCGCGGCGCCGCCATGTGCCGCAGACGGCGGCCGACCTGTCGCCGCTGGCCGCCCGCCACTACCAGGCCCTGGAAGCGAGCGTTCGCGGACGGCAAACACTGATGCGTATCGTCATCGACCTGCAAGGCGCACAGACCGCCAGCCGCTTCCGCGGCATCGGACGCTACACCAGCGCCCTGGCGCGCGGCATGCTGCGCCACGCCTAAGCAGCCACGAGATCTGGCTGCTGCTCAATGCCGCGCTCGACGAATCGATCGAACCGGTGCGCGCCGCCTTTGCTTAAGCCTGGTGCCGCCCGAGCGCATCTGCGTCTTCGACGTGCCCAGCCCGGTGGCCGAAATGGATGCCCGGCACGAGGGACGCACGCGCGCCGCCGAACTGCTGCGCGAGTATTGCCTGGCCCGGCTGCAGCCGGACATGGTGCTCGTCACCAGCCTGTTCGAGGGTTACATCGACGACGCCGTGGCATCGGTCGGCCTGTTCGGCGATGCCAGCCGCAGCGCCGTCATCCTGTACGACCTGATTCCCTTCCTCAACCCGGACGCCTACCTGGGCTTGCGCCAGCAGCGCCTGGCCTACGAGCGCAAGATCGCGTCCCTGCGCCGGGCCGGACTGCTGCTGTCGATTTCCGACTACGCGCGCAGCGAGGCGATCGAGGCGCTGCAGCTCGATCCGGGCCAGGTGGTGCCGATTTCGACCGCGGTCGACGACAGCTTCCAGCCCGGCACGCTCGACCCGGCCGCGCTGGCCGCGGTGCGGGCCCGCTTCGGTGTCACGCGCGCCATGCTGATGTACGCCCCCGGCGGGGTCGATCCGCGCAAGAACATCCCGGGCCTGATCACCGCCTTCAGCCTGCTGCTTAGCGCGCCGCTGCGCGCCGCCCACCAGCTGGTGCTGGCCAGCCGCATGCGCGACAGCGACAGCGCCGAGCTGCGCGCCCATGCCGCGCGCTGCGGCCTGGCCGACGATGAAGTGGTCATCACCGGCTACGTGGCCGACGCCGACCTGATCGCGCTGTACCAGGCTGCCACGCTGTTCATCTTCCCTTCCCTGCACGAAGGCTTCGGCCTCTTAAGCGCTGGAAGCGATGGCATGCGGCGCGGCCGTGATCGGATCGGACAGCACCAGCATCCCGGAAGTGATCGGCCTGGCCGAAGCCATGTTCGACGCCCGTTCGCCGCAAGCCATGGCCAGCCGGATCGGCGAAGTCCTGGGCGACCCGGCGCTGCTGGCGCGCCTGCGCGCGCGCGGCCGCAGCCAGGCCGCCCGTTTCTCGTGGGATACGACCGCCCAGCGCGCCCTGCGGGCCATGGAAAACCACGTGGCGGCGCTGCGCGCTGCGCCCGGCCCCCGATCCCGAGGCCGAACTGGCCCGCCTGCTGGCCGCGCTGGCCGCACTGCCGGAACTGGCTAGGCGACGAGGCGACCCTGGTGGCGCTGGCCCAGTGCCTGGCCAGCATGCCGGACCCGCTGGCGGCGCCCCAATTGCTGGTCGACGTCAGCGATGGCGTGCCGCCCGGCCTGCAGGCGGGCGCCACCGAAGTCGTGCTGAGCGACCAGGGCGGGGTCTGGCATTACCGCTACCCGCACGGCGCGGTGGCCGACTTGCGCCCGGGCGACCGGCTGCTGTGCGCGCCGCGCGCCCGGCGCCGAAGCCGACGGCCTGTACGCCCACCTGCTGCGCCTCGGCGTGCAAATCGCGGCCTGATCGCCGGACCAGCACGCCTGACGCCATCAATTCCTTGTTCAGTTTACAATACACCCCCTTTTTGCACTGATTCGACTCCCCATGAGCTCCCACCCTCTCGCGATCGCCGTGGCCGACGTTACCGCCGGTCTGAAGCGCGCCCCCCTGGCCGCCATTCTTGGCTGGCAGGATGTACGCCAGCGCTATCGCCGCTCGGCCCTCGGTCCGTTCTGGCTGACCATCGGCATGGCCGTCATGATCGCCACCATCGGCATCGTGTTCGGGCAAATCTTCAATTCGCCCCTGCACGACTTCCTGCCCTTCCTGACCATCGGCACCATCGTCTGGACCTTCATGTCGGCCGTCATTGCCGAAGGCAGCACCGGCTTCATCGCCGCCGAATCGATCATCAAGCAATTGCCGATTCCCCTGTTCGTGCACATGATGCGCATGGTCTGGCGCAACCTGCTGATCCTGGGCCACAATATCGTGATCTTCCCGCTGGTCTTGCTGGCGGTCGGCAAGCCGCTCGGCTGGGAAGCGCTGCTGTGCATTCCGGGCCTGGCGCTGACGGTCGTGAACCTGACCTGGATCGCGCTCCTGCTCGGCGTGCTGTGCGCGCGCTACCGCGACCTGCCGCAAATCGTCGCCAGCGTGCTGCAGGTGGTGTTCTACCTGACGCCCATCATGTGGATGCCCAAGCTGCTGCTTAGGCCCCCTGCGCCTACCTGTACCTGCTGGACGCCAATCCCATGTATCACATGCTCGAGATCGTCCGCGCACCCCTGCTGGGCGAACTGCCGTCCGCCAGCAACTGGTCGGTGTCGCTGGCGCTGGCCGCCCTTCGGCTGGTGCCTCACCCTGTTCGTCTACGGCCGCTACAAGCGCCGTATCGCTTACTGGCTCTAAAGAAAAACATCATGGCCCATATTGAATTTAGCAACGTCTCGGTCGACATTCCCATCTACAACGCGCGCGGCCGCTCGCTCAAGAAGCGCCTGATCCAGGTGGCCACCGGCGGCCAGATCGGCGCCAACGACCAGGGCGTGGTCATCGTGCGTCCGCTGGAAAACCTGTCGTTTACCTTCGCCGACGGCGACCGGGTCGGCCTGATCGGGCACAACGGCGCCTAAGCAAGAGTACCCTGCTGCGCCTGCTCAGCGGCGTGTACGCGCCCACCCACGGCACGGCCCGCATCGAAGGCGAGATCGGTTCCCTGATCGACATTTCGCTGGGCATCGACAGCGAAGCGACCGGCCATGAAAACATTTACCTGCGCGGCGCCCTGCTCGGCATGTCGCGCACGGCGATCAGCGAGCACATGGAAGAGATCATCGAATTCTCGGAACTGGGCGACTTCATCGACATGCCGCTGCGCACCTATTCGAGCGGCATGCATCTGCGCCTGGCATTCTCGGTATCGACCATCGTGCGCCCGGAAGTGCTGCTGATGGACGAGTGGCTGTCGGTGGGCGACCAGAACTTCACCCACAAGGCTGGAAGCGCGCCTGAGCGAGATGGTGCAGTCGACCAATATCCTGGTCATCGCCAGCCATTCGCGCGAACTGGTGCAAAAGACGTGCAACCGGGTCCTGTGGCTCGAGCACGGCAAGGTCCGCATGGACGGCCACCCGGACGCCGTCTTGCCGCTTTACTTCGGCTGAGCAGGACGGCCGCCAGCCTACTGTTTTGCCGTGTTGTATAAATTATCATCTTTGTATCTTTAACGTCATTACCCGTACAATGACGGATGCTGTCCGCCATATTGCCGGGCGCGCATTCTTGAGAAGGCTTTACCCATGGCGTTTTTCCCGATCTTCCTGTCCGTCGTCTTTGTCGTCCGCAATGAGTCGGCGCGCCTGGAGAAGATGCTGACCGATGCCCAATCCTGCGTGTCGCAACTGGTCAGCGACTATGAATTGATCATCGTCGACAATGCGTCCGACGACGACTCGGTGCTGGTCATGAAGCGCCTGACCGGCGAGCGCGGCCTGGCCAACCTGCAAGTGTATGCGCTGACCAAGCAGGTCGAATCGGCCACCGCCAACTGGGTCGGCCTGGAAAACGCCCTGGGCGACTTTGTCGCCGTGATCGACCCGTTTGCCGACGATATCGCCTTTCTCCCGCAAATGCTGGAAAAAGCCGTCAGCGGCGCCGAAGTCGTGTTTGCCACCAATACCGCGCGAAGCGGGCACGGTGCCCTACCGCGCCGCCAACACGGTCTTCAACTGGCTGTACCGGGTATTCAATGGCGTTCACCTGAGCAAGGCCGCGCCCCCTGTACCGGGTACTCAGCAAGAGCGTCATCAATTTCATCCTGCGCCATCCGCAGTAGGCCCTCAGTTACCGTCACCTGCCTGCCACCGCCGGTTTTGCGCGCGTCAACCTGGTCTACAGCGGCCAGCCGCAAGCGGCGCGCAAGCGCGACCTGGGCGACAGCATCGACCAGGGCATGCGCCTGCTGGTCTCGACCACGCGCGCCGATGCGGCTGGTCACGGCGCTGTCGCTGTTCGGCGCTCGGCGCCAATCTGCTGTATTCGGTGTACGTGGTTGCCGTGGGCCTGCTCCGCAGCGACGTCGCGCCCGGCTGGATCAGCCTGTCGCTGCAGCAGTCCGGCATGTTCTTCCTGATTTCCCTGGTGCTGCTGGTGCTGGGCGAGTACATCCTGAACATGGCCAGCCTGTCGAACGAAGGCCCGCCCTACCATGTGGGACAGGAATTGACGAGCGTGCGCGTGACGCGGCGCGAAAAACTCAACGTCGAGGAAGCGGCGCCGGACATGGTCCCGGACACCGTACGCTGATGCAAGGCACGCACCGCGCTACGACGCCATCGTCATCGGCGGCGGATTTTATGGGGCCGCGATCGCCGCCTACCTGGTGCGCCAGCGCCGCCTCGGGCGCGTGCTGCTGCTCGGAACGCGAAACGGCCCTGCTGCGCCGCGCTTCCTACCATAATCAGGCGCGCGTCCACAACGGCTACCACTATCCGCGCAGCTTCACCACGGCTTACCGCAGCCGCATCAATCTGCCCAAATTCGTGCGCGACTGGCCGCAGGCCGTCAGCCCTGACTTTACCAAGCTGTATGCGATCGCGCGCCGCAATTCGAAAGTGACGTCGCGCCAGTTCGAGCGCTTTTGCCGCGAGATCGGGGCCCAGTTCGAACCCGGCACGGCGCAGCAGTGCGCGCTGTTCGAACCGCGCCTGATCGATGCCGTCTACCAGGTGCAGGAATTCGCCTTCGATGCGACCCGCCTGGCCAGCTGGGCGGTGCAGGAACTGGACGAATGCGGCATCGACGTGCGCACCGGCGTGCGCTTGCGCGCGCCGTGCTGCGCGCCGGGCAGGGCTTGCATGTGACGCTGGACGACGCCGGCATGGGCAAGCAAGCGGCACGGTGCAGGCGCCCTATGTATTCAACTGCACTTACAGCGGCCTGAACCAGCTGACCGGCGATTTTCCGGGCGTGCGCACCGGCCTCAAGCACGAGATCACGGAAATGGCGCTGATGCAGCTGCCGCCGGAATTGCTGAATCTGGGGGTGACCCTGATGGACGGCCCGTTCTTCTCGATGATGCCGTTTCCGGCGCGCGGCCTGCACACCCTGTCGCATGTGCGCTATACGCCGCACATGCACTGGCAAGACCAGTGCGGCGACGATCCCTACCATCGCTCGCCGCCTACGTGCGCGACACCCGGGTCGAGCGCATGGTGCGCGACGCCAGCCGCTACCTGCTTAGGCCCTGGCCGCGGCGCGTCACGCCGACTCGCTGTTTGAAGTCAAGACCGTGCTGGTCAAGAACGAGTCGGACGATGGCCGTCCGATTCTGTTCGAGCGGCATGCATCGCTGCCAGGCTGTTACTCCGTCCTTGGCGGCAAAATCGACAATATCTATGACGTGTTGGAAAAACTCGACGCCGAGGAACTGACATGCATCCAATCAAGGCAGGAGAACACATGAGCAATGCACTGATCGGTTATACGGGGTTTGTGGGCACGACCTTGCTGCGGCAAAGTCGGTTCTGACCATTGCTACCGTTCCAGCAATATCGCCGACATCGACGGGCGCGCATTCGACACCGTCGTGTGCAGCACAGCGCTGCCTGGGACAAAAGTGGCTGGCCAACCGCGAGCCGCAAGCCGACCTGGCCAGCATCGACGGCCTGATCGGCCACTTGCGCACCATCACTTGCCGCCGTTTCGTGCTGATCAGCACGGTCGACGTGTTTGCCCAGCCGCTGGGCGTGGACGAAGCCTCCCCGGTCGACGAAGCACAGCTGCAGCCCTACGGCCTGCACCGCCGCAAACTCGAGCAGTTCGTCGAAGCCCATTTCCCGGACAGCCTGATCGTGCGCTTGCCGGGCCTGGTGGGACCGGGCTTGCGCAAGAACATCATTTACGATTTCCATCATCAAAACAATCTGCATGCGATCGAAAGCCGCGGCAGCTTCCAGTTCTATCCGATGGTCAACCTGTGGCACGACATCCAGACCGCGCTCGCGGCCGGGCTGCGCCTGGTGCACCTGACTGCCGCGCCGGTCACCGTGGCCGCCATTTCGCAGGAAGGCTTTGGCAAGCCGTTCACCCAGACCCTGGCTTAAGCACGCCCGGCAAGTACGACATGCGCAGCCGCCACGCGGCGCTGTTCGGCGGCAGCGGCCACTACCAGTATGGCGCGCGTGAAACCATGCTGGCGGTACGCGCCTATGTCCAGACCGATCCGGCGACGCCGCCGCATGGGAGGCGCGGCATGAGACTGTCGATCTCCAACATCGCCTGGGAGCTAGCCGACGACGAGGCGGTCGCCGCGTTGCTGCGCGCGCGATCGATCGATGCGATCGACATCGCGCCCGGAAAATACTTCCCCGACCCGGCCGCCGCCACTGACGCCGACATCGCGCGTGCGCAGCTGGTGGCAGGCGCGCGGGATCGAGATCGTCGGCATGCAGGCGCTGCTGTTCGGCACGACCGGCCTGAACCTGTTCGGACCGGCCCCGGTACAGGACGCCATGCTGGCCCACCTGGCCGCCGTCTGCCGCATCGGCGCCGGCCTGGGCGCCACCCGCATCGTGTTCGGATCGCCGAAGAACCGCGACCGCGGCGGTCTGAGCGACGAGCAAGCCCTGCAAGCGGCGCTGCCCTTCTTCGCGCCTGGGCGAGATTGCCATCGCTGCGGCGTGACCGTCTGCCTGGAACCCGAACCCGACCTGCTACGGCGCCAATTTCATGACCACCACGGCCGACACCGCCAGCGTGGTCGGCCAGCTCGGCCACCCGGCGATCCGCATGCAGCTCGACACCGGCGCCCTGACCATCAACGGCGAAGACGCCGCCACCGAACTGCAGCACTGCGCGCCGCTCATCGGCCACATCCACGCCAGCGAGCCGGACCTGGTCCCGCTGGGCGACGGCGCCACCGACCACGGGCGCGCCGCCGCGGCGATTGCCCGCTTCCTGCCCGGCCACATCGTCACCATCGAGATGGTGGCCACCCGCAACGAGCCGCAGTTGCAGTCGGTCGCGCGCGCTCGACGTGGCGCTCCGGCATTACCGCGGGAGCCAGGCATGAAGTGGCTCATACTCGCGCTCGGCATCGCCACCAATGCCTCGGCCAGCGTGCTGGTGAAAATGGCGATGATGCCGCCGCGCCGCTTTCCGTCCCTGGCCGAACCCATGGCGGCCCTGAGCAACTGGCCGTTCTGGCTGGGGCTGGGCCTGTACGGCGCCGCCTTCCTGCTGTACGCGGCGGCACTGGCGCGCCTGCCCCTGAACGTGGCGCACCCGGTACTGACGGGCCGGCGCGGGTGGCCACCGTCGCCCTGATGTCGGTGCTGGTGTTTCATGAACCATTTCACTGGTCCACCGGCGCCAAGCATCGCGCTGGTCATTGCTTAAAGCGTGGCCCTGATCACCGCCCGCGTCGCCTGAACCCTCAAGAGAATCATGACCATGACCGAAGTTGCAGCAATTCCCGGCCGCGCCAGCTGGCACGTTCCCGCCTACGATATCCTGTTCGACCAGGGTGCGCGCCAGTCCGTGTGCGTGATCATCCCGGTCATCAACGAGGGCGAGCGCATTCGCAGCCTGCTCACGCGCATGGCAGCGCTTGACATCGGCGCGCGCCGACATCATCGTCGTGGACGGCGGCAGCACCGACGGTTCGCTGGAACCGGCCTGGCTGCAGCGCCATGGCGTGCGCACCTTGCTGCTCAAGACCGCGCCCGGCAAGCTGAGCGCCCAGCTGCGCGCTGCGCGTACGCGTTCGCGCTCGACCAGGGCTACCAGGGCCTGGTCACCATCGACGGCAACGACAAGGATGACCCGCAAGCGATCGGCCGCTTCATCGATGCGCTGGGCGAGGGCTACGACTTCGTCCAGGCCTCGCGCTTCATTGCTTTGGCATGGCCAGGCCAAGAACACGCCGGTCTCGCGCGACCTGGCCATCCGCCTGATCCATGCGCCGCTGCTCAGTTTGTTCTCGGGCTTTCGCTGGACCGATACCACCCAGGGCTTCCGCGCCTACAGCCGCAAGATGCTGAGCGACCCGCGGGTGGCGCCGTTCCGCGAGGTGTTCGCCAGCTACGAGCTGCTGGCCTATCTCTCGCTGCGCGTGCCGCAGCTGGGCTTTCGCTGCATCGAGCTGCTTAGCCACCCGCATCTACCCCGAGGGCGAAGTGCCGACCAAGATCAGCGCTTTCCGCGGCAACCTGAACGTCCTGCTGACGCTGTTCAAAGCCTGCGCTTAGCCGCTACAACGCTTCAAGCCAGTCCTGAGCATGCGCGGCCTGACACGCTATCCCGGCCTGGTGCTGGGCGCCCTGATCGTGCTGGCTAAGCTTCGCCCTGAGCCACACGGCGTTCTATCCCGGCTTCATGTCGCCCGATTCGTTCATGCAGTTCGAACAGGCGCGCACCTTGCGCTTTACCGACTGGCATCCGCCGCTGATGTCGGCCTTGTGGTCGCTGCTGGACCGGTTCTCCCCGGGGCCCGGCCCCATGCTCCTGTTTCAGCTGAGCTTGCTGTGGCTGGGCCTGGGGCTGTGGTGCTGGCACTATCGCCAGCGTCCGCTGGCCTGGCTGCTGCCCCTGATCGGCTTGCTGCCGTGGGTGCTCAACTTTGCTTAGAAGCGTGCTGTGGAAAGATATCGGGATGGCGTACGCGCTGCTGCTGCTGGCCGCGATCGCGGCCGGACCGGTGAGCGGGGCCCGGCTGGGCGCGGCATGCCTGCTGTTCTTCTATGCCGTGAACTTGCGCCACAACGCGATCGTGGTGGCGCTGCCGGTGCTGATGCTGGTGATCGCGCGCTGGCGTCCGGCCCTGTCGCCCATGCGCGTGACGGCCGCCGCGCTGGGCGCGCTGATCGTGACGCTCACGCTGAGCAGCGTGATCAATTATCGGGTCCTCGGCGCCGAGCGCACCAAACCATTGAACTTCATCATGGTCGACGACCTGTCCTACTTGTCGCTCAAGGAAAAGCGCAGCCTGCTGCCCGGCGTCTCGCTGGAACAGATCCAGACGTGCGCCCTGCGCACCATCAGCGAGACCCGCTTGCTGGCGCGCGACGTGTGCATGCAAACCATGGTCGAACCCGGCGCCCTGATGGACGCCGACCTGAAACCGGTCTGGCTGTCCGCGATCGGGCGCAATCCGCTGCGCTACCTGAAATTCCGGATCGCTTAGCTTCGCTTTCCTGCTGCGCTCTCCCGATGCGGCGCCGTTCTACATCTGGCAGCCGGGTGTGGTCGCCAACAAGTTCGGCGTCACCCGGCACACGGGGCTTAAGCGCAGTCGCTGGTCGAGCAGGGGGCGTCGCCGCCAGCGCGGCGGCGCTGCCCTTCCTGTTCAAGCCCTACTGGTGGCTGTGCGCCGGCTTGCTGCTGCTGGCTAAGCACCTTGCTGCTGCGCTCAACGCCGACCCGGCGCACTGTCCAGGCGCTGCTGGTGTCCGCCTTGCTGTACACGCTGGCCTACATGCCGGTCACGCCGATGGCCGATTTCCGCTACGTTTACTGGAGCGTGCTGGCCACCACGCTGGCCTGCGTGCTGCTGCTGGTCGACTGGCCGTCCTGGCGCCCGGCCAGCGCCCGCCGCACCGGCGCGGTGCTGGCGACCGGCCTGGTGCTGGTGAGCGCCGTCTATCTGCCGAGTCCGTTTGCGATCGACCCCGACCGGGTCCATCTTGCCTCGCTGGCAGGCCCGCCGACGGCGCTCGCACCCGGCCTCGCTCGCGCATGTCGTGGCCAGGGACGATCATTTCATGGTCACCGGCACCCGTCCGCAAATCGATTTTGCGCTGGACGGGGCCGGTGTGGCGCCGGGCGAGATTCGCTACCTGGGCCTCGATTTCGCCTGCCTCGACAGCAAGGTCAGAACCGACCCTGCGCGTGCTGTGGTGGGGCGACGCCCAGCCCGATGCGCGCGACAGCCAGGCCGTGTTCGTGCACGGCAAGCACGGCTTCATCCTGGTGCCGGTGCGCGACCTGGCCACCTGGACGGCGACCGCCCGCATCACCAGGCTGCGCATCAATGTGTTCGATTTCAATCCCTGCCGCCAGCTCGTCCTGCGCAATGTCACACTATACCGATAAGCCGATGCCACCCATCACCAAGGCGGTCTTCCCGGTCGTGGACTGGGCAGCCGCTTCCTGCCCGCCACCAAGGCGCAGCCGAAGGAAATGCTGCCCGTGGTCGACAAGCCGCTGATCCAGTACGCGGTCGAGGAAGCGGTCGCCGCCTAAGCATCACCGAGATGATCTTCGTCACCGGCCGCAACAAGCGCGCCATCGAAGACCACTTCGACAAGGCCTATGAACTGGAAAGTGAACTGGAAGCGGCTAAGCAAGGACGCACTGCTCAGCCTCGTGCAGAACGTGATTCCGAAGCATATCAACTGCATCTACATCCGCCAGCGCAGCTGCCGCTCGGTCTCGGCCACGCCGTGCTGTGCGCGCCCGGTGGTCGGCGACGCGCCGTTCGCGGTGCTGCTGGCCGACGACTTCATGGACACCGCGCCAGGCCAGCAGCCGGTGCTGGCCCAGATGACAGCGCTGTACGGCGCCGAACAATGCAGCATCCTCGCGGTCCAGGATGTCGCGCGCCCAAACCGGCCAGTACGGCATCGTCAGCGCCTCGCCCTACCGTCCCGGCCTGGAGCGGGTGTCGGGCATCGTCGAAAAGCCGCGCCCGGAGGCCGCGCCGTCGACCCTGGCGGTGGTGGGCCGTTATGTCTTGTCGGGGAAGATTTTCGATTGCCTCGGCCGGATCGGCGCTTAAGCAGCGGCGGCGAAATCCAGCTCACCGACGGCATCGCCGCCCTGATGGCGTCCGAACCCGTGCTGGCCTACCGCTATGCAGGCCAGCGCTATGATTGCGGTTCCAAGCTCGGCTACCTGCAAGCGATGACCGTGATCGGGCTCAAGCATCCCGACACCGCCGAAGGCTTCCGCGCCTTCCTCGCCAGCGAGCGGATCGGCGCCGCGCTGGCCGGCTGAGCGCTTAGCCAGCCGGTTCAGACGCGCTGCAGTTCCAGGCGCACCAGGTCGATCACGGTGCTTAAGCCTGGGCAAAGGCCCGCACTTCGAAATGCGCCGCGCCGCTGTCGAGGAAAAATTCCCCTTCCAGATGGTAGGCGTCGCACTGCAGTTCGGCCAGCACCAGGTCGGAATCGGCCAGCACCAGGCGCACGCTGCTGCGGCATGACTGCGCCGGCCAGGCGCAGACGCCATTGCCCGGCCTAAGCAAATACCAGTCCGGACCGAAGAAGGCCAGGCCGCCGTCAGGGCGGCTGAAACGCACGCCCTCGCCGTGCGCGGCCGACTCGCCCATCAGCTGACCCGGGTAAATCGCAAAACCGTTGCGGCGCGTCTGACCGAGCGCGCCGTCGCGGGTGGCCAGAATATCGCCGACCCAGTCGGCCAGCGCCGCTCCCGCCAGCGGCACCAGGGTGGCCGCCGGCCCGACCCCCGTAGCAGTGCAGCCCGAGTTCGCCCAGCAGGGCGGCGATCTGGCGCGTCGCGGCGTTGTCGCGTTCGAGCTTTTCGAACAGCAGCTTGACCTCGGGCGAGCGCGCCAGCATCGCGCGCATGCCCTTGAGCACGGCCAGTTCGTGGCCTTCGACATCGATCTTGACCAGGTCGACGACCAGTTCCGGCATCAGGCTGTCGAGCGCATGCGCGGGCACCACCACGTGGGTGCCCGGCTGGTCCACGTTGCGCAGGTGCGAGCCCATGCCCAGATGGCTAAGCCGGGTAATACAGATCGAGCTGCCCGTTGACGTCCGACACGCGCACTGATGCACCTGCACCACGCCCTCCAGGCTGTTCAGGTGCACGCTGCGCTCGATCAGATTGACCAGCGCCGGGTGCGGCTCGAATGCATGCACCTTGCCCTGGCGCCCGACCCGGTTGCCCATGGCCAGTGCGAAGTAGCCGACATTGGCGCCGATGTCGAGGAAGACCGTGTCGTCCTTCACAAAGCTGAACAGCACGTCGAGATTGTCCGGCTCCCACACGCCGCCATTGATGATCGGCGACGGGCATCCGAGATCGCCCGTGTTGACGAAGATCGGACTCTCGTCGCGCAGATAGGTCAGCACCGCGTCCGGCCCCGCATAGGTGGCCATGCGTTCCTTGATGTGGCGCAGGTCGCGCCGCAGCATGCCGATCTGCTGGCGCTGGACCTCGAGCGCGCCCTGCAGGCTGTCCAGCGCTTGCGTACGCTGCTGCAGTTCCGCGCCCTGGCGCGCCAGCGCGGCCTGCTGGGCGCGCGTCGTCTTGTCCGAGTTTGTCGGCCAGCAAGGCGGCCGGGGCGGCCAGCGCCTGCATTTCACCGAGCATCTGGCGCGTCAGCAGGAGCACTTCGCGGGTCTGGGCCTGTTCCTGGTCCAGGCGGGCGCCGAGTTCCTCGCGCAGCGCGCCGATCGGGGGCGTTCACCAGCGCGCCCATCCGCTGGGCCAGGCGCGAGGTGAGCGGCCGTGCCAGGCGGTACAGACGGCGCAGCGTGAGATAGGCGAGGCGCTTGAGCGCCAGGACCGGGCCCAGCCGCACAGGCGGCTGGGACGCGGCCTCGGGCGGGGCCGGGGCCGCCCGCCGCTGCCGCCGCCACGGGCAGCGATTCGGCGGCCGCGATGGCGGCCGGCTGCGGGTGCCGGTGCGGCCGGTCGGCAGCACCGCGATCAGGCGCGTCAGCAGCGACAGTTCGTCCAGGCTGCTGCGGAACACCTCGGCGGTACTGGCTATCATGCGATCGACCTCGGCCCGCTGCAGCGACACGATGCGCGCGCTCAGATCGGCGGTCTCGAAGCGCCAGGCCGACACCACCGAGCGCGCATTGTCGGGCACCGGCATGGCGCGGGCCGGGATCAGCCATCCCGTCTCGCCCTCGCGCACCACTTCATTGTGGGGCGCGCCGTCGAGCGAGAGCACCGGGGTGGCGCGCGAAGTCGATTCGTAAAAGCCCAGCCCCAGGCCTTCGTGCGACGAGACCTGGATGCTGACGTCGAAGTCTTCGTACAGGTCGAGCAGTTCGCCGTGGCCGATGCTGCGGTCGAGGATGGTGATGCCGGGCGGGAGCTGGCCCTGGTAGTAGCTGGCCAGCGGATCCATCGACGTCACCGTCAGTTCGATGTCGTCGCGCTGGCTCAGGGCCAGGCGGAAGGCGTCCAGAATTTGTGGCGTGTTCTTGCGCGAGGTCGGATTGTGGCTTAGGCCACATGCAGGAAGCGGATCTTGTCGCGCCGCGCCAGGCGCTCGCGCTTTTGCGTGACGCGTTCGGGCGGCAGCGGCCGTCCGAAGCCATGCCCGAGGAAGGCGCCGTTGTGCACCCCGTGCTGCTTGAGTACGCGCTCGGCCAGGCGGGTGCAGAACAGGGTCGCGCTCACCCGGTTGTGGTGCGCGATTTCCTCTTCGATCACGATCTCGATCATCGGGATCACGCACACGGCCAGCTTCGGCACGGCCAGCGCGAACAGGCGGTTCCAGTTCATGTGCCAGCACACTTCCGGCACCAGCAGCGTGTGGATCTGGTTGGCCAGGATGAACTGGGTCAGCTCGTGGGGCGTGACTTCTTCACGGCAGTTGAACGAGTAGTAGACCGAATCGGCATGCTCGGGCGCGCTCCAGTCGCCCGGCGCGCTCTGGCGCACCAGCGACTTGCCGATCGACGAGTAAGGCTGGAACGAGAAGATATGCACGCGGTAGTTAGGCACTGCGCAGCAGCGCGCGTAGGCCAGGCACAGATTGCCCAGGCCGAGGTCGCCCCAGACCGTGAAGATGCCGATGCTGCGCGTGGGGGCATGGTCGATCAGGTGCATGGCTAGAGCGTGATGAAGGAGCGGAAGTCGCTGCCGAAATTGGCTTCCAGGTGGGCTTTCTGGGCCGCGCTGATGTGCGCCAGGCGCTCCGGATTGTGATACAGCTGGTCGATCGTGGCGATCCATTCGGCCGCATCTTCGCCGCGGAAAATGCCGCTCTCGCCCAGCATTTGCGGGAGGAAGCCGTTGGCGGTGCTGACCACCGGGATGCCGTTCATGGCCGCTTCGAAGGCGACCCGGCAGAACGTTTCATCGACCAGGGTGGGCACGATCACCATCCTGGCCTGGCGGTAAAAGTCGCGCACATTGCCGTACGACTTGAGCTGCGACAGGGGATGCTGCGCAACTTCGGCGTCCAGGATGTCGAAGAAGCCGCTGCCGTCGATTTCGCTCTTGATGCCCAGGAACGGCACCTTGTCGCCCAGCGCCTGGACGCAGGCGAGGAAGATTTCGCCGCCCTTGAGCGGGCATACATTGATTTGCAGGACGAAGCGCGTCCGGGTGCCGCATGGCGCGTGATACTGGGCGCGGTCGGACACGGCGTGGATGACATTGAGCTTTTCCTTGCCGCCCAGGGCCAGGTGGACCTGCTGCATGAACTCGGACGCCACGTACTTCCAGATCGTGCGCGACGGCGGCAAGGGCGGCGGCGTGAGCGCGTGCCCGGCCAGGTTGTCCATGATGTGGCGGTTGCCGGACTCGCCCAGCGTCACCAGCCCGCTCCAGAAATGGTAGCCGATCATGGCATGGATGCGCGAGGTGTCGGCAATGGCCATGGCCGCGTCGTTGGTGCCGCCCTGGGCGTGGATCAGGTCCGGGCCGAAATAGTCGACCTCGCGCTGGATCGCCTCTTCGCTGCAGCCATGCGGCTGCGCCTGCACGTCGAGATAGTAAGGCGTGTAGGTGACGGAATCGCGCTCGAACCAGCCCTTGACCGGGTCCAGGTAGCTGACCCACACGCAGCGCACGCCGAATTCGCTCAGGATGCGGCAGGTCTGGTGCATGAAGCTCTCGCCGCCGCCCATCGGATAGCCGAGATGGGTCGGCATCAGGTACACCGGCACCACCTTGTCCAGCCCGGCCAGCGCCGCGACCAGGGCGGCCGGTCCGTGGCGTTCGTGCAGCTCGAGCAGGAAGGCTAGGCGCTTGCCAGGCCAGGCGCAGGGCGACGTTGAACACGGCATTGGGCATCAGCAGCCCGCACCGGGGCGCCGTCGCGCCCGGCAATGGCGCTGTCGTCCAGCGCTTCCGGCTCGGTACCGGCGCGCGCCGCACTCAGGGCCGCATGCAGGGCCCCGGCGTCCTGCACGGGCGTGTTGGCGACGATGGCGCGGTATTCGTAGCGCTTGAGGGCCGCGAACAATTGCTTGCCCGGCGTGGCCAGCACGTATGGCAGCACGCAGGTGCGGATCATTTCCAGGCGCTGGGCCGCGATGTCGTATTCGAGCAGCCACTGATGGGTGCTGCCGGGCGCTCCGCCCAGTCCGTTGGCGACCGCCGCCTCGAGCAGTTCGCGGTCGTCGCGGGCGATGTCGAGCGTGGACAGCAGGTAGGCCACGGACGCGCTGTCGCCGTGGGCGCCGAGCCCGCGCAGCAGCGCGAGGGCCGCGTCGCGGTCGCCCTGCACGGCGTGCAGAAAGGCCGCGTCGGCCTCGGCGATCGGGCGCACCACCGCGTCCAGCCAGGCCGCGCCTGGGCGCGCACCGTCCGCTCCGGTATCGGCTTGTTTGATTTCCCGGATCAGCTTGATGGCCTCGTCTGCGTTCATATTTGTCTCTGGAACCGGGGCGCGTCAGGTGAAACCACAACCCCAAAATGGAAAAAAGCGGCCATGGTGGCCGCCATTGTTTGGCGCGTGCGCGCCTGAACATGCCCTATGGTTTGGGCACGCCGCCCAGCAGGAAGGCGATTTTCTGGCGTCCAGGCTTGATCGAAGATGCCGGCTTGGGTGCGGTAAGTTGCATGCGCGCCGACGTCGGCTCGTACGGCTTGAGGAACCAGGGATCGACTTTCTCGCGGCGGGCGCCGGGGGCCCGCGGTGCGCGCCGGGCGTTCGCCACGTTCGCCGCTGCGGGCGCCGTCACGGGCGCCGTCACGGGCGCCGTCGCCAGCGCGGGGCGCCCTCGCCTTCGCGGCGCGGACGGCGCTCGGCCGAACGGGCGCCGTCGCGGCGCGTCGCCCGCGGACGAGGCCACGAAGCCGGTCAGTTCGCCGCGCGTGATGGTTTGCTTGATCAGTTTTTCGATGTCGGCCAGCAGGCGTTCATCCTTGTCCGAATATACGGACAGCGCGTCGCCTGAGGCCTTAAGGCGGGCCGGTACGGCCGATCCGGTGCACATAGTCTTCGGCGTTGTACGGCAGGTCGAAATTGATCACGCACGGCAAGTCGGAAATGTCGAGGCCGCGCGCGGCCACGTCGGTCGCCACCAGCACGTCGGTGTCGCCTTTTTGAACGCTTCCAGGGCGGCCATGCGCTCCTGCTGGGTCTTGTCGCCGTGAATGGCGGTGGCGCGGATGCCGCTCTGCTCGAGGTGGCGCGACAGGCGCGAAGCGCCGATCTTGGTGTTCGAGAACACCAGCACCTGCTTGAGGTCGCGCCCGCGGATCAAGTGTTCGACCACGTCGCGCTTGGCTTCTTCGGCGACCTTGTAGACGATCTGGGTGACCTTGTCGGCGGTCGCATTGCTGCGCGCGACTTCGATCGTGAGCGGGTCGTTCAGGAAGCTGTTGGCCAGCTTCTTGATTTCGGGCGAGAAGGTGGCCGAGAACATCAGGTTCTGGCGCTTCTTTGGCAGCAGGTTGATGATGCGCTGCAGGTCGGGCAGGAAGCCCATGTCGAGCATGCGGTCCGCTTCGTCCATCACCAGCATCTGGACCTGGCCCAGGCTGACGTTCTTTTGTTCGATATGGTCGAGCAGACGGCCCGGGGTGGCGATCACGATTTCCACGCCGCCCTTGAGGATCACGGTCTGGCCCTTCATGTCCATCCCGCCGAACACCACGGTCGAGCGCAGCGGCGTGTGCTGGGCGTAGGCGCGCACATTGTCGGCCACCTGCACCGCCAGTTCGCGGGTCGGCGTGAGCACCAGCGCGCGCACCGGATGGCGCGCTGGCTGACATGCTCGGATTGGCATGGGCCATCAGCAGCTGGATGATCGGCAGCGAGAAGCTGGCCGTCTTGCCGGTCCCGGTCTGGGCTGCGCCCATGACGTCGCGCCCCTGCAGCACGATCGGAATGGCTGCCGCCTGGATCGGGGTCGGATGCACATAGCCCTGGTCGGTCAGGGCGCGCAGGATTTGCGGGGTCGAGGCCGAAATCGGCAAAACGCACGGTAGGCGCGCTGTCGGCTTCGATGGTGATCGGTGTTTCTGACATAAATTTTCCGGGCGATTGTTCGATAAGATCTACGCCCAAAATGGAAGGCTGGCACTGTGAAAAAACCGTCGGCCAGCTCGAAATGATGTCGCGTTAGCGCTTACAGCAACACCGGACGCGCGGACGTAGATGCAATAATAGTGCCTGTAAACGATACCCTAAATCCCGGCAACTGTATATGGAATCCTGCACAGTGTGCGGGCACTTGCATTGTATGCAACTTGGTTTTACACTGCTCCCTTCGCCCGCCACAGACCCCGTTTAATTGGGCATTTACGAGTGGCAATGATAAGCTGGCAAGCATTTTAGCGATGGCGCGGCCTTACGCGCGCCGCCTGCGGCAACCAACCTGCGTCACCTGCCCCAAAAGACCACCTTGAAGATGCTATTCGCCTTCCCCGCCACGCTGCGCCGCAGCTGTGCCTTGCTGTGCCTGTTGGTGCTGTGCCTGTCGGCCTGGGCCACGCCGACCTCGCCGCTGCGCTTCAAGCGCCTCGGCTCGCTCGACGCCGACGAATTGTCGATCCTGGCGCTGATGCAGGACCGCCAGGGTTTCATCTGGATCGGCACCCACAGCGGCGGGTTGTATCGTTACAACGGCTACCAGGCCGTCAAATACACGAGCAGCACGCTCGACCCGACCAGCCTGCCGCACGACCGCGTCTCGACCCTGTTCGAAGACAAGCAAGGCAATATCTGGGCTTAAGCACCCAGGCTCTAGCCTGGCCCGCTACAACCCGAAAACCGACGATTTCACGCGCTATATGCCGCCGCCGGGCCCGTCGGCCCAGCGCATCATCAAGTCCATCATCAGCGACGGCAAGAACGGCATCTGGCTGGCCACCTGGGGCGGGCTCCAGCACTTCGATCCGGCCACCGGCACCTTCGCCGTCTACCTGCACGACGCCAATGTGCCGGGCAGCCTGGCCAGCAACGACATCAACGCCATCACCATGGACGAGCGCGGCGGCATCTGGGCCGCGACCTGGCCGGGCGGGCTCGACTATCTGCCTACCTAAGCAAGAACGAATTCATCCATTACCGGGTCGACACCGCCGCCAGCCCCGATCCCAAGCTCAACATCGTGCGCGCCCTGCACTTCGCGCGCGACCGCACCTTGTGGATCGGCACCGAAAGCGGCGTCGTGACCTGGAACACGGGCAGCGACTGGGACAGCCGCGCGCATCGATTCATCTACCACCCGCGTCAACTACCTGTACGGCGACGCCAACGACACGGTCTGGGCCTAAGCACGCTGGCGGCCGGTCTGCTGCGCTGGGACAAGGGCAGCAGCAAGGCCACCCATTATGTGCACCGCGCCAACGATTCTGAACAGCCTGCCGTCCGACCATATCCGCGCCGTCATGCACGACCGCAGCGGCATGCTGTGGATCGGTTCGTTCACCGACGGCATCAGCCTGGTCAACCTGAACAGCCAGGGCTTCCAGCGTTTCATTCCTTTCGATGTCGAAGCGCACAATCTGCGGCCGGACAATTCTGCTCAAGTTCATCGAAGGCGCGCCCGACAATCGCCTCTGGCTGGCCAGCAATTCGGGCCTGTCGCTGTTCGATCCGTCCAACGGCGACGTGCTCCAGACCTGGCGCGCCGATCCCGCCAAGCCGGGTGCGATCAGCAACGACATCGTCTACAGCCTGTACCAGCAACCGGGCGGGCCGCTGTGGATCGGCACCTCGGCTAAGCCTGAACCGGCTCGACCGCATGGACAAGCCGGTCAGGGTCATCAGCTTCGGCAGCGTCGGTTCCGATTTCATCAACACCATCGCGCCGGGCAAGGGCGACAAGCTGTGGCTGGGCACCGGCAACCAGGTGATCCATTACGATCCGGCCGCCGACACCTGGATCAACTATTATCCGAATCCGAACGATCCGAACAGCCGCAGCGTCAACAGCACCAATGTGATCGTCGAGGACAAGCAGGGCCGCGTGTGGATGGGCTCGGAATGGAGCGGCGGCGGCCTCGACGTGCTCGACACGGCCACCGGCAAATTCCGCCACCTGCGCCACCAGCCCGGCAACCCGGCCTCGCTGGCCGACGACAACGTGGTCTCGCTGCACGAAGATCCGCAGGGCCGTCTCTGGGTCGGCACCGCCAAGGGCCTCAACCAGGTGATCACGGCCGCCGACGGCAGCATCAGCTTCCGCAATTACCGCGCCAAGGACAGCGTGGGCGCGCTCAAGATTCTGTCGATGCGCACCGACCGCCAGGACATGCTGTGGCTCTCCACGGTAGCATGGCTTGCTGCGCATGGACCCGGCCACCGGCAAGAGCGCGCTTTACCAGCGCCGACGGCCTGTCCGAAGGCTTCTCGGTGGGTGCCGCGCACGCGGCCGCCGACGGCAAGCTGTACTTCGGCGGCGTCAAGGGCATGACCGGGATCACGCCGGAACTGGTGCGCAGCGCCTCGGTGGTGCCGCAGGTGGCGATCACCGACATCGGCGTGTTCAACCACTCGCTCAAGAATGGCAAGGCCACGCCCGGGATCCGGCTCGACGGCGGCGTGACGGCGCTTGGCTATGCTGTCGCTGTCGGTCCAGCAGTCGGTGTTTTTGATCGAATTTGCGGCCCTGCACTACACCGACCCCGGCCGCAACACCTATGCCTACCGGCTCGAGGGCTTCGACCGCGACTGGGTCTACACCGACGCCACGCGGCGCAGCGCGACCTACACCAACCTCGACCCGGGCAATTACACCTTCATGGTCAAGGCCGCCAACAACCAGGGCGTGTGGAACCCGAGCGCGACCAAGCTCGACATCGAAATCCTGCCGCCGTGGTACGCCACCTGGTGGTTCCGCGCCTTGCTGCTGGTGCTGGGCGTGGCGCTGCTGACCACGGCTTACCGCGCGCGTCAGGCACCTGACCCGGCGCCAGATCCAGCTCGAAGCGATGGTGGCGGCGCGCACTCACGAACTGGAAGAGAGCAATGCCAAGCTGGCCGAACTGTCGTCCACGGACGGCCTGACCGGCATCCACAACCGGCGCGGCTTCGATGCGGCGCTGGAAAGAATGGCGGCGCGCCGCGCGCAACGGCTACCCGCTGGCGCTGGCCATGCTCGACGTCGACCACTTCAAGGCGTACAACGACCACTACGGCCACCAGGCTAGGCGACCAGTGCCTGCGCCGCGTGGCCGACCTGATCGCCACCCACGGCCGCCGCACCAGCGACCTGGTGGCGCGCTACGGCGGCGAAGAATTCTCGCTGCTGGCGCTTACCACCGATGCTTAAATGATGCGATGGAAATCGCGCGGCATTTGCGAAGCGCTGGCCGCGCTGGCGCTGCCGCATGCCAAGTCGCCGCATGGCGTGGTGACCATCAGCATCGGGGTGGCCACGGCCATGCCGGATGAAGATGTGAGCTGGAGCACGCTGATCGAGGAATCGGACCGGGCCCTGTACCGCGCCAAGCAGGACGGACGCAACCGGGCCACGCTGGCGCAGTAAGGGCGCATGTCGTTCATCGTCTTCGTGGTGGTGGGCTGCGTGTTTCCGGTGCTGAGCTGGATCACACTGGCGATGAGCGTGTTCCTGTCGCGCCCCGGGCGCCGTGTCTCGGGCATCTACGTGCCGATCGTCGGGCCGCTGCTGCTCAATCTGGCGTGTGCGGGACGGGGCATGCCGGGATGGGTGTTCGCCCTGCCGTGGCTGCTCGACGCCTAAGCACGATCATCTTCCTGCTGGCGCTGCCGACACTATGGAAGGACTGGTGGCGCACCAGCCGCTACACCCGCCTGTTCACGCTCACCGGCGCCAGCGGGACGCAGCAAGTCGTGTTTTCGTTTCACCGCGACGGCCACTATCATTTGCAGCTACGCTGGAGCGACGGGTCCGGCCCGCTCATGCTGGGCGAACCGGGCACCTATGCGGGCGACTGCCGCACCAGCCTGCTCCTGACCAGCCACGACGGGCGCGCGCCGGATCGACAGCGCAGCCAACGGCCACGTGGTCAGCGATGCGGGCGGAGCGGGCCATGCGCAGCTCAATGGCTGGCATTTGTCAGACTGCGACCCGAAGCCGCGCTGAGGTGCGCTGCTTCCAGCGCGCCCAGCCCTGCTTCTGGGCTGCTTTTTCCGCGTTCGCGTCAAGCGCCTTGCCGACGATCATGTCGTCGATGGCTTGCATGACCTGCCGCATGGCAACTCGCTGCTTAGGCCTGGCGGTATTCTTCTACCTTGCCCTCGGCGCTGTTGGCCATCATGGGAATGCGCCACTGATCGCCGCTGCGGCAGGCCAGTCCGGCCGTGGCTAAGCAGCATGAAGCTGCGGCAATACTCGCCCTGGCGCGACACGAAACTCAATCCCACCCGCACATCCTTGTCGATCGGCGCCGCGCTGGCGAGCTGCTGGCTCAGGGCCTTGCTCAGCTTGCCCTGGGCCGTGAGCGCGCCTAAGCATTGCTGTCGAAGGCGGCGAACTGCTGGCCGTCGTCCATGCCGCGCATGGCCAGGCTGCTTAAGCCAGCACGCCAGCCACCAGCGTGGCCGCCATCGCGCCATATTCCGGCCACGACCAGGCGCGCCGGACCACCCTGTACCGGCTGCGGCGCGATGGCGGGGTGCGCAGCTGGCGCACGCTGTCCAGATGGACCACCTTGCCCGAGCGGACCGCCGCCTGCAGGCGCTGCGGCACTTCCTCGTCCAGCGTGCGGGCGAAGGCGCCAAAGACGTTCTGAACGCAGCGCCTGGTGCAGGCGCACTTTTCGGCGATCGCCGGATCGAGCCGCATGGCCAGCTCCACTTCGTGGCTGGTGATGTCGTCGAGCTCGCCATCGGCAAAGGCCATCAGGGTTTCATCGGAAAAGCTCATGCTACGGTCCTCGCTTGGTCTGATAACAATCCCTGCAGCGCTTCGCGCGCCCGTGCCAGCCTGCTGGTCAGGGTTCCCATCGGTATTTCCAGTACATCGGCCGCTTCCTTGTAGGCCATGCCGTCGACCAGCACCAGGCTGATCACGAGCCGGTGGTCGTCCGACAGCATGCTCATCGCCTTCTGGATGGCGAGGCGCTGCTGATGGGCCTCGGCGAAATCGTCGCCTACGTGCTCGCCCGCTTCTTCGGGTGCGAACAGCTGGTCGCGCCGCATGCGGCCGCGCACCTCGTCGATCCACGCGTTCTTGATGATGCGGAAGATCCAGCTGTCCAGCCGGGTCCCCGCTTCCCACTGCTCGGTCCGGGTCAGCGCCCGTTCCACGGCGACCTGAACCAGATCGTCGCCGTCTTCCCGGTTATAGGTCAGCGAACGCAAGGAACCGGCGCAAGCGCGGGAGCATGGCGGCGATGTCAGCATGGATGGTTGCGGCGTTCAATGTCATCGATAGCAGGTAAACGAACGGGGCAGGGATTTTATTCCCGGTCCCGTTCGTTTAATTATTCAGGACTCTTAATCTCTATACTATCATCCGACCAATGAAGATATTCAGCCCATTCTGTGCGTTACGCCCGAAGCAAATGGTGTTAGCGCTTACTCTCGTCGCGGCCTGCTCCAGCGCAGAGGCCCAGCTGCGCCTTCCATCGGTAAATATACCCGGCTCGCCCCTTGGTTCGCTCGGCAAGGACTTGCTGCGCGAGCTTGGCCTGGGCGCCTGCTGGCCGCGCGCGACCTGCGCGACTTGCCCGACGTGCGCGGCGTACGCCTGGAACGCCTGAACGAGCTGCTGCGCCGCCACCCGGATCAGCTCGAGCCCGATCCGCGCGGCGATCCCGTTGTTCGCCGGGAAATACTGGCCTGGTCGCCCAGCGCGGCCGGAATGGCAGCGGCGGCGGCCGCCCGGCCTGACCGTGCTGCGCGAACGCAAGCTCGAGGGCCTGGACGAGACCATGGTGGTGCTGCAGGTGCCGCCCGGGGCGTCCACCGGCGCCCTGCTCGACCAGCTGCGCTTGCGCGATCCGGACGGCTCCTACGATTACAACCACGTGTATATGGGCAGCGAGAGAGGCGCATGCGGCTGCTGCAGGGCGTCCCGGCCCAGAGCTTGCTTAGCTGCTTAAGCTGCGCAGGGGCGGCCCCGCCGTCGGCCTGATCGACAGCGGGATCGACGCCGAACACGATGTCTTTCGCGACGCCAGCATCGAACGCTGGGGCTGCGACCAGGTGCATCCCGACCCGCACGGCACTGCCGTGGCGGCGCTGATGGTGGGCCGCTCCGAGCACTTTCGCGGCGTGGCGCCCAAGGCCAGGCTGTATGCGGCCGACATTTACTGCGACAGCGGGAGCGGCGGTTCGGCCGACCGCATTGCTTGGCTGCGCTGGCCTGGATGGCGCGCGAACGGGTCGCCGTGGTCAACCTCAGTATTGTCGGCCCGCCCAACCAGACGCTGGAACGGGTCGTCGGCGCGATGGTCAAACGCGGACACTTGCTGGTGGCGGCGGTCGGCAACGACGGCCCGGCCGCGCCGCCCCTGTATCCGGCCAGTTATCCGGGCGTGGTCGGCGTGAGCGCGGTCGACAAGCGCGGGCGCGTGCTGCCCGAGGCAGGCCGCGGCGCGCACGTCATGTTCGCCGCGCCCGGTAACAATATGGTCAGCGCGGCGCCCGGCGCGCCACCCTACCGCCAGGTGCGCGGCACCTCGTTCGCCTCGCCGATCGTGGCAGCCATGCTGGCGCTCACGCTGTCCCGGCCCGACCAGTCGGCCGCTGCGGGCGCCGTCGCCAGCCTGGCCGCGGCCGCCCAAGGCGGCGTTGCTTAAGCATGAAACCGGCAAAGGCGTAGTCGGCCAGGCCTTCCGCACCGATCCGAACAGCCTGAAATAACTTGTTACATGTTTGTGTGGGACGCATGGAATAAATTGGCGAGCCCGACCGTTCTCCTTGTATCGGATGCAGATTGTCTGCGCCACTCAAAGGAGAACACCATGAAAACCAAACAAATCGTCCAACACATCGCCATCATCTTCGCGCTCGGTGTGGCAGCATCGGCGCAGGCACAGCTGCTCGGCGGCGGTGGCGGCCTTGGCCGTTCGGTCGGCGGCATGATCGGCGGCTCGGGCAACATGGGCGGCCAGATCGGCGGCATGGGTTCGATGGGCAGCCGCGGCGGCCTGGCCGACGACCTGCGCGCCAGCCGCGCCGCCGAAGCGGCCGCCGCCAAAAACTGCCGACGCGGCCGCTAACGGCGCCGCAGCCACCGACGCCAACCGCAATGGCGCCAGCGCGCATGGCAACGGCGGCCTGACCGGCGGCCTGGGCCTGTCCAAAACGGCGAGCGCGCCAAGCGGCAATGCGGCCGACAATCAGCCTGCTAGAAGCAGCGGCGGCGCCTTGTCCGGCGCCCTGTCGGGCAGCAAATCGATCACGTCCCAGAATGGCCAGACTGGAAGGCAGCGGCGCGCTCGGCGGCGCCCTGAGCGGCAGCAAATCGGTCACGACGCCGAACAGCATGGCTGCCAGCGGCGACGCTGCCGGTGCTTAAGCAATGCCGCAGGCGGCACGACCGGCGGCAACGGTTCTGGCAGCAGCGCGGCAGCGGGTGCAGGCAGCATTGGCGCCGACATGAGCGGCGGCCGCAATGCCATCGGCAGCGCCGTGAGCGGTGCCCGCAGCGCAACGGCCCCGGTGGCCGACGGTGCCCGCACCCAGGCAGCAACGACGCGTGACTATGCTCGGCGCCAGCGCCGCCACTGCCCGCGGCGCCGCCAAAGGCAGCAAGCAGGCCGCCGTTGACGGAGCGCGCCAGACCGGTGCGGCAGCCCGGGCCACCTCGCTGACGGCGAGCGGCGAAGCGGCAGGATCGGGTGCGGCCGACGGCGCGGCGAATGCCTAAGCAACGGTTCGGCCAACGGCAGCGGTAACGGCAGTGCGGCGGCAGCCTGGCAGGCGCGGTCGATACCAACGCGATGTCGAGCGGCCGCAACACGGCTGGCAGCGCACTCGGCGCGGCACGTTCGGGCGCGGCACCGGTCGCTGACGGCGCCCGTACCCAGGCCGCGAACACCCGCGACTATGCCGCAGCCACCGGTTCTGAATGTGCGTGGCACCGCCAAAGGCAGCAAAGAAGCGGCTGGCGCGGCAGGCAAGTCGGTCAAGCTGGCCAAGTCGGCCAGCGTGAATGGTTCCGGTTCGGCCAGCGGCAGCGGCGCAGCCGAGAGCAAGCAAGTAGGCTGACGATGCACCGAAAGACAATGGCGACATGAAGAAGTAATGACGTAGCACCGGTTTGAAGCGTCGCCCCTGCACTTGTGCAGGGGCGATGTTATTTTGCGGGACCGCACGTCGATGTCGCTGAGGGCGATGTTTTTGACTGTGCTGCCGTTAAGTGTGGACGTCGTCCTCATGAAGGCGGGGACCCATGGCACGCACGCGTCGTGGCGACGTAAGTGCGCTATGGGCCCCCGCCTGTGCGAGGGCGATGTTCTTGGGCCGGTGGCTCTGCGCAAGTCAGCTCGTGATCAGGCCGTGCTCGTCGAGCACGTCATGCATCAGCTCGAGCCGGATGACGGGATTGTCGAGCATGAGCAGGCTGTGTTTTTGGGTATTGGGCAGCGGCAGCAGTTCGCACCAGCGGTTGGCCACCCAGCCGCAGTCGTCCAGGCGGAACGGCGGCTGCACCGGCCAGCGCTGCTCGGGCACTTCGTGCAGCGAGGCGAGTACCTTGTCGAGCGCGTCCGACGCGCCCTGCAGTTCGGACGGCACGGGAATGCGCCGGTCGTCTTCCATCAGTTCGGTCGCGGCCATCCACAGGCCGTTCGGGCGCCGTTCGCTCGAGAGCACATGAAGCGCGCGCCGCCACGGCACACCACTTGCAGCAAGCCAGGTGCGGACGACGTACTTTCGTGAACGGAGGCGAGCGTGCCGGAGGTGACAAAGCGCTCCTGCCCTTCCGGCGTGCGCACCTCGTTGCCGTGCGTGAGCAGCACCACGCCGAACGGCGTGCCTTCGGCGATGCAACGACTGACCATGTCGAGGTAGCGGACCTCGAAAATCTGCAGCGGCAGCACCCCGTCCGGAAACAAAACGGTGCCGAGTGGAAACAATGGGAATGTCAGCGTCGCCATGCCCCATCATGACAGAAAGCGCCGCCGGATTCGAGTCCGTTTCTTACAGCCCCAGTTGGGCCAGTATGTCTTCTTTCAATTGCTGCAGTGCGGGACTGGACAGCTTGCGCGGATGCGCGTGCTTCACCTCGAAGGTGGCCTGGATCGTGGTCGGACGCGGCGACAGCACCATGATGCGGTCGGCCAGGTAGATCGCCTCTTCCACGTCGTGCGTGATCAGGATCACCGTGTGCCGTTCCTCTTCCAGGATGCGCAGCAGCTCGGTGCGCATGCGCAGATTCATCAGCGCGTCGAGCGCGGAAAACGGCTCGTCCATGTACAGGATCTCGGGCTTGACGACCAGCGCGCGCCAGTTCCACGCGCTTGAGCATGCCGCCCGACAGTTCGCGCGGATAGGCGTTCTCGAAGCCCTTCAAGCCCACCATGGCAGCGTAGTGGTCGGCCAGCGCGGCCTTGTCGCCGTGGCCGTCGCCGTTCAGGCCGAACATCAGGTTCTGTTGCACCGTCAGCCACGGGAACACCGAGCCGTGCTGGGAGATCACGATGCCTTTCGGGCTGGGACGGTTGGCCGGGCGGCCGTCGATGGTGACCGCGCCCTGGTCGGGCTGCTCGAAGCCGGAAATGATTTTCATCAGGGTCGACTTGCCGCAGCCGGAAGGCCCGACGATGGCCACGAATTCGCCGTCCGCGATGGCCAGGCTGACCCCGCCCACCACCGGCAAGGCGTTCGCTCCGCTGCCGAAGTGTTTGCGAATATCGTCGACCACGATTTTCGCGCCGTGCTTACCGTCCATAGCGCCACCTTACCGATTTGAGTCGTTCTGAGCAGGCGCATGGCGCCGTCGAGCAAAAGGCCGATCAGGCCGATGATGATCATGCTTAGGCTGATGACCAGGTCGTAGCGGTTGCTTAAGCATTGTGCGAATCGATGATCAGGTAGCCCAGGCCCGAGCGCAGCGCGATCATTTCGGCGGCCACCACCACCAGCCAGGCCACGCCCAGGCCGATGCGCATGCCGACCACGATTTCAGGCAGCACGGCTTAAGCACGATCACGCGCCGGAACAGCGTGGTGCGGGAAACGCCGAAGTTCTCGGCCGCGTGCAGGTAGCGCCGTTCGATCGTGTGCACGCCGGACGCGGTCTGGACGATCATCGGGAACACGGCCGCGATAAAGATCAGGAACACCGGCGACACGTCGCCCACCCCTGAACCACAGGATCGCCAGCGGAATCCAGGCGATCGGAGAAATCGGACGCAGGATCTGAAACAAGGGATTGAGCGTGCGGTAGACGCCGTCCACCCGCCCCATCCACAAACCGGTCGGCACCGCGACCAGGACCGCGATCAGAAAGCCGGTGCCGACCCGGAACAGCGAGGCGCCGATGTGCTCCCACAGGGTGCCGTCTTCGGCCAGCTCCAGCGTGCCCGTGACCACCTGCCACGGCGTGGGGAAGATCAGGCTGTCGGTCTGCATCACGACCACCCACCACAGCGCGATCAGCAGCGCGATCAGGGTCAGCGAGGGAAGCGCGTTTTTCAGTTTCTGCATGGGTCCCTAGTAGGTTCGGATGGCGTGCGCCAGTTCTGCCCAGGCGCCACTGCAGGCGCGCCAGGCCCGGATTGGGCAGCGGTTCGACGATCACCGTCATCTGCCCGGACAGGTGAGCGCTGCAGGCGAACTGGTTTTCGGAGACGGTTTCAAACGGCAGGCGGAAGTCCTGGCCGGGCATGATCAGGACCGGGCCGAAAATCTGCGGCACCGTGTCGCTGTTGCGCAGCAGGAGCACGTCGCGCACCCCGAGCGTGAGGCGGATCGTCCGCGGCAGAATCTCGACCTTGTCGCCAGGCCATGCGGCGCGCCCAGGTCCCCTTGGGTATTTCGAACAGTTTGTCGTGGCTGGCCACGTGCAGCGGCGCCAGGCAGGCCCACGCCAGCGTGCCGAGAACAATCGCGATCAGCGCGGTGAGCGGCCAGTTGCGGCGAAAATAATCCATGCCCGTCCTAGCGCTTGAGCAGCAGCGCGAGGTCGTGCGCGATGTCGTCGGACGAGCGGCCGAAGGGCATCAGCGCGCTGCATGCCCTGGCGGTCGATGAAATACAGGTACGAGGAATGGTGCATCGTGTAGTCGGTCTTGCCGCCCTCGACCATGCGCCGGGTGGCGCTGATGCCGTAAGCCTTGAGCACCGCGTCGATCTGGCCCTGGGTGCCGGTGAGCGCGGCGATGGACGCATCGAACGGCTTCCAGATAGCTGCGCAGGCGCGCCGCGTCGTCGCGCGCCGGATCGACCGTGATGAACACCACTTGCACGTCGGCCGCGGCGGCGCCCAGCTTCTGGCGCGCCTGGGTGAGCGCGGCCAGCGACACCGGGCACACGTCCACGCAATGGGTGTAGCCGAATTCGAGCACCACCACCTTGCCCGCTGCGCGCTCAGCTTGAACGCTTGGCCTAGCCGACGAAGGCAGCGCGATCTCAGGCGCGGCGCGCGGCGGCTCGGAACACGCTCGGCTTTGAGGGTGTCGGCGGGCGCGGCATGGCAGTGCAGTGCGAGCAGGGTCAGGGCGGAGGCGAACAGGCGTTTCATGGGGTTCCGGGTTACAGCGCGATCGAGACCGGCTTGATGTTCTTGACGAAGCTCTCGTCGACGTAGCTCTCGTAGGCCACCGGCCGCTTGAGGGTGCCCGCTTCGATCGACAGCTTCATCAGCTCGTCGAACTCGGGGCGGATCATGCGCAGGTCGCCGTAAGTGACGCGGTCGGCCGGGTTCTCCATGACGAACTTGAGCACGTTCGGATCCTGGTTGAAGTACTTGCGGCCGGAGGCGACGGCGACCGCCCTGGCGCGGTTGGCGGGCGTGGCGTCGAGCCAGTTGCGCTAGCCGCCTGCACGTGGTTCACCAGGTCCTGCACCAGCGGGCGGTTGGTGCTGATCAGCTCTTCGCGCACGGTCAGCACGCAGCAGATGTAGTTGCGCCATTCGTCGCGCGTCATGGACAGGGGGCGCGCGTAGTGCTAGCACGCTGGGCGGCGGCGCCGAACGGCTCGCCGGTGCAGTAGGCGTCGACCGCCTTGGCGTACAGCGCGGCTTAAGCATGTCGGGCGGCGGCATCTCGATGATCTGGATGTCTTTCGGGCTCATGCCTTCGCGCGCGAGCATTTTGCGCAGGAACAGGAAGTCGACCGCGAAGCGGCTCGGGATGGCGATCCGCTTGCCGCGCAAGTCCTTGAAGCTCTTGTTGGCCGAATCGGTGCGCACCATGATCACCGCGCCCGAGCGGTGGCCGAGCGAGACGATCTTGAGCGGAATGCGCTTGTCGGTGAGGTCCATCACCAGCGGGGCGAGCATGTAGGCGGCCTGGATGCGGCCCGTCATGAGCGACTCCTTGATCTCCGGCCAGCCGCTGTATTTACTGTATTCGAAGGCGGGGCCCTGCGCAGCTGCGCGTTGGCGGCGGTCTTGGCCACGCAGGCGATCGGCAGCGTCAGATTGCAGGTGACGGGCAGGCCGCCCACCACCAGCGGCTCGGCAGCCTAGCCAGCGCCAGCGAGGGCACGGCCAGCGGCAAGGCGCCCGCGATCGCTCCCTTGAGGATCTGACGGCGGCGCAGCAAGGTCGGTGGAGTCATTTGTGCAAATGGTAGGAGCAGCGGCAAGGGAAAATGCCGCTTCATTGTACACGCTGGACACCCGATTGGGAGCGTTTCCGATGTTAGCGGTAGCGAGCCAGAATCGCGGCCACCGAGCCGTCGTCAAGCAAGGCGTTGATGGCCTGGTCGATCTCGCCGAAGGGCACGTCGACGCGCTTGGAAAACGCGCACTGGGCCGTGAAGGACGCGATCACCAGGTCCGAGCGCAGCTGCAGCGCCTTGTTGAACTTGAGCTGATAATCGAAGGTGGCGCGGCCGAGCACCGTGTGCTGGGCGCCGCCGCGGCTCATGGTGCGCAGGTTGTCGTCCATGGTGGGCGAATCGAGGCGCTGGAAGCGCAGGCCGAGCACCTGTTCCACGCGCGGATAGCGGTAGCTGGCGACGGTGCCGACCGGACGGTCGCGCAGGTCGAGCAGGGAACGCACGCGCGGCGCGTCCGGCAGCGAGGCGACCAGTTCGGCGTCGGGAATGACGGGGCGGCTCCAGTGGAAGTCGCCGTCGATCCAGAACGGACGAACATAGCAAATTCCGTCTGCTTTGCCCGACGAGAGTGCCGCGGCGACCTGATCGCCTGCTACACTGACATAGTCGACATGGCGCCCGACCCGCTGTGCGATCGCGTCGCCCAGATCCTTGATGATCCCGCCGCTCAGTTTTTCATTCTGAAACTGCGCGAGCGGCATGGTTTGATTGCGCGGGGCGATCATCCGGAGCGTGCCTTCGGCCGCTGTCGCGGACGCCGGAACGACTATCAGTGCAAGGGCAAGAACGGAACGCTTCCAGCATATCTCTGGGCTCGTCTGGATGTTTGTGCAACTGCATAAATGGTAACACCTGGGAAACCACATTCGGACACGTTTTTCAATGTAACGTTTCACAGATGAAATACAATGTCGATTTCAGCGAAATAACACTAGTTGCAAATGAGCTACATCCTTAAAATCGTCGTCCCTTCGGTACCGCCGTACAACCATGACGCCTATGGTTTCGCGGACAAGTTGCTGCGCGATTCGAAAGACGTGCCGCCTGCGCCGCGACTGATTCAGTTCCATGACGCACTAGTTGAACGCTTTCCCTGCGCCTCGTCGGGCGCCTACCTGGTCGACGAACCTGCCGTCTGCCCGTGGGCCAACAACCCGCTGATGGATTGCTTTTGCCGATGAGATCGGGATCATCAGCATCTCGGCGCGCCACGTCGAAGTCATTCCCTTCCTGCTGCGCCGCGCCGGTGCGCTGGCGCTGACCGTCATCGACGAGCAGGCGGCCAAGGTGCACCGCCCTGCCACATTCTGCCTGACGCTCGACAGCATCCAGAAAAACGTGGACCGCGACGCTATTGTCGCCAAATTGATTCCCCTTCTCAAGCGCGACCGCGACGACGTGCTGCAAATGCTCGACACGCCCAAGGCCGTGATCCGGCGCCGCATGGACCACGTGGCGGCCCAGCGCTTTGCAAAAACCCTGGACCTGGTCGGTTGCAATTGCACAGTGGAAAAGAACTGGGCGAACAGGGCATGACCATTCCGATCAGCGGCCCGGGCGCGCGCAGTGCCGATTCCCTCGACCTACCTCTCGCAAAGCGACCCCGAGGATGACGAACCGTCCGACAGCGGCGCCTGGTCGCCTTCCTGGATTGTTCGCCTGTGGCAACGAATGACGCGCCCCCGCGTGCAGCAATGGTAAGCCTTCGCGCCAAATAAACAGGCGCCGCGTATGCGCAGCCGTTTGATTGTTCATTACCGCTCCCGTTATAATTAATGCAACAGGAGACAGGTCATCATGAATATTGCACGTCCACCCGGTCCGCGCGACCGCTTTTTTCGGCCTCAGCCTGCTGCGCCAGATGGCGCGCGATTACCTCGGCTTCTGGCGCAGCGCCCAGCAATCCTTCGGTGACAGCCTGTATGTACGCGTGGCTGAAGCGTGGGCACCTATTCCTTCCTGGACCCGGAACTGATACGCGAAGTGCTGGTGGAAAAGGCCGACAGCTTCATCCGCTACGAGCGCCACATGAACGTGCTGCGCGAAGTCCACGGCCAGAGCGTGCTGATCACCGAGGGCGACACCTGGAAGAAACAGCGGCGCATGCTGCAGCCCGGTTTCAGCCCGAAACGCTTTGCTTTAGCTACGCGCTGCAGATGGAAGAAGCGGCCACGACCGTGCTGGACAAGCTGGCCAGCCACCAAGGCCAGCCCTTCGACTTTGAACAAGCGATGAACATGCTGACCATGGACGTGATCGTGCGCACCATGTTCAGCGCCCGCATCACGGCCCAGGAAACGCAAGACACCGAACACGCGGTCCGCCTGCTGAGCCAGATCGCCTACGACGACATGTTTTACCCGGCCTCGCTGCCGGACTGGCTGCCGCTGCCGTCCAAGCGCGCCAAGCGGCGCGCGATGCGCCTGCTGGACGACCTGATCTGGAAGCATATCCGCCTGCGGCGCGCCAGCGGCGAAGTCCATGACGACCTGCTCGGCATGCTGCTGACGGCCGCCGACAGCGAGGGCGACGGCAGCGTGCTGTCGGACGAGCAAGTGCGCGACCAGCTGATGACCACCTTTTGGCTTAGCCACGAAACCACCGCCTCCGGCCTGACCTGGGTAGAGCTGGGTGCTGGCATCGCACCCGGAAATGGCGTTCCGCGCGGCCGAGGAAGTCGACACCGTGCTCGAAGGCCGCTCGCCCACCTTTGCCGATGTGGCGCGCCTGCCCTACCTTGGCCAGGTGGTCAAGGAAACGCTGCGCATGTATTCCCCGGCGCCGGGCGTATTCATGCGCCAGGCCGCCCAGGATGTCCAGATAGGACCGTGGCTGCTGCCCAAAGGTTCACTCGTCACCTTGCTGTCGAGCCTGGTCCAGCGCGATCCGCGCTGGTTCCCTGATCCCGACACCTTCGATCCCGACCGTTTCGCGCCGGAAGCGGCGCGCCAGGTGCCGCGCGGCGCCTATTTCCCCTTCGGCACCGGGCCGCGCGTGTGCATCGGCAATAGTTTCGCCTCGATGGAAATGACACTGATCCTGGCCACCCTGCTGCAGCGCTACACGCTGCGCCCGGCGCCCGGCCAGGAACAGCCCGGCATGCGCCTGCAAGTGACGATGCGGCCCGCAGGCGGCCTGCGCCTGATGCTGGCCAGCCGCAAACGGCTGACGCCAAGCCCCGGCCGAACCGGCGGCCGCGGAAGGTTGTCCGTTTCACGGCTGAGTGTGAACAGCGCGGGGCGTTTGGTGGCTTGTTAATGCTCAGTTCGACAAAACCGTGGCACAATCGCTGCCTCGCGTACATATTGTCGCTTTTGCGCACATCCACTCCATGCAAGAACCACCTATCGTTATCATGCATGGCGGCGTTTCCGGCCTCTTTTGCGCCACCCGCCTGGCCGAAGTTCTACCACAAAGTCCTGATCCTCGAAGCCTCGTCCGACCGCTGGGGCGGCCGCATCGAAACCGAAGACATGGACGGCTTCATCGCCGAATACGGGCCGATGCGCTTCGAACCGACCCTGCAGCCGCGTCTGCCGCCCTGTGCGCCGAACTGGGCGTGGGTCTGGTCGATTTTTCGGGCCCCTCGGCCGAATCGGTCAGCGCTGCCGACGAGGAATTGCTTTACTGAAGAGCAAGGCTTGAACTCGCTGCAGCTGCTCAAGCGCGGCATCATGCTGGTGATGGGCCGCGACCCGGACGACCAGGCCTGGATCGACAGCCTGACCGAAGCCGATTACACCCGCCTGCGCAAGCATTCCCAGCTGCACGGCCAGCCCCTGTGGGCGACCGGCTTCTGGAATGCCCTGTCCGCGCAGGGCGTGCTCAGCCATCGCGCACTGGTCAAGCTGCGCTGACACCGGCACCTTCTATCACATGATTCCCGAGAATCTGAACGCGATCGAATGGATCATCTGGTGGCTGCGCGCTCAAGACCGTGGGCCAGAAACTGGCCAGCATCGAGGGCGGCTCGTCCCGCCTGACCGACGCGCTGATGGCCAAGATCCATGCGCAGCCGAACATCACGCTGGTAGGCGGCCATGCGCTGCGCGGCTTCCGCCCCGTCGCTCTGGGCCAGCCGACGCTGGAACTGGACGTGCGCACCAAGAATGGCACGATCAAGGTCGAAGCGTCGCGCCTGATCCTGGCGCTGCCGCGCGTGCCGCTGGTCAAGCTCGCCTCGCACCTGCCGGAACATATTTCCTGCCACCTTGACTCGGTCAACGGCTTCCCCATGCTGAAGATCTTCTTCGTCAGCAATGCGCCATGGTGGGATTACGACCAGCCGCCGCAGCAATACGCGAACTGCCTGCCAACCCGCGAAGTGCATTACTTCCGCCGCCCGCAAGAGAACGACAACGATGGCCACGGCATGATGATGCTGTACATGGACCGGCCGTCGACCGAATTCTGGCGCCATTATCTGAGCGAGCCGGACCGGCACGACCGCGCCGAAGTCGATCAGGATGCGCGCATTGTCGACGCCTTCGCGCTGTTCGTGGCGCGCGATATCAAGCGTTCGCTGGAAAGCAACGAGACCCACCTGCGCCTGAACGCGCACTCCAAGCTCGTGTTCAGCGAACAGACGCTGGCCGAAGCGACCGCCTATATCAAGAAGTCGATTATTACCTACGGTATTCGCGACTGGGCGCGCGCACCTGCATGGCGCGGCCAATCACGGCTGGCAGCCGGGCGTGCGTTCGTGGAAGGTGATGGAGTCATTCAAGGCCTTCGACTTCGGCTCGGGTGCAAAGAACGTGCACATCGTCGGCGAAGCGTTTTCCGATTATCAGGGCTTCGTCGAAGGCGCCCTGAACAGTTCGGAACTGGCGCTGGCGGCGATCAAGGCGCCGCAAGCGGTGGATATCAGCGCCGAATAACAGCGCCACGGCCGGACATGCCTGCGCAGGCGGGATGTCCGGACCGGGGAGCGGCAATGCTAGATCGTCGCTTTCGATTCCGCTTCGAGCACTTTGCGGCGCGCCATGGCCAGATTGGCACGCGAACGGTCCAGCACATAATAGATGAACAGCCCGTCGTGCTTTTCGACCGGGCGAATGATGTGGTACTGCTTGCCAAGCGAAATCAGAATATCTTCGATCGTGTCGCTCAGTCCCAGCGATTTCATGACCTTCATTTTGGCGCGGACAACTTCTGTATTCCCGGCCGCCGCCATTTCCAGATCGACGCCCGTACCGATCGATTCTGAGCAGCATGCCGCTGTTGTAATCGACCAGCGCCCCGCACATCGCACCTTCCACTTGCATCAGTTCGTTAAGCATTTCTTTGGGAGTTGACATGGTCATTCCTTTTGGTTGATGGCAAAAATGCCGGAAATCGCCGCTGCTTAAGCGTGATAAAAAACTACAAGGGAAACTCAGGCCGCTTCATCGAGCCGGGCGACATACCCGGCCAGCTTCTCGGTCGCACTGCGGCAACTCCAGAGCAGCGTGCCCAGCACGGTGTTGTGATCGGTCACTGCCGTGAAAACGATGCCCGCGTTGGTGCCGGGCACCTTGATGAAAACGATGCGGCCATCTTCCGACTCGAGCAAAACACGGTCCGGTTCCGAATGCCGCACTTCGCGCGTGAGCGCTGCCGACAGCGCGGCGATCGAACTGGACATCGTGGAAATCTTGTCGCTTTCGGTCTTGCCGCTCACCGTAGAAGCGACGGTCACGCCGTCGAACGTGGCGACGGTGGCACTTTGCACGCCGGATGTCTTGGCACAAAACTCCAGCAGCAGTTCCGTGCAAAAGGCGGTTAAGGCCTGTCTCTGTGCGTCGCTGAACGCGTGCTGTGTCCTATTCAATTTCGACCTCCGCCATGCTGACCAGGATGGATAAGAGCAAACGCACGTCCTCCGCCTTGCGCACATCGGCTTCCAGCACCGGCACATGAAATCCCGCCTGGGCCAGCCGTTCGACATACTGTTCGATACCGAGTTCGGGCCGCGCGTCCAGCCGACCGACGCCCACGACCGTGCGCCTGGCCGGGAAATGGCGCGCGAATGCCTGCAGATAGTGAATCACATCGTCAACGGGGTCGGGGCGGGAATGATCGGCAAGGACGATCAGGCCGAAAGCGCCCTTGGCCAGAATGTCCCACATGAAGCGGAACCGTTCCTGGCCCGGCGTTCCGTACAGATGCAGGGAAAAACCATCGGCCAGTTCGCACTCGCCGTAATCGAAACCGACGGTCGTCTGGTTCTTGCTCGCCGTCGCGCCCTCGCTCATGGGAACTTCGGTCGAGAGCGTGACCTTCTCGCTGATCGCGCCGATGGCCGTGGTTTTGCTTAAGCGCCAACCGTTCCTGTAAAACAGGATTTTCAGTTCATTGGGATTGGACAGGAACATATTCACCATAGTTTCAACCGATCCCGAATGCGGCTCAACATGGAAGGGGCGGGATCGACAGCTGCCGTTCCGGCGCCCGCGGCCTGGCTTGTCCTGCGCGGCTGCCTCGACCGATTCGGCAATGCCCAGTGCCAGATTGATCCTCAGGAACCAGCTGATGGCCGCCACGCTGGCGCCGCAGGCCTTCGATGCCTGTTCGATGGTGTGCGCCCGGCTGGTCAGCAATGCCGCCAGCAGGGGAAAACCGGGGCGTGTCAGGCCGATGGCATCGGGCCAGCGGCGCAAGCGGAAATGACCGGACAGTGCCGCGTCGGGCGCTGCCGAATCGATCAGGCGGATCGTCGCCAGCCAGAGAAAGTCGCGCAATCTGGCGCCCGCCTGCCCTGCCAGGGCCGCGACTTCGGCTTCGCTGGCGCGGCGCGGCTCTTGCAGCAGATAGCGGCCAGCGAGCAAGTCATCGAGGGGCGCGGCGCAGTAATAGCAATCGGCGGGGAAATTGACAATGAGGTGGCGGCCGTCGGCCAGCGGGAACAGGGTTGTGCGGCGCTCGCGGGCCATGGTGTGGCGCAGCAGGGTCGACATCAGCGCGGGCAGGCCGTTCGAGGTACGCAGCAAGGCCGCGCCATGTTCCAGCAGCTCGGCCGCCGCCTGTAAGACCACGCCCGTATTGGACAAGCGCAATGGCGCCCGAACCGACAGGCCGGGGAGCGCGCGGCTTCAGCGCGCGCGCTTCTTCGGGAAGCAGGTGCACACCGACGCAGGTAATCGGCAAGCGCGACGCATAATCGGCTGGCACCAGGACCACGTTGCACTCGGAAAGGGTGTCGCTGAACCGTAGATGCAGACGATTTTTACCGTCCATCACGCGCAGCAAGGAGCGCAGTACGAGTTGCTCCTTGGCAGGAATGTCAATTCCGCCGATCACCAGATGGCGATCGGTGCTTAAGCAAGGGCGGGCGTGTCGGCGTGCGGACTTGGCGCCAGCCCGCACTCCGGATGCGCCAGTTCACTCATGGCGCGCGCCCACCAATATCGTCAGCCGGGCAGCTGCGTGCGTGAATAACTTTCTTGGAAAAAGCAATCATCATTGCGCGCATCCAATAGCAAAGAATTTCCCGCCATTTGAATCCCCCGTGTTATCACGGCAGACTCAACTTATATTATAAGGATCTACTTATATACTGCCTCGCCTTGAAATCATTGTACGTCGAAGTAGTTGCCGTGTGGAATTTTTTTATTACCACACACAAAAAAGACAGGCTCCAGGGGCACTGATCTGCGCGGTGAGAATTGGCGAAAATAGCGGCGCGAATTCCGTCCAACCAGCCTGGATTGTCACGATTCTCGCAGGAGAAACCGGACCCGGCGCGCGCATCGTTCCGCACGCCTGACAGCGCAACTATACTCTCTGTTATTCAGCTAAGCAAGTAGAAAACAGCGCGGATTGTTTTTATTTCCATTCGCCAGACATTATATTTTTTGCTGACCAGACAATATCCACGGAGGGTAAGTTTCAAGCACTGGAATATATCTTTATTGCACTGACATTTACCAGAAATACATTCATATTGTATTTCACGCCATCATTTAAGAGAAACAACGGGAATTGAATTTGAAACCATTCCTATATATCGATGGCATCCTGGTGCAGGCAATGAAATAGATACCAGGATGATTATCTCGAGCGGGAATGGCGATGGACGCGCGATGAGCGAACTGGCCGTGCCGGGCCACGTTGCGCGGCCCGCAAATGTGAAATGCGCCTGCGCTCAGCGCCGGGTTGTGGTGCGGGCTAATTTGAAGGTGTTGAAGCGCAGATCGAGGATACGGGCGATCTTGGCATAGTTGGCCCAGGTGTCTTCGACGCGGCAGAAATCGTCGGTCGTTTCATGTTCAATGCCCATCGCTTCGATATAGTCGCGGTAGTAGCCGCTTTCGTAATATGAGGCGGCGAACTCGTTCCCGAGATCGCTGAGATCGTCGTCCAGCAATTTGCAGTCGAGCCAGTCGATGACGAATTGCGCGCCGGTGATCTCGCGCGACTTGACCTTGGCGATGGCATCGGCGTCTTCGTCCCGGTGCCAGTCGGACACCATCTCATGCAAGATCATCCAGGCCATGAACATGCCGATGTGGGTGGCGCTAAAGCTTCGTTTTCCAGCGTATCGGTTTCGAAATTCAGAAAGAAGTATTCGGCGTCGTCGTATTTCATGCTGTCGGTTTCAACTGGTTGAAGGAAAAGCCGATCTGTTCCAGGGCCAAGGCGGCGCTGTCGAGTCCTGCAAACACCTGCGGCTCAAGGTTTCTTACATCCAGCAGCATACCGGAATCGCCTTTTGCACCCAACAGGCGGATATTCCAGTCGCGCTGGCTCATTGGCACGCGCACCAGCACAGCGCTGCTCAGGCGGTAGATGGAGAAATCGCGCCGGGCTTGTTCCATGGTGCGGTTACATTCGATCATGGCTTCACCGCGCAAGATTGACGACTTTGCCGATGATGGCGTCGCTGCGCTGAAAATCCCAGTATGCGACTGTCAAGACTGTTGTCGTGGTTATCCCCGAGCAGAAAATAATGGTTGGCCGGAACGATGCAGCGCACCTCATTGCCGTTGAACGTGCAACGGTCGCGGAACGGGAAATCTTCAGGCGGGGGAAGTGGGCTCTCCTCCTCGCGCAACAGGATCTCGTAGGCGACGCCGCCGATCCGCTCTTCATACCTGTCGTAGTAACGCAGCGCCTCCGGGTCGAGATACGCATCGCGTTTGGCACCGCGCGTATCGGCGCCATTAACGAAAAGATGGCGATCGCGATACACAATGGTGTCGCCAGGTAGGCCGACGACGCGCTTGATCCAGGTTTGATCCGGCCGATTGGGTGGGGTGAACGCGACGATATCGCCGCGCGTTGCCAACTGCCTTGGACCGATACTGCCGAAATCAATGCCAAAGGCGTTGAGGGACCCGTAGCCTTGCTTTTGCACGAGTAAGATGCGGCCAGGCTCGGCCGCAGGCGACATGGAGGTCGATCGGGCGACGAAGGTTTCGTAGAACACGGCCCGGAAACCAACAATGAGGATGACTGCGGCAACGGCAGCGGCGATCAGTCCATACCACCGCGTGTACCAAGGCCGCTGCTCTCGCACCGAAGCGCGCCCAACAGAAAACTTAATAGGGCCGAAGCCACGACAAAACCGATTTTGATGAACACCCAGCTTTGCTCTTTCCCCGCCCCAAGCGCGACGCCCAGCGGCACGGACGCAATCAGCAACAACATGATGACTGTCGCGAGAATCGGGAATCCCGCGTAAACAACACCTACCGGCCCAAGCACGATCCCCAGAATCGACGCAGTCCATTTATTCGGCTTCCAGTTCAATCGTGCTCCCTCGTGTTGTTGAATAAGCCGCGCTCATGCACTGCGGAATTCAACAGTTTACTCACATATCCATTTGATACCGCAAGAATTTGTGCACGAAGAGGACGATCGGGGATATTGGGTGCGCCCCCGCCCAGCCCGATCAATCGGGACTGGCGCGGGCCTTCAATGGAAGTTTTTATCGCTGCGCGATCAAGGAGGAGATCACCACGACCTGGGCAATACTCGGGTCGGTATAGCTCATGGTCATTTCATCGTTTCTGTCGCCTTTGTTGAATTCCATGGTGACGCTACCGTCGTTCGATACGAACTTGTCCGCCGAGACCGCAAGCAGACGCATGGGCTTTTGCCGGTCGATGGTCGCATCGATGAAACGCGACGATGGGCGCACTTTCAGCATCCAGCCATTTGACATGGCATAGGAACCGGCTATCTCGCGGCCCTGCTCCGCGCGCAACAGCACGGTTTTGATCGGCGCCGAAACCTGCACGGTCGAAATAGGGCCTTCATCGGTCTGGGGATAGGACGCCGATTGAGCGCTCACAGTAGAGCAAAGCAACAGCAGTGAAGCAGGAAGTAAAAGCGACAAGGTACGCATGATCGTTCCTTCACGAAGAGTTTGGGCCGTCGTAACGCTACCTCCGGGTCAACGCGACGTGGATAGCGGAAAATTCAGTCTAGGGCAGCAATTAGCGATGGCAAGCTGCAACTGGATACAGCACGAATCCAGCTTGGTTTGGGAAAAGTCAGATAGAAAGGAAATGACTCGTGAACACAGGTGGAAGGCGGGTTTTCGTATCAGGCCTGGTTCACGCACTGACGATCGTTTTCCTCATCGCCATATTCATAAGGCAATATTTATTCTTAATTAACTTGACCTGCCAATTGGCGTAAGATGGTCAATTCCTGCCACCGCATGGGTTGAACATTATGCTGATCAAATCGCTCGCCAGCCTGCTGCTCTTCGCGGCGCTGCACACTGGCGCTCAGGCCGCCGTGATTCGAATCACCGTCTACGGTACGATTGCCACGCAGGCGATCGACAAGTCCGCCATGTTCGGCCCCATCGGGGCAGATCTGAATGGCCTGGACTTTACGGCGACGGTGAGCTACGACCGTCCGGCACGCACCGATTTCTCCAATCTCGACATGGATGTGTATGACGCCCAGGTGAATGGCGCCGTTCCGGTCAACTTCGACATCACGATCAACAACCGCACGCTGGCGAGGCAATTTGTGCCGATCGAAATGCACCACACGGTCGTCGACAGCCGCAATACATTTGCCGACTGGACCACCTTCGGGGTCTACACGGGCAATGTCGAGAATGGCGTGGCCTTCGCCTTCCATATCTACAACTTCCAGAACAGCCTGATTCCGCCCCGCCCGCGGCTGGAGATGCCGATTGCGTACGACGTCATCGATGCGGACGGGGAATTGGGTAGCGTGTGGCTGCGCCCGGGACGCCGGTCCTTTGGCAATCTGGAATTCAACGCCATTATCCGGCGTCTGGAAGTTAGTTCCGACGCGGTAGATGTGCCGGAACCGTCAGGTGTGCTCCTAACGTTCGCTGCCGTGGCGGCTGCGGGGCCTGGCGCTGCGGCGCCGCTGCTGAAATGGAAAAGAAGGCTTACCGGATTAGCCGCGTTGCATCGCTACGTGCTTGCCAAGGACTCGCGGCAATTCAGAGCGTCGCAATTTCATCTAGCAATTCTGGGTGACGATCGACAAGTTTGAGCAGTATGGCCGCCTGGGCGTTGGGCTTGGACCGGCCTTGCTCCCAGTTCGCTATTGTCTTCGCTCCAGTACGGAACTTGCGTGCAAAAACTGGCTGTGACACGTTGAGCTTAGTGCGCACTCGGAGAACTTCTGCGGCAGTCATTTCTACTGGCGGCTGATCGTCGATAGACAGCGTCCGCAGCGTCAGCTTTCCGGTGCGCTCTTCCGCTAGGGCGTCGAAGCCCTCGTCCAGCTCGGCAAACAAATTTCGCTTCGTCATTTTGATAGGCCGCGTCGTCCAGGTATTGCTCCTGATGGCGCATGAATGGTGGCAATTCTACGAACGTTATGCGCATGGCGATTATACCCAGGCTGGCGAAACTATACCCAAGTTGCGCATAGTTTGTCCTGCGACGATCTGACACGTGATCATATCGAGGTCGTCCGGACCGGCTTTAAGCGAAGCCAATTTTCGCAGCGCTGCAAACAAAAAAGGCTTACCGGATCAACCGGGTAAGCCTTTTAGCAATGTCGTGGTGGGCCGCCCGTGAGTCGAACACGGCACCAACGGATTATGAGTCAGATGCTCTACCAACCCGGCGCACTTCAACCACAACAACCCTACCATTTTTTCATCAATCGACGCCCCCTGTCAACGTCGGCAACCTCATGGCAGCCTATGGCTAAATGACTAGCGGATAGATGCGCATACCGCCGCACCATAGCCTCACTTTCCCAGCCACCCAATTCCTGCAGCACATGCAACGGCGTTCCGTTCTGGACATGCCAACTGGCCCAAGTATGACGCAGATCATGCCACCGAAAATTCTCGATTGACGCCCTCTTCAAAGCCTTATACCAAGCCGCAGTACTGACCTGCGAAACCTTCTCGCCCTTGAAAGTGAAGACGTGCGCAGCGTGCTTGCCAAGCTGGAAGCGTCAAGACCCGCATCGCATCAGCGTTCAACGGAACAGCGATGGCTTTCCGCGTTTTAGACTGATCCGGATGAATCCACGCAAAGCCGCGCGCAAGATCGACCTGGGACCACTGGAAGCCCAGTGACGTTCGCCTTGCGCAAACCAGTGGACAGTGAGAACGCAGCCATATCAGCGAGGTGCGGCGGCAACTCCCTAAGAAGCCTATCAGCTTGCGACGGAGACAGGTATCGAATGCGGCGCGAAGCTTCACGCAACAATCGAATCTTAGGGATCGCACCAAGCCACTCCCAATCAAGCGCAGCCCGACGAAGTATAGAACGCAGCAACGCCAACATACGATTGACAGTTCCATTTGCTACGCCCGTCGCAATTTTCTTATGGGTCACGGCGTCAACAACCGCTCGATTGATATCCATCAAGGGAAGGCCAGTCAAATACTTATCTAGCCATCGAACGATGCACGCATCTGAATGAATAGAAGCCTTGTCCGCTTTTTCAGCCATCCACCGTTCCACAGCATCATCCCAAGTCTTAGCGGAGACCAGATCCGCACTCAAACATAATTGCCTAGACTCGTTGAAACCCATCGCACACCCATACCGTTTCCGAAATTCAACTATACAACAAGATGCACAGAAAGAAATAACTGCAAAAAGTACTAACGCTTACGCAACAATCGATCACGCAAAATGCGTGTAGCAGCCTCACCCAATGTCATATCCTTAAATTGGACAAAGCGCCTCAGCGCGTCGGCCACCTCCCGATCAACCTCGACAGTAATTTCCTCGACACCAGCGGCCCTCCGACGCTCACGGCTAAGTTTTTTTCGTTCCGCCGCCGACTTACCAGAACCAGAAGGCGGACGCCCGATAGGCCGCTTAAATCCCTCCAACAGGTCACCTGTCCTGTTATCTTCAGCCTGACGCATAGATCGACTTTCTGTGACAAGTCACGATAATTTGTAGCCGTCTTGCCACGTTCCCCGCTGCTCATCATCAACCCACCAATCAGGTTTATAGCCAGCGTCAACACCAGCAGGAGAAAAATCAATTGACGCGAATTCATCTTCGTTATCTAATTCGTTCATTCGTTGACCTGTACAGAGGTTGATCGAATCGGCCCCCTTCGTGTTTCGATCACCAAGGGGGCCAACTTTTTGTGCTTCCAATTTCCAACCCAGTCAGAAACAGCAGCGTGAAAGTAACCCTACTGCCTGCTGTATCCGTTAAGTGTCCCTAATACAAGTTTAGGCGGCGCTGCGCTCGCTTCGTGTCTCGTACCTCGCCCCGTTCGCGGCGCCCAGCGCGGCCAGATCGACGTGGGCAGGGCGCAAACGGAAAAACAGTATGTAGAGGGGGCCTGCTGCCGACGTGCCGCCAGAAGGGTTTTAAACACGCCCACGGACTACCCGCTAAAACTTTCGAAACTATGGCGGGTCGAGCCGCCATCACACCGCCCCTACTTCGGCACCATCCACACCAACAACCAAACACAGATTCAAATCAGCCCGAAAGATTTTGCCCTCCGGGCCGCTTATGCAATCACCCCACCTCACCTAGAGGCAGGCAAAGGCGGTCTAGGGGCAGGAGCAGGATGTGAGAACGCCAAAACCGAAGCCACCGGCAAAGCACCACCAGCTGGTGAAGGCGAAGAGACCGAGCCAGGAGCCACACCAGAAACGCCCTGACCCACCGCCTGAACAGAAGCCATCGACTTATTCGGATCATGATCAAAATCTTCAAAATAACCGTTGTAAGCGATATCCATGCAAGCACCGTAGGACATATTCATCTTGCTGGCAGTCTGCGAATAACACTGACACTTCGCACCCTTCTTTATGCACATCGCCGGAACAGGAACACGGACCGGCTTCGTTAGTTGGTCGTACTTAGGGGACGTACTAACGACACCATCTACCCGAGGAGTGTTCGAGTACGCATACTGCTTAGCGTCAGCAACGGGGTCCACAACAGCAGGTTGAGCCGATCCGACCGCACCGGACTGACGAGCCCCTCCGCCAACCGTCTCCACGGCCGTAGCAGCAGGCGCCGAATGACGACTCTGATATACAGAAAGTGCGTACATGAACACGAACGGCATCGCCACCACAAACAAGATCGCAAGCACGAGCTTCACCGGCACACGCCGAACAACGGTATGCACCTCAGCAGACTTGTAATACCCAAAGACCTCTTTCGGATAGGCCCAATTCTTGACGACCGCCGACTTCACGGAAGCGACCGAACGAGGAGCCTGCTGCACACCAGACCACTCATAAACAGTCGCACGCTGAAAACCAAATTTACGAACAGAATGCAAATGTCGATCAACAAGCTTGCGGACAAAATTGTCCACTAAGCTAGGATCCTGCGTAATGAGAAAAATATCAAAACCAGAATGCCGATGTTTCGCCAACAACGAATAGAAATCAGGACGCTTCGCACCATTCGCCATGCCCGGAAACACGTCCTGACACTCATCGATAACGATAATGGAACCGGGCGGACAATCAGCCCACTTGAGCGGATCAATCTCAATCCACGGCAGCGTTAAATCCTTGATGCCAGCATAGTAGACCTGACGAACAAACGGCACCGCGCCAGCTTTATCAGCCTCATCCTGAAGACGCTTATTCTCAGAAACAAGATAACGATTAATAAACCACAAGCAATGCAGAGTCTTTCCGTGCCCGGGCAAACCAGTCTGCAAAGTGATCATTTGAAAGCAATCCTCTTAAGCGCCCCGTTCGTCAGCTTCAAAGACAGAGCCGCAACGAAACAGGAAAAAATCAAAGTGAGCCCTTTATCTAGCCAAATAAATCCGACAAGGGAAAATATCTGCCCTCCCCCACTCATCGAAGTAATAACCAACTGCTTCATGCTACCGATCGCAAGATCAACACCTTTGAACGTAGCGAAACCAACGCCACCTGCAATCATGGCGCGACCAATCATCGACCCCACAGCACCAACAAGAGCGCCAACTAGAGCCGGAAGAAACACCACTAAAGGGCCGGGCATCTAACCACCTATGACAGAACGAGCTACAACGAGATACCCAAAGAGAGTACAGATCGACATCACCAAAACCCTCAAGGGAACAATATGCGCACACACCGCATCGAACGAAAAGACGACAGACTGACCACGGACAGAAAAGCTCATCGGAGCCAAACACGAACCGCCGCCAAGGAAACCAGAGCTATCCAAAGCAGTACCAGAAACATCGATCTCGGAACCTTTGAGCATCTGCTCGATCTCCCCTTTCATCGGATCGTTACCAGAAGCTACAGCATCACCAAGCGCCTTATGACCAGACGCGGAAAGCTCATCAATATCAGCCTGCCCACGACATTCCATGATGGCTGCTGCACGAAGCGTCGCGCACTGGATCGCATCACCAGTACAAGCAATCTGACCGCACGTACCACTAGTCGTCGAATTCCTGCAAATATTTAGACCGGGATTCTGCTTGCAAAGGTTAGCCCTATCCTCAGGAACGTCTTCCTTACCGGCCCCACCACTGACATTAGAAGTGGTCGTCTTAGTCTGTTCGACACTCACATTCTTTCCATCGCCGGACGTGGTCGTAATGGTCTGACTAATCGTTTGTGAACCATCAGCATTGCGCTGAACAGTGGCATCAGTGCGAACCGTCGAACCACCCGCGCCGGGAGCAGAAGACGTGACCGTACTTTTCGGAGGCGCTTGGCGCAGGATTATCGGTCGCCCCAGTACCAGTACCAGACGGCACGCAAATCGGATCACCACTAGAACGCGTACCAATCTGCATAGTGCCCCCGGGACAAGAATTACCGGGCGGCGGTTCCAACGGCGGGGTATCACCACCACCCTGATCATTGGAACCAGAAGGCAGGGGCGGCGCGCCAGAACCCTCAGGACCAGAATAAAGACCACCAGTACGCTGGACTAAGAAAAAGCAAAAGCGCCTTCCCGCATTAACACCGGTAGAAGGCTTATGACACTTCTCAACATTCAACACCACAATGGCACAACCATTGTCACCCTGAGGATAGCCAGCACCCCCATCTGTGTACCACGCGCGAACAAACGGACTCTTGTCCTGGCACTTATCAGCATCACCGGGCTCAGGCCGCTGGCACATGCCATTACCCATCGAAAAATAGCCAGTAGGACAGGTATAAGATGGCGACAAATTTTGGCTAAAAACAGTCCACCCACCGGCAGACCCCTTTTCACGATACTCATACTTGCACTGATAAGAAGACTCACTACCGAGTACAAAACGAGTCTCATAACTACCGAGACCGCCCTTCTGCAGCAGCGCACATACAAGCACCAGCAACAGACTCAGACGTGCAACCAGCAAGGGCATACACAATCTTGGCCACGACATACTCAGTAGCAAACGCACGAGTAGAAACAACCAAGAAGAATAGGACGAAAAGGACGCGTAAGTTAATCACGGAAGAGAATCCAAAAAGCGCCACACAGAGCGAGAATGACGAAGAGACCTTGCATGCAACCCCCGAAAAAAGGAAAAAAAGGGGCAAGAGCCCCTTTGCCGAATAGACCGCCGATTAGCGGATCACACGGCGAATCCAGCTGATAGCAGCAACAGCCACCACCACACCGATGATGAGACCACCGGCAGTGCCGATATCGGTCTTGGCAGCAGTCGTATCAGCGGAAATGTCGATAGCAGCCGAAGCCAGACCAGCAACAGCCATGGAACCGACAGCGAACGCACCACGTGCGAAATTGCGAACAGATTTATTCATTTGCAGAACCCCTAATTATGGAAATAACAGACCTAACGCCAAACGCAAGCATCCAGCAAGAAATCAGGCCAGCGGAAAATACGGCACCATCCTCAGCAGACATTCGAAAAAAACTACTGCCAAACTCAGTGCCACTTTCAACGACATAGGCACATGCCGTGAAATCGGAAGCCAGCGGATCGAGAGCAAGCAGCAACGAACCGTCCTGCTGCTGAATCGTCCTCGCACACACCGGCATGATCGTTACGCTTTCGCGGCAGGCGCAGCAGCAGAAGCCGGAGCGCGAGCAGTCGCAACTGGAACCATGGACGCCACGACAGCACCCACACGCTTATCGTTACCGACCGAAATCTTGAACTCGACTTCGTAGCGACCTGGAGTGATATCTTGAAACTGCTTCGGGAGGAGAAGCTCGCCAATCAAGGGAGCAGGAGCGCCGCTCTCATCGGTCAACTCGATGACGCACTGACCCATGCGCATATCGTAGTCATTGCCGGTTTTTTTCGAACGGCCTGCGTTTTGGACAACGTGAATGATATTGATGATGTTTTTCATTTTTTACTTTCTTGAATTCGCCCACTAGGACGAGTAAGGGACCGCCGACTAGGCGGGAAGTTTTTTTGATGCGGGAACTACGCGGTACTCAAAAACCATGTCATTCACTTTCGCTTGCAACCACCTGCCCCCCTCAACCTCCGGGATAAGCATGCTGCCGAGAGCAGGAAACCAATCGGACTCAACAGGAACGAACTTGCCGCGAATCAGAGGAAGGCCGGTCTCATGACCGATGACGCTGCGACGACGCGCCTGCAACTGCACCTTTTGACTCGAGCGACCATTTCGACCCCTTTATCTGCCCACTAGAGCGATTCGAATAAAATACAAACACGACCAACTACTGGAAAATCACATGCTAAAAATGTTGCCCGTCGCGCTCCTCTTCGTGGCCATCGCATTTGTCTTAGCAACACTCACCACGCTCAGAAAGAAGAAACAGCCAACACTCATGAAATTAGGCGACCTGAAAAACATCAAACGCCACGATCCCCTAACTGGCCGAGAGCGCGAGATGTACATCGCTCTAGCAACCGCACTGCCTGAATGTTCGGTATTGGCGCAAGTCGCGTTTTCGGCCTTGATCACCACCACCTCACAAGCCACCAGAAATCGCTTTGATCGCAAGGTGGCCGACTTCGTCATCTGCACAAAACAACTCGCCGTGATCGCAGTAATAGAGCTAGACGACGCAAGCCACAAAACGAAAGCAGCCGCCGACGATGACCGAGATGCCCTATTAAAAAACGTCGGCTACAAGACAATTCGCTACAAAAATATTCCCGACCTCAACACGCTTCGAAAAGACATCGCCACTGTTACGGCGAGAGAACCAGACTTGGCAGCGACAAACTGAGCAAACCAACGGCAGGTTTTCGTTGCGCTGCAACAAGAAATATGCTATGGTTTACTTATGACTCATGAGATAAAAGAATCTCTCATGACAAGAGAAATCTTACGTCATACGAGATACGTTTACAAGGGGTAAGAGATGAATAGCACGATTGAATTATTAAATCGCGTTCTGGAAAGCCATAAGGGAGTGGCTATTGCCGGGATGTTTAAACTGAGCAGCGGCGCTGTCAGTACATGGAAGAAGAACCAGCACATCTCAGCGTACTACGCTGCGAAACTGGCAGAACTTATCGGAGAAGATCCAGAACGGGCCGTGGCGCTTGCAGGAGCTGAAGCAGAGCACGACCCGGAAAAGAAAGCATACCTGTTGAATATGCTTGCGACACGCGGACAACAACTCAGCTTGCTTGAGTCGTTACCCGGCGAAGTTGGTGGGCCTCCCGTGAGTCGAACACGGCACCAACGGATTATGAGTCCGCTGCTCTAACCAAGCATGAGCTAGAGGCCCGAAAATGGTACTGCAGGTGCTAAAAAACTCGCCACCTGTTTGAGGTGGCGAGAGGATATGGCTTTTAGCGACCGCCCGTCAAGGCTTAATTGCCCTCGAGGAAGCTCTTGAGCTTGTCCGAACGCGATGGATGACGCAGCTTGCGCAGGGCCTTCGCTTCGATCTGGCGAATGCGCTCGCGCGTCACGTCGAACTGCTTGCCGACCTCTTCCAGCGTGTGGTCGGTGGACATTTCGATACCGAAACGCATGCGCAGCACCTTCGCTTCGCGCGGGGTCAGGGAATCCAGCACATCCTTGACGACGCCGCGCATCGAGGCGTGCAGCGCGGCATCCGATGGCGCCAGGGTATTGTTGTCTTCGATGAAGTCGCCCAGGTGGGAGTCGTCATCGTCGCCAATCGGCGTTTCCATCGAGATCGGCTCTTTCATGATCTTCATGATTTTCCGGATCTTATCTTCCGGCATTTCCATCTTGATCGCGAGCGTCGCCGGATCCGGCTCGGCACCGGTTTCCTGCAAGATTTGACGCGAAATGCGGTTCATCTTGTTGATCGTCTCGATCATGTGCACCGGAATACGGATCGTGCGCGCCTGGTCGGCGATCGAACGCGTGATCGCCTGGCGAATCCACCATGTTGCATAGGTCGAGAATTTGTAGCCGCGGCGGTATTCGAACTTGTCCACGGCCTTCATCAGACCGATGTTGCCTTCCTGGATCAGGTCGAGGAATTGCAGGCCACGGTTGGTGTATTTCTTGGCGATCGAAATTACGAGACGCAAGTTGGCCTCGGTCATCTCGCGCTTGGCCTTGCGCGCCTTCATTTCACCGGCCGCCATCTGGCGGTTGATGTTGCGCAGGTCAGGCAGCGGCAGCACGACGCGCTTGCAGGTCGATCAGGCGCTGCTGCAGTTCCTTGATCGTCGGAATGTTGCGGCCGAGGATGGACGAGTAGGCGTGGCTAGGCATTGACTTCGCCATCGACCCATTGCAGATTCGTTTCGTTGCCCGGGAAGACTTTGATGAAGTGGGCGCGCGGCATGCCGCACTTGTTCACGGCCACGTCGAGGATTTGCTTCTCGATGTGGCGCACTTCGTCGACCTGGCCGCGCAGGGTGTCGCACAGTTTCTCGACGACTTTTGCCGTGAAGCGAATGCCCAGCAGTTCGTTGGAAATCGCTTCCTGCGCCTTGACGTAGGCTTTGGAGTTGTAGCCGTCTTTCTCGAAGGCCTTGCGCATCTTGTCGAACTGGATGGAGATGACTTCGAATTTCTCGAGCGCCTGGTTCTTCAGCGCTTCGAGTTGTTCGGCCGAGAAGTTTAAGCAGCGCCAGAGGCGTTGTTCTCTTCTTCTTCGGCTTCTTCGTCCTCTTCGCCCTCTTCCTCGTCGTCGTCTTCCTCCGACGCGGTGGCCGCGGCGACTTGTTCTTCGCCTTCGTCAGGGTCGACCATGCCGTCGACGATTTCGTCGATCTTGATTTCTTCGTTCTGGATGCGGATCGTGGCGGAAATGATTTCGGCGATCGTCACCGGGCAGGCGGAAATCGCCTGGATCATGTCCTTGAGGCCGTCTTCGATGCGCTTGGCGATTTTCGATCTCGCCTTCACGGGTCAGCAGTTCGACCGAACCCATCTCGCGCATGTACATGCGCACGGGATCGGTGGTGCGGCCAAAGTCGGAATCGACGGTCGACAGCGCCGCTTCGGCAGCCGCTTCGGCTTCATCGTCGCTGGTGACGGTGGCAACGTTATCGGACAGCAGCAGTGTCTCGGCATCGGGCGCGTGTTCGTAGACCGCGATCCCCATGTCGTTGAAGGTGCCGATGATGCCTTCGATCGCTTCCGGATCGACAATGTTTTCGGGCAGGTGATCGTTGATCTCGGCATACGTGAGGAAACCGCGTTCCTTGCCGAACTTGATCAGTGTCTTGAGTTTCTGGCGGCGGCGTTCCAGTTCTTCTTCGGACGCTTCGGTGTCCGACGAGAACGCATCTTTCAGCAACGCCTTTTCTTTGGCCTTGCGGTCCTTGGCCTTGGCCTTGTCGACCGCTTTCAGTTCGGCGCGTTCGACCGCGTTCAGGGCGGCGACTTCGTCGTTTTCTGGCTGGAATTCTTTTGGCTTGCGACCGCTTATGGCCCGGCACCTTGACCGATGGCAGGACATAGCCGGACGTATCGATCGCGGCCAGGGTGGCGGCGTCCGTGGTCTGGCTCACGACAGGCGGATTGCTCGCAGTGCGTGCTTCGGCCTTGTCTTGCGCTTTGTCGGCCTTGGCAGACATTTTCGTTGGCTTCTCAGCCACTGGAGATTCGGGTTTCTTGATTGGCACAGGCGCTTTCGATGTCACAACGACTAGCTTCTTGGTGGATTAAGATAAAGTTTTGTTCTTAAGCCTTACGGCCCTACGTCTCCGGATTGCCATCCAGGCCATTCCGGCACTGCTGCACTTTTTACACCTTTACATCACCTTAGCAGGAACGATCCGCGCTGCTGCACACTTGCCGCGACGGCCTGTCCCTGGCCGATTACGGCAATAGTCTACTGCATTGCAACGGCGGTTGGGGGCGAGGGCCGTGAGTGGTTGAGAGGCAACGCGAACGCTTGCCGCTGACTGCGCAATGCGCCGTCACAACCAAAGCTGGCCCTGGCCGCCGACGCCTTGTTGCCGCGCCGATCAAGAGCCTAACTTACAGAAAGAAAAACAACTTCCGAACTACGAAAAAATTACTGCAAATACAACACTTAGCGTTTTATTATAGCACGCACCAATTCTTTTTCCAGTCACAAACGCCCTCTGAGCGGGCCCTGTTTTTTACTCCTAACGCGGCGTTTTATCAGCGTCGTCGTCGCGCAATAAACGGGCCTGCTCCGCGGTGATTTCATGGTAGCGCACTCCCATCTGATCTGAGGTCAGTCCGGAAGAAAACAACTGGCTCAGCTCCAGTTTAAGTGCGTCTTGTTTGATTTGTCTCACAGCGCCGGACAGCCACAATTTGACGCTGTCGAAGTCCGATTCCGGCTCAGAAGCGATCTCGGCAATCAGCTCATCGTATTCCGGGCTCGTATCCTTCAAGTGCTGGGACAGCGCGGCGAAGCTTCCGTTCGGCCCCAATGACTGACCGGCAGCGACCAGCTGCAGCAAACGGCCCGCCGATTCGGTGCCAAAGAAATTGAACGCATTCAAGGCCGCCTCGTCGAGTTCCAGGCTCAGCGGCGGATGCGCGACCAGATGGCGCAAGATCTGCAATTCCAGCCCGACCGGCTGCGGACGCCCCTGGCGCGGTGGCGCCTTGCGCGCGACCGCCACGGGCTTGGCAAGTTCAAACAAGCCTTCGACTTCGGTTAGGCGTCGATTCGGTCATGCTGGCCAGCCCGCGCACGATCTGCAGGCGCAGCGAGGTCGGCGTCATCGCTTGCAGCAAGGGCTTGGCGTCGAACTGCACGCGCGGGCCTTCCGGCGTCGACAAGTCATGCTCGCCAGATACTTCTCGCAACAGGAATTGCGACAATGGCATGGCTTCGTTGATTTCCTGCTCGAAGGCTTCGGCGCCGAATTCGCGCACGAAACTGTCCGGATCGTGCTCGGTCGGCAGGAACAGGAATTTGATGGTCTTGTTGTCCGTCACTTGCGGCAGGCAAGCTTCGAGCGCGCGGCGCGCGGCCTTGCGCCCTGCCCGGTCGCCGTCGAAACTAGAAGATGACAGTGTCGGTCTGGCGCAGCAGCTTTTGCACGTGGGTACTGGTACACGCGGTGCCCAGGGTCGCCACGGCCTGTGGGAAGCCGAGCTGGGCCAGGGCGACCACGTCCATGTAGCCTTCCGTCACCAGCACGTAGCCTAAGCGTCGCGGATGGCTTGACGCGCTTCGAACAGGCCGTACAGCTCGTAGCCCTTCTGGAACAGCGGCGTTTCCGGCGAGTTCAGGTATTTCGGTTCGCCATGATCGAGCACGCGGCCGCCAAAGCCGATGACCTGGCCTTTGGTGTTCCGGATCGGGAACATGATGCGTTCTGCGGAAACGGTCATAGCGTTTCTTGTTGCCGCCGTCTTCGTCGACCTTGTCGATCACCAGGCCCGATTCGACCAGCGCCAGCGCGTCGTAGTCAGGGAAGACCGAGCGCAGATTGTCCCAGCTAAGCCGGGGCGTAACCCATGCCGAAGCGGGCCGCGACTTCGCCCGTCAGTCCGCGATTTTTCAAGTAGGCAATGGCATTCGTGGCGCCGCGCAACTGGCCGCGGTAGAAGTCGCAGGCCGCCGTCATGGCGTCGGACAGGGCCATCGCCTGGGCCTGGTTGGCCGCGCGTTGCAGAGGTGGAATCTTGTCGTCCGCATCGGGCACGACCATGCCTACGTTCTGGGCCAGATCCTTGACCGCATCGACAAATCCCATGCCCGAATATTCGATCAGGAAACCGATCGAGGTACCGTGCGCTGCAGCCGAAGCAATGATAAAACTGCTTGGTCGGGCTTACCGTAAAGCTGGGGGATTTTTCGCTGTGGAAGGGGCACAGGCCCATGTAATTGGCGCCGCCCTTTTTCAGCTGGACGTACTTGCCGACCACGTCGACAATGTCGACCCGGTTGAGCAAATCGGTAATGAAAGTTTGTGGAATCACGTTGAACGAACAGTCTTTGTCTCAGGTCAGACTATACCGCAGGCATGCGATATGAATTGATTTAAAACAACGCCAAGAACAGGTCGTTTGCCGGGTGGCGATCGAACCGCCGCCCGGCATGGCACTACGTTACGCAGCCGGAGCCAGCGCTTTCTTGATCAGGGCCGAAACCGCACCCATGTCGGTGCCCTTCGGCATTTTTGGCTTGAGGATGGCCATGACCTTGCCCATGTCCTGCGGACCGGCGGCGCCTGATGCCGTGACGGCAGCGGCAACTTCAGCGGCGATCTGCTCTTCCGACAGGCCTAAGCAGGCATGTAGGCATTGAGCACGACCAGCTCGGCTTTTTTCGATGTCGGCCAGATCCTGGCGGCCACCGGCTTCGAACTGGCTGATCGAATCTTTGCGTTGCTTGATCATTTTTTCGACGATGGCCAGGGCCTGCTCGTCGGTGACGTCGATGCGTTCATCGACTTCCTTGCGCTTGATTTCAGCGATGATCAGGCGGATCGTGCCCAGCTTGCCCGCTTCTTTCGCGCATGGCATTCTTCATGTCTTCAGTGATTTGTTCTTTCAAGCCCATGGCATCCTCACGTTGGTAGGTATAAATAGCAAAACCCGCTGCGGTAAACCGGAGCGGGTCTGCGACTGGCGTTCAATACGGACCCGGACAGGCTGTTCGCCGCCACCGGATCAGTTTCGACTAATCAGTCTTAGAATAATTTCTTAGGCAGTTGCTGGCTGCGAATGCGCTTGTAGTGGCGCTTTACGGCAGCTGCCAGCTTGCGCTTGCGCTCAGCCGTTGGCTTTTCGTAGAACTCGCGTGTGCGCAGTTCGGTCAGGAGACCCTTTTTTCGATAGTGCGCTTGAAGCGACGCATTGCGACTTCGAACGGCTCGTTTTCTTTAAGGCGAATAGTGGTCATGTAAAAAAATTAAACCGTTAGATTTAGGGAAGAACGAGATAATAGCACCGTTTGGCAAGCAAGGGAAGCTTTTCGATTCCCTGTTTCGTGATCGCCACAGGACTTGCCAGCTTAAACAGATTGCCCGCATGCAACTCCGGAGGCCCATGCCCACTGGAAGTTATACCCGCCCAGCCAGCCTGTCACATCGACCGCTTCCCCAATGAAATACAGCCCCGGAACCTTGTTGGCCATCATGGTTTGCTGGGACAGTTCGCGCGTGTCGATGCCGCCCAGGGTGACCTCGGCCTTGCGGTAGCCTTCCGAGCCGGTCGGCACGATGGCCCAGCGGTTGATCGCGTCGCCCAGCTTGCGCAGCTTGGCATCCTGCATGTCGGCCAGGCGGGCGTCGGCGGCCAGGCCATTGGCGGCCAGCAAGCATTCGGCCAGGCGGGTCGGCAGCCATTGCGACAATACATTGCCCAGCTGCTTCTTCATGGTCGCCTTGCCCTCGATCAATTCCTGGGCCACGTCCATCTCCGGCAGCAGGTTGATGATGATCGGGGTGCCCGGCTGCCAGAAACTGGAAATTTGCAGGATCGCGGGGCCGGACAAGCCACGGTGGGTGAACAGCAGATCCTCGCGGAAATGGCCGCGCTTGTTGCCCTTGCCCTTGTTGGTGCCGGTCTCGACTTCCACTTCCAGCGCGATCCCGGCCAGGGGCGCGAACGCTTCCCAGCTGGGGCCGTCGAAGGTCAGGGGGACCAGGCCGGGGCGGGTTTCAACCAGCTTGAGGTCGAACTCGGTGGCAATCTGGTAGCCGAAGTCGGTCGCGCCGATCTTGGGGATCGACAAGCCGCCGGTCGCGATGACGACGCTGTCGCACTCGATGTCGCCGCTGTCGGTGGAGATGAAGAAGGCGTCGTCGAGCTTTTCCAGCGATTCGACCTTGCACGGCATGCGCCAGGTCACGTCGCCCGCAGCGCATTCGACCTTGAGCATCTGGATGATCTGTTCGGCCGAATCGTTGCAGAACAGCTGGCCGCGATGCTTCTCGTGATAGGCGATCCGGTGCTTCTTGACCAGCGCGATGAAATCATGCGGCGTGTGGCGCGACAGCGCGCTCTTGCAGAAATGGGGATTTTCGGACAAGAAATTGGCCTAGCCCGGCATTGATGTTGGTGAAATTGCAGCGTCCGCCGCCGGAGATGCGGATTTTCTCGGCCAGCTTCTCGCCATGGTCGATCAGCACCACGCGCTTGCCACGCTGGGCGGCCACGGCCGCGCACATCATCTTAAGCCGCCGCGCCCTGCGCCGATTACCGCTACATCAAATTGTTTTGCCATGGCTGTTGCCGATTTCCGCTAATCACTAAAGACGTGATTGTAAACTGCGGACAGCGCGCCCGGCGGGTTTCAGGCTTCGAGACGCTGCAAGGCTTGTTCGCTCAGGCTCTGGGGGGTAGCGCAGCGCACCACGTCGCCCACCACGATGATGCTGGGACTGCCCAGCCCGGAAATGGCCAGGTCGTCGGCCAGGTTGTCCAGCGTGGTCAAGAGCTGGGTCTGGGCCGCGCCGGTGGCGGACTGAATCACGGCCACGGGCGTTGAACCCGCCTTGCCGCCTGCCAGCAAACCGGCCTGGATCTGGCGGCAGCGCGCCACGCCCATGTATATGACCAGCGTCAGCCCGGTTTGCCCCAGCAGCGCCCAGTCCGGCGTGCGGGCGTTGCTTAAGCGTCGTCCCCGCGCTCGTGCCCGGTCACGAAAATCGCGCCCGAGCTCCAGTCGCGGTGCGTGAGCGGCACGCCGATCGATCTTAAGCGCCGCCAGGCCGCTGCTGATGCCGTTGACGATCTCGACCCGAATGCCCTCGGCCATGAGGTGGGCGCGTTCTTCCCCGCCCCGGCCAAAGATGAAGGGGTCGCCACCCTTGAGACGCACGACGCAGCGGTGGCGCGGGCCTCGGCCACCATGAGTTTTTCAATGAATGCCTGGGAGGTTGAACGGCAGCCGCCCCGTTTGCCGACCGGAATCACGCGCGGAGGCTTAAGCGCGTGTTCGAGAACAGCGGGATTGACCAGGTCATCCACCAGCAGCACATCGGCAGCGGCAATCGCTTTGACCGCCTTGATGGTCAGCAGTTCCGGGTCGCCCGGACCTGCCCCGACCAGTATGACTCTACCCTTGCTCTCCATGGTGCGCTCCAGCGTTTGCCTTTAATGCCTTTGAAACTAGCAAACACTGTGCCACTTGCTCGGAAATCGAGCGCGGCACCGGCACATCGCCCCGCAGGGCACGAGAAATCCACTCGGCCGTGGTGGCCGCATCCCGGCCCTCCGGCAATTGCGCCAGTTCATCTGTTGGTGCATCGCGCTGCACCAACAAGGTGCGCCGCCCCTGGTGGAACCAGTCGATCTGCTGGGCGCGGTTGGCATTGGCGACTGTCTCGCCTTCGGTGCCGCGCATCAAAAACGCATCGCCGCGGGCGGCCGGCTGCGGCGCTGGTGAAGTACTCGCCCAGCGTTTCCAGATACTCGGGATGGGTGTAGGAAACCAGGCGCAAGGCCTAGCACCTCGAACGGCTGCAGGATCTTGACCAGGGTGTGGGTCGAGCTGCGCACGCCCAGAATGCGGCGCAGCGAGAGCACGTGCGCCATTTTCGGCGCCAGCGTTTCGATCGCCATGAAGCACGGTTCGGCGCGGCCGAAGGCGGCCACGGCGTCGGCTATTGCGTTTGCCGGCAAGCGATGCCCATGCTCGCGAAAATTTCGGCCGTGGTGATGCGCCCGGGATCGTGCAGCACGCCATGCACCAGCACCGGCACGCCTTCGCGCGCGAGCAGCAGCGCCAGCAAGGGTGTCAGGTTGGCCATCTTGCGCGCGCCGTTATAGCTCGGAATGCTGACCGGCGCGAACGCCCCCTGTCCGCCGGGAATCAGATTGAACGAGGTCTCGGCCGCATCCATGAAGCCGCCCAGCTCGTCCACGGATTCGCCCTTGATCCGCATGGCCATGAGGATGGCGCCCAGTTCCAGATCCGGCACTCTGCCGTCGAGCATGGCCCGGTACAGCGCGCGGGCATCGGAGCGCGACAGGTCGCGCGCCCTTCTTGCCCCGGCCAATGTTTTTGATGATGTCTGCCGCAATGAAGGCTTCTTGAGATGTAGTCATAGGGAGACGCTACCACAAAAAAACAAAACAAAGTGAATCCGCTGTCAAAAGCGCCACGTATATCAGCCTGTATACATCGTTGGAACACCCACACAAGGAGAGCGACATGAAACACCTGAAATTACGGGCAACGGTAGGCGCAGTCTTGGCAGGCAACGTGCTGGCCTGCCTGTTGGCACCGGCGGCCATGGCATCGAGCCACCGCGAAGCGCCTTTCATTACCAAGCATCCGAAGATCGACGGCACCGATTTCTACATGTTCCGCAGCTACCAGGGCTACCGCAGCGAATACACCACGCTGATCGCCAACTACGTGCCGCTGCAGGATGCCTACGGCGGCCCGAATTACTTCATGATGGACCAGGAAGCGCTGTACGAGATCCACATCGACAACAATGGCGACGCCAAGGAAGACATCACCTTTCAGTTCCGCTTCAAGAACACGAACAAGGATACCCAGCTGATGGTCGGCGACAAGAAAGTGTCGATCCCGCTGGTGATCAACGGCGGCGCAATTGCCGACCCGAACGCAGCTCGGCGCCAACGTGCGCGAAACCTACACCGTCAACGTGGTGCGCGGCAATCGCCGCGCTTAAGCACCTGCTCGCCCGTCACCAACGCCACCGGCGGCGGCACCACCTTCGACAAGCCGCTCGACAATATCGGCAACAAGTCGATTCCCAATTACGAAGCGTACGCGGCCAAGCATATCTACTCGGTCAACATTCCCGGCTGCGCCACCCCGGCCCGCCTGTTTGTCGGCCAGCGCAAGGACCCGTTCGTCGTCAACCTCGGCGAAACCTTCGACCTGATCAACATTAAGGCCCCGCTGTCGAGTTCAGCCCGACCGCCGAGCGCGATGCGCGCGACGATCTGGCACGCAAGAACGTCACCGCCATCAGCATGGAAGTGCCGACCACCTGCCTGCTCAGCACGACGGTGAGCGACCCCGTAATCGGCGGCTGGACCACGGCCAGCATGCGCCAGGGCCGTCTGCTCAACCCTTCGCCCAAGTCCGATGCCGACGTGACGCGCGAAGGCGGCGCGTGGACCCAGGTGTCGCGCCTCGGTATGCCGCTCGTCAATGAAGTCGTGATCGGCCTGAAGGACAAGGACCGGTTCAACCACAGCAAGCTAGGCCGACGATGCCCAGTTTGCCACCTACGTCACCAACCCGACGCTGCTTAAGCGCTGATCGAAATCCTGTATGGCAATGCTAGGCGCCAAGGCCCCGACCAACTTCCCGCGCAACGACCTGGTCGCCGCCTTCCTGACCGGCGTGACCGGCGTCAACAAGCCGGTCAACGTCACGCCGTCGGAAATGCTGCGCCTGAACACCTCGCTGCCGGTGACTGCCTCCGGCGCCCAGAAACGCCTTGGCGTGATTGACGGCGACGTGGCTAGGCTTCCCCGAACGGCCGCCGCCCTGGCGACGACGTGGTCGACATCGAATTGCGGGTGGCGATGGGCAAACTGTGCACGCTGAGCATCGGCTGCGTACCGGGCGACGCTCCGGCTGGCGCGCTGCGCTTCACCGACGGTGCTTTCCTGGACGAGACGCTGATCAACAACACCTTCCCGTACCTGGAAGTCGCCAATCCCCGGTTCGCCGCAGCAGTAATGGGCCACGCCATTTTTTGAGGAGAGCACCATGAACAAGCTGAGTTTGATCGCCGTCGCGCTGCTGCTAAGCGCCTGCGGCGGCAGTTCGCACGACAACGGGCCGAGCGTGCCGCCACCGACGCCAAGCCCGGTCCTTGACGCCTTCTACACGCGCATCAACGCCCTGGTCGGCGGCGCGCCGGAAGACACCGAGCCGGACGACGTATCGATGGTCACCATCACCGAGCCGGAAACCACCGACCCGGTCGGCGGCTAAGCAGTCCATCCGGCCAGGGGCCCACCTCTGGCCGGAGCTTCACATAAGAATACTAGACCGACGCGCGCACCGAGGTACCACATGACTAACCTGAACAACTTTGCCGCTGCCTGTGCCTGCGCGCTGTTCGCGCAAGCCGTCCAGGCCGCGCCGTACACGCCCGCCAGCGGCAGCGCCGTCATCGAACGCCTGCCGCGCCGCGCCGATCCCGCCCAGCAGGAACTGCGTGCCCTGCGCGCCCAGCTGGCCGCCAGGCCGGGCGACCTGGCGCTGGCCACCAGCGTCGCGCGCCAGCATATCGCCACCGCCCGCCGCGAGACCGATCCGCGCTACTTCGGCTATGCCCAGGCCGCGCTGGCGCCGTGGTGGTCACAGCCTAGCACCGCCAGCCGGCCGTGCGCCTGCTGCGCGCCACGCTGCTGCAAAGTACCCACCACTTTCCGGAAGCGATGCGCGACCTCGACGCGGTCGTCGTCGCCGAACCTGACAATCCGCAAGCCTGGCTCACGCGCGCCACCGTGCAAACCGTGCGCGGCGACTACGACGCGGCCACCGCCAGCTGCGCGCGCCTGTCGCGGATCGCCGCGCAGCTGATCAGCACGACCTGCATCGCCAGCATCGGCGCCATGACCGGGCGCGCGGCGGCGAGCGAATCGCTGCTCGACACCACCCTCGGCCGCAACGCCGATGCCGACCCCGAGCAGCAGGTATGGAGCCTGACCCTGCTGGCCGAAATCGCCGAACGGCGCGGCGAAGCCGCCCTGGCCGAAGCACGCTACCGGCGCGCGCTGGCCCTGAGCCCGCGCGACAGCTACCTGCTTGGCGCCTTCGCCGACTTCCTGCTCGACCAGCGGCGCGGCGCGGAAGTGGCCGCCATGCTCAAGGACCAGACCCGCATCGACGGCCTGCTGCTGCGCTACGCGCTGGCCCTGCAGCAGATGCCCGCTTCGGCCGACGCTGGCGCGCGCCGACGCCGAATTGCAGGCCCGCTTCCAGGCCGCCATGCAGCGCGGCGACACCGTCCACCAGCGCGAACAAGCCCGCTACGAACTGCATGTGCGGCGCGACCACAAGAGCGCGCTGGCGCTGGCACGCCAAAACTGGGCCGTGCAAAAGGAATCGGCCGATATGCGCATCCTGCTCGAAGCGGCGGCACAGGCGGGCGACAAGGCCGCCGCCGCCCCCGTGCTGGACTGGGTCGCCCGCCACAAGGTGGAAGACGTGGCCGTGCAGCGCCTCGCGGCCAAGCTGAAAGCGGGGGCATGATGCGCGCCCTCCTGCTCGCACTGCTGCTGTTGGCCACGCTGCCCGCGCAAGCGCACAAGCCGAGCGACAGCTACCTCGCGCTGGATGTGAACGGCGCCACCGTCGACGGCCAGTGGGACATCGCCCTGCGCGACCTCGACTTCGCCCTCAACCTGGACCAGGACGGCAACGGCGACCTGACCTGGGACGAGATCCGGCGCCAGCACGGCGCGATTGCCGACTACGCGCTGGGCCGCCTCGCCCTGTCCGGCGATGCGCAAGCCTGCAGCATCACCCCGGGCGACCAGCTGATCGACCACCATACCGACGGCGCCTACACGGTCCTGCGCTTCAAGGCCGTGTGCCCGGACCGTGTCGATGGCGCTGACGGTCGGCTACCGCCTGTTTGCCGACATCGACCCGCAGCACAAGGGCCTGCTCAAGCTGACCGCCGCCGGGGTCACCTCGACCGCCATCTTCAGTCCCGACAAGCGCGCCAGGCCTTGTCGCTGCGTGCGCCAAACCGCTGGAGCCAGTTTGCCGACTATGTGAAGAACGGCGTCTGGCATATCTGGATCGGCTTCGACCACATCCTGTTCCTGCTCTCGCTGCTGCTGCGATGGTGCTGGTGCCGGTGGTGTCGGCCCAGGCGCAAACCCTGCGCGCGGCTAAGCACCGACGTGCTCAAGGTCGTCACCGCCTTCACGCTGGCCCATTCGCTGACGCTGACCCTGGCCAGCCTGCATGTGCTGGCCCTGCCCTCGCGCTGGGTCGAGAGTGCGATCGCGGCCTCGGTCGTGGTGGCGGCGCTGAACAACCTGTTCCCTATCTTCAAAGGCAAGCGCCCGCTGGCGGCCTTCGCGTTCGGGCTGATACACGGCTTCGGCTTTGCCAGCGTGCTGGCCGACCTCGGCCTGCCGCAGGGCGCGCTGGCGCTGTCGCTGCTGGGCTTTAACGTGGGTGTCGAACTGGGTCAGCTGGCGATCGTCGCCGCGTTCCTGCCGTTCGCCTTCCTGACGCGCCGCACCTGGTTCTACCGCCAGCTGACGACCACCGGATCGGCACTGATCGCGCTGGTGGCTTCCGTATGGCTGGTGGAGCGCGCCTTCGACCTGAAAGTATTGCCGGTGTAAAGAGTAAGTGCGTGGTCTTGGGCGGTCTCGTGTGAAGTTAACGGGGACCGCCTTTTTTGGCGCCGGGCGGTTGCAGTGCAACAAACGCCATTTCAGACTAAAATCATGGATCCATCCAGTAAATACAGAGTAAAAGCGGACTTCATGATCACGCCAGATATCGAAAATACCAATGTCACCTCCTTCGCGACGATGCCGACGCCGGAGGAACTCCATGCCCGCCTGCCGCTGACCGACAGCGCGTTCAATACCGTCATGAAGGGGCGCGAAGTGCTGCGCAACATCATCGACCGCAAGGACAAGCGCCTGTTCGTCGTCGTCGGGCCGTGCTCGATCCACGATCCGGTCGCTCTAGCCTCGATTACGCACGCCGCCTTAAAGCCTTGCAGGCCGAAGTGGCCGACACCATGCTGCTCTGTAATGCGCGTGTACTTCGAAAAACCGCGCACTACCACCGGCTGGAAGGGCTATATCAATGACCCGGACATGGACGATTCCTTCCGCGTCAACGTGGGCATGGAAAAGGCACGCCAGTTCCTGCTCGACGTGTGCGAACTGGGCCTGCCTACCGCGACCGAAGCGCTGGACCCGATCTCGCCCCAGTACCTGGGTGACCTGATCGCCTGGACCGCGATCGGTGCGCGTACCACCGAATCGCAGACCCACCGCGAAATGTCGTCCGGCCTGTCGACCCCGGTCGGCTTCAAGAACGGCACCGACGGCGACATCAGCATCGCCATCAACGCGATCCTGTCGTCGGCCCACCCGCACTCCTTCCTCGGCATTAACGGCCAGGGCAAGGTGTCGATCGTGCGCACGGCCTAAGCAACGCCTACGGCCACGTGGTGCTGCGCGGCGGCGACGGCCGTCCGAACTACGACTCGGTCTCGATCGCGATCGCCGAACAGGCGCTGGCCAAGGCCTAGCCTGCCCGCCAATCTGGTGGTCGACTGCTCGCACGCGAACAGCTACAAGAAGCCCGAGCTGCAGCCGCTGGTCATGTCGGACGTGGTCCAGCAGATCCGCCACGGGAACAAGTCGCTGGTCGGCGTGATGATCGAATCGAACCTCGTCGGCGGCAACCAGAAGATCCCGGCGGACCTGTCGCAGCTCAAGTACGGCTGCTCGGTCACCGACGGCTGCATCGACTGGGATGCCACCTGAAACGATGCTGCGCAACGCCCACGCGGAACTGCTGCAGCGCCCATAAGGCTGGTCAGATGTGCGGCGCGACGGCGAAATGGCTTAGCCAGCGCCGCCTCTGCCCTGCTGGCCGGGGCATTGAGTTCGTTCAGGTCCAGCAGCACCCGGTCGCCCTCGACCCGTACCGTATATAGCAGCGCGCCGTCGCCTTCGAGGTAGGCCACCACCTGGTCGTCGTCGGTACGCAGCACCTGCACGCCCGGCAGCTCCTGCCAGGCCAGCCCGCGCGCTACCCGGTGCGCCTTCTGAGACAAATCCCTGACGCGGCAAACCGCCTTCCACAATGGTTCCATGTCGCTCTCCTTGTTGGTTAATCCGTGAACACGCGGCCGCTGGGATCGCACCGGCACGCACGGATGAACAAGGCTTTAGCAAGAGCGGTGCCAGCCCGCCCTGCCCGGGGTTGCGGGGCGCGCCGGGCTGGCGTGCTTTACAATGGCGCATTGAGCTCACCTTTTGCACCTTCCATGATCGTTCTTGGCGTCGAATCCTCCTGCGATGAAACCGGCCTTGCGTTGTACGACACGCAACGCGGCCTGCTGTCCCACGCCCTGCATTCGCAGGTGGCGATGCACGAGGAATACGGTGGCGTAGTGCCGGAACTGGCCTCGCGCGACCACATCCGGCGCGCAATCCCGCTGCTGGAACAGACGCTGACCGGCGCCGGCCTGGCACTGGCCGATATCGACGCGATTGCCTACACCCAGGGTCCCGGTCTGGCCGGCTGCGCTGCTGGTCGGCTCCTCGATCGCCTGCAGCCTCGGCCTGGCGCTCGACAAGCCGGTGCTCGGCGTGCACCACCTGGAAGGCCATCTGCTGTCGCCGCTGCTGGCAAGCGATCCGCCGCCATTCCCCTTCATCGCGCTGCTGGTGTCGGGCGGACACACGCAGCTGATGCGGGTCGACGGTGTCGGCCAGTACACGCTGCTGGGCGAAACGCTGGACGACGCGGCTAGGCATGAAGCATTCGATAAATCGGCCAAGCTGCTGGGCCTGGGCTACCCCGGTGGCCCCGCCATTTCGCGCCTGGCAGAGTTCGGCGATCCGACGGCCTACAAGCTGCCGCGCCCGATGCTGCACTCCAAGGATTTCAACTTCCAGCTTCTCGGGGCTCAAGACCGCGGTGCTGACGGTGGTAAAGAACCACGAACAAAAGGTCATCGCGAACATTTGCGAACAGGACAAGGCCGACATCGCGCGGCTTCGTCGACGCGATTGTCGACGTGCTCACCGCCAAGTGCGTGAGCGCACTGCGCCACACTGGCCTCAAGCGGCTGGTGATTGCTTAGCGGCGTGGGCGCCAACAGCCAGCTGCGGGCCTCGCTCAATGCGGCTGCGGCGGCCAAGAAATTCCGCGTCTATTATCCCGAGCTCGAATTTTGCACCGACAACGGCGCCATGATCGCCTTTTTAAGCGCGATGCGCCTGCAGATCAATCCGCAGGCCGCCAAACGCGACTACAGCTTCAATGTGCGCCCGCGCTGGCCGCTGGACGACATCAAGGAAGTCTGAACACCGGAACTCGCAGCGCCGCCGCCGATCCTACCGTGTACCGCCTTTTTTCAAAGAATGGCACTATCGCCCGGTTGTGTTTTTCCGGAGGTGAAGTATGCGTGTTGTCAGTTGGAATATTCATTGGGGCTGTGGCAAGGATGGCAGGATACGCATCCATGCAATCATCGATGTACTGCGGAAATTAAATCCAGACGTCATCTGCCTGCAAGAAGTCGCCTCCAACCACGCCGAGCTTGAGGGCAACGCCAACGCCAACCAGTTCCGCCAGCTCGCGGGCGCATTCGGCGGTTACCAGCCGGTGCTCGAGCCGACCAGTGAAATCTACCAGAACAATATGCCGCGCCAGTTCGGCAATTTGCTGCTATCCAAGTACCGCATCAACCAGGTCCATCGGCACTTGCTGCCCTGGCCGCCGGACCCCAACAGCCCGGCTAGGCATGCCGCGCGGCCTGATCGAAGTGGTGGTCGATGCGCCGGGCGGCAAGGTGCGGGTGCTGACCACGCATCTCGAGTATTACTCGCCCGTGCAGCGCATGGCGCAAGTGCGGCACATCAAGTATTTGCACTGGGAAGCGTGCGAGCGGGCCCGCATCTTCCAACCGGACCCGTCGCTGGAGCCGCCCTACCAGCTTGGCTTCCGGCCCGGTTCCGCCATCTATTGCGGCGACTTCAATTTCACGCCGGGCTCGCCCGATTATCAGGAACTGATCGCGCCGGACGACAGCATTGCCTTGCCGCTGGTGGATGCCTGGCGGCTCAAGCATCCCGACATCGCGCGCGCCGACCGCTGGCCTGCATGGTTTCAAATGGCCGGAGCGGGCGGACTGCTTCGACTATTTCTTCGTGACCGAGGATCTCGCACAGCGCGTGGTGGAGTGCGAGGTGCAGTCGGAGACCGCGGCGTCGGACCATCAGCCGATTGTGCTGGATCTGAATTAGCGTTGCCGCTGAGATTGGGTTGTGCATTTGTGTACCGTGCCGACACCAACTGGCGCGGACTGGACCTCCTGATCCTAGCAAGTTCCCCCAGTCCTTTCTCATCTACTCATTCGCCCCGAAAACGAAACATTCCGACAGCATTTCAACCTTTAGCCATCGTCTGCCGCTCTTGCGGCAGCTGGCCCTAAATTCGCAAGTATGAAAGTTCCAATCAAGCAGCGTGACCTGTGATTCTTCGCAATTTCGTGACGAACAAACTCGGTGACCATCAATGCATGGCCACGCGGAAATAATTCCCCTCCGCCTAGACAAGTCTGACGAGCATGCTTCGAGCTGCAGACCTACAGGAGACGAAATGTCGAGTATCTGCGATAGAACGATCAGAGTTCATTTCCGCGTTCGCAAAGGTCGTGATCACCTTCAGTTCCGACGATTGCTGTCGGTCATGCTCAAATTGGTTTTCGTACTCGGTCTGAGCGTGGTGTCATCGGGCACTGCGCAGTGTGAGAACTCAATATCGGAAGGCACAAAGGGATGGACTTATCACGTTTCCCTGAACAAGATCGGGTATGCCCGTACGCCAGAAGAAGCGTGCGTGCTTAGCGCGGCGAATCACTGGCGGGTCAAACTCGATTACATGATCCCCTCGCCTCTTCCCAAACCGATCTATGAATGTTTCTACAAGAACCCTATCGGCGGTAGACTGTACGACTACACCCACACGTTTCTGGAATGCGAGCTAGGCTACACCCCAAAATCTCCAGGTGTGTGCGTAAAGTGGTCCGAGCCATCTCTTCCGGCAAGCTGCTCGGCTTCAAGATCGGGATTTGCGCTAACCAATTCGGTGGTTGTGGCGAGCGGCGCACAGATTCAAGTCGAAACTGATTTTCCCGGCACGCCCGACGGAACGCTGCGTGTGACGCGAACCTATCGTACGTTGAGGGAAAGCGGCGCAGGCCAGTCGGCAGGTCAAGGTTGGTCATTTTCCTTCGATCGAAATTTCCGGACCGTGGCGGACCGCTTCCAGCAAACCAAGCGATCCCCCAGTAAGGCTAACTGGATCATTTGGAGACGGTTCTTACTTCGAATTTTATCGACTCGATTCGGGAACATATGTATCGATTCACGACAAACGCGAAACGATTCGTAGTCTCAATGCCGCTTTCGACGACTGGGCATTGACAACGCGTGACGGCAACGTCGAACGTTTCATGAAAGTTAACGGGAAATTCTTGCTGGTCAGCACGCACACAAGAAGCGGAATCGGGCAGTTCTATGGCTACGGCCCAGACAACAAGCTGTCGACGATTGCGGACGCAGGCGGGCGCACACTCACGATCAAGTGGAGTGGCGAGGCCGTGGTGTCAATCATTGGCCCCACAGGCACAGCTAGCTACGGTTACGAAAGGTCTAAGTCCGACGACAGTACCGAAATTGTCGGTACAGAGCGGCTGAAAACTGTGGATTTTTCCATCGCAGGCGAACCTCCGTTCGCAACAAAAAGCTACCATTACGAAGCACCAGAAAACCGCCACTTCCTCACCGGCATAACCGATGAAAACGGAATCCGGTTCGCAAAATACGAATACAACGCAAACGGTCAAGCGGTGTTATCAGAACATGCTGGCGGAACCCGCCGCTACACGTTCGCATACCCCGCAAGAGATAAGCGCATCATCACCGACCCTCTGGGAACGCAACGCGAATTCAACCTAACATACAATTATGGCTCGGTCTAGCCTCATTGCCAAGGTGAGCCAACCCAGTGGGGCTGGATGTGGGCCGGGCGCAAGCAAGATCACCTACGACAGTCGCGGTGGGCTAAGCAGCATTATCGATTTCAATGAACGGAAAACCTGCTTTATCAACGAGCCTTCGCGCGGGTTGGTAACGAGCGAGGTCGTGGGACTGTCATCTCGGGACGCGTGTCCGGCCAGCGCAACAGCCGCCATCGCCTCCGGCAGCCGCCGGACTAGCACGCGATGGCATCCCGAAGTGGCGATTCCAACAGCAATAGCAGGTCCTGGGCAAACCACGCAGTATGTCTACAATGGTCAACTTGATGGCAATGGCAATCTGGCAAATTGTGCCGATAATGCGACCCTTCCGAACGGAAGGCCAATCATTGTTCTGTGCTCTAAAACAATTCAGGCAACCCTCGACATGAATGGGGCGGCCGGTTTCACCGCGCAACCCGATGGCCGCCCGCGAACCTGGCGCTACAGCTACAACACCGACGGCCGACTGCTCAAGCGTACAGGACCTGCCGACACTCATGGCCAAGAGGAAAGGATCAGCAACGCCTACTACGACAACACAACAGAAAGTCATACGAAGGGCGACTTGGCCAGCTCTGAAAACGCCGCTGATGAAGTGACGAGATTCCTAGAATACAGTAAAGGGGGCAATCCAAGCCGAATCTTGCGTGCCGACGGTGTTCTTCTCACACGTCTACGGCACCATGCAGCGCCTCGAATCCAGCACTGTCACAGGCCGCAATGGCGACGCCGCGATCACACGGCTTTCATATGATGGCATCGGACAACTGACCGGTATAGTCGCTCCAGATGGCTCTGCCGCAATCCTCGGTTACGATGACGCACACCGGTTGCGCAGCCTGAGCGACGGTGTCGGCAACCAAGTACGGCTAGACTTGGACGGGATGGGCAATATCACGCGAGAAGAGCTGCGCAACCACAGCGGCGAGTTGATTCAGGCACGTACGAGCGTTTTCGACGCGCTTAGTCGCTTGGAGAGCATTCAAAGCGACCCACAGGCGTCGGCAACTACTTACCAGTACGACCGCGGAGGTAACCTGAGAACGGTAACCGACGCGCTGGGCCGCGTCACCACCGCCGAGTTCGATAATCTTGAACGCGTGGCAAAGGTGAACTTGCCTCCGGCCATGCCGGGCAAGAGCGCGCCGTCGGTCTCGAAATGGCTACGATCATCAAGACCGGATAACCAGCGTTACCGACCCGCGCAAACTGACGACCCGCTATACGCTGGACGGATACGGGCGTCGAACGGCGATGAACAGCCCGGATACAGGTAGCACCAAATACGAGTATGACGACACCGGCAGTCTGGTGTCGATTCGAGACGCACGCGGTATCGTTACTGAATACCGACACGATGCTGCTCTGCGGGTCACGCAAATTGGAAGCAGCACCTTTGAGTATGGCGCGCGCGGTTCCAGTGCCGTCGGGCGACTAACCACGATGTTCGACGATTCCGGCAAAAGCACGTTTTCCTATGATGATTTTGGGCGGTTACAGGCGCGGGTTCAAACCGTTGGAAACAGCGCGGCAGCAAAACGTTTCTGCGCTTCAATACGAATACGGGAAAAGCGGTAGTGGTACCGGCCACATTGTTTCGATGACCTATCCGAGTGGCAATCGCATTGACTTTGAATATGGCGTTCATGGAAAGGTCAATACGTCCAATCAGATCCTATAGGACTAAGAGGGGGACTCAACACTTACGCCTATGTCGGCGGAAATCCGCTGAGCTTTGCTGACCCTCGCGGACTGTGTTTGGAGGACTTGTGTATCGGAGAGGCAATCTTCGCCGCACGCGTATGTGCATCAATGCTTAAGCATGCGTGGCTAAGCGTCACTGTAATCATAGGGGGCGGAATTTACTCTCAAGGTGGAAGCAACACGGCCACCCTCCCCCTTCAGAACAATTCAACTGAAGACTCGAAATGTCCGCCAGCACCGGACATTTTGGTTGGCGAACAAGGCCCCCTCGCAGGTCCAGCGATAGGCGGAAAACGCCACAAGAGTGGGCCGCTCACACCAGAAAACGGAGGAACAGGCAATGCGCAAGATGACTTTGATAAACTGACTGGCGGTACTGGGCATGCTTTCCCTGAGAACGATAGCCGCAGCAAGATCCCAGGTTCGCAGGTTGGTGACAACGGTATATGGATTCGACCGGGCACCAAGAATCCGCAAGATGGGCCTCGCATTGAAATTCCAGGAAGCGACAACAAACTTCCGGAGACTCTTCACTATTAATTCGGGAGGACTAGTGAAAACCAAGTTGAACTTCGATATAGACTCTGCGCCGTCTCTTGCTGCTAGTTTCATGAGTGGCTTGCGTGCGTACGCTACATGAACTCGCCGAGGATTGGCCCTCCATCTACTCTTTGGTTGCGATTGTGCGATGGCCGAACCATCCGCGTGGGTGTGGCAATGCATGATCTGGCTAACTGGGAAGAAATTGGCACGCTCATATTCGAGATTGCCGCCGACGGAGATCTGCCTCAAATGGAACAATTGCCGGAATATTGGGGAGACGTGCTCGCACTTCAAAAACTTGTGCACATTTCGAATGAGTGTGAAGCTGAATCTGGGTTTGTTTTGCTTACAAGAAATGGCGATCAACTAGTGGTTCTGCCTGGCGCGGATGTTTGCACACTAGCTATTCAAGCTCCATTCTACCCAAGAAAATTCGAACCCGAGCGCGACCTAACAGAGTACTCTTGTGTGCCGTTCTAATTAGCTCAGACATTTTCCAATGACACCGGATGTAGATTACATACATTTTCTGACGTCCTGGCACTTGCCAGCGACGACAATATTGCATCGAATTCGTCACTCCACAGACTGACAGCTCACAAATCCAAAAAAATCCCCTGTACGCGGCGCAATTCGCGATTCGCCAACATTTCGGGATATGCCAACCCGGTGACCATCGAAACACGGCCAAGCGGAAAGAATCCCCTCTGCCTGTGCAAGCCTGACGAAGTAACTTCTTGCCGCATGATCACAGGAGTGGGCCATTCAAAAGAGCAGCGGCGCACATCCTTTGCAAGCGACAATAGGTGAGTCTGGCGTGTTGGGTAGCGGAATAGGGGCCGCTATTAATAACTCTTGCGGGTGCGACTGAGTCTATGGATTTCCCTGATTTTGATGACTATGAGATTGAGAACACGGAACTCTGCGATGTTCAAGTAAAAAAGGAAAGTGTTACGCTTACTTTCCATTGCCCAATTGTCGGGGCGGACTGGAAATCCATGTTCAATTCGCTGAGAAATTTGTTTAAGCGAAACGCAAAATTCACGCAAGATTTTGACGTTGAGCTACAAATTACTTTCACAGGAGTTGAGTGGATCGGAAGCGCTGGAGAAAGATTTTCCGACGAAACAAAAGTTAGAGCACTATTTGATAAAGGAGCACCTTTGTTGGTCAGTGCATTCTACTTTAAGAAAACTCCCACCACTAATCACGCATGTTTCGTATTTGATTCCGGGACTATCGATATCGTCTACTACATGTGCGCGCAGACTCAGGTAACGAAGGACAAAAGCTAGTTGCGTCTTGCACGTCGAAAGCCCTCACAATGGTTCGTAAAAATCAAGCATTGCAGAAACGCACTGACCACGATCATGAGCTCACCGTGCTTCCTAGCGAGAAATTCTGCCGGTTCTATCCAATTGATCTCGCAAGAATAGCTACAGAAAAATACTGGAGACCAGATCTTCAAGCGGGGCTGGGGCTGGGGCTGGGGCAAGCGCATGCGATAGCCAGATGGCTTAAGCACAACAACGCCTGTGCAACGCAGCAGCCGCTCACCGAGAACGACGCTGCGCATGTTCGTCTTTTGCAATCCGTCCTTACGCCGCCTGCTTCTGCGGCCTTGCCTGGCGCCGATACAGGAATTCCAGCACCGTCGTCCGGTACTCGATATACAGCGGATCATGCGCCAGCTCCACGCGTTCGCCGCGGGCGCGGCAGGCGCACCGACACGATCTCGCCTATGGTCGCGGCCGGGCCGTTGGTCATCATCACGATCCGGTCCGACAGCAGCACCGCCTCGTCCACATCGTGGGTGACCATCACCACGGTCGAGCCGGTCTTGGCCACGATGCGCAGCAACTCGTCCTGCAGATGCGCGCGGGTCAGCGCATCGAGCGCGCCGAACGGTTCGTCGAGCAACAGCACCTTCGGCTCCATCGACAAGGGCGCGCGATGCCCACGCGCTGTTTCATGCCGCCGGAAATTTCGTTCGGACGCTTGCCGCTGGCAGCGCTAAGGCCAACCAGTTCCAGCGCCTGCGCCGTGCGTTCGCGCAATTGCAGCTTGTTCTCCCTCGCACCGAACACGCGCTCGACCGCCAGGTACACGTTCTCAAAGCAGGTGAGCCACGGCAGCAGCGAGTGATTCTGGAACACGACCGCGCGCTCTGGCGAAGGCCCGGCGATCTCGCGCCCGGCGCAGATCAGCGCGCCCTCAGTGGCCGTGGTCAGCCCGGCCAGCAGATTGAGCAGTGTCGACTTGCCGCAGCCGGAGTGCCCGATCAGCGTGATGAATTCGCCTTGCGCAACCGTCAGATTGACCTTGGTCAGCGCGTGGAAGCTGCCACTGCGCGTGTCGAACACCATCTCGGCATCGCGCACATCGATGAATTTGCTGTTCATATCAATTCCCCGCTTCTTCGTAGGTGAAGGCTTTGGCCAGTGCCACCAGCGCTTGTTCCAGGATCAGGCCGACCACCCCGATCACGACAATGGCGATGATGATGTGCGGCACATTCAAATTGTTCCACTCGTCCCATACCCAGAAGCCGATGCCAACGCCGCCGGTCAGCATTTCGGCCGCCACGATCACCAGCCAGGCGGTGCCGATCGCCAGCCGCACGCCGGTCAGCATGTAAGGCAGCACGGACGGGAACAGGATGCGCGTGAGGATTTTCCATTCCGACAGATTGAGCACGCGCGCCACGTTCATGTAGTCCTGCGGCACGCGCTGCACGCCCACGGCAGTGTTGATGATCATCGGCCAGATCGAACAGATGAAGATCGACCAGATCGCCGCCGGGTGCGCCGACTTGAACACCAGCAAGCCAATCGGCAGCCACGCCAGCGGCGAGACCGGTTTCAGCAAGCTGATGATGGGATTGAACATGCTTAGGCCAGGAACTTGAAGCGCCCGATCATGAAGCCGAGCGGAATGCCGACCAGCGCCGCCAGCCCGAACCCGACGCCCACGCGCTTGAGCGAAGCCAGGATGTTCCAGCCGATTCCCTGGTCGTTCGGACCATTGCTGTAGAACGGGTCGGAAAACATCTTGACCGCCTCGTTGAAGGTCACCAGCGGCGTCGGGAACGCGCTGTTGTTCACCGACAGTATCTGCCACAACAGGATCAGCAAACCGACGCCTAGCACGGGCGGCAACACCGACAGCGCCAGCGCGCGAACGCGACTTGCCGTTGGCCAGCGTGATGCCCTTGTTGGCCAGCCGCTGGCTGCGCGGCACCTTGTCGTGCACCGTCTTTTCAAGCGGGACGGCCACTGGCGAACACGTCGCCGGATTCAATACTGCACTCATGACATCCTCCGCTGATTACGCTTTGATGGTGAACGCGTCGGCATAGGCCTTCGGATTCTTGCCGTCCCACACGGTGCCGTCGATCATCTTGACTGAGCGCATGGGCGACTTCGGCACGCTGACCTTGGCCATGGCCGCCGCTTCGGCATACAGCTTGACCTGGTTGACGCTGCTCGCGGTTGCCAGGTAGTCCGGCTCGCCCTTGAGCAAGCCCCAGCGCTTGTGCTGGGTCATGAACCACATGCCGTCGGACAAATAGGGATAGTTGACCAGGCCGTCGTTGTAAAACTTCATGTAGTTCGGATCGTCCCAGGTGCGGCCCATGCCGTTCTGGTAGCGGCCCAAAATGCGCTGGTTGATCACGTCGACCGAAGTGTTCACGTAAGACTTGTCGGCAATCGTGTCGGCCATCTTGGTCTTGTTCGACAAGTAGAAGCGTCGATCCACTTGCTCGCTTCGAGCACGGCCGCCACCAGCGCGCGCCGTGTTCGGATGCTTCTTGACCCACTCGAGCGTCGTGCCCAGCGTTTTCTCGGGATGGTCTTTCCAGATGTCCTGGGTGGTGGCCGCCGTCACGCCGACGCCGTCGACGATGGCGCGGTGGTTCCACGGCTCGCCCACGCAGAAGCCGTCCATGTTGCCGACCCTGCATATTGGCCACCATTTGCGGCGGCGGCACGGTGATGACCTTCGCATCCTTCATGGGATTAATACCGTAGCTGGCGAGCCAGTAATACAGCCACATCGCGTGGGTGCCGGTCGGGAAGGTCTGGGCAAACGAATACTCGCGTTTGTCGGTTTTCATCAGCTTGGCGAGCGAGGCGCCATCCACGCCGCCCTTGTCCGACACTTTCTTCGACAGCGTGATGGCCTGGCCGTTGTGGTTCAGGTTCATCAGGATCGCCATGTCCTTCTGGGCGCCGCCAATGCCGGTTTGCACGCCGTAGATCAGGCCGTACAGGACGTGAGCCGCGTCGAGCTCGCCATTGACCAGCTTGTCGCGCACGCTGGCCCAGGACGATTCCTTGGACGGGACAATCTTGATGCCGTACTTCTTGTCGAAGCCCAGCACCGACGCCATCACCACGGAAGCGCAATCGGTCAGCGGGATGAACCCGACCTTGACGGTGTCCAGTTCAGGCTTGTCGGAGCGATGGCGAATACGCCGCCGCTGGCCAGGCCAGTCAGCGATGCGGCAGCGCCTACCTTGAGCAGGTTGCGGCGAAGCAGGTTGGTCTTGTCCTCGGTCGTCATGTGTCCCTCTTGTTTTTAACAGGCGTGCGCCTGCCATCACCATGACTTCCAGCAAGGGGCGTGCCAGCGGGGAACAAGGGGAGACCGGGCGCAAATGCCCGGCTTGATGACTTTTTCAGCACCGTTTTTGTGCGGCGCACCAAAACGGAGTGCGGCCGCGATGCATGGCTTGCTTAGTCTGCGGTTTGGGCGGCAATCTGACGCAGCGCCTGCTCGAATACCTCGGGCGGCTGGCCGCCGGAGATCAGATGGCGCTGGTTGATGATAATGGCCGGTACGGCGGAAATGCCCTGGCGCTGGAAGAAGGCTTCTTCCTCGCGCACTTCGTCGGCATAGGCGCCGCTGGCAAGTACCTCGGTCGCTTCCGCGGTGTCGAGCCCGACTTCGCCAGCCACCCGCACCAGCACCTCGTGCGAGCCCGGGTTTTCGCCGCCCGTGAAGTAGGCCGAGAACAGGGCCATTTTCAATTCCTTCTGGCGGCCCTGCATGTCGGCCCAGTGCAACAGGCGGTGCGCGTCGAAGGTGTTGTAGATGCGGCTGCGCTTGCCCATCTCGAACTGGAAGCCGAGTTCGGCACCACGGGCGCGGATCGCCTCGCGGGTTTGGGCGCCCTGTTCTTCGGACGCGCCATACTTGCGCGCCAGGTGCTCGCCGATGTCCTCGCCTTCCGGCGCCATCTGGGGATTGAGTTCGAAGGGGTGGAAGTGCAGTTCGGCGGTGGCAACGTCGGCCACCTTGTCCAGCGCCTGCTCGAGCGACTTGAGGCCGATCACGCACCAGGGACAGGAAATGTCGGAAACGAAATCGATACGCAGCTTGTTCACGGCAAGGCCCTCAGAGAGATGAATATCCCCCTATTTTAGGGCCTGCCGGAAATCCGCGTCGTGGATTACTTCTTTTGGCCTTGGCCTTGGCGTCGGCCTTGGCACCGTCCGCCTTGCTGCCGATCCGGCTTTCCTTGCCAGCCAGCAGGTTGGAGATATTGGCACGGTGGCGCATCACCAGCAGCACGCTCATCACCAGCACGGCCAGCAGTTGCTCGACATGGTCGGTGCCAAACAGCAGGCCATAATAGAACGGCGCGAAAATGGCGGAAATCAGTGCTGCCAGCGAGGAATAGCGGAAAGCGTAGGCAATCACCAGCCAGGTCACCAGGGTGGCCACGCCGACCCAGACGTTCAGCCCCAGCAAGACGCCAAGCGCGGTCGCCACGCCCTTGCCGCCCACGAAGCGGAAGAATACCGGATACAAGTGTCCCAGGAACACGGCAATGGCCACCAGCGCGATGCCGAGGTCGCCGACGCCGTACTGGGCGGCCAGGCGCTCTGCCAGCCAGACCGCGAACCAGCCCTTGGCGCCGTCGCCGATCAGGGTGGCGATGGCCGCCTTCTTGTTACCGCTGCGCAGGACATTGGTCGCGCCGGGGTTCTTGGAACCGTAGGTGCGCGGGTCGGACAGGCCGAACACGCGGCTCATGACGACGGCGAAGGAAATCGAACCGATCAGGTAGGCGACGATGGTGAAAATTGCTGTATTCATATGTCTCTCTATTGTTATGCCCGATTGTGCGGGTGCCGGGGCGTGAATATACACCATCGTCCGGTGCTGTAGGTTACCTGACCCATTCCACCAAGGGCAAGCGGTACGCGAGTGTCAAAGGATGCAAGGGGTCGCCCGACTGCGACAAGCCCCAGATGCGCACCGGCTTGCTTAGCCCTCAAAGAGTTGTTCGCGCAGGGCGTCGAGCTGGCCGTGCAAGCGCTGCGGCAACTTGCCGCGGCTGCCCCAGCACGGCACCAGGATGTCGGCTTCGGCAATGATGTTGGCGAGATGGCGCCGGTTGCGCGGCCCGACCGGGTCGCTGGCCTGCGCCAGTTCGCGCACGTCGGTGGCGCGGAAAGCGAAGGCATTGCCGACGATGAAGCGGCTGCCGCCATTGCGCTCGGTAAAACCAATCCACTTGCGCACCGTGTGGTCATCCTCGCTCGCCGTGGCGGTCGAACCATTGACGCCAAAATAGGCAAACACCGGGCCCTGCGGCGCCACGGCACGCTCGAGGCGGTAGCGCCAGGTGCCGCAGCCGCTGATGGTGGCCAGCTTCATTGCTTACTCGGCCAGCGCGCAGCTGACGGGCTTGGCGCCCAGTTGCGCGACCAGCACCTGCGGGGCGATGCCGATCAGATAGCCGCGCCGTCCGCCATTGATATAGATCTTGTCCAGCCCCAGGATGCTTTCCTCGACATACACGGGCAGCGCCTTGCGCGTGCCGAACGGCGAGGTGCCGCCCACCTGGTAGCCGGAATGGCGCTGGGCTACTTCAGGCTTGCACGGCTCGACCGATTTGCAGCCGATCGCGCGCGCCAGATTCTTGGTCGACACCTTGCAGTCACCATGCATGAGGACGATCAGCGGACGGGCCGCCTCATCCTGCATGATCAGGGTCTTGACGACCTCATGTTCGGGCACGCCGAGCTCGCGCGCCGACACCTTGGTGCCGCCCTTTTCTTCATACGCATACGGATGCTCGCTGAAGTCCACGGCCTGCTTGCGCAGGAACTGGGTCGCCGGGGTCTCGGAAATGTGCTCTTTCTTGGCCATCGTGATACGCTAAACATTCAATAAGGAGCTTCTTATTATGCAGCAAGAAATCCGCTTTGCCACCTTCAATGCGTTCAACCTCGCCCCGGCCGGGCAGCAGCTGTACGACAATCTGCTGCCGCTGACCGAGGCCGAGTACGAGGCAAAGCTGGACTGGACGGCGCGCCAGATCGACCTGCTCGACGCCGACGTGATCGGTTTCCAGGAGATTTTCTCGCAGGCGGCGCTGCGCGCGGCGCTGGCCCGCACCCGCCTGTACCGCGACGCGACCCATGTCGGTTTCGATCCCGATCCCGGCGCCGAGCGTCTCACGCCATCGGTGGCGCTGGTGTCGCGCCTGCCGCTGGCCGCGCCGGGCGCGCTGCACGCGGCCTTTCCCGACGGCGTGGCCATGCCGGACGGCAGCCGCGAGGCTTAAGCACCTTTTCGCGCGCTGGTTCACGCCGCCATTGCGGTCTCGCCCGACTGCGTGGTCGACGTCGTGGTCGTCCACCTCAAGTCGAAGCGGCCCGATTACCGCAACGGCGACAGTCCCGAAGATCCCTTGCTGTTCGGCCTGGCCTGCCTGCGCTCGCTGGTGCGGCGCGGCACCGAGGCGGTCGCGCTGCGCGTGCTGCTGACCACCATGGCCAAACAGAACCGGCGGCCGCAGGTGGTGCTGGGCGACTTCAATGATGTGGCCGACGCCGTCTCCACCACCATCGTCATGGGCAATGGCACGGCCATGTCGGGCCGCCTGTTCGATGCCTGCCAGCTGCAGCAGCGCCAGGACCATCTGCGCCACGTGGGCTTCTCGATCATGCACGACGGCAGCTACACGACCATCGACCATATTCTGGTGTCGGAAGAATTCAATCCGGCGCTGCCGAACGCGATCGGGGAAGTGATCGACGTGGTCTACCTGAACGACCACGTGGTGCTGGCACTGCTTAGCCGCCTCCGACCACGGGCAGGTGCTGGCGCGCATCCGCCTGTTCGACGAGACGCGCGGACTCAGTGATGCTTAGAGCGTGTAAGGTCGGGCTGGGCGTCGGCCATGGCGGCGTAATGGCCCTGGTATTCGTCGCAGCCCTGCTCGCGTAAGAAGCGCAACTGTTCTTCGGTCTCGACACCTTCGGCCGTCACGCGCAGCTTGAGACTGCGCGCCACCGCGATGATGGCGGCGATCATCTCGGCATCCTCCGGCTTCCTGACGATGTCGTCCACGAACGAGCGGTCGATCTTGAGCTTGGACAGGGGGAACCGGCGCAGGTAGCTGAGGCTGGAAAAGCCGGTGCCGAAATCGTCGATCGTGAGGCGCACGCCGCACTGGCGCAACGCTTCGACCGTGGCCACCGCGCGCGGGTTGCCGCTCATGATGACGCCCTCGGTGACTTCGAGATCGAGCATGCCCGGCGCCAGGCCGGACTGCGCCAGCGCCCGTTCGACATTGCCGACCAGATCGTCGTGAATGAATTGCACGTTCGACAGATTGACCGCCACCGCAACCTGAAAACCGGCGTCGCGCCAGCTGCGGGCGCGCTTGCACGCTTCGTGCAGCACCCAGTTGCCGATCGGGACGATCAGCCCGCATTCTTCGGCCACGCCCAGAAACTGGTGCGGCAATAACAGCCCGTGCTGTGGATGCTGCCAGCGCAGCAGCGCCTCCACCCCGACCGTCATGCCGCTGGCGATATCGATCTCGGGCTGGTAGGCCAGTTCGAATTGCGCTGTTCGAGCGCGTTGCGCAGGCTCGTTTCCATCTGCGCTTTTTCGGTCACCCTGGCGTTCATGGCCTCGTTGAAGAAGCTGAAGGCGTTGCGCCCGCTCTGCTTGGCGTGGTACATGGCCACGTCGGCGTGCTTGAGCAGGGTATCGATGTCGTCGCCGTCGTCGGGGAAGATGGCAATGCCGATCGACACTGAAATGCTGATCGTGCGGTTTTCATAATGCACGGTCCGGGAGACGGCCTGCATTACGGTGCCCGACACATGGGCGGCCTGTTCGGCCCCGCCGATGTCGGACAGGAGCACGACAAATTCATCCCCGCCCTGGCGGCTGACGGTATCGCCCCCGCGCACGCAGCCGGTCAGGCGGCTGGCCACTTCGACCAGGACCGCGTCGCCCACATGGTGGCCGAAGCCGTCGTTGATGCCCTTGAAGCGGTCCAGGTCGATGAACATGACGGCAACCTTGGTCTGCTTGCGGCGCGCCGCCGCCAGCGCCTGGTGCAGCCGGTCCAGAAACAGGACCCGGTTCGGCAGGTCGGTCAGGAAATCGTGTTCGGCCAGGTGGCGCGTGTGCTCCTCCACGCGCTTGCGGTCGGTGATGTCGGACAGGATCGCCATGAAGTTGGACAACTGGCCCGCGCTGTCGCGGATGGCGGTCAGGGCCAGCCAGACCGGATATTCTTCGCCGTTGTTGCGCTTGCTCCAGACCTCGCCTTCCCAATGTTCATTGGCGGCCACGTAATCCCAGATCTGCTGGAAGAAAGGTGGCTCGTGCATGCCGCTGCGCAGCTGCGGCAGTTCGGCGCCCACGATGCTGGTGGCGGCAAAGCCGGTGATGGTGGTGAATGCATGGTTGACCGCCAGCACGCGGTGATCGTGGTCGGTAATGGCGATGGCGTCGCGGCTGTTCTCGAACACCTGGGCCGCCATTTGCAGGGTGGTCTCGGTCGCCTTGCGCGCGGAAATGTCGCGCAGCACGGCGTAGGCCAGGAACTGGTGGTCGAGCGTGACCGAGGTGAGCAGGATCTCGGCCCAGAACGTGGCGCCGTCGGGCAGACGGAATTCCCATTCGTAACGACGGTTGCCTTCCATGAAGTTTTGCGCGCTGGCGGAGGCGTCCGCGAACATCGACGATTCGCCCGACGGCTGATTAACAGGGGAAAAATCGAGCAGGGTCTTGCCGATCAGGGCGTCCCGGTCCTGGCTGTGAAACAGGCGCAGCGCGGCGGGATTGGCGTCGATGATGGCATTGCCTTCGATGAGGACGATGGCATCGTTGGAACGCTCGAACAGCTGGCGGAAGTTGGCGCCCGCCTCCAGCAATGCCTGTTCGTCAATCTTGCGCTTACTGATATCGACTTCCATGCAAAACACTTGCTGGGGTAACCGTCGCGCATGACGGGAAAGTAGGTCGAGTAGGTCCATAAGTCCTTGCCGTCCCGGCGCCGCACGTGCCAGTCGCGCGGCGGCGGCGCGCGGTGGGTTTGCCAGATGGTGGCCACTGTTTCCTCGAATTCGGTTTCGCGTTCGAGGTGGTCCACCAGGCTGGTCAGGGGCTGGCCGATGGCGTCGCGCGGAAATGCCGAAAATGTCTTCGCAGCTATGGTTCCAGAAGCGCACCAGCCCGTCCTGGTCGATGCTGTGCACGGCCACGGTGGGCGTCAGTTCCAGCGCCGCCACGAAGCGGTACAGGGTGTCGAGCGCTTCGCGGCCCGGGCCTTCGGGTTCAAACCCGGATGGGGATGGTTCGTTGGTACTCACATGCGTTCCTTCATAGGTGGACCAGGACGGCCTGCGGGGCGCGCCTGTTGTATATGCATTCTTGTCCACGCCTCCGGACGCACGCTTGCGCACGCGCAAACGAGATTCCAGCCACGCGCAGTCCAAGCCCTCGATTCGCGCTTTATCGGCTTTTTTGCATTTCATCGTCCCGAAATGCCAGCCTGTCGCATTTGGGACCCGGGAGGCATTGTGATTTCCTATAGTGTCAACATGCGCTACCTGCTCCACCTTGCCCGGCAAGGCGGAGCACAAGCGCCCCTCTCGTACCCCCAGATAAGAAAACCAGCGACCATGAAACTAGAGACCCTGCCCCGCGCCCCAGCCCAGCCCACCGTTTCCAAGAAACGCTGGCGTGCACCAGTGATCGGTGCGGTCGTCCTGGCGCTCATGCAGCCATGGCTGGTATGTCATGCAATCGCCAAAGAAAGCCTTAAGCCCCGGCGGCAGCCAAGGAGGACAGCGCGGCCAAGCTCGTGTACGAGTTGTCAAAAGGCGATGTGGTCGCGGTCGAAGCGCGCGCCCTCAGCATGAACTTGCCACTGTCGGGTTCGCTCACGCCACTGGCCCAGGCCACCGTCAAATCCAAGGTGTCGGGCGTGGTGCTCGATGCCAATCTGCGCGAAGGCACCAGCGTGAGCGCCGGCCAGGTCCTGGCCCGCCTCGACCAGGCCGACCAGGCCGCCCGCCTGGCGCAGCAGCAAGCCATGCTCGACGAAGCGACGGCCCGCCTGGCGCTGGCGGTCAAGAACAGCCAGAACAGCCAGGCCCTGCTCAAGCAGAACTACATTTCGCAGCAATCCTTCGATGCCACCCAGAACTCGGTCGACCTGGCCCAGGCCAGCGTCAAGGCCCAGCAGGCGCTGGTGCAGCTGGCCCGCATCGCCCTCAACGACACCGCGATCCGCGCCCCGATGGCTAAGCGTGATCAGCCGCCGCCACGTGCAGGCTTAGGCTGAAAAGCTGGCGCCCGACATGCCCGTATTTACCATCGTCGATCTGCGCCAGATGACGCTCGAAGCCCAGGTGCTTAAGCGTCCGAAATTCCGCAGCGTAAAAATCGGCCAGGACGTGCAATTCAAGGTCGACGGTTTTGCTTAGGCCGCAGCTTTACCGGCAAGGTCGCGCATCAATCCGACCGCCGAAGCCGGTTCGCGCTCGATGCTGGTCTATATTAGTGTGAACAATGCCGACCACGCGCTCTCGGGCGGCATGTTTGCCAAGGGCCAGCTGACCACCAGCAAGTCGGCCGTGCGCCCGCTGGTGCCGGTGGCCGCGCTGCGCAAGGACAAGGAAGCCGACGTGGTCTACAAGATCGAAGACGGCAAGGTCGTCTCGCAGCCGGTCAAGCTCGGCATGCGCAATGAAGACGAAGGCATGGTCGAAGTGACCGAAGGCCTGGTAATGGCGCCCGCCTGGTGCTCGGCAAGCTCGACGGCGTCAAACCGGGCACGAAAGTGCGCATGGCTGGCGCGCCCGTGGCACCGGTCGCAGACGTCGCGCTGGTCGCCAAGAAAGGCTAAGCCATGTGGATCACTAAAACCAGTATCAAGAATCCGGTCTTCGCCACCATGGTGATGGTGGCGCTGATCGTGCTCGGCCTGGCGTCCTACCGCGGCCTCGGTGTCGAATCGATGCCGAACGTGGAAATCCCGGGTGCCTGGATCGAAGTCAATTTCCCTGGCGCCTCGCCAGAACAAGTGGAAAACGACATCACGCGGCCACTCGAAGACGCGGTCAACACCGTGTCGGGCGTCAAGAAGATCATGGCCAGTTCCTGGGAAGGGCGCGGCGCCCTGTCGGTCGAATTCGAGCTGTCGACCAATATGGACAAGGCGATGACCGACCTGCGCGACAAGATTGCGCGCGTGCGTCCGAGCTTCCCCAAGGATGCCAAGGAACCGTTCATCATCCGCTTCGAGGGTGAGAACGCGCAGTCGATCGTCGATATCTCGCTGCAATCGGACACGCGCAGCCTGCGTGAACTGTCGACCCTGACCGAGCAAGTAATCAGCAAGCGCATGCAGGGCGTGGCTAGGCTGTCGGCCAGATCCGCATCAACGGCAAGACCAACCGCCAGATCCTGGTCAACATGAAGCCGGACGCCCTGGCCTAAGCCTGTCGGTCGGCGTGGACGAAGTGCTGCGTGCAATTCAGGCCACCAACGCCAATCTGCCTAGCCGGTAACATCTCGTTCGGCGCCAGCGAGCGCCTGGTGCGGGTCGAAGGCAAGATCAAGGATGCACGCGGCTTCAACAAGATCATCGTGGCGCGCCGCGCCAGCGGTCCCGTGTACCTGGAACAAGTGGCCGACATTGTCGACGGCGAGCAGGAAGAACAATCGATCTCGCGCCTGAACGGCAAGCGCGCCATCTCCCTGGAAATCGGCAAGATTCAGGATGCCAACGTGGTCGAAGTGGGCAATGGCATCAAGAAAGCCATCGCCAAGCTGCGCGAAACCCTGCTTACCGACGTCAAGATCACCATCCTCAAGGATGAGTCGGTGCGCGTGCAGAGCCAGCTCGACAACGTCAAGCGCACCATCATGGAAGGCGCGCTGCTGACCATGCTGATCGTGTTCCTGTTCCTGCATTCCTGGCGCAGCACCATCATCACCGGCCTCACCCTGCCGATCTCGGTCATGGCCAGCTTCATCGCCATGAAATACTTCGGCTTCACGCTCAACTTCCTGACCCTGATGGCGCTGTCGCTGTGCATCGGTCTGCTCATCGACGATGCGATCGTGGTGCGTGAAAACATCGTGCGCCACCTGGCGATGGGCAAGAGCCACCTGCAAGCCGCGTATGACGGCACCAACGAAATCGGCATGGCCGTGATGGCCACCACCTTCGCCATCGTGGCCGTGTTCGTGCCGGTGGCCTTCATGGAAGGCATCATCGGCCGCTTCTTCCTGCAGTTCGGCATTACCGTGGCGGTCGCGGTGCTGGTGTCGCTGTTCGTCAGCTTCACGCTCGACCCGATGCTCTCGTCGGTGTGGCGCGATCCGGTCAAGGACCGTTTCAAGTACGTGCCATGGCTGGGCAAGCTGATGGAAAAGATCGAGCACGGCATCGAGCGCATGCACGTCTGGTACGGCAAGATCCTGGCAATCGCGCTGAACTGGCGCAAGGCCACGCTGACGCTGGCACTGGCCTCGTTCATCGGCAGCCTGGCTCTGATGCCGATCATCGGCGGCGAAATGTTCCCCGAGACCGACCAGGGCTTCATCCACCTGCAATTCAAGACCGCGGTCGGATCGAGCCTCGACTACACGGACAGCAAGCTCAAGCAAGTTGAAGCGGCCCTCAAGGACTTCAAGGAAATCGAAGCGGCGGTCGCCACCGCCTAGCACCTGGGATGGCTGCAATGCCGCCCAGGTCAACCTGACCCTGAGCGACCGCAAGCTGACCCACCGCCGTTCGCAGAAGGAACTCGAAGCGGCCATCCGCGAGCGTCTGCAACCGATCGTTCTAAGCATCATCCTGTCGGTGGGCTGGAAGCCGATCTACATCGGCATCCTGGGCCAGGACGAAGGCAAGCTGGACGCCGTGGCACGCAAGATGATGGACAAGATGCGCACCATCAAGGGCGTGGCCGACATCGAATACAGCCAGGAAGGCGCCAATCCGGCCACCATCGTCAAGATCAACAACGAGCTGGCCAGCGACATGGGCATCTCGGTGCAGCAGGTCGGCAGCGCGCTGCGTCCCTTCGTGGCAGGCGACCAGATCAGCCGCTGGCTGGCGCCGGACGGACAGAACTACGACGTCAACGTGCAGTTGCCGAAGTCGGGCCGCCAGAAGGTAGCCGACCTGGCCGACCTGTCGGTCGCCTCGAGCAAGGTCGATGCCCATAAGCAACCCGATCATGGTCCCGCTGCGCCAGGTGGTCGACTTCGTCCCGTCGACCAGCCCGCAAGTGCTCAAGCGCCAGGCGCTGGAACGCCGCGTGGCGATCTATGCTCGGCTGTCGAAGGCCGCCCGAACGGCGACGTCAATGACGACGTGCAAAAGGCGATCAAGAGCATCGAATTGCCGGAAGGCGTACGCATGGCCGTCGGCGGCGAAGCCGAGCAGATGGCCGAGACCCTGGGCGCAGCCGGTACCGCGCTTGGCATTGCCGTGATCTTCATCTACCTGGTGCTGGCCTCGCAGTTCGGCAGCTTCCTGCAGCCGATCGCGATCATGGTATCGCTGCCGCTGTCGATGATCGGGGTCTTGCTGGCGCTCTTGATCACGGGCAGCACGCTGAATATCTTCTCGGTGATCGGCATCGTCATGCTGATGGGCCTGGTGACCAAGAACGCGATTCTGCTGGTCGACTTCACCAACCACGGCCAGCGCGAAGGCAAGAGCCAGGTCGAGGCCATCATGGAAGCGGGCCAGGTGCGTCTGCGTCCGATCCTGATGACCACGCTGGCCATGATCTTCGGCATGCTGCCGATGGCGATCGGCCTGGGCGACGGCGGCGAGCAGCAGGCGCCGATGGGCCGCGCCGTGATCGGCGGCGTGATCACCTCCACTCTGCTCACGCTGGTGGTGGTGCCGGTGGCCTACACCTACATGGACAACTGGGGCAAGAAGGTCGCCAAGTACTTCCGCGGCGCCGATGAGCCGCACGCGGCACTGGTCGAAGAAGACAAGAAGCTCGGAAGTCGCCTAAGCGGCAGTAGGCGGCGAAACGAAAGCGGTGGAACAGGCATAGCCGGTTCCACCGCTTTGTCATTGGGGCCATGGCGGCCCGCGATTTATTCAGGCGCGGCTTGGGCGCCTTCGTCTTCATCCGGTGTGTCTGCTGCTTCGTCTCCGCCTGGCGCGTTCTTCGCCTCGGCTTTCTTACGGGCTTTTTCTTCCGCCTTCTTCTTTTTTCTAATTCCCGCTGCCGCTTTTCGTACTGGAAATTAGTTTTAGCCATGAATCACCTCTGGGTTGTCGGGAAAGAAAGGGGGCGCTACGGCACCATTATGACGCAGTTAGGCACTATGCATTTGAATTAACCACGTGGATGATGTTCGGCATGCAGCTGTTTCATGCGTTCGCGCGCAACATGGGTGTAGATCTGGGTCGTGGAAATGTCTGAATGACCGAGCAAAAGTTGCACAACACGCAAGTCGGCGCCATGGTTCAGCAAGTGGGTGGCAAAGGCGTGGCGCAGCGTGTGGGGCGACAGCGGCGCCTTGATCTCGGCCCGGGCCGCATGCTTTTTGATGAGGACCCAGAACATTTGGCGCGTCATGGGGCCGCCACGGCCGGTGACAAACAGCGCGTCGTCCACCTGGCCGTCCAGGATGAGGCCGCGGGCGTCGCGCAGATAGCGTTCTATCCATTGGCGCGCCTCCTGGCCGAACGGCACCAGGCGCGTCTTGCTGCCCTTGCCCGTAATGCGCAGTACGCCATCGTTCATGCTCAGTTCGACCAGTTTGAGCGTCACCAGTTCCGACACCCGCAGCCCGCTCGCGTACATCAGCTCGAGCATGGTCCGTTCGCGCAAGCCGAGCGGGGTGCTCACGTCGGGCGCGGCCAGCAGCGCCTCGACCTGGGCTTCGGACAGGGTATGGACGAAACGCAGCGGCTGGCGGGCCGAGGCCAGCTTCCAGGCAGGGGTCGAGCGTGATGTGGCGGTTGCGCAGCGCCAGCTGGTAAAAGCGCTTGAGCACCGACAGGCGCCGGTTGGACGAACTGGGCTTCGATTCGGCATGGCGGTCGGCAAAATAGGCGTCGAGGTCATGCGCTTCGACCGCGAACAGCGAGGCCCGCTCGGGCCGTTTGACTTCGAGCCAGCGCGAAAACAGGCGCAAGTCGCGCCGGTAGGCGTCGAGCGAATTCTTGGCCAGTCCCTGTTCCAGCCACAGGCTGTCGCAGAAATCGTCGATCAGCCGAAGATTGATTGCTGCTGCCATGGGGAAGTATTGACGCCTTCGTGAGCCAGCAGCCAGCGCTTGACGCTCAGGTGAAAGCCGTTTTCATCATCGTGATTGGAAAAGCCGCCCAGTCCGCCCGAGGCGGTGACGCGGTGGCAGGGAATGACCAGCGGGAACCAGTTGGCGCCGCAAGCCTGGCCCACGCGCGCGGCGCCGAGCCGATGTGCTTGGCGACCTGGCCGTAGGTGCGCACCGTGCCGCGCGGAATGGCGGAAATGGCGGCCCACACGCGGCGCTGGAAATCGCTGCTTAAGCCGCGGCCAGCGGCAAATCGAAAGGGAAATCGGCATCGGCCAGGTAGCGCGCGACCTGTTCGGCTGCTGCGTTTGCAACAGGGTCTGCTGCATCCTTTTCACTAAAATGGGGCGGCAGGTAGACCAGTTCGCGGACAAGCCCCGCTTCGGTGCGGATGCCGATGGCGCCAAACGGCGCGCCCACGATGGCGGAAAAAATGGGTCTCGCTTGCTCTGTCTTCATGGCGCACAGTGTACCGCAGGCGGCGCAAAACCGAACTGGCTTGCCTTTCTACGGGCGAAAAAAACAGCGCCTTGCGGCGCGTTCCAAATTTTATTCACGTTCCCGGCCAGTTGGTCTTGCCAACAGCATTCTGTAAAACGCGTGTCTCCTCGATATTTCTCCGGTATGGACTACCGTTGTTTTATCTACCTACTCCCCAAACCTCAAACTTGTCTAGACTGCTTGCACCAAGATGGTGCTGGATCGGTGCCCATCATAACTTATTTGAAATTGGAAATTGTGGCGTTTTGAACACGCGAGTTGAATTTATTTCAGTTGTAAATCAAATTGGGCAGCCACAGCGAAATTTGTGGTACGAAGGTGACAAGCACCAGGAAGGCCAGCATGGTCAGCAGCCATGGCAGTACCGCCACGGTCAGCTCCGAAATCCCCATCTTGGTAATCCCGGACGCCACGTACAGGTTCAGGCCCACCGGCGGGTGGCACATCCCGACTTCCATATTGACGACAATCAGGATCCCGAAGTGGACCGGATCGATGCCGAGCTTCATGGCCACCGGGAACAAAATCGGCGCCATGATCAGCACGATCGAGGACGGTTCCATGAAATTGCTAAGCCATGAGCAGCAGGACATTGACCACCAGCAGGAAGCTGACCACGCCCATGCCCTGCCCCGTGATCCAGGCCGCCATCGCCTGCGGAATGTTCTCGCTGGTCATCAGGAAGGAGAACAGCATCGCGTTCGTGATGATGTACAGCAGCATGGCCGACAGCGAGGCCGAATCGAGCAGCACCTTGCCGATCTGCTTGAGCTTGAGGTCCTTGTACACGAACACGGCAATGAAGAAGGCGTACACCGCGGCCATGGCCGCCGCTTCTGGTCGGCGTGAACTTGCCGCTGTAAATACCGCCCATCACCACCACGATCAGCATCAATCCCCAGACGCTCTTGCGGAAGGTGGTCCAGCGCTCGCCCCAGGTCGCCTTCTGCATGCGCGGATAGTTATGCTTGCGCGCCAGGAACCAGGTCGTCAGGCCCAGGAAGAAGGCCAGCAGCAAGCCCGGCACCACGCTTCGACCATGAACAGCTGGCCGACCGAGGTATTGGTGGTGACGGAGTACATCACCATCACGATCGACGGCGGAACCAGGATTCCGAGCGCGCCCGAGGTCGTGATCACGCTTGGCGCCGAAGTTTTTCGGATAGCCCTGGCGCATCATGGCTTAAGCAGGATGATCGAACCGATCGCCACCACCGTGGCCGGGCTCGAGCCCGACACCGCCGCAAACAGCGCGCAAGCGAGCACGCCTAGCCAGCGCCAGCCCGCCGTGCCAGTGGCCGACCATGGCGGTGGCGAAATTGATCATCCGTCTGGCCACCCCGCCATGGGTCAGGAAATTGCCCGCCAATATAAAGAAGGGAATCGCCATGATCTCGAACTTTTCGATGCCCGAGAACAGCTTGAGCGCCACCGCTTCCGGCGACACGCTGGTCATGGTGGCGAAAAACACGAGCACGGTCAGGCCGAGCGAAATCGAAATCGGCATGCCTGTCAGCATCAACAACAGCAGCAGGACAAAAATGATGGCGGCGTTCATGGGCGCACTCCCTTGCTAGGCGTCGGCAAGCTCGTCGTCAAGTCCCTCGACATAAGCGTGGTCGTGGTGCGGCAGATCGCCGCTGCGGATGAATTGCACCATCACTTGCAGGAAGCGGAAACACATCAGCCAGGAACCGAGCGGCACGCACAGATAGACCCAGCGCATCTGGATTTCCAGCACTTCCGAGGTCTGGTCGGGCGACAGATGGCTGATCATGTAGGCGCCGAGGGCACCGATCACGCCGGTGAACACGGCCCCGGCCAGCAAGCCGAAGATCACGAAGCGGCCGCGCCAGCGCGGATTCATGCGGTTGATCAGCACATCGACGCCAACGTGGATGCCGGTCCGCACGCCATATGCGGCGCCGAACTTGGCCATCCAGATGAACATGAAAATGCACAATTCCTGGGCCCAGCTGGTATTCAGACTGATCAGGTAATCCTGCACGCCGGGAATGGCCAGGCCGGACAGGTAGCGGTGCACCACCGCCACGAACACCACCAGCGTGGCCGCACCCATGAGGGTGGCGATCAGCCACTCTTCCAGGTGATCGAGAATTTTCATGTTGATTCTTTCTGGACTGAAAATGGCGAGCAGCGCGCGCTGGCCACGGCAGCATGGCATGGCGCTGCAGCCAGCGCGGGCCGCTTATTTACCGGACGATGCCTTGATGAAGGAAGCCAGCAAGTCCTTGCCGATCCGTCCTTCCATGTCCTTGTAGACCGGCAGCAGCGCCTTGCGCCACTCGGCCTGTTCCTGCGGCGTCTGGATGTGGATCGTGGTCTTGCCGGTTTTCTTGATCGCTTCCATGGCCAGGTCGTTGTCGCGCTGGGCGATCGCCTTTTCATAGATGGTCGCTTCGGCCATGGCCTTGGACAGGCTGGCGCGTATGTCGGCTCTACAAGCCATCCCAGAACTTCTTGTTCACGATGACCGCATAGCCGAGGTAGCCGTGGTTCGACACCGTCACATACTTTTGCACCTCGTGCATTTTCTGGGTGTACATGTTCGATGGCGGATTCTCGGTGCCGTCCACCACGCCGGTCTGCAGCGCCTGGTAGACCTCGGAGAAGGCCAGCACCTGCGGATTGGCGCCCAGCGCGCATCTGGGCATCGAGCACCTTGGATGCCTGGATCCGCAGCTTCTGGCCCTTGAAGTCGGCTTAAGCACGTTCAGCGGTTTATTGGCGGACATGACCTTGAAGCCATTGTCCCAGTACGCCAGCCCGGTGATGCCCTTTGCATCGAGTTTTTGCAGCAAGCCCTTGCCGACCGGGCCTTCCGTCACGCGGTACAGCGCCTGCTTGTCGGCAAACAGGTAAGGCAGATCGAAGACTTCGAATTCTTTCACGCCCAGGGGACCGAACTTGGCCAGCGAGGGCGCCAGCATCTGGACCGCGCCCAGCTGCAGCGCTTCGAGCTCTTCTTTGTCCTTGTACAGCTGGCTGTTAGGATAGACCTCGACCTTGACCCGGCCGTTGGTCGCCTTTTCCGCCAGCGTCTTGAACCGTTCCGCCGCCTGGCCCTTGGGTGTATCAAGCGCCACCACGTGGCTGAACTTGATAACGATCGGCGCTTGCGCCCAGGCATTCACACTGAGAGCCATGGCGCAAACCAGGGCCAGCGATTTGATTTTCATATTGTCTCCTGACATGTGGAAAATACTATTATGATTCAAGCTATTGCCCAGTCTGCACGGCACCATTTTGCACTTCTATTGGGGAAATCCACAATAGCAACTTGCGTGAAAGTACAAGATTCTTTGGCATGAATATTCCCACACTTCCGGCGCGGCCGCGCTGTCTTGGCGCCTTGTGGCGCTGGCTGCTGCCAGTCCTGCTCATTTCCCTGTTCCTCGCCGTCCTGTTCTGGCTGCCCTGGCAGGCGCGCCAAATGGAAACGAACGAGCGCCAGGAACAGCTGATCGCCGACACCCTGTGGGTGGAACAGGCGGTACGTTTCCAGCTCGGACGCAATGAAGAAGCGCTGGCCCTGCTCGGGGCCGAGCTGAGCGGACCGGTCCGGGACCAGGCCGCGCTGCAAGCCCGTTTCGAGCAATTGCGCAAGAACAGCCATGAACTGGCTAGCGTGGCCTGGCGCGACGCCAGCGGACAGAACGTCATGCGCAGCGGCGCGGTGCCGGACGTGCTGACGGCGGTCTCCCAGCTGGCCGCCGAGAATGCCCCGCAAGACCGGGCGCGGCCGCTACAGCGAGCCCTACCAGCCAAGCGACAGCCAGATGGACTACCACCTGCCGCTGGTAGGCATGGCGCCAGCCTGGTCGCGGTCTACAAGCTCAAGGTCGTGCTCGACGAAACCGTGCCCTGGTGGTTCGCGCAGGACAACGCCATTTCGCTGGTCACGCACGACGACACCGTGGTCGCGCGGCGCGCGGCGGCCGGTCCCGGGCGCGGCGTCTACACCCACAAGCGCGAGCTCGACCTGCCGGGCGCCAACCTGCGCCTGGCCACCGACAGCGTCAAGAGCGAACCGCGCCTCTTGCCCAACCTGCTGGTGGGCTCGGTCGTGCTGCTCGCGCTGGGGCTGCTGGCCAGCCTGCTCGCGCTGTGGCGCCACATCGCGCGCCGCCTCGCGGCCGAGGGCGCCTTGCGCCAGCAAATGGCGTTTCGCACCGCGATGGAAAATTCGCTGGTCACCGGGCTGCGCGCGTGACCTGGAAGGCCGGGTCACCTACGTCAATCCGGCCTTCTGCCAGCTGGTCGGCCTGCCGCCCGAAGAACTGGTGGGCAAGGCGCCGCCCATGCCCTATTGGGCGCCGGAAGCGATGGCCGAATACCAGCAGCGCTTTGCCGCCGTCCTGGCCTAAGCAACGTCACGCCCCAATTCGAAACCTTCTTCCAGCGCTCGGACGGCGAGCGGGTGCCGGTGCTGATTTTCGAAGCGCCGCTGGTCGACAGCAACGGGGTCCAGACCGGATGGATGGGCTCGATCCTCGACATTTCCGACCGCAAGAAGGCCGAAGAACTGAACCGCCAGCAACAGGAAAAGCTGCAAGCCAGCGCGCCTGGCCACCATGGGCGAAATTTCCTCGATGCTCGCGCACGAACTGAACCAGCCGCTGGCCGCCATTTCCAGCTACACCACGGGCGCCCTGAATCTGCTCGGCACGCGCGCCGAAGGCCGCCCGGTCGATGCCGCCCTGCTCGTTCCCGCGCTGGAAAAGGCGGGCGTCCAGGCCCAGCGCGCCTAGCCAGATCATTCGCAGCGTGCACCAGTTCGTCAAGCAGCGCGAACCGGAACGGCAGGCGGTTGACATCGCCCAGCTGGTGGACGGCATCGGCGCCCTGATCGAATTACAGGCGCGCAAATTCTTCGTGGCGATCCAAGTCGGCATCGCGCCCGGCCTGCCGAGCGTGAGCGCGGACCGCATGCTGCTCGAACAAGTGCTGCTGAACCTGACCCTGCAACGCGATCGAAGCGATGCAGCAAGTCGCGCCCTGAACGGCGCGTGCTGCGCATCGATGCCGTGCTGCAGGACGAACAGGTGTGCGTGTCGGTGACCGACCAGGGCCATGGCATCGCGGCCGAGGTCGGCGAGCGCCTGTTCTCGCCCTTCTTCTCGACCAAGGCCGAGGGCATGGGCATGGGCCTGTCAATTTGCCGTACCGCAATCGAGTTCCATGGTGGTACCCTCAGCTACCGGGCCAATCCGGGCGGCGGCACCATCTTCAGTTTTACCTTGCCGACCCATATAAAAAATAACGGAGACAACCATGCTGCATATCGTCGACGACGAGGAGGTGATTCGTGACGCCCTCGCCTGGCTGGCGCAGTCGCGTGCGATCAGGGCGCGCGCCCATGCCAGCGCCAGCGGCTTCCTGAGCGAAGCGGGCAAGCACTTCGACCCCGAGGGCGACTGCGTGCTGCTCGACGTGCGCATGCCCGACATCAATGGCGTGGCCGTGTTCGACCAGCTGGCCGCGCTGGCCTGACGGCGCGCTTGCCGGTGATCTTCCTGACCGGCCACGGCGACGTGCCGATGGCGGTGGACACGCTCAAGCGCGGCGCCTTCGATTTTTTCGAGAAGCCTTTCAACGATAATGACTTGATGGACCGGGTCCAGCAGGCGCTGGCAGCCAGTTCGCGCGCAGTGGCTGCGGCGGCCGAAGTGCAGGCGCGGCTGGCGTCGCTGTCGGCGCGCGAGCGCGAAGTGCTCGATCTGATTCTGGCGGGGATGATGAACAAGGTCGTGGCCGACAAGCTCGGCATCAGCATGCGCACCGTGGAAGTGCATCGCGCGCATATCTTCGACAAGATGCAGGTCAAGACGGCGGTGGAGCTGGCGGGGCTGCTCAAGTAGACCACCGAACCTTCAGCTCTGCGGACGATCCGATAGTAAGTGGCGGTGCAGCGGTAACCGCCTGTGCAGCACTTGCTTGAAGGATCACTCCATGAGCGACAAACCGATTGCTGAAAAAATGTACCTGAAGACCGCCAAGTCAGTGGCGGTGATCAATGGCGCGGTCCACCCGGGGATTGTGGCCCAGCTGCCGCAGGAACTGATCATCGAGCGCCCCGCGGAAGGCGAGGCCGATGCCGTGCTGCTGTTCGCCCTGAATCACAAGCAGCTCGATGCCTTGTTCCCGGAGGCGATGTCGCGCCTGGGCGAGAAAGGCACGCTGTGGATCGCCTACCTCAAGGCCTCGGCGCCCAAGGCCACCGACCTCACGCGCGAGTCGATCAACGCCTGGACCAAGGAACGCGGCGCGACCGGGGTGGCGCTGATCTCGCTCGATGCGGACTGGTCGGCCGTACGGCTCAAACGCATGTAGCGTGCTGCGCGAGCGCCCAGGCCACGTGCTCCCTCACCATGGCCGAGGGATGGTCCGCGCGCGCCTGCAGCGCCGCCACAATCGCCGCGTCGCCGCGCGTCTGGCTAATGGCATTGCCGAGCCCGACCGCAAGATTGCGCAGCCAGCGCTCATGGCCGATGCGCCGGATCGGGCTGCCTTCGAGGCGGCGGTTGAATTCCTCCTCGGTCCAGGCGAACAGCTCCGTCATGCTCGCGCTGCCAAGCGCGTTGCGTTCGTCAAAATCGGGCACCAGCGAGCTGCGCGAACTTGTTCCACGGGCAGGCGGTCTGACAGTCATCGCAACCGTAGACGCGGTTGCCGATCAGGGGCCGCAGTTCGGCGGGAATGCTGCTCTTGAGCTCAATGGTCAGGTATGAAATGCAGCGCCGCGCATCCAGCCGTCCCGGGCCCAGAATCGCCTGGGTCGGGCAAATGTCGATACACGCCTGGCACTGGCCGCAGTGGGCGCTGGCCTACTCGTCCACGGGCAGCGGCAGGTCAACCAGGATCTCGCCCAAAAAGAACATCGATCCCGCTTCGCGGTTGAGCATCAGCGTGTGCTTGCCGCGCCAGCCGATGCTTAGGCTTTTTCCGCCAGCGGCAGTTCCATCACGGGCGCCGAATCGGTGAACACCCGAAACCCGAATTCGCCGGTCACCGATTCAATCCGCTCGGCCAGCTGCTGCAGGCGGCTGCGCAGCACCTTGTGATAATCGCGCCCCCGCGCATAGATCGAGATCACGGCCGCCTGCGGATCGTTCAGGCGCGTCTGCTCGCGCTCGCGCCAGTCGTCCGGCGTGGTGACGGGCAGATAATCCATGCGCGCACTGATCACGCGCACCGTGCCCGGCACCAGCTCGGCCGGACGTGCGCGCTTCATGCCGTGGCTTGCCATATAATCCATCTCACCATGGCGGTAGGCGTCCAGCCAGGCTTGCAATCCCGCTTCCGCGTGGGAAAGATCGACATCGGCGATGCGCACGTCGGCAAAGCCGAGTTCAGCGCCCCATGCTTTGATGGTCGCTGCCAGGTCGGACAGATCGCGGGGAGTAGACTGCATGCTGGGGCCGGTGTAGACGGTTTACAATGGGGTTTGCACCCCGATTTCACACGGTATTCTATTCGATGCAGCACTTCAAGGCCCACCTCCACGACGAATCCGGCACCGCCGCCCTGGGCGCGGCGCTCTCACGCGCTGCTGCCCGGCCTGGCGATCCACCTGCATGGCGACCTGGGCGCCAAGCAAGACCGCCCTCACCCGCGCCCTGCTGCACGCCGCCTAGCCACGTCGGCCATGTCAAAAGTCCAACTTACACGCTGTCGGAACCCTACCGCATCGAACTCGACGGACAGACCGTCAACGTCATCCATTTCGACCTGTACCGCATGTCCAGTCCGGAAGAATTCCTCGACGCGGGATTCCGGGAAGATTTCAACGCGAACAACATCTGCATCGTCGAATGGCCTGAAAAGGCCGAGCCGGTGTTGCCACCGCCGGACCTGAATGTCTGGCTGCACGTTGCCGGACACGGCCGTGATGTAGAATTGCAAGCGTTGTCTGACCTGGGTTTGCTATGCCTCGACCGCCTCAAATTCGCACCGAACCTCTGATCTCCGGCCCGGTAACGCGTCGCACCGTGCTCAAGGCCGGTGGCACGCTGCTGTTGTCGGTCCTGCTTAAGCACTGCCCGCGCAAGCGGCGCAGATCCTCGCCGTGCGCGTATGGCTTAAGCCTGACGACTACACCCGCGTCACGCTCGAAAACGACACCGATCTCAAGGCCACCCACTTCACCGTGCCCGACCCGCAGCGGCTGGTGGTCGACATCGAAGGACTGGAACTGAACCCGACCCTCAAGGGCCTGGTTGCCAAGATCCAGTCGAACGACCCGTATATCAAGCAGGTGCGCGTGGGCCAGAACCGGCCCGGCGTGGTGCGCCTGGTGTTCGACCTGGAAGGAAGAAATCAAGCCGCAGGTGTTCACGCTGGCGCCGGTGGGCACCTACAACCACCGTCTGATCTTCGACCTGTACCCGATCAAGGCCGCCGACCCGATCGCGGCGATGATCGAAAAGGCGAATGGTCGCGCCCTGACGCGCCTTCCGGCGCCGAACTGCCCCCGCATGCGCCCGACACCGCCGTGGCCACCCGCAGCGCTGCTGCTGCCATACTGCCGTCACGCCCGCCGTGCCGCCTGCACTGCCGCCCGCGCTGCCACCAGCTTTGCCGCCCGTCGCCGCGCCGCCGGTGGTGGCCGTGCAGCCCCACGTCAAGCCGGAACCGCCTGAGCCAAAACCGGGCAACGTGGTCCGGATGATCACGATCGCGCTCGACCCCGGCCATGGCGGCGAAGACCCAGGCGCGATCGGCGCCTCCGGTGCGCGCGAAAAGATCTGGTCCTGTCGATCGCCAAGCGCCTCAAGTTCAAGCTCGAGCAGCTGCCCAATGTGCGCGTCATGCTCACGCGCGACGGCGATTATTTCGTCCCGCTCGGCACCCGCGTCGAAAAAGCGCGCAAGGTGCAGGCCGACCTGTTCGTCTCGATCCACGCCGACGCCTTCCTGCGCCCGAGCGCGCGGCTCGTCGGTGTTCGTGCTGTCCGAACGGGGTGCCACTTCGACCGCCGCGCGCTGGCTCGCGAACAAGGAAAACCTGGCCGACTCGATCGGCGGCATCAACATGAAAGGCCACGACAAGCAGCTCGCCAGCGTGCTGCTGGACCTGTCGACCACGGCCCAGATCAACGACAGCCTCAAGGTCGGCAATGCGGTGCTCGGTGAAATCGGCGGCATCGCGCGCCTGCACAAAGGCTCGGTCGAACAGGCCTAAGCTTCGCCGTGCTCAAGGCCCCGGACATCCCGTCGATCCTGATCGAAACCGCCTTCATCTCGAACCCCGAGGAAGAAGCGCGCCTGAAGGACAACGGCTACCAGGACGAGATCGCGAGCGCGATCACCAAGGGTATCCGCCGCTACTTCTCGAAAAACCCGCCACTGGCCAAGGGCCGTATTTCCTGACCATGAACACCATTGCATTGATCAGCCACGGCGCTGCTGCTGGTGGTGCGCATCCGCGCGGCCGACGGCGCCGAAGCCATCGTCACGCTGTACGGCGCCCACCTCGTCTCCTGGAAAAGCTGGCATGGCGCCGAGCACCTGTTCATGAGTAAGCGCTCGGCGCTGGACGGCAGCCGCGCGATCCGCGGCGGCGTGCCCGTCATCTTTCCCCAGTTCGCCGAACGCGGCACCGGCATGCGGCACGGTTTCGCGCGCGTCTCCACCTGGCGCCTGGGCGAGAACGGCGACAATGAGGACGGCGCATTCGCCGTCTTCGTGCTGACCCACGCCGACCTGGCGCCGGCCATGGCCGCGGCCTGGCCGCACGGCTTCGAACTGCGCCTGAAGGTCGCGCTGCAGGGCGCGCAGCTGGCGCTCTCGCTCGACGTGCGCAACGCATGACGACGACGCCTTCGCGTTTTCAGCCGCGCTGCACACCTATTTTGCGGTGGACGCCATCGGCGCGGTACGGATCGGCGGCGTCGATGACGGCCAGCTGGCCATCAGCGACAAGCATGACCAGATCTACCGCCAGCTGCCGGGCGCGATCACGCTCGCGGACGGCAGCGGCAGCCTGCAGCTGACCCAGCAAGGTTTCCAGGATGCGGTCGTGTGGAATCCGGGCGCGGCCGATACGGCGGCGCTGGCGGATATGGCGGACGATGAGTATTTGCGCTTCGTGTGCGTCGAACCGGCGCTGATCAGACCGGTGACCCTGCAAAGCGGCGCCGCATGGCGCGGCGAGCACCGGATCAGGGCTAAGCGCCTAGTTCGATTCCTTGACCACGCGGCCCGAATTGGCCTGGATCGGACGCGCATTGAGCGGATACAGACGGCTGAAGATCGCCATCTGCGCGGGCGACGCTTCGACCGGCTGCTTCATCACCATCCACAACACACCCTCGGTGCACGGCGGCGTGGTGAGCGAACCCATATACGTGAAGTACTCGCGGCGCTCTAAGCAGCAGCTCGTTCACGTCCAGCACGACCGACGGCGTCACTACTTCATTCTTCTCCAGCGGCAGATTGTTCCACACGGTCTGGATCATGCTTTGCGCCTTGCCCCGTTCCAGCAGCACCGCCACCACGGCCAGCTTGCCGTCGGCATCGCGGTGCACCAGGTGGACCACCATTTCAAAGCCCTTGCCGTTGATGCGCTCTTCCGACGGACGGTGGAAGTGGAACTGCTGCAGCTCGAAGGTGCGGTTCTGCAGCGAGATGTAATTGCCCGGACCGACCGTGACCTGCACCGTGTGGCCATTGTCGACCACGGAGAAGGCGGACGGCTTGTAATCGAAGACGATCTGCTCGAGATCGACCTTCATGCCGTCGCGCAGATCGATCGGGGACTGGCGGGTGCCGATGCCGCAGGCGGACCATTCGGCCTTGCGGCCCCAGTTGGCGGGGCCGGTTTCGCCCTCGTACGACCAGTGCTCGCCCGGATACGGCTTGACCGCGGTAAGCTGCATTGACGGCGACAGCTTCCTTCTGGCGTGCCTCGGCCGCCTTGCGCGCCTTGGCGGCGGCAGCGGCGCGGGCCTGCTGGTTGGCGCGCATCGCGGCCAGGCGGGCGGCGATCTTGGCCGACAGCTCGGCCTCGGCTTCGGCTTCGGCCTGGGCTTCCCTGGCGGCGGCCGCCGCGCTGGCAGCCCTGCCCGTGGGCGCACCCGGCACCGCGACCGGCTTGATCGACGGCAGCGACGGCTTGATCGACGGCGCTGCTGGCCACCGCTTGCGCGGACGTCCAAGCACGGGATCGTTGGCGCTGGCCATGGCCATGGCGACGCTGCAAACAAACAGGACGATCAGTTTACGCATGGGGCTTCCAGAGAGTCGCTCTACAGTCTCAGTAACGGCGCGCAGTGTAAAAAACTTGAATCTGCGAAGAAACTTGCCCTGCGCCACAGCGGGCGCGGGAACCTTGCCTATCGGCTCAACATTTTCCGGCCGAATTTGTACAAGCCGCCCAGGGCCATCGGCACCACGGCCGCGCCCACGCCGACCAGCACGATGGCGGTCAGATGCTCACGCACAACGGGGATGTTTCCAAAGAAATAGCCAGCAGTCACCAGCGACACCACCCACAGGACCGCGCCGGTGATGTTGAACAGCTGGAAACGGGTATGTGTCATGTCCGACACGCCCGCCACGAACGGGGCGAAGGTGCGCACCACCGGCACGAAGCGCGCCAGGATGATGGTCTTGCCGCCGTGGCGCTCGAAGAAATCGTGGGTGCGCTTGAGGGCATCCTTGTTGATCCAGCGGTAGTCGTGGGTGAACACGCGCTGGCCCACGCGCGAGCCGATCCAGTAATTGAGGGTGTTGCCGGTGACCGCCGCCGTGATCAGCAAGGCCGTCAGCAAGGCATAGTTCATTTCGCCCGTCGCGCAGAAAGCGCTTAAGCAATGAACAGCAGCGTGTCGCCAGGGAAGAAGAACAGGACCACCAGACCGGTCTCGCAAAACACGATCGCAAACAGCACTGCATAAATATAGACGCCATATTTGGCGAGCAGCAGGCCGAGGGTGGTATCGACATGCAGCACCATGTCGAAAAATTGCATCAGATCCATAATCATCCCAAAAAGGTAGCCGCGCATCATACCATTTTCAGGTCCCGTGCCGGGGGCGGAGGCGCCTTTCTCCGCGCCACATCAGTTCCCCGATCCGATGTCAGTCAGATTACAATTCCCGGGCGCCAAACCCAGGCGCGGCCACGGAGACAAACGATGGAAGTTGCAACGTACAAGCACAAGACAATCATGCTGGCGCTGCTGGCAAGCGGCCTGCTCGGCGCGGTAAGCACGCAGGCGGCGGACCAGCCGCTGCCGCCGCGTCCGACCGTGGCCGATGTCGTCAAGGGGTCGCGATGGGCTGACTGGCGCGCTGGACCCGGAAAACACGCTGTACATGCAGACGGCGGCTAAGCCGGGTCGTGATCGAACTGGCGCCCGTGTTCGCGCCCCAGCACGTGGCCAACATCAAGGCCCTGGTGCGCGAGCAGTACTTTGACGGCCTGGCCGTGATCCGCTCGCAGGACAACTACGTGGTGCAGTGGGGCGACGCCGACGAGACCAACCCGCGCCCGGTCAAGCACGCCAAAGCGGCGCTGAAGGCCGAATTCACGATTCCCGCAAAGAACGACAAAGGCTTCACCCGCCTGGCCGAGCGCGACGCCTACGCGCCGGTGGTGGGCCATTCGAACGGTTTCCCGAGCGCGCGACCCGAAAGCGGGCCTGGCCTGGATGGCGCACTGCTACGGCGTGATCGGCGTGGGACGCGACAACGACGCCGACAGCGGCAGCGGCACCTCGCTGTACGCCGTCAACGGCCACTCGCCGCGCCACCTGGACCGCAACATCACCATGGTGGGGCGGATCGTGAGCGGCATGCCGCTGCTGACCACGTTGCCGCGCGGGACCGGGCCGCTGGGCTTCTACGAAAAACCGGAGCAGGCGGCGCCTATCCTGACGGTGAAAGTGGCGGCCGACGTCCCCGAAGCCGAGCGCGCCAACCTGGAAGTGATGCGTACCGACAGCGCCAGCTTCCAGGCCGTGATCAACGCCCAGCGCAACCGTGGCGGCCCGTGGACCAAGTACGCCGCCGGCCACGTCGAGCTGTGCAACGTCCCCATCCCCGTCCGCCCGCGCGCCCCCAAATAAAGTTTCACAATCGGGGTCAGACCTCAATTCTGCAAGAATTGCAGAATTGAGGTCTGACCCCTGATTGTGAAATTGTTGTGGAATTGAGGTCTGACCCCGGTTTGCTCTGGAGCAGGGGTGCAGGCGATATAATTCACAGATGAATGCTTCCGTCCCCGCACACCGCCCCATCCAGGCCCTCCCTGATCAGCTGATTTCGCAAATTGCCATCGCATGAGGTCGTCGAACGGCCGTCCGCTGTCGTCAAGGAGTTGCTGGAAAATGCGCTCGACGCGGGTTCGACCCAGATTACCGTCCGGCTCGAGGAAGGCGGCGTCAAACGCATCGCCATCACCGACAACGGCCGCGGCATCTCGCCCGAACAGCTGCCGCTCGCGCTGGCCCGCCACGCCACGTCCAAGATCGCGTCCCTGACCGACCTGGAAAACGTGGCCACGCTCGGGTTCCGCGGCGAGGCGCTGGCGTCGATCGCCGCCGTCGCCGCCGTCACCGTCACCTCGCGCACGGCCGATGCGGCCCACGCCTGGGAAATCGTCGGCTCGCACCTGGGCACGGTCGCGCCATCGTCCGGCGCCTTCGGCACCACCATCGACGTGCAGGACCTGTACTTCAATACAGCCAAGCGCGGGCGCAAGTTCCTCAAGTCCGAACAGACCGAATACGGCCACTGCGCCGAAGTCGTGCGCCGCATCCGCTTGCGCGGCCGGACGTGGCGTTCTCGCTGTCCCACAACGGCCGCACCATCGATCACTGGAACGTGGCCGAGATGGCCAAGCGCAGCGCCCACATCCTCGGCTCCGATTTCGCCGAAGCGCGCCTGCCGATCGACGAGGCGGCCGGTCCGCTGCGCCTGCACGGCTACAGCCGGCCTGCCGACCGCGTCCAAGGCGCGCGCCGACGGCCAGTTCTTCTATGTGAACGGGCGCTTCGTGCGCGACAAGCTGCTGGTGCACGCCGTGCGCGCCGCCTACCAGGACGTGCTGCATGGCGACCGCTTCCCGTCCTACGTGCTCGCGCTCGACCTGGACCCGGCGCTGGTCGACGTCAACGTCCATCCGTCCAAGATCGAGGTGCGCTTCCGCGACAGCCGCGCGGTGCACCAGTTCGTGTTCCACGCGGTCCAGCGCGCTGGCGCAAACCTCCGCCACCGCATTCGGCACGGCCCCCGCGCCCCTGCCGAGGGGCCGATGTGGGCGGCGGCACGTCCACCTGGCGCCCGCGCGAGCATGAGCAGACCAGCTTCGGCGCCCAGTTGTCGCCGACCTTCTCGCCGTCGCCTTTCGCGCCGGGCAGCCGCCATGACGCACCGGGCGTGGCCCAGACGATGGACAGCTACGGCGCCCTGTTCGCATCCGGCTCGAACGCCGCGACCGCGCCGGTGACGCCCTATGTGGCGCTCGGCCCAGACCATGTCCAACGACGAGTATCCGCTCGGCTTCGCGCTGGCCCAGCTGCACGGCATTTACATCCTGGCGCAGAACGCCAAGGGCATGGTGCTGGTCGACATGCACGCCGCGCACGAACGCATCCTCTACGAGCAGCTCAAGACCGCGCTCGATGCCCAGGTCGACGGCCAGGACATGCAAGTCCAGTCGCTGCTCATTCCCGTGACCTTCTTCGCCGATGCGGTCGAAGTGGGCACGGCCCAGGAAAACCAGGACACGCTCAAGGCGCTCGGCTTCGACATCGCGGCGATCTCGCCGACCACGCTTGCGGTGCGCTCGGTGCCGACCCTGCTCAAGAACGCCGACGCCCAGACCCTGGCACGCGACGTGCTGCGCGATGTGCGTGAATTCGGCGGCTCGCGCGTGCTGATCGAGCGCCGCAACGAGCTGCTCGGCACCCTCGCCTGCCACACCGCCGTGCGCGCCAACCGCATCCTGTCGGTACCCGGAAATGAACGCCCTGCTGCGCCAGATGGAAAGCACCGAGCGCGCCGACCAGTGCAACCACGGCCGCCCGACCTGGGTCCAGCTGGAGATCTCCGCCCTCGACAAGCTTTTCCTGCGCGGCCAGTAATGAGCGACACGACCGTCACGCCACGCCCGCTTGCGCACACGCGCAAGCGCCGATCCTGCTGCTGGTGATCGGCTTCCTGATGCTGCAGCCGCTGTCGACCGACCTGTATCTGGCTTCGCTGCCGAGCCTTGGCAGCGTGTTCGGTGCGCCATCGTCCAAGGTGCAGCTGACGCTGTCGATGTTCGTCATCGCCTTCGGCGGCGCACAGCTGATCATCGGACCGCTGTCGGACCGCTTCGGCCATCGGCCGGTCGTCATCGCCGGTCTTGCGCTGTATGTGCTGGCCAGTCTGCTATGCGCGCTGTCGCCCACGATCGAGCTGCTGATCGCGGCGCGCTTCGTGCAGGCCCTGGGCTGCTGTTCGGCCATCATCATCGCGCGCGCCATCGTGCGCGACGCCTACGCACCGGCCGACAGCGGCCGCGTGGTCGCACGCGCCAGCACCTGGCTGTCGGTGGCGCCGCTGACCGGCCCCATTCTCGGCTCCTGGCTGCAGGTGACGTTCGGCTGGCAAGCCGCCTTCGTCGCACTGTCGCTGCTGTCGTCGCTGGTGCTGCTGGCCGTGATCCTGCGCCTGCCGGAGACCAATGAACACAAGAACCCGCACGCGACCGAATGGGTAGAGCTTGTCCGCCAATTTCAGGCTGGTGCTCGGCTCGCGCGAATTCTGGACCTATGCCCTGCCCGGCGCGCTGTCGTACGGTTCGATCTTCGCGTTCATATCGGGCTCGTCGCCGGTCCTGATCCGCATTCTGCAGGTGCCCACTTCCATGTTCGGCTTCTGCTTCGCCTTCGGCGTGTCCGGCTACATGAGCGGCACCATCCTGTGCCGCCACCTGCTCCCCAAATTCGGCCAGGCCATCACGCTGCGCATCGGCACCACGATGTCGCTCGCAGTAAGCGCCCTGTTCCTGACCGCCGTCGGCTTCGGCGTCGCCCACTGGTCGCTGGTGGTCGGCGCGATGTTCCTGACGATGCTGGCGCACGGCGTCAATTTCCCGGTCTCGCAGGGCTCTGGTCACGCCCTTCCCCAAGCAGGGCACCTGCCGCTGGCTTGATGGGGGCGCTGTACATGAGCGTCGCGTTCGCGGTCGGCACCGCGGTCGGCGCCAGCTTCAATGGCAGCCTGTACCCGCTGGCGATCATCGCCTGCACGCTCGGCGCCTGCATTTTTGCGTCGTCCCGCCTGCTGGGCGAACATACCGCCAAGGTGGCGTCATGAAGCCGCTCGCCGTCGCCATCATGGGCCCGACCGCGTCGGGCAAGACCGCCGCCGCGCTGGCGATCGCCAGCCGGATTCCGGCCGAAATCATCTCGGTCGATTCGGCCCTGGTCTATCGCGGCATGGACATCGGCACCGCCAAGCCGACCGCGGAAGAACTGGCCAGCGCGCCGCACCACCTGATCGACATCATCGATCCGTCCGAAGCGTATTCGGTGGCGCAGTTCCGCGCCGCGACCCTGCGCCTGGTCGACGAGATCAGGCGCGCGGCAAGCTGCCGCTACTGGTCGGCGGCACGATGATGTACTTCAAGGGCCTGACCATGCCGGCCTGGACGACCTGCCCACGGCCGACGCCGACCTGCGCGCCAGCATCGAACTGGAGGCGGCCGCCATCGGCTGGCCCGGCATGCACGAAAGCTGCGCGCGCTCGACCCGGTCACCGCCGCGCGCCTCAAGCCGAACGATGCACAGCGCATCAACCGCGCGCTGGAGATCATTGCGCTGAGCGGACGCCCCATGTCCGAACTGCTGACCGGCCGCGAAAAGCTGGAGCTGCCGTTCGACCTGCTCTCGTTCGCGCTCGAACCGTCGGACCGCGCCGTGCTCCACCGGCGCATCGCCACCCGCTTCGACCAGATGCTCGGCACCAGCGACGACAGCGGGATCGTGGCCGAAGTGGCTAGGCCTGCGCGCGCGGCGATCTGCTGCCGTCGATGCCGTCGATGCGCTGCGTGGGCTACCGCCAGGCCTGGGAATACCTCGACGGCAGCATCGACCGCGCCTAGCCTGCATGAGACCGGCATTGTCGCCACCCGCCAGCTGGCCAAACGCCAGCTGACCTGGCTGCGCGCGATGCCGGAACGGGTCGTGATCGATTGTTTGGCCGACAATACCGCCAACACGATGCTGGACGCGATTGCGGCCCACAAGACAAAATAATGGGCGCGGCTTGACAGACCGTTTTGAAGTGCCTATAATGCTCGGCTGTTGGGTGATATAGCTCAGTTGGTTAGAGCACAGCATTCATAATGCTGGGGTCGGTGGTTCAAGTCCACCTATCACCACCAAGAATACTTCTTCCAAGGTATCAGGAAGATCGAAAAGCCGCAGTTCTCCCAAAGAGACTGCGGTTTTTTTATTGCCACGACGCTCAGCAGCGTCGCAGTTCCTACCACGATTTCCGCTTCGGAAACCCGATGGCAATCCCAAGAATCAATCCCATGGTATGCGCCCAGTTGGCGACCGGGCCGAGCAGTCCGGTCCAGCACAAGACGTACCAGCCGAACATCATGATGGCTGTCTGACCGTGCAAACCAAAGCCGCTTTGTGGATTTCGCTTCCCGCTGATCCAGACATAGCCAAGCAAGCCATACACCACGCCCGACATGCCGCCGAAGAATGGCGATCCGTCAATAACGAACTGGGCGATGTTCGATGCGATGCCGACCGAGAAAACGAATCCGGCAAAGAATAGCCAGCCCTTCATTCGCTCGATGGTCCCGCCAAGGTCCCAAAGCCACATCATATTGAACAGTATGTGCAGGACGCCGAAGTGGATGAAGATGGGTGTCAGCAGACGCCAAAGTTGGCCTTCGAGAATGCTCTGAAAACCGGCACTGTTTGGATCCGCGATGAATAGCGAATGCAGGGCAGAAACCGACGACCCAAAATTCGACAGCAGCGCCACTGCGACACTGACCGCGATCAATGCGACGGTGATTGGCGGAAAGCGCTGCAGCCAGGCGGCGCCGTTCCCATTTTCCAGGTTCATGTCTGCATGCCGGGTCAGGCACCATAGTTGATTTGGTGCAAATATTACCATGTCGCGTGGCGGGCTCGGGACCGCGATGGCATGGACCTGCCGCACCGGCAAAAAATCAATCTATAAACTTATATTTTGTTTTTATGTATAATGTACATGTACCCGCTTTCCAGGACTGAGCAACATGACACCCCACCCGCCATTCGATCCCGCCGTGATGCAAGCGGCCGCTGCCCAAGCCTCCGCCCTGCTCAAGGCGCTGGCCAACTGCGACCGCCTGCTGCTGCTGTGCCAGCTCACGCAAGGCCCGCTGTGCGTCAGCGAGCTCGAGCAGCAGCTGGGCATCCAGCAACCCACCCTGTCGCAGCAGCTGGCCGTGCTGCATGACGAAGCGCTCGTCACAACCCGGCGCGAAGGCAAGCAAATCTATTACAGCATCGCCAGTGGCGAGGCGATGGCAGTGCTGCAAGTGCTGTATCAACTCTACTGCCCGAAAACAGAAGGAGCGACATCATGACTATCGACTGGATTCATTTCACCCCCTGGGCTTCGCTGGCTGGCATGGCATCCTGATCGGCCTGGCGGCGGCGCTGTTCGTGCTGTTCAACGGGCGCATCGCCTAAGCATCAGCGGCATCCTCGGCGGCCTGCTCCAGTGGCCCAGGGGCGACATCGCCTGGCGCTTCGCATTTCTGCTCGGCCTGATCGGCGCGCCAGCCGTCTACGCCCTGTTCGCTCCGCTGCCCGCGGTGCAGGTCGATGCTTAAGCAGAGCGACCCTGGTCATTGCTTTACGCTTGCTGGTCGGTGTCGGCACGCGCTACGGCGCCTTCGCTGCACCAGCGGTCACGGCGTGTGTGGCATTTCGCGCCTGTCACCCCGCTCGCTGGTGGCGACTGCCGCCTTCATGGCGGCCGGCTTTCTGCCACCGTCTTCATCGTTCGCCACATAATCGGATAAGGAGTCACCATGCACATCATCATCGCGCTTGCGGCCTAGCCTGATCTTCGGCATCGGCCTGATCGTCTCCGGCATGACCGATCCTTCCAAGGTCACCGGCTTTCTGGACTTGGCCGGACACTGGAATCCGTCGCTCGCCTTCGTCATGGGCGGCGCCATCCTGGTCGGTCTGTTCGCGTTCCGCTTCGCCGCGCGCCGCACGACATCGCTGCTCGGCGACGCCATGCGTCTGCCCACCGCCGCCCATATCGACCGCCGTCTGGTTCTGGGCAGCCTGGCCTTCGGCGTCGGCTGGGGCCTGGCAGGCTACTGCCCCGGCCCGGCCCTGGCATCGCTCCTCAGCGGCGGCAGCAAGCCGCTGATTTTCGGCGCGGCGATGTTGGCCTAGCATGGCGCTGTTCGAACTGCTCGAACGCCTGCCGCGCGGCCGCAAGCAAGCCCTGTAAGGAGCCTGAGGCCATGCTGACCGCACTTGCATTGGGCTTGATCGTCGGCCTGATCCTTGCGCTCACCGGCGCCATGGCGGCATCCTCGCCGTCCCGCTGCTCGTCTTCGGGATCCCGATGAGCGTGGCGCAGGCCTAGCCCGATCGGCCTGCTGGCGGTCGGCATGGCGGCCACGCTGGGCGCGCTCCTCGGGCTGCGCCAGGGGATCGTGCGCTGGCGCGCCGCGCTGCTGGTCGCCGCCACCGGCATGCTCCTGTCGCCGCTCGGCCTGTGGCTGGCGCACCCGGATCGATCAGCGCTGGCTGGGCGCCCTGTTCGCGCTGGTCCTGCTGCTGGTCGCCTACCGCAGCTGGCGCCAGGCCGCGCGCCTGCCGGCGGCCACCGCCAGCGGACGCATCTACCCCTGCCAGCGCGACGAGGCGGGCGGACGCTTTATCTGGACCCGCAGCTGCGCCTGCGCGCTGGCGCTGTCGGGAGCAGTGGCCTAGGCCTTCTGTCAGGACTGCTCGGTGTGGGCGGCGGCTTTGTCATGGTGCTTAAGCCCTGCAGCGCCATACCGACCTGGCGATGGCCTCGGTGGTAGCGACATCGCTTGCGGTCATCGCCCTGGTCTCGGCCAGCGGCGTACTGGCCAGCAGCGCGGCGAGCGGCGGCATGCTGTGGGCTGTCGCGCTGCCGTTTTCTGGGGGCGCGTTGGCTTAAGCATGCTGGCCGGACGCGCCGTATCCGCACGGCTGGCTGGCCCGCAGCTGCAGATCGGTTTCGCTGCAGTGTCGGCGGCGGTCGCCGTCGGCATGCTGGTTCGTTCGGCAATCTAAGAGGAGAAACAAAATGACTACCAATCCCGTTCAATTGTTCGATCCCGAATCGTCGACCTTCACGTACATTCTCATCGCCGACGATCAGCGCTCGGCCGTGATCATCGATCCGGTCGAGCGCCACGTGGAACGCGACCTCAAACATCTCGAGCGGCTCGGCGTCCAACTGGTCTATGTGCTCGAGACCCATGCCCATGCCGACCACGTCACGTCGGTTAGGCAAGCTCGCGCGCTGACCGGCGCCCAGGCCGCCGTGCCTTCCGGCTGCGGCATCGCTGCCGACCGAGGTGCAGCTCAACGACGGCGACATCGTCCGCTTCGGCGCGCACGACCAGATCGCCGTGCTGCATACGCCCGGCCACACGGCTTAAGCAGCGTCAGCTACCTGTGGCGCGATAACCTCTTCACTGGCGACACCTTGCTGATCGACGGCTGCGGCCGCACCGACTTCCAGAGCGGCAGCGCGCAAGCGCTGTACGACAGCGTGACCGACAAACTGTTCACGCTGCCCGACGCCACGCGCGTATGGCCCGGTCACGACTACAAGGGGCAGTCGGTATCGACCATCGGCTGGGAGAAGCGCCACAACGCGCGCCTGGCCAACCGCAGCAAGGACGATTTTTGCGCGCTGATGGCGACGCTGAACCTGCCCAAGCCGCGCCTGATCGACATCGTGGTGCTTAAGCCAATCAAAACCTCGGGCTGCCGCACGGCGTTTGATATATTGACAGCGTTGAATCGGCAAGCACATGATGTGGGCGCTCCGCCCACTTCATGGATTCCGAATGCACAAGTTCACCGCGCTGCTGCTCGTTCGGCTGCCAGCCTGCCGCTGCACGCAGCACCCCTGCCCGCCCGTAGCGACATCTTCAATTCCGTCACCCACAGCCGTCCGGCCATCAGCGCGTCCGGCAAATGGATCGCATCGACTGCGGTCAGCGACGGCAAGCTGCGCATCTTTCCAATGGCGGGCGGCGCAGCCAAAGACCTCGGCCTGCCTGCGGGCGTGCGGCCAGTACTACCGCTGGACCAGCGCCGCAGCTGACGCCCTGATCATCTCGGTCGGCAGCGACAAGGGTTCGGCCCTGTACCGCTTCGATGCCGAATCCGGCCAGCTGACCCTCGTCACCGGCCCCGGTTACCAGCAAGCCTTTGCCTACGGTATGCCGACCAATAACTACGCGTTCACGTACGAGCGCTATCGCAAGGACGGCAAGGAACAGGACCTCGGTCCTGACGGCGAACTGGTTGACGCCGATGCGGCAGCGAACCACCTGCCCGGCTATCTCGCCACGAACAAGCGCTACTTCCGCATGGTCCCAGGCCGGGAATGGATCTTCAGCGCCAAGCGCCGACGCGGGCAAGCGCGGCACGCTGAAGACCGCGCAGCAGGACCTGCGCCACGCCGGTGGCCTGGTGTCGATCTCGGGCGACGGCCGCGCATGGATCCTGTCTTCCTACGGCCAGGACACGCTGGGCCTGTTCTCGCTCGACACGGCCACCGGCGAACACAAATCGGTGCTGCAGGCACCGGTCGACATTCAAAGGCTGATTCTCGATCCGCTCACCATGGCGCCCGACTTTGCCGACATCGAAACGACCGCGCCGCGGCACCTGATCCTCAACCCGAAAGTCGCGCCCGATCTCGCGCTGCTGGCCGCGAACGGCAACGGTTTCCCGACCATTCTCGACCGCTCCCCGAACGACCGTTACTGGGTGGTCGCCTACAAGCACCGCGAGGGCACGCCGCGCATGGTCAGCTTCGACCGCAGGACCAAAAGATCGCGCCATTGCCGCCTGCCGTATTCACGTATGTGGATTCGCCCGACCTGCGCGTGCGCTCGTTCGAATTCAAGGGTGCCGACGGACTCGCACTGTCGGGCCACGTGGCCTTGCTGCGCGCCGGCGTGTGCGAGAAAACGCGCTGCCCGTCAGTGCTGCTGGTGCACGGCGGACCGAGCAAGCGCGACTTCGCCGCGTTCGATGCGCAGCGCTTCTGGCTCACCAGCCGCGGCATCGCCGTCATCACCATCAACTACCGTGGGTCGTCCGGATTCGGAGAGCGCTTCCTGCAGATGGATGCGCGCCAGTGGGGCTTGGCGACATTCCCAGGGACGTCAACGTCGGCCTGGCCTACGCGCTGGCCAACTTCCCGCCTCGACCCGGACCGGGTCGCGGGCATGGGCACCAGTTTCGGCGGCTACCTCACGATGCACCTGGCGGCAGCCTAAGCACGCCCCTGCGCTGCGCCGTCATCGATTCGGCATCGATGGACATCGTCAAGTTCGGGGACCGGCTCTTTAAGAAGTATGGGGAGGGTTCGGACATCCTGCAGCGCGTTGGCGACACGCGCGTGACGGCCGACAAGGAAGCGATGATCCGCATGTCGCCGTCGTCGCATATCGATGCGCTCAAAGCGATCCCGGTCCTGCATCTGCACGGCGGCCGCGACGACATCACCTACCTCGACGACAATCGCCAGTTCGCCGACGACATGCTGGCCGCCAATCCGCGCTACACCTTTGTGGAAATGCCGGAATCCGGGCACGGCCTGTACCCGGCGCGGATGCCATTCTATGCGCTGTCGGAAGCCTTCCTCGGCAAGTGCCTGGGCGTGGCCGTGCAGCCGGTCACGCCGCAGGAAGCGGCGCCCTTCGCCGACTACAGAATCATAGCGACCGCGCGTTCATGCCGCAGCCTTGACGCGCACCGGCGGCGGCCCGTCCAGCAGCGGGCTGTAGCCGGGGAAGCTCATGCGCATGATGCGCCACACGGTGGTGCCGAACTGGCGCGAGAGCGAGCCCGTGTTGTACGGCAGCTTGAAGCGTTCGCACAGAGCGCGCACACGCGGCGCGATTTCCGGATAGCGGTTGCTCGGCATGTCCGGGAAAAGGTGGTGCTCGATCTGGTGACTGAGGTTGCCGCTCATGATGTGGAACAGCTTGCCGCCGCCGATATTGCAGGAGCCGAGCAGCTGGCGCACATACCAGCGCGAGCGCGTCTCGTTTTCCACCTGGTCCTTGGTGAACACGTGCACGTCGCGCGGGAAGTGGCCGCAGAAGATGATCAGGTAGGTCCACAGATTGCGGATGATATTGGCGACCGCATTGGCGCCGCAAACATAAAAGAAGAAGGGCCCCGCCAGCAGCGGGAACAGGATGTAGTCCTTGAGGATCTGGCGCAGCATTTTCTCGCGCGTGCGCAGCCACAGCGGGCGGATCGTCGCCCAGCTCATGCGCCCCTTCCAGAATGCGGCCCAGCTCCAGCTCCTGGATCGCGATGCCCCACTCGAACAGGATCGCCAGCAGCAGCGCCCACAGCGGATTGCCAAGGTTGAACGGCTTCCAGCGCTGGGCCGAGAACAGGCGCAGCAAGCCGTAGCCGCCCACGTCCGCATCCTTGCCGAACACATTGGTCCAGGTGTGGTGCTTGACGTTGTGCGAGTGCTTCCACTGGTCCGACGGGCACACGTGATCCCACTCCCAGCTGCCCGACTGGATCGCCGGGTCGCGCAGCCAGTCCCACTGCGCGTGCGAGATGTTATGGCCGATCTCCATGTTCTCCAGGATCTTGGCGCTGCCGAGCAGGATCGTGCCCAGCGCGATCAGCGGCCAGAAGATGCTCCAGGCGGCCAGCGCATGGCCCCACTGCGGCAGGAAGGCCAGGCTCGCGTAAATGAGTACGCGCGCGCCCAGCGCCATGCTGCGCTGGACCTTGATCAGGCGGTAGATGTAGCGCGCATCGCGTTCGCCGCGGCTGTCCATCACTTCGCTGCGGATTGCCTCGATCTCGCGTCCGAAGGCGTCGATGTCGGCGGGGCTCAGGTGAGCGGGTATGGCCATGATGTGTCCTGTTCTATGTGTGATTTACAGCGCCAGCTCGACGTCGCCGACGGCGGTGCAGACGCAGACCTGCACCTTGTCGCCCGCCTCGGCAATCAGATCGCCGGTGCGCGTATCGCGCACGCAGCCGCTGACGAGCGTCGTGTTGCAGCCATGGCAGATGCCCATGCGGCAGCCGTGCGCGGGATTGAGGCCCGCGTTCTCGGCCGTCAGCAGCAGGCAGCTTGTGCCATCGGACTTGGCGGTCACGCCGCTGGCGGCAAAAAGACGCGCCCCGCCTTCACGCCTTCGGCCGGCGCTTCGGCCACCTTGGCGTGGAAACGCTCGGTATGCAGCTGGCGCGACAGGCTAGGCCTGGGCCCAGTGGGCTTCGACCGCGTCCAGCATGGCCGCCGGACCGCAGGCCCACACTTCGCGTTCGCGCCAGTCAGGGCATGCCGCTTCCAGCTGCGCCGCGCTGAAGTGGACGCTGGCCGCGCCTTCGACGGCGCGCGTGTAGTAGCGCTGCAGCTGGTAGTGGCGCTGGGTGGCCTGCAGCTGCGTCAGTTCGTCGCCAAAAATGACGTCGCCCGCGTGCGGCGCGTAGTGCATGTGCACCGCGTCCGGAATGATGTCGTATTCGAGCACGTAGCTGCGCAGGATGCTCATGACCGGCGTGATGCCGCTGCCGCCGGTGATGAACAGCGGATGCACCGGCATCGAGTCGGGGATCGTGAACTCGCCCTGCGGCTCGCCCAGCGGCAGATAGTCGCCCACCTTCACGCCGCTCACCAGCTGGCGCGACACGCGCCCGCCTTCGATCGCCTTGACGGTCACCGTGATGCAGCCGTCGTCGCGCGCCGGGGCCGACGAAATGGAATACGTGCGCGTATGGCGCTTGCCCGCGATTGGCACGCCCAGACGCACGAACTGGGCAAGCGCGGTGCGTGCGCCAGCCGCGCCCTGGGCGCAGCGTCAGCGTGCGGCTGTCGGCCGTCTCGTCGCATACGGCTTCCACGCGCGCCATCAGCACGTGCCGGGTCCAGAGCGGATTGACCAGCTCGAGGTAGTGCGAGTGGCGCAGCGGGTAGGCGAACATGTCGGCCAGACCGGCGATCGCGTTGCGGAAGGTTGTCATCGGAGTTACTGCCAAGTTTAAACAGCCTGCATTGTGTACACTTGTACACTCAAAGTCAAGAAACGGCCCTGAATTTAGAAGAATCGCTCTGGAAAGAGCCTGTAGAATGCGGGAACACCCGTACACTCAAGTCACCATGCCAGATACCGATCACGACCTTCTCAGCCGCAGCGAACGCAAGGCCGTCACGCACCGCGCCCTGCTCAATGCCGCCCTGACGCTGGTGGGCGAAGGCCGCAGTTTCAGCGGCATCGCGCTGCGCGAGATCGCCCGCCAGGCCTAGGCATGGTGCCCAACGCCTTCTACCGCCACTTCCGCAATACCGATGAACTGGGCCTGGAGCTGGTCGAGGAAATGGGCATCACGCTGCGCCGCCTGCTGCGCGAGGCGCGCCAGGTCAACGTCGAACATGGCAGCATGGTGCGCCGCTCGGTCAAGGTGTATCAGGACTATGTGAAGGCGAACCGCCTGCAGTTCCTGTTCATCTCGAGCGAACGCTCGGGCGGCAGCCGCGTGCTGCGCCTGGCGATCCGCAACGACGTCACCCACTTCACCAATGAAATGGCGCAGGACTTCCGCGCCCTCGGCCTGTACCGCGAACTGCCGACCCCGCGCCTGCAAATGGTGTGCGGCCTGATCGTGATGACCATGCTGGCCGCCGCCACCGACATTCTCGACCTGCCGCCGGACCAGCCGCTGCTGGAAAACGAGATGGCGGAAAATTTCGTGCGCCAGCTGAAGATCATCCTGCTCGGCGCAAGCGCGTGGGACGAAGAATCGATGGAAGGCAGCAACGCCCGATGACATCCTTTTTCGATTGGTTCAAGAAGACCCCGTCTCCTTCTGCGCCGCCCGCGCCGCCAGCGCCACCAGCGTCCAAGTTGATCGAGAACCTGAGTCACCGTTCCGGCTTTACGCGCCAGGCTGCGGTCGAACAAGCCGCCACCTGCGCCGATCCGGCGCTGCTTCCCCTGCTCATCGAGCGACTCAACGACTGGGTACCTGCAAGTGCGCGATGCAGCGCGTCACCGTGCTGGCGACGCTTTCCAAGGTACTAGCCAGCGCGGTCATCGGCATGCTTCCGGCCATTCTCAGGCTGCGTCTGAAGGGCCGAACGCAGCATGAACAATGGCTGGTGCAATTTGAAGCCGAATTGCTGCGCCACGTTTCGCCGGACGCATTGCTGGCAGCGGTCCAGGGTTCCGATATCAAGGTGGGCCGCGCATGTTTCGATCTCTTGCACCGGCATGCCTTGCTTGAGCAGCTAAGCACTGATTGACCTGGCGCTTTCCAGCCGCGTGGACATTGTCCTGGCGGGGAATGCGGCCAACATGATTCATCACTTGCCCTGCTGCTGCAAGCGGCACGCTATGCCAAGGCCGCGAACTCCCGTTTCGGCCGGGTGCGCACGCTGGGAATCCGCGGCTTGCTGCAGCCGCCCACGACCGACAGCACGCGGGAACTGGCCGCTTCCTGCCTGCTGGACCGGCAATCGTGGGTACGCCAGACGGCTATCGCCTTCTGCATTGCCGATCAGGTCGACGTCAAGTCGTACTACCGCACGCAGCTTGCCGATCCCACGCTCGGCGACGCACAGCGATGCATCGTTCTGACTGCACTGGCAGGCTTTCGCGACAAGGACGATGTGACCTTGGTCCGGCCATTTGCGCAGCACCCACAACACGCCGTGCGCCAGGCCGCGCTGTATGCCTGGCTGAAGCTGGCCGAGGAGAGCAAGGACGAGATCGCACTGCAGGCATTTTCCGACGACGCGGACAGCATCAGGAAAATCGCGCTGGCCTTGGTGCGCCGCCGCGGTGCTTATATTGCTTTCGATACGCTGCAGGCCGATCTGCTCGCGCGCCAGGAATGGACCGTGCTGCTTGAATTTGCCCGCTTCGGGCAATGGACGCTGCTGGAGGCCGTGGCGCGGATATCCCTCGCCGCAGGCTCATCGGACCATGCCTTGACTGCGACCCTGCGCCGTGAACTGGTCGCCTGGGCACAGTGCAGCAGCAGCTTCACGCGGCCAACACCGGCGCAACTGCATTTCCTGCAAGAACAGCAAACGCAGGCGATGTTTGATGCATTGGTCGGTGGCACGCCATCGTTCAACACCATCGTGCAGCGCGAGATCGCGCTGGTTGTCAAATAGCGGCAATTACTGGGGTAAATTCAAATTTAGTGGTGGAAAATAATTCCTATTGGAAGCTTGTAAAGGCATGTAACAAACTGTCCAGCGCGCTTTCAAATTGGCCGATACTGCGAACTCGCTTCATCCATGCCGCCCCAACAACGGCGGGCTTTCCGGATGATTCTGTCAATCTGAAATGAAGGAACCACATGACTAAAGCAACCCTCGCACTGGCCACCATGGCCTCCGCCATCGCCCTGTGCTACGCACCACTCGCTTCCAGCTCAGCAGTCCAACATGATCTCGGTCGACCTCAGCGGCGTGGCCACCACCGTCGCCAAGAACATCAACGCCGACGCCAGCAAAATCCCCGCCATGATCCAGGCGCCAGTCGGCGTGGCGGCAGCCGTGTGCGGCGTCGATGCGAGCACGCTGGCCCAGCAGGGCGGCACCGGCACCCCGGGCAGCTGCCAGGCCAAGAACACCTCGACCGCGCTCGATCAACTGATCAGCAAGGAACTGAAGGCCAAGCCAGAAGTAAGCCGCGCCGCATCGTTCAGCAGCGCCCCGCCCTTGCGGGGCGTTTTTCATGGGAAGAATTCGTCGGATGCGCCGACATCGGCATCGTCGTCGAGCGCGAAGTCGCCGCGCGCCAGCGCCTCCAGCACCGCCTGCGACTGCGCGATGTGCGCCTCGGGCACCAGCACCCGCACGCCGCCCATGGCGGGCGAGATGAGCAGGTCGGCCTGCGCATGGTTGGCATCGGCCACCACGGCAGGAATGCTTAGGCCGCGACCAGGCAGCCCTGCGCCAGATAGGCATTCGTGGGGATCAGGTATTTGGCGACGACAAACAGATCGCGTCCGGGAACCTGGGCGATCTCGATGGGGGCCAGCAGTCCGTCCGTCAGCGTGTTGTCCATTGCGAGCCCTGGCGCGAGTTTGGTATGGGCCCATGGTACACCACACATCGGCTAGATGACTCCCTGCTTGGCCAGCGCCGCGATGGCCTCCTGCGACCAGCCCCAGTCGGCCAGTACCGCCGTGCTGTGCTGCCCGGGCGGGGCCGGGGCGATGCCCACCTCGGGCGCCGTGCGGCTAAAGCGCGGGGGTAGGCTGCCGGCTGGGTCACCCCGTCTCGCTCGACAAAGGTGGCGCGCGCGGCATTGTGCGGATGCTGCCGGCGCTTCGGCCATGTCCAGCACCGGCGCGAAACAGACGTCGGTCCCTTCCAGCAGCGCGCACCATGCGTCGCGGCTGCGGGCCATGAACACGGCGCCCAGCTTGTCGCTCAGCGCGGGCCACTGGCGCGGGTCCATCTGCGCGTGGAAGGCGGGATCGTCGATGTTCGCCAGCTTGAGCAGCAAGGCGTAGAACTGCGGCTCGATCGCGCCGATCGAAATGAACTTGCCGTCGGCGCAGGCATAGGTGTCATAGAAGTGGGCGCCGCCGTCGAGCAGGTTGGCGCCGCGCGCGTCGCTCCACGCGCCGTAGGCACGGAAACCGTACATCATCGCGCCCAGCAGCGCGGCGCCGTCGGTCATGGCGGCGTCCACCACCTGCCCTTTGCCCGATGTTTTTGCTTCCAGCGCGGCGCAGACAACGCCGAACGCGAGCATCATCGCGCCGCCGCCAAAGTCGCCCACCAGGTTCAGAGGCGGCGCGGGCGGCTCGCCCGCCCTGCCCATGGCGTGCAGCATGCCGGTCAGGGCGATGTAGTTGATGTCGTGCCCGGCCGCCTGCGCCAGCGGGCCGTCCTGGCCCCAGCCGGTGATGCGGCCGTACACCAGCGCCGGATTACGCGCCTGGCATTCCTGCGGACCCAGACCGAGCCGCTCCATCACGCCCGGCCGGAAGCCTTCGATCAGGATGTCGGCCGATTCTGATCATCGTGAGCACCACCTCGCGCGCCATCGCTGCTTGAGGTCGAGCGCCAGCGAGCGGCGCCCGCGCGCCATCACGTCGTACTTGGTGCCCAGGATGGGGAACGGCGTCGGCGCGCCGGGCGCGCTCTTGCGGTCGATGCGGATCACTTCCGCGCCCATATCGGCCAGCATCATGGCGGCGAAGGGACAAGGCCCCAGGCCGACCATTTCAATCACGCGTACGCCCGCCAGCGGTCCGGCCATGGTGTCTTCCTTACAGTGAGCGTGCGATGATTTCTTTCATGATCTCATTGGCGCCGCCATAGATCCGCTGCACCCGCGCGTCCACGTACATCTGGGCGATCGGGTATTCGAGCATGTAGCCGTAGCCGCCGAACAGCTGCACGCACTGGTCGACGACCTTGCATTGCAGGTCGGAGATCCAGTACTTGGCCATCGATGCGCGCACCGTGTCCATGTCATCGGCAATGGTGTCTTCGATGCAGCGGTCGATGAAGATGCGCGCCACCGTCGCTTCGGTCTTGATTTCGGCCAGCACGAAGCGCGTGTTCTGCATGTCCATCAAGGTCTGGCCGAAAGCCTTGCGTTCGCGCGTGTGCTCGACCGTCAGCTGCAGCGCGCTCGATGGCGGCCACGCCGGAGACGCCCAGGATCGTGCGCTCGTACGGCAGTTCCGTCATCAGCTGGGCGAAGCCCTTGCCTTCGACGCCGCCCAGCACGTTCTCGAACGGCACATGCGCGTTGTCGAAGAACAGCTCGCAGGTATCCTGCCCCTTCTGCCCGACTTTTTCGAGGATGCGCCCGACGCGAAAACCCGGATTGTCCTTCGTTTCAAGCAGCAGCAGCGACACGCCCTTGGCGCCCGCCTCGGGATCGGTCTTGACCACCACCGCGATCAGGTCGGCCAGGTAGCCATTCGAAATGAAGGTCTTGGACCCGTTCACCAGATAGCCGTCGGCGCCCTTGACCGCCGTGGTGCGGATGCCCTTGAGGTCTGACCCCGCGCCCGGTTCCGACATGGCGATGGCGGCGATCATTTCGCCGCTGGCCAGCTTGGGCAGGTACTTCTGTTTCTGCGCTTCGGTGCCCTGATTCAGGATGTAGTGGGCCACGATCGCGTGCACGTGGATCCCGAACGACATGTCGCCCACGTAGCCGAGTTCCTCGAACACGACCGACTGGTGCGCGAAGGTGCCGCCCGAGCCGCCGTATTGGTCGGGGATGTCGGCGCACAGGATGCCCATCTCGCCGCCCTTGTCCCACAGCGCGCGGTCCACGTGCTGCTGCTTGCGCCAGCGCTCCTGGTTGGGCACGATCTCGCTCTCGACAAAACGGCGCACGGCGTCGCGGAAGCCTTCCAGCTCGGGCGTCATCCAGGAAGAAGCCTTGTTGGTCACGTTCATCATCATGCGGCCTTGTACATGGTGACCACGCAGGCGCCGCCCAGGCCCAGGTTGTGCTGCAGCGCCACGCGCGCCGTCCACCTGGCGCGCGTCTAGCCGTGTTGCGCAGCTGGTGGGTCAGTTCATAGCATTGCGCCAGGCCGGTCGCGCCCAGCGGGTGCCCCTTCGACAGCAAGCCGCCGGACGGATTGGTGACCACCTTGCCGCCGTAGGTATTGTCGCCATCGCTGATGAATTTGTCGGCGCCGCCTTCCGGGCACAGGCCCAGCGCTTCGTAGGTAATCAGTTCGTTGTGCGCGAAACAGTCGTGCAGCTCCACCACGTCCAGTTCATCCGGGCCGATGCTTAGGCTTGCGCGTACACCTTGGCGGCGGCCTCGCGGCTCATGTCGTAGCCGACCACGCGCATCATGTCGTTCGATCTCGAAGGTGCCCGGACGGTCGGTCGTCATGGCCTGGCTAGATGATGAAGACGTCGGCCTTCAGGTTGTGCTTTTTCATGAACGCTTCCGACACCAGCACGGCGGCCGCCGCGCCGCAGGTCGGCGGGCAGGCCATCAGGCGCGTCATCACGCCCGGCCAGATCATGGGCGCGTCCAGCACGTCCTGGGTGCTCACTTCCTTGCGGAACAGCGCCAGCGGATTGTTGGCGGCGTGGCGGCTGGCCTTGGCGCGGATCTTGGCGAAGGCGTCGAACGGGGTGCCGAATTTTTTCATGTGGGCCAGTTGGCGCCGCCGAAGTAGCGCAGCGCCAGCGGGATCTCGGGCATGCCGACCAGGGCGTCGGTGACGGCGTCGAACGGGTCGAACGGGCTGGGGCGGTCGTTGAAGACCGAGCCGAGCGCGCCAGGGCTCATCTGCTCGAAGCCGAGCACCAGCACGCATTCGGCCGCGCCGCATTCGACCGCCTGGCGCGCCAGAAACAGCGCGGTCGAGCCGGTCGAGCAATTGTTGTTGACGTTGACGATGGGGATGCCGGTCAGACCGACCTTGTACAGCGCCTTCTGGCCGCTGGTGGAGTCGCCATACACGTAGCCTAAGCATACGCCTGCTCGACGGCGTCATGCGGCACGCTCGGCGTCTTGCAGCGCGGCGCGGGTGGCCAGTGCGCCCATTTCGTCATAGGGGGCGCTGGCGCCCGGCTTGGCGAAAGGGATCATGCCCACGCCCGTTACAAAGACTTTGCGGCTCATTGTCGACTCCTGTAAGGATTGCCCAGTTTAGAATGCGGAAGTAGGTCGGACGACCTAATGCGGCAATTATAGGTCAGGCGTACTATTTTTCAAACCCCCATGCGATAATCGGGGCATGACCGACACATTGACCAATCCGCTCAAGCACAAGCAGTCCGGCACCACCGAAAAAGGGCTGGGGCGGGCGCACGAGATTTTGCAGGCGGCGCGTGCCCTGCTCGCCGCCGATGGCTATGCTTAAGCCTGTCGATGCGACGGGTGGCGGCCGAGACGGGCATGAGCTTGTCGAACCTGCAGCACTACTACCAGAGCAAGGATGCCCTGCTCGAAGCGGTGCTGCTGTACACGATGGACCTGTTCCAGACCAAGATGGATTCGATTTCGGCCGCCATGCCGGGCGCCTCGCCGCTCGAACGCTTCCTGTCGACCTCCGACATGTTCCTGGAGGAGATCACCGACCCGGTCACCCACGCGATCTTTTCGAGCTGTGGGCGCTGGCCTCGCGCAATGCCTTCGCCTCGCGCCTGATGGACAAGATGCTCGGACGCGAACGCAAGACCATCTTCAACATGATCCGCAGCGTCAATCCCGCCATCGGCGACGAAGAGACCATGCAGCGCGCCATCCTGATGGTGGCCCAGGTCGAAGGCCTGATGCTGTTCCGCCTGAACAAGGGCGAACGCAGCGCCGAATTCCTGGCCGTGCGCGCCTCGATGCGCAAGGCGCTGCAGGCGCTGGCCACCGCGCCCTAGCCCGGTTCCGGCGGCGGCGCGCACCCGGAATCGCCGCGCACTCTATACTGGGGGTTCGCACACCCCAGGAGCCGCCCCCGATGCACCACGACCTGAGCCTGATCACGACCATTGCCGCCGCCCTCGGATTCGGGCTCCTGTTCGGCATGATCGCCGTCCGTTTCAAGTTGCTTAGGCCCTGGTCGGCTATCTGCTCGCGGGCATTCTGATCGGGGCTAGAAGCCACGCCGGGCTTCGCGGCCGACCTGGCGCTGGCCGGACAGCTGGCCGAGATCGGCGTGATGCTGCTCATGTTCGGCGTCGGCCTGCATTTCTCGCTGGACGATCTGCTCGAGGTACGCGCCATCGCGCTGCCCGGCGCGGTGCTGCAGATCACGGTGGCCACGGCCATGGGCATGGGCGTGGCCCACTTCTGGGGCTGGAGCATCGGCGCCGGCCTGGTATTCGGGCTGGCGCTGTCGGTGGCCAGCACGGTGGTGCTGCTGCGCGCTCGAAGACCGGGGCTCGCTCGCGTCCCTCAATGGCCGCATCGCGGTCGGCTGGCTGGTGGTGGAAGACCTGGTCACGGTGCTGATGCTGGTCATGCTGCTTCTAGGCCCTGGCCGGGCCCCTGGGCGGCACGGTCAGCGGCGGCGGCGGCAATCTCTGGACCTCGCTCGCCCTCACGCTCGGCCAGGTGGCCGCCTTCATCGCCTTCATGCTGCTGGTGGGCCGCAAGCTGTTCCCCTGGTTCCTGTGGCGCGTGGCCAAGACCGGTTCGCGCGAATTGTTCACGCTGGCCGTGATCGCGGCGGCGGTCGGTATCGCCTACGGTTCATCGGCGCTGTTCGGCGTCTCGTTCGCGCTGGGCGCCTTCTTTGCGGGGATGGTGTTGCGCGAGTCGCCCCTGTCGCACCGCGCGGCCGAAGAATCGCTGCCGCTGCGCGACGCGTTCTCGGTCCTGTTCTTCGTCTCGGTCGGCATGCTGTTCGACCCGGCCGTGCTGGTCGAGAGCCCGCTGCGGGTGCTGGTGGTGGTGGCCATCATCATGTTCGGCAAATCGCTGGCCGCCTTCCTGCTGGTGCTGGGCCTGCGCTACCCGCTCAATACGGCGCTGACGGTATCGGCCAGCCTGGCCCAGATCGGCGAATTCTCGTTCATCCTCGCGGCCATGGGCATGTCGCTCGGCCTGCTGCCGGTGCAGGGCCAGAACCTGATCCTGGCTAAGCGCCATCATCTCGATCGCGCTCAATCCCCTGCTGTTCAAGGCGGTGGCGCCGCTGGGCGGCTGGCTGGCCGAGCGCGCCCGTGGCGACCGCTCCACCGATCCGCTGGCCGAACTGCCGATGACGATGCCGCAGGAACGCCTGTCGGGACAAGTGGTGCTGGTCGGGTACGGGCGGGTGGGACGGATGATCGCCGACACGCTGGCAGAACAGAAGATTCACTTCGTGGTCGCGGAGCAGAACCGGGAGCTGGTCGACCAGCTGCGCGCAAGCGACATCGCGGCGGTGGCTAAGCAACGCGGCCGAGCCCTCGGTGCTGATTCAGGCCCACATCGCCAATGCGGCGCTGCTGGTCATCGCCACGCCCGACACCTTCCACGTGCGCGCCATGATCGAAACCGCGCGCATTCTCAATCCCTCGGTCGGGATCCTGGTGCGCACCCACAGCGAGCAGGATGCCGACCTGCTGCGCCAGGAAGGCCAGGGCACCGTGTTCCTGGGCGAGCAGGAGCTGGCCCGGAACATGACCGCGCACATCGTCGCGGCGCTGGCAAAACCGCACTGATCAGACTGCAGCCGGCCGCTTCCGCGCACAGCTTGAGGTTGGCGCGGTGGGCGCCGCTGAGGGGGCCCATCAGCATTTCGTGGCGCTCTTCCAGCAGGGCGAACACGGCATCCTTGGACAGCACGTACTGGTCGAGCAGGGTGTCCTTGATCGATTCGATCACCTCGCGATAGTCGCGGATCGCGCCCAGCGTGTAGCTGTACAGCTCGTCGGACTTCTGTTCGACCTGGCGGATCGTGTGCTCGCCGCTGCCTTCATTCTTGAGCTGCGCGTAGTCGATCTTCGCGTGCGAATACATGGACAGGCGGTTGACCATCAGATTGAGCATCCTGGTGGCCTTCTCGATGTCGTTCTGGCTGCCCACGGAAATGCCGCGCGCCGTAGAACAGTTCTTCGGCCGCCACGCCGCCGTACAGCTGGATCACGTCCTGCTCGAGTTCCTCGAGCGTGCGCAGCGAGACATCGTCGCCCGACTGCAGCACGTAGCCGAGCGCGCCCAGCTTGGACACCGACTCGGTACTGATCTTGAGCAGGTGCGACTTTTCCTTCACCTCGGCCAGCGGCATGCCCTGGCGCAGATAGGGGTCGATCTGCATGAAGAAGTGGCCCAGCTCGTGCAGCGCCACGCGTTCGCGCTGCTTGTGCTTTTCCGCCGTGGTGGCGCGGTCGGTCAGGCCGAGGGTGGCGCGCTCGAAGGCGCGGAACATCAGGTCGGTATTGATGATCGCCTTTTCCTGGATCGAAATCATCGAGGCGCGTTCGACCACGGTCTCCAGCAGTGCCGGACTCAGGTTGGCGGTCATCTCGGCCACCTGGCCCAGGTCGAGGTTGTTCCAGTCAACCAGGCTAGGCTTTCTTGCGGCCCAGGAAATTCTTGAGCAATTCGCTGCGCTCGCTCTTGTTGGGCAGGCGGAAATTGATCTTGACCGAGAAGCGGCGCAGCATCGCCTCGTCCATCTCGGCCGAGGCGTCGTCGAAGTTGGAGGCGACCACCCAGATCACGCCCTGGCCCTTGTCGCTCCTGACCCCGTCAAGCAGACCGAGCAGCGTGTTGGCGGTGTCGTCTTCCCACTTCTTTTCGCCGCGGCCGCGCGGCATGAACAGCGTTTGCGCTTCGTCCAGGAAGATGATGCAGCTGCCGCGCGCATGCCTTGCGGTACAGCGCATTGAGGGCCTTGGAGCCGCCCCCCACGTAGCCCGATTCGAGCGCCGAACCGGATGCCTGGATCAGCGGCACGCCGAGCTTCTTGGCCAGGTAGCCGACCAGCTTGGTCTTGCCTGGTGTAAGCCGGGCCGGTCAGCATGACATTGAAGGGCTTGTCGATATTGTGCGACTTGTATTCGCTGCGGTTGCGGATCATGTCCTCCAGGTGCTGCACTTCCTGCTTGATGTCGTCCATGCCGATCAGGTCGTCCATGCTGCCCTTGAGCTTGTCGGGCATGATGACGGACGCGCTCATGCCCATGCCGGGAATGCCGAACTTGACCGCGTACAGGATCAGGCAGATCAGGAAAATATCGAGCGCATGGCGCTTGAGAAAGACCATCGCTTCGGCCGCGGCCGCGCTCTGGCCATCGTCAAGCAGCACCGCCTTGTGCGAAGCGAGGAAGTCGTCGCGCGATCGAATACGGAATCGCGTTCTTGAGCAGCACTTCGCGCTCCAGGCTCAGATGCGAGGTGCTCGGCACTTTCACCACGTGCAGCGCGGGCGCCCCCTTGAACTTGAACACGTAGCGTGGCGACTCCGACAGCGGCTTGGCCACCAGCAGGTACTCGAGCTTGTCCTTGTTCGCGGCCAGCGGTGATTTCGGAAATATTTTGCGAGTGCACGACGGGACTGGCGTCCTGCGGCACATCGGACCAATACATGGCCATCCCGACCGCCACCGCGATCAGCAGTGCGGCGCCGATACGGACGTAGACATTCTTCAAGGCGATCTGGAGTTTGGCGAGGTTGGGCATGGCGAACTTTATGAATAAGTGATAACGGGCGACGATCAAACTACCTTGCCTGCCGGGCGTGATGTGGGCCCGGCAGAGACAGCGGCGTTCGACACATGGTGCATGTCCTGCCCGCTATACGGTCCTGCAGAGTACGGGCGAGGTGGCCCGCACTTGATTCAATGCCATCACTTAAGTGCTTGAGGGCAATAGGAATACGCAGACTATACCGCCAAAGAAAACGCGGGTACAGCAGGTCCGCGCTGAAAAAATCTTGCGACGCAACAGCTATGATCAAAGCGATAAGCGACTCGTTATCAGGCTGCCAAAGCTTCGGTGATCAAAGGGACAATTGGCTTGCAGCAGTAACAATTCGTATCAGCAATTGATGCTACGCCGGGTTCGTTAGAAGATCCTTAAACACGATTCATTTTTTGAGAGAACGCCATGGCCCGCCTGTTGAATTTCTTGCAGTCTTATTTTGCTGACCATGCCATTGCGCCTGACGACGAGCTGATGGGGCCGATCGATTTGTCCGACGCGCAATATTGCAGCAGCCTGCTGCTGTTCGAACAAGAAGAAGAAAAAAAATCCCGCACGCTGGCGGGATTTTTTTTTGCGCTGCGCTTACTCGTAATACTTCGGCGCGTGCTTGATCTTGGCGTTCTGCTCCAGGTCGTGCTGGATCCAGAACTTGGCCTTGTTGGCCCTGACGAAGGCGGCCACATCTTCCATCGCCTTGACCGACATGTCCTTGTCAAAGTTAAACGACGGCACCCGCTTGTTTTCCCAGTTCTTGGTGAAGTGCGCCACGTCGCCCGAGAGCACCACATTGCCGGTCTTCTTGAGCTTGAGGGACAGGACCTGGTGGCCAGGCGTATGCCCCACCTCGCGCTTGATCACCACCGTGCCGTCGCCGAACACGTCGAAGTCGCCGCTCAGCTGCTGGTTCGGATTGGCGGCCAGGGTCGGATAGTTCTTCGCATCGTTGCCGAACTTGGCAGCGTCGGGGCCGAAGGCCGATTCATACTCTTCCTTCTGCATCAGGAGCGTGGCCTTGGGGAACAGGCCGACATTGCCGATATGATCGAAATGCATGTGCGACAAGCCCAGGAAATTGACCGACTCCGGCGCGTAGCCGATCTCCTTGAACTGCGCGGCCAGCGACTTTTTCAGACGCACGTGGAACTTGTCGCTGACCTTCTTGCCGTCGGCCATGGTGGCCAGTTCATCGCTTGAAGCCGGTATCCCACATCAGCGTGCCTTTCGGATGCGCGATCAGGTAGCAGGAATCGGTCAGCGTCTTTTTCTGGCCCACGTCCACACCGGGACTGAACACGGAGATATCGCTCACGTCGATGGTGCCGCAGTCGAAGACATAGACGCGCAATTGTTTGACGAGTCGGGGTTTAGCTCGGCCATGAACGCGGTCAGAACCGAGCAGCAGCAGGCTTGTGCACAGGGCGCGCTTGATCAGGGTCATGGCAGGTCTTTCAGGTTGGGTTAATCAATGAGGCCTTCGGCGCGCAGTGCATCCTGCACTGCCGGGCGCGCGCCAACCCGGGCATGGAACGCTTGCACGTGGGGATAGGACGCCAGGTCCAGCTTGACCAGCCGGGCCCAGTTGGTCACCACAAACAAATAGGCGTCGGCCACGCTGAACTGGTCGCCCAGCAAAAAGTCGCGCTGGGCCAGGATGCCGTCCAGGTAAGCATAGCGCTTGTTGAGGCCGTCGCGCGGCCGCCTTCATGTCCTCGCTGGCGGCGGGATTGAACAGCGGACTGTAATTCTTGTGCACTTCGGTCGAAATGAAATTGAGCCACTCGATCAGCTGGTAGGCGCGATGCTGCTGCGATGGCAGTGGCTGCCAGGCCCCTGGTTTGGCTGCCTTGTCGGCCACGTACTGGACGATGGCCGGACCTTCGGTCAGCAGCACGCCTTCGTCGGTTTCCAGCGCTTAAGCACGTAGCCCTTCGGATTGATGGCGCGATAGTCGGCGCCGCTTACTGTGAGCTTGCTGCGCAAATCCACTTTCTCCGTCGTGAACGCCAGTCCCGATTCGCGCAGGACGATATGGGGAGACAGGGAGCAGGCGCCGGGGCTGAAATAGAGTTTCATGATGGTCCTCAGAAAATAGAATGCGCGACGGCATGGCGCGCGGTGGCAAGCGACAACCTCAAAGCAGGCCGAGAATACAATACTTCAAGGGCAGCTGCTTGGCGCCCCTCAAGTGCCGCAATCAAACCCCGGTGCCGGGCGCCACCACCGTGACCGGCTGCGGATCGGCGCCCGCATCTTGCGGCGTGACGCGCGGAATGCGCAGCGTGAAATGGGTGCCTTGTCCGAGCGTGCTGGCCACCGCAATCGTCCCGCCGAATTGCTTGGCAATCAGGTTGTAAAACAATGTTCAGGCCGAGTCCGGTGCCGCCCTGCCCGCGCCGCGTGGTAAAGAAGGGATCGAAGATGCGGTCCAGCACATCGGGCGCGATCCCCTTGCCGTCATCCTTGACATGCAGTTCGACGATCTCGCCGTCGAGGCGGGCCGTGATCTGGATCTCGCCCGGCGTATCGACTTCGAACGCGTGCTCGCAGCAATTGAGGGTGAGGTTGGTGATGACCTGGGCAAACGCGCCCGGGTAGCTGTCGAGCACGATCTCGGGCGGGCAGCTGAGCACCAGCCGGATCGGCGTCTTCTTCAGCTTGGGCTGCAGGCTGGAGACGATTTCCTCGATATATTCTTTCAGCCCGAACGGCCGCCGCGCCTCGCTGGTCTGGTCGACCGCGATCTGCTTGAAGCTGTGGATCAGGTGGGCCGCGCGGTAGGCATTGTTCATGATCAGGCGCGCTCTCGTTGGCCGTATCGAGGTAGCGCATGATGTCGGATTTTTTCAGGCCGGTGGTGTTGACCGCCACCTGGATTTCATCGGTGGCCGTCTTGAGCACCGAGGCGCTGGTCAGCGCGATGCCGACCGGGGTATTGATTTCGTGGGCGACCCCGGCCACCAGACTACCGAGCGAGGCCAGGCGTTCTGCCTGCAGCAGCGACTCCTGGGTCTGGCGCAGATCGGTCAGGGCCTGGGCCGTTTGCTGGGCCGAGCGGCGCGCCGCATCTTCGGCTTCGCGTATCCGCAGAATGGTCGACTTGAGGCGGCGCTGGATCTGGTTGAAGCCGCGGATCACGTCGCCCAGTTCGTCGCGCCGGTTCTCGGGCAATTCCTCGACGTCGTCGGTGCCGCGCGTGGCCAGGTCGAACAAGCCGTCACGCAATTGCTTGAGCGGCTCGAACACCATGCGCAGCGACAGCGACAGCGCCAGCACCAGGAAAATATCGAGCAGCAGCACTTCGGCCACTTTGCGCATCAGTTCGGACGCGAGGGCGGCGTCGATCTGGGCGCGCGAGAAATTGATGACCACTTTGCCGACCGAGACCGGCTTGATCGAGGCGCTGGCCGAGCCGCCATCCTGGAACACGAGGGTCGCTTCGACCGGGGTGTGCAAGTGGCTCGGGGGCCTGGTCGACCGCGACCAATTGGCCGGTGGAGGCGCGCAGCTTGCTTAGGCTGAACAGGCCGACCGAGGTATCGTAGACGCGGATGGACACCACTTCGGGCGGCAGCATTTCGGCTTCGACAATGCTGTCGACCTTGGACTTGTCGAGATCCCACAGGGCGGAAGGCAGACTGATCTGAAGGCGCGTCAGCACCCCTGGCGCAAGCGCTGGTTGCTGGCCTCGAGGTCCTTGCCGAGCGAATACTGGGTATAGCTGCCGGAAATGGCCAGCACCAGCGTGACGATCACCACAAACAGCAGTTTGAGCCGATTTTGAATACTGAACATCAATCCTCCAGTGCACACGCCCTTCCAATGTACGGGAAGCCCTGCCGAATGGCAAGAAATCTAACATCAAGTAAAGATCGTCCACGGGCGTCACAGCGCGGTTTCGCGATGGTAAGATCGAGTTATCTACAGGGAGGCGGGCATGAATGCAGCTTACCAGCACCTGGCGCTGTCAGAGGTGAAGCCAGGAATGGTCTTGTCGGATGAATTGCTGGACCAGCAGGGCCAGGTCCTGCTGCCCAAGGGCGCGGTCCTGAACGAACGCACCATCGCACTGCTGCCCAGCCACGGGATCGACATGCTGGCCGTCCTGTGCGATGAAGCGCAGGCGCCGCCCGTGGTCAAGGACCCGGCCAAGATCGAAGCGCGCCTGGCCCACCTGTTCCGCAAGCACGACCTGGCCGACGACAGCGACCGCGCGACCGGTCTGCTGCGCCAGTACATCACCGACTTCCGACTGGACCGGGGAGCAGGCCAATGAGCGAGATCGTCCTCGATGACATCGTCAGGAATCTGCAAGACCTGCCTTCACTGCCTGACGGTCGTGATGGAGCTGCTGAGCGCGATCGACCAGCAGGATGTCGACATTTCCGTGCTCGCGAAAAAGTCTCCTACGATCAGGCGCTTACCGCCAAGACCCTGCGCCTGGCCAATTCCTCGCTGTACGGCTTGCAGGTCAAGGTCACCACGATCCAGCAAGCCATCACCTTCCTCGGCTTCCAGACCACGCGCAACCTGATCACCGCCGCGGCCGTGACCGGCTGCTTCGCGCATGGCCAGTGCGTGGGCTTCGACGACCGGGCATTCTGGCGCCACTCGATCGCGGCAGCCGCCTGCTGCAAGGTCATCGCGCGCCGGGTGCGCTTCAATCAGGATTACGCGTTTACTGCAGGCTTGCTGCATGACATAGGACGCCTGGTCCTGGTCAGCACCTTCCCCAAGGAATACGCGCAGGTCATGGTCTGGCGCAATGCCAACGACAGCCAGGTGCTGGAAGCGGAGCAGGCGGTGATGGGCGTGGACCATGTGGTGGCCGGCGTGGCGCTGGCCGAACACTGGAATTTTTCGGATACGATCAAGTCGGCGATCGCGCACCATCACGACCCGGCGGAACCGGGTTCAGGGGTGCTTGCCACCATCGTGCATGTGGCCAATGCGGTCGTCCATGCGCTCGATGTGGCGCAAGAAGAGAACGACCTCGTCCCGACAGTTTCGACGGTCGCGTGGACGGCGCTCGGACTGAACGAAGAAGCATGGCTGCACGTGTTCCGCGAAGCCGAACTGCAATTCGAGGAAATCACGCAAATCTTGCTGAACTGACGTTGCCGGGTTCGCCCCCGCCATCTTGCTGCAGGGGCGAACTCAGCGGCCTGCTGGTACCGGCATGCGCGGCCTGGCCTAAGCATGCCCGTGCCGTCAGTGCGCATAATTGCCAGTCGTCGAACCGCCTTCTGGCGCGGCCGCTTTTTCTTCGCTTGGTTTTGGACGGCCTTGCGCGTCCGACAGACGATACTTGGTGCGGCGGTCGCCCATCAGGTCGCGCAGGTCGCGGATGCTCATGCCGGTGACTTCGTGCATGCGGATCAGGAGCGAGGCGCCGACCGGCAAGCGGTGGTGGCGGATCTTGCTGATGACCGGCGGCGCGACTTCCAGCATGCGCGACAAGGCTGCATCGTTTTTCAGCTGCATTTTGCCGAGCAGAATATCGAGCAGGTGGTTGGGGTTGTAGCTTTCCTGTGATGCCAGAGCATGATGTGCCATGATGAATTCCTCGTGAGGTGTTGGTTGAAATAGTGCCGTTTACGAACTTTGTTAAAGACCATGTTTCGTCTAAAGAAGTTCCCGCAACATCGCCCCTTATCGGCAAGATTTAACAGAATGAATCTGAAAGCCTGCTGATGGTGCGTGTGCGGCTCGTATGCGCTTTGCGCCACTCGCCTCCAACGCACGCCCGTCCAAATCAATGATCAGACTCATATGCCTTAAGTACAACTTACTCGCACATATACGTCATTGTTTGAAATCAAGCTAACTGCCGGAAAGCTTGTCACATAGTCATTTCAACACATGGTGCTGATTTGTGGCGCACGCAAGAGTTTTTTTTGTTTAATTTTGTGCACTTGATACTCTGAAACCCACAGTAAATTACAAGAGGAAATGGAAAATGCATAATTAAAACATTGTTAATGATTCCGATTGGAAAGCGATGCAATAATTGCACAATTAAAAATCCCATTTCCATAGCGAGATAGCATTCCTCGGCATGAATAGGGAAACCGGGGCGGCGCTTTTCGACCCCACCCCTGATTTACGCTAAACTGACGACCCTGTCCTGGCGCCTTGAACCGATCGCATATACGTTTTGAAAACTAAAACACCCATCCAGCCCGAATATTTCGTTCCCGAACCGCTCGATAACACGCGCCTGGCGCATTTGTGCGGCCCGCTCGACGAAAACCTGCGCCAGATTTCCGCTGCGCTCGACGTCACCATCTTCCGGCGCGGCGAAAAATTCATCGTCAGCGGCAGCAATGCCCCGCGCGGTCGAGATCCTGGAACGCTTTTACGCCGTCGCCAACAAGATCGTGCCGATCGAGGAAGTGCAGCTCGCGCTGGTCGAGCAGCGCACCGGCCTGCACACGCATGCCCATGGCGACCACACCCCGGTCGAGGCCCTGCCCGACATCGAGATCAACAGCCCCGTGCTCAAGACGCGCCGCAGCGACCTGCGCGGACGCACCCCGCACCAGATCGCCTATCTGCGCGCGATCCTCGAACACGACATCGCCTTTCGGGGTCGGCCCGGCCTACACCGGCAAGACTTACCTGGCGGTCGCCTGCGCGGTGGACGCGCTCGGAACGCGACGCCGTCAAGCGCATCATCCTGACCCGGCTAGTGGTGGAAGCAGGCGAACGCCTGGGCTTCCTGCCGGGCGACCTGGCGCAAAAGGTCGACCCCTACCTGCGCCCGCTGTACGACGCCCTGTACGACCTGCTCGGTTTCGACCGCACCCAGAAAATGTTCGAGAAACAAGTGATCGAGATCGCGCCGCTGGCCTACATGCGCGGGCGCACGCTCAATCACGCCTTCGTGATCCTGGACGAAGCCCAGAACACGACGGTCGAGCAAATGAAGATGTTCCTGACCCGGATCGGCTTCGGCAGCAAGGCCGTGGTCACCGGCGACGTCACCCAGGTCGACCTGCACAAGACCCAGAAAAGCGGCCTGATCGACGCCATCCACGTGCTCAGGGATGTGCGCGGGATCGCCTTCACCCAGTTCTCCAGCGTGGACGTGGTGCGTCACCCGCTGGTCGCGCGCATCGTCGATGCCTATGAAACCGCAGCCTCGGTCGAGGATCTCGCCCTGCTGCCCAAACCTGCCGTCAAACATGTCCGCAAAAAATAAACTCTCGCTGTCAGTCCAGTATCCGGACACCCGCCTGCAGGCATCGATCACCCGCCCGAAAGTGCGGCGCTGGGTGCAGGCCGCCCTGCTGGGCCCGGCCGAGCTGACGATCCGCTTTGTCGGCGCCGAAGAGGGCCGCACCCTGAACCGCGATTACCGCGCCAAGGATTACGCCACCAATGTGCTGACCTTTGCCTACAACGACGGCGAAGAGATCGCGGATGACGAGCCGACCCGCGCCGACATCATCCTGTGCACCGACGTGCTCGAGAAGGAAGCGGCGGAGCAAAAGAAAACGGTGGAAGAGCACACCGCGCACCTGATCGTTCACGGCGTGCTGCACGCCCAGGGCTACGATCACGAAGACGACGAGGAAGCGGCCGAAATGGAACAGCTCGAGCGCGAGATTCTGGCCGCGCTCGACTACGCCGACCCGTACGCATAAATGCCTCACGCGGCGGCCATGCCCATGCCCGCCAGCGCCGCCCGCACCGCCTGGTCGAGCGGGGTGTGGGTCTCATGACCCAGCAGGCGCACCAGCTTGGCGTTGTCGAGCGCGAACGGTTCGCGCCACAGATAGCGCATTTCCTGCATCTCGCGCAGCATCGTCACGAACGGCGCGGCCAGCCATAACAGCGCCCACGGCAGCTTCTTGACCTTCATCGCGGGGTTGCCCGAGGCGCGGACGATGGCCTCGGCCATGCCGCTGCCGTCGCTATCCCAGTGTCCCCGGAAATGGAAGGTCTCGAAGGCCGCCAGACTCGCTTCGCGCTCCACCAGCCGCACCATCGTGTCGGCCAGATCGGGCAGATAAGCCCAGGCGTGGCCGACGCCGGTATCGCCCGGCGTCGTCACCACCGCCCGCCCCGGCTTGACCAGCCCTTGCGAGAACCAGTTGTTGCCGGGCCGCGGTCCGAAAAAGTCGCCTAGCCCGCACCACCAGGCGCGCACGCCGGAAGCCCGCAGGCGGCGTTCCATCTCGACCCGGATCGCTCCCTTGCGCGACGAGGGCTGCTGTGCCGTCGTTTCGCTCAGCACCGGTCCGGTGCTTAAGCACCGTAGTTGTAGATAGTGCCCGGCAGCAGCACCCGCGCGCCGCTGGCCTGCGCGGCGGCGATCGTGTTGTCGATCATCGGCAGCACCAGCGTGCCCCAGTTGCGGTAGCCGGGCGGATTGACCGCGTGCACGATCAGCGCCGCGCCGCGGGCGGCATCGACAACGTCAAGCCCGCTCCATCGCGTCATCGACGATCCATTCCACCCCGTCGATGGCGGGCGCCCGGACCGGATCGCGCACCAGCGCCCGCACCCGCCATCCTGCCGCCACCAGGGCGCGCGCCACTTCGCCGCCCACGCCGCCCGTCGCGCCCAGTACCAGTGCTGTTTTCATGTGACCTCCTTGTTTGTGTGAGGCCAGTTTCCGCTTTCGCAGCGGTATACGGAAGTGTTGAACTGTGCGTGATACCATGCATTTTTGTATACCGTGAGAACGCCATGGACAGCGCCGAACCCGGCTGGGACCTGTACCGCTCCTTCCTGGCCGTGCTGGAAGCCGGCTCGCTGTCGGCCGCCCGCGCGCGAGCTCGGCCTGGCCCAGCCAACCCTGGGCCGCCATATCGACGCGCTCGAATCCAAGCTCGGCTACGCCCTGTTCGTGCGCTCCCAGCTCGGCTACCTGCCCACCGAGCAAGCCCTGCAGCTCAAGCCCTATGCCCAGGCCCTGGCCGCGACCGCCGCCGCCCTGCTGCGCGCCGCATCCAGCCACGGCGACGAAGCGCGCGGCACGGTGCGCATTACCGCCAGCGAGGCGGTCGGCTGCGAAGTGCTGCCGCCCATCCTGGCGCGCTTGCATGAACAGTATCCGCAGCTGCAAATCGAGCTGGCGGTCAGCAACCGCCCGCAAGACTTGCTGCGGCGCGAAGCCGACATTGCCGTGCGCATGCTGCGTCCGGCCCAGGAAGCGCTGGTCGCGCGCCGCATCGGCGCCATCGAAGTGGGCATGTTCGCCCACCGCAGCTATCTGGCGCGGCGCGGCACGCCCACCACACTGGCCGAGCTGCACAACCACGCCCTGATCGGCTTCGATCACGAGAGCGCCTTCATCCGCCGTCTCAAGCATCACCTGGGTGACCTGACCCGCTCCGAGTTCGCACTGCGCTCGGACAGCGACCTGGCCCAGCTGGCCGCGATCCGCGCTGTCGCTTCGGGATCGGCATGTGCCAGGCTTAGGCATCGCGCGCCGCGATCCGCAGCTGGTGCGCGTGCTGCCCGCCCTGTTCTCGATCGAGCTCGATACCTGGCTGGCCATGCACGAAGATCTGCGCGACAGCAAACGATGCGCAGTAGTATTTGCCGCACTTGCGGACGGCCTCGCGTCCTACATCACGGGGTAATTGGTTCCGGCACGATTTGTGCGCCCGCGCACAGTAGCGGCAGGCCGCTTCCGTTCTACTGATAACTTCACTCAAAAAGGAAAACAAGACAGGAGGAACCTGCCATGAAAACAGCAATGACCGGCACCACATCCGTGTGGCTTGCCACCGCCACCGTACCCGACTACCCGCCCCTCAAAGGCGACGAGCGCGCCGATGTGTGCGTGATCGGCGCCTAAGCATCGCGGGCCTGACCACCGCCTACATGCTGCTGCGCTCTAAGCAAATCCGTGGTCGTGATCGACGCGTTGGCGTCGGCGCGCATGAGACCGGGCGCACCACGGCCCACTTCTTCCCGCCCGACGAACGCTTCTTCGAAATCGAGCGCGGCTTCGGCACCGACAAAGGCCTCGTGGCCGACAGCTACCGCCAGGCCACCGACTGCGTCGAAGCAATCATTCGCAGCGAACGCATCGAGTGCGAATTCGAGCGCCTGGACGGCTACCTGTTCAGCCCGGAGCACCGCTGGGACGACACGCTCGAACACGAGTACGCCGTCACCACCCGCCTGGGCCTGAACGTGCGCCGTCTGGAACGGGTGCCCGGCCTGTCCTTCGACACCGGCCCCTGCCTGCGCTTCGCCAACCAGGCCCAGTTCCATCCGCTCAAGTACCTGGCGGGCCTGGCGGCGGCCATCACCCGCATGGGCGGGCGGATCTACGGCCAGACCCGCGGGCTCGACATCCATGGCGACAGCAAGACCGCGCACGTGCGCACCGGAAACGGGCAATGTGCACGCGGGCGCGGTCGTGGTCGCCACCAACACGCCGTTCAACGACCGGGTGGTGATGCACACCAAGCAGTCCGGCTACCGCACCTATGTGGTCGCCACGCGTGCCGAAAGACGCGCTGCCGCGCCTGCTGCTGTGGGACACGGGCGATCCCTACTACTACATCCGGCTGGCCGCGGCCCTGCCCGGGGTCAGCCACGAACTATTGATCGTCGGCGGGCAGGACCACAAGACTGGCCAGGACGACCATCCGCAGCACCGCTACGACAAGATCGAAGCCTGGGTGCGCCAGCGCTTCCCGCTGGCCGATGAGGTCGAGTACCGCTGGTCGGGCGAAGTCATGGAGCCGTCCGACGGCGTCGCCTTCCTGGGCCGCAATCCGCTCGACCATGACAACGTCTACATCATCACTGGCGACTCGGGCAACGGCATGACCCACTGCACGTTGGCGCCATCCTGATCAGCGACCTGATTTTGGGGCGCGCGAACGACTGGACCGAGCTGTATTCAGCCAGGCCCGCAAGGCTTTCCACGGCATTGGCGACTTCATCACCGAGCAGGCCAACACCCTGGCCCAGTACACCGACTGGCTGCGGGGCGGCGATGTGGAGTCGGTGGACGAGATCGTGGCTAAGCATGAAGGCGCGGTGGTGCGCGATGGCGGCAAGCTGCTGGCGGTCTACCGCAGCGACGACGGCGGCTTGCAGGCAGTGTCGGCGGCCTGCACCCACCTGGGCTGCGCCGTGCACTGGAATTCGGGCGAAAAATCCTGGGATTGTCCGTGCCACGGCTCGCGCTTTGCCGCCGACGGCGCGGTGCTGCACGGACCGGCACGCCGGCCGCTATCGGCCGCCACGCTGAGCACGCCGATGGCGGGTCCGCCAGCGGCGGGGCTGCAGGATGAAGTGCACCCCTAGCACACCACCACATCGCCCTCGCGGAGGCGGGCTCGCTTGCGAGCCCCCATAGCACGTGACCGAATTCGGAGACGTGCTATAGCCCCCGCCTGCGCGAGGGCGACGTGCACGCTTCCCGTCCGAAAGTATTGTCAAATCCGCTTAAAAAACGGGCAATTCCGCTTTTAGTGTATTCTATGCCTATCGCAACAACGGCTCACGCCAACTATGCCAGAGCACTCTTATGACGTCCGCACGGACGCCAAAACCCACCGGTCGCTGTTTGAACGCCTGACCGCACTGATCTCCCCGAGCCCGAAAACCGCGCCGAGCTGCTCGAAGTTCTGCACGACGCCCACGAACGCAACCTGATCGACGCCGATGCGCTGTCCATGATCGAAGGCGTGTTCCAGGTGTCGGATCTGTCTGCCCGCGACATCATGGTGCCGCGCTCTGCAGATGGACGTGATCGACATTTCCAAACCCATCGAAGACTGGATGCCCCAGGTGCTGGAAACGGCCCACTGCGCTTCCCTGCCGTCGAGGGCGAACGCGACAAGGTGGTCGGCATCCTGCTGGCCAAGGACTTGCTGCGCTACTACGCCGAAGAATCGTTCGACGTGCGCGACATGCTGCGCCCGGCGATCTTCATCCCCGAATCGAAACGCCTGAACGTGCTGCTGCGCGACTTCCGCGCCAACCATAATCACATGGCGATCGTGGTCGACGAATACAGCGGCGTGGCTTAGCCTGATCACCATCGAAGACGTGCTCGAGCAAATCGTCGGCGACATCGAAGACGAATACGATTTCGACGAGGAAGAAGACAACATCCTGTCGATCAAGGAAGGCCAGCTCGGCCCGCGCTGGCGCATCAAGGCCCTGACCGAGATCGCCCAGTTCAACGAGGAACTCGGCACCGACCTGCCGGAAGACGACGTCGACACCATCGGCGGCCTGGTCGCCAACCACCTGGGCCGCATGCCGCACAAGGGCGACCTGTTCGACCTGGGCAACCTGCGCTTCTGAGGTGCTGCGCGCCGAGCGCGTCAGGTCCACGTGCTGCTGGTTGAAAAACTGCCCCTGGCCGAAGACGAACGCGACTGATGCTGCGTCGCCGTCCTGCCCCTGACGCGAGCGCGCCGCGCGCCGCGTACCACTGCCCTGCCCATGCTGTGCGCCGCCCCCCTTGCAAGCGCGGCCAGCGTGTTCTCGTTCGCCCCGTTCGGCTGGTGGCCGCTCCAGATCCTGTCCCTCGCCTTCCTGTTCTACCAGGTCGGCATGGATACCAGCACCCGGCGCAGCACCCTGATCGGCTGGGCCTTCGGCTTCGGCTGGTCGGTGGCCTAAGCATGCACTGGCTGTACATCACGATGAACCGCTTCGGCCACATTCCCGGCCCGATGGCGGTCGCCGCCGTGTGCCTGCTGGGCGCCTACATGGGCCTGTTCGCGGCGCTGGCCACCGGCGTGGCCACCTGGCTGCGCAAGCGCTTCACGCTGCCGGTCACGAGTTTCCTGTTGCTGGTGCTGCCGTTTGCCTGGGGCTTGTCGGAATGGATGCGCGGCTGGGTACTGACCGGTTTCCCATGGGTCTCGTCCGGCTACGCGCACAACAACAGTCCCTTGGGCGGCTACGCGCCGCTGATCGGCGCCTACGGCATCGGCGTACTGGCGGCCCTGTGCGGCAGCTGCCTTGCCCTGCTGACCCAGCGCAAGCGCAAGCTGGGTGCGGGCGTGCTGGCGGCCACGCTGGCGCTCGGCTTCGGCCTCAGCTTCGTGCACTGGACCACGCCGCAAGGCCAACCGATCACGGTACGCCTGCTGCAGGGCAATATCGCCCAGCAGGAAAAATTCGACCCCGAACACTTTGCACGCACGCTGGACCTGTATCACAAGATGGCGACCGAGGAGTAAGCCTGACCTGATCGCGCTGCCGGAAACCGCCATTCCCCGCGTGCCGCACAACTTGCCGCCCGACTATCTTGAATCGCTGCAGCTGTACGCCAAGGGCAGCAACAGCCACATGCTGTTCGGCATCCCCCTGACCGACGGGCCGGGCACGTACGCCAACAGCGTGGTCGGTTTCTCGCCCGCCTAAGCCAGCACTACCGCTTCGACAAGCAACACCTGGTGCCGTTCGGCGAGTTCGTGCCCAACGGTTTCCGCTGGTTCGTCGACATGATGCGCATTCCGCTGGGCGACATGACGCGCGGCGCCGAAGTGCAAGCTCCGTTCCCGGTCAAGGACCAGCTGGTCCTGCCCAATGTCTGCTATGAAGACGTGTTCGGCGAGGAAATCGCGCTCCAGCTGCGCAGCATGCCGCGCCCGGCCACGATGCTGCTCAACGTGTCGAACCTGGCCTGGTTCGGCGAATCGGTGGCCATTCCCCAGCATGTGCAAATGTCGCAGATGCGCTCGATGGAGACCGGGCGCCCGATGCTGCGCTCGACCAACAGCGGCGCCACGGTCGTGATCGACAGCCAGGGCAAGATTGCCAGCGCCCTGCCCAACTACACCCAGGGCACGCTGGCGGCCACCGTCCAGGGGTGGGGGGGCATGACCCCGTTCATCCGTTTCGGCAACTACACCATGTTGCTGCTGGCGGCGCTGGCGATGGCTGCGGCCTGGTTTTCCGGCCGCAAATACGCAAAAAAAGTTAGCTAAAGTGACTTAGTTGTCACGGCCAGGCCCAGTCTGGCTGCAAAACCCGCTAAAATTGGTCGTTTTAGCAAACTCACTTTGTCCCGCGCCCATGCGGCAGCTACCCAAGATGCTCACATTCCAACAAATTATCCTGACCTTGCAATCCTACTGGGACAAGCAGGGTTGCGCCCTGCTCCAGCCCTACGACATGGAAGTCGGCGCCTAAGCACCTTCCACACCGGCACCTTCCTGCGCGCAATCGGCCCGGAACCCTGGCGCGCGGCCTATGTGCAGCCATCGCGCCGTCCCAAGGATGGCCGCTACGGCGAGAACCCGGAACCGCCTGCAGCACTACTACCAGTACCAGGTGGTGCTCAAGCTTAAGCGCCGGAAAACATCCTCGACCTCTACCTCGGCTCGCTGGCCGCGCTGGGCCTGGACCTGCAAAAGAATGACGTGCGTTTCGTCGAAGACGACTGGGAAAGCCCGACCCTGGGCGCCTGGGGCCTGGGCTGGGAAGTCTGGCTCAACGGCATGGAAGTGACGCAATTCACCTACTTCCAGCAAGTGGGCGGTCTCGATTGCAAACCGGTGCTCGGCGAAATCACTTACGGCATCGAACGCCTGGCCATGTACCTGCAGGGCGTCGAGAACGTGTACGACCTGGTGTGGACTGAGTGGGAAGAGAACGGCGCGGTAAGCTGTCCCGGTCACCAAGCGTCTTTCTTACGGCGACGTGTATCACCAGAACGAAGTCGAGCAATCGACCTACAACTTCGAACACGCCAACACCGATCTGCTGTTTGCGCAATTCTGCCAATCACGAATCGGAAGCCAAGCGCCTGATCGAGCTGCAGCTCACGCTGCTCTAGCCTACGAACAGATCATGAAGGCGTCGCACAGCTTCAACATGCTCGACGCGCGCGGCGCCATTTCCGTGACCTGAACGCGCCGCCTACATCGGCCGCGTGCGCACCTTGTCGCGCCTGGTCGCGCAAGCCTATTACGACTCGCGCGAAAAGCTGGGCTTCCCTGATGGCCCCTAAAGCGTCCGTCTGACCGAACAGATAAGAACATGAACCACACACTACTCGTCGAATTGCTGACCGAAGAACTGCCGCCGAAGGCACTGGTCAAACTGGGCGCCGCTTTCTGCAGCCTAAGCATCGTCAATGGCCTCAAGTCGCGCGACCTGCTCGACGCCGACAGCGCCGCCACCACCTACGCCACGCCGCGCCGCCTGGCCGTGTCCATCACCCGCGTCCGCGCGGTCTCGCCCGATAAATCGGTGCGTGAAAAGGTGCTGCCGGTGAGCGTCGCGCTGGACGCCGACGGCAAGGCCACCGCGCCGCTGGCCAAGAAGTTGGCCGCCATGGGCATCGCCGACATCGACGTCGCCGCGCTCGGAACGCGCCGCCGACGGCAAGGCCGACAGCCTGTTCTATACCCGTAACGTGGTGGTAAGCAGCACCCTGCAAGCGGGCCTGCAACTGGCGCTGGAAGAATCGGCCGCCAAGCTGCCGATCCCCAAGCTGATGAGCTATCAGCGTCCGGACGGCACAACCGTGCAGTTCGTGCGCCCTGCGCACAGCCTGATCGCGCTGCACGGCGAACAAGTCATTCCTTTGACCCTGCTGGGCCTCACGGCCGGACAGAAGACGCTGGGCCACCGCTTCCTGACCAAGGGTGGCGCGCTGGGCGTGCCGCACGCCGAACATTACGCAGCCACGCTCGGAAACCGAGGGCAAGGTCATTGCCAGCATCGAGGCGCGCAAGGAAAAAATCCGCAGCGCCCTGCTGGAAAAAGCCGGTGCCGACCAGGTCCTGATGCCGGAAGCGCTGCTCGACGAAGTGACCGCGCTGGTCGAATGGCCGGTCGTCTACGAGTGCCACTTCGAAGAAGAATTCTTGGCCGTGCCGCAGGAATGCCTGATCCTGACCATGCAGACCAATCAAAAGTATTTCGCGCTGACGGATGCCGCCAAGCAAGCTGCGTTCGCGCTTCCTGATCGTCTCGAACATCGCCACCGATGACCCATCAGCCATCATCGGCGGCAATGAACGCGTGGTGCGTCCGCGCCTGTCGGACGCCAAGTTCTTCTTCGAGCAGGACAAGAAAAAGTCGCTCGAATCGCGCCTGCCGCTGCTGGAAAACGTCGTCTATCACAACAAGCTGGGCACCCAGGCCGCGCGCTCCAAGCGCGTGGTGGCGCTCGCGCGCGACATCGCAGCAAGCCTCGGCTTCGATGCGGCGCTGGCCGAACGGGGCGCGCTGCTGTCCAAGGCCGACCTGCTGACCGACATGGTGGGCGAATTCCCTGAGCTGCAAGGCATCATGGGCACCTACTACGCGCGTCACGACGGAGAACCGAACGAAGTGGCGCTGACCGCCACCGAACACTATCAGCCGCGCTTTTAGGCGACAGCCTGCCGTCGACCAACACCGGCACCGTGGTGGCGCTGGCCGACAAGCTCGAAACCCTGGTCGGCATCTGGGGCATCGGCCTGCAGCCGACGGGTGAAAAGATCCGTTCGCGCTGCGCCGCCATGCGCTGGGCGTGCTGCGCATGCTGGTCGAAAAGCGGATCGACGTCTCGCTCACCGACCTGCTGGCCCTGGCCTAACAAGAACTTCACCGGCATCGCGGGCTTTACCGATCCGGTCAAGGACGTGCGCGCCTTCATGATCGACCGCCTGCGCGGCATCCTGCGCGAGCGCGGCTTCACGCCGAACGAAGTCGAAGCGGTGCTGGTCGAGGACCTGGACCGCCTGCACGACATCGTCGAACGCCTGCAAGCGGTGCAAGCCTTCGCCGCGCTGCCGGAATCGGCTTCGCTGGCCGCAGCCAACAAGCGCATCACCAACATCCTCAAAAAGACCGAGGTGACGATTGGCGCCGTGTCCGAAGCGCTGCTGCAGGAAGACGCAGAAAAAGCCCTGTTCGCCGCCGTCACGCGCGTGCGTCCGCAGGTCGACGCGGCCTTTGCCGCGCGCGACTTCACCGGCACGCTCAAGACGCTGGCCCAGCTGCGCGACGACGTCGACGCCTTCTTCAATGGCGTGATGGTCATGGCCGACGATGTCGCGCTGCGCAACAACCGCCTGGCGCTGCTGTCGTCGCTGCACGCGATGATGAACCGCGTGGCCGACATTTCCAAGCTGGCGGCATAAGGAGCGGCACCGCATGATGAAGATGATCATCCTCGACCGCGACGGCGTCATCAACCACGATTCTGCCGAAGCGTTCATCAAGTCGCTTCTACCGAGTGGATTCCGATTCCCGGCTCGCTGGAAGCGATCGCGCGCCTGAACCAGGTAGAGCTACCGGGTGGTCATCGCCTCGAACCAGTCGGGCATCGCGCGAACTGTTCGACATGACCACGCTCAACGCCATCCACCAGAAACTGCACGCCAGCGCGCAGCAGGTGGGTGCAACGATCGACGCGATCTTCTTCTGCCCGCACGCGGCGATCGACAATTGCGACTGCCGCAAGCCCAAGCCCGGCATGTTCGAAGAGATCTCCAAGCGCTTCAAGATCGGCCTGAAGGGCGTGCCGACCGTGGGCGACTCGCTGCGCGACCTGCAGGCTAGCTTCATCAGCGGCTGCGTGCCCTACCTGGTCCTGACCGGCAAGGGCCAGAAGACACGCGAGACCGGCGGCCTGCCGCCCGGCACCCAGGTCTTCCCGGACCTGGCCGCGATGGTCAATGCCCTGCTCAAAACGGCGTCCACCTCCGCCCACATTCCCGTCTGACCCGCATTTCGGAGACCTTTCTTGCGTAACTTTGCCCTCTTCCTGCGCTCCCTGACCTTCATGCTGGTGATGATCGTCGCCACCATCGTGTGGGCCACGGTCTGCTTCTTCGCGTCGCCGCTGCCGTACAACAAGCGCTTCTGGGTCACCTCGCGCTGGAACGTCTTCATCATCTGGTGCGCCAAGGTCATTTGCGGCATTCACTACCAGTTCAAGGGTCACGAGAATTTGCCGGACGCTTACCATCGTCCTGTCGAAGCACCAGTCGGCATGGGAAACCATCTTCCTGCTGCCTAACCTGACGCGCCCGCTGGTCTACGTTTTCAAGAAGGAGATTCTGTATATCCCCTTCTTCGGCTGGGCCATGTACCTGCTGCGCATGATCCCGATCGACCGCAGCCAGGGCAAGAACGCCTTCAAGCATGTGGTCGAACACGGCAAACGTCGCCTCGTCGACGGACAATGGATTATCATGTTCCCGGAAGGGACCCGCATTCCGGTCGGCGAAAAAGGCAAATATAAAAGCGGCGGCACACGTCTTGCGGTAGAAACCAACACGGTTGTCATCCCGATCGCGCATAATTCAGGTGAGTGCTGGCCAAAGAATTCCTTCTTGAAGCGCCCCGGTGTGATCACGGTCTCGATCGGCAAGCCGATTTCCCCGGATGGCCATACCGCCGACAGCATGATGCAAGAGGTAGAAAATTGGATAGAGTCAGAAATGCGCGTCATTTCGCCCCACGTCTACAGCGCTGGCTGAGCGAGGTAGGGGCTTTGATTCGGGCGTCGGCCCCGCAAGACGCGGGCTCGCCCAAAAAGCTCGACGGGCAGCAGCTCGAACTCTTCGCTCAGGATTTTTTCGCCGCCATCGAGCTAGGCCGCCAGACCGGCACCGACCCAGCCCTTGTTCAAGGCGCCTCCCGCGCCACCCAAGATCAGCCTCCCGACGCCGCCGCCGCGCCCGACGCGCCGCCGCTGCGCCGCATCCAGCTTGGCCCCCACAGTCTGGAATTCGAATTGCGCCGCTCGACCCGCCGCTCGATCGGCTTCATGATCGACGACAATGGCTTGCGCGTGACCGCCCCCAAGCGCATCACCCTCGCTGAAATCGACAACGCCATCCGCGCCAAGCAGCGCTGGATCCTCGCCAAGCTGGGCGAACGCGGCGAGCGCCGCGCCCAGCGCCAGGAAGCGCCGCCCGTGGAATGGGTGGACGGCGCCCAGCTGCCCTTCATGGGCGCCAACATCACCTTGCGCCTGCACGAAGCGGCGCGCAGCAGCTGCGTGTTCGACGCCGCCTCGCGCGTGCTCGATGTGGGTGTGGTGCCCGGCCTGGCCGAATGGCAGCTGCGCGAGCGCGTGCGCCTGTGGTTCTGCGACCAGGCCACGACCGTGTTCGCCGAACGGCTGGACCTGTACGCTGCCAGGCTCGGCGTGCGCTATGCCTCGCTGGCGCTGTCTTCGGCCTAAGCACGCGCTGGGGTTCGTGCACGGTGGAAGGCAATATCCGCCTGAACTGGCGCCTGATCCACTTCTCGCTGCCGCTGATCGACTACGTGGTCGCGCACGAACTGGCCCACCTGCTCGAAATGAATCACAGCCCCGCGTTCTGGGCCACCGTGGAATCGGTCTATCCGGACTACGACGGCGCCAAGGAAGGCTTGCGCAAGCGCTCGCAGGAGCTGCCGCTGCTGTTCCCCTGAGCGCCGCGCGCATGGTTAGCGGTGCGCCGCCTTGACGCGGGCCATGAACAGCTCCATCGTGGCCAGCTGCGCGCTGTTGAGACAGCGGAAGGGAATCGGCAAAGTACCGCGCTTGAGCATGACCACATAGCCGCGCGTATAGCGGCGGATCGCGCTCACGTCGGCCCACGGCACCAGCGTGACGCCGGTGCCGCACACGCGGATGATGCCGTGATCGTCGATACTGAAGTCGTACAGGCGGCGCCCCCGGCCCTGGGCCACGAAATGCATGGCGGCGGCCGACGTACTCTTGGAAAGCAGCCATAGCCCGGTGACACGGCCGACCCGGCGCCGCCGGATCAGCCAGGCGGCGTGCTGGCGCATGAAGCTGAGGTATTCGGGCAGTCCGTACTGGACCGAGAAGTGAAGTTCATTTTGCGGCGCTGGCGCCCGGTTGCCGGGCGGCGCAGGCTCTGCTGCGGCGGCTGACGGGAACCGGCGCCACGGTCTCGCGCAGCAGGGGCCCTGCCGGCATGGGTGTCCCGCCACCAGGCTGCGAACGATGATTGAACCACGACATGACAATCCCCGGTTTTATTGTGGAGACATGGTACCAGTCGCTAGTGAATTATGTGTCGTAGCAAACCAACTGTGCGCGCGGTCGCCCTGCGGTGATGATTGGCAAACGCCGTCGCCCGCTCGCCCATGGCCGCGCGGGTGCTGTTATTTACCAACAATTCACCGGCTTTCGATACCAGTTCGGTCGCATCGGCAATGCACAGGGCGGCGCAAGCATGGCGATCGCCTCCTCGGTCACCAGCGCAAAATTGAAGGTGTGGGGGCCGATCAGCACCGGTTTGCCCAGCGCGCACGCTTCGATCAGGTTCTGCCCGCCCAGCGGCAGCAGGCTGCCACCCACGAAAGCGAGGTCGCAGGCGGCGTAGTAGGCAAACATTTCTCCCATCGAGTCGCCCAGCAGGACCCGGCTCACCACGTCCGTGTCGCCCAGCGCGGAGCGGCGCTGCAGCGACAGGCCGCGCGTGCTGGCCATGGCGGCCACTTCATCGAAGCGCTGCGGGTGGCGCGGCACGATCAGGAGCAGCGGATTGCCGGGCAAGGCGGCGCTCTTCCAGGCATCGAGGATCAGGGTTTCCTCGCCTTCGCGGGTACTGGCGCACAGCACGACCTGGCGCGCGCCGATGCGTTCGCGCAGCCAGGCGCCGGTGGCCAGCGCCGCTTCGGGCACCACCACGTCGAACTTGATGGAGCCGGTGACTTCGACCCGGGGCGCGCCCAGCGAGCGCACGCGCGCCGCGTCGGCGTCGGTCTGGGCGGCCACCAGCGCCAGCGCCTGGGCGGCGTCGGTCATGAGGGCGCCGAAGCGCTGCCCCCGTTTGAGCGGAACGCTCCGACAGGCGCGCGTTGACCAGCGCCACCGGCACCGCGCTGCCGCAGGCGGCGATCAGGTTCGGCCACACCTCGGTCTCCATCAGGATGCAGATGGAGGGACCGTAGTGGCGGATGAAGCAGCGCACCATGAAGGGAATATCGTAGGGCAGATAAGACTGCACCAGGCGCTCGCCGTGCTTGGCGAACAAGGTCTTGCCGGTGGCGCGTCCGGTCGGCGTCATGTGGGTCAGGACGATGCGGCTGTCCGGATAAGCCAGCATGAGGGCGTCGATCAGCGGTTCGGCGGCGCGCGTCTCGCCCACCGAGACGGCGTGCACCCACAGCGTGTGCCAGCCATCGCTGCGTTTTCCATACACGCCCAGGCGCTCGGCCCAGTGCTGGCGGTAGCCGGGCTCCTTGCGGCCGCGCCACCACAGGCGTGCCAGCACCAGCGGCAACGCCAGGCACCACATGAAGGTATAGAAATGGCGCATCAGGCCTGGCCCAACAAAGTCCGGGCCGCGGCAATCGCCTCGGCCGCCGACGGCGGCGCGCCCTTGTCGCCAAGGTTGATGATGCGGGGCGACCAGTTGCCCTCGGTTTTCCACTTGGGCGAATCGCAGTACAGCTCCACGGTCGGGCGGACGAAGGCGGCGGCGATGTGGGTCAGGCCGGTGTCGACCCCGATCGCGATCGCCGCATTGCGCGCCAGGCTGACCGCCTGGTCCATCGACAGCTTGGGCAGCACGCGCGCATTGGGCAGGCTGGCGGCCAGCGTTTCGGCTTCGGCTTTTTCGCCGGGCGAGCCCCAGGCCAGCAGCACCGGCATCGGCGCCAATGCGTGGCCGGTGGCGATCCAGTTGGCGGGCGCCCACTTCTTGGCGTCGCGCGCGGTCCCGTGGAAGAACACGGCGTAAGGCTCGGCCTAAGCATCCAGTCGGGCAGATTGGCGGTATCGGGGCCGGGCAGGCCGAAGTCGGGCGCGCTGTCGGCGCTGTAGCCGAGCGCCGCGGCGGCCACCATGCGCCCGCGCGCGACCGCGTGGGTGCGCGGATCGAGCGGAATGCTCTTGGTGTGGAAGATGCGCGAGATGCCTTCGTAGCCGGAACCTTCGCTGCCGTTGGCCAGGCCGACCTTGGCGCCGCCCCGTTTGATCCGGGCCGCGCCCATGATGATGCCGGTCTTGAGCAAGCCCTGGGTGTCGAACACGTAGTCGTATTCCTGCTCGCGCAGGGTGCGGAAAAAGGCCTTGATCTCGGCCCGGGTTTCTTTTTGCCCAGGCTCTTGCGCCAGCGGCGCAAGCCCCACGGGATGATTTTCCGCACATGCGGATTGAGGCGCACCAGGCTCACATAGCCCTCCTCCACCACCCAGTCGATGTTGGCGTCCGGATGCTTGCGCAGGATGTCGGCCACCATCGGCAGATTGTGCAGCACGTCGCCGAGCGACGAAACCCGTACCAGGAGGATGTTCAGGCTCACGTGGCGTCCGTGCTTAGAAAGGCAGTTCAGCGCCAGGCTTGGCGGCCGTGATCACGCGCTTGAATTCGCTCTGGATGCGCGCCAGCGCCTGCGGCGTTTCCGCCTCGAAGCGCATCACCACCACCGGCGTCGTGTTCGAGGAACGGGCCAGGCCGAAGCCGTCCGCGTACTCGACCCGCAGGCCGTCGATGTCGATGATCCGTTCGGCGCCGGGGAAAGTCGCATTGCGGCGCAGGCTGTCGATCAGGGCCACGTTCTCGCCCTCTAGCAAATGCAGGTGCAGTTCGGGCGTGCTGTCCGATTGCGGCAAGGCGTTGAGCAGGCTGGAAGGATCGGCCACGCGGGTGAGCAGTTCGAGCAGGCGCGCGCCCGAATACAGGCCGTCGTCGAAACCGTACCAGCGGTCCTTGAAGAAGATATGGCCGCTCATTTCGCCGCCCAGCGGGGAGCCGGTTTCGCGCAGCTTGGCCTTGACCAGCGAATGGCCGGTCTTCCACATCAGAGGACGGCCGCCGTGGCTGGCTATGATGTAGGGCGCCAGGTGGCGCGTGCATTTGACGTCGTACAGGATCTCGGCGCCCGGGTTGCGCGACAGGACATCGGCGGCGAACAGCATCATCTGGCGGTCCGGATAGATGATCTGGCCGTCCTTGGTGACCACGCCCAGGCGGTCGCCGTCGCCGTCGAAGGCGATGCCGATTTCGGCGTCCGTCTCCTTCCAGGCAGGCGATCAGGTCCTGCAGGTTTTCCGGGTGGGCCGGATCCGGGTGGTGGTTCGGGAAGGTGCCGTCGACTTCGCAGAACAGCTCGATCACTTCCAGTCCCATGCCGCGATACAGGTCGCCCGCGAAAGCGCTTAGCCACGCCGTTGCCGCAATCGACGGCGATCTTCATCGGGCGCGCCACCTTGACGTCGCCGATGATGCGCTCGAGGTACTGGGCGCGGATGTCGTGGGTGCGGTAGCTGCCGGTAGCGGACGCCGTAGCGGACGCCGTAGCGGACGCCGTAACGGACGCCGTAGCGCCGTCATGCGCGCCGATGTCGCGGTACAGGGCCTGGATGGTCTCGCCATGGATCGCTTCTGCCTACCAGCACCATCTTGAAACCGTTGTAATCGGGCGGATTGTGGCTGCCGGTGACCATGATGCCCGACGTGGCGCCGAGCACGTGGGTGCCGTAGTAGACCATCGGCGTGGCGACCACGCCCAGATCGATCACGTCGGCGCCTAAGCATCCTGCAAGCCCGCGGCCAGCGCGGCGGCCAGCTCCGGTCCGGACAGGCGGCCGTCGCGGCCGATCACCACCGTTTTCTCGCCCTTGGCCAGCACGGCGCGGCCGAAGGCCTGGCCGATCTTGCGGGCGACGCTTGGCTGTCGAGCGTTTTGCCGATCACGCCGCGAATGTCATAGGCTTTGAAGATGGTCTGGGAGAGTGCGAGCATGCGTTACCTTTGTAGAGTCGCGCCTGCAAGCGCAGCACGCCGGGAAAATTCACCAGCTTGGCAGGGCTTGCGTCGGGAAAAATGAGGGGATGACAGATTATAAATACTTCGGGTGATATTGTAGCGGCAAGCGGGGCCGTTTGGGAATTGCAGGCCCGCCGTTCTTGCCGCTACCAGTGCGGCCTGGCCTTATACGCGCAGCTTGTCGATCGACTTGCCGCCGTCGACCCATTCCTTGACCCACTTCGGCTGGCGGCCGCGGCCGGTCCATTGCTGAGCAGAATTGTCCGGATGGCGGTAACGCACGGCCACGGTGCCGGTCTTGGCGCGAATGCCATTGCCGATCAAATCCTTGAGCGGAACGCCCACGCTTTGGGCGATCGCCAGAATCTGCTCGCGCGCCTTGGCGACTTCCAGATGTTCACGCTTTTTCATTTCCTGCTTGATTTGATCCTGCAGGTTGCGCAGATCACCAACGGACATATTAGACAGATCCATCATCGTTTCCTTAAGAAGTGGTTGCATCAGTTTCGGCGAAATCTCACCAATTGTCGCAATATACTACATCCGGATATGAATGCCAGTCTTACTTGCGCAGTATAAGCCAGCGCGGCGACTTAAATCGAACGATACGCATATATAACCACAGATAACTGACGACGAACAATAAACAAAAGAAAATCAAGGCCCCGGTGTTTTTCCAGAAAACTGTTGCCGGTATTATCGCCATCAGGGAAAGCATCCACAGATACGGCGATGTCAGGGAATTGCGCCGCATCAGGGCGCGCGCCTCTTTGGGACCGGCCGTCCACACCACGATTCTGCGAAATATCAGGGTATGTAAATGAATCCCGTCGGGCAGCACCGGAGATTTTCCTCTTAGAAACATTCTTCTGTACGCGGAAAACAAAGTTTCAAATGCCGGATATATTAATAGCAGGGCCGCATACCAGGTCGACACCTCGGGATTGCGCATGACCAGCAGCAAAGCGAGTTCGCCCAGCATAAAGCCGAGAAAATACGCACCGCCATCGCCCAGGAAGATCAGCCCGATCGGGTAATTCCAGATCAGAAAGCGATGGTGGCGCCTGCCACCATCAGGGCGGCGCTGAGGACGAACACGTCGCCCACCTGCCAGCCCACGTAAGTGAGCGAAATCAGCATGCAAATCGTCACCACGCTCGCCAGGCCGTTAAAGCCATCGATAATATTGACGGCTTGCGCGATGCCGGAAACGGCCAGAATGGTCAGCGGCAGGCTGATCCACATTACCGGCAACACCAGCGTTCCGGAAGGGAAATCGATACGCCTGATACGCGTCCAGCAGAAAAAGGCGGCCGTTGCCGCCAGCATGGTTAATAGCAGCTTGGCGCCACACGCCGAGGCGGCCCGTATAATCCTCGGCAATCCCGCCAATCAGCGCGCTCAAGCCGCACAGCAGCAGCGACATGAACCACGGCGTTATTGCGGGATGGGTCAGCGCGGTGGCCACGGCACTGGCCAGCAAAGCGATAAAGATCGGTAATCCGCCTATCCCAGCCACGCGGTGGACATGGAATTTCTGGATGCCGGAGAAATCCAGATCCAGCGCCGGGGCGTGCAAAGTCGACTGCTTAATGACGAGCAAGGTCAGCAACGCCGACGCAGCAAAACTCACGAGGAAAGAAAACATTATTTGGCCGCGGTTGGACGCAGCCCGATTTGCGCTGCATGCGCAAAATTACAGGCAGCCGATCGCGCGGTGCGCTAATGGAGGGAATATTGACGCCGCTCAAATATGCCTGCAAACAGGTTCGCGCTATTCCACGATGCATAGCGACAAGGCCGTTTCCCAGTCCGGAATCGGACCGAAACGGCTGATCAATCGGCTGCAATCGAGACGCGAATTGGCGGGGCTTGGCAAGCGCCGCCTGCGGATAGTCGGCGCTGGCAATCGGCAACACCGGACAGGGCAGGTAGGCATGGCGGCAACGATGGCCTCGGCAAAGCCGTGCCAGCTGGTGTGGCCCTGGCAAGCGAGGTGATACAGACCGCTGTGCTCGTCCCACCAGGGATGGCCGCCGATATCGGCCGCGGTAAGCAGGCGAGCCGTGGTGTCGGCAATGGTCCGGCTCCAGGTGGGCGCGCCAATCTGGTCGGCCACCACGCGCAGCTCCGCCGCGCGTGCGCCAGGCGCAGCATCGTGCGCAAGAAGTTATTTCCACGCATGCTGTAGACCCAGCTCGTGCGCAATATCAGGTGGGCGATGCCAGCCTGCGCCACCGCCTGCTCGCTTCTACCAGCTTGCTGTGGCCGTAGACATTGAGGGGGGCTGGCTGGTCGCTCTCGCACCACGCACCCTGCTTGCTTCCGTCGAACACGTAATCGGTGGAAAACTGGATCATGGCCGCGCCCAGTGCGCTTCGGCCGCCAGCACGGCCGGCGCTTCCGCATTGATGCGCCAGGCCAGGGCTAGAAGCTCGCTTTCGGCGCGGTCAACGGCCGTGTAGGCGGCAGCATTGACGATCAGACTGGGGCGCACGGCGCGCACGGCATGGCGCACCTGGTCCGGGTCGGACAGGTCCAGCGCCGCGCGCCGCGGCGCGACCACCTCGCCAAGGATTTGCAGGCTGCGTTCGAGTTCGTAGCCGACCTGTCCCTGACGCACCGGTCAGCAGGATCTTCACGGGAAAGCCTCGGCAGCGCTCAGCAATCCCCCCTGGCTGTCCTTGCTCGACAACATGGGCGGGCCGCTCAGGGGCCAGGCGATGGCCAGCGCGGGGTCGCTCCACAGGATCACGCGTTCGTGTTCCGGGGCCCAGTAATCGGTGGTGTTGTACAGGCACTCGGCGAACTCGCTGGTGACCACGAAGCCATGCGCAAAGCCGGGCGGCACCCAGAGCTGGCACCGGTTGTCGGCCGACAGTTCGACCCCGACCCAGCGTCCGAAAAACGGCGAAGAGCGGCGCATGTCGACCACGACATCGTAGATGGCACCGGCCACCACCCGCACCAGCTTGCCCTGCGGCTGGCGAATTTGATAGTGCAGGCCGCGCAGCACATTGTGCGCCGAGCGCGAGTGATTCTCCTGGACGAAGCCGACTGCGAGGCCGGTCACCTGTTCTGAAACGGCGCGTTGAAACTCTCGAAAAGAAGCCGCGCTCGTCGCCGAACACCTGCGGCTCGAGCACCAGCACTTCGGGAATGGCGGTGGGCGTCACTTTCATCAGTACACCTGCTCTTCCAGCACGCGCAGCAGGTATTTCCTGTAGCTGGTCGTCTGCAATGGCGCGGCCAGACGGGCCAGCGCGGCGGCATCGATATACCCCTTGCGATACGCGATTTCCTCGGGCACGCCGACCTTGAGCGCTTGCCGCTTTTCGATCGTGGCGATGAATTGCGAGGCGTCCAACAGGGACTCGGGGGTGCCGGTATCGAGCCAGGCGATGCCGCGCCCCAGCACGTCGACCCGCAGCTCGCCAGCGTCCAGATAGGCGCGGTTGACGTCGGAGATTTCGAGCTCGCCGCGCGCCGACGGCTGCAGGCCGCTGGCGATCTCAGCCGGCCCGGCCGTCATAGAAGTACAGGCCGGTGACGGCGTACTGCGAGCGCGGCGCGAGCGGCTTTTCTTCGATCGACAGCGCGCTGGTCGGGGCCGAATTCGACCACGCCGTAACGTTCGGGATCGCTCACGTGGTAGGCGAACACGGTCGCGCCGTGCTGCTGCGCGTCTGCTTCCATCAGCTTGCGGTCCAGGCCATCGCCGTAATAGATATTGTCGCCCAGGATCAGCGCGCAGGGCTGGCCTGCCAGGAACGCGCGCCCGATGGCGAACGCCTGCGCGATGCCTTCGGGCGCGGCTTGCACTGCGTAAGACAGCGCAATGCCCCATTGCGATCCGTCGCCCAGCAGCTCGCGAAAGCGGGGGTGTCCTGGGGCGTCGAAATGATCAGGATCTCGCGCACGCCTACCAGCATCAGCGTCGTCAGCGGGTAGTAGATCATCGGCTTGTCGTGGATCGGCAGCAGCTGCTTGGAGACCACCGTCGTCATCGGATACAGGCGCATGCCGGAGCCACCGGCGAGAATGATGCCTTTGCGGGTCACTGTACGGCCTCCCGGGTCGGATTGTTCAATTGCGCGAGGTACCACTGCACGGTCTTCATCATACCCGCACCGAAGGCCTCGGCCGGTTTCCACCCCAGTTCGCGCGTGATCTTGCTTAAGCATCGACGGCATAGCGGCGGTCGTGGCCGGGCCGGTCGGTCACATGCGCGATCAGGTCATGGTAACTGCCCGGATGCGGCACCGCTTCGTCGAGCAGGTCGCACAGCGCATGCACCAGCTCCAGATTGCTCAGCTCGCAGGCCGCACCGATGTTGTACACCTCGCCCGGCACGCCCTTTTCCAGCACCGCGCGCAGGGCGCTGCAATGGTCGCCCACGTACAGCCAGTCGCGTACCTGCAGGCCGTCGCCGTAGACCGGCAAATGGCGGCTTAGCCAGCGCATTGGCGATCATCAGCGGGATCAGCTTTTCGGGGAACTGGCGCGGCCCGTAATTGTTCGAGCAGTTGGTGGTGAGGGTAGGCAGGCCATAAGTATGGTGACTGGCGCGCACCAGATGGTCGGCGGCCGCCTTGGACGCCGCATACGGGCTGTTGGGCGCATACGCGGTGGTTTCGGTAAAACGGCCTACTGTCCGGGCCCAGCGTGCCATACACCTCGTCGGTCGACACGTGCAGGAAGCGAAACGAAGCGCGCGCGTCGCGCTCGAGCGTGCCCCAATAAGCGCGTGCCGCTTCCAGCAGGGTGAAGGTGCCGTTGATATTGGTGGTAATGAACTCGCCCGGCTGGTCGATCGAACGATCGACGTGGCTCTCGGCCGCGAAGTGGATCAGCGCGCGGCTGGTACTGCGCCAGCAGCGACGCTACCAGCGCCGTCGCGAATGTCGCCATGGACGAATACGTGGCGCGCATCGTTCGCGACAGGGGCCAGATTGGCCAGATTGCTTAAGCATACGTGAGGCGATCGAGGTTCAGCACCGGCTCATCCTGGCCTAAGCAAGCCAGTCCAGGATGAAGTTGGAGCCGATAAAACCTGCGCCGCCCGTTACAAAAATCATTACTTATCCTGCTTTAGTGTGGAATCCAGCCGCAATTTTATGTGAAACTGGCGGATTGATCGCATTGTAGCTGGTAGCTGATGAAAACATACGCAATTGGGGACCTGCAGGGCTGCGCCCATGAAGCCCAGGTTCTGCTCAACCGGATCGCCGCCGAGGCCCAGGGCCCGGCCCGGATCGTGTTCGTGGGCGACCTGATCAACCGGGGGCGCGTCGCTGACCGCCCTGCGCCGCGTGGCCGCGCTCGCCCAGGAGACCGGCGGCCAGGTCGACGCCGTGCTCGGCAATCACGACCTGCACCTGCTGGCCGTGGCCTGCGGCGCGCAGCAGCGCTCGAAATCGGACACGCTCGACGAGATCCTGGCCGCACCCGACTGCGACGCGCTGATCGGCTGGCTGCGCCAGCGCCCGCTGGCCATCAGGGCCGAGGGTCACCTGCTGGTGCACGCCGGCGTGCTGCCGCAATGGGATGCGGACCAGGTGATGGCGCTGGCCGGAGAAGTCGAAGCGGCCTTGCGCGGCCCGGACTGGGTCGCCTTCCTGGGGCAAATGTACGGCAATACACCGGACCGCTGGGACGACAGCCTGCGCGGCATCGAGCGCCTGCGCTGCATCGTCAATGCGCTGACCCGCATGCGCCTGTGCACGCGCGAAGGCGTGATGGACTTCAAGGAAAAGGAAAGCGCAAGCGCAGCCGGCCGGATCGAACCTGATGCCGTGGTTCGAGGTGCCGGGCTAAAGGCTCAGCGGGCCAGACGATCGTTTTCGGCCACTGGTCGGCGCGCGGCCTGGTGCTGCGTCCCGACGTCATTGGCCTCGACAGCGGCTGCGTCTGGGGCGGCAAGCTGACCGCGTTCTGCCTGAACGACCGTTCGCTGCTGGAAGTGGACTGCCCCGAGTACAAGCGCCCGGGCGGAAAGCACTAGCGCGCCAGCGCCGCGCCGATGGCGTCATGCGCCGCCTTGGCCAGCTCGCGCCGGTGCGCATTGGCGGCCGCGATCGGGGCCAGGCAGGTCAGGCGCGCTTCGATCGGCTCGCCCGACAGCACCGTCATCATGCTCTGCACGAAGGTGCGTTCGCCGACGTATTCCACGCCCGGATGCAGGGCGCCGCTGCAGTTCACATAGCGCAGCGCATACGGCTGCACCGGCACCCCGGCGTCGACCGCCGCTTCGAACAGATTGGCATGAAACGGCAGCACCTCGCCCTGCAGGGAGGTGGTCCCTTCCGGGAAAAACGCGACCCGCTGGTAGGCCTGCAGCGCGCTCACCATGCCTTTGAAGATGTGGCGCAGTTCGCGCCGGTTGCCGCGCGATGAACACGGTGCTTAAGCCTTGTCGACCAGCCAGCCGAGAACCGGCCAGTCGCGGATCTCGGACTTGGCCACAAAGCGGCACGGGTGCAGCGCGTTGATGACGAAGATATCGAGCCAGGAAACGTGGTTGGAGACGATCATCGCGTGCGTGAGCGCCGCGGCGCCATGCGCATGGGTGCGACCCGCACGCCGCAGATGCCCAGCAAATCGCGCGACCAGCGTGTGATCACGCGGTCACGCAAGGCCGCACCGGCCCAGGGCAGCACCAGCGCGCAGGCAGCGAGCCCGCCAAACAGGTGCAGGAATACCCGGGCCAGGCGCCAGGCGAGGCGTAGCTTCAAGCGGCGTTACCGGGCCGCTGCCAGGCCACGTGGCTAAGCCACGATGGTGGTGCGCACCTGCCCTGCCAGTTCATAGCCGAGGAACGGGGTGTGCTTGCCCTGGCTGGCCAGTGCGGACGCTTCCACCTTCCAGCGCGCCTGCGGGTCGAACAGCACCACGTCGGCCACCGCCCCCTGGGACAGGGAACCGGCCGCCAGACCGGCCACGCGGGCCGCGTCGCAGGTGACCTTGGCCAGCGCCCGGCTCAGCGCCGCAGCCTCGCCGCCCTGGCGTAGGCCGCGTAATCGTCGGCCCACTTGAGGGTGAGCGAGAGCAGCAGCTCGAGGCCGGTCGCGCCGGGCGACGCTTCGCCGAACGGCAACAGCTTCTCGTCGTCGTCCACCGGGGTGTGGTCGGAGCAAATGGCGTCGAGCGTGCCGTCGAACAGCGCGGCGCGGATCGCATCGCGGTCGCGCTGGCTGCGGAACGGCGGCGTGACCGCGCGTTCGAATCGAAAAGCCGATGTCGGCGTCGGTCATGTGCACGTGGTGCACGCCGACGTCGCAGGTGACGGGCAAGCCTTCCTTCTTGGCCGCGCGCACCAGATCCAGCCCGGCGCTGGATGACATGCGGCACAGGTGCACGCGCGCCGGTGGCGCGCACCAGCTCGGAACAGCGTGTGCAGGGCGATCGTTTCGGACATCACCGGCACGCCCGACAGGCCCAGGCGCGAGGCCAGCGGCCCGCTGTGGGCGATGCCGCCGCGGCCGATGTGCGCGTCCTGCGGACGCACCCAGACCGTGTAGCCGAAAGTCTTCGCGTACTGCAGCGCGCAGCAGCACATTGGTGTCGGTGATGGTCATCTCGGCCTGCGAGAAGCCGATGCAGCCCGCTTCGGTCAGCTCGGCCATCTCGGTGAGCGCCTCGCCTTTGAGGCCGGTGGTCAGCGCGCCCAGCGGATGCACGTGCGCCTGATTGAGCTTTTAAGCGCGGTGGCGCAGCATCTCGACCAGGCCCGGCTCGTCGAGCACGGGATCGGTATCGGGCGGGCACACGAGCGAGGTAACGCCGCCCTGCATGGCCGCCTGCATCTCGGACTTGAGCGTGGCCTTGTATTCGTAGCCCGGCTCGCGCAGGCGGGCCGACAGGTCGACCAGGCCGGGCGCCACCACCAGGCCGTGCGCGTCGATGGTTTGGTCGGCCTGGAAGCCACTAGGCTGCGGTGCCGAGTGCGGCGATCTTGCCGTCGGCGATAAACAGGTCCTGCACCTTGTCGATGCCATTGGCCGGGTCGATCACGCGCCCGTTCTTGATATGTAGTTTCATCCTTGCGTCCCTGCCACAATGCTCATGACTGCCATCCGTACCGCGATCCCGAACGTCACCTGCGGCAGGATCACTGCCTGCGCGCCGTCGGCCACGGCCGAGTCGATTTCCACGCCGCGGTTCATCGGCCCCGGGTGCATCACGATCGCATCCGGCTTGGCCAGCGCCAGGCGCTCCGGCGTGAGGCCGTAGTTCTTGAAGTATTCCTGGGCCGACGGCAGCAGCGCGCCGCCCATGCGCTCGTTCTGCAGGCGCAGCATGATGATCACGTCGACGCCCTTGAGGCCTTCGTCCATGTTGGTGAACACGCGCACGCCCATCTGTTCCAGGCCGCCCGGCAGCAGCGTGTGCGGGCCGATGGCGCGCACTTCAGGCACGCCCAGCGTGGTCAGCGCGTGGATGTCGGAACGCGCCACGCGGCTGTGCAAAATGTCGCCCACGATCGCCACCGTCAGGTTGGTGAAGTCCTTCTTGTAGTGGCGGATGGTGTACATGTCGAGCAGGCCCTGGGTCGGGTGCGCGTGACGGCCGTCGCAAGCGTTGATCACGTGGACATGCGACTGCCTGGTGTCGATCAGGTGCTTGGCGATCAGGTAGGGCGCGCCCGACTGCGAGTGGCGCACCACGAACATGTCGGCATGCATGGCCGACAGGTTGTCGATGGTGTCGAGCAGCGATTCGCCCTTGCTGGCCGACGACGCCTGGATGTTCAGGTTGATCACGTCGGCCGAGAGGCGCTTGGACGCGATCTCGAAGGTGGTGCGGGTGCGTGTCGAGTTTTCGAAGAACAGGTTGAACACGCTCTTGCCGCGCATGAGCGGCACTTTTTTCACTTCGCGGTCGGAGATGCCGACGAAGCTCGATGCGGTATCGAGGATGTGGTTGACGATCGATTTGGGCAAGCCCTCAATCGACAGCAGATGCTGCAGCTCGCCATTTTTATTCAGTTGCGGATTAAGCATGGTGGGGTCAGGTCTTATTCTATCGTTAGCGTGAATTGTCCATCCTGCGCGCGGGCCAGCACCAGCGACTGTTCTGGGTCCAGGGCGCGTGGGTGCCCACGAAGTCGGCCGCCACCGGCAGCTCGCGTCCGCCGCGGTCGGCCAGCGCCGCCAGCATGATGCGCGCCGGGCGGCCGAAGTCGAACAGCACGTTGATCGCCGCGCGCGTGGTGCGCCCGGTGGCCAGCACGTCGTCGACCAGCACCACGTTGGCGCGGTCGACATTGAAGCCGATGTTGGTCGGCTTGACGTCCGGGTGCAGCCCTTTTTGGCGTAGTCGTCGCGGTAGAACGACACGTCGATGAAGCCGAGCCGCTGCTGCAGGCCAAGGTCGGCCGCGAGCCGCTCGGCCAGCCAGGCGCCGCCCGAGTGGATGCCCACGATGGCCGCGTCGGGCACATTGGCAAGGCCGGAGCGCACCTGGGCCAGCAGCTCCCGGTACAGCGCTTCGGCGTCGAAGTCCTTAGTAGTTGTTGGCATGGTCGTCAAAGTATTGTTGCAAAATGATGGCAGCGGCTTTCGCGTCGATGACTTCGCCGCGCCTGGACTGGATCACGGCCGACGAATAGCGTTCGTCGACCAGGTGCACCGGCAAATTGAAGCGGCCGTGCAGCTGGTTGGCGAAGCGGCGGCAGCGCAGCGTCATCTCGTGCTCGGCCCCGTCCGGGTGCAGCGGCTCGCCGACCACCAGGCGCGCGGGGCGCCACTGTGCGATCAGGTCGCCAATCTGCTTGAAACGGGCTGCGTTGTCGATGGCCTTGACCACCTCCAGCTGGCTGCGCCTGGCCGGTCAGGGTATTGCCCATCGCAATGCCGATGCGCTTGATGCCGAAATCGAATCCAAAAACGATGTCAACCACGTGGGACGCCCCGGGTGACACCTTCAAGCATGACCGGCCTCGGAAGCGAGCATCATCGGATCGATGCCCAGCAGCTTGATGGCGGCGTTGTAGCGTTCTTCGATCGGCAGGTCGAACAGGACGTGGGCGTCGGCGCCGACGGTCAGCCAGCCGTTGCGGCCGATCTCGTCTTCGAGCTGGCCGGGGCTCCAGCTTAAGCATAGCCGATCGACACCAGCAGGCGCGACGGACCGTTGCCGTTGGCCACCGCTTCGAGCACGTCGATCGAGGTCGTGAACACGACTTCGTCGGTGACGGTGAGCGAGGAAGAATACGGGGTGCCGGGCGTATGCAGGACGAAACCGCGGTCGTCCTGGACCGGGCCGCCGAACATGATGGGCTCGTTGACGACTTCGCTGTGCAAGCCGTCGGAAATTTTAAGGTCGATCCGTTCGAACAGGATTTCCATGGTCATGTCGGTCGGCTTGTTGATGACCACGCCGAGCACGCCCTTGTCGTTGTGCTCGCAGATATAGACGACGGTGCCGCCGAACACGGGGTCCTGCATGGACGGCATGGCGATCAGGAAATGGTTCGCCAGGTCCAGGCCGGAGGCGGAAGGCGACGACACGCTATCGGCAAACCGGCCGGATTCATCCTCGGCCATGCCCGGCATGGGTGGTGTTTTCCCGATTTTGCTTTTCTTCATATGCGTCACTTTCTCTTCCTCGGTGCTGGAGGTTTTACTGCTAGTATCCCGCCTACAACAACGGGCTTTTCGATAGTTTACACTGAATTGAGGCCGCCTCCCACCGCTAGCGGCATTCCGGACGGTCCTGAGAGCGATGTTAGACACGACAAAACGGCTTCACCTTGACCCTGAACACGCCAATGACACTGAATAAATCCCTGGTCTGGTTCCGGCGCGACCTGCGCGCGTTCGACCATGCTGCACTGCATCACGCACTAAGCTCGTCCAACAGCGTGTATTGCGCTTTCATTTACGACAAGGACATCCTCGACACCCTGCCCCGGGCCGACCGCCGGGTGCAATTCATTCACGACAGCCTGGCCGAACTCGACGCCGAGCTGCGCGCCCTGGGCGGCTGCCTGCTGGTGCGCCATGCCAGCGCCCACGAAGCGATTCCCGCCCTGGCGGCCGAACTGGGCGTGGACGCGGTCTTTGTCAACGGCGACTACGAGCCGCAAGCGATCGCGCGCGATGCCGTGGTGGCCCAGGTGCTCGAAGCGGAGGGGCGCAGCCTGTTCAGCTTCAAGGACCAGGTCATTTTCGAGAAAAGCGAAGTCCTGACCCAGCAGGGCAACACCTTCTCGGTGTTTACGCCCTACAAGAATGCCTGGCTCAAGCGCCTGGCGGCCGAACCGCAGGCGCTGGACGCCTGGCCGGTCGAACCCTACGCGGCGCGCTTCGCGCCGGCGCCCGCTCGACCAGCGCCTGCCCACGCTGGAAGAGATCGGCTTCGGAGTAAGCCAGCGTGCCGCTGGCGGCCGGCATGTCGGGCGCGGCAACCCTGTTCGAGGATTTCCTGCCGCGCGCCCCCGTCTACGACGAAGCGCGCAACTACCCGGCCGTCAAGGGCCCGTCCTACCTGTCGGTCCACCTGCGTTTCGGCACGCTGTCGATCCGGCACCTGGTGCGCACCATCCAGGCACTGATCGGCAATGGCGGCGGCGGCGCGGGCGCGCCCGTGTGGCTGTCGGAACTGATCTGGCGCGAATTCTATGCGCAGATCCTGTTCCACCACCCGCATGTGACCGAGAGCGCGTTCAAAGCCTAGGCCTACGACGCGATCGCATGGGAAGCGGGACCGGAGGCCGAAGAACTGTTTGCCGCCTGGTGCGAAGGGCGCACCGGCTACCCGCTGGTGGACGCGGCCATGCTGCAGCTGAACCAGACCGGTTACATGCACAACCGCCTGCGCATGGTGGCGGCCTGCTTCCTGATCAAGGACCTGGGCATCGACTGGCGCTGGGGCGAGCACTATTTCGCGCTGCTGCTCAACGACTTCGACCTGGCCTCGAACAATGGCGGCTGGCAGTGGGCCTCGTCCTCGGGCTGCGACGCCCAGCCCTACTTCCGGATCTTCAATCCCGTCACGCAGTCGGAAAAATTCGACGCCAAGGGCAAGTTCATCCGCAAGTACCTGCCGCAACTGGCCAAGCTGTCGGACAAGGAGATCCACGCGCCCTGGCTGGCGGCGTCCAGGCCTAAGCCAACTATCCGCCGCCGATCGTGATGCACGACGAGGCGCGCAAGAAGACGCTGGAACGCTACGCCGTGGTGAAGGTGCAGTAACTCAGTTCAGCGCCTTTTCGCCGGGGCGCAGGGTCAGCACGCGCACGCCGTTGGCCGTGACCGCGACCGTGTGCTCGAACTGGGCCGACAGCTTGCCGTCGGCGGTGACGACGGTCCAGCCGTCGTCTTCGGTTTCGACTTCGTCGCCGCCCTGGTTGATCATCGGCTCAATGGTAAACACCATCCCTTCACGCAGCAGCAGGCCGGTCTTCGGCTTACCCCAATGGAGCACCTGGGGCGGCTCGTGCATCTCGCGCCCGATCCCGTGGCCGCAATAGTCGCGCACCACCGTGTAGCCGTTCTTCTTCGCGTGCTGCTCGATCGCATGTCCGATGTCGCCCAGGCGCGCACCCGGGCGCACCGCCTTGATGCCCTTCCACAGCGCTTCGTAGGTCACGTCCACCAGCCGCTTCGCCTGGGCCGATACTTCGCCCACCAGATAGGTCTTGCTGGAATCGGCGATGTAGCCGTTCTTCTCGAGCGTGATGTCGAAGTTGACGATGTCGCCGCTTTTCAGGATGGCCGTATCGGACGGCACGCCGTGGCAGACCACCTTGTTGGGCGAGGAATTGAGGGCGTAGGCGAAGCCGTACTGGCCCTTGCTGGCCGGGCGCGCCTGGAGTTGGTTGACGATGAAGCTGTCGACCAGGTCGTTGACCTGCATGGTCGACATGCCGATCAGGTTCAAGCCGTCCAGGTGGGCAAACACGGAGGCCAGCAACTTGCCCGACTCCGCCATGAGGGTGATTTCTTCAGGCCGTTTGGTCATGCCAGCGCCACCCGGACCGGCTGCGCCACCACGCCCGCGCCGCGCAGTTCGAAGCGACGATCTCGCTGAAACTTTGGGTGGGATTCATTTCGCACAGCATGCCGATCTTCATCCAGAAGGCCGCCTGGCCGTTGATCGAACGGCAGGACACCGTGCTCGCCTTGCGCAGCTGATCGTGCAGCTCGTCGTCGATGTTGACGATACCCATAGTACACTCCATATATGATTCGTATATGAATTATATACAAGCATCGTACAGTGTTGCAAGCCCCAATAAAAAACGCCTCGCAGTGCGAGGCGTTTTCACGGGGCGTGCGGCGCTTATTGCGTCACAGGCATTTCCCGGTTCAGCAAGCCCGAGATCGCGGCCAGCAGCATGTCTTCCTGGAACGGTTTGCCGAAGTAGGCATTCACACCCAGATCGAGCGCGTAGTTGCGGTGCTTGTCCGCCGTACGCGAGGTGATCATGATGATCGGCACGCCCTGGGTGCTTTCGTTGCCGCGGATGTTGCGGGTCAGATCGAAGCCATCCATACGCGGCATTTCGATGTCGACCAGCATCAGATCCGGCACCACTTCCTGCAGCCGTTCGAGCGCATCGACGCCGTCCTTGGCCAGCATGACCTGGTAGCCTTCGCGCTCGAGCAGACGCTGGGTGACCTTGCGCACGGTGAGCGAATCGTCGACCACCATCACCACATAGTCGCGGGCCCGGGTTTCCTGGACCACGGCAGCGGCCGCAACGGCAGCGGTAGGCTTCATCTGCGGATGCAGATCGATGTGATGCGACAGCGCGACCGGGTTCAGGATCAGAACGATCTCGCCCGAACCCATCACGGTGGCGCCAAGCAATGCCGATCATGCGCGACAGCTGCGGGCCGATGTTTTTAATGACGACCTCGCGGTTGCCTTCGACGTTATCGATCTGCACGGCCAGGCGGTCGGTACCGTGCTTGAGCACCAGGACCGGGCAGGAACGCTGCACCATCGGGTGGGTCTCGGTGTCGCCCAGCAGGGTCGGCAGGAAGTGCAGGCCGATCTTCTGGCCCTGGAATTCGATGAAGCTAGGCGTCGCGCGCCTTGTTCATTTCGTTTTCCTTGATCTGCAACACCTGCTCGACCAGGATCGACGGCACCGCGTAGGTCTTGGTGCCGCTGGTGGTCAGCACAACCTGGGTCACCGACAGCGTCAGCGGCAGGTTGATGGTGAAGGCGCGCCCTTGCCGGTCTCGGTGTGGATGGTCACGCGGCCGCCCAGGGCAGTCGCCTCGGAACGCACCACGTCCATACCCACGCCGCGGTAAGCCAGCTCGGTCAGCGCATCGGCGGTCGAGAAGCCCGGCTCGAAAATCAGTTCGGCCGTTTCGGTTTCGGTGATCGTCGCGGCCGGATCGAGCAAGCCGTTTTCAATCGCCTTGGCGCGGATGCGCTCGAGGTTCAGGCTAAGCGCCGTCATCGGTGAACTGGATCACCACTTCGTTACCCTGCTGGCTGACCTGCACCAGCAGTTCGCCGATGTCGGCCTTGCCGTTGGCGGTACGTTTTTCACGCGATTCGATACCGTGCACGATCGAGTTACGCAGCAAGTGCTCGAACGGTGCGGCCATCTGCTCCAGCACCGAACGGTCGATCTCGACGCCGCCACCGCGAATGTCAAGGTTGACCCGTTTGTCGATTTCTTTCGCGGTCTGGCGCGCCACGCGGAACAGACGTTCGGACAGCGACTGGAACGGCACCATCCGCACGCGCATCAGATCGCGCTGCAAATCGCGCGTCAGGCGGGTCTGAACGGTCAGATCGTCGGTCGCATTGTCGACCGTGCGGGTCAGGCTTTCGTGGAACGACGCAACGTCGTTCACCGATTCGGCCATCATGCGGGTCAGTTCCTGCAGGCGGGTAAAGCGGTCGAACTCGAGCGGATCGAATTCGCGTTCGCTCGAAATCGACATGCGCGACGAGATCTGCGATTCGGCCTGCATTTCCACTTCGCGCAGCTGGCGACGCAGGCGCGCCAAGTTTTCCGAGAAGTCGTTGAGCGAAGCGCGCAGGGTCGACACCTGGTTGTCCAGTTTCGAACGCGTGATCGACACCTCACCGGCCTGGTTGACCAGGCGGTCGAGAATGTCGGCGCGCACCCGCACCAGCGGCGTACGGGCCTGGGTCGCGGCTTCGTCGGCCACGGCCGGCGCGGCGCCAGGAACAGCGCCCGGCACGGCAGCGGCAGGTTCGGTAGAAGCGACTGCAGCTGTTCGAACAGCAGCAAGGCGTGGTCGTAGTTGGCCATCAGTTCGTCGAACGCCATGCGGCGTCGAGGTACCTGCGTGGACCATGTTTTCGATCTGGGTTTCGATTTCGTGCGTGTGCTGACCGAGGCGCATCGCGCCGGCCATCCGCGCCGAACCTTTTACCGTGTGCAGAATACGCAGCAGACCCTTGGCCGAGGCGACGTCGGACGGATTGGACTGCCACTTGCGCAGGCCATTGCCCAGTTCCGGCAGCAAGTCGGTTGCCTCTTCCAGGAACACCGGCAGCAAGTCGGCATCGAGGTCGTCGCCGAACGGAATGGCGGCAACCGCGTTCTGCACGGCGCTGTCGGACAGGGCCGACTCGATGGCCGCCACTTCGGCTGCCACGGCGGCCGATTCCGGCATCGAAATCAGTTCCGGCTCGATGACCGGGGAGCTTTCCTCGTCGTCGGCGACGGCGTCCAGCACCGGCTCCGGCAGCACTTCGGCCGTCGGCGGCGCCAGTTCGAGGACCGGTTCTTCGAATGCTTCTTCGAGCACCGGATCGGCCGCTTCGATCGGCAGATCGATCGCTTCCGGCGGGCTCGCTTCGGCCACAACTTCCAGCCACCACGTCAGCCACAACTTCCAGGCTCGTGGGCGGCGGGCGCTTCTTCCACGATGCTGTCAGAGCGTTTCGACGAACAGCGGATCGAGCGTGGCCGAGACGTCGGCCGCGGTCACTTCGGAGCTTTCGGCGCCGACGTAGACGGCGGATTCGCGTTCGACCAGGCGTTCGCGCAGCGTTTGCAGGCGCGCCACCAGATCGGTGTCCGGTGCGGACACGTCGCCCAGCGCGAACGCTTGCAGCATGCTGCGCGCGCTGTCGACGGCTTCTTCGTCGAGCAGATCGCGTTCCGTCGTTTCCAGCCTCGGCGCCTTGGTATCGAGCGCCATTTCCAGCGCATGCGCGATGTCGGTCAGGGGCGCTGAAGCCCACGGTGGCCGAGGTGCTTAGCCAGCGTGTGGGCCGCCTTGATCGCTTCGGGCGACACGGCGCGCTCGGTCTCGTGGCGCCACTCGCCGAAGTCCTGGGCCAGTACGCGCACCAGTTCGTCGGTTTCAGCCAGGTAGATGTTATACAGCGGCAGCGGAATTTCCAGGTCGCCGATGCGCTTGGTGTTGTCGTCGGCGCTGGCGGTGCGGGCACCCGGGAAGTCGATGACATTGTCCGGCACCAGCTTGAGCAGCTCCGGTTCGGTCATCTCGATCACTTCGTCGACCACCACCTCGTCCGGCACGTCGCTCACGTCGACCGTCTCGGAGACGAGCGGCACATCCGGCGCGATCGCTTCGATCAGCAGCTCGTCGTCTTCCGGCACCGCGAGCGCGGTGATTTCTTCCTCGTCCGGCAGGGATGCTGCGGTCAGTTCTTCCTGCGGTGCGTCGGCTTAAGCATCTCGAATGCGAGCGCGTCGGTTGGCGCGCGGCCACTGGTTCGGCCAGTTCGATCACCGGCGGCTCGGCGGCAGGCATGCGCGGCCGCCACGGCTTCCATCTAAACGGCGCGCCGTCGAGCATGCGCGTGGCGCTCGCCACCAGGGCGTCGCTGCTGCGCGGCGAACTGCCGGTCGAAGCCAGTTCGTTGACCCAGCCGGTCATGTCGACCGCAGCCCAGTCCAGCAGGGCGAGCAGGTCAGAGGTGGCCGAACGGCCTTCCGACAGCCACAGATTCATGACCTTTTCGACCAGGGCCGCGCCCTCGCCGAAGTTGTTCAGGCCGACCATGCGGCCGGAACCCTTGAGCGTGTGGAAGGCACGGCGCACGACCGTGATGGTCTCCTGGTTCGACGGCTCGCCCTTGAGCTTGGGCAGCGTCGCGGTGACCAGTTCCAGCACTTCCTGGGCTTCCATGATGAAGATTTCGAGCAGCTCGGCTTCGACTTCGCCTTCGACCGGCATCGGCGGCGCCGTTGGCGCTGGCGGCGCTGCAGGCGCGGCGGCCACGGCCTAAGCACGTCCATCTCGAGCGACAGTTCCGGCACCTCGAGCGGGGCTGGGGCGACCGGCGCCACTTCCTCGATCACCGGTTCCTGTTCGAACACGGTTTCGCCGCTCGGCTTTTCGAACGGGACTTCGCGCAGCATGCCTTCGTTCTTGTCGAACGAGAAGCGGTCCTTGGCGGCCTCGAAATTCTTGGCCAGCATGTCGACGAAGAAGCCCAGCGCGCCGATGTTCTGGGCGATGTTCTGCAGCGATGCCGCTTCCAGTTCCGGATTGCCTTCGGCCGATGCCAGCGCGCACCGCTTCCTTGACGTGCAGCGCGGCGCGCATGGCGTCTTCCTGGTCCAGGATCGCGACCGCGCCCTGCAGCTGGTGCAGGACCGGATCGATCTGGGTCAGGGTCGGACGCTTGGAGCCGTCCGCATAGTAATCGTCGAGCACCTTCTCGACCTGGCGCAGGCCGTTCTTCATTTCGGCGGCCAGCACGGCCACCGTGTGATCCTGCTGGATCTGGCGCGACAGGTCGCCCTGCCATTGCGGGGCGTCGGGCGGGGTCTGGCTGCATGGCCAGCGCCAGCAGACGCGCCGACAACCTGGGCGTGGGCATCGAAATCGTCAGGCAGCTGGCGAATCTGGTCCAGGCCGTGCTCGACGAACAGCATGGCGGTGGCCATCTCGAGCGAGAACTGGGGATTGCGGCCCTTGGCCACCGAATCGCGGGTGGCGCGCGCGACTTCGCACATCAGCTTGATCAGCGCGGTCGAACCGAGCTTCTCGCTGGCGCCGACGATGGTCGTGACCAGCTCCTGGAATTCGGCTTCCAGCGCCGGATCGACTTCGGACGAGAGCTTGTCCCAGGTGACGCTGGCCTGGGCCAGGGCATCCTTGGCGGTCTTGAGCGCGTGCGCGTCGATGCGGCCGTAGCGTTTCTTTTCGTAGTCGGCCTAAGCACCACGCCATTGACGCGGTAAGCGGCGCGCAGCGCCTGCGCGGTGGGTGACGGCTGGGGCGCGGCGGCGATGAAGAACAACGCGTCGCGCATCATCATTTCAGGCAGGCTGCCTTCGCCTTGCGACAGGCGGCGGATCTGCAGATTGATCAGGCCGAACAACTGCTTGACGAACAGATTGCTGCCCAGCTGGCCTTTGGCGACCAGCTCGGCAAAACTTTGCATCGCCACCCAGAAGGTGCGCGCGGGCGCTTCTTTCTGGTAGCGGCGATCAGGGAAATGGCTTCCTGCATGGTGCTAAGCGGTGGTTTGCTGCGCCACCGGATCGGTACTCTTGAGGAAAGGCAGCAGGGCCTTTTCGAAACGCCCGCGGCAGGCGGCGTAGTCGGGGGCGACCGGCGCGGCCGCGTGCTGCGGCAGCACGGCGGCCAGCGACAGGTCGGGGAAGAACAGGTCGGCCGGATGAATCCGCGCCGCGCCCAGCGTTTCCTGCAGGTCGCGGTAATACGGGAACAGGCGGGGTAGCAGCTGCTGCGGGCACCCGACAGCAGCTCTTCGAGGTACTCGATGACGGCCGTATAGACCGCGCTGACCTGCTGCGCGTGCTCGGTGGTGCAGTCAAGCAAACCGTCGTGGAAGCGGTCCAGCGCGGCTTCCGCAGCCTGGGTCATGACGCCGACACCGTCGACATCGACCATCTGCAGAGCCCCGTGGGCCTGGTGCAAGTACGCTTTCGCATGCTTGAGTGAATCTGCCTGGGCGTCGCCCGCCAGGGCCAGTGGCGTCGCTCAGCGCCGCGCCGGACCGGCCCAGCGCTTCATGAATTTCGCCCATGACCCAGCCGAGCGGCCCAGTGTCAAATTGGGGCGCGTGCGAAAAATCAGTCATCGTTTTTATTACCTTACTTTAAACGGCCTCAGGCTACTACGCGGAATCGCGACACCGAGTTCTTCAGTTCCTGCGCCAGCAGTGTCAGCTGGCGAATCGAACTGGCCGTCTGCTGCGTACCATCCTGGGTACTTTCGGTCACCGACAGGATGTGCTGAATGTTGTGCGCCACGCCGTTTGCCGACGTTGCCTGCAACTCCGTTGCGAACGAAATACCCTGAATCAGTTCCGCGAGGCGGTTCGACACGCGCGAAATGTCGCTCAGTGCGGCACCCGCAGCATCGGACAGCTTGGCACCCTCGACCACACCCTGGGTCGATTTTTCCATAGCGGCCACCGCGTCGTGGGTATCGGTCTGAATGGTACGCACCAGCGCGCCGATCTGTTTTGCCGCGCCAGCCGAACGTTCTGCCAGTCGCTGCACCTCTTCCGCAACCACCGAGAAGCCGCGTCCCGCTTCACCGGCCGAAGCCGCCTGAATTGCCGCGTTCAGCGCCAGCACGTTGGTCTGTTCGGTAATGTCGGAAATCAGTTCGGTAATCTCGCCAATCTCCTGGGACGATTCGCCCAGTCGCTTGATTCGTTTCGACGTTTCCTGGATCTGCTCGCGAATTTCGTGCATACCCTTGATCGCGTTTTCCACCGCGGTCGAACCTTGCTGCGCCGCCGCCACCGACTGGCGCGCCACGTCGGCCGATTCGTTGGCCGACTTCGATACGTCGGTAATTTCGCTTGCCATCTTCAGAACCGTCTCGGACGCATCCTGAATCTCGCGCGACTGCTGTTCGGTTGCCGCCAGCAGGTCGGTCGAAATGTTTTGCGCGTTGGTCGATGCGGAGGTCACCTGCTCGGCCGTGGTCGTGACGCGTTCCACCAGACCGCGCAGCTCTTCCACCGTGTAGTTAACCGAGTCGGCGATCGCGCCGGTAATGTCTTCCGACACCGTTGCGTGCACGGTCAAGTCACCGTCCGCCACTTCTTGCAGTTCGTTCATCAGACGCAAAATAGCGGCCTGGTTCTGGTCGTTGGTCGCTTTCGCTTCCTCTTCCTTGGTCTGCGCCAGCTGGCGCATCGCATCGGCTTCCTGACGGCGCGTTTCAGCGGCGCGGGCACGGGTACGCGAGTCTTGCAGCATCACTTTCGCGATCGATGCGCCCACCAGCGTGGTGAACAGGGCAGCCAGTGCCATCAGCCAGAACCAGATACCGGCCGAGTCCTGCTCTTCACGGAAGGTCGATTGCACCGTGGTCAGCAGCTTTTTGACTTCTTCGTTCTCGTAGAAGATCGACAGTTCGGCGCCCTTGGCGGCCGTGAATTTCGGCAGGTTGTCCAGAATCGTGGTGACCAGCTTTTTATAGGTGTCGAACTTGTTGTTGATTTCGTTGAGCAGTTCGCGCATTTCCGGGTCGTGCACGGCGTTGATCTGCATCGTGTCGTTACCGTTCAAGAAGCCTTCGATCGTGTTACGGAAGGTGGTCGTATCGATACCGAGCTGGAACGCCGTTTCAGGACGGATACCGCCCGAGGTCAGGAATTCCGACGCTGCTGCGACAGACGCTGGGTCAGCATGGTCATGCGGCCGATGGCAGCCAGTTCGCGCGGGGTCGCGCCCTTCTGGACCTTCTGGTTCAGCAAGTCTTCGGTCATGCGCAGCAGTTCAGGCGACAGGGCGTCGAGCTGCTTGAGGGTCTTTTCGAAACCGGTCAGTTCCGGCTTCATTTTCAGAATGGTGCTTAGCCTGCGTTGTCGGTGCTGGTCCATTTGGTCTTGGCGGCAAGCAGCATCTTGTTCATGCTGGCCGGTGGTCCCGGGATGTGCGAGAAGCAAAGTCGCCGCCCTTCATCAAGAGGTTCAGGTCCTTGTTCAGCGCCACGCGGCTCTCTTCGAGCTGGGTGAAGGCTTCCACGTTACCCTGGATCGCGTTCGGGGCCGCTTTACCGATACGCTGGGAGTGCATCAGCGCATCCGATGCAATCTGCGTCTGGTCCGATGCGGTGGCATTGTTGGCCGCGTTGCGCCACAGGGCGAACACGGTGATCAGGATTGCCACACCGAACACCATGAACAGGATACGCAGCTGGCGCGGCAGCGACAGGTGGCCGATCAGCGGCAGTTCCCACTCGGCGCCAGCGTCGTCGCCGGCGCCACCCTTGCCGCCCATCAGGCTGCCGAGGCCGAGCGCGCTGCTGCCCTGTTCCGGTGCCGACTCGGTCGGCGGACCGCCAATGTCGAGCAGCGGCGAATGCGCCGCTTCTTCGTGTACCGGTGTTTCGCCGGTCGCTTCCGACAGTTCTGGCCCGAATTCGGTGTCGGGGGCGGCTAAGACGCCCAAGTTATCGTCACCGCCCTTTGAGCCGAAGCCCAACGAACTTTTCCAAGCAAATCCCATTACAGCTCCCAATCCCTAAGGTATCAATGACCACTTTTATCGTGGCTTAAAATCCGACGTGCAAAAACCGTGTATCGCTAACCAGCGCAGCGAGGTCCAGCGGCGCCCACTCATTGGCGTCGGCGTCGCGCAGCCGGTCACCGGAAACCTCCATGCCAGCTGCATGACGCAAGCCGTACACGCGCGAGACCAAGAGGCCGCAATTGAAACCGAGGCCGTTGGCAAAAGTGATGATGCGGCTGTCCGACCCGATGGCGGTGTCGGTATTGAGCGAATAGCGCGCCAGGTCGATCACGCTGATCAAGTTGCCGCGAATATTGGCCAGCCCCAGGTACCAGGGCTGGGTCAGCGGCACGACCGTGATCGAGGGCACGGGGACGATCTCGCCGACCTGGGTCAGGTCCAGCAAGAAGCGCTCCTGGCCGATCATGACGCCCAGCTGGTTGACGCGCTTGGCGTTGTTACGCGCCGCCTGCATGCGTTCGAGCAGCTGCACCTGGTATTGGCGCAGACGGGTACGGCGGTTCGCTCCGTCCGGAGTGACCGTCGTCTCTGGCGCAGGCTGTACGGCGGTGCTCATGGGATCAGACGTTCAGCGCGGCGATTTTCGCCAGCAGCAGTTCCGGATCGACCGGCTTGACCAGGTAGTCGCGCGCCCTGGCGCAGGCCCCAGACGCGGTCCGTTTCCTGGTTCTTGCTCGAGCAGATGATGATGGGCACGTCGGCCAGGTCCGGATCCTTGGCGATCGAACGGGTCACCTGGAAGCCATTGGCGCCCGGCATGACCACGTCCATCAGGATCAGGTGCGGTTTTTCGGCCTTGATCTTGAGGAAAGCTTCTTCGCCGTTTTCGGCGGTGGTGACGGTGAAACCGTTCTTGACCAGGATGTCGGTCAGGTAGTAACGCTCGGTAGGGGAGTCGTCGACGATAAGGATTTTGGTAATGGCCACGTGGCTCTCCTGGATTATTTGGACACTGCTTCTGCGGTGTGCTCATGCACGGCAGCAAGCAGGCTGTCTTTGCTGAAAGGTTTAGTAAGGTAGGCCGAGGAGCCCACCATGGCTCCGCGGGCGCGGTCGAACAGGCCGTCCTTGGACGAGAGCATCACCACTGGCGTGGCATGGAACTTGGCGCTCTTCTTGATCAGCGCGCAGGTCTGGTAGCCGTCCAGGCGCGGCATCAGGATGTCGCAAAACACCAGCGCCGGGTGATGGTCGTTGATCTTGGCCAGGGCGTCGAAGCCATCGTCGGCCAGGACGACCTGATAGCCTGCCTGGGTGAGAAAAATCTCGGCGGAACGGCGAATCGTGCTGCTGTCGTCGATGACCATGATTTTCAAGACTGTCGGTTGCGTCGTCATTGTCATATTCAGTTTACTCGGCGTAAGGGTGAACGATACCATAGGGCAAGCCCCTTGTGCGATATCCGTTGCATTTGTTCAACTAATGTATTAAAAACGCCGCGTTCCAATCAGATAACTGTCATCTCGAAGTCATCTTTGCGGGCGCCGCACTCGGGGCAGGTCCAGTTCATGGGCACGTCGGCCCAGCGTGTTCCGGGGGCGATGCCTTCGTCCGGCAAGTAAGCCGCCTCCTCGTAGACCCAGCCGCAGATCAGGCACATCCAGGTCTCAAACGGGGCCGTGGAGGCGCCCGCTGTTTCATTGCTACTCACGTTGGGGTTCCTTGTATCTAGTAAAATGACGAATCAGGTATCTTAATCCACCCGTCGTGCAAAACCAAACTTCTCCCCTTATCCTTACCTTCGGCGTGTCCGACCCGCTGGGCGCATCCGGCATCCAGTCCGACCTGGCCGCCTTCGGCGCACTCGGCTGCCATGGCCTGTCGGTGACCACCGGCCTGTTAATCGGCGACAGCGCCCGGGTCGAGGACAGCCAGGAAGTCGACGCCGACTGGATGGTCGACCAGGCCCGCCTGCTGCTCGAAGACATGCCGGTGGCCGCCTTCAAGGTGGGCGCCCTGACCTCGATCGAGCAAGCCAGCGCCATCGCCGAGATCGTCTCCGACTACCCGGACGTGCCCCTGATCCTCGACCCGTTCCTGTCCAGCCTGCCCGATTCCGGCCTGGCCGACGACGACATGCTGATCGCCATCCGCCAGATCCTGGTGCCCCAGGCCACCGTGCTGCTGCTGTCGCAGGTGGAGCTGGCACGCATGGCCGAAACCTGGCGCGAAGGCGGCGGCGACATGGTCGACGCCGACGTGGCCGAACTGACCGGCATGGGCTGCGAATACGTGCTCGTCACCGGCACCGGCGCCTCCGGCAGCGGCGCCGCCGCGCTGCGCTCGAACACCCTGTACGACGAAGATGGCGTGGTCGAACAGTTCGACTGGCGCCACCTGGCGGGCCCCTTCGTGGGCGCTAAGCAGCACCATGTCGGGCGCCCTGGCCGCCTTCATGGCGCAGGGCAGCGAGCCGCAGGAAGCGGTCCGCCAGGCCCAGGATTTCACGGCCGGCGCCCTGGCCCACGCCCAGCGCTTCGGCATGGGCAAGCTGGTCCCCAACAAATTTTTCGGACACACTTTTCACGGAACCGCATCATGACCACTGCTGACACTTCCCGCAACGACACCCTGTTCCGCGCCCAGAAAACCACCCCGGGCGGGGTCAACTCGCCGGTGCGCGCCTTCAAGTCGGTGGGCGGCACGCCGCGCTTCATCACGCGCGCCGAAGGCCCTTACTTCTGGGATGCGGACGGCAAGCGCTACATCGATTACATCGGTTCCTGGGGCCCGGCCATTGTCGGCCACGCCCACCCGCAAGTGGTCAAGGCAGTGCAGGACGCGGCCGCGCGCGGCCTGTCGTTCGGCGCCCCGACCGAAGGCGAGATCCTGATGGCCGAGGAAATCTGCCGCCTGGTGCCCTCGATCGAGCAAGTGCGCCTGGTCTCGTCCGGCACCGAAGCGACCATGAGCGCGCTGCGCCTGGCGCGCGGCGCCACCGGGCGCGACAAGATCATCAAGTTCGAAGGCTGCTACCACGGCCACGCCGACTCGCTGCTGGTCAAGGCTAAGCAGCGGCCTGCTGACCTTCGGCAACCCGACCTCGGTAAGCGTACCGGAAGACTTCGTCAAGCACACGCTGGTGCTCGACTACAACAACGTGGCCCAGCTGGAAGACGCCTTCGCCTCGATGGGCGACACGATCGCCTGCGTGATCGTGGAACCGGTGGCTAAGCAATATGAACCTGATCAAGGCCACGCCCGAATTCCTGCGCGCCATCGCGCCCTGTGCACCAAGCACGGCGCGATCCTGATCTTCGACGAAGTCATGTGCGGTTTCCGGGTCGGCCTGGGCGGCGCCCAGGCGCTGTACGACATCACGCCCGACCTGACGGCGCTGGGCAAGGTCATCGGCGGCGGCATGCCGGTGGCGGCCTTCGGCGGCCGTGCCGACCTGATGCACAACATGGCGCCGATCGGCGCCGTCTACCAGGCTGGCACGCTGTCGGGCAACCCGGTGGCGGTGGCGGCTAAGCATGACCACCCTGAGCCTGATCCAGCAGCCCGGCTTCTATGACAAGCTGACGGCCCAGACCGCCAAGCTGGCGGCTAAGCCTGGCCGCTGCCGCCAAGGAAGCGGGCGTGACCTTCTGCGCCGATTCGGTGGGCGGCATGTTCGGCATCTACTTCCAGCGAAAACGTCCCGACCAGCTACGCCGAAATGATGGCTAAACGACAAAACCCGCTTCAACGCATTCTTCCACGGCATGCTCGACGAAGGCGTGTATTTCGCCCCGGCCGCCTTCGAGGCGGGCTTCGTCTCGGCCCAGCACGACGACGCCGTGATCGTGGAAACCGTGGCCGCCGCGCGGCGCGTGTTTGCACGCCTGAAATAGGAATGAACGCCCTTGCAAGACAGTTGCAAGGGCGCTAAGCGTGCCGTTTGTTCAAGCAAAGCTGTGCCGATTTGTTACTCAAACGGCACATTTCCAGCACAGGGAAATGTTGTCTTTTAGTCACACCGAAGCGCATCCTCCCCGTCCCTGTTGCAGGAAAGATATTTTTTATTGACAACACCTGCTGCGCTGCGTATCGTCCATGCGCCGTGGCAGCGCCATGGCGTTCTTGAATTTCATCGAAAGACGCTGTGGATCGACGTATTGCAATCGTGGCCGTGCTGGCCATGCAGGGGCTGCCCGGCCAGGCCCAGGAAACGGCCGCCACGGCCCAGGTCGTCATCAGCGCCAGCCAGAGCGATACCGAGGCCAGGCGCGACTTTGTGGCTTAAGCAAAATCATCATCGGCCGCAAGCGCATCGAAGAAAGCGGTCTGCGCACGGTCGAGGAATTGCTCAGACGCGAACCGGCCGTGACCGTCAGCGGCGATGGCAGCATCGGCTTGCTCAATCTGCCCGGTTACACCCAGATCCTGGTCGACGGCCAGGCGCCCGGCCCCAACCAGGCGCCTGCCGTGCTCGACCTGGCGCGGGTGGAACGGGTGGAGATCGTCAAGACCACGGTCGCCGAATTCGGCCCGTTCGGGATCGCTTAAGCACCATTAATATGGTCACCCGCAACACCGTCCGCAAGACCGCCACCAACCTCAGCACGGCGCTGAGCAGCAAGGGCGGCAAGCTGAGTTCGTCCGCCAACCTCGACCACCATCAAAGCAGCGCCGACTGCCGCTGCAATTCGGCGCCCGCCTGTCGGCCAACCATGGGTCCGCGTCCGACAGCCGCCACGTGCGCCAGACGCTGACCCTGCCCGGACAGCGTGAACTGGAACAGGCCCGGGCGGTCATCGACAGCATGGACAGCAGCGACAGCGTCAGCGCCGGCGGCAGCCTGAGCTGGCAGCGCAGCACGGACAATACGCTGTCGCTGTCGCCGGACCTGTACTCCAGCCGCGCCACGAATGCGCGGCGCGAGCAGCGGCGCTGGGTGGCATGGCGCCCTGCTCGACGCGCAGCAGGACCAGCGCACCACGCTCGACATGCTGTTCTTCCCGGCCAGCTGGAAATTCAAGCTTAGGCCAAAAACAGTCGCGTCGAACTGCGGCTCAATACCAACCTGATACGGATGGCAACGGTGCAGGATCGCCAGGACAGCGCTACCGGGCTGCCCCCTGTCCTGCGTCAGGAGCAGGACAAGCGCGATGCCCGCGTGCACGGAATCTACCTGTCCTACAAGGCCAGCCTCGGTGCTAAGCCATAGCCTGTCGACCGGCGCGGATTACACCTGGGTCGTGAAAGACAGTGTGTTCGAGCGGCGCCTCGACGGCCTGCCCGACGGCACGCTGGCGGCGCTGGGCCAGTCCCGACACGCCACGTCCCACAAATCAAAGCTCTATGCGCAAGATGAATGGCGCGTGAGCGAGAGTTTGGCCCTGAGCGCGCTTGTCGGGCGCGACCGACCAGCTCGCGGTTGAGGAAGGCACGTACCGCGGCCAAACCCGGTACACATTGTGGTCGCCGTCCCTGCACGCATCGCAAAAAATCGGCACGGACGACAAGCGCCAGTTCCGCCTGAGTCTGGCGCGCAACTTCAAAGCGCCCGAGAACGACAGCTTCACGCTGCGGCCGGAGATCCATCCGCTGGCGCCCTGCCCGGCCAGCGGCCAGTGCGGGCCGAACACGATCGACACCTTCGACAGTGCTTAAGCAACCTGCTGCTGCGGCCGGAAAAAGCGCTCGCGCTCAATCTGGCCTACGAACACGGCATCGGCGACGACAGCCAGGTCACGCTGGAAGTGTTCAGCCGCCGCATCGACGGCAAGTTCGGCACCGCGATCGGCCTCGAGACCGTGCCCTGGTCGCTGACGCCGCGCTATGTGGCGCGCCCGGTCAACCTGGGCCAGGCCCGCAGCAGCGGCCTCGATGTTGAATTCGAGCTGGCCCTGCGCGACCTGTCGAAAGAGGCGCCCAAGGTCAATCTGCGCGGCAGCGTTGGCTGGGCCCGCTCCCGGGTCGACAGCGTGCCGGGACCCGACAACCGGCTCGACCAGCAAACGCCCTGGAGCGCCAAGCTGGGCGCCAGCTACAGCCTGTCCGGCTTGCCCGTGAAGTTCGATCTCGATGCCAGCTGGAGTCCGTCGGTGTGGGTGCGCAGCAGTGCGTCCGAACGCATTTCGGTGGCGCGCCGTTGCGCCCTCGACGCCAGCGCCAACTGGACCATCAGCAAGGAACAGCGGCTGGTGATGGGTGCCCGCGCCGCATTGCCGCGCTCGCCGCTGGCGATCAGCGACTATCTGGCCGATGGCCAGCAAGTACGCATCGAGACCACCGCGCGCCGTGACAGCACCGTCTACCTGCGCTTCGAGTCGGCACTATGACGCCCTTCATCCGGCGCTTCGGCAACCCGCTCCTGATGGCGGCCACCATCGTGGCGGCGATCGCGCTGGGCAGCCAGGCGCCGCGCCTGGTGCGCGAATGGCGCGGCCATGCGCGCAGCGGCGATTTTCGCGCCCACGTGGCCGGGCAGCCAGCCCGCCTGACGCTGTACGGCACCAGCACCTGCCCGCACTGCGCCAGCGCGCTTACCTGACCGGGGGTAAGCATCGCCTTCAACGACAGGGTGATCAATACGACGCCCGACGCGGCCGCCATGTATGGCAAACTGGGCGAGAACAGCGTGCCGGTGCTGGTGGCGCAGGATCGCCTGATCATCGGCTTCAATGAAGCAGACTATGCGGCGCTGGCCAAGGCTAAGCGCCCCCTTAAAGGAGAAACCATGAAAAAATACCTGGCCGTTTTCCTGGGCGTGGCCGCCCTCAGCGCCGCCGTGGCAAGCGAAGACAAAGTCGATTTCAAGAAGTGCTACAAAGCGTGCATGAAAGAAGTCAACGACAAGGACAAGTGCACCTATATCTGCGACGACAGCAACGATGGCAAGTCGCGCTAAGGGAACTATCCAATGAAAAAATACCTGGCTGTCTTTATTGCCGTCACTGTCCTGACCTCGGCCGCCGCCCTTGCGGAAGAAAAAACCGACCCCAAGAAGTGCTACAAGGCATGCATGAAGAAACTCGACGATGCCGAGACCTGCACTTACATCTGCTATCCGCCTGAAGACGGGAAGAAATAAGCTGACCTTCCAGCTGGGATCTGATGTGCGGCGATAACAAGAATACCCGGCGTTGAGCAGCCGCGCTGGGCAGTCAATCCCGCGCTCTCAGTTGAGCCAGCCCCGGCGCCTGAAGTACACCAGCGGCGCGACCGCCGACACCAGCATCAGCCCCAGCGCCATCGGATAGCCGAAGGCCCAGTCGAGCTCGGGGATCAGCTTGAAGTTCATACCGTACCAGCTGGCGATCAGGGTCGGCGGCAGGAAGGCCACCGAGGCCACCTGAGAACATCTTGATGATCTTATTCTGGTTAATGTTGATGAAACCGACGGTGGCATCCATCAGGAAGTTGATCTTGTCGAACAAGAAGGATGTGTGGCCGTCCAGCGATTCGATGTCGCGCAGGATCTGGCGCGCCTCTTCGAACTGCTCGGCATTGAGCAGGCGCCCGCGCATCAGGAAGCTGACCGCGCGCCGGGTATCCATCATGTTGCGCCGGATCCGGCCGTTCAAGTCTTCCTCGCGCGCAATCGCGTTCAGGGCCGCCGCAGCGTCCTGGTCGGTAAATTCTTTCTGCAGGACCCGGCCGCTGACTTCTTCCAGGTCCTGGTAAATGCCCTCGAGCGCGTCAGCCGAATACTCGGCGTCGGTCGCGTACAGGTCGAGCAGCACGTCCATGTAGTCGGCGATCGAGCCGGGCCGCGAGCGGGCGCGCATGCGCACCAGGCGGAACACGGGCAAGTCGTCGGTATGGACCGAGAACAGCATTTTCTTGGCAAGAATGAACGCGACCGTGATCACGCGCGACGGTCCGTCGTCTTCTTCGAGCAGGAAGTCGGTGCGCAGATGGAGGTCGCCGTTTTCGGCTTCGTAATAGCGGGCCGAGGCTTCGATATCCTTGACTTCATCTTCGCCGGGCAAAATCACGCCGTAGATGGTTTTGACCCAGGCCCGTTCGTCGTCGTTCGGATCGGTCAGATCGACCCAGACCGGCGCGACATTTTCCAGATCCTCCCGGCTATCGATCGGGACCTGGTTGAGGCGGCCATTTTGTAGGACAAATACGTTGATCATGCGCTTTTCTCGGCCGGGTTTCCAAAACAGCGCAAGTGTACCCGTTCGCTATTTCCCCGGCCACCCCGAAACGCCATTTTTATCCTATTGCTCTTGTTTTTCGATCCATTTGTCGACCAGTCTCTTGTGCGGGTCGGTTTCCGCTGCTTGGCTGCTGGCGGCAATTTCGGCGCTTCGACCCCCCGCGTGACCTGGATCTTGATGTCCTTGCTGGTCGGATTGGCATCGACGCATTCGGTGTTCGAGATCACGGTCTTGCCTTTGATGACACATTTGCGCATGGGCGCCCTGGGCCCGGTCGCCGCCTGCCTGGCCGCTTCCAGCACCGGCGCGGCGCGGCTTTCGCTGACCGCCTTCCCGGCCTTGTCCACCCCTTCGGAAAACAGGTTGCGCTCGAGGCGCGCCGACATCAGGACCGTCGCGCCGACGCCAGCGACCAGCATGGAAACGAGCAGCACGCGCTGCAGGCTCATGAAACCGTGTTGACGATACAGCATGTATAACCTTAAGGAAGTTCGGCCGAATTCATGCGGCTGACAATGAGATTGGTCCGGCGCGCCAGATAATTGGTATCGCGGTGCCGGTCGTAATAGCGGGGATTGGGCAGCATCACCGCCAGCCGGGCGGCCTGGCTGGCATTCAGATTGGCCGCGCTGGTATTGAAGTAATGGCGCGCGGCCGCTTCCCGCCAAAGGTGCCGCGGCCGTACTCGACCACGTTCAAATAGATTTCCAGGATGCGTTCCTTGCTCATGACGGTCTCGAGCATGAAGGCGATGATCAATTCCTGGCCCTTGCGGATGTAGTTGCGCGAGCCGGACAGGAACAGGTTCTTGGCCAGCTGCTGGGTGATGGTCGAACCGCCGCCCACCACCTTGTGCTTGCGGTTGTTGCGCTCATAGGCTTTTTGCAGCGCTTCCCAGTCGACCCCGTCGTGGTCGGCGAAATTGGCGTCTTCCGAGGCGATCACGGCCCGCTTGAGGTTATTGGAAATGGCCGCATACGGCACCCATTTCTGCTGCAGCGCCGCTTTCGGGTTCTTTTCGCGCATCACGGCGAGCTGGTCGCTCATCATATTGGTCATGCGCGGGTTGACGAAGTTATACCAGCACACCATCAGCAGGAAATACAGCTGGACCAGGGTCACGATGATGAGCGGGCCCAGGATCATCCACTTGATCCACGGGCGTTTGCGGGCATTGCCGGGGGCTTTCTTGGTCTTGCTCATGGGTGCGTGCGCAGCTGTTGGAGGATGGCGGCCGTTGCTTAGCCTGCACGCCGCGCCACACGGCGAAGGCTTCGGCCGCCTGTTCCACCAGCATGCCGAGGCCGTCGCGGGCAGTCGCGCCGCTGGCGGTGGCAAAGTCCATGAACAGGGTCGGTTTGTTGCCGTACATCATATCCAATGCCAGCGTGTTTGTGCCAAAAATTGTGGCAGGCAGGGGCGGCAAGGCGCCTTAGCCAGGCTGGCCGAGGTGGCGTTGACAATCAGGTCGAATGGGCCGTCCAGGGCCTCGAAGGCGCTGGCCGTGACCGGCACCCCATGGCTGCCGAAGGTCTCGGCCAGCGCGTCGGCGCTGGCCACGGTGCGGTTGGCGATCACCAGCGCGCGGGCCTTCGGCCAGCAGCGGCAGCAGCGCGCGCGCGCGCAGCCGCCATCGGCTGCCCAGCAGCAGCACGCGCTTGTAAGCGATGAGCGGAAAGTCTAAGCATTGCGCACGATGTCGGCCACCAGGCCGGCGCCGTCGGTGTTGTCGCCGACCATCTCGCCTTCCAGGAAACTGAGGGTATTGACCGCTGCGGCAGAGCCGCGCGGCGTCAGGACGCTGGCCAGGGCCGCCGCTTCCAGCTTGAAGGGCACGGTGACGTTGGCGCCCTTGCAGTAAGCCGCCACCAGGGCGGCCACGGTGGCGGCAAAACCGTCGAGCGGCGCCAGGCAGCGCTCGTAGACCAGGTGCTGGCCGGTTTGCTGGGCAAACGCGGCGTGAATCAGGGGCGACTTGCTGTGCGCAACCGGGTTGCCGATCACACAGTAGCGCTCAGTCATGGATGGCCCCGGCTCATGGATTGCCCCTAAACTCGGTTTCCAGGGTTTGCTGGCGCGTGAACTTGAAGTAAGCCACCATCACCCACAGGTCATCCTTGTCGGCCGACAACATCTTGGCCGGGAAGCGGCCGGAACAGGGCGGCGCGCCGCACGATGGCGATCGCGGCCTTGTCGAGGTCGGGGTTGCCTGAGCTCTTTTCGATGCGGATCCCGCCATCCTTCTGGTACACGGTACCGTCCTGGAAGATCGGAATGTACAGAATCAGGTCGCCGTACAGCTTGCGTCCGTCTTTCTGCGGGAAATTCAGGGTGCCGATTTCCTCGATCCGCTTGGACATCTCTTTGTAGTACATCGCATAGCCGACTTCTCGCGTGCTCGGCGAAATGAAGGTCTTGCGCGGACGCTTGTTCTCGTCCTCGATGCGCTGGTCGATCTCGGCCGCGGCGCGGGCGATCGCCTTGCTGCTTTCGATCAGGTCGCGGCCGCTGGCGGCCGGATCGGGCTTGTCTTTCTCGTTCACGGGCGACGCCTTGAACTGCGAATTGCGGCTGCGCGTGAGCAGGTTCTGCTGGGCTTCCTCGAGCTCGGCGATGCGGCGCTTGGTCGACATTTCGGTCTCGCCCGTTTCCATCCGCTTCATGTCGGGCAGGGGCGAACGCGAGCGGCCGGCTTCGGCCAGACCGCCGCCATCGAGATTGGCCTGGGCCAGCGCATCGGCCTTGATCGGCGGCTTCTTGTGCTTGGCGTTGACCAGGATCACTTCGAGCCCGGGGTCGACCGGCTTGAGCCTGAACGCATCGGGCGCGGCGAACTTGAAGCTCAACAGTAAAACCATGGAGCAACACGGAACCAATGATGGCGATCTTGAGCGGGGTATTTTGGCTGAGGTACTTCACGCGATAACGGAAAGGATCTGTTGAATCAAAGAACGGCCATTCTACATACTAATGGCCGTGCCGCGTAGCTGTTTGAAGCCGGGCTCAGGCCATGCCGCGCGTCCGGTTCCGGGGTGACCACGGCCACCATGCCCTCCGCTTCGACCACTTCCTGGACCGCGGCCTGGCCGGTATCGCCTTCCTCTTCCTCGTACTCCAGGTCGGCATCGGCGGCGATCTCCGGCGAAGCGGCCACTTCCAGCAGGCGCGCCTCGATGGTCAGGTCGACCTCGTCCCAGCGCAGGATGTCGAGCCGCACCTGGGCCCCGCGCGCCACGGCTTAGGCATGCCGGGCAGGCGGATGATCAGGGGAATGTCGACCAGGCGCAGCACTTCATCCTTGAGCACCACCGCGTCGACCTGGCGCGCCTCCTGCTGGCCCAGCCAGCGCAGGCACCAGTAGCGTTCCATGTTCTGCTGGTGGTCGTTGTAGGCGGCGTAGGCGGCATCGAAGGCCGAGACGATCGCGAACAGGCTTAAGCATCGCGCGGCTTGAAGTGGGCCACCAGCGGCGCCGTCACGCCGTGCTCGGCGCAGGCGAGGATTTGCCACTGGTTGACCAGGTCAGAGCCTCTCGGCGCAGCGGCGAGGTGCTCCACGCATATTGATCGACGCCCAGGCCCTGGTGCGGTGCGGCATGGGTGAGCATGCGCACCTGCATCTTGGCGGCCCAGTCAGCGCCGCTGCTTAGCGCCTTGCGAGCGGTAGATGCCGGGCACGCCCGAGTCGTGCATCAGCTTGCCCCAGGTGCTGTTGGCGAAGATCATCAGTTCGGCCACGATCTTGTCGAGCGGGGCGCCGCGCTTCCTGCGCAGCACCGACACCACGTCGTCGTCGACATAGAAATTGAAGTCGACCCGGTTGTTCTGCTCGGGTTTGAGGCCGAACGCTTCGCGCTTGACCATGCGCCCCGCTTCCAGGTTCAGGGCCCACTGCCACAGCAGGGCCAGCTCGGCCTTGTGCGGATAGTCATGCGCGCCGCTGGCCAGAGTTTCTTCGTTGACCAGGTCGTCCAGGTCGTTGTGGCGCAGATTGCTCTTGATCGGCACCATTTCGGCGCGTGACGGTGGACTTGAGCGACCAGTCGGCCGGGTCCAGCGTGGCGTACAGCGACAATGCCGGGCAAGTCTTGCCTTCGGCCAGGGTGAAGGCATTGACGACTTCGTCCGGCAGCATGGTGATCTTGTCGCCCGGCATATACACGGTCGACATGCGGCCGCGCGCCATCTTGTCGACCGCGTCGTCCGGGCGGATGCCCAGGCCGGGCGCGGCGATGTGGATGCCGACCCGCACCGTGCCGTCGGCCAGGGTGACGACCGAAAACGCATCGTCGATCTCGGTGGTGGTCACGTCGTCGATCGAGAACGCGGCCACGTCGGCGGTAAGGCAGGCCGGACGGGGTGGCTTAAGCACCTGGCACTTGCGGGAAGAAGCGCCTTTCGGGAAGTTCTCGAACAGGAAGCGCGCCATGTGCAATTCCTTGGGCAGAACCGACGCCGCCGACGGTCAGCATCAGGCGCTGCGGCGTGGTGTGCAATTCGTTGCAGGCGGCGTCGAGCGCCTTGTATTCGATGGTGTTCTTGTCTGGCTTGAACAGCAATTGCTGGACCAGCTGGGCCATGGCTAAGCGGCAGCGTGCCCGCCTTCCAGTTCGGCCACATAGCCGTCCTGGATCAAGCCTTGCTGCTTTTTCTTTTCGATGCTTAGGCCTGGGCCCTGCGCAGCGACGCTTCGGGGGCGGCCTTGTAGCGCCCGCGCCCCTTCTTATAGAAGTAGATCGGCGCGCCATGCAGCGCCAGGATCAGGCTAGAGCCGCCTCGGTAAGCTGCGGCGCGTGACCGAAATATTCGGCGCCCAAGTCCATGAAGCCGAACTCGTCCTGCCCGGCGACTTCCCACAGGAATTCGAAATCGACATCGGCGGCGATCGCCTTGGCGGCGTCGAGCAAGTCCTGGGGCGCCGGCTTCTCGTACTGAACCAGCACGTCCTTGACCTTGACCTTGGTGCGCTTGCCGCTCGGCATTTCAACCTGATAAGCCTCATCGGCCTGCGACAGGACGCTGCCGACCTTGAAATCGCCGGACTCTTCGAAAAATAGATTCATGGTTTTACTTTATATTTATATTTGTAGCGGGAGAATGCGGGCGCAGCGCCAGGACCGCGGGCAGGAACACCTCGGTCACCAGCAAGACGCCCCGGTGGCGGCGGTACAGACAGCGCCGCGCATATAAAACAGTGTCGCCATCGACGCCGAGCGCCGCGCTGCATCAGCGGATGGCCTAAGCCCGGATCCGGGCAAATGCGAGTTCCCCGCGCGAAACAAGCGGGTCGTAAAACAGGGTCGTGCCCAGCGAACGTTCGCCGAGCGCGTTAAACAGCGGCCAGTCGCTGGCGGTGGCCGACATCGGCACCACCGTGTGCGCAAACACCACCGGCTGGCCGTCGCAGCGCAGCAGCACTTCGCGCTCCCACACCCGGCCCGGACGGCGCATGCCGATCGCGCCCGCCTCGTCGGCCAGGCACAGCGCGGTGCGCTGGTGCAGGCGCTGCACGCGGAAGGCGTCGCTGTGCGCGGTCAGGCGCGCCGTCAGCGAGCCGCCCGCGGTCAGCCACGGGCGCAGCGCGGTGGCGCGCCGACCGCGTTCACATGGTCATGCCACAAGGCCTGGCGCAGCGTCGCTACCCTCACTGGGTAGGCGTCCGGCGCCAGGCAGAAGCCCAGCACTTCATCCACATACTGCGGAAACTCGGAAATCGCATGGTCGCTGCCGTCGATCACGCGCTGCTCGGCGCCCGCGTAATGGCGCACCATGTCGCGGTAATCGAGCACTTCGTCGCCGGTCGCGGCGATCAGGAAATAGCGTTCCGGGCGGGTGATCCGGTCCACCGCCAGCGCGCAGCTCGGCTATGTATTCGCGCTTGAACTCGAACGGCTTGTCCGAGTGGTATTCGGTGGTCACGCCCACGTGCTGGTCCAGGTCTTGCAGCGGCACGATGGCCGGATTGAGCAGCACCGCGCGGCAGCCGATCTGCTCGGCCAGCCAGGTGGCGTAATAGCCGCCCAGCGAAGAACCGACGATCGCGATCTGGTGTGGCTTGTAGGGCGCCAGCAGCGTTTGCGCCAGCGCCATCGCCGCTTTCGGGGACGCCTAAGCAGCTGCGGACACAGCAGCTCGGCGGCCAGGCCGCGTTCTTTCATGGTGGCGGCCATCACGCGCGCCTTGAACGAGCGCGGCGAGGAACGGAAACCGTGCAGATAAAGAATCATCGGGCCAGCTCTTCCAGCAGTTTCTGGTGCACACCGCCGAAGCCGCCGTTGCTCATGACCAGGATATGGTCGCCCGGGCGGGCCGCGTCAAGGATGGCTTTGACCAGGAAATCGATCTGGTCGAAGCTGTGCGCGATCTCGCCCAGCGGCTTGAGCGCGTCGGCCAGGCTCCAGCCGAGCGCCTGCTGGCTGCCGAAGCCGAACACCAGGTCGGCGTCGCGCAGGCTGCCCGGCAAGGCATCTTTCATGGCGCCCAGCTTCATGGTGTTCGAGCGCGGTTCGAGCACGGCCAGGATGCGGCCGGCGTCCGGCCCGCTGCCGAGCTTCTGGCGCAGGCCGCCGACGGTGGTGGCGATCGCGGTCGGATGGTGGGCGAAATCGTCGTACACGGTCACGCCCCTGACCACGCCGCGCACTTCCATGCGGCGCTTGACGTTCTCGAAGCGCGCCAGCGATTCGGCGGCCTGGGCCACCGGCACGCCCACGTGGCGGGCGGCGGCCAGCGCGGCCAGCGCATTGCTGCGGTTGTGCTTGCCAGTGAGGTTCCAGTGGACGGTGGCCACCTGGTCGCCGTTGAACACGACGTCGAAGCTGCCGTCCGGATGCTCGACCATGGTCCAGCTGACGCCGGCGCTGGCGCCGAAGGTTTCCAGCTCGCTCCAGCAGCCGCGCTTGAGCACGCGCGCCAGCGACGCTTCGTCGCCGTTGACCACCAGCCGTCCCACGCCGGGCACGGTGCGCACCAGGTGGTGGAACTGGGTTTCGATGGCGCCGATATCGGGGAAGATGTCGGCGTGATCGTATTCGAGGTTGTTCATGACCGCCGTCTTGGCATGGTAATGGACGAACTTGCTGCGCTTGTCGAAGAAGGCGGTGTCGTACTCGTCGGCCTCGATCACGAAGAAATCCGACTCGGCCGCGCCCGACAGGCGCGCCGAAATGCCGAAGTTCATCGGCACGCCGCCGATCAGGAAGCCGGGCGAATAGCTAGGCGTCTTCCAGGATCCAGGCCAGCATGGCCGAGGTGGTGGTCTTGCCGTGCGTGCTTAAGCCCACGGCCAGCACCCACTTGTCGCGCAGGATGTGTTCGCCGATCCACTGGGGACCCGACACATACGGCAGGCTGCGGTTGAGAATTTCTTCGATCAGGGGATTGCCGCATGAAACGACATTGCCGATCACGTAAAGATCGGGCTTGAGCTGGGTCTGGTCGGCGCCAAAGCCCTGGATCAGTTCGATACCCTGGGCTTCGAGCTGGGTGCTCATGGGCGGGTACACATTGGCGTCGCAGCCGGTGACCTTGTGTCCGGCTTCCTTGGCCAGGACCGCCAGGCCACCCATGAAAGTGCCGCAAATACCGAGGATATGAATATGCATGCTTAAGACCGCGCAATGGAGTGAATACGCGATTTTACCCGACGCCATGCCATTTTCGATTCCAGAGTAATATCTCGGTCATGATGCCCAACCAATCCGACGACCTCCAGCAGCTGCGTGCGCAGATCGCCGCCGTGGCCGCGCGCATGATCGCGCAGGACGGGGCCGAATACGCCATCGCCAAGCGCAAAGCGGCCAGCCAGGTGCTGGGCAGCGAAGCGCCAAGCCGCCAATCTGCTGCCCGACAACACCGAAGTCGAGGAAGAAGTGCGGCGCTACCAGGCCCTGTTCCAGGGCGACCGCCAGCCAAGCCCGCCTGCTGCGCCTGCGCACGGTGGCCCTGCAAGTGATGGAAGCGCTGGCCGCCTTCCAGCCCTACCTGACCGGCCCGGTCCTGAACGGCACCTGCGCATGAGCACGACGACATCCACTTGCAGCTGTTCGCCGACAGCGCCAAGGAAGTCCAGATTTTCCTGCTCGGCAAGAACGTCGACATCGAACTGTCCGAGACCCCGCATTTCAAGGGCGCGCGCCACGACCCGGTCGAAACCGTCAGTTTCCTCTGGCACCGCGAAGGCGTGCACGCCGAATTGTATGAATTAAACGATTTGCGCGGCGCGCTCAAGCCGCGCGCCGACGGCCGCGTCCAGCGCGCCGACGCGGCCGCCGTGCGCGCCCTGATCGCCGCCACCGACACCCCACCCCACCAGGATCCCGCATGACCAAGAAAGAAATACTCGCCTATGGCGCTATCGCCCTGCTGTTCGCCGCCATCGGCGCCGCCGTCGCGCTGCGCCATCAACCGGCGCCTAGCCCCGGCCCCGCTGGCCGCGGCCCGCTGCGCCAGCCCGGTCGACGCCCTGTTCGGCCAGTCCATGAACGACGCCAGCGGCGCCAGCCACGCCCTGGCGCGCTGGAAGGGCAAGGCGCTGGTGGTCAATTTCTGGGCGCCGTGGTGCGCGCCGTGCGTGGCCGAGATGCCGGAACTGGACCAGCTGGCCACCGCCAGCGCCGCCAAAAACATCAACGTCATCGGGATCGGCATCGATTCGCCGACCAACATCGCCGAATTTGCGACCCGCCTCAAGATTTCCTATCCGCTGTACGTGGCTAAGCCTGTCCGGCACCGAACTGGCGCGCCAGTTCGGCAACAGCAGCATGGGCCTGCCAGCCTCTACCGTCCTGATCGGGGCGGACGGCAAGGTCGTCAAGACCTATCTCGGCAAGCTCAAATTCGACGAATTGCAGGCGGATCTGGACAAACTGAAGTCCTGACAGACTATTAACATATGATAATTACTGGATGATTTCCGTCCAACCGTGCAATTTTTTTCCCTTGCCAATGCCCGCTGTTGGCGGCAAAATGCCTGACTTTCGCGACAATCGGTTTCTCCAACATGGCAAAAAGCTCTTGCTGCTCAATGGCCCCAACCTGAATCTGCTGGGGACCCGCGAGCCTGAGGTGTACGGCACGGAGACCCTGGCCGACATCGAAAACGCCGCTGCAGCCCAGGCTGCGGCTGCGGGAGCAACGCTTTCTTGCTTTCAGAGCAATCATGAAGGAGCCCTGATTGACCGCATCCACGCCGCCCGCACCGAAGGCGTCGATGCAATCGTGATCAACCCCGGAGGCCTGACCCACACCAGCGTGGCACTGCGTGACGCACTGGCAGGCGTGGCAATCCCTTTCGTCGAGGTGCATATTTCAAATATCCACCAACGCTGAAGCGTTTCGCCACCATTCCTATTTATCTTCCCTGGCCCAAGGTGTCATCTGCGGGCTCGGTACTGATGGATATCGTTTTGCCATCGACTTCACGCTCAAAAAGCGTTAATCTCCTGGCATCTTCAAGCAATTGCGCGGTTACGCTTTTATCCGAGCACGCCGCATACTCTTAAAATCAAAATAATTCCAAGGGGTTTCACATGGATTTACGAAAACTCAAGACGCTGATCGACCTCGTCGCCGAATCGGACATCGCTGAACTTGAAGTGACTGAAGGCGAGAGCAAGGTACGCATCGTCAAGTCGTCCGCAATTCCACAGAATCAAATGGTGATGATGCAGCCGCAAGGCATGCAACAGCACTACGCTTGCCAGCCCACGCGCCCGCCCCTGCCGCCGCCGCCGCGCCTGTCGCCGCCGTGGCCGCCGAGCCAACCGGCCACATCGTGAAGTCGCCGATGGTCGGTACCTTCTACCGTTCTTCCGCCCCAGGATCGCTTTGGCGTTCGTCGAAGTTGGCGCCACGATCAAAGAAGGCGATACCCTCTGCATCATCGAAGCGATGAAGCTGCTCAACGAAATCGACTCCGACGTGTCCGGCGTCGTGACCAAGATCCTGGTCGAGAACGGCCAGCCGGTCGAGTTCGGCCAACCGCTGTTTGTGATTGGCTGATCGCGCCATGTTTGAAAAAATCCTTATTGCCAATCGTGGCGAGATCGCGCTGCGCATTCAGCGCGCCTGCCGCGAAATGGGCATCAAGACCGTGGTGGTCCACTCCGAAGCCGACAAAGACGCCAAGTACGTCAAGCTGGCCGACGAGTCGGTCTGCATCGGACCGGCCCAGTCCACGCTCAGCTATCTGAACATGCCCGCTATTATTAGTGCGGCAGAAGTGACCGACGCCGAAGCGATCCACCCGGGCTACGGCTTCCTGTCGGAAAACGCCGATTTCGCCGAACGCGTGGAAAAATCCGGTTTCGTCTTCATCGGCCCCCGCTCCGAATCGATCCGCCTGATGGGCGACAAGGTCTCGGCCAAGCAAGCCATGATCCGCTGCCGGCGTACCCTGCGTGCCAGGTTCGGACGGCGCACTGCCGGATGACCCGAAAGAAATCATCACCACCGCGCGCAAAGTTGGCTATCCGGTCATCATCAAGGCAGGCATGGCGGCGGCGGACGCGGCATGCGCGTCGTGCACACCGAAGCGGCGCTGCTGAACGCGGTCGCGATGACCAAGACCGAAGCGGGCACCGCTTTCGGCAATCCTGAAGTCTATATGGAGAAGTACCTGGAAAATCCGCGTCACGTGGAAATCCAGATCCTCGCCGACGAACACAAGAACGCGGTCTGGCTGGGCGAGCGCGACTGCTCGATGCAGCGCCGCCACCAGAAAGTGATCGAAGAAGCACCGGCGCCGGGCATCCCGCGCAAGCTGATCGAAAAGATCGGCGACCGTTGCGCTGAAGCCTGCCGCAAGATCGGCTACCGTGGCGCTTAAGCACCTTCGAATTCCTGTACGAAAACGGCGAGTTCTACTTCATTGAAATGAACACCCGCGTCCAGGTCGAACATCCGGTCACCGAAATGATCACCGGCATCGACATCGTGCAAGAACAGATCCGCATCGCCTACGGCGAAAAACTGCGTTTCCGCCAGCGCGACATCATGCTCTCCGGTCACGCCGTCGAATGCCGCATCAATGCCGAAGACCCGTTCAAGTTCACCCCGTCGCCGGGACGCATCGTCTCCTGGCACGCGCCGGGCGGCCCTGGCATCCGGGTCGACTCGCACGCCTACAGCCAGCTACTACGTGCCGCCGCACTACGATTCGATGATCGGCAAGGTCATCGCCTACGGTGCCACGCGCGAACAGGCGATCCGCCGCATGCAGATCGCGCTGTCGGAAATGGTGGTTGAGGGTATCCTGACCAATATTCCGCTGCATCATGAACTGATGGTCGATGCGCGCTTTATCGAAGGCGGCACCAACATCCATTACCTGGAACAGAAACTGGCCGACAAGCCGGACCTGCCCAAGGCTGGCGCTATTGGCAATAAATCGGAAGGCAAGGCAAACGCATGAGTTGGACTGAAGTTGTCATCGAAATCGCGCGCGAACACGCCGAGGCCCTGTCCGATGCACTGATGGAAGCGGGCGCCCTGTCCGTTTCCGTCGAAGACGCCGACGAAGGCACCGACCAGGAACGCCCGCTGTTCGGCGAACCCGGCATGGAGCCGAAGGAAGCGGCATGGGAACGCAGCCGCGTGGTCGCGCTCACCGATCTCGATGCCGACCAGGTCGCCATCGTGGCCGAAGCGGCCGCGGCGATCGGCCTGGCCGCCGCGCCCGCCTTTGGCGTGCGCCACGTGGCCGACGAAGACTGGGTGCGCCTGACGCAATCGCAGTTCGCCCCTATCCACATCGGCAAGAATATCTGGGTGGTGCCAAGCTGGCACGAAGCGCCGGATCCGGCCGCGCTCATTCTTGAGCTCGACCCCGGCCTGGCCTTCGGCACCGGCAGCCATCCGACCACCCGCCTGTGCATGGAATGGCTGGAAGCCCACCCGGCCCCGGGCAAAAGCGTGCTCGACTACGGCTGCGGTTCCGGCATCCTGGCCATGGTGGCCAAGAAAATGGGCGCCAAGCGACGTGGCCGGTGTCGATATCGATCCGCAAGCGATCGAATCGGCGCGCGCCAATGCCGAGCGCAACAACTGCGAAATCGACTACTACCTGCCGGACAGCTTCGCCGCCTCCGGCAAGGCCCAGCACGCCACTGGCCGCTTCGACACCGTGGTTGCCAACATCCTGTCGAGCCCATTGAAACTGATGGCCCCGATGCTGGCTAAGCCGGGTCGCCCCGGGCGGCGCGCTGATTCTGTCGGGCGTGCTCGCGCGCCAGGCCGAAGAAGTGGCCGAAGCCTACGCGCCGTTCATCAAGCTGGGTGTGTGGGCGGAGCAAGACGGCTGGGTTGCCCTGCACGGCCGCCTCGGCAGCGACACCGTTCCACCGGCGCGCGGTCAGTAAAGGCATGGCGCTCGCCACTCGCTGCCCCCACTGCAAGACCACCTTCCGGGTCGCATCCGACCAGTTGAAGTTACGTGGGGGTATCGTTCGCTGTGGCACGTGCAACCAGGTCTTCGACGGCAACGCGACCCTGGTCGACCTCGACGCACCGCAAACCATCATGGGCACGCCACCGGCACCGGAGATTCCGGCCTGGCTGGCGCGCACCCCGGCACCTGTCGCTCCTCCTCCCCCAGCACCAGAAACACCGGCGCTTAAGCAGCGGCACCGGACGACGCCCCGATTCCAGCCTGGCTGGCGCGCGCCATGGATGCCGAAGTCCAGGTCGAGCCGACGGTTGAGATCGCGTTTGAGCCGATCGTGTTCAAGCGCGATGCCGATGTCTTAAGCCGAACCTGCCCCGGCGCAAGACGCGCCACCAGAGGACGTGACGCCGGAACCGGCTGCCGCCACCGAGGCCGCGCCGCCAGCCGTCTCCCAATTTGAACTGATCATCGAGCCCGATCTGCTGACCGACGCCATCCGCTCGGGCGACACGTCGCGGAAAGTGGCGCCGGAACCGGAACCGGAAGTGGCGGAGGAAGCGGCGGCGCTCGCAGCGCCTGCGCCTGAGCCTGAACCTGAACCCGTCGCAGCGCCTGAGCCCGTGTCCGAGCCAGCTCCGGTGTCCCAGGCTGCCCGGGTCCTCGACTTCGATCTGTCGCAAGAACCTGAACCGGCGCCTGCGCTGGCCCCCGTCTTTGACAACGCCGCGTTCGCGAGCCCCAGCGCGGCCGTCGATATGGACTTTGCCTCGTTCGACGACCCGCTGCCGATGCGCCTGCCGCAGGGCTACGTGCTCGACTACGACCTGTCCGACCCGGAAGGCTGGGTCGCGGACGCACCGGTCGTGCCTGCTCCGGTAGCGCGGCAGGCAGCATGCGCGCACGCCCGCCTTCGAGCCGGGTCCCGACACCGAACTCGGCCCTCTGTACGAGACGGAAGAAGAAACCCATTACGACCTGGACCTCGAGCAGCCGCCGGTCGACGAACTGCTCGAACTGTCGGTCGCCGACGAAGTCGAGTTTTCGTCCGCCGATGCGAACAGCCAGCTGCCGCCCGTGGCCGAGCCACAAGCGCAGCCTGAGCCCGAACCCGCAATTGCCGCCGAGCCGGAGCCGGTCGCGCAATCCGAGCCGGAACCGGCAGCGGAACCATCGGCCGAGCTGGAATCGGCTCCGCTGCTGCTGCGCGAATCGGCCCCGGATGACGAGCCTGCCGAAGCGGCCGAGCCCGAAGTCGTCCGTGGAAACGCTGCCGGAAGCCGACGCGGAAGCCGACCCGGTAGCCGACGCGGTAGCCGACGCGGTAACCGACGCGGTAGCCGACGCGGAAGCCGATGAGCCTGAATTCGTGCGCCTGGCGCGCGAAAAGGAACTGGCCTCGCGCCGCCGCACCATCATGCTCGTTGCTTAAGCACGGCTGTGCTCGCGCTGGCGCTGCTGGCGCAGGGTGTCACCACCTTCCGCGACGTGCTCGCCGCCAAGTATCCGGCCCTGGAAGCCGGCCATGACCTCCGCCTGCGCGCTGCTGGGCTGCAAGGTCGAACTGCTTAAGCCCAGCTCGACGCGCTCAAGATCGAAGCGCCGGAGCTGCAATCGCTGGGCAACAACACCTTCGTCCTGACCACCCTGCTGCGCAATGAAAGCGGGCTGGCCCAGGCGTGGCCCTACATCCACCTCGAGCTGACCGACGCCAACGACAAGCCGCTGGTGCGGCGCGTCTTCACGCCGCCGCAGTACCTGCGCTAAGCCACCGTGGCGCCCGGCAAAGGCTTCGCCGCCACGTCCGAGCAGCCGGTCAAGATCCATTTCGAATTGAAACAACTGAAAGCGTCCGGCTTCCACGTTGCCGTTTTCTACCCATAAGGCATCACCATGACCAAGACCACCCTGATCTGCGGCTCGCTCGCGTTCGACAAAATCATGCAGTACAACGGGCGTTTCGGCGAAACGCTGCTGGCCGACCAGCTGCACAAGGTGAACGTCTCGTTCCTGGTGCCGACCCTGCGTACCGAATACGGCGGCTGCTCGGCCAATATCGCCTACAACCTCAAGATGCTCGGCGGCGAGCCGCTGATCATGGCGACCATTGGCCAGGATGGCGGCGAATACCTCGAGCGCTTCGAATCGCTCGACATTCCGACCCGCGCCATCCGCAAGATCGCGCACGCCTACACCGCCCAGTGTTTCGTCACGGCCGACCTGGACAACAACCAGATCAACGCCTTCCACCCGGGCGCGATGCAGTTCTCGCATGAAAACAACGTGGCCGATGTCGGCCCCCTGCGGGTAGCGATCATTGCCCCGGACGGGCGCGACGGCATGCTCAAGCACGCGCGACTGCGCGGCGCAGAACGTGCCCTTCATGTTCGACCCGGGCCAGCAATTGCCGATGTTCAGCGGCGCCGAACTGATCGAATTCATCAACCAGGCGACCTATGTGGCTGCCAACGACTACGAATTCGAAATGCTGATGGACCGGACCGGTCTGACGCTGCCGGACATCATGCGGCCGCCTGGAAGCGCTGATCGTCACGCGCGGCGAAAGGGTTCCGAAATCTACGTTGGCGGCGAGCGCCACGAGATTCCATGCGTGAAAGCCGAGGCCGTGGTCGACCCGACCGGCTGCGGCGACGCCTTCCGCAGCCGGCCTGCTGTTCGGCATCGTCAACGGCTATGACTGGCCGACCACCGGCCGCCTGGCCAGCCTGATGGGCGCCATCAAGATCGCCCACACCGGCGGCCAGAACCACGTCGCCACCGCCGCCCAGATCGCCGACAAGTTCGAATCCGCCTTCGGCTACCGCTACTAAGTTCACACCACAAACGGGGTCAGACCTCCATTCTGCAATTCTTGCAGAATGGAGGTCTGACCCCTGTTTTTATTTGGCGGCGCGGAAAATTGCAGCGTCGATGTGAAGCTCAGGCCGCTGGAAAGCGGGCCGGAATGCCCAGCAAGCGCCGATCAGGCCCGAAAACCCACGCAAACCGGGGTCAGACCTCCATTTCGCAATTATTGCGAAATGGAGGTCTGACCCCGGTTGAGAAGTTGGGCGGCGGTGGCGGGGGTGAGGCTGGCGCTGGTGACTTTGATCAGCTTTTTCTTGCTGGTCTGGCCGTGGGTGATGGTGACGGCGCTGCGCGCCACGCCCAGCGTGCTGGCAATGAATTTGACCAGGGCGTCGTTGGCCTTGCCTTCGATCGGCTGCGCCTGCAGCCGCAGCTTGAGGACGTCGTCGAGCACGCCAATCACTTCGGTCTTCTTGGCGTTCGGCGTGATCTGCACCGCCAGCCGCAACCCGCCCGGCAGCGCGCTGCACCAGGCCGGGTTCACCGGTAGCCGAACAGCATCGCCAGCAGGATCTGGGCGATCTGTAACAGGATCAGCGCCACCAACATCGAGAAATCAATCCCGCCCAGCGGCGGTACGATCCGCCGCAAGTGACGCAGCAAGGGGTCGTTCAGGGCCCGTACAGAACGGCGCCAGCGGCGCGTGCGGGTTGACCCAGCTAAACACCGCTTCGACGATCAGCAGCGCCATGAAGCCGTAAAGGATCCAGGTCAGGAAGCGGTACAGCGCCAGTCTGGCCACCGTTTCCAGATCCGCATTCGGACTCAGGAGATAAATCGAGGTCGCCAGCATCACGACCAGGAAAGCGCCAATCAGGCTGGCCCAGTCATACCCACCCACCCCCGGCACCACGCGGCGCATCGGGCGCACCAGCCAGTCGGACAGGGTGAAGGTAAATTGCGCCACCGGAGCGATGCGGGCGCACGCGGATCGCCTGCATCCAGAAACGCAGCAACAGGACGCCACCCAGGATGGTGGCCACGGCATCGACGATCAACTGGAGAATACTGAGCACAGGGACTCCTTAAAAAAAACCGCTGTGTGACAGAGGTCACACAGCGGTATTTTGCCTTATTCAGGCACAGCCTGCCAATTACGGACGGCTGCTGGTCGGGAAAGGCCATGCTGCTGCTGGAGCCAACACGGTTTTTGCCGCTGGAGCCGGTGCTGCTTAGCGCTGCTGCTGCTGGTGCAGGAGCTGCTGCTGGCTTCGGTGCCGGTGCTGCTGCCTTTGGTGCGGCTGCCTTCTTAGGGGCTGCCTTTTCACTGCTGGCTTGGCTGCTGGCTTCGCTGCTGGCTTGGCTGCTGGCTTTGCCTGCAGCCTTAACCGGCTTTTTTGCTGCTGGCTTAGCCGCCACCTTTTTGCTGCTGGCTTGGCCGCTGGCTTCGCTGCTGCTTTAGATGCTGCTGGTTTTTTTGGCGGCTGCCTTTTTTACTGCTGGCTTAGCTGCTGCTTTTTTGGCTGCTGGCTTTGCTGCGGCTTTTTTGGCTGCTGGCTTGGCTGCGACCTTCTTGGCTGCTGGCTTTGCTGCGGCTTTTTTGGCTGCTGGCTTGGCTGCGACCTTTTTGGCTGCTGGCTTTGCTGCGGCTTTTTTGGCTGCTGGCTTGGCTGCTGCTTTTTTGGCTGCTGGCTTCGCTGCGGCTTTTTTCGCTACTGGCTTGGCTGCTGCTTTTTTAACTGCTGGCTTCGCTGCGGCTTTTTTCGCTGCTGGCTTGGCTGCTGCTTTTTTCGCTACAGGCTTGGCTGCTGCTTTTTTGGCTGCTGGCTTGGCTGCTGCTTTTTTGGCGGCTGGCTTCGCTGCTGCTTTTTTCGCTGCTGGCTTGGCTGCTGCTTTTTTGGCGGCTGGCTTAGCTGCTGGCTTGGCGGCGGCTTTCGCTGCTGGTTTAGCGGCGACTTTTTTAGCTGGTTTGTCGGCAGCTGCTTTCGTGGCTGGCTTTTTTGCTGCAGGTTTCTTAGCGGCTGTTGCCATTTGGGTTCTCCTTCATCTGCGATGGGAAAAAATCACGCTACAAGATTAAAACCCGTCCGACCCGTAACTAGGTCAGGCGAATTATTCATCGGCACAAACGTGTTCCCTGTTTATGCTAATGAATTCGGCACCAGCTGAACTGCTGCAACTCCTCACTTTTGCAGCACTTCAGCCTTCTCTAGTCAGCTGTTCACATCACCAGTCTGCACATCGCAGAAAAGAAAAAGCCGCCATGCCTGAACAGGATCAGGCAGTGCGGCTATTTTTTTTCGTCGAGTTTAAGTGCATATCTGTTTGAATCAGCTTCCTATTTTGATCGTTCGATTTGCCGACGTGCGCGGTAAAAATAGTCGCATTCACGTTTTGACAAATTCAATCACGTAAAGTACACGAAAACCTTGTCAGTGCGCAACTGGCACGCGCTGATTCGTTTACTTTTTTTCGCGCCGAACGCGCCCAACGCACATAAGACGATTTGATTTTCGCGTTTTCGCGCGCATCGGCGCGATTTTTTGCAGCTGCTGCGCGCGCGGCGCGCGTGATCGCCGTTTTTGCCGCGCCGATTTTGCGCGCTTCGGCCGCGTCGCCTGGAACCGATCCGCCGTCGTCGCGCGCCGAAAATCAGTCCCTGAAATCGCGCCCGGCTGCGCAGCGCAACGCGCTCGGCCGACCCGCGCCGCGCCGCCGCCGCGCGTGCCGATGTCGGTACACCGATGCCGCGCGCACGCCGCCGGACGTTCGCGCGGACGCTGTTCGCTGCGCGCGGCGCGCGCCCTGAGTGCATCCAAACCGCGAGCCGATATGTGCAATGCATTGATTCGTCTGAACATTTTTTTTCGAGCACGCGAAATGCGGCAGCGATTTCGCATGCCATGTGCGCGGCGCGAAGCAGCGTCACGCGCCCGCCGGTGGCCGCGCGAAGCACGCGCGCAGGGCGCGCCAGGCACCGCGCGCGACGCCGCAAAGTGCCGCGTCGCGGCCATCATGCGCGCATGCGCGGGTAAAGGAAGCGGCGTCGCGAACGCTGAAAAGCGAGGTCCGAGGGGCCGCGCGGCGGGTCCGGCAAGCGCCTGAAATTGGCCGCGCGATCGTCATCCGGATCGCGCAAAGCGGACCGCGCGTGGACCCGGTCCGGCACAAAAATCGACACCCGAATCGGCGTTCCGGCATGTCGCCCGATACGCTCGACGGCATCACGCGAGCGCGCGAAAATTATTTTCGCGCTGCGTCGCGCATGCGCATAAAGCGTTGGGATTTTTCCACAACTGGTGCGATCACGCGCAGCAAAAGAAAATGCCTGCCGCATGAGTCGGACTCGCGGGCGGCATGTTTGAAGCGTCGTGTGACGGCGCTTTTATTCCCAGTTCAGCGCGCCGCCGGTCTGGTACTCGGTCACGCGTTTCGAAGAAGTTGCGCTCTTTCTTCAGGTCGATCATCTCGCTCATCCACGGGAATGGATTCTCTTCCTGGGCGAACAGCGCCTCCAGGCCGATCTGCTGCGCACGGCGGTTGGCGATAAAGCGCAGGTAACCCTTGAACATGGTCGCGTTCAGACCGAGCACGCCGCGCGGCATGGTGTCTTCGGCGTAGGCATATTCCAGATCCACGGCTTTCAGGAACAGGGCCTTGATCTCGTCCTTGAAGGCGGGGGTCCACAGCAGCGGGTTTTCCATCTTGATCGTGTTGATCAGGTCGATGCCAAAATTGCAGTGCATCGATTCGTCGCGCAGGATGTACTGGTACTGCTCGGCGGCGCCCATCATCTTGTTCTGGCGGCCCAGCGCCAGGATCTGGGTGAAGCCGACGTAGAAGAACAGACCTTCCATCAGGCAGGCGAACACGATCAGGGACTTGAGCAGCTTCTGGTCGTTTTCGATGGTGCCGGTGGTGAAGGCCGGGTCGGTCAGGGTATTGATGAACGGGATCAGGAACTCGTCCTTGTCACGGATCGACTTGACTTCGTTGTAAGCATTGAAGATCTCGGCCTCGTCCAGACCCAGCGATTCGACGATGTACTGGTAGGCGTGGGTGTGGATCGCCTCTTCGAAGGCCTGGCGCAGCAGGTACTGGCGGCATTCCGGCGCCGTGATGTGGCGGTAGGTGCCCAGCACGATGTTGTTGGCGGCCAGCGAGTCGGCGGTGACGAAGAAGCCGAGGTTGCGCTTGACCAGGCGACGCTCGTCGTCGGTCAGGCCGTTCGGGTTTTTCCACAGCTCAATATCGCGCTGCATGTTCACTTCCTGCGGCATCCAGTGGTTGGCAGCAGCTTACCAGGTACTTGTCCCAGGCCCATTTGTACTTGAATGGCACCAGCTGGTTGACGTCGGTCTTGCCGTTGATGATGCGCTTGTCGTCGGCGTGCACGCGCTTGGCCACGGCCTCTTGCGGCGCGCTTTCGGCGTTCACTGGCATTGGTGGGCGCGCGGCTTGGCTGCGCTTGCTGCTTCATCGTCCCAGGACAACATAGTGGTATTCCTCTTGTCTATTCAATTCGGTGTATCGGTGGCGCAAGAAGGGCCGCTCGGCCCTTCTTGCGCATGCTTCTAGTTTACTCTTACTGGCAGGCTTCGCATTCCTCGAAACCGTCGTCGCCCGGACGCAGGTAGCAGGCTGCGCCCTCTTCCACTGCCGCCGCCGGGGCTGCGGCAGCCGCTGCCGCGCTCATGGCCGAGGCCGACATGCCGCCGTCAACTGCCACCGCGTTCAGCGCGCCGGTCTTGGAGGTCGATTTCTCCATGTGGGTGGCGGCGATGGTGCGCAGGTAGTAGGTGGTCTTCAGACCGCGCAGCCAGGCCAGTTTGTAGGTCTCGTCGAGCTTTTGCCCGACGCGCCAGCCATGTAGATGTTCAGCGACTGGGCCTGGTCGATCCACTTCTGGCGGCGCGACGCGGCTTCCACCAGCCAGCTTGGCGACACTTCGAAGGCCGTTGCATAAATGTCACGCAGGTCTTGCGGGATGCGGTCGATCTTGGCCAGCGAACCGTCGAAGTACTTCCAGGTCGGCGATCATGACTTCGTCCCACAGTTCGCGCGCCTTGAGGTCGCGCACCAGGTAGGCGTTGATCTCGGTGAACTCGCCCGACAGGTTGGACTTCACGTACAGGTTCTGGAAGGTCGGTTCGATGCAGGCCGACACGCCGATGATGTTCGAAATGGTCGCGGTCGGGGGCGATCGCCACGCAGTTCGAGTTGCGCATGCCGAATTGCTTGATGCGCTCGCGCACCACGTTCCAGTCCATGGACTCGGACATATCCTGTTCCAGGTAGCCGCCGCGCTCTTCCATCAGCAGCTTGATCGAGTCCTGCGGCAGGATGCCGTGGCTCCACAGCGAACCCTCATAGGATTCGTAGCGGCCGCGCTCTTCGGCCAGCTCGGTCGAAGCCAGGTAGGCGTAGTAGCACACCGCTTCCATCGAGCGGTCGGCGAATTCCACCGCCTGCTGCGACGAGTAAGGCACGCGCATCATGTGCAGGCAATCCTGGAAGCCCATGATGCCCAGGCCGACCGGACGGTGGCGCAGGTTCGAATTGCGCGCCTTGTCGACGGCGTAATAGTTAATGTCAATCACGTTGTCGAGCATGCGCATCGCGGTGCGCACGGTCTTTTGCAGCTTGACCGGGTCCAGCTTGCCTTCTTTCATGTGGGCAGGCATGTTCACCGAGCCCAGGTTGCAGACGGCGATTTCGTCCGGACCGGTGTTCAGGGTGATCTCGGTGCACAGGTTCGAGCTGTGGACCACGCCGGTGTGCTGCTGCGGCGAACGGATGTTGCACGGATCCTTGAAGGTGATCCATGGGTGGCCGGTTTCGAACAGCATCGACAGCATCTTGCGCCACAGGTCGAGGGCGGCCACTTTCTTGAATACACGGATTTCATGAGCATGGCAGCTTTCGCTTCGTACGCCAGGTAAGCCGTTTCTGAAGGCGCGGCCGACCTTGTCGTGCAGGTCCGGGCAGTCCGACGGCGAGAACAGGGTCCAGTCGCCCTTTTCCATCACGCGCTTCATGAACATGTCCGGGATCCAGTTGGCGGTGTTCATGTCGTGGGTGCGGCGGCGGTCGTCGCCGGTGTTCTTGCGCAGGTCGAGGAATTCCTCGATGTCCATGTGCCAGGTTTCCAGGTAGGCGCAGACCGCGCCCTTGCGCTTGCCGCCCTGGTTGACCACGACGGCGGTATCGTTGACCACTTTCAGGAACGGCACCACGCCTTGCGATTTGCCGTTGGTACCCTTGATGTGGGCGCCCAGCGCGCACCGGGGTCCAGTCGTTGCCCAGGCCCATGGCATGAACTTGGCCAGCAGTGCGTTTTCCTTGATCGCGTCGTAAATGCCTTCCAGGTCGTCCGAGACGGTGGTCAGGTAGCACGACGAGAGCTGCGAACGCAGGGTGCCCGAGTTGAACAGGGTCGGGGTCGAGCTCATGAAGTCGAACGAGGACAGCAGGTTGTAGAACTCGATGGCGCGCGCTTCTGCGGTTTTCTTTCGCGCAGCGACAGGCCCATGGCCACGCGCATGTAGAACGCCTGCGGCATTTCGATGCGGATGTCGCGCACGTGCAGGAAGTAGCGGTCGTACAGGGTTTGCAGGCCGATGTAGCCGAATTGCAGATCGCGGTCGGCAACCAGGGCCTTGGCCAGCTTGGCCAGGTCGAAGCTGGCCAGGGCCGGGTCCAGCAATTCATTCGCGATGCCCTTGGCGATGTATTGCGGGAAGTACTCTATATAGTGTGCTGCCGCTTTTGCCTGCGGCACTTCCTGGCCGAACACTTCCTTGCGGATCGTGTGCAGCAGGATGCGGGCGGTGACCTGCGAGTAGGCCGGGTCTTTTCCATCAGCGCGCTGCCAGGATGGCCGACTTGTGCAGTTCTTCGACCGGCACGCCGTCGTACAGGTTCTTGATGGTTTCGGCCAGGATGGCGTCGGCATCGACGTGCTTTTCCAGACCGACGCAGGCGGCGTTGATCAGGTCGCGCACTTGCTGCATGTCGAGCGGGCGGCGCACGCCGCCGTCCATCACGTGGATCTGGGGCGCGGCCTCCAGTTGCGCGGAATCGCGTTGCGATTCCTTCTGCAGGCGGCGCTCTTCCATGTGCTTGGCGCGGTACAGCACGTAGGCGCGGGCCACGTCGTGCTCGCCCGAACGCATCAGCGACAGTTCGACCTGGTCTTGCACGTCTTCGATGTGGAAGGTGCCGCCCGAAGGCTGGCGGCGCACGAGGGCGGCGACCACGCTGTTGGTGAGCTGCTCGACCAGTTCGCGCACGCGGGCCGAAGCGGCGCCCTGGCCGCCGTTCACGGCGAGGAAAGCCTTGGTCACGGCGACGGCGATCTTCGATGGTTCGAAGGCGACCACGGCGCCGTTGCGGCGGATGATACGGTAGTCGCCGCTGGCGGCAATCGCGGCAGTGGCGTCGTGTCGGCTGCGGGACCGGCGGTTCCAGGTGTGACCTGCATTGGATTGATCGAAGTATCTTGGGTTGTCTGCATGGGACCTCCTGGAACGGCTTGCAGTCGTGCTGCGCCGATTGTTATATCAATGGACCGCCTGGTCGGGCGGCCGTCTACACACTACAAAAAAGCAAAAACAAGGTCATCCCACCAAGGAAACCTGGCAGGAAATTTCATTATCTTGGGGTAAAAGCCGCTATCTTCTGTGCAATTTCTTCAAAGGCAGCAGTGTTATGCATGTTGGCTGAAGTTCTCTAGGCACCTACTACATCTAGTGCGTTGATCAAATAAGAGAACTAATTGTAGTGGCTACCCTGAAAGCGGCGCAATAGCTATCTGGAATCAATAACCTAAATTTTTTGACATTTATTCGCGTGCGCGGCCTTGACATTTGGAAGCGCTGTCAACAGGGGGATCGCCGGGTTAGCGAGCGCTAACCGGGGCGTGGAGATGTGTGCATTTTGCGGGCGCCGGGGGCGCCGTCCCGGTCCCACGATTACGGTTCCGGCGCGTGGATGTCGAGCTTTTGCATCTGGTAGCGCAGCTGGCGGAAGCTGATCCCGAGCAGCTGGGCGGCCTGGGTGCGGTTGAACTGGGTTTGCGCCAGGGCCCGCATGATGATGTCGCGCTCGATCTGGTTCAGGTATTCGGGCAGGCTCGGTGGCAACGGTTCGCAGGCTGCCGATGCCGAAGCTGCTGGCGTCGGGGCCGGGATCGCGACCGGGGGCGGGGTAGAGCTCGGATCCGGCGGCATCGCTCACGCGGGCGCCCTTGAGCGACAGGTCGTTCACCTGGATCACGCCATCGTTGGCGAACGCGAGCGCCCGTTCGAGCACGTTTTCCAGCTCGCGCACATTGCCCGGGAAGGAATAGGCGCGCAGGGTGTCGAGCACGCCCGGTCCCAGCACGGCGCGCTGGCCCGGTCCGGCCAGGCGGGCCAGCACGGCGGCGGCCAGCTCGGCCAGATCGTCGAGCCGCTCGCGCAGGGGCGGCACCGACAGTTCGATCACGTTCAGGCGGTAAAACAAATCCTGGCGAAACTTGCCGGTCTCGACGCAGTGGGCCAGATTCTGGTGGGTGGCGCTGATCAGGCGCACGTCGACCGGTTCCTCGGCCGTCGCCCCGATCTTGCGCACGCGCCGCTCCTGGATCCGCGCAGCAGCTTGACCTGCATGGCCAGCGGCAGATCGGCCACTTCGTCGAGCATCAGGGTGCCGCCGTTGGCCGCCTGGAAAAAGCCGTCGCGGTCGTCGGCCGCGCCCGTGAAGGCGCCCTTGCGGTAGCCAAAGAACTCGGCTTCCATCAGCGCCTCGGGAATCGCGCCGCAGTTGACCGCGATGAAGGGTTTGCTGGCGCGCGAACTCTGGGCATGGATTTCGCGCGCGGCCAGTTCCTTGCCGCTGCCGGACTCGCCGGTGATGGCGATCGGCGCCATCGAGCGCGCCAGGCGCGCGATCTGGGCCCGCAGCGCCTGCACCATGGCCGAGTCGCCGATCAGGCGCCGCCCGGCACCGGGCACGCTGGCCGCGTCATGCGAGGGCGCCGACAGGCGCAGCGCCGATTGCACCATGATGCGCAATTCGTCGAGCACCACCGGCTTGGACACATAGTCGAAGGCGCCCGCCTTGAGCGCGACCACGGCATTGTCGGCGCTGCCGTAGGCGGTCACCACCGCGATCGGGGTACTCTTGTTGGAGGCGGTCACTTCGCGCACCAGTTCCAGGCCCAGCCCGTCGGGCAGGCGCATGTCGGTGAGCACCAGCGCATAGTCGTTCTGCGACCAGAAGGCGCGCGCCTCGCGCAGCGTCTCGGCGCTGTCGACGTCCAGGCCCATGCGCACGAGCGTGATTTCGAGCAGCTCGCGCAGATCGGCTTCGTCGTCGACGACCAGGACTCGGGGTGAACTCATTGCTCGCCTTTCTGTTGCGATTGCGGGTATTCAACAGCCAGCGGCTGGGCAAACGTGATGACAAACCGGCCGCTCGCCTTGTAGGCGCTTAGCCAGCGAGGCGTCGAAACGGTACTCGTAGTCCAGGGTCGCCCCGTTATTCAAGCACAGCTCGCGCGCCAGATACAAGCCCAGCCCGGTCCCCTTGCTCGAGGTCGTATAAAACGGCTCGAACAGGTGCGACCGCACTTCGGGGGTGATGCCCGGTCCGTCGTCCTGCACATGCAGCTCCATCCGCCCGGCCGCATCGGTGACCACGTACAGGCGGATGCTGGCTAAGCGCGTTGCTGGCGTAGCGGGGCCGCGTTGGTCAGCAGGTTGACCAGCACTTCGCGCAAGTGCAGCCCGTCGAAACGGACCAGCGAGGCGCCGGTGTTTCCTAACCACACTATATCATTGCCCAGACCATGGGTTTCCTCGAATTCGGCCTTCAGCTCGCGCAGGAATTCGCCCAGTTCGAGCGGTTCGGCATTCGGCTGCACCTTGCGCGAGAGCTGCAGAATGTCTTCCACCATGCGGTTGACCCGGGCCACGTTGTCGCCCACGATCTTGAGCAGGCGCGCCTGGGTGGTCGACTGCGGCTCTTCGACCATGAGCGCGGTGGCGTGGCCGATGGCCGACAGCGGATTGCGCACCTCATGGGCGATGCTGGCGGTCAGGCGTCCCATCGACGCCAGCTTGAGCTGCTGCGCCTGGTTTTCGATGGCCGACACGTCCTGCATGAAAATCAGGCAGCGCTCGGCCGCCTCGTCGGGCGTGTCGACCCGGGCGAAGCGCAGCTTGAGGTGGGCCGCGACGTCGCGCCGCCCGCTCCAGGCGGTGCCGCCGCCGTCGCCGCTGTGGCCGTGATACGGCTTGACGGTCACGAAGGCGGCGCGCAAGCCGGCCGCCCCGGTCTCGGTGCTCGACGCCAGCCACGAGGAAAACGCGTGCGCCACCGGTTCCAGCGCGGCCAGGTCGGACAGGCGGAACACGCGGTCCTCGCTGATCAGCCCCAGCATGAACAGCGCGGCCGGATTGGCGGCGAACACGCGCCCGTCGCGCCCTGACCACGAGAATGCCGTCTTCGACGTCGGCCATGACGATCTGGTTGATCGCCTGCTGGATCTTGAGGTCGATGCCGCGCCGCGAAGCCAGCTCTTCCTGGCCGATCAGCTTGGTCGCCAGGCGGCTGACCACCAGCACGATGGCGAAATACACGATCCCGTACAGGCTTAGGCCTGGGTCAGCGGCGCGCTGCGGTCGCCCAGCAGCACCTGGTAGACGGTTTCGCCGAGCAGGAACAAGGCCACCAGCGAGGCCGAAAACAGGGCCAGCACCAGCGGCGCGAGGACGGCGGCGCCTAGCCAGCGGGAACAGATAAAGGATCACCAGGCCGCTGCAGGCGCCATGCTGGCATGGTCAGGTAAAGAATGGAAATGACGGCGATGTCGAACACCACCTGCAGCGCCACCTGCTGCAGGAAGCGGCGCCGGAAATAATAGGTGGTCATGCCGAACAGGATCGCCAGCATCAGGTAGGCGGTGCAGGTCTGCGCGTACCACAGATACTCGGACGTGAAGTCCTTGCGGTCGAAAATCAGGTAGACCAGCAGGACCAGCGCGATCACGATGCGGGTCGCGTTCATCGCGTGCAGCGAGCGCCAGAAGGTCCTGCGCGATTCGCGCGACAGCGCGTGCCAGCGTCTCATCGGCTCACTTGGCTAAGCAGCCGGACGTGGGCCGGACTGCAGTAATCGCGGCCGTCGGCGCGCACCGCTTCGGAAGCGGGGAAATAAATGTGGCAATGGGCGCAGCACGCCATGGCTTCACCCTCGCGGCCGTCGGCGCGCGGGCCCGGGCCCGGCTGCGACGGCGGCGGCACCATGCCGCGCAGCTTGCTGCGGATGGCGAACACGACCAGGATCCCGAGGGCCACCCAGAACAACAGACGCATCATCATGCCAGCCCCCTGTGCAAGACGGCTTCCAGCACGAAGCGGCTGCCGACGTAAGCGAGCACCAGCGTGGCGAAACCGGCCAGCGTGAAACGCAGCGCGGTCTTGCCGCGCCAGCCGCGCCAGCGGCGCCTGGCCAGCAGGGCCGCGAACAGGATCCAGGACAGCAGCGTGAAGATGGTCTTGTGGTCCCACTTGAGGGCGATGCCGAACAGCTGTTCCGTAAAACACGATTCCCGACAGCACCGTCAGGGTGAGCAGGATGAAGCCGATCCAGATCAGGCGGAACAGCAATTTTTCCATCGTCAGCAGGGCTAGGCAGCTGCTCGAGGGGCGCGCCAGCCAGCCACGGCGCGCGCGGCTCGCGCGCGTGCAGGCTCGACTCCTGCAGCGCCATCAGCACGGCGTGGAAGGCGGCAATCGTCAGGGTGCTGTAGGCCAGGATCGAAATGGCCACGTGCCAGCCGAGCGCGGGCGCCATGCCGTGCAGGCTGGTCACGCTGCCGGGGAAGCCGAGCGGCAACAGGGCAACCGCGGCCGCGCACGGCATCACCAGACGGCGCAAGCCGTCCAGCGAAGTTGCGGTTTTCGATCCAGTAAGCGAGCACCGACAGCCACAGCGCGGCCGACAGCATCTGGGCGAAGCCGAAGCGCACGGTGGCGTGGGCGAACACGTCGGTCCACAGGGCGGCGGCGTGCAACAGCCAGGCGCCAGCCGTGATGCCGGAAATGAGGCCGCCCTGGCGGGTCGGGAGGATGGTGCACACGGCGTACAGCAGCGCCGCGGCAAGATAGAGGTTGGTCTGCATGCGTGGGAGTTTACACTATTGGCGCCCGGCAGCGCAGGGTCAGTCGACGGCGGCCGCCCGGGTCTCGGCCTGGTGGTGGCGCGCCTGCTCTTCCATGACCAGCTGCCCCAGTTCGCGCTTGAGGCGGTTGAATTCCGGCGCGGCCGGGTCGCGCAGGCGCGGCAAGTCCACCAGCAGGTCGCGCTTGACGGTGCCGGGCCGGTAGGTCATCACGACAATGCGGTCGGCCAGGTAAATCGCTTCCTCGATGCTGTGGGTCACGAAAATGATGGTTTTCCTGACATCGGCCCAGATCCGCAGCAATTCATCCTGCAGGTTGCGGCGCGTGAGGGCGTCGAGCGCGCCGAAGGGCTCGTCCATGAGCAGGATAGGCGAATCGAGCGCCAGCACGCGCGCGATCGCCACCCGCTGGCGCATGCCGCCCGACAAATCCTTGGGAAAGCGCTGGCGGAACTCGGACAGCGACAGCATCGCCAGCAATTCGCCCACGCGGCGCCCGATGGCGGCCTTGGCTTCGCCGCGGATTTCCAGGCCGAAGGCAATGTTCTGCTCGACCGTCATCCAGGGAAACAGCGCGTATTCCTGGAATACCATGCCGCGCTCGGGACCGGGCCCGGTGACGGGCTTGCCGTCGGCGACGATGCTCCCGGAGCTGGGCAGGGCGAAGCTTAGCCACCGCGTTGAGCAGGGTCGACTTGCCGCAGCCGGAAGGCCCGAGCAGGCAGACGAACTGCCCGCGCGGGATGTCCAGCGTGATGTCCTTGAGCGCCACCAGTTCGCGCCCCTCGGTCTGGAACACCTTGTTGACGCCGTCGATGACGATATGCGCTGCGCTCATTCAGTGCTCCAGGCCGCGGTGCCAGCGCAGCAGGTAATTGTTGAGTTAGAGCTGACGCCGGTATCGATGGCCAGGCCCAGCATGCCGATGGTGATCATGCTTAGCCATGATCTTGTCGGTCCAAAAGTATTCCTTGGCTTCGAGCATGCGGAAACCGAGGCCATTGTTCACGGCCAGCATTTCGGCCACGATCACGACGATGAAGGCGGTGCCGATCCCGATCCGCACCCCGGACAGGATGTAGGGCACGGCGGCTAAGCAGGATCACGCGCCGGAACATGGTCGCCCTGCTGGCGCCGAGGTTGCGCGCGGCGCGCAGGTAAATGCCGTCGACCTGGCGCACGCCGCATGATGGTATTGATCAGGACCGGGAAGAACGCGCCCAGCGAGATCAGGAACAGGGCTGGCATGGATTGCCAAGGCCGAACCACAGCATGGCCAGCGGAATGTAGGCGATCGGCGGAATCGGGCGCAGCAGCTGCATGGTCAGGTTGAACCAGGTGTAGACCCGTTCGCTCGCGCCCATGGCCAGGCCGAGCGGCAGCGCCAGCCCGGCCCCGATCAGAAAGCCCAGCACCACCCGGTACATGCTGGTGATCGAATCGAGGATCATCTCGCCCGACACCGCCCACGCCAGCCAGCTGCCTTCGGCGTGGGGCTGCAGCGGCAGCAGGTAGGCCAGCCACTTCTGGGCCACGGCCAGCGGCGAGGGCAGCATCTGGGGATCGATTTTTCCCCACACGCAGGACGCCTGCCACACGGCAATCGCAAGCGCTTAAGCACCACCAGGCCGATGGCGCTCTGGCGCCACGCTTGGCGCTTCACTTATTTCACTCCCAGGCTTTTTTTGGCGGCGTCCAGCAGGTCGGTCTTGACCCAGTCGGCAGCCACGGGCGGCTTGGCCATGCGCCCCACCCCGGTCTTGACCATGAGGTCGGTCGTGATCTGGATGTGTTCGGCCGTGATGTCGTAGGAGTAAGGCGAATTGCTGATCGCGTCGTCGAAGTCGTCCTTGGTGATCTGGCCCTTGAACACGGTTTCGCGCACATACTTCTCGGCCACGGTCTTGTTGTCGATGAAGGTCTTGGTGGCCTCGACGAAGCAGCGCATGAATTTCTCGGCCAGGGGGCGCTTCTCTTTATAGAACTTCTCGGTCATCACCATGGTGCGCACCGGCTCGCCGATGGCGGTGTCGTAAGGCTTGATCACTTCCACCCCGAAGCCCTTGTTGATGGCCTGGGACGATTGCGGTTCGGACTGCATCATGGCGTCGATATTCTTGCCCAGCAGCGCCTGGTTCAGGTCCGAGAACGCGAGGTAGAACAGCTGCACGTCCTTGCCCGGCGCGCTGTCGGCCGACAGGCCCGCCTTGAGCAGTTCGGCCATCAGCAGCACTTCCTGGATGCCGCCGCGCGTCACGCCCACCTTCTTGCCCTTGAGATCCTTGACGGTCTTGATGGCCAGGTCGGCGCGCGCCACCAGGCGCGCACCGCCCTTGGCAAAGCTTAAGCCACGACGATGATCGGCGCCCCGCTGGCGCGTCCGGAAATGGCGGCCTCGGAGGCCGTCGTGCCGACGTCGAGTTCGCCTGCGATGATGGCTTGCATCACGTCCAGCCCTTTGGCGAACACCTTTTCCTCGACCTTGATGCCGCACTTGGGCGCGATTTCCTTGATGTACGAGACGGCGCCGTAGTGGGCGAATTTGAGGTTGCCGAGGCGGACCACGTCCTGGGCCTGGGCGGTGCTTAAGCCAGAAGCATGGCGGCGAGGGCGAGTGCGGTGCTGATCGAGCGTGACGTCATGTGCTTCTCCGAGAAAGTTTCATGTCGATGACTACTGCCGATGCAATTATGCATTCTAATTCGCGCACTTGATATGACGGCAATGACGATGTTTCCGTGCGGAAAGATACTATCCTGTTCCGACCATGTCAATCGACCGCCGCAAGCTTTGTGCGCGTGCTGCGGCCGCTCAGACCGCCGGATCGCTGATGCCGTCGCGCCCCGTCTCCACCCGTCCGGCGAAGCGCCGCACGAAATCGGGCAGTTCGCGCACGCGCACGGAAAAGTCGTACCAGTGGTAAGCGCGGTGCAGATTCCACATGTGCACATTGGTGGCGAACGGCGCCACCGTCACCTCGGCCGGAGCGTCGTCGAAGTAGGCATTGACGCTGACCACAAAGGTGAGCGGCATCAGGCCGGGATTGAACAGTTCGCAATCGATGCTGCCTTCGGTGGGGTCGTACAGCACCCGCACCTCCGGCTCCTCGACGCTGGACGGCAGCAGCGCACCGGCATTGCTTAAGCAAACTGGCGATGGAAGCCGCCCGGACCGAGCACCCACAGATCGTAAGCGCCGCCCTGCCCGGCCAGCGGCCAGTAGCCGTCCAGCTGGGTGAAGGCCGCCACCGTGTAGCGGCGCGGCGGCGCGGCCGGGTTGATGCGGTCGTAGACATGGAACACGGCAGCGGCCGCGCGCCTGCTGGCGAAAGTGAGCGTCACGCCCGATTCGCCCGGCGACACACGCTCGGTCACATGCAGCACGTACGGCAGCGCGCGCACGGCGCACGCCGCGCGCCTGCTGCGGCAGGCTTGGCCGCGGTAAAGCCTAAGCACTGCTGTTTAAGCAAGGCGCGGGCACGCAGCGCATCGGCCTCGGTGGTAAGCAGCAGGTGCAGGAACGGCGCCGCATCGGGCGCACCGAAATCGAAGGCGCCGGTCAGGTCGCCGCACACGGCGCGCCGCCAGGGCGTGATGTTCGGCTCCATGACGCCGAAGCGGCGCTCCATGAAGCGGATCACGGAAGTATGGTCGAACACTTCGGAACTGACCCAGCCGCCGCGGCTCCACGGCGAAATGACCAGCATCGGCACGCGCGCCCAGCCCGTACGGGCGGTGCATCAGGTCGGGCGACTCGGTCGGCTCGCCCGTCGCCACGGTGTGATAGTCGGCCGCCGTGTCGACATTGGCCGCACCGGCGAACTGCGGCTGCCCGTCCTGCCAGCCGGTGACGGACGGCGGGGGGGATGGCGGCGCGTGGTCGAAGAAGCCGTCGTTCTCGTCGTACATCAGGAACAGCACGGTCTTGCGCCAGACCTCCGGGTTGGCGCACAGCGCATCGAGCACTTGCGCCGTGTAGGCCGCGCCCTGGGCCGGACTCGATGGCACCGGATGCTCGGAACCCTCGGCGGTGGCCACGATCCACGACACTTGCGGCAAGGCGCAAGCATGGCCACGTCCTCGCGCAGCTGCGCCAGCGTGCGCGTGGACAGGCCGCGCTGGCGCAAGGGCGAGTCCGGGGCTAGCCGCGCGGAACGAGCGGAAGCCAAGCCAGCGGATTGTCGGCATAGTTGTCGCCCATGTCCTGGTACACCTGCCAGTGCACGCCCGCTTCCTGCAGCCGCTCGGCGTAGGTGGGCCAGGCGCAGCCGCCTACCGCGTCGTAGGCCAGATTGTCGTAGCTGTTGCCGATCACGGGCCCGTGCGCCGCGCTGCATGGGATCATTGCCCCTGCTCCAGGCGAACACGCGGTTCGGATTGGTGCCGCCGATGAAGGAAGCGTGGTAGGCGTCGCACACGGTGAAGGCGTTCGCCAGCGCGAACTGGAAGGGAATGTCGGCGCCCGTGAAGTAGCCCATCGAACGGGGCTCCTTGTAGCGCGGCCACTGGTCCAGAATGCCGTGGTTCCAGGCCCGCTGGGCGTCGGGCCAGGTGTGGGGCGTGCTGGCCACGCGCATGGCCTCGAAGGCGAGCCGGGTATCGAGATGGAAGGGCGTGACGACGGCGTCGGCGCCCTGCTGGTACCAGACGCTGGCCTGGCCAGGCACGGGAATCGGAAAGCGGTCGCCGAAGCCGCGCACGCCCTTGAGGGTGCCGAAGTAATGATCGAAGGAGCGGTTCTCCTGCATCAGGATCACGATGTGCGCGACATCCATGATGGTGCCGGTGGGCGGCGCGTCATCCATATTACTCGTCATCAACTGCTTGCTTTCTGCTTGAAGTCTTGTCAAACCTATTATAGAGGCAAGCCGTCCCGGTCCGGCTTTCGCCCCATCTGACATAGGGTAAAATGACGGACCATCGGCCCAGCGCCAGCTTGCTTCTCTATATATGTCAGGTTCGCCATGCTAGATAACTTAACCCAACGCCTTGCCAAGGTCGTCAAGACCATGCGCGGTGAGGCGCGTCTGACCGAAACCAATACCGCCGAGATGCTGCGCGAAGTGCGCCTGGCGCTGCTCGAGGCCGACGTGGCCCTGCCCGCCGTGCGCGAGTTCATCGGCCGCGTCAAGGAAAAGCCCTGGGCGAAGAAGTCATCGCCTCGCTCAGCCCGGGCCAGGCCCTGGTCGGCGTGGTCCAGCGCGAGCTGGCCACCCTGATGGGCGCCGATCTCGGTCCCGAAGCGTCGCAACTGAGTTTTGCGCAGCAGCCGCCCGCGATCATCCTGATGGCAGGTTTGCAGGGTGTGGGTAAGACCACCACCGTCGGCAAACTGGCAAAGTACCTCAAGGAAGAGAAAAAGAAAAAGTGCTGACCGTCTCGGCCGACGTGTACCGTCCGGCCGCGATCGCCCAGCTCGAATCGGTGACCAAGCAGGTCGGCGCCGACTTCTTCCCCACCAGCGCCACCGACAAGCCGGTCGACATCGCGCTCGCCGCGCCTCGACTGGGCCAAGAAGCATTACCACGATGTGCTGATCATCGACACCAGCCTACCGTCTCGGTATCGACGAAGCGATGATGCAGGAAATCTCCATGGTCCACAAAGCCGTCAACCCGATCGAAACCCTGTTCGTGGTCGACGCCATGCTGGGCCAGGATGCGATCAATACCGCCAAGGCCTTCAGCGATGCGCTGCTGCTGACCGGCATCGTGCTGACCAAGCTCGATGGCGATTCGCGCGGGCGGTGCCGCGCTGTCGGTGCGTCACATTACCGGCAAACCGATCAAGTTCGCTTAGCGTGTCCGAAAAACTGGACGGGCTGGAAGCGTTCGACGCGCAGCGCATGGCCAACCGCATTCTCGGCATGGGCGACATCCTGGCGCTGGTCGAAGAAGCACGCAAGGGCGTCGACAGCAAGGCTGCGGCCGACCTGGCCAACAAGATCAAGGTGGGCGGCCGCTTCTGACATGAACGACTTCAAGTCACAGCTGGGCCAGATGAAAAAAATGGGCGGCATGGCCAGCCTGATCGACAAGCTGCTTAAGCCCAGTTCCAGCAAGCGGCGGGCGGCGCCAACATGGACCAGGCCGACAAGCAGGTGCGGCGCATGGTCGGCATCATCGATTCGATGACGCCGCAGGAAAGGGCCAAGCCGGAACTGATCAAGGCCACCCGCAAGCGCCGCATCATGGCAGTGGCGCCGGGGTCCAGGTGCAGGAAGTGAACCGCATGCTGGCGCAGTACGACCAGATGCAAACCATGATGAAAAAGCTCAAGGGCGGCGGCATGATGAAGATGATGCGCGGGATGAAGGGCATGCTCCCGGGCGGGATGCGCTAAGCAGCTCCTGTATGCACGGCGATGGGGAAAAACCGGGGAAACGTCGTTTTCCCGGGCACGCGGGGCTTCTCCCTATGAAAAAGGGCTTATTTTCTCGAAAAACACTTGCGCAGAGTGTAAAACCCCACCAATATAAGCCAGTGCGATCAATTGCGCAATTTCCCATGTGTTCGTTAAGGAGGCTCGAAGATGGCAACAGCCAAAAAAACCCCAGCAGCAGTGCCAGCAAAAAAAGCAGCAGCCAAGCCAGCAGCAAAGAAAGCAGCTCCTGCTAAAGCCGCACCAAAAGCAGCAGCAAAAAAACCAGCAGCAGCCCCACGCAAGCCGAACGCCGCTTTCATGAAAGCGATGACTCCTTCCACGACCCTGGCCGCAGTCGTAGGCGCGACCCCGCTGCCACGCACCGAAGTGACCAAGAAAGTCTGGGACTACATCAAGAAGCTCAACCTGCAAGACGCAGCGAACCGCCGCATGATCAACGCTGACGACAAGCTCAAAGCTGTCTTCGGCGGCAAAGCTCAGGTGTCGATGTTCGAAATGACCAAACTTATTTCGGACCACCTGAAATAATAAAATTTAGCTGTCCAAGCCGAATTCATAAAAGGCCCCGTTCTGCAAGAACGGGGCCTTTGTGTTTTGGGGGACGGTTTGCAGCAAGCGATGAGAGCAACAGCACGAGCAGTGTCACGTCGCCCTCGCGCAGGCGGGGCCCATAGCACGTCGCCGAATTCGGTAGCATGGTATGGGCCCCCGCCTGCGCGAGGGCGATGTGGTGGGGGCTCGGGGTTTAGTGGTATTCCCACTTCTTCCACGCGGCGAGCACCGCGTTGGGATATTGCGGCTGGCCGCGGCTGCCGTTGTAGCGGCCCAGCGCCAGGTACAGGTTGCCGCCTTCCATATCGATATACATGCGCAGGATCGCGCAGCCGTAGCGCAGGTTGGTCTGCATGTGGAACAGCTTGCTGCGGTCGCTGTCGCCGACCACGCCGGTCCAGAACGGCATCACTTGCATGTAGCCGCGCGCGCTTAAGCAATCGACACCGCGTACTTGCGGTAAGCCGATTCGACCTGGATCAGACCCAGCACCATGCCCGGATCGAGTCCGGCGCGGCTGGCCTCGTACCACGCCACTTCGAGAAACTCGAGGCGCGACTGCTCGTCCGGCACCTTGCGCTTGAGGCGCTCGGACATGGTCGACAGCCACACGGAGTAGCGCAGGCGCGCGCCCTCGTCCTTGAAGAAAGGCTTGGGCGGACGCGCATCCTTGATCGCATTCGACAGCGCCAGGCGGACGGAATCGGCGATCGCCTCTTCCTTCTGATTGCCCGCCAGCGCAGGGGTGGCTGCAAGCCAGGCTGGCCAGCGCCAGCGCCAGCAGCGCCTTCCAGCTTGTAGATCCCGCCCCTCACTTCGCCAGTTTGCCCTTGATGAAGTCGACCATGCCAGCCAGCGGCACGGCAGTCGCTTCCAGCATCGCGGCGGCCCTGGTATTCGAGGTTGCCTTCCTTGAGACCGCGCTCGCCGATCACCACGCGGTGCGGCACGCCGATCAGTTCCCAGTCGGCGAACATGGCGCCCGGACGCAGGCCGCGGTCGTCGACGATCACGTCCACGCCGGCCGCCTGCAGCGCCGCGTACAGGTTCTCCACTTCGGTCTTGACCATCTCGCTGCGGTCCATGCCCATCGGGCACAGCACCACTTCGAACGGCGCGATCGCGGGCCTACCAGATGATGCCCTTGTCGTCGTAGTTCTGCTCGATGGCCGCGCCCAGGATGCGGGTCACGCCGATGCCGTAGCAGCCCATTTGCAGGGTAGCCGGCTTGCCGTTCTCGTCGAGGAAGGTGGCCTTCATGCTTTCGGAGTAGGAGGTGCCGAGCTGGAACACGTGGCCCACTTCGATGCCGCGTTCGATCGCCAGCACGCCCTTGCCGTCCGGCGAAGCGTCGCCTTCGACGACATTGCGCAGGTCGGCCACGAGCGGCTCGGCCACGTCGCGGCCCCAGTTGGCGCCCGTGTAGTGGAAGCCTTCTTCGTTGGCGCCGCACACAAAGTCGGCCATGTTGGCCACGGTGCGGTCAGCCACCACGGTGACCGGCAGCTTGGTGCCGACCGGGCCCAGATAGCCCGGGATCGGAACCGTAGACTTCAACGATTTCCGCCTCGGTCGAGAAACGGTGCGCGGCCAGGCCCGGCACTTTGCCGACCTTGACTTCGTTCAGTTCGTGGTCGCCGCGCAGCAGCAGCATGAAGTACTGCTTGACCTGCTTGCCATCGACTTCCTGTTCGACCGTCAGCGCGATCGTCTTGACGGTGTGCGCCAGCGGAATGGCCAGCAGTTCGGCCACCGTTTCGCACTTGGTGGTGTTCGGCGTGGCGGTTTTGGTCAGCGCGGCGGTTGGCTGCAGGACGGCTTGCCGCCAGCGGCATCGCTTCGGCCGCTTCCATGTTGGCCGCGTAGTCCGAGGTCGGGCAGTAGACGATCGCGTCTTCGCCGGTGCTGGCGATGACGTGGAATTCGTGCGAGCCGGAGCCGCCGATGGCGCCGTTATCGGCCGCCACGGCGCGGAATTTCAGGCCGAAGCGGTTGAAGATGGCGACGTAGGCGTCGAACATGATCTTGTACGACGCCTTGAGAGCTTCTCGTCGTGGTCGAAGGAGTACGCGTCCTTCATGGTGAATTCGCGGCCGCGCATCAGGCCGAAGCGGGGACGGCGCTCGTCGCGGAACTTGGTCTGGATGTGATAGAAGTTCAGCGGCAGCTGGCGGTAGGACTTGATTTCCGAGCGCACGACGTCGGTGATGACTTCTTCCGAGGTCGGCTGGATCGCGAATTCGCGGCCGTGGCGGTCTTTGACACGCATCAGTTCCGGGCCCATCTTGTCCCAGCGGCCGGTTTCCTGCCACAGCTCGGCAGGCTGGACCAGCGGCATCAGCAGCTCGATCCCGCCCGCCTTGTTCATTTCGTCACGGATGATCGCTTCGACTTTGCGGATGATCCGAAGGCCGGTCGGCATGTAGGTGTAAATGCCCGAACCGAGGCGCTTGATCATTCCTGCGCGCATCATCAACTGATGGCTGACGATTTCAGCGTCGGAAGGCGCTTCTTTTAAAGTTGAAATAAAAAAACGTGAGGCGCGCATATCGGTGAATTCTTTTTAAAAAGAGAGGGTTATAATCAACCTAATTTTAAAGGATTAGCTGGCTGATGCGTCCAATCTTTATACAAATGGGCCCGTTTGATGCGTTTCCCGCCGTTTTCGTATCCCGAAAACCTGGTGGGATTCATGATTTGTGGGTAAATATGTAAGAAGGCGCACTACCGGCAGAAAGTTTCGAGGTGCACTATGCTCGATCGTGAAGGGTTTCGGCCCAACGTCGGCATCATCCTGCTGAACGCCCATAACGAGGTGTGGTGGGGCAAGCGGGTGCGCGAGCACTCGTGGCAATTCCCGCAAGGGGGTATCAAATATGGCGAGACGCCTGAACAGGCGATGTATCGCGAACTGGAGGAGGAAATCGGGCTGCGCCAGGAGCATGTGAAGATTGTAGGAAGAACGCGCGACTGGCTGCGCTATGAAGTACCGGACCATTTTATCAAGCGCGAGATTCGTGGCCACTATCGCGGGCAGAAGCAGATCTGGTTCTTGCTGCGCATGTGCGCGCGACAACGATGTCAATCTGCGCCTGACCGATCATCCGGAGTTCGACGCCTGGCGCTGGCATGATTACTGGGTGCCGCTCGATGTCGTTATCGAGTTCAAGCGCGATGTGTATCAGCGCGCTGCAGGAGTTGTCGCGGTTCCTGACGTGGCCTGCCAATGGCGGGCACACGCATGAACGGCGCCATACGGCGCGCTACCTGAGGCAGCCGCATGCGCCGCGCAGTTCTGCAGGCACCGGCCGACAAGCCGGAAGTGGTGGCCGAAGCGCAGTTGATACTGACGCCGACCAAAGAGTAAGAAACAGGAAAGAGCGCTGATGGCGCGCTTTTTCATTAGCACGAACGAAAATATAACGAACGTCGCCCCGCATGAAGGCGGGGCCCATAGCAGGCATACGCATAGGCGAAGCATGCGTGCTATGGGTCCCCGCCTACGCGAGGACGACGTTAGTGGGAATTTGACTATGTTTTACACCTTCATCCAACGACGTGCGCCGCTTCTTTTGCGAAGCCTTCCGCAAGCAGCTGTGGCATGAGATTCTCAGTCCGATGGACGCCATCGCCGCCGACTGGATCGCCCAGCACCCGGAATACGAGGACGTGCTGTCCGACGCCGACGCTGCCGTGGCGCGCGACTACTCGGTCGAAGGGGGCCAGGCCAATCCCTTCCTGCACCTGTCGATGCACCTGTCGATCGCCGAACAAGTCTCGATCGACCAGCCGCCCGGCATCCGCGCGGCCTGCACCGCCCTCAGCGCCCGCCTCGGCGCGCACGACGCCCACCACCAGATCATGGAATGCCTGGGCGAGATGATCTGGAAGTCGCAGCGCGAAGGCGCCCAGCCCGACACCGCCGCCTACGTCGACTGCGTGCGGCGGCGCGCCTCGCAGTAAGACTTCAGCAGGGGCGCCTTGCGGTACTCGGACGGGGTCATGCCGGTCGCGAGCTTGAAGATCCGGTTGAGCGCACTCTTGCTGTTGAAGCCGCAGGCCACGCCCAGATCGAGGATGCTGCTGTCCGCATGATCGGGCGCGTGCAGCGCGCTCTTGAGCGCCTCGACCCGGTAGCGGTTCAGGAATTCCTGGAAATTGGCGCCGCAAGCTTCGTTGATCAGCTGCGACAGCTCGTGCGCCGTCATCGCCACCGCGGCGGCCAGCTCTTCCAGCTTGAGTTCCCCGTTGCGATACAGCTGATCGACATCCATGGCCGCGTGCAGCTTGGCCAGGAATGCCTGCCGGTCGGCGTCGGTCCAGCTGCTGTTGGCGTATTTGACCTTGGGCGCGGGCGGCGGCTCCGGCATCGGCCGGTAGCTGAGCGGCAGGCGGATCGCCAGCATCGCGGTCGCATACACGAACATCAGCAGCGCGAGCGCCCCCACGGCATCGGCCGACACCGGCAACGGCAGTTCGGCGAACTCGATCCCGAGCGCGGCGACGCTGACGGTGCCGCCCACCAGCCAGATCTTCATCAGGCGTACGAGGCCATCCGCCAGCGGGCTGCCTTCGGCGCGCCGCACCAGGCGCGAGCCAGCCACGACGTAGGCCAGGAACAGGGCCAGCTTGCCGATGGCGGCTGGCGCCACGTACCACGGCGGCGCGGTCCGGTGCAGCAGCCAGGCCAGCTTCGCCTCGCCCGGCTGCAGGTAGAACGGCAGCATGGCCAGCGTCGCCAGGGCGAACGGCACAAAGTGCAGCGCCGCGCGGCGGCCGAGCGGCGCGTCGAACAGCATGCTGCGCATATACAAATACAGGAGCGGCCCGGACAGCAAGCCGACGGTGGCAATCGCGTTGGCGCTGTGCGGATAGGCGGCGTACAGCTGCTGCATGCCGAGCCAGGCATGCAAGATGACGCTAAGCGCACACCAGCAGCAGGGCCGACAGCAGCCGGTTGGCGGTGCGCACTTCGCGCTGCGGCGCGCTGAGCAGGGCAAAGATCAGGAATGCCGCCTGCCCGATCGCGAGCAGGAACAGCCAGGAAAGTATGGTGCCAGTCACACGGGGTCCCACAATGAAAAAATCCCTTCGGCAGCGTCGTGACGCCAGCGGAAGGGATTAGTTGCGATCATCCGGAGGATGACGGCGGATCAGCGCTTCCAGTACCAGTTCGGTAGGCAGGCTGTGCAGATAAGCGGCGATGTCGGCCATGTCTTTGTTCGACAGCTTGCTGACCTGGCCACCCATGATGGCGTTGTTACGGCCATTGGCGCCATTGCCGCGCTTGTACGTCTTGAGCGCGTGCTCGAGGTATTCAGCGTGCTGGCCAGCCAGTTTCGGATAGCTAGGATCGATCGGTTTGTTGTAATCGGCGCCGTGGCAGGCTGCGCAATTGTTTTCTTTGACCAGTTTTTCGCCATTGGCGATGTTGCTTAAATGAAGGCGCTGGCCGAAACCATGCAGAACAGGGCGATAATCAGTTTTTTCATGGCGCTGTCCTTATTTCTTCTGCTGGGAGTAGTACGCTGCTGCGTCGGCGATGTCCTGATCGGACATGGTCGAAGCCACACCGCGCATCGTTGGATGCTTGCGGTCGCCTTTTTGTAGGCGTTCAACGCATTTTCGATGTACTTGGCAGACTGACCGCCCAGCATCGGAACCGGATAGACTTCAGGGAAAGTCGCTTTGTAGCCGGGGATGCCGTGGCAGCCGATACATTGTTCAACTTTAGCGGCCTTGGCATTGGCAACGATATCCGCAGCTGCGGACAGGTTGGCGACGCTTAAGCAAGCACGAGAAGTGCGAAGAATTTTTTCATGGTGGCGATGGTAAGTGGTAGTCGGTACTGTACGTGCAAAAAAGTTACCTTTTGCACTATCAACCTGCGATTTTAACCGATCCGGTGCCTGTCGTCCACTTCACCGTGTTGATCTGTGGCACGGCGGGTGGGGTCAGGTCCGACATTCGGACACGAACTCAGGCGTGCAGCGCCTGAGTTCGTGTCCGAATGTCGGACCTGACCCCACCCGCCCTTCCGCCACTCCCATCTGTGGCCAAAAGTGGGCTATCGGCAAGCCAGCGGCAAGCTGGCTTCTTCTTTCTTGTGCAGGAATGCGCGCAGTCCGGCCAGGCTGACGACATATTCGCGCTTGCCGCTTTTGGCGGCATCACGCTGCGCCTTGCGGCCAAACTCGGCGGTAAGCATGGTCTCGGCAATCTGCGCCACGTCGCACGGCAGCCATGGCATGTATTCCAGGTTCCCGGCCGGAACGTACAGGGCGCCCGACTTGTGGCGCAGCAGCGCGACCCTGCTGTTGCGCGCCATTTCATAGTGCAGCCCATCCGTGCGGACCAGCAGCAGCACCGGCTGGTCCAGTCCAGCGTAGCCGCGCATGCCAAAATGCTCCGCGCCCGACACCTCGATATCGGACGGCACGGGGTCCCCGTGCACGGTGGCCAGTACCTGCGCCTTCAGCCAGAAGGGCGGCGGATCCAGGCAACGCGCACCGGGCGCGACGCATTCGGGCATGGGAGGATAGGTTCCGCCTGCACGCAACTTGGCGGCCAGGATACGCAGCGAGACCGGTTTGCCTTCCGTGAGCGCCAGCGGCGGCTCCCCATGAGCCGCACCCGCCATGAACAGAACCAACACTAGTGAGGTTCGGCCAAGCCAGGACACGTGGGTGAAACGGAACACGCCGAGCATCAGGTCGCGCACGCCAGCGACAGCGTCATTCATATCGCCAGCCATGTCATCGCCTCGCCTATCGTTTGAAGGTACTGCAAATGCCAGCCAACTGCTGCTCGGCCAGACCCGGCGGCGACTTCGCGTTCGAGGCGACCACCAGCACCAGGATCGTGTCGTCGATTTTCACGGTCAGATAGCGCGAGCTGCTCACGCCCTTGAGTTCGGCGATCCATTCCGCGTGCGGCAGCGCCAGGTTCGCGCACAGCGCGGACTCGGCAATGACCGCCTTGTTCTTTTCCAGGTAGGCGACTTCGGTCTGCCGGTGCGCAGCCAGCGCTTCGTCTTCGGTGCTTAGCATGGCGGCAGGCACGCGCAGCAGCTGAACCATGACGCCATCGATGACGGCGAAGATGCGGCCATTGCCTTCGGAAGTGCGAATCGCCTTGCCGGGCACGTCGAATTCATAGCCGGTGGCCTTGGCCGCCTTGGACTGGGCGGTGAACAGGTAGCCAGTGTCGGATTTGACGATGCGCAGCGGCACGTCGGCCAGCGCAGGCAAGGTGACCAGCGCCAGCAGCGGGAATATGCGGGAAAGTTTCATCAAAGGGAATATACCGTCAGTACCGGCGGCAAGCAAATCTCAGCCCTTGAGGGTGCGGCAGATCTGCGCCAGCTTTTGCTCCGCCCCCGCCGCGCGGAGACTGGGCATTGGAAGCGACGATCGTGACCCGGATCACGTCGCTGTCCTTGGTGATCAGGTAGCGCGAATTGCGTATGCCTTTGAGGTCCGATTGCCATTCGGCGTGCGGCAGCGCCAGCCCTTTGCAGACCTGCGATTTCGCAACCACCGCGCCACTCTGCTTGAGCAAGGCCGTTTCCGCCTTGCGGTACGCGGCCAGCGATTGCTCCGCAGTCCCGCCTGCGGCCCGAACGTCGAAGGTCTGCACCATCAAGCCGTCGGCCACGACGAAGACGCTGCCCATGCCTTCGGGCGGACCAATCGCATTCGACGGTTCAATGAACGCGAAACGGACGCCGTTCGATTCCGAGAAATCCGGATACGCAGCTTCGGGCTGGCTGATGGGCCAGGAGCTGGCGGCCATGGCGGGTACCGCCAGCAAGGCCAATAGCGGAAGACATCGGGAAAAATGCATATTGAATCCGAAGGAAAATTGCAAATAAGACAATTCCGGCAGTGTAAGCGAGGCATCGCCCCCTGTCCACTGGCAATTGCGAACTGGCTTATACTCAAACCAACTTCACTTTTTGACCTTCAACGCCATGCATGCACCGCAAACACCCCGCTTCGACGGCTCCGATGCCTACGTCGCCACCGCCGACCTCAAACTGGCCGTCAATGCCGCCCTCACGCTCCAGCGTCCGCTCCTGATCAAGGGCGAGCCGGGCACCGGCAAGACCATGCTGGCCGAAGAAGTGGCCCAGGCGCTCGACATGCCGCTCATGCAATGGCACATCAAGTCGACCACCAAGGCACAGCAGGGCCTGTACGAATACGACGCCGTTTCGCGCCTGCGCGATTCGCAGCTGGGCGACGAGCGCGTGCGCGACATCAACAACTACATCGTCAAGGGCGTGCTGTGGCAAGCCTTCACCGCGCCCGAACCGGTGGTGCTGCTGATCGACGAAATCGACAAGGCCGACATCGAATTCCCTGAACGACCTGCTGCGCGAACTGGACCGGATGGAGTTCTACGTCTACGAGACGCGCGAAATGGTCGTGGCCAAGCACCGTCCGCTGGTGATCATTACTTCCAACAATGAAAAGAACTGCCGGACGCCTTCCTGCGCCGCTGCTTCTTCCATTACATCAAATTCCCGGACAAGGACACGATGGAGCAGATCGTCAAGGTCCACTATCCGACCCTGAAGCAGGAACTGCTGGCCCAGGCGCTGCAAAGCTTCTATGAAGTGCGCGACGTGCCGGGCCTGAAGAAGAAACCGTCCACCTCCGAGTTCCTGGACTGGCTCAAGCTGCTGCTGGCCGAAGACATCCCGGCCGAAGCGCTGCGCAGCAAGGACGCCAAGACCATCGTGCCGCCGCTGCACGGTGCGCTGCTCAAAAATGAGCAGGACGTGCACCTGTTCGAACGCCTGGTCGCCATGTCGCGGATGAATCGCTGATGATCCAGGTCGCCCCGATCACCCTGCAGTTCAACGGCGTGCTGCTCGAGCCGCTCGCGCTCGCGCACGCCGACGGTCTCGCGCGGCCGCCAGCGACGGCGAGCTGTGGAACATCCGCGTGACCTCGGTACCGGAACCGCACAAGGTCGAAGAGTACATTCGCACCGCGCTCGAGATGCCGAACCGGCTCGCCTTTGCCGTGATCGACGCGGCCAGCGGCGCGGTGATCGGCACCAGCAGCTACCACGACATCGTGCCCGAGATCGACCGCGTCGAAATCGGCTGGACCTGGTACGCAAAAGCCGCCAGCGCAGCCACGTCAACACCAGCTGCAAGCTGGCGCTGCTCTCGCACGCTTTCGACACGCTCGGCTGCGCCGCGGTCGGTCTGCGTACCGACAACTTCAATTATCAGTCTCAGGCCGCCATCGAGCGGCTGGGCGCAAGAAAGGATGGCGTGATCCGCCACGCCACCCTGCGCCGCGACGGCACGGTGCGCGACGCTGTCATGTACAGCATCCTGCGCGGCGAGTGGCCCGAGATCAAGGCGCAGCTGCACTACCGGCTGCAAAGGAGCTGAGATGCTGATCGATTTTTTCTTCACGCTCAAAGACGCCAAGATCCCGGTCACGATCAAGGAATTCCTGACCCTGCTCGAGGCGATGGAAAAGAACGTCATCGGTCCGTCGATGGACGACTTCTATTATGTGTCGCGCCTGACGCTGGTCAAGGACGAAGCCCACTTCGACAAATTCGACCGCGCCTTTGCCCAGTACTTCAAGGGCATCAACGCCGCCTTCTGAGACCAGCACCGGCATCCCGCTCGACTGGCTGATCAAGCGCATGGAGCGCGAACTGACGGCCGAACAGAAGGCCCAGCTCGAAAAATTCGGCTACGACAAGCTGATGGACCGCCTCAATGAACTGCTCAAGGAGCAGAAGGAACGGCACGAGGGCGGCAGCAAGTGGATCGGCACGGGCGGCACTTCGCCCTTCGGCAACGGCGGCACCAATCCGGAAGGGATCCGCATCGGCGGCGCGGGCGGCAACCGCACCGCGGTCAAGGTCTGGGAGCAGCGCGCCTACAAGGATTACGACGCCGAGCGCGAGCTGGGCACGCGCAACATCAAGGTGGCGCTGCGCCGCCTGCGCAAGTTCCGCGCGAGGGCGCGGAAGATGAACTGGCGCTCGACGCGACCATCCGCGCCACGGCCAGCAACGCTTGGCTTCCTCGACATCAAGATGCAGCCCGAGCGCAAGAACAAGATCAAGGTGCTGATGCTGCTCGACGTGGGCGGCACGATGGACGACCATATCGAACGCACCGAAGAACTGTTCTCGGCTTCGAAGACCGAATTCAAGAACATGGAGTTCTTTTACTTTCATAACTGCGTGTACGACTACCTGTGGAAGAACAACCGGCGCCGCAACGCCGAGCGCTTCCCGACCTGGGACATCCTGCGTAAATACCCGCCCGATACCAAGCTCATTTTCGTCGGCGACGCGACCATGAGTCCGTACGAGGTGCTGGCCCCAGGCGGCTCGGTCGAGTACAACAACGAGGAAGCGGGCGCCGAATGGCTGGCGCGCTTTACCAACGCCTTCCCCAAGTTCATCTGGCTCAACCCGGAGCCGGAGGGCGTGTGGCAGTACCGGCAATCGGTCTCGGTCATCAAACAGATCATGAATAACCGAATGTTTCCACTCACCATTGAGGGTTTGGAGCGGGCAATGAGGTTACTCAGCAAGTAACCTTGCGGTCAGAATTTCCCGCCGTTCAATCGTGCGCATGATGTCGTCTTGTAAAATCTCGCGTCACCTCTTGCTGGGTGTTACTGAAAGGACGCCATGCCAGATCTGCTGCAGATCCTGACCGACCTCTCCTGGCCCGTGGCGATTTGCATCGCCTGGCTGGCCGGAGAATACGGCCAGCGCTGGACCGGCCTGCCCAAGATCAGCTTCTACGGCATCGCTTTGCGCTCGCTTCCTCGCAAATCGGCGTGCTGCCGCAATCGGGGTCCGGCATCGTGCTGGTCATGGCCGACGTCGCGTTCGGCCTGATCCTGTTCGAAATCGGCTACCGCATCAACCTGCGCTGGATCCGCACCAATCCCTGGTTCGGCGTGGCCGCGCTGGTCGAAGCGCTCGGCACCTTCGTCGCCATCTACTTCGTGGCGCTGGCCTTCCACACCTCGACCATGACGGCGCTGATGCTGGCCGCACTCAGCATGTCGACCTCCCCTGCCACCGTGGTGCGGGTCATCAACGAGATGCGCGGTTCCGGCCAGGTCACCGAGCGCGTGCTGCACCTGACGGCGATGAACTGCGTGCTGTCGGTATTCACCTTCAACATCATCATCGGCTTCTGGATCTTCCGCAGCTCCGACGATATCGGCGACGCCACACTCAACAGCCTGGTGGCGCTGTCGCTGTCGGCACTTACCGGCGCCGTATTCGGCCTGGTGGTGCTTAAGCCTTGCTGCGCCACCTCGGCAACCTGTCCAAGGATGCGACGGTCGGCTTTGCGCTGGCGGTGATCCTGCTGGTGTCGATCACCTACACGACGCAACTGTCGCCTGTGGTCGCGACGCTCGCCTTCGGGCTGACGGCGCGCCACCGGCGCGTCGCGTTCAGCCAGGCGCAGCGCAACTTCGGCGCGCTGGGCGAACTGCTCACCGTGCTGCTGTTCGTGTTCGCCGCCTCCACGCTGGACTGGCGCACCATCACCGACGGCACCGCGCTGGCACTGGCGGTGGTGGCGGTGCGCATGCTGACCAAGACGGTGGGCGTGACCTTGTTCTCGGAACTGTCGGGCATTTCGTGGCGCAAGGGCGCGCTGACCGGACTGGCGCTGGCGCCGGTGTCGGTGTTCGTGATCCTGTTGCTCGAGCATGCGCGCCTGCGCGGCGTGAACCTGGCCGAAGAACTGCGCGCCATGGCGGGCGTGACGCTGCTGCTGGAGGTATTCGGCCCGATCCTGATCCAGCGCGCTGGTGTGGGCCAAAGAAACGCACGAGGAATAAGATGCCACTCGAACCATTCGCACAATCGGAAGCGCTCACCTTCGGGGTCGAGCTGGAACTGCAACTGGTGAGCCTGTCGGATTTCGACCTGACTGCGGCCAGTCCGGACCTGCTGCACCTGCTGGCCAAGAAGCCCTTCCCCGGCAACGTCACGCCGGAGATCGCCGAGAGCATGATCGAGATTAATTCGAGCGTGCACTCGCACCACCTGCCGCTGCTGGCACAGCTGCTGGAAATCCACGACCTGCTGGTGGCGGCCGGGGACCAGCTCAATATCGGCCTGTCCGGCGGCGGCACGCATCCGTTCCAGCACTGGTCGGAGCAAAAGATTTTCGAGAAGCCCCGGTTTCATGAGCTCTCCTCGCTGTACGGTTATCTGGCCAAGCAGTTCACGGTGTTCGGCCAGCACGTGCACATCGGCTGCGCCTCGGGCGACGATGCGATGTTCCTGCTGCATTCGCTGAGCCGGTATATCCCGCACTTCATCGCCCTGTCGGCGTCGTCGCCGTTCGTGCAGGGGCATGACAGCCTGTTCGATTCGGCCCGCCTCAATTCGGTGTTCGCCTTCCCGATGAGCGGGCGCGCGCCGTTCACGCTGACCTGGGACGAATTTGCGAACGTGTATTTCGCGAAGATGGAAGGCACCGGCATCATCAAGAGCATGAAGGACTTCTACTGGGATATCCGGCCCAAGCCGGAATACGGCACGATCGAACTGCGCGTGTGCGATACGCCGCTGACGGTGGAGCGGGCCGCGGCGCTGGCCGGGTATCTGCAGGCGCTGTGCTTAAGCATCTGCTGGAGCGGCGCGAAGAGCCGCCGGTGGAAGACGACTACCTGGTCTATAACTTCAACCGCTTCCAGGCCTGCCGATTCGGGCTCGATGGGTCGATCACGCATCCCAAGACGTACGAGACGATGTCGCTGCGCGAAGACATCTTGACGACGCTGCGCAAGATGGAGCCGCATGGCGAGGCGCTGGGCAGTCTGGGCGCGCTGCGCCACCTGGCGGCAGCGGCGCAGGATTCGAGCGATGCCTCCTACCTGCGGCGCGAGTACGCCGAACAAGGCAGCGCCGAAGGCATGGTCAACGCCGCCATCCGCAAATTCCGCGGCGAAGTGTAAATCCCCCCATCGTCCTCGTGAAGGTGCTGGCGCGTGCGCCAGCCCCATAGCACCTTTGAGCAGAGACAAAGAGTGATCTTGCCCGGCACAGCACGATGTCCGAATGGACAAACCGAGCTATGTATACATTCTTGCCAGTCGCCCCTATGGCACCCTATACACTGGCGTCACCACCGACCTCGTCCGCCGGGCATGGCAACATCGTGAAGAACTGGCAGAAGGCTTCACGAAGCAATATCACGTCCATCGCCTTGTCTGGTACGGCTTCCATTACAACCTAATGGAAGCCGTAGCGTGAGAAAGCGATCAAGAAATTCAAACGCCGCTGGAAGGTGGATTTGATCTGTAAGAACAACCCCACATGGCGTGACCTCTATTCTGACTTTACGGCTTAGGCAAACACGTTATGGGGCTGGCGCATGCGCCAGCACCTTCATGAGGACGATGTAACTTACAGCCGGGTTTCGCGCGCCGCTCTGAGGAACTCGTCGAGAATCGGTGTGCAGTCGAGCAGGTCCACGCCGCCTACCCCGGTGAAACTCCGGGTGCCATTGCAGCCCCATCACGAAACTGGCGCGCTGGTAGCGGATCGCCTCGACGATCCCGTCCGGCTCCGATATCGCTTCAATCATGATATCCCGCCCCAGATCCTTGACCGCCTGGTGGTGAATCGAATTGACGATCGGCCGCCCCGCCTTGGGGAACATGCGCGCCAGCGACGAGCCTTGCGGGAACAAGATCGCGTGCCGGTGGGCGTCGTAGTCGCTGTGCACGTGGGCCAGCGCTTCGGGCACATTGGTCGCCACGTCCTGGTACAGCGTGCCCCCGAACGCCACGTTGATCAGCTGGCAGCCGCGGCAAATGCCCAGCACCGGCTTGCCCGCGTCAATGAATTCATGCAGCAGTTCTAGCTCGTACACGTCGCGCGCCCGGTCCCCGCTCCACTCGGGCCGCGTGGGCGACTCCGAATAGGTTTGCGGCGACACGTCCGCCCCGCCCTGCAGCACCAGCCCGTCCAGGTGCGCGCGTAATGGCGCAAGGTGATGTTGCTCGGGTGCAGGAGGCCGTTGGTGTTGACGGTCGGAACCATGAACACGAGCACATCGCGTGACATGACCCATTGGGCGATCGATTCTTCCAGGTACTGCAGATTCTTGCTGCGCAGCCCGGTCGCGCCCGGTTCGGGGTGGAAGATGCGGGCCGAGACCCCGATCCGCAGGGTGCGCCGCATGAAGTCGCGCCCGATCTTGTCGCGCACCGCGCGCCAGCGAGCTGAACACGCGCTTGGCCAGCGACAGCGGCGTGTCGTTGACCTTGAGGTAGCGCGGCGGCGCATCGGCCGCGCGCCGGTCGGGCACCCGGGTGGCGTGAGGAACGCCGTCCTTCTCGGTCGGGGGCCGCGTCTGTCGGGCTTGTCGTTATCGGGCATGACTCAAATATAGCCCGTCGAGCAAGGCGCACGATTCAAACTTGTAACAAAATTATCGGACTAGCCCTTACAGCGGCATCGACAGCAGCTTCTTGAGCAGCGCGACCAGGTGGCGGTCGGCCACCGGCTTGTCGAGCAGGCCGCGCACCCCGGCCGCCTTGGCGCGCACCGCGTGGTAATGGAAGGTCGGCCCCACCAGCAGCACCACGGCAATGCGCTCGCCGCCGCGCTGCGACTTGATGGCCGCGGTCAGCCCGTACGGGTCGATCACCGGGGTCGAGGTATTAATCAGCACCAGCGACACCGACGTCTCCTCGCACAGGCGCAAGGCGGCGGCCGCCGTGTCGGTCCATTCGATTTTCAGGCGGCCCGGCCCCGTCAGCAGGTCGAGGTGGTCGCGCAGGGCGGCGCTCTTGTCGATGATGAGCACCGCCCCGCTCGGCGGGCTCTTGCGGCGCTTGACGTAGTCGGCCGGATCGGTGATGTCCAGATCCAGGCGCGGCTTGCGGCGCCGCTCGGTCAGCAGGGGCAGCCCGCGCGAGGTCAGCTGGACTTGCGCCTCGGCGCGCCGGTGCAGCAGTTCTTCGGCCATGCCGTACAGCAGACCGAGGTTCAGGGGACGGTGCAGGCGCGGATAGGGATATTCGAGCACGGCCTCGCCGATCACGATGACCGGGTCGAGCGGGGTGGGCGGCGCGGCCATCACGCGTGCCATGGCCTTGAGGTCGTCGCCATTGGCGATGACCAGGTCCGGGTCTTGCAAACTGTCTTCAAGCAGGCAAAAATATCCCGGACCGTCGCCCGGCGCCTTGGCCATGGCATTGGCAAGGCGCGGCCTTTCATCCGGATCAAACCCGGCCAAGTGCACCGCGAATGGATACTTATGCATGTTTTTCTGTTAAAAATGTAAAGTTAACCAGCGCGGTAAAGACACGCTTGAATCGAATCTAACCACAATCCCCGGTACTGGCAAGCGATTCATTCGCGCCAAATTTCCTTGCTTTTCCGTCCGACAAGATAGAATGCGCAGGCATCCGCATAAAGAATTTTGATATGGCCACCAAAAAACCTGCATCCGACTACAGCGAATCATCCATCCGGGTCCTGAAAGGGCTCGAACCCGTCAAACAGCGTCCGGGGATGTATACCCGCACTGAGAATCCGCTGCACATTATCCAGGAAGTCATCGACAACGCCTCCGACGAAGCGCTCGGCGGCCACTGCAAGAACATTGGCGTCACCCTCAACACCGACGGTTCGATCACCGTCGAAGACGACGGCCGCGGCATCCCGGTCGGCCTGCACCCGGAAGAAAACGTCCCGACCGTCGAAATCGTGTTCACGCGCCTGCACGCGGGCGGCAAATTCTGACAAGGGTTCGGGCGGCGCGTATGCGTTCTCGGGCGGCTTGCACGGCGTCGGCGTCTCGGTCACCAACGCGCTCTCGACGCGCCTGGAAATCACGGTCTGGCGCAAGGAAGAAAACGGCAACGGCCTGCACAAGATGGCATTCGCCCACGGCGACGTGATCGAGCCGCTGGTATCCATCCCTGCCCCGCGCGACGGCAAGAAGAGCGGCACCCGCGTGACCGCCTGGCCCGATCCGAAGTATTTCGATTCGCCCGCCATTTCCCATAGCGAGCTGCAGCGCCTGCTGCGCCCAAGGCCGTGCTGCTCCCGGGCGTGACCGTCACGCTGACGAACGCCAAGACCGGCGACGTCACCACCTGGAAGTACGACGAAGGCCTGCGCGGCTACCTCAATGAGATGCTGGCCCAGTCCTCCAACGGCGAAACGCTGATCCCGGTATTTGAAGGCGCCCAGTATTCGAACGGCGAGACCGACGGCTTTGCCGAAGGCGAAGGCGCAGCCTGGGTGGTCGCGTGGACCGAAGAAGGCGCGGTAGTGCGCGAGTCCTACGTCAATCTGATTCCCACCTCGAACGGCGGCACCCACGAATCGGGCCTGCGCGATGGGCTCTACGGCGCGGTCAAGAGCTTCGTCGAGATGCATTCGCTGCTGCCGAAAGGCGTCAAGCTGCTGCCCGAAGACGTGTTCGCACGCGTCTCCTTCGTGCTGTCGGCCAAAGTGCTCGATCCGCAGTTCCAGGGCCAGATCAAGGAGCGCCTCAATTCGCGCGACGCGGTGCGCCTGGTGTCGAGCTTCTCCAAGCCGCCGCTCGAACTGTGGCTGAACCAGCACGTCGAATACGGCAAGAAGCTGGCCGAACTGGTGATCAAGCAGGCCCAGTCGCGTCTGCGTTCGCTGCAGAAGGTCGAGAAGAAAAAATCGTCCGGCGTGGCCGTTTTGCCAGGCAAGCTGACCGACTGCGAATCGTCGGACATCACCCTGCAACGAGATCTTCCTGGTCGAGGGCGATTCGGCGGGCGGTTCGGCCAAGATGGGCCGCGACAAGGAATTCCAGGCCATCCTGCCGCTGCGCGGCAAGGTGCTCAACTCGTGGGAGACGGACCGCGACCGCCTGTTCGCCAACAACGAGATCCATGACATCGCGGTGGCGATCGGCGTCGATCCGCACAGCCATGGCGACACGGTCGACCTGTCCGGTCTGCGCTACGGGAAGATCTGCATCCTGTCCGATGCGGACGTGGACGGCTCGCACATCCAGGTGCTGCTGCTGACGCTGTTCTTCAAGCACTTCCCGGCGCTGTTCGCCCGCGGCCACATCTGCATCGCGCGCCCGCCGCTGTACCGGGTCGACGCGCCCGCACGCGGCAAGAAGCCGATCCAGAAGCTGTACGCGCTCGACGACGGCGAACTGCTGGCGATCGAAGACAAATTGAGCAAGGACGGCCTGGAAGGAAGGCGCCTGGAGCATCTCGCGCTTCAAGGGTCTGGGCGAGATGGATGCTTAGGCCAGCTGTGGGAAACCACGATGAACCCGGACACGCGCCGCCTGCTGCCGGTCACGCTGGGCGACTTCGAGCACGTCGACGCGTCGGCCCGCTTCAATATGTTGATGGGTAAGGGCGAAGCCGCCGCGGCGCGCCTGGATCGAAGAACACGGAAACGAAACGGAAGCGGATATCTAAAATGATCATCGGGATCGACCTCGGGACCACCAACAGCCTGGTTGCTGTCTGGCGCGACGGAAAAGCCTCTATCATTCCCAACGCCCTCGGCAAGAACCTGACGCCTTCGTGCGTCGGCATCGACGACGACGGCACGGTGCTGATCGGGGAAGCGGGGCGCGCGCCTGCAAACCCACCCGCACATGACGGCGGCCGTGTTCAAGCGCTACATGGGCAGCGAACGCAAGACGCAGCTCGGCAAGGAGACCTTCCGGCCCGAGGAACTGTCCTCGATGGTGCTGCGCTCGCTCAAGGAAGATGCCGAAGCCTTCCTCTGCCACAAAGTCGAGGAAGCGATCATCACGGTGCTTAAGCCTATTTCAGCGACGCCCAGCGCAAGGCCACCCGCGTGGCTAAGCCAGCTGGCCGGGCTCAAGGTCGAGCGCCTGCTCAATGAACCGACCGCCGCGGCCCTGGCCTACGGCATTCAGGACAGCCAGCGCGAAACCAAATTCCTCGTGTTCGATCTGGGCGGCGGCACCTTCGACGTCTCGATCCTGGAACTGTTCGACGGCGTGATGGAAGTGCGTGCTTCGGCGGGCGACAACTTCCTCGGCGGCGAAGACTTCGTCAGCGCGATGTGCGACGCTTTCCTGACCCGCAGCGGCCTGGCCAAGGCCATGGACGGCATGGACCTGACGGGCAGCCAGCGCCAGCGCCTGCGCGACGAGGCCGAACGGGCCAAGCGCGCTGTCGGACGCGCCGTCGGCGCGCATGGCGCTGCACTACAACGGCACCGAATACAGCTGGGAGCTGACCGAAGACACGCTGGCGCAGCTGTGCGAACCGCTCATGCAGCGCCTGCGCACCCCGGTCGAACGCGCCCTGCGCGACGCCACCATCAAGGCATCCGAACTCGATGCCGTGGTGCTGGCCGGTGGCGCCACCCGCATGCCGCTGGTACGCAAGCTGGCCTCGCGCATGTTCGGCCGCTTCCCGCTGATTCACCTCGATCCTGACGAAGCGATCGCGCTCGGCGCGGCCGTCCAGGCGGGCCTGAAGATGCGCGACGCGGCACTGTCCGAAGTGGTCATGACGGATGTGGCGCCCTACTCGCTGGGGATCGGCATCGCGCGCCAGGTGGGGCCGAACGACTACGAAGGCGGCCACTTCCTGCCCATTATCGAACGCAATTCGACGGTGCCGGTATCGCGCGTGGAAAACATCACGACGATCAACGACTTCCAGAAGGAACTGTCGGTCAAGGTCTACCAGGGCGAGGCGCGGCGCGTGGTCGACAATATCTACCTGGGCACGCTGAACTTCCCGATCACGCCGAAAAAGGCGGGCGAGGTGTCGGCCGACGTGCGCTTCACCTATGACGTGAGCGGCGTACTGGAAGCGGAAATCACGGTCCTGCCGACCCAGGAAAAGCACAAGCTGGTGATCACCGAGAACGCCAAGCGTCATGACGCCCGCCGAAATCGAACAGCGCCTGCTGGAACTGGCGGAACTGAAAATCCATCCGCGCGACCGCATCGAAAACCGCACCCTGGTGGCGCAGGCCGACCGCCTGTACGAACAGCTGCTGGGCCAGGAACGCGAGTACCTGGCGCAGTACGTGGCCGCCTTCCAGTCGGTACTCGACAAGCAGGAACCCAAGGCGACCGAGCGCGCCCGTGAGTCGCTGCTCCAGGTGATGCGCCAGCTCGACGGGGGCAGCTTCCTGTGAATGTGTGGGAGATCCTCGGTATCCGGGCGACCGGCGACGAGCGCGAGATCAAGCGCGCGTATGCCGCGCAGCTCAAGACCGCCCGTCCGGACGAGGATCCGCAGCGCTTTCAGGATTTGCGCGGCGCGTATGAAACGGCGCTGCGCATGGCGCGCCACGCGGCCGAGGAACCGGCCGCCGTCACCCCGGTCACGGAACCCGAACCGCTGATCGTCAGCGCTGAAGGACCTGTCTACATGGCAGCCTGGGAAACGAAGCCCGCGCCGGAGAGCGAGGCAAAGCGCCTGTGGGGTGCATTCCTGAGCGCCGCCGGACGCAACCCGGCAGCCACACTCAAGGAACTTGACGCCGGCGGCGAACTGCTCGACCTGGCCGTGCGCGACTGCTTTGAACTGTGCGCGCTGCAGTACTGCGCGGGCGAAGGCTGCGACGACCAGTTCCGCGCCGTCATGGCCGGGCACTTCGGCTGGGAACACGATTGCGCCTTCATCGCGCGCGAAATGCCGGACGAAACCCACATGATGCTGGCCCTGCTACGGGCGCACCGCTCGTGGATCGCCTTGTCGGAGCGGGCCGAAGCCGACGAAGCGACAGCCGCACTGCTTGGTTTGCGATCCCTTAGCCGCTGGAAGCTGTCCGACAAACACCTGGTGGACAACTTGCGCAACGTGGCGCGCGAGATCCGCTGGGAGCACGGCGAGATGCTGCATTTCAGGCTGGACCGCGCCGCGTTCAGAACAGACCGAAGCGCAGGCCAACGGCAAGCGCTATTTCCGTCAGAATGTGATTCAGTCGGCGATATCCGGCTTGCTGCTGTGGTTTGTCGCCATGATGCTGCTGGCACGCACGGGCAGTTACGACGGCGACGGCCTGACCCTGCTGGCGGCGTGCGAAGCGCTCACTTTCGGCGTCGTGGCGTGGTTCGCCTTCCATCCGCCTGCCTTCCTCCATTCGGCCGCCGCGGCGCCGTGGAAAGACCGCCTCTACAAACTGCTGCATCACACGCGCTACCAGCCGCAGTGGCAGTACGGCTGGATGGCCGTGTTCGCCCTCGCCTCGCTGTGGATGTTCGTCGCCAGCCCGGGCCCGGTACTGGTGGCCACGCTGCAGCTCACGCTGTTCGGCTGCACGCTGGCCAGTGCCTTTGCCAATTCGGCGGTATTCAACAAGTTCATTTTCATCGTCGTCTTCTGCGCTCATGATCCTGATCGGGGTCAGCATGTCGCAGGGACCGTTCGCCGAGTTTGGCGTACTCAATTGCAGCCTGGCCGCGTTCTGCTGCGTGATGCTGGCCTATCGCGGCGGCGCCGACCTGCTCGAGCACTTCAACGTATCGTCGGCCTTGATTCCGCCCCGCGCGTGCTGTGGCTGACCGTGGCGGCTGGTTTCATCGTGCTGGCTTAAGCACGCTGCCGCTGACGGCGCAGCTGACCACCGCCGGCGCGTGGGTGTGGCTGATGGCAGGCATGGTCCTGACCCGCCCGACCGTTCATCATTTCTTTGCCATGATAGGGGCGATGTTCCTCAACGGCATGGCGGCCCAGGTCGTCAATCAGTCGCCGCTGATGCATAGCCAGCCAATGCGTTCGATCAGCTTCGGCATGATCTTCATCGGCATCTTCATGGCCGTGAACATGGTGCGCGCCAAAGCGAACCAACACCAATTCAGCTGACCATGAATATCTGGACCATTCTCGGCATCAGAGCCACGGCCAACGAGCGCGATATCAAGCGCGCCTATGCGCAGCAGCTCAAAACGACCCGTCCGGAAGACGATCCGCAGGGGTTCCAGGACTTGCGCGACGCGGCATGAAACGGCGCTGCGCATGGCGCTACGCAGGCGAAGCTTAAGCATCGAGGACGAGCCGGAAGAACCGGAAGCGCAGGAAGCGCTTGGCTGAAGAAGAGCCGGTCTACACCGCCTATTACGAATGGGATCCCGATACCGGGCCCGACGTGCCGGTGTACCGCGCCGTGTTCGACTTCGTGCCCGGCCAGGACCAGGGCCCCGGCGCGGCAGTGGTCGAAGCGCGCCGGATCTGGGCCGATTTTCTGCCGCGCGCACATCAACACCCGCCAGCAGCTGGCCGAACTGGCCCAGCGCAGCGATTTTCTCGACCTGGAAGTGCGCGAATGCTTCGAGCTGTGCGCGGTCCAGTACTGCGCTTGGCTGAAGGCTGCGACGACCAATTCCGGGTCGACCTGGCCGAACACTTTCTATGGGAACGCAATGCGTCCTTCATTCACCGCGAGATGCCGGACGAAACCGAAGTCATGCTGGCGCGCCTCGAAGCCTACCGCTCGTATCTGCGCCGCCGTCCGTAACCGCGCCCCTTCAACACCAACATAATCAACGTCACCAGAAACAAAGTTTATGACAAACCAGACCGACCTCTTTGCAGAACCGCCACCGCCACCACCGGAAGACGGCGACACGCTGACCCTGTCCACGTTCGCCGAGCGCGCCTATCTCGACTACGCCGTTTCGGTGGTCAAGGGCCGCGCGCTGCCGGACGTGAGCGACGGGCAGAAGCCGGTACAGCGCCGCATCCTGTTCCAGATGAACGAACTCGGACTGGGTTCGACCGCCAAGCCGCGCAAGTCGGCGGCCGTGGTCGGCGACGTGATGGGTAAGCTGCACCCGCACGGCGACCAGTCGATCTACGACGCGCTGGTGCGCATGGCGCAGGACTTCTCGCTGCGCTATCCGCTGGTCGACGGCCAGGGCAACTTCGGTTCGCGCGACGGTGACGGCGCCGCGGCGATGCGCTACACGGAAGCGCGCCTGACGCCGATCGCGAAGCTGCTGCTCGACGAAATCGACGAAGGCACGGTCGACTTCCAGACCAACTACGACGGTGAACACAAGGAACCGAAGCAGCTGCTCAAGCGCGGCTGCCGGTGGTGCTGCTCAACGGCGCATCCGGCATCGCGGTCGGCCTGGCCACCGAGATCCCGTCGCACAATCTGACCGAAGTGGCGCAAGCCGCCGTGGCCATGATCCGCAATCCGAAGATCAGCCACGCCGAACTGATGGCGCTCATTCCCGGCCCCGATTTCCCGGGCGGCGGCCAGATCATCACCCCTGCCGCGCAGATCACCGAGATGTATGCCAGCGGACGCGGCTCGATGAAGGTGCGCGCGCTGGAAGATCGAAGAACTGGCGCGCGGCCAGTGGCAGGCGGTGGTCTCCGAACTCCCGCCGGGCACGTCCTCGCAAAAAGTGCTGGAAGAGATTGAAGAGCTGACCAATCCGAAGATCAAGATGGGCAAGAAAGCCCTCTCGCCGGAACAGCTCGCGCTCAAGCAAATGATCCTCGGTTCGCTCGACACGATCCGCGACGAATCGGGCCTGCAACGCGCCGGTACGCCTGGTGTTCGAGCCGAAATCGAAGAACCAGGACCAGAACGAATTCATGCTGATGCTGCTGGCGCACACCTCGCTCGAGTCGTCCAACTCGATCAATCTGGTGATGATCGGCGGCGACGGCCGTCCGCGCCAGAAGGGTCTGTCCGACATTTTGCAGGAGTGGATCGACTTCCGCTTCGTCACGGTCCGCCGCCGCACCGAATTCAGGCTGGGCAAGGTCAATGCGCGCATCCACATCCTCGAAGGCCGGATGACGGTGCTGCTCAACATCGACAAGGTGATCCACATCATCCGCAATTCGGACGATCCGAAAGCGGCGCTGATCGCCGAATTCGACCTGACCGACATCCAGGCGGAAGACATCCTCGAGATCCGTCTGCGCCAGCTGGCGCGCCTGGAAGCGATCAAGATCGAGAAGGAATTGAACGAACTGCGCAAGGACCGCGAAACGCTGCAGGACCTGCTTGAAAATCCATCGTCGATGAAGCGCCTGATCATTCATGAAATCGAAGCCGACACCAAGACCTTTGGCGATCCGCGCCGCACGATCATCGAAGAAGCGGCCCGCGCCACGGCCGAACAGAAGGTCGTGGACGAACCGGTCACGGTCATCATTTCGGAAAAAGGCTGGGTGCGCGCGTACCGGCATCGGCCACGAAGTGACCCAGTTCACCTTCAAGGTAGACGACTCGCTGTACGGCGCCTTCGAATGCCGCACGGTCGACACCCTGCTCGGCTTCGGCGACAACGGCAAGGTGTACTCGGTGCCGGTAGCGGCCCTGCGGGGGGCGCGCGGCGACGGCGTGCCGGTGACGACCCTGGTCGACCTGTCGGGCGGCGTGCGCATCCTGCACTACTTTGCGGGCAGCGCGGCCACGACCTTGCTGATGGCGTCCAGCGCCAAGCTACGGTTTCTCGGCCAAGGCGGGCGACATGGTCAGCCGCCTCAAGGGCGGCAAGGCCTTCATGACGCTCGACGAAGGCGCCCTGCCGCTGCTGCCGCGCGTGATTGGCACGGGGGCCAGCGCGATTGCCTGCCTGTCCGAAAAGGCCGCCTGCTGGTGTTTGGCCTGGACGAACTGAAAACGCTGTCGAACGGCGGACGCGGCGTGATCCTGATGGAGCTGGAAGCAAAGAGAAACTCGCAGCCGTCCAGCCGATCACGCAAAAGGCGTGACCGTGCAGGGCACCTGGGCCGGCATGGCAAGCCGCGCGATGTGGACCTGTCGGCATCGGGCCTGGCGGCCCACTTCGGCAAGCGCGCACGCAAGGGCAAGGCGCTCGAAGCGAAGGTGAAAGCACTGACGCTCAAACCGATCGTGTAAGCCGTACTTCATCCGGTTCGGCGCCGTGGCCCGTTGTGTTCCCAAGAGCACAACGGGCTTTTTCTTTGGAAAGTCCTTGTGGCTTGCGCGCGAGCGCCCTCAGTGAACTCTTTAGGCATAAAATAGGATCACAGTGCCAGGTGATCTATGGAACCGAAGAACGTCCTCAAATTTTCCGTCAGAGACAGGGTTGACGATGCGAACGTGGGACTATCGCATGTTCCGCTGTCGTTGATCGGAGATTTCCAGAAAGATGTTGCTGACTTCCTGCGCGGCTCCGGAAGAGATCTCGACCTGCACAAGGTAATTGTTTCAATCGAAGAGGGCTCCTTGGCGTTTGTTGCTTCCGGATTATTGGAAGCCCACAGCCTGTGGCACGATCTACGTTCCCTCGAACAATCAAACTCTCTCACCCAAATCGACGTTAGGCGGGCTGCAGTGATCTTGCGCTGGCAAGCCGCCGCATGAGGCAATGCGACTCGAACGTACACAGTGGCCGATTCAGCCGACACAACGCTATTGAGGGTGTTTGCCGATTCGAAGTTTCATTCCTCATCCGACCTATGGCTGCATGCCGAGAGGTTCATTCTGGGTGTAGTCACGGATATGGGCGGCACGACAAAGCCAAACATTCATCTCAAACTTGGCAATGGCCAAACAGTGACCGTCATGGCCAGTCAGGATCAACTCGCACAAGGCGAAACGAATCGTTTATACCGAAAAGAACTACTTCATGTTTCGGCTGAAGAGAACGCGGTGACCGGCGAGTTGCGGCATATGCGATTGATCGCATTTCAAAGCTACAAGCCCAAGTTCGATGAACACGCGTTCGACACGATGGTCGATCGTGGACACAGGTTTGGTCCGAAGTCGAAGACGATTGGCTGGAATCCTTCCGCAACGGTGATACATGACCGCAACCAGAGCATTTCTAGATACGAACTACGTGACCCTGCCGATGGGATTGAAAGTGCGCGCTTACAGAACGCGATCGTTCGCGACAGCGGTGATGATCGCCAAGCGGTCAAGGATGACCTGAAGCTGCTTGGGCACGCATCGCACGAAAACATTCCGTTCGTCCTGACTGACGACAAGCACTCAATGTTCAGATATTGCGAGCGACTTCGGAGCGAACAATCAATCAAAGTAAAAGCGATTGCACTTGTCGATGGATTCGACGACTGCGCCTTGCGCCTGGACGGACAGGCCGGATTTGGATTCTAAATAGAAAAACGCAGCCCTCGGGCTGCGTTTTTTACTTCCAGGCAGACCAATTACTTCTTGGCTTCTGCCTTTTTCACATCCGCGTTCGCTTCGGCCTTCACTTCTGCCGTCTTGGCAGCGGCGGTTGCCTTGTCGGCTGCGGCGTCAACGGCCTTCTTTTCAACCTTGGCGTCGGCCTTGATCATTTTTTTCTCGGCCTTCAGGTTGGCTTTGGCGACTTTCTCGTCGGCCTTGGCTTCGGCTTTCATTTTGTCTTCCGGATCGGCCTTGGCGACGTCGGTCTGCGCTTCCGCGTGCGCCTTGACTGCCTTGTTATGGGCCTTCATTTTCTTTTCGGCGGCATCGGCGTGGGCCTTGGTCATTTTTTCGTCCGCCTTGGCATCGACCTTGGCTTCCTTGTGCTCGGCCTTGGCGATGTCCTTGTGGGCTTCTTCGGTGGCCTTGACGACGGCCGGGGTAGCAGGCGCGACCGGCGTTTGTGCATAAACCGAGGTGGCAAACAGACCAGCGATCAGGGTAGCGAGTAATTTATTCATGGTAAGAGCCTTTATTGAGTATATGGAGGGAACAAGCGTGGACGTTGTCGTCCATCTACCGTGCCCCGACAGTGCGTGTCGTCGAGGAACGCATTCAGAATATGGCTTGGGGGAACAAAGATCTGTGCGCAAACGCACGTACTGTATCGATGCCGCGCGGCAAAAATGAAGCCGAAAAAGGCGGCCTCCTCGGGAGACCGCCTTTAGGTACGGGCCGTATGCCTACTTCTGCCAAGCTTCGGCGCGGCGTACAAATCGATGATGGCCGAGATGCCGTCGTTACAGACCTTACAGAATCTTTCACTTCGGTCGAACATCAGGCACTGCATTTCGGAGCGGTAATAGCCGGTGGCCTCGTAATTGGCGCCCTCGAATGCGCCGATGGCATGCTGATGTTTCGCCTTGGAAAACAATTCCTTGGTGTGCTGCAAGTCTTCCTTGAACAGCGCGCTCATTTCCGATTCCGGACGGTTGGCGGCGCGCAAGGCGGCGCGCCGCTTCTGATAGGCGCGCGAATATTCTTCGTACTCGGCCTTGGGCCAGACGGTCGGCAGCGGGGTGCCTTAAGCTTTCACGTGCTGCTTCCACTTGAGCCTGGCCGGGTCGCGCAGCGCCGTCACGTTCGGCTCCCACGGTTCCGGGCGCCCCGCCGCTGCCGCGTACACGACCGGCGACGTGTAGTACTCGTCGGCCAGGCTAAGCTGAAGTGGTGGCCGAATTCATGCACGAACAGGTAGTTGGCCCAGTCGTTGCTTAAGCCGCCGCGGTGCTGAACTGGCCGAAAATGCCGCCGCCGCCGTAGGTCTCGTTGTTGACCAGGATTTCGATGAATTCGTAGGGCGCGTTCTGGGCAATGTCGCGCAGGGCGCGGTTGTCGAGCGTGAGCACATAGCGCTCGCTGCCGAAGATGTCGTAGCGCGTACCCAGCGCGGAAGCGTGATGGATGCCGGTGGACGGCCGCGAGACGCCCGCTTCCGGGGTCGGCACGGCCAGCGCCCACACGTTGAAGTCCTTGGCGCGTTCCTTGAATGGCGAGACCGTGAACAGGTGGTCGGACAGGCGTTTGGCGTCGGCCTCGAACTTGCCCATGTCGGCGGCGGTATAGCCGTCGCCCAGCACCAGCAGATCGACCTTGTCGGGCGAGGCGCCGGAGACGCGGATCGGAATCGGTTTGGCTGGCTGCGCTGTCCTGCTTGCGGATCACGTCCTGGGCGTCGGTATCGATATCCACCGTCCACACGACCGAAAACAGATTGCGCTCGTCGCGCTTGAGGATGCGGACCTTGACCGGCTTGGACGGCTTGGGAAAGCGCACCGACTCATGGAAGCCGCGGCTCACGCGCGCCGCTTCGTCGGTGGTGCGCCACTCGCCGAAGATGGTGGAAAACCCGCGTGAATACAGCAGATCGCCGGTCTTGGCGTCGACCACCTCGACCCGGTTCTGGCCACGGTCGGTGTGGTCGAGATTTTGCGCCAGGCTGCCGGGCCAGGGCAGCGGCTCGATCAGGACCCGCTCGAGCGCGTACTGCTCGCCGAGCGCGTTGCCGCTGTGGTTGTAGTCGACCCGCACGGTGGCGGGGGCCTGGGCGAAGCCGGGAGCGGCGGCAAGCAGCAGCGCTGCCGCGAACAAAGAACGAAGCATGGCTGGTCCTTGCGAGTGGTGGATTATTTGTACTGGTAGAACGGCTGCTGGATCTTGATCGGCCGGATATCCAGGCGGATGTCATACACCGAGTAGGCGTCCGCCACGGCCGACGCGTAGCCGACGCTGTCGCTGATGCGCGAGAGGCGGAATTCGAAGCCCAGGTCGGCCTGCAGGTCGCGCGGGCTGCCGAAGGCGATGCCGATCGCGTCCGGCTGGTCGCTGTCGATCAGTTTGGTCATCAGGTCGACGATGGTGGTGTGGCCCAGGATATCGGCGGTAAACAGCGGTCCCTTGTAATACGGCTTGGCCGGATCGAATTTGCCGCTCAGTTTGTCGGGCGAGGGGGCGAACGTGTGGCGCGCGAGGTTGAAGCGGTCGCCGTTGTCCAGATAGGACAGGCGCGCATTGGTCACGTTGAAGTCGCCCGGCACGCTGGTGGCGGCATTGAGGTCGATCAGCAGCGCCCCCTTGTAGCCCAGGACTTCGACGTCGCGGTTGGGATGGATGATCATGGCGGTGTTCTCGTCGATCCCCAGACCCAGCTTGTAACCCTTGGCCATCATGGCTTAGGCAGCATGCGCGAAACGGCCGCGCACCAGCAGGTGCTGGTCGACGAACACGTCGTCGCCGATGAAGCCGATGCCGGGAGCGAGCTCCATGCCGTCGGCCACGCCGCGCTTGAGGGTGGAGAGCACCGAGCTGACGTTATAGAACATGGTCTTGCTCATGATGGCCGCTTGGCTGCTGGGTGTAAACGATCACGCTGCCGCGCCGGTACATGTCCCACAGCGCATCGAGCATGAGGCTGCTGCTGCCGTCCGGCTTGCGCAGCGCTTCGGTGATGCGGGCCTGGTCGCCGCCGACGAAGTAGGCGCCGGCCGCCGAACTGACCTGGGCGGCCAGCACGGGATCGTTGGCCGCGGCGCGGTAGTCGGTGCCTTTCAGGCGTACGGCAACCGGGACCACGAAGGCGTCGGCGCCGTAGAAATTGAGTCGCTCCGCGTCCAGCCGGGCCGCGCGCTCGGGACTGGCCGAGGCGGTGCCGAATACGGCGATGCGTGCGCCCTTGCCCCTAGCCAGTTCGACGATGCGTTCCCAGACCGGTTCATTCTCGCCGCGCAGACCGCCGCCGATGATGACCAGGGTGCCCTTGGGCGCGCCCGGCGCGGTGGAAGGGGCCGGGGCCTTGATCTCGACCTGGGGCACGGGGGCCGGCTTGGGATCGGACTGCTGCTTGATCTCCGACGCGGCAGGCGCGGGCGGCGGCGTAAGCTGGGCTTGGCGCCTGCGCCTGGACATGGCCTGCTGCGGCTAGCGCCAGTAAAACAATCTGTGCACTGCGGCAGGCCATTTTCAGCATCGGTTTTTCTCTCTTTATTTGAATGAGTAGTTCATGCTCAGGAACGCACTACGGCCACGCGGGTCGGTATAGGTAGGATCATACCCGGCCAGGAAGTAATACGCTTGGTTAGAAAACGGAGGCGCCGTGTCGAGCAAGTTGAGCACGCCCAGACGCAGTTTGATCTGTTTGCTGACCGCATAGCTGGCCGTCATGTCCCACAGCGAATACGCCTTGACCCTGCGCGACGGCAGTACCGTGTCGCTGACCGGATCGTAAGTCGTGTTCTGGTCCGTGTACGACGACGAGTACTGGTTCGCCAGCGTCACGCTGAGCGGGCCGCGGTCGTAGCCGAAACTGATCCGGTGACGCCATTTCTGGATCACCTGGTCGTTGAGGAACAGGCCAAGATTGCTGCGCTCCGCTTCCAGCGGTCCGAACTGACGGTCGTATTTTAGCACCAGCGTCCCGCTCATGTTCACGCTCAAGCGCCCAATCGGGGCGGGCGCGCTCTTGTAGTCGATCCCGATGTCGATGCTTGATGGGTATTGAGGCGCCCCTGGTTTTCCTTTTGCAGCAGGATATTGGTGATGAAACCGTCGTCGTCGCGCTCGATGTACGTACCGTTGTATTTGGCCGGATTGTCGACAATGATCTGCTCGCCCAGGGTGCTGATGACGTCCTTTTTCTGGATGTTCCAGTAGTCGAGCGACAGGTTCAGCTGGCGGCTCACGTCCCACACGGCGCCCAGCGCGAACTGGCGCGAGGTTTCCGGCTTCAGGTCCGGGTTCGAGCGGCGCTCGACCGGATACTGGTCGGTACAGCCGTCGATCGTGTCCAGGCCGTCGGCCACGCACTGCGGGTCGGTCAGGAAGCTGGCCGCGCTGCCGAAGGTGGTCGGGCGGTTCAGGTCCGACAGCGACGGCGCCCGGAAGCCGGTGTTGGCCGAGGCGCGCAGCAAGACGCTGGCAGCCGGCTGCCAGCGCACGCCGATCTTCGGATTGGTGGTGCCGCCGACCTGGCTGTAGTCGTCGTGGCGCACGGCCAGCTGCACTTCGAGCGTCTTGGTCAGCGGCGCGTTCAGCTCCGTAAATACCGACCACACGCGGCGGCTGTCGGCGGTGGCCGCCAGGTCGGCCGAGCCGGTGCCGCGGTCGCCCGCGATGTTATTCGACAGCAGCAGCGCGGACGGCGTGAAGCTGGTCTTCTCGCGCCGCGCTTCGCCGCCCACGGCGATGGCCAGGTCGCCGCCATCGAGCGCCATCAGCGCCTTCGAGACCTTGGCGTCAACCGAGGTCGAGATGCCCTTGGACTTGCGCGCTTCGTCGTTGATCTTGATGCTGTTGATCAGATCGCGCCCGGCCTGGCCGGACGGTCCGAAAGGATTGATCACACCCGAGCGCACGGCCGCGTCGAACTGGTCGAACAGGACATAGCCGTCCACGTACTTGTCGACCGCGCGGTTTTCGGCGCGCGCCAGGCCCAGGTCGTAGTCCCAGCTTAAGCCACGGTGTAAGCCCGCGCCCAGCACCAGGCGCTGGGCGGTGCTGACCACTTCATTGCTGCGGTTGCCCGCTTCTTCCATCCGGTAGCGGATCCCGCTGACGGTGGTGAAGCTGATGGGCCGACAGCGGCGCCGCGTACTGGGTAGAGCAGGCGGCTCACGTCCAGGTTGCGGATCCGGATCGGGTTCGGCGAGAGCACGTAGCGGCTCTTGGCCTGCGACTGCACCAGTTCTGCGAACAGCTGGTGCTCGTTATTGAGCTGGAAGGTGGCGCGGCCGATGAAGCCGATCTTGCTCGCCTCCGGATACAGCTCGGTGTCCTGCATGTAGTCGTAGCTGCAGCCGAGCGGGACCGCCCGGGCCCTGCGGCGCGTACACGGTGGCCGGGCCGTTGCAGGTGGGCGCGCTCGGGTTGATGCGGTTGCGGGTCGATCCAGTAAGCAGCAGCGCCTAAGCATTGATCAGGGCATTGCGCTGGGCGCTGCTGATGTCGATATTGGCCGGGTAGGTATTGCTCGACATGAGGGCTAAGCAGCGTGGTCGCCAGCGGGCGCTCGGCAATGAAGTCGCGCTGGCCCGAGCGCAGGGAGCCGAGCTTTTGCACGTCCAGCACGCCGAACAGATTGAAGCGGTCGGCCGCCAGGTCGCCCAGGCCGCCGCTGATGCTGGCGGTGCGCTTGCTTAAGCGCCGCCATGCTCGGTGCTTAAACGACCGAGGCATTGAGGTCCACGCCCTGGTAATCCTTGCGGGTGATGAAGTTGATCACGCCGCCGATGGCGTCGGTGCCGTAGATGGCCGACGCGCCGTCCTTCAGGATCTCGACGCGGGCAATCGCGCCTAGCCGGGATATTGTTCAGATCGACGCAAGCGTTGTCGCCGGGCGAAGCGAAGTTGGCCAGGCGGCGGCCATTGAGCAGCACCAGCGTGGACGACACGCCCAGGCCGCGCAGATTGGCGCCATTGAAACCGCGCTGGCCCGAGGTGCCGTCGGTGATGCTGGCGCCGTCCGACAGCGGCGCGGTATTGGCGCTGATGTTCTTGAGCAGTTCGGCGGCGGTGGTCACGCCGCTCTTGTCGATGTCTTCGCGCTTGATCACCTGGACCGGCAGCGCGGTCTCGTTTTCAAGGCGCTTGATGGACGAGCCGGTGATCTCGACCCGGGCCACTTTCGCCTCCGGCGCCGCCTGCGCAAAGGCGTGGCAAGGGATCAGGCCAAAAGCGGCGGACAATGCGGCGGCCAGAGCAGTCCTGGCGGGCTGCTTTTTGTAGTGCTGACTCATGTTGTTACTCCTGTGGTTTTATTGCCTGCTTCTTGGGGCGGGGCTGGGGACGACGGGGTCCGTCGGTGCTGCTGTCAAAAACCGGATCGGCGCCGTACAACCAGGCCGAGATGGCGTCGGTCAGGCGCGCGGCCTTGGCGACGTTGTCCTTGTTCGATACCATCAGCGACACCACCAGCGCCTCGATCACGGCAATGGCCGCGGTGGCGCTGCTCGGCAGCACAGGATGGGTGCTTTGCGCGTACAGCGCATGGGTGGCCACGCTAGCCAGGGCCGAGGCGGGCGAATCGGTGATCGACACCACGCAGGCGTCGCGCGGGGCAAAGCCAAGCCAGGCGGATCACGTCGAGCGAATAGCGGGGGAAGGAAATGACGACCAGCACGTCGTCTTCGGTGATGTTGGCCAGGTGGCTAGGCCGCCACTTCGGTGCCGCCCTGCCCCGCCACTTCGATCACTTGCTGGCAGAAAGGCTGCAGGTGCAGCGACAGCATGCTTGAAGCCAGCTGCGAGGACAGGCCGAAGCCCATCACGTACACGGCGCGGGCGGCGGTCAGGCGGGCCACGATACTGTCCAGTTCGGACAGGTCGAGCGCCTGCCCGGCCGCCTTGACATTGGCCGCGGCATACTCCAGGCTCTCGATTGCCGGAGCGGTGGCGGCATGGCGCGGCGCGCGATATTATTACGCAGCTTGTCGACCGGCTGCAGCACCGACTGCAAGGTGGTGGCGATCTCGTTGCGCATCGCCGCGTAGTTCCTGAACCCGAGTTCGCGCGCAAAGCGGCTGATGGTGGCGGTCGACACCTGGCAGTTCTCGGCCAGCTCTTCGATCCCGAGCGCGGTCACGCGCACCTGGTTGCGCAGCAGGAAGTCGGCAATGGCGCGGTTCGAGACCGAGCCTTCGGCCAGGAGCTTGAGCAGCGCTTCGCCCAGCGAGGATTCTGCAAAAGCGATCTCGGGCGAGGCATAATCGTGGGCTGTGGCGGGATGGGTCGACTTCATGTGATTCCTGTGCTGTCAGACTAATTGCAAGATGTCATCGACTGTACCGGCATCAAAAACAAGACGCAACTGTTTTTTGAAAATAATTTTACATGCGTGGACGATATGAAAAAAATGAGACATAATTCCTGCACTCCCCACCGTCGCCCAACCGCAGCACCACTTATCTGAGCCATGCAATCACACACACATCCCCTCGCCCCCAGCGGCAGCAGCATCGCGCCCACGCTGACCAGTTTTCATTACGGCACGCCCGGTTCGGGCAAGAAGGTTTATATCCAGGGCGCCCTGCACGCCGATGAAGTGCCCGGCATGCTGGTGTCGCAATTCCTGCGCACCGAATTCGACGCGCTCGAAGCGGCTAAGCAAGATCCGCGGCGAGATCGTGCTGGTGCTTAGGCCGCCAATCCGATCGGCCTGGCGCAGGCGATCCAGGGCGCGCCCTTCGGCCGCTTCGACCTGACCACCGGGATCAATTTCAACCGCGCCTACAAGCATGTGGCCGAGGACCTGAAGCTGTCCCTGCGCGGCCTGCTGACCGGCGACGCCGCCGCCAACGTGGCCCTGGTGCGCGCCCATGCGCGCGACTCGGTCGCCGCCTGGACCCCGGCCACCGACGCCGAGACGCTGAAAAGACCCTGCTCGGCATGGCGATCGATGCCGACATCGTGCTCGATCTGCACTGCGATAACGAAGCCGTGCTTCACATCTACGCTTAAGCACCCCGCTGGCGGACGCGGTCGCGCCGCTGTCGGCCTACATGGGCGCGCACGCGCTGCTGCTGGCCCTGGCCGCCGCATGAGGAACCGTTCGATGAAGCCTGCAGCCGCCTGTGGTGGGATCTGGCCGAGCACTTCGGCCCGGCCTTCCCGCTGCCCCCGAGCTGCGTGTCGGTCACGGTGGAGCTGCGCGGCGAGATGGATGTCGGCTACGACTACGCGCGCAAGGATGCGCGCGCCCTGATCAACTACCTGGCGCAAGCCGGTGTGCTCGACATCACGCCCGACGCCCCTGCCGGCGCCCGTGTGCGCGCCGACCCCGCTCGAAGGCGTGGAGCCGATCGCCGCCCCGCATGCGGGCGTGCTGGTGTTCCTGAAAGAGCTGGGCGCGAAGGTGCAGGCCGGATGACGCCATCGCCGACCTGATCGATCCGGTCAGCGGCGTCACCACCACCTTGCACACCACGGTCGCCGGCGTGTTCTTCGCCCGCACCGCCCACCGCCACCTCCTGCGCGGCATGCAGGTCGGTAAGATCGCCGGACCGGTCGCCTTCCGCGCTAAGCAAACTGCTGAGCCAATAACGATGAAACTGCGTCTTCCCAATACCTTCGTCCTGCTGTTCATGATCCTGGCGGTGATCGCCATCTCCACGTGGTTTGTCCCGGGCGGCCAGTACGACACCGTGCTGGTGAACGGCAAGCCGCGCATCGATCCGAACTCCTTCCATTACATCGCCAGCAATCCGCAGGGCTTCGTGGCGCTGATGATGGCGCCCATCAAGGGCTTCGTCGAAGCGGCGCAGATCATCGGCTTCGTGCTGATCGTCGGCGGCGCGTTCGCGGTGCTGCAAAAAACCGATGCGATCGATTCGATGATCAAGTCGGTGGCCAAGGCGCACACCCATTCGCCGTTCGTGCGCGATGATGATCCCGGTGTTCATCACGATGTTCTCGCTGGGCGGGGCCACCTTCGGCATGAGCGAGGAAGCGATTCCCTTCATTCTGATCTTCGTGCCGCTCGCGCTGGCGCTGGGCTACGACTCGATCGTCGGCGTGTCGATTCCGTTCGTCGGTTCGCAGGTCGGCTTCGCGGCCGCTTTTCTCAACCCGTTCAACGTGGGCGTGGCGCAGGGGATCGCTTCAGCATCGAGGTGTTCTCGGGCATGGGCTACCGCGTGATCTGCTGGTTCCTCGCCACCGGCATCACGATCGCCTTCATGATGTGGTACGCGGCGCGTCAAGCGCGACCCGACCCTGTCGCCGACCTACGCGCTGGACCAGGAAAAGCGCAAGGAGAAAACCGTCGCCCTCGACGACTTCAGCGGCATGACCCGCACCCACGGCGCGGTGCTGCTGATCTTCCTGTCGTTCATGACGGCGATGGTGGTCGGCGTGATCAAGTACGAGTGGTACATCAATGAGATCGCGGCCCTGTTCCTGGTGATGGGGATCGTGGTGGGCGCCGTCGGACGGCTCAATACCGACCAGTTCGTGGCCTCCTTCATCCAGGGCGCCAAGGATCTGGTCACCACCGGCCTGGTGATCGCGCTCGCGCGCGGCACCATGATCCTGGCGCGACGACGCGCACATCGTCGACACCATGCTGCACGGCCTGATGCCGCTGGTGCAGTCGGCCAGCCCGATCTTCGCCGCGCAAAAAATGTTCGTGATTCAGTCGGTGATCAACTTCTTCATCCACTCCGGCACCGGCCAGGCCGCGCTGACCATGCCGATCATGGCGCCGCTGGCCGACCTGGTGGGCGTGACGCGCCAGACCGCGATCCTCGCTTACCAGTTCGGCGAATTCACCACCCCGATGATCCCGACCTCGGGCATCACGGTCGGCGTGCTGGCGCTGGCGCGGATACCCTGGATTACCTGGGCCAAGTGGATGGTGCCGCTGCAGCTGATGTATTTCGTGCTGGCGATGGTGTTGCTGATTCCGCCTTGTTTGATGGTCTGGCAGTAGCTTGCCCCTGCAATAAATGTTACCCTCAAAGAATTGCCAACGTAGCAATTCTTTGAGGGAGCTTCCACATGCAAGCCCGTACCTCGCCGCGCACCTCCCCTTTCTACAGCGACGCCCCGCTGTACTTCGTTCTGCTCCTGCTGGTCGCCCTGGTCGGCTTTTTCCCCTCGTATTACAGCAAGCTCGGCAGCGGCCAGTTCGCGCACCAGTTCCACGGGGCCATGGCCACGCTGTGGATGGTGCTGCTGATCAGCCAGGCGTATCTGATGCGCCAGCGCAAAATCGCCCTGCACCGGGCGCTGGGCAAGGCATCGATCGTGCTGGCGGCGCTGTTCGTGGTGGCGGGGCTGATGATCACCAACGCGATGCTGACCAGCGACAGCGGCTTTGCGCGCCTTCGGGCCGAAGCTGGCCTTCGTCGATCTCAGTTCGGTGGCGTTTTTCGTGTTCGCCTACCTGATGGCGATCTATTACCGGCGCGACGTCGGCCTGCACGCGCTTCATGAGCTGCACCGCGCTGCCGCTGCTGCCGCCGGCCCTGGGCGCGCGCTCGGCCACTACGTGCTGCCGGACGGGGCGAGCTTCGCCCAGGCGTTTCATATCAGTTTTTTTGTGGCCGAACTGGTCGTGGTGGCGCTGCTGGCGGCCGACGCGCGCGCTTTCAGCAAAGTGCGGGCGCCGTATGTGATCCTGCTGGTGCTGCTGATCGTGCAGCAGGCCAGCTATGAATGGTCGATGCAGTTCGGGCCATGGCAGGCGCTGGTGGGCGCCATGACAGGGCGCTGATCAGCTGACGTAGATATTCGGGAAGTAGCGTTCCATCAGCGTTTCGGGACGCTGGGGCGGGGTGAAGCCGAACTGGGCATACAGGCCGTGGGCGTCGCCGGTGGCCAGCATGAAGCGGCGCAGCCCCTTGAGGCTGGGGTGGGCCATGACCGCCTTCATGAGCTCTTTGCTGTAGCCGCGCCCGCGAAACTCGGGAATGACGAACACGTCGACCAGGTTGCCGAAGGTGGCGTAGTCGGTGATGACGCGCGAAAGCGACCTGGCGGCCATCGACATAGCCGCCGAAGCAGAGCGAATTTTCGATCGCCCGGTCGACCACGGAACGCGAAATGCCGACCGCCCAGGTCGACTGTTCGCTCAGGAAGCGGTAAATCAGCGGCACATCGAGTTCGGAGCGGTCGGTACTGATCTGTAAAGTGGACATGCTGGCCATGGCGGGGAAATCCGGGTAAAAAAACAATTCTACCGTCGAAAGGAAGAACAATCACGTTCCTTTGCATATTTGTCCTGCTGGGCCTTTTTACGCCACTTGCCTACCTTGTTTATAATCAGGTAAATCAAAGGAACCTCCCACATGACCGCACAACTCTCCAAAAAGGCGAAGCCTGGTCGGCCCGCTTCTCCGAACCTGTCTCCGACCTCGTCAAACGCTATACCGCTTCCGTCTTCTTCGACAAACGCCTGGCCCTGTTCGATATCCAGGGATCGCTGGCGCACGCCGAGATGCTGGCGGCCCAGGGCATCATCAGCGCCGCCGACCGTGCCGAGATCGAACGCGGCATGGCCCAGATCAAGGGCGAAATCGAAGCTTAAGCAGCTTTGAATGGCTGCTCGACCTGGAAGACGTCCACCTGAATATCGAAAAACGCCTGACCGAGCTGGTGGGCGACGCTAGCAAGCGCCTGCACACTGGCCGCTCGCGCAACGACCAGGTGGCCACCGACATCCGCCTGTACGTGCGGGCGGCCATCGACGACATTACCGCCCTGCTGCACAGCCTGCGCGGCGCCCTGCTGGCGCTGGCCGAAAAGAATGCCGACACCATCATGCCGGGCTTTACCCACATGCAGGTGGCCCAGCCGATCACCTTCGGCCACCACATGCTGGCCTACGTGGAAATGTTCGGGCGCGATGCCGAGCGCATGCAGGACGCCCGCCGCCGCGTGAACCGCCTGCCGCTGGGCGCGGCCGCGCTGGCCTAAGCACCACCTTCCCCGATCGACCGCGAGCGCGTGGCGCGCACCCTCGGCTTCGAGGACGTTTGCCACAATTCGCTCGACGCCGTCTCGGACCGCGATTTCGCGATCGAATTCTGCGCCGCCAGCGCCCTGATCATGACCCACATTTCGCGCATGTCGGAAGAGCTGGTGATCTGGATGAGCCCGCGCGTGGGCTTCATCGACATCGCCGACCGCTTCTGCACCGGCTCGTCGATCATGCCGCAAAAGAAAAACCCGGACGTGCCGGAACTGGCGCGCGGCAAGACCGGGCGCGTCTACGGCCACCTGACTGGCCTGCTGACCCTGATGAAAGGCCAGCCGCTGGCCTACAACAAGGACAACCAGGAAGACAAGGAACCGCTGTTCGACACGGTCGATACCGTGGTCGACACGCTGCGCATTTTTGCCGACATGGCGGGCGGGATCTCGGTCAAGCCGGACGCCATGCGCGCGGCCGCGCTGCAGGGCTACGCGACGGCCACCGACCTGGCCGATTACCTGGTCAAGAAGGGCCTGCCGTTCCGCGATGCGCACGAGGCAGTGGCGCGCGCGGTGCGCGTGCGACGATGCGCAGTGCGATCTGTCGGAAATGTCGCTCGAACGCCTGCGTGAATTCTCGCCGCTGATTGAGGACGATGTGTTTGCCGTGCTGACGCTCGAAGGCTCGGTGGCCGCACGCGATCACGTGGGCGGCACGGCCCCGCGCCAGGTGCGCCTGGCCATTGAGCGGGTGCGCAAGCAGCTGGAACAATCGGAGTCACAGAAGCAGAATTAACGCAGCATGTTTAACATCGCCCTCGTGGAGGCGGGGGCCCATAGCACGTCTCCGAATTCGGAAGCGTGCTATGGGTCCCCGCCTTCATGAGGACGATGTAGTAGTACGGCAGTGACAACTATAACGATAAGGGAGACCCCATTACATGTTCATGTCACTTTCACGCCTGATCGACGGCATCAACGAGAAAATCGCTGATGCCGTCAGCTGGGCTTTGCTGGCCGCGGTCCTGATCTGCTGCTTAAGCAATGCGCTGGTGCGCTACATCTTCAACTACAGCTCCAACGCCTGGCTTGAAATCCAGTGGTACCTGTACGCGACCGTGTTCCTGCTCGCCTCCGCCCACACCCTCAAGCGCGACGAACATGTGCGCGTCGATGTCGTCGTCGGCCGCTTCTCGCGCCGCACCCAGGTCTGGATCGACCTGTTCGGCTTCCTGCTCTTCCTGCTGCCGGTCTGCCTGCTCATTCTCTGGTACGGCATCCCGTTCGCGGCCATCTCGGTCCAGAGCGCCGAGATGTCGAGCAACGCGCATGGCCTGATCGTGTGGCTAAGCCAAGCTGCTGGTGCCGCTCGGCTTCCTGCTGCTCGTCTTGCAGGGCATTTCCGAGATCATCAAACGGATCGCCTTCCTGGCCGGACGCATCGACGGCCACGAGTTCATGAAACACGCCATCACGCCACAGGACGAGATCGACGCGATCAAAGCCGCCAACAAGATCGACTGAGCAGGGTCACATGGAACAATTCCTCATTGCGAATATCGCGCCGATCATGTTCGGCTGCCTGGTCATCTTCCTGCTGTCGGGCTTCCCGGTGGCGTTCTCGCTGGCCGCCAACGGCCTGTTCTTCGGCCTGGTCGGCATCGAACTGGGCCTGCTCAAGCCGGAACTGCTGCAGGCGCTGCCCAACCGGATTTTCGGCATCATGGCCAGCGACACCCTGCTGGCGATCCCCTTCTTCACCTTCATGGGACTGATCCTGGAAAGGTCGGGGATGGCGGAGGACCTGCTCGACACCATCGGCCAGCTGTTCGGCCGGGTGCGCGGCGGTCTGGCCTATGCCGTGATCTTCGTGGGCGCGCTGCTGGCCGCCACCACCGGCGTGGTGGCCGCGTCCGTCATTTCGATGGGCCTGATCTCGCTGCCGGTGATGCTGCGCTACATGGTTACGACAAGCGCGTCGCTTCCGGCGTGATCGCCGCCTCCGGCACGCTGGCGCAAATCATTCCGCCTTCGCTGGTGCTGATCGTGATGGCCGAGCAGCTCGGCCGCTCGGTGGGCGACATGTACCGCGCCGCCTTCCTGCCCGGGCTGCTGCTGGCGGCCATGTACGCCGGCTATGTGCTGAGCGTCTCGCTGTTCAAGCTTCTAGCCATGGTGCCAGCCCTGCCCGAGGAAGCGCGCAACCTGCGCGAGGCGAACGGCGACAGCGGCATCGTCTCGCTGCTGGCGCTGGTGGCCGTGGCGGTGGGCGCCGGTTTCGGTTTCGGCCATCTGTGGGGCGCCAGCCATCCGGACATGCTTAGGCCGACCAGGTGGGCGTGTACGCCGCCACCTTCGGCGTGGCCATGTCCTTCATGCTGGCGCTGGCCAACCGCCACCTGAAAATGGGCCTGCTCTCGCGCATGGCCGAACGGGTCGTGTTCGTGATGGCGCCGCCGCTGGCGCTGATCTTCCTGGTATTGGGCACGATCTTCGTGGGCATCGCCACCCCGACCGAAGGCGGCGGCATGGGCGCGGTCGGCGCGATCCTGGTCGCCCTGATCAACGGCCGCCTGTCGTGGAGCCTGCTGCGCCAGGCCATGAGCCACACCACGCGCCTGTCCTGCTTCGTGATGTTCATCCTGGTCGGCTCCACCGTGTTCGCGCTGGTGTTCCGCGGCGTCTCGGGCGACCTGTGGGTCGAACACCTGCTGACCAGCCTCCCGGGCGGCACCACCGGCTTCCTGGTGGTCGTCAACATCATGTTCTTCGTGCTGGCCTTCTTCCTCGACTTCTTCGAGCTGGCCTTCATCCTGGTGCCGCTGGTCGGTCCCGTGGCCGCCAAGCTCGGCATCGACCTGATCTGGTTCGGCGTGCTGCTGGGCGTGAACATGCAGACCTCCTTCATGCACCCGCCGTTCGGCTTTGCTTTGTTCTATTTGCGCTCGGTGGCGCCGAAAGAAGTCAAGACCTCGGACATCTATTGGGGTGCAATACCGTTCGTGGTAATCCAGGTGATCATGGTCGCGCTGATCATTCTTTTCCCTGCGCATCGTTTCGGTCGACAAGAAGGTCGACATGACGGAGCAGCTGGAACTGAAGATCGACGCGCCTAGCCATGGAAGAGGAGCCATTGCAGCTGCCAGCCGAAGGCACCGCCGATCCCAAAAAGACCGACGAGGACAGCACACCCCAACTGAATTTTTCGTCTGACACCGAAAAGAAATAGCAAGGAAGCATATGAGCATTGGCGGCAAAACGATGGACGAGGCGCTGGCCGCCCTGTCCGACATGACGGGCGGGATGGTCGCCATCACCAAGCAAGAGCACCAGCAGCGCATCGCGCGGGCCCAGGCCTTCATGCAGGCCGAGGGCATCGCCGCCGTCTACCTGAACGCTAAGCACCAACATGACTTACTTCACCGGCACCAAGTGGTATGCCAGCGAACGCATGGTGGGCGCGATTCTGCCAGCCCGCGGCGCGCTTGCCTACATCGCGCCGGGCTTCGAAGAAAGCACGATCCGCGACTTCATGCTGGTCGAAGGCGCGGTCCATTGCTGGGAAGAGCACGAGAGCCCCTACCAGCTGTTCATCGACGTGCTGGGCCGCATGGGCATCGCGCCCGACGCCGCGCAGCCGCCGCGCATCGGCATTTGCGAAAGCGCCGCCTTCTTCATCGCCGACGGCATCCGTCCGCTGGCCCATCGGCTATGCACTGGAAAACGCGAAAAGCGTCAGCGCCCACTGCCGCACCCGCAAGTCGGCCGCCGAAATCGCGCTCATGCAGCGCGTGAAGGACATGACGCTCGAAGTGCACAAGGCCGCCGCCAGCATTCTGCATGAAGGCATCACCACCGTCGAAGTGGCCGACTTCATCGCCCGCGCGCACCGCAAGGTGGGCGCGCCGGGTTCCTACTTCTGCATCGTGCTGTTTGGCGAGGCGACTGCCTACCCGCACGGCGTGAGCTACGTGCAGACCCTCAAGCAGGGCGACGTGGTGCTGATCGACACCGGCTGCCAGGTCAAGGGCTACATTTCCGACATCACGCGCACTTATGTGTTCGGCCAGATCACGGAGCGCCAGCGCTTCGTGTGGAATGCCGAAAAGAGGCGCAGCTGGCCGCCTTCCGCGCCGCGCAGCTGGGCGTGCCCTGCCGCGCGGTGGACGCCGCGGCCCGCGCCTCGCTCGAAGCGAACGGCTTCGGCCCCGGCTACAAGCTGCCCGGCCTGCCGCACCGCACCGGGCACGGGATCGGCATGGACATCCACGAGTGGCCTTACCTGGTCGGCAGCGACAGCACGCCGCTCGACGTGGGCATGTGCTTCTCGAACGAGCCGATGATCTGCATTCCGGGCGAATTCGGCGTGCGCCATGAAGACCACTTCTACATGACGCCGACGGGACCGAAGTGGTTCACCGAACCGGCCCATTCGATCGACGACCCGTTCGGACTGGCTCGCTAAAAAACCACACCCCTTCCCCTCTGCAGCGTTGTTATATAACAAATATTTACAACATGCAGTTTGGAAAGTTTCCTCGAATCATCTACCATCGATAAATTGAGTTACTTATCGGGGGTGGTTTTCATGCCAGATTCACACGAAAGTTGTCTAACTGACAGCGACGCGCTCGCCGACACCGGGCGCCCGGCGCTGCAGCTGCCCGCAGTCGCCCTGCTGTCCGGCGCGCTGCTCAGCGCTTGCGGCGGCGGCGGCGGCAGTGAAGCGGGCACGGTGCCGCCGGTCGTCCCCACCGTGCCGCCCACCGCCCCCGAGGCATCGCGCTTCCTGGCGCAAGCGTCGATGGGGGCCACGCGCGACCAGATCGTGCGCGTGCAAACGGTCGGCTACAGCGCCTGGCTGGACGAACAGATGGCCCTGCCCGCTTCCGGCACGCGCTGGGACTGGCTGGTGGCTAACGGCCACAGCATCCTCGACAAGAAAAACAGCGAATCCGGCGCCGATGCCTGCCAGTGGGCCAAGCTGATTTCGGCCCCCGACACCCTGCGCCAGCGCGTCACGCTGGCCCTGTCGGAAATCGTGGTCACCTCGATCGCTTGGCTTCAGCGGCGGCTGGAACGCCTTCTCCGGCGCGGCTTACCTCGACATGCTCGGAAGCGAATGCCTTCGGCAATTACCGCACCTTGCTGCAGCAAATTTCCACCAGCGCGGCGATGGGCGAATACCTCACCTTCCGCAACAACGCCAAGTTCAATGCCCGCACCGGCGCCCTGCCCGACGAAAACTACGCGCGAAATCATGCAGCTGTTTACGATCGGGCTGGTCCAGCTCAATCCGGACGGCACGCCCAAGACCACCGGCGGCGTGGCGCAGGAAACCTACACCCTCGACGACATCACCGGCCTGGCCCGCGTGTTCACCGGCTGGAACTACGATCTGGCTGGCATGGCAACACCTGATACCCCCTGATTTCAAGCGCCGTCCGATGATCCAGACGGCGACCCGGCACGAAACGGGCGAAAAGAAATTCCTCGGCACGACGATCGCTGGCTAAGCACCGACGGCGTCGCCAGCCTCACCCAGGCGCTGGACGCGATCTTCGCGCACGCCAACGTGGGCCCCTTCATCGGCCGCCAGCTGATTCAGCGCCTGGTGTGCAGCAATCCGAGCCCGGCCTACGTGGCCCGCGTGAGCGCGGTCTTCAACAACGATGGCGCCGGCTGTCAAGGGCAACCTCAAGGCCGTGATCAAGGCGATCCTGCTCGACACCGAAGCGCGCGGCGCCGCCGGCCTGACGGCCGCAGGTTTCGGCAAGCTGCGCGAACCGATCCTGCGCTTTACCGGCTGGGCGCGTGCCTTCAAGGCCGCTTCGCCGGGCAACCTGTGGGCCATCGGCAATACCTCCGATCCGGCCACCCGCCTGGGCCAGAGCCCCCTGCGCTCGGGCAGCGTCTTCAATTTCTTCCGCCCCGGCTATGTGCCGCCGAATACCGCGATCGGCACCCTGCTATGCATGGTGGCGCCTGAATTCCAGATCACCAACGAATCGACCGTGGTCGGCTATGTCAACTTCATGCAGAACACGATCAGCCGCGGCATCGGCGACGTCAAGGCCGATTACACGGCCCTGCTGCCGCTGGCCGATACCGCCCAGGTCCTGCTCGACGAGCTGAACCTGGTGCTGGCCCTTAGCCAGCTCACGGCCGCGACCATGACCCTGATCGCCACCGCCGTCGACACCATGCCCAAGGGCACCGATCCGGCGCGCCTGAACCGCATCTACGCGGCGCTGGTCATGGTCATGGCCTCCCCCGAATTCATCGTCCAGAAATAGGAGCCCGCCTTGAACAACAAAGATGGAATGACCGCATCGTGGCGCGCCTTTCTGAAACGGGCGTCGAGCCTGTCGCTGGCCTAAGCATCGCCACCCCGTGGGCGCTGAACCTGGCCGCCATGGCCGACGCCAGCGCCACCACCGCCACCGACTACAAGGCGCTGGTGTGCGTGTTCCTGTACGGGGGCAACGACTATGCCAACACGGTGGTGCCGTACGACGCCACCAGCCATGCGCTGTACACCGGTTTCCGGCCTTCGTTCGCCTATGCGCGACGCGCTCACGCCGACCGCGCTCGCGCCCACCCTGGCGCCGGTCGATAGTGGCGGCTTGACCCACGAATACGCGCTGGCGCCTGGCCTGGCTCCGCTCTTGCCTCTGTTTAACAGCGGCAAGCTGGGCGTGGTGCTCAATGTCGGCTCGCTGGTCCAGCCGACCACCAAACTCCAGTACACCAACAAGTCGGTCAAGCTGCCGCCCAAGCTGTTCTCGCACAACGACCAGCAATCGGTGTGGCAGTCCTCGCTGCCGGAAGGGGCCACCTCCGGCTGGGGCGGACGCATGGGCGACCTGTTCCAGTCCGGCAATGGCAACTCCACCTTCACTTGCGTGAACGTGTCGGGCAACGCGGTCTATCTGTCCGGCAAGAGCGCGGTGCAGTACCAGGTCTCGACCAATGGCTCGGTGCCGCTCAATGGCGTGAAAAATCCGCTGTTCGGTTCGGCCGCCGCGTCGACCGCGCTGCGCGCCCTGGTCACCCAGACCCGCAGCCACACGCTGGAAAACGAATACAACCGGGTCAGCAAGCGCGCGCTCGACGCCAATGAAGTGCTGACCAGCGCACTGGCTTAAGCGCCACCCCGCTGACGACCGCCTTCCCGGCCGCCAACAGCCTGGGCGACCAGCTCAAGCTGGTGGCGCGCATGATCTCGGTGGGCGCGGAACTGGGCGCCAAGCGCCAGGTGTTCTTCGTCTCGATGGGCGGCTTCGACACCCACGACGGCATGCTCACCGACCACCCGGCCCTGATGACCAAGGTCGGCAACGCCATGGCCGCCTTCTACGCCGCCACCGCCGAACTGGGCGTGGCCGACAAGGTCACCACGTTTACCGCCTCCGACTTCGGCCGCACCATGGCTAAGCAATGCGGACGGCTCCGATCACGGCTGGGGCAGCATGCACTTCGTGATGGGCGGCGCGGTCAAGGGACAGCGCTTCTACGGCACCGCGCCGGTGGTGGCCGACAACGGCCCGGACGACGTCGGCCAGGGGTAGCTGCTGCTGCCGACCACCTCGGTCGAACAGCTGGCGGCCACGCTCGGCTCCTGGCTCGGCATTTCGGACTCGAACCTGCTCGATCTGCTGCCCAGCCTGACCAACTATAATTCAAGCGTGCGCAACCTCGGCTCTGTATAAACTCTGTCTCTATGGCAGAAAAGAATACGTCATTCGACGATCTGTTCAAGGCCTACCCCATGCCGATGTGGGTATATGACCTTGAAACGCTCGCGTTCATGGCCGTCAACACCGCGGCCATCGTGCACTATGGGTTCAGCGAAAGCGAGTTCCTCGCGCTGACCATTGCCGACCTGCGTCCGCCCGAAGAACTGCCCAAGCTGTTCGCCAACCTGCGCAATGCGCCGCTCGACACGCTGGAAAAGTCGGGCACCTGGCGCCACCGCAAAAAGACGGCACCCCGATCGACGTCGAAATCACGTCCCACCCGCTGCTGTTCATCTAGCCGCGCCTGCAAATTCGTGCTGGCCCACGACGTCACGGAGCGGATCCACGTTCGGCCAGAAAATCGCCCGCCTGAACCGCGTGTACGCCCTGCTGTCCGGGATCAATTCGGCCATCGTGCGCATCCGCGAACGCAACGCCCTGTTCAAGGAAGCGTGCCGCCTGGCGACCATGGAAGGCGGCTTCATCTCGGCCAGCATCGAGACGGCCGAACTGTCCGGCCTCGAGCACATCGTCGGCGCCGGCCTGGCCCTGCCGCACTGGGCCAAGGAACTGGAGCCGGAATGGATCGCCGCGCGCGCGGTGCGCGCACGCCAGCCCATCATCTGCAACGTGATCGCCTTCGATCCGGCCATGGGGCCGTTCCGCGACTATCTGGCGCCGCGCGGCGTGCGCGCGGCCGCCTCGTTCCCGCTGTTCGTGGGCGAGCGCGTGCTGGCCGTGCTGACGCTGGTGTCCGACATGCCGGGCGTGTTCGACTACGACGAACTCAAGGTCCTCAACGAACTGGCGGGCGACCTCTCGTTCGGCCTGCTGTTCCTCGACCGCGAAGAGCAGCTGTCCTATCTGGCCTGCTACGACGTCATGACGGCGCTGCCCAACCGGCGCCTGTTCCAGGACCGGCTCACGCAACTGCTGCATCCGGACCATACGGGCTACACCGCCATCGTTCTGATCAATCTGGACCGCTTCGCCCAGCTCAATGACGCCATGGGCCGCCATGCGGGCGATGCGCTGCTGGTGCAGATTGCGCGCCGCCTGGCCCACAGCCTGCCCGATTCGTACAGCGTGGCGCGGATCGGCGGCGACACCTTCGCCGTGTCGCTGTCCGGCCTGGCGCGCATCGAAGAAGCGGCCGACATCCTGCAGGAGCAGGTGTTCGCCGCGCTCGACCAGCCGTTCCTGATCGACGGGCAGGAGGTGCGCATCTCCACCCGCGCCGGCCTGGCCGTGCATCCGGGCGACGGCAGCGATGCCGAGACCCTGTTCAAGCACGCCGAGGCGGCGCTCAAGAATGCGCGCTCGTCGGGCCAGCGCTATCTGTACTACGCGCCCCGCATGAACGCGGCGCTGGCCGCGCGCGTGGCGCTCGAACACGCGCTGCAGCTGGCGCTCGAGGAACAGCAGTTCGAAATGTATTACCAGCCGCGGGTCGATCTGCAGACGGGCCGCGTGGTCAGCGCCGAAGCCCTGATCCGCTGGAACCATCCGGAACGCGGCCTGATCAGCCCGGTGGACTTCATTCCCCTGTCCGAAGAAACGGGGCTGATCCGCCCGATCGGCGCCTGGGTGATCGACACGGTCTGCGCCCAGCAGGGCGCCTGGCGCGCGAACGGCATCGGCATCGTGCCGGTAGCGATCAATCTGTCGGCGGTGCAGTGCGTGCAGGCCGAACTGCTCAACCAGATCGCCACCGCCATGGCCAGCCATGCGCTGGAGCGCAAGTGCATCGAGTTCGAGCTGACCGAAACGGCCGTGATGAACAATCCGGACGAAGCGGCGCGCAATCTGAACGGGCTCAAGGCGCTCGGGGTGCAGCTCTCGCTGGACGACTTCGGGACCGGCTATTCCTCGCTGGCGCAGCTCAAGCGCTTTCCCTTCGATTTCGTGAAGATCGACCGCAGTTTCATTTCCGGGATCGACAGCAATCCGGAAGACGAGGCGATTGCCGCGGCCATCATCGCGATGGCGCACAGCCTGGGGCTGAAGGTGGTGGCGGAGGGGGTAGAGACGCAGGCGCAGCTGGCGGTGCTCGCGCGCTGCGCTGCGACGAGATGCAGGGCTATTTGTACAGCCCCGCACTGCTTAAGCACAACAATTCATGGCGCTGGTCCAGTCAGACCAGCGCCTGTAAACTGCGCTTACTGCACCACGTGCAGCGCGCTTCATGACCAGGGTCAGAATATCGTAGCTGGCCACCAGCTCGTCATTCTGATTGGTCACCTGCACATCCCACGCCACCACGCCCTGGCCCACGCCTTTTCGTCGGTCCGGTTGCGGTCGACCTTGCGTTTGCAGGTCAGGCGCGCGCGGATCGTGTCGCCGATGGCGACCGGCGTGATGAAGCGCAGGTTGTCGAGCCCGTAGTTGGCCAGCACCGGTCCCGGCGCGCGATGACACGAACAGCCCGGCCGCCGCCGACAGCACGAAGTAGCCGTGCGCGATGCGCTTGCCGAACTGCGAATCCTTGGCCGCGATCTCGTCGAAGTGCATGTAGAAGAAGTCGCCTGAAATGCCGCCGAAGGCGACGATGTCCGCTTCGCTCACGGTGCGGCGATGGGTCAGCAGCGAGTCGCCCATTTCCAGGTCTTCGAAGAATTTGTGGAACGGATGCAGCGCGCTTTCCTTGACTGCCGCGCCGCGCACGTATTCGCCCGTGATCGCCGCCAGCATGGTCGGCGAACCCTGCACCGCGGCGCGCTGCAGGAAGTGGCGTACCGCGCGGATGCCGCCCAGTTCTTCGCCGCCGCCGGCAAGCGTCCCGGACCGCCGTGCTTGAGCTGCGGCAGGGGCGAACCGTGGCCGGTCGAGATCGACCGACGCTTCGCGGTCCAGCACCAGCACGCGCCCGTGCGAGGCGGCCGCCATCGGCACCGCCTTGGCCGCAACCAGCGGATCTTTGGTCACCAGCGTGCTGACCAGGCTGCCCTTGCCGCGCGCGGCCAGGGCCAGCGCTTCATCCAGGTCGCCGTAGCCCATCATGGTGCTGACCGGGCCGAACGCTTCGACGTCGTGCACGGCGTCGTTGCGCATGCCGTCGCGGCACAGCAGCAGGGTCGGCGAGAAGAAGGCGCCCTTGTCCACACCCTCGCCCAGCGGCGCGAAGCCGTCCGCGCGCGCCGAACACGATCTCGTTGCCGCGCGCGAGCAGTTCGACCCGCTCGGCGACGTCGCGCTGCTGGTCCATCGACGCCAGAGCGCCCATGCGCACGCCTTCCACCGACGGGTCGCCAACGACCACTTTCGACAGGCGCTGGCGCAGCCGTTCGCCGACCGCGTCAATGTGCTGGTGCGGCACGATGATGCGGCGAATCGCCGTACATTTTTGGCCGGACTTGCCGGTCATTTCGCGCGCCACTTCCTTGACGAACAGGTCGAACTCGACATCGTCGGGCGTGACGTCCGGGCCCAGGATGGCGCAGTTGAGCGAATCCGCTTCGGCCGTGAACGGCACCGAATTGGCGATCAGGTTCTTGTTCACGCGCAGCTTGGCGGCGGTGTCGGCCGAGCCGGTGAAGGTGACCGCGTCGAAACCGGTCAGGCGGTCCAGCAGGTCGCCGGTGCTGCCGATGACCAGTTGCAGGGCGCCTTCGGGCAGCAGGCCCGAGTCGTGCATCATGCGCACCACGGCCTCGGTCAGGTAGCTGGTGGCGGTGGCTTACTTGCCGATGCAGGGCATGGCCGCGAGGAAGCTCGGGGCGAATTTTTCAAGCAGGCCCCAGATCGGGAAGTTGAAGGCGTTGATGTGCACCGCCAGGCCGCCGCGCGGCACCAGGATGTGGGTGCTTAAGCAAAGCCGCCGTTCTTGCCCAGCGCGAGCGCCGGACCTTCGTGCAGCACGTTCGAGGACGGCAGTTCGCGGCTGCCCATGCTGGCGTAGGCGAACAGGGTGCCAATGCCGCCTTCGATGTCGACCCAGCTGTCCGGGCGGGTGGCGCCGGTCAGGTGCGAAATCTTGTACAGCTCTTCCTTGCGTTCCATCAGGTACAGCGCCAGCGCCTTCAGGCACTGCGCGCGCTTCTGGAAGTCGAGCGCCATCAGCGCCGGGATGCCGGTCTTGCGGGCGTAGGTCACGGCCTCGTCGAAGTCGATTTTCTCGGCGTGGGTGTGATAGATCAGCGCGTTGTTGAGGGCGCTGTGCAGGGGCACGGACGCTTCGGCGCCGAGCCAGCGGCCGCCGATCAGGCTTTGCAGGGTTGCTACGTTGGACATTGCTTATCTCCGGATTCAGTTTTTGGGGTGTGCGCGTCGGGACCGAAGTCGATCCGCTTGCGGTTCCTTCCAGGTTCGGTCAGGGCGTCCACTTCGCGCATGGTCTGCATCGAGCGGATCGCCAGGTCGTGATACTGTTTGGTGCCAAAGCTCTTCCAGGCGATGTCCTTGTCTTTCAGCGCGCACCACGCGCGCTTGCTGCACCCATCACCAGGCTGCGCGGCGGGATGATCAAGCTTGAAGCTTTCACAAAGCTCATCGCGGCGACGATCGATTCTTCGCCGACCACCGCCTTGTCCATCACCACCGCGTTCATGCCCACCATCGCGTTGCGCAGGATGCGGCAGCCATGCAGCACGGCGCCGTGGCCGATGTGGCCATCCACGCCGACCACCGTGTCGTCGCCGGGGAAGCCGTGCATGACGCAAGTGTCCTGCAGGTTGGAGCCTTCTTCCATGATCAGGCGGCCGAAATCGCCGCGCAGCGAAGCCAGCGGGCCGATGTAGCAGCGCGGACCGACGATCACGTCGCCGATCAGTACCGCGCTCGGATGCACATAGGCGCTCGGATGCACCACCGGGCGCACGCCATCGATTTCATAGACCTTGACCATGGCCGTCCCTTACACGCGCTCGACGATCAGGGCGATGCCCTGGCCGACGCCGATGCACATCGTGCACAGTGCGTAGCGCCCGCCGGTGCGGTGCAGCTGGTTGACGGCGGCCAGCACCAGGCGCGCGCCGGAGGCGCCGAGCGGGTGGCCGATGGCGATCGCGCCGCCGTTCGGGTTCACGTGCGCGGCGTCGTCGGCCAGGCCCAGGTCGCGCGTTACCGCCAGCCCTTGCGCGGCGAACGCTTCGTTCAGTTCGATCACGTCCATCTGGCCGATGGTCAGGCCGGTCATGGCCAGCACTTTTTGGATGCGGGCGACGGGCCGAAGCCCATGATGCGCGGCGCCAGGCCGGCATGGTGGCCATGCCGACGATGCGCGCGCGGCGTCAGGCCGTAGCTGCTGCAGCAGCGGCGCTGGAAGCGATCAGGATCGCGCAGGCGCCGTCGTTCAGGCCCGAGGCATTGCCCGCCGTGACGGTGCCGTCCGGCGTGACCACGCCTTTCAGCTTGGCCAGCATCTCGATGCTGGTATCGGGACGGGAATGCTCGTCGGTGTCGAACAGGCGCGATTCGCCTTTTTCATGGGGATCGTCACGCCGACGATTTCTTCCTTGAACACGTTCGGCCGCATGGGCCGCCGCCCAGCGCTGCTGGCTGCGCAGCGCGAACGCGTCCTGGTCGGCGCGGCTGATGCCGAATTCCCTGGCCACGTTTTCAGCCGTTTCAGGCATGGTGTCGATGCCGTATTTTGCCTTCATGAGCGGGTTGACGAAGCGCCAGCCGAGCGTGGTGTCTTCGATCTTGGCCGCGCGAGAAGGCGCTGTCGGCTTTGCCCATCACGAACGGCGCGCGTCATGCTCTCCACGCCGCCGCATGATGATCAGGTTCGCTTCATTCGGCCTTGATGGCGCGCGCCGATGCCGACCGCATCCAGGCTCGAACCGCACAGGCGGTTGATGGTATTGGCTTAAGCACTTCCTGCGGCAAGCCCGCCAGCAGCGCAGCCATGCGGCCGATGTTGCGGTTGTCTTCAGCTAAGCCTGGTTGGCGCAGCCGTAATACAGGTCGTCCACCGCGCGCCAGTCCACGCCGGGATTGCGCGCCATGAGGGCGGCGATCGGCAGCGCCGCCAGGTCGTCGGCGCGCACGCCCGACAGCGAGCCGCCGTAGCGGCCGAACGGGGTGCGAATGGCGTCGCAGATGAAGGCGTCGTTGATCTTGTTCATTGTCTCTCCGGTGTTCTCAGGGTTTCGGTCGCTGGTCGATCACGCGCTTGGCCTTGCCGGTCAGCGTGCGTTCGATGCCTTCGGGCGGCACCAGCGTCACCTTGGTGGTCACGCCCACGAAGGTCTTGATGTTGTGTTCCAGTTCGCGCGCCAGGGCGGCGACCGTGTCTTGCGGCAGCGCCAGGTCGCGCAGCTCGCCGCGCACGGCCAGCGTGTCGAGGTGGCCTTCGCGCGAGACGACCAGCTGGTAGTGCAGCGCCAGCGCGGGCATCTTGAGGATCAGTTCTTCGATCTGGCTCGGGAATACATTCACGCCGCGGATGATCAGCATGTCGTCCGAGCGGCCGTTGATCTTGCCCATGCGGCGCATCGCGCGCGAAGTCGGCGGCAACAGGCGCGTCAGGTCGCGCGTGCGGTAGCGGATGATCGGCAGCGCTTCCTTGCTCAGGGACGTGAAGACCAGTTCGCCCTCCTCGCCGTCGGGCAGCACTTCGCCCGTGACGGGGTCGATGATCTCGGGGTAGAAATGGTCTTCCCACACCACCGGGCCGTCCTTGCTCTCGATGCACTCGCTGGCCACGCCCGGGCCCATCACTTCGGACAGGCCGTAGATGTCGACCGCGTCGATGCTTAGCGCGCTGTTCGATCTCATGGCGCATGGCGTCGGTCCACGGCTCGGCGCCGAAGATGCCGACCTTGAGCGAGGACTGGGCCGGATCCATGCCCTGGCGCTTGAATTCCTCAATGATGTTGAGCATGTACGAGGGCGTGACCATGATGATCTCGGGCTTGAAGTCGCAGATCAGCTGCACCTGCTTCTCGGTCTGCCCGCCCGACATCGGGATCACGGTGCAGCCCAGGCGTTCGGCGCCGTAGTGCGCACCCAAGCCGCCCGTGAACAAGCCGTAGCTGTACGAGATGTGGACCATGTCCTTAAGCACGGCCTGCTCTACTGCGCGGATCGAACGGGCCACCATATTGGACCAGGTGTCGATGTCGCCTTCGGTGTAGCCGACCACGGTGGCCTTGCCGGTGGTGCCCGACGAGGCGTGCACGCGCACGACTTTCTCTGCGGCACCGCGAACAGGCCGAAGGGATAGTTGTCGCGCAGGGTCTTCTTGTCGGTGAACGGGAACTTGGCCAGATCGGCCAGCGTGCGCAAGTCTTCCGGATGCACGCCAAAGCGGCGTCGAACGCGGCCTTGTAGTGCGGGACGTTGTCGTACGCGTGCTTGAGCGACCATTTCATGCGCTGCAACTGCAAGGCTTGCAGCTCGTCGCGGCTGGCCGTCTCGATCGGCTCGAGATCGCCGGGCGCGGGAATACGTTGGACCATCGTGCTTCTCCTTCTAGGAGGCCACCAGACCGCTGACGCGATGTGATTTTCCGCGCAGGAGCGCCACGGTGCGGCCCTCCTGGTTGGTGACCTTGACGTCGTAGACGCCGGTCTTGCCGGACAAGGCCTGTTCCACCGCTTCGGCGGTCAACAGGTCGCCCAGGCGTCCCGGTGCGAGGTAGTCGATGGTGCAGCCTGCGCCCACCGTATTCTGATTATGCGAATTGCAGGCGAAGGCGAAGGCGCTGTCGGCCAGCATGAAGATGAAGCCGCCGTGGCAGGTCTGGTGGCCATTGAGCATATCCTGGCGCACCGGCATGGTCATGCGCGCGAAGCCGGGACGGATCTCGGCCAGCAGCATGCCCAGCGCCTGGCTGGCCGAGTCGCGTTCGTACATGGTCTTGCTTAGCCAGTTCGGCCAGCGCTTGAAGGTCATCCATGAAAACGCGTTCCATTGGCCAGTTTATGGCGCAGCAGCGGCGCGACGCGATAGCGGTCTTCGCCGTAGGTGGCCGCCAGATTCGACAGCACCGTCACCACGTGTTCGATGCCGATCGCATCGGCCCAGGCCAGCGGCCCGCGCGGGTAATTGACGCCCTTCTGCATGGCGATGTCGACCGCCTCGGCCGAGCACACGCCCTGGTTGACCGCGTCGGCCGCCTCGTTGGCCAGCATGGCCACGGTGCGCATGACCACCATGCCCGGCACGTCGTCGACTTGCGAGACATCGAAGCTTAGCCGCCTGGAACATGCCGACCGACGCCAGCCAGGCGCTCTCGCTGCACTGGTCGGCGCGCGCCAGCGATGCGCTTCGCGCCCGCGGCGTCGAGCACCAGGTCGTACAGCACCGTGTCCGGGTGCTTGTTGGCGCTGGCGCGTTCGGTCGCGCTACGGCCGTCGGTCAGGAAGATGGCCGCGCCCGTGCAGTGGAAGCCGGGCGCCTCGTTGTGATTGGCGTTCGGCAGGGGCTTGCGGTGGGTGACGGTGTAACCGGACGCTTTCAGGCGCAGCTCCATCGGCTCGGTGACCGCGTTTTTCACGCCCGGCTCCATACTGATGCCGACCGTCTCGGGTTTTGACTGCGGCGCCATCGTGGTTAAGCACGGGCTTGGCCGCGTCCTCGCCATAGGCGTAGAAGCCGCGCCCCGATTTGCGGCCCAGGAAGTGAAGCGTTGACCATCTCTTGCTGCAGCACGGACGGCATGAAGCGCGGGTCGCCGAAGTAGGCATTGAAGACCGACTGGGTGACCGAGAAATTGACGTCGTGGCCGATCAGGTCCATCAGTTCGAATGGGCCCATGCGGAAGCCGCCCGCCTCGCGCATGACCGCGTCCAGCGTGGCCGGGTCGGCCGCCTGCTCCGACAGCAGGCGCAAGCCTTCGGCGTAGAACGGACGCGCCACGCGGTTGACGATGAAGCCGGGCGTCGATTTCGCATGCACCGGATTCTTGCCCCAGGCCAGGGCGGTGGCGTACACGGTGTCGGCCACATCCCGCTGGGTGGCCAGGCCGCTGATCACTTCGACCAGCGCCATCAGCGGCACGGGATTAAAGAAGTGCATGCCGACCAGGCGTTCCGGGCGGCGCAGTTTGGCGGCGATGGCGGTGACCGAGATCGACGAGGTATTGGTGGCCAGGATGCAGTCGTCGCCGACCACCGCTTCCAGGTCCGCGAACAGGGTGCGCTTGACGTCGAGGTTTTCGACGATCGCTTCGATCACGATCGCCGCTTGCCGGCCACGGCCTGCAAGTCGTCCGCGCGCTGCAGGCGGGCGTTGGCGGCGGCCGCATCTTCGCCGCTCATGCGGCCTTTTCGACCAGCTTGCCGTACACCTTGCCGATGTCGGCGATCGCCTTGGCGACCGCGTCGGCACGGGTGTCGAACAGCTTGACGGTGTAGTAAGCATGGCGGCAGCCACCTGGGCGATGCCCGAGCCCATGGCGCCGCTGCCGATGACGGCGACGACACTGCCTGTTGCGAGTGCTGCGGCCATCTTATTCTCCGGTGAAGTGAGGCGGACGCTTGGCGATGAAGGCGGCGACGCCTTCGCGGTAGTCGTGGCTGTAGCCCAGTTCGCGCATCATCTCGCCTTCGAGCTTGAGCTGCTCCGGCAGGGTGTTGGCGTAGCTGGCGGCGATGGCGCGCTTGGTGAACGCCAGGCCCTTGGTCGGCGCAATCGCCAGGTGGGCCGCCATGGTGGTGGCTTCGTCCATCAGGCCTTCGTCGGACACGCAGCGCCAGATCAGGCCCCACTGTTCGGCCGTCTCGGCGCTGATTTTCTCGCCCAGCATGGCCATGCCCATGGCGCGCGCGTGGCCCACCAGGCGTGGCAGATGCCAGGTGCCGCCCGTATCGGGGATCAGGCCGAGCTTGCAGAACACTTCGACGAAGCTGGCCGATTTGCTTAAGCCAGGACGATGTCGCAGGCGAGCGCGATGTTGGCGCCAAGCATGCAGCATGGCCACGCCGTTGACGGCGCAGATGACGGGGATCGGCAGCGAACGCAGCGTCAGCACCAGCGGCGCGTAATAGGTCTCGACCGAGTAGCCCAGGTCGACGCCCTGCGCGCCCGGTTCGACCGCGCGGTCCGACAGATCCTGGCTAAGCTGCAGAAGCCGCGCCCGGCGCCGGTCAGCAACAGCACGCGTACCGATTTGTCGGCCTGCACCAGGTTCAGCGCGTCGCGCACGTCGCGGTGCATGGCGACCGTGAAGCTGTTCAGTTTATCGGGGCGGTTCAGGGTCAGCGTCATGACGCCGTTCTGGATCTGGAACTTGATGTTTTCGTATTCTGGGATCATGGGAATTCGCCTTATTCAGCCTGGTCAAAATCGACGATCACCTTGTCGGTGACGGGGAAACTCTGGCAGCTCAGCACGAAGCCGCGCGCGATTTCATAGTCTTCCAGCGCGTAGTTCGCATCCATGTCGACCTTGCCGTCGACAAGCTTGCAGCGGCAGGTCGAGCATACCCCACCTTTGCAGGAATAGCGCATGTCGATGCCAGCCCGCAGGCCGGCGTCGAGGATCGATTCCTTGTCCTTGTCCATCGTGAAGCTGGTGTGGTTGCCGTCCATGATGACCGTGACTTCGGTTTCGTGGCGCGCGCCCGCCACCTGCGGGCGCGGCTTGTGCTCGTGCTTGGGAATGCTGGCCGCGAACAGCTCGACCTTGATATTCTGCTTGGGCATGCCCGCGTCCTGCAGCGCGCCCGACACCGCGTGCATCATGTCTTCGGGGCCGCAAATGAAGGCCACGTCCACGTCCTGGATGCGGATCCAGTACTTGAGGAATTGCTCGCACTTGTCGCGCGTGATGCGGCCGTTGAACAGTTCGATGTCCTGCTGCTCGCGGCTCATCACGTAGGCCAGGTTCAGGCGCTCGGTGTAGGTATCCTTGAGGTCGGACAGCTCGTCCTTGAAGATCACCGAGGACGAGGCGCGGTTGCCGTAGAACAGAGTGAAGCGGCTGTTCGGTTCGTGCAGCAGCGTGGTCTTGATGATCGACAGGATAGGCGTGATGCCGCTGCTTAGCCGCGAAGGCCAGGTAGTGGCGCGCGTTCTCCGGCGCCAGCGGCACATTGAAGTGGCCCATCGGCGGCATCACTTCGAGCGTCATGCCCGGCTGCAGATGCTCGTTGGCCCAGCTCGAGAACAGGCCTCCCTGGGTGCGCTTGATGGCCACCCGCAGCAGGCCGTCCTGCACGGCCGAACAGATCGAGTACGAACGGCGCACGTCTTCGTCGCCGATCCGGGCGCGCAGGGTCAGGTGCTGGCCCTGCTGGTAGGCGAACTGCGCTTGCAGCGCGGCCGGGACGTCGAAGGTGACAACGATCGTGTCGCGCGTTTCGCGGTGCACGCGGGCGACGCTCAGTGGATAGAATTTGCTCATTGATGGCCCTAATGGCACTTGAAATAATCGAAAGGTTCGCGGCAGTCCAGGCACTTGTAGAGCGCCTTGCACGGCGTGGAACCGAACTGGCTGGTCAGCTGCGTATGGCGCGAGCCGCAATTCGGGCAGGCCACCACCAGCTTAAGCACCGGCGTGCGCTTGACGCCCGCGTGCAGGCCGCTGATGTCGATCACCTGCTGGGTTGGCATGGCGCGATGCCGTAATCCTTGAGCGCGGCCTTGCTAAGCCTCGCTCATCCAGTCGGTGGTCCAGGCCGATGAGAGCTGGTTCACCAGCCGCACGTTGGAGATGCCGTGCGCGTGCAGCGCCTCGGTCACCGACTCGGCGATCACCTGCATTGCCGGGCAGCCGGAATAGGTCGGGGTAATGGTCACCACGCATGCGCCGCCCTCGAAGGCGACGTCGCGCACGATGCCCAGATCGACCACGGAGATGACCGGGATTTCCGGATCGGCCACTTCGCCGAGCCAGGCCCAGACTTCACCCACGCTGGCCGCCTGCGCGTTCATTACCATTCGCTCCCGGGATAGGCGCGCTGCAGGAACTGCATCTCGGCCAGGATGTAGCCCAGGTGTTCGCTGTGGCGGCCCTGCTTGCCGCCCTTTTGCATCCAGGCCGCCGCATCGGGCATGGCCAGGGTCGCCTCGGCGAAGATCTCGGCCACGTGTTCGAGGAAGCTGGCGCGCAGGACGTCGGCGGCCGGGGCCACGCCTTGCGCGACCATCGCTTCGTCCAGCGCGTCGTAGTTGAACGCTTCGCCCGAATACATCCACAGCGCGTTGACGGCGCTCTGGGTCTTGGCGTGGCTGTCCTCGGTGCCGTCGCCCATGCGCACGATCAGGTCGCCGCTGCGGCGCAGGTGGTAGGTCACTTCCTTGATCGACTTCTCGGCGATTTCCGCGATGCGGCTGTCGCTCGAGCGGGTCAGGCCCTGCATCAGGAAGTAGTGCCAGGTATCGAAGTAGAACTGGCGCACCATGGTGTCGGCGTAGTTCCCGTTGGGCTGTTCGACCAGCAGGCAGTTGCGCATCTGGTGCGCGTCGCGCAGGTAGGCCAGCTGGTCTTCGTCGCGGCCACGGCCTTCCAGTTCGCCTAAGCATAGGTGAGCCACATGCGGGTCTGGCCCAGCAGGTCGAGCGCGACGTTGGTGAGCGCCATGTCTTCTTCCAGCGCTCGGCCCTTTGCCGCACAGCTTGGAGAGCTGCTGCGACAGGATCAGGGCGTTGTCGCCCTGGCGCAAAAGGTATTCGATCTTGTCGTCCACGGGCGCGCTCACAGGTTCTTGACTTCTTCCGGCATCGGGAAGAAGGTCGGGTGGCGGTAGACTTTATTGTTGGACGGCTCGAACAGCGCCGTCTTGTCGCCCGGGCTGGAAGCGACAATGTCGGCCGCCTTCACGACCCAGATCGAGACGCCCTCGTTGCGGCGGGTGTAGACGTCGCGCGTTATTGACGGCCATCTCGGCGTCGGACGCATGCAGGCTGCCGACGTGCTTGTGCGCCAGACCGTGCTGGCTGCGGATGAACACTTCCCACAGGGGCCATTCTTTGCTCATGAAATTCTCCGTTAGGTTCGGTGTGCTTACGCGGCTGCGCGCGGCTTTTGTCGGCGTAGGCGACCAGGGCATCGTGGAACCAGGCGCCGTCGTCCCAGGCCTTGACCCGGGTCGCGAGGCGTTCGCGGTTGCACGGGCCATTGCCCTTCAAGACGTTATTGAATTCGCTCCAGTCGATCTCGCCGAATTCGTAGTGGCCGGTGGCTTCGTTGAACTTGAGGTCGGGATCGGGAATGGTCAGGCCCAGGTATTCGGCCTGGGGCACGGTCTGGTCGACCATGCGCTGGCGCAGTTCGTCGTTCGAGAACAGCTTGATGCGCCACTTGGCCGACTGCGCGCTGTTGACCGATTCGGCGTCCGACGGGCCGAACATCATCAGCGACGGCCACCACCAGCGGTTGAGCGCATCCTGGGCCATGGCCTTCTGTTCGGGCGTGCCCTTGGCCAGGCTCATCATGATGTCGTAACCCTGGCGCGCATGGAAGGATTCTTCCTTGCACACGCGGATCATGGCGCGCGTACGGACCGTAGGAGCAGCGGCACAGCGGGATCTGGTTGATGATGGCCGAGCCGTCCACCAGCCAGCCCACGGCGCCCATGTCGGCCCACGACAGGGTCGGGTAATTGAAGATGCTCGAATACTTGGCTTTGCCCGAATGCAGGGCGGCCAGCAGTTCGTCGCGCGAGACGCCCAGCGTTTCGGCCGCGCTGTACAAGTACAGGCCGTGGCCCGCTTCGTCCTGGATCTTGGCCAGCAGGATGGACTTGCGTTTCAGGGTAGGCGGCGCGTGACCCAGTTGCCTTCGGGCAGCTGACCGACGATTTCCGAATGCGCGTGCTGCGAGATCTGGCGCACCAGCGTCTTGCGGTAGGCGTCCGGCATCCAGTCCTTCGCTTCGATCTTGACGCTTAAGCGTCGATGCGGGTCTGGAAGGCCAGCTCCTCCGCGCCCATGTCCTCGGCCGTCTGGACTTTTTGAGGCCGGTTTCTACCAATTGTGCGTACATGGCGCTTCTCCGTTTGCAAAGGCTATCGAATCATAATACGATACAGCTTTGGCGATGTCCACCTATTTTTGTGAATCATATCGATTCCGCGTTAAGATTCATATATGAAACAAATGACCAGCACCGAATGGATAGCCGACTTCCTGGCCAACGACCCGCCGCGCTCGAAATCGCTGGTGATGACGATCTTCGGCGACACCATCGCGCCGCATGGCGGCACGGTGTGGCTGGGCAGCCTGATCGAGCTGCTGGCGCCGTTCGGCATCAATGACCGCCTGCTGCGCACCTGCGTGTTCCGCCTGGCCCAGGAAGGCTGGCTGGTCGCCAACCGGGACGGCCGCCGCAGTTCCTACGCCCTGCTGCCGCAGGCGCTGCCGCGCTTCGAGCGCGCCAACCGCCGCATCTACGCGCCGCTGACCGCCCACTGGGACGGCAACTGGACCATGCTGCTGGCCCCGGCCAGCGCGGTCGACGCCCCCACCCGCGCCCAGCTGCGCAAGGAACTGGCGTGGGAAGGCTATGCGATGATTTCAAACGGGATCTTCGGCCACCCGGTCGCCAGTCCCGACGTGATCGAGGAAATCCTGGTGCGCCACGGCGTGCAAGGCAAGCTGCTGGTGTGCCGCAGCAGCGAGCTGGCTTAGCGTGTCAGTAAGCCCCTGCGCGAACTGGCGGCCGAGGGCTGGGACCTGTCGGCCGTGGTCGCAGGCTACCACCGCTTCATCGACCACTTCCGGCCACTGCTGGCGGTGCTGGCCGAAGGCGAAGCGCCGGCGCCGCAGCAAGCCTTCGTGATCCGTTCGCTCCTGATCCACGCCTACCGCCGGGTGCAGCTGCACGACCCGATGCTGCCGGTCGAACTGCTGCCCGAACCCTGGCCCGGCTCGGAAGCGTACGAACTGGCGCGCGCCCTGTACCGCCTGACCTACGCGGCGGCCGAAACCCACATCATGCATGCCCTGCGGCGCGAGGACATCCACCCGCCGTCTACCGACGCTTCATTCTTCCTGCGCTTTGGCGGCCTGGTTTAAACGCCCGATCGCATTCCACATGCGCTCGACCGCGGCGCCGTTGCGCGTAAAAGACCTTGGTCACGCCGAGGTAGTAGGTGGTCTCGAACAGCGGCAGCGGCAGCGCTTCGATCTTGCTTAGGCATGAACGCAGGCTGGGCAATCAGCGCCAGCCCTTCCGCTTCGAAGCCGGCCGCCGCATCGCCGCGCCCGGCCAGCATCTTGGCGAAATTGATCGCCAGCGAGCGGCCTTCCTGGTCGAACGGCACCTGGTAGGCCGCCATCGCCTGCGGCAGCAGCAAGCTGCCGTAGGGCAGCAGCACCTTGCGTTCGACCCCGGTGATGCGGCGCCCGTCCCATTGCACGCTGCCGCCCACGGGCCGGAACAGGACCACGCGCGCATGCACGGTGGCGCGCGGCATCAGGCTGGCCGCCGCGCATGGGGTAACGGACATAGGGCAGCACCATGCATGCATACGGCGTGAGCGGATAGGCGTGCGCCAGGCCGCGCTCGATCTCGGCGCGGCAGCGTGCCACGGGTGCTGCATACAGGGAGAGTTTGGTGCCGGAAGCGCGCCGCGTTGCGCACCAGGCGCCCGACGGAACCGCCGCCGCTTGGCGTTAAATAGGGCGGATGGGGATAAGCGTCGACACACATCCGCATGTCTGCCGCCTGGCCGAAGGCCGGGGCAAACAGGACTGCGAGGAGCAAACGGCCTGGTAGCGACACACGCACTCCCGTGGAGGATGTGTCACCATTGTACGGCGCTTAGCAGTCGTAGTGGAAAGTGCTGTTCGGGGAAGCGACGGGATTGCGCAGCGATTCGAGCGTGAAGTCGAGATCGAGGTCGGGCCAGTACAGGCGGGTGGAGCTGACGTAGCGCACCTTGCAGATTTGCGGCACGGTCGCGTGTTCGAACCAGGGGAACTCCACGAACGGCAGGTACAGTTCTTCCTCGCCGCATTGAATCCAGAAGCCGTAGCTGTTGATGCTCGTGACTTTTGCCGATTTTAAGAAAATACCAATCATGTAAAACCTCCAATACGGACCCGCCTCAACAGCGCGCACCGGCTAATATAACAGCTACGCCACTGCGCGCCTTGACTTATCACAAACAACTGACGAGTTACTTGCGCCCGACAGAAATAAGGTAATTCTGCATTTGCGCCTCCGCCACCGAGGCCCACTGGTTCTGGTCGTGGCGAAAACGCTTCCATGGTTCATAGATCTTCTTGAATTTGGCGTTCTTTGCCGCCTCTTCTTCCATCACTTCCTGCGAAATCTTGTACGCCGCGTCCATGATCGGCTTCGAGAAGGTATTGAGCTTGGCGTAAAGCCTTGAGCAGGCGCGCCAGCGCCGCCGGATTACGGGCGTCGTACTCGGCCTGCATCACCACGTGGGCTTCGTAGCTGGCCACCTCAATTGCCGCCTGGTATTCCTTGGGCAGCTTTTCCCATTCCTTGATGTTGACGTAGAACGACAACTGCGGCCCCGCCTCCCACCAGCCCGGCGCATAGTAATACGGCGCGACCTTGGCCAGTCCCAGTTTTTCATCGTCGTAGGGGCCGACCCACTCGGCCGCGTCGATCGTGCCTTTTCCAGCGCCGGATACACGTCGGCGCTTAAGCAATCTGCTGCGGCACCGCGCCCATGCGCTCCATCACGCGCCCGGCAAAGCGATGATGTGGATCTTGAGGCCCTTGACGTCGGCCACCGTTTTAATCTGCTTGCGGTACCAGCCGCCCATCTGGGTTCCGGTGTTGCCGCCAAGGAAGTTGACGACGCCATAGCCGCGGAAAAACTCACGCAGCAGTTCGCGTCCGCCGCCCTGCTCGAACCACGCCGTCTGCTGGCGCGAGGTCAGCCCGAAAGGCATGGCCGTGTCGAAGGAGAAGGTCGGATCCTTGCCAAAATAGTAGTAGGACGCCGTATGCCCCATCTCGACCGTTCCGGCCTGGACCGCGTCCATCACTTGCAGGCCGGGCACGATCTCGCCATAAGCAAAGGCGCGGATCTGGAAACGCCCGCCGGTCAGTTGCGACACGCGCCGGGTGAATACGTCGGCCGCGCCGAAAATCGTGTCTAGTGTCTTTGGGAAACTCGATGCCAGGCGCCAGTTCAGGGGAAGCGCCGACTGCGCCACGGCCGGGGCGGCGACCACGCCGGCGCCCGCGCCCACTGCTGCACTGGTAAGGAAGGACCGACGACGCATGCACTCTCCTGATCATCCCGCCAACTTGGCGTCTTTACCAACCTGACAATAACCTGACAATTGTATCTTGTTGTTGAACAGCGCGAAAAAGATGTCGCGATTGTTTCATGGTTGTTTCTATAAAAGAACACTTCCGATTAGTATCCGACATCCTTGTTTCAAGTGCATGACTAGCTGGCAAGCGTTATCATGTCGCCTCGGCCTCGCGCCCTCCCATTACCGACCAAGGACACCCATGTCTATCAAGATCAGCAGCCAGTTTGACGCTGGCGCCATCGACATCGTCAGCGCCACCAGCTTGGCGCCATCGACCTGAACATCCGCAAAGATTCGCACGCCGACATCACCCAGTGGTTCTACTTCCGCCTGCAGGGCGCCCAGGGCGAAGCGTGCACGATCCGCTTCCTGAACGTTCTAAGCAAGTGCGCCTACCCGGACGGCTGGAACGGCTACCAGGCCATGGCCAGCTACGACCGCGTGCACTGGTTCCGGGTGCCGACCAGCTTTGACGGCGACGTCATGACGATCACCCATACCCCGGGCATGGACAGCGTGTATTACGCCTATTTCGAGCCGTATTCGTGGGAACGCCACCTCGAGCTGCTGGACCGGGCCCAGATGTCCGAACATGTGCGCATGGTCGACCTGGGCAGCACCGTCGACGGGCGCGACATGAACGTACTGGTGATCGGCGACCCGCAAGCGGCCAGGAAGGTCTGGGTCATCGCGCGCCAGCATCCGGGCGAGACCATGGCCGAATGGTTCGTCGAGGGCATGCTCGACGCCCTGCTCGACCCGGCCGACCCGTTCGGCCGCCAGTGCCTCAAGGACGCCGTGTTCTACGTGGTGCCGAACATGAACCCGGACGGCTCGGTGCGCGGCAACCTGCGCACCAACGCGGCTTAAGCGCCAACCTGAACCGCGAGTGGAACACCCCGACCATGGAACGCAGCCCGGAAGTATTCCTGGTCAAGCAGAAGATGCACGAAACCGGCTGCGACCTGTTCCTCGACGTGCACGGCGACGAAGGCTTGCCTTACGTGTTCGTGGCTAAGCAGCGCTTCCCTGCCGACCTTCACGCCCGCCCAGGCCGCCCAGGAAAAAGCGTTCTCCGACTTCTACAAGATCGCCAGCCCCGACTTCCAGGACGTGCACGGCTACGGCGACTCGCCGTACACCCCGGAAACCATCACCATGGGTTCGCCGCACATCACCCACGCCTTCGGCTGCCTGTCGCTCACGCTCGAACTGCCGTTCAAGGACAATGCCAACGATCCCGACCCGCAGAGCGGCTGGGATGGCGCGCGCAGTGCCCGCCTGGGTGCGGCCGTGCTGCAACCGATCCTGCAATCGCTGCGCCTGGCCAAATAAGCAGTCATGCGTTTCATGAATCATGATTTTTGATTTGCATCAAAGAATTTATTGAGGCTCATCAATAAACTTCATCGTAGACCTAATGACAACGATGAAGGAAATGACCATGAAACGCAGCACCCTCGTATTCGCCATCGCCGCCAATCTGTTGGCAGCAGCCGCACCTGCCGCACTGGCCCAGGATGGTTCCTGGCTGGTGCGGGTCCGCGCCACCCACCTGGCGCTAAGCCGACAAGTCCGATCCCATCGTTCAAGCACCGGCGCGGCCAACCGGATCAGCGTCGAAAGCCGCACCATTCCCGAAATCGACATCAGCTACTTCTTCAGCCCCAACCTGGCGGCCGAACTGGTGCTGACCGTGCCGCAGCGGCATGAGGTGATGCTCGACGGCGCATCGATCGGCAGCTTCCGCCACCTGCCGCCCACCCTGCTGGCCCAGTACCGCTTCGACGCGCGGCCCGTTCACGCCCTATCTCGGCGCCAAGCCTGAACTACACCAGAATTTCCAGCGTGCATCTTCTGAATGGCGCAGCATGGGCTCGAACACCACAGCACCGGGCTGGCCCTGCAAGCTAAGCCTCGACTATGCGATCGACCGCAACTGGTCGCTCAACCTCGACCTCAAGCGCATCAGCATCCGCAGCGACGTGACGGTCTCGGGCGCAGTGGTCAGCGCCGTCAAGGTCGATCCGACCCTGGTGTCGGTGGGCGTCGGCTACCGATTCTGACGCGCACGATTGCGCGCGGCCCTGGCCGCGCGCCTGTTCATGCGAGAATATTTCATGGACAAGATTTCATGGCAACCACGTAGTTTCCACGGCGAGGGCGGGGTGCGCGCCATCCTGCGCAGCACCGACTGGGCGCGCTCGCCGCTGGGCCCGCCCGTGCACTGGCCGCATGAGCTGATGACGACCGTCAATCTGATGCTCAACTCGAAATTTCCGATGTTCGTGGCCTGGGGCCCCGAACTCGGTTTCCTGTACAACGACGAATACGCCGCCATCATGGGCGACAAGCACCCGCGCGGACTGGGCCAGCCCTTCCACACGGTCTGGCCCGAAATCTGGGACGACATCCTGCACATCGTCGATGCCGCCCTGGCCGGGCGCTCCAGCTATTTTCGAAGACTTGCCCCTGACCATACTGCGCCACGGTTTCCCCGAGGCGGCCTGGTTCACCTTTTCCTATTCGCCCATGGAAGACCGGGGTGGCGCCGTGGTTCTGGCCTGTACTGCACCGTGGTCGAAACCACCGAGCACGTCATCGCGCGCCAGCTGCAAGCCTTCCAGCTGGCCCTGGCCGACCGCCTGCGCCCGCTGGTCTTGCCCGAGGACGTGGTGGCCGCCGCCGACGACAGCCTGGGCCGCCACCTGGACGTGGCGCGGGTGCAGTACTGCGACGTCGACGACGAGCGCGGCGTGTTCTCGGTGCGCGGCGGCTGGCTGCGCGACGGCATCGCCCCGCTGGGCGGCGCGATCCGGCGCCTGGACGACTTCGGCCCCGGCGTGGTCGACGACCTGCGCCGCCGGCCACGCGATGGTGATCGACGACATCCTGGACGATCCGCGCACCGCCGCTTTCGGCGCCGCCTATGCGGCCATGAACGTGCGCGCCAACCTGGCCGTGGCGCTGGTCAAGGGCGGGCGCATGATCGCCATCCTGTCGGTGCAGGACGCGGCGCCGCGCCGCTGGAGCCAGGCCGACGTGCGGACCGCGCGGGACATGGCCGAGCGGACCTGGTCGGCGCTGGAAAACGCGCGCACCCAGGCCGAGCTGCGCGACGCCAACCAGCGCAAGGACGAATTCCTGGCGATGCTGGCGCACGAACTGCGCAACCCGCTCGCGCCGATCAGCGCCGCCGCCGAACTGATGGAAAAAGCCCGCTCGACGCCGACGGCATGCGCCGCACCAGCGGCATCATCAGCCGCCAGGTGCGCCACATGACGGGGCTGGTCGACGACCTGCTCGATGTCTCGCGCGTCACGCGCGGCCAGGTCACGATCGAACCGGAACCGCAGGACATGCGCGAGATCGTCGCCAGCGCCATCGAACAGGTGCGCCCGATGATCGCCGCGCGCGGCCACCAGCTCGAGCAGCTGCTGCCCGGCGAGCAGGTGCTGGTGCTGGGCGACGCCAACCGGCTGGTCCAGATCCTCACCAACCTGCTCAACAACGCGGCCAAGTACACGCCCGACGGCGGCCGCCTGCGGCTGGAAGTGGCGGCCGACGCGGCCCAGGTGCTGGTCGCGGTCAGCGACAACGGGATCGGCATCGCGCCCGCACTGCACACCCACGTGTTCGAACTGTTCACCCAGGCCGAACGCAGCTCCGACCGTTCGCAGGGCGGGCTGGGTCTGGGACTGGCGCTGGTCAAGAGCCTGGTCGAGCTGCATGGGGGGAAGGTGCGCTGCGTGAGCGACGGCGCCAATACCGGCAGCACCTTCGAAGTGCGCCTGCCGCGCCACGCGAGCGCCCCCGCGCGGCGCGCCGGGCATCCGCACGGCGCCGCCGCCCGGGCACGAACGGGTGCTGGTGGTGGACGACAATGAAGACGCCGCCGTCATGCTCGGCATGCTGCTCGAAGCGTCGGGGCACGAAGTGAAAGTGGCGCACCGGCCGCAGCACGCGCTGACGCTGGCGCGCGAACAGGCGCCCACGGTCTGCATTCTCGATATCGGCCTGCCCGACATGGATGGCTACGAACTGGCGCGCCGCCTGCGCCGCCTGCCCGAAACGGCGGGCGCGCTGATGATCGCCGTGACCGGCTACGGCCAGCAGAACGACCGCGCCCTGGCCGTGGCGCCATCGCTTCAACCAGCACCTGGTCAAGCCGGTCGACGCCGACCGCCTGCTGCAGCTGATCGGCGCCACGCGCGCCGTCAGCGCGCCTTGAGCGTGGCTTCGGCCGAGGCCATCAGCTGGTCGTCATTGAAGCCGTCGTAGCGGCGGTAGCCGACGTAGGTCAGGGGATAGCCGCTTCCCTTGAGGGCGCTGTAGGCGAGCATGCCGCGCTCGTCGGCCTCGACGTCGATGTCGTCGAAGGCGACGCCCTTCGCGGCAAACAGTTCGCGCTGCTTGCGGCAGTAGCCGCACCACTTGGTGCCGTACAAGACCACCTTGGGCTTGCCCTGGGCGTCGAAGTGGTTCGACATGGCCATTTTTTCGGTGCGGGTCAGCACCTCCTCGCCGAACGCTTCGGCCAGCACGCCGCCCAGCGGGCGCACGTCGCTGCCGACCAGCATGCGCTCGCCGACCATCGTGGTCGGGTAGGCATTGACGCGGTACTGCACGGCCGTCTTGTCGTCCGGGCCGCTCATCTCGACTTCCCGGAAGCTGACCTTGCGCGCCTGCAGCTCGGTGCGGATATTGCCGCAGTTGGCGCCGCAATCGGGCCCGCTGAACAGGATCACCAGCGGCTTGCCGTCGGGGCCCTTCACGGGGGCGCCGCTGCGCAGGGGATTGCCCTTGGTGTAGAGCTGCCAGGCGCCGAAGGCGATACAGATGAGGAACAGAATTCTGAACATGAAAAAGCCGGTGAATGCGATGAAAACAACGTGGCCTCCGCCTGCCCATGGAGGCCGGGCGGACTTACTTGGCGCGTCCTGCGTTGATCAGATACTGCTGCATGCTGGCCTCGGCCACCGATGCCCACATGTTCTGATCCTGGCGGAAGCGCGACCATGGCTCATACACCTTCTTGAACTTGGCGTTCTTGGCCGCTTCCTCGCTCATCACTTCCTGGGCGGCGGCGTAGCAGCCGTTCATGATGTCCTTGGAGAAGGTGCGCAGCTTGACGCCGTTTTTGAGCAGGCCAGCCAGCGGCCGGGTTCTTGGCATCGTACTCGGACTGCATCACGATGTGCGCTTCATAGGTGGCCACTTCCAGCGCCGCCTGGTATTCCTTGGGCAGCTTTTCCCATTCCTTGATGCCGACGTAGAAGGAGAAACTCGCGCCCGCCTCCCACCAGCCCGGGGCGTAGTAGAACGGCGCCACCTTGTACAGGCCGAGCTTTTCATCGTCGTAAGGGCCGACCCATTCGGCCGCATCGATCGTGCCTTTTCCAGGGCCGGGTAGATGTCGCCGCTGCTTACCAGCTGCTGCGGCACCAGGCCCAGGCGCTCCATGACCTTGCTTAAGCAGAAGCCTGCCCACGCGCATCTTGGTGCCCTTGAGGTCGGCCACTGACTTGATTTCCTTGCGGAACCAGCCACCCATCTGGGTGCCGGAATTGCCGCCCAGGAAGTTGACGATGCCGTAGCCCTTGAAGAAATCGCGCATCAGTTCGCGCCCGCCGCCCTGCTCGTACCAGGCCGTGTGCTGGCGCGACGTCAGGCCGAAGGGCACCGCGCAATCGAAGGCGAAGGTGGAATCCTTGCCGAAGTAATAGTAGGAGGCGCTGTGGCCCATTTCGACCGTGCTTAGGCCTGGACCGCGTCCATCACTTGCAGGCCCGGCATGATTTCATGCGCATGGCGAAGGTGCGGATATTGAATTTGCCGCCAGTCAGTTGCGAGACACGCTTGGTCAGCGTGTCGGAAGCACCATAGATCGTGTCCAGCGTTTTGGGGAAGCTGCTGGCCAGGCGCCAGTTGATGGTCGGCTGCGACTGCGCCAGCGCGGGCGCGGCGATCAGGCCTACCGATGCGCCCAGCGCCGCCTTGCCAATGAAGGAACGACGTTCCATGGTGTTGTCTCCTTGTAGTTGTGAAATTGCCGGTCTAGTGTATTGGCGACCCGGCAAGCTTGCAACTCAATTCGACGCGGGCGCAAGGCCCCATGCAGCCGGGATCAGCTGCTTAGCCACCACCATGTTCTCGATCAGGATCGAGCCGGTCTGCTTGTTGCCGCGTGTAAGGACGTCGTTGCCGACCGCAACGATCTGGCGGAACATGTCTTTCATGTTGCTTAGAACGATCGTGATTTCCTCGACCGGGTATTGAATGACGCCGTTCTCGACCCAGAAGCCGGACGCGCCGCGCGAATAGTCGCCCGTCACGTAATTGGTGCCCTGCCCCATCAGTTCGGTGACCAGCAGGCCGCGCCCCATCTTGCGGATCATGCTTAAGCGAAGTCGTCCGCCTTGCTGGTGTTGGACGAGCTGATGGTCAGGTTGTGCGAGCCGCCCGCGTTGCCCGTGGTTTTCATGCCCAGCTTGCGCGCCGAATAGGACGACAGGAAGTAACCCTTGACCACGCCGTTTTCCACCACCAGGCGGCGCGCGGTGCGCACGCCTTCTTCGTCGAACGGGGCCGAGCCGACCCCGCCCACCTGGTGCGGGTCTTCCAGGATCTGGATATGCTTCTGGAATATGTCCTTGCCGAGCGAATCGAGCAGGAAACTGGACTTGCGGTACAGCGAACCGCCCGACACCGCCTGCACGAAGGAGCCCAGCAGGCCAGGCCGCCAGCGGCGCCTCGAACAGGACCGGGCAGGTGCGGGTATCGAGCTTGCGCGCGTTCAGGCGCGCCAGGGCGCGCTCGGCGGCGTAGCGGCCGACTTTTCGGGCGCGGCCATGTCCTTGGCGTTGCGCACCGAGGTGTACCAGTCGTCGCGCTGCATCTTGGCGCCCTCTTAGAGCGATCGGCGCCACCGACAGGGTGTGGCGCGAGAACGGATAGCCGCCGATGAAGCCGCGCGTGTTGGCCGCCACGAAGTGCGATTGCTGGGCGTGGACGCTGGCGCCCTCGCTATTGGTGATGCGCGGATCGACCTCGAAGGCCGCGTTTTCGGCGCGCTGGGCCAGCAGCACCGCCTGTTCGGTGCTGACCGTCCACGGGTAGCACAGGCGCAGGTCGCGCGGGGCCATTTCGAGCATGTCGGCGTCGGCCAGGCTAAGCGCAGTCGTCTTCGGCCGTGAAGCGCGCGATGTTGTAGGCCGCGTCGACCGTGGCACGCAGGGCGGCCGTGGAAAAATCGGAGGTGCTGGCATTGCCGCGCTTCTGGCCGATATAGACCGTCACGCCCATGCCCTTGTCCTTGTTTTGCTCGATCGTCTCGATCTTGCCGCGCCGGACCGAGACCGACAGGCCGCTGCCCTCGGAAATCTCGACGGCGGCATCGGTGCCCGCGGCCTCTTTGGCGAAGGAAAGCACGTCGCGCGCCAGCTGTTTGAGCTGATCCTGGGTATGGATGAAGACGGAGTCGGTCATGTGGGTTTTCTTCGGCTATCCGGTTAAAAGGGTATGATAGCAGTCGTTTACAGTTTTTACCGGTCGGACTAGCGCCTGCTTAGCTCCATTATCATGCCAAATCCTAACCGCGGCGCCTGCGGGTTCCAGTCCTCCGAGTTCGAACAAGAATACGAGCGCCCTTCCAAGTCTGAGCTCAAGCGCCAGATGAGCGAGCTGCAAAAACTCGGCGAAGAACTGGTCAACGAGGCGCGCGACCGTGTCAAACGCGTCCCGATGCCCGAAGACGTGCGCGACGCCATCCTGATGTGCCAGACCATCACCAACCACGAAGTAGCGCCGCCAGATGCAATTCGTGGGCAAAAAGATGCGCACCCTGGACGAAGAAGAAATCGCCGTCATCCAGCGCACCATCGACAGCTGGAAGGGCATGTCCAAGGCCGATACCGCGGCCCTGCACGCGCTCGAACGCCGCCGCGAGAAGCTGCTGGCCGACGACAAGGCCCTGACCGTTCTGCTGGGCGAACACCCGGAACTGGACGGCCAGCACCTGCGCACCCTGATCCGCAATGCCCGCAAGGAGCAGGCCGAGAACAAGCCGCCCAAAGCCTACCGCGAGATCTTCCAGATCCTCAAGGACCTGGCCAACAAGGGCAAGAAAGCCGCCGCCCCGACCGACGACGACGCCGAGCCCGAAGATGACGAGTCCGACGACGAGTGATGTGGAACTGGTGCTCGGCCTGGTGTCGGTGTCCGACCGCGCCAGCGGCGGCATCTACGAAGACAAGGGCCTGCTTAGGCCCTGGCCGACTGGCTGGTAAGCGCCATCACCACGCCTTACCGCATCGAACAGCGCCTCATTCCCGACGAACGGGGGCACATCGAACAAGTCCTGATCGACCTGGTGGACCAGCAGCGCTGCCACCTGGTGCTGACCACGGGCGGCACCGGGCCTTCGCGGCGCGACGTCACGCCGGAAGCGACGCTGGCCGTCGGCACCAAGGAGATGCCGGGCTTCGGCGAGCAGATGCGCCAGATCAGCCTGCAGTTCGTGCCGACCGCGATCCTGTCGCGCCAGACCGCCGTGATCCGCGAGATCAAGGACCACGCGGCCCTGATCATGAACCTGCCCGGCCAGCCGAAAGCGATCAAGGAAACGCTGGAAGGCTTGCGCGACGCCGACGGCAAGCAGCTGGTCGGCGGCATTTTCGCGGCCGTGCCTTACTGCGTGGACCTGATCGGCGGCCCCTACATCGACACCAATCCCGCCGTGTGCAAGGCGTTCCGGCCCAAGTCGGCGCTGCGCCCGCAGCCAACACCATAACAACATGACCCAACTGCTCGAACACATCGTCGTCGACACCGCCCCCGAACCGACCGTTTCCGTCATCTGGATGCACGGCCTGGGCGCCGACGGCAACGACTTCGTCCCCTTCGTGCGCGAACTCGACCTGGCCAAGCCTGCGATGATCCGTTTCATCTTCCCGCATGCGAACACGATGCCGGTGACGATCAATGGCGGCTACGTCATGCGCGCCTGGTACGACATCAAGATGAACGACCTGGGACGGATGGAAGACGAACCTGGCCTGCGCGCGTCGCAGTTGCAGGTCGAAGCCCTGATCGCCCAGGAAAAGGCGCGCGGCATTCCCGCCTCGCGCATCATCCTGGCTAAGCTTCTCGCAGGGCTGCGCGATGACGCTGCAGACCGGCTTGCGCCATCCGGAGCCGCTGGCTAAGCCTGATGTGCCTGTCCGGCTACGTGCCGCTGGCCGACAAAATTTCGAACGAACGCAGCGAAGCGAGCCTGCGCACGCCCGTCTTCATGGTCCACGGCCAGCACGACGGCGTGATTCCGATCGCCCGCGCCGAACAGTCGCGCGAGCTGCTCAAGGCCCTCGGCTACCAGGTCGAATGGCACGACTACTATATGCAGCACTCGCTGTGCCAGGAAGAAGTCGACGACATCTCGGCCTGGCTGAAAAAGTACTGGCGTAAGCCCCCTCACCCACACAAGGCAACACATGAAAAAAACCGGCATGGCAAAGAGCGACGCCAAAAAATTGATGGGCAAGATGGTCGCTCCAGGCGCAGCCGGTTTCGGTCAGGGCGACACTGCCGCCGTCGACCGCCGCGAACAGCGTGAGCGCGAGCGCGCTGGGCCTCGTGCCCTTCGCCTGCAAGCTCAATGGCGACCTGGTGAAACAGCTGCAAACGCTGGCCGCCGACAGCAAGACCGACATGAACGACGTCGTTGCTTAGGCCTGCTGGCCAAGGGTCTCGCCGCCAAGTGAAGACCATCGTCCTCGGCGGCTACGGCAATTTCGGCGCCCGCATCTGCCGTGCCCTGGCCCGTTCGCCGGGGATCGAACTGATCATTGCCGGACGTGACCGCGCCAAGGCGGCCGCACTGGCCGCCGAATGCGGCGCTGCCGCCGCCGTGATCGACATCCACGACCCGCAACTGGCGCAGGTCCTCGCCAAGCTGGGCGCGGGCCTGGTCATTCATACGGCTAGGCCCGTTCCAGGCCCAGGGCTACGGCGTGGCACACGCGGTCGCTGCCCATGGCGCCCATTACATCGACCTGGCCGACGGCCGCCGCTTCGTCTGCGATTTTCCCGCCGCGCTGGACGCCGCCTTCCGCGCCTGCGGCAAGACCGCCATTGCTTAAGCGCCAGCACGGTGTTAAGCGCTGTCGTCGGCGGTCGTGGACCAGCTGACGGTAAGCTGGACCCAGGTTGCCGACATCGACTTTTGCATCCTTGTCGGCGCAAACGGCGCCGCGCGGCGTGGCCACCATGGCCGCCGTGCTTGGCTACTGCGGCGAAGCGATTCAGGTGTGGCAGGGCGGACGCTGGGTCACGCAGCACGGCTGGGAAAAGCGGCGCGGGTGCACTACCAGCGCCTGCGTCCGCGCATCGGCGCCCTGTGCGACATTCCCGATCTGGAGCTGTTCCCGGCCCGCTATCCCGGATCGCAGTCGGTGATGTTCCGCGCGGCCCTGGAAATCGGCATCAGCCAGCGCGGCCTGGCCGCCATCGGTGCGCTGCGCCGCATGGGCCTGATCAAGCGGCCGGAGAAACTGGCGGCCTTCCTGAACCGTTCCGCCGACCTGCTCGACCCGTTCGGCAGCGCGCTGGGCGGGATGGTGGTGCGCGTGCGCGGCCTCGATGGCGCGGGTGCCCCGGCGCAGGCAGCATGGCATATCGCCGCCGACGACGATCATGGCCCGGAAATTCCGTGCATGGCCGCCGTGCTGCTGGCGCGCCGCATCGCTGCTTAGGCATGAACTGACGGAGCCCGGTGCGCGCACCAGCATGAACCTGCTCGCGCTGAGCGATTTCGAGCCGGAATTCAAAAAATGGGATATGGTGACCGATATCGATCACCCACTCCACCACGACCACAAGGAGTAGCATCATGGCCAAAAAAGAAGAACTCGACGAAGAGACGATGGAACTGATCAACTGGTGCATCGAGGTTGAGAAATTCCTCGTCATGCGCATGGCGCCACCGTCAAGCAGGCCCAGGATCACATCGAAGAGCAGGTCGAATGGTTCACCGACCAGTTCTACGACGGCCTCACGCCCGAAGAAGCGGCCAAGGAAGCGCTGGCCTGAGATGGGCATCGCGCTCTCCTGGATCGCCGTGCGCGGCATCGATTACGATGCGGTGCTCGAGCGCCTGTCGCTCACGGTCACTGAGGAAAAGGCCAATTTCTGGAAGGCGCCCGTCAGCGGCAGGCGCGGCGCCGCATGGCTGGACCCTGATCGCGGCCTGCGGCTGCGATCACCGCATCATCGCCCCCGCTGGCCTGGCCGCACTGTCGGTAGGCTGCGAAGTCCTGGCATGTTCGATCGAAGAGCATGTCAATTTCAGCTACGCCGCCCTGTGGTCGCAAGGCGCCAGGGTCTGGGAAGTATTCCACCAGGGCGACCTGGACTGCATCAACCTGAGCACCGACGGCGAGCTGCCCGCCCAGTTTTCCGACGCGGTCGCTGCCAACGTCGCCTCGCGCTCGATGGACCAGATCGACGAGGACATCGACAGCGTGTTCGACATCCCGCTCGACCTGGCCGAACGCATCACGGGATTCCGGCACGACGCCGCAAGCGACCCGCAGGACGACCTGTTCCACGTTTTGCGCGAACCCGCCCGCCCCGCGCCATGGTGGAAATTCTGGCACTGACGCTGTAGCTGATTTACCCCCGCAGTACCATCGATTCTGGCTTCATAGACTTTCCAACGTAGTTCTCACGACATGGATAACATGACCAAACCGCTGCCCCTGACTGCCTCCCCGAGCTGGACCTTCACTCCCGACCCTACCCTGCAAGTCAATTCCGTGGCCGTCAGCGCCGATGGCGATAGCTGCATTTTCGGCACCTCCAACGAATACGGCGACGGCACCTTCAACGTCTACCACTACGACGGCAGCCAAGCGCTGCTGCGCGGCAAATGGCCGTTCAGGGGTAGTAAACTGCGCGCAGGGGGTGTTCTGGGTTGCCGTCAGCGCCGACGGCAATGTCCGGCAGCAGCGATGGCGAGACACTGCGACCAAGCTGGCTCTAGCCTGCTGACCGCCTACCGCCTGTCCGACGGCGCGCTGCTGCTGAACGAAACGTTCTCCGCGCGCGTGAGCCAGGTGGCGCTGTCGGGCGACGGCAGCCTGCTGCTGGCCGTGTCGGGCGACACCGTTAAACTGTACAGCTACACGGGCAGCGCCTACACCTGCGTGGGCCAGCAAAGCTTCACCGGCGCGTCCTGCGGCAGCTGCGCGATCTCGCCCAACGGCTTCAACGCCGTCGTCGCCTGCACGATTTACCACGACACCGACGGCACCCCGGCGACCGGACAAGTGGTGTCGCTCGCGATCGTCAACCAGGCGCTGTCCGTGAGCGGCATCTGGCCCACCACGACCGCGGTGCAGCGGGTGGCGATGGCGGCCACCGGCAACTACTGGGGCGCGGCGCTGCATGACGGCAGCTGCGCCCTGCTCGGCCCGGCCAATGTGACGTCGCCGCTGTGGCAATACCGGCCGACGCTGCCAAACCTGAACATCGCCTACGGCATCGACATCACCGAAACCAGCACGGGACGCGTGGTGCTGGCCTGCGCCGCCAACGTCGCCCTGCCGCCCACGGAGCCGCTGGAGGGGCCGAGCAGCGGCTATCTGTATCTGGTCGAATCGGTGCAGGACGGCAGCCGCCAGTTCCCCCATCTTTGCTGGGGCAGCCCGCTGCAGTTTTCGGGCAACCCGGGCGTGAGCCTGGCGCGCGAAGCGCAAAGCGTGACCGCCACCGACGGCCAGCCGATCTACCCGCTGACCAAGCCGCCCAAGGAAACGCCGGGGAATTTCTATCTGTTCGACGGCGCCACCGGCGCCCAGCTGTGGCGCTATCCGACCCCGATCATGAACTGGCCGATGGCGATTACGCCCGACGGGCGCTACGCTTTCGGCGGCAGCGACGACGGCAGCGTCTACTTCTGGCAGACGGCGCAGGACTGAGCTATTCCGGCAGGCGGGCGTGCTCGGATTCGGGCACGGCCGTCTGCGCACCGTTCATCACCATCGCCAGCAGCGTGTAGTAGCCGTTGATGCCCATCAGGTCGACCACGCCCTTCTCGCCGAACTGCGCCAGCGCGTCGGCCCAGATCGCGTCGCCCACCCGCTTGTCGCGGTGCAGCGCGATGCAAAAATCGTAGACCAGTTCTTCGTCGACCAGCATGTTGGGCGGTGGCGCCTGCTGCGCGATCGCTTCGATCACCTCGCCCGCGATGCCGCAGCGCTGCGCGATCGGCGCGTGAATCGCCCATTCCACCTGCTGGTTCCATTCGCGCCGTCACCAGGATCGCCAGCTCCGACAGGCGGGTGCCGATGGCGCTGCGGTAGCGCAGGTATTCGCCCAGCTGCTGGGCGCACTGCATCAGTTCGGGGCTGCGCAGGAGCGGCACGAAGGGGCCGTACAGGGCCCCGCGCGGGCCGTCGATGATGGCTTGCGCGGCGGCCTGCTGCGCCTCGCTGAGTTGGTCTGGCGCCAGTGGGCCGAGTCGGTCTGTCATGCAAAAATATTCGCACAGCTTGCGCGAAAAATCAAAAGAATCAACGGCTTCTGCGTTTATTGTCAACAGACAATAATTTCCAGTGGAGAAGTCATGAGCCAGATCATGCACCGCAGCCTGCGCCATACGCCGCCGGTTGCCGTCAGCGCGCAGGGAATGATGATCGTCGACCGCGACGGCAAGTCCTACATCGATGCCTGCGGCGGCGCCGCCGTGTCCTCGCTGGGCCACGGCCATCCCGACATTCTGGCCGCCATGCAGCGCCAGCTCGCGTCGAACGCCTATGCGCACACCGCCTTTTTACCACCGACGCGGCCGAAGAACTGGCGGCGCGGCTGGCTGCCATGCGCGCCCCAGGACTGGACCAGGTGTACCTGGTGTCGGGCGGATCGGAAGCGATGGAGACCGCGCTCAAGCTGGCGCGCCAGTACTGCGTCGAGAGCGGCCAGGAGCGGCGCACGGTGTTCATCGCGCGCCGCCAGAGCTATCACGGCAACACGCTGGGTGCGCTGGCGGTCGGCGGCAACGAGTGGCGCCGCCGCCCGTTCATGCCGCTGCTGATGAACGTGGCACGCGTGGCCCCCTGCTACGAATACCGCGACCGCATGCCGTGCCAGTCGCAGCAGGAGTACACACTGGGCCTGCTGCGCGAGCTGGAAACGACCATCCTCGCAGTAGGCCCGGACCAGGTGATCGCCTTTTGCGCCGAGACGGTGGTAGCAAGCGACCGGCGGCGCCATCCCGCCCACGCCCGGCTATTTTCGCGGCGTGTGCGCGCTATGCGACAAATACGGCATCCTGTTCATCGCCGACGAAGTCATGTGCGGCATGGGCCGGACCGGGACCATGTACGCGATCGAACAGGAAGGGGTGGTGCCCGACATCGTCGCCATCGCCAAGGGGCTGGGAGCGGGTTACATGCCGATCGGCGCGGTGCTGGCGCAAGGCGCGCTGGTGGAGCGCTTGCGAAGCGGGAGCGGCAGCTTCCTGCACGGGCACACGTATATTGGCCACCCGGTGGCCGCTGCGGCCGCGCTGGCGGTGCAAAAGGTGATCGAGCGCGACGGCTTGCTGGCGGCGGTGTGCGCGCGCGGCCACACGCTGCGGCGCCTGCTGCAAGCGGCGTTCGGCGACCACCCGCATGTGGGCGACATTCGCGGACGGGGCTTGTTCATGGGGCTGGAAATCGTGCGCGACCGGGAATCGAAGCAGCCCTTCGATCCGGCGCTCACGCTGCATGCGCACATCAAGACGCAGGCGATGGCGCACGGGCTGATGGTCTACCCGATGGGCGGCACCATCGACGGCGTGCACGGCGACCATGTGCTGCTGGCGCCGCCGTTCATTGCCAGTGATGAGGATCTGGCAGAGATCGTGAGTCGTCTGTCGGATTCGATCAACGGGGCACTGCGAGAAAATCTTTAACGTCGCCCTCGCGGAGGCGGGGCTCGCATGCGAGCCCTCCATAGCGCGTTGATCGAATTCGGGGACGTGCTATGGGCCCCCGCCTGCGCGAGGGCGATGTGTTCAAACCGCGTAGCCGATCACATCCTGCTGCTGTTCGCCCAGACCGGCGATGCCGAGCCGCAGGGTGTCGCCCTTCTTGAGGAAGCGCTTCGGCTTGCGCGCATCGCCCACGCCCGGCGGGGTGCCGGTCGCGATGATGTCGCCAGGTTCGAGCGTCATGAAGCGCGACACGTAGCTGACGATCTGCGCCACCGAGAAAATCATGGTCTCGGTGGAACCGGTCTGCATCCGCTTGCCGTTCAGCTCGAGGTACAAGTCCAGCTTCTGCACGTCGATCACATCGTCGCGCGTGACCAGCCACGGGCCGACCGGGCCGAAGGTGTCGCAGCCCTTGCCCTTGTCCCACTGCGGGCCCCGTTCTTTCTGGTACTCGCGCTCGGAAACGTCGTTGACCACGCAGTAGCCAAGCCACGTACTTGAGGGCGTCGGCTTTCGCTCACGTACTGCGCCTTGGTGCCGATCACGACCCCGAGTTCGACTTCCCAGTCGGTCTTCTTGGAACCCTGGGGCAGCATGATGGCGTCGTCCGGACCGTTCAGGCAGGTGATCGCCTTCATGAAGATGATCGGTTCTTTCGGAATCGGCGCGCCCGTCTCGGCGGCATGGTCGGCGTAATTGAGGCCGATGCCGATGAACTTGCGGGTGCCGGTGAACGGCACGCCAAAGCGTGGATTGCCGCGCACCAGCGGCAGTGTTTTTTCGTCGATGGCGGCCAGTTTTTTCAGCGCCTTGTCCGACAGCTGGGCTGAAGCGTGACGTCGGAGATGACAGCGGACAGGTCGCGCAGGCGGCCTTCTTCATCGAGCAGGCCAGGTTTTTCCTTGCCTGGACGGCCGTAGCGAACGAGTTTCATTTTTATTCCTGCAAAGAGCAATCAAGGCAGCGATTGTAACGCGACTCGGACTTCTGCTCCCGCGGCCGCCCGATTGCCCTACTGGCGCGGCGTGACCCGCCACACGACATTGCCCACGTCGTCGGCCACCAGCACGGCGCCGGCCTGGTCCACCGCCACGCCAACCGGACGGCCGTAAGCGTCGCCGTCCGCGTTGACAAAGCCGGTCAGAATATCGACCGGTTTCCCGTTCGGCATGCCATGGAAAAACGGGATGAAGACCACGCTGTAGCCATTGAGCGGCGTGCGGTTCCAGGAACCGTGCTGGCCGATGAAGGCGCCGCCCGCGTATTCGCGCGGCAGCAGCGAGCCTTCGTAGAACGCCAGGCCGAGCGGCGCGACGTGGGTGCCGAGCGCGTAATCGGGCTTGACGGCGCGCGCCACCAGATCCGGCCGCGGCGGGCTGACGCGTTCGTCCACATGCTGGCCGTAATAGCTGTAGGGCCAGCCGTAGAAGGCGCCATCCCTGACCGAGGTCAGGTAGTCGGGCACCAGGTCGCTGCCCAGTTCATCGCGTTCGTTCACCACGGTCCAGAGCGCGCCGCTGTCGGGCTGCCAGGCCAGGCCGTTCGGGTTGCGCAGACCGGAGGCGAACAGGCGCGTGGCCCTGGTCGCCAGATCGATCTCGAGAATGGCGGCGCGGTTGGTCTCGTTCCCGATCCCGTTCTCGGCCACGTTGCTGTTCGAGCCCACGGTCGCGTACAGCTTGCGCCCGTCCTTGCTGGCGATGATGTTCTTGGTCCAGTGGTGATTGATCGGGCCGCCCGGCAGCTGCCACCGGCACCGGCGGTGCGGTGATCGCGGTTTCTCGCCGGCGCGGTAGGGGAAGGCGACGATGCCGTCCGTGTTGGCCACGTACAGGGTCTGGCCCACCAGCGCCATGCCGAACGGGGAATGCAGATTGTGCAGAAATTCGGTGCGCACCTCGGCCCGCCCGTCATGGTCGGCGTCGCGCAGCAGCGTGATGCGGTTCGGGCTCGGCACTTGGCTGCCAAGCTTTGGCCATCACCTTTTTCATGATCCAGCCCCGGATGCCCTTGGCGTCGTCCGGGCGCGCCGGACCATTGGTTTCGGCCACCAGCACGTCGCCATTGGGCAGCACGTACAGCCAGCGCGGATGGGTCAGTCCGCTGGCGAAGGCCGCTACCGCCAGGCCTTGCGCCGCGACGGGCGTGGCGCCTTGCGGCCAGCCTTTGGCCGGGGCGATGTCGACCGTCGGGATCAACTGCTTCTCGGGCGGCGGAATGGCTTGGCATGCCAAGCCCCACGCTGGCCGTGGGCGGCAGGGTCGCCTTCTCGGCGCAGCAGCGATGGCGGCGAGCAGCGCGCTCGCCGCGCACAGGCGAAGCAGGTGGTGGGCACGCATCAAAGTCTCCTTGCTTGGGAACAGGCAAGCCGATTCTAGTGGAATTGGCAAACCATCCTGTTCCGTTACGTGGAGGAATTTTTTGCGTGCGAGAACCAGGCGCCGTGCAGGCCGTGGCGGGCGCGGATGAAGCCCGCCAGGCCCGGCAGCTGGATCAGGATCAGCAAGCCGAAGGCGACGCGGTAAGCGGCGGCCGGGTAGCGGCCGAAGGCGTCCGGCTGCCACAGGCCGAGCACCATGCCGAAGCTTGGCCTGCACCGCGAACGCGCCCACAAAAATGAGCAGGTTCAGACAGGTCGACGCGCGCCCCGTCAGATCGGCAGGCATGCTCTGGGCGACGATCGCGTATTCCAGTCCGGCGATGGTGCCCACCAGCGAGAACAGCACCGACAGCAGCGCCATGCCGGGAACGACACTGAGCGCCGCGCCCAGCTGCACCAGCAGGAACAGGGCGATGCCGATCGCGCCCACGTCGAGCGGACCGATGCCGTGGCGCCCGGCCCATTCGGTGAGCATGCCGACCGCGATCGAACCGAAGATGACGGCGGCCATGCTCAGGTACAGCAGCCAGGCCACACCGGCTTCCGAAAAATGGCTGATGTCGGACAGCCAGCGCCCGATCCACAGTCCCTGCACTCCGAAGAACACGGCGTGCGGAATCAGCATCAGCGAGGCGGTGCGGCGAAACACGGGGTCGCGGTAGACCGCCAGCACCGACTGCAGGGTGGGCATGCGGGTGCCGGGCGGCGGCTCGCTGCGCGGCGTGACACACCAGATCAGCAGCGCGCAATGCGGCCGCCAGCGCGGCCAGCAGCGTGAACACGCCGCGCCAGTCGGTGAAGTCGAGCGCCAGGCGCACCGGCAGCGTGGCGCTGGCCGCGCCCAGGCCGCCCACGGCGATCATGTAGCCCTGCACCGACGGCAGCTTGGCTAGGCATGGGAAGCTGGCCGAAATGGCCTTCACCGCCGACATGAAGCAGCCGCCCAGGCCCGCGCCGATGATGGCGCGCGCCGCCACCAGCTGGACAAACGTGGTGCCGTGCGCGAACAGCAGCGCGCCGCCCGCCGCCACCATCAGCAGCAGCACCTGCACCCGGCGCGGGCCGTAGCGGTCGAGCGCCATCCCGACCGGCAGCTGGACCAGCGCGAAGGCCAGGAACAAGGCGCTGGTGAGCAGGCCAAGCTGGCCGGGCGACAGGCCGAGCGAGGCGACCAGCGACGGCGCCAGCACCGCGTTCACGGTGCGCAGCAGCGCCGACAGGAAGTGGCCGAGCGCGAACGGCAGAAACACGGTGAGCAGGATCTGCGGGCCGCGCATGATGGCGCTCCGTCAGGCGCGCGGCATGGATCGGTATCACCCTGCCGCCGGGCGAGCCGTGCGGCGCGTCTTCGTCGGTCTCGAAGAAGAAGCGCTTCTTGCCGAAGGCCTAAGCACCAGGTGGTCGAGCCAGGTGGCGTTCGGATCGTGGCGCGAAGAATGGCTTGCGCACCCAGTCCGGATTGCGGGCCTGGAGGAACTGCAGCGCGAACAGCTTTTCGCCGTTGATGGTGACCACGCCGTCGATGACGACCTTGCCGGGGAAGGCGCTCATGGACGGCCCGCGCACGGTGCGCGACAGGCCGGACACCTTCTGGTACGCCGCCTGGAACACTTCGTGGGCGCGCGCCAGCGGCAGCGCGAAATAGTCGCTCGGTCCCGTGTCGCGTTCGACGAACATGTAATACGGGATCGCGCCCAGGCGCACGCCCGTGGTCCACAGCTCGGCCCAGCTGTCGGGGTCTTCGTTGATGTGGCGGATCAGGGGCCCCTGCATGCGCAGCGTGGCGCCGGTCGAGACGATGCGCTTGACGGCGCGCTGCGCCATCTGGCTGCGCAGCTCCACCGCGTGGCTGTAGTGCCCCATCAGCGCCAGGTTCTTGCTCGGCGCCGACCACCCGCCTCGAACAGGCGCATCAGGTCGTCGGCGTCGCGGTCGGTGACGAAGCGCTGCGGCCAGTACGCCACCGACTTGGTGCCGAGCCGGATATTCTGGATGTGCGCCAGTTCGGGCACGAGCAGCGGTTCGATGATCTCGGCCAGCTGGCGCGTGTTCATGATCAGCGGATCGCCCCCGGTGATCAGGATGTCGGTCACGGCGGGATGGTTCTTCAGGTAGGCCACCAGCTCGGTGGTTTCGCGCGCATCGAACTTCATGTCGTCCATGCTTAGGATGAACTGCGGCCAGCGGAAGCAGAAGGTGCAGTAGGCGTGGCAGGTTTGCCCCTGCGCTGGGGAAGAACAGGACCGTCTCCTTGTACTTGTGCTGCAGCCCGCGCAGCGGGGCGTCGTTCACGCGCGGCACGTTGTGCGTCATCTGCCCGGCCGGGTGGGGATTCATGCGCATGCGGATCGCGTGCACCAGCTTCGCGGTGGCCGCCGCATCCTTGCGGTACAGGACCAGGTCGCGCAACTGCGCGTACTCGCGCGGCGGCAGCATGTCGCGGTGCGGGAACACCAGGCGGTAGATCGGATCGTCCGGCACGCGGCTCCAGTCGATCAGATGGTCGAGCACATACGCGTTGGTGCGAAACGGCAGCACGTGCGAGACCACCTGCACCGCCTCCTGCAGCGCTTGGCGCCATCTGCGGCCACTGGGGCGCCTGCACAATCGACTGGCGGGTGTAGGGCTTGAATCTGTCTGGGGTGGTGTCGAGGCTCATCGCGCGCTCCGGTGGGAAAGGGGAAGAGACCATCCTAGGCTTGCAAATCGGCATCTGAATTGCCATGAATCAATCTGCATGCGGAAACGGAAAGTTCCCACCCGCGATTCGGAAAAGCGCCTTTGTCTGCAGCGCAAAACGCCCGTGCTTTTCGCTTGTGAAAGCGCAAGAAGGGCCGTGGTTGAGGGCGTAGATTAGGGAATGCACCTATGCAACATTCTCTTAATAAATCTTCAAGGAGTTGACACCATGAACACCACACTGAGCGTCGCCGCGCTGTGCCTTGCCTTAGTAGGCATGGCAGCGCCTGGGCCTTCGAACCGACCGAAAAGGATGCCATCGCGATGACCGAGCGCGGCGCCGCGCTGATCAAGGCCAAGGGCAAGGAAGAGATGCGCAAGCGGATCAATGCGCGCGATCCCGAGTACGTCCAGGGCTCGCTGTACATCGACATGCGCGACCTGTACAGCGGCATCGTGCTGGCCCATCCGATCAACAGTTCGATCGTCGGCAAGGACCTGACCGACATCCCCGATGCCGATGGGCAAGAACTACCGGCGCGAGATCATCGAACTGGCGCAAAAATCGGGCAAGGGCTGGGTCGAGTATCACTACAAGAATCCCACCAGCGGCAAGATCGAACCGAAGACGACCTACATTCTGCGGGTCGACGACGTCGTGCTCGAAGCGGGCATCTACAAGAAATGAAGCAAGCGCCTCAGCGGAACGGCTTAGAGCTGACGAAGCGCGAACCGGCCAGGCCGAAACGCCACGGCAGATCGACCGCTTTCGAGATCCCGATGCGCGGCCCGGCGATCACGCCGTCCGGCGCGGCGCCCGCTGCCAGCGAGAACGGCGGCGCGTCGAGCGCGCAACCGTTGTAGGCGTGGACGATGGCCAGCGCCTGGCCCAGCTTGCCGGGGCCCGAGCACAGCTGGCGCGCGTCGTCGGTACCGCGCCGGGCTTGCATCGCGTCCAGCCCCGTGAGCGGCTCGATGGCGCGGATCAGCACCCCGGCCCCGTGCCCTTCTTCGCGGCACACGAAATTGAGGCACCAGTGTATCCCGTGCGACAGGTAGACGTAGGCGTGACCGGGCGGACCGAACATGGCCAGGTTGCGCTGGCTCGGTCCGGTAAAACTGTGGGACGCGGGATCCGCGCGGTCGTAGGCTTCGGTTTCGACAATGCGCCCGCCCACCCCGTTGACCAGCAGGATGGTGCCGATCAGTTGCGGTCCCACTTCGTGCGACGGGGCAGAGAAATCGATCCCCGCTATCATTCTTGGCAAGCTTTTCATTCCGTAAATTTTAACGTTCCGACTGTCGCTTTCGGCACACGTTACAATTTGCCGTGGTGCAACAACGACAGGGCTGGTTTATAGTTGATCCTTGCACGTTTTCACCAGCGCATACCACCATCCCATGAGTAAAGTAGCCGCTTTGGCAAGCCCGGAAACCGACCCGGTCGACGCCCTGATCAAATCGATACGGATTCCGCCGCGTCCCAGCCTGCTGGCCGACCTGCAGCGTGAACTCGCGTCCGAAGACCCGTCGCTGAGCCGCATCGGGCGCATCATTTCGAGCGACGTCGGCATGTCCGGCGCCCTGCTCAAGCTGGCCAATTCGCCTTTCTACGGCGGGGGGCGCAAGGCAAAATCGATCGAACAGGCGATCCTGTTCTTGGGGATCAACCAGGTCGCGGCACTCATGACCGGCCTGCTCGCGCGGCAGGCGATCGGCGCCGACAATGCCAAGCTGGCAAGCTTCTGGGACTTGTCCACGCGGCGCGCCCAGGCCATGGTGTTTCTGGCACGCCGCCTGCGGATCGGCGAACCCGACGTGGCGCATACCTTCGGCCTGTTTTGCGATACCGGCGTGCCGCTGCTGATGGAACGTTTTCCCGGCTACGCGGCCACCTTCGCCGAAGCGGCGGCCGACCCGTGGCGCCCGCTCACCGCGCTCGAGGATGAACGCCACAGCACCAACCACGCCGCCATCGGCTGCCTGCTGGCGCGCAACTGGGGCTTGTCGACCGATGTGTCCTGGGCCATCTTGCACCATCAGGATTACAGCGTGCTCGACGACGGCGCCACCGCCGACGCGGTGCGCTCGCTGGTGGCATTGTCGCTGCTGGCCGAAAGCGCCATCGCCCGCTATCAGGGCATGGGCGTTTCGCTCGAATGGGACAAGGGCGGCGACCGCGCCTGCGCCTACCTCGGACTGACCGACGAAGAGACCGCCGACCTGCTCGACGAACTGCACGATTGCTTCCACGCCGAACACTAGAGAGTCTTTGACATCGGCGAAGCTCAGGACGATACTAAAGTAACGTTTTGCGACGGAGGGAATGATGAAAACCGCTCACCGGCTGTTCCTTGCGCTGTGCTGCCTGATGCTCTCCGGCTGCGCCACCGAAACCCGGCTTGCGCCGATGCCGCCATCGGCCGATCTGTACCGCGACAGCGACTTCAAACCGCCGTCCCAGCCTGTCAACGCCGACCAGCTGTTCGCGCTCAGCCCCGCGATGGAAGCCTATCTCAAGAGCCCGGGCTTCCAGAACCATACCCGCAACAGCGGCCAGCAGCGCGGCCTGTTCGACGCGCTCTATACCAGCGGCGAACTGAAACTCGATTACGATTCCACCTACACCCGCAACGCCGCCGAAACCTTCGCCGCGCGCAAAGGCAATTGCCTGTCGCTGGTGATCATGACGGCCGCCTTCGCGCGCCATGGGACTCAATCCGCACTTCCAGCAAGCCCTGATCGAGCAGCAATGGAGCCGCGAGGGCAGCCTGTACATCGCCAGCACCCACGTCAATCTGCGCCTGGCCAACCGGCCGATCCGGGATGGCACGGTCGATCTGGCCGAGCGCACATTGACAGTCGACTTTTTGCCGCCCGAGGACTCCAAGTGGTACCCCACGCTGCCGCTTGACGACGCGACCATCATCGCCATGTACATGAACAACCGCGCGGCCGAGGAACTGGCGCGCAATCGTCTGGACGAAGCTTACTGGTGGGCCCGCGCCGCCATCGAACAGGCGCCGTCGTTCATCACCGCCTACAACACGCTGGGCGTGGTGTACTTTACGCACGGCGACATGGCAGCGGCAGAAAAAGTCTACCGGGCGCGCTGCAACGCTCGCCCGAAGACACGACCCTGATGCGCAATCTGCTGCTTAAGCGCTGGCACGGCTTGGCAAGGGCGACGAGGCCGCGGCGCTGACCGCGCGCCTGGCCACCATCGACCCGACCCCGCCCTTCCATTATTTCCAGATCGGGATGAAGGCCATGGAACAAGGCCGCTTTGCCGAAGCGCGTGCCAATTTCGCGCGCGAGGTGCAGCGCTCGCCCTACTATCACGAGTTCCATTTCTGGCTCGCGATGGCGCACTGGCAGCTGGGCGAATCGAATTCGGCGCGCAACCAGATGGCGCTGGCGGTGGACACCAGCACCACGGCCGAGGGAGCCAAGCGCTATGCGTCCAAGCTCGATTATCTGCGCTCGCTGTCGGCGGCGTCGGCGCACAAGGCGTTTTGAACAATCGGTCATAATGGGCTCTGATTTTCGGAGCCCATATGACGCACGCCTCACCGACCCTGGTCATCATCGACATGCAGAACTGCATGGCCGATCCCTGCCGCAGGAACGCGCAACAATCCGCAAGCCGAAGAACGCATCGCCAAGCTGCTGGCGGCATGGCGGGCGCTGGGCGCGCCGGTAGTGCATGTGCGGCACATCTCGCGCAGTGCGCAATCGATGTTCGCACCCGGACAGCCCGGCGCCGCGTTTCAGGCGCGCTTTATGCCGCTGCCCCGGGAACACGTGGTCGAGAAAAATGTGCCGGACGCATTCGTGCATACGGGGCTGGAGCACTGGCTGCATGTGCGCGGGATCACGCAACTGGTGCTGGTTGGTGTGAGCACGAATCATTCGGTGGAATCGAGCGCGCGTTCGGCTAAGCAATCTGGGATTTCAGACGCGGGTGGTGGCCGATGCCACGTTCGCTTTCGCGCAGCGTGACTACGCCGGGACAGCGCGCAGCGCGGACGAGGTGCACGCGATGTCGCTGGCGAATTTGAATGGGGAGTATGCGCAGGTTGTCACGAGTTCGGAAGTGCTGGCAAGTCTCGCCGCAAGCGCAGCGCCGAAAAGTGACTGACTAGCGCCTGGGACTCACCAGGTAAACTCCGTTGGCCCATACTTTTCAACAAACAGGTCAGCCGTCGCCCCGGTGACCACATCAAACACCAGGTAGTCCACCCCGCGGCTCCGGTAAACCAGATGGCGGTCATCGAGCCAGCCGATGATGTACACGGTCTTCCCGATACAATTTTCAGAGCCCCCTGATAGCGACCGCTTTCACCTCGCCATTCTTGCTCACGACGTTCAGTGAATAGCTCCCGTCTGCCTTCTCTTCACTTAGCAAGGCATGCCATTTTCCATCTGGCGAGCGTTCCGACGTACTCCCTGGACTTGAGCGAGGCAGGACTTCTCCGAACAGGGAAATTTCCTTCGAACGCCGCGTGAACACATGTTCGTGCATCGCCGAATTATAGAAACCAGCAATTTTTTCGATTCGCTTGGTTGCCGGACGGTAGGAATAATATTCCGAAGAATTCGACGTGTTCATCGCGCGAATCTGAATCAACAGTTCGCGGCCATCCTTCGACCAATTCGTCGAGCCCCAAAGAACGACGTTGATCTATGGCCGTTGGCAATTTTACGGAGACCATGCTGGACGTTGCGGTGTCAAACAGGTACATGCCTGCACCGCTGGTATTGCCCCAGCGAGTATCATAGTTCGCGTCGATCGACAGGTATCGGCCGTCCGGCGAAAACGAGGGCATGCCCCCGCCCCACGCAGGATGCTCAAAGACAAGCCGGTCTGTCTTTGTTTTGCGGTCGAAGAGCCAGTACTGGGTCTTGCCCTTCTTTTGCTGCACGCCGCTGTAGCTGATCCACCGCCCGTCGAAGGACGGCCTCACGGTGGGCATCCCGCTATCGAATCCGTGATTGGAAATGCGCGTCGAGGTATGCTTTTCCAGGTCGAGTTGGAAGAGTTCTCCCGAATACTGCATGACATACAGGGAAGTCTTGATGACCATCGAAGCGAGGGGGACTTTGCGTGGGCCCGCTGGCTGACCGCGACCGCAGCGAGCGTCACCAGCTGACGCGGGCGCCTGCACGATCGCTGCGATGGTTGCGACGGCCAAAGTGGCGGCCAGGTTTCGACTACGATGCATGATCACGGACATACAGTTCTTCAAAAGTGGATGGGATGCTTAAGCCAACTCCGCAGCCAGATAGGGAACGGCGTCGATCGACTCCAGCCACGCGAGGTAAACCTCGCTCGTGAAGTGCGTCCGCGCCAGTTGCAGCATCAGCTCCCTTGAGGTTGCAGGAAGAAAATCGGCTGCATGGTCCAGCGGCAAGCCAGCGAGGGCAAGCAGTTCCGGCCGCAGACAGCATGCCCATTCCCAGTCAACCGACGGTCTTGCCTGGATATCGAACTCGGATGGCCAGCGTATCCGGCCGGTGAGCATATCGTGCGAACCGACTAGCCATACAAGAACTGGCGCGCCAATGCGGCGATGGGATCGCCAGGACCGATTGCAGCCAGCCGTGGACGCAGGCCGGGGGCAAGTACTTCCAGGCAAAAGAACATGGATGCACTGAAATCGCCGCTGGCATCCCACCAGCCCCAGACTTGGGCCGGATTGTTGTTCGAGCGGCGAAGCATTGCGCCAACCTTGATCTCCGTCCCATTCCAGCAGTGCGGCTCCATCAGGCTGCGACCCAGCGTGGTGAGCACGTCGTCCAGGAACCGGGGATAGGGGGCATGCTGCACCCCATCCGGATAGAGCGCGAAGAATCCGTTGATCAATGACTCCAGCAACGAGCCGAGCGACGCCTCGTGCGCGCGCGGCAGGATCCGGCCCAGCAAATAGTGGTACCACGACTGCCATTCGGCATATGGCCCGAAGGCGGACGTGCCGCTTGCAATCTCGTTTAGCGCTTTCTTGAGGTAATCGATGTCCAGGCGGGAAAGGTCGCCTGCCAGCGCATCGAACATCTGTCGATCGTCGCTCATGAACCATGCTTCGCCCATCGGTTCGGCGGGCCGTGCCGCATGCCGCTGCAAACGCTCCAATGCCGCGGCGTCCATGCCTTTTCCGGGCTCCCAGCTGAACTGCTGCATTGGCGGTGCGCGGCGCATCTTATGCCTTGTCGGGTAAGAGGTAGGTCTGCAGCGGCTGCCATGCCATGAGTTTGTCGGCATAGGCAAGCGTGTAAGCCGGGCTGCTGGAGGGTAAGTGGATGATGCGCAAGTGGGCGGCCTGGTCGCCCAGTATTTTTGCGCCAAGGCGCGCCGCCGTCCCACCATTGAAGGCAATCGCCCGCAACTGCGGCAGCGTGGCGATCAGCGCCAGCAGGTCGTTGTCGTCCCGTTCGCGGATGCGGCTGTCGAGGCTGCCTTCGCGCTGCGCCTGCGCCACCACATCCCACAGGCCGACGTGGCGTGCACGCAGCGCGGCCAGGCGCGACGGATAGTCGAGCGACACCAGGTCGGTCCCCGTTACTTCCAGACATCAGCATCCAGAACCGGTTCTGCTTGTTCCCATAATATTCATTGATGGCCAGCGACCGCTCGCCCGGCAAACTGCCGAGCACCAGCAGGCGGGTAGCGGCGTCGACCACGGGATCGAAGCAGCGTTTGCGCGCAATGAGGGAAGAAGGAGACATAGGCGCCGATTCTAACTGCTGTCCGCGCGCCCGGGTGTAGAATTGAAAAGCATTCTAAAAACCAACAATATGGCAGGAGACCGCACCACATGAGCACGACCGCACAGCCTCGCGACATCGACACCCTGCTGGCCAAGTACAGCGAAAGCCACCTCAACCACACGAACGAGCTCATCCACTTCGTGTGCGTGCCGGTGATCGTGTTCACCCTGCTCGGCATTGTCTGGTGGATCCATCCGCTGGCGGCAGTGGCCGTCACGGTGGTGTCGATGATCTATTACATCAAGCTGTCGAAAGCGTTCGCGGTGGGCATGCTGCTGATGTCGGCCGCGATGCTGGGCTTGCTGTCCTGCTGCCTGCTTACCACCGTGCTGCCGCTGTCGCTGTCGATCTTCGTGCTGGCCTGGATCGGCCAGTTCATCGGACACAAGATCGAAGGCAAGAAGCCGTCCTTCTTCGACGACCTGCGCTTCCTGCTGATCGGGCCGCTGTTCGTGCTCAGTTTCCTGTACCGCCGCCTCAATCTGGCCTGGTAAGCGGGGCAGTCTGGCGGGGACAGCTTGCTGCCAATTGCTGCCCGGCAGGAAATTGAATTTCACCGTATACTTTTCCGATGTCCTCTCCCCTCCTCTTCGCCATTGCCTCCCTGATCTGGGGCTCCACCTTCTGGGCCATTACCGTGCAACTGGGCGAAGTAGCGCCTTCGGTGTCGGTGGTCTACCGCTTCGGCCTGGCTTCGGCCACCCTGTTCCTGATGTGCCTGGCGCGCGGCGAGCGTCTGCGCCTGCCATGGCCAAGCCCAGCGCTGGATGATCCTGCAGGGCTTTTTCTCGTTCGCGCTCTCCTACGTCTGCACCTACACTTCCGAGCAATACCTGGTGTCGGCCCTGGTGGCCGTGCTGTTTGCCCTGATGGTGTTCTGGAACCCGATCTGCAGCCGGATCGCCTTCGGCACCGCCATCACCTGGCGCACCTGGGCCCGCCAGCATGGTGGCCGTGACCGGAGTGACGATGCTGTTCTTCCACTCGATCGCCGATGCATGGAAAGACATCGTGGGCGGCGGCGCGGGGCATTTCCTGCTGGGGCTGGCACTGGCGCTGACCGCCACCATCTCCAGTTCGGCTTAAGCAACATCGTCGTCACCAAGGTACGCGAACATTCGTCCAACCTGTTCCTGACGATGGCCTGGTCGATGTTGTGGGGCACCATCATGGTGGCGCTGTGGGCCCTGCTCACTGGCCAGCAATTCATTCTGCCGACCAAGCCGCAGTACTGGATGGGCCTGGCCTATCTGGCCATCTTTGGTTCGGTGATCGCGTTCAGCGCCTACTTCACCCTGATCAACCGGATCGGTTCGCAAAAGGCGGTGTACATCGGCGTTGTCACGCCTGTCATTTCGCTGCTGCTGTCGATCCAGCTCGAACACTACCGTCCCGGTCCGCTGGAATTTCTTGGCATGTTCCTGTGCCTGGCCAGCGTGGCCTGGGCCGTGCGCACGCCCGCCCCCACACCCAAAGAGGCCGTTTGCCTCACCACCCTACCCCGAGGTCCCATGACTACCTTCAGCATCCGTCCCGCCCAGCCGTCCGACGTGGCCCACATTCACGCCATGATTCTTGAACTGGCGGTCTTTGAAAAACTCGAACACATGGTGATCGCCACCGAAGCGTTGCTGCACGAAGGCCTGTTCGGCGCGCGCCCGGCCTGCGAAGCCATCATCGGCGAGGAAGACGGCGAAGTGGTCACCTTTGCCCTGTTCTTCCACAATTTCTCGACCTTCCTGACCCGCAAGGGCCTGTACCTGGAAGATCTGTACGTCAAGCAAAGTAGAAGCGCGGCAAGGGCTATGGACGCGCGATGCTGGTGGCGCTGGCCAAGCTGGCCGTCGAGCGCCAGTGCGGCCGCTTCGAATGGTCGGTGCTGGACTGGAACGAGTAGAGCGATCAATTTTTACAAGGGCATGGGCGCGGAATTGCTGCCTGACTGGCGCATTTGCCGCGTCACGGGTGACTCGCTCACCAGCCTGGCCAAGGCCTAGAAAGAAAAAACCCACGGGGCTGAGGCGCCGTGGGTGAACCCATTGTTTAGGATGGGGAGGGGAGATTGGATTCAATCCACGTTCACTATAGTGCCGAAAAGCCACTTATTGCAAATTAGTTACAATTGCTTACCGATCACGAAAAACGGTAACGCATCTCTGCCCTCAATAATTACCCAACTGAAAAATACCGCTTTGCGCGCGCAAATGGCCAGTCACGGCAGCGCACGCCGCAATGCCAGGCGCTCGACCAGCTCGAACAGGGCCTGGGTCAGCAAGGCCATGACGGCGGCGGGAATCGCTTGCCGACCAGCAACATGTCGTGATCGTTCAGGGCCAGCCCGGTCGTGATCCTTTCCCCGTAGCCCCCGGCGCCGATGAAGGCGGCGATGGTGGCCGTTCCCACGCTCGTGACCGCCGCCGTCTTGACGCTCTTAAGCCAGAATGACCGGGAGCGCCAGCGGCAGATCCACATGGCGCAAGCGCTGGCGGCGCCGCAAGCCGAGCGCCAGCGCCGCCAGGCGCAGTCCGGGCGGCACACCGAGGATCCCGGTGCAGGTATTGCGCACGATCGGCAGCAGCGCATAGATGAACAGCGCGATCAGGGCGTAAGCAGCGCGCCGATCATCCCCAATACAGGAATGAGGATCGCCAGCAGCGCCAGCGAGGGCACCGTCTGCAGCACACCGACCAGCGCCAGCACCGGCTGGCGCACGCGCGGCACCAGCGCGGCGAGCACGCCGAGCGGGATGCTTAAGCCTGCACAAGCCAGCGCCAGCGATGCCAGCACCAGCAGCAGGTGCTGGCGGGTCAGGGTCCACAGGTCGGGGCCGAACAGCTTGTCCGTCAGCGATGCGCGCGCCGCCGTTTGCCGCGCGGGGCCCGCCAGGAAGTCGCGCGCGACGCTGGCAAAGCTTTTACCTTCCAGTTCGGCGGCCGCATTCATGGCGATCATGCGTTCGGCCGTGATGCGCCCTTCGAGCCCGGTGATGGCGCGCCAGGCGGCGGGAAAACGGGCTTAAGCAGGTCGAGCCGGTACAGCAGCACGGCATCGTAGCGCGGGAAGTAGGCCAGGTCGTCGTCCAGCACGCGCAGGCCGTAGCGCGCGATCTTCGCGTCGGTGGAGTAGATGTCGATGACGTCGACCTGGCGCTGCGCCAGCGCTTCGTAGGCGATGCCGTGATCGAGGCCGCGCGGCGGCTGCGCCAGGTGGTAGCGCTGCGCCAGGCCCGGCCAGCCGTCGGCGCGGCCGATGAACTCATGCGACAGGCCGAAGCGCAGCTGCGGCATGGCGGCCAGCGCCGAGAGCGTGCTGACGGAACTGTCGGCGCGCACCGCCAGCGCATAGGTATTGTTAAAGCCGAGCGGCACCGCCACGCCCAGGCCCAGCGGCGCCAGCGCTTTGCGCATCGCGTCCAGGGAGGTGGGCCGCGCGTTCCTGAAAATCTCCAGATCGATGGTACCGAGGTATTCGGGATAGACGTCGATGCTGCCCGAGCGCAGGGCGGCCAGCACGATTGCCGTATTGCCCAGGCCCTGGCGGTGTTCGGCCTTGCCATGCGCCCGAGCACTCTGGGTGATGATTTCGCCCAGAATGAACGACTCGGTAAAACGCTTGGAGCCGACCTGCAGGACATCCGCCGCGCCGAAGGCGGGGCCGCACAGCCAGCACAGGAAGACGAAGATGGTGGTGCGCACGCACGCTCCCGGTCGGATTAAGCGGGCAAGCTTACCATTGGCGCGCGCGGCACGCTCTGGCATTGACGACGGCGCGGCAGGGGTTGAAGCCGAACGCGTAAGACAAGTCGGCCGGACGGGCGATGTCCCACAGCGCGAAGTCGGCCACCTTGCCCACTTCCAGCGAACCGGTGTCGCGTTCGCGGCCGAGCGCGCGGGCGGCGTGAATGGTGGCGCCTAGCCAGCGCTTCCTGGGGCGTCAGGCGCCACAGCGTGCACGCCATGTTCATCGCCAGCAGCAGCGACGTCATGGGCGATGTGCCCGGATTGCAGTCGGTGGCCACCGCCATCGGCACGCCGGCGGCGCGCAGCGCGCTAACCGGCGGCGGCGTGGTATCGCGCAGGAAGTAGTAGGCGCCCGGCAGCATGACCGCGACCGTGCTAGGATGGGCGGCCATGGCGGCGATGCATGGGCGCTCAGGTGTTCCAGGTGATCGGCCGACAAGCCCTGATAGCGCGCGACCAGTTCCGCGCCGCGCTGGTCCGACAGCTGTTCGGCGTGCAGCTTGACCGGCAAGCCGTGGGCGCGTGCGGCCGCGAAAACGCGTTCGGTCTGCTCGTTCGAAAAACCGATGCGCTCGCAAAAAGCATCCACCGCGTCGGCCAGGCCGAGCGCGGCCGCCTGCGGCAGCATCACCTCGCAGATGTGGGTCACGTAGTCGTCGGCGCGGTAAGCAAACTCCGGCGGCAGCGCGTGCGCGCCAAGGAAGGTGGTGGCCACGCTCACGGGCAGCGCCTGGCCCACGCGGCGCGCCACGCGCAGCATCTTGATTTCGTCGTCGCTGGTCAATCCGTAGCCGGATTTGATTTCGATTGTGGTCACGCCCTCGGCCAGCAGACTGGCCACGCGCGGCAGGCTTTGGCGCAGCAGTTCGTCGTCGCTGGCGGCGCGCGTGGCGCGCACGGTCGACATGATGCCGCCAGCGCTGCGATGATGTCCTCGTAGGTCGCGCCATTCAGGCGCGCCTCGAATTCATCGCTGCGGTTGCCCGCGTGGACGATATGGGTATGGCAGTCGATCAGGCCGGGCGTGAGCCAGCAGCCGCGCCCGTCGTGCACGGTGGCTGCGGCAGGCGCCGCGTGGCGCGCGCCGATCCAGGCGATGCGGCCCTGGTGCACGGCGATGGCCGCGTCGCGCAGCTCGCCATAACCGTCCGTCATGGTGGCCAGGTGAACATTGGTCCACAGTGCGTCGAACACCTGCGTCATCGCTTACGCCCGGTTGACGAAAATGTCGACCACGAACACGGTGGCCTGCCCTGCTTCGAGCGTCCAGACGGTGCCGGTATCGAACACCACGGCGTCGTAGCGCACCAGGCCGATGCGCTCGGAGTCGCTGCTGACCGACAGGCTGTCGCCCTCGGCCAGAAACAGGATGGTGATGTCGCCGCGCGGCGCGAATTCGGAAATGCCCGACAGAACCCCCGCTTAAGCCAAGCCGGTGATGGCAGCTGGCGCGCCGCGTCATGACGTTGAAATCGGTGGTGGGCTCGCCAGCGAGCGTGGCCGACACGGGCGACTCGCCCGCGAATTCGACGATCGGGTCCTGTTCGGACAGGACGAAGCGGCCTTCGTCGCCGATTTCGAGCAGCACGCCCGGGCCGTCCACCAGCGCCAGCGTGCGGTCCACGCCGGGGAAGGCGGAGAACGGGCCGCTGGCCGCGATGGTGGCCAGGCTGATGCGCCACTCGAAGCCGTCGATGCTTAGGCGCCGGGCGGCGCGACCGCGATCTCGGTGGTGCTGCCGCCGCCGTTCTTCCACGGAGCCGGTTCGAGGCCTAGGCAAAAGGAATCAGAAGTGTCATGCCCTCAGTGTACGCAATTCGGCAATGGTCTGCACATATCGTTGTGTAATCTCGGCCTGCGCCACATGCTCTTGATTTTGCACAACCCAACGGCCGCCCACCATCACGTCGCGCACCAGGTTGTCATTGCCGCAGAAGACAAAGGTGCCGAGGACGTCGGCGGGCGCGATGCTTAAGCCAGGTTGGGGTGGGCGCTGTCGAGCACCAGCAGGTCGGCCCGCTTGCCGGGGGCCAGCGCGCCCACCGGGCGGCCGGAAGCGAGCGCGCCGCCTACCAGTGCAGCCTGCCACAGGAAGTCGCCGACCCGGCGCTGCGCGCCCGACGCCGCCACGTTGCGGCGCTGATGCTGCAGGCGCTGGCCGTATTCGAGCCAGCGCAGCTCTTCGACCGCCGACTGCGAAATGTGGCTGTCGCTGCCGATGCCGAAGCGGCCGTTCGCGGCCAGGTAGGGCTCCAGCGGGAACAGGCCGTCGCCCAGATTCGCTTCGGTGGTCGGACACAGGCTAAGCAATGGCGCCGGAGGCGGCCAGCGCCTCGGTCTCGAACGGCTCGAGGTGCGTTGCGTGCACCAGGCACCAGCGCGCATCGAGCTTGAACTGCTCCATCAGATACTGCACCGGGCGCATGCCGGTGGCCGCCAGGCACTGCGCGACCTCGGCCTGCTGCTCGGCGATGTGAATGTGGACCGGGCGATCGGGCGGCAACACCGCCAGCACCTCGCGAATCTGATCGGCCGACGCCGCGCGCAGCGAATGCGGCGCCACGCCCACTTCCACCTGCGCGCCGCGCAATGGTTCGAGCGCGTCGATAATGCGCAGCACATCGGCCGCACTGGTGCGGAAGCGCTGCTGCTCCGGCTTGAGCGGCTGCTCGCCGAAGCGAGCTGTAGCTGTACAAGACCGGCAGCATGGTGATGCCGATCCCTGCTCTGGCGCGCGGCCGCGATGACGCGTTCGGCCGTTTCGGCCGGACGGTTGTACATGCCGCCGTCGGCGTCGCGCTGCACATAATGGAATTCGCACAGCGAGGTGTAGCCGTGGCGCAGACATTCCGAGAACAGCTGCGCCGCGATGGCTTCGATGTGGGCTTAGCGTGATGCTGCGTGCGAAGCGGTACATCAGATCGCGCCAGGTCCAGAAACTGTCCGGGCTGTCGCCCGCGATTTCAGTCAGGCCGCCGAGGGCGCGCTGGAAGGCATGCGAATGCAGATTGACCATGCCCGGCATGACCAGCTCGACCCGCTGCTCGTTGGTGCGGTGCGCGCTGTCGGGCGTGACGGCGGTCAGGGTGCTTAAGCCGCGCACCACTCGATGCGGACATTGTCGCGCCAGCCTTCCGGCAGCAGCGCATGGCGCGCGAACAGGGAGGTCACGCGCGCACCCAGTCGACGGCGGCGCCGGTCAGCTTGCGCAGCAGCGGCTGCACACTGGCGGCAATGTCGGGACGATACGCGAACGGCGCGCTTTCATCCATGTACAGGCACTGGCACATCTCGAGCTGAATTGCATGCACGTTCACGGCGGGCTGGCCGTAGTGTCACGTGATGTGGCCGCCCTTGAAGCGGCCATTGACGGCGACCGAGAACTCAGCCTGGGCGCGGGCCACGCCGACCACCGCCGCTTCCATGCCGGGGGCGCACGAGGTGCCCTGGGCGGTGCCGAAATTGAGGTCCGGCAGACGGCCTTCGAAAAAGCGCGGCACGACGGACGCGATCGAATGGGCATCCCACAGCACCACGCGCCCGTGCAGCGAGCAGGCGGTCAAGCTCGGCGCGCAGCTGGTGGTGGTACGGCTGCCAGTAGCGCTGCAGACGGCCGCGTACTTCCATCTCGTCCGGCGCCTGGCCTTCGCGGTACAGCTGTTCGCTGCCGAAGGTATCGACCGGGCACAGGCCGGTGGTCGACAGGCCAGGATACAAATTGGTGTCTTCCGGCGGGCGGTTCAGATCGATCACATAGCGCGACCAGCGCGCCGCGATGGTGGACGCCCCCATCTCGCCCAGAAAGCCGTACAGCTCCTTGAGGTGCCAGTCGGTATCGGCCCGGGTCTGCGCGCACGGCGCCATGCGGCCCGCGATATCGTCCGGGATGTCGGTGCCCACGTGGGGCATCGACACCAGCAAGGGAATACGGCCTTCCTTGAACGAGAAATCCATCTTCGGCTCCAGCGTAGTATTTAAGCGTACAGCGACGCGAACAGGCTCTTGCAGGACGCGCTCAGCTCACCGCCGACGACCATCTGCTTGGCCGCTTCGATGTCCGGAGCAAAGAAACGGTCGGCATCGAAGAACGGCACCTTCTGGCGCAGCTGCGCATGCACGTGCTCCAGGTGGGGCGACGACTTGAGCGGACGATGGAAATCGATGCCCTGGGCAGCGGCCAGCAGCTCGATGCCGACGATGACAGCGGTATTTTGCGCCATATCGTCCAGACGCCGCGCACCGAAGGTCGCCATGCTGACGTGGTCTTCCTGGTTGGCCGAAGTTGGCAGGCTGTCGACGCTGGCCGGATGGGCCAGCGACTTGTTTTCCGACGCCAGCGCGGCGGCGGTGACGTGGGCGATCATGAAGCCCGAATTGACGCCCGGATCGCGCACCAGGAAAGGCGGCAGGCCGGACAGGGTCGCATCGATCAGCAGCGCGATGCGGCGCTCGGACAGGCCGCCGATTTCGGCGATCGCCAGCGCCAGCGTATCGGCCGCGAAAGCGACCGGCTCGGCGTGGAAGTTACCGCCCGAGATGATCTCGCCGGTGGCCGGGAAGATCAGCGGATTGTCGGTAACGGCATTGGCTTCGATCAGCAGCGTGCGCGAGACATTGGCGATCAGGTCGACGATCGCGCCCATGACTTGCGGCTGGCAGCGCAGGCTGTACGGGTCCTGCACGCGCTCGTCGCCGACCAGGTGCGAAGCGCGGATCGCGCTGTCGGCCACCAGCTGGCGATAGATGGACGCCGCGGCGATCTGGCCCGGCTGGCCGCGCACTTCGTGCACCGCGCGTCGAACGGCGCATCGCTGCCCTTGGCCGCGTCCAGCGACAGGGAGCTAAGCCACCATCGCCGCTTCCGCCAGGCGTTCGGTCATGAACAGGCCATGCAGGGCCAGCGCGGTCGACACCTGGGTGCCGTTGATCAGCGCCAGGCCTTCCTTGGCCGCCAGCACGACCGGCTCGATGCCCGCGTTCTTGAGCGCGATGTGCGCCTCGACCAGCTGGCCGCCGACGCGGACCTGGCCCACGCCCAGCATCGCCAGCGTCATGTGCGCCAGCGGCGCCAGGTCGCCCGACGCGCCGACCGAACCCTTGGCCGGAATGGCAGGCATGACGCCCGCGTTGTACAGCGCGATCAGGGTATCGATGATCAAAGGACGCACGCCCGAGAAGCCGCGCGCCAGGCTGCCGATTTTCATCAGCACGATCAGGCGCACGACGGCGTCCGACAGCAGCTCGCCCGTACCGACCGAGTGCGACAGGATCAGGTTGCGCTGCAGTTCCTCGAGCTTCTCGTCGGGGATGCGGGTCTTGGCCAGGATGCCGAAACCGGTGTTGATGCCGTAGGCGGCGTCGCCCTTGGCGACGATCGCTTCGACTGCCGCGGCCGATGCTTTGATGACCGGGTAGGCGGAAGCGGCCAGGGTCAGTTTGGTAAGCGCAGGGCCCAGACGGCGCGCAGGTCGTCCAGCGTCATTTTGCCGGGGTTCAGGGTCCAGCCTTGGTTCGAGGTCGTCATATTATTTGATCATTGGGAGGTTAAGATTATTACGCTTGGCGCAGGCGATGGCGCTCTCGTAGCTTAAGCATCGGCGTGGCGCATGACGCCCGAGCCGCTGTCGTTGACGAGCACGCGCCCCAGGCGCTTGGCTGCCGCGTCGGTGCCGTCGGCCACGATGACCACGCCCGAATGCTGCGAGTAGCCCATGCCGACGCCGCCGCCGTGGTGCAGCGAGACCCAGGTCGCGCCGCGCATGGTGTTGAGCATCGCGTTCAGGAGCGGCCAGTCGGAGACCGCATCGGTCCCGTCGCGCATCGATTCGGTTTCGCGGTTCGGGCTGGCGACCGAGCCGGTATCGAGGTGGTCGCGGCCGATCACGACCGGCGCCTTCAGCTCGCCGTTGCGCACCATTTCATTGAAGGCCAGGCTAGACGATGTGGCGCTCGCCCAGGCCCAGCCAGCAGATACGCGCTTGTCGGCAGGCCCTGGAAGGCGATGCGCTCGCGCGCCATGTCCAGCCAGTGGTGGACCTGCTTCTGCTCGGGGAACAGCTCCTTGATCTTGGCATCGGTCTTGTAGATATCTTCCGGGTCGCCCTGACAGCGCCACCCAGCGGAACGGGCCGCGGCCCTCGCAGAACTGGGGACGGATATAGGCCTAAGCACGAAGCCGGGGAACGCGAAAGCGTCCTTGACGCCGTGGTCGAGCGCGACCTGGCGGATGTTGTTGCCGTAGTCGACAGCCTTCACGCCCATCGCGTGGAAGTCGAGAATGGCCTGCACGTGCACCGCGCACGACGCGGTGGCGGCGGCGGTCAGGCGCGCGTGCTGGGACGGATCCTTCTGCGCGGCCTTCCATTCGTCCACGGTCCAGCCGCTTGGCAGGTAGCCGTTGATCAGATCGTGGGCGGAGGTCTGGTCGGTGACCAGGTCCGGCACGATGCCGCCGGCCTTGGCGCGGCGCACCAGCTCGGGCAGCACGTCGGCCGCGTTACCGAGCAGCGCGATCGAAATCGCCTCGCGCTTGGCGGTGTGGTGCTTGATCAGGGCGATGGCGTCATCGATGTCCTTGGCCTGCTTGTCCACATAGCGGGTACGCAGGCGGAAGTCGATGCTCGACTGCTGGCATTCGATATTGAGCGAGACGGCGCTTGAAGCGAAGGTCGCTGCCAGCGGCTGCGCGCCGCCCATGCCGCCCAGGCCCGCGGTCAGGATCCAGCGGCCGCCCCAGTCGCCGCCGAAATGCTGGCGGAAGCTTCGGCGAAGGTCTCGTAGGTGCCCTGGACGATGCCCTGGGTGCCGATGTAGATCCAGCTGCCGCATGGTCATCTGGCCGTACATGAACAAGCCCTTGCGGTCCAGCTCATTGAAGTGTTCCCAGTTGGCCCACTTGGGCACCAGGTTCGAGTTCGCGATCAGCACGCGCGGCGCGTCCGGGTGGGTCTGGAACACGCCGACCGGTTTGCCGGACTGGATCAGGAGCGTCTGGTCGTCTTCCAGCGTCTTGAGCGAGGCCAGGATCTGGTCGTAGCACGCCCAGTTGCAGGGCCGCGCGGCCGATGCCGCCGTAGACCACCAGGTGCTTGGGATTTTCCGCCACTTCCGCGTCCAGATTATTCTGGATCATGCGGTAGGCCGCCTCGGTCAGCCAGCTTTTGCAGGACAGGTCGGTGCCGCGCGGGGCGCGGATTTCGCGGCTGGCGTCGTAGCGCGGATCGGCGCCCATCTGGATCGAATCGGTGGTCATGGCAGCTCCTTGAAAGCGGTTGGGACACGGCGCGGCGAAGCCTGCACGCGCCAGCGTGCATGACCGCAGTCTAAGTTGTATATACAACCAAGTCAAACGATTTTTACAGCGCCCCCGGCGATCACTTTTCACGAACACCGGGCGTCCCGCGACCCAGGTCTGGAGCACCCCGACCTTGTGGATGTCGGCGGCGGGAATGGTGAACAGGTCGCGGTCGATGACGATGAAATCGGCCCATTTGCCTTTTCCAGCGAGCCGATGGCCTTGTCCTGGTGCGCGGCCCAGGCGGCATCGAGGGTAAAGCAGCGGAACGCCTCGGTCAGCGTCATCGCCTCGTTCGGGTACCAGTCGACGGCGGGCGTGCTTAAGCCGCATCCTGGCGCGTGACGGCCGCGTGGATGCCGAAGAAAGGATTGGGCGACTCGACCGGGAAATCCGAACCGCAGGCGATGCGCGAGCCTTGCGCCAGGAAGGTGCGCCACGCGTAGGCGCCCTTGATGCGCTGCGCGCCGACCCGCTGTTCGGCCATGTTCATGTCGGATGTGGCGTGGACCGGCTGCATCGAGGGCACGATGTCGAGCGCCTTGAAGCGCGCGATGTCGCCCGGCTCGACCACCTGCGCGTGCTCCATGCGGTGGCGCAGATCGCGGCTGCCGGTTTTTTCGAGCAGGACCTGGTAGCCGTCCAGGATCTGGCGGTTGCTTAAGCGTCGCCGATCGCGTGCACGTTGACCTGGTAGCCGCGCTTCATCGCCTTCTCCATCAGCGCATAGATGTCCGCGTTCTGGCGGAACAGCAGACCGTGCGACTTCGGCTCGTCGCTGTAGGGCGCGATCAGGGCCGCGCCGCGGCTGCCGAGGGCGCCGTCCGCGTACAGCTTGACCGCGCGCAGCGCGTACATGTCGGCCGCATAGGTCTTGAGCGGACCGTCGCTCGAGAGCAGGTCGAAGTCGGTGCTTGGCTGTCGCCGATCATCGCGTACACGCGGGCGGTGAGCTTGTTCTTGTCGGCGTAGTCGCGGTACAGCGCGTCCTGGCCGACATTGATGCTCGGCATCGTGCACGCTGGTCAGGCCGCTGGCGGCGATCTGCTCGAGCGCCCGGTCAGGCGCGACGCGGGCCTCGGCCTCGGTCTGTTTCGGCAGGACCTTCTCGACCAGCTCCTGGGCCGCATCGACCAGCACACCGGTGGCGACGCCGTTCGCATCGCGCACGATCTTGCCGCCTACCGGGTCGGGCGTGGTGTTGGTGATGCTTAGGCCAGGGCCAGGGCGCGCGAATTGGCCCAGCGACGTGGCCGTCGACGCGTTCGAGCCACACCGGGCGGTCGGCGATGGCGCGATCGAGTTCGGCGGCCGTGGGGAAGCGGCCCAGCTTCCAGATCTCCTGATTCCAGCCGCGCCCGCGCAGCCAGGTCTGGGTCGGATTGGCATTGGCGTAGGCCGCGGTGGCGGCCAGCGCATCGGCCAGCGAAGCGCTGCTTAAGCCAGGTCGAGGCGGGTCAGCATGTCGCCCAGACCGAACACGTGGCCGTGGGCGTCGATCAGGCCGGGGAGCACGGTTTTTCCCTGCATGTCCACGTGGCGCGCCTTTTCGCGCGGGCGGCGGTGTGTTCGGCGCTGCCGACGGCGATGATCCGGCCCTTGTCGTCGAAGGCCATGGACGTAAAGCGCAGCAGCTGGTTCTTGCTGTCGAGCGTATAGCCGTTGGCGTTATCGATGACGGTCGCGCCATGGGCGACATTGAGCAACGCCGCGGCCGTCAATACGAACAAGGAAGAAGAGATCAAGCGCATCGGTGACTCCAATTTTTTGCAAAATCAGAGTGTATCCCGCCAACCGGGGTCAGACCTCAATTCTGAAACAATTTTTCAATCGGGGTCAGACCTCAATTCTGCAATTTTTTGGCGCGTTTGAGGAATGGATGGGATGGAAAGCTTAGCTGTCGGCGTACCGTTTTCCTTTTCGATCTGGAGAAAATCCGATGAGCCGCTATCCCCGTCCCGTTTTCGCCCATGTTCCGCTCCATATCATTCAGCGCGGAAACAACCGGGCCGCCTGCTTCTTTTCACGAAATGATTACCTCGCCTATCTGGATATGCTGAGCGAAGCGTCGACACGATTTCCATGCGATATACATGCTTATGTCCTGATGCCAAATCATGTTCATCTTCTTGCAACACCGGAGAACGAAGGCGCGCAGCATGGAGATGGTCAAATGGCTGAGTCAGAAATACGTGCAGTACATTAACCGAAAGCATGGCCGTTACGGCACCCTGTGGCAAGGCAGGTACCGATCGTGCCTGGTGGAAAATGAACGCTATTTCTTCGTTTGTCAGCGCTACATTGAACTGAACCCCGTCCGCGCCTAGCCTGAGCGCGCATCCGGCCGACTACGATTGGTCGAGCTACAGAGCGAACGCATTTGGTCAGCGTAGCGGCTTTATCATTCCTCATCACAACTACTTGTGCCTGGGTGATGCGGCGACGGAGCGCCAGGCGCAATATATCGCGCTGTTCAATGAGGCAATTGCCGACTCCACGCTTGCGCAGCTGCGCGGCGACCAACAGCACGATGTTCTTTGGCTCGGTTGCGTTCACGCACCGCATGGCCGCCACCTTCGGACGCAATCCCGAAAAGGCACGCCCCGGTCGGCGGCGCGAATAAAAACGCCAGTAAATATTCCAGAATGGAGGTCTGACCCCGATTGCGAAACAATTTCAGAATTGAGGTCTGACCCCGATTAGGGTTTTTCACGCTCAAGCAGGGCGCGCTTGCGCTCGACGCCCCAGCGGTAGCCGGACAGGCTGCCGTCCGTGCGCACTACCCGGTGGCAGGGGATGGCGACCGCAACCGGGTTGGCCGCGCAGGCTTGGATGATGGGCGCGCGCCTCGTCTAAGCACGCCGATCCGCTCGGCCAGACCGGCGTAGCTGATCGTCTCGCCACTCGGGATCTGGCGCAGCGCTTCCCACACCCGCTGCTGGAAGGCGGTGCCGCGCACGTCGAGCGGCAGATCAAGCCCCCCACCCCGGCGCTTCGACCAGCCCCACTACTTTGGCCACCGTGGCTTCGAAGGCGGCGTCTGCCCCCACCAGCTCGGCCGCCGGGAAGCGGTCCTGCAGATCGCGCGCCAGCTGGTCCGGGTCGTCCCCCATCAGGATCGCGCAGATGCCCTTGCCGGTCGCCGCCACCAGGATCGCGCCCAGCGAGCAGGCGCCGACCGCGAACCGGATCGCTTCGCCCACGCCGCCCGCGCGCCACGCCTTCGGCGTCATGCCGAGCCGCTGCGGCGCCTGGGCGTAAAACCGCCCGCTCGAGTTGAAGCTTAGCCGCGTAAATGGCGTCGGTCACGGTGGCCGAGCCGCCCAGATCGCGCGTCAGCCGCCTGGCGCGCTGCGCGGCCGCATACGCTTTCGGGGTGATGCCGGTGTGCGTCTTGAAGATGCGGTGAAAATGGAAGCGGCTCATGCCGCACGCTGCGGCCAGCTGGTCGAGGTTCGGTTCGCCCTCGCTGGCGTCGATCAGGCGACAGGCGCGCGCTACCACCAGGGCGTGCCGCTCGGCCAGCGGCGGCTGGTCCGGCTTGCAGCGCTGGCAGGGCCGGTAGCTTAGCCGCTTCGGCCGCTTCGCGCGTGACGTGGAAGGCGACGTGCTTGCGCAGCGCGGGACGCGCCCCGCACGAGGGTAGGCAGTACACGCCGGTGCTGCTGACCGAATACCAAAACACGCCGTCGGCGTCCTTGTCGCGCCGCCCTACCGCGGCCCAGCGCTCGTCGTCGCTGCTGTAGTTTGCTGTGCTCATCTCTGCTTTCATGGCCTGCCCTCCCGGTTCCGATGACGCTATCCTGAACCGGTAGGCTGCCGCCGTCACTCCGGGTCTTGCTTTTGAATCCCGCAAGCCCCGGCCAGTGCTAGAATCGGGTCTTTCGCCGCCCCCCTCTCGGAGAGTAGTTTGGAAGATCAAATCGCGCAAGACAGCACGCCCATTTTCCAGCGCATCAAGGATTACCTGACCGGCGAGATCGCCTGCCGGCCGCTGGAAGGAAGGCGATGTGGTCCCGTCCGAACAGGCCCTGGTGCGCCAGTTCGGGGTCTCGCGCATGACGGTCAACCGCGCGGTGCGCGAGCTGACGGCCGAGCAGGTCCTCACCCGCCGCCAGGGTTCCGGCACCTATGTGGCGCCGCAAAAATACCAGGCGACCCTGGTCGAGATCCGCAGCATCGCCGACGAGGTCCGCGCCCGTGGCCACCGCCACGCCAGCCGCCTCGAGCTGCTCGACAAATCGCGCGTCCGACCTGCTGGCGCTCCAGTTCGAGCTGCTTAAGTACGATGAGATGCTGTTCCATTCGGTGATCGTGCACTTCGAGAACGAGGTCCCGATCCAGGTCGAGGACCGCTGGGTCAATCCGGCCTGCGCGCCCGATTACATGGCCCAGGACTTCGCCGCCATCACCCCCAATGAACACCTGATGCAGGCCGCGCCGCTGCAAAGCGCCACCTACAGCATCGAGGCCCTGCATCCGCCGCGCGAAGTGGCCGAGATGCTGGCCATCGATGCGCGCCAGTGCTGCCTGGTCCTCAAGCGCCGCACCCGCGCGCTGGGCCAGATCGCGTCGGTGGTCACCATGTGGCATCCCGGCCAGTTGTACCAGTTCACGGGCAGCGTGAGCTGATCGCGCCTGCGCTACCCGCACCGGGTGGTGTAAAGATTCTTGGCAACGGTAGCAAAACGTCATTTAAAATGGGGCAGGCGCGTTCGGCCTCCCCCCTTTGCTCCATCCACCGAAAGGATCGCCTTGTTCCGCCGCAGCCCTTCTGTCCTGCTGCCGCACCGCGCCTGGCGCCTTGCTGCGCGCCTGCGCGCTGGGTGCCGTCTGTGCACTGGCGCTGCCAGGGCATGCCGCTGCACGCGAGGCGGTCACGCTGCAGCTCACGGCACGCCACCAGTTCCAGTTCGCCGGTTATTACGCGGCCCAGCAACAGGGCTACTACCGCGACGCTAGCTCGATGTGACGCTGCGCGAAGGCGAGCCTGGCCTCGACCCGGCCACCGCGGTGCTGTCCGGCGTGGCCGCTTACGGCGTCGGCAATACCAGTTTGCTGCTCAACCGCAGCCGCGGCCAGCCGCTGGTGGTGCTGGCGTCGGTGTTCCAGCATTCTGCCTAGCCGTGCTGCTGGTGCGCAGCGGCGCCAGGGGACACCCCGACCTGCCAGTAGGCATGGCAGCATCATGGTGACGCTTAGCCAGCCTGGAGCTGCAGGCCTTCGCGCGCAAGAGCGGCGCGCCGCTGTCGGCCTTGCACCAGGTGCGCCGCAATTACAAGGTGGACGATTTGCTGGCTTAGCCGGGTCGATGCGATGCCGGGCTTGAGCACCGAGCTGCTGCCGCCCCGCCAGCAGGCGGCGCTCGAGCTGCTGGCGCCGCAGTCGATCGGGCTCGACTTCTATGGCGACCTGCTGTTTACCACCGAGACCGAACTGCGCGAACGCCCCCGGCGCGCGCAAGCCATGCGCGCGGCCACGCTGCGCGGCTGGCAGTATGCGATGGCGCACCAGGCCGAGTTGGTCGACCTGATCCAGACCCGCTATCCGGGACGCCAGAGCCGCGAGCAGCTGCTGTTCGAGGCGGACCGGATGATGCCGCTGATGGAAACGAATGTGGTCGAGGCGGGCTACTCCAATCCCGAACGCTGGCGCATCATCGCCGCCGCCTACACGTCGCTCGGCATGCTGCTTAATAGGCTTTTCGATCGACGGTTTCCTGTACCAGGCGCCCGGGCTCGATCTCAGTTCGCTGTACGTGACCCTGTCCGGGGCCCTGCTCCTGCTGCTGGCCGCGGCCGCCGTGGCATGGCGCTTTGCGCGCCTGGGCGCGCTGCTGCAGGACGAGCGCATCGCCCTGCGCGCCACCCAGCAGCAGCTCACCAGCGCCGAAAACCTGTGGGGCTTCGCGCTCGAGGGCTCGGGCGAAGGCATGTGGCAGTGGTCGCGCCCGGGCGGCGAGCTGACGCTGTCGGCGCGCTACAAGGAGCTGCTCGGCTACGGGCCGGATGAATTCAATCTGCGCCTCAATGCCTGGCTGATGCACGTGCATCCGGAAGACCTGCCGCGCTTCCAGTCCGAACTCAATCGCTTTTCGCGCCCGGCGCCGGACGCCGACCGTGCCACCCTGGCCTGCGAATTCCGCCTGCGCTGCAAGGACGGCAGCTGGAAGTGGCTGCTGGGCCGGGCGATCGTGGTCGCGCGCGACGCCGCCGGCCGCCCGCTGCGCATGACCGGCACGGTGGCCGATATCGGCGACCGCAAACAGGCCGAGGAGGCGCGCGTGCGCGCCGTGCTCGAAGCCTCGCCCGAGGCGATGCTGGTGATCGGCCCCGAGGGACGGATCCGCTACGCCAATGCGCTGTGCGCGGCCAGTTTCGGCTATCCACTGGCCGAGCTGGCCGGGATGCAGGCCAAGCGCCTGGCGCCCGGCATCGAGGACGGCGGCGGCCCGGACCACGTGGTGGCCGCCACGCGCGCCAACGGCGAGAGCTTCCCGGCCGAGGTGAACCTGACGCCGATGCAGCTGGCCTAGGCCAGCGGCTGACCATCGTCTCGCTGCGCGACATCGGCGAGCGCCAGCGCGCCAGCGAGGCGCTCAAGGAGATGGCGACCCGCCTGCACGAGGTGATCCAGATGATGCCGATCGGGCTGTACATCAAGGATCCGGATGGCCTGGTGACGCTGATGAACAGCGCCTGCCAGGTGCAGTTCGGCTTGTCGGTAGGGCCTAGCTCGCGGGCCCCGACACGGCCGTCTTCGAGGGCGGCGTGATGGTCGAACAGATCGAGACGCTCGAGCACGGCCCGGCCGGCTGTCCCGCAGTCGCTGCGCACCTTCCGCAAGCCGGTCTTCGACGAGCAGGGCTAGAAGTAGGCCTATCTGATCGCGATGATGGTCGACATCAGCGAGAACGTGGCGGCCGAGCGCAAGCTGCGCGAACTGAACGAGCACCTCGAGGAGCGCGTGGCCCAGCGCACCTGCCAGCTCGACCAGGCCAAGCAGGTGGCCGAGGAGGCGAGCCAGGCCAAGGGCCAGTTCCTGGCCAATATGAGCCACGAGATCCGTACCCCCATGAACGGGGTGATCGGGATGGCTTACCTGGCGCTCAAGACCGATCTCGATGCGCGCCAGGCGACTACATCGAAAAAATCCGCTTCTGCCGCATGAGCACCTGCTGGGCATCATCGACGACATCCTCGATTTTTCCAAGATCGAGGCTTAAGCATGCTGGAAATGGAAAACGTGCCGTTCACGCTAGACCATGTGATCGAGACCGTGACCACCGTGGTCGCGCCCAAGGCGGCTTAAGCAAGGAGCTGGCGCTGGTGTTCGAGGTGGCGCCCGGCCTGCCCCTGCGCGCTGATGGGCGACCCGCTGCGCATCGGCCAGATCCTGATCAATTACACCAACAATGCGATCAAGTTCAGCGCCGAAGGCTCGGTCACGGTGCGCGTGATGATGCAGCTCGATTCGGAGGCGGAATGCCTGCTGCGCTTCGAGGTCAGCGACACCGGCATCGGCCTGTCGGACGAGGAGGCGGCCCGCCTGTTCCAGTCCTTCCAGCAGGCCGACACCTCCACCACGCGCGAATTCGGCGGCACCGGGCTGGGCCTGGCGATCTGCAGCCAGCTGGCCGAGCTGATGGGCGGCGCGGTGGGGGTCGAGAGCGCGCCCGGCTGCGGCAGCACGTTCTGGTTTACCGCGCGCGTGGGCAAGCTGGCGGCCATGCCGGACGCGCCGCCCGCGCACGCGGCCAGCGCGCCCGACGCCGCCCTGGCCGGGGCGCGCATCCTGCTGGTCGAGGACAATGCCTTCAATCAGCAAATTGCGCTCGAGATGCTGGAGGAAGCGGCTGCGTGGTGTGCGTGGCGCACAACGGGCTCGAGGCGATCGACCTGCTGGCCAAGGCGCGCTTCGATTGCGTGCTGATGGACGTGCAGATGCCGGTCATGGACGGGCTGCAAGCGACGCGCCTGATCCGCCTGGACGCCCGCCTGCAAGGCTTGCGCGTGCTGGCCATGACGGCCACCGCCACCAGCGCCGACCGCGAGCGCGCCATGCAGGCGGGCATGGACGACTTTATTACCAAGCCGATTCAGCGTGCTGCTGCTGTTCAAGACCGTGGCGCGCTGGCTGCCGCCGCGCCTGCCCGGACCGGCCCGCCACGCCCCCCCCGCTGCTGGCGCTGCCTGCGCGCACCGTATTGGCTTAAGCAACCCGGACGTGATCGACCTGGCCATCCTCGCCAAGCTGCTCAGTTTTGACCAGCACAAGGTGCGCAAGTTCGCCTTCAAGTTCTTGCAGACCACCCAGGCTAGAACTTGACGAGATGGAGAACGCCATGGCGACCGGCAATATCGAGCGCGTGCGCGAACTGGGCCACCGCATCAAGTCGGCCGCGCGCACGGTCGGCGCGCTCGGCATGGCCGAGCTGTGCGAACGCCTCGAAACCCTGCCGCAAGCCAGTCCCGCCGAGGAGCGGGCGCAGGCGCGCACCATCCTGGCCACGCTCTGGCCCCTGCTCGAGAAGGTGACCGAACATATTATGCAAAACACCACCTTTGCCAGCGATGCGTAAATAAAACAACAAGCCCGCAGCAGAAGGTCCGTGCCGGGCCCGGACAAATCCGTGATAATGGCAGCACCTTGTCTTTACTTCGCCCATGACCGCCCCTCTTCCCTCTGCGCGCCTGTCCGTGCTTTTGCTCGACGACGACACTTTCACGCTCGACTTGCTGGCAGACATGCTCGGCGAGATCGGCCAGGTCGACGTGCGCCGCCAGTCCGATGCCCGCTCGGCCCTGCAGGTGCTGGGCTGCGCCGCTTGGCTGCTGCTGATCTGCGACCTGTCGATGCCGGACATGGATGGCATCGAGTTCATCCATGCGGCGGCCGGGGCTGGCTTCCGCGGCCATGTGATGCTGCTCTCGGGAATGGATTCGGGCGTGCGCCGCGCCGCCGAACGGCTGGCCCGCGCCCATGGACTGCAAGTGCTGGGCGCCTACAAGAAACCGATCTCATGCGGCCGAGCTGCGCGCCGCCTTGGCCCTGCTGCCGGGGAATTTGTACAATGCGACGACACATTCTGGAAAATAGGTTATTATTTCGTCTAAATCCCCGCCTGACACCCTCGCGCCCCCTTCCACATATTGATTTTGCACACTCCATCACCACCATAGTGTTGCAGCATACGGAAGCCGCGCCGATACCAAAGCAGGGTCGGCTTATCCCCCAGGCGTTATTGACCCCCTACCTCTGATTGAGGAAAACATGAGCGAAAATATTAAACATATCAGCGATGCATCCTTCGAAACCGACGTGCTCAAGTCCGAGCGTCCGGTCCTGGTCGACTTCTGGGCCGAGTGGTGCGGTCCTTGCAAGGCAATCGGCCCGATCCTCGAAGAAGTCGCCAAAGAATACGATGGCAAGATCCTGATCGCCAAGATGGACGTGGACGCCAACCAGGCCGTACCGGCCAAGTTCGGCATCCGCGGCATCCCGACCCTGATCCTGTTCAAGAACGGCGTTGTCGCCGCGCAGAAAGTCGGCGCCATGGCCAAGGGCCAGCTGACGTCTTTCATCGACAGCAATATTTAAGATAAGTACGACGGCAGCAGCGCCTGCGCTGCCGTCTTTCGATTAACCCACGCTGTTCCCTCCCCTACCTTTAATTCCCGTCACGGGACTCAACCATGCATTTATCTGAACTGAAGGCCATGCACGTCTCCGCTCTCCTGGAGATGGCGATTGGCCTCGATATCGACAACGCGGCCCGGCTGCGTAAACAGGAACTGATGTTCGCCATTCTCAAGAAGCGCGAAATCAGGCGAACAAATCTTCGGCGATGGCGCCCTCGAGGTCTTGCCGGACGGCTTCGGCTTCCTGCGCTCGCCCGATGCCAGCTACATGGCGTCGACCGACGACATCTATATTTCCCCGTCCCAGATCCGGCGCTTCAATCTGCATACCGGCGACTCGATCGAGGGCGAAGTACGTACCCCCAAAGACGGCGAGCGCTATTTCGCGCTGGTCAAGGTGGACAAGGTCAATGGCGAATCTCCGGAAGCTTCGAAGCACCGCATTCTGTTCGAGAACCTGACCCCGCTCCACCCGAACGAGCCGCTGCGCCTCGAGCGCGAAATGAACGGCCAGGAAAACATCACCGGCCGCATCATCGACCTGATCGCCCCGATCGGCAAAGGCCAGCGCGGCCTGCTGGTGGCCTCGCCCAAGTCGGGCAAGTCGGTGATCCTGCAGCACATCGCGCATGCGATCACCGCCAACCATCCCGACTGCACCCTGATCGTGCTGCTGATCGACGAACGTCCTGGAAGAAGTGACCGAGATGCAGCGCTCGGTGCGCGGCGAAGTGGTCGCCTCGACCTTCGACGAACCGGCCACCCGTCACGTGCAGGTCGCCGAAATGGTGCTGGAAAAAGCCAAGCGCCTGGTCGAAATGAAGAAAGACGTGATCATTCTGCTCGATTCGATCACCCGCCTGGCGCGCGCCTACAACACCGTCATCCCTGCCTCGGGCAAGGTCCTGACCGGCGGTGTCGACGCCAACGCGCTGCAGCGTCCGAAACGCTTCTTCGGCGCCGCCCGCAACATCGAAGAAGGCGGCTCGCTGACCATCATCGCCACCGCCCTGATCGAAACCGGTTCGCGCATGGATGACGTGATCTACGAAGAATTCAAGGGTACCGGCAACATGGAAGTGCACCTCGAGCGCCGTCTGGCCGAGAAGCGCGTCTATCCTGCGATCAACCTGAACAAATCGGGCACCCGCCGCGAAGAATTGCTGATCAAGGCCGACCAGCTGCAGAAGATCTGGATCCTGCGCAAGCTGCTGTACTCGATGGACGAGATCGAAGCGATGGAGTTCATTCTCGACAAGATGAAGGCCACGAAGAACAACAATGAGTTCTTCGACATGATGCGCCGCGGCGGTTAATCACCCCGCCACCACGTCGCCCTCGTGGAGGCGGGGCCCATAGCACGTTACCGAATTCGGCACCGTGCTATAGGGGGCTCGCATGCGAGCCCGCCTTCATGAGGGCGATGTTACGTTTACGCCAACACAATCCCGATTGCCTCTGCTGGCCAAACCCCTGTATAATCGCCGGTTGCAGTATTTAACCCCTGGCAAGTGATCAGCAATCGGGTCAAGAAGCGAGACCGACCGACGAAGTGCTGTTTGGCTACCAAACTAACCGAGGCAAGACCATGCGTAAAGATATCCATCCAGATTACCGCGAAGTTGTTTTCCACGACCTGTCGTGCGATTTCAAATTTGTTACCCGTTCTGACCATCCAGACCCGCAGAAACGATCAACCACGACGGTAAAGACTACCCTCTGGTCAAGATCGAGGTGTCGGCTGAATCGCACCCGTTCTACACCGGCAAGCACAAAATCGTCGACACCTGCTACCGCGTCGAGAAATTCCGCCAGAAATTCGGCGCAGTTGGTCTCGAAGACTTCGGTCGCCAACGGCTAAGTTTTTGCCGCGCAGAACTAAAAAAGCAGCCCACGGCTGCTTTTTTCGTTGATACTACGACCTACCTGATTTGCACCACTATTCCTATCGATGAAGCCAGTCCGCCTCGCCGCCGCCGCCACCCTTGCCCTGCCCCGCTGGGCCTTGATCGCTCTGGGCCTGCTGTACATCCTGCCCGGCCTGATCGGGCGCGAGCTGTGGAAGGAAGACGCGGCCGGCTTCGGCGTCATGTGGACCATGGCCCAGGGCGGCCTGGCCGACTGGCTGGCCCCCAACCTGGCTAAGCCTGCCCTATCCTGACGACGGCCCGCTCGCCTACTGGCTGGGCGCGATCTGCATCAAGCTGTTCGGCGCGCTGACGGGCGGCGCCATGGCGGCGCGCCTGTCGAACATCGGCATCTTCATGCTCGGCACGCTGTCGGTCTGGTACACCGCCTTCCACCTGGGCTGGCGCCCGGAAGCGCAGCCGCTGCGCCTGGCCTTCGGCGGCCAGCCCGAACCGGACGACTATGGCCGCACCCTGGCCGACACCGCCGTGCTGATGTACCTCGGCTGCCTGGGCTTGCTGCTGTTCAGTCATGAAACCCTGGCCGTCACCCTGCACGGCTCCCTGCTCGCGTATTTCCTGTACCGCGCCGTGCGCTATGTCGAGCACGCCTCGCTGCGCAATGCCGCCCTGGTCGGCCTGGCGCTGGGCGCGATGACGCTGGCGCGCGGCTGGCTCACGCCCGCAGCGCTGACGCTGGCGCTGCTGCTGTGCACGCGCTTCCTCAAGCTGCCGCTGGCGCGCACCCTGTCCCACCTGGCGCTGGCGGCCGCCGCCGCCGCGCTGCTGCCCCTGGCCTGGGCCGGCGCCTGCGCGCTGACGCTGCCGCAGGGCAGCGACCCGGTCCTCGGCTGGCTGGCCTGGAACCTCAATCAGCTCGGCTTGCTTAAGCCTGGACCTCGGCCCGCACCTTCCTGCGCACCGGCATCTGGTTCTTCTGGCTTAAGCCTGGCCGTTCGCCGCCTGGGCCATCTACGCCTGGCGCCGCCAGCACCACCTGCTGCACATCGTGCTGCCGCTGTTCGTGGTCGGCGCGCTCGTCGTGCTCATCATTTGCGACCCGGCACCGGAAAACGGCGACCTGCTCAAGCTGCTGCCGCCGCTGGCCATCATGGCCGCCTTCGGCTTGCCGACCATGAAGCGCGGCGCGATCAACGCCATCGACTGGTTCTCGGTGATGGTGCTGACCATGCTCGCTGGCCTGCTGTGGCTGTTCTATATCGCCAAGCTGACCGGCTGGCCCGCGCAGCCTAAGCACGCAACCTGCTCAAGCTGTTGCCCGGCTTCGTGCCCGAATTTTCCTGGCTGCCCTTCCTGGTCGCCGCCAGCGCCACCGCCTCACTGGGTGTTCCTGGTCCAGTGGCGCATTTCGCGCCAGCCCTCGGTCCTGTGGCGGGCCGTGGTGCTCTCGTCCGGCGGCCTGATCCTGCTGTGGGTGATGCTCACCACCCTGTTCCTGCAAGACATCAACTACAGCAAGAGCTACGCCAACGTGGCACGCCAGCTGGCAGCCAGCCTGCGCGATGGGCTCGGGCTGCATCGAGAGCAGCGTGGGCCTGGCCCAGCGCGCCTCGTTCGCCTACTACGGCGCCCTGCCGTTCTCGCGTCCGGGCCAGCATTGCAGCCTGCGCCTGGTGCAGGACAGCGTGCGCATCAAGGACCACAAGGAAACCATGCTGGCGCATGACAGCGGCCAGTGGCTGCTGGTATGGGAAGGCTAGAAGCGCCAGTCCGACCGCGACGAGCGCTTCCGCCTGTACCAGAAACAGCCGTAACGGGCGCCATGCATTCGGACGTGGCGGCAGGCGGCTGAACGCCCCCCCAAAATCGAGGATTTCAATTTCCGCCGCGTTACTTTATAATGCGGACCTTGTGCATGAAGGCTGTCGTGCTGCCCGGATGGTGGAACTGGTAGACACAGCAGACTCAAAATCTGCCGCTTCGCGGCGTGCCGGTTCGATTCCGGCTCTGGGCACCAGTTTTCAGCGCACAATGACAGTCGGTATCACTAAACCCGCCCATCTCCTCTGACGGCGGGTTTTTTTATGTCCGAGGACGTCCGGTAACATCCAGTATCAGCTTTGATCTTTGACGGTATTTTTGGCGGTATCTCCCGCTAGACTCGATAAAAAGTACCGTCAGCTGGAGGCGTTGCCATGGCACTCACCGACACGTTCGTCAGAAATCTCAAACCATTCAATCCATCAGGTGAAAAGTACAGCGACGGCGAAGGCATGTACCTGCTCGTCAAGCCTGCCGGGAAATACTGGCGCCTAGATTACCGCTATCTCGGCAAACGCAAGACACTCGCCCTGGGCGTTTATCCGCAAACGAGCCTGGCCAAGGCGCGCCAGCAGCGCGCCAACGCACGGGTATTGCTGGCCGATGGGATCGACCCCGGATTGCAGAAACGCCAGGACAAATTGCGGCAGGGCGAGGCCGCCGCCCAGACGCTTGAATTGGTGGCGCGCGCATGGTTGGCCAAGACCGCTGCGGAGCGCGCCCCAAGTACGCAAGAGAAGGTCACAGGCTGGCTCACGAAGGATATCTTCCCCTACTTGGGGCCGCTGCCGATATCGTCGCTGCGCCCGCGTGACGTCCTCCTGGCGGTCCAGCGCATGGAAGCGCGCGGCGCCGTCGAATCGGCCCATCGCGTGCGCCAGGTGTGCGGCCAGGTGTTTCGTTATGCCGTTGCTGCTTAAGCATCGTCGAACGCGACATCACGGCGGACCTCAAGGGCGCGTTGAGCACGCCTAAGAAAACCAATTACGCGGCCATCACGACGCCCAAGGGGGCCGCCGCATTGATGCGCTCAATTTACGGCTATACGGGCCATCCATACGCCGCAGCGGCGCTGAAGCTGTCGGCCCTGCTGTTCGTGCGCCCTGGCGAACTGCGGGCCGCAGAATGGCGCGAGATCGACCTTGTGGCGGCCGAATGGCGCATACCGGGCGCCAAGATGAAAATGAAAAACGATCATCTGGTGCCGCTCGCACGGCAGGCAGTGCAGATCTTGCAGACGCTGGAACCGATGACCGGCCACGCAACATACGTTTTCCCGAGCATTCGGTCAGACGACCGCTGCATGAGCGAGAACACGATCAACGCCGCATTGCGCAGCATGGGCTACGCCAAGGAGGTCATGACCGCGCATGGCTTTCGCGCGATGGCCAGAACACTCCTCGATGAGATCTTGGGTGAACGCGTGGATCTCATCGAGCACCAGCTGGCGCACGCCGTTATCGATCCAAATGGTCGCGCGTATAACAGAACGGCCCATTTGCCGGGCAGGGTGAAAATGATGCAGCGTTGGGCAGACTACTTGGATCAGTTAAGTCATCCGCACTACCAACACCTAGCCTTGCTAGCTCAGACTTGATCTGACAGGTAACGGCCGATGAACGGCGGCTACCGCCCCCGAACCGGACGTTCGTCTCTTCTCTCTGATCGCGCTCAGCACTGGTTACATCAGGTGGATTTGCTCGAGGACGACGATGAATCCCTTGGCGTTCTTGTAGATCGTAAAGGTGGCGGTCAGATCAGACAGGTCACCCTCAATGTTGAGGTCATACCAGACGTTGCCGACTGCGCCGAATTCCGGTTCGTCCCGACATGAAACCTCTTTACGCTGCCAAGTCTCAGTTGGCTTGCCATGCAAAGTCACCTTCTGGGCCGGATTGCTTTCGCCATATCCTTTGACCACCGCGCGCATCAGGTCAGGTGTCCATTGGTCAGACGGGTAATGCGTCGTGTAATAAAAGGCCGCAGTGTAATCCTCGTTTTCCAGCAGACGTACCCATCCGTCCACGAACTGGAAGCAACTCGTCGTCAGTTGCATTTAGGGGAAGATGAGGCGAGAGATTCTGATATGCCTCCACGCTCATGTGCCGCAGAAGAGGATCTTCTCGCCCTCCAACAATTCAAGGTAATACACAACTGTTCCAGAGGCATGGCATACAAGTCCCTGATCCATTCACTGTCGGCATCAGGTGTCCTCGACGGATGATTCCAGATCATCAAATCATGTCGATAATCGATGGCGATGTTTTTTCCTCCGCTGTTCGCGCCAATGTTAAAACGCGCGACATCGGCCCAGTCGATCGTGCGTTGCCGCCCTGCTGTGGAAATATCCAGTCCGTTCACATGCAGTCGAAGGAAAGTGGCGCTCGGCCGGTAAATGTACAGGACGACAGGGAAGAGTAATCCCAAGATCACGGTTGCGAACCAACCTGCAATGCTCGGAAGCGCGCTCATCGCCATCAATAGCAAACACCCAAACAAAACGACCAGCCAGAGCAACTTTACGCGACTCGATTTGACGACCAGTATTGGGGAAGCTGCCACGATGTCCAATCTAGTCACCTCCTTAGTGATGTGTGCACACAATTTGATTGCGACAGCGTGCGGATCGATGGCAGCTCGAAGCAATGTGGTCAATGACCGCTACTGGCCGACCTGAGACCAATGCCAATTAGGGACAAGTCCGGTCGAACAATACATTATGCATTGTTCCAGATTCCAAGATTAACTGAACTTCAAAAGCACCGATTTGCCTGATTGACTCAATTTGCCATGTGTCTGAAGCTTTGCGCCCGTACTCTCGAAACTGTTCTGTGATCAGCCCGTACTCGAACGGTGCGAATGGTTCTTCAAGAAAATAGACTATTAAGCTTTAAGCACCACCAACTGCACACCAGGCCTCCGCGGCATCGATGAGTGCGACCGTCGGGTCCCCATAAAAGTCGCCGATCACTGTTCGATCACGACCCGCAATGTCCAACCATACAGTTTCATACTCATGCGAAATCTGATATCTGCTTGAGGAAGCCAATCTATGCATCTTCGTTTTGGCCCTGGCTATGTGGTGTATGCGATGGGCTCCTGCCCGGCAGCTGTCGATCGTACTCGACGGCAGTCTGGCGTCTGCTATCTCCGTCGCTGGCGCCTCTAAGCTTATGGCCACCTATAATTGGATCGCTTTTGGTGCCTGTTGTCATGAAAGTGCGACTGATCCCAAATGGCTACCAGCTTGTCTCGACTTCAATCACGTCTACTTCCGCAGCAGTCCACCAGCGGTCAAAGTCCAGCTTTCCCTCTTCATCTTTACCTGAGTAACGTCTCTAGTCGAGACATCTCAGAAGGCGGCCAATCTCCAAACGTAGCGTTAAGAAATGCCTCTTTACACCGGCGCAAAATCAATGAGCGCCATCCTTCGAGTTTTCCTTCAAACGGCAATGCCTCTGTCATCACGACCTTAGCCTCAGCAAGAAACTCAACAGCGTCTGCCATTCCAATCGACCCCAGCAATTTGGCAAGCTCATGCTTTGGTCGCACGTAATACGCACGACGCATAAGGGGATTTTGTCCCTTCTCTTCGTTCGTCACGCTCATCGTCACCGCATCTTCCTTCAGTTATTCGAATGACCGCCACTGGTCGGTAGTTGCCGATTGTACTCGACGGTGAACTACTCTTATGAATCAGGCCGCTTTCACCTAATGCTTAGCCGCTGAAGGGGGCGAACGAACAAGAAAAGTTATTCGTATAGTTTTACCCATGTGAAGAATATCTGCAGCACGCCTCCAAGGATTACTCGGCTTTTCGTAGAACCTGAGCCCATTGATCGATACATCGCCCCAACGAACTGCCGCCTCCAAGTAAGCGCTAATCGTACCGTTCTCCCATCCATTTGCGCCAGGGCCATAGGGGGAACTTGGGTTCGCCAATTCATTTTTTTGCTCGTCTTCCCAGTCCTTTGCGAGAGCCTGCAAAAAACGGAGGAAAGACTGCTCATCATTCACGGAATCAAGGATTGCTCTCAGCTGCGAAATCGTCATATCGAGTCATCTAGTGGGTGATATGGGGTGGCGTGGCCGATCGTAATCGACGGCAAAATATGGGGGAAAACTAGACTGCTGCCGCCCCATAGCCAACATTTTCCGAGCTTAATCCGTGAACGGTGACTCACGCCACGTCGCGCCGAATTGCAAACGTCCGCTTACATAAGACGGCCGAAACGGCAATCGGCTCCAGATGACGGGTGCCGCGGCTTCGCCTGCATGCAGCAGGCAGTGCCACAATGGTCATGCCGTTCATCTTCGGTCACCGCAACCTAGCCCCAAAAACATGCGCAGGGGTCCGCATCGACCTCGGCAACAATTTCTTCTATTGTTGCAGACTTCGGCAAAGGCTCATAACTATGCCACTTTAGGTCACGCCGTTGCCAATAAAGTTGCCAGACGCCGCGAGTTCTGACAAACGTAGCTTTGGCAATGGGGATCTCATGCGTTTCGCCATCACGCATCCAAACCGGCCGGATCTCGAATATCTCGACGCTCTGGCCACTGATGCGGAAATCCAAGTCTACCTCGGCTCGCACCTGCAATGGCGGACGCCGCCTGGCAACAAAAGCGCCTACAACATTCTCAATTCGTTTTTTCTCTAGGTCATTGAACATCAAAAATTCCTACGACAATCAGATTTGAAGGGTGCTCACGACTGGCTCCCGCTCGGGTTGCGAAGTTCCCCTGGCGTCAGATCGCGCCAAAGCGTTCCGGCATTTCATCGATGCAGCGCCGACACTCCGCCACCCACCATATACGCTAAGGTCGATTGGATAGATCGAAGAAGACGCCGCCAAGCCGCCCTGGCTCAAAATTGTCGCACAACGCTTGCGCGAGCGAACGCCAGGCCGTTTGAGCGAACATCATATCGTCGCCACTTTTGCGAGCGTTGTACGGCGCCAATCTCCACATGCCGATGAAAAATTTCTGCACCCCATAACTTGTCGCAAAGACTGAAAACACTCGCCAAAAATACAAGAAATATCGAATCGAATACAGGTCCATTCGCTGATGAATCCAATTTTCAGACCTAACAAAACCTCGCTAAATAAAAACACCAAGTGCGGGCAAGATAGGTGAAGCTAGCTATCCGGCGTGGCCGGTTAGCTAGTTTCACGTTCCTTGTTCTGCACTTCGTGCTCAACGGATATCTTGCCCTGCGGGAGCGCACACGACAGGAGAAATTCTTGAAGGTCCGCACACGATGAACTAGACTTCATTCGTATGGGTGTAGCCTGACGACGCGGAACCATAGCGATGCCATTTTTCAACGTGACGGTATTTTTGACGGTACTTAGATATTGAACACCCGATCAAAAATCGGTTTTCCCGGGCTAGCGGCAGGCAATTCGATTCCGGCTCTGGCACCAGTTTTCAGCGCACAAAGTCAGTTGGCATCACAAAACCCGCCATTTTCCCCTGACGGCGGTTTTTTTATGGACAAAGGCATCCGGCAAGGTCAGATTCTCCCACGCACGCCTCATCATTCGCTGTATGATTGCCGGATCAGCTCCCGCAATCGCCTCCCCGCCGCGGCGACTCCAACATTGTCAGGTTGCCGCGCCTGCCTCCGCTAATCGCATTGGCCGTTATAAGAACTTCCAGGACATTGAATAGTCCGGCCCACTCAACTCATATCGGCGCCGTCTGTCGGAATACTTAAACCGCGCTTCTGCCTGTCGTGCATCCAAGGGGACACCAGTTCTACCGTCCTTTACGAGCGTTTCAATCTCATCCCAGCGCTGGTCGATGCCCCCATGTGCAGGATGAGAGTCGGTACCGGCCTCGCCAGATTCATACCTGGCATTCCAGTCCACGAAGATACGCCATTGTTCGATCTCCAGTTCAAGCGCTTCACGACGGACTGGCCATACCTGCAAAGATCAACGAATACTCATCTTTTGTTTCGTCAAACAGAGCTTGGAATCGATGAGGAACACCATGGATGTCGGCAAGCCCCGCATGCGGCCCGTCATACCATTCATCCTCGACATAGACTCGTTCGTACGGGCCGAACTCGACCATAAAACTCCTCGATATCTGATTTCCCGGTGCCCCCTGGCGTCCAATCGCGCCATGGCGCTCCAACATCGTCGGATTGCTGCAACCTGACCCCGCACCTGCCATGGTCAGGAAACGTGATCACGACTTACGTCTTTCCAGTGACTTCGATATTCTTGATACTGCGCGAAAGCAGGAACAGCATGAGGAAAAACCCGATCGGTGGCACACCGAGAATTGAGACGATGACCCAGATGACGAGGCTCGACTTGCCGATATAGCCGCCCCGGATAAGAAGAACGTTACACCAGCAGGAAGTGAGAAAAGCGAGAATCAAGCCAACAATTGAAAGAGTCTTCATGAAAGCGAACTCGATGCCAAACGCGGACAGCAGCAGCGACACTGCAATGAGGACCAGCGTAGCTCGAAAATAGGTGCGAACTGTTTGAATCATAGAATCCTGACGTGTTATCGATCGCAAATTGACCAAGCAACGATATGGCATGCTTAGCCACTGCCAATTGTACTCGACCAACGATTGATGAAAGTGGAAGCCGTGGAACAAACTACGACACGACGTACCGACGTTTGCCATCGTCACGAAAAACCTCAAGCATGAATTCCCTTGTATCGCCATGCCGATACAACTCGTGGGTCTTGTCGTCGTTGTACAGATCCACCACGCTTCCGCGCAAATGCGAGTGCCTCTTTCTCGGTGATCTGGTTCGCTTCATTCATGCTGTTTTGCGGCGATGAAACGGCCGATGTCCTTGCCACGTTGAAGTACAGAGTCAATCCCAGGTTAAGAACAACCAAGACCAGTATCGAATATTGCAGCCATGCAGACCGGCGATCGCTCATTGCGTTTGTCGTCACAATTATCGAGTGCAGTGTCGATTCAATTGGAATCGAATCCTGCCGTTCGTTGATGGGGTCAGGATTGAGGAACCCAGGACTCGCGCGACCTGGACTTGCGAATTCGGGGCGCTCTGGATTATATGCCGAATGCGGGGTCAGTTTGGCAACCTGCTCCCGCTAAGGATCGGTCACTGTTGGATAGCGTGAGTGCGTCGCGGCATGACGATAGAGTTCGTCGAGGAACCGTTCGCGATCGATACTCGTGACAATACAGCGCTTGATGTAGGGCTCAACCCTGCCGGCGTCACGACGGAACCGGACCCGGCGGCGCCTGTCACTGCGGGCCATGCTGCTTTGCGGCTGCCCCCACCGGCGCCATGTGCCGCAGCAGGCTGGAACGGATCACTTTGAGCATGAAGACGGGGCCGGTAAAGGTGACCGTGCCCGGCTCGGTGCGCATCGTCACATCCGCCTCGTCCCAGCGCAGGAAGCGCGGCAAGTCCTGGCGGAACACGACGTTCTTGCCGAAGCGCGAGCCTTCCACATAGCGCATCGCGTCGAGCCGCGCGTGCAGCATCGGCACGGTATCGGGCGCGGAAGCGATCACCGTCAGCTGGGCCTAAGCAGCACCATCAGCACCGAACACAGGGAGCCGCCCACCACCGCCAGCAAGATGGTGGCCAGCGGCGCAAGCGGCTGGTGCAGCAGCGTGACCGACAAATACACGGCGCTGGCCGCCAGCAAGACCGTGACCAGCCAGGATTCGAACTGGCGCCGCGACTGGAACAAGAGCAGGTAGCGCCAGTGAGGATGGGGATAGGTGACCGCGGACACGCGCGGATCGTCGTGTGCTGGATTCTGTTGCATACATCAGCTCGCTTATGAAAGAGCGAACGCCCGCCTGCGACGCTCACTCGCACCACGCTGACCTGCCGTGTTGCCGCTATTTTTTCACGCGCACCGATGACGCACCCAGTGGTGCGCCAACAAACCGTTTGAGGCCGCTCAAGCGTGCTGCTTGCAGGCCGCCCGCTAGCCCGGCGCGGCCCCCAGGCCATGGATGGCGACAACGTCGCACTCCGCCACGCGACGCCCGCCTTCCATGAAAAAGCCCCTGGTCCCGACGGCGATGCGCGCGATGGACGGCTGCCAGGTCCGGGTCAAGAATGAACATGAGGGCGTGGCCGCGATCAGGCACCAGGCCGGCCGGCAGCATGCGGCGGTCGGCGTCAATGAACTCCGGCCAGATCATCCACAGGCCACCCTCTTCGCGCGGGTCGTCATGGCCGTACATGAAATCCCAGCGCGTATGCTGCCAGGGTGGCAGGCTGCGGCCCCCTTCGGCTTCGCTCAGAAAGCGGCAGGCCACTTCGAACGCTGGCTGGCGCCCGGCGTTTTCCCCGTACGACGTCAAGATCTGGGGCGCGCCGATCGCCGACAGCGCCCGCCTCCCCGCATCGGCCGCCTGTACATGCGGGTGACGCGCACACAGCGTGGCCATGGTCCACAGCAGCGGCGACGGGCGCGCCGCGATCAACGTGGCAGCGGCCTCGGCGACGAAGAAGCTGGGACTGCGCACGAGCGGCTCGAGCAGGCGCGATGTTTCGGCATTGATCGACGCAATGATGGCCAGCAGGACCGCCTCGTCGTCATCGCTGCCGCTCTCCAGCAGGGACGCCGCCAGCCGGGCCAGGGCGGCCTGATCGGAGGCCACGGGCGCACTGGACGGATGCACATCGGTCAAGGGCGGCTCGCCATCCTCGCACGCCCGGGCAGCGTCCAGAAACGCGTCCAGCGAGGCAAACACGACTCGCGCCTCGCCATCATGCGGCAGGAAAAGCACGCTGCCGACCAGGGCCGGTTCGGTCAGGTAGACGTGAAAATCGCTGGAGTAAGGATCATCGAGAATCCAGCCGCCAAGACGCGCCACCAGCGGATGCGAGCGCATCCCCGCGGTCAAGGCGAGCGCCGCATCGCGGTCGAGCAAGTGCAGCCGGGCAAAGCGGCCATCGGCGATGCGCGCGAAGTAGGCGCTCAGTTCAGCCGGAACAGGCCCGGGATCGACCGGCCCGCCGCCAGGCCCGGCTGCACGCTCGGGCGGGAAAATACTGGAGAACAGTTTCTTTATCGTTTGCAGGACCATCGCTTGCCTTGCTATGCTCAATTTTGATTGTGTGCCCTTGCTTGCGCGGCCAGCCGGTCGATGTGTTCCCCGGTCAGGCTGCGCAGAAATGCCGCCAGGTCGCGCTGTTCCTGCGCGCTCAGGTCGAGCGGCTTCCAGCAAGCCGTCGCGGCCCGGATTGGCGATGCCGCCTTGCTGGTAGAACGCGATCACGTCTTCCAGTGTCGCCAGCGCGCCATTATGCATGTAGGGCGCGGTGATGGCCACGTTGCGCAAGCCCGGGGTCCGGTAAGCCCAGCGGTCGGCCTCGTTCCTGGTCACTTCGAAGCGCCCCGCATCGTCTTCCACCGGGTCCGACACGCTGGCCACATCGCGCGCGCAGCGCGGTGTGTACGCCCGGCGCCAGCCGCACGGTGAAGCTGCGCGCCGGATCGTCGCGGCGCACGGTGCCGATGCCCGTATTGTGAAAGCGCCCGTCGGTAAACAGCGCGTGGCGCTCGCCCACGCTGTGGCAGGCGATGCAGCGCCCCTTGCCCACGAACACGGCGAACCCGGCTTTCTCGGACAGGCTCAGCGCGCCGGCCTCGCCCCCATAGCGCCAGCGGTCGAAGCGAATTGCTTAGCCACCAGGGTACGCTCGTAACTGGCCAGGGCGGCGGCCAGGCTGGCGCGGTCGGCGGGATGGCCGAACGCAGCTTCGAAGGCGCCCGCATAGTCGGGCAAGGCGCGCAAGACATCGAGCACGCTGGCGGTATCGGCATTGCCCATCTCTATCGCATTGAGCAAGGGATCCCAGGCTTGCTGCTCGAGCGAGCCCGAACGCCCGTCATGGAACAGCTGGCCGACATAGGCGACATTGAGCAGCGTGGGCGCGTTGCGGCGAAGTGCGCGCCCTTCGAGCCCGATCGAGGTGCCCACTTCCACCGCCGCGAAGCCCTGCTCCGGCACGTGGCACAGCGCGCACGACATGGTGCCGTTGCGCGACAGGCGGGTATCCATGAACAGCTTGCGCCCCAGCGCGATCTGGGCCGCGCTGGCGGCCGGGGCGGCCGGCAGCGGCGGCAAACCGAGCGCCGGTCCCGCCTGCGCCTGCGCCTGCGGCCGCTGGCAGCCACTCACGGCCAGCAACAACAGGACGCCCAGCAGCGCTTTCATTGGCGCGCGGCGCGCCGTTCGAGCAGCACCGTCTTGATGTCGTTGAGCAGCATGGCGGGATGCAGGAAGGACGTGCTGTAGATCTCGCGCACGCTCTTTGGCTGCTGTCGATCAGGTAGACCTTGAGCATGTGGCTCAGGACGGGCACGCGCTGGCCGTCGGGCTGGTCCTCGGCCACCGACACGTCCTGTCCCAGGCCGTCGAGCAAGGGCAGCAATTCCTTGCCCGAACGCGCGGTCAGGAAGTGCCAGCGCACGCCGCGCTGGTCGCGCGTTTCCGGGTCGCCGTATAGGCGCATGGTCTCGGGCGTGTCGTTGCGCGGATCAAAGCTCATGCTCACGAAGCGCACCTTGTCGCGCAGCACAGGATCCTTGCGCACCGATTCGCGCAGGCTGTGCAGCGTTTCGTAGGCGAGCGGACAGCCTTTCGGGTCGCTGCAATAGGTGTAGATGAAGGAAAACAGCGTAACTTTGCCGGTCGTAAATTCCGACAGGCGGTGCAGCGTGCCGTCGCTCGCCAGCACCGGCCCGTCCGGCACCGGCATGATGTGGTACAGGCGATAGCTGCCCGGCGCCGGGGGAACGAAGCCCAGCGCGGGAACGGCCGCCGCGGCCGCGCGCAGGCAGTCAGCGCGGTGCAGGCGGCCAGCAGCAGGCGGCAGGCGGCCGCCCTCAGGCGTGTTGCCACGTGCACCGCCCCGGTTCTATCGGGAGGCAAGCGCCGCCGCCGTGGTGCGCGCCATCCTGGTTTCCTTGGCGCCGAACTTCATGTGGTGCGCGCGGCCCAGCTTGAGCTTGTAGAAGTCGATCGCGAACGTTTCCTTGAGTTCCTTGCCATCCCAGGCAAACAGCTTGAGGAATTGCTCGTCGTCGGCGCCCTTCTTGTCCCAGTTGGCCAGCAGCGAGCTGCTCACGTAGACGCGCTTGCCATCCCAGCTTTGCGACACCATGTTGACCTGCGAACCGGTGTGCTTGGCATAGGTCTGCTTCGGCATTTCGGGGTTGCTCAGGTCAAAGTAGCGGGTCATGCCATCCATGAAGGTGTTGACCCACAGCCCCTTGCCGTCGGCCGTGATCGAAATGTCGACCGGCAGCGGAATCTTGGCCGGGTCGCCGATGGTGGCCACGTCCTTGGCTTGCCACTGGCCGCCGCCATCCTTCTTGACCAGCCACAGCTTGGAGGTGAGCGCGGTAGCGGTGATGGCCCAGTCGTCGCCTTCCTTGAGCGACCAGCGGATTTCCAGCGGCGCGCCGGGAACGCTGAACACTTTCTCCGGCTGCATCGCTTTCAGGTTCCACATGACCATGGTCGCGCCGAAATTTTTCATGGCGCTCGCATCCTGCATCAGTTTGCCGAGGTCCATCATGTAATTGTTCCAGTAAGCATGAAGCTGGAGGTGAGCATCGCATTCCGGGCGGGATTGATGGCGATGTCGTAGCCGTAGCCGTCGCCGCCGTTGGCGGTCGGCATGTCGTGCTTGCTGACGAAGTCACCCTTGTTGTTGTACACCGCCATGCCGGTCACGCCGCCGTGATCCTTGGCGTTCGACAGCGCGCCGACCAGCATCCGGCCCGGCAGCGCGTAAAAGGTGTGCGGACCGACCAGGCCGGACTTGGCGGGCAGGTCGCTGATGGTGCGCACCAGCTTCGGCTTGCCGGGATGGCTGTGCACGTCGAACACGTAGATCTTGCTGTCGTCCAGGCCACCGGCCCAGAGGAAGCGGCGGTCGTCGGTAAAGCCCATGTGGTGGGCTTCGCCGCGCGTCTTGACGGACACGTGGCCGATGACCTTGCCGAATTGTTTGGAGGCGGGATTGACGTCGACCGTGACCAGCTTGTCGAAGCCGTCGCCCATGCCCTTGACCCCCAGGGTCCAGACATGCACGTAGTCTTCCTGGCCCTTGATCAGGTTCGACATGTACGGGGAATTGCAGGTTTCGTCGGCGATGGCCAGCGGCGCGGCGACGGTGAAACACAAGGCGAGTGCGGCGGCCAGCGGGGCCGCTTTGACAGTATGGAACATCATAAGAAGTCTCCAGTAATCGAACGGCGCGGTCGGCGCGATACACGCTTATTGTGATATCCGGGACGACGTCAGTACGCCGGAATGGAGACGAATGTAGCGCATTCGGGCAGCCCTGTGGCGCATAATCTGTCAAAGCGCTTCTACGCGGCAAAGTGGTTGTTTAAATGACACAGTTTGCCGCGCACTCCCTAGCGCTGCCGACGCCCGAGCAGGAACAGGCAAGCCAGCATCAGGGTGAAGGTGGCCGGTTCCGGCACCGTCGCGCTGAGGGTGAAACGGTCGCCCGCCTGCAGCCCCGCCAGGTTCAGCAACCAGTCGCGCTGGCTTAGGCCAGCGCCAGCGGATTGCCGAAGTGAAATTCCGCATATTCGGGCACGCCGAACTGCAGCGCGGCGGCGTGGCTGGCGTAGCTGACCGTGCCCAGCGTGCCAAAGGTGGGCGTGACGCTGCCCTGGCTTAAGCAAAGCCGATCCCCTCGAGACGGAAGGTCAGGCGCTGCAGCGGCGCGCCGCTCAGGTTGCGCACGATCGCGTTCAGCTGGAGCACCGGCGCCAGCAGGTCGTCCTGGTCGAGCACGAATTCGAGACGGGTCGTGGCAAAGCTGTGCAGGTCGAGGTCGAAGGCGGCCAGGCCGGGGCCGCTGTAGTCGGTCACGGCATTGCCGCTGGCCGGGCTCAGCACGGCCGCCTGGCAGGCGCCGGCCGCGAGGCAGGCCGCCAGCAGGGCGGCGATGGATTTGCATGGATGCATGGTGATGTCCTTTCAGCGTGTCACAGGGGGCCCCTGGCCCACGGTCCCGTAATGGCGAACGTGATGCCCGGAGTCTGGATGTTGACGAACAGGTAGCGCCCGGTCGGATCGAAGCAGGCGCAGCATGAACTCGTTGCCGCGGTGGTCGCCCGCCAGGTAAGTTTGCTTGCTTTAGCCACGGCCAGCTGCACCTGGTTGAGCAGGACATTGTTCTTCGCGAAGATGTAGGCATTGCCTTGCGCGGTCAGGCCCATCAGGCGCTGGCCGTAGCCGAAACTGTCGGTGGCGGCGCTCGAAGCGTCCTCGCAGATCAGGATCGCGTTGCGCGGACTGACCGTCAGGTTGTCGCCCATGTTGCCGACCAGCGCGCCCGGGCTGGCATAGATGCAGCGCAGCGTTTGCGTAGCCAGGTCCAGTTCCCAGATGCTGCCGCGCGACCCGCGCCGCCTACTGTATCCATCACGACCATCTTGCCGGGCGCATACCAGATGCCTTCGCCGCGGTTCATGCGCAGCGCGCCCTGGGTCCAGCCCTGCACGAAGGGACCGGCGGCGTTGCTGACCGTCTCGCCGTTGGGGCCGGTGGCATTGCCGCGCGCCTGGTCCGGATCGGCAATGTCGACCCACTCGAGCAGCAGGCGCGCGTCGAGCGCGGCCCGGGCCAGGTTGGCGTTGCTCACGCCCTGCACGCGCGCCATCTGCAGCACGCCGCCCAGCGCCAGCGTGCCGCGCGCCGGGCCGCACATCCGGGATGTAGCGGTAGAAGCCCGATTTGCTTAAGCACTGTCTTCGGTCATGTAGACGATGCCGGTGGCGGCGTCGACCGCGGCCGCCTCGTGCGCGAAGCGGCCCATGCCGACGATCGGCTGGCCATCGGTCAGGGCCGGGTCGGCCGCGACCTCGAACACATAGCCGTGCTTCTTCTTAAGCGGTGCCGACCGCGTCCGACCCGACTTCCTCGCAGCTGAGCCAGGTGCCCCAGGGCGTGATGCCGCCCGCGCAATTGCCCTGGGTGCCGCCCAGGCTGGGCGTCATGCTTAGGCCCAGTTGCCATCGCGGAACAGCAGCGTGGTGGTGCCGCCACCGCACTGGTTGACGGTGGCCGCGTTGCTGGTGCCATTGTCGTAGACGCCGGGCGCGTGGATGAAGTTGCCCGGTCCGGTGGAACCGACCTCGTGGTTGCGCACCAGGACCAGTTCGCTCGCGCGGCCCGCCTTGCGCGAGAGCACCACGCCCATGCCGTCATGGCCTGCCGGGCAATTCCTGCCGTCGCTCATGATGTCGCCGCGCCAGCCATAACTCTTGTAGGCGAAGCAGTACTAAGCATTGCAGCAGCGGCAAGCCGGTGGAAATGTCGTTGACCGGGGCGATCGCGCCGTAGGGGCTGCCGACCAGCGCGCTGGCGCCGTCGGCAGCGAGGGCGTCGCGCGTGCAGCGCGCCGAGCGCGCCGACGAAGGGCAGTGCCGAGGCGCTGACAAGGCGCTTCAAGGCATCGCGGCGGGCGTCGGAACTGTCATGGAAGGTCATCGTCTTACCTCTTGAAAGCAATGTCATGGCCTGCATTACATCAAAGCTTTGCTACAGGCGAATGACGCCAAGCGTGACAAACAATTTGGCCACGCGGGCCGCCCCAAATGGGAGTAAAACTCAACATTTCCAATCGATAATTCAGGAGCACACTTGCGCACCTTCATGCATCCACGCCTCGTTCCCGCCGCCCTGTGCCTGCTCGCAGCAAACGCCTTCGCAGTCTCGCTGGACGACCTGTCCAATGCCGACGCCAGCAGCGGCTTGCGGGTCGCGCTCGAAAAAGGCGCGGTGGCCGCCGTCGGCAAACTGGGCCGTGAAAACGGCTTCCTGAACAATGAGAAAGTGCACATTCCCCTGCCCCGCATTCTCGAGAAAGCCCGCCCCCTGCTCGAAATGAGCGGCCGCGGCGAGCAACTCAATGAACTCGAAACGGCGATGAACCGCGCGGCCGAATCGGCCGTGCCGATGGCCAAGCCGCTGCTGATCGATGCCATCAAGTCGCTCACGGTCACGGACGCGAAAAACATCCTGTCCGGCGGCGAGACCTCGGTCACCGATTTCTTCCGCGAGCGCACCTCGTCCAAGCTGTCGGTGCAGTTCCTGCCGCTCGTCAAGCGCGTCACCGACCGCTCCAGCCTGTCGGCCAAGTTCAATGGCGCGATCGGCCAGGTCAACAAATTCGGCGTCGGCAAGGGCCCGGCCTCGGTCGAAGATTACGTCACCGAGCGCGCCATCGAAGGCTTGTACGTGATGATCGCGGAAGAAGAGAAAGCAATCCGGCGCGACCCGATCGGCACCGGCAGCAAGATTTTGCGCAAGGTCTTTGGCGCTTTGTAGCACTCACCGGGAGGATATATGGGATTGCTGGATCAACTTGCAGGACAAGTGATGGGCTCGCTCGGCGGGCAGCAGGATGCATCCGCACAGGGCGGCGCGATGGGTGCGGTGATGGCCCTGATCGAACGCGGCGGGCGGCGTCTTAAGCCTTGCTGCAGCAATTGCAGCAAAGCGGACTGGGCGACCAGGTCGCTTCGTGGATCGGGACCGGCGCCAATCACGCCATCTCGGGTGAGCAGCTCAGCGCCGCGCTGGGCAGCGGCCAGCTGGCCGACGTGGCGCAGCAAAGCGGCGTCGATCCGTCCCAGTTGTCGGGCGGCCTGGCAGCCCTGCTGCCGCAGGTGATCGACCAGCTCAGCCCGAACGGTCAATTGCCCGAAGGCGACATGCTGGGTCAGGGCTTGAACCTGCTCAAGGGTAAGCTGTTCAACTAGAAATGGTAGTCGGCACGGATCATCGGCGTCTTGGCACGGTAGCCAATGCCGCCGGTGGTCGCTGCCGTGTTGCCGAATTTATTGTTCCAGAACTGGTAGGCGATACCGATACGGAACAGGTTCTTGCGCTGACCCAGCGCGGCGCCTGCGTCGAACATCAATTGCATGTCGATATTCGTTTCCGGTCCCGTGTCATTGCCCGTCTCGCTCTTGCCCTTGGACGCGATGTAGTTCGCGTAGCCTTCGAATTTCCAGCGCTCGCCCAGCGGCATGCCCCAGCTGGCGGTCAGCATCGGATGCAGATCGTAGGTATAGCGCCCGCGCACAGTCGAGATCGGCGGGAAGGCACCGCTGGGCGCATTGCTTTCATGCAGAAGCAGCAGGCTGGTGTTGAGGAAGCCCGGCACATCCCACATCAGGGTCGGCCCCGCCACCAGCATCCGCTTGCGCGAGTTGTAGCCGACGTCGTTCTTGGTATTCCAGTCGAAGCCGAGCGTCGCGCCCACGCCGCGGATGGCGCCGAGCCGGATCTCGCTGCCGCGCAGCTTGCCGATGTCGAGCGTGTGGCGGTACACGAGGTAGGCTTCCTGGGCGCCCGCGTCCTGGTTCAGCGAGGCCGGGTCCTTGTGGTCCGACTGCAGCAAGTCCAGGTTGAAGAAATTGGTCCCGTACTGGTAGCCGCTGGCATGGGTCAGGGCGAAGATGTTCTTGCCGATCTTGTTCGGGTTGAACGGTTCGCGGAAGTCATTGCCGATCCGCCAGCTGATGGCCGTGTCGCTCCACTCGGCCGCGATGGCTAAGCGCGCCCAGCAGCGCCAGCACGCCCAGCGTCCCAACTTGCAAGGCCGCCAGGCGGCCTGAAACAAAACGCGCCATCTCCGTCTCCTTAAAATTGTTCCCATTCGTCGCTGGCGGCGGGGGCGGCATGCGGCTTTCGCGGCCAGGCGCGCGGGTAGAGCCTGGCGGCCGCTCTGGCGACCGCGGGCGCGGCTTAAGCACGCGCCGCGCGGCGGCGCCGCCGCCGGCACGGCTGCGCTCTCGTCGAGCTTGAAGACGCTCACCACCTGCGCCAGATGGGCGGCCTGTTCCTGCAGCGAGGCGGCGGCCGCCGCCGCTTCTTCCACCAGGGCGGCGTTTTGCTGGGTGGCGTCGTCCATCGACGTGATCGACTGGTTGATCTGGCCTATCCCCTGGCTTTGCTCGTGGCTGGCGGCGGCGATCTCGCTCATCAGGTCGGCCACCTGCTTGACCGAGGCGACGATCTGGCCCATCGTGGCGCCCGCCTCGTCGACCAGCTTAGCTCTTAAGCCCCGACCTTGTCGACCGAGTCGCCGATCAGCGCCTTGATTTCCTTGGCCGCCGCAGCTGCGCTGGGCCAGGTTGCGCACTTCGGCGGCGACGACGGCAAAGCCGCGGCCCTGCTCGCCCGCGCGCCGCTTCCACGGCCGCGTTCAGGGCCAGGATATTGGTCTGGAAGGCGATGCCGTCGATGACGCCGATGATGTCGACGATCTTGCGCGAACTGTCGGTGATCGAGCCCATCGTGCTGACCACCTGTCCCACCACTTCGCCGCCCTTGACCGCGTGGCCGGACGCGGCCACGACCAGCTGGTTGGCCTGGCTGGCATTGTCGGCGTTCTGGCGCACGGTCGAGGTCAGCTGCTCCATGGCGGCCGCCGTTTCCTCGAGGCTGGAGGCCTGCGCTTCGGTACGGCTCGACAAATCCATGTTGCTAAGCCGCGATTTCGGCCGAGGCCGCCGCGATCGTCACGGTGCTGCCGCGCACCTGGCTGATGGTCTTGTTGAGCGAAGAAATGAAGCGGTTGAAGGCGTCCGCCAGGGCGCCGACTTCGTCCTCGCTTTCCACGTGCAGGCGGCGCGACAGGTCGCCGTTGCCGTCGGCGATCTGGCGCAGCATGTCGGCCCGCGCGCGACCGGGGCCGCAATCGCGCGGCTGATCAGGAACACCAGCAGCAGGCCGATGCCGCCGCCGATGGCGCAAGCCACCACCGCCGCGATCGTGGCCGAGCGTGCCACATTGCCCAGCACTTCGGCTTCCGGCACTTCGGCAATCACGTACATATTCAGTTCGGGCACGAAGGACGAGGCCACCAGGCGGGTGCCGGACGGCGCCTCGTAGCGCGCATTGGTGTAACTGGCCCCGCTCAGCAGCTGCTTGCTCAGCGCCTCGCTAAAGCCCGGCAAGTCCTTGAGGAAGTGCTTGCCGTCGGCCAGGGCCGGGTTCGGATGCACGAGCACGCCGCCGCTGGCGCGCACCAGCGACACCGAGCCGGACTTGCCGATCTTGTAGCTGCGGATGGTATCGGCCATCGCCGTCAGCGACAGGCCCAGCCCGGCCACGCCCAGCTTGCGGGGTAAGCCTCGGCGCGCACATTGATGAACAGCATGTACTCGCTCGAGCCGACATCCTTGTCCAGGTCCAGCGTGTAGGGCTTGCCTGCCTAGCCAGGAAGCCGTAGAACCACTGGTCGCTGGCCGCGCTCTTGGCCAGCGTGCGGTTCAAGCCCTGTTCGGTCATGTAGTGGCCGGTCGCTTCCGACACCCAGAACACGGTGGCAGCCTTGTTCTTGTCCTTGATCTGCTTCGCGTACGCTTGCCAGGTAGAAGCAAGCCGGACTCGGGCAAGCCCTCGGCTTCCCAGCTGTGCAGGTAAGCATTGTTGGCGATGGCCAGCGAGGTCGCGAGCGGCACCGCGATCTGGCGCCGGATGTCGTTGCGGATTTCGCCGACCACCGACGGCAGCTCCTGGCTGACCACCCGCTCGCGGATGCCGCTGCCGGTCATGGTCACGCTGAGCGCGGTGGAAATGGCCAGAAACAGCAGCAGGCAGGCTGCCATGCTCAGCATGAGCTTGTTCTGGATCGACAGGTGGCGCAGGAAGTTCATTTCGACCCCTAGTTTGGGTGGACATCAACCGTCCCGACCATAGTCCCGCGTCACTCGCCCAGCGTCAAGATTTACAGGAAGAATTGTTCTTATGACACAACAAGGGGGCTCACTGGGGACCAGTGCCGCGCGGCGCGACCCAGTTCTCGTACTTGCGCTCGAGGCGGCGGGCGCTGCCGTCGCGCCCCATGGCCTCGAGCGCGTCATTGAGCCGGGCGATGGTGGCGTCCGGCACCGCCCGATTGCAGGCGAGGTAGAGCTTGACGCGATTGAAGGTGAGGACCGGCACGATGCTGCCGGACCAGCCGTTCAGTTCCAGCACGGCGCTGCCGGGCCGGAACCCGGCGGCCCACAAATCGATGCGGTTCATGAGCAGCTTGCGCGGATTGATCATGTCGTTCGGCGCGGGATCGACCTTGAAGGCGCGCGCGCAGGTACTCGTCGTCGCGCGTCGCCGTTATAGGTGCCGATGCGCAAGCCGCGCGCGTCTTCCAGGGTCCGCAGCTTGTACTGGCGGTCGGCGCGGCCGAGCAGCACCCAGGCCCCCTCGTCGGTCGGGCCGACCCACTTGAACAGGCGTTCGCGCTCGGGGGTGCGGGTGGTGGAATAGACGCAGGCGTCGGGCCGCACGAGCGCCGCCGCGTAGGCGCGCTTCCAGGGCAGCAGTTCGATGGTGTAGGCAACGGCGCTGCGCTCGAGCGCTGCGCGCACCTTGTCGGTGGCGCTGCCGATCACGCGCTCGCCGTCCAGCATGCTGGTGGGCGGCGAATATTCGGTGGTGATGTAGAGCGGCGCTGGCGGCAGGCCCATGGCGTCTGCTGCCCGACCTGCCAACATGATTGCCACCACCAGGATCTGCTTGACCATTCCGCGCTCTCACTGTACCGGGGGCCAGCATAGCAGCAAGCCCGACAGCGCCGCAACCGAAACGCGCGAACCTGCCGTTTTGCTAACGGCTTCCCGGCGCCAGAACGTCGGCCCGCGCCGCGGCGGGCGCGCGGCGCGCCACCAGTTCGTGGTACAGCGCGTTGTAGCTGTGCGCCATGCGCTCGGCGGTGAACAAGTCCTGGTAGCGCTGTCCGGCGCGCACGCCCATCCGCGCGCCAGCGCCGGATCGTCCCACAGGCGCTGCATGGCGGCGCCGAAGGCGTGCGGATCGGACGGCGGCACCACGATGCCGGTCACGCCGTCGACGTTGATGTAGGTGGTGCCGGTCCCGATCTCGCTTGAGATCATCGGCTTGCCGAACATCGCCCCTTCCAGCAGGGAGATACCGAATGCTTCCGAGCGCAGGTGCGAGGGGAAGGCCACCGCGTAGCTCAGCGTGAGCAGGGCCACCTTGTCGGCGTCGTCCACCGCGCCCACGAAATGCACATGGCGCAGGTTCAGGCGGCGCGCGTGCTCCTTCAGTTCCAGCTCGATCGGGGTGGCGCCGACGATGACCACCGGGTAGTCATGCTGCGCCATCGCGTCGAGCAGGATGTGCAAACCCTTGTAGTAGCGCAGCACGCCGACGAACAGGAAGAACTTGGGGCCGACCTGCTTGCGCCAGCGGTCCAGCCGGTCCTGCTGGGGCTCGGGGTAGATGGTCTTGTCCAGGCCGTAGGTGATGATGCGCGTCTTGTCGCGGTAGCGGTCCAGCACGGCCGACGAGGCCATGTAATTGGGCGAGGTCGCGATGATCGCGTCCACGCTGTTGAGGAAACGCGTCTTGAGCGGCGAGTACAGCTTGAGCAGCAGCTTCTGGCGCACGATGTCGGAGTGGTAAGTCACCACGCTCGGCTTGTCGATGCGGGCCAGGAAGTGGGCCAGGTCGGCGAACGGCCACGGGAAATGGTAGTGCACGACGTCGGCCTCGGCCGCCAGGCGCTTGAGTTCGCCGATGGCGGCCAGCGACATGCCGTTCGAGGCGATTTCCAGGTCCAGCGGCACGCGCCGCACATGGTGGCCCTGGAAGGCGAATGCGTCATTGCCGCTCTGGCGGGTGAGCGTGAGCACGGTGTTGGTCACGCCCAGGCGGCCGGTACCGACGCACATCTGGCGAATCACTTGCTCGACGCCCCCCATCGAATCGGGGTAGTAGGTTTTGTAGAAATGTAAGACGCGCATAAAAGGTTCCTGCCTGACGCTCAGTGTGAAAGGACGGCGCGGTACACCGCCGCCGTCTGCAATGCCGTGTCGTGCCATGTCAGCTGGCGCGCGTCGCGTCCGGCCGCAATGCAGCAGCGCGCAGCGCCGCGTCGGTCGCCAGCGCATGCATGGCTTCGCCGATGGCGCCGCTGTCGAAGGGGTCGACCTCGAGCGCGGCGCCCTGGCTCACTTCGGGCAGCGAGCTGCGGTTCGAGGCGACCACCGGCACGCCGGACGCGAACGCTTCCACGACGGGAATGCCGAAGCCCTCATACAGCGAGGGAAAGACGAACACGCCGGCGCCCGCATACAGCGCGCGCAGCGACTCGCCGTCGCGCACCTGGTCGAGCCAGAGCACCGGGTCGCCGTTTTCGCGCGCCGCCGCCAGCCGCGCGACCAGCTGGGCGCAGCGCCAGCCGGGCGCGCCGACGATGACCAGCTGGCGCTCGGCGCGGATGGCGGCCTAAGCAGTGCCAGATAGGCGTCCAGCAGGCGCTCGATGTTCTTGCGCGGCTGCAGCGTACCCACAAACAGAAAATAGCCAGGGCGCAAGCGATGGGCCGCCAGCACGGCCTCCAGCGCTTGCGGCGCGACCGGATCGAACCAGTGCGCGTCGACCCCACAGGGCACCACGCTGATGCGCTGCTCGTCGACGCCGAAACATTCGACCAGTTCCACGATCGCGAAATGCGACAGCGCGATCACATGGTCGGCCTTGTGGGTGGCCTTGCGCTGCATCCAGTTCTTGGCGCGGCGCAGGGCGCGCTGCACCATTCGGGATACTTGATCGGCAGCGCGTCGTGCAGCGTGGCCACGACCGGGCAATCCATGCGCACGATGCGGTAATCGGTGACGTGGAAAATATCGGCTTAAGCATGTGCACCCGGTTCACGGCTAAGCGTGAGCAGGTCGGTCAGGGTGGCGCTCTCGAACGATTGCGGCAGCGGGTGGCCGACGCTGATCGCGGCGGCCGCGCTGCGCAGGCGCGGGTAGGAATACGGCGTCACGGCGCAGCAGCGCATGCTGTCCAGGTGGCGCATCAGCGCATCGGTGTAGACGCCAATCCCGTCGAGCAGGCCGCCGGTAAGGGCCGGTTCGATCATGGTCGTCCTGAGGCCGACACGCATCGCCGTCACGTCTGCTGCCGTCACGCGCAATACATCCAGCGCAGGGTGTCGGCCAGCGGGGTCGGCGACAGGGCGCCGATGACGCTGGTCAGCTTGTCGTTGCTGCCGACCAGGGTGAGCACGTCGTTCTTGCGCACGAAGGCGGGATTGACGCGCACCGCGATGTCATAGCTTAAGCAATGGCCGCCATGGTGCCGATCACCCCGGCCAGCGAGTGGGCCTGGCCCGAGCAGACGTTGAACGCCTGGCCAGCCGGGCTGACATGCAGCAGGCGCCGATAACAGTAAGCGACCATGCGCACGTCGGAAAAGTCGCGCGATGGCCAGGTTGCCCAGTTCGATCTCGGCCGCGCCCCGCCGGAAATGCGACACGATCTTGGGCAGCAGGAAGTTGTCTTCCTGCCCCACGCCGGTGTAGTTGAACGGACGGGCGATCACGATCGGCAGTTTGTCGCTCCACAGCCGGGCCATGTTTTCCATGGCCAGCTTGGACACCGCGTAATCGTTGGTTGGCTGCAGGCGCCAGGCTTTCATCGATCACGCTTAAGCGCAGGCATTGCCATAGATATTCGCCGACGAGGCCAGCAGCACGCAGGATGGCGCGTGGTGCTGGGCGGCCAGCGCTTCGAGCAGGTTGCGCGTACCGAGAATATTGACGCGGTAAATCTGTTCGACGTTGGCGTGTCCGACAAAGGCGATCGCGGCCAGGTGGGCGACCACGTCGGGCTGGACTTCGTCGATCAGGGCCCCGACCGCCGCGCGGTCGCACATGTCGACCGTAAAGACGTCGGGCCCGGTCGCCTCGCCCGGCAGGGCGGTGCCGAACACGCGATAGCCAAGCGCTGGCCAGTTCTTGCGCCAGGTAGTGGCCGGTAAAGCCGCGCAGGCCGGTGATGAGCGCACGCTTGCCCTTGCCCTCGTCAGTGAGCGAGAGCGCCGGGAAGCGTTCGGTGGCCATGCGGTTCATATCAGAACGAGAAACCGAGTTCGTTGCGGCGCAGATCGGCCTCGACCATCATCTGGCACAGCTGCTCGAGCGTGGTGTGCGGCACCCAGCCCAGCTGTTCGCGCGCCTTGGCCGGATCGCCGATCAGCAGTTCGACCTCGGCCGGACGGTAGAAGCGCGGCGATACCCGTACCAGCAGCTTGCCGGTGCGCGCGCAATGGCCGGTTTCGGCGTCGCCCTTGCCCTTGAATTCGATCCCGATGCTTAGCCGCCTTGAAGGCCATGGTGACGAAATCGCGCACGGTTTCGGTGCGGTTGGTGGCCAGGATGAAGGTGTCGGCCACGTCAGCCTGCAGGATGCGCCACATGCCTTCCACGTAATCCTTGGCGTAGCCCCAGTCGCGCTTGGCGTCCAGATTGCCCAGCTCCAGCACGTCGAGCTTGTTCTGCACGATCTTGGCCACCGAGTCGGTGATCTTGCGGGTGACGAATTCACGGCCGCGCAGCGGCGACTCGTGGTTGAACAGAATGCCGCTCGAGCCGAAGATGCCATACGACTCGCGGTAATTGATGGTCATCCAGTGCGCGTACAGCTTGGCCACGCCGTACGGGCTGCGCGGGTAGAACGGGGTGTCTTCGACTTGCGGTACGGCCTGGACCTTGCCGAACATCTCGGAGGTCGATGCCTGGTAGAAGCGCACTTTCGGGTTGACGATGCGGATCGCTTCGAGCAAATGCACCGGGCCGAGGCCGGTGATGCGCATGGTGGCCACCGGCTGCTCGAACGAGACGCCGACAAAGCTTTGCGCGGCCAGGTTATAGACTTCGTCCGGCTGGGCGCTCTGGATCAGGCGGATCGAGGACGACAGGTCGGTCAGGTCGTATTCGACCAGACGCAGGTTCGGGTGATTCTGGATGCCCAGTTCTTCGATGCGCCAGAAATTGACGGAGCTCGAACGGCGGTAGGTACCCGTGACTTCGTAGCCCTTTTCAAGGAGGAGTTCGGCGAGGTAGGCGCCGTCTTGGCCAGTGATGCCGGTGATCAGGGCTTTTTTAAAGTTTTGCATTTTGTTCAATTCGGTCTAGATGATGCGGCGTCGCTTACGCAGCTAGGTCATGGCTTGGGGGAACTGACTATTATAGCAGAGTGGTATGTACCAGCCCTTACTGCGTAGAAATAGTGCATGATCGATAACACCGACATGAATATTATGCCCGCACTCTCTGCAGTTTCGGCGCGCCATTACGGTTTGTTACTACTCGACTGAACATCGACGACAATTGGCCGGACAAGTGGATGACAAACGGTCACAAAAAAAGGGAAAGTGACGGTTTCCCACGACTTTCCCCCTTCTGTTTGCCGGATCGACTAGCGCTCGGAGACGGCATCGACCACGCACAGCGCGGTCATGTTGACGATCCGGCGCACGGTGGCGGACGGGGTCAGGATGTGGACCGGCTTGGCGCAGCCGAGCAGCACCGGGCCGATGGCGATGCCGTTGCTTAGGCCGCCGTCTTGATGAGGTTGTAGGCGATGTTGGCGCTGTCGATATTCGGCATGACCAGCAGGTTGGCGTCGCCCTGCAGGGTCGAGTGCGGCATCATGGACTTGCGCAGCTTGGAGTCGAGCGCCACGTCGCCGTGCATTTCGCCATCGACTTCCAGGTCCGGCTTGTGCTGCTGGACCAGGGCCAGCGCGGCCCGCATCTTCCTGGCCGATTCGCTGTTGGCCGAACCGAAGTTCGAATGCGACAGCAGGGCCGCGCGGGCACAGGCCGAAACGGGTCATCTCGTCGGCCGCCATGATGGTGATTTCAGCGAGCTGCTCGGCGCTCGGGTTCTCGTTGACATGGGTGTCGACGATGGCCATCTGGCGTTCCGGCAGGATCAGGAAATTCATGGCCGCGTACACATTGGCGCCAGCGCTTGCCCAGCACCTGGTCGATGTAGTGCAGGTGCAGATTGGTGGTGCCGAAGGTGCCGCAGATCATGCCGTCGGCGTCGCCCTTGTGGATCATCATGGCGCCGATCAGGCTGTGACGGCGGCGCATTTCCAGCTTGGCGTATTCCTGGGTCACGCCCTTGCGCATGGTCATCGCGTAATAGGTTTGCCAGTAGTCGTGGTAGCGGTCTTCATGGTCCGGATTGATGACGTCGAAATGCTCGCCCTGCTTGAGGCGCAGGCCGAATTTTTCGATCCGCTGCCCGAGCACGGTCGGACGGCCCACCAGGATCGGGCGCGCCAGTTTTTCGTCGACCACCACCTGCACCGCGCGCAGCACGCGCTCGTCTTCGCCCTCGGCGTAGACGATGCGCTTCATTTCCGGCGGCGCCTGCTTGGCCACGGCAAACAGCGGTTTCATGAAGGTGCCGCTGCGGTAGACGAATTGCTGCAGGCTGTCGGCGTAGGCTTCGAGGTCGGCGATCGGGCGCGTGGCCACGCCCGACAGTGCGGCGGCGCGCGCCACGGCCGGCAAGCGATCTGGGTCAGCAGGCGCGGGTCGAACGGCATCGGAATCAGGTATTCGGGCCCGAAGGACAGGTTGCTGATGCCGTAGGTGGTGGCCACCACGTCCGACTGCTCGGCGTGCGCCAGGTCGGCAATGGCGTGCACCACCGCGATTTCCATCTCGCGCGTGATGGTGGTGGCGCCGCAGTCGAGCGCGCCGCGGAAGATGTAAGGGAAACACAACACATTGTTGACCTGGTTCGGATAGTCCGAACGGCCGGTGGCGATGATGGCGTCGCCGCGCACCGCCTTGACGTCTTCCGGCAGGATTTCCGGGGTCGGATTGGCCAGCGCCAGGATCAGCGGGTTGGGCGCCATCTGCTTGACCATGTCCTGCTTGAGCACGCCCGCCGACCGACAGGCCGAGGAAGATGTCGGCGCCGGGCATGATCTCGGCCAGGGTGCGCAGCGGCGTATCCTGGGCGAAGCGGGCCTTGTCCGGATCCATCAGCTCGGTGCGGCCCTTGTACACGACGCCTAGCCAGGTCGGTCACGAAGATGTTTTCGATCGGGAAGCCGAGGTCGACGATCAGTTCGAGGCAGGCCAGCGCGGCGGGCTGGCGCCTGAGACCACCAGTTTGCATTCACGCAAATCCTTGCCGACCACCTTGATCCCGTTCAGGATCGCGGCGCCGACGATGATGGCGGTGCCGTGCTGGTCGTCGTGGAACACGGGAATCTTCATGCGGTCGCGCAGCTGGCGCTCGATGTAGAAGCATTCCGGGGCCTTGATGTCTTCCAGGTTGATGCCGCCGAAGGTAGGCTCGAGCGAGGCGATGATGTCGACCAGCTTGTCCGGATCGAGCTCGTTGATTTCGATGTCGAACACGTCGATGCTTAGGCGAACTTTTTGAACAGCACGCCCTTGCCTTCCATCACAGGCTTGGAAGGCGAGCGGACCGATATTGCCCAGGCCCAGCACGGCGGTGCCGTTGGTGATGACCGCGACCAGGTTGCCGCGCGCCGTGTATTTATAGGCGTTGCCGGGATCCTTGACGATTTCCTCGCAGGGGGCGGCCACGCCCGGCGAATACGCCAGGGCCAGGTCGCGCTGGTTGAGCAATTGCTTGGTGGGCGTGACGCTGATTTTGCCCGGACGCGGGCATTCGTGGTATTCGAGCGCTGCCAGGCGCAGTTGCTGGCGTAATTCTTCTTTCTTGTCCGATGACGAATCCATGCTGGTGCGGCCTTCTCTGTTGCTGTCGGGGATCATTGATTTTAGCAGACGTGCGAAAGCAGCAAGATACGTATTTCTACCAACGAACCCTGTCTATACAGATAATTCATCGCAGCCGGAAAAAATGGTATCGCTTATGATTCCAGCTCGACAATATGACAGGACACCACCATGGGATACCACCTCGCCATTCTGCGCACCGAAGGCGCCACGGCGCGCCCCATTGGGCGCGCCGAGCTGCTGGCCGCCTTGCCGTCCATGGGCGCTCGCCTGGCGCCCGACGCCGACAGTGCCGCGCTCCAGCTGATCGACCCGGCCCGGGGCCAGGACAGCCCGCTGCTGTGCTTCGGCGCCGACGGCGAACTGTGGAGCAGCTCGCCCGACCCCGCCTTCATCGCCCTGATGATCGAGCTGGCCGCCCTGCTCGGCGCGCGTGCGCGGCGACGAGTTCGAAACGTACCGCACGCCCGACGACACCTTCCACCACCCCGACGATGGGCCCATGCTGGCGCAAGCCGGACGCGCCAGTGCGCTGCGCGCGCCGCTGGAGCATCTGGCACTGGCGCGCTGGGGCTGGGCGTGTTCGTCTTGCTCATGGCGGGCAAGTTCGCATGGCAAAAACTATCGCATCAATGAAAACTATCAATTTCTATAATTGATTGATAATAGCTATGATCTCTCCATCGCACCTCACACGGAGAACAGCATGGCCAGCCAGATCAAGTCAGTCACCATCGAAAACCTCGAAGCCGCCTTTGCTTAGAGCGAATCGATGGCCCACATCAAGTACCGCTATTTCGCCAAACTGGCGCGCGCCCATGCATCTGCTGTCGAGGTCGCAGAAGCGTTCGAAGCGACCGCCGACCAGGAAGTCATGCACGCCTTCGGCCACCTCGACCTGCTCTACCCCAAAGACCAGATGACAGCAATGCGCTGGCCATCGTGATCGAGGGCGAAACCTACGAATACACCGAGATGTATCCGAAGTTCCGCCACCTGGCCATTGAAGAAGGCAACAGCGCCGCCGTGGCCGAATACGACGAGCAGATCGAAGAGTCGCGCGTGCACGCCGCCCAGTTCAAGCGCACCCTGGACATCGCCGCCAAACGCTTCGCCGCGCTGGCCAATGTCGAACAACGCCATGCGAACCACTACCAGGCCGCGCTCGACAAGCTCCAACGCCGCCGCCTGAACCGACTCGACCAATACAAGGAAAACACCATGAAAACCTATCAGTGCATCGTTTGCGGCTTCATCTACGACGAAAGAGCTTAAGCATGCCGGACAGAAGGCATCGCCTGCGGCACCCGCTGGACCGACATTCCCGACGACTGGGCCTGCCCCGACTGCGGCGTGGCCAAGTCCGACTTCGAGATGGTGGAAGTCTGAGATGGCGCGCCCACCGATCGTGATCGTCGGCGCCAGGCATGGCGGCCTACGGCGTGGCGCGCGAACTGCGCAAGCGCGACCAGGAGGCGGCGCTGACCATCGTCAGCGGCGACAGCGGCGCCAGCTACGCCAAGCCGATGCTGTCGGAACGCGATCGCGCTGGGCAAGGAAGCGGCGCAGCTGGTGTCGCACAGCGCCGAACAGATGGCCGCGCAGCTGAACGCGACGGTGCTGACCAACACCCTGGTTAGCGCCATCGACAGCAGCGCGCACCCTGGCCACCAGCGGCGGCAGCATCGCCTACAGCCAGCTGGTGCTGGCCGTGGGCGCCGAGCCGATCCGCCTGCCGATCGGCGGCGACGCGGCCACACAGGTGCTGTCGGTGAACCACATCGCCGACTACGCGGCACTGCGCGCGCGCCTGGCGGCCGTGGCGCATCCGGCGCGCGTGCTCATCATGGGCCTAAGCCTGATCGGCTGCGAATTCGCCGACGACCTGCTGGCCGGCGGCCACCACGTGACTCTGGTCGACCCGCATCCCCTGCCGCTGGCGGCGCTGGCCGCGCCCAGCCTGTCGCGGGGCCTGGCCGATGCGTGGCGCGGACGCGCGCTCAGCCTGCGCCTGGGCACCACGGTGGCGAGCGTGAATCACTGCGCATGGGCGCCTGCCAGGTCAGCCTCAACGACGGCACGCAAGTGACCGCCGACGTGGTGCTCTCGGCCGTGGGCCTGCGCCCGTCGGTCGCGCTGGCCCGCACGGCGCAGCTGGACATACGGCGCGGGATCGTGGTCGACGCCTTCGGCCGGACCAGTGCCGAAGGCATCTATGCGCTGGGCGACTGCGCCGAGTACAGCACCGGTTCCGGTGCGCGCGTGCTGCCCTACGTGGCGCCGCTGCTGGCCGCGGCGCGCGCGATTGCCGCCACGCTGGCTTAGGCACCCCGACCCGCATCGACATCAGGAACGACGCGGTCATCGTCAAGACCCCGAGCTACAAGCTGGCGCTGGCGCCGCCGCCGCCGGGCAGCGGCTGCCTGGGTCGACGAACATGATGGCGAACGGACGATTGCGCGCTTCATCGACGACGGCGGCGTGCTGCGCGGCTTCGGCCTGTCGGCCCACACGCCAAGCCCTGCGCCAGCAACTGCAGTCCGAGATGTAGAGCGCGTCCCCTTCGCGAGGGGGACGTCATTTTCGGTAGAATGCGCTCATGCTCTCCGAATTCGACCTGATCAAACAATACTTCAAGCGCCCGCGCATGCAGCCCCGCGCAGCCCTCGGCATCGGCGACGACTGCGCCCTGCTCGCGCCCACACCCGGCACCCAGATGGCCATATCATCGGACATGCTGGTCGAAGGCCGCCACTTTTTGCTTAAGCGCCGACGCCCGCATGCTGGGCCACAAATGCCTGGCCGTGAACCTGTCCGACCTGGCCGCCATGGGCGCCACGCCGGTCGCCTTCACGCTGGCGCTGGCGCTGCCGGGCGCCGACCGCGCCTGGCTGGCGCCGTTTTCCGAAGGCTTGTTCGCGCTGGCCGACCAGTTCGGCTGTGAACTGATCGGCGGCGACACCACCAAGGGCCCGCTCAACATCTGCATCACCGTGTTCGGCAGAACTGGCGCCCGGCCACGCGCTGCGGACGCGACGCGGCCAGGGCGGGCGACGACATCTGGATCTCGGGCACGCTGGGCGACGCGCGCCTGGCGCTGGCCCATTACTGGAACGAGCTGGCGCTGAGCGAATCGCAGCTGCAGACCGCCGCGCCGCGCATGCACATGCCCTCGCCCCGGGTGGCGCTCGGCATGGCGCTGGCCAGAGACGGCATCGCGCACGCGGCGATCGACATCTCCGACGGCCTGGCTAAGCGACATCGGCCACATCCTGGCCGCGTCGAACGTGGGGGCCACCCTGAACGTCGATGCCCTGCTTGGCCGGCCCCGCGCTGGCCGCGCAGGACAGCGCGCTGCGGCGCCGCTTCACGGCTGCTGCCGCATGGCGACGATTACGAGCTGTGTTTTACCGCCGCCCCGGCGCAGCGCGAGGCCGTGCTGGCGGCCCGCGCGCGGCCGGCGCACTGCCGTCAGCCGCGTCGGCGTCATCGAATCCGCACCGGGCCTGCGCTTTACCGACGCAGCGTTGGCGCCCCGCTGTCACTGGCGCTGAGCGGGTTCGATCACTTCGTCAGCCAGTAGCGCACCCGGACCCTCGCGCGGGAAGCGGCGTTCGTCGCGCGCCGTTGACCAGCCAGTAGTGGTGGAAGGCGAGCCGGATATTGTCGCGCAGCTGGGTGTCGTCCCAGGGCTTGGTGTAAAAGCGGTAGATGGCGCCGCGGTTGATCGAGTCGAGCACCGCTTCGAGCCCCGTGTAACCGGACAGGATGATGCGTATCGTCTCCGGATACATTTCCTTGACCTTGCTGAGAAACTCGGTGCCGCTCATGTCCGGCATGCGCTGGTCGCACACGATCACGTGCACCTGGTGCAGGGCCAGCATCTCGAACGCTTCTTCGGGCGAGAGCGCGGTCAGGATCCGGTAATTGTCGCGCCTGAACAGACGGTGCAACGACGACAGCACATTGGCGTCGTCGTCCACCAGCAGCAGCGTCTGGCGGTTCGATTCCTGCCTTTCCTCGGCCGAGGGCTGGGCGCGGTTGGCCGCGACCAGCTCGCCCGTCTCCTTGCGCCTAAGCAGCGGACGGCTGAAATGGAAGCCCTGGATCTCGTCGCAGCGGTGGCGCCGCAGGTAAGCCATTTTGCGCGCGACTCCACCCCTTCGGCGATGACCAGCATCTTCATGCTGTGCGCCATGCTGATGATGGCCAGCGCGATGGCCGCGTCGTCCGGATTGACGGTGATGTCGCGCACGAAGGCGATGTCGATCTTGAGCTTGTCGATCGGGGAAGCGCTTCCAGGTAGGCCAGGCTCGAATAGCCGGTGCCGAAATCGTCGATCGCGATCTTGATCCCGAGCGCTTTCAGGCGGGTCAGCACGCCGATGGTGTGCTCGGCGTTGGTCATCAGGGCGCTCTCGGTCAGTTCCAGTTCCAGCAGCGCCGGATCGATATTGTGGCGCGCCAGGGCGGCGCGCACGTCGGCCTCCAGATCGCCCTCGACGAACTGGCGGCTCGAGACATTGACCGCCACCCGCACCTCGCCCACGCCGCTCTCCATCCAGTGCGCGATCTGGCGGCAGGCCTGGTCGACGACCCAGGCGCCGACCTTCACGATCAGGCCCGTTTCCTCCATCACCGGAATGAATTCGGCCGGATACACCAGGCCGTAGCCGGGCCGGTTCCAGCGCAGCAGCGCTTCGGCGCCGCTCACGTGGCCGGTCGAGAGCGTCATCTTGGGCTGGTAGTAGAGCAGGAATTCACCGTTCTCGAGCGCGCGCCGCAAGGCCAGTTCCAGGTCGAGCCGGGCCAGCACCTGCACGTTCATGCTTAGGCCGTGAAGAAGCGGTAGCCGTCGCGCCCGGCCTCCTTGGCGCGCACCATGGCCGTGTCGGCGTAGCGCACCAGCGTCTCGGGGTCGGTCGCGTCGTCCGGGTACATGGCGATGCCGATGCTGGTGGTCAGGCCCACCTGCTGGCCCTGCAGGTCGAACGGCGCGCGCAGCGCTTCGCGCACTTCGTTGGCCACATTGACGGCGTCCTGCTGGTCGCGCGTCATGGTCAGGATCAGGCCGAATTCGTCGCCGCCCAGGCGGCCGACCGTGTCGCGGATGCGCACGCACTGCACCAGGCGGTTGCTGAACTGGTGCAGCAGGTCGTCGCCCAGCGCCGCCCCCACCGAATCGTTGACGATCTTGAAGCGGTCGAGGGCGATGAACAGCACCGCGATGCGCCACTGCTTCTCCTGCGCGATCTCGATCGCTTCGCGCAGCGTCTGGTAGAACAGGGTCCGGTTGGGCAGCCCGGTCAGGCTGTCGTAGCTGGCCAGGTGCTTGAGGCGCTGCGCCGCCAGCAGCCGCTCGCTGATGTCGCGCGCCACCGCGATCAGCACCCGCGCGCCGCCCAGCGTCTGCACCTGCCAGTAGGTTTCGACCGGCACCAGGGTATCGTCGGCGCGCCGCAATGTCGCTTCGATCAGTTCCGCCTCGCTGCCGTCGTCGGTGCGCGCGGCCTGGCGCGCCAGCTCGTCGGGCGTGCCGATGCCAAGCGCGGCCGACAAGCGCGATCGCCAGCAAGTCCTCGCGCGCGAAGCCAAGCATGCGGCAGGCGCCGTCGTTGACGTCGACCAGCGCCATGCCGTCCATGTCGATCAGGAAGATGGCGTCGGCGGTGGCGTCCATGGCGCTGCGAAAGCGCTGCAGCTCGGCGGTCCGCTCGCGCACGGTCTGTTCGAGCAGCACGCCGTAGTCGCGCGACTCGCGGTGCATCAGGCGCACTTCGAGCATGTTGCGGATGCGCGTGAGCACCTCGACCGGGTCGAACGGCTTGCCGACAAAGTCGCGCGCACCCGCTTCCAGCGCCGCCAGCTTCTTGTCCGGTTCGGCCGTCACCACCAGCACCGGCAGGTAGGCGCCGCTCTCCATCGGCTTGAGCGCCTCCATCACTTCGAAGCCGCTCATGGCCGGCATGTGCAGGTCGAGGATGATCAGGTCGTAGCGGTTCTTCTCGTGCAGGCTAAGCCACCGCGGTGGGGTCGGTGGTGCTGCTCACGTTGGTGTAGCCGGTATTGGTGAGCAGGTATTCGAGCAGCTGCACATTGACCGTCTGGTCGTCCACGATCAGGATACGGGCGGCATGCACATCGTCCAGTGAGATCATGAGGTCCCCGCTTTCGGCTCCCCGCGCGCAGCGTCGATCATGGCGAGCGTGCTGGCGATGGCCTCGTTGAATTCTTCGATGTTGATCGGCTTGGTGAGATAGCGGTAGAAGCCCGCGTGCAAACCCTTCTCGACGTCGCGCGGCATGGCGTTGGCGGTCAGCGCCAGCACCGGAATATGGCTGGTGCGCGGGTCGCGCCGCAGCTCGGCCAGCGCGTCGCTGCCGCTCATGCCGGGCAGGTTGATGTCCATCAGGATCAGGTCCGGACTGTGGGCCTTGGCCATTTCGATGCCGAGGTGGGCGTCGTGCGCGGACAGCAGGCGCAGGTCGGGCCGGAAGGCGACGATTTCCTGCACCAGGCGCAGGTTGGCCGGATTGTCTTCCACGTACAGCAGCGTGTGGCTGATGGCGCTCAGGGGCTAGCTCCTTGCGCCCCAGCGGCAGCACGGTCCCGGACGGCAGCGCCGACGGCACCGGTTCGGTCAGGGCCAGCTCGATCCAGAACACGGTGCCGACGCCGACGCTGCTCGACACGCCGATCGTGCCGCCCATCAGCTCGACCAGGCGGCGCGTGACGACCAGCCCGATGCCGGTGCCCTCTTCGCTGCCGTTCTCCTGGCCCAGCCGGTTAAACGGCTGGAACAGCGAGTCGATCTGATCGGCGCGCAAGCCCAGGCCCGTGTCCTGCACCGACAGGCGCACCCGGCTCGGCCCCTGGGCCGCGCAGTCGAACACCACCGCACCCATCTCGCGGTTGTACTTGACGGCGTTCGTCAGCAGGTTCAGCAGCACCTGCTTGAGGCGGGTGCGGTCCGCCAGCACCACGGCGCCGGTGGCGTCCGGGAACAGCATGCGGATCTTGCGCGGACGGCCCATCGGTTCGACCATGTCGCGGCATTCGGCCAGGATCTCGTCCAGCGCCACCGGTTCCATCGACAGCGCGACGGTGCCCGATTCGACCTTGGCCAGGTCCAGGATTTCGTTGATCAGGGTCAGCAGGTGGCGTCCCGACTTGAGAATGTGGTTGGCGAACTCGCGCTTTTGCGGCACCGTCGTGGGCAGCGATTCGGAAGTGAGAATCTGGGCGAAGCCGAGGATGGCATTGAGCGGGGTGCGCAATTCATGGCTCATCGAGGACAGGAAGGCTGACTTGGCCGCGTTGGCGCTGTTGGCCGCCTCCATCGCCAGCGCCAGTTCTTCATTGATCACTTCGAGCTGGCGGGTGCGTTCCTGGACGCGCCCTTCGAGGCGCTCGTTCAGGCGCATCACTTCTTCCTGGGGGCGCGCGTTCGTCGGCCTCGCGCGCCAGCGCCTGGTTCGAGTATTCGAGCGCCCCGGTGCGCGCTTCGATTTCCGAGAGCATGGCGTTGAAGGAGTCGGTCAGTTCGCCCGTTTCGTCGTCGCTGATGCGCTGGGCGCGCTGCGCATAGTCGCGCGAGGCGACCACGTCGCGCGCCACCTCGCTGATCGACAGGATGGGCGCGGTCAGGATCTGGCCCAGGCGGCGCGTGAGCAGGAAGGCGATCAGCAGCGCCAGCAGAATCACGCCCAGCGCGACGGCCGCGTACTCGAGCGCGCGCGAGACGATCCGGTATTCGGCGCGCAGGAACACGGTGCCGAGCCGTTCGCCGTTTTCGATCACCGGCTGGAAAATGAGCAGCTGATCGCCCTCGACCCTGCATGCCTAGTTGGCTCGGGCCGGACGGGCAGCGCCAGCTTGTCGCCGGGCGCCGCGTAGGAGGCGAACAGGGTGCCGTCGGCCTCGTAAATGGCAGCCAAGCGCGCACGGCCGGGCGGATGCGCAGCAAGGCCAGGTTGTCATCTAGCCAGCTTCTTGTCGTCGAAGGTGAGCGCGGCCGAGGTCATGCGCCCCATCAGCTCGGCCTGGGTCGCCATGTCGGACAGCAGCGAGCGGTGGTAGGAGCGCAGGTCGTACACGATCAGCGCGCTGATCGACACCAGCAGCGCGGCCAGGGTTGCCAGCAGCACCACCGCCGCCAGCTTCTTGCGGATCGAGCGCATGCGGATCATGAGGCACCCCGCACGCGGTGGGCCACGGCCAGCATGCGCGCTGATGCGCAGGCCGCTGGGGGCGACATGGCGCATCAGGACGTCGAAGCGCAGGCGCTCGTCGTCGATCACGAAGTGAATCATGCAGCCGGCGTCGGGCGCCGGTTCGGCGTCCGAGACGGTCAGCAGGGCCAGTCCGGCGCTGGCCGCCAGCAGCGCCTGGGCGGCGGCGGCGTCGAGCGAGGCGTCGATGAACAGCATGTGCAGGCTAGGCCAGGGAGTCGCCCGGCGCGATGCGGCGCACGGCCAGCGGATGGCCGTTGACGCTGCGGGTCGCGGCCATGCCGGTGAGCAAATCGGCCAGCGCGCCGTCGCTTCTACCACCCCGATCTGCAGCACGCTGTCGGGACGGGCGAAGCTGGCCTCGGGCCATTCGGTGAAACCGGCGAACTTGACCAGGTAGGCGGCCTGGACCTGGCGTTCCAGGGGCGCGGCATGGGCGGCCGGCGCCTCGGCCCGCGCCAGGCCGAACACGGCGAGCACGAGCCAGGCCAGCCAGCCTGGCCAGTGCCACCAGCATGGCATGCGCTTCCAGCGCTGCCATGGGCCTTCCGTAAGCGTGCGGTCTGACGACATGAATATCCAGTTCCGAATGCGGGAGAACATCTTTTCCCAAACGCAATTGAAGAATAGCAGGCCGGTCAACAGGCATGGCGCACGGCTGAGTGGCCATCCCTGTTTTGCATCAACACACTGTACCCCGCTTTGTGCTCGCGCGCTGACCTTTTGCAAACATTGCGGGCAGTCCGGAGGACATCTTTCGGGGCTGCATGGTAAAGTACCTGCAATCCGCATGACTGTATAAAGGAGCCCCACGTGACGAACGACATTATCGATCTGGCGACCAGGGTTGGCCATGCGCTGCAGGCCAAGGGTTTGCTGCTGGCGACGGCCGAATCCTGCACCGGTGGCGGGGTGGCCCAGGCCGTGACGGAAATCGCTTCTGACCGGCTGGTTCGACTGCGGCTTCATCGCCTATTCGAACGCCTCCAAGACCGAATTGCTGGACGTGTCGGCCGCGCTGATCGCGCAGCTGGGCACGGTAAGCGAGGAAGTGGCCGCCGCCATGGCCGAAGGCGCGCTGGCCAACAGCAACGCCCACGTCGCGCTGTCGACCACGGGCATTGCTTAAGCCCCACCGGCGCGGTCCCGGGCAAGCCGGTCGGCACCGTGTGCTTCGGCTGGAGCCGGGGCGACACCACCCACACCGAGCGCCTGGTATTTACAGGCGACCGCCAGTCGGTGCGCGAGCAGACCGTGATCCATTCGCTGCAAGGCTTGCTGCGCTTTATCGAATAGGCGGGACGGGCAGATCGCCCCCGTCATCCTCATCCGAAAATGCGCGACAATAGCGGTACAGCATAATTTCGGGAGCAGTTCGATGCACAACACGGTTCACTTCATCCTCCAGGGCAAGGGCGGGATCGGCAAAACGCTGGTGTCGACCATCCTGGCGCAATGGCTTGCGACCAAGGACGAAACAGCCGCTGCGCTGCTATGACACGGACCAGGAAAACGCCACCTTCTCGCGCTACAAGGCGATGGACGTCAAGCACGTGCCGGTCATGACCGACAGCCGCATGATCGATCCCAAGCGCTTCGACGCGCTGATGATCGACCTGCTCGAGGAAGACGGCAACTGCGTGATCGACAACGGCGCCAATACCTTCTCGCCCCTGATGGGCTATCTGCTCGAGAACGACTGCTTCGACCTGCTCACCGAATCGGGGCGCAAGGTCTACATCCACAGCATCGTGGGCGGCGGCGACACCCTGCACGACACGGCCATGGGCTTCGTCTCGACCGCCAAGTCGACCGCGGTGCCGCTGGTGCTGTGGGAGAACGAGCACTTCGGCCTGCTGCAGTCGGCCACCGGCAAGGTGTTTACTGAGTCCCAGACCTTCGCCGACAACGCCGACCGCGTGTGCGGCCGGGTGGTGCTGGCGCAGCGCAATGCCGACACCTTCGGGGCCGACATCAAGAAGATGAACATCGCCCGCCTGACCGCCACCGAAGTGCGCGAGAGCGACAAGTTCAACGTCATGGAAAAGCAGCGCATCAAGGTCGTGTTCCACGACCTGTTCGAGCAGCTCGACAAAGTCAGCTGGTAAGCGCGATGGATCAGCAAAAACTGCGCACCCTGGTGTTCGAAAAGACCGGTGTCAGGATCGACATCGACGATCCCGTGTTCGCGCTGGTCGCCCTCAACGAGGCGGTGCTGGCCGAAGCGGTCGAGCGCCACGTGGCCCTGCTCGACGACGCCACCGCCAGCCTGGCCGACCAGGCCCAGGCCCTGATCGACGGCGGCCACCTGAACACCCATGCCGAACGCGCCCCGCGCAGCGCCGCGCCCAGCGCCGCCCTGCTCAAGCCAACCCCGGCCCCGACGGTCCCGCTGGAAGCGCGCTTTGCCGCCATCATGCGGCATGGCGCCGCCGTGCTGTGCGCGCTGCTGGTGCTGATGGGACAGGCGCTGTTCTTCAAGCTTCCGGCCCCGGTGCTAGGCATCGACCGTGATCGCCAAAGAACTGACGCCGGAACAGGCGCAGGCGATCCGCAACGGCGAAAAAATGGCGGCCATCGTCCAGAAGCTCGACGCCAAAACCCGTAACGCCATTCAGGCAGAAATGCAAAAGCCGTGACCAAGTCTCCTCTCTCGCTGCTGGCCGTGCTTGGCTGCCTCGTCCTGAGCCTGGGCGCCTGTGCCTGTGCGGCGCTGGCGGTGCCGACCCTGCCGATCGAAAAATACACCCTGCCCAACGGGCTCGAAGTGATCCTGGTCGAAGACCACAAGCTGCCGCTGGTGACCGTCAATCTCTGGTACCACGTGGGCGCCGCCAACGAGACGCCCGGCCTGACCGGTTTCGCCCACCTGTTCGAGCACATGATGTTCGCCGCCACCCGGCATGCGCCGCGCGGCCTGGTCGACAAGCTGCTCGAAGGCAGCGACAAGCGACCGACTCGAACGGCAGCACCGATTTCGACCGCACCAATTACTACGACACCCTGCCGTCCAACCAGCTCGAGCTGGCGCTGTGGGCGCACGCCGACCGCATGGGCTACCTGCTCGATGTGCTGGACCAGAAGGCGCTGTCGAACCAGCAGGACGTGGTGCGCAACGAGCGGCGCGAAAGCGTGGAGAACGAACCGTACGGGATCGTCACCGAAGCGCTGCACCACAATCTGTTCCCGGCCACCCATCCCTACCACGGCAACATCATGGGATCGCACGCCGACATCCAGTCGGCCAAGCTGTCCGACATCCGCGCCTTCTTCACCCGCTACTACGCGCCCAACAACGCCAGCATGGTGATCGCGGGCGACATCGACAAGGCGGCCGTCAAGCGGCTGGTCGAGAAGTACTTCGGCAGCTTCAAGCGCGGCGCCGACGTGCCGCGCCCGAACGTGGTCACGCCCGCCATCACGGCCGAACGGCGGGTGGTGGTGACCGACCGGGTCGAGCTGCCGCGCGTGATCATGGGCTGGCTGACCACGCCGGCCTACCGCCAGGACGACGCCGAACTGTCGGTCGCGGCCCAGATCCTGGGTAGGCATGGCAAGGCCAGCCGCCTGTACCGCGCCATGGTGTACGACAAGCAGCTGGCGCAGGACGTGAGCGCGGCCCAGCATGGCGGCGCCCTGACCTCGGTCTTCGAGATCGACGTCACCGCGCGCAGCGGCCACTCGGCCCAGGAAATCGAAGCGGCCATCGACGCCGAACTGGAACAGCTGCGCAAGCACGGCCCCACCGTGCAGGAAGTGCAGCGCGCCCAGTATGCGATCGAGACGGCGCTGTTCGCCTCGATGGAAAAGCTGGGCGGCGACGGCCTGGCCGACCTGCTCAATGAATACAACCAGTTCGTGGGCGACCCGAACTACCTGGCCCAGGACCTGGCGCGCTACCGCAGCGTGACGCTAGTGGCGTGCAGCGCGTGATCGCCGCCCAGCTGGCGCGCCATGCGCGGGTGGTGGTGCACGGCGTGCCGGGCACGCCCGTGCTGCCGCCCGAAGTGCCGGTCACCAAACCCAAGGGCCGCCAGCCGAAGCCGGAAGGCGTCAATGCCGACGAGCCGTGGCGCCATGCGGTGCCGGGCGCCGGTCCCGCGCCGAAGGTGGTGCTGCTTACTGCGCACGCGTTCACGCTGGCCAACGGCCTGACGGTCCTGCATCACTACAATCCGGCGCTGCCGCTGGTGGCCGCCGAAATCGTCATCAAGGCTGGCGCCAGCGCCAACCCGGCCAGCCGCCCCGGCCTGGCTTGGCTTCACTGCGGCCATGCTCGACGAAGGCACCGCGCGCCGCAACGCGCCGCAGATCGCCGAAGAACTGGCCCAGCTGGGTGCCCACTTCAGCAGCCAGCAGCGGCGCCGAGACTTCGCTGGTGTCGCTGATGTCGCTCAAGGCGAACTTCGGCAAGACGCTCGAGATCGCGGCCGACATGGTGCGCAATCCGGCCTTCCCGGAAGCGGAAGTGGCGCGCCAGCGCGCCGCGCGCCTGGACGACCTGTCGCAGCACCTGGAAGACGCGAGCGCCATGGCCGACGAAATGGCCAGCCTGGCGCTGTACGGTAACGGTCATCCGTTTGCCTGCGGTTCGCTCGGCACCGAGGCCGCGATCAAGGCCACCACCCGCGCCGACCTGCACGGATTCTGGCAGCAGCACTATGTACCGAACAACACCGCGCTGGTGCTGTCGGGCGACCTGACCGCCGACGAGGCACGCGCGCTGGCCGAGGCTTATTTCGGCAGCTGGCAGCCGGGCCAGGCAGGCACGCGGCGCACGCTGCTTAGCCACGCCGGGCACGGCGCGCGTGGTGCTGGTGCCAAAGACCGATTCGTCCCAGACCGCGCTGCAGATCACCTTGCTCGGCACCGACCGCAAGACGCCCGACTACGCGGCCCTGGAAGTGATGAACGCCGCGCTGGGCGGCCTGTTCACGAGCCGCATCAACACCAATCTGCGCGAAGACAAAGGCTACAGCTACGGCGTGTACTCGATGTTCGACTACCGCCGCACGGCGCTACCCGTTCGAGATCGTCGGCAGCGTGCGCACCAACGCCACCGGCGCCTCGGTCAGCGAGATCTTCAAGGAAGTGCGCTGCTGCGAGCATCCGCTCTCGAGCGAAGAACTGCACACCGCCATCAATGCGCAGGTGCTGTCCCTGCCAGGCCACTTCGACACCAACGAGGGTGTCGGCGGCAGCCTGGCCAGCATCTTCGCCTACGATCTGCCGCTCGACTACTACAGCACCCTCGCCGCCCAGTACCAGGCGGTCACCGCCGAACAGGTGCAGGCGATGGCGATCAAATACCTGGTGCCTGAAAAAATGGTGGTGGTGGCCGTGGGCGACCTGCAAGAAAATCGAGCCCCAGCTCAAGAAACTCAAACTCGGTCCGATCGAAGTGCGCGACGGCGACGGCCGCCTGCACTGAACAGCCACCGACCAGCCACATAGCCCATGACATCCGCACACCACGACCATCACGACCACGATCATGATCATGATCACGATCACGATCACGGCCATGATCACGGCCACGGCCACCATCACCACCACGCCGCGCCGAACGGCAACGAGCGCGCCTTCGCGCTGGCGATCGGCCTGAACACGCTGTTCGTGGCGATCGAGTTCGGCTACGGTTTCATCGCCCATTCGACCGCGCTGATGGCCGACGCCTAGCCACAACCTGTCGGACGTGCTGGGACTGATGCTGGCCTGGGGCGCGGCGGTGCTGGCCAAAAAATCGCCGAGCGGACGCTTCACCTACGGCCTGCGCAGCTCCTCGATCCTGGCGGCCCTGCTCAACGCGCTGCTGCTGATGATGGCCTGCGGCGCGATCGGCTGGGAAGCCGTGCAGCGCATCGCCAACCCGGCCCCGGTGGCCGGGGTGACGGTGGCGGTGGTGGCGGCGATCGGGGTGGCGGTCAACGGCTTCTCGGCCTGGCTGTTCATGGCTAAGCAGCAAGGACGACATCAATGTGCGCGGCGCCTATCAGCACATGGCGGCCGACGCCGTGATCTCGCTCGGGGTGGTGGTGTCCGGCCTGGCCATCATGGCTACCGGCTGGAGCTGGCTCGATCCGGTGGTCAGTATCGTGATCGTGCTGTTCATCCTGGGCAGCACCTGGGCGCTGCTCAAGGAATCGCTGCGCATGGTGCTGGCGGCGGTGCCGGAAAATGTGGATGCGGCCCAGGTCAGCCAATTCCTGCAGTCGCAGCCGGGCGTGACGGCCATCCACGACTTGCACATCTGGGCCATGAGCACGACCGAAAATGCGCTGACCGCGCACCTGGTGATCCCCTCAGGCTATCCGGGCGACGCCGCGATCGACACGATCGTCGCCCACCTCAAGGAAGACTACGCGATCCACCACTGCACGCTGCAGGTGGAACAGGGCACCACCGTGCACGGCTGCACCCTGCACGGCGCCGCGCACTGAGCCGGATCAGGCCAGATTGGCGTACAGCGCGGTCGACAGATAGCGCTCGCCGAACGATGGAATGATGGTGACGATCAGCTTGCCCGCGTTCTCCGGGCGGCGCGCCACCTGCAGTGCGGCCCACAGCGCCGCGCCCGACGAAATCCCGACCAGCAAGCCTTCCTGGCTGGCCGCCGCGCGGTGGCGAAGGCATCGTCGTTCTTGACGGTGATGACTTCGTCGTAGCTGTGCGTATTGAGCACGGCCTAAGCACGAAACCGGCGCCGATGCCCTGGATCGGGTGCGGGCCCTTGGTTCCCTTGGACAGCATGGGCGAGGCTTCCGGTTCGACCGCGATGGCCTGGAAGCCCGGCTTGCGCGATTTGATCACTTCGGAAACGCCCGTGATGGTGCCGCCGGTGCCCACGCTTAGCCACCAGGATGTCAACCTGGCCGTCGGTATCGCGCCAGATTTCCTCGGCCGTGGTGCGGCGGTGGACGTCGGGATTGGCGGGATTGTTGAACTGCTGCGGCATGAAGTAGTTCGGATTGGCGGCGACCATTTCCTCGGCCGTGCGGATCGCGCCCAGCATGCCTTCGGGCCCGGGCGTGAGCACCAGCTCGGCGCCATAGGCGCGCAGCAGGATGCGGCGCTCGCTGCTCATGGTTTCAGGCATGACCAGCTTGCAGCGGTAGCCGCGCGCGGCGCACACCATGGCCAGCGCGATGCCGGTGTTGCCGCTGGTCGGCTCGACGATCACGGTGTCCGGGCCGATCCGGTAAGCCGCCTCGGCCGCCTCGATCATGGCCAGGCCGATCCGGTCCTTGACGCTGTGGGCCGGGTTGTAGAACTCGAGCTTGGCCAGGATTTCGGCGCTTGGCGCCCTTGGCCAGGCTGCGAATGCGCACCAGCGGGGTATTGCCGATCAATTCAGTGACATCGTTCGCGATTCTCATGCAGTTCTCCCCGCCTTGGCGTTGGTTGGATTATTTGACGTCGACCAGCTGTACATCGAAAATCAGGTCGGCGCCCGGCCCGATCATGGTGCTGAGCGCCGCGCGAACTGTAGGCCAGGTGGCTCGGGATGATCAGGGTGCGCTTGCCGCCCACCCGCATGCCCTTGATGCCCTGGTCCCAACCCTTGATCACGCGGCCGGTGCCCAGCACGAATTCGAGCGGCTCGCCGCGGCTGATGGACGAATCGGAACTGGCGGCCGCGCTGGCGCGGCGCCATCGGCTTGTACAGCCAGCCGGTGTAATGGACGAAGACCTTGGAGCCGGGCATGGCCTCGGCACCCTTGCCGATGACGGTATCGGTTTTGACCAGCGGCTCGAGTACCGGTTCGGCCGGTACCACGGGGACCGGGGCCACCACCGGCGGCGGGGTCACGGCTTCGGCCGGCGTGGCAGGCAGCGGCGCCACCGGGGCCACGGGAGCGACCGGGGCAACCGGAGCAACCGGAGCAACCGGCGCAACCGGCGTTTCCTGCGGCTGGGCAGCGGAAGCGCTCTGGCTAGGCGTTCTGGGCCATTGCCCCTTGCATGGGCGCAGATCATCAGGACAAACAGGGAACGTCGCATCATCGTGTGTTCTTTCAATTGGGTGGAATGTCAGTGTCGATTCTATGATAACAAGGCATCTTCCGCCTGCACAGTCTCGGCTGCGGGCGGCTTGGCCAGCGCAATCAGTACGTGGCTAGGCATGGCAATCATGCCGAAGGTGGCGGTCACCACCATGCTCGAGCCGAAGCTTAAGCGCAATTGAGGCCGGTCACGGCATCGATTTCGCAACTGGCGTCGGTTTCCGGCATCGTCACCGGTTCCATCGAAAACACGGCATCGACATGGAATTTGGTCTTGATGCTGCGCGGGAAGCCATACTGGCTGCGCAAGCGCTTGCGCACCATCTTGAGCAGCGGCTCCTGTTCGGTCTTGGACATGTCGCGCACCTCGATGCGGGTGGCATCGACCTGGCCCATGCGCTGCCGATGGTAATGACGGGAATGCTATGGTCGCGGCAATAGGCGATCAGCGCGGCCTTGCAGCGCACACTGTCGATCGCGTCCACCACGTAATCGTAGCCCTTGCCGCCAATCATCTGGTCGAGGTTGTCGGGATCGACGAAGTCTTCGATCAGGTGCACCTGGCAGAACGGATTGATCTGGGCGATGCGCTCGGCCAGCGCGCCGATCTTGGCCTGGCCAATGGTGCCCGACAATGCCTGGATCTGGCGGTTGATGTTCGATTCGGCCACGTTGTCGAGGTCGATCAGCGTCAGCTGGCCGACCGCGCTGCGGGCCAGCGCCTCGACCACCCAGGAACCGACGCCGCCGACGCCGACCACGCACACGTGGGCGGCGCGAAAGCGCTCCAGCGCGGCCTGGCCGTACAGGCGGCCGATGCCGCCGAAACGGCGTTCGCTGTCGACCTGGTCCGCTTCCAGCCGGAAAAATAGGGGGTGTAATGGTAGTCATCCTCCCATTTTAACGGACGCGGCAGATCGGTCTGCTCTAAAATGAGGCTGTCATCAGTCTAGCAACCTTCGAAAGCACCATCATGCACATCCTGCCCGACCCCGCCCCCGGTTTCGACCAGCCGATCGCCGTGCTCAAGCACTGCCACGACCGCATCCGCAAACAGCTCGCCACGCTCGAGAAGCTGTGCGCGCACCTGCGGCATGCATGGCGCCGACGAGCAGGCGCAGCAGGCGGCGGCGGCCGTGATCAAGTATTTCGACCAGGCGGCCCACCTGCACCACGAAGACGAAGAACACGACCTGATCCCCATGCTGCAGGCGAGCGCGCGACGAAGATGCCGCGCTGCTGGCGCAGCTGGTACCGGTGATTCTGTCGGAACACAACCAGATGGATGCGATGTGGCAAGGGCTGCACGAGCAGCTCAAGGCGGTTGCCAGTGGCGGCGCGGCCGTGCTGCGCGAGAACGACGTGCGCCGCTTCGGCGACATGTATGCCAACCACATGGAACGCGAAGAAGGCCAGATCGCACCGATGGCGATGCGCCTGTTCAGCCCGGCGCAAATGGGGCAGCTGGGCGACGCCATGCAAATGCGGCGCGGCATCGCCCGGCCCCTCACGCCGGGCGAGGCGGTCGCTGCCCTGCGCAAGGATTACGGCCAGGCCACGCTCAGCGAAAACGATGTGGCCGCCGATCCGGTTGCGCAATTTACCGCCTGGTTCGAGCAAGCCCTCAAGGCCGAGGTGAACGAACCGAACGCGATGAGCGTGTCCACCGTGGACGACCAGGGACGGCCGACCTCCCGTATTGTATTAATCAAACAATTCGACGCGCGGCTTCACCTGGTACACCACATTACGACAGCCAGAAAGGCCGCCAGCTGGCCGCCAATCCGCACGCCGCCCTGCTGTTTTTTTGGCCTGAACTAGAACGCCAGATCCGGATCGAAGGTAAGGTTGAGCGAACTTCCGGGGCCGAGAGCGACACCTATTTCCACAGCCGTCCGCTCAAGAGTAGGCTGTCCGCCATCGCCTCGGCGCAAAGCATGCCGATCGCCAACCGTGCAGCACTGGAAGACCAATACCAAGCCGTTGCGCAGCAATTCGGCGAGGAACCGCCGCGTCCAGACCACTGGGGCGGTTTCCGCCTGGTACCGGAACGGCTGGAATTCTGGCAAGGCCGCCGTTCACGTTTTCACGACCGTATCGCGTACACACTGCAGCCGGACGGCAGTTGGGTGCGCGAGCGCTTGCAACCCTAGCGCGGCACGCGCCTTCGCGCGCCGCCTGCGCCTGTCTTTCCCAGGAGGTGTGCGGTGTTCGACCAGATCCGACTCAAGGCGTGGAGCGCAGGGCTGCGCGGCAAGCTGACGCTGCCGCTGCGGATCGAACTGTGGAACGGGCAGCGCCTCGATTTTTCGCCCGAGGCGCCGCGCGTGACGGTCCACATTCCCGACGCCGGCGCGCTGCGCTACCTGCGCACGCCTTCGCTGTACAGCCTGGGCACGGCCTATGTCGAGGGCGCCATTCGCGTGAGCGGCCGCGCGCGACATGCTCGAGGTGGTCGGCCAGCTGGCCGCGGCCAGCGTGCCGCGCAACCGCCTGCTGCGCGCCTGGCGCAGCGCCACCCACACGCGCTGGACGCGGCCGCGATCCGCTATCACTACGACGTATCGAATGATTTTTATCAAGCCTGGCTCGATCCGGGCATGGTGTACTCGTGCGCCTATTTCGAGCAGGGCGACGAAACCCTGGCCGAGGCCCAGCACAAAAAAATCGACCATATCCTGCGCAAGATCGGCTTGCGCCCGGGCCAGAGCCTGCTCGACATCGGCTGCGGCTGGGGCGCGCTGGCGATCCGCGCGGCCCAGCGCTACGGCGCCCGCTGCACCGGCATCACCTTGTCCGAGAACCAGGCGCAGCTGGCGCGCGAACAGGCTGGCGCGGGGCTAGGCATGGGGCACCTGGTCGAGATCCGGGTCGAGGATTACCGCGACGTGCGCGGCAAGTTCGACCGCATCACCAGCGTCGGCATGTTCGAGCACGTGGGCTTGCGCCACCTGGCGGCCTATTTCGCGCGTGCGCGACCTGCTGGACGACAACGGCGTGGCCATGAATCACGGCATCACCACCACCGATGTCGACAGCCGCGCTGCGCTCGTTTGGCGGCGGCGAGTTCATTCAGCGCTACGTGTTTCCGCACGGCGAGCTGGGGCATGTGGGAACGGTGCTGCGCACCATGCAGGAAGGGGGACTGGAAGCGATCGACGTGGAAAACCTGCGGCGCCACTATGCGCGCACCTGCGCGGCCTGGACCGACAATTTCGAAGCCAATGCCGCGACCATCAAGACGCTGACCGACGGGCGCAAGTTCCGGATCTGGCATGTGTACCTGGCCTAAGCTGCACCTACGCGTTCACCAATGACTGGATCAGCCTGTACCAGATCGTGTGCCGCAAGGCGGGCAAGGACCCGTCGTCGATACCCTGGTCGCGCCGCTATATGTACCAGTAGCGCGTCAGCTCATGGCCTCGGGGGTAGAGCCGCGATCAGGGCGTGCAGCGCGGCATAGACTTCGTCGACCGCGGCGCCCAGCTCGAGCGCCTGGCCGCGCCACTGCGCCGCCTGGGCCGGTTCGTGCAGGCTGGCCGACATCCGCTCGGCCTGCGAGATCGCTGCTGCGCCGAAGTTCACCAGCACGCCCTGCAGGCTGTGCACGGCGCGCTGGGAGGCGGGCAAGTCGTCGGCGTCCAGCGCTTCGTACAGGGTCTGCATCAGCTGCGGTCCGTCATCGATGAACAGCGCCGCCAGCTCCAGCAGCAGGCCGGTGTCGCCGTCCAGGCGCAGCAGCGCGCCGCGCCAGGCCAGCACCGGGCCGGCCTGTTCGACGTGGAAGCGGCTCACCAGCTGGCGCAGCCGTTCGCTGTCGATCGGCTTGGACAGGTAATCGTCCATCCCCGCTTCCAGGCAGCGCTCGCGGTCGCCCTGCATGGCGCGCGCGGTCATGGCGATGATCGGCACGTGGCCGCCATGCGCCACTTCCCACTGGCGGATGCGGCGCGTGGCCGTCATGCCGTCGAGCTCGGGCATCTGCACGTCCATCAGGATCAGGTCGAAGCCGCCGTGCATGGTGCGCTCGCAGGCATCGATGCCGTTGTCGACCACGGTGATCCGGTGCCCCATTTTTTCCAGCAGGCGCAGGGCCAGGCGCTGGTTGACCGGATTGTCTTCGGCCAGCAGGATGCGCAAGCCGTGGCCGCCCTGCCCGTCGCTGGCGCCGTGCACCGCGGGCGGCGCCGCCAGCAGCAGGTCGGTAGCGGCGTGCTTAAGCCCTGCATCGGCCGGGTCGGTGTCGTCGGGGCCCGGCCGCAAGCAGGTCGATCGCGGCATGCCGCAGCGGCACGGTAAAACGGAAGGTGCTGCCCTTGCCCGCTTCGCTGTCGACCGCAATGTCGCCCTGCATCAGGATCACCAGGCGGCGGCAGATGGTCAGGCCCAGGCCGGTGCCGCCGAACTGGCGCGTGGTCGAGCCGTCCACCTGCGAAAACGCTTCGAAGATCAGTTGCTGCTTTTCCAGCGGGATGCCGATGCCGGTGTCGCTGACGGCAAACGTGATCTCGCACCGGTCCTCGGTTTCGCTGCGCAGGGCCAGCGCCAGCGTCACGCTGCCGTGCTCGGTGAACTTGATGGCGTTGCCGAGCAGGTTGATCAACACCTGGCGCAGGCGGCCCGGGTCGCCCTTGACGGTGCGCGGAATCCGCGGCGGCAGTTCGACCTTCAGCTGCAAGCCCTTCTGCTGGGCGCGCAGGGTCATCGGGCGCAGCGTGTCGCGCACCAGCTTGCGCAAGTCGAACGGGACTTCTTCCAGGTCCAGCTTGCCCGCCTCGATCTTGGAAAAATCGAGGATGTCGTTGACGATCGTGAGCAGGGCGTCGGCCGAGGCCTTGACCAGGGCGATGTCGTCGCGCTGCTCGGGCGCCAGGTCCGATTCGAGCACCAGCTCGGTCATGCCGAGAATGCCGTTCATCGGGGTGCGGATTTCGTGGCTCATGTTGGCCAAAAATTCGCTCTTGGCGCGGCTGGCCGCCTGGGCCGATTCGACCGCGCGCTGCATGGCGTCGCGCGCGGCGCGCTGCTCGCTCACGTCGATCGAAAAGCCGAGCAGATACGATTCGCCGCCGCTGTGAATGACGATGCGGTTGACCACCAGGTCGATCGGCGGATCGATCTGGGTCACGCGCCGTTCGCTGCTGACCATCAGCCCGGTGCGCCAGGCCAGCGTGTCTTCCTGCTGGGTGACGGAAGCCCAGGCGGGCGGCGTGAAATCCTCGATCTTGGCGCCCATCAGCTGCTCGCGCGTGAGCTGGTAAAACTCCTGGAACTGGCGGTTGAAGCGCACGAAGCGGCCTTCGCGGTCCTTGAGGAAGACGGGAATCGGCAACTGGTCGAGAATCTGTTCGGTCAGTTCGCGCCGCTTCTGCGCTGCTGCACCAGTTGCTCGAGCGCGTGGGTCAGGCCCAGCAGGTCGTGCTCGGGGTCGAGCGGGGCCGGCTCGGGGGCGCCGCCAGCATCGAAGGTCAGGCGCTCGACGCTGATCTGCAGCGAACGCAGCACCTGGCGCTGGCGCGCGCCTTCGGCCCGCAGCTGGGCGTTGGCGGTGAGCAGCTCTTCGGAGCTGATGTCGAGCATGCGGGTGCGTACCTGCAAGTCGCGGTCGTATTCCTGGTAGCTGCGTTCGACAGCGGTCAGCAGCGAGGCGATGCCGTGCGCCAGCGGCGCGTGGCCGCCTTCGCCGATCGCTTCGAGCATGTCATGCAGCGCCTGCTCGCTGGCCACACCGAAGGAGCGGCGCACCTGGCGCACCAATTTCTTGTGGCGCATGGTGGCTTAGCTCAGGCCGCGTCGCGCGTGGCGCTGTCGTCGAGGCGGTCGCGGATCTCGAGCACGTCGCTCCAGCGCCGCATCAGGGCGTCGACGCATTTCGGATCGAAGTGGCTGCCGCTGTTTTCCACCAGGAAGTTGCGCGCCGCATCGAGCGACCAGGCGGTCTTGTAGGGACGCACATTGGTCAGGGCGTCGAACACGTCGGCCACGGCCACGATGCGTCCGGCCAGCGGGATCGCGTCGCCCTTGAGCCCGTTCGGATAGCCGGTGCCGTCGTAGCGTTCGTGGTGCGAGTAGGCGATTTCGGCGGCCAGCTGCAGCATCCGCGTCTCGCCGCTCTTGAGGATGTTGTAGCCGATCAGCGCGTGCTGGCGCATCACTTCCATTTCTTCCTGGTTCAGGCGGCCCGGCTTGAGCAAGATGGTGTCGGGCGTGCCGACCTTGCCGATGTCGTGCATGGGCGCGGCATTGAGGATGTTTTCCTGCTCGGCTTCGGACAGGCCCAGTTCGGCGGCGATCAGGCGCGAATAGTGGGCCATGCGCTGGATGTGGGCGCCGGTCTCGGGATCGCGGTATTCGGAGGCGCGGCACAGCAGCACGATGGTTTCCTGCTCGCGCGCGCAGTTCGGCGGTGGCCTTGGCCACTTCGCTGGCCAGCCAGCTGGCCCGGTTTTGCAGGGCCACCGTGGCGCGCCGCAATTCGAGCATGTTGCGCGTGCGGGCCAAGAATTCGACCTTGTCGATCGGCTTGATCAGGAAATCGTTGGCGCCGTTTTCCAGCGCGCGGTGGCGGATTTCCACGTCCTGGCTGGCGGTGACCATCAGCACCGGCGGGCGGGCGCGCGGATCGGGATCGAGCTGGGAAATGAAATCGAGCCCGTTAATGTCGGGCATCATGTAGTCGAGGATCAGCAGGTCGTACGGATGCGCGCGGCACCAGTCCAGCGCTTGCGCGCGGACTGGAACGCCACCGTCGAAACGCCATCGAGCTTTTCCATCAGACGCGACATCAGCACGAGGTTGATGTGCGTGTCGTCGACGATCACTACCTTCATCGAGAAGTCCGATCCTGTTGCACAAGTAAAGACAGACCGCGCGGTCTGCTTAAGCCAGGCGCTATTTTAACCTGTCGGTAAATGTCTTACGAAACTTGGCGACTTTTGGTGCCACCACGAAGGCGCAATAGCCTTGCAGCGGGTGCTGGGCGAAATAATTCTGGTGATAATCCTCGGCCTTGTACCAGGGGGCCAGCGGCGCCACCTCGGTCACGATCGGGCCGTCCCACACCACCGCCATCTCGGCGATGACCTTGCGCGCGGTCGCTTCTTGCTCCGGAGAATCAACAAAGATCACGGAACGGTACTGGGTGCCGACGTCGTTGCCCTGGCGGTTGGGCGTGGTCGGGTCGTGGATGGTGAAAAATACTTCGAGCACATCGTGGTAGCTGACCTGAGCCGGATCGAACTCGATCCGCACCACTTCGGCGTGGCCGGTGGCGCCATTGCACACCGCGTCGTAGGTGGGCGCCGGATCGTGGCCGCCCATGTAGCCGGACTCGACGCGCAGCACGCCGCGCATTTCCAGGTACACCGCTTCCAGGCACCAAAAACAACCGCCGCCCAGCACCGCGACCTGCGACGCAGATGGGTTCGTCATTACACACCTCGATATACATAAATCATGGTCTCAACTGTAACGCAAAAGCATGCCGATGTGCCACGGCTTCGCCTTGGGAGGCCAAAATTTGGCATAATGGCATATATCCGACAGGGCCGACCGGCTCGAGGCAAGCATGAACACTAGCTCCCCCGCGCCGAGGGCGCGACTTCGACGAAGCGCAATTTCGCCAGGCCCTGTCGCAGTTCGCCACCGGCGTCACCGTCATTACCACCCGCCTGGCCGACGGCAGCTTCCGCGGCCTGACGGCCAGTTCCTTCAATTCCGTGTCGCTCAATCCGCCGCTGGTGCTGTGGAGCCTGGGCAATGTGGCCAACAGCCTGCCCGTCTTCAGCGGCAATTCGCACTATGTGATCAATGTGCTGGGCGCCGAGCAGGCCCACCTGGCCACGCGCTTTTCGCGGCGCACGGAAAACCCCTTCGGCGACGTCGAATACGAACTGTCGCGCACCGGCCAGCCCATCCTCAAGGGGGCGTCGGCCTGGTTCGAATGCCACAACCGCAGCCGCTACCCGGAGGGCGACCACGTCATTTTCGTGGGTGAAGTGGAAGATTGTGCATTCCACCCACAGGCCTCGCTGATTTTTCACGGCGGACAGTTCGGAAGCACGCAAACGCGGTAAAATTATGGATTCGGCAAGTAGTCTATACAACTTGCGCCCCGCTTTACATAAATCACACTGAGACAGGACCTGCCATGACCCAAGCAAAAGCCCAATTTCACTGGGACGACCCGCTTCTTCTGAACAACCAGCTGAGCGACGACGAGCGCATGGTGCGCGACGCCGCTGCCGCTTACTGTCAGGACAAGCTGGCGCCGCGCATCCTGGAAGCCTTCCGCCACGAGCAGATGGATACCTCGATCTTCCGCGAAATGGGCGAGCTGGGCTTGCTGGGACCGACCATTCCTGAACAATACGGCGGTCCAGGCCTCAATTACGTGGCGTACGGCTTGATCGCGCGAAGTCGAGCGCATCGATTCGGGCTACCGCTCGATGATGAGCGTGCAATCGTCGCTGGTCATGGTGCCGATCTACGAGTTCGGCACCGAAGAACAGCGCCAGAAATACCTGCCGAAACTGGCCACCGGCGAATGGATCGGCTGCTTCGGCCTGACCGAGCCGAACCACGGTTCCGACCCTGGCTCGATGATCACCCGCGCCAAGAAAGTACCGGGCGGCTACGCGCTGACCGGCGCCAAGATGTGGATCACCAATTCCCCTGTGGCTGACGTGTTCGTGGTCTGGGCCAAGGACGATGAAGGCGCGATCCGCGGCTTCGTGCTGGAAAAGGCATGGCTAAGCCTGTCCGCGCCCGCCATCCACGGCAAGTTCGGCCTGCGCGCATCGGTGACCGGCGAAATCGTCATGGACAATGTGTTCTGCCCGGAAGAAAACGCCTTCCCGGACGTGCGCGGCCTGAAGGGTCCGTTCACCTGCCTGAACTCGGCCCGCTACGGCATCGCCTGGGGCGCGCTGGGCGCGGCCGAAGCGTGCTGGCACACGGCCCGTCAGTACACCCTGGACCGCCAGCAGTTCGGCCGTCCGCTGGCCGCCAACCAGCTGGTGCAAAAGAAACTGGCCGACATGCAAACCGAGATCACGCTCGGCCTGCAAGGCTGCCTGCAGCTGGGCCGCATGAAAGATGCTTAGCACGGCCGCCGTGGAAATCACCTCGATGATGAAGCGCAATTCCTGCGGCAAGTCGCTCGACATCGCCCGCGTCGCGCGACATGCTCGGCGGTAACGGCATCTCGGACGAATTCGGCGTGATCCGTCACATGGTCAACCTCGAGGTGGTCAACACCTACGAAGGCACGCACGATATCCACGCGCTGATCCTGGGCCGGGCGCAAACCGGCATTCAAGCCTTCCAGTAATCGCCCCCAACCCGCTGCGGCGGGTTTTTTACGGCGTTGTCACTGCTCAGTGTTGAAAGTGATTCCGTCGTCCTCACTCAGGCCGCCGCCGTGTATCCCTGGCGGAGCGCGCTGAGACAGACGTAAAAAAAACCGCCGCGGCGGTTTTTTTTATGGCTGTGCCAAAAGGTCAGAACTTGTAGCCAACTGCCAGCGTCACCGCCTGCGGATCGAGCTGCATGTCCTGCGTCTGTCCGGACGAGAAACTGACCTTGGTCTTGAGCCAGGTCTTGCTGATATTGGCATCGACGAACCAGCGCTCGTTGAGCGCCACCGTGGTGCCGATCTGGAGCGTGGCGGCCAGCTTGTTCTTGATCGAGAACGTGGTCGGCGGACCGCCGATGTCGGACAGGGCCGTCATCTTGCCGGAACCCGTTTCGCTGGCGAAGTAGGCGAAGGTCGCGCCCAGTCCCGCGTACGGACGCACGGTCGCGTCCGGCTTGAAGAAGCGGTAGTGCACGAACAGGGTCGGCGGCAGCGACTTGACGGTGCCGACCACGCCCACGCCTTCGATCGCGCCTGCGCCCGAAATCTCGTGCTTGTACGGCAAGCCCAGGTCGAGCTCGACCGAGACATTGTCGGTCAGGCCGTAGGCCAGCGCGAAGATCGGCTTGGTGTCGGGATTGACGTCGGCCTTGCTGCCCGGCAGGGCTGGCGCGCTGACGTCGCCGCTGGTGACTTTCGGCGTGATCTTGCCCAGGCCGCCTTTGAAGGTCCATTGGCCCGCAGCCTGGGCTGCGGCGCCTTGCGCGACGGCCATGGCGGCGATCGTGGCCAGCAAGCGCAGTGCGCTATTCAAACGTAATTTCATGTGTTCTCCGTATGCTTATTGTTGTGCGGCGCGCTTACAGCCAGCCCTTGATGATCATCTGCTCGGCCACGAACTTGGCGATCAGCGAATTTTCGTATGGGGTCGGCAGCACGTCGTCGGCGAACATGAAGTGGCTGACGTCGCCCGTGATCAGATTGGTGGCATTGCACACGAGCGAATTGCCGCTCAGGATGTTGGTGGCGCAAGCCGGGGTCGAGGTATTGCTCAGCCCGTAAGGAGCGGGGTTGATGACCTGGTCGTGGCTGGTGGCATACAGGTCGACATACAGGATCTTGGTCTCGCCCGCCACGCCCGTCTTGAGCTGGGTGTTGAAGGCAGCCACCATGGCATTGATCAGGGTCTGGGTGCTTAAGCATCCTTGGACTTGCTAGGCTGGCGAGCCGCCCAGGTCAGGCAGGTTGTTGAGCACCACATAGCTGGCCCCCTTGGCGACGATCTGGGCCTTGACCAGGCTTAGCCAGTTCGGCGCCTAGCCACGCCCATGGCTTGCACCAGTTCCGGTCCGTGCGCGGCCGCATAGGCGGCGCGGCATGGCGGCACCGGCGGTCGCACCGGCGGCAGCACCGGCGGCCTGAGCCGTGGTCTGGGCCTTGACCGCGATCGGGCCGTAGACGGCAGGCTGGGCCACGGCGGCATTGCCCGGCTGCATGGCCGCGACACCGATCGCGACCTGGGTGATGGTCTCGCTGGTGCTGCTGGCTGCGCCCAGCTTCGGTCTGGGCCGCGGTGCCGATGGCCACCGCTGCCGCTTGCGGATCGGTGGCGCCAAGGCCGCCAGCAGGCCGACCAGGGTCGTCACATAGGTCTGGGCGCCCACGCGCGCGCCTTCGGCTGTGCTTAGCCACCTGGCTAAGCCGCGGTGGCGGCGGCCGAGAGCTGGCCCAGCAGCGCCAGCGCGTCATTGCCGCCCACGGTGACGAACACCACTTCCGTCCCGCTGAACTTGCCGCCGGTCTTGGTCAGGTGGTTGGCGATCTGGGTCGAGACCGGCACGGTCAGCATCCCCAGCGGCGAACCGGTCAGCTTGTGGCCGGGACCGACCGCATTGCTCACGCGCGCCGCCCTGGGCATAGCTCAGGCATTCGGTGTGATTGACGACAGGAACCGAGAAACCCTTGGTCGGGTCGCCGTCCAGGCCGGTCTGCGCGGCGCACGGGGCAGGCAGGCCGAATTGCGTGGCCATCAGCTCGGTCCAGTTCTTGCCGGTCAGGGTCGCATTCTTGGCCGTGTTGTTGCCATTGATGGTGAACTTGCCGCCGCCGACGGCGGCAATGGTGCCGACCGCGTAGCTGCCGACATCGGACAGGCTGTCGCCGAACGAGACCATGGACGTGAATTTGGTGCGCAGGGTCTGGTCGCCCGGCTTTTCCTCCTAAGCACCGCCGCAGGTGGACAGCAGCGCGGCAGTGATCATTGCCAGCGCTAATTTGGTTTGACGCATTGTATCTCCCGATGTTGTACTTTTTGACCTGCGCATGCGCGCAGGCTGGCCTGTTGCCACGGATAGCAGACTAAGTCGCAGCCCGCATTCCGTCTTGCTCTTTTGTGACAAAGCGCTTATGAAAACATGCCAGCGGCCAGTCACCGTGCATGAAAACGTGCGCCGAGATGCAAAATGCCGCCCGGTGCGAACCGGGCGGCATTTCGTGGGCGCGCCGCCGCACTGTGGCGGCGCGCGGAAACGGCGGGCTTACAGCCAGCCGCGTGCCTTCATTTGATCGGCAACGTACTGGGCGATCAGGGTGTTGGCGTAAGGCGTAGGGTGCACGCTGTCGGCGAACATGTACTTGCTCACGTCCACGCCGGTGAGGGTGTTGAGCCCGTTGCAGACCAGCGAAGTGCCGCCCAGGGGATTGCTGCCGCACGCTGCCGCGCTGGTGTTGGTGTAGCCGTAGGCGGCGCCGTTCGCCACTTGCATCTGGGTCTGGGTGAACAGGTCCACGTACAGGACGTTCGTATCGAGACCGTCGATGCCGACGCGCAGCGCGATGTTGAAGCCATTGACCATGCTTAGAGCGATCAGTTGCTGGCTCGATGCCGACTGCGACTTGGCCGACGGCGAGCTGGCCAGGTCAGGCAGGTTGACCAGCACGACGTACTTGGCGCCCTTGCCGACGATTTGGGTACGGATCACGTCCGACAATTCCCTTTTAGGCTGCGGCCATCATCGGCACCAGTGCAGGACCGTTGGCAGCGCCGTAGTCGGCCGCTGCCTTGTTGCTTATGGTGGTCGCCGCCGCAGTCGCGGTCTGGACCATCGGGCCGTAGACGGCTGCCGAACCGACCGCCGCATTGCCTGGCTGTACTGCCGCGGTGCCGATGGCGGCCATGGTGATGCTGGTCTGGGTCGCGCCCGGCTGGGCCGATGCGGTCGCCACGGCAGTGCTGATCGCTTGTGCCGCCGCGCTCGGGCTGGTGGCGCCAGCCTACCAGCAGCGGGATCAGAGTCGCGAAGTAAGTCTGGCCACCGACTTTGGTGCCCTGGGCAGTTGCCGCGGCAGTCAGATCGGCCAGCAATTGCAGTGCGTCGTTGCCGCCTGCCATTACGTACACGATGTCCGTGGCGCTGAACGAACCGCCCTTGCGGGTCAGGTGGCGGGTGACCTGGTCAACGATCGGATAGGTCAGCTGGCCCAGGGCCGAACCGGCCGCGAGGCTGCCTGGACCTTTTGGATTGGTGACCGCGCGCCGCCCATGGCGTACGAGGTGCAGCTAGGGAAATCGGTGACTGGCACGACGAAGCCAGGATTGACGGTGGCGTTGCCGGTCAGGCCGGTCACGGCCGGGCATGGTGCTGCCAGGCTAGGCGCTCGCTGCCATCAGTTCGGTCCAGTTCTTGGCCGTGGCACCGTTGACGGTGTATTTGCCGCCGCCGAGCGCCAGCACTGCGCCGACCTTGTAGGTGCCAACGTCCGACAGGCTGTCGCCGAAAGAAACCTGGGATGCGAAGACCGGTTTCGCAGGCGTTGCTGGGGTATCGTTGTCACCGCCGCCGCAGGCCGAAAGCATGGCAGCGGCGAGCAGGGTCAGGGCGAGTTTGGTTTGACGCATTTTGTCTCCTAGGGTGTAGATATTTTTTGGTGTAAAACGAAACGCGTGCTATTCGCATCCCAGCTAATATGCCAGTCTTCCCTAGTCTTGTATAGGAATAAACGGGGCATAACGTCAGTTCAATACAACATTGCTGGAAGCATCTTTCCAGCTGTTGGATTTGGGGGAAATTATACCAACCGAAAACCGGCTTCGGCGGTCAGACGGCCTGCTTATTTAACAATCCGTGCACGATCCCAACAGAACCGTGGGCAGCGCGGCGCAAGCGGTCGTTAACGCCCATCCAGGCCCCGCCCTGGGGCGGCGCTTCGACCAGGATCAGCTCGGCAGCCATGGCGTCCATCGCGCGCAATGCCGCGTACAGCGCGTAGGCGAAACCGTCGGGACTGGCCTAAGCAGGCGCACGGCCGCGTGGGTGGCGGGAAACTCGGAGTAATGGACAAGCGCGGTCTTGCGTCCGGCCGCCGCCAGCGCGGCCAGGGTCGCGGCCACGTGCGCCGTCTCCTGCATCGCCACCGGCGTGTGCGGGGCGTAGTGCGATTCGAGCGTGCCGGAAGCGCGCGGTGCGGCGGCGTCGGCAGCCGTAAGCATCTGGTCGATCACGGCGGCAATCGCTTCGGCGCTGATCCGGCCCGGACGCAGCAGCACCGGGCCGTGCGTGGCCAGGCGCGACAGGTCGACGATGGTCGATCTCGATCCCGACCTCGCTCTGGCCGCCTTCGAGCACGGCCGCCACGCTGCCGTCGGCGCCGAATTCATCGCGCACGTGCTGGGCCGTGGTGGGACTGACGTTGCCGAATTTGTTGGCCGAAGGCGCGGCCACGCCGCCCTTGCCGCCCTTGAACGCCTGCAGCAGGGCGATCGCGACCGGATGCGACGGGCAGCGCAGGCCGACCGTGTCCTGGCCGCCCGAGACGGCGTCGGGAATGCGGGCCGCGCGCTTGAGGATCATGGTCAGCGGACCGGGCCAGAAGGCGGCGGCCAGCTGGCGCGCGGCGGGCGGAATGTCGGCCGCCCAGTAGTCCAGATCGGCGCCGGGCGCCAGGTGGACGATCACCGGATGGTCTTGCGGGCGGCCCTTGGCCGCATAGATGCGGGCCACGGCGGCCGGGTTCTCGGCGTCGGCGCCGAGGCCGTAGACGGTCTCGGTCGGCAAGGCCACCAGCGCGCCCTGCTCGAGCAGGCGCGCGGCGTGCGCGATGGCAGCGTGGTCGGGCACGGCGTCCATTTACGCCTCGATGCCGAGGATGGCGCAGGCAGCGGCCAGCTGCGCCTGGGCTTGCGCCAGCGTCGGTGCGATGAAGGTCACGTGGCCCATCTTGCGGCCGTGGCGCGCCTGTTCCTTGCCGTACAAGTGCAGGCAGGCGCCGGGCAGCGCCAGCACTGCGGCCCAGTCCGGCTCACGCTGGACCGCGGCGTCTTGCGCGAACCACAGGTCGCCCAGAATATTGAGCATGACGGCAGGCGAATGCTGGCGCACCTCGCCCAGCGGCAGGCGGGCCATGGCGCGCACCTGCTGCGCGAACTGGCTGGTGACGCAGGCATCCATCGTGTAGTGCCCGCTGTTGTGCGGACGCGGCGCCATTTCATTGACGATCAGCGAACCGTCGGTGAGCACGAAGAATTCGATGCACAGCACGCCCACGTAGCCGAGTTCCTCGACAATCACGCGGGCCGCCTGCTGGGCCTTGGCCGCGCTCGCGTCCGACACGTTGGGACCGGGCACGGTGGTGGTAAACAGGATGCCGCCGCGGTGCACGTTCTCGGCGATCGGATAGACCACCGACGGCGCCGTCGGCGCCGCGCGCGGTCAGCACCGACACCTCGTAGGCGAGCGGCAGCATTTTCTCGAGCAGGCAGGTGACGCCGTCCATGGCGGCGAAGGCGGCACGCACCTCGTCTTTCGTGCGGACCACGGCCTGGCCCTTGCCGTCATAGCCCATGCGCACGGTTTTCAGGATACCGGGCAGCAGCAGCGCGTCGATCGCATCGATGTCGGCCGCGCGCATGATGGTCATGTGCGGTGCGGGCGGCACGCCGGAGCGCGCGGCGCAGCCTACCAGGAAGCGCTTTTCGGCGATCCGGTCCTGGGCAATCGCCACGCAGGCGGCGGCTTGGCGCCACGAAGGCGTGGGTGGCCAGCAGCTGCAGGCTGTCGGCCTAAGCACGTTTTCAAATTCGGTGGTCACGGCCACGCAGGACTGGCCGAGCTGGGCCAGGCCTTGGGCGTCGCTGTAGCCTACCGCGATCAGGGTATCGGCAGCCTGGCTAAGCCGGGCTGTCGGGCGCCGCTTCCAGCACCGCCACCTTGTAGCCCATGGCCTGGGCCGCGTGCGCGAACATGCGGCCGAGCTGGCCGCCGCCCATCACGCCCAGGCGGGGCCGGCGGCAGGAAAGGATCGTGCTGCATGCTCATACCGGCAGGATCATGGCCTTGGCAGCGGCGGTTTGCTGCAGGCGGAATTGCTGGAGCTTCTCGGCCAGGGCGGCGTCGGTGCAGGCGATCATGGCAATGGCGGCCAGGGCCGCATTGGCCGCGCCCGCTTCACCGATGGCAAACGTCGCCACCGGAATGCCTTTCGGCATTTGCACGATCGACAGCAGCGAATCCTTGCCCGACAGATAGCGCGACGGGACCGGCACGCCGAGCACCGGCACGATGGTCTTGGCGGCGATCATGCCCGGCAAGTGGGCGGCCCCCCCATGCTGCCTGCGATGATGATCGTGCGCAAGCCCCGCTCGCGCGCGGTCTCGGCATAGGAAAACATTTCATCGGGCATGCGGTGGGCCGAGACGACCTGGGCTTCCGTACGGTACGCCGAAGTCCTTGAGCATGTTGACGGCATGCTGCATGACGTCCCAGTCGGACGAGGAACCCATGACGATGCCGACCAGCGGCGCGGTTGCGGTCACGCTCATGCAGAGGCCTTCACGGTGGTGCCGGTCAGGCGCTCGAGCGCTTCGACGTACTTGGCGCGCGTCTTGGCGATGACGTCATCCGGCACGGCCGGGGCCGGTGCGGCCTTGTTCCAGTCGGTCAGCGTTTCCAGGTAATCGCGCACGAACTGCTTGTCGTAGGACGGCGGCGACATGCCCACCTGGTAGCTCGACATCGGCCAGAAGCGCGAGGAGTCCGGCGTGAGGATTTCATCGATCAGGTGCACGGTGCCGTGCTCGTCCAGGCCGAATTCGAACTTGGTGTCGGCAATGATGATGCCGCGCGTGGCCGCGTATTCGGCGGCGGCCGTGTACAGCTGCACCGCGTAGTCGCGCACCTGGCGCGCGATGTCGGCGCCGACGATCTGTTCGGCTTGCGCGAACGAGATGTTCTCGTCGTGGGCGCCGGCCTGGGGCCTTGGTCGATGGCGTAAACAGCACTTGCGGCAGCTTTTGCGCTTCCTGCAGGCTTACTTAGCAAATCGATGCCGCACACCTTGCCCGTCTTCTGGTAATCCTTCCAGCCCGAACCGATCAGGTAGCCGCGCACGATCGCTTCGATTCCGAGCGGGGTCATTTTCTTGACCACGATGGCGCGGCCGTCGACCTGGGCGCGTTCTTCGGGGGCCACCAGCGAGACCGGATCGATGCCGGTATCGTGGTTCGGCATCAGGTCCTTGTACTTGGCGAACCAGAAGTTGGACATGGCCGTCAGAATCTTGCCCTTTTCGGGGATCGGTTCATTCAGGATGACGTCGAAGGCCGACAGGCGGTCGGTCTGGATGACCAGCAGCTTGTCGTCGCCGACGGCGTAAATGTCGCACTTTCCCGCGGTGCAGGAATGGCAGGGACTTCCAGGTTTGTTTCGAGAACGCCAGACATGTGAATCCTTGAGGTTGTTTAGGGCAGCCAGCCCGGTTTGCTGTCGAGGTGCAGGTCGTGCGTGACCTTGCCTTCATACGGTGTGTCGAAGGTGCCCAGGGTGACGGCGATGCGCGCGCTGTGGCTTTCCGCTTGCCAGGTCAGGGTCGAGCCGCACACCTTGCAAAAGGTGCGTTCGACGCCGGGCGAGGACTGGTAGCGTGCGATCGCGTCCGCGCCCTGCACCCAGTGCAAATCGTTCGACGCCAGATTGGCATAAGGTCCGGAGGCCGCACCGTGTTGCTTTTGGCACATTTTACACCAGCAGTTGCTGGTGCGATCGACTCGGGCCCCGGATCTCGTAGCGGATTGCGCCGCAGAGGCAGCTGCCTGTGTACATGGTAAATGCGAGTGTAAATACGAGCAAAACGCGCCTGAAGGCGCGTCGTGTGAGCTTATTTGACGATCTGGGACAGCTCGCCCTTGGCGTAGCGCTGGGCCATCGCTTCCAGGGTCAGCGGCTTGATCTTGCCTGCCATGCCTTCGCAGCCGAAGGACAGGAAGCGTGCCTTGCACACTTCGGTAGCCGCTTCGGGGTAAAGCTTGAGGAAGTCGCGCGGATCGAATTTCGACGGGTTCTGGAACATGTACTTGCGCACGGCGGCGGTCATGGCCAGGCGGATGTCGGTGTCGATGTTGATCTTGCGAACGCCGTGACGGATGCCTTCCTGGACTTCTTCGACCGGCACGCCATAGGTTTCCTTCATGTCGCCGCCGAATTCACGGATGATGGCCAGCAATTCCTGCGGCACTGCCGAGGAACCGTGCATCACCAGGTGGGTATTCGGAATCGCGCGTGGATTTCCTTGATGCGGTCGATGGCCAGGATGTCGCCGGTCGGCTTGCGGGTGAACTTGTAGGCGCCGTGCGAGGTGCCGATGGCGATCGCCAACGCGTCGCACTGGGTGCGCTGCACGAAGTCGGCGGCCTGGGCCACGTCGGTGAGCAGCTGTTCGCGGGTCATGGTGCCGTCGGCGCCGTGGCCGTCTTCCTTGTCGCCCTTCATGGTTTCAGAGCGAACCGAGCACGCCCAGTTCCGCTTCCACGGTGACGCCGATCGCGTGCGAGAACTTGACCACTTCGCGCGAGACTTCGACGTTGTAGTCGTAGGAGGCGACGCTCTTGCCGTCGGCTTTCGAGCGAACCGTCCATCATGACGGAAGTGAAGCCGGAGCGGATCGCGCCCATGCAGACGGTAGGCGACTGGCCGTGATCCTGGTGCATGACGACCGGGATGTGCGGGTAGGCTTCGACGGCAGCGTCGATCAGGTGGCGCAGGAAGGCTTCGTTTAAGCATATTTGCGCGCGCCAGCGGACGCTTGCATGATGACCGGGGAATTGACCGCGTCGGCGGCAGCCATGATGGCTTGCACCTGTTCGAGGTTGTTGACGTTGAACGCAGGCAGGCCATAGCCGTGTTCAGCGGCGTGGTCCAGCAGTTGACGCATAGATACGAGGGACATGGTAAATCTCCAAACAATAGAAAAACTGGTGGTGTTGCCGGGGCGCGCTGGTGGCGCGCAGCTCAAACAGCAAACACGGACGGCGCCGGGATACGGCCCCGCCCTTGAAATCATTACTACGTCGCCCCCGCCTTCGCGAGGGCGACGACAGCGGCGGCTCTACATCATCGTTCTCTTGCACACATCTACTGCGCGTGTGCTAACTGTACTACTTAATCAAATTCACCCACGCGCACGATCTTCAGTGCATTGGTGCCGCCCACCTGGCCCATCGGCTCGCCCCAGGTGACGACGATCATGTCACCCTTTTTAACGATTCCTTTGGCAACCATCAAGAGCTCGGCCTGGCGCAGCACTTCGGCGCTGTCGCCGTGCTGCAGCAGGTGGTAGGCGCGCACATTGCGGTACAGCGAAACCTTGCGCTGGGTGGTGACCGAGGGCGTGAGCGCGTACAGCGGCGTGTCGATGCTGTGCTTAAGCTCATCCAGAGCGCGGTCGAACCGGACTCGGTCAGCGCCACGATCGCCTTCACGCGCAAATGGTGGGCGGTAAACAGGGCGCCGTAGGCGATCGACTGGTCGATGCGCGAGAAGCGCACATTGAGGAAGTCGGCATCGAGCTTGTTGTATTCGGACGCTTCGGCTTCGGCGCAAATGGCGGCCATCATTTCGACCGTTTCGATCGGGTACTTGCCGGACGCCGTTTCGGCCGAGGTCATCACGGCATCGGTGCCGTCCAGCACCGCGTTGGCCACGTCCGACACTTCGGCCCGGGTCGGCACCGCGTTGACGATCATCGACTCCATCATCTGGGTGGCGGTGATGGCCAGCTTGTTCGATTCGCGCGCCATGCGGATCATGCGCTTTTGCAGGGCTTAAGCACGGCGGCATTGCCCACTTCCACCGCCAGGTCGCCGCGCGCGACCATGATGCCGTCGGACGCGTCGAGGATTTCCTGCAGCACCGGAATGGCTTCGGCGCGCTCGATCTTGGCGATCATCTTCGGCTTGTGGTGGTAAGGCTCATCGAATGATATTGGCCAGCTGGCGCGCCATTTCCATGTCGGTCGCTTTTCGGGAACGAGATCGCCAGGTAATCGCACTGGAAACTCATGGCGACCTTGATGTCTTCCATGTCCTTGGCGGTCAGGGCTTAGCGCGGTCAGGCCGCCGCCCTGGCGGTTGATGCCCTTGTTGTTGGACAGCTCGCCGCCGATCTTGACGACGGTGAAGATTTCGTGGGCCACGATGCGCTCGACGATCAGCACGATCAGGCCATCGTTGAGCAGCAGCTTGTCGCCCGGCTTGACGTCGCGCGGCAAGGCCTTGTAGTCGAGGCCCACGCGTTCCTGGTTGCCCAGTTCGCCGTTGTCGCCCCACTTGGCGTCGAGAATGAACTTGTCGCCATTCTCGAGGAAGATCTTGCCCGATTCAAACTTGCCAACGCGGATCTTGGGACCCTGCATATCGGCCATGATCGCCACTTCGCGCCCGCATTCGGCGGCGGCACGCCTGCACCAGGTTGGCGCGGTCGATATGGTCTTGCGCCTTGCCGTGGGAGAAATTCAAGCGCACGACATCGACGCTCTAGCCTGAATCATGCGAACGAGAATATCGAAGTCGGTCGAAGCCGGTCCGATGGTTGCGACGATCTTGGTACCACGATACATAGAGATCCTTCAAGTAAAAGCGCAGCCGGGGCGGCTGCGCTGGGTGCTTACTGGGAACTACGCTGCAAGAGGATGTCGACTGCTTAAGCAGGGTTTTGCCTTCGAGGAATTCGAGGAAGGCGCCGCCGCCCGTCGAGATATAACCGATCTGCTCGCTGATGCCGTACTTGGCGATCGCGGCCAGGGTGTCGCCACCCATCGGCAATCGAGAAGCCCTGCGATTCGGCGATCGCCAGCGCCAGCGTCTTGGTGCCGTGGCCGAACTGGTCGAATTCGAACACGCCGACCGGGCCGTTCCAGACGATGGTGCTTAGCCTTGGCGATCTGGGCCGCCAGGGTGGCTGCCGTTTTCGGGCCGATGTCGAGGATCATGTCGTCGTCCGCTACGTCGGCCACGTCCTTGACGGTGGCCACGGCGGTTGGCGAGAATTCCTTGGCGCACACCACGTCCACGGGAATCGGCACCTGGGCGCCGCGCGCGGCCATCATCTCGATGATGGCTTTGGCTTCGCCGACCAGGTCCGCTTCGACCAGCGACTTGCCGATGTTCAGGCCGACCGCTTTCATGAAGGTGTTGGCGATGCCGCCGCCGACGATCAGGTTGTCGACCTTGTCGGCCAGGGCCTTGAGGATCGACAGCTTGGACGAGACCTTGGAGCTAAGCCACGATGGCCAGCAACGGACGCTTGGGCGCGCCCAGGGCCTTGCCCAGGGCATCGAGTTCGGCGGCCAGCAGCGGGGCCGGCTGCACACGATGGGCGCGAACTTGGCGATGCCGTGGGTGGTCGCTTCGGCGCGGTGGGCGGTGCCGAAGGCATCGTTCACATAGATATCGCACAGCTTGGCCATTTTCTGGGCCAGCTCGTCGCTGTTCTTCTTTTCACCCTTGTTGACGCGGCAGTTTTCCAGCAGCACGACCTGGCTAGGCCGTCAGCGCGACGCCATCGACCCAGTTCTGCTTCCAGTTCGACCGGCTGGCCGAGCAGCTCGGACAGGCGCGCGGCGACCGGCGCCAGCGAATCTTCCGGCTTGAATTCGCCTTCGGTCGGACGGCCCAGGTGGGACGTGACCATGACGGCGGCGCCCGCTTTAAGCGCGGCGGCAATCGCCGGCACGGAGGCGCGGATGCGGGTGTCTTCGGTAATCTTGCCGTTGTCGTCCTGCGGCACGTTCAGATCGGCGCGGATGAAGACGCGCTTAAGCATGAGGGCGTTACGGTCGATCAGGTCTTGCAAACGGGTGAAATTCAAAACAGCGTGCATTGGCTATCCACGAGTCAAAAGATGAAAGATCGCTATTTTACCGCAAGCACAGCCCGAAAACCTCATTCCAACCAGATCCGCAAGCCGGTAAAGAACAGCATTCCGAAAATAATCATCTCGAGCATGTTGCGGCGCAACAAGTAGTACCCGGTGGCAGCAATTCCAGCCAACAGCTTGATATTGTGGAAGTCGAGCTGGACCGCAGCTGCCAGTGGCTGTCAGCAGCAAGTCGGGCGCGATGATGGCCGCCAGGCGCACGCAGCCGGCTGCATAGCGCAGCATTTCGCCCACCCGCGCCGGAATCGTGATGTGGTGGCCGACCAGCCAGAAGGAACTGCGGGTGATCGCCGTGGCCAGGGTCAGCACCGCGATCGTGATCCAGATTTCCAGCTCAGTCATGCTTGTGTCCCTTTCCCGACCATTCCTCGACCGCCATCGCGCACAGCATGCCGACCAGCACCGCCGTCAGCAGCCCCAGCTTGTAAGGCAGGCGGTAGGCCAGCACCGCCACCGCGCCCGCCACCACCACCCCGGCCAGCGAGGCGCGGGTCAGCGCGGCCGGAACCAGGATGCAGATGATGGCCAGGGTGCTTAGAGCCAGGCCCAGGCCCCAGTGGGTGGGGACCATGCTGCCGAGGAAAATGCCGATGATGGAGTAAGCCTGCCAGGCGCACCAGTTGGGCATGATCAAGCCCTTGAGGAAGGACACCTTGCCCGGGGGCTCCTCGGTCGGGAAGCGCTGCAAGAACAGATTGACCGTGATGTCGCCCGAGACAAAGCCGAGCAGGAAGCGCTCCTTCCAGGGCCGGTGCACGAAATGGGGGGCCAGCAGGGCCGAAAAGATCACGAAGCGCAGGTTGACCACCAGCGCGGTGGCGAACACCACCCAGACCGGGGCGCGATGGCGATCAGCGGCAGCGAGGCCAGCTGGGCCAGAGCTTACAAACACCAGCAGCGTCATGCCGAGCGCGAGCGGCAGCGACAGGCCGCTGTTGATCATGGCCACGCCCACCACCAGGCCCCAGGCGCCGATCCCGAACAGGGTGGGCGCGCCGACCCGCAGGGCTTCGCGGAAAATGGCGGGATCCTCGTCGGGCGGACGGTCTGCCGCTGGCGGGACAGGTGCTTGCATGGGATGGGGCGGGTGCGAGTGTTGCAGGAGGGGACTATTTTACCGATCATTCCGGGATGCTGCCGGAATCGTCTAAAATCGTGGTTTTGCATCGCTACACGGAGAATGTATGAACCAACAAAAAGCGCCCGCGGTCGAACTGGGTGAACACGACTTGCCCGCCCATTGCCCGAACCCGGCCATGCCGCTGTGGTCGTCGCATCCGCGCGTGTTCCTCGATTTCAAGCACGACGGCGTGGCCAAGTGCCCTTACTGCGGCACCGAATACCGCCTCAAGCCGGGCACCGTTCTGGCCCACCACTAAGCGCGGCACGGCAGCATGAAACGGGTCAAACAACTCAATGGCAGCGCTGCCGAAGTCGAGGCCGCCTTCTATGAAGCGCTCAACCGCGCCGACACCGAAGCGCTGATGGCGCTCTGGGCCGAGGACGAAGAAATCGTCTGCGTCCATCCGGGCGGCCCGCGCCTGCACGGCCACGCGGCCATCCAGGCCTCGTGGGAAGCGATCCTCGAGCGCGGCGGCCTGCAGATCCGCCCCTCGCAGCTGCACGAAACCAATAATGTCATGAGCTCGGTGCACACCGTGATCGAAGGCGTGACCTCGACCGGCACCGCCGAGCCAAGCCCACCTGGTGGCCACCAATGTTTACATGAAGACCCCGCGCGGCTGGCGCATGGTGCTGCACCATGTGTCGGTGGCGCCGGGTCCGGTACCGTCCACCCACCCTGCTTGGCGCCAGCCTGCACTAAGGAGTCCGCCGTGCATTACAGCGCGCCGCGCTGGCTGCCAGGCGGCCACCTGCAAACCATCTACCCGGCGCTGTGCATCGCCACCCCGTCGGTGCCGCTGCGGCGCGAACGCTGGGCGGCGCCCGACGGCGACTTCATCGATGTCGATTTCGTGGACGGCAAGCCCGGCCTGCCTTTCGTGGTGCTGTTTCACGGCCTGGAAGGCTCGTCCGCCAGCCACTATCGCGCGCCCTGATGGCGGCCGTGGCCGCGCGCGGCTGGTCGGGCGCGATTCCCCACTTCCGCGGCTGCTCGGGCGAACTCAATCTGGCGCCCCGCTTCTACCATTCGGGCGACGCCATGAAGTCGACTGGATCATCCGGCGCCTGCGCAGGGACAACGGCGATGGCGCCTTTACGCGACCGGCGTCTCGCTGGGCGGCAATGCCCTGCTGCGCTGGCTGGGCGAATCGCAGCACCAGGCCGAACTGGTCGACGCCGCTTGCGCGGTGTCGGCCCCTGCTCGACCTGGCGCGCGGCGGCGAAGCCCTGTCCTCGGGCTTGAACATGATCTACACGCGCATGTTCCTCAAGTCGCTCAAACCCAAGTGCCTGGCCAAGCTCGATCAGTTTCCCGGCCTGTTCGACCGCGCAGCACTGCTGGCCGCGCGCGACCTGTACGCCTTCGACAATGTGGTGACGGCGCCCCTGCACGGCTACCGCAACACCGACGATTACTGGCACCGCGCCAGCCAGCGCGCCATGTGCTGGGCGACATCACGGTGCCGACCCTGGTGCTCAACGCGCGCAACGATCCTTTCCTGCCCGGGCAGTACCTGCCGCAGGCGGCGTCGCCGCATGTGCGGCTCGACTATCCTGCGCACGGCGGCCACGTGGGCTTTGCCAATGGCGCCCTGCCGGGCCGGCTCGACTGGCTGCCGCGCAAGCTGCTCCAATTCCTCGAAGGCAAAGCCGACTTGCGCGCTTGGCTGCCCGGCCAACTATGCGAAGCTGTCGATCATGGATGATATCGTCAAGAAAGCCATGGCCAAGTGGCCGAATGTGCCGCACTGCTACGGCTGGCTGGCGCTGGACGCGCGGCGCCTGGCGCATGCGCGACGAACGGGCCCAGCATCTGGGCCTGGCTAGCATGACAAGGTGATCCAGCCAAGCGCTGCTGGCCTTCATCAACCGCAATTACCTGGCGGACGAGCGCGGCTGCTGGTATTTCCAGAACGGTCCGCAGCGCGTCTATCTGAACCTGGCGGCCACGCCCTTCGTGGCGCGCACCGATCCGGCGCTGGGCCTGGTGCTGCAAACGGGCGAGGCGCTGGACACCCTGGACGCCGCCTTCCTCACGCCGCTGGGCGAACTGATCGTGCAAAGCGGCGACAAGGTCGCCCAGGTCGACGACCGCGACATGGCGCAGCTGCTGGGAGCACTGGAAACGGGCGGCGCGCCCGTGTCGGACGAAGCCCTAATGGCATGGATCGAGGGAGGCGCCAAGCACGCTGTCGCTGCGCTACCGTGGCGCACTGGTGCCGGTTCAGCGCATCGCGCGCGAAGCCATTCCGGTCCGCTTCGGTTTCGTCCGCCTGCCCGCGCCCGTCTAACTCCTTCCCTTTCGGCGCATCCTTCAATTCCTCGCGCACCTGTTCTTTCCATTCGCGCTCGCGGGCATCGATCAGCGCCATGTCGTAGAACGAGGCGTCGGGCGACTTGCGGGCGATGACGAGCTGGTCGAGCGCGGCCTTCTTGCCGCCCGCCAGCGCATAGTACTCGGCCAGCGACATGTGCTGCAGCGCCAGTTTGCCCTGGGCCGCGTAGGCCTTGGCCAGCAGTTCGTGGATCTTTTCTTCCTGGCGGTAGGAGCGCGCTTCGTCGCGCAGATACGTGGTGGCCGCATCGAGCTTGCCGTTCTCGATCATCGCGTCGGCATACTGGTGCGCGATCGCGCGCGAGAGCGGGAATTGCTGGTGCGCCTGCTCGGCGTCCTTGAGCGCCTGCTCGCGCACTGGTGCGCTCTGGCCTGACGCCAGCTTGATCTCGATGCCGAGCGAGGCGAACATGGCCGCGCCGTCGGAGGCGGCCTGCCCGGTCGAGAACGTGCCTTCGGTGCGGCGCATGGTGCCGCGCGCCTTGTCCAGCCAGCTCTGGGCCTTGGCCAGTTCGCCGCGCTTGAGGGCCAGGAAGGCCAGCCCGTACTGGGCGCCGGCCTGGTGCTGGCGGTTTTGCGAATGCAGCTGGGCGGTGAGCGCGGCCTCGGCCTCGCTGCGCCCTTTCGCGGTCTCGTCCTGCAGCACGCGCACCCGCCCGCGCACCAGATAGAACTCGACGTTGTCGACGCGCTGCCGGTACGGCACTTCGCGGATGCGCGCCTGGATGTCGGAAATGCGCTCGGTGGTCAGCGGATGGCTGCGCAAATACGCTCAAGCACCAGGTCGGAATAGGCGCGGCTGGCCACCTGCATGCGCTGGAAGAAGGCCACCATGCCGGAGGTATCGTAGCCGCCATTGGCCATGATCTGGAAGCCGACCCGGTCGGCCTCGCGTTCGGCGTCGCGGCTGAAATTGAGCTGGCGCTGCAGCGCCAGGCCCTGTCCGCCCATGAACACGCCCATCGCCGCGTCGCTCGAAGAGCGCGAAGCCAGCACCGCCAGCACCATGGCCGCCAGTGGAATCAGGACATCCTGCTTTTGCTGGCCGATCATGCGCGCGATGTGGCGCTGGGCCACGTGGCCGATCTCGTGGCCCAGCACCGAGGCCAGTTCGGACTCGGACTGGGCCGACAGCAGCAAGGCTGAATGGACGGCAATGAAGCCGCCCGGCAGCGAAGGCATTGAGCTGGGGATCGCGCACGGCGAAGAAGAAAAAGTCGGCATTGGTCTCGCCGCGCGCCCGGGTAGCCCGCCACCAGGGCGCTGCCGAAATTGTTCAGGTATTCGAGGACCAGCTCGTCGCCGAGGTAATCGTTGTTGCGCCGGATGTCGCGCATGATCTCTTCGCCGAGCTTGCGTTCGATGACGGGCGAAAGGTCGCCGCGGGCGCTGTCGCCGAGCGTGGGCAAGGCAGTATTATTGGGCGCGTTTTGCGCCATGCCGGTACCGGTAGGCGCAGAGAAGGCGGCCACCAGGGCCGAGGCGAGCACGAGGCGCCGCAGGGAGAGGGGTTTCGATTTCACGGTGCTATCATAACCGCAACTGACGCGCCGTCACCGGCAGCGCCTTCACCGAAACAATTTGTTACCACCATCCATATGAGCGAACCACTTACCCATTTCGACGCCAGCGGCCAGGCCCACATGGTCGACGTCGGCGCCAAGGCCGACACCCATCGCGTTGCCGTGGCCCATCGGCACGATCCGCATGCAGTAAGCCACCTTCGCGCTGGTGCGCGATGGCAGTGCCAAGAAAGGCGATGTGATCGGTACGGCGCGCATCGCCGCCATCATGGCCGCAAAAAAACCAGCGACCTGATTCCTTTGTGCCACCCGCTGGCCATTACGCGCGTGACGGCCGAGTTCACCTTGGACGAGGCCGCGGCCGCTGTGCATTGCCGCGCGCAAGTGGAAACGGTCGGCAAGACCGGCGTGGAAATGGAAGCGCTCATGGCCGTGCAAGTCGGCCTGCTGACCATTTACGACATGTGCAAGGCGGCCGACCGCGGCATGGTCATCACCGACGTGCAGGTACTGGAAAAGCAGGGCGGGAAGTCCGGGTCTTGGCTGGCGACGCGCAAAGGCTGACAACTAGCTGACAATTTTCGTCCGGCTGCCATTTTTTGCCTCCAAAAGCACGCGTGAATGACAGTTTTTGTCAACATTGTGCTCAAAAAGGCAAGATTTGGCCATCGGATTTGCTGGCACACATGTTGCTCTTACCTTTCTACGGCAAAACTTTGTTTGCTATTAAATCCCGGAGAGAATAAATGAAAGCATCGAAAATGATTCAAAAGGGCTTCACCCTGATCGAACTGATGATCGTGGTCGCCATTATCGGTATTCTGGCTGCAGTTGCTCTGCCAGCATATCAAGACTACACCGTCAAAGCCCGCGTATCGGAAGTGATCCTGGCTGCTTCGACCTGCCGTACCGGTATCACCGATGCAGTAGCTAACTCGCCTACGACCGCCATCCCTGCTTAAGCGTACTGGCTGGCGCTTGCTCGGTCCAGTCGACCAAAATGGTTATCGGCACCAGCGTTGCCAACGGTTCGGCAGCTAACGACAATGGCGTGATCACCATCGTTGGCGACCATACCAACCTGAAAGGCGACACCACCGCGACCGCGCGCAACGTGTCGATCGTTCCTTACGTTGGCGCCACTGCGCTGGCACCAGCTACCGACGGCGGCAAGACCATTACCGAATGGAAATGCGGTCCAGGCACTGCCAACCCACTGCCACTGAAGTATCTGCCAGGTTCGTGCAAGAGCACCACCTAATACCTGACTTCGGTCTGGTATGAAAAAATGACCGCTGCGGCGGTCATTTTTTTGCGCTGTCACCATGGACTATGGAATCTGTCCGAACTGCCGAGGTCCAACGGCGTACATTCGCACGCGGCTGTCAACCTGAGCGCCGGGATACGCGTGCGCGGCGCGATCCACGTGCAAACCGTCAACGCCAACGACATGGGCTGGCGCCGGGCACCCGACCTGAACCGGATCGCGACGCCGGAACAATTGCTGCGCTCTGCGATCGGCACCTTCAACACCGAACGGTAACAACGCTTTTTGGCCATTCGATCAAGATGAGACGGCGGCTCAAGGAATGGCGCTCAAAAATTGCTGGCACGTAAGTTGCTGAACGGATAGTACGGCGCCTAACGCCCGCAACAACTTAACCAGGAGAGTAAAACATGAACGCATCGAAAATGATTCAAAAGGGCTTCACCCTGATCGAACTGATGATCGTGGTCGCCATTATCGGTATTCTGGCCGCAGTCGCACTGCCAGCGTATCAAGACTACACCGTCAAGGCCCGCGTATCGGAAGTGATCCTGGCTGCTTCGACCTGCCGTACCGGTATCACCGATGCAGTGTCCAACTCGCCTACGACCGCCATCCCTCTTAAGCGTGCTGGCTGGCGCTTGCTCGATCCAGACGACCAAAATGGTTATCGGCACCAGCGTCGCCAACGGTTCGGCCTGCTGACGACAATGGCGTGATCACCATCGTTGGCGACCATACCAACCTGAAGGGCGACACCACCGCAAACCGCGCAATGTGTCGATCATTCCTTACATCGGCGCCACTGCGCTGGCACCAGCTACCGACGGCGGCAAGACCATCACCGAATGGAAATGCGGTCCAGGCACGGCCAACCCAATGCCACTGAAGTACCTGCCAGGTTCGTGCAAGAGCACCACCTAATACCTGACTTCGGTCTGGTATGAAAAAATGACCGCTGCGGCGGTCATTTTTTTTGCCATTTCGGACCGGGCTGCGATGCCCGGTACAGAAAAGCGGCACTCCCCGGCCGACAAAGTTTGTCAACAGCTGCCATTTTTTGAATCCACAGGTACAAATTTTGTCAGCACACCACGGCGCCCAGGGGGATGGTACTTAAAAATTGCTGGCACGCAAGTTGCTACATGGGTAGTACGGCACTGAATGCCTGCAACACCCCAACCAGGAGAGTAAAACATGAACGCAGCGAAAATGATTCAAAAGGGCTTCACCCTGATCGAACTGATGATCGTGGTTGCCATTATCGGTATTCTGGCTGCAGTCGCACTGCCAGCATATCAAGACTACACCGTCAAGGCCCGCGTATCGGAAGTGATCCTGGCTGCTTCGACCTGCCGTACCGGTATCACCGATGCAGTAGCTAACTCGCCTACGACCGCCATCCCTGCTTAGAGCGTACTGGCTGGCGCTTGCTCGGTCCAGTCGACCAAAATGGTTATCGGCACCAGCGTTGCCAACGGTTCGGCCGCTGACGACAATGGCGTGATCACCATCGTTGGCGACCATGCCAACCTGAAGGGCGACACGACCGCGACCGCGCGCAACGTGTCGATCGTTCCTTACGTTGGCGCCACTGCGCTGGCACCAGCGACCGACGGCGGCAAGACCATCACCGAATGGAAATGCGGTCCAGGCACTGCCAACCCAATGCCACTGGAAGTATCTGCCAGGTTCGTGCAAGAGCACCACCTAATACCTGACTTCGGTCTGGTATGAAAAAATGACCGCTGCGGCGGTCATTTTCTTTTACACTTGCGTCTGCCGTCGGCATTGATCGAGAATGACGACTTCTGAGTCGCCCGTAAGGAAAAATAATGAGTCACTGGAAACAACGCAGCCGCGCAGCATCGTTCCACATGCTGGCCAGCGTGATTGTCGCGCTGCTCGCTGCGGGCCTCGTCTTTTCCATCTGGTACCCCTACCCTTATCGGAATGCTTCCGGCGGCCGCATGCTGTTCCTGTTGCTGGTGACAGTCGACGTGGTTGTCGGCCCCCTGCTGACCTTTGCCGTTTTCAACCGCAGCAAACCGGCAGCGGAATTGCGCCGCGATCTGGCGGTGGTGGTCTTGCTCCAGCTGGCCGCGCTCGGCTACGGCATGTGGACCGTGTACATGGCTCGCCCCGTGCATCTGGCCTTCGAAATCGACCGCTTCCGCGTGGTCCATGCCATCGAGGTCGATCCGGGTCTGCTGCATAAGGCCCCGCGCGGCCTCGATCGCCTACCCCTGATGGGGGTCGAACCGGTTGCCGTGCGCGAGTTCAAGAGTGTCACCGAAGGGGGCGAGGCCACCTTGGCGGCGCTGGCCGGTGTGTCGCTTGCCGCGCGCCCGGACCTGTGGGAACCGTACGCACTGGCAAAGAGCGCGTGCGCTCGCAGGCCAAACCAGCGGCCGCGCTGCGCCAGCGTTTCCCCCTGCAGAGCGGGCGTATTGACGCGGCCATCGCCGCCAGTGGGCGCCCGCTGGCTTCGCTGGCCTATCTGCCGATGTCGAGCCGGATGCAATTCTGGACCGTGCTGCTCGACAGCCGGACCATGGACGTGGTCGGCTTCATCGAACTCGATTCCTTCTAGGGCTTAGCGCGCCAGGAAGGTCATGCGGGTGCTTAAGCCAGGTCGAGCACGTCGCCATGGGCCAGGGTGCGCGGCGTGTCCTGCAGCAGCGCATTGTTGATCGACGGCCCCACTTCGCCGTCGATGCGCGACGCCGAATAGCTGCCACCGGCGTAGGTGATCGCCACCACGGCCGAGCCGGGCTTGCCGATCGTCGTCAGCGGCTTCTTCAGGGCCAGCGTCTTGCCCATATGGGCGCCACTCATCACCTCGATGCGGCCGGTCGGCTGCGGCTTCATGGGCGAGGCGACAAAGCGCAGTTCGAAGGTGGCGATGGCGATCTTGTCGCCTTCCACCAGCTTGTGGCGGTACACCTTCTGGCCATTGATGAAGGTGCCGTTGGTGCTGCCCAGATCTTCCAGGATGACGTCGTCGAGCATCACGGTCAGGGTGGCGTGCTGACTGCTCACCGCGCGGTGATCGAGCGCGATGTCGTTGTGCGGCTTACGCCCGATGGTGACCCGTTCTTTGACGAGTTCCACTTCCGTCACCGTGTTGTCGTCGGAAGTAATAATAATCTTTGCCACTTCAATCTCCTGGCCCGTCCGGGCCAACAATGCAAACGGGGAGCTGTTCGCTCCCCGTATTATCACCTAAACAAGCATGCTGTTACAAATTACAACATTGCCTTCAGCAGGCGCGCCATTTCTGACGGGTTTTTGGTTGCCTTGATGCCACACTCGGCCATGATATCGAGCTTGGCCTGGGCGGTATCGGCACCGCCCGAGATCAGCGCTTGGCTGTGGCCCATGCGCTTGCCTGGCGGCGCGGTGACGCCCGCGATGAAGCACACCACTGGCTTCTTCATGTTGTCCTTGATCCAGTAAGCCGCGTTGGCTTTGTCCGGGCCGCCGATTTCGCCGATCATGATGACCGCATCCGTATCCGGATCGTCATTGAACATCTTCATGACGTCGATGTGTTTGAGACCGTTGATCGGGTCGCCGCCGATGCCCACGGCCGACGACTGGCCCAGGCCGAGCGCGGTCAGCTGGCCGACCGCTTCGTAGGTCAGGGTGCCCTGAGCGCGATACCACGCCGATGCGGCCCTTGCGGTGGATGTGACCCGGCATGATGCCGATCTTGATTTCGTCCGGGGTGATCAGGCCTGGGCAGTTCGGGCCCAGCAGCAGGGTCTTGGAACCGGCCTTGGCCATGCGGTCCTTGAGCGCCATCATGTCGCGCACAGGAATGCCTTCGGTGATGCAGATGGCCAGATCGAGTTCGGCTTCGACGGCTTCCCAGATCGTTGGCAGCAGCCTGCCGATGGCACGTAGATCACCGACACGTTGGCGCCGGTTTCTTTTTTCGCTTCAGCGACGTTGGCAAAAATAGGAATGCCTTCGAAGTCTTCGCCAGCTTTCTTCGGGTTCACGCTTAGCATGACGAAGGCGTTCTTGCCGTTCGCGTATTCGCGGCACATGCGGGTGTGGAACTGGCCGGTCTTGCCGGTAATTCCCTGGGTAACGACTTTGGTATCTTTATTGATCAGAATCGACATGGTATTTCCTTCGAATTAAGCGTGACCGGCAGCGGCGGCAACCACGGCCTTGGCCGCGTCTTCCATCGTGTCTGCGGCGATGATCGGCAGGCCGGAGTCGGCCAGCATCTTCTTGCCGATGTCTTCGTTGGTGCCCTTCATGCGCACCACCAGCGGCACTTGCAGGGACACGGCCTTCGATGCGGTGATCACGCCTTCGGCGATCACGTCGCAGCGCATGATGCCGCCGAAGATGTTGACCAGAATGGCTTTCAAGCCCGGGTTCTTGAGCATGATCTTGAATGCTTCGGTGACTTTTTTCCGCCGTCGCACCGCCGCCCACGTCCAGGAAGTTGGTAGGCTCGCCGCCGAACAGCTTGATGGTGTCCATGGTGGCCATGGCCAGGCTTGGCTGCCGTTGACCAGGCAGCCGATGTTGCCGTCGAGCGAAATGTAGGCGAGGTCGAATTTCGACGCTTCGACTTCCAGCCGGATCTTCTTCGTCCAGGTCGCGCATGGCGACGATGGCTTACTGGCGGTACAGGGCGTTCGAATCGAAGTTGAACTTGGCGTCCAGTGCGATGACCTTGCCCGAACCGGTCAGGATCAGCGGATTGATTTCGGCCAGCGAGCAATCGGTTTCCCAGTACGCCTTGTACAGGCCCTTGATCTGGACCGCGAAGTCGGCCAGCGATGCGGCAGGCACGCCGATCTTGGTGCCGATGTCATTGCATTCGGCATCGGTGACGCCGACCGACGGGTCGATCGTGACGTGGTGGATTTTTTCAGGATTGCTGTGCGCAACTTCCTCGATATCCATGCCGCCTTCGGACGATGCCATCAGGACCACGCGCTGGCTGATGCGGTCGGTCACGAGCGACACGTACAGTTCTTTCTTGATGTCGGCGCCTTCTTCGATCAGCAGGCGGCGTACTTTCTGGCCTTCCGGACCGGTCTGGTGCGTGACCAGCTGCATGCCCATGATCTGGTCCGCGTATTCCTTGACCTGTTCCATCGACTTGGCGACCTTGACGCCGCCGCCCTTGCCGCGACCGCCAGCATGGATTTGCGCCTTGACTACCCAGACCGGGCCGCCCAGCGTCTCAGCTGCCTTGACGGCCTCTTCAACGGACATGCACGGAATGCCGCGTGGTACCGTCACTCCGAATTGCCGGAGAATTTCTTTGCCTTGATACTCATGGATCTTCATGCTGGCTTCCCTTCTTTTGAAACTGATAGTGTGGAAATACGGTTTTGAAATGCGTACTGTAAAAACGGGACTGCTGTTTGGGTCTGCTATTCGGGACTGGCCTTGATTGCCCAGCGCGGGTAATACCGGGCCACGGCTAAGCGCTGTCACGCGCAGGGCATGGCATTTTTCGAGCTGGAACGGCCGTTCGGCGAGCTGGTCGTCATGGTCGCCGTCCGCGTCTGGATCACGTCGTTGGCGTAGGCCTGGATCGCCGCGGTCGGCAGGATGTTGGCCAGTTCGGTCAGGTGGGTGCAGCCCAGCACGCCGGACAGGCGCTCCTTGACGCCGAGCCGGAAGCCGCGCATCAGGGACAGGCCGATCAGCTGCTTGTAGGCAGGGCCGATGGTGTCGCAATAACCGGGATAGGGAACCGCATCGGAGGCCGCTTCGGCGTCGACGATGACCAGTTCGCGGTTGATCGTGATCCGCAGGCTGAGATTGTGCAAGAAGGTGCCGCCGGGACGGGCGCCGGAGGCGAGCGTCACATCCTGCGTCTTGACGTCCGAAATGCGGGCGTCGAGATCCCACAAGCCATCATCGCGCGAAGGCATCGATCTGGATGGCGCGAGTGTGTGCTGCAACGCGGGGGACAGGAGAAGACAGGGGCATAAAGACCAATGCCGGAAATGCGGCGTAAATAGTAAGCAGCCGTGTGCTATTGCACTGATGCCGCAGCTTCTACGGCAACAAACCGCTCATGCGGCGCTGCGAAAACCCTGAAAGTTTATCACACCGGACTCTGGCATGCCTTATTTAGAATCGACTTGTCAGAATTTCATCGGTAGACAAAATAATGATATCGCAGGCAAAACCGCGCGGCCAGAAGGAGGAAATGGGATGGATGCACAGCGACCTGGCGCTGTTGCACAGGAGGGAGGTTAAAAAAGCGCAGCGCCTTCCACCTTTGAGGAGTATGGCCAGTGGCTGTCGGCGCACACGATGGAAGACGCTCCGCTTTTTACCTAATCTTCGAATTCTTCAGGCGCGCCCTTGAGCGCGGCGCGGACCGCCTTTTGCGAAAATCCGCGCTGCATCAGGAAACGCATCTGCTTGTTGCGCTCGGCCGGGTCGGTGGCGACCGTGCCGAACTTGCGCTGCCAGATGTCGCAGGCGCGCGCGGTCTCGCTGTCGGCCAGGCTAGGCTTTGAGCTCGGCCAGCGCTTCGCTTCGGCCACGCCGTGGCTTTGCAGTTCGGCGACGATGCGGCTGTTGCCGAAAAACGCGGCGCGGCGGTGGATCAGCGATTCGGAAAACCGCTCTTGCGACAGCCAGTTGTTCTTTTCCAGGAAATCGAGCAGGGCGGCGACGTCGTCGCCCTCCTCCGCATACCTGGCCAGCTTGCGCCCCAGTTCAAGCGGCTGTGCTCGCGCATCGACAGATAGCGCAGCGCGCCCTTTCAGGCTCAGCTGGGGGGCAGGCATGTTACTCCGCCACCGCCTTCCAGCTTGGCGACCTTGGCTGGCTGCTCTTTCGGCATGGCCGATGGCAGTTCGCGCACGCCCAGGGCGACCCGGACCTTGTTCTCGATTTCGCGTGCCAGTGCCGGACGCTCCTTGAGGAAGATGCGCGCATTGTCCTTGCCCTGGCCGATGCGTTCGCCGTTGTAGCTGTACCAGGAACCGGACTTCTCGACGATCTTGTGGTCGGCGCCCAGATCGAGGATTTCGCCTTTGCATGACGTGCCTTCTCCATAGAGAATGTCGAAGTGGGCTTCCTTGAACGGTGGCGCGATCTTGTTCTTGACGACCTTGACCTTGGTTTCGTTGCCGATGACTTCGTCGCCGGACTTGATCGAGCCGGTGCGGCGGATGTCCAGGCGGACCGAGGCGTAGAACTTGAGCGCGTTGCCGCCGGTGGTCGTTTCCGGGCTGCCGAACATGACGCCGATCTTCATGCGGATCTGGTTGATGAAGATGACCAGGGTGTTGGTGCGGTTGATCGAGCCGGTCAGCTTGCGCAGGGCCTGGGACATCAGGCGCGCTTGCAGGCCGGGCAGGGAATCGCCCATGTCGCCTTCGATCTCGGCGCGCGGGGTGAGCGCGGCCACCGAGTCGATCACGACCAGGTCGACGCTGCCGGAGCGCACCAGCGCGTCCGTGATTTCCAGGGCCTGTTCACCCGTGTCCGGCTGCGAAATGAGCAGGTCGGACAGGTTGATGCCCAGCTTTTGGGCGTAGGTGACGTCGAGCGCGTGCTCGGCATCGATGAAGGCGCAGGTGCCGCCCAGCTTTTGCATTTGAGCGATGGTTTGCAGCGTGAGCGTGGTTTTACCGGACGACTCGGGGCCGTAGATTTCGACCACGCGGCCGCGCGGCAGACCGCCCACGCCGAGCGCGATGTCCAGGCCCAGCGAGCCGGTGGAGACAACCTGTACTTCCTCGACCGGGGCCGACGCGTCCATGCGCATGACCGAACCCTTGCCGAACTGCTTTTCGATTTGCGCCAGGGCGGCGGCCAGCGCCTTGCCCTTCTCGCTTGGCGTTCATTACGTTTCTTTTGTCGTCCATAATCTTCTTTCAGTCTGAAAAAGGGCGGTTGTCACATCACAGGTGACACTGTACAAGCGTACAGTAGTCTTGGCAAGCGCAACTTGCAGGGTTTTTAAAAAAGATTCCCCGCCCTCGGCCAAATGAAACACAATAGTTCCAAACTCACCCTGACAAACCCATGCGCATTTTACTCGCCGAAGATGATAGCGTCCTGGCCGACGGCCTGACCCGCTCGCTGCGCCAGTCCGGCTACGCGATCGATTGTGTCAAGAACGGCCAGGAGGCCGACACCGCCCTCTCGACCCAGGAATTCGACCTCCTGATCCTCGACCTGGGCTTGCCCAAGCTGTCCGGCCTGGAAGTGCTGCGCCGCCTGCGCGCGTTCCTCGCTGCTGCCGGTGCTGATCCTGACGGCCGCCGATTCGATCGAGCAGCGCGTCAACGGCCTCGATCTGGGCGCCGACGACTACATGGCCAAGCCGTTCGCCCTGTCCGAACTGGAAGCGCGGGTGCGCGCCCTGACCCGGCGGCGGCATGGCGGCGGCGGCGCGGCCGTGGTGCGCCATGGCCCGCTGGTGTACGACCAGGTCGGGCGCAGCGCCTATATCAATGACCAGATGCTGGACCTGTCGGCGCGCGAACTGGGCTTGCTCGAAATCCTGCTGGCGCGCACCGGGCGCCTGGTCTCGAAGGAGCAACTGGTCGACCATCTGTGCGAATGGGGCGAGGAAGTGTCGAACAACGCGATCGAGGTGTATGTACACCGGCTGCGCAAGAAGATTGAAGTGGGGGGGCGTGCGCATCGCCACCGTGCGCGGGCTGGGCTACTGCCTCGAGAAATTCGCCGCGCCCGGCAGCCCCGAAACGGGCACCGACTGACAGTGGACGACCGCGACGCGGGCCTGGCGCTGGCGCCCGGTGTCGAACCGGCGCTGCAGCTGTACGTGCCGCCCAATCCGGAACCCGAAGAAAACATCCAGCACTCGCTGTTCGGCGAGATTCTCGACTGGATGCTGGCTCCCCTGCTGCTGCTGTGGCCGATGAGCATCGCGATCACCTACCTGGTGGCCAAGTCGATCGCCAACCAGCCGTTCGACCATGCGCTCGAAGACAGCGTGACCGTGCTGGCGCAGCAGGTGCGCGAGGTGGACGGCAAGGTGGTCTCGCGCCTGCCCGGCAGCGCGCGACATCCTGCGCGCCGACGACGTCGACAGCGTCTATTTCCAGATCCAGCGGCCCGGGCGGCGAGCAGGTGGACGGCGACCGCGAACTGCCCCACCCGCGCGACCCCGAGCGCTACCGCCTGGGCCGGGTCCATTTCCGCAACGACGTCATGTACGGCGCCCAGGTGCGGATCGCCTTCGCCTACATGGACTTGCGCCCGCTGGCCGAACGCGGCGACGAGCCGCACGCGGCCCTGGTGCAGGTGGCCGAAACGCTCGACAAGCGCGCCCTGCTGGCCAATGAAATCATCAAGGGCGTGATCCTGCCCCAGTTCATCATCCTGCCGATCGTGCTGGCCCTGGTCTGGTTCGCTGGCGCGCGGCCTGTCGCCGCTGGCCCAACTGCAGGAACGGATACGCGCGCCGCCCGGACGACTTGTCGCCGATCGATTCGCACCAGGTGCCGGAAGAAATCTCGCCGCTGGTCGGCTCGCTCAACGACATGCTCGAGCGGCTGTCGCAAACGATCGAGATGCAAAAGCGCTTCATCGCCGACGCCGCCCACCAGATGAAAACCCCGCTGGCTAGGCATGCGCATGCAGTCCGAACTGGCGCTGCGCCAGACGGGCCCGGACGAGATCCACCGCTCGCTCGAGCAGCTGTCCAAGAGTTCGGAATCGGCCACCCGCCTGGTCAACCAGCTGCTGGCGCTGGCGCGCGCCGAGAACCAGCCGCAGGCCGGCGCCGCGCTCGACCGACTCGACCTGGACGCGGCCGCGCGCGACGTGGTGCAGGACTGGGTCCAGGCCTCGTTCGCCGCCCGCATCGACCTGGGCTACGAAGAACCGGGCCACCCGGTGACCATCACCGGCAATGCCCTGATGCTGCGCGAGCTGCTGTCTAACCTGATCGACAACGCGCTGCGCTACACGCCACGCATGGCAGCGTGACGGTGCGCGTGCGCCAGGACGGCCCGCACCCGGTGCTGGAAGTGGAAGACACCGGCCCCGGCATCGCCCCGGCCGAGCGCGGCCACGTGTTCGAGCGCTTCTACCGCATCCTCGGCAACAGCGCGCCCGGCAGCGGCCTGGGGCTGGCCATCGTGCGCGAGATCGCCCAGCAGCACGGCGCCGAGGTCGACATCTTCAACAATCCGCGCGCCTACGAGAAGAAATGGCCGGGCTGCCTGTTCCGCCTGACCTTCCCGGCAGCGGCCAGCGACGGGGAGGCCGCATGAGCGTGCCGCAGTCCGAGCTCAGTGCGGACCAGATCCGGGCCGTGATCGCGGCCCGCGCCGCGCACTGGGGCGCGCGCGCCGCCTCACCGCCGTGCTGCTCCTGCTGTGGTTCGGCACCACCTTCGGCACCGTGTTCTTCGCGCGCGAACTGGCAACCGTCAGCCTGTTCGGCTGGCCGCTCTCGTTCTACCTCGCGGCCCAGGGCGCGACCCTGGTCTACCTGGCGATCCTGGGCTGCTACGCGCTGGTCATGGCGCGCCACGACCGGCGCTACGCGCGCCAGCTGGCCCTGACGGCAGACGGCGGGGCGCCGCCATGAACAGCAAGCACAGTTACCGCCAGCGCCTGTCGCGCTACTACAGGCTGGTTCACGGCCTGCTTCGCCGCCTTCCTGGTGTCGCTGTTCATCCTCGAGCGCGAAGGCATGCCGCGGGTCTGGATCGGTTACCTGTTCATGATCGCCACGATCGGCCTGTACGCGGCCATCGGCGTGATCAGCCGCACCTCGAACGTCTCCGAATACTACGTGGCGGGGCGGCGCGTGCTTAGCCATCTTCAACGGCATGGCCACCGCCGCCGACTGGATCTCGGCCGCCAGCTTCATCAGCCTGGCGGGCGGCCTGTACCTGCAGGGCTTCGACGGCCTGGCCTACATCATGGGCTGGACCGGCGGCTACTGCCTGGTGGCGCTCCTGATCGCGCCCTATCTGCGCCGCTTCGCCCAGTACACGATTCCCGACTTCCTGGCGGCGCGCTACGGCGGCGGGCCGGGCGGACGCGGCGCGCCGGTGCGCATGATGGCCGTGGGCGCCACCATCATCGTCAGCTTCACCTACGTGGTGGCGCAGATTTACGCGGTCGGGCTGATCGCCTCGCGCTTTACCGGGGTCGATTTCTCGGTCGGCATTTTCCTCGGCCTGGCCAGCATCCTGGTCTGCTCCTTCCTGGGCGGGATGCGCGCCATCACCTGGACCCAGGTGGCGCAGTACATCATCATCCTGGTCGCCTTCCTGATTCCGACCATGTGGCTGTCGGCCAAGCACACCGACAATCCGCTGCCGCAGGTGGCGTACGGCGCGCTGCTGCCCAAGCTGGCCGCGCGCGAAGCGCAGTTGATCGTGGACCCGCGCGGAAACCGAGGTGCGCGCCATCTTCGCGCGCCGCGCGGCCGAACACGGCGAGCGCCTGCGCGCACTGCCTGGCTGTCGTGGGAAGCGGGCCTGAAAAACGTGCAGCGCGGGCTGGACGCGGTGCGCCAGCGCAATGGCTCGCTGACCGAGATTCGCGCCGCCGAACGGGTCCTGCTGGCCTACCCGAAGAGCGCCGAGGAGAAGCCGCGCGCCTGGAGCGCGCTGCGCAACGCCGACCTGGCGCGCGCCCGTCCGCCGCAGCCGCACGCCGCGCCCTTCGCGGCGGCGGACGCGGCCCACCTCCGACATCCGCCGCAACAACTTCCTGGCCCTGGTGCTGTGCCTGATGCTGGGCACGGCCGCCCTGCCCCACATCCTGATGCGCTCGTACACCACGCCCGGCGTGGCCGACACCCGCGTGTCCGTGTTCTGGACCCTGTTCTTCATCCTGCTGATCTACCTGACCATTCCGGCGCTGGCGGTGCTGGTCAAGTACGACATCTATACGGCGCTGGTGGGCACCGACTACGGGCACCTGCCGACCTGGATTTCGTACTGGGCCAATGTGGACAAGGCCCATCCCCTGATCAGCGTGGCCGACGTCAATGCCGACGGCATCGTCCAGCTGGCTGAAATCGCCATCGACGGCGACGTGCTGGTGCTGGCCACGCCCGAAATCGGCGGCCTGCCCTACGTGATCTCGGGCCTGGTGGCGGCCGGCATGGGCTGGCGGCGGCCCTGTCGACCGCGGACGGCCTGCTGCTGGCGATTTCAGAACGCTCTCGCACGACATCTATTACAAGGTGGTCGACCCGAGCGCCTCGACCCAGAAGCGGGTGACGATTTCCAAGTTGCTGCTGCTGGGCGTGGCCTTCATTGCCGCGTATGCCGCCTCGACCAAGCCGGGCGACATCCTGTCGCTGGTGGGCGCGGCCTTCTCGCTGGCTTAGCTCGACCCTGTTCCCGGCGCTGGTGCTGGGCGTGTTCTGGAAACGCGCCAACCATGCTAAGCGCCATCGCCGGGATGGCGTAGAAGCTTCGCCACCTGCGCCTGGTACATGCTGCACACCAATCCGGTCCTGGGCGGCAGCGTGCAGGCGCAATGGTTCCACATCGCGCCGATCTCGGCCGGCGTGTTCTGGCGTCTTAAGCCGGAATGGCCGTGCTGGTGCTCGTCAGCCTGCTCACGCGCGCCCCCGATGCGGCTACCCGCGGGCTGGTCGACCATATTCGTTCGCCGGAGTAGCATTAACATTTGAGCAATGTTATGCTGCACTCCCATTTGATTCGACTTCCCAGGAATTCATGCGCATCTCTTCACTTTGTCTGGCGGCTGCCTGCCTGTTCGGCGCCGTTGTCGTCCATGCGGCCGAACTGCCGCCGGTCGAGCAATTCTTCGACAATCCCCGCTTCGGCGGCGCCGTGCTCTCGCCCGACGGCAAGTCGCTGGCGCTGCGGGTGGCCTCCAAAGGCACGCGCGAACGCCTGGCCGTGCTCGACATCGCCACCAACAAGGCCAAGGTGGTGGCCGAATTCGCCGACGTCGACGTGGCCGACATCGACTGGATCAGCGACAAGCGCCTGGTGCTCAACACGCGCGACCGGCGCTGGACGCCGGGCGGGGCGCGCTACGCGCCGGGCATGTATGCGGTCAACAGCGACGGCTCGAACTTCCTGCAGCTGGTAACGCGCACCCAGAACCTGTCCAACGACAGCGGCCGCGCTGCTGCCGTGGTTCGCCCGCAGGCTGAATCAGCCGGGCAAGCAGGATTCCGAGTTCGTCTACATGGAGCTGCCGCAGTACGTCGTCAGTTACCCGAACGTCGACTATGTCGACCTGATCCGCCTGAACACCATCAACGGCAAGATCGAGCCGGTGCCGCGTCCGGAAAAGACGGTGCACTGGCTGCTCGACGACGCGCATGAGCCGCGCCTGAACGCCGCCCTCGACAAGGGCGTGGTCACCCTGTTCTACCGCGACCCGGACGGCAAATGGCGCCCGCTCGCGTCCTTCCCCGTGTTCGCCACCGACGCCTACACCCCGATCGGCTTCGGCCCGGACGGCACCCTGTACGCGCTCGAACAAGGGCGGCGACAAGGAATCGCTGTTTACGGTCAACCTGGCGACCGGCAAACTCAATGATCGCGCCGTCGTCGCACTGGACGGCTTCGACTTCACCGGCGAGCTCATTACCGGCAAGGCCGCGCTGCTGGGCGTGACTTACACCGCCGACAGCGCTTAAGCACCCACTGGCTCGACGCCAGGCATGACGGCGATCCAGGCCAAGGTCGATGCGCTGCTGCCGGACACGGTCAACCAGCTCACGCTGGCCAAACGCTCGCAGTCGCCGGTGCTGCTGGTGACCTCGTTCTCGGACCGCAAGCCGCCTTCCTACCGCCTGTTTAACTACCAGACCGGCGATATCAACAAGGTGGGCGACGCCTTCCCGGCGATCGACCCGGCCGCCATGGGCACCCAGGCCATGATCCGCTACAAGGCGCGCGACGGCATGGAAATTCCCGCCAAGCTGACCCTGCCGCCTGGCAGCAAGGGCAAGAACTTGCCGATGGTGGTGCTGGTGCACGGCGGCCCCTTCCTGCGCGGCGCGCACTGGGGCTGGAGCGGCCAGTCGCAGTTTCTCGCCACGCGCGGCTACGCCGTGCTGGAACCGGATTTCCGCGGCAGCACCGGCTACGGCACCAAGCATCACAGCGCTTGGCTTCAAGCAATGGGGCCTGGCCATGCAAGACGACGTGACCGACGGCGCCAAGTGGGCCATCGCGCAAGGCATCGCCGACGGCAAGCGCATCTGCATCATTTGGCGTCAGCTACGGCGGCTACGCCACGCTGATGGGCCTGATCAAGGAACCGGAACTGTTCAAATGCGGCGTGGCCTGGTCCGGCGTGACCGACCTCAACCTGCTGTACGAGGGCCACTGGAGCTTTGAATCGGACATGAGCGACGTCTACAAGCAGTATGGTTTCCGCCAGTTCGTGGGCGACCCGGTGGCCGATGCGGCCCAGTTCGCGGCCACCTCGCCGCTCAAGCAGGCGGCCCGCCTCAAGCAGCCGCTGCTGCTGGCGCACGGCAGCGCCGACATGCGCGTGCCGCTCTACCACGGCACCCAGTTCCGCGACGCCGTCAAGGAAGGCAATGACCAGGTCGAATGGATCGAGTACGAGAAGGAAGGCCATGGCTGGTCGCTGGTGAAGAACCGGGTCGACTTCTGGACCCGCGTCGAGAAGTTCCTGGAACGCAATATCGGCAAGCCCTTAAGCACCATGACCGGCCGCCGAAGGCTGGCAGCCGCGCTGATTCTCTTGCTGGCAGTGTCGGCACCGCCGGTGATGGCGGACACGATGTACAAATGCGTGGGCGCGGACGGAAAAATCAGTTTTTCGACCGTGCCCTGCCAGGGCGACAGCAAGACCGCCAGGGAGATGGTAGTGCGCCCGCCGGAACCGGACGCGGCGCGCGACCAGCGCCGCGAGGCCGAGAGCGCGCGGCTGGCGCGGGAAAATGCCGCCTTCCAGCGGCGTGACGCGGCGCGCCAGCGCCAGCTCGATGACGACGCCGAGCAGTATGCGGCGCGCGCGGCTGTGCGCAAGCGACTCGAACGCGAGGAAGCGCAGTGGAAAAAACGCCACCAGGAGCAGAACGAGCGCGACAGCATCAATCGGGATCGCATCGAGCGCCTCAATGAATGCCACAGCGGGCGGCGCGAATTCTGCTAGCGTGCGCGCGGCGGCAAACCGGGGTAAGCTCATGCAGTGATCCACTTACCTCAAGGAGATGCGCATGTCGTCGGGAAAAATTCTCGTTGCCCAGGGAGGCGGTCCCACCGCCGTGATCAACCAGTCGATGGTGGGCGTGGTACTGGAGGCGCGCCGCTTCCGCCATGTGACGCGCATTTATGGCGCCCTGCACGGGGTGCGCGGGATCGTCAACGAGGACTTCTGTCGACCTGACCCAGGAAACCAGCCATAACCTGGAGCTGGTGGGCGCCACGCCCTCGTCGGCGCTCGGCTCGACCCGCGACAAGCCGGACCTGCCGTACTGCCACAAGATCTTCGAAGTGCTGCGCGCACGAGATCGAGCATTTCTTCTACATCGGCGGCAACGACTCGTCCGACACGGTGCGCATCGTGGCCGAGGAAGCGGCCAAGGCTAGGCTACCCGCTGCGCTGCATCCACATTCCCAAGACCATCGACAACGACCTGGTCGGCAACGACCACACGCCGGGCTTCCCGTCGGCCGCGCGCTTTGTCGCGCAAGCGTTCAGCCGGCGCCAATCTCGACAACGCGGCGCTGCCGGGCGTGTACGTGGGCGTGGTCATGGGCCGCCACGCGGGCTTCCTGACCGCCGCCGCCGCGCTCGGCAAAAAATTCCCCGACGACGGCCCGCACCTGATCTACCTGCCCGAGCGCGTGTTCGTGCTCGAGAACTTCCTGGCCGACGTCAAGCGCGTCTATGAGCAATACGGGCGCTGCGTGATCGCCGTCTCCGAAGGCATCCACGACGCCTCGGGCGAGGCGATCGCCAGCCTGCTGGCCACCGAGGTCGAGCGCGACGCGCACGGCAATGTGCAGCTGTCGGGCACCGGCGCGCTGGCCGATCTGCTGTGCGACGAGATCAAGTCCAAGCTGGGCATCAAGCGGGTGCGCGGCGACACCTTCGGCTATCTGCAGCGCTCGTTCATCGGCTGCGTGTCCGACGTCGATCAGCGCGAAGCGCGCGAGGTGGGCGAGAAGGCGGTGCAGTTCGCCATGTGGGGCGAGCGCAGCGGTTCGGTGGCGATCAAGCGCACCGGCTTCTATTCGGTCGACTATGAACTGATCGCGCTCGAGGCGGTGGCCTAAGCAAGACGCGCGTGATGGAAGACGCCTTCATCAGCGCCTGCGGAACCGATGTGACGGACGCGTTCCGCATGTATCTGCGCCCGCTCTTGGGCTCGGGGATGCCGGACGCGTACCGCTTGCAGGCTAGCGCCGGTGGCCAAAATTCTCAACAAATAGGCTGAGCAAACAACAACGCCGTTCTCGCTTGCGCAGAGAACGGCGTTGTTATTGACGGCTTGCCGAATTATTCGACGATGGTCTGGTGCTCGTCACCGGCGCGGGCGCGGATGGTGCCGATGCGCGAGACGGTTTCATCGCTGCAGCAGCGGTCAGCTGGGCGAAGGCGGCGTCCGCGTTTTCTTTCGAGATGATCACGATCATGCCGATGCCGCAGTTGAACACGCGGTGCATTTCGGCGTCAGCCACGCCGCCATGCTGCTGCAGCCACTGGAACAGCGGCGGCATGGTCCATGCCTTCGAATCGAGCACGGCGGTCAGGCCAGGCTGCAGTACGCGCGGCACGTTTTCCACCAGGCCACCGCCGGTGATGTGGACCATGCCCTTGACTTCCATCGCTTCCATCAGCGCCAGCAGCGGCTTGACGTAAATACGGGTCGGCTCCATCAGCACGTCGGCCAGCTTGCGGCCGTGGAAGTCGCCGTCCAGGTCCGGCTTGGCCACTTCGATGATCTTGCGCACCAGCGAATAACCGTTCGAGTGCACGCCCGACGAGGCCAGGCCCAGCACCACGTCGCCCGGGATGATCTTGGTGCCGTCGATGATTTTCGATTTTTCCACGGCGCCGACCGCGAAACCGGCCAGGTCGTACTCGCCCGCCGGGTACATGCTCGGCATTTCAGCGGTTTCGCCGCCGATCAGGGCGCAACCGGCCTGCTCGCAGCCCTGGGCGATGCCCTTGACGACGGCGGTGGCGGTCGGCACGTCGAGCTTGCCGCAGGCGAAGTAATCGAGGAAGAACAGGGGCTCGGCGCCCTGGACCAGGATGTCATTGACGCTCATGGCGACCAGGTCGATGCCGACCGTGTCGTGGCGGTTCAGCTCGAAAGCGAGCTTGAGCTTGGTGCCCACGCCGTCGGTGCCCGACACCAGGACCGGCTCCTTGAACTTCTTGCTGATCTCGAACAGGGCGCCGAAACCGCCGATGCCGCCCATGACGCCTTCGCGCATGGTGCGCTTGGCGAATGGCTTGATCGCTTCGACCAGGGCGTCGCCAGCATCGATATCGACACCGGCATCGCGGTAGGAAAGTGAAACATTAGAAGATTGGCTCATGGTGTATTTGGCAGCGGAGGCGGTAAAATAGAAGGCGGCAACCCGATTCCGGCCGCTGGACGGCCAAAACTGGACAATCCGCTATTTTATCAAAATGGACCGGCCACGGCCCATTTAACCGACAATTCCACCTCTTGATGCCATTTTTAACCACCCCGGAACAGAAACAAACCGCGTTTTGGCTGGTTTTATGGCTGGCATTCGGCGCCCTGATCTACGCGCTGGGCCCCATCATGGCACCCTTCATCGCCGCCGCGATCCTCGCCTACGCCCTGAACGGCGCGGTCGACTACCTTGACCGCATGCGCCTGGGCCGCGGCCGGACCCTGCCGCGCACGGTGGCCGTGATCGTCGTGATGCTGGTGTTCATTGCCGCCCTGCTGGCGCTGGTGCTGATCGTGGTCCCGGTGCTGCAAAAGGAAATTCCCCTGCTGCAGGCGCAGATTCCCCTGGCCCTGGCCAAACTGAACGTCATGCTCGCGCCCACCCTGCAGGCCGGCTTGGCATCCACGTCCAGCTCGACCTGTCCGGCATCAAGAAGCTGCTGACCGAGCAGCTGGCCACCAGCGGCGACGACATCTGGTCCATGGTGCTGGCCTCGGCCCCGCTGCCATGGCGTGGCCGTGCTGAGCTGGATCGTCACGCTCACGCTGGTGCCGGTGGTCCTGTTCTACATGCTGCTCGACTGGCACCAGATCCTGCGCAGCATTTCGCTGGCCGTGCCGCGCCGCTGGGTGGTGCAAACGCGCGCCATGGCCCAGGAAGTCGACGCCCTGCTGGCCCAGTACCTGCGCGGCCAGCTGCTCGTCATGCTGGTGCTGGCGATCTATTATTCGGCCGTGCTGGCCATGTTCGGCCTGGAAGTGGCGCTGCCGGTCGGGATTTTGTCCGGCCTGCTGGTATTCATCCCCTACATCGGCTTCGGCCTGGGACTGGCGCTGGCGCTGGTGGCGGCCGTGCTCCAGTTCCCCGGCTGGTATGGCCTGATCATGGTGGGCGGCGTGTACGGCGTCGGCCAGGTCCTGGAAGGCTTCATCCTGACCCCGCGCCTGGTGGGCGAGCGGATCGGCCTCAATGCCCTGACCGTGATTTTCGCCTTGCTCGCCTTCGGCCAGCTGTTCGGCTTTGTCGGCGTGCTGCTGGCGCTGCCCGCGTCGGCCGTCCTGATGGTCGCATTCCGGCACCTGCGCCGCCACTACCTGCGCAGCAGCTTCTATAATGCGTAGATGATGAAACAGCTGGTACTCGATTTAGGCGCGGAACAGGCGCACAGCCTCGATAATTTCGCGGTGGGCGGACAAAACGCCGAACTGGCGCACCTGATGCACCAGTTCGCGCAGCGCAGCTCGCGCGAGCATTTCGCCTACCTGTGGGGCGAAAGCGCATATAGCAAGACCCACTTGCTGCACGGGCTGGCGGCCACCCCGGGGGCGCGCTACATCGGCCCGGACGCGCCGGAAGCCGACTTCACCTACGCCCCCGAGGTGTCCCTGTACCTGCTCGACGACTGCGACCAGCTGTCGGCGGCCAGCCAGATCGACGCGTTCGCCCTGTTCAACCAGATCCGCGAGCACGGCGCCTACATGGTCTCGACCGGCCCGGTGCCCCGCTACCGTGCTGCCGGTGCGCGAAGACCTGCGCACGCGCATGGGCTGGGGCCTGATCTACCAGATCCACGGCCTGTCGGACGAGGAAAAGATCGCCGCCCTGACCAACGCCGCCGAAGCGCGCGGTTTGACGCTGTCGGCCTCCGTGTTACCCTATCTGCTGTCCCATTTCAAGCGCGACATGCGCTCCCTGTCGACGATGCTCGATGCACTCGATCAGTATTCCCTCGAAACCCAGCGCCCGGTCACGCTACCGCTGCTGCGCGACCTGCTATTGACCCCCCCCTGCCGCATGGAGTCCAAAGAATGAAGAACCTGGCCCTGTTCGATCTCGACCACACCCTGCTGCCGATCGACTCGGACTACGAATGGGGCCAGTTCCTGGTCCGCACCGGCGCGGTCGACCCGGTCGCCTTCAAGAACGCCAACGACGCCTTTTTCGCGCAATACCAGGCTTAAGCACCCTGGACCCGGTCGAATACCTCGAATTCGCGCTCGGCACCCTGGCGCGCTTTCCGCGCCCCCAGCTCGACGCCATGCACGCCCGATTCATGCGCGAAGTGATCGAACCGGCCCTGCTGCCGCAGGCGCGCCGCCTGCTCAAGGAACATCAGGACCTAAACGACCTGGTGTGCATCATCACCGCCACCAACCGCTTCGTGACCGCCCCGATCGCCAAGGCGCTGGGGGTCGAACACCTGATCGCGGCCGAGCCCGAGGAAGACGAACACGGCAACCTGACCGGCAAACTGCTCGGCACGCCGACCTCCGGGCCAGGCAAAGTCACCCACACCCATGCATGGCTGGAAAAGATCGGCACCCCGCTCCACGGTTTCGGGCGCAGCCACTTTTACAGCGATTCGCACAACGATATTCCCCTCCTGTCCGTCGTCACCCACCCTGTAGCGACCAACCCTGAACGCAGCGCTATCTGCGCATGCAACGAGCCTTGGCTGGCCTTTACTCCAACTATTCAATGATTAAAAAATTTATCCGCAAAATTCTTGGCGTTAAAGACAAACAGCGAGCGCGATGATGCGACCTGAGCCGGTGGTGCTGACCGCGGCCGAACACGGGATCGACCCGCGGCTGTTGTCCTCGAACGCGATCCGGGTCACCTCCTCGCTGCAGGAAGCCGGCTTCAAGGCCTTCGTGGTGGGCGGCGCGGTGCGCGACTTGCTGCTGGGCGTGAAACCGAAAGACTTCGACATCGCCACCAACGCCACGCCCGAGCAGGTCAAGCGCCTGTTCCGGCGCGCCTTCATCATCGGCAAGCGCTTCCAGATCGTGCACGTGATGTTCGGCCAGGACCTGCTGGAAGTGACGACCTTCCGCAGCAGCCGACAAGCGACCAACGCCCCGAAAGATGAACACGGCCGGGTCCTGCGCGACAACAACTTCGGTCCCCAGCACGAAGACGCGATGCGGCGCGACTTCACCATCAACGCCATGTACTACGATCCGGCCACGCAGGAGGTGCTGGACTACCATGGCGGCATCGCCGACATCCGCGACAAGAAGCTGCGCATCATCGGCCAGCCGGAAGCGCTACCATGAAGACCCGGTGCGCATGCTGCGCGTGGTGCGCTTTGCCGCCAAGCTGCAGTTCACGATCGAACCGGCCACGCGCGAACCGATTCCCCTGATGGCGCCCCTGATCGACAACGTGCCTTAGAGCCGCGCGTGTTCGACGAAATGCTCAAGCTCCTCATGAGCGGCCACGCCCTGGCCTGCCTGCAGCAGCTGCGCAAGGAAGGTTTGCACCACGGCCTGCTGCCGCTGCTCGACGTCGTGCTCGAACAGCCGATCGGCATGAAGTTCGTGACGCTGGCGCTCGAATCGACCGACAACCGGATCAAGGCTCGGCAAGGGCGTTTCGCCCGGCTTCCTGTTCGCCTCCCTGCTGTGGCACCAGGTGGTGGAAAAATGGACCGCCTACAAGACGGCGGGCGAGTCGCCGATTCCGGCGCTGCACCTGGCGGCCGACGACGTGCTCGAATCGCAGACCGAAAAACTGGCCCTGCAGCGCAAGATCGGCTCGGACATGCGCGACATCTGGTCGATGCAGCCGCGCTTCGAGCGGCGCAACGGCAAGGCCCCGTACAAGCTGCTCGAACACCTGCGCTTCCCGCGCCGGCTACGACTTCCTGCTGCTGCGCTGCCAGTCGGGCGAGATCGACATGGAAATCGGCGAGTGGTGGACTGCCTTCTATGAAGGCGACGCGGTCGAACGCGAACGCCTGCTCACCACCGCCGCCCAGGCCCCGCAAGGCGCCAAGCGCAAACGCGCGCCGCGCCGCGCACCACGCAACCGCGGCGGCAGCGATAACGCCGGCGGCGGCGAGCAGGGCGGCGGCGGCGCGGGCGGCGAATGATCGCCTACCTCGGCATCGGCGCCAATCTGGGCGATGCCAGCGCCAACGTCGACGACGCCCTGGCGCGGCTGGGCGCGCTGGATGGCTGCACGCTGGTGCGCCATTCGGCCAAGTACCGCACCGCCCCGATCGACTCCTCGGGCGACGACTACATCAACGCAGTGGCCTGCATCGACACGGAGCTGAGCGCGCCGGCTGCTGCTGGACGCGCTGCACGGCATCGAACTGGCGCACGGCCGCGAGCGGCCTTACCGCAACGCCCCGCGCACGCTCGATCTCGACATTCTGCTGTACGGCGACGCCGTGGTGGACCTGCCGCAGCTGCACGTCCCGCATCCGCGCATGCTGGAGCGGGCCTTCGTGCTGGTGCCGCTGCTCGAGATCGCGCCGGACGTGGTGGTGCCGCAGCGGCGCGCCGCGCGCAGCTACCTGGCCGCCGTTGCTTTAGCCAGGGCATCACGAAGGAAGACTGACATGCAAATCCCCATCATCGTGCAGACCGTGGGTCTGCTGGTCCTGTCGAACGTGTTCATGACGATCGCCTGGTACGGGCACCTGAAGAACATGTCGAGCCGCGCGTGGTGGTATGCGGCGCTGGTCAGCTGGGGGATTGCCCTGTTCGAGTATCTGCTGCAAGTGCTTAAGCCAACCGGATCGGGCACAGCCAGTACAGCCTGGCCCAGCTCAAGATCATGCAGGAAGCGATCACGCTCACCGTCTTCGTCCCGTTCGCCATGTTCTACATGAACGAACCGTTCAAGCTCGACTACATCTGGGCGGGCCTGTGCCTGGTCGGCGCCGTCTACTTCATTTTCCGCTCCTAACCATTCCACAATCGGGGTCAGACCTCAATTCTGCAATTGTTGCGGAATTGAGGTCTGACCCCTGATTGGGCAGGTTTTTGTGGTTGGCATTACACTAGCGCCGTCGGCTTTCATTTTGATATCAAAGGATTATTATGAGCGGTTATTTGCAGGGTAAAGACATGGCGGGCGGCGATGCATGCGCTCCGGTCAAGCCGCCTGTCACCAAGGCGGTGACGATTCCTTCGCTGAACGCCATGCGTGCGTCCGGCAACAAAATTGCGATGCTCACCTGTTATGACGCCAGCTTCGCCAGCTTGATGGACCGTTGCGGCGTGGAAGTATTACTGATCGGCGATTCGCTCGGCATGGTCTGCAATGGCCAGACGTCGACCCTGCCGGTCACGGTGGCGGAAGTCGCGTATCACACGGCGGCAGTGGCGCGCGGCAACAAGAGCGCGATGGTGCTGGCCGACATGCCTTTCGGCAGCTATGCGACGCCGGAGTCGGCCTTCAACAACGCGGTCCAGCTGATCCAGGCCGGTGCCCACATGGTCAAGCTCGAAGGCGGCGCCTGGCTGGCCGATACGGTCCGCTTCCTCACCGAGCGCGCCATTCCCGTGTGCGCCCACCTGGGTCTGACCCCGCAATCGGTGCACCAGCTGGGCGGCTACAAGGTCCAGGGCAAAACCATCGAGAGCGCCGACCAGCTCAAATCGGACGCCCTGCTGCTGCAATCGGTAAGCGTCGTCGATGGTCGTGCTTGAAGCGATTCCGACCGCGCTCGGCAAGGAAGTGACCGATCTGCTGCATATGCCGACGATCGGCATCGGCGCCGGTCCCGATTGCTCGGGCCAGGTGCTGGTGATGCACGATCTGCTGGGCGTTTTCCCGGGCCGCAAGGCGAAGTTCGTCAAGAACTTCATGGAAGGCCAGACCAGCATCGACGCCGCCGTCAGCGCCTATGTCGCGGCGGTCAAGGACAGCAGCTTCCCGGGCGTCGAACACTGCTTCTGATGCGATGAGCGCGCGCCTGTTCCTCGCACTGTGGCCCGACCCGGCAGTGCGGGCGCAACTGGTGGCAGCGCGACCGCTGGACGTGGCCGAAGCAGGCCACGCCGGTGCGCGCCGAACGACTGCATCTGACACTCCATTTCATCGGCGAGGTGGAGCAGGAACACGCGGCCAGATTGGCCGACGCCCTGCCCGCTCCCACCGCCCCGTTTCAACTCTCCCTTCAGCGCAACGACCTCTGGCCGCACGGCATCGCCGTGCTTGAGCCGGAGACCGTGCCTTCCGGTCTGACCGAACTGCAGGCCGCCCTCGGCGAACTGCTCGCGCGCATGCGCTGCCGGTGGACCAGCGCAGCTACAAGCCGCACGTGACGCTGGCGCGGCGCGCCGCCGGTGCCTTGCCCGGCGCCGACGGCCCGCTGATTCATTGGCAGGTCGACCGCTACGCGCTGGTGCAGTCGCGCGCCGCGCTTACATGAGGTACTGCGCGAAACCATGCTGTAACCGGACAGCCGCCGCACGGCCCACGGCACGGCGCAGCCGACCGCCGCGGCGCACGCGGCCACCGTGCCCATGCCGCTCAGGCGCCCGTCGCCATCGACCGCCAGCAAGCAGCCGCTGGTCAGCGCGGCGGCGGCAATCGCGAGATCCTGCACGCTGCTTTGCAGCGCCATGAAGCCGGCCCGCTCGTGCGCGTGGGGCACATGACTGAGCGCGGCGCCGATGCTGATGTTGCGGCCTGCATTGCCCGCCATGAACAGCACGAACGACAGCACCGCGAACAAGTTTAAGCAGCGGCGAAGAACGGCAGCAGGCCGAACCCCATCGCCACGCTCGCGCAAGCGAGCGCGGTACTGGTTCCGGCCCGGTCCACGACGCGCCCCAGAAGCTGCACGGCGAGCAGCGCGCACACGCCACCGGCCAGGTACAGCAGCGCCAGCTGGTCGCGCGGGAAATCCAGGTTGAGCAGGTAGTAGGCGGCAAAATGCGGCACCAGCAGAAAGGCCGAGAACTGGCTCAAGCCCTGCACCAGGCAAGCCTGGCGCACCAGCCGCTGGCGCAGCAAAGCCCCGATGCTGGTGCCGCGCGCTTGGCTGCCTGCTGCCCGGTTAGGCAGCAGCCACGCGGCGCATAGCCACACGGCGACGGCCGCCATGCCGAGCGCGGCGAATGGCGCTTGCCAGCCAGCCCAAGCGCGCGCCAGTTCCAGTGCCAGCGGCACGCCCGCCAGCGCGGCCACCGAAAAGCCGAGCATGACCCGGGCGATGGTCCGCCCGCGCTGCTGTGCGATGGCGTCATGTCGATCACGATCGCCATGCCGGTCGCAATCGTGGGCGCGCGCATGAACCCGGTCAGGGCACGCGCGCCGATCAGGCCCGCAAAGCTGCTGGCCAGACTGGTCGCCAGGGTGGCCAGGGTCAGCGCGCCGAATGCGCACAGCAGCACGCGCTTGCGCTCGAAGCGGTCCAGCAGGCGCACGGCCAGCAGGCCGGAGACCAGCGAGGCCAGCGTGTACGCGGCCGTCAGCGCGCCCAGCCGGTCGGCCGGAAAGCCGAGCGCGCGCGCCAGGTCGGGGCCCGAGCGGCAGCACCATGATGAAGTCGAGGATGTAGACGAACTGCAGCGCCGCCACCAGCGCGACCACGCGCTTCATTGCAGCGCGCCGTGCGCCAGGCGCAGCATGGCTTGCGTGGTCGGCCAGTCGACGCAGGGGTCGGTGACGGAGCAGCCGTAACGCAGCTGACCGGGGCTGGCCGCCATGGGCTGGTTGCCGCCTTCGATGAAGCTTTCGATCATGACGCCGACGATGCTGTCGTTCCCGGCCAGCTTCTGGGCCAGCACGCTTTCCAGCACGAGCGACTGGCGGCGGTGATCCTTGTTCGAATTTCCGTGCGCGCAGTCGATCAGGATGGTCGGCGCCAGCCCCGCTTCGCGCAGCGCCCGTTCGGCGCGCGCCACGCTGGCGGGATCGTAATTGGGCCCGCTGCTGCCGCCGCGCAGGACCAGGTGCGCATGCGGGTTGCCGTCGGTGCGCACGACGGCGGCGCGGCCGTGCGCGTCGATGCCGAGGTAGGCGTGGGTGCGCGCGGCGGCCCGGATCGCATTGAGCGCCGTCTCGACGCTGCCGTCGGTGCCGTTCTTGAAGCCGACCGGCACCGGCAAACCGGACGCCATTTCGCGGTGCGTCTGCGACTCGGTCGTGCGCGCGCCGATTGCGGCCCAGCCGATCAGATCATTGAGGTAGTGCGGCGAGACCGGGTCCAGCGCTTCGATCGCGGTAAGCAGGCCCAGCGCGCCGATCTCGAGCAGCAGGCGGCGCGCCGTGTGCATGCCTTCGGCGATGCAGAACGAGTCGTCCATGTGCGGGTCGTTGATCAGCCCCTTCCAGCCGGTGCTGGTGCGCGGCTTTTCGAAATACACGCGCATGACCACCAGCATCGAGTAAGCCACCTCGCGCGCCAGCCCCGCCAGCCGCTGCGCATAGTCGAGCGCGGCCACCGGGTCGTGGATCGAACAGGGTCCCACCACGACCAAGAGGCGCGGGTCGCGCCGCTCGAGGATGGCGCGGATGGCGCAGCCGTGGCATGGCCACGGCCTGCGCCGTGTGAACCGGCAGGGGCAGCATCGCGCGCAAATCGGCGGGGCTGGGCATGACCGCCATCAGATCTCTTTTCATGGGTCGCTACCGTTAAGGTTAGAAGCGCGAGGCCAGGCTGACGCGGACATTACGCCCGCTCTCGGGCAGCGCGGCGACACTGCCCCAGCGCGGGTGAAAGCCGAAGCTGCTCTGATCGTAGTAGAACTTGTCGCCGACGTTGGAGACGCCGAGCGTGAGCGTGAGCTTGTCGCTGCTCTAGTAGGCAGCCACTGGGCGTACACGTCGTGCACGGCGTAGCCCGGCTTGCCCGCCGCGCTTCGTAGGCACGTAATCGAGACGCTCGGTGGCGCGCCCGGTCCAGCCCAGTTTCAGGTTCTGCTGCGGGAACACGCGGTCGAACTGCGCGACCCAGGTGCGGCCCGATGCATTCCCGAGCAGGAACGCGTCCTCGCTTGACAAAGGCCGGTCGTCCAGGCGCGGCTTGGCGTGCGACAGGCCGACGCTGGCCGACCACTGCGCGGCGTGATAGCCAAGCGCTGGCGCTGTAGCCGCGCGTGCGTACCTGGCCCAGGTTTTGGCGCGCGTCGTCGTAGCCGATGTAGTTGTCGATCTGCTGGTTGAACAAGGCGGCATTGGCTTGCCACGGGCCGCTTTGCCATTGCACGCCAAGGTCGGTGTTGCGCGCCTTTTCCGCTTGCAGCGCCGGATCGTTGGTCTGGAACGATTTGAGGAAGGGCTCCATGACGCCCACCCCCCGCGCAGGCGCGCGTGGCCGAGGCGCACGGTCAGCTGCGCATTGGGCAAGAAGGTCAGGCTGGCGCTGGGCGACGCGCCGGAGGCGTCGAACTGGCGGCCTTCCATGCCAGTATAGCGGTAGCGGTCGTAGCGCGCCCAGTCCGAGCAGCCATTGGTCGGCGAGCGCCAGATCGTCCTGCACGAACAGTCCGGCGACGCTGGCCTTCTCGTCCGCCAGGTTGGCGCCAAGCCACGTGTGCAAACCCTGTGTCGTTGCGGTAGTCGATGCTTAAGCGCTGATTTTGTGTTCGCCCAGGCGCGCCACGTTGACCAGGTTGACGCCGCGCGTCCTGGTGCCGTCGCGTTCGCGCTGCGGCGTGCCCTGCGCCAGCAGGACCGCATTCTCGTTGACGTAGGCCGTCACGTGCAGCGCGACCAGTTTGCCGCCGGGCGCGAAGTCGTAGTTGGCGATGGTCGAGCTGCGTTCGACGCGCTGGCGCTGCGCCGGGTTGATCCCGTTGACGATCAGATTGGTGCGCTTGTTGCGCATGCCTTCGTCACGGTTTTCTTCGTAGGCCAGCGCGAGCCGGTGCGCCCGGTCGCCCAGATCGAGCTTGACGAAGCGCGACGCGGCATCGGCCGCGGTATTGGCAACCGGATTGCCGTTGCCGTCCTGGTAGTCGCCGCTCTCCAGGGCGGTGCCGCTCACCAGCAGTCCCACCTGGTCGTTCAGGCGGCCAAACACGCTGACCCCGAATTTTTTGCCGTCGCTGGCGCCAAAGTAGCTGCCTGCAAACGCGCGCCAATGCGCTCGCCCGGGCGCAGCAGCTCGTTGGCGCTCTTGGTCGTGAAACGCAGGGCGCCAAGCCAGCGCCCGGCCCGGCGGTGGCGGCGCCGGTGCTCGGCTTCCACTTCCACCCGTTTAAGCAGCTCCGGTTCGACCATCACCTGGCCCGTGTGATGGTAGGCCGATTCCGGCTGGGCGGCGCCGTCGATGGTCACGGCCAGCATCCGTTCGCCGATCCCGCGCACATACAGTTTTTGCGCGACCGGCAGTCCGCCGCCGCCGACGCTCACTTCCGGCGTTTGCTTGAACAAGTCTTGCAGGCTGACCGCCTGCTCCACCTCGATCCGGGCGGCGCCCACGACCGTGTTGGTATTGACGCCGCTTTGGGCGGTGATCTGGATGGTGCCGAGTTCCTGCTCGGCGGCCTGGGCGTGGGCGCTTAAGCACAGCACGCGAACGAGAGCGCGGCGACGAGGGGCTGGAGACGGGGATGGCGTTGAATCTGGACGGACATGAGAACTTTCTGCTGGATTATTAATGAAGATGAAATGCTGCCTTAAAAACATCCTAGCACCAATCTAAATGAGAATCAATCTCATTATTATTCTCATCTGGTATTGCAAATGATTCTCATTATGTTTGATGATTTGTCACACTTGTCCAGACGCTCACCTTCGAGAGGCCCCTATGAACGACCGATTGCACCACCTGCTGCTTAAGCAAGCCCGGCGGCCGACGATCCGCTGCGGCATTACCAGCCCGGCGCCACCCTGTTCGCTTCCCCCGCCAGGTTCTGCTCGGGCGCGGGATCAAGGCGATCGTGCCCGCCTGCCCGCCGGCCCAGTGCGCGGCGCGTGCCCTGGCCCAGCTGCGCGCCACGGGCGACAACGCCGACGTGATCATGGGCGCGCTGCCATTTGCCGACCATGCACCCCAGCGGCTCTTTATTCCAGCGCAAGTAAGCACTCACATTAGGGACGCGGACATGGGCCCGGCCGAGACGCCGCCACGCCACCGGAAAGCCCACCCCGTGCGGATGCGGCCCTCGCCCGACACCTACCGCGCCAACGTCGAGCAAGCCCTGGCCTGCATCCGCGCAACCGGGCTCGACAAGGTTGTCCTGTCGCGTTCGTTGTCAGTGGACGTGCGGCTCGACCTGGCCGCGCTGCTGCGCCGCCTCGCCGCGCGCAACCCGATCGGCTACACCTTCGCGATCGATCTGGCCGGGCGGCAGGCGCCGCGCCGCACGCTGATTGGCGCCAGTCCCGAACTGCTGCTGTCGCGCCGCGGCACGCAGGTGCTGTCCCATCCGCTGGCCGGATCGATCCCCGCGCAGCAGCGATCCGGACGAAGACCGGCGCCGCGCCGACGGCCTGCTGCGCTCGGCCAAGGATCTGCACGAGCATGCGCTGGTGGTCAGCGCCGTGGCCGACGGCCTGCGTCCGTTCTGCAAGGGCCTGTGGGTGCCGCCGCAGCCGTCGCTGCTGTCGACGCCGACCATGTGGCACCTGGGGACCGAAGTGAGGGGCGAACTGGCCGATCCGGCCGTCTCGTCGCTGGAACTGGCGCTGGCGCTGCATCCCCACGCCGGCCGTGTGCGGCCATCCGCGCCAGGAGGCGTACGACTTCATCGGCCGCACCGAAGGCTTCGAACGCGGCTACTTCGCCGGACTGGTGGGCTGGTGCGACGCGTAAGCATGACGGCGAGTGGGCGGTGACGCTGCGCTGCGCCGACGTGGGCGAGAACGATGCGACCCTGTACGCGGGCGCCTAAGCATCGTGGACGGTTCGCGGCCGGACGACGAGCTGCTCGGAAACATCGGCCAAGCTGCGCACCATGCTCAGCGCGATGGGACTCGAATCGGTGCTGGAGACGGCCCAATGAGCGCGCCCCTGCTCGCGGGCTGCACGCCCTGGCCGGACGAAGCGGCCAACTACTACCGCGCGATGGGCTACTGGCGCGGCCAGTCGCTCGGCGCCATGCTGCGCGAGAGCGCGGCCGCCCATCCCGACAGCGTGGCGCTGGTGTGCGCGCAGCGGCGCTGGACCTACCGCGAATTCGATCAGCGCTGCGACCAGTTCGCGGCCTAGGCCTGGCGCGGACCGGCATCCAGGCCCAGGACCGGGTGGTGCTGCAGCTGCCCAATGTGGCCGAATTCTTTGTCGCCTGCTTCGCGCTGTTTCGCCTCGGCGCGCTGCCGGTGCTGGCGCTGCTTAAGCCCACCGGCGCTCGGAGATCGCCTACTTCTGCCAGCTGGCCGAAGCAAAGGCGTATGTGATCGCCGACACCGATGCTCGGCTTCGACTACCGCGTGCTGGCGCGCGAAGTGCAGGCCGAGGCGCCGTCGCTGCAGCACGTCATCGTGCTTGGCGAGGCCGCCGAATTCACCGCCTTCGATGCCCTGTATGACGCGCCGGGCGTCTTCCCCTGCCCCGATGCGGGCGCGGTCGCGTTCCTGCAGCTGTCGGGCGGCAGCACCGGGCTGCCGAAAATGATTCCGCGTACCCACGACGACTATCTGTACAGCGTGCGCGCCAGCGCTGCCATCTGCGCGCTCGACCGCCACAGCGTCTACCTGTGCGCGCTGCCGGTGGCGCACAACTTCCCGCTCAGTTCACCGGGCACCTTCGGCGTGTTCCATGCGGGCGGCTGCGTGGTGCTGGCGCGTCGGGCCGATCCCGATCACGCCTTCGCCCTGATCGAAGCCGAACAAGTGACCATCACCGCGCTGGTGCCGCCGCTGGCCATGGCCTGGCTCGACGCCGCGCCCGGCAACGCGCACGACCTGGGCAGCCTGCAGCTGCTGCAGGTGGGCGGCGCGCGCCTGCCGCGCGAAACGGCCTTGCGCGTGGGGCCCGTGCTTGGCTGCGCGCTGCAGCAGGTGTTCGGCATGGCCGAGGGACTGGTCAACTACACACGCGCGGACGACCCGCCGGAGCTGGTGGCCGCCACCCAGGGCCGCCCCATCTCGCCGGACGACGAGGTGCGCATCGCCGACGACGAAGACCGGCCGCTGCCCCCGGCACGCTGGGACACCTGCAAACGCGCGGCCCCTACACGATCCGCGGCTACTACCGGGCCGACGCCCACAATGCGCGCGCCTTCACCGCCGACGGCTTTTACCGCACCGGCGACCTGGTGACCCAGCTCCCGTCCGGCCACCTGGTGGTGGAAGGGCGCGCCAAGGACCAGATCAACCGCGGGGGCGACAAGGTCGCCGCCGAGGAAGTGGAGAACCACTTGCTGGCCCACGCCGGCGTGCACGACGCGGCGCTGGTCGCCATGCCGGACGCCTACCTGGGCGAACGCAGCTGCGCTTTCATCATCGCGCGGCCCGGCGCCGGCTGCCGCGCACGCGAGCTGACCGACTTCCTGCGCGCCCGGGGTCTGGCCCAATTCAAGATTCCGGACCGGATCGAATTCGTCGCGCAATTTCCCAAGACCGGCGTCGGCAAAGTCGACAAACGCCTGCTGCGCGAACAGATCGCCCAGCGCCTGATCAACCCGCACAAACACTGACACCATGAGCATTCCAAAAATCGCCACCTATCCCATGCCCGCAGCGGCCGACATGCCACCGAACCGGGTCGACTGGACGCCCGACCCGGCGCGCGCCGCGCTGCTGATCCACGACATGCAGGACTACTTTCTCGACTTTTACGACGGCGCCGCGGCGCCTGTTCCCGCCCTGCTGACGCAGGTGGCGCGCCTGCGCGACGCCTGCGACGCGGGCCGGCGTGCCGGTGTTCTACACGGCCCAGCCGGCGCAGCAGGACCAGCAGGAACGGGGGCTCCTCAACGACTGGTGGGGCCCCGGCCTGACGGCGCAGCCGCAGCGCGCCGGCGTCGCCGCCCAGATCGCGCGCGCGCGCACGATACGGTGCTCGTCAAGTGGCGCTACAGCGCCTTCGTGCGCAGCGATCTGCTCGAACGCCTGCGCGCCCAGGGCCGCGACCAGCTGATCGTGTGCGGCGTGTACGCGCACATCGGCTGCCTGATGACGGCGGCCGACGCCTTCATGCACGATATCGAGCCCTTCCTGGTGGGCGACGCACTGGCCGATTTCTCGGCCGGGCAGCACGCCATGGCGCTCGATTACGTGTCCCAGCGCTGCGGCGTGGTCGCCAGCACGGCGCAGGTGTGCGACGCCCTGCGCGCGGCGGGGGGCCTGCCTGCCAGCCGCGCAGCCCTGCGCGCGGAAGTGGCGGCCTTGCTCGACATGCCCGCCGCCGATCTGATCGAGGACGAGAACCTGATGTACTGCGGCCTCGATTCGATCCGCCTTATGAGCCTGCTGGAACGCTGGCGCCGGGCCGGCGCCGTCACCACCTTCGTCGAACTTGCGGAACGGCCGACGCTCATCTACTGGTGGGACGTGCTTCGTTCGCAGGCGGGGGCGCACTAGGATGGACACTTCCGAACGTTTGCCGCTCACCTCCGCGCAATACGGCATCTGGCTCGGCCAGCAGCTCGATCCGTCCAGCCCCGCCTACTGGACGGCGGAAGCCGTCGAACTGACGGGCGAACTCGATGCCGCCCTGTTCGAGACGGCGCTGCGCCAGGCCATCGACGAATGCGATGCGCTGCACCAGCGCTTCGGCAGCGATGCGGAGCAGGTCTGGCAATGCGCAGTCCGCACACCGTGGACGCTGGCACGTCACCGGATGGACGAACAGGGTGCGCACGACTGGATGCGGGCCGACCTGCTGCAGGTGCCCGATCTGGCGGCCGGTCCCCTGTTCGCCAGTGCGCTGCTGCACATCGGCGCGCAGCGTACGCTGTGGTATCTGCGGGTGCACCACGTGGCGCTGGACGGCTTCGGCTACGCCTTGCTGGCGCAGCGCGTGGCGGCCCTGTACTCGGCGCTGGTGTCGGGCGGCGTCCCGCCGCCGCCAAGGCCGGCCAGGCCTGCAACCGCTGGTGGCGGAAGACGCGGCCTATCTCGCCTCGCCCGACTGCGATGCGGACCGCCGGTTCTGGTGCGAGCGCATGCTGGGCGCAGCGCCGCCCGCCCTGCTGGCCCCGCCAGCAGCGCCCGTCCACGGCGTGCTGCGGCGGCGCGCGATGCTGGACGCGGACAGCATCGAACGCTGGACAGAGGCCGCGCGTGCGGCCGGCACCGACTGGAGCGCGCTCCTGATCGCCGCCTTCAGCGCCTGGCTGCAGCGCGAGCAGGGGGGCGCGACCTGACCATCGGCCTGCCCGTGATGGGCCGCCTCGGTTCGGCCGCGCTGGCGGTGCCGTGCATGGCGATGAATATCGTGCCCCTGCGCCTGCAGGTGGACCCGGCGCAGACGCTGGCACAGCTGTCGCGCAATGTGATGTTCGAGCTGCGCAGCGTGCGCAGGCACCAGCGCTTCCGCTATGAGCATCTCAAGCAGGCGCTGGGCATGGCGGGCGGCAGGCGGCGCCTGTTCGGCGCCGTGATCAACATCATGCCTTTCGACCGGCCGCCCGCATTCGGCACGCTGGGCCGCGCGCGCTTCCGGTTTCCCGCCGGCCCGGTCGAGGACCTGTCGCTGACCATCGCGCCGCGCGCGGACGGCGTGCGCTGCGACCTGGAAGCCAATCCGGCCGCCTACGACGAGGCTGCCGTCGCCCGCCTGCACGAGAGCCTGCTGGCGGCCCTGTCGGCACTGACGAACGCGCCGCAACAGCCGATCGCGCAAGTGCTGCCTGCGCGCGCGGCCGCACTGCTCTCCGGCGGCCCGCTCCCCGCCGCGCCACAAGCGGTGCTGGCGCTGCTGGCGCAGCACGCGCAGGCCACGCCGCAGCGCATCGCGCTCGAACAGGATGGCGCGCAGCTCACGTATGCCGCGCTGCTATCTCAGGTCATGGCGCTCGCGGCCCGGCTGCGCGCGCACGGGGTGCGCGCCGACAGCCGCGTGGCGGTGCTGCTGCCGCGCGAACCGCGCACCATCGTCGCGCTGCTGGCCGTCCTGTGGGTGGCATGGCGCCTACATTCCGCTCGACCCCGGCGGACCCGTGCTGCGCATCGCGGCGGTACTGGCGGACGCCACGCCGCAGCTGGTACTCACGCTGCGCCGCCACGCGGCGCTGGTGAGCGGCGCGCAGCTTTGCCTGGACGAGGATGCCGAGGCCAGCGCGCCAATGACGTCATGGGCTGCCGGGCGCCAGCCTTGCCTACATCATCTACACGTCCGGCACCAGCGGACGGCCGAACGGGGTCATGATCGAGCGCAGCGCGCTGGCGCATTTTGTCGCCGCCGCCAGCCTGCGCTACCAGATGCATCCCAACGACCGTGTGCTGCAATTCGCGCCCCTGCATTTCGACGCCAGCGTGGAAGAGATCTTCCTGCCCCTGTGCACCGGTGCGACGCTGGTGCTGCGCAACGACGCGATGATCGAATCGCTGCCGCGCTTTCTGGACGCTTGCGCGCAGCGCCGCATCACGGTGCTCGACCTGCCGACCGCGTTCTGGCACGAACTGGCTTATGGCATCGCCCAGGGACAGGGCGCCCTGCCCGACTGCGTGCGGCTAGTGATCATCGGCGGTGAGGCCGCGATGGCGGCGCGCGTGGCACAGTGGCGGGCCAACGCAGTCCTGCTCAATACCTATGGTCCGACCGAAGCGACCGTCATCTGCACCACGGCCGTGCTGACCGGTGCGCAATCGGACGGACCGCTGCCTGTCGGCCGCCCACTGGCCGGGCTGGACATCGCGGTCGTTGACGACGGGCTGCAGCCGGTCGCGATCGGCGCCGAAGGCGAGCTTTGCCTGATGGGGAACACGCTGGCGCGCGGCTATCTGGGCCAGCCGGAGCTGACGGCGCAGCGCTTCATCCGCCTCGATGCGCTGCCCGGCGCGCCGCGCGCCTACCGCACCGGTGACCGCGTGATCCTCGGCGACGACGGCCAGTTGCGCTACCTGGGACGGCGCGACGGCGAACTCAAGATCAGCGGGCAGCGCATCGACCCGCTCGAGATCGAGGCGGCGCTGCTGGCCTACCCGGGCATGCGCGAGGCGGCCGTGGTGGCTAACGACGGCGGGCAGCTGACGGCCTTCGTGGCCGCAGGCGAGCCGGCGCCGCCCGCCGCCGCGCTGCGCGCCTTCCTGTCCGAACGGCTTGCCGCCGCCGCGATCCCTTCGTTCTACGCGGCGCGCGCCAGCCTGCCGCGCAACCGCAACGGCAAGATCGACCGCAAGGCGCTGTGTCTTGACGCGGCCACGCCGGATAGCTGCGATGGCGCAAGCATGACGGAACTCGAACAGACCGTGACACGCGTATGGCGCGAAGTGCTCGGCATCGGCGCGCCGTCCGTCCACGACGATTTCTTCGCGCTGGGCGGCAAGTCGCTGCAGGCGATCCAGGTCGCCAACCGGCTTGGCATCGCGCTCGGGCGCGAGGTCGCGGTGTCGGCGCTGTTCCGCCATCCGACCGTCGCCGCGCTGGCGCAGTCGCTGGCCACGCTGGACGGCCATGCGCCACCGCCGGCCGCGCGCGGCGCCGAATTCGCCCCGCTGCTGCCGATCCAGCCGGGCACCGGCCCGGCGCTGTTCTGCATTCATCCGGCCGAGGGGCTGGCCTGGTGCTACCTGGGCCTGGCGCGCCATCTGCCGCAGGTGCCGGTGTTCGGCCTGCAGGCGCGCGGCCTGACCGGCACTGCGCCGATGGATGCGGACGCAATGGTCGGCGACTACCTGGCGCTGATCCGCGCCCAGCAGCCGACCGGGCCGTATCGCCTGCTGGGCTGGTCGTCCGGCGGCGGTGTGGCGCACGCGCTGGCGGTGCGGTTGTGCGAAGCCTAGCCAGACAGTCTCGCTGCTGGCCATGATGGACGCCTACCCGAGCGACATCTGGCACGGCAAGCCGGAACCGGTGGAGCGCGACGCCATGCTGGCGCTGCTGGACGTGATCGGCGCGTCGGCCAATGGCGACGACGGCCAGCCTTTATCGCGCGAAGCCCTGCTGGCGCGCTTTGCCAGCCCGGCAGCACGCTGGCTTGGCGCCAGCGACGCCGAACTGGCGCGCATGACCGGCATGGCGCTGCACACCATGCGCATCTACCGCGGCCTGCGCCACCGCCGCTACGACGGCGATCTGCTGTTCTTCCGCGCCAGCGAGCGCGGTCCCGACGCGCCCGACTGGCAGCAATGGGCACCCTACGTGGGCGGCCGCATGGACCTGACCGATATCGCCAGCAGCCACAACACGATGAGCCGCCCGGCGCCGCTCGCCCACATCGGCCGCGTACTCTGCAGCGCGGCTGGCCACACCACTTTCCAAAGGATCCCAATGAGCGTCAAACGCACGCCACCGCGACTGCTGCGCGTGGTCCGAACCGAACAACTGAGCGCCCACATGCGGCGCGTGATCCTGGGCGGCCCCGCGCTGGCCGGTTTTCCTGAGGCGTCCGAGGGCGCGCACATCAAGCTGCTGCTGGCCCGTCCCGGACAGCTTGAGCCGGTACTGCCCACGCTCGGTCCCGACGGCCCCCAATGGCCGCCCGCCGATGTGCGCCCGATCGCGCGCACCTACACCGTCAGCACCTACGATCCCGGGGCTAGATGAACTGGGCGTGGACTTTGTGCTGCACGGCGACGACGGTCCGGCCTCCGGCTGGGCGATGCGGGCGGCGCGCGGGCGACGCCATCGGCGTGGCGGGGCCGGGCGGACCGCCGCGCTTTGTGCCGGGCGCCGCGTGCTACCTGCTGTTCGGCGACCCGAGCGCGCTGGCGGTGCTGGCCTCGGTGCTGGCCCAGCTGCCGCACAATGCGCGCGGCCATGTGCTGGTCGAAATCGCGGGCAGCGACCAAATGCAGACCCTGCCCCGCCCCGACGGCATCACTCTGCACTGGCTGATTCGCGGCAGCGAGATGGCCTGGCGCCAGCACCCTGCTGGTGGACGCGGTGCGCGCGCTGCGCTGGCCGCCCGGCACCGTCTCGGTCACGCTGGCGGGCGAAAGCCTAAGCAGGTGGTGAGCTGCTGCGAACACCTGCTGCACGAACGCGGCATTCCGCCCGAGGCGATGTACGCGGTTCCTTACTGGAAGGAGCGCCACACGGAAGAGGCTTACCACGCCGAGCGGCACCGGATCATGGATCGCTTTGAAGGAGTCGCGGATGCAGTTTGAAGGCAAAGTGGCCGTCGTCAGTGGTGCGGCGCAAGGCATCGGGGCGGCGGTGGCAGAGGCGCTCGCCGCGCGCGGCGCGATCGTGGCCGGGATCGACATCAAGGGTGCGCAAGGGCCGGGCATCGCGCTGGGGATCGCGCTTGACGTGACCGACAGCACGGCGGTCGAGCAGGCCATCGACCGGATCGAATGCGAGCTCGGTCCGGTGGCCATTCTGGTCAACGTGGCTTAAGCATCCTGCATGCGGTGCCGAAGCGCTGCGCATGACGGACGCGCAGTGGCATCGCACCTTTGACGTCAACGCCGGCATGGCGTGTTCCGCCTGTGCCGCGCGGTCGCGCGCGCATGGTGGCGCGGCGGCGCGGGACGATCGTGACGGTGGGGTCGAACGCGGCCTCGGTGCCGCGCCAGCAGATGGCGGCCTACGCCGCGTCCAAGGCCGCGTCGGCGCAGTTCACGCGCTGCCTGGGGCTGGAGCTGGCCGAGTTCGGAATCCGCTGCAATGTCGTCTCGCCCGGTTCGACCGATACCGACATGCAGCGCCAGCTGTGGACCGATGCTTAGGCAGCGAACGGCGGGTGATCGCTTAGCTGCGCCCGAAAGCTACCGGCTCGGCATCCCGCTGGGACGCATCGCCAGCGCGCACGACATCGCCGAGGCGGTGTGCTTTCTGGCGTCCGACAGCGCGCGCCACATCACCATGCACGACCTGCGCGTGGACGGCGGCGCTACGCTATAGCCAGCGCGGCCACATAACCGTGCGGCGCGGCGATCCGCCAGACCCGGCCCGGCGCAGTTGCCGCACCGTTTGGCGCCGCCTGCCATTGCTCGCCTTCAGCGGCCAGCGCCAAGCAAGCCGCCGCCGATGCCCGTGCCCCAGGCTTTGACCAGCGCTTCCTTGCAGCTCCAGAGCTGGAAAAAGGCTTCGGGATCATCGCGGCAGGCTGCCTGCTCCGCCGCTGAATAATAGGCGGCCGCCATGTCGGCGAACGGGCGCGCGAGGTCGATGCGTTCGAGGTCGATGCCGACCGGCGCCGCATCGGAAATCGCCACCAGCGCGTACTGCCCTGCAATGCGTGACATTGAACTGCAAGGCGCCATCTACCAGCTGGGGCTTGCCGTGCGCGGCGGCCGCCAGCGGCACCGCTTCCAGGCGCCGTGCCGAGCCGCCAACCAAGCAAGGTGCGCAGCGCCAGGCGCGTTTCGGAGAACCGCAGGCGGCTCTCGTGCTGGCGGTAGTGCAGGCACGCGCGCGCTCGGCCGCGTCCAGCCCGTCGAGGCAGACTTCGTCGCGCATCACGTCAACCAGCCAGACCCGCACCTGCGACGGCACGCCTTCGTAAGCAGCACGAGCGGGGTCAATCGATCCGTATCCACGTGGTTTTCAGTTCTGTGTATTTGTCGAAGGCGTGCAGCGACTTGTCGCGGCCGTTGCCCGACTGCTTGTAGCCGCCGAAGGGCACGGTGATGTCGTCGCCGTCGTACTGGTTCACGTGCACGGTGCTAGGCCCGCAGCGCACGCGCGGTGCGGATCGCGCGGCTGATATCGCGCGTCCATACGGCCGCCTGCAAGCCATAGGGCGTGGCATTGGCCTGGCGCACGGCGTCGTCGATGTCGGTAAAACTGAGCACCGACAGCACCGGCCCGAAGATCTCTTCGGACGCGATGCTCATGCTGCTGTCGACCTTGTCGAACAGCGTGGGAGTGATGTAGAAGCCGCCCGTCTCTTCGCGCGGCCGTGCCTGCCGAACAGCAGGCTGGCGCCGACTGCCTTGCCCTGCTCGATATAGCCCATGACGGTTTTCATTTGGACGGCGTCGACGATGGCGCCCATCACGGTCGCTTCGTCGAGCGGGTCGCCCGGCTGGAACGAGGGCATCATGGCCAGCGCCTTGTCGAGGAAGGCATCCTTGACCGAAGCTTCCACGAACAGGCGCGAAGGCGCGTTGCAGCTCTCGCCCTGGTTGAAGTAGATCGAGCCGATCGCCGCGCTGACGGCCGCGTCCAGGTCCGGGCAATCGGCGCACACGATGTTGGCCGATTTGCCGCCCAGTTCAGTCCAGGCGCGCTTGAGGTTGGACTGCCCCGCCATCTGGACGATCTGCTTGCCGGTACGGGTCGAGCCGGTAAAGCCGATGCAGTCCACGTCCATGTGCAGCGCCAGCGCGGCCCCGGCCTCGTGGCCGTAGCCGGGAACGACGTTGAACACGCCGGATGGGCAAGCCCGCTTCCATGGCGATTTCGGCCAGGCGCAGCGCCGTCAGCGGCGATTTTTCGGACGGCTTGAGGACCACGCTGTTGTTAGGCATGGCGAGCGCCGGGGCGATCTTCCAGGCGGCCATGATCATCGGATAATTCCACGGCACGATGGCCGCCACCACGCCCACCGGCTCGCGCGTGATCAGGGCCAGGCTGTCATCGGCGGTGGGGGGCGATCTCGTCGTAGATCTTGTCGACCGCTTCGCCGTACCAGCGGATGCAGTTGGCGGCGGACGGCACGTCCACGCTCTGGCTGTATTTGATCGGTTTGCCCATGTCGAGCGTTTCGAGCAGCGCGAGCTCCTCGCGGTGCGCGAGAATGAGGTCGGCGAACTTGATCAGGGTGCGCTTGCGCTGGGCCGGAGCCTGGCCTAGGCCCAGCGCCGGTCCTCGAAGGCGGCCCGGGCGGACGCCACGGCCGCGTCGACGTCGGCGCCGTCGCACGCGCGACCGACCCCAGCACCCGGCCGTCGATCGGGGACGGGTTGTCGAAGCGCTGTCCGGAGCGGGCCCAGACACGCTGCCCGCCGATGAATGCGCGGCCGTCGGTCTCCAGCGCGGCCGCGCGGTCATGCCATTTTTTTCTGCCATCGCAATCTCCATTCGTCGTTTTCAACCGGCTATAATCCACGGATTTTCCGGCCGTCCGATATTTCCCTGCGGCACTATTCAGCCTTTGTTTCCTCTGGAGTAAACATTACATGAATTACACACTGATCACCTGTGTGGTGCTGTACATGCTCGGCACGCTCGGCATCGGCCTGTGGGCTTAAGCACGCGCATCAAAAATACCGCCGACTTTGCCATCATTCTACCGCAGCCTGCCCCTCATCATGGTGGTGACCACCACCTTCGCGACCTGGTTCGGCGCCGAAACCGTGATGGGCATCCCGGCCCGCTTCGTCCAGGGCGGCCTCAGTTCGATCGTCGAAGACCCGTTCGGCGCCTAAGCACCTGCCTGATTTTGGTCGGCATGTTCTTCGCCGCCCGCCTCTACAAACTGAACCTGCTCACCATCGGCGACTACTACCGCCAGCGCTACGGCAAGGGCGTCGAAGTGTTCTGCTCGGCCGCCATCATCCTGTCCTACCTGGGCTGGGTCGCGGCCCAGATCACCGCGCTCGGCCTGGTGTTCTCGGTGCTGACCAACGGCGCCATGAGCGAAGCCTGGGGCATGATCATCGGTACCCTGCTGGTGCTGATCTACGTCGTGGCTAAGCATGGCTTCCTGGCCGTGGCCGTGACCGACTTCATTCAAATGATCGTGCTCGTGATCGGCCTGTCCGTGATCGCCTTCTTCTCGGCCGACCCATGGCATGGCGCCGACAAGGTGATCGACATGGCCAACCAGAAGGACCTGTGGAACTTCCTGCCGCTCTAAGCATCCTTCCATGACATCGCCTTCTTCATCGGCGCCGCGCTGACCATGATGCTCGGCTCCATTCCCCAGCAGGACGTGTTCCAGCGCGTGATGTCGGCCAAGAACGCGCCGACCGCGCGCACCGGCGCCATCATCGGCGGCGCCAGCTACATCCTGTTCGCCGCCGTCCCCATGTTCATCGTCGCCTGCGCCGTGCTGGTGCTGGGCGAAAGCGGCATGGAGATGGCCAAGAACGACTACCAGCGCCTGCTGCCGACCTTCGTGATGACCAAGATGCCGCTGGTGATGCAGATCCTGTTCTTCGGCGCGCTGCTGTCGGCGATCAAGAGCACCTCCTCGGCCACGCTGCTGGCGCCGTCGACCAGCTTTGTCGAGAACATCTACAAGCACCTGCGCCCGGGCCTGACCGACCGCCAGCAGCTGTTCGCGGTCCGCTGCACCATCATCGTGTTCGCGGCCCTGGTGCTGGCCTACGCGATCAAGATGAAGGGCACGCCGATCTACGACCTGGTGTCGGCCGCCTACCAGGTCACGCTGGTGGCCGCCTTCGTGCCGCTGGTGATGGGCCTGTACTGGAAACGTGCCACCAGCCAGGGCGCGATCGTCTCGATCGGCCTGGGCCTGACCACCTGGATCATCTACTTCCCGCAGATCACGACCCTGGGCGAACACTTCCCGGGCCAGCTGGCCTAGGCCTGATCGCCGCGCTCATCGGCATGGTCGGCGGTTCGCTCGCACCACAGGTCCTCAAGGACCTGAAAGAGCGCTAAGCCTTCACCCAGCCACGCTGCCGCAGTTCGGCCAGCGTGGCGTCCAGACTGCGCCTGATCAGGGCGATCATTTCGTCGATCTGCGCGCACGTCATCACCAGCGGCGGCGCGATGATCATCCGGTCGCCCACCGCGCGCATGATGATGCCGTTGTCGAACATGTGGCCGCGGCAGATCATTCCCACACCCAGATCCGGATCGAACAGCGTGCAGTCGTGCGGGTTCGCCGCCTTTTCTTCACCAGATTGAGCCCCGCCACGAAACCCAGGCTGCTGGTGTAGCCCACCAGCGGATGCTCGCCCAGCGCGGCGAACTTGGCTTTGAGGTAGGGCCCCGTTTCCAGCGCCACCTTCGACACCAGCTGTTCGTCCAGGATGATGCGCAGGTTTTCCAGCGCGGCCGCGCAGGCCACCGGGTGGCCCGAATAGGTAAAGCCGTGATTGAAGTCGCCGCCTTTTTCGGTCAGCACTTTGGCCACGCGGTCACCCACGAGCACGCCGCCGAGCGGCACGTAGCCTGAGGTGACGCCCTTGGCAAAGGTGATCAGGTCGGGCTTGATGCCCATCAGCTCGGACGCGAACCACGCGCCCAGGCGGCCGAAGCCGCAAATGACTTCGTCGGCGATCAGCAGCACGCCGTACTTGTCGCAGATGCGCTGGATCTCGGGCCAGTAGGTGGGCGGCGGGATCACCACCCCGCCCGCGCCCTGCACCGGCTCGCCGATGAAGGCGGCCACCTTGTCCGGTCCGACTTCAAGAATCTTCTTTTCCAGCCAGCTATGCGGCAACCAGGCCGAATGCGTTCTCGCTCATGCCCTGGCCGGACTCGAACCAGTTGGGCTGGCCGATGTGTTCGATGCCGGGCAGCGTGCTTAGGCCTGCTCGTGCATGCCTTCCATGCCGCCCAGGGCCGACCCGGCCACGGTGCTGCCGTGATAGGCGTTGTAGCGGCTGATGACGGTATGGCGCTGCGGGCAGCCTTGCAGGTCCCAGTAGCGGCGGACCATGCGCAGGTTGGTGTCGTTCGCTTCCGAGCCGGAGCCGGTAAAGAACACGTGATTGAACTGCGGCGGCGACAATTCGACCAGCAGCGCGGCCAGGTTCACCGCCGGGACGTTGGTGGTGTTGAAGAAGCTGTTATAGAAGGGCAGCGTCTCCATCTGGCGGTAGACCGCGTCCGAGATGCGCGTGCGGCCGTAGCCGACATTGACGCACCACAGGCCGGACATCCCGTCGAGGATCTTGTTGCCTTCCGAATCCCACAGGTAGATGCCGTCGCCGCGCACCATCACGCGCACGCCCTTGGCCTTGAGGGCGGCGTGGTCGGTAAACGGATGCAGGTAATGGGCCGCGTCGAGCTTGCGCAGCGCGGCGGTGTCGTAGACGTCGTTGGTGGCCGGATTGAACGCTTGGGGTGGCATGATGGACCTCTCGGCGAAAGTGATCAGACGTGCAGCAGCAGGTGCTCGCGCTCCCACGGACTGATGACGGTCATGAATTCCTGATGCTCCAGGTCCTTGATGGCGGCGTAGACATCGATGAAGCGCTCGCCCAGCACGGTGCGCAGCTTGTCTTCGGCGCGCAGCATGTGCAGCGCTTCGGGCAAGCCTTGCGGCAGTTCGAACGGCATCTCGTAGGCGCTGCCGGTCATCATCGGGGTCGGCTCGAGCTGCTCGGTCATGCCGAGGTAGCCGCAGGCGAGCGTGACCGCCAGTGCCAGATAGGGATTGGCATCGGCGCCGATGATGCGGTTTTCGACGCGCCGGTCCTGCACCCCCGACTCGGGTACGCGGAAGCCCACCGTGCGGTTATCCAGTCCCCACTGGATGTTGATCGGCGCCGCCGTGTGGCGCACGATGCGACGGTAGGAATTGACGTAGGGCGCGACGATCGCCATCGCCGACGGCATGTAGCGCTGCAGGCCGCCGATGTACTGCTTGAACAGGGGCGAAGCGGAGCCGTCTTCCTTGCTGAAGATATTCAGGCCGGTCTTGGTGTCGACCACGCTCTGGTGCACGTGCATGGCCGAACCGGGTTCGCCTGCCATCGGCTTGGCCATGAAGGTGGCGTACATGTCGTGCTTGAGCGCCGCTTCGCGCAGCGTGCGCTTGAAGAAGAACACCTTGTCGGCCAGCCCGAGCGGATCGCCATGCTGGAAGTTGATCTCCATCTGGCTAGGCGCCGATCTCGTGGATCAGGGTGTCGACGTCCAGGTTCATCAGGTCGCAGTAGTCGTAGATGTCTTCGAACAGCGGATCGAATTCATTGACGGCGTCGATGCTGTACACCTGGCGGCTGGTTTCGGCGCGGCCGCTGCGGCCGATCGGCGGTTTCAGGGGCAGGTCCGGATCCATGTTCTTGGCCGTCAGGTAGAACTCGAGCTCGGGCGCCACCACCGGCTTCCAGCCCTTGTCCTCGTACAGCTTGAGCACGCGCCGCAGCACGGTGCGCGGCGCGAAGTCGACCAGTTTGCCGTCGGCGAAATAGCAGTCGTGGATCACCTGCGCGGTCGGGTCCACCGCCCACGGCACCATGGTGATGGTGGTGGGATCGGCCTTGAGAATCATGTCGCTGTCGGTGGTGGAGATGGCGCGGTCATACGGTCCGTCCGCCACCGGGTAGTTGCCGGTCACGGTCATGCTGAGTACCGCTTCCGGGATGCGCATGCCGCGCTCCTGCGTGAATTTGGCACGCGGGAGGATTTTGCCCTTGCGCGACCCCGGTCAGATCGGGAATCAGACATTCGATTTCCGTGACCCGTTTTTCGTTCAGCCACAGATCCATGTCTGTGTAGGTAAAGTTTTCATGAATTGCCATGTTGGTCTCTCTGAAGTTTTGCTCAAACGCCCGGCCGCGTCGGGCCGCGTGCGTGCTTTGGGAACTGGAGGATGGCAAGCGAAGCTAGGGAATATGGCTTCCGTGGCGGGCGCGGTAGGCGCGGCAGGCGTCGCCGAATGCGCCGAACATGCGCATCGAATCAGGGTTCTCGTCCAGGCGCCACTCGGGATGCCATTGCAGCGCCAGCGAAAAGCCGGGCGCCGCCGGTACCGAGAAGGCTTCGACCAGTCCGTCCGGGGACCTGGCCTCGACCGCGACGCCGGGCGCGAGCCGGTCCACACCCTGGCCGTGCAGGGAATTGACCATCGTTTCGGCGGCGCCGCCAAGAATGTGCTGCAGCTTACCGCCCGGCTCCAGCGCGATCTTGTGCGCGGGCGCGTACTGTTGGTCGAGCGGGAGGCCGGGCGGTTCGCGGTGATCCATCTTGCCTTCGACATCCTGCACGGCCTGGTGCAGGCTGCCGCCCAGCGCGACGTTCATTTCCTGGAAACCGCGGCACACCGCAATGATGGGAATGCCGCGCTTGAGGGCGGCGCGGATCAGCGGCAGCGTGGTGGCGTCGCGCGCCGGGTCTTGCGGCAGCGCGGGGTCGAGCACGTCCGCGCCGTAGTGGCTGGGGTGCACATTGGAGGCGGACCCGGTCAGCATCACGCCGTCGCATACGGACAGCATGGTGTCGATGTCGAGCCGTTCGCCCAGCGCAGGCACGATCAGGGGCGCAGCAGCGATGCCCGTGACGACGGCTTCGACATATTTGATCTGCGCCGCGTAGTAAGGATGCTCTCCGAACTGCCGCGTGCATGCTGGTACGAGGACGATGGGACTGCGCATGATGCCTGCTTTCCTTGGGCACTCGCCTCATCATAATGACATTTCCATGCGATGGCGAGACCCTGTTGATCTAGATCAGACAGGCTTCCAGCTTACCCGGAAGGCGGAAAAAATGCCAACACGACAGGTTTTCATGCGTTTTACATGGGTAATGCAAGCGTGCCGCACCGCAAGGCTGTGGCGAATACCCAGCGCTAATCCGAACGGCGCAGCGTGAAGGCCGGGAACAGCGCGCCAATCGCATCGAGCGTGGCGGTGGCAGGCGCGCTGCTGCGTGCCAGGGACAGGCTTGGCTGTCGCCGCAACCGGTTGGCCGAAACAGCTGCAGGGCATAATTGCGCACCCCCATGCCGGACAGGGTGGCGGCCAGTTCGAGCAACTGCGCATCCGTCAGCAGCGCCGAATGCAAGGTCGTGCGGCATTCGTGGGCGACGCCGCTGTCGATCACCAGCCTGGCGCAGGCAAAGGCCGCCTTCCCGCTTCCGGCCACGCCGGTCACGCGCATAGTGCCCGGCTGGCGCCTTGATATCGAAGCCGACCCAGTCCAGCAGCGGCAGCACCTTGCCCAGGTGTTCGGGATAGATGCTTAGGCATGGTGTGCAAACCGGCCTTGAAGCCCAGCAGCGTACATCGGCGATTGCCTGCGCCAGGCAGGGGTCGATGGTCGGCTCGCCGCCACTGAACACGACGGCGTCGATCAGTCCGACCCGGCGCCGCAGCAGCGCCATCACCGATTCCCAGTCCTGGGTGCTTAAGCATCGCGCTGCTGCAGATGGGGATTGTGGCAATAGCCGCAGCGCCAAGGGCAGCCCTGTACAAACACCACGGCCGACAGCAGGCCCGGATAATCGGTGGCGGTGAACGGCGTGACGCCGCCCACCCGGAGGGAACGCGGCATGGTCTCAGCCTGCCGCCGCAGCGGCGCGCTCGCTGAAGTGCAGGCGTTCGTGGAACTCGCCCTTCTTGCCCGTGTTAAACGACGACACGGGCCGATGGTAGCCCATCACGCGGGTCCAGATTTCGCACGGCTGGCGCTCGTCATCGGTGAGCGTGAACACCTGCGGGACAAGTTCGACGGAATGGTGAAGTTGATTCATGCATGCTCCTTGGCTGGGGTGGAAGTCGCGGCAGCGCCGCTTGCGCTCGATCAGCTCGGCGTCGCACCGAGGGCAGAATTCGTGTTTTCCGCCCAGGTAGCCATGCTTGGGACAGATCGAGAAGGTGGGCGTGATGGTGATGTAGGGCAGGCGGAAGCGGCTCAGGGCGCGGCGCACCAGTTCGCGGCACGCATTGCCGCTGGAGAGCGGCTCGGTCATGTACAGGTGCAGGACCGTGCCGCCCGTGTACTTGCGCTGCAGCGGATCCTGGCGTTCCAGCGCCTCGAAGGGATCGTCCGTGAAGCCGACGGGCAGCTGCGACGAGTTGGTGTAGTAGGGCAAATCGCGTGTGCCAGCCTGCAAGATAGCCGGAAAGCGCTTGCGGTCTTCCTTGGCGAAACGGTAAGTCGTGCCCTCAGTAGGCTGTGGCCTCCAGGTTGTACATGTTTCCCGTGCGCTCCTGGAACTCGAGCATGCGCGCGCACATGGTCGAGCAGGCGCAGCGCGAATTCATGGCCCCAGGCGGTGGTGATGTCGTGTTCGTCGGCGCTGAAATTGCGGATCATCTCGTTGATGCCGTTCACGCCCAGGGTCGAGAAGTGATTGCGCAGCGTGCCCAGATAGCGTTTGGTATACGGGAACAAGCCCTGGTCCATGTGGCGCTGGATCACTTTGCGCTTTATTTCCAGGCTTTCCATGCCAAGCGCGAGCAGCTGGTCCAGGCGCGCCAGCAGGGCCGCTTCGTCGTGTGCGTACAGGTAACCGAGGCGGGCACAGTTGATGGTGACCACTCCCAGCGACCCGGTCTGCTCGGCCGATCCGAACAGGCCATTGCCGCGCTTGAGCAGTTCGCGCAGGTCGAGCTGCAGGCGGCAGCACATCGAACGGATCATGTTCGGTTTGAGTTCGGAGTTGATGAAGTTCTGGAAGTAAGGCAGGCCGTAGCGCGCCGTCATGTCGAACAGCAGGTCGGCATTCGGGCTGTCCCAGACAAAATCGGCGGTGATGTTGTAGGTCGGAATCGGGAACGTGAACACGCGGCCTTTGGCGTCGCCGCTCATCATGACTTCGATGTAGGCGCGGTTAATCATGTCCATCTCTGGCTGAAGGCTGCCATACGTGAACGGCATCTCCACGCAAACGATCAGCGGAACCTGGTCGCGCAGGTCTTCCGGACAGACCCAGTCAAATGTCAGGTTGGTAAATGGCGTCTGCGTGCCCCAGCGCGACGGCACGTTGAGGTTGTAGATCAGCTCCTGGATGGACTGCTTGACGCTCTAAGCGTAGTCGAGCCCGTCGTTGCGCACGTAGGGCGCCATATAGGTATCGAAGGAGCTGAATGCCTGTGCGCCTAAGCCCATTCGTTCTGAAGGGTGCCGAGGAAATTGACGATCTGCCCGACGGCGCTCGACATGTGTTTCGGCGGGCCCGATTCGACCTTGCCTGGCACGCCGTTCAGGCCCTCGTGCAGCAGCGTGCGCAGCGACCAGCTTAAGCACAGTAACCGGACAGCATGTCCAGGTCGTGGATATGCAAGTCGGCATCGCGGTGCGCCTGACCTACGGCGGGCGGGTAGACGTGGCTGAGCCAGTAGTTGGCAATGACCTTTCCCGAGACGTTCAGGATCAGGCCGCCGAGCGAATAGCCCTGGTTGGCGTTGGCGTTGACGCGCCAGTCCAGCCGCTCGAGGTACTCGTTGATCGACGACTCGACGTCCACCAGGCTGCGGTGGTCGCGCCGCAGGGCATGGTGCTGCTCGCGGTAGACAATGTAGGCGCGCAAGGTGGCGCGGTAACCCGCTTCGTACAGGACCGCTTCCACCGCGTCCTGGATTTGTTCGATCGTGGCAGTGTCGTTCCCGGCGCTACCGGCCTGGCGTTCGATCACAAGCAGGCACAGCTGTGCTGCCACGCTCGCGTCATACTCGCCGCTGGCCTGGCTTGCGGCGTTGTTGCAGCTGATGCGATCTTGCTGGCGTCAAAAGGCATGACGCTGCCGTCCGCTTGCGTATGCGCGTGAGTGGAAAAATCGCGTTTTCTGTCATTTTGGCCTCATGTTGTCACTATATGTAGTGCTGGCGAGTAGATTAATCACTAAATATAGTGCGAGCAATGTGATCTTGCCTGCATTCGAAAAATCCTTGATCCAGGATAAGCCTGGCTGTAAGGCGCCCGCCGGGATCGGCTGGTGGATGCGAGAACGAGGCCCGTTTGCGCGCGTGCGCGATCGTCCTGCGTCCCCACCCGCCGCCCCGCTTTGCGCTACCATGATCGTTTCGCCATTTCCTCAAGGTGCGCCATGCTCAAGCTGAAAGACCCTTCCCTGCTGCGCGAGCAGTGCTTCATCGACGGTGAATGGCGCGCGGCCGACGATGCCAGCACCATCAAGGTGACCAATCCCGCCACCGGCGAGACGCTGGGCACGGTGCCGCACATGGGCGCGGCCGAAACCCGGCGCGCGATCGCCGCGGCCAGCGCCGCCTGGCCCGCCTGGCGCAAAAAGACGGCCAAGGAGCGCAGCCTCATCCTGCGCAAGTGGAACGACCTGATGCTCGAGCATGCCGACGACCTGGCCCTGATCATGACGGCGGAACAAGGCAAGCCGCTGGCCGAATCGAAGGGCGAAATCATCTACGCCGCCTCGTTCATCGAATGGTTCGCGGAAGAAGGCAAGCGCATCGAAGGCGACACCCTGCAATCGCCCTGGCCCGACCGGCGCATGGTGGTGACCAAGGAACCGATCGGCGTGTGCGCCGCGATCACGCCATGGAATTTTCCTGCCGCAATGATCACCCGCAAGGTCGGCCCGGCACTGGCGGTGCCGCTGTCCGATGGTGGTCAAAGTTAGCCGAGCTGACGCCGTTCTCGGCGCTGGCGCTGGCCGTGCTGGCCGAGCGCGCGGGCGTGCCCAAAGGCGTGTTCAGCGTGCTGACCGGCGACTCGAAGGCCATTGGCGGCGAAATGACGTCCAACCCCGTCGTGCGCAAGCTGACCTTCACCGGCTCGACCCAGGTGGGCCGCATCCTGATGCAGCAATGCGCGCCGACGATCAAGAAACTGTCGCTGGAACTGGGCGGCAATGCCCCCTTCATCGTGTTCGACGATGCCGACCTGGACGCCGCGGTGGAAGGCGCGATCGCCTCCAAGTACCGCAATGCCGGGCAGACCTGCGTGTGCGCCAACCGCATCTATGTGCAGGATGGCGTGTACAGAGGCCTTCGCCAGCAAGCTGGTGGCGGCCGTGGGCAAGCTCAAGGTGGGCAACGGGCAGGAAGCGGGCGTCACGCAAGGCCCGCTGATCGAAGAGAAGGCCGTGCTCAAGGTCGAGGAACACATTGCCGACGCGCTGGCCAAAGGCGGGCGCCTGCTGGCGGGCGGCCAACGCCATGCGCTCGGCCACAGCTTCTTCCAGCCGACCATCATCGCCGATGTCGATGCCACGATGCAGGTGGCGACCGAAGAAACCTTCGGCCCGCTGGCGCCGCTGTTCCGCTTCAAGACCGAGGACGACGTCATCGCGATGGCCAACAATACCGAGTTCGGCCTGGCCGCGTATTTCTATGCGCGCGATATCGGGCGCGTGTGGCGCGTGGCCGATGCGCTTGAAAGCGGCATGGTCGGCGTGAACACGGGCCTCATTTCCAGCGAAGTTGCGCCGTTCGGCGGGGTCAAGCAATCGGGCCTGGGGCGCGAAGGATCGCGCTACGGGATCGAGGATTACCTGGTGGTCAAATACGTGTGCATGGGCGGGATTTAAGATCACCGCAAAGTGCAAGATACTAATTACGATAATTAACATTTGATGCCGAGCAGCAACAATGTAGCGTGAATAGCTTGTGCGCGGCACGCACTGCGCTACAATTAGTCACTGGAAACGGGCAACAGAGTATCAGACCATCACAGACGGCCTGAACTGCCCGCTCCCCACCTGAAGCGCCCATTCCCCGCGCTTCCGATGTCCGTCGGCCCGCACTGACCGAACACATTCCCGTTCTCAAACGCATCCAACCCCCGCCTGCTGGCGCGTCGTTGTGGACGGCTCATTTGTCACAAAAACAAAACAATGAAGAGGGGGCTGCCATGTCAGCATCTACACAGCAGGAAGTACCTGGCATGCCCAGGGAATTTCTCGCATTCACGCTCGGCGGTGAAGAATACGGTATCGATATCCAGCGCGTGCAGGAATTGCGCGGCGTCGATCCGGTCACCAAGATCGCCAATGCACCGGCCGATTTCAAGGGCGTGCTCAATTTGCGCGGCGTCATCGTGCCGGTGATCGACTTGCGCATCAAGCTCGGCTGCGCGACGGCGAACTACGACCATTTCACTGTCGTCATCGTCGTCAATCTCGACGGCCGTACGGTCGGCATGGTGGTCGACAGCGTCTCGGACGTCACCACGCTGACAGCCGAACAGATCCGGCCTTAAGCACCGGCACTCGGCGGCACGCTGTCGGCCCGGCACCTGATCGGCATCGGCACGCTGGACAGCCGCATGCTGATCCTGGTCGACATCGAGCGCTTGCTGGGCAGCGATGCCAGCACCGAACAGCTCGCCGCCTGAGACAGCCCCACTCCCCTTTCGAGAGATAAAAAATGAAACTGACCAACCTGAAAATTGGCGTCCGCCTCGGCCTCGGTTTTGGTGTCGTCCTGACGCTGCTGGCCCTGCTGGTGGGCCTGGGCTTGCACAAGCTCGACGTCGTGAACACGGCGCTGCTGGAAGTCACCGAACAGGGCAACGTCAAGCTCGACGCTGCCGAAGACATGAGCGTGGCGCAGATGCGCGTCACGATTGCCACCTCCAACGTGGTCCTGCTGACCGATCACGCCGCCATGGCCGTGCATGAAGGCAAGATCGCCGCCGCGCGCGCCGACTACGATGCCGCCGCCAAGATCTTGCACAGCATGGTCAGGTCCGACAAGGGCAAGGCCACGCTGGCCAAGGTCGACGCTGCCGCAGCGGCGACGCGTCCGCTGACCGACAAGGCCCCATCGGCTGGGCCTGGCCAACGATCAGGAAGAAGCGACGCGCGTGCTGCTCGACGAAGTCAATCCCGCGTCCGAGGTATGGCAGGCGGCGCTGGCCGAGATGATCGAACACCAGACCGAGAGCAACCGGAAAGCCAAAGTGCGCGCCGAAGAAGCGTATGACAGCGCCAGCACGCTCCTGCTCGGCATTGGCGTACTGGCAGCACTGGCTGGCGCGCTGATCGCCTGGCGCTGCACGCGCTCGATCACGCGCCCGCTGGCCGAGGCGCTGGCGCTGGCCGAAACGGTGGCCGCCGGCGACCTCACCAGCCATATCGTCGCCAGCTCGAAAGACGAGACCGGGCAGCTGCTGGCCGCGCTGGGCCGGATGAACGGCAGCTTGCTGAACATCGTCGGCAAGGTACGCGCTTCTAGCACCGAGACCATCGCCTGCGCCTCCACCGAAATTGCCAGCGGCAATCTGGACCTGTCGGCGCGCACGGAGCAGCAAGCGAGCTCGCTCGAAGAAACCGCTTCGTCGATGGAAGAACTGGCCACCACGGTGCGCCAGAATGCCGACAACGCCCGCCAGGCCGATACGCTGGCGGCCACCGCATCCCAGGTGGCGGTGCGCGGCGGACAAGTGGTGGCCAGGGTGGTCGACACGATGGGTTCGATCCACGCGTCCTCGCGCAAGATCGTCGACATCATCGGCGTCATCGACGGCATCGCCTTCCAGACCAACATCCTCGCCCTGAATGCGGCCGTGGAAGCGGCGCGCCGGGGAACAGGGACGCGGGTTCGCCGTGGTCGCCGCGGAAGTGCGCAATCTGGCGCAGCGTTCGGCCAGCGCGGCCAAGGAAATCAAGGCGCTGATCAACGACTCTGTCGAGCAGGTCGATCTGGGCAGCACGCTGGTGCACGACGCCGACAAGCGACGATGGACGATGTGGTGGCCAGCGTCAAGCGGGTGAGCGACATCATGGCCGAAATCAGCGCGGCCGGACGCGAACAGGAAATCGGCATCGGCCAGATCAATCAGGCCGTCAATGAAATGGACACGGTGACGCAGCAGAACGCGGCGCTGGTGGAAGAAGCGGCCGCCGCGGCCGAATCGCTGCAGCAGCAGGCCAGCGAACTGGAACAGGTGGTCGGCGTGTTCAAGCTGCCCAACGGCGCCGAAGGCGGCAAGGTGCTCGCGCTGCGGACGCCGCGCGCGCAAGGCGATGGCGGCGCCGCCACGGCGTGCGTCACCGGCGCCGCGCCGCATCGCCAACGGCGCACAGGACTGGGAAGCGTTCTAAGCCTGCGGGCGCTGCGGCGGTCACGCAACAGCGCCCCTTTGATTTCGGCAGCAAGCCCAGCAATTGCAGCTACAATTGCCCTGAGTACCCGTCTGCACCATCAGCACCATCTGCAACATTCCGCATCACATCATTGTTTCCCGGCGGCGAATACTGCGCGCTGGCTTTACTTACTGCAAGGAAAGCAAACATGAAGATCGCCAATTTGCGGATCGGTGCCCGTCTCGGCCTCGGTTTCGCCATCGTTCTCGTCCTGCTCGCGGCCAGCATCGGCCTCGGTTTGCGCAACATGGGATTGATGCACGATTCGGTCGACCGGATCACCGACGAATTCAATGTCGACATGGACGCTGCCAACGACATGAGCAAGGCCCAGATGCGGGTCTCGATCGCATCGAGCACCATGGTCATGCTGACCGATGCTTGCATGCGCGCTCGCCGAGCATGAAAACAAGGTCAAACTGGCACGCGCCGACTACGGCGCGGCCTCGGAAATCCTGCACAAGACGATCAAGGACGCGGAAGGAAAAAGCATCCTCGCCAACATCGACCGCACCGCCGCCGTGACGCGGCCGCTGATGGACAAGGCGCGCAAGCTGGCCACGGCTTAGCCAGAACGCCGAAGCGAGCAAAGTGATGACGGGCGAGGTGGCCCCGGCGGCCGGCGCCTGGCAGGCCGCGCTGGCCGACATGGTGCGTCATCAGGAAATCAATACCGAGCGCGCGGCGGCCGATGCCAGGACCGCGTATGGCAATGCGCGCCTGCTGTTGCTGGCGATCGGGGGCGATATCGATGCTGGCGGGCGCCCTGATCGCCTGGCTGGCCACGCGCTCGATCACGGTCCCGATGCAGGAAGCGGTGCGCATCGCCCAGACCGTCGCCGCGGGCGACTTGAGCAGCCGGATCAGAATCGTCCAGCACCGATGAAACGGGGCAGCTGATCACGGCGCTGGGCACCATGAACGGCAGCCTGCAGCAAATCGTCGGCCGGGTGCGGGCTGGCACACTGACACCATCGCCACCGCCTCGAGCCAGATCGCATCGGGCAACCTGGACCTGTCCTCGCGTACCGAACAGCAGGCCAGCTCGCTGGAAGAAACCGCATCATCGATGGAAGAGCTGACCGCCACCGTCCGCCAGAATTCGGACAATGCGCGCCAGGCCGATACGCTGGCCGCGAACGCATCGGACGTGGCCCGCGCGGCGGCGAAGTGGTGGCGCGCGTGGTCGAGACCATGGGCTCGATCCACGCATCGTCCGCAAGATTGTCGACATCATCGGCGTCATCGACGGCATCGCCTTCCAGACCAATATCCTCGCCCTGAACGCGGCGGTCGAGGCGGCGCGCGCGCGCATGAACAGGGGCGCGGCTTTGCCGTGGTGGCCTCCGAGGTGCGCAATCTGGCGCAGCGCTCGGCCAGCGCGGCCAAGGAAATCAAGACCCTGATCGACGATTCGGTGGCCCAGGTGGCCCTGGGCAGCGAGCTGGTGGGCGACGCCAAGCAGCACCATGGCGGAAGTGGTGAACAGCGTGAAGCGGGTCAGCGACATCATGGTCGAGATCAGCGCGGCCGGGCGCGAGCAGGAAGTCGGGATCGGCCAGATCAACCAGGCGGTGATCGAGATGGATAACGTCACGCAGCAGAATGCGGCGCTGGTCGAGGAAGCGGCGGCGGCCGCCAGCGCCCTGCAGGAGCAGGCCGCTCATCTGGCGCAAATCGTCAGCGTGTTCAAGCTGGAGGCGGGCGCCACGAACGTCAGACCGTTCGTGGCGCCCGCCAGCAAGCCGCGCAAGGCGCTTGCCAGCCCGCCCGCGAGGAGGAGTGGGAAACCTATTAGGCGTCCGGATACTCGTGGTATTTGCGGGCGTCGCCGCGCACTTTGTCGGCCGGGTACTTGGCGCGGTTGAGGACCATTTTTTCCTGGACCGCCGCGCCCAGATCGACGTCGAGCTTGTCGGCCAGGCGCACCAGGTAGACCAGCACGTCGGCCATTTCATGCCGCACTTCGGTCAGCTTGGCGGCGCCCAGTTCGTCGAAGCTGCCGGTCTTTAGCCACTGGAAGTGCTCGAGCAGTTCGGCCGCTTCCACCGACAGGGCCGATGACAGATTCTTCGGCGTGTGGAACTGATCCCAGTCGCGTTCCGTGACGAAGGTGCGGACGGTGTCGCGGATCTCGTGCAGGTCGTTGTCGTTCATAATTTTCCCCGTATCAAACGTGCTATGGGCCCCGCCTGCGCGAGGGCGACGTGCTGAAGCCAACACATCGCCCTCGCGCAGGCGGGGCCCATAGCACATCAACGCAGCGTTGGATCTTCTAGTCGGTCTGGTACTGCGCAAGGCGGGTTGCCAGCTGCGGCGCCAGTTCCTCGGCGCTGCTCACGCTGATGCCCAGATTGCGCAGCAAGCCGTCGTGCAGACCGTACACCCAGCCGTGCACCGTCAGTTCCTGGCCCCGCTCCCACGCATCCTGCACCACCGTGGTCTGGGACGTGTTGGCCACCTGCTCCACCACGTTCAGTTCGCACAGGCGGTCGGCGCGACGGCGGCAGCGTCGCCCAGATATTTTTCATGTTTTTGGGCGACGTCCTGCACATGGCGCAGCCAGTTGTCGGCCAGGCCGACACGCTTGTTGACCATCGCCGCGTGCACACCCGAGCAGCCGTAATGGCCGACGATGATCACGTGCTTGACCTTGAGCACATCGATCGCGAACTGCAGCACCGACAGGCAGTTCAGATCGGAATGCACGACCACGTTGGCGATATTGCGGTGCACGAACAATTCGCCCGGCGCCAGGCCCAGCAGTTCATTGGCGGGCACGCGGCTGTCGGAGCAGCCGATCCATAAGTATTCAGGACTCTGCTGCGCGGTCAGCGCCTTGAAGAAGTTCTCGTTCTTGGCGACCATATCGGCCGCCCAGTCTTGGTTGCGCTTCCAGCAACGCATCGATTGCCAGTTCAGTTTTCGCGTCCATGGGACTCCTGTTCATTCGTAAAAAAACCGCTGGGACCTGTCGGCGCCAGCGGTTCCTGAGACCGTCATTTTATTCGAAAAAAATCTTTTACCTTGTCCATCCAGCCCTTGCTTTGCGGACTGTGCTTGGCGCCGCCTTCCACGGTCAGGCGCTCGAATTCCTTGAGCAAGTCTTTCTGCTTGTCGGTCAGCTTGACCGGGGTCTCGACTGCGACGTGGCAGAACAGATCGCCCGCGTAACCGGAACGCACGCCCTTGATGCCCTTGGACTTGAGACGGAAGGTCTTGCCCGACTGGGTGCCCTCGGGGATCGTGAACGACACCTTGCCCGACAGGGTAGGCACTTCGATCTCGCCGCCCAGGGTGGCTTTGACGAAGGAAATCGGCATTTCGCAATGCAGATCGTCGCCTTGCGCTGGAACACGGCGTGCGGCTTGATGTGGATCTCCACATACAGGTCGCCCGCCGGTCCGCCATTGGTGCCCGGTTCGCCGTTGCCGGACGAGCGGATACGCATGCCGTTGTCGATACCGGCCGGGATCTTCACTTCCAGCGTCTTGTTGCGCTTGATGCGCCCCTGGCCGCCGCATGGTGCGCACGGGTCGGTGATGACCTTGCCGTTGCCGTGGCATTTAGGGCAGGTCTGCTGGATGCTGAAGAAGCCCTGCTGCATGCGCACCTGGCCTTGACCGGCGCACGTGGTGCAGGTGGTCGGCGACGTGCCCGGCTTGGCGCCGCTGCCGTGGCAGGTGTCGCACTTGTCCCAGCTTGGCACGCGAATGGTGGTGTCGAAGCCGTGCGCGGCCTGCTCGAGGGTGATCTCGAGGTTGTAGCGCAGGTCCGCGCCGCGGTACACCTGCGGACCGGCACCGCGGCCGCGGCCGCCGCCACCGCCGAAGATGTCGCCAAAGATGTCGCCGAAGCTGTCGGCGAAGCTGCCTGGCGCCAAAGCCGCCGCCGCCGCCACCCATGTTCGGATCCACGCTTAAGCGTGACCGTAACGGTCATACGCTTCGCGCTTTTCCGGATTGGTCAGCATCTCGTAGGCTTCTTTGACTTCCTTGAACTTCTCTTCCGATTCCTTACTGTCCGGATTGCGGTCCGGATGGTATTTCATCGCAAGCTTGCGATACGACTTCTTGATCTCTTCTTCCGAAGCATTCTTGGCGACCCCGAGGATCTCGTAAAAATCACGCTTTGCCATTTGTCGGCACCTTGCTGTCTGACTGAAAACGTACTTCGTTTATGCAAAAAAACCGAGCCGCAATGGGCTCGGCCGTTCTCGGGCGGGGAGACGCCTGGGCGCCTCCCTGCGCACGGGATTACTTGGCGTCTTTGACTTCCTTGAAGTCGGCGTCCACCACATCATCCTGCGACTGCTGGCCGCCTGCATTGCCGCCTGGCTGCTGGGCTGCTGTCGCCGCCGCCTGCTGCTGCTTGCTGTGCCTGCATGTCAGCGTACATCTTCTCGCCCAGCTTCTGCGACGCGGTCGACAGGGCGGCGACTTTGGCATCGATCTCGGCCTTGTCGCCGGATTTGATCGCGCCTTCGACGTCGGTGATGGCCGCTTCGATTTTCTCTTTCTCATCGCTTTCGAGCTTGTCGCCGTATTCGGTCAGGGACTTGCGGGTCGAGTGGACCAGCGCGTCGGCCTGATTGCGCGACTCGGCCAGTTCTTTCACTTTCTTGTCTTCTTCGGCGTTGACTTCCAGCGTCCTTCACCATTTTCTGGATCTCGGCTTCGGTCAGGCCGGAGTTGGCCTTGATCGTGATCTTGTTCTCTTTGCCGGTTGCCTTGTCTTTGGCGCCCACGTGCAGAATGCCGTTGGCGTCGATGTCGAAGGTCACTTCAATCTGTGGCGTGCCGCGCGATGCTGGCGGGATGCCTTCCAGATTGAATTCTGCCCAGGCCTTTGTTGCTTACCGCGATTTCGCGCTCACCCTGGTAGACCTTGATGGTCACCGCAGGCTGGTTGTCGTCAGCGGTCGAGAACACCTGGCTGAACTTGGTCGGGATGGTCGTGTTCTTGTGAATCATCTTGGTCATCACGCCGCCCAGGGTTTCGATACCCAGCGACAGCGGGGTCACGTCCAGCAGCAGCAAGTCCTTGCGTTCGCCCGACAGGACCGAACCTTGAATGGCGGCGCCAACGGCGACGGCTTCGTCCGGGTTGACGTCCTTGCGCGGATCTTTGCCGAAGAACTCTTTGACCTTTTCCTGCACCTTGGGCATACGGGTCATGCCGCCGACCAGGATGATGTCGTCGATGTCGGTCACTTTAACGCTCTAAGCATCCTTGATGGCGGTTTTGCATGGCTCGATGGTGGCGATGATCAGCTCTTCCACCAGGGACTCCAGCTTGGCGCGGGTCATTTTCAGGTTCAGGTGGACCGGCGCGCCGTTCGCCATGGCGATGTACGGCTCGTTGATTTCGGTCTGCTGCGACGACGACAGTTCGATCTTGGCGCGCTCGGCCGAAGCCTTGATGCGCTGCAGGGCGATCGGATCTTTTTCAGGTCCAGGCCGTTGATCTTTTTGAATTCGTCGATGATGTAATCGATGATGCGCTGGTCGAAGTCTTCGCCGCCCAGGAAGGTGTCGCCGTTGGTCGACAGCACTTCGAACTGCTTTTCGCCATCGACGTCGGCGATTTCGATGATCGAGACGTCGAACGTGCCGCCGCCCAGGTCATACACGGCGATCTTGCGGTCGCCCTTGTCGGTCTTGTCCAGGCCGAATGCCAGTGCGGCAGCGGTCGGCTCATTGATGATGCGCTTGACGTCCAGACCCGCGATCCGGCTTAAGCATCCTTGGTTGCCTGGCGCTGCGAGTCGTTGAAGTAAGCAGGCACGGTGATGACCGCTTCGGTCACTTCTTCGCCGAGGTAGTCTTCGGCGGTCTTTTTCATCTTGCGCAGGACTTCAGCCGAGATTTGCGGCGGAGCCAGTTTTTTTTGCGCACGCCGATCCACGCATCGCCGTTGTCGGCTTTGGTGATCGAGTAAGGCATCAGGCCGATGTCCTTCTGCACTTCTTTTTCGTCAAATTTGCGGCCGATCAGGCGCTTGACGGCGAACAGGGTGTTCTTTGGGTTGGTGACGGCCTGGCGTTTTGCTTAAGCGCGCCAACGAGGATCTCGCCATCTTCTTGGTAAGCAATAATGGAAGGCGTCGTACGTGCGCCTTCAGCGTTTTCGATTACCTTTGGCTGACCATTTTCCATGATCGTGACGCAGGAGTTGGTCGTTCCCAGGTCGATACCGATAATTCTGCCCATGATTTTTTCCTTTTATTTACTTAGTTTCAGATGACTCAGATATTTGGCAAAACTGCGTGCTTTCAAGATCGCACGACTGTATTTATTTCGCTTGTGCCGCAGTAACGATGGCCGGACGCAACAGACGGTCGGCGATCATGTAACCTTTTTGCAAGACATTGACGACGGTATTGGCTTCCTGCTCGGTTTAAGCACGACGGCCACGGCCTGGTGTTTCATCGGGTCCAGCTTGTCGCCCTGCACCGGCATGATCTCGACCAGGCGGTTCTTTTCGAACGCCGAGGTCAATTGCTTGAGGGTCATTTCTGACGCCTTCCTTGAGCGATTCCAGGGACGGGGTCTCGACCTTGAGCGCCATTTCGAGGCTGTCGCGCACCGGCACCATGGCCTCGGCGAAACTTTCAATGGCGAACTTATGCGCCTTGGAAACATCTTCCTGGGCGCGGCGGCGGATGTTTTCACCCTCGGCCTTGGCGCGCATGAAGGCGTCGTGCATCTCGGCCAGCTTGGCTTCGGTCGCGCTCAGCTGCTCTTCCAGGGTCGGCTCCGCCGACTCCGGCGCCACTGCCTGCACGGTTTCTTCCGGGTTATTGGACACTTCCTGGTTTTCTTGGTCTTGCATCGAAAAAACTCCTACTATCAATGACTTAGCTGTTTATTTGACGTGTCTTGCTAACCACACAGCCCCGCAGATGGGGTATAACCGACACTTTCAAGGGATATTCGGCGGGCGAGTGTTGCTTCCATGCGAAATAGGTAAGCAACGTTACAAATATTACTAACTTGGAGACTCGCGCAAACGCAGGACGGATTACACTGTATTGAGTGCGCTGTATTTGCGAATTGTCGCAATTAAGCGTCGAGGAGTACCCCATGAAACTGCCACTGATCGTCGCCACCGTCGTCGTCTACACCGTGCTTGCACTGGCGTGGATCGTCTACTCGGGCCTCGATCCCCAGAACCCGCTATTCTAACACCCCGCTCCTGGCGCCCCCTCCTCAGGCGGCGCCCAGCTTCTGCGCGCTCTTGCGCCCTGTTTCCTTGTCTTGCTTGACCGCGTCCTGTTGCGCGCCGGATAACAGCGTCGGCCAGCTAAGCCAGGTGTTGCTCCACGATATCGGCCATGCTTAAGCCGCCCATGGCATGCTTTCGTTCAGGCAGGCGATGTAATTGAACTCTTTGCCCTCTACTGCCAGGAAATCGTGGCGCGCCTCGATCGCGATTTCTTCCAGCGTTTCCAGGCAGTCGCTGGTGAAGCCCGGGCAGACCAGATCCACGCTTTTCAGGCCCTCTTTGGCCAGTTGCTGCAACGTCGGCGCGGTGTAGGGCTGGAGCCATTCCGCCTTGCCGAAGCGCGACTGGAAGGTGACCAGGTACTGGCCCTCGCGCAGGCCCAGCTCGGTGGCCAGCAGGCGGGCCGTCTTGTGGCATTCGCAGTGGTAGGGGTCGCCCAGCAGCAGCGTGCGCTTGGGCACGCCGTGGAAACTCATGACCAGCTTGTCGCCGCGCCCGTTCTTTTGCCAGTGCGCCAGGATGCTGTCGCGCAGGGCGACGATGTAACCGGGATGGTCGTGGTAATTGCGCACGAAGCGCAGTTCCGGCACGTTGCGCACCTGGGCATAGTGGGCGAACACGGCGTCGCTGATCGAACCGGTGGTGGTGCCCGAGTATTGCGGGTGTAGGCTTAAGCAAAATCAATATGCGTTCGCACTGCTCGGCCTTGAGCTGGTCCAGCACGGCTGGCAGCGAGGGCGAACCGTAGCGCATCGCCATCGCCACCTGCACCTTGTGGCCGCGCTGGCCAAGGGCGCCGCGCAGCAGCGTCGCCTGCTTCTGGGTGTGGACCTTGAGCGGCGAGCCCTCCTTGGTCCAGATCGACGCGTACTTGGCGGCCGACTTGGACGAGCGGAACGGCAAGATGATCAGGTGCAGAATCATCCACCACACGGCGCGCGGAATCTCGACCACGCGCGGGTCCGACAGGAACTCCTTCAGATAGCGCCGCACGGCTGGCGTGGTCGGCTCGTCGGGCGTACCCAGATTGACCAGCACGACCGCGGTCTTGGGCACGCTGCCGTGGGTGTGAGGGGGTTCTTTGCGGAAGGTCATGTTCAGGCCTAAGCGGTTGCGAGGGGAGCACAGTTTATCCCAGATTGCGCGGGCGGGCGACTGCCGTGACTTCCGGCACTGCCCGCCGCCTGCCCCGTGCCGTAGAATGCGCGGGCAATCCTGCTTACTCTCGTTCAGGCTTCACGCCGGGGACCAACCGATGTTCAACTGGTACAGAATCAACCGCATCGGCGCGGTGGCTGTCCTGGCGGCGCTGTTCTTCGGCGGTATCGAAATCCTCGTGTTCCTGGCCGATGGTCCCCTGCGCGCCGATCTCAATTCTGCCTTAGTAGGCCTGCTGGCCGAGCTGATCCTTCGCGCCACGGCGCCATGCGGCATGGCGCGCCGCATGCTTACCTACCAGATCGTGGTCGGCCTGCAGCTGGCGCTGGTGCCTCTTTTGCCGCCCTGCTGTGGCTGCGCACCCGGATGCGCGCCAGCGCGCCGCTGGCCGGTTTGCTGCTGGCGCTGCAGACACTGGTCTGCGCCGCCAGCATGTCGTCCATGGTCTACGTGCTGGCCGCCGAGCTGGCCGTGGTCCTGCCGTGGCGGCGGGCGCTGGCCTGGCTGGCGCTGCAAATGCTGCTGACGGCAGCCGCCATCGTCGCCGTCACCCTGCTGAACGGACTGGCGCAGCGCGAGGGCGCACTCACCATGATCTGGCTGTACGGCAGCCTGGGACTGGTGGTGCAAGCCATCGTGTTCGGCATCGCCCTGCTGGCGGTGCGCGAACGGCGCGTGCGGATGCGGCTGGCCGAGGCGAACGCGGGCCTGCTCGCCACCCAGGCCATGCTGGCCGATACGGTGCGCGCCTCCGAACGCACCCGCATCGCGCGCGACCTGCACGACGCGGTCGGCCACCACCTGACCGCCCTCAATCTGCACCTGGACCTGGCGCTGCGCCAAAGCGGCACAGCGGCGCCTACCGCCCTGCACACCTCGCGCGAACTGGCCAGCAGCCTGCTGGCCGAAGTACGGGTCGTGGTCAGCACGGAGCGGCGCGCGCAGATCCATCTGAAGTCGGCTATCGAAACGCTGTGCAAGGGGATTCCCGAACCGGCCATCCGGCTCGACTGCGGCGACGATCTGAACCTCGAATCGGCGCAGCTGGCGCACACCTTGTTCTACTGCGTGCAGGAAGCGCTGACCAACGCCCTGCGCCATGCCGACGCCGCGCAGCTCGACATCGCCCTGCGCAAGCGCGACGGCCAGGTGCTGCTGACGATCGACGACGACGGCTGCGGCGCACACGGCGCGGCCGAGGGCAATGGCATGCGCGGCATGCGCGAACGGGTGGCCAGCGCGGGCGGCACGATCGCCGCCGGTCCCGGTCCGCGCCGCGGCCACCGGCTCGCCATTGTCCTGCCGCTGACCGGGGGCGAGGCATGATCCGCGTTTTGCTGGTCGATGATCAGACCCTGGTGCGCAGCGGCATCCGCGGCCTGCTGGAAATGACGGAAGACATCCGGGTGGTGGCCGAGGCGGCCGACGGCAACCAGGCGCAGGCCGTGCTGGCTTAGCTGCGAAGCCGATGTGGTGCTGCTCGACGTGCGCATGCCCGCTTGTTCCGGCATCGAGCTGCTGCGGCGCCAGGTGCCGGGCCTGCCGCCCGCCATCTTGCTGACCACCTTTGACGATGACGAAGCCCTGTTCGACGGCATGCGGGCGGCTGCGCGGGGCTTTCTGCTGAAGGATATTTCGCTGGAGCGGCTGGCCGATGCGATCCGCCACGTGCACGCCGCATGGCACCATGTTCCGTCCGGTGCTGACCGAACGCACGCGCGCCTGCTACGAACGCGCGGCGGGCGCCGTGCGCTGCCGCTCGCGTCCGGCCTGACCGAACGCGAGACCGAAATCCTGGCGCTGATGGCCACCGGATTCAATAACGCCGAAATCGCGGCCGCGCTGGGGCCGAGCGAAGGCACGGTCAAGAATCACGTGTCGAGCATCCTCTCCAAGCTCGGCGTGCGTGACCGTTTGCGCGCAGTGCTGCGCGCATTGGAACTCGGTTATATCTGAATAAGCGGATCAGAAGCGGACATTGAGACCGGCTTCGAACTGGCGCAGTTTCAGTTCCCCGGCGCCGGTGCGCAGGGTGCCGTAGTCGACCACTTCGACGGTTGCCGCCACATTGTCGGTGATGCGGTAGGCCACGCCCGCGCCGAACAGCGGCCGCGCCTTGCTGTAGCTGCCATTGTCTTCGCTGGTGCTTAAGCCAGCTTGAGGGTATGGCGCGCCACGCCCGCTTTGCCGAACAACGAAAATTTGTCGCTCAATGCGATTGAGCCCTTGACCGCCACCGACAGCGCGCCCATGTCGACGCTGGCGCCGGACGGAAAACGGTGTTTGCCAAAACGCGTGTAGGCCGCTTCGATCCCGACATGCTCATTGAATTCATACCCGCCACGCAGGGTGAATGCGCGCGGCTGGCTGGTGTCGCTCTCGCGCGTGCCGTCCAGGTCGAGCGTGAGGCCGGTCCGCTGGCCGATGGTGGCGCCCACGTAAAGCTGGTCGTCGGCCTGCGCGAGCGGTGCCGAGAGAATGGCCGACAGGGCCAGGGTGGAGGCAAACAGTTTGTTCATCGATTTCCTTTGAGTGTGGACTGAAATCCGCTGCGCCGTAACGACGCAGCGACAAGCCAGTGTAGGAAATCGCGTCCGGCAGCGCATGTGCCGGAAGGTAGAGACTAGGGCAGTTTGACGACCCGGCCGTGGCCGATGGTGACGCCTTCCCAGAGATTGAACTCGTCGAGCACCTTGAAGAACGGCAGCGCCAGCTCAGGGAACATGAACTCGATATCGACCGTGGCCGTCACGCCGGGCGCCAGACCTTCGGGCGGCATCAGGCAGCGGTAGGAAAAATGCTGGCCGCGGGCGGCGATGATGCCGTTGAACTCGCCGCCCGGAATCGGGTCGGCACGCCCGCCGCGCGCTTCGGTGAGCAGGCGGATCTTGGCGGTGATGTGATGAACGGTCGGATTGGTCATGACCGCGATTATGCGCTGTTTACCAGGGCCCCGGTAGCCTTGCGCACCACCGGCAGCAACAGCAGCAATGTCGGAAAAGCAACCAGCCACGACAAGACCCATGAACTCATCCAGAGGCCGAACAGGCCGGGCGCCAGCCCCTGGCTGCGCAAGGTACTGACCAGCGACACAATGAAGGTCATCAGGATGGAGAGGATCAGGGGCATGACCCAGGCCGCGGCACGGGCCGGGAGTTTGTTAAAACCGAGGAAATTTTTTTGCGGTGTGTGTTGCATGTGAGCTCCGTAAACCGGCCAGACAGTCCCCATCCCCCCGAACGGGCCTTGTAAAGCGCTTCCAGGAAGCGAGCAATTTCGCGCGTGCTTGCGCGTGGTCGCGGTGATTTCGACCCCGCCCAGCATGCGCGCCACTTCTTCCACCCGCGCCTTGCTGTCGAGGACATCGATGTGCGACACCGTCTTGCCATGGTCAGTGGTGCCCTTGGCAACCTGGGAAGTGCTGGTTGGCCTGGCTGGCCACCTGCGGCAAGTGGGTCACGCACAGCACCTGGCGTTCCTGGCCCAGGCGCTTGAGCAATCGCCCCACCACTTCGGCCACGGCGCCGCCGATGCCGCTGTCGACTTCATCGAAGATCAGGGTCGGGGTGGTGGTGGCGTTGGACGTGATCACGGAAATGGCCAGCGCGATGCGCGCCAGCTCGCCGCCGGAAGCCACCTTGGCCAGCGGACGGGGGGCCACATGCAGCGTGGCTTACCACCAGGAATTCGACCTGTTCCAGACCGCTGGCGGCCGGTTCGCAGGGATTGAGGCCGACCACGAAACTGCCGCCGCTCATGCTCAGTTCCTGCATCGCGCTCGTCACCTGGGTGCCGAGCAGCGCGGCCGGCGGCGCGCGTTTTGGACAGGCGCGCGGCAGCGGCCATGTAGTAAGCTACCTTGATTTTTTCTTCCTGCTTGTGCAGGCCGTCGAGGTCACTGGCATCGGCCAGCTGCGCCAGCCGCTCGGACAGGGCCGCGTATTCGTCGGGCAGTTCTTCGGGCGTGACGCGGAACTTGCGCGCCGTGCTGTGGATCGCATCGAGCCGCGCTTCGACTGCGCGCAGGCGCGCCGGATCGAGGTCGACCTTGTCCAGGTAATCATTGAGCGCGTACACCGCTTCTTGCAGCTGGATCAGGGTAGGCGCCATGCAATCGATGACCGGCTGCAGCTGCGCGTCGACGTCGACCAGCTTGCCCAGCTTCTGGTTGAGCGAAGAGAGCTGCGAAATGATCGGGTGGTCGGACTCGGAGATGGCCGCCAGCGCTTCCTGCGCGCCTTCGAGCAGGCTGGCCGCATGCGACAGGCGGCTGTGTTCATTGCCGATCTCGGCCCACTCGCCCGGCTTGACGGCCAGCTTTTCCAGCTCGGCCACCTGCCACTCGAGCCGTTCGCGCTCGATCAGCACGTTCTTGGCATTGGTTTCGAATTCTTCGCGCTGTTTGGCCAGCGCGCCAGGCCTTGTAGCTGGCCGCCACGCTGCGCGCGTCTTCGCCCGCACCGGCATCCTTGAACGCGGCCTGGTTGTCGAGCAGCGCGCTGGGCATCGGTCTTGAGCAGCGACTGGTGCGCGTGCTGGCCGTGGATGTCGACCAGCAGGTCGCCCAGGTCGCGCAGCTGGGTCGCGGTGGCGGCGATGCCGTTGATGAAGGCCTTGGAACGGCCCGCGTTGTCGATCACGCGGCGCAGCAGCGCGCCGCCCTCTTCCTGCGCGAATTCGTTTTGCGCGAGCCAGTCGGCAGCGGCGCCTGCGACGGCGAAATCGGCCGTGATGTCGGCCTTGGCCGCGCCCTCGCGTACCACGCTGGCGTCGCCGCGCCCGCCGAGCGCCAGCTGCAGCGCATCGATCAGGATCGACTTGCTTGGCGCCGGTTTCGCCGGTGAACACGGAAAAGCCGCTCGAAAATTCAAGCTCGATGGATTCGACAATGACGAAGTCGTGGATGGAAAGTGTACGCAGCATGAAGTAATCGGAAAATTCGGTGGTGGTGGACGCGTCAGCGCAGCTTTCCATCGACGGACGGATGCTCATTCCAGTGCAGCTTCTCGCGCAGCGTATGGTAGTAGCTCCAGTCCTCGGGGTGCAGGAAGGTGATGTGGTTGGGCGAACGCGAAATGACGATCTGGTCGCCGTGCATCAGGCTGGCGAAGGTTTGCATGTCGAAGTTGACGCTGGCGTCGCGCCCGCTGACGATCTCGATCACGATCTCGCTCGAATCGGGCACCACGATCGGCCGGTTCGACAGCGCGTGCGGGGCGATCGGCACCAGCGCGATGCCGTTCAGGCTGGGATGCAGGAGCGGCCCATGCCACTGACACAGCGTAGGCGGTGGAGCCGGTGGGCGTGGAAATGATCAGGCCGTCGGAACGCTGGTTGTACATGAAGATGCCGTCCACCGTCACCCTTCAGTTCGGCCATGCATGCGGCTGCGATGCTGCGCGCGACCACCACGTCGTTGACGGCCAGGCCGCAGGCGATCATGGCGCCGTCGCGCAGGACGCGCCCTTCGAGCAGGGTGCGCTTTTCGGCGCGCGTTTTGCCGGACAGGATTTCGGCCAGCACCGGCAGCATGCCGTCGATGGGAATGTCGGTCATGAAGCCGAGCTTAGGCCCTGGTTGATGCCGATCAGGGGCACGTCGAACGGCGCCAGCTGGCGCGCGATGCCGAGCATGGTGCCGTCGCCGCCCATGACGATGGCGGCGCTGGCGACCTTGCCGATCGCCGCCGCGCTCATCGCTTCCAGGCCGGTCAGGCCCAGGTGGGCCGCCGTTTCCGCCTCCAGCACCACGCGGCAGCGGCGCCGCCCAAAAATTCGACGATCCGGCCCACGGCCTCGTTGATGCTTGAATGATATTTGGCCGCACGACCAGCGCGATGGTTTTTTGCGTTTCAGGCGTTGCGGGCATAGAAATCTCGGCGGTTGGGGGGGTAGCGACACGCAGCAGAGTAACCCATAATGCCCTCTTCTGCCATACAGGGCCCCGGCGCAAATGCTGTATGCATGCACAGTATAGTGGGCGGCGCCGCATTCGCACAAGTTATGGCATCGTGTAGTCCCTTTTTCAGGAGCGATTATGGCAAAAGCACTGGGCGTCGGCGGCATCTTCTTCAAATCACCCAATCCGCAGGCGCTGATGGCCTGGTACCAGTCCGCGCTGGGCCTGCCCACCGAGTCGGGCGACTACGCCAGCTTCATGCCCACCGCCGTGCCGCCGGGCGGCTGCACGGTGTTCAGCCCGTTCAAGGACGACACCGACTACTTCGCCCCGTCCACCAAGGGCTTCATGTTCAACCTGATGGTCGACGACCTCGACGGCGCGCTGCAGCAGGTGCAGGCGGCCGGGGCCGAACTGGCCTATGAGGTGGCGTCCTACGATTACGGGCGCTTCGGCTGGTTCATCGACCCGGACGGCAACAAGGTCGAACTGTGGGAACCGAAGCCCTTCTTCAACCTAGGATAGCCAGCCCGAAGGCGGTCAGGATGGCCGCCATCATGCTCAGCATGTGGGCGGTGACCAGCACGATCCAGCGCAGGCCGGTCGCCCAGTACGAGCCGCCGAACACGCGCCGCATGGCCAGCGGCAAGTAGATCACCAGCCACAGCCCCATCAGGAACACGATCAGATCCAGGTTCAGGGCGCCTAAGCCATGATCATCAGGCCGAACATGGCAAAGGCGAAGGCGTTGCTATGCAGCGCGAACAGCAAGTGTTCGCCGTAACGGCGCCCGCTGCCCAGATACAGCAGCTTGAGATACAACGCGAACAGCGGCATCAGGCAGAACATCGCATACGGCACGTAGGCGAAAACCCGGCGGCGAGCGCCTTGAACTGTTCATGGGTCTAGCCTGGCCATGAAGGCGGTGAGCTTGGGCCCGATGCCCGGCACGGTCGAGATAGTGGCGATGTCATTGCCCGGATCAAGCTGGATCAGGCCGACCGATTCCTTGCGCACCTTGGCCGCATGCTCTGCCGAGGCCGCCTGCGGCGCGGGCATGTCGGCCTGCACCACGGGCGGACCCATCAGCTTGAGGACGAAGAAGAACAGGATACTGAAGGTCAGGTAGACGCGCAGCGGTTCGACGTAGCGCTTGCGGCGCCCGTCGATGTATTCGGCGCTCAGGGAAGCCCGGCTTGCGCAGCAGAAAATAGATCGTCTTCCACAGGCGCCCTTCGAGCGCCACGTAATGGCCGACAAACTCGTGGATGAACTCATGCTGCGCTCGGGACGTGGAGCCGCGTTTCTTGTCCGCATACGGCGCAGTAGTGGTAGCTGACGGCGGCGCCGCAGTTGTGGCAATTGCTTGTTTCTTCGTCCAGGGCCAGGCTCGATGTCACTGAAAAATCCTTCCGATTCGCATTGCCCTCCATGGTAGCCGTTTTTATTGCGCAAATGCATATCCAATCGGGCGACTTTCGCCTAGCCCTGACGCGCTAGGATGGGGCAAACCACGTCCACAGGAGCCGAACATGGCAGCCGACACGAACGACCGCAACATCAATACCCAGGCCAAGACGGGCAACGACGGCGCCCGGCGCCTGCCGCACGAGCGCGACGAGTCGCCCGACGGGCAAGCCAAGGCGCCGCGCGGCGTCATGCAGCAGGCCGCCGACGACCTGGCCCAGGGCCTGGTCGATACCGACCTGCACGGCACGCCGGGCCTGGCGCCCCCATGGCATGGCAGCGGCCAGGCCCGGCCGCGCAGCGATGCTTAAAGCAAGGGCATGCGTCACCACGACAAATAAAGGAGAACGGCATGATCAAACGATCCGGCAGCGCTGCCTGGAGCGGCGGCCTCAAAGATGGCAAAGGCAGTATTTCAACCCAGAGCGGGGTGCTGGACAATACCCAGTACGGTTTCAACACGCGCTTTGAAAACGGCCCCGGCACCAACCCCGAAGAGCTGATCGGCGCCGCCCACGCGGGCTGCTTCACGATGGCGCTGTCGGGCAAGCTGGGCGAAGCGGGCCTGACCGCCAGGCGCCTGCACACCACGGCCACCGTCACGCTGGACAAGGTCGAGGGCGGCTTTGCCATCAGCGCCGTTCACCTGAGCCTGGTTGCCGACATCCCTGGCGCCAGCCAGGAAGCGTTCGACAAGGCCACCCGCGACGCCAAGGAGAACTGCCCGGTGTCCAAGCTGCTCAAGGCCAGCATCACGCTCGACGCACGCCTGGAATCGTGAGCGGTTAGAATCGCATCTTTAGCTTCTTTCAAGGAACTGCGATGCGCATTCTGCACACCATGCTCCGGGTCGGCGACCTGCAGCGCTCGATCGACTTCTACACCAAGGTGCTGGGCATGACGCTGCTGCGCACCAGCGAGAACCCGGGAGTACAAGTACACGCTGGCCTTCGTCGGCTACGGCAATAATCCGGAACACGCGGAGCTGGAACTGACCTACAACTGGGGCGTGGACAAGTACGAGATGGGCAGCGCCTACGGCCACCTGGCCATTTCGGCCGACGACATCGTCGCGGCCTGCGATTCGGTGCGCGCCAATGGCGGCAACGTCACGCGCGAGCCGGGTCCGGTCAAGGGCGGCACCACCGTGATCGCCTTCGTCACCGACCCGGACGGCTACAAGATCGAACTGATCGAGCGCAAGGATGGCGCGCGGCGCCGGCCTGCGTTAAATTCCCAGCGTCTGCTGAATCAGGCCGTACAGCGATTCCCACTTGAACGGCTTGAACATGTAACCGTCGGCGCCAGCCAAGCCTTGAGTCCCTTCATGACCTGGTCGTCCGACACTTCCGAGGTGACCATCACGACCGGCACCCGCGACCAGGCGAGCTGGCGCCGGATGAAGGTCAGCACGTCGAAGCCATCCTTGCCGGGCTGGCCGGGCAGTACGATGTCGAGCAGCACGATGTCGGGCGGGGCCCCGTTATGGACGGCCGCCAGCGCGCTCGGCACGTCGGCCGCCACCTGCACCAGCATGCCTTTTCCGACAGCAGCACGACCAGCAATTCGGCCAGCTCTTCGTCGTCTTCGACCACCAGCGCGCGCAGGCCGATGTCGCCTTCCACCAGCGTCAGCGGCGCCTTGTTGCCGTAGGAGTAGAAGCCAGCCGACTTCAGTTCGCTCGCGCCGCGCTTGGCCTGGGCCCAGATCTGCACGCTTTCCTGGGGTGACAATTCCTCGACCGTGATGGCTTGCGGCAGGTCCGAAAAATCGTCGTCGTCGAAGCCCGTGGTCCATTCGAAGGAATCGGTGTGGTAGCGCGAGCCTTCGAACACGCGGATCAGGCCGTGCTCGACGAGCGACTCGATGGTCGCCGCATACTTGCCCTCGATCAGGGCGCCGTGTTCGATCATGTCGGCGATGCTGCTCTTGCCGTTGATCAGCGACAGGATACGCGCATGCTCGCGCGCCAGGTTCTTCCCGCCCGCTTTGAACTCGGTCATTCCCTTGGCGGTCTTGCTGAATACTAGCGATTTGTCCATGATGCCCCTCTAGTTTTTTTCCTGCAAAGTCGTCAGTGCCTGACCCAGCTGGTCAAGCTCGGCGTCGCTGTGCTGGCCGCCCGCGAGCAGCTGCGCTGACGCGCAATTCAATCTCTCTGGCCTGCTGGCCCAGGCCCGCGAAACCGAAGGTGCTGGCCCTGCGCCCGCCAGCGAGTGCAGCAGGCGGTGCAGTTCCGTCAGCCCGGCCTGCGGATCGGCCGTGCCCGCGCGGCACTGGGCGAAGGCCTCGTTCATTTTCTCGAAGCGCACCGGCAGGCGGCCCAGGAATACCTTGCCCATCAGGTCGACCTTGCCCTGCATGTCGGGCGCGCTCACAGGCCCGCCTGCTGCCACAGCTGGCGCACCTGCTGCGCCAGCTGCATCGGATCGAAGGGCTTGGCGATCACGCCGATCGCCCCCAGTGTCTTGTAGTGCGCCACTTCGGCCGCCTGCACCTTGGCCGTCATGAAGATGACCGGCGTCGCGGCCATGGCCTAGGCAGCTGGCGCAGGGCCGCCAGCGTAGTGGGGCCGTCCATGTCGGGCATCATCACGTCGAGCAGGATCAGGTCCGGCTGGCAGGCGGTGGCCGCCTCGATCGCTTCGCGCCCGGAGCTGCAGGCGCGCAGGCTGAGACCGCCGACCACTTCCAGCGCCATTTGCGCGACCATCTGGATGTCCGGATCGTCTTCGACGTACAGCACGAAATTCAATTCACTCATAATGGTTCCCGGCCAGCGGCAGGTCGAAGTAGAACTCGGTGCGTATTCCCGGTTCGCTGATAAAGTCGATGGTACCGCAATGTTTCTCCACGATGGCCTTGGTGATGTTCAAACCTGAGCCCGGTCCCGCTCTTGGCGCGATTGTCGGCGCCGTCGGCCTGGGCAAATTTCTGGAAGATCCGGTCGCGGAAAGCGAGCGGGATGCCGATCCCGTGATCGATCACCGACAGGCGCACCGTGTGTTCGCCAGCTGCAGGCGCACCTCGATCACGTCGCTCTACGCATGAGAACTTGGACCGTTCGACAGCAGGTTGACGATCACCTGGGTCAGGCGGTCGGCGTCGACCGCCACGTACACGTCTTCCGGTTCGGCGCGCAGGTCGAAACTGACCTGGTACTGGCCCGCATACGCGGTGGTGGCGGCCACGGCCTGCTCGACCAGCGGCAGCAGCGGCTGCACCACGGCGTCGAAACGCATGGTGCCGGACTCGATCTTTTCGACGTCGAGGATGTCGTTGATCAGGCGCACCAGGCGGTCGCAATTCTTGTTGGCCACGTCGAGCAGGGTGTGGGCCGTGGGCGGCATCCTTGTCGCGATGGCGCCAGCTTACCATCAGGCCGAGCGAACCGCGGATCGAAGTGAGCGGCGTGCGCAATTCATGCGACAGGGTCGAGATGAATTCCTGCTTCATCTGCTCGATCTTTTTGCGCTCGCTTAAGTCCTGGGCGATGCCGACGAAGCTTAGCCAGCTTGCGGTCCTCGTCCCACACGGCCGAAATCGACAGCATCACCGGCAAGCGGGTGCCGTCCTTGCGGATGTAGGTCCATTCGCTTTCGTCGCGTTTGCCCTCGCGCGCCTTGGCGATGAACACTTCCGCGCCGGGCCGGATCTGGCGCCCGAATTCCTGCGACAGCTGGGCCACGCGCGCGGCCAGTTCGGCCGGGTCGTGCAGGCGGATCAGCTTGTCCTGGGTGCGCATCTCGTCGGCGCTGTAGCCGAGCATGCGCTGGGCGCCGCTGTTGAACATCGTGACCTGGCCGATCGAGTTGACGGAAATGATGGCGTAGTCGGTACTGTCCAGAATGGCTTGCTGCAAGCCCAGCGTTTCGGCCAGGTGGCGGTTCAGGCGCCGGATGTCGTCGCTCGAGCGGCGCCGCTCGGAAATGTCGCGCACCAGGGCGGTGAAGGCGCGCCGCTTGCCGATCCGCATTTCGCTCACCACCACGTTGGCCGGGAAGCGGGTGCCGTCGCGGCGCTGTGCGAACACCTGGCGGTTGGCCTAAGCACGCTGCCAGTGATGCCGTCGCGCGCCAGCGCCGCCACCATTTGCAGGATCGTGTCGCGGTAGTGGCGCGCGGCCAGCCGGGTCACGTGCTGGCCCACCACCTCGTCGGCGCGGTAGCCGAAGATGCGCTGGGCGGCCGGGTTGAAGGTCTCGACCACGCCGCGGTCGTCGATGGTGACGATGGCGTCGCCGGCGTGTTCGACAATCGCCTGCAGCCGCGCTTCCTTTTCGCGCGTGAGCGCGGTGGCCTGTTCCAGCGAATACAGATTGAGTTCGGTTTCGGCCCAGTGGGCCAGGTCGCGCAGGGCGGCCAGGTCGCTCACGGAAAACGCGCGCGGCGAGGTATCGATCAGGCAGAAGGTGCCAACCCGCCAGCCACCCGCTTCGTGGATCGGGATGCTTAGGCATAAAAGCGCAGATTGGGCGCGCCGATGACCAGCGGATTGTCGGCAAAGCGCGGATCGGCCAGCGCATCGTGGACGACGAAGGGGCGCTCTTCGAGGATCGCGTGGCCGCAGAAGGAGATATTGCGCGGCGTCTGGGAGGCATCGAGTCCGGCGCGCGACTTGAACCACTGGCGTTCGCCGTCGACCAGCGAGATCAGCGCGATCGGCACGTGGAACAGGCGCTGGGCGATGGCGGTGATGCGGTCGAAGCGGTCGTCCTCCGGCGTGTCGAGCACGTGCAGCTTAGGCACAGGGCGGCAATGCGCTCGATCTCGTCGGGTGGGTCGTGTGGTTCGATCACGTCAGGGATTCCGGATGAGTCATCACAGGAGACAACTATATCGTGAAATACCGTCCGATTCTGTTAAAAGTGATGAAACGCAACAGGGGGCGTTAGCAAAAATTTACTGGCCCGACTTTTTTGTCGAAGCACCTCAACGCCTGCCCACTACCACGTCGTCCTCGCGGAGGCAGGGGCCCATAGCGCTGCCGAATTCGGTGAAGTGCTATGGGCCCCTGCCTTCATGAGGGCGACGTGGTGGTCGATTGAATGTGATGAACTCAGCGCAATAAAAAAACGCCCTGCAGGGCGTTTCTTGTGAAGCGGCAAAGACTTACTTGGCCAGCAAGTTGTTGACCGGTTCCAGGTCGGCTTCGCGCAGCGAGCGATGGGCCGACTTCCAGGCGCAGGCCGTTCATGATCGTGTCGTAACGCGCACGCGACAGGTCGCGCCGGGTCAGGTACAGCTGGCGCTGGGCATTGAGCACGTCGATATTGATCCGCACGCCCACCTGGTAGCCCAGCTTGTTCGACTCGAGCGCCGAGGTGCTCGACACTTCGGCCGCCTGCAGCGCCTTGACCTGGGCCAGGCCGCTGTTGACGCCCAGATAAGCCTGGCGCGCGCCGTTGGCGGCGTTGCGGCGGGTCGCCTCGAGGTCGTTGCGGGCCTTGTCTTCGAGCGCGATCGATTCGCGCACGCGGCTGGTCACGCCAAAGCCGTTAAACAGCGGCACGCTGTACTGGATGCCGATCGCCTTGCTGGTATTGGTGCCCGACAGATTGTTGATCTGGCCGCTGTTGGTCTGGCGCCGTGCATTGGCAACCAGGTCCAGCGTCGGGTAGTGGCTAAGCGCGGCTCTTTTGAATGTCGCGCTTGGACGATTCGTAGGACAGCTCCGAGCTGACCACGCCATAGTTCTGGCTCTCAGCGGCCGTGACCCATGGTTCGATCTGGGCCGGTTCCGGCGCGGCCAGCGTCACGCCCGGCTTGAGCGGGGCCAGCGTGCCAGGGGCGGTGCCGATGATCGCCTGCAGCGCGCTGCGCTTGTTTTCCAGGTCGCTGATGGCGGCAAATTCCTGCGCCACCACCAGGTCGTAGGCGGCCTGGGCTTCATGGGTGTCGGTGATGGTCTGGGTGCCGACCTCGAAGTTGCGCTTGGCCGAGGCCAGCTGTTCGGTGGTCGCCGTTTTTGCGCGCGACAGTTCCAGCGTGTCTTGCGCGGCCAGCACGTCGAAGTAGGCTTGCGACACGCGGGTGATCAGGTCTTGCTGCGCCTGCGCGAACTGGGCTTCGCTGATCGCTTGCAGCAGCTTGCTCTGCTGGTAGGTCTGCCAGTTGGCCCAGCGGAACAGCGGCTGCTGCAGCGTCAGGGTATGGGTGGTGGTGCGGTAGTTGGCACTGCTGCCGGTGATGACGCCGTTGGTGCCGGTCTGGCCTTCGTTCCATGGCGAGCCCTCGGTATCGTTCTTGACGATACTGCCGTCCAGGCTGACGGTCGGCAGCAATGCCGCGCGTCCCTGCGGAACCCGCTCCTTACCGGCGGCCAGCGATGCGCGCGCTCGCATACGTGGCATCGTTCGCCATTGCCTGCTGGTAGACCTGGATCAGGTCAGCCGCCTGTGCATTCATTGAGCAAAATGCGCTGGCCATCAGCACGGCGAGTAAGGATTTCTGCATTGCATTCTCCATGGGAGTCATCATAGTAAAGTTAAGAACGACCGCCCCGCCCTGCTGACCTGTGTCAGTACTTGGGCATGGCGCTGTCGACCTGCACAGCCCAGGCGTGTATGCCGCCTGTCAAATTGAACATCCTGCCAAAACCATTGCGCTCCAGGAAGGCCGCGACTTGCATGCTGCGCGCCCCGTGGTGGCAGATGCAGACGATCTCGGCTTCTTCATCGAGCTCCTCGATGCGCGCCGGGATCGTGTTCATCGCGATCTGCGTCGAGCCGGGGATCTTGCATGTTTCAAATTCCCAGTTTTCGCGCACGTCAAGCAACAGCGGCTGCGGGCGCGCGGCGTCGGCCAGCCAGGCGGCCAACTCCAAAGCGGTGAGATGATTCATCGCTCAGAACGTGAAGTGCGACGTGGCCGCGGTCACCAGCGGCTTGACGTTGGTCTCGAATACCTTGACCGTGTCGTAGGCCGTTTCCGACACCCGGGTCACCACATGGGCCGACATGACCGGCGCCTGGCCGATGATGGCGGCGATCCGGCCACCCACCTTCAGCTGCTTGAGGAAGGCGTCCGGCAAGGTTTCGAGCGCACCCGAAATGACGATCACGTCATACGGCGCACCCTTGCCCCAGCCCGCGGCGCCATCGCCCAGCTCGACCGTGACGTTGGCGATGCTTAGCCTTGGCCAGGTTCGCTTCGGCCAGGGCCTTCAGTTCCGGCTTGATCTCGACCGTCGTCACGTGGCGCGCCTTGTGCGCCAGCAGCGCGGCCATGTAACCGGAGCCCGAACCGATTTCCAATACATTCTCGTGCTTCTTGACCAGTACTTCCTGCATCACGCGCTTCGAGCTTGGGCGTGAACATCGCCTCGCCGCCCGGCAGCGGAATCTCGGTGTCGACGAAGGCCAGCGCCTTGTAGGCGGCAGGCACGAAGTCCTCGCGCTTGACGACCAGCAGCAGGTCGAGCACGTCCTGGTCCAGCACGTTCCAGGGACGGATCTGCTGTTCAATCATGTTAAAGCGGGCTTGTTCGATATTCATCGTATGTACTCGGTGAGAAAATGATAATCCGATATTTTATCGTTGAACGGCCTCAGTACGCACATCTTAACGATATGAACCCCGAGAACGCGGGAAATTGCGACAGTCTGCAGTTTTAGGGGAATGAACCCCTGAAATCGCCGATTTGACGTTTTGGGGCACCTCAGCCCGGCATGGCAGGGGGCTAAGCAGCAAGCCATTGAGCGCCATGTCGAGGAAGGCTTCGAGGAAGACCAGCGGTTCGCTCTGGTCGGCGGTGCATGGCCCGACCGAATGCTTCCAGGTGATCAGCATGAGCATGGGCGCGATCAGCACCTGGGTCATGACCTTGACGTCGACCGCGCGGAACTCGCCGCCGCGCGATGCCGCGCTCGAACATATTGGCCATCATGGTGGTGCTGCGGGCGATCACTTCGTCCTGATAGAACAGGGCCAGGTCGGGGAAGTTGCCCGCCTCCGCCATGACCAGCTTGATGATGCCGGACGCCTTGGTCGCGCCCAGCCGTTCCCACCAGCCCATGACCACGCAGCGCAGCAGCTCGGCCGAATGGCCGTCGAAGGTGGAAATGATGTCTTCGGCCTCGCCCAGGGCCTAAGCACGATGTTTTCGCGCACCACCGCCTTGAACAGTTCTTCCTTGTTGGTGAAATACAGATACAGGGTGCCCTTGGACACGCTAGCCCGCTTGGCCACGTCTTCCAGCCGGGTCGAGGCGTAGCCGCGCTCGACGAACAGGTCGAGGGCGGCGGCAAGCAATTCCTGCGGGCGCGCGTCTTTCCGGCGTTCCCAGCGCGGCTTCATCTCAAAGGGGCATTGCATGCTTCTTGTCCTGTAACTTACTTGCGAGTCATTAATATAGACCGGAGCCGAAAGTACGTCAAGGCAAGGCCCTGTGGTAAGGCATGAAATTTTATAAAAATAATAATTACAAAAATATTAACTTACTATATGATCAACTTTCCCATATACCAACTAGTACATGTGGGAACCGCCCCTCAGCCAACCCAACTCCCCCTATGAAAAAATCGACTCGTAGCACTTCGGCCAGCGGCTTGGCTGCCCTTGTTCTCGCGCTCTCCCTTTCTGCCTGCGTCAGCACGGAACAACAGGCCGACGGCTCGACCCGGGTCCGCATCTCGGCCGCGCAAGCGCTGGGGATCAAGGCGGCCACCCCGGCCGCGGCACCGGCAGCAGCGCCAGCGGCATCGGCCCAGCCGGCCGCCGCAGCCGCCCCCTGCCGCCCAAGCGAGCAAGGCGCCGCTGCTGTCGAGCACGGTGCTGGCTAACTTGTTTACCAAGCACCCCTACGATGGCACGGCCAAATCGGCCTACCCGAAAGTGGCGCTGACCATTGTCGACTGGCCGAGCGGCGGCTGCTGGACCTCGACCGCGAAAATCTGGTGGTCGAAATCGAAATCGGAAAACGTGGCCCCGTTCGCGGTCTGCATGAATGACCAGTCGCTCGGATTCGCGCTCAACAATGCGGCTTAAGCATGCATATATTCTTCGGCCAGTCCTCGCTCGAGCATTCCGGCAATCTGCGTACCGACGGTCCCAAGCCGCCGATGCTGGCCGTACCAGACCAGCAGCCGATCAGCATCAGCGACGGCCAGACCTACTTCCAGCCCTTCGTGCAGCACCTGATCGTCGGCACTGGCTGGAAAGGCGGCGCCTCGACCAATTTCTGGATCGTCGACTTCAAGAAACAGACTGCCCCTGCCAGCGTGGTTCCCGCCGTCAAGGCAGGCCGCTTCGGCCGTGGCCAATCCGGGCGCAATGAAAGACTTGCGGCTCGCGCTCGAATGCCAGCCCATGAAAAACCTGACGACCTCGCTCAAGGCACTGCGCCTGTCCGGCGACGGCGAACTGTTCGCCGCGCCTGCGGGACTGAAGGCCTTCGGCTTGCCGCTGGCGCAAGTGGCGTTCAATCCGGAAGCCGACCAGGGCGATGCGCTCAGCACCGCCGTGTTTGCCCCAGGCGTGACCTTCGAACAGGTGCGCAAGGCGGCCGCTCTCAAGGCGGAAAAGTGGGCCGCCGACGAAAAGCTGCACGCGCTATACCAAGGTGGGCCAGTTGTCGGCCAAGCCGGGCGACGCGACAGCACTGAAGATGGAATGCTCGCCCGACTTCGAGAGCTGATCCTAGGTTGAAGAAGACGGGAAACGGCGCAGGTTGGGGAAGGCTTCCTTCTCCAGCCAGTGCTTGAAGCGGATCAGCTCGTGGGTGGCGTGGCGCGTCGCGGTGCGCGTGGTCAGCAGCCGCAGCAGGCCCGCCTCGGTGTAGGGCCTAAGCACGGTCAGGCCGGGAATCGGGCCGTGGTCGGCGCCCAGGTAGCGCAGTTCCGCGCGTCGGGCTGGCGGCCAAGCAGGGGCGCGACATCGGCCGCGGGTATCCAGATCACCTCGTCGATCAGATACAGGCGCAGGCTGTGGTTCTGGAAAGCATAGTGGCGCCCGCTCAGAGGCGACAGGGCATCGTGTTTGGCCTGGTTCTTGACGGCCGACAGGGCTTAAGCAGGACATATTTGGCGAACGACACCGCCCACATGGCCGACGCGAACACGACCGTAAGCGGCATGTGCGCCAGCGGATTGTCGAACAGCCTACTGGTAATGGCATAAATAAGCCAGGTGGCAAGGCCACAGGCGACGGCACGTCCGAGTAATGACAGCATTGGGATCAGCCCAGCGATAAATCGTCGAGTATAGGACAATCGGGACGGTGGTCGCCATGGCAGCGGCTGGCCAGCTGTTCGAGCGTGCGGCGCATCGCCTGCATGGCCGCGATCTTTTCGTCGAGTTCGGCGATGTGCTGCTTTGCCATCGCGCGCACATCCTTGCTGGCGCGCTGCTTGTCCTGCCACAGCGCCAGCAGGGTCCGGATCTGATCGAGCGAAAAGCCCAGCTCGCGGCTGCGGTGGATGAATTGCAGCACTTGCACGTCGCGTCCGCTGTACAGGCGGTAGCCTAAGCATCGGTGCGCCTGGCCGCCTCGATCAGGCCGATCGCTTCGTAATGGCGGATCATCTTGGCCGACACGCCTGAGGCGCGGGCCGCTTCGCCGATATTGTTCAAGTTGTCCATCATGCTCCTTTCGGTGCCCAGCGTTTGAGCAGCAGCGCATTGCTGACCACCGACACGCTGGAAAACGCCATCGCCGCGCTTAAGCAATCATTGGATTGAGCAAGCCGAAGGCCGCCATCGGCACGCCGATCACATTGAATACGAATGCCCAGAACAGGTTCTGGCGGATCTTGCTGTAGGTCCGGCGCGAAATGTCGATCGCGTCGACCAGCAGGCGCGGATCGCCCCGCATCAGGGTCAGTCCGGCCGTATGCATGGCCACGTCGGTGCCGCCGCCCATGGCAATGCCGATGTCGGCCGCGGCCAGGGCTGCAAGCGCGTCGTTGATGCCGTCGCCCACCATCGCCACCCGCAAGCCGCGCGCGCAGTTGCGCGATGATGGCCGCCTTGTCCTGCGGCAGCACCAGCGCGTGCACTTCGTCGATCCCGAGCGCGTTAAGCAATGTGGCGCGCTGCCTGGCATTGTCGCCCGTGAGCATGACCGTGCGCACGCCGGCCGCGTGCAGGCGCGCCACGGCTGCCGCGCTTTCCGGCTTGACCGTGTCGCCGAAGGCGAGCATGCCGAGCAGCTTTTTCTCGGGCGCCAGCTGCGCCAGCCAGGACACCGTCTCGCCCGCCTGTTCGTGCAGACGGGCTTCGGCCGCCAGGCTGCCTTCCGCCAGTCCGGCCTCGAGCCCGAGCCCGGCCAGCATGCGCGCGTTGCCCAGCGCCAGCTGCGCCGCGCCCACGCTGGCGGTCACGCCCAGGCTAAGCCACGGCACTGGTGCCGACCGCTGCGGTCGGCGTCACGCCGGCCGCCTGCGCCGCCGCCAGCACGGCGCGTGCCAGCGGATGTTCGCTGCCTTGCTGCACGGCCGCCGCCAGCGCCAGCAGTGCGTTGTTGTCGCCGTCGTGCGCGCTGCAGGCGGTCAGGCGCGGCTTGCCGGAAGTTAAGGTCCCGGTCTTGTCGAAGGCGACCACCTGCACGCCGTGCAACAGTTCGAGCGCTTCCGCATCCTTGATCAGGATGCCGTGCCGCGCCGCCACGCCGGTGCTTAAGCCATGATCGCGGTCGGCGTGGCCAGACCCAGCGCGCACGGGCAGGCGATCACCAGCACCGCGACCGCGTTGATGATGGCCACGCGCCAGTCGCCGCCCACGCCCCACCAGGCGAGGAAGGTCAGCAAGGCGATCGCGACAATGGCGGGCACGAACACGGCGCTGACCCGGTCCACCAGGCGCTGGATCGGCGCCTTGGCCGCCTGCGCGTCCTCGACGGCGCGGATGATGCGCGCCAGCACGGTCTCGGCCCCGATCGCCGCCGCGCGCGCGCCACCAGCAAGCCTTCGCCGTTGACGGCGCCGCCGATCACGCGCATGCCGGGGCCTTTACTGACCGGCAGACTCTCGCCGGTCAGCATCGATTCGTCGGCGTGGCTCTGGCCTTCGATCACCTCGCCATCCATGGGAATCCGTTCGCCAGGGCGGATGACGACCTCGTCGCCCACGCGCAGCGCGGCGATCGGCACGCTGCGCTCGACCCCGTCGCGGCGCACGCTGGCCGTCACGGGACGCAGCGCCTGCAATGCGCGGATCGCTTCGGTGGTCTGGCGCCGGGCCCGCACTTCCAGCCATTTGCCCAGCCGCACCAGCGTAATGACGACGGCGGCCGCTTCTGAAATACAGGTGGCTGCCGCCCTCGCCCAGCCACTGGTACAGGCTCAGGCCGTAGGCGGCGCTGGTGCCCAGCGCGACCAGCAAGTCCATATTGCCGCTGCCATAAGCGCGCAGCGCGGCCCAGCCAGCAGCTGCGGTAAAAAGCGCGCCGATCCAGAACTGCACCGGCGTGGCCAGCACGAACTGCAGCCAGGCCTAAGCAGCATCAGGTGCATGCTTAAGCCGTCTCGGCCAGCATCGGCAGCAGCAGCGGCAGGGTCAATACGGCCGACAGGGCGATCTGCCAGGTGTCGGGGAAGGCTGGCGCGGCTGGCACCGGTGCCTCTTCCACATGGGCGCTGGCCGAATAGCTAAGCCTTCTCGACGGCGGCAATCAGCGCGGCCGTGGAGGCGTGCAACGCATGGACGGTGGCGCGCTCGGTGGCCAGGTTGACGCTGGCGTCGCTGACCCCGGGCACGGCGCGCAAGGCTTTCTCGACCCGCCCGGCGCACGAAGCGCAAGTCATGCCGCCCACGTCCAGTGTGGTTTCGCTTGTGTCCATGATTGTTCCCCCGCAAACTTTCGATCCGGCTATCATCTACCTTCCCATTATAGTAAGGTCAAGGCAGGGACGCAGCGGCACAATCCCCTTGACCTTCCCATTGTGGCAAAGTTCAGAATACAGCTATCAAGACAGGAGTGGCAGGATGATTACATTGAAAGTCCCCGACATGAGCTGCAGCCATTGTTCGGGTGTCATTACCAAAGCACTCAAGCAACTCGACCCCCAGGCCGAAATCGGCTTCGACATGCATCACCGCATGATCCAGGTCGAGACCACCAGCACGCCGATCGCCGTGGTCGATGCGCTGGACAAGGCTAAGCTATCCGGCCACACTCGCCTACTGACCGGGAGCGCCGCATGCCGTCCTTACGCCTGGTTCTGATTGCCCTGCTGGCGGCCGGCTGCGCGACGGCCACGGCCGCGCCCCCGGCCCGCCCGGACCCGCTCGCCGCGGCCGCGCTGCACCCCCGCCGCTGGCCTACGCATCGGCATTCGACGGTTACCGGGCCGACCAGGAACTCAAGCTGGCCGACTGGAAAGCAAGCAACGCGGCCGTCGCCAAGCAAGGGCGGCCATGCCGGACACGCGATGCTTAGGCCATGAAGCAGCCGGACGCCAAACCGGCCGACCCGCACGCGGAGCACAAGCACTGATGAGCATGCCTGCACCAACCCGCAACACCCGCCTGCTGGCGCTGGCGCTGGCCGCCGTGCTGGCTAGGCTGCGCCACCTTTCGCCCGACGGCGGCCAGGACCAGGTGCGCCAGCTGGCCGCAGCGCGCGGCCAGGCCGTGCCCGACATCGCACCCGCATCGCGCCAGGCCCACATTGACGCCCTGCTGGCCGCGCCGCTCACGGCCGACGGCGCGGTCGACATCGCCCTGCTCAACAACCGCACCCTGCAGGCTTGGCTACGCCGAACTGGGCATCGCCGAAGCCGACCTGGTGCAAGCGTCGCGCCTGCAAAATCCCGTGTTCACCTTCGGCCGCCTGCGCGGCCACGACGGCGTCGAGATCGAACGCCAGCTGATGCTGCCCGTGATCGGCCTGCTGACGATGCCGCTCACGCGGCCGCTCGAACAGCGCCGCTACGAACTGGCGCAGATGCGCACCGCGGGCGACGCGCTGCGCATCGCCGACGAGACCCGGCGCGCCTGGTACGCGGCGGTCGCCGCCCAGCAAAGCGCCGACTACATGGACCAGGTGAGCAGCGCCGCCGAAGCGGGCGCCGATCTGGCGCGCCGCATGGCGCAGGCCTAAGCAACTGGAGCCGCCTGCAGCAGGCGCGCGAACAAGCCTTTTACGCGGACGCCGTGGCCCAGCTGGGCGCGCGCGCCACGCGCGCACCGTCGAACGCGAAAAGCTCACCCGCCTGATGGGACTGTGGGGCCAGTCGGCCGCCTTCGTGCTGCCCGAGCGCCTGCCGGAACTGCCCGCGCAGCCAGCCGCGCGCCATGCCCGACGCGGAAAGCGCGGCCATGGCCAACCGGCTCGACATCCTGATGGCGCAAAAGAACTGGCTGGCTTGGCCTGGCCGCCTCGCTCGGCCTGAACCGCGCCACGCGCTTCGTCAACCTGCTCGACCTGTCCTGGCTGCACAACCAGGGTCCCGGCGGCGAGCGCGCCAACGGCTACGAAATCGAACTGCAGATTCCCCTCTTCGACTGGGGGGGCGCGCGTGGCCAAGGCCGAGGCGATGTATCTGCAAGCCGTGCAGCGCCGCCTAAGCATGGCGATCGACGCCCGCTCGCAGGTGCGCGAATCGTACTCCGGCTACCGCACCGCCTACGACATCGCGCGCCACTACCGCGACGAAGTGGTCCCGCTCAAGAAGCGCATCTCGGACGAGCAGCTGCTGCGCTACAACGGCATGCTGATCAGCGTGTTCGAACTGCTGGCCGACGCGCGAGCAGGTCGCCAGCGTCAACGCGGCCATCGAAGCGCAGCGCGACTACTGGATCGCGGACGCAGCCCCTGCAGGCGGCCATGACCGGCAGCCGATGGCGCGCCCTGCACCGGCGGCGCGCGCGAGCGGCCCGCAGGCGGCCGGCTGCGCCCCAACACTGACAAGGAAGCGAACATGGTTTCACGCAGGAGTTTCTTCACCGCCGCCGTGGCCAGCGCCGCCGTCTCGCGCTTGGCAGCGCTGCCTCGCTGCCGGAAGCGGTGCTGATGGAGCACGCTTCGGCACCCAGCCGCCGCTGGCCCCGCCCACCGGCCGCCCGTACAACCCGGTGGTCACCCTGAACGGCTGGACCCTGCCATGGCGCATGAAGGACGGCGTCAAGGAATTTCACCTGGTGGCCGAACCGGTGGTGCGCGAAATCGCGCCCGGCATGAAGGCCAATCTGTGGGGCTACAACGGCCAGTCGCCGGGACCGACCATTGAAGTGGTCGAGGGCGACCGGGTGCGCATCTTCGTCACCAACAAGCTGCCCTGAGCACACCAGCATGCACTGGCACGGCCAGCGCCTGCCGAACGGCATGGACGGCATCACCGGCATCACCCAGCCCGGCATCGGGCCCGGCAAGACCTTCGTCTACGAATTCGTGGCGCGCCGCGCGGGCACCTTCATGTACCACCCGCACGCCGACGAAATGACGCAGATGGCGATGGGGATGATGGGCCTGTGGATCACGCACCCGAAAGACCCGCGCTTCATGCGTGTCGACCGCGATTTCTGCTTCCTGCTCGCGTCCTACGATATCGATCCGGGCAGCTTCACGCCCAAGGTCAACACGATGACCGACTTCAATCTGTGGACCTTCAACAGCCGCGCCTTTCCCGGCATCGACCCGATGGTCATGCGCCAGGGCGACCGCGTGCGTATCCGGGGCTTAAGCAACCTGACCATGACGAATCACCCGATTCACATGCACGGGCACGAATTCACCGTCACCGGCACCGACGGCGGCTGGACCCCGCCCGCCTCGCGCTGGCCGGAAGTGACGACCGATATCGCCGTCGGCCAGATGCGCGCGATCGAATTCGTGGCCGACGAACCGGGCGACTGGGCCTTCCACTGCCATAAATCGCACCACACCATGAACGCCATGGGCCACGACGTGCCGACCATGATCGGGGTCGACCAGCGCGACGTGCTCGCCAAGATCAACAAGCTGGTCCCCGACTACATGATCATGGGCGACAAGGGCATGGCCGACATGGGCGAAATGGAAATGCCGCTGCCGGACAATACCCTGCCGATGATGACCGGCACCGGCCCGTTCGGCGCGATCGGCATGGGCGGGATGTTTACCAACATGAAAATCCGCAAAGGCCTGGCGCGCGACGACTACAAGGACCCGGGCTGGTACCAGCATCCGCCCGGCAGCGTCGCCTACGAATTACAGGATGCCGCCACCGCGGCGCCCGCCCCGGCAGCGCCCCCGACGCCGACTGCATGGCCGCCAAGCCCGGCGAAAAGATTCTGAAAGTGACCAAAGGAGGCCACCATGGCCATTGACATGAAAAGATCGCTGTTCGTTTGCGCCGCGCTGCTCGGCGCCGGCTGCCCTGGCCGCCACGCCGTCCGAGACCGTGACCGCCTTCCATGCCGCCATCCATGCGGGCGACAAGGAGCGCGCGCTGGCCCTGATGAGCCCGGACATCATGATTTACGAGTCGGGCTACGTGGAGCGCTCGCGCGACGAATACGCGAGCCACCACCTGGCTAGAGCGACATCGAGTTCGGCAAGGCGACCACGCGCAAGGTGCTCAAGCATACCGAGCGGGTGGACGGCGCCACCGCCAGCGTGCTAGAAGAGACGGAGACGAGCGGCACGCTCAAGGGCAAGGCCATCCATTCCTTCGGCGTCGAGACGGCGCTGCTCGAGAAGAAAGGCGAGGGCTGGGTGATCGTGCACGTGCACTGGTCTTCGCGCAAGGCGAAGTAGCGGCCCGACCCTGTATACTGGCGGCATGAACCGTCCTGACCAGCCCAGCTGCCGCCCTGGCTGCGGCGCCTGCTGCACCGCGCCCTCGATCACCTCGCCCATTCCCGGCATGCCGAACGGCAAGCGAGCTGGCGTGCGCTGCGTGCAGCTGATGGACGACAACGGCTGCGCCATTTTCGGCCAGCCCGAGCGGCCCGCGTTCTGCGCCTAGCCTGCAAGCCTCGCACGAGATGTGCGGCACCAGCCGCGAGCATGCCATTGCCTGGCTCACCACCCTTGAAATCGCCACCGCCCCACACTGAATGCGCGCACAGATTCGCCACGAAATTGCTTAAGCATCGTTCCCGCCGACGCCATCGAACAAGACGATCTTGCTTAAGCACCCTGGCCTGGATCGACTCCGGCGCCCAGTTGTGCTTGGCTGGCCAAACCGGCCACCCCGCCGCGTCACCTGGTGTCGTATTTTGTGGTGCACGACGGCAGCCACGTGTTGCTGGCCGACCACCGCAACGCCCAGCTGTGGCTGCCCACGGGCGGCCATGTGGACGAAGGCGAACACCCGCGCGCCACGGTCGAGCGCGAACTGCAGGAAGAACTGGGCTTTGTCATGCCGCATCCGGTCGGCCCGCCGCTGATGCTGACCGTGTCCACCACGGTCGGCCTGACGGCCTACCACACCGACGTTTCGCTCTGGTACCAGGTGCGGGTCCGGCGCGATCAGGCGATCCGCTTCGACACGGGCGAATTCGCCGCCGTGCGCTGGTTCGCCTTTGCCGAGGTGCCGTTCGCGCGCAGCGATCCGCAGATGGCGCGCTTTTTGCGCAAGCTGGGCGGCGCCTAGCGCCTCAGTCGGCTAAGCTTGTCGGCGTTGCTCGGCTGGTTAGGCTTGCCGGTCCAGACATTGCCTTTTCCCCGGCCAGCATGACCCGCACCAGGGGACCGGTTTCGCGCGCCTTGATCGTCTCGAAGCCGCCAAATCGCACGTGGTTAATGAAGTGCACATGCCGCTCGTAGGCGGCGACGTGGGCCGGGAACGTGGTCCGGGTGAAATCGCCCACCACCATGTCGATCGCCTTGATCGACGTCTTTTGCTGGCTCAGCTGCTGTTTGAGCTCGGCGTTCTCCGCCTGCACGGCGCTCAGCTTGTCTTCAAGGGCCTTGATTTTCCGGTCGATGTCGGCCAGCCGGACATCGGCCGGGCTGGCTGCCTGCACGGCGATGCGCGGCGCCGGGTTCTGCGCCTGCGCCAGCGGGAGGGACAGCGCCAGCAAAGCGATGACAACATGGTTTTTCATCGATTGCTCCTGGGTAGAGAGGCCACATGGCTAGCCCAGTGTAGGTTAATGCTGACTGATTAGCAACATTTTGCCCAGCAAAGGGCGGCCAACAGCGGGTTTCTGCATCGGGCGCAGGGGGCCGAAAGCCCGCTCGTGGTAAGCTTCGAGCCCTCACGATGCACCCGCTCAGGCGCGCATTTCATTTACACATTTAAGCGTCTACATGGATATTATTCTTGCGATTAAAGCCATCGTCATGGGTCTGGTCGAGGGCTTTACCGAATTCCTGCCGATTTCGTCGACCGGTCACCTGATCCTGGCTTTAGGCAGCCTGCTCAATTTCACCGACGAAAAATCGAACGTCTTCAAGATCGTGATCCAGTCCGGCGCCATCCTGGCCGTGGTGTGGGAATTCCATGTGCGCATCCTGGCCGTGTTCAAGGGCTTGTTTTCCGAGCGCAAACAGCAAAAATTCGTGCTCAACCTGATGATCGCCTTCCTGCCGCTGGCCCTGCTCGGCCTCGCGTTCGGCAAGCTGATCAAGGCCAAGCTGTTCCACCCGGTCCCGGTGGCCCTCTCGTTCATCATCGGCGGCGTGATCATCCTGTGGGTCGAGCAGCGCAACAAGGCCAATCCGGTCGCCCAGCGCGTGCAGGACATCGACGACATGACCGCGCTCGACGCCCTCAAGGTCGGCTGCGCCCAGGCCGTCGCCCTGATTCCCGGCACCAGCCGCTCCGGCGCCACCATCATCGGATCGATGATGTTCGGGCTCACCCTGCAAGGCCGCCACCGAATTCTCGTTCTTCCTCGCGATCCCGACCCTGATGATCGCGACCGCCTATGAACTGATCAAGAACCGCGAACTGCTGTCCGCCGCCGACCTGCCGCTGTTTACCGTCGGTACCCTGGCCGCCTTCATTTCCGCCTTCCTGTGCGTGCGCTGGCTGCTGCGCTACATCAGCAGCCACGACTTCACGGCGTTCGCCTGGTACCGCATCGCCTTCGGCATCATGGTGCTGGCCACCTCGCACTTCGGCTGGGTCCATTGGGTAGAATAATGGAACCCGGCACCGGCGCGCGCCCTCGACCTGCTGCAGACCGTCTTCGGCTATCCGGCCTTCCGCGGCCAGCAGGCCGAGATCGTCGAACACGTGGCCAGCGGCGGCGACGCCCTGGTCCTGATGCCGACCGGCGGCGGCAAGTCGCTGTGCTACCAGATCCCGGCCCTGCTGCGCGACGGCGTGGGCGTGGTGGTCTCGCCCCTGATCGCGCTGATGCAGGACCAGGTCGACGCGCTGGCCGAAGTCGGCGTGCGCGCCGCCTTCCTCAATTCCACCCAAACGTTCGAAGAGTCGATGCGCATCGAGCGCCTGGTGCGCACCGGCGAGATCGACCTGGTCTACGTGGCGCCCGAGCGCCTGATGACGCCGCGCTGCCTGGACCTGTTCGAAGCGTCAAAGATCGCCCTGTTCGCGATCGACGAGGCGCACTGCGTCTCGCAATGGGGCCACGATTTCCGGCCCGAATACATCAAGCTGTCGATCCTGCACGAGCGCTTCCCTGCAAGTGCCGCGCATCGCGCTCACCGCCACCGCCGACCAGCAGACCCGCGCCGAAATCGCGCTGCGCCTGCAGCTGGGCGACGCACGCCAGTTCGTGTCCTCGTTCGACCGCCCCAACATCCGCTACCAGATCGTGGAGAAGGCCAACGGGCGCAAGCAGCTGATCGACTTCATCACCACCGAACATGGCGGCGACGCTTAAGATCGTGTACTGCCTGTCGCGCAAGAAGGTCGAAGAGACGGCCGACTTCCTCAACGAACACGGCGTCCGCGCCCTGCCCTATCACGCCGGGATGGACTACGCCAAGCGCAGCGCCAACCAGGCCCGCTTCCTGCGCGAGGACGCCATCGTCATGGTCGCCACCATCGCCTTCGGGATGGGGATCGACAAGCCGGACGTGCGCTTCGTGTGCCACCTCGATCTGCCCAAGAGCATCGAAGGCTACTACCAGGAGACCGGGCGCGCTTACTGCGACGGCATGCCCGCTTCGGCCTGGATGGCCTACGGCCTGCAGGACGTGGTCCTGCAGCGGCGCATGATCGACGAATCGGAAGCCGACGAAACCTTCAAGCGCGTGCTGTCGATGAAGCTCGACGCCATGCTGGGCCTGTGCGAGACGCTGTCGTGCCGAAGCGCACCCGCCTGCTCGAGTATTTCGGCGAACAGGCCACGCCCTGCGGCAACTGCGACACCTGCCTGATACCGCCCGTCTCGTTCGACGGCACGGTGCCGGTGCAAAAGCTGCTGTCGGCGATCTACCGGGTCGACCAGCGCTTCGCCGCTTGGCCACGTGATCGACGTGCTGCGCGGGGTCGAGTCGGACCGCATCAAGCAGTGGCACCACGATTCGCTGTCGGTGTTCGGCATCGGCGCCGAACGGGCCGAAGCCGAGTGGCGCGCGATCCTGCGCCAGACCATCGCGCTCGGCCTGGTCACGGTCGACCATGAAGTCTACAGTTCGCTCAAGCTGACCTGACGCGGCCCGTCCCGTGCTCAAGGGCGGCCAGAAGGTGCAGCTGCGCCAGTACCAGAAACCGGTCAAGCAAAAGCGCGGCCTCTGCTTTACCAAGGGCCACGTGGAGATGGACCTGTCGAAGTCGGAGCAGGAGATTTTCGAGAAGCTGCGCTGGTGGCGGGTCGAAACGGCGCGCGCGCACAATGTGCCAACCTACGTGATCTTCGTCGACGCCACGCTGCGCGAAATCGCCAAGGCCAAGCCCACCTCGCTGGGCGAACTGCGCACCGTCACCGGCGTGGGCGAGAAAAAGCTGGTGTCGTATGGCGACGAAATCGTCGCCATCATCATGGACATGATCTGAACGGGGCCGCCCGCCTGCGGCGGCCCCTTCCTTCTCTTACTGCTGGCTTTCCAGCGTCACGCGGATTTCACCGGGCGCGTTCGACAGCGGCACGAAGACACCCTTGATCTGGGTGATGCTGCCGATTTTCTCGACCGTCTTGCCGATCGCCGGATACTGGCCGTTCTTGCCCAGCAGGATATGCGCCTGTTGCTTGAGCTTGTCGACCACCAGCAGGTCCGGCGCGCCATCCTTGTTCATGTCGACTTCCACCGATTCGTAGCGCTTCTTGGCCAGGTCGATTCCCAGGTGGGCCAGATTGACGGGCGCGGCGCGCAGTTTCTGCGCGGCCGGACGGCCATCTTTGCTGGCGGTCGACATCGGTGCGTACGGTGCCGAGAAGCCGTTCGACATGGCCACCGTCACCCAGGCGAATGCCGTGGTGCTGCCGCCAGGACCGGTGCAGCCGACCTGGAACGCGGTCGAGAAGCTGACGTAGTAGCCGCCGCCGCCCCAGCACGAAGTGGCATTGGTGGCGCTGTAGCCGACGCTGACGAAGCCGGGACCTTGCAGATAGCTCGGCGAAGCCCAGGCGAACACGGTCGGCGGCGCTGGCGGCGCCACCACGGTGTTCAGCGTGGCGCTGGAACTGCCGGTGCCGTTCGGGCCGCTGCAGTCGACCGTGATGGCCTGGCTCGACACGCTGGCGGCCGGGGCCACCTGCAATGCTGCCCGAGGTGCTTAGGCCACGCCACTGTTTTGCGGGCTCGAGCAGCTGCTGGCCGTGGTCGAACTCCAGCTGAAGGTCGAGGCGGCGCCGCCGATGTACACGGTCGACGGCGTGAATTTGGTGGTGACGACCGGGGCCGCGTTCGATACCGTCAGCGTGGCCGATTTACCGGCGAACACATCCATCTTTTCGCAGCTCACGTGGGCCGTCAGCGACTCGGTCGCGACAAAGGTGTACGAACCGGTGCGGCCGGTGCGGGTCCCGCCAGGCAAGCCTTCGACTTCGCAGAAGGCGCCGGTCGCGGCGTTCCAGTTGAACGTGGTGCTCTGGTTGGCGCCGACCACGTTCGGCGTGAAGCTGGCCGACACGCCGAACGAGGTCGGCAAGGCGCTGGCGCCGGTGGAAACCAGTACCAGCGATGCTGCGATCAATCCCATTTTTTTCATTGTTATCCTTAAATAGTGAATGTCATCGTGTTGTCTCGAGGAATACCCTCCCGATAATTATAATTCGGTCAATATGTATTAAAACATCAATTTGAGATTTATTTAATACATATGTCCACACGGCTATCCTTATTGCATAAAAAATGCCTATACAATAAGAAACCCGCACCGGGCAGCATCCGTCACTTAAGGACATCATGAAGGTACATACAAGCATGCGGGCCATGGCCCTGCTCCTGTCGCTGGCCCTGTCGGTTGGCGTCCAGGCTGCCGACGACCTGGCCACGCGCCGCGCCGCGCTCGACAACCTGATCAAGGAAACCTGGGAGCGCACGATGCGCACCAGCCCCGAATTCGCCTCGCAGATCGGCGACAAGCGCTACAACGACAAGCTGGCCGATTTCTCGCAGGCCGCCATCGACGCCGACCTCAAGGCCAGCATCGACTTCCTGCAGCGCTTCAAGGCCATCGATCCGGCCGGTTTCACGCCTGCCGAAAAACTCAACCGCGAACTGAAGATCGGCAGCCTCGAAGAAGACATCGAAAGGCGCGCCTGAAGATGTACGAGATGCCGGTGCTGCAGAATTCGGGCGTGCAGATCGATTTGCCGCAGCTGGTCACCGCGCTCAGCTTCGAGAGCGTCAAGGATTACGAGGATTACATCGCGCGCCTGCACCAGGTGCCGCGCGTGTTCGACGAAACCATGGTCCAGATGAAGAACGGCATCCGCGACGGCCTGATGCCGCCCGCCTTCGTGCTGCCCAAGATCGTGCGCCAGAGCCGCGAGATCGCGGCCATGAAAACGGCGGCGTCGCCGTTCGCCGAGCCGGTCAAGAAATTCCCGGCCAGCTTCACGGCCGCCGACAAGAAGCGCCTGCGCGCCGCCATCTTCAAGGCGATCGAGCAGGACGTGGTGCCGTCCTATAAAAAATTCGCCGCCTTCGTCGCCGCCGACTATGTACCGCACGGACGCAAGGATCCCGGCCTGTGGGCGCTGCCGAACGGCGAGGCGATGTACAAGTACCGCGTCAAGAGTTCGACCACCACCGACCTGACGGCCGACCAGATCCACAACATCGGCCTGGCCGAAGTGGCGCGCATCGAAGGCAAGATGCTGGAGACGGCCAACAAGCTCGGTTTCAAGGATCTGAAGAGCTTCAACGCCAGCCTGGACAAGAACCGCGCGCTGCACCCGACCTCGCGCCAGCAGATGGTCGATCTGTACCAGCGCTATACCGACCAGATGTACGAAAAGATTCCGCAGCTGTTCGGCCGTCTGCCGCAGGGAAAAATGAAGATCGAACAGGTCGAGCGCTACCAGGAGAAGGAAGCCTCGGGCGCGGCCTACAATCTGGGCACGCCTGACGGCAAGCGTCCGGGCCGGGTGATGGTCAATACCGGCGACTTCGCCAAGCGTTCCACGATCGAGATCGAAACGACCGCCTTCCACGAAGGCGTGCCGGGCCACCACATGCAGATCGCGATCGGCCAGGAGCTGAGCGACCAGCCGGAATTCCGCAAGTACGCGTTCTACACGGCGTTCGTGGAAGGCTGGGCGCTGTATTCGGAGGAGTTGGGCACGGAGCTGGGCTTCTTCAAGGATCCGTACAGCTACTACGGGCACCTGCAGTCGGAAATGCTGCGCGCCATCCGCCTCGTGGTCGACACCGGCCTGCACAGCAAGAAGTGGAGCCGCCAGCAGGTGGTCGACTACTTCCATGCGCATTCGAATACGGCCGAAGTGGAAGTGCAGAGCGAGACCGACCGCTACATCGTGTGGCCGGGCCAGGCGCTCGGCTACAAGATCGGCCAGCTGAAGATCATGGAATTGCGCTGAATCGGCCAAGGCCCAGCTGGGCGACAAGTTCGACATCCGCGGCTTCCACGACACCGTGCTCGGCAACGGCGCGCTGCCGCTGAACGTGCTCGAAGAGCGCGTGAAGGAATGGATCGCGAGCCGCAAGGCGGCGTAAGCCGCCGCCAGCAGGGGGCCTGGCTTACTTCTTGGTAAACACCAGGTCCCACACCCCGTGGCCGAGTTTCAGGCCGCGGTTCTCGAACTTGGTCAGCGGACGGTAAGTAGGCTGCGGCGCAGCCGTCGGCCGTGTTTTGCAGGGCCGCCTCGGCGCCCAGCACGTCGAGCATCTGGACCGCGTAGTCTTCCCAGTCGGTCGCGCAGTGCAGGTAGCCGCCCGGCGCCAGCTTTTGCGCCAGCAGCTTGACGAACGGCGGTTGCAGCAGGCGCCGCTTGTTGTGGCGCGCCTTGTGCCACGGGTCCGGGAAGAACACGTGCACGCTTCGGCCAGCGAGCCGTCCGGGATCATCTGGTTCAATACTTCCACCGCATCGTGCTGGATCAGGCGCAGATTGCTCAGCTCCTGTTCACCGATCTGCTTGAGCAGGCTGCCCACGCCCGGCGTGTGCACCTCGACCCCGATGAAGTCCTTGTCCGGCATGCCCTTGGCGATGTGCGACGTGGTGTCGCCCATGCCGAAGCCGATTTCCAGGATCACGGGCGCCGTGCGGCCGAAGGCCTGGGCGAAGTCGAGCGGCGCCTTGGCGTACTCGATCAGGAATTTCGGACCCAGTTCTTCCAGTGCGGCGCCTGCGCGATCGACAGACGGCTTGGCGCGTGTGACGAAGCTGCGAATCCGGTGTTCGGTCGGGTCGTACAACATCGGTCGGTTCGGGGTATCAGCGGACATGGCGGCACAGGAGAAAATGAGGCGGGACGACATTATATCGCACTGCCTGCCGCAAAAAAATCCTGCGCCTTACCGGGGCGCGGGAAAAGATCAGATCAGAGAATCAGGAACAACCCAACGAGATGCAGTATGCGCGCCCGGTATGACAGGGTGATGACGGTCGCGAAAAAGTCGGTGCCTCCCTGTCATGCGCACGTCACGCGCGCAGGCTACGATGGCGCAGTCGGTCGGCACCAGGGTGCACCGACAGCTTTGTCCGGTCAGCTCAAGCACCGGCACCAACACAGTGGCGGCGCGGCCGGTCAGCGGTAGCGCGCCATGATCTTGTCGATGCTGCCGTCGCTGAACATGGCGTCGGTCACGCGCCGCACATCGGCGAACGGCACGTTCTGACTGCCTGGAAAAGGCGCAGCGCGCGTGAATTCTCATAGGTGATGTCCAGGCGCAGGGCGGCGTCGTTCTTCACGTGCCAGGCGGCGGTGGACAATTCCATCAGCGTGTACTGGGTGCGTCCGGCCATCAGCTTGCGCAGCGCATGCTCGACCGACGGCGCGTCGTCGCGCACAAAGTCCTTGCCCAGCACCGGCTCCAGGTAGCGATAGCGGTAGCCGATGACGGTGCCGACCTTCTTGCCGCGCAAATCGGTCAGGCGCGCGATGGCTCGGCTGCATCGGCGCGCGAGCACCACGCCCCCGGTGGGGATGATGTCGGCCGTCCACTGGAAGGAACCATCGATCCACGAAGGCTGGACCAGGCACACGCCGTCGGCGTCGCCGTGGGTCAGCGCCAGCCCCACACGGCGGCTGGGCACGGTCACAAAGCGCACGCTGCGGCCCAGGCGGGCCGCGATCAGGGTGCCCATGTCCCACAGGATGCCGCCGGTCAGCACGCCACCCTGAAACTGCGCGACCGGCATGGCGTGGTTGGCGGGGGCGAGCATGACCAGCTCGGGCGCGGCGGCGCACGCTGGCGCGAATGGCAGCAGCAGTGCGAAGGCGACAGGGGAAAGAAGCTTGGACACGGTAGCGGCGCGGGCGGATGGTTTGCCACCGATTCTACGCCAGGCTGGAGCGGGTGAAGGGAATCGAACCCTCGTCGTAAGCTTGGGAAGCTTCTGCTCTACCATTGAGCTACACCCGCGTGCTCCGCATTTTACGCGGGATCGGGGCTGCGTGACAAATTGTCGAGGGGGATCGGCCGTGTCGTCCGGGGTCGGGATGGGTAATCCGGAACCGCGGACGGGACGGCGATGGTGTGGGCCGGTGGGCCCGGGTGCTACCTGAAGCTGATCAACTGTGCATACTGCTGACCGGTTTTGCTGGCGCTTGCGGTACGTGCATCGCCAACCAGCCACAACTGTCCTGCGAACTCGCCGTCAGTCTGGCGGTTCAGTGTCAGACGCATCTGACGGTCGGTCGACACGAGCACATTGTGCGCGGCCGCAACGAGCAACTTCGGTTCTTGATTTCCAATCGTTGCATACAGGCGATTTCCCACGTGACGCAAGCTCATCGGCTGACCGGTGGCCAGGTCATACGAGCTTAAGCATAGGCGGACATATCCCCCGCATACAGGTGATAAGCCTTGGTGGGCAGGTCGATCTGGTAACCGCGAATAACGACCGCCTGATCTTGCTCGGACTGCGCCGTTGCGACCAGCGACAGCGATCCGACTAATGCACAAAGCAGTAAGCGTTTCATGTTGACTCCTTGGTTTCAGGTTTGTCCCGGCAGCATTCCCTATGCTTGGAAACACTGGTCAGTTCGCTAAACGAACTCACGCTTTAAATATAGACAGCGAATGCTTGCGGCGACAGGAGTATTTGCAGATGAGATCGTAAAATTGCGTGAGATACATATACATATGACGACAATTGATACATAAATGCATGAAGTTAGCATAAACCCGTATCGGGAGTTTGCATACTCTTAGTGGCGAATTCACGCATGTTTCATACCGAATCGCGCCACGCCGCAAATACGTCACACATCGGTCATCCCAATTCCAAAATGAGTTTGTATACGCGTACATACCCTTGGTGTTTTGGGCATGTTTCTATCTATTCCTACGTTGTATTTATGCACTCCTTGCTCCGCCGCCAAGGAATAAATAGACATCTTTTCTATCTGTCTATACATTGTTAGCGGCAAGGTATATCCATGGATGCACGGTCCGGTGGAGACACACCAAGGGAACTGCACAATATAAAAAAGCCCATCAGGGCGACAACATCCCAAGAGTTCTATTTTTTTGAAACGCATTGCCTAAGGAAGAACTTCATGACAAAAGCAACAGCAATTCACATCGCAGTACTCCTCCTCTGCAGCAGCGGGCAGCAACCGCGGCCGACGAAGCGCCGCAATCGACCCAGTCGGCCCCGGCCGCAGGCGACCTGAACCTCGACGAAATCCAGAAAGTCGTGATCGTCTCGACCGGTAGCCGCGGTTCCCAGCGCACCATGGTCGACACCCCGGTCCCGATCGACATCCTGTCGAGCCGCGAACTGACCAAGACCAACCAGAACTCGCTGGACAAGGCCCTGGGCTTCCGCGTTCCATCGTTCAACACCGTGCAGACCCCGGTCAACGATGCAACCTCGCTGCTCGATCCTTACGAGATCCGTAACATGGGTCCAAGCCGCGTGCTGGTCCTGATCAACGGCAAGCGCAAGAATTCGAGCGCCCTGGTCTACACCCAGACTTCCCCAGGCCGCGGCGAAAGCGGCGCCGACATTTCCACGATCCCTGCGGACGCCATCAAGCGCATCGAAGTGCTGCGCGACGGTGCATCGGCCCAGTACGGTTCGGACGCGATCATCAGCGTGGTCAACATCATCCTGAAGGACAGCGCCAGCGAAGGTTCGTTTTCGCGCGCATGCCTAAGCATGACGGGCGAACGCGACGGCAAGAGCGGATCGCTGAGCCTGAACAACGGCTTTAGCCTCGGCGGCCGCGGTTTCGTGAACTTCACGGTCGAAGCGTCGAAAGTGGGCCTGGCCAACCGTCCTGGTACCGTCAGCGGCGGCATGAAGCGGCCACCTTCGGCGCCAACCTGGCCGACGTGCAAGCTTTCCTGGCTGCCAATCCGGACGCAGGCAACATCAACGGTTCGCCCAAGACCAAGGCAGCCAAGTTCCTCGTCAATTCGGCCTTCGACATCGACGACAACACCCGCGCCTACGGCAACTTTGCCTACATCAAGAAGGACGTCTTCAGCTTCGCCAACTACCGTACGCCTTACTGGCAGCCGACCGACTACGGTCTGCTGACCCCGAGCGGCCAGCAGTACAAAGGCTACGGTCCGCACTTTGACGGCACCCTGGACGACTACAATGCGACCGGCGGCGTCAAGACCGAGATCATCTTACTGGGCCGCCGACATGAGCATCACCTTCGGCGGCAACAAGCAGGATTACCTGGTCTCGAACACGGTCAACCATTCGCTGGGCGCGCAATCGCCAACGGTCTTCCATCCGGGCGGCGTGGAATTCAACCACACCGTGTTCAATGCCGACATGTCCAAGCAGATCGCACCGAAGGTCAATCTGTATTTCGGTACCGAATTGCGCTGGGAAGAATATGAAACCATCGTTTAGCAGCAACGAAGCGTCTTACATCAACGGCGGCGCCTGATTCCTACGCCGGTAACGATCCGGTCAACTCCTTCAAGTCGAACCGCGACAACTACGGTGGCTACCTGGGCGCCCTGTTCGACGTGAGCGACCGCATGCTGGTCGATGCGATCGGCCGCTACTGAGAAGTACAGCGACTTCGGCAATGCCTTCGTCTGGAAACTGAGCAACCGCTACAAGGTCAGCGACAGCCTGACCGTGCGCGGCTCGGTCTCGACCGGCTTCCGCGCGCCGTCGCTGCACCAGATCTACACCCAGAAGGCGCAGTACTCCTTCGTCGACGGCAAGATCCAGCGTTCGGGCCTGTTCAACAACGTGTCGCCGCAAGCGACCGGCCTGGGCGTGCCTGCGCTGCAAGCCGAGAAATCGCGCAACATCACGCTGGGCCTCGGCTACAAGCCGAACAGCAACACCAGCATGACGCTCGATTACTACAACATCGCGATGAAGAACCGCATCATCCTGGGCAAGGAAATCCGCGGCACGGGTGATCCGCTCAATGAAGTCGATCAGAAACTGGCTGCGGCCCAGATCGTCTCGCTGAGCTTCTTCACGAATGCGCTCGACAGCAAGACTTCCGGTCTCGACTATGTGTTCAGCCACAAGAACATTCCTTTCATCGGCATGGCAAGGCAGCGTTCAACTGGTCGGGCAACTACACGCTCAAGAACGAGCGCGACGGTGCCGTGCATGAAGTCGACTTCGTCAAGGCAGTCAACCAGTCGGTACTCGATGCCACCCAGGAAGCGCTGATCTTCACCTCGCGTCCTAAGCACAAGAACATCATCGGCTTCGATCTCGACTACGCCAAGTTCAACTTCTCGCTGAACAACACGGTATTCGGTCCGACCACCTTCCGTCAGGCCGACTTGAGCCCGAACATGGAAACCGTGTTCAAGACCAAGACCGTGACCGACTTCTCCGTCAACTATCAGATGAGCGACAAGATGACGCTGACGTTCAACATCAACAATCTGTTCGATGTGACGCCGAAGTGGGAACTGCGCGGCCTGAACGCGCAAGGCAAGGCCGATCTGGCATCGAACGTGGTGGACGGCACCGGCCGCACCCCGCGCCAGGTCCAGGCCGACGCGATCACCTTCAACCAGCGCTACACGATCACGACCTACGATGGCTCGCAGTTCAGCCAGCTGGGCCGCATGTTCAACGCTGCCCTGAACGTACGCTTCTAAACCGCTTTCGTGGACCAAAAAAAACCAGCCTCGGCTGGTTTTTTTCGTTCGCGCTGCGCCCTATTCGCGGAACAGGTGGGCGAAGGTGCGGCTCACGGGCAGTTTCTCAGCTGCTGCCGCACCACCACTTCGAGCCGCTCGGCGTCGACCCGGTCGGCGCCGATGATGGCGCGCACATTGACGACGGTGCCGCGGTGAATCTGCCAGAAGCGCTCGCTGTCCAAGCCACCGAGCAAATCCTTGAGCGGTATCTTGACCAGCGCTTCGGCGTCGGCCAGCACCACCCGCGTGTACTTGGTGTCGGACTGGAAGAACAGCACGTCGTGCACGTCGATCAGGCGGATCTGCTTGCCGACCGTGGCGCGAATGTACTTGAGCGGCTCGGGCGCCTTGTCGGGCAAGGCCGCGGCCAGGCGCTGCAGCAGCTGGCCCAGGTCGGGCGGGGGCGCGGCCAGCTTGGCGCGGATCCGTTCCACGGTGCGCGCCAGGCGCTCGCCCTGCACCGGCTTGAGCAGGTAATCGATGGCGCCGGCGTCGAAGGCCTCGACCGCGTACTGGTCGTAGGCGGTCACGAACACCACGTGGGCCGCCTTGCCGATGCGCGCAGCCACGTCCAGCCCCGACAAGCCCGGCATGCGGATATCGAGAAAAACCACTTCCGGCTGATGTTCGAGGAAGCCGTCCCAGGCATCGTTGCCATTCTCGGCCACGAGCACCACGCGGGCCTCGGGCCAGGCCTGGTCTAGGGCGTCGAGCAAGCGTTCGCGCATCAGGGGTTCGTCTTCGGCAATCATGATCCGGGTAGTCATGCGGTGGTCTTTCCTTGTGCAAGTGGGAGTGTCAGTCGGGCCAGCACGCCGCCGTCGTCGGCGCCGCTGACGGCCAGGGAGGCGTCGGCGCCATACAGCAGCTGCAGGCGGGTGCGGATATTCGACAAGCCGTCATCGGCGCCCGGCTGCTCGGCCAGGCCGGCGCCCGTGTCGCGCACCGACAGCACCAGCCGGTCGCCGTCGCGCGCGGCGCCGATGTGGATCGCGCCGCCGCGCAATGAAGGTTCGATGCCGTGCTTGATCGCGTTTTCCACCAGCGTGAGCAGCATCATGCTCGGCACTTCCAGCGGCGGCCAGGCTACAAGCAAGTCCAGCGTGAAGCGCAGGCGCTCGCCCTGGCGCACCGCCATCACCTTGAGATAGGCGTCGATCATGCCGAAGTCGACCGCCAGCGAGACCCGTTCGCTGCGCATTTCGCCAAGGCTGCCGCGCAGGAAGGCGATCAGATTGGCGGTCAGTTCGGCCGCCCGGGGCGACTCCTTTTCGGCCAGCTGCTGGACCGCGCCCAGGGTGTTGAACAGGAAGTGCGGTTCGATCTGGGCATGCAGCATGCGCAGGCGCGCTTCGCTCAGCTCGCGCGGCCCTGCCTCGCGCTCGGCATCGAGCGCGAGCCTGGCGGTGATGGCCTCGTATTCCTTGTTGCGCAAGCCGCCCACGACCGCCATCGGCACGGCCAGGAACAGGCTAGGCCCCCAGTCCGATCATGATCGCGCGCGGCAGGCGGCTCATCACGGCATCTTGCAGCGGCTCGCCCTTGGTCCAGGTCGCGTGAACGGCGCCGCCCATGGCCCCGAGCCCGGTTCCCAGCATCAGCACCAGGCCGAAGCGCACGGTCTTGCTTAAGCCATCTTGCGGTAATTGAAGTAAGCCACCAGAAAGACCATGCAGACCACCAGCCCCAGCATGTTGGCGGTCAGGATGCAAGGGAGCAAGCCCTTTTGCGGCCGCAGCAGGTGGATGCCCACACCGCACACGGAAAACAGCAGGATCAGGCGCGCGATCGCCGCATAGATGCGCCAGCCCTGATACTTGATGGAGAACTCGCGCAGCTGGCCCCGTTCGATGGCCGACATGTTCGCCAGTACAGGCAGGCGACGACGCGGCGCAGGCCCGGACGGGCCAGGCGGGCGCTCTCGGGGTCTTCCAGAACCCGCAATTGTTCTTGTTCCCAGTCGCGGTACCAATGGCCCAGTTGGCTGAACATGTGTGCTCCTTGTTGATGATCGATGCTTGCAGTGTAGGCAAGCCTTTAAGCAGGGGCCGCATGCGGAGCGACGAAATGCGGGGATCGTGGGATGAAGCACGATTCCGGCGAAATGCCGATCATATAGATGTTCGGGAAATTTTTACAGGCCTTCCGCCCGCCCGCCATCCAACAGCTCGGTATGGAGGCGGGCCGGGAGGTAAATGCTGCGGCAATAGGTGAGCCAGGGCGCGTCGCCGGCCTCGATCTCTCCGGGGCCGCCCATCAGCGCGCCGGTGCTGTGCAGGGCGGCGCCGTCCCACATGACGCTCGCGTCCGGGGTGGCGATCATCCAGCTGACGCGGCCCATGCGGCCATGAAGTGGCGGGCCACCCGCGGCAGCACGTCGTGCGCGGGCTCGAACCAGGCCACGAAGCGGGGCGGACCGGCGTCCGCGCGCCGCTCGCGAAAGCGGATCCGGGCATGCATGTCGCGCTCGGCGCGGCGCACGGCCCTGACCATGGCATGCAGGCGCGCGCCGTCCCGGTCGGCGGCGGACAGGACGGCATGGTCGCCCTGCTGCCAGCGCCACAGCACCCGGTACAGCAAGGCCCAGCGCTGCGGCGCGCGGCAACAGGCCGCGCCCTCCAGCATGCCCATCAGCTTGCGCCCGATGCGCAGCGGCGGCGCCCGCCGGCTGCGCGGGCGAACAGCTCGCCATGGTCCTGCGGGCCGGTCCAGTGCACCAGTTCGGGCGCCACGCGGCGCGCAGCAGCAGCGCGCGCGGCGCGGCGCCATTCGTCAAAGGAATGGACCGCCAGCGCCTGCCCGTCCGCCGCGCAGGCGGCCGCGCCGGGCGCACGCCGGCGGGCCTGCGGCGAGCTGGTCCATTGACGCCACGGAAGGTTCCTTGCACTGTCAGGATATACAGTAGTCTAGCCCAGTCCCGCCTCAGGCGTCGCGCAATTCGGCGCGCAGGCGCGCCACGTGCGACAGTTGCACCGGGTTCATGCGCGCTGACCCGCGCCAGATAGGCCTGCGCGGCGCACTCGCCGCCCGCGCGCGGCCTGCAGCAGCCAGGCATAGGCGGCCAGCAGGTCGCGCCGCGCGCCCTGGCCGCTCGCATGCATCAGCCCCAGGTTGAACTGGGCCCGCGCATGGCCCTGGCGCGCGGCCCGCAGGTACCAGGCGAAGGCCGCCTCGTAATCGCGCGCCACGCCGCTGCCGCAGTCGTAGCGCAGGCCCAGCGCGAACTGGGCGCGCGCGTGGCCCTGGGCCGCCGCCCGCAAATACCATTCCATGGCCTGGGCGGCATCGGCCAGGGGGCCGCTCTGGTCGTACAGGGTGCCGACCATGTACTGGGCCTAAGCACGTAGTCCTGGTCGGCGGCGCGCCGGTACCAGGCCAGCGCGGCCGCCAGGTCGCGCGCGACGCCGCGCCCGCTTTCGCAGCGCAGGCCGAGGTCGAACTGGGCCCGCACATGGCCCTGTTCGGCCGCGCGCCGGAACCAGGCCGCGGCCAACGCCGGGTCGGGCGCCACCCCGCGCCCGCTGTCGACCAGCAGCCCGAGGTGATATTGCGCGCTGGGGAAGTTCTGGGCCGCCGCCTTGGCATACCAGGCCCCCGCCATGGCCAGGTCGCAGGCGACCCCGTTGCCGTGCTCGTGGCGCAGCCCCAGCTGGTCCTGGGCCGCCGCGTGGCCCAGTGCGGCCGCCTTGCGGAACCAGTCCAGCGCCGCCGCGCCGTCCTGCAGCAGCGCCAGATTGAACTGGGCGCTCGCGTGGCCCTGGTCGGCGGCGCGCCGGTACCAGCCGATGGCCGCCGCCGGATCGCTCTCCAGGTCCTGTCCCTTGTCGTAGCGCAATCCGAGATTGAACTGGGTACAAGCGCGTAGCCGTGCCCGGCGGCCTTGCGCAACCAGGCGATGGCTTGCTGCGCATCCTGTTCGACGCCCTGCCCGCTGTCGTAGCGCAGCGCCAGGTTGAACTGGGCGCGCGCATAGCCCTGCTCGGCCGCCTTGCGGTACCAGGCCACGGCCTGGCGCCAGTCCTGGGGCGCGCCCTTGCCGGTCTCGTACATCATGCCGAGATTGTTTTGCGCTTGGCTGTCGCCCTGGGCGGCGGCCTTGGTGAACCAGTAGCGCGCCAGGTTCACGTCCCCGGCCACGCCCACGCCCTTGGCCACCATCCAGCCCAGGTTGTACTGGGCCGCCGCATAGCCCTGCTCGGCGGCCAGCGTGTACCAGTGCACGGCCAGCTGGTCGTCCCTGGGCACGCCCTGGCCGCGCTGGTACATCACGCCCAGGTTGTATTGCGCATGGTCGAGCCCCCCGTAGGCGGCCTTCAGGTACCAGGTCAGGGCGGCGGCCGGGTCGCGCGCCACCCCTTCGCCATTGAAGAACATGAAGCCGAGGCGGTGCTGGGCGGCGGCCGAGCCGCGCAGGGCCAGCGCCTTGAGGCGCAGGTATTCAGCGGTGTGCGACTGCGGGGCCAGGACGGCGGCGCTTTCGCTCATCGCATCCCTAAGCGATGGCCAGGCTTGGCCTGGGCCATGGTGCCGCGCTCGGGCACCAGGTAATGCTCTTCCAGCACGCAGATGAAGGTGGCCAGCGAGACCGGACGGTGGAACAGGAAGCCCTGCATGGTCAGGCAGCCGTTCGCTTTCAGGTAGCGCGCCTGGATCTCGGTTTCGACGCCTTCGGCGATCAGGTGCAGGCCCAGCCCGCGCGCGATCGAGATGATCGCCAGAATCACCGGATAGTGGCCCTGCTCGTCGTGGATCACCTTCACGAACGACTGGTCGATCTTGATCGTGTGGATCGGGAAGCGGTGCAGGTAGGACAGCGAAGAATAGCCGGTGCCGAAGTCGTCGATCGCGACCGAGACCCCGAGCTGGCACAGCTTGTTGAGCTGGTCGATCGCGTACTGCGGATTGCGGATGCAGATGTTCTCGGTGATTTCCACTTCGATCTGGGCTGGCTGAAATCCCGTAGCGCACCAGGGCCCCGCGCATCTTCTCGAAGAAGTCGCCGCGGTCGAGATACTGGGGCGACAGGTTCAGCGACAGCCGGACCGACTGGCCTGCCGACCGCGTTCCAGATCTGCATGTCGCGGCACAGGGCGGTGATCATCCAGTCCGAGATCGGCAGCATCAGGCCGTTGTCTTCGGCGAACGGCAGGAATTCATGCCGGCCGTGAGCAGGCCGCGCTGCGGGTGGTTCCAGCGCATCAAGCCTTCGGCGCCGATGATGCGGCCGGTGATCACGTCGATCTGCGGCTGGTAGTACATCTCCAGCTCGTCCTGGTCGAGCGCGCGGCGCAGGGCTTGCTCGAGCGCGATCTTCTGGTGCGACACGTCCAGCATCGCATTGTCGTAGAAGGCGTGGCCGTTCTTGCCCAGCGCCTTGACCTGGTACATGGCGATGTCGGCGTGGCGCAGCAGCTCGTCGATCGAGTCGCCGTCGGTCGGGTAGATGGCGATCCCGATACTGGCCGAGATGTGCACTTCGTGTCCGTCCAGGTCGAACGGCTTGTGCAGGCTCTCGAGGAATTTGTCGGCGATGTGGCGCGCGTCTTCGCGGTCGCGCAGCTCGGGCAGCACGATCGTGAATTCGTCGCCGCCCTGGCGCGCCAGCGTGTCGCCGCGGCGCAGGCAATCCTTCCAGGCGCAGCGACACTTGCTGCAGCAGCTCGTCGCCCTTGACGTGGCCGAGCGTGTCGTTGACCAGCTTGAAGCGGTCCAGGTCGATGAACATGACCGCCAGCTCGGTGACCTTGCGCTTGGCCTGGATTACGGCCAGCCCCAGCCGGTCCTTGAACAGCATCCGGTTCGGCAGGTCGGTCAGGATGTCGTGGTAGGCCTGGTAAGAGATCACTTCTTCGGCGCGCTTGCGGTCGGTGATGTCGCGCGCCACGCCGTAGGTGCCGAAAAACTCGAGCTTCTTGACCTCGTGGTCGGGCACATGCATGCCGATCGAGTTGAGCGAGATCGTCATCAGGGTATTGTTGAAGGTGCGGTCGGTGCCGCTGCCGCTGTGGCACTTCAGGCGCAGTTCGACATTGCGCGAGGCGCGCTCGTCGACCCGGCGCTCGTTGAACACGTAGCGCGCGCTCGAGGTCTTCGTCGTGCACCAGGATCGAGTAATGCTTGCCGATCAGTTCTTCGCGCGAGAAGCCGAGCAGCTGGTAGGCGCGGTCGTTGACGAAGGTGAAGCGGCCTTCGTGATTGAGGGTGTAGATGATGTCGGGCGAGCTGTCGACCAGGTAGCGGTACAGCTTTTCCGAGTTTTCCAGCTGGGAGGCGATGCGGGCGTTGGCCATTTCCAGGCGCCGCTGGCCGAGCGCGTTGGCCACCGTCTTGAGCAGTTCTTCGCGGCTGTAGGGCTTGCGCAGGTAATCGTAGGCGCCGCGCTTCCAGGGCGCCGATCGCCGCGTCGATGCCCACTTCGCCGCTCATGACGATCACGTCGGCATCGATGCCCTTCTCGTTGATCACGTCCATGATCTCGTGGCCGCTCATGTCGGGCAGGCGCAGGTCGAGCAGGACCAGGTCGAATTTGAGCTTGTGCAGATGCTCCAGCGCTTCGCGTCCGCAGGTGGCGGTCACCAGGTGGTAATGGCGGTTGTCGAGCAGTTCGTAGAGCGACGACAGCAGACGGGGCTCGTCGTCCACCAGTAGCAGCCGGGGTAACACGTCCAGCTCAAACTGGAAGGGCTTAAGCACGCCTTCCTCGGACCCTGGCAATGCCGGGACGGCACTGGTGCTACTCAAATTCATCGTGACCTCAAGCTCATACGGAATCCATCAGCTAGCTCGACATGCTTGGCCACACTGCTTGCACCGCCGCAGGCGGGCAAAAGAATTTCAAAGGAAGTGCTTAAGCGCGTCCGCTGCGGCAGCTGATCATGCCGTCCATCTTGCGCACCAGCGCGTGCACGATCGACAGGCCCAGGCCGTGGTTGGCCCCCTCCTTCGAACTGCGCACCGCGGAAAACAGATTGGCCATCACCTCGGGCGACATGCCGGGACCATTATCGCTCACCACCAGCTCCACGGCCTACGCGCCGTTCGCGGTTGACATGGCCGCGGTTGGCGATTTCGATACGCCCGCCCCCGGCCAGCGCCTCGATCGCGTTCTTGACCAGGTTGACCAGGATTTGCTTGAGGACGTCGGCGTCGCCCTCGACCTGGGCCGGTTCCCGCCCCACGCTCGAGACCAGTTGCACGCCGTCCGGCACGAATTCGGTGGCCTGGAACAGGCGCAGCACGTCGTCGGCCACCGCGCGCAGTCGACCGTGCCGCTGCAGGGCCGCGGGCGGCATCTCGGCCAGGCCGCTGATCAGCTGGCCCACGCGGTCGATTTCCTCGTTCAGGATCGACATTTCGCCCTTGACCGGTTCGCGCCTGGCCAGCTTGTTATCGAGCACGCTCAGGTAATTCTTGATGATGGCCAGCGGGTTGTTCACCTCGTGCACCACGCGGCGCGACGCTTCGCGGAATTCTTCGGTGGCCGTGGCCAGCTGGCGGCGCGCCTGGCCCCGCTCGGACATGGCCGCCTCGAGCGCGAGGGCGGCCTGCACCCCGAAGGCGTGCATGAACGGTTCGCGCTGCTGGCAGCCCGGCACCTGCCAGGCGGCCACGCCGCCCACCAGCACGCCCAGGCAGCGCGCCCGCGATGAGCGGCACGCAGACCATGCTTTCGCTGCCCAGGATGCGCAGCAGCTGCTGTTCGGCCAGGCCCAGTTCGGGCGCGCTGCGGTCGACGCAGGCGATGCGCTGCTCGAGCGCCACCCCGGCCAGCACGCCGCCCCGTCCGAGCGGGATCGTCAGTTCGGCCACGCGCGCCAGTCCGGGCGCCGGTGCGCCCACCAGTTCGCCGCTGGCCGGATTCTCGAGCAGGATCACGGTGTGCTCGAAGTCGAACAGGATGCGCGCCGAGCGCGTCATCGATTCGAGCAGGCCGCTTTCGCTGTCCTGGCGTCCGAACGCCTGGCCTGCCTCGGTCACCAGCACCAGGTTGCGCACTTCGTCGGCCAGGCGCTGCTGCACCGGGTCGGGCGCGGCCGGGGCCAGCGCGGGCGGGGCCGCGATCTCGTCGGCGCCAAGCCAGGTCGATGCCCAGCTGGGCGGCCGACTGGAGCACCTGGCGCGCACCGGCTTCGCGCACCTGGGCCAGCGCGGCCGCGTCGAGCGCGCACAGGACCATGGCGCCAAGCCATGCCGGGGTCGTCCGCCTCATGGCAGGATAGCAGGTGCGCCAGGCGCACGATGCGCACCAGCGGATGGCTCGCTTCGAGGCGCGGGCTCGGCTCGTGGTGGTACAGGACCGCGTCGGCCATGAAGGAATCGAGGTGCCAGCGTTCGATCAGCCAGGCGCTTAAGCCTCGGCGTGCGTGATCTGCAGGGTGCGCTGTTCGACGGCGCACAAGTCTTCGTCGTCGCGCGGTGAAGTTGAAGGCGTATTCCTGGGGCGCGGTGGCCAGCAGGGCGAGCCGCCCCACGTTGTGCAGCAAACCCGCCAGATAGGCTTCCTCGGGGTGGGCATAGTCCATGCGGGCGGCCAGTTCGCGCGCGATCACGGCCGCCAGCAGCGACTGCTTCCAGAAGCGGCGCAGGTCGAAGCTGCCCGAGTGGGGGAAACTGTTGAAGGTCTGGCGCACCGACTCGCCGATTACGAGCAGCTTGATCATGTCGGTGCCGAGCGTGGTCAGGGCTTGTTCGATCCCGCCCGCCCGTCCGGGCCGGTGGTAGGCCGAACTGTTGGCCACCGACAGCAGCTTGGCGCTCATCCCCGCATCCGCCGCCACCAGGGCCGCCAGTTCCTTCATGCCAACATCGTCCGCCTGCAGATGGCCGATCAGCTTGATGAGTATCTGCGGCATGGCTAAGCAGACGGGCAATCAGCAAGCGATTGCGGATATCAAATTCTGATGGGTGCATAGTCAAGCAGTGCCGCCGGGGTCATGGGAAGTCGGGAAGATGTCCAATTAGCATATATACACTAAAGTTGACATTGAGAACATAAGCGGGCGAAAAAAAGCACGCCCGCGCCACGTTTCCGGACTGTCGTTACAGCGTTTTCGGCACCACGCCGCGCTTGTACAGCCGCGATCCGACCCACAGGGCCAGCGCCAGCAGGGCGAACCCGGCCTGCCCGATCGCCATCCACAGCACCGAATGCGACAGCAGCGGCGAGATCAGTCCCGACACCAGGGCGCCCAGCATGGTCACCGCGAACGACTGGCAGGAGGCGACGGTCCCGCGGATGTGAGGGAACAGGTCGAGCGCGAGCAAGGTCGCGCCGGGGCCGATGATGGAGGTGCCGAAGGTATAGAAGAACAGCGGCACCATGGTCCACGGCAGGGCTGGCGGCAGGAAGCTGTGGTACAGCACATTGGCGGCGACCGCCGCCAGCACGAAGCCGAAGCCGATCCGGATCTGGCGCGCGAACGTCATCTTGCTTAAGCAATCCGGTTGGCCACCAGCGCGCCCAGGAAGATCCCGGCCACCGAGGGAATGAACAGCCAGCCGAACTGGCTCGGCCCCAGGCCCAGCTGCTGCGGCAGCATCACGGGGGCCGAGGAAATGTACAGGAACAGGCCGCCGAAATTGAGGGCCACGATCCCGGCCTTCATGTGGAACAGGGGCGAACTGAAAATGGTCGAGTAGCTGCTCCACAGGAAGCGCGGATTGAAGGGCTGGCGCTGCTCGGGCGCCAGCGTTTCGGGCAGGCGCCGGTAGCAGAAGATGAACAGCAGGACCGTGTAGGCCAGCAGGGCCAGGAAGATCGTGCGCCAGTCCGACACCGCCACGATGATGCCGCCCAAAATCGGCGCGATGGCGGGGGCGATGGTGAAGATCATGGTCACCAGCGACAGCAGGCGCGCCGCGGCGGCGTCCGAATACAGGTCGCGGATGATGGCGCGCCCGACCACCACGCCGGCAGCCTAGCCGACACGCCCTGCATCACGCGGAACACCCACAGGTAGTGCACCGAATGGGAGGCCGCGCAGCCGAAGGTGCCGATCGCGAACACCACCAGCGCGCACAGGATCACGTTGCGCCGCCCGAAGGCGTCGGACAGCGCGCCGTGCCACAGCACCATGCTTAAGCAAAGGCCAGCATGAAGGCGGTCAGGGTTTGCTGTACTTCGATCGCGGCCGCGTGCAGGTCGGTCTGGATGTTGGGGAAGGCCTAGGCAGGTAGGCGTCGATCGAGAATGGCCCCAGCATCGCCAGCAGCGCCAGCATCACCGCCAGCGCGTTGCGCCCCGGGAGCGGGCGGCGCGGCCGTTCCGGCAGCGGCACCGGCGTGACCGGGTCCGGCGGAACGTTCGGTGGCGGGGTAAGCAGCATCAGCTCTGTTTCGGTTTGGCTTCTTCGCGCCGGTTGTAGCTAAGCCACCATGTCGAAGCGGAACAGACGGCATTCGAGGGCGCCGTTGAAGAACGGCGTCTTGCGCGCTTCCTTCAGGCGCAGCAGCTTGGGCAGCGACAGGTCGGCGGTGAACAGGAACACGGTCCAGTCGGCGAAGCGCTGCTTGAGCGTGGTGCCCAGGGCCGAGTAGAACGCGACCGACATTTCATCGGCTTTAAGCATGGTGCTGTCGCCGCGCACGCCGATCCGCTCGCCGTACGGCGGGTTGGTCAGCAGGATGCCGGGCTGCTCGGTGGGCGGCTTGACTTCCTGCGCCTCGATCTGCTTGAGCGGCACGTCGAACATGACGCCTAAGCAATCTTGAGGTTATGGCGCGTCATGGCCACCATGTCGCCCGAAATATCGCTGCCGAAGATGGTCGGCTCGCTTGGGAGCGGGTTCGGCTTGATCGCGTTCTTCATGTCCTGCCACGGGGCGGCCACGAAACTGTTGAATTTTTCGAAGGCGAAGCGGCGCCGCGCGCCGGGCGGAATGCCCTGCACCATTTGCGCCGCTTCGATCAGGATCGTGCCCGAGCCGCACATCGGATCGAACAGCACCGTGCCCGGCTTCCAGCCCGACACGCGCAGCATGCTTCGGCCGCCAGGTTCTCGCGCAGCGGCGCGTCGCCCGTTTCTTCGCGCCAGCCGCGCTTGAACAACGCTTCGCCCGAGGTATCGAGATAGAGCGTGAAGTTGCGTGCGTCGAGGAAGCCGACGATGCGCATGTCCGGCTCGCGCGTGTTGACCGAGGGGCGCTTGTTGAACTGGTCCGTGGAAGCGGTCGCAGATCGCGTCCTTGATCTTGAGGGTGGTGAATTCCAGGCTGCGCAGCGGCGACTTGACGGCCGTGACGTCGACCCGGATCGTATGCTCGACATCGAACCAGTCTTCCCATGGCTGGGCCAGGGTCAGGTCGTAGATGTCGTTCTCGTTGTTGTAGCTCTGGTGCGCCATGCGCATCAGCACGCGCGACGCGATGCGCGAGTGCAGATTGATGCGGTAGGAGTCGGTCACGTCGCCCGAGCAATGGACCCCGCCCGGCACCTGGTTGTGCACCTTCATGGTGCTGCTGGTGGCGGCGATTTCGCCCAGTTCTTCGGCCAGTGCCGCTTCCATGCCGCGTGGGCAAGGACAGAAAAATGAAGCCATGGTGTACCCTTTATCCGTTGTGTGAAATGCTTAAATCAATGCGCACGACGTCGCCGAGCCGGTCTTGCCCCCAGAAGCCCTCGCCGTCCACCACATACCACGGTGCGCCAAACACATTGGCGGCGATTGCTTCATCGGTATTCTTGTCGAGCTGGTCCTGCACCCCGGCCGTCTGGGCCGATTTGAGCAGCATACGCCCATCGTGGCCGAGCAGGTCGGCCACTTGCGCCAGCGTGTCCTCGTCGGCGATGTTCTTGTCCTCGGCCCACAGGGCGCGCATGATCGCGCCCGCCAGTTCCAGCGCCGCGTCCGCGCCCAGGCCGGTGCGGGCGGCGATGATCAGTTTCGAGGCGGCGTCGGGCGAGACCGGGAAGAACGCTTCGGCTGCACATTGAGCGGCAAAACCAGGTGCGCGGCCGTGCGCGCCATGTCGAGCAGGCGGTAAGCCTGGCGCTGGGGCGCGCGCTTGGCCAGCGGCAGGCCGCCCGAGACGCTGAAGATGCGGCCCAGGTCAACCGGCCGGATGTCGACCGGCGCGCCCTGTTCGCGCGCCAGCGCCACCAGGCGCGCGTGGCCCAGGTAGGTCCAGGGCGACTGCGGGGTCATATAGTAGGTAATCGTCTTGCTCATGCGCGGCTCAGAAAGGCTTGACCACAACCAGGATCACGATGGCCAGCAGGATGAAGGCGGGCACCTCGTTGAAGATGCGGAACCACTTGTGCGAACGGGTGTTGACGCCCTTCTCGAACTTTTTGAGGATGGACCCGCAGGCATGGTTGTAGCCGATCGCCAGCACCACCAGCAGCAGCTTGGCATGCAGCCAGCCGCCCTTGAAGCCGAAGCCCAGCCACAGCCACAGGCCGAGCAGCACGGCTCTAGCCCTTGCAGCATCAGCGAGAAGCGATACAGCTTGCGGCCCATCGCCAGCAGGCGCGCGCTGGAGGTGGCATCGGTCTCCATCGCCAGGTTGACGAAAATGCGCGGCAGGTAGAGCAGCGTGGCGAACCAGGAAACGACAAAGAAAATGTGGAAGGCTTTAATCCAGAGCATAGAACGTCCTGTTAATTTAATTGCGGATTTCGCCGTGGCCGAACACCACGTACTTGAGCGAGGTCAGTCCTTCCAGTCCGACCGGGCCGCGTGCGTGCAGCTTGTCGTTCGAGATGCCGATTTCGGCGCCCAGACCGTATTCGAAACCGTCCGCGAAACGGGTCGACGCGTTGACCATGACCGAGGCCGAATCGACTTCGCGCAGGAAGCGCAGCGCGTCGCTGTAGTCTTCGGTGATGATCGCTTCGGTGTGCTTGGACGACCAGGTATTGATATGCTCGATCGCCTCGTCCATGCTTAGCCACGATCTTGACGGCCAGGATGGGGGCCAGGTATTCGGTGCGCCAGTCTTCTTCGGTGGCGTGCGCCAGGTGCGGATAGCCTAAGCCAGGATGGCGTGGGCTTCCGGATCGGCGCGCAGCTCCACCTGCTGGGCGGCGTACAGCTTGGCCAGCTCGGGCAGCACGGCTAGGCGCGATGGCGCGCGCCACCAGCAGCGTTTCCATGGTGTTGCAGGTGCCGTAGCGGTGGCACTTGGCGTTGAACGCGATCGGCAGCGCCTTGGCCAGGTCGGCCTTGGCGTCGATGTACACGTGGCAGATGCCGTCCAGGTGCTTGATCATGGGGACCGTGGCTTCTTCCATCAGGCGCGCGATCAGGCCCTTGCCGCCGCGCGGCACGATCACGTCCACGTACTGCGGCATGGTGATCAGGGCGCCCACCGCGGCGCGGTCGGTGGTGTCGACGATCTGCACGCCGTCAGTGGCTTACAGGCTTGGCTGCCCTGCAAGCCTTCGGCCACGATCCTGGCCAGCGCGCGGTTGCAATTGATCGCTTCCGAGCCGCCGCGCAGGATGGTGGCGTTGCCGCTCTTGATGCACAGGCTAGGCCGCGTCCACCGTCACGTTGGGACGCGCTTCGTAAATGATTCCGATCACGCCCAGCGGCACCCGCATCTGGCCCACCTGGATGCCGCTCGGGCGGAACTTCATGTTCGAGATTTCACCGATCGGATCGGGCAGCGCGACGATCTGGCGCAGGCCTTCGACCATGGTGTCGATCGCCGCTTCCGACAGCGCGAGCCGGTCCAGCATGGCTAGGCGCCAGGCCGGCCGCCCGGGCCGCGTCCAGATCGAGCTGATTGGCCGCGCGCAGCAGGGCGCGATCGCGGTGGACGCCGTCGGCGATCAGCGACAGCGCCCGGTTGCGGGTGGCGCTGTCGGCTCTAGCCATGGCGCGCGAGGCGCTGCGGGCCTGCTTGCCGACGGATTGCATGTATTCGGTGATATTCATGGTGTGCTGCCGTAAAAGACGCGGCGCGGGCAACAGGCCCGCACCAGTGGTGAATCAGCCGCGCGCGACCTTGAGCGCCAGCTGCAGCATCGCATCCCAGGCATCGCCCGCGAACGCTTTGGAACGCAAGCCCTTGACCATCTTGTCGACCTGGGCGGCATCCTGCAGGGCCTTTTCCAGGGTCGGCAGCGAGATGCGGCGCAATGCTTAAGCTCCATCATGCGCTCCTTGGGACCCCAGATCCGGTATTCCTTGAGCAGCACGCCGAGCGGCCTGCCCTGCGCCATCCCGGATTTCAATTTTAACAGTGTCCGGATTTCTTCGGCGACGGCCCACAAAACCAGCGGCAGCGCCTCGCCTTCGCCCTTGAGCCCTTCGAGCATGCGCGCCAGCCGTGCCGCGTCGCCCGCCAGCATCGCCTCGGACAGCTTGAACACGTCGTAGCGCGCCACATTGAGCACGGCGTCGTGGATCTGTTCAAACGTGAGACGCCCCGGCTCGTGCAGCAGGCCCAGTTTCTGGATCTCCTGGTGAGCGGCCAACAGGTTGCCTTCGACCCGGTCGGCGATGAAGTCCAGGCCCTGGCGGTCGGCGCTCTGGCCCTGGGCCGCAAGGCGGTTGCCGATCCAGGCTAAGCAGCTGGGCGCGCTCGACGGTCGGAATCTCGATGTACACGGCGGCTTGCTGCAGGCTGGCCACCCAGGCCGCCTTGGCGGTCTGCCAGTCCAGCTTGGGCAGGGTGATCAGGGTCAGGTTGTCGGGACTGAGATCCTTGGCGTAGGCTTGCAGGGCGGCGCCGCCGTCCTTGCCCGGCTTGCCGGTCGGGATGCGCAGCTCGATCAGCTTCTTGTCGCCGAACAGCGACAGCGCCTGGTTGGCCGCCAGCAGCTCGCCCCACTTGAAGCTGCGCTCCACCGTCAGCACGTCGCGCTCGGAATAGCCGTTGCTGCGCGCGGCGCGCCGGATCTTGTCGGCCGCCTCGAGCGCGAGCAGGTGCTCGTCGCTGCTGATCACATACAGCGGTGCGATCGTCTTGGACAGGTGGCCGTCGAGTGCATCAATGCGCAGCTGCATCGCGCGTCCTCAGGACGGTTTGACCGCGGCCAGGCGACGCAGGATCTGCTGCACCAGGTCGCTCTGCATGTCGCGGTACAGCAGCGCTTCTTCCGATTCCTTGGCCAGCACCTGGCTCTCGTTATACGGCAGCGGGCGCTTCAAGCTGATTTCGGTCGGCTCGAGCAGCAGGTCGCCCTTGGCGTCGCGCACCTTGAACACCAGCGTATAGGTCAGCAGGTACTCGCGCACCCGGCCCTGGCTGTTAAGCGAGAGGATCTGCTTGCCGCGGTTCTCGGACACCACGTCGAACTGCGCTTCCGCCTTGGCCGGGTCGCTCACCACGGCCACCAGGTCGCCGCCGCGCAGATTGCGGCGCAGCTCCGTGCCCAGCGAGGACGTATCCGGGAAGTTCAGATAGATGCTCTTGAACGGCATGTTGTACTCGCCGCCCGAGCCGCGCAGCTGGAAGCCTGCAGGCCGCCAGGCTGGCCAGTACGGCCAGCATGGCGACGAGTTTGCCGAGGTGGCGATATGCGCGCATGTTCATCCTGTTCAGACCACGATGCTGATCAACTTGCCCGGAACGACGATCACCTTTTTCGGCGGCGTCTCGATGTACTTCTGGACCGCTTCGCAAGCCAGCGCCTGCGCTTCGATCGAGGCCTTGTCGGCGTCCTTGGCGACCTTGATCGAGCCGCGCAGCTTGCCGTTCACCTGGATCATCATGTCGATCTCGGCCTGCTCGAGCGCGGCCGGATCGACCTGCGGCCACTGCACGTCGAGGATGTCGCCGTGCTTGGCGGCATAGCCCAGTTCCTGCCACAGCACGTGGGTGATGTGGGGCGCGACCGGGTTGAGCACGCGCAGGAAGATCGAGAAGCCTTCGGCGACAACAAAGTCGGTGGCGGCGCCGTCTTCCAGCTTGGCCGACTCCATCATGTTGAGCATCTTCATGCAGGCCGAGACGACCGTGTTGTACTGGATGCGCTTCAAGTCATAGTCGGCCTGCTGCAAGATCTTGTGCAGTTCGCGGCGCAGCGTTTTGTGCGCTTCGCCGAATTCGGCCTGTTCGCCATTGGCCAGGGGCCGCGCCGATGCGCTGCGACTGCGCGAAGCCGTAGGCCCACACGCGGCGCAGGAAGCGGCTGGCGCCTTCGACGCCGGTGTCGGACCACTCGAGCGTCTGCTCCGGCGGCGAGGCGAACATGGTGAACAGGCGCGCGGTGTCGGCGCCGTACTGGGCGATCTGCGCGGCCGGGTCGATGCCGTTGTTCTTCGACTTCGACATTTTTTCGGTGCCGCCGATGCAGACCGGATTGCCGTCGGCCTGCAGGGTCGCGCCTTGCGGGCGGCCCTTGTCGTCCAGCGTCAGGTCGACTTCGGCCGGGTTGTACCAGGTCTTCTTGCTTAAACTTCGTCTTCGCGGTAGTAGGTCTCGTTCAGGACCATGCCCTGGGTGAGCAGATTGACGAACGGTTCGTCGAACTTGACCAGGCCCATGTCGCGCATGATCTTGGTCCAGAAGCGCGTACAGCAGGTGCATGACGGCGTGTTCGATGCCGCCGATGTACTGGTCCATCGGCATCCAGTAATCATTGCGGGCGTCGACCATGGCATCTTTGCTGCCCGGCGAGGTATAGCGCATGTAGTACCACGACGAATCGACGAAGGTATCCATGGTGTCGGTTTCGCGCCGTGCTTGGCTTGCCGCACTGCGGGCAGTCGCACTGGAGGAAGGCTTCGTATTTATTGAGCGGGTTGCCGCTGCCGTCCGGGACGCAGTCTTCCGGCAGCACCACCGGCAGATCTTTTCTCGGGACCGGCACCACGCCGCAATCGGCGCAGTGGATCATCGGGATCGGGGTGCCCCAGTAGCGCTGGCGCGAGATGCCCCAGTCGCGCAGGCGGAACGTGGTCTTTTCTCGCCCAGGCCAAGCGCGGCCAGGTCGGCGGCGATCGCGTCCACGGCGGCGCCGTAAGCGAGGCCGTCGTACTTGCCCGAATTGACGCAGACGTTCGGCTTCCTTGTCGCCGTACCATTCCTGCCAGGCGGCGGTGGAGAATTGTTTGCCGTCGATGGCAACCACCTGCTTGATCGGCAGATCGTATTTTTTGGCGAACGCGAAATCGCGCTCGTCGTGGGCCTAAGCACGCCCATCACGGCGCCGTCGCCGTAGGTGATCAGGACATAGTTGCCGACCCAGACTTCGACCTGGGCGCCGGTGACCGGATGGGTGACGAACAGGCCGGTCGGCATGCCCTTCTTCTCCATGGTCGCCATGTCCGCTTCGATCACGCTGCCCAGTTTGCACTCGGCGTGATGAAGTAAGCCAGGGCCGGATTGGTTTGCGCGGCGTGCTGGGCCAGCGGGTGTTCGGCCGCCACGGCGCAGAAGGTCACGCCCATGACGGTGTCGGCGCGGGGTGGTGAACACGTACAGCTTGCCGTCGTTGATCAGGGCGCCGTCATGGTGCATGATGGTGTGCGGGAAGGCGAAACGCACGCCCACCGATTTGCCGATCCAGTTGGTCTGCATGACGCGCACGCGCTCGGGCCAGCCCGGCAGCTTGCTGTCGACGTAGTCGAGCAGTTCTTCGGCGTAGTCGGTGATGCGGGCGTAGTACATCGGGATTTCGCGCTTTTCGATCGGCGCGCCGGAACGCCAGCCTTTGCCGTCGACGACCTGCTCGTTGGCCAGCACGGTCTGGTCGATCGGATCCCAGTTCACGGTGCCGGTCTTCTTGTAGATGATGCCTTTTTCCAGCATCTTGAGGAACATCCACTGGTTCCACTTGTAGTACTCGGGAGTGCAGGCCGTCATTTCGCGCGACCAGTCGATCGCCAGGCCCATCGACTCCATCTGCTCCTTCATGTGGGCGATGTTCGAATAGGTCCATTGCTTGCGCATGGCCCTTGTTCTGCATGGCCGCGTTTTCGGCAGGCATGCCGAACACGTCCCAGCCCATCGGCATGAGCACGTTGTAGCCGTTCATGCGCAGGTAGCGGTACATCACGTCATTGATCGTATAGTTGCGCACGTGCCCCATGTGCAGCTTGCCCGAAGGGTAAGGCAGCATCGAGCAAGCGTAGTACTTGCCTTTGGGGAAACGCGGGTCGTTTTCCACCGCTTTGTAGGCATCGATCGCCTTCCAGTGGGTTTGGGCGGTTTGTTCGACGTCGGCGGGACTATATTTATCTTGCATGGGGATGTGCGGCCAAGCGTGGCCCGGCTAAAAGTGAATATGAACCGGTCATTATACTGGTACGGGCTGGGCTTGGGCTGCCCGGGGTGGGAATCCCGGAACCATCGCCACGTCGTGCAGATCTAAACGGCGTGACAGATGTCGGGAGGCGAACAGCATGACTACCGAAGATGCGCTGCACATCGGGATTGACGCACGGCGGCGTATGGCCTGGAATTGGCTGTTGATAGCGCTAGCATCGGTGGAGTTGCTCGTCACGCTGATCTTGCTGATCCAGCTCTGGATAGTGGACTAGGCAGTAGAATGGGCATACTTTCTCCTGCGCCCGCCATGGTTTTTTATCAGGAACATCCGCCCTGCCCCGCTCTCGCACCCTTCGTGGCGTGCCTGTGGACCTGCCTTGCCGATCCGGGCGACACGCCGATCGCGCACCGGGTCCTGCCCGACAATGGCATCGACATCCTGTGGCAGGATACCAATCCGCTGGGCGGGGTCGCTTAAGCATGATGAGCACGGCCATCACGGTCGCGTTCAGCCGCCCGGTGCGCACCATCGCGGTCCGCTTCAAGCCGGGCGCCGCCGCCCACTTCTTCGATCTGCCGCTGCACGCGCTGGCCGACCAGCATCCGGCCCTGGCCGATCTGTGGGAAGCGGGCGCGGCCGAACGCTGCGCCGAGGCGCTGTGGTCCAAGCCGCTTTCCGACACCCGGGCCCTGGCCGTGATCGAACAGCTGCTGCTGCAGCGCCTGCGCCGGGCCGATCCGCGTCCGGCTGCGGTGGACGCGGCCGTGCGTGCGATCGAGACGGCGCGCGGCGCGATCCGCATCGAGGCGCTGGCCGAGCAGCTGGGCGTGTCGCGCCAGCATCTGGCTAAGCCAGTTCCGCGCCCGCGTCGGCCTGCTTTAGCCAAGCTGTTCCGCGCGTGTGCCGCTTCCAGCATGCCAGCGCGGCCATCCGGGCCGCGGGCGCAGCCGATCTGGCGGCGCTCGCGCTCGGCACCGGCTATTACGACCAGCCGCACATGGCGCACGAGTTCCGCGACCTGTCCGGCCGCACCCCGCAATCGTTCGCGCGGGCCTGAGCTTCCATTTTTACAAGACGGCGCCCCGCGCGGTGGCACACTCTGGTTTTCTTCAAGGAGAGCACGATGATTCACGGACTGAGAACGACCGTCTATCCGGTTGGCGACCTGGCCAAGGCCAAAGCCTGGTACGCCCAGGTGTTCCGCAAGGAACCCTACTTCGACCAGCCCTTCTATGTGGGCTTCGAGATCGGCGGCTTCGAGCTGGGTCTGGTGCCGGACGGCACGCCGGGCCTGACCGGCGCCAATGTGTACTGGGGCGTGGACGATATCGAGGCCGAGGTGGCGCGCATCGTCGCCCTGGGCGCGACCGTGCACACGCCGCTGCAGGAGGTGGGTGAATCGATCCGGGTGGTGGATCTGGCCGATCCCTTCGGCAACCTGCTGGGGCTGATCTACAACCCCCACTTCTGACCTGAAGGCCGTGCGCTGACTTACTTGAGCACCAGCGCCAGCGCTGGCTTCTCGCCGTAGTCTTCGTAGCGCTCGTTGATGCTTGAAGCGATGCAGAACGCCATTTCCTCGAGCAAGTCCGGCACGCGCTCGCGCATCTGGGCCGAATCCCTGACCACGATCTCGAGCAGCTCGTTCGGCTTGAGGCGGAACTTGGTCATGCCGTCCTCGTCGCGCAGATAGCTCAGGCAATCGACCCAGGCATCCATGGTGTTGCCGTAAAACTCGGGAAACCCGAAGGCGGCGCGGCATTCGCTGTGGAAAGTATCCCAACCGAGAATCGAGGCTCCGTTCAGTTCAGCGCTGGCCATCTGCTTTCTCCTTGTTGGGTTCGGTGACGAAGCCGAGCTTGGTCAAACCGTGCGCCTGGGCGGCGGCCATCACCTGGGCCACCGCTTCGTAGCGGGTGTTCTTGTCTGCGCGCAACTGCAACGCGGGCGCGGGCACGGCTGCCGCCGCCCGCGTCATGCGCGCGGCCAGCGCGGCGCTGTCGACCGGCTCATTATTCCAAAATACCTGGCCGCCGGCATCGATGGCCAGGGTCACGCTGTCCGGCTGCTGCGGCGCCAGCGCCGCCTTGGCCTCGGGCAGATCGAGCTTGACCGCGTGCGTGAACATGGGCGCGGTGATGATGAAAATAACCAGCAGTACCAGCATCACGTCGACCATGGGCGTGACGTTAATGTCGCTCATCATCGAATGCTGCCGCTGCGGATGGAAGGCGCCAAAGCTCATGCTGGCCGCTTACTTGGTGAAATAGGATTGCAGGTCGTGGGCAAAGCCGTCCAGCTCGGTCAGCGTCACCCGGTTCACCCGGTTCAAGCCGTTATACGCCAGAACCGCGGGAATGGCTACCACCAGCCCGAAGCCGGTCATGATCAGCGCTTCGCCCACCGGACCGGCGATCTTGTCGATCTGCACGACCCCGGCGGCCGACACATTGGCCAGCGCATGGTAAATCCCCCACACGGTGCCGAGCAGGCCGACAAAGGGCGCGGTCGCGCCGATCGAGGCCAGCAGCGTGAGCCCGCTTTCGATGCGCTGGGTCGAGCGGTTGATTTGCTGGCGCAGCACGCGCACGACCTGTTCCTCTCGCTTCATTTCGCTTCTAAGCCAGGTTGCCGCTGCCGCCCGCATGGGCCAGGCCCTGCAGCCAAGCAGCGGCGCATACACGCCTTCACTGTCGGCCAGCGTCAGCAGCGCGATGCCGTCCTGCAGCGTGGGCGCGGCCCAGAAGGCGTCCAGCGCGGGTGCCGCGCGCCGCACGCGCCAGCTGCTGTAGGCCTTGGAAAAAATGATGAACCAGCTCGCCAGCGACATCGCCAGCAGCAGCCAGGCGACCGCGTGGCTGATGGCGTCGCCCTGTTCCCAATAGCGGGCAATGCTAAATTCCGGCATGGCCGATCAGGCTTTGAGGGCCAGCACGTCCTGCATGTCGTACAGCCCGTCCGGCTTGTCGGCCAGGAAGCGGGCCGCGCGCAGGGCGCCGTGGGCATAGGTGACCCGGCTGCTGGACTTGTGGCTGATTTCGATGCGTTCGCCCGTGCTTAGGCTGAACAGCACGGTATGGTCGCCCACGATATCGCCGCCGCGGATGGTGGCAAAGCCGATGGTCGAAGGATCGCGCTCCCCGGTCACGCCTTCGCGGCCGTAAATGGCGCACTGCTTGAGGTCGCGCCCGAGCGCGTCGGCAATGACTTCGCCCATCTTGAGCGCGGTGCCGGACGGGGCGTCGATCTTGTGACGGTGGTGGGCTTCGATGATTTCGATGTCGAAGCCTTCGGACATGCTTTTCGCGGCCAGTTCCAGCAGCTTGAGCGTGACGTTCACGCCCACGCTCATGTTGGGCGCGAACAGGACCGCGGTGCGGGTCGCGGCGGCCGCGATGGCGGCCTTGCTTAAGCATCGTCGAAGCCGGTGGTGCCGATGATCAGCTTGATGCCGTGTTCGGCGCAATAGGCCAGGTGCCTGAGCGTGCCTTCCAGGGCGGGTGAAGTCGATCAGATAGTCGGCGTCGGCCAGGCCGAGTGCCAGCTCGGACTGAATGGCCACGCCGGTCAGCTGGCCCGAAAACTGCCGGCGTCGCTGCCCACGGCCGCTGAACCGTGCACGTCGAGCGCGCCGCTCAGCACCGCGTCCGGTGCGGCGGCGATCGCCTCGATCAGCATGCGGCCCATGCGTCCACTGGCACCGGCTACCGCTATCTTCAATTGACTCATCGTTGTGCCCTGCGACTTATTTGTTAATCTGAATCATGTTGGCCGGATCTTCCTTCTTCGGCGCTTCCTTGGCCGCCACGGTGGTCGGGCTAGCTGATGCGGTCGATGTACTCGCGTTCGGTCGGCAGCTTGCCGCCTTCGAAGCGGGTCACCTTGTCGTCCTTGAAGAAGACCGACACGCGCGCTGGTCCGTTCGCCATCGCCGCGCGTCAGGTAGAACGGGTAATCCCAGCGGTCGGCGTGGAAGATGTCGACCAGCAGCGGCGTGCCCAGGATGAACTGGACTTGGGCGCGGGTCTGGCCCACCTGCAGCTGTTCGAGCATTTCTTTCGAAATAAAGTTGCCCTGTTGAATGTCAGGACGATAGGGCGAGAAAATCCAGAAGAATTTCTGCAGGTCGGTCGCGGACGTGGTCTGGGCGCTTAAGCGTCGGTACTGAGCGGGGCGGCCGAGCAGGGCGCGGCTGCCCGGAGGCGCAGCCGGTCACTGCCAGCGCGGCGCAAACCAGGGTCGCCACGAGGGGGGCGCGGAAGCTAAAACGGTGCAAAACAGCTGTATCGACACGCATAGATGACCTCAAAACGTTGAACGGAAGGCTAGGCACCCCCGTCTAAAACGCTATATGATAAAGCACTACGCCAATATACGAGTAACAAACATGAGTAACAATCCAAGCGACCTCAAAGCCAGCGGTCTGAAAGCCACCCTGCCCCGACTGAAAATCCTGGAAATCTTCCAGAACAGCGAGGTCCGCCACCTGACGGCGGAGGATGTCTACAAGATCCTGCTGACCGAGAATATGGACGTCGGCCTGGCGACCGTGTACCGCGTATTGACGCAATTCGAGCAGGCTAAGCCTGCTCAACCTGCAACCATTTCGAAACCGGCAAGGCGATTTTCGAGCTCAATGCTTAAGCTCGCACCACGATCACCTGGTGTGCCTGGACTGCGGCCGCGTGGAAGAGTTTTACGACGAAGAAATCGAATCGCGCCAGCACAAGGTGGCGGTCGAACGCGGCTTCAAGATTGCCGAGCACGCGCTGGCCATCTACGGCAACTGCGTCAAGCAGGATTGCCCGCACAAGACATCCAACTAGCCCGGGCCGCCAGGGGCGGCGCCTACCTAAGGGTGGCTGAGCGCGTTCGACAGCAGTTTGGCGGTAATGTCCACGATCGGAATCACGCGCTCGTACGCCATGCGGGTCGGCCCGATCACGCCCAGCGTGCCCACGATCTTGCCATTGACCTCGTACGGGGCCGTCACCACGCTCATTTCATCCATCGGCACCAGGCTCGATTCGCCGCCGATGAAAATTTGCACGCCGGTCGCCTTGCTCGAGACGTCGAGCAGCTGCATCAGGCCCGTCTTTTGCTCGAACATGTCGAACATCTGGCGCAGCGACGTCATGTTCGAGGACAGGTCGGCCACGCTGAGCAGATTGCGCTCGCCGGAAATGACCATGTCGTCGGACTGGTCGGCCATCGCTTCGCTGCCCGCCTCCACCGCCGCCGCCATCAGGCGCCCCATGTCGTCGCGCAACTGGCGCAGTTCGCCCGTCAGGCGCGCGCACCTCGTCGAACGACAGCCCGCCGTAATTCTGGTTGATGTAATTGGCCGAGACGATCAGCTGGGACGGCGTGTAGTCGGCCTCGGTCAGCAGCAGGCGGTTCTGGACGTCGCCGCGCGGGTCGACGATGACGAGCAGGATCCGTTTTTCGGACAGGCGCAGAAATTCGATCTGCTGGAACACCGATTCGCGGCGCGGGCTGAGCACGACGCCGGCATGAACTGGGACAGCGAGGACAGCATTTGCGCCGCGTTGGAAATGATCTTTTGCGGCTGCTGGGTAGAAGCAGGTGGATGCGCGATTCGACGGCGTGCTCGTCGAGGTGCTGGACCGTCAGCAGGGTGTCGACAAAGATGCGGTAGCCGCGCGGCGTGGGCACCCGCCCGGCCGAGGTATGGGGGCTGGCGACATACCCCATTTCCTCGAGGTCGGCCATGATGTTGCGGATGGTGGCTAAGCGACAGGTCGAGCCCGGAAATTTTGGACAGCGCACGCGACCCGACCGGCTGGCCGTCGGCAATGTACCGTTCGACCAGGGCTTTGAGCAGGGTTTGGGCACGGGGTTCGAGTGGCATGATTCTATAGAAGGCGAAAACGATGAGGTTCGCCCTATTATGCACGTTCGGCGGCCCGCCCGGCGACAAATGGACGCTTCTAGCTAGGCGTGTTCGCGCTTGAGCCAGTCCAGCAAGCCGTCGAAATCGGCGCAAATGGCGTCCGGCACCACCGCGTGCTCGAGGTGGCGGGTGCTGCCGTTGCGATTGAGCCAGACCGCGCGCAAGCCGGCCTGCTGGGCGCCCTGGACGTCGAGCAAGACATCGTCGCCCACGTACACCGCCTCCGGCCGGGGGCACGCCCAGTTCGGCGCAGGCGGCATGGAAAATGGCGGCGTCCGGCTTGGCGTAGCCGAGCTGGTGCGCCGCGACCGAGACCTTGAAGTGGTGCGCCAGGCCGATCGCCTGCAGGTCGGCATTGCCGTTCGAAATGGTGCCGAGCAGGGTGCGGCCCTTCAGGCGCAGCAAGCCCGGCAGCACATCGTCATACGGGACCACGGCATTGCGGGCGGCAAAGAAGTGGATCATGGCTTGCTCGACCTTGACGATATCCTCGCCCGCTTCCTCGAAGGCCGTCATCAGGCTCTAGCCCGGCGCAGGGCGCCCAGGTCGAGGTGGAAGTGCGGCTGGGTGGCCAGCAGGGCCAGCCTGGCCTGGCGCAGGTTCTCGATCGAGAAGCGGTCGCTCACGCGCGGGGCATGGGTTTGCAGCCAGGCGTGCAAGCTTTCCTCGGCCTGCAGGATGACCGGCGCGATCGGCCACAGGGTGTCGTCCAGGTCGAACAAAATGGCCTTGGGCCAGGTACGGCGCGGCGTCGTTGTCATGGTCGGGAACGGGAACGGGGAGTGCCTAGCATAGCGAGGCGCAGGCGGAAAATCAATGCGCGCCGCCGTTGCAGCGCCCGACCCGTTACAACGGGATACAAGGCAAAGAGCCGTGGCCTTGCCAAATGCACTAAAATGACGACCTGTTCAGTCCTGCGGCATCGGCGCCAGCCTGCCCGCCCTACCAGTTAGTTTTTGGAGAAAGCATGAAACAATTCCTTTTGCGTAGCAGCGCCGTGATCGCGTGCGCGCTCGGCCTCGCGTCCTGCGGCGGCGGCGACCAGGGCCAGCTGCAGATCAGCGTGACGCTGGTGAACGTGACCAAAACCGGCCTGCAGCTGCAAAACAATGGCGGCGCCTTCCACGACGTGCCGTCCGGCAGTTTCTACGCTTTCCCCGAACTGATCCCCATCGACGGCTCGTTTGACGTCGTGGCGCAGGGCAAGCCAGCCAATACCAGCAAGTGCGAAGTGCAGAACGGCAAAGCCAAGGCCACCAACATCAGCCTGCAGAAAATCCGCGTCGTGTGCACCCTGATCACCTACAACCTGGGCGGCACCATCACCGGCCTGACCGGTCCGACTGGCACCGAAGCGCCCGATACCGGCACCGGCCTGATCCTGGCCAACGGCACCGACCAGAAAACCATTGCGGTCGGCGCCACCGGGTTCGACATGACGCTCAACGTTCTAAGCACCGCCACCGAAAGCGGCAAAGTACCGGAAGGCGCGCCTTACGGCATCGTGATCTTCAAGCAGCCGGTCGGCCGCACCTGCACGGTCGACCGCGCCACCGACACCGGCACCATGCCGATGGGGCGACGTTGCCAACGTCGCGATCAGCTGCTCCTGAGCGCGACTTTACAGAACACACTGGAGAAACCATGAAATTTCGCTTCCTGCGCCCAACGATTCTGACGGCGCTCGCGCTCGCCCTGTCCGCCTGCGGCGGCGGTTCGGACAACTACACCGCCTACGTCACGGTCGAAGGACTGGCCTATTCCCCGCTGGTGCTCACCGATACCGTCTCGGGCAAGGACTTCACGATCACCACCGCCATGCTGACGCCGTCGAACAAGATCGCCCTGCCGCTGTCGCTCCAGTATGGCGACTTGTACGAGGTCATCGTCAAGCTTAGGCCGCCGCCACGCCAAGCTCGGCCTCGGGCCAGCCGCCGCACCAGAACTGCGTGGTCCGCGTAACAAGGATACCATCGGCCGCCTGTCGGAAATCAATATCGGCGTGGCATGCAGCATCGTGGCGCCTGCCGTGGGCGGCAACATCACCCTGCCTGCTTAAGCAAGGTCGCAACCGGCTTGCAGATCAATAACGGCAGCCGCCCGGCGTTCGTGGCCACCGCCACCACGGTCAGCTACACCTTCCCGGGCGTCGTGTTCGGCACCTCCTACACACCGGTCATCGCGACCCAGCTAAGTTACCCTGACCTGCACCTTCGTCTCGCCTGGCAACGTGGCCGGGACCGATCCGAAGCTCGCGCCCGACATGCTCAGCTACACCGGCACGATGGGCGACGTCGAAGTCAAGGTCGACGTCAACTGCCTGTAAGGCGTGCGGAGGAGATATGTTTATCTGGAATAACTGATATTCCAAAGATAAATTAGATTTATATGCTGTAGCGCAGCATACTGGAGCTGTCTCCTCCAACTCTCCTCAAAAGAATTGGATTTCAAGCCCACTCTCCGAGTGGGCTTTTTTCGCCCGAAGTTCCGCTCCGCGGCGCATGTCACAGCCTTGTCATGCCGCCGTCACGCCTGCGTCATCTGCCCTCTCTAGAATCCCGCTTGCTCAAACCACCACGTTGCCCTAAAGGACATTATGAACAAGCCGCACGATTCCCACGACGTCGAGACCAACGATTCGCCGAACGACCACTTCACCAAGGTGCTGGAGGCGCGCATGAGCCGCCGCAACCTGCTGCGCGGCAGTGTGGCCACGGCCGCCACGGCCGCCCTCGGCGTCGTGGGCCTGAGCGGCTGCGGCAGCAATGACGATGCGCCCGTGATCGCGCCGGTGCCGCCGGTCACCCCAACGCCGACCCCGGAAAAGCTGCTGGCCTTTAGCGCCGTCTCCAAGAGCCTGGCCGACGTGCTGACCGTCCCGGCTTAGCTACACGGCATCGGTGCTGATCGCGCTGGGCGACCCGATCGTTGGCAATGCCACCGCGTTCAAGAATGACGGCAGCGACGCCGACTTCGAGAACCGCTCGGGCGACCACCACGACGGCATGGAGTTCTACGGCCTGAATGCGGCCGGCGCGCCCTCGAACAGCAGCTCGGACCGCGGCCTGCTGGCGATGAACCATGAAGCGACGACCGACGAGAAGCTGTCCTCGCACTTCCTGCACGCCAACGGCGGCACCACCAGCCTGCCGCGCCCGGCATCCGAAGTGGACCGCGAAGTGGCCGTGCACGGCCTGGCCGTGGTCGAAGTGAAAAAGAATGTCAGCGCCTGGACCTACGTCAAGGATTCGGCCTTCAACCGCCGCGTCACCCCGCTGACCGACATCGAGCTGTCCGGCCCCGTGCGCGGCAACGCGCTGGCCATCACCAAATACTCATGCTTAAGCACCAAGACGCGGCACGCTCAATAACTGCGGCACCGGCCGCACGCCGTGGGGTTCCTACCTGAGCGGCGAAGAAAACTGGGTAGAAGCTACTTCGTGCGCGCCGCCGCCGACGACGCGGCCCGCAACGACAAGAGCGTCGCGTCGCTCAAGCGCTACGGCCGCAACCAGGGCGCGACCTCGCGCCACGGCTGGGAAACCGGCGGCGCCGACGACAAGTACGCGCGCTGGGACCTGAGCCGCAAGGGCGTCAGCGCCGACGGCAGCGACGACTACCGCAATGAACTCAATGGCCTGGGCTACATCGTCGAGATGGACCCGTACGACAAGACCCGTCCGCTGAAAAGCGCACCGCGCTGGGCCGCTACGCGCACGAAAGCGCCGCCTTCGGCATGGTGGTTGCAGGCCAGCCGCTGGCGGTCTACATGGGCGACGATTCGCGCAATGAATACATCTACAAGTTCGTCTCGAGCGCCACCTGGAACGCGGCCGACGCCAGCGCCAACGACCGCATCGCCATCGGCGACAAGTATCTCGACAGCGGCAAGCTGTATGTGGCCAAGTTCAATGCCGACGGCAGCGGCGCCTGGGTGGAACTGGCGCTGAGCAACGCCGCCATCGCCAAGCTTTGCTTAAGCTACGCCTTCGCCGACCAGGCCGACGTGCTGGTCAACGCCCGCCTGGCCGCCGACGCCGTGGGCGCGACCAAGATGGACCGACCGGAATGGTGCTCGGTCAATCCGAAGAATGGCGAGATCTACTATTCGCTGACCAACAATTCGAACCGCAACGTGGACGCCAGCGGCAGCTCGCAGCTGGTGCCGGACAGCGCCAATCCGCGCGCCTACACCGACATGAAGGGCGCCAGCGCGCAAAAGGGCAATCCGAACGGGCATATCCTGCGCATGAAGGAAGGCAGCAGGCATGGCGCGGCCACCGCGTTCACCTGGGACGTGTACCTGTTCGGCGCCGAAGCGACCGCCGACAGCGGCATGGTCAACCTGTCGGCCCTGACCGCCGACCAGGACTTCTCGAGCCCGGACGGCCTGGCGTTCAGCCCGTACACCGGCATTTGCTGGATCCAGACCGATGACGGCGCCTACACCGATGTCACCAACTGCATGATGCTCGCTGCGGTGCCGGGCCAGGTGGGCGACGGCGCCAAGGCCACCCTGACCTACACCAAGACGGCAGGCGGCACGCTGGCGGTCGATACCTTCGTGGGCAAGAAGCTAGGCCGCGGACACGCTCAAGCGCTTCCTGGTCGGTCCTGTGGCATGCGAGATCACGGGGATTACGGAGACGCCGGACGGGAAGTCGATGTTCGTGAACATTCAGCACCCGGGCGAGACGACCTCGGTGGCCAATATTGGCGACCCGACCAAGTACACCAGCCAGTGGCCGTCGAATGCGGGCTACGGCGCTTAAGCAAGCGTCCACGTTCGTCGACCATTGTGATTACCAAAAATGATGGTGGGCGGATCGGGACCTGATTAACGTCGCCCGCCGTCGCGAGGGCGATGTAACTTTATACTGGCTTCCAGCAGGTTCGACAACGCCACGTACTGTTCCAGACTCACATTCTCCGGCCGGTCGGTCGGGGGCGATGCCCGCTTCGATCAGCTGGGCCTCGGTGAACATCCCCGCCACGCAGTTCTTGATCACCTTGCGGCGCTGCGAGAACGCCTTCATGACCACCGCTTCGAGCGTCGGCCCGTCGCAGGCCAGTTTGCGCCTGGTCGGAATCATGCGCACGATGGCCGACTCCACCTGTGGCGGCGGATCGAACGCGGTTGGCGGCACGATGAACAGCAGCGACATGTCGTAACGCCATTGCAGCATCACCGACAGGCGGCCATAGGCCTTGGTGCCCGGTTCGGCCACCATGCGCTCCACCACTTCCTTCTGCAGCATGAAATGCTGGTCTTCGATCAGGTGCGCGAATTCGGCCAGATGGAACAGCAGCGGACTCGAAATGTTGTACGGCAGGTTGCCCACCACGCGCAGCTTGCGCCCTTCCGGCACCGGAATCTGTCCGAAGTCGAACTTGAGCGCGTCGCCCGAATGGATGGTCAGCTTCTCGCGCGGGAACGTCTTTTCCAGACGCGCCACCAGGTCGCGGTCCAGCTCCACCACGTGCATGTGATCGAGCCGCTTGAGCAGCAGCGCCGTCATGGCGGCCAGGCCCGGCCCGATTTCGACCATCGCCTCGCCCGGATTGGGACCGATCGCATCGATGATGTTATCGAGGACCATTTTGTCGGTCAGGAAGTTCTGGCCGAAGCGTTTGCGTGCGACGTGTTTCATGTTGTTCTTTTCTGTGAATTGAGTACCATGCCGAGCGCCGTGCGGATGGCTTCTTCCATGCTGCTGCAGTCGGCCACGCCGAAGCCGCGCGCGGCCAGGTCGAGCGCTGTGCCATGGTCGACCGAAGTGCGTATCAGCGGCAGGCCGAGCGTGATGTTGACGCCGCGCCCGAAGGTGGCGTGCTTGAGCACCGGCAGGCCCTGGTCGTGGTACATGGCCAGCACGCAGTCCGCGTCTTCCAGATACTTGGGCTGGAACAGGGTGTCGGCCGGATACGGCCCGCGCGCATCGATGCCGCGCGCACGCGCCTGCGCGATGGCCGGTGCAATGGTGTCGATTTCCTCGCGTCCCAGGTAACCGTTCTCGCCCGCGTGCGGATTGAGTCCGGCGACCAGGATGCGCGGCGCGGCGATCCCTGAATTTATTGCGCAGGTCGGCGTCGATGATGTCGATGACGCGGCCCAGGCCTTCGCGCGTGATCGCGTCCGGCACCGCGCAGCGGCAGGTGGGTGGTCGCCAGCGCGACGCGCAGCTGGCGGGTCTTGCCTTCGCCGGTGGCGCCAAGCCAGCATCATCACCACCTGCGCGGTGGCGGTGCGCTCGGCCAGGTATTCGGTATGGCCGGAAAAGGCCACGCCATGGCGTCGTTGATCGTGCTTTTCTGGAGCGGCGCGGTGACGATGGCATCGAACCAGCGCTTGCCCACGCCTTCGACCGCCAGGTCGAGCGTGGCCAGCACCGCGCGTCCGTTGGCCGCGTCGAGCGTGCCCGGCACCACGTGGGCGGCCAGCGGGACGTCGATCACGGCCACGCGGGCGCTGCCGAAATGGGGCAGGCCGCCGTTGCGCAGCGCCTGCACCGACAGTGCGGCCAGTTTGATGTCGGGATCGATCAGGCTGGCGGTCAGCGCCAGGAAGGCGGCGTCGCCAATGAGCACGCAGTTGACCTGCTCGCGCATGGCCCAGGCGGCACGAATGGAGATTTCGGGCCCGATTCCGGCCGGTTCGCCGATGGTGACGGCGATTGCGGGCCGGGCCGGGTTGTTACTCACAGCTTACTTCTCGTCGCGGAACTCGACGTAGGCGCGGTCGCGCACTTCGCGCGACCAGGCTTCGGTGGCTTCGGCGAGCTTGCGGTCGCGGATCACCTGGCGTGCCTCGGCGCGTTTCTTTTCCTTGGTCTGGTCGTCGCTCTTGCGCTCGACGACCTGGATCAGGTGGAAGCCATACGGGGTCTCGACAACGCCGGAAATGTCGCCCGGCTTGAGCGCGTTCATGGCGTTCTCGAACTCAGGCACGGTGTCGCCCGGGTACAGGAAGCCCAGATCGCCGCCCTTGGTGGCCGAGTTGTCGTTCGAATGCAGGCGCGCCAGTTCTTCGAAGGTGGCGGCCTTGTTGTCGATGCGCTCCTTCCAGTTCGGCCAGCTTCTTCTTGGCGGCGTCCGCGGTTTGGGTCGGCGTGACCTTGAGCAGGATGTGGCGCGCGGGTCTGCTGCACGATGGTTTTTTCATCGCTTTGCGCCAGGTTGCGCTTGTCGACCAGCTTGAGGATGTGGAAACCCGTGGTGCTCTTGATGACCGGCGTGATCTGGCCCGGCTTGAGCTTGGACAGCGCTTCGGCGAATACCGGCGGCAGGCGGTCCGGATCGCGCCAGCCCACGGAGCCGCCCGACAGCGCGTCGCTGGCATCCGAGTAGGTGCTTAGAGCGATCTTGGCGAAGTCGCCGCCGATGCGGATCTGGCGCGCCACTTCTTCGGCACGGGCCTTGCGCGCGGCGATCTGCTCGGGCGAGGAGTTTTCCGGAATGCGGACCAGGATCTGCGAGATGTTCATCTCGACCTTGTCGGCGGCGGCGGCCTTTTCGGCGGCCAGGTAGGTGTCGACTTCGGCTTCCGAAATCTGGATCTTGTTGTCGACCTCGTGCTCGCGCAGGCGCTGCATCGTGATCTCCTTGCGGATCTCTTCGCGGAAGGTGGAAAACGGCATGCCTTCCTTTTCCATCGCGTTGCGCATGTCCTGCACCGACATTTTCTGCTGCTCGGCGATGCGTAAGATGGCGCGGTCAAGCTGGGTATCGTCGACCGGGCGCATGCCCATTTCCTTGGCCAGCTGGAACTGGGCGCGTTCGACGATCATCCCTTCGAGCACCTGGCGCTGCATGTCGGCCGGGTCGGGCATCGGTGCGTTCTGCGCTTTCATGCGTTGGGTGATCATGCTCACGCGCGGCGACCTCGTTGCGGGTGATGACTTCGTCGTTGACGACGACAGCGATCGAATCGATGACGTTGCCGGATTTGGATGCCGGTGGAATGAAGCGAAGCGACCGGCTTGGCCGCGGTAATGGCGTGGCGGCGGCGGGCGTGGCCTGCGCAGCCGGCCTGGCCGATGGCGAAGGCGCACAGCAGCAGCGCGGCGATCTTGACTTGGTGCATACGGACTTTACGCATAATCTGGGAAGCACTTATTCAGGTGAATAAAAAATCCAACATGTCGCTTAGCGGCCCGCGCCCTGGTTCAGGCGCGAGTAGCCGGGAATACTCTTGTAAAACGATTCCAGCGGACTGCCGAAACCAAGCTTGGACAAGCCATTGAGTTCGAGCTGGAAGAAGATCGGCGTCGAGGTGTTTTTCGCCGTGGTGACGAAGCGCTGGGCTCCCATGCGGAACACCCAGCAATCGGCCTTGTATTCGAGCCCGATCAAGCCTTCGACGATCTTTTTGTCCAGCAGCGAATAGCTGATGCGGCCCACGCCGTACCAGCGGTCCGACAGCGGCCACTGCGACGACAGGTCCATGTTCTTGAAACTGTCGCGCACAAAACGGTACTCGGCATTGACGACTTTCTTGTCGCCCGGCTGCCACTGCACGCCGTAATTGGAGCTGACCACGCTGCTGGTGCTCGCATTGTATTGTACTGCGCTGTCAAAGGCCCAGGTTTCGGAAATCCGGCCCGAGGCGGCGATCAGCGCGTCCGAGCGGCTGTCGCTGCGCGGGGTGTCCGAAGACAGTTGCACGCGCTGGTCGGTCAGGTAGAAACGCTGGCCGATGGCCAGGCGCAGACGCTCGGCGCCGTTCGGTTCGAGGAAGCGCGATACCACCGCCGCCGTGACCTGGTTGGCGTCCGAAATGCGGTCCGAGCCGATGAAGCGGTTCTCGTTGAAGATCTGCGAGAAATTGAAGCTGGCCTCGGCCGAATCGAAGTTCGGGAATTTGCTCTGGTCCTTGTACGGCGTGTAGACGTAGAACAGGCGCGGCTCCAGGGTCTGGGTCGCGGCGCGCCCCAGGAACTTGGTCTGGCGCTCGTACACCAGGCCGCTGTCGACCGAGAAGGTGGGCAGCGTGCGGTGCAGCGAGGTCGGATTGCAAGCCGTGGCGCGCTCGAGCTGGTAGGCGCTGGCATTGACCATCAGCTTGGGGCGGATGAAGTAGCCGGGATGGACGATCGGATAGCTGATCTGCGGCACCAGCACGGCCCGGTTGCCGGTCGGCAGATCCGGATGCGAGAAGCGGGTCAGTTCGCTGTCGATCGCCCAGTCGAAGCCGCCGACGTCGTAGCGGTAGGCGTGGAACAGCAGTTCCGGCAAGCGGTCGTAGGGGCGCGGCACCGACAGCGACGGATCGGTCGCGGCGGCCGGGTCCTGCAGCACCTGGTAGTTCTGTACGCGCAGCGCCATGTTCCAGTACTTGCCGTACACGTCGGTGCGCAATTCGCGCAGCAGCTGGCGTTCGGCACTGGTCGAGATCGATTTCGAGAAGTCACTCGGGTATTCATCGTCCGACGCGGCCTTGGCGTTCCAGCCGAACGACCAGTTCGGGCGCAGCAGCTGCGTGTGGCGCGAATTGAGCAGCCAGCGGTCGGTCTTGGTCTGCTTGTCATTGAGCAGGAATTCGACGTGGGTCTGGCCCGAATAGGCACCCGCCGCCGTCTCGCCGATGTAGCGGCCGGTGGCGCCCATCTGCAGGCCGCGGTCGAGCATCAGGCGCGGGTACAGGGTCAGGTCGCGGTTGGGCGCGATGTTAATGTAATAAGGAACTTCCACCTCGGCCCGGCCCTTCGAGCCGAAACCGATGCTTGGCGGCAGCCAGCCGGAGCGGCGCGCGCCCGACAGCGAGAACGACATGGCCGGGGTGCCGATGATGGGCACGCCCTTGAAATACACGATCGTGGTGCTTCGGCCACGCCCACGTCGCGGCCCGCGTCCAGGCGCAGGGTCGAGGACTCGAGGTACCAGTCGGGATTGGGGCCGTCGCAGGTGCTGTAGGTGCCGTTGGTGACGAACGCTTCGTCTTCGCTGATGAAATCGAGGCGGCTCGCCTGTCCCTGGGCGTTATTGAGCTCCATCTTGTACTCGGGACGCAGTACCCAGCCCTTGCCCGAAGACAGGTTCAGCTGCAGCTCGTCACCCCGGTACAGGTCGCCGAAGCGCTTCATGCGCACCCGGCCCTTGGCGGTGACCTCGTTATCGACCTGCTTGAAGCAGGCCGTGTCGGCCGTGACCCGGGTTTCCCCGCGCACCAGTTCGACGTCGGTTTCGAGCGTCACTTCACGGTCGGGGCGGCCGGTGATCTCCTCGGCCTGGACGTAGACGGTCGGATTGGGGTCTTCGACACGCGGCTTTTTGGACGGGACCTGGGCGAACGCCAAGCACCGCGGTGGCGGTCACGAGCGCCGACAGGGCATAGGCCCAACGCTGGGAGGGAGGAGAAGCCGAAAACCAGCTCATGAAAAGAAGGGGTGAAACACCATGACAGGCGATTTTTTGAGTTGAATCCCTTATTATATGGGAATCTTCACCTTTCACCGGATTCTACGGCTCGTTTCATGTCTTCAATGTCAACAACCTCCCCTTCCCGCAAGCCCCGACGAGCGCCTCGTGCAGCTGACCGCATGGCTGTCTACCCTCGGCCTGGTGCAAACGGAATCGCGCCGTCCCGCGTCCGCCGACGCCAGTTTCCGCCGTTATTTCCGGCTCGACGTGGTGCCTGAACTGCGCGCCAGGCTGGGCGACACCCTGATTGCCATGGACGCGCCGCCCGAACGCGAGAACGTCCCGGCCTTCATCCACGTCCAGGGCTTGCTGCTCGAAGCCGAGCGTCACGGTGCTTAGGCCATCGTGGCCGAAGACGTGCCGAACGGCTTCTTGCTGCTGTCGGACCTGGGCAGCACCACCTATCTGCAGCGCCTGACGGTCGACAACGCGCCCTTCATGTATTCGGACGCGGTGGACGCCCTGATCAAATTCCAGCTGCACAGCGAACCGGGCAAGCTGCCCGAGTACGACCGTGCCTTCATCGAGCGCGAACTGAATCTGTTCCCTGAATGGTTCATCGGCAAGCACCTGGGCATCACCATGACCGAGGCCCAGCAGGCGCAGCTGAACGGCGTGTTCGACGCCATCATCTCGAACGTGCTCGCCCAGCAGCAGGTCTTCATGCACCGCGATTTCCATTCGCGCAACCTGATGTTCCTCGAGCAACACAATCCGGGCGTACTCGATTTCCAGGACGCCGTGTTCGGCCCCGTCACCTACGACCTGGCTTCGCTGCTGCGCGGACGCCTACGTCCAGTGGGACGAAGAAATCGTACTCGACTGGGTGGTGCGCTACTGGCAGCGCGCCAAGCAGGTCGGGCTGCCGGTCAATCCGGACATCGATTCCTTCTACCGCGATTTCGAATTCATGGCGCTGCAGCGCCACCTGAAAATCCTCGGCATTTTCTGCCGCCTGAACTACCGCGACGGCAAGGCCAACTACCTGGGCGACCTGCCGACCGTGAGCGACTACGTGCGCAAGACCTGCAACCGCTACACGGTCCTCAAGCCGCTGGTGCGCCTGCTCGACGCGTCCGAGGACAAGGCGCCGCAGGTAGGCTACACCTTCTGATAATTGGGCCCCGATGAAAGCAATGATCCTGGCCGCTGGCCGCGGCGAGCGGATGCGTCCCCTCACCGATACCTGTCCCAAGCCGCTGCTCAAGGTGCGCGGCCGTCCGCTGATCGTCTGGCATATCCTGAACCTGGTGGGTGCGGGGATCACCGAGATCGTGATCAACCACGCCCACCTGGGCCACATGCTCGAAGAAGCACTGGGCGACGGCAGCAAGTACGGCGCCAAGCTCGTCTACTCGCGCGAGGAAAAAGCGCTCGAGACGGTAGACGGCATCGCCTACGCGCTGCACCTGCTGGGCGACGAACCGTTCCTGGTCCTGTCGGGCGACATCTACTGCCCCTACTTCGACTTCGAGCAGGTCAAGGACGTCCTGCACGACAAGGACGTGCTGGGCATCCCCTACCCGGCCGACAAACGCGACGTGTGCTGGCTGTACCTGACCCCGAACCCGTGGCACAACACCAAGGGCGATTTCGGCCTGAACATGTACAACGTCACCAACGACGGCGAACCGAAGTGGAACTTCTCGAACATCGGCGTCTACCGCGCCGAGATGTTCAAGGACATCACGCCGGGCGACAGCGCCAAGCTGGGCCTGTTGATCCGCGAATACGCGGACAAGGGCCAGGTCGGCGGTGAAATTTACGAAGGCCCGTGGGTCAACGTCGGCACGGTGCAGCAGCTCGACGAGCTCAACGCGCCGCTGTCGAAGGCAGCGCCATGACGGCATTCGCAGCACGCCGCGCCCGCCTGCTGGCGCAGATGGTGCCGGGTGCGGTGGCGATCCTGCCGACCGCGCCCGAAGTGCCGCGCAACAGCGACAGCGACTACCCCTACCGGCACGACAGCTACTTCTACTACCTGACCGGATTCACGGAACCGGACAGCGTGCTGGTGCTGGTCGCGGCCAGCGATGGCGCCGCCGCGCAAGCCATCCTGTTCTGCCGCCAGAAAAACATGGAACGCGAAATCTGGGACGGTTTCCGCCACGGTCCGGACGGCGCGCGCGGCCTTCGGCTTCGATTGCGCCTTCGCTATCGAAGAACTCGACACCGAGATGACGCGCCTGCTGTCGAACGCGCCGGCCGCTTATTACGCGCTCGGCCACAGCGCCCCGCTCGACCTGCAAATGAAGACCTGGCTGAACAACGTGCGGCGCCTGGCGCGCAGCGGCGTGACTGCGCAAGCCACCGTGCATGACCTGCACGGCATGCTCGACGAGATGCGCGTCTTCAAGGATGACACCGAAGTGGCGCTGATGCAGCGCGCCGCCACCATCTCGGCCCAGGCCCACGAACGCGATGCGCGCCTCGCGGCCCGGCATGTTCGAGTACGAGATCGAAGCCGAACTGCTGCACGAATTTCGCCGCAACGGCGCCCAGGCGCCCGCCTACACGCCGATCGTGGCCGCATGGCTGCCAATGCCTGCGTGCTGCACTACAACGTCAACAACGCGCAAAGCCGCGACGGCGATCTGATCCTGATCGACGCCGGCTGCAGAATTCTGACAGCTACGCCGCCGACATCACCCGCACTTACCCCGTCAACGGCCGCTTCCAGCGAACCGCAAAAGGTGCTGTACGAACTGGTGCTGGCCGCGCAGGAAGCGGCACTGGCCGTCATCCGGCCAGGCACCATCTACACCGACATGCACGACGCCGCCGTGCGCGTGCTGGCGCAGGGGATGCTGGACCTGGGCTTGCTCGACAAGGAAAAATTTGCCAGCGTCGACGAGGTGATCGCCGAGCGCGCGCACCAGCAGTTCTACATGCACGGCACCGGCCACTGGCTGGGACTGGACGTGCACGACGCCGGCGCCTACCGCGCCACCGAGGCCGAAGGCAAGCCATCGCGCCCGCTGCAGGCCTAGGCATGGTGGTGACGGTGGAGCCGGGCATCTACGTGCGCCCGGCCGAAGGCGTGCCGCAGCAGTACTGGAACATCGGGATCCGGATCGAGGACGACGTGCTGGTCACCGCGACCGGGCACACCATCCTGAGCGCGGCCGCACCGAAAACGGTGGCCGACATTGAACGTGTGATGCGGCGCGACTGATGACCGATACCTCGCATTCTCTCGATGTCGCCATTTGCGGCGCCAGCCCGGTCGGCATGGCGCTGGCTGCCCTGCTCGCCCGGCGCGGCATGGACGGCGCGCGCATCGGCCTGATCGACGCCAAGCCGCTCGACGCCGCCATGCGCGACCCGCGCTCGATCGCGCTGTCCTGGGGCAGCCGCATGCTGTTCGAAGAAATCGGCGCCTGGCCGGTTCCGGCCACGGCCATCCATGAAATCCACATCTCGCGGCGCGGCCATTTCAGGCGCAGCATGATCGAGCGCAGCGAGCACGATGTGCCTTAAGCACTCGGCTACGTGACCCGCTACGGCGACCTGGCGGCGGCGCTGGCCGGTGTGTGCGAACGGGCCGGGATCGACGTGATCCGTCCCGCGCGCGTGGTGGGCAGCCTTGAACATGCCGACGGCGTCAGCCTGCGGCTCGATGACGGCCGCGAGCTGGAAGCGGCGCTGGCGGTGCAGGCCGAAGGCGGCGTATTCGGCGAACAGGACAACAAGGGGCGCACCCGCGACTACCAGCAAACCGCCGTGATCGCACGCGTGAGCGCCAGTGCGGCGATTGCGCACCGCGCCTACGAACGCTTTACCGAACAAGGACCGCTGGCGCTGCTGCCGCAGGACGGCAGCGACGGCCTGCAGTACGCGCTGGTCTGGTGCGTGCGCCCGGATGCGGCCGAGGCCCTGCTGCAGCTGGACGACGCAGCCTTCCTTGCCCGGCTGGGCGAAGCGTTCGGCACCCGCCTGGGGGGGCGGTTTACCCGCACCTCCGCGCGCGCCGCCTACAAGCTGGGATTGAACGCCAACGCAGCCGCCACGGCGCGCACGGTAGCCATCGGCAATGCGGCGCAGACCCTGCACCCGTGGTGGTAGGCCAGGGGCTCAATCTGGGCCTGCGCGACGCCGCCGTGCTGGCGCGCCTCTTGGCCCAGGGCGCCACGCCCGACAAGCTGGCCGCGTTCACCGACGCGCCGGGCCGACCGGGATACGACGGTCGGACTGACCGACGCCATGGCGCGCGCCTTTGCCGGGGAAGGTCCGGCCCAGGCGCTGCTGGGACTGTCACTGGGCATGCTCGACACGGTCGCCCCGGCACGCGCCCTGCTGGCCGAATTGATGATGTTTGGCCGCCGCTAGAATCGATAGCAAAATGTCCGATCTGGTGCGAGAATTGGCGCATGATCGATACCCTGCCCATTTCGATTGTTTCGCGCCTGATCGAGGAATCGCTCGACGCCGTGCTTGTTATCGATGAGCAGGGCTGCATACGTTACATGAATGGTGCAATGCAACGTCTGTCGGGCTATGCGCCCGACGAGGCGATCGGCCAGCCCTTGCAGGGCATGATGCCGGACGCCTACGGCCAGCAGGAACAAGGCTATATCGACCGTATCCTGGCCAATATCTGGCAATCCGACGTGCTGGGCAGCGTGCGCGCGTTCGCCATCCGGCACCGCACCGGCGAAATGATCCCCGTTGAAATGAAGGCGCTCGACCTGGGCATGTTCGGCGCAGTGCACTTCTACGGCGCCTTCGTGACCGACCTGCGCGCCCGCCACCTGGCCGAAGCCAAGAACGCGGCCCTGCTCGAACAGCTCGAACGCCAGGCGATGAGCGACGCGCTGACCGGCTTGCCGAACCGGCGCGCCTTCGAAGTCGAGGCCGGACGGATCGTCGCCCGCGCCAAGCGCAGCGGCGCCCCCATCACGGTCGGCATTGCCGACATCGATCACTTCAAGAAGGTCAATGACCAGTACGGCCACCCGGTCGGCGACGAGGTGCTCAATGCGGTCAGCGCGGTGCTGACGCAGGCGGGCGCGCGTCCGACTTCGTGGCCCGCATCGGCGGCGAGGAATTCGGCATGCTGTTCCCGGACGCGCGGCCGGACACCGCGCTGGCCGTGGCCGAACGGATGCGGCGCGCGGTTGAAGAGTTCAGCATCAAGACCGCAGGCGGGCTCGAACTGAGCATCACGATCAGCATCGGCCTGGCCTCGTTCGGCAGCAGCCTGTCCGAGGCGCTGTCGCAAGCCGACAAGGCGCTCTACGACGCCAAGAACCACGGCCGCAACCGGGTCGAGCAGAAGTAGTTCAGGGCGGGCTTGGTAGGCTGATTGCACCGTCAACGACGGGCTTCTGGCGCGGGGAGCGTGATCACGATGGGCGCGTTGGCCGGGCTTGCTGAAGGTTTTCGGAACGGCGTTGTTCAGAACGAAAGTCATCACGGTGATGGCGGCGATACCCAGTCCGACGGCAGTGCCGACCACCCACTTGATCATGGCGTTCAGACTTTCCTGGAGGTCAGCCTTGGTGACGATCGTGGCCTCGATACGCGTCAGGCGAACATCAATTGCGCGCAGTTCTGACCGCGTCTCCTCGGCCAGTTTTTCGAGCTTTTGATCAAGTTGTTCGAAGCGGTCTTCCATTCACTCATGATAGACACGCCGGGCATGCCTTTCAAACGGAGCCCGGCTCTAACAGCTGAACCTCTCCAGCCCGAGACAAATCGCAATGATCAGCCCGACAATGAGTCCAAGCCCAAGGCCGATTCCCGCCAGGAACACCTTGCAAAGGATGCGTCCGATCGTCGGGGCCGCACCAGGCGCGACATCGTTTCCGGCCGCGGCGCTCACATGGGCCTCAATGGCGGCGGGTTGCGCTTGGCGATGCGTGCGTCAATGGCGCCAGCCAGGTCGTCCGCCGTCTGCCCGCTCGCCTTGACCGCCGCCAGAATCTGGGGCGCGCCCATGCCGTCGCCGCGCGACGCTTCCACCAGCGCCCATGTGCGCGCCGCGCGGCGGCCGCTGCGGCAGTACATCAGGATCGGTTTGGGGCTGTCGTCGATGGCCTTGGCCAGGGCCTCGACCGCGCTGTCGGGAATATCGCCGTGCGGCACCGGGACGTAGACGAAGGCCAGCTTGTTGGCCTTGGCCGCAGACTGGACCGTCGCGGCATGCGGCTGGCTAAGCCGCTTCGCCGTCCGGACGCAGGTCGATGATGGTGGCAAAGCCGCTTTGCCGCACGTCCTTGATCTGTGCCAGCTTGAGCTGCTCGGAGACCGAAATGGAATCGGTCAGCACTTTCATGGAGGATGTCGCACGCAGCGCTTCGGAGGCGGTGTCGGTGCTGTATTTCGAATAGGCGGATGCGCCGACCACCCAGGTAATCCCCACCAGAAGCGCCACGCCAAACACCTTGCCGTTACCGAATCGTTCCATCTTGTTCTGCTCGCGTGGTTTGAATGCATCAGTGTAGCAGCGCGATGTATTGTCGAAGAAATACGCAATTAGTATCGATATTTGATACCAAACAGCCCGCCGCATGCTACCAAACGCGCAGACAAAAAAAGCACCGGCTCTCGCGAGGCGGTGCTTTTTCCGATGCAGCCGAAGATTACTCGACGGCCTTGACCATCGCTTCGATGACTTTCTTGGCGTCGCCGAACACCATCATCGTGTTCGCCTGGTAGAACAGGTCGTTGTCCAGACCCGCATAGCCGGAAGCCATGGAGCGCTTGTTGACGATGATCGACTTGGCCTTGTACGCCTCGAGAATCGGCATGCCGGCTGATCGGCGACTTCGGATCCTTGGCAGCCGGGTTGACCACGTCGTTCGCGCCCAGCACCAGCACCACGTCGGTCTGACCGAATTCGCCGTTGATGTCTTCCATCTCGAATACCTGATCGTAAGGCACTTCGGCTTCCGCCAGCAGCACGTTCATGTGACCAGGCATGCGGCCCGCCACCGGGTGGATCGCGTACTTGACGGTCACGCCCTTGTGGGTCAGCTTCTCGACCAGCTCCTTGAGCGAGTGCTGGGCACGCGCCACCGCCAGGCCGTAGCCAGGAACGATGATCACGGTTTCAGCATTGCTCATGATGAAGGCCGCGTCGTCAGCGGAACCCGATTTGACCGGGCGCTGTTCCTGCGCGCCGCCGGTCGCTGCCGCAGCGTCGCCGCCAAAGCCGCCCAGGATCACGTTGAAGAACGAACGGTTCATCGCCTTGCACATGATGTACGACAGGATCGCGCCGGACGAACCGACCAGCGAACCTGCGATGATCAGCATCGAGTTATTGAGCGAGAAGCCGATACCGGCAGCGGCCCAGCCCGAGTAGCTGTTGAGCATGGAGACCACCACCGGCATATCGGCGCCGCCGATCGGGATGATGATCAGCACGCCCAGCACGAACGAGAGCGCGGCCATGATCACGAACGGCGTCCATGCAGGCGCGGTGCTTAAGCATCGAAGCAGAACACCAGGCCCAGGACCACGATGGCAATTGCCACCGCCAGGTTGACCATGTGCTGGCCGGGGAAGCTGACCGGCGCGCCCTGGAACAGGCGGAACTTGTATTTGCCCGACAGCTTGCCGAAGGCGATCACGGAACCGGAGAAGGTCACCGCGCCCACAAAGGTACCCAGGAACAGTTCGAGGCGGTTACCGAAGGGCAGCGCTTCGCCGAACTTGGCGATGTTGAAGGCCCATGGCTCGGACACCGCGGCAATCGCGATGCAGACTGCGGCCAGGCCGATCAGCGAGTGCATCGCCGCGACCAGTTCCGGCATCTTGGTCATTTCGACCTTTTTCGCCGCGAAGGCACCGATGCCGCCGCCGACGACCACACCAATTAACACCAGCCCTGAAACCGAGGCCGCCGTCAGGGGCAGCCATCGACTTGAGCTTGAGGATCAGCGCCACCGTGGTGACCGCGGCAATCGCCATCCCGATCATGCCGAAGGCATTGCCCTTGCGTGCCGTGGTAAGATGAGGACAAGCCCTTGAGCGCCTGGATGAAGCATACCGAGGCGATCAGGTAGAACATCGTGACCATATTCATGGTGATGAAATTCATGCGTGATCTCCTGCTTTAGGCGCTTTCGGTTCTTTTTCTTGAACATCTCCAGCATGCGCTGGGTGACCAGGAAGCCGCCAAACACGTTCACCGCGGCCAGGGCCACAGCCAGCGTGCCGGTGACCTGGCCGACGATGCCGGTGGTCAGACCTGCAGCGAGCATGGCGCCGACAATGATGATCGCCGAGATGGCGTTGGTCACTGCCATCAGCGGCGTGTGCAGCGCTGGCGTGACGGTCCATACGACGTGGTAGCCGACGTAAATGGCCAATACGAAGATGATGAGATTGATAATGGTGTGGCTGACTTCCATGCTGCCTCCCTCTTAGCTATTTTGAAAAACTACTTTTTCATTCCCGTGATTTTGTTGTTGCCATCAACGAATACGACCTTCGGGGGTATACGCCTTCGCCTGTTCTTCGTTCATCGGCGCGTAGGTGCAGATGATCAGCAGATCGCCCAGCTGCGCCTTGCGGGCTGCTGCGCCGTTCAACTGAATGCAGCCGCTGCCGCGCAGGCCTTCGATCGCGTAAGTCATGAAACGCTCGCCGTTGTTGACGTTGTACAGTTCGATTTTTTCGTTGACCCAGATATCGGCTGCTTCCAGCAGGTCGGCGTCGATACCGCAGGAACCTTCATAGTGCAGGTCGGCCTGGGTTACCGTGACGCGGTGGAGTTTGGAGCGCAGCATTACTCGTTGCATGGACATCTTTTACTTCTTTCGTTCAGTTTTAAATGGATTACTTGCGCAGCACTTCGCCGCCTGCGCATACCAGGGTCGGCTTGAGGATTTCGTCTTCGCGGTCGATCACCAGGTTCTCGTCCTTGTCGATGATCAGCTTGAGGAAGTCGAGCACGTTGCGCGCATACAGGGCCGAAGCATCGGCTGCGACCAGCGTGGCCAGATCCGGCTCGCCCACGATGTGCACGCCGTGCTTGGTGACGGTCTTGTTCAGTTCCGACAGCGGGCAGTTGCCGCCTTGCGAAACTGCCAGGTCGACGATCACGGAGCCGGGCTTCATGGCCTTGACCGTCTCTTCCGAGATCAGCACCGGCGCGGGACGGCCGGGAATGAGCGCGGTGGTGATGATGATGTCGGCCAGCTTGGCGCGTTCGTGCACCAGTTCGGCCTGACGGCGCATCCAGTCGGCCTAAGCATCGCTTTCGCATAGCCGCCCGAACCCTTGGCGATTTCTTTTTCTTCGTCGGTCAGATAAGGCACGTCGATGAACTTGGCGCCCAGCGACTCGACCTGTTCCTTGACCGGCGGACGCACGTCCGACGCTTCGATCACGGCGCCCAGGCGCTTGGCGGTCGCAATCGCTTGCAGACCGGCCACGCCCACACCCATGATCAGCACGCGCCGCTTTGACGGTGCCGATGGCGGTCATCAGCATCGGCATGAAGCGCTGGTAGGTGTTCGCTGCCACCATCACGGCCTTGTAGCCATGATGTTGGCTTGCGAAGACAGCACGTCCATCGATTGCGCGCGTGATGCGCGGCACCGCTTCAAGCGCGAACGCTTGCAGGCTAGGCGCTGGCCATGGCGGCGATGTTCTCGGCATCGAAAGGATTGAGCATGCCGATCAGGACTGCGTCGCGCTTCATCAGCGCGCTCTTCCGCATTCGGTGCACGCACCTTGAGGACCACGTCGGCGCCAAAGGCGTCGGCCGCGCTGCCGATGGTCGCACCAGCGGCCACGTAAGCGTCGTCGATGACGGAGGCATTGAGCCCGGCGCCCGACTGCACGATCACCTGGTGCTTGGCGGCGAGTTTCTTGACCGTCTCGGGAGTTGCAGCTACACGGGTTTCCCCCGACCGCGTTTCGGCCGGTATGCCTATTCTCATGACGCCTCCTAAATTAACAAGTTGGCTAGGATATTACACGGAAACCGCAAAATAGAACTATCGTTCGTTTTTTCTAGATGAGCTCCTCGAAATTCAAACCGTTTGCAGTACAAAGTCACGGTTTTTCACAGTTTTCTTGTATCAGATCAAAGTGCGGTGCCTATAAATGCGCGGGTAGGCAGGTCAAGGTAAAATGACGGACTCATTTTCGGGGACTTGCATGCCGCACACTTGGAGACCATCAGTTACCGTAGCCGCCATCATCGAGCGCGAAGGGCGCTTTTTGCTGGTGGAAGAAGAGACCAGTGAAGGCGTACGCCTGAACCAGCTTACTTAGCCATCTGGACCCGCTCGAAACACTGGAACAGGCGGTGGTGCGCGAAGTGCTGGAAGAGACGGCGCATGACTTCATCCCGCACGCGCTGGTGGGCATGTACATGTCGCGCTACACGTCCAAGCGCCGCAATACGGATGTGACTTATCTGCGCTTCACCTTTTGCGGTGTAGCGGGCAAGGAGTACGACCAGCCGCTCGACGAAGGCATCCTGCGCACGCTGTGGATGACGCGCGATGAAATGGCGGCCTGCCCCGAGCGTCATCGCAGCCCATTGATGCTGCAGTGCGTGGACGATTACCTGGCTTAAGCAGCGCGCGCCGCTGGCCCTGCTGCACACCCACCCTTCGGTATTCGAGGGCGGCTTAGTTTAAAACACGGTTTAAAGACGGAATAAAGCAATGAGCAAGAAAAAGGTCGTGATCGGCATGTCTGGCGGGGTGGATTCCTCGGTCGCGGCGTGGATGCTCAAGGAACAGGGCTACGAAGTGATCGGCCTGTTCATGAAGAACTGGGAAGACGACGACGATTCCGAATTCTGCTCGTCGCGCCAGGACTGGATCGACGCGGCCAGCGTGGCCGACGTGGTCGGTGTCGATATCGAAGCGGTCAATTTCGCGGCCGAATACAAGGACCGCGTGTTCGCCGAATTCCTGCGCGAGTACCAGGCTAGGCCTGCACGCCCAATCCCGATGTGCTGTGCAATGCCGAGATCAAGTTCAAGGCCTTCCTCGACCACGCGATGCACCTGGGCGCCGATCTGATCGCGACCGGTCACTACGCGCGTGCGAAAACGCGGGCAAGTTCTGAACTGCTCAAGGCGGTCGACCATACCAAGGACCAGAGCTACTTCCTGCATCGCCTGAATCAGGCGCAGTTGTCCAAGACCCTGTTCCCGCTGGGCGAAATCCCCAAAACCGAAGTGCGCAAGATCGCCGAAAAGCTGGCGCTGCCGAATGCGGCCAAAAAGGATTCGACCGGCATCTGCTTTATCGGCGAGCGCCCGTTCCACGATTTCCTGAACCGCTATCTGTCGTACAAGCCGGGCCCGATGAAGACCGACGACGGCACCGTCGTGGGCGAACACGTGGGCCTGTCGTTCTATACGCTGGGCCAGCGCAAGGGCATCGGCGTGGGCGGCATGAAGAAGTACAAAAAGGACGACGGCAGCAGCGACGCCTGGTACGTGGCGCGCAAGGACATCGCCAACAACACGCTGTACATCGTGCAGGGGCATGACCATCCGTGGCTGCTGTCGGGCGCACTGACGGCCGACCAGGCCAGCTGGATTGCAGGCGTTGCGCCCGAGGCACGCGCGATGGCGGCCAAGACACGCTACCGCCAGGCCGATGTGGCGTGCCGCGTGGCGCCCGCAGGCCTGTCCGACTTCGCGCTCGACTTCATCGACCCGCAATGGGCGGTGACGCCGGGGCAATCAGCCGTGCTGTATGACGGTGATGTGTGCCTGGGCGGCGGGATAATCAGCGGGTCGACGGTTTAAGCCACGCCGCGCGAACGGCAGGTCAGTCGCGCTCGCGGCGTGCGTTCTCGAGAACGCGCCTGTCGTGCTCGAGCTCCCTGCGCTTGATCTCGATGACGTTGCGGTCGTGATACACCTGGCGGCGTGCGATCTTCGCCTCATTCATTTCGTGATACCGCTCCCTGCTCCAGCGATGAGCGCCCCGGTAGTCGCCGCGTGCTACCAGTACGTCCTGGCGGCGTTCGATGCGCCTGCACATCCCGCGCTTCGCGCCTTGCCACATGCCGGTCGCGCTCAAGATTGCGATGTTCGGCCTCGATGTCGCGACGGTCTTGGTGAACGGCGCGATGCGCGGACCGCACTTCATGCCGTTTGGGCGCGACCTGGGCGCTGGTGTCACGCATCATGTCCGTGACGGAGGCTTGGGCAGTTGCGCTCACGCCAAACAGGCACAGCAAACCGGAGAGCAGCAGGGAGGCGGTCTTCATCGTTCAATCCTATTCGATCTCTTATCTGTCAATGTTGTCTTGCTGACTCAATTATGCATGGACAGGCGCGCCAAAGCTGCTACCAGTAGCGTAAGAAATGTAAGTGAAGGTGACGAGCGGGTGAACGAATGCGCCACGGGCGCCCGCTCACCCTGGCGCGGCCCGGTCGGCCTTGAGTGCGAAGTGCGTCCACAGTGCGCTAAGCCAGATCGATGGCCCCTGAACAGAATGATCATCGGGCTGGCCATGCCGAGTACGGCAAACGCGGTGAACGCCACAAAGACGGAGGAGCGGGTATACACCGACGCCGCAAGAAACGCCTTGTTCTCGTGTTTGGCCGCCACCCAGGAATAGACACCCAGATTCACCGCGATGATGCCGATGACGCGTATCCACACTTCGGACGTCGGCGCAATGCCGAACAAGCCCAGCAAGATGTTCGGCGCCAGAACCAGCACCGGTCCGATGACAAACAGATAGAGGGCAAATACCTTGGAGCTGAATGCAGCCTTGGACATACTTTCCTTTGAATGAGAGGGATGGTAATTTCAGGCAAGAGACTACCGCAAAGCCGTGGCCCATGGCTAAGCAAACGCTGTGCATGGGGGAGGCCGTTTTCCCCGCCATCGAAAATACCGGCGCTTTTGCACGATATGGTCCGATATCGTCCGAAAGCCCTGCACGATTTGCACGCGGCGCAATGATTTCGCACGATTTCCATCCGATTTTGCGCGCATGGCGCACGATTTTGCGCGATCAGGCAGGCGTGCTCAAGGGTTAACAGCCCCATCGCGCAAAATCGTAAGCCAAACGTGTGAAATCGTGAGCAAATCGTGCACTTGCGTGAGCGCTTCGCGCATTTTCGCAGGCGAATCGTGCACAACGCGCGACATCGTGCAAACGCGCTGTTTTGGCGATGCGCGGGCAAAAAACGGCTCCCCGACCGGGCAGCCCGGGGTCAGCCTTCTTCGTTCTGGCTGCGCCCTTCCATCTCGCTGCGCTGACGCTTGATCATGGCCATCACGGTCTTGCGGATCGTGTTCAGCACCGCGTCGGCCTTGAACGGCTTGACGATGAAGCCCTGCACCCCGCGCGCCAGCGATTCCTGCATCAGCGTCGCGTCCATGGTCCCGGACATCATGAAGATCAGTGTTTTTGGATGCGCGGCGCGGATTTGTTCAACCACGTTGTGGCCATCCTCGACCTGGTCGCGTGCGATGCAAAATACCTGGGGGTGGTGCTTCTGCACCAGCAGGAAGCCGGAAAGCGAGGTGTGCGTCATCCCCACCACGTCGTAGCCGCCGTCGGTCAGCACGGTATTGAGCAAGCCGCGCGAAATCGCATTCGAATCGACGATCACCGCTTTGAGCATAGTGCGTTCCTCAAAAATTTTCGTAAGCGAGCATATTCCACGTCACGCCCAGACGCACATCGGTCTTGAGCTGCACCAGCTGGCGCGACAGATACAGCATCTCGCGCTCGGCCCGCAGCCGCTCACCGATCGGCGTCTTCAGGATACCAGCTCCTGCCATCACCGCGTCCAGGTCGCCATAGGCATTGAGCAGCTTGGCCGCCGTCTTCATGCCGACCTTGGACACCCCCGGCACGCCGTCCGTCACGTCCCCCATCAGCGCCAGCAGATCGACCATCAGCTCGGGCCCCACGCCGAATTTATTACGCACCCAGGCGTCATCGTGCCATTCGCCCTTGAAATGGTCCCACACCAGCGCCCCGTGCGCAATCAATCCGTGCAGATCCTTGTCGGTGGAGGCGATGATCGCCTCCCCGCGCCCCTCGGCCAGCCAGCGCAGGATGCCGGTGCCGATCACGTCGTCGGCCTCCACGTCCGGCAGCATCACCACGTGCAGGCCTTCGCCTACCAGCTTTTCGTGGAAGGATGGCAGCGCATCGCGCAGGTAAGACGGCATCGGCGCGCGCTGTTCGCGGTAGCGCGGGTAGATGGCATGGCGCCAGGTCGGCCCGCCAAAGTCGAACGCGGGCAGCACGTGGGTCGGCGAATGCGCCGCCAGCAGCTTGCGGAACGACGACAGCGCATGGCGCAGCGCGATCTCGGCCTTCTCGGCCGAATCGGGCTCGGGACTGGCCTCGTACACGCGCCGGACGATGTTCAGGCCGTCGATGGCAAGCAGTTTGGCCATGGTGACTTTACTTGATCAGTTCGTATTTTCCGCCCCGCTCCAGGCCGCGCTGGTAGGCCGGACGCGCGTGAATGCGCTGCAGGAAGGCGTCGAGCTTCGGATAATTGGCACCCAGCCCGCCGCGCGCCGCCGCCGCTTCCAGCACGAAGCTGACCTGGATGTCGGCCGCCGAAAAGGCGTCGCCCGCGAACCAGGTGCGCTGGCTCAGTTCCGCTTCCAGGTATTTGAGGTGCTGTACGATCTGCGGCATGATGTAGCTGGACTTGACCTTTTGCGCGATGCCCCTGGCGATCGGCTTGGCGAAGAACGGCATCGGGCTGGTCTCGACCTTGTCGAACACGAGCTTCATCAGCAGCGGCGTCATGGCCGAGCCTTCGGCGTAATGCAGGAAGTAGGTGTAGCGCAGCTTGTCCGGCGTCTTGGCATGGCGGGCACCAGGTTCTTGCCGCTGCCGTAGCGTTCAGTGAGATACTCGATGATCGCGCCCGACTCGGCTACCATGGTGTCGCCGTCGGTAATGACAGGCGACTTGCCAAGCGGGTGAATGGCGCGCAGTTCCGGCGGCGCGAGCATGGTCTTGGCGTCGCGCTGGTATTTTTTGATCTCGTAGTCCAGGCCCAGTTCTTCCAGCAGCCACAGGATGCGCTGGGAACGGGAGTTGTTCAAATGGTGGACAATGATCATCAGGTTCTTTCGCCGGTAAGGAATCGGCGTTAGCTTAGCATTGTTGTAAGCGATTGGCCACGGAGACCGCATGAGACTATTCGCACCGCGCTACCTTCCCTTGATCATCTCGGCGCTGGTCCTGCCGCTGTCGGCGTTCCAGGCGTGGCGCGGCGAAGCGCCCGGCTGGTGGCTGGTCGCGCTCAGCCTCGGCCTGACCGTGGTCGGCGTGACCGACCTGCTGCAAAAAAGCGCGCCCTGCGCCGCAACTACCCGATCCTGGCCCACTTCCGCTTCTTCTTCGAATCGATCCGTCCCGAGATCCGCCAGTATTTTCTGGAAGACGACATGGAGGCCACGCCCTTCTCGCGCAACCAGCGCAGCATCGTCTATCAGCGCGCCAAGCGCGAAACCGACAAGCGCCCTTTCGGCACCCAGCTCGACGTGTACGCCAACGGCTACGAATGGATCAACCATTCGATCGTGCTTAAGCCACGATCACCGATCCCGATTTCCGCATCGAGATCGGCAACCACCCGGACTGCCGCCGCGCCCAGCCTTACAGCGCCAGCGTCTTCAATATTTCGGCGATGAGCTTCGGTTCGCTGTCGGCCAACGCCATCCTCGCGCTCAACGGCGGTGCGCGCATCGGCGGTTTTATGCACGACACCGGCGAAGGCAGCATCAGCCGCTATCACCGCGAACACGGCGGCGACCTGGTATGGGAAATCGGCTCCGGCTACTTCGGCTGCCGCACCTGCCGAAGGCACGTTCTCGGAAGCGAACTTCGTCATGAACGCGACGCTCCCGCAGGTCAAGATGATCGAACTCAAACTGTCGCAAGGCGCCAAGCCGGGCCAGGGCGGCATTCTGCCCGCGGCCAAGGTGAGCATCGAGATCGCCGCCGCGCGGCGTGAAGGCTTGGCTGTAGACTGCCTGTCGCCGTCGAAGCATTCGGCGTTTTCCACGCCAATTGACATGCTGCATTTCATCGAACGCCTGCGCAATCTATCCGGCGGCAAGCCCACCGGATTCAAGCTCGCAATCGGCCACCCGTGGGAATTTTTCGCCATCGTCAAGGCCATGCTGGCCACCGGCATCGTGCCCGACTTCATCACGGTCGACGGCGGCGAGGGCGGCACCGGCGCGGCGCCGGTCGAGTTCTCCGATCACGTGGGCGCGCCGCTGCAGGAAGCACTTCTACTGGTGCACAACACGCTGGTGGGCGCCAATTTGCGCGACAAGATCAAGATCGCCGCCTCGGGCAAGATCATCACTGCGTTCGACATCGCGCGCACCATCGCGCTTGGCGCCGACTACTGCAATTCGGCGCGCGGCTTCATGTTCGCGCTCGGCTGCGTGCAGTCGCAAAGCTGCCATACCGACCGCTGCCCGACCGGCGTGGCCACCCAGGACGAACTGCGCCAGCAGGCGCTGGTCGTGCCGGACAAGACCGAACGGGTCGCCCACTTCCACAAAAATACCGTCAAGGCGCTGGCCGAACTGATCGCCGCCGCCTAGCCCTCACCCACCCTTCCCAGCTCAAGCCGCACCACCTGGTGCGGCGCGTGTCGCCCAACCAGGTCAAGCTGGCGTCGGCGCTGCTGCCCTACCTCACGCCCGGCGAACTGCTCGATCCGGCCCAGCACCACAAGCTGCCGCCCGTGTTCGGCCTGTACTGGCCCATTGCCCAGGCGGAGTCGTTCCAGCAGCTCACCTGAGCTATCTACTAAAACATTAGTTGACACTGCGGGACAGCCGCCCTACCATCTACTAAACATTTAGTAGATGGGGCGACGATGGACATTTCCTTTACCGACCGCGAAGCGGACGTGATGCAGATTCTGTGGGACCACGGCCCGTCGGTCGTGGCCGAAGTGCGCGCCCACCTGCAGGACCAGCTGGCCTACACCACCGTGCTGACCGTCCTGCGCACACTGGAAACCAAGGGCTACGTGGCGCACGAAGAAGAGGGCCGCGGCCACCGCTACCACGCCCTCATCGAACAGCAGGAGGCGCGCAAGAGCGCACTGCAGCATCTGACCAGCAAACTGTTCAAAGGCTCCACGGAGCTGCTGTTTGCCCACCTCGTTTCCGACCGCAAGCTGGGCGCCGACGAAGTGGCGCGCATGCGCAAGCTGCTGGCCGACAGCACCAGGGAGAAAAAATCATGACACTCAACTGGGTCGTCTACGCGATCGCGCTTTCCGTGCTGCTGTGCGCCGCGGCGCTGGCTGGATGAACGGGCCGCGCGCCTGTGGCAGCTGTCCACGCGCTGGATGTGGGCCGCCGCGATGGCCGCCTCGCTGCTCTTGCCGCTGGCGGCCGTCACGCTCCCGGTGGCGCCGCCCCTGCAGGACACGGGCGCGCCGGCAGCGCGCACGGCGCCCCCGCTTGCCACGCCGGTAGGCAAGGCCGCCTCGCAATGGGTCGCCGCCAAAACGGCGCCTTGGCCGCGGTGCAGGTGGATACCTTGCTCAAGCCCGTATGGATGGCGCTGTCGGCGACCATGCTGCTCGCGCTGATCGCCAGCGCCGCCATGCTGGCCAGGCGCAAGCGTGGCTGGCAGACCATGCGCATCGGCGGCACCGACGTCTACGTGGCGCCGGATGCAGGACCGGCCGTGATCGGCTTGCTCCGCCCCCGCATCGTGCTGCCGCTGTGGCTCACGCAGTCAAGCGCAGCAGCAGGCGCTGGTCATGGCGCATGAATCGTCGCACATGGCGGCGCGCGATCCGCAGTTGCTCGGCCTTGCGCTGCTGGTGCTGGTGGCCATGCCCTGGAACCTGCCCATGTGGTGGCAGCTGCGGCGCCTGCGCCATGCGATCGAAGTCGATTGCGATGCGCGCGTGCTCGCCGCCTAGCCACGATCCGCAGCAGTATGGCGCGGCCCTGATCGACGTCGGCGCCCGTCATTCGGGGCTGATCGGCGGTGCGGTCGCGATGGCGCAATCGCGTTCCTTCCTCGAACAGCGCGTCCGGATTCTGCTGCAGGCGCCGGGGCGCTGGCGCAAGCCATGCCCGGCGTGGCGCTGGCCGCAATGGCCCTGTGCACGGTGGCCGTGGCCGCCCAGCTGGCCCAGCCCGAAGCGGCGCGCCGCCAGCCGGTGAAGCTGGCGCCAAGCCCTGCTGGCCGAGTACGCAGGCACCTACCAGACCGATGAATTCCAGGCGATGGTGATTACCGTCGAGGGGGAACACCTCATGAGCCGGGTGACGGGACGCGACCGCGTTGAGCAATTCGCCATGCCTACTGCGACCACTTCTTCCAGCCCCGCACGCGGACCGCGCTGCGCTTCGAGCGCGATGCGGGCGGCAAGGTGGCCGCGCTCACGGTGACGCTGCTCGGGGTCGACATCCACGCGCCGCGCGTCGACGGCGCGGCACTCGCCGGGCGCATTGCCGCGCACGTGAGCCGCGAAGGCCCCATGCCGGGCGGTGAAACGGCGTTGCGGCGCGGTGCCGACAGCATCACGACCGGCACCTTCTTCCCGGAAGATCTGACGCCGGAGTTCATGAAACTGTCGGAAAAGCTGATGCCGCTGGCGATCACGGCCTTCCGCAAGAACCCGGTCGGCAAGATGAAATCGGTCACCTGGCAGGGTTTGAACCGGGACACGGGCGAAGATATTTACCGGGTCGAGTATGAACACGCGCGCTGGACTGGTACCTGATGGTCCATTCCGACGGCAAGGTCGCCAATGCGCGGGGCGCTGGCGGCGCCCCGCTAGCGTGCGGCGCCGGTGCTCAGGGAGCGCGGTGCAGCTTGATTACGCGCTGCCCGGGCGGCGCCTGCGCAAGGCTCTCGCAGCTGTCGCAATTGCTGCAGCCGCTGCCGCAGCCGCTGCTCTTCTTCGGCTTGAAGACGTACTTTTTGGCCGTGTACCAGGCGGAAGCGGCAACGATCAGCGCCACGATCAGGTTCTCGATCATCTCAGGCTCCCATCATGGCCAGCGAAATGCGGTAGGTCAGGAACGAGGCCACATAGGCCAGCGCGAACATGTAGCTAAGCCATCAGCAGCGGATAGCGCCAGCTGTTGGTCTCGCGCTTGACGACCGACAGGGTCGACATGCACTGCGGTGCGAACACGTACCAGGCCAGCAGCGACAGCGCGGTCGGCAGGCTCCAGGATTGCGCGATGATCGGGGTCAGGGTGTTGGCCAGCTCGTCGCCGGTGGCCGACAGCGCATACACGGTGCCCAGCGCGCCGACCGCCACTTCGCGTGCGGCCATGCCCGGCACCAGCGCGATGCAGATCTGCCAGCCGAAGCCGATCGGCTCGAAAATGACGGACAGCGCCCGGCCCAGCATGCCTAAGCAATGCTGTAATAGATAGGCGGATGGGTCGCGCCTTCCGGTGCGCCGGGGAAGCTCGACAGGAACCACAGCAGCACCATCAGCGTGAGGATCACGGTACCGACGCGCGTGAGGAAGATCTTGGCGCGTTCCCACAAGCCCAGCGCCAGATTGTGCAGGTGCGGCCAGTGGTAGCTTGGCAGTTCCAGCATCAGCGGCTGATTGCGGTTCGCGCCCATGGTGCGCTTGATGAACCAGGCCACTGCCATGGCCGACGCCACGCTCTAAGCAAAATACAGAATGAACAGCACCAGGCCTTGCAGATTGACGGGACCCCACACGGTGCGGTTCGGAATGAAGGCGGCGATGATCAGCGCATACACCGGCAGACGCGCCGAACAGGTCATCAGCGGCGCGATCATGATCGTGACGATGCGGTCGCGCGGATTCTGAATGGTGCGCGCGGCCATGATGCCGGGAATGGCGCAGGCAAAGCTCGACAGCAGCGGAATGAAGGCGCGGCCCGACAGGCCGACCCCGCCCATCAGGCGGTCGAGCAGGAAGGCGGCGCGCGGCAGGTAGCCGCAGTCTTCCAGCACCAGGATGAAGAAGAACAGGATCAGAATCTGCGGCAGGAACACCAGCACGCTGCCGACGCCGCCGAGGATGCCCTCGACCAGCAAACTGCGCAGCAAGCCTTCGCCCATGTGACTGCTCTAGGCCCAGGCGCCGACCGCTTCCACGCCGCCGGTGATCATTTCCATCGGCACGGCGGCCCAGCTGAACACGGCCTGGAACACCAGGAACATCAGCGCGGCCAGCAGAATCGGGCCGATCACGGGATGCAGGACGATGCCGTCGATGCGTTCGGTCAGGTTGCCGGTGTCGTTGGCGTAGCTGATCGAGGCGGCCAGGATGCGGCGCACTTCGCGCTGGGTCTCTTCGACCGACACCGCGTCGATCGCCGACAGCGGCTGCGCCTTGACGACCTGGGCGCGCGGCATGGCGTCGAGCGCGTCGAGCAGGGCTTTTCGCCGCCGCTTTGCACCGCCACCGTTTCGACCACGGGAATGCCCAGCTCCTGCGACAGCTTGGCGCTGTCGATCACGATGCCGCGCTTGCGGGCCACGTCGACCATATTCAGTGCCAGCACCATCGGCAGGCCGAGGCGCTTGATCTCGAGCACCAGGCGCAGGTTCAGGCGCAGATTGACGGCGCTGACCACGCACACCACGGTGTCGGGCGCCTGTTCCGCCGGCGCGCAGTCCGGCCACGACGTCGCGCGTGATCGCTTCGTCGGGCGTGGTGGCCGACAGGCTGTAGGCGCCCGGCAGATCCAGTACTTTATAAGGGTGGTAGAGCGGGCGAGGTGAAACTGCCCTCCTTGCGCTCGATGGTGACCTTGGCTGTAGTTGGCGACCTTCTGACGCGCGCCCGTGAGGCGGTTGAACAGCGCCGTCTTGCCGCAATTGGGATTGCCGAGCAATGCGATCAGCGGCGTGTGCGACACGCGCTGGCCCAGCGTTTCGGTACTCATGGTGTTATTCCGGCTGAATCGAGATCAGCGCCGCCTCGAAGCGGCGCAAGGCAAAGGTGGAGTCGCCCACGCGCACGGCCAGCGGCTCACCGCCCGGCACGCCACGCTTGAGCATGCGGATGCGCTCGCCCGGCACGAACCCGAGCTCCATCAGGCGCCGCGCCACGTCCACGCTCTAAGCATCTGCATGGGCGGCGGGCGCGAGGTGAATCACGGTGGCGCTCTGGCCTGCCAGCAAGGAATCGAGCGTTGTCAGAGTGGAGGCAAGGGTCATGGTGTGGGCTAGTTCACTAAAGTAATCACAGTTCCATGTTGGATATTAGCATCAAACAGGTAAATGCGAATTATTTCTATTCAGGTTTTGCTTAAATTGCTTGCAATCGTCGCCGAGTTCCGACAAAATATGAATCTAAGTGATAATGATTCTCATTATAGACCAATTGGTAACGGGAAGGTGCATCAATGATTGTCTGTGTCTGCAATAACATCTCCGACCGCGAAATCCGCCAGGCGGTCGATCTGGGCCTGTCCACCATGGCCGAACTGCGCCAGGACCTGGGCGTGGCGACCTGCTGCGGCAAGTGCGCCAGCTGCGCCAAGCAAGTGCTGGCCGACCACCTGGAGAGCAAAGTCCAGGTCACCGAACTGTCCTTCCGCACCGCACAAGCAGCCTGATCGCCATGAGCGCCATGACGTTTTCCACCGGACCGGACCTGCGCGCAGCGCGCCCTGCTGGAAAAGCTGCGCGCCAAGTTCGGGCCGCTGACCACCGTGGTGGTCGCCCATATCATTCTGGGTTACTTCATCAGCAGCGGTTTGCTCACGCGCATGGTCGATGTGGCCCTGCCGAAAGCCGTGATCGTCAATTTCGTCGAAACGCCGCACGAAAAGCGCCGCATGCTCTACTGCGCCCAAGGTCGTGCCCGTGGTCCAGCTGCAGCCGCCGCCCCTGCCCCAGGTGCCGGTCCCGGTGGTACAGGTCGCACCGCAAGCCAATACCATCACGGTCGAACAGGCCGCTGCCCCTGTTGCCAAGGTGGCGTCCGTACCCGCCCCCGTGGCCACAGCAGCTTACTGCAACGTCCGGCGGCGAACCCAAAACCGTGACCTCGGGCGTCGAATACATCCGCACCCCGCAGTTTGTCTATCCAGAAATGTCGCGCCGCATGGGCGAACAGGGCCGCGTCGTGCTGCGCGTGCTCGTGAACGAAAAAGGCCAGCCAGAAAAAGTCCAGGTGCAAACCTCGTCCGGCTTCGCCCGCCTCGATGAAGCCAGCCGCCAGGCCAGTGGCCTGCGCGCCCAGTTCAAACCCTACATGGAAGACGGCCACCCGATCGCCGTCTACGTGCTGCTGCCGTTCAGCTACTCGAGCAGCTGAGCCCGTCTCCCACGACGCCCGCTTGCGCCCCTGCAACTTTGCGGGGCATGCGGGCGTTTGCTATGATGTGGAGATACCTCCACTCTTGAAAGAATCCCATGAAGGGCGATAAGAACATCATTCGGCTGCTCAATGCGCAGCTGACCAATGAGCTGTCCGCGGTCAATCAATATTTCCTGCAGCGCGGATGTACCGTCACTGGGGTCTGGAAAAGCTGGGCAAGAAGGAATACGAAGAATCGATCGGCGAAATGAAGCATGCCGACAAGCTGATCGACCGCATTCTCACGCTCGACGGCCTGCCCAACCTGCAAGCGCTGCACAAGCTGCTGATCGGCGAGTCGACCCAGGAAATGCTCGAATGCGACCTGGAAGCTGGAACAAGCGGCCCAGGTGACCGTCAAGGAAGGCATCGCCGCCTGCGAAGTGGCGGCCGATTATGTCTCCGCGACCTGTTCCTGCAGATTCTGGAAGACACCGAAGAACACATCGACTGGCTCGAGACCCAGCTCGACCTGATCGTCAAGGTCGGCATCCAGAACTACCTGCAAAGCCAGATGGCCACCGACGCGTGATCGGCGCCGCTGGTCAGCGCCAGCGGCTCGCCCACTTGTCGTAGAAGCCCAGATCCCGCGGCACCGCGCCCGGGATCGCACAGATCGCCGCCGCAAATTCGTTGGCCCGCGCCAGCGTCATCTCCAGCGCCCAGCCGCGCGCACATCCCAGCAGATAAATCGCCGCGAACGCATCGCCCGCGCCCACCGTGTCGATCACGAACGGCGGCGCCGGATTGTCGCGGTGGACCAGCGGTTCGCCCTCTGCCCCGAAGTACACCGAGCCGCGGTGGCCCAGCGTGACGATCAGTCCCTCCAGCGAGAACATTTGCACCAGCGCCGCGCAGGCTGCGCGCACCTCGTCGCCCGACAATGGCGGCGAGGACGGATCGATCCCGAAGTACCAGCCGAACAGCACCTGCAGCTCCTCTTCGTTGACCTTGGCCACGTCGGCCGCGTGCAGCGAATGGAACACGCAGCGCTCGTCGTACTGACCGTCGCGCAGATTGAGGTCGAGGAAGCGTTTGGCGTTGCTCGCGTCGAGCAGCGCATGGAGCGTGTCGCGCGAACGGGGGCAGCGCTGCGCCAGCGTGCCGAAATAGAAGCTGGCCGCGTCGACCGACTCGAGCGCCGCGAGCGCCTGCTCCGGATTGATGTAGTCGTAGGCCTGGTCGGGCAGGATCACGAAGCGGTGGCCGCGCGTGGTGCGCTCGACCACCACCCGCCCCGTTTCTTCCAGCTTGTCGACCTGCAGGCTAGGCCTCGGACATGGCGAAGCGCTCGAACTCGCCGTGCACCACGCCGCCGTTCTTGTCGTTGCCGATGCAGGTGATCATCAGCTGGGGCGACATGAAGGCCGCCAGGTGGCGCGCCACGTTGAACGGCGCCCCGCCCACCACCTGCTCGGTGACGAAATCGTCGACCAGCGCTTCTCCGAATACTACGGTTGTCATGTTCTTGTTCCTGTCAGGCTGCGGTGGACCGCACGATCAATTCGGTGGGCAGCTGCGATGAGGGCGCGGGCCGCCCCTCGATCAGTTCCAGCAGCGAGGCCACCAGCGCCTCGCCCGCCGCCCGGATCGGCTGGCGGATCGTGGTCAGTGGGGGAAATAGTAATTGGCCAGCGCGATGTCGTCGTAGCCGACCACGCCCAGGTCGCGTGGCACCTCGCGCCCCATGGCGCGCAGCGTGTTAATCGCGGTCATGGCCAGCAAGTCGCTGCAGGCGAAGATCGCGTCGTAGGCGACCGAGCGGCGCGCCATTTCCTGCACCGCCGCCGCCCCGCCTTCGGGCACGAAGGGAACCGATACCCGCAGCTGCGGATCGACCGGCAGCCCGGCCGCGGTCAGCGCATTGCAGTAGCCGCGGTAGCGCTGCGCCACTTCGGGCACGTTGATGTCGCCGAAAAAAGCGATGCGGCGCCGCCCGTGCTCGATCAGGTGGCTGGTGGCCAGCATGCCGCCGCTGACGTTGTCGCCGCCCACGGTGGTGTAGAGCTGCTGCGGCAGCTGCGCGCCCCACACCACGATCGGCACCTGGCGCGCGGCCAGCCCGTTGAGCTGCTCGTGCTGGCGCCACTGGCCGACCAGGATGATGCCGATCACGCGCCCGGTGTCGAACGGCTGGGCCGTGCTGTCGATCTGGTCGGCCGCCACGCGCGAGAGCAGCATGTCCAGGCCGCGCTCGGCCAGCGCATCGGCCAGCGCGCCCAGAATGCTCAGGAAGAAAGGATCGGTCAGGTGCTGGCGCGACTCGGAATCGAAAGGCACGACCACGCCCACGGTGCGGTTTTGCCCGCGCCGCAGGTTTTGCGCGCCAATATTGATCGTGTAGTTGAACTTGGCGGCCAGCGCCAGGATGCGCGCGTTTCCTCGTTCACCAGCGGACTGTGATTGAGCGCGCGCGAGACCGTGGCCTTGGACACGCCCGCAATGCGGGCGATGTCGGCCATCTGCAGCCGCTTTTGCGCCGCACTGCCGGGATCGGGCCTGGTGGGCGTATTGGCCATGGCTTGCCGCGCGCTTACTGGGGCAGCGTGTCTTTGAAGGACTGGCGCTCGGACAGCTTGTCGTGCAGCTTGGCCAGGTTGGGGTAATCGTCGCGCCAGGTGATCTCGGGGAAGCGGAACGCCAGCCAGCCCAGGGCGCAGCCGACGGCAACGTCGGCCAGCGTGTAGTGATTGCCCTTGCAGAAAGGCGATTCGCGCAGATTGGCCGACATGACGGCCAGCCCGCCATGCACCTTGCCCATCTGGCGCTCGATCCAGGCGGCGCTCTGCTGGGCTTCCGGGCGCAGCGTGCGCTCGAGGCGCACCAGCACGGCCGCGTCCAGCACGCCGTCGGCCAGCGCTTCCCAGACCTTGATGTCGGCGCGGTCGCGCGTTCGGCATGAACAGCTTGCACACGGGGGTGAGCGTATCGAGATATTCGACGATCACGCGCGAGTCGTACATGCTGCTGCCATCTTCCATGATCAGGCAAGGAACCTTGCCCAGTGGATTGGAAAGGTGAATCGTTGTTTCAGCGCCCCATACATTGTCGAGTTCGAAGCCGTAATCGAGCTTTTTCTCCGCCAGGACGACACGAACTTTGCGGACATACGGGCTGGCCAGGGAACCGATGAGTTTCATAGATGCTCAGGATGGAGGATTGGCTCACAGTATAGCATCGCGCATGGCGCCGATGCAGGCCGCGCCGGGACCAGGCGTGCGGCCGCAAGCTGCGCTTGCCGGGGCCGCCAGTGGTAAAATGCACGTTTTTGCAGCACGCAATCGATCCTCTTTCTCCTCCCCCTGGAAGCCTTTGCCATGACCTCTACCGCTCCTTACTCCACCCTGTCGGCGCTGTCGCCGCTGGACGGCCGCTACGCCGCCAAGACCGACAAGCTGCGTCCCATCCTGTCCGAAGCTTGGCTTCATGCACCACCGCGTGAAAGTCGAGATCGCGTGGCTGCAGGCGCTGTCGCAGGCCGGTTTCGCTGAAATCAAGCCGTTCTCGGCCGACGCGAACGCCGTGCTCGAGCGCATGGCGGCCGATTTCTCGGAAAGCGACGCGGCCCGCATCAAGGCCATCGAAGCGGTCACCAACCATGACGTCAAGGCGGTCGAGTACTGGCTCAAGGAACAGGTCAAGGACGTGCCGGAACTGGTCGCGGCAACCGAATTCATCCACTTTGCCTGCACTTCGGAAGACATCAACAACACCTCGCACGGCATGATGCTCAAGGCCGCGCGCGACGGCGTGATGTTGCTTAAGCGCTGCAAGGCCTGGTCGACAAGCTCAAGACCATCGCCCATGCCAACGCCGCCGTGCCGATGCTCTCGCGCACCCACGGCCAGACCGCCAGCCCGACCACCCTGGGCAAGGAAATGGCCAACGTCGTCGCCCGCCTGCAGCGCGCCATCGAGCGCATCGCCAAGGTGGAAATCCTGGGCAAGATGAATGGCGCGGTCGGCAACTACAACGCCCACCTGTCGGCCTACCCCGGCTTCGACTGGGCCACCTTCTCCAAGAACGTGATCGAGCAGCGCCTCGGCCTGACCTTCAATCCGTACACGATCCAGATCGAGCCGCACGACTACATGGCCGAACTGTTCGACGCCATCGCCCGCACCAACACCATCCTGCTCGACCTGAACCGCGACATCTGGGCTTACATCTCGCTCGGCTACTTCAAGCAGACGACCAAGGCTAAATGAAATCGGTTCCTCGACCATGCCGCACAAGGTCAACCCGATCGACTTTGAAAACTCGGAAGGCAACCTGGGCCTGGCCAACGCCGTGCTCAAGCACATGGCCGAGAAGCTGCCGGTCTCGCGCATGCAGCGCGACCTGACCGACTCGACCGTGCTGCGCAACATCGGCGTCGGCTTCGGCTACGCGCTGCTGGCCTACGACAGCTGCCTGCGCGGCCTGAACAAGCTGGAAGTGAACGCCGCCCGCCTGGAACAGGATCTGGACGCGAACTGGGAAGTGCTGGCCGAGCCGGTGCAAACCGTGATGCGCCGCTACGGCATCGAAAACCCCTACGAGCAGCTCAAGGAACTGACGCGCGGCAAGGGCATTTCCAAGGATGCGCTGCGCGAGTTCGTGCTCACGCTGGCCATTCCGCAAGACGCCAAGGACTTGCTGCTGGCCATGACGCCGTCCAACTACGTCGGCATCGCCGAAAAGCTGGCGCGCGATCTAAACCACGCCCCACGCAAAAAAACCCATGCTTAAGCCAAGCCCGCATGGGTTTTTTTCGACCCGCTTAGCCCGGTTCAGCCTTGCGCGCCCGCCTCGCAGCCCGCCTCGGCCGCGGTACCGGCATCGGGAGCGGCACGCGCGGCACCGACATCAGGTTGCCGCGCAAAGTGCGCAGCACGATCTGGCCGCACTTCTCGCTGAGCACCTGGGCCCGCTCCATGCGCTCGGCACCGCCTTCGGTGAAGCGCACGGTCTTGAACGGCGCCGCCGTGCCGGGCGTGGCCTGGACGTCGGCCAGGGCGATGTCGAGCGACTGGGCAAACATGCGCGCGCTGTGCGCCCGCAGTTGCTGTGCCTGTTCATCGAACCACCAGGTCTCGCCCTCGCCGGGGGCGCGCCGCCGACACCACCCGAATGGTGGTGATGACGTGCGGCTTGGCATTGCCCGCGACCCGGATCGCGATCACATTTTCCAGGATCAGCGCGCGCCGGTCCTGGGTCAGATAGAACACCGGCACCGTCTCGAGTGCGACCTCGTCGGCGTCGGCCACGGCAGCCTGCGCGAGCAGGCGCTTGTCCTGCACTGCGGTCAGCTGCGGCAAGGCCGCCTGCGACAGTTCGAGCGGCAGGTAGGTGGCCAGCAAGTCCTTGTGCGGCAACAGGATGGCGTCCGCCTGCTCTCGCGCAGTTTTTGTTTCTCGGCGCTTTGCAACCCGCTCGACATGGCCGCGTGCGTGGCGATCCCGACCAGCAAACCGGCCAGGCCGCCCACCGCCGGATACATCATCTGGCCGCTACCGCCTTCGGCCTTGTCATAATTGACCGCGCCATGGATCTCGACTTGCTTGCCTTCGGGGCTGCGCAAGCCGACGCGCTTGACCGTGATCGGCGCGCATGGCACCTTCGCTTCCTCGCCCGCGAGCGTCGCCGCGCACAGCAGCGAGCCGGTCAACAGGGCCGTCAGGCAAAGAGTGCGCCATATCAGTTCTGGAAAGGCTTGATGACTTCATCCTTGGTCATTTCCAGCACCTGGAAATAGGCGTTGGTCAGGCCAGGGAATTTGGCTTAGCTCATCCCAGTTGCCATCGGACGCTTTCTGCACGTTCAGCGGCAGATACCATTCGAGGGCGTTGGTATCCAGATTGACCAGATAGCCGACGCCGGAAACACGGGCTTTCGGATCGGCCGTCGGGATGTAGGCCGAGTACAGGCGTTCGATACCGACATTGGTCAGGGCGATCACCACCAGCTTGTCGACCTTGTACTTGGCCTTGAGCGCGGTGAAATTCTTGCGCGCGAAGTCAGGCGTGGCTTAAGCGCGTAGTCAGGCAGGGCCTCGAAATCGACCTTGTCGATCATGGTCACGGTCGCGCCGCGTTTGCTCAGCACGGCACCGAGCTGGTCTTTCAGCTGCGGCAATTCTTCGTACGGCAGGGTACGGGTATAGGCGGTCAGGGTGCTGTTGGTGGCCGATGCGGCAACCATGCACAGCAGGCAGTAAGCGCCAGGGAATTCGGTATCGACCTTCGGCAAGGCGGTCATCACGACGCCGATGTGGGGTACCCGGGGTCGCCAGCACTTGCGGCGATACGGCGACGGGCATTTGAGGAGCGGTGGCACAGCCGGTCAGCAGCGCGACCAGAGAAACGAGCACGAGGGAGAGACGAAGGTTCACGAAAACATCCTGACAAGATAAGTTGAGTAACGCCACATGGCAATCACGCCGGGCAGTATAAAGATCTCAACAATATCAATGTGAGAAGTATTGCACTTAATTTATTTTCGTTGCGTTTTGGATAATTTGTTGACACAGCGCAGGCGTCCGTGCTGAAAACCAATGGTCGCTCAGTGTGGCTCACCGGCAGTGTTGCGCGCCGCTTGCTGGCTGACCATCGCTGCCATCGCAGAGCACCACGACGGCGCGCTGTCTCATGGTTGCCAGACCAGCTTGACGGCGACCGAGCGCGCCACTTCGGTGCGCGTGCCGACCTCGCCATATTCGCCATGGCTGCCGTTCAGGTTGTGTCCGACCAGCGACAGTTCCACATCGCGCCGCGGGCGCCAGGCCAGCCGCGCGTCAATCGCCGTGTAGCCGGGCACTGCTGGATTGTCGAGCGCCGCCACCTTGCGCACGATCAGGTCGAAGTCCTTGTCCTGGGCCAGCGCGAACGAGGAGCGCAGCTGCGCCGTATGCGCGGGATCCTTGCGCGCGGAACCGGGGCTAAGCCGCATCGTTGCTGCCGGGCTTGAGCGTGAAGCGCTGATGCAGGGCCATGATGCCCGCGTTCAGGCGCCACCTCGGCGTGGCCTGATAACTGCCCCACATCTCGATCCCGGTCGCCTTGCCTTCCATCAGGCTGTCGAAGGCGATCAGCACGGGCGAGAGCGACAGCACTTCCTGGGTGCGCAAATGATCGTAATCGTTGTGGAACATGGTCGCCGAGAATGACAGATTCGCAGGGTGGCTGGCTGCGATAGCCGAGCTCGGCCACCTTGGCCACTTCCGAGCGCACCTGCGGCCCGCCGATCAGCAGGTAGGGCGGCGCCCCCGGAATGAAGGTATCGACATCGAGGCGGGACGGCGCGCGCACCGTGCGCGAGAGCGCGCCCCACAGCGAATGCGCGGCCGACGGTGTCCATGCCAGGCGCAGCGTGGGCAGCACTTCGGCGCCCGTGTAATCGTTGCGTTCGACGCGCGCGCCCAGCGTCAGGCGCAGCGCCTCGGCCAGCGCGATCTCGTCCTGGGCGAACAGGCTGGCCCAGGTCTGGCCCGTTTGCGCGGGCAGGAAGGCGACCATCGGGCCGTGCGTCACGTCGTCGCGCGAGCGGCGCAGATTGGCGCCCCAGACCGCCCGGTGGGCGCCGATTGGCGCCAGCGAATGCTGGAACTGCAGATCGGCGATCGTGAGCGATTCGGCATACGAGGGCACCACGTCGCGCTTGCTGTAATCGAGATAGGCTTGCAGCGCCAGCTCGGCGCCGCCATCGAGGGCGCGGCGCCAGCTGGCCGTGAGGTTGACGCCATCCGAGCTGATCGGACCGAGCAGCACGTCTTCGCCGGTGGAAATCGAGCCCGGCAAGGGTTGCTCGGAACGCCCCTTGTAGGCCGAGCCGCCCACGGTGTAGCGGTCGGCGCCGCGCGCGCTGTCGGCCCGAAAGCCCGCCTGGGCCAGGTGGCGCGCATCATCGACCGGGCCGCCGCCGGCCAGCTCGCTGCGCCGCACGTCCTGGTATTTGCCGTACACGCGCCAGTCCCAACCGCCGCTCGCGCCGCCCTGGCGGAAGGCGCTGTCGCTGCCGCGCGAGCCCGCCCGCAGCGACACTTGCGTGCCGTGCGTCTCGCTCGCATGGCGCGTCATGATGTTGATGACGCCATTGACGGCATTGACGCCCCACAGCGTGCCGCCCGGACCGCTGATGACCTCGATCCGCTCCACGTCTTCGAGCATGACTTCCTGGACTTCCCAGAACACGCCCGAAAACAGCGGCGAATACACCGAGCGGCCATCGATCATGACCAGCAGCTTGTTGGGCGCGGAATTGTTACTGCCATTCATACCGCGCGGAAATCGCGTAGGTGGTGCTGTTGCTCTGGGCCACCTGCAAATTCGGCGCCAGGCGCAAGGCTTCGGGAATGCTGACCCAGCTTGGCTGCGGCGGATATCGTCGGCGGTGATCACAAACACGGAAGCGGCAGCGGCGGCCAGCCGCTCGGGCTTCTTGGATACCGAGGTGATCTGGATATTGGCCAGGTCTTCGATCGACATGTCGGCCATGTCCAGCGGCGGCGCCGGGGTCGCGGCCATGTTTAAGCAGCGCCAGCAGCAGGGACAGGGGCCATGCCAGGTGATACATTCGGGTTTGCATCAATTTTCCCCTGATGGTCAAGACACGAAAACCGCGCCACGATTTTACATTAGCTGAACGGTAACCTCGTTTTCAACTGCGTGGTAATCTGCCCACGCGAGCGCACAATTGAATTCTTTGGTATATTAGTCCTAACACGTACTATTTCCCCAGGGGTAAAACATGCAGCAGCGCTATACCAATATCGCCATCGTCTTTCACTGGCTGATCGCACTGATGATCATCGGCTCCTTCATCATGGGCCTGGTGATGACCGATATGCCGGGCATCAGTCCCACCAAGCTCAGGTATTACTCCTGGCACAAGTGGGCGGAAGCGTGACCATCCTGGCCCTGGCCGCGCTGCGCCTGCTGTGGCGCCTGAGCCACGCCGCCCCCGCCTATCCGGACAGCATGCCCGCGTGGCAAAAGACCGCCGCCAGCGCCCTGCATGGCGCGCTCTACCTGCTGATGTTCGCGGTACCGCTGTCGGGCTACTTCTATACCCTGTCGGCCGGTTTCCCGGTCGTCTACTTCGGCCTGTTCGAGCTGCCGGTCCTGATGGGCCCCGATCCGGCCCTCAAGCCGGTGCTCAAGGCCGTCCATTTCTGGCTCAACATGACGCTGGCTGGCGCCGTCGGCGCCCACGTGCTGGCCGCGCTCAAGCACCATTTCATCGACCGCGACGGCGTGCTCAAACGCATGATGCCGTCCTGACCTATTTCTGAGGAGAACACCCATGACACGCAATCACGGCACCCTGCTGGCCGCCCTGCTGGGCCTGGCCCTGGCCGCGACCGCCGCACCGCTCAAGACCGATGCCGCCGCCAGCCGCGTCTCGGCCACCTTCAAGCAAATGAACGTGCCGGTCGAAGCGCCGTTCAAGCGCTTCACGGCCCAGATCGACTACGACCCGGCCAAGCCGGAACTGGCCAGGGCGAATGTCGAGATCGACACCGCCAGCCTCGACGTGGGCGACCCCGACATGAACAAGGAAGTGGCCAAGAAGGAATGGTTCAACGCGGCCCAGTTCCCGAAGGCGAGCTTCGTGTCGAGCGCGATCAAGGCGGCTAAGCCCCGGCAAGCTGACCGTCAGCGGCAAGCTCACCATCAAGGGGCGCGCGGCCGACGTCAGCTTCCCGCTCACCGTCAAGGCCGAGGGCGCCAAGCAAGTGTTTGAAAGCGCGCTGCCGATCAAACGCCTGACCTACACGATCGGCGAAGGCGAATGGAAAGACACCAGCATGGTCGCCGACGAAGTCATCATCAAATTCCACGTCACCGCAGTCAAGTAAGACCACTTTTTTACAAGGGAACCCATGAAAATCCAAAGCTTGCTCGCCATCCTGATTGCCACCACCGCCGCCTCCGCCATGGCCGCGCCCGACACCTACACGATCGATCCTGCCCACACCTATCCTTCGTTCGAAGCGGACCACATGGGCCTGTCCTACTGGCGCGGCAAGTACAAGAAAACCAGCGGCACCGTCGTGCTCGACCGCGCAGCCAAGACCGGCGCGCTCGACATCGCCATCGATGCCGCATCGATCGATTTCGGCCTCGACGCGATGAATGCGCACGCGGTCAAGGAAGACATCTTCGACGTCGCGAAATACCCGAACATCACTTACAAATCGAAGGCGATCACCTTCAAGGGCGATGATCCGATCAGCATCGAAGGCGACCTGACCCTGCATGGCGTGACCAAGCCGGTCACCCTGATCGTCGGCCGCTTCAAGTGCATCATGCACCCGATGCACAAGAAGGAAGTCTGCGGCGCCGATGCGTCGGGCGTGTTCAACCGCGCCGACTTCGGCGTGACCAAGGGCATCCCGATGTTCTCGCCGGAAGTACGCCTGGCAATCCAGGTCGAAGCGATCAAGAACTGATTCTTTGCGCTCAAGAAGAAACCGCGCCGAGGCGCGGTTTTTTTATTGCGGCGGGCGTTTAACGGCCATCGCCGTCAGCGTCGCCGGGCAGCGCGCTCGACCTTGTCCCAGGCCCCGCGCGCCCGACTTGGCTTGCTGCCAGTTCAGGCGCGACTTGCCCTTGACGCGTTCCCACTCGCCAGCCAGGTCGTTTTCCACCGCATCGAACTGCTGACCCACATAGCGCCCGCGGCTGTTGTAGCCGAGTTCGTAGGCAGGGCCGTAGTCGTCATAGGTGTAGCCTGGCGAATAGTAGGGCGCGGTCTGGTAGGAACTGCGCCAGTAGGCCGCCTCCACTTCCGGATTGATCAGACTGCCCGCGGCCTTGCCCGCCATGCCGCTTCGGCCAGCGCGCCGATGGCCGCACCGGCTGCCATGCTTAGGCCGGGCCGCCCACCGCACCGGCCGCCGCCCCCATGGCCGCGCCACTGCTTGGCGCCGATGCCCTTGGCGAAATGGTGTTCGGGCAGATCGTCGCCCGCCTTCGGATTGACGACTTCGGCCGCGCCCTTGCCCGCCAGGCCGCTCGGCAATGCCGCCGATGGCCGCGCTTACCATGGTGCCGATCGGGCCTGCCGCCGAGCCGATGCTTAGGCCCCGGCCACGGCGCCGCCCGCCGCACCGAGGCCGGTGCCGATGATGTGCTCACCGGCGTGATCGGTCCAGCTGCGTTCGATGTGCAGCGCGTCCTCGGTGCTGCGCGGCTTCACGCCCATCAGGATGCCGCCATTCTTGATGCCTTCTTCGTAGTGCTTGACGCGTTCTTCGGGAATGCTTAGGCGCCGATCAGCGCGCCAACCAGGCCCCCGGCCAGGCCGCCCCGCGCGGCGCGCCAGCCAGCGCGGCGGCCAGCGGACCGGCCACCACCAGGCCGATGCCAGGCAAGACCAGGGTGGTGCCGACCGCGGCCACGCCAAGCCAGCACGGCGCCGATGGTGCCGCCGATCCCGGCGCCGACGCCGAAGCGCCTTCGGCAGCCTTGCTGCCCAGTTCAGTTTCCGTGTCGGCAAAGTGGCGCTTGCGGGTGTCGTCCGACATCATCAGGGTGACATCGTCCTTGTTGTAACCGCGGTCGGCGACGGCGCTGTAGGCGCGCTCGGCGCTGCTGCGGTCGTGGAACAGGCCCGTGACCATGCCGGAATGTTTAGGGGACGACGTATCGTAGTGGCTCATAACGTTTCCTTTCGAATGTTCATGTCAGTGACGACACGATAGACCGCCAGCGCGCTCGCTTCCGTTCGCTGCCTCACCCTATTTTGAAAAGAAACCCAATGCCCCACTACGTTCGTTGCCGCACCGACCACCATCGGGCAGGCCCCTATGCTTTTTGCACGGCCCGGCACAACAGCAAGCGGTCTGGGACTTTGTTAACCAATAGGAGGAATCAACATGTTATTCATCATTTGGATTATCGTCGGCGGTATCTTGGGCTGGCTGGCCAGCATGGTCATGAAAACGGACGCCGAACAAGGCATGATCCTCAATGTGGTGGTCGGTATCGTTGGCGCCTTCCTGGGCGGCTGGCTGCTCTCTCCGCTGTTTGGCACCGGCACCATCAATTCCGACGATTTCAGCATCACGTCGCTGCTGGTCTCCTTCCTCGGCGCCGTCATCCTGCTCGCGATCGTCAATCTGCTGCGCCGCGGAAAAGCCCGATAAGATGTTCCACCCCACTAACCAACGCCCACAGCGTTGGTTTTTTTCGCCTGGCGCCTGACATGAAACAGCATCCGTTTGCCGTGGCCCTGATCGCCTGCATGCTGACCTTGCTGTCGGTATTCCTGGTCTTCAACTTCATGCCCAGCGAAAAGAAAATCGAGCGCCAGCTGCAGCGCCTGTACGACGCCTAAGCGACCCGCAATTCCGGCGCTCCATGGGTGTGCTGCTGGGGCCGCCCATCGTGGACGGCAACCGGGTCGAGGTGCTGCTCAATGGGGACCAGATCTTTCCCGCCATGCTCAAGGCGATCCGCGAAGCCGAACACACGATCACCTTCGAAACCTATATCTACTGGTCCGAAACCATCGGCCAGGAATTTTCCGAGGCCCTGGCCGAGCGCTGCTGTGGCGTCAAGGTCCACCTGATGCTCGACTTCATCGGCAGCATGAAAATGGACGACGCCGCCATGGCATCGATGCAAGCGGCGGGCGTGAAGCTGGAGCGCTTTCACAAGCCCGTGTGGTGGAAATTTACCAAACTGAACAACCGGACCCACCGCAAGCTGCTGGTGGTCGACGGCAAGATCGGCTTTACCGGCGGGGTCGGCATTGCCGACCAGTGGCGCGGCAAGGCGCAAGACAAGCAGCACTGGCGCGACACCCATTTCCGGGTCGAAGGCCCGGTCGTGGGCCAGATGCAAGCCGTGTTCGCCGACAACTGGACCAAGGCCACCGGCGTCGTGCTCGACGGCCCCCCTACTTCCCCGCGCTGGCCGCGCGCGGCGGCCACGCGGCGCAAATGTTCAGCAGCTCGCCGCAGGGCGGCAGCGAAAGCATGCTGCTCATGTACCTGATGTCGATCACTGCCGCCAGGCACACGATCGATTTGTCGAGTTCATATTTCGTGCCGGACGAGCTGAGCATCCGCGCCCTGGTGGCCGCCGCCAGGCGCGGCGTCAGGGTGCGCATCATCACGCCCGGCAAGGACATCGATTCCGACATCGTGCGCGCCGCCTCGCGCGAACGCTGGGGCGACCTGCTCGCGGTAGGCGTCGAGATCGCCGAATACCAGCCCACCATGTACCACGTCAAGGCGCTGGTGGTCGATGCGCTGGTGGTCTCGGTGGGCTCCACCAATTTCGACCAGCGCTCGTTCAGCCTCAACGACGAAGCGAACCTGAATGTCATCGATCCCGCCTTCGCCCGGGCCCAGGTGGCGGTCTTCAACGAAGACTGGCAACGCAGCCGCAAGATCACGCTGGCCGAGTGGTCGAACCGTTCGCTGACCGAGAAGGCGGTAGGCATGAAATCGCCTCCCTGATCGGCGACCAGCTCTGACTATATGCATGAAATTTCACCAGTGAAATTGACCAAAGCATAACTAGAATTTGGTTGACGAAACCCGGCACGCTGGGGATACTTTGGATCGCCCAAAAAGCTCCCATCGAACTGCAACGAGAGACCATCCCGCATGAAAAGACACTCCTCACGCTCGCTATGCTCAGTAGCGCAGCGGCCCATGCCGACGAAGGCATGTGGATGCCGCAACAGCTGCCACAAGTAGCCAAGCAACTCAAAGCCATCGGCCTCAAGCTCGACCCTGCCGCGCTGACCAAGCTGACCGAATTCCCGATGAACGCGATCGTGAGCCTGGGCGGATGCTCGGCCTCCTTCGTCTCGCCGCAAGGCCTGGTGGCAACCAATCACCACTGTGTTTACAACAGCGTGGCCATCAACTCGACGCCCGAGCGCGACCTGCTGGCCAACGGCTTCCTGGCGCACAGCTACGCCGAAGAATTGCTTAAGCCGCGCCGGGCAGCCGCGTGTACGTGACCCGCGCCGTGACCAATGTGTCCGACAAGATCGTCAGCGCCGACGTGGCCAAGCTGGTCTAGCAAGGCCCGCGTGGACGCCATCGAGCGCGCCAGCAAGCGCCTGGTGGCCGAATGCGAACAGGACGCCTAGCCATCGCTGCAGCGTCAATACCTACTACGGCGGCCTGGAGTACTACCTCACCAAGCAGCTGGAAATCCACGACGTGCGCCTGGTGCATGCACCATGCCTACGGCGTGGGCAAATTCGGCGGCGACACCGACAACTGGATGTGGCCGCGCCACACCGGCGACTACGGCTTCTACCGCGCCTACGTCAGCCGCGACGGCAAGGCTGCCGACTTCCAGCAAGGACAACGTGCCTTACCAGCCTAGGCCAGCTTCCTGAAGATCGCCAAGGAAGGCGTCAAGGAAGGCGACTTCATCATGGCCCTGGGCTATCCGGGCGCCACCAACCGCCACCGCCTGCCGTCGGAAGTGGCGTTCACCTTCGACTTCGCCTATCCGGCTTACGTGAAAATGTCGGGCGAACGCCTGGCCATCATCGCGCGTGAAACCAAGAGCAACGAAGACGTGCGCCTGAAATACGCGGGGCGAAGTTGCTTAAGCACCAACAACTACTACAAGAACCGCAAGGGCATGCTGACCAGCTATGCTTAAGCAGCGACTTCCTCGAGCGCAAAACGCGCGAACACGCGGACATGAAAGCCTGGATCCACGCCGTGCTAACCCCGCCAGCAGCAGTTTGGCGCCGACATCGACCTGGTGGAAAAACTGATCGCCGAGCGCGACGCCAACGTGCGCCGCGACTACTACGTGTTCCGCTCGATGCCGCGCCTGCTGGTGACGCGCGTCAGATGCTGCGCCTGGCCAATGAAACGCTGAAACCGAACGTGGAGCGCAAGGCTAGGCTTCCAGGAACGCGATCTGGAAGCGCCTCAAGGCGGGCATCGAAGCGTTCGACCGCACCTACGACGAAAAGGTCGACAAGGCGCTGGCACTGAACAGCCTGGTCAAATACGCGGCCCAGCCGAAGGCCCAGCGCCATGCCCACCTCGATGCCGCGATCGGCATCGTGGACGGCATGACCGAATCCCAGCTCAAGGACATGCTCGACAAGCTGTACGCCGGTTCGCGCCTGAATGACAAGGCCGCGCGCACGGCGCTGCTGACCATGAAGCCGGACGAGTTCAAGGCCAGCAACGACAGCTTCATCCAGGCCGCGGTCGCCATGTACGCCCAGGACATGCAGGAAGAGGCCGAGGAAGACGAACTGGCTGGCAAGATCCAGAAATCCTACGCCAACTACATGCAGGCCAAGATCGCCTACATGAACAGCAAGGGCCGCGCCGTTTATCCTGACGCCAACGGCACCCTGCGCGTCACCTACGGCAACATCAAGGGCCGCGACCATGGCGCCGACGGCACCGGCTCCTGGAAAGCCTTCACCACCCTCAACGGCGTGGTGGCCAAGGCGACCGGCGAAGGCGAGTTCAACGCACCGGAAGCGCAGCTGGCGGCGATCAAGGCCAAGGACTTCGGCAAGTATGCCGATCCCAAGCTCAAATCGGTGCCGGTCAACTACCTGGCCACGCTCGACATCACCGGCGGCAATTCGGGTTCGGCTGCGCTGAACGCCAAGGGCGAGTTCATCGGCCTGGCCTTCGACGGCACGCTCGACTCGATCATTTCGGACTGGGACTACAACAAGGCCAACACGCGCGACATCCAGGTCGACGTGCGCTACATGCTGTGGAACATGAAGCATGTCGACAAAGCCGACAACCTGCTCAAGGAAATGAACGTCGAATAAATACCGGCCTTCCCCAGAAAGCCACGCCGCCCCCGGGCCGCGTGGCTTTTTTCATCAAAACAAATACCAATCGCAAACCACTTGAGGTAGTATACAGTCCAATCTAATACCAAATGGCAACAAGCCGGGGCACCATGTCCACCAGACGCGCACTGCTGCAGTTCTCGATCTTTTTCATCCTGTATGAACTGACGGTGTATTTGTCGAACGACATGATCATGCCGGGCATGCCGCTGGTGGTCGACCAGTTCGGCGGCTCCAGCCGCCATATCGGCCTCTCGCTCAGCCTGTATATCTTCGGCGGCAGCCTGCTGCAAGTGTTTCTCGGACCGCTGGCCGAGCGCTACGGCAAGCGGCGCGTCCTGTTGAGCGGCAACGCCCTGTTCCTGCTGGCGACCGCCCTGGTGCCGCTGGCGCAGACCATGCCGCAATTTCTGACCGTGCGCTTCTTCCAGGGCATGGGCTCCTGTTTCATCTTCCTCGGCTACGCCACCATCCACGAACTGTTCGACGACGTGCAAGCCGTCAAACTGACCACCCTGTTTTCCAACACCACCGTGTTCGCGCCCCTGATCGGCCCGGTCTGCTTAAGCAGCGCCATCATTGCCGTGCTGCCCTGGCAAGCCGTGTTCGTCACCGCCTTCGTGCTCGGCCTGATCGCCTGGACCGGCCTGCTGCGCTTCATGCCCGGCCCGTCCGCGCCGCCCCGCCCGGCCAGCCTGCGCGCGACCGTGGCCAGCTACCGCCGCATTCTCGGCAACCGCACTTTCATGTTCGGGATTTTTATCGTGGGCATCTCGATCACCCCGCTCACGGCCTGGATCGGCCTGTCGTTCTACCATCGTGCTGCAGCACATGCAGCAACCCTACAGCGTCTACATCGCCTGCCAGTGCGTGCTGTTTACCGGCTTCATCCTCAGCACCGTGGCGATCCAGCGCATCGGCGCCACGGTCTCGCTCACGCGCCTGATCCGCCAGGGCGGCGCGCTGGCCCTGATCGGCATGGCCGGGGGCCTAAGCATCAGCCATACCCAGCTGCCCGTCTACATCGGCTGCATGTTCCTGTTCTCGGCCTAGGCTTCGGCCTGTTCAACGGCGCCCTGGTGCGCCTGTCGCTGACCGCCACCGGCGAATCGATGAGCCTGACCTCGTCCACGATGAGCCTGCTCTACTGCATCTACATCGCGCTCGGCCTGGAACTGTTCAACCTGCTGTGCGAACGCTACGACTACGCGCTGTCGGCCTACGCCCTGATCAATGTCCCGCTCGGCATCGTCATCTTCCTGTGCCTGCTGCGCTTTGCGGCCCGGCACGACAGCCGCCAGCTCGCGCTGCAGGGCGCCGCCTGAGGAAGCGGCCATGACGGATTTCTTGCACCACGTGGAAACCCGCCTTGGCGAACTCAAGGCGCAATTTGCCGCCATCCGCCAGTGGGAAGCATTCGCCCACGCTTCGGCCCCGCCTACCAGGCGCGCGTGCAGCTGCTGCGCGAGAGCCACCGGCGCGGCGTACACGCCCTGCGCCAGAGCGTGCGCGCGCTTTTCCCAGTTCGACGCGGCCCGTCTGGCGTCGCTGATGGCCGTCCCCACATTGCCGCTGGACGAAGGCGAACTGCGGATCCACCGCATCTGGCTGGGCGGCCCGCTGCCCGCGCTGGCCGCGGAAGCGGCGCGCCAGTGGCAATGCGCGCTCGACGCCGCCGCCAGCACCTGCAGCGCCACGCTGTGGGTATGGGATGCACGCCAGCTGCGGACCGACCCCGGCTTCATCGCCAGCCCCGGTCCCGGATGGCGCATCGGCAGCTGCGTGGCGGGCCGGCGTGCGGCTGGAGGTGCACAGCCTGCGCCAGCTGGCCTGGGCCCGCATGCCCGCGCTCGGGCCGCAGCTCGAAGCGCTGCACGCGCAGGAACGCTACGTCAATCTGGCCGACTACTTCCGCCTGCTGGTCTTGCACGAAGCGGGCGGCATCTATCTTGACGTCGACATCATGCCCTACCGCGCCGCCACCGCCTTCCTGGCGCGGCCCGAAGTGCCCGACTACGCCGTCTTCGCGCCCGACCCGCGCCACGTGTGCTGGATGAACCTGATCGACGACGAGAACGGCATGCTGGTGGCCAGGCGCGGCACCCCGATTCTGGCCACCATGCTCGAACAAATGCGCGTGCGCCTGCAGCTGCTCGCGCGCCGCAAGCGGGCGCGCTGCACGACGCCACCTACGCCGTCTGGCGCGACCAGCTCGGCCACTCCTTCACCAGTTATCACGCGCTGGCGCGCCGGTATTCGATCCTGCACGACGACGCCGCCGAAGCCGTGGTCAGCGGCGTGCGCGGTATGCGGCTCGTGGTCGACGCCCTGAGCGGCGCGCCCTGCCCGCGCGACGGCGCCGAGCAAGCCGCCTACGACGCCTGCGTGAGCGCGCTCGAACAGCGCGGCTGGCAGCTGGCCAATCCGCTCGAACTGGCCGCGCTGGGCGAACTGACCACCACGCATGAAGCGCCGCGCATGGCCTATGCCGCCCAGCTGCGCGCGCAGCCCGCGAGCTGCCACTACTACTCCTTCCTGTCCGACGACGCGCGGCTCGACCGCGTCAACGGCCTGTTCCGCGCCTATCTGCTGGCCCGCAACGCCCAGCGCATCGCCCGCGGCGGCTTCTGGCACGCCACGCGCGGGCGCGCGCAGGCCCAGCCCGGCGCCTTCGCCGACAGCTGGCCGAACCTGGAAGCGGCCAGGCCATGCTGAACTTCGTCCCCGGGCGCGCGTGCCCGAACCGCATCTGAACCGCATGGCCGCCCTGCTGTTTGCCACCAGCTACCTGCAGTACTGCTCCTATTCCAACAAGCTGCGCCTGCCGCTGGTGGAACTGCAGCGGCGCCAGAACATCGATCCCTACCTCGCCTACGTGCACGCCATGTACGACAGCGCCCGCAATTTCACCGGCTTCTTCACGGCCGCCGCGCCTGCCCGAATTCGCGCAAGTCGGCGCGCGTTCCTACTACCACGACGAGATGGCCGCGATGGACGCCGCCTATGACGCCTTCGTCGAACTGCACACCAGGCCGGACGACTATCTGGTGGCCAGCCTGGCGATCGAAGAACGCCACCGTGGCGCCTAAGCCTGTTCAAGGCAATGCTGGCCGAAATCGAACGCCAGGCGCACCAGCGGCGCAGCGCCCGCGTAGTCCTCACGGTGTGGGAACGCAGCGACGCCATGCCGATCTACCTGGCCAAGGGCTTTACCAGCTGCGGCACTTTCGACTACGCCTGGGACCTGTTTTTCGACCGCCTGCACTTCATGGCATACGACCTGGAGAGCGCATGATCGACACCATCGGCAAAGACGACATCGGCCAGCGCAACCGGTCCACCGTCGCCCCGGCAAGTGGTGCGGCTGAACGCGCGCACGGCGAAGAGCGCTGCGCGTGCTGTCGGAAGACGACTGGCGCTTCTGGCGCGAGAACGGCTACGTGGTGATTCCGAACGCGGTCGGCGACGCGCACCTCGCGCGCCTCGAGCAGCTGATGTGGGAGTTCGAAGAACTCGACCCGCACGACAGCGCCACCTGGTACCCGCCGCACAAGATGCACCTGCGCGAGACGGAACTGAGCTTCAACGCTCTAAGCATGATCGAGCTGTATCACCACCAGCACCTGTGGGATGCGCGCCAGACGCAGCGCGTGTACGATGCGTTTGTCGACGTCTGGGGAACGGAGCAGCTGTGGGTCACGATCGACCGCATGAACTTCAACCTGCCCATGGCGCCCGGATTCGCCTTCAAGAGCTTCATGCACTGGGACTACGATCCCGACAGCGACCCGCAGAACGTGCAGGGCGTGCTGGCGGTGAGCGACCAGCGCGACCCGGCAGTGGGCGGCTTCGTCTGCATTCCCGAGCTGTTCCGCCACTACGACGCCTGGCGCGCGCAGCAGGGAACGCAATGGGACTGGTACCGTCCCCGACGTGGCCTAGCCTGCCGCACGTGCCGGTCCTGCTGAACAAGGGCGACCTGCTGATCTTTCACAGCAAGCTGTGTCACGGCATCCGGCAGAACCGCTCGCACGACCAGGTGCGCCTGGCGCAGTATATTGCGATGATCTTAAGCTGCAGCCGGACAACGCGGCGCTCAGGGAATGGCGGATCCGCTCCTGGCGCGAGCGCATCGCGCCCGAGGGCTACAGCCTGCACGGCGATCCGCGGCGCTGGGAACAGACGCGCTACGCCAGGGCGGAACTGAGCGAACTGGGCGAAAAATTACTGGGCTCGCGCCCGTGGTAAGAACACAATCGGCTTTCAATAACAAGCGACACAAGAGGGGATGACAATGACGAAGCAAGTGCTGGATCAGGAAATGCGCAACAAGGTAGGCCAGCTGTTCATGGTCGGATTCGACGCGCTCGAACCGGATGCGCATATCACGCGCCTGATCATGGAGCAGCGCATCGGCGGCGTGATTCTGTTCCGCCGCAACGTGCACACGCAAGCCCAGGTGGCCGCGCTGTGCCGCAGCCTGCAAGAGATCAACGCGCGTATCCAGCGATCCGCTCCTGATTTCGCTCGACCAGGAAGGCGGCATGGTGATGCGGATCGAGCAGGGCGTCACCCCCGATACCGGCCGCGATGGCATTCCAGCAGGCTGGCTCCTGAGCGCGACTGCGAGACGCTCAACTTTGTCAGCGGTGACGAAATGCGCCAGATCGGCATCAACATGCTGCTCGCACCGGTGCTGGACGTAAACAACAACCGGCTCAATCCCGTGATCGGCGTGCGCGCCTACGGCGAAGATGCCGACACCGTCGTGCGCTACATGGGATGGCCGCCATGCGCGGGCAAAAATCGGCTGGCGTGATCGTCACCGCCAAGCACTTCCCCGGCCACGGCGACACCGCCACCGACACCCACTACGACACCGCCTGCGTGCCGCACGACCTGGCCCGCCTGCGCGCCGTGGAACTGCGGCCGTTCGCCGCCGCCATCGAACAGGGCGTGGACGCCATCATGACCGCGCACGTCGCCTTCCCCGCCATCGAACCCGACACCTCGGTACCCGCCACGCTGTCCAAGGCAGTGCTGACCGGCCTGTTGCGCGGCGAGATGGGTTACCGCGGCGTGATCATCTCGGACTGCCTGGAGATGGCCGCCATCGCGCAAGGGATCGGCATTCCCGCGGGCGCCATCGCCACCTTGCAGGCTAGGCGCCGACATCGTCCTGATCTCGCACCGCGAAGCGCAGCAGCACGCCGCCATCGAGGCGGTGATGCAGGCGGCGGCCAACGGCACGATCGACGCGGCGCGAATCGAGGAATCGGCCGCGCGCGTGCGCCCTGGAAGGCACGTCCGCGGTCACCCACTGGAAAGAACTCGCGCTCAAGTAGGCGGGTTTGATGAAACCCGGATCGCTGGCGCTGGCCGCGCAAGTGCAGCAAGCCGCATTGCGGATCGAAGGCAGCTTCCGTCCGCTCGCGCGTGGGCTACCGGTCACGCTGGTGACGGTGGAAGTACGCTCGCGCAGCGAGATCGACGAAGTGGCCAACAGCCGCAACAAGGACGCGCGCAGCACCATGCTGCTAAGCGCTGCAGGAAGCCGGGTTCGAGGTGCGCGAGATCGCGATATCGGCCGAAGCGGCCGACGATGAAGTCGACGCCGCCATCGCCTTCGTCAAGGGCGCCCCGCAAATCGTCGTACAGACCTACAACGCCATGCTGGTCGAAGGCCAGCGCCGCCTGCTGGCCGCCATGCCGTCCGAAGCACTGTGGGTCGTCGCCGGGCGCCTGCCCTACGACCTCGAGCTGGCCCCGCAAGCCCAGGGCCGCCTGGCCGCCTACGGCTGCCGTCCCGCCGCGCTGGCCCCCGTGGTCGCCAAACTCGTGGGGGTCAGGTCTGACATGTGGACACGGCCTCAGCCGTAGAAGCAATTCGGGGTCAGACCTCCATTCTGCAATTCTTGCAGAATGGAGGTCTGACCCTGATTGTGAAATTGTTTTGGGCGGTCTGGTCAGGCGGCCCGGTTGAGCGCCGAGTTGCGCATGCTGTAGCCGAAATAGGTCAGCAGCGCCAGCGCCATCACGATCGAAAACACGATGTAGGTCGTATTCGACAGCCCGTGCATGATGTACAGGCAGGCGGCAATGCTGGCGCCCGGCACCAGGTAGGGACCGAACGGCACGCGGAAGCCCTTGGTCGCCGCTTCGCCATGCTTGCGCCGCTTCACCGGCACCGCCAGCGACACCACGATGAAGGCCGTCAGCGTACCCATGCTGACCATATCCCACAGGAAGGTCGAGTCGACCAGCGCCGCCACCAGCCCCACCACCGAGCTCACAATCACGGTATTGCTGACCGGCGCCATGGTGCGCGCATTGACCTTCTGGAAGGTGCGCGGAATCAGGCCGTCGCGGCTGATCGCGTACAGGATCCGGGTCTGGCCGTAAATCGTCACCAGGGTCACGGAAAACACGGAAATGACGGCGCCCGCCGACAGGATCAGCGCCAAGCCAGGCCTGGCCCGTCACGTTCTGCAAGATCACCGACAAGCCCGCTTGCTGGCCTTCGAACATGTGTGCTTAAGCTGCGCGCCGACGGCGGCAAACGCCACCAGCAGGTAGAAGATGGTGACGATCGCCAGCGCGCCCAGAATGCCTTTCGGCACGTTGCGGGTCGGGTCCTTGACTTCCTCATGCGGCATGGTAGCCACGGTGTCCAGGCCAATGAACGAGAAGAACACCAGCCCGGCGCCAAGCCTGCCACGCCCGCCATGCCGCCCTTCTGGGTCGCGGTGTCGGGGGTAGAAGAAGGGCGTGAAGTTGGCCGCGTCAAAGCCGGACAGCGCGATGGCGATGAAGAACAGCAGGATCGCCAGCTTGATCAGCACCATGATGGCGTTGGTGGTGGCCGATTCCTTGGTGCCACGAATGAGCAGGATCGCGCACAGGATCACCAGGATCACCGGCGGCAGATTGAAGTGGCCGGGATTGAATTCCACGCCGCTCTTGCCGGAGACCACAAACGGCGTTCTCAGCGTTTCGGGTATCTGCCAGTGGAAGGCATTGTTCAGGAAATTGTTCAGGTAATCGGACCAGCCGATCGCGGTCGTCGCTGGCGGCCAGGCCGTATTCGAGCAGCAGGCAGGCGGCCATGATGAAGGCGGCGAATTCTGCCCAGCGTGGCGTAGGCGAACGAGTAGGACGAGCCGGAGGCGGGAATGCGGAACGACAGTTCGGCGTAGCACAGCGCGGTCAGGTAGGATGGTCAGCGCGGCGATCAGGAAGGACAGGATCACCGCCGGGCCCGCTTTAGGCACCGCCTCGACCATCGTGAAGAAAATGCCGGTGCCGATCGTGGCGCCGACACCGATCATGGTCAGGGGAAACAGGCCCATGGTGCGGGCAAGGCCACCGCCTTGTCCGGCGTCGTGATGCTTGCTTTATGGTTTTGGTGCGGAGCAGTTTTTGGCCAAGTGTCTGGTTCACGGATCGTCCCTTATCTCTTGCTGAATTGAATGGCAGCAGGGATTATAGGGGCTAATGCCATTTACTTATACACATCTTTTGCCCAGCAGCACCGGGGCGCAACGGCTTATTTGTCGAGGTTGACTTTTGACCCGGACCTGCCCGCAAAGAAGCGGTAAATGGCGGTGTAAGCCACTGCCATGATACCGATGAAAATGAGCTTCTTGAACGCCAGCAGCAAGGCCAGCAACTTGCCGAACAGCCCCAGCTTGGACGCCACGCCGCCCGCGACCAGCGCCGCCAGGCTGTATTCGGCGACCTTGTCGGTGCTGCTGTTGAAGTCGTTGTAGCGGTTACCGGGCGTAAATTCGCTGACGGCGGTGACCAGTTTCATTTCTTCGCGGATCGCGGCCAGCTGTTCCATGCTGGCCACGGCATTGAGCACCAGCACGCCCTTGCGGCCCAGCACGCGGATGTTGTAATTGAGCGTGTTGGTGGCCGAGTCCTCGGTATGCAATTCCTGCGCCCAGTACAGCTTGTGGCTGGTCTTGTCTGTAGCGCGGCGCTTCGGCCCAGTTCACCAGCGTCATGGCGGCATAGCCTTGCTTCTTGCGCTCGGGATTGGCGTCGACCAATTCCTGCTGGATATTCTTGAGCAGCTCGTCGTACTTGATGCTGTCGGCCTCATCGTCGGCCACGTGGCCGTCTTCGTCGTAGGTGACCACCACGCCCCAGCTGGCCGCGTTCAGGACGCTGATGCTTAAGCCGGGACGATCATGCCGAGTGTCTTGGCGCCGGGCGGATTGCCCCAGCCTTTGGACAGCAAGGCATCGGCGTCGGCCGGGCCCAGGTAGCGGAACGAGGCTGGCAAGTCGAGCGTGGCGATGCCGCCCGGCAGCGCGATCTTCCCCGTCTGGAAGGTGAGCGCCGCCTCGAACTCGAGCCCATTGGTGGCTGCGGCAGGCGCATCGGCCTGCGCAGGGTTCAGGGCGGCCAGCGCCAGCAGCAGGGACAGGACGAGGTTCTTCAAAACGGCACCGTGATAATTGAGAGAAAAAAGCATTCTACATGCACATATTATTCAAAAGCTAATCATTGCCCGTCTTTGTTGTTTTAATATCAAAAGGAAATTTCTACCAAAACATGCATGCTTAATGCATCTTTGGTAGAATCGTGTTTTTCCCGGATCCCGACCATGCGACTGACGCGATTTTCCGACATTGGCTTGCGCGTGCTGATTTACCTGGCACGCAGCGGCGAACGACGCGCCCCGGTCACGGTGGCCGAGATCGCGGCCCAGTTCGAGCTGCCGGTCAATCACCTGGTCAAGGTGGTCGGCCAGCTGGCGCGCGCTGGCTGGGTCAGCGCCACGCGCGGGCGCAACGGCGGCCTGCGGCTGGCGGCCGATCCCGATACCTTGCGGATCGGGGTGGTACTGCGCGAACTGGAAGGCGACGCCGAGCTGGTCGACTGCGAAGGCACGGCCTGCAATTTGCGCGGCAACTGCGTTTTGCGCGGCGCCCTGGAAGCGGGAAAACCGCGTTTTACGATGCCATGGATGGCTACACCCTGACCGCCATTACCATGCGGCGCCACGGGCGAGCAAATCGTGCGCATGCACCGGATGTACGTGGACGCTCAAGGCTGAGCCCTGCCGTACGCCCTTTTTTTGACGTTAAATATGCATTTTTTATGCAACTTAAGGAAGCCATGATCTCTGCTGCCGCCCGCCCCTACATCGATGCCAGCGTGCCCGTCCTGCGCGCGCACGGCCTGGCCATCACCACCACGTTCTACAAGAACCTGTTCGCCGAACTGCCCCAGCTGACCAACCTGTTCAACATGGGCAACCAGGCCAACGGCGCCCAGCAGCAATCGCTGGCCTCGGCCGTGTTCGCCTACGCCGCCAACATCGGCAATCCCGACGCGCTGGGACCGGTCGTCAATCGCATCGTGCACAAGCACGTCTCGGTGGGCGTGCGCGCCGAGCACTATCCGATCGTCGGCCGCCATCTGCTGGGCGCGATCGCGCACACCCTGGGCGAGGCCGCCACCCCGCCCCTGCTGGCCGCCTGGGACGAAGCGTACAACGCGCTGGCCAACATCTTCATCAATGCCGAAAAGGCGATGTACGCCGATGCCGCCATCGCGCCCGGCCAGACCCGCACCATGCGCGTGACCGAGGTGACGCCGCAGGGCGAGGACGTGCTGGCGATCCGCCTCGTCCCCGCCGACGGCCAGCCCCTGCCCGCGTTCAAGGCCTAGCCAGTACATGAGCGTGAGCGTGCAGTTCGGCGACGGGCGCAGCCAGATCCGCCAGTACAGCCTGTCGGATGCGCCGAATGGCCGCGACCTGCGCATTTCCGTCAAGCGCGACGGCGCCGTGTCGCAGTGGATCCACGCGCACGTGGCGGTGGGCGGGGAACTGCAGGTCTCGCCGCCGTTCGGCGACTTCCTGCCCGACACCGAATCGAACGAGCCGGTGGTGCTGCTCTCGGCCGGGGTGGGCATCACGCCGATGATCGCGGCCCTGAACCGCATCGCCCGCGTCAACCCGGCCCGCTACGTGATCTTCGCCCATGCCGCGCGCGACGCGCAGCACCACGCGCACCAGGCCGACCTGGCCGCGGCGCGTGCCGCGATGCCCAATCTGCAGGTGGTGACCTTCTATGAACAGGGTGCGGCGGGCAGCGGCGCGCTGGCCTACTGCATGGAACTGGTGGCGCTGCCGTCCTGGCCGCGCACCGAGACCGACGTCTACCTGTGCGGCCCGCTCGGCTTCATGCAGTCGCAATGGCTGGCACTGATCGGCAGCGTAAGCGTGCTTGGCCCACCCGCCTTCACCGCGAGATGTTCGGCCCGGAAGCGCTGGACCACATCTTATAAGCTGGGCCATGGCTGCCTGATCGACGACTTCGACATGGCGCCCGGTGATGTCGCGCCGGGCCGGATTGCCGTACACGGTGATGCGGCCCGAGCCCCTGGTCTGGGCGATCAGCGAGCGGCTCGCCTGGGCGGCGATGTCGCCCGAGCCGGTGGTCAGCAGTTCGGCATGCTGCGTGACCAGCGACTTGAGGCGCGCCTCGCCCGATCCCGCCACCTTCGCATTGAGCTGCGCCACGGTGCCGCTGGCGCGCAGCTCGCCCGAGCCGCGCACCTTCACATTGAGCGCTTCGGCCGTCACGTCGCCCATGTCGATGCTGCCCGATCCCGACAGGCTCAGATTCGCATTCCCGCTGTGCAGTTCATGCGCATCGATGTCGCCCGAGCCGCTCGCCTCCACGTTGAACGTGCCGACCCTGCCCGTCAGGCGCGTGTCGCCCGAGCCGGACTTGGTCAGCGTCAGCGGACCGCCTTTCAGGCCCGTGACATTCAGGTTCCCGGACCCGGCCGCGTTCACCTGCGACAGCTGGGGCACGGTCCAGATCACGCGCAAGTCGTGGTCGGTGCGGACCTTGCCTTTCACTGCCAGACGCAGCGTGCCGTCCACCACCTCGGTGCGGATCAGGGGCAGCAGGTTGGCGTCCGCCTCGATGCGCAGCGATGGCGCCTCGCCGACCCGGACTTCGACCGCGAGCGGGCCGCGCATGTCGAGCGCGCTCACCGCGCCGATGGCGCGCTGCTCGCTCGCCAGGCGGCCGTCGCCGACGACTGTATTGGTGTTGATGGCACAGCTTAGCCAGAACCATGGCGGCAACAAGACTGAGGGCGGGAATGGAACGCATGGCGGGCCTTTTGAATGAGTGAATGGACTCACCTTAGCAAAAGACTACCTGGGAAAGCGCCCCGCTTGCGACGAAATGCCGCCAGCGGGGGCCGAATGGTCAAAAACCGGGGCCGGAAGAATCAGACCCGGACCACCATCAGGCTAAGCCCGCAGGCCGACCCGCACATCGGGATTGGGGAACACGACCAGCTCCTCGGGGTGCTGGACGGTGTACACGGTCTCGCCGTCGGTGGCGATCACCTGGCCCTGGTGCAGGGCCGTGAAGTTCTGGGTGCTGCGGTCGAATGCCATCTTGAAGTCGTCCGACAGCTTCATGATCTGCTGCGCCACCTTGAACACGTGCGATTCGGCGCTCGCCTTGCCGGGCGCCGCGCCGCGCAGCAGGTCGTCGAGCGCCTGCGCCACGTCGGCAAACTGCGACAGATCGTTCTGGCCCAGCGTGCCGACCCGGCCCAGTTCCACCGTGCTGGCGGCAGCGCCGTGGTGCTCCGCCGAGTAGTAGCTGTAGGTGCTTAGGCCGACTGCGGATTCATGATGATGGCGCCAATGGCCGCCTGGCCGAGCCAGCCGATCAGCGCCTGCTTGCCCTCGTCGGCGATCAGGTCCGGCACGATCGCAAACGTCGGGTACACCGAAGGACGGATCGCGGTGTGCAGATCCAGGTGCCAGCGCACCGGTCCCGCGCCGCCGAAGAAGGCGGCGGTCGCCTCGATCATGTCGTCCGCGCGCGCCGCTTCCGCCGTGCTGGCCAGCGAGCCGCGCACGGGGCGGAACATGCGATTCAGGTCGGCGTCGATGAAACGCTTGCTTACCGCGATCGCGTCGATATTGCCGACGCAGACCATCAGGTCCACCGCCAGCGCCATGCGCTGCCATCGACAGCGCGTCGAGCGCATGCGCGACGACTTCGATCGGTCCGGTTTCATCGCCATGCACGCCGACCGACACCAGCACGCTCGCGCGCGCCGGGCCCTTCTACCGACTTGATGGTCAGGATGCCCCTGGCAGGCTGGCCCACCGTGAAGCCTAAGCATCCTGGAAACGCTGCGCCACGGCGCCGAAATCTGCTTCGGCGAGCGCGCGTACAGCGTCGGGAAGTGCGGGTGTCGCCATCCCTGTTACGCCGCCGAGGTGGAGGTGGTCGCTTCCGACAGCGCCCACACGTCCAGCATTGCCTGCTCCAGGTCAGTGGCCATCGCATAGCCGGACAGGCCCATGGTATTGGTCACCAGCTCCACCGCTTCCAGGGTGTCGCCGCCCTTGCCCGAACGTGCCAGCACTTGCATCAGCAGGCGCTGCTGCGTGCGGCGCAGGGCTTGGGTCGCGTAGTTGCGCAGCTGTTCCTGCGACTTGCTCTGGGCCGACAGCTTGAGGCCGCGTTCGAGCGTATCGATGCTTAGGCCTGGCCGCGCAGCGCCATGCCAACCTGCAGGAACTGGGCCAGCGTCATGCTTAGGCCGGACGCTGTACCGCGACCGCGGCGAACAGGAAGGTGGCGACGGCTTCGATGCCCTCGACCGCCTTCCAGGCATGGGTGAACGACGCGGGCAGCGCCTGGTAACCGTCCGCTTCCGACTGGGCTTAGGCATCAGCTGCTTGAGCATGTCGGACTGGGCGAACAGGCGGGTCAGTTCTTCCATGCCGCCGGCGCCGCGCTGGGCGTCGCTCGGTACCGACAGGGCGCCTTCCAGCACGGCCTTGAACAGCACGCGGGTGCGGGCGTCGACCTTGATCGACACGGCGCGCGGCACGTTCAGGGCGTCGGCGTCGAGCGCGGCGAACAGCGGCGCCAGGTTCAGCGCGGCCCATGCCTGGCCCCAGGCCTTGACCACGTCCGCATCGTCGACACCGTGTTCGGTGGCCAGATCGCGGATCATCAGCGGACCGCAGCGGTTGACCGCTTCATTGGCCAGCACGGTCGCGAGGATCGTATTGGCCAGCGGGTGCGCCAGCGCCTGGCGGGTAGCGACCAGCTGCGCAGGGAAGTACGGCTTGAGCACCGATTCGGCCCATGGCAAGTCGGTCAGCGGCAGGGCCGACATGATGCGCTTGAAGCGGTTCTTCACGTTGGCGATGACGACCGCCAGTTCCGGCGCCGTCAGGCCTGATGCTCGGCTGCCTTGCGGCGTGCCAGTTCGGCGTCGGTCGGCAGCTGCTCGAGTTCGCGGTTGACCGCACCCTCGGCTTCCAGGCTGGTGATCAACGCGGCGTAGCCGTCCACCACGGCGGCGTCGGTCTGGGCCTGGCCTTCGCGGGTCAGCAGGTGGGTCTGCTGCTTGTTGTCGCGCAGGACCAGGTCTTCGATCGCCAGCGTCATGTCGTTCAGGATGCGGTTGCGGTCCGCTTCCGGCAGCTGGCTAAGCGTTCACTTCCGTGTCGAGCCAGATCTTGACGTTCACTTCATGGTCGGAGCAATCCACGCTTCTAGCCGAGTTGTCGATCGCATCGGTGAAGATGCGGCCACCGGCCAGGGCGAATTCGATACGGCCGTTCTGGGTCGCGCCCAGGTTGCCGCCTTCGGAAACGACCTTGCAGCGCAGCTCATTGCCGTTGACGCGGATGTTGTCGTTGGCGCGGTCCTTGACCTGTGCGTGGGTTTCGGTCGAGGCCTTGATGTAGGTACCGATACCGCCGTTGTAGAACAGGTCGACCGGGGCCTTGACGATGCGGTGCATCAGTTCTTCCGGCGCCAGCGCCGTTTCTTCGATGTCCAGCGCGGCGCGGATCTGCGGCGACAGTTCGATCGGAACGGGCGCTGCGCGGGAACACGCCGCCGCCAGCCGAGATCAGGTCCTTGTTGTAGTCTTCCCACGACGAGCGTGGCAGCGCGAACATGCGGGCGCGCTCGGCGAACGACACCGCGACGTCCGGGGTCGGATCGAGGAAGATGTGACGGTGGTCGAACGCGGCCAGCACTTTCAGCTGTTTCGACAGCACGCGCCGTTGCCGAACACGTCGCCCGACATGTCGCCCACGCCGACCATGGTGATCGGGGTGTTGTTCCAGTCGTGGTCCATTTCGTAGAAGTGGCGCTTGACCGCTTCTGAACGCGCCCTTGGCGGTGATGCCCATTTTCTTGTGGTCGTAGCCGTTCAGAGCCGCCCGACGCGAACGCGTCGCCCAGCCAGAAGCCGCGCTTGACGGCGATGCTGTTGGCGATGTCCGAGAACGTCGCGGTGCCCTTGTCGGCGGCAACCACCAGGTAAGGATCGTCCTGGTCGTAGCGCACGGTGTCTTGCGGAGGCACGATCTCGCCGCGCACGCGGTTGTCGGTCACTTCCAGCAGGCTGGAGATGAACAGACGGTAGACTGCTTCGCCTTCGGCCGCGATGGTTTCACGCACGGCGTCTTTCGGCATCTGCTTGCACACGAAGCCGCCCTTGGAGCTAAGTAAGCACGATCACCGCGTTCTTGACCATCTGCGCCTTCACCAGGCCCAGTACTTCGGTACGGTAGTCTTCCATGCGGTCCGACCAGCGCAGGCCGCCGCGGGCGACCGGGCCGCCGCGCAGGTGGACGCCTTCGAAGCGGCGCGAGAACACATAGATCTCGTGGTACGGACCGTGGTTCCGGTACCAGCGCCAGGCGGCTGGTATCGAACTTGAAGATGATCTTGTCGCCTTGTTGATCGTTCTGGAAGTAGTTGGTGCGCACGGTCGCCAGGCTCAGGTCGACCAGGGCAGCCATGATTTCTTCGGTGTCGGCGTGGTTGACTGCAGCCAGGCGGGTCTTGATCGACGCGATCTTCTCGCTGGCGGCCAGGCGGGTTGCCTCAGGCAGCGACGGATCGAAGCGCTGCACGAAACCTTCCACCAGTTCCTTGACCAGCGCAGGCTGGCGGCGCAGGGTGTCGGCCATGTAGCGGACCGAGAACTTGCTGCCGGTCTGGCGCCAGTAGCTGATGTAGGCGCGGATCAGCTGCACTTCGCGCATGCGCAGACCGCCTTCGATGACCAGGCCGTTCAGGCGGCCGTCTTCGGCTTCATTGTTGAACAGCGACGCGAACAGTTCTTCGGCGACCGCCACGATGCCAGGCTTGGCCAGCTTGGCCGCGCTGTCGGCGTCAACCGCCAGGCTGGTCACGAAACGCTTGGAGCCGTCGGCCAGGGTGATGCCGTAGGTCTGTTCGCGGTCGATCGCCACGCCCGCGCTTTGCAGGGCTAAGCAGGATGCGCGACAGGGACGGCACTTCGCCGACCGAGTACAGGCGCACCGACGCGCCTTCCGGCGTGTTCTCGACGCGTACCGACACGTGGCCGTCGTGGCCATTGCTGATCAGCTTATTCAGGTCGCGGAAAGCGACGTCCGGCGCGGTGGCCGACACGTAGCTGACCGGCAGCGTGGCGCACAGCTTGCGCAGGGTGCCGCGGGTGGCCATCTCGAACACATTGTCGGTCAGGGCGGCGAACTTGTCGTGCCAGCCGTCCAGCACCGACAGCAGCGGTTGCTGGATGTCGGTTTCCAGGTCCAGCGGATAGCGCGCGGCGTGGGCGATCAGGTACACGCGGGCCAGCGGGCCGTCGGCCACCAGGGTTTGCGAACGCACGTCGGTCGCGCCCGAGGATTCTTTCAGGGCGTGCGCCAGGGCGGCGGCCACGCTGGCGCTGTAACGCTCGCGCGGCAGGTAGACCAGCACGTTCAGGTGGCGCGCATACACGTCGCGGCGCGCGAACACTTTTGCGCGTGGCTGCTTGTACAGCGACACGACCGAGCTGCACACCTGCGACAGCCATTCCGGATCGGCTTCCAGCGCTTCGGTGCGCGGCAGCGATTCGAGGATCTCGAGGAATTTCTCGGCGCGGAAGCCTTCCTGGCGCACACCGGCCAGGCTCAGGACCTTGGCCACGCGGCCGCGTGCGAACGGCAGGCGGGCCAGCGCGGTCGCGGTGGCGGCGCGGGTGAACAGGCCGACGAAGCAGTGCTCGCCGAGGATGTTGCCTTGGGCATCGGTGTCGCGCACGCCGATGAAGTCGAGCGGCTGATCGCGGTGCAGCGTGCCTTCGACGTCGGCCTTGACGATCGACAGCAGCGTCAGGGCGCTTGGACAGGGTTTCGAAGTCGCCCGGGATGTTGGCCAGGCAGGTACCGTAGACCGGATGCGCGGTATCTTGCAGCACGCCGATGCGGCTCGGGATATCGCGTTCCAGTTCGCGCACGCTTCTACGGCCTTGACCACGTAGTAGGCGTAGCCGAACGGCTCGAAGCCTTCGTTCTTGGCCCACTCGAGGAAGGCAGCGACTTCCTGGCCTTCGGTGCCGTGGGCGGCGCTCGAAGCGGCCACGGAGGTCAGGCGGTCAGCCATCGCGACAGCGTCGCGGCGCACCACGGCGGCGTCGCGCGCCACCATCTGCAGCTTGGCGACCAGCGCCGACAATTCTTCCGCTGCCAGGTCTTCGGCCAGCAGGCACAGAACATACGATTCGAGCGGCGAACCGGCTTCGCCGACGGCGACGGCGTTGCCGCTCGCATCGCGGCGCACGGCCAGCACGGCATTCATCACGCCGCTGACGGCCACGCGCTGCTTGCGCATCGCCATGACGATCGAATCGACCAGGTAAGGCATGTCATCGTTTTGGATCAGCAAGGCAGTGCCCATGCCGCCGCGGCCGTCCGAGTGGCGCAGTTGCGCGATCTGGCAGCATGCATGCCATGCGCTTGGCGGCCTGGGTGAAGCCGTCGCGCAGTACGGGCGCCAGGCTTTCCGGCGACGTGCCTGCGAGGTCTTCGTCGTCCAGGGATTTCAGCCAGGCGTTGATCAGGGCTGCGACCGGCGTACCGTCGGCGTTGATCAGTTCCAGGGTCTGGTTGCGCAAATCTTGTGGCATCTGTTTCATCTTGCTTCTCCAATGCTTAGTTGTATTTCATCGGTACAGCGCCAGCTTGTGGCGGCAGGCTTCATGATTTATCAGCGGACGGGGTTGGCCCGTTCAAAAATAAGGTTGTTCGAAGTGGGCGTATTCTACGACAGGTCGTACAGTCCGGGCAGACCCAGGATGCGTTCGAGGTCGGCCAGAGCGGCCTGGCATTCGATCGCCAGCTGGGGATCGGCCAGGTCCTTCGGTTCGAGGTGGTCGCGGTAGTATTTACCGACCCACTCCACCAGCGTCGCGTACAGCGACTCGGTCATGATCACGTTCTGATGCATGGCCCGGCTTTCCGCCTCGGTCAGCGCCACGCGCAGGCGCAGGCAGGCAGGGCCGCCGCCGTTGCGCATGCTCTGGCGCAGATCGAAGTGAATCAGTTCGTCGACCGGGCCGCCGCTGGCGACCAGCTGCTCGAGGTAGCGCGCGACCGCCTGGTTTTCCTGGCACTCTTGCGGAATCACCAATGCCATATTGCCATCGGCCTTGGTCAGCAGCTGGCTGTTGAACAGATAGCTGGCCACCGCGTCCGCCACCGACACCTGCTTGGTGTCGACCCGTACCGGGGTCAGGGCCGCGCCCACGCCGTCCATCGCCACGCGCAGCTGATTGAGCACCGCCGCTTCGTCATGGAAGGCTTGCTCGTGATAGAACAGCACGTTGCCGTTGCCGACCGCGATCACGTCGTTGTGGAATACGCCCTGGTCGATCACGTCCGGATTTTGCGACGCATACACCGTGCGCGCCGCATCCAGGCCGTGCAGACGGGCGATGGCCTGCGACGCTTCGAGCGTCTGGCGGGCCGGGTATTTTTTCGGGTTCGGTGCGGACGGATCGAATTCGACCCGGCCGTACACGAAGAACTCGACGCCCTTGCCGCCGTGGGATGTGCCCAGGCGGGTGTGGTTGGCCGCGCCCTCGTCGCCGAAAGCCGATGTGGACGGCAGCGCGTCATGCACGGCGAAGTGCTGCTCGTTGCCGAACAGCGCGCAGCGTGCGGGTCGATTGCGCGTGCTCGTCGGCGCGGTGCAGCTTGTTGTTCAGGTTCGCGGCCGTGAAATGCGTGCGGCCGTCGAAGGTGTCGGCCGACGGGCTGACGGTGGCCGCGTTGGCGGTCCACATGGGCGAGGCCGAGTAGGCGCAAGCCAGGATCACCGGCGACTCGCGGTAGGCGCGCGCCAGCACTTCGGCGTCGGTACCGGTGAAGCCGATTTTGCGCAGCAGGCGGAAGTTGGGGCGCGCCTGCGGCGGCAGCAGCGCCTGGGCGAAGCCGCGTGCGGCCAGGCGCGCATCTTGGCCAGGCCCTGCAGGGCCGCCTGCTTCGGATTCGAAGCGCTCTTGACGTTGCTGAACGATGCAACGTTACCGAACGACAGGCCGGCTGTAGTTGTGGCTCGGGCCGACCAGGCCGTCGAAGTTGAATTCGCGTGCGGTTTGCATGGTGGTTCCTTAGAACGACAGACCTGGGGACAGTTTGGCTTAAGCATTTCGAGTTCGCTCGTTTCGATCGACGCGACCGGATACGCGCAGTAGTCGGCCGCGTAGTAGGCGCTCGGACGGTGATTGCCCGATTTGCCGACGCCGCCGAACGGCGCGCTGCTGGCCGCGCCCGTGGTCGGACGGTTCCAGTTGACGATGCTTAGCGCGCGCCTGCACCGAGAACTGCTTCCACAGCTGCTCGTCGTTCGACAGCAGCGCCGCGGCCAGACCGAATTCGGTGGCGTTGGCGACCTTGACGGCGGTGTCGAAGTCGGCCACGCGCACGATCTGCAGCAGCGGGCCGAACCACTCTTCGTCCGGGATGCCCTTGGCGTTGGTGACGTCGACGATACCGGCCGTCACGAAGCCGGCGTTCGGATCGAGCTGCTGCATCTGCAGCAGCGTCTTGCCGCCCTTGGCGACCATGTCGGCCTGGGCTTGCACCAGGCGCGCCGCCACGGCGGCGGACACCACAGGGCCCATGAACGGCTGCGGATCGGCGTTCGACGCGCCCACTTTGAGCGTGGCGGCCACTTCGACCAGGCGCTCGATGAAGGCGTCGCCTTCGACCGTGTCGGCAACGATCAGGCGGCGCGCGCAGGTGCAGCGCTGGCTTAGCCGAGATGAACGCGGACATGATCGCGTGGTGCACGGCGGCGTCGATGTCCTTGACGTCCCACACCACCAGCGGATTGTTACCGCCCATTTCCAGCGCCAGCATCTTGCCCGGCTGGCCGCCGAACTGCTTGTGCAGGGCGACGCCAGTCTGGCAGCTGCCGGTAAACAGCACGCCATCGAGACCGTCGTTCTTGCCCAGCGCGATACCGGTATCGCGGCCGCCATTGACCAGATTGATCACGCTACTTAAGCAGGCCCGCTTTTTCCCACAGCTGCACCGTCATGACGGCGGTGCGCGGCGCGTACTCGCTCGGCTTGAACACGATCGTGTTCCCGGCGATCAGGGCTTAAGCACGATATGGCCGTTCGGCAGGTGGCCGGGGAAGTTGTAAGGACCAAACACGCCGAACACGCCGTGCGGACGGTGGCGCAGAACGGCATTGCCGTCGGCGACCTTGGCCGCCACTTCACCGGTGCGCGCCGTAAGCCTGGACCGAGATGTCGACCTTGTTGGCCATGGTCGTCACTTCGGTCGCGCTTCCCACAATGGTTTGCCCACTTCTTCGGAGATCGTTTGTGCCAGCGCCTCGGCCGACTCTTTCAGCAGGTCGCTGGAAACGGGTGCAGATCGCGATCCGTTCGTCCAGCGAGCGCATGGCCCAGCTGTCGAACGCGGCGCGCGCGGCGGCCACGGCGGCCTGCACGTCGTCGGCGGTCGATTCGGCGCTGGACCAGGTCTGGCGGCCGGTGGACGGATCGATGGTGACCAGTTCGGGGCCGGAACCTGCCAGCCATGCGCCATTGATGTAGTTGCTGAGGTTAGACATGAACGTTCTTCCTTACATTAAGTGACAGCGTACGAATCGCATCGCCGCTTTGGCAGTGCAGCAGTTCCATTTCCGAATCGGTCAGGGCGATCTTGCTTAGGCGACCGGATTGGAATGGGTGACAATCATGCGGAAATCCTTGAGCACCGTGTTCGACACCAGCAGCGGCTCGGTATCGGTGGACAGCGCGGCCGGATCGGCCACGACCACCGTCGAATCGCGCATCGCGCGCAGTTCGGAAACGCGCGCCTGCAGCACCGGGCCGGCGTCGAAGATGTCGACATAGCCTTCGAAGTGCATGCCTTCGGCTTCGAGCAGCTTTGCGCTGGCTGCCGTCGAGCGGTGCACCTTGCCGATCACGGCCTGCGCGTCTTCCGGCAGGTAGGCCACGTACATCGGCTGGCGCGGCATCAGTTCGGCGATGAAGGACTTCTTGCCCATCGCGGTCAGATCGTCCACGTGGTTGAAGTCCATCTTGAAGAAGTGGCGGCCCAGGCCTTCGTAGAACGGCGAGCTGCCGTCGTCGGCCTGGTAGCCGCGCATTTCGGCGATCAGCTTCTCGGTGAACAGGTGCGGGAACTGGGCGATGAACAGGAAGCGGCTTTTCGAGAGCCACTTGCCGTTGTTGCCGCTGCGGTAGTCCGGGTGCAGGAACAGCGAGCACAGTTCGGTCGAACCGGTCAGGTCGTTCGACAGGTACAGCGTGTCCATGCGGCTGAACACCTCGAGCTCGTGGCTCGAATGCACCAGGGTGCCGATGCGGTAGTTATAGAACGGCTCGTCCAGTCCCACCGCGCCCTTGATGGCGCAGATCCCGGCCATGCGGCCGTTGGTGGTGTCTTCCATCACGAACATGTAGTCGCGCTGTTCGGGCGGGATGGTCTGGGCGAAGGATTCGACCGCGACCTTGACCCGGTCGCCGAGCATCTTGCGGTCCGGCTTGAGCGTGGTCATGCCGCTGCCCACCTGGCCTGCCATCTCGATCAGGGCATCCAGGTCGTCTGCGGTAATTGCGCGTACAACTAGCATAGGTTTCTCTCTCAGATTCGGACGCAGATGACGTTGTCGCCGGGGGCGACCATCAGCGCATCCTGCGCATCCTGCGGCAGGAAGACGGTATCATGGCGTCAGCCGACGGGCAGGCGACGGTGATCGCACGGAAGTTCTGCTCATTGCTGGCGGCGACCGCATAGGTCACCATCAGATCGGCCGAATTGCCCGGCTCCGCGTTTTCCACGCGGCGCAGCATCGAACCGGAGAACGAGCGCAGGCCGTTCTTGTGCGCCTGCAGGATCGGGCCGCCATCGAAGATATCGATGTAATCGTCGGCCTCGAAGCCTTCTTCGGTCAGCAGATTGAACGCCAGTTCGCCGTCCGAATGGATCTGGCCCATGGCCGCCTGGGCGTCGCCCGGCAGCAGCGGCACATACACCGGATAGTGCGGCATCAGTTCGACGATCAGGGTGCGGTTGCGGGCACCGCCGATGACGCGTTCGGCGTCGAGGAAATCCATCTTGAAGAACTTGCGGCCCAGCGCTTCCCAGAACGGCGACTGGCCGTTCTTGTCCGTGATGCTTAGGCCAGCGGCACGAAGAAGCGGTCGCCGAAGCGGTGCGGCGCCAGCACTGCGAACAGCAGGCGCGCGCGACAGCAGGCCCGCTTCCAGGCGGCCTGAGGTCTTGTTGGTGACGTAAAAACCGGACAGCTGCGAGTACGCGGTCAGCTCGGAACAGAGCGTGAGCGCATGCACGCTGTGGCTGATATTGAGGTCGCGCGAGACTTGCTGGATGACGTCGTTACGGAACGAGAAATAGGTCCCGTTCAGAGCTTACTGAAGCGAAGATGGCGGCGGTGCCGACGATCGCGCGGGTGGCCTGCTGTTCGAGCACGAACAGATAGGATTCTTCGCTGGGAATGTCGACATGGGCGGCGAATGAAGCGATCGAACGCTCGACCGAAGCGGCGATTTTCTCGCGCGTGGGGGCAAGGTGTGCACGCCGGGCATGGTGGCCGCGGCCAGCTTCTCGAGCGCGTCGATATCGGTCAGTTCAACCGGACGAACTACAAACATGTGAACTCCCTAGATGACTTGCGCGCTTATGACAATGCGCTTTGCTTGACCTGCCCCGCGTCGTCGGGGCAGGCCGGGAAGTGCTTACTTGGCAGGTGCCGTGTCCAGCATGCCCTGCACGGCGGCGCGCAGGATGCGGTCGGCTTCGGCGATCTGCGCGTCCGAGACGATCAGCGCAGGCGCGAAACGGACCACGTCCGGGTAGGCATGATCAACAGCATCAGGCCGAGTGCTTCGGCGGCCTTGGTGATGTCCTTGGCGCGGCCCTTGAAGGCAGGCGCCAGCGGCAGGCCGATCAGCAGGCCGCTGCTGCGCACTTCGCCGAACACTTGCGGGAAGTCGGCGGCGAGCTTGCGCAGGTTGGCGAAGATCTGCTCGGAAGCGACCTTCACGCGGGCCAGGAAGGCTGGCTGGTTGATCATCTCGATCACGTTCAGCGCCACGGTGGCGGCCAGCGGGTTGCCGCCGTAGGTGGTGCCGTGCGAACCGACGCCGAAGTGGGTCGCGATCTCGTGGGTGGTCAGCATGGCGCCGATCGGGTAGCCGTTGCCGAGCGCCTTGGCGGTGGTCAGGATGTCCGGGGTGACGCCTTTGTCCATGTAGGCGTACAGGGTGCCGGTGCGGCCCACGCCCGACTGCACTTCGTCGAAGATCAGCAGCGCGCCGGTCTTGTCGCAGAACTCGCGCAAGGCCTTGAGGTATTCAGGATTGCCTGGAATGACACCGCCCTCGCCCTGGATCGGTTCGACGATCACGGCGGCCACGTCATCGGTGATGGCGGCGCGGGCCGCTTCGATGTCGTTGTAAGGGATGTGGTTGATTTCCTGCGGCAGCGGCTCGAAGCCTTCGGTGTATTTCGGCTGGCCGCCGACCGACACGGTAAACAGCGTGCGGCCGTGGAACGACGACAGGCAGGAAATGATGCGCGACTTGTGGGCGCCGAACTTGGTGTGCGCGTATTTGCGGGCCAGTTTCAGGGCGCCTTCATTGGCTTCGGCGCCGGAATTGCAGAAGAAAGCGCGGTCGGCGAAGGTGGCTTCGGTCAGGGCCAGGGCCAGGCGCAGGACCGGCTCGTTGGTGTAGCCGTTGCCCAGGTGCCAGAGGCTGTTGATCTGGGCGGTCAGGGCCGAGACCAGGGTCGGATTGCAGTGACCGAGGCTGGAGACGGCGATGCCGGAGGTGAAATCGAGGTAATGCTTGCCATTTTGATCCCACAGATCGAGACCGGCAGCGCGCACGGGTACCATCGCGGCGGGCGCGTAGGTGGGGACGAGGACATCGTCGAAAGTCTGCCTGGTGACAGGGCGCGTGGTCATAGCGGAATCAAGCTTAGCGTTCATGGCAATCCTCATCCAATGTTAGGGGGTGCAAACAGCTCAGACCGCTGAATGCGTCGGACCATTATAAGAACGACAGTCCCAAACATCTTTCGTCTACGCGACAGCCATTTTCATTTTCACCGGGGTCAGACCTCAATTCTGCAATTCTTGCAGAATTGAGGTCTGACCCTGTTTTTGGGCGTAAATGGTGGCGGGAGGGGATCGGAATTTGGAAAGCGATGCGCGAAAGCGACGCATTGGCCCACGTACGGCAAGATCAACGGCCGATTCAAACGAAAACCGGGGTCAGACCTCAATTTTGCAAGAATTGCAAAATTGAGGTCTGACCCCGGTTTTCTCGATGTTCAGGTGGCGGCGAGTTTGCGCTGGCGCTCTTCGCGCGGGGTGTTGCCGAACAGGGCGCCAAAGGCGGTCGAGAAGTGCGAACCGCTCGAGAAACCACACATCAGCCCCACTTGCACTATCGAATAGTTGGTCTCGAGTAGCAACTGGCGCGCCCGCTGCAGCCGCATTTCCAGATAGTAGCGCGATGGCAAACTGCCAAGATATTGCTTGAACAGCCGCTCCAGCTGGCGCCGCGATATCCCCACCAGGCTGGCAATGTCGTCGGTCGAGAGCGGCTCTTCGATGTTCGATTCCATCAGCGTCACCGCTTCGGTCAGCTTGGGCTGCAAGGCGCCGAAGCGCGCCTGCAAGGCCACCCGCTGCCGCTCCTCTTTACCGCGCACACGGTCGATGCACAGCGTTTCCTTGATCTGGGACTGGATCCCGGCGCCGAAGATGAGGTCGACCAGGGTCAGCGCGAAGTCGGCACTGGCCGCGCCGCCGCAGCAGGTCAGCCTAAGCATTCGTCGATTTCTGTACAGGTGCGGGGTGAACAGGGCGTGGTCGGCCACGCTGTCGACGTCGGCGTACAGCGCCCACGGCAAGGCGGTGCGCACGCCGTTCAAGACGCCCGCGTCCGCCATCCACAGCACGCCCGCCCCGACCCCGCCCCAGAACGGCGCGGCGCGGCAGCGCTCGATCAGGGGCGCGGCTGTTGGCCTACCTGAGCGAGGCTTGCGCTTCGTCGGCCACCAGCAGCACGATGTGCCAGTGGCGCTGGGCGTCGGCGGTGAATTTGTCGGGACTGCGCACGTCCACGTGCAGGCGCTGCGGCCCCAGCAACTTGGCGGCCAGCCGCAGCGGCTGGTACAGCCCGGCCCAGGTCAGCGTGTCGGGTTCGCCTAAGCATTGATCAGCAGCACCCGCAGGGGTGTTTCTTGGGCAAGGCTGGCGAGTTGGGCAAGTGACATGCGGCGGCGTTCTTACTCGGGGACGAGCGCGCCTTCAGGCCGCGGCTCGGAGTTCCATTGACTGACTATCATACCGGAGATCAACAATGCCGCGCCGATCCAGCCGCGCCCGGTCATCGTCTCGCCCAGCCAGAAATAACCGAAGAAAGCGGCCGCGGCTTAGCTGAAGGCGTACATCACGGCCGCCTCATTGGCCGTGCTGTGGCGCTGCCCCCAGGTTTGCAGGGAAATGATGGCGGCCGTGGCGACCACCCCCAGGTAGACCACGCCGCTTGGCTGCCATTGCCCAACGCACCGGCGATACGGGCGCAGTAAGCACTAACTTCAGCCGTCGAGCCAATCGGCACTTCGGTCACCAGCACCCACACGACGGCGCAGGCGGCGACGGTGGCGATCTGCATCGCGGTCAGCGTCATGAGGCGGGTCGCGCCGCGCGTCTGCACTTCCATCATCTTGATGTACAGGCCAAAGGTGAGCGCCGCGCCCAGCGCCAGGGTGTCGCCGAAACGCCAGGCGCCGCCGTCCCAGCACAGGGCGGCCAGCCCGCCGACGGCCAGCGCCAGCGCGATCCAGATGCGGCGCTCGGGCGGCTTGCCGGACAGTACACCGAGCAGCGGCACGATCAGGACATTGAGTCCGCAAATGAAGGCGTTGCGGTTGGAACTGGTCAGGGCCAGGCCTTCGACCTGGAACACGTAGCAAAAAAACAGCAGCAGCCCGAGCAGGAATCCGGCGCGCAGATCGTGCCGCTGGGCCCGCCACAGGAAGGGCGAGAGGATCAGCGCGGCCAGCGCAAAGCGCGACAGGACGATCCAGGCCGTAGTCAGGCGTCAGTGACGGTCAGCGCTTTCATCGCGGGAAAGGTGGTGCCCCAGACCAGGGTGACAACCAGCAGGGCGACGATGCCGCGCAGCGAGTGAGACATTCGGGAACTTTCAGCAAGTGTGGCAAAACAGCATCAGTCCGCTATGGTAACCGTCCCTGCGGCAAAACGCGAACCGGGCCGCAGGCGGCTATAATCATGGCCATGGGGGAACGTTATCTTAAGAGTGTGCGATTGCTGGCCGAATGCCTGCAGGGCTTCGAGCGTTTTTCGGGCGAGTCGGTCCGCAGCAGCGGCCTGACCCACGCGCAATTCGATATCATCGCGACCCTGGGCAATACACCCGGCATGACGTACAAGGAGCTCGGCGACAAGACGCTCATCACCAAGGGCACGCTCACCGGCGTCATCGAACGCCTGGAAAGCAAGGGCCTGGTGCTGCGCGAGCGTTGCCCGGCCGATAAGCGTTCGTTCTATGTGCGCCTGACGCCTAGGCTGTGGCGACCTTCGAGGCGGTCTTTCCCCTCGTCGTCGAACACGGACGCCAGCTGTTCGCCACCTACACGGAAGCCGATTTCGATGCCATGGACCAGACTTTAGGCAAGCTCAAACAGCTCATCACGGACCGTTCCACCTGCCCTACCACCTCACAACAAAAGGAAGAATATTGAAAACCTCCCTGCTCGACGGCAAATCGCCCGCGAAATTCGACAAACACATCATCGGCAATCTGCTGCTGACCGTCGCTTCCCCGGATGAAGTGCGCAAGGAAAAGATGCTGATCGGCGTGCAATGAAGACGGCGACATCTATCGCCTGATCGGTGCGACCAAGATCAACAGCTTCATGAACGCGGTCGAGGAACTCGACGACCTGGGCCTGGTCAATGAATTGCAGGATACTGGAAGGAACCCAAGAGGGTTGCGACGCTATTTTCAGCGAGCCATAATAGATTGCATTGGCGCCGCAACAGCGTAAAATAAATGCTCCAGAGCACTGCTTTGAACGGCAGGTTTGATCTTTATAGAGAGGTATATTTTTCCATGGACAGACTTGAGGCCTTCAAAAGCATTGCTGCTCAGGCAAGCCGCGGCGAGCTGACGTTCCCTACCAATGTGGACGCCACGCTCAAGCTGCAACGGGCGCTGAACGATCCCGATTGTCACGCCGAAGTCGCGGCCCGCCTGGTGCAGGCCGAGCCGCTGCTGGCCGCGCGCACCGTCGCGATCGCCAACTCGGTCGCCTACAACCGCTCCGGCAATGAAATCACCAACGTGCGCAATGCGGTCCAGCGCGTCGGTTTCCGTACCCTCAATGCGCTGGCCGCGGCCGTCATCGTGCGCCAGCTCGACAGCAAGATCACCCAGCCAGCCCTGCGTGCCAAGGCCGAACAGCTGTGGAAGCATTCGGCCCACGTGGCCGCGCTGTCCCAGGTGATCGCCAAGCGCGTCGCCCATCTCGATCCTGAAACCGCCCTGTTCGCCTAAGCATCGTGCACGAAGTCGGCGGCTTCTACCTGCTGTCGCGCCGAAGAATATCCGGGCCTGCTCGACGGCGAACCGGAAGAATGGGTTGAACACGGCGAAACCCAGATCGGCCGCTGCGTGCTGCAAAAGCTCAATGTGCTTAGGCCCCCGTCATGCAAGCGATCGAAGGCCTGTGGGCGGCTTTTGCGCGCTGCCGCCGGAAACCCTGGGCGACACCCTGCTGCTGGCCAACGATCTGGCCCCGGTGCCATCCCCGCTGCACCAGCGTCCGGGCGCCACCAGCCTGCAGTCGGCCTCGACGATCGACTTCGTCATCGGCGAAGGCACGCTCAACAGCATCCTCGAAGAATCGGCCGAGGAAGTGAAGAGCCTGACCGCCGCCCTGCTGTAAGCTGCGTCCGCACAAAAAATGCCCGCTCCAGGGAGCGGGCTAAGTCCAAAACTAGGGATGTCCTGAAAGAGACAGCTCCACTATAGTTCCCGGACGCTTTTGTTTCTGTGCGATGACACACATAGGCCGGAATTTCTTTCCGGAAACCGTCACCCTTCCGCTTACCAGGGTAGAAGCGTGCTGTTCTGCCACATGCCTAAGCAGCGCCTGAATCCGGGCGAACCACGCCATCAGGTGCAGGAAGCGCGCGAGCGGCAGGCGGCCGCGCTCGATATACATCATCGATGGCGCCAGCGCCAGGTCGGCCAGGCTCAGCGCCTTGCCGGTGATCCATTCGCGGCCTAAGCAAGCTGGGCATCGATCACCGCGCCGAACTGCAGCAGCTCGCGCTCGCCGCGCGCCAGTTCGCGCGGGGTCGGCTTCGCCCATGCCGCGCATGGCTTTCCAGATGTTTTCAAAGGTGAGCACGCCGACCGCCGGTGCGAAATGCTGGCAAGTCCAGAACATCCAGCGGTTGATGTCGGCGCGGGCGCGCGTCGAGCGGGTACAGTTCCTGGTCGGGTGCGTTGTCGCACAGGTACTGCATGATGGCGCACGATTCCCACAGGGTGAAGTCGCCGTCCTGCAGCACCGGCAGCTTGCCGTTCGGGTTGATCTCCAGCAGGCGGCGGCGGTCGTTCTCGTCCTTGAAGTTGACTTCGACCAGCTCGAGTTCGATGCCGAGCAACTGGGCGGTCAGCAGGACGCGGCGGGCGTTCGAGGAAAGCGGGTTGTGATAGAGGCGCATGGTCCGGGCTCCGGTAGGTGGTTGAGAGGTCACCATCATAGGATCCGGCTGCGACAGTTTTTGTCAGGAGTCTTCGGCAATGCCCAGCTCGCGCCTCCAGCGCGCCAGCAGGTCGCGCCGGTGCGCGGGATAGCGTTCGTCGGACGAACTGGCGTCGGCGATGCGGTCGACCCGGAAGTGGCGGAACGCCGCGCGCAGTTCTGCACCAGGCGGCCAGCACCCGCTTGCCCTCGAAGAAAGCCAGGGCGAACGGCCACACCACGCGCTGCGAAGCCTGGCCGTTGCCGTCGCGGTAGCCGATGCGCAGCTTGTGCTCCTTGCGGATCGCTTCGCGCGCTTGTCGGCTGCATGAAGGCTTTCGTCGCTGGGCGCGCCACGTTCGGCCTAAGCACCCACAGGCTGGTGTCGGCCATGGTGTCGCGCAGGTCGCGCGGGGTGGCCGTGGCGATCTTGGCCAGCGCGTTGACGGCGGCCCGCGCCAGCACGCTGTCGCCCTGGCGGCCGACCCAGCGCGCGCCCAGCACCAGGGCTTCGAGTTCGTCGGTGTCGAACATCAGCGGCGGCAGGAAGGTGCTTAAGCCCGCATCATGTAGCCGACCCCGGCTTCGCCTTCGACCGGCGCGCCCAGGCCCGCCAGGGTCTGGATGTCGCGGTAGATGGTGCGCTCGGATACGTTCAGGCGCTCGGCCAGGACGGCCGCCGTGACGGGGCGGCGGTGCCCGCGCAAGGCGTCCATCAGCAGGAACAGGCGGTTGGTACGGCTCATGCGGCGTCTCCCAATGAAAAATGCCGCCAGGCGCAAACCATGGCGGCATTCTGTGTTACAGCCCGTCTTTACACAACGGCGCCGTCGGTTTCGTCTTTTCCTTGACCGGCTTGATCAGGTCTTCGCGCTTGACGCCCAGCCACATGGCGATGGCGGCAGCCACGAACACCGACGAGTAAATGCCGAAGCAGATACCGATGGTCAGCGCGATGGCGAAGTAGTGCAGGGTCGAGCCGCCGAAGAACAGCATCGACAGCACCATCATCTGGGTACAGCCGTGGGTGATGATGGTACGCTGAGATGGTGCTGGTGATCGCGTTGTCGATCACTTCATGCACGCTGGCCTTGCGCTGCTTGCGGAAGTTTTCGTGGATCCGGTCGAAGATAACCACCGATTCGTTGACCGAGTAACCCAGCACCGCCAGCACGCCCGCCAGCACCGCCAGCGAGAATTCCCACTGGAAGAAGGCAAAGAAGCCGAGAATGATGACCACGTCGTGCAAGTTGGCGATGATCGCCGAGACGGCGTATTTCCATTCGAAGCGGATGGCCAGGTAGGCGACCACGAGCACGATCACCATGATCAGCGCGCTGATGCCGTTGTTGGCCAGTTCCTCGCCCACCTGCGGACCGACGAACTCGACCTTGCGCAGGCTCAGCACTTCGGCGTTGGCCGCGTTGAAGCAGCTGGTCGTGTCTTTCTTGCTGCCGTCGGCCGCGGTGAGCTGCACTTGCTTCGGTTCGCCGCCTTCGGCCTTGCACAGCGTGTTGAACACGAGCTGCGAACCGGTCGAGCTTAGCCACGGTCTTGACGATCGGCAGGCGCAGCATGATGTCCTGCGCGGTGCCGAAGCTGGTCACTTCCAGGCTGCTCGTAGCCGATCCGGGTCAGGTCGGCGCGAATCTTTTCCTGATTCGCCGCGCCCGGGTATTTCAGCTCCATCGTGGTGCCGCCCTTGAACTCGACCGACAGGTGCAATCCCTTGGTCACCAGGAAGAACACGGCAGCCACGAAGGTCAGCGCCGAAATCACGTTGAAGATCAACGCGTGGCGCATGAAGGGAATATCTTTCTTGATGCGGAAAAATTCCATCTTGAATCCTAGTAGTTAATTCTGATGATTACTTCCAGGCTAGACACGCCAGGAGTCCAGACGGTACCGATCGAAATACCGTTCAACTTCTTCTTGCGGCCGTACCACAGGTTGGCCAGGCCGCGCGAGACGAACACGGCAGAGAACATCGACGTCAGAATGCCCAGGCAGTGCACCACGGCGAAACCGCGGATCGGGCCGGAACCGAAGGCGTACAGCGCGATACCGACGATCAGGGTGGTCACGTTCGAGTCGAGAATCGTGGCCCAGGCGCGGTCGAAGCCGGTCGCGATGGCGGCCTGCGGCGTATTGCCAAGGCGCAGTTCTTCGCGTATCCGTTCGTTGATCAGCACGTTGGCGTCAATTGCCATACCGAGCGCGAGCGCGATAGCGGCGATACCCGGCAGCGTCAGCGTCACTTGCATGAAGGACAGCAGCGCCAGCAGGAACAGCAGGTTCGAGGCCAGCGCGGTGACGCTGAAGAAGCCGAACAGGTGGTAGTAGATGATCATGAAGATGGCGATCGTGGCAAAGCCGTAGACCGTCGAATACAGGCCCTTGGCGATGTTTTCGGCGCCCAGTTGCGGGCCGATCACGCGTTCTTCGATGAATTCCATCGGTGCCGACAGCGCGCCTGAGCGCAGCAGCAGCGCCAGTTCGGTCGATTTTTCAACCGAGCCCATATTGGTGATCTGGAACTTGCTGCCCAGGGTGCTCTGGATGGTCGGTGCCGACAGGATCGTGTACTTGCCCTTTTCCTTGAGCAGGATCGCCATGCGCTTGCCCACGTTGTCCATGGTCGCGCGGCGCATCTTGCCGCCGCCGTCGCCGTTCAGGTCCAGGCTCACGGCCTAAGCATCTGCTGCGAATCGAAGGTGGCGTCGGCGCTGGAAATGTAGTCGCCGGTCAGGATCACGTCTTTCGACAGCACCAGCGGGCCGCCCTGTTCACGGGTGAACAGTTCGGACGTAAACGGGATGGTCGCGGTTTCTTCGGTGCCCGGCACGACGGACGCGTCGACCATGCGCAGTTCGAGCGTCGCGGTGCGGCCGATGATGTCCTTGGCGTGCGCCACGTCCTGCACGCCTGGCAGCTGGACCACGATGCGGTCGGCGCCCTGCTGCTGGATGATCGGTTCGGCCACGCCCAGTTCGTTGATCCGCTTGGACAGGGTCGAGATGTTCTGCTTGACGCCTTCTTCCACGGTGCGGCGCAGCGCTTCCGGCTTGAGGGTGACGATCAGCTTGAAGTCGGCGCCTTCGACCGCGTCGGCGAATGCCAGGTCGGCCGACTGGCTGGCCAGCACGGTGCGCGCTTTGGCCAGCGTGTCGGCGTCGCGGAACTTGACGTGTACGGCACGGCCCACGCGCTCGATACCGGCGTGACGCACTTCCTTGTCGCGCAGCTGGCTGCGAACGGCGGTGACGATGCCTTTGAGCTTGGTTTCAGCGGTGGCAGCGGCATCGACCTGGAGCAGGAAGTGCACACCGCCGCGCAGGTCGAGGCCGAGGTTCATCGGCAGCGCGCACGGCCTGCATCCACTTTGGAACATTCTTGAACAGGTTCACCGTGACGATGTAGTCAGGTTCGGCCGGATTCGCGTTCAGCGCCTTTTCCAGGGCCAGCTTGGCCTTGAATTGCTGGTCGGTCGTGGCGAACAGCGCGCGCACGCTGACGTTGTGCTCGACGCCCTCGAGACTGACGCCCTGATCGGGAATCGCGGCGGCCTTGAGCGCCGATTGGACGCGGCTCAGGGTGTCGTTGTTGATCTTGAGAGTTTGGCTGCCGGTCGTGACCTGCAGGGCAGGCGATTCGACGAAGTAGTTGGGCGCCGTGTACAGCGCGCCCATCAACACGCGAAAACGATCAGAATGTATTTCCAGAGCGGATAGCGGTTCATAGTGTTCCAGCGTTCAGATTGAACAGTCGGGCGGCACTGCCGCCCGTCAGGCTTACAGCGACTTGAGCGTGCCCTTCGGCAGCAGGGTGGTGATCGCGTGCTTCTGCACCACGATTTCCGTATTGGCCGACACTTCGATCGTCACGTAGGTCTCGTTGACCTTGGTGACCTTGCCCAGGATGCCGTGGCATGGTGACGACTTCGTCGCCCTTGCCCAGTGCGTCCATCATCTGACGCTGTTCTTTGGCTTTCTTTTGCTGCGGACGGATCATCAGGAAGTACATGACCGCGAACATCAGCGCGAAAATCGGGATTGGGCCACTCAGCAGCGAGGCCATGTCGCCCGATTTGACAGGCTGGGTTGCTTGCTGAGAGCAGTAGTAATAAGCACGTGAACTCCGATATCAAGGTATTAGTTAAAAAAGCAGCGCTGTATTCTAGCATCGCCGGATGGAGTCAGACCAATTGGGGGTATCTGGCTCCTGTAAATCTTTTTGCAAGTGTTGCCTGCACAATAATTATGCAGACAAGTCGTATTTACACGCCCCTGGCCCTTGCAGCGTTAAATTCCAGGCGGAAGGCGTGGAAACGGTCGGCATCGATGGCGTCGCGCACTTCGCTCATCAGCTTCCAGGTAGTAATGCAGGTTGTGAATCGTATTCAGGCGCGCACCGAGGATTTCCTTGGAGCGGTGCAGGTGGTGCAGGTAGGCGCGCGTGAAATTCTTGCAGCAATAGCAGTCGCAGCTCTCGTCGAGCGGGCCCATGTCGTCCTTGTAGCGCGCATTCTTGATCTTGACGTCGCCGAAACGGGTAAACAGCCAGCCATTGCGCGCATTTCGGGTCGGCATCACGCAATCGAACATGTCGATGCCGTTGGCCACGCCCGCCACCAGGTCTTCCGGCGTGCCCACGCCCATCAGGTAGTGCGGCTTGTTGGTAAGCAGGCGCGGGCCCACGTGCTCGAGCATGCGCATCATGTCTTCCTTCGGCTCGCCCACCGACAGGCCGCCAATGGCGATGCCCGGGAAGTTGATCTCTTCCAGGCTTAGGCCAGCGATTCGTCGCGCAGGTGCTCGAACATGCCGCCCTGGACGATCCCGAACAGCGCGTTCGGGTTCTCGCCCTGGGTGAATTCATTCATCGAGCGCTGCGCCCAGCGCAGCGACATGCGCATCGACTTGGCCGCTTCCTCGGCGGTGGCCGGACGGCCGTCGATTTCGTAGGGCGTGCATTCGTCGAACTGCATCACGATGTCGGAATTGAGCGCGCTGGATCTGCATCGAAATCTCGGGCGACAGGAACAGTTTGCTGCCGTCGATCGGCGACGAGAACTTGACGCCCTCTTCGGTGATCTTGCGCATCGCACCCAGCGAAAACACCTGGAAGCCGCCGGAATCGGTCAGGATCGGCTTGTCCCAGCCCATGAAGCCGTGCAGGCCGCCGAACTTGTTCATCACTTCCGTGCCCGGGCGCAGCCACAGGTGGAAGGTGTTGCCAAGGATGATCTGGGAGCCGACTTCCTTCAGTTCGACCGGCGACATCGCCTTGACCTGAACCGTAGGTCCCGACCGGCATGAAGATCGGGGTTTCGATCACGCCGTGGTTGAGCGTCAGGCGGCCGCGGCGCGCGTGCGACAGGCCGCTGGTGTCGGTCTTGAGCAGTTTAAAGTCGAGCATGATTACGTGTTTTCTGTAGTGAGCAGCATGGCGTCGCCATAGCTGAAGAAGCGGTATTCGCTGGCGATCGCGTGCGCATAGGCGCGCTTGATCTCGTCATAGTTTAAGCAAAGGCCGACACCAGCATCAGCAGGGTCGACTTCGGCAGGTGGAAGTTGGTGATCAGGCGCTTGACGGTCTTGAAGGTGTAGCCGGGCGTGATGAACAGGGCGGTGTCGGCGCTGCCCGCTTCGAGCTGGCCCGACTGCGAGGCCGATTCGAGCGCGCGCAGGCTGGTGGTGCCGACCGCGACCACCGCACGGCCTGCCGCCTTGGCGGCGCGCACGGCGTCCACGGTGGCCTGGGGCACGGTGTACCACTCGGTGTGCATCTTGTGCTCGGCCAGCACTTCTACCCGCACCGGCTGGAAGGTGCCCGCGCCCACGTGCAGCGTGACGTAGGCGAAATTGACGCCTTTCGCTTTCAGTTTTTCCAGCAGCGCTTCGTCGAAGTGCAGGTAGGCGGTCGGCGCGGCCACCGCACCCGGTTCGCGCGAATACACGGTCTGGTAGCGCGTTTCGTCGAATTCGTCGGCGTCGTGCTCGATGTAGGGCGGCAGCGGCAGGCGGCCGTGCTGCTCGATCAGGTCGAACACGTCGCCGTCGAAGGTGAGCGTGAAGAATTCAGCCGGCTGCGCTCGCCTGCCGTCACGGTGAAGGCGTCGGCCAGGCGGATCTTGTTGCCGGGCTTGGGCGACTTGGAGGCGCGCACCTGGGCCAGCACGGTGCGGTTGTCGAGCACGCGCTCGACCAGCACCTCGACGTTGCCGCCGGTCTCCTTGACGCCGAAGAAGCGCGCCTTGAGCACGCGCGTGTCGTTCATGACCAGCAGGTCGCCCGGCGCGAGCAGGTCGACGATGTCGCTGAACTGGCGGTCGACCAGCTGCTGCCCGTCCACGTGCAACAGGCGCGACGACGCTGCGGTTTGGCAGCGGCAGCTGGGCAATGCGCTCCGGCGGGAGCTCGAAATCGAAATCGGAAAGCGAGTACATTTCTGGTAATTCTGTAAAAAGAAGGGGCGGGGCCTTACAATAGCGCTCACGCGCAAGGCAACCCTCTATTTTATCCTAGCGCCGCCAATTCGCAGCAATATGCCCCCTTCGAAACCCAAAGCAGCGCCAAAAACCAACGAAAGCAAGCTCGCCAAGCTGGGATTGCGCACCGATATGGACCTGGTGCTGCACCTGCCGATGCGCTACGAGGACGAGACCCAGGTCGTCTCGATCCGCGACGCCTGCCTGCGCGGCGGCCATGTCTCCCAGGTCGAAGGGGTCGTCACCAAGAACGAAATCTCGTTCCGCCCGCGGCGCCAGCTCTTGGTCACCATCGCCGACGAAACGGGCGACCTGCTGCTGCGCTTCATGAATTTCTATGGCAGCCAGGTCAAGCAGCTGGCCGAAGGCACCCGGGTGCGCCCGCGCCGAACTCAAACACGGCTTCTTCGGCGCCGAAATGGTCCACCCCGGCTACAAGGTGATCAACGAGGGCGCCTCCCTGCCCAAGGAACTGACGCCCGTGTATCCGTCCGGCGAAGGCCTGTCGCAGGCGATCCTGCGGCGCGCGATCGCCGACGCCATGCGCCGGGTCGACTGGCGCGACACCCTGCCGCCAGCCCTGGTCGCGTCCATGAACCTGACGAACTTCGGTAGCGATGGGTGCGCCTGCTGCACTATCCGCCCCAGGAAATCGACGCCAACGCGCTAGTAGAACGCTCCCACCCGGCCTGGGTGCGCATGAAGTTCGACGAACTGCTGGCCCAGCAGCTCTCGCTCAAGCGCGCAGCGGGCCCGCCGCACCAAGGGCGCGCCGGTGCTCAAGTCGGCCGGCTGCGCTGTCGGAAGCCTTCCTCGGCCAGCTGCCGTTCAAGCTGACCGGCGCCCAGCAGCGCGTGCTCAAGGAAATCCGGGCCGACCTCAAGAACCCCTATCCGATGCAGCGCCTGCTGCAGGGCGACGTCGGCAGCGGCAAGACGGTGGTGGCGGCGCTAGCCGCGGCCCAGGCCATCGATTGCGGCTACCAGGCCGCGCTGATGGCGCCGACCGAGATCCTGGCCGACCAGCACTTCCGCAAAATCGCGGCGTGGATGGAGCCGCTCGGCGTGAAGGTCGCCTGGCTGACGGGCAGCCTCAAGAAAAAGACAAGCTGGCCGCCACCGCCCTGGTCGAATCGGGCGAGGCGCAGCTGGTGATCGGCACCCACGCCCTGATCCAGGACACCGTCAATTTCGCCAAACTGGGCCTGGTGATCGTCGACGAGCAGCATCGCTTCGGGGTCGGCCAGCGCCTCACGCTGCGCAACAAGGGCAGCAACGGTAAGACGCCGCACCAGCTGATGATGTCGGCCACGCCGATCCCGCGCACGCTGGCCATGACCTATTACGCCGACCTGGAAGTGTCGGTGATCGACGAGCTGCCGCCGGGGCGCAGTCCGATCGTCACGCGCGCCATCGACCAGAACCGGCGCGACGAAGTGATCGAGCGCGTGCACGCGGCGGCCCTCGAAGGACGCCAGGTGTACTGGGTCTGCCCGCTGATCGAGGAATCCGAAGCGCTGCAGCTGCAGACCGCCACCGACACCCACATGATGCTGGCCGAGGCCCTGCCCGACCTGCAGGTGGGGCTGGTGCACGGGCGCATGAAGCCGCTCGAGAAACAGGAAGTGATGGACGCCTTCACCGCCAATGAAGTGCAGGTGCTGGTGGCCACCACCGTGATCGAGGTGGGGGTCGACGTGCCCAATGCGTCGCTGATGGTGATCGAACACGCGGAGCGCTTCGGCCTGTCGCAGCTGCACCAGCTGCGCGGCCGCGTGGGCCGCGGCTCGGCGGCCAGTGTCTGCCTGCTGCTGTATCAAAGCCCGCTCGGGCAGATCGCCAAGCAGCGCCTGATGACGATGCGCGAGACGACCGACGGTTTCGAGATCGCGCCGCGACCTGGAGATCCGCGGGCCCGGTGAATTCCTCGGCGCGCGCCAGTCAGGCCAGGCAATGCTGCGTTTCGCCGATCTCGAGACCGACCAGTGGCTGGTCGAACAGGCGCGCGACGTGGCGCACAGCCTGATTCACGACAAAGTCGACGATGTCGTCGAAGCGCACCTGGCCCGCTGGCTGGGCGGCAAGGAAGAATTCCTCAAGGTGTAAGGTCCACCGGGTAGCGCACGCCGATTTGCGCGCGGATGGAATCCATGACCGACATCAGGGCCCGCGTTTCGTCGTGGGTCATATCCGGGCTTTCGATCAGGCCCGCGCGCAGGCAGCGGCCCGCTTCGATCGCTTCATGCACGTAGCCGTTACCCAGGAATGGTGTCTCGATGGTGCGCGTGGCGCCATCGGTCAGCCACACGGTGACCGACGTGGTGCGGTGGAACTGGCTGTTCATGCGCACGAAGCCCAGCTCACCGGCCACGGTCAGTTCGGCCGGGGTGCGCGCCTTGAACGAGCAGCTGCACACCGACATGCCCCCGCCCTCGTGCATCAGCGTGAAGCTGGTCTGCAGATCGACGCCGGTTTCACCCAGCTCGGCGCTGGCCCGCACCGAGGCCACGGGGCCGAGCAAGGCCGCCGAGATCGACAACGGATAGATGCCCAGATCGAGCAGCGCGCCGCCGCCCAGATCGGGATTGTTAACGCGGTGCGCAGGGTCTTTGCTGGCGGTGAAGCCAAAGTCGGCCATGATGTGCTGCACCGGGCCGATTTCGCCCGAAGCGATCACGCGCTTCACTTCGGCCAGCGCGGGCATGAAGCGGGTCCACATCGCCTCCATCAGGAACAGATTCTTTTGCGCGCGAGCGCGATGACCTGTTCTGGCTTCGCGCCGGTTCATCGTGAACGGCTTCTCGCACAGTACCGCCTTGCTTAAGCATTGAGGAGCAGGATTGCGTTCTCGGCATGCATGGGGTGCGGCGTGGCGATGTAGACGATGTCGATGCCGGGTGCCGCTGCGAGTGCTTCGTAGGATCCGTAGGTGTGCGCCACGCCGAATTCGGCACCGAAGGCGGCGGCGCTGTCGCTGCTGCGCGAGCCGACGGCGGCAAGCACAGCGTCCGGCGTGTCCTTCAATGCATTGGCAAAGGCCCGTGCGATTTTGCCGGTGCCGAGTATGCCCCAGCGAATTACGTCAGTCATTTGAACCTCGAAATATGATCAGCCACACATCGTCCTCGCGGAGGAGGCGGTCCGACGGCTCGGGACCCATAGCACGCCAGCTCAGCATGGGTCCCGAGCCGTCGGACCGCCGCCTTCGCGAGGACGACGTGGTGGCTTCGGACGGAAAACGGTGGCATCCGCGTAGAAGGCTGCGTCCTGCTGCGGCCACCATCCCGGCACGCCCAGGACTGGCAATGGCGTGAAGCACGACGTATTCAATTCCTCGTTGGCCAGCGACGTCGCAACATGTTCATCGATCCAGGCCCGCTGCTGCTCGACAGGCAATTTGAAGTAGGCATCGTCGGCCTCAATCACCCGTGTATGCGCGGTGATCGCCTTGCGCGGCGCGACCAGCTTTTCCATCAGCGCGTGGCCGAACAGCCAGACCTGCGCATCGGTTCCGAACAGGTCGCGCCGCACGTAGAGCGCCTCGCTCCAGGCATGCGCCCGCAGCAGCGGCTCCAGTTCGCCGCTGCGCACCACCAGCAAGGCCGAATTCTCGTCGAAGATGGTCGCCGCATCGCGCGCGGCGCCGCGCGACTTGCCGACACCGGCCAGCGCAATCTGCGCCGCCTGCAGCGCGTTGAGCTGCTGCTTGATGCGCGGGAAGGTCAGCCACACCAGGCCATTGAAGAAGTCGTGCAGATTGTCGCGCGTGGGCACGCAGCCGGTGGCGCCGATGAAGTCCTCGTAGGCGCGCCCCTCGGGCAACTCGGACTGCGGCACGAAGCGGATCGGCTGCCCGCGCTGGTTGACCAGCGCCAGCGACGCGGCGCCGGCATTGAGCGCCCCGGTCAGGCCCAGCGCATCGAAGTCGAAGCGGGCGAAAGCCGGACGGACCGCGTCATACCACGGCCGTGACCAGTCGATCGCGTCGAACATCGGCTTACAGGAGTTTCCAGTTGATTTGCTCGCCACCGTTCAGGGGCACCAGCTGGGAATCGGCCATCGGCACGGTCTGCGGCAAGGTCCACGCCTCGCGTACCAGGGTGACGGTTTCGGTATTGCGCGGCAGTTCGTAGAAATCGGGGCCAAAGTGGCTGGCGAAACCTTCGAGCTTTTCCAGCGCGCCAAGCGCGTTCAGAACGCTTCGGTGTACATCTCCATCGCGTGCAGCGCGGTGTAGCAGCCAGCGCAGCCGCAGGAGGTTTCCTTGGCGCCGATGGCGTGCGGCGCCGAATCGGTGCCGAGGAAGAAGCGCTCGTCGCCGCTGATGGCAGCCGTCATCAGCGCCAGGCGGTGTTCCTCGCGCTTGAGTACCGGCAGGCAGTAGTAGTGTGGACGAATGCCGCCCTTGAAGATCTCGTTGCGGTTGTACAGCAGGTGGTGCGCGGTGATGGTGGCCGCGATCGGGCCTTCCGCTTCGGCCACGTACTGCGCGGCGTCCTTGGTGGTGATGTGCTCGAACACGATCTTCAGCAGCCGGCATGTCGCGGCGCAGCGGACGCATCACGCGTTCGATGAAGACCGCTTCACGGTCGAACAGATCGATGTCCTGGTCGGTCACTTCGCCATGGACCAGGAAGGGCATGCCCACTTCCTGCATCACTTCGAGCGTTTTGTAGCACTTGGCCAGATCGGTCACGCTTGGCGTCGGAATTGGTGGTGGCGCCTACTGGGTACAGTTTGACGGCGTGCACGAAGCCGCTGTCGGCGGCGCGGCGGATCTCGTCCGGGTCGGTGTTATCGGTCAGGTACAGCGTCATGAGCGGTTCGAAAGCCATTCCCGCCTAAGCAGAGCGGCCAGGATGCGCTCGCGGTAGGCCTGCGCCATCGCGGTCGTGGTGACCGGCGGCTTCAGGTTCGGCATGACGATGGCGCGCGCGAACTGGCGCGCGCTGTGCGGCAGCACGCTGGCCAGCGCCGCGCCGTCGCGCAGGTGCAGGTGCCAGTCATCCGGACGGGCGATCGTGATGCTTTTCTGTGCAGGGGTATCGAGAGTGGACATGGCGGCTTTCAGATAACGGATGCCGTTATTTTACTCGCAGCGGGAGGTTTGTCCGTGATTGGAGCAATCGGGCGAAACCCGGTCCCGCTTCCAGGCAAATCCCCCTCAGGCGCTAAGCGCCGCTTGCAGCCTTCGTGCGTGTCCGCGCAATATCGATGCTCAGCGCCGCTTTGCGCAGGCGGCGGTTGCGTACCAAATGGTTGAACGAGGCACGGGTGTCGTACATTAACTGGTAATGATAGTAGTTAATGTGCTCGAGCACTGCGCCCACGAGCAAACCGGCAGTCCATCCGATATCGGGGTCCGACAGCGCACCGCGGCCCATCGCCATCGCCAGCAGTATGGCCGCGATGGCAAGCAGGTTCGAATAGCCGAATGCGCGGAACAGCGATGCGAACCAGGACGGCAACGGGCGCTGGTCTTCAAGCAATCGCAGCTTGAGGTGCCAGTACAGCGTGCCCTGCACCAGAATATAGGCCAGCAAAGCCAGCGCGCCGATGCGCACGCCCCAGGCGATATCCCCGCCGCGGTCCATCCACCGCCATACAATCACCGCAGGCAGGAGAAACGCTGCCAGCAGTTCGCGGCTGCGCAAATATTTCAAGCGGGTTGACAGTGTTTCCATGTGGCGGTGGTCTCCTGGTTCAGTGAATGATTTTGGCGAGGAACTCGCGTGCCCTGCTCCGACTTGGGCGCGCTGAAGAACGCCTGGGTCGGCGTGTCTTCCACGATCCGTCCATGGTCCATGAATACGATCCGGTCCGCCACCTTGCGCGCAAAGCCCATCTCGTGGGTGACGACCATCATGGTCATGCCTTCCTGCGCCAGCCCGACCATCACGTCGAGCACTTCGGTGATCATTTCCGGATCCAGCGCGGAGGTGGGCTCGTCGAACAGCATCGCGATCGGGTCCATCGCCAGAGCGCGCGCAATGGCCACGCGCTGCTGCTGGCCGCCCGAGAGCTGGCTCGGGAATTTATCCTGCTGCGCCAGCAGGCCGACCCGGTCGAGGTACTTGAGCCCCCTGGCGGTCGCCTCGTCCACGCTGCGCCCCAGCACCTTGGTCTGGCCCAGCGTCAGGTTATCGCGTACCGACAAATGCGGGAACAGTTCGAAATTCTGGAACACCATGCCGATGCGGGCGCGCAGGCGCGACAGATTGGTTTTGGGGTCGCCCACCGAGATCCCGTCGACCCGCACTTCTTCGGCCTGGAACGGTTCGAGCCCGTTGACGGTCTTGATCAGGGTCGATTTGCCCTGAGCCCGACGGACCGCAGATGACCACCACGTCGCCCTTGTCCACCTTCGTGCTGCAGTCGGTCAGTACCTGGAAAGCACCGTAGGATTTACTGACGTTTTTCAGTTCGATCATGTTGTTTTTTGTCGGTTTTAAGTAGGGCGAAGCAAGCTTGACAGCGCTAGCAGCGGCAAGGATACTGCGGAACTTGCCAAGAATTTCATCAACAAGTTTAAGCTTGTCTGCTCACAAAATACACCTATTTTGCCCGAGAACGCACGGATCGACCCAAATACAGGATGCAGCATGAATAATCGCAACCGCCTTACTATCTACATCATTGCGGGCCTGGTGCTCGGGATCGTCGTTCTACTACGTGGCCAACATCACACTGGCCGATCCCAAGTCCTTTGCCGAGTACATGGGCCTGATCACCACGCTGTTCCTGCGCCTGATCAAGATGATCATCGCACCGCTCGTATTCTCGACCCTGGTGGTCGGCATCGCGAAAATGGGCGACGCCAAGGAAGTCGGGCGCGTCGGCGTCAAGGCGCTTGGCTGGTTCGTGATCGCGTCGTTCATCTCCCTGTCGCTCGGCCTGATCCTGGTGAACCTGTTCAAGCCGGGCCTGGGCATGGAGAAGTTCCTCGACCCGAACGCGGTCAACGACCTGGCCAAATCGAGCCTGTCGCTCAAGGACTTCGTCACCCACCTGGTGCCGTCGTCGATCGTGGACGGCATGGCCAAGAACGAAATCCTGCAGATCGTGGTCTTCTCGATCTTCTTCGGCACCGCGGCTGCGGCTGTCGGCCCGCGCGCCACGCCGATGATCGATGCCATTGACGGCGTCGCCCACGTCATGCTGAAAGTAACCGGCTACGTGATGAACTTCGCGCCGGTCGCCGTCTTCGCGGCCGTCACCGCCATCATCGCCAAGAGCGGCATGCAGGTGCTCTCGACCTACGGTATCTTCATGGGCGAGTTCTACTTCGCGATCGCCGTGCTGTGGATCGTGCTGACCCTGGCCGGTTTCATCTTCCTCGGCCCGCGCGTGTTCCGCTGCTGCTGCGTCCTGCGCGAACCGACCATCCTCGCGTTCTCGACCGCCTCGTCCGAAGCGGCGTTCCCGAAAACCCTGGAAGGGCTGGAGCGTTTCGGCGTCAAGAACCGCATCGCCGCCTTCGTGCTGCCGGTCGGTTACTCGTTCAACCTGGACGGCTCGATGATGTACTGCACCTTCGCGACCATCTTCATCGCCCAGGCGTACGGCATCGAAATGTCGCTCGGCACCCAGATGACGATGATGCTGGTGCTGATGCTCACCTCCAAGGGCATGGCTAGGCGTGCCGCGCGCCTCGCTGGTCGTGATCGCCGCCACGCTGGACCAGTTCGGCATACCCGCAGCGGGTATGGTCTTGCTGCTCGGTATTGACCATTTCCTCGACATGGCCCGTTCCGCCACCAACGTGATCGGCAACGGCATCGCCACCGCCGTGGTGGCCAAGTGGGAAGGCGAACTGACCGATCCGACCAAGGATCCTGCGACCGCACCACTGATTTGATCAAGGTTTCTCCATAAAAGGCTTTCCATTTCTGGGAGGCCTTTTTTTGGGAAATTCGTGTATCCTCATTTCCCACGATCGCCACCGGAGCTCCTTCATGCAAAAGCTATCCGTCGCCTGCCTTTTCCTTCTGGCCAGCAGTAGCCAGGCCGCAGTTCAGACGGTCGATTGCGGACGCTTGCTCGATGTCCGGACGGGTGCATGGCGCGAGCGGGTCAGCGTCGAAATCGAGGGTGGCAAGATCAAGTCGGTCGGCCCGATGACCCATGCGCGCGGACCACATCGACCTGTCGCAGCATGCCTGCATGCCCGGCTTTATCGACATGCATGTGCACCTCACCGGCGAAACCCAAAAGCAGGTCGACGCCCTGCGCGACACGCTCACCCTCAATCCCGCCGATTACGCCTACCGCTCGGTGGCGCTGGCCGAGCGCACGCTGATGGTAAGCTTTTACCACCGTGCGCGACCTGGGCGCGGCCGATGGCCTGAACGTGGCGCTCAAGCGCGCCATCGACAGCGGCGCCATTCCCGGTCCGCGCATGTTCACCGCCGGTAAATCGATCGCCACCACCGGCGGCCACGCCGACCCCACCAATTCGCTGTCGGCCCGCCTGAGCCGGGGACTGGGCCCGGCCTAAGCCCGAACGAGGGCGTCGTCAACAGCGCCGAGGAAGGCCGCCAGGCGGTCGCGCGCTACAAGGAAGGCGCGGACCTGATCAAGGTCACCGCCACCGGCGGCGTGCTGAGCCAGGCCCGCAGCGGCCAGAATTCGCAGTACACCGAAGACGAGCTGCGCGCCATCGTGAGCACGGCCAAGGACTACGGCTTCCGCGTCGCGGCGCACGCGCACGGAACCGAGGGCATCAAGCGCGCTGCGCGTCGGCGTCGATTCGATCGAACACGGCACGCTGATGGACGACGAGGCGATCGCCTTGTTCAAGAAAACCGGCGCGTGGTACGTGCCGACCATGGCGGCTTAAGCCGCTATGTGGCCGACAAGTCCAGGGATCCCGAATACTACACGCCGGTCGTGCGCCCAAAAGCGGCAGCCATCGGCCCGCAGATTCAGGCCACCTTCGCGCGCCTACAAGGTAGAGCGTGAAGATCGCGTTCGGCACCGACGCGCAAGCGTTTTCCCGCATGGCGAGAACGCGAAAGAATTCGCCTACATGGTCGAAGCGGGCTTGCTTAGAGCGATTGACGCGATCCGCTCTGCCACGCTGAGCGCGGCCAGCCTGCTGGACCAGACCGGCCGCCTGGGCGCCATCGAACCCGGCTACGCCGCCGACATCGTCGCCGTCAGCGGCGACCCGCTGCGCTGACATCACGCTGCTGCAGCAGATCCGCTTCGTGATGAAAGACGGCGTCGTCTACAAAAAACCATAATCAACTCTCAGGAGAACGCATGTCCCGTCAACACCCCGCGCAGAAAATGACCGCGCTGTTCGCTCCCTTCCTTCTGCTGTTCGCGCTGGCGTCGGCCGCGCAGGCCGAATCGGCCGCTCCCAAGCTGGCCAACGTAACCATCCTGGCCACCGGCGGTACCATCGTTCTAAGCACCGGTGCGTCGAGCACCACCACGGTCGGCTACACGGCTGCCACGGTGGGCGTGCAGCGCCTGATCGCGGCCGTGCCGGAACTGGCCAAGGTGGCCAACGTGAGCGGCGAGCAGGTGTTCCAGATCGCCAGCGAGAATATGACCAATGAGCACTGGCTCACGCTGGGCAAGCGCGTCAACACGTTGCTGGCGCAGCCGAACGTGGACGGCATCGTCATCACGCACGGCACCGACACGCTGGAAGAAACCGCCTACTTCCTCAACCTGGTGGTCAAGAGCCGCAAGCCGGTGGTGCTGGTGGGCGCGATGCGTCCTTCGACCGCGCTGTCGGCCGACGGCCCGATCAATCTGTACAACGCGGTGCTGCTCGCGGCCAGCCCGGACGCTGCTTAAGCAAGGGCGTACTGGTCGCGCTGAACGACCAGATCCAAGCGGCGCGCGATGTCACCAAGGTCAACACCTCGACGCTCGATTCGTTCCGCACGCCGGAACTGGGCCTGCTCGGCTACATCCAGGGCAGCCGCGCTTTCTTCTACCGCCAGCCGCTGCGCAAGCACACGGTGGATTCGGAATTCGACATCAGCGCGCTGCAGTCGCTGCCGAACGTGGAGATCGTGTACGGCTATGCGAACGTGGGCCCGGTGGCGGTCGATGCGTTCATGGCCGCTGGCGCCAAGGGCATCATCCACGCCGGCGTGGGTGACGGCAGCCTGGCCGCGAAAGTGGTGCTTAAGCACTGGAAGTCGGCGCGCGCCAAGGGCGCCGTCATCGTGCGCGCAAGCCGCGTCGGCCAGGGCATCCTGGCGCGCAACGGCGAAGCCAACGACGACGAACTCGATTTTGTGGTGGCCGACACGCTCAACCCGCAGAAGGCGCGCATCCTGCTGATGCTGGCACTGACCAAGACCAGCAACAGCAAAGAAATTCAGCGCATGTTCTACGCCTACTAAGTTCAGACGACGTCGTCCTCGCTCAGCCGGGGACGATGCGGCGCGAAGGGCGGATCGGGCTCGGTCCGGCCGCCCTGCTCCTCGGCGCCATACCACTGGAAGTTATTCCTGCCGCTTTCCTTGGCGCGGTACATGGCCCGGTCGGCACTCTTCATCATCGACATCAGATCGATGCCATCCTGCGGATAGCGGCTGATCCCGATACTGGCCGTGATATGCACGCTGTTGCCATCGATCTGAATCGGCAGCAGCATGGCCGCCATGATGTTTTGCGCGGTCAGGTGCAGCATCTCCTGGTCCGCCTTCTTGGTCACCAGGACCACAAACTCGTCGCCCCCCAGACGCGCCACCACATCGGAAGCGAACACGCTCGCTCTGAGCCGGGCCGCCACTTCCTGCAGCAGCTTGTCGCCAAGCGCTGTGTCCCAGCTCGTCGTTGATGACCTTGAACCGGTCGAGGTCCAGGAACATCAGTGCGAACTTGCCGCCGTCGCGCGCTTTCGCTTCGAACGTTTCGTCCAGGCTGGCCATGAACATGGCGCGGTTGGGCAGGCCGGTCAGCTCGTCGTGATAGGCGCGGCGGTGCAGTTCCTGCTGGTTCCGTTTGCGCACGTCGATATTGCTCATGGCGGACAGAACGCACTGATCTCCGTGGTAGGAGATGCACTGCGAGGACAGCGATGCCCAGAATGGCTGGCCCTCGCCATCCTTGAGCCGCACTTCCCAGTCGGTGGCGCTGTGGTGGTCGTTCAAGTGCGCAAGCAGGGCGCGCGGTCATCGGGGTTCACGTAGAAATCGCTGGCCTTGCTGTCTTCGCGCACGGCCGTCATCTTGAATTCCTTGAGCGCGTGCGCATTCGCAAACAGGATGGCCTGGTCGCTCAGGCGCACGATGATGATCGGCAGCGGCGCGAACTGCAGCAGACCGCGCAGCTGGTGTTCGCCCTGGCGCAGCGCAGACTCGATCGCCTCGCTCTGTCCCACCAGGCGGCGCGAGAACAGGATCGCCGCGACCAGGAACACCGACACGCATGCAAACAGCGCGATGACCAGGATCAGCTGGGTCTTGCGCGCCGCTTCGCCCAGCGTGGACGAGAAGCGTCTTCCATCGGCATCAGGCGCTGATTGACCGCGAACAGGGCTTTCAGATACGGCAGCATCACGCTGTCCTGGGTGCGCCCGCTTTGCACGGCGCTGTGAATTTGCGCGCCCAGCGCCAGCAGCTGGTCGATTTCGGCATCGGCCCGGGTCCAGATGTCGATCGCCTGGTCGATGTCGGGCAAGCGCCGGAAATCGTGGAACAGGCGGATCATGCCGTCCACGTCGTCGGGATGATTGCGCCCCTGCAGAAAGCAAGCGCGCGACGGCATAATCCGGCTGCGGCTTTTCCAGTTCGAGGCGCGCCTGACGGTCACCCAGAATCACGGTGCGCGATGCGAGAAAGGTCTGGTAGTCGTCGACGTTGTGATAGCGCGTAGCGTGCCAGCGCATACACCATGTCCTTTTGCGACTTGGACCACAAGCCCTCGCCGCCCACATAGGCGCGCCCGGCGGAGAGCAGGCCAATGCCGTAGTAGGTGAACCCCAGCGCGAACACGATGATGGCAGAGAACAGCCAGGCGATCAGAATCAGGCGGCGGCTTTTGACGCCGCTCGCGCTGCCCAATGCAAGCTGTATGGATTCGGCCATTGCTTCGCCTGGAAAAAGTTCTTTTGATGCAAGAAAGAACCAGTTTCCGCCTCGCTTGCACAAAAGTCAAGGCGGGTAATGCCATCGCAACTGGTAACAATATTCCGTGTTCGACAATGCACGTGAATGCATACTTGGCATGTATTTATTCTAGTCAATCAACCAGGAGACGCAATGAAACCGGTATTCCCATCTTCCGTTCTTGTGGAACAGCGGCTCGACAAGCTGGAAGCCGAACTCAAGCAGCTGGACGCACCGGAGCATACCGAGCGCCTGCGCCAGAAATCCTGCGACGCCTGCGGTTCGATGGAAACGTCGATGGTGGTCGGCTACCCCTATGAAATGACGGGCAAGGAAACCCACACGATCCTGATCGTCAAGTAAGCGCAGCCGCTGAAAAATCGGCAGCGGGTCCGGCGAGCTTGATACAATCGCCCCAAAGTTTTCCGAAATGACAACTAAGGGGTGGCATGGAATTGTTGATTCTGCTGGTCGTCGGATTTGTATTTGGGTACCCGTTCCTCGCGTCCATGTTCGCGTCGCGCGGACTGAAGAACCGGGTTACTCAGCTTGAAAGCGAATTGCGCCAGCTGCGCCTGCTCGTCGAGGCCAGCCGTCGCGACGGTGCCGCCGCGCAAGAGACGCCGCCCGTAACGGCCACGCCGCGCGTCGTCCGCCACACCACCGCCGGCGCCGCCGCCGCCAGCACCCGTGGCGCCTGCCGCACCTCTCACACCTCCCGCACCTCCTGTCGCCGCCGCTACCGCTGCGCAGCCCAAGCCGGTCGTGGCTGCGGCGGCGCCAGTCGCGCCGCCTGCGAACGCCACGGTCGCGGTACCGCCAGCGCCAGTTGCCCCGCCCCGGCCAGCCGCCCCGCCCCGCCCACCTGCACCCTGCCGGCGCCACCCTGCCGGCCTGGCTGGTCGCGGCCAAGAACTGGCTGTTCACCGGGAACCTGGTGGCCAAAATGGGCCTGCTGATCCTGTTCATCGGCGTCAGCTTCCTGCTCAAGTACGCGTCCGAGCGCGTGACCGTGCCGATCGAATTGCGCCTGGCCGGGATCGTGCTGGCCGATATCGGCCTGCTGGTGTGGGGCTGGCGCATACGCCTGACGCACCGCAACCTGAGTCTGCCGATCCAGGGCGCCGCGCTCGGCATCCTGATGCTGGTCACGTTCGGCGCCTTCCGTCTGTATCAGCTGATTCCCTCGGGCCTGGCCTTCGGCCTGCTGTTCGTGCTGACCGCCTTCACCTGCCTGCTGGCCGTGCTGCAAAATGCGGTGTGGCTGGCGGTGTTCGGCATCGCGGGCGGCTTCGTGTCGCCAATCATGACGTCGACCGGCAGCGGCAGCCATGTGGCGCTGTTCTCCTACTATGCGCTGCTGAACGCGGGCGTGCTGGCGATCGCCCTCAAGCGCACCTGGCGTGCGCTCAACCTGCTCGGCTTCGCCTTTACCTTCGTGATCGGCACCGCCTGGGGCGTGCTGCGCTACGCGGTAAGCATGAACACTATCTGTCGGCCCAGCTGTTCCTGATTCTGTTCTTCCTGTTCTACGTCGCCATCGCCGTGGTCTACGCCATGCGCCGCACGGTCGAAGACAAGACCTACGTCGATGCGACCATCGTGTTCGGCACCGCGCTGGCCGCATTCGGCCTGCAACTGGGGCTGATGAAGCACGTCGAATTCGGCAACGCCTTCTCGGCGCTGGGCTTCGGCCTGTTCTACATCGCGCTGTCGGCGGCCCTGTGGCGGCGCCGGGCGGGCAATCTCAAGCTGCTGGTCGAGTCCTTCCTGGTCCTGGGCGTCGTGTTCGGCACGCTGGCCATCCCGTTCGCGCTCGACGGCCGCTGGACTTCGGCCGCCTGGGCACTCGAAGGCGCGGGTGTGGCCTGGGTCGCGCTGCGCCAGCGCCAGCGCCTCGCTTTCATGTTCGGCATGCTGGTGCAGGCGGGCGCCTGGATCTCGTTCATCGGCGCCGTCAGCGGCCTGGCGCCGCAGGCGGCCAAAGAGTCGAACCTGTGGCTCGGCTTCCTGGTCCTGGCCGCGTCGGCCTTCTTCATGGCCACCACGCTGCGCCGCCACAAGGATGGCGAGGATCAGGCCTTCCCGCACGCCTCGAGCTGGTTCCTCGCGTTCGCGGCCGTCTGGTTCATGGCTAAGCGCCTGGACCGAGATCCTGCTGCGCCAGGCCGGAACCATGCAAGCGAATTTGCTGGCCGCGAGCGGACTGGCCACGGCCGCCATCCTGGCTGGCATTTCACACCAGATGCAGTGGCAGCGCGCGCACGTTCGCGCTGATCGCGCAGCTCGTCGCAGGCGCTGCGCTGTTCCTGGCCGTGGCTGACAGCTGGCCATGGACCAGCACCAGCGCCACCCTGTTCGACAAGCCGCTGCTGGGCGCCTTGATCATCTTTGCCGCGGCGCTGCTCACCAGCTGGAACATGTGGCGCATGCTTAAGCCGTGGCGGGATCGGACGGCTTGTCGCGGCCGATGCTCGCCTGGGCTGCAGTATGGTGGTTCGGGCCGATTCTCAATGCCGTGTCGGGCCTAGGCTGATCTACGCCCTGCCGCGCCAATGGGAAGTCTGGCTTAGGCCGCCTACGGTGCCTGCGCGGCCGTGTCGGCCATCCTGTTCTCGCTGCTGGCGCGCCGCCTCAAGTGGGATGGCTTGCGCTGGCTGAGCGTCAGCGCGTGGTTCGCGCTGACGATGACCACCGTCCTGACGCTGACGCAGTTGTACCTGGGCGACGAGATGCCAGGCGCAGTCGCATGGACGGGCTTTGCCGCGGCCTGGCTGGCCAGCGAATTCCTGCTGCGCTTCTGGCCCGCAGCGAACTGGAAGCTGGCCGATGTGCCGCTCAAACTGATCCACCTGCTGCGCACGGCGGGCCCCTGGATCATGGTCTGGAAAACGGGCGAGCTCTGGATCGCAGGCTGGCTCACGGACGGTGAACTGGCCCATGGCGCCAGCTGGTCGACCTTTGTCTTAAGCATGGGCGATGATGCTGATCGTGCTGTGGCTGATCAAACGCAGCGACAGCGCGCTGGCCGGTGGCGCCGGTCACGGCCTGGTACCGTCATGCGCTGCTGCCTGCGGCGACGCTCTGGACGCTGCTGCTGGCGCTCGTGTGGAATTTGTCCCAGGACGGCACCATGGCGCCGCTGCCGTATATCCCGCTGCTCAATCCACTCGACCTGACCACCGCGTTCGCGCTGATGCTGTCCGTGTTCTGCTACCGCATGCTCAAGGCCGATGCCGGAATCTGGGGCAGCCACTGCCATGCAGCAGCTGGTGCAGAAACTGCCGATGGCAGGCGCGGTCGCCGCCTATGTGTGGTTCAACCTGATCCTCCTGCGCACGGCCGCCCATCTGCTCGACATTCCGTATCAGGCGCATGCGCTGTTCGCGTCGCAGTTCGTCCAGGCGATGCTGTCGCTGGTGTGGAGCGTCACGGCGCTGATCCTGATGTGGCGCGCCGCCGCGAAAGGCTCACGCAAACAATGGATGCTGGGTGCAGGCTTCCTGGCGCTGGTGGTGGGCAAGCTGTTCCTGGTCGACCTCGACGGCGTGGGCAGCGTGGCGCGCATCGTGTCCTTTGTCGGCGTGGGCCTCTTGATGGTCTTGATCGGCTACCTGGCGCCGTATCCCAACCCGGCCGAAACCAATTCCGGCAATGGAGCATAAATGAGAGTAACGACATCCCTGACGGCCGCACTGGCGCTGCTCGCGTGCAGCCAGCGGCCCCCATGTCGCCGCGGCCGACAAGCCGGGCGACTACACGCATGCCATGACGCTCACCGTCGGTCCGCGCAATGCGGTCGTTCAGCTGCGCCTTCCGAAAGAGGTGTACCTGAACTCGCGCAGCAGCGACCCTGAGCGACCTGCGCCTGTTCGACGACGAACGGCAAGATGCTGCCGTATGCCTTCATGCAGCCGAAGCGCCCCGTGTGCAGGCGCGGATCGCGCAATTCCCCGTCAAGATGTTCCCGGTTCCGGTGACCGGCAATGGCGCCGACATCCAGAACGATGTCGAAATTCGCACCTCGACCGACGGTTCGGTCACCTCGGTCACGACCCGCCACAGCGCGTCCGGCCAGCTTCGCCAGGAAGCGGGCGGCACGCTGGTGCTCGATCTTGGAAAGAGCACCGGAACGCCGAACAGGCAGGTCAATGCCCTGGTCTTCGCGCTGCCCGATGGCGTGGACAACTATCAGGCACAGGTGCAGCTGGAAGTGAGCGACGATTTGCAGCAATGGGAGACGGCTAGGCTTCGCGCGCCTGAGCCGGTTCCGCAACAATGACCTCGACGTCCTCCAAAACAGCCGTATGGAGTTTGCCGCGCGCAGCTTCCGCTACGCCCGATTGTCCTGGCGCCAGGGACAGCCGGTGCAGTTCACCAGCGTGGTGGCCGAGTCGCCCCGAATCAAGGGAAGTGCTGCCCGCGCTCGACAGCGTGATCCTGCAGCCGCGCGAGGGTCTCATTCCCGAAGAACTCGTGTACGAGGCAGGCATCGCGATTCCCGTGCGCCGCATGAATCTGACGTTCACCGAACCGAACATTGTGATGCCGGTCCTGATCGGCAGCCATGTCAAGCGGCCCGCCGACGGCACCATCGCCTTTGCGCCGCAGCGCCAGGCGACGTTCTTCAAGATCAATCAGGACGGGCAGCAGCGCACTTCGGGCGCGCTGGCGCTCGACGATCAGCATGCCCAGGCATGGGTGGTCCGGCCGGTGGAAAAGAGCAGCGCGCGGCCGCAGATGACGCTGTCGTGGGCGCCGGAAGCGCTGGTGTTCATGGCCAGCGGCGCGCCACCCTACACGCTGCATTTCGGCCGTCCGGGCGCGGCGCCTGTGCAGCGCGATCTGGCCCAGGTGGCGCCCGGATTTTCAACGGCGGAGCTGCAGGCGCTGGAGCAAGCCGTACCCGGCAAGCTGGCCCAGATCAGCACCGTGCAAGCGCTGGAAGACGACCATGGCGCGGCGCGCCTGCGCATCATCGCGCTGTGGTCGGTGCTGCTGCTGGGCGTTGGCGTGCTGGCGTTCATGGCGTGGCGCCTGCTGCGCCAGATGAAAGACGCGGAGTAAGTCCGCGCCGCCGTACTTAATCGACCGGCACGGGCGAGGCCAGCTCCTCGTCCTTGCGTGCCTGCTGCCGTTCCCACATCTGCGCATACAGGCCATTGGCCGCCAGCAGCGCCTGGTGCGTGCCGCGTTCGACGATGCGGCCATGGTCGAGCACCAGGATCTGCTGGGCGTCGGCCACCGTCGACAGACGGTGCGCGATCACCAGCGTGGTGCGGTTCTTGGCGATCTCCTTGAGCTGGGCCTGAATCGCCTGCTCCGCCTTGGAGTCGAGCGCCGATGTGGCTTCGTCGAAGATCAGAATCGCCGGGTCCTTGAGCAGCGTACGCGCGATCGCCACCCGCTGCTTTTCGCCGCCCGACAGCTTCAGGCCGCGCTCGCCGACCATGGTCTGGTACCCGTCCGGCAGGCTCTCGATGAAATCGTGGATCGATGCCGCGCGGCGGCCACGATATCGTCGTGCGAGGCGCCCGGCTTGCCGTAAGCGATGTTGTACTCGATCGTATCGTTGAACAGCACCGTATCCTGCGGCACGATGCCGATCGCGCGGCGCAGCGATTCCTGGGTCAGCTTGCGCAAGTCCTGGCCGTCGATGCTGATGCCGCCGCTGTTGACGTCGTAAAAGCGGAACAGCAGGCGTGACAAGGTCGACTTGCCCGATCCGCTGTGGCCCACCACCGCCGTGGTGGTACCGGCCGGTATGGTGAAGTCGACGTCGAACAGGATCTGGCGCTTGGTCTCGTAACTGAATTCGACGTGGCTGAAGGCGACCTTGGCGCCATGGGTCACCAGCTCTTTCGCATCGGCGTCGTCGGCCACTTCGCGGTTCTGGTCCAGCAGCGAGAACAGGCGCTCCATGTCGGCCAGGCTTTGCTTGATCTCGCGGTAGATCACGCCCAGGAAGTTGAGCGGAATGTAGAGCTGAATCATGAAGGCGTTGACCAGCACCAGGTCGCCCAGCGTCATGGTCCCGGCGATCACGCCCTCGGTCGCGCGCCACAGGATCAACGTGACGGCGGTGGCGATGATCAACGACTGCCCGGTGTTGAGCAGCGACAGCGAGGTCTGCAGAACGCACGGCGGCGTTCTCGTAGCTCTTGAGGCCCTGGTCGTAGCGGTTGGCCTCGTAGTCCTCGTTGCCGAAGTATTTGACGGTCTCGTAGTTGATCAGCGAATCGATGGCCTTGGTGTTGGCCTTGGAATCGAGGTCGTTCATCGTGCGCCGGAAGTGGGTGCGCCAGTCCGTCACCATCACCGTGAACACGATGTAGCTGACCAGCGCCACGCCCGTGATGGCGGAGAACCAGATGTCGTAGTGCGTGATCAGGTAGCCCAGCACCAACGTGATTTCGACCAGCGTCGGCAGAATGTTAAACAGCGTGAACGAGATCAGCGAGCTGACGCCGCGCGTGCCGCGCTCGATATCGCGCGTCATGCCGCCGGTCTGGCGGTTCAGATGAAAGCGCAGCGACAGCGCGTGCAGGTGGCGAAACACGCGCAGGGCGATGGTGCGCACCGCGCGCTGCGTCACGCGCGAGAACAGGAATTCACGCAGCTCGGTAAACACCGTGGTCGACAGGCGCAGCAGGCCATAGGCCACCAGCGCGCCCAGCGGCAGCACCAGCAGCGCCTTGGGATTGGACGGATCGATTGCCAGCTGGTCGATCAGCTTCTTGAGCACGACCGGCACGCCGACGTTGGCCAGCTTGGCGCCGATCAGGGCGGCCATGGCCGCCATCACCCGCCATTTATATACCCACAGGTAGGGAAATAAGGTTTTGATCACGGCCCAGTCGCTGCGCACGACCGCTTTCGGGTCGGTCTCCGGGGCGGGCGGGCTGTTCGGGTGTCGTCGCATGGCAGAGGTCCGGGATTTGTGATTCAATCTGGGTAATTGTAGCCCTTCATGAGAATTTCAAGATGACCACCCCAGAAAACCTTCACCCTACCCCGGTCAATGCCGCCCTCCCCATCGGCAAGATGCCGCAACTGAGGGTGATGCCCGCGCCAAGCCGACGCCAATGTCTACGGCGACGTGTTCGGCGGCTGGATCATGGCCCAGGTCGACATCATCGCTCCCTGCCTAAGCCACGCGCCGCGCCAACGGCCGCGTCGCCACCATCGTGGTCAACTCCTTCGTCTTCAAGAATCCTGTTTTCGTGGGCGACCTGCTGTCCTTCTACGCCGATGTCGTCAAGGTCGGCAACACGTCGATCACGGTGTACGTCGAGGTGTACGCCGAGCGCAACCGCCTGCAGGCCGACACCGTCAAGGTCACCGAGGCCACACTGACCTACGTGGCCACGGGCCCGGACCGCAAGCCGCGCCAGCTGCCGCCGCTCGAGTCGCTCGTCTCGGGCTAAGCACGCATGCAGCGCCGCGTCTTCCTGCTCGGCGCGGGCGCGCTCTGCGCAGCAGCGCCAGCAGGCGCGCTGCCTGCCACCTATCCTTTCAGCCTGGGCGTCGCTTCCGGGTCCCCGCTGTCCGATTCGGTGGTGCTGTGGACCCGCATCCTGCCCGATCCTCTCAACCCACGATCGAGCGGCGCGCTGGCGCTCAGCGTGCGCTGGGAAGTCGCGCACGACGCCCAGTTCTGCACGCCTTGCGGCGAAGGGCACCGCCACCGCGCAGCCGGATCTGGCGCACAGCGTCCACGTCGACGTGCAGGGGCTGGAGCCGGACCGCTGGTACTGGTACCGCTTCATGCTGGGCGGCGCGGTCAGCCCGGTCGGGCGTACCCGCACGGCGCCGGCGCCCGACAGCATGCTTAGGCCCTGCTCAAGCTGGCCGTCGCATCGTGCCAGCACTGGGAGTTCGGCAGCTATGCGGCGCACCGCCACATTGCCGCCGCGGCGCCCGACCTGGTCGCCTTCCTGGGTGACTACATTTATGAGTGGGGCCCGTACAGCCTGCGCCACCCGGCGCGCGCCCAGCGCGTGGACGAGTCGTTCACGCTGGCCGAGTACCGCGCCCGCTATGCACAGTACAAGACCGATCCGGACCTGCAGGCCGCGCACCTGGCCGCGCCATGGATCGTGACCTGGGACGACCACGAGGTGGCCAACGATTACGCGCGCGACAGCGACGAGCGGCGCGCGCCGGACTTCGCTGCGCGCCGGGCGGCGGCTTACCAGGCGTTCTACGAACACATGCCGGTGCGGCTCTCGGTGCCGCGTCCGAACGCCTTTGGCGAAATGCGCATCTACCAGCGCTACGACTGGGGCAGGCTGGCGCGCTTTCACGTGCTGGACGACCGGCAGTACCGCGCCATGCATGCCTGCGCGCCCAGCCAGCGCGGCGGGTCCAGCTCGATCACGCGCGCCTGCAAGGAGCTGGCCGATCCGCGCCGCAGCATGCTGGGCGCGGCGCAGGAGGCGTGGCTGGCCGAGGGCCTGCATTCATCCGCGCGCTGGAATTTTCTGGCGCAGCAAACGCCGATGGCGCAATCGAGCCAGCTGCCGGTCACGCAACCTGGTGCGGGACGATTCTGGAACGACGGGTGGGACGGCTATCCTGCGGCGCGCGCACGCCTGTTCAAGGAGCTTGGCGCCAGCCGGGCGGCCAATCCGGTCGTGCTGGCCGGTGACGTGCACACGTTTTACGCGAGCGACCTGCAACATGATTTCGACCGGCCCTCATCAAGCCGCAATCCGGTGATCGCGACCGAGTTTTGCGGCACGTCCGTGACATCGAGCTCGCGCCCGCAGGCGCGCACGCAGCAGTATGTAGACATGAATCCGCACGTGAAGTACGGCCGCAGCGACAAGCGCGGTTTCATGCTGATGGAAGTGAGGCCGGAGAAAACGTCGACCCTGTTCGTGGGGCTGGACGATGTGCGCGACCCGAAGTCGGCGGCGACGACGCTGGCGTCGTTCGTGGTGGAAGATGGGGTGGCGGGAGCGAAGCGGGGGTAATGCCACCCCCGCATGCGCGGGGGCGGCACTTGTTTTTTACGCGGCCTGTTTTTCGTCGCGCAGCTCGCGGCGCAGGATCTTGCCGACGTTGGTCTTCGGCAGATCGGTGCGGAACTCGATGTACTTCGGCTTCTTGTACCCGGTCAGCTCAACCTTGCAGTATTCCTGCAGGTCTTCCGCGGTCAGGTTCTGGTCGCGCTTGACCACGAACAGCTTGACTGCCTCGCCCGAATTTTTGTCCGGTACGCCGACGCAGGCGCATTCGAGCACGCCTGGGTGGGCCGAGATCACCGCTTCGATTTCGTTCGGGTAGACGTTAAAGCCGGACACCAGGATCATGTCCTTCTTGCGGTCCACGATCTTGGTGTAGCCGCGTTCGTCCATGATGCCGACGTCGCCGGTCTTGAAGAAGCCGTCCGCCGTGATCGACTTGGCGGTCTCGTCGTCGCGCTGCCAGTAGCTCTAGCCATGACTTGCGGGCCGCGGATCGCGATTTCACCGCGCTCGCCGAGCGGCACTTCCTTGCCGTCGTCATCGAGGATGCGGATTTCGGTGGACGGATACGGCAGGCCGATCATGCCGGTGAATTCCTTGATGTCGCAGCGGTTCGCAGTCGCGACCGGGGACGTCTCGGACAGGCCGTAGCCTTCGATGATCGGGGTGCCGGTCAGCTTGAGCCACTTGTCTGCCACTGCCTGCTGCACCGACATGCCGCCGCCGTTGCAGATCTTCAGGCCCGAGAAATCGACCTTGGCGAAGTCCGGATTGTTCATCAGGCCGTTGTACAGCGTGTTCACGGCCGGGAAGATATTGACCCTGTACTTGCCCATCTCCTTGACGAAGCCCGGGATATCGCGCGGGTTCGGGATCAGCACGTTCATGCCGCCCAGGCGGGTGGCCATCAACGCACACGGTCAGCGAATAGATGTGATACAGCGGCAGCGCGCAGATGAAGACCAGCTGCTCGTTCTTCGGCAGCGTGTTCAGGGTCGGCTGCAGCCAGGCTTCGTTCTGCAGCACGTTGGCGATCACGTTACGGTGCAGCAGAACCGCGCCCTTCGATACGCCCGTGGTGCCGCCCGTGTACTGCAGGAAGGCGATGTCGTCGTGACCAAGCTTGACCGGCTTGAGCGTCATGCGCGTGCCTTCGGCCAGGACCTTGTTGAAGGCGGTGGCATTCGGCAGCGAGAATTCCGGCACCATTTTCTTGACCTTGCGGACCACCAGGTTGACGATGGTTCCCTTGACGAAGCCCAGCAGGTCGCCCATGTTGGCCACGATGACGTGCTTGACCTGGGTCTTCGGCAGGACCTGTTCAACCGTGGTCGCGAAGTTCTCGAGCACGATGATCGCTTCGGCGCCGGAGTCGGTCAGCTGGTGCTGCAGTTCGCGCGGGGTGTACAGCGGATTGACGTTGACGACCACGAAGCTTAAGCCCGCATCACGGCGGCCATGGCGACCGGATATTGCAGAATGTTCGGCATCATGATGGCCACGCGCGCCCTGCTTCATGCCGCGCGACTGGAGCCAGGCGCCCATCTGGGCCGACATCGTATCGAGCTCGCCGTAGGTGATGGACTTGTCCATGCAGGCGTAGGCCTTGCGGTCGGAATACTTCTTGAATGCTTCTTCAAGCAGCTGGGTCAGCGACCGGTACTGCGTAATATCGATCTCCGCAGGTACGCCTTCTTGATACGACTTCAGCCAAAACTTATCCATCATGTCCCTCGCTAGTTGTTATATTCATGTAGACGCAACAGGCCGCCCGGCAAAAGGCGGCCTGCTGGTCCGGGCCCGTCAGGCCGCTTTCTTTTCGTCCCGCAGTACGCGACGCAGGATCTTGCCGACGTTGGTCTTCGGCAGTTCGCTGCGGAATTCGATGTACTTCGGTTTCTTGTAGCCGGTGAACTGCTGCTTGCAGTAGTCCATCAGCTGCTCGGTGGTCAGGTTCGGGTCCTTGCGCACGACGAAGACCTTGACGGCTTCGCCCGAGTGCTCGTCCGGCACGCCGATCACGGCGCATTCCAGTACGCCCGGATGCAGCGCGATCACGCCTTCCAGTTCGTTCGGATAAACGTTAAAGCCCGAGACCAGGATCATGTCCTTCTTGCGGTCGACGATCTTGACGTAGCCGTTGGCGTCCATGATGCCGACGTCGCCCGACTTGAAGAAGCCGTCCGGCGTCATGACCTTGGCCGTTTCGTCCGGACGGTTCCAGTAGCTTAAGCCATGACCTGCGGGCCGCGAATGGCGATCTCGCCCGATTCTGCCCAGCGCGACCGGATTGCCGTCGTCGTCGAGGATCGCGATGTCGGTCGACGGTACCGGCAGGCCGATGGTGCCCGAGAATTCGGTCAGGTCGGCGCGGTTGCAGGTCGCCACAGGCGAAGTTTCGGACAGGCCGTAGCCTTCGATGATGCAGGTGCCGGTGCGCGCTTTCCACTTGTCGTTGACGGCCTGCTGCACGGCCATGCCGCCGCCGTTGGAAATCTTGAGCGCGGAAAAGTCGACGCTGCCGATGTCCGGGTGGTTGAGCAGCGCGTTGTACAGCGTGTTCACGGCTAAGCAGCATGTTGATCTTGTACTTGGCCAGTTCCTTGATGAAGCCGCCGATGTCGCGCGGGTTCGGGATCAGGATATTCAGGGCGCCTACGCGGGTGCCCCACATGGCGCAGGCGGTCAGCGCGAAGATGTGATACAGCGGCAGTGCGCACACGATCGTGATCTGCTCGACATGCGGCTCCTGCTGCATGGCTTAAGCATCGACCAGGCTTCGCTTTGCAGCACGTTGGCGATCACGTTGCGGTGGGTCAGGGTCGCGCCCTTCGACACGCCCGTGGTGCCGCCCGTGTACTGGAGGAAGGCGACGTCGCTGGAGCTGGCCTTGACCGGGGTGAAGGTCATGCGCGTGCCCATGGCCAGCACATCCTTGAAGCGGACCGCGTTCGGCAGCGAGAACGGCGGCACCATTTTCTTGACGTTGCGGACCACGAAATTGACGATCACGCCTTTCAGGCCGCCCAGCATCTCGCCCATGTTGGCCACGACGATGTGCTTGACGCCGGTCTTGCTCAGCACCTGCTCGAGCGTGGTGGCGAAGTTTTCAAGCACGATGATCGCTTCGCTGCCCGAATCGTTGAGCTGGTGTTCGAGTTCGCGCGGGGGGCCTACAGGGGATTGACATTGACGACGGTGAAGCGGCCCCGCAGGATCGCGGCGATCGCGATCGGGTACTGCAGCACGTTGGGCATCATGACGGCGACGCGGGCGCCTTTTTCAGGCCGCGGCTTTGCAGCCAGGCTGCCATCTGCTTCGAGTAGGTATCAAGTTCCTTATAGGTCAGGAACTTGTCCATGCAAACGTAGGCGTTACGGTCTGCGAATTTCGTGAATGACTCTTCCAGCAGCTGGACGAGTGATCCGTACTGGTCGGGATTGATCTCCATCGGCATGTTGGGTGGATACGATTTCAGCCAAATTTTGTCCATCGTGTGCCCTCTGTCTCTAGTCATTATCGTTATTGGATCCGGCACATGCCAGTCAGTATTTATTTTTCGCACCAAAAAGACCGAGCGTGCGCTTTATAACACCTCTTGTGATGCTATCGGGCAGCGGCGCGGGATGCAAGAGGTTTTGCTGGTATTTGAGCAAGGGCTCTATCGGAATGTCATTGATGCGTCCCGGCAACAACAGCGGTGGTGGCAGCCAGTTCCTTCAGGCGGCGGTGACGTTCGTCCTTGTCGAGCTCGGCGAGGGCGCGCGCCGCGGCATAAAACTTGGGGAAACTTTTTCTCGCGCCAGCAGCGCGGAAGGCGGGAATGAAATCGTTATAGGTGGCCACTGCCGCCAGGTGGGCATTCGAGAGCGGCTCGGCGAAGAAACGGTCGTAGTGGCATGTAGCCGCCCCAGCTCGCTTTGAGCGCCTGGTAATCGTTCTGCAGCTTGCCGAACAGGCGCGCCTTGGCGGCGCGTTTCTCGGCATCGCTTATCCGTGACGCATAAACTTGTTCAAGATCATTGCGGCATCCGAGCAAGAGTGCCAGGAATTGCTGCTTCGCGCGGAAAAGCGCAGGAAATTTTCATGCATCTGCGGATTGCCGAACTCGGCCAGCCAGCGTTCGACGCTAAGCCTCTTCCACCGCGCTGGCGAACGATTCGTTGAACTGGGAATCGCCCTGCACGTACACGACCTGGTGCGACAGCTCGTGGAACAGCAGGCGCGCCAGTTCGGCGTCGGGATAATTGATGAAGGTCGACAGCAGCGGATCGTTGAACCAGCCCAGCGTGGAGTAGGCCTAAGCACGCCCCCGATCTGCACGTCCATGCCCTCTTCGCGCAGGGAACGGGCAAAGGCCATCGCCTCGTCCTTGCTGTAATACCCCTTGTAATTGACGCAGCTTAGCCACCGGGAAGCACCACTGGACCGGCTTGAGCGACAGTTCGGGCGCGGCCACCACATTCCACAGAACAAAGGGGCGCTTGAGGGCAGCGTAGTTGCGGTAGCTTTTGTTGTCGGGCAGCGCCAGCGACTGGACCGCGAAGCTGCGGATCTGGCGCGCGGTGGCCAGGCGCAGCTTGAGCTTGGCGTCGGTATGTTCGTCGCTCAGCCATTCCTCGATGGGACGGGCATCGCCCAGCAGCGACAACTGGCCCTGCGCGGCCTGGGCGTAGTAATTCAGGCTGGTACAACTGGCCAGCATGGCGGCCGCCGCGAGCACCAGTAACACTTGCTTGGCTGCGCGGCTGAGCTTCATGATGCTCCTTCCTAGGCGGGCAGTTTTTCGACCTGCACCAGCGTATCGTAAAACGTGGGCGCGCGGCCCATGTCGGTCAGCGCCTGGCTGGTCACTTCATTGGCATTCTTGCCGTCGGTGGCCAGTTTCTTCCACCATACTGACAGGCCAACGACGAGACCGGCGCGCGCCTTGGACGTGATGCGCGCCTTGGCCACGAAGGAACCGCGGTCATTGAAGATACGCACCATCTCGCCGTCGGTGATGCCGCGCGGCGCCATCGTCCGGGTGGATGTCGAGCCGCGGTTCGCCTTCGGTGGCGCGCAAGCTGGTCACGTTGACGAAGCTTGAATTGAGGAAATTGCGCTTGTCGCATGGAGAAATCATGGCCAGTGGATATTTTGCCGCCAGTGCCGGGTTGGTGGCAACCGATTCGTAAGGCGGAATGTGGGTCGGCAAGGGATCGAGCCCGTCGGCGAGCATGCTGGCCGAATAGAACTCGCACTTGCCGGACGGCGTAGGGAAGCCGCCCTGGGCGAACGGCGCATCCGGCATGGCCAGCTTTTGCCAGCCTTTGCGCTTGAGCGATTCCCAGTCGACATTGATGGCGCGCGTCGCGCCCGTCGAAGGCCTGGGCCGCGATCTGGTCGTCGCTTTCCTGGAACACGGGATCGGTAAAGCCCATGCGCGCGGCGATCAGACGGAAGATCTCGGTGTTCGGCTTGGCTTCGCCCAGCGGCGCGATGGCCGCGTTGTTGGCCATCATGTACAGGTGGCCGTAAGCCTTGTGGGCGTCGACATGCTCGAGCTGGGTGGTGGCTTAAGCAGCAAGATGTCGGCATAGTCGGCGGTATCGGTCTGGAAATGTTCGAGCACGACCGTGAACAGATCCTCGCGCGCGAAACCCTGCATGACCTTGGGCGAATCGGGCGCGATCGCCACCGGATTCGAGTTGTAGACGATCACGGCCTCGATTTTCGGTCCGAACTCAGGCGAGGCTAGAAGCTTGAGCAGGTCGTCGCCGATGGTGGTCATGTTGATGGTGCGCGCGCCATTCTTGAGCAAGTCCGGTCGCTGCAGCGCAGCATTATTGACGGGGAAGGAACCCGAGGACGACAGCTGCACGCCGCCATCGGCCGGATGGCGCCAGGCCCCCGACCAGCGCCGGCAGGCAGGTGATGTTGCGCACGGCCATGCCGCCGCCGCGCACGCGCTGCACGCCATAGTTGGTGCGGATCGCCACCGGTTCGCCGCGGCGCGCCATGCTGCCGTACTCGCGTGCCAGATTGACCACTTCGTCGACCGTGATGCCGCAGGTGGCGGCCACCCGTTCCGGCGTCCATTCGGCGGCGCGCTCCTTGAGCTGCCCGTAGCCGATGGTGTACTGCGCGATATAGTCTTCGTCGACCAGGTTTTCCTTGATCAGCACGTGCATCAGGCCGAGCGCCAGCGCGGCGTCCGTGCCGGGCAGCAGGGCAATATGCTGGTGGCATTTTTCAGCCGTCAGCGAGCGGTAGGGATCGATCGCGATCAGTTTGGCGCCGTTGCGCTTGGCTTCCTGGGCCCGCATCCAGAAATGCAGATTGGATGCGATCGGATTGCCGCCCCAGATGATGATCAGTTTGGAATTCTGGAACTGCTCGAGGTCGGTGCCGATGGTGGCGCCGATCGTGTACTTGTAGCCGGTAAAAGTTAGCCGTGGCGCAAATGGTCCGGTCCAGCAGCGAGGCGCCCAGGTGATGGAAGAAACGTGCCGAGATCGATTCGCCCTGCACCAGGCCCATGGTGCTTAAGCGTAGCTGTAGGGCAGGATCGCTTGCGGATTCTTTGCGGCAATGGCACTCAGTCGGGTGGCGATGGTATCGATCGCCTCGTCCCAGCTGATGCGTTCGAACTTGCCCTCGCCCTTCTTGCCGACCCGGCGCATCGGATGCAGCAGGCGGTCCGGGTGGTAGGTGCGTTCGGCATAGCGCGACACCTTGGTGCACAGCACGCCGCGCGGTGGTCGGGTGGTCCGGGTCGCCCTTGACTTCCGTGGCAACGCCATCCTCCACGGTGATCAGGAGGGCGCAGGTGTCGGGGCAGTCGTGCGGGCAGGTGGCCCGGACTTGGGTGCTTGTCATGGGAACATCCAGGAAAACAAGGGTCGAAAGCGTTACTGTAAAACGATTCCGGGCCCGAGGATGCGGCGCCCCTGATTAAACGGCAGAGCGGCTACAATGCTGTGGAGTTTGGATTAACATAAGAGCACGACATTCGCAGTTGGAGAAACCATGAAACTCGTCGAACCCATCATCGCTTTCCAGTCAGAATTACAGCAAATCCGCCGCGATTTGCATGCACATCCGGAACTCTGTTACGAAGAACAACGCACCGCCGACGTGGTCGCCGCCCGCCTGACGGAATGGGGCATTCCCATCGTGCGCGGGCTGGGCGTGACCGGCGTGGTGGGCATCATCAAGAACGGCAGCTCGGCGCGCGCGATCGGCTTGCGCGCCGACATGGACGCGCTGCCCATGCAAGAAATCAATCACTTTGAACACACGTCCCGCCATCCGGGCAAGATGCACGCCTGCGGCCACGACGGCCACACCGCGATGCTGCTTGGCGCGGCCCACCACCTGGCCACCCACCGCCATTTCGACGGCACCGTGTACCTGATTTTCCAGCTAAGCCTGAAGAAGGCGGCGGCGGCGCGCCGCATGATGGACGATGGCCTGTTCACCCGCTTCCCGATGGACGCGGTGTACGGCATGCACAACTGGCCGGGGCTGGCGATGGGCAGCTTCGGTGTCGTGGCTAAGCCCCATGATGGCGTCCAGTAACGAGTTCCGCGTCGTGGTCAAGGGCAAGGGCGGCCACGCGGCCCAGCCCCACCGCGGCATCGATCCGGTGATGGTGGCGGTGCAGATCGCCCAGAGCTGGCAGACGATCATTTCGCGCGAGAAAAATCCGCTCGATACCGCCGTGCTGTCGATCACCCAGATACACGCTTAAGCAGCGCCACCAATGTCATCCCCGACGAAGCCGTGCTGATCGGCACCGTGCGCACCTTCACGACCGAGGTGCTGGACCTGATCGAAAAGCGCATGGAAGAGATCGCCACCCACACCGCCGCGGGCTTCCATGCCAGCGTCGACTACACCTTCAAGCGCAACTATCCGCCGCTGATCAACCATCCGAAGGAAACCGCGTTCGCGATCGAAGCCATGAAGGCCGTGGCTAAGCGCCGACATGGTCGACGACGACACAGAACCGACCATGGGCGCGGAAGACTTCGCTTACATGCTGCAAGAAAAGCCGGGCTGCTATGTCTTCATCGGCAATGGCGAAGGCGACCACCGCGCAGGCGGCCATGGTCTGGGCCCTTGCCAGCTGCACAATGCGAGCTACGACTTCAACGACAGCCTGCTGCCGATCGGCGCCAGCTACTGGGTGCGGCTGGCGGAAATGAGCTTGCCGCCGAACTGATAGGCAATATCCTGTCAAGTGGCCGCGCCAGTAGGGGCGCGCGCCGTCCGGCAACAGCCACGCGACCTCGCCGTCTTGCGGCACCAGCATGCTTAAGCGCGCTCCTGGTAGTGCCAGAAGCGGCCCTGCCAGGGCGTGGGGACAATGCGTTTCCCCACCGTCCGTCCGCGCGGCGGCGGCCTCGACCGTGTCGATCAATCCCTGTTCATTGAAGCGGAAGACCAGCGCCACGCGGACGGCGCCGTCGGCCAGGGTGGCGCGCGCCGACCGTGCATCGATCGCTTCCCAGTGCACGCCCTGGCTCGGCAGCAAGGCGGTCGGATACCACGCGGCCTCGGCCAGAAAACGCATCAGCTCGCCTTCGGCCAGGCCGCCCCTGTCGCGCAAGTCCGCCACGCTGATCAGGCCGAGCACGGCCGCATGCAGGCGCCCCTCGCCCGCCACATAGGCGTCGTGCACGCGCACCGTCAGGCCGGGCAGCATGGCGATGCGGCCATCCCAGTCGAAGCCCGGACGCCGGGTCGTCACCTGTTGCTCCGAGCTGGAAGGGTTTCCACGCGGCGAACTCCTCGCCCGTGTTGAAACTGCCGGTATGGCGCAGACCAGCGCCAGCCACCAGCGGCTGGCCCTCCTTGAGCACGGTGCGCAAGTAGCGCTGGACGGGCGCGGGCAGATGGTCGAGTTCCTTGAAATCGACACGCTGCAGGTGCGCATGGCAACTGCGCGGGCAGCGAGGCTTAAGCACGCAACTGCGCCGTCTCCCGGCTCCAGAGGAAGGCACCGAGGCCGCATGGCGGCGGCCACCACGCCTAGCCAGAACGATGACGACGATGAGCACGATCTTCAGCATGGCCGCTTCCCGCTACCGGCTAGGGCAATTGATCGCTGGCCGTGCCCAGCCGCAGTCCCGGATTGCGCAATTCCAGCGCCAGCAGCGCCGCCGACTGGTCCGCCTGCGAATACTGCGCTTCGATGCTCGCGTAGGCATCGGTCACCAGCGCGGTCACGGGCAGCACGACGCCTAAGCATCGGCCGCCGCGACCAGCACGTTGCGCAAATCCTTGAGCTGGCTCTTGACCTGGCCACCCGGCATGAAATTGCGGTCGAGCATGCGCTGGCCGTGCATCTCCAGGATCCGGCTTTCGGCGAAGCCTGCCGAGAATGGCCGCGCGCACCGCGGCCGGATCGGCGCGCATGGCTTGCGCCAGCAGCAAGGCTTCGGCCACGATATTGAGCGTGCCGCCCACGATCAATTGATTGCACAGCTTGGCCACCTGGCCGCTGCTTAGCCTGGGCCGACCCGGGTGGGCTAGGCCCATTACTTGCAGGATCGCTTCGGGCGCGCGACATCGTCGATGGCGCCATTACCATGATCGCCAGCGTGCTTCGGCCTCGGCCCCGGCCACGCCGCCCGAGACCGGGGCGTCGATGAAGGCATGGCCATGCCGTGCCAGGCGTGCGTGAAAGTCGAGCGCCTCGCCGTGCTGGGTGGAACTCATATCGATCCATAGCGTACCCGGCTGCAGGGCAGGCAGCGCGGCGTCGATCACCGCGCTCACCACGGCGCCCGACTCGAGCATCGAGATGACCACCGGCGCGCTTAGCCACGGCCGCGGCCACACTGGCATGGACACTCGCTCCTTCGGCGCGCAAGGGCTCGGCCTTGGACGCGGTGCGGTTCCACGCATGCAGCGCCCATCCCGCCTGCAACAGACGGGAACACATTGGACGGCCCATCAGTCCAACACCAAGGAAAGCGAGGGCTTGTGGCCCAATTGAATCGTGTGCAGTCATTTTTTCCCGGAAACTCGCTACAATGTAATTGAACAGTAAATTATCACACCCGCCTATCTGAAAGGGGAGCGTATGGGCTTGAAACGACTGAGTGCGCTGGCGACATTCATGATCTTGTCTCTCGCCCCGCCGGGTGCCATGGCGATCGATGGCGCATCGCTGGACTACGGCGACGGTGTCGACGTGTCCATGATCAGGTTCGGCATTCAGTCCAACTGGAAGCAGCGCTGGTTCGATTCCAACGGCACCCATGTGTCCGGCTACTGGGATGGCACCCTGGCCCGCTGGCGGCAGCGCCTACCTCGGCGTGGCTTAGGCCAGCACCAGAACATCACCGTGATCGGCCTCACTCCCATGTTCCGCCTGCGCGCCGACGATGGCAAGGGCTGGTTCCTGGAAGGCGGCATCGGCCTGCACCTGCTGTCCGAACTGTACGACAACGATTACCCATCGCTCTCCACGCGCTACCAATTCGGCGACCAGATCGGCGTCGGCTACGTGTTCAACAACGGCTGGGAGACCGGAATGACCCTCAGTCACTTTTCCAACGGCGGGCTCAAGAAGCCCAACGACGGCATCAATTTCCTGCTGATCCGGGCGAAAAAGTCGTTCTGATCACAAGGCCGTCAATGGCTTCTCAAAGCGCAGCAGCCACAGGCTGAGCGGGCGCGCCGCGGCATCGACCGGCGCCACCCGGATCAGGTCCTGCGGCGCCGCACCCGCCACGATCGCCCCGGCCGCGTCGACCATGACCTCGGTCACGTCGGCGCTAAGCCAGCTCGCTGCCCATCGGCATCGAACATGCGGGTCTTCATGCCGAAATCGTTGTCGTTGCTCATTGCCAGCGTGCAGTCCCCGGCCAGCGCCAGGCCTTCGGCCTTTTCCGCGGTCCAGCCGATCCGGTTCAGATCAAGCAGCAGGGTCTTGCGCAGCGGCTTGATCGCCGTCCAGTCGGCGCCGGCGACCGGTGCGCCGCGCATGCTGCTGCGCTCGAGCTCGCTGCCCCAGGCCGAGATATCGCTGGCGCCTGCGGTGTCGATCAGCATCAGGTGATTGAAGATCGCGCCGCCCGCCCCCTCGCCCTGTTCGATCACGATGAACTTGCCCTTGCCCAGGGCCACCACATCGCCAAGCTTGGCGTTGCCCGTGCGCCCTTTGGCGTAGGCCGCGCTGTCGAGCGGATACGCCATCGTCCGGGTCGTGCGCTCGCTGGCCGGATCGAACACGATCCAGCGCAAAAGCCGGCTGTAGCGCTCGACCTTTTCATCGCGGCCGGTGACGGCGTAGTGCGCCTTGCCGTCGCTGAGCGGACTTTGCAGGAAGGCGTGGACCAGGCCGCTGGACGGATCGAAGGTCATGCCTTCCATGCCCCGGTTCGGGCGGCGCTTGGCCAGCACGGCTAAGCAAGCCGGTGCCCGGTCCGTAGCGCTTGCTTACCACGCCCGTGAGCGGATCGATCCTGAGCAGGAAGGGGCCGTATTCGTCGGTCACCCACAGCGCCTTTCCGGCAGGATCGAAGGCAATCGCTTCGCTGTCGATGCCCTTCGCGCTGAACACGGCCTTGCTTAAGCAGGATCGAACCGCAGCGCATCGAGCACGGGCACCTCGGCCGAGTGGCCGGTCGTGCCGGGCGGCAGCGGCAAGCCGGAGACGACGCTGCCGTCCGCGCTCCGGATCGGCATGCTCGACAGCAGCACGGCGCCCGCCGCGTTGACTTGCAGCACGCCGATCGGGAATGAAGCCTGGCGCAGGGAACAATTTGCTGTCCCTGTTGTCGCCGCCGTGCGCGACTTGCGGACCGTCGCCGTTCGGCCCACGGTCGGTGAGGCAATAAAATTCGAGCACGCCGCCGGGGCCGAATCCCTTGTAGGCCAGGCCCGATCCATAGGACGGTGGAAAGCCTTGCAGGGAACGCCGCCTGCACCGCGGGATTACGTCCCTCATACGGTACGTTCAGCGATGGCGGCGTCGCAATTTCATGGCGGATGACGGTCACCTTGATCTCGCCCAAGGCCGTGGTCTGATTGAATTCATCGTGTTTGCGCATGCCGACGACTATACGCGAGAAGGTTTGATCTTTCGCAAATTTGCTCACACCCGCGCTGAACCGAACCCATCAATGCCGGAGTAAGCTTTTCCTTCAATAAAGGAGGCGGGCATGGACAGGCATAGCTTGGCGGCAGCATTCCTAATGGCGAGCACGAGCGCTGCCTGCGCGCAGTCCGGCTGGGTGACGGTCGGCGAGAGCGCTTACGGCCAGCTGCGCCAGCACGGGCAGCGCATGAGCATCCGCGCCAACCGGTGGCTGCAGCCGTCCGACCGGGGCGCCACCGAGAACGTCTATCTGCTGGAAGTACCGGCGCGCGACGTCGAGCGGATCGCCGCCACCTTGCACCAGGAATTGCGCCGCTGCGGCGGCTTCATGCTGCATGCCAGCGAAGCGGCGGCGCGCAAGGCGCTCGATGCCGAGGCCATGCGGGTGCGGCCGCGCACCACCCGCCCCGCGTACGTGCTGGCCAACCAGGCGCTGGTGACGCCGCTGCTGGCGCAAATGGATGAGCACCGCATCGCGCAAAGCATCACGCAACTGTCCGGCTTTAGCAACCGCTACTACCGCAGCAAGCACGGGGCGGCGGCATCGGACTGGCTGCGCGCGAGCTGGGCTGCGCTGGGCGAACAGCATGGCGGCCTGTCGGTGGACCAGTTCACGCACGCTTCGGCTACCCGCAGCGCTCGGTGATCGCCACCATTGCTTAAGCAGCGACAAGGCGGCCGAAGTGATCGTGCTCGGTGCCCATCTCGACTCGATCAATTTGCGCAGCCGGGCCGAGACGGCGCTGGCGCCCGGCGCCGACGATGACGCTTCCGGCGTTGCCGGACTGAGTGAAGTGCTGCGCGTGCTCGCGTTCAGCAACTACCGGCCGCGCCGCACGATCAAACTGATCGCCTACGCGGCCGAGGAAGTCGGGCTGCGCGGGGCCCAGGACATTGCCGCCCAGTTCCGCAAGGAACAGATCGATGTCGTGGGCGTGCTGCAGCTGGACATGACCAATTACCGGGGTTCTCCCAAAGACATTTACCTGATCAGCGATTACACGGACCGCGAACAAAACGCCTTTCTCGAAAAATTGATCGCCGCCTACCTGCCGGCGCTGACCGTCGGCAGCGACCGCTGCGGCTACGCCTGCTCCGACCATGCGGCCTGGAACGCGCTCGGCTACGCGGCCTCGATGCCGTTCGAAGCGCGCCTCGGCGACGACAATCCGCACATCCACACCCCGCGCGACACCTATGCCAACTCCGGCATGCAGGCCGCGCATGCACTCAAATTCGCCCGCCTGGCAGCTGCCTGGGCGGTCGAACTGGGGACCGATGCACCCTAGCATCGGGGCATGCCGCAGTCCCACATATTTCCGTAAGTCATTGATTTTGTTAAAAATTAGACTGTCGGTCTAATCAGACACATGCGTCGCAGCATGCAATTTGCGTGATAGTATTTTTTGCAAGCTTGCCTTTTCATGCAGCCACTGCTTTCACGTATCCGACCGTTGCGGCCATCCCGGCTGCTTTGCTTCTTGGATGAGCGGCACCGGGCTCACCTGCCTGATTTCCGCTTTGCACAGGGCGAACAGCCCTTCTAATAAAAAGGAAAAATCGATGGAGAATCAGAAGCGACATTTCGAGCGCCGCACGGTACCGGCCGTGCTCGCCGTTTTGCTGGCAGGCTTGTTTGCCAGCTCGGCCGCGATGGCGGCAGGAAAAACCTGGATCACGGTCGGCGATGCGGCCTTCATGCACTTGCAGAAAGTCGCACCGCAAGTGATCGCCAAAGAAAGCAAGATGGTGCGCGCCACCGATGCCCACGCCAAAGTGGCCGCCACCGAGAAAGTCCACCTGGTCGAGGTCGACGATACGCAGCTGGCGCAACTGAGCGAAGCCGTGCACCACGAGCTCAAGCGCTGCGGCGGCTTTGCCTTCCACGCCAGCGAGGCGGACGGCAAGCGCGCTGACCAAGGCGACCACGCTGAGCACGGCCATGCTGACCCGGCCTTCCTACGTGCTCGACAACAGTGCGACTGTCACGCCTGTCCTGTCGCAAATGCAGGCCAGTAACATCACGACCACGATCAACGACCTCTCGTCCTTCGTCAACCGCTACTACAGCACCACCGGCGGCAGCGATGCATCGAACTGGCTGCGCACCAAGTGGGCTTAAGCATGGCCACCGGGCGCAGCGATATTTCCGTTGCCCAGTTCACGCACAGCGGCTACAACCAGAAGTCCGTGATTCTGACGATCAACGGCACCGACAATGCGTCCGAGGTGATCGTCATTGGCGGCCACCTCGATTCGATCAACGGTTCGGGCACCGGCGAAACCACGCGCGCACCAGGCGCCGACGACGATGCATCCGGCATTGCCAGCATGACCGAGGCGCTGCGGGCCATGATCGCGAGCGGCTACCAGCCGCGCCGCACGATCAAGTTCATCGGCTATGCGGCCGAAGAAGTGGGCTTGCGCGGTTCGGCAGCCATCGCCCAGAACTTCAAGACCAACAATGTCAATGTGGTGGGCGTGCTGCAACTCGACATGACCAACTACAAGGGGGCGGCCAACGACATCTATCTGTTCACCGATTACACGGACAGCCTGCAAAGCGACTTCGTCGCCAAGCTGATCACGACCTACCAGCCGGGCCTGACCATCGGCTACGACCGCTGCGGCTACGCCTGCTCCGATCATGCTTCGTGGAATGCGCAGGGCTATCCGACCTCGATGCCATTCGAGTCGTCGATGAGTGGCGACAATCCCTACATTCACAGCGCCAACGATACCTATGCCAATTCCGGCAACCAGGCCGTGCACGCGCTCAAGTTCGCCAAGCTGGCCGCCTCGTTCGCGATCGAACTGGGCAGCGATGGCATCAGCGACACCAATCTGCCACGCGTGGAGAATTTCAGCGGCTCGCTCGCGACCGGCGCCACCAAGGCCTTCGGTCCGTTCAAGGTGAGAAGCGGCGGCACCTTCAAGGCTGAGACCACGGGGACCGGCGACACCGACTTGTATGTCCGCAAGACCTACACCCCGACCACCTCGTCGTACACCTGCAAATCGGATGGCGCGACCAGCACCGAATCGTGCACGGTGACCATGACGGCCAATGGCGATGTGTACGTCTTGCTCAAGGGCTACACCAGCGCGACCTACAGCCTGAAGCTGACCTACACCCCGCAGTAAGCCGACTCAACCTGACATGAAAAAGGAAGAATCATGAACAATCAGATGCGTCATCCCACGCGCCGCGTACTGCCAGCCGCGCTGGCCATGTTGCTGACCGGATTGCTGGCCAGCACGAACGCGATGGCGGAAGCGAAAACCAGCTGGATCACGGTCGGCGATGCGGCGTTTGCCCACTTGCAGAAAGTGGCGCCCCAAGTGATCGCCAAGGAAAGCAAACTGCTGCGCACCAACGAAAGTAAGCGCCAAGATCGCCGCCACCGAAAAAGTGCACCTGGTCGAGGTCGACGACAGCCAGCTGGCCAGCCTCAGCGAAGCGGTGCACAAGGAGCTGAAACGCTGCGGCGGCTACATGTTCCACGCCAGCGAGGCCGAGGGCAAACGGGCCTTGAGCAAGCAAGCCACGCTCTCCACGCTGGCCACGCCCATGCTCAGCCGTCCCTCGTATGTCCTCGACAACCAGGCGGTGGTGCCGGGCGTGCTCTCGCAAATGCAGGCCAGTAATATCACGACCACGATCAATGATCTGGCCTCGTTCGTGAACCGCTACTACAACACGACCGGCGGCAGCGATGCGTCGAACTGGCTGCGCACCAAGTGGGCTTAAGCATGGCCACCGGCCGCAGCGATATTTCCGTGACCCAGTTCACGCATAGCGGCTACAACCAGAAGTCCGTGATCGCGACCATTACCGGCACCGACAATGCGGCTGAAGTGATCGTCATTGGCGGCCACCTCGATTCGGTCGGATCGGGTTCAGGCGAGACCATGCGCGCACCGGGCGCCGATGACGATGCGTCCGGTCTTGCCAGCATGACCGAGGCATTCCGCGCCCTGATTGCCAGCAACTACAAGCCGCGCCGCACGATCAAGTTCATCGGCTATGCGGCCGAGGAAGTTGGCTTGCGCGGTTCGGCGGCGATCGCGCAGAACTTCAAGGCCAACAATGTCAATGTGGTCGGCTCGATGCAGCTTGATATGACCAACTACAAGGGCTCGCCGTCGGACATCTGGATCTACACCGACTACACCGACAGCTTGCAGAACGACTTCCTTGCCAAGCTGGTAGCAGCCTATCAGCCGGGCGTGACGGTCGGTTATTCGAAGTGCGGCTACGCCTGCTCAGATCATGCTTCCTGGTACAACCAGGGTTACCCGGCATCGTTCCCTTTCGAAACGCTGGACGGGGATGACAACCCCTACATCCACACCGCCAACGATACCTATGCGAATTCGGGCAATCAGGCGGCGCACGCGCTCAAGTTCGCGAAACTGGCGGCAGCCTATTTGATCGAACTGGGCAGTGACGGACCGGCGGCAGCCGACCGCGTGGAAAACTTCAGCGGTTCGCTGACGCTCAATCAGACCAAGTCCTTCGGTCCGTTCAAGGTGGCGTCGGGCGGCAGTTTCCGGGCCGATACCACCGGCACCGGCGATACCTGATTTGTATGTGCGCAAGTCGGCGGTGCCGACCACGTCCACCTACACCTGCAAGTCGGACGGCGCCACCAGCACGGAAACCTGCACGGTCAGCATGACCGCCAATGGCGACGTGTATGTGCTGCTCAAAGGCTACAAGGCGTCGACCTACAACCTGAAAGTGACGTACAAGCCGCAATAAGCGTGCTGGCCCCGGCCTTGCGCCGGGGCTCTTGTGCCTGCTTTACAGGGCCTTGATCAGCGCATCGAATTTCACCTTGAGCGAGGCATCATGCGGCGTGATTGGCGGCACTTCACGTTCGACACCGAGCAGCTCATAGACCGCCATCTGCGCGGCGCGCACCGAATACTCCACGGTAAACACCACGTCGTCGGCGATCTCGACGAACTGACTGACGAACGCGAGGTTCCTGGAATTGCGCGGCACCGGCAACGGCCGGTCGGACCAGGCGCGCGGCATGAACATGCTCGTGATGTAAGGCATGCGGCAAGGGATGCAGGTCGCGCTGGACATGACGGACTGGTCGAAGTTCAGGTGACCGCACAGCTCCTTGAGAATCTCGGCCCCCGTGCACTCGGACATGGGCTTGGCGACAAAGTCGCCGATCCGGTCCGGATGCAACGCGTAGCCCCAGAAGACCTGGGTGCCCTCGGGCTGGTCGATGAAGTGCGGCTGATGCGCCAGCACCACCGACATGAACCAGTTCGAATCCTTGAACGTCACCAGGCCGCCCGTCTTGGCAAGGATTGCCCGTGAACTGTTCCATCTTGTCGAAAAAGGCCGGATCGCGCAGGGTGACCGTGAAGGACGCCCAGTAGGACTCGGGAATGCTGGAATTGAACGCCGCCGGATTGCCGAATTCGGGACGCCCCTGGGCCAGTTTTTCCCACAAGGTCCAGCCAGCGCTGTCTTGCTTGGTCAGCTGCGCAGGTGCGCGGTCCATCGCGCCGTAGCTCGAGGCGTCGGTCATCGAGGCATTCTGGAAGAAGACCAGATCGCCCTCCGCCACCGCCACCGTTTCCGCCTGCCCGCCGCGCTGGCAGGCGATTCCCGTGACCACCCACTTGCCTTCATGATCGCTGTGCATGGCCAGATCGGTCACCGTGCAGTCTGGCACGAACACCACACCCTGCTGCCTGAGCCAGGCGTGCAAAGGGCGCACCAGCGAATCGTACTGGTTGTAGACGGTGCGCTTCACGCCGCCGAGCGTTTCTGATGCGGGAGAACTCTTTCATGAAGCGATGCAGGTAACGCTTGAATTCCACCGCGCTGTGCCAGGGCTGGAACGCAAACGTCGTGGCCCACATGAACCAGAATGTGGTCTCGAAAAATGCTTGAAGCGACAGCCAGTCGGTGATGACGCTCGTGCCCAGGGTTGCTTCATCGGCCTCGCTCAGACGCAGCAGTTCAAGCCGGTCGTTCATGCTGAAGCCCATGGAAGTCACGTCCACCTTGAAGCGATTGCGGTCGACCAGCCGTGCTTGCGAATTCGGGACGTTTTCCTTATTGAATTCCACCGTCTCGTCGAACACCGAGCGCCCGGGGTGCTGGAGCGAGGGGATCGATTTGAACAGATCCCAGGTGCATTCATAGTTGTCGGTGGTGAGCATACGGCCGCCGCGCAAGGTGTAGCCGGAAGCGGCGTTGCCACCTGCCGTCGAGGCTGCCGCCAAGCAGCGGCATGGATTCAAAAATGGTGATGTTGGCGCCGGAGAGTCCGGCGTCGCGGATCATGAATGCTGCTGCGGAAAGGGAGCCGATGCCCCCGCCGACCAGGTAGGCCTTGGTGCTGTTGTCCATGTGATTCCCATCTTCAGTAAGTGCACTGCACCTCACAGTGGGTGCATGCTGCAGTGCAGTAACTATATGTCATCAAAATGGGGGATCGCCAGTCACTCGGTAGAGCAATTTTACTAATATTAACTTGGCATAAGTTTTCCTTCGGTGGCCTGGCGCGCGGCGGTTGTGCCGCTTTTCTCCGCCCGCCGATTGCACAACAGCGACACCGCGGGCGCTTTTGCCATCGCCGTGTCATATTGGCACGCTATCGTTTCCGCTTCTTTACCCACACGGAGTACGGCATGGTCTCGAAAGGCAGGCGCGGTTTTCTGGGAATGGCTGCAGCAGCGGCCTAAGCACATCGATGTTACCGGCCGTGATACGCGACGCGCTGGCAGTGGAGGCGAACAACGTCACCGGCACGCTGGCGGACGTTGAGCATGTGGTGATCTTCATGCAAGAGAACCGCTCCTTCGATCATTACTTCGGCACGCTGTCGGGCGTGCGCGGCTTCGACGATCCGCGCGCCATTACCCTGCCGTCCGGCTTGCCGGTATGGCATCAGCCGGATACGGTCGAAGCGGCACCGTGCTGCCATTCCACTTCGACGTCAAGAACACCAGCGCTGTCGGTGGGCACGAATCATTCGTGGAAAGGATCGCAGCAGACATGGCAGGGCTGGGATGCCTGGGTCAGGCAAAAAACGGCGCTGTCGATGGGGTATTTCGACCGCGCCGATATTCCTTTCTATTACGCGCTGGCGGACGCGTTCACGATCTGCGATGCCTACCACTGCTCGATCTTTGGCGCGACCGATCCCAACCGGATGTTCATGCTGACAGGCACCAACCAGAACTGGATCGCCAGCATGGGCAGCCTGTACAACATCAGCACCCGCGGCTATTACAACAACGATCCCGCCAAGGACAACGTCACCGCCGCCGTGACGGCATCCGCACCGAACTGGACGACCTACGCGGAAACCTTGCAAGCCAACCGGGTGAGCTGGAAGGTGTACCAGGAATGGGACAACTACGGCGACAACTACCTGGCGTACTTCCGCAACTTCCGCGTGAATGCGGACGGCTCGCGCCTGAGCAGCAGCTCGCCCCTTTACCAGTACGGCCGTGCGATCGCGCCGGGCTCGACTGAGAGCAACAGCGTTGGCACGCGCGGCGACTGGCTGGTCGCCAGCTTTGCCGACGACGTGCGCAATGGCCGCTTGCCGCAGGTATCGTGGATCTGCGCACCCAACGATTACACCGAGCATTCACCTGAACTCGCCGAATGCCGATGAGAACATTGCTGCACGCTTGCTCGCGGCCCTGGTCGCCAGTCCGGAAACCTGGTCGAAGACGGTTTTCCTGCTGACCTACGATGAGAACGATGGCTTCTTCGACCACATGCCAGCCCATGTGCCGCCGCTGACGACGGCCATGGGCCGCACCACGCTGCCGGACATTGGGCAGTACGAGAATTACCAAGGCATCCCGGTCGGACTGGGACCGCGCGTGCCGATGCTGATCGTCTCGCCCTGGACCAAGGGCGGCCGCGTGTGCTCGCAACTGTTCGACCACACCTCGCAATTACGGTTCCTCGAAGAGTGGCTGGTCGCGCGCGGCAAGGTGCGCAACGCGATCGCCTGCAACCAGATTTCGCCGTGGCGGCGCACGGTCAGTGGCGACCTGACCAGTGCCTTCGACTTCAAGAATCCGAACACCGGCTGGCTAAGCCAGCGTGCCGGGCTCGACCAGCTACACCCTGGTCAGCGGCAAACCGATGCCGGCTCCGCCGCAGCAGCAGACACTGCCACGCCAGGAGCGTTGCAGCGACCCGAGCAACACCCGGCCCGCCTGCGCGCTGCCTTATCAGGTCACGGCCGACGGCACGGCGACTGGCGCGCGGCTGGTGCTCAACCTGCGTAATAGCGGACGCTGCGGCGCTGCCTTCATTGCCTATTCCAGCGTGCGCACCGATGGGCCCTGGTATTACGCGGTCGAGCCGGGCAAGTCGATCGAGGCGGAAACCTGGAACTCCCAGCACGCCGACGTATGAGCTGAGCGTGCATGGTCCGAACGGATTCCTGCGCCAGTTCAAGGGCAGCACGGCAGCAAACACGGCGCGGCCGGATGTGCGGGTCGAGTACGAGCCTGGCGTGCCGGGCCTGGTGCTCTATCTGTCCAATGTCGGCGGCAGCACAGCGTGCACCGTGACCGTGGCCGACAATGCCTATGGCGCTGCAGGCAGCACGGTCGTCATCGGTCCGTCGGCAACAGTCGCCCTCAAGCGTCCGCTCGGCACCAGCTTTGGCTGGTACGACTTGTCGATTCGCAGCAGCAGCGACAGCCAGTTCTTGCGCCGCATTGCGGGCCATGTGGAAACGGGCGGCGCCAGCAGGACCGATCCACAGATCGGCACCAACCGCAGCCAGCAAGCCGCGCTGTCGGCCAAGGCCGCTTACGTGCAGAAAGGCAGCGGATTCGCGCTGGCCTATGCCGCGCCTGTCGGCAAGCTGGATGCGAAGAACTGGATCGGCGTGTATGGCCCGGGCACAAGTGCTTAAGCAAGGGCAGCGCCGCCGTGTGGACCTACGCGGCGCAGCAAAGCGGCAGCTGGTTGGCCGGGACTGCGGGACTGGCAGTGGCGGATTACAGCGCCTGGTATCTGTATCGGGACGGCTATGAAGTACTTGGCGGCCCGGTGTCCTTCTGCGTCACGGAACTAGTGTCGAACAGCACGGCGTCGGTGGTCCGTGGCGGGCAAATGGTCTTGTCATTCGCGATGCTTAAGCCAGCCGCGTGCGGGCCAGGAACTGGATTGGTTTGTGGAGTGCTTGAGCGCTGAGCCAGGCACGACAAAATGGCTGGACTGGAAATACATCACGACCGCCAGCGGCAGTGTCAGTTTCGATACGACGAACCTGGCGCCGGGAAACTACGCCGCCTGGATGCTGTTCGACGACGGCTATCAGCGGCTCGGTGGTCCGTGCGCGTTTACTGTGCAATGACCTTGAGTCCGGTCCGGTTATTCTTGCGCAGCGATTCACGCGCAAAGAGGACCATGCGCGCATCGGGCGGCGGGCCAGGGAAAGGCTGACCATTGACGTTCAGGCCGCCCAGGCTGGCGAACATGGTGTTGCGGGCGCTGTGCAATCCAATTACCCGGTTGACCAGATCGGGCCAGTCCGAGAAGGGGCGCCGGGATCGTTCGTCGATGATGTTCGCGGCTGTCTCGGGCGACAGGCCAAAGGCGGAGGCCAGGTCCGCTTCCGGCGCGGTATTCACGTCTTGCGCGCGGAAAGGGATCTCGGGCAATGCCGCTTCGTCGTCTGCTTAGCTCGGAAGTGGGAACCGGCGGCTGAATTTGTGCGGCCAGTGCCTGCAGCGAAGCGTTTTCCGCCTCATGGGCTGCACGAATCGCGGCATCTCTGGCTTTGGCTTCGGGCGTGTTGGCAGCTTCCCAGCGCGCCTTCTGCTCTGCCGCCGCCACGAATGAAGCTTTGTCGATGCAGTCATGGACCTGGTTGATCAGATAACCGTTTTCCATCGCCTGCTCGCGCCGTTCCGGCGTACGCAAGGGCGCGCCCTCGCATGCCGCGGCATACGCCATCGCTTCCTTGCGCGCTTCCAGCCATGCGAGCTGCGGCGATCCGGCTAACGAACACAATACCGATCACGATCGCAACGACAGTGACTATCAGGCGGAAAGTTCCGGAATCCATGCGGCGGCACCTCGATGAATTTGTGGACGAAAAAAAACCCCGAAGCATTTCTGCACCGGGGTTTTTCTCTTATAACTAGCCTGACGATAACCTACTTTCACACTGGTTGCAGCACTATCATCGGCGTAATCTCGTTTCACGGTCCTGTTCGGGATGGGAAGGGGTGGTACCGAGTTACTATGGTCATCAGGCATAACTTGTACAGGTAGATGCTCCCAACGGGGCAGCAGTACCTTGAATCTGGAAGAAGTATTGTTTTGTATTACTGGTAGCACTCGTATCAACAACAAGCACAACGCGTATTCTTATCGTCTACAACTGCTAATGTTATAGGGACAAGCCGTACGGGCAATTAGTATCAGTTAGCTTAATGCATTACTGCACTTCCACACCTGACCTATCAACGTCCTGGTCTCGAACGACCCTTTAAAGAGCTCAAGGCTCTGGGAAATCTCATCTCAAGGCAAGTTTCCCGCTTAGATGCTTTCAGCGGTTATCTCTTCCAGACTTAGCTACCCGGCAATGCCACTGGCGTGACAACCGGTACACCAGAGGTCTGTCCACTCCGGTCCTCTCGTACTAGGAGCAGCCCCCTTCAAATTTCCAACGCCCACGGCAGATAGGGACCAAACTGTCTCACGACGTTTTAAACCCAGCTCACGTACCACTTTAAATGGCGAACAGCCATACCCTTGGGACCGGCTACAGCCCCAGGATGTGATGAGCCGACATCGAGGTGCCAAACTCCCCCGTCGATATGAACTCTTGGGAGGAATCAGCCTGTTATCCCCAGAGTACCTTTTATCCGTTGAGCGATGGCCCTTCCATACAGAACCACCGGATCACTATGTCCTACTTTCGTACCTGCTCGACTTGTCAGTCTCGCAGTTAAGCACGCTTATGCCATTGCACTATTAGCACGATGTCCGACCGTACCTAGCGTACCTTCGAACTCCTCCGTTACACTTTAGGAGGAGACCGCCCCAGTCAAACTGCCTACCATGCACTGTCCCCGACCCGGATAACGGGCCAAGGTTAGAACCTCAAACAAACCAGGGTGGTATTTCAAGGATGGCTCCACGAGAACTGGCGTCCCCGCTTCAAAGCCTCCCACCTATCCTACACAGATTGGTTCAAAGTCCAATGCAAAGCTACAGTAAAGGTTCATGGGGTCTTTCCGTCTAGCCGCGGGTAGATTGCATCATCACAAACACTTCAACTTCGCTGAGTCTCGGGAGGAGACAGTGTGGCCATCGTTACGCCATTCGTGCAGGTCGGAACTTACCCGACAAGGAATTTCGCTACCTTAGGACCGTTATAGTTACGGCCGCCGTTTACTGGGACTTCAATCAAGAGCTTGCACCCCATCATTTAATCTTCCAGCACCGGGCAGGCGTCACACCCTATACGTCCACTTTCGTGTTTGCAGAGTGCTGTGTTTTTATTAAACAGTCGCAGCCACCAGTTTATTGCAACCCGTTCATCCTTCCACAGTAAAGTGGTCAAACTACAAGGGCGTACCTTTTCCCGAAGTTACGGTACCAATTTGCCGAGTTCCTTCTCCCGAGTTCTCTCAAGCGCCTTAGAATACTCATCTCGCCCACCTGTGTCGGTTTGCGGTACGGTCTCGTATGACTGAAGCTTAGAGGCTTTTCTTGGAACCACTTCCGATTGCTTCGAGACCTAAGTCTCTCGTCTCAACCCCTTGAATTCCGCGCCCGGATTTGCCTAAGCGCCTTCTATGAGTCAAAAACCGGGACATCCAACACCCGGACAACCTTCCACGATCCGTCCCCCCATCGCATCATACGACGGTGCAGGAATATTAACCTGCTTCCCATCAGCTACGCATCTCTGCCTCGCCTTAGGGGCCGACTCACCCTGCTCCGATGAACGTTGAACAGGAAACCTTGGGCTTACGGCGTGGGGGCTTTTCACCCCCATTATCGCTACTCATGTCAGCATTCGCACTTCTGATACCTCCAGCATCCTTTACAAGACACCTTCGCAGGCTTACAGAACGCTCTCCTACCATATCCTTACGGATATCCGCAGCTTCGGTGACTGGCTTAGCCCCGTTACATCTTCCGCGCAGGACGACTCGATCAGTGAGCTATTACGCTTTCTTTAAATGATGGCTGCTTCTAAGCCAACATCCTGACTGTTTTAGCCTTCCCACTTCGTTTTCCACTTAGCCAATCTTTGGGACCTTAGCTGGCGGTCTGGGTTGTTTCCCTCTTGACGCCGGACGTTAGCACCCGACGTCTGTCTCCCAAGCTCGCACTCATCGGTATTCGGAGTTTGCAATGGTTTGGTAAGTCGCAATGACCCCCTAGCCATAACAGTGCTCTACCCCCGATGGTGATACTTGAGGCACTACCTAAATAGTTTTCGGAGAGAACCAGCTATTTCCAAGTTTGTTTAGCCTTTCACCCCTACCCACAGCTCATCCCCTAATTTTTCAACATTAGTGGGTTCGGACCTCCAGGGCGTGTTACCGCACCTTCATCCTGGCCATGAGTAGATCACTTGGTTTCGGGTCTACACCCAGCGACTGTCGCCCTATTCGGACTCGATTTCTCTACGGCTTCCCTATATGGTTAACCTTGCCACTGAATGTAAGTCGCTGACCCATTATACAAAAGGTACGCAGTCACGGAACAAGTCCGCTCCTACTGTTTGTATGCACACGGTTTCAGGATCTATTTCACTCCCCTCCCGGGGTTCTTTTCGCCTTTCCCTCACGGTACTGGTTCACTATCGGTCGATTACGAGTATTTAGCCTTGGAGGATGGTCCCCCCATATTCAGACAGGATTTCTCGTGTCCCGCCCTACTTGTCGCATACTTAGTTCCACACATCGCATTTCGTATAAGGGGCTATCACCCTCTATGGCCGGAGTTTCCAATCCGTTCTACTATGCGTCATGCTAAATCATGCAGGCTCATCCCATTTCGCTCGCCACTACTTTGGGAATCTCGGTTGATTTATTTTCCTGCAGCTACTTAGATGTTTCAGTTCGTCACGTTCGCTTTGCATACCTATGTATTCAGTATGCAATGACCTAAAAGGCCGGGTTTCCCCATTCGGAAATCTGCGGATCAAAGTGTGTTTGCTCACTCCCCGCAGCTTATCGCAAGCTACTACGTCCTTCATCGCCTGTAATCGCCAAGGCATCCACCATGTGCACTTATTCGCTTGTCCCTATAACGTTAGCTTCTGGCGACTAACCAGAAAGCGTTTATAGAGATAAGAGTACAGCGTTGTTGCTTTGTTTGTTGATACAAGTTTTACTACCCTGCCAAACCGTTTGCACGGATTGACATAAAACTTTACTTCTTCCAGATTGTTAAAGAACGAAACAGCAATGATCTCTAAAAGATCAAACCTAAGCATCTTTGCTTACGTTTGCACTTTCAAGATTAAGTAGAGTGGTGGAGGATGACGGGATCGAACCGACGACCCCCTGCTTGCAAAGCAGGTGCTCTCCCAGCTGAGCTAATCCCCCAAATTCGGAACTTGGTAGGGCTGGTTGGACTCGAACCAACGACCCCGCGTTATCAACACGGTGCTCTAACCAGCTGAGCTACAGCCCCGACTTGGACACTGCTACTGTTTCTTCTAAATTCAACAGTCGATAAGAGTGGACGCTTAATGAATGGTTCTATAACCAGGTGCAACTCTAGAAAGGAGGTGATCCAGCCGCACCTTCCGATACGGCTACCTTGTTACGACTTCACCCCAGTCACGAATCCTACCGTGGTAAGCGCCCCCTTGCGGTTAAGCTACCTACTTCTGGTAAAACCCGCTCCCATGGTGTGACGGGCGGTGTGTACAAGACCCGGGAACGTATTCACCACGACATGCTGATCCACGATTACTAGCGATTCCAACTTCATGCAGTCGAGTTGCAGACTACAATCCGGACTACGATACACTTTCTGGGATTAGCTCCCCCTCGCGGGTTGGCGGCCCTCTGTATGTACCATTGTATGACGTGTGAAGCCCTACCCATAAGGGCCATGAGGACTTGACGTCATCCCCACCTTCCTCCGGTTTGTCACCGGCAGTCTCATTAGAGTGCTCTTTCGTAGCAACTAATGACAAGGGTTGCGCTCGTTGCGGGACTTAACCCAACATCTCACGACACGAGCTGACGACAGCCATGCAGCACCTGTGTTACGGCTCTCTTTCGAGCACACCTCGATCTCTCGTGGCTTCCGTACATGTCAAGGGTAGGTAAGGTTTTTCGCGTTGCATCGAATTAATCCACATCATCCACCGCTTGTGCGGGTCCCCGTCAATTCCTTTGAGTTTTAATCTTGCGACCGTACTCCCCAGGCGGTCTACTTCACGCGTTAGCTGCGTTACCAAGTTAATTAAAACCCGACAACTAGTAGACATCGTTTAGGGCGTGGACTACCAGGGTATCTAATCCTGTTTGCTCCCCACGCTTTCGTGCATGAGCGTCAATCTTGACCCAGGGGGCTGCCTTCGCCATCGGTGTTCCTCCACATCTCTACGCATTTCACTGCTACACGTGGAATTCTACCCCCCTCTGCCAGATTCTAGCCTTGCAGTCTCCATCGCAATTCCCAGGTTGAGCCCGGGGATTTCACGACAGACTTACAAAACCGCCTGCGCACGCTTTACGCCCAGTAATTCCGATTAACGCTTGCACCCTACGTATTACCGCGGCTGCTGGCACGTAGTTAGCCGGTGCTTATTCTTCAGGTACCGTCATTAGCAAGAGATATTAGCTCTCACCGTTTCTTCCCTGACAAAAGAGCTTTACAACCCGAAGGCCTTCTTCACTCACGCGGCATTGCTGGATCAGGCTTTCGCCCATTGTCCAAAATTCCCCACTGCTGCCTCCCGTAGGAGTCTGGACCGTGTCTCAGTTCCAGTGTGGCTGGTCGTCCTCTCAGACCAGCTACTGATCGATGCCTTGGTAGGCCTTTACCCCACCAACTAGCTAATCAGATATCGGCCGCTCCAGGAGCATGAGGTCTTGCGATCCCCCACTTTCATCCTTAGATCGTATGCGGTATTAGCGTAACTTTCGCTACGTTATCCCCCACTCCAGGGTACGTTCCGATATATTACTCACCCGTTCGCCACTCGCCGCCAGGTTGCCCTGCGCTGCCGTTCGACTTGCATGTGTAAGGCATGCCGCCAGCGTTCAATCTGAGCCAGGATCAAACTCTTCAGTTCAATCTCTGTTTGTCGGACCTTTCGGCCCGAATTCGTCCCATTGGTCCGAATTCGCTCACTCAAAATACTGACAGGCCACTTCTTGCGAAGCGCCTATATTTCTTTTTGTGAACATTTGATAATTTAAGTATTCAAAGACCGAGGTCTTTGGCACCTTCATCAAACGCCCACACTTATCGACTGTTAATTGTTAAAGAACGAGGCTCCCGCCGAGGGTTCGGTACTGCCTTGCTGCCTGGTACGAAGCGTTGTGTTCGTAAGCAGCAGAGAGGTGAGATTATGCAGCGTTTCGCGTACTTCGTCAACCCTCTTTTTACTGCGCTATCCCTTTCGAAACAGCCCCCGTTTCCGGGGAGGCGAACTATAGCAAAGGCGCCCTCACTCTGGCAAGGGCTTTTTCGCATGAAATCCAGTTAGACTGCGTTGACCACCACCAGAGAAAGTAGCCATTGATGGACCCGCGTCCCGCCTTGCACGAACTGGCAGTCCGATATTCCCTCTCTCCCGCCGCAGCCGAACAGCTGCAATGCCTCGCCGACCGCACGCCGGAACCGCCCGGCCTGGAAGCGCACCCTGCCCCTCGGCATCGCCATCCTGGCCGCCGCCCTTGGCGGACTGGGCATCGTATTCTGGATCGCCGCCAACTGGGATACGCTAGGCCGCAGCGGCAAGTTTGCCTTGCTGCAGGCTGTGATCCTGATCATGTGTCTTAAGCGCACTCCTGCTGCCCCGTGCCCGGGTGCCGCTCGGCCTGACCGCGTTCATGGCCATCGGCGGCCTGTTCGCCTTTTCGGCCAGACCTATCAGACCGGCGCGGACGCCTGGCAATTGTTTGCCTTGTGGTCCGCCCTGGCGCTGCCGCTCTGCCTTGGTGTGCGGCACGATGCGCTGTGGGCGCCGTGGGCGCTGGTGGTGATGACTGCCGTCACGCTCTGGGTGCATGCCAAGATCGGTTATAGCTGGGATTCGCGCCCGGGCCACACGGCGGTGCACCTCGTGTCCTGGCTGGTTTCGTCGCTGCTCGTGGTTGCCATGTCACCCGTGCTGCACCGCTACACCGGCGCGGGCCCCTGGGCCATGCGCACCGCTCTGGTGTTTGCCGCCATGCTGATCGCCTTCATCGGCCTCGACTACCTGTTCGATCGTGACGGTAGCGACTTGCTCTACTTTATTGCGCTGGCGACCTTGGGCGGCGCCATGGCTGCCTTCTGCTCGCCCCGCCTGCACGACATCTTCGCACTGAGCGCAATCGGCCTGAGCCTGAACGTGATGCTGGTCGGCTTGCTCGTCAACCTCTTGCTCGACGGACCGGGCAGCGACCGAGTTCCGGAACTGACCTTGATCGCCATTGCGGCGGCCGCCATGCTGGCTTAAGCACCGTCCACTTCATTCTGAAACAGTCGCGGCGCGCTACTGCAGGAGAGACAGCATGAGTCACGCACGACTGGACCAACTGATCTCGACAGCCATTGCCGAAGGTATTCTGCCCCCGGGAAGCACACGATTGCAGGAGGAAGAGCGGCCCTGGCCGGTGATCGCCCTGACTGCGCTCGGTGCCTGGCTGGCAGCCATCCCCCTGATTTCCATCTTCTTTATCGCGTTCGGTGGCGTGCTTGAGCGCGGCGCCGGGCCCTTCCTGGTCGGCATTCCGCTGCTCGCCGCCGCGGTCGCCCTCCTTCGCAAGCGCAATTTGCCGCTGTTCGTAGAACAATTGCTGGTGCCCGCGCTCATCGCTGCCCTGGTGATCCTTGGGTCCGGCCTGTTCGACAAATTGTCCCACCACAGCGCCATCGCTTTGCTATGCGCTGGCCATCGCGATCGCCGTTGGCGTCGACCGCAAGTGGCTGCGCATACTGCTCGGCATCATGGCGTGCACGATGGGCATGCTGGCACTGGTGCCGAAGCATCACTTTGATGAGGCATTCTATTTCTGGTCGACACTGCATGCGGCACTGCTGGTCTGGCTCCTCGCCCAGCTGCGCCCGCGCGCCGGTACTGAACGCCCTGGCAAGCGGGTGGAGTGCGGCCCTGCTCGCTGGCCTGGCCCTGTACGCAGGCGTCACCTTCCTGGTCGGCGCCCAGTTCAGTCTTGAAGCGATGGCGCAAACGACTGGCGCACCCTGGCACAACCCTGGGACGCGATCGCCCGCGCCGGATCCGTAGTGATGAGTGTGGGCGGCGCCGCCTGGATTGCGCGGCGCTGGCTGGCGCTGCGGCGTCCGTGGAGCGGCCTGACCGCCGTAGTCCTGTTCGGTCTCGCGTGGCTGATGCCGAGTCTGGGCGGCGTGCTGCTGATTCTGGCCGTCAGTGCTTAGGCATGCGCAGCTGGCGCATGGCGACGGCGGCCTAAGCATTGCCGCGGCGTGGATTATCGGCGCCTTCTACTATCAGGCAGCGTATCCGCTGCAAACCAAGGCGATCTGGATGATCGCGGCCGGTGCCCTGCTGGCTTAAGCATTGCGCGCTTCGCCTTGCGCGGCGAACACGCCGAGGCGGCGCCTTCGTCCACCCAGGCGCTTCCGCGCACGATGGCGATCGGCATCGCCCTGACGGCACTGGCCGTCCTGGCCGTGGCCAATACCGGCATCTGGCAAAAGGAAAAGCTGATCGCCGAAGGCCTACTGATCTTTGTCGAACTGGCACCGGTCGATCCGCGTTCGCTGATGCAGGGCGACTATATGCAATTGCGTTTCCGCATGCTCCCCGAGATCGAGCGCACTGCATCGTTCGATGCGCTGTCGGGCCGCCCGCACGTGGTCCTCAAGCTCGACGCGCGGTGTTGCCATGCCGAGCCGTTTGGACCAGGGCGCGCCGCTCGCGGCCGACGAGCTGTCGGCCGAACTGACGTCGTTCCGCTGGGGCTGGTCGCTGGCCAGCGACGGCTGGTATTTCAAGGAAGGCGAGGCGGCGCGCTGGTCGCGCGCGAAGTATGGCGAGTTCCGCATCGACAGTGCTTAGGCCACGCGCTGCTGGTGGGCATGCGTGGACCGGCCCTGGAACCACTCTGATCCTATTCGCGCAGCCGCGTCAGCTGGTAGGCGGGGTCGGCGCGGATTTTTTCCGGCGTGAATGGCAGTTGCGGGAATTCCTTGCGCGAATACAAGGGAATCTGATCGCCATAGTGCGGATTCTTCGGATCGACCGACTGGCCGTAAGTCAGCATGGCATACGCCACCGGGGCTAGAAGCCGCATCGAAGGTGACGGTCTGCACATAGCTCGTGCCCCACACAATGTTGTGGTAACCGCTCGCGGTCAGTCCGGTGCCCATGTGGATCGAGTTGTACGAGCCATCGATGTCGCCGATGCCGCCGTGTACCGGCACCCGCACCCCATTGCGCGTGTCGTCCTGGTAATCGCCCAGTCGCGTCAAACGGTATATTGAGCGCGGCAAGTTGTCCCGCAGCGGCCTTGAGCGCCGCGAGCATCGCCGGTCCCGCTGACGGCGCCAGCGAGCGCGGCGTGTTGACCGGATCGTTGACGTCGAGCGGTATCTGCCATTTGCCGGGAATGTCGGCGGCCAGATTCCAGAATTCGCGGAACAGCACCGCGCCCCGGCTGTCAAGATTGACCTTGCGGTCCCAGTTTGCCAGCGCGTTGCAGGCCGACCGGATCTGCTGGTCGGGCGAACCCTGGCACAGCGGCAAAAATTCCGGCAGCACCAGTTCGGCCGCGTGGATCCGGTTGGCGAACGCCAGCGTCTGCAGATCGGTGACGACCAGCCGTTTGCGCTGGCTGATCATGTCCTCGAGCTGACGGAAGCCGACCCGTGTACGCAGCGACTGTTCGACGTCGGTCGGTCCGTACAGCGGCGAATAGCCGAGCGGCGCTAGCCCCTTGAGCAAGCTGCGTGCATTGCTGACCCAATAGCTGTCGTTCGAATTGGCCGCGTAGTCGGTGCGGATGATGAAGGGCGCATCGGTAGATGAGAAGGCGCCCGTCGGGGCCTTGGGATCGTTACCCCATGCACAAGCACTGCGCGATCCGTCGAAGGTCAGCAGCGGCGGCACCACGAAGCAGTCGGAAGCGAAACGGTCGGTGGTGACCAGTGGCACCACGCTGGCATCGGCATACATGGCGTTGCCGTGGCGGTCAGCCGCGACCGTGTTCACCCACGGCAAGCTAAGCATGCTTGTCGAGCGCGGTCTTCAGCTCGGTCACGCTGGCGGCCCGGCCGATCGCGATCCACTGCTCGAGCATGCGGGTATTGCTGCGGTTCGGGTCGCCCAGCACGGTTGCTTCGGTCGTGTTCCAGACAACACCCGCCTGTGGATACACCATCACCGCGCCCTGCTTGCTGAAGTAGAAGGTCTTGCTGCGCTGTGCCAGCGTGCCATTGTTCTGCAGTACATCGACCGTCACGGTCTTCGACGTCATCTTGACCGGCTGGCCGTCGTACAGGTAGGTGGTACCGGTCGGATCGCGGTTGTCGAGCGCGAGCTTGAAAGTGGTGAAGTGCACGGCGGCTGTGACGGTGTGGGTCCAGGCCACGTCCTTGTTGAAGCCGATCACGACCATGGGGATGCCACCGAGCACCACACCCATCGCGTCGTAGCGGCCGGGCACGGTCAGGTGGGCCTGGTAGAAGCGGTCGGTACTGGTCCAGGGATAGTGCGGATTGCCGAGCAGGAGGCCCGCACCAGTCGTGCTGAGGTCGCGGCCGATGCCAACGCCGTTGCTGCCAAGCTGCTCGCTGGTCAGGCGCGCCAGGCGCCGCTGCATGAAGCCCAGGTCGCGCTTGCCCGGCTTGACGGACAGCTTTGCCACGCGCGTGACGGCTGGCGTGCGCGCCGCGTTGACGATTTCTTGCGCGAAGACTTCGCCGCTGGCATGCAGGGCTTTCTCGGCGAGCACGCGGTACATGTCGTCGATCGTGATCGGGCGCACCCAGGCCGCGTTGGCGCAGGCGGCGGGCAGGCGGCCGGCGCTGTCCGCCAGGTAGCGGTTGTATCCCGCGACGTAGCCAGCCAGCAAGTCACGCGCTTCGGCGCTGCCGGTCGCATACGCGCTGCGCTGCTGCTCGATATCGATATAGCCTTTGAAAAAGAAATCGCTGTCTTCGTTCTTGAGATTGAGGTAATCGATCGCCGCGCCGTATTCGCCATTGGTAAGCGCCGTCATAAGCGCCTCGGGGCCGAAGAAGCGCGAGCGCTCACCCTGCACGGTCAGCAAGGTATCGGCGAACATGCACACATTGTCCTGGGCGTAGGCATAGGCCAGGCCGTAGCCGAGGTTGTGAAAGTTTTCTGCGCGCACGTGCGGCACACCGTAGGAAGTGCGTGCCACCTCGGCCAGCACCGCGGGCCTTGCGGCGTATTGAGCGAGACTTCCACGCGTCCGCACCCGGTAAGCAACAGGCCCAGCATGGCCGCCTTTGCTGACGTATTCCAAAACAGACTTCTCATCGAGTTCATCCTTTTTGCAATTTCACAAATACCGGAACAGCAATACTACGAAGGCCTTGCCTTAACACCATTGACATCACTCAACGGTGCGCGGGCGGCGTCGGAATCAAGTGTAGGACGGGTGACTGCATCTACGAAACAAAAAAGAAACATTTTCAGAAATACCACAAAACGAAGATTTTTCTTGAAACCTTAGCCGACCGCGAGTTATGCTGATCGGGCAGTCAGCGCAATGCTGACGCGATATCGGGGAGAGTCCGTTCACTGAAAGGCGAACGGCGCCGAAGGAGCAACCGCCCCGGAATCTCTCAGGCCAAAGGACCGGTATCGCACTTAAACTCTGAAGAGCCACCGGAGATCGTCGCCCGGTGCACCGAAGGAGCAAGCCTGGCGCACCTGTGCGGGTGAATCTCTCAGGTCCAGCACAGAGGGGTGTCCGGCGCGCATGGTGCGCGCCAGGCTTCCCTTTATCGACCCTGCTGGAAATCCTGAGTTCACATGAAAACTATTGCAGTAATTGGCGGCGGCATTACCGGCGTCACGACCGCTTACGCCCTGGCCCGGCGCGGCTTTGCCGTGACCGTGATCGAGCAGCACCGCTACACGGGCATGGAAACCTCTTTCATGAATGGCGGCCAGCTGTCGGCCTCGAATGCCGAAGTCTGGAATCACCGTTCGACCTTGTTCAAGGGCTTGAAATGGATGTTCACGCGCGACGCGCCCTTGCTCGTCAATCCCACCCCGAGCTGGCACAAGCTGTCCTGGTTTGCCGAGTTCGCGGCGGCCATTCCCCACTACCGCCGCAATACGATCGAAACCACGCGCCTGGCGATCGCGGCCCGTGAACATCTGTTCTCGTGGGCGCACGAAGAAGGCATCGATTTCGATGCGCGCCGCGAAGGCATCCTCCACATCTACCGCGACCGTGCTTGGCTTCGATCACGCGGCCAGCGTCAACCGTCTGCTGGCCCAGGGCGGGCTGCAGCGGCGCGCCGTCACTGCGGCCGAGATGCGCGCGATCGAGCCAACGCTCGCGGGCGACTTCTACGGCGGTTTCTACACCGACAGCGATTCCACCGGCGACATCCATAAATTCACGACCGGCCTGGCGGCCGCGGCGCAGCGCAAGGGGGTCAAGTTCCACCACGGCCAGGCGGTGCGCGCCATTCATGCCGACGGCAAACGGATTGAAATCGATCTGGCCGACGGTGAGCTTTCCGAGCGTTACAACGTCGACGGCGTCGTCATTTGTGCTTAAGCACAGCCAGCCGCGCGCTGGCCGCATCCTTGGGCGACCGCGTCAATGTCTATCCGGTCAAAGGGTATTCAATCACAGTGAACCTCGACGATCCCGCCAGCCAGGCGGCCGCGCCCACGGTCAGTCTGCTGGACGACGCGACCAAGCTGGTCACGAGCCGCCTCGGCGCCGACCGCTTCCGGGTGGGTAAGCACGGCCGAGTTCAATGGCTTCAACCGCGACATCCGCGCCGACCGGATCCGGCCGCTGGTCGACTGGGTACAGCGCTGCTTCCCCGGCGTGAATACCCGCCATGTCATTCCGTGGGCCGGCTTGCGTCCGATGATGCCGACCATGTTGCCGCGCGTGGGACGCGGCAATGCACCCGGCGTGTTCTACAACACGGGGCACGGCCATCTGGGCTGGACCTTGTCGGCAGTGACTGCCGACATGATCGGCGAACAAATTTTGAAGGCAGCCTGATCGGGACGACAGGCCGCTTTTACCACGACTTGACTGTACAACAGCCGTTTTGTTCCAGTTGAGCAGGATTATCACCGCAGTTCCTGCCGATAAAAAACACAATGTTTGTTGTGTATCAAGAAGTCCTCAGGGGGACGAAGGCGCGGTTCACCGCGCCCAATCCATGTCCGTCAGCGCACACAGAGGCGCGGCGGATATCCCCGCGCCAATTGGCGCGGTCCTATGTTTTTCCAACAATCAGGAGACAGACACAATGCAAGCCGTAAAACCACTTCGCAGCACCCTGCTGGCCGTCGTTCTCGGAACGGCCACCCTGGCGCTGACCGCACCTGGGGTCCAGGCCCAGAACGTCAACGCGCAAATCCAGAACGCCCTCAAGCGCCAGTCGGCCGACGCGCTGTCCGCCGCGCAGCGCGATTTCGCGCAGTTCGCCTCCGCGCAGCAACAATTGCGCGGCGGAGGATCGCTCAAGCAGATTTCCCACTGGAGATTTCCGACCTGCAGGATCTGAAGGATGCCAAGATCAGCTATGGCTTCCCGGTGTACACCGTCGATCCAGCCGAGCTGATTGCTTAAGCCTGCAATACCATGCAAGGCATGGCCAAGCCAACCGCGCAATGGCGTTTCGTGATCACGCTCAATGACCGTCCGATCGGGATGGCAACAGTCGAGCGCAACAATGGCCGCTACATGAAACCGTCGAGTACGGTGCGAGCGTGCTGTCGAAAGATGTCGATGCCATGGCCAGTTTCCACGGCAATGCCGACAAGTCGAATCTGCGTTTCATGCGGATCTACCAGGCGCGTTCCGATTTCCTGGAAGTCGTCGGCCAGGATGGCCGGGCACGTTTCGCGCCGCTGCATTCCGCGCGTGAATCGCTGATGCTCAAAACAGCGCCGCGAAAGCGGGCAAGGCCGAGCGACGACCTGCTCGACGAACCGGACTTCATCCAGCCCCTGCGTTCGGCCGTCAAGCTGAACATGGCAACGCCGCGCTAACCGACTGATTACGGAGACATCATGAACAAGAACCTCAAGAAACTGATCGTTGGCGCCGGCCTGCTGCTCGCCATTCCTGCCGCCATGGCACAGTGGCGCACGCTGAGCGTGCCGCTCACCACGCAAGAACACAGCCAGTGGTGCTGGGCCGCATCGAGCAAGGCCGTGCTGAACTACTATGCGAAAACGCCGAGCCAGTGCCAGATCGTGAACTGGGCATTCGGCCTGAACTACGCCTGCGGCAATACCAACTTCAACTGGAACAGCTACACGAACCAGCCGAACAGCATGTACGGCAGCAATGGCAGCGTGCAGAACATTCTCAATGCCTGGGGCGTGTCGAACGGCGCGTACAACGTGGCATCGTCGTGGTCAAGCGTGGTGGCCGACATCAATGCCAACCGGCCATTCGTGATTCGCTACGGCTGGACCAATGGCGGCGGCCACATCATGGTGGGCCGCGGCTATGAAACCTATAACGGCGTGAACTACGTGTACATCATGAACCCATGGCCGGGCGAAGGGCAGACTTACCGCACCTACGCTTCGGCGGTATCGGCCTATGACCATCGCTGGACGCACACCCAGCGCATGAACATCAGCAGGTAAGCAAGCTCACTGGCGCGTGGCTTGCGGCCACGCGCCAGTGTTTTACGGAGCGCAGGTAGCGACGTCGGCCGGATTGCCCGAGTCGAAGATCTTGCCCATCTGGACCACTTCGAAATCCGAAGGCCGGATCCGCGCAGCGCCCGCAAATCCTCGTTGTCCCAGCGTGCATCAGGCGCGCCGCTGATATAGAAGTTGGACCCGATATCAGCCAGGATAATTCCGTAGGTTTTCATCGCCGTCAGAATGACGCGATTATTCGCCGAATACGTTCCCAGATTCACGCTTGCCTTCAGGCGCAAACGCATGCCCAGCGGCGTCGGATTGGCGGTGCTCGTGTTGGTGCCGTTCACATAGTGACGTGCAGGCCCGACAAACATCGGACTGACCCGGCTCTTTTGCAAGGTGAAGCGGATTGGATGGCGGATCACCCCGCTGGCGACTTCATCGTAACGCACCAGGCCAGGGAAGATCGGCAGGCCTAAGCCTGCATCGGCAGAGGTGTAGCACAGAGGGCGCAGCGCATTGCTGTCGAGGTCGAACTTCGCACCGGATGACGCTTGCCAGCCCGTGGTCGTGACGCTCGAATTGTAGAGCTCGTACAGTTTGTGATTGGCGGCATCGACCGTGATGACGTGACTGTCACCGACGCCATTGCCTTCGATTGGCGCGGTCAGTGGAATCGGGAACGGGCCGGGATCGCTTTCGCTGCCGTAGTTTCCGTCCTGCGTGTTGGCGCGATAAGTGATCGGCACCAGCGGCTGGTTGGCGCACACGACATTAAATGGAATGCCGATCGGCGAGCCAAGATACAAGCCACTGCCGAAATCGTTGAACAATGGCGCAGCGGTTTGATTCAGGAAACTGATGATGGCGGTGGAGCGGGTATCGAGCGGCGCCTGCGAGATATCGGTGCGCCATGGATTGTCGGCGGGGAAGATACTCAGATTGGCGAGCGCGCTGGCGTCGGCGACGCACGGTGTCGGCGTCGGAGTTGGCGTTGGCGTTGGCGTCGGTGTCGGTGTCGGTGTCGGCGTCGGCGTTGGCGTTGGCGTTGGCGTCGGCGTCGGCGTCGGTGTTGGCGTTGGTGTTGGTGTTGGTGTTGGTGTTGGTGTTGGTGTTGGTGATCCGCCGCCGCCGCAGGCAGTCAGTGCCAGGACGAACGAGAGTCCGCACGCTTGTTGTGTAATGGTTTTAATAATGCCTCCGGCAACGCAACGCAAAAGAAAAACTATACCGCGTATTTACTGCTGGAGATGTTACTCAATTGCAAGCAAATGTAGCCGTGCTTGCCAGTCGCACAAAGCGCTGGACGAAAAAAAACCCCGAAGCATTTCTGCACCGGGGTTTTTTCATATAACTAGCCTGACGATAACCTACTTTCACACTGGTTGCAGCACTATCATCGGCGTAATCTCGTTTCACGGTCCTGTTCGGGATGGGAAGGGGTGGTACCGAGTTACTATGGTCATCAGGCATAACTTGTACAGGTAGATGCTCCCAACGGGGCAGCAGTACCTTGAATCTGGAAGAAGTATTGTTTTGTATTACTGGTAGCACTCGTATCAACAACAAGCACAACGCGTATTCTTATCGTCTACAACTGCTAATGTTATAGGGACAAGCCGTACGGGCAATTAGTATCAGTTAGCTTAATGCATTACTGCACTTCCACACCTGACCTATCAACGTCCTGGTCTCGAACGACCCTTTAAAGAGCTCAAGGCTCTGGGAAATCTCATCTCAAGGCAAGTTTCCCGCTTAGATGCTTTCAGCGGTTATCTCTTCCAGACTTAGCTACCCGGCAATGCCACTGGCGTGACAACCGGTACACCAGAGGTCTGTCCACTCCGGTCCTCTCGTACTAGGAGCAGCCCCCTTCAAATTTCCAACGCCCACGGCAGATAGGGACCAAACTGTCTCACGACGTTTTAAACCCAGCTCACGTACCACTTTAAATGGCGAACAGCCATACCCTTGGGACCGGCTACAGCCCCAGGATGTGATGAGCCGACATCGAGGTGCCAAACTCCCCCGTCGATATGAACTCTTGGGAGGAATCAGCCTGTTATCCCCAGAGTACCTTTTATCCGTTGAGCGATGGCCCTTCCATACAGAACCACCGGATCACTATGTCCTACTTTTTGTACCTGCTCGACTTGTCAGTCTCGCAGTTAAGCACGCTTATGCCATTGCACTATTAGCACGATGTCCGACCGTACCTAGCGTACCTTCGAACTCCTCCGTTACACTTTAGGAGGAGACCGCCCCAGTCAAACTGCCTACCATGCACTGTCCCCGACCCGGATAACGGGCCAAGGTTAGAACCTCAAACAAACCAGGGTGGTATTTCAAGGATGGCTCCACGAGAACTGGCGTCCCCGCTTCAAAGCCTCCCACCTATCCTACACAGATTGGTTCAAAGTCCAATGCAAAGCTACAGTAAAGGTTCATGGGGTCTTTCCGTCTAGCCGCGGGTAGATTGCATCATCACAAACACTTCAACTTCGCTGAGTCTCGGGAGGAGACAGTGTGGCCATCGTTACGCCATTCGTGCAGGTCGGAACTTACCCGACAAGGAATTTCGCTACCTTAGGACCGTTATAGTTACGGCCGCCGTTTACTGGGACTTCAATCAAGAGCTTGCACCCCATCATTTAATCTTCCAGCACCGGGCAGGCGTCACACCCTATACGTCCACTTTCGTGTTTGCAGAGTGCTGTGTTTTTATTAAACAGTCGCAGCCACCAGTTTATTGCAACCCGTTCATCCTTCCACAGTAAAGTGGTCAAACTACAAGGGCGTACCTTTTCCCGAAGTTACGGTACCAATTTGCCGAGTTCCTTCTCCCGAGTTCTCTCAAGCGCCTTAGAATACTCATCTCGCCCACCTGTGTCGGTTTGCGGTACGGTCTCGTATGACTGAAGCTTAGAGGCTTTTCTTGGAACCACTTCCGATTGCTTCGAGACCTAAGTCTCTCGTCTCAACCCCTTGAATTCCGCGCCCGGATTTGCCTAAGCGCCTTCTATGAGTCAAAAACCGGGACATCCAACACCCGGACAACCTTCCACGATCCGTCCCCCCATCGCATCATACGACGGTGCAGGAATATTAACCTGCTTCCCATCAGCTACGCATCTCTGCCTCGCCTTAGGGGCCGACTCACCCTGCTCCGATGAACGTTGAACAGGAAACCTTGGGCTTACGGCGTGGGGGCTTTTCACCCCCATTATCGCTACTCATGTCAGCATTCGCACTTCTGATACCTCCAGCATCCTTTACAAGACACCTTCGCAGGCTTACAGAACGCTCTCCTACCATATCCTTACGGATATCCGCAGCTTCGGTGACTGGCTTAGCCCCGTTACATCTTCCGCGCAGGACGACTCGATCAGTGAGCTATTACGCTTTCTTTAAATGATGGCTGCTTCTAAGCCAACATCCTGACTGTTTTAGCCTTCCCACTTCGTTTTCCACTTAGCCAATCTTTGGGACCTTAGCTGGCGGTCTGGGTTGTTTCCCTCTTGACGCCGGACGTTAGCACCCTGACGTCTGTCTCCCAAGCTCGCACTCATCGGTATTCGGAGTTTGCAATGGTTTGGTAAGTCGCAATGACCCCCTAGCCATAACAGTGCTCTACCCCCGATGGTGATACTTGAGGCACTACCTAAATAGTTTTCGGAGAGAACCAGCTATTTCCAAGTTTGTTTAGCCTTTCACCCCTACCCACAGCTCATCCCCTAATTTTTCAACATTAGTGGGTTCGGACCTCCAGGGCGTGTTACCGCACCTTCATCCTGGCCATGAGTAGATCACTTGGTTTCGGGTCTACACCCAGCGACTGTCGCCCTATTCGGACTCGATTTCTCTACGGCTTCCCTATATGGTTAACCTTGCCACTGAATGTAAGTCGCTGACCCATTATACAAAAGGTACGCAGTCACGGAACAAGTCCGCTCCTACTGTTTGTATGCACACGGTTTCAGGATCTATTTCACTCCCCTCCCGGGGTTCTTTTCGCCTTTCCCTCACGGTACTGGTTCACTATCGGTCGATTACGAGTATTTAGCCTTGGAGGATGGTCCCCCCATATTCAGACAGGATTTCTCGTGTCCCGCCCTACTTGTCGCATACTTAGTTCCACACATCGCATTTCGTATAAGGGGCTATCACCCTCTATGGCCGGAGTTTCCAATCCGTTCTACTATGCGTCATGCTAAATCATGCAGGCTCATCCCATTTCGCTCGCCACTACTTTGGGAATCTCGGTTGATTTATTTTCCTGCAGCTACTTAGATGTTTCAGTTCGCCACGTTCGCTTTGCATACCTATGTATTCAGTATGCAATGACCTAAAAGGCCGGGTTTCCCCATTCGGAAATCTGCGGATCAAAGTGTGTTTGCTCACTCCCCGCAGCTTATCGCAAGCTACTACGTCCTTCATCGCCTGTAATCGCCAAGGCATCCACCATGTGCACTTATTCGCTTGTCCCTATAACGTTAGCTTCTGGCGACTAACCAGAAAGCGTTTATAGAGATAAGAGTACAGCGTTGTTGCTTTGTTTGTTGATACAAGTTTTACTACCCTGCCAAACCGTTTGCACGGATTGACATAAAACTTTACTTCTTCCAGATTGTTAAAGAACGAAACAGCAATGATCTCTAAAAGATCAAATCTAAACCTCAGGGCTTACATTTGATTTCTTAGTAGGTAGTGGTGGAGGATGACGGGATCGAACCGACGACCCCCTGCTTGCAAAGCAGGTGCTCTCCCAGCTGAGCTAATCCCCCAAATTCGGAACTTGGTAGGGCTGGTTGGACTCGAACCAACGACCCCCGCGTTATCAACACGGTGCTCTAACCAGCTGAGCTACAGCCCCGACTTGGACACTGCTACTGTTTCTTCTAAATTCAACAGTCGATAAGAGTGGACGCTTAATGAATACCCCTCTAACAGGGCCAGACCTTACAGTCCGTGTGCAACTCTAGAAAGGAGGTGATCCAGCCGCACCTTCCGATACGGCTACCTTGTTACGACTTCACCCCAGTCACGAATCCTACCGTGGTAAGCGCCCCCTTGCGGTTAAGCTACCTACTTCTGGTAAAACCCGCTCCCATGGTGTGACGGGCGGTGTGTACAAGACCCGGGAACGTATTCACCGCGACATGCTGATCCACGATTACTAGCGATTCCAACTTCATGCAGTCGAGTTGCAGACTACAATCCGGACTACGATACACTTTCTGGGATTAGCTCCCCCTCGCGGGTTGGCGGCCCTCTGTATGTACCATTGTATGACGTGTGAAGCCCTACCCATAAGGGCCATGAGGACTTGACGTCATCCCCACCTTCCTCCGGTTTGTCACCGGCAGTCTCATTAGAGTGCCCTTTCGTAGCAACTAATGACAAGGGTTGCGCTCGTTGCGGGACTTAACCCAACATCTCACGACACGAGCTGACGACAGCCATGCAGCACCTGTGTTACGGCTCTCTTTCGAGCACACCTCGATCTCTCGTGGCTTCCGTACATGTCAAGGGTAGGTAAGGTTTTTCGCGTTGCATCGAATTAATCCACATCATCCACCGCTTGTGCGGGTCCCCGTCAATTCCTTTGAGTTTTAATCTTGCGACCGTACTCCCCAGGCGGTCTACTTCACGTTAGCTGCGTTACCAAGTTAATTAAAACCCGACAACTAGTAGACATCGTTTAGGGCGTGGACTACCAGGGTATCTAATCCTGTTTGCTCCCCACGCTTTCGTGCATGAGCGTCAATCTTGACCCAGGGGGCTGCCTTCGCCATCGGTGTTCCTCCACATCTCTACGCATTTCACTGCTACACGTGGAATTCTACCCCCCTCTGCCAGATTCTAGCCTTGCAGTCTCCATCGCAATTCCCAGGTTGAGCCCGGGGATTTCACGACAGACTTACAAAACCGCCTGCGCACGCTTTACGCCCAGTAATTCCGATTAACGCTTGCACCCTACGTATTACCGCGGCTGCTGGCACGTAGTTAGCCGGTGCTTATTCTTCAGGTACCGTCATTAGCAAGAGATATTAGCTCTCACCGTTTCTTCCCTGACAAAAGAGCTTTACAACCCGAAGGCCTTCTTCACTCACGCGGCATTGCTGGATCAGGCTTTCGCCCATTGTCCAAAATTCCCCACTGCTGCCTCCCGTAGGAGTCTGGACCGTGTCTCAGTTCCAGTGTGGCTGGTCGTCCTCTCAGACCAGCTACTGATCGATGCCTTGGTAGGCCTTTACCCCACCAACTAGCTAATCAGATATCGGCCGCTCCAGGAGCATGAGGTCTTGCGATCCCCCACTTTCATCCTTAGATCGTATGCGGTATTAGCGTAACTTTCGCTACGTTATCCCCCACTCCAGGGTACGTTCCGATATATTACTCACCCGTTCGCCACTCGCCGCCAGGTTGCCCCGCGCTGCCGTTCGACTTGCATGTGTAAGGCATGCCGCCAGCGTTCAATCTGAGCCAGGATCAAACTCTTCAGTTCAATCTCTGTTTGTCGGACCTTTCGGCCCGAATTCGTCCCATTGGTCCGAATTCGCTCACTCAAAATACTGACAGGCCACTTCTTGCGAAGCGCCTATATTTCTTTTTGTGAACATTTGATAATTTAAGTATTCAAAGACCGAAGTCTTTGGCACCTTCATCAAACGCCCACACTTATCGACTGTTAATTGTTAAAGAACGAGGCTCCCGCCGAGGGTTCGGTACTGCCTTGCTGCTTGGCACGAAGCGTTGTGTTCGTTAGCAGCGAAGAGATGAGATTATGCAGCATTCAGCAAAACTCGTCAACTTCTTTTTCTTGCAGCGCACTTAATGCGCTTCCCGATGAATGCTGCGCAACTACTTGATTACGCGTGCTTTTCAGCGGGAGGCGAACTATAGCAAAGGGCTACAGCTTTGACAAGGGGAGGTTTGCAGATTTCTGTTTCAAAGCTTAATCGATGCGGCTGGCATAGCCGCTGGCGTCTTGTCGCCAGGCACGGCAGAGGTCTGCCCCTCCACGCACCACTTCTGGAAAATGCTGGTCCTGACCTTGCCTGGCGTCGCAGACGCCACGGGCGCCGGTGCAGCCGGAGCGGCAGGCCGAGCCGCCGCCTTGAGCACGCTGACGGCGCCCCTGGCTTGATCGGATGGACGGTCAGAGTAAGTGATCTTGCCATCGGCGCCAACCGACTTGAACACTTGCGCCGATGCGCCTCCCATGGCGAGCATGGCCGCCACAGCCAGAATAACGCTTTTCATGTTTCAAACACCGCCAGAAAATATCAAGCAGGCATTTTACATGACAAAGTATTCACGACAGTTGCTGAAATGAGAATATTTCCTCGGTATTTACCGCGCCTTGTACTTGGTGATCGGAATGCTCAACATGGAGGGCTTGTTGATATCGGCGCGCTTGCTGTCGAGTTCGGCGATGGTGCCATCACACCATTCCTTGCGGCCCTGCACGGTATTCGGTATCGAACGGGTCATGTCGGTGACGGCGGCCTGCGACTTGTCCTGCAATTCAGCACGCTTAATGGGCGACATCACTTCCATCAGCAGACGCTTCTGCTGCTCGACAGCCTACAGCATTGCGTTTGCGCCAGTTCCCCGTGGCAGCCGTGTAGGCGCGCGCCTGCACGTCGGTCGCACTGCACATCTGCATGTATTGCACAGCCACGTGGTTCATATTCATGATGTTGACCATGACCTCTTCCACATCAGGCGTGATGGTGGCGTTCGGATCGACAGGTACTGCCGCCGCGGCCGGTTTGGCGTCGGCTAAGCTTGGCGCTCTCGACCGGACGCAGCGTGTATGACTTCATCACGCTGAGCTTGTTCGCCTTCTCATAGGCCGGGCGGTCGGAATAGGTGATCTTCCCGTCCGCACCGACAACTTTGTACATCTGCTGCGCAAGCACACCAGACGCCAGCATGCAGCCTAAGCAACCATCACAACCCAATTCTTGTTCATAAGGCACGGCACTTATATTATTGAAATGAGGCAAGACTTCCATACTAATGGTCATTCCCTGAAAAAGCACGACCTGACGTATTGACGAGTTGCGGGCATACAACTCGCATCAAGGGAAAGGCCGCGCCGCCAGCAAGCGTAAAATGGCGGTCTTGATGTTTTACTTGCTACCGACCATGACGATTCTGCTGTCCACCCTCAACGCCCGCTACGCCCACGCCTCGCTGGGGCTGCGCTATCTGCTGGCCAACATGGGAGCGCTGAAAGAGCAGACACGGCTGCAGGAATTCGTCATCGGCGCCAAGACCACCGAGATCGTCGAACGCCTGCTGGCCTCGCAGCCGCGCATCATCGGCTTCGGCGTCTATATATGGAATGTCGAAGAAACGACCCGGGTCGTCGCCATGCTCAAGCGCGTTGCGCCGCAGGTGACGGTCGTGCTGGGCGGTCCGGAAGTCTCGTTCGAACACGGCGAACAAGAGATCGTGAAGCTGGCCGACTACCTGGTGACCGGCTGGGGCGACGTCACCTTCCCCAAGCTGTGCGGCGAGATTCTGAACGGCCCCAAGCCGCTGATGAAGGTGCATGCTTAGGCGTGCAACCGCCGATGGCCGAGATTGCCCTGCCCTACGCACTGTATAGAGATCACGACATCGCGCACCGCACTATTTATGTGGAAGCCTCACGCGGCTGCCCGTTCAAATGCGAATTCTGCCTGTCGGCACTGGACAAGACGGCCTGGCCCTTCGGGCTCGACACCTTCCTCGCTGAACTCGAGTCGCTGCACGCGCGGCGCCCGCCTGTTCAAATTCGTCGACCGCACCTTCAACCTGAACATCAAGACCAGCCTGAAGATCATGCAGTTCTTCCTGGACAAGCTGGAAGCCAACCCGGAAGACCCGGTCTACGCCCACTTCGAACTGGTGCCCGACCATCTGCCCGACGCGCTCAAGGAAGGCATCAGCAAGTTTCCGCCTGGCGCACTGCAGTTCGAGATCGGCATCCAGAGTTTCAATCCCGAGGTGCAAACGCTGGTCAGCCGCAAGCAGGACAATGCCAAGGCCGCCGACAACATCCGCTGGCTGTGCGAGCACTCCCATGCCCACCTGCACGTCGACCTCATTGCCGGGCTGCCCGGCGAGGACGTGGACAGTTTCGCGCGCGGCTTCGACCAGCTGGTGGCACTCAAGCCGCATGAAATCCAGTTCGGCATCCTCAAGCGCCTGCGCGGCACGCCCATCATTCGTCATACCGAACAGTTCGGCATGGTGTTCGATCCGTATCCGCCCTACACCATCCTGGCAACCAGCCTGATCGATTTTTCCACCATGCAGCGCCTGGTCCGTTTTGCCCGCTACTGGGACCTGGTGGCCAATTCCGGCCGCTTTACCCACACCATCGAACGGATGCTGGGCGACGCGCCGTTTGCTAACTTCATGGCCTTCTCGGACTGGATCTACGGCAAAACCGACGCCACCCACCGTATCGCGCTCGACCGTCTGGCCGCGCTGGTCAGCCAGTGGCTGCAGACCCAGGGCATGTCAAACGCCGATGCCAGCGCGCTCGTCGCCAGCGATTATGCTTAAGCCGCGTCGACGCGCCAGCCGAGAAAACCAAGCCGGTCGTCAGCGCTCCCGTGCGCCAGGCGCGCCATCTGGCCGCGTGAAGCCGCCACGAACTCCGGTAGCGGCCATACCGAATCTCTTTTACACTGGCGCAATGCAGATTGAAAATGCGCCAACATTAACCATCAACCACGCCGATGCTTAGGCGTGGCGCAGTCGGTCGTGGCCAGCGGAATCTGGCAGGTGCACGCGCTGGCGCAGTGCGGTGCCATCGAGTCGCTGACCGCCACGCTCGCCTCGCTCAAGGATCAGCCGGGCGTGATCTGGGACCTGACCCAGCTCACCAGCCTCGACCACATCGGCGCCCAGATGTTCTGGAATTCCTGGGGCAAGCAGCGCCCGGCGCAGCTCAAGCTGGCCGCACGCCAGGAAGAATTGTTCGGCCGTATAGAAGAAGCGAGTAGGCTGCAAGTGCCGCGCGAACGCAAAAGCCGCTTCAATTCCGTGATCGTGCTGGGCCGCGGCGTACTCAGTTTCTTCGAGCACCTGCACGGTTTCATCCGCCTGATCGGCCAGGTGGTGCAAGACATCGGCCATTTCGTGCGCCATCCGCGCACCGGGCCGTGGCGCGAAGTGTCCGCCAATATCTTCCATTCCGGATTCCAGGCGCTCGGCATCACCGCCCTGGTCGGCTTTCTGATCGGCGTGGTGCTGTCCTATCTGTGCGCGCAGCAATTGTGCGCTTATGGCGGCGACATGTTCCTGGTCAACCTGCTCGGCATGAGCGTTATCCGCGAACTCGGCCCCCTGCTGGCCGCGATCCTGGTCATCTTACCGCTCCGGTTCGTCCATCACCGCCCAGCTGGGGGTGATGCGCGTGACCGAGGAACTCGATGCGATGCTGGTCATGGGCATCTCGCACGGTTACCGCCTGATCATGCCGAAAGCGCTCGCGCTCGCCATTTCGATGCCGCTGCTGGTGGTCTGGACCGACACCATGGCCTTGCTGGGCGGCATGGCGGCAGCCAAGGTCGAGCTGGGCCTGTCGGCGCGCTACTTCCTGCAAGAGTTGCCGGACGCGGTGCCGTTCGCCAACTACCTGATCGGCCTGCTGAAAGGCACCACCTTCGGCGTGCTGATCGCGCTGGTCTCCTGCCACTTCGGCCTGCGCATCAAGCCCAATACCGAAAGCCTGGGGCGCGGCACCACCACCTCGGTCGTGACCGCGATCACGGTCGTCATTCTGGCCGATGCGGTGTTCGCCATCGTCTTCTCGGACGTGGGGTTCTGATGGAAAAATGCGTCTCTCCCGGCCGCGAGCAGCACCTGAACATGGTGCCCGACGAAGAAGTCGGACCGCCCGTGGTGGAAATCACCGGCCTGTGGACCAAATTCGGCCGCACCGTGGTGCACCAGGATCTGAACCTGCAAATTTACAGCGGCGAAATCCTCACCATCGTCGGCGGCTCCGGCACCGGCAAGACGGTGCTGCTGCGCCAGATGCTCGGCCTCGAACGCCCGGCGCGCGGCTGCGTGCGCGTGTTCGGCGAAGACATCAGCGAAGCCGATGCCGACCAGCTGCGCCGCATGCGCAACCACTGGGGCATGTTGTTCCAGCAAGGCGCCCTGTATTCGGCCCTGACCGTGTTCGACAACATCGCCACGCCGCTGCATGAACTGCGGGCCCTGCCCGAGGACGTGATCCACGACGCGGTGCTGCTCAAGATGCACATGGTGGGCCTGGGCATCGAACACGCCAACAAGATGCCGTCCGACCTGTCGGGCGGGATGATCAAGCGCGCTTCGCTGGCGGCGCGCACTGGTCCTGGAGCCGCAACTGCTGTTCCTGGACGAACCGACCGCCTAGCCTCGACCCCGACCTGTCGGACGCCTTCGTCGCCCTGATCCAATCCCTGCACCGCGAGCTCGGCCTGACGGTGGTCATGGTCACGCACGATCTGGATACGCTGTTCGCGCTGTCGACCCGGGTCGCGGTGCTGGCTGAAAAACATGTGATCGCGGTCGGACCGACGCGCGACGTGCTCGAAGTGGACCATCCCTTCATCAAGCAATTCTTCCTCGGCGCGCGCGGACAGCGCGCCCTCGAAGTGCTCGACGAAACGGAAGCCGCCAACGAATCGGAGAAATAGAATAATGGAAAACAGATCGCATGCCCTGATGACGGGTTTCTTTACGATCGCACTGCTGATCGTGGCCGTGCTGGCTAGGCCTGTGGTTCAACCGCGACCGCGTCGAACGCAGCGCTTACGAAATCGCGACCGTGCAATCGATCCCCGGCCTCAATCCGCAGGCAACGGTGCGCTACCGCGGCCTGGAAGTGGGCCAGGTTAACGACATCGTGTTCGACAAGCAGCGCGCCTAGCCAGATCCTGATCCACCTGTCGATCGACAAGGACGCGCCGATCACCAAGACCACCTACGCCACACTCGGCTACCAGGGCGTGACCGGGATCGCCTTCATCCAGCTCGACGATGAAAAGACCGGCTCGCCGCCGCTGGTGAGCGAGAACGGCATCGCGCGCATTCCGCTGCGCCCCGGCCTGCTCGACCAGCTGGAAAAGCGCGGCCTCGTGATCCTGGAGAAGGCGGAAGCCATCACCACCAGCCTGGACCAGATGCTCAGCCCCGAGAACCAGAAAAGGATCGTGGGCGCCTTCGACAAGGTCGGACGCGCGGCCGATGCCTACGAGGCGATCCCGAAACGGCTCGAGCCGACCCTGGCACGCCTGCCCGAGCTGACCGAGAAAGCCGAGCGCAGCCTGGACTCGTTCAACGAACTGTCGGCCAGCGCCACCAAGATGACGCGCAGCTTCGACCAGCTGGCCACCGGCCTGCAAGCCAAGGATGGCCCGATCGCGCGCCTGAATGCGACCGTGGACCGGGTCGGCAACTCGCTCGAAGGCGTGACCGCCGACCTCGAACTGCAAACCCTGCCGCACATCGTCAATATGGCCGACGAGGCGCGCACCTCGCTGCGCGCCGTGCGCCGCACCGCCAACACCTTCAACGAGCGTCCGCAAAGCCTGCTGTTCGGCGCGCCCAACGGCACGCCCGGCCCCGGCGAACCTGGCTTTGTTGCACCGACCAAATGAGGAATAACGTGAACCTGATCCCGACCCGACTGCTGCTGGCCATGCTTGCCTGCGTCTTTGTACTGGCTTAGGCTGCGCCACCGACAGGGCGCCCGTTTCGACCACCTTCGATTTCGGCCCGGCCACGTCGCCCGGCGCACCGGCCGGGGCTCCTTACGGCGCGCTGGTCGTGACCGACGTCACGGGCAGCCCGGCGCTCGACAATGAACGCATGTACTACCGCCTCAATTACGCCGACCCGCTGCAGGCGCGCAGCTACGCGCACAGCCGCTGGAGCGCGTCGCCCCTGCAAATGGTGACCGGCCGCCTGAAAGCGCGCATCGCGCAATCGGGCGCCAAGGTGCTGAGCGCCACCGACGCCTCGACCGGCGTGGCGATCCTGCGCACCGAGATCGACGACTTCACCCACAGCTTCGACAGCCAGGCCCAGAGCCAGGGCAGCGTGGTGCTGCGCGCCTCGCTGTTCCGGGGCCACAAGCTGATCGACCAGAAAACCTTCAGCCGCCGTACCGCCGCCACCAGCCTGGACGCGGTAGGCATGGGCGCGCGCTGGCCGCGTCGACCGACGCCATCGCCGCCGACATCGTCGCCTGGCTCGCCACGCTGCCGCAGCCCAAAGAATGAACCCGGGCGCGTCACCGGTAACGCAGCGCGGTTCGCCCGTGGCGCGCCGCGCTGCTGGCCTACCTGCTGCTCATTATTTACGCCAGCTGGTTCCCGTTCACGGGCTGGCGCGGCGCCGGCCTGTCGCCGCTGACCTTCCTGACGCTGACCATGCCGCAGTACTGGACCATGTTCGACGTGGTCGTCAACGTGATCGGCTACATCCCGCTCGGCATGCTGCTGGTGCTTAGAGCCGTGCATCCCTTCCTGCGCGGCTTCGCGGCCTTCCTCGGCGCGACCCTGATCGGCATGCTGGTCTCGGGCGCGATGGAGGCGGTGCAAACCTATCTGCCAAGCCGGGTGCCGTCCAACCTCGACTTCCTGACCAATTCGGCCGGTGCCCTGCTCGGCGCCCTGCTGGGCCTGGTCGGCGCGCGCTCTTACCTCAACCACAACCGCCTGTACCAGCTGCGCCAGCGCTGGTTCGCACCTGCACGCGAGCCAGGGCCTGGTGTTGCTGGCGCTGTGGCCGGTGGCCCAGATCTATCCGCTTGGCTATATGTTCGGCCACGGCCAGCTGCTGCCGATCTTCTCGGACTGGCTGTCGCAATGGATGGATACCGACATCGACCTGGTCGCCATGCTGCGCCCCGGCTCGGCCATGAGCGTGGAACAATACTGGCTGTCGGAAACCGTGATCACCGCCTGCGGCATGACGGGCGCCGTCCTGACCATGATGTGCATGCTGAACCGCGGCGCACCGCGCGTCTGGCTGATGGGCGCCATGCTGGGCGCGGCCTTGCTGTTTAAGACAATGTCCAGTTCGCTGCTGTTCACGCCCGACAATGCCTTCGTATGGATCACGCCCGGCGCCCAGGGCGGCTTCCTGATCGGCCTGATCATGCTGGCTAGGCCTGGCCTTCGCGCCCCAGGTGGCGCAGCGGCGGCTGGCGGTGGTCACCTTGCTGCTGAGCCTGATCGTGGTGAACACCATCCCGGTCAACCCCTACTTCTCGGCCACGCTGCAGGGCTGGGTGCAGGGCAAGTTCCTGAACTTTAACGGCGCGGCCCAGTTCCTCTCGCTGCTGTGGCCATTTTTTGCCTTGTGGTTCTTATTATTGCCGTCACATAAGCTGAACCGGGTAGCAGATCGCAGAAATTAGCAGAACGCGTATCATTGCAACTTCCCTTACGCAAGCACAGAGACCATGAGCGACACACCGTATTTCCAGAAGCACGTATTTTTCTGCATGAACATGCGCGAAGACGGGCGCGCCTGCTGCGGCAAGCAGGGCGCGCAGGAAGCCCAGCAGCACGCCAAGAAGCGCATCAAGCAGCTCGACATGAATGGCGCCAAGCAAGATCCGCATCAACCAGGCGGGCTGCCTCGACCGTTGCGACGAAGGCCCGGTGCTGGTCGTCTATCCGGAAGGCACCTGGTACACCTATGTCGACACCAGCGACATTGACGACATCATCGATACCCACCTCGTCGGCGGCAAGGTCGTCGACCGTCTCAAGATCTAAATGAACAAGAATTCCGATAAATTCACCCTGACCGGCCACGCGCTACCTGATGGAATGCCTGCTCGATCTGCTTACACGCGCGCGCGGCATCGCCCTGATTGCGCATCCGCATCCGCTGTACGGCGGCACCATGGACAACAAGGTTGCCGCCACCCTGGCCCGCACGTTTGTCGCGCTCGGCTACGTGGCGGCGCGCTTCAATTTCCGCGGCGTGGGCGCCTCGGAAGGCGTGCACGACCACGGCCATGGCGAGACCGACGACATGCTGATCATGCTCGAACACATGCAAGCCCAGTATCCGGGCTTGCCGATTGCGCTGTCCGGCTTTTCCTTCGGCACCTTCGTGATGGCCCAGCTGCAGCAGCGTCTGCAGGCCGAAGGCCGCCCGGCCGAGCGCCTGGTGCTGGTCGGCACCGCGGCTTAAGCAAATGGCCGGTACCGGACGTGCTTAAGCCGACACGATCCTGATCCACGGCGAAGTCGACGACACCATCACCCTGACCCAGGTGCTCGACTGGGCCCGTCCGCAAGACATTCCGGTGATCGTGATCCCGGGCGCCGACCACTTTTTCCACCGCAAGCTGGGTCACATTAAAAATCTCGTGATTCAACTGTGGCGCCGGGACGGCGACAGCCCGCGCTAGGTCTATAATTGGGCGCATTCTTTCTGCGCCCCCACTTTTTTGAGTAACAATCCCATGAAAAAACTACTTGCGGCACTCGCAGCCAGCGTCCTGACCATCTCGGCCGCCGTGGCCCAGACCCTGCTTAGGCCCCGACCATCGCCGCCCGCTCGTGGCTGCTGCTGGACGCGACCAGCGGCCAGGTCATCGCCTCCCAGGAGCCGAATGCGCGCATCGAGCCCGCCTCGCTGACCAAGATCATGACGGCCTACCTGACCTTCGCCGCCGCTGCTGCGACAAGAAGCTCGAGCTGAACCAGATGATCAATGTCTCGGTCAAGGCATGGAAAGTCGATGCCAGCAGCTCCAAGATGTTCATCGATCCGGCCACGCCGGTCTCGGTCAACGACTTGCTGCACGGCTTGATGGTGCAATCGGGTAACGACGCCGCGGTGGCCCTGGCCGAAGCGGTGGCTAGCATGACGAGGCCACCTTCGTGGTCCTGATGAACCGCGAAGCCCAGCGCATGGGCATGAAAGACACCCGCTTCGGCAATCCGCACGGTTTGCCCAGCGCCGAGAACTATTCCACCGCGCATGACCTGTCGATCCTGGCGGCACGCGTGATCGTGGACTTCCCCGAGTTCTACAAGATCGACTCGGTCAAGAGCTTCACCTACAACAAGATCACCCAGCCGAACCGCAACCGCCTGCTGTGGCTCGATCCGACCGTCGACGGCATGAAGACCGGCCACACCGAAGGCGCTTAAGCTGGCATGATCGCCTCGGCCAAGCGTCCGAACGGCAATCTGCAGCGCCGCCTGATTTCCGTGGTGCTCGGCACCAACTCGGACCAGACCCGCACCCAGGAAAGCCAGAAGCTGCTCAACTGGGGCTTCCAGAACTTCGACACCGTCAAGCTCTACTCCAAGGACCAGGTCGTACAGCAGCCGGAAGTGTGGAAAGGCTCGTCGAGCACGGTCAAGATCGGCTTCACCCGGGACGTGATGGTCACCGTGCCGAAGGGCGTGGTCGGCAAGATGAAGCCCGTGCTCGAACGCAAGGACCCGCTGGTGGCACCGCTGGCGCAGAACAGCCAGGTAGGCACGCTCAAGATGATGGTGGATGGCAAGCCGGTGCTGGAACTGCCGGTGGTGGCGCTGGAAGAAGTCAGCCAGGCATCGATCTTTGGCCGCGCATGGGATTCGATCCGGCTCTGGCTGGAAGTAAACACCGCGCATCAACTACATCGCCCTCGCGGAGGCGGGGCCTATAGCACCTTGCCGAATTCGGACACGTGCTATGGGCCCCGCCTCCGCGAGGGCGACGTGTATATAATCATCGAGTGTAGTCGTTGCAAGATTCTTTAAAAGGAAGCCCATGAGCCACGCCCTGCCCGCCAATCTGAAGTGCCCGCGCGTGAGCACGCGTGCCAACGGTCCTGCGCTGTCGCGCATCGTGGCTAAGCATGTGGCGCATGACGGAATGGGGCATGTCGGTCGAGCAGCGGGTCGCCTTCATCGAACACTGCCTGGACCTGGGCGTCACCAGTTTCGACCACGCCGACATCTACGGCGGCTACGGCGTCGAATCGCTGTTCGGCGACGCGCTGCGCTTGCAGCCCTCGCTGCGCGACCGGATGGAACTGGTATCCAAGTGCGGCATCAAACTGGTGTCGCCACAGCGCCCGCAACACACGATCCAGCATTACGACACCAGCGCCGCCCACATCGTCGCTTCGGTCGAGGAATCCTTGCGCCAGCTCGGCACCGACCGGCTCGATCTGCTGCTGATCCACCGTCCCGATCCGCTCATGCATTTCGACGAAGTCGCGCTCACCTTCGAAGCCTTGCGCAAGGCTAAGCAAGGTGCTGCATTTCGGCGTGTCCAATTTCAGCCGCCACCAGTTCGAATCGCTGGACCGCCGCATCGCGCTGGCGACCAATCAGGTTGAGTTTTCCCCGCTGCATACCGCGCCGATGTTCGATGAGACCTTCGACGGCTTGCAGGATCTGGGCGTGTCGCCCATGATCTGGTCGCCGCTGGTAGGCAGGCCGCCTGTTCAGCGGCAGTGAAGACCACGCCGACAACCTGCGCCTGGTGATCAAGGGCATTGCCGACGAGCTGGGCCAGCCGTTCGCCAGCGTCGTGTTCGCGTGGATCATGCAACTGCCGTGCCGCCCATTGCCGCTGACCGGTACCGGGCGCATCGGAAGCGATCGCCGTGGCGGTGGCGGGCACCCAGTTCACGCTCAGCAAGTCGGACTGGTTCAGCATCCTGCGCGCAGCACGCGGACACGAAGTCGCCTAGGACACGGCGATGACAGATGGCGCACTGAAGATCGTGGAGGGCACGGCCCTCACCTCAGCGCAAAAGAAAGATTTGCTGCACCGCCTCGCGCGCATCGAAGGCCAGCTGCGCGGGGTGCAAAAGCTGATCGCCATCATCGCATGACCCATCGGACTGCGATGCGGTAGCGCAGCAAATGGCGGCGGCGCGCAAGGCGCTCGATCGCGCCTTCGTCCAGCTGCTCACGGCCAGCATCGTGACCCAGACCGCCAATGCGCGCGACCTGGACGATGCGCAAGCGAGCGCCGCCGCACTGGCGGCATTGCTCGATAAATTCGCTTAGTCTTCGAATACTTCCGGCTGCGGCAAGCCGCGCCAGCCGAGCTGCCAGCCGATGTTGATCAGGAGCGTCACGCTCACGTACAGCAGGAAGAACAGCACGAAGAATTGCATTTGCAGCCAGGCCAGCAGCGCCAGCCCGACACCGATGATCACGAACAGCATCGTGCTCCTTTTCTGCTTGGAACTCGGGAAACGGATCGTCGACACCATCAGGCCGCCCACCGCCACCATCAGCAAAATCAGCAGCAATGCCTGGCTCATCTGTTCAAGCGGCGCTTACCAGGCGACCACCACCGATGCCACGCAAGCCGCGCTTAGCCGTGATCGGCATGCCGACAAAGTAGCGCGGATCGGTACGGCCCACGCTGACATTGAAGCGCGCCAGCCGCAGCGCCCCGCAGGCGACAAAGATGAAGCAGGCCAGGCCGCCCGCGCGCAGCAGGGTCGGATGCTCGGGTCCGAGCAAGGTGAAACCGTAGCAGTACAGCAGCATGGCTTAGGCGCGCAGCCGAAGTTCATCACGTCGGCGATCGAATCGAGCTGCATGCCGAACTCGGACGAGGTCTTGGTCAGCCGCGCCACGAAACCGTCGAGCGCGTCGAACACGCGCATGGCCACCAGCAGCAGGGCCGCCAGCCTGTAATTGGACGCGTCGCCAATGCGGGCGTTATCGACCGACAGGACGATGCTGGCGAAGCCGCACGCGATCGACATCAGCGTGACTGAACTTGGCAGGGCAAATTTGGCGCGCGCAAGGCGCTGCTGGCGGGTCGGTTTCAAATGAAGTCGCAGTCCCGAAGGGAAAGATGATCGGAAAGGTATTTTACAGCCTCGTCACAGGCCTGTCGCTTCCCTGCCGATCAAAGAAATGTCGCCAAAACCGGATTTCGCCTAAAATCTGTCCCATAAGATTTTTTGCGGAGAATGCGATGAGGACAATGGGACGCTTGCACACCACGCTGGCGGCACTGGTGACGGCATGGGCACTGGTGGCGTGCGGCGGTGGCGGTTCCTCCTCTAAGCAGTCGTGCCGCCGACACCGGTCGAGCCCGGCTCCCCTGCCGCGACCGGCAACATCGCCACCGACGCCGTGAACTGGGTCAATTTCCGCCGTGGGCAGAGCGGCTTGCCCGTGCTGCCGCGCAACGCGCTGATCGATCTGGCCGCGCAGCGTCATTCTTCGTATCAACAGCTGAACACGGTCACGCACGAGCAGGAAGCGGGCAAGCCCGGCTTTACCGGCGTCACCCTGGCCGACCGCCTGACCCAGGTCAATTACCTGGTAAGCAGCTATTTCATTGGTGAAGTCATTTCCGCCAGCACCAGCAATTCGGGCGCCTACCTGACCGAAGAATTGATCACCGCCATCTACCACCGCTTCGTGATGTACGAGCCGAAGTTCAAGGAAGTCGGCGCCGGTTCGGTAACGGGCGGCAATGGCTACAGCATACTGACGATCAATTTTGCAGCGAACAATGACCTCGGCGCTTAAGCATCGGTGCTTAAGCAATCTGTCGACCTGGCCGGTCAACGCGCAAACCGGCGTGACGCGCAATTTCATGAGCGACTTTGAAAGCCCGGACCCGGTTGCCAACCAAAACGAGGTCGGCTACCCGGTCAGCGTCCATGCGGACGGCGACCTGAGCCTGACCGTCACCAGCTTCACCATCCAGCCCGCGGCGGCAGCGCCGTGTCCGTGAAGTTGCTCAGCGCGGCAAGCGATGCCGCCCATACGCCGAAGTCGGCCGCCGCGATCATCCCGCTGTCCGTGCTGGCCCCAAGCACCATTTACGACGTCAGCTTCCAGCGGCACGCTGGGGGGCGTTCCTGTTGTTAAAAGCTGGTCATTTACTACTAAGCCTTAGCTAGTGAGCAACACTCACGCGCTTTCTGCTATTGTTAGGCGACAGGAACATGCCCTGGACGCCCAATGACGACTGACAGCACCTCCAACGATCTGATTGAACTGCGCGCGGACCCGGTCACGCGCGACATCATCGACGTGGCCGACGGCATTGAACGGCTGATGGGCAACCGCGATCTGTATGCCCGCATGCTGCGCCGTTTCCGCCGTGAATATCAGGATGCGACCTTGCCGATTCTGCACCGCCATCGCGGACCAGGACAAGCGCACCGCGCACCGCCTGGTGCACTCGCTCAAGGGCGCCCATGCATGCATGATCGGCGCGCACCGCCTGCAACAGCGCGCATCCCAGCTTGAAAACGCGATCCGCACCGAAGCCAGCGACCAGCGCGAACTGCTGGCCTCGCTCACGCCCGAGTTTCAGCGCGTACTGCTCTTGCTCGATGTCTTGCTCGAAGGAAGTCCGCCTGTCGGCGTCGTGGTGCAAGTGCCGTCCCGGCCCCTGCTCGAAGACTCGGCCTTGCTGAACCGCTTGATGGAATTGTTGTCCAACGGCGACGGCGCGGCGGTGGACTTGCTGGAAGAATCCAGCGCCAGCCTGCGCGTCATTCTGGGAGAAGCCACCCTGCAGCGCGTGGCCGAGGCAATCAACGATTTCGATTTCGACGAAGCCCTGGAAGTGCTGGGGGAAACGTCGGCTTAAGCAGCGGGATCTAGCGCGCCGGATTGGCCGCGTCGGCGTTGAATTCCGCCTCTTCATCGAAGGCATCCGCACATTCCTTGCCGCAGAATCGACGCACATTGTCGACCGGCTTGTCGCAATACCAGCATGAACCTTTGGGCTGCAAACTATGGCGCGGGCGCGTGCTGGCAGGCACAGCAACGGGGGAGGCTCCGACGCGGCATCCTTATCCAGCAAACTTTCCTGTGTGGTTCCCAAGATTCACCCCCCAAAAAACATGGCAGCACATCAAAGACTTACAGCAAGATTACGATAGTGGAATATCAGGCGTATGACAAAACGCAAGGCGCGTCGCAGCGAGCACGAACTTCCAAGTTTGCACGCAAAGTGGCGATGCCGCAATGCTGTAAATCTGGACAGTTATTGCCCCTTGGAAACCATCATACTACCGAATAAAGTGGCAGCGCCAATAGATTCCATGGCGATAAATCATAGCAGGATTGAGATTTGCTATCTCATCGCTCCACCGACACCAGCAGGCCGCGCGGCGTGATGGCGATGCGGGTTGGCACGAATTGCACCCCGCCATAACGCAAATCTTCTGGGCGGAAATGATACAGCGGTGTATCGACCACGAACCTCTGCATCACCAAATTGGCCACACCGGTCAGCTGGGTCTGGCGCGACTCGTCCACACCATCGAGCATGAAGCCTTCAACGCGCGGCTCGGCCATCATCACGGCGCTGCGCGCGGGGTCGATGTACAGCCTGCCGGACATGGACAGATTGCCGCGCCGCACACGGCGCAGGAAGCTGACCCCGACGCTGGTATCGAGCGACAGCGCGACGCGGCCGCTGTCAGCCTGCATGGCCAGCTGCGGATGGGCGAGTTCGATGTCGAACACGTCCATCATGCGGTTGCTGACCGGGAAGCGGCGTTCGAGGCCGGTTTGCAGTTTGGCCAGCGGCAGTTCGAGGTCGCGTGGGCCGACCAGGCTGGCGCAGGAAGTCAGGAGCGTGCAGGCCAGCGCCAGCAGCAGGAGTCGGAAAGAGGTGAACATGGGAAAAGCGTAGCACATCCCATCCGATGGCGCTCGCTCAGCGCGCCGCGCGCCCGGGCCAGGAGCAGCTCCCGTTCGCGCAAGTTGTTGGTCAGTGCGGCCGCGCGCTCGAATTCGACGCGCTTCGTCGTGCCGGTCGAGCTTGGCCAGCAAGTCGCCGCGTACGCTGGGCAGCAAGTGGTAATGCCGCAGTGCCGGTTCCGATGCGAGGCGGTCCACCAGTTCCAGTCCGGCCGCCGGACCGTAGGCCATGGACAGCACCACGGCGCGGTTGAGTTCGACGATGGGCGAGGGCGCCAGCTGGGCCAGCGCATCGTACAGCGCGGAAATGCGCTGCCAGTCGGTTTGCTCGGGCGTGCGCGCGTGCATGGCAGGCGGCAATGGCGGCCTGCAGCGCGTAGGGTCCGTAGCCCTGCCCCAGCTGCGCTGCGCGCTCGAGTGCCGCCAGGCCGCGCCGGATCAGGAGCTGGTCCCAGCGGCTGCGGTCCTGGTCCATCAGCAACACGGGAACGCCGCCCGGGCCGACCCGCGCACGGGCGCGCGAGGACTGGATTTCCATCAGCGCGACCAGGCCATGCACCTCCGGCTCCGTCGGCGCCAGTTCTGCCAGGATACGGCCCAGCCGCAACGCTTCCTCGCACAGCTTGGGACGCAGCCAGTCGCTGCCGGTGCTGGCCGAATAGCCCTCGTTGAAGATCAGATAGATTACCTGCAGCACCGAGGCCAGGCGCGGCACCAGCTGATCGGCTTGCGGCACATCGAACGGCACCTTCGCTTCGGCCAGCGTGCGTTTGGCGCGCACGATGCGCTGCGCAATCGTCGGTTCCGACACCAGGAAGGCGCGCGATTTCATCGGTGGTCAGGCCGCCAAGCAGGCGCAGCGTGAGCGCGGCGCGCGCCTCCATCGACAGCACCGGATGGCAGGCCACGAACATCAGGCGCAGCACGTCGTCGCCGATATCGTCGTCGAGCGTGGCATCGAGGTCGGGCGCGGCGTCCTGCAGCTGCGTTTCAATTTCATAGGTCAGCTCGGCCGCCTTGGCGGATGCGAGCTTCTGGTGGCGCAGATGGTCGAGCGCGCGGTTCTTGGCGACCGCCATCAGCCAGGCGGCGGGATTGTCGGGGATGCCGGACTCGGGCCAGCGCTCGAGCGCGCCGACCATGGCGTCCTGCGCCAGTTCTTCGGCCAGGCCGACGTCGCGCAGCATGCGGGCCAGCGCGCCGATAATGCGCGCGCCTTCCATGCGCCAGACCGCTTCCGCCACCCGGCCCGCGTCGCCGCTCATGCGCTAGGCGGTGAAGTGGGCGCGCATGCCCGCTTCGAGCTGTTCGGCACGGATGCGCTGCTCGGCGGCTTGCTGGTCGGGCGTGAACAGGCCGAGTCGTGGCGGCGCTGTCGAACACCTCGCGGATTTCGACATCGACATTCGGACCGACCGGATAGGGATTGCGTTTGGCCCAGGCGAGCGCATCGGCCATGGCGGGCACGCGGATCAGCCAGAAGCCGACGATCATTTCCTTGATCTCGGTGAACGGGCCATCGACCACGGAGAAACTGTTCCTGGCGACCTTGACGCGGGCGCCGCGCGCTGCTGCGCAGGCCGTCGCCGATGAGCAGGACACCGGCCTTGGCCTCGGCCGCGTTGTGCGCATCGAGCGCGTCGAGCCTGGCTTGCGGAACTGGCGTTTCGTTTTCGAGGTCATCGCTCGAGCGCAGCAGCACCGCGAAGCGCCTGTGCTTTTCAGTCCCTGGCACATCGGCCGCGATGACTTGCGCGCAGCCGCCGGGGCAGCCGCTTTCGCGGATCTCGAGTTCGACTTCACCGGCCTCCACCGGCCAGGCGCGCAGCCACTCGACGGCCGCCGCTTTGTCCGCAACGTCGACGATGGCAAAGCGATGATCATTTCCGCCGGGTCGGGGAACGGCCCTTCGGTGACCGTCGCTTCGCCTTCCTGCAAGCGCAACCGCACCGCATTCGCGCTCGGCTGCAGGCTGGCGAACAGCAGGCTGTCTTCCCTGGGTGGCAGGCGCCCCGCTTCGGAACGGCGGTCGGCGCGCCGCAGAATCATGTATTGCATAGGTGCTCCGGAAAAGTTTCCTACGTCGCCCTCGTGAAGGCGGGCTCGCATGCGAGCCCCCCATAGCACGTCCCCGAATTCGGCAATGCGGTATGGGCCCCCGCCTTCGCGAGGGCGATGGCCTCAGGCTTTGCGCCCATCGTAATGCTGCACTTTGACGCTGCCGATATCAAAGTCTTCAAGACAATTGATATTCACGGCAGCCGTCTTGTTTCCTTTCGGATCGGTTCCCTCACCGAAAGGATGTATGCCGCAGGTAGGGCAGAAATGATGCTCGATCACATGCTTGTTGAAGGTGTAGGTCGCCATGTCGCCTGGCGGCGTCAGCAGCGTGAGCGTTTCGCGCGGCACGAACCACATCAGGGCCCCCTTGCGCTGGCAGATGGAGCAGTTGCACGCCGTCCCTTCCTTCGGCTCGCCTTGCACTTCGAAGGCGATCTTGCCGCAGTGGCAGCTTCCCTTGAGCATCATTCCCCCGATCCTGTTATTGTTTCTCAGCGACCATGGCGCGCAGCTTTTCTTCCTGCTCGCGCAATTCCGGCGTGAACTCGGCGCCGAAATCTTCGGCCTCGAACACCTGGCGAATCTCGATCTCCGAGTCGCCTTCCATCGGGTTGGGGCAGCGCTTGACCCACTCGATCGCTTCCTCCTTCGACTTTACCTGAAACAGCCAAAAGCCCGCAATCTGCTCCTTGGTTTCCGTGAAGGGACCGTCGATCACCGTGCGCTTGTCACCGCTGAAACGCACGCGGGCGCCTGTCGAGGTGGGATGCAGGCCTTCGCTTCTAGCCAGCATGACGTTGGCTGCGCACGAGTTCCTCGTTGTACTTGCCCATTTCGGTGAGCAACTTTTCGCTCGGCATCTTGCTTAGGCTTCCGATTCCGCCGTGGCCTTAACGATGATCATGAATTTCATTGTGTTCCCCTTACTGTTTCGGCGTTTCCAGCGCACATGGCCTTCATGCCTTCGGCCATCTGTTCCGGCGTCAGGTCTTGCTTGTGGGTAGCGATCGACCAGCTGTGGCCATACGGGTCCGTCAGCACGCCGTAGCGGTCGCCCCAGAACATGTCGGCTTAGCTCCATCTTGACGGTCGCGCCTTCCTTGATGGCACGGGCGTACATGGCGTCAACGTCGGTCACATACATGTGGATCGTGACCGGGGTGGCTTAAGCAAACTTTTGGGGCTGAAGCAACCCCACGCATGGTTTTCTTCCATCAGCATGACGGCCGAGTCGCCGATGCGGATCTGGCCGTGCATCAGTTTGCCGTCTGGCGTGAGCATGGTCATGGCGTCGGTGGCGCCGAAGGCGCGCTTGTAGAACTCGATCGCCTCGAGCGCGTTGGCGCACACCAGGTGCGGGGTGATCGTGTGCATGTCGGACGGAATTGGTTTAACTGCTGCGGTCATGATGAATCTCCTTTGGTTAGTCGAGCAATGGTTGGTTCAATTCAGTACGCCAGGAGGCCGGATTCGGATCGGACTCGGGCCCCTTGGCATACACTTCCCACAAATCGGGAGCGGTTCGCACCTGCTGCGCGCGAATCCACTCCCCGAACTGGCCCCATGCGGCGTGGAGCTGATCGTAGTTACCTTGAAAAACAGTCCGTGCGACACGGCCTCCCTGCAACTGTCCGGCCTTGACGCGCCCGCTGGGCGTGACCGGGCCTGACACCGGCACGCCGACCTCGAAGTCGAAGGTCTCGGCCGACAGCGTGAGGTGGTGCGCGAACACGGGACCCAGGGGCCCGATGCCTTGCGCACTCACGGCGGCGATGACTTCATTGATCGCCGGGCCCATGACCTGCTGGATCTGCGAGCGCGGAACGGTGACATGAATGACGGCCGCCTGGCATGGTTCTGCTCGGGCAATATGCGGCGTTTCCAGCATGGTGTTCTCCTTGTTTTTTGCGTTGCTATAACGACGACGTACGAGGAAACGGGAAATCGACAGGCTGTTGAAAATATTTTTGAATTATTTTTCAGGTGCTTAAGCACTGCTGCCGGAGAAAACCGGGAGTCCGTCAGAAAATTGGAGCCAGGGAACCTGGCTTTGGGTATGGATGTGACGCCTGGGTGGCGCCAGGCCGGGATCGTCCAGGCTGCAGATAGTGATGTCGATTTCGCCGGGCAAGCCATCGTCGGCGAAGGTGAGTTGCGTGCCACAGACGGGGCAAAAGCTGCGGGTGGCGTGATTGCTGGAACGGAACTGCGTCGGCTGGCCGGACAGGAGCTGAAACTGGCCGCGCGCGACCGTGACCCAGGCCACGCAGGGTGCGCCGGTGGTACGCCTAAGCACATGAGGCAATGGCAGATGGTCTGGCTGGATGCCGGGCCCTGCGCCTGGTACCGGATTGCACCTGCAATAACAGCCGCCGCTCAGCATGATCACTCCCCGGATCTGGATTGGACAACGCGTACTCAGGTTGTCGACTTTATCAGAATGTCCGGATCGGTGGAACGGGATAGGTGGCAGGAAAAAACTGTTACTTTGGGCGCCAAGCCTTTGCCTAATACGCGACTGGCCGCCATGCTCACGGCATTCGAAACTGCGAGCGACAGGTTCTTCGCTCCCTGGATCAAATACACCCAGGCTTTTTGCCAGCGGTGCTGCACGACAAAGACGTGCATGTGAAGGTTCGATCGTTTCCGGATCGCTTGGATCCGCTATGAATGGCAACGTATGCCTGGTCATCGCCAACAGCCTCCAAAGCGAGAACCTCCGCTTGCTGGATAAAGAAAGCGATCAATTCGGCACGCGGCGTCATGCCAAGCATTGTCTGGGAGTCGTGACACAAGACATAGCAGTGTGACAGCAAGGGCAAGCGATACTTAACGAGTATGCATGACCTTGCGGAAAAATCGGGAGGACAGAGGATCTCCCGATCCAGCATGAAGCGCGCCATGCCGTGCGCTACTTGCCGATACAGAAGCGGCTGAAGATCACCCCCAGCAAATCGTCCGACGAGAACTCGCCGGTAATACTCGACAACTGCGCCTGCGCCAGCCGCAACTCTTCGGCAAACAAGTCGAGCGACTGGTCGGTTTGCGCGGCGTGCGCCTCGGCCATCTGCAAATGCTTGCGTGCCGAGCGCAGCGCGATCAGGTGCCGTTCGCGCGCCAGGAACAGCGATTCGCCGGTCTGCTGCCAGCCCGCAATGCGCAACAATTCCGCGCGCAGCAGGTCGATGCCGATATGCTCGTGCGCCGACAGATACACGTGGGTCGCATCCGGCGCTTCCGTCACCGACGGCTTGTGGCCGGACAAGTCGATCTTGTTCCAGATGCGGATCACCGGGATGCCCTGCGGGAAGGCTTCGATGATGTGGTCGTCCGCCTTGGACGGGCCATGCGCCGCGTCGAGCAAATGCATGATCACGTCGGCCTTGGCCACTTCGCCCCAGGTGCGTTCGATACCGATGCGCTCGACCACGTCGACCGCGTCGTCAATCGTGCGGATGCTTAGCATGGTATCGATGATATTGAGCGGAATTCCTTCAATTTGAATCGTTTCGCTGACCTTGTCACGGGTGGTGCTCATGATCGGCGTGACGATCGCCACGTCCGCGCCTAGCCAGCGCGTTCAGCAGCGAGGACTTGCCCACGTTGGGCTGACCGACCAGCACCACGTTCAAGCCTTCGCGCAGCAGCGCCTTGCGATGCCTGCTGGAACACGGCTTCGAGCGAATCGACAATCACGGCCAGCTGGCCGCGCGTCGGATTTTTCGAGGAAGTCGATTTCTTCTTCCGGGAAATCAAGCGTGGCTTCGACCAGCATGCGCAGGCCGATGGTTTGCTCGACCAGCTTGTTGACCGTCTTGGAAAACGCGCCCGACAGCGATTGCGTGGCCGACTTGGCGGCCGCTTCGGTGGAGGCGTCGATCAGGTCGGCGACGGCTTCGGCCTGGGCCAGGTCGAGCTTGTCGTTCAGATAGGCGCGGCGCGTGAATTCGCCCGGTTCGGCCAGGCGCACGCCGCTCTCGGCGCCCGCTTCGAGCACACGCGTGAGCAGCATTTGCAGCACGACCGGGCCGCCGTGGCCCTGCAGCTCGAGCACGTCTTCGCCGGTGTAGGAATGCGGCCCCTTGAAGTACAGCGCGATGCCCTGGTCGATGATGCTGCCGTCGGCGTTGCGGAACGGCAGGTAGGTCGCGCGGCGCGGCGACAGGGTGAGGTCAGGGAACAGCGCGGTCATCAGCGGCGCCAGCGACTTGCCGGATGCGCGGACAACCCCGATGCCGCCCCGGCCCGGTGCGGTGGCGATGGCGGCGATGGGGGAAGAGTCGAGTTTCATGGAAGGATTGTAAGTTATTCGACGTGGAAAGCAAAAAGCCCGTGCGAGGCACGGGCTTTTGCTTTCCACGTCGCCCTCGCGACGGCGGGGCGATGGTGGTTACGGCGCTTATTTTTTCAGACTGACTGCCGCGGTTTCATACTTCTTGGTGATCACGTACTGCTGGGCGATCGACAGGATGTTGTTCACTACCCAGTACAGCACCAGACCGGACGGGAAGAAGATAAACATCACCGAGAATGCCAGCGGCATGAACAGCATCATCTTCGCCTGAATCGGATCGGCTGGCGCCGGATTGAGCTTGGTGGTGATGAACATCGAAATCGCGTACAGCACCGGCAGGATGTAGAACGGATCCGGCTGGGTCAGGTCGGTGATCCAGCTGATCCATGGCGCGCCGCGCATTTCGGCCGAGGCCGACAGCACGTAGTACAGCGCGATGAACACCGGCATCTGCACCAGGATCGGCAGACAGCCGCCGAGCGGATTGATCTTCTCGGTCTTGTACAGCTCCATCGTGGCCTGGTTCATCTTGGCCGGATCGCCTTTGTACTTTTCATGAATGGCTTGCATCTTCGGCGTGACCACCTTGATGCGCGCCATGCTCTTGTAGCCGATGGCCGACAGCGGGAAGAACAGCAGCTTGATGGCGATCGTGAAGGCGATGATCGTCCAGCCCCAGTTGCCGATGTAGCTGTGCATCCAGTCCATGACCTGGAAGATCGGCTTGGCGATGATGAACAGCCAGCCGTAATCCTTGACCCGTTCCAGGCCAGTGGCGATCTTCTCGAGTTGCTTCTCGTCCTGCGGACCGGTGTACATGCGCACGTCGCGGCTGACGGAAGCGCCTGGCGCGATCGTGCCCAGCGGCAGTTTCGTGGTGATGGCGTACAGATTGGTGGTGCCGTCTTCGGCGCGCACTTCGTTTTCACGCGGGGTGTTTTCCGGCGGCAGGAAGGCGGTCACGAAGTAGTGCTGCGACAGCGCGATCCAGCCATCGTTGGCTTGCTTGGTGTACTCGATCTTGCGCGGGTCGGTGCGTGCCTTTTCGATATCGGCGAATTGCAGCTTCTCGTACTTGTTGATCGAGCTGTACAGCGTTGGGCCGGTGTAGCTCGACATGAAGAAGGAATCGCCTTCCGGCTTGTTGCCGTGGTGCTGAAGCTTCCAGGTACAGCAGCGGCGAGATCGGCTCGGTGCCGGTGTTGGTCACGTCGTGCTTCATGTCGATGACATAGTCGCCGCGCTTGAAGGTCAGGGTCTTGGTCAGCTTGACGCCGTCCTGCACCGCTTCGAGCACCAGCTTGACTTCCTTGCCATCGCCCAGCATGCGCGGACCAGGCACGGCCACGAATGGCGTGTTGTGGTTTGGCGGCACGGCGCCTAAGCCACCGGATTCCACAGGCCGGTCTGGGCCAGGTAGAGCTTGTCGGTCGCCGTGTTCATCAGCACCTGATTCTTGGTCTGATCGATCTTGTCGTGGAACTTGAGCAGTTCCAGGCGCTGGATCACGCCTGCGCATGGTGTTGACGTCAGCCTTGAACACATCGGTCGTGATGGTGATGACTTCGGTCTTGACCGGGGCCGGTGCGGCAGGCGCGCTTGCAAGCAACACCAGGCACGCCTGCGACCGCTGGCTGCGCAGCGGCGGCTTAGCACAGTTTGGCTGGTCGGCGAAGCAGGCAGGTTGGCGGCAGGGGCCTGGGCCACCTTGGCAGGCTGCGCGGTCGGGTTGAAGAAGGAAGGATTTCCGTTCGACACCATCCAGCTGTCCCACAGGAGCGCCAGCGAAATGGAAAACACGATCCACAGGATAGTACGTTTATTGATATCCATTGAGGTATTGGTCAGGAGTGGTTGCAACCGCAAGCGGCTGTAGATGAATTCTTGGCGTGGCTGGGCGGCACGGGATCGAAGCCGCCCTCGTTCCATGGGTGGCAGCGGCAGACGCGGCGTGCCGCAAGCCAGCTGCCGCGCGCGGCGCCATGGGTGTTAATCGCCTCGATGGCGTAGTGCGAACAGCTCGGGTAGAAACGGCAGTTCTGGCCCAGCATGGGGAAAGCGCAAGCTGATAGCCGCGCAGCAGCCAGACCAGGAGCCGGTTCATGCCGCCGCTTTCGGCAGGCGCATGGCCTGCGAGGAAAACAGACGGGAAATTTCAGCGCGCAGGGCGGCCTTGAGCGCAGCCGTGGTGGCCGGGCCGTCCTTGCTGTTGACGGGGCGGGCCAGGCGCACGATGCAATCCATCGCAGGCAGCTTGGCGCACCGGAACAGCTCGCGGGTGACGCGCTTGATCGTGTTGCGCGTGACCGCGCGCGGCGCAAAGCGCTTGGCTACAACGACGCCCAGCCGCGCATGCGGCAATTCATTCGAGCGTGTGTAGAGCACGAAGTGCGCCGACTTTTGGGCAGGGCGCAAACGAAAAACGGATGAAAATTCATCCGTTTTAACGATACGCTGAACGCGAAGTCTTGTGAGTCTTCGCTAGTCATAGCCAACCGCGATCCAGCAGTAGGTGCCAGACTTATACAGCCAGGCGTTTGCGACCCTTGGCGCGGCGTGCGTTGAGCACATCGCGACCGCCACGGGTAGCCATACGTGCGTGGAAGCCGTGCGTGCGCTTGCTGACGAACGACGGAAGGTTGGTAAGTACGTTTCATGGTGGTCTCGCTTAAAGCAAAATAAAATGCAAAATCGGGTCTGACGTCCCGTCAGTCTCTTTTACCCGCTAAGCCAAACCAACAAGCCGTAAAAGACTTATTTGCACGGAGTACGGGCGGGGAACCCTGAATTAGACACGATTTCGGGTCCCGCTGTCAAGGAAATGGGCAGATTAGCGGGCTAAGCCTGTGCAAATGGGATAGGGATCCCTGCCAATGCGCCATACTTGTCCGGGCGCCATGCTTGCATAATAAGCAAGCATTCCGTATCTCGTGCACCCAAAATACCTCTCGCGCCTGTGGATAACTCGGGCCATGGCAGGTAGAATAGCGTGTTACGTGTGGCGCACCGCTATCATCGAACCGCCCCTCCACACCTTATTCAGACAGACGATTCATGGAAAATTTCTGGCAGACCTGTTCCGCGCAGTTGGAACTGGAGCTGACACCGCAACAATTCAGTGCGTGGATCAAACCGCTGGTCGCCCTCGATTACGAGGACGGCAAGCTGCGCATTGCTGCGCCGAACCGATTCAAGCTGGACTGGGTCAAAACGCAATTCGCCACCCGCATCACCGAACTGGCTTGCCAGTTCTGGGAAGCGCCGACCGAAGTGCAGTTCGTGCTCGACCCGAAGAATGCCCTGCCGAAAAAGCCGTCGCGCCGCATCCGGCGCCGAACGACGGCCCGATGCCCGGCACCATCAATAACGGCGGCAACAACAGCAACGAATCCCAGCCCGGCACGCCGGAGATGTTCAATATCGGCAATCCACCGCGCCGCGAGCAGAGCCGCGTGAACACCGAACTGACCTTCGACAGCTTCGTGACCGGTAAGGCCAACCAGCTGGCGCGCGCCGCGATCCAGGTGGCCAACAACCCGGGCGTGTCGTACAACCCGCTGTTCTTCTACGGCGGCGTGGGCCTGGGCAAGACCCACTTGATCCATGCCATCGGCAACCAGGTGATGGCCGACCAGCCGGGGGCGCGCATCCGTTACATCCACGCCGAGCAATATGTGCGCGACGTGGTGACCGCCTACCAGCGAAAAGGTTTCGACGATTTCAAGCATTACTACCACTCGCTGGACATGCTGCTGATCGACGATATTCAATTCTTCGGCGGCAAGAGCCGCACGCAGGAAGAATTCTTCTATGCGTTCGAGGCGCTTATTGCCGCCAAGAAGCAGATCATCATCACCAGCGATACCTATCCAAAAGAAATCACGGGCATGGACGACCGCCTGATTTCGCGTTTCGATTCCGGCCTGACGGTCGCGATCGAACCGCCGGAACTGGAAATGCGGGTCGCGATTCTGCTGAAGAAGGCGCAATCGGAAGGCGTGACCTTCTCGGACGACGTCGCTTTCTTCGTGGCAAAACACCTGCGTTCCAACGTGCGCGAGCTCGAAGGCGCGCTGCGCAAGATCCTGGCTTACTCGCGTTTCCACGGCAAGGACATCACCATTGATGTGGTGAAAGAAGCGCTGAAGGATTTGCTGTCGGTGCAGAACCGCCAGATTTCCGTGGAAAACATCCAGAAGACCGTGGCCGACTTCTTCAGCATCAAGGTAGCGGACATGTACTCGAAGCGCTTAAGTAACTAACATTGCGCGGCCGCGCCAGATCGCGATGTACCTGGCCAAGGAATTGACGCAGAAGAGTCTGCCGGAAATCGGCGAACTGTTCGGCGGACGCGACCACACCACTGTGCTGCACGCGGTGCGCAAGATCGCGCTGGACCGTACCAAGAATGCCGAGTGCAACCATGAGCTGCACGTGCTGGAGCAAACCCTGAAGGGTTGACCCCGCCCCACATAGGTGGGGTTTGGGTTTTCTGGCAAAATATAGTGTTTGAAGCAAGCTTATAAGTAACATTCTGACAACCTACCGAGGATTACTATGCAATTGGTCAAAACCACCCGAGATACCCTTCTCCGGCCACTGCAGATCGTGAGCGGTATTGTCGAGCGTCGGCACACTATGCCGATTCTGGCCAATATCCTCATCCGCAAGGACGGCGAAAGCGTCTCGTTCCTGTCGACCGACACCGAAGTGCAGATCACGACGCACGCCAACATCGGCTCGGGTGCCGAAGTGGCTTAAGCACGACCGTCGCCGCGCGCAAGCTGCTCGACATCCTGCGCGCGTTGCCGGAATCGGGCGACGTGACGATGAAACTGGAAAACAAGCGCCTGACGGTCCAGACCGGCAAGTCGCGCTTCGCCCTGCAGACCCTGGCCGCTGAAGAGTTCCCGACGGTTGCCGTCGCCGACACCTACAACGCCACCGTCACGCTGCCGCAAAAGACGCTCAAGCACCTGTTCAACATGGTGCACTTCTCGATGGCGCAGCAGGACATCCGCTACTACCTGAACGGCCTGCTGCTGGTGCTCGACGGCCGCAACGTGATCGCCGTGGCGACCGACGGCCACCGCCTCGCGTTCTGCCAGGTGGAAACCGAACAGGAATTCACGCGCCAGGAAGTCATCATCCCGCGCAAGACCATCATCGAACTGCAGCGTCTGCTGGAAGAAAGCGACGAGACGGTCCAGCTGGATATTTCCGCTTCGCAAGTCAAACTGACCTTCGCCGACATCGAGCTGGTCTCGAAACTGGTGGAAGGCAAGTTCCCTGACTACAGCGCGTGATTCCGAAAGGTTACAAGAACGACTTCACGATCGGCCGCGACGAATTGCTGCGTTCGCTGCACGCGCCGCGATCATGACCAGCGACAAGTTCAAGGGTGTGCGCTGCATCATCACCCCGGGCAGCATGAAGATCAGCTCGACCAATGCGGACCAGGAAGAAGCGGTTGAAGAACTCGAGATCGACTACGGCGGCGACAGCGTGGACATCGGCTTCAACGTGACCTACCTGCTCGACGTGCTGAACAACCTGAAGTGCGACCAGATCAACATCTCGCTCGGCGATTCTGAATTCGTCGGCGCTGATTTCGATTCCGGATAACGCAGACTTCAAGTATGTCGTGATGCCGATGCGTATTTAATAAAAACGGCGGAACTTAGCTCCGCCACCACGTCGCCCTCATGAAGGCGGGGGCCCATAGCGCAAGCTCAGCATGGGTCCCCGCCTCCATGAGGACGACGGTGTTTGAATCAATCAGTTATTTGAGAAAGCAGTCCATGTCCGAGAACACACCAGCAATCCCCGCCAAGATCGAAGAATACGGCGCCGCCTCGATTCAGATCCTCGAAGGTCTGGAAGCGGTGCGCAAGCGCCCAGGCATGTATATCGGCGACACTTCGGACGGCACCGGTTTGCACCACCTGGTGTTCGAGGTACTGGACAACTCGATCGACGAATCGCTGGCTGGCCACTGCACCGAAATCCACGTCACGATCCACTCGGATAACTCGATCTCGATCACCGACAACGGCCGCGGCGTTCCAACCGGCCTGAAGTTCGACGACAAGCACGAGCCAAAGCGCAGCGCGGCCGAAATCGTGATGACCGAACTGCACGCAGGCGGCAAGTTCGACCAGAACTCGTACAAGGTATCGGGCGGTCTGCACGGCGTGGGTGTATCGTGCGTGAACGGCTTGTCCAAGCTGCTCAAGCTGACCATCCGCCGCGACGGCAAAGTGCACTACATGGAATTCGTGCGCGGCGTACCGCAGAACCGCGAAATCGAAATCCACGACAGCGTCATGCTGTTTCGCCGATCAAGGTGATCGGCGAGACCGACAAGCGCGGCACCGACGTGCACTTCTGGGCCGACGAAGAGATTTTCACGCATGTCGAATTCCACTACGAGATTCTGGCCAAGCGGATCCACGAACTGTCGTTCCTCAATAACGGCGTGAACATCAAGCTGACCGACCAGCGTACCGGCAAGGAAGAAGTGTTCGCATTCGAAGGCGGCACCCGTGGCTTCGTCGAATACATCAACAGCGCCAAGACCGTGCTGCACCCGACCGTGTTCCAGGCCACCGGCGAGCGCATGTCGGACCAGAACACCAACATCACGGTGGACGTGTCGATGCAATGGAACGACAGCTACAACGAGCAGGTGCTGTGCTTCACCAATAACATCCCGCAGCGCGATGGCGGCACCCACCTGACCGGTCTGCGCGCGGCAATGACGCGCGTGATCAACAAGTACATCGACGAGCACGAGTACGCGAAAAAGCCAAGGTTGAAATCACCGGCGACGACATGCGCGAAGGCTTGACCTGCGTGCTGTCGGTCAAAGTGCCTGAGCCAAAGTTCTCGTCGCAGACCAAGGACAAGCTGGTGTCGTCCGAAGTGCGCGGCCCGGTCGAAGAGATCGTCGCCAAGACCCTGACCGACTACCTGGCTGAAAAACCAAACGACGCCAAGATCATCTGCGGCAAGATCGTCGAAGCCGCCCGTGCACGTGAAGCGTCGCGCAAGGCGCGCGACCTGACCCGCCGCAAGGGCGTGCTTGACGGCCTGGGCCTTTCGGCCAAGCTGGCCGACTGCCAGGAAAAGATCCAGCCCTGTCCGAACTGTACATCGTCGAGGGTGACTCCGCAGGCGGCTCCGCCAAGCAGGGCCGCGACCGTAAGTTCCAGGCGATTCTGCCACTGCGCGGTAAAGTGCTGAACGTGGAAAAGGCGCGCTTCGAAAAGATGCTGTCGTCGGAACAGATCACCACGCTGATCGCCACGCTGGGCACCTCGATCGGACCGGACGAATTCAACGTCGAGAAGCTGCGCTATCACCGCATCATCATCATGACCGATGCGGACGTCGACGGCGCCCACATCCGTACCCTGCTGCTGACGCTGTTCTACCGCCAGATGCCGCAGCTGGTCGAGCGCGGCCACATCTACATTGCGCAGCCGCCGCTGTACAAGGTCAAGGCTTACCGCGACGAGCGTTATCTGAAAGATGACGTGGAAGAAGCGAGCTACATGATGACCGTGGCGCTGAACACCGCCGCGCTGACCCCGCGCGAAGGCGCGCCCGCCATTGAAGGCGAAGCGCTGGCCGAGCTGGTACGCCAGTTCAACCTGGCCAACGCGATCATGATGCGCCTGACGCGCGTGATCGACCGCGCCGCGCTGACCGCCATCATGACCGGCGTTCTGCTGAACCTGGACACGATCGAGCACGTGGAAACGTCCGCCAAGGCGCTGGAAGCGACCATCGGCGACAAGGCAGTGAAAGTATTCGTGCGTTCGGATGAACTGAGCGAGAAGCACGCGCTGCGCATCGAGCGTATGCATCACGGTAACGTGAAGGTCAGCTCGATCGACGCCGACTTCGTGCAGGGCGCGGACTACGCAACCCTGGTAAGCGCTGCGGCGACGTTCAAGGGCCTGATCGGCGAAGGCGCGTTCATCCGCCGCGGCGAAGGCGACCGCGTGAAGGAATCGGCAGTCGACGACTTCCACCACGCGATGCAGTGGCTGCGCGATGAAGCGGAACGTACCGTGTCGAAACAGCGCTACAAAGGTCTGGGCGAGATGAATCCAGAGCAGCTGTGGGAAACCACGATGGATCCGACCGTGCGCCGCTTGCTCAAAGTGCAGATCGAAGACGCGATTGCAGCGGACCAGATCTTCACCACGCTGATGGGTGATGAGGTTGAGCCGCGCAGGAACTTTATTGAGTCGAATGCGCTGCGCGCGGGGAATATTGACGCGTAATTGCGTGTAGGTGGACTTAATTATTGGCAGTTTGAGAAGCATAAACTGGCAATACGCCTGAATACGTGGTGGAAGATGCGTATGAAACGTGAAGCCCATGCAGTGCATGGGCTCTTTTTTCAATATTGCCAAGTCATATCAAACTCCCGTACGATCTTGTCTGTTCTACATCAAGAGGATAAGCATCGAAAACGAAGAGGTTAGCCGGAGACAATCGAAAGGAGTCCTTTTATGAAGCTTGAATCGATTACCAAAGGCGCCTTGATCTCCGGGATCGAGGAGGGAAAAGTCGTGCGGGTGGTAAGTGCCGACCCTCTGGGTGACAATGCCCTGACAGTCATTTATAAAGCCGACGATGGTCGCCTAGGCGAGCGAGTGGTGTTCCGAGGAGACGAGGCCAAGCTCTCGCTCGCCACTGTTGGTCGCCCCTGGAGCTTCGACGCAGACGGCGCCGATTTCAAGCTGGCCGCCGAGGCCTACCGGATCAACTTGGCCCATCTATTCGATCCGATGATGGCCGTCCACACATCCAACGTCGATCCGCTCCCGCATCAGATAACTGCAGTCTACGAATCGATGCTGCCAAGGCAACCACTACGATACGTTCTAGCAGACGATCCTGGTGCCGGTAAGACTATTATGGCAGGCCTCTTAATCCACGAGCTTTTGATGCGGGCAGATGCTGCGCGCATTCTGATCGTATCACCTGGCAGCTTGGTCGAACAGTGGCAGGATGAGCTCTATGAGAAGTTCGGCCTGGAGTTCGCATTGTTCTCGCGCGACCTTGAGCAACAAAGCCGAGGCGGCAACGCCTTTGAGGATAACCCGTTGATGGTGGCGAGGCTCGACCAACTTTCCCGCGCGGACGACCTTCAGGAGAAGTTGGAAAATACGCGTTGGGATCTAATCGTAGTTGACGAGGCCCACAAGCTCTCGGCCACTTGGTTCGGCTCGAAGCTCAACGAGACAAAGCGATTCAAGCTGGGAAAACTCTTGGGCGGCATCACCCGCCACTTTCTGTTGATGACAGCGACTCCGCATAACGGCAAAGAGGAGGATTTCCAACTCTTCATGTCGCTCTTGGATTCGGACCGCTTCTACGGCAAGTTCCACGATGGCGCGCACAAGGTCGATGTCAACGATATGATGCGACGCATGGTCAAGGAGGACTTGCTCAAGTTCGACGGGACGCCATTGTTCCCCGAACGCCGCGCCTACACCTGCAACTATCAGCTTTCCAAGGCGGAATCCGACCTCTACAACGCGGTTACGACCTACGTCAAAGAGGAGATGAACCGGGCTGAGAAGCTCGATGGGGGCCGGAAGGGGACCGTTGGATTCGCTCTGACAGCCCTGCAACGCCGCCTCGCGTCGAGCCCTGGAAACGATTTATCAATCCTTGAAGCGCAGGCGCGAGAAGTTGAAGCGCCGTGTCGAGGACGAAAAAATCAAGCAGCGAGGCGGCAAGCCGCTGGCTGAGACAATCCAAAGCTTCGGCACTGTCGAAGACATTTGGGACAGCTCCGAAGACATGAATCCTGATGACTACGAGCAGTTCGAGGAGGAAGTAGTCGACCAAGCGACCGCTGCCCAAACGATCGCCGAGCTCGAAGCCGAAATCTTCACGCTCGGACACCTTGAAGAGCAAGCTCGCGCTTTGGTCCACTCCGGCCAGGATCGCAAATGGGAAGAGCTGCGCGAGCTGTTACAGAACACGCCCGAAATGCATGGGGCGGACGGCTTGCAGCGCAAGCTCATCATATTCACCGAGCATCGCGACACGCTTAATTACCTTGCCGTCCAGATTCGAGGGCTCTTGGGCAATACAGAAGCCGTGACGATGATCCACGGCGGGGTCAAGCGGGAGGACCGTCGAAAAGTCCAAGAGCTATTCCGAAACGACAAGGACACTCGCGTCCTGCTCGCCACGGACGCAGCCGGTGAGGGTGTCAACTTGCAGAACGCTAATTTGATGGTGAACTACGATTTGCCTTGGAACCCGAATCGATTGGAACAGCGCTTCGGCCGCATCCACCGCATCGGGCAGACTGAGGTATGCCACCTCTGGAACATGGTCGCCAGCGAGACTCGCGAAGGAGAGGTATTTCACAAGCTCTTCGAGAAAATCGAGATCGAACGCAAGGCCTTGGGTGGCCGCGTGTTTGATGTGCTAGGCGAAGTGTTCGATGGCGTTAGCCTGCGCGAATTGTTGATTGACGCGATCCGTTACGGCGACGATCCCGCTGTTCGGGCAAGGCTCACCCAAAAGGTCGAGGGCGCTCTCGACACGAGCCACCTTCATGAGATCATAAGCCGCAATGCGTTGGCCGAAGAAATCATGGACGAGAAGCGTCTCTTCGCTTTAAAGGAAGAGATGGAAAAAGCCGAGGCAAGGAAGCTCCAACCCTACTTCATTCGTTCATTCTTCGCGCAGGCATTCGAGCGCCTCGGGGGCGATCTGCGCCCGCGCGGCTCAGGCCGATATGAGATCACATTCGTCCCCGGTCTAATTCGCGAACGCGATCGCCACATCAGCGGGCGCGACCGACGCAACATGGACCCGGTCTTGGTCAAGTATGAGCGCGTTTGCTTCGAGAAGCAGTTTGTCCGACTATTGGATCGGCCGAGCGAGCCAATGGCCAGTCTGGTCCACCCTGCTCATCCACTCATGCACTCGGTTGTCGATCTGATGCTGGAACAACATCGTGGCAAGCTCAAACAGGGCACGATACTCGTCGATCCGAACGACGACAGTCTCGATACTAAGCTGCTATTCCTCATTGATCATTCGATTCGCGAGGGCGACGAAGGCGCTTTGGTCGTCTCCCGTCGTTTTACAATTCGTTTCCGTCGACATGAACGGCGTGGTTCAAAACGCAGGCTGGGCTCCCCACTTGGACCTCAATCCGATCGAGTCAGACGAGCGAGTGCTCGCTTCTACCCCGAGATTGATGCCGAATGGATCAAGAAAGACCTTGAAGAGAACGCGTTGGCGCACGCTTCGGAAAAGCTCGTGCCAGCCCACTTCGAGGAGGTCAGTCAACGCCGCGAGGCACAGGTCGACAAGAATCTTACTGCCATTCATGAGCGATTAATCAAAGAGATCGACTATTGGTCCGATCGCCACGAGAAATTTAAGAGCGATTTGGCAGCAGGCAAGGACGTTCGCTTGACGCTCGAAAATGTCCGTCGAACTATCGACGAATTGACGGCCCGCCTGGAAACCCGGACCAAAGAGCTAAGGACTTCTGCGACATGTCGTGTCCTCGACCCCGGTCGTGGTGGGTGGCGCGTTGGTGATTCCGGCAGGATTGCTTGCACAGCGCCGTGGCGACGCAGAAGGAGAGACTTGGACTGCCGATGCAGCCGCCCGCGCACGCGTCGAGCGTGTGGCCATGCAGGCCGTCCGCAAGGTTGAAGAGTCCATGGGCCATCAAGTCATCGACGTATCAGCCGAAAAGTGCGGCTGGGACTTGACGGCGATTCCGCCTGCCGAAGAAGGCAAGATGGCTGAGGCGCGCCACATCGAGGTCAAGGGTCGAGCCAAAGGCCAGTCCACAATCACAGTGACGCGCAACGAGATTCTCTATGCCCTCAACCAAGCCGAGAAGTTTCTCTTGGCAATTGTTATCGTCGATGGCGAGGAGCATGAAGGCCCACACTACATTCGCAATCCATTCGACCAAGAACCAGGCTGGGCGGTCAGCAGCATCAACATGGATTTGGGGTCGCTGCTTTCACGCGCCAATAGCGCTGAGTGCGGCAAGTGACCACGGCGCCGAGAATTATTTGGTTCCACTGCAATGTCTGCGGCGGCGAGACTAAGCATGAGGTGCTCCACAAGGCACAACGCAGTCGAAGCTTCGACGATGGGCAATACTCCGTCGAGGTGGGCTCGACGTGGAAAGTAATCCAGTGTCGTGGCTGTGAAGAGGTAGCGATGCAGCGCACCGATTGGTGCTCTGAAGAGGATCCGCAGGATGGCCATGGCCCGGCAACTTACTTCCCGCCGAGGATATCTAGGCGTAAACCAGCATGGATTGACCGCCACGAAGTCACCGAGGAGTATGTCGAACTGCTTGGTGAGGTCTACGCCGCCTTGCACGCCAATAGTGGACGGCTCGCCATGATGGGGGCGAGAGCGCTGATCGACGTTGTGATCAGGCGTTCGGTAGGAGACCAAGACAATTTTGGAAAAGGACTTGATGCGCTGGCCGACAAAGAACTTGTCAGCAATCGCGATCGAGAAATTATTAAGGCGGCCATCGATGCTTAGGCCATGCATCAGCCCATCGTGGACACAAGCCCTCATCGACTGACGTAAACGTCGTGATCGATATCGTCGAGCGAATGATTCACGCGGAAATCCTGGCTGAACAAGCCGAGGCCTTAAAGAAAACAACGCCGCAACGAAAACCGCGCTCGGCCAATAAGAAGAATTAAGAATGCACCCAATAAAATCTCCAAAAAAACTGATTGAAGTGGCGCTGCCACTTGACGATATCAACGCTGCCTCGGCGAAGGAAAAGTCCATTAGATTCGGGCATCCATCAATGATGCATCTTTGGTGGGCCCGGCGGCCTTTGGCGGCAGCCCGAGCAGTTATCTTTTCTCAAATGGTGAACGATCCTGGCGGGGCAAGAGGCTACGGTCCAGGATTAACCAAAGAGCAAGCCAAGTTAGAGCGGGAGCGACTGTTCAACATCATTCGCAAGTTGGTTCTGTGGGAAAACACGAATAACGCGTCTGTTCTGAAGGAGGCGAATGAGGCGATTAAGAAGAGCTGGAGGGAGACATGTCTTCTTAACAAATCGCACCCCGATGCCGCGACTCTTTTGATCCCGATCAATTGCCAAAATTTCATGACCCTTTTTTGCATGGCGGCGGCGCTTCCACTAGAGGCGCAAAGGCTTGGCATGGAATCCTATGCAACCGATTTGAATCCCGTTGCCGTTTTAATCAATAAATCTGTGCTGGAAATTCCAGCTAAATTTGCTTAAGCATCAAATCGATAGCTTCGAAAAAAATGAAGGGGGCTCAGGCTAGCATCGAGGAGTCATTGGCTGCGACGGATGGACTCGTAGCGGATATTCGTGCGTATGGAAAATTGGTTAGAGATAGAGCTTTTGAGAAGGCCGGGCACCTATATCCAAAAGCGATGTTGCCGTCAAATCTCGGAGTTGGTGAGGCCAAAGTGGTGGCCTGGCTTTGGGCTCGGACTGTGAAGTGCCCAAATCCTGCATGTGGGATTCATATGCCGTTGCTTTCGACCTTCGTTCTTTCCTCGAAAGCAAATCGCCAGGTGTATTTGGTTCCTAGGCTTGTTGAAAGTCACGTTGAGTTTGATATTTCGGATGCTCCCCCTGCTGGATATAAAGATCCATCTAAGGGGCTGAAACGAGGCGTGTCGGGTATCTTCGAGTGCATGGCATGTGCAACGGTAACGACCCGCAATTACATTTCAGAACAGGCTAATGCTGTTGGGTTAGGATCAGTTCAAACGGCAGTGGTATGCGAGACCAAAGGTGGTCGCATTTATTTGCCAGCAATGGCATTGACAGAACCAGATTTGGAGGAGGTTGACCTATCGGGGCTAAGTGTCGATCTCGCAGCCAATCCGAGGGATGTGTGGTGTAGAAATTTCGGCCTCAAACGTCCGATCGATCTATTCACCCCTCGGCAACTTTATACTCTCGCAACATATTCCAAGCTGGTCGTCGAAATTCGGCAAGAGATTTATTCTGACGCTCTTAGCGCTGGACTGTCAGACGAGCCTAACTCGTTAAGTGAAGGGGGGCGAGGTGCGGCTGCATATGCCGACGCAATTTGCACGTATCTAGGCCTTGCTGTGAGCAAGATGGCAGATGCCCAGAGTTCGCTTTGCCGATGGAAGGCGACAATGGATCAATCGATAGCGACTTTCGGACGTCAGGCCTTGCCGATGGTCTGGGATTACTCGGAAGCAAATGCGTTCGGCGAGATGGCTGGCGACTATGGCGTAACCCTGACCAATATGCTTCGCGCTCTCGAAAGGCTGGAAGGAGGTCTGATTGGTCACGCGTTTCAACAGAACGCCCAAACTCAGCTTGTCAGCCGAGGGAAAGTGGTTTCGACCGACCCGCCTTATTACGACAACATCGGTTATTCTGACCTGTCCGACTTTTTACGTCTGGCTTCGCAAGACACTTCGAGACGTTCATCCGGAACTGTTTGAGACAATGGTGGTGCCGAGGGCGGAGGAGTTAATAGCAGTCGCCTACAGACATAAGACAAAATCTCACGCCGAGGAGTTTTTCCTGGATGGGATGACTGCTGCGATGCAGCGACTGTCCACTGAAGCTCATCCCGCTTTTCCAGTGACCATTTACTATGCATTCAAACAATCAGATACAACCGATATCGGAACAGGCAACACTGGATGGGAGACGTTTTTGCATGCCGTTATTCGGTCAGGTTTTTCTATCACCGGCACCTGGCCCATGCGAACTGAGCTTTCCAATCGAATCGTTGGCGCAGGTGTAAATGCGTTGGCGTCCTCGATAGTTCTGGTGTGCAGAAGAAGAGAGTCAAACGCGGAAAGTATCTCTCGACGGGACTTCATGCGAGAGCTTCGTGATGAATTGTCGGATGCCGTCGAAGTAATGATTGGCGGCTCAGATGGAATATCGCCCGTCGCCCCAGTCGATTTAGCGCAGGCAGTTATTGGTCCTGGCATGGCGATTTTCTCCAAGTATCCCGACGTTCTGGAGGCCGATGGAAGTCCGATGACCGTCCATACGGCACTGACGCTGATCAATCGAATGCTGACCGAGGGCGCTGAAGAATTTGATGCGGATACTCAGTTTTGTATGGGATGGTTCGACGAGCAAGGCTGGACTGCTGGTGAGTTCGGTATGGCGGACGTTCTGGCGCGAGCGAAGGGAACGAGTGTCGATCATGTAAAGGCGGCAAGAGTTGTCGAAGCGGTATCGGGCAAGGTTAGATTACTGAAGCCTGCTGAATATCCAAACGACTGGAATCCCATTAAAGATAACAACACGCCGGTATGGGAGGCCTTGCACCAATTAATTCGAGGCCTTAGGGTCGAGGGGGAAGGCGCAGCTGGTGTTTTGCTGGCGGGAATGCCACAACGGGCCGAGCCAATTCGCAATTTGGCATATCGCCTATATACGCTTTGTGAGCGCAAGGGATGGCCGGATGATGCGCGGGCATACAACGAGCTGATTGCATCATGGGGTGCCATCGAGTCGGCCTCGCATGAAAAGGGGCATTTCGGTTCGCAGCCTGATTTGATTTAAGGGAGAAGAATAATGAGTCTCAAGCCGTGGCGCGAAGTCGCGATTCCTCATGAAGATGTACTCAGAGGCACATTTCAGCAGGCCGAGTTCGCAGCCGATATCTCGCGTTCATCAAGGCACTGCATCCGATGAGTATCAAGACGCTGTGCTGTTCTTTCAGCGTACCTTTATCACCGAGGGCATGCGCCTATTGCTGGATTCCGTAGTCAAACGCCTAGCTTAAGCAAGGGTGGCGATCCTGTCGTCCAGCTCCAAACTGCGTTTGGTGGCGGCAAGACTCATACCTTGCTTGCGGTGTATCACTTAGCAAAAGGGACACAGTCGGCGAGCTAGCTCCAAGGTGTTTCGCCGATTCTAGACGCGGCAGGCATCCAGGAACTCCCCAAAGCCAATATCGCGGTCTTGGATGGCGTTGACCTGTTGGACCTTGCAAGCAAGCCACGCAAACACGGGAATTTGACAGTCAAGACAATATGGGGTGAGCTGGCCTGGCAACTGGGCGGTCACGAAGGCTTCATGATGGTAAAGGAGGCTGATGAAAACGGCACGGCACCTGGCAAAGGTGTGCTCGCCGAGCTTCTGGCATCTAGAGCTCCATGCATCATCTTGATGGATGAGCTGGTCCGCTTTGTTTCTCAATTCGAGGAAGGCAAGATCTTGTCGGGAGGCACCTACGATACCCAGCTTTCGTTCGTCCAGTCACTCACGGAAGCATTGAAGGCGGTCCCAACCGCGATACTTTTGGCTTCATTGCCATTCTCTGACCGCGAGGCAGGTAGTCAGCAAGGCGTGAAGGCGCTGCGGGCCCTGGAGCATTATTTTGGCCGTGTCCAGGCGTTGTGGAAGCCGGTGGCTACCGAAGAGGCTTTCGAAATCGTTCGCCGCCGTTTGTTCGCCAATGTCTCCGATGGACTTGCCGCCGAGGAGGTGTGTCGGGCCTACGCTGACCTCTATACCGCTAACTCTGGCGACTTCCCTTCTGAGACGCAGCACAGCCACTACTTGGAGCGGATGAAGCACGCATATCCGATCCATCCCGAAGTGTTTGACCGGCTCTATGAGGACTGGTCCTCATTGGATAATTTCCAACGCACGCGTGGTGTTCTGAAGTTTATGGCCAAAGTGATTCATCGCCTATGGACCGACGGAAACAATGATTTATTGATCCAACCGGGGAGCTTGCCGCTTTATGATTCTGACACCCGGAACGAGGCGATTTACTATCTACCGCAGGGCTGGGACCCCGTCCTCGAGCGAGACATCGACGGCGAGCGAGCCATCACCACGGAGCTCGACAACAGCAAACCATTGTTTGGTTCTATCCTTGCATGCCGCCGGATCGCGCGAGCTGTTTTCCTAGGCTCTGCCCCAGATGCTTAAGCGCCGTTGGCGGAGCCAAACATCATCGAGGCATAGAGCTTGAAAGCTTATTGCTGGGTTGTGTTCAACCTGGCCAAGTGCTTGGACATTACAGGGATGGAGTTCGCGCATTGGTGGACAGGCTTCAATACTTCAACAGCGCCAGCAACCGCTATTGGTTCGACATCCGACCGAACCTGCGCCGGGAGATGGAAGATCGCAAACGCCGGTTTAATTTGCGTGAGGATGTGTATCCGTATATCCGTGAGAAGCTTCGATTCGCGCCCGGCTTCTTTGGAGGTATCCATGTCTTCACTGGCAGCGGCGACGTTCCAGATGATTGGGCTCTCCGTCTTGTGGTTCTGCCGCCTGAGGCCACTTTCGGACGCTCCGCTCAGACACCTGCCACGGAAGCTGCGCTCGCCATTTTAAAGTATCGAGGCGACCATCCACGCCAAAAACAGAATCGCTTAATTTTCTTAGCCGCTGATGCAGATAGCATTGGTCGGCTCAAAGATCAAGTGTGCTCGGTGCTGGCTTGGCAGTCCATCGTGGCGGATGTTAAAGAGGGGCGGCTCAATCTCGACCAACACCAGGCCAAGCAGGCCTCTAATAGCCTTGACCAGGCAAACGATGGCTTGGGGCGCATGTTGCATGAGACCTATAAATGGCTCTTGGCGCCGATGCAAGAGGCCAAGCCAGGCAAGGGAATTGGCGACTTGCAGTGGGAACACTTCCAAGTTAATCCCGCTGTGGTGAACCGATCAGAAGAGATTGAAAAAATTCTCAAAGAGCATGAGCTCTTGATAGCCGAATGGTCGCCAATTCACTTGTCGAATCTGATGCGCTCATGGTTTTGGAAGGACGATATCGCGGCGGTCGGCGCGGTCGAAACTTGGCAAAAGACCTGCTGCTACCTCTATTTGCCACGCCTCCGTGACGCTGACACGCTGCGCGTCACTATTAGCGCCGGAATTAACTCGCGCTGATTTCTTCGGCGTAGCTTACGGGCAGGAGGCCAGTCGCTATAAAGGCTTCCATTTCGCCGAGAACACATCGGTGATTTTCGATGATTCTTTGTTGCTGATCGAACCCAACGCGGCGTCGGAGTTCGCAGCTAATCTCGCGGCAGAAGCAGTCGAGCGCGAAACTGCAGCTACTGTAGCGGCGGGCGGCATTATGCCTAGGGACGTGCGACAAGTGCCGGACAGTTATGGACCAATGTCTGTTGTAGAAGGATCGCCTTCTCCTGCGCCCCTGGGAAGTGCACCCACGACTACGATGCCCGCTCCGGCTGCGGCCGCTAAGAAGCGGATGTTCTTCGGAACGGTGGACCTCGATCCGATCAAGGCGAAGTTGCAGTTCTCCGATGTGGCCGAAGAGGTGCTGATGCTCTTCACGCAAAAGCCGGGGGTTAAAGTACGCATTTCGATCGAAATCGAGGCTGAATCCCCTACAGGGTTTGATGATGGCGTACAGCGGGCAGTGCGAGAGAACTGCAACCAGCTTAAATTCAAAAACCAGGCCTTCGAGGAGTAATTGATCGGCGAAAACTAGGACGCTGGCGGTAGGCGTCTATTTGAAGAAATCTGGAGGGTGAAAACATGCCAAACATTCGTTCGATCGACATGCTTTTTCTTGACGACCTGTTCGTCATGGGTGGCGGATATGTTCTCAATTTCTCTGATCGAACAATTTCTCAGTTTTTCGCCGAGGAGCTTAACTGCGATATTGATGATCCCGCATACGCGGTGAACGGCCGGTCGAAGGGCAAGCGCCTTCGCTGCTTATTGCAGACCGTTGACATCCCCACTGTCGTCCGCGTACTCAAAGCCCTATGGGAGTACCATGAAGCAGTTCGCGCTCGCGATCGACAGGCTGAGACCGTAGAGAACGCCGAGGGAAAACTGCTGGCCCTGATCAATCGGTTGGAGGGAAAGCCCGAAGCGGCCAAGCCTGTTGGTCAGGCGCCCGCGCCAGCATTCGACCGGCCCCGGCTCATCCAGCTCAAGACCGAACTACTTGCGCTTCATCAGCTCGCCCCCCAAGCACGTGGCTACGCTTTCGAAAAACTGCTTTGCGATATTTTTAATGTCTATGGTCTAGCGGCCCGAGATCCTTTTCGCCTGCGTGGCGAGCAGATCGATGGGAGCTTCCATCTCTCAAATGAGACATATCTGTTGGAGGCCAAGTGGCAGGGTGATCAAACAGGCGTCGCTGATTTGCACACGTTTCACGGCAAGCTGGAATAAAAAGGCGGCTTGGACGCGTGGACTATTCATCAGCAACAGTGGATTCACAGAAGACGGCCTCGCCGCGTTCGGGCGCGGCAAGCGGGTCATCTGCATGGATGGCCTAGACTTGCACGACACAATGCAACGCGAAATTCCCCTCAACCATGTACTGGATCGAAAAGTTAGGAGGGCCGCCGAAACAGGCTCACCCTTCGCCCGCGTGAGGGATCTATTTCCGAACTAACGACACGCGGATAGTCGTTTAGATGTACTCGCTCAGACTTGATCCGACAGAACGTGCCCTATGATCGGCGGCTTGCCCCTTTGCTGACCTTTACTCTACCCTCAGAAGGCCTCCGAAAGTATTCGAGACCGCCCGAGGGGTTCAGGTCGACATAACGACTGTGAGATTTGCAGAAGAGGCGCGTGCTGCACCGTCCGTGGCGCAAAGTAACGTACACAACATATGCGTCTTGAAATTTACTGGTGACACGTTCATGGCCGCACTGAAATTAGCCGCGCCCTGATGAGGTTGCGCCACTATGACGTGGAAATGATATCGCTGTCCATTGAAGATGCTTAGTGTCGTGCGCACTGGCGCGGCCCTTGGTAGCCTCGCGTTACGAGGGGAGATTACGTTGAACTGGCGTAGGCCGTCCATTCCCACAACATCGCCGCGCCTCTGCCAAGCCGACCCAATAAATAATCACGGGTTTCTGGAAATTGAACGCGTCCAAGGTTCTTGGTGGCCTGACCAAGCACCTCTTCATATTGTTTTGGCGCCATGCCTCGTGATAGATCGTTGGACGATGAGGCTTTCAAATGCACCATTACAAATGCTAAGTCTGAGGGATTAGTTGCCGTCGCAAAGCACTGATGCTTTGCCATGACTACGAAGTCTGCCAGTTCATTACTACCATCGTCGCATATGCAAAAAGCAAACGAGTTGGGATCTGTGGCGCTATTGAAGTTGGGAAAACATGTTGCCATCCCTTCTCGTATCCACCAAGAAAATAGGGAGAAATCGACGCCAATTTGGCCCCAGACAACAGCTCTCCCACCGCCAGCAGGAAGTGGCTTTTCGCTCTTAATGTCCCAACCACTTGCTGCAAAATCGATTGGTATGATTGTCCCTTCGTAGCTCGACGCCCGTGCATCGAGTATGCTCCACTCGCCATCACCGAGGCTATGTCCCGTCTCATACCACACTGACCAGGAAGATCTATTGCGTAGCAGCAGCTTGAATGCATCCCACAGATGCCATCCCTGAGAATCAGTTGCCAAATCAGCCGTGGCTGTCGCGTCAGCAAGTGTTACGGCGACGTTAACCTGCCAATCCTGGCTCATGCGATTTGGGTTGACTTGATTGCGGTCGTGGATGCGCAACGTGAAGTTCTGATTTACTGGACTTCCTGTCGTCGCAAACGCAACTCCAGCTTCTGAAGTTTTCGAGGATCAATTTTGTATTGTCATCGAGATCTATCGTGGTCTCAAGCGCGATGAAAGAAAAGTCGAAAGCACTTAGCACGGTACCTGCGGCCGGTGCTGTGGACAGCGCCTGCGCGAGGATTGGGAGCGGCGAGAAGGTCGTGGCCCGGCGATTTGCGATGTGTCCCACTAGTGTCAGGAAGCGCGAAACGAAACCTGCAAGATCGGTCGTCGGACCGATCCAAGCGCATGAGCGCTTGGGACTCACACCAACTCGCGACATACCGCTGGCTGCCGGAAGCCCGGTATCCGCGGGGCGTAAGCAGAAGGCCTAAATGTGCGATCGTCCAATGGGCTGAGCGCTGTCTGAAGCTGAGGTCCGGTGAGTACCTTTGAGTCGGCCTTGAAGGGCGATTTTCTATGGATACCTGATAACCAAAGCGTACGTAGCTGCGCTGACCTCAGCAGCGCGTTTTCCAGGACACCGGGCGACATTGCCGTCAATCCCGGCTGCGTGCATAGATAATCATTAATACGCTTGCGAGCTTCCGTCGCAGACGCCGACATGCCAAGAATATGCCCATTACTAATCAGAACCAGGATATGCTGCTCAACATCCATGACGGTCGTATCAGCCGTCCACGCTGCTTGAGTGGTTTTCTTGAAGTGTATAGCTATGCCATTTGTAGTGGTTGAAGACGGCAACGCAGACTGAGTCACAACTACGATGTTGCTATTGTTCGTCCCGCTTGTGGCTAGCTGCTGCTGCAACTCCGAGCGCGAGCGCCGACATATTCTGTATCGAAGTTGCAGTGCCTTCTGAAAAGCTGGAACGCGGCATATGGATGAAGCATGTTGACATTCAACACGCTGGCTTGGGACGCATTAGCATTAGTTTTTCTAGTCATGAAGCTTTTCTGCACCTTAGTCTGCTTTCATCCTTCTGTGAACCGTGAGGTCCCGCATCGTTGTGTCGCCAGCTAGGCAGCCCAATCCTCAACAAATTCCGGCAGCAATGGTCGTAGCTTGTTTGGGATTTCCTGATAGCAGACGAGTCCCAAATATGTTGCGGCGCGGGTTGCGCCAACATACAAGTACCGGTCAAATAGTTCTGGTTTTTTCTCAGCGAGGCGGTCTACACCGGCAAAGAACACTGCTTCGAATTCCAAACCTTTAATATGCTGGATATCAAATACACGTACGTCTGCCCCTTCACCAAGTGCCTTTCCTTCCTCACAAGCGACAGCTTTTAGATTGATGCTCTCGAGGTAACTTGTCAGCCTTTCTGCCATGGGCTTGACATCTTCCTCAGCGTTAACCAGCACAGCGATTGTCGGCATTTGCTTCACAGCCCGCTCAACTTCCACAATGCGTTCAGCAATCCATTTTGCAGACTCGTCCTCGTTTGCGCCTTGAAGCAAGACCGGCTTAACTCCTTCATGCGTACTCTCTTTTGGCAGCTCGCCGATAGCAGTCAAATCTCCACCCTGCAGACGCAGCAGTTCCCCAGCAAATCCATTTAGAGCACGACTTTGACGATAAATCTGGGTGATGGATCTCGCCGAGATGCGCGCTGACACCCAGGCGATCTGGTCCATGGTGCGAACACCAGATTGGGTAATGCGCTGATTAAAGTCACCGCACGCGAAAAAGAGCTACTCTTCAGTGTTGTTAGGCCTTCCATGCAGGCCAACTGCAGCATTGAGAAATCGGTAGCCTCATCGACCATGATCTGATTCTTAAATAAACTTGCGATGTTTCTCAAGGACTCGTAACGAGGCGCGTCCAGGTCTCTCTCGATGAATGATTGGGACAGCAAGGTCCGACAATTTCGCAGCATCAGGAGCACAATCGCGTCCAGCTCCGTCGGAGAAAGATGTAGCGGATTTGATGGTGCCTCAACAAAGTATTTTGCCGTTTCACTCTGCTCTTTGCGGAATAATCGGTAGCTAGTTGGTACATCGCTTACATATCTCCGAAATGCGCCAACAAAACGACGCAACCCATTTTGGAAACTGATACGTTGGCCGATTTCCAACAGGATCTGTCTGACGGCAGCGCATCGCCCAGCCACATAATCACCTTCGCGGCACGCGATCCTTTGGGCACACTGCGCTTACGGTAGCGGCTGCGGGCGAGGGTTCGGAGCGCCGCTAAATATGCTCTTACGGCGTTTTGGATATCACCAGTATTCGGATTACCAATCGATTCTGTCTCGTCTTCGTCGAACTCAGCTTCCTCGTCGGGCTCATCGTCCTGCTGAAGGTCAATCAAATGCTGAGCCAACCGCTGGAAGACTTCCTTGTCTCTATTAAATATGCGGTTGCGCTCCTGCTTGAGCAAGTCATCGGCAATTCTTTTGATTCATCCAGTGTTACTTTAAATTGCGGCTCATGTTTGCCAAAATCTCGATACACATCCATCCATGCACGCCCACCCAGTGCTTCTGAGAGGCGCAACAGCTTCTCGACAACCAGCGCAGCAGTTGTTGGTGCTGCCTCCTTCACTATCATGGCGCCATCTTTGAGTTGAGCTTTCAAACGCTGATCATGGAAATTGCTTACGGCTTCGTACCATTCCTGCGCATCAGCCAACACCGTTGAGGCTAGATTTAGCATATCCGGTTTGAGCGTATATTTGCCACCGTTCGCAGTTCGCAAAATGCCGAGCGAGTTGCGCGCAATATCGTTACGAAATGCTGTCCACGTTTTTATTCGAGAGTCAGATGCGGGCACCTGCTCTCTGTTGAACGCTTCTTTCAAGTAGTGCTTAAGAAGCTCCGACGGAGTAAACATTAGCCAATTGCTTTCGTGCGGCATGCGATGCCCAGAATCAGCGACTAGTCGACGTTCGTGTTCATCCAAGTTTTCAAGGTCCAGCTTTTGTCCCAGACGCTTGATAAGAGTTGTAGTCTTGCCGGTGCCGGGCGGCCCAAGAATAATCAATTGGCTATCTAACGGCAAACGAAAAATTTCACCCTGAAACTGGTCAAGAATGGGTTGATCACGTAGACCCATGGCTGTACGAGTTTGGTGACTGATACCTTCCTTAACTCCATTGGTGGCCGCAACCATCTCGAGCAACTGGTCCAGCTCATCACCCGCATCAAGCCCCTCCGCACGCAGGAACGCGCAGTGAGTCAATAGAGAACACTCCCAAGTCAGCGTGGCGATATTGATTGTCCGTTGAGTCCCACTCGCCTTCGAACATTCCAGGCGTAAGGTTGGTCTTCTCGACCAAATAATAAGCCTGTCGTTGCCCACGCACGACGATATTACCAACGTCGCCTACAGGTATTTCGGCTAGGCGACCGATAGGAGAGCCATAGCTTGCAAACTCTGTTCCGGATGCCAATGGCAAGCTGGTTTTGCGGGCAATGTAGACAATACGCTGTCCCCCTTCATCATCCTCCAAAACGATCCTCGCGATGGATGGTTCCCCCTTCAATGCAGCCCAAGCATCTCGATTCACTTGACTAATTTTTTCGAGGTTTTGATTTGCCTGCACACTTGTCAACGAGTTGCCACTGGCAAAGCTATTGGCATAAGAAAGGCCGTCGCTTGCAAGCTTCCCTGCTGCGGTTTCCGCTATCTCGGTAAGAGTCAAGAGGGCTTCGTCGGCCAATGCTTTAAAGTCTGGGTTGCTCATTGTTTATATCTGTCTCAGTTTTGTTCGATTAAGGGCATTTCTTCGATGGACTATCAATCAACTGGTCCGGCGATCGTATTTCCTGCGCGGGGCCAATCCTCAGGTACTAGCTTCAACCCTCCACGCCATCGTTCGACTACACCTGCCTGAAACCAAGCTTCGTCAATGTCAGCATGTTCCGTGATGATCACTTGAAAGCCTCCTGCAGCAGAATGAACAGCCGCGAATACGTATTCGAACATGCGCTTTACTGCACTGCGGTCATCTTCGGATAGGTCGCTGATCGACATTTCTGCGGCCACCTCTCGCTCGGGCGGAAAGTAGACTTGGGACGGCTGATCGAGAAATAGGAACCTTGGAACTGGCCGCTTGCGATGTGCAAACCAACCATGCAGAGTCAAGTGGGCAATTAAGTGATATCCAACCCAATTCTCGCCACTTCCCATCCTCCCCATTGGAACCGGTCCATTTTCGGTATCAGCAACCAGCGTCAGCTTCTTGGTATCCAATCTCAATGGAGAGGCCGAATGCTCTAGCATGAGGCCCTGAGCTTCGGCAGACATCTTACGGCTCAGAATCGACCCAATAGATACCATGCGCTCCGCCACGATCTCGTCACTAAGTTCACCCTCCAATGCAATTCTCGTGGAACGCAAGTCTTCGGCACGACGCTGCAGCTCATTCGTGTCAGGCAAGTCCGGGATGCTTTCAAGGTAGAGACCGATTCGACCTTGGATTAGTGCACGACGAGCGATTTCATCATGTGCCAGTTGCAGAGGAACATCGATGAGCCTGACGGCCTCCATTTGCTGCCGGTTCGCTGTCAATGCGATGCGAGCCCCTTCAAGGCGTGCTGCTACTTCTCCAGCAACGCGCTCAATGCGCGGTGTATTCTGCGTTACAGTTTGAAGGCGCGAAGCAACACTCTCAAGTGCGCCGCGTAGTTGTGCTGACTTGTGGCTGTCGGTCATCTTGGGGAAGGACCTGCGTACAAAGAGGACACGAATGACCAGGGGCCGAATCGTCAAACATGCCAATGGAAGCCAACCGACTCTGTTGCTCCGTTGCTTCCGTTGAATACCCACTCGTATCTCGCTCGAAAGCACGAACGGCGTCCATCTCTTCTCTGAATCGCCGCTGATTCGCTAACAGCGCGATTCGGGCATCGCTGAGGCGCCTGTACTCTCCACCATCCGGAATAATGCCCGGTTGCGCAATAACCACCGTCGCAGCTGCTCGGAGAGCCGAAATAGTCTCATGCCAATCTTCGGTCACCACGTCCGATAATCCAGCATCCCGTGCCTGCGCTAATAATGCTGCAGCCTTTCCCACTCCATCCCCACGAATGGAGTTGAGCTCAGCAAGTTGCCTTTCGACCGCCCGCAACTGTTCTCGCAGGCGCCGAAGCTCTGCGCTCTTCCGAACATACTCATCGTCAACGGCGCCCAATAAATAAGGCAGCGTGTCCTTGAGCGCCTGCGCAAAGAAATTATCGTCGGCACCATGAAAGAGTTGGTGCCTTCTAATGATCTCGTCCTGAGGCTGAAAGCAGAATGCAAGGGCATGCCGCACGGTGGCGGACAATGGCAGCCTTGTTTGTCCAACAGGTGGTTCATGTAGGTTTTCGGAGATGCCCGTCCAACCTGAAAGCAGCGCTAACAATCCACGCGTATTCGTAGTCTGCCGTAACTCGCTGGCGTCCGGCGACTCAACGAGACTACCGATTTGGACAATACAATCTTCGCTTGAACGAAATCGGGCCGCCGGACACCTGCGAGCGATGAACGCCTCACCGGATGCCAATCTAAGGCGTAGTCCAAACCATGAAACTGAATGTCTGATCGGTCCGTCTGGGACCCGGCACTCGCCGGACCCGAAGCAATAGTCGACGATGTCGATCAGCGCTGATTTCCCAGTCTTCGATGCTCCGGTGATGATACTTACTCCGTCGGAATTCAAGGGCAAGATGCGTCGACGCCCGTCATGGCTGTAGAGGACGATTTCCAGAATTTTCAATGTCATGGCCTTACTCCCATCAATGCCATTACGGTGTTTGCAGCACCCGTCTCAATAAACCAAGAACCGAGAAAGGCTGCCTTCTTGTAGCACGCCTGGGTCTCGTCCGACGACTGCCGCACTGTGGCATTGACCCGCCGCTTCATCGCAGTATTGGCTCGAATTTCTTCTGGTGAGAGGTGCAGGAATTCTCTCGTTCCGCCAAAAATTAGAGCTTCCTTTGTGAACGGGACCATGGCGCGTGCCCGCGCTACTAGACTGGCTTGGAACGACGGATTTTCGTCTAGCCAGGCAGCTAAGGATGTACGCGTGCTGCGCGGTAAGGCGTCACGAGAGTTCCTAGGTAAAACGATCGGAAGGACAAGATATGCCTCAGCAAAGCTCAGTGCTCGTTGATTGTCGGCGGGTGACGAAGCAAAATTCCAAATCAGAGAGGCGCAGAAGGCCGGATTCAGTAGGGCACGTTCCTCAATCGATCGATCGATCCAGGTCGTCATGCATCATCTCCAGATTCGACCAGTGTTGAAGTCAACAGGGCTCTAAAATTGGGATGCCACCCGATTCGCGACTCGTCAGCAATCATGTGCAACGACCCTCGACAAAGAAATGGCTCAGTTACGCCAGGGCGAATGGAAATCGTTGCCCTTTCGGCCCACTGCAGAACCGATCTAGCAGCAGCTTTCCGCTCTACCTCAGTGGCGGCATCGCCCACTTCGTCGCACATGGCATCGAATACGTTCGCCCATTCTTCAGACAGTCGTTTTTCGTACCTACTGATGTCCAGAGCCACAACAAGATCCTCACGTACCCATCTCGACCGTTGCTCATACGCTCTATAAAAGTCGTGGATTGCACTAGCGACCCTGCGACGCGATGCGTCTATTAACTCCAATTGCCTCACAAAACGATACTGCTGATGCGCAGCCGCCGTCCCATCGTCGAGCACAAAATCGAGTAAATCACCATCGATCGGCAAAGAGTCCTGTCGAAATTGATCCCGCAGATCCGCCATCTCAGACTCGATTTCCACTGACCCGATGCGTGCATCAGGAGCTGAAGTCAACTGGCCAATAACCCTACGGAACCACCACCCCTCAAGTCGATCTTGGAAGGCATTTTGGTTCGCTCGATCGACTGCCCAGAAAATTGATGTCCGAATTTCTGCGTCAATGTCAGAGATGGTTGGAGCTGAATCTATGATGAAAACCCGCTCTAGTAAGGCAAGCCTCTCCTCGGCGTTTAACGATTCATAAGCACGATAGGCCGCTGCGTTGGCATCATTGGTTGAAGTACGAGCGATCGCATCGAGAGCGGCGCGAGCTCCCATTGCGTCGCGCCCGCTGAGCTTGAGTTTGCTCGCTGCAGAATTCTTGGCTGCAATTCCAGTAGTCACGAGCTGCAGGGACGCATTTGAGGGAATCGCGCTATTTCGACGGCTCTCAATCCACACACGCAGCGTTTTCCACACATCTGGACAGCTATCAGTTAGGGCCGCTAGTCGACTCGCGTGGTGCTTGGTTTGCAGGAAAGTGCTGGGGTCGCCCGTGGTAGATTCAAACGCGACATCATCAAGCACTTCCACCGAAACCTGAAAACCCTCCTCATGCCTAATGCGCTGCAATGACCACAGCAGCGCCGCCCGCACCTGGTACAAATAACCAAGTGCTGGATTTATAGCTGCAAACGGGCTACCAGTTGTTGCCATGGAAATCCTTGTCGTTGGCCGGGAGCACCTTTCGAATGGCCGTCGGCGCCTCAATACAAAAGTTTCAAGTGTTCAATTAAAATCTGGAGGATCTTCTATTCGAGTGAAAGTGAGGACAAAACACAAACTTGCACTCTACACTAAAAATATTTCCAAAAACTAACAAATTATTGTATTCCCAAAAATCATATTTGATCTACGCTCGTTTAAGCATGACTGGCACAAGTGGCAGACGACGCGTTCGCCGAAGACGTTGATCGACTAGTGGCTAAAAGAGTTGCTCATTCGCAGTATTTGTAAAATGGCGCGCATGGCATGGGTACACGCGACCGCAACGTCGAGGTCCGCGATCGCCTCACGCTGGCCCAGCTGCGCGACGATGATCGGACCTGCAGCCCTAACGTGAAATTGCCGCATGCTGGCCAAAGTGAGCGTTCAGCTCAGGCTCTTCGCAATGCCTGTTTGCTGCTGGCTTACCGCCGCAACTGCAGGTTGAATCATGCAAGATTTCAGTCAACATCATGATTGCAAGATTTGATCCATATTGACTGAGTGCCCTCGGAGTGCGAATGACCTTGCTGCTACGCGATAACTCATATTTCGTAGGTGAGTAACTATGGAATGGCAATGGGGCGAGGTATAAGATCAATGTACGCTCGCAGCCGACCGAAAAGTCTTAACGGTTGCCAGGCACCATTGGAGACACCATGACCGCTTCAAGACCCAAAATGCGCAAGGCCGACCGGGACAGTATCGTGATAGGTGCAATCACCAGAGCCAGAAATGTGATGATGCTTCTCCAAGGCACGAGGGTGACAGTTGGCCGAAAGAGCGCATTCCTTGATTTCGAGAAAGAACTTCTCAATCTGACATACGCGCTTCCAGCTCATGGGACAGGACGCGCCGACACCGACGTTCCAAACGCCGATACCTAAGAACGAAGTGCCGCGCGAGTGGGGTCCACGGACCGTGCGAACAAAACCCAGCTGATCCACGCGATCGAGAGCTCCGCACGCACTTGAGGATTTCTTTGCCTGGAAGACGCCGTACGAGCCAACACGGATTCCGCTTGGCCTCACTCAACCTTGCAGTGGGGATTACATGAAGTTCACAGCTTGAGGCTGTATCGATCTCTAATTGATCAAGTATCTAGCTCTCGTGAACGGCAGCGTCGGCATTTCAATGGCGGAGATGAATGTTCTGTTTTCGTGGTTACATCGTCGGCCCCTATACGAGCCGACTCATCGCGTACTGCTTTGATCGCACCGAGCAAGGGGGCGAAGAATATACGAGGCCCCTGTTTTGCGGCAGCAATGAATTCGGAATAGAAAGTAGATCTCATCTTCATGCCCTCCCGAACGCTTCCGAAATCAGTAACAAGGTCCGAAGTCGCCTCGCGCTGTCAAGTTTAGCACTACTCCGAAATTGGGGGCGATCTGCCTCGCCTCCAAAGCAACGCCTGATTCCTGCGCAGACGAACGCCAGGCCGAACTGCACACGGCCAAGTGTGCCCGCTTACCGCGTAAAACCTAGCTCGAGTGCGCCCGCACCACACATTCGGACTCTGTTACAAAAAAAGTTCAAATGTTATTAATTGTGCATTTTTCATAATTTTTTACGTTTTTTGTCGACGTAAAACATCTTTAAATATAGTGAAAAAAATCTTCCACATAATGTTGTATATTTTTTCGCTCGAAAGACCATATTTATTTATTTGACATTAATTCATCACAAATTTCTTTGAATTTTTACCCCCTTTTATCCTGAATTTTTTAGTGTTCTAATAGTGAAAACTGGCAATCAGCACTAGCCAGAAGGGTGTTGATTGCAGGAAATTGGCAGTCAATGCAGGGACGATATGCGCATTTGCATAGGCCCTTGTTCGCCTAAAATTTTTGACGCGCTGCAGAGCGACTTGCTTCTTATTGAAAGAAAACAACAAATGGTTACCCAATCTACATCATATAAACAAAAACCTCGAAAGCTGCCGAGTTCCGTCGTGCAGGGGACGAGGATCCTAGGCAAGACCGGTGGTAGACCGGCGCTGCTGTACAGGTGCGCAAAAAGCCCACGTATGTGCCCTGCGGAAAGTCCTGACGAGAAAGGCGTCGGTCAGGCCGCTGGCATTGATCCACGAGTACGTGCTGTCGCCCCTCAACCCTTAACCGTTGACCTGATTACTGGATGGATCTTACATACGCAAGAGGAAGTCTTTGAACATCGAGCGACCTGAGAAAAATCCGATGCACGACTTCATGAATACACCCCCTGACTTCCAGATTTGATCTGCTTGACGGTCGACGCATCATTGTTGAGGTGAAGAACCGACGGTATCCCGGTTCGTCTGATTATTGGGCGAACGTGGAAAAGGCCAAACGGATTCTCGAGGCCAATGGCTTTCGCTTCCAAGTTATCTACATCGACTACGAAGCAAGCTCAGCGTTGATGCATAACGTAGAAATCTTGAATGCATTGACCACTAGCTCCAAAAACAAAATTACCCAGACCCAAATGCAAGTCATCGAAGCTGACGTTGGCGACGGAATCTCGAGTTTAGGCCATGTTGCGAAACTTGTCGGCCTGACCATTCATGAAGCCCCGATGCTTGTACTGCACGAGCGTAGTCTCCGCCGACATTTCGGCGGGATACCTAGGTTCACTCACACCTGTCCGTCTCGCGCATGGTGACCTGGCGCATCTCGCTGTCTTGAACATTGAAGGAGACGGGAAATGACTGGTCGCAAAACGAAGTCTTCTAGGGGCCCAGCTGTGTCGGCTAAGAACCTCTTTATCGATAACGGAACGGAACTCCAAGCATCGCTATTAGCAGGCATGGCAAAAACATCCATTCACGTGATGTACTCCACTGGAAACGGTGGCTTTCGCAAAGCGTCCGCCGAGCGCATCAATCGTGAACCGATCGCCCAGCGCGCACCGGGCAGTCATGGGCGAATCGATAGCTCGCGCTTTGAACGGAGCTTCAGTCAAATGAGTCGCAGACTAAGTGTCCATGATGTAATCACGATCGCCGAGAAGGACTGGGTGGTCCTCGACTTGAAACATCGTGAAGATCAAGCAGTTTGCTACTGCGCGAAAACTCAAAAGCCTTCAACGATGAGTATTCGTGAATTGCGACGCAAATTGGCATTGGGTGAAGCCACCTCGAACGCGCCAGCTGCGTCGCGTGGCCTTCTGCAGAATTTCGACAAGGGATCGCCCCAGTTTTCGAAGTATCTCGCCAACGTCGAAATTGTCAACGCCATAAAGAAACTCGTCAATGATGGGAACACGCGTCGCCAAGCAATTCTTATCGCAACAGAAACAGGAATAAAACTCGCTAGCGGTGAAACCATACCTATGTGCTCTCCGCGTCAAGTATACTGCCTGCTTAAGCTAGGCAGCGAACATCAGATTGGCCTTATGCCGAACTATCCTGCGCGTGGAAATTGGTGCCCAAGGTACGGCGAACGAATGGCGGAAATCACCATGGAAGTCATCCGGGATCAATATGCGCAACCCAAAACACAGATCACGCTACGTTTCGTGACCGAAATCGTGACGAGAAAGGCCCGCGCCGAAGGCATTCTCAAACTAGAGAAAGCTCTCAGCAACAAATACATCCTATCAGTCATGAAGGAAAATTGGAGCGCAGATCTCGACTATAACCGATTAGATCCACGACTCGCTAAGTCGCTGAAGGCGGTTGCAAAGCACCGCATAAAGTCTGGAGGACCGCTAGATCGCGTCGAGATCGACACGCTGCACCTCCCATTCAAGGCAACTCTCGACGGAGAAAAAATCGAGAACATTTGGGTCATGTTGGCGATCGATTGTGGTACGTCGATGCCACTCGCATGGTGGCTAATGACCGCTAGCCCGACAACTGACGATACGTTTTCCTGCCTTGAGCGAGCAATCTATCCTAAAGGAGAGCTTCTTAAGGAATTAGGTATCGACTGCGCGGTAGATCCCTACGGTTCGATCTTGAATCTTGTAATGGATAACGGCCCCGAATTCTCGAAGGACCGCATGCCTGCGTTGACCGCCTTAAACGTCAATCTCATTTGGACAGCGAAGGATAGTGGTCACGAGAAACCATTTGTCGAGCGACTCAATCGCTCGATCAAAGAAGGGCTACAGAGCCTACCTGGTTGCACTCGATTTAACGGCGAGGACGGGAAGCGAACGGAAGCCGACATGAACGAAGATCTGATGGAAATTAAAGAATTGAACCGCTGGATTGGGCGCTGGCTCTATGAGTTCTGGCCCAACAAGCCGCTGGAACGCTTTATCACTGCCGACTATGAGATCGACAAAGACCTGGGTATAACTCCAGCCGAACGGTGGACTAAATCGGAAGAACTGTGTTCACTTCCATCAAGCCCCTATATCGAGGATTGGCGTCGAGTGAAGTTTCTGACGGCTGAGCGGAAATTGTCGGCGAAGACCGGAATCTCCTTCAAAGGCTTCACGTTCCGGGGCAAAAATCTCCAACTGTTCATTCATCAGTTCGGCGCGGAGACCACCGTCCAGATTCACTATGATCCACACGACTACCGCACCATCTACGTAGCGGACAAGATCGACGGAAGTTGGAAAGCATTGGTCAATGATGAAGTGGGGCGATCCACGCCTGCCTATTCATTCGACAATGCGTCCAGGAAGAAAACAGAACTCCGCGCAACGCATAGATCGCCGGAAGTGTTTCAGAACTTCAAGAACGATCTGGTGGACAGATCAATTCAGAAGCCCACCAAGAAGGATGTAAAAGAAGCTGCGCGCAAACATGCAAAAGACGATGCTCGCACGCGGAAGGCTCGTTCAAAAGCGGAGGAAAATCCATTACCTGAAAACACGCCATTGAACCCGGCCTCCGACAGCTTTGTCACGCCGAACGCAAGCACCAAGTTTGTCAAGCATAAGAAATCTGAATGGGGCACAAAATGAAATCGATCGGCAGAGAAATCCGTATGAGCATCAAAGACATGTGCTTCGAGCATCCGACTTTTGTCGAGGTGAAGGAACCGGTTGTTCAACGGATCCACGACACCATGGATGGTCTGAAACCTTGCTTTCTCATGGTCCTTGGCACATCACGTTGCGGGAAGACGGAAGTCATGAAGGCAATCGCAAGTCAATTTGAATCGGAGCGAATTGGTGGGCGGAAGAGCATTCCATTCTTGGTCGTCAATGTCCGTACCGGCAGTGGCGTCCAGGCCCTCGATGAGGCAGTTATTGCGGCACTTGGGGTTCGTACAAAGATTAGGGGCGAAAGCGCCATTAGAACATTCATGCATGAGCAATTGGCGCTCGCAAACGTGCGGGTGATTTGGTTCGACGAGGCTAGCCATCTTGTGGAGCGGGGCGCAAATATCACCCCGGAGAAGGCTGCCGACTGGTTTAAAGAACTGTACGACAATAAACTGCAGATCGGAATCGTATTGTCAGGTATCCCAAGTTTGAAAAGGCTACTGAAGGACAATCCCCAACTTGCCAATCGAACGACCAAGCCAGTTTACTTTTTACCATATCGGTATGATGACCCCGATCATCGTCAGGCCTTCGCAGACAGCGTCGCCCTTTTTCAGTCCCTGTTTGAAGAGCGGGGCTGCACTTTCAGTATCGACCAAAACACGATGGTGCGCCATTGTTATGCGATCAGCGCGGGGCAAATTGGAGTGCTCTCCGACTTCTTTGATGAACTCGCACGACTGATTACTGCACCGACGAAAATCACCTTTGAGCTCTGCGAACAGGCTAGCAGCTCAAAGAACCTTCCATGCCCCGACTACATTAAGCCATTCTGCCAAGAGAAAATTGAAGACCATCAGTTGATGGAAATTCTTTGTTCCGAACTGGGCAAGCACAAATTGTCGCTTCCGATCCTTGAACATCGGACTGTCGAAGAAGAGCCTTCCGCAGCACCTGAGTTAAAGGACTTGTACGATAGCATTGGGAAGGCACATCAATGAGCGGCTTAATCTATCGTCCAAACCCTATGCTGGATGAGGACCTGGTTGGATACTTGCGTCGATTGGCAATGAACAACGGACATGCTGGTTGGCGTGACATGGTACGAGCAGTTGATTTCAAGCCAACCAAGACCGTCGTGGAAAACGATCTTTCCACCATGCTGCTGGCGTTGGGAATACCCATAGACGATGTACAACCTTGGTACACCGCTGCAACGAGTATGGTGAACTGGGATCTCCACAAACGGACACGAACAGATCCAGTATGCGTTCGCTGCCTGCAGGAGTCAGAGCATTTGCGGCGAGCATGGTCGCATTGCCTCGCCGTTGCGTGCCCAGATCATCAATGCCAGCTGATAGATCGATGCCCTGGCTGCAGCGAGATGCTTAAGAATTCGCGCATGGGGATCGCAATCTGCGATTGCGGATTTGATCTACGCTACGCTATGCCGACCGAGGCGACGCCGATGCAGTGCTGGTCAAGTGCGAGAATTACCGGTGACATGCAGCCAATACGTCTAGTTGATGAAATTGGGACTGAGGAAGACTATCGTCATCTTGACGATCTACTATTTCACCTTGCGATTCGGTTTGATCCTAGTGTAAAGATAAAACGGGGCGCAGCCAAGCGGCCGCAACATGTCGAAGATGTAATTGCGTTTTTACGTCCGGTGCTTGAGCTGTTCGAGGACCTCCAATCGCGACTTCCGGCACATATCGCTGCGCGTTTTGAAGCTTAAGCAACCAGAAAGCCTTCAACTTGACGGGGCGTCTTGGACCTTGGTACAGCGGGCTTGATTCGATTTGTCGAAAGACGCGAACATTTCCGATCATTTGGGAGATCTTTTCGGATTCAGTCTTCGACAACTTCGACGGTTTCATCCGTGGCCAAGCGGGACTGACCCCTTCGTCGAAGAAGCAACGCCAGTTTCTTGGCGTCGCAGAAGCTGCGAAGTTAATCGGTGTGAGTAAGCCGATCCTTCAAGAAGCCATTGAGCGAAAACAGATTCGCGTTCGAACTGGCTGCCAAGGTATTAACTACGCGATGCATATGATTTCGTGGGAGCAATGCGACGCAGCACGCAAGTTGCGCTCCAACTCGATGACATCGTCGGAAGCCTGCACTTTCTTGGGCATCCCTAAGTCGATTCTGCAGCACTTTGTAAACGCAGACATCGCAACGCCTGATCAACAGTGGAACCACACCATTTTCAAGGTCGGTCCGTTTAGCAGAGAGCAACTGACAAGAATCCGCGAGAAGCTGGATGGCGCCATTCAAGTCAGGGCTGCCAGCCGGACGTTCAGGCTGGATCAGATCGACGCACGCCGCACGGTGGACTTGAAGGCATTAGTACGCATCTATCGTGCGATCTTCTCGGGGGATCTCAATCCGATCGGGCGCAGCAAAAATGAAGGGCTAGCAGGATTACTCTTCCCGGCCGACGAAGTGAAGCGATACTTGGGAACTGCAGCACTTGATTCTGGGCTCACATTGAGCCAATTGGCCTTGGCCACCGGTTGGAAGTATCAAAGCGTCGCTGGCTGGGCAAGTCAAAGCTTGCTCGAGTCCGAAACCGTGGTATTGCAGGGTCGGCGCTCGCGTGTCGTGACTGTCGAAGGCTTGGCGAACTTCCGACGCGAGTGGATTCCCGTCGCTGAAATTGCTTCCACGATGGGTAGCAAGGGTTCTGCTGTGACCAAACACCTGGAAAGCAAGGGCATTGCCATCCATGGTCAAACGCACGAGTCAAATGGATCCTTGCGCGGTGGTCTGATTCGTATTTCCGACCTCGGGAGACTGGCGGGTTTGGTGGGTAGCATTTCACGTAAATCAATGAACACTTGAGAGGCAAAAATGTCGTTGTTTAGCCAACCCGTTCGGGCAGCGCAGAACACCAACTTTCACAGGGATGCGAGGGTGACGGCTCAAGAAATCGATCGGCAAGTGCATGGCATCAGACCAGGCCAATGTGTTGCGTATGACCTGAGTTGGAGCGGCGGCGACGCAATTTCATATGGAGTGTGACAGTGGTTCCTAGGTCGCAATCTGACAGTTCAATGCGACGTGTGAACTGTTACCAATAGTTAGGGGAGATTCTCGAACCTGGTCTTGGCAGAAAGTTGGGCGATTGCGTCGGGGTTCAAATTCTTCAATGGCTGTTTCCTGATGGATGATCACAGTCATGCTCACCGTTCTGCCGATGGAAGCTTTGTGTCGGCGCGAAGTTAACCTCAGTCGCATGGATTTTCTATGATTACGTTTTACAGCTGACGAAGCAAAGAATCGCATAGACGAAGTGTTCTCCGCCGCCTTGATAGCACCGGTAGAAATCACCAGTCACGATGGGTTCGTTTTCAGAATCTTATCTGTCCAGCAGGGAGATGAACTGCCGGGTGAAAGAAACCAGCACGATGTGCTTGACGGAATGAGGCACAGAATTGGCTGCGAGATATTGTCGCGCTTCCCTTTATCTACTGTTCGAGATCGGTCACGAAACAACCTGCTGCGATGGCGCGCTCAAGGTGTCTGGAGTGAATCTTACGAAGAGTGGCTACGGATTATCGAGGCTTAAGCAGCGACATTTCGCTGGTTTCGGTCATGATTGGGTTCGACGAAGATTGCTACCGGCTTCGCCAATCGATGCCCTATGTGGGAATGTTGGAGCAATCACTAGTACGGCGAATTCATGCTGTACTCTAATCTTCCATAAGGAGTTCAAAGAGTGATGTAAGTGGCCCAACCCGCATAAGCTGACGCCCGCCTGTCTTAGCGTGTTCAGGCATGGCCCTCGCGACTGGCCGCATCCTCGGCAGCAGCGACCACTTCATGAGGATGCTTGGCTAACAAATCAACGGGCCGCTTACCCCCCAAGAAACTATTGACCGAGTGAAACCAGAAAGCAAGACCCCATCCTTCCTCGGCCCATTGAAAATGAGCGATGACTTTCCTGAGGGCGCGATAGGGACGATACTCGTTTCTAGGATCAAGGGCATAGCCTGGGAAGTAGTCGACGCCGCCAAGGCGTATCGTAAAGATAGCACCATCAGCTTTCCATTTATTGACTTGCGCGATGGAACTTTCCTGGCTCAATCCCGCAATAGCTGCCACTTGGGCTGCCGTAAGCCAGTCGGCGCCTCGAATCACGGCCATCTTAGCGCGCAATAACATCTTCGCTTCAATTAATATCGTGGGCCCTGGCGACTGCTTCGGCAGTAATATCTCCACGAGTCCAGACAACGCGGTCGTACTTAGGGAAGCAAATGATCCTTCAGTCAGGTCCATTATCTGAACGACGACCTGCTCGAACGCCTTCGCCTCATGTTCGTTCAATCCCGCCAAACTAATTGCGACGACGTGACCATCTTCCATAGCCCGCAGACGATGGCACACCTCTTCAGAGCTTCCTGAAAATGAACATAGCAATGAGGGGCTACCGTCACGTTCCACCGCTTGCATAATGTTGCCATATAGTTGGTTGGGAGGGTTGATACAAGTATAGCCCTTATCCTCGAAGAAAATAGTCCTGCACGGAGGGAGACGAGCGCTTTCGACGTACAAGGACCGACAGCCGCGTCAGGTAAACTTGTGCCTGGCCACCAGCTGCAATCGATTCTGATCCCCGAGAGCAAGATTACATGCGGGCTATCTCTTTTCGATCAACGGATACAGAGTCGAGCAGTTGAAGTTGGTGCTCTCATGTGCGAGCTTGATACAGATCAAGCTTCCAAAACCGCGCTGTCTCAAAATGGGTTTTGGAGGTAAATCATGGTCACGAAAAAAACCGCTGCGCTGAACGACACGACGCTCTATTCTGCCAAGCTAAGGATAGCTGCAGAACTACGGAGAACACATGGAACTCGCTTCGCAGGTTTTTTCCTCGACGAGTTTGAGTCAGAAGTTTATCGGGCAGTGACAATCCGGATAGTCTTCTGTCTCGAGGAACGCTACAAGAAGATCGGTTTGACCTGACTCGATGCGATTCCCTATTTTCATCCGCTGACTGAGTTCTCTCTGCCGCGCCACCGGCGCAAGCCCTGCGCTGCACCAATGGAATTCTCTTCGCCGCAGCTTCCCTCGACGAATTTGAACCCCAAGAAAAGACATTGCGCTGCATTCGATCTTGGCGATGCCATGGGCGAACGATATCGCCAAAGGAAGTCCGGCGGCCATTCACTCGCGTGCTATGGTGCCATATGAAGCTCTACACGACATACGAGTCCAAAAACGCTGCCGCCTATCTTCGGATGTCGACCGACAAGCAGAACTTCTCTTTAGACCATCAAAGAGCGCACATTCACGAGTTCGCCAGATCTCATGGCTTATCGATTGTTGCGGAATATACGGACGAGGGGAAAAGCGGACTTGATTTGAAAGGACGCCCCGGCCTACAAGCTTTATTGGCAGCCGTTCAACGAGACCTCGTCGCTTTCAGTTCGATATTGGTATATGACGTTAGCCGATGGGGGCGTTTCCAAGACGTAGATGAAAGCGCCCACTACGAGTATGTGTGCCGTAGTGCCGGTGTCGAAGTTATTTATTGCGCAGAGAATTTTCACAATGACGGTTCGCCTATGGAGGCTCTCCTCAAGAGCATAAAGCGAACAATGGCTGCAGAGTATAGTCGTGAACTTTCTGCGAAGGTATTCAAAGCTCAATGCAGATTCGTTGGTTTAGGCTTCAAGCAGGGAGGAAGCGCTGGGTATGCCCTTCGCCGCCAGGTCATCAGTGCCAATGGAGCCGTCAAAGGCCTACTTTCTAGTGGCCAACGTAAAGGCAACGCTTCCGACCGCGTCATCTTCGTAACGGGACCTGCAACATGAAATAGACACGTTGAGCCGTATATATTTCATGTACATAGATGATCTGCTTGGTGAAACAGAGATTGCACGACGCCTGAATCAAGAAGGCGTACCAAGTGAATTTGACAGACCATGGTCTCCATGGATGGTGAAGAGCGTGCTTACCAATGAAAAGTACCTGGGCGATATGGTTTTTAATCGTGGCTCGTTCAAGCTTCATCGCAACTCGGTGCACAATCCACGCGATGAATGGATTCGCAATACGGGCGCCTTCGAATCGCCACTTCCGGTCGGGCTGTTTGCGCGGGGCGCAGGCCGAACGTGTACGGCGGAACGCGAGACCTGATAAGACGCAGCTCCTTGAGCAGCTCCGAGATCTTTATAAAGCACATGGAAAGGTAACGACGGCGATTCTTTATCGCGTTAAGTCCACCCTCCCAAAGCTGCTAGCTCGCCACTTTGGGACTATCACGAACGCTTACTTTTTAGCTTAAGCATCACACCGTCGAGCAGCTTCAAATACGTATCAACTCGGCGCTTTGTGGCCGCCACAAGACGAAATGTTTTAGCGCAATGCGTGGCGCTCTGTCCGGACGCGCCGAACCAATACCTGGTAATTCAACGCTCTTCATCGTAGATAGAAAATTCGATGTAGCGATTGTCGTCGCAAGGAATCGTGGAGTAAAGGCAGGAAACGCTAGGTGGAAGCTGCAGCCCCCAAAAGCGTCAAACGTCAGCTTCGTTATCGCGGTTCAACTCAAGCCCTCTAATGAAGAGATTGAGGCGTACTTCGTGCTGCCCCAAGGTGCCTTTACGAATGGCGACATAACGCTGCGGGAAGAGCGACCAGACACTTTAAAAGGATACCGATTTGGTTCCATTGCGGACATCTTCGGACTACAAAATGGAGCAGGCAATGGAGATCAGTAGTCCAGCCATTTTTCGCGCTGACGCAGCGATGTACGTGCGAATGTCGACAGAAAGTCAGAACTATTCTACGGATCACCAACGAGCTAAAATTCGCCAATACGCAATCAAGAAAGGCCTACGTATCGTACGAGAGTATGCCGACGAGGGGAAAAGCGGCCTAAGTTTAAAGGGCCGGGCCGGACTGCAAAGTTTGATTGACGACGTACAGTCTGGCGCTGCCCCATACTCCGTCGTTGTGGTATATGACGTAAGCCGTTGGGGAAGATTTCAGGATGTAGACGAGGCGGCTTATCATGAGCACACTTGCAGGCGCGCTGGGATCGTGGTTGTCTATTGCGAGGAACAATTTCAGGACGATGGTTCGCCGCTGGGCTCTTTGCTCAAGGCGATTAAGCGAACCATGGCGGCGGAGTACAGCCGCGAGCTCTCGGAAAAAGTGTTCTCGGCACAGTGCAGGTTCATCGAAATGGGATTCAAACAAGGCGGGCATGCAGGTTACGGCTTGCGCCGTCTCGCCGTTACCGCTGAAGGGGCACCCCGCCGCGTCTTGAGTTTCAACGAGGCAAAGGGAGCTGTCACCGACCGGGTATTGCTCATCCTCGGCCCGGACCACGAGGTCGCGATGGTCCATCGAATTTATGGCCTGTACATTCATGAAAAGTTGAGCGAGGCAGCGATTGCGCTGACTACTCAACGTCGAAGGTATCATCAACGAGCTTGGAAGGCCATGGACGCAAGCGATGGTCAATTCGATACTAACGAACTTGAAATACATTGGCTCGCTAGTGTTCAATCGGCGGTCCTGCAAGCTCTCCACGCGGCGCAAGCACAATGATCGTGAAGAGTGGATCGTGAACGAAGGCGCCATAGAGAGTCTTTTATCGCCAGCCATATTCCAACAGGCACAAGCTGAACGCGTAAGGCGGAACTGTCGCTACGATGCAGCGGAGCTTATCTCTTTACTGCAAAGCTGTTACGCCAAGCACGGAAACATCACTTCGAAGATTATCGCAGCAGATCCGGGTATGCCAGACCCTCAACTCTTCTCACGAACGTTTGGTTCACTGGTGTTGGCTTACGACTGCGCAGCGTTACCCCGGACATCGCTCCATCGTTTTGTGGACACCAAGCGCGTGCTGGAAAAGCACAGGCGACTTATCATCGTGGAATTGACCGCGATTGCGATAAGTTCTGGATCCACTGTCACTAGAGCAGTATCGCCGTATACCTTGATATTCAAGGATTTCGTTAGAGTGAGAGTTGATGTGCTAACTCGCCGAACCCCCAAGAGGGGACGGCCTAGCTGGAAAGTTCGCTTCAATGAGTCTGATGACTTTGTTCTGGCCGCCCGAATGGATCCAGGCACCGAGAACTTGAAGGATTTTTCAATAATTTCGCGCGATCGGTTCTGAACGAAGGCCAATTTACCTGCGAGATGATAACGAAGGCGGCTCGCCCACAGCGTATTGCTCGTTGAGGTCAATGTTCGGGCTGTGACGCGCAGATATCTCAAGCAGAAATTCGTCGCCAGTGCACTTTTTTGAGGAGCAGGTAGAGCAAGATGTGTAGTATTGAACTCTTCTTGAAAGTAGTGGACATTGCCGCGCCGAACTTGTGCCCTTGTAAGCCTTGGCTCGCTGATCGCAGTCGTCAGCACCCTTCCAAGATGCATGCGCGGCGGCCTTAGGATTACCCCTATCGCAGTGTTTAAAAAATTGCCACACAACATATTTGGGTTCGCATGGTCGAGGGAAAGAACGTCGTGGGTCTTCAGGCATATCTCGTATCGCAGTTCCCGACTGCTGCTCAGTGTGGCTTCCTATGACGCAAACCGCACTGTCGACGACCACGCATTGCACTAGAATTCAACTGACTTATTAAGGTAACTATGGATTCCAAGTTAGCGGCTTCCAGAAAGGGCCGAGTTTCATGAACGGCTCAAAATATCTTTGCTCGTGGCTTAAGCATTGCGCCCAAACCCAGCACATTTGCTCGCGAGTTCAATTGTCGAGCGGACGGCGCTACGGTTACAGTACACGCCGCCAGAAAATGGCTTGTTGGAGAGTCTTTCCCAACGCAAGAACGACTGCACGTCCTTTCCCGCTGGTTACACGTATCTCCGCAGTGGCTTCGTTATGGCGAGGGACAGGAACAATATCCAGAAGCCGCTAACGAAAGCGGGTTGATACCGCATCATGAAATTTTGATGTTAGGCGACTTCCAGGAGACTTGACGAGCGCTCTCGGGCCGTTGTTCGAGACCTAATTTCTTCGCTGCTCAAGCATCACGCCCTGCGAAAGTAGCATGTGCTCACCGGAGGCCAACCGCTGTGAGCGCTGCAATGCAGGTTGAATCGGCGTTGCATCAATCGGGTAACTTCCAAATATGGTTTGTGGCAAGGAACGCCTCCGTGCCTACCATGAGCACATCTGGTTCAGGTGACGCTGTTTGCTCATTCGCCCCTCCCTAGGCGAATGAGCAGGCCAGCGAAGTGCCTGTCGGCCATCCTCCACCGCATGGATGCAATACTCCCGCTTCTGGAACGATGGCCCTAATACAATCAGATTGTTAAAGAACAGTGCTTCGCTGACACGGGTGGCACCTACGAGCTTCTGTTAAAACCAATTTCGACGATGACGTTGAAGAAAGCTACTTGTCCAATCCCGCCATGCTGACAATGACGTCGAACTCGCTCAGAACATCCGCATGACGCTTTGTCAGATGACGCAAGACCGAATCGTTGGCCATTAGCTTCGCTAAATACCCTCTCGCTAGTACCAGGTTGAGGACGTCCTGGCCGTAGGATTGTTCTGCCAGTTTGAATTGATCCTGGAGATTTCCCATTTCTCTTTCCATCGTCGCCATCTGATCAGGACTCACACCAGATATCCGTCTGGTCTTGGTCTCCCCTGATAACCATGTTGGCAGGCGTGGCCGCCACCAGAGCCTGGGCGTAGACAACCGTGAAATTGTTAGCGCTGACCATCAATTCCACACACTCGACCTGCCTGGTCGGCTTCAACTTGCGCAGCATTGCTCCAAGATTGGCGGAGAAAACCTGGTCACGCAGCAATTCCGCTGCCTCTGGGCAGATCCCCTCAAGTAGGTTCAGCTTTTTCAAAATATGGCTGATATCAACGTCCAGCGCCTTGGCAAGCCTCTCTGGTGTCACTCCACGTTCGACAGCACGCCGGATCATGACGTGCTCCTGAATACTAGAGAGCCGATTAATTCGATTGTTGTAGGTATAACTCTCATCGTCGAGGGCCACAAGACATGGTGCCTTCTCGAAACCCAGCTGCTTCAATGCTGTCAGCCGCGAATGCCCATCCAGCAAGATGTACTGCTTGTCTCGACTAGGCTTACCCACCGACAAAGGCTCGATCAAACCGACGGACTCAATAGAAGCGAAGATTTGTTTAAATTTTCGGGAGGTCAGCAATCCATCCGGGGCTTTTCTTGAAGGCAGAATCGACGAAAACGACAGACTCAATGGTTCAGGCACGAAGCCCAGAGGCGGCTTTCCCATGATCAGAGCCCTTTCGCCCAAACTCGATCTGCAAGATATTGCGGCAGCGTGTCCAGTCCTTCCGCGCGTAGCAGGTTCCCAAAATTTTCATCAACCAGAAGCTGGCGCAACGCGCCAACGATGAACAGCAGGCTACGCTGGGCGGTTTCTGCTTTCCTAACCAGCTGTTTCTGGCGTTCGACTTCACGTTTGTAAATGCGCACCAGGCTCGATGTAGTGAGATCCTCGTTCTGCTTTCGGGATGCAATCTTGCCGCCCATGCCTCGGCCTCGTGTTCGCCGACGTTCTATCACTCGCCGTGCTTGAATCAGGTGGCCACCGCGTAGTTTCCCGGACTCGTACGCTTCCTGCAACGCTCCCTGAATCGCCTTGTCATCGTTGCTTGGCGCCAGCAATAGTGATGGCGGCATTGAGTGGGATGCGTCCACTGCCGACCGCCATCAAAAGCCGTTCTTCACCGTTCTTGAGGAGGTACAAGATGCCCTGCACATAGTCCACGCTCAGACCAGTTTTTTCCGCAATTGCCTTTTTATCGTACCCGCCATCCCTCAACTGCTCTATACCGGCCAAAAGCTCTAGCGGACTGAACTTGCGTCGGGCGATGTTCTCGGTCAAGCTCATAATAAAAGCCGACTCATCATCGACGTTCATGACAATCGCCGGGATTTCAGGGTGACCGAGTCGTCTGAACGCCTTGAAGCGTCCTTCGCCGCAAATCAGCATGTACCGTTCGCCATCCACGGCTGGACGTGGCGTTACAACGATGGGTTTTTTTAGGCCGAGGCTTTGGATGTTAGTAACGATCTGTTCAAACACGCGGTTATTGCGTTCGCGCGGGGTTTAGCACATCGATCCTTCCCAGAGGAATCATGCGCAACTCTGAATCGTGGTAGTCCTTGTCACGGCTCATGCGCTCCTCCTTAGCCGAATACGTCGAGACATTCCGTACAGATAATCCAGACTGTCGAAGTGGTAGCACTCGAACTCGATGCAGTTATGGTCGGCCAAGTGAATCTTCGGTTGTCCGAAGTCAAGTCGGGGCAGCAGGTAATAGTCCAGTACAGTCTGATTTTCACTATCCAATCGGACCGCCACGGTAATATCAGGCGCGAGTGTCGTATCGAAGCGCACCTTCCAGCGCCGCCGCCCATTGTCGAATGACTGGCAACGAGCCAATACTAACGAGATGGTGAATTCATTGTTGACGATGAGAAGGTCCGTGGCAGGATCTCGTTCGACCACGCCACCGACGTCGGAGATCATCCGCTCCGTATCGCCGACGATTTCTGGATACAGCTGGCGCAAGAACTGGTTGGCTTCCAGGTAATGGTAATCCCGATCTGGCGTAAAACCGACCGCCTGGTATGCCCGGATCAGACTACCGAACCTGTGTACATAGGCTGCTGCCGACGGCATACCTTCAGCCTCGTTGATGATCAATCCCGAGAGATATCCACGCTGCTGGTAGAGATTGCGCAACTTCTCGACAAGTTCTTCTTCGCTGTATCGGTGTGCCCTGGCGCGCAGAATACCTTGCGTGGTGTAGAACAACTCCGGAGGAACGATGCCATCGAATGCTCCTTCCTTCTTAATCCACATATCAGGGCTGTTGACTACACGGTGCTTCTTGAGTTTGAACGATCGGCGGTTGTATATATTGTTGCCAATGTACTTCTCGTTGGACAGTACCTGGCGGACAGTGGCCCGCGTCCACTCGCGCCCGAGATCTGTCTTGACGCCTTTGCCATTGAGTCTCTCCACGATTTCGGATTCCACCAAATTGTCATCGACGAACCAGCAGTAGATTTGGTTAACAATAGCGACTTCGGTATCCGGGCCCGGCTGCAGGATCACACGGTCAGTTTGTAGGCTTTTGTGTTCGCCCCGCGTCAATTCGCTTTTGATGGAACCTGTCTGATCGATCAGCACACGTCGTAGACCATATCCAGCAGGCCCGCCCTGACGAAAGCCAAGTTCAATCAGGCGGCATTGGCTTATGAACACTTTGGCCGACAGCTCACGGCTGTACTCTGCTTACCATCGCGCTTAACACCCTTGACGATGGTAGACACGGGCGAACCATCATTCTCAAACTGCTCTGCACAATAGGCCACCTGGATGCCAGCGCGCTTGCAGATGTACTCATAATATGCACTTTCATCAGCATCTTGGAATCGGCCCCAACGGCTGACATCGTAGACGAGGATGATCTGGAAATCTGCAGTCCCTGTCTCGACGTCTTTTATTAACCGCTGTAAAGCCTGGCGGCCATCGATGCGCAGCCCGCTCTTGCCCGCATCAGCGTAGGTACGAACGATTTCGATACCGCGTCGCTGTGCGTACTGCGGATATTGTCAGCCTGGTTCTCGGTCGAATACTGCTGATGCTCAGTAGACATCCGAACGTATTCAGCGGCACGGAAGATTGCCGGAGTTTTGGTACGATCTGGCATGCCCGCTAATTGGTCGTCTAGATACATATCACCCCGATCCTTTTGCTTTGGTACACGCCCCCCGGTTCAGCCTTTGCAATAATGGGCCAGGACAGTGCATGGCCATTGCGTATTCCGCCACGACATTCTCATTAAGACGATCGAAGCACATTGACCAGAAAATACCGAACTTCTGCCCAAAAAGCTAACGAGTCCTCTCTTTGCACGCGTCCTTTTTGCAGGGGCAATCGGGGCATATAGGGGTAATTTCGACGACTAAGCTACCGCAGTCAGAGATGCCAACCCCTCTGGCAGGCGAGATTTTGTACAGTCCTGGAGGCAGCATCGAGGGTGGAATCCACGCGTCCATCTTTACATCACCTGTGTCGTTAAATGGCTCGGTCCGTTGTGGATCTCGACTGCGCTGTGCATATTCTGGGTGGACTTCATGATATTGACGCCAGTAGTCGGGATGGCTTTCTTGCCAAGCGCGTTGAGCCTGTCGCTGGTTGCCCCGGTAATCAGGATCTGATTGCAGCTTACTCTGCTGCCATTTATGCTTTCGGATGCGCTGGCATGCTTAGGCGCTGAACAAAAGGCTTGATTTGGAACCTGAGGACGCGGTTGAAATGCCTGGCCGCAACCGGAGCAGTGCTTGATCGTCATTGATTACTCCATATGAACAGAATATGGAGACCTTGCATGACTGCAGGATTTTTCGTAGCACGCGATTTCGTGACGTCAGGTATCTACGCAAGTTGCAGCTTGCCTGGGCCGACCTTGTGGAAAATCGTCGAGAGGGTTGTCCATGCGCGAAGATCGCATGTCGATTAGAAGTGCCCCGGTCCATTGGCTAAGATGAATGGCCTTAAGTGACTCCGCCACGTCTTTGATCACACTACGATGGAGGTGGATTGTCACCTCATCATCAGCACCGCCATTTTCAGTGTTGTTATGTCGGCTTCGGCAATCCGCATTCTCCGGCTGTCTGTGACGCCAAGTAGATTCTCCTGCGCTTTCCCGTCACTGGTGGCAGCCTGTTCATCCTCAAGCGTCTTATGATGAACTTTAAGCAGAGCGATAGCCTCAACGTCGTCCATTCCGGCGATCCACCTTTCATCCACCGACAGGCCATATAGCGATGGGAAGAAACCGCTCAAAGCGCTGCTCGCCGTGGCGCTTTCAACAGCTGCGCGCCGGTCACTCCCAATTGTCGAGTTCATGTTTGCCTCCCAAAGTTTCTTCTCTCCATGATTGCGGCTCACATATAGGGCCGGTTTATACTGACATAGCCCGTATTTTCATTTAGCAATCGAGCGCAACCGTGTACTCGACCAAGTGGCGGCCATACAATCGATATTGCGCCAAATCTGCGCTGATGGCAACGCCGCTTACTTGCGACGCTTGTTGAACCGCCATTACAACAACCTGCAGCGGGGCCTCCTCTAGAAAATGTAAGACCGTCGGGACAGCGGCAGGAGGTATGGCGCCGGTCGTTAGAATTTCAAGGAGCGCTTCGGATGTCAGGGACTCTCGATAGCTCACGCTGCAGGTTTGCGCTGCCATCCAAAGCCAACGACGCGGCTTTAAGGGCGCCAAGCTTAGCGGGTCAAGACCTAGCACATGCGCAAGATCCTGAGACGAGCTGTCAATACCGGCCAAACGTTGGGCACTGACCAGGGTGAGCCCGAGCTCGGCGCAACGCGCATTGATTGCTTGGAGGTCTGCGACTGGGTCCATGGAATCAGTATAGGCAAATTTCGAATGCATTCCCAACATCGCAGGGTGGGCGGCACCTCAGGGGGCACCATGGCGCTTTTTCTGGGGCTCCTGATGGCTAGTGCGGGTGGGTGTCAATGGTGAGGTTATCCGCAAACAAGCGCTTGAGAAAATCCGCTGTTGGTTCATCCTTCGGATCTTGCGGCACAAGCTCACGCCGGAAGGCGTTCACGCCACTCGTAGCCATTGACATCACAAATTGCTTCCAGCGTGCGTATAAGCTCGAATAGCTTCTCCTCCGAACGCGCCCCCCAGGGCAAAGGCTCGCCCAGTTGATGTAATATCCGAAAGGAAATATCATCAACCGCTGCTTTGCGCTGCGTATGGCAGTTTCTTGTGGAAGAAAACGTATGTACAAGACATCAGCATTTATTTTTTGGCTTACACTTGGCCTGTATTTAATAACGCTTCTGACGGTCTCGTATGTCGGTGTCTATCTTACATATGTTGCGCTGCCTGTTATTGTGGTTTCCGGTCTCATCATGAAGTTTTCCCTGACTGCGCGCAGAAAAACCAAGTACCTTTGAAAACGCTGTAAAGGCGTTTTCCAATAGCCTACATGTTTTCGGTTCAGTAATTGAGCAGGCAGCCAGCGATGCTGAAAAGGCTTCGGCAAAGATGCTAGCGGACACCGTAAAGAAACGGGCCGATACCGACGCTCGCCGATTGAGCAGTCATTCCGACAAAACTACTCCATTAGAGTGATAAGAGGTCGATAGCGATGGCTAGGCTTCATCCGAATATGGACCAGATTCTGCGGGGACGACAACCGCCCACGGAAGGCGAGCTCTACCTGTTGCAGTACCTCCACGACCACTTCGACCCAGATGCTGATGTGTTTTTCCAGCCATGCTTCAATGGTGATCGCCCGGATATTGTGCTGGTCAAGAAAGACATTGGCGTTATCATTATCGAAGTGAAGGACTGGGATCTGGCGCATTACTGTGTCGATGAAAAAAACCAGTGGTCAGTCAAAAAGGCAGCCAGCCGCTGCGCGGACCTTTTGCGCAAGCCTTCCATTACAAGGACACGTTTTTCAATATTCATGGCAACGGCCTCCTCGAGAAGAGGCTGAAGAACGAGAATTTTTATAATGTCATCAACGTCTTCGTCTATTTTCATAAAGCCCGCAAAAACGATCTGAGTGAATTGTATCGAGCTGCCATGGCGCACGTTAAAAGCAGGATCGAAGAGAACAATGCTGCCTACAATGGCGGTGACAAATCGCACATCGCCTACGACAAAGCCTGGACATATTTAAACAAAAAGCTGAAGGCCATGGAGCGCGATGCCTACAATTTGTCGGTGACATCGGAAAATTTGGCGAAGATTGCCTTCCGCTCGCGCGGACGCAATCCTTTATTCGAGGAGAGCGTTTATGACGAGTTCATGCGGCTTCTGCAACCGCCATTTCATTACGCCAACCAAGGACGACTAATTGAATACACGAAAAAGCAAGCACAACTGATCGAGAGTAAAGCCGATCAGAAAATCAAAATTCGTGGTATCGCAGGCTCTGGCAAGACCACCGTGCTGGCAAAGCGAGCTGTTAACGCGCATCGCCGCCATGGTAGCCAAGTATTGATACTCACATTTAACTTGACCTTGAGCCGATACATTAAGGACAAGCTAAACGAGGTACGGGACGACTACTCATGGTCGAACTTTCACATCAGCAACTATCACCGTTTCATTACCAGTGCACTGGGAAACGCCGGGGTTAAGGTCGACTCCCCACCCGACGGTGTAAAAGTAGACGCCTATTTTGATGAAAACTTTTATTCGAATATCGACTTATTCCTCGCGATGAGGAGTGAACACGGCAGCGCACATGCTGTCTTCGATGCAAAGGCGATGTTCAGATACGAAACGATTTTGATCGACGAAGTACAGGATTACAAACCGGCCTGGATCAAGATCATCATGGACTGTTTTCTGGCTGAAGGTGGTGAACTAGTCCTGTTCGGCGACGAAAAGCAGAATATTTACCATCGGTCGATGGATGACGAGAAAAGCTGCGCTTGCCGAACGGGTTCGGCAGATGGGAGCAATTGCGGAAAAGTTTTCGTTACAAGCAGGATTCGCACATTCTTGCGCTAGCCAGTGCTTTCCAGCGCGCCTTCGTCGATCAGCACTATGAAGCTGACCACGATGAATCCTTCCAGCCATCGCTGACAAATTTTGGAATCAATCTTTGCGTCAGCTATCAGGAGGGCGCGTACGAGGCAATGGCGCGGCTAATTATTGGCATCATGAAGGAATACAGCCTCCATCCAAACGACATCTCCGTGATTGGTGCCCAAAAGAGGGAACTGCAAGAAATCGATTATTTGATACGCATGGGCACAGTTCACCGGGAGCGGACCATTACAACTTTTGAATCGATCGAGGTTGCAAAACATGCCAAACTCTCAGAGCATGCCAGGAAGATTGAAGCTTCCAAGAAATTTGGATTCAACCTTAACAGTGGCGTGATGAAATTCAGTACCATCCACAGTTTTAAAGGTTACGAATCCCCGACTATCTTCCTTTTCGTTGGACCGAAAGATTCGGTCGAGATGGTATACACCGGTCTGACGCCGCGTGAAAATATCGTCGTCATCGTCCACGAAAGTAGCGAGTATCGGGAGTTCTTTGCGACGCATCTTTCGCATGCAGAAAACATGTTTGCTGACGGCTCGCTTCTAGCCCACGATGTAACATAAACCGGATCAGGCCGGTTGCTCCGGCCCGTACAGCGCATCATAAAGGTTTGGCCTGGCGTACTGGGCTGCAAATTTGGCGCTGGCAGACGCATCGCCATAATAGTGCAACAGGTTCGCATACATGACCGGAAGCACTTCGCAGACAAAGCGCTTCGTCATTTCGGGATCCTTCAAAATTCCCAGTACAGCGGCGAGCTGGCCGCTGAACATCGTGGAACGCATTGCGAACGGCTTCCCCGAGGAGGGCATGGTCAGGCCCACGTCCGCTGTCATCTGGACCAGATACGCGCCCATCTCATCCCAGTCGGCCAGCATGCCGAGGAATTCTCCCAGCGTTTGCGGCAGCACGCATTTCGATCGGTAGTACGACAGCACCAATTCGTGGAGCCTAGCCTCGACCTCCGCGCACTCCAACAGATAGAGGACAAATTGGTCTTCCGCCCGCTCGGCCGGAAGTATCTGATGCGGATTGTGCAGCTTCTTGCTGCGGTTGCTATCCTGTCGATTCTGCAAAAAGTGGACATGCTCATGCGCCAATACCTCGTTGCGCAAGGCAGGATTTCTATTGGTTTTTCCAAACAGCGTAATCTGGCGGTCGTCCCTGGTCAATGGCAAAACCAGGCCCATCGCGCGCCTTCGGCTTCTGAAGATACGTCGAAGCCCGATGATGAGCACGACGTTCATCGCCCAACGTGGAACCGTGAAAGGCTGTGCCGCTCGGGAGTCTTTTCGGTAGAAGCCGTTAAACACCGCAAGCAATTCCGCTGTCACAGTTTCCGGTGCCAACTCGAATGCACAAAGAAGCTCTTCACTGCGCCGCCAGTAATCAAACCACGCGCCGGGACCTCGAACGCGAACCAACACGAAGCTGGATGAAGGCAGCGCGCATTCCAGCGGAAAAGGTGGAAAGACACCTGAAATCTTCACGCAGTTGTTGCGCGGAAGTGTGTGTCGTTCGTTGATAGAAATAGCGCAGCATTTGTCTGGATCACTGAAGGTAACGCGCAAGGATACGATCAACGGTGCCAAACGACAAGTTCCTGACGCCTGCCGCAAGGCGATTTCCTGCTCTCGTGTCAGCTTAAGCATTTGGCCGGAACCGTCCAGACAGTGTGTTCTACCGCACGCGCACGCGCCCTGATGTCCAATGCCTTGTCGAGCTCGGTGGTGATGGCCCCGCTCGCCGTCGATGTCTCGCTCCAAGACTGGATCCCAACCCTGCGGTAGGTAGTAGATCACCTCGTTGCGCGTGTCAGAGTCATACAGCTTAAGTTCAAAAACCAGGCCTTCGAGGAGTAATTGATCGACGAAAACGAGGACGCTGGCGGTAGGCGTCTATTTTAGGAAATCTGGCGGGTGGAAACATGCCAAACATTCGTTCGATCGACATGCTTTTTCTTGACGACCTGTTCGTCATGGGCGGCGGATATCGTAGTTTCCGAATTTACATGAACACCACAGCTTAGATACGATACGAAGTTCGACGAATGTCCCTGACGATGCATTTTTGTCGAAATCATATCGTTATAGACCGCCAGCAGTTCATCTAAGCACCTTTTAAACGCAAACTTCGGCATTTTCGCAACAAAAGTTAGCTAATGAGAAGGCGATTGTGAAAAGCTGAAAATGCTTTCCTTTTTGAAACATTTTACGTTTTTTCGCCATAAAAACGCAACTTCCGTTTTTAAAAAATAACTCACGGAAACGTCGAGCTGATTGGTTGCACATAAAACGTATTGATGATGCGCGCAACATAAAATACCCATTTAATTCAATTACTTAAGTTATCTTCCATTCTGATCTTTTTAGTGTTTTAATATCCAAATCCGGCCAAACTAACGATGCTTACTGAGGAACTTGGAAATTGACTGCAGAATAAATGCAGCTGTTACCGGAAGGATATGCGCAGTTGCATAGGCCCTTGCTCGCCCAAAGTTTCGAGGCAATTGCTGAGCGTTCAACCATTAAGAGAAGAAAGTCGAAAATGCCTACGACATCAATACCACCAAAACGGAAACCGCGTTGCTTTCCAAGTTCCGTGACACAAGCCAGCCGAATCGTTGACGTTACAAGTGATGGCGTTTCGACACTGGGTCAAGTTGCCCAACTATCGGGGCTATTGCTTCATGAAGCCCACAGCGACATGTAGCACCTTGCTGTCCTCAATTTCGAAGGAGGCGACATATGAAACAGCAACTCAAATCAAACGAGCCTATTGCGATTAATGCCGCGTCGCCCCATCCGGTGACCGTAAGAACCCGTCATGCGAGCCGATCTTCCCGATTCAGACTTCAATCGAAGCACATTATCATCGCCAAGGAAGACGAGCCTGGGTTTGTTCAAATCGATACCCAGCATCTACCGCTGATGCTCGATGAAAGCACACGGCGCTACTTGTTCCTTGCCATCGACAGTGCCACGCGCTGGGCGTTCGTACACATCTATGGCGATAACTCTGCCAAGAGCGCCGTCGATTTCCTGCGCCGACTTGAGTTGGCTTCACCAATGAAAATTAGCAAGATCCAGACCGACAATGCTGAGCAATCCACTTGCGGTTTTGTCGGCAAGGACAATAAACACAGTGCCAAGCATGCCTTCGATCTGGCTTGCGCCCGCATGGACGTCGAACACCACCGTATCGCAAAACACCAATGGCAAAAAAACGGCAAGGTGGAGCGTTTCAGTAGGCGCATTAGCCAGCTGCTGGAGCTTACCCGCTTAGAAAGCCGGACTGATCTCGAAACAATGCTGCTGAGCTATTTGGACCTCTACAACCATCACATTGCGCAGTGTGCTATCGGATCAAAGACGCCAATCCAGCTAATCAAGGAATGGCATAGCAAGAGACCGGATTTATTCGTGAAACGCGCCGATGCCCGAACTGAACTGGACAAATGATAATGGAGCTCATGACTAATTTTAAGATGACTCAAGCGAGGGCCAACACTACCGTGTCGGCGGTGTAAGATGATACGACAGTAAGCCCGTGCCCTTGCGCTGGTGAGGTATGAGCCAGACGCGATCACTATTACGAAAGAACTTGGACAGGGCAAACATGAACTCGACAATTGGAAGTGTGCGGCACGCAGCAATTAAGAGCGCTACAGCGAATAGTGCGTTGAGCGGCTTCTTTCCCTCGATGTATGGCATGGCGGTGTACGAAAAGTGGATCGCTGGAATGGACGAAATCGATGCTACCAATCTGCTTAAAGTTCACCACCAGCAGCTTGAGGCTGAACAGGCTCCCACCAGTGACAGGAAAGCGGTTGAAAATTTACTTGGAGTAACAGACAGCAAGAGAATACGCATTGCCGAAGCCGACATTACAACGCTGAGAATGGCGGCGCTGATAATGAGATGACTATCCGGGTCCATTGTTGGTCAATCAGAAGCTTGCCGAAGCCACCAACGTAGTTAGGCACCTTGGCAGCTTTTGCCTACGACTTTGGCAAGCGGGTAATGGAAATTGACCCCCACAACGGTCAATCTGCTCACCGGCTGCAAGCTAGTGGAAGTGGTCCAGCTAGCGCAGCTTGAACAGGTGCTTCACGACTGGCCAGACGACCTGGGCGGGCATGAATGGGTTGCCGCCGAAACCGGCCTGAACGACATTGAGGATGTCCTTGCGATCCCACAAAAGCGCGTCACTACTTACAAGATTGGGGCGATGAAAAATGAGCCTTTTCACTATCTTTCAGGCAAAATCATTGCATGTACCGCGCAACGTAGCTCCCTGATTGCCGTAACTCGCCAGAGTGTTGTCCTGGAGACGGAATGTGCTAGTCAATCACTTTATTTGGCAGATCAAGCCCAGGTTGACTCTGAAATAAATTGCCTCAATGCACTTTTTGTGGCCTCATTGACACCAAAACGATCCATCTCTCTATTTTTGCCGGATGTATCAACCAAACGCCGATACGCATGATGCTATAATCAGTTAACACTGCTAACTCTAAGGGAGCACGTATGGCACACTTTGAAAAGGTGCTAACCGGAAGTTCTCCGCGTCAAGCGCGGTCCGGTCATGAGGCAAAAGCCCAGCAAACACAGCACGAAGAAGCCCCTGAAGCAAGCGACCGAACTGCAGGTTGAACTAGCTCGCCGTGCGCAAGCGCCGGTAGGCAACGATCCATTGCTATCTTTTGACAGCTCGATGAGCCGTGCGGAAGTTCGCGCAAAATTCATGAAGCTCGTTCAGCGTTCACGGGAAGCTGTGTTCGCTTAATCACAGAAGCACTCAATACAAGGTCCGCAAGTCGGGCCTTTTTTTATATGACAATTATAAAAAAGTTCTGTTTCATACAATGTTCGCAGAGGGCAAGAAGGACAAGCCGACTGCTACCGACTTGCCGCACATGAATGAGGAGGAAATTGATCGGTTGTCAAAATGGATTGAAGATATTGCCGCTGGCAGTAGTCACATTGGGGCAAATAAACCGTCTTGGATCGCCAATGGAGTAGACATTCCTGGGACCGAACTCTATCGAGACAACAATATTTGGCACTATCATTGCGGCCCTTATCTTAAGCAATCAGGGCCGCCGCAGCAGTTCACTGACAACACACTGTCCGAAAACAACAACGGCAAGACCTCTGGGCCGGTCTACCACTATGCGAAAAAGGCGGACACCATCATCTTGATAGGTTTTTCGCGCCTACATGTGCCGTTCCCGCTTGCCACAAGCAAGAAGAACCCACTACGAACCAGAGCGTATGCGTTGGACCTGACGGTTGAAGTGCCAGGCTTCTAGGGAACCACTGATTTATTGCTGAGTTCACACCGCCATGCTCGCCGTGCTGGCACAATAGCTCCCCGACCACGGTGTCCGATTTCCTGGCTAGGCGCCAAGCTGGCTTACCTGACCTTTCCTTTGCCGCCGGAGGTCGACGACGCCGTCCTTGAACGGCGCCTCTTTCCGCAGACCGAACCATCGGCGGTTCCGGGTCGTGCAGGACTGGGGCAAGTACCTCGGCGATAACCCGATGGCAACCACTATCCTTGACCGGCTCATGCACCGGGCGCACATCCCGCAGTTCGAAGGGAAAAGCTATCGACTAAAGAAGGCAGCGTCACGACTCCCGCGCTTGACGTCTGCCGACGTCAAGCAGGACTGACGAGGTCGGCGGCAGGAACATGGACTACAATCCGGACTGTCCTGCCTGGGGGATTTTGACCTGGCCAAAGGTGCGGGAATTTAACCTGGCCAACGGGGCGCGAACTCCACGGGCGATCGACCCCGACCATCCCGGTCTCTACCCGAACCAGCGCGTACTAACCGAAAACGTAGGCCGTTTTTTATGAGATACTTGAAACAAATGTCGTTTGTACTCCTGGCTAAACGCAAGTTGTTTCAAATCTGCCCCTTTGCCAGTTTATGGGTAACAGTGCGTCAATTTATGCTTCCGCATTTTTCGCATCTCCCCATGGGAAAAGAGTAGGCGGTTTGCCAGTAATTGGTTCCCCCTACATTGCGGACTTTGCATTAGAAAAAGGCGGCCTCTTCGGAGGCCGTTTTTTTGCACTGTCGTTTAAGCAAATATCGCCGTCGGCCTTGCGATGGCGACGGCCCAACGGCTCGGGGCACATGGTACGCTTGAATCTAATAGTTACGATTCAACGAGCCATGGACCAGACTCTCATGATACACAACGTGAAAGAATCGCCCTCATGAAGTATCAAAATGGCCGCACGATAAGGCTTGGCAATAAAGTGAAGCTGGGGCTCGATGAGGGCGTCGTCGTCTTCTCTATAGATACTGACGAATATTCTGTCGAGTTTCCACAGGCAGAATGGTGCTACCTGGCGCGAGGAATCATGGTACGTTTTCCGCAACTCGGCTTGGTACATTTCGAGTTCGATAGCCCTGATCTCGCTCCAATCTGACGCACTCGATCGTTCGCGCTGCAGTGACCGACTTCCAATTTACTTTATGAGAGGCACAACCCACGACGTCAGCGTACGCAACTGGGTATTGAGCATCGTTTCATTCGGATCGTGCCCAGTATTCGGCAGCAGGATGAATTCCTTCATGGCGCGACGATAGAGTCGAAGTAGCGCTTGGCCACGTCAGGCGTCGTGATCAGATCCTCAGTGCCATTCAGCAGGAAGACGGGAACATCGAACTTCGTCCCCAGCTTGTACATATCAATCGTCGAGTCCATGCCGTCGCCCTTGAAGCCAACAAACTGCAGGAAAGAATATTCCTCGCCTGCTTCATAGTCTTGCTCCGCTTCGGGGGGGTGGGCTACAGCGCAGCTGGCGACCACCAGAATTTGGGCGGCGGGGTGGAGGTTTTCGCTTCGTAGATCCGGGTCGCCTTGCGCACGATGCCGAAGGCGCGCGGGTTGCTCCATGGGCGGCGCCGAGCGATTCCAGCGTGGCAACGGTCTGGGTGTCCTTCGCGGCGCGCGCCAGGCCCAGCAGTTTTTCGTAGGTGCTCAGTCCGTTTTCCGTGTAATGCACAATTTGCCCGGTGCCAACGTAAGCGTGGAACAGGTCGGGACGCGCCTTCGCCATGTGCACGCCCAGCGCCGATCCCCAGGAACCGCCGACCAGAATCACCTTGCGCTGGTTCAGCCGGGCTGCAACGTAACTTGCCACTTCCACCCCATCTTGCGTCAGGCGCGGGATGGTCAGCGGCGGAAGCGATGCCAATTGTTCCATCGTCCACTTACGGGAGTCGCGCTCGGCAAGCAAGCGATTGCGGCCATAGGTCCGGCCGGATCCGCGTTGGTCCCATTGGACGATGGTGAACTGCTTGGTCCAGGCGCCGTAAATAGCATCGCTGTAGGGCGTCATCGGATTGCCGGGGCCGCCATGAACGACCAGCACGATCGGGTTGGCGCAGTTGGTGCCGCTGATGGTGACCCATTGTTCGATGCCGCCGATGCGCACGAATTTCTCTTCCCGGATTTCCTGCGCGGGTAACTTGCCCGACTTGCTTGAACACAGGGTGCCCGGCGCTGTTACATCCGATTCGGCGAGGGCATTGGTGCAACCCAAACTTGCAGCAAGAATTGCCAAAATAACCATTGCACGCTGCAACCGGGAAGTCGTACCGGCTCTGCATGAAGGGGAAGATAAACGGATCATATTGTTGGCCTCGATGTCGTTGAAAGTGATGCCAGTGTGGCTTCCGAACGCATTTTGAGCGTCTCAAATTATAATTTGCGCCTTTGGACGTACACATTCAAGGCGAAAAAGGGCCAAATTGCCTCCCGGACGCCCAGATTTATGGATTTCCCAATCCTCGCACTTGACCCAAAGCAACTTCGCATACGGAGCTCGGCGCTATGTTAAGAAATCAATTCGACAAATATTTCTCATGAGGAACCGCAAATGATGATGCACGTTTTCTGCATTCAGCTTTTGGCCGAGTCCGTCATCATTCCGAACGAAACGGCTGGTGCACAGTTCGGGTTCTACAGAAACGAATATGTGCTGACGTCCTCCCAAGAAAGAGCAATCGTGGTAGCGAAAGAAAGGACGATGAAAAAACTTGCCAAGATATCAATCGTGCCTGTTCCAGGTCTGCCCTTCTACTTGGAGGCAGACGATGTCACGCCCAACATGCCGCTTTCCAGGGTGTTTCGAAACGAAGGCTTCTGCTTCTTTCGCACTGATCTGGAGACTTCCGAGGAAGACTAAGCAGGCAGCTCTGCACCGCGTCAACGCTGGTTGGCCGCATAGGAAAACACCGCTATATCAAATCTCAAATGACCGACGCCTTGTGATAGCATCGCTAAATTCGTTGCCTCATTGGCATCTTCGCAACCATCACCATGCCCAAACCCATCCATTTCGCACAGATGCGAACCAAGCCGGTCTCGAATGAGCTGACTTCGCATATGCGTAAAGGGTTCAAGGTTTGAGCACTGCACTCTACAATCAGCCCGACCCCAGGCGGATGAGCACCGCGCTGGTGCTCTCCCTGCTGATTCACGCACTGCTTTTAAGTCTGGCCTTGGGTGGGCAGACCTTCGGCCTTCCTGGCTTGCACTTCCCCTGGAAGGACCGCCGCGTTGAGGCAAGTGATTTGCATATTTCTCTTGCACCACTGCAATCCGCGCCAGTCCCGGCATCACCGGCGCCAGATCCCGCGCAAAGCGACATTCCATCCGCCTTGCCCAATTCCCTGGTCCAGCCGCCCGTCGCCAGCGCGGCGACTCCGTTGCACCCGCCGCCCCCGGCCGTGCCACGTAACGAGGCCGCCGTCGTGTCGATGCCGCCACCAGCGCCTGTTCCAACCCCGGCACCAGCTCCGCCGCCGCCGTCGGAGCCCGCCATGACGGCAACAAAACGGCCCGAAGTGAACCTGCCGATCGCCCCCAACGCTCCACAGGTCAGATCGTTTAAGCATGAACTCGGTTGCGAAGAACGTTCCGGTCCAGGCAGATGAAATTCCAGATCCAACTGACGCTGCCGCTGCGACGCAGAAGGAGCGCGAGCAAAAAACCAAGGAACGCGCACTTGAGCAAGCCAGACTCGAACAAGAAAACCAGGCCGCCGAACGGCAACGGCAGGCAGAAGTAGTGGCGGCAGCGCAGCGCGAGGCAGCCCGACAAGAGCAGCAAAGACAAGATACCGCCCGGGCTGAGCAAACGGCCTGCAACGAAGCTGCGCGGGTGGAAGCAGAACGCCAGGAACTTGCTCAAAAGGAGAGCCAGCGTCGGGAAGCGCAGCGCCAGGAACAGGCAAGGCAGGACGAAAAGACACAGCAAGAAGCTGCTCGCCAAGAACTGGCGCGTGCCGAGGCTGCACGCCAGGAAGCAGCGCGCAAGGAAGCCGTCCGTCAGGAGCAGACAAAGCTTGCTCAGCTTGACACTGCGCGACGGGAACAGGCGCAGCTAGAAGCCGCCCGGCAGGAAGCATTGAAACAAGAGGCGGCACGACAAGAGGCGCTCAAGCAAGAGGCATCCAGACAGGAAGCTGCCAAACAAGAAGCGGCGCGCCAGGATGCCGTGAGGCGTGAGGCAGCTCGGCAAGAGGCGGCACGACAGGATACGCTGAAACAAGAAGCAGCGCGGCGCGACGCAGCGGCACGCGAAGCCGCGAGGCAAGAAGCGGCGCAACGAGAAGCTGCCCGACAAGATGCACTGAATCAGGAAACGGCGCGGCGAGAGGCCGCACGCCAGGAAGCAGCGCGCCAGGAAACGGCAAGGCAGGAGGCTGCGCGACAAGACGCCCTGAATCAAGAGGCGGCGCGGCGTGACGCGGCGAAACAAGAAGCGGCCCGACAAGACGCAGCGAAGCAAGAGGCCGCACGACAAGAACGGGCAAAACAAGAACAGGTGCTGCAGGAGCGCGCGAAGCAGGAGGCAGAGCGCGATGAACGGCTGCGTGCGATCGGCAAGCAACTTAACGAGGAAGCAGCCAAGCGCGATGCGGCCAATCCTCCTTCAAAGTCATTGCTGCCGACGGTAAGCAGTCTGCGCCGCGGCTGGCTGTTCGGGCGCGCGGATCCGAATGCTGACCTCGTGCTTTACGCGGAAAACATGGCGCGCAAGATCGAGATGAACATGACTTTCGATATGGTTCATGAGCTCGCCAAGCAGCGCCACGTTCCACCGATTGTGACGGTGGCGATTCGCGCCGATGGAACCGTAGAGAAGATCACGTTCGTGGTTTCGAGCGGCGTGCTTAAGCTATCGATGAAGCAGTGCGAAGGGTCGTCGCCAGCCAGGCACCCTACGGTGCGTTCCCTGCCTAGCCCTCGCAAGGCAGTACGACGTTGTCGAAATCAGACGCACATGGATTTTCGACACCGCAATCCGGCTGCAGTAATGCAAGTCAACGGTAGTCCTTTCTCATCATCTATGAGACTTCAACGCCCAACTCTGAAAAATAGAATTTCCGGAAATCTTCCTAGTACTTTCGGTTCTTTTTGGCAAACACGAAAGTCTTCATTGCCCACGGCGACGACTAACTTCATACGCAATTGACGCTGCAAAAAATTTCTCTAGAATGCACAAAACACAAGTTGACTAGACTCAGCACGAAGCGTATCTTACCCTAATGCAATCATTAATGATTCTTGTAACTTGCCGACGAAAACAGCAAGTAAGACGCTAATCATATCTAGGCGCACAAATAAACACAAACCCCGATGATTGAGCCATGAAGGTGCATGTTTGAAACTAGAGACATTTCAGAAAGAGTTGCTTTCCAAAGACGTCGAAGAAATCTATCAAAGTTGTTTGACGAATTCTGACGTATGGTATTTTCATGAAAAAATGGGAGGGCAAGGCCATCAAGATAAATACGATGAATTTAAGCGGTATCTCGCAAAGAATCTTGGAATCCAACCAAATAATGTTGCAATAGTCGGAAGCGCAAAAATGGGCTTTAGTCTAGCGCCCAACAAAGCATATCGCGCATTCCAAGAAACGTCTGACATTGATGTCGTAATCGTTTCTGAAAGTGTCTTCCGTGACTCTTGGAACGCGTTTCTTGATCTAAATAGGCGCGCGCCATTGCGAGCTTACAGAGAAATTTCCAGCGAAATATTTAGACGATTCGTTACGTTAAAATCACCAGATACTAGCAATGATTTTTTTCGATTCATGGTCGAGGAAAGTCGACCCTTGCAAAAGAGACTTACAGGTTTTTTTTGACATCCCGAACGAAATTAATTATCGCATCTACGACTCTTGGGAATCCGTGAAATCCTATCACGAATCAGGCCTCGCACAGTTAAAAAATGGATTAGAAAAGGCAAAATGAACCAAATTATCGACAATGTAAAACCAGAATCGCGTTCGATTAAGGTTCTTACCGACGGACTTGCCACTAGCACAATTGTTATCGATGACAGTTTTCAACGTAAATTCGTTTGGAGTCTGAAAGACCAGGTTTCACTAATAGAAACCATTTTGATGGGATTTCCAATTCCGGAAATCTATCTTTGGCAAAACGACACGGATGCTGAATCTGGCGACACAATCTTTAGTGTAGTGGACGGCCAACAGAGGATCCGATCAATCCTGAATTTTATCGACAATAAATTTGTTCTCGACAAGAGAAGCCTAGATCATAAAAAAGCGGCCTATGCTGGAAAGAAATTCGACGAACTTGATCCGGAGCTCAAGAAGATAATATGGAAATATCCATTCTCCGTTCGATTCATCAGCGATGAAATTACGCACGAAGAAATTGTTAAAATATTCCTAAGGTTAAATCGAACCAATATCACACTAAACCCGCAAGAACTTCGAAATGCTGAATTTAATGGCGACTTCATTAAATTGGCAGCCGAACTTGCTGATCTTCCGTTCTGGACAAGTCACGCTATCTTCAACGACAGCGACATTCGCCGAATGACTGATATTCAATTTATTTCCACGCTTCTGATTTTCTTGCGAAAAGGCATAGAAGAAGAAACAACGCAGGGAGCGATAAATAAGATCTACGATCAATACAACAATAATTACCCGGAGGCGAAAAGCGATGAATCGGCATTCAAGAAAGTACTGGCAGTTTTGAGTATTTTCTCGAACGAAAACCCGCATGTTATCATGGCATACAAGAGCAAAACGCATCTATACACGCTATTCTTGCTTGGCTATTATTTGTCAGATCAACCTAAAGCATTTTTACTCGTGACTGCAAAAAAATTGGAAGAATGGTATCGTCATTACACCAATGTCACTAGTTTTCATGGCAAAGCAAAACAAGCGTTATTGACAGAATACCGTACTTTAACTGTTGAAGGTGTTCAGAAAAAAGCCAATCGTCACCGTCGTTTTGAATTATTAAAAGAGTTTATTTTACTTTAAGACTGGTGCCATTCCATCGTTTGAGGGCCGCAATTGGCATGCGCCGGTAGCGGCTTATTTTCTTCAATTTGCTGAGCTTTGCAATATTTGTGCCATGCCTTGCCACAAGTATCGATTACGGCACAACAAACCGTTTCGTCCCAAATGCCACCCGCTTGGCCTTGCTGTCATTTACCAACGCCGCCACGATGTATTCCTTCCCTTTAGTTACAGTACCGGCAGCGACGGCCAGACTGATATTCGAGGTCTTCCCCGGCACGATCGTTTGAAACTTAACTGGATTGCTCGCGCCCGCCTTCGCGGCATCAGGATCAATCACATACACAAGCGTCATTGCCGCATTCGGCACTGAGCTCCAAGACAGCTTGGTACCCGCCACCGCCACTTTGAATGATGGCGGCTGATTCTGCTCCACAGGGAACATCTCCCACGTGCCATGAGGCCCGATGTAATACTGAATGCACCCTTCAATCTTCTTGAACTGCTTCCCGGCTGACACCGAGTACACGCCGTTATAGGAACCTGTAGCCGCGTCATAGGTCCCGCTATATGGTCCGGACTGCGCGCTGTTGTCGACAGTCCCAGACCACGTGCCGCTCAAGCCAAACCCTGCCTTTACTCCCTTCACATTGCCAACGTTGCTGTGCTGGCAGCCAACGAAAGTGAAAAACATCGCACCACTGAACGATGCATCATTTTCAGGCAGCGACAGAACGAAGGCTCCTGGTGTCGGATCCTCGGGATTCGTGAGTAGATCTTCCTGGTAGTAGCCCACATAGAGACCGCCAGGTGCTGCTTTGTCGTTCTAAGCAATTGCACCCGCCGCCGTGGTGAGCGCCAGCGTTGAAATAGCGATCAGAGAGAATTTCGACAGAACTGGAAGTCATCGAGCTATTCGTCCATTCAAGAGTTAATGTGCCGAGGTAGGCGTGCTGCAGAGATATTTTTATTTTATCAACCAGCGCCAGCAAACCGCGACCAAGATTCATGGCAAAAAAATCACTCTTTAACCGATGTATTTTTTGCCAGCATGCGCTATTCTTTCTTCAAATTGCTAATCGGCAATTCATAAGGAGAATCTCACTATGCCGTTCTGTCATTCCTGTGGTGCCGAAGTCGGCACCAACGCCGTTGTCTGTGTTAAATGCGGCGTCGCAGTCAACAACGCGAGTATCTCGACGCAGACCGGCCCGGTCTCCGACAAAGAATGGATCGTCGCCCTGTTGCTGTCGTTCTTCCTGGGTGTGTTCGGCGTGCACCGCTTCTATACGGGCCACATCGGCATCGGTATCGTGCAGCTGATCACCTTGGGTGGTTGCGGTATCTGGGCGTTTATCGACTTTATCCTGATTGCCGTTGGCTCCTACACCGATGCTGAAGGCCGCCACCTCCGCAAATAAGATCGCCGATATCGGCATCGCACTGGGCGTCGCGCTGATAGGTGCGGCCGCCCTTGTGATGCCGGATCTGCTGATCCCGCGCAACCCCGCACTGCCTCATCTCGCTTTTGCTCGATGATGTGTGCTGGGGCTGTGGGATCACACGCGCGACGGTCGCGCTCTTGCATGGTAAGTTCTGCCGTCGCCTGGGGATTCAACAAGTTCGTCTTCGTCGTGCTGCCGATGTTGATGTACCTGTACATCAAACACCTGCATATGGTCTGGCACAAATATGTGCCCGCACGCGCACGCGCTTAGCTGCCCGAGGCAGCCATTGCCTTGCCAATCTCGTTCATCGCCTGAGCGCTGCCATCTTTAGGAACAATCTCTTCGCTACGATCCGAGATTGCATCGAAATTCAAGGCAACCTGTTCAGCCGCATCCGCCCCGTTACCAATGTGAACGCCAGCAGTCATGGTGATGTAGGCGCGTTCTGAAGGTACCAGCGCTTAAGCACACAAAATGGCGCGCGTTGGCGCATCTTTTGAAACAAGGTGCAGCAGACCTGGCGTGACGGATTCTGGCGTCAGCTTTTCCAGAACGGCTGCTGGCATAAGGCCTTCCGTCATTTTTGTTGCGGCCGTCGGTGCGAGGCAATTCACGTGAATGCCATCCTTTGCGCCTTCGATGGAAAGCGTTTGCATCAAGCCTACCAAGGCCATTTTCGCGGCGCCGTAGTTTGCCTGGCCGAAGTTTCCGTACAAGCCGGACGACGAGGTCGTCATCACGATGCGGCCATACTTTTGCGCACGCATGATGTTCCAGACTGCCTGCGTGCAGATGGCTGCGCCCATCAAGTGAACGTCGATGATGAGACGGAAGTCGTCGAGCGGCATCTTCGAGAAACTCTTGTCGCGCAGGATGCCAGCGTTGTTGACCAGGATATCGATGCGGCCCCATTTCGCCATGGTCGCGGCAACCATTTCGGCCACTGCGGCTTCGTCAGTCACGGATGCATTCCAAGCCATTGCCGTACCGCCTGCCGCTTCGATCTCGCGCACGACTGCTTCTGCAGCAGTCGACGTAATCCCAGCCGCATTGGCGATTGGGGGTCCGTAATCATTAACTACGACTTTTGCACCGCGAGCGGCAAGCGCCAGCGCGTGCTGTCTACCAAGCCCGCCACCTGCGCCGGTGACTACTGCTACGCTCTTTTCAAATTCAATTGTCATTCTCAAATCTCAAATGTAAGGACTATCTCATCCTGCTGTCACGTTGCAGCGTCAAACCATTGGTACGCTCAACCAGTCATCATCTCGAAAGTCTACAAAACCATGCTTCAAAAATTGCGCCTTGTCCTCTTCGTATGTTCCGCAAAGAACTTGGAAACCTGACTCGGCAAGGATTGCTTTCGCTTCCCGTGCTCGTTTTAGCGAATCCTTTTGTTGTCCGACTTGCAAAATTGCACTTCGAGGAATTAGCTGGCCAGTAACATTCGTGAATAGTGCTTGAATCCTTCGCCGTCCACTCTTTTGCCCTAAGATTGTGCCCCGCATTGCAGGGATCGAGCTCAAGTAAGAAATTGGGAACCATGGGCGCCTCAAGTATCAGCCACTTGATCCGTTGCTTTCCCACGGCTGAAATTGTTCTCTTAAAATCTTGGTTCGCACCTTTAGTTAGTACATCCAACGAAGTCCGTAAGAGACCAACACTAAATCGTCCACGATTATCACTGCCTTTGATTAGGAGGCAAATGTGGCCAACAGCCTCTCGTGGAATCATCCAGCCACCCGATAGTGAAAATTTGGTATCTACCTCCTGGCCGCAAATCAGATTGTCGAGAATTTCTCCGCGTTCGAGATTCAGTTCATTTCGAACAACTATCTCGACTTTCGTCCCAATGTAGGTTTTTTCTGTTTTCTCTAGCTCTTCAAGGCAGAACCGCCCGGTTCGTTCACCATCGATCACCTCATCGAACGCACGTCGTAGACCATTCCCAATTGTCTTGGCAAGTTCAGGCTTTGCGATCAAGAAATCAAAAACCGATTCTAGGCGGGAATCGAGTGCCGCTTGTTCGTTGAAGAAATCGATCTGGGACACTGAGGCTCACTGGACGCATTGCTCGAACGATCAGTATGTCTGAAGAAAAAGCTTTACTCAAGTCTACGACCCGCTCAGCTTACCGGCTCATGAAATCCAACAGCCTCGTGTCGAGTCCATCAAACTTTCGGACTTCACACTCCCAAATTTCCAGCACATCCCATCCTGACTCCAAAAGCAACTCCAATGCACGTACATCCCGTGCCTGCGTCCGCGCGATCTTGGTCTTCCAGTATTCAATGTTCGATTTTGGCTTCGAAGCTAATGTGCAGTCATGCCCATGCCAGAAACACCCATGGACAAGCACAACTTTCCCATGGCGTGGCAAGACGATATCCGGATTGCCCGGCAAATCGCGTCGATGTATTCGAAACCGAAAACCCAACTTGTGCAAAACCGAGCGGACCACGAGCTCGGGGGTTGTATTCTTGCTTCGGATTTTTGCCATCAGCGTAGAACGAGCTGTGGAACTAATAGTGTCCATTAGTCATCTAATCATATGCGTTGGAGCCGCTGCCGGACTCAACCCGCGCTTTACGGAACCTCCCTTGCCCAGGGGTATATTGGCGCCTAGGAGGGGGAAATGGGGATCAATCTATGTTGAAACAAGGTTCTATTGCGATCGCAACAGACGTGCCGTTCAGCCAAAGAAATGCAGGCGCGATTGCCTCACAGTCCGTATAATTTCGCATATCTACGTCATCTCAAGAGCAAAGCAACTTCATGAATACAATCGAAATGTGCGCTGGAGCAGGCGGCCAAGCCCTTGGTCTGCACAACGCCGGTTTCCAACATACAGTTCTCGTGGAAATAGATGAATACGCTTGCAAGACTTTGCGACAAAATAGCGCAAAACTTGACCTGGGTTGGGGCGAAGTCTTCGAGGGTGACCTGAAAGCTTTCGCGACCGAGCATGCCCATAAATATCGAGGAAAGGTTACGCTAGTTGCCGGAGGAGTACCATGCCCACCTTTCAGCAAAGCAGGCAAGCAATTAGGGAAGGATGATGAACGTGATCTTTTCCCTACCGCGCTAGAGGTGGTCAGGAAAGTTCTACCAAAGGCAGTTCTCCTGGAAAATGTAGCTGGCCTGATGGACAGCCAGTTTGCGGAATACCGGGACTATATTCGTGCCGAACTTGCCAGCATGGGCTACAAGTCAGACTGGCGCCTTCTGCAAGCAAGCGACTACGGTGTTCCACAACTGAGGCCTCGCTTTATTCTGGTCGCGCTGCAGTCTGAAATCTTTGAGCACTTCACATGGCCTAAGGCTGGTGAAGTTAGCACACCAACTGTTGGTGAAGCGCTTTACGATCTGATGGTAGCGGAGGGATGGCGCGGAGCAGAAGCTTGGCGCGATCGTGCGAGCACGATCGCGCCCACTTTGGTCGGCGGATCAAAAAAACATGGCGGACCGGATCTCAGGCCCGCTCGCGGAAAGCGGCATGGCAAAAGCTGGGAGTGAACGGCCATCGAGTTGCAAACGAAACTGAGATTCCCGGCCGGACGTTTAAAGGTGCGCTAATGCGAAACGGAACCCTCAGAGATGGATTCATGAATATGCCGCATCTGAACGTCCGGATGGCGGCAAGAATTCAAGGCTTTCCTGACTATTGGGATTTTTCTGGTACAAAAACTCACGCATACCGGCAGGTTGGAAATGCGTTTCCCCGCCTGTTGCAGAAGCAGTTGGCACTCAGATTGCCAAGGCAATCCGGCAACATGAATTGGCGTCAACTAAGTCCAAGAAGGCCGCGGCCAAAGTGAAGAGTCTGGCTTAAAGTTATTGCCGCGCTCTATGAATGAAGTCCCTCCCACCGGGCAGGGACTTCATGACCGTTACTGCGACTGCAAAGTATACGGCGACAAACTCATCGTCGCATTCCCCGCCGCGCCCTTATACCCCGAGTAGAACCGTCCCTTCTCGAGCGTATAGAAGCTGTCCACATAATCATCATCATTCGAGAACCAGTTCTGCCTAAGCATCGCCTGCAAAATAGCCGTGGCCACCTGCCCAATCACCGCATAGGTCGGTGCAAACGCGCCCAGAATCGCGGTCACGCCCTGCGACAGCGCCACTGCCAGATCCTTGTAGTTCGTATTGTCGTCATGCTCGAACAGCTGCACGTTCGCGGCTGCAAAGCGATACTCCGGCCAGAAAATCATGATCTGATTCGGCGTGTAGTCGGTGCCGTCATGGTCCAGGTACGGCATGTCCACCACCGTCAACGTCGCCTTCTGCCTGCTCAGGCTGCACGCCCGACACCACCGCGAAGATTTCCGCCGCGCCCGAAATCCACGGTTCCTGGTCATTGTTCAAACGGATGCGGTCAAGCTTGCTGGTTTCGATGCCCGCCGTCAGCGCGGCCGGTGCGCTCAGCGCCGGCTGCCTTGTTGCTCTGCATGCCCATCGCCTGCAGATGCTTGTTCATCAGCGCCACGCCCGCGCGGTGCGCTTCGGTGCGGTTGATGCCGACCACCAGCACCGGCACGTTCGGCGCGGTACGGCCGTCCAGCATGTGCGATCCGCCGTTGCGGTCGAACGCTTCCACGGCGGCAAATTCATTCTTCTTGCTGGTCGGCGGATACGCGACCAGCAAGTTCTTCCAGTCGACTTTGCTTAGCATGAACTTTTTCGGCATGTACAGGCGCATGTCCATCACGCTGTCGGTCTCGGTGGCGATGGCTTTGTTCTGGCGAACCACGGCGTCGGTATTGCGCAACGATTCGGTGGCAACGCGCGCCTGGGTACTCGTGGTGCCGTAGGCGTTGAGCAAGGGTTTGAGCATGACCGGCTGATCCTTGCCCGCCAGTTCACGCTGCACCAGCGCGCTGAAATTGCGGTCGCCGAGCATGCTTAAGCCACTTTGTATGCGGCAAAGCGCTTGGCTTGCTCGACTTTGTGCGGACGCTTTCTTTGCCGCTTCCGGCGATGCCCCCACGAACACTGTCTGGGCGGACGCCGGGATGCTACAGGCCAGGGCGACCGTGATGCCTGCTATTGCGTTCAAGACCAACTTCATTTGCAACCTCCATGATGAATTGTGGCTCGCAGCCAGGCGGTCCCGGCTGGGCGATCACTAGGAAATCACGAAAGATTTTGCTGGTCTTGTCCGAATGCGAAGGGGCTTGTTCGATCACGCCAATTTAGTAAATATTAATATTGATAAATGTGCAATATTCGAGTTGGCGCGACTTCCTCGGCGAAAACGTCGCCAAAAAGTGCCATTCACCATCGCAATTAGGGAGCATGCGCTCACGACGCGGGCAGCGCTCTTGGTAGCATGGCGGCACAGCCACGCGGAATGCAGGCACCGGGCAAACTTGTTCATGCCGCCAACAATCGACGATAATCACACCTCACCAAGAGCCATTGCGGCGTCCAATGAAATCCGATAAAGCCCTCGCGACCTACCGCCGGATGCGCAACGAGCCGCTGTGGCAGCTCCTTGCCGCCACGAATGGTCCGACGGTCCTGGCATGGCTTCAAACTCATCTCTACGAGGCTGAGCGCAGCCTGCCTGCCTCGATCTTGCACGAACGCATAGGGCGGGAACTCGAACGCCTGCGTAATCTCGGGGAGTCTTGGTTAGGCGACGGCCCAGCAATATGTGGCGGGCTGGCTGGCCGATGGTTACCTGGAACGCCGCTTTCCGCCTGGCTCGAATGAGGAAGAGTACGAACTTGCCACCTCCACTGTCGAAGCCATACGATTCGTATCGGGTCTGATCAAGCCGCACTCGGCCGCGACCGAGAGCCGCCTTGGCCTTGTCATTAATGCCCTGGCACGCCTCTCCGACGAGACCGACACTGACCAGGCGCGCCGCATCGCCGGCCTGCGGGCGGAGCAGGAACGGATCGCGCGCGACATTGACGCCATCGAACATGGTGTACTGCATGTGTTGCCATACTGCCGCGCTCGAACGCACGCGCGAAATCATCCGCCTGGCTGACGACCTCGCGGGCGACTTCAGGCGCGTGCGCGACCAATTCGAACAGCTGAACCGCACATTGCGCGAACGCCTCATGGAAGATGAGGGCAATCGCGGCGAAGTGCTCGATACATTATTCGTTCTAAGCATGGACCTGATTGCCGAAAGCGATGCCGGACGCACCTTCGCTGCCTTCTGGCGCCTGCTGACCGACCCCGAGCAATCGGCCACGCTGGAACATGCGCTCGAACAGTTAATGTCACGCGATTTCGTCGCCAGCCTCGATGTGCAGGAACGCCGCTTCCTGCTGCGTCTGACCCGCACGCTATTGGAACAGGGTGGCGCTGTGCACGATGTGCTGCAATCGTTCGCCCGCAGCTTGAAACACTTTGTACAGAGCCGGGAATTTCTTGAACAGCGCCGTCTCAACCAGCTGCTGCTGCGCCGCGCAAAGGGCTGCCCTGGCGCTCAAGGATGAAGTCAAAGCCACGGACACACTGCATTTCACGCTGGGCTTAACGAGCAGCAAGCTCAGCTCGCTGTCGCAATGGCTGTTACACGATCCCGCCCTCCAAGCCTTGCCCGGCGCGATGAGCGAGGGCGAGTCGGCGCCGATCGATCTGGCATCGGTCAGCGCACTGGTAGCGCAGTCGGAAATCGATTTCCGTTCCTTGAAAGAGCAGGTCAGGCAGGTACTGGGCGACCGCTCGCAAGCTTCGATTGCGGACGTCCTGTTACAATTTCCGGCGACTCAGGGATTGGGCAGCGTATTGGGATTGCTCGCGCTCGCCAGCCGGCATGGCATGCGCGCGAACCACACGGAAACGGTCGGCTGGACCGGCAACGACGACACCCAACGCAGCGCGACCATTCCGGTTATGTATTTTTTGAAGGAACGCGTCGATGAACTTAACTGAAGAGCCGCTCGCCGCCACGCCGGACCTGGTCGCGCCGTCTCAGGCAGCCTTGTTCGCGGGCGACAGTGGCGCGCTGCCGCTCGACACCCGCCGCGTTCTCGTCCAGCTATTGTCCGGCCCGTCGCTTGACGGACGCCGCCATGCCAAACTATGGCCAGTCTTGTTGCGCGACGAAGTGGCAGTGCGCCAACGTCTGGCCGAATTGTTTCTCGAACTGGTCATCGACAAGGAGACGCAGGTCGCATTCACCCGCCAGGCCGACACCGGCGAACTCGATGCGCCAATACTGCTCCGCCGCGCGCAACTGACTTTCATCGATTCCGTGCTGGTCCTGCACTTGCGCCAGCGGCTCACCCAGGCCGACACCCAGGGCGAGCGCGCCGTCGTGTCGCTGGATGACATCGTCGACAATCTCGGCTTGTACGAACGGGCCGCCAGCACGGACCGTGCTTGAAGCTTCACCAAGCGCGTGCATGCGTCGATCGAAAAGGTCAAGAAACACAATCTCATCCAGAAGATCCGTGGCAGTGACGACCGCTTCGAAATTGCTCCGACGCTCAAACTGATGTTCTCGGCCGAGGAAATCGTCAGCCTGACCCAGCTGTACAAGCGCATGGCGGAAGGCGACGCCACCGTACTGGGCAAGCAGCCTGTCGACGACGACGAGCCTGACACATGAGCGCGCGTTCACCTTCCGGCAAGCTGTTCGCCAACGAACAGTTTCGCATGACGCGGCTTCAGGTGTTCAACTGGGGCACCTTCAGCGATTTGCACGACGTGCCCATCAGCGAGCGCGGCTTCCTCATCGTCGGTCGCTCAGGCGCTGGCAAGTCCACGCTGCTCGACGCATTTTCTGCCCTGCTGGTCCCGCCACGCTGGGTCGATTTCAACGCGGCCGCGCGCGAAGCCGACCGCACCGGGCGCGACCGCAACCTCGTCAGCTATATACGCGGTGCATGGGCCGCACAAAGTGACGCCGAATCGGGAGAGTACGTCACCCGTTTCTTGCGTGCTTAAGCACGACATGGTCCGCCATCGCTTTGCAGTACAAGAATGCGCTGGGCCAGCACGTGTCCCTGGTGCAGCTGTTCTGGGTGCGCGGCAATGCCAACGCGAACACCGACGTCAAGCGCTATTTCCTCATTTTCGAACGCGACTTCGACCTGCGTGAATTGAGCGATTTCGGCAATTCCAATTTCGACGTCCGCAAGCTCAAGCAGTCGTTTCCCGACGCCTATGCGCGCGATGAATTTCGGCCCTACGGCGAACGTTTTGCCCGCTTGCTTGGCATCGACAACGAAATGGCGCTGCGTTTGCTGCACAAGACCCAGTCGGCAAAGAATCTCGGCGACCTCAATACCTTCTTGCGCGACTTCATGCTCGACAAGCCGGAAACGTTCGACGTTGCGGACCGCCTGGTCAACGAATTTGGCGAACTCAACGCGGCGCACCAAGCCGTCGTCACCGCCCGCGAACAGGTGCAAATGCTGACGTTCGGCCCACGACCGTCACGAGCACATGCAAACCCTGCGCAACAATCGCACCGGGCTCGAGGAATTGCGCGTCGGCATGAACAGCTATCGCGAACAGCGCCGCGTCGTCCTGCTCAGGGAGGCGATCGATGCCCTGGCCATCAAGGCCGAAGGCCTGGCAGGACTGTTGCGGCGCGAACAGGACAGCTTCGACAATCGCAGCGCCAGGCTGCGCGACTTGCATCACCAGCGGCGCGAGGCGGGGAGAGGCGACGCGGTCGAGCACTGGGAAAACGAAAAGCGAGGACTGGAAGAACAGCGGAGCGACCGTATGCGGCGCCGTCAGCAGGCAGTTGACGCCTGCAACGCACTTGGCTGGTCGCTGCCCGCGAATCCGGATGGGTTTGCCGAACTATTGGGCAGTGCACGCCGTGAAATCGAAGCCTACGCCAGCGGAAGCAGCGACGCGATGTTCGATCTGGCGCGGCGCAGGGACGAGGCGCAGAAGACGCGTGATGGTATTACGCGTGAGATTGCTTCCTTGCGCCTAAGCAACCATCGAATATTCCGGCACATATGATCGAGCTGCGGCGCGATATCGCCGCTGCCATCGGGGTGGCCGAAGCGGCGCTGCCTTTCGCGGGGAACTGCTGGAAGTCAAGTCCGACGAGGCACCCTGGCGCGGCGCGGCGGAGGCGCGTCTTGCGCGGTTTTGCACTCTCCCTCCTGGTCGACGAAACCAATTACAACGCACTTGCCAGCCACATCAATGGCGTTCACCTCGGCCAGCGCCTGGTCTACAACCGGACCGGGCGGGCCGAAGCGGCAAGCGCTCGCCCTTTGCGCGTCAATTCCTTGCTGCTCAAACTCAACGTCAAGCAGGGTCCGTTCGCGAAGTGGCTGGAAGCGGACTTGCGCAATCGGTTTGACTACGAATGCGTCGATTCGATGCGCACCTTCCGCAGCACGGGCGAGCGGGCGCTCACGCGCGAGGGCCAGGTAAAACACAGCGCCACCCGCCATGAAAAAGATGACCGTAGTCCGATTGATGCGCGCCGCAACTGGGTGCTGGGCTTTGACAACCGCGAGAAACTGGCGCTATATGAACATCAGGATCGCGAACTGGAAGCGAACATCCTTGCACTTAGCGATGAACTCGACTCCCTGCGCGCGCAGCAGCAAAGGCCGCCGTGCGCAGCCTGCATTGCCAGACGCTAGCGAATTTGCAGTGGCAGGAAATTAATGCGCTGCCGATCGTCGACCGCATCGCCGCGATTGACCGCAATCTGAAGGCAGCGCGAGGGCAATGCGGCCCTGCATCGTATCGATGAACTGATCAAGGAACAAGAGGTGCTGGTCAGAAAGGCCATGGACAAGCGCGACGACCGCGCCACTGACCACAAGACCTGCCTGCGCGAGGCCGAGCAGTTGCGCGCCAGGCTCGCCGCGGCGCTGGATAACCCGGTCATCGTCGACTTGACCCCTTTCCAGCAGAAAGGGCTCGACGAGCGCTACGCGGCGCTGGGCGTCATCGCCCATCACGATCAGGTCGATCAGGCCGACCGCAGCGTGGGAAAGCAGTTGGGCCAGGAGATCGACGGCATCACGGCCGAGATGGCACAGTGCGAGAAGATGATCGAGTCGACCTTTGCCGCCTTTATTTCCAGGTGGCGGGGCGATGCGGAAGGACTCGACGCCACAATCGCGGCCAGCGCCGATTTCTTTTCCAAGCTGGCTCGCCTGGAAACCGATGGTCTTCCGGCCCACGAACAGCGCTTTCTCGAGTTGCTGCAAAACCAGAGCAACCAGAACCTTGCCGCACTCCTCACTTACCTCACCGATGGCCGCAAGGCGATCCTGGAACGCATGGAACTGGTCAATGAAAGCCTGCGCCAGGTACCGTTCAACCAAAGCCTGGAACAGACCAGCTATCTGCATATCGAGCCCAGCGACCGCCAGTTGCCGGAAGTGCGCGATTTCAAACAGGATATTCACCGCGCCCTCAGCCAGTCGTGGAGCGACGATGCCGCCGCGGCCGAAGTGCGCTTTCTCGCACTGCGCTCCCTGGTCGACCGCCTGGCCAGCGCCGAACCCGAGCAGCGCCGCTGGCGCGAAGCCGTGCTCGACGTACGCACGCACGTGGAATTCATCGGCCGCGAACGCGACACCGACGGCATCGAGATCGAAGTCTATCGCAGCGGCGCTTAAGCAAGTCCGGGGGCAGCGACAGAAGCTGGCGACGACTTGCCTGGCGGCGGCGCTGCGTTATCAACTCGGAGGCAACGACCATGGCGTGCCGATGTATGCGCCGGTTGTGCTCGATGAAGCCTTCGACAAGGCCGACAATGAGTTCACTGCTTTGGCAATGAACATTTTCACCAATTTCGGCTTCCAGATGATCGTGGCAACACCGCTCAAGTCGGTCATGACACTCGAACCGTTTATCGGTGGCGCATGTTTTGTCGACATACGCGACCGCCGCGTCTCAGGGGTTCTGATGATCGAATACGACACGGAGCGCCAGCGCCTGCAGCTGCCCGACCATACGCGCCTCGAGGCCAGTCTTGAAGCTGCTTAGGCTGAAGTCCAGCGCCTGCTGGAGCGACGCTTCAAGGGCAAGCTGCGCGAGTGGCTGGCCGGGGCCGAAACAGCAGACTGGCCGCTGATCATCCCACTCGGTTTGCCAACCGAACAGCTGGCCTTACGCCAGGTCGATGCTGTACGCGAATGGGTTGCCGCCTGGCGCGCATGGGGCGGGCGTGGCGAGCTGCGGTGGGCCGACCGTCAGTGGCGTCAGCTCGGCGCGCAGCAAATGCCGGAAGCGCTGATACTCGCCACTCCTGCAGATGTCGCTGCATGGACCGGGCAGCAAGACCGGTGGCAACAGTCAGCGCGGCGCCATGGCTGGCTTACCGAACGCTGGCCCGGCTATGGGCAGCAGTTGGCACGGTACGACGATGTCCTGGCCGACTACAGCGAGGCAGATTTCGTCCGCCTGGTGGACATGGTGGAATGGATCGTCGCCCATCCGGATTCCGGTCTGTATCCGCGCCAGATTCCGCTTGCGGGAGTCGACAGCAAATGGATTGAATCACGTCAGGGCGTCATCGCCAGCATGAGCGCCATGTTGCTTGGCCGCCCGTCCGGCGCCGGATTCCATGCCTCATGCGGACTGAAATGGCCACCCGTTGCAATAAGATTGCGTATCCTGGATCCGGCGCTGCGCGCCGCCGCGGGTGGACTCAGCGATGTGATCGCCCCCGTGGACGAGCTTGGCCGCCTTGGGCTCGCGCCAGCCACGGTCTTCATTGTGGAGAACCTGCAGAGCGGACTTGCGCTCGAAGAGCTGCCCGGTGCGGTGGCTTTCACCGGTCTTGGCTACGGTGTCGAGCTGCTCAGACAGATTCCCTGGATTGCGGGTGCCCGCTGCGTGTACTGGGGCGACATCGATACCCACGGTCTTGCCATCCTCGCCAAGGCCCGCCAATTTCTGCCGGAATTGGCGTCCGTACTGATGGATGTGGAAACGCTCCTGCGCGCTCCCACCTTGTGGAGCAACGAACCCCGGCAAGACCTCGCAGCCGACCCCGTCTATCTCACCGATGCTGAGCTGGACTTGTATCAAGGCCTCCGGCAACAACGCTGGGGGCAAAATATCCGGCTCGAACAAGAGCGGCTGGCATGGGACCATGTCGCGGCGGTACTCATAGCGAGCTCTAGATAGCCCGTGCGCAAGCTTTTTTGCGCAAAGTTAATAATTGAATATGGCGGACCGGTTTGTAATATCATTCCGACATCCACGCTTTTGGTGGAATCGTCCAAAACTACAAGGGAATACATGAACCGCTTCACCAAGGGCTTGATCGCCACCACTTTCCTGGCAGCGGCAACGTTGCTCACCGGCTGCGCCACCAACATCAAGGCGTCGTCGACGACCAATCCGCCGCCTGCGGAAGCGTTTTCGGCGTTCAGCCGCATTCAAGTCAAACCAGCCGTGTTCGCCAGTGGCGTCAACGGCAATGCCGCCGCGCTGGCCAAGATCAATGAAAACATCCAGCACGACCTGAGCGCGCCGCTGGCCGACTGGAATCGCCGTCCATCCAATGGCCGCACCCTGGTGATCGAGCCGGTGGTCGAAGAAATGAGCTTCAAGCACGGCGCGAAACGTGTTCTGCTGGGCCCACTGGCAGGCAGCTCGGGCGTGCTGATGCGCATGAATATCAAGGACAGCGATGGCCGCGTGATCGCTTCCCCGGAATTCTTCCAGCGCGCCGGCAAGCGATGGCAGCAGGCTGGACTTTCGGCGTGCATGACAACATGATGCTGACCCGCGTTGCGAATCTGTCGACCAACTACGTCAAGGCCAACTTCAACAAGGCCGTCGGCGGCCCGACCGGCAGCGACGATCCGGCAGTGGCGCCTTAACCCGCACCACTTGCTGCGAACGAGTCTAGCCCCATGTGGTTGGCTTTTTTTCGCCTGTTCGTCAGGGAAGAAAAAGTATGTGCGCACAAGCATGTTGTTTGATCCAGTCGGGATCCGCGCCCGCCGTCATCGGCGACACTGGAATGAACGGCGGAGTAGCAAAATGGCAATGCACCAGCTTGCAACGCTGGGGAAGTTGGTTCGATTCCAACATCCGCCTCCATTCTTCCTTCAGCTAAACACGTGTCGATGAAACTGCCGCGCTTCTTGCCCACACTGGTTCTTGCCGCGGCGCCCGCTGCGGCCGGGCAAACGCCACTGCCGCTCAGTTCCACCACGTACAACTACTACGTTTCCACCACCGGGTCCGATTCCAATCCCGGCACCCTCAAGCAACCGTTCCAGACCATCCTGCGCGCTTCCAAAGTGGCATTGCCGGGCACGACCATTCATGTTTTGCCCGGCGTGTATCTTATGGGCTTCAAGACCAGCATGAGCGGCACCGATGCGCAGCGCATTTATTACGTGTCTACCGTCAAGTGGGGCGCCAGGCTGGTGCCGCCCATGTCGTCCGAGACCAAGGCTAAGCTGGGACAATCGCGGCAACTACATCGACATCATCGGCTTCGATGTCGATGGCAGCGTGTCGCGCAACGGCATCAAATGGACGCACGGCATTTACAACGGCGGCTCCTACACCGTCATCAAGGGCAACCGCGTGCACCACATCGCGCAGAACACGCCGTGCGACGGGGTCGGCGGCGCGGGCATCGGGGTCGACAGTTACTACCACGGCGTGCAAAGCGCCGTCATCGGCAATACCGTGCACGACATCGGCCCCGCCAATTGCCGCTTCGTGCACGGCATCTACATCAGCACCTCGGGCAGCGCAAAAACAATATCGTTCACAACATCGGCGGCGCGGCCATCCAGCTTTGGCACGACGCCAACAATGTCGTCATCAGCAACAACACGGTGGCGGCATCGATGACCGGCATCCTCGTTGGCGGCGGGGACTTTTATCACACACGCGGTCCCAATGATTACACCAGCGTTCACAACAACATCGTGTACGACAACAAGTACGGCATTTCCGAACAGGGTGAAACCGGCCCCAACAACACCTACCGCAACAACCTCGTTTTCCAGAGCAGCACGGCGGACTGGCAACTGCGCAACGGCCTCGCGCACACCGGCACCATCGCCCAGTCGCCCGAGTTCGTTCGCTACGCCCGCCGCGGCGGCAGCGATTTCCGCCTGCGCAGCAACTCCCCCACGATCGGCAAGGGCAGCGCCGAACTCGCCCCTGCTGATCGATGCCGCTTAAGCAAGATGCGCGTCCGGCCGAACGGCGTCGACATCGGCGCCTACCAGTTCAACTAAGCTTCCCGCCTTTCTTTTCTCCACGAAAGTTTATGTGTAGATTGGCTACACATTCAAAACTTGCCCATGTGAGAATTACTGCTCTCATAGTGACACACTCACGAAATTGTAACTTCGCGGTTTTACATTTCGTGTAGTTGTGCTACATTCGTTTGAGGTTGAGCAAACTCACAAGGGCACAAGCCCACTTGCCTTCCGCGCCTCACGGCAATCGTTTCAAGGCCGCTACCCCTTTGATGGAGACAAGCAGGGGTATGCGCTTAAGCAGTCGCTTTTTGCATTCCTCTACCTACAACCATAAGGAAGCAACATGAAAAAACGGATCAGCGTTAAGGTCATCGGCAGCCTGTTTGCCGCTGGCGCCCTCTTCAGCAGTTTCACCGCACCCGCCCAGGCGGCACTCAATCCCGCAGATACTTCGGTCCAGATGTTCCGCTGGAAGTGGAACGACATCATGAAGGAATGCACCAACCATCTCGGCCCGCAGGGTTATGGCGCAGTGCAAGTGTCGCCGCCGCAGGCGTCGAACAGCGTGGGGACCTGGTGGGACGTGTACCAGCCCGTCAACTTTACGTCGCTCAATAGCCGCATGGGGACGGAGGCCGAATTCCAGACCATGATCAATACCTGCCACGCGGTAGGCGTGCGGATTTACGTGGATGCGGTGGTCAACCACATGTCGGCCGGGTCCGGCACGGCCACCAATGGCAATACCTGGAATTCGACCACGCTCACCTACCCTAATTTCAGCGGGCCGGATTTCCACAACGCCTGCGACATCCAGGGCAGCGACTACGGTTCTCCCGGAAACCGCAACAATGTGATGAATTGCCGCCTGGTCGGTCTGCCCGACCTGAAGACCGAGAGCACCTATGTGCAAGGCCAGATCCGCAACTACTTCAACAAGCTGGTGGCGATGGGCGCGGACGGGATCCGCATCGACGCAGCCAAGCACATCCAGCCGTCCCACATCACGGCGATTCTGAACGGCACCAACCGCACCACCACCTCCGGCGAAGCGCTGTGGATCACGCAGGAAGTCATCCCGGACAGCAACGCCGTGCGCGCCGATTACTTCCCCGAACGGTACGCTCAACGAATTCCAGTTCACGTATGCGATGAAGTCGGTCTTCCGCAACGAGGGCAGCAGCATCTCGCAGATCCGCACGATCATGGGCACGCCGGGCAACTGGGGCGGCAGCTGGGGCTTTGTTGCAAGCGACAAGGCCACCGTCTTCGTCAACAACTGGGACACCGAACGCAACGGCAGTTCGCTGGTGGCCAGCGACTACATTGCTTAAGCCATGCCAACGATACGCAAGGCACCAAGCGCTACGACCTGGCCAATATCTTCATGCTGGCATGGCCGTACGGACACGCGCAACTGCACTCCGGCTACCGCTTCCAGCGACGGCGACCAGGGCCCGCCAAGCGCGAGCCCCTTCGACGCGAGCGGCAATCCGCTGATCAACCAGTCGTGGGACTTCATCCACCGCTGGTCAGACATCTCGAACATGGTCAAGTTCCGCTCAACCGTGGCGGGCACAGGCGTCGACAACTTCGTGCAGGGCAACGGCAACCAGATCGCTTTCGCGCGCGGCAACAAGGGCTTCCTGGCGCTCAACAATGACGGGGCGGCCTGGAATGCATCGCTGCAGACGCAGCTGCCTAAGTAAGCACCTATTGCAACGTGGTCACGGGCACGCTCACTGCGAACGGCAGCGCCTGCACCGGCGGCAGCCTGACGGTGGCCAGCAACGGCATCGTGACGGTCAGCATCGGCGGCAACAACGGGTCCAGCGTGCTTAGGCCGTGGCCTTGCACGTGAACCAGAAAGTGAACGGCGGCACCACGCCACCGCCCACCTGCACCACGGTCGCCGTCAAGTTCCGCGTCGCCAACGCCAACACGATCATGGGACAGAACGTCTACGTGGTCGGCAACCGCGCTGAACTCGGCAACTGGACCGGTACCACCAGCGACCAGCTGGCGATCGAAGGCAGCGGCGCCAACGTGCCATGGTCGCGCACCTTCAACCTGCCACCGTCGACTGCGATCCAGTTCAAGTTCCTGAAGAAGGGCGGTAATGTGGCCGATGTGTGGGAGCGAAACCAGTCCACCGGCAGCGGCAACCGCGAGGCAACGACCGCCGCGTGCGGCCAGCCAACCCAGGTGCTGGACGTAGGCAACTTCGCCTTCTAAGCAGGGCGGCTCAAGCGGACGGTTCCCGAAGGCTTTCCTCGGTAGAATCGTCCGCATGACGACTGTCCACTGGTTCATCCTGATCGGCTCGCTGATGCTGGCGCGCGGCCTAGCCGCCACCACCATCTCGCGTTCGCCGTTTACCTCGGCCATCGTCTACCTAGGCGTCGGGCTGCTGCTCGGGCCGATGGTGCTGGGCTTCTTCCGCTTCGATCCGATCGCCGAATCGCACCTGCTGGAAACCCTGACCGAGGTGGCGGTGCTGGTGTCGCTGTTCTCGGCCGGGGTCAAGATGCCGGTGCCGATCACGCGCGCGCTGGGCGCCGCATGATCCGCCTGGCCTGGATCTCGATGACGATCAGCGTGGCCCTGGTCGCGGCCTTCGCCTGGCTGGTGCTGGACTTGCCGCTCGGCGTGAGCGTGCTGCTGGGCGCGATCCTGGCGCCCACCGATCCGGTGCTGGCCACCGACATCCAGGTCCGCCATGCGGATGACCGCGATCAATTGCGCAACACGCTCACTTGCGAGGCGGGCATGAACGACGGTTCGGCTTTTCCATTCGTCATGCTGGGCCTGGGCTTGCTGGGCGCGCATGAAGTCGGCGAGTATTACCTGCGCTGGGTGCTGGTCGACGTGCTCTGGGCCACCTTCGGCGCGATCGCGATCGGCGCGTTGGGCGGCGCCGTGCTCGGCAAACTGAGCTGGATGTTGCGCGGCAAGGATCCCCGGCACGAGGTGCTGGACGACTTCGTCGGCCTCGGCCTGATCGCGCTCGTCTACGGCGTGTGCGTGCTGTGCCAGACCTGGGGCTTTCTGGCCGTCTTCTTTGCGGGCGTCGCCTTGCGCCAGACCGAGCTGGTGCTGTCGGGCGCGCACAAGGACCGGCAGGGCTTGCTGGTGCCGGAAACCGCCGCCGATGATCCGCAGGAATCGACACCCACCGTCAGCGCGGAATCGCTGATCTTCAAGGAACACATCGAGCGCTTGTCGGAGCTGACACTGGTGCTGCTGCTCGGCGGCATGGTGTCGCTGCAGAACTGGAACTGGGACACGGTCGGCATCGCCGCCTTCCTGTTCCTCGTGGCGCGGCCGATCAGCGTGCTGCTCGGTCTGGTCGGCTCGGCCAGCTCGATGCGCGTGCGCAGCATCACCGGCTGGTTCGGCGTGCGCGGCATCGGCTCCATTTATTATCTGATGTTCGCCATCAACCACGGGCTGCCGCGCAGTTTCGCGCAGGATCTGATTCAGATCACGATCGTGGTCGTGATGCTCTCCATCGTGGTCCACGGCACCAGCGTCAAGCCCTTGTTCGACCGTTTTTGGCCCAAGCGCAAACAGGAAAAATAGCCTGGTTCAAGCAAACTGAGGAAAGCCAAGCCGGGACCGCACTTCAGGCATAGAATCGGTATTGTGGTTTGCCAATTCTATTTGTGGCGGTGTCGCGATGTTGACCTTTTCCACCCGAGTTTCGGCCGGGCTGGCTGCAGTCCTGGCTAGTTGCTGCGGCAACGTTTCAGGCCAGGAAACACCGCAGCCGCAGGAGGCGCGTTCATTTTCTCACCTATGAAAATGATTCGCACTACGATACCGACCGCTTCTACACCAACGGTATCCAGGTCTCGACCAAGTATTCCACCGACCAGCGCAAACCGTTCGCCCGCTCCCTGACCAATTCCCTGTGCCGCTGGCTCGCCTGCGACGACAGCACGCTGCTGACCAGCCAGATCAACGTGGGCCAGCTGATGTACACCCCGCGCGAACTCACCGTGCGCGAACCGCAGCCGCTCGACCGTCCGTGGGCGGGCTTGCTGTATTACGAACAAGCTTACGCCTTCCTCTCGCCCGACCAGCGCAGCCTGACCACGCTGAGCGGACAAATCGGCGTGACTGGCCGCCTGTCGATGGCCGAGCAGGCGCAAAAACTCGTGCACCGCGTGATGGACCGGCCGCGTCCCGAAGGCTGGGACAACCAGGTCGGCGGCACCCTCGGCGTGATGGCCAGCGCCGAACGCCGCACCGCGCGCGAACAGCTGTCGGCCGACCTCGGCCACGACGTGCGCCTCAACACGGCGACCTACTGGCGCCTGACTGCCAAGCAATATCCAGACCTACGCGGCGGTAGAGCGTGTCGGTCGTGATCGGCAAGGACTTGCCGCTGGTGTCGCCGCCGCCGCCCGGCATTGGCAACAAGCTGCACGGCAGTTCGGAAGCCAGGTTGCCCGGCTATACGTCCTGCCTGGCACCGTGGCTGCAATGCACGGCCTTCGGCAGCGTCGAGGCGCGCCTGGTTGCCTACAATGTGTTCCTGGACGGCCGCCTGCTGCAAGACGATCCCAGCATCAAGAAGCGCAACTTCGTCAGCGACCTCGTGCTTGGCACCCGCTTCGACTTTCCCGGCACCCGCACCGCCAACCACGGCCCGTGGTTCGTCCAGTTCAAGATGACGCGGCGTTCGCCGGAATTCCGCTCCTCGATCCCCGTGCCGCGCCACCGCGTGGCCGCCGTGACCATTGGCACCGAGTTCTGATCTATACTCCCGAATACCAAGAACCCCGGGATGCCCACATGCGCAAGTCATTGCTTCTCCTGACGCCACTGCTGCTGGCGGGATGCGTCAAACAGTCGGCCAGTTTTTACGCCAACGACGCGCGACCAGACCATCACTGTCCGTGCCGAGCAAGAGTACTTCTGGGACAAGAACATCACGCTGTCCCTGGTCGTGGCGCGTTTTCCCGATTGCCAGCGCGCGGTCGCGATGGACAAGGTGCCGATGGACGACGTGGCCGTCGAACTGTTTTCCAAGGGCGAGGGCGTGTACAGCATCCGCTCCGGCAGCCAGGTACTGCAGGTCGAGCTGGACAACTGCACCCAGCTCGCCGAGCCGCGCCAGGAAGACATGGGCGAGGCGGTTAAGCATTTTCCGCATCGGCACGCAGAAAGAGAAAATGGACTTCGAGCCATTGTTTAGCGCTTTAAGCAGCCACGCCCACGCCTGCCGCGCCGCAATAAGGCCGACTCACGCAGCTTTTTCGCTGTCCAGATGGCCCATCTGGTAGGCGTTGTAACGTGCTTAAGCCGCCGCATTCTTGGGCACCGCCGCTTCCAGCCTGGCCAGATCCTCCTTGCTCAGTGTGACATCGAGCGCGCCCAGCGCTTCCTGCAGACGGTCGCTTGCGCGCGTGCACCGATCAGCGGCACGATGTCCGTCCCTTGCGCCATGACCCAGGCAATGGCCACTTGCGCCACGCTCACACCCATGCCGCATGGCGATGTCGCGCACGCGTTCCACCAGCGCCAGGTTGGCGTCCAGATTCTCGCCCTGGAAGCGCGGGCTGTTCTGGCCGCGGAAGTCCGCCTCGCCTAAGCACGCGCTTTGGACCAGTGCCCGCTGATCAGGCCGCGCGAGAGCACGCCGTAGGCGGTGATGCCCACGCCCAGTTCGCGCGCCGTTTGCAGCAGGCCGTTCTCGATCCCGCGCGAGATCATGGAATACTCGATCTGCACGTCCGCCACCGGGTGCACGGCATGCGCGCGGCGCAGGGTGTCGCCGTTCACTTCCGATAGTCCCAAGTGTCTGACATGACCGTCGCGGATCAGTTCCACGACCGCGCCCACGGTGTCCTCAATCGGCACCGCCGGGTCGACCCGGGCCGGGCGGTAGATGTCGATGTAGTCGGTTCCCAGCCGCTTGAGCGAGTACGCCACGGAATTTTTCACGGCTTGCGGGCGGGCGTCGTAACCGACAAAGTTCTTTAGCCGGGTCGCGCATGGCGCCGAATTTGACGCTGATGAGGGCGCGGCTGCGGTCCCGGTTTGCCAGCGCCTCGCAGATCAGCAATTCGTTGTGGCCCATGCCGTAAAAGTCGCCCGTGTCGAGCAGGGTGACGCCGGCCTCGAGCGCGGCGTGGATGGTGGCGATGCTCTCGCCGCGGTCGGCCGGGCCGTACAGGTCCGACATGCCCATGCAGCCCAGGCCGATTTGCGAAACGCGGGGCCGGTGCTGCCAAGTTGCGTGGTCTTCATAGTGATTCTCCAGTGGTTGGGTGGTGAAATCATTATGCTATTATCGACTTCGGCAATAAATACATCATTTCGTATTAGATTATTCGAGAATCACTAACAAATGGACCAGATCAAAGCCATGCAGATTTTCCGCGCCGTCGTGGAATGCAAGAGCTTCGCCCAGGCGGCCGAACAGCTCGACCTGCCGCGCCCGACCGTCACCAACGCGGTCCAGAGCGTCGAACAGCATCTGGGGGCGCGCCTGCTCCAGCGCACCACGCGCAAGGTCAGCCTGACCATGGAAGGCGAAATCTACCTCGAACGCTGCGTGCGCCTGCTTAACGAGCTCGACGACATGAACGGCTTGTTTTCCGGACCCGGCGCTTAAGCACGATCCGGGTCGACATGCCGGAACGCCTGGCGCGCACGCAACTGATTCCCCGTCTGCCGGAATTCCTGCAGCAGTATCCCGGCATCAAGGTGCGGATCGGCGCGCGCGACCGCTTCGTGGACCTGGTCGGCGAGGGGATCGATTGCGCGATCCGGGTCGGTCAGCTGCGCGATTCGAGCCTGATCGCGCGCCGCATTGGCGAGCTCGAACAAATCAACGTCGGCTCGCGCGCCTACCTCGCGCAGCACGGCGTGCCGCAAACGCCGGACGAGCTCAAGGACCATCTGGCGGTGCACTTCTTTTCCAGCCAGACCGGGCGCGACATGGAATGGGAATACCGGCAGGACGGCCAGGACCACGTGGTGCCGATGCGCAGCGTGGTCAGCGTGTCCAGTACCGAGGCGTACACCGCCAGCTGCGTGGCGGGCCTGGGCCTGATCCAGGCGCCGCGGCTGGGGCTGGAAGAGATGCTGGCCTCGGGCGAACTGGTGGAAGTGCTGCTTAGGCCTGGCGCGGCGCCGCTGCCGGTGGCGATCGTGTATGCGCACAACCGCCACTTGTCGCGCGCGTGCGCGTGTTTGTCGACTGGGCGGCATCGGTGCTGGTGGTCAGCTAGCGCGGCACCATCAGGGCGCGCAGTTTCTCGATCTGTTCCGGGCGGTGCAGCAGGCGCAAGGCTTCTTCCATCAGCGAGATCTGCGGCCCCGCGCTGGTCCATTGGGTGAAGTATTCATGCACGGTGCGCCAGGGCGGGAAACTCGTGCGGCAGGCCGCGCCAGGCAATGCCGCCGTCGATGAAATAGAGCACCGCGCAGAACACGTCGTACAGATCGTGCTTGCGCGGACAGGTGCGGCGGCGCGCGGCCTCGAGCATCGGACGGACTTGCTCAAATTCCTCGCGCGAGATGTCGCTGGCGAATGCTGTTCTTGGCATGGTCTGCCCCAAATCCAGTTTGAGGGCTGGATCTGGAACAGGTTCCCGACATTGCTGCTATCGATGCAGGCCCGAGGCGGCGCGCGCTGCTTCGCGCAGGGCGGCGGCGTGCACGCTGGCGCCGTTCCAGATCGACAGTTTGCTGTCGATCCGTTCGAGCTGGGTGCGGTTGCGCTGGCAGGCGGCGTCGCCCATGCCGCCCAGTTCGTCCAGCATCTTGCTGGCAAAACGCTCGATCCGCGGCGCTTCGTGCGGCGCAAAATCGATCAGGCCCTGCAGATAGGTGGCGCCCCATTGCAGGCGCGTGGCCGGGCCCGTGGCGCTGTCCCAGGCCCGTTCGTACCAGCCCACGGCGCTAGGCCGGGTCGCCCCGTTTCTTGGCAATCGCGGCCAGGTTGTGCATGAAGAAGAACGGCGCGTGCGAGCGCGCCAGTTCGGCCAGCAGCAGCTGTTCGGCCTCGTCCAGCAGGCTTAAGCATCCGACAGCACGCAAGCGGCGGTATTGATGATCTGGTGACGCATGGCCGGGCCGCACACGGCATGCGCCGCCAGCGCCACCCGTTCGCGCGCGAGCTGGTCCAGGCCCGCCACCGGCGTGCCCAGGCGCGACATGCGCACCCGCGTGCGCAGGGCGGCCAGCTGGTCGGCCAGGGTCAGGGTGGGGTCGGTTTCCAGCCGCTCGAGCGCGGCGGACCAGGTTTGCGTCAGGTGCAGGCGGGCCGCCGACTGCGGCACGGTCAGGAAGCGCACCAGGTCGACCGCGTGATTGGTGACGATGTCCAGCTGCGCGCACGGCGGCCGCATCGAACAAGGTTTCTTCCAGCCGCCGGACGGCCCCGCGCTGGTCGATCCCGCCCTTGCCGGACATGGCCGCCGCGTGCAAGGCATGCCATTCCAGCCGCTGCACGGGCCTCCGGCAGGGTGCAGGCGCGGGCGAGGCTGGCCAGCGTGGCCGCAAGATCGAGGCTCTTGAGGACCTGGTGTTCGTCGGTATCCCACGAATAGAAACTGAGCAGGCGCCATTCGTCGTCTGCCAGCGGCCGTTCGCGCGACAGGGCCGCGCCCAGCGATTCGGTGACCGTGCGGCTGGCCGCCAGCGCGACACCCAGCAGTTCGACAAAGCGCGCGCCCTCGAGTTCACACGGCAGGCGCGTGATTTCAGCGCCGTCCGCACGGAACACGATCAGGGTAGGGTAGCTGCGCACATGGAAACGCTCGGCCATCTGCTGGGGCGCGCTGCTGTCGCCATCGATGTGCAGCGCCACGAAGCCGGACCCGAGCGCCTGGAAGTCGGCGCGCTCGAACACGCTTGCCTTGATCCGGTTGCACGGCGGGCACCACGCCGCCCCCCAGTACAGAAAGAGCGGGACGCCGCGCGCCGCCGCCAGGGCGAAAGCGGTATCGGGCGTGCCCTGATGCCATTCGAAATTGCTGCGGGTGCTGACTGCGTCGGACATGGCCCTGCCTGTTCAAATAATATGCATATTAGTATATAGTAAATGTTACTTTCAGGCATTCTTACAACGTTTTTCGGCATCCCCGCCACAGCCGGACACTCTTTTCCGGGCAGCACGGAAGTACGATGCTACACTCGGCCTCGTTCCCACGTTCAAGCTTGTCATGGTCCGATATTTGAAGTTCGCCGCACTCACGGCAGGCGTTTTGCTGCTGATGCTGCTGGCAGTAGCGCCATCGTGAAAGCCACCTTTGATCCCAACGATTACAAGGATGACATCATCCGTCTGGTGCAGGCGAAGCACGGCCGCACCCTGGCCATTCCCGGCAATATCAAACTGATGTTTTACCCGCGCATCGGCGCCAACCTGGGCCGGGTCACGCTGTCCGAACGCGGCGGTGAAGACGAGTTCGCCGCCATCGACAGCGCCCGCTTCTCGGTTGCCTTGCTTCCGTTGTTGCAGCGCAACATCGTGATCGACCGGATCGACGTGCGCGGCATGCAGGCCAAGGTGATCCGCAACGCCGACGGCAGCATGAACACGGGCGACCTGACCTCGGGCCCGGATTTGCGCGGCCCGGCCGCCAGCACGGCCGGAGGGCAATGCGCCCGCGATCAGCCTGGCCATCGACAGCATCCGCCTCGACAACGCGCGCCTGTCCTTCGACGACCGCAAGAGCGGCCGCACGCTCGACATCAGCCATCTCAATATCGATTCGGGCGCGATCGCGCGCGGCGTGCCGAGCCGGATGGCGCTGTCGGCCAGCATTCGCATGAACAAGCTTAGCCATGCAGACCGCGATCACCCTCACCAGCAAGTTCCTGCCCGATCCGGCCCTGCGCCGGATCGCGTTTTCCGATCTGGAAGCCAATCTCGACATGTCGCTCAAGAATGCCAAGGTCAGGGTCAAGGGCATGATCGACGTGGATCTGGACAACGATGAATTCGTGGCCGACCTGAAAGGCCGCTTCGACGACAGCGCCTTCGACGTCAAGACCGGCTTGCGCGCCGACGCCTACCACCTGACGCTGCACATCGACAAGGTCGACCTGGGCCGTTACCAGGACCGCCTGGTGCCGGACGCGCTGCCCAACGATCCGACCCCGCCCGTGCCCGGCGACGCCTTCGATTTCTCGCCGCTGGCCAACTTGCGCGCGACCGGCGGCATCCACGTCGGCGAGCTCAAGGTCGGCACCATGCACGCCTCGAACGTGCGCGCCGCCCTGCGTTCGATGCCGGGCAAGCTGGTGCTCGAACCGGTGGTGGCCAAGCTGTATGAAGGCAATGGCAGCGGCGCGCTCACGCTCGACTTCGCGCGCAGCGCCAGCATGCCGCACATCACCTTCGTCCAGACCCTGACCGCGGTCCGGGTCGGCCCGCTGCTGCGTGACCTGATGGGCAAGACGCCGGTCGACGGGCGCGGCGACATCCTGATCGATGTCAACACCGAAGGCTCGAGCACGGCGCAGATGCGCGCCGCCCTGGCCTTAAGCACGGCCGTGCTGCGCCTGTCCGACGCCACCCTCAACGGCGTCGACTTGAAAGCCATGGTCCTGGGCGGCAAGGCCGACAGCGGCATGGCCGACGGCGCGGCGCGCACCGGCTTCGGCCAGCTGGGCGCCAGTTTCACCATCGCCAACGGCATCGCCCACAACGCCGACCTGAGCGGCCGCGCGCCGTTGCTCAACGTGGTAGGCGCTTAAGCGACATCGATCTTGGCCGTGAACAAATCGACTACACCCTGGCGTGCACGATCGCCGCGACCGGGGTCAGCCTGCCGGTCCGGATCAGCGGACCGTGGGACGCGATTGCCTGGAAGATCGACACCAAGGCCGTCTCGGGCGCTGCCGTCAGCCAGAAGGCGCGCGACAAACTCAAGAAAACCATCCGCGGCCTGCTCAAACGTTAGCCGCGTTTGATCCATCCGGCCTCAGCCGCAAGCCGCTTCCGTTAGCGTAGTTGGACTATTCGCCAGCGGGAGAGCGCCATGTTCGGCAGTACGGTCCTGGAAGTCGCGGCAGGCCTGACGTTTTGCTACGCCTCGGTGGCGCTGATCGTCAGCACGGTGCAGGAAGCACTGGCCTCGGCACTGCGCCTGCGCGCACACACCCTGCTCCATAAGCATCAAGTCGATGCTGGGCGATCCCAATTTCAATGCCCTGGCACGCGCTGTACAGCCACGCGCTGGTCAGTCCGCGCGCCTAAACAACGGCATCCCTTCTTATATAGAGCCGCGCAACTTCGCCATCGCCCTGATGGAATCGCTCGAGGCGCTGCCCGGCCAGGCCTAAGCCAAATCCGCCAGCGCATCGACGCCCTGCAAGACCCGCAATTGCGGCGCGCCCTGCAAGGCATCTGGCAGCGCGGCCGATGACGCGACGCGCATGGAAACCGAGATCGCGCTCTGGTTCGACAGCGCCATGGAAAGAGTGTCGGTATCCTACAAACGGCGTTCGATGGCGGTCAGCCTGCTGCTGTCGCTGCTGCTGGCGGTGCTGTTCAACATCGACAGCATTCATTTGTTCAAGGCGCTGTGGCAACACCCGGCGCTGGCCGCGCAACTGGCCACCGTGCCCGAGACCATGAGCGCCGACACCGTCAACGCCCTGTTCCAGCTGCCGATCGGCTGGCAACAATTCCCGCCGCGCCTGGATGCTTCCTTTGTCGTGCAACTGTCGGGCTGGCTGATCACCGCGTCGACCGCGCTGTTCGGCGCCCCGTTCTGGTTCAACCTCATGAAACGCACCATGCAGCTGCGGGCCACGGGGCCAAGCCCTGAGTATTACGGGCGGTGGGCGTCGACCAGGATGCTGGAAATGGAAATGTGCGGCACCCGTTCCGGCCACGCGTCGTCCGGGCCGAACCAGCGCGCTTCGGACAGTTCGTTTTCGTCGATGCGGATGTCGCCGTCCAGATAGTCGGCGGTAAAGGCGATCATCAGCGAATGCGGGAAGGGCCAGGACTGGCTGGCGAAATACTGCAGGTTGTGCACGCGCAATCCCACCTCTTCATACACTTCGCGGTGCACCGCTTCCTCGATCGATTCGCCCGCTTCCAGAAAACCGGCCAGCGGCGTGAAGCGCTTGCTGGGCGACGCGGTGTGCATGGCCAACAAGACGTGCTCGCCCTTGCGGATCAGCACCATCATGGCTTGGCATGAAATGCGCGGATACGCGATCATGCCGCAGGCCGGACACTTGAAGCAGCGCTCGCCGCTGACCAGCTGCATCGGCGTGGCGCAGGCGCCGCAAAAGCGGTGGGTGCGCGCCCATTCGGCGATCTGCCCGGCGCGTCCGGCCACGCCCATGAAGCCATCGTCGAGCGTGCCGAACAGGCTGCGCAAGCCGCGCCATTCGTAGCCGTCCGGCGCGGGCGTGTCGCGCTCGCACCAGGCTGCGCGGCAATACTGCTCGCCCAGCGTGCCGACCGGCAGCACCCGCTCGGGCGCCTGCACCAGGCCATCGAGTTGCGCATTGCCGGGCAGGGCGAGATCGTCGCTGCGAACCAGCAACTGGCCGCCCTGGAACACGAAATTGAGCGGATCGGCATGGTCCACATGGGCCATCAGGGGCGTGAAGGACGGGGGCGTCTGGAAGCATGCTGCAGCCTTTGGGAAATTTGTTCTCCGAGAATCATACCGCCCTTTTTGCAAGCTGGCAGGCGCTGAACTATTTGACGGGCGGCGGTTCAAAAGAACTGCTTAAGCCGCCATGCGGTCACTGCTCCGATCAACTTCAGGCACAAGGAAAGCGCCCCATGCCCTTGACCGCCACACCGTGGCTGCAGCGCCAGCATGCCGCGTCTTTGGTCATTTTTCGCGCCCTGCAAATCGGCGACATGCTGTGCGCCGTACCCGCGCTGCGCGCCTTGCGCCACGCCATGCTCGGCCGCGCGCATCGCCCTGGTGGGCTTGCCCTGGGCGGAGCAGTTCGCCACCCGCTTCGCCTGCTATATCGACGACTTCATCGCCTTTCCCGGGCACACGGCCTTTCCCGAGCAGCAGGTGCGCCAGCACGAACTGGCCGATTTTTACGCTGCATGCATGCGCGGCGCTTTGACATCGCCCTGCAAATGCACGGCAGCGGCGAACACAGCAACCTGGTGGTGCGCGCCTTCGGCGCGCGCCCTGGCCGACTATGGCGAACGCAAGGGTACCCACGGCGAACTGTTCATCCCTTACCCGGAGGCTAGGCGGAGAGCCGCAGCGCCTGCTCGAACTGACGACCCACCTTGGCGCGCCCGCGCACGGGACCGCGCTCGAATTTCCGATCACCGATGCCGACGAACGCGAGCTGGGCGCCAGCGGCCTGGCTGCTCGGCCTGGGCGACGGCAACTATGTATGCCTGCACCCGGGCGCCCGCGTGCGCGACAAATGCTGGCTTAGGCGCTGCGCTTCGCGCAGGTGGCGGACCGGCTCGCCGCCGAGTTTGGCGCGCGCATCGTGCTGACCGGCTCCGCTGCCGAGGCGCATCTTGCTGCCGACGTCGCCGCCGCCATGCGCTACCCGGCCATCAACGCGGCCGCGCCGATCTCGATCGGCGCCATGGCCGCCCTGCTGCGCCATGCGCGCCTGCTCGTGTGCAACGACACCGGCGTCTCGCACATTGCCGCCGGGCTCGGCCTACCGAGTGTGGTCGTGTTCAGCAGGGACGACATCCGGCGCTGGGCGCCACCAACCAGCATCTGCACCGCTGCCTGTGGGATCCGCGCGGCGAACGCGTGCCGGAAGTGATCGCCCATGCACGCGCTGCTGACGCTGTAGTGCCAGTGCGCAGCACCGTGCCGGGCGTCAACGGCGCAGCACGCCGGGCGCATCGACCTGGCGCGCGGCGATGGTGGTCGGCAATTCCATGTGGTAAGCGCCCGAGGGCACGATGCCGCAGCCGCCGAACTGCTCCATGACGCGCAGTTGCGCGAGCACATCCTCGCCGCAATGCTCGGGCGGCAGATCCGGCCAGAAATCGAAGCCATGCGCGCTGCGCAGTTTGCTGCTATCGAACATGACGCAGCCGCCGACCCAGGCCACCTTGTAGGGCCGGGCCGCGCGCTGCGCTCCAGCGCCAGCCGCGCCTGCAAATGGTACAAATTGGCCGCACGGTGCAGCTGGTGGCGCGACCAGGCCGGACTGGACGGATCGAGCCGCTCCGGTTCGACCGGCGCGTCCCAGAATTCGATCCCTTCCTGCTCCGGGCGGACATCGCCCATGTGGCTCAGGCCATGCAGGGCGCTGCCGACGAAGCCGCACCCCTGGGCCAGCACGCGCGGTGCAGCCGCCCCAGCAGATCGCTTTCGATGATCACGTCGTCGTCGAGGAACAGGCAGCACGGCGCGCGCACCTGGGCCAGCAGGAAGGCGCGCTGCTCGGCCATGCCGCGCCGCGGCAGATGGCTGAGCGTGGCGACGGCGATCCCGCGCGCGGCCAGGTAGCGCAGCACGGCGCGCACTTCGGCGCTGGCGAAGGCGCCGGGCATGTCGGACTGGTCCGAGACGACGATGCGGAAGTCGTGAAAGTCCTGGGCCGACAGGGCCGTGAGCGTGACTGCCAGCCCGCAGCTGCGATTGCGGGTGGGAATGAGCACGTCGATGGCATGCCAGCGGCTCATGGCGCGGCCGACGCCGCTGGAGTGGCGCACAGAGAGGGGTTGAGGGCGGGATCGCCGTACAGCGTGAACTGGAGATAGACCTTGAAGTAAGCCAGCCCTGCGCGCGCCTCGCTCAGCAACTGGTCCAGGCAGGCGGCCAGATCCTGGCGCTGCGCCACCAGGCGGCGCAGCTTGCGCGTGCAGGCATCGATGTGCATGGCGTCTGCATCCATGCGCAAGGTTTGCGCGCGCATGTGGAAGATCTTGAGGGACAGGATGGACAGGCGGTCGGCCATGGCGCCGGGCGTTTCGCTGCTCATGCGCGCGGCATCGCCGTGGGCGACCTCGGCCAGTTGCTCGAGGATGGCTTCGTCGATGGCTTCGACGGCGTCGCCGCGCAACTGCTGGTAGCGGTCGATCAGGCGCTTGCTTAAGCCTGCGATGTCGTGCACGCCGACATCGCTTGCCGGCTGCGCCTTGTCTTCCTCGCGCCAGCGCAGGCTGTTGTAGCGGTGGTTGGCATGCAGCGCCTGCCACGGACCGCCGGACGGCGCGCGCCCGCCCGCTTGCGGCCAGCCGGGGCTGGCCAGGGCGGCATCATGGAATTGCACGAGGGTGTGGGCGTCGAGCTCGTCTGGCATGTGTGCTCCCATGGGTTGGCATGCATGGTTGCGAGATCAACCATACCCATGTTGGAGCGGCGCGCCGGACCGCCAGTTCCGGCCGCTGCCGCGCACCGGCTGCGCCAGATCAAGCGGACCCTTATTCGGCCACGGCCACCCGGTCGCGTCCGCCCAGCTTGGCCATGTAGAGCTGGGCGTCGGCAATCGAGATCAGGCTCGACATCTCGAATTCGTCATCGATGAAACTGCGTGCGATGCCCACGCTCACGGTCTTGCTTAGGCATCGAGCAAGCCCAGGTCGGCCGTGCCACGCTGGAATCCCTTGCGGATATGGTCGGCCATCTGGACCATGTAGTCGCGGCTCTGGCCTTCGACCACGATGCAGAATTCCTCGCCGCCCCAGCGGCATGGCGTGGCGCTCGGGAAATGCATCTTGAGCAGGACGTCGCCCATCACCATCAAGACCTTGTCCCCGGCCTCGTGCCCGTAGGTATCGTTGATCGCCTTGAAATAGTCGATATCGAGGATCATGATGCCGATCGCGCCGCCATTCGCCTCGCCGCGGCGCAGGATGGCGTCGATGTGGGGGCGCAAGCCGCGCCGGTTCAGCAGCCCGGTCAGCACATCGCGCTCGGCCGCGACCCGCAGATCGGCCACCAGCCGCAGCATGATCAGCAGGAACATCAGCCAGTTGCCGACTATGATATTGAGCATCGCCCCGCCCCAGCTGATGATGTTCGCCAGCGGCAACTGGGGCGCCGCGTAGGTGATCGCGACCGAACTTGCCCCGATCAGCACCCCCTGGGCGAACGCCGCCCCCGCCTGCAGGATGGCCACGAAGCTACTGACGCGAAACACCCCCCTGGAAAACGGATCGGGAAACTTGAACAGCACATAGGCGGTGGCCAGGTTGACCAGGCCCTGGCAGGACGACAGGCTCCAGATGCGCCACTTGTCGTCCGGCGTGACGTAGGTGAAGCAGACCGTCAGCACCACCGCGAACAGGGCGAACAGCTGCAGGGCGCGGGTCGCGTGCGGACGGTTGCAGAACTGCATGGTCCCGGCCAGGATGAATGCCTGGCCGACACTGAATGGAATATTGAACATCAGCGAGGCGAGGCGCCAGTCGGCAATCAGGCGCGGACCGTCGATGACGGTGGCAAAGCCGATCGTGAGGGCGCGCATGGGCCCAGTAGCGCACGCCGGGAATTTGCCTGGCGAATACGGCCAGGGCGAAAAACATCGCGCTGGCGGTCAGCGCCGCCAGCCCCAGCATGGTCATCAACGTCGGCTCGTCTATCGTCACGATTCGCAGCCCTCCATGACGACACAATACCTGAGTTTTTATGTCAGGCAACGCAACTTGTTGAGCACCGATGAAAATACAACCAAGCCCGGCTCAGTAACGGCCCGCTTCCGCGTCGGCCATGAGTTCGCTGTAACGGCCGCTCTCCCTGAGCCGCCGCAGCCCCTTGTTGAACAATGCCATGAAATGCGCCGTGCCCAGCCATAAGCTGCGGCAGCAGCAAGTGGTAATGGGTCAGATTGTAGGGCCGCCCCTGGGCCAGGCTGATGCTTAAGCCGCCTCCTGCGCGCTGAAGTGGGTGCGCAGCGTGTACAGTCCGACTTCGCGCACGGTCGGATAGAGGTCGAAGCGGCTTAGCCAGCAGCTTGCGCATGCTCAGTTCTTCGGTCGGCGCGCGGTCGATGCGCAGCCCGGGCGTGCCTTCGAAATCGTATTCATAGCCGAGCACCCCGCCGATCCGGTACTTGGCCAGGTCGGCATAGCGGGTCCATGCGAAGGCGAAACCGGTGCGGTGGAAGAACACGGACTTGCCTTCGAACACCACATCGCTGTAGACGAAGTTGCGGCTGCGCGCGGAGCCGGGCGCGCCCTTGCTCCACACCAGGGTGCCCTGGGCAATGCCCTTTTCGGCCTCGGCCAGGGCGCGTGGCCACGGCCGGAAAATATAGTGCACCTTCACGCCTTCGAGCGCGAAGGCTTCGCTCACCACGCGCGAGAGGACCCCGTTGCCGGGCAATTGTTCGGACAAGAGCGGCAGCCATTCGCCGCTGATGAGCGTGATGTCATCGGCCCACATGCGGCATGGCGCGCTGAGCAGCAAGGCAAGGCCGAACCAAGGTTTGAGCATCACGCACCCTCGCACATACCGGAACGCGTCTATCTTACTCTCCCGCGGCCACGGGCCGATAAGACCACCTGCACGGCGCCGTGGACTGGTATTGACACCGCCCACGCGGCAACAGACCGCCCGGTTCGCCGCGCGGCAGCCGGGGCGGGCATCCTTGCCGCCGCAATGGTTAGTGCCGTCTTGCACTGGTATGAGACGCCCAAGCAAGTCGCAAAACCAGTTGACCCTGCCTGCCTTAGCTTGCATGCTGAAATTTCGGCCTGCTTTTCGGCGGGCCCAAATGCAACGATCGAAAGGCGGAACTTCGTGAAAAAATCGACCATCGCAGCGGGCCTGTGCGCCCTGCTCACCAGTGGCAGCCTGTGGGCCCATGGCTACATCACCATGCCGGAAGCGCGCGGCTTCCTGTGCAAGCAAGGCGGCAACAGCAGCTGCGGCGCCATCCAGTGGGAACCGCAAAGCCTGGAAGCGCCCACCGGCTTCCCTTCGGGCGGCCCGGCCGACGGCACCATCATGGCTGCCGGCCTGGCCCAGTTCAATGAATTGAACGAACAAACCAGCAGCCGCTGGACCAAGCGCGCTGCAGGCGGGTCCAAACAATTTCAGCTGGCAGTTCACGGCCAACCATGCCACCCGCAACTGGCGCTACTACATCACCAAGGCTTAGCTGGAACGAGAACCAGAAACTGTCGCGCGCCTCGTTCGAACTCACGCCGTTCTGCGTGATCGACGGCGGCAACCGCCAGCCGATGATGCAAGTCACCCACGCCTGCAACGTGCCGCAGCGCACCGGCTACCAGGTCATCCTCGGCGTGTGGGAAGTGGCCGACACCACCAACAGCTTCTACAACGTGGTCGACGTCATGTTCAAGGACGGCGGCACCGTGCCCGCCTGGACCCAGCGCGGCGTGATCTATCCCTCGGTCGACCTGACCTCCGGCGACAGCGTGGTCACGCGCGTGTTCTGACGCCGCCGCATGAAAAGCCGGAACTGAAAACCACGGTCAGGATCGCCAACAGCACCGAAGGCTTGCGCAACAACTGGGCCTATCAGCTGGCGTCGCGCATCAATGCCGAACAGCCGCTGCTGCACGCAGGGCAAATGGGGACCGACGGCGCGATCACGCCCGTGTATGGCCAGAACACGATCTACGCCAAAACGGCCAGCACGCTGACCCGGGTTGAAGTGCAGGTCAACAAGGTTACGCTGCCATGCCGGCATGGGCCGACTTCAGCGTCACCGGCCTGGCCACCGCCTACGTGATCCGGCAGGGCCAGCTGACCCTCAACTTCAATATCAGCGGCAACACGGCGATGGATGTGAGCGCCTACGTGTACGACGCGGCAGCGGTGGCCAAGGGCTTCGCGTCCGCCGCGCTCAACAACAGCAGCGCGCCGCTGTCGATCGCGCTGAATCAGCCCAAGGCCTAAGCCCGCACCAGGTGGTGGTCAAGGCGGTCGTCAAGAATGGCGGCGCGGTGCTGCAAAAGACCTTCAACCTCAGCCTGAGCGAGGAGGGCGCGGCGGCCTACGATTACGTGTTCCCGGCCTCGATCGTTTGGCTACAAGGCTTAAGCACCCGCGTGCTGCAGACGAAGACCGGCAAGGTCTACACCTGCAAACCGTTCCCCTACAGCGGCTGGTGCACGCAGTGGTCGGCCACGGCCACCACATTACGAGCCGGGCGTGGGGGCCAACTGGCAGGATGCGTGGACCACGCCCTGAGAATAGTTGAACAAAAATGAAGGCCCGGCGGCTGTTTGCTCGCCGGGCCTTTTTTGGTACTTCACGGTTTTCCAACCAATTAGTGTTGGCATAAAGCAGCGCATCAGTGAGGCTGGCAACAGGGATAAACCAAGCGCAATGCGACCACCTTGCCGGGCGCGCAAAGAGCTGGCCGCTGCCCTGCAAGTCCGTGTATAAATGTGCCAGGCCGCAACTGACAATGCGGCTTTTTTGACACCGCCCCATGTCTCGCAACGCGTCGCGCTTTGTCATGCGGAGGTCATTCTGTAACGATACTGTTCGTGGCTTCCCGTATTTCTTTCCGGACCCTTCAATGATCGAAAACGATTTGGCTGCCGCCGGTAGAACCTGTCCGCTGCGACGCATGGCATGTTTCGCACTCGCGTCCGTGGCGATCGCGTCGCTGCTCTCCCTGAGCGTGGTGGCCGACACCTCGGCACAGGAAAGTATTCGCCCTGCATACACGCCCGATTTTGTGGCGCAGATGCTCGACTATGTCTCGCGCGACTATGCGCTCGCCGTAGCGGACGGAAAAGTCATCGATGAAGATGAGTACGTCGAACAACTCGTGGTCAGCGGTTCCGCGCTGGAAGTCAGCGACCAGGTCAAGGCGATCAGCGCCCAGCCTGCGATTCGCCAGGATATCGCCAGGCTCATCGCGCTGATCAAGGAAAAGCCCAGCCCGAGGCCATCAAGAAGCAAGCGCTGAAGGCGCGTGACGCCATCTACGTGGCGGTAGGCACACTGCGACAGCGCCCCGCAATTGGCCCAGCCTGACGCAGGGAAAACAGCTGTTCGGCGCGCACTGCGCGTCCTGCCACGGCGCCATGGGCGATGGCCGGGGGCGCCGCCGCGCAGGCACTGGCGTCGAAGCCGATGAACTTTCTCGATTCGGCCCGCATGGCATCCATGTCGCCCTTGTCCGTTTTTACTTCCGTCAAACTGGGCGTGCAAAACACCGCCATGCCGAGCTTTGCCACCTTGCCGGAAGACGCATTGTGGGCCGTGTCGTTCTATGTACTGTCGCTGAGACCGCGCATGGACTTGCCCGCCGCAGCCAGGCTGGACCGGACCGCCGCCGATCTTTGGCTGAAGGCGGCCGCCACGCTGCCTGATGAAGAATTGATGCAAACACTACCGGGGTCGTCCAGTGAGCGCCTGAAGTCGCTGGCCTTGCTCAGATCCCATTCCGCAGACCGCAAGTAAGCCGCATCGGCCGACATGGCCACGTTCGACAAACCTAGAATACGGAGAGAAACAATGCTACACAAAATAAAAATGCATGGCGTGTTGAAGTCCTGGGTCGTCCTCCTCGCATTGCTGTCGTCATCGCTCGCGCTGGCCGCCACGGTCGTACGCGGGCCTTACCTGCAAAGCGCAAGCAGCGACAGCATCACCGTGCGCTGGCGTACGGATACGGCGACCGACAGCCGCGTCCAGTATGGCACCACGCTTAAGCAGCCTGACCTTCCCCGCAACGAATGCCACGGCCACCACGGAACACATCGTCAAACTGACCGGCCTCAGCCCGAACACCAAGTATTTCTACAACGTGGGCTCCAGCAGCGCCGTGCAGGCTTGGCTGACGCCACATATTTCTTTGAAACCTCGCCCACCATCGGCACCGCGGTGCCCACCCGTATCTGGGTGATCGGCGATGCAGGAACCGGTTCGTCCGGTCAGGCGGCCGTGTACAACGCTTACCTGCAATTACACCGGGAGCACCTACACGGACTTCTGGATGATGCTTGGCGATAACGCCTACAACAGCGGCACCGATGCCGAATACCAGACCAATATGTTCAATGTGTATCCGGAGATGATGCGCCAGTCGCCGCTGTGGGCCACGATCGGCAACCACGACGGCACCAGCGCCGATTCCACGACCCAGACCGGCCCCTACTACGACATCCACACCTTCCCGAAAAACGGCGAAGCGGGTGGTGTCGCGTCCGGCACCGAAGCCTATTACTCCTTCAACTACGGCAATATCCACGTCATCGTGCTCGACTCGAACGAGACCAGCCGCTCCACCACGGGCGCGATGATGAACTGGATGAAAGCCGATCTGGCCAACGTCACCGCGACCTGGCTGGTCGCCATCTGGCACCACCCGCCCTACACCAAGGGTTCGCACAATTCGGACACCGAAACGAACCTGATCGAAATGCGCCAGAACTTCCTGCCGATTCTGGAAAACTACGGCGTCGACCTGGTTCTTACCGGGCACAGCCATTCGTATGAACGCTCGCGCTTCATCGACGGCCACTACGGTCTCTCGAGCACGTACAACAGCTCGTTCGCCATCAACGGCGGCAGCGGCCGCGTGGATGGGACCGGCGCCTATACGAAAACGGCCAGCATGCCGCATTCCGGCGCGGTCTATTCCGTCGTCGGCGCGTCCGGCCAGGTCAGTGGCGGCACCCTGAATCATCCCGCCATGTTCCTGTCCTTGAATGAACTGGGTTCCATGGTCATCGATGTGTCCGGCCAAACCATGGACATCAAGTACCTCAACAACAACGGCACCGTGCGCGACTATTTCACCATCAGCAAGAACACCACGCCGACGCTGCCTGCAGCGCCTGGCAGCCTGACGGCAACGGCCGCATCGACCTCCGCGATCAACCTGAGCTGGGCCGACAATTCCAATAATGAAACCGGCTTCGATATCGAACGTTCCAGCGACAATATCAACTGGGCAGCACTGGCCACGGTCGGCAGCAACGTCCAGGCCTACAGCAACACCGGACTGGCCGCCAGCACCACCTACTTCTACCGGGTACGCGCCAGGAATGGTACCGGCAACTCGGCCTATTCGAATGTGGCCAGCGCCAAAACGCTCGCCACCGGCAGCACGACGGTCACGGTGGACCTGCGCGACGGCTTGAACGGTTACGCTTAAGCACCCAGGATACCTACGTCGCCAGCGGTGCCAGCGGTTCCAACTTCGGCAGTTCCACCGCCGTGCTGGCCGATGGGGCGGACGGCAGCAACGGCGAACTGGCCTCCCTGCTCAAATGGAGCGTGACCGGCATCCCGAGCACCGCCACCGTCATGTCGGTCCGGGTGCAGCTGCGCACCTTAACCCTGAGCACCGGCACCTACCGCCTCTATGCCCGCAATGCCGCCTGGGCCGAAAGCACGGCCACCTGGGCCAACGCCAACATCGCTTAAGCAGTCAGGGTACGGAAATCGGCAACTTCTTACCGAGTTCCAACACGCAGTACACGATCACGCTCAATGCGGCAGGCATCGCCATGGTGCAAGGCTGGTTGAACGGCTCGCTCGCCAATCATGGCCTGACCATTCGCTCCACCAGCGCCGACGGCATCGACTTCCGTTCCAGCGAATATGGCACGCTCTCCCAGCGCCCGACGCTGAGCATCACGTATCAGAATTAATCGCTAGCGGTTCATATCAATGCGGCGGGAGCAGACTCCCGCCATTTTTTTGTTGAGGATCCCACCATGCAGTTCAATCGCATGTTATTCGCGCTGCTGTTTGTTACCGGCCAGGCGCTGGCCCACGGTTCCTTGCACAGCCAGATACAGGATCTCAGCACCACGATGCGGCGCGAAGGAAAGAGTGCGCCCTTGCTGGTCCAGCGTGGACGGCTGCAAATGGAGCACGGCAATAACAAGGCCGCGCGCCAGGATTTCTTACTGGCGCTGAAGCTCAATCCTGAGGAACGCTCCGCCTACTACTACCTGGCGGAGCAGGCCTTCCATCAGAACAAATTGCCTGATGGCCGACGATACGCGGAGAAATTTCTGGCGATGCTGAAAGGTGAGCCAGGCGCCATCGTGCGCGGCCAGACTCTGTACGGGCAGATCCTGCTCGCGCAGGGCCAATATCGTGCCGCCGCGACGGCGTTCCGCATCGCCGTGGACCAGGCCGCCGAACCCTCGCCTGAGCACTACCTTTACCTTGCCGATGCGCAGAGCAGAGCGGGCGCCGCTGCGGAGGCGCTCGCCAGTCTGGATGAAGGCATGCAACAGCTCGGGAGCTTGACCGTGCTGCAAAACAAGTCCATCAGCCTGAACATCGCCTCATCGGCATGGGACGAGGCACTGGAAGCGCCTGGATGCCATGATCCTGCAAGGCCAGGGCTTGCCTGAGCTGTACCTTCGCAAGGCCAGGGTATTGCGCGCCGCCGACCGCCAGGCGAGCGCGCAAGAGGCGGTGCGGGAAGGCCTGGCGTCGATCGAGCAGATCCCTGCCGCACGCCGTGAAACCGCGGCCATGCAGCAGTTGCGGGCCGACTTGCTGGCACTGCAATCCGGACGCTAAACAACCGTGTCCTGGGTCGTGGCGGTCAATCCGAAGTCAGCGCCACGCAGCCCTACAGGGCCAGAATGTGGATGTAGCGGGTACTGCTGACGTCTTCGATCGCATGGATCAGCCGCACGCCTAGCACGCCGGTAGATCCGGATCCAGGCGCGCGTCGGCGGGGGAACGCCCTGGCCTGACAGCAGCTGCGCGTGGTCGTGCACCAGGGTCAGGCGCCGCGCTTCGGGCAGCGTGGAGCCAGTAAGCCTGTAATAGTCGCTGACGATCAGGAGCTAAGCCCGGCAGGCAATCGCGCAGCATGCGCAGCCAGTCGGTCGCGGCCTGCTCGCCTTGGCCGAACAGTTCATTGACGAACTGGACGGCGACGACGGCCTGCAGCTTGTTCCTGATCCGCTGGTCGAGGTGCGCGCTGACCTGGCGCCCGTCGTCGGCCAGGATCCTGACGCGGCCCCCGACCTGCGCCGCCCGGGCACCGGCCTTCGCCAGGGCCCGCATCCTGGGGTTCGCTTCCAGGCCCCAGGCCCGGAAATCAGGCTGCTCCACGGCCAGCCGCACCAGCAGCTGGCGGCACACCGCAGCCGACATCGAGAATCGACTCAATGCCGAGCCGGGCCACCAGCGACGGCAGCGGGTTGTTCTCGAGCTGATCGGCATTGGCGAAGGCGTCGGCATGGCGGGCGCGGTCGACCAGCTCCTGCGCCATGGCCGGGTGGCGCAACACCGTGCCAACGCCGGCGGCCAGCGCACCGAACGAGGCGCCGTACAGACCGACCACAAAGCGCGCTCTCATCCCAGGCCCTGGTGCGGCGAAAGACCTTGCCGCGCCGGGCGACCAGCGTGGTCGTCCGGGACAGATGATCGAGCACGCCGTGCAGCATGACCGGGTCGAGCCCGAAGCGCTGCGCCAGCGCCCCTGCTTCCTGGGGTTCGGCCAGTGCCTCCATCACCCCCAGCGCGTGCAGCGCAGCGGCCGCGTGCCCCAGCTGCATGGCGTGCATTAATTCCAGCGGAGAGAACTTATCCAGCTTCAAGGCAGGGCGTCTTCGCAACGGTGTTCGGCACGGCTTGCAGGATGCCTTGCCGCAGCAATTGCGCGAACAGGCCCAGATCGGTGTGGGCCGCGTCCGCTGCAGCAGCCGCAGCGCATCCTGCACCCGGCACGGCATGCGGAACAGCTCGATCAAGTCGAGCAAGGCCAGATCGACGCGCCAGACCTTGCTGGCCGTCGCGCTGCCCAGCACCAGATAGCTGCAGCGCGCGGGGAAGCTGGCATCGGCGAACAGGGACGGGACGTTTTGCTGGGCGCCGATGGCGGCGATCACGGCTTCGCAGTCGTGCATGTCGCGCAAGGCCACCAGTGCCGGGGCGATCGTCAGCGCACTGCTCGGCATCGAGCACGGGCGCGCCGTCCGCGGGCGCTTCCGCGGCCGCGTCGGCGGGGCGGTCAGGCTGAGCGCGTAGCGCGCCAGCGACACGATATGGTGGCCCGGGCCAAAGCGCCGCCCCAGATAGGCCAGGCAGGATGGCGCGCTGCCGTCCGCTCCGGCGTGCCCGGCTTCCCAGTAGAGCGATCAGCGCCGACAGGCGGCCGCCATCGGCGCGCAGCAGGTAGGCCAGCACGGTCGGGCCCAGCCGAGCTGCAGGGTGGCCACCGCGGCCGACGCGAACAGGTGGCGCGCAGGGCAGCGCCGCCTCGTAGTAATGATAGGTCTGGAAGATGCCGGTCTCGGTGCGGATCAGGGCTTCGTCCGCGCTGCTCAGCAGCTGCGCGTTGTAGGGGCCGAACACGCCGTCGTAGCGCAAGCCGTCCGCGAACTGGTCCAGCATGGGCGTGCCCGGCTCCGGCACCAGCACGTGCAACTGGGTCAGGCAACGCGGGCTGCCCAGGCGGCCGATCATGTCGAGCGTGTCGTTCTGGTCTTCCAGCGTTTCCTGGGGATAGCCGGTAATGAACGATGCGGTGGTGTCGATCCCGACATCGTGGGCCGTGGCGAGCATGGCTTCCACCAGGTCGAGATCGAGGTGTTTCTTGGTTTCGCGCTGCATCCGGACCGATCCGGTCTCGATGCCGAAATACAGGTGCACGCAGTAGGCGTCGGCCATCGAACGCAGCAGCGGCACGTCGACGCAGTCGACCCGGGCCGAGGCGCGCCAGCGGTAGCCGCGTCCGGCCACGGCCTCGCAGAAGGCATGCACCTTGTGCCGGTTCACGGTGAACATGTCATGGTCGAGCTTGAAATTGCTGAGGCCAAAGCGCTCATGCAGGCGGTCCAGTTCCAGCACCAGGCGTTCGGGCGACTTGAGCCGGAAGCTGCGCTGGAAGAAGCCTACCGTCGAACAGAAGGTGCAGGCAAACGGGCATCCGCGCCCCGCCTCGATGCGCAGCAGATCGAGCCCCAGCTCGCCGACCGGATACAGGTCGTAATCGAACAGCGGCAACAGGTCGAGGTCGGCGACCTTGGGCCGTCCTTCCGTGAAGTGCACGCCTTGCCGGTCGCGCCAGCTCACGCCGGGAATATGGCGGAAGTCGCGCGCGGCGAGGGCGGCCAGGATAAGCGGGAAGACTTCATCGGATTCGTGCCTTGCCACCAGGTCGAACTGGGTGAAGCGGGCCAGTATCTCCTGGTGCAGCATGGTCGCGTGCGGCCCGCCCAGCATGATCGGCAAATCCGGTTCGGCCCGCTTCCAGGCAGGCCGCCACGTTGACCGCGAAAATGAAGCTGCATCCGAGGGTGGTGAAGCCGACCGCGTCCGGGCGCGCGCAGCAGATCGTTCATGAAGCGCTGGTACAGGTCTGCATCGAGTGTCAGGTGGCCTGAACGGACCAGCCGTTTTCGGGTCGACGATCGTCACCCGGTGTCCATCCTGCTTGGCGGCCGCGGCCAGGGCCAGCAGCCCCAGATGGGGATGCACGTCCATGTCGGCCATCGATCCTTCTTCGGGCACGATCAGATTGTCGACCAGGATCAGATGCATGGCACCGCCGTCGCTTCGGTAGCCAGCAAGCTGGCTTGCACCAGCTGCTGCGCCAGGGCCAGCATCCCGGCGTGGCGCGCGCGGCCGATCCCGAGCAGCGCGCCAAGTTCGCGCAGCGACCGGCTGCCGTCCGCATACTGGAGCAGGGCAAACCCGAATGCATCGAGCTCGACCAGCTGAACCGACGGGGATGCTTCGGCGCCCGCCAATAGGCCAGCAGGTGGGACCCGGTGTTCAGGCTGCTGGAAGTCGGGGGTGGGAACCCGCATCGCCGCCAGGATCGCGAGCGGGTGGTAGCGCGATTCCTGGAAGCCGCATGGCGCCGCGCGGGCACAGCTTGCTGTCGGGACCGGGCGCAGCGGCCTGGCCCTGGGGCGCGCTTGGCCACGTCATCGGCCCGCTCCAGCTCGCTGACGGCGTGCTCGTGGCGCGCCATGTCGCGCAGCAGGGCGTGCAGCTAAGCAGCGCCGGATTGTGCCACTGGTCGATGAACTGCACCAGCAGGCGGGCCCGCTCTTCATTCTGGGCGGCCAGCGCCAGGCCCTGCTCGGCGCAGGCGCAGGCGTAGTCGGAAAACAGCGTGATCTCGAGCCCGCAGAGGCTGAGCAGGCGGAAGGTATTGGCATACGGACCGCGCAGCGGATTGTGCCGCACCTTGAAGGCCAGGCTTAAGCAAACTGGCGCAAGGCTTGCAGATCGAAGGGCTCGGGCGGCAGGTCGGAACGGGACAGGGCGGCTGGCGCCTCGCCCCAGGTGCGCAGCAGATTCGGCTTGACCAGCCCGGCGGCCAGCAGCGAATGCACCAGCGCGGCCTTCATGCGGCCGCCAGGCGCTCGCGCGCCTGGTCCATTTGCGCCACGACCAGTTGCAATGGCAGGCGCGGCGCCCAGTTGTATTCGGAACGTCACGGCCCGGGGCCGGGCACGCCGCAGCGTGCGCGCGAGCAGGTCGAAAATTTCAGGGGGCGCGAGCATGGAATGATCGTCCCAGTACACGCCCGACTGGCAGCTCATGCCGGAAATATGCACTTCCACCACGCGCTCGAGCGGCAGGCGTTCGAGATCGGCGACCGGATCGACACCCGTATTGAGCGCGGTAATCAGGAAGTGCGTGAGGTCGAGCAGCAAGCCCGCTTCGGAACGGTCGAGCACCGCCGACACGAACTGGCTCATCGACATCGTGCTGCCCGGCACGGCAAAGTACTGCGGCGGGTTTTCCACGATCAGCGGGGCCTAAGCAATTGCGGTTGCAGCAGCGCGATGTTGGCGGCGACACGGTCCACCACTTCCATGCTCAGCTGCGGGCAGATGGTATAGGTGAGCGTGTGCGGCGGCTGGTCCGCCCCCTCGAGCGATGCTGCCGAAATGAAGGCCAGGTGCTCGCCGATCCAGGGCGTGCGCACGGCCTGCGCCATGCCGGACGACCGCGCTGACCGTGTCGGCAGCGGGCTCGACAAAGCCCGCCAGCGACAGGCTGGCGCAGTGCAGATAAACCGGCGCGATGTCCTGCAGTTCGGCGATCAGGCGCGGACTGTGGCGCAACTGTTCAAACGGCACTTCGACATAATCGGGTACCGTGTTGCAGCCATTGAGAAATTCCGCCAGACCCGGCCCGTAGGCAAGCCCGATGTGCGCTCCGGATGAGGTTCCGGCACCGCAGCCCACGGCCTCAGTCGTACAGCCAGGCACCGCCGAGACGCCCGGCGGCCAGATCGAGTTTTACTGACGGTGATATTGAGACTGCCCTTGTCCAGGCACTTCTGGATCGCCTTGATCTTTTTGGCGTCGAGCGGCATGTTCAGGGTCAGCTTGGGCAAGGCACCCTCGAACTTGACGCTGGGGGCACTCTTGGCGGCAACGGGTTTCTTGGCGGGTGCAGCGGCTTTTTTGGGGGCAGCCGTGCTGGTTTTTTTGGTGGCCATGTCGATCCTTTCAATGTTTAAATCGATGGATACAACTTGTTTAACGCTTATCCAGTAAATACAATTTGAATAACTTTGTCAAGGAATGTTTAACAAATCCGACACCGCGCCGCGCCAGCGGCCTACTGCCTGGCCTGGCCCGCCCGGCGCTGTGAAGCGCACCTGAATGTCGGCGCGCGGCAGCAGCATGGTGTGCACGTACCAGTCGATGTCCTGGTCGGCGTGCAGCACGATGTCGAAGCGCCGCAGCAGGAAGGTCAGCGCGCTGCGCAGCAGATCCATGCCCATGCTGCGCCCGATACAGGAATGGGTGCTTAAGCGCCGAATGGCATGAACTGGAATGCACCGGGCCGCGCGCTGCGCCAGCGCTGCGGCATGAAGGTGTCCGGATCGGCAAACACGGCGCCGTCACGATGCTCGGCAAAGGCACTGATGACGAGCTCGGTACGCGCGGGCAGTTCAACGCCGCCCAGCACGGCGCCCCCGGTCGCCACGCGTGACATGAAGGTATTCGGCGGCAGCATGCGCAAGCTTTCCAGCAGCACGCCTTCGAGCGCGCCAGCATCGTTGCGTGCGGCTTCGCGCCAGTGCGGCGCCTGGCTCAGCACCAGCAGCGTCCAGGTCAGCGCCACCGCGACCGGTTCGGTCGCCGACACGAACAGGATGTTGGCGTGCCCGACGGCCTCATCCTCGCTCGTCAGGCGCCTGCCGGATCCATCAGCCCGGCCAGGACGCCAAGCGCCGCTGCACTGGCCGCCGGCCTGGCGCCGCAAGTGCTGGCGCAGGACCGCGTCGAGACGGGCCCCGGTCGCCAGCAAGTCTTCCTGCACGCCGGGCGCGACCGCGTAGGTGGGCGAGCTGGCCTGGCGCCGCAGATGGAAAAAGCGGTATATCAGGTCGGGCAAGGCGGGCGGTGCATCGGGGCCGAGCAGATGGTGGCTGGCCAGGCAAATGCACAGCTCGCGCATCCGCGCCAGCAAGGGCTGGGCCTGGTCGTGCGCCCAGCGTGCGGCGCACGCGTCCATGGTGGCATGCGCGGCCTGCGCATCGAGGCGGGCCGATCCCAGCACGGCGCCCAGGATGCGCCGATGGTCGCTGTGCTGCGCGCCGGCTGAGGCTGTGCAGGCTGCGGCTGAGCCGGGCCAGCGCGCATGGGCAGGCCCAGCCGGCCCGATGCCGAGTCCGGCATCGCGAAGCTGGCGGGCGTGGTCAGCACGTCGCGGATCAGGTCGGCGCCGAAGACGGCGACCGTGCGGGACCGCCTCGTCGTGGCGCGTGAACACGGCGCCCTGCGCGCGGACCACGGCCACGCCCTGCGCGCCACGCCGCGCCTGCGCTGAGCCAGGCCAGCGGGTTCGATTGAAACGCGAGGAAGGGATCGGGTTCGCTTGTTTGCATGTTGGCCAGTAAAAAAGCCCCGTAACGGAACGCGCTACGGGGCTTTTGCATTGCTGAAGGAGGCGACCTTAGAACGGAATGTCGTCGTCCATGTCCGAGAAGTTCGGCGCAGGGCGCGGTGCAGGACGTGGTGCCGGTGCCGGTGGCGGCGGAGCCTGGCGTGGGGCCTGCTGCTGGCGCTGCGGTGGGGCGTCGTAGCCGCTGTCGTCCATGCCGCCGCCGGCTGTCGCCGCCCATGCCTTGACGGCCACCGAGCATTTGCATTTGCTCGGCGATGATGTCGGTTGCGTATTTCTCGACGCCGTCCTTGTCCGTGTATTTACGGGTTTGCAGGCGGCCTTCGACGTAGACCGAGGAACCTTTTTCAGGTACTGGCCAACGATTTCAGCCAGGCGGCCGAAGAAGGAAATGCGGTGCCATTCGGTCAGCTCTTTTTGCTCGCCGGTATTGCGGTCCTTCGACTTGTACGAAGTGGCCACTGCGATGTTGGCGATAGCGTCACCGCTCGGCATGTAGCGAATTTCCGGGTCACGGCCCAGATTGCCGACGATGATGACTTTATTGACTGATGCCATGTATTACTCCTGTAGAACCGCAGCGAGCACTGCGGCACGATGTTTGTACCAAGGAGGGATTATAAGTCACTCATACCTTCTTGCGGCTGGATATTGTGCTCCCGGATCCGTTTGCCTGAAGCATGAATACTGGTATTATATACAGTATTCATTCGCACTCTTTCATTGAGCGATATCAAGACGGCACGAAGTAGGGGTGCCCCTGACGTCGCTATCGAAACACGGCTATAGTTCAGGCTGACCCGTTTAAGGCACAACACATGGAACAGATCCGCATTCGCGGCGCACGTACGCACAACCTCAAGAACATCAATCTCGACCTGCCGCGCAACAAGCTGATCGTGATTACCGGCCTGTCCGGCTCGGGCAAATCCTCGCTCGCGTTCGACACGCTGTATGCCGAAGGCCAGCGCCGCTACGTGGAATCGCTCTCTGCCTATGCGCGCCAGTTCCTGCAGCTGATGGAAAAGCCCGACGTCGACCTGATCGAGGGCCTGTCCCCGGCCATTTCGATCGAGCAGAAGGCGACCTCGCACAACCCGCGCTCGACGGTCGGCACCGTCACCGAAATTCACGACTACCTGCGCCTGCTGTACGCGCGTGGGCACCCCTGTACTGCCCGGACCACCCGGAAAATCCGCTGGCCGCGCAAACGGTCTCGCAGATGGTCGACGCCGTGCTGGCCATGCCGGAAGACACCAAGCTGATGATCCTGGCGCCCGTCGTGGCCAACCGCAAGGGCGAGCACTCGGACCTGTTCGAGGGCATGCAAGCCCAGGGCTTCGTGCGCTTTCGCATCCAGAGCGGCACCCACGCCGCCAAGATCTACGAGATCGACGACCTGCCCAAGCTGAAGAAGACCGAGAAGCACACGATCGACGTCGTCATCGACCGCGTCAAGGTGAACCCGGAAATCAAGCAGCGCGTGGCCGAGAGTTTCGAGACCGCGCTGCGCCTGGCCGACGGCCGCGCGGTCGTCCTCGAAATGGATGGCGGCGCCGAGCACGTGTACTCGAACAAATTCGCCTGCACCACCTGCGGCTACTCGCTGCAGGAACTCGAGCCGCGCCTGTTCTCCTTCAATAACCCGATGGGCGCCTGCCCCGAATGCGATGGCCTCGGCCACATCGAGTTCTTCGACCCGCGCCGCATCGTCGCCTTCCCCAACCTGTCGCTCGCCTCGGGCGCCGTCAAGGGCTGGGACCGGCGCAACCAGTTCTACTTCCAGATGCTGTCGAACCTGGCCGCGTTCTACGAATTCGACATCGACGCGCCGTTCGAAAAGCTGTCCGAAGACGCGCAGAAGGCCGTGCTGTACGGCTCCGGCAAGACCTCGATCCCGTTCACCTATGTGAACGAGCGTGGCCGCACCGTGATCCGCGAGCACACCTTCGAAGGCGTGATCACCAATCTGTCGCGCCGCTACCGCAGAAACCGATTCGATGGCGGTCAAGGAAGAACTGGCCAAGTTCATCAACGAAAAGCAGTGCCCCTCGTGCGACGGCGCCCGCCTGCGCGTGGAAGCGCTACGTCAAGGTCGGCACCGGCAAGCAGCAGCGCGCCATTTATGAAGTGGCGCGCAAACCCTTGCGCGAGTGCCTCGACTTCTTCGAGAAGCTCAACCTCAAGGGCGCCAAGAAGGACATCGCCGACCGCGTGATCAAGGAAATCGTCTCGCGCCTGAAGTTCCTCAACAACGTGGGCCTCGATTACCTGTCGCTCGACCGCAGCGCCGATACGCTGTCCGGCGGCGAAGCGCAGCGCATCCGCCTCGCATCGCAGATCGGCTCCGGCCTGACCGGCGTGATGTACGTGCTCGACGAACCGTCGATCGGCCTGCACCAGCGCGACAACGACCGCCTGATCGGAAACGCTCAAGCACTTGCGCGACATCGGCAACAGCGTGCTCGTGGTCGAGCATGACGAAGACGCGATCCGCACCGCCGACTACGTGGTCGACATGGGCATCGGCGCGAAGCGTGCACGGCGGCGAGATCATCGCCGAAGGCACGCTCAAGGACATCCTCAAGAACAAGAAATCGCTGACCGCCAAATACCTCAACGGCACGCTCAAGATCGCGGTGCCCAAGAAGCGCCATCCGGCCGATCCGAACCGCCAGCTGGTGATCACCGGAGCGACCGGCAACAACCTGAAAAAGGTCTCGCTCAAGCTGCCGGTCGGCCTGCTGACCTGCGTGACGGGCGTGTCCGGTTCCGGCAAATCGTCGCTGGTGAACGACACGCTGTATCCGGCCCTGTCGCGCCACCTGTACGGTTCGCAAACCGAACCGGCGCCGCATGATTCGATCAGCGGCCTGGAACATTTCGACAAGGTGATCTCGGTCGACCAGGCGCCGATCGGGCGCACGCCGCGTTCGAACCCGGCCACCTACACCGGCCTGTTCACCCCGATCCGCGACCTGTTCTCGGGCGTGCCGACCGCAAAGGAGCGCGGCTACAGCGCCGGGCGCTTCTCGTTCAACGTCAAGGGCGGCCGCTGCGAAGCCTGCCAGGGCGATGGCGTGATCAAGGTCGAGATGCACTTCCTGCCGGACGTGTACGTGCCGTGCGACGTCTGCCACGGCAAGCGCTACAACCGCGAAACGCTGGAAGTGCACTACAAGGGCAAGAACATCACCGAAGTGCTGGACATGACGGTCGAGGACGCGCACGAATTCTTCAAGCCGGTGCCGGTCATCGCGCGCAAGCTGCAAACGCTGCTTGACGTGGGTCTGGGCTACATCAAGCTGGGTCAGAGCGCGACCACGCTCTCGGGCGGCGAAGCAGCAGCGTCAAGCTGTCGCTGGAACTGTCCAAGCGCGATACGGGCCGCACGCTGTACATCCTGGACGAGCCGACCACCGGTCTGCATTTCCACGACATCGATCTGCTGCTCAAGGTGATCCACCGCCTGCGCGACCAGGGCAATACCCTGGTCATCATCGAGCACAATCTGGACGTGATCAAGACGGCCGACTGGATTGTGGATTTGGGCCCCTGAAGGCGGCGCCGGTGGCGGCCAGATCATCGTGGCTTAAGCACGCCCGAAGACGTGGCCAAGAACCCGGCCAGCGTGACCGGCAAGTACCTCGGCCCGCTGCTCAAACAGTAAGGGCGCTGCTGCTCCCTGCCGGCGCTTAGCCATGCCGCATGGTTCCGATCGGCAGGACCCGCTTTTCCACCATCTTCCAGTTGCCGTTATCGTCCAGCTGCAGCGTGAAGCGCACCGGGATGCTCGGCTTGTTGTGGGCGTCCTGGGGACCGTAGATATTGCCCTGCAAGATCAGGGTGTCTTCGGTGTAATCGACCACGCGGCGCACGAAGCGCACCGGGCTTTCGAACTGCACCAGCGGCGACGACAGCTTGGGATCGACCACGAAGCGCCCGCCGCTGATGGTGGCGATCGCGATGTAGGTCGCCTCGTCGCCGGGCCCGGCCACGCAGCCGGGGTCGCCCGTCCACAGCACCGCATACCTGGCTTGCTGGCGCTCGCCGCGCTTGAACGGCACCAGCGTCAGCACGTCCGCTCTACCGCACCCGCACGCCGGGGCAGGACACCGCATTGGCGTAGCGCTTGACGACATCGGCCACGCCTTCCTTGATCTCGTCGCTGGTCCGGTCCACGGCTGCGCCCGCTGCCTGGGCAAGCGCCATCAAAGCAAAAGCCACTAGAAATCGTTTCATACTATTTACGCAATTCAACATTCAAACCACATCTTGCCATGACTCGCGGCAAACTGGTACACGCTTTGTCACGTGGGACCGTTTCCGCGCAGCAGCGAGGTTGCAGGACATGCACCCCCGAAGGACCGCGAGCCGGTACTTTTCAAGCCCGGCTCGCCTTCGCCAGCGCACACGAAGATACTTGCTGCAACTTATCAATCAGGCAGGACTGACCGTGGCGCGTTATCTGATCGTACTCATGCTGGCTGCACTCGTTGCCTGCACCTATTCCGCCTCGAACGAGCAGCGCGCTGCGGCCTTCCCCGAAACGCGCAGCGCCGAGGTCCAGGTCAGCGAGGTGCGCGATCCGGCGCGCTATGTCGCGCCGGGCGCCGCGCATGGCCTGCTCCAGTTCGCGCAGCACGCCAGCGTGACCGACGGCGAGCGTGCCCGCGTGCGCGACTTCGAACTGCTGTACCACGCACCCAACCGCCACCCTGGCGTGGCCGCCCCCCTACCTGCTTAGGCCAGCGTGCCGGACCGCCTGCTGATCATGGTGCGCGACGATGTGTTTGTCGAAGAAAGCATTCCCGCCGCCTTCAGCTTAAGCACGCTCGGCAACCGCGTGGTCGAAGCGGCCCAGTTTGATATCGGCAACAAACATTATTTGCTGGTCACCTCGGGCGGGGCCGAGCGCAACCCGCGCTGGTTCGCCATCTTCAGCGACAGCGGCAAGCTGCTGTACCGGGGCGCCACCGCGCACGGCGGCTACCGCTTCGCACAGCAGGCCGACGGCATCTCGATGGTCGACGATGCCAGAAGCTATGGCAAGCGCTTCCAGCGTCCTCTAAGCAAAAGCGCGCAAGCCGAGGTTCCCAACGCCGGATGGGCACGGTAGAATCCTTGCTTGTCCACCGCATCCCGGAACCTGCATGCCGTTTGCCACAACTACGCTTCGCTGGTGCATGGCGGCCACGCTGGCAGTGCTGCTGCAGGGCCAGGCCACGGCTGCCTGCAATTGCCCGGCACCGCGTCCCGACACCAGCGGGTTCCTGCACCTGAGCAAGGATGGCAAGCTGGCACTGCCCGAGAATGCGCTCGGCGTCCTGTTCTGGAAGAAGCTAGGCCCTCAAGACCCACAGCAAGGACAAGAAGGGCAACCAGATCCTGCTTGAAGTGCCGCCCAAGCTCAAAGTACGCGACTTTACGATCCGCGACGTGACTGCCGGGCGCAACCTGAAGGTCATGCTCAAGCGCCTCGATCCGGGCCGCCAGCTGGGCGAAGCCGACACCACCTATTACCTGATGCGCAAGGGCGCCTTCGGCGACGACGCCGCGGCACGCGAAGACATGCGCATCCTGGCCGAAAAATACGGACTGCGCGACATCAGCCAGGCGGTGGAAGAATCGGCTAAGCCTGTTCCGCGTGGCAGTTAGTAAGCATGGCTTCGTGGCCGGTCACGTGTATGAATTCGAAAACGTCGAGGAAGACGACGACATGGACGAGGATGCGGCCGAAGTGAGCGTCGGTGCGCGCATCGCCATCGGCGAGGGCGACAAGTTCGCGCTCGCGCTGCAGGGCGAGGCCACGCGCAAGCTGCTGCCGGTGGCCACGGCCAACAGCTGCAGCGCGCTATGCGGCGATCGTGCAGCCGGTGCAGTACACGGTGCTTAAGCCGCGCGCGAGCCTTACCGCCACCTGCTGAGCTTTTCACGCGCCAGCAATTCTTTGGCGCCGACCTGACCCGCACCGGCGCCCAGGCGCGCGCCTTCGTGCCTTACCAGTACCGCTCGAACGTGTGTTCCGAAGCGCCCGACTACGGCGCCTCCAGAAACGGGCCCGGACCGCGACCTGATCTTCACCGGCTGCCCCAAGCTGGGCAGCGCGCCCGACAAGCGCCTGGTGCGCAGGCTTCGCTTAAGCATGCTGGAACTGGAAGACACGCTGCACGAGACGCCGGTGCTCGACGTCGCCTTCGACCAGGCCAGCGGCCCGGCCTGCTGGCGCCTGCGCCTGACCCAGGACGGCGGCAGCGCCAGCGGCTGGCGCGACTGGATCGGGGAATAGAACACCCACTACATCGCCCTCGCGCAGGCGGCGGTGCGACGCCTCGCGGCCCATGGCACGTCACCGAATTCGGTACGGTGCTATAGGCCCCCGCCTTCGCGAGGGCGATGTGGTGGTAAAACGAACAACGGCGCCCGAGGGCGCCGTTGTTCATTGCAGCAAGCCTCTTAAGAAGCCAGGCGCTTTTCCAGTTCCGCCTTGGTCGCCACCAGCTCTTGCGGCAGGTGGTAAGCGAGCTTGGCGAACAGCTCATCGTGCAGCTTGAGTTCTTCGTTCCAGGCGGCCTTGTCGATCGAGGTGATGGTGTCGAACTGCTGCTGCGTGAATTCCAGGCCATCCCAGTTCAGGTCGCCGAAATTCGGGGTGGTGCCGAACACGTTCTCGGTGCCCATGGCGCCTTCGATACGCTCGAGCATCCACTTGAGCACGCGCATGTTGTCGCCAAAACCAGGCCAGACGAACTTGCCTGCTTCATCGGTACGGAACCAGTTGACGCAGTAGATCTTCGGCAGTGCGGCCGCGTTCAGGGCGCTGATTTTCTTGCCCATGTCCAGCCAGTGCTGGAAGTAGTCGCTCATGTTGTAGCCGATGAACGGCAGCATCGCGAACGGATCGCGGCGCACGATGCCCATCTGGTAAGCAGCGGCAGCGGTCGTTTCCCGAACCCATGGTCGCAGCCATGTACACGCCTTCGTTCCAGTTGCGCGCTTCGGTCACCAGTGGCACGGTGGTCGAACGGCGGCCGCCGAAGATGAAGGCCGAAATCGGCACGCCCGCAGGATCGTCCCAGGCCGGATCGAGTACCGGGTTCTGGGTCGCGGCCACGGTGAAGCGCGTTCGGGTGGGCTGCCTTGACGCCCGATTCAGGGGTCCAGTCCTTGCCCTGCCAGTCGATCAGGTGCGACGGCGCTTCCTTGGTCAGGCCTTCCCACCACACGTCGCCATCGTCGGTCAGCGCGACGTTGGTGAAGATGGTGTTGGCATCCATCGAGGCCATGCAGTTCGAGTTGGTCTTGGTGTTGGTGCCCGGCGCAACGCCGAAGTAGCCCGCTTCCGGATTGATCGCGTACAGGCGGCCATCGGCGCCCGGCTTGATCCAGGCGATATCGTCGCCGATGGTGGTCACTTTCCAGCCATTGAAGCTCTTTGGCGGGATCAGCATGGCGAAGTTGGTCTTGCCGCAAGCCGAAGGGAAGGCGGCCGCGACGTAGTGCTTCTTGCCTTCCGGGGATTCGACGCCCAGGATCAGCATGTGTTCAGCCAGCCAGCCGGTGCTGCCAAGCCTGGGCTTCCTGGAAGCCCATGTTCGACGCGATACGCAGCGCGAAGCATTTCTTGCCCAGCAGCGCGTTGCCGCCTGTAGCCGGAACCGTAGGACCAGATTTCGCGGGTCTCAGGGTAGTGCACGATGTATTTGGTCTTGTTGCAAGGCCATGCAACGTCTTTCTGGCCAGCAGCCAGCGGTGCGCCGACGGTGTGCACGCACGGCACGAATTCGCCGTCGGTGCCGAGCACGTCGTACACGGCTTTGCCCATGCGCGTCATGATGCGCATGTTGACGGCAACGTAAGGCGAATCGGACAGTTCAACGCCGATGTGGGCGATCGGCGAACCCAGCGGGCCCATCGAGAACGGCACCACGTACAGCGTGCGGTAAGCCATGCAGCCGTCGAACAGGCCGCTCAGGGTGCCGCGCATTTCTGCCGGTTCCATCCAGTTGTTGGTCAGTAGGCCTGCTCTTTGGTCGCCGAGCAGATGTAGGTACGGTCTTCCACGCGCGCCACGTCCGACGGATCGGAGCAAGCCAGGTAGGAACCCGGGCGCTTGGCCGGGTTGAGTTTTTTCATGGTGCTTGCATGGCAACCATTTCGCCGCACAGGCGGTCGTACTCTTCCTGCGAACCATCGCACCAGTAGATGCGTGCAGGCTTCGTCAGGGCAGCGATTTCGCTGACCCAATTGATGAGCTTTTGATGTTTAATGTGTGCTGGGACGTTCAATGTTGCAACGCCACCCATAACGGGCTGATTCATACTACCTCCAATGCCAATAAGAATTCTTTTCTTGTTCCGGCACGGCAGGATCGTCGTCAGCTTGTGGCTTGCGCTCGGAAATCCATTCCTGGGGAGATGGTTCGGCGATACGGCGGTCATGTCGACAGCCCCGGATTGGTGTGAGGCTGGGTGGAACGGTACTGCTGGAAACGACAGGTCGCATCCTTAATTTGGGCCCGATTGTACACCTGCCAATAGCCGATTTAAACGAAAATGTAGTAAGAATAGTCGACTAAAGTAGTAGGCTATTTCGAAATCCAGATATTCCGTTATTGTCCTACGAATTTTTACCTAACTTCGCGCAAAACACATGAAAATTGCCGTAATTGATGATTACCAGGAAGCCGTCCACAATCTGGACTGCATAAAAATTTTGGCCGGGCACGAGCTGAAAATCTTCAGCAATTCCGCGCGCGGCGCGGGCCAGCTGGCGATCCGGCTGGCCCCGTTCGATGCCCTGGTGCTGATCCGTGAACGCACCACGCTGTCGCGCCAGCTGCTGTCCAAACTGCCGAATCTGAAGCTCATTTCCCAGACCGGCAAGGTGGCCGGACACATCGATGTTAGCGCCGCCACCGAGCATGGGATTGCGATCGCGGAAGGTGTCGGCTCGCCCTGTAGCGCCTAGCCGAACTGGCCTGGACCCTGATCATGGCCGCCTCGCGCCGGATCGTTCCCTACGCAAACAACCTCAAGGATGGGCTGTGGCAGACGGCCTCGATCAACCCCGCGCTCAACGGCCTGGGCCGGGTGGTGCGCGGGCGCACCCTGGCCATCTGGGGATACGGCAAGATCGGGCGCCTGGTGGCTAAGCTACGGCAAGGCCTTCGGGATGCAGGTGCTGGTGTGGGGCGGGGAAACCAGCCGCAAGGCCGCCGTGGCCGACGGCTTCGAGGCGGCGGCCGCCTCGCGCGAGGACTTCTTCGCCCGGGCCGACGTGCTCAGCCTGCACTTGCGGCTGGTGGACGCCACCCGCGGCATCGTCACGGCCGCCGATCTGGCGCGCATGAAGCCGGACGCGCTGCTGGTCAATATCAGCCGCGCCGAACTGGTCGCCGAAGGCGCGCTGGAAGCGGCGCTGCACGCGGGCCGCCCGGGCTACGCCGCGCTCGACGTGTTCACCAGCGAACCGCTGGCGCCCGATTCGCCCCTGCTGCGCATCCCGACCGTGCTGGCTACGCCGCACCTCGGCTACGTTGAACAGAACAGCTATGAGATGTATTTCAAGGCGGCGTTCGAGAACGTGGTCAACTTTGCCAATGGCAAGCCGACCAACATCCTCAATCCGGCCGTACTGGCGAACAAGGCCTAATCGGACGTTACGCGCACCACCGGCTCGCCGCTGAAGCTGACCGGCGGCGCGGGCAACACGTGGGCCCGCGTCCACAGCCCGGCCCAGCCGGGCGGCCAGCCGATGGTGGGGCCGTCGTAGGCGGGGAGGTTGGCGCGCACCGCGATGACCGGCACCGGCGGCGTCTCGCGCAGGCCGCCGATGGCAGCCCGTTCCATGTCCAGGCTGTACATGTAGCCGGGCAGCAGCGCCTTGCACACGCCCGCGAACCAGTTTGTATGATCCTCGTCGCGCCCGAGCGCCTGGGCCAGGCCCTGGGGATCGAATTTCGCCAGCGCATGAATCAATTCTTCCGTGGTGGCGCCCGGGGTATCGCCCCAGCCCATCACGGGATTGCCGTTGTAGTCGGCGCCCGAGCCATACCAGCCTTCGCGCCAGGGGCGCTGCATCCAGTCGCGCTGGCCGGTGAACAAGTGCCAGCGCCAGTGCAGGCCGGACGGCTTGGGCCAGGAATACAGGTAGAGTTTTTCGTAGCCTCGTGCAAGGCGCGCACCATGGCCATCAGGCGCGCGTGCGGCATGCGGTCGGGTGGGGCGCGGCGGAACAGAATCGCTTCGCCGTCAGCATGCTGGACTTCATCCTGCGACAGGTTCAGATCCAGGGTGCGCGCTTCGCTGCCGAAGCGGGCCGAGATCCAGCCGGTCAGCAAATTGACGTGCGTGATGACGCCATACCCGCGATGGCGATGAAAAATGACGGTTCCAGGTGCGACGGCTTTCATGGGATATCTGGGCTAAATGGCTAGTCTGCTCCTGCGCAAGCCACGGATTCTAGCGCAGCCGCAAAAGCAGGCGCGCACTTTCCGCGTTTCGACAGAGGCGATGCTACACGGTATCATTAGGCACCTTTTCCCTTGGAATCTCCAGAACATTATGAGCTTGCGCATCATCGCCACCGGCGGCACTTTCGACAAACATTACAACGAACTGAACGGCACACTGGGCTTCGCCGACAGCCATTTGCTAAGCCGTGCTCGTGTGCGCAGCCGCATGACCATTCCGGTCGAACTGGAAATCCTGCCGCTGCTCGACTCGCTCGACATGCAGGACGTGGACCGTGAGCGTGTACTCACTTCGTGCCAGAAGGCGGCCGAGAAAGCGATCGTCATCGTGCACGGCACCGACACCATGAAAGAGACGGCGGCCGTGCTGGGCACCGTCGCGCTCGGCAAGACCATCGTCTTCACGGGCGCCATGATTCCCTATTCGATCGCCAATTCGGACGCGCTGTTCAATCTCGGCTTCGCCACGGCGGCGGCCCAGACGCTGCCAGCCTAGCGTCTACGTTGCGATGAACGGACAAGTGTTCGCCTGGGACAACGTCACCAAGAACCGCGCCATGCTAAGCGTGTTCCAACCGCTGTAGGACACCATAAAAAGCCGCGCCAGATGTGACAACGGCCACTGCGAAGTGGCCGTTGTTGCTTGGAACGCCAGAATGGCTTAAGCGGTCGCTTCGCCGCCCAGGGCTTCCACGATGTCGGCCATCATCTTCGACAGTTCGCCGGTCATCAGCATCATGTCGTTGTCGAAACGCTCTTCATCGTTGCGGGTGCTCGCATCGTTTTCCTTGATCACGTCGAGCGGCTTGATGCCCTTGATCGCCAGCGATTCGGTGAGCACGAAGGAAATCTTGTCGTTCCAGGTCATGGCCAGGCGCGTGCACTGCTTGCTCGGCGGCGATGTGGCGGCGGATGTCGTCCGCTTCCAGCGTGTGCTTGACGTAACGCACGGCCGCCTTGCTCTCGCCGGTGGCGCGCAGTTCGGTATCCTGGTCCACGGTAAAGCCGACCGGCGCTTCATCGGTTTCCAGCCAGGCGGTCATGACGGCCACGGGCGAGGCGCTGCACGCGCAGACTTTCCAGCGGCATGCGGTCGACCGCCTTGAGCAGCAGCTTGATCACGTCGTCCGCCTTGGCCGGGCTGGCCGCGTCGACCACCAGCCAGCCGTTGACCGGATCGATCCAGGTCCAGATGTTGCTGCGGATGCTGAAGGCGCGCGGCAGCAATTCGTCGGCCACGCGCTCCTTGAGTTCCTTCATGGCTTTCTTGCCGGGAGCGAAACCTTGCGCTTCTTCCAGCTCGGCCGCCTTGGCCTTGGCCACCTGGTTGATGACCGAACCTGGCAGCAATTTCTTTTCCGTACCCAGCAGGATCAGCATTTGCTTGTTGACCACGTGGACCAAGCCGCCGTTCGGACGCGGGGTATCCCAGCCCTGGCGCAGCAATTCATTGCTTGTTGCAGGAACAAAACTCTGTGGTGCGAGCGCCGCTTCCAGCTGCTCAGGGGTGTAGGCCCAAGGAGCGGGCAGGCGATAAATCTGAAGATTCTTGAACCACATGTGCGTTTGCCTTGTTTCAGTCAAAATTTCCGAAGGAACGATATTTTACACGCTCAACCGGCCGGACACCCCGTCCATTTCGCCCCCGGGAATGTCGTATGTAACCCACACCGCAAGGGATTTCAGGCAGTGCCGTGAATACACGAAGATTTCCACAAAGGAAATTTCATCATGCTCCGTGCCCTGCTGAGAGGCTCGCACGACGGCGACGCCCGGGACGTGATCCGCGGCCCCGTCCGGCGCCTTCGACCAGAAGCGCAACGAACCAGTCGCGGCGGTATTGGCTTAGCTCCGACCCGCGAGACCTGGCGCGACGACGCCCCCTGAACCAAGGCAGCATTCAAGCGAACGGGAACAATTCGGCCTGGGCGTTGTCGTTGCGGTTTGCGGCAGACATTACCGACAAGGTCGAGATGCGCACCCCGAGCAGGCGGATTTTCTTTTCGAAGGGCACGCGCTTGAGGCAGTCGCGCGCGGCCTTGAGGATGGTCAGGGGATCGGCCGTGTTCCTGGGCAGCGTGATGTCGCGCGTGACGGTGGAAAAGTCCTCGAACTTGAGCTTGACGCCCACCGTCTTGCTTCTACCAGATCCTGCTTCTTGAGATCCTCGGCCACGCGGCCGCACAGGGCCTCGATCTTGGCCGACAGCACGGGCCGGTCGCTCACCACTTGCAGATCGCGCTCGAAGGTCACTTCGCGGCTGACCGATTTGGTTTCCGAGCTGGTGCGCACCGGGCGGTCGTCGCTGCCCTGGGCCACGCGGCACAGCCAGCTGGTGTAGAGTTCGCCGAAATGGGGCCGCAGCACGGCCGCATCGGTGCGGGCCAGGTCGCCGATGGTGACGATCCCGATATTGTTCAGTTTCTCTTTCGCCTTCGGCCCCACCCCGTTGATCTTTTGCACGGGCAGCGGCCAGACGCGGGCCGCGATGTCTTGCTCGCGCAAGATGGTCAGGCCGTTCGGCTTTTCGAGGTCGGAACATATCTTGGCCAGCAATTTATTCGGCGCCAGCCCGATCGAGCACGACAAGCCTGTCGCGGCCGACACCGCTTCCTTGATGGTGCGCGCCACGTCCGCCGCCTGGTCGCCGAACTCGCTCAGGTCGATATAGATTTCATCGATGCCCACGTTTTCGATCACGGGGGCGATGGCGGCCACCGCGTCCTTGAACATGCTGGAAAACTTGCGGTAAGACTCGAAATCGGTGGGCAGCAAGATCGCGTCCGGCCCCAGCTTGGCCACCTTCATGATGCCCATCGTGGAAAAAATGCCGAGCGCGCGCTTCGTAGGTGGAGGTGGTGACCACGCCCCGGCCCACGTAATCGCGCAGGCGGGCGAAACGGCGCGTGCCGTCCACCTGCTCGACCGGGTGCTGGTCGCGCCCGCCGCCGATGACCACCGCCTGGCCGCGCAATTCCGGATACTTGAGCAGCTCGACCGACGCGTAAAAGGCGTCCATGTCGAGGTGGGCAATGTGGCGTTGGGCAGTGGAGGTCACGGCATCGGGTCAAAACACTGTAATTGCATACAGTATTGCCCACAACGCCCAATGTTGCAAGTTCTTTGCCGGGCTCGCTTGAACGCCGCCTGACGCTTAGTCCAGATGACTGCGCATCAGGCGCACCACGCTGTCGGCGAAATCGTCGACATGGACCCTGGCCGCGCGGTATTTCCAGCGCTTGATGTACCAATCCTGGAACATCGCCACGATGTGGGCCGCCAGCAGGGTGGTATTGCCGGGCGGCGGCGGCTTGAGCTCGTCGAGGATGCTGGCTGATATAGGTCTGCACCGACAATTCCGAATTTTTCGCCATGCCGCGCTGCTCGTGGTTGAGCACGCGCGAATCCATGTACACGAAGTAAAACCAGGGTTGCAGGATCTCGGACAGATAGATCGTGCCGCGCACCATCGCCTCGAGCCGCTCCTGGGGCGCCGCGAGGTGGGCGAACATGCGCGGCAGTTCGAAGGTGGCGTGGCGCACCACGTCCTCGATCATTTCGGCCAGCTGGTCCTTGCTGTCGATGTAGCCGTACAGGCCGCCCATCGACAAGCCCGTCTCGCGGCACAGGTCGCGCAAACTCATCGCGCGGAAACCGACTTCGTTGGCCAGCCGGAAAGTGGCGCCGAAGATCTTTTCCATGTTTTCCAGCGCAAGCACAGGCGCTTGACGCCGATCCGGTCGGCGTGGCGGTCGACCAGGTAAGCCCAGATCGTTTCACCGTTGAGCGCCGTCATGCGCTGGAATTGTTCGAAGTCGAAGCGGCTGGACTCCACATTGCTCATATCGTTGCTCGCATCAGACCAAGGTTGGTATATGGAACGATTATATCGCCCGCATATAAATTTATTAAGGAAAAGAAGCGCCGCACATATTGCGGCGCGTCATGCTTTATCCCACCGCCGATGCTACATTCATCAAACCGAGCGCTCGCTCTTTTTCTCTCTTCCCCACGGCCGTCAGGAGCGGATCAACCCTGGTGAACTCGGTAACACGAAGGAATGTGCGGCTCGCACCGCACGACTTCCGTTCCAGCATTCGACTTTCATTCCACATAACGGAGACATGATGAAGAATCGCTTGAGACATTGCCTGACCCTGCTGCTTGCCACCATCCTGATCGCCCCGGCCCCTTCCTGGGCGCAAGGTTACACCGCCACCCGCTACCCGATCGTGCTGGTGCACGGCCTGTTCTGGCTTCGACCGTATCGGTCCGGTCGAATACTGGTACGGGATCCCCTCGGCCCTGCGCAGCGGCGGCGCCACCGTGTACACCACCAGCGTGTCGGCCGCCAACAGCACCGAGGTGCGCGGCGAACAGCTGCTCAGCCAGGTGCGCCAGATCATCGCCGCCACCGGCAAGGAAAAGTCAATTTGATCGGCCACAGCCATGGCGGGCCGACCATCCGCTACGTGGCCTCGGTCCGGCCCGACCTGGTCGCCTCGGTCAGCTCGGTGGGCGGCGTCAACAAGGGCTCCAGGGTGGCCGACATCATCCTGCGCGTGGCGCCCGGTGCGGCGGCAGCGTGGCCGATGCGCTGGCCACCCTGATCAGCTTCCTCTCGGGCAACGCCAAGCTATCCCCAGGACAGCATGGCCGCGGCCCAGTCGCTGACCACCATCGGCATGGCCGCCTTCAATGCGCGCCATCCGGAAGGGGTGTTAGCCAGCGCCTGCGGCGAAGGCGCGGCCGTGGTCAACGGCGTGCACTATTTCTCCTGGAGCGGCGGCAAGAGCTGGACCAATGCCTTCGACATCATCGACCCGGCCCTGCTCGTGACCGGCAGCGCGCTCGGTGAAAAGAACGACGGCCTGGTCGCCAGCTGCAGTTCCCACCTGGGGCGCGTGATCCGCGACGACTACGGCATGAACCACCTCGATGAAGTCAATCAGACCATCGGCATCGTCAATCTGTTCGAGACCAGCCCGGTCACCATCTTCCGCCAGCAAGCGAACCGCCTGCAACAACTCGGCTTGTAAGGCGATCTGCACGGAAATCCGGCTAACACTGGATTTCTGTGCAACTTGTTCGCAATAACACCACACTAAAATTCCGCGCGGAAAAGAACAGCCGGTCTTATTGCAGCGCGTCGTGCTTTTTCGAAAATATGGTGATAAATTCAAAAAACCGAGCGCTCGCTCTAATTTAAAAATCATCCACCCCAGGCCGTCAGGAGCGGAACACATCTGGTGAACTCGGTAACAGGAAGGAATGTGCAACTTGAATTGCACAACTTCAGTTCCAGCAGTCGACTTCAATACCATAACGGAGACAAAATGAAGAATCGCTTTTGGAAGTGCATGCCCGTCGTAATCGCAGCAGCAATGGCCGTACCCGCCCCATCCTGGGCATTGGGTTATACCCAGACGAAATATCCAGTCGTCCTCGTACACGGACTCTTCGGCTTCGACAACATCGGACCCGTGGAGTATTTTTACGGCGTGCCCTCTGCCCTGCGCAGCGGCGGCGCCCAGGTATTCACGACCAGCGTGTCGGCCGCCAACAGCACCGAAATGCGCGGCGAGCAACTGCTCACCCAGGTCAAGCAAATCGTCGCCGCCACCGGCAAGGGCAAGGTCAATCTGATCGGCCATAGCCACGGCGGCCCCACCAGCCGCTACGTCGCCTCGGTCCGTCCCGACCTGGTGGCCTCGGTCAGCAGCGTGGCTCGAGCGTGAACAAGGGTTCCAGGGTGGCCGACATCGCGCTCGGCCTGGTGCCGGGCGTGACCAGCACCCTGGCCAACGCGGTCGGCTCGCTGATCACCTTCCTGTCGGGCGGCTCGGGCTTGCCGCAAAACGGACGCGCCGCGCTGCAATCGCTGTCGACCCATAAGCACCGCCGCCTTCAACGCGGCCCATCCGGCAGGCTTGCCGACCTCGTCCTGCGGCGAAGGCGCCTACGTGGTCAACGGCGTGCACTACTTCTCCTGGAGCGGCGGCAAGACCTGGACCAACGCGCTCGACGCGCTCGACCCGATCTTCCTGCTGACCGGCGCCGCCTTCGGCGAAAAGAACGATGGCCTGGTCGCCAGCTGCAAGAGCCACCTGGGGCGCACCATCCGCGACGACTACGGCATGAACCACGCCGATGAAGTCAACCAGCTGATCGGCATCGTCAACCTGTTCGAGACCAGCCCGGTCACGGTCTTCAGGCAGCAAGCCAACCGCCTGCAGCAGCTCGGCCTGTAAGGAGAGCGACATGACCGCGCTGACAACCATGACAAAAATGGGGGTAGGCGCGGTTGCCGCTTCGGCCTGCTGTACGCCCTGCTGGCCCCGCCCGCGGCCCCGCCGCCCGAAGCGGTGGACGCGCCCAAGGCCGATCCCTTCGCCTTCGTGCGTTCGATGGAAGGCACCCGTCCCGACGGCGACGTGCGCGCCGATCCGGACGGCGAACTGGTGGTCGACGCCGAGCTCGGGCACCTGTTCGACTACTACCTGGGTAAGCCTCGGCGAAAAGACTTGCAGGCGATCCGCGCCGAGATCGAGCGCGAACTGGACCGGCGCCTGAAACCGGGACCGGCCGCCAAGGCCAAGCGTCTGCTGGCCAGCTACCTCGATTACAAGCGCGCTGGTCAGCCTGGAGTCGGGCATGGCGCAAGGGACCGACATGGCCAGCGCCGCGCGCGCGCCTGGCCTAAGCATGCAAAAGCTGCGCGCCCAGTATTTCACGCCCAAGGAAATCGCCAAGCCTGTTCGGCTTTTCCGACGCTTACGACGCCGACGCCCTGGCCCGCATCGAGATCAGCCAGGACCCGAAACTGAGCGTGGCGCAGCGCGCCGACAAGCTGGCCGCGCTCGACCAGAAACTGTCGCCCGCCATGCGCGAGGAACGCGAAGCGCCGACCCGCGTGATCCGCACCGAAGAAGCGGTGCAGCAACTGCGCGCCAAGGGTGCGACCGACGACGAGGTGTACCGGCTGCGCGCCGCCGCCTTCAGTCCCGAAGGCGCGAGAGCACTGGCCGAACTGGATCGCGACGAAGCGGCCTGGAAGCAGCGCATCGCGCGCTACCTGGCCGAACGCAGCGCGCTCGCGCCGGGCGCGGCGGCCGCCGTGCAGCAGCTGCGCGACAAGTACTTCCAGCCCCGAAGAGCAGCGCCGCCTGCTTGGCCTACGAATAGGCGGCGGAACAAAAAAACGGGTGGCTTGCGCCACCCGTTTTTCATTGCGGTGTTACTGCTGCGGTCAGATTACCACGACAGTTTCAGCGTGTACTTGCCGCTGGTAGCACCCGTGCCGCCGCTGTAGTACTTGACGCGCACATAGCGAGCGAAGGTCGAGGTGCCGGTGTTGGTCACTGCGACCGAATCAACCTTGCCTGCTGCGTTTTCGCTGGCGCCGATCTGGGTGCCGTTGCTGTTGTAGACATACAGGTCATAGTCGGCGGTCGACGAACCTGGGGTCAGGGTCGAGGTCAGCGTTTTACCTGCTGGCAGTTGAACCACGAAGTAGTCGGTATCGGTGGTCGAACCCATGTTGCCGTTCATGACCGTGCCGCTGACCGTGACCGAGTTGGCCGTTGCCGTCGTGTTGTTCGACTCGGTCTCGTTCGAGCCCGTCGGTGGAACCACCACGCCGCCGCCCAGTGCCGCGTTGGCGTCAACCAGGCCGACGCCGCAACCGCTGCAGCTGGCCGGGAAGGCGCGCGAGGTCGACTTCCAGGGTGCTTTCAACCTGGTCAGGCGTCATGCTTGGGGTCTTGGCCAGCATCAGTGCCGCCACGCCAGCGACGTGCGGGGTCGCCATCGAAGTACCCTGGTAAAACGCATAGCTGTCAGCGCCTGGCACGGTGGTGCTTAGGCGTTGAGCGTCGACAGGATGCCGCCGCCAGCGGTGCGCACGTCGCCGCCCGGGGCTGCAACGTCAACCACGGTGCCGTAGTTCGAGTAGTAAGCACGGCCGCCGGAACGGTTGGTTGCCGCAACGGTCACGACACCAGCGCAGTTGGCTGGGTTCGACGAGCTCGCGTCGGTGTTTTCATTGCCTGCTGCGACCACGACCACGGTGCCACGCGAACGGGCGCTGTTGATCGCGTTCTGGGTGGTGGTGTCGCAAGCGCCGCCGCCGCCGAGCGACATGTTGATCAGCGCGCTGGGTTGGCATTGGCTGGCACGCTTCGGCCACGCTGCCGCCCGATGCCCAGATGATGGCGTCGGCGATGTCGGAGGTGTAGCCGCCGCATTTGCCCAGTACGCGCACCGGAACGATCTTGGCATTGAATGCCACGCCAGCGACGCCCGAACCGTTGTTGGTTTTGGCAGCGATGGTGCTTAAGCCACGTGGGTACCGTGCCAGCTGGAGGTCGACGATGGCTCGCCTGCGCCGCACTGGTAAGCATGGTGGTCGAATCGCCCGGATCGCTGGCATCGGCGTCGCGGCCATTGCCGTCAGCCGAGATGGCGGTATCGGTGATGAAATCGTAGCCGCCGATGAACTGGCCGGACAGGTCAGCGTGTGGACGGTAGCCGGTGTCGATCACAGCCACGTTCACGCCGGAACCGGTGCTCACGTCCCAGGCTTGCGGCAGGCGCAGGCCGCCGGTGGTTTCGTAGTACTGCCACTGTTCGGTGTAACGGGTATCGTTAGGCACGAACAGCTTCTTCATCATGCGGTCTGGTTCTGCGTATTCGACGTTCGAATCGCGTTCCTTGAGGTCGCGCGCCAGGGCGGCAACTTCGGTGATCGACATGCGTTTGCCCAGGCTAACCACGTTGGCACCGGTGGCGGTGGTGTGCATGGTTTTCATGGTCAGGCCGAACTGCTGGCCCGAACGGGTCAGTGCTGCCATGCGGGTGCTGCCCATGGCTTGTACTTTGGCGGCGCTTTTGTCTGCTGGCGTAGCGTCCTTGTATTTAACAATCATGCGATCGGTCGTGACGATCGTTTTTTCCGTTTGCCCTAATGCAGAGAACTCGGGGATGCCCGCTTGAGCGATCAACGGGCTTGCTCCGATGACGGCTGCTGCGCACAACTTCAATAAAGACGGGTAGGTCGAATGCACTTGCTTCATGTCGTTCCTCTATTTTCCGATGATAATTTTATGGTGGCAGTCGCACGCCGGTAAGCACGCCCTGCCATTTTTTCCCAGCAGACATTGCAGCTGGGAACTCGCTTTTTTAAACGAGCTTTGAAGATTAATTCAAAAAGGAATCGAAAAAATGGAATTCCGTGCCGATTCGGCGCTTTAGCAACAACTCAGCTGTGACAATTTGTAAGAATCAGCGTTAATTTGGTGTTTTACATGTTTTACCAAATGTAACGACAGTCGAAAAGTGTTCAAATTTGAACATCTTCGGTCGTTTTGTTAAAAAAATATGCTTGCCGCATCGTTTTCTGCACGCTGTCTGACAAGTTGTCAGCAAGACGATGTATTTACAACACACGCGCCCGGACCGGCGTGGGGGTCAGGTCTGACATTTGGACACGAGCTGAACAATCAGCGCTGTCATTCTCACCAACATGCTGCAAATAGCGGGGAAAGGGGCGTCAGGCGGAAGACTCGGCCGTCAGTGCGGCTTCGTAGCGGCACACCGCCCGGCTGACCGTCTTGGTCGATACGCCGAAATGCCGCGCAATCGCGGTCATGGGAAACGCGGTCGACCAGAACGCCCGCGCCATCGCCTCATCGCGCTCCGCATAGCGCGCCTGAAACTCGCCCAGCGACAAGGTCGCATGCTTAGGCTGCTGCAGCTTGACCGCGTCGGACAGGGCCCTGTCCGTGGACTTGTTGCGATGCTCAGACGCAAATTGATCGTCGCCCAGGATCAATTGAAACTTGGTAAAGCGCAGCGGGTTCTCGCCTGGCGTCGCCTGTTGCACAAATTGCCGGTAGCGCACGATGGCCTCGCGCCAAGCAAGCGCCGAACTGGGCCAGCAGCCAATCCGTATTCATCCAGGGCGGCGGCAGCGCCTGGCCCACCGTCCAGTGATAGCTGCTCCAGTGCCATTCCTGCGCGGACTTCACCATGCCCGCCCGGACCGGATTGAGCACCAGATAACGGGCCAGTTCCAGGAGATGACTTTCCTTCTGGATCAGCACCGCTTTGTATCTGCCCTGAAAGACATGCCCCACCAGCTTGTGGCGCCGGTTGACGTGCTGGGTATACACCCCGCCCAGGTAGCGCATTCCGCTTGGCAAATTTCCATCCGCCGTTTCCACCAGCAGGTGGAAGTGATTTCCCATCTGGCAGTAAGCGTGCACGGAAAAGTTGAAGCGCGCACGTTGTCCGAAGGATCGCCAGCCATGCGCGGCGGTCGCTGTCGTCATGAAAAATGGGCGCGAGACGATTCCCACGCGCAGTGACGTGATAGAGCGCGCCCGGATACAGCAATCGGAGTGGTCTGGCCATCGCGCGACGATATCAGCGCAGCGCCGCCGCACCATGCAGCGGCAGCAGACAGACGCGCGGCCGGGCGCGGCGCTTATCGATGAGCTCGTGTCCGGATGTCAGACCTGACCCCCCACGCAGTTGTCAGAGCACCAGGATGGCGCGGAAGTCGTTGACGTTGGTGCGGGTGGGGCCGGTGACGATCAGGTCGCCCAGGCTTAAGCAAAGAAGCGGTAGCCGTCGTTGTCGGCCAGCAGGGCGCGCCCGTCGAGGCCGGCTTGGGCGGCGCGCGCCAGGCTGTCCGGTCCGAGCAGGGCGCCGGCGTTGTCTTCGGTGCCGTCGATGCCGTCGGTGTCGCAGGCGATGGCGTGCACGCCCGCCATGCCGTCCAGCGCCAGCCCCAGCGCCAGCAGGAATTCGGCGTTGCGCCCGCCCCGCCCTTGGCCGCGCACGGTGACGCTGGTCTCGCCGCCCGACAGGATCACGCACGGGGCGGCCAGCGGCTGGCCATGCGCGCGGATCTGGCGCGCGATGCCGGCGTGGACCAGCGCCACGTCGCGCGCTTCGCCTTCGATGCTGCCGCCCAAAATCAGCGGCGTGATGCCTAGCCGCGCGCGGCGGCGGCGGCATGGCGGCGTCGAGCGCCTGCTGGGCGCTGGCGATCACGCGCACCGCGTTGCGGCGCAGGCGCGGGTCGCCCGCCAGCGGCGCGGCCAGCGCGGGATCGGCCAGCACGGCGCGCACCGCGTCCGGCACGGGGATGCGGTAGCGTTCGAGGATGGCCAGCGCGTCGGCGCCGCGGCTGTTGTCGGCCACGGTCGGGCCGGAAGCCACCACCGCCGGGTCGTCGCCCGGCACGTCCGACACCACCAGCGTCCACACGGGGGGCGGCGCGCAGGCCAGCGCCAGGCGCCCGCCCTTGATGGCCGACAGGTGGCGCCGCACGCAGTTCATGGCGCCGATCGGCGCGCCGCTGGCCAGCAGCTGCTGGTGAATGGCGCGCTTGTCGTGCAGCGACAGGCCGGGCGCGGGCAGCGACATGAGGGCCGATCCGCCGCCCGACATCAGGCACAAGACCAGGTCGTCGGCCGACAGGGCTGGCCCACCTGGGCCAGCATCCGTTCGGCCGCGCGCGCTGGCGTCGTCCGGCACCGGGTGCCCCGCTTCGATCACCGCGATGCGGCTGGTCGGCGCGCCGTGACCGTAGCGCGTGACCACCAGCCCGCCGAGCGCGCCCTGCCAGTGCTGCTCGAGACCCTGCGCCATGCGCGCGGCCGCCTTGCTTCGGCGCCGACGACCACCGTGCGCCCCTTGGGCGGGGGCGGCAGGTGGGCCGCGATTGCGCGCAGCGGATCGACCGCGTCCACGGCCACACGGAACAGATCCTGGAGCAGGGCGCGCTGCCGGTGCTTGCATCATGTTTTTTACCTTTTTCGGCGTGACGACCCTAGAATATTGGCACAAAAACACTTCGGAGCGACCGTGTCATTTCAAAAGATCCCCCTTATTCTGAGTTCGCTCGCGATCGGCCTTGCCGCTTGTCGGCCGTGGCCGATCCGTCGGCCGTCAGCGCCCCGGTGGCGGCCAAAACGGCGTGGCAGGAAACCCGCCACGGCGAAGTCGTCACCGATGACTACCGCTGGATGCACAAGAAAGAGCAGCCCGAGGTGATCGCCCACCTGAACGCGGAAAACGCGTACACCGAGGCGCAAACGGCGGCCATCAAGCCGCTCGCGGCCAAGCTGTATGGCGAGATCAAGGGCCGCATGCAGGATGTGGACCTGTCGGTCCCGACCCGCCGCGGCGCCTACTACTATTACAGCCGCTTCGAGGCGGGCAAGCAGTATCCGGTCATGGCGCGCCGCCACGCGGACGCGAAAATGCACTACGACGCCCAGGCCGCCGAGGAAGTGCTGCTCGACCAGAACGTGCTGGCCGAGGGCCAGAAGTTCTTCGCCGTGGGCGCGATGGCGGTCAGCCACGACGGCGGCATGCTGCTGTACTCGACCGACACCACCGGCTACCGCCAGTACACGCTGCAGGTCAAGGACCTGAAGACCGGCAAGCTGCTGGCCGACAGCGCGCCGCGCGTGACGTCGGTGGCCTGGGCCGCCGACAACAAGACCGTGTTCTTCGTGCAGGAAGACGCCACCACCAAGCGCGCCGACCGCCTGTTCCGCCTGACCCTGGGCAGCGCCCCGGTCGAGATTTACCATGAGCCGGTCGAGCAGTTCAATCTGGGCGTGGGCAATACGCGCGACATGCGCTTCGTCGAGCTGTCGATCGAGGCCACCGACACCAGCGAAACGCGGCTGCTGCTAGCATGGCCGAGCCGATGGGCACCTTCCGCTCGGTGCTGGGCCGCGAAAAGGGCCACCGCTATGCGATCGAACACCGCGCCTAAGCATGCTCTACATCCGCACCAACAAGGATGCGAAGAACTTCCGCGTCGTGAAGGCGCCGCTGGCCACGCCGGACCAGAAGCACTGGAAGGAAATCATCCGCGCCGACCGCGATGTCCTGGTCAACAACGTGGAAGTGTTCCAGGACTTCATGGTGGCCAGCGAGAAGACCGCGGCCCTGGCGCGCCTGCGCATCTACGACTTCAAGAAGAAGTCGTGGAAGACCATCAAGTTCGACGACCCGGTCTACCTGGCGATGGGCGCCAAGCACGCCGGAGTACACCTCGACCAGCTACCGCCTGTCGTACCAGTCGCCGGTCACGCCGCCGACCACGCTCGACGTCGACATGGGCAGCGGCAAACAGACTGTCCTCAAGCGCAAGGAAGTCGTCGGCGGCTACGACGTCGTCGCCATGAGAGCGAGCGCCTGTGGGCCACCGCGCGCGACGGCGTCAAGGTGCCGCTGTGGGCCGTGTACAAGAAGGGCGTCAAGTTCGACGGCACTGCGCCGCTGCTGCTGTACTCGTACGGTTCGTACGGGATGCCGACCGAAGCGACGTTCTCGCTCAATAACATCAGCCTGCTCGAACGGGGCGTGATCTACGTGCAGGCCCATATCCGCGGCGGCAACGACCTGGGCGAGACCTGGCACGACGACGGCATGCTGATGAAGAAGAAGAACACCTTCACCGACTTCATCGACAGCGCCGAATTCCTGGTGCGCGAAAAATGGACCAGCCCGAACCGCCTGATCATCCAGGGCGGCAGCAGCGCATGGCCTGCTGATGGGCGCCGTGGTCAACATGCGGCCCGACCTGTTCCACGCGGTGCACGCGGCCGTGCCTTTCGTCGACGTGATGAACACGATGATGGACGCCAGCCTGCCGCTGACGACCGGCGAATACCTGGAATGGGGCGACCCGAACCAGAAGGCGGCCTACGATTACATGCGCAGCTATTCGCCGTACGACAATATCGAGCGCAAGGCCTATCCCGCCATGCTGGTGACCACCGGCCTGAACGACAGCCAGGTCATGTACTGGGAGGTAAGCCAAATACGTGGCCAAGCTGCGCGCATATAAAACCGACAACAATCCGCTGCTCCTGAAAACCAATATGGCGGTAAGCCACGGCGGCGCCTCAGGCCGCTTCTCGGCGCTCGAGGAACGCGCCTTCGTGATGGCGTGGATGCTGTCGCAGTGGGGGATCAAGGAATAAAAAGTGCCCGTTTTTGGGGCTTTTTGCGGTTTTTTTTGAAAAGCCCTTGCGCACTTTTAAAAAAATAGTATATGATTCGGCCTCTTCAGACGTGGTGACAAACGTCGGATGCAGTCTCTGAAAGTAGTGTGCGGGCGCTTAGCTCAGTTGGTAGAGCGGAGCCCTTACAAGGCTTAGGTCGGGAGTTCGAGCCTCTCAGCGCCCACCAAATCAGAAACCTGGCATCATGATCTGCAATACCGATCAAGTAATACGGAGCGGTAGTTCAGTTGGTTAGAATACCGGCCTGTCACGTCGGGGGTCGTGGGTTCGAGTCCCGTCCGCTCCGCCAGCTACAAAGAAGGGCCCGATTCGTCGGGCCCTTTTTCTATTCAAAGCGACTCTGCTGCGCCAGTTTTCCGATCTATGCATCATAAACCTCTGCAGTAACATTAAGCTCAGAGTGAAAGATTCCCCACCGCACTAGTTTGCTATATCCTTGTCGATAGCAGCGCAATCGCGTTTAGTCATCTATTGCAACCCGGAGGGAATTTGAACTTCTCAACTATCGTTCAGCCAACCTGTCGACTAGGCGATCAAATTGCTGACCTCTTGGCGACCGACCAAGTCTTTTCCCGTATCACATTTGTTTCAGCCTTCACTTCTCTCCCAACCCTCCTGCGACTTCGCCCGTGCTTGCTGGGTCAAGTAAAAAAAGGGACCGAACTACAGATGAACTTGGGCATCGACCTGCAGGGAACAAGCAGAGAAGTATTTGAAGAACTTTTGAAATGGCCATGCCAAGTCAATATTTTTCATAATAACATCGGTCGCTCGACGTTCCATCCAAAAATATACTTGTTTGAGGGTCAGACGTCGGCCACAGTATTTGTTGGATCAAATAATTTTACTGAGGGCGGTTTTTACTCAAACTATGAAGCCTCTGTTCGTGGTGATTTTTCGCTACCTCTTGAGCGTACTGAATTTATAAATTACATCCGCCCCCTTCACGAATTTTTAACACTGGAAACTGATCTCGCAAAAAAACTCGATGAGAAATTGCTATCCACCTTGATTGCTAGGGGAGACGTTATATCTGCGCTACAAATGAAAATAGACAAGAATCGACGATCTATTGATGTTCTTGAATTTGAAAAGCCAGCAAGTCCATTTATTATTTTACCGACCCCACGCCCACCATTGCTTCCAAAAGAAAACCGCCATGAGGTCAATCAGATTTTAGCTGATGTAGAAAATCAGCTCAAGCTTAAGGCAAAAAATGGCGCCTCCAAATTTAGAAAGCGGTGTTCTTGTCTGGCGAAAAAAACTTCCGGCAAGTGACGCCCTGCAAGTTCAACCTGGAAGTAAGCACGTCGGAGGCGTTCGCCTCACCCAAGCAAAATTTGAAATAGAGCCCGGAATAAAAATAGATCAAACCACGTATTTTCGCCAATTATTTTCAGGCTACAAATGGACACAGGAAACGGGACGGCACCGCGAAAACGATCAAGAGCACTGTTTTGTTCCTATGAGAGTTGTGATTCCAAACCGTGACTTGGGAATTCACACTTTCGAAATTACACACAAACCGTCTGGGGAAGCCCAACAAGGCAATTATACGGATAGTCTGCGCTGGGGTGGCTTAATTCCCACTATTATGGCCATCAATTTAACCAACCATGTATTTTCTCTGTATGAAACACCAGATGCCGGGACTGATTTTCTGATTGTGATTTCAAAGAATTAAATAAACACGCTTCATTCTATATCGTCTGTTGGAATGCGCTGCCTCCACGATCTAAGGCGGACCCAGGCGGTTTGCAATTGCTCCTGCATAGATTCTGAAACGCCAATTGGCGAAAAAATCTTCCGATCTTGAGCGATTAAAACTTCATTAGGTGAATCTCTCCGTATTGCGGTATCCAACTCGCGTAGGTCAGGTATAACGCATCGTGGCAACGGCACAATTAATTTCTCAACCTCACTCGGTACCAACTCTAGAACACCGCCGCCGTATGCTCTGCCCTCTAGCTCAGCGCTAAGTGCAGTCAAAGAATTGACGAAGCTAAAAACAAGCCTCTCTGGTTCGCAATGCGAGGTAGTTATGCGATAAGCGGTGTCTGTCGTGTACGCTCCAATTTCATTATGAATTAAGCGTGGGTTATTGTGAGCCCGCTTCAATAAGCCAATCGGGGTAGAGTAAACTGAAGGAACAGTGTACCAAGGCGTCCTGACACTGCACTTATAACGACTCGGCAACTTCTGTTCTTTTCCTAATTCCAAATACGCTGCAATTGCTGGATCGGACTCCAAATCTAAATCCTTCAACCATATGAAATTGGTGGGATTTCCTTTGTCTACGTTACTAAGATGTTGAGCTTCGTCATATATTACGCCGCGACAATGATCGCTACGTCCAAACATCGGATGAGCATATGCCTGCAAACCAAATTTTTCCACAGTTTCATCATTGACAAGAAAAAATTTATTCGCACCAGTTACAATCCCAACATCCACGCCAGCGATATTTTTGAACCTGTGAATGTCCGCATGCCCCTCAAGTTCCGCCATGAGCTCACGTTCTGCTTCCGTCAAAAGAGCGTGCGTCCACTTCCCGATAACTGTTTTACCGTTCATACGAGGAATGCTGTCGAACAACACCTCAGCACTTTCGTTCAAGAATTTTCGACCCACGATTCTCTTTATACCTAACCCGAAACTGTGATCCGAGCGTTCTAGCTTTTTCTCCGCTAATAGTATGACTGCACCCTGCAACGTATCCTCAAACCAGATCTCCTCTGGGTCAATGATCAATAATCGACTGCACTCATTGCCAAAAAATGTCCGCAATGATTGGGCGTGCATAACATTGATTATTTCAGCAGGTAGAATCATTCCGAAACGCCCACCAGGTCGCAATGCCGACATGGAAGCGAGAACAAACGGCACCCATGCGTTTGTATGCTTTGTAAACGGCAAACCTAATATCTTAAAAATCTTCGCCGCTTTAAATTGCGATTCTGGATTGAGATACTGATATCGAATAAAGGGCGGATTTCCAACAACGCCATCAAACAACTTCGCCGGGGTCTCCAAATTTTCGATAGCCCATTCGAGGTAGTCGCTATTATGAATAGTCGTGGTAAACCCTTTAATGGCGTCGCATCTGGCCTTAGCCTTTTGCGCCTCTTCCGTCAAAAGCTCGAAACCGACAAATTTTCCAGTGAAGTTCGCGGTGTTAGCTAGTGCCTGCGCAAAGACACCATCTCCACAGCTTGGCTCAAGGACGCTTGAAGAATTTCTCCCTACGACCCATTTAGCAATATAGGTCGCAAGATCAAGAGGAGTATAATACCCACCGCGTAATTTTTGAGCTGTTTCGTTTTCGATAAAATTCACAGAGATATATTCCTAGAAGCACTGAAAGACACGGCTTTATAATTTTTGACCACCAAATTTTCCCTTAACAGCTGAGCCTCGTGGTTTTACATGGGGACAATTGAATGTTCGACATCACATCATGGTAGTCGAGCCCATTCTCTGCCATATGAGCGACAAGTACAGCAATTATTGCCAAATGTGAGGGAACTCGCCCATACGCCGCATAGTTCGTGATGGAATTTGGCTGCTGCTGAACAAGGCTCGCAAACCCTTTGACGGTCAAGCCCGCCTTTCCAAGCTGTCGCCTAAACTCTTCGTATGTCATGGGCAACCATTAATAAATTTTTTAGCAGTATACAGCAAATTTTTTACTGTGATTGACAAATATTTTGATGTGTTATGTAGTGGAGTTTTTCGATAGACAGAAGAGTAGACTTCCCTGTTACGTGAGGGTTCATTCGAACCGAAACAATCGACTGTGGACTTGGCATGAGAACAAATAAGTGAGATAATTCGGCCTCTTCAGACGTGGTGACAAACGTCGGATGCAGTCTCTGAAAGTAGTGTGCGGGCGCTTAGCTCAGTTGGTAGAGCGGAGCCCTTACAAGGCTTAGGTCGGGAGTTCGAGCCTCTCAGCGCCCACCAAATCAGAAACCTGGCATCATGATCTGCAATACCGATCAAGTAATACGGAGCGGTAGTTCAGTTGGTTAGAATACCGGCCTGTCACGTCGGGGGTCGTGGGTTCGAGTCCCGTCCGCTCCGCCAGCTACAAAGAAGGGCCCGATTCGTCGGGCCCTTTTTCTATTCTTCTCTAGAATCGGAATTCGCTTGGCCAACGATTACGTCGCGTTTCGTTTCCGCCTTGCCCGCCACGGCTTGCGCGCCTTCGTCGCCAGCCTGAAAAGCGCGGCCGAAATCCTGCTCGTGATCGGCGCCAATGTGCTGGCTAAGCCTGTTCGCCCTGTCCGCTTTTCCCACCATGCTCGCCGCCCAGCTGCCCCTGTTCCAGGCGCTGCCGCTGCTGTGCGCACGCGCTGTTGATGACGGTGCCGCTGGCGCTGCTGCGCAAGCGCGTGCTGCCGCTGGACGTGGTGCACTGGGCCCACCGGCTGCCGGTCGCTTGTCGGCCGTGCAGCTGCGCGCCGACGCCCTGGTGGCGGCCCTGCTGGCCAAGCCCGCTGGCGCTCCTGTACGCGGTGTCGACGGCGGTGCTGCTGTGGCAGGGGCCTAGGCCTGGCTCGCGCCCGCGCGCGGCATCGTTTAAGCACCGTGCTGTCGCTGGCGCTCACGTTCGCGTTCTCGGTCGCCATGCTGGGGCTGCGCTCGCGCCGCGCCGGAGCGCCGTCGTTCCGCCACCGCGCCCCGGTCCGGGCCGCGACCGCCTATGTGGCGCGGCCCCTGCGTCCGCGCCTGGCGCAGCTGTGGCTGCGCTTGTTCTGGCTGCCGTTCTGGCGCGCCGAGAACGTCGTCGGCTGGCAGCAGAGCGCCTTGCTGGCCGCGGCCCTGGTGGCGGCTGGCGCGTGGATGCAGGCGCCAGCCGGCTGTGGCGCGCGGCGCGCTGGCGCTGGCCACGGCGACCCTGATGGTGCTGCTGACCGACCGCGGCGACAAGGCCGTGCGCGAACAGGCCGCCTTGCTGCGTCCCGTGCTGGCCGCCTTGCCGCTGCCGACCGGCGCCCTGTTTGCGCTGGCGCGCGCGGTGGCGGCGCTGCCCGCGCTGCTGGTGACGGGCGCGGTGTGCGGCCGCGCGGCGCGCCACGGCCTGTGGGCCTGGACCGCGGGCCGGGTCTGGCTGGCGCTGGCCTGCGCGGCGCCGCTGGTGCTGGTGGCCACGCCGCTGCGCAACGAACGCGCGCGGGTGGCGCTGGTGGTCATTGAAATCCTCTTGTTGACGGCAGTCGGAAGCGAACTATGGAAATAGAACCGGTATTGAAGATTGCCGCCCTCGGCTTTCGCTACGGCCAGCGGCCCGTGTTCCACGACTTCACGGTCACGCTCGACGCGGGGATCACCTGGCTGCGCGGACCCAACGGCAAGGGCAAGACCACGCTGCTGCGCCTGATGGCGGGCGGGCTCGATCCGCACGCTAAGCAGCATCGCGCTCGGTGGCGCCGACAGCGCCGCCGATCCGCTGGCCTACCGGCTGGCCAGCTTCCTGTGCGGCGGCGACGTGCCCGATCTGCCCTGGCTGACGGTGCAGGAATTCCTCGATCTGCATCTGACCCTGTACCCGGCCGCCGATCCGGCGCAGGTCGCCGCGCGGCTGCAGGAGCTGGGGATCGCGGACGTGCTGCCGCAGCTGCTCGCGACCCTGTCGCTGGGCCAGCACAAGAAGGTGCAGCTGGCACTGGCCTTGTCGCTGCCGGTGCGCCTGCTGCTGCTCGACGAGCCGTTCAACGGGCTCGACACGGCCGCCGTCGACTACCTGCGCGCCGCGCTGGCGGCGCAGGCGGCGGCGCGCCAGACCTGCATCGTCCTCACCAGCCACGTCGATCCGGCGCTGGCGGTGCAGCGCACGCTCGACCTGCCCTGGAAGCGTCAGCCGAGGCGCGCCTAGGCGCGCACGGCCTGGCGCATCGGCTGGCCCACTTCGACCCGGTCGCGGCCCGCGCTCTTGGCCACGTACAGTGCGTGGTCGGCGCGCGCGAGCGCGGCGTTGATGTGTTCATCCGGATCGATCGCCACCACCCCGATACTGACCGACATCGCATACCCTGCTTCGCACTGCGGCAGGAGGCCGCGGCCACCGCCAGGCGCACCCGTTCGGCGGCCTGCACCGCTCTCGGCCAGGTCGGTGCCCGGCAGCGCGACGGCAAACTCTTCGCCGCCCAGGCGCCCCATGATGTCCGGATCGCGCAGCGCCCCCAGCGCGGCGGCCGAGAACACGCGCAGCGCTTCGTCTTCGGCATGGCATGGCCGAAGCGGTCGTTGATGCGCTTGAAGTGGTCGAGATCGAGCATCATCAGCGCGATCGGATGGCGCTGGCGCGACGCGAGCATCGCGCGCTCTCGATCCGTTCGAAAAAGGCGCGCCGGTTGGCCAGCCCGGTCAGGCTGTCGATCGTGGCCAGCAAGGCCATCTTGCTGTCGTCCCGCTCCTTGCACAGCAACAGGAAGCCGAAGCCGTTGACGACCAGGATCACATAGCCGGTGATGTAGGTGAAGCTTTGCACCGTGTCGTTCGAAAACCAGGGCAGGTCGCCGCCGGTCACGGCCGACCAGGCGCGCAGCGACATCGCCACGCACAGCACGAGGTTGTTGGCGCCGATGATGCGCTGCAGGACGGTGACGCGGGTGCGCGGCCACAGCAGCATGGCCGACATGGCCGCGCTCATGAGCGCGATGATCACCGACATGACGATGGCCAGCGTGGCTTAGAAGCGCGGCATGGCGGCGCCCCGCCTGGTAGACCAGCAGCGCCAGCGCCAGGCAGGGATACAGCACGGCCTTCCAGCGCCGGAAACCGAAGAAGGTGCAGTAGGCGGCCGCCTCCAGCGCCACGCCGATGATCAGGGTGCTGTTGGCGATCAGGCCCGTGTACTGCGCCATCCAGTCGGGACGCAGCCAGCCCAGGAAATGCGCGCACCCCTGCACCAGCTTGGCCCACTGCCAGGTTTCCATGGCCGGGTTGACGGGGCCGGAGCGGCTGTAGCTTAGCCAACAGCATGGCAAAGCAGATATTGCCGATGGCTAGCACCAGCATGAAGGTTTTTATATCGATCACTGCATGTTCCCTGAGGTGTCCCCGTACTTCTCCATCCGGCATACGGTGCATTACTTGCAATATATATTTCTTTTTGCATTATTTTACACGGGAATACGGCGGGCAGGGGGATCAGCTACATGATTTCTTTTTGGGCGCGCAGCATGGCATCGAACTCGTGGCCGGGCATCAGGCGCGCGAACAGATAGCCCTGGCCGTAGTCGCAGCTAAGCCGCGCGCAGCAGGTCGCGCTGCTCGGTCGTCTCCACCCCTTCGGCGATCACGTGCAGATCGAGCTTGTGGGCCATCACGATGATCGCTTCCGAGAGCGCCATGTCGGACGAATCGGGCGCCAGGTTGCGGGTGAAGGAACGGTCGATCTTGAGGTAGTCGATGTCGAATTTCTTCAGGTAGGACAGCGAGGAATAGCCGGTCCCTGAAATCGTCGAGCGCCACCTGGATGCTCGGCGTCGCGCAACGCCAGCAACTGGTCGGTCACGCCGCTGCTGGCGTCGAGCAGCAAGCCTTCGGTGATCTCGACCACCAGCGACTTGCCTTCCAGGCCGATCTGCGCCAGGTGTTCGAACCAGCCCGCATAGCCCTTGCCCTCGCGCTGGAATTCGAGCGGCGACTGGTTGACGCTGACCTGGAAGCGCACATCGTGCTCGTCGCGCCAGCGCTGCACCCACGCGCCGATTCCTTGAACACCCATTCGCCGATATCGAGAATCAGGCCGCTCGACTCGGCCAGGGGAATGAACTCGATCGGGCTGACCAGGCCGCGCTGCGGATGCTGCCAGCGGATCAGGGCTTCGGCCTTGTGGATCTTGCCGCTCGCCAGATGCACGATCGGCTGGAAGTACAGGCGGAACTGGTCGCCCTTGAGCGCCGTGCGCAAGTCGTTGGTCAGGCGCATGCGGTTCAGCGCGGCCACCTGCAGCGCCGGCGTGAAGTAGCTGGAGAGCGGTTGCGGCCCGCGCCCTTGGCCGCGTACATGGCCTGGTCGGCGTGCTTGAGCAGGTCGTCGATGTCGCGCGCGTCGTCCGGGTACAGCGTGATGCCGATACTGGCCGTCACAAACGCTTGCTCCTGTCCCAGCTGGTAGGGCGCCTGCAGCACCGCCAGGATTTTCTGCGCGATGCTGTCCACCGCCGACACTTCGTCCAGCTCCGACAGGATCACCGTGAATTCGTCGCCGCCCAGGCGCGCCACCGTATCGGACTCGCGCACGCAGGAACGGATGCGGCGCGCGGCGTCGATCAGCAGGATGTCGCCCTGGTGGTGGCCGAGCGTGTCGTTGACCTCCTTGAAATGATCGAGGTCGATGAACAGGATCGCGATGCGCTGGCCGTCGCGGCGCGACTTCATGATGTCGTGATCGAGCCGGTCGTGGAACATGCGCCGGTTCGGCAGCTGGGTCAGGGTATCGAAATTGGCCTGCTGCCAGATCATCGCCTCCGACTTCTTCTTCTCGGTGACGTCTTCGATCATGCACAGGTGCAGGGGCGCGGCCTTGGCCTCGGTTTCGATCTTGGCGATCGACATGTCGATCCAGACCACCGAGCCGTCCGGGCGGATCAGGCGCTTGGAGGTCTTGAAGCCGGGGCTGCCGCCGGACGCCAGTTCGGCCATCTGGCTCACCTCTTTCGAGATGTCGTCGGGATGGGTGATGTCGGTCCAGTGGCTGCTGCGGATCTGCTCGAACGAGCGGCCCGTGATCTCGGCGTAGCGCGAATTGATGTCCTTGAATTCGCCGGTGGCCGAATCGATCAGGGCGATGCCCATCGGCGCTTCCTCGAACATGGTGCGAAACCGCAGCTCGCCCTTGCGGATGGTTTCCTCGGCGCGGCGGCGTTCGCGCGCCAGCATCCACACGTGCACCCCGGCGCCGACAAACAGCAGCACGGTGGCGCCGATCAGCACCCGGTACAGCCATGCCAGGCTGCCCGCCTTGGGGTCGGCGTCGTACAGCAAGCCGTCGAAGTTGGCGTTCCTGGGCAGCATGCCGAGGTCGGCGTAGCTGTCGGCGATGTGGCGCCAGCGGTCCGGATTCATGTAGCCGATTTCGACCAGCACCGGCTGCACCAGCGGCATCATCTGGCGCGCCTCGAACAGCAGATGCTGGCGGTCGTTGCGGCGGCTGTAGCGCGACAGGATCAGGTCCACGATTTCTTCCTGGTTGGCCATGGCATACGCCCAGCCCTTCATGCTGGCGGCGCGGAAGGCCTTGACCCGGTCCGGGCGCGACCTGATCTCGTTCTCGCTCGTAAACAGATTGTCGCCGTAAAAATCGATTAAGCCCGCGCGGGCTGTAGACGTCGTACAGGAAACCCATGCGGTCCAGATAATCGGGCTCGTTGGTGGTGAAGGCCGACATCGCCTCGACCTTGCCCTTGACCAGATCCTCGACCTTGTAGGAATGCTCGACCCGCACCAGGCTGCTGACCGGGATGCCTTCCTTCTTGAGGTAGGCGATCAGTTCATCGGCCTGGGTCAGTTCGTCGGTGAGCGAGCCGATCATGACGTGCTTGCCGCGGATGTCCTGGATGCTGGACGCATTGCCGCGCTGGCGCACCAGCAGCACGTAGGGCGAATGCTGGAACACGACGCCCAGCACCACCAGCGGCTTGCTTGAAGCCATGCGCGCCAGCAGCACACTGCTGCTGCCCACGCCATAGTCGGCCGTGCCATCGATCACGCGCCGTTCCGGCTCGCCGCCGTCGGCGCCCTCGCTGATGCGCACATCGAGGCTAGGCGTCGTGGTAAAAGCCCTTTTCCAGCGCCGCATAATAGCCAGCGAACTGGAACTGGTGCGTGTGCTTGAGCTGGAGGTGCACCTTTTCGAGCGCGAACGCAAGTGGGCTCGTGCAGAGGACGAGCGCCAACGCGGCGGCCTTGGACGCGGCTAAGCAGCGAAACCGGTATGCGTCTGAACAGGTGCAAGGAAATCATCGAATCGATCACATCAGTCAATGGGAGTGCACTACGGCAACGCATGACCCGATTGTACTTTTGTTCTCGCCAAAAAGGCGGAATTCGCCTGCGGTGTGCGCCCGCGCAACGACTTGCACAAACTACAAACCGGGGTCAGACCTCAATTAAAAAACTATTTCAGAATGGAGGTCTGACCCCGAATGTGAAACGTTTCAGGGTGGCTTCGGGGGCCCTTATTTGCGGCCGGGACGGGCCTTGGCGGCGGGGGCGGCTTTGGGCTTGGTCTTGATGGTGGCCAGGATCGATGGACGCACCTTCGATTCAGGGGGCGATGAAGGGCGTCGGGGCGATCGCGCGGTCGGTCTTGCGCTTGGGCGCGGCGGCAAACTTGTCGAGCGTGCTCGGCGCCCGAGGTCTGGCGCTTGCGCTCGCCCGCGGCCAGGCCGCCATCTTCCGATGCCTGCCAGCTCGGGACCAGGTGGCGGTCGCCATTGCCGATCAGGTCGCCACGGCCCATCTTGACCAGGGTCTCGCGCAGGATCGGCCAGTTGGCCGGGTCCTGGTAGCGCAGGAAGGCTTTGTGCGCGCGCCGCACCTTGCCGCTGCGCGCGGTCTCGACCACTTCGGAGTCGGCCGTCACCTTGTGCAGCGGGTTCTTGCGCGAGTGGTACATCGTGGTCGCCATCGCCATCGGGGTCGGCATGAAGGTTTGCACCTGGTCGAGCTTGAAGTTGTTTTTCTTCAGCCACAGCGCCAGGTTCAGCATGTCTTCGTCGGTCGTGCCCGGGTGGGCGGCGATGAAGTAAGGAATCAGGTACTGCTTCTTGCCCGCTTCCAGCGAGAAGCGGTCGAACATTTCCTTGAATTCGTCGTAGGCGCCGATGCCCGGCTTCATCATCTTGTTGAGCGTGCCTTCTTCGGTGTGCTCGGGCGCGATCTTGAGCAGGCCGCCCACGTGGTGGGTCACCAGTTCTTTGACGTACTCGGGCGAACGCACGGCCAGGTCATGTAGCGCAAGCCCGAGCTGATCAGTACTTTCTTGATGCCGGGAATGGCGCGCGCCTTGCGGTACAGCGAAATGAGCTTGCTGTGGTCGGTGCCGAGGTTGACGCAGATGCTAGGGTAGACGCACGACAGGCGGCGGCACGAGACTTCGATTTTCTTGTCCTTACAGGCGAGCCGGTACATATTGGCGGTCGGCCCGCCCATGTCGGAAATGGTGCCGGTGAAGCCACGGGTCTTGTCGTGGATATGTTCGATCTCGCGCAGGATCGATGGTTCCGAACGGCTCTGGATGATGCGCCCTTCGTGCTCGGTGATCGAGCAGAAGGTGCAGCCGCCGAAGCAGCCACGCATGATGTTGACCGAGAAGCGGATCATGTCCCAGGCCGGAATCTTGGCCTTGCCGTAGCTCGGATGCGGCGCGCGTAACTCATGTCGTACACGCCATCCATCTCGTCCATCGCCAGCGGCAGCGGCGGCGGATTGAGCCAGACGTCGCGCTCGCCGTGCGCTTGCACCATGGCGCGCGCATTGCCGGGATTCGATTCCAGGTGGAACACGCGCGAGGTGTGCGCGTACATCACCGGGTCGTCCTTGACCACGTCGTAGGAAGGCAGGCGCACCACGGTCTTGTCGTGCTTTTCCTTGGCCATCGCGAGCCGCTCTTCGCGCGTCATGATGCGGATCGGCTTAACCACTTCGGGCGCCGCGACGGCATTGTCGGTGGCGCAGGCGGTCTTGTCTTCCTGGGCCATCGCGTAGGGATCGGGATGGGCGTCGATCTTGCCGGGCACGTCGACCCGGGTCGAATTGTGGACGCCCCAGTCCGGACCCGGCAGCCAGCCCGGCGGCACCATGAAGGCGGTGCCGCGCAGATTGCGGATGTCCTTGATGTGCTCGCCCGCGTTGAGGCGGTGGGTCAGGTCGACCAGGGCGCGCTCGGCGTTACCGAACAGCAGCAGGTCGGCCTTGGAATCGGGCAGCACGGAACGGCGGACCTTGTCCGACCAGTAATCGTAGTGGGCGATCCGGCGCAGCGAGGCTTCGATCGAACCGATGATGACCGGCACGTCCGGGAAGGCTTCGCGCGCTGGGCGTACACGGTCACGGTGCGGTCCGGGCGCTTGTTCGGCTCGCCGTCGGGCGTGTAGGCATCGTCCGAACGGATCTTGCGGTCGGCCGTGTAGCGGTTGACCATGGAGTCCATATTGCCGCATGGTAACACCCCAGTACAGGCGCGGCTTGCCCAGCACGCGGAACGCCTCGGCCGAATGCCAGTCGGGCTGGCTGATGATGCCGACACGGAAACCTTGCGCTTCGAGCAGGCGGCCGACCAGGGCCATGCCGAAACTCGGATGGTCGATATAGGCGTCGCCGGTCACGAGGATGACGTCGCACTCGTCCCAGCCCAGGGCGTCCATTTCGGCGCGGGACATGGGAAGGAAAGGCGCGGCAGCAGCGCGGCTAGACCGTTTCGGGACGGTCGCAAACAGGTTGGTTGGGGAGTTCATTGGGCGGTATTGTACCGGAAAACGTGTCGCAGGGACTCGCGGCGACCCGTTTTCCAGCCTCCCAATGACAAAAAAACGTCTTAACTATCAATAACTTGTGACGTTTGTGCCACAAAAACAGGCAGTCTCAGATGCCCATATTGGCCAGCATCCTTGCCAGCTCGCGCAAGGCTAGCTCGAGCCGGGGATGCTCGACGGCAAAGCGCGCGGTCAGTTCCTGGGTCCGCTCCGAGAGGCCATACGGATCGGTTTCCTCGGTGGCTTCGGCCGTGCGCCGCTCGAGCAGGCTGCGGATATCGCCGTCGAGCTGTTGCAAAAGCGACTGCAGTTCCTCATCGACGTTGCCGGTCTGCGCCAGGTTGGCGCGCAGCTCTTTCAGATGGGACTTCAGGTTCGCGGTGTCGTCGTTCAACATGTCGTCCTCGTGTCAGTTGGTAAATCTGGTCTCCAGATACAGGTCTTCGACCTTCTTGCGCGCCCACGGCGTCTTGCGCAGGAACTTCAGGCTCGATTTGATGCTCGGATCGCTGATGAAGCAGTTGATGTCGATGTGCTTGCCGAGCTGGTCCCAGCCATAGTGGTCGACCAGCCGGGTCAGTACCGATTCTAGTGTAATACCGTGTAATTCCTGAACACTCATTGCGCTTCCCTGATTTATACACCCAACACGCTCACAGCGTGCCGTCATTCGGGCAGTATAGCCGCGGCGAGAGCAGCTTGACCTGATCGTCGGCCACGGCGCGCAAATTGGCCTGGGTGCTTGGCGTCGACCCCGAAGCCGTCGAGCTGCGGCAGGCCGAGCGGCGAATTGCCGGTCAGCGTGGCGTACAGCACGGCGGCGGCAAGGAAGGCACCCGCCGGCTGCCGAATGGTTGCCGTCGGCATCGTGCAGCACGATCAGGGGATGGCGCGCGGCCGCCAGGTCGAATGCCTGCGGAATCGGCGGCACGCAGGCCGGCTGCAGCCGGGCGATGCTGACATGCAGGTCGAAGATGCGGCCGGTTTCATTGATGCCGCGCCGCGGCCACTCCTGAAACATCACCGGCAGCGCCGGGATCTGGCGCGTGCGGCGCACCAGTTCCACCGCTTCCGCGATCGAGTACTCGACCGTGCCGCTGGTGCTGTAGCGCTGGGCCTGCAGAATCACGGCGCTCCACTTCTGGCTGGCAAAGGCCGACATCGATGCCGGATCGTTCAAGCGTTCGTCGAGGAACAGGAAGTACTACTAAGCACCGTGACCGAGACCGTCTTGCCGGGCCGCCCCCGCGCACCATGGCCTGCAAGATATTGGGCAACTGGTTGAAGGCCGTGTGGCTGTTGCCGAACATGAGGATGGTGATGTCGGCGGCGACCGGCGGCGGTGTGGCGGACGAGGAACCGCCGCCGCCGCAAGCCACCAGTGCCGCACCGAGCAGCAGCGCCGATCCGGGCCAGGCGATGGAGGGACATACTGAGCCTCTTAACGTCAGGAAAGTAAGTCCATCATCGTACAAACCCGCGTCGAACTCAATGCATTTTGTTTTACATCCCGGCAGCGAGCGCGGCGCGCCGCTTGGCACTGAAGCGAAGCGCGCCTTGTCGTAGGACCAGGCGATCAGTTCGAGCAGGTAGTCGCGCGGCATCGCCGCGGGATCGACGATGGTAATCCAGTGAAAGCGCCCCATGTAGCGCCTTGTCGGCTTGATGCCGGGCACGTCGGTCAGCTCGAGGAAGCGGTCCGGGCTGACCCGGATGCTGGAAGCGCCATTGTTCCGGCGTGCTGGTCTTGAAGTAGGCGAATTTCTTATCGTCCACCGCGTAGACCAGGATATTGCTCGGCGGTCCGTACAGCCGTTCGCTGGCGCCCGGGTAGGCGCCGCACAGTTGCTTGAGCGCCGAGGTCTTCATCCTTTGGCGGCAGCTCGGCGCCTGGCACGCCTTGTTGAACGCGATGCCCTTGAGGAAGGCGCGCCTTGCCGTGCTTAGGCCGCGATGGCGGAGGCGATCTCGGCCGAATGACGCTCGGCGCCGCTCAGCTTGCGCACCCAGCCGCGGAAGGGAATCGCGCCTTCGACGGTTTTTTGCAGCGCTGCCAGCCGCCGCATTGCCCATCGCCGCCTTGGCTTTCTCGGTCTTGCCCGCCTCGGCGCCCGGTTCGGCATCGACGTCGGGACCGAGTACCTCGTCCAGCAAGCCCACCTGCACTTGCAGCGCCGCACAGCTTTGATCGTAAGGCGCCAGATACGGCTGCTTTTTCGCCTCGGCCAGCACCGGCGGGATGGCGGTCGGCGTCAGGTTGAGGTCGCGCATGGGGGTGCTTAAGCAATGTCGGTCACGCGTTGCTGATCCGTCGATGCGCAAGCGGTCAGGGAAAGGGCAGCAGCGAGAATCAGGCAAGTTTTCATGGATGGTGGGGGACGGTGTAAGGGCCGAAGTATTGTACGCCAGACAAGGTTTCGCGGGCAGCTTTTTGGCTACTGGGAAATGTGCATGCTGTACTGCGCGCCGTTCGAGAACTGGCAGCTGCCGGTGCCCAGCGAGGCCGAGCTCATGGCGTAGTCGCAGCGCACGAAGCCGCCCCGGTTGCCGCTGGCGTTGGCCACGCCCTTGGTCGAATTGGGCGCACGGGTCGCTTCGCCGATGAACGATTCGCCGCCCAGGTTGAAGCTGAATTCGCCGTGGCCGCGCTCCGGGTTGCTGATCACGCCTGGCCACATTGCCGATGCGCGAGGCCGCGTCGTTGCTCGGATACAGGCGGGCCGAGAAGGGCGGGGGCACGGCGGTGATCGGTACGAAGGCGGTGCCCTGGGCGTTATTGAAGGCGGGATTCACGCCGGATGCCGGGTACTGGTTCAGCGGCATCACATAGCAGGCGCTCAGCGCCGAGCCCATGGCAGCCAGGGCGAGCAATCGGGAAAATTTCAACATGGTGTCTCCTCAGTAGGTTCACTTGCGTATCAAGCTCAAGTGAAGCCAAGTATATTGAGGCGGGACTTTTTGCGAATCTATTCGGCCAGGCATCGCAATGCGATACTTTTTGGATAGAAGATCGCTACCTGCGGACAGGAAGCAGGGCCGACATGCATATGCGTAGCAGTGTTTGTTGCTATGACATAGAAATTTTCTTGCCTGGCCGCCTATTTTTGATTGCAATCTGTTACTCTTTTCGATTCAAAATCAACAATAACGGAGATTGCATGAAACGTGTAGCAAAGTGGGTGGCCGGACTCTTGCTGGGCATGGTGCTGCTGGTGGCAGCGCTCGGCGTCCATACCTGGTATTTCAAGCCGCTCAGTATCGATTGGTTCTATGGCCGGGTCTTCGCCTCGTTCGCGCTCGACAGCCCCGAGATGCTGTCGTCGATGCGGCTGCTGCCGCCCGCGCTCGACTTCCATAGCGACAAGCTCAACGACGCCTCGCCGGCCCACGAGGCCAAGCAGTTCGCCGATCTCAAGGACGCGCTGGACACGCTCAAGCGCTACGACCGTGCCGCGCTCGACCACGACGGCCAGCTTTCCTACGACGTGCTGGCGTTCTACCTGCAGTCGCAAGTGGACGGCGAAGCCTTCCTCCAGCACGACTTCCCGGTCAACCAGCTGTTCGGCGCGCAAAGCGACACGCCCAACTTCATGACCCAGGTCCACCAGGTCACCGACCTGAGCGAGGCGAACAACTACATCGCCCGCCTGAACAAGATCCCGCGCAAATTCGACCAGGTCATCGAGAGCCTGACACTGCGCGAAACGAAGGGCGTCATCCCGCCCCGCTTCGCGGTCGACAAAGTGCTGGTGCAGATGAAGGACTTCAGCGCCAAGCTTAGGCCAAGGACAATCCGCTCTACGTCAGCTTCGCCGACAAGCTGGGCAAGGTCCCCGCGGCCGCCATCGACAGCGCGACCCGCACCCGCTTGCTGGCGCAGGCCGAGCAAGCCATCACGGGCGCCGTCTATCCGTCGTACCAGAAGCTGATCGCCTACTTCACCGCATTGCAGCCGAAGGCCAAGGAAAACAACGGCGCCTGGAGCCTGCCCGACGGCGACAACTTCTATGCCTGGTGCGTGCGCAAGCACACCACCACGACCATGACGCCGCAGCAGGTGCACGACCTGGGGCTGGCTGGAAGTGGCGCGCGTGAGCGCCGACATGGATGCGATCCTCAAAACCCAGGGCCTGGCCGACGGCACCGTCGGCGCGCGTGCAGAAGCTGGCCAGCGATCCGGCGCAGCAGTATCCGAATACGGCGGAGGGCAAGAAGGCCATGCTGGCCCGCTACCAGGAGATCCTCGACGAGGTCAACCAGGGCATCGGCGCCGCCTTCGACGTGCGTCCGAAGCTGGGCGTGGAAGTGCGCGCGGTACCGGAGTTCTCGCAGGCGACCGCCCCTGGCGCCTACTACGACGACGGCTCGTTCGACGGCTCCCGTCCGGGCGTCTTTTATGCGAACATGCGCGCCCCGGGCAGAAACGCCCAAGTTCGCCATGCGCACGCTGGCCTACCATGAAGGCATCCCCGGCCACCACTTCCAGGTCGCGATCGCACAGGAACTGGAAAACGTGCCGTTCTTCCGCCGCGTGATTCCGTTCACCGCCTACCAGGAAGGCTGGGCGCTGTATTCGGAACGCCTGGCCTTTGAAATGGGCTTCGGCCGCGATCCGCTGGACAGCCTGGGACGCCTGCGCGACGAGATGATGCGCGCCACGCGCCTGGTGGTCGACTCCGGCCTCCATTACAAGCACTGGACGCGCGAGCAGGCGATCACCTACATGATGGACAACACCGGCATGTCGGAAGGCGACGTCACCGCCGAAGTGGAACGCTACATGGTCGATCCTGGCCAGGCGCTGGCCTACAAGACCGGCATGCTCAAGATCCTGGCGCTGCGCGAGCACGCGAAGCAGGAACTGGGCGCCAAGTTCGACCTCAAGCAATTCCACAACGAGGTGCTGACCCACGGTTCGCTGCCACTGACGCTGCTCGAAGGCGTGGTCAACGACTGGATCGCCAAGCGCAAGAAAGCGTAAGCGCGACGCCCGCCACGCCGCCCTGCAAGCGCGGCGTGGCTATTAGTGCTTGAGCGTCAGTGTCGCCTGCAACGGCAAGGTGATCTGGCCAATCTCGTCGCGCACCACCACATCGAATACCCACACCCCTTCCAGATCGCCCGGATCGCCAGCAAATTTGATCACTGGCCCCGCGAGGTACATCGCGTACTGCGCACCCGCCAGGACGCCCTCGAAACATGCCTGATCGCGCTGTTCCAGCTGCACCTTGCCGTCCGGCGCAGTGATCTTGTGGTCGCAGCGCACGCGCACCTTGCCCCCGGCATCGCGCCGTGGACTGGTGAAAAAGGTCAGCAGCGTGACCTGTTCGCCGTACTTGACGCTGTCGGTGCTGCGAAAACTGGGCGCGGTTTCCGGTGGCGTATCCCACTTCTCCTTCCAGTCCTGGTCCGGCGTCATCAGCAGCGACGCGCCAAACCCGTTCTTCGATTTCATCATCGGCTGGTCCGCGACCGGATTGCCTTTCTGGTCCCGCCAGCCGATGGACTGGGCCAATACTGGCAGGGATAATGGCAGCCAAAGCAGGGCGATGCAGGCGAGTCGTTTCATCAATGGCGTCCGTACAGTTCAGGGTAAAAAAATGCCGCTCCGGAGAGCGGCAATGCGATCATTTCGCGGTCAGCCCGCGTTTTTCAAGCAGGGCATCGACGGTCGCGTCGCGCCCGCGGGAAGTTGCGGTACATTTCCATGGCATCCATGGTGCCGCCGCGCGAGAGCAGCATCTTGCGGAAGTAGTCGCCGTTCTTGCGCGACAGGCCGCCATGCTCCTTGAACCAGTCCACCGTATCGGCATCGAGCTTCTCGCTCCACAGGTAGCCGTAGTAGCTAAGCCGCGTAACCGCCCGAGAACACGTGCGAGAAGTAGGTGCTGCGGTAGCGGGTCGGCACCGGCGCGAAGTCCACGCCGGCGTCCTTGAGCGCCTGCGCCTCGAAGGCCACAACGTCGCCCGGAATCTGGCTGGCGCCGAGCTGGTGCCAGCGCTGGTCCAGGATGCTTAGGCCGCGAGCGACTCGGTCATGCGGTAGCCCTCGTTGAACTTCTTGGACGCGGTCACCTTGTCGAGCAGCTCCTGCGGCATCGGCGCGCCGGTCTTGTAGTGCTTCGCGTAGTTACTCAGCACTTCCAGGCCAGACCAGCCACATCTCGTTCACCTGCGACGGGAACTCGACGAAGTCATGCGGCACGCGGGTTAAATGAAACGCGGATACTTCACGTCCGAGAACATGCCGTGCAGCGCATGGCCGAACTCGTGGAACATGGTGCGCACTTCGTCAAACGTGAGCAGGGTCGGTTCGCCTGCTTAGGCATGGCTTGGGAATGTTGAGGTGATTGCCGATCACCGGATGCGTGCCCAGCAGCTTGGACTGCGAGACATAGGCGTTCGCCCATGCGCCGCCGCGCTTGTTGCCGCGCGCGTAGAAGTCGGCAACGAAGATCGCCAGCGGCTTGCCGTTGGCATCGATCACGTCAAATACGCGCACGTCCGGATCGTACACCGGCAAGTCCTTGCGCTCCTTGAAGCTCAGGCCATAGACCTTTCCGGCAGCGAAGAACACGCCGTTGGTCAGCACGCTGTTCAACTCGAAGTAAGGCTTGAGCTGGGACGCGTCGAAGTTGAAGCGCTGGGCCCGCACCTTGTCGCTGTAGTAGGCCCAGTCGTGGGCGGCGAGCTGGAAGCCGCCCTTGTCCGCATCGATCGCCTGCTGGATTTCGGCTGCCTCGCGCCGCGCATTGGCCACGGCCAGGCTTGGCGAACTCCGACATCAGCTTGTTGACGGTGCCGACGTCGCGCGCGGTCTGGTCTTCCAGCGAATAGGCGGCGTGGTTCGGATAGCCGAGCAAGGCGGCGCGTTCGGCGCGCAGCTTCGCGATCTTGAGCACGACGGCGGTGTTGTCGTACGGGCCGCCGCGGCTGCCGCGCGACATCGACGCGTCCAGCAGACGCTGGCGCGTGGCGCGGTTGGACAGGACCGACAGCGGCGCCTGGCCGGTGGTGTTGGTCACCGGGATCAGGAACTTGCCGTCCATGCCGCGGGCCTTGGCGGCAGCGGCTGCGGCATCGATCGCGGCGTCGGACATGCTGAAGCCAGTTCGGCGCGCGTGTCGACCACCAGCGCGGCCGCGTTCGATTCCTTGAGCACGTTCTGGGCGAAGGTGGTGGTGAGCGACGCGAGCTCGCTGTTATAGCCGCGCAGTTTTTCCTTGTCCGCCGCCGACAGGCGGCGCCTGCGCGCACGAAATCGGTGTGATAGCGCTCAAGCAGGAATCGCGATTCGGGATCGAGCTTGAGTTTGGCGCGCTTGTCGTACAGGGTCTTGATGCGGGCGAACAGCTTTTCATTGAGGCGGATGCTGTCGCCGTGCGCCGACTGCTTGGGCGACAGTTCGGTTTCCAGCGCCTGGATGGCCGGATTGGTGTTGGCGCCCGAGAGGTTGCCGAACACGCTGCCAACGCGGTTCAACAGACGGCCCGAGCGCTCCATCGCGACGATGGTGTTCTCGGAACGTGGCCAGCTTGGGATTGTTGGCGATGGCCGCGATTTCTTCGGCCTGGATGCGCATGCCCTCTTCGAAGTAGCTTTTTATAGTGCGCGTTGTCGATCTTGTCGAACGCGGGATAGTTGAAGGGGAGCGTGCTTTCCTTGGCAAACGGATTGCTCGCATCGATGGCGGCCGCCACTGGCGCCGCGAGCATGAAGCCCGCGGCGGCCAGGCTGGCCGCGATGATCATCATTTGAGGACGTGCCATCGCGACCACCGGCTTATTGACCGGTCAGGCCACGGCGCTCGAGCAAAGGCTCGATCTTGGCGTCACGGCCGCGGAAGTTGTGGAACAGTTCCATGGCGTCGAGCGTGCCGCCGCGCGAGAGCAGCGTTTTGCGGAAGTGGTCGCCGTTCTTGCGCAGCAGGCCGCCGTTTTCCTTGAACCATTCGACGGTGTCGGCGTCCAGCTTCTCGCTCCACAGGTAAGCGTAGTAGCTTACCGAGTAACCGCCCCAGCTATGCGAGAAGTAGGTCGTGCGGTAGCGCGGCGGCACCGGTGCGAAATCGACGCAAGCGTCTTTCAGTGCTTGCTTGCGCTGAAGCCCAGCACGTCGGTCGGGATCTTATTGGATGGCAGCTGGTGCCAGCGCTGGTCCACGATCGACGCGGCCAGGTATTCGGTGGTGGTGAAGCCCTGGTTGAATTTCTTCGATGCGGCGACCTTGTCCAGCAGTTCCTTCGGCATCGCTTCGCCGGTCTTGTAGTGCTTGGCGTAGTTGGCCAGCACTTCCAGGCACGACCATCCACATTTCGTTCACTTGCGATGGATACTCGACGAAGTCATGCGGTACGTTGGTGCCCGAGAAGCGCGGGTACTTCACGTCCGACAGCAGGCCATGCAGCGCGTGGCCGAATTCGTGGAAGGCGGTCTTGACTTCGTCCACGGTCAGCAGCGTCGGCTCGCCTGCAGGCGGCTTCGGAATGTTCAGGTGGTTGGCCACGACCGGGTGGGTGCCCATCAGGCCAGATTGCGACACGTAGGCATTCATCCAGGCGCCGCCCTGCTTGTTCGAGCGCGCGTACATGTCGGCGATGAAGATCGAGATCTGCTTGCCGTCGGCGTCGAACACGTCGAACACGCGCACGTCCGGGTTATACACCGGCAGGTCCTTGCGTTCCTTGAAGGTCAGGCCGTACAGTTTTTCGGCGGCGAAGAACACGCCCTTGATCAGAACGCTGTCCAGTTCGAAGTAAGGCTTGAGCTGGTTCTCGTCGAAGCTGTAGCGCTGGGCGCGCACCTTGTCGGTGTAGAAGGCCCAGTCGTAGGACGCGACCTGGAAGCCGCCCTTGTCGGCGTCGACGATCTTCTGCAGATCGGCCGCTTCCTTGCGGGCGTTGGCCACGGCCAAGCTTGGCCAGCTCGGACAGCAGCTTGTTGACCGAAACGGTGTCTTTCGCGGTCTGGTCGACCAGCGAGTAGGATGCGAAGTCAGGGTAGCCCAGCAGCTCGGCCTTTTCGGCGCGCAGCTTGGCCAGCTTGGTGACCACGCCGCGGTTGTCGAACTTGCTGCCATGGCTGCCGCGCGCGAGCGAAGCTGCCATCAGGCGTTCGCGCGTGGCGCGGTTGGTCAGCACCGCCAGCGGCGGCTGGCCCGAGGTGTTCACCAGCGGGACCACGAATTTGCCATCGAGCTTGCGCTTCTTGCCTTCGGCCGCTGCGGCGTCGATTGCCGCTTCGGTCATGCTTAAGCCAGTTCGGCGCGGGTGTTCACGACCAGCGCGTCGGCGTTGATTTCCTTGAGCACGTTCTGGCTGAAGGTGGTGCCCAGCACGGCCATCTTGCCGTTGTAAGCCTTGAGTTTTTCTTGTCGGCGGCCGACAGGTTGGCGCCTAAGCCAGTACGAAGTCCTTGTTGTAGCGCTCGAGCAGGAAGGCCGATTCAGGATCGAGGCCCAGGGTCCTTGCGCTTGTCGTACAGCGCCTTGACGCGCTGGTACAGCTTGGCGTTGAGGTAGATGGCATCGGCGTGCGCGGCCATTTTTGGCGACATCTCGCGGTCGATCGCGTCCATCGCGTCATTCGTGTTGGCGCCTTGCAGGCTCGAGAAGATGGTCGCAGCGCGGGTCAGCAGCTGGCCCGATTTTTCCATCGCCACGATGGTGTTCTCGAAGGTCGGTGCTTCCTTGTTGTTGGCGATTGCCGCCACTTCGGCGAGCTGCTCATGCATGCTTTAGCCAGGTAGGCTGGCTTGAAGTGTTCGTTCTTGATCTTGTCGAAGGCCGGATACTCGAACGGCAGCGTGCTTGGCGCGGCCAGCGGGTTCGATGCCTAAGCAGCGCGGCAGGAGCGGCGTAGGCCGATTGGATGAGCGCCAGGCTGGCGGCTACGATAAGCATCTGGGGACGGTTCATGGCATCTTTCGCGAGTGCTAGGAGAAAACTGCCCGCGGATAGCTAAGCAGCACGTAGCCAAAGATGATATCAGGATGCCATGGGCACGTCACGGCCAAGCGTGTATGCATGTTTGCCGGGCGCGACAGTCGTTAGCCCGTATTGACGGGCGCCGTTCATTTTTGGGGGAGCGCAGTCGCACTGCGCCCTCGCGTAGTAACTGATCGATGGTTGCGGCTACGGCAATCCCCACGGCGTACGCGATCAAGTCAACCCAGTCGAAGCCCGATCCCAGGATCAGGTGGCCAGGCGTAGTTTTGCGCAGTGCAGCAAGCCACGGCCATTGAATCAGCTGGGCGAATTCGTCGGCCCAGGCGATCGCCAGCGCCAGCCAGGCCAGCGGCCAGCTGTCCATCCCCGGCCGCAGCAGCGATGCACAGAAAAACCGCCACCGCCCACAGCGCATCGCCCGGATAGTTCTCCAGCGCCGCCGGGAACATGCCCGGCAGCGCGCGAGGCCAGGCCCAGCGCGATCACCAGCGCCAGCGCCGCGCACAGCCAGCCCCGATGGCGCCGCATCAGTAGTGCGGCGGCTTTTCGTTGAGCGTGCCGGGGCCGGAATGGGCGTTGTTGCGCACATGTTCGGCCAGTTTGCTCACCATCGCCTCGAGCTGGTCGATGCGGCGGCTTTGCTGGTACACCAGCTTGTTGAGTTCATCGACCAGGTCTTCCTGGTGCGCGAGCTTGATTTCGATATTGACGAAGCGTTCTTCCTGGCTCACTGAGCGGTCTCCATGTTCATGTTTTGGGTGTGGACAGCAGCGCCTTCCAGGCTGGCCAGACGGTCCTTGGGCGAGAGCGTTTCCGCTTCGGTCGGCACGGCGTCGCCCACATCGAGCGCCATCTCCTTGATGAAACGCGAGGGATCGCAGTGCACCTGCTCATGCCGGCTGCGCTTGCGCTTCTTGCACCAGGTGATCTGCAGCGTGCGCTGGGCGCGCGTGATCCCCACGTACATCAGGCGCCGTTCTTCCTGCACCCGCGCGGCGATGGTCTCGACCGGCGCGTCCGGATCGCCCTTGTGCGGCAGGATGCCTTCTTCCACGCCGACCAGGAACACGTGCGGATACTCCAGCCCCTTGGACGCGTGCAGGGTCGACATGCGCACCGCGTCCGGCTCTTCGTCCTGGCCTTCGAGCATGCTCATGAGCGCGACCATCTGGGTCAGTTCGAGCAGGTTCTTTTCTTCGCCCGACTTGTCCTTGCCGCCGTTGCCGCGCTCCTTGAGCCAGTTGGTAAATTCAAGCACGTTCTGCCACTTGCTTTGCGCGGCGCGTTCCTCGAACACGTCGTACAGGTAGCTCTCGTAGGCGATCTCTTTCATCATGTCGTCCAGCACCGCGGCCGCGTTCTCGCCGCTGCCGGAAGGACCAGGGCGGCTGGCGCGCGCTTCGAGCTGGTTGATGAAATTGCAGAAGTCGCGCAGCGGCAGCAGCTGGCGGTCGGCCAGCTTGGCTTCGATGCCGCCCTTGAAGGTCGCTTCGAACAGCGAGCAGTTCCACTGCTTGGAAAATTCGCCCAGCACTTCCAGCGTGGCCATGCCGACCCCGCGCTTGGGCGTGGTCACCGCGCGGATGAAGGCCGGATCGTCGCCGTCATTGGCGATCAGGCGCAGGTAGCTGATGATGTCCTTGATCTCGGCCTTGTCGAAAAGCTCTGGCCGCCCGAGATCGTGTACGGAATGCGCTCCTTGCGCAGCGACTGTTCGATCACGCGCGCCTGGTGGTTGCCGCGGTACAGAATCGCGTAGTCGGACCACTTGTTCTTGCGCTGGAAGCGGTCGGCCGAAATCATGATCGCCACCTGTTCGGCTTCCTGGTCGTCGCTCTGCATGCCGAGCACCTTGATCGGCTCGCCCAGGCCGTGCTCGGACCACAGGGCCTTTTCGAACAGCTTGGGGTTGTTGCCGATGACCGCGTTGGCCGCCTGCAGAATGCGGGTGGTGGAGCGGTAGTTCTGTTCGAGCTTGATCACCTTCCAGGTCGGGGAAGTCCTCGCCCAGCGTCTTGAGGTTTTCCACCGACGCGCCGCGCCAGGCGTAGATCGCCTGATCGTCGTCGCCGACGGCGGTAAACATCGGCTTCTTGCCGATGCCGGTCACCAGCAGCTTGACCAGCTCGTACTGGCAGGTGTTGGTGTCCTGGTACTCGTCCATCAGCAGATAGCGCAGGCGGCGCTGCCACTTGTCGCGGATCGGATCGTTGGTGCGGAACAGTTCCACCGGCAGGCGGATCAGATCGTCGAAGTCGACCGCCTGGTAGGCGGCCAGCGTGGCCACATAGCTGCGGAATACGCGCGCGGCCTGGGCTTCGTCTTCATCCTTGGCGTTCTTGATCGCGTCTTCCGGGTCGACCAGGCCATTCTTCCACAGCGAGATGGCATTCTGAATGCTGCGGATCAGCTGCTTGTCGGTGGTGATCGCCAGATCCTGCACCAGGCCGTAGCAGTCGTCGCTGTCCATGATCGAGAAGCGGTCTTTCAGCCCGACCCCGGCCGCTTCCTGGCGCAGGATTTTCACGCCCAGCGAGTGGAAGGTCGACACCGTCAGCTGCTTGGCCTGGCGCGGCTGCTTGAGCAGCTTGGCGATCCGCTCCTGCATCTCGAGCGCGGCCTTGTTGGTGAACGTGAGCGCGGCGATGGTGCGCGGATCGTAGCCGCGGTCCTCGATCAGGTGCGCGATCTTTTGCGTGATCACGCGCGTCTTGCCCAGAACCGGCGCTTAGCCAGCACCAGGCACGGGCCGTCAAGATACATGACAGCTTCGCTCTGGGGAACGTTCAGGCCGAACTTGGGGGCGGAGGACATCGGAGGGCATTCTTCTGGAAACAACCAGCCATTGTAGCGCACCGGGCAGTGCGCAGGCCGCGCAAAGCTATCGTAGAATGGACGGATGAAGAAAACCCTCCTGATCCTGGTGGCCAGCCTCGGTTTCCTGGCCTTGCCCGTGTCCGCCGAAACGCTGACGGTGGCGGCCGCGTCCGACCTGAGCTACAGCATCGACGAGCTGGCGGCGGCGTTCGCCCTGCAAGTGCCGGGGGCGGAGCTCAAGACCTCGCTCGGCTCGTCGGGCAGCATCTACGCCCAGATCAAGAACGGGGCGCCGTTCGACGTGTTCATGTCGGCCGACATGAAGTATCCGGTCCAGCTGGCGCAGGACGGCGCGGCCGAGCGCGCCACGCTGGCGCCGTATGCCGTCGGCCGCATCGTGCTCTGGTCGCTCGATCCCCGTTTCGACCTCACCCAGGGCATGCGGATCCTGAACGACGCGCGCCTGAACCGCCTCGCCATCGCCAATCCCGACGTTGCGCCCTACGGCCGCGCCGCGCCTCGCTGATGGCGCTCGGCTTCTGGGACGTCGTCAAGAACAAGCTGGTGTTGGGAGACAACATCGCCCAGACCGCGCAGCTGGTCCAGACCGGCACGGCGCAAATCGGCATCGTCTCCTACACCACCGTACTGGCGCCCAAGGTCAAGGGCACCGGCAGCTATTACCTGATTCCCGAAGACGGCGTGCCGCCGATCGAGCAGGGCGTGATCGTCACGCGCCATGGCGCAGCCAATCCGCTGGCGCCGCGCTTCCTGCAGTTCCTGCAGTCGACCGCCCCGCGCGCCATCCTGCTCAAGCACGGCTTCTCGCTCCCGCGCGAGAAGAATACCTGACGCATTCTAGAAGCCCGACAGCACGATCTTGCCGATCATGCGGCGGCCTTCCAGCGCCTCGTGGGCGCGGGCGATGTTGGCGGCATTGATACGCCCGAACGATTCCCCCACGGTGGTCACCAGCACGCGCTCGTCAACCAGGCCCGCCACTTCGGTCAGCAGGATGTGCTGTTCGAGCATGTCGGCGGTTTCAGAACATCGAACGCGTGAACATCAGTTCGAACACCAGCGCCGCGCTCTTGGTGAACAGGCCATCGAGCGCCAGCGGCGCCTGGTTGCCCAGGATGCTGCAGATGCGGCCCTGCGGCCGGACCGCTTCCACCAGCGCCGGGAAGTGCTTGTCGATCTCGTTCAAGCACAGGATGAAGTCCACCTGCCGGCAGGCCTGAGCGCGGCCAGCTGCGCCGGAATGTCGCCATGGTGGTCGATCACATGGTCGGCGCCGAGGCGCTTGCACCAGGCGGCCGACTCGGCACGCGAAGCGGTGGCCACCACCGTCAGGCGCGCCAGTTTTTTGGCCAGCTGGATCGCGATCGAACCGACCCCATGCCGGCGCCGCCCACGATCAGGATGCTCTTGCCCGCATCCTGACCGGCGCGCGAGACGCCAAGCCGGTTGAACAGCGCTTCCCAGGCGGTGATGCTGGTCAGCGGCAGGGCCGCGGCCTGGGCGAAATCGAGCGTGGCTAGAAGCAGGCGCGCGGCGATGCGCTCGTCCACCACGTGGAACTCGCTGTTGGCGCCTAGCCCGTACCAGGCTGCCCGCGTAATAGACCTGGTCGCCCACCTTGAACAAGGTCACCTCCGGGCCGACCGCGGTCACGGTGCTTAAAGCCGCATCCCAGCCCAGCACGCGCGCCTCGGCATCCTGAGCCTGGCTAAGCGCGCACCTTGTGGTCGACCGGATTGACCGAAATGGCTTCGATTTTCACCAGCAGGTCCGCATGAGCGGCTGTGGCAGTGGCAGGTCGGTGTCTTGCAGGGTTCCGTTGAGGACGGCGATGGCTTTCATGGGTCAGGCTCCTTGGTGTGATGAAGTGCGCCTAGTCTGAGGCTGGCCGATTCGTTTGATAATTGGCATAATGCTTGAATAGCTATTCACCAAAACAGAATAATGGCCCTGGATCTGATCGATGTCGCCCTGTTCGTGCGGGTGTGCGCCACCCGCAACCTGTCGGCCGCCGGGCGCGAATTCGGCCTGTCAGCCAAGCGGCGTCGAGCGCGCGCATGGCCCAGCTCGAGCGGCAGCTGGGCGCGCGCCTGCTGCACCGGACCACGCGCCAGATCGCGCTGACCCAGGACGGCGAGGCCTTCCTCGAGCGGGCGCTGGTGCTGCTGGAGGCGGCCGAACTGGCCGAATCCTCGGTCGGCGGCGGCGCCGAGGGGCCGCACGGGCTGCTGCGGGTGGCGGCTTCGGTCTCGTTCGGACGGCTGCACCTGATGCCGGCGCTGCCCGCGTTTCTCGACCTGCATCCGGGGATCCGGCTCGACCTGCGCCTGTCGGACCGGGTGATCGACCTGGCCGCCAACGGGATCGACGTGGCGGTGCGGATCGGCCCCTTGCGCGATTCGGCCCTGGTGGCGCGCACGCTCGCGCCCAGCCGCCTGTGGTTGTGCGCGTCAGCCTAGCCTACCTGGAGCGGCACGGCACCCCGCAGCGGCCGGAAGACCTGGCGCAGCACCAGTGCCTGGTGCTGGACGGTTTTCACCCGTGGCGCTTCAAGGATGGCAACAAGGAAGTGGTGATGCGGGTGCGCGGGCGCATGCAAAGCGATAACGGCGAAGCCCTGCGCGACGCCTCGGTCGCGGGGCTGGGGATCGCGCTGCAGTCCACCTGGGCCATGCACCAGCAGCTCAAGAGCGGCGCGCTGGTGCGGGTGCTGCGCGATTTCCCGATCGTGCCGCAGTCGGTGGTGTCGGCCCAGTACCTGAACCGCAGCTACCTGCCGCCCAAGACGATCGCCTTCATCGAGTTTTTGCGGCCCGCTTCAGTGGCGCCGTACTGGGACGAAGGTTTGCCCTGATCAGAGTCCGGCGTCGACGTCGTTCTTGTTGCACAGGGCATTGAGCAGGCGCAGCTGCTCCTGCTGCACTTCGAGCAGCTGGACCTTGAACTCGTCCATCTTCTTGTGCAGCGCCATGATCTCCAGCTCCGCCTTGAGATTGACTTCATAGTCGTGCAGCGCGGTGAGGCGGTCTTTTTCGCCCTGGCGGTTCTGCGACATCAGGATCACCGGCGCCTGGATCGCGGCCAGCATCGACAGCACCAGATTGAGCAGAATGTAGGGGAAGGGGTCGAACGGCTTGTGGCCGTCGCGCAGGAGGAACCAGGAATTGAGTCCGACCCAGGCGGTCAGCACCAGCGCGAACACGCCGATGAAAGCCCACGAACCGCCGAAGCGCGCCACCGCATCGGCTGCGCGCTGGCCGAGCGTCGCCTCGTCCAGCGCCGGCAGGCTGCGGGAAATGGTGCGCCGCTCGGCGATCGATTGCTCGACGGCCTCCTTGCTGCGCTTTTGGACGGCCTCGACATGGGCCAGGTAGTCGCTGCGTTTGCTTCTCATCGCCATAGTGTAACCCTTGTCAACGTTTCCTCGTCGCACAAATGCAGGCTGGCGTCCCATGCGTTACCATCGCGGGTATCGGCGCACGCGCGCCTCACCAACACGAGTATGGCACCATGAAATTTGAACACCTGATTGAAATTAACGACCCGCTCAACCCGCTGATCGACACCATCACCCGCGAGCAGCTGTGGCGCGGCCTGGTCATGCGGGCCGACACGCCCAAGTTGTTCATCCCGCACCTGGACGAATGCACGATCGAGGAGCGCGAAGCGGGCAGCTTCCGGCGCCGCCTGCGCTACGGCGAGCTGGAAATCGCCGACCGCGTGATCCTGACCCCGCTGCAGCAGGTGCGCTACGAGGTGGCGGCGCAGGGCGAGATCAGCGCCTCTAGCCTGGTGATGACGATCGAATCCCCGTCCGAGCACACGCTGTACGTGCGCTTCCAGTACGACGACGGACACGATGCCCAGACCGACGCGGCCAATGCCATGTATGACGAGTTCCGCAAGTCGGCCTACCAGGAAGCCGATATCGACACCATCCGCGTGGTGCGTGAACTGGCTGCGGCGGGGCGGCTGGATGCGACTTACCTGAACTGACGCTCCCACATCGCCCTCGCGAAGGCGGGGGCCCATAGCACGTACCCGAATTCGGTGACGTGCTATAGGGGGCTCGCGTGCGAGCCCGCCTTCGCGAGGGCGATGTGGTGGTTCGTTTAGCGCATCATCGGGCTTAGACGCCTGGCAGACACTCCGCGCCGCACTCCACCGGCGGCGCGCCCTTTTCCAGTTCCGCGGCCAAGTCGCGCAGCGCCGTGCGCACGCCTTCCTCGATCACCGGGTGGTAGAACGGCATGTCGAGCATCTGGGCCACCGTCAGGCGCGCCTGGCAGGCCCAGGCCAGCAGATGGCCGAGGTTCTCGGCGCGCGGACCGATCATCTCCGCGCCCAGGAATCGTCCGCTCGCATATTCCCCGTACACGCGCAGCATGCCGTGATTTTGCAGCATCACGCGGCTGCGTCCCTGGTTCGTGAACGACACCTTCCCGATCGCGAATTTCGGCCGTCCTTCGGCGCACAGCTCGCGGTAGGTCTCGCCCAGGGTCGCAATCTGCGGTTCCGTGAACGCGATCGCCAGCGGGGTGCGGCGCAGACCCGGACGCACGTCCGGATAGCGGCCCGCATTGTCGCCCGCGATCTTGCCGTGGTCCGCCGCCTCCGGCAGGACCGGGCGCTCGTTATTGGCGTCGCCCGCAATGAAAATATGGCTGGTCCCGCACTGCATGGTGGCCGGGTCGAACAGCGGAATGCCCTTGTGGTCCAGTGCCAGACCGGTATGTTCGATCCCGATCGCATCCACGTTCGGCTTGCGCCCGGCCGCCACCAGCACGTACTGGAAGCGCTCGGTGCGCTGAACGCCATGGCGTCGTGGGTGGTCAGCTCGACCTCGTCGCCGTCCTGGCGCGCCGCCACGATGGTCTGCTGGAAGCGCAAGTCGATTTCCGCGGCCAGCGTCTGCGCGGCCACGTGCAGCACATCGGGATCGGTCAATTGGGCCACGCTGCCGCCGCGTGCAAAGAAGCTGACCCGCACGCCGAGCTAGGCTCAGGGCCTGCCCCAGTTCCAGGCCGATGACGCCGGTCCCGATCACGGCCACCGACGACGGCAGGTCGGTCCATTCGAATACATCGTCGCTGACGATCACACCCTTGCCCACATCGCGCAGCTTGGGCAGCATGATGGGCGTGGAGCCGGTGGCAATGACGACCCGCGCCGCCGCGACGACCGTGTGGTCGCCGACCTGCAGCGTGTGCGGGCCGGTAAAGCGCGCATGGCCGCGCAGCTTGTCGGCCGGCGCGATATTGTCCACGCCTTCCAGCACGAAGCCGACAAAGCGGTCGCGCTCACTGCGCACGCGCGCCATGACGGCCTTGCCGTCGATTCTGGTCTGCCCCGCGTGCACGCCGAACCCGGGGGCCAGCGCCAGCATGTGGGCCGCTTCGCTGGCAGCGATCAGCAGCTTGCTCGGCATGCAGCCGACGCGGGCACAGGTGGTGCCGTAGGGCCCGCTCTCGATGACGACCGCGCTCTTGCCCTGGGCGCGCGCGGCGGTAGGCCGCCAGGCCCGCGGTTCCGGTACCGATGACGGCAACGTCGACTGTGATTTTGTTCATGCGGACCCTGTCATGTTGAAGGACGGCTGCTGCCGTCAATTCTATATGGGGATGCAAATCGATGTCGGCAAGCACAGAAAGCCGCCCATTTGTTTCACAATCGGGGTCAGACCTCCATTCTGAAACAATTTCAGAATGGAGGTCTGACCCCGATTGTGCAATTAAATGTCGAGGGGGTCGACTTCGAGCGACCATTTGACGCGCGACTTCATGTCGCGCAGGATGGCCAGCCATTCCTTGAGGAAGGCTTGCAGCGCGGGACGCGAGGCGCTTTCCACCAGCAGCTGGGCACGGTCGACATTGTGCACGCGCGTCATCGTCATCGGGATCGGGTCGTTCACGGTGATCCCTTCATGCACGATGCAGTCGCGCGCTTTCCAGGAACGCGATCGCGGTGGCGATTTCCGGCGCTTCGGCGCGCAGCAAGGCCTGGTACATGTACGGCGGCAGCGCGGCCTGGCGCCGCTCGGCCAGCAAGCCGCCGCATGAAGCGGTCGTAGTCGTGGTTCACCACCGCCGAATACAGGGGGTGGGTGGCGTAGCGGGTCTGGATCAGCACTTCGCTCACGCTGCCGCCCTCGGTGCGCGCGGCCCGTCCGGCCCGCCCCGCCACCTGCATCAGCTGCGCGAACAGGCGCTCGCTGGCGCGGTAATCCTGCGAGAACAGCGCGGTGTCCGGGTTGAGGATGCCGACCAGCGTCAGCTTCTTGAAGTCGTGCCCTTTGGCGACCATCTGGGTGCCGATCAGGATGTCGACCTCGCCCCGGTGCACGGTGTCGAACGCGGCCTGGGCGCTGCCCTTGCGGCGCGTGGAGTCGGCGTCGATGCGCAGGATGCGCGCTTCGGGGAACAGCAGCTGCAGGCCTTCTTCCACCCGCTGCGTGCCGCGCCCCAAAGGCTGCAGGTCGACGTTGCCGCAGGTCGGGCAGTGGCGCGGGATGCGCATCTCGAGGCTGCAATGGTGGCAGCGCAGCCGGTGCTCGGGCTTGTGAAGCACCATGAACGAGGTGCAGCGCGTGCAGTCGCTGATCCAGCCGCAAGACTCGCAGCAGATCACGGGGGCGTAGCCGCGCCGGTTCAGGAACAGCAGCGATTGCTCGCCGCGCTCCATGCGCAGCCGCAGCGCCGCCACCAGCTGCGCGGTCAGGCCATCTTTCGGCTTGTCGCGCTCCATGTCGAGCAGCTTCACGCGCGGCAGGACCGCGTCCTTGACGGCGCGCTCGCGCAGTTCGAGCTTGCGGTAGCGCCCCGATCCGGCGTGGTGCCAGCTCTCGAGCGAGGGCGTGGCCGATCCCAGCACGATCGGAATGGCCAGCTGGCGCGCGCGCCACACGGCCAGGTCGCGCGCGGAATAGCGCAAGCCTTCCTGCTGCTTGTACGAGGGATCGTGCTCTTCATCGATCACGATCAGCTTCCAGATTCGGCAGCGAGGCCAGGATCGCGAGCCGGGTGCCCAGCACGATGCGCGCCTTGCCCTGGTGCGCGGCCAGCCAGTGCAGCATGCGCTCGCCCTCCGACAGGCTGCTGTGCAGCGTGGCCAGCATCACGCCTGGAAAACGGGCGCGGATGTTCCCCTCGAGCTGGGGGGTGAGGTTGATCTCGGGGACCAGGATCAGGATCTGCCCCTCGCTCTCGCGCCAGCACCTGGGCGCAGGCTTGCAGGTAGACCTCGGTCTTGCCGCTGCCGGTCACGCCGTACAGCAAAATCGGGTTGAAGTGAAGCCGCGGCGCCGATCGCGTCGGCCGCTTCCTGCTGGGCCGGGTTCAGGGCTAAGCATGTCGAACGGGGTATGGTCGTGCGCCGCTTCGTGCTTGGCCAGCTTCTTGATGGCGCGGTCGAGTGCGACCGTGGTCAGCACGCGCAGGTTCTTCGGCAGGCCGGGCAGGGCCACTTCGCCCAGAGGCCGCTGGTAGTAGTCGGCCGCAAAGCTGGCCAGCGCCAGCCAGCGCGGCGACAGCGGCGCCAGCTGGCTGCGCACGGCCAGGGCATCCTTGAGTTTATCGGCCGGAACGTCGGTCGCGAACTTGACCTCGACGATGAGTCCAATTACCTCACGCCGCCCAAAACTCACCAGCGCCAGCTGGCCCAACTTGCGGCTCTTCCCCCGGCGCGCAGGGCCAGCGGTAGTCGAAGCAGCTGTTGAGCGGCGTGTCGAGGGCGATGTTGAGGATGCAATAGGCCATGCAGGCGGGTTCAGGGGCGTGAAATAGTGGGTAAAAGGCCAGTTTCGCCAGCTTGCGCTTGCTTTCCGTCCCGGGGAAGAAAAGGTGTGGACAACTTTGTGGACAAACAAATTCCCCAGGAAGAAAAGGTTTGTCCTATCACAATACAGAACCGCTTCCTTCAAAAAACAAGTTTTTTTATTCTTTTAAAATCAGTCACTTGCAAATACCCTCCCAGAGGGAGCGTTGGTGCTGCTTGAAAGCCGTTCACTGTGCATAACCCAGCGCAAGATTGCCTTGCATGTAGTCGATTCCGGGGCGTTTTGGCGGTCAAAACGGCGGTTTGTGCTGCCGTCCCAGATATGCGCCCAACACTACATAACAATAAGCAAGACGCAGTATCAAAAATATCATGCAACGCAGCACAAACCTCATGTGAATCATGAAGAATTTCGCTAACTCACGGTAAAAAACGGATCTTTTTCTTTTATCCACAGAAGCTGTTGATAACTTTGTGGACAATACGGTGAAATCTGACATTTCCCTATGAGAGCAGGGCTGCGCCCCCTGTCTCAAACTGCTGAGCAAAAAACAAAAACTGCTTTAATTTCAACAACTTGCAAAACCCTCGTTTATTTTTTGAAAATGTTAACAAGCAACGGAGCAGTTTTGAAAAATTGTGAATAAGTGTGATTTTCGTGCGGAGATAAAGCTGCTGAAATGCACTGGAAAGGTGCGCACGGACACGCGCACCTGTACCCAAACTACATAATCAGGCGCGCTGCTGGCGGCTGAAGCTGTGGACCGCCTCGACCATCGCGCTGACCGACTCCGGCGGCGTGAACTGCGAGATGCCGTGGCCGAGGTTGAACACGTGGCCCGAACCGGCCGCCATCGCTTGCCGTAGGCGGTCAGGGTGCGCTCGACTTCGGCGCGGATCTGGTCAGGGCTGGCGAACAGGATCGCCGGGTCCAGATTGCCTTGCAGGGCGACCTTGTGGCCGACCAGCGCGTGCGCGGCCCAGGTCCACGGTCCAGTCCAGGCCGACCGCGTCGGCGCCGATGTCGGCGATCTGGTCCAGCCACAGGCCGCCGCCCTTGGTGAACACGACGGCCGGAATGCGCACGCCGTCTTTTTCGCGTTTGAGCTGCGACATTACCTTTTGCATGTATTGCAGCGAGAAGGTCTGGTAGGCGCCGTCGGCCAGCGCGCCGCCCCACGAGTCGAAGATCATCACGGCCTGGGCGCTAAGCATCGATCTGCGCGTTCAGGTAGGCCTGCCATGGCGCTGGCATTGGTCTCGAGGATGCGGTGCATCAGGTCGGGACGGTTGTACAGCATCTTTTTAATGGTGTGGAATTCCTTGGAACCGCCGCCTTCGACCATGTAGCAGGCCAGCGTCCACGGGCTGCCCGAGAAGCCGATCAGCGGCACGCGGCCATTGAGCGCGGTGCGGATCTGGGTCACGGCCTTGAACACGTAGTCGAGCGAATCGAGGTCCGGCTCGCGCAGGGCCATGACGTCGGCCTCGGTGCGCAGCGGGCGCTCGAACTTGGGACCTTCACCGTCCACGAAATACAGGCCCAGGCCCATCGCGTCCGGCACCGTCAGGATGTCCGAGAACAGGATCGACGTCCAGCGGGTAGCGGTCGATCGGCTGCAGCGTCACTTCGGTGGCGTAGTCGGGGTTTTTCGCCAGTCCCAGGAACGATCCGGCCTTTTCGCGCGTGGCGCGGTATTCGGGCAGGTAACGGCCCGCCTGGCGCATCAGCCATACAGGGGTGTAGTCGGTCGGCTGGCGCAGCAGCGCGCAGGAAGGTGTCGTTCTGGAGGGGGGCGAATTGTGGCATGGGAGACAATCGAAAGCTGGTATGAAGCCGCTATTATCGCACTCCCGGGCCCGCCGCAGCACGCGGTGCGAGTGCGCCGCTGGCAGGGATTATCTATCATGCGTTACCGCTTCCAACCCCACCGGACCCGCCATGACCGCATCGACCATCAAACGCAGCGCCGCCTATGGCGTCTGGCCTTCCCCGATCACGGCGGCCGTGGTGGCGGCCGGGGCCTCGCCCCTGTCGCAGCCGCAGCAGGACGGCGACGACATTTACTGGCTGGCCGGGCGCGCCAGCGAAGGCGGGCGCACCACCATGCTGCATGGCGCGGCCAGGAAGTGACCGAAATGACTCTAGCCCCCGTTCAACGTGCGCACCCGCGTGCACGAATACGGCGGCGGCGCCAGCCTGGTGGACGGCGGCGTGGTCTGGTTCTCGCATTTTGCCGACAACCGCATTTACGTCATTCGCGACGGCGGCGCGCCTACTGCGCTGACTTCAGGCGGCCTGCTGCGCCATGCCGACTTCGTTCTGGACCGCCCGCGCCAGCGCCTGATCGCCGTGCGCGAAGACCATACCATCGGCCATCTGCAGCCTGTCAATACGCTGTGCGCGATCAACGCCGACGGCAGCGAGACGGTGCTGGTCGAAGGCAGCGACTTTTACGCCGCCCCCCGCGTGTCGCCCGACGGCAGCATGGTAGCCTGGCTGAGCTGGGACCACCCGCGCATGCCGTGGCAGGGCACCGAGCTGTGGGTGGCCGAACTGCTGGCCGACGGCACGCTCGGCCTGCCGCGCCTGATCGCGGGCGGACCGGCGGGAAGCGATCTGCCAGCCCGAATGGTCGCCCGCGAACGTGCTCCATTTCGTGTCCGACCGCAGCGGATGGTGGAATCTGTACCGGCTTAACGACAACGCGATCGAAGCGCTGTGCGACCGCGCGGCCGAATTCGGCCTGCCGCACTGGTCGTTCGGCGGCTCGATGTACGGCTTCCTCTCGGCCGGGGAAATCGTCTGCACCTACATCGAACACGGCGTCAGCCGCCTGGCCCAGCTGTCCACCGGCAGCGGCAAGCTGCACGCGATCCCCAACCCGTATGAAGAAATCCGCGACCTGCGCGTGGTAGGCATGGGGTGGCCGTGATGCTGGGCGGCGCGCCCACCATTGCGCTGGAACTGGCGCGCATCGAACTGGACCCGGGCCGCCAGGACATCCTGGCCCAGTCGATCGGCGCGCTGCCCATCAGCAGCCTATCTGTCGGTCCCGGAAAGCATCACCTATCCGACCACCGGCAACCGCAGCGCGCACGCCTTCTACTACCCGCCCTGCAATGGCGGCGCCGAAGCGCCGTCCGGCACCAAGCCGCCGCTGATGGTGATCAGCCACGGCGGGCCGACCGGCATGGCCAGCAACACGCTCAAGCTGGCGACCCAGTTCTGGACCAGCCGCGGCTTCGCCGTGCTGGACGTGAATTACGGCGGCAGCAGCGGCTTCGGGCGCGACTACCGCGACAGCTGCGCGGCCAGTGGGGCGTGATCGACGTCGACGACTGCGTGGCTGGCAAGCGCGCTACCTGGCCCACCTGGGCGTGGTCGATCCGGAGCGGCTGGTCATTCGCGGCGGCAGCAGCGCATGGGCCTGACCACCCTGTGCGCGCTCACCTTCCACGACGTGTTCAAGGCCGGCGCCAGCTATTACGGCGTGTCCGACCTCAAGGGACTGGACGCCGATTCGCACAAGTTCGAATCGCACTACAACGAATACCTGATCCTTGCCGCTGCCGGAATCGGAAGCGCTGTACCTGGCGCGCTCGCCGATCAATCACGCCGACCGCCTGACGCGGCCGATGATCTTCTTCCAGGGCCTGGACGACAAGGTGGTGCCGCCGCAGCAGTCGGAAGTGATGGTCAAGGCCCTGCGCCGCAACGGCGTGCCGGTCGCCTACATGACGCTCGAAGGCGAGGGCCACGGCTTCCGCAAGGCCGACAGCATCGTGCGCACGCTGGAAGCGGAACTGTACTTCTACCTGCGCATGTTCGGCCTGACGGCGCCCTGGTGCGCCGCATGCCGGTGGCGATCGACAATCTGCCCGACGCTGCATGAACGTCAAGGACCCGCGCACCGAATTCGAGGCACTCGACACCCACGAAAAAATGATCGTGGCGCTGCTCGCGATCGCTGGGCGAGCCGATGGGGCGCACCCGCATCCTGGAGCATATCGCCGCGGGCCTAAGCATCGGCGACGACGACGACCTGCTCGCCTACGACCTGGCCCGGCTGCCCGCGCGGCGTGATCGGTGAAATGGCGCAGCGGGGCTGGGTCGGCATTCCGGAACTGACCTGGCCCGCGATCAAGGCCGCGCTCGACAGCGGCAAGTTCTCCGCCCTGGCCTCGGCCTACCAGGAACTGACGCCGCTGCGCCGCAACTGGGAAGGCATGGCCATCCTGCGCAGCTACCGCCAGGGCGTGGCGCTGCTGCGCATCTGCCTGGTCGGCGGCGCCAGCCCCGACCTCGCCGGTCCGCTGCTGGCTGCCTGCATGGCCTGCCACGAAGCTTGGCTATCTGCATCCGCTGGTCGACATTTGCGCGCGGCCGTTCGAGCCCGAGCTGTTCGCGCGCATCCATCCGCTGCTGCGCGACGAAGTGCTCACCGTGCTGATCGAGAACACGCAGCGCGAACCGGCCAGCGCGCCGCTGCTGCGCACCTACGCCGAACGCCACCTGGCCAGCGGCGCCGTCGATGGCGCTGCGCGCCGTCATGGCCGAGCACCTGATCCTGTGCGGGCGGCTGGACGACGCGGCCCGCATGCTGGGCGAGCTGGATGATTCGCTGGCGCTGTTCTACCGCAGCGTGATCCTGCTGCTGCGCGACGATCTCGATGCGGCGCTGGCTAAGCTTCGAGAATGCGCTCAAGGCGCTGCGCCGCGAAACCGGCAAGCGCAAGATGGCGTTCCCCGGTTTCGGCGGGCACCTGTACGTGCTGGCCCTGCTGCGCAGCGCCGATCCCAAGCACCAAAAGGCGGCCGAGGCCTACCTCGACATCGTCACGCGCGCCGTGCAAAGCCACGACACGGCCGTCTATCAGCAACTGAGCATGCTGCGCCAGATCCGCGGCGGCACGGTCGACCAGCGGCAGTGCTGCCGACCCGGAACTGGGAGGGTGCGATGCAGCCGTTCATGTTCCGCGCCCTGCTGCACTACTGGCTCGCGCAGCCGCAGCTGAACGAGCGCAAGGCCGCCATCGAGCAGATGCTGGAACTGTCCGAGCTGGCCGGTTTCGATCTGCTCAGCGCCCAGCTGGCGTCGCTGCTGGGCCGCATGGGCCGCGTTCCGTTCGAACAGCGCGCCGTCGCGCTGCGCCAGAAGCACCGCTTCTCCGAATTTGCCGCCTGGTTCGAACGCGAAGAACCGTGGCAGCGCCAGCTCAATGCGCTGATCAATCTGCAGCCGATGGTGAACGTGGAAGTGGTCAAGGAAACGCGCCTGGTATGGGGTATCAAGTTCGATCCGCGCTACGGCGTGCAGGAACTCGAGCCGCGCGAACAGAAGCGTGACGCGCAGGGCGGCTGGAGCCGCGGGCGCGCGGTCGGCCTCAAGCGCCTGTCCGAAGACGCGCCGTCGATGGAATTCTTGAGCGCGCAGGACTTGAACGCGATCGCCACCATCAAGGGCTACAAGTATTACAGCGGCGGCGGCTCGCGCTTCGAATTCGATCTCGAGAAAGCGGTGGCGGCACTGATCGGCCACCCGCTCCTGTTCTGGCTCGATTCGCCCGCCACCCGGGTCGAACTTCTGCCGGGCGAACCGGAACTGCTGATCAAGGCCGATCCGGTCAACGTGACGATCAACATGCGCCCGGCTATCCTGGACGACACCGAAGACGTGGTCGTCACGCGCGAAACGCCGACCCGCCTGCGCGTGGTGCGCATCCGCGAGGAGCACCGCCGCATCGGCGCCATCGTCGGCGAGGCCCTGGTGGTGCCGCTGCACGCGGAGAAGCAGGTGCTGCGCGCGATCGGTGCGATTTCCTCGATCGTGACGGTGCAGTCAGATATCGGCGGCAGCGCGGCCGATATCGCCCAGGTCGCGGCCGACCCGCGCCTGCACGTGCACCTGCTGCCCTACCAGCACGGCCTCAAGATGCAGATCCTGGTGCGCCCGCTGCCGGACGCCGGCTGCCTACTACGCGCCCGGCTCGGGCCACGAAAGCGTGATCGCCGACGTGGGCGGCGCGCGGGGTCGAAGCGCGGCGCGACCTCAATGCCGAGCGCGAGGCCGAGCGCCAGCTGATCGCCCGTTGCCAGGCGCTGGAAGAGGCGGAATCGGACCACGGCGAATGGCTGCTCGGCCAGCCCATCCCCTGCCTGGAGCTGCTCAGCGAACTGCAGGAACTCGATCCGGACAAGGTCGTCATGGCGTGGCCGGAAGGCGAATCGTTCCGCGTCACCAAAAAGGCGGACTCCAAATCGGTGCGCCTGTCGATCAAGCGCAACAAGGACTGGTTCGAGGCGAAGGCCGAACTGCAGATCGACGAGAACCGCGTGCTGGATTTGCGCACGCTGCTCGAATCGCTCAAGTCGGGCCGCGGCCGTTTCGTGGCGCTGGGCGACAACCAGTTCCTGGCGCTGACGTCCGAGCTGCACCGGCGCCTGATGGAATTGTCCTCGTTCGGCACCGAGCATGGCGACGGTGTGCGCGTGCATCCGCTGGCCAGCTTCGCGCTCGAAGAACTGGCCGGCTGAAGCGGGCAGCGTCGACGCCGACAAGGCCTGGCGCGCGCACCTGGCCCGGATGGCCGACAGCACCGCCTTCACGCCGCAGCTGCCAAGCACCTTGCAAGCCCAGTTGCGCGACTATCAGGTCGAGGGCTTCGAATGGCTGGCGCGCCTGGCCCACTGGGGTGTGGGCGCCTGCCTGGCCGACGATATGGGCCTGGGCAAAACGCTGCAGGCGCTGGCGCTGATCCTGGCGCGCGCGCCGCAAGGCCCGACCCTGGTGATCGCCCCGACCTCGGTGTGCATGAACTGGATCAGCGAAGCGGCGCGCTTTGCGCCTACCCTGAATGTGAAGCTGTTCGGACCGGGCGAACGCGGCGCGATGCTGGACGGGGCCGGGCCCTTCGATCTGGTCATCGCCAGCTACGGCCTGCTGCAGCTGGAAGCGCCCCTGTTCGCCAAACAGCGCTGGACCACGATCGTGCTCGACGAAGCGCAGGCGATCAAGAACAACGCCACCAAGCGCTCGCAGGCCGTGATGGCGCTGCAGGGCGAGTTCCGCATGGTGGCCACCGGCACGCCGCTGGAAAACCACCTGGGCGAGCTGTGGAACCTGTTCCGCTTCATCAATCCCGGCCTGCTCGGCACCAGCGACCAGTTCAATCTCGCTTTGCTTAGGCCCCTGATCGAACGGGCCCAGGACAAGCGCGCCGAAGCGATGCGCCCGCCTGCGCCTGCGGCGCCTGATCCAGCCTTTCATCCTGCGCCGCACCAAGGCCCAGGTGCTGTCCGAACTGCCGCCGCGCACCGAGATCGTGCTGCCGGTCGAACTGACCCAGGAAGAAACCGCGCTGTACGAATCCCTGCGCCGCGAAGCCCTGGAAAAGCTGGCCGCGCTGGAAGCGCCGGAATCGCAAAAGTCGATCCAGATCCTGGCCGAGATGATGCGGCTGCGGCGCGCCTGCTGCAACCCTGAACCTGGTGGCGCCCGAGCTGCACCTCCAGAGCAGCAAGCTGACCGTGTTCATGAAACTGCTCGAAGGCTTGCTCGAAAACCGCCACAAGGTGCTGGTATTCAGCCAGTTCGTGGACCACCTGACCCTGATCCGCAAGCACCTGGACCGCCAGGGCATCGCCTACCAGTATCTGGACGGCGCCACCCCCATGCAGGAGCGCAAAAAGCGGGTCGACGCCTTCCAGGTAAGCACCGGCGACGTGTTCCTGATCAGCCTCAAGGCGGGCGGGGTCGGGATCAACCTGACGGCGGCCGACTACGTGATCCACATGGACCCGTGGTGGAACCCGGCGGTCGAGGACCAGGCCTCGGACCGCGCGCACCGCATGGGCCAGCAAAGGCCGGTTACAATCTACCGGCTGGTGCGCGCCACACGATCGAAGAAGGCATCGTCGAACTGCACAAGCACAAGCGCGACCTGGCCGACAGCCTGCTCGAAGGCAGCGACATGTCGGCCCGCATGTCCCCGGGCGACATGCTCAGAATGCTGCAGGAAGGCCTGCAGTGACAACCGACCCAACCGTCTAGGATAGCAAGCAATGGAAGAAGACAACGCAACGCGCAGCGGACCGCATGCCCAGGTAGTGGGCCTCAAATCGTGGATCGCCTATCTCGGCCTGGCGCTGCTGGCGGTGATCCTGTTCGGCGTGCTGCTGCCGCTCTCGTTCCTGGCCACGCCGATTCTGGCGGCGGCCGTGATGCTCGTCTCGAGCATCATCGTCGTGTACCGCTTCCTGCTGATCCGCAGCGTCCAGCTGTACTACGACGACGTGGGCGTGTGGATGTATTCGGGCGTACTGCCATGGAAGAAGGGCATCGTTTGGCGTCAAGTGGCGCGACATGGACGAGGCGACCTTCGAGCAGGGCTTCTGGAGCTGGATCTCGGGCTCGTACACGGTCCGCATCGGACACCGCTTCACCAAGGAGAGCGAAATCCGGCTCACCGACATCGTGGCTAAGCAAGGACGCGGTGGCCAAGCTGAACGCCTATCACCAGAACCTGATCCGCGAAGGCACCATCGACTAGGAGTTCGCATGCGTATTCTGCTCGCACTGACCAGCGCCGTCCTGCTGCACGGCGCTGCCCACGCGGCCTGCCCAGCCGTACGAGCTTCACGCGCGCAACTTAGCGAGCTGCGCGCGGCCAAGTGGCAAGTCGCCGATCCGGCGCGGCGCCAGGCGCTCGCCACCGGTATGCTCGACTGCCTGTCCGACCCGGACCCCTGCTGCGCGACGAAGCGGGATTCGAATCGATCCAGTTCCTGCTGCGCGGGCAAAAGCTCGACGTGGCGACCATGCAGACCCTGCGCGCGGCGCTACTGGCCTAGCCTGCGCAAGGACGATGGCCGCGGCTTCGGCCAGCCCTTCGCCGCGCTCACGCTGGCCGAAATCGTGCGCGCCGACCGCATCAAGCCCTTCATGAGCGAGGCCGAGCGGGGCGAGGTGGTCAAGGCCGCCACCGGCTACCTGGCTTCCGTGCGCGATTACCGCGGCTTCGACGAGAAGGAAGGCTGGCGCCACGGCGTGGCGCACGGCGCCGACCTGATGCTGCAGCTGTCGGTCCATCCGGCGCTGGGCAAGGCCGATCACGAAGCCATCCTGGCGGCCGTGGCCAGCCAGCTGGGCGCGCCCGGCGAGCAGGGCCACTTTTACCGCTACGGCGAAGGCGAGCGCCTGATGGCGCCCGTGTTCTACCTGGCGCGCCGCAGCGAGATCGACGACGCGGCCTGGGCCAGGTGGTTCGCCGCGCTGACGGTGGCGCCCGGCCCGTTCACCCAGGCCTCGCTCGCGCGGCGTCACAATCTCAAGAGCTTCCTGCAACCATTGTATGTATCGCTGGCCGAAAGCATCGATGTGGCCCAGCGCGCGCCTGCAGCCGCTGGTCGTAAAAGCGCTCAGGCAGCTCGATTAATGCTAACCTGACGCCCGCCGTATGGTCGCACCCATTATTAACAAGGTCACAACACCATGATGAAAACCAAAATCGCCCTGGCTGTCCTGCTCACCTGCTTCGCGCTGGCCCCTGCCAGCGCTGCCAAGGCAAAGAAATCAGGCGCCGCCAAAACCAGCAAGTCGGTCAAGGCCAAAGGCGGCAAAGCGAAGGCGCCGGTCGCCGCGAAGAAGAAGGGCGCCAGCGCCAAGAAGGGCAAGGACGCCAAGGCAGCGCATGCCGCTCCCGCCCGTCCGGCCGTGGCCGACGTGCGCGCGGACACGCCCAACGACCGCCGCTTCAATACGCTCAGCATGCAGTTCCTCGGCGCGCTGTGGAAGATGGATCCCGAGAGTGCGATCTACGTCGGCAAATATGACAGCGCCGCCACCCTGACCATTCCAAGCGCCGAAACGCGCGCCCAGCAGCTCGCATTCATCAACGAGTGGCTGGCCAAGTTCGACAAGATCGACGCCAGGCAAGCTGTCGACCCGCCAGCGCACCGACCACGCGCTGCTGGTCAACAAGCTGCAGTCGGACCGCTGGTACCTGACCAGCTTCCGCGAATTCGAATGGAATCCGGCGGTGCACAATATCGCCCAGCCGCTCGACCTGATCCTCGGCTCCGAATACGCGGCCAAGCCGCAGCGCCTGCGCACCCTGCTCAAGCGCCTGGCCAACGTGCTTAGGCCTTCTACGCCGCGGCGCAGGCCAGCATCGTCAACCCGACCCACGAACACACGCAGCTGGCGCTGACCCAGGCCCCGGGCACGATCACCGTGCTGGCCGACCTGGGCAAGGCGGCCCAGGAATCGATCCTGACCGCGGCCGAGAAGGACCTGTTCGCGCAGCGCATCGCTGCCGCCGGCAGCGCTGCTGGCCTACACCGACTTCCTGACGGAGCTCGACAAGACCCAGCAGGCATCGAACACGGCGCGCTCGTTCCGCATCGGCAAAGCGCTGTACGAGCCGAAGTTCAACTACGACATCCAGGGTGGCTGTCTCCGCCGAACAGATGTACCAGAAGGCGCTGGCCGCGCGCGAGCAGCTGCTGCAGCGCATGGACGTGCTGTCCGACGACCTGTGGACCAAGACCATGGGCGCCACCGCCAAGCTCTACCGACCGCACCGCGAAGATCGGCATGGTGATCGACAAGCTGTCGGCCAACCACGTGGCCCCGGCCGATTTCTTCCCCGAGATCCGGCGCCAGATTCCGGTGCTGCAGGACTGGGTCATCAAGAACAATCTGCTCACGCTCGATCCGAAGAAGCCGCTGGTAGTGCGCGAGACGCCGATGTACCAGCGCGGCGTGGCTGGCTGCCAGCATCGATGCGCCCGGTCCTTACCGTCCGCAGGACAAGACCTGGTACAACGTCACCCCGCTGGACGGCATGACGCCGGAGCAGGCCGAGAGCCAGCTGCGCGAATACAATCAGTGGATTCTGCAGATCCTCAATATTCACGAAGCTATTCCGGGCCACTACGCGCAGCTGGTGTACGCGAACAAATCGCCGTCGCTGGTCAAGTCGCTGTTCGGTAACGGCGCTATGGTCGAAGGCTGGGCCGTGTACGGCGAGCGCATGATGCTCGAATCGGGCTACGGCGACAACACGCCCGAGATGTGGCTGATGTACTCGAAGTGGAATCTGCGCACCGTCACCAACACCATCCTCGACTACAGCGTGCACGTGCTGGGCATGACCGAAGCGCAGGCGATGGACCTGCTGGTGCGCCAGGCCTTCCAGACCAAGAGCGAGGCGACCGAAAAGTGGCACCGCGCGCAAGTGTCGTCGGTGCAGCTGACCAGCTACTTCAGCGGCTACAGCGAAATCATGGAGCTGCGCGAACGCCGCAAGCAAGCCCTCGGCCCCCGCTTCGACCTGAAGGCCTTCCACGAACAGTTCCTCAGCTACGGGAGCGCGCCAGTCAAGATGATCGGCGAGCTGATGCAATAAGCATGGGGATCCGGATTGTGATGGGGATGGCCATCGCGGCCATCGGCCTGTACGCGCTCGCCTGTCTGGGTCTGTACCTGGCCCAGCGTTCGCTGATTTTTTATCCGCAGCCGCGCTGCTTCGGTGGCGACGCCAGCGTCATGCGGGTGCAGCTCAATGGCACCCAGCTGGTGGTCTCGGCCAGGCAGCAGGCGGGCAGCGAGGCCGTGCTTTACTTTGGCGGCAATGCGGAAGATGTGTCGGGCAGCCTGCCGTCGGTGGCGGCCGCCTTCCCCGGCCGTGCGGTCTACCTGCCGCACTATCGTGGCTACGGCGGCAGCGCTTAAGCAAGCCGACCCAGGCCGACGTGTTTGCCGATGCGCTGGCATTGTTCGACAAGCTGCACGCCGAGCATCCGCACATCACGCTGATCGGGCGCAGCCTGGGCAGCGGCGTCGCCACCCACGTGGCCAGCCAGCGTCCGGCCGTGCGGCTGGTGCTGGTGACGCTGCATGACAGCATTGCTTAAGCATCGCGGCCGAACAGTTCCCGATGTTCCCGGTGAGTTTTCTGCTGACCGACAAGTTCTGAAACCTGGCGCGATGCGCCGCAGGTGACGGTGCCGACCACGATCATCGCGGCCCAGAACGACGAGATGATCCCGCGCGCCAGCTCCGAACTGCTGCTGTCGCGCTTCAAGCCGGGCATCGCACGCTACGTGGAAATCCCGGACACGGGACACAACACGATCTCCGACAGCCCCGCGTATCCGCTGGCGCTGGTGCAGTAGTCAGGCCGCGTTCGGTATCAGCATCAGCAGGTCGGTGACGCCGATATCGGCGCCCGCCTGCGACAGCAGCGTGCTGGCCTGGCCCCGGTGGTGGGTCTGGTGATTGAAGAAGTGGACCAGCACACTGCCCAGCCGCCTGTCGTTCCCCTCTCCCTTGGTATTGCGGTACTGCAGGCGCGCCTCCAGGTCCTGGGCCGATAAAGCGCCGATCCACGCTGCGATCAGCGCGTCGAGCTGCGCGCGGTGCGCCGCCAGCGGCGCCAGTTCAGCGCTGAAGATGGCCGTCAGTGCGGCTGGCGCGGGCAGCGCGCGGACCGGGTCCAGCAGCGCCTGGCCGGGAAACAGCGCGGCGAAGCGCTGGAGCCAGATCGTGTCGCTTAAGCAACGAGGTGGTTGAGCGTGCCCATGATGGAGCCGAAGAAGGCGCCGCGTTCCGCGCTCAGCGCCTGCGGCGGCAGTGTTGCCGCTGCCGCATAGAGCTTGGCATTCATCCAGCTGTTGTAGGACGCGAGCAGGACCAGATTGGCGTGTTCCGACATGATGCCTTCCGTATTCATGTGCAATTTCGCACAAACGGGGTGCTTGCGCAGCGGGCAATCTTAACATTCTGAATTTTTTATCCCTGTAGAATTTATTTTGGGATCCCTCAACAAACAGAAAACCGATCACCCCGTCTCAGGCCGGTGAGGCAGCGTGCCGTCCGCACTATTCGGGAGATGTCCGGTCCACATACATAAGAACCGCAATCAGGAGACGAGCATGAAACCAAACATCAAGCACCTGTGGGGCGCGCCTCGCGCTATCGCTGTTGATTCCCGTATGCTGCCTGTTCCCGGCCACTGCCGACGCGCAGGTCGTGGCCTACCCGGGCAGCTGGAGCGCCAACCAGACCTGGGCCGCCGACACCGTCAATGGCGGCAGCCTGACCGGCTATTTTTACTGGCCCATGACCCAGCTTAGGCCATGGGCGGCGGGCGCGCTGGTGATCGTGCTGCACGGCTGCGCCCAGACCGCGCTGGGCGACGTGGTCTCGTCCGGCAGCGACCAGGGCTTCAACTGGAACGCCATGGGCGACCTGTACAGGCGCCATGATCGTCGCGCCCAACGCAACCGGCAATGTGTACGGCGCCCACTGCTGGGACTACACCAACACCAACCACAACCGCAGCACCGGGCATGACGCGGTCCTGCTCAACCTGGTCAGCCGCTTCGTCAACAACAGCAGCTACGCCATCGATCCCAAACAAGTCTACGTGACCGGCCTGTCGTCGGGCGGCGGCGAGACCATGGTGCTCGGCTGCATGGCGCCCGACATCTTTGCCGGGATCGGGATCAACGCCGGTCCGCCGCCGGGCACCACGTCCAGCCAGATCGGCTTCGTGCCTTCGGGCTACACGGCGGCAAGCGCCACCAGCAAATGCAAGACCCTGGCCGCATGGCAATGCCAGCTACTTCGACACCCAGATCGCCAGCGTGGTCTGGGGCACCAGCGACTTCACCGTGGCCCAGGCTTACGGCCCGATGGATGCGGCGGCGCTGCGCGGGGCCTGGGGCGGCAGCTACACCAAGGGCGCCAGCGCGGCCGTGGCGGGCGGCGGCACCAACATCCCGTACACGGATGCCAACGGCAAGCTGCGCAGCGCCGAAATGTCGGTCGCGAGCATGGGCCACGCCTGGTAGGCCTAAGCAGCGGCGGGCAGAGCGGCAACTACGTCGATAACGGCAAGGTCAACTATCCCGCCTTCGTGATGGATTTCTGGTTCAAGAACAATCTGCGGGCGACCGCGATCCCGGCCCCGGTGATGACCGGCTGCAGCGCCACGGTGTCCGGCAGCACGGCGACGATCAGCGGTTCGGGCACCGACGCGGCTTAAGCAGCATCAGCAGCTACCGCGTGGTCTTGAACGGCCCGACCGCGGTCGACCAGACCACCGGCAGCGGCCCCGGCTTCACGCTCGGCCTGGCGCTGGCCAACGGCTACTACACGGGCGCCGTGACGGCCAGCGACGCGCTGACCGGCCAAACCTCGAGCGCCTGCCCGATCGCCCAGTTCCTGGTCGGTCCGGTGCCGCCGCTGGCGCCGCCTGCAGCGCTGGCGGTGAGCGCGACCACGGCGACGTCGGTCACCCTGTCGTGGAATGCCGTCAGCGGCGCGACCGGCTATCACGTCTACCTGCAACGGCGGCAAGGTGACGGCCACGCCGCTGAGCGCGACCGTGTTCACCAATACCGGCCTGGACCCCAGCACCAGTTACAGCTACCAGGTGTCGACGGTCGGCAGCGGCGCCGTGGAAAGCACGCTGAGCAGCCCGGTGACCGGCACCACCAAGTCCGCCTTCAGCTGCACGACGACGACCAGCAGCAATTACGCGCACGTGGTGGCGGGGCGCGCCTACAACAGCTTCGGCTACGCGCTGGCGACCGGTTCGGGCCAGAACATGGGACTGAACAATACCTTCTACACGAGCACGCTCGCGCAGACGGCGGCCGGTTACTTCGTGATCGGCAACTGTCCTTGACCGGCTGAAATCGCACGGTGGCCATAGCTCATGACACGCGTCATTTGCCATTGGCCATCGGTGCTGTGCCAGATGACGGTGAAGTCGGCCATGCCTTCGCATTTGCCGCTGGCAAACTGGCAGAACTGGTGTGAGCCCTGGGCAATGGCGCCGAAGCCCTTGACGGGAAAGACCTTCAGCGTGCCGGGGATCAATTGCGCTTGAAATTGCCGCACACGTATTTGGCCGTGTTGGCGAGCATCGCGTCGCGGTTCCAGGTCACGCCGCCATTGTCATGATAAAACTCGACGTCGGGCGCGAAGTAGGATGCATGGCGCGCCAGCTGGGCCGGGTCCTTGCATTGATTGAAGGCATCGAAGGCGGCGCTGTCGGCGGCGGCAACCTGGTCGAACAGGGGATCGGCGGCCAGGGCTTAGCTGGGCGGCCGCAAACAGGGCCAGGGCGAGGAAAGTGGTTTTCATGGGTGCACTTTGCCGGGCCGCCTTGGGCGCCGCCAGCGTGTTGCGATCAACGGTGAGAAACAGGGGGCGAATGGCGCCACCATCCGATAAACGATGAGCGCCGACACGCCGCTGCGGTCTTCTCCTACTGACATTCAAGCCCCCACTGACTATGCTGAATATTGGCCCACGAAGGGAGCTCGCCATGTTTTCGCTAAGCAAACTCAGTCCGTCCGTCACGGACATGATCCGTTTCGACCATGCACATGTTCTGGAAACGTTCCACCAATACAAGCCGCACAGCCGGCCCGGCATCAAAAGGCGCTGGCGGACACCATCTGCGACGCGCTCGAGATGCACGCCATGCTGGAAGAAGAAATCTTTTACCCGGTGCTGCGCCGCCTCGACCCTGGCGAACCCATCATTCAAAAAGCGAACCCGAGCATGATGAAATGCGGCGCCTGATCGGCGAATTGCAGGGCCACGCGCGGCAACGATGCGCGCCACGATCAGCTATTCAACGACCTCATGCGCGACCTCATGCATCACATCGCCGACGAGGAAACCGTGCTGCTGCCGCAGGCTGAAACCATGCTCAGCAAAGAGCGCCTGGAAGAGCTCGGCACCCAGATGGCCAGCCGCCGCATGGCGCTGCTCAAGCCCAGGGCAGGCAAGCTGGCCAGGAGCACGGCGGCGGGCTTCTCCGGCAGTACGACGGCGATCGTGGTCGGGCTGGGCGCGGCCGTCATGGCGGCGCGCTTGATCAGCAAGAAATCGCCGGACACGAAGGTCACCCACTGAGGCGTCAGGCAGCGGCCGGGATCTCGGCCGCAAAGGTCAGCACATTGCCATCGATGTCGAGGATGGAAAACTCGCGCATGCCCCACGGCTTGTCCCCCAGCGGGTCGTTCGGGTGGATCACGCCGCGCAGCAGGAATTCATCGTACAGGGAGTCGACCTGCGCTGACATTGACGCGCGCACCATTGGTCTGGGGAACGGTCGGATCGCTGGTCAGCCAGAAATGCAGCTCGATGGGACCGCGGCTGAGCAGCGCCAGGGTCGGGTGCACGGCCACGCGGGTAAAGCCGAACTGTTCATAGAAGGCGACACTGCGCTCGATGTCCAGCGAGGCCAGTTTGGGAATCGCGGTTTTCAGCCATGCGTGCATGCATCACCTCTTAGTCAACTGCTAAGAAGTATGCCAGTTTCATGGGAATTGTTCAAATTGCCATTCCTGAGGTTAAGCAGGGGCCGGACTCAGGCGGGTTCTTCGGGCGCCTGGGTGGCCTTGACGAACATCGGCGCGACAATCAGGCCCAGCTCGAACAGCAAGCACATCGGAATGGCCAGGGCCAGCATGCTGACCGCGTCCGGCGGCGTGACGACGGCGGAAATCACGAAGGCCGTGACGATCGCGTAGGGACGCATTTCCTTGAGCTTTTCGACGGTGACAATGCCCATGCGCACCAGAATCACGACCACCACCGGCACTTCGAAGGCGGCTCCGAAGGCCAGGCACATCGACATGACAAAATCGAGATAGTTCTCGATGTCGGGCGTGACCACGATCGACTGCGGCGCGAAGTCGCCAATGAACTTGAAGACGCGGCCGAACACGACGAAGTAGCAGAACGCCACGCCCGACATGAACAGCAGGGACGAAGAGATCACCAGCGGCATCACCAGCCGCTTTTCGTGCGCGTACAGGCCGGGCGCGATGAAAGCCCACAGCTGGTAGAACACCCACGGCAGGGCCAGGATGATGGCGATCACGAGGGTCACCTTCATCGGCACCAGGAAGGGCGAAATGACGCCGGTGGCGATCATTTTGGAGCCGATCGGCAAGGCCGCGATCATGGGACGCGCGATGAAGTCGTAAATCTGCGAGGGGCCGGGCCAGGCAAACAGGGTAGGCCACGACGATGGCAATGCCGATGATGGCCTTGACCAGGCGGTCGCGCAGTTCGATCAGATGAGAGATGAAGGTCTCTTCGCCCGGAGCGTTGTCTGTCATTTAGAAGAACGAAGAGGTGGAGGAAGCACGCGGGCGGAATTTCTTCACGCGCGGCGCCCGAAATGATGTGCGCCTTGCCGCCATGGCGCTGCTTGTACCAGCCGGGAATGGCCGAATTGCGGACCAGCTTCTTGCGGCGGAAATCGCGCGCCTTGCGTTCGAGGTCGCTCATGGTGGCGGTCGGCGCGCTCGAGGTGGGCAGGTCGCGCCACGCGGACTCGACGTCGTCCATGCTTTCCTGGATCGACGTTTCGACATCGGCGCGGATGGTCTGCGCCGTGTCTTCGACTTCTTTTTCAGGTTGCGCAGCTCTTCGAGCTCGATTTCGCGGCTGACCTCGGACTTTACCTCATGCAGGTAACGCTGCATGCGGCCGTACAGGCTCCCGGCCATGCGGGCGACCTTAGGCAGCTTTTCAGGGCCGATGACGACCAGCGCCACGACGCCGATGACGGCGATTTTTGTCAGTCCAAGATCGATCATGGAGTTTTACAGGGTCTGGCCAGGCGCGCCGCAGCAGCGCACGGGCATCAGAGCTTGTTCTTCTCTTTCGTTTCGACGTCGATCGTGGTCTTGTCGGCCACCTGGGCCGGAGCAGCGGCTGGCTTGTCTTCTTCGCCGCGCACGCCATCCTTGAAGCCCTTGACCGCCTTGCCGATGTCGCCGCCCATGTTGCCGAGCTTTTTCGTGCCGAACACCAGCACCACGACCAGCAGCACGATCAGCCAGTGCCAAATACTCAATCCACCCATCATCTTCTCCTTGCCAGGCAAAAGCCCGAATTCGTGAAATGCCAACTAACGTATTTTACGCGATGCGGGCAGCATGCGCCTCAATGTCAGCGCTGACCACGCCATGGGCGCGGTCCGCCATACATATGCAGATGCAGATGGTAGACCTCCTGGCCGCCGTCGGGACCACTGTTGATCAAGGTCTTGTATCCGCCGCTGGCGACACCGTCGGCATCATACGTTACTTTGCAGCCATGTTCAGCAGCAAGTTTCGGGGCCAGGGCCAGCATCTTGCCGAGGATGGCCGTGTGGCTCTCGTCGCAGTCGGACAGGGTGGCCACGTGGATCTTGGGAATGACCAGCAAATGCACGGGCGCGGCCGGGTTGATGTCCTTGAAGGCCAGCAATTCGGCATCTTCGTAGACTATGGCGGAAGGAATTTGTTTCGCGGCGATTTTGCAGAACAGGCAGTTTTCCATGGCAATTTCCGGATCAGTGTTTGGATTGTTCGCTGGCGTCGCGCAATTCGTCCTTGCGCGCGGCTTTTCTTCGATACCGGACACCCCTTCGCGCCGCGCCAGCTCGTCGAGCACTTGCTGCGGGGTCAGGTCGAATTTGGCCAGCATGACGAGCGAATGGAACCACAGGTCCGCGCATTCGTACAGGACCTTGGAAGTGTCGCCGTCGACGCGCGTCCTTGGCGGCCATCACCAGTTCGGTCGCTTCTTCGCCGATCTTTTTGAGGATGGCGTCGTCGCCCTTGGCGAACAGGCGCGACACGTAGGAAGTGGCCGGATCGCCGCCGTTTTCAGGCTTGCGCGATTCGATCACTGCCGCCAGGCGGGAGAGGGTAACGCTCATTGTTTTGTCTTTGGTTTGGTGTAAATCGTTTCCGGATCCTGCAGCACCGGTTCGGTGACCTGCCAGTCGCCGCTCTTTGCGTCGCCGTCGAACTTTTGGAAGAAGCAGGAATGGCGGCCCGTGTGGCAGGCGATGCCGCCGCTCTGCTCGATCCTGAGCAGGATGACGTCTTCGTCGCAGTCGAGGCGGATCTCGAGCACCTTTGCACATGGCCCGATTCCTCGCCCTTGTGCCACAGCTTCTTGCGCGAACGGCTCCAGTACACCGCTTCGCCCAGCTCCACCGTTTTGGAGAGCGCGTCGCGGTTCATCCATGCGAACATCAGCACGTCGTTGGAACCGGCTTCCTGCGCGATCACCGGCACCAGTCCGTGTTCATCCCACTTGACCTTCTTGAGCCACTTCGCGTTGGCTCCACCCGCACTGTTAGGCATTGATCGCTCCTAATCCAAACGCATCGGAATTCCCTGCGCGGCCATGAAGCGCTTCGCTTCCTGCACCGTATGCTGCCCGTAGTGGAAAATGCTGGCGGCCAGCACCGCGTCGGCCTTGCCGATCTTGATGCCGTCGGCCAGATCCTGCAGCCCGCCCACGCCGCCCGAGGCGATCACGGGAATGCCGACCGCGTTCGAGACGCCGCTGGTCAGGCCCAGGTCGAAGCCGACCTTGGTGCCGTCGCGGTCCATGCTGGTGAGCAGAATCTCGCCCGCGCCCAGCTGTTCCATTTTGATGGCCCATTCGATGGCATCGAGGCCGGTGGCGCGCCGGCCGCCGTGGGTGAACACTTCCCACTTGCCCGGTGCGACCTGCTTGGCGTCGATGGCGACCACGATGCACTGCGAACCGTGCTTTTGCGAGGCCTCGAACACCAGCTCCGGATTGGTCACGGCCGAGGTGTTCATGCTGACCTTGTCGGCGCCCGCGTTGAGCAGGCGCCGCACGTCTTCCACCTTGCGCACGCCGCCGCCCACCGTGAGCGGAATGAACACGGTGGAGGCCACCGCTTCGATGATATGCAGGATCAGGTCGCGCCCGTCGCTGGACGCGGTGATGTCGAGGAAGGTGATTTCGTCAGCGCCCTGCTGGTCGTAGCGGCGCGCGATTTCCACCGGGGTCATCGGCATCGCGCAGCTCGGTGAAATTGACGCCCTTGACGACGCGGCCATCGGTCACGTCCAGGCAGGGAATGATTCGTTTAGCGAGCATCGTTATTCGGCGTCGCCGTCGGTCAGTTCGTCGGCGCGCGCCTGGGCTTGGCCGAGATGGATGGTGCCTTCGTAGATCGAACGGCCGCAGATCACGCCTTCGATGCCTTCTTCCTGCACCGCGCACAGCGCTTCGACGTCGCCAATGTTGTGCAGGCCGCCGGACGCGATGATGGGAATGCGGACCGACTGCGCCAGCCTGACCGTCGCTTCGATATTGATCCCGCCCATCATGCCGTCGCGGCCGATGTCGGTGTAGATGATCGATTCGACACCGTAGGTCTCGAATTTTTGCGCGAGGTCGATCACTTCGTGGCCGCTCATCTTGCTCCAGCCGTCGGTGGCCACCTTGCCGTCCTTGGCGTCCAGGCCGACGATGATGCTGCCCGGGAAAGCGCCGCAGGCGTCGTGCAGGAAGCCCGGATTCTTGACGGCGGCGGTGCCGACGATGATGTAGGTGATCCCGTCGTCCAGATAGCGCTCGATGGTGTCGAGGTCGCGGATGCCGCCGCCCAGCTGAACGGGGATTTCGTCGAGATCGTTATCGACCGCGAATTCCTGGACCACCTGCAGGATCGATTTGACGGCCGACTCGTTCTTCGGCTTGCTTAAGCTGAAGGCGCCGTTCAGGTCGACCAGGTGCAGGCGGCGCGCGCCCTGCTTGAGCCAGTGCAGCGCCATCTCGGCAGGGTCTTCGGAAAATACGGTGGCAAGTTCCATATCGCCCTGTTTGAGGCGCACGCAGTGACCGTCTTTGAGGTCGATGGCAGGAATGAGCAGCATGATCGGTGTCGGTTAGGTTGTGAAGGTGAAATCAGGGATTCCAGTGAACGAAATTCTGGTACAGCTGCAGTCCCGCCGCGGCGCTTTTCTCCGGGTGGAACTGGGTCGTGAAGATATTATCGCGGGCGACGGCGCAGCAGAAGGGCGCGCTGTACTCCGTTTCGCCTAAGCCACGTAGGCGGCGTCGGTCTGCACATAGTAGCTGTGCACAAAATAGAACCAGGCGTCATTGGGAATGCCTTCCCACAGCGGATGCTCGCGCACCTGCTTCACGCGGTTCCAGCCCATCTGCGGCACCTTGAAGCGCGAACCGTCTTCCTGCAGGCGGCCTTCGAGCTGGAAGCGCACCACCTTGCCGGGCAACAGGCCCAGGCCAGGCGTATCGCCTTCTTCGCTGATATCGAACAGCATCTGCTCGCCCACGCACACGCCCATCATGGGACGCGTCTTGGAGGCGCGGATCAGGGCTTCCTCCACGCCCGAGGCGCGCAGGCTGGCCATGCAGTCGCGCATGGCGCCCTGGCCCGGCAGCACGATGCGGTCGGCGCTGTCGATGTCGGCCACTTCGCCGGAAATGAGAACGTTGGCATCCGGGGCCACCGCGCGCAAGGCTTGCGCGACGGAGCGCAGATTGCCCATGCCGTAATCGACTACCACAATTTTATTCATAGCTGGATCGATTGCCGTCGCTTACAGGCTGCCCTTGGTGGAAGGAATGGTGCTTAGGCATGGCGCGGGCATCGAGTTCGGCGGCCATGCGCAGCAGCGCGGCCGAACGCCTTGAACACGGTTTCGCACTGGTGGTGGGCATTCTCGCCACGCAGGTTGTCGATGTGGAGCGACACCAGGGCGTGGTTGACGAAGCCCTGGAAGAATTCGTGCGCGAGGTCGACGTCGAAATTGCCGATCATGGCGCGCTTCCATGGCACGTGCATTTCCAGGCCCGGGCGGCCCGAGAAATCGATCACCACGCGCGACAGCGCTTCGTCCAGCGGCACGTAGGCGTGGCCGTAGCGGCGGATGCCTTTTTGTCGCCGATGGCCTTGGCCACCGCCATGCCGAGCGTGATCCCGGTGTCTTCCACGGTGTGGTGGGCGTCGATGTGCAGGTCGCCCACGCACTCGATGTCCAGGTCGATCAGGCCGTGGCGCGCGATCTGGTCCAGCATGTGGTCGAGGAAGGGCACGCCGGTGTTGAGCTTTTGCTTGCCGGTGCCATCGAGGTTGATCGAGACCCGGATCTGGGTCTCGTTGGTGTTGCGCGTAATTTCTGCGGTGCGGGTCATGGACGTTGCTCGGTTAGTGCGAAATCAGCGATGCTTTGAAGGCATCCAGGAAAGCGGAATTTTCTTCCGGCGTACTCACGGTCACACGAATGCAGTTAGCCAGCATCTCGTGCATTTTACTCACATTTTTGACCATGACCTTGTCCTCAAGGAGTTTCGTGCAGGCGGCGGCCGCGTCGGGGACGCGCACCAGCAGGAAATTCGCGGCAGAGGGATAAACGGTGACGCCCGGCAAACGCGCCAGGTCGTTCGATAATTGTTCGCGGGCGGCGATCAGCTTGGTGGCTTGATCGTTCAGCACGTCAATGTTGTCGAGCGCAAACTCGGCGGCGATCTGGCTCAGCACGTTCACGTTATAGGGCGGACGCACTTTTTCGACCTGGGCCAGGAGCGCAGGGCGCGGCCGCCATGTAGCCGAGGCGGATGCTTAAGCCAGCCCCAGTTTCGATACCGTGCGCATCACGATCATGTTCTCGAACTCGGGCAGGCGGTGCATGAAGCTGGTGCGCGCGAACGGACCGTAGGCTTCGTCGACCACGGCGATGCCGGTGTCGCCCAGGGCGCGGATGATGGCCACCACGTCGTCTTCCTTGAACAGGTTGCCGGTCGGGTTGTTCGGGTAGGCCAGGAACACGACCATCGCTTGTGCAGCGCGATCGCGGCCAGCATGGCATCGATGTCGAGCGAGAAGTCGGCGCGCAGCGGCACGCCCACGAATTCGGCGCCCACCAGCATCGCGGTGCGCGCGAACATCACGAAGGCTTAAGCACCGGCGCCATGATCACGGCGCGCTTGCCCGGTCCGCTGACGGTGGTGGCGATCATCGAGATGATTTCATCCGAGCCGTTGCCCAGAATGACGTCATACCCTTTGGGCACGCCCATGCGGGCCCGGATCTTGTGCTTGAGGCTAGCATAGCTCGGCACCGGATAGCGGTTGAGCACCGCGTCGGCCAGGCGCCAAGCCCAGTTCCGCGCGCATGTGGATCGGCAGCGGGTACGGGTTTTCCATCGCGTCGAGCTTGATGTAGCCGCTCGACTCGGGCACGTGATACGAGGCGTCGGCCAGGATCTCGGGGCGGATGGTATTGGCGAGCAGCTTGTCGATGGAACTCATGCTTCAACTTTCTGTGGCGAGGGTTTGCGTTTGACGGGCTTCTTTGGCGCCGCGTCCTGTTCCAGCGCGGCCAGGCGGCTTTGAATGATCTCGCAGTAGGCGGGATTGAGTTCGAAGCCGACAAAATTGCGGCCGCAGCGCTTGGCCAGCGAGCGCAGTGGTGCCGCTGCCCATGAACAGATCGAGCACCACGCCGTCCGGCGGGCACGAAGCCTTGACCATGCGCTCGATGATTTCGAGCGGCTTCTGGGTCGGGTGGTCGGCGCGCTCCGGGTGTTCCTTGTGCAGGCGCGACACGCTCCACAGATCCTTGGGGTTGTAGCCCACTTCCAGCCACTTGGCGCCCACGAAAATCGAGCGCGAACGCAGCTTCTTGGTTTCGGCGTCGTAGGGAATGCGCACGGCGTCGAGGTCGAAGTAGTAATCCTTGCGGTTCACGAAGAAGCCGATCGTGTCATGCACCGAGCTGAAACTGCGCACGCTGCCGCCCATGGACGGCACCCGGCGGTCCCAGATGATCTCGTTCATCATCGTCATGCGCTGCTTGAGCATGACGAAAATCTCCGGCGAAAAGCGCCAGGTCAGGAAAATGTACAGGCTGCCGTTCGGCTTGAGCTTGGGCAGCGCCGCGTCTATCCATTGCGCGGTCCAGGCCAGGTAGTCGGCCACGCTTTGCTGGTCCGAGTCGTTGCCGTAATCCTTGCCCAGGTTGTAGGGCGGGTCGGTCAGGATCAGGTCGACGGAACCGTCCGGGATGCGCGCCAGTCCGGACAGCGCATCCTCGCAGAATACCTGGTTCAGCCAGGCGCTCATGGCGCCGGCTTCAGTCGGAGTTCGGCGCTGCAGGCGTGGGCCTGCAAACCTTCGCCGTAGGCCAGTTCGGCGGCCACTTTACCCAGCGTCTGGGCACCGGCTTCGCTGACGAAAATGAGCGACGAGCGTTTCTGGAAATCGTACACGCCCAGCGGCGACGAGAAGCGCGCCGTGCGCGAAGTCGGCAGCACGTGGTTCGGACCGCAGCAATAGTCGCCCAGCGACTCGGACGAGAAGCGGCCGAGGAACATGGCGCCCGCGTGACGGATCTGGTCGGCCCACTGGAGCGGGTTCTCGGCCGAGATCTCGAGGTGTTCGGCGGCGATCGCGTTGGCGATGTCGCAGGCTTCCTGCATGTCGCGCACGCGGATCAGCGCGCCCCGGTCGCGCATGGAAGTGCGGATCGTTTCATGGCGCGGCATGGTCGGCAGCAGCTGGTGGATGCTGGCCTCGACGCGCGATGTAACCGGCGTCCGGGCACAGCATGATGGCCTGGGCCAGTTCGTCGTGCTCGGCCTGCGAGAACAGGTCCATGGCGACCCAGTCCGGATCGGTGGTCCCGTCGCACAGGACCAGGATTTCCGACGGGCCGGCTGATCATGTCGATGCCGACCGTGCCGAACACGCGCCGCTTGGCGGCGGCCACGTAGGCATTGCCCGGGCCGACGATCTTGTCGACCGCGGCGATCGTTGCGGTGCCGTAGGCGAGGGCGCCGACCGCCTGCGCGCCGCCGATGGTGATCACGCGCGTCACGCCCGCAATGGCGGCGGCGGCCAGCACCATCTGATTCTTCACGCCGTCCGGCGTCGGCACCACCATGATGATTTCCTTGACGCCAAGCCACCTTGGCTTAAGCACTGCGTTCATCAGCACCGACGAGGGATAGGCCGCTTTGCCGCCCGGGACGTAGATGCCGACCCGGTCGAGCGGGGTGATGCGCTGGCCCAGCACCGTGCCATCCGGTTCGGTATAAGTGAAGCCGCCTAGCTCCTGCTTCTGGCGCTCGTGGAACACGCGAATGCGGTCGGCCGCCGTTTGCAGGGCGGCGCGCTGGGCTTGCGGCAAGCCGTCCAGCGCGGCCTGCAATTCGGCCTGGCCAATGTCGAACTGCGCCATGCTGGCCGCGCCGCCGGGAATCCGGTCAAAGCGGTTGGTGTAGTCGAGGACGGCGGCGTCGCCGCGGGTTTTCACATCATGCAGGATGGATGCTACAGACTGTTCGATCGCTTCATCGGTGGACGCTTCGAACGCCAGCAGCGTGTCGAGTTGTTGTTTGAAGTCCGGCTGGGCCGAATCGAGTTTGCGAATCTGTAGCGACATGATATTCAGTTCAATTATTAAGTTTGGACGCTCGTTCGAACGCCTCGAGTATGGGTTGCAAGCGCTCTCGCTTGAGCTTGAGCGCGGCCTGATTGACCACCAGGCGCGAGGAGATGTCCATGATCTCCTCGACTTCCACCAGGTTGTTGGCACGCAGGGTGCTGCCGGTCGAGACCACGTCGACGATGGCATCCGACAGGCCGACGATCGGCGCCAGTTCCATCGAGCCGTACAGCTTGATCAGATCGACGTGCACGCCCTTGGCCGCGAAGTGCTCGCGCGCCGTGTTGACGAACTTGGTGGCCACGCGCAGGCGCGCGCCCTGGCGCACCGCCTTCTCGTAATCGAAGCCCGCATTGACCGCGACCGACATGCGGCACTTGGCGATGTTCAGGTCAATCGGCTGGTACAAGCCTTCACCGCCGTGTTCGAGCAGCACGTCCTTGCTTAGCCACGCCGAAGTCCGCCGCGCCGTGCTGCACGTAGGTCGGCACGTCGGAGGCGCGCACGATGATCACGCGCACGTTCGGATCGTTGGTGGCGAGGATCAGCTTGCGCGAGGTCTCGGGATTTTCGAGCACGGTGATGCTTAGGCCGCCTCCAGCAGCGGCAGCGTGTCCTCGAAAATGCGCCCCTTGGAGAGCGCCAGGATCAGCTGCGAATTGGCCGGGTTACTGAACTGACTCATCGGGATGCCTTATTTGACGCGCACGATATTCGCGCCCACTGCCGACAGCTTCACTTCCATGCGGTCGTAGCCGCGGTCGAGGTGATAGATGCGGTCGATGATGGTCTCGCCGCGCGCCGCCATGGCGGCGATCACCAGCGAGGCCGAGGCGCGCAGGTCGGTCGCCATCACGGGCGCGCCGATCAGGTGGTCGACGCCCTTGATGAAGGCGGTGTTGCCTTCGGTCTGGATCGAGGCACCCAGGCGGTTCATCTCTTGCACGTGCATGAAGCGGTTCTCGAAGATGGTCTCGGTCACGCGGCTGGTGCCGGACGCGATCGTGTTCACCGCCATGAACTGGGCTTGCATGTCGGTCGGGAAGCCCGGGTATTCGGTGGTGCGGAACGAGACCGGCTTCGGACGGCCGCCCATCTGAGCGCGGATCGAATCGGGACCGGTGGTCAGCACCACGCCGATTTCGCGCAGCTTGTCGATCGCGACATCGAAAATGTCGGTGCGGGTGTTCTTGAGCAGGATGTCGCCGCCGGTGGCCGCAACGGCGCACAGGAAGGTGGCCGCTTCGATCCGGTCCGAAATGACGGCGTGGCTGGCGCCATGCAGTTCGGGCACGCCCTGGATCACCAGGCGGTCGGTGCCGATGCCGTCGATCTTGGCGCCCATCTTGACCAGCAAGTGCGCCAGGTCGGTCACTTCCGGCTCGCGCGCCGCGTTTTCGAGCACGGTCTCGCCTTCGGCCAGGGTTGCGGCCATCAGCAGATTCTCGGTGCCGGTGACGGTGATCATGTCGGTGTGGATGCGCGCGCCCTTGAGCTTTTGCACTTGGCGTAGATGTAGCCGCCTTCGATCGTGATCTCGGCGCCCAGCGCTTCCAGACCCTTGATATGCTGGTCGACCGGACGCGAACCGATCGCGCAGCCGCCCGGCAGCGAGACCTTGGCTTCGCCGAAACGCGCCAGCAGGGGACCCAGAACCAGGATCGAGGCGCGCATGGTTTTCACCAGCTCGTAAGGCGCTTCCAGCGAGTCGATGGCGCTGCCGTTGAGGGTGACGCGTTCGTCGTCCTGTTCGACCTTGAGGCCGGTCTTGGCGAGCAGCTTGAGCATGGTCTTGACGTCATGCAGGCGCGGCACGTTGGTCAGTTCCAGGTCGCCCGCGGTGAGCAGGCTTGGCTGCACAGAATCGGCAGGGCCGCGTTCTTGGCACCGCTGATGACGATGTCGCCGTCGAGGCGGTTGCCGCCGATGATTTTGAGCTGGTCCATGTTTTATCCTTGGTATTCTTCAGGGGTCAGAGTCTTCATCGACAGCGCGTGGATTTCTTCACGCATGCGGTCGCCCAGTGCAGCGTACACCAGCTGGTGGCGCTGGATGAGACGCTTGCTTAAGCAAAGGTAGAATGATACGATCACGGCGGTGAAGTGCTGGCCGTCGCCCTCCACTTCGAGGTGGGTGCATGCGAGTCCGGCGCTGATGTAGCCGTGGATAAGTTCTGGAGTGGTCGCCACGATGATTCCTAGGTTAGTGACGCAGCTTGTAGCCGCGCTTGAGCAAATTGATGGCGATCCCCGCGAGTACCACGAAGAACACCGACACGATGGCAAGGCTCATCCACGGCGAGACGTCGGACTTGCCGAAGAAGCCGTAGCGGAAGCCGTCGATCATGTAGAAGAACGGATTGAAATGCGAGATCGCCTGCCAGAACGGCGGCAGCGATTTGATCGAGTAGAACACGCCGGACAGGAAGGTGGCCTAAGCATGATCAGGAAGTTCTGGAAGGCGGCCAGCTGGTCGAATTTCTCGGCCCAGATGCTTGATGATGACGCCCATGGTGCCCAGGATGGCGGCGCCGAACAGGGCGAACACCAGGATCCACAGCGGCGCTTCGAACGACAGGTGGGCCGCCCACGCGGTGACGATGAACACGCCCAGGCCCACCGAAATGCCGCGCACGACCGAGGCCAGCACGTAGGCCGAGATGATCTCCCAGTGCGACAGCGGCGGCAGCAGGATGAACACCAGGTTGCCGGTGATCTTGGACTGGATCAGCGAGGACGAGGAATTGGCGAACGCGTTTTGCAGCACGCTCATCATCACCAGGCCGGGAATCAGGAAGGCGGTGTAGGTGGTGCCTTGCACCTCGACCCGGCCTTCGAGCACGTGGCCGAAGATCAGCAGGTAGAGCGTGGCGGTGAGCACCGGCGCGGCCACGGTCTGGGCCGCGACCTTCCAGAAGCGCAGCATCTCCTTGTACAACAGGGTCTGGAAACCGACGGAATTGAGACTCATAGGGCACCCTTGTCCATGATCTGCAAGAAGATGTCTTCGAGATCGGCTTGCTGCAACTGCATTTCGTCGATGACGGCGCCGCTCTCGCGCAGGCGCGCCAGGATCGGTTCTGACTTCGGTGTATTCGTTCACGCGCAGGCTGTACTTGTTGCCGTGGCCGTTGTCATGCTCGTCGTGCGAGACCAGGTGGCGCAAGTCGTCCGGCAGGTCGCCGCTGGCCAGGTGCACGATCAGCTGCGAACCCGAGATGCGGCGGATCAGGGCCGACATCGTGTCGAGCGCGACCACCTTGCTTAGGCCTTGAGCATCGCCACGCGCTGGCACATGGCCTGGGCTTCTTCAAGATAGTGGGTGGTCAGCACCACGGTGTGGCCTTCGCGGTTCAGGCGCGAAATGAACTTCCACAGGGTCTGGCGCAGTTCCACGTCGACCCCGGCGGTCGGCTCGTCGAGCACGATCACGGGCGGCTTGTGCACCAGGGCCTGGGCCACCAGCACGCGCCGCTTCATGCCGCCCGACAGGGCGCGCATGTTGACGTCGGCCTTGTTGGTCAGGTCGAGCTCGCCCATGACCTCGTCGATCCACTTGTCGTTGTTTTTCAGGCCGAAGTAGCCCGACTGCAGGCGCAGCGTTTCGCGCACCGTGAAGAAGGGATCGAAGACGAGTTCCTGCGGCACCACGCCGAGCTTGCCGCGCGGCGCGAAAGTCGGTGATGACGTCGTGGCCATGGATGGCCACGCTGCTTGGCTGTCAGGACGGATCAGGTAGAAGCGATGGTCGAAATCAGCGTGGTCTTGCTTAAGCGCCGTTGGGGCCGAGCAAACCGAAAAATTCGCCCTCTTCAATTGCCAGTGAGACGCCGCCTAAAGCCTTGAGCGACTTGTAGCTTTTCTCGACGCTAGTAATCTGAATTGCAGTCATGTTTTTATAGGTGAGCAATTGTATATACAGCATGCATACACATTGCGGAGTGAGCCGTCAATTATAGGGGAAATCTTGTGGTACTGAATCGAATGGACTGGAACCACTCGTATAGACAAGAGGCGAACCGGGGTGCCCGGTTCAGCTCTCAAAAGGCAGGATCAATGGTGATGCAGATTGGCGGGCGATTCCACCAGGAACGAATCGACGCCGTACAGCGCGGCCAGGCTTTGCAAGCCTTCCGGCACGTTGACGTAAGACAGTGACGTACCGGCGCGGCGGGCGGCCCGTTTCCAGGCCAGCAGAACGGCCACGGCCGACGAATCGGCCGCCTTGACGGTGGCCAGGTCGAACACGGTCTGGCCAGCCTTGATGGCAGCGAGGCCCTGGCCCAGCGCCGCGGTGGCGTTCTGGACGGTCAGGGACTCGATGCTTTGCAGCTTATTGATTTGAGACATGCTTATTTGGCTTTGGCTGGGGCCTTGTTGGCCAGCTTCTTGTTGCGCTCGGCCAGTGCCTTGATCAGGCCGTCGATACCCGACTTGCCGATTTCGGTGGCGAAGGTGCCCTTGTAGGTTTCCACCAGCCACGCGCCGAGCACGTTGATGTCGAAAATCTTCCAGCCTTGCGCGCCCTTGGCCAGGCGGTAGTTCAGGGTGATCGGCTCTTTGCTTAAGCCACGTTCACTTGCGAACGCACTTCGACTTGCTCATCGGCAGGATCAGCGCGCAGCGGCTTGAATTCCACGGTTTCGTTCTTGATCTGCGACAGTGCGCCCGAATAGGTGAAGATCAGCAGGGTGCGGAACTCGGTCGACAGCTGCTTTTGCTGTTCCGGAGTCGCTTCACGCCAGAAACGGTAGGCATGGCCAGGGCGGTCATGCGCTGGAAATCGACGTGCGGCAAGATTTTGGTTTCGACCAGGTCCATGACGCGCTTTTGGTTGCTTAAGCCTGGATTTCCTTGTCGGCTTTGGCGGTCTCGATGACGTCGGCGCTGATGCGCTTGACGAGCACGTCCGGCGCTTCGACCGGCGCGGCCAGGGCCAAGTAGCGACCACGACGGTCGCCATGGCGATAAGTTGTTTGATCAGTTTCATAAGCTCTTTTCTTAATAGTTGCAATTTAGGAAGACCGCAACCCGTTCAGTGCGGGTTCAGTTCTCCAGTTAACTACTTGGAGGCCGTTTCGGATGACAAAGGCTTGGCCTGGGCTTCGGGCAGCGATGGCGCTTCGGGCGTTTCAGGCTGCGGCTTGACCGCTTCCGGCGCCGTACCGGACATCGCTTCCCGGGTCGTCGTAAGCGGCCGAAATGCTCTTGGCAGTCGGTTCATCGTCGTCACGGCGGGCGGCGCGCTTCCTTGCGCGACGCTTCGCCGTCAAACACGCGGCTCTGGCGCTGCTGCAGATAGCCGTCACGGATGAATTCATAGCGGTCGAGGGCGGCCTCTTCCAGCAGATTGGTCGCGTCCAGCAGGACCGCACGCTGGTCGATCACGCGCACCACGGTGCCGATGTTGCGGGCACGGGCGGACATGCCGGCGCCCCATGGGTCGGTCACTATGTCGACCGGCAACGCGGCGGTATCGCGCAGGGTCGACGGGCCGAGCAGCGGCAGCATCACATAAGGACCGCTTGGCATGCCCCAGTAACCGAGGGTCTGGCCGAAGTCTTCATTGTGTTTTTGCAAACCGGCATCGGACGCGATATCGATCAGGCTAAGCCAGGCCGAAGGTCGAATTGATGACCACACGGGTGAGGTCGGAGAAACCGCGCTCGCCCTTGCCTTGCATGAAGTTATTCGCACCGGTCCAGACGTCGGCCAGGTTGCCGAAGAAGTTGCTCACGCCCGTTTGCACGAAGCTTGGCAGCACGGTCTTGTAGGCCGTGGCGGCTGGCTTGAGCGCATTGCGGTCGACTGCGTCGTTGAACTCGAACATCGAGCGGTTGTACTTCTCGTACGGATCTTTTTCGGACAGCGAGGCGCAACCGGTCAGCGCCAGGGCGATCGCCAGCAGCGCGGCCGTGCGCCAGCCGGACAAGCTTGTTATTCTCATTTGCTCTCTTCCTTTCCATCGGCAGCCTTGCTGTAGATGAACTGATTGATCAGGTCTTCCAGCACGGCAGCAGACTGGGTACTCATGATCCGGTCGCCATTGGCCAGATTTTTCTCGTCGCCATGCATGACGATACTGATGTATTGCTCGCCGAGCAGACCGGCGGTGAGGATTTTCAAGGAGCTATCTTTAGGGAATTTATAGCCCGACTCGAGTTCCAAGGTTACCAGCGCCTGGTAAGTCTTGTCATCAAACTTGATGTCGCCGACGCGTCCGACCACCACACCGGCACTCTTGACCGGCGCTTGCGGCTTGAGGCCGCCGATGTTGTCGAACTTGCCCGTGACCGCGTAGGTCTGCCCGAATGACAGGGTGCTCATGTTGCTTAGGCCTTGAGTGCCAGGAACAGCAGTGCGGCCAGGCCCAGCAGGACAAACAGGCCAACCCAGACGTCAACAGATTTACGATGCATTTTATTTCCTAACCCTTGTTGTTCGGCGCTTGTTACGCGCCGGATTCAAAATTACTTGTTAAACATGATGGCGGTCATCACGAAATCGAGGCCCCAGACCAACAGCGACGCAATCACCACGGTGCGGGTGGTTGCGCGCGACACGTCTTCCGGCGTCGGCTGCGCGTGGTAGCCCTGGAACAGCGCGGTGAAGGTCACCGCGATGCCGAACACGAAACTCTTGATCACGCCATTCATCACGTCGGCGCTGACATCGACATTGGCCTGCATCTGCGACCAGAACGCGCCCTCGTCGACACCGATCAGCTTGACGCCGACCAGGTAGCCGCCCAGCACGCCAACGGCGCTGAAGATGGTGGCCAGCACCGGCATCGCGATCACGCTCTAGCCCAGAAGCGGGGCGCCAGCACGCGCTGGATCGGATTGATCGCCATCATTTCCATGGCCGACAATTGCTCATCGCTTTCATCAGGCCGATCTGGGCAGTCAGCGAGGTACCTGCGCGGCTAGCATGAACAGCAGGGCCGTGACGACCGGACCCAGTTCGCGCACCAGTGCCAGTGCGACCACCTGGCCGAGCTTTTGTTCCGCGCCATACGGGGTCAGCGTGATGTAACCCTGCAGACCGAGCACCATGCCGACGAATAAGCCGGAGACGACGATGATCACCAGCGAATAGTTGCCGATGAAGTGGGTCTGTTCAGAAATTAAGCCCGGGCGGCGCAAGGCGCCTGGCGATACGCCGAGCAAATTGAAGAAGAAACGGGTGGCGAAACCGACGCTCTCGATGCTCTCGCGCACGGTGGCGCCGATGGCGGCCAGGATGCGCGGGATCATGGCTGCGCTCCAAGACCGAGGTCATCGGCGAGCGAACGGCCCGGGTAGTGGAACGGCACGGGACCGTCCGGCGCTGCATTGACGAACTGCTTCACGTAAGGATCTTCCGAGACACGCAGGTCGGCCGGGGTACCCTGGGCGACGATCTTTCCTGCGGACATAAAGTAAACATAGTCGGCGATCGTGAAGCACTCGTGCACATCGTGCGAAACGAGGATCGAGGTCGAGCCGAGGGCATCGTTGAGGCTGCGGATCAGGTTGGCGGTGACGCCCATCGAGATCGGGTCGAGACCGGCGAAGGGCTCGTCGTACATGATCAGTTCCGGATCGAGCGCGACCCGCGCGCGACGGCGACGCGGCGCGCCATGCCGCCGGAAATCTCGGCCGGCTTTGAGCTGGGCCGCGTTGCGCAGGCCGACCGCGTGCAGCTTCATCAGGACCAGGTCGCGGATCAGTTCTTCCGGCAAGTCGGTGTGCTCGCGCAGCGGGAAAGCCACGTTCTCGAACACGGTCAGATCGGTGAACAGGGCGCCGAACTGGAACAGCATGCCCATCTTGCGGCGCAGGCGGTACAGATTGTCGATGTCGAGCTTGTGGACCGTTTCTGCTTAGCCACCTTGACTTCGCCCTGCTGGGGGCGGATCTGGCCGCCGATCAGGCGCAGGACGGTGGTCTTGCCGCAGCCGGAACCACCCATGACCGCGACGACTTTCCCGCGCGGGAAGTCCATGTTCAGGTTCGACAGAATCGAACGTTCACCATAGGCAAAGTGTAGATCGTGGATTTCGACAAGATTGGACACGGGGCTATTCAAATTTGGGAATGCCGTATTGTAGTGCAGAAAGGGCAATCCCTGCTGGGAGAGGGTCGGTTTGGGGGGGCCGAGGGGGCCAGAATACAACACTAATGAACGGCGAGTCAGATATTCCCGCGCGCAAGTGACTGTTTCATCAAGGAAAAAATCGCCATCCGCGGGCAAGATATCCAGCTTGCATTATGAGCAATATTCGATGGCGATGTGATCATTCTGCAGAGTTCAGCGACACGCCACGTTTCGCACCGCCAGACGGTACTTTTCAGAGAGCGGCCATGGCCTGCGCGATCAGGCCGACGTCGTGGTCGGAAATACCGACCGGCAGAGGCGACAGCGATCCAGTTGCGGCGCGCTACGGACGGCTCCCGGACTGGTGCCGGGGAAGGGAGCAATGACGGTTGTTGCATGCGGGCCTCCTGAGCGGGGATCGCAGCGGCCACGGCGGCGGCGGCGATCGATGGCAGGATCTTAGCCGCCCGTGATGACAGTTTCTGTCAGGAGCGCGCTGCCGTTTTCTATCCATGCATCCACAAATTATTCCCCCCGTCACGAGGACTTTCGTGGATAATCGCGACTCCCGAGTTACCAAAAAATCAACCATGTCAGAGAATTCAACTGCCGCCCGCGCCCTGCGCTGATTTTGCTGGCCACGCTGTGCAGCGGCCTGAGCGCCTGCGGCGGAGGCGGCGGTTCGACGCCCGCGCCCGCCGTGCCCGTCACGCCAAGCCCAAGCGGTCCGGTCCTGCGCTTTACGCCAACGACGGTCACCGGCACCTCGGCCGCCGGTCTGTCGGCAGCACTCAGTGTCAGCGCAACGGTGAACCAGCCTGGCGATTTCGCCAGCGCGCCCGCCGTATTCGCCTACGTCATCGACACCACCGGCACCATTTTGCCAGCCGTGCAGATTACCCAGCTGACGCCGACCACCTTCAATGCCGCGATGCAAACCGCGCCGACGCTGGCTGCGGGCAACTATAAAGGTAATTTCACGGTACGCGTCTGCCGCGATGCTGCCTGCGCGCAGCACTTCCCCGGCTCGCCTATGCAGTTGCCGTTTGATGTCACCATCACGCCGCCGGGCGCGATGACGGCGGTTCCCGACACCCCCCTCAATACCACCGTCTACAGCAACCTGCTTAAGCACCGGCGCCGATCCGGGTCGGGGTCGCCGCGAGCGGCCGTACCTGGACTGCCACCAGCAGCGCGAGCTGGATCAAGCTGAACGGCGCAGCGGGCAGCGGCAGCGGCAGTTTCTCCGTCACTTTCGACCAGGCAGCGATGCGCTACGGCGTGCAGAGCGGCACCATCACGTTGGCCAGCAATGACGGCCAACGTGTCGAATTGCCGGTGCAGATACTGTTCTACATTCCATCATTCACGATTGAAGGGTCGAACCTGATTTTCAATGCCATCAACGGCGCCCCCATCCCTGAACGCAACGTGCAGTTCACGCTGTATCAGGACACGGCGAACTGGAGCGCCACGACCACCACGCCATGGCTGAGCATGACGCCGACCGGCGGCACCACGCCCGGCACGACCTCGGTGATGGTCAGTCCGGGCGTGAGCAGGCTCGCCAGCGGAACCCACACGGGGAATATGGCAATATCGGCGCCGGGCATCCAGACCAGCGATTTCTCGATCACCCTGAACCTGACCAAGGCCACGCTCACCGGACCGACGTCGACGATTGTGCTGGGCGGCGATTACGGTCGCGACTTCACCACGCCACACCAGCTGATGCTGTATCTGAATACGCAAGGCTATTCCCATCCGTGGAAACTGTCGGGTCTGCCAGCCTGGGCCACTGCGAACCGGAGTGAGGGAGAAGTCAATCAGACCGGCGCCGCCATCACGCTCACGCCCAACGTGGCCGCCGCCCAGTACGGCACCAGCAACGCCGTCGTCACGGCCACCGCGCAAGTGAATGGCGATACCGTCGCCGTGCCACTGAACCTCAGCTTCAATCTGGACCGCCACAAGCTGCTGTTTTCGGAAGTGGGCATCGGCTTCGCGTCCACCCCCAGCTCGCTCGCGCCTGAGCCGCAAGGTGACGGTCAAGGATAACTATGGCTTTTCGCCCAACTGGAGCGTCAGCAGCGACCAGCCGTGGCTGACTGTCAGCCTAAGCAAGGCAATGAACTGACACTGACCGCCGATCCGGCCCGCCTGCCAGCGAACGCAAGCAGTTTCATGAACGTCAGCCTCAGCAGCACAGATGCCAGCATCAGTACCGCCGAACCATTGCGCGTCGCACTTTGGAAAGGCGATACCGCGCCAGCGGCCAACACCAAGCTCAATGCGGTGTACAGCGTACTCAAGGCAGATCCGATTCGTCCCTACGTCTATGCCAACAATGCTTAAGCAACGCCATCGACGTCTACAACGTCTACACGGCAACATTGGTACGCACCATCCCGAACCTCGGTGGCGCGCTGGGCGACATGGCCATCAGTCCGAATGGCGACTACTTGTACGCCTACGATACCGCGAACGCAGCGATTGTCAAAGTCGACTTGCGCAGCATGGCGAAGGTGGCAAACTGGCAGCTGGGCTTAAGCAGGCGCAACAGACATCGCGCCTGATGGCGATTCGCCCGAACGGCGTCGAAATCGTCATCGGGACGCACAGCTTCGCGTCGCTGGACCGTGGTGTCGCCTACCTTGGCGCGACCGGTGCGCAGGTCGGCCAGCCCTACATTCGCGACCTCATGACGGCCACTTCCGATGCGACACGGGTCTATTCGATGCGAGAAGGCATCAGTCTGGAGCGCGTGCAAGCGCACAGCATGGACTTCAGCGACATGGGCGGCGGAACGATGTTCAGCGTGAACCTGAATCAGGGTGAGCTCAGTGCTTAAGCACGCCTAGCGGCTGGGACCTTGCGGTCAACGCCGACGGCACCCGCATCTACGTCGCGTCGTCCTATCCCCATACCTGCGCCCGGATCAATCCATCCGACCTGAGCTTGAGCGGCTTCCTGACCGGCGGTCTTACGCTTGGCAACAACGTCGAAATCGGCAGTGACGGCCGCCTATTCTGCGGCGCGGCCAGCGATGGCCCGGCCGACGTCTGGATGCACGACGCGCAAGGTGCATTGCTGGGAAGCTTCGACCTCGATGGTGCGCTGCTGGAACGCTCGCTGGTCATCTCCAGCGATGGCATGATGATGGCGGTGCTGACCAAAGCGCCGTCGCTCACCTTCGTGCGCGTCGGTCCATAAGGGCCGCATGCTTGCTGAACAAAGCCGCGTTTCGACGCGGCTTTTTTATTTCCTCCGGCCCAATCCAACATCTTGTTACAAGATCGCACAACCCCGTCAGCCGAGGTGCCCCGTTTCAAGGAAAGGGCCCGCAGGTGCGTGCCCACCTACGGAGACCATGATGAACACCCGACGCTACCCTGCCTTGTTTGCCGCCCTGATCCTGGCCGGACTGGCCAGCCTGCCCGCCCACGCCACCCAGTTCGCCGCGCCGCCGGTGGCGCCCAACCAGGCGCAAAGCTTGCCTGGACGGCAGGCCACCATCGAATTGATGTTTGTGCTCGACACAACCGGCTCCATGGGCGGCATGCTGGAAGGGGCGAAGGCGAAGATCTGGGGCATCGTCAACGATCTCTTGCAACAGCGCAGCTTGGGCGGCGCCACGATCCGGGTCGGCCTGGTGGCTTACCGCGACCGCGGCGACAACTACGTCACGCGCGTCACGCCGCTGAGCGCCAATCTGGACACCGTGTATTCGCAGCTGATGAGCTTCCAGGCCCAGGGCGGGGGCGACACGCCCGAAGACGTGCGCAGCGCCATGGCCGAAGCGGTCCGGCTGGGCGGCTGGTCGGCGCCGGGCTCGAACACCTCGCAGATCATCTTCCTGGTGGGCGACGCGCCGCCGCACGACGACTACCGCAACATGCTCGGCCACCGACACCAGCGCGCAACGCCGCCCGGCGCGGCATCGTGGTCAACACGATTCAGTGCGGCGACAATCCCTCGACCCGCAACGCCTGGCTCAATGTCGCGCAGAACGGCAACGGCGAATACTTCGCAATCGCCCAGGACGGCGGGGTCGAAGTGCTGGTGACGCCTTACGACCAGGAACTGGCGCAGCTGGGGGAACAGATGGGCGCGACCTACATGGCGTATGGCGCGACCGACAAGCGGCGCGCGAGCCAGTCGGCCCAGATTGCGATGGAATCGCGGGTGGTGGCGGCGGCCCCGGCGGCAGCCAAGGCGGACCGCGCGCTGAACAAGGCGCTCAACGCCAGGGCGTATGACGAAAGCGATCTGGTGCAGCAGGCTGAAGCAGGCACGGTGGCCTTGCCAAAAATTGCCGACGCCGAACTGCCGGACACCCTGCGCAGCCTGCCCGCCGGCTGCAACGGCAAGCCGCGCTGGACAAGGCGGTGGGGCAACGCAAGGAATTGCGCGAGCGCATAGTCGTGCTGTCGAAAAAGCGCGAGCAATACCTTGCGCAACAACGAAGCGAGCGCAGCAGCAAAGGCGCATTCGATGCCGCCGTCTCGGCCGCGCCTCGCAAAACAAATCAAGTAATTGCACAATCGGGGTCAGACCTCAATTCTGCAACTAGTTGCGGAATTGAGGTCTGACCCCTGATTGAGCTTGCAATGTTTTTTAGCGGGGCAGGACGGACGAACCCATCAGGAATTCGTCGACCGCGCGGGGCGGCCTGGCGGCCTTCGCGGATCGCCCATACCACCAGCGACTGGCCACGGCGCATGTCGCTCATGACGACGAAGACTTTCGGTACGCTGGTCTGGTAGCAGCCTTCACCGTCAGTCGTGGCCTTGGCGTTGCCGCGCGCATCTTTGTCGACACCGAAGGCGTCCAGCACTTGCTGCACCGGCGAGACAAAGCCCATGGCCAGCAGCACCAGATCGGCCTTCATTTCGAATTCGGAATCCGGCACTTCGGCCATCTTGCCGTCTTTCCATTCGACGCGGCAGGCGATCAGTTTTTCAACTTTGCCGCCCTTGCCTTCCAGGCGCTTGGTGGCCACCGCCCAGTCGCGCTCGCAACCTTCTTCGTGCGAGGACGAGGTGCGCAGCTTGGTCGGCCAGTATGGCCAGACCAGGGGCTTGTTTTCCTGTTCCGGGGGCATCGGCATCAGTTCGAATTGCGTCACCGATGCGGCGCCATGGCGGTTCGAGGTGCCGACGCAGTCGGAACCGGTGTCGCCGCCGCCGATCACGACCACGTGCTTGCCGCCAGCCTTGATCTGGTCCTTGACCTTGTCGCCTAAGCGTTGACCTTGTTTTGCAGCGGCAGGAAGTCCATCGCGAAATGCACGCCCTTGAGCTCGCGGCCCGGCACCGGCAAATCGCGCGGCGCCTCAGCGCCGCCTGCCATGATGACGGCGTCGAAGTCTTTCGCCAGATCTTCAGGGAAAATCGTTTCCTTGGCCCAGTTGTTGACCGTGGCGGGGAAGTCCTTGCCGACCAGAACGCTGGTGCGGAAGACGACGCCTTCGGCTTCCATCTGCTCGACGCGGCGGTCGATGTGCGACTTTTCCATCTTGAAGTCGGGGATGCCGTAGCGCAGCAGGCCGCCGATGCGGTCGCTCTTTTCGAACACGGTCACGGCGTGGCCGACGCGCGCCAGCTGCTGCGCTGCCGCCAGGCCTGCAGGGCCGGAGCCGATCACGGCGACTTTCTTGCCGGTCAGCGTTTCCGGTGGCTGCGGAACAACCCAGCCATGTTCCCAGCCGGTGTCGATGATCTTGTGCTCGATCGATTTGATGCCGACCGGGTCGTTGTTGATGCCAAGCGTGCATGCCGATTCGCAAGGCGCTGGGCAGATGCGGCCGGTGAACTCGGGGAAGTTGTTGGTCGAGTGCAGGTTGTCGAGCGCGGCGCGGTAGTTGCCGTGGTAAACCAGATCATTCCAGTCCGGGATGATGTTGTTGACCGGGCAGCCGCTGTTGCAGAACGGGATGCCGCAATCCATGCAGCGCGCCGCCTGGACCTTGGCCTGCGGATCGGACAGGTGCAGGACGAATTCCTTGTAGTTCTTGAGGCGCGCCGCAGGCTCGAGATAGCTCTCGTCCTGACGCTTGAATTCCATGAAGCCGGTGATTTTACCCACGATGTTTTCCTTTTATTCTCTGTTGCGCACTCAGGCGGCGATCTTTTCAGCGGCTTCTTCCATGCTGCTGTTGTGCATTTCTTCCAGCGCCCGTTTGTACTCGGTCGGGAATACTTTGACGAACTTGCTGCGGCCGGTTGCCCAGTCGTCCAGCAGGTTGCGTGCACGCGTGCTGCCGGTGTGCTTGAAGTGACGCTCGATCAGGCGCTTGAGAATGACTTCGTCGGCCTCGCGCTCGCCGTCGCGGCTCTGGCTGTGCCAGCCGGACACGTCGCCCTGATCCTTGGCGCTGACCACGCGCTCCAGATTGACCATCGTGGTATTGCATTTCCTTTCGAAATCGCCGACCGGATCGTAGACGTAGGCCACGCCGCCCGACATGCCCGCTGCAAAGTTGCGGCCGGTTGCGCCCAGCACGACAACGGTGCCGCCGGTCATGTATTCGCAGCCGTGGTCGCCGCAGCCTTCGACGATGGCCGTGGCGCCCGAGTTGCGGACCGCGAAACGTTCTGCTTAAGCAACGCCGTTGAAGAAGGCTTCGCCGGAAATCGCGCCGTACAGCACGGTATTGCCGACGATGATGTTGTCCACCGCCCAGCCGCGGAATTCGGTGTTCGGACGCACGATGATGCGGCCGCCCGACAAGCCCTTGCCGACGTAATCGTTGCCTTCGCCCACCAGGTCCGAGCGTGATGCCTGCCGCCAGGAAAGCAGCGGCCGACTGGCCCGCCGTGCCTTGCAGCTGGATGTGGATCGTGTCGTCCGGCAAGTAGCATGTGGCCGTAGCGCTTGGCCACTTCGCCCGACAGCATGGTGCCGACCGTGCGGTTGACGTTGCGTACCGGCGAGATGAAGGAGACGCGCTCGCCTTTTCCAGCGCGGCCTTGGCTTGCGCGATCAGCTTGTGATCGAGCGCCTTTTCCAGGCCGTGTTCCTGGAACTCGGTGTGATAGATCGACAGGCTTAGCGCTGCTCTTCGGCTGGTAGAAGATGGCCGAGAAGTCCAGGCCCTGCGCCTTCCAGTGCGAAATTGCCTGCGATTTGTCGAGCAGATCGGAACGGCCGATCAGCTCGTCGAAGGTGCGGATGCCGAGCTGGGCCATCAGCTGACGGGCTTCTTCGGCAACAAAGAAGAAGTAGTTGACCACGTATTCCGGCTTGCTTAAGCAGAACTTGGCGCGCAGGATCGGGTCTTGCGTGGCAACGCCGACCGGGCAGGTGTTGAGGTGGCATTTGCGCATCATGATGCAACCTTCGACCACCAGCGGCGCGGTCGCGAAACCGATCTCGTCGGCGCCCAGCATGGCGGCGATGACAACGTCGCGGCCGGTCTTCATCTGGCCGTCGGCCTGGACGCGGATGCGGCTGCGCAAGCCGTTCAGGACCAGGGTTTGCTGCGTCTCCGCCAGACCCAGTTCCCACGGCGTACCGGCGTGCTTGACCGACGACAGCGGCGAGGCGCCCGTGCCGCCATCATGGTAGAATGACGACGACGTGATCGGCCTTGGCCTTGGTCACGCGATGGCGACGGTGCCGATCCCGACTTCCGACACCAGTTTGACCGAGATCGAGGCACGCGGGTTCGCGTTCTTGAGGTCGTGAATCAGCTGCGCCAGATCTTCGATCGAGTAAATGTCATGGTGCGGCGGCGGCGAAATCAGGCCCACGCCCGGGACCGAGAAACGCAGGCTGGCAATGTATTCCGAGACCTTGTGGCCCGGCAGCTGACCGCCTTCGCCCGGTTTTGCGCCCTGCGCCATCTTGATCTGGATCTGGTCGGCCGAGTTCAGGTACTCGGCCGTGACGCCGAAGCGTCCCGAGGCAACTTGCTTGATGCGCGAACGCAGCGAGTCGCCGTCCTGCAATGGAATGTCGACCACGACGTTCTGCGCGCCGATGACGGACGACATGGTCTCCCCCTGCTTGATCGGAATGCCCTTCAATTCCTTGGTGTAGCGGAAAGGATCTTCGCCGCCTTCACCGGTGTTCGACTTGCCGCCGATGCGGTTCATGGCAATCGCCAGCGTGGCGTGCGCTTCGGTACTGATGGAGCCGAGCGACATGGCGCCGGTCGCGAAGCGTTTGACGATGTCCTTGGTAGGCTCGACTTCGTCGAGCGGAATGGCCTTGGCCGGGTCGAGCTTGAACTCGAACAGGCCGCGCAAGGTCAAATGACGGCGGCTCTGGTCGTTGATGATTTGCGCGTATTCCTTGTAGCTGGAGAAGTTGTTGGCGCGGGTCGAGTGCTGCAGTTTCGCAATCGCATCCGGGGTCCACATGTGGTCTTCGCCGCGCACGCGGAAGGCGTACTCGCCGCCCGCGTCCAGGTTTTCCAGCAGCAGCGGGTCGTTGCCAAAGGCCAGGGTGTGCAGGCGCAGCGCTTCTTCCGCCACTTCGAACACGCCGATGCCTTCGACGTTCGAGGCCGTGCCCTTGAAGTACTTGTCGACCAGCGATTTATTCAGACCAATGACTTCAAAGATCTGGGCGCCGCAGTAGGACATGTAGGTCGAAATGCCCATCTTCGACATCACCTTCATCAAGCCCTTGCCGATGGCCTTGGTGTAGTTGTAGATCGCGGTCTCGGCCGACAGATCGCCGTGCAGGCTGGCCGCCATTTCGGTCAGCGTTTCCATCGCCAGGTAAGGGTGGACGGCTTCGGCGCCGTAGCGATGAGCAGGGCGAAGTGGTGGGTTTCGCGTGCGGAACCGGTCTCGACAACGAGGCCGGTCGAGGCGCGCAGGCCGCGGCCGACCAGGTGCAAGTGGATGGCCGAGGTGGCCAGCAGGGCCGGGATCGCGACCTGGTCGGCGGACACATTGCGGTCCGAGACGATCAGGATGTTGTGGCCGGAACGCACGGCGTCGACCGCTTCCGCGCACAGCGAGGCGAGCGAGGCTTCGATGCCTTCCTTGCCCCACGATACCGGGTAGCAAATGTTCAATTCATACGATTTGAACTTGCTGCCCGTGTGCGCTGATGTTGCGCAGGCGCGCCATGTCGTCGAAGCCGAGCACCGGCTGCGACACTTCGAGGCGCATCGGCGGGTTCACGTTGTTGGTGTCGAGCAGGTTCGGCTTCGGTCCGATGAAGGACACCAGCGACATCACCATCGCTTCGCGGATCGGGTCGATCGGCGGGTTGGTCACTTGCGCGAACAATTGCTTGAAGTAGTTGTACAGCGGCTTGAGCTTGTTGGACATGACGGCCAGCGGCGAGTCATTGCCCATCGAACCGGTCGCTTCTTCGCCCAGCAAGGCCATCGGCGCCATCAGGAACTTGAGGTCTTCCTGGGTATAGCCGAACGCTTGTTGACGGTCGAGCACGCTCGGCACGGCTTTTTCGCCCTGGGCTAAGCAGATCCTTGGCGCGGTTGTGCGCGAGCTGGCTTTCGGACAGCTTGATTTCATTGAGCTTGATGCGCACCGAGTTGATCCACGCCTTGTAGGGCTTGGCGTTGGAATAGGTGTCTTTGAGCTCTTTATCGTCGATGATGCGGCCTGCTTCGAGGTCGATCAGGAACATCTTGCCCGGCTGCAGGCGCCATTTCTGGATGATTTTCGATTCCGGAATCGGCAGCACGCCCGATTCGGACGCCATCACGACCAGATCGTCGTCGGTCACGATGTAGCGCGGGACGCAAGCCGTTACGGTCGAGCGTACCGCCGATGTGGCGGCCGTCGGTGAAGGCCATGGCGGCCGGGCCGTCCCATGGCTCCATCATCGCGGCGTGGTATTCATAGAAGGCGCGGCGGTTGTCGTCCATCATGCCGTGGTTTTCCCAGGCTTCCGGGATCATCATCATCATGGCCTGGGCGATCGGGTAGCCGGACATGATCAGCAGTTCGAGCGCATTGTCGAAGCAGGCGGTGTCGGACTGGCCTTCATAGATCAGCGGGAACAGCTTGCGCAGGTCGTCGCCCAGCACGGCCGATTTCATCACGCCTTCGCGCGCATCCAGTTGAAGTTGCCTTTGACGGTATTGATCTCGCCGTTGTGGGCGATCAGGCGGTAAGGGTGGGCCAGCGGCCATTCCGGGAAGGTGTTGGTCGAGAAACGCTGGTGTACCAGCGCCAGCGCCGAGATGCAGCGCGGATCCTGCAAGTCCTTGTAATACACGCCCACCTGATCGGCCAGCAGCAAGCCCTTGTAGACGATGGTGCGGGCCGACATCGATGGCACGAAGAATTCCTTGCCGTGCAAGAGCTTGAGCGCCTGGATCGCGTGGCCCGACGATTTGCGGATCACGTACAGCTTACGTTCGAGCGCGTCGGTCACCATGATGTCCGGGCCGCGGCCGATGAAGATCTGGCGGATCACCGGTTCCTTGGTGCGCACGGTGGGCGACATCGGCATGGCTTCGTCGATCGGCACATTGCGCCAGCCGAGCACGACCTGGCCTTCGATGCGGACGGCGCGTTCAATTTCTTGCTCGCAAGCGATGCGGGACGCGTTTTCCTTCGGCAGGAACACCATGCCGACGCCGTATTCGCCTGGGGGCGGCAATTCCACGCCCTGCCTGGCCATTTCGTCGTGGAAGTACTGGTCCGGGATCTGGATCAGGATGCTTGCCGCCGTCGCCCATCAGCTTGTCTGCGCCGACCGCGCCCCGGTGATCGAGGTTTTTCAGGATCAGCAGACCTTGTTCGATGATGGAGTGGCTCTTGTTGCCCTTGATGTGGGCGATGAAGCCGACGCCGCAGGCGTCGTGTTCATTGGACGGGTCGTACAAACCTTGGGCAATCATGCGTTTTCTCCACAGCTTTTGAAGTCGAAACTCAAGATTAGTGCAATGCAGCAGAAAGCGTCAACAAGATTAATTAGGGTCGGAGTCGAATTAATTCAGATCGCGTCGCTTGAAAAATTAAATGGGGACATAGTGAAACGGAGGCGCAAGGAAGCGCAGTAAGCGCCCTGGAAAGGCGGTTTCAGCTCGCTTCCGGCAGCTTCTTAAAGGGGCGTCCCCGCTTGGCAGGCAATACCTGGCGCTTTGCGCGCTGTTGCAGTTCGGCCTTGAACTTGTCCGAGCCCAGCGGCCAGCCCTTGAGCACGGCCGCGTCCACGGTTTCCATTTCCGCCTGGCTCAGCGAGGGCTACCAGTTCTATATAGGCAGCTTCGCGCTGGAAGGGGGTGTTGCCGAGCGCCCAGAACAGGGCATGATCGGTGATCACTGCGTCCGGCTTGACGCCTAAGCATGGTGCGGATAGCTCGACCAGGGGTAGTCGAGCGGGTCGGAAACGAGCTGATTGCGGACCGCGTTGGCTTCAATATAGCGGCTGACGACCATGAAATACTTTTCCGGATCGATCAGCGAGGTCTTGAAGCGGCCCTGGAACAGGCCGCCGCTGCGCTCATACTTGGCGTTATACCAGGGCACATAGTAACGGCCGACCCGCTGCATCATCTGGGCCAGGCCTTCCAGGGTCGCGGGCGTGGCCAGCAGGTGCAAGTGGTCGGGCAGCAGCACGTAGGCATGAATCGCCACCTTGAATTCCTTGGCGCTTTCCTTCAGCCAGCCCAGAAAACGCTGAAAATCCTCGTCTTCACGGAAAATCAGCTGGTCGTTATTGCCCGACTGGATGATGTGGTGAGGGAAATTTGCGACGACAAGACGGGGAAGGCGGGCCATGGACGTAAAAAGGACAGGGGAACGTCGATTCTAGCGAATCGCGCCCGACCTGTCCCTCTTTATTTTGCCGATCGCCGTTTTGGCGATCGACTCTGTCCCTATTTGCTGCTTACGACAGCGTGAAGCCTAGCCTGACAGGCTGTAACCCTCGCCGTAGGCGCTGCGCAGCGGCAAATCCTGGCCCAGGCCGCTGCGCGCTTTTTGCGCAGACGGTAAACCAGCATGTCCACCCGGCGGCTGGCGTCCGGATCCTCGCCGCCCATGCTTAGGCCACGATCACCTGGCGCGGTACTGGCCGGGTATTGATCGTGAGCAGGTGCAGGAAGTTGCATTCCTTCTCGGTCAGGTCGATCACGGACCCCATCAACTCAAGTTGGCGAGCGCTTACTTTCAGCGTCCACTTGCTTGGCTGCGGCGTGCTTGGCTCGGGCGGACGCACGCGGCGGTCCAGCGCTTCGATGTGGGCGGCCAGTTCCGGGAACTTGATCGGCTTGGTGAGATAGTGGTCGGCGCCCAGGCGCAGACCCAGGATACGGTTGTCGAACGCGACGCGGCCGGTAAGTACCAGTAGTCCAATTTCAGGATACAGTTGGCGCATACGCGGAATGACATTGAAGCCATCCTCGTCTGGCAATCCCAGATCGAGTACGACGACGGCCGCTGGCGTTTTGGTGAGCGCAGCCCACATTTCATGCGGCATGGTGGTGGCAATGGTAACTTCATGGTCAAGTTCCGTCAGGAACTCCGCCATGTCACCAGCGTAATCGCTGTTGTCTTCTACAATTAAAATTTGAGTCATGGGTTGGCCAATTTTCTTTGATTCGTGAACCCGGAGCTGTGATTTTTCGAGAAAAATCGCGGTGCCTACCCTTGCTGCCATTAGCGGAATTATCACAGTTGCTCACTTAGGATGCAACACTTTTCCCCGTTCCACCCTGCGCAGGCAACCAGATTCTGAATTCGGCACCCAAAGGCGCCACATTTCTTCGCGCTGATATTGCCACCATGCACCTCAATGACGGAACGGGCCATGTACAAACCGAGGCCGGAGCCCTGTCCGACCGCATTCGTGCCGCGTACGCGCTTGCCGAAAATGGCCGCCAGTTCATCTTGCGGCACGCCACTGCCACCGTCCCGTAAAAGCAACAGCGTGCCGCCGTCGGCCCGCATGCTCGGCTGAACACGAGCGGGGCTTCGGGCGGCGAATACTGGAGTGCATTGTCGACCAGGACCTTGAGCGCCAGCCGCAAGCCGCTCGGCTGGCAGCGCAGCGTGGCTAAGCAAGCTGCCGATTTCCACGCTGACAGTGCGTCCGGCGGCGCGGGCCAGCTCGGCCGCCTCTTGCAGCAAGGCGGCGGGCGAGGCCGCGTCGGCGGGACGCGAGGCGCCGGCTTCGGCCATCCGTTCCGGCGACAGGTATTCGTCCATCATGCCAATCAGGCGGTCGACCGCCGTCTGGATCTTGCGATAGCGCTGGCGGGTCGCCTCGTCGGCCGCGGCCGAGGTCGATTCGAGGCGCTGAATGGCGCCGTCGATGGTCGACAGGGGGTGCGGAATTCGTGGTTGAGCATGCTGGTGAACTTGCGCTGGCGCTCGGCCTGCCTGCTCGCGCGGCGCTGACGTCGCGAATGGTGCCGACCACCGAGTGCGCCACACCGCTGTCGTCGAGCAAGATGGTCGACACGACTTCGACCGGCACGCTGCGTCCGTCCGCCAGTGCAAGATCAAAGCGGCGCAGCATGCGCAGCGCTGAACTGTCGCCATCGGCAAAGCGGCGCAAGCGTTCGGGCAGCCCGCCGCACAGCAGCGCCAGCGGTCCCTTGGTCTGGCTAAGCCTGGAAATGGGCAAGGATATCGTCGAGATCGTAGCCGGTGAGCGCGGCCGCGCCGGGGCTCAGGTAAATCGGCAGGCAGGTGGCGCAGTCAACGATCCAGGCAATGTCGCCATGCAGCTCGGCGATGGCGCGGAATTGTTCAATGCTGCCCGTACCGTTGAGGGATTGGCGTTCTCCGGCACTACGACTCATCAGGCAACCTTTCACAACGTGGGCGGGATAGCACAGTATATCGCCACCGTTGTACAAAAAACTATGGGAGTTGCAATTTACTCATCCAACGGCGCGAAAATGGCCTGCAAATCTTCCTGCGTCAGTGCCATCTTGTGGGCTTCGCCTTCGGCCAGGATCGATTGCGCCAGGTCCGATTTTTTCTGTTGCAGCAGCTGGATTTTTTCTTCCAGCGTGCCCTTGGCGATCAGCTTGTAGACGAAGACCGGCTTGTCCTGGCCGATGCGCCAGGCGCGGTCGGTGGCCTGGTTTTCGGCGGCCGGGTTCCACCACGGATCGTAGTGGATCACGGTATCGGCCGCGGTCAGGTTCAGGCCGACGCCGCGGCCTTCAGGCTGATCAGGAAAATCGGTACCGCCCCCTGCTGGAAGGCCGCCACTTGCGCGGCGCGGTCCTTGGTGTCGCCGGTCAGCAGCGCATACGGAATGCGGCGCGCGTCGAGCTCTTCCTGGATCAGGGCCAGCATACTGGTGAATTGCGAGAACACCAGGATCTTGCGGCCTTCTTCCAACAAGTCGTCGACCATTTGCATGAGATCGATCAGTTTGGCCGAGCCGCTGTCTTTCTTGCGCGACGGCAGGGTCTTCACCAGGCGCGGATCGCAGCACACCTGGCGCAGCTTGAGCAGCGCTTCGAGAATGACGATCTGGCTGCGGGCGACGCCTTTCTTGTCGATCTCGTCGCGCACTTTCTTGTCCATCGCCAGGCGCACGGTTTCGTACAGGTCGCGCTGGGGCGCCGACCAGTTCGACCTTGCGCACCATTTCCGTCTTGGGCGGCAATTCCTTGGCCACATTGTCCTTGGTACGGCGCAGCAGGAAGGGGCGGATGCGGCGATTCAGCAGGGAACAGCGCAGCGGATCGTCCTGGCGTTCGATCGGATGGCGGAATTGCGTATTGAAGGTTTTCTCGTCGCCCAGCAGGCCGGGCAGCAGGAAGTGGAATTGCGACCACAGCTCGCCCAGGTGGTTTTCCAGCGGGGTACCGGTCAGGCACAGGCGGTGGCGCGACTTGAGCAAGCCCGCGCTTTGCGCCGCCTTGGAGCGGTTGTTCTTGATGTAATGCGATTCGTCCAGAATGACCAGGTGGTATTCGTGTTCGCGCAGCTTTTCCTCGTCGCGCGGCAGCAGCAGCGTAGGTGGTCAGGATCAGGTCGCACTCTTCGATCTTGTCGAACTGTTCCAGGCGCTCCTTGCCCTGCAGCAGGAGCACGCGCAAGCCCGGCGCGAAGCGCGGCCTCGTCCTGCCAGTTGGTCATCAGGCTGGTGGGGGCGATCACGAGCGCCAAGCGCGGTCAGGCGCCCTGCCTCTTTTCGATCAGGATGTGGGCCAGGGTTTGCACAGTTTTGCCCAGCCCCATGTCATCGGCCAGGATGCTTAAGCCAGGTCGTACTCGCGCAGAAATTGCATCCAGGCCAGGCCGTCGAGCTGGTAGTCGCGCAGCGTTGCCTGCAAAGCCATGCATGGCGCCACCTTCTGCACCGAGCCGAACATGCTGAGCTTGCGGCCCGTTTCGCGCAGCTTTTCGCCGCCGAACCAGTTCAGTTCGGTGCCGCGCGCCAGTTCTTCGAGGCGGTAGGCGTCGAGCGTCGACAGGCGGACCTTGTTTTTGATCTTTTCGCTGAAATACAGTTCGCCCAGGGTGCTGAGGATGGGCTTGAGCCGTCCCCATGGCAAGGCGACCCGCACGCCGTCGGGCAGGGTGGCCAGCATCTGGTCCACGTCGGCGTGGGCGGCCAGCACGTCGGGATTGAAATCGGTCGGCGCGCTGCGGATCAGCTGCACCAGCACCGGCAGCAGCGGCACGCGTTTTTGCGCCACCACGATGCCCAGTTCCAGTTCGAACCAGGCATTGCCCGCTTCGGCCTAGCTCGTCGATCTCGGCGTACCACTCTTCCACGGCGACCACGTCGTAGCGGTATTTATTCGATTTTTGAACATGCCAGTCGGAATCGCTCAGGCCGTCGAGCTCGCCTTCGGCAAAGCGCAGCCAGTGCGCCTGGCTTTCCAGCTGCAGGGCGCTTAGCCAGGCCGTTGAGCGGCGGCGTTTGCGGTTTGCGGAAGCCCAGCTGGGTCAGTTGCTCGAGCGCAGCCTCTTCGGCGGCACCATCGCGCGCGATCACTTCGGTGACGTCGCCGATCTGGCGCACCACGCGCTGGGCCGGGTCGAAGGAGACGCGCTCGCCGTCGTAATCGAAGGAAATGACGGCGTAATCATGCCAGCGCTGGAAGCGTGCCGTCCGCCAGTTGCACGCTGTCGAGCAGCAAGTGGGGACGCGGCTTGACGTCGTCGCGCATGCGCTGGGTCAGCGGCTGCGGCAGCGGCATCAGTTGCTGCAAGCCATGCGCGAGCAAGAGCTGGGAAACGCGTTTCTTGTCGCTGCCGGTCAGCGCCGGGGCCTGGGCCACCAGCGCCTGCAGGTCGGCCAGGGAAATATCGACCCCGCCGCGGTTGAGCGCGAGCGCCCTGCAGGACAGATTGTCGATGTACCACGGCGGATCGGTCGGCAGCATGTAGTCGATCTGGTCGGCGCCGCTGTGGGTGGCGCCCTTGGGCGCTTCCACCTGCCAGCCGAGTTTGGCGGTACGGCCTTCGTCGCGCCAGACCAGATTGGCGGCGCGCACCGGACCGTGCTGCAGGGGGTAGATCAGGCCGTTGGCCATGTCGGCCCAGGAATTGGCCCACAAGAGTTTGTCTTGTTGCAGCAGCATCTCGAGCAGGATGGCGCCGACTTTGCCCTTGGGCTCGGTCGCGCTGCCGCCTTGCGAGGCCGCGCCGCTGCGCATTGCTATGAAGAAACGAACCAGGTCTTCGTCATCGCCTTCCAGATAGGCGGGCGGGGCCGACAGCAGCGAAAACACTTCGCTCACCGGGCTGGCCGCGGCCACTTCGCCATTGGTTTTCAGGCGCGCCTTGCACAAACATAAGGCAACATGGCGGCCGCCGCTGGTCGGGGCCAGCACATACACGAATTTATACTGAGCAATCTTCGGGTCTTTGACCTCGAGATCCAGCTTGGGCTGGGGATGCGCTGCCGCCTCGACCCGCTGCAGCCAGCTGGCGATCGGTGCAGACAGGGCTGGCGCCGGGGCGGCTTGCGGCGCCGTCGGCGTTGCTGGTTTTCCTTCGCGGGTTTCGTGCGCGTTAAATCCGTCGTGTGCATTGTTTCTGTCAGGGCAGTATCGAAAACGATAACACTCGATATTATCCGACAAAGGCCGGTTTGTGTTCTGTTCTCTTTCGCACTCAGCCTGGCAACCCTGATCGAATAAATGCATATCAACAACAAGTGAGATTCTTTACGGCAACTACCCCGCCTGCACACGACCGGGGTGCTGTCAAGACTGGCGCAATCGCGGCGATTGCGTATCATTCCGGGCTTGACTCGAAGGATGTTCCCCATGCTGCCACCAATTGAACAACGTCTCGCCCTGGAACTTGCCGCCAAACCCGTGCAAGTTGCCGCCGCCATCGCCCTGCTGGACGAAGGCGCCACCGTCCCCTTCATTGCGCGTTACCGCAAGGAAGCCACCGGCGGTCTGGACGATATCCAGCTGCGCCTGCTCGAAGAGCGCCTGCGCTACCTGCGCGAACTCGAAGAGCGCCGCGCCGCTATCATCGCCTCGATCACCGAACAGAACAAAATGACGCTTAAGCCCTGCTCGACGCCGTGACCCACGCCGAAGACAAGACCCGCCTCGAAGACTTGTACCTGCCGTACAAGCAGAAGCGCCGCACCAAGGCCCAGATCGCGATCGAAGCGGGCCTGGCCCCGCTGGCCGACGGCTTGCTGGCCGACCCGACCATCCATCCGGAAGAAGAAGCGCTCAAGTATCTGAAGGAAGCCTTCACCACCAGCGACGGCAACAACCCGGGCGTGGTCGATGCCAAGGCAGCGCTCGACGGCGCGCGCCAGATCCTGATGGAGCGCTTCGCCGAAGACGCGACGCTGCTGCAATCGCTGCGCGACTACGTGACCGAGCACGGCGTGGTCGACTCCAAGGTGGTCGAGGGCAAGCAGGACGAAGGCGAGAAGTTCGCCGACTACTTCGACTATTCCGAGACCATTTCCACCGTGCCCTCGCACCGCGCCCTGGCCCTGCTGCGCGGACGCCGCGAAGGCATCCTGGACGTGACGCTGCGCCTGGACACCGAAGCGGAAAAGCCGAAATGGGACGCGCCGCACAATCCGTGCGAAGGCCGCATCGCCGCCCGCTTCGGCATCAAGAGCCAGGGCCGCCCGGCCGACAAGTGGCTGGCCGACACCGCGCGCTGGACCTGGCGCGTGAAAAGCTTCATGCACCTCGAGACGGAACTGATGGGCGCCCTGCGCGAACGCGCCGAACTCGATGCCATCAACGTCTTTGCCCTGAACCTGAAAGCGCTGCTGCTGGCAGCGCCCTGCCTACCAGCGCGCCACCATGGGCCTCGACCCGGGCCTGCGCACGGGCGTCAAGGTGGCGGTGGTGGATGCGACCGGCAAGGTGGTCGACACCGCCGTGATCTACCCGCACCAGCCGAAAAACGACTGGGACGGCTCGCTGCACGTGCTGGGCGCGCTGGCGGCCAAGCACAATGTATCGCTGATCTCGATCGGCAACGGCACCGCCTCGCGCGAGACCGACAAGCTGGCCCAGGACCTGATCAAGCACGCGCCGAACTCAAAATGACCAAGATCGTCGTCTCGGAAGCGGGCGCCTCGGTGTATTCGGCCTCCGAATTCGCTTCGCGCGAACTGCCGGACATGGACGTGTCGCTGCGCGGTGCGGTATCGATCGCGCGCCGCCTGCAGGACCCGCTGGCCGAACTGGTCAAGATCGATCCGAAATCGATCGGCGTGGGCCAGTACCAGCACGACGTGTCGCAGACCCAGCTCGCGCGCTCGCTCGACGCCGTGGTCGAAGACTGCGTGAATGCGGTCGGCGTGGATGTGAACACCGCCTCGGCGCCGCTGCTGGCGCGCGTGTCGGGTCTGTCGTCGTCGGTCGCGCAAAGCATCGTCTCCTACCGCGACATGAAGGGCGCCTTTGCCTCGCGCGCCGCGCTCAAGGCCGTGCCGCGCCTGGGCGACAAGACCTTCGAACAGGCAGCCGGCTTCCTGCGCGTGATGGGCGGCGAGAACCCGCTCGACGCCTCGGCGGTCCACCCTGAATCGTACCCGCTGGTCGAGAAGATCCTGGCCGACATCAAGAAGGAAATGAAGGCCGTGATCGGCGACAGCTCGCTGCTCAAGACGCTCAATCCGGCGCGCTACGCGGACGAGAAGTTCGGCGTACCGACCATTACCGACATCCTGAAAGAGCTGGAAAAGCCGGGCCGCGATCCGCGTCCCGAGTTCACCACCGCCACCTTCAAGGAAGGCGTGGAAGAGATCCACGACCTGCGTCCGGACATGATCCTCGAAGGCGTGGTCACCAACGTGGCCGCGTTTGGCGCGTTTGTGGACATCGGCGTCCACCAGGACGGGCTGGTGCACATTTCGGCACTGTCGAACACCTTCGTGAAGGATCCGCACACGGTGGTCAAGGCTGGCCAGGTGGTGCGCGTGAAGGTGCTGGAAGTGGACGAAAAGCGCAAGCGCATCGCCCTGACCATGCGCCTGACCGACAGCGCCGCCGCAGGCTTACCTCCAAGCCGGAGCAGCGCGGCGACCGCAACGACCGCAAGAGCCTGGCGCAGCATCAGCAGAAGAATGACCGCACGCCAGCGCCAACCGGCGGCACCATGGCGGCGGCCTTCGCCAAGCTGCGCGGCTAAGCGTGGAGATCAGCGCCTGCGACCCGGGAAGCCTGGACGCGCAGGTGCTGATGGAAGAATTGTCGGCGACGCTGGCGGCGATCACCGGTTCGAGCGGCAAGGCCTCGTTCGCCGCTGATGACGCGGGCCTGCTGTTCGTGGTGGCGCGCGCCGCTGACGGCACGCTGCTCGGCTGCGGCGCCGTGCGCCCGCTGGCCGACGGGGTGGGCGAGATCAAGCGCATGTATGCGCGGCCGGGGACGCGGGGTGTGGGTGCGGGGATTCTGCGGCACCTGGAGGGCCAGGGCTATCCGGAACTATGGCTGGAGACGCGCAAAGTGAACACGCGCGCCGTCGATTTCTACCTGAAGCACGGGTATGAAGTGATGTCCAACTACGGCCAGTACCTTGGCCGCCCCTGAAGCCGTCTGCTTCCGGAAAACCTTCAACTAAACCAACATCGCCCTCGCACCGCCGCCCTCCGAGGGCGACGTGCGGGCGCTTTGCGCTTGCACGTCGGTTTTCTTATAAAATGACGCCATTAATCAATTTACCCACTGAGGCAAGCCATGAGCGACGTACAAACCTGGATCAAGGAAACCGTGTCCACCACCCCTGTGGTGCTGTTCATGAAGGGCACCGCCCAGTTCCCTGCAATGCGGCTTTTCCGGCCGTGCCATCCAAATCCTGAAAGCCTGCGGCGTCGAGAACATCGCCACCGTCAACGTGCTGGAAGATCCTGGAAGTCCGCCAGGGCATCAAGGACTACTCGAACTGGCCGACCATTCCCCAGCTCTACGTGAAGGGTGAATTCATCGGCGGCTCCGACATCATGAACGAAATGTTCGAATCGGGCGAACTCAAAGCCCTGCTCGATGCCTGATCTTCGCCCGCGGCGGATCATCGTCGCCATCACCGGCGCCACCGGCGCCGTGTATGGCGTGCGACTGCTGCAGCAGCTGTCCAATACGCCCGGCATCGAGACCCACCTCGTGGTCTCGGATGCCGCGGCCCTCACCCTGCACCAGGAAGTCGACCTGGCCCGGCGCGACGTCGAGGCCATGGCCCATGTGGTGCACAAGAACCGCGACATCGGCGCATCGATCGCCAGCGGGTCGTTCCAGTCCGATGGCATGGTCATCGCCCCCTGCTCAATGAAAACGCTGGCCTCGGTGGCGCACGGCCTGTCGGACAACCTGATCGCGCGGCCGACGTGGTCCTCAAGGAGCGCCATCACTGGTGCTGATGGTGCGCGAAACGCCATTCAATCTGGCGCACCTGCGCAATATGACCCTGGTCACGGAAATGGGGGGCGTGGTGTTCCCGCCGCTGCCGAGTTTTTACCACCGGCCTAGACGAGCATCGAGGAGATGGTGGATCACACGGTGGGCCGTGTGATCGATTTGTTCGGCATCGAGCATGCGCTCGCGCTGCGCTGGGCCTAAGCATGAAACCAGGCCCGGATGCGTAGGGTGACAGGTCCACCATCGCTTGCCAGTAAGCTGCTGCCTGAGCACCGCTACCCGTCTTAACGCTTTTCAAACTGCCAGGTATCGGCTTTCTTCAGTTCTTTCGCTTCCTCGACCATTCTGCGGTGGGCGATTCGCTTGCGCATCACTTCTGCATGCTGGGCGGCGGTCATCGGTGGTACGGTCATCAGGTCTTTGAGTTGCGCGGTGTTGCTGTAGTTACTTTTCATAAGACGGTAAAATCCTCGGCTTCGTTACGTAACAATTTGCCAATGCTGCTGGTACTTCACGACTATAAGCCACTATCGCCCTTTGCGCTGCACAATATGCAAAATTGCTGTGCGGAATCGTCAGGCAGATGGGCCATTGTGCACCAAAAATGGCCCGCCGCATTGATGAAAATTAAATAGGGGTGGCAATTGCCTGTTGCATGAAATGGCAAGTTCGCGCAGGCCGGGCGATGTCAATACAGGAAGGAAAAATGCGGCTGACGCCCGGGCGCGTCGGGGAAAGCGCCCTGTCGGGAAAAATAGAAATTATGTTACTTCTGGTTGTTTATCCGCACCAGCATGCGAATAAATTCTCGTGCAATTTGTCGATGATGTTCGTCCAAACGCTGCAAATCGGCGATTAATTTGACGTCGGCCGACTCGAAGCGCGACAAACCATTGCCCGATTCCGCGCTCTGCGCGACGTTATCGGCGCCGCCAAAGCGCAGCCACTCGGCAGGAACGCCGAGCCATTGCGCTGATCATGCGCAGCTTCTCCTGGGTTGGAATTGCCTCGCCTACCAGCCATTTGCGGGCTGCATGGACCGTAATCGGGCGACCATCGAAGCGAATGTTAAATTCGCGGGCCAAGCGGGTGGGACTGTCGGGTGAGTAGTGGGCGTTCTTCAATGCCTGCTGCAAGCGTTCACTGAAGCTTTCCCGTTCGTTAGATGAATTCATGGGTGGCACTATTTCACGCAATGCCATGAAAGTCAGTCTCTTGAAGCGTGAGACCAATTGTGACAACATGCCGTGTAGATGTCACAATTGGCTTGCATTTCAAGCACTGTTTCAGCTCATTTTATTGCATGATGCGGCAAATTTCCAACCCACAGTGTAGGCCCCTTGTGCCAAGGCATCCGGCCCGCACGATTGCCTCATTTGGCCTAAATCAGATGAAACCGGATCACGCCATCGGAGGCTATTACGCGGCGCAAGATTCCGTCGTACCAAAGCTTGTGCAAGTGCGCCAGCGCCTCGCCCAGGGCAAAGGTCAGCTGGTGGGTGTCGAGCGGGCGGCGGAACATGACCGGCACGATATCCACCGCCGACACCGGCTTCGTGGCCGCCTGCATCACCTCGGCCAGGCGCGCCGTGTGGTGCTCGCGCAGCTGGGCGATGCGGGTATGCAGGCCGCGGAACGGCCGCCCGTGCGAGGGCAGCACCAGGGTGTCGGCCTAAGCAGATCGGCGAATTTACCCAGTGAATCGAGATACAGCTGCAAGGGATTGCCTTCCGGCTCGACCGCAAACACCGAGACATTGGTCGAAATGCGCGGCAGCACCATGTCCCCGGAAATAAGCAGGTTCAGGTCGGCGCAATACAGGGCCGCGTGCTCGGGCGAGTGGCCGAAGCCGGTGATCACGCGCCAGCGGTGCGCGCCGATCCGGATCTGCTCGCCATCCTGCATGCGCGCATAGGCATGCGGCACGGCCGGGACCAGGGTCGGGTAATAGCTGCGGCGCTCGGCCATCTTGTCGCGCTGGCCCGGTTCGGTCAGGCCATGGCGCTCGAAGTGGGGGATGGCGGCGGTGCCGTCCACGCCCGGCAGGGCGGCCGACATCATGCGCGCGAAGCCGTATTCCCCGGCCGTGGTCCAGAACGGGGCCTGGAAACGGTTGCATAGCCAGTCCGACAAGCCCACGTGGTCCGGGTGGCAATGGGTGGCGATCACGCGCAGCAGCGGCTGACCGTCCATGCCGGTGGCAAACACTTGCTCCCAGGCACCCCGGGTGGCGTCCGTGGCCACGCCGCAGTCGACCGCGGTCCAGCCATGGCGGCCTTCGCGCTGGTCCGCGATCAGCCACAGATTGATATGGTCGAGCGCGAACGGCAGCGGCATGCGCAGCCAGCCCATGCCGGGCGCCAGCGAATGCACGGCGCCGATGGCCTAGGCAGGGTGTCGCCGAGGGGATAGTCAAGCTGGGATTCGAGCGGGTTCATGTGATCTTTCGTGTTCTTGCGCGGCGGGCGCGCTACAATGTGCTTGACGTTGACGTAAACGGAAGCTTTGCCAATTCTAAGCCATTCCGCCGCGCCGTCTCCCCCAACCGCCACTTTTGCTGCCCATGCGTACTTATACCATCGCCGAACTGGCACGCGAATTCGACATTACGCGCGCGCCATCCGTTTCTATGAAGACCAGGGCTTGCTCCACCCCAAGCGCGAAGGCGTGGGCGGGCGCAACCGGGTCTACACCCCGCGCGACCGCACCCACCTGAAATTGACGCTGCGCGGCAAACGCCTCGGGCTGACTTTGTCTGAAATCAAGAGTATCGTCGACATGTACGAGTCGCCCAAGGACACGGTTGCTCAGATGAACCGTTTCCTCGGTGTGCTGGCGACCCAGCGCATGACGCTCGAGCAACAGCGGGAAGATATCGAAATGGCATTGGAAGAGCTGAACAGCCACGAAGAAGAGTGCCGCCGCATGCTGGCCGAATCGGCCACCAGGGGCAATGCCAGCTAGTATCCCTTTACGTTTCATGTAAACGTCAAACAGCAGTATGATTGACGCTTCTAATTCTGACCCCATCGAGGACGACAATGCTGCATCTTCCAGGCCTGACCTTTGACCATGGCGAAGACATCGCCGCGCTGCGCGAAGCAGTACAACAGTTCGCCGCAGCGGAAATCGCACTGCGCGCCGCCGAAATCGACCGCAGCGACCAGTTCCCGATGGATCTGTGGCGCAAGATGGGCGACCTGGGCGTGCTCGGCATCACGGTAGATGAAGAATACGGCGGCGCACAGATGGGCTACCTGGCCCACATCGTTGCCATGGAAGAAATTTTCGCGCCTCGGCCTCGGTCGGCCTGTCCTACGGCGCCCACTCGAATCTGTGCGTCAACCAGATCAAGCGCAACGGTACCGAAGAGCAAAAACGCAAATACCTGCCGAAACTGATCTCGGGCGAGCACATCGGCGCACTGGCGATGTCCGAGCCGAACGCCGGTTCCGACGTGGTCAGCATGAAACTGCGCGCCGATTTCAAGGGCGACCGCTGGGTCCTGAACGGCACCAAGATGTGGATCACCAACGGTCCTGACGCCGACGTGCTGGTGGTGTACGCCAAGAACGACCTCGAAGCCGGTCCGCGCGGCATGACCGCCTTCCTGATCGAAAAGGCTTCAAGGGCTTCTCGATCGCGCAAAAACTCGACAAGCTCGGCATGCGCGGTTCGCACACCGGCGAACTGGTGTTTGTCGACTGCGAAGTGCTTACCGAAAACGTGCTGGGCGGCCTGGGCAAGGGCGTCAATGTGCTGATGTCGGGCCTGGATTTCGAGCGCACCGTGCTGTCGGGCGGTCCGCTCGGCATCATGCAGGCGTGCATGGACGCCGTCGTTCCTTACATCCACGACCGCAAGCAGTTCGGCCAGCCGATCGGCGAATTCCAGCTGATGCAGGGCAAAATTGCGGACATGTACTCGACCATGATGGCGTGCAAGGCCTATGTCTACGCCGTGGGCCAGGCTTGCGACCGCGCCAAGACGCCGGAAGCGATCCGCAACCTGCGCAAGGACGCTGCCGACAAGGATTCTGTACAGCGCTGAAAAAGCGACCTGGATGGCGGGCGAAGCGATCCAGACCCTGGGCGGCAACGGTTACATCAATGAATATCCGGTAGGACGTTTGTGGCGTGACGCGAAGCTCTACGAAATCGGCGCGGGCACGAGCGAGATTCGTCGCATGCTGATCGGCCGCGAGCTGTTTGCAGAGACCAAGTAAAGCATGAACGAGGGGGCGCGCACGCCCCCTCGCCGCCTCAGCCAGCCCCGTCCGTACGCCCTCCCAGCCCATCTTATAGAATAGCCGTTCCCTAGCCGTCCCCCTGCCGAGAAGCCGAATGACACAAGTTGCATTCCCAAAACTGCTGTCTTCCCAGATCGCTTTCGATATCGCGCACGATTCTGGATGGCTTTGACAAGCACTATCGCCTGTTCCGCCAGACCAGCCAGGTCGCCAAGCGCCATTTCGAGACCGGTTCCTGGGCCGTTGCCCAGCAGGCAGCCCGCGAGCGCATCGGCTTTTACGACAAGCGCGTGCAGGAATGCGTGCAAATTCTCGAAGACGAGTACGACAACAGCGAACTGACCGACGAAGTCTGGCGCGAACTCAAGCTGCACTACATCGGCATGCTGTCCGACCACAAGCAGCCGGAACTGGCGGAAACGTTCTTCAATTCCGTGTGCTGCAACATCTTGCACCGCACGTATTTCCATAACGACTTCATTTTCGTGCGGCCGGTGGTGTCCACCGAATACATTGAAACCGAGGAGCTGGCGCCGACTTACCGCGTCTATTACCCGGCCAAGGACGGCTTGCACTTTTCGCTCAAGCGGATCGTCACCAATTTCCAGCTCAACTGCAAGTTCGCCAACCTGGACCGCGACATCACCCAGGTCGAAGCGCGCCTGAAAGACATCTTCGGCACCCAGGCTCTGGAACCGAACCACCAGATCCAGGTCCTGTCGAGCCTGTTCTTCCGCAACAAGGGCGCCTACATCGTCGGCAAGGGGATCAACGGCAACAAGGAATACCCGTTCATCGTGCCGATCCTGCACAACCGGCATGGCGAGCTGATACTCGACACGGTGCTGTTCGACCACGAACAGATCACGATCCTGTTCTCGTTCACGCGCGCCTACTTCCTGGTGGACATGGAAGTGCCGTCAGCCTACGTGCAATTCCTGCGCACGCTGCTGCCGCGCAAGCCGCGCAGCGAGATCTACACCATCCTCGGCCTGCAAAAGCAGGGCAAGACGCTGTTCTACCACGATTACCTGCAGCATCTCAAGCACACCTCGGACCGCTTCGAGATCGCCCCCGGCATCCGCGGCCTGGTGATGCTGGTGTTCGCGCTGCCATCCTTCCCTTACGTGTTCAAGGTGATCAAGGATTTCTTCCCGCCGCCCAAGGAAACCACGCGCGCAAATCAAGGAAAAATACCTGCTGGTCAAGAACCACGACCGCGTGGGCCGCATGGCCGACACGTCTCGAATATTCGAACGTGGCGTTTCCGGCCGACCGCTTCACGGAAGAACTAGTTGCCGAGCTGATGCACTTCGCGCCCTCGCTGATCGAATTCGAAGGCGACCGCATCATCATCCGCCACCTGTACATCGAACGCCGCATGGTGCCGCTCAATATCTTCCTGACCAATGCCGAGAAGGCTAGGCAAGGATGAACTGATCGAGCACGGCGTACTCGAATACGGGAACGCCATCAAGGAACTGGTGGCGGCGAATATTTTTCCTGGCGACATGCTGTACAAGAACTTCGGCGTGACCCGGCACGGCCGCGTCGTGTTTTACGATTACGACGAGATCGAATACATCACCGACTGCAATTTCCGCAACATCCCGGAACCGCGCAACGAGGAAGATGAAATGTCGGCCGAGCCGTGGTATTCGATCGGCAAGCACGATGTCTTCCCCGAACAGTTCGGCAGCTTCTTGCTCGGCAACGCCAAGATCCGCAAGAATTTCATGCAACACCATGCCGATTTGCTGACCCGTGATTTCTGGCAAGCGCGCAAGCAGCGCATCATGGACGGCCATATCGAGGACGTTTTCCCGTATCCGCAAAGTATACGTTTCTGCAATCAAACCAACACAACCACCCCGGCGGTCCCGCTGCCAACCTATTTGGAGAACCTGAACAATGAATGATCCAGTCGTTATCGTCGGCGCTGCCCGCACCCCCATGGGCGGCTTCCAGGGCGATTTTTCTTCCAAGTCCGCCAACGACCTGGGCGCGGTTGCGATCGCTGCCGCGGTCGAACGCGCCGGTGTCGATCCGAAGCTGGTCGAACACGTCTACATGGGCAACTGCCTGATGGCAGGCCAGGGCCAGGCGCCAGCGCGCCAGGCAGCAATCAAGGGCGGCCTGCCGCTGTCGACCGGTGCGGTCACGCTGTCGAAAATGTGCGGCGCTGCGATGCAAGCGACCATCTTCGCGCATGACACGCTGCTGGCTTAAGCAGCGCCGACGTGATCGTCGTCGCATGGCATGGAATCGATGACCAATGCGCCTTACCTGGTACCGAAGGCACGCGGCGGCTACCGCATCGGCCACGGCATGATGTTCGACCACATGATGTACGACGGCCTCGAAGACGCGTACTCGCGCAACGAGAAGACCGGCGAAGGCCGCTCGATGGGCACCTTCGGCGAAGAGTGCGCCGCCAAGTATGCGTTCACGCGCGAAGCGCAAGACGTTCGCGATCGCGTCGGTCAAGCGCGCCCAGGAAGCGGCCAAGGAAGGCGCCTTCAAGTGGGAAATCGCACCGGTCACCGTGAGCGGCCGCGCTGCATGACACCGTCATCGACACCGATGAAGGCCCGCTCAAGGCCAAGATCGACAAGATCCCGACCCTGCGTTCGGCATTCAAGAAAGATGGCACCATCACGGCCGCATCGTCGTCGTCGATCAATGACGGCGCCGCCGCACTGGTCTTGATGCGCGAATCGAAAGCGCGTGAACTGGGCCTGACCGTGATCGCCAAGATTGTCGGCCACGCCACCTTCGCCCAGGAGCCGAACCTGTTCACCACCGCGCCTGTGGACGCGATGAAAAAACTGTTCGCCAAGACCGGCTGGAAAGCGTCCGAAGTCGACCTGTTCGAGATCAACGAAGCGTTCGCCGTGGTGCCGATGGCCGCCATGCATGACCTGGACATCCCGCACAGCAAAGTCAACATCCACGGCGGCGCCTGCGCACTGGGCCACCCGATCGGCGCATCGGGCGCGCGCATCATCGTGACCCTGCTGGGCGCGCTGAAAAAAACCGGCGGCAAGCGCGGCGTGGCATCGCTGTGCATCGGCGGCGGTGAAAGGACGGCCATGGCCATCGAGATGGCGTAAGCATCACCACTACATCGTCCTCGCCTGCGCGAGGGCGATGTAACTGTTCTCATACAGTTGCTTTCTTTTGAAGGAACAAGCAATGCCCACAGCCCTGATCATCGGCGCCTCACGCGGCATCGGTCTCGAACTGGTCCGCCAGTACGTGGCCGACGGCTGGCGCGTGATCGCCACTGCCCGCAGTGAAACCGACTGCAAGCGCCTGGCCAGCATGCGCGCGCATACCTATCAACTCGACGTCACCAGCGCCGATTCGATCGCGGCCCTGGGCTGGAACCTCGACGGCGAAATGATCGACGCGACCTTCCTCAACGCGGGCCAGTTCGGCCCGCGCCACGACGGCTTCCCGACCCAGCAGGAATTCGACACCGTCATGCACACCAACGTGCTGGCCGCCATGCGCCTGCTGCCGGTGATCGCGCCGATGGCGGTGCCGGTGCGCGGCAAGGTGGCGGTACTGTCGTCGATCATGGGATCGATCGGCCAGCGCGCTTGGCTGCCAACGCCACGCTGTACCGCGCCAGCAAGGCGGCTCTGAACTCGGTGCTGGTGGATACGGCGATCAAGTTCGGCCCCCAGGGCGTGACCTGCATCGCCTTCCATCCCGGCTGGGTCAAGACCGACATGGGCGGCGAAGGCGCCGAGATTGAAGTCGGCACCAGCGTGACGGGCTTGCGCGCCACGCTGGTCAAGGCCGGACCGGACGCCAACGGCGCTTTTTGAACTACGACGGCACACCAATTCCCTGGTAAGCCACACACGAAGAACACCATGATACTGACCGAAGAACACCAGATGATCCGCGACGCCCTGCGTACCTTTTCGCAGGAGCGCCTTGCCCCCAACGCCGCGCGCTGGGACAAGGAACACTATTTTCCGAAGGACGAGCTGAAAGAGCTGGCGGCGCTGGGCGCCTTCGGCGTGGCCGTGCCCGAAGAACTGGGCGGCGCGGGCCTCGACTATGTGTCGCTGGCGCTGGTGCTTGAGGAAATCGCTGCTAAGCGACGGCGGCACCTCGACCATCATCTCGGTCAACAACTGCCCGGTATGCTCGATCGCGATGATGTACGCGAACGACGCCCAGAAGCAGCAGTGGCTGCGCCCGCTGGCGCAAGGCGAGATGCTGGGCGCATTCGCGCTGACCCGAACCGCACACCGGCAGCGATGCCTCGGCCCTGCGCACCACCGCCACCCGCGACGGCAATGAGTACGTCATCAACGGCACCAAGCAGTTCATCACGAGCGGCAAATACGCCGACGTGGCGATCGTCATGGCGGTCACCGACAAGGCGGTAAGCAAGAAGGGCATCAGCGCGTTCTGGGTCCCGACCTCCACCCCCGGCTACATCGTGGCGGGACTGGAGCAGAAGATGGGCCAGCATTCGTCCGACACCGCCCAGATCCTGTTCGAGAACTGCCGCATCCCGGCCGAGAACCTGATCGGCGAAGAAGGCCAGGGCTACAAGATCGCGCTGTCCGGCCTGGAAGGCGGCCGGATCGGCATCGCCTCGCAGGCGGTCGGCATGGCGCGCGCCGCGTTCGAAGCGGCGCTGGTGTATGCGCGCGACCGCGAGAGCTTCGGCAAGCCGATTTTCGAGCACCAGTCGGTGCAGTTCAAGCTGTCCGAGATGGCCACCCAGATCGAAGCGGCGCGCCAGCTGATCCGCCACGCAGCCTCGATGAAGGATGCTTAGGCCTGCCATGCTTGAAAGAGGCGGCCATGGCCAAGCTGTTCGCCTCCGAGATGGCCGAGCGCGTGTGCTCGGACGCGATCCAGGTGCACGGCGGCTACGGCTACGTGAGCGACTTCCCGGTCGAGCGCATCTACCACGACGTGCGCGTGTGCCAGATCTACGAAGGCACCAGCGACATCCAGAAAATCCTGATCGCACGGGCGCTGTGAAGCAATCGATCACGATCCGCAAGACCGTCCGGGACGACCTGGACGGCTTCTTCGCGTATCTGAACGACCATCTGTCGGACAATGGCGTCGGCGAGACCGCCAAGTTCATGCCGATCGCGCGTGCCGACGCCGGTTTCCCGTCCGACAAGGAAGCGGCGTTCCGGATCGGGATGGAGATTCCGGTCGGGCAGCCGGGCTGGCGCCGCAGCTGGATCGCGCTCACGCCGGACGGCCAGATCATTTAGCCACATCGACCTGCGCGCGCATGGAACGGGGGTCCCGCCACCGCTCGCTGCTGGGCATGGGCGTGCACCGCGACTTTCGCCAGCAGGGCCTGGGCGCGGCGCTGGTGGCCGTTGCCGTGGCCTGGGCGCGGGCCGAGGCGATCGAGTGGATCGACCTTGAAGTGCTGTCCGTCAATCACGCCGCGCGCACGCTGTACCAGCGCTGCGGCTTCCAGCAAAAGGGCGAGATCGACGACATGTTCCGCATCGACGGGCAAGCCCTCGGCTACACCTTCATGTCGCTCAAGGTCAGCTGAAATATTGTCTTATGTTCTAGTACTTGAAATACAATAGGTGTTTCCTCACAGAAGAGAAACATCTTGAAGCCCTGTCTCCTCCTTCTCGCCGCCATCTTCTTTGCAGGCAACGCCACTGCCGCCGACGAACCGGCGCTGACCGGCCCTGACCATTGCAAGATCGTCGACGCCCACCCCGCTGACCAGCGGCGGCGCGACCTGGAGCGGCCCCTGCAAAGATGGCTTCGCAGACGGCAACGGGACCTTGGTGTGGTACTACAAGGAACAGGAAACCGTCCGTTACGAGGGCGACGTACTGCGCTTAAGCAGGCCGCACGGCCAGATCTACAGCATCGACCGCTACGGCAGCCAATATGAAGGCGGCTATGTCCAGGGCAAGCGCGAAGGCAAGGGCATCTGGGTTGCCCAGGATGGAACGCGCTACGACGGTGAATTCAGTGCCAGCCGGTTTCACGGCACCGGAACGATCGCATACGCGGACGGCGGGCGATACAGCGGGCAATGGAAGAACGGTCATTTCCACGGCAAGGGCAAGGCCGAGTACCTTGGCGGCGTGGTGTTCGAAGGTGAGTTCATCGACAACCGGCGTGTGGGTCAGGAACCGGCCGTTGCCGCATCCAGGGAAGCATTCAATTACATGGAAAAGGACTTGCGCGTCAGCCGGATGAAGGCGCGCCAATCGCTGTGGAACGACGGTATTCCTTTCGACAAAGCCTATGCTCAGCTGAGCGCTGCGCAGCAGCAAGCCGTGCGCGAGCAGTACGGGCTGCTGCACGAAACCGATGAGCCACCGTTCCCCCTGAACGGGCTGGCCGGTCTCACGGCAAAGGTCAACCGTCTGATGGCGCTGGAAATTCCATCCGGCATAACCACCGTCGAAGCCCGGGTCGATGCGCAGGGCAAGGCGGACTCCGTCGTTGTGCTGCGCTCGCCGTCACCGGAATTCGGACAGGCGATCGCCTTGATCCTGATGGAAGAAAAATTCAAGCCTGGCCTGTGCAAAGGCGTCGCATGCGCCATGGTGTACAAGTACAGCCTGCGGGTCGAATAGGACGCCAAGGCGCCGGTTTCCACTGCATTTATTTGATTAAGAAGGTACCGCCATTCGTTTATGAACATTAATTCACTTGCACCCCTGATTTGCATCGCGGCACTGCTCCACAGCGCACCGGCGCTGGCCGCCGAGCCCCAGTACTTCGGCGCGAAGGATTGCCAGATCCGCGTGATCGATACCTACACCAACTACAAGGCCATCTGGAAGGGCCCTTGCAAGGACGGCTTTGCCGAAGGCCAGGGCGTGCTCATCATGAAGCACGAGGGCAAGGAATTGTCCCGCTATGAAGGCGGCATGCAGCGCGGCCTGCGCCAGGGGCCGGGCTACGTGAGCTATGCCAGCGGCGACCAGTACGAGGGCGGCTTCAAGGACAGCCGACAAGCGACGGCAAGGGCGTCTATCTATCCGCGGATGGCGACGAAATCCAGGGCGACTGGAAAGATGGAAAACTCGACGGCATCGCGACGGCGACCTACGCCACCGGCGGCCGCTATGACGGCGGCTGGAAGGACAATGAATTTCACGGCCGCGGCCGGGCAGTCTATATCGGCGGCCAGGTGATCGAAGGCACGTTCGACATGGGCGCGGCGCCCGGTCTGACGGTGCCCGACATCGCGCCCGACCAGGGCAGCTATTCCCTCAATGACCACACCCCGCCCACCGGCAGCCGCATGCGGCGTCCGCAGGAAACGGGCAGCAAGGTCGGCGTACCCTACGACAAATCGTACGCAGAGATGACGCCCGCGCAGCAACAACGTGTGCGTCGGGAATACCCGATGCTGCACCCGGACGACGTGCCGCCTTACCCGGTCAAGGGCACGAAGGGCATGTCGGAGTGGATTTCGAAGGCGCAAGCGGTTGGCACGGGCATCGGCTTGTTGTCACTGCAAGTGATGGTCGGCAGCGACGGCAAGGCCACCTCGGTCAAGATCATCGCGACGCCGGACCCGGATCTGGGGCAGGCGGCGGTGCGGATCATGATGGGTGAAACCTTCACGCCGGGCACCTGCAGCCAAGCAAGCCCTGCGCGATGATGTATCCGACCCGCTACCGCTTCCGCTAAGTTCTAGCCGCACGCGCCCTGCCAGGGACCGGCATCGGCGGTCCCGCGCTCCGGGCCCGGATGCGCGCTGTCCGGCGTCTGCGTCGCCTGGACGAAGTAGTAGGTCGTGCCATCGGGATGCCAGGGCCGCACCGGCATCGTGACCGCCGTGCTGTCATGCGCGAACACGATCACCTGCGCCACCTCGCCCAGCTGGGGCGCGCGCACCATCCATTGCTGCCAGGTCGAAGGGCAGCGCGGCTTTAGCCAGCTCGCGGCGCAGGTTTTCGCCTCGATGCTTGGATGATGCGGCCGTAGCGGCGCGCCGCCAGCACCAGCCGTCCCGGTTCGAGAATGGCGAAGCGGTCGCAGGGCGCGGCGGTAATGGTGCGTCCGCTGGCCGTGACCACCGATTCGATCCGCACGTTCTGGTGGCCGTAGGCCAGCGCCGCGGCCCGCAAGCCATGCGCGAAATCGCTGTCGATCGCGCACGCCAGGCGCGGCTGTCCGCGCGGGCTGTCGTCGCACATGACGTCCCAGCCGCGCGCTGCGCTGCCGTAAATCTGGAGGAACCGTTCCTGCTGGTAGCGCCGTGCGCTGTCCTGGTAGAGCAGGGCGTCGCTCCAGGGCAGCATCGCCAGCTGGCACCAGCGCGTGCTCACGCTGATCGTCAGCGGCACCGCACGCAAACCCACGCCCGCATGCCGGACCCAGGCCGCGAAGGCCGCCAGGCCCGCCTGCCAGTGCCCTTCGCCGGGGCCGGGCGCGATCCTGATCTCGCTGCAGGCCAGCACGCGTCCGCCTTCGCGCACGACCGCGCTCAGCATTTCAGGCGCCAGCGCCACCTCCAGCGTCCTGCTTTCAAATCCGTCGTTCAAAGCCATGTTCCACTCCTGAAAACATCAGCCGCATAAACAAAAATAGCCCCGGCCGTGGCCGGGGCTGAAAAAAGGGAACGGCAGTAGCAGCTGCCGCCCTCCTCAGGGTCGACTTACTGGGTAACCAGGCTCACCTTGTCGACGGCAAAGGTGGTTTGCAGCGACGAGTCTTCGTTCATCTTGAACGACAGCGTCACGGTCTGGCCTTTGTACGGCAGCAGGTTGAAGGTACGGGTCTGGTAACCGGTCGCCTTGTTCAGGTTGGTGTAGGTTGCCAGCGTGCCCAGGACGGTGCCGCTCGCATTTTTGACCGTCACAACCAGCTTGTCATACGCGGTGCTGCTGGTGGTTTCAGCCGTATCGATGTGCAGCGCGAAGTTCAGCGTGGCCGAGGTTGCGGCCGACGGGATCACCACGGCCTGGGTCAGGGTTTCGGTCGCGGTCGAGCCGTTGCCGCCCAGCCAGGCATTGCGGGTGCCTTCGAATGCAGGCTGCTGGCTCCAGGTGCCGATCACGCCGGTGCTGCTTAAGCCCAGCCGGTGGTGCCGGACTCGAAGCCACCGTTGGTGACGCGCTCGGTGCTGCCGCCGGTGGTGCCCACCGTCAGGGTGGCGTTCGAGCTGGTCGCGGTCGTTGGCGAGGTGGCCGAATCGGTCACCACGACGCGGAACACGGCGCCATTGTCAGCGGCCTGGGCCGTCAGGCTGTACGATTGCGAGATTGCTTAGGCGATGTTGGCGCCGTTGCGTTGCCACTGGTACTTGTACGGCGCAGTGCCGCCGGTCGCGGTGACCGAGAACGACGCGGTCGAACCGGCCGTCACGCTCACGCTCGAAGGCTGCGAGCTGATCGTCACAGCACCCGGGGTGCCGCCGCCGGTTTCGTCCACGTCGGTGCCGACGTTAATGGCGGCGTAGGCGCGCACGACCGCGATGGCTTCCTTGCTGCCGACGCCATACAGTTCTTCCGCGGCCAGTTTGACCTTGGCGCGTGCGTCAGCATAGTTGGTCGACGCGGTGAACTTGGTGGTGTTGGCCTTGAACCAGATGCGGAAGGCCTTGTCGCTGCCGATACCGGTCATCGCAGTAACGACTTGTTCAGGTACTGGCTGTAGTAGTCGGACGAGGAGCTCGAGTTCGAACCCTGGGCCAGGAAGTAGAACATGCGGTTGTTCGGGCCGCTGCTCAGGTGGACGTCCAGGTTCTTGATGGTGCTGCTCCATGCATCCGGGCTGCGGCCATCTTTGCTCGGCTTGTACAACCAGCGCAGCGGCTGGCCGTTCTTGGCGATTTCCTTGCCGGTCATCCAGTCATTGCCGCTGGCTGGAATCACGCTGCCGGTGCCATGGCTGCGGGCGTAGGCTTCCACCATCTCGCCCTGGATGTCCGAGTGCGATTCGTTCAGACCGCCCGATTCGCCCGAGTAGGTCAGATCCGAAGTGGCGTTGGTCACGCCGTGGCCCATTTCGTGGCCGATCACGTCGATCGAACCGAGGTTGTTGAACGAGCTGCCGCCGTCGCCGATGAACATGCACTTGCAGCCATCGCTGTAGTAAGCATTGTCGTAGGCGGTGTTCACGTGCGCGGCGATGTAGGTGGCGGTATTGTTACCGTCCAGCGACTGCCAGCCCAGCACGTTCTTCAGCGTGTCGTAGGTGTTCATCAGGCCCCACATCGCGTTGACAGCGGCGGTCTGGCCGTTGGCATTGGTGGTGGAACCGCCCGAGATGTACTGCTGGCCATCGCCCCAGGTGTTGGTACTGTTGGTGTACACCGAACCGGCGCTGGTGGTGTGGTTGGCGTTGGTGATCGCCATCGCGCCGTAGGTGCCGCCGGTACCGCGCACCGGATCCTTCATGCTGTAGGTCGAGCCCGACAGCGTGGTGCTGATCGGCACCTGGCCGTTGTACTGGCTGTTGCCCACGCCGACCACGGTTTGCAGCGTCTGCCACTGCTTGAGGACCTTGCCGGTGACGGCGCTGACGACGGTATCGTAATGGATCGCCTTGTCGCCCTTGACCATGCGGGTCTTGACCAGGTAGGCCAGCTCGTAGCCTGCCACTCGTTCGGTCACGTCGAGCGCGTTCAGCTGCGCTTCGGCCTTGCCTTCGGCGCCAAGCCACACGCACGGTTTCCATGAATGGATAGATGATCAGCTTGGCGCTTGGCGGCACATGGTGGGTGGCGCCCGGGGCGACCTTGCTCACCACGCTGTCGATCGCGGCGTTGGCGGTCACGGCTAGAGCGTGACGCTCAGGCTGGCGACTTTGGCGCCATGATGCGGGCATTGGCGCTGGCACCCAGGCCCGAGCGGCGGTCGGAGACCGACTCGCTGATGATGCTGCCGCGCTCATCGGTGACGATCACGGATTCGGACTGGAACACCGGCACACCCTTGTAAGTGTGGGCGGCGCGCATGATGCGGGTACCGCTGGCGCCAGGGTGCTGCGCGGTGACGGCGAAGCTGTGGTTGGTGTCCAGGCCATGCGAAGCGCGGGTGGCGTTCAGTTTAGCGACCAGCGTGGTAGCCATCTGCTGCGACTGCATCACCGGGGCTGCCATGGTCGGGCCTGAGGCCTGCGCCGTGACGGCGAATAAAGGAATGACGGCGATTGACGCAGCAATCAGGGTTTTAGGGAAATTCATTGTTTCTCCAGTATTCAATCATTGTTGTAGTGTGATTTTTCAGTGCCACATGGCCGTGGCGGCTGCCCGTGCGCGCCAGCCTTGTGGTCCGGTGAACGCGAGAAATGCGACCTTAATCGCGTTCAATTGCCGGAGTCAATTAACTTGCCAATTTAGTCAAGCGACTAGTGATTGTTCAGTTCTGAACATTATTAGCAAGCAAGAGAACCGTTGTTTTACTGAATTTCTAAAGAATGTTTTGTTGATGAGAATCAAGATATGCCCATTTTTTGACCTTTTCACTTGCTTTTTTCGTATCCTCGTCCGTGCAGAAATGAAACAATTCGATAGTTTTAGAACATCAATTCGATTGCGTTTTTTAGGAGAAGCGGTCTACACTCAATCCAAGTTGTCGGGTTTTGGCCCAGACAACATTGATAAAAACGTCAGGAGACCACTCCACACACGGCGCAAAAACAGTTAAACGGGAAAAACATGACGTCAACATCGCACCTGGCCTCCGACTCTTTCTCACTTCGACCGTCGTTCCCGCGACAGCTCTGCTCCGGCGCGTATTGGCGATAAGCGAAACCCCCTGGCGCAGACCGTCGGGTCTGTGCTGGCATTTCAGTCACAACCCACGGTAACCACGCGCGGCCGACTCGATTGCAACGGATTCATCCCTGTCCGTGCGCAGCCCGAGTTGGCGTCAGCTTTCCTCTTGAGGACCTGAAAGACATGCTTTCGATCGCCACTAAAGTCGAGCAAATCGTCTCGGAATCCGCCTTCCTGACCGAAGGCATGTCGCTCGGCCTCATCAATTTGTCCGAACTGGCGCGCCAGCTGCGCCTGCAACTCGAATCCGACCTGTGGAAACCGGTTGGCCAGGCGGCCGTGGTGATGGCGCTGCGCCGCCTGTCCGAGCGCCTGCCGCAGCCGGGCGAAGCCAAGCCGATCATGCTGGCGCCGCGCATGGGCGAGCTGACCACGCGCACCGAACTGACGCTGGTGACCTATCGTTTGTCCGACAACAGCAACGAATGCCAGCGCAAGCTGCTGGCGCTGGCCGAACGGCATCACGGCAGTTTCGTGTCGGTCACGCGCGGCGTGCATGAAATGCTGGTCGTGTGCAGCTAGCCGCTGATCCACGTGGTGGAATCGGCCTTTGTCACCGAGCGCCACGTGGCGCGGGTGGACAACCTGACGGCGCTGACGCTGCGCCTCAATCCCCGAGACGCTCAAGACGCCGGGCATTTATCACAGCGTGCTGAAAAAACTGGCATGGAACAAGATCAGCGTGGTGACCATGATGTGCACCTTCACCGAGCTGACCGTGCTGCTCGAACAGCCGCAGACCGGCCCGGCGTACGCGATCCTCTCGCAGATTGTTTCCCACTGAAAATCGCCTGGCAGGGCGTTGGGGGTCAGGTCCGACATTCGGACACGGGCTCATGCGCGTTGCGCATGAGCCCGTGTCCGAATGTCGGACCTGACCCCCAACGTGACCCCCAACGCTGAATGTCGGACCTGCCCCCCAACGTCCTCTCAGGAAACCATCGCTCCAGCAGCGTCAAGGTCTGGGCCAGCGTATCGATCGCGCGTTGATGCCGACCGGTAGCGTGAACTGGTCGCGGATGTGGCCGAAGGAGTAGCCGCTCACCGCCGGAATCGCCAGCGGCTTCAAATGCAAGTCCAGCGTCTCATCCAGGCTCAGCGACGGCTCGCCGTCGTCCGGCTTGCAATCCTGGCACACGCCGATCATGACCGCCGCCGCATGCCGCAAGCCGACCGCCAGGTCGAGCTGGGTCAGCCAGCGGTCGATCCGGTACGGCGCTTCGTGCGCTTCTTCGATGAATAGAATGGCCTTGCGGAACTCGGCCGCGTACGGCGTCCCCATCAGCGCGCTGACCAGGCTGAGGTTGCCGCCAAGCAGGCGTCCGCTGGCCTGGCCGTGGGTGACCGTGCGCACGGCGAACTGCGGCTCGCGCACGGCACGCTCGGCGTTTTCCTGCGCCATCGGGATGGTGTAGCTCGCCTGCGGCTGCATCAGCACGGCCAGCATGTGGCGGGTCGAATAGACCGAGTCGCTGGAGGTGGCGACCGGCCCGTGAAACGTGACCAGGCTAGGCTTGCCGGTACAGCGCCAGATGCAGGGCCGTGATGTCGGAATAGCCGAGCAGGATGGTCGGGTGCTTGCGGATCAGGCCATAGTCGAGCGAGGACAGCAGCGAGATGCAGCCCGATCCGCCGCGTATGCACCAGATCGCGCGCACCGCGGGATCGGCAAACATGACGTGCAGATCATCGACGCGCTGGCGCACGGTGCCGCCGTAGTTGCCATGCACGGCGCGCAGATTGGCCCCGACCTTGACGCGAAAGCCGAGCTGCTCGATCCGGGCCGTGGCGCGGGCGATGCCTTCCTCGTCGGTATGGCCGCCCGGGGCGACCAGGCCGATGGTGTCGCCAAAGCGCAGGCGCGGCGGCTTGACCAGGCTGCGCCTGGCCGGTACAGGCGCCCGCGCTGGCAGGCACATACGGCAGCCGCGGCCGCCAGCATGGCGAACGCGCGTCACTGATCTTGTCATGTCCTGCCATCGCACCCCTTGCAGAAAGAAAAAAGCCCGCTGCTTAAGCACTGGCAACGGGCCCGGCAGTGCATCCCAGCTTACATGAACTTGTAATTCACGCGGAAAGTGTAGGCACGGCCGCGCGGATCGCCCACGCGCGCATCCCAGCCCGCGCCCTGCCACTTCGTCCACGTTGTGGGCCGAGAACGAGGGGTCGGTATCGAGCAGGTTCTTGATACCGGCGCTAAAGCTCAGGTTCTTCGAATAGGCATAGCTGGCCGACAAGTTGTACAGGGTGTAGCTCTTGACGTCCGGATTGAAGCCCGGCGGCAGCGTGCCGCCCAGATCCTCGAGGTTCTGGTCCTTGTAGCCGGACTTGAACAGCTGGGTCAGGGTGGTGCTCCACGGACCCGTGGCCCAGGTAAAGCGCAACTGGTGCTTCCAGCGCAGCTGCAGATCGGTCTGGTTGTACTTGCCGACCAGTTCCACCCACGGATCGCTCGAAATCAGGTGCGTCTTGAAGCTGTGCACATAGCTGCCGTCGAGCGCCACGTCCCAGCGGCTGGCGCCAAGCTTGCCGTTCATCGTGAAGCCCAGGTCGACGCCGCTGACCTTGTCGCGGCATGGCGTTGATGTAGCTAAGCCCGGATGTAGTCGATCTCGCCGTTCGCCAGGCGGATCACGTTGCTGCCCAGTACGCCGTAGTTCGCCAGCACGTCGGTCGCATCGAGCGAGACCACGCGGTCGGTGCGCTCGATCTGCCAGAAGTCGAGACTGGCAAGAATGGCGGGGGTGGGCGCGAACACGATGCTTGAGCGCTGAACTGCTTGGAACGTTTCGGACGCAGGCTTAAGCATTGCCGCCGGACAGGGTATCCCACTTGTCGCGGCAGTTCGCGCCGGGCGTGGTCGGGCAGGCCGGATCGTCGGCGAAGTTGTTCAGCAAGCCCGGCGTTTCGCCGCTGTAGAGGGCGTCGTAATCGGGCGCGTGGAAACCCCGGTTGGCCGAGGCGCGCAGCAGGACTTCCTTGGTCGGCTGATAGCGCAGCGCAACTTTCGGGTTGGTGGTGCGGCCGAAATCGCTGTAGTCATCGGTGCGGACCGCCAGCTGCATTTCCATGTCCTTGATGATCGGCACAACCAGCTCGGCGAACAGGGCCTTGATGTCGCGCTTTACTTCCGGCAAGGCCGGATCGCTACCCACACCATTGATCAGCGGCCGACCGGTGTGATAAATGTCGTCATTGAAGGTGTAGGTTTCCTTGCGCACATCGAAGCCCACGGCGGCCGATAGCGGGCTAGAAGTAAGCAATTGCATCACGTCCTTCGACAGCGTGCCATCAAATTGCAGCAGCGAAGTCTTGCCGCGGTACAGCGGCCCGGTGGCGCGCACCGTGTCGAGCGCCGCCATGCCTGTAAGCCGCGCCCTGGGTCTGGTCTACCGCCAGGAAAGGATTGACCACGCCCGACTGCAAGACGTCGAGCAAGCCCTGGTTGAACATGTAGCCGTTGATGATGTCCGTGTTGGCGCGGCTGCCCGCGCCCGAGATGCCGGTCTTGTAATCCCAGCCGCCGATCACGCCTTCCAGCCCGGCCAGCAGGCGGTAGGCGTTGGTCGAGGTTTCCTGCACCCGCGGGCCGCACTCGAGGCAGCGCCACTGCAGGCGCTCGCCGAGCGTGTTGTTGAAGGTCGCAATATAGGCCGAGTAATCCTGGTAGTAGGGGCCCGAACGCGGATACACGAACGCGACCTGGATCGGCGTGTACTGCACCTTGGAGCGGGTGCGCAGGAACCGTTTTACTTCCACGAAGGCGCGGTGGTCGGCGCTGAGCCGGAAGTCGGCGCGCGAGACCAGATTGACCCGGTCGACCGGCTGGCTCAGTATCCATTGCGAACCGTAATCGTAGGAGCATGCCTTGCCCAGCGCCGTGTTGCCCCACAGCGTGGCCTCGTACTGGCTCATGCTTAAGCAATCGAATTGCAGGCGCCTTGCTGCGACAGCAGATTGAAGCGGCTGTAGGAACCGGCCCCGTTCACCTGGAAATTGCTGCCGACGGCCGTACCGGCGCCGGTGCGCAGGTTGGCATACGGGGTGCCGGTGGTGTCCGGCGCCAGGCCGCGCTGCCGCTGGTAGCCGTTATGGAAGTCGCGGTCCTTGCCTTCGAGTTTGGTGTTGCGGTCGGCCGTGATGCTGGCCATGAAGTTGTAGCCGTCGGTCTCGATGTTGCCGCCGCCGAAGAGCATGGAGGCGCGGTAGATGTCGCCCCCGCCGCCTTCGGTCTTGTCGATGAAGGCCGACACTTCGGCGCCCTGATAATCCTTGCGCAGGATGAAGTTGATCACGCCGCCGATCGCGTCGGTGCCGTAGATGGCCGAGGCGCCATCCTTGAGCACTTCGACGCGCTGCACGGCCGCGAGCGGAATCGAATTCAGATCGACCGACTGGCCGTTCAGGCCGTGGGTGGCCACGCGCTCGGCCATTCAGCAAGACCAGGGTGCTGCTCGAACCGAGCCCGCGCAGCGAGGCGCCTGAGGCGCCGTTATTGTGCGATTTGATACCCGAGAGGAAGTCGCCGCCCTGGTTGGAGGTCATGTTGTCGGCCCCGCTGCCGTTCGCGCTCAGGGTCGCGACCAGTTGCTCGGCGCTGGTGATGCTTAGGCCCGCTCGATGTCCTGACGCGAAATGGTCTGGATCGGCAAGGCCCCCTCGACCGCGATGCGCTTGATGCTGCTGCCGGTAATTTCCACGCGCGCCATGGGCACCGGCGCGGGAACCGCTTCCTGGCCAATCGCCGGGCCAACAACACCAATCAGCGCAATCAGGTGCGCGAGCTTCTTTAACTTCACTGGTCTCTCCTTGGGGTCCGTTGCATCTCATTTTTATTGGCAATACGTCATGCCCGAATCAGCCTACGCGGTGACTTGCTCCCTAGCTAATGAATTAACCGGGGAACACCATAACTTTCAGGAATGTGTGCCGGATCAACATCTAGTGCGACATTGCCCGGCCTCGCATGCGTTCGGCAAGATCCAGATCAAGGTAGCGCCATGTCGTCAGTTCCACCGGGTGCCGCATGTAGTTTTTAAGCCACGGATGGCGCAAGTCGGCCGAAATCGGATGCGTCAGCGGGACCCAGGGGTTGTAGGCATGCAGCAGCTGGTTCATCTCGGCATACAGCTTCTGGCGCGCCGCATGAATCGGGCAAGGGCGCGCCTGTTCGTAGCGCGTGTTGTAGGCGGGCAGATTGAAGCGCGCATAGTTGGCGCGCCCGCTGTTGGGACCGTACAACAGCTGGTAGAAGTTGTCGCCGTCCGGAAAGTCTGCGATCCAGTTGGTCTCGAACATTTGCACCTTGCCCAGGCGCGAAGCCTTGATGATCTCGGGCTTCTTGTCGGTCCGGAACACCACGCGCAAGCCGATCGCATTCAGGTTCTTGCGCCACAGTTCGTCGCGCAGGCGCCCGCCGACCGTCGCTTCGCTGTGCATGGCCAGCGTCAGCGGCGCGCCGCTTGGGGCGCGCCGGAAGCCGTCCGGGTCGCGCGCGGTGTAGCCGAAGCGGTCGAGCAGGGCCGCCGCCAGGGTCTTGTCGTAGGCCACCGGGCTGCGGTAGGCCGGATCGTAACCGAGCACATTCGGCGGCAGGGGCGATTCGGCGCGCAGCAGCGAAGCCCTTCTTGAGCAAGCCGATATCCTCGTCGCTGTCATAGCTGAGCGCGATCGCGCGCCGCAAGGCGACCTTGTCCTTGCCGTAGCCGCCGATGACGGGGTCTTCCATGTTCATCCACAGATAATAGGTTTGCAGCACGGGAAAGCGCGTCAGCTGATGCCGCGCGCGGCCAGTTCCGGCTTCAGCTTGCCGTTCCCGATCACCATGCCGGTCATCGATTCGGGCACTTGTTCCAGGTAGTCGAACTCGCCGCGCAGAAAGCCCAGCACGCGGCCCTGGAATTCCTCGGCCACCTTCACTTCCACCCGGTCCAGCAGCGGCAGGCGCTGGCCCATGCGGCGCCGGTCGCGTGCGACTGGGGATTGGCCAGCAGGATGATGCGGTTGCTGCGCTTCCATTCGCCGACCACGAAGGGACCGGTGCCGACCGGATGGTTGCCGGTCTGGCCCGGATAGGCTTCCATCACTTCGCGCGCCACCACGCCAGCGGCCTGGCATGGCCAGGTAGAACAGGAAATTGCTGTCGGGCGCGGTCAAGCCGATCCGCAGCGTGTAGCGGTCCGGCGCCTGCAGGCCGGGCACCGCCGTGTCGTAGCTGAAGGCCGACTTGAGGGCGGCGTCGCCCGCGATCTTGCCGTCGAACAGGGACAACCAGGGCGACTTGAGCGCCGGATCGTACAGACGCTTGAGGCTGTAAATATAGTCGGCTGCGGTCAGCTCGCGCGGCTTGCCTTTGAAGGCGGGGTCGGGCGTGAAATAGATGCCGGGACGGATGTGGAAGGTATAGCTCAGTCCCTGGTCGCCCACCACCGGCAAGCCGGCCGCGGTATTGCCGCGCAGCTTGAGCGGGCGCGCCGCGTAATCGTAGCCGAGCAGGGGATCGAACAGGTTTTCCAGCAGACTGAGGGATGCGATGTCGGAAGCCACCGCCGGGTCGAGCCCGGTCTCCGGGGTCGTGATGTAGGCGTGCAAGACCTTATCCGCGGCCAGCGCCGGTGCCCACCACAGCAAGGCGGCAAACAGGGCGGCGGCGGTCAGGCGCGGGATCGTCATGGTTCACATCATATGCGAGGGCGCTGGCGCGTGTTGCCGTATAACTTTTTTACATGCCCGTGCTGCATAGTTTCATCTTTCTCTGGCAAGCTGCGCCTATACTCTCGCTGCACAATCGGCTTCTTTGCGAATAGATAGAACAACATGGCACTCAATTACATCTGGTCTGGCTTTTTCCTGGTGGGCTTCCTGGCCGCCCTGGCGCAGTGGATTTTTCTTGGCGACACGGAGATCTTCAAGAAAATTGTCGACGGCACCTTCGAGACGGCCAAGATGGGGGTCATGGACATCGCGCTGCCGCTGGCTTGGCTGTCATGACGCTCTGGCTCGGCATCATGAACATCGGCGAAAAGGCTGGCGCCGTGGGCTGGCTGGCGCGCGTGATCGCGCCTTTCTTCTCGCGCATTTTCCCGGAAGTGCCGAAAGACCATCCGGCCACCGGCCACATGGTGATGAATTTCTCGGCCAACCTGCTGGGCCTGGACAACGCGGCCACCCCGTTCGGCCTGGAAGGCCATGGAAAGCCTGCAAACGCTCAACCCGAACAAGGATACGGCCAGCAACGCCCAGATCATGTTCCTGGTGCTGCATACCTCCGGCCTGACCCTGATTCCCCTGGCCATCATGGCGCAGCGCGCGATCCTCGGCGCCAAGGACCCGTCCGACATTTTCATTCCCTGCATGATCGCCACCTACGTGGCCACCGTCACCGGGATCATCGTGGTCTCGATCAAGCAGCGCATCAACCTGTTCGACCGCGTTGTGCTCGGCTGGCTGGGTGGCATGACGGCCGCCATCTGCGCCCTGATCTTCTACTTCACCCAGTTCCTGACCAAGCCCGAAATCGAACTGGTGTCGCGCGTGGCCAGCAACCTGATCCTGTTCTCGATCATCATCGTGTTCATCGTGGGCGCCATGCGCAAGGGTGAAAACGTGTACGAAGCCTTCATCGAGGGCGCCAAGGGCGGCATCCAGACTTCGCTGACCATCATTCCCTACCTGGTCGGGATGCTGGTGGCGATCAGCGTGATCCGCAACTCGGGCGTGCTCGGTTTCGTCGTGCGCGGCCTGGAGTGGATATTCATCAGCCTGGGCATGAATACCGACTTCACCCCGGCCCTGCCGACCGCGCTCATGAAGCCGCTCTCGGGCAGCGGTTCCAAGGCCATGATGATCGACGCCATGCAGACTTACGGGGTCGACTCCTTCGTCGGCCGCCTGGCCTGCATCTTCCAGGGTTCGGCCGACACCACCTTCTATATCGTGGCGCTGTACTTCGGCTCGGTGGGCATCCGCAAGACGCGCTACGCGATTTCGGCTAAGCCTGATGGCCGACTTCTGCTTAGCATCTGCGCCGCCATCGGCGTGGCCTACCTGTTCTTCGGCTAAGGAGCGAGCATGCTGCGTCCACTCGTCCTCGCCGCCCTGCTGACTGCCGCGTCGGCTGCCGCACCGGCCGCCTTCGCCCAGCTGCCGGTCCCGGTCAGCCAGCTGATGGCAACCTCGAACATCCCCGAAGACGCGATCGGCGTGCTGGTGCTGCGCGGCGACAGCGCGCTGGTCTCGCACCTGGCCGATCGCCCGATGCAGCCCGCGTCGACCATGAAGCTGGTCACGACCCTGATCGGCCTCGAGCAGCTCGGCCCCGTGTTCCGCGGCCGTACTGAATTGCGCAGCGCGGGCACGCTCACCGGCGACACGCTGCGCGGCGACCTGGTGCTGCGCGGCGGCGCCGACACCGATCTGACCGGCGAAGTCCTGACCAACATGCTGCAGGCGCTGCGCAACCAGGGCGTGCGCAAGATCGACGGCAGCCTGGTGCTCGACCGCGCCCTGTTCAATCCGGCGCGCACCGATATCGGCCTGCCGCCGTTCGACGAGTCGCCCGACGCGTACTACAACGTGATCCCGGACGCCCTGCTGATCAACAAGAACATGCTGCTGCTCGACATGCGCTCGAACGGCAAGGGCGTGCAGCTGGCGGTGCAGCCGGCGCTGGACCGGGTCACGGTCGAATCGGCGTTCACGCTGATCGACGCACCGTGCGCGCTGGGAAGACGGCTGGAAGCAGCCGCAGATCGTGCGCGATGCGAACGGCGCGATCCGGGTCGTGCTGACCGGGACCTTCCCGCGCAACTGCGTCGCCTCGAACAGCATCAATGTGCTGGACCGCCAGGATTATGTGGACCGCCTGTTCCGCGAGCAGTGGAAGCGCGTGGGCGGCGAGATCACCGGCCCCACCGTCGACGGCGTGGCCATGCATGACGACGCGCATCCTGGCCGAACATGCCTCGCGCAGCTTGCCCGAGGTGGTACGCGACATCAACAAGCCGTCCGACAATGCGCTGGCGCGTACCCTGTTCCTCAGCCTGGGCAGTCTGGAAACCGATCCCGCGCGCGGCAGCCGTCCGATGGCTTAAGCACCGGGCCGACCGCGCTGCGCTCCGACATGGTGGTGCGCGACTGGATGCGCGCCAAAGGCATCGACGACACGGGCTTCGTGATCGATAACGGTTCCGGCTTGTCGCGTTCGGAGAAAATCAGTCCGCTGCAAATGGCAGGACTGCTGCGTGCGGGTCTGCGCAGCAAATGGGCGCCCGAATTCATGGCCAGCTTGCCGATCGTGGGCATGGACGGCACCATGCGCCTGGCTGCCTGAAAGAGAGCCCGGCGGCCGAGCGTGCGCGCATGAAGACCGGCACCCTGCGCAATGTGACCACGATTGCTTAGGCTATGTGCCGGATGCGAACGGCCAGCAGTGCGTGGTGGTGGCGATGATCAATACCGAACGCTCGACCGAGGGCAAGGGCCGTCTGGTACTCGATGCCCTGGTCGACTGGGTCGCCCGCTCGGGCGCCCAGTAGATTCGTCCTGCTATTTGCCGATGGTGTAGGTCACCGACACTGGCGACGGCGTGTAGATCGACGGACTGTGTCCGCCCACGTCGTCATACGAGAAGCCATACGCCAGCCCGTTGTAGCTGTGCTGGTGCCAGAACTTCGTGAAGAAATTGGCCGGTTTGCTTTACCGGGAAGAAGTAGTCGGCGTTGTACCAGCGCTCGTTCGGCTGCTCGGCCACGTGGCGGTTGAGCGCCGCGCAGATCTGCGCCTGCAGCTGCAGCTGCTTGTCGTGCTTGGGCGTGTTGGGCGCGGTACCGGTGGCGTCATCGAGCACGCCGTTGCCCAGCATGACCTCGGTCGTGGTCGGCTTGCCGTAGATCTTGTAGCTGTCGATGCCGTCGGTGAAGGTCATCACATCGTCCACGCCCACGCGGCCACGGAAGGTCGGCCAGTCGCCGACCTTGAGCACCAGGTCTTCGCTGCGGTACTTGTTCCAGATGTCGGTGATGTAGGCATCCAGATAGGCTGCATTCTCGCCGCGCGGCTTGTCCTGCGCGCCGGTGGTGACATTGAGGCCGTCGTTGAAGGTCCCGTGCGCTTGGCTGCCATGATCCGGTAAGGCGAGTACGGTGCCTTGGCCAGTCCCTGGAACTCGCTCGGCGTTTCAAGCACGAAGCGGGCGAACAGTTCGTCGCGCGTTTCCAGCAGCGTTTCGCCGACGGTCGCATCGTAGCCATCGAGTCCGGTCACACGCAGCTTGAGCGGCAGCCCGAAAATGTCGACCCGGCTGGTGTTGACGTAGATGCCGGGGTAGTTGCTGACCGGGCGCGGACGGTTGATGTTGAATTCGCCGAAGTCGAACGTGGTGTTGAGGTTCGGGTCGGTGCTGTTCTCGAGGTCCGGGCTTAAGCATAGCCGGTCTTGCCGTTGATGTCGCGGTTGATCTGCACCAGCACCGGCTTGCCCACGCTCATGTAAATGCGCGCCGATTCGATCGGCGGAATCGTCACCGACTGCGCCTGCGCCAGACTGACCGCGTAGTTGGCGTAGCCCTTCTCGCGACGGCACGGGAATCGTGTTGTCCGCTTCGCTCACCGGCACCAGCTGGCCGCTGGCATTGGCCCGCACATACTGACCCGTCACCCAGTCCTTGCCGATGATCAGCCAGTAGACCTGGCTGTCGGCGTATTTGCCGCCGGTGGCGTTGACCACGTTGAAGGTGGTGTTGCCGTTCCACGCCGATTCGGCATTGTTGGTGATGGTGTAGGTGCGCGAGACCACCGGCGAGTCCTTGCCGTCCTTGGTCGCGAGCGCCTTGAGCGTGAAGGTGTCGCCGAACTGCACCGATTTTTCCAGCCACACCGCGCCATTGAACTGGGACGAGGTACGCGTCGGCGTGGAACCGTCCGCGTGAAGTGGACCGTGGCGCCGGGCGTCGCGGTCAGCATGTTCACGCCGATCTTGGTCGCGTAGCTGCCCGAGGCATGCGACAGCACCGGCGCGGCCACCGTGCAGCCGCCCGGGGTCTGGGTGCAGGCGGCGGCGATGTCATAGGTGGCGCTGGCGCGGCGCGACTGCTGCTGGTCCGGACGCACGGCGATCGCATTGATGGTGGTCGCGCTTTTCACCAGCAGCGCCGCGCCATACTGCGGCGAAGCGGTGGTCGGCGCGCTGCCATCGAGCGTGTAGTAGATCCTGGTGCTTAAGCCACCGAACCGCTCGGGAGCGACAGGCTCACACTCTGCTCGGTCGGATAGACGCCATCGGCATGGGCGAGAACACCGGCTTGGCGACCGGGCTTGGGCAGGCCGCAGAATCGGGCGCGTCGTCGCCGCAGATCACGTAGTTGAACCAGGCAGAATCGAGGTTGCCGCCGGTCGGAGCCGAGTAGGTGAACATGTACGAGATTTTGGAACCGGTGGCCACCGGGCTGATGGCCGGGGCCTGCCAGCGCGCCAGCGCCGCGTCCCAGGCCATGATCTCGTCGCGCTGCGCGCCCTTGACGCCGTCCTTGCCGGTCACGTAGCTGTGGGCAATCGCCGTGGTCGGGGTCCAGGTTGGCGCGAACCAGACCGCGCGGTGGCGCCATCCTCGGCCACGCCGTGCACGAAGGTGCCGCCGTTGTTGATGTTGATCGTGTAGCTCGCTTGGACGGAGGCCGAATCGCTCATGCCGCTTTTTTGGCAACCGCGCTCAAGGTCGCGCTGGCGCCGACCTGGATCGGCGCGGCGTCGGAATAGAGCTGCTGGGCGCCGCCATTGACGGCGTACCAGATCGCCGCACCTGCGGTCGGCGTCGACAGGCGCACCGTTTGCGCTGCCGTGTAGGTGCCATGCCGTGACATGAACGACGGATTGGCGACCGGGTTCACTTGGTTGATCGTGAAGACCGCGCTGGCCACGCCGGAATTGTTCATCCCGCTCTTGATTGCGATCGCCTTGATCGTCTTGCCCGGTGCGGCCACGCTGAACGCGCCCGCGTACAGCGGCGAGCTGGCGGTCGGCGTGCTGCCGTCGAGCGTGTAGCGGATCGCCGCGCCGCTGGTGGCGCTGCTGAGCGTGACGTTCTGCGCGCTGGTGAAGGTGCCATGCCGTGGCATGAAATGACCGGGGTGGCCACGGTGCCGGTGCTGCGGCTCCAGGTGAACGCGTGCGCTGTCGCGCGCCGCCGGTGGTCATGTAGGTGAAGCTGTAAGCCAGCGCTGCCGCCGCGCCGGAGGCGGCTTAAGCACAGTGACCTCATGCCGGGTGCCGGTGTAGCCCATGGCCACGTTCTGCTGCCCGCCGCTGTTGAGCGAGTAATGGATGTCGACCCAGTCCGATTTGGGCGAGCGCGCGAACCAGATCGTGAGTGTGCTGCCGTTGTCGGTCACGCCCTGCGTGAAGCCGGTGTCGCCGCTGCCGATCGTGTAGGTGGCGCTGGCGGTGTCCGAATTGCTCATGCTTAGGCCTTGGTCGCATACGCGCTGATAGTGCTGGTGGCCGCGATCGTGAGCGGGTTGGCGCAGGCTTGCGCGGCGCCGCCGTTGATGGAGCAGACCAGCGCTGCAGCCGATGGTGGCTGTGCTGACCGTTACCTGCTGGGTGCCGGTGTAGCTGCCCGCCGGGAGCGAGAAGGTGGGCGTGGCCACCTTGCCCGGATCGACCGCGCCCGGCACCACGGCATTGCCCCAAGGCGTGTCATACGCCAGGCCTAGCCTTGGTGTAGGTGAACGAGAAGTTGACCGTCTGGCCAACCGCGGCCGGTACGGCCAGCTCGTGCCGTGCGCGTGCTGTTGTAGGCCATCGCCACATTTTGCTGGGCGCCCATGACGTTTGTAGTGCGCGATGCTCTGGGTGACCGAGGCGCCCTGGAACCAGAGCGTGGCCGTGCCATTGATATTGGCCACGCCTGCCGTGTAGTCCGCCGCGCGGGCGGACTGCCCGAGCGCCAGCAGCAGCATCGCAAGCAAGGCAAACAGCAGCCTTCGGTAGTGGTCCGTGAAATTGCTGAACATGTGTTGTCTCCATTATTGTCTGTTATTGGGTGGTGATCCTGACTGCACCAGTGTGGTCTGCGTGATGTCCTCCTTGTCTTCGTTGTGCGCGGCCAAGGCGCGGCCACGCCTGCCGGTGGGCATGCGGAAAAATGCGAGTGGAGCGTGCTACGGAAGAACGGCGTGCTAGCGTCGCAGGCGCCGGGTCGACTCCCCTTACGACGAGTTCCAGCGGCGGCGCGGCGATATCGGCCGCTTCGCCCGCGATCAGTTTGAGCATGGCTTGCGCCGCCAGCCTACTGATGTCGTACACCGGCTGGCGCACCGTGGTCAGCGGCGGCATCGAATAGGTGGAATTGGGCAGATCGTCAAAGCCGATCAGCGAGATATCTTCGGGGACGCGGATATTGCGGCGGTACAGCGCCAGCCGCGCGCCATACGCCATCTGGTCGTTGGCGGCAAAGACGGCGGTGAAGTTCTCGCGCGATTCGAGCAGCTGGTCGATCGCCAGCATGCCGCCCGATTCCATGAAGTCGGCCTGCACCACCAGCTCCGGCGCCAGCGCGACGCCGGCGTCGAGCAGGGCTTGCTGGTAGCCGCGCAGCCGTTCGGTCGCATCCGGATGGTCGTGCGGGCCGGTGATGAAGGCGATCCGCGTGTGGCCCAGTTCCAGCAGGTGGCGGGTGGCGCCGCGCGCGCCGTCAAAATCGTCCACGTCCACGCTCACCAGGCGCGGCGCCGACAGCTGGCGGCCGGTGACGACGATCGGCATGTGGGCCGCGTACTTGAGCAGCTGCTGGTCCGACAGGCGCCCGGTCAGGATGATCACACCGTCCACGCGGCGCGCCTGCAGCAGGCGCATGCGCGCTTCCTCGGTCTTGAGGTTCCAGTGGCCGGAGACGAACAGCGGCGAATAAGGGGTCTCGGCCAGCGCGTCTTCGACCCCGCGCAGCGCTTCGCCGTAGAACGGGCTCTCGATGAACTGGGTCAGCACGCCGATGGTCTGGGTGTGGCCCAGGGCCAGGCTGCGCGCCATCAGGTTCGGCTGGAAGTTGAAACGGGCGATCGTGCCTTCGACGGCGAGGCGCTTGTCGTCGCTGACCCGGGCCGTCCCGTTGAGAATGCGCGACACCGTGCTGGGCGACACGCCCGCTTCGCGCGCGATCAGATCGAGCGTGACATTGGTGTCGGGCAGAGTGGCGGCGGAAGTCATGATTGTCAATATACGCCCGGCTTGAAAGCGCTGTCAACAGAAATTGGAAGCGCTTCCGTATCGCGTATATAGGAGAATCAATTGTTATTTTGGTGAGGCAACTTCCGCACGGCATGAAAGCGCTTGCAAGACTTTTTCATGCGATAGTAGGCGGCCAAGGACAGCGGGAGCAGCGCGCATGACAATCGAGCTCGACCATATTCTGGTTCCGGCCAGGGACAGGATCGCCTCGGCCAGGCTGCTGGCCGGTTTGCTGGGCGTGCCCTGGTCCGAGACGGGGATCGGCCCCTTCGCGCCGGTCTTCGTGAACGCGGGGCTGACCTTCGACTTCGACACCTGCGAGGGCCCGGTCCCGCTGACCCACTACTGTTTCCGGGTCAGCGAGGATGCCTTCGACGCCATCCTGGCCCGCATCCGCGCCGCCGGGATCACGTTTCGCAGCAGCGTGCACGGCCCGGTCGACCACGCCGTCGACACCGCGCACGGCGGCAGAATCGTGTACTGGAACGAGCCCGACAACCACGTGTGGGAAATGCTGACGGTCAGCTACGCGCGCGCCCTAGAGTACGCGGCGGAAGGTGCGCCGCACCAGGTCGCGGTCGCCCAGATCGTAATGCCACCACTCGCTGTTAATGCCATGGAAGCCCCCGTGTGCCATGGCGGCCCGCAGCAGGTCGCGGTTGGCCACCTGGGTAGGCGTGATCTCGCCGCGCGCCAGCAAGGCTGCCTCCAGTGCCGGATGCGAGCGTTCGCTCATCTCGTCGAAGCCGCTGCCCATGTCGAGTTCGCGCCCGCTGTCGTCGAGCAGCGTGATGTCGATCGCCATGCCGAAGGAATGGATGGAGCCGCGCGCCGGATCGGCCAGGTACATCTGCAGGGGGCGTGTAAGCCAGCGCATCCCACAGTTCCTGCTGCACCCGTTGCGGACGCAATGCATCGAGAATCAGGGCCGTGAAACCGGGCCGCGCGGCGGCCAGCCAGGCCACCGATTTTTCCAGCGCGGCGGCGGCGTCGACATGCAGCCAGGCGCAGTCATACGGTGAATACAAATCGCGCCCGACGAAGTTGTCCGGGCCCGCGTAACGCAGGTCGATGCCGATCCCGGCGATGGACGCCAGCGAGCGGAAGTCGGCGCAGGCGCCGACATCCTCGATACTCAGGCTTTGGTTCAGGCCAGGCATCTGCGCGCCGATTCGCCGATGCAGTTGACCAGCGCCCGCGCGCCATGCGACAGCGGCGCGTGGCTGGCCGTGAGCAGGTACAGGCTGACCGGAATGGCCGGGTCCCAGGGGCGGCGCTGCACCTTGTCGCCTTGCGCGGACGATGCCGTGAACGGATCGACCACGGCCATGCTTCGGCATGCCGGCTTCGACCATCGAACGCGCGATCTGATAAGTCTGCACCACCGTGCGGAACACGGGATGGACGCCCTGCGCTTCGCATGCGGCGGCGACCATCTCGCCAATCGGGTCGTTGTCGGCATAGCCGATCAATTCGCCATCCAGGCTAGGCCGCGCCCAGCGGCTGCGTGCATTGCGCGTCGCTCCAGCTGCCGCGCGGCGCCAGCACCGTCATCACGCCTTCGGCCAGCGGTTCGGCCACGATGCCTGGGTGGCGCGGGTCCTGCAGCGACAGGGCCAGATCGGCTTCGCCCAGGCGCAGCGTGTTGACGATCTCGCTGGTGTGGTGGGTGGCCAGTTCGCAGCGCGTGCGGGAAATCGTGGCGCCACAAGCTCATCGCCTTGGGCAGCACGCTGATCGCCACCGTCGGCGTCGACACCAGGCGCACGGTTTCCACGGGGCGCACCTTGAGGCTGGCGGCCAGGCGCCGGATGCCTTGCAGGTCGCGGTTGAGCTTTTCGGTTTCAACGAACAAGCGGTGCGCTTCGGGACGCGGCACCAGCTTGCCGCGCACCCGCTCGAACAGCGGCATCCCCAGCTGCAGTTCGGCGTGCTGCAGCACCTTGGTCACGGCTAAGCTGCGATATGTGCAGCACCTGCGCGGCGCCACTGATGGTCCCGACCTGCATGATCGCGTGGAAGACTTCGATGTGACGCAGCCGCATGGGAATCAGTCTTTCTTCTCGGTAGTAAGCTTAAGCATGGGGTCGGCACCAGCGCTTCGAGCAGCGAGGCCGTTTCCGCGTCGGGCGTGCCGTCGATCAGCGGCGGGCGGTAATGGGTCTGGAACGCGACCAGCACCGCGCGCGTGGCGGTATCGAGCTCGCCATTTTGCGGCACCGCGTAGCCGACCGCGGCCAGCTTTTGCTGGAACCAGGCGACGTCCGGCAGCAGCACGTCAAAGCCCGGCCGCGCGGCCGCCACCTTGACCGGATCGGGCCACTGGGCCAGGCCCTGCTGGGCCAGCTGCTGCCACGGGAACATCGGGCCCGGATCCTGTTTGCGCATCGGGGCGATGTCGGCGTGGCCGATCACGTTTTCGGGCGGGATGCTGTGGCGCGCCAGGATGTCCTTGAGCAGAACCGACAGGCTGTCGATCTGCGCCTGCGGGAACGGATACCAGGTGCGCCCGCCCGGGCCTTCCGTGAAGCCGGGGTTGACGATCTCGATCCCGATCGAACTGGAATTGAGCTGCGTATAGCCCTTCCACGACGACAGGTAGGCATGGTTGGCCTGGCGCGTTTCGTCGACCAGGCCGTAGATCACCGGCTTCTCGTCGTCGGTCAGCAGGTAATGGGCGCTGACCACCTGCTCGGTCAGGATCTTGAGCGAACGGGGACGGTCGCTGACGGTGTAGTGCAGCACCACGTACTTGACGCGGCTGCTCTGGCCTTTGGCCGAGTAAGTGCGGTCCACTTGCGGGCCGGTCGTGACGCAGCCGGTCAGCAGGGCAAGCAGCAGGGAGGCGTACAGAATTTTCATGCGGTGGTATGTCCTTTGATGGCGCAAGCATGGGCAATGCGCGCGGCAGCGTGATGGGGTTCGCTGTCCGACTGGGTCAAGCTTAGCGTATCGGGCAGCGCCGCGCGCATGGCGCTGGCGATGGCCGGATGCAGTTGTGCGGCGCGGCTAAGCCAATACCAGCGGCCGCGCACCGAAGCGGCTGGTAAGCGCCAGCGCCAGGCGCGCCAGTTCGCGGCCCGCTTCGTGCAGGATCGCCATGGCCACGGGATCGGCGGCGGCACTGGCAGCGACGGCCAGCGCCAGCACGCCGACCTGGCCGCGCTCCTGGTGGTAGATAAACTGGCGCGACAGGGCCCAGTCGTCGCCGCCGATCTGGCCGAACACGGCCTGCGCCATCGGCGAGCTGCGCCAGCGGCCCGGCTCTTCATCTTCGTTGCGCCAGATGTGGCGCAGGGCTTGCGCGCGATCCAGAAGCCGCCGCCGCCATCGTCGAGCATGACGCCGCGCCCGCCCGGCTGCGGGTGGAACTGGCCAGCGCTGTCAATATAGGCGCCGATCGATCCGGTGCTTGAGCGTAAATCAGGTAACCCTGGCCCGGTGCGAAGCTGGCGCGGTAGGCGATCTCGATGTCGCTGCACAGCGCGATGGCGTCCGGCGCGACGCCAAGCAGCGCGGCCAGCCAGGACTGCAGCTGCGCGCCCTCGCCGCCAAAGCCGGTCAGTCCGGCCTGGATGTGCTGTGGCTGCCCGTGCGCGCACGGCATCTGCCAGGACCGACAAGGCCGCGTGCACGGCCTCGCGGCCGCCGGGACTGGCCATTTGCAGCGCCGACAAGCCGTCCACGATGCCCTCGGCATGGACCCGGCCCGCGTGGTCGGCCAGTGCCCAGCGCGTGCGGGTGCCCGCCGGCATCGATGCCGAGCCCGAGCGCGGTCTGGGTATCGCCTGTGTGCACGTCCTTCGCCCTCAAATTGGTTTTCGGCAATTCTATGCTACTGACAGGGTCTGCGTGCATGATTGATTGCAGCGCTCGCATGTCAAAAGGTTATGGCGCGGTTGCGACCTGCTCTCCCGCGCGCCAGACCGACAGGCGCTCGCCCTCGACCCCGAGGCGGTCGACCGCGCTGACCACCACCGCGCTGGCCCCGTCCGGCACGCTCCATTCCGTCTTGCAGGCGGGCGCCACGGCAAAGCGCCACTCGCTGCCATGGCGCGACCAGATCGCAAAGTGCGCATTGTCCTTGCCGGGAACCAGTTTGAGGCTGACCAGCGCGCGCCGAGCCCTTGACGCTGACCGTGGGCGCGCCCGGCCCCGCATTGCCCAGCCATGGCGTGGCCTAAGCACCAGCGCCGGTCCGGCATAGTGGCTAAGCCTTGAGCTGGTCGCTGATGCCCTGGCGGTTTTCCATCAGCGCCGCGATCGAAAAGTGAACGTGGCCGCTCGGCCTTGGGACGGGTGCGCGTCAGGCCGATCTGCTGAACGATTTCGTCCGGCGCATACGACTTGGTGGGCGCGCCGATGCGGCTCGTGTACAGGCCCGGCCAGATGTGGCGGCCCTGGCGGTTTTGCGCGACCCAGTAGTCGAGCAGCACGCCGTACGCTTGCGGCGCCTGCGCGATCGGCCAGTACAGCTGCGGCGATAGGTAGTCGAGCCAGCCGTTTTCGAGCCAGGTTTCGGCATCCGCGTACAGCTTGTCGTACTGGCTGAAGCCAAGCAATGCCGGGCGGGCGGCGGTCCGGCTTAGGCCCAGGCCGAACGGGCTGATGCCAAAGCGCACCCAGCTCTTTTCGGCGTGGATGCCCTTGTACATCGCTTCGATCAGCTGGTTCACGTTCTGGCGCCGCCAGTCGGGCCGGGACAGCTTGCCGCTACCAGCAGATAGCGCTGCCAGGCTAGGCTGGTCCGGGAAATCGAGTTCGGGCTTGCTGCCGCCCGTGCCGTCGAGCGCGCCTTCGGGCCCGGCGCCCGCTTCGACCGGATAGGGATAGAAATAATCGTCAATGTGCACGCCATCGATATCGTAGCGCCGCACCACGTCCAGGATCACGGCCAGGGTCTGCTTCGATGCCGCCTCTTCGCCCGGGTCCATCCACAGGAAGCGCCCGTAAGGCTTGACCGCGGCAGAAGCGTGGTCCTGGAAATGTGATTGAACGCGACCGGCGACCTGGCCGCCGAATGGCGCGCGCGGTAGGGGTTGAACCAGGCGTGCAGTTCGAGGCCGCGCGTGCGCCTGGGTGATCCAGAACTTGAGCGGGTCGTACCACGGCTGCGGCGCCTTGCCCTGGGTGCCGCTCAGGTATTCGCTCCAGGGCTCGATGTCGGACGCGTAAATGGCGTCGGCGCCGGGGCGTACCTGCAGCACGATGGCATTCAGGTTCATCGACCTGGCGCGGTCGAGGATGGCAATCGCCTCGGCCTGCTGCTGGGCCGCGTTCAAGCCCGATTTGCTGGGCCAGTCGATATTGGCAACGGTCGACACCCAGGCGGCGCGAAATTCGCGCGGGGCTGGCGGCGGCGTCAGTTCCGTGCCCGCCTGCGCGGGCGGGACCGGCAGCGGCCGCTCGGCAGGCCGATGGCGCGACCGGCGCCACGCTGGTGCAACTGGCAAGCAGGGTGCCAAGCACATTCTAGCCAGGCTTAGCCAGCGTGAATGCGTTTTTTCAAATTAGGTTGCAAACACATTCCTCGATTTAAACTTTAACGAACCATTTCTTGCGCCACATACACCAGGCGACCGCGAACATTGCCGCGTTGAATAAGAGAGCATAAAGCAAAGAGCTGTTGACCGGCGCAATCCCTGAGCTTGCAGCAGCGGCGCGTACAGGGCCGATCCGAGGGAACCGGCTTCGCCTGCCGGGATGAACATGAGCATTTTCGCGACCAGGCTGGAGAAGGCGAAAATGAACAGGGCATTCATGCCGTAGATGATGAACGGCAAGCTCCAGCGCGCCGCCATGGCCTGCACGCGCGGCTGGCCGTTGGCGTCGAGCAGCCAGTAAAACGCGGAAAACAGCAGCAGCGCCCAGCCCGTCGTAAAGACGCAGAACGACGGCGTCCACAGGCTCTTGTTGATCGGCATGAGTATCACGTCGAGGATGGCGCCCAGCCACAGCAGCAGCAAGCTAGGCCAGCAGCATCCACACGGTTTTCTCAGTAGGCGCGGCCGACGACAACAGCCAGCGCCCCGCATGAGCACGCCCAGCAGCTGGCTGCACAGGGCCTAAGCATCGTGCTCAGCAGCCCTTCCGGATCCCAGGTTTTGGCGTGCGCCCACAGGTGGCCGTCCATCAGCATGCGGTCCAGATACGCGCCGAAGTCTTTGCCGGGCTCGAGCACATGGCGCCGATGCCGGGTACGGGCACCCACAGCATCAGCACGCTGTAGACGGTGAGCAGGGCGGCAATCCACGCCAGCTGCGCGCGCCAGGAGCAATACACGACAATCGGCGCGGCCAGCACGGTGCAGATGGCGATCCGCTGCAACACGCCGGGAATGCGCACGCTGCCAAAGTCGAAGCCGGGAATCAGATTGAGCGCGAAACCGATCAGGAAAATCAGCGCCGCCCGCTTGGCCAGCTTGACCAGCAGGGCGGGCTTGTCGGCCCCGGCCTGTGCCAGCCTAAGCCCAGCGAGAACGCCATCGACACGCCGCCGATGAACAGGAAGAAGGGAAAGATCCAGTCAGTAAAACGTCCAGCCATGCCAGTGCGCATGGGCGAGCTGGCTGTACAGGCTGGACCAGTCGCCCGGGTTATTCACCAGCACCATGGCGGCGATGGTGAACCCGCGGAACGCGTCCAGCGACGACAGGCGTGCCGGGGCGCCGCTCATGCGTCGGTTTTTTTGCCGAACTGCGGATCGATCTTGACCAGCGCCGCCATCAGGAAGGCTAAGCAAGGTCATCAGGCAGACGTACATGAAGAAGTGCTGGTAGCCAAGGAATTCTTGAATCTTGCCCGCGTACATACCAGGAATCATCATGCTAAGCCGCCATGATGCCGGTGCAGATCGCATAGTGCGCGGTCTTGTGCTCGCCTTCGGCGACCATGATCATGTACAGCATCAGCGCGGTAAAGCCGAGGCCGTAGCCGAACTGTTCGATCGCGATGCAGGCGCCGACCACGACAATGTTCTGGGGCAGCGTGGTGGCGAGGAACACGAACGCCAGGTCAGGCACGTGCACCGCGAACACCAGCAGCCACAGGCAGCGCTTGAGCCCCAGTTTCGAGATCAGGTAGCCGCCCAGCAAGCCGCCCAGCGTCAGGAACAGCACGCCGATGGTGCCGTACACCATGCCGACCTGGGAGGTGCTCAGTCCCAGCCCGCCCTTGAGCGCCGGGTCTTTCAGGAACGGAATCACCATCTTGATCAGCTGCGACTCGCCAAGCCGGAAGGTGAGAATGAAACCGAGGACCAGCAGGATGTCCTTGCGCACGAAGAAGGCGCGGAAGGTCGCGAAATACTCGGCGATATAGTTGTCGCTCTGGGCCACCCGGTGATCGCTTGCCGGGCGCGGCAGGATGAAGGCGTGGTACACCCACAGCGACAGGAACATGGCGGCGGCCACGAACAGCACCACCGACCAGGCGTAGGCGACATTGCCCGTATGCTCGGTCAGCTGACCGGCCAGATACACCAGTCCGCCCTGGCTAAGCAATATTGGCCAGGCGGTAGAAGGTGCTGCGCACGCCGACAAAGGCGGCCTGTTCATGCTGCGGCAAGGCCAGCATGTAAAAGCCGTCGGCCGCAATGTCGTGGGTGGCGGAGCTGAACGCCATGAGCCACAGCACGGCCAGGCTCATCTGGAAGAACATGGGCAGATGGGTGGTCAGCGCCACCGACGCCAGCGAGGCGCCGATGATGAACTGCATGCTCACCGTCCACCAGCGCTTGCTGCGGAACATGTCAATGAAGGGCGACCACAGGGGCTTGATCACCCACGGCAGGTACAGCCAGCTGGTGTAAAAGGCGATGTCGTCGTTGCTGATGCCGAAATCTTTGTAGATCACGACCGACAGCACCATCACCACCACGTAGGGAATGGCCTGGCCGAAATACAGGGTGGGGACCCAGGTCCAGGGATTGCGCACATTCGGTATTTGCATTGATTCTTTCACGCTCAATACAGGACCGGGTGCAACGTCTATGTCGCTAGCGCCTGGCGCACGCTGCCGCGCGACGCCTCGAGCAGCCCCCTGGCCTGGTCGATACTGGTTGTTCGTTTCAAGGCGACGATGGCGACCTTGACGTGGAAATCGCATTGTTCCAGCACTTCGCGCGCTGCATGTTCGTCGGCGCCCGTGGCAAACATCGTCAGGCGGACCGCGCGCAGCACCAGCTTGGCGTTGGTTGGCTTCAAGTCTACCATCAGGTTGCCATAAACCTTGTTCAAACGCACCATCAAGGCGCTGGAAAAGGTATTGAGCGCGATTTTCTGGGCGGTGCTTAGGCCTTCAGGCGCGTGCTGCCGGAAATGATTTCGGCGCCGGTGTCGAGGATGATGCCGATTTCCGCTTCCTCGGCCACGGCGGCGCCCGGGTTGTTGGCGAAGCCGATCGTGAGCGCGCAGGCGTCGCGCGCGGCGCCCAGCGCGCCCAGCACATAGGGCGTGGCGCCGGAGGCGGCGATCAGCAGCACCACGTCGTCCGGACCGGGCTGGAGTTTCAGCAAGTCGGCCGCGCCCTGCTCAAGATTGTCTTCGGCGCCTTCGATCGCGTGGAACATGGCTTGCGGGCCCATCTACCAGGACGCCCAAAGCGCGCTCATTCGGCCAGGAAAAGGTGGGATACAGTTCGACGCTGTCGAGCACGCCAAAAGCCGGCCCGAGGTGCTAAGCGCCCACGTAGATCAGGCGCCCACCCGCTTCGATGCGGGGCAGGGCCGCATTGACCGCACGCGTGATCGCGGGCGCGGCGTCGAGCACGGCGGCGACGGCATGGCGCTGGTCGTCGATCAGTACTGCAACCAGTTCCCCCGGGGGATACAGGTCAAGATCGGCATGGCGCGGATCGGGTGCTTCGGTCTTTAACATCGCATGTTCGCTCTGCTGAGTTACACACCAGTGTACTGCGCATCCGGGCTGCGGCGCCATGAAAGGATGTTACGCGGCCATGCCGCCAGCTTATGTCGCGCTTACGCCACGCGCCGCATCTCGGCCACGAAGTCGTAATGGTCGCTGCGGCAATACGAATGGGTCAGTTCCACCGCCACGCCCGACTCCAGATAGCCGACACGCGTGATGAACAGCACCGCCTGCCCTTCCGGCACGCCGAGCTGCCCTGCCAGCGTGGCCGAGGCGTTCATGGCGCGGATGTGCTGCAGGGCGCGCACCGGCATGTGGCCGGTCTCGGCCAGATGTTCGTACAGGGAATTGCCGACCGCCTCGGGGCGCGGCAGCACGCTGGCCGGAATCACGCTCACTTCGTAGGCCATGACGATGTCGTCGGCCATGCGCAGGCGTTCCAGACGGGCCACGCGGGTGTTGGGGGACAGGCCGAGGCTGAGCTGTTCGTCGGCGGCGGCCATGACCAGCGAGCGGCTGAGCCACTGCGAACCGGGACGGTAGCCGCGCTGCTGGAGCTGCTCGGAAAAACTGGACAGGTTCGACAGCGGCTGCTCGATGCGCGGCGCCACGTAATTGCCCGAACCGCGGCGGCGCACCACCAAGCCTTGTTCGACCAGCTGGTCGATGGCCTTGCGGGCGGTGACGCGGGACACGTCGAGCTGTTCAGACAGCAAGCGCTCGGAAGGCAGCGCCTGGTCGACCTGATAGCGGCCGTCGCGCACGTCCTGGATCAGCTTGCGCGCCACCTGCATGTAGAGCGGTGAATTGTCGTTCAAATCGGCTTTGAATTCGGTGCTGGTATCGCTCATTACATTCCGCTCTGGTTCATTGTGCTGCACTGTTGACATCCCGAGTGTAATCCGTTTGGGCCCACGCGCTGAAGAGGCGCAAAAGTGTCAGCAACCGTAACCGCATTTTACTGCGCGGCAGGCATTTTTATCCAAAAAACAAAAACTTTGCCTTCAGGACCCGTTCGTTGGTGCAATTTGCTTGCATACCAAAAAGTTATGCGCTGACCACGCCAATTCATTGGCAGCGCCCCCTCGCTGGCCGTATTCTGCCAATATGACGACAGGTTCGGAGCGCAACACGATGAATACAGGCAGACGCGGCATGCTGGGACTGGCCCTGTTGGGCGGACTAAACCGCGTCATGGCGGCCGTGCCCCCTGCGCCGCCCTTGGCTAAGCAAGGCCCTGGACGCGGAACTGGCGGCCGTGGTCGCCGACCCGGCCTGCACCCTGGCCAGCCTGTCGGTGCTGGCCATCCGGCACGGCAAAGTCGCCTACCAGCAGCAGTTCGGCCAGCGCTTCATCGGCACCGCCGACCTGCTTAAGCGCGCGCGGCCGACGCCCGCACCCTGTTCCGGATCGCCTCGATTTCCAAGATGATGACCACCTTCGCCGCCATGCGGCTGGTGGAGGACGGCAAGCTCGCGCTCGACACCGATGTCGGCACTTACCTCGGCTTCCCGCTGCGCAATCCGCACTTTCCCGATCACCCGATTACCCTGCGCCAGCTGCTGTCGCACACCTCGTCGCTGCGCGACGATGCTTAAGCTATTCCTGGCTAAGCCAGTATGTCGCTGCAGAGCGTGCTGGTGCCGGGCCAGGCCCATCACGGCAGCGGCGCCATGTGGGCCAGAACCGCCGGGCCGGGCGCGTTTTTCACTTACGCCAACCTGGGCTGGGGCGTGATCGGCACCATCATGGAACGCGCCAGCGGCGAACGCTTCGACCGCCTGATGAAGCGCCTGCTGCTCGCTCCGCTTAGCATGCGCGGCGGCTTCAACCCGTCCGAATTCCCGGACGAGGACCTGGCCAACCTGGCCACCCTGTACCTGCAAGCGCACCACCGATACCGAGATCTGGGATCCGGCCTTCCCCTGGATCGCGCAGGTGGACGATTACAGCAAGCACCGTCCCGCGCCCCCGGCCGGGATCGACACCTACGTCATCGGCAGCAATGCCACGCCGTTCAGCCCGACGGGCGGCTTGCGCGTGTCCGCCGCCGACATGGGCAAGGTCATGCTGATGCTGATCAACGACGGCGTGCACGAAGGCAAGCGCATTCTCCAGTCCGCCACGCTCAAGACCATGTTCACGCGCCAGTGGAGCCTGGACGCCAAAGGCAGCAACGGCGACACCGAACGGGGACTGTTCCGCCACTGGGGCCTGGGCAACCAGCACTTTGCCGAGGGCGTGGCCGAGGGTGGCCATGTACGCGGCGTCGGCCACCTGGGCGAAGCCTATGGCCTGATGTCGGTCTTCGTGGTCGACCTGGAAGCAGCGCAGCGGCATGGTGGTGCTGGTCGGCGGCGTGGCGGCCGACCCTGAAAAACAGCCCGGCCACTATTCGTCGATGGCGCGCTTCGAGGAGCGCATCCTGACCGCCATGTACCGTCGGGTACTGGCTTAGCTAGGGAGGCCCATGCAACAAGTCATCGTCATCGGGGGCGGCGTGGTCGGGCTGACGTCGGCCTGGTGGCTGCTGGAAGCGGGCTTCGGCGTCACGCTGCTCGAGCGCGAAGCCCAGGTCGGCACCGGCACCAGCTATGGCAACGGCGGCCAGCTCAGCTACCGCTACGTGTCGCCGCTGGCCGATGCCGGGGTGCCGCTCAAGGCCCTGCACTGGATGTTCCAGAAAGACGCACCGCTCGCATTCCGCCCCGAGGCGGACTGGCGCCAGTGGCGCTGGCTGGCCAGCTTTCTCGCGCACTGCAATGCCGACGACAACCGCGACACCACCGACCGCCTGCTCGAACTGGGGGAACTGAGCCGCCAGGCCATGGCCGAACTGGCCATTCCCCCCGAGGAATTTGCCTGGCGCGATGCTTAAGCAAACTGGTCGTCTACCGTTCCCGCTCCACGCTCGACACCGCGGGGCTAAGCAGGTCCGACACGGGCGAACTGCTGTCGCCGGCCGAGTGCGTGCAGCGCGAACCGGCCCTGGCCGCCGTGCAGGACGCGCTGGCTAGGCGGCATCTTCAACGTCGGCATGAAGCGGTGGCCGACTGCCACGCCTTTTGCGAAGCGCTGATGCGCCGCATCGAAACGCACCCGCGCTTTGGCGGCATGACGCACGGACAGGCAAAGCGCCTGCTCACCGCGCGCGGCAAGGTGACCGGGATCGATACCGGGAACGGCGTGCTGGGCGCCGACCATGTCGTGCTGGCCGCCGGGATCAGCAGCCGCGACCTGGCCGCCACGGCCGGGATCTATCTGCCGCTGTATCCGGTCAAAGGGTACAGCCTGACGGTGCCGATCCGGGCAGGCGACTGCGCGCCCCAGGTCAGCGTGACTGATTTCGAACGCAAGATCCTGTATGCGCGCATTGGCGACCGCCTGCGCGTGGCCGCCATGGCCGATCTGGTGGGCGAGGATTTGTCGCTCCAGGCCGGGCGCATCGATTCGCTGGTGCGGCAAGTGCGCGCAACCATGCCGCAGGCGGCCGATTATGCGCAGCTGGAAACCTGGGCTAAGCCTGCGGCCATCGACGCCGGACGGCGCCCCGATGATTGGCGCCACCCGCTATGCCAATTTATGGCTCAACGTGGGGCACGGCGCGCTCGGCTTCACGTTCGCGTGCGGCTCGGCGCGGATGCTGGCCGCGCGCATGTGCGGCAAGTAACTGATGTCGGTCGCCCTTGAGCGTGCCGCGTTTATTTCGGTTGGAACGAGGCGATGGCGAGATCCTGCTGCGCGCTGCGCCGCTGTCAGGGTCTGGGACGCAAGACTACGCGCTTCGTCAGCTCCCGCATGCCCCCCTTGCTCGCCAAAGACATCCAGTAATAGGCCTGTGCCATGCTCTTCGGGACGTGCTTGCTTGGCGCCATACATTGTCCCGAGCACGAATTGCGCCTCCCCGTCGCCCATGTTCGCGGCTTTGTTCAACCAGTCCACGCCTGCCTTGGCATCGGTCCGCACCCCGTCGCCTGAAAGGACCATCAAGGCGAACTGTCGCATTGCAGTGACCTGGCCCTGGTCCGCGGCCTTCCTGAACCAGCTCGCGGCAATCGTGGAGTCGGCGGGCGCACCCCGGCCCTCCAAATAGTTCTCTGCTAGATTCAACGCGGCGATCGCATTGCCCTGGTCGGCTGCACGCTTGTACCAGCGCAAGGCTTCGCCTTCATCCTTGCCTACCCCGATGCCTTCCATGTACATCGCGCCGATCGCATTCAGGCTATCGCCGTAATCCTGCGCGGCGGCCTTGCGGTACCATGCGAGCGCCTTGGCTTAAGCTCGGGCGGTCCGCCGACGCCCTGTTCGTACAGGGCGCCCAGATTGTGCTGGGAAGCGACGTATCCTTGTTCGGCCGCGATCGCATACAGTTTCACCGCCTTGGCCTCATCTTTGTTCAAACCGCCCTGGCCGGTCGTGAACATGTAGGCCAGGTTGTGGATCATCTAGCAGCGAACCTTTTCGGCAGCCTTGCGGAACCATTTTGCCGCTTCGCGGTCGTCCCGCACCACACCCTCGCCCCGGTAGTACATGGAGCCCACGTTGTACATCGCCAGGGGGATGTCCTGGTCCGCAGCCTTGCGGTTCCAGCTGGCGGCCAGCGCCAGGTCGCGCGGCACGCCTGTGCCTCTGAGATAAGCCTGCGCCAGGTTGAATTGCGCGCGCGTCCCCTTGTTCCGCCGCGAGGCGATACAGGCGGGTGGCTTCCACCACGTCCTTGGGCACGCCTGTTCCGTTCTCATACATCGTGCCCAGGTTGCCCTGGCCAGCGGTATTGCCCTGATCGGCGGATTTACGCAGCCAGCTGACCGCCGCCGCCGGATCCGGGGTGACGCCAAGGCCGTGAAGGTACATCAGACCGAGCTTCGCCTGCGCATTGGCGTCATCTACTGTGGCCAGCCTGCTGTAGATGGCCACCGCTGCCGGATAATCCTTTTTGGCGATGGCCGCGCTTGGCTGTCATCTAACGATTGCGGCAATGCTTAAGCAGGGGCATGGCGAGCGCAAGTGCAAAGGCGAGGACGGCTTTTTTCATGGGGCAGAGCAAGTTCGGGACGGAAATGGACTCTACCATACGGTAGGCGTGCAATTCCCTCCCGATTCCCTGGTACGCCATGGCCGGGATCTATCTGCCGCTGTATCCGGTCAAAGGGTACAGCCTGACGACGCCACCTACTATGCCAATTGATGGCGCAACGTGGGACACGGCGCGGCGCGTTCATAAAGAATTATGTTCACGTTACGTGAACATAAGAATTAATCGAACATCGGTTGACCTGATGTTCAAATAGGACTAATGTTCACGTTACGTGAACACTGGACTTGTATGAACGACTCCCAATTAATTCATGATAGCCGCCATCGCAACGAACTGCTCATCCTGGAATCAGCACTGGACACCCTTGCCACCATGACCGGCATCGTTTACATTGGTAAAGGCGTTGGAACCCAAAAATCGCTTGAATAACCGTGCTGATGCCACAGTTGAATTGCGACTCGCGGGCCACGCGTATCCATACTTTGCGGAGGTGAGGCAGGTCGACCGTATTGCCGCGCTCCATCAGGTCAAGCAACAATTCGCCGACGTCAATGGTGCATTCCTGCTGGTGGCACCCCGCATTTCATCGGAACTAGCCGAAAGATGCCGTGAAATAGGCGTCCAGTTCATCGACGCTGACGGCAACGCGTACCTGCAAGCGCCCGGCCTGTTCGTCTTTATCAAAGGACAACGCCACGCAAATGGACATGCGCTGAGCGACGTGCTGCCCGGCCCCGGCGGCAGTGTCAGCGCCTCCCGACTGACTTTTGCACTGCTGTGCGCCCCTGAACTGCTTAGCGCGCCATACCGGTTTCTCAGCCAAATCGCCGGGGTGTCACTCGGCGCCATTGGCCCAGTCTTCAATGACCTGGCCAAGCGCGGCTACATCACAAAGGCAAAGAAAGATCGGCGTTTCCTGGAAAAGGCGAAGCTGATGGACGAATGGGTAACGATCTATGCAAGCAAATTACGTCCGAAACTCGCACCGAGGCGCTTTAGCGCGTCTGATCGCGACTGGTGGAAAAAAATCGACATCGAACATTTCGATGCGGCATGGGGGTGGTGAAGTGGCAGCCGATAAGATGACCAACTATCTGAAGCCAGAAAAAATCACGATCTACATGAACGCGGCGACGATGCGCCACAAGCTGGGCAAGCTGGTCATTCAAAACAAGTTGCGCGCCGATCCGCATGGCGAGATCGAAATTCTGGAGAAGTTCTGGGATCTGTCTTTGGACCACGAGCACCAAGCTTGCGTACCGCCATTGCTTGTCTATGCCGATCTGATGGCAAGCATGGAACCACGCAATCTCGACACAGCGGCAAAAATTTACCGGCAGCTGATTCATGCCAACTGAGTTGCAGCTTAAGCGGCCCATCGACGGGATGAATCTCGTCGTTATTCGTGAGCTCCACACTGCCGCAAGCGCGCTGGGACTTCGCGCCTTGCTGATCGGCGCCACCGCACGCGTCGTACTGATCGAGCATGTGCTTGGTTTGGACGCGGGCCGCGCGACAAGGGACGTCGACTTTGCTTTTGCGATGGAGACGTGGGCGCAATTCGAAGCGCTAAAGCAGCGACTGATCGACCAGCATGGGTTCACAGCCGATCCACGCGCCATGCAAAAGCTCTACTATCAGTCAGTAGGAGCCACGCTGGGCATCCCGGTTGACCTCGTACCATTCGGTCCAATTGCGGACGAACGCCAAGAGATCCGCTGGCCTCCGGACATGGCGATCGTCATGAATACAGCTAAGCTTCGAGGACGCACTGACATCCGCTGTCAACGTGGAGATTGCTCCGAACCTGCTGATCGCCGTCGCGTCATTGCCAAATATTGCCGTGCTGGAAGCTGTTCTGCTGGCTAGACAGAGGCAGGGAAACGCAGAGGGACGCGACCGATCTTGCAGAGTTACTGCGCAGGTACCATGAAATCGATCTTGATCGCGTCTACGATATGCCCCCCGACGTATTTGAACTTGCTGGTTTTGATGTAGTACTGGCAGGGGCGTGGTTACTCGGAAACGACGCGCGCAAGATGATCCAGGCAGCCACGGCAAACAGGCTGGCTGCCGTGCTCGCCGACGTCGCGCAAACTGATCGCCTGATCCGCGACATGGCGCGCGTATTGACGATGACGGCCGACCCGGCCGCGCACGCGGCCAGTTTGCTGACACAGTTCACAGACGGTTTCGGCTATCCAGAGCAGGAATGACCTGAACAGCAGAGAGCAAGCCGTTCCGCTTTTATTGCCAATATGGCGGATAATTGCCGGATTCCCTTTTTGCCACCGACCATGCCACCACCAGCACCCTGCCCATGCGGCGGACCAGCGTTCGCCGCCTGTTGCGGCCCCTATATCGGGGGCGAGGCCGTGCCCGCAGACGGCCGAAGCGCTGATGCGCTCGCGCTATACCGCCTACACGCAGGGCAATGAAGCCTACCTGCGCGCGACCTGGCACCCGACCACCCTGCCGAAAGAGCCGATCGTGCAGGAAAACGAACCATTGCAGTGGCTGGGACTTGAGGTAAAATCTGCTTTACGTTTACGTCAACGTAAAGCAGAGTTGCCAGAAAATAAAGACGCCGATACCGTAGAATTCGTCGCCCGCTACAAGATCAACGGCCGCGCTCACCGCCTGCACGAAGTCAGCCGTTTCGTGCGCGAGGATGCGGTGAAGCGTGGCGCGCTGGTTTTACCTGGACGGCAGTTTCCCGGACAAATAAGGATCGCAATGCCTCAAATCGACAGCAAACTCAATCCGCGCAGCGACGACTTCAAAGCCAATGCGGCGGCCATGCAAAGCATCGTCGACGACCTGCGCGCCAAGGTCGCGGCGATGGCGGCCGGCATGGCGGTGCCGCTGCCAGCGCCAAGCACGTCGCACGCGGCAAGCTGCTGCCGCGCGACCGCGTCCAGATGCTGCTCGATCCGGGCACGCCTTTCCTCGAATTCTCCCAGCTGGCCGCCTACGAGATGTATGAAGGCGCAGCCATGGGCCTCAGCATCATCACCGGCATCGGCCGCGTCTCGGGCCAGGAATGCGTGATCGTCTGTAATGACGCCACCGTCAAGGGCGGCACCTACTATCCGATGACGGTCAAGAAGCACCTGCGCGCCCAGGAAATCGCGGACCAGAACAACCTGCCGTGCATCTACCTGGTCGACTCGGGCGGCGCCAATCTGCCGAACCAGGACGACGTGTTCCCCGACCGCGACCATTTCGGCCGCATCTTCTTCAACCAGGCCAATCTGTCGGCCAAGGGCATCCCGCAAATCGCGGTGGTAATGGGTTCGTGCACCCATGGCGCCTATGTGCTTAAGCCATGAGCGACGAGTCGATCATCGTGAAAGAACAGGGCACCATCTTCCTGGGCGGCCCGCCGCTGGTCAAAGCGGCCACCGGTGAAGTGGTCACGGCCGAAGACCTGGGCGGCGGCGACGTGCACACCCGCCTGTCCGGCGTGGTCGACCACCTGGCCCAGAACGACCTGCACGCGCTGTCGCTGGCGCGCACAATCGTCTCGAACCTGAACCGCACCAAGCCGCAGCAAATGGCCCTGCGCGAATCCGCCGAGCCGAAATACGCACCGGAAGAACTGTACGGCGTGATCCCGGTCGACACCCGCAAGCCCTTCGATGTACGCGAAGTGATCGCCCGCATTGTCGACGGCAGCGACTTCGACGAATTCAAGGCACGCTACGGCACCACCCTGATCTGCGGCTTCGCCCATATCTACGGCGTCAAGGTCGGCATCATCGCCAACAACGGCATCCTGTTCTCGGAATCGGCGCTCAAAGGCACCCACTTCATCGAACTGTGCTGCCAGCGCAAGATCCCGCTCGTGTTCCTGCAAAATATCACCGGCTTCATGGTCGGCCGCAAATACGAAAACGAAGGCATCGCCCGCAACGGCGCCAAGATGGTCACGGCCGTGGCCACGGCCTCGGTGCCCAAGTTCACGGTCATCATCGGCGGCAGCTTCGGCGCTTAAGCAACTACGGCATGTGCGGGCGCGCTTTCTCGCCGCGCTTCCTGTGGATGTGGCCAAATGCCCGTATCTCCGTCATGGGCGGCGACCAGGCCGCGTCGGTGCTGGCCACCGTCAAGCGCGACGGCATCGAAGGCAAGGGCGGCCAGTGGACGCCGGAAGAAGAAGCCGCCTTCAAGCAGCCGATCAAGGAACAATACGAACACCAGGGCCACCCGTACTACGCCACCGCGCGTCTGTGGGACGATGGCGTGATCGACCCGGCCGACACCCGCATGGTGCTGGGCCTGGGCCTGTCGGCCGCGCTGAATGCCGAAATCGAAGACACGAAGTTCGGTGTCTTCCGCATGTAAGGAGCACCAATGAATTTCGAAACCCTGACCGTCGAGATCGCGGCGCGCGTCGCCACGGTGACGCTCAACCGCCCGGACGTGCGTAACGCGTTCAACGAATTCACGATCGCCGAACTGGCGCTGGCATTCAAGGACCTGGGCGAGAACGCCGATGTACGCGCGATCGTGCTGGCCGCATGAACGGCCCGGCCTTCTGCTGCTTGGCGCGGACCTGAATTGGATGAAGAAAATGGCCTAAGCTATTCGTACGCCGAGAATGTCGAAGATGCCGAAAAGCTGGCCGACATGCTGCGCACGATCTACCTGTGCCCGAAACCGGTGGTGGCCAAGGTGCAGGGCGATTGCTACGCCGGCATGGGATGGGCCTGGTCGCGGCCTGCGATATCGCGGTCGCCTCCAGCGGCGTGTCGTTCTGCCTGTCCGAAGTCAAACTGGGTCTGATCCCGGCCACCATTTCGCCCTACGTGATCAAGTCGATGGGCGAGAACGCGGCGCGCCGCTACTTCCTGACGGCTGAAAAATTCAGCGCCCAGGAAGCGCACCGCATCGGCTTCGTGCACGACGTGGTGGCGGCCGAGGCACTCGACGCGCACGTGGCCGGCATCGTCAAGGCGCTGGTCACCAGCAGCCCGAACGCGGTGCAGCGGGCCAAGGTGCTGGTGCGCGACGTGACCGGCAAGACGGTCGACAGCGCGCTCGTGGTCGACACGGCCGAGCGCATCGCCGATATCCGTTCGTCGGCCGAGGGGCGCGAAGGCGTGGCCTCGTTCCTCGAAAAACGCAAGCCGTCCTGGCTCAACTGAGGAAGGCGGACATGCCACAAGACTGGGTCAACCGCAGCCTGCGCAGTGTATGGCATCCATGCACGCAGATGCAGCACCACGAAACCGTGCCGCTGATTCCGGTCAGCCACGGGCGCGGTGCGTGGCTGTACGACCATGAGGGCAAACGCTATCTGGACGCGATCAGCTCCTGGTGGGTCAACCTGTTCGGCCATGCCAACCCGCGCATCAACGCGGCGCTCAAGGACCAGCTGGACCGGCTCGAACACGCCATGCTGGCTAGGCTTCACGCATGAACCGGTGATCCGCCTGTCAGAACAATTGTCCGACATGACAGGCCGCACGCTGGGCCACGCGTTCTACGCCTCGGACGGCGCATCGGCGGTGGAAATTGCGCTCAAGATGAGCTTCCACGCGTGGCGCAACGGCGGCCGCCCGGCCAAGCAGGAATTCGTCTGCCTCAAGGGCAGCTACCACGGCGAGACCATCGGCGCGCTGGCCGTGACCGATGTCGCCCTGTTCAAGGATGCCTACGGCCCGCTGCTGCGCCCCGCGCGCACCGTCATGTCGCCGGACGCGCGACGCGCAGGAAGGCGAGAGCGCGCAGGACGTGGCGCGCCGCGCGGCGAAAGATGTCGAGAACCTGTTCCTGGAGCGGGCCGACAAGATCGCCGCCATCATCATCGAACCGCTGGTGCAGTGCGCGACCGGCATGGCGATGCACGACCCGCTGTACCTGACGCTGGTGCGCGAGCTGTGCGACCGCCACGACGTGCACCTGATCCTCGACGAAATCGCGGTCGGCTGCGGCCGTACCGGCACCTTCTTCGCCTGCGAGCAGGCCTAAGCATCTGGCCCGACTTCCTGTGCCTGTCCAAGGGCATCAGCGGCGGCTATCTGCCGCTGTCGCTGGTACTCACGCGCGACGAGGTGTACCAGGCCTTCTACAGCACCGACGTCACGCGCGGCTTCCTGCATTCGCATTCGTACACCGGCAATCCGCTGGCTTGCCGCGCCGCGCTGGCGACGCTGCAGATCTTCAAGGACGACAACGTCCTGGCCAACAACAAGCAGCGCGCAGCCAGCCTGACCGCCGCCATGGCGCCGCTGGCGCAGCATGAGCGGGTGCGCCACTTCCGCCAGGCCTAGGCATGATCTGGGCCTTCGACGCGGTGGAGCCGGACGCCGCCCGCGCATCGACCTTCTCGCGCCGCTTCTTCAGCGCCGCGCTGGAAAACGAACTGCTCATGCGTCCGATTGGCCGCACGGTCTACCTGATGCCGCCGTATATTCTGTCGGACGACGAGATGGCGGGCCTGGCCGAACGCACCCGCCTGGTGTTCGAATCGGTGATCGGGGGCGCATGATGGACATGATCGCTGCTCTCGACCGCAAGCTGGCCGAACTGGACGAACAAAGCCTGACCCGCCACCGGCGCGTGGTGGAAACCCCGTGCGCACCGCGCGTGGTGGTGGGCGGCCGCCCCATGCTCGCTTTCTGCAGCAATGACTATCTGGGCCTGGCCGCGCACCCGCGCGTGGTGGCGGCGCTGCGCGAAGGCGCGGATCTGTACGGCAGCCAAGCAGCGGCGCCTCGCACCTGATCAGCGGCCACACCCAGGCCCACCAGTTGCTGGAAGACCGGCTCGCCGAATTCGTGGGCGAGCACCTGGTCGCGCCGCGCGCTGTCGTTCTGCACCGGCTACATGGCCAACCTGGCGATTCTGACCACGCTGGGCGCCGACGGTGACGCCGAGATTTTCTCGGAGTCGCTCAATCACGCATCGCTGATCGACGGAGCCCGCCTGGCGCGCGCCAGCGTCAAGGTGTATCCGCACGCGGATCTGAAAGCGCTGGCCGCGCTGCTCGCGAACAGCAACGCCACCACCAAGCTGGTGGTCACCGACAGTGTGTTCAGCATGGACGGCGACCTGGCGCCGCTGCCCGAGCTGCTGGCGCTGTGCGAAAGCCACGGCGCCTGGCTGGTGATCGACGATGCGCACGGCTTTGGCGTGCTGGGCGCACACGGCCGCGGCGCCCTCGAGCATTTCAATCTGGAAGTCGCCCAACCTGGTCTACATGGGCACCCTGGGCAAGGCTGCTTGAGCGTGGGCGGTGCCTTTGTCGCGGCCCATACGAGCGTGATCGAGACCATGATCCAGCGCGGCCGTCCTTACATCTACACCACCGCCGCCGCCGGCTGCTGGCGCACGCCCTGCTGGCCAGCATCGACATCATCAGCGGCGACGAGGGCGCATCGCGCCGCGCGCATCTGCAGTCGCTGATCGCCCAGCTGGACGGTGAATTGAAGTTGAAGCGCTGGCAGCGCGTCGCATCGACCACGGCGATCCAGCCGATCATCATCGGCAGCAACGAGGAAGCGCTGCGTGTGCTGCTGCCTAGCCTGTATGGCATGGGCCTGTGGGTGCTTAGGCCATCCGCCCGCCCACGGTTCCGGCCGGGACCGCGCGTTTGCGCGTTACGCTGTCGGCCGCGCACACGCACGAGGAAGTCGCGCAGCTCGCTGCCGCGATCAACGAACTGGAGGAATTGCGATGAGTCTGAACGACCCGGTCGATCCGCTCGCCACTGCCGCTCCCGCAGCCACGCCGGTCGCCGAAGCGCAGTCGGCCCTGTCCGCCGAAGGCTTGCCGATGCGCTTTTCCTGCTTCGTGACCGGCACCGACACCGAGATCGGCAAGACGCTGGTGTCGTCGGCCATCCTGCACACGCTGGTCGAGGCGGGGCGTGCGCGCCTGCGGCATGAAGCCGGTGGCCCGCCGGCGCCGTCATGCGCGACGGCGAACTGCGCAACGACGACGCCGACCAGCTGATCGCCGCCAGCAATGTCCACCTGCCCGGCAATATCACCACCCCCTACATGCTGCGCGACGCGTGCGCGCCGCACATCGCCGCCGCGCGCCAGGGCGTGACCATCGAAGCGGTGCCCATCATCGCTGCCTATGCCGAAGTCCTGGCCGCCTCCGACGCGGTCGTGGTCGAAGGCGTGGGCGGCTTCCGGGTGCCGTTCTCGGACGACTTCGACAGCGCCCAGCTGGCCGAGCAGCTCAATCTGCCGGTGATCCTGGTGGTGGGCCTGCGCCTGGGCTGCATCAGCCACGCCCTGCTGACGATGGAAGCGATCATCAAGCGCGACCTGGTGCTGGCTTAGCTGGGTGGTCAACGAGATCGATCCCGACATGCAATTCGCCGACGAGAACGTGGCGGCACTCGAACAACGCATCCCGGCCCCGCTGCTGGGCCGCATTCCGTACCTTGAACAAGCAACGGCCAAAGAAGCCGCTCAATTTATTGATCTCGCGGGGCTGCCAGGCTGGCCGTCCACGCGCGACTGACCCAGAGAAGGAATCACCATGTCCCAAACCACCGCTGTCTCTTTCCACCCGGCCGCCCCTGCCATCAAGCTGCCTGGAAGCGGCTACCTGGCCGCTGGCCGATGTGCTGGCGCTGTTCGAGCTGCCGTTCAACGACCTGATGTTCAAGGCCCAGACCGTGCACCGCGCGAACTTCCCGGTAAGCGACGTGGAACTGGCGACGCTGTTGTCGATCAAGACCGGCGGCTGCGAAGAAGACTGCAGCTACTGCCCGCAGGCGGCACGTTACGACACCGGCGTCGAAGCCAAGAAGATCCTCGACATCGACACCGTGATCGACGCGGCCAAGCAGGCCAAGGCCAACGGCGCGACCCGCTTCTGCATGGGCGCCGCCTGGCGCAGCCCGAAAGAGCGCGACATGGAAAAGGTCGAAGAGATGGTGCGCGAAGTCAAAGCGCTGGGCATGGAAACCTGCGCCACCCTCGGTATGCTGGAAGAAGGCCAGGCCGACCGCCTCAAGAACGCGGGCCTGGACTTCTACAACCACAATCTGGACACCGCGCCCGAGTTCTACAACAACGTGATCTCGACCCGCGAATACCAGGACCGCCTGGACACCCTGGGCCGCGTGCGCAGCGCACGGCCTGAAGGTCTGCTGCGGCGGCATCGTCGGCATGGGCGAATCGCGCCTGCAGCGCGTCGGCCTGATCGCCCAGCTGGCCAATCTGAATCCGTATCCTGAATCGGTGCCGGTCAATCACCTGGTGCAGGTCGAAGGCACGCCGCTGCACGGCCTGGACCCGCTCGACCCGTTCGAATTCGTGCGCACCATCGCCGTGGCCCGCATCACGATGCCACAAGCGCGTGCGTCTGTCGGCTTACCGCCGCCAGATGGGCGAAGCAGTGCAGGCGATGTGCTTCCTGGCTTAGGCGCCAACTCGATCTTCTACGGCGACAAGCTGCTCACCACCGAGAACCCGGAAGCCGAAGACGACCGCGCACTGCTGGCCAAACTGGGCCTGGTAACGCGCTGCCACGCTCGACTCGGCGCCAAAAGCGGCGTGCGGCGGCTGATTCGACACACATAAAAACAAATCAACGGAACCGATCCATGTTCACTAAAATCCTCATCGCCAACCGTGGCGAAATCGCCTGCCGTGTCGCCGCCACCGCGCGCCGCATGGGCATCAAGACCGTCGCCGTGTATTCGGAGGCGGACGCGAATTCAAAACATGTGGCGGTGTGCGATGAAGCGGTCCTGATCGGTCCGGCGGCAGCCAAGGAAAGCTATCTGTGCGGCGACAAGATCATCGCCGTCGCGCTCGCGACCGGCGCCCAGGCGGTCCATCCGGGCTACGGCTTCCTGTCCGAGAACGCCGATTTTGCCGACGCCTGCGTCGAAGCGGGCCTGGTCTTCATTGGTCCGCCGGCGTCCGCCATGCGCGCGATGGGTTCCAAGTCGGCCGCCAAGTCGCTGATGGAAGAGGCCAACGTGCCGCTGGTGCCGGGCTACCACGGCGACAACCAGGATCCGGACTTCCTGCAGCAGCAGGGCGACCGTATCGGTTATCCGGTGCTGCTGAAAGCGTCAGTAGGCATGGCGGCGGCAAGGGCATGCGCGTGATCGAACGTTCGGAAGACTTCAAGGCGGCGCTGGCCTCGTGCAAGCGCGAAGCGATCAGCTCCTTCGGCGACGACAAGGTCCTGGCCGAAAAATACCTGCAGCGTCCGCGCCACATCGAGATCCAGGTGTTCGCCGACACGCTCGGCAACTGCGTCTACCTGCACGAGCGCGACTGCTCCGTGCAGCGCCGCCACCAGAAGGTGCTGGAAGAAGCGCTCGGCGCCGGGCATGACGGCCGAGCGCCGCGCCGCGATGGGCGAAGCGGCCGTGGCGGCCGCGCGTGCGGTCGGCTACGTGGGTGCGGGCACGGTCGAATTCATCGCCAACCAGGACGGTTCGTTCTACTTCATGGAGATGAACACGCGCCTGCAGGTTGAGCATCCGGTCACCGAAATGATCACCGGGACCGACCTGGTGGAGTGGCAGCTGCGCGTGGCCGCTTACCAGAAGCTGCCGAAAGCGCAGGCGGAACTGGCGATCAACGGTCACGCGATCGAAGCGCGTGTACGCGGAGAATCCGGAGAAGGGCTTCTTGCCGTCGATCGGCACGCTGCGCCACATGGATACGCCGCAGGCCGTCAATTTTGAACTGGGCGGCACGCCCGGGCGCGTCGGCAGCGGTGCGCATCGATTCCGGCGTACGCCAGGGCGACGCCATCTCGCCGTTCTACGACCCGATGATCGCCAAGCTGATCGTCTGGGGCGCGGACCTGCAATCAGGCGCTGGCACGCATGTCGCAGGCGCTGGCCGAATTCCAGCTGGTCGGCCTGGCCAGCAATATCGCCTTCCTCAAGCGCCTGGTCGAAGGCAGCGCCTTCTCCAGCGCGGACCTCGACACCGGCCTGATCGAGCGTAACAGCGACGAGCTGTTCCCGCTGCCGAAATCGGCACCGGTGGGCGCGCTGGCGCTGGCCGCCGTGGCGCTGGCCGAGGCGGAGAAGGGCGCGTCGGCGTCGGCCTCCGCCAATCCGGCCGACCCATGGGGCAACGCACTTGGCTGGCGCCTGAACAGCGCCTACCAGCGCCAGCTCGGTTTCGCCGACGAACACAAGACCTACTCGGTCGGCATGACCTATCACCCGCACGGCTGGGGTCTGTCGGTGGGCGGCATCGATGTCGACCTGTCGGTCACGGCGCGCGATGGTGCGGACCTGTCGATCAAGCTGGGCGCGACCTCGATGCATGGCACCGTGCGCCGCGATGGCGACGTGTTCCACGTATTCACCGGCGGGCGCCATTTTGCGCTGACCTTCAACGACCCGATGGCGCATGCCGATGAGACGGAAGCTGCTTAGGCGGACGACTGACCGCGCCAATGCCGGGCAAAGTGGTCGCGGTGCTGGCCACCAAAGGACAGGAAGTGAAGAAGGGCGATCCGCTCGTGATCATGGAAGCGATGAAGATGGAACATACCATCGCCGCGCCAAGCGACGGACTGGTGGAGGAGATTCTGTACCAGGTTGGCGATCAGGTAGCAGACGGCGCGCCGCTGCTGGCGTTCAAGACGGCCTGAGTTACCACCACATCGCCGTCGCGCAGGTGCGGTCGCATGCGACCGGACCTGCGCGACGGCGACGTTTCCAAGCCATCGAAATAGTGGAGACAACATGCGCATACTTTTGCACCGCGCCGATGGAATAACCGATCCCTGGGTAGCCGATTTTGCTCAGGTTCTGCCGGAAGCCGAGATCGTGGTCTGGCACGAAGGGGCAAGCATCGCCCCCTGCGACTACGCAGTCCTGTGGTCGCCCCCAGTGGCCCTGCTGCCCGAACTGCAGCACGTCAAAGCCATCTTCCTGACCGGCGGCATGCCGACGGCATCCTCAAGTACAGCGAAGCGCTGCCGCCGGTCCCGGTGATCCGCCTGGGCGACGCCTAAGCATGGCGATCCAGATGGCCGAATTCGTCGCGCACGCCGTGCTGCGCTACTTCCGCCGTTTCGACGAATACGAACAGCTGGCCAGGCGCGGCGTCTGGAAGCCGCTGCCGCAGCACGCCAAGGCCGATTTCACGGTCGGCGTGATGGGCACGGGCGTGCTGGGCAAGCGCGTGCTGGAGTCGCTCGCATCGTTCGGCTTCCCGCTGCGCGGCTGGAGCCGCAGCGCCAAACAGATCGACGGCGTGGAGTGCTACGCCGGGCCCGAACAGCTCGACGATTTCCTGCGCGGCACGCGCGTGCTGGTCTGCCTGCTGCCGCTCACGCCCGATACCACCAATGTGCTCCACCGCAGCCGCCTGTCGCTGCTGCCCCAGGGCGCTTACCTGATCAACGTGGCGCGCGGCGCCCTGGTAGCCGAGCCGGACCTGCTCACGCTGATCCGCTCCGGCCACATCAGCCGGCGCCACGCTGGACGTGTTCCGCAACGAACCGCTGCTTAGGCCCCGCACCCGTTCTGGGACGAGCCGAAAATCACGATCACCCCGCACATCTCGGCGCTGACGCTGCGCCGCGAGAGCATTGAACAAATCAGCGCTAAACTGGAAGGCATTCAGAACGCGGCGAAGCCGTTGCCGATGTCGTCGAGCGCAACCGAGGATATTAAATGAACAAGCTGCCAAACAAAGTCAAAATCGTCGAAGTCGGTCCGCGCTGACGGCCTGCAGAACGAGAAAGAATCGGTCAGCGCCGCGGTCAAGATCGAACTGGTCGACCGCCTCTCCAGCGCAGGCTTCCAGAACATCGAGGCGGCGTCGTTCGTGTCGCCCAAGTGGGTGCCGCAGATGGCCACCAGCGCCGACGTCATGGCTAGGCATCACGCGCCGTCCGGGCACGCTGTATTCGGCCCTCACGCCGAACATGCAGGGCTTCGAAGCGGCGCTGGCCCATGCCGGCGCGGGCGAGGTGGTGATCTTCGGTTCGGCCTCGGAAGCGTTCTCGCAAAAGAACATCAACTGCTCGATCGCCGAATCGATCGCGCGCTTCGAGAGCGTGGCCAAGGCCGCCAAGGAGCACGGCCTGCGCCTGCGCGGCTCGATCAGCTGCGCCTTCGGCTGCCCTTACCAGGGCGACGTGCCGCTCGACGCCGTGGCCGACGTGGTGGGCCGCATGCGCGACCTGGGCTGCGATGAACTCGATATCGCCGACACCATCGGCGTGTCCACTGCGCGCAAGACGCAGGCGGTCATGCTGCGCGCCGCCGCATGAATTCCACCTGGACCGCATTTCCGGCCACTTCCACGATACCTACGGCCAGGCGCTGGCCAATATCTACGCCAGCCTGGAAGTGGGGGTGTCGATTTTCCATTCCTCGGTATCGGGCCTGGGTGGTTGTCCTTATGCCAAGGGCGCGACCGGCAATGTGGCCACGGAAGACGTGCTGTATCTGATGAACGGGCTGGGGATCGAGACGGGCATCGACCTGGGCATCGTGGTCGACGTCTAGGCCAGTTCATCGCCCAGCAGCTGGGCCGCAAGGGTTCCAGCCGCGCTTAAGCAATGCGCTGGCGGCCAAAAAAGCAGGCTGAAAACAAAAAACCCGCAGGTCCAAAGGACTTGCGGGTTTCATGAAATACTGGTCGGAGTACAAGGATTCGAACCTTGGACCCCCTGGTCCCAAACCAGGTGCGCTACCGGACTGCGCCACACTCCGAGGACCAGAATCATAACGGCTGGGGCCCTTTCGGTCAAGGGCAGGCCGCGAATTATTTTTCGGACTCGCCTTTTAACTGCAGCGCGCTCGTACAAGGCGTTTTTTTGCGCCCCGTGATTTGCGCGGTCAGATTGGCCGCCTGCTTGACCGAGCACTCGGCCAGCAGGATGTTGAGAATGCGCTCGGCCTCGGCTTCCTCGGCGTCGCCGCCGCTGGCCGCGCCTTCGAGCAGCACAACGAATTCCCCTTTTTCACGATGCGGATCGGCCTTGACCCAGGCTTGTGCTTCCGACAAGGGGCAACGGTGGATTTCTTCAAACAGCTTGGTCAGCTCGCGCGAACACGATCTGGCGCTCGGGCGGGAACACGGCCGTCAGCGCATCGACGCAATCGAGGATGCGGTGCGGCGCTTCGTAGAACACCATGGTCGCGCCCACCGTCAGCAGTTGCAGCAGGGCGCTTTCGCTGCTTGGCCTTGGCCTAAGCAAGAAACCGACGAAATAGAACTGGTCGTTCACCAGGCCGCTGGCCGAGATCGCCGTTACCGCCGCCGATGCGCCCGGCACCGGCACCACGCGCAAGCCCGCCGCGCGCACCGCGTCGACGATGCGCGCGCCCGGATCGGATACGCCCGGCGTGCCCGCATCGGACACGAGCGCGATGCGTTCGCCCGCCAGCAGGCGGGTGATGATCTTGTCGGCAACTTCGCGCTCGTTGTGCTGGTGGGCGGCAATCATCGGGCGCGACAGGCCGAAGCGGGTCAGCAGGTTGCCGGTATTGCGCGTGTCCTCGCAGGCGACCGCGTCGACCATGCCCAGCACGTGCAGGGCGCGCACGCTGATGTCGGTCACGTTCCCGATCGGAGTGGCCACAATGTACAGCGTTGCGGTAGGATAGGACTGCTGTGCCGCCTCGCCCATGACGGGAAGCTGAGCGATCGGACTGGACTGTTGTTCTGTCATTTGGAGGTGAAATGCCAATAAAAATGTGGAATGGCCTGCTGGTAGGCGCGGCGCTGGCTTTCCTGAGCGCCTGCAGCACGCCCTGCGGCGAACCGGGCCGATTGTGCGCGCCCGCCGAGCCAAACACAAGTGCGGATGCAGCCCATCCCCGCGCCGACCAGGCCGTACAGCTAAGCCCCGGCCCCGCTGGCCGCGCCCGCTTCCGTGCAAACCTTGCCGGTCGGCGGTCCCGACACGCCATGCGGCCCGCCTGCGGGCAACGAGATCCGGATCGGCCTGATGCTGCCGCTGCGCTCGGGGGGACTGGCCGGGCCCGCCGAAGCGGTGCGCGCAGGTTTCATGGCCGCCTACGAGCGCGACCGCACCGGTTTCGTGGTCAATCTGATCGGAAACGGGCGACAGCGCGGACGAGTCGCTGGACGCCTACATGGCCGCACTCAAGACCAACGACCTGATCGTCGGCCCGCTGGCGCGCCCGGCCGTCAGCATGGTCGCCACCAGCGGCACGGTTTCCAAGCCGACGATCGCGCTCAATCATCCGGCCAGCGGCGGCGACCCGGTGCCTCCCAAGATGCTGGTGATCGGCCTGTCGATCGAGGATGAAGCGCGCCAGGTCGCGCAATGGGCGGCGGCCGAGCATCCCAAGTCCGCCGCCCTGATCGTATCGGGCAGCAATGCCTGGCAGCGCAGGATCGCCGCCGCCTTCGCGGCCCGCTGGCAGCAACTGGGCAATACGTCGCAGCTGGTCGAGGTCCCGGTATCGAGCGGCTACCTGCACGAATCGGGCATCAGCCAGGTCCGGACCCGGATCGAAACGGAGCCCATCGGCCCTGGTCTTCGCCGCGCTCGACGCCGACCAGTTGCGCCAGGTACGCGGCGCCCTCGGCAGCGGCATGCCCGTGTATGGCACGGCCTCGGTCAATCCCGGCGCCGAGCCGGGCAGCGCCGTGGCCGAGCTCGACGGCGTGCGCCTGCTGGACATGCCGTGGCAGGTGCAGCCCGACAATCCGGCCGTCATGGTCTATCCGCGCCGGGCCGCCCAGGCCACCTCGCACGACCTGGACCGCCTGTACGCGCTGGGGATCGATGCATTCCGGGTCGCGCGAAGTTGCACTTAAGCCAACAAGCGCATTCCAGATGGACGGCGTGACCGGCCGCCTGTCGGTCAATGTCAGCAATGGGAAATTCCGCTTCACCCGCAGTGAAACGGGTGCCGTCTACCAGGGTGGCAGTTACCGGCTGGTCGACAAGAAGCGCTAGCATGTGGCTAAGCCCGGCGCAGTCACAAGCAGGAACAGGGCAAGGCCAGCGAAGACCGTGCCTTGCTTTTCTTGCAAGAACACGGTTTTACGCCTGGTGGAAGCCAATTTTCAGTGCAAACTCGGTGAAATCGACCTGATTTTGCACGAAGGCGCGGTGCTGGTGTTCGTCGAGGTGCGCGAGCGCGCATGGCACCCATGGCGGCGCCGCGGCCAGCATCACGCCAAGCCAAGATCCGCCGCATCGTGCGTGCCGCGCAATATTATCTGTTGCGCTATCCGCGGGTTCCGCCCTGCCGCATCGACGTCATCGCGATCGACGCCGACCGGCTCGACTGGCTGCGCGACGCCATCCAAGTGTAAGCATATTTAAGTCCTCTTGCCCGGCCTCCATGGCCGTTGCACTATAATCGTCATCTATGAATACTCAACGCATCCTTGCCCACTTTCACGAGAGCGCCGAACTGAAGATCCAGTCGGCCGCCGCACTGGCCCACCCGATCTCCGAAGCCATCGACCTGATGTTCGGCGCTCTGTCCAACGGAAACAAGATTCTTGCCTGCGGAAATGGCGGCTCGGCTGCCGATTGCCAGCATTTCGCGGCCGAACTGGTTGGCCGTTTCTGAGCGCGAGCGCTTCCCTGCTGCTTAAGCCATGGCGCTCACCACCGATACCTCGATCATGACGGCGGTCGGTAACGATTACAGCTACAAAGAGATTTTTTCGAAGCAAGTGCAAGCCTTCGGCCAGGCTAGAAGCGACATCTTGCTGGCGATTTCGACGTCGGGCAATTCGGCCAACGTCGTGTCCGCGGTCGAAGCCGCGCTCGAGCGCGAAATGCGCGTCGTGCTGCTGACCGGCAAAGATGGCGGCGTGCTCGCCAAAATGCTGACCGACGCCGACGTCAATATCTGCGTACCCCATTCGCGCACCGCGCGCATCCAGGAAGTCCACCTGGTGACCATACATGCCATTTGCGACGGGATCGACGTCGCATTGTTCGGAGGAGATGCCAATGAGTAAATTCGATCACCCTGTGCTGCGCCGCACCGCGCAAGCCGCCATCGTGATCGCCCTGCTGGGCAGCCTGACCGCCTGCGTCGGCCTGGTTGTCGGCGGCGCAGTTGCCGCCGCCAGTTCCGCCAACGACCGCCGCACGCTGGGCGCCCAGGCCGACGACAAAGCCATTGCCGTCAAGGCCGACCTGCGCCTGCCGAAAATTGCTTTAGCCAGGATGCACACATCAACACCAACAGCTACAACCGCCAGGTCTTGCTGACCGGCGAAGTGCGGGACGAGGACACCAAGGCCAAGGTCGAACGTGAAGCCAAGGCCATCGACGGCGTGCTGTCGGTCACCAACGAACTCGAGATCATCTAGCCCGGCCAGCTACACCTCGCGCTCGAACGACGCGCTGATCACGACCAAGGTCAAGGCCAGCCTGGTCGACATGAAAACCATTTCCGCCACCTCGTTCAAGGTCGTCACCGAACGCGGCGTGGTCTACCTGATGGGCCGCGTCACCCAGCGCGAAGGCCAGGTCGGCGGCGATGTGGCGCGCGGCGTGTCCGGCGTGACCAAAGTGGTCAAGGTCTTCGAATACATTACTGAGGAAGAGATGCGCGCACTGTCCCCGAACACGGGCAGCGTGGCACTGTAAAGCCATGTCGAGAGAAAATACCCCACGCGCGAACTGGATCAAGCTAAGCCATCATCGGCGTGGTGGTGACCGCGCTCGCCATCGGCGGCTATATGTCGATGAATGGCGCGCCAAGCCGCCCCGGAAGTGACCTTCACCAATCTGCAAGGGCAAAAGATCAGCTCGCAAAGCTTGCGCGGCAAGGTGGTGATGGTCAATTTCTGGGCAACGTCGTGCACCACCTGCGTCAAGGAAATGCCGCAGATGGTCGACACTTACAACAAGTTCAAAGGCCAGGGCCTGGAATTTGTCGCGGTGGCCATGAAGTATGACCGTCCCGACTACGTGCTCAACTTTACCGAGACGCGCAAACTGCCGTTCACGGTCGCGCTCGACAGCGGCGGCGACATCGCCAAAGCCTTCAACGACGTGCAGCTGACGCCGACCACCTACGTGATCGACAAGCACGGCAAGATCATCAAGCGCTACGTGGGCGAGCCCGACTTCGCCGCACTGCACGCGCTGCTGGAAAAAGAACTGGCTAAGCTAAAACCCGGCCTGCAGCGACAGATAGACGCCACGCTGGCGGCGCGGATTGAATACCGTGATGTCGCCCAGCGAGGCGAACGCCGCCGTCACCGACAGGTGCTTGCTGGGGAACCAGGCGACGAACACGTCCGCGTAATCTTTTTCGTTATCCACACTCAAATTGTGCGGCTTTTGCCGGTATTCGATGCTTAGGCCACCAGCTTGCGGCTGAGCATGTAGGCGGCCGACACTTCCAGCACCGGCTGGTAGCGGTCGCGCAAGTCGCCGCCAAATCCCAGTAATCCCATCTGATTGGCCTTGGTCGCGCGCACGGTGCCATTGAGCAGCAGGCTGTGATCGAGATACAGCTTGGTCGCGGCGACGTAATAATCGATGCCGTGATCGTCATTGGCGCCGAGCTGGGTCACGCTGCTCACGCCCAACGCGCCGAGCCCGCCGATGCCGCGGTTGCGCTTGACCAATACCCCGACCGCCACTTGCGGCCACGGCTGATCCTGGTCGACCACGGCGTCGCCGCGCAGCTTGAGCTTGATGCTCGGCAATGTCCTGTTCGATGCGCAGCTGGTCGAGCGGCGCCAGGCTGCCGCGAAATTGCTGGCGCGCCAGCGAGAACTCGACCCGGTCATGGATCCCTACCGCAAGGCCAGCACTGTCGAGCGCGTAATCCTGGGTGCGCACGCTGGTGAGGTGGGCGTTGCCGCCCCAGCTGTCGCGGCTGCCATAACCGGTAATCAGCGCCCACGGGCTCAGTCCGCCGCCGCCGGCTGCCTTCGAGCTGGCTGACGCCGCCCGTCGCGGTCAGCTTGCCAAGGTCCGGCCCGCCTTGCGCGAAGGCAGGCAGACTGCACAGGAAGCCCAATGTTGCAGCTAGAAAACGTCCGTAAATTGTGTCATGCACGAAATGATCCTCTCATGCCTCAACGTCAATGAATTTTCCGAACTTCAACGCTCTCCCTTGTGGGTACGCAAACGAAGGCGTTTTGGATTCAAGTATTTTGACTTATTTTGTTAAAAATGATGTTGTATTTGGGTATGCATGTGCGATAACCTCAAATTACCCATCCGCGCCCCGGCGCGGTCATTTCCGACTCCCTCCAGCAAGGCTCGCAGTGTCCAACGATCTCAAAGCGCCAGACCCGCAGCAACTGAAAACCTGGCTGCTTGCCGTCAGCAAGCGTGATGCCGCCGCCTTCCGTTCTTTGTACGATGCAACTTCCCCGAAACTGTTTGGCTTTGCTCTGCGTATATTGCATAAGCACGAGCTCGCTGAAGAAGTGTTGCAGGAGAGCTTCGTCGCCATCTGGAACAATGCCGCCAGCTATCAGAGCCATCTTGCCGCACCGATGACCTGGATGGCCACCATTGTCCGGAACAAGGCTTTCGACCACCTCCGGCGCAGCGACGTCTCGGTTGAAATTGACGCGGAACAGTTTGATAGCGAAGTCATGAATGCTCTTCAGGATCCGGCGGCAACGCCCATCGAGGCACTGCAAATGACAGGCGACGCGAAAGCGCTGGCCTGGTGCATGTCTGCGCTCGAAGGCATGCACCGGCAAGTGGTGGCGCTGGCGTTTTACCACGACCTGTCGCACAGCGAAGTTGCCGAGCACATGAAGCTACCGGTTGGCACCGTCAAAACCTGGATCAGACGCAGTCTGGACAAGCTGCGTACCTGCCTCATGAAACGGGAGCAAGCATGAATATCCGCAACAACGTCGTATTACGCCAGAAGCTGGCAGCGGAATACGTGCTGGGCACGCTGCGTGGCGGTGCGCGCCGCCGCTTCGAAGGCTGGATGCACCAGGACGCCGACTTGCGCAACATCACCGCCCAGTGGCAGCAGCGGCTGGCGCCGATGGCCGAATTTGCTTAAGCAGCGTGCCACCGCCAAAATCGGTCTGGACCGGCATCGAGCGGCGTCTGAACCTCAAGCCGACAGCCAGCGGCTGGGAATACTGGCTGTACGAAAACCTTGCCTTCTGGCGCGGCCTGGGTCTGGTGTCCAGCGGTCTGGCGGCCCTGTTGCTGGTCGTCGTGATGAGCTAACTAAGCAGTGGAAACCCCAAGCATTTCCTACATCGCCACGCTGAACGACGACCAGGCCCAGGCGGCCATGGTGGTGACGGCCGACGTGCGCAACCATGCACTCGACATGCGCCTGGTCACCACCGCCCAGATCGCGGCCGACAAGAGCCTGGAGCTGTGGGCGGTACCGAAGAGCGGCAACCCGCGCTCGCTCGGCGTGCTGGCTGGCAACCGCGGACGCTTCACCCTGCCTGACAGCGCCATCGGCGGCGACGTGATGCTGCTGGCCGTCACCCTCGAGCCGAAGGGCGGCTCGCCGAACCCGAACGGGCCGACCGGACCGATCATCTACAAGGGTAACTGGGTCCGGCTGTAAAACAAAAGGCCTCGCAGTGCGAGGCCTTTTTCTTGTGTGCGAGTGCTTACTTTGTCACGATGTCGCGCTGCATGGGCGCCAGCTTCGCCACCAGCTTGTTCTGGAAGCGGGATGGCACGCCCACCTTCTCCATCGCGATCTGCAAGTCTTCGGCCAGGGCATTGAACTGGGCGTTGGTGATGTTCAGACCGTCGTGGATCTCTTTCATGTCCTTGCCCTGGTAGGCGCAAGGCCCGCCGCTGAGCACGCAGAACTGCTCTTCCAGCCGCAGCGCCAGGTTCTTCATGTCGATGTCGGTGAACGATTCCTTGATGCGCGGATCGGCCTGGATCAGCGGAAGGAAGGTGGCCACGATCTGCTTGATGCCGGGCTTGCCGCCCAGCCCCTGGAAGGTGGCGTCATCGGCCGCTTGCGCGGCCGTCATGAGGCTGGCGCAAGCCAGGGTGACGAGCAGTGTCTTCATGCGCCAAATTTACACTATTTTGGATACAGAATCATCTGCGTGCAGCGAAACAGGGCGATGGTCTTGCCGTTCGCTTCATTGGTCACGACCACGTCCCACACCTGGGTGGTGCGGCCGAGGTGGGCGGCCTTGGCCACGCAGGCGATCGCGCCGTCGCGCGCGGTGCCCAGGTGATTCGACTTGAGCTCGACCGTGGTGAAATTGTTCGCGCCCTCGGGCAGATTGGCCACGCAAGCGTAACCGGCGGCCGTGTCCGCCAGGGTGATGACGGTGCTTAGAACGTGCAAGAAACCATTCGGCGCGAGCAAATGCGGCTTGATTTCGATCCGGGCGGCCACTTCGCCTTCCGACACGCGCGTGATCTCGATGCCCAGAAAACCGGGCAGGCTGGCGGCGCCGAACTTGTTCATCGCTTCCGGGGTGTACATGCTTTGCTTGCTCATGGGATGACTTTCTTTATGCAATGGACTTAGCGTGTCATTATCCCCGTTATGCAAATTGCCTGCAGAATAGCCAAACCATGAAAATATTGATCGCTTGCTCCATGTTGTGCCTGCCGCTGCTGGCCGCCGCACAGCCGCGCACGGACCTGGTCGCGGCCGCCCGCGCGCAGATCGGCGTCACGGTCAGCTACAACCCCGGCTACGAAAAGATGGCTTATCCGAATGGCGATGTGCTTAGGCCGCACGCGGGGTATGCACCGATGTCGTGATCCGCGCCTACCGCCAGCGCGGCGTCGACCTGCAAGAACTCGTGCACAACGACATGGGCAAGGCCTGGGGCGCCTACCCCAAGCTGTGGCAGCTCAAGGCGCGCGACAGCAACATCGATCACCGCCGCGTTCCCAACCTGCAAACCTTTCTCAAACGCCAGGGCAGCGCGCTGGCCATCAGCCGCGACGGGCGCGACTACCAGCCCGGCGACATCGTCACCTGGCGCCTGCCCGGCAACCTGCCGCACATCGGCATCGTCTCCGACCAGCGTTCCTGGACCGGCGTGCCGATGGTGATCCACAACATCGGGGGCGCGCATGAGGAGAACAGCCTGTTTTCCTATCCTGTCACCGGCCACTACCGCTGGAATCCGCCCGCCAGATCAATCAGCGCAGGCCCACCATCACGCCATCCTTCGGATAGTCTATCTGGTACTCGACGTTGAATTTCAGCGTCGCGCCCGGCGCAATCGCGCTCTTCCAGGCAACCACGCCGCGCCGTTCTTCCCAGGCGGTGAGGGTAGGCTTCTGGCTCGAACACGGCTTGCACCTTGATCTCGTCCGAGGTGCTGACCGGCGACGCTTCGATCACCACCAGGTCCATCGGCTTGCGATGGCGGCTGCTGACGGTGAACACGTCGGCAACCGTGCGCGAGGCATTCGAGCCGAAGATGCCTTTGCTGCCCGACTTGCCTTCCACCGCGTCCAGCGCGACCGTCAACTGTTCGTCGCGGCCGAACGCGAATTCGGTCCGCTTGCCTTGCTGAATGTTCCACCAGGTGGCGCCCACGTAGCCGCCGTCGTGAACAGTTGCAGATTACCTGCCTAGGCCATACGCCGTCCGGACGCGCGGTCTCGGCCATGATGATGGCGAACTTCTCGAGGCGCGGGGTGACACGCAGATATTGCTTCGCCGCCAGCGTCTGGGTTGACAGCGCCAGTGTGACGGCGCGCCCGTCCGACGCCAGGCTGACCCGTTCCGGGACTTCGAACTCGGTCGCGAAGGTGCTCTGAATGTCAACCAGCATGCTGCTGTCGATATCGGCGAGCTGGGCCTTGTTGCGGCTGCCCGTCACCTCGACCCGCTCCAAGACAGGCGCCATGGGGGGGCGGCTTGGCTGCATACTGGGCTGGGGCGAAGTCCTGCGGCGCCGGGCGGGTCCACGACAGCAGCCACGGCTGGGCTTCGCGCCCCACCGGGGACTGGCGCGGCTGGCTGGTCGACAGCGTCAGCTTGACGTTGCTCCAGTCTTCGCCCGTGTTCTGGGCGACGGTGGCCAGGCGTGCCAGCTCGATGGTCGACGCACCCCGAATCGAGGCTGGCGCGGTAGCCCGGCTTCCAGCCGGCGTTGTTGAGCTGATAGATGAGGGTGACGGTACCGCCCTTGTCGCCGGACAGGCGCACGCTGATGGTGCGCGAGTCACGCGAGCCCGACTTCCAGGCGCGCCAGGTCGCGCTGCAGCACGTCGATGCTGGCATTGAGGGCGCGCTGCTGGACCGCGATTTTCTGCATCTTCACGAGCGAAGCACTGACGCCCTTGCCGAGCGTATCGATCATGCCCGCCAGCGCCTTGCCGTCGGGACCGGGGCCCGGTTTGTCGCTACCGCTATTGCCGTCCAACTTTTCCAGATAATTCTTCACGGCCTGGGCGGCGCTGGCCTCGGCATCGAGCAGGGCTTTCTGGTCCTGCAGCGCCTGGATTTTTTCGACCAGGTTCGCCTCGACGGGATTGCGCGCTTCGCTGCCGATGGCGGCGTCGAGCGTCGTGACCGCGCCCACCCGCAGGCCGGGCGAGGCAGCCACGCGCATGGTCTGGACATCGAAATTCGATGGCAGGCCCGTCAGCACGACTTCGCTGGCACCGGGCGCGACCTGGGCGGTGCGGGTGATGCCGAGCGCTGCCGGGATACAGGACCACGGCCGTCACCGGCGCGCTGGTGCTGGCGAAACAGGTGGTGGACATGACGGCGAGCGCGACGGCGGCGAGCAGGGGTGGGCGCATGGTGGATCCTTATGGGTGAAATCGGTTGTTCGAAGCTGCGTTACCTGAATGAAACGGACGAACGGCAAAAACGGGGTTACGCCTTGCATTTTGCGCAAGCGGGAGCATATGGAACTCCCCATACGGAGGTTTGTCTATGTTCTGGTTCCAGCACCCGCGCCCGCCCAGCCGCAAAGAAGTTGCCGAGCAAATTGTCATGCGTAAGCAGGCCGTGCCGAATGTGAAGGTGCTGATTGTGGAAAGCGACGGGGAAGCGAAGCTGCCGCTCAGTTTGCCGCCAGGGCCGCAAGGCCTTGCCAAAAAATAGCGGCAGCCACTTAGTATGATCAATCGCCCTGTTCGATCCGGGCCTTGGCGTCCAGGATGTCGCAGACAAAGGCAATGACCGCCGCCGCCGCAGCGTCAGGCCTGGCTTGCAGCAGCAAGTGCGGACCGTTTAACCGTTTGACTGTGAGCTGCGGCAATAGCGACGACAAATGCCGCGCCGCTGAAGCGTACACGACCCTGTCCTGGGCAGCCCGCAGATACAGCACCGGCACCGCAATGCTCGCTGCCTGTTCGGAATAATCGACCGCCAGCACCTCACGCAGCCGCCGTCGCAGCACCGGCAGCCAAGCGCGCTCGCGAGCACGGCGCGCAAGGATTGCCGCAAGGCGGCTGGCGCATGCCATCCCAGCAAGAACGGCGCCGCCAGTGCCGACCAGCGGGCGGACAGCGGGGCAAATCGCACGAGCGGGCTGAGCGCCCGTGCGATGGGCAGCGGATTCCGGGCGAAGGTACAGGACAGGATCAGGCCAAGCAACATCGGCGGGCGCTCGGCGGCCAGTGCGATCGCCACCGGGCCGGAGAATGATTCACCCAGCAAGAAGTAAGGCTCGGCAGGCGGCAGGCGGCTGCGCACGAAGTCGGTCAGCTCGCGGTAGCCGAGCGCCGCGTCCGGCGGATAGGCGATGACGATCGTGTCGATGCTTAGGCACCGAGCTGCTGGCAGAATTGGGCAAAAAATGACCGCTGCCGTCCATGCCGGGCAGCAGGACGAGAGCGGTCACGTGGCGTTGCGCTTAAACCGGGATCGCTACAGCCGGCGTTATGCGCCTGCTCGTCCGCGTGGTAGGAGCTGCGCACCATGGCGCCGACTGCGGCGTGAACGAAGCCCATCTTGTACGCTTCTTCCTCGAACATCTTGAAAACGTCCGGATGCACGTAGCGGCGCACAGGCAAGTGGTCGCCCGACGGCGCCAGATACTGGCCAATGGTCAGCATCTCGACGTTGTGGGCGCGCAGGTCGCGCATCACTTGCAGGATTTCTTCATCGGTTTCTGCCCAGGCCGACCATGATGCCGGACTTGGTGACCGCGTTCGGATACAGCGCCTTGAAGTCGCGCAGCAATTCCAGCGAGTGGGTGTAGTCGGAACCGGGGCGGGCTTCCTTGTACAGGCGCGGCACGGTTTCCAGATTGTGGTTCATCACGTCCGGCAAGCCGTCGGCGAAGATCGCCAGCGCCTTGGCCAGGCGGCCGCGGAAGTCCGGCACCAGCACTTCGATGCGGGTTTTCGGCGACAGGGCGCGCGTTTGCTTGATGCATTCGACGAAATGGCTAAGCGCCGCCGTCACGCAGGTCGTCGCGGTCGACCGAAGTGATCACGACATACGACAGGCGCAGTTCGGCGATGGTCTTGGACAGATTGACCGGCTCGTTGACGTCGAGCGGATCCGGACGGCCGTGGCCGACGTCGCAGAACGGGCAGCGGCGGGTGCACTTGTCGCCCATGATCATGAAGGTCGCGGTGCCCTTGCCGAAGCATTCGCCGATGTTCGGGCAGCTCGCTTCTTCGCACACCGTCACCAGGTTGTTGGCGCGCAGGATATCCTTGATTTCATAGAAACGGGTCGAGGCCGAGGCGGCTTTGACGCGGATCCAGTCCGGCTTTTTCAGGCGCTCGACTTGCGCCAGCGGCACGATCTTGATCGGAATGCGCGACGTCTTGCTGGCGCCTTTTTGCTTGTCGGTCGCGTTGTAGGCGGCAGGGACGGTGCTGGTATCGGTCTCGGAAGTCATGTGGCTGCGTGCCCAGAGGGCGTGTTTAAATAATCGGTTCGGTCGGCATTCCCGCACTGGCCAGTTGCTGCACCAGTTCGTCGGCCAGCTTGCGCTGCACCTCGGCCAGGGGCACATCGGCACCCATGGTGCGCATATCCACCGTTTCTAGCCCGGAATATCCACAGGGGTTGATCCAGGAAAACGGTGCCAGGTCCATCGCGACATTCAGCGATACCCCATGGTAAGTGCAGCCATTGCCGCGTACTTTCAGGCCAAGCGCGGCGATCTTGGCGCCTTTGCGCGGGGCCCGCGGCGATATAGATGCCTGGGGCGCCAGCGATGCGCTCGCCTGCAAGATTATACGCCGCCAGCGTATTGATCACAGCTTGCTCGATTTTTCCGACAAATTGTCTCGCGTACAACTTCCCGCCCGGCTTGTTACGGCGCAGGTCCATCAGCAGGTAAATCACCACCTGGCCGGGGCCGTGGAAGGTGACTTCGCCGCCGCGGTCGGTCTGGATCACGGGCACGCCGTTGGCCGCCAGCACGTGGCTGCGGTCGGCGCCCAGGCCCAGCGTGAACACGGGCGGATGCTCGACGATCCACAGTTCATCGGGCGTGTCGGTCTCGCGCGCATCGGTGAAGGCGCGCATGGCGGCAAAGACGGGTTCGTAATCGGCGCGGCCGAGGTCGCGAACCTGCGCGGGAGTGGCGGCTTGCATGAAAAGGGCGTTGCCTGCCTTACATCACGATCTTGACCATCGGGTGCGCCGACAGCGCACGGTACAGGTCGTCGAGCTGAACGCGGCTGGTGGCGCGCACCGTGACCGTCAGGCCGGTGTAGTTGCCCTGGGCAGAAGGACGCACTTCCATGCGGCCAATGTGGAAAGTCGGGTCGAATTCGAGCACCACGTCGACGATGGTCGCGGCGAAATCCTCATGTGTGGCGCCCATCACCTTGATTGGGAAGTCGCTCGGGTATTCGATGAGAGAGTCAGCGGGGGTGGTCATACAAATCCAGTTCTAGAATGAAAATAAGGCGCGGCAGCCCTCGTGGAGCCCCCGCCTGTTCCCATTGTAGCCAAAAAGAAGGCTTACGCTTGACTGGCCTGAAAACTATTCCGTTCCTTCGAACTTATGCGCAGCAAGTCGAAACTGGCTAACGCTGTCGAATTCCTGCTTCGCCGGGGCCGGTTTCACCTCGCGCTTGCGCGCGAAGCCAGTGCCTTCCCCTCCACAGGCCGTCACGGTGGAACTCACCGCGATATCTCTTAAGTTAATGGCCGCATTCCTATCACGGTCGTGCAGCGAGCCGCAGCCAGTGCATATCCACTGTCGGGTTGCCAGCGGCAAGGCATCGAGAACATATCCACAGGACGAGCACGTTTTACTACTTGGAAACCAGCGATCCGCAATTACCAGATTACAGCCGCGTCGATCTCCCTTGTAAGTCAACTGGCGACGCAGTTCATAAAAACCCATGTCTGACACCGAACGCGCCAGACAACGGTTCTTGATCATCCCCTTGACGTTAAGGTCCTCGATGGCAATCGTCTGAAAGCGCCGGGTCAGGTCCGTACTCAGCTTGTGCAGGGCATCCTTGCGTACATTGGCTATTCGCTCATGCAGCATGGCTAGCTTCTCCTTCGCTTTGGCGCGACCGGTCGAGCCCTTTAATTTGCGCGTCAGGCTGCGGGCCAAACGCCTGCAAGCGCGGCAACAGACTGCGATATGCTTTTGGACCTGTGATGATTTCGCCCGTCGACAAGGTCGCCAGCGCTATAACGCCAAAATCCACTCCCACCACACCTTGATTTTGGGCCGATGGTAGGGGGAAGACGTTAGACGTATCGACGGTTATGCTAACGAACCATTTTCCCGCCGTGCGTGAAATTCCCGCCGAGACTAGCTTGCTTTAAGCATAGCGCAACGGCTCGTACATTCTTACCCATCCCAGTTTAGGGATACGGATGTGCACCCCTTTCACGCTGAACTGGTCGTTACTGATTGAGAAGCGATCGTCCACGCCTTTTCTGCGCAGGCGAGGATAGCCCGTCCGTCCTTCGAAGAAATTCTTGAATGCGGTGCCCAGTTGGATAATTGCCATCTGCGGCGCATTCTTGGTCACTTCCAGCATCCATGGAAACTGAGCACGCTTGATGGAATTGAGCTGGCGCCGCAGGGCCCCCTCGCCGGGCATTGCCAGAGTGGGGTCGGCTTTGCGTGCTTCGTATTGGCGCTGCCACTCAATGAGTGCCCAGTTGTAAGCGAATCGAGCGGTGCTTAGGCCCCGCGCGAAATAGGTGCCCTGTATATTATTGGGACGGAGCCGAATCTTGTGGGCCACTAGCATACGGCCCCCTTCGTTACCCGCCTTTTACAATCGAGCAGCTCTTGATGAGTGAAGCTGCACTCAACCATGTTGCACAACAGCTGTGGCCGACCAGTTCTGCGAAGCGCGACTGTTCCATTTACGTCCCACCGGTGCAGCTTGCCGGTTGAAACATTTACAAATTCAACTTCCTGACCTATTGCGAGGATCCTATTCATACTAAATAGGATCGCCAAAGTTATTAAGAGTTCAAATAATTCCGGCGAACACCAGTAACGAAAGATTGCAGCATACGCAAGGCACCTTTAGCGAGGACCTCAGCGGCGGTCCGTATCTTCACGGGCACGGCGCTTGCCTTCGTCGGTCGTCATCGGGCGCGACTGGGCTGGCTTGTCCGCTTTTTCAGGCTGGCCGGAAGGCGGCGGCGCCTGGCGCGGGGCTTGCTGCATCTGTTGCTGCATCTGTTGCTGCGGCTGTTGCTGCTGGACTTGCGGAGACGGCATCGACGGCGGGGCGACGCGCTGCTGACGCTGCTGTTCCTGCTGCTGGCGTTGCTGATCCTGCTGGCGCTGCTGCTGTTCCATCTGCTGGCGCTGCATTTGCTGCTGTTCCTGCTGCTGGCGCTGTTGTTGCTGGCGCTGCTGATCCTGCTGGCGCTGCTGCTGGAACTGCTGCTCCTGCTGACGTTGCTGCTGGGCTTGCTGTTGCTGCTGCTGTTGTTGCTGGCGCTGCTGATCCTGCTGGCGCTGCTGCTGGAACTGCTGCTCCTGCTGCTGGCGTTGCTGCTGCGCTTGTTGCTGCTGCTGTTGCTGTTGTTGCTGCCACGATTCTGCGCCACGCGAACGACGGTCGCGCTCAGGATCGTTGCGGTCATTGCGTTCGCCGCGGTTGAAGCGCTCGTCGCGCTGCTGTTGCTGCGGCGGGTTCTGCAACTGCGGCGGCAGCGCCGGTGCTTGGCGTCGGCATGTTGGACGTGTTTTCGCGGCGCAGTTCCGGCCCGTCGACGAAGCGGCGCGGCTGTTGCGGCTGCTGCGGCTGGCTAGGCAGGGTCAGCACGGTCGCCGGGCGGTTGCCGGGCATGGACTGGCTGTTCTGCGGCTGGCTTGGGTTGCTGATGATGCTGGACGGACGCGGTGCAGGCTGCTGGAAACCATTTTGCTGCCCGCGCTCATTGCGCTGGAAGCGGCCATTGTTGTCCGCACGGCCATCGCCGTTGCGGTCCTGGCTGCGCCAGCCGTCGTTGCCGCGGTGTTCGCGCTGGCGCACCACCACCGGCGCGGCATGGGACATAGGTCGGCGCCGTGACGGCCAGTGCTGCCGAGACGATGGCGCGCGGCATGGTCGGTACCACCACGGTGCCGCGCTGGCGGAACTGGTCGTGCGGCACCACCGTCAGGCTAAGCGCGTTCGCGGTTGTCGGGGGCGGTTGCGGCCACGGATATCGTCGCGCACGTCGCCCGCATTGCGGTTCAGGTAACGCAGATTGTCATGATTGACGCGGTAGGTCGGCACATAGGTGTCGCGCGGATTGAGCGGATACCAGCCGGTGGCCGGGGCCGCGCGGCGGCTGCCGCCGCTGTTGAAGCTCACGTTCCAGTTGCTGCCGCCAACCCAGCCCACCAGGGCCGGGGACCAGACGGCGCGCGTGACATTGCGCCCTGGCGACCAGCACCAGCGGCCGCCAACGGTGACCCAGCGGCCGTAGTGGAAGGGCGCGTAGCCCCACGGCGCATTGTCGACCCAGGTCCAGCCCCATGGCTGCAGATAGGTCCAGCGGCCGTCGCGGTAAGGTACCCAGCTAAGCCTGAGACCGTGCGCGGATACCAGACCGGGCCGTATTCGCGGTCCTGGCTCCAGGCGCCGTGCTGGTCGAGGTCTTCATAGCCGGTCATTTCGCTGGTGACGTAGCGCACCGATTCGGAGCGTTCGTCGCGCACGTCGCGCATCATGCCCCATTCGTCGAAGCTGTCGCGCAGGGCCAGGCCGGTGCGCACGTCGTCGCGGGTGACTTCGGCGCGCTTGCGACAGCGCGGTACGATCAGGCGCGAACCGGCGCCGTCGAAGGTGGCTTCGCCTTCGAACACGCTGAGGGCGGTGGTGTCGGCACGGCGGCCGGCGTCAACGCGCACGCGGCCGGTGTCCTGCAGGCGGATGGTGCCCTGGGGCGTATCGAGTTCAAAGCCGCGCAGCACGTCCGGATTGCGCACGCGGATGCTCAGGCTGCCGTAATGGAGGGTGATGCGCAGGGAATCGTCTTCCAGCGCGTTGACGTCAATCGAGGTGTCGGCGTCCAGGCGCAGCGCGGTCGAGCCGATCCGCACTTCGGTGCGCGAATCGCGCCCGGTGGTGAGCTGGCTGTTGGAGGTGACAGGCCAGTTGACCAGGGCCGGTTCGGCCTCGTCGCCCTGTTCGCCGCTGATGTCGACCTGACCCTGTGCCAGGGAAATGCGGCCGACCCGGCTCGGCGTATCGTCGTCGGCCAGTGCGAACGCCGATGCCGTGGCAAGGATCATCAGCGCGGCGGTTTTCAGGAATCGAGTACTCATCAAAAGCTCCAGGGAAGACGGAATATGGGCGTGTATTGATTACAACGCAGCACCCAGAACATGGACAACAGCCGTTACAAACACTTTCACATGACGCAATTATGCGCTCGTACCGCGCCGCACAAAAAACAGGGCGCCGCCCATGAAGATCAGCACGCCGCCGAAGAAGCGGTTCAGGCGGCGCATCGACACGGCATTGCGGAAGAAGGTTTGCATGGTCGCCGCCAGCAGGGCGTAGCCGTGCATGACGCAGGTATCGATGGTGACCATGGTCGCGCCCAGGATCAGCAGCTGCGGCAGCAAGGGCGCGTTCTGGGAAATGAACTGGGGCAGGACCGCCACCATGAAGATGATGCCCTTGGGATTGGTCGCATTGGTCAGGAAGCCCGTCCAATACGCGCCGTCCGAACGAGGGATGGTCGGCCAGGATGCGAAGCCTCGGCAGCCGGCGCCGCTTGTGCGCGCCATTGCGAGACGCCGAGGTAGATCAGGTACAGGGCGCCAACCACCTTGACCACGTTGAAGGCAGGTTCGGAGGCCAGCAGCAGGGAGCCGACCCCGGCGCGCATGATGCCGAACACCAGCAGCAGGCCGGTTTGCAGGCCGAGCACGGTGGCGCTGGCCTTGCGCACGCCGTAGGACAGACCGTGCGACATCGCCAGGACTGCGCCGGAGCCGGGCGAGATCGCGATGATCACGGCGGCAAAGACGAAGGCGATCCAGGTCGGCAGCGGCATGGGAATGGGGAAAATCAGGTGGGACGGGGAACAGCAGGACACGCAGTCCCTGAAGCGAAGACACCGGCAGTCGCTTGGCGCCCTCGCTTCGGGCCGCGCGAGGGTGACGCTTACTTCTTCTTAGGATTGACCGCTGCTTTCAGGGTCGCACCAGCCGAGAACTTCGGCGACTTCGATGCGGCGATCTTGATAGCCGCGCCGGTCGATGGATTACGGCCCTTGCGTGCAGCGCGCTTGGCTACGGAGAACGTGCCGAAACCGGTGATGCCAACCGTGTCGCCTTTTTCAGACGCTCGGTGATGATCTCGATGATCGTGTTAACTGCAGTGTTGGCTGCAGCGCCGGACATTTCCGTACGCTTTGCAAATTCCGCAATCAGTTCGCCTTTTTTCATACAATCCTCCCGAGTTAAAAGAGCGGGAAGATTAGCATGAATTATTGCCATGTGTAATAAATTCTGAAGGGCGCGTACAAAAGTAAGCCCCGCTGTGACTGGATCACGACGGAATTTGCCTGACAAAACCCTGACACCAGCGGGGCAAACGGCATGCCGCGCCGCCGCGTTTACTCAGCCAGCGCGCCTTCCATGCGCGGCGGCGCGAGACGGGTGCGCAGCGCCGCGTTGATCAGGGTCTGATAGCCTTTGCCGCTCTGTTCGGACAGCGTGCGGAACTTTTGCAGCACCTCGTCGTCGAGGTAGATCGTGATGCGCGTTTTGCGCTTGACCGGACGGGCCGTGACGGCAGTGGCGGTGGTGGTGTCGAGTTCGGTATTCATGGTCTTACCCTCGTTGAGGATCGGTCGAAAGTGGTTCGGTCAGCTGCCGGGCGTCGTCGCGTCAGGCATTGTCTGAACTATACGTATGCACACGGACGGCGGTGGCGAAAAGCGACGAGCTGCAGAATTTGGGGCCTGAAACGCAAAAAACCGGGGTAGCCCGGGGCCCCCGCCGACACGGCCGAGTCGGGTAAGATAGGCGTTTTTGACAAGAACCGGAGCATGGCTGATGGCTGCAAGCAGTTTGCTGGCATTGATTGACGATATAGCGGCGATCCTCGACGACGTCGCCCTGATGAGCAAGGTCGCGGCGCAGAAAACCGCGGGCGTGCTGGGCGACGACCTGGCCCTGAACGCCCAGCAGGTGTCCGGGGTCGATCCCGAACGCGAATTGCCGGTGGTCTGGGCGGTGGCGGTCGGCTCGCTCAAGAACAAGGCCATCCTGGTGCCGCTGGCGCTGGGCATCAGCGCGCTGGCGCCCTGGGCCATCATCCCGCTGCTGATGGTCGGCGGCGCCTTCCTGTGCTTCGAAGGCTTTGAAAAGGTGGCGCACAAGCTGCTGCACAGCGCCGCCGAGGACGCCAAGCACCACGACGAGCTGGTGCACGCGCTGGCCGATCCCAAGGTCGACCTGGTCAGCCTGGAAAAAGACAAGATCAAGGGCGCGATCCGGACCGACTTCATTTTGTCGGCCGAAATCATCGTCATTACGCTCGGCACCGTGGCCACTGCCACCTTCGCCGAGCGCGTGATGGTGCTCGTTGCGATCGCGATCGTGATGACGGTCGGCGTGTACGGGCTGGTGGCCTAAGCATCGTCAAGCTCGACGACCTCGGCCTGCACCTGAGCCAGAAAAACAACGGCGCCACGCAAGCGTTCGGCCGCATGCTGCTGGCCGCGGCGCCCAAGCTGATGAAAACCCTGACCATCGTCGGCACGGCTGCCATGTTCATGGTCGGCGGCGGCATCCTGCTGCACGGCATTCCCGTCCTGCACCACATGGTCGAGTCAGTGGCATGAAGCGGCCGCTGCGGTAGCCGTGGTGGGCGGCGTGCTGTCGGTGCTGACGACCTCGGCGATCAACGCCGTGGTGGCATCATCATCGCTTCATGGCCTGGTGCTGCTGGTCGTCAACGCCATGGCAAGCTGTTGAAGGAAAGTAAAAGCGCTTGGGGTCAGGTCCGGCATGCGGACACGGGCTCAACCGCCATGCGGTTGAGCCCGTGTCCGCATGCCGGACCTGACCCCCACGCTGCCGGGTGTTGTAAATCGCGCATGCGGCTACCCCCACGCAATTGACTTTGAAGCATCTTGGTCACAATATCGGTTGAGTATTTGTAAATACCGCCGACCACAATGTGACGAGGATGCTGATGACTGTAACGATTTCGCTGAAACAAACACTGCTGGCCGTCGCAATTGCGGCCATGTTCACCAGCCAGGGCGCCCAGGCCCAGAGCGCGCCGGCGCCCGACCCCGCGGTCGTGGTCGTCACCGGTACCCGGGTGGCGAACCGCACGGTACTCGATACCGCCGCGCCAATCGACATCATCTCGGCCGAATCGCTCAGAAACGCCTAAGCACCACCGAAATCAACCAGGCGCTGTCGATCGCGCTGCCTTCCCTGAACTTCCCGCGCCCCGGCCTGGCCGACGGTACCGATACCATCCGCCCGGCCACGCTGCGCGGCATGGGGCCCGACCAGACCCTGGTGCTGGTCAATTCCAAGCGCCGCCATTCCTCGGCCCTGATCAATACCAACGGCACCATCGGCCGCGGTTCATCCTCGGTCGACCTGAACACGATTCCGACCGCGATCGTCAAGAGCATCGAGGTGCTGCGCGACGGCGCCGCCGCCCAGTACGGTTCGGACGCGATCTCGGGCGTGATCAACGTGCGCCTGCGCACCGACCGCGAGGGCGGCGAAGCCACTGTCAGTTACGGCGCGCGCCTGACCGAATACGACTTCAATGCCAACACGGCGCCGGCTGCCCGGCACCTGGACCAAGCAGACCTCGCGCAAGCGCACTGACGGCCAGGTCGGCACGGTCAGTGCCTGGAAGGGCTTGCCGTGGGGCGAGACCGGCTATGTCACTATTGCAGCCGAGTACAAGGACCAGAACCACACCGAGCGCAGCGGCTATGACATCGCGCGCAGTATCCGAAATTGCAGGACGGTAGTTTCGATCCGCGCGAACTGAGCATCAACCGTTTCAACGCCTGGTATGGCGAACCCGAGATGCAGCAGTCGACCCTGTTCGCCAATGCTTAAGCAACAATCTCGGCAACGGCGTCAAGATCTACGGCTGGGCAAGCTACCAGAAGCGCGACGCCGTCTCGGCTTACCAGTTCCGCCAGCCCGCCGACAGCCGCAACATCCTGTCGATCTATCCGGACGGCTTCCTGCCCCTGATCGTGCCGACCGTCGACGACATGAGCGCCACCGGCGGACTGACCTGGACCATGGGCGACTGGGACCTGGACGCGTCCCTCGGCTACGGCAAGAACAAGATGATGTTTGGCGTGGAAAATTCGCTGAACCGTTCGATCGGCCCCACCAGCAAAACCAGCTTCGAAGCGGGCGGCTATGCCTACGACCAGGCCGTGTTCAACCTGACCGGCGTGCGCTCGGTGGCCATGGATAGCCTGGCCTCGCCGCTGAACGTGGCGCTGGGCATGGAAGTGCGGCGCGAAGGCTACCAGCTGTTCTGCCGATGAGCCGGATTCCTACCGCCAGGGCGGGGTGCCGCTGCCGGGCGGCGGCGTGGCGGCGCCGGGCGCGCAAGTGTTCCCGGGCTTCCGTCCTTCCGACGAATCCGATACCAGCCGCACGGCGGTCGGCATCTTCGCCGATCTCGAAACCAACCTGACCGACAAGCTGCTCACGTCGGTCGCGGTGCGCGGCGAACATTATTCCGATTACGGCAACAGCCTCGCAGGAAAACTGTCCGCTCGCTACGATTTCAGCAAGTCGTTCGCGCTGCGCGGATCGCTGCAGAACGGCTTCCGCGCGCCTTCGCCACAGCAGCAGAATTTCACGACCACCTCGACCAACTTCATCAACGGCGTGCCGTTCGAGATCACCACCTTCAAGACCGACCATCCGATCGCGATTGCCTTTGGCGCCAAGCCGCTGGAGGCGGAAAAATCGGTCAACTTGTCGCTCGGTTCGGTGATGCGCTTCGGTGCGGCCAACCTGACCATCGATGCCTACCGCATCAAGGTCGACAACCGCATCGTGCTGTCGGATAACCTGATCCAGGACAACGTGCGCGCCTACCTGACCCAGCAGGGGCTTCCTAAGCATCGGCGGCGGCCGCTTCTTCATCAACGGCGTCGATACCACCACCAGCGGCGTCGATATCGTGCTGAGCTGGCCGTACAACGCTTAAGCGACATGGGCAAGTTCGACTTCACGCTGGCGGGCAACTTCACCAAAACCGAGGTCACCCGGGTTCCCGCCACCGAAGAGCTGGCGGCCCTGAACCCGGCGCCGCCGCTGTTCGGCCGCCTGAACGTGCTGTCGTTCGAAAAAGGCCAGCCGAAGAACAAGCTCAATGCCAGTGCCAGCTGGAAGCTCGGCGCTTTGGGCGCGACCTTGCGTGCAACGCGCTATGGCGAAGTGCTGTCGCCGAACGCCTCATCGGCGCTCGACTTTACGCTCTCGGCCAAGACCGTGGTCGACGTCGAGCTGCGCTACGCCCTGACCAGCAAGGTCAACCTGGCCTTTGGCGCTGACAACGTGTTCGACGAGTATCCTGAATCGGTGCCGACCACGCTCAATACCACGGGCAACACGCCGTACCCGAACTACGCTCCGTTCGGCCGCGGCGGACGCTTCGTGTAGCGCGTCGTACGCCTTCTAAGGAGTGCCATCCTCATGGTTTAATGCGCGTTGCGCCACCCAGTGCAACGCGCATTGACGGGCAATGCCAATGAGGAGAATGACAGCGCATGCGAATATTGCTGACAGGGGCCAGCGGAATGATTGGCCAGCAATTGCAAGCGCTGCTGCTGGCCGAGGGCCACCACCTCGTCTGCGCGACGCGCTCGCCGCCCGCCAGCGCCCATCCCCGCCTGAGCTGGCTGCTTAGCCTGACTTCGCCACCGACACGCAACAAGCCGTCTGGACGGCGCGCGTGAAGGAGGTCGATGTCGTCATCAACGCGGTCGGCATATTCCGTGAATCGGGCGCGCAAACCTTCGCCCGCCTGCATACCGACACCCCATGCGCCCTGTTCGCGGCTTGCGCCGCGTCCGACAGCGTGCGCCTGGTCATCCAGATTTCCGCGCTCGGTGCCGACCAGGATGCCGACACCGCCTATCACCTGAGCAAAAAGGCGGCCGACGATTTTCTCGCCACGCTGCCGCCGCTGCGCCGTGATCGCGCAGCCGTCGCTGGTGTACGGCAAGGATGGCGTCAGCGCCCGCCTGTTCCGGGTGCTGGCCAGCATGCCGTTCACCGTGCGCTTCGGCAAAGCAGCCCAGGCCGTGCAACCCGTGCATGTGGATGACGCGGTGGCCGCCATCGCCGCGCTGGTGCGCCAGCCTTTGCCGGTCGGCCCGGACGGCGCCACCGCGCGCCGCATCGCGCTGGTGGGACCGGCGGCGCTGCCGTTCACCGACTATCTTGGCGTGCTGCGTGCAGGGATGAAGATGGGCAAGCTGCGCACGCTGCGGCTGCCCGCATTTGCAGGCCGCCTGGCAGCCAGTCTCGGCATCGGCCTGCTCGACCGCGATACCCTGCGCATGCTCGACCGCGGCAACACGGCCGATCCTGGCGCCACCGCGCGCTTGCTGGGCCATGCCCCGCGCGCACCGGCAACCTTCATCGAGCATCCTTCGGCCGAGCGCGCGCAAGCCAAACTGGGCTGGCTGCTGCTGCCGCTGCGCCTGTCGGTCGCGCTGGTGTGGATCGCCACCGCCATCGTCTCGGCCTTCGTTTATCCGCAGGCACTGAGCTATGAATTGCTCGAACGCAGCGGCGTGCCGCCCGCCTGGGGACCGCTGATGCTGTACGGCGCCTGCGCCTTCGATCTGGCCATGGGTCTGGGTATCCTGTTGCTGCGCCATGCTGCTGGCTGTGGCGCGCGCAGCTCGCGCTGATCGGCTTTTATACTGTGTTCATTGCCTGGAAACTGCCGGAGTTCCTGGCCCACCCTTATGGTCCCCTGACCAAGAACCTGCCCATGCTGGCCGCCATCTGGCTGCTGGCCGAATTTGAGGAAGCATAAATGGAATACCTGGTCGTCAAGTGGCTGCACATTCTGTCGTCCACGTTTTTGTTCGGCACCGGCATCGGTTCTGCGTTCTACATGCTATTTACCAGCATCAGCCGCGATGTGCGCGCAATCGCCGTGGTGAGCTTAAGCACGTGGTCCTGGCCGACTGGATCTTTACCGCTACCACGGTCGTGATCCAGCCCGTCACCGGCATGTACATGATTTACCTGGTCGGCTATCCCTGGACCAGCGGCTGGATCCTGTGGTCGGTCGCGCTGTACTTCCTGGGTAAGCGCCTGCTGGCTGCCGGTCGTGTGGATACAGCTCAAGATGCGCGACATGGCACAGATCGCCGCGCGCGACGACACCACGTTGCCGGAGCAATACTGGCGCTACCTGCGCATCTGGACCGCGCTCGGCATTCCCGCCTTCTTCGCGCTGGTGGTCGTGTTCTGGCTGATGGTGGCCAAACCGGCCTGACCATGGCGATGCGGCGCTATCTGCGGTTGGCTGGCGAATCCGGGGTCGTGGCCTATGCGATCGCCCCCGACGCCATCGATGTGCAGTTTGTCGACGGCCAGGTCTACACCTACTCCTACGCCAGCACCGGACGCGAGCGCGTGGAAGCGATGAAGCGGCTGGCGCAGACCGGACGGGGCTTGTCGACCTACATCAGCCAGCATGTGGGCAGCGACTATGCGGCCCGCCGTCAGGCCGGCAAGGTGACCCGGAAGCAGCAGCCGCGGCCCTGAGGCGGCAGGCATTCGACCTTGCCGCCGTGGTGGACGGCAATCTGTCTCACCAGGCTCAGCCCCAACCCGACGCCGCCGGACGCTTCGCTCGCGCCCGGCAGGCGGTAGAACGGTTCAAAGATGCGCTCGCGCTCGGCTTCGGGTACGCCCGGTCCGCCATCGCACACTTCGAGCAGCACCGCGCCATCCTGCGCGCGCGCCAGCGTGACGGCCACCCGGGTGTCGGCGCCATAGCGTTTGGCGTTCTCGAGCAGATTGCGCAGCAAGCGGCGCAGCAGGCGCGCGTCGCCCGCGACCGTGAGCGCGTCGGCCTCGAACGCGGCGCCGACCCGGCTGCTTTCCTCGGCCACGATGGCGGCCAGATCGACCGGCACCCGGGCCGCCGTGCCCTGGGTGCTGGCGTCGAGCCGGCTGGCCAGCAAGACTTCGTCGATCAGCTGGTCGAGTTCCGCGATGTTTTGTTTGAGCTCGCCGCTGATGACGGGGTTGGCCTGGTCCTGGATCAGTTCCACTGCCATCCGGATACGCGCCAGCGGCGAGCGCAGCTCGTGCGAGGCATTGGCCAGCAAATTCTTTTGCGCCGTGACCAGCGCTTCGATCCTTTCGGCCGAGGCATTAAAGCTGCTCGCCAGCAAGGCAACCTCGTCCTTGCCTTCGACTGCGACCCGGGTTGCCAGGTTGCCGCCGCCCCAGTTTTCCACGCTGTGCTGCAAGCGTTCCAGGCGCCGTGTCACGCGCCGCACGACCGGAAAGGCGCCAATCGCGACCACGCTGCATGACCATCGCCAGCGTGAGCAGAATGTTGAGCGGAAAGCGGCGCCCGTGCATGCGCTGCCACACCAGCCAGCGGCCATCCTGCAGCTTGAGCGCGAGCGCGCCATGGCCGCCTTCGATGCGGCCATTGGTGGTCTGGTTCGGCGGCAACGGCGGGAACACGGGACCGGCACCGGCGATCAGTTCGCCATCCGCCGTGTACAGCGCCATGTTGGCGCGCACCTTCTGGCGCCAGCGCATCAGCGCGCGCCGCTGTTCCTGGCGCGTGGCCTCGGGCGGCGGCAAGACTTCGCTGGCGACCTCGGCAAAGGTGTCAAAGCCGTTGCGCGACTGGTCATTGTCATAAATCCAGTGCACCACGGCGAACATGCAGCCGAGCGCCACCAGGCTGGCCAGCAGCGCCGCATAGATGCGCACGTACAGGCGCTGCGACAGCGCAATTACCTTACGCATCCTGGACCTTGGCGAACACGTAGCCGGAGCCGCGCACGGTGATGATGCGGCGCGGCTGGCGCGGATCGTCTTCGATGGCCGCGCGCAGGCGGCCGATGTGGACGTCGATCGAGCGGTCGAACGGTTCCAGCGTTTCGCCCTTGACGGCGTCGATCAGCTGCTCGCGCGAAAGCACGCGGCCAAGCCCGCTCGGCCATCGCCAGCAGCAGGTCGAACTGGTAGGCGGTGAGGATCTTTTCCTTGCCGTCCACGCGCACCAGGCGCGCCGCGGCATCGATCTCGAGCCGCCCGAATTGCAGGGCGCCATGCTTGCCGATCCCGGTGTCGAGGCTGGGCTAGGCTGCAATACCGCGCGCAGGCGCGCCAGCAGCTCGCGCGGCTCGAACGGCTTGGGCAGGTAATCGTCGGCGCCCAGTTCCAGGCCAACAACGCGGTCGAAGGGGTCGCCCTTGGCGGTGAGCATGACGATCGGAATCGATTCTGAGCGGCGCGCCCATGGCGCGGATGCGGCGGCACAATTCCAGGCCGTCGATATCGGGCAGCATCAGGTCCAGCAAGACCAGCGAGAACGGTTCGGAACGCAGCAAAGCCAGCCCCGCTTGCGCGGTGTTTAAGCGTGCGTGACTTCATAGCCATTGCTGGCCAGGTAGGTGACGACCATCGCCGCGAGGCGCTGGTCGTCTTCGATCATCAGGATGCGTTGGGCCATGCTTAGGCTGTCACCAGTGTCAGCGTTTGAAAGGTTCCAGAATACATGGCTTCACGCCTTCCTTGCAGATCAGTGGTGTCCGCGGCTTTGCAGATGCTTCTGGAAGCGCAGGCGCTGCTCGGGCGTGAGGACTTCGGCCGCGTCTTCCACGGCGGTCAGTACGCGCTTGCTGAGGGCGTCGGCGATCTGCATCTGGTCGGCGCGCACCTTCTCGAGCGCGACGCGGTCGATGGCCGGCGCCATCAGCAATTCATGCAGGCGCTTGTGGCCGTCGCGGAAGCGGGGCGTGCAGGGGCTTGAGGTCGGCAAAGGCGGCCTTGCTGATCTCGGCCAGGCGCGCCTTTTGCTGCGGCGTGGCGTCGGGCGCGATGCGCTCGATCATCTTGTCCACATGCTTGGCCATGCTTTCCGGATCCATTGCGCCGTGCATGCCGCGCCCGCCGTGCATGCCGAAACCATGGCCTTCAGCGACAGCTGTAGCTGGCAGGCGATGGCGCCAACGGCCGCGACCAGGGCGGCAGCGAGCATCCAGCGGCGGCCGAAACCGGTCCGGGCAGTGGTGGAAGGGGTGGTGTGGTCGGTGGTCTGGTTCATTGCTTGCCTTTCGGTAGGTGCTTCAGCCTCGATCGGGCTGGCATGCTTGTACTGTAGGCCGGGCGCGTAAAGCCGTCATTTCTGCGCCGTAAAGTATTGTAAAGACCGGGCGCTTGATGAGTTTCGATATTTCCATTATTATGGAAATATCGACTCTTGCACTGTCCCCATGGAAACCAAACACGTTTTGTCCGCACTCTCCGCCCTGGCCCAGGAATCGCGCCTGGCGGTATTCCGGCTGCTGGTCCAGGAGTAGGCCCGGCGGGCATGTCGCCCGGTAAGATCGGCGAACAGCTCGGCATTCCCGCGTCCTCGCTGTCATTTCACCTCAAGGAACTGGCCCACGCCGGGCTGGTCACGCCGCGCCAGGATGGCCGCTTCGTGATCTACGTGGCCGATTTTGCCGCCATGAATGGCGTGATCGGCTTCCTGACCGAAAACTGCTGCGGCGGCGGATCGTGCGCATGAGTACCGCACGCCGCCTCGTGGCCGAAGCGCTCGGCAGCGCCTTCCTGCTGGCAGTCGTGGTCGGTTCCGGCATCATGGCCGAGCGGCTTGCTTGGATGGCAATGCCGCGCTGGCGCTGCTGGCCAACGCGCTGGCCACCGGTGCTTAAGCCTGACCGCCCTGATCCTCATGCTGGGCCCGGTTTCCGGCGCCCACTTCAACCCGGTCGTGAGCTTGTCCGAAGCATGGCAGGGCAATTTGCCGCGCGCTGGTGCTGCCCTACCTGGCCGCGCAATGCGCTGCGCAGTGGTGGCTAAGCGTGCTGATCGCGCACGCCATGTTCGAGCTGCCGCTGCTGGCGGCGTCCCAGCACGTGCGGGCCGGGCCGGCTGCAATGGCTGAGCGAATTTGTCGCCACCTTCGGTCTGCTCGCGGTCATCATCGGCTGTTCGCGCAGCCGCCCGTCCAGCACGCCGTTTGCCGTGGCCGCCTACATCACCGCCGCTTACTGGTTCACCGCGTCGACCTCGTTTGCCAATCCCGCCGTCACCCTGGCGCGCGCCCTGACCGACACCTTTGCTTAGGCATCCGGCCGTCCGACGCGCCTGGCTTCATCGGCGCCCAGCTGGCGGGGCGCGGCCGCAGCAACGCTGCTCTTTTGCTGGCTGTATCCGTCCAAGGCCGGGCGGGAAGTGTAAAAAAGGGGCGCGCGGACACAAATCGCGTCTGACGGTTCGCTAGCTAACCGTCAGGTTCGGCTGGCGGGGTTAGGGTGGGTGCATGTTGTTCTATGCAGGCGCTTTATGAAACCCCAAGTCAAGAAAGAACGAAAAACCTACGCGATGCTCCGTATGACCGAAGCCATCGGCCGCGCCATCAGTTCCACCCATCCGGCCGACAAGGACAAAGCGGCGCGCTGGGCGGCGGCATGGGGCGTGATCAGCGGCATCCGCACGCCCGGCATCCGCCTGCGGCGCAGCGTGCTGGTCGACCGGCGCAGCAAGCCGCGCTAGGGCTGTTCGTCCACCCGCAGTTCGCGGTAGCCGGAAGCGGCATCCTGCGCCCGGCTGGAAGCGGTGCTCGGGCAGCAGCGCGACCAGGATTTCCGCCGTGGTCCGCACCACACAGCCGCGCTCGACATGTCCTCCCACGACCTGGCCTTGTGCGTCGGAAACGCTGATGTGCAGGTGCACGCCGTCGGCCGCCAGGCTGCCTGCCAGCGTCAGAATTTCCAGGTCGCCGTGCAGCTCGAGCGCGTCGGATTTTCCGGCGCAGCGGATGCGCGCCACGCTCAGGCTGCCGATCCCCTGCAGCACGAAAGCGGCGCCGACCGCCTGCTCCTGCAATGACGCGCTCGAGCGCCTCCCGCAGATCGACGCCAGGCGGCAGACGCAGCGGCAACGCGCGCATCATGGCGCCGCTCCGATCCGGACCTTGATGAACGGCAGTTCGCGGCTCGCCACGAAGCCGAGGTTTTCATACAGCTTCCAGGCGCGCTCGTTGGCGGCGCTCACATGCAGGAAAGGCAGCTCGCCCTGGTCCACGATGGCGCGCGCCAGCTGGCCGATCAGGCGTCCCGCATGGCCCTGGCCGCGATGTTCCGGGTGGGTACAGACGGCGCTGATTTCACGGTAGCCGGGCACGGCCAGGCGCTGCCCGGCCATGGCTGCCAGCCTACTGTGTTCGTAGTGGCCAATGTAATGGCCGAGCGCCGCGGTGCGGGGCCGGAAAAACTCGGGATAGACGAGGGCGGTCAGATCCAGCATGGCAGGCAGATCGGCGCCGCCCAGCGCTTGCGCATCGGGGCCGCTGGCCGCTGCTGCATGGCTGGGCCTACCATGACCATTTGCAGGATGGCATATTCGCCCAGCACGGTCCAGTAAGGCTTAGCAAGGCCGGGAAGGTGCCGAGAAAAATACCGTTTCGCCAGGTTGCAGGCAAGACCTGTCGTCCAGCTGGGTGCTTAGCTGCTGCCACGGCGCAAAACGGGGCCACGTCGGGCTGGAAACGTTGGAGGGCGCCGCTGCTCAGGGCAAAGCCTGCATGCGTGCTGTTCAGTGAAGCCCACATCGGGTTGGCGAGTGCGTCGTGCATGGTGTCCTAGGCGGTCGGGTCGTTCAACTTGCGGTACTGCAGGCGCAGCAGGATGGCGCCCCAGGTCAGGCTTAGCCAGCATCACGAGCACGTTCTACCGCAAAGCACAGGCGCGAGATCGCGATCGTATGGTCGAGCCAGCCAAGCATGGTCAGCAGATTACCCCAGTCGTGCGACTCCTCGCCGCCACCGCCCACCAGCGGCAGGCTGCGCGTCTGGGCGTCGCGGATGTAGGGCGACAAGTCGACCAGGCTCTGGGCTAAGCCCACCACAGCATGGCCGAGGCGCCAAAGGTGTCGCGCTGCTTGAAGAGGAAGGCCAGCATCAGGCCGAGCGGCATCAGCACCTGGAACAGGCTGCCGCCCAGAATGGCCATGAAGCGGCCGAAGGGCATGAACAGCACGTGGCCAAATTCGTGGAAAGGCAGAATGATGCTGTGCAAGAAGGAGCCGCCGATCACTTCCCAGTCCACGCCGTGCAGGGTGAACCAGAGCGCCCACAGGGCAAAGGCGCACCATGCCAGCGCCCGCCCGCCGACACTCACCGCGTCCACATCGGCTAGGCAAGGCGAGCAGGCGCGATGTCAGGCGTGCCAAAGGCGGCAATACCTCTTCCATCTCCAGCGGCGCCGCTTGCGGCGGCACGATCCCGGCCTGACGATCCACATATTTCTGGTAGGCAATTCCGCAAGCGGGACAGATGCCCGGATGCACGTGGGCATCCAGCGGACGGCGCCTCGTACGCGCACTTGGGACAGGTGGTAAAAGGCATGCCGACAGGCTAACCGTTTGACTTGTTCCAGGCAACCTCGGAAACAACGCTTTCTAAAATCATGAAAAAGGTTAATTGACATGAAGTCCACACGACAACTATTCTTACATTGAGGTTATGCAATGCGGGTCAGCGGTTTCCGGACGAGTTTTTCTTGAAAGGTGACGTATGCGAACAATTGTCGTAGCAACTCTGGTGCCCTTGTCCCTCCTCGTGCCCCTGCACGCCCTGGCGGGCGAACCCAGAACTGGCGCGCCATGCTGCCACTGACCCCGGCGTGATCGTCAACGTCACCCTCGCCTCCCAGTACATCTCGCGCGGCTTCCGCCAGGGCTGGGGCAAGCCAAGCCCTGCAAGGCGGCGCCGATTATGCGCATCCGAGCGGCTGGTCGGTCGGCACCTGGATGTCCTCGGTGTCGAACCGCTTCATCGAAAACGGCACCCTCGAAGTCGACCTGTATGGCGGCTACTCGGGCACGGCCGCATGGCTTCGGCTACAGCGCGCTGCTCTACTATTATGTCTACCCGGGCGCCGAATACACGGCGACCGCCACTACCTATGACTACGGCGAATTGTCGGTCGGCACCACCTGGAAGTCGTTCTACGCCAAGTACAACTACACCTATACCAAGGAATTTTTCGGCATCACCAAGCGCGGAACGGGCTACCTGGACATTGGCGCCAACCTCGACCTTGGTTCCGGGATGACGCTCTTGCTGCACGTTCTAAGCAATGGCCGCGTGGGGTAAGCAGCGGCAACGAGGTGTGGAACTGGAACGATGCCAAGATCGGCCTGTCCAAGGCCTACAGCGGCGGCTGGACCGCGACTGCGGCGCTGACCAAGGCCTTTCCCAAGACCGACATCTACGACAACTACACGCTGGGCATTCCCAATTCGGGCGGCGTGATCGAGACCTCCAATCCGGCCAAGGCCACGCTGGTCCTGTCGGTTACCAGGACATTCTAAGAACACAGTAAGGGGGACGCGATCATGAACTTCCAACCGGACGGCGCGGGGGCTGCGCGGCAGAATGCTGCAACTTTCGCTCAATGCCAAGATTTGCATCGCGGCGACTTTACTGGCGGTCCTGAGCCTGGGCATGACGGCGCTGGTGATCGGCTACAAGAGCAGCGCCAGTGCCGAGGCGGCGTCCATGCAGCTGGCGCGCACGTCCGCGCGCGAAGTGGCTTGGCGCCGTGCAAAACCGGATCGGCGCCAACTTGGCGGCGGTCGCCAATCTGGGCGACGCGATGCGCGCGACCCGTTCCGCCAATCTGGCCCTGCAGCGCGAGCAAATCAATGAAATGGTCAAGGCCACGCTGGCCGGATCGAGCGACCTGGTGGGCGCGGCCGTCACCTGGGAACCCGACGCGCTGGACGGCAAGGATGCCGAATTCGCCGACAAGAAACCCCATTACGACGCGACCGGCCGCTTCATGCCTTACTGGACGCGTAACGCGGTAGGCATGAAATGCATGTCGAACCGATCGTGTTCGATCCCAAGCCGGGCGCCAACGACTGGTACGACATTCCTAAAAAGATGGGCAAGGTCTTCTTTACCGAACCCTATGAATATCCGATCGAAGGCAAGCCCGTGCTGATGGCCTCGCTGGTGGCGCCGATCATGATCGAAGGCAAGTTCCAGGGCACGGCCAGCGCCGACTTCATGCTGCCGCGCCTGACCGCGATCCTGGCCGAGCAAAAGGTCATCGATGGCGGCAAGCTGGCCCTGCTGTCGAATGGCGGCCTGTATGCCAGCCACCCGCAGGCGCAATGGCTGGGCAAGCTTAGGCCACCAACATTCCGGCCGCCGGGCTCGAGCGCATCCGCCAGGGCAAGCCCTATGAATACGAGGACAGCAGCGGCTACCTGCACCTGCTGCAGCCGCTGCAGATCCACAAGGATATTGCGCCCTGGGCCGTCGACCTGAGTTTCCCCAAGGCGGTCGCCACCGCCTCGGCGCGCGAATTGCTGATGTACACCCTGGGCGTGGCCCTGGTGTGCGCGCTGGCCACCGCTTCAGCATTCTGGTGCTGGTCGTGTTCCGCCTCACCGCGCCGCTACGCGCTCGGTGCGACCATGACCGATCTGTCGCGGCGGCGACGCCGACCTGCGGGTCCGGCTCGACGTCAAAGGCAACGATGAGCTGGCCGTGATCGGCAACGGCTTCAATGCCTTCGTCAGCAAGATCCACACGGTCCTGCTGCAAGTGCATGCGAGCGCGGCCAATGTGGCCACCTCGAGCGCCGAAATTGCGCACGGCAATAGCGACCTGTCGGCGCGCACCGAACAGCAAGCCAGCGCGCTCGAAGAAACCGCGGCCTCGGTCGAGGAACTGACCGTCACCGTGCGCGAAAACGCCGACAATGCGCGCCAGGCCAACGAACTGGCGGGATCGGCCTCGCAAGTGGCGCAAAAGAGCGGGGCGGTGGTATCGAAGGTGATCGAGACCATGACTTCGATCAATGCCTCCTCGACCAAGATCGTGGACATCATCAGCGTCATCGACGGCATCGCCTTCCAGACCAACATCCTGGCGCTGAACGCGGCGGTGGAAGCGGCCCGGGGTAGCATGAACAAGGGCGCGGCTTCGCCGTGGTCGCGGCCGAGGTGCGCAACCTGGCCCAGCGCAGCGGCGGCCGCCAAGGAAATCAAGGGCTTGATCGACGACTCGGTCGGCAAGGTCGCGATCGGCAGCAAGCTGGTCGACGAGGCTAAGCAGCACCATGCAGCAGGTGGTCGAGAGCGTCAGCCGCGTGACCAACATCATGTCGGAAATCACGGTCGCCACGGCCGAGCAGAGCGATGGCATTGCGCAAGTGAACCAGGCGATCGGGCAGATGGATGGCGTGACCCAGCAAAACGCGGCGCTGGTCGAGGAAGCGGCCGCCGCCGCCGAAAGCTTGCAGGACCAGGCCGCCCAGCTGGCCAAGGCGGTCAGCGTGTTCAAACTGGGCGAACAGCAAGCTGCGGCCGCGCCGGATGATGCGCAAGGCGCCGCCGGTCCGGGCCGAGGCCGCGCCTGCCCCGCGCCTGCGCGCTGCCAGCAAGCCAAGCGCGCGCCCCCAATCCGGCGTCCAAACCTGCACCGGAAGCGGAAAACTGGGAAGAGTTCTAGCCAGGCCGCTTGCAGACTGTCGCACGAAAACGCCGGTCTGCGGCGTGAAATTGCAGTTCGTCACAAAGGGGCCGTGTTGCCCTCTTGTCACGTTACACTGGGCGCCCAACTTCCAGCCAAGGCGCCCGCATGTCCCTGCAACGCACCTCCCTGTTCTGCCTGTTTCTTCTTGCCGCGCCCGCCTGGGCCCAGACCGCCCCCGACCCGGCGGCGGCCGTTGCCGCGGCGGCCGATTCCGCGGCGGCCGAAGCCGTTGCCGCCGAAGCGGCGCCCGAAAAGATCCTGGTGGTCGGCCAGCGCCCCGGTCCCGGCCTGTGGAAAGTGAGCAAGGGCGAGCACGTGCTGTGGATTTTCGGCACGTATGCGCCGCTGCCCGAAAAAATGGAATGGCGCGCCCACGAAGTCGAGACCATTCTGGCGCAATCCCAGGAATTCATCCAGTCGCCCTCGGCCAAGCTCGACATCAGTATCTGGCGCGCCATGACCATGCTGCCGCTGGCCATTGGTCTGCAGAAGAATCCTGACGGCGCGACGCTCAAGGATGTGCTGCCTGCCGACCTTTACGCACGCTGGCTGCCGTTCAAGGAAAAGTATATCGGCCAGAACGACGATATCGAGCGCAAGCGGCCGATTTTCGTGGCCGAGCAGTTGTACCGCGCCGCGCTCCAGAAAGCGCATCTGGAAAACGACTACAAGGTGCATGCGACGATTGACCAGATCGTCAAGAAAAACAAGCTCAAGGTCACCAACCCGGCCGTCGTCGTGCCGATCAAGGATCCACGCGCCGTGCTCAAGGATTTCAAGAAGTCCTCGCTGGAAGACGCGGCTTGCTTCTCGGCCACGCTGGACCGGCTCGAAACCGATATCGACGCGCTCAAGGCGCGCGCCAACGCCTGGGCCATCGGCGACATCGACGTCATCGCGCGCATCGATTTCGGTGACCGCGAACAAGCCTGCAAGGACGCCATGACCAGCAGCCCGGCGCTCAAGAATTCACCGGAATTCCAGGCCATGGATGCGCGCATGGCCGAGGCTTGGGTCAATGCCGTGGAAAAGGCACTGGACACGAACAACAGCACCTTCTGCCGTCATGCACATCCGCCGCCTGCTGGACCCGAAGGGCTTGCTGCACACGCTGGAAACGAAAGGCTATGTGGTACAGAAGCCCGAATGAGGCCTTAGCGCTGCATGAGGCCGATGATCTGGTCGAGCTTGCGTTCTATGCCGCGCAACGCCTCGAGCTGGGCATCGGCGCTTACCACGGAAGGGGCCGCGCCGCGCTGTTCCTGCTTGAGCCGGTCGCGCGCGGCCAGGATGCGGTTGCGGAAATCGTGGGCGTCGACAATACCGGTCAGGTGCATGTCGTTGGCTTGTCCCGGCGCCGCTGCTGGCATGGTTTCGAACTTCAGCGTGCTGAGCTGGAAATGGCGCAGGATCGGGCCCTCGATGAAGGTCACGTCCTGGATATTTTCCAGCGGGATGGTCTTTTCCACCTGCACCAGGATGCCCTTGCGGTAACGCAGCGTCTTGTCGCTGAGGTGGCATTCGAGCTTGTCGTAGTAGTGCTGGGCCCACCAGCGGCCCAGGCCCAGGAACCACACGATGGCCAGCGGAATGCCGATGATCGTGATCACCATCGTGAACCCGATCTGGACCACCAGGAATGGCTTGATCAGCGGATTGATCTTGGCATGGAAGACCGGCTCGGTAGCGCTCATTTGACGACTTTCAGCGTCAGGTATTCCTTGCCTGCACGGCCTTCGTTATCTTTTACCTGCAACATCAGCTGATGGGTTCCGGCCTAAGCATTTCCGCGTCGGGAATGGTCAGGCTGTCGCCCTTGATGTAGCTCTTGACGCGGTCGGTCAGGTCCACGCGCGGGTTGGACATGTAGACCAGCTTGACGCTGTCGGGCGCGATCTGGCCCCCGCCGTGCGGCACGAAGCGCACCGCGATGCGGGCAAGCTGAACGCACTTGCTCTTCTGCCTGCGGCGTGACCACTTCGATGCTGGGTCCGCGCGTGAGGCCTACCCGGCTGTCGGCCTTGGGCGCTTTCGGCAGCTGTGCTTCGCTTTCAGTGATCAGCGTGACGGCGGACGCGTTGAGCGCCGTCGCGGCGAGCAAGCTGAAGAAAATGCACTTGGTAACAGTCATGGTCATATCCTGAAATGAATTAAAAGAGTTTGCCGATGCCGGTCCAGACGGCCGCGATCGAGGTACCGGCGATGGCGACATTGCTGGCGAACGATTGCAGCGCCGATGCCAGCGCCTTGACCTGGTCGCCCCGTTCGCGCCCGTTCGACGAGAAACTGGCCAGCAGGCGCGCCGCCTCCAGCGCCAGCGGACCGGCGCTGCGCAGGCCCGTGCGCTCGGCCAGGATGCGGGCCAGAATGGCGCCGGTCAGCCAGGCGCACAGAATGCTGCTGCCGTAGGTGATGATTTCGCGCCATTCGCGCGTCCTGCGGTGCCCATGGCAAGTCTTGCAGGCGGGCCAGAATCAGGGTCATGATCGCCAGGAAGGCGCTCGTCACCAGCAAGCCGAACATCGCTTCGCGCGCGAAGCCGAAGCGGCTCCGCGCCGCGTGCACGAAGGCGAACGGGATCGGAATCAGGATCGATGCCGTGCGCAGGAAGATTTCCTTGACGTCGAAAACCAGGCTCAGCATCGTGAACGCAGCCACCAGGGCCAGCAGGCAGGCGCCCGAGGTGGTGATGCTGCGCAGCCAGCTCGTGTCTTCCACGATCTCGGGCAGGCGCTCAGGCGGCGGCGCGGTATCCGACGCGGTATTCGACGCGGTATCCGACGCGGTATCCGACGCGGTATCCGACGCGGCCGCAGGGCGCCCCGCCAGGGCCGCTTCGAGACGCTCTATCCGCTGCGACAATTTTCCGGCCGTGGTGGCCTCGCCGATATGAATCGCGGTCTCGAGGGCAGCCAGGCGCTGCATGATGGGCGCAAAGAAATACAAGTCCCTTCCGCAATGCTTAGACACACGATGGCTTGCGGCTTGATGTGTTCGGCACAGTAGGGACATGGCACCGTGTCCACCGCCTCGGTGGTCGTTGTGCTGGTCGGCTCGCTTGTTGGCATCGTCTTATTCCGTTCGCGTGTTCTTGATTGATGTTAACGCAATGACTGTCACTGTACAACCAGCTCGGTACCGGCATTCCGGCGCCGGAATTCGAACAGTGCTTAAGCTGCTGCACGTCGTCATCGAGTTCGGTCGCCGCTTCGCCGCCGATATTGCGCTTGAGCGCCTTGAGCCCGGTGCCGCGCGCAAAAGTGCTTGGCTGTCCACTTCCATGGCCAGCTGCGGCACGCGCTGGGCCGCATAGCCGAGCCACTCATGGCCGTGATGCGGCCATCCTTCGGCTTGAAGTCGGCACGTCCGCCCAGCAAGCCTTCCTGCACCACCAGCGTAGCTGAGGTAGCCATGTTCAAGTTCCTCGGCTTCCAGCGCGACATTGTCGGCCTGGGTTGCGGCCAGCACCAGCATGCCCTTGTCGAAGGCCAGCTGGCCGAGGCCGCGGCTGCCCATCGGTCCCGGCTTGAAGTCGGCCCCCACCGCCGCGCCCGAATGGCAGGCATCGATGACGAGCGCCATGTCGCCGCCGTCCACCGGGCGCAGCCAGCGCGTCAGCTCGGCACTGGAAATGCTGGCGGCCAGCACCGCGTCGGTTGGCTGGCGCGTCTTGCCGGGGCCGATATCGGTCGGCAGCAAGTAAAAGTCGCCGCCCGATTCATAGAAGCCATGGCCGGAAAACGACAGGAACACCGCATCGTCCGGGGTCGCCTTGCGCAGCTTGTCCGCGTTCGGAATCTGCGCGCGCAGCGCGGCGCTGACGGGGCGCCCGGCCAGCACGTCGAGCACGGTGCGGATATTTTGCTTGCTGGCCGCGCCAAGCGCGCCGCCTTGCGCTATCGTCTGGCGCGACACCAGCGGCACCGTGACCACGTCCTCGAAGCCGCCGCGTGCGCGCAGGCGGGCCGCCAGCGTCTGCTCGATGCTGGCCGCGTCGTTGGCGGCATACTTAAGGTCGAGCAAGGCATTCTCGTACGCGTTGACGCCGATCACCACCAGGTAGGCGCGCCGCGCCGGACGTGTCACTGCGGCGGCGACTTCGTAGGCGCGGTGCGCGGTGCCGCTCTTGACGCGGTCGGCATTGAAGGCATACGCGCTGAAATCGAACTTGCCGCTGGCTTGGCTGCCTGGCCCAGCTGGATGCTTAAGCAAACGTCAGGCGCGCGCGGCCTTTGGCGTCGAGCTTGAGCGCACCGCCGTCGTCGGGCGTGCTGGCCACCAGCTGGCCGTTGCGGAACAGCTTCCAGATCCTGCACGCCGCTGGCCGCCGCCTTCGCTCCCGCCGCAGCACGCACCGATTCGACCTCGACGGTGACGCTGACCGTGCTGCCGCCCGCGTCCGCCTTGATGTCCGCAATCCCGACCTGCGGCTGCAGGCGGTTCAAGCTGGCCAGGGAACGCAGCGGCCCGAATTTTTCTTCCTTGAGCAAGCGCGACAGCAAGCGCGGTTCATAGTAGTCGCGCATGAACAGTTCGATCGGGACCGCGCTGCGCTGGTCGCCCGGCATGACCCAATGCAAGCCGCGCATTTCTTCGAGGTCGGCCGTGTCGAAGCGGCCGGAAGGATCGACCACGACCCAGCTACCGTCGTAAACGTGCTCATGATCGCCAGCGGCGCAGCGTCACGCACGCGCCACAGGCGGGTGGTATGGTCTTCGCCGCCCGACACCAGGAACTTGCCGTTCGGAGAGAAACGGACCGAGGTGACCCAGCCCTGGTGGCCGTCCATGGTCTGCAGCAAGGCGCCGCTCTCGCTGTCCCACAGGCGCACGCTCTGATCGGAGCTGGCGGTCGCCATCAGCTTGCCGTCCGGCGAATACACGACGTCGTTGATGGCGGCGCTGTGGCCTTCCAGGCGGCGCACGATTTTTGCGCGGCCACGTCCCACAGCGCCACTTCCTGGTTGTAGTTGGCGGCGGCCAGGATCTTGCCGTCGCGCGAAAAGGCCAGCGCCCGGACCCAGCCGCGGTAGCCGGGCAGGGTCGCAAGCAGCTTGCCGCTGGCCGGATCCCACAGCTTGACGGTATCGTCGTCGGCGCCGCTGGCGAGCAGCTTGCCGTCCGGCGAAAACGCCGCGGCGCCGACCTCGTCCTTGTGGCCGTCGAGCTGGAACAGCAGTTTGCCGCTCGTGCTGTCCCACAGCCGTACGCTGTGGTCCTTGCTGCCGGACGCGAGCAGGGTACCGTCCGGCGAGAACGCCAGCGCACCGATGATGCCAGTATGGCCTTTCAGGGTCAGCAAGCGCTTGCCGCTGTGGGCGTCCTGCACCTGCACGTTTGGCTGCTGGCCATAGGCGAAGCGTTTGCCGTCGGGCGAAAAGGTGGCCGCGTACAGGCTGCCGATGCCCTCGACGCGCTGCGACTTGCCCGAGGGAAGGTCCCACCAGTCGATCGTGCCATCCCAGCCTAGGCCACCACCAGCTGCTTGCCGTCCGGCGACCAGGCCAGCCGGTTGGCGCTGTCGGCGTGGCCGGTGAAGGTGCGCGCCAGCTTGCCTTCGCGCGTGTCCCACAGGCGCACGGCGTAGTCGTCGAAGCGGATCCCGAAATGACCCGATACCAGCAGCGGCGCATTCGGCGCGAACGCCACTGCCGCCACCGAGGCGGTCGACGAACCGGCCGCGCCCGTCAGCGTGCGCAGCAGCTTGCCGTCCTGGCTGTCCCACACCGTGATGTCCGACAAAGTGGCGGCGGCAATGGCGCGTCCGTCGCTGGCCACCGACAGAGAAGCGATGTTGTAGTCCAGGGCCATCTGGCGCAGCAGCTTGCCGCTGGCGGCGTCCCACACGCGCAGCTGCTTGTCTTCGCCGCCGCTGACCAGGATGCGCCCCTGGGCGGCGAAGGCGACCGCGCTGACGCCGCCGTCATGGCCCTTGAGTGTCAGCACCGGCTTGCCGGAAGCGAGGTTCCAGACAATGACGCTGCGGTCGGCGCTGGCCGAAGCGACCAGCTTGCCGTCCGGCGAGATCGCGATGCTGGCAATCGAGCCGCTGTGGCCGGTAAAAGTGCGGACCGCGCCCGTGCCCAGGTCGATCACCTTGAGCACTTGCTGCGCCTGCCGCATGACCAGGGTGCGGCCGTCGCGCGTGAGGGCCAGCGTGTCGCCGGTATCGTCAAACGAGCGCAGCATTTTCCCGCTCGCCGGATCCCACAGCTTGACGGTCCCGCCCATGGCGGCCGAGGCCAGCGTGTTGCCGTCCGCCGAGAAAGCGACCGAGAGCACCTGCCCCTGGTGGCCGGACAAAGTGCGCAGCAAGCGGCCGCGCGCAGCGTCCCACAGCTTGACCGTGTAATCGCTGGCGCCGGATGCGATCAGGCGCGCATCGGGCGAGAACGCGACCGAATCGACGCTGCCGTGTGGCCGCTCTGGACGACCAGGCGCGGCTGCTCCTGGGCCAGCGCCAGCGACAGCACGCAGCAGCCGAGCCAGCCGCTCAGGGTGGCGAACGTTTTCCCGCTCCACATACTCAGATCCTCGTTGCTTACATAGTCAAATGACCACCAATGATAACTGAAGGCAAGCTTATGCAGCACGGCTGGTGGCGTGGAAAAGACGGCGCGGGTGCTGCTTTCGGCCGCTTTTTTCTGGCATGATGTGCCACTACCAACTGTCTGTCGGGAATGCGCATGAACAAGGAATTTGATCTGATCGTTTTCGGCGCGACCGGGTTCACCGGGCGCCTGGTCGTGGAATATCTGAGCCAGCATTACGGCGCTTAAGCAGCGACATCCGCTGGGCGATGGCGGGCCGCAATGCCGCCCGGCTCGAGGAAGTGCGCAAGCAGGTGGGCGCACCCGACAGCGTGGCGCTGATCACGGCCGACGCCGGATGATGTGGCGGCGCTGACAGCGCTGGTGGCGCGCGCCAAGGTGGTGATCACCACGGTCGGCCCCTATCAGCTGTATGGCGAAGCGCTGGTGCGCGCCTGCGCCCAGGCTAAGCACTGATTACGTCGACCTGTGCGGCGAGCCGGGCTGGATGGCGCAGATGATTCCCCAGCTGGAAATTCCGGCCCGCAGCAGCGGCGCGCATCGTGTTTTCCTGCGGCTTCGATTCGATTCCCTTCGACATTGGCGTGGTCTACCTGCAGCACGAAGCGCAGCAGCGTTTCGGCGCACCGCTGACCAGCGTGCGCGGCCGCGTGCGCAGGATCAAGGGCGGTATTTCCGGCGGCACCCTGGCCAGCGGCATGGCCACCATGGAACGCATCGAACGCGAACCGGCGCTGGCGGCCACCATGGCCGATCCGTTCGCGCTCACGCCCGGCTTTAGCGGCCCGCCCCAGCCGCCCGGCGACGCGGCCAGTTACGACGACTGGGTAGGCGCATGGACCGCGCCATTCATGATGGCAACCATCAACACCAAGAACGTGCACCGCACCAACGCCGTGCTCGGCCATCCCTGGGGCAAGCAATTCCGCTACGACGAAAAAATGATGACCGGCGATGGCCCCAAGGGCGCCCGGCGTGCCAAGAATATGGTGCGCATGACCTGGCTGCAGAATGTGGCGCTTGGCTTCGGCCCGGCCCGCTCACTGCTGCGCCGCTTCGTGCTGGCCAAGCCGGGCGAGGGTCCGGACCTGAAGGCGCGCGAGAGCGGGCGTTACGACTTGCTGTTCGTGGGCGAAACGGCGGGCGGGCAACGGCTGCGCGCCTGCGTCAAGGGCGACCGCGATCCCGGCTACGGTTCCACCTGCAAGATGATCGTGGAAGCTGCGCTGTGCCTGGTGGGCGACCCCGACCGCAGCATGGTAAGCATGGCGGCGTCTGGACGCCGGGCAGCGCCATGGGTCTGGCGCTGATCCCGCGCCTGCAGCAGTATGCAGGGCTCAGTTTCGCGATCGAGAACGCGGCCGCAAGCTGAGTGGGCAGTGCGTCGAATATGCTCTTTGCATAAGAGAACTGGCTTAGAATCGGCAGTAATGTCTGTCCTGCAATGTCGGCCAGGAAGGAGCCCGTATGACCACCGATTTCGATCTGCTGATCTTGAACGAGGCGCCTGGCGGCATCATCGTCACCAACCCGCGCCGCACCGTCTTGCACTGGTCCAAGGGCGCCGAAGCGATCTTCGGCTATACCAGCGAGGAAGCCATCGGCATCTCGCTCGACGATCTGACCACGCTGCCTTCCAGACACGACCAGAGCGCCCATGTTTTGCGCATGCTGAGGGACAACGGCAGTTGCGACTATGAATCGCTGCGCCGTAAGAAAGATGGCTCGCTCGTGTATGTCGATGTGTCGAGCAAGGCCGTACCGGACAAGAACGGGCAAATCGAATTCATCCTCTCGAGCGAACGCGATGTGACCCAGTCAGTCGCGCCTTGCGCGACGCCAAGCTGATCGAAGCGAAATACCGCGACTTGCTCGAGTCGACGCCGGATGGCATCGTGATCGCCAATTCGACCGGGCGCATCGTGCTGGCCAATACCCAGGCCGAGAAACTGTTCGGCTATTCGCCCGGCGAATTGCGCGGGCAATTGATCGAAGTGCTGCTGCCGACCCGCTTGCGCGGCGCCCATGTCGGCCACCGCACCAGTTATTTCAGCCAGCCGCGCACCCGCACCATGGGCGCCAAGCCTCGAGCTGTACGGGGTGCGCAAGGACGACGTCGAGTTCCCGGTCGAGATCAGCCTCAGTCCCCTGCAGACGGAAGAAGGCACGCTGGTGATGAGCGCGATTCGCGATATCAGCGAGCGCAAGAAGGCCGAGCAGAAATTCCGCGGCTTGCTCGAATCGGCGCCGGACGCGATCGTGATCGTCAGCCGCCAGGGCGAGATCGTGCTGGTCAACTCGCAAACAGAAAAACTGTTCGGCTACCCGCGCCAGGAATTGCTCGGCAAACGCATCGAAATCCTGATCCCGAAGCGCTTCGGCGACAAGCATCCCGGATTTCGCTCGAGCTTTTTCGATTCGCCGCGGCCGCGCCTCGATGGGCGCCGGACTGGAACTGTACGGCTTGCGCCGCGACGGCAGCGAATTCCCCGTCGAGATCTCGCTCAGTCCGCTCGATACCGAAGACGGCATGCTGGTGTCGAGCGCGATCCGCGATATCACGGAGCGCAAACTGATCGAACGCGCCCTGAACGAAAAGAAGGTCGAGCTGGAGAAGGCCAATTTTGCCAAGGACCGCTTCCTGGCCAGCATGTCGCACGAATTGCGCACGCCGCTCAACGCCATTCTCGGCTTTTCGCAATTGCTGGCCAATGAATCGCTGCCGTCAACGCAGGAGCAAAAGCGCAAGTTCACCCACAACATCCTCGCGGCTTAGCCACCATCTGCTGGCCCTGATCAACGAGATTCTCGATCTGGCCAAGATCGAATCGGGCACGCTGACGCTGTCGATGGAATCGGTGGCGCTCGACGGCCTGTTCCAGGAAACCCTGGCCATGACGGAGTCGCTGGTCAAGACGCGCGACATCCGCGTCATCTTCCCTGCAGTGCGACGACATGCATGTGCATGCCGACCGGACCCGGCTCAAGCAAATCGTTCTCAATCTGGTTGCCAATGCGATCAAGTACAACCGGCCGCAAGGCATGGTGGCGGTCGAATGCCAGCCCGACGGCAAGGGGCGCATCCGCATTGCCGTACGCGATACGGGGCCCGGCCTGGACCCGGCCCAGCTCGAATCGCTGTTTCAGCCCTTCAACCGGCTGGGCCAGGAGTCGGGCACCGAGGAGGGGACCGGCATCGGCCTGGTCGTCACCAAGCGGCTGGTGGAATTGATGGGGGGCGAAATCGGCGTCTCCAGCTCGCCCGGGATCGGCAGCATTTTCTGGATTTCGCTGAAGGCGGCGGAAAAGAGCGATGCGCGCCCGCCCGCCGCGGCGCTGGCCCAGTCGGAAGGGATCAAGCACAGCTTCGATTCGCCGCCCAGTCTGCTCTACGTCGAGGACAATCCGGCCAACCTCAAGCTGGTCGAGGAAATCCTGCACTTCCACACCGGCTTGCGCATGTTGTCGGCCACCACGGGCGAGCAGGGTGTCGCCATGGCGCGCGAGCAATTGCCGCACGTGATACTGATGGATATGAACCTGCCCGGCATCAACGGCACCCAGGCGCAGCGCATCTTGCGCAACGACCCCGCCACGGCTTAAGCATCCCGGTGATTGCCCTGTCGGCCAACGCAATGTCGCGCGACGTGCGCACCGCGATGGAGGCGGGCTTCTTCCGCTACATCACCAAGCCGATCAAGATCGAAGAACTGATCGACGCCATCAATGGCGCCCTGGCGCTCAATGCCTACCTTGCTTCCAGATGAAAGGCCGCTCTAGCACTTGGCCTGCGCGAGGGCGATGTCGTGGCGGAACTGCGACTTAGCTCTTCGTTGCGGCCAGCTCGGCCAGGGCGCGCTCGAGCGCAGCATCGCGGCCGCTGCGCACGTCGTCGACACTCGGCTTGACTTCGATATCGGGCGCGATCCCCTTGCCGACGAAGCTGCGTCCGTCCGGATAGGTATCGAGCTTGACGCACACCCTGGCCATGCCGCCGCCAGGCATGCCGAATTGCAGCGGCTGGCCGGTGCTGCTAAAGCCGTGGCGCGGCCGATGATTTTCCCACGTTTCATGAGTTCGAATGCAAGCACGAAGTCTTCGCCTACTGAGAAAGTGCGCGGCCCCGTCAGCACCGCGACCGGGCCGGTGTAGACCTGCGCATGCTTGGAGGAATACGGGGTATCTTGCATCGGCGTCCATGTGATCGTTCTAGCCCGTTCTGCGCGCGTGACTGCTTCGTTGGCGCGTTCGAACGATGCCGACGAGACGATCGCTTTCTTGCTCAGATAACTAAGGATCTGAAGGCCGAAATGCGATGAGCCGCCGCCGTTGTTGCGCACATCGATGACCAGGCCCTTTGCCTGCATGATTTGCGGCAGCGCCTTTCGAACTCCTTCACCCCGGCATCATTCTCGAACTGATTGAGCGCAATGTAGGCTACGCCGCAAGCAGAAGCATGCGCACGCCGCCTGTGTCTTTCCTACTTACATCAGTGTAGCCAGAACGCGCTACCGTTTCATCGCGTTCGACCTGCGCTGCCGAACGCACGCGCAGCTTGACCGGCGTTGCCGCTGCGCCCGACAAGAACTGGTAACTGTAGAGCCGCACGTCGCGGTCCTGCGCGGTCGAGGCGCTGGCAAACGGCGCCACTTTCTGCTCGGCGTAATCGCGTACCGGCAATCCGTCGACTGCCACGATCTCGTCGCCCACCTGCAACTGGCGCGCCAGTGCCGGGCTGTCCACGCGCAGCACGATCACCTTGTCCTCCACCAGGGCGGTGGACAGCGGTGGACGCGCATAGAATTCGTCTTCCAGTTCGCGCGGCGGATAAATGTTCGTGTGTCCATCCCGGAGCAAGGGCGCCAGCTGCATCAGCACGCGATAGTAATCACGCGTGGTCTCGGCCGCCATGACCTTGTCGAGGTAGTTCATGTAGATCTGGTTCCAATCCAGATCCGGGACATGGCCGAAATGAACAAAACCATGGCGCGCTTCGGACCAGAACAGGGACAGCCCAGCCACCCGCTCCTGCACGCTCAGCTTGTCCTGGTAAGGCGTTTCGAAGACTTTCCCGTTCCAGACACGCTTGCGGCGGGGAGGCTTCCACGATCACCTTCTGGAAACGCGGTTCCGCCTGCAAGTCCGCGAATGCCTTGTCCTTGGCAATCATGTCCATGACACCGGGAACGAGATAGAAGCGCAGCATCTGTTCCAACATCGTCAGTGCTTTGTCCTTCTGGCCCAGACCGCGTAAATGCTCGCCAGATCCATGCGCACGTCGTGTCCACGGAAATACAGAAAAATATTGCCGGTGGCGCGCTCATGGACATCGGGCGTGGCCAGATAGCCGAGCGCCGCTTCGAGCCGTGCGGCGGCCTGCCGCAGTTGGGCCGCGCTGGCGCCCTCGCCGGACATCTTTTCCGCCCGGTTGCGTTCATTCTGCACATGCTGGTATTGCGCGTCGGCGCCGCCAGCAGGCGTTTTTGCGACTGCCGCGCCGGACAAGGCGAACAGCGTCGCCACAACAATGGTGCGCATTTTCATCAGAATTTCGCTCCCACGCTCATGCCGATGCTGCGTGGCTGTACGCGGTAGCCTTGCACGATGGACGCGACTTGCGGATGCTGAATGACGGTATCGGCATCGAGCGCGTTCTTGATGAACAGACTCAGATTGACGCTACCCAGCGTGATGCCTGAAGCGCTCAGGTCGGCCGTGTGATAGGCCGGGCGGTTGTAGTCGGTCTGTTCCGGATCGAGCGATCCCTTGCTCGCGCCCACCCAGTGCATACCGGCCATCACGAAGGCACTCTTGCCGTCGAAGATGGAGAAGTTGTATTGCGCAATGACGCTCGCGTTGTACTTCGGCACGCCCTGAATCGGCGCACCGGCGACCGCGCCGACGATGCCGTTTTGCAGGCCCTTGTCGTTCGACAATTCCGCCTTGACCCAGCCGCCGGAAGCGCCCAGCGTCAGGCTAGGCCATGGGCTTGGCCTTGAGCTCGAATTCGATGCCCTTGCTGGTCGCATCTCCCGCGTTAGCGTTGTAGGTATAGGCGCAGGTCGGCAGGTACACGCCTTGCTGGATGTTCTTCCATTTGACGTAAAACACGTCGGCATTGAAAGTGACGCGGTTGTTCAGGAAGCGCGACTTGCTGCCGACTTCATAGCTCCACAGGCTGTCCGGCGAATAGGTCGGCGGGCCATTTTCGATGCCGTTCGCTTCCAGATCCGGGCCGCAGGTGGTCGGTGGCACGAACACGTTCGAGCCGCCCAGGCGGAAACCCTTGGCCACGCTGCTGTAGACGGTGTGGGCGGGATCGACTTCCCAGGTGACGGCGTATTTGGGCGTGAACGCTGTTGACGACAGGCTTGAACTGGCGCTGTTGCTTAAGCGCCTGCCAGGTAGAGGCCATTTTTCTGGTCGAGCGTGGAACTGCCGCGCAGGTAGCGCGCCTACCGTCAGGTGCAATTGCGGCGTGAAATAGTAATTGGCTTCGCCAAACACCGAGCCTTGGCGCTCGCGGTAATGGAAGGCGCCCGAGAACGCATTGTCGTTCGGGAAGTCATTCGGGAAGGCGCCCGGCAGAATGGCGGGATCGGCGGTGCTGAAGCCGAACTGCGCAGAAGGTATCGTTGACGCCGAAGATAGGATCGTTTTCCACGATGTTGGTGTGCTGGTTCGAGAAGTACACGCCGCCCAGCCAGGTCCACGGCGACACTGTCGCATCGTAAGGGCGCGAGGCGAGGCGGAATTCCTGCGAGATCTGGCGCACCTGGTTGTTCAGGTACACGGCCGACGGCAGGCCAGCCACGGCGGCAATCAGTTCCGGCGGCGCGGTGCCGCCATCGTCAGTCGAGGTCAGGAAGGTCGACAGCGAATAACTGTTGTAGGCCGAACCGTTCTGGGTGCGGTCGAACTTGCGCTGAAAGTAGCTGGTGCTCGAGGTCAGATCGGTATTGCCGAGATCCCAGTTGACGGTGACATTCGGTGTCAGCAAAACATCCTTGGACGGCTCGCGCACCTGCTTTTGCGCCTGGTAATTCGGCAGCTCCAGATTGAAAGCGGAAATGTCTTTCGCATCCACCTTCTGGTAGAACAGCGAAGGCGTGACCGTCAGCGCGCACCGGCTTCCATTTGAGCGCGAGGCGCAGTTCCTGATCGTCAACCTTGTTGATATTGGTGGCCAGCACATTGCCGTCGCCGTCGACCTGGTTGATGAAGCCGCCCTGGCGCTGGGCCTGGACCCCGAGGCGCAGTGCCAGCTCGTCTTTAACGAGCGGGAAGTTCCCTGACCACATTGGCCGAATAGTTAGCACTGCCGCCCTTGGTCGACGAATATTCGCCGTAGGTGCTGATCTCGCGTTCTTTCAGGTCCGGCTCGTTCGGCACGAACTTGATGGTGCCGCCCATCGAGCTGGCGCCGTACAGGGTCGCTTGCGGACCGCGCAGCACTTCGACCCGGTCGATGTCGAAAAATTTCGGTTCGACCTGAGCCCATCGTGTACACATTGCCGACCGTGATAGACACTTCGCCGAGGTAGACGCCGACGGTCGCCGCGCCCGCCGCCGAGCTGATGCCGCGCACTTCGATGTTCGACGTGCCGGGACCGGCGCCGCCGTTGCCGCTGGCTGCCGTGAATGAAATATTCGGTACCAGGCGCGTCAGATCGGTAAAGTCGTTCACGTGCTGCGCCTGCAACTGCATGCCGCTCACCGCGGAAATACTCATCGCCACTTTGTTCGGATCTTCCTGGCGCTTTTGGGCGGTGACGCGGACCACTTCGATCTGCTCCGACTGGGCCCAGACCGCGTTGCCAAATAGCGCAGTTGCTGCTGCCAGGGTGTAGCCAAACGCTGCTGTTGGGCGAAGTTTCATGCCGGTGTCTTCCTTTATCGGGTGGAGGGCGCGCGCCCTGGTGAGTGCGATGTATATTTTATCATCTTGATTTTTTGATAAAGTAAAATCTTGCCTGCTGGTAGCGAAATGGACATTCATTTCTTGTACAAAAAACCATACACGAGGATACTTTGTTTCCGGCCCTTAATTCCACAACAATTTGTCGCATGAAAACGACGTAAAGCACGGTAACGACATGGCAGACAACATCACGATCCGCACCATGACGCCGGACGACTGCAGCCTCTACCGCAGCTTGCGGCTCAAGTCGCTGGCAGATGCGCCCGATGCGTTCGGCAGCACGCTTGCGGCGGAAGAGGCGTATCCGGAACAGCACTGGCGCTCGCGCCTGGAACGGGCGGCGGTCTCGGACAAGGATTTGCCGCTGCTGGCGTTCGCCGCCGATGTGCCGGTCGGCCTGGCCTGGGCCAAGTGCGACGCCGCCGCGCCCGACGTGATCAATCTGTATCAGATGTGGGTGGACCCGGGCCAGCGCGGGCAGGGCATTGCGCTGGCGGTGCTGGACAGCGTGGTGCTGTGGGCCAAGCAGCGGGGCGCCAGCGTCATTCAACTCGGCGTTGCCAACGGACAGGAGGCGGCCGTGCGCCTGTATCTCAAGGCTGGCTTTACGCCGTCCGGCCTGGCCGAGCCGCTGCGCGAAGGTTCGCCGCTGCTGTCGCAGCCGATGCAGCTGATGCTCGATCCGCTCAGCGGGGACCGGCGCCTGCACTGAGCTGTCCGGGCAGCTGCTCGACCGGGTCCAGCACGTAGGGATACAGACTCAGGTCGCCAAACACGCGCGCACCGGTGTGCCGGTATGGATCGCTGGCCGACACGCCCGTGTAGCGGTTCGAGGCGAGCGGGGCGTCGAGCAAGCCGGTTCCCGTGTTCCAGTGCGGCCTTGCACTGTTAGCGAAAAAGTTCCCATCGATTTTCGCCTGCGCACCGTCGCGCGTTGATCGCGAAGTAAGTGATGTCCTGCCAAACATTGTTATACAAGTGGACGCGGGTGGCGGCACCGTCGAGCTTGGGATTGCGGCCCGAGGTCTTGTTCCAGAAATTGTGATGCATGGTCACGCGCGAATCGACGATGGCGCTGGTGTAGTGATGCTGGCTGCCGCACACCGCCGGATTGATGCCGTCGAACCGGTTCCAGCTCAGCGTGACGTTCTGGCTGTTCTTGATATCGACATGGCCGTCGCTGATCAGATTGAAGCGGACATGGTCGATCCAGACATGGCTCGCATGATCGAGCGTGATGGCGTCGCCCGCTTCGACCAGGCCCGGATTGATGTTCTCGATCGCCAGGTTGCGGATGATGACATTCTTCGCCTTGCTCAGGTTCAGGCTGGCGCCAATCAGGCGCGCATCCTGGCCGAGACCCTGCAGCGTCTTGTTCGAGCCCACCGCGATCGTGATCTCGTTGCGCGGCTAGGCTGGAAGGCGCGTTTCGCTGTCGGCGCCCAGTTCCTTGCAGGTCTGAGCGCCGACCGGAATCCGATAGGTGATCTTGCCGGGATCCTGATAGGAGGGACAGCTGACGGCGCAGGTACTCTGGCTGCGGGGGGCAGTGCGGCAATCGATTGTGGTACCGGCGGGAATGTGCACAAGGGCAGGCGTGGCTGATTGCAGGGCGCCCACCAGGGCGCTGCAGGAACTCACGGTCACGGGGGCGCTTGCGCCACCACCGGTGGTGGTCGTCAGTTTGTCCGGGCCAGGCTGGGCTGCGAAGCCGTCCGGCGCATTGCCGCAGTTGCCCGCGACCGGATTGAGGAACCAGCGTTGCAGCATGGAAGCCGTGTCGCCCGCCTGGGTAATGCGCGCGCCGCTGCCGATCTCGGCGCTTGTGAGGGATTTGCCGGACTGGCGGGCGACAATGTTGTAGCCACCCGTGGTCGATTTCTTGAGCAGCCATTGCTGGTTCAAACCACCGTTCGCGGGCCACTGGAGCACGCGCGCGCCATCGTTGAGCGAACCGCCTAGCCACGTCGAGCAACATGCCGCTCTGGCGGCCTTGCAATGTCCAGTAGCCATTGCCAAGCTTGCGCACGTAAAACTGCTGATTGGGGCTGGCCCCATAGCCCCACTGCTGCAAGTAGGCACCGGCCTCGGTCGATCCGCTAAGCGACATCGAGCACTTTGCCGGAGGCGAGGCTGGCGATGCTGTAAAGCTGACCGTCGACCGGATCGGCCGTGCAATTGGCGGCATGGACGCAGCCGCTGGCCAGCAACAGCAGGATGCTCGGCTGCAGTGCGCGAAGGATGGAATCGAGATCATGGTAGTACCGTATGCCATAGAAATGTTGTCATTTAGATTAACACGTTGACGTCCGGACGAGGGATCACATTTTTCGCGCAATCGATTCCCTTTTTGTCGTCGTCAGATTTATATAAGCACTTATATAAATCGTGCTACTATCGCCCCATGAAACAAGGACTCGGTACCCAATTACGACATTTGATCGAACTGCTCGACGGCGCGGTCCAGCAAGCCTATGTGGATGCTTAAGCCTCGATTACCGGCCGCGCTACACCCCGGTCATGCGCGCTGGCGGCGCGCGAATCGGCAACCGTCGGCCAGCTGGCCGAGCTGGCTTAAGCATCACGCATGCAGCGCATGGCCACGCAAACGGTGACCTTGATGAAAAAGGAAGGACTGGTGCTGGTGACGGCAGGCGGCGAGGACGGCAGGCAACGGCTGGTACGCCTGAGCGACCAAGGCAGGGAACTGCTGCCCCGTCTGCAGGCATGCTGGGACGCCACCAAGTGCGCGGCCGACAGTCTCGATGCGGACCTGGCATTTCCCTTGTCGGCCTGTCTGGCCCAGGCCATCGCCGCTCTCGAACAGCGCCCCTTCGGCGCGCGCATCCGCGCAGCAAGCAAGAACCCATCCGAACGCACCTGACGAAAGCAAGCAATGGACACGACCCTGACGACAGCAACAAACAAACCTGGCCTGGCAGCGCGCCTGAAGGCCCATCCCCTGGTGCGCATCGTGCTCGGCCTGGTGCTGACCTTTGCCCCGGTACCATTGACCATGATCCTCGCTTCCCAGCTGGTGGCCAAACCCTACCGCGTGGTCTGGCCCCAGCTGCTGGCGGCGGTGCTGGTGTGGTTTGGCTACCGCTACTTCGTGCGCCGGATCGAGCAGCGCGCACCGACCGAGCTGGCCATGCCGGGCATGGCGCGCGAACTGGGCGTAAGCCTGCTGGGCGGTGCCGCGCTGGTCGCGCTGACCTTTGCGGTACTGGGGGCGCTGGGCGTCTATCAGTTTGACGGCGTCAACGCGGTCAGCTTGATGCTGCTGGTGCCGCTGGCCGAATTGCTGCTGGTCGGCATGGCCGAAGAAATGATGTTTCGCGGTGTGATCTTCGGCGTGACCGAGCGTTCACTGGGCAGCAAGGCCGCGATCGTGGTGTCGGCGCTGGTGTTTGGCCTGGCCCATCTGCCCAATGGCGGCTTTTCGCCGATTGCAATGGCCGCCATTGCCGCCTATGGCGTGCTGCAGGCCGCGCTGTATCTGAAAACGCGTCGGCTGTGGGTCTGCATCGGCACCCATATCGCGTGGAATTTCTGCCTCGGCCAGGTGTTTTCGTCGGCCGTATCGGGCCACGCGGCGACCGATGGGCTGCTGCGCGGCGCGCTGGCTAAATGATCCGCTCCTCACGGGCGGCGCATTCGGGGTGGAAGGCTCGCTGGTCGCCTTGCTCGTGATTACGGCCGCGGCCGCCTACTGCCTGCGCAGCGCCTTGAAACCGAAGTGACAATGGCATTTCGTCTTGAACAGATGACGCCCGAAGGCGTGGTCCTCTTGCGGCCGACGAGCCGGGCGGCGCTGTTAACGTAAGAAAGTAAGCGCTTCGACGTTCTAGCCGCCTCGGCCAGGCCGACCATATGCACGGTGCCGCGCGCAGCCCGGCTTGCCGTAGTCCGCATGGAAAGCGAGCACGAGATCGATTCCCGTGGCCAACATCCGCTCGTTCAATCCCTTCCAGCTGGCATCGGGATGGGTCTTGCGGTCGTCCCGGCTTTTCTTCATCGCTTCCACAGTCAGGCCAAGTTCCTGCGCCACGGCAATGGCCAGCGCATCAATGCCGGGCGTGTCGCCGGTCACGATGACGGACTGCGGCGGCAGTGTGGATAACTCGCGCACGAGTGCCTGGGAATCGGTCCAGGTGGTCGATCCGGTAATGAGTACACGCATGCGCGCCTGCTTCCTTCGGCCGTTTCATGACCCTGTTTCGAGACGGCCATTCTCGCTTCCGTCCAGGTAAGCGTCAATTGCGTAAAGTGACTAAAGACACGACCCTGCCGATGGCATTCCAGGCGAGGGCGATTCGCTCAGCCGGTTTGTCCGGTGGTAAGCTACGACTGTTGTCACTTTAAACCTGAAGGAAACTATGAAACCGCTGTTCTCCTCCGACGAAGACGGCCAGGCCCCATCGGCCCCAACCGCAACTCCCGCGCCAGCCTTTCCACCGCTTCTGGATCCTGCCGTGACATCGGGGAGCGCTGCCAGCCTTGCGTCCGGAGGCGAGCGCAGCGCCGATCGTCCGTGTCGATATTTCCGGCATCGATGACAAGGCCATCGAGTCGCTGGGCGGCAATACGGGCGCGCATGTGGCCAAGGTCTCGGCCAAATTGCTCGGCACGGTTCGAGCATCGGATGCAGACGTGTTCGGCGCGCAGCTGAACGAACTGATCGCCACGTCGAAGGGGCTGGACCCGGCCAAGCTCCGCTCGGGCGGCCTGCTGTCGCGCGTGACCAGCCTGTTCGGTTCGGTCAAAGAGAAAATGCTGTCCCAGTTCCAGGTGGTCGAATCGCGCATGGACACGCTGGTGTCGGAAATGACGCGCCATGCCAATGTGCACAAGGGCCGCATCCACGACTTCGACGAGATGTACAAGGGCCTGGAAATCTATTACCAGGGCCTTGATGCCGACGTGAAAAAGGCGAGGGCTGGGTGCTGCAGCTGCAGCAGGCGGTCGCCCAGCTGCTTCTACCGCGGCGAACGCGTTCGAAGCCCAGCAGGCTACCGAGCTCAAGCGTCGTCTCGAGCGTCTCGAAAAGCGCGTGGACGACCTGCGCCGCGCCATGCTGATGGCCACCCAGATGGTGCCGCAGATCCGCCTGTCGCAAGACAATGCGCGCGCCCTGACCGACACCTTCACCGATATCGTCAACGTCTCGATTCCGGCCTGGCGCAATGTGTTCTCGCTCTACCTGCTGCAGCTCGAAGCCAAGCAGAGCGCCGCCGTCGCCACTGCCGCCTACGACGCCACCGACGCGGCATTCCGCGCCCAGGCCGACATGTTGCTGGAAAACACGGAGACCGTGGCGCGCGCCAAGCAGCGTTCCCTGGTCAGCCTGGAAACAGCCCAGCACGTCCAGACGCAGCTCATTACCGCGTTCGACAAGCTCGAGCAAATCTCGAAGGAAGGCCAGCAGCGCCGCAAGGACGAGCTGCCGAAGCTGCAGGAACTGGAACGCGATCTGATTGCGCGATTCTCTCATGCAGCACCGGCGCCGTAAGCGCCCATTGCTCACTGTCCACAATCCAACGAAAATACCGTTCTCACAATTTAAGGAAAGTCTATGTCGACGACTCTCGAAACTGGCCATCGCATCAACCTCGAAAAATCCGCCCCGGGCCTGGAAGCGCGTGCGCATCGGCCTCGGCTGGAAGGTCAATGCGGCCGACGGACAAGCGTTCGATCTGGACTCGTCGGTGTTCTTGTGCAAGAAGAACGCCTCCGACGAGCCGGTCATGATCAGCAATGCCCACTTCGTCTATTACAACCAGACCACCTCGCCGGACGGCGCGGTCGTCCATTCCGGCGACAACCGCACCGGCGACAAGGATGGCGACGATGAAGTCATCACGGTCGACCTGAGCAAGGTGCAGGCCGACGTCGTCGAAATGCCGATTGTTGTCACCATTCACGATGCCGAAGCGCGCAAGCAAAACTTTGGCCGCGTCAACGGCGCCTACGTGAAAGTGTACAACGATGAAACCGGCGAAGAACTGGCCAGCTACGACTTGAACGAAGACTATTCGGACAAGACCGCGCTGCAGTTCGGCTCGCTGTACCGCAAAGACGGCGAATGGCGCTTCCAGGCGGTGGGCGCCTAGCTTCAAGCTCAATCTGGCGACCTTCATCCGCAAGCTCGGCGGCACCGTCTGAGGCTGCTCAGGGGCGCCTTCCCAGGTGCCCTGCAGCAACCGACGCGCTTGAGGCTCCCGAATCCGACTGCCCGATGACAACTAAGACGCCCAAGGCATTCGACTTCGGAGAGGAGCCGGTGCCCCCTCCAGACTCCGGCGGCGGCCCGGCCGTGCCAAAGCCGTTCGACTTCGGCGCGGACGAGGTGTCGGCGCTAAGCATGCTTGCATGCCTGCCTAACACGCCGCCCAAAGCGCTGTCGTTCGACGACTTGCCGGAAGGACCGGCATCGCCGCGCATGCCCCCCAAGGCCGCGCCGAAAGCCCTGTTCGACAGCGAAGACCATCCCGCCGTGCGCGATGCGATGGCGACCATCCGGACCGACTACCCGCTCTTGTTTGCGCAATCGGAGCAGCGCCTGGCCGCCCTGTTCCGGCGCATTCTGCCGGTCAAGCTTGCCCTGGTGACAGAGTGGGGGGAAGAGCCCCTGATGGAGCAGGCGACGCTGCTCCAGCCCATGACTGAGCTGGTGCGCAAGTTTGCGGAGATGGAAGTGCTTAAGCACTGCTCGACAATGCGCTCGAGAGCACGCGGGCGCCGACCAACGTATTCAGCAAGTTTTTCAGCCGCCCCACATCGTTCGACTGAGTACAAGCCGAAGCTGCTCGCGGCCAGGGCGCAGATGCAGCAATTGATGGCAGACAGCGAAGGCGCCACGGCCGAGCTGGACGAGTCGGCCAGAAACCTCACCTTGCACTGGGTGGCGCTGGCCGTCGTGTCGGAACTGGCCGGGCGCGCGCCCGATGCGACCCTGCTCGACGTGCTCGTGCAGCGCCGCACGTTGCTGCAGCAAGCCGTGCGCCAGGCGGAGTTGTCGAAATTGCAGATGGGACAGGTGCGGCAGCAGGCAGCCGACCTGATCGGGCAAGTGTCGTCGTTCCTGACCGTCACGCTACCGGCGATCGAGATGGCGCAGACCCAGGGCGGCAAATGAAAAAGCCGGGTTTCCCCGGCTTCTTTCTTAGGTAAGGAACCTTTCGGCCTGACCCAAATTACCAACTTAAAGTGATAGCCCATTCGATTGAATCGCTAAACGGATAGTCGATTGCTCCTCGCACGTTGGCCAACGTCCTTCATTGAACTCAAAAACGGCAGACACGAAAATTTCTCGAAAGCGCTCGAAGCCGTCACCGGGAAAAGCGCGTTCCAGGTACGCCAGTCCGGTCCAGAACGCGTCTTCTTCAAAACCGTCAAAGTCGTTTGCAGAGTACAAGGCGAGGTTGTGCATCCAATTGGCGACGGCATTAAGCGCTCTGAATCCGCTTTCGCGCCCGCAGCCAATACACTGGATTCCATCGTTCCCACCATTCGAATCCGAGGTGTCGGATTGGCCTTATGTAAAGCGTGCCGTCGTAAATGAGGTAGCGATAGGCGTATTTTTTGGCAACTTCCATGGTCTGATCGTTCCTGGCGGTCGGCTGGGGACGCAGCGCAGCCCGCTACCCGACCAACTGAGTTGATTCGGGTCCCGGGCTCAATACCACTTATTCCACGGTGACCGACTTGGCCAGATTGCGCGGCTTGTCCACATCCGTGCCCTTGGCCAGCGCGGTGTGATACGCCAGCAATTGCAGCGCGGCGACGTGCAGGATCGGCGACAGCAGGCCATAGTGTTCCGGCAAGCGGATCACGTGCAAGCCATCGCCGGAGGTGATGCGCGAATCGACGTCGGCGAAGACGTACAGCTGGCCGCCGCGGGCGCGCACTTCCTGCATGTTCGACTTCAGCTTTTCCAGCAGCGCATCATTTGGCGCGATGGTGACAACCGGCATTTCGTCGGTGACCAGCGCCAGCGGACCATGCTTCCAGTTCGCCAGCCGGGTAGGCTTCAGCGTGGATGTAGGAAATTTCTTTCAGCTTCCAGCGCGCCTTCGAGGGCGATCGGGTAGTGAATGCCGCGGCCCAGGAACAGGGCATTGTCCTTGCGCGCGAAGTCGTCGGCCCAGGCGATGATCTGCGGTTCGAGCGCCAGCACGGCGGCGATCGCGACCGGCAGGTGGCGCATTTGCTTGAGGTAAGTTGCTTCCTGCTCATCGGTCAGATGGCCGTTGACCTGGGCCAGCGTCAGCGTCAGCAGGAACAGGGCAGCCAGCTGGGTGGTGAAGGCCTTGGTCGAGGCAACCCCGACTTCCAACCCCCCGCGGGTGATGTAAGCGAGCGCACACTCGCGCACCATGGCGCTGGTGGACACGTTGCAGATGGTCAGGGTGTGCACCATGCCGAGGCTCGCGCGTGCTTGAGGGCGGCCAGGGTGTCGGCCGTTTCGCCGCTTTGGGTGATCGTCACGACCAGCGTTTTTGGATTTGGCACGGTATCGCGGTAGCGGTATTCGCTGGCGATTTCCACGGCGACCGGCACCTTGGCGACCGATTCGATCCAGTACTTGGCGGTCAGGCTAGGCTGTAGTAGCTGGTGCCGCAGGCCAGGATCAGGACGCGGTCGATTTCCTTGAATACCTTGGCGGCGCCGTCGCTGAACAGTTCCGGCATGATGCCGGTCACGCCTTCGAGGGTGTCGCCGATCACGCGCGGCTGTTCGAAGATTTCTTTCTGCATGTAATGACGGTAAGGGCCGAGTTCTGCCGCGCCGGTGTGCGCGTGCACGGTCTTGATCTCGCGCTCGACCGACTTGCCGTCCACGTCCACGATCCAGCACTTGCCCAGTTGCAGGTCGACCACGTCGCCTTCTTCCAGGTAAATGATCTGGTCGGTGGTGCTAGAAGCCAGTGCCATCGCGTCCGAGGCGACGAAGTTCTCGCCCTTGCCGATGCCGACGATCAGGGGCGAACCCTGGCGGGCGGCAACCACGCGGTGCGGTTCTTCACGGCTGAAGACGGCGATCGCGTAAGCGCCATGCAGGCGCTTGACGGCCAGCTTGACGGTCTCGAACAGGTCGCCGCTGTACATGTGGTCGACCAGGTGGGCGATGACTTCGGTGTCGGTCTGGCTCTGGAACACGTAGCCGAGGGCGCTCAGTTCGGCGCGCAGCTCGTCGTGGTTTTCGATGATGCCGTTGTGCACCAGGGCGATGCGGGCATTTTCTTCGGTCGGGGAGAAGTGCGGGTGGGCATTGTGCGATGCTTAGGCGCGCCGTGGGTGGCCCATCGGGTGTGCGCGATGCCGGTGAAACCTTGCATGCAGGCTTCATTGATCTGGGTTTCCAGTTCGGCGACGCGGGCGGTGCTGCGCGAACGCTTCCAGCTTGCCATCGACGTGCAGGGCAACGCCGCACGAATCGTAGCCGCGGTACTCGAGGCGCTTGAGGCCTTCGACCAGAATAGGGGTGATATTACGCTGCGCAACTGCTCCGACGATACCGCACATGGGACAACCTCATGAAAAATTTGCAATGAACAGATAGTAGTAGCAAGCGGATGAAATATGCTGTCGAATTTATGTGCATTTTGGTATATTATTTCATCAATATGATGTGATGAAATATTATTTCATTATTGCCTTAATTCTTAATGAAATCACCAAGGCGGCCACACAATGTCACAGCTTGAACTGGACGAAGTCGATCGTCGCATCCTGAATGCCCTGCAAACTGATGCGTCGCAAACCAATGCGGAATTGGCGGAACTGGTTCACGTCTCGCCGCCAACCTGCCTGCGCCGGGTCAAACTGCTGACCGAGCGGGGCGTCATCGAACGCCAGGTCGCCATCGTCTCGCCGGACAAGGTGGGCGCGCGCCTGACGGCCGTGGTCGAAATCACGCTCGACAGCAACGCTGCTGAAAAAATGAGCACATTCGAGCAGCATGTCGCGGCCGAGGCGGCCGTCCTGCAATGCTACCGGGTCGCCCCCGGACCGGACTTCGTGCTGATCGTGCAGGTGGCCGACATGCTTAAACTTACCATGCGCTCGCGCATCGCCTGTTTGCCACGCACGCCAATGTGCGCAACGTCAAAGCCTACTTCTCTACCTTCCGCAGCAAGTTCGACACCCGCATCGCCGTCTGAGCTAACGCAAGGGCGCCATGGCTGGAAAAGTGTCTACTGGCAACCTGCTCAGAGACAAGGACTGGCGATGGATCCGATGCTGTTACATGGAAAAAGGCGATGTCGGCCGGGATACCTGGCGATCTGGTCAGTTTTTCGCGGGTCCACAAAATCTATGGCGGCGGCCTGTCCGGCGTGCAAGCCCTGCACGACATTCACTTGCAGGTGGGCAGCGGCGAAATCGTGGTCGTGTGCGGCCCTTGCGGCAGCGGCAAGACCAGCCTGCTGAACCTGGCTTAAGCATGCTCGACACGGCCAGCGAAGGCAATGTCGTCATCGCCAGCCTGCTCGTATCGCGCCTGTCCGAACAGGCGCGCGCCGACTTGCGCGGCGAAATGATCGGCTTCGTCTTTCAAACCTTTAACCTGATCCCGGTCCTGACCGCGCGCGAAAATGTCTTGCTGCCGCTGCTGCTGCGCGGCCGCCTCGGAACACGCCGAATTGCAAGCGGGCAGGGAAAGAGCCGACGCCCTGCTGGCCCAGGTCGGCCTCGCGACCCAGGCCAGCCACTATCCGCCGCGGCTCGATGCCAGCCAGTGCCAGCGGGTCGCGATCGCGCGCTCGCTGGTGACGCGCCCGCGCCTGGTGATTGCCGACGAACCAACGTCGCGCCTCGACAACGGCAGCATCCGGCTGGTGATGGATTTGTTTGCCCGCCAGCAGCATGAACAGGGCACGGCCTTCCTGATTTCCCGCGCGACCAGCGCCAGCTGAGCCGGGCCAACCGCACCCTGCAACTGTGCGACGGTAGGCTGCAAGGCGCGCCTGGGCCCGGGGCGCGCCGCCCGCTGCGGGTTCAGCTATGAGTCCCGCGCGCCTGGCCTTGCGCACACTTACGCGTGGCAATCCGCGCTGCCTGCTGGCGGTGGTCCTGATCGCGGCCAGCCTGTGCGTGCTCGATCTGTTCGCCGGGCATGTGGCCAGCGAGCGGGCGCGCATGGAATACCAGGCCGTGATCGGCGAACGCCTGGGCCACCTGGCCATCGTGCGCGCCAACACCAGCGGCGCGCCGCGCACCAGCGCCATGTTCGAACCGGAAGAAGCGCTGCGCGTGATCCGCCTGGCCGAAGCGAACCCCGGCGTGGCGCTGGTGGTGCCGCAAATGAGCGTGGAAGGCATCGCGTCGACCGGCGAGCGCTCGGCGCTGTTCTTTGGCGAAGGCATCGTCTCGGCGCCGGACCAGGCCATGCGGCGCGCAGCCCTTGCCGGGCAAACTCAATCCGGCCGCGGCCAATGGCATTGCCGTCAGCAGCGGCCAGGCGAAATCGCTCGGCTTGTCGCAGGGCAGCAGCGTCACGCTGACCGGCACCACGCTGGACGCCCGCGCCCGGGCCCTGGACGCCCAGGTGGTCGACATTTACAGCAGTCCCGGCGCACCCCAGACCGGGCGACGTCCGCTGCTGTTGCCGTTCGCCATGGCGCAAACACTGCAGGGCACGGAACGCACCGAGCGCATTGTGGTCTATCTGTCAGAGCCGCAGCATGCGGACGAACACTAAGCAAGCCTTGAACGCATCGCTGCACGCGGCGGGCATTCCGGCGCTCGTCAAATCGTGGCAGGAGCAATCGAGCACCTACGCCACCGAGCGCAGCGTGTCCGATATCGCCTTCGACAGCGTGGCGGGCATGGTGTTTGCCGTCATTGCGGCCACCATGGCCGCCACCATGTCCATGAACGTGCTCGAACGGCGGCGCGAGGTCGGCACCCTGCGCGCGCTTGGCATGCGCAGCAGCGGCGTGTTCGTGCTGTTCGTCACCGAGGCCTTGTGGATGGCGCTGGCGGCGGTGGCCGTCAGCCTGGTGGCCAGCGGCCTGATCGCGTGGATCATCAACCGGGTGGCCCTGTCGTACTCGGTCAACCTTGGCATCGGCACGGCGCCCATGCTGGTCGAACTCGATTTCTACCGGATGGGCATGGGGGTGCTGACCGTTCTGGGCGTGGCCATGCTGGCCGCGCTGGTGCTTAGCCTTCAAGGCAGCGCGCGGCGCGATCGCGCCGTCGCTGTCGGCATGATTACTTCTTGACTTTGACCGGACGGCTCCAGCCTTCCACCGTCATCTGCTTGGCGCGCGAGATGGTCAGCTTGCTTTAAGTGGCGCGTCTTTCGACAGCGTGGTACCGGCGCCCAGGGTCGCACCCTTGCCGACCGTCACCGGCGCGATCAGCTGGCTGTCGCTGCCGATGAAGGCGTCGTCCTCGATCACGGTGCGGAACTTGTTGGCGCCGTCGTAATTGCAGGTGATGGTGCTTAAGCGCCGATATTGACGCGCGAACCGACCGTGGCGTCGCCCACGTAAGCGAGGTGATTGGCCTTGCTGTGCGCGGCCACCTGGCTGTTCTTGATCTCGACAAAGTTACCGACGTGAACATCCTCGGCCAGCTCGGTCCCGGGGCGCAAACGCGTAAGGGCCGATGACCGACTTGGGACCGACCACCGCTTCCTCGATATGGCAGAAAGGCTTGATGCTGGCGCCCGCCGCAATGCGCGCGTTGACGATCACGCTGTGGGCGCCGACCGTGACGCCGTCGGCCAGTTCGACCCGGCCTTCGAACACGCAGCCGACATCAATACTGACATCGCGCCCTGCAAATAAGTTCGCCGCGCACATCGATGCGCGCCGGATCGAGCAGGTGCACGCCTTTTTCCAGCAGCGCCTGGGCAATGTTCAACTGGTGGCGGCGTTCGAGCTCGGCCAGCTGCACCTTGCTATTGACGCTTAAGCAACTTCCCATTCCGCCGCAGGGTGGGCCGATACCACCGGCACGCCGTCGGTCACGGCCTGGGCCACGATATCGGTCAGGTAGTACTCGCCCTGGGCATTGTTGTTCTGCAGCGCGGACAGCCATTTCTTGAGGTGGCGGGTCGGCGCGACAATGATGCCGCTATTGATTTCATGAATCTGGCGTTCCTCGGCGCTGGCATCTTTTCTTCGACGATGCGGCGGATTTCGCCGTTTTTCGCGGACGATGCGGCCAAGGCCGAAGGGATTGGCTTGCTCGACGGTGAGGATGGCGAGCTTGTCGGCACCGGCCGCCTCGACCAGGCGCTTGAGCGAATCGGCGGTCGTCAGCGGAACGTCGCCGTACAGGATCAGGGTCGGTGCGCTTTCATCGAGTTGCGGCACCGCTTGCATGACCGCGTGGCCGGTGCCAAGCTGCGGCTCCTGGAGCGCGGTATCGATGCTGGCATGGCTGCCATCGTTGAGTGATTTGACCATTTCAGGCACGGCTGCGCCTGCCGTGGCCATAAATAACGCATAATTTGCTCGGCGAAAGAGTACGTGCGGTATCAATAACGTGCTGCAACAACGGCTTGCCAGCCAGGGGGTGGAGGACTTTCGGCAGCGCGGACTGCATGCGCTTACCCATACCGGCGGCGAGGATCACTACGTTCATAAGCAAGTCTGAAAAAGTTGAAAAGATGGAAAAGTTTAACACGCAAGCCCCCTTGTTCCAGCGCTTTCGCGTCCTGTGCCTGATTGCTGTCATGCTGGCGCTGGTCGCCTGCAGCAGTGTTCGCTTCGCCTACAACCAGGGCGACAACCTGTTGTACTGGTGGCTGGACGCCTATGTCGACCTCGATTCCGAGCAGAAGGGCTCGGTCAAGGAAGACATCGACCAGCTCATCACCTGGCACCGCAAGACCCAGCTCAAGGATTACAGCCAGCTGCTGGGCACGGCCCAGCATCAGCTGGCGGCTTAAGCAATGTGTCGCAGGCGGACTTGAAGACGCATTACCGTGAAATCAAGTCGCGCACTGAGTTGCTCGCGTACAAGGCCTTGCCCGAGCTGGCCGATCTCGCCCTGTCGGTCAAGCCGGAGCAGATCGCCAATATCGAGGAAAAGTTCAACAAGAATAATGAGACCTTCCGCAAGAAGTTCGTCAAGATCGGCAACGAACAACAGCAAAAGCTGCGCTACAAGAAATCGATGGAGCAGTTCGAACTGTGGTTCGGCACCTTCAGCAGCGAGCAGGAAGCGATCCTGCGGCGGGCGTCGGATGTGCGCCCGCTCAACAACGAGATCTGGCTGGAAGAGCGCGTGATCCGGCAGCGGCGCATCGTCGCCGTATTGCGCGAAATCCAGCAAAAGAAGCTGAACAGGGATGCCACGATGGCGGTGCTGCACAAGCTGCTGGAAGAAATCTTCAACCGTTTCGACGCACCGGAGCGCAAGCCCTTCTTCGACAGCTACATCGACGGCACGATCAACCTCGTGCATACCGCAATCCGGATTGCGACCCCGGCCCAGAAAGCGCACGCGCAAAAGCGGATGCAGGGCTGGGTCGACGACTTCAAAGCCCTCGCCGCCGCCCCCAAATAATTTCCTTCACACCGGGGTCAGACCACTTTTTCTAGCCAGAAAAAGTGGTCTGACCCCGGTGCTGGCGGCGGCTGTGAAAGGCGGCGTGATATAGTGCGGCCCATTGAATTCGGGTGTCGTCATGCAAAAGAAACCAGCCAAAGTTCCGGTCCACCGGGCTCCGCCACCGCAGCAGGTGCGCATCATCGGCGGGGCGTGGAAACGCACGCCGCTCCCGGTCCTCGATGCCCTCGGCTTGCGCCCCACGCCCGACCGCGTGCGCGAAACGGTGTTCAACTGGGTTAACCATTTGTGGAACGGAAACTGGTCCACGGCCACCTGCCTCGACCTGTTCCAAGCGCAGCAGCGGCGCGCTCGGCTTCGAGGCGGCCAGCCGCGGCGCCCAGGCGGTCACGATGATCGATTCCCATACCCCCGTCGTGCGCCAGCTCGAGGCGATTCAGGCCAAGCTGCGCGCCGACAATGTGCAAATCCTGCGCGCCGATGCCGTCGCCAGCGCCCACAGCATGGCCTTGCGCGGCCAGCGCTACGACCTGGTGTTCCTCGATCCCCCCTACCACCAGGATTTCCTGAGCAAGACGCTGCCCCTGTGCGTGAACTTGTTGACCGCCAATGGCCTGGTGTACGCCGAGGCTAGGCGCGCGCTGCTGCCGTTCGCGCCGGAAGACGGCAGCGCGCCGCCCGACTGGCTCGCGCCCTGGGAACTGGTGCGCTCGGACAAGGCCGGCGTGGTGTTCTATCACTTGCTCAAGCTGCGCCCGACTGTGGCGTAAATACCGCCCGCGCCCGCATTCCTGCCGCTGCCAGGGCCCGGCCCTGGGGCTTGCGCCTCAATTTCAGGCATAATGCGCGTTCTATATTGGTGCATCTCAGGGAGCCGCAATGGTTGTAGCCGTTTATCCAGGAACCTTCGATCCGCTCACGCGCGGTCACGAGGATTTGGTGCGTCGCGCATCCGGCCTGTTTGATGCCCTGATCGTCGGCGTGGCCGACAGCAAGAACAAGCGTCCTTTCTTTTCGCTCGACGAGCGCCTGGAAATCGCCAATGAAGTCCTGGGCCACTATCCGAACGTGCGGGTCGAGAGCTTTTCGGGCTTGCTCAAGGATTTCGTGCGCAAGCATGATGCGCGCGTGATCGTGCGCGGCCTGCGCGCCGTGTCGGACTTCGAGTACGAATTCCAGATGGCTTAAGCATGAACCGCTACCTGCTGCCCGACGTCGAAACCCTGTTCCTGACCCCGTCCGACCAGTACCAGTTCATTTCGGGCACCATCGTGCATGAAATCGCCATGCTGGGCGGCGATGTCTCCAAATTCGTGTTCCCATCGGTCGACCGCTGGCTCCAGAAGAAAATCGCGTCCATGACGCCCCCCGCTGAATAAGACATCCGCATCATGGCTCTCCTTATTACCGACGACTGCATCAATTGCGACGTGTGCGAGCCTGAGTGCCCGAACGACGCCATTTCGATGGGCGCCGAAATCTACGAAATCGATCCCAATAAATGCACCGAGTGCGTCGGCCATTTCGACGAACCCCAGTGCCAGCAAGTGTGCCCGGTCAGCTGCATTCCCTTCAATCCCGCCTGGCGCGAAACGAAGGAAGAGCTGATGGAGAAATATGAACGCCTGACCGCCGACAAGGCATAAAGTGTTCAATCCGATATCAAACGTGAATATCGGATATTGCTAAAATCTATAACACGCTGCACAAACACCACGCTTTTTGCTAACAAACGGTGCATTGCTGCACCTAAATCGTCCTTTCGGGCAACTGTGTTCAGACTTAGATGGTATATTTTGTGGAGGCTTCTGCACGACCATACTATTTCACGACACAGGAATTTCATGATTAGCAAATTCAGCATCGGCCAGCGCCTGGCGCTCGGCTTTGGCGTCGTTATCTTCTTGTTATTACTGCTGGCCTAAGCCTGTCGTATGTCCGGATCGCGAGCCTGAATCAGGAAGTGGGCAAGATGGTCGATGCGCGCTACCCTGAAAACCGTGGTCGCCAACAGCATCAAGGCCGACGTCAGCGAAGCGACCCGCAGCATGCTCAACGTGCTGATCATGACCGACCCTGAGCCAGATCGCCAAGGAAATGGCCAATATCGAGGCCCTGCAATGCCATGGCGACCAAGGCCCTGGCCGAACTGACCAAATCGACCTCCGATGCCAAGGGCCAGGAAATCCTGAAAGCCATCGGCGCCGTGCGCGACCGCTTCATCCCGGGCCAGGCCACGTTTGTCGGCCTGATCAACGAGGACAAGAAGGACGACGCGATGGTCAAGTTCATGTTCTCGCTGCGTCCCCAGCAAAACAAGTATTTCGAACAGCTCGACAAGTTCGTCGCCTACCAGAATGAAGAGATGGTCAAGGCCTAGGCCAGGATGCCTCGGCCCAGACCAGGCGCACCCAGGTCCTGATCATGGTGCTGGCCGCGGTGGCCGCCTTCCTGTCGCTGGTGGTGGCGGTGCTGGCCACGCGCAGCATCACGACCCCGCTCAAGGAAGCCGTCACGGTGGCCAGACGCGTGGCCAATGGCGACCTGACCAGCGATATTCACGTCAACGGCAGCGATGAAACGGCGCAAATGATGGAAGCGCTGCGCCACATGAATGCGAGCCTGATCAAGATCGTGGCGGAAGTGCGCAGCGGCACCGATTCGATCCGTGGAAGCGTCGAGCGAGATTGCCAGCGGCAATATGGACTTGTCCTCGCGCACCGAGCAGCAAGCCAATTCCCTGGGCCAGACCTCGAGCTCGATGCGCGAGCTGACCGATACCGTCCAGCAAAATGCCGACAATGCGCGCCAGGCCAACCAGCTTGCCGCCAAGGCCTCGGAAGTGGCGGCGCGCGGCGGGTCGGTGGTGTCGCACGTGATCGATACCATGGGCTCGATCACGGCCTCGTCGAAAAGATCGTGGACATCATCGGCGTGATCGACGGCATCGCCTTCCAGACCAATATCCTGGCGCTCAACGCGGCGGTCGAGGCGGCCCGCGCGGGCGAGCAGGGGCGCGGCTTCGCGGTGGTGGCGGCCGAGGTGCGCAACCTGGCCCAGCGCTCTGCCGGCTGCGGCCAAGGAAATCAAGGCCCTGATCGGCGACTCGGTCGACAAGGTGCGCGAGGGCAGCACCCTGGTCGAACAGGCCGAAGCGTGACGATGGAGGAAGTGGTGGCCAGCGTGCGCCGCGTAACCGACATCATGGGCGAAATTACCTCGGCCAGCCAGGAACAGAGCGTGGGAATTGCGCACGTAAACACAACAATCCTTGAAATGGACGAGACAACACAGCAGAATGCTGCCTTGGTCGAAGAGGCAGCCGCGGCAGCGGCGTCGATGCAGGATCAGGCGGCCAATCTGGCGCGTGGTGAGCGTCTTCAAACTGGACAGTTCGGCAACGGTTTCCGCGCCGCGCGCGCCCGTGTCCACCGCCAGGTCCGCTCCCGCGTTAAAGGAAGAGAAGGTGGCCGAGACCGTGCCGCGAATCGCTGGTAAACAGTCCAACGGAGAAGACTGGGAAGAGTTCTGAATTTTTTACGATTTTAATGACAACAACGGAGACAACATGATTGCAATGAACAAATTGAGTATCAAGAGCTTGCTGGCAGGAGCGTTCCTGGCCGTGGCCTTCATCCAGGGCGCAGTGGCAGCCGAAGTATCGGGCGTCAAATTCCCCGACACCAGCAAAGTGGGCGGCAAGGAATTGCAACTGAATGGCCTCGGTGTGCGCACCAAGTTCATTGTCAAAGTGTACGCAGCCTAAGCCTGTATCTGACCGAAAAAGAATCGACCGTCGATGGCATCATGAAAGTGGACGGTCCACGCCGCATGCAGCTGGTCATGATGCGCGACATCACGTCCGACGACTTCGGCAATGCCTTCATGACGGGTCTGAACAATAACGTCGACAAGAATGACAAGTCGAAAATCGTTACCCAGATCAGCAAATTCGGCGAAATGTTCGCCCAGTTCGACGCGCCCAAAAAGGCGACGTGCTCGACCTCGACTGGGTTCCGGGCGTCGGCACCCAGTGCTACCTGAACGGCAAGAAAGTCGGCGAAGTCACGCCTGACCTGATTTTCTACAACTCGATCCTGAAGATCTGGCTCGGCGAAAAACCTGCCGACAATTCGCTCAAGTCGAAACTGCTGGCACCAGCACCTGCCAAAAAATAAGTTCAGAACGTAAAAACGCGGCGCGCGGTGTAGACCGGGCGCCGCGTTTTTTTATGTGTGGCTTCCAGGCGCGGGCAGCGATGGCGCGCAATTCGGCAGCGTGGCTGGGACCGCTCGAGGCGGCAATCATTTTCTCCAGCAAGCGCAGATCGCGCAGCTTGGCCTTGGCCAGGCGCTGTTCCTTGGTCAGGCGCGGGCGCACCACCAGCACGGCCGCGCGCAGGATGCCCGTCAGAAGCGGGCGGAACAGCACCAGCATGGCGCCGGTGGTGGCGGTCCCGGCCAGAATGCGCAGGGCGGGGCCGAACTGAACAGTTTGCTGAAGGGCGATGGCAGTGCTAGACACGATAGTTCCAATAAAAATGAATATTTCCACATAGAACTATAGTGCAACGCAACATATATGGCCAATTGCATTCCGCCATACCCGTTATATCAAATGTGAATGCGTTAATGTATGATTAACCATCAAAATCTTTTCTGGATCCCATGAGCTTCCTGACCTTGGATTTGAACTTGCTGCGTGTATTCGACGCAGTCATGACCGAGCAAAACCTGACCCGCGCGGTTAGCCACCTGGCCATGACCCAGCCTGCGGTGTCGAACGCCATCAAGCGCTTGCGCGAAAGCCTGGGCGACGAACTGCTGATCCGCACCGCCTACGGCGTCAAACCCACCCCCGCGCCGAAGCGCTGTGGCTAAGCCGTGCGCCAGGCGCTGGCCGGGCTGGAAGCGGCAGTCACCCCGGAAACCTTCGATGTGTCCAAGGCCCATGCCACCTTCCGCATGGCGATGGCCGATGCGACCGCGGCGTTCTGGCTGCCGTCCCTGATGCGCTCGATCGAGAGCGAGGCGCCGGGCGTGAACGTGCGCATGGTGCCCCTGACCACGCGCGAACCGCGCCTGATGCTGCTGCGCGGCGACATCGACCTGGCGGTCGGTTTCTTCCCTGGCGTGGCGGCGCAATTGTCGAGCGACACCAGTTCACCGATCCGCCACGAGCGCCTGTATTCCGGCCACTACGTGTGCGTGATGCGCAAGAATCACCCGCTGGCCAAGGTCGAGCTGGCACTGGACAATTATTGTGCGGCCAATCACTTGCTGGTCAGCTTCTCGGGACGGGCCCACGGCCTGGTCGATGAAGCCCTGGCCCAGATCGGCCGCGAACGGCGCATCCTGCTGACCGTGAACCAGTTCTTCACGGCAGGGCGGGTGGTGGCCAACTCCGATCTGATCACCGTGTTGCCGAAACACTTGATCGCCTCGACCGGGATGACCGACGCCCTGGTCTGGCGCGAACTGCCGTTCACGCTGCTTGCATGGTCCACCTGGACATGCTGTGGCACGAACGCGATGCCCGCAGCCCGGCCCACAAATGGCTGCGCAAGCATCTCGAAGGCATGAACACGACCCAGTTGCGGGCCGTGAACACCAGCGACTGATCAGGCTGCGCTGGAGCGGTAGCCGACCCGGAACCCGCCCCAGTGCTGCCCGTCGACATAGATGGGCGCCGACAAGTCGTGCATCACTTCCCCCGTATCGCGCTTGTAGGTTTGCAGCAGGAAGGGCCGGGTATTCGAGCTGCAGCAGCGCACCGGTGCGGTCATTGAAGATGCGCTTGGTCCGGTTGTTGACGAAATCGACCTCGTAATTCCCGGTCAGCGGCTGGGAGAACTTCTTGTTGTGGGTCGGGGAAATAACCATGGTTGTCAACCGCGCCCGCGTAGGCCAGCTGCGGCATCTTCGCCAGCAATCCATCCTGCAAGTCCGGCAGCACGCGGTCGGTAAAGGCATCGAAGCGGGTGCGGTGCTTGGGCGGATCGGTGTGCGGAATCGGCGTGTAGCGGCGATCGAACAAGGCTTCGCGCGTGATCTGGCTTAAGCGCGGATGGCGTCGCTGAACAATTTGCCGACTTCGAGCGCGGCTTGCTGCGCCGCCTCGCGGATCGGGTCGTGCGACGTTTCCACCGACGACATGCCGAGCGCGCCCGCAATCGATTCCGCCTTTTCCGCCAGCGCCATGGCCGAGCCGGTCGCGCGGCAGCGCCTGGTCGGTCGAGAGCATGCTGTCGCGGATCTGCGCCAGCGCTTCGGTGATGCTGCCGGTCGTGCTTACGTGCGCGCGGGCGGCGCGCATGATCTGGCCGATTTCCTGTTCCGACAATGCCGACGATTGCTCGATCGTGGTCAGAAAACCATGCACGCGCTCGACATTGCTTAAGCCCTGCGGCGCTGACACTGCCGCTGAGCGAAGCCATGCCGCGCGACGCCTTTTCGGCCTGTTCGGTGATGGCCTTGACCATGGTGCCGATCTCGTCGGTCGCTTCGCGCGTGCGGTGCGCCAGCTGGCGCACTTCGCTCTACCACGACCGCAAAGCCGCGTCCGTGCTCATGCGCGCGGGGCCCTTCGATGGCCGCGTTCAAGGCCAGCAGATTGGTCCGGGCGGAAATTTCCGTGATCACTTCGGTAAAAGCTTAAGCAATGGCGCGCGATTTTTCCTGCATCGCGACCATGGTCGCCTCGGCCTGGCTTAAGCATCGTTGGCGCGCTGTTGATGCGCTGCAAGCCCTGATCCACTTCGGCCCGCGCCGCCACGCTTTCGCTGCGCACCTGGGCCGCGACGGTGGCCGCCCGTTCGGCGTTGCTTAAGCAATTTGTTCGGTACTGGTGGCGATCTCGCCTGCGCTGGCGGCGATCCGGACCGCGATCTCGACGTCTTCGTGGATCTTCTTTTTGACCGAGTCGACGAAGTAGGAAGTTTCGGCCGCGCCGATCATGATGTCGTCGATCGAGTGACCGACCACGGCGATGATGTCGCGGTCGGCATCGCTGCTGCCGCGCGTGCCGAACTGGAATAACAGCAGGCTGAGGATTCCGCCTATCAGGGCGCCCCACGTGGCGCCAGGGGGCGCCATCGGCATGATCCAGTCGATCAGCCCGGCTGCGAGCACGCCCAGCGGCGGCGGCCAGAATTGTCACGCTCAGCAAGGCGTGCCTTTCCGCTTGGAAGAAGCAGCTTCATGGGTCTCCTCGGCTCTGCGATCGGCCTGGCATCAGATACTGATACCGTAACCCATCGCTGGCGCGAGCTCAACGCATTTGTGTTGCGCGGTCGAAACTTATTTAATTGGTAGCTTGGTGGTATTTTTCACTTCTTCCATCACCGCGTAGGTGTGGGTCTCGTGCACGCCCTTTTGCAGCAGCGTCTTGCCCAGGAATTCGCGGTAGGCCGCCATGTCCTTGACGCGCCTTGACCAGGTAGTCGAAGCCTGCCTACCACCATGTGGCATTCGAGCACTTCCGGAATCAGCTGCACGCTGTTCTTGAAAGCATCGAAGACTTCCGGCGTGGTGCGGTCGAGCACGACTTCAATAAAGACCAGCAGCGAGACATCGAGCAGCTGGGGATTGAGCTGGGCCGTGTAGCCCATGATATAGCCAAGCTTCGTGCAGCTTGCGCACGCGCTCCAGGCAGGCGGCCGGGGACAGGTTCACCCGTGCGGCCAGCTCGACGTTGCTGATGCGTCCGTCGCTCTGAAGTTCCGACAGAATCTTCTTACTGATCTTGTCCAACATTTCCTTCTGTCTCCACGATTAATATAATTTGGTGAAATTGTCTCACCAAAAACTATCTATGGCTAGTCTTCTGTAATACCAGAATTAATCCAGAAGAAATCGCTCTACAATCGAATCATCTTGTCGCGGCCTTTTTTCCGGCCCCGGCCACCCTCACTCCCGACTCTTTCAAGCGAAGATTTCCATGCAAACTGCAGCCGCTCCTGCCCCCGCCTTCCTTCCGTTTTCCGCGCTCCAGGCTGGAAGTCACGAACCAGCCTTCACTGTTGCGCGCAGCCATCACTGCCGCCTACCGGCGCGACGAAGCCGACATTGTCGGCTGGCTGCTGGCCCAGGGAACCCGTCCGCACGCCGACGCCCACGCGCTGGCGCACCGGCTGGTGTCGGCCGTGCGCAGCAAGCGCACCCGGTCCTCGGGCGTGGACGCGCTGATGCATGAATTCTCGCTGTCGTCGGAAGAAGGCGTGGCGCTGATGTGCCTGGCCGAAGCCTTGCTGCGCATTCCGGACAGCGAAACGGCCGACCGCCTCATCGCCGACAAGATCAGCAAGGGCGACTGGCGCAAGCACCTGGGCGAATCGCCTTCACTGTTCGTCAATGCCGCCACCTGGGGCTTGCTCATTACGGGCAAGCTGGTCGACACCAGCAGCGAAGTCGGCCTCGGCTCGGCCCTGTCCAAACTGATCACCAAGGGCGGCGAACCGCTGATCCGGCGCGGCGTGGACATGGCCATGCGCATGCTGGGCAACCAGTTCGTGACCGGCCAGACGATCGATGAAGCGCTCAAGAACAGCCGCGACAACGAGTCGCGCGGCTACCGTTATTCCTACGACATGCTGGGCGAAGCGGCCCTGACCGACGCCGACGCCAAGGCCTATTACGCCTCCTACGAAAAAGCGATCCACGCGATCGGCAAGGCCTCCAACGGCCGCGGCATCAAGGATGGCCCGGGCATTTCGGTCAAGCTGTCGGCCCTGCACCCGCGCTACAGCCGCGCCCAGCACGGCCGCGTGATGAACGAACTGCTGCCGCGCCTGCGCAGCCTGCTGCTGCTGGCCAAGGGTTACAACATCGGCCTCAATATCGACGCCGAAGAAGCAGACCGCCTCGAAATCTCGCTCGACATGATGGAAGTGCTGGCCTTCGATCCGGCGCTGGCTTAGCTACGACGGCATCGGCTTCGTGGTGCAGGCTTACCAGAAGCGCTGCCCGTTCGTGATCGACTACCTGGTCGACCTGGCGCGCCGCAGCGGCCGCAACTTCATGGTCCGCCTGGTCAAGGGCGCCTACTGGGATGCCGAAATCAAGCGCGCCCAGGTCGACGGCCTGCCCGGCTATCCGGTCTACACGCGCAAGGTCTACACCGACGTGTCCTACCTGACCTGCGCCAAAAAACTGCTGGCCGCGACCGACGCGATCTACCCGCAGTTCGCCACGCACAATGCGCACAGCCTGTCCGTGATTTACACCTGGGCCAAGAACGACGGCATCACCGACTACGAATTCCAGTGCCTGCACGGCATGGGCGAAACCCTGTACGACCAGGTGGTCGGCAAGGACAACCTGGACAAGCCGTGCCGCATCTATGCGCCGGTCGGCTCGCACGAAACGCTGCTCGCCTACCTGGTGCGCCGCCTGCTGGAAAACGGCGCCAACTCCTCGTTCGTGAACCAGATCGTCGACGAAAAAGTCGCCATCGACAGCCTGATCGCCGATCCCTTCGAAGCGTCGTCGCGCCCAGGGCGGCGTGCCGCATCCGGGCATCGCGCTGCTTAAGCCAATCTGTTCGGCGCCGAGCGCCGCAACTCGGCCAAGCTTCGACCTGGCCAATGAAGACGTGCTGCGCAAGCTGGCCGCCGCGCTGGCCAAGCCGCGCTTCTACGACGCGGCGCCGCTGATCGACGGCGTGGCCCAGCCAGCCTAAGCCGGACCGACATCATCAACCCGGCCCAGCACGCGGACGTGGTCGGACGCGTGGCCGACGCCAGCGTCCAGGACGTCGAAGCGGCGATCGAGCGCGCCGGCGCCTACGCCATGGACTGGCAGACCACGGCGCCGTCGGAACGCGCCGCCGCCATCGCCAAAGTGGCCGACCTGTTCGAAGAAAACTATGAAGAACTGATGGCGCTGGCCGTGCGCGAAGCTTAAGCAAATCGCTGCCGAACGCGATCGCCGAAATCCGCGAAGCGGTCGACTTCCTGCGCTACTACGCCGAGCAGGTCGAGGGCACGCAAAACATCCTGGCGCTCGGTCCCGTGACCTGCATCAGCCCGTGGAACTTCCCGCTGGCGATTTTCACCGGCCAGGTCGCGGCCGCGCTGGCCGCCGGTAACGTGGTGCTGGCCAAGAGCCTGAACAAACGCCGCTGATCGCGCACCGCGCGGTCGAACTGTTCCACCAGGCCTAGGCATTCCGCGCGGCGCGCTGCAGCTGCTGCCTGGCCGCGGCGAAGTGGTGGGCGCGCGCCTGTGCGCCGATGCGCGCATCAAGGGCGTGATCTTCACCGGCTCGACCGAAGTGGCCCAGCTGATCAACCGCACCCTGGCCAAGCGTTCGGCCGAGGAGGGTGTCGATATCGCCCTGATCGCCGAAACCGGCGGCCAGAACGCGCTGATCGTCGATTCGTCGGCGCTGCCGGAACAAGTGGTGCAGGACGTAATGAGCTCGGCCTTCGATTCGGGTAGGCCAGCGCTGCTCGGCGCTGCGCGTGCTGTTCCTGCAAGAAGACATCGCCGACAAGACCATCAAGATGCTCAAGGGCGCGATGCAGGAACTGCGCGTGGGCGTGCCGGACCGCCTGCAGACCGATATCGGCCCCGTGATCGACGCCGAAGCGCAGCAAAACCTGCTGGCCCACATCGCCCGCATCAAGGTCAGCGCCAAGGCCCACTTCGCGCTCGATCTGCTTAGGCCGAACTGGCCGCCCAGGGCACCTTCGTGGCGCCGACCGTGCTGGAAATCGGTTCGCTGGCCGAACTGACCCAGGAAGTGTTCGGCCCGGTGCTGCACATCGTGCGCTACCGCCGTTCGGACCTGGGCAAGATCGTCGATTCGATCAACGCCACCGGTTTCGGCCTGACCCTGGGCGTGCATTCGCGGATCGATGAAACGATCGACTTCATCACCAGCCGCGCCCACGTCGGCAATATCTACGTGAACCGCAATATCGTCGGCGCCGTGGTCGGCGTGCAGCCTTTCGGCGGCGAAGGCAAATCGGGCACCGGTCCCAAGGCGGGCGGGCCGCTGTACCTCAAGCGCCTGCAAAAGGCGCACCGCCGCTGCTGCAGCATGAGCGCCAGGCCGCGCCTGGCCTCGATTCGCTGCTCGAATGGGCGCGTACCCACGGCCACCAGCGCGTGGTCACGCTGGCCGAACAATACATGCGCACCACGCTGCTCGGCACCTCGCTCGGCTTGCCGGGTCCGACCGGCGAACGCAACGCGCTCTCGTTCGCGCCGCGCGGCTCGGTAGTATGCGCTGCGGCCGACATCGGCGTACTATTGAATCAGCTGGCCGCCGTGCTGGCGACCGGTAACCGCGCCATTGTCGTGTCGCAGTCGGCCTAGGCATGGTACCGAAAGGTTTGCCGAAGGACGTGAAGGACCGGATCGAGGTTGCCGCCAGCGTCGGCGCCATCAAGGGCGACTACCAGCTGGTGCTGGCCGAGGCCTCGCTGGCAGCCGGACTGCGTACCCAGTTCGCGGCCCGCGACGGCGCCATCGTCGGCATGATCGACACCACCGAAGAAGGTGCGATCCCGCTGTGGCGCCTGGTCGCCGAACGCGCCCTGTGCGTGAACACGACCGCAGGCATGGCAACGCCAGCCTCATGACATTGGGAGTGTAAGCAAGCCGCCGGTAAAAATTACAAGATGGTTTAACCCTGGAGGAAGACATGATTGTAGGCGTACCGAAGGAAATCAAGAACCACGAGTACCGTGTCGGACTGACCCCGCCCAGCGTGCGTGAACTGACGTCGCGCGGCCATACCGTGCTGGTTCAGAAAAACGCGGGCGCCGAAATCGGTCTGGCCGACGAACAGTACGTCGCCGCGGGCGCCGCCATGGTCGATACGGCCAAAGAGATCTTTGCGCGCGCCGAAATGATCGTCAAGGTCAAGGAACCGCAGCCCGGCGAATGCGCGATGCTCTCCGATGGCCAGATTCTGTACACCTACCTTCACCTTGCTCCCGACCCGGAGCAGACCGCGGCGCTGGTCAAATCGGGCGCCGTCTGCATCGCCTACGAAACCATCACCGGGGGCCGGCGGCGGCCTGCCGCTGCTCGCTCCCATGAGCGAAGTGGCGGGGCGCATGGCCATTTCCATGCCGGCGCGGCCCACCTTGAAAAATCCAAGGGCGGCATGGGCTTGCTGCTGGGCGGCGTGCCGGGCGTGGCGGCTAAGCCATATCGTCATCATCGGCGCCGGCGTGGTCGGCACGAATGCAATGCAGATGGCGGTCGGCACGGGTCGCGCGTGACGGTGCTCGACAAGAGCATCGACCGCCTGCGCCAGCTCGATCTCGTCTACGGCGGCCGCATCTCGACCCAGTATTCGAATGCCCATTCGATCGAGGAAGCGGTGCTGTCGGCCGACCTGGTGATCGGCGGCGTGCTGGTACCGGGCGCCGCGGCGCCAAGCTGGTCACGCGCGACATGATCTCGCGCATGAAGCCGGGTGCGGTGGTGGTGGACGTGGCGATCGACCAGGGTGGCTGCTTCGAGACTTCGCACGCGACCACGCATGCCGATCCGACCTTCATCGTCGACGGCGTGGTGCACTACTGCGTGGCCAATATGCCGGGCGCGGTGGCGCGCACCTCGACCTTCGCGCTGAACAACGCGACCATCGGGCATGCGGTGGCGCTGGCCACCAAGGGCTGGAAAAAGCGCTCAGCGACGACCCGCACCTGCGCAATGGCCTCAACGTTTGCCAGGGCAAGGTCACCTACCAGGCCGTCGCCCGCGATCTGGGCTACGACTACACTTCTAGCCGAGCTGTTGCTGGTTTAAGCGTGTTTGCCTTCCAGGCCGTGACAGAAGCGCGTCACGATCTGGAAGGCGTAGCGTGACGCGACCGAGGTCACGAAGCGCATGAAATCGGTCGCCGCTTCTTCATTCGCGTTATCCGAAATCGTCCGGATCACCGCAAACGGCACGCCCAGCTCGGAAACAGGTCTGGGCCACCGCCGCACCTTCCATTTCCACCGCCAGCATGCCCGGCAGCGCCCTGCCCAGGGAGCCGATGCGCTGCGCGCTGCTGATGAACTGGTCGCCGCTGGCAATCAGGCCGCGGTGCAGGCGCGGACGCTCGAGGCGGAACGCGCCGCTCCTCGGGCTCGATCGCCTGCGTGAAGTCCAGCTCCAGGAAGCTGGCCGCGCTCTCGGCCAGGCGGTTGGACAGGGCCAGGTCGGACTGGAAATGCGAAATCCCGGTCAACGGCACCTCGAAGCGGGGAAACAGGGGGCTGGCGTCCATGTCGTACTGGACCAGCGCGTCGGCCACGACGATATCGCCCACCTTCACTTGCGGCATGTCGTTTGCATGCTTACCACCCCGGTGAACAGGATGTGGGTGACGCCGAAACGTTCGACCAGCATGGCCGCCGTGGTGGCGGCCGCCACCTTGCCGATGCGCGAGAGCACGCATACAGCCTCGACAGAGCCGATCCGGCCGTGGGAGTACTCCCGCATGCCATGGATGAGCCTGGAGGGGCCTTGCATGGCCTCCACGAGGCCCTGTTGTTCTTCCTGAAGGGCGCTGATGATCCCAAGTCGCATAATTTTGCCGTTTTTTTACAAATTACTCGTAGCGTAGCGCATCAATCGGATTCAGGTTGGCGGCCTTGGCGGTAGGCATGATGCCGAACAGGATGCCCACCATGCTGGAAAAACCGAACGCCATCACCACGGCCCACCAGGGCACGACCGCGTCCGGGAAGTTCGGAATCATCTTGGCGGCGCCAAAACCGAGCACATAGCCGAGCACCAGGCCGATCATGCCGCCGAGCAGCGACAGGGTCGTCGCCTCGATCAGAAATTGCAGCAGGATGTGGTGACGCTGCGCGCCCAGCGCCTTGCATATGCCGATTTCGCGGGTGCGCTCGGTCACCGACACCAGCATGATATTCATGATCCCAATGCCGCCAACCAGCAGCGACACGCTGACAATGCCCCCCAGCACGGCCGTCATCATGTTGATGATGGTTTCGAAGCTCTCGGCCAGTTGCTGGGACGTTTGCACCTTGAAATCGTTGCGCTGGCCCGGTTTGAGGCGGTGCGCCTGGCGCAACAGGCTGACCAGGCGGCCCTGGACGGCGTCGAGCTGCTCGATGTCATTGACGGTGAAGGTGATGCTCACGTTCAGGCGGGCCTTGTTGTTAAACGATCGCATTGCCGACCGCAAAAGGAATCAGGATGTAGTCATCCTTGCTGAAACCGAAGGTTTCGCCCTTTTCTTCCGTGATGCCGATGATCTTGAACCATTCGCCGCCGATTTCCAGGTATTCGCCGACCGGATTGTCCGGCAGCTTGAGCTTTTCGCGCACCTTGGTGCCGATCACACACACTTTGCGACGCGACTGGTCGTCCGACTGGCGGATGAACCGTCCTTGCTCGGGAAACACCTGGTGCGCGTCCTGGTAAGCCTCGGTCACGGCCATTACCTGGGTGAAGGTCGACTGGCCGGTATGCCGCACCGTGATCCCGAAGTCGCCAAACGGCATGAAACTCGGCGACACATTGCTGATGTCGTCGATATGGGTCACCACGTTCTGGTAGTCCGCCATGCTCAGCACGTTGACCTTGCCTTGCATCATTTCTTCCATCGGCGTGTCGGCGCGTACGGTCAGGCTGTTCGAACCGAGGCCCTTGAATTCATTGCTGATCGATGCGGACAAGCCTTGCACGATGGATACGACGGCGATCACCGACGCAACGCCGATGATGATCCCGAGCGAAGTCAGGAAGCTGCGGAAACCGTGGGCACGGATACTTTGCAGGGCCGAGCGGAAAGATTCGATGATGCTAAACACGGTCGGCCTCCCGGCTGTGGACAGGCGAGGGCTTGTGATTGACGACATCGGACAGGACCCGGCCGTCGGCCAGCCGTACCGAGCGGCGGCAATGGGCGGCAATGTCGGGCTCGTGGGTAACCACGATCAAGGTCTGGCCTTCGGCATGCAGGGTATCGAACAAGGCCATGATGTCAGCTGCCGTGGTCGAGTCCAGGTTGCCGGTGGGTTCGTCGGCCAGCAGGATCGAGGGCTCGCTGCACAGGGCGCGGGCGATCGCGACCCGTTGTCGCTGTCCACCGGACAATTGATTCGGTAAGTGGTCGAGCCGGTTTTCCAGCCCGACCCGGGCCATCGCATCCCGCGCACGCCGGGCCCGCTCGGCCGGACGCATGCCGCGGTAGATCAGCGGCTGCATAACATTTTGCAATGCGGTGGCGCGCGTGAGCAAATTGAAGCTTTGGAAAATAAAGCCGATCTCCTCATTGCGCGTGGTGGCCAGCTCGCTTTCGCTCATGCTTAAGCCACATCGCGACCATTGAGAAAGTATTTCCCCTTGGTCGGGGTATCGAGGCAACCGAGAATATTCATCATGGTCGACTTGCCGGAGCCAGAGGAACCGATGAAGGCAACATAATCGTTGCGTGCCACTTGCAAATCGATCCCATCGAGGGCGGCAATCGTTTCGCCGCCCATCTGGTAGTGCTTTGCAATTCCCTCGAGGCGAATCAGCGGGTCGCCGGTGCTCATGTTTTGCTGATGGTTGGCGCCGGTTTGACTGGCTCGGCCTTGACCCGGTCTCCCTGCTTCCAGGTGACGCAGGATCTTGTACGGACCGACGATGACGGCTTCGCCTGCTTCTACACCGGCAAGAATTTGCTGCTGGCTGTCATCGGCAATGCCGACCGTCACGATGCGCTTGTCCGCCTTGCCATCCTTGTTCACGAAAACATAGTTCTCGGTCTTGATCTGGATCTTGGCGTTCTTGTTGTCCTTCTTGCTTGCCAGCTCGGTGTTCTCGTCATTGTTCGAGAGCACGGCTTGCAGCGGCAAGGCCAGCGCCTTGCCCGAACTGGCCGTGAAGATCTCCGCCCGGCAAGTCATGCCCGGACGCAGCGCCAGATTGCTTAAGCATCGGTCAGCTTGACCTTGATGTTGTAATTGCGGGCCAGCGAAGCGCCACCCTGCCCACCAGCCTGGGGCGTTTGCTTGGGCGACAAGGGAATCATCGTGACCTTGCCCTTGATTGCCGTGTCCGGATAGGCCGCCGTGTGGATCGCGACTTCCTGGCCAACCACGATCTTGCCGATGTCGGCCTCGTCGACGTTCACTTCCGTGATCATGGTCGAGGTATTGGCGATCGTCATCAGGCTCGAGCTAAGCAATACTGACCTGGCTGGCAACGGCCGTTTCACCAACCTTGATGTCGAGGGCGGTGATGGTGCCGGAAATCGGCGCGCGGACCGAGGTTTTTGCCAGCCGTTCGTTCTGATTGCTTGAGAACGGCCTCAACTTGCTCGAGGCGCGAACGGCTGTTACGCAATTCAATCTTGGCGGAATTGACGGCGAAGCGGGCATCGTCGATCAGCGTTTCCCACGATCATCTTCACGCGGTGCAATTCTTCCTTGCGCTTCAACTGGCTTTCCTGATTGGCCAGGTTCAGTTGTTGCTGTTCGATATTGATACGCTGCTGGCGCACCGCGGCTTCCTGCTGGGCGACTTCCGCACGATAACTCTGGTCATCGAGGTGCAGAAGCAAGTCGCCCTTCTTGACTTGCTGGCCTTCCTGAACGAAGACGGTACTGACCTTGCCGATCACTTCCGGCGACAGCAAGACCTGTTCTTCGTAAAGCAAGTGACCGGAAGCGAGGATCGACGACTTGATTTCGCGGAAAGCGATCTTGTCGGTTTCCACCAGGCGAGCTGGCTCGCCCCTGGTTAATTTCATGACGACGGGAATGCAGAACAATCCCGCCACCGCCAGCATCGCGACGTGTTTGCGCTTCATGCTGCCTTGCTCATGGCAAATGCGAACCACAAGCCATAAATGGTTGCGTAAGGAATCAGAACGACCTTGACGGCAGTCGCACGCGACACTTTGGCCCACACCTGGTAACCGATCACCATCAGAACGATGCTCCACACCATGGGCAGACTGATCGAATCGTACAGACTCGCCATCGGATGTCCCAATTCATGGTGGAAGACGAGCTGGTTCAGCGAAAGGGGATTCAATTCCGACATCGTCAGCTGCGCATTGGAAGCCATCAGAATTTGCATCGCACCGAGCGGCAGGCCGAGAATCATCGGCAGGCTGGACCAGGCGCTGATCGAGAAACCATCGTTGAATGTGAACGGCTTGCTCATGGCCTTGCTGACCAACATCAGATACAGGCCAGTGACGGCCATGATCGCCGGTGTTGCCACAAGAACACCGCCGACAGTGAAGCCCATCATCACGCCGCGCGACATGAATTGCTTGGCAGCTTCGCGCTCAGTCGTGGGGATCGAGGCCACCATCTGTTCCTGCAACCAAGAAAAATCAACGGCAGTGAAGTACCAGACCATCAGCGTCAGCGTGCTTGCCATCACCAGCAGCATCGGCAACCAGCCGAGACGGCTTGGCGTCAGCATCTGGAATGCGCGTGTCGGCTCGTAGAACATGGAAAACAGGGCGTTGAACGGCGAAGTGCTTGCTGCGTCGGCGGATTTGGTCAGTTCCATTGGATGGTGAACTCGCTCTAAGTTGATTGGATGCCTGAAAAGGCGTTGTTCAGAATAACATAACAACAAGAAATATTGTCAGATTGATCCCGTATGCATATCAAAGAAAGTCTTTCGTGGGTTTATGCACGCTTTTCGCGTGGTTTACTGTTTTATATAACTTGTATGTATACATAAAGTAGTAGTGATAGTAAACGAGAGAGAAGTTGTGGATAAGTCGTGATTTATCCAAAGGATCAACAACTTGCGTTCAAAAAAACTAGCTGAACAAACGGTGTAGTAATCAGGGAAGCATCTTGGATAAGTTTTACGGTTGTCCACAAGAGAGGCAGTTTTGCACAAGCCATCCTGTGGATATCCAGTGGCTTATCCACAATGTGTTGGCTTGAGAGATTTTTTTAGTCTTCCAGAGCATTGTTTCCAATTCGGGGTCAGACCTCAATTCTGAAATTATTTCGAATTTGAGGTCTGACCCTGATTTTTAAAAAATGTCTTCAAGGCAAGGTTTTGGCGGGTTTTGGGGTTCACGGTTTTTGCGGGGTTTGCTTGTTTGTTTTACTTAAGAAGGTAATATATATGTTTAATAGTAGTTGTTAACGCAGGCCATTTTCTGTGGATAAGGCACTAAAGCGCCATCAAATCATGGACTTGCAGTAGGTATAAGGACGCTACCAACTCTGTATCGCGTTGGGGTCAATTCTGGACAAAAAATGAGGTGTGAATAAATCTGCCTTTATCCACAAACGACACCTGTGGATATCCAGACAGTTATCCACAAGGGGGTATGATGGATATGCAAGGTTTACTGAAGTTTCCTATCGTGCAGGGACCGATGGCCGGTGGCGCCAGTACCCCGGCAATGGCCGCGGCGGTCTCGAATGCCGATGGTCTGGGGTCGGTTGCGGCTTCCTTGCTGTCGCCGTCCGTGCTGCGCGACCAGGTGGCAATCGTGCGTTCCTTGACCGATCAGCCCTTTCAGATCAATTTATTCGTTCAGGACACGCCTTCTCCCACGCCCGAAGTCCTGGCCGAGGCGGCGGAACTGTTGCGGCCTAGCCTGGGAAAGCCTGGGTTGGAAGGAATTGACTATCCCCCAAGCCTGGTGCGAACGCTTTTCGGACCAGTTCGATGCCCTGGTCGAGCTGCGACCCCCGGTCGCGAGCTTTACGTTTGGCATTCTGACGCCTAGCCCAGGTCGAACGCCTGCACAGTGCCGGTATCGCCGTCATTGGCACCGTCACCACGGTTGATGAGGCGCTGGCTTGGGAACTTGCCGGGGCCGATGCGGTCGTAGCGTCCGGCATCGAGGCGGGCGGCCATCGCTGGTACGTTTCTCGGTCCCCAGGAAGACGCGACCTTGCTTAGCCAGGGAACTATGGCCGCTCGTGGCCGCGGCCGTCAGGATTCCCGTCTTCGCGGTAGGCATGGCATCATGACCGGGGTCGACATCAATGAGGCCTTGTCGCTGGGCGCAACAGCGGTGCAAATGGGTAGCGCTTTCCTGGTCTGCGATGAGTCCGGCATCAATCCGCACTACCGCCAGGCATTACTGCAGGCCGGAAATACGCCGACCCGCCTCACGCGCGTTTTCCGGGCGTTACGCCCGTGGTCTGGAAAATCGGTTCATGCAGCAAATGAAGGACGTCGAGCGCCACTTTCCCGCGTATCCTGTACAGAACGCGCTGACATCGGGAATCCGGGCCGCCGCTGCCGCCAGCGGCGATACCTGGCCTGATGTCGCTCTGGGCTTGGCGCCGAAATCCGCCGCGCCCGTCCCATGTCCGTCGCCAAGCTGATGCAAACCCTGGTCGCCGAGATGCGCACCGTGTAAAGGAGAAGTGATTGGAATCGGCAGGGGACTATGACTACATCATCGTTGGTGCCGGAACCATCGGCTGCGTGCTGGCCAACCGCCTGACGCGCAATCGCGACCTCAATGTATTGCTGATCGAAGTTATGGCCGTGACGATTATTTGTGGATTCATATTCCTGTCGGCTATCTCCATTGCATCGGCAATCCGCGCACCGACTGGTTGTACCGGACCGAGGCGGAAGCCGGTCTCGGCGGCCGCAGCCTGGTTTACCCGCGTGGCAAAGTTCTTGGCGGAAGTTCTTCGATCAACGGCATGATTTACATGCGCGGCCAGTCCCAGGATTACGACCGCTGGGCCGACGTGACTGGTGATCCTTCCTGGTGCTGGGACCGCGTGTTGCCGATGTTCATGAAGAGCGAAGATTATTACGGCGGCAGCGGTCCCGCTCACGGCACCGGCGGCGAATGGCGCGTGGAAAAGCAGCGCTTGTCGTGGCAAATCCTCGATGCGTTTCGCATGATGCGGCGGAACAGACCGGCATTCCGAAGACGGAGGATTTCAATACCGGCAACAACGAAGGCTGCGCCTATTTCGATGTCAATCAACGACGCGGCATCCGCTGGAATACGGCCAAGGCGTTTTTGAAACCGGCATCGGCGCGCCCCAATCTGACCATCATGACGGGCTGCCACGTCGAGCGCCTGATCATCGAAGACAGCGATCAAGGCAAGGTTTGCCGCGGCGTGGAATTTACCGGCGGCGGCACGGCCTGGTTCGCGCGCTGCACGTGAAACCCTGTTGACGGCAGGCGCCATTGGTTCGCCGCAATTGCTGCAAGTATCTGGCATCGGGGTAAGCTGCGCTGCTGCAGGAACATGGCATCGCCGTCGCGCATGACGCGCCTGGCGTGGGCGAGAATTTGCAGGATCATTTGCAGCTGCGCATGATCTTTAAAGTGAGCAATGCGAAGACCTTGAATACCAGTGCGGCCAGCTGGTTTGGCAAGATGAAAATCGGACTGGAATATGCGATGTTCCAGAGCGGTCCGATGTCCATGGCGCCCTCGCAGCTGGGCGCGTTTGCCCGCTCGGATGCGAAGCAGGCCACGCCCGATCTCGAGTACCACGTGCAGCCTTTGTCGCTGGAGAAATTCGGCGATCCGCTGCATGCGTTTCCTGCCTTTACGGCAAGCGTGTGCAATTTGCGGCCGACCTCGCGCGGCCATGTGCGCATTGCTTCCGGCGACGCTTGCACGCGCCACCGAAAATCACGCCGAATTATCTGAGCACGGAGCAGGACCGCCAGGTCGCCGCGGCAGCCCTGGCCTTGACGCGCCGCATCGTCGCAGCGCCCGCCCTGGAAAAATATGCGCCGCAGGAATTCCGCCCGGGACTGCAGTTCCAGTCTGGTGAAGAACTGGCGGCGGCGGCCGGGCAGATCGGGACCACGATTTTCCATCCGGTGGGAACATGTAGGATGGGTACAAGCGGCGATCCGATGGCGGTGGTCGACAGCCAGTTGCGGGTCAACGGTGTGCGCGGCTTGCGCGTGGTCGATGCTTCCGTCATGCCCTTCATTACCTCTGGAAACACGAATTCGCCGACCCTGATGATCGCCGAAAAAGCGGCCCAGATGATCCTCAAATCCAGCTAGAGTTTCCCAATACGGAAAGGTAGTTCTACTGTATTGTGAGCAAAATCCAACCTGTGTATTATCTGTCTAAAAATGTTATTCAGAGCTAAATAAAAGAGCCACGAAGAACGGAGACTTGATGGCAGACGTCATTCTGGAAACACGGAACTTGAGCAAAGAGTTCAAGGGTTTTACTGCAGTCAGTGACGTCAACCTCCAGGTTGAGCGCGGACATATTCACGCGCTGATCGGTCCCAACGGGGCTAAGCAAAACCACCTGCTTCAATCTGCTCACCAAATTCCTGACGCCCACCCGCGGACAGATCCTGTTCAACGGCGAGGACATCACCGGGGCCAAACCGGCCCAGATTGCCCGCATGGGCATCATTCGTTCCTTCCAGATTTCGGCCGTGTTTCCGCACCTGACGGTGCTGCAGAACGTGCGCATCGGCTTGCAGCGCGAACTCGGCACGTCCTTTCATTTCTGGCAGAGCGAGCGTGCGCTGGACCGCCTCAACGAGCGTGCCATGCAGCTGCTGGCCGAGGTCGACCTGGCCGCGTTTGCCGATACCCTGACTGTCGATTTGCCGTATGGACGCAACGCGCGCTCGAGATCGCCACCACCCTGGCAATGGAACCGGAACTGATGCTGCTCGACGAACCGACCCAGGGCATGGGTCACGAAGACGTGCACCGGGTTACCGAGCTGATCAAGAAGGTGTCATCCGGCCGCACCATTCTGATGGTCGAACACAATATGAACGTGGTCTCCGGCATCTGCGACAAGATTTCTGTTCTGCAGCGTGGCGCGATGCTGGCCGAAGGCACGTATGAAGCCGTGTCGACCAATCCACAGGTGATGGAAGCCTATATGGGCACCAGCGATGTGCAGCTCGAAGGAGCGCACTGATGGCGGCCGCGCTGGAAATTTCCGGCTTGCACGCCTGGTATGGCGAATCGCACATCTTGCACGACGTTAATCTCACCGTGAACCAGGGCGAAGTGGTGACGCTGCTGGGGCGCAATGGCGCCGGGCGCACGACAACTTTACGCGCCCTGATGGGGCTGACGGGAACACGCAAGGGTTCGATCAAGATCAACGGGGTCGAGGCCATCGGTTTGCCCACCCACCGCATCGCCCATCTGGGCGTTGGCTATTGCCCGGAAGAGCGCGGCATTTTCTCGTCCTTGTCGACCGAAGAAAACCTCATGCTGCCGCCGCAACTGGCCGGGGCCGACAAGGGCATGTCGGTAGCGGACATTTACGAGATGTTCCCCAATTTGCTGGAGCGCAAGAACAGCCAGGGCACGCGCCTGTCCGGCGGCGAACAGCAGATGCTGGCGGTCGCGCGCATCTTGCGTACCGGCGCGCGCATCTTGCTGCTGGACGAGATTTCCGAGGGGCTGGCGCCCGTCATCGTGCAAGGTCTGGCGCGCATGATCACGACGCTCAAGTCCAAGGGTTACACGATTGTTATGGTGGAACAGAATTTCCGCTTCGCTGCACCGTTGGCGGACCGGTTTTATGTGATGGAGCATGGTCAGATCGCCCTGACACTTGCTGCGTCCGAATTGAGCGCCAAGATGCCGGTCCTGACCGAGCTGCTGGGCGTGTAAGCAAACCACAAGAACCATCCCTTACACGGAGACACGCAATGAAACGTCAAGTAATCGCCGTCGCGGTGACCGCCGCATGCGCATTCGGTTTTTCCCTTCCTGCAGCAGCCCAGGTCTCTGGCGATACGATCAAGATCGGCTTGATGACCGACATGTCCGGCGTCTATTCCGACATCGATGGTCCGGGCGGCGCGGAAGCGGTCAAGATGGCGATTGCCGATATGGGCGGCGCGATCGATGGCAAGAAGATCGAGTTCATTGTCGCTGACCATCAGAACAAGGCTGACATTGCCGCCAGCAAGGCGCGAATGGTTTGACCAGCAGGGCGTCGATCTGCTGATCGGCGGTACCAATTCCGGCGCGAACCTGGCCATGGCCAAGGTCGCGGCCGACAAGAAAAAGGTCTTCATTTCGATCGGCGCTTACTGGCCTGCCTGACCAATGAGGAATGCACTCCCTACACCGTGCATTACGCTTACGACACGGTGGCCTTGGCGCGCGGCACCGGTGCGGCCATCGTCAAGCAGGGCGGCAAGAGCTGGTTCTTCATGACGGCCGACTATGCCTTTGGCCAGTCGCTGGAGAAAGATACGACCGACGTGATCAAGGCCAACGGCGGCAGCGTGATGGGCAACGTCAAGCATCCGCTGTCGGCCTCGGATTTCTCGTCCTTCCTGTTGCAGGCGCAATCGTCCAAGGCCCAGATTCTGGGCCTGGCCAATGCTTATGGGCGACATGATCAACTCGGTCAAGGCGGCCAATGAGTTCGGCATCACCAAGTCGATGAAACTGGCGGGCTTGCTGGTGTTCATCAACGATATCCACACCCTGGGCCTCAAGACCACCCAGGGCATGTACCTGACCGACGGCTGGTACTGGGATCAGAGCCCGGAAAGCCGGGCCTGGTCCAAGCGCTATTTCTCGAAGATGAAGAAAGAGCCGTCGATGCTGCAGGCGGCCGACTATTCGGCCACCATGAACTATCTGGCGGTGGTCAAGGCGCTCAAGAGCGATGACGGCGACAAGGTCATGGCGCAGCTCAAGAAAACCAAGATCAACGACATGTTCGCCAAGAATGGCGAGATCCGTCCGGACGGCCGCATGGTGCACGATATGTACCTGATAGAAGTGAAGAAGAAGCCTGATTCCAAGTATCCATGGGATTACTACAAGGTCATCCAGACCATTCCGGGCGCGCAAGCCTATACCACCAAGGCCGAGACCAAGTGCGCGCTGTGGAAGTAAGGTAATCCGGCAAGGCAGGGCGGTGCGGCGCGCCGTCCTGGATCTCCCCATTTTTGTACTGTGAAGCCATGGAAATATTCGGCGTTCCTCATCAGGCGATGATGAGTCAGCTGCTGCTGGGTCTCGTGAACGGCTCGTTCTACGCGATGCTGTCGCTGGGCCTGGCAGTGATTTTCGGCCTGCTCAATGTGATCAATTTCTCGCACGGCGCGCTGTACATGATGGGCGCGTTTCTGGCCTGGATGGGGCTCAGCTACTTCGAGATCAATTACTGGGTGATGCTGGCCGTGGCCCCCTTGCTGGTGGGCGCCTTCGGCATCGTGATCGAGCGCACCATGCTGCGCTGGCTGTACAAGCTCGATCATCTGTACGGCTTGCTGTTCACTTTCGGCGTGACCCTGGTGCTCGAGGGCGTGTTCCGTTCCTTCTACGGTGTGTCGGGGCAACCGTATCCGGTGCCGGACGCCTTGCAGGGCGCGACCGATCTTGGCTTCATGGTGCTGCCTAATTACCGGGCATGGGTGGTGGCGGCCTCGCTCGTCGTTTGCCTCGGCACCTGGTTTGTTATCGAAAAGACAAAACTCGGTTCGTACTTGCGGGCAGGAACCGAGAATCCCAAGCTGGTGGAAGCCTTCGGCATCAATGTGCCGCTGATGGTGACGCTGACCTATGGCTTCGGCGTCGCTTTGGCGGGCTTTGCAGGGGTGCTGGCGGCCCCGATCATCAATGTGACCCCACTGATGGGTTCGCACCTGATTATCGTCGTGTTCGCCGTTGTGGTGATCGGCGGCATGGGCTCGATCATGGGATCCATCATCACCGGCCTGGGCCTGGGTGTGATCGAGGGACTGACCCGCGTGTTCTATCCGCCCGGATCCGAAGTGGTGGTGTTTGTGGTGATGGTCATCGTACTGTTGCTGCGTCTCCTGCCTACTTGTTCGGCAAAGAAAAGTAGGAGCCCGGACATGAACAACAAGAACATCGGCTACGCGATCGCTTTGGCACTGGCACTGGCGGCGCCCTATTTCGGCTATCCCGTTTTTCTGATGAAGCTGCTTTGCTTCGGCTTGTTCGCCTGCGCCTTCAATTTGCTGATCGGCTTTACCGGTTTGCTGTCGTTCGGCCATGCCGCTTTTTTTGGCAGTGCCGGTTACGTGGCCGGATACATGCTGCGCGACAAGGGCTGGCCGTTTGAAGCGGCGCTGCTGGCCGGGGTAGGGGCGAGCGCGCTGATCGGGCTGGTGATGGGCGCGGTGGCGATCCGGCGCCAGGGAATTTATTTCTCCATGATCACGCTGGCTCTGGCGCAGATGGTGTATTTCGGCGCCCTGCGCGCCGTTCACCGGCGGCGAGGATGGCTTGCAAGGTGTGCCGCGCGGCAAGCTGCTGGGCATGGTCGATCTCGGGAACGATCTGACCATGTATTACGTGGTGCTGGGCATCGTGATTGCTTAAGCTTCGCTTTGATTGTCCGGACCGTCCATTCGCCGTTCGGGCAGGTGCTCAAAGCCATCAAGGAAAATGAACCGCGTGCCATTTCCCTGGGCTTCGACGTGGACCGCTACAAGCTGCTGGCCTTCGTCCTGTCGGCCGCGCTGGCCGGTCTGGCTTGGCGCCACCAAGACCGTGGTGCTCGGTTTTGAAACACTGACCGACGTCTACTGGGCCATGTCCGGGCTGGTGATCCTGATGACGCTGGTGGGCGGGATGGGCACGCTGGTGGGGCCCGTGATCGGCGCCTTCATCATCATCGCGCTCGAAAACAAGCTTGGCGATGCGGGGACTTTTCTGGCGGAAAAGACCGGTGTCGAATGGTTTTCGACCATCGGCGAATCGGTCGGCATGGTCACCGGCCTGATCTTCATTGCCTGCGTGCTCTTGTTCCGGCGCGGGATTGTCGGTGAGATCGGTGCCGCGCTGGCCAACCTGGCCCGCGCGAAAAAGCGCGCTGCCTGATCCTCAGAGCGCGCTGCGGTAAATGGCGTAAGCATCGGCGCGGCTCAGTTCGCGCGGATTGTTTCCCAACAGCCGGGTCTGGAGCATGGCGTCGTCGGCTAGCCGGTCCAGATCCGCTTCCCTGATGCCCACCTGCTGCAGTGTCGTTTCGATCCCCGTGATCGTGGCGATATGTTGCATCGCAACAATGAGTGCGTGCGCCCGTGCCTCGGTGCTGCCCGTGACATGCGGGGCGACGATGGCGGCCAGCGCTGCATAGTCCTCGGCTGCCGATTCCAGGTTGAATCTCAGTACATGCGGCAAGACCAGGGAATTCGACAAGCCGTGCGGCACGTGGAAGATGCCGCCGATCGGATAGGCCAGGGCGTGCACGGCACCCACCGGCGCATTCGAGAAAGCTTGTCCGGCCAGGCAGGCGCCCAGCAGCATGGCCTGGCGCGCTGCCAGATTGTTGCCGTGTTCGCAGGCCGTGGGCAGATTGGCGCTGAGCATGGCCAGGGCCTGGCGCGCCAGCGCATCCGACATCGGGTTCTTTTTGTGCTTGCTGGTGGTCGCTTCGATCGCATGGACCATGGCGTCGATGCCGGTTGCGGCGGTGACCAGCGGCGGCAAACCCAGCGTCAGTTCAGCATCGAGGATGGCCAGGTCGGCGTACAGTTGCGGTGCGACCACGCCCATCTTGGTGGTCTCGCCCGTGGTCACGATCGCGATATTGGTCACTTCGGAGCCGGTGCTTAGCATGGTCGTGGGAATCTGGACCAGCGGCAAGCGTTCACCCTTCACATTGCCGATGCCATAGATCTGGGTGATGTCCTGTTCGCTGGGCGCGAGGATGGCGATCAGCTTGGCCACGTCCATCGAGCTGCCGCCGCCTAATCCGATGACGAGTTCAGCTTCGTGCTGGCGGGCGAAGGCGACTGCCGACAGCACCACCGCTTCCGGCGGGTCGGCCACCACGTCCGAATACACGGCCACTTTCAGGTTCGCCTGCTTGAGGCTGAGTTCAGCCAGGTCCACCAGGCCGGTGCGCAGGAAGCCGGGATCGGTCACGATCAGGACCCGGCGCACGCTCGGGGAAGCGGGCCGTGATGTGGGTGCCGAGCTTGTTGGCGGCCCCGGTTTCCGAGATCAGGTGAGGTACCGTGCTGGAAGCTGAAGTTGTTCATGGCGTGTGGGTTCCTGGTAGACCAGACAAGCTTACACCAGGACCGGGTCGCTGGGAACGCGTTTCCTTTCTTCCGTACAATGGATGGCTCATTGTTCGGGATGGATTCATGGTCGATTTTGCCTTGCTTGGTGGTGCCGCCTTTTTGGCCGGATTGGTGGACGCGGTGGTCGGGGGCGGTGGCTTGATCCAGCTGCCGGTGCTGTTCTCCTTCTTCCCAAGGGAAGCGCTTAAGCATGACGCTGCTCGGCACCAGCAAGCTGGCCTAAGCATCTTCGGCACCAGCGCTGCCGCCGTGAATTACGCGCGGCGGGTGAGGGTAGCGTGGAGTGCCGCGGCCCCGGCAGCGTTCGCCGCGTTCGCCCTGTCCTTTGCCGGTGCCTACACCGTGACCAAGGTCCCCGCCGATTTCGTGCGGCTGCTGTTGCCGGTGGTCTTGCTGGCGGTGGCGGTCTACACCTTCCGCAAGAAGGATTTCGGCTCGGTCCATGCACCCGTCCACTCGGGCAACGCGGAGCGCTATTTCGCCATCGGGATGGGCGCCTGCATCGGATTCTACGACGGCTTCTTCGGACCGGGCACGGGCAGCTTCCTGATCTTCCTGTTCGTGCGCTTCTTCGGTTTCGATTTCCTGAGCGCGTCGGCCGCGGCCAAGGTGGTGAACGTGGCCTGCAACTTCTCGGCACTGATGTGGTTTGGTGTTAGCGGACACCTGTTGTGGCAGCTCGGTCTGTTGATGGCGGCCTGCCAGGTGGCCGGATCGCTGGTCGGCACCCGGCTTGCGATCAAGCATGGCAGCGCCTTTGTGCGGAAGCTGTTCCTGGTCGTGGTCTCTCTCCTGATCCTCAAAACCAGCTACGACGCTATCCTGGAAGTGGCAAGCGTGACAGATTGTTCCACGTGAAACATTGCCGCCACACCGGGGTCAGACCACTTTTGGCGGCCGGAAAAAGTGGTCTGACCCCGGTGTGAGGGCAATGTTTCACGTGGAACATCGTGGTGCTAGAGGCGGATATCTAGCCAGAAAAAAGTCTTGGAACCAAAAAGACTCTATAATCTGGCCTCATACTCCTCGCACCACACTTCCATCATGCTATTTCCTACTGAATTCGACGTCATCGTCGTCGGCGGCGGTCACGCCGGTACCGAGGCTGCTCTCGCTTCTGCCCGCATGGGACAGAAGACTTTGTTGCTCACGCATAACATCGAGACCCTCGGACAGATGTCCTGCAACCCGTCCATCGGCGGTATCGGCAAGGGCCATCTGGTCAAGGAAGTCGATGCCATGGGTGGTGCGATGGCGATCGCTACCGACGAATCGGGCATCCAGTTCCGCATTCTGAACTCGTCCAAGGGCCCGGCCGTGCGTGCCACCCCGCGCCCAGGCCGACCGCATGCTGTACAAGCAAGCGATCCGTTCGCGCCTGGAAAACCAGCCCAACCTGTGGCTGTTCCAGCAGGCGGTCGACGATCTGATGGTGGAGGGCGACCGCGTGGTCGGCGCCGTTACCCAGATCGGTCTGCAATTCCGCGCCCGCGCGGTGGTGCTGACGGCCGGTACTTTCCTCGACGGGAAGATCCACGTCGGCCTGCAGAACTATTCGGCTTAGCCGCGCCGGTGACCCAGCCGATGATCTCGCTCTCGGCCCGCCTCAAGGAACTGAAGCTGCCGCAAGGCCGTCTGAAGACCGGCACGCCGCCGCGCATCGATGGCCGCAGCATCGATTTTTCGCTGATGTCCGAGCAGCCGGGCGACCTCGATCCGGTGCCGGTGTTCTCGGTCATGGGCACATACGGCCATGCATCCGCGCCAGGTGCCGTGCTGGGTTACCCACACCAACAGCGTGACGCACGACATCATCCGCGCCGGACTGGACCGTAGCCCGATGTACACCGGCGTCATCGAAGGCGTCGGCCCGCGCTATTGCCCGTCCATCGAAGACAAGATTCACCGCTTCTCGAGCAAGGAATCGCACCAGATCTTCCTCGAGCCGGAAGGCCTGACCACCAACGAGTTCTACCCTGAACGGGATCTCGACCAGCCTGCCGTTCGACGTCCAGATCGCGCTCGTGCGTTCGATGAAGGGCATGGAAAACGCCTTCATCCTGCGTCCAGGCTACGCCATCGAATACGATTACTTCGATCCGCGCGGCCTGAAAATGTCGCTCGAAACGAAGGCGGTGCAGGGCTTGTTCTTTGCTTAAGCCAGATCAACGGCACCACCGGTTACGAAGAAGCGGCAGCCCAGGGCATGCTGGCCGGTATCAATGCGGCGCTGCTGACCCAGGGCCGCGACGCCTGGGTACCGGGCCGCGCCGACGCTTACCTGGGCGTGCTGGTCGACGACCTGACCACCCAGGGTGTGGCCGAACCGTATCGCATGTTCACCAGCCGCGCAGAGTTCCGCCTCAGCCTGCGCGAAGACAATGCCGACATGCGCCTGACCGAAATCGGCCGCCAGCTCGGCTGCGTGGGTGACGCCCAGTGGGAAGCCTTCGAGCGCAAACGCGAATCGGTGGCGCGCGAACTGGAACGCTTGCGCACTACCTGGGTCAACCCGCGCATCCTGGCCGCGGCCGAATCGGAACGCGTGCTGGGCCAGGCCATCGAACGCGAATACAATCTGGCCGACTTGCTGCGCCGCCCCGGCGTCGAGTACGACAAGCTGATGAGCCTGACCGGCGCGGAAGGCCAGTCGCTGGCCTAAGCACTGGCGTGACTGACCCTGCCGTGCGCGAGCAGGTCGAAATCCAGCTCAAGTACGCTTAAGCTATATCGACCGCCAGGCCAAGGAAGTGGAGCGTCACGACCACTACGAAAACCTCAAGCTGCTTACCGAATTCAACTACCTCGACATCACGGCGCTGTCGATCGAGGTGCGCCAGAAGCTCGACAAGCAGCGTCCGGAAACCCTGGGGCAGGCTTCAAGAATTTCTGGCGTCACACCTGCCGCGATCTCGCTTTTGCTGGTACATTTAAAGAAACGCGGTGCGAAAGGTTTTGCCACCCTCAATGAGGAGCTGGCGCAATGAAGTTTTTCGACCGGCCTGCGTTGGCGCACATCCTGGCCAACGGTATCAAAGAACTGCAACTGGAACTGAATGACAAGCAACAGGAACAGCTGCTCGACTACCTCGCGCTGCTGTTCAAATGGAATGCGGTCTACAACCTGACCTCGGTGCGCGATCCCATGCAAATGATGACGCACCACGTACTCGATTCGCTGGCCGCGGTGTCCGCCTTCGCAGGCGCGCACAACGTGCTGGACGTGGGGGCAGGGGGCGGATTGCCGGGTATGGTGCTGGCCATCAGCCTAAGCCCGACCTCAGGGTGTCGATGATCGACACGGTGCACAAGAAGACCGCGTTTTTAACGCAAGTAAGAGCCGAGCTGGGCCTGGCCAACGTCACGGTGTACACGATGAAGGTGCAGGACCTGCAGGCGCCACAGAAATTCGATGTGATTACTTCCCGTGCTTTTGCGGACCTGTCGGATTTCGTCAACTGGTCGGGACACGTTTTGGCCGAGGGCGGGCAATTTATCGCCCTCAAAGGAACGGCGCCACCGGAGGAGCAGGAAAGACTGCTTAAGCAGCATGGAAAGTGAAGGAATTACGGCCTATCACGGTCCCGGGGCTACAGGCAGAGCGTCACCTCGTATTTATCCAGAGAACAGAGTAAATCGTATAAACCATTTACCTGGTTTATACCAGATATACTATACAAATCGCATAAACGATTTCGATAGTATAAACGGTATAAATCATTATTGTTGCGTCCACCGTTAAGAAGATCCATGGCGAAAATATTTTGCGTTGCAAACCAGAAGGGCGGAGTCGGCAAGACCACTACCACCGTGAACCTGTCGGCCTAGCCTTGCAAGCCTGGACCAGCGCGTGCTGCTGGTTGACCTGGACCCGCAGGGCAATGCCACCATGGGCGCTTAAGCATCAACAAAAGGCCTACCTGAAAGCCTCCACCTACGAAGTGCTGCTCGGCGAAGCCGATGTGCACACGGCGCGCCAGCGTTCGGAAGCGGGGCGCTTCGATGTGCTGCCGTCGAACCGCGAACTGGCTTAGGCGCCGAAGTCGAGATGGTGGAACTGGAAAACCGCGAACGCCGCCTGAAAGATGCGCTGGCCGTGGTCGACGCCGAATACGATTTCATCCTGATCGACTGCCCGCCCGCGCTGTCGATGCTCACCCTGAACGGCCTGTGCGCCGCGCACGGCGTGATCATTCCGATGCAGTGCGAGTACTATGCGCTCGAAGGCTTGTCCGACCTGGTCAACACGATCAAGAAGGTGCACGCCAACCTGAACCAGGACCTCAAGATCATCGGCCTGTTGCGCGTGATGTTCGATCCGCGCATGACGCTGTCGCAGCAGGTCTCGGCCCAGCTCGAAGAACACTTCGGCGACAAGGTCTTCAAGACCATCATTCCGCGCAATGTGCGCCTGGCCGAAGCGCCGTCCTACGGCATCCCGGGCGTCACGTTCGATCCGACCTCCAAGGGCGCGCAAGCCTATGTCGCTTTCGGCGCCGAGATGGTCAAACGTATCAAATCAATGTAAGAGAAAGACTTCAGAATCATGGCAACCCAAAAACTCAAGGGTCTCGGCCGCGGCCTGGAAGCATTGCTCGGCGGCGACGGCGACGCGCCCCAGCCCGATCCGGGCACCCCGTCCTCGCTACCGGTCGCCCAGATGCAGGCCGGTAAGTATCAGCCGCGTACCCGCATGGATGAAGGCGCGCTGGCCGAACTGGCCGCGTCGATCAAGACCCAGGGCATCATGCAGCCGGTGCTGGTGCGCCCCATCGGTACCGACAAGCTGACCGGCGCCACCAAATACGAGATCATCAGCCGATGAGCGCCGCTTCCCGCGCGGCCCAGCTGGCTAAGCCTGGACAACATCCCGGTGCTGGTGCGCGACGTGGACGACCAGGCCGCCGCCGCCATGGCCCTGATCGAGAACATCCAGCGCGAAGATTTGAACCCGCTGGAAGAAGCGCAGGGTATTCAGCGCCTGATCTCGGACTTCAGTTTCACCCACGAGCAGGCCGCCTCGGCGGTCGGCCGTTCGCGCAGCGCCGTGTCGAACCTGCTGCGCCTGATTAACCTGGCTGCACCGGTGCAAACCATGCTGATGGCCTAAGCATGACATCGACATGGGCCACGCGCGCTGCTGGCGGTCGACGCGGCCAGCCAGATCAGCCTGGCCAACCAGGTCATCGCGAAGCGCCTGTCGGTACGCGAAACGGAAAAGCTGGTGCAGCGGGCGATGGAAGAGCAGGCCGAGGCGCCAGTTGCACGCCAGAAAGAAAAATCGGGCGACATCGTGCGCCTCGAGGAAGAGCTGTCCGACAAGCTGGCCACCCCGGTCTTGTTCAAGATGGGCGCCAAGGGCCGCGGCCAGATGATCATCGACTTCGCCGACCTCGATATCCTGGACGGCGTCCTGGCCCGTCTGCGTGCGTAAAATTTAAGCACAACGCATGCGCATCACGCCCCCCGCGCAGCAGTGCGGGGCGCTGTACTTCCGGTCCATTTGCCTTGCCTGCAGTAAACAAGAACCTTACATGAACCCAACATCCCTAAATTAGTGCGAAAGCTCGAATTTAAAGTGCCAATTCGCCACTAACAGGCTCTGCCGCAGTGCAGCAACGTTTGACGCATGTGTATATATCGCCTTATAATCCCGCTGATTCACGTAATCCCAACACCCGAAACTAGCTTTCCCATGGCTGGCGCGAAGAAGAAAAAATGCTGCGCATAGTCTCCCTGCAATTGATGGCAACAGTAGTCGCTGGCGGTATCGCTGCACTCCTGGGGGGATGGCCTGCGATGTTTTCCGCGGTGTTCGGTGGATTGTGTTGTGTCGTGCCTAACGGCTTGTTTGCACTGCGACTGTTTGCCAATGCGCAGCGACTGGGCCAGGCCAACCCGATGACGTTTTTTATCGGTGAATTTATAAAGATTGCATTAACGGTGACGCTGCTTGGCGTGACCGCTTGGCTGTACCACGATTTGAACTGGCTGGCCTTGATCGGCGGTTTTATCGTGGCACTAAAAAGTTACATCATCTTATTGTTTAGGCAGACATGACAACAGCGACAGAACTTGCGGCGGGAGCCGCCTGCTCACGCGCCGACCTCCGGCGAGTACATCAAGCACCACTTGGGTCACAACGCCTCGGCCCATCAGCATGGCATCTTCGATTTCAGCATCATTCACTACGACACCATCTTCTGGTCGGTGACGCTGGCGATTGTCATCGGCTTCCTGCTGTGGCTGGCCGCACGCAAAGCCACTTCCGGCGTTCCTACCCGTTTCCAGGGCGCGGTCGAATCGATCGTTGAACTGGTTGAAGACCAATCCAAGGCCATCGTCCATGGCGACCGTTCCTTCATCGCGCCGCTGGCACTGACCGTGTTCGTCTGGGTCTTCCTGATGAACTCGATGGACTTCCTGCCGGTCGATTTGTTTGCTTCCCTGTTCCGCGGCCTGGGCATCATCGGCCACGACGGCGCCGAACCGCACTTCCGCGTCGTACCTACCGCCGACTTGAACGGCACCTTCGGCATGGCCCTGGTGATCTTCGGCTGCATGATCTACTACAACCTGAAAATCAAGGGTCTGGGTGGCTTCATTCACGAACTGTTCTGCGCGCCTTTCGGTTCCCACCCGGCGCTGTGGATCTTCAACCTCGGCCTGAACATCATCGAATTCGCAGCAAAAACGGTGTCGCTGGCAATGCGACTGTTCGGTAACATGTTTGCTTAGGCTGAATTGATCTTCTTGTTGATCGCCCTGCTTGGCGCTACCTGGACCGGCTTCACCGCCCAGAGCGTCATGCTGGCTGGATTGCAAGTTGCGGCCGGTTCGGTGTGGGCCATCTTCCACATCCTGATCGTGTTGTTGCAAGCTTTTATTTTCATGATGCTGACGCTGGTGTATATCGGCCAGGCGCACGAAGGTCACTAAAAAAGCTGTAAAGAAGTTTGAAGTATTTTCGTATCTTTGTTTTTAACTTTTCATTTTTTGATTATCTAAGGAGTTTTTGATGACTAACGTCGCTTTCGTAGCACTGGCATGCGGTTTGATCATTGGTTTGGGTGCTATCGGTGCATGTATCGGTATCGGCATCATGGGCGGTAAGTTCATCGAAGCTTCGGCACGTCAGCCTGAACTGATGAACACCCTGCAAACCAAGATGTTCCTGCTGGCTGGTCTGATCGACGCAGCATTCCTGATCGGTGTTGGTATCGCGATGATGTTCGCATTTGCTAGCCCATTCGGCGCTTAATTTCGCCAATTCTCATGGCCGGGCAATGATCATGCCTGCCCGGCATACGTCATTCTGAGAAGGAAAACGCTGTGAACTTAAATTCAACGATGTTCGTGCAGGCCATCGTGTTCCTCATCCTGGTAAGGCTTCTGTAGCGAAGTTCGTATGGCCGACGGTGACGGGCGCTCTGGACGCACGTGCTAAAAAAATCGCCGATGGTCTGGCTGCTGCCGATCAAGGCAAGCTGGCAATGGCTGCAGCTGAAAAGCGCGTGGAAGCCGAACTGGCTGGCGCGCGTGACGAAGGACAAAAGCGTATCGCTGACGCCGAAAAGCGCGCTCAGATGGTCGCCGACGAAATCAAGGCAAATGCCCAGGCTGGAAGCGAACCGTATCGTGTCGCAAGCCAAAGCTGATGCAGAGCAGCAAGTGACCAAGGCCCGCGAAGAACTGCGTTCCCAGGTTGCAGGCCTGGCAGTTAAAGGCGCTGAGCAGATCCTCAAGCGTGAAGTGAACGCAGCGGCCCACGCCGACCTGCTGTCGCAACTGGCTGTCGAGCTGTAATCATGGCTGAACTCGCAACCGTCGCCCGTCCTTACGCAGAAGCACTGTTCCGTGTCGCCCAAACCGGCGACATGGCTGCCTGGTCGACCCTGACTTCGGAACTGGCGCAGATCGGCGCCAATGTCGACGTCCAGGACTACGCCCGCAATCCGAACGTGACGGAGGCGCAGGTCGCCGACGCGTTTGCGTCGCTGGTCAAGGCACCATTGACCGCTGAAGCCAAGAACTTCCTCGCCATGTTGATCGAAAACGGCCGCGTTTCCCTGCTGCCTGAAATCGGCGCCCAATTCGCGATGCTGAAAAACGCACAGGAAGGTTCCGCCGATGCCGTCATCACGAGCGCATTCGAGATCTCGGCCGCGCAGGTAACGGACCTGGTAAAGACGCTGGAAAAGAAATTTGGCCGCAAGCTCAACCCAACGGTGACAGTGGATCCTTCGCTGATCGGTGGTGTGCGCGTGGTGGTCGGTGATGAAGTGCTCGATACCTCGGTACGCGCCAAGCTGCAACAGATGAACGTTGCACTCGCGTCGTAAGCATCGCACTGAACACACCGGCATCCCGCCCTTGCCCTACGCATCAAGAAACTATTAGGAGTTAGCATGCAACTTAACCCATCTGAAATCAGCGAACTGATCAAGAGCCGGATTCAAGGCCTCGAAGGTTCCGCTGAAGTTCGCAATCAAGGCACGGTTATCTCCGTAGCCGACGGTATCTGCCGCATCCATGGTCTGTCGGACGTGATGCAGGGCGAGATGCTGGAATTCCCAGGCAACACGTTTGGCCTGGCAATGAATCTGGAGCGCGACTCCGTTGGCGCCGTTATTCTGGGTGCTTACGAGCACATCTCCGAAGGCGACACGGTCAAGTGCACCGGCCGCATTCTGGAAGTACCTATCGGCCCTGAACTGCGCGGCCGCGTGGTCAACGCGCTGGGCCAGCCGATCGACGGCAAAGGTCCTGTCAACGCCAAGCTGACCACCCCAATCGAAAAAAATCGCCCCAGGCGTGATCGCCCGTCAATCCGTGTCGCAGCCTATGCAGACCGGCCTGAAGTCGATCGACTCGATGGTACCTATCGGCCGTGGCCAGCGCGAGCTGATCATTGGCGACCGTCAGACCGGTAAATCGGCAGTAGCGATTGATGCGATCATCAATCAAAAAGGTCAGAACATGACCTGTATCTACGTCGCTATCGGCCAGAAGGCATCGACCATCAAGAACATCGTGCGCTCGCTCGAGACGCACGGCGCGATGGAATACACCATCGTCGTGGCCGCATCGGCTTCCGAATCGGCTGCCATGCAGTACATCTCCGCTTACTCCGGTTGCGCCATGGGCGAATACTTCCGTGACCGCGGCGAAGACGCACTGATCGTCTACGATGACCTGTCCAAGCAAGCTGTTGCTTACCGTCAGATCTCGCTGCTGCTGCGCCGTCCACCAGGCCGTGAAGCTTACCCTGGCGACGTGTTCTACCTGCACAGCCGTCTGCTCGAGCGCGCAGCACGCGTCAACCCTGACTACGTCGAAGCCTTCACCAAGGGCGAAGTCAAGGGCAAGACCGGTTCGCTGACCGCACTGCCAATTATCGAAACCCAGGCAGGCGACGTGTCGGCCTTCGTTCCGACCAACGTGATTTCGATTACCGACGGCCAGATCTTCCTGGACACCTCGCTGTTCAACGCCGGTGTACGTCCTGCGATTAACGCCGGTATCTCGGTATCGCGCGTCGGTGGCGCCGCTCAGACCAAGGTCATCAAAAACCTGTCCGGCGGTATCCGTACCGACTTGGCGCAGTACCGTGAACTGGCTGCGTTCGCGCAGTTCGCTTCCGACCTCGACGAATCGACCCGCAAACAGCTCGACCGCGGTGCCCGCGTGACCGAACTGCTGAAGCAGTCGCAGTACTCGCCGCTGTCGATCTCGATGATGGCCGTGTCGCTGTTCGCAGTGAACAAAGGCTACTTCGACGATATCGAAATCAAGAAGGTACTGGCGTTCGAAGCCTAAGCCTGCATGGTTACATGAAGTCCAAGCAAGCTGCCCTGCTGTCCAAGATTGAAGAAACCAAAGCACTGGACAAAGACGGCGAAGCCGCCATGTCCGCCGCTATTGCTGACTTCAAGAAATCCGGCGCATATTAATTGACTGACGGCGCCGCCGTTGTACTGCGGCGCCCTGAAAGCGCATAAGGAGTAAGGACTCATGGCATCAAGCAAAGAGATACGTGGCAAGATCAAGAGCGTAGAGAATACGAAGAAGATCACCAAGGCGATGGAAATGGTCGCCGCATCGAAAATGCGCAAAGCGCAGGACCGCATGCGCGCCGCCCGTCCCTACAGTGACAAGATTCGGAATATCGCCTCCAATCTGGCTACCGCGAATCCGGAATACACCCACCCGTTCATGGCGCAAGCCAAGAGCGTGCAGGCGAAAGCAGTTGGCTTCATCGTCGTCACGACCGACAAGGGGGCTGTGCGGCGGCATGAATACCAACGTGCTGCGTCTGGTGACGCAAAAGACGCGCGAGCTGGAAACGGCTGGCAACAAGATTGAAGCGGTTGCCATTGGCAACAAGGGTTTGGGTTTTATGAATCGGGTGGGTGTCAAGGTCGTGTCGCATGCGATCCAGATCGGCGACACCCCGCACCTGGACAAATTGATCGGACCTGTCAAGGTCATGCTCGATGCGTACCAGGACGGCAAGCTCGACGCAGTCTACATCTGCTACACCAAGTTCATTAACACGATGAAGCAAGAACCGATGGTCCAGCAATTGCTGCCACTGTCGGCCGACAAGCTCGAAGGCGACAAGGGTAACCACTCTTGGGACTATATCTACGAGCCGGAAGCGCAAACCGTGATCGATGAACTGCTGGTGCGCTATGTGGAAGCACTGGTTTACCAGGCTGTCGCTGAAAATATCGCGTCCGAACAGTCGGCGCGAATGGTCGTGATGAAATCGGCAAGCGACAACGCCGGTAACGTCATCGGTGAACTGAAGCTGGTCTATAACAAGACCCGCCAGGCTGCGATTACCAAAGAACTCTCCGAGATCGTCGCCAGTGCGGCAGCGGTCTAACCTGATTTTAAATATATATAGAAGGAACGAACATGGCTGATGGCAAAATCGTTCAGTGTATTGGCGCTGTTGTTGACGTTGAGTTTCCACGCAACGCAATGCCGAAGGTTTTCGACGCACTGAAAATGGCAGGCTCCGAACTGACCCTGGAAGTACAACAGCAGCTGGGCGACGGCATTGTCCGTACCATTGCGCTGGGCTCTTCCGACGGTCTGCGTCGCGGTATGACTATCCAGAACACCGGTAACCCAATCATGGTACCAGTCGGTAAAGCGACCCTGGGCCGTATTATGGACGTGCTGGGTAACCCAATCGACGAATGCGGTCCTGTATCGCACGAGCAAACCGCGTCGATCCACCGCGTGGCACCTGCGTACGACGAACTGTCGCCATCGCAAGACCTGCTGGAAACCGGCATTAAAGTTATCGATCTGGTCTGCCCGTTCGCCAAAGGCGGTAAGGTCGGTCTGTTCGGCGGTGCAGGTGTGGGCAAGACCGTGAACATGATGGAACTGATCAACAACATCGCTAAAGCGCACTCGGGTCTGTCCGTGTTCATGCTTGGCGTTGGTGAGCGTACCCGCATGAAGGTAACGACTTCTACCACGAAATGGCTGACGCTAAAGTAGTTGACCTGGAAAACCCGGCCAACTCGAAAGTAGCGATGGTCTACGGTCAGATGAATGAACCGCCAGGTAACCGTCTGCGCGTCGCGCTGACCGGTCTGACGATCGCTGAATCGTTCCGTGACGAAGGCAAAGACGTTCTGTTCTTCGTGGACAACATCTACCGCTTCACGCTGGCCGGTACCGAAGTATCCGCACTGCTGGGCCGTATGCCTTCCGCAGTGGGTTACCAGCCTACCCTGGCCGAAGAAATGGGCCGTCTGCAAGAGCGTATCACCTCGACCAAGACCGGTTCGATCACCTCGATCCAGGCCGTCTACGTGCCTGCGGATGACTTGACCGACCCGTCGCCAGCGACCACCTTCGGTCACTTGGATTCGACCGTCGTTCTGTCGCGTGACATCGCTTCGCTGGGTATCTACCCTGCGGTCGATCCACTCGATTCGACCTCGCGCCAGCTGGATCCGCTGGTCGTCGGTCAAGAGCACTACGACACCGCGCGCCGTTCAGGGCACCCTGCAGCGCTACAAAGAATTGCGCGACATTATCGCGATTCTGGGCATGGACGAACTGGCACCGGAAGACAAACTGCTGGTCGCACGTGCACGTAAGATGCAGCGTTTCCTGTCGCAGCCGTTCCACGTTGCTGAAGTGTTCACCGGCTCGCCAGGTAAGTACGTTTCGCTGAAAGACACGATCAAGGGCTTCAAAATGATCGCTTCGGGCGAACTGGACCACCTGCCAGAGCAGTCGTTCTACATGGTTGGCACGATCGAAGAAGCAATCGAAAAAGCCAAGAAGCTCAACTAAGTAAGAGCCGATAGGACACTTATGGCAAACACTATTCACGTTGACGTGGTATCGGCCGAAGAGAATATCTTTTCGGGCGAAGCCGAATTCGTCGCGTTGCCGGGTGAAGCGGGTGAGCTGGGGATCTACCCCAAGCACACCCCGCTGATTACCCGCATCAAGCCGGGTGCTGTGCGCATCAAGGTGGTTGGCCAGGCAGAAGAAGAGTTCGTCTTCGTCGCTGGCGGCATCCTTGAAGTTCAGCCTCACGGCGTGACGGTTCTGGCCGATACCGCAATCCGCGGTCACGACCTGGACGAAGCGAAAGCACTGGAAGCCAAGAAACTGGCTGAAGAGCAGATGGTCAACAAAGACTCGAAGATCGACTACGCGACTGCGCAAGCAGAACTCGCTACCGCGATCGCCCAGTTGGCCGCCATCGCCAAGCTGCGCGCCAAGCGTTAAGCTCAGCACCAGCAGCAAGCAAAAAGGCAGCCTCGGCTGCCTTTTTACGTCCCCCTCCTGCATTTCACACCGCACCGAGCGATCCGGCCCCCGATTCCAGCTGCCGGATTGGCCCGTTTGTCGGCCCCAGATGCCGTCTGTCGCATTCTGCTGCTGCCCCAAAGCGGCAAGACTATATTTACGCTTTCCCATTAATTTCGAATAGGAAGGTGCCATGTTCAAACTCTCGCCACTCTGCCTCGCCGCAGTCCTGCTGCTGCAATTGCCCGCCAGCATGGTCCAGGCCGCGCCGGTCGCCGCCAAGGTCGACCAGGCCCTGGCAGCCCAGCTCGACGCCGTGATCGCGCCCATGTACCGGGCCAACGAACCGGGCGCGACCGTGATCGTCATGAAGGACGGCAAGGCGGTCCTGCGCAAGGCCTACGGCATGGCCGATGTGGCTAAGCAAAGTGGCAATGCAGCCGGACATGACGCTGCGCCTGGGCTCGATCACCAAGCAGTTCACGGCAGTGAGCATCCTGATGCTGGCCGAAGAAGGCAAGCTGAACCTGTCCGACCCGGTCACCAAGTTCCTGCCCGACTACCCGATGCAGGGCAAGACCATCACCGTCGAACATTTGTTGACCCATACCTCGGGCATCGTCAGCTATACCAACAAGGCGGACTTCATGAAAGGCATGACGCGCGACCTGACGCCGTCCGCCATGATCGATACCTTCAAGAACGATCCACTCGAGTTCGAACCGGGCGCGCGCATGCGCTACAACAATTCCGGCTACTTCCTGCTGGGCGCGATCATCGAGAAACTTTCCGGCCAGACCTACGCCAAATTCGTGGAAACCCGCATCTTCACCCCGCTCGGCATGCGCCACACCGCCTTTGAAGGCAGTGAACAAGTGCCGCCGGTGTGGGCGGTGGGCCACAGCAAGGCCGAGCAGGGCTTCAAGCTGGCGCCGCCGCTCAGCATGACCCAGCCCTACGCGGCCGGATCGCTGGTCTCGACCGTCGACGACCTGGCCTTGTGGGACGCCGCCATCAGCGCTAAGCAAGCTGCTCAAGCCCGACAGCTGGAAGCGCGCCTTCACCTCCTACAAGCTGGCCAATGGCGACGCCACCCATTACGGCTACGGCTGGGGCATCGGCACCCTGCGCGGCTCGCCCATGGTTTCGCACGGCGGCGGCATCAATGGCTTCTCGACCTTCGCCCTGCGCCTGCCGGAGAAGAAAGTGTTTGTCGCCGTGCTGGGCAACATCGATGGCGGCCTGGCATCGCCCGAATTCGTGGCCAAGAAAGTGGCAGCCATCACGGCTTAGGCACCCCTTACCCCGAACTGAAAGCGATCAGCGCCGATGCCGCGGACCTGGCCGCCGCAAGCGGGCTTTACCAGCAGGATGAAAAGATCCAGCGCACCGTGCGCGTGGCTAGGCATGACAAGCTGACCATGCAGCGTCCGGGCCGTCCGCCGTTCGAGATCATCCCTTACGCCAAGGATAGCTATTACGTGCCGGACACCTTCTCGACCTTTACCTTCGAGCGCGATGCCAAGGGCGCGGTGACCCAGCTGACCCTGCATGAAGATGAGCACGACATGGTCAGCAAGCGCACCGGCGCGCTGCCGCCGGAAGTGAAAGCCTTCCCTGTGGCCCAGGCCAGGCTGGACGCGTATGCGGGCCGCTTCTGAAGTGGCGCCCGAGTTCGTGCTCACCTTCAAGCGCGACGGCGAAAAATTCATCGGCCAGGCCACGGGCCAGCTAGGCCTTCAACCTGGTGGCGGAATCGGAGTCGGTGTTCTACGTGAAGGAAGTGGATGCGCGCGTGCGCTTCGAGAGCAATGACAAGGTGGTGCTGGTGCAAAACGGCCAGGAAATGCCGGGCAAACGCTTGAAGTAAACGAAAAAAACGCCCTGCGCCGGGGGACGGCGCAGGGCGTTGTCAGGCAGGTTTAATCCCAGGTCGCGCTGATGGTCACGCCCGAGAACGGCGTTTTGGCCTTCAGCATGATGTAGTACCAGTAGCCGGTGGCTGGATACGACAGCTTCACGCTTTCATTGTTGCCCGCCGTCAGAGACGCGATCGTGTAGCCGGTCGTGGTCGGGTAGCGGTTCAGCGCCATGTACAGATCGACGTCGCCGCTGCCGCCATTGGTGAACACGCGCAAGTTCTTGGCAGCCACTTTAGCAGCAGCACGTAGGCATACGTTTCGGTCGACGACGAGAAGTTGTAGATCGAGCAGTTCTTGCTCAGCTGGTTAGGCGAGGCGCATGGCGGGAAGCCGGACGCGGGCAGCGGCGGGGTGCTTAAGCCGTGGTGGCGGTCTTGACCCAGGTCGCGAACTCGCTGTCGTAGCGGGTGCCGATGTAGTTCATGTAGCTCTGGTAACCCTCATAGTCGCCGACCCGGAACTTGGCCACGACCGCATCGATGTCGGCGCGGTGGCGTTCGTTCATGAAGCGGGTTGCCATGTAGCCCCAGCGGTAAGCGCGGTTGGTGTAGTCGCCCATCGCATAGGTGTTGCCGAAGATCTGGCTCAGCTTGTACGTGCCGGTCTTCGCCATGTCGATCGATTGCTGGTTGTTATTGCCCAGCGACAGGTATTCGGCCACGCCTTCGATCCACCAGACGGTCGGCTTGACGGTGCCGTCGGTAAAGTCACCCTTCATGTCGTAGCGGCCGTCCAGGTAGTGCACATACTCGTGCTGCAGGTTCCAGACCGAGAAGGTCGGACGCAGCCACGATGCTTCGTGCGCAATGAAGCGCGCCTGGTTGCTTAGCCACCGATGGGTCACCTTCGAGGTACATGCCGCCGTTGTCGGTCGAAATGCCGTAGATCACCGACGCATACTTGCTGTAGTTGCTGTAGTCATCGAAGACCACCAGTTCCAGCGAGGAATTCAAGTCGTTGGCGACCGGTTTGCGGTTGGTTTGCAGCATGTCGTGGAAGTAGCCTTCTTCCTTGCCGAGGATGGCGCACGATTCCTGCAATTGCGCGGTCGTCATGTCCTGGGCGCGGATGCGCAGGGTCGGGCTGCAGGTGTAGCTGTTCTTGAGCACGACGTCAGCCAGCTTCTTCTCGTAGTCGCAGGTGCCGTACTGGGTGCAATTGGCATTGTCGTAGTACTTGACTGCCGATGCTGCCGCCAGCCACAGGCCACTGTCGGCGCCGGTCATGGTGCTGCTCGCGAGCGTCGCCTGGACCATCGGCTTGACGGTCGCTTTCAGGCCGCTGTACTGCATGAAGCGGAAGGCTTCATTGGCGGCATCGGTGAGCTGGTAGGCAACCGGGCCCGACAACAGCGCGGCCTTGTTCTGGGTCACGAACTTGTTCAGTGCCGCCGGATAGCTGCTGTCGTTTTGCAGCAGCGGGACACCGTCAGGGCGGCCGTGCGCGTAGAAGATCACGGTCAGGGCCGAGGTCAGGCCTGCCTAGCCGCGCTGGCATCCTTGAGCGCGTCGGTGGCGCTCGGGTTGGCCGAGGAGTTCGTGAAGCGCGCCAGCACCGTCTTCATCGACGGCAGGAAGTAGGCTTCGTCGTGCATATTGGTGATCAGGCGGATCGTTTTTCTGCCGATGGTCGTGCTGGCCACCGCGTTCGGACGGTACAGCGTGTTGCCTTCGACCAGCTGGCGGATCGGGGTGCGCAGGGCGACCGTCTGGGCGGTCGCCGGGAGCGGGATCGTGTCGCTGCCCGCCAGGTAGTAGCTAGCCCCCGCAGATACAGGGCCAGGTTGACCAGTGCGCGGTTAGATGCGGAGTAAGTATTCGCTTCGCTCGTGAAACGGGTGACGATGGCCGCGAAATTGGCAGGCGAATAGACGGTTGCCGCCTGCGACGCCGTCAGCGAGAACAGCGGGTAGGTGCACTCGTAATCGGGCAGATTGGCGATGTAGTCGGCCAGCGCCGCGCCGCGGTAGGCGGCCAGCGTGTCCATGTTCTTGCATTCCGGCGTGGCCGCCATCGGCTGCATGCGCAGCGACGGCGTCTTCGGCATCAGGTCATGTAGCGCGGCTTGGTGGTGGCCTAAGCAATTTGTACAGCGATTGCTCTGCCGACGGCGGCAGGCTCTGGCGTGCGTGCGGCGGTTCGGCCTGTTTCAGGCGCTGGTGGGTGTGGCCTTCCGCCGTTTGCGGCGCGGCAACAACCTGGCTGCCGAGGCTGACGGCGATGACGCCAGCGAGCAGTAGTGATGATTTTCTTGTTAACATGTCTCTCTCCGTGGATGGTTGGGTGGTGACGACGCGGACGGTGGCCGGGGTGGGGCCGCCGGGGTCGCCAAACGCGGAAGGGGGTTGTCCGCGTCGTACCTGGCCTTTAGGCGGAGGCCATACTAGCCCGGAACATCAGCAGTAAAGACGGCTGCCCGGGCGTAAACACTGGCTTGCTCACGTTTCACCAGAGGGAACCGCAGGAATCAGCATAATGAAAGAACCACATTGGTTAAAAAGCCACAGTGCCAAAATGCAATCTTTATTCATTTGCCCGTCACATTGATAGCATTTTGTTGATATTTTTCTTGTGTTATTTACAAAGAAATTGCAAACTATCTACCTAACTCTTAGTCATCATTTCCGGCCATGCTCTCGCGTCTCTTAAAGAAGAATTCACCTCCCGAAGCTATTCCGGCTTTTACCAAAAAGCCGTTCTTCCGGAGCGAGGAAAGAGCCTTCTACGGCAGGCTGAGGCGTGTGCTGCCCAAGTGCTATGTCTTCCCGAACGTGGAATTGAAGTCGCTGATGACGCCGGTGAGCACCGACATCCGCCAGCGCCGCTCGGAAAAGGAATATTTGCTGGGCCGTAAAGTGGACTATGCAGTGTTCGATGCGCGCCTGACCCTGCTGTGCGTGATCGAGCTGAAATCGGGCGGCGTGGTCGACAATACGCCGGGCTCGAATGCCCAGTTGCTCAAGAGTGCGGGAATCCGCCATTTTTGCTGGGACAAGCAAAATCTGCCGACCAGCGAACAGATGCTGCGCCTGTTCGGTACCAGCGGTGCGCTTGGCGCCTGCCAAGGAAGAAGGCGAGAGCGTGGACGTGGAGACCGGCGCCGACCCGTATGACATGCCCAGCGTCATCATGCCGCGTGCAACCTCGCTCACGGTCAAGGTGCTCGAATCGCTGGCGCCACTCGGCCATACCAAGGCCGCCTATCCCCACGTGTGGGAGCGGATCTGCATGTTCTGCACCGAGCCGAATCATCTCGATGAGTATCTGATTTCCCTCTCGGTCCAGAGCCGCGCCACCAAGCGCGCCGGTTTCCCGCCCGAGGTGCTGACCGAGATCTACAACATCGAAGAGGCCAACGCGCCCTTCATGACCCGCCTGCCGGAAAAACCGAGCTGGAACGACGCCTTCAACCGCTAGCCTGAACTGGCGCGCACCGGCTGCCGGTCAGGAACGCTTGCGCCTTGCCGCCGCCAGCAGCCCCAGCGCGGCCAGCATCAGCAGCACCGGCGCCGGTTCCGGCACATTGACCGCCCCGATCGGTATTGCCGAATTGAAGCGCAGCGCGCCGCTCAGCGCCGGTCCGGTCTGGTCCGGCGTGTCGTACTGCACAAAGTCCACCGCGAAACGGCTCAGGAAACCATCTTTGCCGTAGGCAATGTCAAGCACGCGGAACCAGCCCGACCATTCCCACTGCATGCCCAAGGGGCTGGAAATGAGCATCCCGGCCTGCTTCGGCGCATAGCGCCAGTCGCCGCTGACGTTGTCGTACAGGCCGATGTGGAGCGGCTGTCCATCGTCGCTGTTGTCCATCGGATCGAAGCGGGGCGCGACAAACTGCATCAGCCATTTATCGTTGCCGCGCTGGAAAAACATGTTCACGCCATCATTGATCCAGGCCACGTTGTCGCTGCTGTACATGGTGCCGTCGGCGCCGTGGTACCAGGTTTCCTCGCCCGCCAGTTCGTACCAGGCGTGGTTGTAGGGATCGGCAGCGAGGTGGACGGCGCCGCTGGCCGCGGTGACTTGGGCCTGGCCCGGGGCGGCCAGCAGCATGGCGCCTAGCCAGAAGGAGTGATTGGAGTACGCGGACGGTCAGCATGGCATTTCCTTACTTATCAGTCAATCTTGTCACATCATACATGCGGTGCTAAGCCCCCTGTCGCCCCCAGCGTTGCGTTGATGTTGAAAAAAACCATAAAAAGTCGTAAGGAGTGCCGCTGATGGGCCGACTGACTCACAAGCTTACGCCATGGAGGCGCTGGCGGACGAAGTTCACCCACCACCTTATCGAGGAACGAGACCATGAATACCACCAACAAAGCAGGCGCCCTGATCGCCGCCGCAGCAGCAGTCCTGGCCATGTCGACGTCGGCAGTGGCCGCCACCAGCAGCGTGGCCATGCATGACGTTGTCCACTGCGCTTAAGCATCAACAGCTGCAAGGGCACCAGCGACTGCGCCACCGCGGAAAACAAATGCAAGGGCCAGAACAGCTGCAAGGGCCATGGCTTCATCGCCACCAAGGCTAGGCATGAATGCCTGGCCAAGAACGGCAAGATCATCGATCTGAACAAGTAAGCGCCACCGGCGCGGCCTTCATGGCGCCCGCCGCCAAGATCATGACAGCACCGCTTCTGACTCCCTCGCCCGGCTTCGGCCTTGGCCTGCGCACCGCCCACTACGCGGAGCTGGCCGCCACCACGCGCGCGTTCGGGCGTGGACTGGTTTGAAATCCTGTCCGAGAATTACATGGGCGGCGGCGGCAAGCCGCTCGCCATGCTCGACATGGTGCGGCGCGACTATCCGGTCGTGATGCACGGCGTGTCGATGTCGGTTGGCAGCACCGACGGCCCGTCCGACGACTACCTGCGCGCGCTCAAGGCCCTGGCCGACCGCGTGCAGCCGCTGTGGATCTCGGACCACCTGTGCTGGACCGGCACTCAGGGCCGCAATCTGCACGACCTGTACCCGCTGCCGTGCAGCGAGGAAGCGCTGGCCACCGTGGTGCGCCATGTGCGCCGCGCCCAGGACTACCTGGGCCGCCGCATCCTGCTCGAAAACGTCTCGAGCTACCTCGCCTTCAACGACGACACGATGAGCGAATGGGAATTCGTCAGCGCCGTCGCCGAGCAGTCGGACAGCCTGCTCCTGCTGGACGTGAACAATGTCTACGTCAGCAGCGTCAATCACGCTTTCGATCCCGAAGCCTATCTGCGCGCTGCTACTAACTACTGCGTCCAGCAAATTCACCTGGCCGGTCACAGTGTCCAGGAAGGCATCATCATCGATACCCATGACCACCCCGTGGCCGATCCGGTCTGGTCGCTGTACGCGAGCGCCCTGCGCCGCTTCGGGCCGGTCGTCACCATGATCGAACGCGACGACCGGATCCCGCCGCTGGCCGAACTGCGTGCCGAACTGGGACAGGCGCGCGCCATCGCCGCCGCGGTGTTCGAGCGGGCGGCCGCATGAACGCGCTGCCGCAGCTGCAGGGCGCATTCCAGGATTACGTGCTGGGGCAGGGCGCTGCGGCGCCGGCTGCTGCTCGATGCCGTGCGCCGTCAGGGGCGCGCTCGGCCCCCAGGCCCGGCTGGCGATCTATCACAACGCCTACCGCGCCCGCATGCGCGAAGCGCTGTGCGAGGCCTACGAGCGCACCTGGACCTACATCGGCGATGCGCTGTTCGAGACCCTGGCCGCGGCCTATCTCGATGCCCATCCTTCCAGCTTCCAGCAACCTGCGCTGGTTCGGCGGCGGCTTTCCCGCCTTCCTTGCGCAGGAGCTGGCCGATTATCCCTGGGTGGCCGAACTGGCCGGGTTCGAATGGACGCTGGGCCTGGCCTTCGACGCCCCCGACGCGCCGGAAGCGCGGCTCGATGCGCTGCGCGCACTGGCGCCCGAGGCGTGGGCCGACCTGCGCTTCGCGCTTCATCCCTCGGTGCACCTGCTGCCCATGTTCCACAACAGCGTGGCGCTGTGGCAGGCGCTTGGCGAAGAACGCGCCCCGCCCCGAGCCGGCCGCGCTGGCCGACGCGCGCACCTGGCTGGTCTGGCGCCATGCGCTGCAGCCGCACTTTCGCTCGCTCGACGCCTTCGAGGCGAACGCACTGCAGGCGCTGGCGCGCGGCGCCACCTTCGGCGAGATCTGCGCCTGCTGCGAGGCTAGGCTGACGTGCCGCGGGTCGCCGCCTGCCTGCGCGACTGGCTCGGCACCGGTATGCTGGGCGCCGCGGACGACGGCAAACCTGCTACCCTTGGCGCTACCGCAACCATTTCCGGGCGCCCCCATGAGAACCTCGCCGCAGATCCGCCAGAGCCCCGCTGACCAGGGAGGCGCGCAATGAAGGCGCGGGTCCGGTTCCGCGCGCCCCAGCGCCTCAGGCTGCGCGACGAGGATGCGCGCCACGCCGCTGCGCAGCGACAAGCCGTCCGGCGGCGACGTCAAAACGCGCGAGCGCGACGCCACCGCGGCACTGACCGCGCAGATCGCCGAAATCCAGGAGATGCTGTACGCGCAGCGCAAGCACAAGCTGCTGCTGGTGCTGCAGGGGATGGACACCTCCGGCAAGGACGGCACCGTGCGCGCGCTGTTCCGGCAGATCAACCCCATGGGGCTGCGCGGGGTGCAGTTCAAGGCGCCCAATGACGACGAGCTGGCCCACGACTACTTATGGCGCGTGCACCGCCAGGTGGTGCATGCGCGGCGAGATCGCCATCTTCAACCGCAGCCACTACGAGGACGTGCTGGTGCCGCTGGTGCACGGCACGATCGACGACAAGGAGTGCAAGCGCCGCTATGCCCACATCCGCGACTTCGAACGCATGCTGGCCGAAACCGGCACCGTCATCGTCAAGCTGTTCCTGCACATTTCGAAGGACGAGCAGCGCAAGCGCCTGCAGGAGCGGCTCGACGATCCGGACAAACAATGGAAATTCGACCGCAACGACATCGCGCAGCGCGTACTGGGACCAGTACATGCGCGCCTACGAGCGCGCCATCATGGCGACCGACGCGCCGCACGCGCCCTGGTACCTGATTCCGGCCGACTCCAAGACCCACCGCAACCTGCTGATTTCGACGCTGCTGCTGGAGATCATGGCCGCGCTCAAGCTGGCATTCCCGCCACCCGATCCGGCCCTGTCGGCGCTCAGAATCGAGTGAGAACGGCGGCGCCGCGGGATTTGGCATAGAATCGATTTTCAATTCTCTTTGCGTGGAACCGACAATGATCAAGATGACCGCATTCATTCTCGCCGCCCTGGGCGCCGCCGTCATGCTGCGCGCATGGGCCATGGCGCAGACCGGTGTGCCTTGGCTGGCAGCACTGGCGCCAAGCCAACTGCCCTGCGCTGCTGAACAAAACCTTCCCGCGCCTGCAGGACGATGCGCCGCAAAATCTGTGTCAGTACGCTTCTAGCAAGGTGGTCCTGGTCGTCAATACCGCCAGCTATTGCGGCTACACCAAGCAGTACGAAGGCCTGGAAAAACTGTACGCCAAATACAGCGCCAGGGGCCTGGTCGTGCTGGGCTTCCCGTCCAACGACTTCGGCAAGCAGGAGCCGGGCAGCGCCAAGGAGATCGCCGACCTGTGCTACAACACCTACGGCGTCAAGTTCCCGATGTTCGCCAAGTCGGTGGTCAGCGGCGACGCGCCCAATCCGCTGCACGCGCAGCTGATCAAGGCGACCGGCAAGGAGCCGAAATGGAACTTCACCAAGTACCTGATCGACCGCAACGGTAAGGTGATCGAACATTATCCGAGCAAGGTCACGCCGGAAGACGCCCAGCTGGTCGGCAAGATCGAACAGGCGCTCGGCTCCTAGGCCCGCATGGCCGCCAAACCCACCGTCGGTGCCGATCTGCTCGGCGCATCCCGCCTCGCGCTCGAGGCGGTGGCGGGGTGACCGATCTGGTCGAGGCGGTCCACATGAATGTCCTGAACAAGGCGATCGGCACGCCGATCGTCAAGCCAGTCGCCGGCTGTCACTTCGCTGGTCTACCGCGGCGTGCGGGGCGCCACCCGGCTGGTCGGCGGCGGCCTCGATGCGGTGCTCGGGCGCCTGGCACCGGCGCTGGCCGCGCCGCCCGAATGGGCCGGGCGCGAAGCGCTGGTAGCGGCCGTCAACGGTGTGGTGGGCGACCGCCTTGCGGCGAGCGGCAATCCGCTCGCCATCCCTGATGCGCTTGCGCGTGGCCAACCCCTGCATCCGGGCGCATCGTGCTGCTTGCGCACGGCCTGTGCATGAATGACTTGCAGTGGCATCGCGATGGGCACGATCACGGCGCCATGCTGGCCCGCGAGCGCGGCTACACGCCCGTCTACCTGCATTACAACAGCGGCCGTCACATCTCCGAAAACGGGCGCGAACTTGTGCGCGAATTGCAGGCCATGATCGACAACTGGCCGGTAGCGGTCGATGAACTGCTTATCGTCGCTCACAGCATGGGGGCCTGGTCGCGCGCAGCGCCTGCCACGCGGCGCAGGAGGAAGGGCACAGCTGGCCCGGGCTTCTCCGCAAGATGGCGTTTCTCGGCACACCGCATCACGGCGCCCCGCTCGAGCGCGGGGGAAACTGGGTGCATCTGGTGACCGACTTGTCGGCCTACAGCGCGCCGTTCTCACGCCTGGCCAAGATTCGCAGCGCCGGTATCACCGATCTGCGCCACGGCAGTGTGCTTGACGAGGACTGGGCTTAGCCAGGATCGCTTCGCGCACGGCGCGCCGCTGCCGACCGTGGTGCCTCCACCTGCAGCGACGGCATGCCTGGCCATTGCCGCCACGGTCCGCGCGATGACGGCGGCCTTGGCAGCGACGGCCTGGTGCCACTTGCCAGCGCGCTCGGCCACCATCCGGATGCGCAACGCTGTCTTCGATTCGACACAGTCGTCGTGTACCAGACCAATCACATGCAGCTGCTGTCGTCAGCCGACGTGGCAGCGCGCCTGCTGGCCTGGCTCTAAGGCGAAGCCCTCGTCCAGCCAGCCGGTGATCCCGCCGCTCATGATCTTGACCGGCAGGCCAAGCCGGGCCAGCCGGATCGCCGCGCGCGGCGCCATTGCAATGCGGGCTTGGCTGCAATAGGTCACGAACACGGTACCGGCCGGATAGGCCTGCCATGCGCGAGCCGATGATCTTGCGGTGGGCCAGGTCGAGCGCGCCCGGCACATGACCGGCTTCATACTTCTGCGTTCCCCGTACGTCGAGCAGCACGAAGTCCTGGCGCCCGCCTACCAGGCTGTCGTGCACATCCCAGCAATCGGTTTCGAACGCGAACTGGGCTTCGAAGTGGGCGAGGGCGGCCGCCGCTGGCGGCGGGCGCGGTATCGGTCACACTGGACATGGCGAACTCTCCTTGATGAATGATGCCTGATTATCGGGCAGGGCCAGTCCGCCGCTAAGTGGCGCATCGGCCAATATCCGGTAAGATTGCGCCATGAGCAAACATCTGGTGGTCGCGCTGGCCTACGACCGGCTATGCACCTTCGAATTCGGCTGCACGGTCGAACTGTTCGCGCTCGAGCGTCCCGAGCTTGGCGTGGACTGGTACGACTTCGCCGTCTGCGCCATCGAGCCCGGACCGATCCGCGCCGCCGCATGGGATCACCATCTCCGCCCCGCACGACCTGGCGCTGCTGGCCCGGGCCGATACCATCATCATTCCCGGCTGGCGCGATCCCGGCGAGGCGCCGCCCGCAGCGCTGCTGGCGCACAGTGCGCGCCGCGCATGCACGCGGTGCGCGCCTGTGCTCGATCTGCTCGGGCGTCTTCGTGCTGGCGGCGGCCGGGCTGCTGGACGGCCAGCGCGCCACCACCCACTGGCGCTACACCGAACAGCTCAGGCAGCGCTATCCGGCGATCGCCGTGCTGCCGGGCGACCTGTATGTCGACAGCGGCCAGCTGATCACGTCGGTCGCTCGGCGGCGGGCCTGGACATGCTGCTGCACCTGGTGCGGCGCGATTACGGCGCACGCGTGGGCAATCTGGTGGCGCAGCGGCTGGTGGTGGCGCCGCACCGCGAAGGGGGCCAGGCCCAGTTTCTGCCGCGCCCCTTGGCGCACGACGAACGGGGTAGAAGCTGACGCGCCTGATGGATTGGGTGCGCGCACATCCCGGGCAGCGCCACAGCGTGGCCAGCATGGCCGGGCGGGCCGCCATGAGCGCGCGCACGCTGCAGCGCCAGTTTCAGGATGCGACCGGATACGGACCGGTGGAGTGGGTGGCGCGCGAGCGGGTGGCGCTGGCCAAGGATCTGCTGGAGACGACCGATCTGCCGCTGGCGCAACTGGCGCACAAGGCCGGATTCGGATCGGAAGAATCGCTGCGCCATCACTTCCGGCGCGTGACGGCCACCTCGCCCGGCGCCTACCGGCGCCGCTTCATGCCAGACTAGCGGGCAGGGCGCCGCGCAGCGTTGCAGGCGAGGATCTCGCTGGCGCAAGCCAGCATGGCGCGCGTGATGACTCGTTCGGCCGCGCCGAAGGCCGGATCGTCCAGCAGCACCGACCGCATGATGCCCGGCAGGACGCCGCAGGCGAGCGGCGGCGTGTACCAGTGGCCGTCGATGCGCACGAAGACATTGCAGCGGCCGCCCTCGGTCAGTTCGCCGCGCTCGTTGAAGAACAGGGTATCGAAGGCGCCCGCGCTTTCGGCGCTGCGCCAGGCCGCGTCGTAGCGCGCGGATGCTGGTCTTGTGGCGCAGGAACAGCTCATCGGCATGGGTCGCATCGGCGGCCAGCAGCAGCCGCACCGGCTGCGCCAGCGGCGTCAGCGGGGCGCAGCTCACGCTCAATGTGCCGTCCGCGCGCAGCGCCAGGCGCAGCCGGTGCGGACCGGGCGCCAGTGCCGCGCAGGCCGCGTCGAGCGCCGCCGCAGCTTGCAGCGGATCGAAAGCGAAGCCGAAGTAATGCGCCGACGCCTGCATCCGATCGAAGTGCAGGGCGCGGTGGCGGCAGCCATGGTCCGCGCTGGCGTGCATGGTTTCGAAAATCTCGAAGTCGTTGGCAAGGCCGGTCAGGAAGCGCGCCTTGAGCTGGCACTCGGCAAATTCATCCTGCGCGTCGCTGTCGAACACGATGCTCGGCGCCCACGCCCATTTCGCCGCGCCGCACGCCGTTTGCCGAGCGGTTGCAGGGACAGCGTCCGGATCGGCACCGACAGGCAAAGTCGCCGATCGCATGCGCTGCAGTGGCATGGGTCGAACCAGCCGATCGCGCCCGTGTAGACGCCGCGCGCGGCAGGTTCGAGTTCGCGGATGATCTCCATCGTGCGGCGCTTGGGCGCACCCTGTAATCGACCCGCACGGGTACAGCGCGCCGAAGATCTCGTCCAGCGTGGCGTCGGGCCGCAGCTGCTGCGCGCACCGTGGACGTCATCTGCAGCACGGAGCTGTAGCGCTGCACGTCGAACAGGGCTTAAGCACTTCCACGCTGCCGGTGACGGCGATCCGTCCCAGGTCGTTGCGCAGCAGGTCGACGATCATCAGGTTTTCGGCGCGGTTCTTGCTGTCTTGCGACAGGGCCGTGGCGCGGCGCGCATTGTCGGCGTCGTCGCTGCTTGGCTGGCTGCGGTGCCTTTCATGGGGCGCGCCAGGATCTCGCCCTGCAGGTGGCGCACGAACAGCTCGGGCGAGAGCGACAGCAGCGCCGCGCCGTCGGGCAGGCCGACCAGCGCGCCGTAGGGGTACCGGCTGGCGCGCCTGCAAGCGTGCGTACAAGGCGTACAGCGTACCGAAGGCGTCGAAGCGCAGCCGGTAGGTGTAATTGACCTGGTAAGTGTGGCCCGCCTCGATGTAGTCGTGGATCTTGCCGAGCGCGCGCGTGAATTCGGCCTGGCCGACGTTGGCGTGCACGGCCGCGATGCGGCCATGGCGCCTGCCCGGCGCGCTGCGCCAGCCAGGCTGCCACCTCGGGCGGCGACAAATGCGTGCAGCTGGCGAACAGCAGCACCTGGGCCAGCGGCGCCTCGCTTGGATGGGCGTCGATGCCGAGCAGGTGGCCGCCCAGTTCATAGCTCAGCACCGGCACGGCGTACAGGCCGCGTCCGAGCGCCGCCTGCATGTCGGCCAGCAGCTGGGGCCACTGCGCCGCATTGCCGCACACGAGCGTGCCCGCGTGCCCGCCGTACAGGCGCGAACGGGCATTGTGCGGATCGGCGGCGCTGGCGTCGTCGAGCAGGGCGAAGCAGTCGAAACCGTCCATCGGCAGTATCAGGCAGCGAGCATCAGGGCGATCTGCAGCGCGGTGCCCTCGGTCGGGTTCTGGCGGAAGCCGCTCTTGGCGTAGCGGTGCCAGCGGCCCACCACGTAGCTGACCAGCAGGCTGGCGCGCGCGGCGACATCGGCTTCCTGGCCGTGGCCCTGGGTGACGGCCAGGCGCAGCGACTGCTTGCACGCCAGTTCGACCTTGTCGTAGAACTGGTTCATGCGCAGCTGCAGGCGCTCGTCCTCGCCCACCAGCGCGTCGCCGATCAGTACCCGCGTCATGCCCGGATTGTTGGCCGCGAAGCTGAGCATCATCTGCAGCATGGCGTGCGCCTGTGCGATGCCGCTGGACTCGCGCTCGGCGATCTGGTTGATCAGGCCGAACACGCTCGCCTCGATGAAGTCGATCAGGCCTTCGAACATCTGGGCCTTGCTGGCGAAGTGGCGGTACAGGGCCGCCTCGGAGACGTCGAGCCGCTTGGCCAGGGCCGCGGTGGTGATTTTTTCGCCCTTGGGCTGTTCCAGCATGCTTAAGCCAAGGCCTGGAGGATTTGGAGTTTGCGCTCGCCTGGCTTGGTACTTGCCATGTTGTCTCGATCGTGAAGGTGGATTGGGGGTCAGCGCAAGCGGTGCAAGCGGGCGGGCAGCTGCCGTAGTGATTTTACTTTGACATCGACGAAAGCGGGGCGCTTTGCCATTTTGGGCAGGCTGGCGCTGCCGCTCGGCTCGACCAGCCGCAGGTAGCGGGTCAGCCACACGGTGCGCAGGCCGACCCGTTTGGCCGCACGCAGGTTGTCCAGCGTGTCTTCCACCAGGATGCAGCGGCGCGCGCCGAGACCGTGCTTGCGCAGCAGGCGGCGCAGCATCAGCGTGGACGGCTTGGGCCTGCAGCCGACCGTGCACCTGCATGTTCTCGATCGCGATGTGGTGGCTGAAATGGCGCTGCAGATTGAGCTGGCGCACCACCTGCGAGGAATAGCTGGCTTGGCTGCATTGGTCAGCAGGATCTTGCGGCCCGGGAGGCGGCGCAGCATGGCCGACAGGCCGCGCTCGAAGCGCATCAGGTCGGCCAGATTGTCGAGCGTGTGGGTCTGGTGCAGGAAGTCGGCGGCGCGCACGTCGTGGTGCTTGATCATGCCGAGCAGGGTGGCGCCGTAGCGCTTCCAGTAGCCGATGCGGGCCGCGTCGACCGCTTCCTGGCTGGCTGGCTGTCACCCCGTCGCCGAGCACGCGCGATGTAGGTATTCATGTTGGCGCTGATGCTCGGAAAAATTGCATGCGAGGCATCATGCAAGGTATTGTCCAGATCAAAAAGCCAGACGGGAGTGGACGCTGTAATATTCGACACAGGAGACTTTAGAAAAATACTTCAAGGAAATTGCATGCGACGTCAGATTATAGTGGTGTTCCTCAGCTTGTTCTGCCTGGCCTTGCCGTCGGCCTGGGGGGCCGACCGCGGCGCCTTGTTCAAGGTGACGGGCGACGGCCACTCGATGTATCTGTTTGGCACCATCCACGTCGGGCAGCCCGAATTTTACCCGCTCGAACCGCGCATCGTGGCGGCCATGAATGGCGCCTCGAAGCTGGCGCTGGAAGTCGACCCGGACACCGACCCGGGCGCGGTCGAAGCGGCGCGCCGCAAATACGGCCTGTATCCCGATGGCGCGAGCGGCGACGAAATGACCCCGGTGCTGCGCGAGCGCACCCGCCAGGCGCTGGCCAAGGCGGGCATCGACGCCGACGCCATGAGCCATGTGCGCCCCTGGCTGGTGGCCACCGTGCTGGCCATCGCCGAATATTCGGCCCAGGGCTACCGCACCGACCTGTCGGTGGAATCGCACCTGGTGGGGCTGGCCAAGGCCAAGAAGGTGCCGGTCATCTCGCTGGAAACCGTCACCGCGCAGCTGAGCCTGTTTGACCGCCTGTCGGAAGCCGAACAGCTGCGTTTCCTGGAAGAGAGCGTCACCCTGATCGAATCGGGCCGCCAGCGCGCCGAAGTGCGCCAGATCGTCGAAGCATGGCGCACGGCCGACCGCCGCACCTTCGACGAAATTGCCGCGCGTGCCGCGGCCGACACCACCTTGTCGGGGCGCTTTGTCAAAAAAGTGTTACTGGACGAACGCAATATCGGCCTGGCCGACAAACTGGCTTACTTGCTGGAAGCAGGAAAACAACGTTGTCGCCGCCATCGGGGTGTTGCATTTGGTCGGAAGCAATAGCGTGCTTAAGCACTGCTGAGCGCGCGGGCTGAGCGTGGAACGGGTGTACTGAGGGGGAGTGGTGCCCTTTACGTGGATTGAACACGTGGCCTCTCCCTTACCAAGGGAGTGCTCTACCACTGAGCTAAAAGGGCAGTACTGACGGCGCAGAACTGCGCCGAATTGTTTTAGTGCGACCGGATCATAGTGCCAAAAGCTTGCTCGGTCAAGACTTCGAGCAGTAAAGAGTGTTCGATCCGGCCATCGATGATGTGGACCGTGTTCACGCCCGACTTGGCGGCGTCCAGCGCGGACGAGATTTTCGGCAGCATGCCGCCGGAAATGGTGCCGTCAGCAAACATTTCATCGATTTCATGGGCCGACAAGTCGGTCACGAGGTTGCCTTTTTATCTTGAACACCGGCGATATTGGTCATCATGATCAGCTTTTCGGCTTTCAGGATTTCCACGATCTTGCCCGCGACCACGTCGGCATTGATGTTGTACGCCTGGCCATCCTGGCCGAAGCCGATCGGCGAAATGATGGGAATGAAGGCATCGTCCTGCAGCGCCTTGACCACGGCCGGGTTGATCGCATCGATCTCGCCCACGAAGCCGATGTCGAGGAACTCGCCCGGATTTTCCTTGTCCGGCATCGCCATCTTGCGTGCGCGAATCAGGCCGCCATCCTTGCCGGTCAGGCCCACGGCCTGGCCGCCGTAGTGGTTAATCAGCATCACGATATCCTGCTGAACTTCACCGCCCAGTACCCACTCAACCACTTCCATGGTTTCTTCGTCGGTGATGCGCATGCCCTGGACGAAGCTGCCTTGCTTGCCGATTTTTTTCAGTGCATTGTCGATTTGCGGGCCGCCGCCGTGGACCACCACGGGATTCATGCCCACCAGCTTGAGCAGGATGACGTCGCGCGCGAAGCCATGCTTGAGGCGCTCGTCGGTCATGGCGTTGCCGCCGTATTTGATGACAATGGTCTTGCCATGGAAATTGCGGATGTAAGGCAGCGCCTCGGCCAGAATCTGTGCCTTGATTTGCGGCGATACCGCAGTCAGGTCGTCGTTTTGGTCAGTCTTCAAAGCAGGCAGTGGAGCGGTCATGGCAGGTCCGTTTTGGAAATTTTGCGAGATTTTACAGGCAACAGGGCGAACCCTGTAGGCATTATAGGGCCATCTTGTTGTATTTTAATTCCTGATCCGTTAGGCTGATCGCCAAATGAACACCGACCCCCTTACCCTCCACCGCCAGCTCGAAGCGATGCGGCCCCAGCTTGTCCGTTTTGCACAATTGCAGCTTCGGAATGAAGCGCTGGCCGAAGATGCCGTACAGGACGCGCTGATCGCGGTGCTGGAAAAGCCGGAGCGCTTCCATCGGCCAGTCGTCGCTGCGCACCTATGTGACGGGCATTCTGAAGTTCAAGATCATCGACAATCTGCGCCTGGCCACCCGCGAGCGCCAGATCGAGACCTGCGACGAGCAGTCCGAGGACGACGCCATCGACGCCCTGTTTGCCGCCGACGGCCACACGGTCGAACAGCCGCGCGCCTGGGGCAATCCGGACGGCACGCTGGAACAGAAGGACTTTTTCCGGGTGTTAGAGGTTTGCCTCGAAAAATTGCTTAAGCCCAGACCGCGCGCATCTTCATGATGCGCGAATGGCTGGAACTGGACACCGATGAAATTTGTAAGGAATTGGCGATTACATCGGCTAATGCCTGGGTGATGCTGTATCGCGCACGGCTCCGCCTGCGCGAATGCCTGGACTTGAACTGGTTCTGCACCCACGCGCCGCGCTGACAGGGACACAATGGATAGCATTAAACCAACTTGCCGCGAAGTACACCGTCTCGTCTCCGAGGGGATGGACCGCGAGCTGAGCATCGTCGAGCGCACCCGCATGCGTCTGCACCTGATCGTGTGCGAAGCCTGTACCCGTTTCAACGGGCAGATGGACTTGCTGCGCCGCGCGATGCGCCAGGGTCCGCCCGGGGACAAGCAGCCGTGAGCACCTGCAGCCGCTGCGGCGCTTCCTTCGGCTGCGCCATGGCCGATGGCATCCCCGGTCCGTGCTGGTGCACCACCTTGCCGCCGGTGGTGGCGGTGCCCGGCGGCGCGGCCAGCTGCTGGTGCCCGGCCTGCCTGAAGCAGCATATCGAAACGACAGCAAAAAGTTCCCCGGATTTGCCCGCGGACGATTGAGCGGACCACGCCAAGGGCGCGCTGGCCATGTCACGATGCTGATATGGGAGGGCGCGATGAGCAATCTCTATGACGACGACATTGTTGCCTGGGCAGTCACCCAGGCCGCGCTGTTGCGCGCGCCAGTGGCAGGCGCTCGATGTCGACCATCTCGCCGAGGAGATCGAGGCCGTGGGGAGGGCGGAAGCGCGTGAACTTGGCAGTCGTGCGGCCGTGCTGCTGGCGCATCTGCTCAAGTGGCAGTACCAGCCTGCGTGCCGCTGCAACAGCTGGCTGCGCACGATCCGCAATCAGCGCCGCCGTATCATCCGCGCGCTGGACAAGTCGCCCGGCCTGAAACCGTCGCTGCACGACCCCGAATGGCTGGACGATGTCTGGGAAGACGCGGTCGAGATCGCCGCGCGCGAGACGGGCATCGACGAATTCCCGCAACAGCTTCCATGGAGCATCACCGATACGCTCGATTCCTCTTTTCTCCCTGAACTATAATTGGCGTCTGCCGCAGTCAAAGAAAGTTCCCGGATGAATTTGGATGTCAACCACCTCGGTTTCGCCGCCGCCTTCTGCACGACCGGCGCTTTCATTCCGCAGGTGCTGATGGTGTGGCGCGAGCGCGGCGCACCCGGCATTTCGTCCGGCATGTATCTGATTTTCATCCTCGGCGTGGCGCTGTGGCTGCTGTACGGGCTGGCGCTGCAATCCTGGCCGGTCGTCATTGCCAATGGCGTGACCTTGCTGCTCGCTTCTTGCGTGCTGGGCATGAAATGGTATTTCGCGCGCGGTCCATGACTGAGGCGCGCCCGCTGACGGCGAGCCTGAAACGCGGGATCTTTTTAGCCATCCGATGGCGTGGTTCGGCATCCCGTTCTTCTTCGGCGGCATCCTGTTCTTTCTCGTGTTCGCCAGTTCGGTCGACTTTACGTCGCCATTCGTGTTCAGCAGCCACAATCCACGAACCGAGGGCCTAGGCTGGTCGCCAAAAGCCCGACCGGCGCGTCGAGCAACAAGCAGCGCATCTACGAATACGCCTACCGTTACCAGGTCGGTGCCGCCAGCTTCGAGGGCATTTCCTTCGATACCGACAGCGGCGACGTTGAAGGCAGTCCGGTGACCGTCCTGTATCTCGCGCGCGATCCGGGAACGTCGCACCTGGAAGGCATGGGACGGGCGCCGTTCGGCCTGCATGTCGCCCTGCTGATCGCGATTTTTCCCGCGATCGGCCTGGCGATGCTGATGTTCGCCCTCAAGCGCTACCGGCAAGCGCGCCACCTGGTGCAGAACGGCGTACTGACGACAGGACAGGTGGTCAGGAAAGTAGCGACCAGCACCAAAATCAACGACCAGACCGTCTACAAGGTGTTTTTCCAGTTCCGCTCCGGCGACGGCAGGCTGCACGAAGCCTGCGTTTCCACCCATGAAACCAGCAAGCTGGGCGACGAGGCGCAGGAGCCCCTGGTGTACGACGTGGCCCGGCTTAGCCGAGGCCGTGTTGCTCGATACGCTGCCCTCCGCCATTCGCAGCCTGCTGACCGCGCGCTGACTTCCAGCCGCGCCGGGTCTGGAAGAAACGCATCATTTCGCGGCTCGCGTCCGGGCCCTTGCCATCGGTGTAACTGCCATGCGCGCTGCCGCCCGACCAGGCGTGGCTTAAGCACCGTGAATCAGCCATTGCTCGGCGTGCGGCGTGCCATCCTCGCGCTGATGGACGGTCCGGGTGTAGGCGTGGCCATGCGGCACGCGGCCCGGTTCCACCAGCGTCGCCCTGGCCTGGCCGGGCGTGCCTTGCTGGATCAGCGCGTCGCCATTGGCGGGATGCACGGTCGTATCCTTGTCGCCATGGAAGACGATGATGGGGATCGGCCTGGCGTTGGACGGCGTGGGGCCTAAGCATTGCCCTTCATGGCCGCCAGCGCCGATGGCAAATCGTGGGCCGACGCGAACGGCAGGCCCGAGTGGACGCCGACCGCGGCATACAGATCCGGATACAGCGTGCCCATGATGGTGGCCATGGCACCCTTCTACTGACAGCCCGGCCACGTAGACCTGGCGCTGGTCCACATTGTGATTGCGAATGATGGTCTCGGTAATGCTTAAGCAATGATGGACGGCTCGCCCTGGCCGCGCTGCTGATCGATCTCGCTGAACCAGTTCCAGCAGCGCGAAGGATTGGCTTGCTGCGACTGGGCCGGATAGACGACGAAGCAATGGAGCTCCTCGGCCAGCAAGTTCATCTGCGTGCCGCGCGCGAAGTCGTCCGGATCCTGGGTGCAGCCGTGCAGCATCACGACCAGCGGCATGGGCGCGCTGGTATAACTGTTCGGCACATACAATTTGTAGTCGCGGCTGCCTGCCGCATTGCTGTAGCTGCCGTCAATAAATTGCCCGGGCAGGGAGGGCGGGGGCGACATGGTCCCGCCCAGGCCGCCTGGCAGCTCGAACGAGGGCATCGTGAAGCCCTTCAGCGGTACTGTGCCCGGCATGGGCGGCGGATTGATGTCGCGCATGACGGGCGCCGCCGCTTCCGTTGCCGTTTTTTTAGGCGACAGGATCTTCAGCGCATCCTGGATGGCTGCCGTGGCCGCTTTGGCGCCCTGGCCCCTGGAAAGGTTGCTGGTGGCCGCGCGCATCTGCGCCATCAGCCGTTCATTGAATTTCATAAGGCAATCCCAAGTAAGTGCTACTGGATGCGCCCTGGCCAGGGCTGCCTTGACGGCGTTGCTGGCGTGCAGCGCTCCTGAGTACGAAAATCGATTCAATGGTCGCCAGCGCCAGTTCTACCGGCACATCGCTGGCGATACTGGCCATGCCGAGTACCTGGATCTGAAGGCGCTCGCCCGCTTTCTGCGCCGCCTCCAGGTCCGCGCGCGAATAGTGGTGCATGCCCAGCACCAGGCTCTTGCGCGCAACGGTCTGCTTGACGACGTCGGCATGGGTGTTCAACTGATTCCGAATCGCTGTCCGGATAAGATCGGTGCGGTTTGAATAAAATCCTTCGTTCACCAGCAAATCGATCTGGCCCAGGTCGATCAGGCCCAGATTGATTGTGATCTTTTCCGATTCGGAAAGTTTCGGCTTACCGTCCTGCATACCCATCAATCTCCAAAGAACATCCTTGTGGCATCCACTTACCATCTGTATGGATGGTAGTCTACCGATCCGGCGGTGAAGATCAAGCGCGATTCGCCTCAATGCGATAATGTGGGATTCGGGATACAGCGGAGCGAGCATGGCATTTATTACAGGAATCGATCACATTCAGATCGCCATGCCGGTGGGCGCGGAAGACATCGCGCGCCAGTTCTACAGCGGCGTGCTGGGCCTGGCCGAAATCCCCAAGCCCGCGGTACTCGCCTGTGTGCGGCGGCGCCTGGTTCCAGTGCGGCGCCGCCCAGCTCCACCTGGGCGCCGACAGCGACTTCCAGGCCGCAAAAAAGCCCATCCCGCGCTGATCGTGAACGACTTTGGCGCCTTCGCCGCCCGTCTGGCGCAGCTTGGCGTGGCGCTGAAAACCGAGGACGAGGTGGGCGGCAGTGGCGCCGCGTGACCATCGCCGACCCGTTCGGCAACCGCGTGGAGCTGATCGCCGCATGAGTCCCGATTTCCAGCCCGGTCTGCAGTTTGAATGGACCTACGCGGTGCTGCCGCGCGCCACCGTGCCGCAGCTGTACCACGACACCGCCTTCTGCCTCGACATGCCCGACGTGCTGGCCACCGGCTACATGGTCGGCATGATGGAACTGGCCTGCGTGAACGGCATGATGCCCTACCTCGACTGGCCGCGCGAACAAAGCCTGGGCACCATGGTCAACTTCGTCCACTTCGCCCCGACCCCGCCCGGCATGACCCTGCGCATCAAGGGCGAAGTGCTGGAAGTGGCGGGTAGCGCGTGCTGTTCAAGGTCGAAGCATGGGACGACGTGGACCGCATCTGCGAAGGCACGCACGAGCGGCATGTGATTGATCCGGTGCGCTTTGGCGCGAAGCTCGAACAAAAAAGGAAGCTGGCATGACCCCCGAAATGAAAACCCCGGTACCGTCGCCGTGCATCAGCTTGTGCGAAATGGCGCCCGATACCGGCTTGTGCCGCGGCTGCATGCGCACCATCGATGAAATCATCGCCTGGAGCCGGGCCGACGACGACTACAAGCGCGCCGTATGGGCCGAGATCCGGCGCCGTGAAGCGACGCTGGAGTTCAAATGAACTTCTATCAGCCCGAACATGACGTGAGCGGCCCTTCGTACAGCGGCGGCTTCAAAGTCGTCGCCACCCTCCTCACCGTGCTGCTGACCGTGTACGGCGCCAGCGTCGTGTGGCGCTTCCCGATGCTCTCGTTCGGCCTGGGCGTGAAGGCGCTGCTGGCGCTGGCCTTGCTGATGCTGGGCGTGAGCTATTACTGGTTCCTGCGCGCGCACCACCATCGACGCCATGGCGGCATCCGCCAGACCTGGCTGTACGACAAGCGGGTCGAATGGGACCAGGTGCGCAGCGCGAAGATGATCGGCATTCCCTACATGGGATGGCTGTTCCCGCCGCGGATGGTGGTTCGGACCGGGAACGCCTTCATGACCTTCAACGGCGGCACCCAGGAAGTGCTGATCGAGTTCGCGAAAATCTCGCTCGCCTTCCAGGCCAAAAAATGAGCGGCAACGTGCTCGGGCTGCTTAAGCATCGATGCGCGTCTTCGAGCGCGGCTGGCTGTCGTCGAACAACGTGCTGTTCATCGGCGACGACGAGACCGCGCTGGTCGACACCGGCTACCTGATCCACGCGCCGCAAACGCTGGCGCTGGTCGAACACGCGCTGGGCGGGCGCGTACTGGACCGCGTGATCAACACCCACCTGCATTCGGATCACTGCGGCGGCAATGCGGCGCTGCAGGCGCGCTATGGCTGCAGCACCGCGATCCCGGCGGCCGAGGCGGACAAGGTCCGCGTCTGGGACGAGGAAGCGCTCAGCTACCGCGCGACCGGCCAGCAGTGCACCCGCTTCCAGCTTCGACAGCACCATCGCCAGCGGCGACCTGCTCACGCTGGGCGGCCTGGAATGGCAGGCGCTGGCCGCCCCCGGGCACGATCCGCACTCGCTCATTTTCTACTGTGCGCGCGAAGCGATCCTGATCTCGGCCGACGCCCTGTGGCGCAACGGCTTCGGCGTCATCTTCCCCGAACTGGAAGGCGAATCCGGCTTTGCCGAAGCGCGCGCCACGCTGGCGCTGATCGACACGCTCGACGTGCGCCTGGTGATACCGGGCCATGGCGCGCCGTTCACCGACGTCAAAGAGGCGCTGGGGCGCGCGTTTTCGCGCCTGGACTACCTGCAGGGAGACCCGGTGCGCAACGCCGAAAACGCGGTCAAGGTCATGCTCAAATTCCTGCTGCTCGAGCGTCAGCAGTTCTGAACTGGCCGCGCTGCCTACCATGTTCGCAACCAATCCCGTGATCGAAGGCGCGCGCCGCCGCTTCCTGGCGCACAGTCCGGCCGAGCTGGCCGAATGGGCGGTTCAGTCGCTGGTGCGGGGCGGCTGCCGCCAGGCGCGAGGACGGCTGGCTGCGCAACGCCGACCTCTGAACCATCACAATTCCAGCACGATCGTACTTTTTTCGCACTATAATGGCCGGAAGCTGATTTTCCCCTCCATTTTTTCGACTGCGAGAATGTCATGGCCCTGCCTGTCGCGCTGCAAAACCTGTCCCTTCCCGTCATTGGTCTCGCCCATGTTCATCGCCAGCGGTCCGGCGCTGGTCGCGGCGCAGTGCAAAGCCTAAGCATCGTCGGCTCCTTCCCGGCGCTCAACGCGCCCGGCGGCGCAGCTCGACACCTGGCTGACGGATCTCAAGCGCGAGCTGGATGACTACCGGGCCGCCAATCCGGGCGCCAAGGTTGGTCCGATCGCCGTGAACCAGATCGTGCACCAGTCGAACGAGCGGCTCGAGCACGACGTCGAGATGTGCGTGAAACACCAGGTCCCGATCATCATCTCCTCGCTGCGCGCGCCGCCCAAGGAAATGCTGGACGCGATCCACAGCTATGGCGGCATCGTGCTGCATGACGTGGTCTCGATCCGGCACGCGCAAAAAGCGCTGGAAGCGGGCGTGGACGGCCTGATTCTGGTGGCGGCCGGTGCGGGCGGCCATGCCGGTCCCCTGTCGCCGTTCGCGCTGGTTGGCGAAGTGCGCAAATTCTTCAGCGGTCCGGTTGCGCTGTCCGGATCGATCGCCACCGGCGACGGCATTTTGGCCGCGCAAGCGATGGGTGCCGACTTCGCGTATATCGGATCGCGCTGGCTGGCCACGCAGGAATCGAACGTCACCGAAGGCTACCTGCGAAGCGATTGTCGAATCGGCGGCGGCGGACATCGTGTACACCAACCTGTTCACCGGCGTGCACGGCAACTACCTGAAAAAATCGATCGTCAACGCCTAGGCCTGGACCCGGACGCGCTGCCGGAGTCGGACAAATCGAAGATGAGTTTCGGCGACGGCACCTGCCAAAGCCTGGCGCGACATCTGGGGCGCAGGCCAGGGCGTGGGCATGATGGACGACGTCCCGACCGTCGCCGAAATGGTGGCCCGCCTGAAACGCGAATACGACGCCGCCCGCGCCCGCCTCGCCCTCTGACCCCGCAGCAAGACCCGCACCAAAACCGGGGTCAGACCTCAATTCTGCAATTCGGGGTCAGACCTCCATTCTGAAAGTTTTTGCCCTCTAAAAGTTGCCCCACAACCGGGGTCAGACCACTTTTTCCCAAAAGGGGTCAGCACCACTTCTCCTGTTCGGAAAAAGTGGTCTGACCCCTGTGTTGCAGCAAGTTTTAGCCTCCGAATGTTGCGAAATTGAGGTCTGACCCCGAATTGCAGAATTGAGGTCTGACCCCGGTTGTCAGGGGAGGGTGACTTTCCAGTTGTCTTGCACGCACTTGACGTAGTTGTCTGGGATGAGCGCGCTGTACGGGGTCTGGTAGTTCACCAGCTGGCACTGGTATTGCCCGCCGTCGTTCCAGTTCTTTTCCCAGTAGATGTTGTACGCGGCCGAGCTGCCCGGGCCGAATCGCTGCATCGTCGCACACGACAGCTGCTCGCTGCCGACATCCCAGCCCAGCCCCGCGGCAAACTGCTTGTAGTAGTCGATCCGGTTCTGCGCGGCCTGCCGCTCGGTCCCGCCGCCGCACTCGGCGTTGATGATCATGATCGTGGTGGCGAAGTTGTTCCCCGCGCTTAAGCAGCCTTGTCTGCCGCATTCGGCACCCAGGTACCGTCGATCACGTGCAGCATCGACGGTTTCGGCGGCTGCGGGTACACGAAGAAGAAGGTCGCCGAGGCCAGGTTCAGCCAGGTCGATGCGACCTTGTCCGGATCGCGCAGCAGTACCGACTGGTCACCCGCGAACATCACTTGCGAGAACGGTCCGTAGTTGTAGTTGTACGAGAGCTGCTTGGCACCGCGCCCGAAATACTTCTTGTACGAGCCGTCCGGGTTCTTACCGCAGGTCCAGACCGCGTTGAACACCGGATCCGCACATTCGGCGTTGTAGCCGCAACCCGCGCCAGTCTCGTTGCAGCCTAGCTCGCGCAGATAGGTCAGGCCCTGGCGCCACTGCGGCACCGGACTGCTCGCGTTGTGGTCGCCCGTCTCCTGCGTGAAGTGCGCGAACATCGTCGCCAGCGCGTGCTTGCAGATGGCGTCGGCGTTGCGCCCGTCGCTGTAGTCGTCGCACAGCGCCGGGAATTTGGCCACCGCCTGCAGGAAGCGCTGATACGTGTAGCTCGACTCGCGCACCGGGAAGTAGAAATCCCAGCGTGCCGACGGCAGCAGCCGCTCCACCCGCCGCACGTTGATCGGATTCGCACTGCGCCCCGGCGTCACCTGCTCCAGCGACGTGTTGTCCAGCGTGCGCAGCGACGCTTTCATCGTGCGGAAGAAGGCGTTGTCGGTCAGCTGCGCTTCACGCGCCTGCGCCTGGGCCTTGGTCGGGACGGTGCCCGGGTTCGGCGTTGGCGTCGGCGTAGGTGTCGGTGTCGGAGTTGGCGTTGGTGTCGGCGTCGGCGTCGGCGTCGGCGTATCCGTCGTCAGCTCCCACGGCCCCCACTGCTCGGTACCGGGTACGTTCCCCTGCGTCCACCACTTGGCCTTGTACACCTTGTTTTGATAGACCACGCACATGCCCAGCGTGTACACGGCGCTCGCGCTCCACGCAGAGCAGGACGCCGCTGTCGTCGCCAGCAGCTTGGTCGCCGTCGGCTCCTTGCCCGCCTCGCTGCCGCCGCAGCTTACCAGCATGCTGGTGACCAGCACCGTCGCCAGGATCGATAATTGATGTCGTTTCATGTTGTTCTCGCTTTGTTCTGTGTGGATCAAGGCAGGCCGACCGGCAGCTGCGGATATTCGTCAGCCAGCGCGTAGCGCACGCCGCCCACGGTGATCACGTACGCCGACGGTCCGCTGATCGGCAGCCGGTAGTTGAGCGTGACCGACACCGACGCACCCGGCGCCAGCGACTGCCAGCCCGGAATCGCAAACTGCGCCCGGTTGAAGTTGGCCTTGAAGCCGCCGATGTTATTCGGCCCGCTGTACCCGGCGCTGATCACCTTCAACCCGAACCCCGACTGGTCGCTCATGTCGGCTTAGGCGCCGATACGGGATACGAGAATTCGATCACGCTGCCGCCCGGGATCGTCGATGCCGATTTGTTCGTGATCGTCATGACCGGGTTGATCGGATAATTGCTGTCGCCGAGCTTCCATCCGCCCAGTTCAATGGCGACCTTGGCGCTGGTGGCTTAAGCACCGCCGTCTCCGCCCGCTGGTTGCCATACGCGCTACCAGCTTGAAGACGTTGAAGATGTTGGTCGTCAGCGTCGAACCCATGAAGTATTCGCCCTTGCCGCCGTTGGCAGTGGCGTTCCACGCATAGTCCCCGGCCAGCTCCCAGATCATGATCCCGCCGATGTTGTTGTTGACGATGTAGCTGGTCTTGGCGCCCAGCGACTGCGCGGTCTCGGTCGACAGGAACACGCGCTTGGTCGCGTTCCATAGCCAGGGCGCGGCCATGGTGGCGCTGTAGTTCGGCGCATAGGTGCCGGTCAGGACCTTGTCCGGCACCTTGTAGGCGTCCAGGTAGTCCGGCAGGATGGCCTTCTCCAGATTGAGCGCATGCCACAGCGGGTTGCCGCCGCCCGGCACCGCCTGTCCGTTGCTGTCCAGGTCATGCCACAGGTTGTCGATGCCGACCGCGCCTTCGCCGCAGGTCGGTACACCTGCGCAGGTCACGGTCGAATTGACCAGCGCCGTGGTGCCCCACAGGCCGTTGCTGCCGCCGCTGACGTTCTTCCAGCCGCGCGTATAGTACGGAACGCCCAGGTTGATGCGTCCCGCCTGCAGCGCGCCGCGATAGTAGCGGTAGGCCCAGTCGACATTCAGATAGCCGATGTTGGCGAACTGGTAGGCGCTGCTTACCCGCAGTTCGGCATCGTTCCCGTCGTCGAACAGGGCGGCATTCGGTCCCACATACTGGTTCCAGCCGCCGTGCAGGTCGTAGCTCATCAAACTCGCATAGTCGAGATACTTGAGGCCGGACAGGTTCTCTTCGCCGCGCAGTATCCAGGCGGAGGCCGAACCGGCGATGGTGAGCATGTAGTACTTCTTGTCGGCGACGGCCGCGGTATCGAGCTTGGTGCGCACCCGTTCGAGCAGTACGTTATAGCCCTTCATCAGGCCCGCCAGGCGTGGGCGCGACAGTGTGAAGTCGAGCGGATTGCTCGATGGCGTTGTTGGTCGTCGGATGCTCGTAGTCGATGTCGATCCCGTCAAAGAAGCGGTACTGGCGCAGGAAGGCGACCATCGAATCGGCCAGCGTGTCGATGCTTAAGCGCTGTTAAGCGATCCGTCAGCTTTGGTGGTCGGTGTAGAAGCCGCCGCTGCCCGCCCAGCCACCCACCGACAGCATGATCTTCACGGCCGGGTACTTCTTCTTGTACTGCGCCAGCAGATTGAAGTGGCCCTGGTAAGGCAGCGCAGGATCCATCGCCGCCGCCGGATTGCCAGGCCAGGTCAGCCCCGTATCCGGATTGGCCGGACCGCTGCCGATGACGAGTTTGGAATTGCTGGTGTCGACCGCCGCGAACGCGTAGTTCACGTGCGTGATCTTATCCCACGGGATGTTATTGACCAGGTAGGACGGCGTGCCGTCCTTGCCCGTGCGCCAGCTCGTGAAGTAGCCGACAATGCGCCGGTTCAGCCCGTGCGCCAGCACTTCGCGGCCATTGGCGTCATACACGCCGCAGTACGGCACGTTGGTGACTGTCGAACGCAGGCCGTCGGGCTGACATGCGACCGGCGTCGGTGTCGGCGTTGGTGTGGGTGTTGGAGTCGGTGTCGGGGTGGGAGTAGGCGTTGGTGTCGGGGTTGGTGTGGGTGTTGGCGTCGGAGTCGGTGTGGGTGTCGTCGCCTGCAGCGCCCACGGTCCCCATTCCTCGGTTCCCGGCACATTATTCTGGGTCCACCACTTCGCGGTGTAGGTCTTGTTCTGATAGGTGACGCAGTCGTCGGATGGTATAGACCGCGGTGGCTGACCACGCGCTGCAGCTGGCGGTGGCCGCCAGCAGTTTCGGGCTTGTCGGTGCGCTTGTTTCAGGTGCTTGTCCGCCGCAGGCGGACAAAGCTCCGCCTAGCACAGCGATGATGAGTCGGTGCTTGTACATGGATACTCCTTGTGGACCCGTCAGAAGTCGTGGTCTGTCGGGTAGTTCGTATAGAAGTCGTTCTGCCAGTGGAAGTTGGTCGACGCGAGCGTGACCGATATGTCGAGCGCTTCAACGTAATGCCACCACCCGACCGGCAGGAACAGGATCTCTCCCGGTTCCAGCACGCATTCGAGCACCGGTACCCCGTTCATGGCGGGGAAGCGCTGCAGGTCGATATTGCGCGCATCTACCTCGGTGAAGCAGTGGCGGTGGTTGTAGACGTTCGCCAGTCTCGCATGGCGCGATCAGCCGGACGCGCTTGCGGCCGATGATCTGGGACATGAAGTTGTTGGTGAGGTCGTGATGGAATGGTGTGATGGTGCCTAGCCGGTCCGAACCAGAAGAAGCCGCGCCGTGCCGGATCGTCGTCCAGATACTCGGGCAGTGTGCCGACGTCGTCCCACAATTCCTTGATTGCCTCGCGGTTGCGCTGAGTCGTTATTGGCGGTCATGTAGAAGTCGTTGCTGGCGCCGCTGTTGCGCACCATCTCGACGTATTCTGCCAAACGGCAGCTGGCGCTTGTGCGCGATGCTGTTCAGTTCATACTGCGGGTCGTCATTGCGGCCGAACTGCACTTCCACCATGCGGTCGCGAAAACGTTCCGCGCCAAAGTAGTCCAGGTTCCATTTGCTCCGTGCCGGGTAATGATCGAGCATGCCGGTGATGATCACGGGGCGGTTGGTGCGGTAGTACTGTTCCAGGAACTCGTTGCCCGTCAGGCGTTCGCGCCGTTCGATTTCATTTGCGCCGATGCGGTTCAGCTTTGACTGGATCGACAGCACCCAGTCGCGCTTCTTGATGCGGTTGACCAGCCGCCTACTGCCGTGCAGATACGGACTGCGGATCGCCGTTTCGATTTCCGAATCGGCCTCGCGGGCAGACACGCCAGCCTTGACCAGTACCGCCGAAATCGCAGGGGGAGGCACGCCCAGCATCAGGTTTTCAGCGATCCAGCGCCGCCATTCGTCGCCGACACGGGCTGTTGCTTGTACTTTCGCTTGAGGTTTCAACGCTGTCTCCTGTCCCCGCATGGGTATAAAAATCGGAAAGGGCGCGCATGGCGGGGGAACCTGCTGGCGCCACGCTTCAAGCCTTACCGGCCTTGCCAGACTTCCGTCGTCAGCTCGCCGCTCGCGTCGCCGTCAAGCTCCCACGAGAACGCGCCGCGCAGGCCCTGGTCACGCACGTACTGCATCTTGGTGCGGATCACGGTCGGATCATCATAGCTCCACCATTCGCCGCCCGGAGTGAACAGGAACAGCTGCTTGGTGACCGGATGAATCCAGCGCTGGCCTAGCCTTCGCCTTGAGCACTTTGTAGTCGTCGATCCCGGCTTCATAGGCACCCGCTGCGCCGCCCGTGGCCGATTGGTACAGGCCATTCCCGTTCGGACCTGCCGTAACACCCTTCCATCCGCGGCCGTAGAACGGCACGCCGAGCAGGATTTTGTTCTTCGGCATACCGGCTGCTACCAGGGCCGTGATGGCGTCATGCGAATTGTACTTCGCCAGCACACCGGTCGATGGATCGGCCGGGTCATGATACAGCGGTGCGTGGAAGTTGGTCTTGGTTTCCCATCCGCCGTGGAAGTCGTAGGTCATGACGTTCACCCAGTCCATGTACTGGCCGTACAGGTTCGGTTCGGTCTGGGCGATCTTCTCGGTGCCCGCGCCGATTGCCGCCGTCAGTGCGTAGCGCTTGCCGTCCAGGGTGCCCTGGGCGTCGAGCTGCTTGCGGAATTCCTGCATCAGCAGCGTGAAGTTGCGCTTGTCGTTGACCGCGTCGAAGGTGTTGTACGGCTGCCCGCCACCGCCCGGGTATTCCCAGTCGATGTCGATCCCGTCGAACACGCCCTTGCTTGGCGCCTGGTCCGCCGCGTCCGTCCTGTACCGGCAGATCACCGGCGATGAACATCTTGACGCAGGAGCTGACCAGCTGCTTGCGCAGCGCGTCGGTCTTGGATGCGACCGAGAAGTTCTTCGACCAGCTCCAGCCGCCGAGCGAAATGAAGACCCGCAGTTTCGGATGCGCCGCCTTGAGCAGTTTGAGCTGCAGGAAGTTACCCGACAGTTTGGCATCCCATGGCACGGCTTTGCCGTCGACGGTGCGTGCTTAGGATGAGCGCTGGTAGTCGGAATAGGCGTCGCCACCGGTGCTCGGCTTCCGGCGAGGTCGGCGAGTCGTTGCCCACTTCGGCCTTGGTCACCATGTCGCATTCGTAGCCGCCGTTTTTGGCGTAGACGTTGCCGAAGGCGTAGTTGATGAACGTGAGCTGGTCGGCCACGCTGGTCTGCACGCCGCCGACCGGGGTCTTGGTCGTGTGAATATCGGCCACTTCATACGCGCGGCCATACACGCCCCACTGCGCGAAGTAGGAACCGATTTCACGGCCGCCGACCGGGGTCGGGGTTGGTGTTGGGGTTGGTGTCGGCGTCGGGGTTGGCGTAGGAGTCGGCGTCGGTGTTGGGGTCGGCGTCGGCGTAGGTGTCGGTGTCGGGGTTGGCGTCGGCGTCGGGGTACCGCAGCTGCCGCCCGTGCTCCACAGCGTTGGCGAATCCTTCGGATTCCAGTTGGTGCTTAAGCGTAGGCGGTGTGGGTGACCAGCGCCGTGTACGACAGGCCGAGGTAGCTGACCACGGTCCCGGCGTTATAGGTCACGCCTTCGGCCCAGATGGCGCACGACGGCGTTGGCGTCGGTGTCGGTGTCGGGGTAGGTGTCGGCGTTGGCGTTGGAGTCGGAGTCGGGGTTGGTGTCGGCGTAGGCGTCGGCGTCGGTGTCGGCGTGGTGCCGCAGCTGGTGCCGGTGGTCCATGGCTTGCCGCTGCCTGCTGCGCCGCTGCTGGTGGACGGGTTGTCACCCTGGGTCCAGTAGGCGGCCGTGTAGTTGGTGCCGTTGTAGCTGACAGTCTGTCCGCCCGTGTAAAACGGCGGTCGCGCTCCAGGCGGCAAAGCATTGCGTTGTCGTAGCCAGTAGCTTGGTCTGCGGCGCGGCCGTATCGGCCCCTCCGCCGCAACCTGCGGCCAACCCTGCGATCAGTGCCAATAGCACGCCGCTTTTTCTCTTCTCCATGTCTGTTCTCCTATTATTTTTTAACGTTCGCGTGAAACGGGTTCGAGAATGCGACCGCAAAAATTGGTAGTCAAGTGGTTTTATAAGCATGTTGGGAATGCCATACCAGTTGGAGAGGGGAAAGGAAATTTCGTGCGGAATACAGGGGTGTATGCATGAAAAGCGGAGGCGCAACGGGTAATACCAATTAAATACCCGTTGGCACTGGTATTGCTGAAGAAATTAACAGCGGCCTTGTTGAGGGGCTTATTTGCCCTTCAAATCTTCCTGCCGGATCGCCCACAAACCGGGCAGGTTGCGCCAGTAGCCGTACACGTCCATGCCGAAGCCGACCACGAACTTGTCCGGAATGGTCAGGCCGATGATGTCGGCCTTGAGCGGCTTGGGACGCTTGATGGCCTTGTCGGCGAAGACGGCGATAATCACCTCGGCCGCGCCCATGTCGAGCAGGCGCTGTTTGACGTGGGCCAGCGTCTCGCCTTCGTCGAGGATGTCGTCGAGGACGATGATGGTCCGTCCGGCCACGTTCGGCCGCGGAATCACCTTCCACACCACGCGCCCGCCCTGGTCGTCGTCGCCGTAGCGGCTCACGTGGATGTAGTCGAATTCGAGCGGGAAGCGCAGCTGCGGCAGCACCTGGCCAACAAACACCACGGCGCCGCCCATCACGCCGAGCACCAGCGGGAAGGTCTCGTCGCCGGGCCGGTCGAAGCGTGCGTTCAGCTTGGCGGCCACGTCCTCCACCGCTTGCCGGACTTCGCTTGAGCGTCGAAAATCTCCTCGGCGTTTTCGAGGAGGGTGCGGGCACGTTCTACATGAAACTGTTGCATGATCGTCTGCTTCAAGAAGGAGTCGATTTGATTATCCAGCATATCGCACTGCACAAACGGCCAGCAGTTGGTTTTATGCGACAACTGCCGCTCAGGAATAGTCGCGCTGGTCCTCGATCAGCAGCCCGTCCGAGGGCAAGGCGCCGCGTGCGACGAATTCGACTTCGCCGCGCAGCTTGGTGACCTCGCGGATCGAGTCCACGATCAGTGCCTGTTTTTCAGGCGCCGGCGTGCTGCGCACTTCGCAGCGCAGGGTCATCACGTCGTTGGCCATGCGGCCCGAGACGATCATGCGCGCCTTGAGGATCTCCGGATGGCGGCGCGTGACGTTGTCCACCTGCGAAGGATGGACGAACATGGCACGCACCTTGGTGGTCTGGTCGGCACGCCCCATCCAGCCGCGAATGCGCTCGTTGGTGCGCCCGCATTTCGAGGGCGGCACGTCGACCAGCAGGGCGGACATGTCGCCCGTGGCGAAGCGGATCAGCGGGTAGTCCTGGTTGAACAGGGTGACGACGACTTCGCCTATGTCGCCGCGCGCGACCGGTTCACCTGCTGCCGGGCCGCACGATCTCGACGATCACGTCTTCATCGAGCACCATGCCGGGATTGAGCACGCCGCCGCTGTCGGTCTCGTAGGCGACGCTGCCGATATCGGCCGAGGCATAGGTCTGGAACACGTGCGGCACGCCGTTTTCGTGGAACCAGGCGCGCAGCGATTCGGGCAGCGCTTCGGCCCCCATCATGGCCCGCTGCACGCAGCGAATGTCGGCGCCCATTTCGCGCTTTTTCGATGATGATGCGCAGGAAGGACGGGGTGCCCACATAGGTGTCGGGCTGCAGGTCGACGATCGCCTGCACCTGCATTTCGGTCTGGCTTGGCTGCCTTGCCTGGGATGACGGCGCAGCCGATGCGCGCGGCGCCGCCTTCGACCATGAAGGCGGTAGGCGTAAAGTGGTAGGAGAAGCAGTTCTGGATCAGGCCCCCGGGACGGATGCTTAGGCCGCATACATGGGCCGCGCGAAGCGCCACCAGTCGGCGCCGCGTCCTTCGGGGTCGAAGATCGGGCCGGGCGAAACGAACACGCGCGACAGCTGGCCGGTCGGGGTGGCCGTCAGGCCGCCGAAGGGCATGGCGGCGCGCTGCAAGCCTTTGAGGTCGGCCTTGCGCGTGATCGGCAGTTCGGCCAGCGCTGCGCGGCTGGTCACACGCGCCGGGTCGACCCCGTCCAGGATGGCGGCCCAGCCGGGCGCCGTGCGGGCGCGCGCGATCAGCTGCGGCAGGCGGGCCATCAGGTCGCGTTCGCGTTCCTGCGGATCGCGCCGTTCGAGCGAGCGTCGAAAGTATCGGTCATGGAGCCGCTCCGTCCAGCGCTTCGATTTCGCGCTGCAGTTTCTTGGTCAGCCTGGAAAACACCAGTTCATAGGAACGGCGCAGCAGGGCCGCTGCTTCCTTGTCGCTGAGGGCCGACGCCTTTTCCACGCGCACCCATTTATGGCGCGCCAGGTAGGGCGAGGGGACGATGCCGGGCCGGTCGGTCAGTTCCAGGAAGCGCTCGTCGTCGACCTTGAAGCTCATGCCGGTGGCGGGCACTTCGTCGGCCGTCACGGCGAACATTTTTGCGCCGACCGAGAACACCAGGTCCGCACCCCATTTGACATCGACGGTACAGCCGGGGAAAGTCCGGCACAACGCTTGTGCTGCTTCAAAATTCATGCTTGTTCCTCAGGCCAGCCAGCGTTTGCGGCGGCGGTAAAATTTCATGTCGTGGAAGCTCTTGCGCCCGGCGCCGGAGACGCCCAGGTAGAACTCCTTGACGTCTTCATTGCTGGCCAGCTCGCTCGCTGCGCCTTCCATCACGACCCGCCCGTTTTCGAGGATGTAGCCGAAATCGGCGTAGCGCAGCGCGACGGTGGTGTTCTGTTCGGCCAGCAGGAAGGACACGCCTTCCTTCTGGTTCAGGTCTTTGACGATGTCGAAGATCTCTTCGACGATCTGGGGCGCGATCCCCATCGACGGCTCGTCGAGCAGGATCATGGACGGCTTGGCCATCAGCGCGCGGCCGATCGCGCACATCTGCTGTTCGCCGCCCGAGGTGTAGCTAGGCCTGGCTGGTGCGGCGTTCCTTCCAGGCGCGGGAAGTAGTGGTAGACCGCGTCCAGCGAATGCCGGATGTCGGCGCGCGTATCGGTGCGCGTGTAGGCCCCGGTCATCAGGTTTTCTTCGATGGTCAGGTGGCCGAAGCAGTGCCGCCCCTCCATCACTTGCGACAGCCCGCGCCGCACCAGCTCATTGGGGGTGAGCTGGTCGACGCGTTCGCCGTTGAACTGCACCTCGCCCTTGGTCACGTCGCCGCGCTCGCCGCGCAGCAGCGTGGAGATGGTCTTGAGCGTGGTCGATTTGCTTAGCCCCGTTGGCGCCCAGCAGGGCCACGATCTTGCCCTTCGGGACCTGCAGCGACACCCCCTTGAGCACAAGGATCACGTGGTCATAAATGACCTCGATATTGTTAACCGACAGGTAGGGCGCAGTCGTCATGGCGTCAGTTCAGGCAGGCCGGGGTGATTTTTTTATCCAGCGCATAAGCGTTCGACGATTCCTCGAGCAGCTTGCGGGTGAGAGCCTTGTCGCCCACGACCCACTTCGGCGTGATGGCATTCCACTTCTTGCCGTCCCACTGCTGGACCTTGACCGCACCCGAGCCTTCGTGGTCGTCGCAGCTGGTTTTCACGGGCGGGAACATGCCCAGCACGCCGAGCGACTTTTGGCGCGCTTCGTTCACGTTCAGGTTTTCCAGGCCCCAGCGCACCTGCTCGCCGCTCATGACCTTGCCCTTGCCGAATTTTTCCTGTGCGGCGCGGATCGCTTCGACCCACAGCACGCCCATGGTCATGCCGCGCATGTGATACACCGATCCGATGCGGCTCTGGTCGGCCAGGTTGCCGTTGCTTACCGCGTAGACCTTCTTGCGGATATCGTCGATCAGCGGGTAGTTGCCCGGCGTGTTGAAGGTCATGGAGGTGTAGCCCTTGGCCGCTTCGCCCGACGGGATGGTGTCTTCCTCGGAGGTAAGCCCACCAGACGCCCAGCATTTTCTCGCGCGGGAAGCCGTTGCGCTGCGCGGTCTTGATGGCGACCGAATTCATCACGCCCCAGCCCCACAGGATCACGTGGTCCGGCTTGGCCTGGCGGATCTGCAGCCACTGCGACTGCTGCTCGCTGCCGGGCGGCGCCACCGCGATCTTGATCAGTTCAAAGCCATACTGCCTGGCCTGCGCCTCGAGCACCGGCAGCGGCTCCTTGCCGAAGGCCGAATCGTGGTACAGGTGGACGATCTTTTTGCCTTTGAGCTTGTCGTAGCCGCCGCTCTTGTCGGCCAGGTATTTGACCATGGCCGCGGCCTGGTTCCAGTAGCTGGTGATGAGCGGGAAGACGTGCACGGGAAGACCTTGCCGTTGGCCGCGTCCGAACGGCCGTAGCCGAGCGTGGTCATGGGGATCTTGTCGGTACCGACCCGGTCCAGGATGCCGTAGGCGATCCCGGTCGACAGCGGTTCGACCAGGGTCGCGCCGCCGTTCTTGGTCTTGAGCCGTTCATAGCATTCGATCCCGCGCGACGGGTTGTATTCGGTCTCGCACTCTTCCCATTGGAGCTTGACGCCGTTGACGCCGCCGTTGGCGTTGACCAGATTGAAGTAGTCGATCGCGCCGCCGTAGAAACCGGAGCCCATACTGCGTACGGGCCGACCCGGTAGGACGGCAGGGCCATGAACTGGTCGGCCGCCTGCACCTGGTTGAATGCAGCCAAGCCAGCGCGGCGCACAGCATGATGTTGCGAATCGGTTTCATTATTGTCGTCTCCGGATTAATGAGGGAACGGCCATAGCCGCAGCTTTTCTTTACCAACTTGCCACAGGCGTGCCAGCCCGTGCGGCTCGACGATCAGGAAGAAAATGATCAGCGCGCCAAATACCATCAGTTCGAGATTCGATGCCACCGAGGTCGGCAGCGACAGGGCGTGTGCCAGGATGTTCAGGCCCACCGGCAGCAGCACGATGAAGGCCGCGCCCAGGAAGGAGCCGAGGATCGAGCCCACGCCGCCGATGATGATCATGAACAGGATCCGGAACGACAGGTCGAGGTTGTAGGCTTCCGGCTCCACCGTGCCCAGATAGGCGTACGCGTACAGGGCGCTTAGCCACGCCGCAGTAGAACGAGCTGACCGCGAAGGCGAGCAGCTTGGTGCGCATCGGGCGAAAGCCGATCACCTCGGCCGCCACGTCCATGTCGCGCACCGCCATCCAGGAGCGGCCCACGTTCAGAGCGCACCATGTTCTTGGCCATCAGCGCCATGGTGGCCACGATCGCCAGCACCAGCAGGTATTTGCTGGCCGGGGTGTCGAACAGATAGCCGAGGATGACGATCTTTTGCGCGGTGATCACGCCGGAGCTGCTGTAGTTGGTCAGGTAGGGGATCTTGGTCAGGCACCAGACCACGAAGAACTGGGTCGCCAGGGTGGACGCGGCCAGGTAAAAGCCGCGAATGCGCAGCGACGGCAGGCCGAAGGCGATGCCGACCATGGCCGCGCACACGCCGCCCAGCACGAAGGCGAGCAGCATCGGCACCCCGGGCAGGCGCGCCACCACATTGAACGAGGCAAACGCGCCGACCGCCATGAAGGCGGCGGTGCCGAGCGAGAGCTGGCCGCAGTAGCCGGTCAGGATGTTGAGCCCGAGCGCGGCCAGCGAAAAGATCAGGAAGGGGATCAGGATCGCCGACAGCAGGTAGGGCGACGCCAGCAGCGGCACCAGGGCCAGCGCGGCAAGGAGCAGAACGCCGAGCGCGATGCGGTCCTGGCGGATCGGGAAGATCTGCCCGTCCGAGGCATAGCTGGTCTTGAATTGTCCGGCTTCGCGGTAAAACATGGTCAGATTCTCCGGATGATTTTTTCGCCGAACAGGCCTTCCGGCCGCACCAGCAGGAACAGCAGGGCCAGCACGTAGGGGAACCAGCCTTCGATGCCGCCGCCGACCATGGGGCCGATGTAGACTTCGGCCAGTTTTTCGGACGCGCCGATGATCAGGCCGCCCACGATCGCGCCCGGCACCGAAGTAAAGCCGCCCAGGATCAGGACCGGCAGCGCCTTGAGGGCGATGAAGGTCAGCGCGAACTGCACGCCATTGCGCGCCCCCCACAGCAGACCGGCGACCAGCGCGACCAGGCCCGCCACCGACCACACCACGGCCCAGATGCGCTGCAGCGGAATGCCGACCGCCAGCGCGGCCTGGTGGTCGTCGGCCACGGCGCAGCAGCGCGGCCCACCTTGGTGCGCGAGAACAGCAGCGCGAGCGAGGTGACCAGCAGCGCGCAGATGCTTAGCCGCGGTGACGTCGAACTGGGAGACGATGATGTTGTACTCGTCCATCAGCCAGGCGATCGGCACGTCGTCGATCGGCAGGTCGAGCTTGTGCACTTGCGAGCCCCACAGCAGCTGGGCCAGGCCTTCGATGAAGAAGGCCAGGCCGATGGTGGCCATGAACAGCGTGATTTCGGGCTGGTTGACGAGCGGGCGCAGGACGACTTTTTCAATCGCCAGGCCGAGCACAACCATCACCGCCATGGTCAGCGGAATGGCGAGCCAGATCGAGACGCCGAATTTGTCGATGATGCCGACGCAGGTGAGGGCGGCAAAGAACACCATCGCCCCCTGGGCAAAGTTGAACACGCCGGACGCTTTGTAAATGAGGACGAAGCCGATCGCCACCAGCGCGTACATGACGCCGGAGAGCAGGCCGCCGATTAGGACTTCAAGAAAAAAGCTCATTCTTCCTCACTAAGCACAGGTGCTATGGGTCCCCGCCTGCGCGAGGACGACGGTCTCACAGCTAACAATATAGTTACGTCGCCCTCGCGCAGGCGGGGCCCATAGCGTTTGAGCAGAGCGTTAATGTGCGACTCCGAGGTAAGCATTGATCACCGCCTGATTCGCCCGCACTTCGTCCGGCTTGCCGTCGCCGATTTTTTTTGCCGTAATCGAGCACCACCACCCGGTCCGAGATATCCATGACCACGCCCATGTCGTGTTCGATCAGGACGATGGTCGTGCCGAACTGGTCGTTCACGTCGAGGATAAAACGGCACATGTCCTGCTTTTCTTCGACGTTCATGCCCGCCATTGGTTCGTCGAGCAACAGGATGTCCGGCTCCGCCGCCAGCGCGCCCCAGTTCCACCCGCTTTTGCAGGCCGTAGGGCAGGCGCCCGACCGGCGTCTTGCGGATCGCCTGGATTTCCAGGAAGTCGATCACCTGCTCGGCCTTTTCGCGGTGGGCGATTTCCTCGCGCCGGGCCGGGCCCCAGTACAGGGCCTGCATCAGGAAATTCGACTTCATCTTGAGGTTGCGGCCGGTCATGATGTTGTCGAGCACCGACATGCCCTTGAACAGGGCGATGTTCTGGAAGGTACGGGCGATGCTTAGGCCTTGGCCGCCGTATGGCAGTCCATATTGCGCCGGTGCTCGCCGCGCAGCACGATCTCGCCCTTCTGCGGCCGGTACACGCCGTTGATCACGTTGAGCATCGAGCTCTTGCTTAGCGCCGTTCGGTCCGATGATGGCGCGGATCTCGTGCTGGCGCACGTCGAAGGAAATGTCGGTCAGCGCCTTGACGCCGCCGAACGAGAGCGAGATGTTCTTCAGGTCCAGGATCACGGGACCGGCTTCTGCGCACGGGCGCGCCGGATGGTGGTTGGTCGAATTCGTGCATGTTCACGCCGCCCTCGCCACTGCGGGATAGGTGGTGGCGCCGCAGATGCGCAGGTCAGCGCTGACGGTGCCGGTCCGGCCATCTTCGAACTTGACCTGGGTGGTGATGAACTGGCTGGTCTTGTCGCTGTAAAGCGCGTCGATCAGCACCGCGTATTTGTCGGCGATGAACTTGCGCCGTACTTTGCGGGTGCGGGTCAGTTCATCGTCGTCCGGGTCCAGTTCCTTGTGCAGCACCAGGAAGCGGTGCACCTGGGTGTCGCCCATCAGCGCTTCGGCCGCGAGGTCGGCATTGACCTTTTCGACGCAGCCGCGCACCAGTTCGTAGGTGCTGGCATGCGCGGCCAGATCGGTATAGCTTAAGCATAGGCGATATTGCGCCGTTCGGCCCAGTTGCCCACCGCTTCCATGTCGATGTTGATGAAGGCGCAGACCTGCTCGCGGCCATGGCCGAAAGCGACCGCCTCTTTAATGAAGGGGAAGAACTTGAGCTTGTTCTCGATGTAGTTGGGCGCGAAGATGGCGCCGTCCCGCATCTTGCCCACGTCGGCCGCGCGGTCGATGATTTTCAGGTGGCCTTCGCTGTCGAAAATGCTTAGGCGTCGCCGGTGTGGAAGTAGCCGTCCGCGTCGATCACTTCGGCGGTGGCGTCGGGGCGCTTGAAGTAGCCGTCCATGGTCGCCTTTGAGCGCACCAGCACTTCGCCATTCTCGGCCAGGCGCACTTCCACGCCCGGCGCGGGCAGGCCGACGCTGTCGAACTTGATGTTCCCGTCCGGCTGCAGGCACACGTAGGCGCAGGTCTCGGTCGAGCCGTACAGCTGCTTGAGGTTGACGCCGATCGAGCGGTAAAAGCGGAACAGGTCGGGCCCGATGGCGGCGCGCCATGGTGTAGGCGACGCGCACGCGCGACAGGCCCAGCACATTCTTGAGCGGGCCATAGACCAGCAGCTGGCCCAGGGCGTAGCGGGCACGCTCGCCGAACGCGGCCAGCTTGCCGTCCAGGATATCGGCGCCGCAGCGGCGGGCCACGTCCATGAAATAGTGGAACATGCGGCGTTTGAGGGGGCTCGCGTCTTCCATCCGGATCATCACGCTGGTGAGCATGTTCTCGAATACGCGCGGCGGCGCAAAATAGTAGGTGGGGCCGATTTCGCGCAGGTCGGTCAGTACCGTGTCGCCGGACTCCGGGCAGTTGACGGTAAAAGTCTGGCCACCAGCGCCTGCGCCAGCGAGAACAGGCAGTCGCCCACCCACGCCATCGGCAGGTAGGACAGGATGTCTTCCTGGTCGGTGAGCCGGTCGAAGCCGACCCCGCCCACGCCGGCCGCCAGCAGCGCCGCGTGCGACTGGCACACGCCTTTCGGCTTGCCGGTGGTGCCGGAGGTGTACAGGATGATGGCGGTATCGCTGCCCTGGCCCGCTTCGACGGCGGCCTCGAAACGGCCCGGATTGGCCTGGTCCCAGGCCCGGCCCTGTTCCTGCAGCGCGGCCAGCGACAGCAGCGACTGCTGGCGGTAGTGGCGCATGCCGCGTTCGTCCTCGAAGGCGATGTGGCGCACGCGCGGGCACAGGGTCTGCAGTTCGAGCAGTTTGTCGACCTGTTCCTGGTCTTCGACGATGGCAAAGGCGATTTCGGCGTCGTTGAGGACGTAGGCCATGTCGGCGGCTGGCTGCATCCTGATACAGCGGCACGGGCACCCCGCCCAGGCATTGCGCGGCCAGCATGGCCCAGTACAGGCGCGGGCGGTTGTCGCCGATGATGGCCAGGTTCATGCCCCGTTCGAAGCCGAGCGCGGCCAGGCCGCAGGCCATCGCCCGCACTTCCTGGTTGACCTGCAGCCAATTCCAGGTCTGCCAGATGCCGAGATACTTCTCATGAAATGCCGGACGGGCAGGCCTGGCCTGGCCGTGCGCGCAGGCGCCGCGGAAAAGTGGTCAGTTCGGTTGCTTGCACCAGCGTCCCCCTGTATTGTCCCTGCCGCGCAGGGTCATTTTTGTGTGATGATATTAGCTTGCGTTTGATTCCCGTGTTGTCTTTTGAATGACAATTGCGCCCTTTTCGATGTTGCGACGCACAATGACAACCCAGCCACAAACTTTAATCGAACATCTTCGCGCCACGATCTGGGGACGTGCCCTCACGGCCGCCGAAATGGCGCGCGTCGAGGCCGACTGTTTCGAACAATTCGTGCCCAAGGGCGGCTACGTATGCCGCAAGGGTGAAGTCACCGAGACCTGGGTCGGCATCATCGAAGGCCTGGTCAAGATCAATAATTTTTCGCCCGAGGGCAAGAGCGTGACCTTCACCGGCGTGCCGCCCGGCGGCTGGTTCGGCGAAGGCTCGCTGCTCAAGAACGAGGCACGCAAGTACGACGTGATGGCTGCTGCGACACACGCGTGGCCCGCATGCCGCGCGCCACCTTCGAGTGGCTGCTCGAAGCGAGCCTGCCGTTCACCCGCTTCCTGCTGATGCAGCTTAACGAGCGGCTCGGCCAGTTCATCGGCCAGGTGGAAAGCGACCGTACCCTCGATGTCGACACCCGCGTGGCGCGCTGTCTGGCCGCCATGTTCAACTCGCACCTGTATCCCGGCCTGGAAAAAGTCGTGCAGATTTCCCAGGAGGAGATCGGCTATCTGTCGGGCGCCTCGCGCCAGCGCGCCAATCAGGCCTTGCAGCTGCTCGAAAAGAGGGCCTGCTGCGGCTCGATTATGGCGGCATCCGCATTCTGGACCTGGAAGGCTTGCGTCACTTTCAGGCTTGAAGGCGTATGATTCAAGCATAGACCCACGAACCAATACAAGGTCGCCACGCGTGCGCGAAAGGCGGCCAGCAAACTATGACCTCATCAGATTCACTGACCGGACGCGCCGACCGTCTTGAACGGCTGCGCGCCACCATGCGCCAGCACCGCGTGGACGCGCTGATCGTGCCCTCGTCCGACCCGCACCTGTCCGAATACCTGCCCGATCACTGGAAAGGGCGCGAATGGCTGTCCGGCTTTACCGGTTCGGTCGGCACCTTCATCGCCACCGCCGATTTCGCTTGGCTGTCTGGACCGATGCGCGCTACTGGACCCAGGCCGAGACCGAACTGGCAGGCACCGGCATCGCCCTCATGAAAATCCCGTCCGGCGCCAGCTTGCAGCATATCGACTGGCTGGCCGCCAACCTTGTACGGGGCCAGAGTGTGGCGGTGGACGCCCGCGTGCTGGGGCTGTCCACGGCGCGCCTGCTGTCCGACGCGCTGTCGGCGCGCGGCATCAATCTGCACACCGACGCCGATCTGCTGGCCGAGGCCTGGGAAGACCGGCCCGCGCTGCCGTCGGCGCTCGTGTTCGAGCATGCGCCGCCGTACGCCAGCATCGACCGGGTCGGCAAGCTGGCCACCACCCGCGCCGCCATGGCGGCGCTGGGCGCGAGCCACCACCTCGTGTCGACCCTGGACGACATCGCCTGGCTGTTCAATCTGCGCGGGGCCGATGTCAGCTACAACCCGGTATTCCTGGCGCACGCCCTGATCGGCCCCCAGGGCGCGACCCTGTTCGTCGGCGACGGCAAGATCACGCCCGAGCTGCGCCTGCGCCTGATGGAGCAGGGCGTCGAAGTGGCGTCCTATGCCGAAGCGGCCGATGCGCTGGCCGATCTCGATCCGGCCGCGGTGCTGCTGCTCGATCCGCGCCGCATCACGGCTTAAGCATGCGCACGGCGGTCGGCATGGCGTGCGCGTGGTCGAATCCATCAATCCGAGCACCCTGGCCAAATCGCGCAAGGACGACGTGGAAGCGGCGCACGTGCGCGCCACCATGGAGCAGGACGGCGCGGCCCTGTGCGAGTTCTTCGCCTGGCTCGAGGCGCAGCTGGCCGATCCGGCCCGCGCCCCCTGACCGAAACGGCGATCGGCACGGCAATCACGGCCGCGCGTGCGCCGCCCGCATTTTGTCAGTCCCAGTTTCGGCACCATCATCGCTTCAATGCCAACGGCGCCATCATGCATTACCGCGCCGTGCCGGGGGCCGACGCGGTCATCGAAGGCGACGGCCTGCTCCTGATCGACTCCGGCGGCCAGTACCTGGGCGGCACCACCGACATCACGCGCGTGGTGCCGGTGGGCGCCATCACGGCCGCGCACCGGCGCGACTTTACGCTGGTCCTCAAGGGCATGATGGCGCTGTCGTCGGCCCAGTTCCCGCGCGGGACGCGTTCGCCGATGCTCGACCGCTGGCGCGCGCCCCGATCTGGGCGGCTTAAGCATCGATTACGGCCATGGCACGGGCCACGGCGTCGGCTATTTCCTCAATGTGCACGAAGGGCCGCAGTCGATTTCCGCCACCGCCATGCCGGAGCCGCACACCGCCATGGAGCCGGGCATGATCACCTCGGTCGAGCCGGGCATCTACCGGCCGGGCCGCTGGGGCATCCGGATCGAAAACCTGGTGCTCGCGCACAGCGTGGGCGTCACCGAGTTCGGCGAGTATCTGCGTTTTGAAACGCTGACCCTGTGCCCGGTCGACACCCGCTGCATCGATGCCAGCCTGCTGCGGCCGGACGAAATCGCCTGGCTCAACGATTACCACGCGCTGGTGCGCGCGTCTGGCCCCGCATGTCGCGGGCAGCGCCGCCGCCTGGCTGCACATCCGCACGGAGGCCATCTGATGTCGACCGCACGCTCCACCCGCGCCAGCGCCGCCGTCGACCGCCTCAAGGTCCGCAGCGGCAATCCCGGCTATTCCATGGCCCGCACCGGCGACGGCCTGTTCTTCCTGTCCGAGGCGCCGGGCGAACCGCCCCTGTGCGCGCCGCTCGAACTCGATGACTTCGTCGCCTTCGTCAACAAGCTGGGGCCGCAAACCCCGCGCCGGGTCAGCAAGCTCGACGTGGCGTTCGAAAAACAACTGGTCCGCAAAAAGACCTGAGGGAAAACCCCATGAGCCTCACCGAACTGATCGCGGCCTACTGGTCGAAACCCGAAGTGGCCACCAATATCGTGATCCTGCTGAATCTGGCGGGGGCGCTGCTGCTTGGCCTGCTGGTCGGCTACGAGCGCTCGTATCATGGCCGCGCGGCTTAAGCATGCGCACCTATGGCCTGGTGTGCATGGCCTCGGCCGCGCTGACGATCGTGGGTGGTTATCCCGGCTTCTGGTTCGGCGGTAGCGGCGCCGCCATGATGACCGCGGCCGACCCGACCCGCATCATCCAGGGCGTCGTGACCGGCATCGGCTTCCTGGGCGCCAAGCGTGATCATGCGCGAGGGTTTCAACATCAGCGGGCTGACCACTGCCGCGTCGATCTGGTCGTCGGCCGTGATCGGCATCCTGGTCGGCGTCGGCTTCTACATGGCGGCCATGGGCCTGGCCTTCATGTCGGCCATGATCATGATCTATCTGTCCAAGATCGAGGCCTGGCTGCCGTCGCGGCACGCGGTGGCGATCATGATGCGCTTCAAGAAGGACTACGCCCCGCGCGAGGATGCCCTGCGCCGCATCGCGCTCGAACGCGGCTACGCCATCAGCGGATGGCTCGCTGACCATCGGCAGTAACGACGGCATGCAGGAATGGCGCTTCGTGGCGCTGGCGCTGTCGAAGAAAAGCGGCGCACCGCTGCTTAGGCACTGGCCGCCGAACTGGCCGCGTTCGACGGGATCGACAGTTTCCAGATCTCGCATGCGCGCAACTGACCTGAAAGGAGCAAGCCGATGACTGCCCAGGATGTACTCGATTTCTGGTTCCTGGCGCCGGACAGCCCGGGCCACGGACAGCAGCGCGCAGTGGTTCCGCAAGGACGACGCGTCGTTCGACGCGCTGATCCGCAGCCGCTTCGGCGACACGCTGGAACAGGCGGTGGTACGATGGCTTGCGCGAATGGGATCAGCAGGGTCCGGCCGGCACGCTGGCGCGCATCATCGTGCTCGACCAGTTCACCCGCAATGCCTGGCGCGACACCCCGGCCGCGTTCTCCGGCGATGCGCTGGCGCTCGCCGCCGCCCAAAGCCTGGTCGCCAGCGGCGCGGCGGACAGCCTGCTGCCGGTGCAGCGCTGGTTCGCGTTCATGCCGTTCGAGCACGCTGAAGACGCGCGCATGCAGGAGCAGTCGGTGGCCTTGTTCAGCGCCCTGGCTAAGCGCCCATCCGGGCTTCGACGGGGTGCTCGACTACGCGCACCGCCACCGCGGCGTGATCGCCCGCTTCGGCCGCTTCCCGCACCGCAATGCCATCCTCGGGCGCGCTTCCACGCCCGAAGAAGCGGACTATCTGCTGCAGCCCGGGTCGGGCTTCTGATGGCGCCGGTGCTCAATCTGGTCGGTGCTTAAGCAAGGTCGGGGCGCGCTGGGCCTAGGCTGTTCGCCGCCAGCGGCGCGCTCCAGGTGCAGGATGTGCTGACCCGTTCACTGGCTAAGCGCGCAGGATGCGGTGGCCTTCATCGGCGCCGGGCGCGCCGTCGACAGCGCCGCCGCCATGCGCCCGGCCGACATCTGGATGCTGGCCGTGGGCGACGACCAGATCGGCGCCGCCTGCGCCAGCCTGGCTTACCGCGCGGATTTGTCCGGCGCGATCGTGTTCCACTGCAGCGGCGCGCGTCCGACGCGCTGGCGGCCGCCGCGGCCCGCCGGCTGCTGCCACGGCCAGCGTGCACCCGATCCGCAGTTTCGCCGACCCGGCGCAGGTGGCGGCCGATTTCGGCGGCACCTACTGCGGGGTCGAGGGCGACGAGCGCGCCCTGGCTGCGCTGGTGAGCGCGTTCGACGCCATCGGCGCGCGCACGGTTGCTATCGATGCGGCCGCCAAGACGGTGTACCACGCCGCTTCCGTGTTCGCGTCCAACTACCTGGTGACGGTGCTGGACGCGGCGCTGCTGCGCCTACCAGGCGGCCTAAGCATTCCGGAACCGGTGGCGCGCGCTGGCCGCGCCGCTGGCGGGCGAATCGATGGCCAATGTATTTCGGCTGGGGGGGTGCGGGCCCTGACTGGGCCGATCGCGCGCGGCGATCTGGAGACGGTGGCGCGCCAGCAGGCCGCGCTCGACGCCTGGGATGGTCCGAGCGGCGACTTGTACCGCGCGCTGGCGGTGGCCACCACCGACCTGGCGCGGCGCCGCTAGAACAGCTGGTGCGCCAGGGTGGCCGGGTGCGACGCGCTGGCCACGTTGCGCCCGCGGTGCTTGGCCGCGTACAGCGCATCGTCGACCCGCGCGAAGAAGCTCGCTTCTTCCTCGTCTTCGTGCAGCTGGGCCACGCCCAGGCTGATCGTCACGCTCAGGTGCTCGCTGGGCAGCCCGAAGTGATGTTCGGCCACGCGCAGGCGCAAATTCTCGGCAATGCCCATCGCCTGGCTCAGATTGCAGTCGCCCAGCAAGACCATGTATTCCTCGCCGCCCCAGCGCGTGACGACATCGCTGGCGCGCACGGCGTCGAGCGCGAGCTGGGCCACCTGGCGGATCACGGTGTCATCGACCATGTGGCCGAAGGTATCGTTGACCGATTTGAAGTGGTCGATGTCGAACAGGATCGCCGACAGCGGGCGCCCGCTGCGCTTGCTCAGCTGGGCGCTCTGGCGGAACAGCAGGGCCAGGGCCTGGCGGTTGAGCAGGCCCGTGAGCGCATCGGTGGTGGCAATCGTCTGCAGGCGGCGCTGGAAGCGGTTGACCGTCAGCAGCGTGACGATCAGCACCAGCAGCGTGACGCCGAAGCTGATGCCGAAATTGATCGCGAAGATGCGCGTGAGCGGGCTGATGGTGCCGCCCGTGTTCTGTTCTGACCACCAGGTACCAGTTCACTTCCGGCACATAGCGCGAATTGACCAGCACGTCCGACTTGCCGCTGCGGTAGGCCAGGCTGGTCGGTTCGGTGCTGCGGTTGAGGATGGCTGGCGCGATGTCGTCGCATGCCCGAGCGCTGGGCCAGCGTTTCGGCGCCGCCCTTGGTCGCGCCCTGACAGCACGACCTTGCCGTCGCCGCTGACAAAATAAATCGTGCGCCCGTAGCGCTTCTGATAGCGCGCCAGCACCTGGTTGAGGGTGTCGAGCCGGATCTCGACCCCGGTCGCGCCTGATGAAGCGGCGCCATGGCGTCGGTCACGCGGTGGTTGATGAACAGACTGGGCTGGCCCGAATATTCGGTCGCGATGTCGATGCTGCTTTCATAGCGCGGCAGCGACTTGAGGCGGAAGTACCATTTGTCGATATCGCGGCCCTCGACCAGGGGCTCCGGCGCGCCATAGGTGTGGTACAGCTTGCGGGTGGCGTCCGAGGCCAGGAAGCTGGCCACCATGCCGTGCCGGTCCCTGGTTTCTTCAAGATAGCGGGTAATGTAGGCCTCGTCCTTTTCGCCATCGGCCAGCCAGTCGTGCACGGCCGGGTCCTGGGCCATCATCGAGGCCACGAACACCGGATACAGGATATCCTTCTGCAAGCCGGAATAGATCAGGTCGCCCGTGAGCGGCAGCGCCTGTTCGGAAATGCTGTGTTCGATCGCGTCGCGCGAGGCCAGGTAGGCCGCGGCGCTGGTCGTGACGAAGCCACCGACCAGGATCAGCGTGATCCAGCCAAGCAAGCGGTAGTTCCCGGAAAACAGGCGCATGGAGTTCATTTCGGGGCTGTGGGTCGTCCGAGTATGCCGCAGGGGGTGGGGTGCCGCAACGAAATGTTGTGTAATTTTGTGGCTAGAATGTCTGATGGATAAAGGAGTGTCATTTGTTAATGATCAGGAAGGCAACGGCGGCCGACGCCGCCCAGCTGCTGGCGCTGTACAAGGACGTGGCGACCGTGCCCGACGGCATTGCCCGCACCCCGGACGAAGTGACCGAGCACTATATTGACGGCTTCATGCGCCGGGCCCAGGCCGACGGCATCGAACTGGTGGCCGAGGAAGACGGCCGCCTGCTCGGTGAAATCCACGCCGCGCGGGTCGGCATCGCCGCCCTGGCTCACCTGCTGACCGATCTGACGATCGCGGTCGCCCTGCGCGCCCAGGGCCGGGGTGTGGGCCGGGCCTTGTTTCAGGGCTTGCTGGACGAGGTCATGGCCAACATGCCGCACATCACGCGGGTCGAATTGTTCGCGCGCGACAGCAATGTGCGGGGCGCGCGCTGTACGCCTCGCTCGGTTTTGTGGAGGAAGGACGGCTGCGGGCGCGGGTCAATAATGCGCGCGGCGAAGCGGAAACCGACACCGTGATGGGCTGGCTGCGGCCAACAGTGGCGGGCTAGCAAAAGATGCAACGATGCATCGACAAATGCATTGATTCGCAATAAGCTTGATTGTTCGTGCAAAAAAGCCATCGCACCAGGAGACAGTCATGTTATTTCTGAAGAGCACGCAAGTTACCAAGGCGCCCGGCATCTACGAAGTTGATATTGCCGCCAAACCGCCTGGCAAGACCTTCGGCATCTACCTGGCGACCGATCCCGACAATCCACCGACCGCCGTCCTGAACGCTCGCGGAAATGGGCTTCATGAATACCCATACCCAGGCTTACACCCACAAAGACCGCGGCAAGGTGCTGGACCTGCATTTCCAGAAGAATGGCACCGACCTGTTCAATGGCTGGAAAACCGAGGAATGCAGCGCCAACCTGGCCGCCATCGAATCCCTGTTTAGCTCGATCGGGGTGGCCATCACCCCGCGCGTGATGACCCTGGCCGAAGCCTACGCCTGAACCTCGATGTGATACAGGCCCCACGGACAATTGCCGAAACGCTCGGCAAGCGGCCGGGCGGCCAGCGCTAAGCACCCGGTCGGCGTCGATCACCGCCCATAGCGGCCCCAATCCTCCCAGTGCCATCGGCTGCCCGTCCAGGTGGGTGGCGACCATGAACCTGAGCGCGCGCCTGGGCGCCGTCGACGCTGGCGGCGTAACCGTCGAGCGCGCGCAGGGCCAGCCGGGTGCTGTCCTGCAGGCGCACCCCGGCCGCGGCCAGCACCTCGCTCAGCAGGGGGCCGCGCAGGGTGCGCACCTTGCCGTCATATTCGAGCGTGGGGCGGATGGTGACGGCGGGCAAGGCGGCCAGCGCCGCCACATCGAAGGCAAAGGCGCGGCTGAAGGCCAGCTTGTGCTTGCCCATCAGGATGTCGCGGCCCGGGTCGAAGGGACCGCGGTTGGTCTTGCCCACTTCGCCTGTGATGGTCAGCAAGACCGGGCCATGCTTGGCTGGCTTTGGCGCGGGCGAGGCCAGCGCGGGCGGGGCGCCAGCCAGCAGCGCGGCGCCCATGAAATTGCGTTTATTCATGCGAAAATATCCAAGTCTGACATCCCGCCATCATAGCCGCTTCTCCCATGGACCTGTTCGCCTCCGACACCGCGCTGCACGCCATTCCGCTCGAGGATGGCGAACTGGCGATGCTGACCCAGCTGCCCCTGAGCCTGGATAACGACGCGGTCATGGCGCGCCTGGTGGCCGAGACGGACTGGCGCGCGGAATCGATCACGCTGTGGGGCAAGTCTTTCCTGCAGCCGCGCCTGACCGCCTGGCATGGGGACGTGCGCTACACCTATTCCGGACTGACAATGGCGCCCCAGCCGTGGACCGTGCTGCTGTCCGAGATCCGGGCGGCGGTGGAGGCGGCCACGGGGCGGCAGTTCAACAGCGTGCTGCTGAACTATTATCGCAACGAGCAGGACAGCATGGGCATGCACAGCGACGACGAGGCCGAACTGGGCCCGGCGCTTAGCCATCGCCTCGCTCAGCTTCGGCGCCACCCGCACCTTCATCCTGCGCCACAAGACCAGCAAACGCAGCGTCAAACTCGATCTGCGCTTAAGCAATTTGCTGCTGATGGCGGGGGCGACCCAGGCCCACTGGCAGCACGGCATCAACAAGCAAACCCGGCCTTGCGGCCCGCGCCTCAACCTCACTTTCCGCTTCATCGCCTAAGTTCTGGCAATTTCCGTCTATCATGTACATATATTGATGACCGGAAAGTCAGTAACATTCGCTTACGTTTCTTACTTAATCGCCAAAGCGTTGCCATGGTCAGGATGCTATCTTGAAGTCCTCGCAATTCAACGGGAATTGCGGACCAGACCGTTTTAAAAAAGGAACCCCTATGAAAAGATTATCTTTGCCATGATTGCCGGTGCGTCGCTGATGAGTGGTGCCGCAATGGCCCAAAGCAAGCCCTATATCGGTGTGGGCGTCGCGACTTCCGATCACGAATTCAAGCTGGGCATGGTGCCACCAATGTCAATGCGGAAGGCTGGAAGCCGTCTGCCAAGATCTTCGGCGGTGTCGACTTCACCCCGACCTTCGGCCTGGAAGCTAAGCTACACCGACCTGCGCAAAGCCGACCACACCTTCAATTACAGGATCGCCAACACGCCGTCGTCGGCCACCACCGACGGCCACCGCGCTTATATCGTGGGCAAGGCCACCATGCCGGTCAATGAACAGTTCTCCGTGTACGGCAAGCTGGGCGCTTAAGCTACACCAAGACCAAGCTGAGCAGCACCACGCCGAATATTTCCAGCAGCGACAGCAAGACGGAAATCTACGCCAAGCCTCGGCGGCCAGTACAAACTGAGCGACACCACCGCGCTGATCCTCGAATACGAGCGCTATGGCAAGAGCAAGGATGTGGGTGCCAAGGCGGACGCCATCACCGCCGGTGCCAAGTTCAGCTTCTAAGCGGTTTCTGGCGTAAAAAAGGGTCCCGCGGGACCCTTTTCTTATGCTGCCTCGCAGGACACGCGCCGCATCGGAAAGTCGATGCCTTTCGGCTTGCCGTTGAGCGTGCCTTCTATGCGTGCATGCAAGAGCTTGTCGCCCGCGCCCCTGATACATGACCCGTTGCGGGAAATCGTGGCCCAGGTTCTCGAAGGTGACTTCCTTCTCGCGGCTGTGCAGCAGCAGGAAGGTGGTCGGCGCGCCGCCCGAGGGCTGGGCCGTCAAGCCCAGCTTGCCCGGTTCCACTTCGCTGATGCGCATGAACTCGGAACGCGCTCAGCTTGCCGGACTTGATGGTCTTGCTCATGCCCAGCATCAGGCCGCCCGCAGGGGCGGTCCATTGCTCGACTGAACCGGGATCGGCATTGACCCACTGCCAGCAACCCTGCATCCAGGCCGGATAGACGAGCGGCTCGGCCGCACTGGCGCTGGCCGGGGCGCATGCCAGCAGTGCTGCAAACAAGGGCGCGCGCATGGTCTGTCCTTACACGGTGAGTGGCTTGTAGCGGATCCGCTTCGGCTTGGCACCTTCTTCGCCCAGACGCTTTTTCTTGTCGGCTTCGTATTCCTGATAGTTGCCGTCGAAGAAAGTGACCTGCGAATTGCCTTCGAATGCCAGGATGTGGGTCGCGATCCGGTCCAGGAACCAGCGATCGTGGGAAATCACCATCACGCTGCTTTAAGCAAATTCCAGCAGGGCATCTTCCAGGCGCGCAGGGTCTCGACGTCCAGATCGTTCGACGGTTCATCGAGCAGCAGCACGTTGCCACCCTTGAGCAGGGTCTTGGCCAGGTGCAGACGGCCGCGTTCACCGCCCGACAGGTTGCCCACCAGCTTTTGCTGATCCGAACCCTTGAAGTTGAAGCGGCCCAGGTAGGCGCGCGACGGCATGTCGAAGCGGCCGACGGTGAGCATGTCGGCGCCGCCGGAGACGTCGTCGAACACCGACTTGTTGTCGGCCAGCTTGTCGCGGCTCTGGTCGACCAGCGAGATGCGCGCGGTCTGGCCGATCGCCACTTCGCCGCTGTCCGAGGTGTCCATGCTTAGGCGATCATTTTGAACAGAGTCGATTTACCGGCGCCGTTGGGGCCGATGATACTGACGATGGCGCCCGGCGGGACCGTGAAGGACACGTTGTCCATCAGCAGGCGGTCGCCGAAGGCTTTCGACACGTTCTTGAATTCGATCACATCGTTGCCCAGACGTTCGGCCACAGGAATGAAGATCTCCTGGGTCTCGTTGCGTTTCTGGTATTCGTATTCGGACAGCTCGTTGAAGCGGGCCAGACGGGCCTTGGACTTGGCCTGGCGTGCTTTCGGGTTCTGGCGCGACCACTCCAGTTCCTTGGCCAGCGCCTTTTGGCGCGCCTGACTCGCTCGACTCTTCCTGTTTCAGGCGGGCCGATTTCTGGTCCAGCCAGGTCGAGTAGTTGCCTTTCCATGGGATGCCGTGGCCGCGGTCCAGTTCCAGGATCCATTCGGCGGCATTGTCGAGGAAGTAGCGATCGTGGGTAATGGCGACCACGGTGCCCGGGAAGCGCAGCAGGAATTGTTCGAGCCAGTCGACCGATTCGGCATCCAGGTGATTGGTTGGTTCGTCGAGCAGCAGCATGTCGGGCTTGGCCAGCAGCAGGCGGCACAGCGCCACGCGGCGCTTTTCACCGCCGGACAGCACGCCGACCTTGGCTTCCCACGGCGGCAGGCGCAGCGCATCGGCGGCCATTTCCAGCTGCAGGTTCAGGTTGCCGCCGTCGGACGTGGAGATGATCGCTTCCAGGCGCGCCTGTTCGGCGGCCAGGGCGTCGAAGTCCGCGTCTTCTTCGGCATAGGCGGCGTACACGGCGTCCAGCTTGGCTTGCGCTTCGAACACTTCGCCCAGACCCGATTCGACCACCTGGCGTACCGTCTGCTCGGGATCGAGCTGCGGTTCCTGCGGCAGGTAGCCGATGTTCAGGCCCGGCATCGGCACGGCTTCGCCCTGGATGTCCGTATCAATGCCTGCCATAATTTTCAGCAAAGTCGACTTGCCGGAACCGTTCAGGCCCAGCACGCCGATCTTGGCACCGGGGAAGAATGACAGGGAAATGTCCTTCAGGATCTGACGTTTGGGCGGGACAATTTTGCCCACGCGGTTCATGGTATAGACGTAATTAGCCATTATTAATAATTCTCGGGGAATGAACGGAAGGTCAACAGGATACAGTAAACACGGCCCGGATAGCAGCCAGCGCCCCCGCAATTTCACAATCGGGGTCAGACCTCCATTCTGAAATACTTTCAGAATGGAGGTCTGACCCCTGATTGTGAAAGTATTTACTGGGGGCGCTTGAGCATGCCTTCGGCGGCGTACAGGGCGAGGGCGCTCCAGATCAGGGCGAAGCTTAGCCAGGCGTCCGGCGCTAAAGACTTCGTGGAACAGGAAGATCCCCAGGCTGAGCTGGATGGTGGGGCCGATGTATTGCAGCAGGCCCAGCACCGACAGCGGAATCTTGCGCGCGCCCGAGGCAAACAGCAGCAGCGGGATGGCGGTGATCGGCCCGGCCGCCACCAGCAGCCAGCGCGTGCTGTCCGAATCGGTGGTGAGGAAACTGTTTTGGCCGTGCATGGTCAGCCAGGCGATGTAGGCCAGGGCGAACGGGAACAGGATCATGGTTTCGAACGACAAGCCTTCCAGCGCGCCCAGCGCGGCGGTCTTGCGCATCAGGCCGTAGCCGCCGAACGAGGCCGCCAGAATCAGCGCGATCCATGGCATGTGCCCGGCCTGCCAGGTCAGCCACAGCACGCCCAGCGCGGCAATGCCGATGGCCGCCCACTGGCCCACCCGCAAGCGTTCCTTGAGCACCAGGTAGCCCAGCATCACGTTGACCAGCGGATTGATGAAGTAGCCGAGGCTCGCTTCGATCACGTGCCCGCTGTTGACTGCCCAGATATACAACAGCCAGTTGCCCGACAGGAGCAGGGAGCTGAGCGCGAAGCTGAGCATCACGCGCGGCTGTCCGCGCAGCAGCGCCCAGCCATTTCCATTGCTGGCGCACGCTCAGGATGATGGTCAGGAATAGCAGCGACCATAGCACCCGGTGCACCAGGATTTCCATCGGGGGCACGTCGCTGATGGCGTGGAAATACAGGGGGAACAATCCCCAGCAGAGAAACGCCAGGGCGGCGGACAGGATGCCGGTACGCATGAAGTGGTCAATCGAAATTCGCTAGAACAACATTATGGCGTGTTTCACATTCCATTGCTGGCGAGGGCACGGCGATACGGTCGGTGGTAGAGTAAAGACTGTTTCCCGTGCAATGTGGAACGGTGCCCCCATGCGAATCCTTCTTGCTTTTTACCCATTCGTGACTTACTGTGCAGCGCAACAAAACTATATTACGGTGCAATCTTGACCTCGGAACACAAGAAAAGCAGTCTGGCCGCGCTGACGCTGTCGGCGGTCGGCATTGTTTATGGCGATATCGGTACCAGTCCGCTGTACACGCTCAAGGCAATTTTTGATCCTGACCATGGCCTGTCACTCACGACCCCGAACCTGCTGGGCGTCATCTCGCTGATCTTCTGGGCCCTGACCCTCATCGTTTCCCTCAAATACGTCACCCTGGTGCTGCGTGCCGACAACCGCGGCGAGGGCGGCATCATGGCCCTGATGGCGCTGGCGCTCAATTCCGTCACCCGCCATTCGCGCTGGTATTTCCCGCTGATGGTGCTGGGCGTGTTCGGCGCCACCATGTTCTACGGCGACAGCGTGATCACGCCCGCCATTTCCGTGCTCGGGGCGATCGAAGGTCTCGAGGTCGCCGCGCCGGGCATGACGCGCTTCGTGGTGCCGATCACCATTGCCGTGCTGATCGGCCTGTACATGCTGCAGCGGCGCGGCACGGCTTAAGCATCGGCCGCTGGTTCGGTCCGGTGATGACGGTCTGGTTCCTGGCCCTGGCCGTGATGGGCGTGATGCACATCGCGCAAGCGCCGCAAATCCTGGCCGCGCTGAACCCGCTGCGCGCCCTCGAATTCATGGCCGACAACAAGTTCACCGCCTTCGTCGCCCTCGGCGCGGTGGTGCTGGCCATTACCGGTGCCGAAGCGCTGTATGCCGACATGGGCCACTTCGGCAAGAAGCCGATCCGCGCGGCCTGGTTCATGGTCGCCTTCCCGGCGCTGGCGCTGAACTACCTGGGCCAGGGCGCGCTGCTGATCGTCAATCCGGACGCCGTCTCGAACCCCTTCTTCAACCAGGTCACCGGCTGGCTGATCTATCCGCTGGTCTTGCTGTCGACCATGGCGGCCGTGATCGCGTCGCAGGCGACCATCTCGGGCACGTTCTCGATGACCAAGCAGGCGATCGCGCTTGGCCTGTTGCCGCGCATGCGCGTGCTGCATACCTCGGCAAGCGAAATCGGCCAGATCTATATTCCGGCCGTTAACTGGCTGCAACTGATCGTGGTGCTGATCGCGGTGCTGATCTTCCGTTCTTCCGACAACCTGGGTAAGCGCCTACGGCATCGTGGTGACCGCCACCATGCTGTGCACGACGGTCCTGACCTTCTTCGTCACGCGCTACCGCTGGCACCTGCCGCTGGTGCTGTGCGTCGGCGCGACCGGCTTCTTCCTGATCATGGACGTGGCCTTGCTGTCGTCGACCTCGCTCAAGCTGTTCCATGGCGGCTGGTTCCCGCTGTTGCTGGGCGCGGTCCTGTTTACCCTGATGATGACCTGGAAGGAAGGCCGCAGCCTGGTGTTCCAGAATCTGCAAAAGCACGCGATCCCGCTCGACGACTTCCTCGATTCACTGTTCGTGGCGCCGCCGACCTGGGTGTACGGCACCGCGATTTTCCTGCGCGGCGAGAGCGACGGCGTGCCGCATGCCCTGTTGCACAATTTGTCGCACAACAAGGTGTTGCACGAGCGCGTGGTGTTCCTGACCGTGCACATGGTGGAAGAGCCGTGGGTGACGCCGGAAGAGCAGGCCAAGGTGATCGCGCTGGGGCACAATTGCTTCCAGGTCAATGTGCACTACGGCTTCAAGGACGAGCCCGACATTCCGAAGGTGCTCGAACAATGCGCGGCGCAAGGCTTGCCGTTCGAGATGATGGAAACCTCGTTCTTCATCGCGCGCCAGACCGTGATCTCGACGCCAGGCCAGGGCATGGCGCCGTGGCGCGAACATGTGTTCGTGGCCATGTCGTGCAATGCGCGCGGCGCGGCCGACTACTACCAGATCCCGACCAACCGCGTCATCGAACTCGGCACCCAGGTAGAGATTTAAGACATTTGGTGACACTTTTGCGCGTAGCCACCGAAGCCCGATAGCGCTACACTTCGGTGGAATTTTCTTATCCTGGAAGGTAATTATGAATCTCAAGTTTTCCCTGGTAGCTGCCATGATCGCCCTTTCCAGCCTGTCCGCCTGCGGCGGCGGCGGCAACGACACCCCGGCGGCAGCCGTGTTCAATCCGGCCGCGCTGACCAAGACCGACGTTGGCGCCCCCGGCACCGGCGCAGAAGCCGTCAGCGGCAAGACCGTGCGCGTGCATTACACCGGCTGGCTGTACACCGCCACCTCGCCGTTCAAGGGCACCCAGTTCGACACCTCGGTCGGCAAGTCGCCCTACACCTTCACCATCGGCGCCAACCAGGTCATTCCCGGTTTCGAACAGGGCGTGATCGGCATGCGCGTGGGCGGCAAGCGCACCGTGCTCATTCCCAGCGCGCTCGGCTACGGCGCATCGGGTGCTTAAGCAATGGCGCCATTCCGCCGAACTCCGGCCTGGTGTTCGACCTGGAACTGGTCGAAGTCCTGTAAAGACGGATCTCAGCGCAGCATGTCGACGTGGATGATGCCATCCTCGTCGTACGGTTCCGAGAACGTCACGAAGCCGAAGCTGGTGTAGAACTTCTCCAGGTAGCGCTGGGCGCCGATCCGGATCCGGTGGCCCGGATGCAGGCTGTCGGCCCAGGCCAGGCCTTCGGTCAGCAGCTCGCGGCCGATGCCTGAGCCGCGCGCCGCCTTGGAGGTGAGCACGCGCCCGATCGACATCTCGGTGTACTTGGCGCCCGGCGCCAGCACCCGCAGATAGGCGCCCAGCTCGCGCTTGCCGTCGACCTCGTGCCACCCCAGCAGGTGGTGGGCGCCCTGGTCGAGGCCGTCGAAGTCCTGGTAGAAGCAGGTCTGCTCCAGGATGAATACTTCCTGGCGCTTCTGCAGCACGCAGTAAAGGTCGTCCACCGAAAGCTCGGCGAAGGCGCTGCGCTGCCATTGAGTCATCACTGTTCCTTGTGTTGTCAGGCCGCCGTCTCGAAACCTTCGAGCACGTTGACCACGTTGATGCCGATTTCCGCGACCGCGTAGCCGCCCTCGAACACGAAGGCGGTCGGCAGGCCGAGGTGGGCGATGCGTTCGCCGATGCGCAGGAAATCCGCGCTTTGCAAACTGGAAGTGCGACAGCGGGTCGCCCGCGAAGGTATCGACCCCCAGCGACACCACCAGCGCGTCCGGCGCGAACGCTCCCAGCTTGTAGCAGGCCGTCTCCAGCGCCGCGAACCACTGCGCGCTGCCGGTGCCATGCGGGAGCGGCAAATTCATGTTGCAGCCCAGGCCCGCGCCTTCGCCGGTTTCGTCGGCGTGACCCAGGTAGAACGGGTACTCGCTGCGCGGATCGGCATGGATCGAGATGAACAGCACGTCGTCGCGCTGGTAGAAGATGCTCTGGGTGCCGTTGCCGTGGTGGTAGTCGATGTCGAGGATGGCGACTTTTTTCGCGCCGTCGTCAAGCAGGTGCTGGGCCGCCAGCGCCGCATTGTTCATGAAGCAGTAGCCGCCGAAAAAATCGCCCCCGCGTGGTGGCCGGGCGGGCGCGTGAGTGCGAAGGTGCCGCGCTGGCCAAGCCGCAGCGCGTGCGCCGCATTGATCGCGCAGTCGGCGCCGGTCTTGGCGGCGATCCAGGTGCTTAAGCCGTGAGCGGCGTGCTTAAGCATCCATCGAGTACAAGCCCATGCGGGCGGCAAAATTATCGGGCTCGATATCGTGGCGCATGCCGCGGATCGGCCACACCGACGGAAACGCATCGCGTTCGGCGTTCGACGCATCGAGCGCCAGCCATTCGCTCCAGGCGCTGCGCAGAAAATGCAGATAGCGCGGCGTGTGGATGCGCTCCAGCGACACCAGCGACACGCCGTGCGGCGTGACGACCTGGCCCAGGCCGCGCCGTTCGAATTCGGCCAGCACCATGTCGGCCCGTTCCGGCTTTTCGAAACAGGGCACGAGCTCGCCGCGGAACATCTCGACCCGTCCGCGGTGCTGCGCATGGTGTTCGTTGTAAAAGGTCAGCAAGGCGTCTGTCCCGGGAGCTTAGTCACCGCATAGTGTACTGCTGTTGTAGGCGGCGACGAAATTGTCGAAGCTGCCGGTCTGGGTGCGTTCGATGTCGCGCTGCTCGGCCAGCGAGGATTCGGCCAGCTCCGTGAACATCTGTTCTTCGGCTTAAGCATCAGCGGGCTTTCGGAAGTAGGCCGCGTGCGCCACGCTCTGGCGCAGGCCGAAGGCGGCGGCCGAGCCCAGCGCGCGGATTTCGTCGAGCACGCGCGCCGACGGCGTGACGGCCGGGTTGTCGATCTTGGCCTGCTGCGCCGCCATCGAAGCGGCATGCACGCCGCCGTCGTTGTGCTGGTCGTCGAGCAGGGCCGCCACCGGCGCGATGCGCGCCATCAGTTCGTTGGCCCAGTCGCGCAGCGCCACTTCCCTCGCCGTCGCGCGTGAGCGTGAGGCCGGGCTTGCGGCCTTCCTTGACGGTGCGGGCGAAATTGCGCGCGTGGATCTGGCTTTCCATCTGGTTGATCATCGGGCTGTCGTCGAGCGCGCAGAACAGCAGGAAGGCATCCATGAAGCGCCCCGTTTCGACGCTGATGCCGATCGGTTCGAACGGATCGACGTCCAGGCAGCGCACTTCGATGTACTGCACGCCGCGCTTGCACAGGGCCTGCACCGGCCGCTCGCCGGTCCGGATCACGCGCTTGGGGCGGATGGTCGAATAGTATTCGTTCTCGATCTGCAGCACGTTGGTCGACAGCTGGATCCACTCGCCGTCCTTCTTGGTGCCGAGCGCGGCGTACGGCTGGTAGGGACGGTTGACCGCATCCATCAGCGTGCGCACATAGCTCTCGAGCGAATTTTCGTGCGGGGTCAGGCCGGACTGGGCATCGTTCTGGTAACCGAGGTCGCTCATGCGCAGGCTGGTCGCGTATGGCAGGTAGAGCGTGTCGTCGGAGAGCGTCTCGAGGCTGTGCTGGCGTCCGCGCAGGAAGCCTTTGGACAGGGGTAGGCGATGCGCCGAACAGGTACATCAGCAGCCAGCTGTAGCGGCGGAAGTTGCGGATCAGGGCAATGTAGCTTTCGGACTGGAAGTCGCGCAGGCCGCAGCGGCGTTCTTCGGGCACGCCCTGGTCCACCGAGAACAGATGCCACAGCTGCTCGGGCAGCGAGTAGTTGTAGTGGATGCTTAGACGATGCACTGCATCGCTTTGTTGTAGCGCAGCAGCGAGGCCGCGCCGGTACACGTGCTTGAGCATGCCGATGTTGGAGGTGCCGTACCAGGCGATGTCGATTTCTTCTTCGGACGGCAGCTCGCACGGCATCGATTCGCTCCACAGCATTTCCTCGCCCAGCCTGGAGTAGGCGAAGCGGTGGATGGCGTCGAGCTTGTGCAGCGTGAGGCCGATGTCGTTCTCGGTAGGCTGTGATGAATTCGAGCAGGGCTTCGGCGTAGTCGGTGGTGATCTGCGGGTTGGTCAGCGCGGAGCCGAGCGCCACCGGATGCGGGGTGCGCGCCAGATGGCCGCGCGGGTCGACGCGTAGCGTCTCGCGTTCGATACCACGCAGTCCCTGACCGAGCAGGGGCCGGTTGTCTTCTTCGTCCAGCAGGGCCAGACGGCGGGTCAGTTGGTTCGACACGGGTGGATCCTTTCTTGTACTGCCAAATAGGTAATTGCTGCGAGATTAACCGAAAAACGCCAAGCGCGCCGGAGCCGCGCCGTTTTCTATTTTGGCAGGGGCAGGGGGCGCCGCCTTGGGCAGCGTGGCGGCCAGCCATTGGTCGAGCTGCTGTTCCAGCAGCGGCAGCGGCAGCGGGCCATTGTCGAGCACGGCTGCGTGAAAACGCCGCAGGTCGAACTGCTCGCCGAGCGCCGCCTGGGCCTTGTCGCGCAGCGCGGATCTTGAGTTCGCCCAGCTTGTAGCCGAGCGCCTGGGCTTAGCCAGGCGATGTAGCGGTCGACCTCGGTTTCATTGTCGGCCACCGGGTTGGCGGTATTGGCGTTCATGTAATCGAGCGCCTGCTGACGCGACCAGCCCTTGCTGTGGATGCCGGTATCGACCACCAGCCGCGCGGCCCGGAACAGTTCCGCGTTGAGCCTGCCGAAGGCCGAAAAAGCATCCTTGTAAAAGCCCAGTTCAGGGCCCAGCGATTCGGCATACAGGGCCCAGCCTTCGCCGTAGGCCACGTTCCAGCCGTAGCGCCGGAACGGCGGCAGTTCGCCCAGTTCGCGCACGCGCGGCCTGCATGTGGTGGCCCGGCATGCCTTCGTGCAGGGTCAGGGTTTCGGCCTCCCACAGGGGATGGGTGTCGGGGCGGGCCGTATTGACCACGAAGGCGGCGGGGCGGTCCGCGGTACCGGCTTCGTACCAGGCCGCGCCCTGTTCGGCGCGCTAGCCGAGGTGGCCCACTTGACCAGCAGCTCCTGGGCCGTAAGCACGCTGAAGAACAGTTTCGGCATGCTTAATGCTGCTACCCGTTCTGACCAGGCGCCGGTAGCGCGCCAGCAGCAGTTCCGGCGTGGCTGCGAACAGGCGCGGGTCGCTGTTGGCGAAGGCGGCGAACTGGGTGAAGGTGCCCGCGAAACCGGTACGGGCGATCGCGGCCGGGAGCAGCGCTTTGAGGCGCGCCACTTCTTTCAGGCCCAGCGCGTGGATCTCGGCCGGGGTCAGGCTGGTGCCGGTCTGCTGGGCAGCCAGGAAGGCGTAGTAATCCTGGCCGCCGGGCAGGGCGCTCACGCCGATGGTGTCGCGCGCGGCCGGGAGGTATTCGGTGCGCACGAAGTCCTCGAGCTCCTGCAGGGCTAAGCATCGCTTTGGTGCGCAGCGCCGTCTGGCCGCTGGCGGCAAGTGCGTCGCGCACCGGCTTGTCGATGGTTGCCGGAATCTGGCGGAACGGCTGGCCCAGCGCGCCGTCCAGGGCCGTCTCCGCGCAGCTGGCTGCAGCATGCCGGGCACCTGGCGCACGGCCAACTTCGGTGCGACCCAGCCGCTGCGCACGCCCTCGCGCAGCTGTTCTGATGATGCTCTGGCCACGTGGGCTTAAGCAGCGCGTCCAGCCGCGCCAGGTAATTGCGGTAGTCGGCCTCGGTGGCGAACGGCATTTGCGCCACGGTCTGCGGCAGGCTGACGTGGATGCTTAAGCCAGCTGCGTGAGCGGCTGCGGGTTGAAGGGATAGAAGGCGGCCGCGCGCAGCAGCTGCTCCTTCTGGTAGATGAACAGGTCCCAGGACAGGGGATTCTGGCCGCTCAGCTGGTCGCGCGATCTGGCGCGCCTGCTCGAGCATCTTGCGTTCGTGGGCGAGGCTGCTGCAGGGCGGCGGCCAGCGTGGTGTCGGACAGGGTATTGTCGAAGCGGTAGTCGCCGATCAGGGTGGCGTATTCGGGCTGGTTCTGGAGGCGCCACTGCCAGTCGGCCTCGAACAGCGCCCTGGCCGCCTGGTCCGCCGCGCTGCTGCTTAGCCGTGGCGCCGGGCGGCGCCAGTAGCGCGAGCAAGAGTGCGGGGATGATGAGCAGTTGGCGCAAGGGGGCTCCGGGGCTGGGTAGCCATTTTAGCAAAGTTTAAGCACCTTGACCGCTTCTAGCGAATCGTCCCTTGAATCGCCCCTTGAATCGCCCCTTGAATCGCCCCTTCCCGCGCGGCGAGCGCTCTTGCCGTCACTTCGGCGACAAAGCTGTGCCAGCGCCGGTCGCGCGGTCCGGATCGTCCTGCCTTGACATGGCCGCCGCCACCGAGTTTGAAGCTCAGGTCCGGCTGGTCGGCGCGCACCAGATCGTCGCGGTAGAGAATCCGCGCAGCGCGGCGCCGCGGCCCGCGCTTTCACTGCGCCAAAGATGGGCTGGCACCGGCTCGCCTGCTGCCTCCAGCGCCGCGCGCTCGGCTTTGGCGATTGCACTGTCCGTGGTGAGAACGGTGGCATCAATGCCGCGCCGGTGTTTGCCACGCGGCGTACGCCGCAGGATGTGGCGGCGCGTGTCGGCCAGATGCCAGCGGAAGTCCCCAGGCGCGCGTATCCATAGCTCGCGCCAGGCATTGCGCACGGTGCCTGTCACGTGCAGCAGGAGCTGACGCGGCGAATACGCCTGGCCTTGGTAAATGATATGGTCGCCCCGCACCTCGGCATGCCAGGTCTGGTGCCGGTATTCGAAGCGGATGCAGGTGCCCTCCGGCAGGAACAGGCTTTTCCATTGATAGCCGCGCGGGCCTGCCTGCGCTGCGCGCGGATCGTCGCAGGCCGCCTTGAGCAGCCACGCCTGCAACGCTTCTTCCAGCACGGCATTGAGACTGCGCCCGTCGCCGCGCGCATGGAGCATGCGCAACACGGCAGAGCGGGTGGTGGGATTGAGGTGCAGCGCTATGGTCTCGAACATGCTCGTCTCCTTCAGTCCTTGTTGGACAAGGATCCCACCTCACGGTTCGGTGCCGGTGGACGGAAACGAGGACCGCGCGAGCAAGAACGAGATCATGGAGTGGCAGCTCACCCTTCCTGCCCGCGCGCCCTTGCTGAGCCAGCCAGTGCGCAATGCGGGTTTGCGATGGCAGTTTCTTGCGTGCGGACGCTGTGCGGCTCTTAGGGCGCTGGCGCGCGTCCGCCTGTCGTCCGTCTCGATGCTTAGGCCAGGTCGCGCCAGCTTTGCACGTCCGTGTAGCCTGCTTCGGTCAACAACTGGCGCACCTGCGCGGCCTGGTCGTAGCCGTGCTCCATCAGCAGCCAGCCCTGCGGCACCAGGTGCGCGGGGAGCGCCTGGCGACGATGGTGCGCAGCGCCGACAGGCCGTCGGCGTGGTCGGTCAGGGCGCCACAGCTACTGAAGCACAAGTCGCCCTGCGACAGGTGGATGTCGCCGTCGGCGATGTACGGGGGATTGGAGGCGATCAGGTCGAAGACCTCGCTGCCAAGCGCGCTGTACCAGTCGCTTTGCAAGAAACGCACGGCCGCGCCGTTGGCTGCCGCGTTGGACGTCGCCACCTCCAGCGCGGCCGGGCTGACGTCGAGCGCGGTCACCTGCGCGTCGCGCCGCGTGTGGGCGATGGCGACCGCGATGGCGCCGCTGCCGGTCCCCATGTCGAGCGCGCGCCCACCCTGCGGCAGGCGTTCAAGCGCCAGTTCGACCAGCAGTTCGGTATCGGGGCGGGGAATCAGGACCGCATCGGTGACGCGGAAATCGAGCCCGAAAAAATTCGCGCTTGCCCACGATGTAGGCGATCGGTTCGCCGCGCATGCGCCGTTCGACCAGGGCGCGCAGGGCATCCGCTTCGGGCGCCGTCAGCGTGCGTTCGTTCTGCGTGATCAGGCCGACCCGGGTCAGGCCCAGGGCGTGGCACAGCAGGATGCGGTTCTCCAGCGGGTCCAGCGGCAAGCCGGCCTGCAGTGCACCTACCGTGACGCCGGGCGCGATCATTTGTTGCGGCGGACCAGGACCGTGATCAGGCTAGGCGGTGAGCAGCGCGAACGACAGGGCCGACCACTGCGGCAGCGACAGGCCGACGATCAGGTCACCGGCCGATTCTGCACAGGCCGTTGGACTCGAACAGCCATGGCATGACCTTGGCAGTCGGCAGGTTGTTGAGGAAGTTTTCGTACGGGTCGATGCCGCAGGTGAAGCCGGGATGGGCCAGCACGTACAAGTGCTTGGCGACCGTTCCCAGGCCGCCCAGCGCGGCGACCAGCGACAGCGCGGTCCACGGCGTGCGCTTCTGCGTGAACGCGGCGATCAGCGCGAACAGGCCGGTAAACAGGAAGGCATAGCGCTGGATCACGCACAGCGGACAAGGCAGCATGTCTTTCACGTGCTGGAAGTACAGCGCGCCGCCCACCAGGGCGAAACAGGTCAGGGCGATGGCGATCAGGATCTGGCGATTGCTTGGCATGGGCGTTCCGTGGCGGTCAAAGTGGTGAGTATTGCATTAAATCGCGGCAGGCTTATTGGAAGCTTAACCGCAAGCTCAGTCGCCCAGCGCGGCCAGCAATTCGGCCTGGTGTTCGGCCGCCAGCGCGTTGGTCAGCTCGGTCAGCTCGCCGTCCATGATGAAATCGAGCTTGTACAGCGTCAGGTTGATGCGGTGGTCGGTCATGCGCCCCTGCGGGAAGTTATAAGTGCGGATCCGTTCGCTGCGGTCGCCCGAGCCGATCAGGCTCTTGCGGGTGGCCGCTTCCTTCGACTGCTGCTCGCGCAGCTGCACGTCCTTGATGCGCGCGGCCAGCACCTTGAGCGCCGAGGCCTTGTTCTTGTGCTGGCTGCGGTCGTCCTGGCACTCGACCACGATCCCGGTCGGCAAGTGGGTCAGGCGCACGGCCGAATCGGTCTTGTTGATGTGCTGTCCGCCCGCGCCCGAAGCGCGGAAGGTATCGATGCGCAGGTCGGCCGGGTTGATGTTCACGTCTTCGACTTCGTCCGCTTCCGGCATCACGGCCACGGTGCAGGCCGAGGTGTGAATGCGGCCCTGGGTTTCGGTGGCTTAAGCACGCGCTGCACGCGGTGGCCGCCCGACTCGAACTTGAGCTTAGAGTAGGCGCCGTTGCCGATCAGGCGCACGATCACTTCGCGGTAGCCGCCCAGGTCCGAGGCCGATTCGGACACCATCTCGACCTGCCAGCGGTTACGCTCGGCGAAGCGGGTGTACATGCGCAGCAGGTCGCCCGCGAACAGGGCCGATCTCGTCGCCGCCGGTGCCGGCGCGGATCTCGAGGAAGATGTTGCGCTCGTCGTTGACGTCTTTCGGCAGCAGCATTTTTTGCAGGTCCAGCTCGAGTAGGCCACGCGGCCTTTGGCCGCTTCGATCTCTTCCTGCGCGAATTCCTTCATGTCCGGATCGGACAGCATTTCCCTGCGCTTCGGCGATGTCGCTCTGGGCGCGCTGGAACTCCTTGTACAGGGCCACCAGCGGGCCGATCTCGGCGTGCTCCGCGTCATCTTGCGGTAGCTGTCCATATTGGACGTCGCGCCTTCGTGCATCAGCAGTTCGTCGAGTTCGACGAGACGGTTGGCCAGTTGGTCCAGCTTGGCCAGCATGGATGGTTTCATAGGGTACTCGGTAAAGGTGTGGGGACGGCCGCAGGAAAGCGGCGGGCAAGGCAGCTGCGCGGGGCGCTAACGGCGGCCGCGGAACAGCTGCGGCAGCAGCGAGGCAAGGCGGGCGCGCTCGTCGCCCTGGGCCCGGTGCAGCGCTTGCTGCGGGCCGTGCAGGAATTTGGCGGTCAGGCCCTTGGACAGGGCGTCCAGGACGACGTCGATGTCGTCGCCGCGCGCCAGCATCTTGCGTGCGCGTTCGAGTTCGAACAGGCGCATCGCTTCGCTGTTTTCCTGCAGGTCCTGGATCACGGGGACCATGGCGCGGTCGTCGATCCAGTGCATGAAGGATTGCACGCGCGTTTCAATAATGGCTTCGGCCTGGGCCACGGCGGCCTGGCGGTGTTCGAGGCCGGTTTGCACCACCTGGCCAAGATCGTCCACGGTGTACAGGAAGACGTCGTCGAGGCGGCCGACTTCGGTCTCGATATCGCGCGGCACGGCCAGGTCGACCATGAACATCGGCTTGTGGCGGCGCGCCTTGATCGCGCGCTCGACCAGGCCCAGGCCGATCAGGGGCAGCGAGGACGCGGTGCACGAGATGACGATGTCGAACTGCTGCAGCTGCTCGGGCAGCGCGGCCAGGCGGATCGCCTTGCCGTTGAAGCGGTGGGCCAGGGCCTCGCCGCGCTCCATGGTGCGGTTGGCGATGGTGATCGACTTGGGATTTTGCGCGGCAAAGTGGGTGGCGCACAGCTCGATCATTTCTGCTTAGCGCCGATGAACAGCACGTGCTGCTCGGCGATCTTGTCGAAAATGCGCTGCGACAGGCGCACCGCGGCCGCCGCCATCGAGACGCTGTGGGCGCCGATTTCGGTGGTGCTGCGCACTTCCTTGGCAACCGAGAAGCTGCGCTGGAACAGCTGGTGCAGATAAGTGCCCATGCCGCCCGCTTCTTCGGCCACGCGCACGGCGTCTTTCATCTGGCCCAGGATCTGGGTTTCGCCCATGACCATGGAATCGAGGCCGGAGGCGACCCGGAACGCATGGCGCACCGCTTCGCCTTGTGGCAGCATGTACAGGTGCGGACGCAGTTCGCCGTAGTTGAGCTTGTGATAATCGGCCAGGAAATGGGCACTGGCGTCGAGCGGGTTTTCGATGTCGCTGGCGGCGTACATTTCGGTACGGTTGCAGGTCGACAGAATGGCGGCCTCGTCGGTGCCGCGCGGATCGATGCTTAGCATGAACCAGCCTTGCGCGGCCCGCACCGCCTGGCCGAGCTGCTCAGGACCAAACGCCAGCTGCTCTGCGTAGCGAGACCGGTGCAGTGGTGTGATTGAGGCCGACGGCGAGCAGTTGCATATCTATACAGTGTACGGACGAGTGCCGTCATTATACCGTGCTGGCGCAAGCCCTTCAGTGATCGGGGAAGAATCCGTGCAGTGGAGAAATTCTCAGGCGCCGAGTTTTTCCAGGCGGTAGCCGTAACTGTAGACGGGTACCAGCCGGAAACCATTCTCTGGGCGCAACTGCAATTTGTTGCGCACGCGTGACACATGGGTGTCCATGGTGCGCGAGGGCACGGCGGTTTCGCGGATCCAGACCGCTTCATGAATGTAGGCGCACGACAGCGGACGTCCGATATTCCTGAAAAACAACAGCGCCAGGTAAAATTCTTTGTGGGTGACTTCGATGACCACGCCATCCATCAGCAGGCGGCCGGGACGGGTTTCGAAGATGTAGGGACCGAAGACGAGTTGCTCGGCGCCATTCTGGGTCGGGTAGGCGCGGCGCAGCAAAGCTTGCACCCTGGCCACCAGTTCGCCGCGCCGAAGCGGCTTGATCATATAATCGTCTGCACCAGCGGAAATGCTGCTGACGATATCGTCTTCGGCAGAGCTGTTGGTGAGGAACATGATCGGCGTTCCGGAGGTTAATTTCTCCTTTGCACGGCGGACAACTTCGGCGCCGTTGAGGTCGGCGACTTGCCAGTCGAGTATCAGCATGTCGACGCTGTCTTTGCGCAACTGCGCAAGCATGTCTTTGCCGTTATCGAAGGATTGGCACACGTGTCCCGCCGAGGTTAGCACCTGGCAAATAAGGTCGGCCTGGCTGCGGTCGTTGTCTAAGACTGCAATTCTCATAATAGGCGGTCGCGAACGTGAAGTTTGTTTTTGTAGGCGGAATCCTACCTTGAAGACTCATTAGTTACTCAGAATATAACAGACTTTTACAAAGTAACACGCTAAAAAACACACTTATTTACATTCGGCAACAAAATATGTTCTGTGCATACCCACGGTTTAGTTACACGTTACACTTTAAAAACACCGAATTCAATGCCCATTTTGCGTCTTTGGGGAAATAAATTTTTAAGCTGAGGAATCCTATGCCGACCGACTGGACTGTTATTCCGGATAACCCGAAAGAGATCGAAGCGACCCGTGAACGCTGCTTAAGCGCATGGTGCGGCGCCGGGCCGTGATCTCGGCCGGGGTGTCGGCGGTGCCGATTCCCGGCGTCGATGTGGTCTCCGATTTGTCGCTGTTCAAGAAGCTGGTGGACGACGTGAACGAGGCGTTCGGCCTGACCTGAAGCCCAGATCGACCAGATGCAGCCGAATCACAAACTGATTGCCTACAAGGTCGCGGTCGGGGGTGGGGGGCGTGATGGTGGGAAAACTGGTGACGCGCGAACTGCTGACGCAGCTGTTCAAGCGGGTCGGCCTCAAGATGATGGCCAAGTCGGCGTCACGTTTCGTGCCGATCGTTCTACCAGATGGCGTCGGCCGCCATCGGCTTCACGATGTTTCGCAAGCTGGGCTATGAACACGTCGAGGCCTGCGCCCGCGTGGCAAGCGAACTGATCGTGGTGCGGCCGTCTTAGACGGCCGGGCCACGAGAGGCCGCGGGCGCTCAGGCGTCCGGCAGCACCACGTTCACTTCGAGCACTTCCAGGTTGCCCTGACGGTCGAGCGAGAGCTTGATGTCGTCGGCGCTGACCTTGGTGTACTTCGAAATCACTTCAATCAGTTCACGGTGCAGGGTAGAAGCAGAAAATCGGGCCCGCCGCGGTGATTGCGTTCGCGCGATGATGATCTGCAGGCGCTCCTTGGCCGCCGACGCGCTTTTCGGCTTGGAGGGGAACAGGAATGAGAGCAGTGCCATATCACTTCGCTCCAAAGATTCGCTGCAGGATGCCCGGTTTTTCATAGGTGGTGAAACGCAGCGGCACTTCCTGGCCCAGGAAGCGCGAGATCACGTCTTCATAGGCTTCGGCTACGTCGGTACCCTTGAAATGAATCCGTGGGATTGCCCTGGTTCGATGCGTGCAGCACCGATTCGGATTCGGGGATGATGCCGATCAGGGGAATGCGCAGGATTTCCTGCACGTCCTGGTGCGACAGCATTTCGTCCGCTTCCACGCGTTTCGGCGAGTAGCGGGTAATGAGCAGGTGTTCCTTGACCGGCTCGGCGCCGGTCTGGGCGCGGCGCGACTTGGCCTGGATGATGCCGAGGATGCGGTCCGAATCGCGGACCGACGACACTTCCGGGTTGGTCACGATGATCGCTTCGTCGGCGAAGGTGAGCGCCATCAGCGCGCCGTGCTCGATACCGGCTAGAATGAATCGCAGATGATGTATTCGAAACCCATGTTGATCAGGTCGTGCAGCACGCGCTCGACGCCTTCTTCCGACAGGGCGTCCTTGTCGCGCGTTTGCGAGGCCTAAGCAGGATGAACAGGTTGTCGCAGTGCTTGTCCTTGATCAGCGCCTGGTTCAGCGACGCTTCGCCGTTGATGACGTTGATGAGGTCATACACGACACGGCGTTCGCAACCCATGATCAGGTCCAGGTTACGCAGGCCCACGTCGAAGTCGAGAACGGCGGTCTTGTGGCCGCGCATGGCCAGACCGGTGGAGAAGCTGGCGCTGGAGGTCGTTTTTCCGACGCCGCCTTTGCCGGACGTCACAACAATAATTCGTGCCACTAGAGGGTCCTTTATCAAGATCTGGTATTGGGGGCGGTAGCCGGACTGAGCGATAGTATATCGATTCGGTCGCCCACCAAGCGAATTTGTGCTTAAGCTGGCGTGCCATCTGCGGCGGGAAGCCTTCGTCGAAGGTGCGGTACACACCGGCGATCGAGACCAGCTCCGGCTGCATCGACTGGGCGAAAATGCGGGCTTCCGCATTGCCCGAGGCGCCAGCCAGCGCGCCCGTTCAGGGCCGCGTAAACATGGATGCTGCCGTCGGCGATGACTTCGGCGCCGTTGTTGACGGTGGCGGTGATGATCAGGTCGCAGCCGCGTGCATACACGCGCTGGCTAAGCTGCGCACCGGGGTATCGATGATCATGGTGCCGGGCGTGACGACCGCGGTCGCCGCGACTGGCGCGGCGTTCGCGGCGGCGGGCGGCGCGGACGGGGTGGCCAGTTGCGGCGCCGGTGCCGGTGCCGCAGGCACGTCGGCTTCTTCGCGCGGCTTGATGCCGGATACGCCGTCGTCAAGCGACAGGCCGGCTGGCGCGCACCGCGTCGCCCATGGCGGCGCTGGCGCCGCGCACGGCGACCGCGTTCAGGCGGTATTTCTTGAGCACGTCGACCATCTGCTGCCATTCGATCGCGGGCGCCGCTTCGGCGATCGCGGTCACGTCGATCACGGCAAACTCGTCCTCGAAGAAGTCCGAGACGCCGCCGGTCATTTGTTTGAGTGCTGCGTCGATCGCCAGCGGGTCGGCCGAATGCAGGATCGTGGAGATCGCGACGACGGTGGAAATCTTAATTTCGATGGGCAGTTGAGACGGGCTTTTGAGCATAAACGAGTCGTGAGATATGGGCTAACGTCGCCCAAAGTGGCGCAGAACTCGTGCATTCTACTTTGAAAATTGGGGAATGGGGAGGGAAGCGGTGAATGTTCCGCGGGGCAATGAGCGAGGATTGTTACATGCAAAACCGTCGCCCTCGCGCAGGCAGGGGGCGATGTGGTGGCGGCTATTGCAGCCGCATGCGGTGCGCCGCTGCCACCATATTTGTTAAAGCCACTTCGGTCTCTTTCCACCCGCGCGTCTTCAGGCCGCAATCCGGATTGACCCACAAGTGCTGCGCCGGGATCACCTGCGCCGCCTTGCGTAGCAGCCGCTCCATCTCGTCCACCCCCGGCACCCTTGGCGAGTGAATGTCATACACCCCCGGCCCGATCTCGTTCGGATAGCTGAACTTGCCGAACCCGTCGAGCAGCTCCATGTCCGAGCGGCTGGTCTCGATCGTGATCACGTCGGCGTCCAGTGCCGCGATTTGCGGCAGGATGTCGTTGAACTCCGCGTAGCACATATGGGTATGGATCTGGGTCGCGTCGCCCGCCACCCCGGCCGTCACCCGGAATGCGCGCGTGGCCCACGTCAGATACTCGTCCCAGCAGCGCGCCGTAGCGGCAAGCCTTCGCGCAGCAGCGCTACTGTCGATCTGGATGATGCCGATCCCGGCCTGCTCCAGGTCCGCCACCTCGGCCCGCATCGCCAGCGCGATCTGCAGCGCGGTGCACGAACGCGGCTGGTCGTCGCGCACAAAACTCCACTGCAAAATCGTGACCGGCCCGGTCAGCATGCCCTTGACCGGCTTGCCGGACAGGCTTTGCGCATGCCTGGTCCATCCCACCGTCATGGCGCGCGGACGGGCCACGTCGCCAAAGATGACGGGCGGCTTGACGCAGCGCGAGCCGTACGACTGCACCCAGCCGAAGCGGGTGAAGGCAAAGCCGTCGAGCTGCTCGCCAAAATATTCGACCATGTCGTTACGCTCCGCTTCGCCGTGCACCAGCACGTCCAGGCCCAGCGCTTCCTGGCGCTGCACGGCGTACGCGATCTCGGCCCGCATCGCGGCGTCGTAGTCGCTGGCGGCCACGCTGCCATTCCTGAAGCCGGCGCGCGGCGCGGATGGTGGCCGTCTGCGGGAACGAGCCGATGGTGGTGGTCGGGAATGACGGCAGGCGCAGGCGCGCGCGCTGCAGCGCCTGGCGGACGGCGAACGGCGAGCGGCGGCGGTCGGCGTCCGGTGCCAGCGCGGCCAGTTCGCGCGCCACCTGGTCGCTGTGTACGCGGGTGCTGCGCGCGCGGCTGGCGATGGCGTCGCGCGAGTAGGCCAGCGCCGCTTCGGCGCCGGTGCCGTCCAGCGCGGCTTTCAAGGTCGCCAGTTCGTCCAGCTTTTCAGTGGCGAAGGCCAGCCAGGACGCCAGTTCCCCATCGAGCGCCGTTTCCCCGGCCAGGCTGAACGGCACGTGCAGCAGCGAGCACGATGGCGCCAGCCACAGCTGGCTTGGCTGCGCCGTTCGAGCAGGGGGCGCAGCACGCTGATGGCGGCATCGAGATCGGTGCGCCAGATATTGCGCCCGTCCACGATCCCGATCGACAGCACTTTCGGCACCGGCAGCCAGTCGCACACATTGACCAGTTCCTGGGCGCGCGGATGCCGTCCACGTGCAGGCTAGGCCACCGGCAGGCGGCAGGCCAGGCTCAGGTTTTCTTCCAGCGGCGAGAAATAGGTCGCGAGCAGGATGCGCGCGCCAAGCCTGGCTCAGCTGCCAGTAGCAAGGCTCGAAGGCATTGCGCCAGGCCGGGGGCAGGTCCAGCCCCAGAATCGGCTCGTCCACCTGGACCCATTCCACGCCCGCTTCCTTGAGGGCCATCAGCAGCTGCGAGTAGGTAGCAGGCAGCAGGCGCTCGAGCAGATCGAGCCGGTCCACATGGCGCCCTTCGCCTTGCCCAGCCACAGGAAGGTGAGGGGGCCGATCAGGGCCGCCTTGACCGGATGGCCCAGCGCCTGGGCTTCGGCCACTTCGGCCAGCAGGCGGCCGGCTGCACAGGGTGAAGTCGGTGTCGGCCGCGAATTCCGGGACCAGGTAGTGGTAGTTGGTGTCGAACCACTTGGTCATGTCGAGCGCGTGCACGCTGTGCTGGCCGCCGCAGCAGGCCGCGTCGTGCTCGCGGTCGCCGCGCGCCATGGCGAAGTAGCGGGTCAGGGCCGGTTCGGTGCCGTCGAAGCCGAAGCGGGCCGGTTCGCAGCCGAACAGCTGAATGTGGTTGGCGACCTGGTCGTACAGGGCAAAGTCGCCCACCGTCACGTAGTCGAGCCCGGACAAGGCTTGCTGGGCCCAGTGGCGGGCGCGCAATTCGCGCCCGGTCGCTTCGAGCGCCTCGGCCGTGGTGTCGCCGCGCCAGTAGGCTTCGAGAGCGATTTTCAACTCGCGCCGGGCGCCGATACAGGGGGAAGCCGAGAGTATGGGTATGAACGGTTTGCATGGTGTAATAAGGATGTAATGAACAATATGTAAAGTTTGCTGCAAACCGTCGTATAATCAAAACGAAACCTTTTGCGGAATCGCGTGAATAAAATTCATACACAGCCACCATGCTAGAGCTACGACACCTCCGTACCCTGAGCGCACTGCACTCTGCCTAAGCAGCCTGGTCCGGGCCGCACAATTGCTGAACCTGACCCAGTCCGCGCTGTCTCACCAGATCAAGCTGATGGAGGACCGCTACGGCGGCCCCCTGTTTGAACGCAAATCGATGCCGATCGCCTTCACCGCCACGGGCGCCCGCCTGCTGGCGCTGGCCGACTCGGTGCTGCCCGCGGTCGAGCAGGCCGAGCGCGACGTGGCGCGCCTGTCGCAGGGGGACCAGGGGCAATTGCGGGTTGCGCTCGAATGCCATACCTGTTTCGACTGGCTGATGCCGGTCATGGACGAATTCCGCCAGCGCTGGCCGGAAGTCGAGATCGACCTGGTCTCCGGTTTCCACAGCGATCCGGTCGAACTGTTGCGCTCGGGCGAGGCCGATCTCGTCATCGGCTCGGCCTGCGGGCCCGATTTCACCGTATTTCCCCTGTTCCGCTTCGAAATCCTGGTCGTGCTGGCCCAGAAGCACCGCCTGAGCACGCTGCGCCGCCTGGAGGCCGCCGATTTCGAAGGCGAGACCCTGATCACCTATCCGGTGCCGCAGGAAAGAATCGATCTGATCCGCGAAGTGCTGGCGCTAAGTAACATCCATTTCGAGCGCCGCACGGCCGAGCTGACCGTGGCCATCCTGCAGCTGGTGGCGAGCGGCGGGGGGTGGCGGCATTGCCGAACTGGGCCATCAAGAATTACGTCGATTACGACTATGTGCTGGCCAAGCCGGTCGGGGGTCAACGGCCTGTGGAGCGACGCCTTCGTGTCAGTGCCATGGCTGCTGGCCTCGAAAGCCTTCGTCGCCGATTTCGTCAGCGTGATACGCGAGCAGTGCGCGCACGCTGGATGGAATCAAGTTGCTTACATGAACTTACTGGCTAGAAAAATCGACCAGCCCTGCCCGACTTTCATTCGAAGAAGCTGATAAGATTGATATTGCTCAAACCCGAGCGCCGGGCTGAAAACTAAGATAGCGGACTTTGTCGCCGAACAGGTGTCAAAGCTGATCATCCGATAGAGGAATCCATGTTTTCAACCGCAGCATTTGCACTTGTTCGCTCCGGCCAGTCGCAATCCGACCATGGCTTCCTGCAAGTTTCGCGCTACCGGCCGACCGCCGGTCCGCACCGGGCCGCTAAAGTAGGCCCTGAAGACTCTGTAACCGCCTCCTTAGCGCGTTCACGGCTTCGGCGGCACACTTGAAACCTCTGGCCCTCGCGCCAGATGAACTTTGCCTAACCTCGGAGAATCACATGGAAGACGTCGTAATCGTGGCCGCAGGCCGTACCGCAGTGGGAAAATTTGGCGGAACGCTCATGAAAATCCCTGCCGCCGAACTGGGCGCGCATGTCATCAAGCACCTGGTGGCGCAAATCGGTCTCGACCCGGCCAGCATCAACGAAGTCATCATGGGGCAAGTGCTCACCTGCCGGCGTCGGCCAGGGCCCTGCGCGCCAGGCCGTCATCAAGGCTGGCCTGCCGGACATGGTGCTTAAGCATTTACCGTCGGTAAAGTCTGCGGTTCCGGCCTCAAGGCCACCCACCTGGCGGCCCAGGCCATCAAGTGCGGCGACGCTGACATCATCATCATGGCATGGCCAGGAAAACATGAGCGCCTCGCCGCACGTGCTCAACGGTTCGCGCGACGGTTTCCGCATGGGCGACACCAAACTGACCGACACCATGATCGTCGACGGCCTGTGGGACGTCTACAACCAGTACCACATGGGCATCACCGCTGAAAACGTCGCCAAGAAGTTCGACGTGTCGCGCGGCGCAGGACGAATCTGCGCTGCAGTCCCAGCTCAAGGCCGAGGCCGCGCAAAAGGCTAAGCAAGTTCAAGGATGAAATCATCCCGCTGGAAATCCCGTCCAAAAAGGCACGGTCGTGTTCGATACCGACGAGTATCCGAAGCATGGCAGCACGCTCGAATCGCTGGCGGCGCTGCGCCCGGCCTTCAACAAGGAAGGCAGCGTCACCCATCGGCAATGCATCCGGCCTGAACGATGGCGCCGCCGCCGTGATCATGATGTCGGCTTCCAAGGCCAAGGCCCTGGGCCTCAAGCCGCTGGCGCGCATCAAGGCTTACTCGTCGGCCGGTCTGGATCCGACCATCATGGGCATGGGCCCCGTCTCGGCAACCAAGCTGTGCCTCAAAAGGCGGGCTGGACCCACGAAGACGTGGACCTGATGGAAATCAACGAAGCGTTCGCCGCGCAAGCCATTGCGGTCAACAAGGAAATGGGCTGGGACACCAGCAAGATCAATGTGAATGGCGGCGCAATTGCGCTGGGGCACCCGATCGGTGCATCCGGCGCGCGTGCTGGTCACCCTGCTGCACGAAATGGTGCGCCGTGACGCCAAGCGTGGTCTGGCCAGCCTGTGCATCGGCGGTGGCATGGGAGTTGCATTGGCAGTCGAGCGGGATTGAGTTTTCCCCGCAGTATGTTTGAAATCTGAAGATAAAAACAGGAGAAGACACATGGCTAGAGTGGCATTGGTAACCGGCGGTATGGGCGGTTTGGGTGAAGCAGTCTGTTTCAAACTGGCAGCCCTGGGTTATAAGGTCGTCACAACGTATTCGCCTGGTAACAAGAAAGTGGAAGGCTGGCTCGCATCGACCCACGACGCCGCTACACGACTTCAAGGCATATGAATGCGATGTGGCCGATTACGATTCGGCGCAGGCTTGCGTCATGAAAATCGAAAAGAAGTGGGCGTGATCGATGTTCTGGTCAACAACGCTTAAGCATCACGCGCGACATGACCTTCAAGAAAATGGACAAGCCGAACTGGGACGCCGTCATGGCCACCAATCTGGACTCCGTCTTCAACATGACCAAGCCGGTGTGCGACGGCATGGTTGACCGCGGCTGGGGCCGCATCATCAACATTTCGTCGGTGAACGGTCAGAAGGGCGCTTTCGGCCAGACCAACTATTCGGCCGCCAAGGCCTAAGCATGCACGGCTTCACCAAGGCGCTGGCGCTGGAAGTGGCACGCAAGGGCGTGACGGTCAACACCATCTCGCCAGGCTACATCGGCACCAAGATGGTCATGGAAATTCCGAAAGAAGTTCTGGACAGCAAGATCATTCCGCAAATTCCAATGGCGCGCCTGGGCAAGCCGGAGGAAGTCGCTTCAAGCCTGGTCGCCTACCTGTCGTCGGACGAGGCTGCATTCGTGACCGGTGCTAATATCGCCATCAACGGTGGTCAGCACATGTCCTAAGCGCCCGCGCGAAGGGCCAACGTGGGGCGGGCGAGCGCGAGCTTTCCCGCCCTGCCTTTTTGGGAACAGGGACAACGATCGTGATGCAAGCCAAGCCCTACTTGAGGGAAATTTCGATACGTGAAGACGTCGACGTCGACGTCGACGACTACCCGTTCACGATCCCTGCCGTTCGCTGCATGGATACCATTTATCCTCACGCCGACGTGACCTTCTTTGTCGGCGAAAATGGCGCGGGCAAGTCGACGATTCTGGAAGCGATTGCTGTGGCATCGGGCCTGCTGAGTGAAGGCGGTTCGCCCAATGTGTACCGCGAGCAGCAGGACGTGTCGCCGCTGCATCACCACCTCAAGATCGTCAAGGGATTCCGCAAGCCGAAGTATTCGTATTTCCTGCGCGCGGAAAGCCTGTTCAACGTCTTTTCGTATATTGATCAGCTCGACCCGCCGAAACCGAAGCCATCGCTGCATTTGCGCTCGCACGGCGAGGCGTTCATGGACGTGATGCTCGACTTCGGGCCGAACGGCCTGTACCTGCTCGACGAGCCCGAGGCCGCCCTGTCGCCCAGCCGCCAGCTGGCGGCACTGTCGGCCATTCACCAGCTCGTGCAGCAGGGATGCCAGTTCATCATCGCCACCCATTCCCCCATCTTGCTGTCCTACCCGAACGCGAAAATCCTGCAGTTCGACGGCAGCGGCATCTCGGAAGTGGCGTATGAGGACACCGAACACTACGCGATCACGCGCGACTTTCTCAATCACTACGAGCGCTTACTGAACAACTCCTCACCGACGACGAATGAGCCCATTGAATGTAAGGCAAGTGAAGCTGAAGCCGATATCTTCGCCATGTCCACGGTGCGCCTGGCCGTCACCGAGAACCGCCTGCGCGATCCGACCCGGATTACCTACGACATGTACGTCGACTATCTGGACAAGCTCGGCAAGTCCTGGGTCTGTGAAGTCGACGGCAAGGTGGCTTAAGCTTCGGCTGCGCGAACAAGCATGAATCGTTCATCTGGGCGCTGTTCGTCGACCCGGCCTTTGAAGGGCAGGGCATCGGCAAGCGCCTGCTGGAACAGATGCGCAGCTACCTGTTTGCGCTCGGCCACGCCAGGATCACCCTGTCGACCGGGGCCGCCACCCGTGCCGACGCGTTCTATGCGGCCCAGGGCTGGCAGCGCAGCGAAAAGGAAGGGGATTCGGACATATACTATGTGCTGGACAATCCACAGGGAGACCGTGATGTTCACTCTGCCTAAAGGTGGCCTGGCGCTGGCCTGGCTGGACGAACAATTGCTGCATCCCGGCGTCAAGGGCTTGCCGATCACGGAACCGCTGCGCCAGGGCGCCATCGGCGTGCAGGACTGGAACGTGCTGCGGGCCGACACCAGCTTCCCGGTCGCCGTCCTCAAGACGTCCGCGCTGCGCCACAACCTGGACTGGATGCGCGACTTTTGCGCGCATTACGGCGCCGTCCTCGCACCGCACGGCAAGACCACCATGTGCCCGCAGCTGTTCGGCGCGCAGATCGCCAATGGCGCCTGGGGCATGACGCTGGCCACGGCGGCGCAGGTGCAGGTGGCGCACCGCTTCGGCGTGCGGCGCGTGCTGCTGGCCAACCAGCTGGTCGCCAGGGCCGACATCAACAGCGTGCTGGCGCTGATGCACGGCGATCCGGATTTCGATTTCTATGCGCTGGCCGATTCCCTCGACGGCGTGGCGCGGGCTGGCGCGCGCCGTCGCCGACCATCCGCTTGCGCGGCCCCTGCCGTTGCTGGTCGAGATGGGCATCGCTGGGCAAACGCGCCGGCTGCCGCACGCCCGAGGAAGCGATGGCAGTGGCGCGCGCCATCGCCGCCGCGCCCGGCCTGCAGCTGGCCTAAGCATCGAAGGCTACGAAGGCTTGCTGGTGACCAGCGACCACGAAGCCGATCTGCGCGCGGTGGCCGCCTTCCTCGCCCAGCTGGTGGCGCTGGTGCGTCAGTGCGACGGCGAGCAGCTGTTTGGCGCCAGCCAGGTGCTGCTCTCGGTAGGCATGGCTCGTCCTACTTCGACCTGGTCGCGCGCGGCCTGCGCGGCGTGGCCTAAGCATCTCGCGGCCCGTGACACCCATCCTGCGCAGCGGCTGCTACCTGACCAGCGACCATGGCCTGTATCAGCGCCACCTCGCGGAGCTGAACCAGCGCGAAGCGGCGGCCGACGGCCTGCGCCCGGCGCTGGAAGTGTGGAGCATGGTGCAGTCGCGCCCCGAATCGACGCTGGCGATCCTCACCATGGGCAAGCGCGACGCGTCGTACGACGTCGATCTGCCAAGCGCACTGTTCACGCACCGGCCCGGCCCGGGCACACCAAGCGCGCTGCCTAGTGGCTGCAGCATCGTCAAGATGAACGACCAGCATGCCTACCTGCGCCTGCCCGAAGGCGACGCCATCTGCGCGACGCTGGCCGTGGGCGACCTGGTTGGCTGCGGCATTTCGCACCCGTGCACCACGTTTGACAAGTGGCCGCTGCTGCTGGCGGTCGATGACGACTACCATGTTCGCTACGGGGTCAATACTTTCTTCCAGTAGGCTACAATCGTTCTACTCAGATCAGAGGAGAGCTAACCATGCCCGCCACCCCGACCGCCTTGTTCCCGCCGCTCGCGCCGATCCGCAGCGGCACGCTCGACGTCGATAGTATTCACACGATCTACTGGGAAGAAGTCGGCAATCCCTGACGGTGTCCCGGTCGTGTTCCTGCATGGCGGCCCAGGCGCCAAGCCTGTCGCCCCAGCACCGCCGTTTTTTCGATCCGGCGCATTACCGCATCATCCTGTTCGACCAGCCATGGCGCGGGCAAGTCGACGCCGCTCGGCGAATGGCGCAACAACACCACCGAGCTGCTGGTGGCCGACATCGAAGCACTGCGCATCCAGTTCGGCATCGGCCAATGGCTGGTGTTCGGCGGCTCGTGGGGTTCGACGCTGGCGCTGGCTTACGGCCAGGCGCATCCCGAGCGCTGCCTGGGCTTCGTGCTGCGCGGGATCTTCCTGTGCACCAAAGATGAAATCGACTGGTTTATCAACGGCATCCAGTGGTTCTATCCGGAGCTGTACGACGAATTCGCGGCCCTGATTCCCGAAGCCGAACGCGGCGACCTGCTCAAGGCTTACACTGCGCGCATGCAGTCGGACGATCCTGCCGTCTACTGGCTGGCATGGGCGCGCCTGGAGCCGCTTCGAGGGGCGGCGCGTATTCCTGCTGCCGCAGCCGGACGAGGCGCCCAACGACACGCTCGATCTCGGAGTAGGCCGCCTCGAATCGCACTACATGGCCAATCTGGGCTTCTTCAGCGACGACCAGTTGATGCGCAATATCGGCCGCATCGCCCATTTGCTTAGCATGGTGATCGTGCAGGGGCGCTACGACGTGATTTGTCCGCCGGTGTCGGCCTGGCGTTTGCACCAGGCCTGGCCCGGTTCTGCGCTCAAGATCATCCCCGACGCCGGGCATGGTGCGATGGAAGCGGGCATCGCGCAGGCGCTGGTGGCCGCCACCGAGCAGTTCAAGGGGCAGCGCCGCTTCGAATGAGGCCGCGGGGCCGGTTTGCGGCGGGGCTGCTACACTAGCGGCTGACGAAGCCTCAAACCAACCCCCGGCAAGCCATGAATATCCAGATCAGCGACATCGGCCATGTAATCCAGCTGGCGATTGCGCCCGTGTTCCTGCTCACGGGCGTGGGCACCATGCTGATGGTGCTGACCAACCGCCTGGCGCGCATCATCGACCGTACCCGTTTGCTCGAAGACCGGCTCGATATCGCCTACCACGAGGACTACATGGACGAGGCGGACCAGCTGTACCGGCGCTGGCACCTGATCAATTTTGCGATCGCGCTCAGTACCGCCTGCGGTCTGGCGATCTGCATCGTCATTGCGCTGCTGTTCCTGGGCGATACGACCAACCTGCCGCTCGATAAATACATCGTTCGGCCTGTTCATCGTCGTGATGATCACGCTGACCGGCAGCTTCGTCTACCTGCTGCGCTGAAATTTTCGTCGCTTCCAAAGCTGTACGCGCGCCGTCACAAGCGCCCGCCTGCAAACTAATTACAGAACGAGTACCTCATGCACGACTACAAACGCCCTCCGACCCTGCACCGCTACGCGCCGCGCGCCGAACTGGAACTGGCGCTGTCCGTCTACCAGTTTCGCCTGGTCCCCGCCAACAACTGCCTGACGCTGTCGTTCTCGCAGGTGTGGGACAAGGCCTTGTTCGAGGTGCATTCGGCCGATTCCTGCCTGGTTATCCACAACACCGAAGAATTCGGCGAACGCCTGCACCGCGCCGTGCAGCGCACCCTGCCCAGCTGGGCGGGGATCGACGGGGCAGTGGAATACGGCGTGCGCGCCGCACTGGGCGCGGCCTTCACCAAGTCGAGCGCGGAAGCCAATGAGCACGAGTGGCAGTTCGCGTGGCGCGCCATGGCGCCCCAGCTGAGTCTCAATCCCGTGACCATCAAGATCGGCAGCATCGAAAACTTCGCCGAGCTGCGCGACAGCGCCAGCTACATGGCCTGAGTCATTCTTCGGGGCGGTCCAGCCGTTCGAGCACGGCGCCCATCATGCGTTCTGATGTCGCCCCGTACGATGTTCGACCCCAGCATGCCCGGTACGTAAAACTTGGGCACCATCTTGCCGCTGTAACTGATGCGGGTGCCGCCCGTTTCGGGCATCGGCGTGATCTCCCAGCGGCAGCGGTACACCTTCATGTCGCCCGTGACCAGATTGATATCGATCGCGCTCGACGGCTCTTCCGTCACCTGGACCACGAGGTGGATCTCGCGGCTGAAAAACAGGAAACGGGCACGCCCGAACTGTTCGATGGTCGCCTTGTTACCGGCGCGTGACAGGATACGGGTGCGTTCCAGGTCGGGCACGAACTCGGGCATGCGCTCGTAATCGGTCAGAATCTTCCAGACCGTGGCTAATGACGCCCGGACCGTGCCGCTGGCCGTGACGTCGAACACCTGTTCGCCTTCGAGGTCGGCGCGCTTGACCGCCACTTCCAGCGCGCATTCTGCGCCAGCGCAGGCAAGGCAAATACAAGTGCGCAGCAGAAAATGATGCGTTCTGATCATGCAAGCAGCCTACGGTAAAGCCTGGAAACTGACAAGCGGCGCACGCGCATTCGGGCCAGATCGCAGACTGTGACTTCCATGTTAAAACTTGCAGCAGTTGCCACATGGTGGAAAATTAGAACCCTGCATCTACAGAAGTAGGTTTTAATGCCCAGTGTTGCCTAAACCTATAATTACAATGACCAATCAAACCTATCCTCATCTGCTGGCTCCCCTCGACCTCGGCTTCACGACGCTGCGTAACCGCGTCATCATGGGCTCGATGCACACCGGCCTGGAAGACCGATTTTTCAATTATGACAAGCTGGCGGCGTTCTATCGCGAACGCGCCAAAGGCGGTGTTGGCCTGATCGTCACGGGCGGCATTTCGCCCAACCGCCAGGGCTGGCTGCTGCCGTTCGGCGGCACCATGAACTTCATCGGCGACATTTTCAACCACCGTAAAGTCACGCGCGGTGCATGAAGAAGGCGGCAAAGTCCTGATGCAGATCCTGCACTCGGGCCGCTACAGGCTACCAGCCTTTTGTGGTCTCGGCCTCGAGCAAGAAGTCGCCGATCTCCAAATTCAAGCCCAAGGCGCTGACCGAGCGCGGCATCGAATCGACCATCCGCGACTACGCGCTGCGCCAGGCTGGCCAAGATGGCTAAGCTACGACGGCATCGAAGTGATGGGCAGCGAAGGCTATCTGCTCAACCAGTTCCTGTGCGCGCGCACCAACCTGCGCCAGGACAGCTGGGGCGGCAGCATCGAGAACCGCATGCGCCTGCCGGTCGAGATCATCAAGCGCATCCGCAAGACGGTGGGCGATGACTTCATCATCATGTACCGCCACTCGCTGCTCGATCTGGTCGAAGGCGGCAACACCTGGGAAGAAGTGCTGACGGTGGCGCACGCGCTGGAAAAAGCCGGCGTCACCATCCTCAATACCGGCATCGGCTGGCATGAGGCGCGCGTTCCCACCATCGTCACCTCGGTGCCGCGCGGCGTTTGCCACCGTGGTAGTGCCAAGCTGCGGCGCGAAGTGAAGATTCCGGTGGTGGCATCGAACCGGATCAACATGCCGTTCGAAGCGAACGACATCATCGAACGCGGCGACGCCGACATGGTGTCGATGGCGCGTCCGTTCCTGGCCGACGCCCAGTTCGTGGCCAAGGCCGCCAGCGGCCGCGCCGACGAGATCAACACCTGCATCGGCTGCAACCAGGCCTGCCTGGATCACACCTTCTCCAACAAGCGCGCCAGCTGCCTGGTCAACCCGCGCGCCTGTCACGAGACGGAGCTGGTCTACAAGCTTAGGCCGCCGCCAAGCGCAAGGTGGCGGTGGTCGGCGCCGGTCCTGCCGGCCTGTCGGCGGCGACCGTGGCTGCCGAATGCGGGCACCAGGTCACGCTGTTCGACTCGAGCGACAGCGTGGGCGGCCAGTTCAAGATTGCCATGCAAATCCCGGGCAAGGAAGAATTCGCCGAAACGATCCGCTACTTCCGCAAGAAGATCGACCTGACCGGCGTCGAGCTGCGTCTGGGCCAGCGCGTCACGCGCGAAGAGCTGCTCATGCGGCATGGCTATGACGACGTGATTGTCGCCACCGGCATCAAGGTGCGCATGCCGCCGATTCCGGGCATCGACCATCCGAAGGTGCTGTCGTACATCGACGTGATCCAGAAGAAGGCCCCGGTGGGCAAGCGCGTGGCCATCATCGGCGCGCATGGGATCGGTTTCGACGTGGGCGAATACCTGCTGCACAACCCTGCCCATCCCTTGCCGCTGGCCGTCAAGACCTGGGCCGGCTGAATGGGGCGTGGATTTGAACGCGACCACCAGCGGTGGCCTGGTCAAGCCGGATGCGGCCGAACCGGTGCGCCAGCTGTTCCTCATGCAGAGGAAGACCAGCAAGCTCGGTGCGGGCCTGGGCAAGACGTCGGGCTGGGTGCACCGCGCCACGCTCACGCGCAATGGCGTGGTGATGATCGCGGGCGTGAGCTACAACAAGATCGACGACCAGGGCATTCACATCACCGTTGGCGGTGAAGAGCGCCTGATCCCGGTCGATAACGTCGTCATCTGCGCTTAGCCAGGACAGCCTGACCGAGCTGATGCCACCGGAAGGTGCCACGGGCGGCCCGCGCTTCCACAAGATCGGCGGCGCGGCGCTGGCGGCCGAGCTTGACGCCAAGCGCGCCATCAAGGAAGGCGCCGAACTGGCCGTCAGCCTGTAATTGCCAAAACAGGGTCAGACCTCCATTCTGAAATTGTTTCAGAATGGAGGTCTGACCCCTGAATTTGCGCCGTCGAGGCATCGGAAAACCGGCAAGCGCGACGAAGATTCGCGTGGCGGGACCCATGTCATCCGCAAAACCATCGCGGATTCCCACATGGCGCAGCGTTCTCCTATGCCCGCATAAGAAAAACCGGGGTCAGACCTCCATTTTGCAAGTATTGCAGAATGGAGGTCTGACCCCGGTTGTGGTTTTACTTTTTGCGGACGACCACGCAGCCGATCGAATAGCTAAGCGCCGAACGAGCAGATCACGCCGTGCGAACCGGCAGGCATATCGTCCTGGTACTTGTGGAAGGCGATGATCGAACCGGCCGACGAGGTGTTGGCGTAGGTGTCGAGAATCACCGGCGCTTCCTGCGGCTCGGCATCGCGCCCGAGCAGCATGCGCGTGATCAGCAAATTCATGTTCAAATTGGCCTGGTGCAGCCAGTAGCGCGACACCTGTTCGATCTGCAGGCCCGCATGGGCCACGGTTTCCTTGATCATCTCGGCGGCCATCGGGCACACTTCCTTGAACACCTTGCGGCCTTGCTGGCGGAACAGCTTGTCGGCCTTGCCCACGCCCGATTCGTCGAAGCGGTTCATGAAGCCGAAGTTGTTGCGGATGTTGTTCGAGAACTTGGTCTTGAGCTTGGTGTCGAGGATCTCGAACTGGTGCGGGCCGCGCGCCGTGTCGGCCGCTTCGACCACGATCGCGGTGCAGGCGTCGCCGAAAATGAAATGGCTGTCGCGGTCGCGGAAGTTCAGGTGGCCGCTCGTGATTTCCGGGTTGAGCACCAGCACCGCGCGCCTGGCCGCTTTGCACGGCCGCCACCGCGGTCTGGATGCCGAAGGTGGCCGAGGAGCAGGCCACGTTCATGTCGAAGCCGTAGCCGTCGATGCCGAGCGCTTCCTGCACTTCCACCGCCATGGCCGGATAGGCGCGCTGCATGTTGCTGCAGGCGACCAGCACCATGTCGATGTCGGACGCGTTTTTGCGTAAGCGCGGTCGAGCGCCTGGCGCGCCGCGGCCACGCACATCTCGGCCTGCAGCGAAATTTCATCGTCGCCGCGCTCGGGAATGCGGGCCGTCATGCGGGCCGGATCGAGGATGCCGCTCTTTTCCATCACGTAGCGCGACTTGATGCCGGACGCTTTTTCAATGAAGGCCGCGCTCGAGCCTTCGATGGCGCTCACCTCATGCGGCATGGCAATCGCCGCCGCGTTGTCGGCATTGAATTGTTCGGCGTAGGCGTTGAACGCCACAACCAGTTCCTCGTTCGAGATCGAATTGGGCGGCGTGAAAAGGCCAGTGCCACTGATGACGACTTGTTTCATAGACAAACTTTCAAATAGGATAAACGGGGCCAGCCCCGCGCGTGGGGCTGATTCTACACAATGGCGGGCAACGGGGGCGAAAAGTGGCCCTCCGGACGCCATTTATGGGGTAATTGCAGCGCCCTGATGGGCCAGGGTCGGCTTTTGCGACTTGGACAGCTGCATCGGTTTGCCCTTGAGGTGCAAGATGGCTTGCTGCAGCTGGAAGTCGGTGGCGCTGCCGTAGTCGAGCGGCTTGCGGCTGCGCTCGGCCGCGACCAGGCGCATCTGTTCTTCGAGCTCGTCGTTGGTGGTGCGCGTTTCTTCCTTGTCGCTGGTATTGACAAGGTGCTTCTCGAGGTCCGCTTCGCGCATGCGCAGCCCGGCCAGGGTGTCGCCCTCGGCCGTTTCATCGACCAGGAAGTCGGGCACGATGCCCTTGGCCTGGATCGAGCGGTGCTTGGGCGTGTAGTAGCGGGCCGTGGTCAGCTTGACGGCGGTGTCGCCCGACAGCTGGCGCACGGTCTGGACCGAGCCCTTGCCGAAAGTCTGGCTGCCGATGATGGCGGCGCGCTTGTAATCCTGCAGCGCGCCTGGCCACGATCTCGGAGGCGGAGGCCGAGCCGGAATTGACCAGCACCACCAGCGGCACGGTCTTGAGCGCGGTAAGCAGGCGCGCCAGCGGGTCGGTCTCGCCGCGCGCGGCGTAAAACTCGGGACGGCCCAGGTAGCGCTCCTGCGAATCGAGGCGCTGGCCGTTGGTGGAGACGATTTCCGCGTCCTTGGCCAGGAAGGCTGCCGAGACGCCGATCGCCCCTTGCAGCAAGCCGCCCGGGTCGTTGCGCAGGTCGAGCACCATGCCCTTGAGCTGCGGATCCTGGCGGTACAGTTCGATGATCTTGGCGGCCATGTCGTCCAGCGTCGGTTCCTGGAACTGCGAGATGCGCAGCCAAGCGTAGCCGGGCTCGATGATCTTGCCCTTGACGCTTTTCTGGATGATTTCTTCGCGCGTGATGGTAAAACAGCATGGGTTGCACCGATTCCTTGCGCAAGACCGTGAGCGTGACCTTGGTGCGCGGCTCGCCGCGCATTTTTTTGATGGCTTCGTCGATCGCCATGCCCTGGACGATGGTGCTGTCGATGCGGGTGATCAGGTCGCCCGCCTTGATGCCTTAAGGCGCCAGGCCGGCTGAATCCTCGATCGGGGCCACGATGCGGATGTAGCCTTCTTCGCTCACGCCGATTTCAATGCCCAGGCCGACGAACTTGCCCTCGGTGCCTTCGCGCAGTTCTGCGGTAGGCCTTCTGGTCCAGGTAGGCCGAATGGGGATCGAGCGAGGCGACCATGCCGGAGATGGCGTCGGTCAGCAGTTTTTTGTCCTGCACCGGTTCCACGTAGTCGGATTTGATCAGGCCATACACGTCGGCCAGCTGGCGCAGCTCTTCGAGCGGCATGCCCTGGTCGACCGGCTTTTGCGCGATGGCGGAAAACTGCATCGAAATGGCGATGCCTGCGATGGCGCCCAGGCCGACGAGGCCGGAATGTTTGAGTGTAGGACCCATGGATTACCTGCTTGAAAAGTTCACCTTTGCACGCCTGAGTTAGCGTGAAATCAGTATAAACCCGATTGCCCGTGGCGGCGGGCGGGATCTGCAAAAAACCCTGCCGTATCAGGCCGGACGCTGCGCCGGCTGCCGTTCGCGGCCCCTCGAAGCGGCGCCGGATCCAGGCGCGCAGCCGGTCCGTCAATCTGGTGCATGCATAGGTGACGGCGGCGATGCAGACCGTCAGCAGGACCAGGTCGACGCCATTGGCCGCTTGCTTCTAGCTGACGAACTGTTCCCACAATCCCAGCACCAGCCCGTGCACGAGATAGAGCGTGAAGGTGGTGCTAGGCCAGCGCCCGGATCGGCGTTTGCCATGCCAGCAGCGCGCCGAACTGCGCCTGGCGCGCGCACAGGAAGTGCAGCACCATGATGGCGGCCACCAGGTAGTCGGCCAGGTAGCGGTCGGCGCTCTTCAAGGGGAGGGCGGGGAAAGGCCAGGCGGCGTTGCTTAAGCCGCGCGCAGCAGGACGTCCAGCCCGGCGATCTTGTACAGCGCCAGCGCCAGTAGCGTGGCCAGGCAGCCAGGCGCGCGCCTGCGCCGCCGTGACCGGCAGGCGCGGCCCGGTGCGGTAGAGCCAGACGCCTAGCCAGCCAGACCGGCAGCAGCAGCCACAGCTTGGGACCCATGATCAACAGCACCAGGCCGCCCAGCAGCACGCGGCGCAGGCCGCGCGCGTAGACCATCACGCCGAACAGCACGTAATACCAGACTTCGAAGCCGAGCGACCAGTAGGGCACCAGCCACGGCGGCGTTTCGGTCAGGGTCCACAGTTCGCCCATGAACAGGGTGTGCAGCGGCAGGTAGATCCAGGGCTTGAGCAGCTGGTAGCCGCTGTTGATGGTCACGCTGATGATCTGGGCGGCGATGCATGGCGCCGAAGGCGGCCAGCAGCACCGGCAAGGCGACCGAATAGATGCGTGCGCCGCGGGCGACCGCGAACTGGCGCAGCGTGAGCGCTTTTTCGGCCGTGGTCCAGGCGATCACGAAGCCGGACAGGACGAAAAACACGATCACCGATTCGCGCCTGAGGTTGTGGTAGGCGGCCCTGGCGGCCGGGCCGAACATGCCGTGCGAAGTGTAGTGCGACAAGACCACGAGGACGGCCGCCACGAAGCGCACCAGGTCCAGGTAGAGTGAAAACGGTTTGTCCATGAATTTTTATATGTATATGAAAAATTCCACGATGCAATGAAACGCAGTTCGCACCCGGTAGATCATAACGCGCTGTGCGAAAAAGCCCTGTTTATGTATCGAAAAGTAAAAAAGCAGGCTCGGCCGCGCCCCTGCCGCCGTTGGCGCCGGATAGAATGCGACACACCACCTGCGTCCGCGGGTTGCACCACAGAAATATGAACCAACTGCTCCTTCTCACCTGCCTGGCTGCCATGCGCTGCCGCCAGTGCCGCTTCTACCAGTCTGCCGAAGTTCCCGTCTCCGCCCAAGCGCCTGCCATGCTGGCCGCTGCGCCTGCGCCCGCCACGTCCGTGGTGCCCGAAGTCAAGGTCAACGCCACGCGCGCCAACGAGACCGAGCAGCGCCGCAACGCGACCGCGTCCAAGCTGATCTTCGGACGCGAGGAACTCGACCGCAACGGCGACAGCAATATCGGCGAAATCCTCAAGCGCTTGCCGGGCGTGACCGTGGGCGGTGCGCCCGGGCGCGGCGGCGGCGGGGGTGCGCATGCGCGGCATGGGCAATGGCTACACGCAGATGCTGGTCAACGGCGAACGCCCCCGGTAGGCTTCTCGCTCGAGTCGCTCGCGCCGGACCAGGTCGAACGGATCGAGATCATGCGCGGGCCGGTGGCCGAGCACAGCACCCAGGCCATCGTCTAAGCACCATCAATATCGTGCTGCGCGAGGGCTACCAGCAAAAGGACGTGCAGCTCAAGCTGGCCGACAGCATCGAGGCCGGGCGCCACAGTCCGGGCGTGGCGCTGACCATGCCGGGCAAGCAGGGCGCCCTGAGCTGGACACTGACCGGTTCGCTGTCGGACAACCACCAGCAGGACGAGGGCGCGACCGTGTACCAGGAAAGCGGCGCCGGATGGGGTGCTGGTCAAGGACCAGACCGTGGCCAGCCGCGGGCGCGCAACAGCCGCGGCGCCCAGTTCATGCCGCGTCTGTCCTACAAGTTCGACAATGGCGACACGATCAATGTCCAGCCTTTCATCGTGCACAACAGCAGCGAGTCGGCCACCCATCGCACGCTCGACGAGCGCGTGGCCGGCTGCGCGCCGCGCCTGTATGCGTCGTCGCAGTCGGGCAGCAGCAGTTCGGCCACCTTCATGCGCGGCTTCGGCAACTGGCTGCACAAGATGGACGGCGGCGCCAAGCTCGACGTCAAGTTCGGCTTTGGTGGCGGGCGCAGCCTGCAACGAAACGCTGCGCAGCCAGTACGCGGCCGACGGCACCCTGATCACCACGCTGGCCGACCAGGACAGCTCGCGCAACTACGGCCTGTCGACCGGCGGCAAGTACACGCGCTCGGTCGGCCAGGGCCACCAGCTGGCCATCGGCTGGGATGCCGAAGGCATGCACCGCAGCCAGGACGCGGTCTCGCTGCGCAATGGCGCGCCGCGCCCCGGCGCCTCCGGCGATACGCTGTCGGCCGACACGCGCCGCCTGGCGGCCTACGTGCAGGACGAATGGGACATCACCCCCCAATGGGGCGTGTACCTCGGCCTGCGCTGGGAAGGCATACGCACGGCCGCCTTCAGCGGCGAACGCGACATCAGCAACACCAGTTCGGTCTGGAGCCCGGTGCTGCACACCGTGTGGCGCATTCCCGGCCACGCGAAAGACCAGCTGCGCGCCAGCCTGACCCAGAGCTACCGCGCGCCGCAAGTGAATGACCTGATCGCCGCGCCCAGCTTCCAGCGAGCCGAACAGCCCGACCGCGCCTGACCGGCGCGGCAATCCGGACCTGGAAGCCGGAACTGGCCCAGGGCATCGACCTCGCTTACGAGCATTACATCGGCAAGAGCGGCATCGTGAGCGTCAGCGGTTTCGTGCGCCAGATCGACGACCTGATGCGGCGCAGCCTGTCCACCTACCTGGACCAGGACGGCAAGCCGCGCTACCTGTCGACCCCGTCCAACGTGGGCAGTGCGCGCACCAGCGGCATTGAGCTCGAAGCGAAGCTGCAGCTGGCCGACCTGATGAGCGACGCGCCGAATATGGACTTGCGCGCCAACTACAGCCGCTTCTGGTCCAGCGTGGACGGCATACCCGGCCCCGACAACCGGATTGACGGCCAGGCCAAACAGACCGCCAACGTGGGCGCCGACTACCGCTTCAAGAAAATGCCGCTGACGCTGGGCGGCAGCTACAATTGGACCCCGGCAGTGCAAATACAGACCAGCCTGACGGAGCGCAACAGCACCGGCCCCAAACGTCAGTCTGACGCTTACGGCCTGTGGAAGTTCAGCCCGAACACCCAGTTGCGGATCGGCGCCAACAATATGCGGCACGACGATTACCTGAGCGGCCGCATCGCCGCGACCGAGACCGGGTTCGAAAGCGCCAGCTCCACGTCGCGTACCTATACGACCTGGAGCGCCAGGTTAGAAATGAAACTGTAGTTTTATCCGCGCGGCCACAAGCCGTTTTTCTTCCAGCCTTATCAAGGACTTACTGTGAAACGTATTATGCTTTCCACCCTGACGCTGAGCCTGATGGCCGCGTTTGCCGTCGTGGCCGAACCAGCGGTGCACACCGCAGCGGCTTAAGCACGTCGCCCGCTTCGGGCATCAGCACCATGCACATGGACCCGGCCGTGCGCGCCCAGGATGACATGTTCCTCTACACCAATGGCGGCTGGCTCAAGACCACCGAGATCCCGGCCGAAAAAGCGAGCTGGGGCAGCTTCGCCAAGCTGCGCGATGACGTGACCCCGCAAATCCGCGGCATCATCGAGTCCCTGCAAAAAGACAGCACCCAGCAAGCTGGCTCCCAGGCGCGCAAGGTCGGCGACCTGTACGCGAGCTACATGGACGAAGCCAAGCGCGACGAACTGGGCTACAAGCCGCTGACGTCGGAACTGGCCAAGATCCACGCCCTGCGCGACAAGAAGGCGCTGCTTACCATGATGGCCCACCTGACCACGATCGGCGTGTCGGTGCCGTTCGTGATCTACGTCAGCCAGGACGCGCGATTCGACCCGCTACGCAGCCCACATCTACCAGAACGGCATCGGCCTGCCCGACCCCGATTACTACCTGAAGGCGGACGACGCCAAGATGGCCGACATCAAGGCCAAGTACGAGAAGCACGTCGCCAACATCCTCGGCATGGCAGGGCGCAAGGACGCCGCCGAAGCGGCCAAGGCCATCGTGGCGCTGGAAACCGAACTGGCCAAGGTCCAGTGGACCAAGGTCGAACAGCGCGACCCGGTCAAGAGCTACAACAAGATGGCGCTGGCCAAGCTGAACACGCTGACCCCGGGCTTCGACCTGAAGGCCGCCGTGGCAGCCGCCTAAGCATCGCCAACAAGGTCAACTACGTGATCGTCAATCAGCCGAGCTACCTGACGGGCTTCCAGCAAGGTGCTGGCCAAGACGGATCTGGACACCTGGAAATCCTACCTCGAATGGCAGGTGCTCAACACCTACGCTCTAGCTACCTGTCCAAGCCGTTTGCCGACGCCAACTTCGGCTTCTTCGGCACCACCCTGACCGGTGTGACCGAGCAGGAACCAAGCTGGAAGCGCGGCGTCGCGCTGGTTGAAGGCGCGATGGGCGAAGCGGTCGGCAAGCAGTACGTCGAGCAGTATTTCCCGGCCCAGCGCAAGGCGCGCATGGAAGTGCTGGTCAAGAACTTGCTCGAAGCGTTCCGCCTCTCGATCGACACCCTCGACTGGATGGGCCCGGCAACCAAGAAGGAAGCCCAGGACAAGCTGGCCAAGTTCACGCCGAAAATCGGCTATCCGGACAAGTGGCTCGACTATACGAAGCTGACCGTGGCGCGTGACGACCTGGTCGGCAACGTGATGCGTTCCAACGCCTTCGACTACAACCGCAACCTGAACAAGCTGGGCAAGCCGATCGACCGCGCCGAATGGGGCATGACGCCGCAAACGGTCAATGCGTACTACAACCCGCAGCTCAATGAAATCGTGTTCCCGGCCTCGATCCTGCAGCCGCCGTTCTTTGACATGAACGCCGACGACGCGGCCAACTACGGCGGCATCGGCGCCGTGATCGGCCATGAAATCAGCCACGGTTTCGACGACCAGGGCAGCCAGTTCGACGGCAACGGCAATCTGCGCGACTGGTGGACCGCGGACGACCGCGCCAAGTTCAAGGCCAAGACCGCCGTGCTGGTCAGCCAGTACGGCAGCTATTCGCCGGTCGAAGGCTACAACGTCAACGGCGAACTGACCCTCGGTGAAAACATCGGCGACAACTCCGGCGTCGCGATCGCCTACAAGGCTTACAAGCTGTCGCTGGGCGGCAAGACCGCGCCGGTGATCGACGGCCTGACCGGCGACCAGCGCTTCTTCCTCGGCTTTGCCCAGGTATGGCGCATCAAGATGCGTGAAGCCAAGCAGATCCAGCAGGTCAAGACCGATCCTCACTCGCCGGGCATGTTCCGCGCGAACGGCACGCTCAAGAACCAGCCTGGCTTCTACGAGGCCTTCGGTGTCAAGGAAGGCGACAAGATGTACCTGGCCCCGAAAGACCGGGTCAGCATCTGGTAACAGCGCAGCAGCATGTTTCATCCAAGGCCACGAAAGTGGCCTTTTTACATCTTTCGCAAGCGGAAACCGGGGTGTTCTCGCGTACAATGCTTGCACATCAAAATGGCAAGGATGAGTGAATGGAAACGATACTCTGGGCGGTGAACCTGCTCGCGGTCGTCTGGCTGTGCTTCTGGGCATTGAGGCAGGATGGCGGCTTGCCGCGCAAAAAGACAAGGTGAAGTAAGCACCATGCGCGATTTGTTCTTCCTGGCGGTGTTGCCGCTGATGCTGTATGCCATGTCCAAGCGTCCCTTCATCGCCGTCGGCATGTGGATCTGGACCGCCATGTTCTTTCCCAATGCCTGGCTGTACGGGATCGCCTCCCAGCCACGCTACAACCTGATTTTCACCGGCCTGGCCGTCATCGGCTACCTGTTGCTCAAGGACAAGCCCAAGGTCAATTTCGGCGCCATCGGCGCGCTGGTGCTGCTGTTCTTCCTATGGACCACCGCCTCGAGCGCGATGGGCGAAGGCCTACCTGAAGTGACCTGGGAAATCTGGTCGCGCTTTGCCAAAGTGGTCCTGCTGTTCGTCTTTGTGGTGCTGGTGATCGACAAGAAGCTGCATGTCGATTTCCTGCTCTGGTGCCTGGTGCTGTCGATCGGCTTTTACGGCTGCCTGGAAGCGCTCAAGTTCGTCGCCAGCGGCGGCGGCCACAAGATCGAGGGCTTCGCTTGCGGCCACGTGCTGGGCGACCGCAACGAGCTGGCGCTGGCCTTCGTGATGACGCTGCCGGTATGCGCCTATCTGCTGGGCGAATACGGCAAGGACTCCAAGGTAGTCCGCCTGGGCCTGCTCTGCACGATGGGCTTGCTGGTGGCGGCAGTGGTGGGGACCCAGTCGCGCGGCGGTTTCGTTGCGCTGCTCGGCCTGGCTAAGCTATTTCTTCATCAAGAGCGAACGCAAGGTCATGCTGGGCATCCTGTCGGTGATCCTGGTGCTGACCCTGTCGTACTTCGTGTCCGACGAATGGACCTCGCGCATGGACACCATCGGCGACGCCCATGCCGATGCCTCGTTCATGGGCCGGGTCGTGGCCTGGAAACTGAGCTTCATCATGGCCATGCGCCACCCCTTCTTCGGCGGCGGCTTCAAGGCGCTGGAATATCTGCCGGTGTGGACCTCGCTGTCGCAGGACTTTTTCGCCTATCCCTTCTTCTACACCGGCGAGGCGCTGCCGCAGATGGACCGCGCGCATGCCGCGCACAGCGTGTATTTCCAGGTGCTGGGCGACCATGGATTTGCCGGGCTCGCCATTTTCCTGGCCATGCTGGCGCGCGCCTTCATCCTGGTGCGCAAGGTGGCCGTGCTGGCGCGCCAGCAGGCGTCGACGGCCTGGATCGCCCATCTGGCGACCATGCTGCAGCTGTCCATGTTCGCCTACTGCCTGGGCGGCGCTGCGCTCAGTTTCGCCTACTTCGAAGTGCTGTACGCGATCTTCGGCCTGGTGCAGGTACTGCATTCGCGCATCCTGCCTAGCCGCCCTGGCCAAGCTTGGTGGCGCGGCGGCGCCTGCAGATGCAAGCGGCGGCGGTCTGAGTCTGAGTCCGGCTGGCGGTTGCCAACGAGACAAGGGCGCAGCTTGCGCTGCGCCCTTCGGGTCGGCGAACCGGCTTGCCGCTTAGCGCGGCACGATCGCGAATTGCGGTCCCAGGCCGTAGTTCGGCTTGACGCTGCGTGCCATGAAGATGGTCCAGGCCGCGTCATGGCTGCTGCCGCCCACATCGGCCGCATACGCCAGGGCTTAGGCTGCATATTCGACGGATAACCGGTGGTGTTGCCCGAGTAGCCGGTCATTTCACCGACTTTCAAGCCCAGCGCGGTCGCCATGGCATTGCTGTTGCAGCCGAGCGGCAGCAGCGTGGCCGGTGCGCTGGCACGGTAGGCCTCGCCCAGGGTGGCAAAGAAGGGGCCGGTGCTGCTGGCGCGGATGTTGAGCGAATAGATGGCGCCCGAGATCCAGCAGGCATCCGGCGTCGTCATGCGCAAGGCAGGGAACTTGGCCTTCCATTTCAACAGCGGCAGCGCATTGCTGAATCCGAGTTCGTTCAGGTGGCCGACGGCCGAGGTGAAGAAGTCATCCATCCACGGCGCCACGCCCATGCTGCTGTTGTAGGCCATGGCATAGCCGTGGGTCAGCACGCCAAGCTGGTTGGCGTCGGCGTTGTTGGTATAGTTGGCGTCGTACCAGGCCAGGTTGTTATTGACGAAGGCAACGAACTGGGCCTTGAACGGATCGCTGTCCGGCGTGATGTAGGCCGCCTCGCCCAGCGTGCGCAGGCTCCATGCCTGGCCGCGCACCTGCTCCGACTTGACCAGACCCTTGCCGTATTCGCGGTAGGCGGGATTGCTCTGGAAGGAATTCCACATGGTCCAGAATTGCAGCTCTTCCAGGTAGTAATAGTCGCCGGTGACCACGTAAGGCAGGTAGGCGAACGCAGGCTGGTGCGACACGTCATGCGAATTGGGCGTGGTGCAGGCAGTCGTGGTGGCGCAAGCCGGGAACGATTCCTGGCGTTTGCTGGTCGGATTGTAGGTGTCGGTACTGTTGCCGAACACGGTCATGTACGGATAGTCGGCCACGCTCACCGGACGGTCGGTGTCGCGGTCGCGGTAGTGCGACGACCAGCTGCCCGACAGATCGGCCGTGCCCAGCGTGACATCCTTGGCGCGCTTGTCCTGGGTCAGCAGGTAGGCGGCGGCCCAGCCCGGCAACAGGCCGATATCGTCGCGTCCGCCCGTGGTCGGCATATAAGTGACCGCCAGACCGGTTCCCATCGGTTCGGCCTTGGTGCCGCTGAACGCGGTTTTCCAGGCGTCGAGCTTGGATGACGGGACGACCACGCTGGTGTCGAAATTCGGCAGCGCGCGAAGCAATCAGGTAACCCACATTGTGCTTGGCGCTGACAGCCGGTTCGGCGCCCCACCAGAACACCTTGCGCCAGCGCGCATGGTGCAGATGGGTCATGCCTTAGGCCTTGGTATAGACCGCCTTGCCGCCCACGGCCACCTGGGCATCGTAGTTGAAGTTCTGTGGCGCCGCTTCATAGGCCCAGTTGTTCTCGACCGTGACGTCGACCCGGGCCTGGCCGGTGCCGGTGAAGGAGCGGATCGCAAAGCGTGCCGCCAGGTGCGGGTGCGGATTGCCATTGGCATCCTTGAGCGGGGCGGCGACCTGCCATTCGTTGGCAACCGCGCCCGACAGCCAGGTCTTGTAGCTGCCCGAGCGCATCAGGGCGTCGGCCGAGGCGGTGTAAGGCTGGCCGCCGATGGTCAGGCTGACACCGGCGGTGAAGCCGGCGTCGTCGAGCAGGGCGGTCGGGGCGGTCGCAGGCGCGTCGGCGCTGGCGCTGGCGCGTACCAGTTGCAGCGTCTGTGGCGTGCTTAAGCAGCCAGATTGGACAGGCGGGCCGAAATGATCGCGTGGCGTGCCGATCCGTCCGCGTGGCGGGCCTTGATATTGACTTGCAGCGGAACCACGGTGCCATCGGTCAGCTTGCCGGTGACGGTGTGCGCGGACGTGAGGTCGCCGACGGCGAATACCTGGCCGAAGGTGACCGGCACCTTGGCCTGGGTGGTGCCCGTGGTCGACTCGAAGCGGATGTTGGTGACGACATTGTCACCGACGATGTCGGCATTGGTCGGCGGCGCGGACGGCGATGGCGGCGTCGGCGTCGGGGTTGGCGTCGGAGTAGGCGTTGGCGTCGGCGTCGGCGTCGGCGTCGGAGTTGGCGTAGGCGTCGGCGTAGGAGTCGGCGTAGGAGTCGGCGTAGGAGTCGGCGTAGGAGTCGGCGTGCCCGAGCTCGGTGGCGGCGTGACGTCGACCGGTGGCGTGGTCAGCACGGCAGGCGGCTTGGCAGGCTCGCTGGCGCCGCCTCCACAGGCCGACAGCACGAAGCCGCTGATCAGTGCGGTCAGCAGGCTGGTTGTTTGATGTGTCAGATTACGCATTTAGTTTCCAATAATCAGCAACAGAGTTCGTGGCGAAAAGATGCAGTACGCCAAGATTACTCCGTTCAATTAAATGCTTCGGCAGGAAATTTTAAACGTGCGGGAAATTTCATGGGGAAAACAACACTAACTTAGCGGGAATACACTTGAATTAGCGATAAAACTACATGATTTCGACGGTAAATTCTTCCATGTTGCCAACAACACTACACCCATTATCACTTCGATACTTTGCCTGAAACGCAATTAACGACAGGCATTATAGTGCTGAAAAGAATATAAAAGATACCGAAAAGATTTCAGCCTCGGCAAGTTTTTTCAGGGGAGATTGTGCGGCGCGCGGCCGAGAATTGAGGGGCGGGGGATGATGGCAAATTGCGGACTTTCGGCAAAATCGGGTTTGACAGTGCGGGAAGAAAATAGTTTCCAAGCCTCAGCCCCCTCCTTGCCCATGCGGCGTCGGCAGCGTAAGCGAGCGCCGCCTGCATGTTGGCGGGGAAGCCGGTATTGCTGCTGGAATAGCCGCTCATCTCGCCCGTTTTCAGCTTGAGCAGGGCGGCCATGTCGGCGCTGGCGCAGGCCGTCGCGCGCAGGGCAGGCGTGTTGCTGGCCTGCCACACCTGCGCCATGCTGGTCTACAGGGGGGCGGTGGCGCTGTCGCGCAGCTTCCAGGGAATACTGGGCGCCGGTGATCCAGCACGCTCCCGGAGCGCGCATGCGGGCGATGGGAAACACGACCTTCCATGCCAGCAAGGGTTTGGCTTGTGCGAAGCCCAGCTCGGCCGCATGACCGACCGCGGCGGTGAAGAAATCGTCCATCCAGGGCGCGAGCGCGGTGTTCTTGTCGTAGACGAGGGCGCCGCCATGGCTCAGGGCGCCCAGCCGGTTGGCATCGGGCTGGTCGGTGTAGTTGGCGTTGTACCAGTCGAGGTTGGCGTCGAGCTGGTGCCGGAAGGTGGCCTTGAGCGGATCGCCGTCGGGCGTGATGTAGGCCGCTTCGGCCAGCGTGCGCAAACTCCAGGCCTGGCCCCGCACCTGATCGGATTTGAGCAGGCCCTGGCTAAAGCGTTGCGGTAGCCGGGATTGGACATGAAGCTGTTCCACATGGTCCAGAACTGCAATTCTTCCAGATAATAATAGTCGCCCGTCACCAGGTAGGGCAGGTAGGCGAAGCTAGGCTGGTGGGCGGCATCGTGCTGGTAGGGCGACCGGCAGGCGTCGGCGGCGGCGCAGGCCGGGAATGCCTCGGTCCGGCCGCGCTGGCCGGGTTGCGCGTATCGCCCTTGTTGCCGAGGATGGTCATATAAGGATGGTCGGCCAGGCTGACCGGTAGGCCTGGTGGCCTGGTCGCGGTAGTGCGCCGACCAGCTGCTTCTAGCCAGATCGGCCGTGCCGAGCATGGCTTGCTTGGCGCGCGTCCATGCTCAGCAGATAGCTTGCGCTCCAGCCCGGCAGCAGGCCGATATCGGGCCGCCCGCCGGTGGTCGGCATATACGGATTGGCCAGGCCGACGCCCATCGGTTCGGTCTTCGGCCCGCTCCAGGCGCGCTGCAGGGCGCCCAGCGCCGCTTCGCTGACGGCCACGTCCTGGTCGTAATTGGGCAGCGCGCGACGCGATCAGGTAAGCACGGTCGTGCCGCAGGTGCAGCTGCGGCGCCTGGCCCCACCAGAACACCTTGCGCCAGCGCGTGATGGAAGTGGGTGAGGGCGCCCGTTTGCCACACCGTCTTGCCGCCGAGGTCGATGCGGGCGTCGTAGCTCAGGTTGCGCGGACCGGCTGCGTAGGCCCAGTCGTTTTCGATCGTCACGTCGACCCGGGCCCGTTCATGCCGGCGGCGCGGACCGCGAAATGGGCGGCCAGGTGCGGGTGCGCCCGGCCGTCGGCATCGGTCAGGGGCGCGCTCAGCAGCCACTCGGTGGCCAGCGGACCGCTCAGCCAGCGCGTCGCCTCGCCCTTGCGCAGCAGTGCGTCGGCCGAGGCTTGCCAGACCTGGCCGTCAAGCGTGATCTGTACCGTGGCGCCAAATCCCTGGTCCAGCAATACGGATGGCGCGAGCGGCGCGGGCGTCGCTCTGGGCGCGGCCTTGAACAGGGACAGCGTGCGCTGCTGTCCGGCCGCCAGCGACTTGATCTGCAGGGAAACGATCGCGTGGCGCAGCGAGCCGTCCGCATGCCTGGCCTTGACGTCGACCTGCAGCGGGACCGGACTGCCGTCGTCGAGCTTGCTTTAGCCAGGGTGCTGCCTTGCGGCACGTCACCCGGTGCGAAGACCTGGCCGAAGCTGAGCGGCACGTCGCTCTGGCCGTCGCTGGCCGTGCTGTCGATCGCCAGACTGGTCAGGGCGCCTTTCAGCGTGGCGGCGGCCATGCCGCTGCTGCGGTCAGTACCGGCAGCGCTGGCCACGCCTAGCAGCCGCACGGGGATGGGCTTAGGCGGAAAGCCGTCCGCCAGGGCGCTGGCGCTCAGGAACAGCAGGCTGGTCAGGATAAGGCGCATGGACGGACAGTGACTGAGTGAAAGAACAGGCATCATAGTCCGTTTGGCGGCGTGCCGCGTTCAAGCGGAACAGGCGAAAAAAACCGCCTGATGAGGCGGTTTTCCGGGATGCGCTGACGCTTACTTGGCGGCGCCGACCATGTAGTCGACGGCGGCCTTGATTTCATCGTCCGACGCGGTCGAGCCGCCCTTCGGTGGCATCATGCCTAAGCCTTGCCCTGGAAGCCCTTGATCGCGTGATCGTACAGGACCGTGGCGCCTTGCTTGACGCGTGGTGCCCAGGCTGCCTTGTCGGCCAGCTTTGGCGCACCGGCGATGCTTAAGCACCGTGGCAAGCTGCGCAGCTTGCGTTGAATACTTTCTGGCCATCGATGGCGACTTTGGCTGGCTCGGCGGCTGGTGCTGCTGCGGCCGACGCTGCTTGGCTGCTGCTGCTGCCGCTGGAGCGGCTTCGGCGGCTGGCGCTGCTGCAGGTGCCGCCGCTTCCGGCGCTTTTGGCTCGTCGAACTTGGCGCCGCCCTTGTTGGCCATGTAGACCACGGCGCGCTTGATCTCGACGTCGTCCAGATCCGGATTGCCGCCCTTGGCAGGCATGGCGTTCAGGCCGCCGATGGCGTGCTTGAACAGGGTCTCGGCGCCTTGCGCGATGCGCTTGGTCCAGTCGTTCGGCTTCGCCCAGTTTTCGGTGCCTTAAGCAGCGCCGGTGGCGTGGCAGGCTGCGCAGTTGGCGGTGTAGACGGCGTCGCTTACCAGCAGCACTTTCGGTGCGTTGGCATCTTTGAGCGTGTAGCCTTCATCGGCGACCGGATGAATGCGCGTTTCGACTGCGGCAGCGCTCTGGCTGTCCGTACCGGCACCTTCGAGCTTGGTAGTGGTCACGAACTTCACCAGCAGGATGATGCCGATGACGGTAACCAGGAAAAAGTTAGCCACGGCAGCGACGAGCTGCTTAGGGGTCCGGATCGTGGATTCGTGTTCGTTGTGTGCGTCGCTCATGATGTCCTTAGTACTATTTTTCGAAAAGCTGCGTGGCCGGTCGCTTTGTGCGTTGAATCTGCAAATGCTCGCCAAACCCACGATTATAGACCCAAAGCACCTCTTTTGGAACGCAAATTGCCCGTAGCGCGACACTTTCCATGGACGCAGTGGCAGAAAAACGGTATCCTTCGGCTCTCTTCAAGCATTACCCCCTACGCGGCTGTAGCTCAGTGGATAGAGTATTGGCCTCCGAAGCCAAGGGTCGTGGGTTCTGATCCCCGCCAGCCGCACCACTAAAATCAATGTCTCAGTGAAATTTCATACTGTTGAATTACTGAGCTTTGAATCTCGCAAGTGATTGTGTCCCCCGTGTGTGCCCCAGTCCGGGCAAATCAGGCCACGCCAGTCCCTGGTGTCCCTTTACGCTATGGGCAGCGATTGGGCCTGCTGAGATTACTAAGGCGCAGGATGCTTAGCTTTTTGGCGCGTGTGCCCCTGCCTCAGGGTCGAAGATGGACGCGAATGCCCGGTACATCGTGATGCCACGACGAAAGATCTTAGGCGGTACTGACGAAATTTTTGGTGTTTGCTTTTTGTCGCAAAATTCATCCATAGGTTAAATTCTGACACAAAAATCAAACATTCAAATTATCATGTTTGCTTTTTGTTGTAGAATTTAACCATGGGGCCAAATTCTCGACATTCGTTACTCAAACTGCTCCTTCAAGACTTGCATCACGGGCAACCCTTCGGATTGGCCGAGCTAGCGGAATATGGCATATCTCCAGCCCTGGCCGCCAAGTATGCGAAGAACGGCTGGCTGGAGCGCCTGGAGCAGGGGACCTACGCTTATCCCAACGATACCTTACAGCTCGACGACTGTCTGCTGTATCTGCAGAAACGCAGCCCCGGTCTGCACGTAGGCGGAAAGACCGCACTTTCATGGCAAGGAATACGCCATAACGTTAGTTCACGTTCAAGAATTCAATTGTGGGGACAGCAACGCCTGAAGCTGCCAGAATGGTTCACTTGCGCTTCCCAGCGCTACCATCAACGCGCATTGTTTGACGTAGACTTGCTCCGACCGCTGCTCGAGGACGAGGGATATGCAGTGATGTCGGACCATGCCGCCGGTCTGTGCGTTTCTTCCCCGCGAACGCTGCTGGAGGTTTTGAACGAAGTTGGTGTCACCCAAGACTTGGAGGAAGCAACTCACTTGTTTGAGTCGTTTTCCAGCATGCGCCTGGAAGTGGTCGGCACACTGTTAGCGGCATGCACTCGCATAAAAACTGTCCGCTTGTTTCTGCAGTTTGCGCAACAAACAAACGCCGTTGATGCAGCTGCCCTGCGTGAACGATTCAATCTGAAGCTCGGTAGTAACACACGATGGACGCGCCGCCTTCGGGACGGAACTCGCATCACAATAAAGTAATCATGCTCGACGCCACTTATATCAACACAGTCCGACTGTTGTTGGACGTAATTCGGACGTGTTCGTTGACGGCCAATTTGCCATTAAAGGCGGCACTGCCATCAATTTGTTTGTCCAGGAGGCGCCGCGGCTGTCCGTTGACATCGACCTTGTCTACCTTAACGGCGCTGAGCCCAGGGACGTCGCGTTAGCGACGATAGCGAAAGCGCTTCAAGATATCGTGGCCAGGTTGGAGGCCCGAGGGCTGAAGGCGAGGCCGGTTCGAGTCGGAAACGAGCCGGAGTCAAAGCTGTTGGTGATGGAAGGCCACGACGGCCTTACCCTGAAGATCGAGGTCAACACCGTTTTCAGGGGCACGGTTTTGCCTGTCACCGCACGCCAGTCTGTCTCGGCAGCCGTGGTCAAACAGTTCGGCATCCAAGTCTACGCGCCGATTTTTGACCGTGATGAACTCTATGCGAGCAAGCTCGTCGCCGCCTTGGACCGACAGCATCCTCGAGACTTGTTCGACGTCTGGCTGTTGTACGAGAACGGCGGCTTTACGTCGGCTATGGTCGATTGCTTTGTTGTCTACCTTGCGGGTCACAATCGTCCAACCCACGAAGTGTTGGGCGGAAATGACCTTGACCTCCGTCAAATCTACGAAGAGCAGTTTATCGGCATGACTGAGGCAGAACCGCCTTCACTTGAGGTCTTACTTGAAACCCGCAGTCGGCTGCGACGCGACCTCATGGAAAAGCTAAGCGACCTGCATCGAGAGTTCTTGGTCAGTCTGGCCGATGCGAATCCAGACTGGAAGCTTCTGCCAAATCCGGATGTTCAGACTCTGCCTGCCTTGCGATGGAAGTTGGAAAATCTGACCAGATTCAAGAAGAATCAGGCTCAAAAAAGTGCGTCCCAAGTTGCTGCGTTGAAGGCTCTCCTGTTCGCTTAAAGCAAAGACGCCGACTAACAGTCCAGTCCCGGGTGTGCCAGACTTCCCCCATCAACCGCATCCTGTGCCTGGGCATGAAAAAGCCCCCGGGAAGTTAGTATCCAATTTCCTGGGGGGCTGTTGAGTCCGGGCGCGATGGACTGCGCTGGCCCCTGCGCAAGACTCAAACGTCAGTTTCAACCACCGGACATTTGACGGACTTGGCGGGATTGACCTGGACTGCCCGTTGGCTGGCATCGAGCGCCCATGCGCTGACCGGCTTCGGCGCGGTCCCCACCGGGGTTTCATTGGCAATCTTGATCAGCACCACGTTCTTGTTTTTGCCTTGCGAGCAGTTTCCCTGAATCTCGTAACCCTGGTTGGGAGCGCGCGGCGGCAAAGGTATATCGACTACCTTCAGCGGCGATTTTGCCAGTTCGGCCCCATTCAGCGTGCCATGGGCCGGATTGTCGATCACAAACACGGCAGCCTCCGTGTGCGAATAGGGACTGCCTTCGAGCGCCGCGCCACGCTTGATCAACACGGTCAGGGCCTTGCCCGAAACGGTGGCAGTCGAGACGGCATCCCAATTGTCTTTCAGCTCCTTGCGCGTGGGGCCATTGCTTAGGCCTGCGCCATGTCCGCCGCGCCTGCGCCCGGCGCCGCATTGCCCGGGCCTTTCGCTTCCAGCCGAGCTCGCCTTGAACTGATAGCGGCCATCGTAGGGCACATCGCCCCAGTCGCTGGAACAACGTTCGGCATGCAATTGCACGCTCCCATTGCCGCGCTTCACCGTCAATTTGCAGTTGCTTAAGCGCTGAACTGCCAGCCGCCAGGGCCGTCGGCCAACTGGCCTTCGCCGCCACCGGAACGCAGATTGCCGGGCTTGCCTTTTGCTGCACCGCCAGTTCAAATTTCCCGTCGGCCGAGACGGTGAACGTGCGTTCGAAACTGCGGTCCGAGGCATCATAAACGCCATGCGGCAGGGTAGGCGCCGCCCGGCCCCTGGGACCCCGTCTCGGTAGACGGCTGGGCGCTGGTCGTGACGACTGCGGCACCCGGATTAATGGGGGCCGACACGTTGCCGGAGCCGGTATTGGACACGCCCGACACCCACACGCGCATGGTGTCGTGAGGATAATCCCAGTCGTAGCCCATCTGGATAAACATGGAGCCGATGTAATACACGCCGCCGCTTCTACCATGAAACCGCGGGCCACCGGATCGTTGGGATACGGCTTGGATGGCGCGACCGGACCGTCGTCGCGCACCTGCCCGGAACTCTTGTTGTAGTTCATTTTTGCTTTAGCCACGGGCTGCGCACACTGACAAAACTGACGTCGTAGGCGAGATCGGTGGCGCACATGCGCAGATTTTCAAACTTTTCGCTCTTGCGCTCGTTGGTCCACAGGGTCACGTCGTAGTTCACGCATTCGTTCGGCGTGTTGGTCCGGGTTGACCACTGGTCCAGCGTCTTGGCAAAACCGGTGATACGAATGGCCAGCTTGGGAAACGCGGGCGGATTCATGTCATCCTTGACCGGGTAAGCCTTCAGGATATTTTTGAGTTTGGTGTCGGTCAGTTTCTGATAATTGCCGGGCGCGCCTGCAGTTCCGCGCTCGCCTTCCTTGGTCCCGATGCCATTCTTGTTCAGGGACTTGTTGAAGCTGTTTTTGATCATGGCGCCCAGATCGAAGGTGGATTTGGGCTCCTCTGCATGGGCGGTCAGCGCAAACACCACTGTGGCCGCAGCAACAATGGTTGGGGGAATCGAAATTTTCATGGGCGGACAGTGTAAGAATTGGGGAGAGGAGTACAGCGGATCATCGGCACGGCACCTGCCCGAACATTTCTCCGCATGCAAGTACCTGGAAATTCTAAGCCACAAGCGCAGGAATGTTAATCTAATTTTAACATTTTATCGAAAAAGCAACGTTGTTGTTTGGCCAGCGCGAGAAATTCATTAGCCGGGCAAGCCGATTACAATCGCGTCATGAACCCATCCAAAGTCGACCCGCGCGCATACGGCGCTTCACCGATCTGCCCAACATCGGCGCCGCCGGTGCCGCCGACTTCGCGCTGCTCGGCTATACCTCTCCCGCCCAGTTGGCCGGGCTCGACCCGCTCGACCTGTACCGCGCGCTGTGCCTGGCCAGCGGCCAGCGCCAGGATCCCTGCGTGCTCGACGTGTTCATGTCGGTCACCGATTTCCTGGTAGGCGGGGCGCCGCGCCCGTGGTGGGATTTCACCGCCGAGCGCAAGCGCCGCTACGGCAGCCTGCTGTCCTAGCGTTTGTTTGTAATGGCTTGCGCGGCTCGGTGCCGGGCGTTACCGGCCCGCAATCCCTGCGGCGTAAAGACAACACACGATTGCTGAGGCCGCACGCCATTTTCTCCAAAAAAATGATAAAATGACATTTCGCCGTTCGTCAGAGCGGCGCTGTTTTTTGTCCATCGACCATCAAGCAAGCTGTTACAAAAAACGCGTTTTGAGGCCGTCAAACTGCGTATAGTTTTTCCAGTCGGGCAGTGCGCCACAGGCTGGATTACGCCCCGCACATTCGGGCAGGCCCGGCAGTACAGGCATCGTGGTCCTTTTTCTCCAGACCGCGCAGATGCTTGCACACGCCGGTCTTTCTGGTCGGCGCTGCATGCACATTGCATAGCGTTGCAAACCAAAAGTGGCAAAGATTTAAAGCGGGGTGGTTCTTACGCCCCATAATTTCGCCGGTGATAGTGTATTTATGCCAATGTTTATCTTGGCGTCGCGTTGCTAATGGGCAAATATTGTTGCTCATAAATGAGGCAAGCGATGGAAAATATGCTATGCTAGTTAGTACAATTGCAAAAATTAATTCTTAAACGGAACTTGATAATGAAATCAGATGATGTCGTCGCGGTAGTGGGACTGGGCTATGTTGGCCTGCCCCTGGCAGTCGAGTTTGGCAAGAAGCGCACCACGATCGGATTTGATCTGTCCGCCGCCAAGATTGACGCCTACCGCAAGTGCATCGACCCGACCGGCGAATTGTCGAGCGACCAATTGCGCGCCGCCGACCGCCTGTCGGTCAGCACCGATCCGGCCGTGCTGGCCGATGCCGATTACATCGTGGTGGCCGTGCCGACCCCGGTCGACATTGCCCACAATCCCGATTTCACGCCGCTCATCGGCTGCCAGCAAGACCGTCGGCATGCACATGAAGAAGGGCGCGATCGTCATCTTCGAGTCCACCGTGTACCCGGGCGCGACCGAAGAAGTGTGCATTCCCATTCTCGAAAAACATTCGGGCCTCAAATGGAAGCAGGACTTCCACGTCGGCTTCTCGCCCGAGCGCATCAACCCGGGCGACAAGGAACACACGCTCACCACCATCCTCAAGGTCGTCTCGGGCGACGACGATGCCACGCTCGAACACATCGCCAAGCTGTACGAATCGATCATCACGGCTTAAGCGTTTACCGCGCCTCGAGCATCAAGGTGGCCGAAGCGGCCAAGGTCATCGAAAACACCCAGCGCGACCTCAACATCGCGCTGATGAACGAGCTGGCCATCATCTTCGACAAGATCGGCATCGACACGCTCGAAGTGCTCAAGGCGGCTAGGCACCAAGTGGAACTTCCTGCCCTTCCGTCCGGGCCTGGTCGGCGGCCACTGCATCGGCGTCGATCCCTACTACCTGACCCACAAGGCCGAAATGATCGGCTACCACCCCGCAAGTGATCCTGGCCGGGCGCCGCATCAATGACGGCATGGCCAAGTTCGTGGCCGAGAAAACCGTCAAGGCTATCATCGCCGCCGGTTTCCACGTCAAGGGCGCCAAGGTCAATGTGCTCGGCCTGACCTTCAAGGAGAACTGCCCCGATCTGCGCAACTCCAAGGTGGCCGACATTGTCTACGAATTGCAAAGCTATGGCGTGGACGTGCATGTCTACGATCCGGTGGCCGAGGCCGACGAAGCGCAGCACGAATACGGCATCCGCCTCGACCGCTGGGAAGACTTGCCGCGCGCCGATGCCGTGGTGGCCGCCGTCGCGCACAAGCAATTGCTGGCCCGTCCGCTCGCCGAGCTGCAAGCCAAGCTCAATCCGAACGGTTGCTTCATCGATGTCAAGTCGCAGTACGACAGGCGCGCGCTGCAGGATGCCGGTTTCAGCGTCTGGCGCCTGTAAGCAGCCGACAGCGTCTCCCGCGACCCATGACCAGGAAAGAAGAACATAGTGGATAAGTTTTTCGACCTTCAGAACCAGCTGCGCGAACACAGCCACCACTGGCTGGTGACCGGCGCTGCCGGTTTCATCGGCTCGAACCTGGTGGAAGCGCTGCTGAAACTGAATCAAAAGGTGACCGGGCTGGACAACTTCGCCACCGGCCACCAGCGCAATCTGGACGAGGTGCGCGAACTGGTCGGCACCAAGGCATGGGCCAATTTCACCTTCATCGAAGGCGACATCCGCCAGCTCGGCGACTGTGTGCGCGCCTGCGAGGGCGTCGAGTTCGTGCTGCACCAGGCCGCGCTTGGCTCCGTGTCGCGTTCGATCAAGGACCCGATCACCACCAACGACACCAATGTGACCGGCTTCCTGAACATGCTCACGGCCGCGCGCGACGCCGGCGTGGCGCGCTTCGTGTACGCCGCCTCGAGCTCGACCTACGGCGACCATCCGGCCCTGCCGAAAGTCGAAGGCGTGATCGGCAAGCCGCTCTCGCCGTACGCGGTCACCAAGTATGTCAACGAACTGTATGCCGACGTGTTCGGACGCTGCTACGGCACCCGAAACGATCGGCCTGCGCTACTTCAATGTGTTCGGTCCGCGCCAGGATCCGCACGGCGCCTACGCCGCCGTGATTCCCCAGTGGATCGCCGCGCTGATCGAAAACCGCGACCTGTTCATCAATGGCGACGGCGAGACCAGCCGCGACTTCTGCTTCATCGACAACGTGGTGCAAGCCAACCTGCTGGCTGCCTGCGCCCCGGCCGAAGCGGCCAACCAGGTCTACAACGTGGCCCTGAACGAGCGCACCAGCCTCAATCAGCTGCACGCCATGCTGTGCGGCCTGCTCGCCAGCACGTATCCACACGTTGCTTAGGCCATCAGCCGCAGTTCAAGGATTTCCTGCATGACGTGCGCCATTCGCAAGCCGATATCTCCAAGGCTGAAACGCTGCTCGGCTTCGCGCCCACGCACCGCATCAACCAGGGGCTGGAACAGGCGCTGGCCTGGTATATCGATCATCTCGACCGAGCGCGATAAGCACGGTCTGCAAGGAGCACGGGACGGCAAAGCAGCGCCGCTCAGCAGGTCATAAGAATTCCGGAGGAACAAGTGTTAAAGATTTCTAACCACTACGTGTCGAAAATAGTGTTTTTCCTATTGTTCGTCGAAGTCATCGTACTCGTCGGCGCCGCGTATGCCGGTGCCGCCGTGCGCTTCCTCGATCTGGGCGGCCCGAGCGGTCCCCATCTCGAGCACTTCTTCCTGTCGGCGCTGTCGTTCGCGATCGCGATTGTGTTTTCCATGAGCGCCATGGGCATGTACCAGCTCAATTTCACTGAAGGCTTGCGCAATCCTTTCTTCCTCAAGCTGATGCCCTCGTTCGCGATGGGCTTCGTGATCCTGACCCTGATCTTCTACATGGCGCCGGACCTGCAGATCGGCCGCGGCGTGTTGCTGGCCGTGTTCGTGATCGGCGCGCATGGCATCTTCCTGGCGCGCATGGTGTTCTTCAAGACCAGCGAACTGCGCTTCCTCGAGTCGCGCATCATTTTCCTCGGCGGCGGTCCGCTGGCCAAGGAATGCAGCGATCTGGCGCTCGAAAACACCAGTTATCACAAGTACGATATCGCTTCGCTTCATCCCGATTCCATCCGAGGAATGCTGCGTGCCGACCTCGATGCTGCTCAAGGTGCGCGAAGGCGAATCGCTGGCAGCGCTGGCGGCGGCCCACAATGTCGAGGAAATCGTGGTGTCGGTGCAAAACCGGCGCGTCGCTTCCCCATCAAGGAATTGTTGGCCTGCAAGCTGCAAGGCATCAAGGTGACCGACGCGGCCAACTTCTTCGAGCGCGAAACCTGCCAGATCCGGGTCGATTCCCTCCAGCCGAGCTGGCTGGTGTTCGGCGGCGGCTTCGACCAGAGCTTCATCCGCACCTTCATGAAACGCGGTTTCGACCTCATTTGCAGCGCCATCATCCTGACCGTGTCGTTCCCGGTCATGGTGCTGACCGCGCTCCTGATCTACCTCGAAGACCGCTCGCCGATCTTTTACCAGCAGGAGCGCGTGGGCCTGGACGGCCATCCGTTCAATGTGCTCAAGTTCCGCAGCATGCGCAACGATGCCGAAAAGGCGGCAAGCCCCAGTGGGCGGCCCAGAACGATCCGCGCGTGACGCGCGTGGGCAACTTCATCCGCAAGACCCGGATCGACGAGCTGCCCCAGATTCTCAATGTATTCAAGGGCGAGATGAGCTTCGTGGGCCCGCGCCCCGAGCGTCCTTACTTTGTCGAGCAGCTGATCGACGTCGTGCCTTACTATAACGTGCGTCACAGCATCAAGCCGGGCATCACGGGCTGGGCCCAGGTCCACTACGGTTACGGCGCATCGGCCGACGACGCCTTGCAAAAACTACAATATGACCTGTACTATGTGAAGAATAATAGTTTATTTTTGGATATCCTAATTCTCATTGATACGCTCAAGGTCGTGCTGTTCCGCAGCGGCCGTTAATCAATCGGATGCGCGTGCTTAGGCCAGCTGTGACTGCACGCGCTTGATGGCTGTCAAGATGGATGGTGCACATTGACCAGTATCGCAACTTACAGCTACGGCCTGGCTGCCCTGGCTTTCCTGTTCCTCAGCGTGATGCTGATGACGCGCTGGCGCAGCCGTGCCCATGCCACGGCGATCACCATCGCCAGCGTCGCCAGCCTGCTGTGGAGCACCAGCCTGGCATGGCAGGCCGCCACCCCGCTGGCGCTGCTTAAACCTGGCCGGAATCGTTCGAGATCGTGCGCAATGGCGCCTGGTCGGCCTTCCTGGTCATCATGATCGGCAATTTCCACGACCCTGACAGCCGCCTGCCGCTGCGCCTGCAGAGCTGGGCGCTGGCCATGATCGCCTTCTATGTCGTGTTCTTCCTCGGTACCGTGGCTAGGCCTGTGGCACATGGAGCTTGTCGCGCGCCTGGGCGTGATGCCGAGCGTGACCGCGCAGGTGGGCATTGCCGTGCTCGGCATCGTGCTGGTCGAACAGCTGTACCGCAACAAGCCGCTCAACGAGCGCTGGGCGATCAAGTTCGCCTGCCTCGGCATCGGCGGCATGTTCGCCTACGATTTTTACCTGTACAGCAACACCATGCTGTTCCACCAGGTCGACCCCGACATCTGGGCCGCGCGGCGTGATCAATGCGCTGACCGTGCCGCTGATCGCCGTCTCGATGGGCCGCAGCGCCTCCTGGTCGTCCGAAATGGCGCTCTCGCGGCGCGTGATGTTCCATTCGGCCGCCCTGTTCGGCTCGGCCATCTACCTGCTCGCGATGGGCTCGGCTTAGCTACTACCTGCGCTATGTGGGCGGCAGCTGGGGCACGGTGATGCAGGTCGCCTTCCTGTTCGGCGCGCTCATTTTGCTGGTGGTCATTTTGTTCTCGGGCACCTTCCGCGCCTGGCTGAAAGTCTTCATCAGCAAGCACTTCTACAGCTACAACTACGATTACCGCGAAGAATGGCTGCGCTTTACCCGCACCCTGTCCGAACACGGGCCGGGCCTGGGCGTGCGCACGATTCAGGCGGTCGGCGAACTGGTCGAAAGCCCGGGCGGGGTGCTGTTCCTGCGTGCCGAATCGGGCGCCTTCGAGCCGGAATCGTACTGGCATGTGCTTAAGCCCGCACCGTGGCCGAACCGGTCGATTCGGCCTTTTGCCAGTTCCTCGAAGCCAAGCAATGGGTGGTCGACCTGCAGGAATACGACGACAACCCGGCCATGTACGCGCACCTGGCCATGCCCGGCTGGCTGGGCGAATTCCAGCGCCGCTGGCTGGTCGTGCCGCTGATCATGCAGGGCAAGCTGTTCGGCTTCATCCTGCTGACCCAGCCGCGCAGCCGGGTCGCGCTCAACTGGGAAGTGATCGACCTGCTCAAGATCGTTTAAGCAACCAGGCCGCCAGCTATCTGGCGCAGCAGGAAGCGGCCACCGCGCTGATGGTGGCGCGCCAGTTCGAGTCCTTCAACCGCATGTCGACCTTTGTCGTGCACGACCTCAAGAACCTGGTGTCGCAGCTGTCGCTGCTCATTCCCAACGCCGAAAAGCACCGCAACAACCCCGAATTCCAGCGTGACATGCTCGACACGGTCAAGCACTCGGTCCAGAAAATGACGCTGCTGCTGCAGCGCCTGTCGCGCAGCGAATCGCCTGAGCACATGGCGCCGCTGGCCGTCGATCAGGTGCTGCGCCAGGCGGTCGCGCTCAAGGCGGCCTTCGAGCCGCATCCCGTGCTCGACATCGCCGAAGCGGGCCTCAAAGTGCTGGCCGACCGCGAGCGGCTCGAGCGCGTGCTGGGCCACCTGATTCAAAACGCGATCGAAGCCACGCCCAAGGATGGCAAGGTCACGGTCGCCCTGCGGCGCGACGATGCCACGGCGCTGATCACCATCACCGACACCGGCGAAGGCATGAGCGAGGAATTCATCCGCGAACGCCTGTTCAAGCCCTTCGAAACGACCAAATCTGCTTAAGCATGGGCATTGGCGTATTCTGAAAGCCGCGAGTACATTGGCGAATTGGGCGGCAAGCTCGATGTCGTCAGCGTGCCCGGCGAAGGCACCACCTTCCATGTCATTTTGCCGCTCCACCAACACGAAGCGCAAACGCTCGATTTCGCCGTATAAGGCCAGAGGATTGCTGTGACCCAAAGTAAACAAAAGCTGCTCATCATCGAAGACGATCCGGGACTGCAAAAGCAGTTGCGCTGGAGTTTCGATGCCTACGATGTCGTTGTCGCGGGCGACCGCGAAAGCGCGCTGGCGCAGATCCGCCGCCACGAACCGGCGGTGGTGACCATGGACCTGGGCTTGCCGCCCGATCCGGACGGCTCCACCGAAGGACTGGCCACGCTGCAGCAGATCCTGGCGCTGGCGCCGTCCACCCGCGTGATCGTCCTGACCGGCAACCAGGATCACGCCAACGCGGTCAAGGCGATCGCGCTGGGCGCCTACGACTTCCATCAAAAGCCGTGCGACAGCGAAGTGCTGGGCCTGGTCCTGCAGCGCGCCTTCTTCCTGCACGCGCTGCAGCAGGAAAACCAGCGCATGCTGCAGCTGCAGGCCGATTCGCCGATGGCCGGTCTGATCACGCGCGACGCCAGGCATGCAGAAGGTGTGCCGCATGATGGAAAAAGTCGCGCCGACCACGGCCTCGGTGATGGTGCTGGGCGAAAGCGGCACCGGCAAGGAAGTGCTGGGCGCGCGCTGCACCAGCTGTCGCCGCGCGCGAACAACCGCTTCATGGCGATCAACTGCGCGGCCATCCCGGAAAATCTGCTCGAGAGCGAATTGTTCGGCTACGAAAAGGGCGCCTACACGGGCGCCGCCAAGCAGACCAAGGGCAAGGTCGAACTGGCCCACGGCGGCACCTTCTTCCTCGATGAAGTGGGCGACCTGCCGATGGCGCTGCAGGCCAAGCTGCTGCGCTTCCTGCAGGAGCGCGTGATCGAACGCGTCGGCGGGCACGAGGAAATTCCGGTCGATGTGCGCATCGTGTGCGCGACCCACCAGAACCTCAAGGACCTGACGGCCATCGGCCGCTTCCACGAAGACTTGTACTACCGCCTGTCCGAGATCGTGGTCACCATTCCGCCGCTGCGCGCGCCTGGGCGACGCGGCCCTGCTGGCCCACCATTTCAAGAACAAGTTCAGCGCCCAGGAATCGCGTTCGGGCCTGCATTTCTCGTCCGAGGCGATGACCGCCATCGAAACCTACGGCTGGCCGGGCAATGTGCGCGAAATGGAAAACTGCATCAAGCGCGCCGTCATCATGACCGACGGTCCGCAGATCAGCGCCGACGACCTGGGCCTGTCGGCCGCGGCGCCCGAGGACGAACCGCTCAATCTGCGCCAGGTGCGCGACGAGGCCGAGTACAAGGCGCTGATCAAGGCCCTGGCCCGGGTCGACGGCAACATCGTCAAGGCGTCCGAGCTGCTGGGCATCAGCCGCCCGACCATGTACGACCTGATGAGCCTAAGCATAACATCAAGACGGGCGCCTGGAAGCCGATGGCCAGGCCGCTGCGCTGGCTCGGCGCTGTCCTGCTACTGGGATTGCTGACCACGGGCGCTGCGGCGCTGGTGCTGCAGTACCAGGGCATCACGCCCGCGCGCTGGCTCCCTACATCGAAAACGCAGTTCCGGCCACAACGCCCTGATCACCCGGGCGTAGGCCAGTGGAGCGCCGAGACCCTGGTGCTGCTGGACCGCGGCTCGGCTGCGCCCGGCAGCGCGGCGATCGGCGGCGTCGGTGCGCGGCGCGCGGCGGCCCCGGCGCCGGAAGCGGGCAGCGTGCGGATCGTTGCCAGCAGCGCGGACGCGCGCGGCCATCGCCAGCGCCGCGCCGGGCGACATCATCACCTTCCTGCCCGGCGTCTACCGCTTCGAACGCAGCGCGCTGGCCGCCAGCCGTCCCGGCACCCCGCTGGCGGCGATCGTGGTGCGGGCCGCGGTACCGGGCAGCGTGACGCTCGAATTCGACCTGAGCGAAGGCTTCATCGTCAGCGCGCCGCACTGGCACTTTGAAAATCTCACGATCAGGGGCGTCTGCCGCGTCCATAGTTGGTGCGAGCATGCCTTCCACGTGGTCGGCGCGGCCAGCGATTTCAGGTCGAGCAACAACACGATTGTCGACTTCAATGCGCACTTCAAGATCAACGGCAATGGCGGCCGCTTCCCGGATCACGGCCGCATCGAGGACAACACCCTGCGCAACGACAGCGTGCGCAATACCGCCAACCCGGTCACGCCGATCGACCTGGTCGCGGCCAGCCACTGGCGCATCCGGCGCAATGCGATCAGCGATTTCGTCAAGGGCGGGGGCGACCGCATCAGCTACGGCGGCTTTGCCAAGGGCGGCGGATCGGACAATATCTTCGAACAGAATCTGGTCGTGTGCGAAGCGCGCCTGCAGGGGCTGGCCGGACAGCGGGTCGGCCTGTCGCTGGGCGGCGGCAGCACGGGCGCGGCCTACTGCCGCGACAAGCGCTGCATCGTCGAGCAGGAAAAGTCGGAGATCCGCGCCAATCTGATCGCCGCCTGTTCCGACGACGGCATCTATCTCAACAGCGCGGCGGCCAGCAAGGTCACGCACAATACCCTGCTCGACACGGGCGGCATCGACCTGCGCTACCCGGCCACCAGCGTCGACATCGAAGGCAATCTGGTGGACGGCGACATCCGCGCCCGCAACGGCGCCGAGGTGCGCCTGAGCGACAACCGTACGACGCCGATCGCGCTGCTGTATGCGGGCTACCATCCGGTGCGCAGCCTGTTCCGCAGTGCGGCGGGATTCGATCTGATGTGGCATGGCGAGCCGCCGCGGCGCGAACGGGGCGCGGGCTTCGTGCCCGATCTGTGCGGCGCGGTGCGCGGCACGACCCTCGCTTACGGCGCCTTCGACGACATCGCCGCCTGCCTGGCTCAGAAGGACTGAACCCAGTCCGAGGTCCAGCGCACCAGCTGTTCGTGCCACTCGCGCCGCGAGCAGGTGTGGTCCGCCCTGGGCAGTGCCCGCTGCGTGATGCGCGGCGTCTGCATCAGCGTTTTCCACTGCTCGGATGACCCGCACAGGTCCTCGAACTCGCGCGCGGTCAGGTCGGCGCCGCTGAGGATCACCAGCGCCTTGCCGCCGAACTGCGCGAACGCGTCATGCATGCGGTCGGGCAGGGCATCGGCCGCCGTCTGGGTCTTGGCCGCGCCCACCAGGCGCAGGAAGGAGCGGGCCGCCGCGCGCAGATCGAACTGGCCGCTGGCGATCTTTTCCACAGCGCGCCCTCGAACAGGCGCGCCCGGTAGTAGTGCTTGATGGTGGCCTTGGCCGCGCCGGCCTCGGTGCGCACCCAGGGATTGACCAGCACCAGGCCGCGCACGCGGGCGTCGCCGCGCGTACAGCATGGCGGCGGAGGCCGCGTCGCACAGGCCCCACAGCACCACTTCCTGCATCTGCGGCACCTGGCTGAAAAAGGTATCGATGGCGGCACGCAGGTCCTCGCCGACGCCTTCGAAGTCGCGCATGGCGCCTTCGCTGTCGCCCATCCCCCGGTAATCGAAACGCATCGCCGCCACGCCGTCGGCGGCCAGGCTGCGTGCGAGCAGGTTGAACTGACGGTGGCTGCTTAGGCGCGGTATTGCAGGTCCGCCGACCACCACCAGCACGCCGCGCTGGTGCGGCACCGGCGGCAGGTGCAGCACGCCGTACAGGGTGTCATCAGCGCAGCTGAAGGCAAGCGCGCTGCTCAGTCATGCCGTACTCCCTTCCAGGGCCGCGCAGGTGGCCGCGATCAGTTCCGGGCACTCGGCGATTTCCTGGGTCGACCAGAACGGCGCGCCGTGCACGTTGACGATGTTCTGCTCGCCCCATTGCTGTGCAATGCGCATTGCAGGCCGATGGCACCGGCCGCCCGGCTGCGGCCACCACTTCGAACCAGTGGACCGGACAATCGGGCGCCAGGCTGGCCGCGTCGAGCGCATCGATGGCCGAGGCCAGCTCCGGCGCCAGCAGGTAGCTTAAGCAATTTCCAGCGGCTAAGCCGGAATCGAGTACCGCGCGCAGTTCCGCGTGCTTAAGCCCTGCAAGCGCATCTTCATCGAGCATGCCGCTCGCCACCAGCAGACGCAGGAACTGGGTCAGGAAGGCTCCCCCTGCAGCACCGGCTGCCACAGCAGCAGCTGGTGCACCGGCCTGCGGCGCGCATGATCGAGCGCCAGCAATGCGCCCAGGCGCAAGCCCCACAGTCCGACCGGCTGGTCCAGGCGCGCATGCAGCCAGTCGCTGGCGGCGGCGATATCGGCGTGCCACTGTTCCCAGCGCGCTTCGCCGAAGTCGCCGTCGCTGTCGCCGCAGCCGTGCAGGTCGATCTGCAGCACGCCTATGTCGGCCGCGGCCAGGGCCCGGGCCTGCAGCGCAGCCATGCGGCGCGACTTGTTCATTTCTTCGGCAAACGGGTGCACGTAGACCAGCGCGCCGCGGCAGGTGCTACGGCGCGTGATACAGGCCGTAGCGCTCACCGGGCGCTACGGCCAGGAACATCGCTTCTGCGGGCGCGTGCGCGGACATCGTTCAGGCCAGCTTGGCGGCCACGAAGTCGGCCAGGCTGCCGAGCGTGTCGAAGGTGGCGGCGCTGATTTCGTCGTCTTCCACGGTGATGCCGAAATGGTCTTCGAGCGCGGTGATCAGGTTCACCACCGCCATCGAATCGAGTTCGGGAATGCTGCCCAGCAGGGGCGACTGCGCGTTCAGGGCCGCGCCCTGCTCGCCCAGCGCCAGGACATCGCTCAGAATCTGCTTTACGTCTTCAAGATACATGGTCTTCCTTCGGAGTGCGGGCGCGGCGCGACTGCCACAGCAGCGTGCAGGCGGCCCAGGGCCTAGCCAGCGGTAATAATTGACATGGTATAGAGTGCGGACCTCATCCGTCCAGCGCGTGTGCCATTCCATCACTTTGCCGTAGAACTCCAGGCGCGCCAGGCGGCCTTCGGCAAACAGCGCGGCAGGCTTCCTCGCGCATCAGCAGCGTGGGCGACAGGCTGTTCGGCACGCTCTCGTCGTAGGTGGTCTTGAGCACGATGATCTGGCGCTCGTCCTCGATGCACAGGTCCATGGCGACCAGCTGCTGGCCGAACCAATAGCGGTAGATGCTGCCCGCGCCGCGCTTAAGCAGAAGCCTTCGAGCATGGCGCGGTAGTAGCGTCCCTGGGCATTGCTTTGAAGCGTTGACGGCGGTGCCGCCATCGGCCTTCCAGCCCCGCGCTCTCGAGTAGAGCCGTAGTCGGCCACCGCTGCGGCCACGTCCTGCGGGTCGCGGCTGACCTGCAGGCGCAGGACCACGGCATCCTTGTCGAGCTTTGTGCGCTGTTTTTTCAGATTTGCGCGCAGGTTCTTGCCGCGCGCATTCCAGTAGTCGTCGAAACTGCTTGAAGCGATGGTAATTTTCGCCGTGTCGATGTAGTCCATCGTGCGCAGCTGGTGCGAGCCTGGCGGGCGCGCCAGCAGATCGGGGTCGCACTGGGTCAGGCCGAACACCAGCGGCAGGCCGGGCAGGGCGGCCATCAGCGCGCCCAGCAACTCGGGCAGGGCAAGGGCATCTTCCTGCAGCCACAGGCCGATCGGCGCCTGGGCTAGGCTGGAAGCTGGCCCACGCGCCGCGGCCTTGTGGTGCGACCAGCGCCATGGCCACGGTGCGCGCCTCGTGCTCGCACACGGCGAGCAGTTCGGCGCCGCTGCCGAATTCGGCGATCAGGGGAGCGACGAATTCCACCGCCAGCATGGGCGAAGCCTGGCAGCGCACGTGCAGCTGTGCCCACTGGCCGGACAGGGCGGCAAATTCGCTGGCCGGGCGCAAGGTCCACTTCATGCGAGCACCGCTGCGCCGATGGTGGCGATCATCCACGCCAGTTCGTCGGCGCGCAGCTCCTGGTGGCAGGGAAAGCCCAGCACATGGCGCGACAGATGGGCGCTGTTGGCGCAGACGGCCGCATCGACGCCGGGCCACAGGGTGTCGGCAAAGCGCGTCATCGGCACGCCGGCCGCGTGCAGGCGCGCGAACAAGGGTTCGGGATCGTCCACCAGCAGCGGGAACAGCCACGGGCAGACGCCTTCCGGCAGGCGCCCGTGCAGCGGCTTAAGCAACCGGGCAGGCCGGACAGCGCATCGGCCAGCGCCGCATAGTTGGCGCGCCGCTGCTGACAATGCGGCCGTGCGAGGCGTGGCGCAGGACCAGGCGCGAGAACAGCGAGGAGCGCTTGTCCAGCCAGCGCGGGTCGAATTCGTAGCTGCTGTCGGAGGAGGAGGGCGTGAGCGCCGCTGCGCCGCTGCGTTTGACCATGCGCCACAGCAGGGCCTTGAGCCGCATCGGCAGCCACAGCATCGCCTCGATCAGCGGCAGGCGGCGGTAGGCGAAGCTGTTTTCCAGCGCGTTGAGGGCGGCCTTGGCTTCGAATCCCGTGCTTAGGCCGAGCGCGGCTGCGGCGCGGACAGCTTGTGGCGCGCCGAAACCAGCGCGCCGCCTTCGTAGATGGGGAAGAATTTCATGCTGCTGGCAATCGCGTAGTCGCCCCAGCCACGCGCATGGAACGGCCGGCGTGGCGGCCGAAGAAGGCGTGCGCGCAATCCTCGATCAGGGCGATGGCGTGCCGGTCACACCAGGCGCGGATCTCGGCCAGCGGCTGCGGAAAGCCGAAATAGCTGGTCACCATGATCGCCTTGACGCGCGCATCGCGTTTGGCCGCGATGTCGTCCAGGCTGGCCATGGTGTCGGCGCCGACCTGGAAGAACACGGGCTCGGCGCCGCAGGCGACGACCGGCGCCACCATCGACTTGCTGTGATAGGCTTAGGCACCAGGACCGTGTCGCCCGGTCCGGCGCCGATCTCGCGCAAGGCCAGCGCGATGGCGATGCGCCCGCTGGTGACCAGCCGGATGTCGCTTCAGCATCGAGCACGGAAGGCGGACGCGGAAGGCGGCGCGCGGCGAACGACATGCGCGACAGGACAGGTGCAAGGGGAACCCGTGGACGGCCTGTGGCTGATATGTCATTCATTGTGAGCATCATTCAGTATAAACGGTGCAAGCCCGGTTGGGCTAGGTGTTAAGATGAGGCCTTCGATGCGCCCGCAAAACAGGGTTTTAATGAGCGACCTGGTTCACGACTTCATCTTCCATTCGGCGCGCCGCACGCCTGCCGCGCCCGCACTTTCCTACGGCGCCGCGCGGCTCGATTATGCCGCTCTCTCATGGCGCCGTGACGGACGCTTCGCAGGCGCTGCTCGGTGCCGGGATCGGCCGCGCCGGACGGGTCGCCGTGTACCTCGAAAAACGCATCGAAGCCGTTGCCGCCTGCTTTGGCGCCTCAGCGCGAGGCGCCGTTTTCGTGCCCGTCAATCCGCTGCTCAAGGTAGGCCAGGTGGCCTACATCCTGGCCGACTGCAATGTGCGCATCCTGGTCACCTCCATCGAACGCCTGCGCCTGCTGCTGCCGGTGCTGGCTAAGCTGCCCCGATCTGCGCACCGTGCTGGTGGTGGGCGCGCTTAGCCGAGCTGCCGCAGCTGGCTTAGCGTCGAGCTGCGTCCGTGGCAGGCCGGCGCCGCTGTCCACGCTTCGGCCACGCCGCCCACGCCGTGATCGACACCGACATGGCCGCCATCCTGTACACCTCCGGCAGCACCGGCAACCCCAAGGGCGTGGTGCTGTCGCACCGGAACATGGTGGCGGGCGCGGTCAGCGTGGCCAGCTACCTTGCGCTGACGGCGCAGGACCGGGTGCTGGCGGTGCTGCCCCTCAGTTTCGATTACGGCCTGTCGCAGCTGACCACCGCCTTCCACGTGGGCGCGAGCGTGGTGCTGATCAACCATCTGTTCGCGCGACGTTCTCAAGGCCGTGCAGGACGAGGGCATTACCGGCCTGGCCGCCGTGCCGCCGCTGTGGATCCAGCTGGCGCAGCTGGACTGGCTAGTACGGCTGCTCGCTGCGTTACCTGACCAATTCGGGCGGCGCCATGCCGCTGCCCACCGTGGCCGCCTTGCGCGCGGCCCTGCCCGCGGCCAGCCTGTTCCTGATGTACGGCCTGACCGAGGCCTTCCGCTCGACCTATCTGCCGCCGTCGGAGCTGGACCGCCGTCCCGATTCCATGGGGCGCGCCATTCCCAATGCCGAAGTGATGGTGGTGCGGCCGGACGGCAGCCGCTGCGATCCGGACGAAGCGGGCGAACTGGTGCACCGGGGCGCGCTGGTCGCGCTCGGCTACTGGAACGACCCGGTCAAGACGGCCGAGCGGTTCCGTCCCGCGCCCGGCCAGGATCCGGCCTTGCCGCTGCCCGACATCGCGGTCTGGTCGGGCGACACGGTGCGCCAGGATGCGGACGGCTTCCTGTACTTCATCGGCCGCGGCGACGACATGATCAAGGTCTCCGGCTACCGCATCAGCCCCACCGAGATCGAAGAAGCCGTGCACGCCAGTGGCCTGGCGGCCGAGGTGGTGGCGTTCGGCGTGCCGCATCCGCTGCTGGGCCAGGCCGTCGTGGTGCTGGCCGTGGGCGCCGGTCTGGCCGCGCCCGCGCTGCACAAGGAGTGCCAGCGCCGCCTGCCGGCGTTCATGGTCCCGGCCCATATCGACATCCGCAGCGAGCCCTTCCCGCGCAACCCGAACGGCAAGATCGACCGCAAGCTGCTGCGCCAACCTTATCTAACGCTGTTTGAAAGTACCCCGACACCATGAGCGGCTCCAAGCCGGTGCACGCACCGCAGACCCAGTTCCCCGTGATTGACGATTGCCTGCAGGTGGGCGGCATGCCGCTCACGCGGCTCGCGCAGCGGGTCGGCGCCACCCCGTTCTATGCCTACGACCGCGGCCTGCTGTCGGCGCGCGTGGCGCACGTGCGCAGCCATCTGCCGCCCGAAGTCGCCCTGCATTATTCGATCAAGGCCAATCCCATGCCTAAGCCCTGGTGCAGCACATGGCCTAAGCCTGGTCGACGGTCTGGACGTGGCCTCCGGTGGCGAAATGAAAGTCGCGCTCGACACGCCAATCCTTGTCGCGCGCATCGGCTTCGCCGGTCCCTGCAAATCGGCGGCCGAACTGGCGCAGGCGCTGGCCGCCGGCTGTATGCATCAATCTCGAATCGGAACGCGAGATTCGCCTCCTGGCCGATCTGTCGCAGCAAAGCGGCATCGCGGCGCGGGCGGTCCTGCGCGTCAATCCCGATTTCGAGCTGCGCTCCTCGGGCATGAAGATGGGCGGCGGGGCCAAGCAGTTCGGGATCGATGCCGAGCGCATTCCGGCCATGCTGGCGCTGGCGCACGGCAGCCAGGCGTGGCGATTGCTTAAGCTTCCAGATTTTCAGCGGCTCGCAAAGCCTCAAGGCCGAGGCGATCATGGATGCGCAGTCGCAGGCGGTGGCGTTGGCGCTGCGCCTGGCGGGCGACGCGCCTGACCCGGTCACCCACCTGAACGTGGGCGGCGGTTTCGGCATTCCCTACTTCCCGGGTGAAGTGGCGCTCGACATCGCGCCCATCGGCGCTCACCTGGCCGCGCTGCAGCAGCAGGTGGCGCGCGCTGCCGCAGGCGCGCATGGCGATCGAACTGGGTCGCTATCTGGTGGGCGAAGCGGGGGTGTATGTGGCGCGCGTGATCGAACGCAAGACCTCGCGCGGCCAGCTGTTCCTGGTCACCGACGGCGGCCTGCACCATCATCTGGCGGCGTCGGGCAATTTCGGTCAGGTGATCCGCAAGAATTATCCGGTCGCGGTCGGCAACCGCATGGCGCAGCCCGATACACCCGTCTACGTGGTGGGGCCGCTGTGCACGCCGCTCGACCTGCTGGCCGACCGGATGGACCTCGGCCATGCCGCCGAGGGAGATCTGATCGTGGTGTTCCAGTCGGGCGCCTACGGCCTGACGGCCAGTCCAGTTGGCTTCCTCAGCCACCCATGCGGGGCCGAGGTGCTGGTTTAGCCGATGTTGGTGATCTTGTCGAAGTGCTGTTCCAGCATCAGGCCGTCCATGAAGAACTTGGTGGCCCAGTTCGGATACTTGTAGGTCATGTAGCCGCCATTGACCGGATGCGAGCCTTTCAGGGCGGCGCGCACACGCGTCATCGGTCGACAGATCCTGGATGCTCATGTTGAAGCGGTTGGCGCGTTTGGCGTGCTCGATCAGTGACCGGTCGCCGGTCAGCTGGGCCAGGCGCAGCCAGTTGATCGCCATCTGCGAATTGCCCGTCACGCAGGTCCAGCTGACCCGGGTCTCCCATTCCGGCGTGTAGTAGGCTTAGGCAGGGCGCCGTCGGCGCGCTGGCGCAGCGCCACGTGCTTGGCCATGCGGTGCGCGCGCTCGATGAATTCGGGACGTCCGGCCGCCAGACCCACTTCCAGGATGCCGCGGATCGAGTAGGCGATGGTGTGGGTCAGCGCCGTCAGATCGGCGTTGATGGTCAGGCAGTTATCGGGCAGCCAGTCGTTCGGGAAGGCGCGCGCCAGCGTCCATTCGACGTTCTTGACCGCCGCCGCGAGGTAGCGCGCATCGCCCAGCGCTTCATAGGCGCGCACCAGGCCGAACGCGGAACGGGTGTTGTAGCTGTTGAGCTTGGAGCTGGTGAAGGGCGAGGCGAAACGGCGCCAGGCGCCGTCCTCGTCCTGGGCCGCGACCAGCCAGTCGGAGGCGCGGATCAGCGAGGTCTTGAACAGCTCGTCGCCGGTTTCGACATAGGCCTTGGCCCAGCCGAACAGCGCCTGACCGGTATTGAAGATGGTGGGCGCGACGATCTCGGCATCCATGGTCCCGGCGCGCACGCCGCCGTCGGCCATCTGGATATCCGATTCCCATTGCGTCATCACGCGCCGCGGCCGCGTATTCGGGCGCCTGGTACAGCGTCGCGTAGTCATACAGGGTCGGGATCACGTAGCCGGTGGTCTCGGGATAGGAGGCGGTCCATTTCTGGGCGCGGATGTCGAAGCTGTGGGCGACGCCGTCGTCGGGCGTGCCCTGTTGCGCGCGCAGCAGCCAGTCGGCGGCGGCCTTGAGGTGGACTTCGATCGCTTGCGGCGGCTTGACCGACGCGCCGAAGGTGTCTTTGATGAGCTGTTTGATGTGGTTCATGTGTTTACGTTTCCAAATTGCGGCGCGGTCTGCGCCATCGTCTTACTCACTATGCTGCAAATGTCCTTGATGTCGCGTTCCTGCATGGCGGCCGAAAACGGCACGCCGAACAGCTGCTGCGCCAGTTGCGCCGCATGGGCGTCCGGCCGGGCGGGGTCGACCGGCAGCGTATAGCCGAGCCGGGTGGCCACGCCGGCTGCGCTCGAGCGCCGCCCGGAACGGCGCCAGCGCCATCCCCGGCGGCAGCGCCAGCATGATACGCGACAGGTAGCGCCCCGGCGCGTACTGCGGGAAGCCGACCCCGGCCAGCGCCGCGTGATACAGGCTAAGCCACCCGGATCTTCGCCGCGCGCAGGCTGGCCAGGCGCTCCAGCTGGACCAGCGCGAGCGCCGCTTCCAGATTGCTGATGCGGGGGCGCGCTTCGGCCGCCGGTGCCTTAAGCACGCCCAGCTTGCTGCTTTAAGCGCGCGCCAGGTAATAGCCGGTCTTGCCGGTGCGCGCCGCCCACAGGTAATTCCAGACGAAATAGGCGAACGCGCGCAGCCGTCCGCGCGGCAGCGGCAGCGCTTCGCAGGCGCGGCGCGCGTCGGCCTCGAACTCGGGGCGGTTGACCAGCAACACGCCGCCCGAGCCGCGCACCCCGGTCACCACCGCCTTGGACTGGGCAAAGCTGATCAGGCCGACGTCGCCGAACGTGCCCAGCAAACGGCCTTCGCTGGTTTCGCCGACCACTTGCGCGGCATCGTCGACCAGGAACACGCCCGCTTGCTTAAGCACAGTGCCTCGATGGCGCCGATCCGCGCCGGGCAGCCGAACATGTGGGGCGCGACGACCGCCAGCGTGGCCGGGCCGAGCGCCGCCGCCACCGCCCGCCGGCGTCAGGTTCAGGTCGGGGCCGACCGCGACCGCGACCGCGCGCAGGCCAGGCCGCGGCGACCGTCTGCACCACGCTCGGGCAAATGTAGGCCTAAGCACCAGCACCTCGCTGCGCCCGGGCGCGCGGGCGCGGAACAGGTCGAGCGCGATGGCCAGCGCGGTGTGCCCGTAATTGACGGGAAAGGCGGCCGACGGCGCGTGGCGCGCCGCCAGCGCGGCGGCCAGGCGCGCCGGGTGCGGACCGTCGGCAATGCGCCCACTCAGCAGGCAGCCGGCCGCCGCCGTATTCGGCGCCCGACCAGTCGGCATACGAGAGGGCGTGGCGGATCAAGCTTTGCGTCCCAGCCGGGCCAGCACGCGTCCGGCCATCAGGTCGATCCAGGGCATCGGATCGTTCCAGCGCCAGTAAGCGTCGTTCACCGCATGGCTGCGCGAGCGCTCGTCGACCTGGCCGCCGCCTTCCTCGAACGACCAGCGGTCGCACATTGGTTCGCGCCAGATCTGCGGGACCGCGGCCTTCCCCGGCGCGACCGGCGCCAGGCCGGACTCGTACAGATAGGCGGCCTGCGGAATGTTCACGCCGTTCAGGGATGCGACTTCTTCCTGGAAGTCGGTGCGCCCCACGGTCGGTTCGACCATGTAGAAGCGGCCGTCGCGTGCGTCGCGCTTGTATTCCATGCTGCCCATGCCGGTGAAGCCGACCTGGCGGAAGAAGGTGGTGGTCATGACCTTGAGTTCCTCGGCCACGTCCCAGGCCGCGGTGCAGCTGGCGGTGCCGCCGATGCGGGGCGGCCAGGCGCGGATCTTGCGCCCGGCGAAGGAGCTGACCGCCTCGCCGTCGGCGCCCACGTACTGCAGGCAGAAATAGACGTCGGCGTCGCTGCCTTCGATCCATTCCTGGACCACCATGTCGGCCATTACGGGATGGATGCGCGCGTACAGTTCGGCCACTTCGGTAGGCGAGGCGACCTTGTAGGCCTTCTTGAACTGGGCGCCGTAGGCGCAATTCTTTTCGCTCGGCTTGAACACGCAGGGATAGCTGAGCGCATCGGCGGCCAGGCAGGTCGGCCGGACTTTGCAGGCGCACCGTGCGCGGCACCGGTGCGCCCACGCCTTCGGCCAGCTGCTGGAAGCCCTGCTTGTGCATCAGCGCCATCAGGCGCTCGTGCTCGCAGGCAGGCGCAGCAGGAAGCGCGGCGCCAGCCGGGCGCGCGAGGCCGAGACCTCGTTCACGCTTTTCTCTTCGGTCACGAACAGCATCAGTTGCGCAGGCGCGCCGCGTGCCAGCTCCAGCAGGCAGTTGACAAACACCTCGCCCTCGAGCGCGGCGCAAACCACCTTGCGCCCGAAGCGCGAACGCATCGCGCATGATTTCGGATCCTGATCGACGACGATCAAAGGAATGCCCGCCTGGCCCAGGCTGCGCACGATGCCCAGGGCATTCAGGCCGCCGCCGACCACGACCGCGGGCAGCATTCGGTTGACTTCTTGACTCACTTTTACTCCGCTATAGAAGGGTTAGTCCGGTTGAACGGCCAGCGTTCGAGGCGCTGCGCCGAGATGCCCAGATCGATCAGCACCTGCCTGATTTCGCTCATGCCGCGCCGGTCCAGGTAGACGATCCAAAGCACGTAGCTGGTCCCTGCTGGCCGCGATTTCGGCGACCAGGGTGACCGCCGTGGGCACGCCCAGCGTCAGCATCCAGGTGCGCACCGCCAGCACCACCAGCGCCATCGCGACGGCCGCCGCCAGCACCGGCAGCAGCGAGCGGTAGTATTCCGACATGGTCAGGCCGGTGATGCGGCACACGTCGTACAGCAGCTTGACCGACAGTACCGGATAGACCAGCAGCCAGACCAGCGACACGCCGCGCAAGCCGCCGAAATGGGCGCCCACCAGCACCGACACCGTCATCGCGATGCCGCACATGAGCGTGTAGGCCGACAGCCGGCCCGCGTTGCCGGTGGCGATCAGGACCTGCGACAGCAGGGGATCGACCGACTTGATCAGTCCCATCAGGCACAGCGCCCCGAACGGGATCAGCAGGTCGACCCATTTGTCGCCCAACATGACACTGACCAGTTCCGGCGAGCAGACCAGCATCCCGATCAGGGCCGGGTAGGTGACGTAGGCGATCCCGCGCGTGAAATGCAGGATGAAGGCGCGCAGTTTGGGCAGGTCGTCCTGCAGTTTGGAGAACAGCGGCGAGGCGACGTTGGTGGCCAGCGTGGTGATCTGGCTGCTCGGCAGCGTGGCCAGCGAAAACGCCATATCGTAAATGCCCAGCGCGCTCGCCCAGCACCTTGCCGATGATGACCTTGTCGGCATTGGTATACAGGTACCAGAACACGCGGCTGCTGGTCACTTTCAGACCGTACATCACCAGGGTAGAAGCCGCTTCGCGCAGGTCGTAGGCGCCGCGCGGACGCCATGGCGAGAGCCAGAAGGCGCCGACCGACTGCAGGGCGCTCGACACCAGCGAGCCCCATACCAGCGACCACACGCCGAAGCCGCGCCAGGCCAGCACCAGGGCCACGGCGCTTTGCACCAGGATCGCCAGAATGGTGATGCTTAGGCTGATCGCCTTGAAATGGAGTTCCTTGCGCAGGAAGGCCAGCGGCACCGTGCCGAAGGCGCCCAGGATGAAGGCGAGCGACAGCGCCGCGATCATCGCCTCGAGCTGCGGATTGCCGAAAAAGCGCGCCATGACGCCGCTCAGCAGGAAGGTGATCAGCGACAGCACGGCGCTGGCGATGAGGGCGATCGCGAAGCAGCCGTTTACTTCGGTGGTGGTCAGCTTCGGCTTCTGGACAATGGCCGAACCGATGCCCACTTCGTTGAAGAAGCCGACGAAGCCGATCACCACCATGGCCATCGCCATCAGGCCGTAGTCGGCGGGGCTGAGCAGACGCGCCATGATCAGGGTGGTGCCCAGCGAGACGATCTTGCCGAGCGCGCCGCCCAGGCCCAGATGGCCGATCGCACGCACGGTCTTCGAGCGCAGGTCCGCGCTCATCGACGGCTCCCGCCATGGCCTGGTTCAGGATCGTGGCCAGCTGGCGCGCGGTGGGTGCGCGAGGACGAGGCGATCAGCTCCTCGGTCGCCACGTAGGCTTCGCGCTGGCGAATCTGCGCCAGCAGGCGTTCGACCACCGGCGCGATGGCCGCGCTGCTGTTCATGTCGGCGATGCTGTCGAAGCCTGGCCGCGCGCAGCACGCGCGCCGTCTCGCCGCTGGTGTCGACCAGGCCCAGCACCGGTTTGCAGGGCCCGGAAGTACTCGTAGATCTTGGCCGGGATCTGGGTGTTGAAGGGCGTACCCTGGAACACAATCAGGCCGTCGGCGGCCAGCATTTCGGCGAGCGCCTCGCGGTAGGGCACGGGCGGCTCGACCCGGACGATGTCGCCCACCTCGTACTTGGCGATCAGCGCGGCAATCGCTTCCATCTCGCCCGGCGCGCAGGATCACGCGCAGACTGGCGGCGCCGATCTTGCCGTCCTTGCGCAGCGCGGCCAGCGCGCCGAAGAAGGGCGACGGGTCGCGTCCGGTGTCGTACAGGACCCCGCTGTGCAGCAGCGTCAGGCAGGCGCCCGGCACCACCGGCTGCGGATCGGCGCCGCCGAAACCGTCTTCATCGTAGCCGTTCTCGATCACCGAAAACTTGGACGCGGGCAGCGCCGGGAAGCGCGCCACGTAGGAATCGCGCGCACTGTGGGTGGTGAACACGGCCGCCGTGCAACGCTCGATGGTCTGGCGTTCGATCCACGCATACACGGCGCGCTGCATGCGCGAGACCGGATACGAGCTTTGCAGCATCGGATCGCGGAAGTCGGCCACCCAGGGCAGACCGCTGATGCGGTGCAGGGCGAGCGCGATCAGATGCGAGGTGGCGATCGGGAAGGTGGACCACAGCACCTGCGGCTTGTACTTGCGTATCATCGACAGCCCGCTTAGCCACGCCGCCGAACCACCACGATACCCAGCGGTCGGGCAGGGCCAGCGCTTCCGGATAGCGGCCCTTGATGCCGAGGTGGCGCTTGCTGTCGAGGGCGAACGCGCGCCGTACCACCAGGTTGGGCGGCACGCTGGCCAGCTGCGAGGGATTCTGCACGCTGTAGGCGCGCGGATTGGCAGACAGCACCATCGGGTCCCAGCCATGGCTGCCCAGGTGGCGCGAGAAGCTCAGCGTGCGCTGAATGCCGCTGCTGGCCGCTTGCGGCGGGAAATGGAAGGCGGTCAGTAAAACACGGGTATTCATGATGCGGGTTCCGTCGGGCGCATGGGTATGCGCGTCGTCATGCTGGTAATCGTTGCCGGGCCGCTCGTCCCATGCGAGCCAGCGCAGCAGGCGCAGGCCGAACATGAACGGCGAACGGTCCCACGGGCGGCTGCGCGGCAGCTGGTACAGGTCGGTGCCGCCCGAGATGGCGCGGCTGCGGGTGGTGAAGGCGGCGGCAAAGCTAAGCCGCGCGCCATGGCGGTGTGGCGCTGGTCGAAGTCCTTGCCGACCTTGCCGTTGGGGTAGGCGAACAGGCGCACCGGTTTGCCGATGATGGCTTCCAGTTCGCGCTTGCCCCCTTCGATCTCCAGCCGCGAACTGGCGTCGTCCAGACTGGTGAGGATGGGGTGCGAAATGGTATGGGCGCCGATCTCGATCCCGGCGCGGTCGAGGTTGATCACCATGTCCGGGGTCAGCATCAGGCCGTGGTCGAGGTGCTCGCCGACCATCGCCTCGAGGCGCTTGATCAGGGCGATCCTGGCCTGGGGCGGCAGGTATTTGCTGGCCTCGGTCAGCCGTCCCACGCTCTGCTTGCGGTCGCCCAGGCTGGCCAGCGAATAGCTGCCCAGGCCCAGGTCCGACAGATCGAGCTGGCTTACTTAAGCAGGTTCTGTACCGCTTCGATGATGCGGTCGTTCCACATATTGCCGCCGCCGACAAAGCCGCTGGTGACGAAGACCGTGGCTAAGCAGCTTCAATTCCTGCAGAATCGGTAGCGCCAGGTCGTGCACCGAGCGGTAGCCGTCGTCGAAGGTGATGCACACGGCGCGCGGCGGCATGCGCCCGGTGCCGATCAGCCCGACCGCTTCGTACAGCGGAATGACGTTGAAGCAGTTCGCCAGCAGCTCCATCTGCCAGCGGAAGGTGGCCACGTCCGGTTCCGATTCGAGTAGCGGGTCGGCCGCTTCGAGGATGCGGTGGTAATTGACCACGCAGGCGCGGCCGCGGCCGTCGTCGCGCAGCAGCGATCGCGTTGCCCAGCGTGCGAATCAGGCTGCGGCCCATGCGCGTTCCCGGTGAATCATGCATAAGCTGCTGCTCCTTGTCCTGCGAGTACGCGGCTAAACAGCGCGAGCTGGCCGCATGGTGGTGTCGTCCCAGCTGAAACGCTCGGCATAGCGGCGCGTGGCGGCGCGGTCCGGATAGTCGGCGCGCAGGGCGTTGACGGCATCGGCCACGCCATGGCGGCGCTGCGTTCGGCCATCAGCCAAGCCCCGCTTCGGGCGCGGCCACCACTTCCGGCGTGCCCCAGACCCGGCTGGCGATCACGGGTGTGCCGCAGGCCATCGATTCGAGCAGGACGTTGGCCCAGCCTTCGCGTTCGGACGGCAGCACCAGCGCGTCGGCGGCGCCGTAGTAGTCGCGCAGGGCCGCTTGCGGCAGCGCGCCCAGAAAGCGCACGCGCTGCGCCACGCCCTGATCCTGGGCCAGCTGTTCCAGCATGGCCCGGTCGGGGACCGTTCCCGGCCAGCAGCAGCTGCACGTCGGGCAGGCGCGCCAGGGCGGCCACGGCCAGCGCCTGCGCCTTGACGGGCACCAGGTGGCCCACGGCCAGCAGCGTGAAGCCGGTCAGGCCCAGGCGCGCGCGCACGGCGTCGCGCTCGACGGGACGGAACAGCTGCAGGTCGACCCCGTTGCGCAGCGAGACCACCTTGGCCGGGTCCACGCCCATGCGCAGCACTTCGTCGCAGCAGCGTCGCACACGGTGATGATGGCGGCGGCGCGGGGTAAGCAGCCCAGTCGATCTGGCGCGCGGCCTGGGGTAGGACGGGAACAGCGTGATGTCGGAACCGCGCGCGGTGATCACCACCGGCTTGTTGAAGTACTGGCCCAGCATGGCGGCGGCGACGCCGTCGGGATAGAAATAGTGGGCGTCGATCAGGTCGAAATCGAAGCCGTCGTCGATCATGCGCGCCAGCACCGGGCGCACGGCATTGGCCAGCAGGCGCGGGGCGACGTTCATGCCGATCTTGGGCAGCACCGGATAGCGTGGGTGCAGCACCGCGATCCCGGAACGCACTTCGGCGCCCGGCGCGCGCATAGGCGCTGTAGGTGCCGAAGCGCGGGTGCTTGAGCGGGAACCAGGGCACCGGCGCGACCACGCGCTTCGACCTGGCCGCTGGCGACCAGGTGGCGCAGACGCGTCTCCACGAAAATGCCGTGTCCGGGCTTTTCCGCGTTGGGGAACAGGGTGCTGAACGTCAGAATCTTCATGCGGCGCTGCTGCCCGTCAGGCGGCCGTAGATGGCCTTGTAGCGGGCCACGCTGATCGGCCAGTTGCGTTCGGTCTCGACGAAATGGCGGCCGGATGGCGCGCAGGGCGGGCCAGCTGTGCTGGCTGGCCAGCAGCGCGCCGACGTTCTCGGCCAGCGATTGCGGGTCGTTGGCCTTGAACAGTACGCCGGTCTTGCCATGCTCGATCAGTTCCAAATGGCCGCCCACGTCCGAGGCGGCCAGCACGCGGCCCTGGGCCATCGCTTCGAGCGGCTTGAGCGGCGTGACCAGGTCGGTCAGGCGCATCGACAGGCGCGGGTAGACCAGCACGTCGAGCAGGTCGTAGTACATGGCCACCTGTTCGTGCGGCACGCGGCCGGTGAACACGACCTTGTCTTCGATGTGCAGGTCTTTGGCAAGCTGGCGCAGCTGGGCGTCTTGCGGCCCGCCGCCGACCAGCAGCACGCGCAGGTCGGGCTGCCTGGCGATCATGGCTAGGCACCGCGCGCAGCAGCACGTCCAGGCCTTCGTAGGCGTAGAAGGAGCCGATGAAGCCGATCAGGCGCATGTCCTGCAGGCCCAGCTTGCGCTTGAGATCGAGGTCGGCTTCGCCGCCGACGGCGAACTTGTCGATGTCGACCGCGTTCGGAATGACGGTGACCTTGTCAGCGGCGATCCCCGCGCGACGATGTCCTTGCGCAGTCCTTCGCAGATGGTGGTCACCGCGCTGGCGTTCCTGAGGGCGTAGGTTTCGAGAGCGCGCGTGAGCTTGTAGCGCAGGCCGTTTTCGCTGGCGGTGCCGTGGTCGACCGCCGCGTCTTCCCAGAAGGCGCGCACTTCGTACACGACCGGAATGCCGAACTGCTTGCCGGCGCGCAGGGCGGCGACCGCGTTCAGGCTGGGCGAGTGGGCGTGCAGCACGTCCGGCTTGATCTGCGGGATGATCTCGGCCAGGCGGCGCGTCAGCCCGTCGATCACTTCCTTCTGGTTCAGTACCGGCAGCGTGGACAGGAAGCCCGCGCTTTTCGGGGTGCGGTAGAAATGCAGGCCGTCCACGTCTTCTTCCAGCGCGTCCGTCGCGCCCTGCTTGGACCCGGTGACGTGGAAGGTTTCCCAGCCCAGCGCCTGCTGCTCGCGCAGGATCGAACGGGTGCGGAAGGTGTAGCCGCTGTGGAGCGGAATCGAGTGATCGAGTACGTGCAGGATGCGCATCAGTTGGTCTCCGCCGCGGCGCCGTTCTTGCGCAGGAATGCTTCCGAACATCAACACCGACCAGAGGGAGGTGGTGTGGTCCTGGGTGCTTAACCTGGTGCTGTTCGATCATCTGCTTCAAATAGTTTTCGTTAAAAATGCCGGTCGCCAGCAGCGCCGGATTGAGCACCGCCTTGCGCATCGATTCGCGCAGCGGACCGCGCAGCCAGGAGCCGAGCGGAATCGAGAAGCCCATCTTCTTGCGGTACAGGATATCGTCCGACAGGTAAGGCTTGAGCGCCTTCTTGAATATGTGCTTGCCTTCGCCGTTGCGCAGCTTGGACGAGGACGGCAGGCCGGACACCCATTCGACGAACTGGTGGTCGAGCAGCGGCACCCGCACTTCGAGCGCGTGCGCCATGCTGGCGCGGTCGACCTTGGTCAGGATGTCGCCCGGCAGGTAGGTCTTCATGTCGATGTACTGGATCAGCGAGAGCGGATCGTCGGTCGGCGCCGCGGCCGCATGGCCGCGCATGACTTCGATCGCGCGGTAGCCTTGCAGGCGCTTGCGGAAGCCGTTCGAGAACAGCTGGTCGCGCACGCGGTCGGCCTGGATCGAGACGCCGTGGAAGTAGCCTTCGACCAGGTCGCGCGCCAGCGCTTCGAAGGTGGTCTTGGCGCGGAACACGCGCGGCGCCCAGTCGGCCTTGGGGTAGGTCTTGCCGAGGAAGCCGAACAGCGGTTTGCGCACCGTCAGCGGCAGCAGCGAGCGCACTTTTCTTCGCCCATGGCGAAGCGGTGGCGGCGGTAGCTAAGCATGAAGTTCTCGTCGCCGCCGTCGCCCGACAGGGCCACCGTCACGCGTTTGCGCGCCAGTTCGCACACGCGATAGGTGGGGATGGCCGAACTGTCGGCATACGGTTCGTCGTACAGGCTTAGCCAGGGTGTCGATCAGGCCGTAGTCGTCCGATTCCACCGTCTCGCGGTGGTGGTCGGTCCGGTACTGGGCTGCGACCTGGCTGGCGTATTCGGATTCGTCGAACTTGGGATCGTTGAAGGCGATCGAGCAGGTGTTGACCGGCTCCTTGGTCAGCCCGGCCATCATGGCCACGATCGCGCTCGAATCGACGCCGCCCGACAGGAAGGCGCCCAGCGGCACGTCGGCGATCATGTGGCTGGACACCGCTTCGCGCAGGCGCACCACCAGTTCTTCTTCCATCTCCTGCTCGCGCATAGTCGCATGCGGCGCGAACGGCACGTCCCAGTATTTTTCGGCTGCGGCGCGCTCTGGCCGACCTTGAGCGTGAGCGTGTGGCCGGGCGAGAGCTTGAGCGCGTGGCTGAAGATGGTGCGCGGCTCGGGCACGTAGCCGTAGGCGAAGTAGTCTTCCACCGCGCGCGGATCGATCTCGCGCGACAGGTTGGGGAAGCACAGCAGGGATTTCAGTTCGGAGCCGAACACCAGCATCCCGTCCGGCAGGAAGGCGTAGTGCATCGGCTTGATGCCGAGCCGGTCGCGCGCCATGAACAGGACCTGGGCATTGCGGTCCCAGATGGTGAAGGCGAACATGCCGCGCAGGCGCGTGACGCAGGCTTCACCCCATTCTTCCCAGGCGTGCACGATCACTTCGGTGTCGCAATGGGTGCGGAAGGTATGGCCGAGCGCGGCCAGTTCCGCCATCAGGGCCTGGAAATTGTAGATCTCGCCGTTGAAGACGACCACCACGCTGTGGTCTTCGTTGAACAGCGGCTGCTGGCCCGACGACAGGTCGATGATCGACAGCCGACGGTGGCCGAAGCCGAGCCCCGGCTCGATATGCAGGCCGCCTTCGACGGGGCCGCGGTGAAACTGGGTTTCATTCATGCGGGAGAGCATGGCGCGATCGATCTCGCGCCCGCCCCTGCATATCAAACATGCCTACAATTCCGCACATGGTGTAATCGTTTCTTTTAAATTCAGTTTATTCTTGCGCAGCGTATCGTACAGGCAGGTATAGGCCTGCACCATGGCCGTGACGCTGTAGTGTTGCTCGATGCGGGCGCGTCCCGCGGCCCCGTGGTGCCGGGCCAGTGCGGGGTCGTTCGCGTACACCGCCAGCGCGGTGGCCAGCGCCGCGCTGTCGCGGTTCGGTACCAGCAGGCCCGTGACGTTCTCCTGGACCAGATCGGGAATGCCGCCCACCGCGGTCGACACCACCGGCAGGCCGCAGGCCATCGCCTCGAGCAAGGTGACGGGCGTGCCTTCGGCCAGCGAGGACAGGGCGAACACCGAGAAAGTGCGCATCAGTTCGGCGATGTCGCTGCGCGCGCCCGGCAGCCAGACCGACTCGCCCAGGCTAGGCCTCCTGCACCTTGCGTTCGAGCGCTGCGCGCAGCGGACCGTCGCCCACGATCACCAGGCGCATCTTGCGCTGCGCGGAGCTGGGGCGCAGCAGCGCTGGAAGGCGTCGATCAGCAAGGCCTGGTTCTTGACGTTCTGGGCGCGGCCGACGGTGCCGATCACGAAGGTGTCCGGATCCGGCTGGCCGGGGTGGAAGCACTCGGTGTCGACGCCGTTGCTGATCCACTGGTTCTTGGCGTCGGCGATGCCGACCGTCTCGCGCAGCCAGTTGTGCAGGTCGCCCGAGACCGGGACGAAGCGGTCGATGAAGGGCGCGAGCAGCTTGCGCAGCAGGTTGTGCTTGCGGTTCAGGCCCTTGGGGTCGCCCGCGTCGCGCCCGTGCTCGGCGTGCACACGGACCGGCACGCAAGCCAGCGCCGCCGTGAAGTTGTATTCGATCCCGGACAGGTTGTAGGTGTGCAGGATGGTCGGGCGCAGGCGGCGCAGCAGCTTGAACAGGCGCAGGTGGGCGCCCAGGCCCAGGCCGGGCGCCTTGTCCAGCGAATAGACCTGGACCCCGGGCCGGGTGATCTTGTCGGCGAAGGCCGTGTAGCCAAGCCAGGCACACCACCGCGTGGCGGTAGCCGGGCATGCGGTTGATGCAGTCCACCAGCAGCGTTTCCAGGCCGCCGAAGTCGAGCCGGTACAGCAGATGCACGACCAGGGCTGGCTGGCCGCCGTGGAGCGAAACGTCGGCCATGTCAGTTGCTCCGGGCCGCGGCCAGCTGCGCCTCGAGCGCCACCAGGTGCGCGTCGAGGAAGGCGCGCAGCGCGCGCCGCGCCTCGTCCTGGTTCTCGGTGTAGGGCGAGGACAGCATGATGGCCGCGCCGTCGTCGCCGCGCAGCATCAGCTTGGCGGCGGCCTGGCGCAGCTTGCTTGGCTGTAGGCATTGGTCAGCGGGTGGCCGTCGACCGTCATCCAGTGCCACAGCAGGAAGGTGCCGCCCGGGCCGCGCATGCGCGTTTCGCGCAGCGTGAGCGTGCGGCAGTAAGCCACCTGCTCGGTGCGCAGCGCGCCGCCCAGCTCATGGTAGGCGTCTTTTTCGCTCTAGCCAGGCGGTTGACGGAGCTGATCAGGGCCTTGTCGCGGGTCTGGTTGCGGTAGTACAGCATCGTCAGTGCGACCGGCGGCATGGCGTCCTTTTGCCAGACGCCGTTGAAGCTTGGCGTCGGTAGGCATGTAGCTCGGCACCCAGCTCGAGAACGCGGCGGCCGGGGCCCAGCTGACCGGGACGGTAAGCAGCAGCACCGGCTTCGGATTGCGGGTGGCCGCGTCGCTCAGGGAGGCGAATGCTTAGGCCACAAGGCGCACGCGAGCAGCACCGCCAGCGTCATGTTGCGGATCGCGCCCGGCGAGGTGGCGTCGGCGGCGGCGGCATGCGCAGCAGCAGCGCCGCGCTCTCGGCGTCGGTATCCTGGCGCCAGTAGCTGCCGATCCAGAACATGATGAACATGACGATGCCGAAGAAGATCCAGCCGTAGATCAGGTGATCGACGCCGGTGGCCAGCGCCATGTTGCTGGTGTGGCCGATCATGACGATCATGTAGGCGCGCAGGCCGTTGGCGATCACCGGCACCACGATCGAGGCCGCGATGAAGACGGCGCGCCGCAGCTTCGAGCGGTAGGTCAGATAGGCGTACAGGCAGCCGATGGTGACCGAGGAAATCAGGTAGCGCACCCCGCTGCAGGCTTCGACGACCGACCAGTTACCGGTCGGCAGTTCGAAGTGGGTCCCGTTGCGCAGCACGGGAATGCCGGTCGCCTGCACCGCCCAGATCGTGAAGTCGGCGGTAAATTCGATCAGGGGGCCGATGAAGATTTCGCCGAACGGGACCGCGAACAGCAGGAACAGCAGGGGGAAGGCGAGCGAGCTAGGCCAGGCGCCAAGCCCAGCACCGCCAGCGCGATCACTGGGAACATGGCGACCATGGCGTACTGCTGCACCACCTGCACTTCGCCCATGCGCGCCACCAGCCAGCCGGCGCCCAGCAGCAGCAGCAGGCCCAGGGCCTAAGCCAGCACGGGCCGGGCGGCAGGGCGCGGAAATTGGTGGCGCGGCGCCAGATCAGCCACAGGCTGATGGGCGCGATGATGTAGCCGTGGGCGAAGGTCTCGGAACTGTTCCAGACCGCGACGATGGAGGCGGCGGTGCCGAAATAGAACAGCAACGGCGCCAGCAGGGCCAGCACGATCATGGCGGTCACGCTGGCTTAAGCAGCAGGGGGGGTGGCGCCGGGGGAACCGTCGGCCAGCGCCGGGTTATCGTTCAGGAGCATTCGAGTCTCGCTTCAATGCGCGCCAGGTTGCTCGGCCAGCTGTACTGGCGTTCGACCTTGCTGCGCGCGGCGCCGCCAAGGGCGGGATTGGGCGTGGTTACCAGGGACGACAGGGTGGAAATGAAGGCTTCGGCGCCGTCGGCCAGCAGCAGTTCGGTGCCGGGCTGGGCGTCGATGCCTTCCAGCGCCTGGGGCGAGACCACCATCGGGCGCGCCATGGCCATCGCTTCGAGCACCTTGTTCTGGATCCCGCGCGCGATGCGCAGCGGCGCCACCGTCACTTCGGCATGATGGATGTAGGGACGCACGTCGGGCACGGTGCCGGTCACGGTCACGCCGGGCAGCTGGCCGAGCGCCGTGACGGCCGCGGTCGGGCGCGCGCCGACGATATAAAAGCGCAGGTCCGGCGTGGCCGCATACAGGCGCGGGAAGATCTCGGTGGCGAACCACTGCACCGCGTCGATGTTGGGCCAGTAATCCATGGCGCCCCGTAAACACCAGCGCCCGCTCATGCCGGCGCCGTAGGGACGCTGGTAGGCGCGCTCGGGCGAAAAATACTCGGTATCGACGCCATTGTTGAAGAAGCCGATCTTGGCCGCGCTTTCCGGGGCCAGGGTGCGGAACAGCTGGGCCTCGGGGTCGGACACGAACAGCGAGGCGTCGCAGGTGGCGGCCACGTGGCGTTCATAGGCGAGCAGGGTGTCGGCTTCGCGCCGGTACAGCCAGCTCATGGGCCAGGGCTTCTGGCCCGCGTACTGGCGCCACTTGTCGGAGTCGACGTCGCAGAAGTCGACCACGCGCCGCGCCGACGCGTAGTTTTCCGCGTACTGCGCCATGGGCGAGGAAAACACCAGCACCCGGTCGATCTTGTGCGCGGCCATGGTCTGGTCGACCCAGGCTTGCATCTCGCCGCTGCGGTAGTAGTCGAACGAGAGCGAACGGGTCGAGGCCAGCGCGGCCAGGCTGCGCAGCTTGCCGGTGAGCGGATTGAGCTTGCCGAAATAGCTGCTCGCGCACAGCGCCTGCACCACCGGCACGTGCTGCCAGTCGTCCTCGTCGTCGACGAAGGTGGCCAGGTGCACGCGGTAGTGCTGCGCCAGGTGCTTGAGCAGGTGGAAGGAGCGGATCTTGTCGCCCTTGTTGGGCGGGTAGGGGATCCGGTGGATCAGTAGCAGCAGGTTTTCCACGCTTAGCCCAGGCTCCTGACGATGAACGGGCCAAGGAAGTTGGCCAGCCCGATCGGCATTTTTTTCCACATCTTGATGAACAGCTGATACTTCGGATTCAATGGATTATTGTCCGGCAGTTCAGTGGCCTGGTACAGGCGGTACTCGTATTCGAGCGGGGTCGGCTCGAAGCCCCAGTTCTTCTTGAAGTCGAAGGCGCCGGTGCCCAGCTTGCTGCGGCCGAAGTCGAAGATGCGCGCGCCGCGCTGGCGGCCTGCATCAGGTTCCAGTACATGAAGTCGTTGCTTAAGCTGGTCTCGCGCGCGGCCAAGCATGCCGCCGCCGTAGTAGGGCAGCACTTCGTCGTGGAAGTAGAAGCTCATGACGGCGGCAATCAGTTCGCCTTCACGCACGATCACGCGGATCTCGCAGGCTTGGCCGAAGACTTCCTTGATGACCTTGAAGTAGGACTTGGGGAAGACCGGGGTGCCCAGCCGGTGCACGCTGGTCGCGTAGCAGGTGAAGAAGCGGTCCACGCCCTGGTCGATCTCGCCCGTCAGGCCCAGCTTGATCCCCTTGCGCACCATGGCGCGCTGCTTGCGGGGAATCGCGTTCAGGTTGGCCTCGTCGTCGGCCACGATGGCCTTGCGGAAGGTGACGTACAGTTCCTTGGTGTGCCAGTTGGCGTCATGCGGCGTGGGCGGCCACCAGGTGGCGGTATTCGAGGTGGCCGACGCGGCGCTCGCGCGCCAGCTTGTCGGCGGCCGCGTCGAGCATGGCGCGCGCGGCGTCGGTGCTGGCGACCACGCCGCCCAGCACGCAGAACGGCAGCGAACCGAGCCAGTGGCCGAACAGGCGGCTCTTCATTTCGGCCAGCGGCAGGATGCCGGTGATGCGGCCTTCCTGCTCGACGTAGTAGAACCAGGTCGGGTGGCCGTACACGCGTTCAATCACGGTTTGCCAGCTTAGGCCTTGTGGAAGAAGGTGGCGTCGGGGCAGGTGTCGACAAAGGCGTCCCAGCGCGCATAGTCGCCCGGCTGCAGCAGCATCAGGACCGGCGCGCTTGCTGCTGGCTGGTGTGCGGCTGCGCGGTCACGGCGTCGAGGGGGCGTTCATGCTTGACCCAGGAAGATGTTGTCCATGCGGTCCCAGGCGAAATCGCGGGTCAGGGCCTTGATGCGGCCTTCCATGCGCGCCAGGTTGACGTAATGGCGGAAGCGCGACTTGAGGTCCACGCCTTCGGGCCGCGGCTGGCCGGGATCGATTTCCCAGGGGTGGAAGTAGAAGATGGCCGATTCGCGGTCGTCCGCATTGACCTTCTCCATCATCCAGCGCGACAGGGCGTAGGGCAGCAGACGGAAGTAACCGCCGCCATACGTGACAGATTGCGCGAACCGAGGCGCACGGTGGTGATCGGGATTTCGAGCAAGCCCTCATTGCCCTTCGGGTAAAACGCGAAGCGGGCGCGTCGGGCATGCCGTAGTGGTCGTGCTTGATCGGATAGATGCTCGAGCTGTAGCGGTAGCTAGGCGTCCAGCAGGGCGTCCAGCGCCCACAGATTGGCGGTGCCGATCGAAAAACTCGGGGCGCGGTAGCCGCGCACTTGCTGGCCGCCTATGTCTTCGAGCAATTTCTTGCTGCTGGTGATGTCTTCGGTGAACTGGGCCAGGTCCTGGTCGGAGGCGCGCAAGTGGCCGTAGCCGTGGCTGGCCAGTTCGTGGCCGCCGTCGACAATGCGGCGCACCATGGCCGGATAGCGCTCGGCGATCCAGCCCAGCGTGAAGAAGGTCGCTTTGACGTTGCCGTCGGCCATGAGGGCGAGGATGCGCTCGATGTTCGCCTCGACCCGGCATTCGCGCGTGGGCCAGCTGGCGCGGTCGATATGGGGCGCGAACGCCGAGACCTGGAAGTAATCTTCCACGTCGCAGGTCATGGCGTTCGGAATCGGCGCGCCGGGCGCGCGGGTTCGTGCAGGAGCTAAGTTCATTATTCGTTGTTGTGATTGAGGGGCGAGTTGGCCCCGGCCGGTGTGGCCACGATTTTCTTGAGGATATTGAGTACCGAAACGACCGACTTTTCGAGGCGCATCATGCGCTCGTCGAGCAGGGGACTGGTCTCCGACAGCGGCGCCTCGCCCTGCTCGTCGAGGCTGAGCGGGGCGGCCGCACTGCGGGTGGGCGGCAAGACGGTAAGACGTGACCGGGACTTCGAATTCCTGGGAAATATCGCGGATGACGTCGGCCACATCGCTTTCGCCGAAGCTGTGCATTTCTTCGAGGAAGCCCATCAGCAGCAAGCGGTCGCACAGGGTGTTGACCTTGCGCGGAATGCCGCCGGTGTAGGCGAAAATGGCGTCGTGGGCGCCGTCCGAGAAAGCCGGGTCGCCCTTCCAGCCGACCGTGCTCAGGCGGTGTTCAATGTAGAGCTTGGTTTCCTCGGCATCCATCGGGCCCAGGTGGTAGCTGGCGATCACGCGCTGGCGCAACTGCTGCATGCCGGGGCTGTGCAGGGTGGCGCGAAATTCCGGCTGGCCGATCAGGAAGGTTTGCAGCAGGCACTTGTCGTCGGTCTGGAAATTGGACAGCATGCGCAATTCTTCGACCGTGCCCGGCTTCCAGGTTCTGGGCTTCGTCGACCACCAGCAGCGCGCGTCTAGCCCTGCTGGTCGGAGGCGCGCAGGAATTGCTCGAGGCGGGTCAGCAGGTCGGCCTTGCTGACGTTTTCGTAGGGCAGGCCGAAGGCCGAGACCACCATGCGCAGCGTGTCGTCCGAATCGAGATGGGTGTTGACGATATGGGCGGCGACGATCTGCTCGGACGAGAGCTTGTTGAACAGGTTGCGCACGAGCGTGGTCTTGCTTAAGCACCGACTTCGCCGGTGATGACGATGAAGCCCTCGCCCTGCGACAGGCCGTACTCGAGGTAAGCCATGGCCCGCTTGTGGCCCTTGCTTCCGAAAAGAAGTGGGGATCGGGGCGCAGGCGGAACGGCTTGGCGCTGAGCCCGTAGAATGATTCATACATCGCGATGTGACTCCGCTATAGCTGCATTGAAAGTGACGCCGCAATCGCATTTTCGATATACGGGCTGGCAACTAACAAACTGGTGTTGCCCTTGAGGTGGCGCATTTCGAAGGTGCCGACCATGCGCGGGGCCAGCTGGTGGCGCAGGGTGTAGCGCAGCACATTGTTGCGGAACTGGAAACCGGTGGTCAGCGACTCGTTCTGGGTGCTGTTGACGACCAGGCTCAGATTGGTGCGCGGCGCCACGCGGTAGGTCAGCGTGGTCTCGAAGCCTTGCTGCCTGACATTGTCGTTCAGGGTGCTGAGGCTGTTGCCCAGCAAGACACTGTCGGTCTCGCGCACCGACAGGGCATCGCGCCGCAGCTTGAACAGGCTCAGCACCGCGCCGCTTTTCGCGCCGCGCCAGGCCATGGTGGCACGCAATTGCTTCTGCAGCATGTAACGGTTGCTGAAATAATTGATGCTGTCGCTCAGCGACGGCGGCAAGCCGTTCAGGCGGATGTAGGCTTCGACTGCGCGCGCGTTCTTCCGGATCGGGGAAGTTGGGCAGGAACAGGCCGTCGAGCAGGGCGGCGGTGTCGACCGCGGTCGGAATCAGGAAGTTGGCGCGCGTGGTGCTGACCGTGTCGTCATACTTGAGCGACCAGACCGTGTGGCGGCTGCGGTGCATTGCCGTCAGCGTGCGGCTCGGGCCGTAGTAGCGGTGGCCGGTGGTCAGCTGCAGGCTGGTGCGCGCGCCCGGTGTCCAGCCGAAGCTTAAGCATTCCAGGACTTGCCGCCATTGACCCCGCCCAGCGCCTGGTAATCGTAGTTGTCGTAGCCGACCCCGCCCAGCAGATTGAATGTGCGGCTCAGTTTGTACGTCAGGTTCAGATTGGCGGTCTTGATGGTCGAATCGTTGCGCACTTCATCATTGATGTCTTGCTGGCTGACTGCCAGGGCCCAGCCCAGGTCGCGGTAGCGCTTGCCGCTGTTCAGGCGCAGCGAATAGGTATTGCCGTCGCTGTTGCCCAGGCCGGAACGGCTTAAGCATCGACCGAGTCGCGCGTGTAGCGCAGCTCGCCCGTGGCGAACGAGCCGAAGCGGTGCACGAGGTAGGGGGACAGGCGCCAGGAGCGCACTTCGGTGCGGTTGGCGTCGGCATAATCGTTGCCGTTGGTATTTTGCGCAAACGCCGAGATGGCCTGGTTCTGGATCGCGGCATTGCCGTCCATGTAGAACAGGTCATCGACCAGGGCGGCCTTGCCGTCGGCGCGCAGCACGCGCGACGACTGGCGGGTGCCGGGCACGTCCTGCGACATCTTGTAGTAATGGAATTCGTACTGGCCGTTGAAGGCCACCCGCGGTCCCTTGTGGCGCACGCGCAAGCCCGGCACCAGTTCGGTGACCAGGCTGCCGCGCTCGCCGCCGTCCGGACGCAGGGCGACGTTGTCGGAATAGCTCTGGCGCAGGTCGAAGGTGGGCGTGAACCAGCGCGCCAGGGTGGGCGGACGGGCGGCCGGGGGCGGCGCCGCTTCGGGCGCGGCCAGCGCCTGGTTCGGGGTCCATTTGGCGGGCACGCCTTCGGCCTGGGGGTAAGCTCGGGCGGCGCGGCAGCCGGCACGGGCCGCCGGGGCCAGCATCAGCACGCCCAGCGCCAGCGGCAGCGCCAGGGGACGGGCATAGGCCAGCGACGACGCGCGCCAGTTTAGCCGTAGTGATAGTCATAGGTCTCTTCAACACCCGGGAATTCGCGGGTCTTGTTGTAGATGAGGTTGACGTTGCTGCAGCCTTCGAGCTGGCGCAGCGATTCCTTGACCGCGTGCTGGGTCGTGGTTTCGGATTCGACCACCACCACGATCTGGCCCATGTGGCTGGCCAGCACGTGCGCTTCGCTGGTGAGCAGCAGCGGCGGCGAATCGAAGATCACGATCCGGTCCGGATAGCGGTTGGCGATTTCGGTGACGAAGGTGCTCATGGTCTGGCTGGCCAGCAGTTCGGTCGCGCGGATTGCTGGTCTTAAGTAGGCAGCAGGCTCAGGGTGTCGACATTGGTGCGCAGCATGACATCGGCCAGATCCATCTTATCGTCGAGCAGGATGTCCATCAGGCCGCGCTGGGCTTAAGCAGGCCGAGCACGCGCAGCACCGACGGACGGGCCACGTCGGCGTCGACCAGCAGCACGGTGTGGTCCAGTTCCATGGCAATGCTCATGGCCAGGTTGATGGCGCAATAGGTCTTGCCTTCGCCCGGCAGCGAGCTGGTGATCATGATCAGGTTGCCCGGCTTGTCGCCCGGGGTGCGGGCGGCGAAGGCGCGCTTGATCAGCGGCCGCTTGATGATCCGGAAATCCTCGACCAGGGTGGTGCGGCCATGCGGCATGGCGGTGACCATGCCCATGTCGCGCATGTGGTTCAGGTCCAGTTCGACCCGCTTGGTGGCCGGACGCGGTGCGCGCGACGGGGCCGCCGGGGCTGGCGCGGGCTGGGCCGCCGCCGCTGCGGGCGCAGGCGCTGCCGCCGCCGCGCAGGCGCCGCTGGCACCGCTTCGGCCGTTACCGGGCTGGTGGAACGGCTGCGCGTGCGGCTGGGCCGCTTCGCGCTTTTCATCCATCCGTTTTGCTGCTTTTTCGATAATGCTCACAATATCTCCCGTGATCGTCGGTCAGACCGAAGGCCTGATCAGTATGGCCGCCATCACGGCGCCGTAGGTACCAAACAGCATGAAGACCGAGGCCACCAGGCCGTACAGCCGCTTCTTGTGGCGCGATTGCTGCTCCGGAGTCCAGTTCATGCTGATACTGCCCAGTATCGGCAGGCCGGTGACTTCACGCAGCGATGCCTGGCTGAGGAAGGTCGGACGGAACTGGCTCATCAGCAATGCGACGCCCAGGCCGCAGGCCAGCGCCAGGACAAACACGGCCGAGAACAGGCGCGGACGGTTCGGGCTAAGCCGGGGTCAGCGGCGCGGTCGGCGGATCGATCACGCGGAAGGTCAGCATGTCGGTCGTGGAACTGATGTCGCCCGACAGCTTGGCCGATTCGCGGCGCTCCACCAGCTTCTGGTAGTTTTCCTTGTTGACCGCATAGTCCCGGTTGAGCTGGGACAACTGTGCTTCCACTTCCGGCGCCGCCGAGCTTTGCGCCTTCAGGCGCGCGGCGCGCGAAGCGAATTCGTCGACCCGGGCGCGCAGGGCGGCCACGCGCTTCGGCTTCGGACAGCGAGACCTTCATTTGCTGCAGCATCGGGCTGTAGTTGACGCCAGGATCGGTGCCGGGAACCCGGGTGCGCTTCTTCTTTTTCTTTTCTTCGAGCTGGGCCAGCAGGCGCTTGGCGCCGACGATGTCCGGATGCTCTTCGGTAAATTGCATGCGCAGGGCGTCCAGGTTCTTGTTGACCTGGGTGATGCGCGCGTCGAGCTCAGGGCTGGCGGCGACCGCGCCCGGCTTGCCGGAACCGCTGTCGCCGATCTGGCGGCGGATCGCATTGCGGCTCTGTTCAGCTTCGACCAGTTCCAGGCGCGCCTGGTTCAACTTGTCGGTGATGTCGACCACGCTGGTCGTGTAATCGACATTGCCGCGCGGGAGCATGCCCATGTTCTTGATCTTGAAGTCCTTGAGCTCGTTCTCGGCCTGGGTCAGCTTTTCTTCGTAGCTCTTGATCTGGTCATCGATGAACTGGACCGCCTTGTCGGCATCCTGTTTCTTGCCGCCGAAACTGCCTTCGACAAAGATGGTCAGCAGCGACTGCACGACATCCTTGCCCAGTTTCGGGTTCGGATTGCTGTACGAAATGGTGTAGATGTCGTCGCGCTCGGTGCCGGTGATCTTGATCTTTTCGATCAGGTCGTCGATCTGCTTTTCATGCTGCTTGGGGGTGGTGGCCTTGACGTCCAGGTCGACCATGCGCATGACGCGCTCCACGTTCGGGCGGCTGATCAGGGTGCGGCGCATGAACATGACTTGCTGGTCCAGATTGGGCAGGGTGGTCATGCCCGACAGCAGCGGCTTGAGCACGCTCTGGGTATCGACATAGACCCGGGCCGACGCCTGGTAGTCGTTCGGCAGTGCATACACCACGACCCAGCCCACGATGGCCACGGTCCAGGCGATGATGACGGCGTACCAGCGGTACTTGCCGATCGCCTTCAAGAAACTCAGTACTACGGCTGTCAGTTCTGCCATCTCGTCGATCTCGCCATCTTAAGAAACTATTGGAGCGCTGGTGCGCAAAAAGTATGTCCGGCCTGGCTATCATCGCTTGCATACATTGCAATTGCAATTGCATCTTGGAAAAGCGTAACAGGCCAGCCACGAAGTCGTGCGCACTGTTGCGCATCTGCCGTCGACCGCCGGAGTTCGTTGTTTAATTAACAGCAGAAATGTCGCATGATACACATTTTTGGTGCGGCTGATTCATTCAAATGAATCGCCCTCCGTGACGCCGCAGGGGCGGCCTGCAAGGCCGTCGTCCGAATCATGCACATTGTATTGTTGCTTAAGACAAAACGCTATATATAATGTGAAAATTACAAAACTTTCCAAAATAACCAGCAGGAGACGCCGATGTCTTTACGACTACCCATAGTGTTGCTTTTTTGCTGGGTCAGCCTGACCGGCGCCGCCCGCGCCTGCTGAATTCACCCAGACCATCGCGACCGTCAAGAAGTCGGTGGTCGGGATCGGGACTTACCAGCAAACCCGCAGTCCGGCCGCGCTGGTCGAGGCGACCGGCTTCGCGGTCGGCGACGGCTCGCACGTGATCACCAATGCGCATGCGGTCAACAAGCTGCTCAACGGTCCGGCGCTGGAAAAATTCGTGGTGTTCATGCGACCAGGGCGACGTGCTCGACATCCGCCAGGCCAGCGTGCTGGGGGTGGACCGCGAACACGACCTGGCGCTGCTGCGGATCGAGGGCGCGCCGCTGCTGGCGCTGCAGCTGGGCGAGGCGGGAACGGCCGTCGAGGGCCAGGAGCTGGCGTTTACCGGGTTTCCACTCGGCATCTTCCTGGGCCTGTACCCGGTCACCCACCATGCCTTCCTGTCGGCCATCACGCCGGTGGTGATGCCCTCGCTCACCTCCAACAAGCTCAGCGCGGCGGCCATTGTCCAGCTCCAGCGCGACCGTTTCCGCGTCTTGCAGCTCGACGCCACCGCCTATCCGGGCAACAGCGGCAGCCCCGTGTACGACCCGCGCAGCGGGGTGGTGGTGGGCGTGATCAATATGGTGTTCGTGAAAAAGCTCAAGGAAAGCGCGATCAGCGATCCGAGCGGGATTTCATGCGCGATCCCCGTCAACCATGTGCGGGAGTTATTGCAACGAAAAGGCACGGCCGCAAAATAATTGTGCACGCCAGCCCTGTGCAGGTGGTTTCCATGGTTTTACAATGGGCCACTATAGTATTTAAAAGACAATTAATAAAAACAAGACAGTTTGTTTTGAAAACAACCCAGACACGGCGGTGGCAGCCGCGGTCGCAACAAGGAAGTCAACGCTATGAACAACAACAAGATGAGCAGTCTGATGCAACGCGCCGCCTGCGCGGTCCTGGCCCTGTCGGCCCTGCTGCTGGGCGGCTGCGCCACCCAGGGCCAGATGGTCGCTGCCGACACCACGGCCGTGCCGCTGCATGATTACCTGATCGGCCCTGGCGACAACGTCAACATCATCGTGTGGCGCAATCCGGAAGTGTCGATGTCGGTGCCGGTGCGTCCGGACGGCAAGATCACCACCCCGCTGGTCGAAGACTTGCAAGCGTCGGGCAAGACCTCGACCGAGCTGGCGCGCGACATTGAAAAAGCGCTGGCCAAGTTCATCCAGCAACCCGTGGTCACCGTGATCGTGACCGGCTTCACTGGCACCTACGGCGAACAGATCCGCGTGATCGGCCAGGCCGCCCGTCCGCAGGCCCTGCCTTACCGGCGCGACATGTCGCTGATGGACGTGCTGATCGCGGTCGGCGGCGTGACGGAGTTTGCTTCGGGCAATAATGCCAGTATCATCCGCAAGGTGGACGGCAAGCTGCAAAAAGTGCCGGTCCGCCTGAACGACCTGATCAAGGAAGGCGACATTTCCGCCAACCAGGCGATGCGTCCGGGCGATGTCCTGGTCATTCCGGAAAGTTTCTTCTAAGTACTTCTCCTTGTCGGTGGATCTTACAGGCCGGGTTCCTTATAATTCGAATAAGTTGACCCGGCTTCGTGAAGCCTGCGATAAGTGTTTGATTCATATCAAATGCTTGTGAGGACAAATTCTTGTGGAACGGAATTTGCTTCCTTACTGGAAAATGATTGCACTGCCTGAGGGCAGTTTTGTATCTCCATGCATGCCCGAGTCGGGCTTGCAGAAATTTAGGAACCAGTGCCATGGTCAACCAAGAACAGCAAGACGGGAATGCCAACGCCCCAGCGGCGCCAGCAGCGATTCCGCCATTGTCGCCCCAGGGCGCTTCCCGCCGCCGCCTTGCCGGTCTGGGCGTGTCCGGCGTCGTCCTGACGGTCGCCAGCAACCACGCCATGGCCGGTCTGGTCTGCAAATCGCCATCGGGCGCGCTGTCGGGCGACCTGAACAGCCAGAGTCCGAACGTGACCTGCAACGGCGTCTCGCCCGGCTACTGGAAGACCCACCCGAGTTCGTGGCCGTCCCAGGTCAAGACCAGCGACAAGTTCTCCCAGCATTTCGCCTGCAACGGCCCGCTGTCGACCCTCACCTGCATGCAAATCCTGAGCAAGCAGGGCGCCGACAAGAGCAATGTCGGGATGCACGTCATGGCCACCTACCTGAACGTGCTGTCGGGCCGCATCAGCTTCCTGACCGCCCAGGCCGTGCTCGACATCTGGGCCCAGTACAACACCTACGGTTCGTACACCCCGCAAGGCGCTTCCAGTTCGTGGAGCGGCGGCCAGCTGGTCGACTACCTGTCCAGCACGATGTCCTGAGTCGCGCGGCAGATGTGGCAACTGACGCCGGGCCAGACGTTGCGTTTCCGGCAGTTCGACGACGAATTCGTCGTCTATAACGATCTTTCGGGCGATACCCATCTGCTTGGCGACAGCGCCGCGCACCTGCTCAGCTTGCTGCAGCAGGGGCCGCATGACAGCGGCGCGCTGCTCGATTCCCTGGCCGCCTTTCATGGCGCGCCGCGCGATGCCGCCTTTGACGACGAAGCCGCCGCCGTCCTGGCGCAATTGTCCACCCTGTTCCTGATCGAGGCTGCGCCATGCTGACCGTGGCTGCGCTGGCCCCGGCCGAACTGCGCGCGCCTGGCTAAGCGACGGCATCTGCCTGCAAACCGGCGCGTTCGTCACGCGCCTGCGCTCGGACATCGGCCACGTGGCCGACGGCATCGGCCTGCTGTATGCCGACTACCCGCTGCTGGCCCGGGCCGACTTTACCGATTTCCAGGTCAATATGCGCCACTCGCGCGGCGTGCGCCGCTTCGCCGGGCGCCAGGTCCTGTTCGACCACGACGGCCACACGCCGTTCAAGCCGCTGCCGGTCGACCAGGCCTTCCCGATGTTCGAGTGGGCCATGAACTGGTGCGTCTCGAGCCGGGCCCACGATTACCTGGTGATTCATGCCGCGGTCGTCGAGCGCGACGGCTTTGCCGCCATCCTCTGCCGGCCCCGCCCGGTTCGGGCAAGAGCACGCTGTGCGCGGCCCTGGTCAGCCGCGGCTGGCGCCTGCTGTCCGACGAGCTGACCATGGTGCGCCTGTCGGACGGCCTGATCGAACCGCTGCCGCGTCCGATCAGCCTGAAGAACGCCTCGATCGAGGTGATCCGCGGCTACGCGCCGCACTGCGTGTTCAGCCGCAGCGTGGCCGACACCAACAAGGGCACCGTGGCCCACGTCAAGGCCCCGGCCGAGAGCGTGGCGCGGGCCGCCGAGGCGGTGCGCGCGGCCTGGATCGTGTTTCCGCGCTACCAGGCGGGCGCCGCCCCGCTGCTCGAGACCATCCCCCAGGGCCGGGCCATGATCGAAGTGGCCCAGAACGCCTTCAACTATTCCTTGCTGGCCGGGCGCGGCTTCGAGGCCATGGCGCGCCTGATCGAGGGCAGCACCAGCTTCCGTTTCTGCTACAGTGCACTCGATGATGCGATTGCTACCTTTGCGCGCCTGGCGCCGCCCCTGAAGTGACTGAACCGCCGCTGCTGATCGCGGTGCTGCGTGCGCCCTGGCGCATGGGTGCGCTCACGCTGGCCGAATGGGACTTGCTGCTGCGCCAGGCGCTGGCAGCGAACCTGACCGCCAGCCTGCACTGCCTGGCCGCCGAACACCAGGTCCTGGCGCAGGTGTTAGGCCGCGCCGCGCCGCCACCTCGACTGGGCCGCCTCGCTGCTGCGCCGCCACGGCGAGGGCGTGCGCTGGGAAGTGACGCGCATCCGGGCCGCCCTGTCCCAGCTCGGCCTGCCGCTGATCCTGCTCAAGGGCGCCGCGTATGCCGTGGGTAAGCCTGGCCGCCAGCCGCGGCCGCCTGTTTTCCGATATCGATATCCTGGTGCCGCGCGAGCGCATCGGCGAGGTCGAGCTAAGCCCTGATGCTGGCTTAGGCTGGATGTCGCACCATCACGATCCCTACGACCAGCGCTACTACCGCGTCTGGATGCATGAAATCCCGCCCATGCAGCACGTGCAGCGCGGCAGCGTGATCGATGTGCACCACGCGATCCTGCCGCTGACGGCGGCCGCGCGGCCCGACCCGGCCCTGCTGCGCGCGGGCGCCCAGACCGTGCCCGGCATGGAAGGCATCAAGGTGCTGGCGCCAAGCCGACATGGTGATCCACAGCGCCACCCACCTGTTCTATGACGGCGAATTCGACAAGGGCTTGCGCGACCTGCTCGACTTGCACCGCCTGCTCACCGAGTTCGGCGCCACGCCCGGTTTCTGGCAAGTGCTGCTAGGCGCGGGCCCGGGAACTGCAGCTGGCGCGGCCCCTGTTCTACGCCCTGCGCTACACGGCGCGCCTGCTGGAAACGGCCATTCCGCCCGAGGTGACGGCGGCGCTGGCCGACGCCTACCCCCGTGCGCCGCTGCTGGCGCTGATGGACGCCCTGTTCCTGCGCGCTGCTGCCGATGCATGCCAGCTGCGCGGCCCGCTTCGACCGCGCGGCGCGGCGCGCTCTATATCCGCGGCAACTGGCTGCGCATGCCGCCGCTGCTGCTGGCGCGCCACCTGTTCCACAAAGCCTTCATATCACCGCCCAAAACCTAGTTGGCGCGCGCGACGGACGAAAAAAAACCGCCAGGCTTGCACCTGGCGGCATTCAAGTCTGACGCGAGCGGGAATTACTTGCGCTTTTGCGGCGACGCAGGCCTGCCAGACCTGCCAGGCCGAGGCCGAACAGTGCCAGCGATGCAGGCTCAGGAACACGTGCGGTGATGATCGGATCGTTGATCTGACCAGCGAAGCAGGTGCCTGCCAGGGCTTGCGCCTCGGTGCAGTTAGGGTTGTTGAAACGGCCGTAGTTCGGACGCAGCGTGAAGTTGCCGCTCATGTCGTGGCCGAAGGCCTGGGTGTTGGTATCCCAGTGTGCCGCGTCGGTGCCGCCAACAACGTCCAGGAAGAACTTGCCGCTGCCCGAAGCTGGCAGGGTCTGGGCGTTGACGTCTTGCACCAGGGTTGCCAGCGACTCATCGACGCCGATGGTTTCAGGACGGTCAACCGACTGGATGCCCTGGCCGAAGGTCAGTTTCAGGAATGCTGGGCCCAGACCGGCGAAAGCCGAGTACGAATCGTAGCCGGTGCGGTTGCCTGGATTGGCGTTCTTGAACTGGTCGATCGAGGCGATCTGGGTGGCCGAGTAGTACACGTCCAGGTGGATCTTGCCGTCAGCTACGCCACCGGTCGCGCCGATGTTGTAGATGTCGAAGCCGTTGGTGTTGTTGGCGATGATCGATTGATCGGCGATACCGTAGATCATGTAGTACAGGTAGCCGCCGTCGGTACCGCTCTGCCATTGCGACAGGTTCGAGAACGAGGTCACCGATTCCAGGTAGCCGACGCCCCAGGTGGTTTCGTTGGTGCCAGCTTGTTTGTAAGCTTCGGTGGTCAGGCCGCCGAGCTTGATCAGCAGGTCGCCGGTCACGGTGTCGATGGTGTCGGCCGACGCTGCGAAGGAAGCCATTCCCAGCGTTACTGCCAGTGCGATTTTCTTGATATTCATATTATTACTCTCCGATTCGTTGAAGGCGCTGAGTTGTAATGCTGTAGCGTTCCCTCGTAGTAAGCAAAGCGCGTGCCAGACCAAATATGCGCGAGGCATATTGATCTGCGTCATAGGAGAGGTGGGGTTTGACACACTTTGTAACAGTATCTTTTTGCACTTAAGTCAATCCCTGTAAGAAAACCCGACATTGCTTTATGAGCAGCAGAACTAACATTTCACTGTGTAAATAAATGCAAGAAAAAATACAAGTTTCACCACCTTTTCATTTCCGAATGGAATTTTGTGCTACCCGGAGGAACTGAATTCCCCGGTGACCTCCAGCATGAACCGCATTCACGTCGGGTAGGGGGTGTAAGAAATGCCGACAGCGCTGATCCGATGTCTTGATTGCAATCGCCATTTACCGTTTTTTGCTCTACTATTCTCAGGCAGGCACGGCTGCTTAACCTTTCTTCGAGCGAGGTCCCACATGAGCGCAGCATTCAATTACGACACCTTCGTCACCCGCAATACCGGCTACGTCGACGCTGCGACCCAGGACAAGATCCGGCGCTGCTGCCGCCTCCTGATCATCGGCTGCGGGCTCGGTGCCTCGACCGCGATCGCGGCCACCCGCATGGGCTTCCAGCACTTCGTGCTGATCGACGGCGACACGGTCGACGCCCACAATCTGAACCGCCAGTTCTACGATTTCGACGATGTCGGCACGCCCAAGGTGTCGGCCCTGAAGAAACACATCCTGCGCATCAATCCCGAAGCCAGGGTGGAAGCGGTCCAGGCCAACCTCGACAAGGGCAATGCGGTCGACCTGGTGGGCCAGGTCGACATCATTTTCGATACCATCGATTTTCTCGACCTGGAAGCGATCCTGGCCCTGCACATGTCGGCCCAGGCCCAGGGCAAGGCGGTGTTTACTGCGCTGTCGATCGGCTTTGGCGCCGAAGCGTGCTGTATTTCCCGGCCGATTCCAAGGCCTCGCTGGCCCAGATCATCGAGAACGACATTGCCGCCGCCAGCAGCGAGGGCGAAGCCAGTTACGCGGCCGTGTTTGGCAAGATCATGGGCCGCATCGGCGCCCATCTCGACCGCCAGGTGGTCGAGCAGGTGGCCAAGGCCCTGACCATCATGGAAGATGGCTAAGCCGTGTCCGGCCTCGCAGATTTCGGTGGGCAGCTTCACGGTGGCGGCGCTGGCGGTGTCCATGATGCACGACTTACTGGCCTAAGCATGCCGGTGCTAAGCCTCGCCGCAGATGGTCGCGCACAGCTTCCGCAACCACGTCACCAAGCTAATCGATATCTCGAAGTAGGGAGCCGGGGTCCAGGGTGGCCTTGTCGCCCCGGACCTTCACGTGGCTGCTGCGCGGCTCGGCAAACACGAGCGGCTTTTCTTCGAGCCAGGCGCCGAGCGGCGGATTGCGCGCCGCCAGTTCCGGCATCAATTCGCCCAGATCGAGCAGATAGGGCGTCACTTCGCCGTAATAGTCCGACACCGGACCGATCGCGCGGAACAGGAAGCCCATTTTTTCCAGCGAATAGGCGAGCGAGCGTTCCATCGCCGCGAACCAGTAGCGGATGCCCTTGGCGCGGCTGTGGCGGTACATTTCGCGGTACATGCCCAGCAGCAGCATCGGCGAATTCGTGTTGCGCCGCTCGACTTCGGGCGTGAGCATGAGCGGCTGCTGGCGCAGCGGCGCGAAGCCGGGAATGCCGCGCACGCTGTCGGCGCTGCGCATGGCGGTGGGTGCGCTTGACCGCCAGGCGCGAGATTTCGCCGCACTGGTGGTGGGCCTAAGCATGCGGAAGTGGTTGAAGGTGGCGCAGTGCAGCTGGAAAGGGAAGGGTTGCAGCGGGCGCGGCGTGACCAGGCGCACGGTGCCGATCAGGGTTTCGTCCATGGTGTAGGCGGCGAAATGGGTGGAGCGGTCGTCGTAGTCGTCGAACTCCATGCCGTCGAAGGCATCGTCGGCATTCAGGAAGGCGCGCTCGATGCAGTACACGTCATAGCGCAGCTTGAACAGTTCGTTCGGCACCTCGCCCGGCTTGTGGCCCTGGTAGGAGCGGAAGATCTGGCGGTTGGCGTGATCGACGGTTTCTTCGTGCGAGCCGAATTCGGCGCGCGACAGCCAGGCCGTGTAATCCAGCGCAGGAAATACGTATTCCATTCAAACACTCTTCGTCCAGGGCGGCGCGCCTCACTTCTTGCGTGGGGTGCGCCTGGCGAGCATGCTTCCTACCAAAGTCCGGATCATGATCCAGATAGGAATCGGCTCGTCGTTGAACCACGCGGCCAGGAATTTATTCTCCTTCTGGAGACGTTCGTTCAAGTCGTTCAAGTCCACCATGTGCGGCGTGACGGGCCCGTAGTAATCGACTTGCGGACCGATCGGCATGAACTTGAAGCCCATCTTTTCGAGCGAACGCGCCAGTGACCGCTCCATGGCCGCGTACCAGAATCGAATTCCGTGCGCGCGGCTGTGGCGGTACATTTCCCGGTACATACCCAGCAATAACAGCGGACTGTTGCCGCGCTTCTCGTGCGACACCGCTGGCGGTTTGATGCTGGCTGTCGTGCCTTTTTCCACAAAGTCTTTGGAAATGCCTTCCATCGAATCGCTTCGCAGGCATGGCGGAAGGTTTTCCTGACGACCAGACGCGAAATTTCTCCTGCGTTCGCGTGCGGGGGCATGACGAAATCGTCGAATACCTTGCAATGACCCTGGAAGGGATACTCCTGGCCCTCGTGGGGCAGGACCAGCCTGACCGTGCCGACAATGTCGCGTTCGAGCGTGTAGGCGGCAAAGTGGATGGAGCAATCGTCGAATTCGTCGGTTTCCAGCCCTTGGTCGAAATCCTTCGCTTCCAGGTAGGCGCATTCGAGGCAGTACACCTCGTAACGCAGTCGATAGATTTCCTTCAGGATGAAGGACTCCATATTTCCGCGTAGCACTTTGCTGAAATCGAAGTAGGGGATGAGGATGTCGCGCTTGCCGAAAAGCCTGTCAAATAACAGCATGATGTTATTCCAGTGCATCCGAGTTGAAGCCGAGAACCGCGTTGCATCACGCGCCTTTTCCGCATCGAACAAAATAGCATTTTAGAAAGAATACCCCAGTTCTTTACGAAAAGCACGCAAAGCGGGGCATCCTTCTTCAAGATGCCAGCACATCCATGTCATCTGCCATCGCGACCGGCGTTCTTACAGCTGCTTCAACAGGGCGCGCGCGTCGTCGGCGGCCGCGAAAGGTTTGCCGTTCGCCAGCGCTTGCTCGATTTCCTTGCGTGCCTTGGCCTTATCCCCTGCTTTGTGTAAAACCAAATGCCAGATGGTAACGAAGATCGTTGGCTTCTGGCGCACGGGACAATGCTTGTTCCAAAACTGGAATGGCGCGCTTGGTGTCGCCCTTCTCGATCAGGATCCAGGCCAGGGTATCGGCCACGGCCGGATTTTGCGGGGCCAGCTTGAAGGCTTTCTCGGCGGTCGGCAGGGCGCGCTGGTCCTTGTCCTGCTGGTAAGCCCAGGCCAGGTTGTTGAGCGCCACCACATTGTCCGGGTTGGACTTGAGCATGATTTCGAACTGGGCGATGGCAGGCTTGAATTGCTTGGCGGCCATCAGCGTTTCAGCCGAATACATGGTCGCCAGCGGCTCGCCCGGATTGTCCTTCAGGAAGGCGGCCAGGCGGGCGTCGGCTTCCTTGGTCTTGCCGAGCATGCGCTGGGTCTGGGTGAACTTGACCAGCAGCTGGGCCGACTTGCCCAGGGTATAAGCTTGCTCATAGGCGCGCACGGCCAGTTCCGGCTTCTTCTGGCCCAGCAAGATGTCGCCTTCGACCAGGAAGGCCACCGGCGAGGACGGGCTGTCCTTTTGCAGCTTGCGCGCGGCCGTCAGCGCTTCGTCGGTGTCGCCGCGGCGCAGCGACAGGTCGATCATGGCCAGGCGCGCCTGCACATTGTTCGGCTCGAGCGCGAGGGCGCGCTTGGCCGATTCATTGGCGGCGTTGTCGTTCTTCATCAGCATGTGCACCGACGCCAGGCGCAGGTGGGCCTTGGGCGACTTCGGCACCACGTTGACCAGCTTGCTGTAAGTCTCGAGCGCGCTCTAGCCGCGTCGTTGTTGGCGATCTGGGCCTGGCCCAGGTGGTCGAGCAAGTCCGGATTGGTCGGGTTCGCCGTTTGCAGCTTGCGCACGGTGGTCAGGGCCTTGGCCTTTTCACCCGTCTTGAGGTACTGGGTGACCAGGCGCATGGCCGGTTCCGGCAGGTCCGGATTTTTCGGCGCTGGCGCGCTCGAGCCAGGTGGTGGCCTGGGCCTTCTGGCCTTGCATCATGGCCAGTTCGGCCAGCGCGGTCATGGCGCCGACATGCTTCTTGTCGGTTTGCAGGAAGGCTTCGAGGCGTTTCTGGGCGTCGGCTAGAGCTTGCGTTCGGTCAGGTCGAGCTGGGCCAGGTTGGCCACCGACGGGAAGTAGTTCGGCTGCAGCTGGGCCGACTTCATGAAGGCGGCGCGGGCGTTGGCCGGATCGCTCTTGGCCAGGTAGACGCCGCCCTTCAGGTTTTGCACGATGGCATTGTCAGGCTGCTGCTTTTCCAGGTCCTGGACCGCTTTCAGCGCCTTGTCGTACTGCTTCCAGGCCAAGCGCGGTGCGCACCAGCGCGATGCTTAGGCCTGCTGCGACTTCGGATCGAGCGCGGCCGCTTTTTCCATGTCGGCGATCGCCTCGGTCTTGTCGCCCTGGCCCAGCTTGCTCAAGCCGAGCGAGGTGCGCAGCGACGCGGTCTTGGGCGACAGCGTGGCCGCCTTTTCAAAGTATTCCTCGGCCTTGTTGAAGTCGCGCGCCTGCATGAACGATTCTGCCGACCAGGGCCAGCAACTGGGCATCTTCGGAGGTCGATTTCAGCGCCGGCGCCAGGGTGGCGGCGGCATCGGCCGGATGCGAGGCGCGCAGCTGGGCCGAGGCCAGCAGCTTGCGCGCGTACAGGGTGTTCGGGAATTTCTCGAGGTATTTCTTGAGGTTCTGCTCGGCCTGTTCGAGCTGGCCCAGATTCAGGTGGATGGCGCCTAGGCCAGCAGGATGCTCGGCATGTGGTCGGGCACGCCGCGCAGCACTTTTTGCACGGATTCCATCGCCGCTTCGTTCTTGCCCTGGGTGAAGTCGAGCAGGGCCTGGGTATAGGTCACGATCAGGCTGCCCGGATTGGATTTGTGCGCCGCATCGATGTCGGCCTTGGCCGCGTCGAACTTGGCCATGCCGATTTCCAGGTAAGCCTTTTCGATGTGGGCGCTGCGGTGGTCCGGCTTGAGCTTGAGCACCTGGTCGTAGGCGGCCAGCGCCTCTTCCTGCTTGCCCAGGCGGTAAGCCAGCATGCCCTTGTACATCCAGACGTCGGGATTTTTCGGATCCTTGGCCACCGCTTCTTCGGCGTAGCGCTGGCCGCCTTCCATGTCATCGACCGAGAACGCGTGGCCTAAGCCAGGCCCAGCATGGCGGCGCCGTCGTCGGGCTTGACCTTGAGCGCGGCTTCGAAGGCTGCCTTGGCCGGGTCCGGCTGGTTCAGCGCCAGCATGGCGTTGCTGCGCACGGTCAGCAGCACCGGATCGTTGCCGTTGGCGGCGCTCTCGGTTTCCTCGAGCACTTTCTTGAACTGGCCTTGCGATTGCAGCGCCAGGGACAGGCCTAGCCAGGTACTGGGCCGGGGTGGCGCCCAGGCTGGCGGCCTTGCGGAATTCTTTTTCGGCCGACACCACGTCGCCGGTATCGTTGTACAGCTGGCCGAGCGCGATGCGGATCGCGGCGTCTTCCGGGCTCTTGGCCACGGCGTTCTTGTACTGGATCAGGGCGGCCTTGATATCGCCCTTTTGCTGGTAAGACTTGGCTTCGGCGACCAGCGTGGCGGCCGACTCGGACCGGTTACAGCCGCTCAGGCCCGCGCCGAAAAGAAATACGCCGGAAACGAGGGCGGCGGTGATGGTCAGCTTGTGTGCGTTGCGCGGCATGTCTGGTCCTTGTGATGTCGTGACGGGTGCAATGGCGGCGCCTGCCGCCATCAGGCTAGCATAGTGACATGAGTGCTGGCGAAAAGGCAACTTTATCAATCGTGCTTAAGCCGCGCCAAGGGCGCCCGCGCGTGGCATTTATATGGCAGCAAGCGCGGCGGATTAAGACTTGGCCTGCTGTAACAGCCAGGCCGTCAGGGCGCGGATCTTGTCGTCGTGCAAGTTCTGGCGCGGGCAGACGATCCAGAACGACCAGGGGTTCTCCAGTTCAAGCGCGAGCGGCTTGACCAGGCGGCCGTCGGCCAGGTCGCGCTCGACCAGCGGGGCCGGCGCCAGCGTCACGCCGTGGCTAGGCCTGGGCCGCCTCGAGCGCCATGTAGGTGCTGGTAAACAGGGGCCCGCGGCTGGCGTCCACCCCGGTGGCCCCGGCCACCTGCAGCCAGTCGGCCCATTCGGGCGGGCGCACCCGGCGCGCGGCGGTCGTGTTGTGGATCAGGGTGTGGTGGCGCAGGTCGTCGGGCGTGCGCAAGGGCGTGCGCCGCAGCAGGGCGGGGCTGCACACGGGCACGATGGTGGCGTCCATCCAGCGCCGCGCGTGCAGGCCCGGATATTTTCCCTGGCCGTAGCGCAGCGCCATGTCGACGCTGCTTAGGCCTGGAAATCGACCAGCTTGTCCTCGACGTCCATCATCACCCGCCACTGCGGATGGCGCGCCTCGAAGTCGCCCAGCCGGGGCGCCAGCCACTTGGCCGCCAGCGAGGGCATGGCGCTGATCACGATGGTGGTGCAGGCGGCGCGCCGCGCCGGGTCGAGCGCCGTGTCGAGGCGGTTGAACACGTCGCCCAGCGTGGCGGCCAGGGCCGCGCCGTCGGCGGTCAGCTCGACCGCCCGGTTCAGGCGCACGAACAGGGCCAGGCCCAGGTAGAGCTCGAGCTTCTTGACCTGGTGGCTGATGGCGGTCGGCGTGACGTTCAGTTCGTCGGCCGCCTTGAGGAAGCTGCCGAGCCGCGCGGCCGCTTCGAAGCTGCGCGCGGCGATCAGGGGTGGGTTCGGTCTGGCGGCCATGGGATCGGCAAGAGTGCGAAAGGCTTCAGTCTATCAGATTAGTTTTATTCATCTGGAAGCGGAAAACGTTTCGTTTGTCGCCACTGCCGCCACTTTCTAAGATGGCGTCATTCCTTCTCCACTCATGAAAGCACATCATGCGTATCGATTACCTCAGTTCCGACATTCTCCTGTTCCGCGGCGACAGCCTGGCCGCACTGGCCACCGCCTTCATTGACGGCGAGCGCGTGCTGCTGGTCGATGCGCTGGCCAGCCAGTTCGACGCGCTCGACATGCGCGACTACCTGGAAAACACCTTGCGCAAGCAGGTCGCGCAGATCGTGCTGACCGATGCGGTAAGCATGGCCACGGTCCGGCGCTGGCCCTGTTCCCCGCCGCGCAAATCACGCGCGCCGGACGCGCCCGCCATCATCAGCTGGGGCCGCCACACGCTGGAATTGCATCCGGCCCACGGTGGCTTGCACATCGACGTGCCGGGCGCCGACCTGATGTTCGTCGGCGACAGCATCGTCGGCAATATCGCGGTGCTGGGCGCCACCCAGCCCGATCTGGCCGACCAGACCCTGGTCCGCCTGCTCGACCGCGGCCGCGCGCGGGTGGTGCCGCGCACGGTGGGCGCCGTCTGCAACCGCGCGCTCGGCAATGCGCGTGCTTATCTGGCCCAGCTGCGCTCGCGCGTGCTCGAACTGCGCAACACGCTGGCGCCCGAGGAGGCCGCGCTGGCCATCGGCCGCATCACGATCGAGACTTGCATTGCGCACGGGGAATTGGCCACCCCGCTCGAGCGCCACTGGCATGCCGACAACCTCAAGCGGATCGTGGCGGCTTGACTGGTTCCCGGCCAGCGTGCAAGCCGTGAAAGCGGCACCACGCAGCCGCACCCAGGCGTGCTGCGACACGGTGGCTTCGGTGCTGACCGCCATGCTGGGCCGCCTGGCCGAGCGCGGCGTGTGAGGCGGCGCGCTGTGCTCAGCCGGGCTTGCGCAGCCGACTGAGCAGTTCTTCGACGCTGTCGCTGACCGGCAAGCCGTGGCGGCGCAGCAGCTGCAGATGCAGCACGAGATTTTCCAGCACCAGCTTGGCCGAGACCGCCAGCAGCGTCATGATCCGGTCCTCGGTACTGAAGTTGTCCATCGCGGCGGCCATCTCGCACAGATGGGCGGCCACCAGGTCGCGCAATTCGTCTTCGCCGAACGGCAGGTCGGCGAAATCGATCGGGTCTTCCACTTCCACTTCCAGCATCAGGGCCGCGAGTTCGTCCGGTTTGATCGGCATGGCGTGCTTTCGCAGTTGGGATGTCCCATTCTAGGCCAAGGGCGCGACACGCACCCCGATCCGGGATAAAATCGGCTGGCCCTGACCCGACCCGGACCGCACATGGCGCGCCTGATCTTTACCCAGCAGCTGGCCCGTTTCACCGCAGTGCCGCAGGTCGAGACCGGCGCGGCCGTCCTGCGCGCGGCACTGGAGGCGGCCTTCGCCGTCAATCCCCTGCTGCGCGGCTATGTCCTCGACGAACAAGGCCATGTGCGCGAGAACGTGGCCATCTTCATCGACGGGCGCCGCTGCGCCGACCGCGTGCGGCAAGGCGATGCGCTCGCACCCGATTCCCAGGTCTATATATTGCAGGCACTTTCCGGAGGTTGAGATGAGCGAGCGCGCATTCCTGTCCACCCGCAAGGGACTGTTCGAATTGCAGCGCTTGGCATGGCCGCTGGCAGCCGGGCGAGCGCCATTTCCTCGGCGAGCCGGTCTCGGTCGCGCTGGCCGATGCGCGCGACGGCACGCTGTACGCCGCGCTCAACCTGGGTCACTTCGGCGTCAAGCTGCACCGGCGCGATCCGGGCAGCGCGGCCTGGACCGAAATCGCCGCGCCAGACCTATCCGCTCAAGCCGGAAGACAGTAGCGACAAGATCGAATGGAAGAACAAGCTGATCTGGTCGCTGGAGGCGGGCGGGCCCGACCAGCCCGGCGTGCTGTGGGCTTAAGCACCTTGCCGGGCGGCCTGTTCCGGTCGGACGACCGCGGCGATTCCTGGCAGCTGGTGCGCGCCCTGTGGGATGTGCCGCAGCGCGCCGAATGGTTTGGCGGCGGCTATGACGTGCCCGGCATTCACAGCATTTGCGTGGACCCGCGCAATAGCGACCACGTGCTGGTCGGGGTGTCCTGCGGCGGGGTCTGGCGCACCGAAGATGGCGGCGCGAGCTGGACCATTTCCGCGACCGGCATGCGGGCCGATTACATGCCGCCCGAACTGAACGAAAATGAAGCAGTACAAGATCCGCACCGCATCGTGCGTTCCGCGGGCAGCCCGGACCGGCTGTGGTGCCAGCACCACAACGGCATCTGGCATTCGGACAATGGCGGGCGGCAGTGGCAGGAATTGCGCAATGCGCCGGGCTCGTGTTTCGGCTTCGCCGTGGCGGTCCATCCCCAGGATGGCAATACCGCCTGGTTCGCGCTTAGCCGAGGCCGACCAGCGCCGTATCCCGGTCGGCGCCGCCCTGGCCGTGACCCGTACCACCGACGGCGGCAAGACCTTCACGGCCCTGCGCGCGGGTTTGCCGCAGGAACATTGCTACGATCTGGTGTACCGCCACGGGCTGGCCGTCTCGGGCGACGGCCGCAGCCTGCTGATGGCGTCCACCACGGGCGGGGTGTGGGCGTCGGACGACGGCGGCGACAGCTGGCAGACCATCTCGCTCAGCATGCCGCCGGTCTACGCGGTGGCGTTCGCGAAGTAAGCGAGGAACATGCTCACGGCGGCGTCGACCAGGGCGCCGTGTTTCTCGGGCGCCAGCGGCGGGGCGCCCATCGTCACTTGGGGCCAGAAGGCCACCGCCTTGATCTGACCCTGCAGCAGGGTGGCCGCGAACGCGGCGTCGCCCGGCTTGAGCTTGCCGTCGGCCTGGGCCGCCTTGATCCACAGCGTCACGCCTTCCTCGCGCTCGTTGATGCGCGCGATGATGGGGCGCGCCCGGTCCGGCGCCACCACTGCTTCGGCAATCGCCACCCGGGCCAGGTCGAGGAAATTCTTGTCGGCCAACATGCCGACCTTCAAGTTCATCAGCGCCGTCAATTGTTCGCGCAGCGGTACATCGCGCCGGTAGGGCAGGTCGAGCCCGGCGCTGCTGCTGTGGAACAGCTGGATCAGCGTTTCCGCGAACAGTTCATCCTTGCTGGGGAAATGGTTGTACACGGTGCGCTTGGAAACGCCTAAGCGATGGCGGCGATCTTGTCCATGCTGGTCGCTTCTGAAACCGTAGGTGCGGAACTGGTCGGCGGCCGCCTCGAGGATGGCGTGGCGCTTGCGGTCGGTCAGGCGTTGGGGAGCAGTCATGCGTTTATTTTACACCGGGTAGTTTACTTTTCCAAAAAATGAAACTACACTGTGTAGTGTACATTTCCGATAGGCAGCCATGAAACGCCTTCTCTTCAGTATCTTCTTTCTTGGGATTATTTCGACCATGACGTATTCCACGCTCGCCGCCGACGGCGTCCTGCCCCACGTATCGCCGCAATATGCCGACGGCAAATTCCTGCAACCCGGTGAAGATGAAAGAGCACAGCCTGGGCGAGACCATGAAGATGATGTGGACCTTCGCGACCGGCAAACGGCCCGACACGATTCCCAGCGGGACCATTCCGGTGCAAGTGCTCACTCGCGCTGAATTGCTGGCTGCGCCGGACAACACCCTGTTTCGTCTCGGCCACTCGACCCTGCTGCTGAAGATCCACAACGAGTTTTTCCTGACCGATCCGGTGTTCTCGGAGCGTGCCTCGCCGGTGCAGTGGGCCGGTCCCGCCCGTTTCCACAAGAGCCCGATCAGCATCGAAGACTTGCCGCCGATCAAGGCCGTGATCCTCTCGCACGACCATTACGACCACCTCGACCATGACGCCATCCTGGAAGCTGGCCTAAGCAAGACCGAACGCTTCCTGACCCCGCTCGGCGTGGGCGACCGCCTGATCAAATGGGGCGTGGGCGCGGCCAAGATCGAGCAGCTGGACTGGTGGGAAGCGACCGAAGTGCGCGGCGTCAAGTTCATCGCCACCCCGGCCCAGCATTTTTCCGGGCGCGGCCTGGGCGACCTGCAACAGCACCTTGTGGGCCTCGTGGGTGATCCAGTACCAGGGCTTGAATGTCTTTTTCAGCGGCGACACCGGCTATTTCTGACGGCTTCAAGGCGATCGGCGAGAAGTATGGCCCGTTCGACGTGACGATGCTGGAAACCGGCGCCTACGACCAGCAATGGCCCGACGTCCACATGCAGCCCGAGGAAACCTTGCAAGCGTTTGTCGACCTCAAGGGCAAATGGCTGATGCCGGTGCATAACGGCACCTTCGACCTCGGCTTGCACGCCTGGCGCGAACCGTTCGACCGCATCGCCGCGCTGGCCGAAGCTTTAAGCAATGTCCCGCTGACCACCCCGGAAATGGGCCAGGCCCTGAATCTGAAACAGCCGGAAGCGTTCATGCAATGGTGGAAACAGGTCGATTAATGCCCCAGTGCAACAGGCGTTCAGTCATACTGACGCCTTTTCCACTTGCCTGACGACCCATGAACATCCAATTCTTACGCGCCTTCCTGCTGACCGCACTGGTATTGATCCTGGTCGCCGTGTTCGGCGTGCACCGCTGGTTCTCGCTGGCTTAAGCATCGTGCTGACCTCGGTGTATATCCTGATCGCTCTGCTGCTCCTGTTTATCGGACAAAAGCTCAAAGCCAACGAGACGGTGCTCGGCATCGTGGTGGGCCTGAGCTGCGCGGCGTCGCCGATCTTTGTCTCCTGGATCCTGCACACGATGCACTGGAAGCTGTAAACGCCACACTTTTTGCGCCGCCGTCATGAAAGCGCAACATGCACGGCAAGCAGGCAAAACGGGCGCTTTTGGCGCATCGGGGACGCCCATCCCCGATTCCTGCACCGGCCCGGTGAATGCATAAGTGATATACAAAATGGGCATGCAATTTGTTGGTGCATGGCAATAAGTTATGTCAACCACGCATATCTGGCATGGGGAAAATCAATTGGTGAGGTGATGCTGCGGCGCAGTATCGTGGACCCATCTGCTGGCCGTTCAGCAGGCATTTTCCGGAGGTTCCCATGCTGCTCACCCATCGTTTCCCTGCCATCGTTTCCGCCTTGCTGTTGAGTCTGGCTTCGCCGCTGGCCATGTCCGCCACGCTCGATCCGAGCGATTGCGCAAAACCGGAATTCCCGGCCCGCTGGCTCAACGAAGGCGACAATGGCAATGTCGTGGTGGCCTTCCTGGTCGGCACCGACGGCAAGGTCCTCGATTCGAAGCTGGTTGAGTCGAGCGGCTACCCGCGCGTCGACCGCGCCTCGATCCGCGCCGTCACCAGCTGCAAGTTCAAACCGGCCAGCGACCAGTCGGCCATCGGCTGGGCCAAAGTGAAGTACACCTGGGTTGTCGACTGAAGCCGCACCGGTCCGCGGCCCCGGTGTCGTGGACCCGGCAATACCACTTTGCTTCCGGGAGTAATGACGTTGCTATAATCGCAGGCTCGCTTGTCCGCCCTGCTGATCGACGCCATGAACCTCAAGAGTCTTGCCAACGCCCTCGGCGTATCGAAAACCACGGTGAGCCGCGCGCTCAATGGTTATCCCGAGGTCAATGCGCGCACCCGCGAACGGGTGCTGGCCGCGGCCCGCGAGTGCGGCTATGTTCCCAATCCCATGGCGCGCAGCCTGGCGGTCGGCCGGACCAATGTGTTCGGCATCATTTATCCCCTGTTGCCGAGCGACCTCGGTGACCCGATGTTCCTGTCCGTGGTCGGCGGCATGTCGGCCGCCCTGGAAAAAGATGGCAAGAACCTGATCATCGCGCCGGTCTCGCCGCACAATGAATTGCCGTCCTACGAGCAAATGGTGCGCGCGCCGGGTCGACGGCCTGGTCGTGGGCCGCACCCGCGTGCACGACGAGCGCATCGCCTACCTGGCGAAACAGGGTTTTCCCTTTGTGGCCCATGGACGCACCGAGGCCAGGCAGCCGTATGCATGGTTTGATTACGACAATGAAGCTTAAGCATGCGCCTCGCTTGCGCCCACTTGCTGGCGCTGGGACACCGGCGCATCGGCCTGATCAGCGCGCCGCTCGAACTGAACTTCGCGCGCCAGCGCAGCGACAGCTTTGCCGCCTGCCTGCGCGGCGCGGACCTGGAACCGGAGCGCGCCCATCTGATCGACAACTCGCTCGACCGCCGCGCTTAGCTACCAGGCCATGCAGCAATTGCTGGCCAGTTCGCCGCGCCCGACCGCCGTGATTGTCGACAACCACCTGTCCGCAGTCGGCGCCGTGCGGGCGCTGCTCGATGCTTAAGCATCGACATCGGCAGTGAGATGTCGGTCATCGTCTGGGGCGGGATCGAGGATTCCCTGCTCGGCGAAAATCTGACCACCATCAACTTGCCGAATATCGACCAGGCTAGGCGCCAAGCTGGTTGCGATGCTGACCGCCGTGGGTGGCATGGGGCCGATCCGTAGAAGCGTGAACGAGTTGTGGCAGCCGGTGCTGGTTCCCGGCCAGAGCACGGGGCCGTGTCCGGCGTGATGCTGGTCGGGCTGCTGCTGCCGGTCTTCCTGCTGACGGCCCTCGGCTGCGTGCTGGCGCGCACCTCTTTGCTGACCAAGGGCTGGCAGGGAGGCTTGAACGAGCTGACCGCCAAGCTCCTGATTCCCGCCTTCCTGTTTGGCGGCAGCTACCGGAACGGCTTGCTCGGCGTCGGTGTCATGGCAAGTGCTGGCCGCCTTCTTCATCCCGCTGGTGCTGCTGTTCCTGGCGGCTGCCTTGCTGCGGCGCGGCCAGGACAGCGCCCCCCGCGCCTTGTCGGCCGCCTACTCGAATACCGTGTTCGTGGGCATTCCCGTGTTGTCGCAAGCGTTCGGCAGCGCCAGCCTGCAATACGCGTTTCCGGTGATTGCCTTCCACGGGCTGGTGGCGTTCTCGCTGTATTACCTTGCCGCCCCGCATGAAGATGGCGCGGGCAAGATCGGCAAGTCCCTGCGCAATGCGGTCAGCAATCCGATTGTCGCCAGCTTGTTGCTGGGACTTGCCTTGAATCTGGCCGGAGTCAGCTGCTTGGCTGCCGCTGACGGCCCTGCTGGCGCTGCTCTCGGGCGCCGCCTTGCCCTGCGCGCTGCTGGCGCTGGGCGCCTCGCTGGCGGGATTCCGCATCCAGGGCCTGGGCGAGACGCTGGTCGTGACGGCCGCCAAGTTGCTCCTGCTGCTTAGGCCTGTGTGCTGGCGATGGCGCTGTTCGTGTTCCGCCTGCCAGCGCCAGCAACGTCCGTGCTGGTCGTCATCGCCGCCTGCCCGGTCGGTGTCAACGCGGCGGCGCTGGTGCAGGCGGACGGCAAGAATCCGACCGCGGTCAGCTCGGCGATCCTGCTCTCTAGCCTGGTTTGCATCGTCAGCATCCCGTTCTGGATCGCGCTCGTGCGGTCCTTGTGAGCCCTATTACCATCGATTACAATAGATCTTGGTAATTACTCTCGCAGGCGGTAAATCATGGTAAATCCCTCTGAAACGATCAGCTGGCACTATCCGCGCGCCGATCTGGCGGCCGGTTATCTGGACACGCTGGGCGCCGGGCTGATCTCGTCGATGGTCTTGTTCGCGCCGCGCTGCAAGGGCAAAACCGAGTTCGTGCTGGAAGATTTGCTGCTTATGGCCGAGGCGGCTGGCTACCGCACCGTGTATTGCAGCATGTGGCAGAACCGCTCCGATCCGCTGGCCGCGCTGTTGCTGGCGCTGACCAACGCCGCCAAGCCGCGTTCCTTCGGCGAAAAGCTGCAAGATCGCCTGTTTCGCCCGCTCAAGAAAACCAGTGTCGAGCTCAACGCTTCGGCCTGATCGGCAAGGTCAAGGCCGAAGCCGAGTTCAACGCGAAAAGCGCGAGCAGCCAGGCGGCGCTGCAAAGCCTGCCCGAGCTGGTCGATGCCGTGATCGCCGCATCCAAAGGCAAGGTGCTGATCGCGCTCGATGAAATCCAGCACCTGGCCAAGCCCGAGTTTCAGGAACTGGTCGCCGCCGTGCTGCGCACCACGCTCGACGTGCGCAAGAAAAACGTGAAGACCGTGTTTACCTGGCTCCTCGCGCAACCGGCTACAAATGATGTTCAGCCAGATCAAGGCGCCGCTGTTCCAGTTCAGCCAGACCACCGACTTTCCCGATCTCGATGCGCGCTTCGTCGGCTTCATCATGGAATCCTTCCGCCAGGCGACCGGGCGCGCCGTGCCGCTGGACGAGGCCAACCGGGCGTTCGCGGCGCTGTCGTTCACGCCGGGGCTGTTCCACGACGCGGTCGAACGGCTCATGAAGATGGGCGGGACCGACATCATGTCGATTTCAAGGCAGGTGCTGGCCGAGTCGCGCGATGCGTCGGGCTATGTGCAAAGGCTGATGGAGATGCGCCCGCTGGACCGCGAAGTGATGCGCGCCGTGATCGGGCGGGTGCCGCTGTACACCGAAGAGACGCGCCGCCAGCTGGCGCTGGCAGTCGGCATCGAAGGCGAACCGCTGACCACGCGCCAGGTGCAGATTGCCGTGGAGCGGCTGGTGACGGAGCAGATTATTTATCAGGCAGGGCGGGGCGTCTACGAGATTGAAGACGATCAGCTGGCTGAGTGGCTGCGTTCGGAACCGGAGTTGATCGCGAACGACGAGTAACCCCAACATCGCCCCCTTGGCGGGGGCGATGTGGTGGCTATTCCTGCGTACGGATTACATATTGCGGCGGTACTGACCACCCACTTCAAACAGCGCGGTGGTGATCTGACCCAGCGAGCACACGCGCACCGCATCCATCAGTTTCTCGAACACGTTGGCGTTGTCGATGGCTGCCTGCTGCAATGCCGCCAGTGCCTGCGGCGCGTCGGCCGCGTGGCGCTGGTGGAAGTCTTCCAGGCGCGTGAGCTGCGACTGCTTCTCGTCGTCCGTCGAACGCGCCAGTTCGATCTTCTGCGGCGTGTCGCTGGCCTTCGGATTGCGGAAGGTGTTCACGCCGATGATCGGCAGCGTGCCGTCGTGCTTCTGGTGCTCGTACAGCATCGACTCTTCCTGGATCTTGCCGCGCTGGTAGCCGGTTTCCATCGCACCCAGCACGCCGCCGCGTTCGGCGATGCGCTCGAACTCCTGCAGCACCGCTTCTTCGACCAGATCGGTCAGTTCGTCGATGATGAAGGAACCCTGGTTCGGGTTCTCGTTCTTGGCCAGGCCCCATTCGCGGTTGATGATCAGCTGGATCGCCAGTGCACGGCGTACCGATTCGTCGGTCGGCGTGGTGATCGCTTCGTCGTAGGCGTTGGTGTGCAGGCTGTTGCAGTTGTCGTAGATCGCGATCAGCGCCTGCAGCGTGGTGCGGATATCGTTGAAGTCGATCTCCTGCGCGTGCAGCGAACGGCCCGAAGTCTGGATGTGATACTTGAGCTTCTGGCTGCGGTCGTTGGCGCCGTACTTGTCGCGCATCGACACTGCCCACAGGCGGCGCGCCACGCGGCCCAGCACCGTGTATTCCGGGTCCATGCCGTTACTGAAGAAGAACGACAGGTTCGGTGCGAAGTCGTCGATGTGCATGCCGCGCGCCAGATACGCTTCCACGAAGGTGAAACCGTTCGAGAGCGTGAACGCCAGCTGCGAAATCGGGTTCGCGCCCGCTTCGGCGATGTGATATCCGGAGATCGACACCGAGTAGAAGTTGCGCACCTGGTGATGGACGAAGTATTCCTGGATGTCGCCCATGACCTTGAGCGAGAACTCGGTCGAGAAGATGCAGGTGTTCTGGCCCTGGTCTTCTTTCAGGATGTCGGCCTGCACCGTGCCGCGCACGTTCTGCAGTACCCAGGCGCGGATCTTGGCCGTTTCGTCGGCGGTCGGCTGGCGCTTGTTCTCTTCTTCGAAGCGCACGATCTGCTGGTCGATGGCGGTATTCATGAACATCGCCAGGATGGTCGGGGCCGGGCCGTTGATGGTCATCGAGACCGACGTCGACGGGCTGCACAGGTTGAAGCCGTCGTACAGCACCTTCATGTCGTCCAGCGTGGCGATCGACACGCCCGAGTTGCCCACCTTGCCGTAAATGTCGGGACGCAGGGCCGGGTCGGCGCCGTAGAGCGTGACCGAGTCGAACGCGGTCGACAGGCGCTTGGCGTCCATGCCTTCCGAGACCAGCTTGAAGCGGCGGTTGGTGCGGAACGAATCGCCTTCAGCCGAATGAACATGCGGGTCGGGTCTTCGCCTTCGCGCTTGAAGGCGAATACGCTTACCGTGAACGGGAACGAGCCCGGCACGTTTTCCAGCATCAGGAAGCGCAGCACTTCGCCATGGTCTTCGTACTTCGGCAGGGCCACCTTGCGGATCTTGGTGCCCGACAGCGTGTGCTGAATCAGGCGGGTGCGGATTTCCTTGTCGCGGATCTTGACCACGTAGTCGTCGCCCGCGTAGGCGGCCTGCATGTCTGGCCACATGGCCAGGAGCTTCTTGGAATTGGCGTCGAGTGCGTGATCGCGTTCGGTGATCAGATCGTCGAAGTCGGCGGTTTTGGCGGCGGCGGCCAGCATGCGTTTGGCCTCAAGCAGCTGCTGGCGTTCGCGCGCCAGCTTGACTTGTTTGGCGGTCGTCTTGTGGTAGCCGCGCACGGTGTCGGCGATTTCGGCCAGGTAGCGCGCGGGCGGGCGGCACGATCACGTGCTTGCCGCTCGAGAAGCGGATGTTCGACGTCGGCAGCTTGCCCGGTTTGGTCTTGAGACCGAACTCGGCCAGCTTCGGCAGCAGCCCTTGGTACAGCGCGGTCACGCCGTCGTCATTGAAGCGCGACGCCTGGGTGCCGAACACCGGCATTTCTTCCGGACGCTTGCTCCACATTTCGCGGTTGCGCTGGTACTGCTTGGCGACGTCGCGCAGGGCGTCTTGCGAGCCCTTGCGGTCGAATTTATTGATCGCGATGAAGTCGGCGAAATCGAGCATGTCGATTTTTTCGAGCTGCGAGGCGGCGCCGAATTCCGGCGTCATCACGTACATCGACACGTCCACGTGCGGCACGATGGCCGCGTCGCCCTGGCCGATACCGGAGGTCTCGACGATCACCAGGTCGAAACCGGCCACCTTGCAGGCGGCGATCACGTCCGGCAGCGCCTGCGAGATTTCCGAGCCCGCTTCGCGCGTGGCCAGCGAGCGCATGAACACGCGCTTCGCCATTCCACGGATTGATCGCGTTCATGCGGATCCGGTCGCCCGCAGCAGCGCCGCCCGATTTGCGGCGCGACGGGTCGATCGAGATGATGGCGATATTGAGCGCGTCGCCCTGATCCAGGCGGATGCGGCGAATCAGTTCATCGGTCAGCGAGGATTTGCTTAAGCGCCGCCGGTGCCGGTGATGCCGAGGGTCGGCACCGGCAAGCCTTCGGCCGCGTCGACGATGGCCTTGCGCAGTTCGGGCGAGGCTTTCTCGTTTTCCAGCGCCGTGATCAGCTGGGCCAGCGGGCGGTGGCGCGAAGCCACGTCGCCGGACTGCAGCGGGGCCAGCGTGGTCGGGGAATAGGTGGACAGGTCGATGTCGCAGGCCTTGATCATGGACTGGATCATGCCGACCAGGCCCATGCGCTGGCCGTCTTCCGGGCTGAAGATGCGGGTCACGCCGTAGGCATGCAGGTCCGCGATTTCGTCGGGAACGATCACGCCGCCGCCGCCGCCAAACACCTTGATGTGGGCGCCGCCGCGCTGCTTGAGCAGGTCGATCATGTACTTGAAGTATTCGACGTGGCCGCCCTGGTAGCTCGAGATGGCGATGCCTTGCACGTCTTCGGCCAGCGCCGCGGTGACCACTTCGTCGACCGAGCGGTTGTGGCCGAGGTGGACCACCTCGACGCCGTTCGACTGCAGGATGCGGCGCATGATGTTGATCGAGGCGTCATGGCCGTCGAACAGCGAAGCGGCGGTGACGAAGCGGACCTTGTTGGCCAGCTTCGGTTGATCGGGGACGTTCAGTTTGGCGGCGGGAGTCAGGTCGTTCATGATGTTCCTTGCGAATTCGTTCTTGTACGGTATATGACGTTTACGTTGTTAACGTCAAGCAAACCACACCTCGCCCTCGCGCAGGCGGGGCCCATAGCACGTGACCGGAGTCGTTCGGCGCGCTATGGGTCCCCGCCGTCGCGAGGACGATGTGCTCAGGCCGCGTGTTGCTTGGAGGCATCGCCCAACAGGCGCGTTTTGGCAACACGGAATGCCGCAACATTCTTCTCTTTGACGTGCCCGAAGCCGCGAATCTGCTCCGGCAGGTTGGCCAGCTCCACCGCGTTCGCGTGCTTGTCGGCCGTCAGGGTAGCAGCAGCAGCGCTTCGATCATCTCGCGGTATTCCACAATCAGGGCGCGCTCCATCTTGCGCTCTTCAGTGTAGCCAAAAATGTCGAGTGCGCCACCGCGCAGGCCCTTGAACTTGGCCAGCAGCTTGAACGCGCTCCACATCCACGAACCGAATTCGGCCTTGATCAGGTGGCCCTTGGCATCCTTCTTGGCGAACAGCGGCGGGGCCAGGTTGAACTTGACCGAGAAGTCGCCTTCGAACTGGGACTTGAGCTGTTCGACGAACTTGCCGTCGGTGTACAGACGCGCCACTTCGTATTCGTCCTTGTAGGCCATCAGCTTGAAGTAGTACTTGGCGACCGCGGTCGAGAGCTTGTTGCCCAGGCCCTGGGCGGTTTCCGCCTTGCGCACCTTGGCCACCAGATCTTCGTAGCGGGCCGCGTAGGCCGCATCCTGGTAGGCGGTCAGGAACTCGACCCGCTTCTTGATCACGTTTTCCAGCGACTGCGGCATTTGCACCACGATCGCCTGGGTCGGGGTGGCGACCTTCTCGACGCGCTTGACGTCGACGGCGGCGCGGCGGCCCCACAGGAAGCTCTTCTTGTTCGACTCGATGCCCACGCCGTTCAATTCCGATCGCGCAGCAGCGCCGCTTCGCTCAATGGAATGCGGCCCTTCTGCCAGGCGTAACCGAGCATGAACAGGTTGGCGGCGATCGAGTCGCCCATCAGCGCGGTGGCCAGCTTGGTGGCGTCGATGAAGTCGGCCGCCTCAGGCCCGCCCACCGATTCCACGATCAGGCGCGCACTTCGTCGACCGGGTACTGCCAGTCGGCGTTCTGGGCGAAGGTGCCGGGTGGCTGCTCGTGCAGGTTGATCACGGCCAGCGTGCGGCCCGGACGCATCTTGGAGATCGCATCCTGGGCGCCGATGGTGAGCATGTCGCAGCCGAGGATCAGGTCCGCTTCGCCGGTGGCGATGCGCTGCGCGCAGGGGTGGGCCGGCTGAACGCGCGACCTTCACGTGCGAGGTGACCGAGCCGTTTTTCTGCGACATGCCGGTCATGTCCAGCACCGACGCGCCCTTGCCTTCGAGGTGGGCGGCCATGCCCATCAGCGCGCCGACGGTGATCACGCCGGTGCCGCCGATGCCGTTGATCAGGATGTTGTACGGATGGTCGATGTTCGGCAGGACCGGTTCCGGCAGGGCGCCGAAGCCGTCGTCCTGGTTATTCTTGGTCACGCCGTTCTTGGACTTCTTGAGCGCGCCGCCTTCGACGGTGACGAACGACGGGCAGAAGCCCTTCACGCACGAGTAGTCCTTGTTGCAGGACGACTGGTCGATGGTGCGCTTGCGGCCGAATTCGGTTTCCTTTGGCAGGATCGAGACGCAGTTCGACTGGATGCCGCAATCGCCGCAGCCTTCGCACACGGCGTCGTTGATGACCATGCGCTTGTTCGGGTCGGGGAACTCGCCTTTTTGCGGCGGCGGCGCTTCTCGGCGGCGCAGGTCTGGTCGTAAATGATGACCGAGACGCCCTCGACTTCGCGCAGCTCGCGCTGGACCGCGTCCATCTCTTTGCGGTCGTGCAGGCTGACGATCGACGGCAGGGCGCCGCGGTCGGTGTAGCGCGACAGGTCTTCGGTCACCAGCGCGATGCGCTTGACGCCTTCGGCCGCCATCTGCTGGGCGATCATCGGCACCGAGGTCTGGCCGTCGACCGGCTGGCCGCCGGTCATTGCGACCGCGTCGTTGTAGAGGATCTTGTAGGTCATGTTGACCTTGGCCGCCACGGTGGCGCGGATCGCCAGGTAACCGGAGTGGAAGTAGGTGCCGTCGCCCAGATTCTGGAACACGTGCGGCACCTTGGAAAACGCTTGCTGGCCGATCCACGGCGCGCCTTCGCCGCCCATGTGGGTGGTCAGCTTGTTCATCTCGGGGTAGATCGCGGTGGCCATCACGTGGCAGCCGATGCTTAAGCCAGCGCGAAGCTGCCTTCCGGGACCTTGGTCGAGGTATTGTGCGGGCAGCCGGAGCAGTAGAAGGCCGGACGGAATGGCGTGTTGATCGCCTTCTTGAGCACCGCATCCTTGGCGTCGAGGAAGGTCAGGCGGGCTTTGATGAGGTCGCAGGTTTTCTCGTCGGTGATCAGGCGCGCCACGCGCGAGGCGATCACGCGCGCCACTTGCGAGACCGAGAAGTCGGCCTTGGAGGTGAGCAGCCATTCGCCGCGCGGCGCGACCCACTCGCCTTTTCGTCGAACTTGCCGATCACGCGCGGACGCACGTCGTCGCGCCAGTTGTAGAGCTGTTCCTTGAGCTGGTACTCGACGATCTGGCGCTTTTCTTCGACCACCAGGATTTCGTCCAGGCCCTGGGCGAATTCGCGCACGCTGTCCGGCTCCAGCGGCCATGGCATGGCGACCTTGAACAGGCGCAGGCCGACGTCGGCCGCCATCTGCTCGTCGATGCCCAGTTCTTCCAGCGCTTCGAGCACGTCCAGGTAGGATTTGCCGGACGCGATGATGCCCAGCTTGGCGTTGGCGCTGTCGATGGTGGTGTGATTGAGCTTGTTCTCGCGCGCATAGGCCAGCGCCGCGTAGATCTTGTAGTCCTGCATCAGCGCTTCCTGCTTGCGCGCCTGCATGCCCAGCGGGTCACTCGACAGGCGCGTGTTCAGGCCGCCTTCTGGCATGACGAAGTCTTTCGGGATCTTCACTTCCACGCGGTGCGGATTGGCGTCCACCGAGGCGCTCGATTCGACCGTGTCGGCCAGCGCCTTGAAGGCCACCGTGCAGCCCGAGAAGCGCGACATGGCCCAGCCGTGCACGCCCAGATCCAGGTATTCCTGCACATTGCACGGGTACAGCAGCGGCACCATGCAGGCCGAGAAGATGTGGTCGGACTGGTGCGGCAGGGTCGAGGAATAGGCGCCGTGGTCGTCGCCGCATGATCAGCAGCACGCCGCCGTGCTTGGAGGTGCCCGCGTGGTTCATGTGCTTGAAGACGTCGCCGCAGCGGTCCACGCCCGGGCCCTTGCCGTACCACATGGCGAACACGCCGTCGTACTTGGCCGGGCCGATCAGGTCCACCGTTTGCAGAGCCCCACACCGCGGTCGCGGCCAGGTCTTCGTTCACGCCGGGGACGAATTGCACGTGGTGGGCTTCGAGGTGCTTCTTGGCCTTCCACAGGTTTTCGTCGAGGCCGCCCAGGGGCGAACCGCGGTAGCCGGAAATGAAGCAAGCCGTGTTGAGGTAGGCATGGCAAGATCGCGCTCGCGCTGCATCATCGGGGAGGCGCACCAGCGCCTGGATACCGGAGAGGAAGATATTGCCTGAAGTCGCAGTGTATTTATCGTCGAGGCTGACGGTGGTCAGACGGTTCGAGACATCCTGCGCGCTGACAGGTGGGGTCGCCGTGGTATCGGACATGGTGAGGCTCCAAAGGGTATTCGGGAATTCCCCCGTCAGGAGGGCGCCGGGTAGGCGCCGGGATGGCGGGGGCAGGGCGTCGTGGATACGACTATTTTACAGGCTTCCCATGCGGGAAAATCCTGCTGGCGTGGAGTGTATGACCTTGTTGGCGTCAGGGGAAATAGCGTTTTTAAATGGGGGTATAAGAAAAAACGATGGCCCGCCCGGTCTGCCGCTTAATTGGGCAGTTTGGCGCCGGTCCAGGCGCCGCTGTCGCACAGTTCGCGCGTGACCTGGTGCACCAGGCGGCTGACGGCGGCCGCCGCATTGGTCAGCGGAATGTTCTTCGAGGCGCACAGGGTCACGCTGCGCGACATGGCCGGTTCCACGATGGGCCAGGCTTGCAGGGCGCCGCTGGCCACCTCGGCCAGCAGGGGCGCCAGCGGCAGGATGGTGGCGCCCATGTCGGCCAGCAAGGCGGACTCCAGGATGGCGATCGAATTAATTTCTATCACTTGCGACAAGGCCAGGCTGGCCCCGCGCGCCGCGCTGATGCGCGGGCGCACGCCTTGCTGGTGGGCGGGCAGGATCAGGGTGCTGGCCAGGGCGCCTAGCCAGCGTGATCTGGCGGTAGTGGCTGCCAGCGCCGAGCCGCTGCGGCAAATGAACATCAGCGCTTCGTCCACCAGCGGGGTGCTGGCGAAGGGGGCCAGCTGGCCGTCGTCGAACAGGACCGCCAGGTTGATGCGGCCCGATTTGAGCTGGTCAAGCAGATTGCCCGACAGTTCCTCGGTCAGCTGCAAGGTGATTTCCGGGTAGCTGGCGCGGGCCGCCATCAGCAAGGGCAGGGCCAGGGCCCCGGAAATGCTGTGCGGCAGGCCCAGCGTGACGCTGCCGGACGGGCGCGTGGTGGACTGGGTGACGGCCGAGCGCGCGTCGCCGACCTGCTTGAGGATGGCTTGCGCGTGTTCGTAAAACACCTTGCTTAAGCATCGGTGCTGAGCACGCCCTGGGCCGAGCGGTGCAGCAGCTGGGCGCCCAGTTCTTCTTCCAGCTGGCGCAATTGCTGGGTCAGCGCTTAGCTGCGCCACGTGCAAGACCAGCGCCGCCTTGGACAGCGAGCCGTGGTCGACGATGGCAACAAAATAACGGAGCTGACGTAATTCCATGGAAAGTTCGTGCTAATGTTCTTGGAAGGATCGTGCGACACATTTAATGTAGAATGGCAATAGATAATGCCGTAAGGAAATATCGTCCATGAAGTTCAGTGATTAAAGCACAGCCGGGCACGGGATGCTGAAAAAGTCGATTCCTCGCAGTTATTGGTAGGCATGTACATCCACGACCTCAGTTGTGACTGGATGACGCACCCGTTCGTGCGTAATCGCTTTCTGATCAGCAAGGACGATGAAATCCGCAAGATCATCGAGGCCTAAGCATCCACGACGTGGTGATCGACAGCGACAAGGGGCTCGACGTGCAGGATGCGCCGACCCTGGACGAGGCCAACGCGCGCACCGAATCGGAACTGGTGCAACTGGCGGTCAAGCCGGTGATCGTGACCCGGGTCTCGCTCGGCGAAGAACTGCGGCGCGCGGCCCAGATCCGGCACCAGGCCTCGGGCATGGTGCGCACCGTGATGCAGGATGCGCGGCTGGGCAAGGCGATCGAGATCGACCAGGTGTCGCCGGTGGTGCAGAACATCACCGAATCGATCCTGCGCAATCCCGGCGCCCTGGTCGGCATGCTGCGCATCAAGAACAAGGATGACTACACCTTCCTGCATTCGGTCAGCGTGTGCACCTTGCTGGTGGCCTTTTGCCGCTCGCGCAAGATGGACGACGAGACGACCTTCCAGGCCTAGCCTGGGCGGCTTGCTGCACGACACGGGCAAGGCGCTCATTCCCGACCACATTCTGAACAAGCCGGGCCGCCTGACGGAAGAAGAATTCGACATCGTCAAGAAGCACCCGCGCGACGGCTATGACATCCTGCTCAAGTCGCCCGACGTCGGACCGATTCCGCTCGACATCACCTTGCACCACCACGAGCGGCGCGACGGGAGCGGCTATCCGGACAAGCAGAACGAGCACACGATCAGCGAACTGGCGCAAATGTCGGCCATCGTCGACGTGTATGACGCGATCACCGCCGATCGCTGCTATCACAAGGGCGTCTCGGCAGCCGAGGCGCTGCGCAAGATCTACGAGTGGAGCAAGTTCCATTTCAATCCGGCCTACGCCCAGGAATTCATGCGCTGCGTGGGGATCTATCCGGTCGGCACCATGGTGATGCTCGAATCAGGCCGTCTCGGCGTGGTGATCGAACCGCATGAAACCAATCTGCTCGCGCCCAAGGTCAATGTCTTCTTCGACAGCAAGCGCAATACCTACATCAAGCCGCAAACGGTGGACTTGTCGCGCGCTGGGCTTCGGGGGCGGGGACAAGATCGTGCGGCCGGAATCGCCCCAGAAATGGAACGTCGACTGTATGAAGTTCCTGGTGATCGACTAAGGCCTAGAAGAACTCGGCCGTATCGTTGGACGCCGCCGCTTCCAGCTGGCCGCCGGACACCAGCTGATCGTAGTGGCAAGCCTGGTTGCGGCCATGGCTCTTGGCGTAGTACAGCGCCTGATCGGCCCGGCCCAGAATATTGACCGGCGACTCGTACGGGCTGATCGACACGAATCCCACGCTGACCGTGACCGTTCCCACTTGCGGGAAGACGGTCGTTTCCACATTGATGCGGAAACGGTCGATGATTTTCTGCGCGTTGTCGAGCGTGGTCGAACGCAGCAGCACGACGAATTCCTCGCCGCCGAAGCGGAACACGCGGTCCTGGGAGCGGAACGAGGAGGTCATCAGGTTGGCGATGAGAATCAGGACTTCGTCGCCGTACAGGTGGCCGAACTTGTCGTTGACGGCCTTGAAATGGTCGACGTCGACCACGGCCAGCCATTGCTTGTTTTCATCAACCGGCTGGCGCCGCTCGGGCTGGCCCGGCTGCGGCGCTTCCGGCTCCCGGCGCGGACGCGAGCAGCATCTTGGCCAGCTGGTCGTCGAAGGTTTTGCGGTTGAGCAGGCCCGTGAGCGAATCGCGTTCGCTGTAGTCGAGCAAATTCTGGAAGTTGCGGTACACGCTGACGATCCCGCCGATCACGTGCACGGTATCGGGGTTGTACGGCGTTTCATGCACGATTTCGAGGCAGGTGTCGGCCTTGTCGCCGATCCAGATCGGCAGCCACAGCGTGGAGTGGCCGTCGGCCGAGACTGCATTGGCGCTCGAACCGAGCGCGGTGATGCAGGCATCGAGTTCCGGGAACGATTCGATCGGCTCGCCCGGCACGTTGACGTCGGGATGGTCTTCCATGCGGGGTAGGCTCTGCCAGCTGCAAATGATGGCCCGCGAACGCACGAACTTTTTCCCCGCACACTGACGATGGTCAGCACGCGCGTCTGCGACGCGCCTGCCAATTCCTGAACAGCCGAGATCACCGAGATGTCGAGCATCGTGTGATCGCGGTGGCCAGTCATGTCCACCATGTGTTTCAGAAGGGAATCCATGTCGTTCTCAGAAATGTAATCTACCGACTAATGCGCCGTCCAGGGAGCCTCGATTATTTGATTGCAGGCAAGAGTAACTCTACCTCATGTCGCATCCCGTCTGGAAGCCATGTGGTGCTCATCCCGAAGAACCGCTGTGCAGGATAATGGTTTTTTGCATATCAGGCAACAAAAGTGCAATAAATCGAACTTTTCCCCCTTGATTCTACCGTTGACCGTCCCCTGCACGGCCACGCGGGCCAAAACTTTTTACTTATTTCGTTTAGATCAAGCCAGAGATAGTGCTTTCGGGAAAGGTTGTGAAGGCTCAAGTTGGGCCGGATTTGGCAACCCTATAGTGGTTTCAATGGCGCAGCACATGGGCAGCCGAGGCTGGTTTCCCAGTGGGCCGGTCGCAGTTCCGGACCATCGTCTGCGTCAGGGTTTGTCTCTTATCCACACTTAAGGAGTTTGTCATGAGCACATTTGTATCGTCTGTACGGTCCTTCATGGCCGATGAAGATGGCGTGACCGCTTTGGAGTACGGCATGATTGCCGCTCTGATCGCGGCAGTGATCGTCACCGTTGTCGGTACCCTGGGTCAAAGTGTCGACGGTGCTTTCCAAAAATCGCCGACGCCCTGGCTTAATCAGGGTGAGCCTTCCCGGGTGGGCCCGCCCGGGGGCTTTTTGATGTCCGTCTCCGCCAAGGCCCTCCCATGTACACCACTTTCCTGTCCGCGCTGGCGCTCGGCTGCCTGCTGCTGTTCGCCTGCCTGTTTGACCTGCGGCAGCGCTGCATCCCCAATCGCTTGCTGGCCATCGGCCTGCTGGCGGCGCTGGTCTTGCAGCTGGGCAGCGGCCCGCCATCGGCCTTGCTCACCAGCTACCTGGCTAGGCTTCGCCCTCGGTCTGCTCATGTTTCTTCCGCTCTATTTGCTCGGTGGTATGGCGGCTAAGCGACGTCAAGCTGATGGCCACCGTCGGCGCCTTCGTCGGGCGGCGCTGGTGTTCCAGAGCAGCCTGGCGACCTATTGCTTCGGCGGCGTGATGGCGCTCGCGATCGTGCTGGCCAAGGGCCGCGCGCGCGCCGCGTTCGCCAATGTGCGCGCTGCTGCTGCCGGTCGCCATGCGTTTTGGCGGCGCGCGCCTGGCGCCGCAAGCGGCGCAAGCCAGTGTCGGCGGCATGCCATACGCCCTTGCCATTGCAGCCGGAACGCTGACAGTGATGGTCCTGCACCACACATGAGTTTGCGGCTCGGCATTGCTTGCTTTGGGTCAAAGGCCGCAAGACACGCGTAGCTAAAATCAATTCGTAACTTTCAGAAACAGTGATCAGGAGCGACAAATGACCGAAGCGGAATCGTCGGCAGGCAGCACCGTTGGGGACGACATGATCAGGATGCCGCCCCAGCCCAAGACGGTGCGCGAAACCGGCCTCGAACTGGCGCTGCTGGTCGAACTGGTCGCCAAGATCATGTATGCGAACGGCAAGATGCATTTGCCTGTGCTGGCCGGAAAATTACGGCTGTCCATCAATGTGCTGCGCGAGGCGCTCAACTTCATGCTCGCCGAGCAGCTGGTCGAAGTGGCGGCGCGCGGCGATTCCGATCTCGACGTCAGCTACCACCTGACCGGCAATGGCCGCACGCGCCGCCGATTTCCTGGCCCGCTGCCGCTACGCCAAGCCCCCGCTCCCGTCACCCTGCAAGCCTATTGCGACCTGATCCACCGCCAGTCCTCGCGCCACTTCCAGCCCGAGCGCGTCACGGCCGCCAATGTCGCCGCCGCGTTCGGCGAGGAAAGCTTCGATCCCGCCGTGCGCGACCTGGTCGGCGCGGCCATGCAGTCAAGCCGCTCGATGCTGTTGCACGGCCCTTCCGGCAGCGGCAAGAGCTTACTGGCACGCAAGCTCGGCCTGCTGCAGCAAGGCATCGTGGCCGTGCCCTATGCCATTCTGGCTTACCACGACATCGTGCTCGTTCACGATCCCTTGCTGCACCTGGCGCCCGCCACCCAAAGCCGCCAGAGCGAGGAACGGCGCTCGAGCGACAGCCGCTGGGCGCTGTGCCAGCGTCCGCTGATCCAGGTGGGCGCCGAACTGTCGGCCGAAATGCTCGACTTGCGCCACGATGCCTCGGCTGAGCGTGTACCACGCGCCGCCCCATCTGATGGCCAACAACGGCATGCTGATCATCGACGACCTCGGTCGCCAGCGCCTGCCCGGCGCCGATCTGCTGAACCGCTTCGGGGCCCCGCTCGACACCGGCACCGACCACCTGACCCTGCACGGCGGCGGCAAGATCGGCGTGCCCTTCGACGTGACGCTGGTGTTCGCCACCAACCTGGCGCCGCAGCTGCTGCTCGACGATTCCTCGCTGCGCCGGATTGCCTACAAGATCGAGGTCGGCGCCCTGTCCGAGACCCATTACCGGGCGCTGTTCCGGCGCCAGTGCCGCCTGACCCGGATCGCCTGCGACGAGGCCGTGGTCGACCACCTTCTCTGCTATCTGCACGCGTCGACCGGGCGCGCGCTGCTGGCGAGCACCCCCGTGAACTGCTGGACCGGATTGCCGATTTCGCGAGCTTTGCAGGCGTCGAACCGCGCCTGACTGTGCCCGCGCTCGAACAAGCCTGGACCAGCCTGTTCGCGGCTAGTCTTAGCGGCGCTCCCACGCCGTTCCAGCCGTCCATTCCTTTCCTCGCCCATAGCGGCGACCCCTTGCTTGAGAGAATCTCATGAAAAACAAGCGTGCTCTTGTAATGATGGCCGTCGCGATCCTGTTCGGGATCGCCGCAGTGGCGTTGGCCTGGAAGTGGCTCCAGGGCCAGGCGAACGCCAACTCCAACCGGGTCGTGGTGGCCACGACCGACGTCAACCGGGGCCAGCGCCTGGCGCCGGAAATGCTCAAGCTGGTCGAGCGTCCCGCCAAGGATGTGCCCAAGGATGCCTTCACCGATACCGTCAACCTGACCGAGCGCGTGCTCAAGGTCAATTTGCAGAAGGGCGAGGTGGTGGCCGAATCGAAGCTGGCGGCTTACTACTACACCATGGGCGGCTTGTCGGCCCTGATCAGCGAAGGCAAGCGTGCCATCACGGTGCGCGTGAACGACGTGATCGGCGTGGCTAAGCTTCGCGTTGCCGGGCAACTATGTCGACATCATCGTGCACACCGAGCGCGATCCGGCCGAAGGCGAGCGCGCCACCCGCGGCCAGCTCGACGTCTCGAAGATCGTGCTCGAACGCATATTGGTGCTGGCCGTGGCCCAGGAAGTGAGCCGCGACGAAACCAAGCCCAAGGTGGTCAACGCGGTGACCCTGGAAGTGACGCCCGAACAGGCCGAGAACCTGGACCTGGCACGCGGCGTGGGCACCCTGTCGCTGGCACTGCGCAATCAGATCGACCTGACCGTGCCCGACACGGCTTGGCGCCACCAAGCACACCCTGCTCGACGAGCTGGCCCAGATTGCCGCCAAACCGAAGCCCGCCCCCAGTCCCGCGGTCAAGCACGTGGCCGTGCGCAGCCGTCCCGCCAGCGCTCCCGCGCCCGCCGCCGCACCGCAGCTGCGCCGCGATTGCGTGAGCGTGCTGAACGGGCTGCAAACGTCGCAAGAATGCTTCTGATTTTTCACGCAATGACTTTTTCGGGATGAGCGAAATGAACAAACGCAACTGTCACGCCCGCCTCCATGGCGCTGCCGGACTCGTGCTGGCCCTCGCATCCGGTGCCGCCCTCGCGGCCCCTCCAGAAGCCATGGCGACGCCGGCCAAGGTCCGCACCGGCTTCGCGCCTCAGGCACCGGCGCCCAAGCCGCCCGTGGAACGCACGGACAGCGGCCCGCACTGCGTCGGCGAAGCGGCCCGGCCCGGCAAGATGACTCTGCTGATGGGCAAGTCGACCCTGATGCGCCTGCCCGAACCGGTGCGTCACCGCAGCGTCGGCAATGCTTGAGCGTGGCCCAGGCCATGCTGGTCTCGCCCGACACCCTGTATCTGCTGGGCGTCGACGTCGGCACCACCAATATGATCATCCAGGGCAAGAGCGGCGCCTGCAGCGTGGTCGATCTGATGGTGGTGATGGACTTGACCGGGATCGAGGCCGCGCTGGCCGCCGCCCTGCCCGACGAAAAGAACATCAAGGTCGGCAGCGCCAATGAATCGATCGTGCTGACCGGCACCGTGGCCGATGCCAACACCCTGATGCGGGCCGAAGAACTGGCGCGCGCCTTCGTCTACGAGAGCTCGCGTTCGCTGGCGCGCAAGAATGACGACACCGGCGAGACCGCCAAGGGCGGCGCGCCCACCGACCGCAGCCCGATGGCGGAAGTGCGCGTGATCAATCTGCTGAGCGTGACCGCGCCCCAGCAGGTGATGCTGGAAGTGAAGGTGGCCGAAGTGTCGAAGTCGCTGCTCGAGCGCCTCGAAGGCGGCGTTACCTGGAGCACCGGTTCCGGCAGCTGGGCCACGACCCTGGTGTCGAACTTCCTGACCGGAAACCTGCCCGGCTCGCTGAGCGGGGTCAAGTCGAACGGCAACCGCCTGCGCGCCGACGCCCAGAAGCAGGACAGCCTGGTGCGCATCCTGGCCGAACCGAACGTGATGGCCGTCAGCGGCCAGGAAGGCAATTTCCTGGCGGGTGGCAGGATCTTCATTCCGGTCGCGCAGGACAACAACAAGGTCACGCTGGAAGAGAAGGAATTCGGGGTCGGCCTGCGCTTCACGCCGACCGTGCTGGCGGGCGGGCGCATCAATCTGCGCGTGTCGCCGGAAGTGTCGGAAGTCTCGCGCGAAGGGATCGGCATTTCCGCGGTTGGCTTCACCGGCAGCGCGGTGCTGCCGCTGATCACCACGCGCCGCGCCAGCACCACCGTGCAGCTGTATGACGGCCAGAGCTTCGCCATCGGCGGCTTGATCAAGAACAACATGATCAACAGCCTGGAAGGGCTTGCCGGTGCTGGGCGAAGTGCCGATCCTCGGCGCCCTGTTCCGCAGCGCCGACTACCAGCAGGACAAGACCGAGCTGGTGTTCGTGGCGACCGTCCACCTGGTCAAGCCGCTGCTTACCAACTTCACGCTGCCGACCGACAAGGTCAAGACCCCGTCCGCGCCGAGCTGCTGCTGGGCGGCCGCCTCGAAGGCAAGGAGGACGCCCCGGCCGCGGCCCCCCTAAGCCAGCCGCCGCGCCCGCCGCTGTTCCGGCCGACGCTCCGGCCGAGAAAGCGGCCCAGGCCACCACGCAGGAAGCGGCGCGCGGCTTCGAACTCAAATAAGGAGTGACCATGAAAACGCAATCGAAACAGATCGGCGCCGTACTGCTGGGCGTGTCGGCCATGCTGGCTGGCTGCGTGGCGACCTCGCCCGAGGCCGAGCGCAATTTCGGCACCAGCGTGCGCGCCGCCGTCGCCGCCCAGGTGGCCGACCCGGCCGCCTCGGCCAACCTGACCCCGGTGACCGGCATGGACGGACGACGCCGCCAAGGCCACCCACAGGCATTACGAGGCTACCTTCCTCAAACCGCCTGAGCCACAAGGCTCGATGACCACGGGTACCGGAAAATGAAACCCCTGCGCCCACATTGCGTGCGGCCCGGCTAAGCAGGAGGGGGCTTTTGGCGTGCTGTACGCCATCATCCTGCCGGTGATGCTGGGCATGGTCGGACTGGCCATCGACCTGTCCGTGCTGTACGCCCGCGGCCACGAACTGCAAGCCATCGCCGACGGCGCCGCGCTGGCGGCCGCGCGCGCCCTGGACGGCACCGAAGACGGGCTGGCCAAGGCGCGCGACAATGCGCGCCGCACCGCCAAGACGGCCGAGTACCGTTTCCTGCATCCGGAGACGATCGACTGGACCTCGGCCGCGCTGAACGTGGGTCCCTCGCGCGACGGACCGTGGGTGCTAGAGCCGATGCGGTCAGCCCCGGCGAACTGCCGCGCATGCTGTTCGCCCAGGTCGACACCAGCGCGCTCGACCCGATGTATGGCCGGATCGCGATCGCCTTCCTGCGCGTGGTCGGCGTGGCGGCCGAACAGAACCTGGCGCGGCGCGCCGTGGGCCTGCAAGGACTCCAGCCTGGGGCCGCTCGCCATCTGCGCCCTGAGCACCGAGCCGCTTGGCCTGCGCACCAACGCGCCCGCCGCCAATGCCGAGGAAGCGATCGAATTCGGCTTTCGGCGCGGGGTCGGCTACAACCTGCTCAACCTGAATGCCAGCGGCAGCACGGCGCGCAGCTTCGTCGTCAATCCGCTCGACTACCCCGCCGGCGCCCTCGCTGCCTTCGCATCTGGCCGACGACGCCCTGCGTCCGTTCGCCTGCAGCGGCACCATGCTTTGGCGCCGCCCATCCAGGCTGGTTCCACGCTGTACGTGCGCGAACCGTTCCCGGTGGCGATGGTGGCCGAACTCAATTCGCGCTTTGCCAGCTACAACGGCGGCTCGGTGTGCACCAAGTACGGGGCGCCGCCCGACAGCAATGTGATCGATTTTCGCGGCCCGTATGGCGGCTTCTGGATCTCGGGCACGCCCGCCCGCGCCGCTGCGCGGCAGCGCTGTTCCGTATGCCGCCGGCATGGCAAGCTCGCCACCGTGGCCGACGCCGACCTGCTCCCGCCCGGCACCACGGCGGCCAGCTACGGCACGCTGTGGGCCTTCAGCCGCCCGCTGCGCTATACGGGCGGCACGGCCGGCTGCACCGTTTACCCGCAGCGACTGGAGCAAGCTGTATCCGGTCACGGCTAGGCGCGCCCCTGAGCTCGAACTACACCTTCCCCCAGTCGCCCTATGACCGGGGGCTGGCGCCGCACCGTGAAGGATCGGCGCCGCTGGCTTAAGCATCGCGCGCCGCCGCATCCTCAACGTGCCGCTGCTCGAATGCCCGGTAAGCGGTTCGAGCGCGCGTGCTGGCCATCGGCCGCTTCCTGATGACCACCCCTGCGACCGAGTCTCCGCCCGCGATCCACGCGGAATTCGGCGGCGTGACGTCGTACGGCGAACTGACTGCGTCGGCAGTCCTGTACAAATGAAGCTTAGCCGCGCCCTTGAGCGGCGTACGCAAGCAGCTGGCACGCGGCACGGCGGCGGTCGAGCTGGCCCTGATCCTGTCGGCCACCGTGGTGCTGATGCCTAGCCGTGGCGCTGTTTGCCAAGGTGTTCTTCCAGTACAGCGTAATGAAGGAAGCGACCCGGGACGCCGCCGCCTACCTGGCCAGCCTGCCCGCCGGCTGCGGTCAAGGACGACGCCGAGCGGGCGCGCGCCATCGTCATCGCCCAGCGCATGGTGCACGACGCCGCCGCATGGCTGCCAGCATGAGCGGCACCACCAGCGTGGAACCGGCCTACGTCGAGTGCGACAACCATTCCTGCAGCCGGCCAGGTGCCGGACGTGTTTGGCGTGACCGTCACTTTCACCATCGACGACGCGGGCTTCAATGCGCTCACCGGGCGCTGGACCGACTACGAAGACAGCACGTGGGAAGTGACCGCGCGTTCGACCGTCCCCTTCACCAAATAAGCCGAAACCGAGTCCGCCATGAGCCACTCCATGCCCAAACTCCGCCTGCGTTCCCAGGCGGGAGTCGCTGCCGTCGAATTCGCCCTGTGCGCGATGATCTTTTTACCTTCGTGTTCGGGGTGATCGAACTGGCGCGCGCTGTACGCCTACAGCACGATGGTCGAGGTGACGCGGCGCGCGGGCGCGGCGCCGCCTTCGCCGATTTCAGCAACGCCGGCTGCGCTGGCCGGGGTGCGGCGGGTGGCCATGTTCGGCGATGTCCCGGGCGGCATGCCGCTGCGCGGCAACCTGCGCGAAGAGCAGCTGGCGATCGATTACCTCAACGGCGCCCTGGAACGGGTCAATCCGATGCTTAAGCCTGCCCGGAGCAGAACATCATCAACTGCAACCAGGATCCGGACGGCGCCAGCTGCATCCGTTTCGTGCGCGTGCGCCTGTGCAGCGAAGGCGGCGGCGCCGATTGCTCGCGGGTGCCCTACGAGCCTATCGTCAGCGCCAATTTCTTCCCCGGCGCACCGCTGCATTTCCCCACCTTTGCCACCGTCACCCCAGTCGCAACGCTGGGTCATCAGCCCGGCGTGGCAGGCAACTGCCTGTGATTGCCCACCAACGAGGATAGCCCATGAAAGCCTTATTCATCACACGCGACAAGGCCCTGCACGCGGAAATCGTGACGCAAGGCGCGGCCCGGGTGCCGCCGCTGAACCTGGCGGCCACGCGCGCCAGCATCGCGACGCACTCGACCGGGTCGTGCCGGACCCGCTTGGCGCTGGTCATTGTCGACGCCAGCGACTTCGGAGCCGAGCGAGGCCGACATGCTGGAACGGCTTTCCAAGCACTATCCGGACGCGAGCTTCATGCTGCTCACGCGCGAACACCAGCAGGATCTGCTGATCCGCGCCATGCGGGCCGGGGTGCGCGAGGTGCTGCAGCTGCCGCTGATTCACCGCGCCTTCCACGAGGCGATGGACCGGATCGCCGCCAGCTCGGGCGAAACCAGCATGCGCGACGGGAAGGTGCTGGCCTTCATCTCGTGCAAGGGCGGCAGCGGGGCGACCTTCATCTCGACCAATTTCGCCTATGCGCTGGCCACCCTGGCCGACAAGAAGGTGCTGCTGATCGACCTGCACGGGCAGTTCGGCGACGCCACGCTGTATGTGTCGGACCAGCGCCCGGCGATGACCCTGTCGGACGTATGCAGCCAGATCGCACGGGTGGACGGCGCCTTTCTCGAATCGTGCCTGGTGCACGTGACGGTTGGCTTCGGCATTCTGGCCGCGGCCGACGATCCGGCCCATTCGGTGGAGCAGAAGCCCGAGCACATGGACGCGATCCTGCGCGTGGCGCGCCAGCACTTCGATTACATCGTGCTCGACGTGGGCCGCCAGATCGACGCCATCTCGCTGCGTGCGCTCGACAGCGCCGACGCCATCTATCCGGTGCTGCAGCTTGGCCTGCCCGATATCCGCGACGGGCGCCGTCTGCTCGACATTTTCCGTTCGCTCGGCTACCCGCTCGAAAACACGCGCCTGATCGTCAACCGCTACGAGAAGGGCGGCAAGCTGCGCCTGCAGGACCTGCAAAGCGCGCTCGGGGCCGAGATCGTGCACACCATCCCCAACGATTACGTGGCGGTGACCGATTCGGTCAACCAGGGCGTGCCGGTGCTGCGCCTGTCGCGCTCTTCGCCGGTGTCGCGCAGCATGGCCGAACTGGTGGAAGCGGTCACCGCGCGCCGCGTCCCTGAAAACAAAGGCCTGTTCGACCGCCTGTTCGGGCGCGGCGACGGCGAACCATGAACCCTGGAGAGAACATGACCCTACGCGAACGCCTTTCCGCCGCCGACGAAGCGCGGCCCGCCACGCCAGCCACCCCGGAGGCGGTCAATCACGCCTATCAGGAGCTGAAGAAAAACATGCACCAGATGATCCTCGACCGGATCGACCTGGAACGCCTGGAAGCGCCTCACGACCGAGCAGTTCAAGCACGAACTGGCGCTGCTGATTGCCCGCATCATCGAAGAAGAGCGGATCGTCCTGAACCAGCACGAGCGCCACAATCTGGTGCTCGACATCCAGCACGAGATGCTCGGCTTCGGCCCGCTCGAGCCGCTGCTGGTCGACCCGACCATTTCCGACATCCTGGTCAACACCGCCAGCAAGGTCTATATCGAACGGCGCGGCTTACTGAACTGACCGACATCACCTTCCACGACAACGCCCACCTGATGAAGATCATCGAGAAGATCGTCTCGCGGGTGGGGCGCCGGGTCGACGAATCGAGCCCGATGGTCGACGCCCGCCTGCCGGACGGTTCGCGCGTCAACGCCATCATCCCGCCGCTGGCGGTCGATGGGCCGATTCTGTCGATCCGGCGTTTTTCGGCGGCCCCGCTGACGGTCGAGAATCTGCTCTCGTTCAAGAGCATGACGCCGCCCATGGTGCAGGTGCTGCAGGCGCTGGGCCACTCCAAGATCAACATCCTGATCTCGGGCGGCACCGGCAGCGGCAAGACCACCTTGCTCAATCTGCTGTCGGGCTTCATCCCGGTCAACGAGCGGATCATCACCATCGAAGACGCGGCCGAGCTGCAGATGCGCCAGCCGCACGTGGTGCGCCTCGAGACGCGCCCGCCGAATATCGAAGGCAAGGGCGAAGTGTCGCAGCGGGCGCTGGTCCGCAACGCGCTGCGCATGCGGCCCGACCGGATCATCCTGGGCGAGGTGCGCGGCGCCGAAGCGCTCGACATGCTGCAGGCGATGAACACGGGCCACGAAGGCTCGCTCGCCACGATCCACTCGAACACGCCGCGCGCGACAGCTGGCGCGCCTGGAAAACATGGTCGGCATGGCTAATGTGAACCTCACGCCGCGCGCCACGCGCCAGCAGATTTCATCGGCCGTCACGGTGGTGCTGCAGGTGACGCGCCTGACCGACGGCGCGCGCAAGCTGGTCAGCATGCAGGAGATCACCGGGATGGAAGGTGAAGTGATCGCGATGCAGGAGATCTTCAAGTTCGAGCAGACCGGGGTGGCAGCCGACGGCAAGGTGATGGGCCACTTCTGCGCCACCGGCGTGCGGCCGCCTTCGCCGACCGCCTGCGCCTGTTCGGCGCGGCGGTGCCGGATGCCGCCTTCGATCCCGCCCGCGTGTACGAATAACCGCCAGGAGACCATGATGGACGCAGTGTTCTACGGCTTTACGGTGATGCTGTTTGCAGCGGTCATCCTGATGATCGAGGGTGGCTACCTGTGGTGGTCGGGGACCCACGGCGGCGGCGCGCGGCGCATCGCGCGCTGTCGCTGCGCCTGATGTCGGGCGGGATCGACGCGCACGGCGAAAAGGTCTCGATCCTCAAGCAGCGCCGCTACTGCGACAACGACTGGCTGGACGCCTTCCTGCACCGGCGCCGCCTGGCCAATGTACGATCGACCGCCTGCTGCTGCAGTCGGGCATGCGCTGGTCGGTGGCCCAGTTCATTGGCGCCGCGCTGGGCGGGATGTGCCTGGCGCTGCTGCTGTTGCAGATGCATCCGGCGCCGCCCCTGGCCCAGCTGATGGTGGCGCTGATGTTCATGTCGGTGCCGTATGTGCTGGCGCGCCGGGCGCGGGGCCGCGCGCCTGATCAAGATCGAGGAGCAGCTGCCCGAGGCGGCCGACTTCCTGGCGCGGGCCATGCGCGCCGGGCACCTGTTTACCAATGTCCTGCAAATGGTTGGCACCGAACTGCCCGAGCCGCTGGCTAAGATGAGTTTTTCGCGCCGCACACGAGGAAATCAATTACGGCGTGCCGCTCAACGAAGCCCTGTACAGCCTGGCCGACCGGATTCCCCTGACCGACTTGCGCTACCTGGTCATCGCGGTGGTGATCCAGCGCGAATCGGGCGGCAACCTGGCCGAAATTCTTGGCAATATCAGCCACATCATCCGCGAGCGCCTCAAGCTGCTCGGCAAGGTGAGGGTGCTGTCGGCCGAGGGCCGCATGTCGGCCTGGATCCTGGGGATGATGCCGTTCTGTGCGATGGCCTTCATGGTCATCATGAATCCCAAGTACGTCAGTCTGCTGTGGACCGATCCGACCGGGATCAAGATGCTGTGGTACGGCGCGGGAATGATACTGATCGGCGTGCTCTGGATACGCCGCGTGATTCACATTCGGGTTTAAGGAGAACGAGATGACGATTGCAAACGTAGTCTTCCTGCTGGTCGTATTCGGCATCGTTGGCGGCCTGGCCATGATGGGCATGGCGGTGTTCGCGCCCGGGACCATGCGCAGCCGCCTCGATCATTTCCAGGGCAAGACCGAAGGCGGGTCTCTGCAAAGCGGCGATGGCTGGGTCGAGAAGGTGGTCAAGGTGGCGCAGCCGTTCAGCAAGCTGTCGCTACCCGAGGAAGGCTGGGAACGCTCCGCCCTGCGCACCCGCTTCATGAATGCGGGCTGGCGCAGCAGCGCCGCCGCGCCCCTGTATTTCGCCTCCAAGACCCTGCTCGCGCTGGTGGTGCCCGGGTTCGCCGCCATGCTGCTGATGCACTACTGGCCGGGGATGCCGGGCCAGCGCTTCATGGTGTGGCTGCTGGCGGCGGCCGCCTTCGGCTACTACATTCCGAACGTGGTGCTGGAACGGACCGCGCGCCGCCGCCAGCGCGACATTTTCGAAACCATCCCCGACGCGCTCGACTTGCTGACGGTGTGCGTGGAAGCGGGCCTGAGCCTGGAGCGGGCCCTGGTCAAGGTGGCCGCATGAGATCCACATCAAGAGCATGGTGCTGGCGCAGGAACTGCAGCTGGTGCTGATGGAAATGCGGGGGTGGCTTCACCAAGGAGCGCGCTGCGCAATTTCGCCCTGCGCAGCGGGGTTGAGGATGTCGACACCCTGGTGGCGATGCTGATCCAGTCGGAGCGTTTCGGCACCAGCATGGGCACCTCGCTGCGCGTGCATTCCGACAATCTGCGCTCCAAGCGGCGCCTGATGGCCGAGGAAGCGGCGGCCAAGATCGCGCTCAAGCTGCTGTTCCCGCTGATCTTTTCATCTTCCCCACCCTGCTGATCGTGCTGGTCGGACCGGCCGCGATCCAGATCGGGCGCACCATGGGCAAGATGGCTGGCACTAACTGAACCGGAGACCGACATGAGACCATCGATCAAACGCCTGGCCATTCTGTCGGCTTGGCGCACTGCTGTTTGCCTGCGCCGACATGGGTTACCGGGTCCAGAGCGGCGCTCCGGCGCCGTGGGCCGAACAGGCTTACCGCAGCGGGCGCGCGCATCACCTGGCCAGGCCAGCTGGCGCGCGCCAGGGCCGACTACGACGAAGCCCTGCGCGCCCTGCCGGGCCACGTGAATGCGCGCAACGGCCTGGCCGTGCTGGCCGCCGAGCAGGGCGACCTGGATGCGGCGATCGGCCACTGGCAGGCGCTGACCGCCAATGGCACCGGGGTCGACAGCGCCTTCCTGCTCAGCAATCTCGGTTATGCCTACTATCTGCGCGGCGACTTGGCGCTGGCCCTGGCGACGCTCGAGAACGCCTGCCTGCAGGACCCGCTCAATTACCGCGCCTGGCATCACCTGGGCAATGTGCTGGGCAACCTGGGGCAGACGGCGCGCGCGGCGGCCATGCACCGCCAGGCGATGGCCTTGCGCGGCCACGACTTCAAGTCCGACTACGCGGTTGCCCCCGGCGCCAGCCTGCCCGCCATCGAAAACGCGGTGCGCGCAGTAAGCAGCGACGACGCGCTGGGCCAGGACCGAAATCCGCCAGCTCGACAGCGGCATGTTCGTGCTGGAACGGATCGAAGCGCGCACGCGCGACGGCGTGCTGCTGGAAATTAGCAACGGCAATGGCGTCAAGGGCATGGCGCGGGCGGTGGCGCGCACGATCGGGGCGGGCGAGGGCAGGGTGGTGCGCCTGACCAACCAGAAGGGCTTCGGGGTGCGCACCACGCGCATCGAATACCAGGCCCAGTTCCGGCTGGCGGCCGAGCGCATGGCCGAACGCCTGGGCCGGGGTGCCGGCGCTGCAAACGGGCAGCGTCGGGCGCGCCGACATCCGGGTGGTGCTCGGGCGCGACCGGATCGCGGCGCCCGCGGCGCCGGTGGCGGCCGTGCCCAGGCCGCTGCCCGGCGCAAGCTAGCCCGGTTCATTTGGCCGGGATCAAAGGGACGCCGCGTCCGGGTCCGACAATGGAATGAAATCAACCACAGAGGGAATGACCATGACCATCGCACGCCGCCGCTTCACCACCGCCCTGACCAGTCTGCTCGTAGCGGGCCTGGTCGCCTGCGCCCCCACCGCCAAGCGCGAAGGGGGCATGAATACATCGACGATTCCCTCATCACGGGCAAGGTCAAGGCCGCCCTGGTGGCCGATCCCGATCTCAAGGCAACTGAAATCAATGTCGAAACCTACAAGGGCACGGTGCAGCTGAGCGGCTTTGTCGCCAAGCCCGAAGACATTCCCAAGGCCGTCCAGCTCACGCGCGACATCCAGGGCGTCAAGTCGGTCAAGAATGACATCGTGGTCAAGCACTGAAGCGCCATCCCATTAAAAAAGCCGCCTGGTCTGAGCAGGCGGCTTTCCGTGTGATCGGTGTTGTTCTTGCGTTTATTGCCAGGACACGCTGCCCATGCCGCGCTTCCGAATTGCGGTTCGCCGGTTTGCCGTACACGGTGGCGGAGCCGAGCCCGCTCAGCTTCCAGATTGGCGGTCGTGCGTGCAAAGACGGTTGCGCCGCCCAGGCCGGACATGTCGAGCGTGACGGTGTCGGCCGTGAGTTTTTTCGCGTCGAGGCTGCCCACGCCGCCAAGGTCGGCGCGCAGCAATTTGCTGGTGCCCGCGACCGTGATCGCGCCCGCGCCGCCCAGTTTCAGGTCGATCTGCTCGGCATCGGCCGCATTGAGCTGCATGCTGCCCACGCCACCGAGGCGCGCGACGACATTGCGGTAGTTGCTGTTCAAGGTAACGGCGCTTAAGCGCCGTCGAGCACCACCTTGATGTCATTGCCGGTAAAGCCCTTGATGTCGGCCGCGCCCACGCCCTGCGACACCAGTTCGTTCAGGTTCGGCAAGGTCAGTTCGGCGCGCAGTTCCACGTGGTTGTTGCCGCTGAAGGTCCAGTTGCGCGAGGCCGTATCGATCTTGATCGTATCGCCATCCTGCACCACGCTCACTTTCTCGACCATGGCCTTGTCGCCAATGATGGTCAGTGATGCGGTCGGACCTTGCTTGATGCGCAGATCGATGATCCCGCCCTGTTTGACCTTGACGGTGCGGGCATCGACGGCACGTCCCTGGCTTAGCTGTTCATCCGCGAACGCGAGGTTGGAAACTGCCAGCGTTGCCGCCATGACTGCCGTGCCGAAGAATTTGTTCATTGCCTGCGCTCCTGATGATGGGGGTGTTCGATTAGTCGGCCAGCTGGGCTTTTTCAGCCGCGGTCAGGCGCTTGGCGCTGACGGTGATCGTGGTCATGGCCGGTGCCGCGCCAACCTTGACGACTTCCGGCGCGACGCTCTTGCTCTGCTCGCCATGCCATGGTGGCGAAGGTGGTGGTCGAAATGATTGCCAGCGCGGCGACGAAGATGACTTCCATGTTTTTTGCGATGTTCATGATGTGCTTTCCTTTGATTGATTCGTTTGGGTTGAGTGAACTATATCCACCCGCCCCCCGGACCACACGCGCAATGCGATGGACTGCGGATTTTGCGGGCTGAAATGCGGAAAACGGCAACGAGCGGCGCTGGCTGGCGCACGGCGCTATTGTGAGATGTCATTGACAGTTTCTATGTCGAAATTCTTTACATTGCCCATGCGCACGCAATAATAACGTTCAGTTAAACTATTGATTGTGAACATCTTTTTCCATAGGAAACATTGTGGCATGGAGTTTGCTTTATCTTGCAAACCGCAATAAATCCTTTTGAAAAGAGAAACATGAAAACATCCCTCCGCGCTCTGACCGCCGCTGTTGGCGCAACCCTGATGCTGGCATCGGCCCTAAGCATGGCTGCCCAGGTCAGCAACGAAACCACCCTGTCGTCCGTCATGAGCGTCGACAACGGCTACGTCATCTACCTGTCGACCAGCGACGACCAGCAGGGCGACCAGTTCGGCAGCGCCAATAACTGGTACAGCGCTTACACCAACACCACCGTGCTGACAGCTGGCACTTCCTACTACCTGCACGTATTCGCCTGGGACGAAGGCGGCACGGCTTAACCTGCTGGGTGACTTCGCGCTGACCGGCAACAGCCACACCTTCGCCAACGGTCTGACCAAGCTCTCGACCGATACCACCCACTGGACCGGCAACACGACCGGTTTCAACGGCAACTACAGCGCCGTCAGCAATCTGGGCGCCCATGGCGTTGGTCCTTGGGGCAACCTGCCAGGCATCAGCACCGACGCTACCTGGATCTGGTCCGGCCATGCGTGGAACGACAACCAAGCCTACTTCACCACCAAGATCACGGCAGTACCGGTCGTGGTGGCCGTGCCTGAGCCAGCCTCGATCGCGCTGCTGGGTCTGGGTCTGCTGGGTCTGGGCGCAGCACGCCGCCGCGCTGCCAAGGCAAAATAAGTCAGCGTCGCCGCTGCAAGCAAGGGCCCGCCGCGTGCGGGCCTTTTCATTCCTGGTTGATGACTTGACGATGAGATTGCCCGGGCGCACGACCACGCCCCACATCGAAGTGAGCACTGACACCGCGCTCGGGGCCCCGCACTGCACCGATGTGAACGACCACCGGCGTAGCGGAGCTGTATCACTTCTACGTCGAAAAGGCGGGCAGCGATCCGGCCCGGCGGCCAGGCATGCGTTGCCCCGTGCCATGTGGCAGAACTGGCGCAAACCGGATGCAGGCTAGGCGTCGAAAACTATAGCATTTCGACCACGACAAGCGCATGATCGGGGAGCGGTCATTCGCCTTGCCGGGGCTCGCTCGGACCGTTGAACTTGCAGAGCCTCCGATCATCGAAAGAAGAGGAGATTCGTCATGCGCACGTTTGCACCCGAAATCAAAGGGCCTGCGGGCCGTCCCATGCTACCGTGTCAGCCTGTCACGCCCACCACTGACGGCCACGCCCGGCAGCGCGCGCGTTTGGCGGCAACATGGACGAATTGCACGCCATCGCCACGCGCGCCATGGCAGCCAGTTCCCCCACCGATTTCAGCCGTGTGCCAGCGCTCAACAAGCCGCCCTCCATCGTGCAAACCAAGCTGACCGTCGGCGAAGCGGGTGATGCTTTCGAGCAAGAGGCAGACCGCGTGGCCGAGCAAACCATGCGCATGCCCGAGGGTCGCCTGCAGCGCGCCTGCGAATGCGGCGGTACCTGTGCCAGCTGCAAAAAGCAGCACAAGCACGACCACACCCCGGTCCAGGCCAAGCGGCAGGGCGCGGGCGGCGCGGCGCACTCGGCGGTTCCCTGCCACAGCGTGTCCGACGTGCTGGCCAGCACCGGCCAGGCGCTCGATGCCAGCACTCGGGACTTCATGGAGTCGCGTTTTTCCCAGGATTTTTCGCGCGTGCGCGTCCATACCAGTGCGGCGGCCGAAGCAACGTCCCAGGCGCTGGGTGCGCGTGCGTATACAGTAGGCAATGAGCTCGTCTTTGGCGCCAACCAGTATGCGCCCGGCACGCACGAAGGAAAGCGCTTGCTGGCGCACGAGCTCACGCACGTGCTGCAGCAAAATGGCACCTCCGGCACGGCCGTGATCCAGCGCGATCTGGCGATCGGAGCCCCCCAATCCCGCAGCCGTGGCGGTGGTGCTGACCCCGCAGCAAATCGCCGACGCCATCACCTTCAACGAGGGGGTCTTGCTGGCCATCCCGGACAGTGCCGCCGTGATCGAAATGGTGCGCGACGTGATCGGCGTAAGCCCGCTGCCTACCGTGGTGGATGCGGACTTCGTCAATGCCGTCGTGCTGTGGCAAGCCAATTTCAACCTCACGCAGGACGGCAAGCTGGGGCCGCGCACGGCCGTGCCCCTGTTCCGCGAAATCGGCGCGGAAGGCGTGGGCCACGTGGAAATGGCGCGCAATCCGCGCTATACACCAGCCGGGCCGATCAACGTGGCGCGCGGTGGCGGCGGTCTGCGGCCCGCCCACATGGACATGTCGGCCACGTTCAAGAGCGATCCGGCCAACCACATCTTCCCGTCCTGCGGCGAAATCCGCCAGGACATCCAGTGGGACGCCGCCTTTCGCGCGGCATCGGTGGCGGCCTAAGCAATGGCACGGTCCCGCACGCGGGCTTCCCTGCGGCCCATCCGGCCGGGCGCTTTATCGAGGACCGCAACGATGGCAACACCTTGCGCTATGGCCATCGGGCCGCTTTCGACCGCGGACCGGGCAATCAGTACGTCGATACCACGGGTGAAGCAGAATCAAGCCTTCGGCCACCGCTTCCTGGGCGAAGACAATCCGAGCGGCCTGTTTGCCGACCGCGGCAGCTGGAGCTTCCGCTTGCGCGCGATCGACGTGTGCAATGGTGACCGCCTGATCGCGGTGTCGCCTACGCTCGTCATCAACTGGCTGTGAGCACGGAGGCGCGATGGAGATCGACCTTGAACTGCGGCTGAGCATTGAAGGCGAAACGCTCAAAGTGACGGTCATGAACACCGGCGCGCGAAGTCAAACTTTGGGCGCGCGACAATGCCTGGGGATGGACGATGTTGTCGCTGCTGGTGGCGCCGCCCGGCTCCGACCAGTGGCGCGAACTCAGCGCAAAACTGGTGCGCTGGAGCGCCAACCTCCCGCGCACCGTGAACATTGCGGCAGGCGCCGCGCATGACTTTCTGCTGCGGCGCGGCGATCCGGCCTGGGAGGGCGCGGACGGCCTGTCGGCCGGTGGCGCGCTGCAAGTGCGCGTGCGTTTGGGCATCGACAGCACGCCGGAGGCGAATGCCATGGGGGTGTTCACTGGTGCATTGCTGTCGCCTGTCGTGCTGTCGCAGCCGCCCCATCGCTGGCTTGCCTGACGTGGGACGCACACTGCCACGCCTGTCCTTGGTATTGTTAAATCAATAACCACTCCCCGGCAATGGCTGGTAAAACTGCGGCGGCGCTATCCGGTAGCGCCGTGCCGGTTTGATGCCAAGACCGCCACGCATTACCCATCATCTCGAAAGCCCATTATGACTGACGCAATTGCGCCGTCACCCATCGCCATCACGCGCTATGGCGCTGGCATCTTCACGATCGACAATTTCCTGCTGCCGCAGGAATGCGCCGACTTTATCGCCCGGTCCGAGCAGATCGGATTCGAGGAGGCGGTCATCAGCACCGACGAGGGCGACCGCATCATCAAAGATGCGCGCAATAACGACCGCATCCTGTATGACAATCCGGCCCTGGCGGCCGCCCTGTTCGCGCCTTGCCGTGGCTGCCGCCCGAGATCGATGGCTGGCGTCCCTGCGGCATGAACGAGCGTTTCCGGTTTTACCGCTATACGGCGCAGCAGTTCTTCAAATGGCACCAGGACGGGACCTTCCGCCGCTCGGAACACGAGGAAAGCTTCCTCACATTCATCATGTATCTGAACGATGACTACACCGGGGGCGCCACGGAATTCCCATGGGAGAAAATCGCGCCGAAAGCCGGATCGGTGCTGGTCTTTCCGCACCGCCTGCGCCATCAGGGCGCCACGATCGTCGTGGGCACCAAGTATGTGTTGCGCACCGATGTCATGTACCGGGAATCCAGCCGGCTGACGGGGCGAAGCAGCGCCGGGCCGGGCTGCAAGGGAAGGAAGCGGACAGAAAAAGGCCTACGCGCCGCAGCGGTAAGCCTTTGATCATGTTACAGAATGCTGGTGCCGACTGCCGGTTTCGAACTGGCCACCTGATGATTACAAATCAACTGCTCTACCAAATGAGCTAAGTCGGCGAAAACTTTTACAGGCCCAAATTATACGCTATTTGATACGCGTCAGCGTCGGGCGGCCGCCCTTTTTAGGCGGATCGTTGTTGTCGTCCGGGGCAGGCAGCGCTGTCCTTGGACACCGCTTCCGGTGCCACTGCGCTCGGCACCGATGCCAGCGACGGCACGCTGGCCAGCAGGGCTTCCGGCGCGGCTTGGCTGCGGGGCGTGGCGGCCGCCGTCTCGTTCACGTCAAATGCCATGCCCTGGCCGTTTTCGTTGGCGTAAATGGCCAGTACGTTGTGCACGGGCACGTAAATCTCGCATGATACGCCGCCAAAGCGGGCGTGGAAATGAATCGCATCATTGTCCATCTTGAGGCCCGAGGTGGCGCCAAAGCTGATGTTGAGGACGATTTCACCCTTTTTGACGTATTCCATCGGCACCGTCGTGCTTAAGCGTCGACCTTGACCGCGAGGTAGGGCGTGAAGCCGCTATCGGTGCACCATTCGTAAATGGCGCGCAGCATGTAGGGCTTGGTAGAGAGTTCGGACATGTTCTTCTGTGTGGATGGCGGCCTGCACACCAGTCTACTGCGATTCGCCGTCAGGCGCTGACTGGCGTACAGGAACGCCGGGACCTGCTATTAACGACGCATGACTTTCTCGGATGGCGTCAGCGCTTCGATGTAGGCAGGGCGCGAGAAGATGCGCTCGGCGTACTTCATCAGCGGGGCAGCCGTCTTCGACAGTTCGATACCGTAGTGATCGAGGCGCCACAGCAGCGGAGCAACTGCCACGTCCAGCATCGAGAACTCGTCGCCGAGCATGTACTTGTTCTTCAGGAACAGCGGCGCGAGCGTGGTCAGGCGGTCGCGGATTTCGGCGCGTGCCTTGTCGTGGCTCTTGTCGTTGGCCTTGGCGCGCTCGCTCTCGAGCACGTGCACATGGACGAACAGCTCTTTCTCGAAATTGAACAGCATCAGGCGCGCACGGGCGCGCATCAGCGGATCGGCTTAGGCATCAGTTGCGGATGCGGGAAGCGCTCGTCGATGTATTCATTGATGATGTTCGACTCGTACAGGATCAGTTCGCGCTCAACCAGGATCGGCACCTGGCCATACGGATTCATGGTCGAGATGTCTTCTGGCTTGTTGAACAGGTCCACATCGCGCACTTCGAAGTCCATGCCCTTTTCGAACAGGACCAGGCGGCAGCGTTGGGAGAACGGGCACGTGGTGCCGGAGTAGAGAACCATCATTTTTATAGTTCCTTAGAAACAAAGGGGGTGAAACGGCTAGCGGATCACCCCGAAAATGATTGCCCGCAGAGCGGGCAATGAAATGACTTACTTAACTTCTTTCCAGTACGACTTGCTCAGCAGCCAGGCGAACAGGGCAAAGAAGGACATCAGGAAGATCACCCACACGCCCAGCTTCTTGCGCGTGGCGGCGGCCGGTTCGGCCATCCATTCCATGTAAGCAACCAGATCGGCGGTCGCTTCATCGAATTGCGGCTTGCTCATGCTGCCCGGCGTGACTTGCTCGAAACCGTCAAACTTGTGCACGGTCTTGCTTGCATCATGCGGATCTTTCTCTTCAACCATCTTGACCGTGCGCACGCCTTGCAGTTCCCACATGACGTGTGGCATGGCGACGTTCGGTACCACCAGGTTGTTCCAGCCAGTCGGACGGGTCTCGTCCTTGTAGAAGGTACGCAGGTAGGTGTACAGATAGTCGGCGCCGGTGCTAAGCTGACGAGGCCTTGGCGCGGGCGATCACGGACAGGTCCGGCGGTACCACGCCGAACCATGCTTTCGCATCTTCCGCACGCAGTGCCGTCGTCATCATGCCGCCGACCTTGTCAGCCGAGAACAGCAGATTGTTCTTGATCTGGTCTTCCGACAAGCCCAGGTCGCGCAGGCGGTTGTAACGCATCGACGATGCCGCGTGGCAGTTCAGGCAGTGGTTGACGAACAGCTTGGCGCCGTTTTGCAGGGCGGCCATGCTGGTGCGCTCAGGCGCGCGGTCCAGCGGGTGACCGCCGGAGCTGGCGAATGCCATCACTGGCAGCAATGCCAGCATAGCGATCAGTTTTTTAGGAAAATTCATGTAATGTCCTTTTTCGCTTGTGTGGTGTCGTCGATTAGTGCGGATGGAACGTCACACGTTTCGGCACAGGCTTGAAGGTGCCCATCGAGCTCCACCAAGGCATCAGCATGAAGAAGCCGAAGTAAATCAGCGTGCACACTTGCGACAGCATGGTGAAGATCGTGGTCGGGGAGCTGGGTACCGAGGTAGCCCAGGGTCACGAACGAAATGCCAAACACCAGGTAGACATACTTGTGCCAGTCCGGACGATAGCGGATCGACTTGACCGGCGACTGGTCCAGCCAAGGCAGGGCAGCGATGATCATCACCGACGAACCGAACAGAACCACACCCCAGAACTTCGCATCCAGCACCTGCGGCAGCATGCCGATGATGACCAGCAGCGAGAAGCGAATGATGGCCACTTTGACCAGGAATGGCAGACGGGTCTTGACCCAGATGAAGGCCACGTACAGGGCGATCGCACCCATCAGCACGTACATGAAGTCCGCGGTGGTGGCGCGCAGCACCGAGTAGAACGGCGTGAAGTACCAGGTCGGCGCGATGTGCGCCGGGGTCTTGAGCGAGTCGGCCGGGATGAAGTTGTTGTACTCCAGGAAGTAGCCGCCCATTTCCGGGGCAAAGAACACGACCGCGCTGAAGATCAGCAGGAATACCGACACGCCGAACAGATCGTGCACCGAGTAGTAAGGGTGCGACGGAATCGCGTCGACCGGATGGCCGTCCGGGCCCAGGTTTTCCTTGACTTCGATACCGTCAGGATTGTTCGAACCGACTTCGTGCAGCGCGATCAGGTGGGCAGCAACCAGGCCCAGCAGAACCAGCGGGATCGCGATCACGTGGAAGGCGAAGAAGCGGTTCAGGGTCGCGTCGGACACGACGTAGTCGCCGCGAATCCACAGCGACAGATCAGGACCGATGAAAGGAATCGCGCCGAACAGGTTGACGATCACTTGCGCGCCCCAGTACGACATCTGGCCCCAAGGCAGCAGGTAGCCGAAGAAGGCTTCCGCCATCAGGCACAGGAAGATCGCAAAGCCGAACAGCCAGATCAGTTCACGTGGCTTGCGGTACGAGCCGTACAGCAGGCCGCGCGTCATGTGCAGGTAGACCACGATGAAGAAGGCGGAGGCGCCGGTCGAGTGCATGTAGCGCACCAGCCAGCCCCACGGCACTTCGCGCATGATGTATTCGACCGAGCCAGAAGGCCAGGTTGGCGTCCGGTTTGTAGTGCATCGTCAGGAAAATGCCGGTGACGATCTGCAGTACCAGGATCAGCATCATGAGCGAGCCGAAGATGTACCAGAAGTTGAAGTTCTTCGGGGCGTAGTACTTGCCCCACTGATCGTTCCACAGCTTGGTCAGCGGGAAGCGGTCATCGACCCAGGCCAGGCCTTTTCGGCGACCGGCGCGTCGGCTGGCAGTTTGGTTTCTTTGAAAGCGGCCATGGTTTATGCCTCGCCTTTCGCGTCTTTACCGATGACCAGCTGGGTGTCGCTCACGAACATGTGGCGCGGCACTTGCAGATTGTCCGGTGCAGGCTTGTTTTTGAATACACGGCCAGCCAGGTCGAAGGTCGAACCGTGGCATGGGCACAGGAAACCGCTTAAGCCCAGTCATCCGGCAGGTTCGGCTGGGCGGCGACTGCTGAATTTGCTGGTCGGGGAGCAGCCCAGGTGCGAGCAGATGCCGACCGCAACCAGGTATTCCGGTTTGATCGAGCGGTGCTCGTTACGTGCGTACTCAGGCGTCAGTTCGTCCGGGGCGCGTTCCGATTTCGGGTCGGCCACAGCGTTGTCGGTCTTCTTGAGCGACTCAACCATCTCTGGCGAGCGCTTCCAGGATCCAGACCGGCTTGCCGCGCCATTCCACCGTTTTCATTTCGCCCGGCGCCATGCCTGCGATGTCCACTTCTACCGGCGCTTGCATGGCTTTCGCCTTTTCCGACGGCTGGAAGGTGCTTACCAAGGCTCCCGCCGCGCCCAAACCTACTGCGCCACCTGCCACGCATGTAGCTCCGAGCAAAACGCGTCGGCCTGAATCGACCTGCTTTTCGTTACTCATACCAACCCCAATCAGTCAAAATGCGAAATCTTAAAAAGCCACTTAGAGCTTCTAGCAACCTTAAATTATAAGGGAAGCGGCTTTCGAAATGAAGAAAAAATGTTGCCATGCGCCCTTACCGTCCCCATTTTGGGCAGTTTCGGGCCGCTTTGCCGACAGTAAACACGGTTTTTGGCCGGATTGCCCAAAAAACCGCGCGCGGAACTGTAAGCAGCGGTTTGGTTTCTAAGCGCTTCAATGTATGATCGGCGTGTCATTCTTTCACAACAACAAGAGGGGGTAAACATGGGCATGATGAGCGAGTTCCGCGAGTTTGCAATGAAGGGCAATGTGATGGACCTGGCAGTCGGTGTCATCATCGGTGGCGCTTTTGGCAAGATTGTCGATTCACTCGTGGCGGACGTGATCATGCCCCCGATCGGCCTGCTGTTCGGCGGCCTCGATTTCGCCAGTTACTATATCCCCCTCAATGGCCAGGCCATGGGGCTGGCCCTGGTCGAAGCCAAGAAGCAGGGCGCGGTGCTGGCCTACGGCAGCTTCTTCACGGTACTGCTCAACTTCATCATCCTGGCCTTCGTGATCTTCCAGATGATCCGCCTGATGAACAAGCTCAAACGCAGCGAACCGGCCCCGGCCGCAGCGCCTGCCGCCACCCCCGAGGATATCGTGCTGCTGCGCTGAAATCCGCGATTCGCTGCGCAAATAAGGAAAGGGGCGCCCCCGCGATGCGACGTCTCTGGCTGCTGTTCGCGCAAACCGTCACCATCGCCCTGGCGCTGTATTTCGTGGTGGCGGCACTGCGCCCGGACTGGCTGCGCTTCTACCGGGCAGCACCAGGTCGGCGTGGTCGGTGAAACGGCCGCCGTGCTCGAAGCGCCGCGCGTGCCGCAGCTGGCCTAAGCAGTTACCGCGAAGCGGCCGGGCGCGCCATGCCTTGACCGTGGTCAACATCCTCACCAGCAAGTCGCTCGGGCGCGAGCATCCGCTGCTCAAGGACCCCTTCTTCCGCCGCTTTTTCGGCGACCGCACGCCGCGTCCGGAACAGCAGTCCAGCCTCGGCTCGGGCGTGATCGTCAGTCCCGACGGCTATATCCTGACCAATAACCACGTGATCGAAGCGGCCGACGAGATCGAGGTCGTGCTGGCCGACGGCCGCAAGGCGCCCGCCAAGGTGGTCGGCACCGATCCCGAGACCGATCTGGCCGTGATCCGGATCGATGCCAAGAACTTGCCCGTCATCGTGCTCGGCCACGCCGAAGATGCGCGCGTGGGCGACGTGGTGCTGGCTATCGGCAACCCCTTCGGGGTGGGGCAGACCGTCACGATGGGCATCATCTCTGCGCTCGGGCGCAACAATTTGCACATCAATCACTTCGAGAATTTCATCCAGACCGATGCCGCCATCAATTTCGGCAATTCGGGCGGCGCCCTGATCGACAGCGGCGGCAATCTGCTCGGCATCAATTCGGCCATCTATTCGCAGAGCGGCGGCTCGGTCGGCATCGGCTTCGCGATACCCGTCAGCACCGCCAAGACCGTGTTGGACGGCATCATCAAGCATGGCCAGGTGGTGCGCGGCTGGATCGGAATCGAAACCCAGGACATCACGCCCGAACTGGCCGAAAGTTTCGGCCTGGCCAAGGATTCCGGCGCCATCATTGCTTAGGCGTCGTGCGCGACGGGCCTAAGCCTGACAAGGCTTAAGCATCAAGCCCGGCGACATACTGCTCACGGTGGCTAAGCAAGCAAGTGGCCAACACCAGCGACATGCTCAACCTGATTGCCCAGCTGCCGCCCGGGCAGAAGGCGACCATGACGGTCATGCGCAAGAACCGCGAAGCGGCGATCGACGTCGATGTCGCGCGCCGCCCGCGTCTGTCCGAGTAAGCCTTTTTCTTCTTTTATTGGATCCGATCAGCATGCATTTGCGCGACCTCACGCAATTTCTCACCGAGTTAAGCGAGAACAACAACCGTCCCTGGTTCATCCACAACAAGCCGCGCCATGACATCCTGCGCGAAGAATTCGAGACCGTGGTCACCTGAGCTGATCGCCGCGATCGCCCGCTTCGACCCGCAAGTGGTCGCCTGCAATCCGAAAAGGCGATGTTCCGCATCAACCGCGACATCCGCTTTTCGCACGACAAGCGGCCTTACAAGACCCGGTTTTCGGCTAGGCATCACGCCGCGCGACCTGCGCCGTCCGAGAGCCATGGCGGCCCGACCTATTATTTCCACATTGAAGGCGACGGCACGCTCGGCATCGGCGCGCATGAGTATTTGCTGCCGCCCGACCGCCTCAAGGCGATCCGCGCGCAAATCGTGGAGGATGCGCCCGGATTTGCTAAACTCATCAAGAACAAGGCGCTGCGCACCACCTTTGGCGACATGGAAACCGAGCACAAGCTGCAGCGCCCGCCCAAGGGGTGCGACCCCGACCATCCGCACGTCGAGTACCTGGAAGCTGAAGGGGTTTTTCGTGTGGACCGAGGTCAAGCTCAAACTCAATTCGCCCGAGGAACTGGTGCCGCAACTGGCGCGCGCCTACAAGGACGCCTTGCCGCTGGTGAACTGGCTGCGGGCGGTCGAGGTGGCGCCGCCTGCAGACTAGGGAGGCAAGGCATTGCCAGCGCGGCGACAGCGTTCGGCAATTTCATCAAGAATTGGTTCTGAAACAGACAGGAGACACCATGGCTCTGCAACATGCCGCCTCTGGCGAACTGATACGCCTGCAACGCAGCGAAGACGATATCGCCCATTTCACGTCCGTGGCCCTGGCCAAGACGGCGCATCTGGAGCTGATCCGGCTGGTGCTGCCCAAGGAGCGCGAGATGCCGGTGCACAGCGTCGACGGCGAAATCACGCTGCTGTGCCTGCAAGGGGAAATCGTGTGCGAGGCGCACGGCGGTGCGACCTTGCTGCGGCCGGGGGAAATGCTGTATCTGCTGGGCGGGGTGCCGCATGCGGTGCGCGCCAATGAAGACGCGGTCGCCCTGCTGACGATCTTGCTCAACCCGAAAGGCTGAGCCGGTCCGCTTAAGCCAGTTCGTCGCGCGGATCGCGCGCCAGCAATTGCGCCAGCATGACTTGCGGGGTGCCGCCATCGAACAGCACGCTTGGCCACCGCATTGGTGATCGGCATGTCCACGCCCAGTTTGCGCGCCAGTTCGCGCACGGCTTTCGCGCAGGGAACGCCTTCGGCCACATGACCGAGTTCGGCCACGATGGTGTCCAGCGGCTTGCCCAGCGCCAGGCCCAGCCCGACCTTGCGGTTGCGCGACAAGTCGCCGGTGCAGGTCAGGATCAGGTCGCCCATGCCGGTCAGGCCCATGAAGGTCGCGCTCGACGCGCCCAGCGCCGTGCCGAGGCGGGTGATTTCCGCCAGACCGCGCGTGATCAGCGCGGCCCGCGCATTCAATCCCAGGCCCAGCCCGTCGGCCACGCCGGTGGCGATGGCCAGCACATTCTTGACCGCGCCGCCCACTTCCACGCCGACCAGGTCGTCGCAGGAATAGACGCGCAGATTGCCGCCGTGAACGCAGGCCACCACGCGTTCGCGCAGCAGCGTCCGAGCTCGAGGCGACGGTCAGCGCGCACGGCAAGCCGCGCGCCACTTCCTGCGCGAACGAGGGGCCCGACAAGGCGGCGCCTACCACCGTGTCGCCCAGCACTTCCTGCACCACCTGGTGCGGCAGCAGGCCGGTGCCGTTTTCAAAGCCCTTGCACAGCCACACGATGTTGGGCAGCGGGTAAGCCTTGAGCTGTTCCAGCAGCGGGCGCAGGCCTGGCCACCGGGCAGGCCGCGATCAGCAGCGCGTCGGCGCCGCCGACATGGGCCAGGGCGGCGTCGAAATCGGCCGTCACGCGCAGCGCGGGCGGCAGCGCGAAGCCGGGCAGGTAGTGGGTGTTTTTTCGCGCCGCGTCCATGGCGGCCATGGCGGCGCCGTCGCGGCCCCAGATCAGGACCTCGTTGCGCGCGGACAGCGCCAGCGCGACCGCCGTGCCCCAGGCGCCGGCGCCCAGCACGGTGATCTTGCGCGATTGAGTGTGAGTAGTTTGCATGGAGCCCCAGGGTGGCGCCGGGGTCAGATGCCCCAGATGTCGACTGCCTTGATGTAACCGATTATGCCATCCTTGTGGCGGACCTTGACCCAGGTCGATGCCTGCGGGTCGGCCAGTTCCAGCAGCACCCCCTTGTCGGCGGTCATCAGCGGGATGCCGTTCTCATCGGCGGTCGGGCGCACCTTGGCGCCCATGTTGCGGACCACCACATTGCGCTTCGGACTGAGCGTGCGCGCTTCGGTCCAGGCCATGTCGCCGCTGGCGTCGCGCACCTTGACCCATTCGCCATAGGTGAGCACCACTTCGACCGGCATGCCGCGCGGGGCGACGAACAGTTTGATGCCGCGCACCGAGGGCGCGTCGTACAGAATGGCTGGCGCTGCGCCGACCGACTTGAAATCGAATGCCTGTGCGCCTGCCGAAGCGAGCAGCAGCAAGACGCTGGCGATGATGCGAGGGAATGTCATGGAGTGGCCTTCGCCGAGGGTTGGCAGGGCGGGCAGAGCTGCCCACCCGCCTTGCTACAAATGCTTAGTTTGCTGCTGGTGCTGCGGCTGCGGCTTCAGCCAGAGCCTGGCGACGCTGCTGGTAGAACACTTCGAAGTTGATCTCGGCCAGGTGCACTGGCGGGAAGCCTAAGCACGGGTGATCACGTCGGCGATGTTGCCACGCAGGTAAGGGTAAACGATGTTCGGGCAACCGATGCCCAGCAGTGGATCCATCTGGTCGGCAGGAATGTTGCGTGCCTCGAAGATGCCAGCTTGCTTGCCTTCAACCAGGAAAGCGACCTTGTCTTTGATCTTGGCGGTGACGGTGATGGTCACGGTCGATTCGTAGATGCCGTCGGCGATGGCTTCGGCGCCCACGTCCAGCGATACTTCGATCGCAGGCGCTTCCTGCTCGAGGAAGATGCCAGGGGAGTTCGGCTGTTCCAGCGACATGTCTTTCAGGTAGACGCGTTGGATTTGGAATACTGGTTGCAGGTTTTCGTCAGACATGGAACGCTTTCGTTGGGAAATAAAAAGAACGGCGATGGGCCGTTCCAAAGTGTGCTTGGATCAAACGCGACGGTAATTGTATCAAAACCAACCAATTAGAAATAGTTTTGCACAAACCAGTAACACATCTGTGGGTCAAGCCCCATTTAACAAGAGATCAAGCTTTCCCCCTTGATCGAGCGCATACAAATCGTCGAAACCGCCCACATGGGTATCGCCGACATAGATTTGCGGCACGGTGCGGCGTCCCGTCTTTTGCATCATTTCGACTTTTTGCTCAGGATCGAGGTCGACCCGGATCTTTTCGATATTGGTCACGCCCTTGGCATCGAGCAGGCGTTCGGCGCGCACGCAGTAGGGGCACACGGCCGAGGTATACATCTTGACTGGGGCTGTCATGGCGACTCCTTACTTGACGGTCGGCAGGTTCGCTGCCTGCCAGGCGGCCATGCCGCCGTCCAGGCCGACGACATCGGTGAAACCGGCCTTGGCGAACAGGCCGATGGCCTTGTCGCTGCGGTTACCGCTCTGGCACACGACGATGATGGTCTTGTCCTTGGACTTGTCCAGTTCGCCGATACGGGATGCCAGGTCTGCCAGCGGCATGTTTTCGCGTCGCAGCATATGGCCTGCGGCAAATTCTTCTGCCGTGCGCACGTCGACCAGCACGTTCTTGCCGCGGTTGAGCAGCATGGTCACGTCCAGCGTGGAAGCGCGTTTACCGCGCGGCATCAGGGCCGGAATCAGGAGGGCGCCGCCCGACAGGATCACGATGCTGACGAGCAAAATATGGTCAAGAATGAATTTCACGGGGTTCCAATGGTCAATGGTTTAAGACAAGGCAATCCGCGCATTATAAAATAGAAGGCGAATCCGAATGCATTACCACCTATCCCACCCCTTTTTGGAATAAAGCAAATGTACAAAATCGTCTTCATGCGCCATGGCGAATCGACCTGGAACCTCGAAAACCGCTTCACCGGCTGGACCGATGTCGATCTGACCGAAAAAGGCGTGCGCGAGGCGAAAAGTGCTTAAGCCAGGTGTTGAAAGATGCCGGTTTCACCTTCGATCTGGCCTACACCTCGGTCCTCAAGCGCGCCATCCGCACGCTGTGGCTGGCCTTGGACGACATGGACATGATGTGGCTGCCGGTCAAGAACGACTGGCGCCTGAACGAGCGTCACTATGGCGCCCTGCAAGGCCTGGACAAGGGCGAAACCGCCGCCAAGTACGGCGACGCCCAGGTGCTGGTATGGCGCCGCAGCCTACGACACGCCGCCGCCGCCGCTGGCGGCCGACGATGAGCGCACCTCGTTCCATGACCCCCGCTACAGCCGGCGTGCCGCAAGACAGCATCCCGCTCACCGAATGCCTGAAAGACACCGTGGCGCGCGTGATGCCGGTGTGGGACGAGGAAATCGCCCCCGGCCATCCGTGCTTAAGCAAGAAGATCCTGATTTCGGCCCACGGCAACAGCCTGCGCGCCCTGATCAAGATGCTCGACGGTATCAGCGACGAGGACATCGTCGGCCTGAACATCCCGAACGGCCAGCCCCTGGTGTACGAGCTCGACGCCGACCTCAAGCCGATCCGCCATTACTACCTGGGCGACCAGGACGCGATCGCCGCCGCCGTGGCCGCCGTCGCCAATCAAGGGAAGGCCAAGTAAGTTTTGTCTTTTACCGTGATGTCATTGTCGTGCCGGGCCATGCTGTGCATGGTCCTGGCCCTGTCCGTCGGCGCCATGCGCATGCTGCCCTGCGCCAGACCGAGCGCAGCAAGCAGAAGGCAGTCGCCGAGCAGAACCGCGCCGACATCGCGGCCAAGCTGGCCAAGCTCAAGAATGAAGTCTCGCGCACCGAAGACGCGCGAGGATGCGGCCGATACCCTGGCCGAGTCCGAGGAAGCGATCTCGAACGCCAACCGCCAGCTGCGCGAGCTGGCCGAGGAACAGGTCGAGACCAATCAGAAACTGGCCCAGCTGGGCGGCGAGCAGGCGCGCCTGGCCGGCGTCGTCTACGCCCAGAAGAAACAACTGGCCACGCTATTGCGCGAGCAATATGTGGCTTAAGCAATGAAGACCGCATCAAGCTCTTGCTCTCGGGCGACAATCCGAACCGCATCAACCACGACCTGCAGCTGATGGCCTACGTGTCGCAAGCCCAGGCCAAGCTGCTGGCCTCGCTGCGCGCCAACCTGGCCAAGGTCGAGAGCACCCAGCAGAAGGAACAGAACGCCAAGGCCGAACTCGACGAGATCGCCCAGGAAGAGCGCGACCAGAAGGCCGTGCTCGAGAAGGAAAAGGCGCGCCGCGCCGCCTTGCTCGGCAATCTGTCCAAGAAGCTGGCCGAACAGCGCAAGCAGATCGGCACCCTCGAGCGCGACGAAGAGCGCATGGCCTAAGCCTGGTCGACAAGCTCTCGCGCCTGATCAAGGAACAGGCCGAAGCGGCCGCCGCCGAAAAACGCCGCCTCGAAGCGGTGGCCGCGGCGCGCGCCAAGGCGGCCGCCGAAGCGGCCGTGCTGGCCAAGGCGCGCCAGGCCGAGAAAGAGCGGCTGGCGCGCGAAGCGGCCAGCAAGCCGGGCAAGGGTCCGCTCAAGCCGCCGGTGCCGTTCAAGCCCGACCCGATCGACGCCGACGAACCGAAAGTGGCGCAGACGCCCGATCCGAAACCGGATCCGAACCAGGCCAGGGCGGCCGACATCGCGCTCGCCCCGGCCGCGCCGGACGGCGCATTCGCCAGCCTCAAGGGCAAGCTGCGGGCCCCTGTCAGCGGCCAGCTGGCGGCCAAATTCGGCGCCAAGCGCGACGGCGGACCGAGCTGGAAGGGCGTCTTCATCAAGGCGCCCGAAGGCGCCGACGTGCGCGCCATTGCCGCCGGGCGCGTGGTGTTTGCCGCCTGGATGCGCGGCTTCGGCAATCTGATCATCGTCGACCACGGCAGCGAATACCTGTCGATCTACGGAAACAACCAGTCCCTGCTGCGCCGCGTGGGCGATGCCGTCAAGGGCGGCGACCCGATCGCGGCGGCGGGAAACACCGGCGGCGGCGAAGATTCGGGGCTATACTTTGAGCTCAGGCATCGCGGTGCGGCCTTCAATCCTGCGTCCTGGGTCAGCTTCTAAAGGTTTCATATGAATGTCAAACACATCGGCCTGGTCGGCATCGGCATCGCCCTCGGTTTCGGCGCCACGCTGCAGTTTTCGGCGCTCGCGCAAAAGGGCGCCGACGCGCCGTTGCCGCTCGACGAGCTGCGCCAGCTGACCGACGTCTATGGCCTGATCAAGTCCGATTACGTGGAAACCGTGCCCGACAAAAAGCTGCTGTCGGACGCCATTGCTTAAGCATGGTCGGCGCGCTCGACCCGCACTCGGTCTACCTCGACCAGAAAGCCTACCGCGAACTGACCGACAGCATGGAAGGCCATTTCGTCGGCCTGGGCATCGAAGTGGCGATGGAAGACGGCTACGTCAAGATCGTGTCCCCGTTCGAGGGTTCGCCCGCGTTCCGGGCCGGGATCAAGGCTAAGCGACCTGATCACCCGCATCGACAGCACCCCCATCAAGGGCTTGTCGCTGGACGAAGCAATCAAGAAAATGCGCGGCGAGCCGCAGTCGAAGGTGGTGCTCACGATCGCCCGCAAGGGCGAAGACAAACCCTGGATCGTGCCCCTGGTGCGCGAGGAAATCCGGGTCCAGAGCGTCAAGGGCAAGATCGTCGAGCCGGGCTATGCCTGGCTGCGCATCAGCCAGTTCCAGGAACTGACGGTCGAGGAACTGGCCAAGAAGCTGGGCGAACTGCACGCCAAGGAGCCCAAGCTCAAGGGCCTGGTGCTCGACCTGCGCAACGACCCGGGCGGCCTGCTGCCGGGCGCGATCGGGGTGTCGGCCGCCTTCCTGCCGCATGACCGGGAAATCGTCTCGACCCAGGGCCAGGTGGCCGAATCGAACCGCAAATTCTATGGTGGCAGCGCGAATTCTATTCCCAGCGCGGCGCCAGCACCGACCCGCTGGCCAAGCTGCCCATCTACCTTCAAGGCCATCCCGATCGTGGTGCTGGTCAATGGCGGTTCGGCGTCCGCCTCCGAAATCGTGGCTAGGCGCGCTGCAAGACTACAAGCGCGCCATCATCATGGGCAGCCAGACCTTCGGCAAGGGCTCGGTCCAGACCCTGCGCGAGCTGCCCAACGCCACCGCGGTCAAGCTGACCACGGCCCGCTACTACACGCCGCACGGCCGCTCGATCCAGGCCAAGGGCATCACGCCCGACCTGCTGGTCGACGAATACGCCGACGGCGATGGCCTCAACAGCCTGCGCGTGCGCGAGTCCGACCTCGACAAGCACCTGTCGGACGGCACCGGCGTGGCCGAAGATCCGGCCCTCAAGGCGCGCCGCGACAGCCTCGAGGAAGAACAGCGCGCGCTGGCCCAGGCCCGTTCGCGCAAGCCGCTCGAATTCGGCAGCGCCGACGACTTCCAGCTGGCCCAGGCCCTCAATCATTTCAAGGGGCTGCCGGTCAAGCTGGCCGTCGCCACGCCGAAAGCGGCCGCCGTCAGCGACCCGGCGGCGCCTTTCACGCCCGCGGCCACCGTGCCCGAGCTCAAGAACGGCACCAAGAAGTGATCCCTTTGCCGCCATGAACGACGAGCAGCTGCTGCGCTATTCGCGCCACATCCTGCTCGACGAGATCGGGATCGAAGGCCAGCAACAGCTGCTGGCGGCCAGCGCGCTGGTGATCGGGGGGGGGCGGCCTCGGTTCGCTAAGCCGCCATGTACCTGGCCTCGGCCGGGGTCGGGCGCATTGTGCTGGCCGACGACGATGACGTCGACCTGACCAATCTGCAGCGCCAGATCATGCATACCACGCGCGCGTGGGCCAGCCCAAGGCCGAGTCCGGCCGCGACGCGCTGCTCCAGATTAATCCCACCATCGAGGTGGTCGCCCTGCGCGAACGCGCGGTAAGCATCCGCCTGGCCGAACTGGTCGCGCAAGCGTCGGTGGTGCTCGACTGCAGCGACAATTTCGCGACCCGCCACGCGGTCAACCGCGCCTGCGTCGTGGCCGGCGTGCCGCTGGTGTCGGGCGCGGTGATCCGCTTCGACGGCCAGCTGTCGGTGTTCGACCCGCGCGCCGCCGATTCGCCCTGCTACAACTGCCTGTTCCCGGAAGACCAGGGTTACCAGGATGCCGCCTGCAGCAGCATGGGCGTGTTCGCGCCGCTGGTGGGCGTGATCGGTGCCATGCAGGCGGCCGAAGCGCTCAAGCTGCTCATGCAGGTCGGCGCGCCGCTCACCGGGCGCCTGCTGCTGCTCGACGGGCGCGCCATGGAATGGACCAGCATCGGCCTGGCCCGCAATCCCGTTTGTCCCGTTTGTTCCGATCGTTCCGCTCGTTCCGATTGTTCCGTCCCTGCCCCAACATCCCCCAAGGAGACATAAAAAAATGAAAAAACTGATCGTACTGGCCATCGCCGCCGCCTGTGCGTCCGGCGCCAAGCTGCCGCGACCCAGACCACGCGCTACGACATCGTGGCCGACAACGGCACCCGCATGGGCGAGCAGGTCGTCGAACGCGAGGACGACGGCATGACCCGGGTCCACATGGTCTACAAGAACAATGGCCGCGGCCCCGACCTGACCGGAAACGTTCCGCCTGGCCGCCGACGGTATCATGAGCGAGTACGCGGTCAAGGGCAACACCACCTTCGGCTCGGTGGTCGATGAACAGTTCGCGGTCAAGGATGGCAAGGCGGTCTGGAAGTCGACCTCCGAACAAGGCCAGACGGCCAGCAACGGCGGTGCCATGTACGTACCGCTCAACAGCACGCTGGAAGTGGTGTCGATCGCGATCAGCGCCATGGCCGCGCGCAACAACGGCCCGCTGCCGCTGCTGCCCTCGGGCGCGCTGTCGCAGCAGCGTGCTCGACGAAGTGCAGGTGACCGCCAACGGCAAGAGCGCCAAGGTGCAGCTGCTGGCGATGACGGGCCTGGGCCTGTCGCCGCAATTTTTCTGGGCCACCACGGGCGCCAAACCGCGCCTGTTCGCCATGGTCGTGCCGGGCTTCATGACGGTGGCCGAAGAAGGCTGGGGCGCGGTCGGCAAGGAGCTGGCCGAGCGCCAGAAGACGGCCGAAGCGCGCCTGCTCAAGGATGTCGCCGCGCGCCTGCAGCACAAGCTCGAGGGCCTGACGGTGGTCAAGAACGTGCGCGTGTTCGACAGCGAGAAAGCGGTGCTCGGCGCGCCGTCCGACGTGTACGTCCTGCGCGGGCGCATCACCGCCGTGCTGTGGCAGGCGCTCGCCCGTGCGCGGCGCCCAGAACGAGATCGACGGCGCCAAGCCGCGTCATGCTGCCCGGCCTGTTCGACATGCACGGCCACGTGGGCCGCTGGGAAGGCGGCATGAACATCGCCCGCCGAAGCGTGACCACGGTGCGCGACATGGGCAATGACAACGCGACCATGCAGCAGATTCTCGACGAAACCGCGGCTTAAGCACCCTGCTCGGACCGCAGGTGGTGCCGTCCGGCTTCCTGGAAGGCCAGAGCCCGTATTCGGCCAACCTCGGCTTCGTCATCAAGGATTTGCCGCAGGCGAAAAACGCGATCGACTGGTACGCCGAACACGGCTACCCGCAGCTCAAGATCTACAATTCCTTCCCCAAGGCGATCCTGGCCGAGACGGTCGCCTACGCGCATGCGCGCGGCATGCGCGTGTCGGGCCACATTCCGGCCGGCTTGGCGCGCACGAAGCGCTCGACGCGGGCTTCGACGAGATCAACCACATCAACCAGGTGATGCTCAATTTCCTGGCCACGCCGACCACCGAGACGCGCACGCTGGAGCGCTTCATCCTGCTTCTACCGAGCGGGTCGCCAGCCTCGACTTCAATGCGCCGGTGGTCAAAAATTTCATTGCGAGGCTGAAAAAGAAAGGCACGGTCATCGATTCGACGCTGGCGACTTTCGCTTTCCTCAAGCAGAAAGATGGCGACATGAACACGCCGTTCGCGCCGATCGCGGCCCACATGCCGCCCGACGTGCAGCGCGGCTTCCATGTCGGCTCCATGAAGATCGCCGACGCCGCCGCCCAGGCGCGCTACGAAAAATCGTACGCCAAGATGGTCGAATTCGTGGGCCTGTTGTACAAGGCGGGCGTGCCGCTGGTGGCGGGCACCGATGAAATGGCTTAAGCTTCACGCTGCAGGCCGAACTCGAACTCTTGGTCCAGGCCGGGCTGACCCCGGCCCAGGCGCTGCAGGTGGCCACCCGCAACGGCGCCCGCTACACCGGCACCAGCGCCGAACGGGGCTCGATCGCCAAGGGCAAGCTGGCCGACCTGGTGCTGGTCGACGGCGACCCGACCACCAACATCGCCGACATCCGCAAGGTGGCGGCGGTGATCACGCGCGGTTACCTGGTTTATCCGCATGAAGTGGACCGGGAATTGGGCATCGCACCATTCGTCAAGGATGCCCCGGCCGTGCGTGCGCTTGCGCCCGTTTCTTCGAACATCGCGGCAGGCGGAAATGATGCAGTGCGGCAAAGACTCGAAGGCAGCGCCCGCCACTGAAGCATGCGAAAACGCGTGGCCCTCCGGGGCCGCGCTGTCTTACAATTAGCTGACAAATGTTGTGGACCGAAACGTTTTCGGCCTTATACTCTGCGTTCCGACTTTTTTGACCCGTTGACAATATTATGCAAAACGTAAGAATCCATCGGCCAGCCTTGCAGCGCGGCTTTACCCTGGTTGAAATCATGGTGGTCGTGGTCATCATCGGCATCCTCGGCGCGCTGGTCGTGCCCAAGCTGCTCAACCGCACCGTCGAAGCCCGCATCACCGCCGCCAAGACCGACATCGCCCAGATCATGCAGTCGCTCAAGCTCTACAAGCTCGACAACCAGCGTTATCCGACCACCGAGCAAGGCCTCAAGGCCCTGGTCGAAAAACCGACCAGCGGCCCGAACGCCAACGGCTGGAAGACCGGCGGCTACGTCGACAAGCTGCAGAACGACCCGTGGGGCAACCCATACCAGTACCTGTCGCCGGGCGTCAAAGGCGAAGTCGACATCTTCTCGCTGGGCGCCGACGGCCAGCCGGGCGGTACCTGATGCCGACGCCGACATCGGCAACTGGGAATAACAGGTTCCCGCGGTGGCACTGATGCAGCCAGGCCGCGGCCGCGCGGCTTCACGCTGATCGAGATCATGGTGGTCATGGTGATCATCGGGATCACGCTCGGCCTGGTTTCGGTCAATGCCATCCCCAGTCCGCGCCAGAATCTGCAGGCCGAAGCGAGCCGCATCGCGCTGCTGCTGCAGCTGGCGCGCGACGAAGCGATCGTGCGCAACCGCCTGGTCGCGTTCGAGGCTGACGGCGAACATTACCGTTTCATCGTGCGCAACGAGAACAGCTGGGAGCCGGTCACCAAGGACGACCTGCTGCGCGAACGCGCCTTCAAGGGCGGCCCGGTGGCGCTGCTGATCGATCCGGCTTCGGGCCTAGCACCGGCAATCCCATGCGCATCACCTTCGGCCGCGAGCCGGTCGACAAGCCCTTCGTGCTGACCATGGCGGTCGGCGAAGACAGCGTCGCCATCCGCGCCGACGGTGTCGGCCACTTCGTCGTCGAATGATGGGCGCCCGCATCCGCGCCGGTTTCACGCTGCTCGAAGTGCTGGTGGCGCTGGTCATCGTCGGCACCGCGCTGGGCGCCTCGCTGCGCGCGGTCGGCAGCCTGACCGCCAACAGCAACGGCTTGCGCGCCTCCATGATGGCCACCTGGTCGGCCGAGAACCGGCTGGTCCAGATCCGCCTCGAACACGAATTTCCCGGGGTCGGCAAGCGCAGCTTCGAGTGCCCGCAGGGCGATCTCAAGCTGGTGTGCCAGGAAGAAGTCCTGTCCAGCCCCAACCCGCGCCTGCGCCGGGTCGAGGTGAGCGTGTACGACATGGCCGATCCCCAGCGCCGCATCATCAAGCTGGTCCAGCTGGTGCTCAACGAATGAACCAGCTCGCCCCACGCCGCGGTTTCACGCTGATCGAGCTGCTGGTCGCGATCAGCATCCTGTCCATCGTCGCCGTGCTCGGCTGGCGCGGGCTGGACGGCATCATCCGTTCGCGGGTGGCGATCACGGCCCAGATCGAGGCCACGCGCGGCATGCAGCTGGCCTTTGCCCAGCTCCAGAGCGACGCCGAACACATGGCCAATCCGGCTTCGCTGCAAAAGCGTCCCTTCCTGCTGGCCGACACCGACCGCATGGTCATGGTGCGCAATGCCTTCCGCGAAAACGAGGCTTCCACCTTGCAAGTGGTGTCGTACCGGGTGCAGGACGGCGTGCTGACCCGGCGCGAATCGGTCGGCACGCGCGACCTGGTCCAGCTCGACGTGCTGTGGAAGGCCGCCACCAGCAATGCCGACACCACCCCGCCCGTGATCCTGCAAAAGGGCGTGACCGGGATGGCGGTCCAGACCTGGGAAGGGAGCGGCTGGAAAACCGGCGGCAAGCCGCGCGAGAACAACCCGGGCGCGCTTGAATTGCCGCCCACCGGCCTGCAGGTCGCGCTCCAGATCGACGGCGTGAGCGCGGTCATGATCAAATCGTTCCTGCTGGGGGGCTTATGAAGCGTCCGCCGCAACCGAAGCGCCAGCGCGGCGTGGCCGTGATCACGGCGCTGCTCCTGACCACGCTGGCGGTGACGATCGTGGCCAGCCTGTTCTGGCAGCAGCAAGTCCAGGTGCGTTCGATGGAAAACCAGCGCCTGCACCTGCAGACCAAGTGGATCCTGCGCGGCGCGCTCGACTGGGCGCGGCTGGTGCTGCGCCAGGACGGCATGGACAGCCGCACCTTCACTTCGCTGACGGCGGTGTGGAACACGCCGCTGGCCGAAACCCGGCTTGACCAGTACATCGAGCGCGAGCGGGTCGAAGGAGAAATTTTCGATGCGACCCTCTCGGGGCGGATTATCGACGCCACCTCGCGCTACAATCTGACCAATCTGGCAACGGGGCCGAAGATCGATCCGCTGCACGTGGCCGTGTACCGCCGCCTGCTGGCCAATCTGCAGCTCGATCCGGTGCTGGCCGAACGGACCGCCAAGCTGGTCGCCGCGGCCTCCGATCCCCTGCAGCGGGCCGAGGGCGACACCACGCCGGTCGTGCCGCGCACCAGTTCGCCGATCGCCCTGACCGGGCTCGACGACCTGCTGGCGGTGCAGGGCTACACGCCGCAGATCATCGAAAAGCTGCGCCAGTACGTGATCGTGCTGCTTAGGCCGATGCCACGGCCGTGAATGTGAACACGGCGCTGCATGGGAAGTGATCTCGGCGCTGATGGAGAATTTTTCGGTATCGCAGGCCAATGCGCTGATCGAGCGGCGCAAGCAGGCGTATTACCGGCAGAAGTCGGATTTTCAGCAGCAGCTGTTCGGCGGACAGCCGCCTACTGATCCGATGTTTGATGTGAAGAGTGAGTATTTCCTGGTGCTGTCGCGCGTGCGTCTCGACCGCGCCGCGCTCGACGCCGAAGCGCTGGTCAACCGCAAGCTCGATGACCAGACCTTCAAGACCACCACGGTCTGGGTACGCCAAAACTAGAACGAAAGCGAGACTGTTTGAGCACTTTATATATCCGGCTTCCCGCCCGCGCCGACAGCGAAGGCGCACTGGCGCGCTTCGCCCTCGTGGCCGACGGCGGCGCCGTGGTCCAGCAGGGCGAGGGGCGCGCTGCGCAGCATGGGCGACGTGGTCGCCGCCAGCCGCCACGTGGTGCTGCTGCCTAGGCCGCGGTCGACGTCACGCTGCTGCAAGTGAAGACCCCGCCGCTGTCGAATGCCCGTCTCAAGGCCGCGCTGCCCAGCCTGGTCGAAGAACACATCCTGGCCGACGCCGACGACTGCGTGCTGGTGGCCGCGCCGGCCCAGCACGACGACGGCATGCGCACCATCGCGGTAGTGCAGCGCGCCTGGCTGGAAGCGACCGTCAAGCTGCTGCTGGCGCAAAGGCGCGCACGGTGGCGGCCATGCCGTCCCAGTTGTGCCTGCCGCTGGCGCCGGGCAATGTCTCAGGCGCGATCGACGGCGCCGGCATCACGCTGCGCCACGGCCTGTACCAGGGCCTGGGCCTGGCCGTCTCCGGCAGCGCCGCGGTGGCCCTGCAGACGGCGCGCGCGCTGGCTTAAGCTGACGCCCCGCTCAACCTGTATGTCGGCGCCGCCCAGATGGGCGAGTACAAGGCGCTGGTGGCCGAAGCGGGCCCCGGCATCCATCTGGAAACGGAAAACTGGGCCCACTGGATCGCCGGTTCCAAGAGCACCACGCTGGACCTGGTGCCGGGCCTGGGCGCCGCCGCCTGCAAGTGCGCGACTGGAAAAAATGGCGCTGGCCGCTGCGCCTGGCGCTGCTGGCGGTGGTGGTCAACCTGGTCGGCCTGAACGTCCAGTGGCTGCGCATGAAGCGCGAAGCGGACGCCATCACGCTCGGCATGAAGCAAACCTTCAAGGCCGCGTTCCCGAAAGAGAACGTGATCAGCAGCGACCCGGCGGCGCAAATGCGCGGCAATATCAACCGCGCCAAGGCGGCTCAGGGCCAGGTCACGCCGGACGAATTCACCTTCCAGGCGGCCGCCTTCGGCGAAGCCGCGCGCAGCCTGCCCAAGCCGCCGGTGCTGGCCACGCTCACCTTCCGTGAGCGCGCCACCACCGTCAAGCTCAAGCCGGAAACGGTGGACCCGGGCAGCACGGCCGCCCTGCGCGACCAGCTGGCCAAGCGCAAGCTGGACCTGTCCGACTCCGGTGGCGGGGTATTCGTGATTCGCAGTGCCGGAGGAAAAAAATGAGCGCCACGACATTGATTGGCCAATTCAAGGACCAGCTGGCGCTGTACTGGCTGGCGCGCACCGAACAGGAACGCAAGTACCTGACCGTGGGCGGCGCCACCCCCTGGCTGCGCTGGGATACATGCTGTTCATCGGCCCGGCCCTGGACGGCAAGGCCAAACTGAACAAGCAGCTGCCGCAGATGCGGGTCGAAGCGGCCACCATGCAGGCGCTGGCCCAGGAAGCGACCGAACTGGCCAGCCGTCCGGCCCCGGCCGTCTCGCCCATGACGCGCGAATCGCTCACCGCCAGCCTGACGGCGCGCGCGATGACGCCAAGCCTCGCTGCTGATCACCGGCGAATTCGCGAAAATCCAGCTGACCGGGGTGTCGTTCGCCAACCTGTACAGCTGGCTCGACGCCCAGCGCCGCGAAAACCGGATCGGGGTGGAAGACTTGTCGGTCACCGCGGGCAGCCCGGACGGGCAGGTCGACGCCCAGCTGACGCTGCGGCAGAACACGGGCGAAGCGTCCCGATGAAGCGTGCTGTGCTATGGTTGCTGGCGATCGCCCTGGCGGCCGCGCTGACGGTGCTGGTGTTCCTCTGGCATGGCCTGGCTCGGCTCCATGGTCGAGACCCAGACCGGCGGCCGTTTGACTCTCGGGGATGCGCAAGGTACGCTGTGGCGCGGCTCGGCTTTCATTGGCGGCGCGGCCGGCATGCCGCATGGCGCGGTGACCCCGCTGCTGCCGGGGCGAGTTTACCTGGCGCCTGTCGCCCATGGTGCTGCTCGGCCAGGTCGAACTGACGCTGGAGAATCCCGACGCGCTGTCGCAGCCGGTCAATCTGTCGGGCAGCCTGTCGCAGTGGCAGGTCAGCGCGGCCGAACTGCTGCTGCTTAGGCCTGAACGCCTGGCTTGGCCTGGGCGCGCCGCTCAACACGCTGGCGCCGTCCGGCGTGGTCAAGCTGTCCTGGACCACGCTGCAGCTGGCGCGCGCGGGGCAGGCGGTCGACGTGCATGGCCGCACGCTGCTGTCGCTGGCGGACATGGGCTCGCGCATGGCGCCGGTCAAGCCGCTCGGCACCTATGAAGTGGCAATGGACTGGCGCGGGCAGCAGGCGCAAATGAGTTTGAGTACAGTGCGCGGCGCGCTGCTGTTATCGGGAACGGGGGCGCTCGACAAGGGCCGCTTCCAGTTCACCGGACAGGCGCAGGCGGCTGACGGGTATGAAGAAACGCTGGGCAATCTCCTGAATTTACTGGGCCAGCGCCGAATGGTGGGCGGCAAGAAAATTATCGCGTTAGAGTTCAAATGATGAAAAAACAGTCTGGTAGCACACTCCCATTTCCGGCGCTGCGCCGTGTCGCGGCCGGCGTCATGCTGTGCTGCGCGGTCGCAGGCGCGCCCGCGCCCGTGTGGGCAGCCCCTGAAGACCAGGCGGCGCTCAACTTCGTCGGCGCCGACATCGAATCGGTGATCAAGGCGGTCGGCCACTACACCGGCATGACCTTCATCATCGACCCGCGCGTCAAGGGCACGCTGACGCTGGTCTCGGAAAAATCGATCACCAAGGCCCAGGCCTTCCAGCCTGCTCACTTCCGCGCTGCGCCTGCAAGGCTACGCGGTGGTCACCGGCGACGGCTATGCCAAGGTGGTGCCGGAAGCCGAAGCGAAGCTGCAATCCTCGCCGACCCAGGTCGGGATGGGCAAGAGCAGCGTCAAGGGCGACCAGGTGGCGACCCAGATCTATCACCTGAACTACGAATCGGCGGCCAACCTGACGGCCGTGCTGCGTCCGCTCATTTCGCCGAACAATTCGATCATGGCCAACCCGGGCAACAACAGCCTGGTGATCACCGACTACGCCGACAACCTGCAGCGCCTGACCAAGATCATCGCCGCGCTCGACGCGCCGATCGCGGCCGACGTCGACATCGTGCCGGTGCGCTACAGGATCGCGGCCGACATGGCCACCCTGATCGAAAAACTGCTGCAGCCTTCGCCGGGCGGCGACTCCGGGCGCGTCTCGGTGGTGGCCGATCCGCGCACCAATTCGCTGGTGATCCGCGCCCCGTCCAGCGCGCCAGCCTGGCCAAGTCGCTGATCGCCAAGCTCGATCAGCCGACCACGGAAGCGGGCAATGTGCACGTGGTCTACCTCAAGAATGCGGAAGCGGCCAAGCTGGCGGCGACCCTGCGCGCGGTGGTCTCGTCGGACAGCTCGGCGCTGCCGCAAACCCAGTCGGGCACCAGCGGCGGCAGCGTGCAGTCGGGCCAGCAGGGCGGCGGCAAGGACGGCGGTCTGGGCAGCGGCCAGCAGGGCGCCGACCAGCAATCCGAAAAATTCGGCAACGCCAACAGCGGCGGTGGCGGCGGCGGGGCCGGCTGGATCCAGGCCGACACCTCGACCAACACCCTGATCATCACCGCGCCGGACGCGGTCTACCGCAACCTGCGCAACGTGATCGACATGCTCGACGCGCCGCGCCCAGGTGTACATCGAATCGCTGATCGTCGAAGTCAATGCCGACAATGCCGCCCAGTTCGGCGTGCAGTGGGCCTAAGCCTGACCGGCGACAGCGCCAGCAAGTACCGCACCGGCGTGATTCAGAACTTCACCACCGCGGGCGGCGCCTCGCTGGCTTGGCCTGGCCACGGCGGCCGTGCCCAATCCCGGCTCCGGCCTGTCGATCGGCGTGTTCCGCCAGATTAACGGCGCGCTCGGCCTGGGCGCGATCGCCAATGCCCTGCAAAACGACAACGCCACCAATGTGCTGTCGACCCCGAACCTGATCACGCTCGACAACGAGCTGGCGTCGATCAAGGTGGGCCAGAACATCGGCGTCATTTCCGGTCTGTTTTACCACCAACGCGGGCGGCTCGGCCTAAGCAATCCGTTCCAGACCGTCGACCGCAAGGACGTGGGTCTCACGCTCAAGGTGCGTCCGCAGATTTCCGAAGGCGGCACCATCAAGATGTCGATCTACCAGGAGACCTCGGACGTGGTGGCTTAGCTCCGAAAAACTGTCGGCCGGCGTGACCACCAACATGCGCGTGATCGAGAACACCGTGATCGCCGACGATGGCCAGATCATCGTCATCGGCGGCCTGATTCGCGACGACACCGGCGGCACCGAAGAAAAAGTGCGCGGCCTGGGCGACATCCCTATCCTCGGCAACCTGTTCAAGTACCGCACCCTGCAGCCGCAAGAAAACCAACCTGATGGTGTTCCTGCGCCCGGTCATCGTGCGCAGCAAGGAAGACAGCAACGCCATCTCGACCGACCGCTACGACTACATGCGCAGCGCTAGCCAGGCCGCGGCCCTGCCGAAAGACAGCGTCGTGATGCCGGACTACGGTTCGCCCGTGCTGCGAAGCCCTGAACGGCGGCCAGCCGCCGGGCGGCGGCTCGATGGCCAAGGTGCCGCCGCGTCCGATCCTGGCGCCGGTCGAACCGCGCAATGCAGCCGGCCCCGGCCGGGCAGCAGCCCGTACAGAACTGACAGAGCGACGATGAGCAATCTCTTACCCTACGCTTTCGCGCGCGATTTCGGCGTGCTGGCGCGCTCCAGCGACGAGGCCGAGCACACCGTCGAGGTGTGGGTCTCGGGCGCCACGGCGCCGGCCGCCATCGTGGAAGTGTCGCGCCGTTTCGGCCGCATCGTGCTGCGTTCGATGGACCGCGCCGAGCTGGAAGCGGCCATCGCCAGCGCCTATGCTTATGGCGGCGGCGACGCCTCGCAGGTGGCCGACGAATTCGACACCGACCTCGATCTGACCAAGCTGCTCAACGACGTGCTTAGGCCATCGAGGACTTGCTCGAGTCGTCCGACGACGCGCCCGTGATCCGCATGATCAATGCTCTGCTCACGCAGTCGCTGCGCGAAGGCGCGTCCGACATCCACATCGAGCCGTTCGAACAAACGTCGGTGGTGCGCTTCCGGATCGACGGCGCGCTGCGCGACGTGGTACGCCCGCGCAAGGCGATTCACGCCTCGCTGATCTCGCGGATCAAGATCATGGCGCAGCTCGACATCGCCGAGAAGCGCCTGCCGCAGGACGGCCGCATCACGCTGCGCGTGGGCGGCAAGGGCGTCGACGTGCGCGTCTCGACCCTGCCGACCGGTCACGGCGAACGCGCCGTGCTGCGTCTGCTGGACAAGGAAGCGGGGCGCCTCGACCTGTCGCACCTGGGCATGGCGCCCGAGCTGCTGCCCGAGTTCGACAACCTGATCAACCAGCCGCACGGGATCGTGCTGGTCACCGGGCCGACCGGCTCCGGCAAGACCACCACCCTGTACGCGGCCCTGTCGCGCCTGAACGCGTCGACCACCAACATCCTGACCGTCGAAGACCCGATCGAGTACGACCTGATCGGCGTCGGCCAGACCCAGGTCAATGCCAAGATCGACATGACCTTCGCCAAGGCCCTGCGCGCCATCCTGCGCCAGGATCCGGACGTGATCATGATCGGCGAGATCCGCGACCTGGAAACGGCGCAGATCGCGGTCCAGGCGTCGCTCACCGGCCACCTGGTGCTGGCCACGCTGCACACCAACGATTCGGCGGCCGCCGTCACCCGTCTGCTCGACATGGGGATCGAACCGTTCCTGCTGTCCTCGTCCCTGCTGGGCGTGATGGCGCAGCGCCTGGTGCGCAAGCTGTGCGTGCACTGCAAGGTGTCCGACGGCACGGCCTGGCGCGCGGTCGGCTGCGACAAGTGCGGCTTCACCGGCTACCACGGCCGGGTCGGCGTGTACGAGCTGCTGCAGACCACCGACGAAATCCGGGCCCAGATTCACAACCGGGCATCGGAGGCCGACATCCGCGCCGCCGCGCAAAAGGTCGGCATGAAGACCATGCGCGAAGACGGCAACCGCTGGCTTGACGATGGCACCACCACGCAGGCCGAGCTGCTGCGCGTGACCAAGGACTAGGCCGCACCATGCCCGCATTTCGCTATGAAGCCGTGGATGCCCATGGCGCCACCCAGAAGGGCGTGGTCAACGCCGACAGCGCCAAGTCGGCGCGCTCGGACCTGCGCCTGCAGGGCCTGACGCCGCTCAGCGTGGAAGCCATTGCCGCCCAGGTCGACGACAAGGGCGTGGCCACCCGGCGCGGCTTCGGCGAGCGCCTCACGCAGATCGAACTGGCGCTGTTTACGCGTCAGCTGGCCAGCCTGCTCGAAGCCTAGGCCTGCCGCTCGAACAAGCGTTCACCGCGCTGCTGGAACAGGCCGAGCGGCCCTACGTGCGCGACCTGATCGCCTCGATCCGCTCGGAAGTGATGGGCGGCGCCTCGTTCTCGGACGCGCTGTCGCGCTACCCCGCGCTGATTTCGCCGACATCTTCCGCGCCCTGGTCGCCTCGGGCGAGCAGATCGGCCAGCTGGAACGGGTGCTGGCGCGCCTGGCCGACTACATCGAGCGCCGCAACGCGCTGGTGGCCAAGGTGAGGCTGGCCTTCATTTACCCGGCCATCGTCACCGTGCTGGCATTCGCGATCGTGATCTTCCTGCTCACTTACGTGGTGCCGCAGATCGTCTCGGTCTTCACCAGCACCAAGCAAAAGCTGCCGCTGCTGACCATGGTCATGCTGGCGGTGTCGGACTTCGTGCGTTCCTGGGGCTTGCTCACGCTGATCGCGGCCATTGCCGCATGGCTACAGCTGGATGCGCGCCTTGCGCAATCCGCTCGTCAAGCGCCGCTTCCACGCCTGGCTGCTGACCGCGCCCGTGTACGGCAAGTTCGAACGCAGCTTCAACACGGCGCGCTTCGCCAGCACGCTGGCGATCACCATCGGTTCGGGCGTGCCGATCCTGCGCGCGCTCGACACCAGCCGCGACACGCTGTCGAACGTGGTCATGAAAGACCTGGTCGAATCGGCCAGCGCCAGTGTGCGCGAGGGCGTCAGCCTGGCGCGCGCTGGCCGTGCAAAAGCATTTTCCGCCGATGCTGATCCACATGATCCGCGCAAGCTGAAATCACGGGCGAGCTGCCCTCCATGCTGGAACGGGCCGCCAATTCGCAGCAGCAGGACCTGGAACGGCGCGCCCTGACGCTGGCTAGGCCTGCTGGAACCGGCCCTGATCGTGGGGATGGGGGTGGTGGTGCTGCTGATCGTGCTCGCGGTGCTCATGCCTATCATCGAAATTAATCAGCTGGTGCGGTAACCAAGGAATGTAATGAAGCGTTTGCCTTTGATTTTCAGCCTGCTCGCCGTGATCGCGCTGTCCGCATCCGTCGCGTACTGGGCCATGGAGCTGTACAAGCCGGCCCAGCGTCCGCTGGCGGCCATGTCCGACAGCGCGCAGCCCGACCCCAGCCCGGACGCGGCTTAAGCACCCTGTTCGGCGGCCAGGCGGTCGCGGTTGTGGCCAGCAATTACCAGCTGACGGGCGTGGTTGCCCATGCCGCATGCCGAAGGCGTGGCGATCCTGGTCGCCGACGGCCAGCCGCCCAAGGCGGTCCAGGTCGGCCATGAATTGTCGAGCGGCGTGATGCTGCAGGAAGTCCATCCCAAGTACGTGATGCTGTCCGAAGGCGGCGTCCTCAAGCGCATCGAGCTGGCCACCGACGACAAGGCTTAAGCAGCAGCGTGGCGCTGGCCGCGCCGGTCGGCGCGCCGCCGCCATCGCTCCTGCAAAATCAGATGCAGGGCTCGCAAATGCAGGGCTCGCCGCCACCGCTCATTTCCAATCCGATGCAGGTGCCGGACATGCCGGGTTCTGAACGTGCCGGTACCTGCCGCCGCCTACTGGCCAGCCGATGGAGCCGCCCGTGGCCCAGCCGCCGGGCGTGCCGCCGCCACCGCCGCCGCAGCAGATGCCTAAGCCCCGACCCTGCAACATGTCTGGCGGTGGCCAGTCGCCAACCCAGTAAGGTTCCATGATGCTCCCGCGTGCTTTCGCGACCGCGCTCGCGTGCGCGCTTTCCTTCAGCGCCGCGCCGGCTGCTCGCCCAGTCGCCTGAGCCGCTGCCGGCCTGCAGCACCGGGCATCACCCCGGGCACCGCCCCGGCCGTCACCCCGGCCGCGCGGCCGCGCGTGGCGCTGGTGCTCTCGGGCGGCGGCGCGCGCGGCTTTGCCCACATCGGCGTGCTGCGCACCCTGCGCGAGCTGCGGGTCCCGATCGACATCGTGGTCGGCACCAGCATGGGCAGTGTGCTGGGCGGCGCCTATGCGGCCGGCGCCAGCGTGTCCGACCTGGAAAAAATGGCGCGCCAGACGGACTGGGACCGGGTCGTGGCCGACCGTCCCGCGCGCCAGGACCTGGAATTCCGGCGCCGTGAAGAAGACACCATCTTGCCCTCGCGCATCGAGTTCGGGGTGCATGGCGACGGCGTCTCGCTGCCGCCCTCGGCGGCTTAAGCAATGCCGCGCTCGAACAGGCGCTGGGCCGCCTGCTGCTGGCCGGCACCCGCGACCGTCCGGTCAGCGAGCTGGCGCTGCCGTTTCGTTCGGTGGCCTCGGACCTGGTCACCGGCGAACTGGTCGACCTGATCGACACCCCCCTGTTCCTGACCATGCGCGCCTCGCTCGCGGTGCCGGGCGTATTCGCGCCGGTGCGGGTCAACGGACGCCTGGTGGTCGACGGCGGCCTGGTGCGCAACCTGCCGATCGACCTGGCCCACAAGATGGGCGCCGACATCGTCATCGCGGTCAACGTCGGCACCCCGCTGGCGCCCGAAAAGCACCTGGGCAGCGCGCTCGGCGTCGCCCAGCAGATGATCAACATCCTGACCGAACAGAACGTGCAGCGCTCGATCCGCGAATTGCGGGCCCAGGACATCCTGATCGCGCCCGGCCTGGACGGCATCGGCTTCCTCGATTTTCGCAGCGTGGGCGCGGCCATTGCGGTAAGCATGAAAACGCGGCGCGCGAGCTGGAAAGCCGGCTCGCCCCGCTGGCCCTGGCCCCGGCCGACTATGCGCTGTTCGAAAACAACCGCCTGGCCCCGCCGCCGCTGTCGGATACGCCGATGGTGGTGGCCAGGGTCAGCGTCGAGGGCACCGACCGCATCAATCCCAAGGTGCTGGAAGTCCAGTCGGGCATCGTGCCCGGCCAGAGCATGACGCGCGAGCAGGTGCGCGGCGCGGCCGACATGCTGTACGGGCGCGCCGACCTGGAACGGGTCGAGACCGAGATCGACGACGAAGGCGGCAAGCGCAGCGTGACCATCAAGGCCACCGAAGCGCCGTGGGCCACCAGCCGCCTGCGGGTCGGCCTGGAGCTGGCCAGCGACTTCGACGACGCCAACCGCTTTGCGCTCAAGCTGCTGCACGTGCGCACCTCGATGAACAGCTGGGGCGGGGAATTGCGCACGCTGGTGCAGGCTAGGCGACCGGCGCGGCCTCGGCCTGCAGTTCTACCAGCCGCTGGGGGTGGCTCGCCCTGGTACCTGGCCCCTTCGCTCGAGTACAACTCGACCTCGCTCGACAGCTTCCTGGTAAGTGTACGGCTGCGAGCGTCGCTACGCCTATTCCGGCAGCGGCGCCGGGCTGGTGCTGGGGCGCGAGCTGGGCAACTTTGGCGACATCCAGGTCGGCGTGACGCGCCAGCGGGGCCGGGGTGCGCTCGGTGATTCCGGAAGACCCGCAAGGCACGGAGCTGCGCGGCTACGGCACCAGCCAGTTCGCGCAGTACCGCGCCGACACCCTCGATCTCGCTCGGTTTCCCCAGCCGCGGCTACCTGCTCGAGGCGCGCATGGAGCGCGTGCCGGGCGACAGCGGCGGCGCCGCGGCCGAGGCCCGCTCGACCCTGATCGGGATGGCGGCGATCAGCGGCGGCAACTGGGCTTAAGCCATGTGTACGGCGAATACGCCCACTCGAACAATGGCTATTCGCCGCTCAGCCTGGGCGGCTTCCTGCGCCTGTCGGGCACCGTGCCCGATTCGATCCAGGGCAAGACGGTCGCCTTCGGGCGGCTGGTGCTGGCGCGCCGCATCGGCGCGCTGCCGGTCACGCTGGGCGGCACGGTGCGTGCCGGGTTCTCGCTGGAAGTGGGCGGCGGCTTCGATCTGAGCCAGCCCTCGGTGGGCGCGAGCGTCAAGCAGGCCGTGTCGGGCTTCCTGTCGGTCGACACCCGCTTCGGACCGGCCTATGTGGGGGGCTGGCAAGCGACCAAGGAAGGCAACAGCACGCTGTACCTGTTCCTCGGACCGGTCTGGTGATACTTCGTCCTCGGGCTCGGCGCCCCCCTTGGCGGGGACCCATGCCACATTCGCTCCGCCACGACGCCTGCGTGCCATGGGTCCCCGCCAAGGGGGGCGCCGAGCCTGAGGACGACGTGCAGGCTGAGTTACTTGCGGCGCAAGGCCGTGAAGGCGGCGAACTCCCACGAACGCAGGCCGAGCAGCAGCGTGTAGCCGTCGCGCTCATTGCTGTCGAGGCGGCGGTCGTTCTGGTGCAGGCGCGCCAGTTCGCTTAGCCAGCTGCTGCACCTTGTGCGTCATTTCCTGGGCGCTGGCGGCCGACAGCCGGGCCTAAGCACGCACATCAGGGGGTTTCGCCGTGGCCGTCGAAGCGGCCGCCGAAATAATCGCCCACCACGTGCTCGCGCACGTACTGCTGCACCGGACCGTCGGCGATCCAGCGGAAGGCGTTCGACACGCGCAGGCTGTAGCGGTTGCCGGGCTTGAGTTCGATCAGGCCGAGCCGGTCCAGCTCCACCATCAGGCCGATGCATTCCGGCTCGCTCATATTGTAGGTTTCGATGACCTGGTCCAGCGTCCAGTGGCCCAGGCAGCAGATGGCCACCAGCAGCAGGCGCGGATTGGCCATCAGCGATTTTTCCTGGGCCGCGGTGAGGGTGTCGGCATGGGTGCGGGCGTCGGCCGCGCGCCGCAGCACGTCTTCCATCGGAATGCTTAGCCGCCTTGCAGATCTGCGCCAGGCGCGACAGGGCCATGTCCTTCTGGCCGAACATGCGCTTGACGCTCGACTCGCTCATCTCGATGCGCTCGGCCAGTTCCTTGTAGGTGATGCTGGCCGCGCGCAATTCGGCGCGCAGCACGGTAATGACTTGCTCGGGAGAGCTCATGGAATCCTTGTGGTCGAATGTACTGCGAAACAGTACCGAATGTACCGAATATCGGTGCTTCGCACAAGGTGATGGCAGCGCGGGCGGGAACAGGGGAGACTAGGCACCGATGGCCAGAAAGCGGGAGCCCCAAGGGGTTTCCGCTGGCGGCCCACCTCTCCGGTATGACCCAATTCCCTAAATAGCTAACACATCGTCCTCATGAAGGCGGGGACCCATAGCACGTCCCCGAAGTTGTTCGGCATGCTATAGGCCCCGCCTCCGCGAGGGCGATGTGGGGCTACTCTTCCGGCTCCAGCTTCGCCTTTTGAGCGCGCGTTTGGCCGCCTGGCGCTCGGCGCCGGGGCCTTTGGCGTGGGGGGGGCCGCGCGCGCAGCTTGGCGGCCACCGCGACCGGATTGCGCGGCGGCGGCGAACGCGTCACCGTCACCCGCATCTTCTGGCGTGTCGCCAATGCCTTGTTGGCCATCCGTTCTCCTTACAGCACGTAGCGCGACAGGTCTTCGTTGACGGCCAGCTTGTCGAGCCGCTCATTGACGTAGGCGGCGTTGATGTTGACCACCTGGCCGCGGTTCTCGCTGGCGCCGTAAGAGACTTCCTCGAGCAGCTTTTCCATCACCGTGTACAGGCGGCGCGCCGATGTTTTCGGTGCGCTCGTTGACCGAAAACGCGATCTCGGCCAGGCGCGTGATGCCGTCCGCGGCGAATTCCACCTTCACGCCTTCGGTCTCGAGCAGCGCCTCGTACTGCTTGGTCAGGCAGGCGTCGGTGCTGGTGAGGATGCATTCGAAATCGGCGATCGAGAGCGATTCGAGCTCGACCCGGATCGGGAAGCGCCCCTGCAGTTCCGGGATCAGGTCGCTCGGCTTGGCCAGGTGGAAGGCGCCGGACGCGATGAACAGGATATGGTCGGTGCGGATCATGCCGTACTTGGTGTTGACGGTCGTGCCTTCCACCAGCGGCAGCAGGTCGCGCTGCACGCCGGCGCGCGAGACGTCGGCCCCGCCCACTTCCGAGCGCGAGGCGATCTTGTCGATCTCGTCGAGGAACACGATGCCGTTCTGTTCGACGTTGGCGATCGCCATCTGCTTCATTTCGTCGTCGTTGATCAGCTTGGCCGCTTCTTCCTCGATCAGCAGCTTCATCGCTTCGCCGATCTTGACCTTGCGCGGCTTTTTGCGGGTGCTGCCCAGGCCCGAGAACATGGACTTGATCTGCTCGGTCATTTCTTCCATGCCGGGCGGGGCCATGATTTCCATCTGGGCGCCGGCGTCGGCCAGCTCGAGTTCGATCTCGCGCTCGTCGAGGGCGCCCTCGCGCAGGCGCTTGCAGGAAAGTCTGGCGCGTGCTGTCGCCTTCCTTGGCTTCATGCGGCATGGGCGGCGTGACGTTGAAGCCGAAGTCGCGCGCCGATGGGCACCAGGATGTCGATCACGCGCTCTTCGGCCGCATCCACGGCGCGCTCGCGCACTTTCTTCATTTCGGAGGCGCGGGTCTGCTTGATGCCGATGTCGATCAGGTCGCGGATGATGGTGTCGACGTCGCGCCTGACGTAGCCGACCTCGGTGAACTTGGTCGCTTCGATCTTGATGAAGGGGGCGTCGGCCAGGCGCGCCAGGCGGCGCGCGATCTCGGTCTTGCCCACGCCGGTGGGGCCGATCATGAGGATGTTCTTGGGCGTGATCTCATGGCGCAGCGGCTCGGCCACCTGCTGGCGGCGCCAGCGGTTGCGCAGCAGCGATGGCGACCGCGCGCTTGGCCTTGCCTTGCCCGACCACGTGCTTGTCGAGTTCCGAAACGATTTCTTGGGGTGTCAGGTTCATGGTCAGTCCAGCGTTTCGATGATGTGGGACAGGTTGGTATAGATGCACAGCTGGTAGAAGCTGATGGTCAGTGATTTGGACACGATCTCCATTGGTGAAAGTTCCGTGTTCTCGAGCAGGGCCTTGGCCGCCGACTGGGCGTAGGTGCCGCCCGAGCCGATCGCGCCGATCCCGTCTTCCGGCTCCAGCACGTCGCCGTTGCCGGTGATGACCAGGGTCGATTCGTGGTCGGCCACCAGCAGCATCGCTTCCAGGCGGCGCAGGACGCGGTCGGTGCGCCAGTCCTTGGCCAGTTCGACCGAGGCGCGCAGCAGGTTGCCCTGGTGTTTTTCCAGCTTGCCTTCGAAGCGGTCGAGGAGGGTGAAGGCGTCGGCGGTGCTGCGCATGAAGCCGCACAGGACCTTGCCCTGGTACAGCTTGCGGACCTTGCGGGCCGTGCCCTTCATGACGATGTTGCCGAGAGTTACCTGTCCATCGCCGCCCAGCGCCACGATGTTGCCGCGGCGCACGCACAGGATGGTGGTGCCGTGAAATTGTTCCATATCTGCCTCGTAGTTATCTCCCCCAGAGAATGGGGGTGTTAACGCAAATTGCAAGATACTGGTGACGGCCCGCCGGACGCTTTAATACTTATGTGGGAACAACCTGGCCACTTCGGCGAAGCTGAGCAGTTTGAACAGCGCCGCGACCAGGTGGTTCATGTCGTGGAATTCGATTTTCTTTTCGGCAGCAATCGGACGCAGCCGGTTGAGCATGGCGCTGGCGGCGCCGTAATCGACCCGCGCCAGGCGCGAGCAATCGATCAGCAGCGTCGGCGACTGGGCCGCGTAGGCGTCGATCGCGTCGAACAGGGAATTGGCGCCGCTGTTGATGACGGCCTAAGCAGCATGAAGCATTCGGTGCGCGTGGGCGCGGTAATGGTGGTGCTGGTGGCCACGTGCTTGGGCGCCTCGAACGAGGGCGGCGACAGTTCGAAGGTGACGCAGTAATCCATCGCCGTCTCTTCGAAGTCTTTTTCGCGGTTCATCAGTTGCAGCAGGGCCAGCAAGAGCATCCATGGCGCTTCGCTCGCGTCGCGTTCGCCGATGGTGATGGTCGAGCGCACCAGTTCGGCGAACTCGGCGGCGCTTACCACGATCAGCTCGCGTTCGCGCTTGCGGAGCAGGGTGAGCGCGTCCAGCATCAGCTGGCAGCCTTCGGGCGTGACGTCGGCGATGCGGCCGAATTCGAGGCGCATGACCTGGTTTTCCTCGGCCAGCTGCAGCAGGCGTTCCAGGCGCGGCGCCACCTGCGCGTCGAGCACGCCGGCATGAACACTTCGGTCGGGGTCACGCTTCTAAGCAAAATTGCTTTCCTCGGCGCCCGGCACCACGGGCGGGGCCCAGGTCGGGGGCGAGGTTTCGAACTGGCTCGCGTAGTCGATGGCAACGTTGTCGAATTCATCCTGGCGGCCCATGACCTGGTACAGGTCGAACAGCATCCACCAGACGGTGCAGTCGGTACAGGCCGACATCGCGCAGGGCTTCCTGCAGCATCTGTTCGGCGAATTCCTTTTGATCGTTGGCGTACATGATCGCGATTTCCTCGATCACCGGCGCGGTCTGCGGGTGAACCGGGGATTCGGTCAGGTAATCGTCGGACAGCAGCTCGGTGGTGGCCATCTCGAGCATGGGCAGGGTGTCGCCTTCGTCCTCGGGACGGGGCGCCTAAGCACGGCCGCGCTTGGCGCCGCTGCCCCACGCCGGTTCCGGCGTGTTGAAGATATCGTCGGCCATGGCCGATTCTGATGGCGTCGATCTTGGCGGCGGTGGCGCGCGCGATTTCCGCTGGCGCGCGCTCGGCATCGCCATCGATGATCAGACGCGACGGTTCGCCGCGCAGGCGTGCCTCCGGCGGCGTATCGGCGCTGTCCGGCTGCTTATTTTTTCCCTTGAAAATGGAGAAAATTCCCACGTCGTTCCCTGTTTCATTCGATCAGTACGCCAATGCGCTTGCAGGCGCATCGGTGTCACCTTAGCACGGTAGCATGCTTGCCGGGTAGAGTCACGCGATCACGACATCGTCCTTGGCTGCCCGCCAAGGCAGTGCAAGGTGATAGTGTAGCCGATGGGCAAAGTTTGCGTTCGTACGAATGCCAACTGCAAAATAAAAAAGCATGCGGCCAGTGCCGCATGCTTTCCTCGTTCAGTGCAAACCCGGCTTCAATCGCCGTACAGTTTTTGTTTCAGTTCGCGCCGCTGCTGTGCTTCAAGCGACAGCGTGGCGGTCGGGCGCGCGATGAGGCGCGGAATCCCGATCGGTTCGCCGGTTTCTTCGCACCAGCCGTAGTCCTTAAGCATCGATCGATCGCGGCGATCGACTGCTGCACTTTCTTGAGCAGCTTGCGTTCGCGGTCACGGGTGCGCAGTTCGAGCGCGTGCTCTTCCTCGATCGTGGCACGGTCGGCGGGATCGGGTACCAGCACGGTTTCGCGCAAGTGCTCGGTGGTTTCGCCCGCGTTCTTGAGCAAGTCTTTCTCGAGCTGCTGCAGGCGCGCCTTGAAGAAGGCGAGCTGCGCCGGATTCATGTAATCCTTCTCGTTCATGGCCCGGATTTCGTCCTCGGACAGGATCCGGCCTTCTGTGTTCACGGCGGGGGTCGATTTAGTTGTTTTGGTCATGACTTCACTTACCTTCGATACGACAGAGGTTTTCATTTTATCAGCTAACTCGGCGCTGCCACCCTTGACTTCGGTGAGCGCGCACCCGTTTCGCCTACCTTGACGGCCTGCTGCTGCGCTGTCTGTTTCATGCTTGCCTCGTCCGACTTGGGCGCCGCCTTCGCGGCCGCCTTGACGGTCTTGCCAGCCGCCGCTGGCGGCTTGACTGCTGCCTTGACCGGCAGCTTGGGCGTGGCCTTGACTGCTAGCTTCTCGCCATCGCTTGACGGCTGGCTTTGCCACCGGCTTGGCCGCCGCTTTCGCAGCCGGTTTTGCAGCCGCTTTCACTGCCTACTTGGCAGCTGCCTTCACAGCCGCTTTCTGCAAGCGGCTTCGCCACCTGCTTTCGGTGCTTAGGCTTTGGTGCCGTCTTGGCCGCGGCCTTGACTGCCGCCTTCTGTTTAAGCGCTTTAACCGGCGCTTTTACCGGCGCTTTTACCGGCGCTTTTACCGGTTTGGCTGCCGCCTTGACGGGCACCGCTTTTTTCGGTGCTTACTTGGCTGTGGGACTCTTGTTCACTGCTGCCTTGACGGCTTACTTATGGCGGCTTTTTTTGCCGCTGTCTTGGCAGCAGGCCGCGCTGCCGGGGTCGCTTTGGCGGCTTACTTGGCTTTGGCTGCGGGCTTGAGCGCGCCCTGCGATTTTTTTAGCCAGCGCGCTGGCGACGGCCTTGACCACACCCGGCTTGCCGGATTTCTTGGCGCTTTTTGTCACGGTTTCCTTCATATTGCCATCCCGATGTCTTCCCCTCGCCGCTATGGCGTGTTGGCAATTCAGTCGTCAAACAAAGGCGATGCAACAACGCAGTCCGCGACGCCGACCCAGGCGGCATCCGACCGTGCATCACAAAACCGGGATAGTTTATACCAAACATTGTTCCAAACCGCGGATAAAGACATCTTTCGGTAAATTTTTGCCAATAAAGACCATTTTGCTGCCACGTGTTTCGTTTTCGCCCCACTTGGCGCCGATATCGGTGCCCATCATCTGGTGCACGCCCTGGAAAACCACCTTGCGGTCGGCCCCTTCCATCAGCAGCACGCCCTTGTAGCGCAGCATGCGCGGACCGAAGACCTGGACCAGGCTGCCAAGGAACTCGTCGAGGCGGGCCGGATCAGAACGGACGGTCGCTCTTGAACACGAAGGCGGCGATGTCGTCGCTGTGGTGGCTGTGGTGGTGGTCGTTGCTGTGGTCGCAGAATTCCGTATGTACATGCTCGTGCTCGCCGTCATGGTCGTGGCCGTGGTGGTGGTCATGGTCATGCGCCTCGTCGGCGGTCAGGAAGGAAGGATCGATCTCGAGCTTGTCATTGAGGTTGAAGCCGCGGATGTCGAGCACTTCGGTCAGGGGCGCGTGGCCAAAGTCCACGTGGCTGATCGGCGCGCGGGTTGATCCGCTTGAGGCGCAGCTTCCAGTTCGGCCAGGCTGGCCGCGTCCACCAGGTCGGTCTTGGAGATCAGCAGCTTGTCGGCAAAGCCGACCTGGCGCTGGGCTTCCTCGTGCTCGTCGAGCTGGGTCATGGCGTGGCGTGCGTCGACCACGGTAATGACGGCGTCCAGCATGTAGTGGGCGCCGACTTCCTCGTCCACAAAAAACGTTTGCGCTGACTGGGCCCGGATTGGCCAGGCCCGTCGTTTCGATCACGATGCGGTCGAAGTCCAGTTCGCCTGCGGCGCGCTTTTGCGCCAGCGACGCGAGCGCCACGATCAGGTCGCCGCGCACGGTGCAGCAGATGCAGCCGTTGTTCATCTCGACGATCTGTTCGCTGCTGTCCTGGACCAGGATTTCATTGTCGATGTTTTCCTGGCCGAACTCGTTCTCGATGACGGCGATCTTCAGGCCGTGGTCTTCGCGCAGGATACGGTTGAGCAGGGTGGTTTTGCCTGCGCCGAGAAAGCCGGTGAGGATAGTGCTGGGTATGAGGGCCATGGTGTTCTAGTAAGCAGGTGCATCGAATAATCGAGCGATTATGCCGCAATTCGCGGCAGGCTTCCAAATACCGTCTCGGAGCTTGATACGGATCAGGGCTTCTTGGATTTTGCGGTGGCGCGCGGATGCGCCTTGTCGTACACGGCCGCCAGGTGCTGAAAGTCGAGCGCCGTGTACACCTGGGTCGAGGCAATGCTGGCGTGACCCAGCATGTCCTGCACCGCGCGCAGGTCGCCCGACGATTGCAGCACGTGGCTGGCGAAGGAATGGCGCAGCACGTGCGGATGGACCTCGACCGCGGTGCTAGCGCGCGCACGCGTGCGCCTTCAGGCGCAGCTGCACCACGCGCGGCGAGATGCGGGTGCCGCGGCTGGTCAGGAACAGGGCGGCGCTGCCGTCGCGCGGCGCTTCGCGCACCGCCAGCCAGGCGGCCAGCGCGGCCAGCGCGTGGCGTCCGACCGGCACCTTGCGCATCTTGGCGCCCTTGCCGGTCACGGTCACTTCGGCGCCAGGCCTGGTCGATCCAGCCGAGCGCGCCGGGGCCGTATTCCAGGTCCAGTCCGGCCAGCTCGGACACCCGCAGTCCGCTCGAATAGAGCAGCTCGAACATGGCGCGGTTGCACAGCTCGGCGGGCTCGGGCGTGGCGCTGGCGTGGGCCGGGGGCGCCACCAGTTGCACCGCGTCGTCCACCGACAGCGCCTTGGGCAGGGTGCGGGCGCGCTTGGGCGCGCGGATGCCCTCGACCGGATTGGCCGCCATCGCCAGGTGGCGCGATAGCCAGTGGAAAAAGCCGCGCCACGAAGACAGCTTGCGCGCGATCGAACGGGGGCTCAGGGCCTGGGCGTGCAGGCGCGCAGCGAGGCGCCGGATGTCGGCGTGGACCACGTCCTGCCAGGGGGCGCCGGCCAGCAGCGCGGTCAGTTCGAGCAGGTCGCGCCGGTAAGCGAGCACGCTGTGCGGGGACAGCTGGCGCTGGGTGGTCAGCTGGGCCAGATAGCGCGCGACCCAGTCGACTTGCGCGCCGTCTTCCCGCGCGCCGTCCATGCTGTTAAGCGCGCAGGGCGGCCAGCGCCGCGCTGGCAGTTTCGCCGATGTGGATCAGGAAGTCGGTCGCCATGTGCGCGGTGAAGCGCTCCGGGTCGGACGAGCCCATGATCAGCAGGCCGAAGGCGGTGCCCTGCACGCGCAGCGGCAGGATCACGGTCGACTGGACCGCGGCGGCGTCGCCCAGCCAGCGTACCGCTTCGGAAGTCGTGGTTGCTGCCGCAGTAGGGCGCCAGCAGGCTGTTGGCGAAGATGCGCGCGTCGTCCGACACGCCTGGCCGCGAACCAGGCGTCGCTGTAGATGGGATCGATATCCCACAGGCGCAGCGTGACCTGGGGCACGGCGAAGCCGTCGCGCAGGCCGTCGGCCACCGCGCCCGGGCGGTCGGCATCGCGGCGCGCGGCCAGCAAGCCCTGGGTCCAGGCGTGAAACTTGTTGGCGATGGCGGCATTGTCCTGGGCCAGGTGGATCAGTTCGGACATGCGCAGTTCGAGCGCCTTGTACTTGTCGCGCATTACTTCCATCTGGCGTTCCTGCAGCGACACCGCCTTGCCGGTGAGCGGGCTCGACAGGCGAACCTGGCCCAGCAGGCTAGAGCGTGTTCGGCGAAGAAGTTCGGATTGTCGGCCAGCCAGGCGGCGACAGCGGTGGAGTCCAGCGTTTCAGTCATGGAAGTCATGGATCATTCTGTGTGGGTAGCGCAATTCTAACCGAGGGCGCCTCGGCGCCCATAAAAAAGACGCCCGCAGGCGTCTTTTTGCAGCACGCGAGTGCCGGTGAATCAGAAGCGGTGACGGATGCCGACCTGGACCGCGCGGCTGTCTTCAGCGCATGACCTTGGTGAAGCCGCCTGGCGCGCCTGCTGCGCCCGGGGTGTACTGGCCGTCGTTCTGGTTCTGGATGTTGGCGAACACGGTGTAGATGTCGGTGCGCTTGGACAGGTTGTAGTCGTAGCCGATCGCCATCAGGGTTGCATCGCTGTTCGATACGGTGCGGTCGTTCTGGCGGGCCCACGATGCCATCACGCGGTAGAGCGCCGATCTTGTAGTGCAGACCGAGCTGCAGGCTGGCGGCGTCGACTTGCGTATTGTTGGTGATGTTGGTCACGAACACGTTACGCAGGGCGGTGGCCGTTGGCGCGCCCAGTGGTGCCAGCGATGGCGCGATCGAGGTATCCCAGGCGCCGATGTAGTCGCGCAGCAGGGCCGAGTGCTCGTTCTTCTGGTCGTGGTAGCTAGATGAAGAATTTGAAGTCGTTCCAGGTGTACGAACCGCCCACGGTCGAGGTGGTCAGCGATTTCTGGTCGGCCTGGTCGTAGCCCGAGTTGTGCGCGATACCGATGTCGAAGCCATTGGCCTTGTAGGTCACGGCGCCGCCGTAGAACTTGTTGTAGCGGCCGAGGTAGCCCTGAGTTCTTGAAGCCGTACATGAGCGAACCGCCCAGGCCCGATGGGTGGGCGATGCGGTACTGGATCGATTTCTGCGAGCGGATGTCCGCGCCCAGTGCGGTGAAGGCGCATGGTGCCGCCGGTGATGCCGCCCCATGCGCCAGCGGTGCCGTTTTCGAACGTGTCGGAGGCAGCGAAGACTTCATAGCCAGGGGTGTACATGCGGCCCATCAGGATGGCGCCGACCGGGGTGATCAGGCCAACCATGGCGGTACGGTCGAACAGCGCTTTTTCGCTGTTGACGGCGGCCACGCCGAACTGGCGCAGCTGGCCTAAGCCAGACCGGTGCGGATCGACGCTGGCAGGCTCTGCATACCTTTGAGCAGGTACAGGCCGTCGTTATTGTGAATCAGGGAAGGGGTCTGGGTGCCGGTGTCGAGTTCGAGCGCGCTTCCAGGTTGAAGATCGCTTTGTAACCATTGCCGATGTCTTCGGTACCCTTGAAACCAAGGCGCAGAACCGTCAGCAACGCCGCTGACCAGCTTGGCTTTCTCGCCCTGGGTTTTCATGATGCCAGCGTCGGCAATACCGTAAATCTGAACGCTCGACTGCGCCATGACCGGGGCGGCGAAACAGGATGCGATTACACCAGCGAATAATTTTGTCTTCATTGCGTCTCCGAAATTGAATTTATGTAAAAACGAACGTGCGTACTAATTCGCTTTTGACCAATATGCCATCCTTCACCAAGCTTGTACAGGAAGCGCGTTGCTCTGCCTGTACGGTTGCGAAAATGACACAAAGATTGTCAGAGTGTCGTTACGCAGCGCGCTTGTTGTTTATTAAGGCAAAGGGCGAAGCGGGGTATTCCCCGGCTCCGCCCTGTGCCGCTCTGTCGGTACGGCAGGGCTGTGCCCCGGTCCGTCAGAACGAGTGATTCACGCCCAGCGAGTAGAAATTGATGCTGGTGTTGGTGCTCGGTGCAATTGCTGGCGCACCCTTCTTGTTCGAAATGTCGGCATAGATGTAGGTCCGCTTCGACAGGCTGTACTCGTAGCCCAGCGAGAGCTGCTTGACCTTGGCCAGGCCGTCCACCTGCTTCTGGCCGTAACCGGCCAGGAACTTGGACGCGCCCATGGTGTGGTTGGCGCCCAGCACCCAGGCCTTGGTATCCTGATTGATGGCCTTGGTGTGCGACTGGTCCTGGGTCTGGTAGGACAGCATCAGCTTGGTGTTCGGCATGGCCATCACGTAGCTTAGCCACCGAGGTCACTTCGCTTTCCACCGCGTTGCGTTCGCGTGCCAGCATGGCGCCGAACACGCCGCGCTTCCAGGTCACGGCGATCGAGTAAGGATTGGTCTGCGACGGCGAATTGGCCGGATACTGCGGCGCCAGCGCGGTGCCGCGGCCGACCACGGCGGCGCCGTTGTTCGATTCCTTGGTGGCGATCGTGGTATTGAGCTGCCAGCCCAGGTATTCGGGCGAATTGTAGAACACCGCATTCGAGAAGCGGTTGGTCGAATTGCCTGGCAGGCCGAGCGGGTCGGAGGTATAGCTAAGCCACGGTCAGATCGGTCTGGAAGCCCGACGGCGATGGAATGCCATGGAAGGGCTCGAACGCGATCGACGATTCCTGGAAGGCGGTCAGGCCGCGTCCGATGCGGAAGGTGCCGAAGTCGCCCGACAGGCCGACCCGGCTCTGGCCCTGGAACAGGGGGCGCTGGATGCCGTCGGCGCCCTGCTCGATGGTGCCCGAATCGGGTTCGTAGCGGATTTCAAGCTGGAACAGGGCTTTCATCCCGTTGCCGAGGTCTTCGCTGCCGCGGAAACCCAGGGTATTGTTGGCGCGCTTGCCGATATTCATGGTCTGGTCGGTGCGCTTGATCACGCCTTGGCGTCGAGGTTGCCGTAGATGGTGACCGAGGACTGGGCCTGCGCGGTGCCAGCGTAGGCGCCAAGCAGGGCAAGAGCCAACAATGTTTTATTCATGAAGCGCGTCCTTGTAGGGTGAGACGTTCGTGTAAGTGTCGCCGCGTGGCGCCCGGGGTCTCCTGTACTGTGCCCGGTGAACCAATTATGACGTCAGGAATTGAATCACAGCCAATAAACCTATTGCTCCTGTTGTATTTTTGAAACTCAGACAAGGGTCTGTCATAGGGGCGCCGGGAATCGGCGCACAAGCGGTTTTTTGTTCCTGCACATGCAATACTTTCGCGTCGAGTTTGTTCGAAATCAAGGAACCCGCCGTTTGCAGCAACTGCAGACGGCGCCTGTCGTAGACTGGGTTCGAGTGTCGCGGCCGGGATCACACCGGCTTGGCGGCGTCGAATTTCCACCTGGATCAGGCGACAGAAAAACGATGGCGAATCGTGAAGAACTAGGACTCATCCGCGGCGCCCGGGGCGGGCAACCGCATGCCCAGCTCGAACTGGGGCGGCTGTATTTATATGGCAGCGCCGGTCTTCCCAAGAGCTTGCCCACGGCCCTGCACTGGCTGGACCGGGCCGCCCAGCAGGGTTGCGGCCAGGCCTGCGAGCTGATCGGCACCTACATCCCGCTCGAGCTGGCGCGCCAGAGTCCGCGGCCGCTGGCCCAGTGGTACGAGCGCGCCTACGATGCTTAGAGCGTGCTGCGGGTAGGCGTGGTGCTGGCCCACCTCACGCTCGACACCCAGGACGGGGACGCGCCCGACCAGGCGCGCCGGGCCAAGGCCATGCGCGCGCTCGAGGCGGCGGCCCGCGGCGGCATGGCCGACGCCCAGTGCCTGTATGCACGCCATTGCGGCACGCCCGAACCCCAGGCCGCAGCGGCGCAGCAGCGCCGCGGCCGCGCTGCTGCCGCCGCCGCCCGTGGCGCCGGAACCGGTGCCCGCGCGCGACCTGCTGTGGGAAGCTTAGGCCAGTGGAGCGCCTACCTCGAGCAAGCCTTGCCGCTGGCGCAGGCGCTCGCGCCACGCGCGTCGCCTAGCGCGCCGCCGGGCGCGGCGCCCGGCGCCATGGCAGGCCCGGCCGACATCGTCCTGCTGTCGCGCTGCGCCCACGCGCTGGAATGCACGGGCGGCGCGCCCGAGCTCATCCGCCACTACCGCGAACTGGCCGCCGCCGAGCACGAACCGCACGCGCAAATGGCGGTCGGCCTGTGGCATGCGCGGATGCAGGCCGACGGCAAGCGCATCGGCAGCCGGCGCCGGTTCCGCCAACTTCAAGAAAGCCATCCGCTGGCTCACCCTGGCCGATGAGCAGGGCCTGGCCGAAGCCTGGTACGCGCTGTCGCGCATCTACGTCAAGCCGGAGTTCTCGCAGCGCAATATCGCCGACGCCCAGGCATACCTCGAGCGTGCGGCCGAAATGGGGCACCGCGACGCCCAGCTCGAATGCGGCAACAACGCCTGGCGCGGGCACAAGCGAGCACGAAAGCAACGATGTGCGCGCCATTTACTGGCTGCAGCTGGCTGCCGCCCAGGGTTGCCAGCAAGCCGCGGCAACCCTGCTGAAAATCGCGCCACGCCACGCGGACTGCCCGTTCACGCTGCTCGCTGCCGCCGATGCCGCCAGCATCGGCGCGCGTCAGCCCTTGCTGGCGGCGCGCCTGCGGCTGGCCGCCGCCTTCAAGCTCAGCCGGGCCGAAGCCTTGCTGCTCGATTTGCGCGCGGCCGATCAGGGGCATTGCCTGGTGATCGACATCCGCGCCAGTTACGGGCGCAGCAAGCGGCGCCTGGTGGCGATCGCGTCGGCCGCCGAACGGGCGCTGGTCGATGAAGTGGTGCAGGAGTTTGCCGGTATCGACAGTGGTACTGGCGGGCCGGAAGGTAATTACCGGCAGCGCCTGTACCGCCTCAAGACCTTGCTGCCGGAAGCGGTGGGGAGCGAAGAGCCGGAAGGGGAGGCTTACCGGCTGGCCGCCTGATCAGGGCAGGGTGATTTCGCCTTCAAACACGGTCACGGCCGGTCCGCTCAGGTAGACCGGGGTGCCGGGGGCCAAGCCCAGGCCACGCGCAGTTCGCCGCCGCGCGCCGACACGCGCACTGGCGAGTCGAGCAAGCCGCGCCGGATCCCGGCCACGGCCGCCGCGCAGGCGCCGGTACCGCAGGCGAGCGTTTCTGCCGGCGCCCCGTTCGTACACGCGCAGCCGGATGTGATGGCGGTCGATCACTTGCATGAAACCCGCATTGACCCGGTTCGGGAAGCGCGCATGCTGCTCGATCTGGGGGCCGGTTTCGGCCACCGGTGCCGTGTCGACGTCGTCGACCACCTGCACCGCGTGCGGATTGCCCATCGACAGGGCCGACACCAGCACCGTGCGCTGCGCGCCCTGCACCCGCAGCTGCAGCGGATACACCGTGTCCGCGCCTTCGGGCAGGCCATGCCGCATGGATGCGGCGTCGAACGGCACCTCGGGTAGGCGCCAGCACGGGCGCGCCCATGTCGACCGTGATCGAGCCGTCCGCTTCCAGGCGCGGCGTGATGATGCCCTTCATGGTCTCGACCCGGATCGCCGACTTGGCGGTCAAGCCTTTTCCGTCACAAACTTGACGAAGGCGCGCGCCGTTGCTGCTGCACTGCTCGACTTCGCCGCCATCGTTGTTGAAGATGCGATAACGGAAATCGCAGTCGGGGGCGGTAAGCTGTTCGACCACCAGGATCTGGTCGGCGCCAATGCCGAAGCGGCGGTCCGCCAGCTGGCGCCACTGGGCGCCCGTCAGGCCATGGTCGGTCCGGGTGGCGTCGATGACGATGAAGTCATTTTTGGCGCCATGCATTTTAGTGAACGGAATTTTCATGCGTTCCAGTATAGACCAGACTAGACGCCGCTGTAGGGCGAGCTCTCGCCTTCGGGGCGGGTCTTGTAGCGCTTGTGGGTCCAGAAATACTGGCCAAGGCTTCGCGCACCCGCTCTTCGATGAAGCCATTCATGCGGCGCGCGGCGGCGACCATGTCCTCGCCCGGATAGTCTTCCCAGGCCGGGTAGAACGTCACCTTCCAGCCGCGGTAGTCGGGCAGGAAGGTGGCCACCACCGGAATGATGGCCGCGCCGGTGGCCGAGGCGATCCGGCCCGGCGCCGTCAGCGTGGCGTAAGCACCCCGAAGAAGGGCACGAATTCGGCATCCTTGGCGCCGAAATCCATGTCCGGCAGCATGAAATAGGGCAGCTTGTCGCGCATCGCGCGGATGATGGGCTTGACCCCTTCCTTGCGCGAAAACAGCTGGACCGGACGGAAGCGCGAGCGGCCCTGGCGCAGCACCTCGTCGAAGGCCTTGTTCTTTTGCGCCACGTAGATCGAGCACAGGGTCGATTCGAGCATCACGGCCACGCTCGGCCACGTCCAGGCACACGAAGTGCGGGCACAGCAGGATGGTGGGGCGGGCCGCGATCTGCTCCAGCGGCACCTTGGGCTCGACCTGGATCAGGCGCCGCAAGCGCGCTTCGGGCGCCCACCACAGGATGGCGCGTTCCCACACGCTGCGCGAATACGACTGGAAATGCTGGCGCGCCAGGCGCACGCGCTCGGCTTCCGTCAGCTCCGGCATGGCCAGGCGCAGATTGATCAGCGCGATCCGGCGCCGCTTGCCGAGCACCAGGAACAGCAGGCTGCCGACCGCCGCGCCGAAACGGCCCAGCAGCGGCAGCGGCAGCCAGTGCAGCAGCCACATCAGGCCAAGCAGGAACCTCATTCGGCCACCTGCTGGTCGGGGAGCGGCCACGCCGTCCGGCTGCTTGTAGCGGTTGTAGCTCCAGAAATACTGGGCCGGGCAGCGCGATCAGCTGCTCCATGGCGCCGTTGATGGTGGTGGCCTGGTCGAGCGGGCTGCTTAAGCCAGTGCGCCGTCGAACGGCACGAAGCGCACGATGTAGTAGGCGCCGCGCGCCCGGCGCTCGGCGTACACCAGGATGATGGCCGCTTTTCCCAGCTGGGCCAGCTTGGCTTAAGCAGCGTCATGGTGTAAGCGCTGCGGCCGAAATAGGACGCCCACACGCCTTCGCCTTCCTGCGGCACCTGGTCCGGCAGCACGCCGACCGGCTCGCCGCGCTTGAGGCACTTGGCCAGGATCCGCACGCCGGACAGGTTGGCTTGGCGCCAGGTGCAGATTGTGGCGCGCGCCCCTTCGATCAGCGGCTTGAGTGCCGCTTTTTTAGGCGGCCGGTACATCACCGTGAGCGGGGTGCGCAGCGCGATCTGCTGGGCCGTGATCTCGAAGCAGCCGAGGTGGGGTGTCAGAAACACAATGCCCTGGCCGCTGTCGAGGACGGACTGGACATAGTCCCAGTTCTCGTCGGTGGCATGGGCGGCCACCCGTTCCGGCGGCGCGCACCAGATAAATGGCAATTCGACAATGGCCTTGCCCGATTCCACGATCGCCTGCGACAGGTGCTGGCCGAAGCTTAAGCCTGGGTCAGATTGTCGCCGCAGGCGGCGGCGGTAGGAAGGCGAGGCCAGATAGACCAGCCAGCCGAGCGCGGCACCGAGGCCGTGCAGGGCGCGCAATGGAAGCTTTGACAACAGACGGAAAAGAAGTACGAGCATGGTCTTGATCGAGGTTCAGCATTGGTCAGTTGCCTGACCAAAATTCTTTAAAGCGCGTAAAATACCACGTAGAGCAGGATCCGCCGAGTTAATAGACAACTTGCGAAGCGGAATATAAATGTCGCTAAAGCGTCGCAGGCCCCTGGTTACTGCGACTTCAATCTGAACAGTAACAGGAGTATTGCATGTCAAACGATTATCTTTTCACGTCCGAATCCGTCTCGGAAGGTCACCCCGACAAAGTCGCGGACCAGATCTCCGACGCGATCCTGGACGCCATTCTCGAGCAGGATCCCAAGGCGCGCGTTGCCGCCGAGACCCTGTGCAACACCGGCCTGGTCGTGCTGGCTGGCGAGATCACCACCCACGCCAACGTCGACTACATCCAGGTTGCGCATGACACCATCAAGCGCATCGGCTACGACAACACCGACTACGGCATCGATTACCGCAGGCTGCGCCGTGCTGGTCGCCTATGACAAGCAGTCGCCCGACATCGCCCAGGGCGTGGACGAAGGCGCCGGGCTGGACCTGGACCAGGGTGCTAGAGCGACCAGGGCCTGATGTTCGGCTACGCCTGCGACGAAACGGCCGAACTGATGCTTAGGCCCGCGATCCACTACGCGCACCGCCTGGTCGAGCGCCAGTCGCAGCTGCGCAAGGATGGCCGCCTGCCGTGGCTGCGTCCGGATGCAAAATCGCAAGTCACGCTGCGCTACGTGGACGGCCGTCCGGTCGGCGTCGACACCGTCGTGCTGTCGACCCAGCACGCGCCGGAAGTGACCCACAGCCAGATCGAAGAAGCGGTGATTGAAGAAATCATCAAAAAGTGTTGCTTAGCCGAATGGCTGCAGGGCACGCGCTACCTGGTCAACCCGACCGGCCGCTTCGTCATTGGCGGCCCGCAGGGCGACTGCGGCCTGACCGGCCGCAAGATCATCGTCGACACCTACGGCGGCGCGGCCCCGCACGGCGGCGGCGCGTTCTCGGGCAAGGATCCGTCCAAGGTCGACCGTTCGGCAGCTTACGCGGCGCGCTACGTGGCCAAGAACATTGTCGTGGTAGGCCTGGCGCGCCAGTGCCAGGTGCAGGTCAGCTACGCGATCGGCGTGGCCAAGCCGATCAACATCACCGTGTACACCGAAGGCACGGGCGTGATCTCCGACGAAAAGATTGCCGCATTGGTCATGGAGCATTTCGACCTGGTCGTCCGAAAGGCATCGTCCAGATGCTGGACTTGCTGCGTCCGATCTACCAAAAGAGCGCCGCCTACGGCCACTTCGGCCGCGAAGAGCCGGAATTCACGTGGGAGCGCACCGACAAGGTCGCCCTGCTGCGCGCCGAAGCCGGCCTGTCCTAAAAAAAGCGAAGCGCGCCCGCCCGTCCCGGCGCGCTTTGTTTCACAATCGGGGTCAGACCTCAATTCTGCAACAAAACCGTTGCAGAATTGAGGTCTGACCCCTGATTTCACGTTCTGCATCCGACGAAATGTCCGGCCCGGCTCGCTGTGCGAACGGCCCCATCCGCCGATTCCTTGCCCCCACCGAAATATTGCAGAATTGAGGTCTGACCCCGGTGTTGCTTTTGGGGCGGCGATGGCGGCGGGGGAGAAGCTGGTATACTTCCCCGTTCCGAGGAGCGTTGCGACGAAAACATAATTTTCGCCAGGCTCGGAACGTCATCCGCAACTGCGCTCACGTTACTTTTTCTAACTGAAAGGAGGGCGTGATGAACGCCGTACTCAAATCTTCGCAAGACTTCCACATCGCCGACATCTCCCTGGCCGCCTGGGGCGACAAGGAAATCAAGATCGCTGAAACCGAAATGCCGGGCTTAATCGCCATCCGCGAGGAATTCGCCGCATCCCAGCCCCTCAAAGGCGCCCGCATCACCGGTTCGCTGCACATGACGATCCAGACCGCCGTCCTGATCCAGACCCTGGAAGCCCTCGGCGCCAAGGTGCGCTGGGCGTCGTGCAATATCTATTCGACCCAGGACCACGCCGCCGCCGCGATCGCCGCCATCGGCACCCCGGTGTTCGCCGTCAAGGGCGAAACGCTGGACGAATACTGGGACTACACCCACCGCATCTTCGAGTGGCCTAGCGAGAACGGCCAGCCGGTCTACTCGAACATGATCCTCGACGACGGCGGCGACGCCACGCTGCTGCTGCACCTGGGCACGCGCCGAATCGGACATCGCCGTGCTGGCCAATCCCGGCTCGGAAGAAGAAATCTGCCTGTTCAATTCGATCAAGGCCCACCTGGCGATCGATGCCAACTGGTATTCCAAGCGCCTGCCGCAGATCCTCGGCGTGACCGAAGAAACCACCACCGGCGTGCACCGCCTGTACCAGATGCACAAGGAAGGCAAGCTGGCCTTCCCGGCAATTAACGTCAACGATTCGGTCACCAAGTCCAAGTTCGACAATCTGTACGGCTGCCGTGAATCGCTGGTCGACGGCATCAAGCGCGCCACCGACGTCATGATCCTTAAGCAAGGTCGCGGTCGTGGTAAGCTACGGCGACGTAGGCAAGGGGTCGGCCCAGGCGCTGCGCGCTGTCGGCCCAGGTCTGGGTCACCGAAATCGATCCGATCTGCGCCCTGCAGGCAGCCATGGAAGGCTACCGCGTGGTCACCATGGATTACGCGGCCGAACACGGCGACATCTTCGTCACCGCCACCGGCAACTATCACATCCTGACCGAACAGCACATGCTGGCCATGAAAGACCAGGCCATCGTCTGCAACATCGGCCACTTCGACAATGAAATCGATGTCGCTTCGATCAAGAAGTACACCTGGGAAAACATCAAGCCCCAGGTCGACCATGTGATCTTCCCTAGCGGCAAGCGCATCATCCTGCTGGCCGAAGGCCGCCTGGTGAACCTCGGTTGCGGCACCGGCCATCCGTCCTACGTGATGAGCTCCTCGTTCGCATGAACCAGACCATCGCCCAGATCGAACTGTTTGCCAACCGCGACAAGTACCCGGTCGGCGTGTACGTGCTGCCCAAGCATCTCGATGAAAAAGTGGCGCGCCTGCAGCTCAAAAGCTCAACGCGCAACTGACCGTCCTCACCGACGAGCAGGCCGCTTACATCACGGTCAGCAAGGAAGGTCCGTACAAGCCGGACCACTACCGCTACTGATCGCGCGGTACGGCGTCCAGTACGGCGTCCGGGGCTTAAGCACACTGCCTTACCGGACGCCGTATTCAACCCTTTTTCAGATACTGGCTCCCATCATGCGCTTACTGCTCACCTGGCTGATCAACGCGGCGGCCCTGTTCGCCCTGCCATTCCTGCTCAGCTCCGTCACCGTCACCCATTTCGGGGCGGCCATTGTTGCCGCCTTGCTGCTGGGCCTGGTCAACACCCTGATCCGTCCCGTGCTGGTCCTGCTGACCCTGCCGGTCACCGTGCTTTCGCTCGGCATATTCATCCTGGTCCTCAATGCGCTGCTGTTCTGGGGCGTGACCCATCTTGTCGCCGGTATTTCCGTCACCGGATTCTGGTCGGCTTTCTTCGCGTCCATCGTGTACAGCATCATTTCCTGGGCCCTGTCCACCTTACTCCTGAAAAAGATGGCCAATCATAATTTCAGCATCGAGTTTTACCCGCCGAAAACGCCGGAAGGCGCCGACAAGCTGCGCGTGGCGCGCGCCAAGCTGGCCTTGCTCGATCCCCAGTATTTCTCGGTGACCTTCGGCGCCATGGCAGCACCCAGCGCGGCACGCTCGACACCGTGCTCGAGATCATGGCCGAAGGCCACAGCGCCGCGCCCCACCTGTCCTGCGTGGGCGGCTCGCGCGAATCGATCCGCGAGATCCTGCGCGACTTCCAGGCGCACGGCATCCGGCGCCTGGTGGCCTTGCGCGGTGACTTGCCGAGCGGCTACGGCGGCGGCGGCGAATTCCGCTCACGCCAACGAGCTGGTGGAATTCATCCGCGCCGAAACGGGCGACTGGTTCCACATCGAAGTGGCTGCCTATCCGGAAACCCATCCGCAGGCGCGCTCGCCCCAGGACGACCTGCAGAATTTCGCCCGCAAGATCCAGGCGGGCGCAGAACGCGGCCATCACGCAGTATTTTTATAATGCGGATGCCTATTTCTCGTTCATGGACCAGGCGGCCAAGCTCGGCATCGATGTGCCGGTCGTGGTAAGCATCATGCCGATCACCAATTACACCCAGCTGATGCGCTTCTCCGACATGTGCGGCGCGGAAATCCCGCGCTGGGTGCGCCTGAAACTGGCCAGCTTCGGCGACGACAGCGCCTCGATCAAGGCGTTCGGCCTGGACGTGGTCACCCAGCTGTGCGAACGCCTGCTGGCGGGCGGCGCCCCCGGTCTGCACTTCTACAGCATGAACCAGGCTGCGCCGACCACGGCGCTGTGGCAGCGCCTGGTCCAGCCTTAACGGGGTTAGCCTTACATGGTGCTTCGGCCTCGGTCAGCACCCGGTCCAGCGCGACGTCATGCGGCGCGCTGGCGAAGTCGGCCGCCAGGCACTGGTAAGCCACGCCGGCCGTGACCGGGCGCGGTGCAGGCGCGAGCGTGCGGTCGTAGTAGCCGCCGCCGTAGCCGAGCCGGAACCGCTCGCCATTGAAGCCCACGCAGGGAATGAGCAGGGCGCCCGGCCGCGCCACCATGCGCAGCTGGGCTTAGCACCTGCCACCCCCATCGCGTCGCGCAGCAGCGCTTCGCCCGGCACCCATTCGGCAAAACCGAGCGCGGCATCGCGTTCGAGCACCACCGGCAGCGCCAGCCGCACCCCCGCGCGCGGCCAGCGCCGCATACGCTTCGGCCAGATCCGGTTCGCCGCGCAGCGGCCAGTACACGCCCAGCATGCTGTGTGCGCTCGCCAGGTCGCGCTCCCACCAGGCCAGCACGCGCGCCGATGGCCGCATCCCACGCCGTTTTTTGCGCCGCGACGATGGCCGCGCGTGCCCAGCAGCAGCGCGCCGCAGCGCTGCCTTGTCAACCGTTTGCCCGCTTGCACAGTTGTGTGCGATGGGAGCTGGTTGTGCTGCGTCGCCGCATGGTATTCTTGGTTCGCTGCTCATGGGTTGTTCAACGCATTCATAGAAAGTCGCCGTGAAGTTTTTGCCGAAATGTTTTGCCGTGCTCGTGTTCGCCGTGCTGTCGCCGCTGCAGGCCCAGGTCCAGCCCGGCCCCGCCGACCCGCATCCCGACGATGATACCTTCGTCATGCTGCGCGAAGCGTCGCGCCTGAACGATCTGGCCCGGGTCGATGCCGCCGCCGCCCGCCTGCAGCAGTATCCGCTGGCCTCGTACGTTGAGTATTATCGGCTCAAACCGCGCCTGGCGAGTACGCCGCCCGACGAAATCCGCAGTTTCCTGACCCGTTACCAGGGCAGCGCCATCGCCGACCGCATGCGCAACGACTGGCTGCTCGAGCTCGGGCGCGCGCGACTGGGCCAATTTCGACCAGCAGCTGCCCCTGTTCGTGCTGGCCGACGACACCCAGGTGCGCTGCTACGCCCTGATGTCGCGCGTGGCGCGCGGCGAACGCGTGACCGACGAGGCGCGCGCCGCGCTGGTCAGTCCGCCATCTTACGGCGACGCCTGCAATGGCTTGCTGGTGGCGCTGGCCCAGGCCAAGCCAGTTCGACACCAACGACCTGCTGGTGCAGCTGCGCCTGGCCGAACGAAACCTCGTCCACCGGTCCCGCGCGGCGCGTGGCGACGCTGCTTGGCGCCTCCGACGCGCACGCGGCCCAGGCGGTCGATTTCCCGGCCCTGGCCATGGCGCGCGGCGTGGGCAGCACCCGCGCCGAGCACGAAATCTATCTGGTGGCGATCAGCCGCATGGCGCGCTCCAGCCTCAAGCTGGCCCAGGTGGCCCTGCGCAAGAACCTGCCCAACCTGACCACCCAGGAGCAAGCGATCGGCTGGGCCGTGCTGGCCCACGCCGCCTCGCTCAAGCTCGACGCCGACGCCAAGACGAATTCTGGCGCCTGTCGGCTTGGCGCGCCACTGTCGGCCGAACAGGTGCAATGGAAAACCCGCATCATCGCTGCTGCGCCGGCTGACTGGAAAGCGGTGCGCGCGGCCATCAACGACATGCTTAAGCCAGCCTGCGCGCCCAGAGCGCCTGGACCTACTGGCTGGCGCGTGCGCTGCAGGCCGATCCGTCTTCGCCAGCCTACCGATGCGCTGGCCATGTATCAGCGCATCGCCGACCAGAACTCGTTCTACGGCCAGCTGGCGCTGGAAGAAATGGGCCAGAAGATCGCGATTCCGCCGCCCGGCCCGGCCCTGACCACCGAAGAGCTGGTGCCGGTCGCGGCCAACCCCGGCCTGCGGGCGCGCTCAAGTTCTTCAGCCTGCGCCTGCGCCAGGAAGGCTCGCGCGAATGGAACTGGGAGCTGCGCAAATTCGGTGAACGCGAATTGCTGGCCGCGGCCGAGTTCGCGCGCCGCAACGACATCCTCGACCGCATGGTGCACACCTCGGAGCGCACCCGCACCCAGTTCGACTACACCCAGCGCTTCCCCTCGCCCCACATCGACATCCTCAGCCCGACCACCACCCAGCTGGGTCTGGACAAGGCCTGGGTGTATGGCCTGATCCGCCAGGAGTCGCGCTTCATGACCGATGCCCGCTCGAACGTGGGCGCCTCCGGCCTGATGCAGGTGATGCTTAAGCCACGGCGCAGTTCGTGGCGCGCAAGATCGGCCTGGGCGACTACGTCAAGGACAAGCTCAACGACCTGCACACCAATCTGGTCCTCGGCTCGAATTACATGAATATGGTGCTGTCCAACGCCGGGGGCTCGCAAGCACTGGCCACGGCAGCTTACAATGCAGGACCGGGGCGCATGCGTGCCTGGCGCGCCACGCTGTCCCAGCCGATGGAAGGGGCGGTCTTCGCCGAGTCGATTCCCTACATGGAAACGCGGGTCTATGTGAAGAACGTGATGGCCAACGCGACCAATTACGCCGCCCTGTTCGAAAACAAGCCGCAGTCGCTCAAGGCGCGTCTGGGCCGGATCGCTCCGCGCACCGACCAGCCGAGCGATCTGCCGTAATTGACCCAATCTGCCAGCAACAGCGAGAACAGCATGAGAGATTTAACCGTAGTCGTATTTGGCGGAACCGGATTCATTGGCGCGCACCTGGTCGCGCGCCTGGCGGCGGAGGGGGCGCGCGTGATCGTGCCGACCCGCCGCTACGAGCGCGCCAAGCACCTGATTCCCCTGCCGCGCGTCGAAGTCATCGAAACCGACGTCAACGACGACGCCGCGCTGCGCCGCATGGTGGCCGGACGCGACGCCGCAATCAACCTGGTGGGCTTGCTGCACTCGCGCCGCGGCACGCCGTATGGCCCCGAATTCAAGCGCGCCCACGTCGAGCTGCCGCGCCGCATCGTGGCCGCCTGCGCCGCCGAAGGCGTGCCCCGCTACCTGCACATGAGCGCCCTGGGCGCGGCCGCCGACGGCCCGTCCATGTATCTGCGCTCGAAAGCGGACGGCGAACTGGCGGCCCGTTCCGACAGCCGGGTGGCGGCCACGATCTTCCGCCCGTCGGTGGTGTTCGGGCCCGAGGACAACTTCCTCAATACCTTCGCCCACCTGCAGAAATTCCTGCCCTTCGTGCCGCTGCTTGGCCTGCCGATGCCGACTTCCAGCCGGTGTACGTGGGCGACGTGGCGCAAGCCTTCGTCAATGCGCTGACCAATCCGCGCACCCTGCACCAGGTGTACGACCTGGGCGGCCCTGCAAATCTATTCGCTGGCCGAACTGGTGCGCCTGGTCGGCGTCTGGTCGCACCACGAGCGGCCCGTGTTCCGCATGCCCGACGCGCTGGGCCGCCTGCAGGCGCTGTTCTTTGAAATGCTGCCCGGGATGCCGATGCTCACCCGCGACAACCTCGATTCCATGAAGGTCGATAACGTCGTCGATCCCGCCATCCAGGCCACCACCGCGGCCGCGCTGGGGATCCGCCTCACCGCGCTCGAATCGGTGGCGCCGCACTACCTGTCCCCGTCGGACCGCTTCGACGAATTCCGCGCCCGCGCCGGACGCTAACCACAGAGCTTTTTCATGCAAACGACCGAACTCGATCCTACCCTGTCGCAGACCCTGCGCGACGCCCTGCAAGGTAGGCCTGACGCTCGTCATCGGCAACAAAAACTACTCGTCCTGGTCGATGCGCCCGTGGGTCGCGCTGACCGCGTTCGGCATTCCCTTCAATGAAGTGCGGATCCTGCTCGACCAGCCCGACACGTCCAGCCGCATTGCCGAATACTCGGCCCATCGGCCTGGGTGCCGGTGCTGGTGGCGGGCGAAATGACGATCTGGGACAGCCTGGCCATCTGCGAATACCTGGCCGAGCAGTTCCCCGAGAAGCACCTGTGGCCGCAGGACGTGGCCGCGCGCGATGGCCCGTTCGGTGTCGTGCGAAATGCATTCGGGCTTCGGCGACCTGCGCACGGCCATGTCGATGAATATCCGGCGCCACCTGCCGGGCCGCGGCCGCACCCCGGGCGCCCAGGGCGACATCGGGCGCATCAGCGAGATCTGGGAAGAATGCCTGTCGCGCTTCGGCCACCACCAGTATCTGTTCGGCGAATTCTCGATCGCGGACGCGTTCTTCGCGCCGGTCGTGATGCGCTTCCGTACTTACGGCGTGACGCTGGCGCCTAGCCCTGCAAGCCTATTGCGACCGCATCGTGGCCCACCCGGCCGTGGCGCGCTGGATCAGCGAGGCGCTGGCAGAAACCGAAACCATGCTTGGCATTCACGACGACGAGATCGACCGCACGCCTTGACCATGCAAGCGTACATCGTCGGCGGCGCCGTCCGTGACGCGCTGCTCGGCCTGCCGGTCAAGGACCGCGACTGGGTGGTGATCGGCGCCACCCCGGAATCCATGCTGGCCGCGGGCTTTCGCCCGGTCGGCAAGGATTTTCCCGTGTTCCTGCATCCCGCCACCCACGAGGAATACGCGCTCGCGCACCGAGCGCAAGACCGCGCCCGGCTACCGCGGCTTCGTGTTCCACGCCGCGCCCGACGTCACGCTCGAACAGGACCTGGTGCGGCGCGACCTGACCATCAATGCGATGGCGCGCGCCGCCGACGGCAGCCTGGTCGACCCCTTCGGCGGCCAGAACGACATCCGCGACAAGGTGTTCCGCCACGTGTCCGACGCCTTCCTCGAAGACCCGGTGCGCATTCTGCGCCTGGCGCGCTTTGCCGCGCGCTTCGCCGGTTTCACGGTGGCGCCCGAGACGCTGGCGCTGATGCGCAAGATGGTCGGCGAAGGCGAAGTCGACGCCCTGGTGGCCGAGCGCGTGTGGCAGGAGCTGGCGCGTGGCCTGATGGAAGCGGCGCCTTCGCGCATGTTCGCCGTCTTGCGCGACTGCGGCGCGCTGGCGCGCATCATGCCCGAACTGGGTCCTGACTTTCCGCTCGACGCCAACGGCGCGCAGGCGATGCGGGTGCTCGATCACGCGGCCGGCGGCGACGCGCCCTTGTGCGTGCGCTTCGCGCTGCTGGCGCGCGCTGGCGGCCGATGCGATCGACACCTTGTGCGAACGCCTGCGCGTTCCCAACGACTGCCGCGACCTGGCGCTCATGCGCGCGCGAGCACGCTTCGGCATCGTGCGCGCGCCGCAGCACTCTGCCGCCGAACTGGTGGCGCTGTTCACGCGCTGCGACGCTTTCCGCAAACCGGAGCGCTTCCTGCAGCTGCTGCAGGCGCTGGAACTGGACAGCTCCGATGCCTCGTTCGCCCCGCCGTTGCGGGCGGCGCTCGATGCGGCGCGCGCCGTCAACGCTGGGCGCCGTGGCCGCCGCCTGCGGCGACGACAAGGCGCGCATTCCCGAAGCCGTGCGCGCAGCCCGCGAATATGCAGTTGGCATAGCGCTGCCCATGCAGCCTGACACCTGCAGTTTTCCCTGCATTCTCACCGACTATCACAAAGTGTGATTTTTGCGTGATTTTGTGTTGCCCTCTCGCAACGCAATCCTTTTCGTTTGGCATCTTTCGCGATTTATTTTTCGGCCGGACGAGCGCAGCTGTGCGTTTCGTGGAGACTAGTCAGATCGCTTCCCATAGCTTTCGCAGGCTGGCATGTCATCTTGGCTCGAACGAGAAAAGGGTTGGTCATGAAAAACAGCACACTACCGGCAGAACGCTCGCAACGCGATACCGACGCCATTCACACGGCCCTGAACCGGGTCCAGGCCATCATCGAATTTGAACTCGACGGCACCGTCATCGACGCCAACGAGAATTTTCTGGCCACGCTAGGCTACACGCTCGATGAGGTGCGCGGCCAGCACCACGCCATGTTCTGCGATCCCGTCTACACCGCCAGCGCCGAGTACAAGCAGTTCTGGGCGCGCCTGGCCCACGGCGAATTCGACCGCGGCGACTACCGCCGCGTGCACAAGAACGGCAAGGATGTCTGGATCAATGCATCCTACAATCCGGTGCTGGGCGAGGACGGCAAGCCGCGCGCGTGATCAAGTTCGCGACCGACATCACGGCCCAGAAGCAGGCCAACGCGGAATCGGACGGCAAGATCAAGGCGATCTCGAAGTCGCAGGCCGTGATCGAGTTTTCGCTGGACGGCACCATCCTCTCGGTCAATGACAACTTCCTGGCCACGACCGGCTTCGAGCAGTCCGAAGTGCTGGGCAAGCACCACCGCATGTTCTGCGATCCGGCCTATGCGGCCACCGACGCCTACCGCGAATTCTGGCGCAAGCTCGGCGAAGGCAGTTACGACACCGGCGAGTACAAGCGCTTTGCCAAGGGCGGGCGCGAGATCTGGCTCAATGCCTCCTACAATCCGATTTTCGACGCCCAGGGCCTAGCCGTTCAAGGTCGTCAAGTACGCCACCGACGTCACCGCGCTCAAGGTGCGCAATGCCGAATACGAGGGCAAGGTCAACGCCATGAGCAAGGCGCAGGCCATGATCGAATTCGACATGAGCGGCCATGTGCTCGACGCCAATGAGAACTTCCTGGCCGTGGTCGGCTACGAACTCGATGAAATCCGCGGCGAGCATCACCGCGTGTTCTGCGAGGACGACTATGCGGCCAGCGCCGAATACCGCAAGTTCTGGCAAAAGCTCAACCGCGGCGAATTCGACAGCGGCCGCTATCGCCGCATCGGCAACAACGGCAAGGCGGTCTGGCTGCAGGCTACCTACAACCCGATCCTCGATGTGAACGGCAAACCGTACAAGGTCGTCAAGTTCGCGGTCGACATCACCGAACAGGTGCGGCTCGAAGAGAGCGCGTCGCGGCGCGCGCCGCCAGCGACAGCGAGAAGGTCACGCGCCTGCTCGATCTCGGTCGCGCGCAGTGGCGCATGGCGATCTGACCTGCCAGATCAACGTGGCTAAGCCAGGATCCGATCGACCAGCTGGTAGGCATGGCGTGCTCAAGATGATTACCGACCTGCGTTCCGTGATCGGCAACGTGGTCGAGGCGGCGGGCGGCCTGTCGGACTCCTCGCGCGTGATCGCCGAGCGCTCCAACGGCGTCGCTTCCGGCGCCCAGGCGCTGGGCGCCACCGTCGAACAGATGAATGCGTCGATCGACGGCCTGACCTCGTCGATCAATTCGATCATAAGCAACAGCCGCAGCGCCGACCAGCTGGCCAAGGCCACCCAGGACGAAGCGCAGCTGGGCGCCAAGGCGGTCGCCAAGTCGATCGAGGCGATGGAGCTGATCAACCGTTCGTCCGAGGACATCGGCGAAATCGTCAAGGTGATCAGCGAGATCGCCAGCCAGACCAATATGCTGGCCTTCAACGCGGCCATCGAAGCGGCGCGCGGGCGAACACGGCCTCGGTTTCTCGGTCGTGGCCGACGAGGTGCGCAAGCTGGCCGAACGCTCCTCGCAGGCGACCAAGGAAATCTCGAAGCTGATCAACGAGTCGGTCAAGCGGGTCTCGGTCGGCAGCGACATTTCGCGCCAGGCCAGCGAAGCGTTCGACAAGATCGTGGTAAGCGTGGCCAAGACCACGCAAGCCATTTCCGACATCTCCAACGCCACCAACGAGCAGCTGGTGACGGCGCGCGAAGTGTCGGCCGCGATCGCCTACATCGCAGAGGAGACCGAGAAGTCGGCCGCCGCCTGCGACAGCATCGCCCGCTCCACCGACGGCTTGAACAGCAGCGCGCATGGGCTTGCAGCAAACCGTGTCGATGTTCAAGGTGTGACGTGAACTGCGATGCGCCCATTGCGTCCGGCACGCTGGACGAGCTGATCGGCCTGGTGCGCAAGCACACGGGGATCGCCATGAACCAGCGCAAGAGCGTGCTGCTGCAGGGCTGGCTCGGCCCCGCGCCTGCTGCGCGCTCGCCATTCCCAGCTACGAGCAGTATCTGGCGCTGGTGCGCAGCGGCGGGCCCGAGGTGCAAGCCTTCATCGACATGGTGACCACCAACGACACGGTGTTCTTCCGCACCCCGGCCGTGTGGGAATATCTGGAGCACGAATTCCTGCCCCAGTGGCATGCCGCCCACGGCGGCCAGTGCCTGCGCATCTGGTCGGCCGCTGCCGCCACCGGCGAGGAAGCGTATTCGCTGGCCATGCTGTGCGACCAGTTCGCCCAGCGCCATCCGAAATTCCGCTACCAGATCACGGGCACCGACATTTCGGCCGCCGCCCTCGACGCGGCGCGCGCGGGCCAGTACGGGGGACGCTCGGTCGAGCGCTTCCAGGCTTCGCATCCGCAGCTGCTGGCGCGCTACTTCCGGCGCGAGGGCGAGCGGATCGCGGTCGCTTCCGAGCTCAAACTGCGGGTTCAGTTCAGCTGCCACAATTTGCTGCACGCCTTCGATGCCCCGGCCTTCGACCTGGTCATGCTGCGCAATGTGCTGATTTATTTTGACGAGGCCAACCAGCGCCAGGTGCTCGAGCAGGTGCAGCGCCAGATGGCGCCCGGCGCCCGCCTGGTGCTGGGCGAGCAGGAGTCGGTCACCCGCCTCGGCACGTCGCTGCGTTACCAGCAGGCGCATGTCTATTACCGGGATGCGCCATGAACGGCAACCTGGTCTGGGTCGGGATGGGCGAAGCCCGCGCCGGACGCCCCGGCCAGGAAATGGCGGCCCTGCTGGGCTCCTGCGTGGCGATCGTGCTGGTGTGGCTAGAAGTAAGCCAGTGCTGCGGCCTGGCCCACTGCCTGCTGCCCCATTCTGACCAGCCGGGCTGGAAGCTGGGCGCGCGCTACGTCAACCATGCCGTGCCCGCGTTGCTGGCCCAGATGGGCGTGCGCCGCAAGCAGCTGGGCGAAGTCCAGGCGATCGTGACCGGCGGCGCCAACATGCTGGGCGGGGCCGGAGTCTACAGCGGGGTCGGTACTCAGAACGTGGAACAGGCCGAACGCTGCCTGCAGGCCCAGGGCTTGCAGGTGGTGCGGCGCGAGGTGGGCGGGCGCCGCGGGCGCACCGTGCGCATTGATTGCACTACTTACTGCGTCTCGATCGCCAAGGTCGAACGCCAGGCCGAGGAGCTCGAATATGCAAGTCTCTGAACAGCAGTTGAGCAGTATCGCGGCGGCCGTGCCGTCCCACACCGTGCAGGCTGCCGCGCGCTCGAACTGCGCGCGTCTCGTCGGCCACGCCCGAGCTGTTCGGCTCCTTCCACCTGGGCGGGCAGGAATACGCGCTGGCGGCCAGCTGCATTCGCGAAGTGGTCAACTTCCCCGACAAGATGATACCCGTGCCGCTCTTGCCTGGCTTTTCTGGAAGGCGTGTTCACGCTGCGCGGGCAGGTGATCCCCGTGCTCAATCTGGGCCGCATCTTCGACCCCGCCGCGCAAGCCTGCCGAGCGTTCGCACAAGATCGCGATCGTCGACCATGGCGAGATCGAGGTCGGCGTCATCTTCCACGATACGGGCGAAGTGCTGCGCGTGCGGCCCGAGCAGCGCAGCATGCTGCAGTACCGTGACCCGGCCAGCCGCAATGTCGTGTGCGGCACGATCGCGCTCGACGACGGCGCCCGCCTGCTGGAAATCCTCGACCCCGGCGCGCTGGCCGCGATCGAGAATGTGCCCCATGTGCAGATGCTGCGCAGTATCGGACGCAGTGCGGGCAGCCGCCAGTTCGCCCAGCGCGCAGCGCCGCCAGTGCATCAGCTTCCGTGTGGGCGGTACCGCGTTCGCCTTCGAGATGTGCGCGATCCGCGAAATCATCACGGTCCCGGAGCTGATGCCAAGCGTGATGGCAAGCGAGCTGTGTCTGGGCCGGATCAACTTCCGCGGGCACGCGGTGGGCGTGGTCGATTTTGCCTCGCTGCTGCATTTCGGCGCGCACGACGCCAGCAGCGCGCCCGAGCGGCGCATCCTGGTGGCGCTGGTGGGCGAGACGCTGATCGGTTTTCTGGTCGACTCGGTCGACAGCATCTTCCACTTCGAGGAAGGCGAGGTGCTGCCGATTCCGCTGCTGTCGAAGGCGCGCGACGATGTTTGCTTAGCTGCGTGAGCGGGGACGACGGCGCCGACATCCTGTTCCTCAATCATGAAGGCATCTTTTCCCAGGCCGAGCTGGTGGAAGTGGGGGTAGAGCCATGTGCGCCTGTACCAGGCCGAGGCCGAAGCGGGCAGTAAGCGGCGGCCAGCGCGCCCGTTCGGCCCTGCAACCGCGGCGTGTACGTGGTGTTCTCGCTCGACAGCCCGTGGGCGGTCGAGATCCGCCAGCTGCGCGAGATCATCGAGTGGCGCGAGGGCATGGTGCAGCCGCCCGGCCTGCCGCGCTGCGTGCGCGGCATCCTCAACCTGCGCCACCAGATGATTTCCGTGATCGACCTGCGCTGCCTGTTCGGCATGGGGCTGGCTGCCGATCCGCAGTCGCGCAAGATCATGATCATCGAACGGGGCGACGAATGTTTCGGCCTGCTGGTCGACGCGGTCGACAACCTGATCACGGTGGCGGCCAGCGACCGCCGCGCCTCGCCGCTGCTGCTCGACGACGGCACCCACGACCACGTGCGCGAGGTGATCGACGTCACGGCGGCCGACGGCAGCAGCGGCGTGCTCAATGTGTTCGATCCCGAGATTCTGTTCACCCTGCTCGAACGGGTGCTGCACTGAGTCCGGCACGCTAGAGTCCGCGCTCCAAACCGATTCGGGCAATCGGATAGAATGGCTGTAATGGTGCGATGCACAATTGCAGGAGAATCAACATGTTCACAACGATCTTGCTTAAGCGCAACTGAACCGCTGGCTGGGCTTAGCCGAGGCGGTCAGAAGCCGAAACGGACCGTCCTCGTCAAACAGCTTGAAGAGCGCGACCGCCGCCGCATGCTGGAAGCATTTCCTCGCGCTTGACGATAGTGATCGCTTACTTCGTTTCGGCACCGTGCTGCCCGACGAGCAAATCGCCGCCTATGTGGCGCGCATCGATTTTGGCCGCGACACCGTCTACGGCGTCTACAACCGCGTGTTCAAGCTGGTCGCGGTGGCCCACCTGGCGTTCGCCCCCAAGGAGAATATCCCGGCCGGGCTCGCCGTGACGACCAAGGACCGGATCGCCGAATTCGGGGTCTCGGTGTCGGCCTCGGCGCGCGGCCTGGGGATCGGTTCCAAGCTGTTCGAGCGGGCCGCCATCCATTGCCGCAATTCGGATGTCGACACCTTGTACATGCACTATCTGTCGTCCAACCAGACCATGATGCACATCGCGAAAAAGGCCGGGATGGAAATCCAGCGCGACCGCGGCGAAGCCGACGCCTACCTGCGCCTGCTGCCTGGCCAACCCGGCCAGCATGCTGCAGGAAGCGATCGAGGAGCAGGTGGCCACGATCGACTACAACCTCAAAGCCAACAAGCGCTTCGCCGAAAAATTCTTCGGCACCCGCCGCTAGGCATCACCGTTCGCATACCACCACGTCGCCCTCGCGAAGGCGGGGGCGATGTAGGGGCTGTCCGGAGTTATACCAGCGGCAGCGCGGTCGTATCCTTGATCCGCTGCAGCGCAAAGCTCGACTTCACATCGGCCACGGCCGGGTGAATCAGCAGCGTCTGCATCATGAAGCGCGAGAAGTGGTCCATGTCTTCGACGTGCACCCGCAGCAGGTAATCCATCTCCCCCGTCATCGCGTAGCAGGCCACCACTTCCGGCCAGTGCTCGACCGACTGCGCAAAATCGGTATGCGGCGAACTGGTCGCGCGGCGCGCTAGCCGGCCGCGTTGCTCGAGCCTTCGCTGTGCTTTTCCAGCCGCACGTTCACATACGCCAGCAAACCAAGCCCGATCTGGGCCGGGTCCAGCAGCGCCACGTACTGGCGAATCACGCCCGCTTCTTCGAGCCGCTTGATGCGCCGCAGGCAGGGCGAGGGCGACAGGCTGACCTGGTCGGCCACGTCCTGATTGGACAGGCGGCCGTCCTGCTGCAGAATCGCCAGAATCTTGCGATCTGTTTTATCCAGCTCAATTTTTGGCATTTTGTCTCCTAAAGGCGATTTTTCACGCAATATTATTGCGCAAATCGTCCGCGTGTGCACGGTTTGAAATTTAATGCCGGAGCTCCAGGACTATACTGTGCGCTATTAAAATGAGGAGATTGTCATGCAATTTACGCCTTGGGAAAACCCGATGGGGACCGACGGATTCGAGTTTGTCGAGTACGCGGCACCGGATCCAAAAGCGCTCGGCGCACTGTTCGAACAGATGGGCTTTACCGCCATCGCCCGCCACCGCCACAAGGACGTGACCCTGTATCGCCAGGGCGACATCAACTTCATCATCAACGCCGAAAAGACTCGTTCGCAGCAGCTTCGCGCGCACCCACGGCCCGTCGGTATGCGCCATCGCGATCCGCGTCGAGGATGCCGCGTTTGCCTACAAGCGCGCTGGAACTGGGCGCCTGGGGCTTCGACAACAAGAACGGCCCGATGGAACTGAACATCCCCGCCATCAAGGGCGTGGGCGATTCGCTGCTGTACTTCGTGGACCGCTGGCGCGGCAAGGGTGCCAAGGACGGCGCATCTGCGTCCCCCGTCGCCCCTGGCGCCATCGGCGACATCTCGATCTATGACGTCGACTTCGTCGCCATTCCCGGCGCGGTGGCCAACCCGGTCGGCAACGGCCTGACCTACATCGACCACCTGACCCACAATGTGCACCGCGGCCGCATGAAGGAATGGGCCGAGTTCTACGAGAACCTGTTCAACTTCCGCGAAGTGCGCTACTTCGACATCGAAGGCAAGCTGACCGGCCTGGAAGTCGAAAGCGATGACTTCGCCGTGCGGAAAAATCCGCATTCCGATCAACGAGTCGTCCGACGACAAGTCCCAGATCGCCGAATACCTCGACCAGTACCATGGCGAGGGCATCCAGCACATCGCGCTCGGCACCGACAACATCTACGACTCGGTCCAGAAGATGCGCGACACCGGCATCGTGTTCCAGGACACGATCGAGACCTACTACGAGCTGGTCAACCGCCGCCTGCCGAACCACGGCGAGCAGCTCGAAGAACTGCGCCGCCTGCGCATCCTCATCGATGGCCACAGCAACGAACAGGAACGCGAACTGCTGCTGCAGATCTTCACCCAGACCGTGATCGGACCGATCTTCTTCGAGATCATCCAGCGCAAGGGCGACCAGGGCTTCGGCGAAGGCAATTTCCGCGCCCTGTTCGAATCGATTGAACTGGACCAGATCAAGCGCGGCGTACTGACCGACACCACCAAAACCGCAGCGTAAGCGGCAGGAGACAGCAATGAATGCACCATTAGACCCAAGCAAATTGGGCGCCGAACCCGGGCACGAAATTTCGCTCGACGACAAATGGACGCTGGAGCGCGGCCGCGCCTTCATGACCGGCACCCAGGCCCTGATCCGCCTGCCGATGATGCAGCGCGAGCGCGACCTGAAAGCGGGCCTGAACACGGCTAAGCTACATCACCGGCTACCGCAGTTCGCCCGTGACCTCGGTCGACATGACCGCGGTCAAGGCCAAGAAGCACCTGGACGCGCACCACGTCAAGTTCCATCCCGGGATGAACGAAGACCTGGCCGCCACCGCCGTGTGGGGCACCCAGCAGACCAATCTGTTCAAGGATGCCAAGTACGACGGCGTGTTCTCGATGTGGTACGGCAAAGGCCCCGGCGTGGACCGCTGCGGCGACGTCTTCAAGCACGCCAACAACGCCGGTTCGGCCAAGCACGGCGGCGTGCTGGTGCTGGCTAAGCGACGACCACGCTGCCAAGTCGTCCTCCACCGCCCACCAGTCGGATCACATTCTCAATGCTTGCGGCATTCCGGTGCTGTACCCGGCTTCGGTGCAGGAATACATCGACTACGGCCTGCATGCCTGGGCCATGAGCCGCTACACGGGCCTGTGGGTATCGATGAAGTGCGTGACCGATATCATCGAGTCCGGCGCCGTGGTCGACTTCGACCCGGACCGCGTCAAGATCGAACTGCCGACCGACTTCCAGCTGCCTGAAGGCGGCCTGAATATCCGCTGGCCGGACACCGTGCTCGACATGGAAGTGCGGATGAACAGCTTCAAGTGGTACGCGGCCCTGGCCTATGTGCGCGCCAACAAGCTCAATAAGATCATCTGGGACAGCCCGAAACCGAAGATCGGCATCATCACCGCTTAAGCAAATCGTATCTCGACACGCGCCAGGCGCTGGCCGACCTGGGCATCGACGAGCAGGCAGCAGCCGACATCGGCATCCGCCTGTACAAGATCGGCATGACCTGGCCGCTGGAAGCGGACGGCGTGCACGAATTCGCCAAGGGCCTGGACGAAATCCTGGTGGTCGAAGAGAAGCGCCAGATTCTGGAATACGCGCTCAAGGAAGAACTGTACAACCTGCCGGACGGCGAACGTCCGCGCGTGGTCGGCAAGTTCGACGACACCGGCGAATGGTCGAACAAGGGCGGCACCGGCCACGGCGACTGGCTGCTGCTAGAGCGACCTATGAACTGAACCCGGCCCTGATCGCACGCGCGATCGCCAGCCGCATCTCGCACTACTGCAGCCGGCCACCCGGTCGCAGCAGCGTGCAAGAGCGCATCGCCTTCCTGGAAGCGAAAGAACTGGTGCTCAAGAGCGCTGGCCTGAAGCCGAATCCGGAAACCGACCGCACGCCTTACTTCTGCTCCGGCTGCCCGCACAATTCCTCGACCAAGGTTCCGGAAGGCTCTCGCGCGCTGGCTTAAGCATCGGCTGCCACTACATGGTGCTGTGGATGGACCGTGAAACGTCGACCTTCACCCACATGGGCGCCGAAGGCGTCACCTGGGTCGGCCAGGCGCCGTTCACCAACGAGAAGCACGTGTTTACCAACCTCGGCGACGGCACTTACTTCCACTCGGGGATCCTGGCGATCCGCGCGGCGGTGTCGGCCAAGGTCAACATCACCTACAAGATCCTGTTCAACGACGCCGTCGCCATGACGGGCGGCCAGGAATTCGACGGTCCGCTGGATCCGGGCATGATCAGCCGCCAGATCGCGGCCGAAGGCGTGACCCCTGATCATCGTGGTCACCGACGAACCCGAAAAATACCCGGACGACTACAACTGGGCGCCGGGCGTCACCGTGCGCCACCGTTCGGAACTGATGGACGTGCAGCGCGAACTGCGCGACAAGCCGGGCGTGTCGGCCATGATCTACGATCAGACCTGCGCTTCCGAGAAGCGCCGCCGCCGGAAACGCAAGGAATACCCGGATCCGGCCAAGCGCGCCGTGATCAACGAAGCCGTGTGCGAAGGCTGCGGCGACTGCTCGGTGCAGTCGAACTGCCTGTCGGTGGAACCGCTGGAAACGGAACTGGGCCGCAAGCGCCAGATCAACCAGTCGTCCTGCAACAAGGACTTCTCGTGCGTGACCGGTTTCTGCCCGTCGTTCGTGACGGTCGAAGGCGGCTCGCTCAAGAAGCCGAAGAAGGCCGCGTCCGGCGACAAGGCGCCGCCACCGCTGCCGATGCCTGTACTGAAAAGCACGGCCGCGCCTTACGGCATCCTGATCACCGGTATCGGCGGCACCGGCGTGGTGACCGTTGGCCAGATCCTGGCGATGGCGGCCCACGTGGAAGGCAAGGGCGCGATCGTGCTCGACATGAGCGGACTGGCCCAGAAGGGCGGCCCGGTGATGTCGCACGTGCGCCTGGCCGATAACCAGGCCGACCTGCATTCGACCCGCGTGGGCACCGGCAGCGCCGACCTCGTGATCGGCTGCGACCTGATCGTCACCGCCAGCCGCGATGCCCTGTCGCGCATGGGCGAAGGCCGCACCTACGCCGCGATCAATTCGACCGGTTCCTCGACCGCCGCCTTCGTCAAGAACCCGGACTGGCAGTTCCCGGGCGCGTCCTCGCAGGCGGAAATCGTCAAGGCCTGCGGTTCGGACAAGGTCGACTTCGTCGACGCTCAAGCCAGATCGCCACCGCGCTGATGGGCGACTCGATCGCCACCAACATGTTCATGCTGGGCTACGCGTGGCAAAAAGGCCAGGTGCCGCTGTCGGAAGCGTCGATCCTGAAAGCCATTGAACTGAACAACGTGTCGGTGGCCTTCAACAAGAGCGCCTTCAACTGGGGCCGCACCGCCGCCCACGATCTGCCGTCGCTGGTCAAGATGACGACGCCAAGCCAAGGTCATCGAGTTCAAGCGCACCCAGACCCTGGACGACATCGTCAAGAAGCGCATCGAGCTGCTGACCGCCTACCAGGACGTCAACTACGCCAATCAGTACAAGGCGTTTGTCGACCAGGTGCGCGCGGCCGAAGCGAAGGTCGGCAGCGGTACCCGCCTGACCGAAGCGGTGGCACGCTACTTCTACAAGCTGATGGCCTACAAGGACGAGTACGAAGTCGCACGCCTGTACACCAGCGGCGCGTTCGCCGAAAAAGTGGCGGGCATGTTCGAAGGCGACTACAAGCTCAAGTTCCACCTGGCGCCGCCGATCCTGGCCAAGACCGATTCCAAAGGTCAGCTGATCAAGCAGGAATTCGGCCCGTGGATGATGAAGGCGTTCGGCGTGCTGGCCAAGTTCAAGGGCTTGCGCGGCGGTGCGCTCGACATCTTCGGCTACACGGCCGAGCGCAAGATGGAACGCGCTGATCAAGGAATACCAGGCCACCATCGGCGGCCTGCTGGGCAAGCTGACTGCGGACAATCTGTCGCAGGCAGTGGCCATCGCCAGCATTCCTGAAGATATCCGCGGCTACGGCCACGTGAAGGAGCGTCACTTCAAGGCGGCCAAGCAGAAGGAGGCGCAACTGCTGGCCAACTTCGGCAAGCCGGGCGGCGATATCACCCGCGTCGCGTAAGACAAGCAAGCAAACAGGGCCCGATGCGAATCGGGCCTTTTTTCGCCGCTGGCTAGCCGCGCCGCAGCCGGTGCACGAGGTCCGCAGCCAGCTTGAGTGCGAACGTGGCGCTCATGGCCAGCACGATGCGGTGATAGTGAAATACCAGCGGCATCCCCAGCGCGCAGGCCGGGCCCGCGTTGTCGCCGCCCACGGCGCAGGAGCCGGGCGCGTAGCTCACCACGCCGAGATCGAACGTGAAGTGGCGCGCGATATCGGCCGCCAGCATCGCCAGCACGCCAGCGAGCAGCAGGAAGTTGGTCCAGCTGGCGCGGCGCACGGTTTCGGCCACCGCGTAGGCCAGCATGAAGGCGGTGCCGCACCACTGGAACAGCGCGACATCCGGCTGCGGGTAGGGCACCAGGTACCAGGCCGACAGCAATGCCATGCAGGCGAAGAAGGTGATCACCAATGCCATGGCGACGGATTTGGTGTACAGCGGACGAGGCGCGGTGAATGTCATGAAGGCGTGGCCCTTTGGCTGATATGATCGCAGCTTACCTGATGGTCCCCTTGCATAACAAAGTTTTCTTCCAAGGATGCATACATGAACGGCGTCGCAAAAGGCAGTTTCGAACTTCAAATGGCAGCGGCACCGGCCTATGAAGGCGCGGGCCGGGTGGCGGTCGGACGCATGCTGATCGATAAGCAGTACAGCGGCGAGCTGACCGGGGTCGGCCAGGGTGAGATGCTCTCGGCTAAGCAATCCGGCCGCGGGGTCGGCCCAGCTACGTCGCCATCGAACACGTGACAGCCACCATCGGTTCGCTCAGCGGCAGCTTCGCCCTGCAGCACGCTCGGCGTCATGCACGCCGGCTGACAGCCAGCTGGCGATCAGCATCGTCCCCGGTTCCGGTACCGGCGACCTGACCGGCATCGGCGGCACGCTCAAGATCGACATCATCGAACGCCAGCACTACTACACGCTCGACTACGCGCTGGCCTGAGCCGTTTTTTGTATGCATGGCTTAGGCCCCTGCAGACGCCGATTCCTGCAGTCTGTCGTGCGCACTGTCGATTCGTCGCAAAGGCGGTGACTGCGCCCCTGCGCGGGGCATCCTGTTTTCTTTGAAACGAAGGATGCCATGCTGCGATTTTCCTTTTCCATGACATTGCGCGACTGGCGCGCGGCATGAATTGCGCTTTCTGCTGATCGCGCTGGCGCTGGCGGTCGCCTCGCTGACGGCGGTCCAGTTCTTCTCGTCGCGCATGGGCGCGGCCATGCAGCGCGACGCGCACCAGCTGCTGGCGGCCGACTTGCGGATCGCCGCCGAAGCGCCGATCGATGCCCGCTGGCGCGCCCAGGCGGCCACGCTCGGCCTGCGCAGCGCCGCGACCGTGGAACTGAACAGCATGGCGCTCGCGGGGGAGGGCGATGCCGCGCGCTCGCGCATGGTGGCGCTCAAGGCGGTCGAGGGCGGCTATCCCTTGCGCGGCACCCTGTCGCTGCACGGCGGCGCTGCCATGCGGCATGGCCCTGCCCGCAGGCAGCGCCTGGGTCGACCCGGCCCTGCTGGAGCGCGACGGCCTGGCCGTCGGTTCTGCAGATCCGGATCGGCGAGCTGCGCCTGACCATTGCCCGCAGCATCGCATCGGAACCGGACCGCGGCCCGGCGGCGCTGGTGTTCGCGCCGCGCGTGATGATTTCGATGGAAGACCTGCGCGCCAGCGGCCTGCTCGCGAGCGGCGCCCTGGCCGACTATTACCTGCTGGTGGCCGATGAGGCGCTTGGCGCTGGCCAGCTACCAGCGCGCGTTCGACCGGGCCGCGCGCAAGGAGCTGCGGCTCGAGACGCTGGCCACCAGCAACGCGGCCGCCAGCGGCGCGCTGGACAAGGCGGCCCAGTTCCTGTCGCTGATCGGTTTGCTGGCGGCGCTGCTCGCCAGCGTGGCCGTGGCCATGGCCGCGCGCCGCTTCATGCTGCGCCACCAGGACGCAGCCGCCATGCTGCGCTGCCTGGGCATGCCGCAGTCGCGCGTGCTGGCCATGTTCGCGCTCGAATTGCGCTGGTCGGCGTGGGCGCCAGCGCGATCGGCGCCGCGCTCGGATTCGGCGCGCATTTCGTGCTGATCGAGTGGCTCGGCACCCTGGTCACGGCCGATATGGCGCCGCCCGGCTGGGCGCCTAAGCACTGACCGGCATCGGCGCCTAAGCATCGTGCTGCTGCTCGGCTTTGCGCTGCCGCCGCTGCTGCAGCTGCGCGATGTGCCGCTTAAGCAGGTGCTGCGCGGGCAGGGAACGGCGCCGCGCGCGGCCACGCTGGCCGCCTACGGGCTTGGCCTGGGTCTGTTCGGCGCGCTGATGGTATGGCAGGCGGGCGACCTGCAGGTCGGCCTGCTCACGCTGGCCGCCTTCGGCGCCGCGCTGCTGCTGTTCATGCTGGCCGCACGCGCCGCCCTGGCTTGCCTGCGCCTGCTGCCGCTCGGCCATGGCGCGCGGCGTGTGGCGCCTGGCGCTGGCCGACCTGCGCCGCCATCCTGCGGCCGCCGCCACCCAGATCGTGGCGCTGGCCGTCGGCCTGATGGCCTTGCTGCTGCTGACCGTGGTGCGCGGCGACCTGCTGGCGTCATGGAAGGACACGACGCCGCCGGACGCGCCCAATCACGTCATCCTCAATATCGACCCCGGCCAGCGCGCCGCGCTCGACGCGCGCCTGGCGCCGTATGGCGCGCCGGTCCTGTATCCGCTGATCCGGGCCCGGATCGTGTCCATCTATAGCAAGGTGAGCGACACCCATCGGCATGGAAGCGGGACGGGCCAGGGACATGCTCGAGCGCGAGGTCGACATGAGCAGCGCGGCCGCTGTGCCGCCCGAAAACACGCTGACGGCGGGGCGCTGGTTCAGCGCCGCACCCGATGCCCCGGCCGAACTGTCGGTGGCGGAAGGCGCTGCTTCGACTGGCTGGGGATCAAGCTGGGCCAGCATGTCGTGTTCGATGTCGCCGGGACCCGCGTGGACGCGGTCGTGACCAGCCTGCGCAAGGTGAACTGGCGCTCGCGCCAGTCGAATTTCATCTTCCTCCTCAGCCCCGGCGCCGCCCGCGCGCTGCTTAAGCCATGCTGGTCACCTCGGTCCACATCCCGGCGGCCGGAAAAGCCGCCGTCCACCGCCTGGCGGACGACTATCCGAACCTGACCGTGATCGATACCGGCGCCATGATCGACCGCTTCCAGGCGCTCCTGGCGCAGGTCGCGGCCGCGGTCGAATTCCTGTTCCTGTTCACGCTCGCCGCTCGGCCTGCTGGTGCTGTACGCCACGCTGCTGTCGTCGCAGGACGAGCGGGTGCGCCAGGGGGCGATCCTGCGCGCGCTGGGCGCGACGGGCGCGCAGCTGGCCCGCGCGCTGGATCGAGTTCGGCCTGAGCGGCGGTCTGTCCGGCGTCCTGGCGGCGGCCGGAGCCAGCGGCGCCAGCTGGGCGCTGGCGCGCTTCGCGTTCAAGCTCGAATGGCATTTCTCGCCCCTGCTGTGGGCTGCCGCGCTGGCGGCCGGCTGCCGCCTGCGCGCTGCTGGGCGCCTGGGTGGGGCTGCGCGCCGTGCTCGCGAACGCCCCCCTGCACAGCCTGCGCACCCATTAACCGACCAAGGACTGTTCCATGACCAATATGCACATCCCCGCCTGCGCCGCGATTGCCGTGCACGGCCTGTCCAAGCGGGTGGCCGACGCCACCGGCGAGCTGACCATCCTCGACCAGGTGAACCTGACCGTGCGGCCGGGCGAAACGCTGGCCATTGTCGGCGCTTCCGGCTCCGGCAAGTCGACCCTGCTCGGCATCCTGGCCGGGCTCGATACGCCCAGCAGCGGCGCCGTCAGCCTGTACGGAAGCGAGCTGTTCGCGCTCGACGAAGACGGCCGCGCCGCCTTCCGCCAGCGCCACCTGGGCTTCGTGTTCCAGTCGTTCCAGCTGCTGGCCCACCTGACGGCGCTCGAGAACGTGATGCTGCCGCTCGAACTGCGCGGCGACACCGGCGCGCGCGCCAGGGCGCAGGCGATGCTGGAACGGGTCGGCCTGGGGGCGCGCCTGCGCCACTACCCGAAGTTTCTGTCCGGCGGCGAGCAGCAGCGGGTGGCGCTGGCGCGCGCCTTCGTGGCCGAGCCGCCCTTGCTGATGGCGGACGAACCGACCGGCAGTCTGGACGCGGCCAGCGGCCAGGCCGTGATCGAACTGATGTTCGAGATGAACCGCGAACGCGGCTCGACCCTGGTCATGGTCACGCACGACAGCGCGATCGCGGCGCTGTGCGCGCGCACCGTCACCATGCGCGCCGGACGGCTGCAATGAGGCGCCTGCTGCAGCTGGGCGCGGGCGCGGCGTTGCTGCTGCTTGCCCGCCGGCGCCCGCGCCGACGCGCTGGCCGACCTGAAGACGGCCTTGGCGCGCACGGCGGTGCAGGCGCCGCTGCGGGCCGCGATCGAGAGCCAGACCTGGCGCAAGCTGGGCGAGGGAGCCGACGCGGACGAAGACAGCGGCCAGGCCAGCGTGCTGGCCGAGGATGGCCCGCGCGGGTTGTCGCTCACGCACGCAAGGGAGATGGTCGCGCGCATGGAGCGCGAGCTGCAGGCGCGCGCCCGCAACCCCAACAGCAAGACGCCCACCATGGCGGCACTCGAAGAAATGGGGCCGCACGATGTGCTGGCGCTGACCTGCGCCTCCGCCGCGCTGTCGCGCGCTCGGAACGGGGCGTGTACAAGGGCGAGCGCGCCGATACCTGGCAGGGCAGGCCGGTGCGCGCGCTCAGCTTCGAGATGCCGGTCTCCACCCTCAGCGACCGCGAACGCAAGTACGCGAAAAATTCAGTTCGCTGCTCGACGTCTGGATCGCGCCCGACGGTACGCCCCTGGCCAGCCGGGCCCGGGTCAGCGCGACGGGACGGGCTTTCATCGTGATCGGTTTTGCATTCGGCAGTGAGGAAGACAGCGTATTCGGCGTGGCCGACGAGCGCCTGGTCACGCTGCGCAAGGAAACCCGCACCCATTTTTCGGGGCCGGGCAGGCGCGACGAGCGCAAAGTCGTCACGACCCTGCAGCTGAGGAACTGAGGCCAGGGCGAACTGTCGTAACGGCGCGTCAATGTAGCAAAAAATATCACTGGCGATGATATTTGTGCACTAGAATCTTGGCAAGAAATTTTGCTCAAAAGTTACTTTCCAGGGGATTTGCCATCAACGCCAACTTCACCGCGCCGCCAGCCGAGCTCGCCGCGCAGCTTACCCGTCCATCGGCCTCCTACAAGAACAGTGCGCGCCTGGCCGTGGCCGGGCTGCTGCTGTTCGTGGCCTTTTACTTCGCGCTGGCTTAGGCTGGTTCCTGCCTCTACCCTGTACCGGGTCTTCTTCGACCATGCTTAAGAAGGACCTCGGCGCGATCGCCTGGATCATGGCGATCTGTTCGCTGTTTATCGGCGCCTTCATGGTCAAGGCCATTTTCTCGGTCAGGAATGCCAAGCCGACCGACTTGCACGAAGTGACCGCCAAGGACCAGCCGCGCCTGTTCGCCTTCCTGTTCGACCTGGCCGACGCCGGCATGCGCCGCGTCCGCACAAGGTGTACCTGTCGGCGCGCGTCAACGCCGCCGTGTTCTACGACCTTTCCCTGTTCAACCTGATTTTCCCGTCCAAGAAGAATCTGGAAATCGGCCTGGCGCTGGTGAACACGCTGACCCTGGGCGAGTTGCGCGCCGTGCTGGCCCACGAGTTCGGCCACTTCGCGCAGCGTTCGATGGCGGTCGGGCGCTGGGTCTACGTGGCCCAGCAGATCGCCACCCACCTGGTCACGCGGCGCGACGCGCTCGACGACTTCCTGGTCACGCTCGGCAACCTCGATCTGCGCGTGCGCGCCGTGGTCGCGGTGGTGCAGCTGATCATCTGGTCGATCCGCTCCCTGGTCGAGTCGCTCTTCAATGCCGTCAGCCTGATGCAGCGCGCCTTGTCGCGCGAGATGGAAATGCAGGCCGACCTGGTGGCGGTGTCGCTCACCGGCAGCGACGCCCTGATCCACGCGCTGCACCGCCTGCAGGGCGCCGATGATGCATGGGACCGCGCGCTCGGCTTCATTCACGCCGAAAAGGACAGCGGGCGCGCCACGCGCGATGCATTCGCGGTGCAAACCCACATGCTGCAGCGCATGAGCGCCATCCTCAATGACGATGCCTACGCCAACGTGCCGCCGCTGCTTCTACTGAAGGGCAGGAGCGCCACCGCGTGTTCAAGGTCGAACTGGCCCAGCCGCCGCGCATGTGGCTCACCCATCCGCTCAATCACGAGCGCGAGGCGAACGCCAAGAAGACCTATGTGCTTAGGCCGCGATCGATCCGGCCAGCGCCTGGTCGCTGTTCGAGTACCCGAACCTGGTGCGCGAAGAGATGACCGGGCGTCTGCTCGAGCAGGCCGAAGGCACGGCCAAACCGGTCGAACTGGAAGAGTCGCTCAAGACGCTGGGCCGTCAGTTCAAGCGCGAACACTATAACCGGCGCTATTGCGGCATCTTCTTCGGCCGTTCGCTGGCGCGCCATGTGGAGGACTATCGCGCCTTGCGCGACCCGCAGCGCGCATCGGCGCTGGAGGAGCTCAGTGCGCTCTATCCGTCCACCCTGACCCAGGATATCGCCACCCTGCGCACGCTCGAGACCGAGGCCGACCAGATCCGCGCCCTGATCGTTGCGGCCGCATGACCGCGCCCGGCAAACTGGTGCACGTGCGCGGCGCCGCCTACCGCAAGAAGGACTTGCCTGCCGCGCTGGAACGGGTGCTGGGCGAGATCGACGCCGTCAACGGGCGCTTGCGCGAGCACGACCGGCTGTGCCGCAGCTGGCACCAGAGCCGCGCCGCGCAGATCGGCGGCGGCTGGCAGGAATACCTGGACGGCTTGCTGGCGCTGATCCATTACGCCGAACACGCGGCCGCCGATGTGCAGGACGCGCAGGGCCTGCTCAGTAACACCACCGCCGTGGCCACCGCCGTGCACAAGGTCAGCGAAGACAAGGTGGCGCGCGTGATCCACGATGCTAACGCGCTTCACTATGTGATGGAGCGCGTCTATAAGGAGGCCGCCCAGATCGAACCCGATGCGCGGCTGCGCGCCCGCCTGGCGCTGGAAGGCAGCTGGCAGGGCGCGATGGGAACGTTCGGCCTGAGTTTGTGCGAACGCGACAATATCAACCAGTGGCTGGGCGTGGTCGACAGCTGGGTGCGCAGCGTGGTCAATACCCTCAACGCGCTGCGCTCGGCCGCGCTGGAAGAATTGCTGGTCACGGAAACGATGGTCGCGCGCCTGGCCGCGGCGCCGAAGCGGTGACGGGCGCGCCCGCGCCATCGAAGGCGCCGCGCGGCTATCCGGTGCTGCTGACGGGCGCCGAACGCAAGCGCCAGTCCAAGCTCGACTGGTGGGCCCGCTTCCAGCGCGCCGACGGCTGGCTGGCGGGCGGCGCGCGCGTGCTGGCGGCCGGCACGCGATTGTCGCGCTGGTGCTGGGCGCGAGCAGTTTCAGCGGCAGTCACGGCACCTCGGTGTTTGGCGACGAGTCGGCGCTGACGGTCTACAACGGCCTCGGGATTGCGGTCGACGTCGAGGTCGACGGCCGCAGGCTGCGCGTCGCGCCCGCCACGTCCGCCCCGCTGGTGCTGTAGGCCCATGCCAGCAGCACCATGTGCAGGCGCACAGCGCCGACGGCCGCCTGATCGAAGCCTTCGACGCCACCGAGGCCGAGGACCGGCATCCGGTCTACAACATCATGCGGCGCCGCGCCGTTGATCGAGTGGTATGCGAATTACGGCAGCGTGGCTGAAAAGCAGGCGCGCCAGATCGGTCCCGTGCGCTGGCTCGACAGCGGCGCCGACGACCTGTTCAGGCAGCCGCCCGCCTCGGTCAAGGGCAGCAAGTACAGCACCGGCAGCTACCGCAGCGTCCTGGACGGCGCCGCCGCATGAGACGCCGTCCACCCAGCTCGGCGTGATTGCCGACGCCGGACAGCGCGCCCGCGTGGCCCTGCTGCACGCGCGCTGGGACCCGACCAGCGCGCCCGCCACCGAGGAATGGATCGAACTGGCCAGCACGGTGCCGGGATTTGGCGCGCTGCTGGCCGAGCGTATCGCCCAGGCGCCCGGCGACGTGCTGTTGCGGCGCGAGGAGTTCGACCGCGCCGACGCCGCCCGCAAGAGCGCGCTGTGCAGCGAAGCGGGGGCGCGCGCCGCGCACAGCCCGGACAATGCCGACCTGGCATATCTGGCGCTGCGCTGCCAGGGCGAGGGCGTGCTGCAAAAGCAGCGCATGCACGCGGCGGCGCTGCGCTGGCCGGAGCACGGCTGGCTCGCCAATGTGCTCGCCTACGACGCGCTCGAGTCGCGCGACTGGCGCCAGGCCGGGCCGACGGTCGAACGGGGCGCTGCGCACGCTGCCGGTGCGCGCCCCCGTGCTGGCGCTGGAACTGGCGCGCCTGAAACGCTACAGCGATCCGAACGCCAGCCTGGGCGCGCTGCCGCAGGCGTCGCCGCGCCTGCGCTATCTGCTCGCATTCGATGCCTAAGCAGCGGCCCTGCCGAGTCGGCCGGACGGGCCTACGTGCAGCTGGCCAGGGGCGATCTGGCATCGGCCCTGGCCTTCGCCAAGGGCGGCGCCGAGCGCCAAGCGCACGTGCTGCGCCTGGTGGCGGCGTCCGACGGGGCCGGCGCCGGGCAGATCGCCGAGGCGCTGGCCTTGCCGCCCGAGCGCGGCCAGGATGCCAGCACTGCCTGGCTGACGCTGGCACTGGCCGTCAAGGCGGGGCAGGAAAACGCCCCCGGCGCGCACTGGCGCAGAGCGCGGGCCAGCGGTTTGGCGCCCAGATGATGGCGTTTTTCGACAGCGTGAAAAAGGGCGCCGATCCGGCCGTGTCGGAGCGCCTGCTCGACGGCGTGGAAATGGAGTACCGGGCCAACGCCTACAGCGCGGCGCTGGTCTTGTCGGGCCAGCGCCCTACTGAATGGCGCCTGGTGGTCAAGCGCGTGCTGTTCGCCTCCGAGCGGCCTTACTTCAGCTGAGGATGGCCGCCAGCAGCGCGCACAGGCCCGCCACCGACACGCCCCATACCAGCGAGCGCAGCACCGGCACGCCGAAGGCATACAGCGGCACGTACAGCACGCGCGCCGAAGTAGGCGATGCTGCCCCAGGCCGACAGTTCGCCCGCGCGCCCGGCGGCGTGGACGATCAGCACGGCGGCCGCGAACAGCGGCAGCGTTTCGAACAGATTGGCCTGGGCGCGCTGCAGGCGGGCCGTGAGCGGGCGCATGGGCGGCGCCGGTCCGTCGCGCGGCCCCATGTTGTAGGCCAGGCCCGTTTCGCTGCTGCGCAGGGTCGCCGTGATCAGGATCTGGGCCAGCGCCAGCGCCAGGGTCCAGCCAAGCATGGTCAGTTCGGTCGTCATTGTCGTCCTTGGGTTGGCCTATCGAACGGGCAGCATACCAAACAGGCAGCGCGGAACGGCTATCGCGTCTATAATTTCCGGCAACCAATTCTGCCGGAGCCTTGCCGATGATCCGTACCGCCTTGCTGCTTGCCCTCGCGGCTGCCTTTTCCACTGCGCTCGCCGCCCCTGTTCTGAGCACCGTCGCGGAACGCTCCGGCTTCGTGCAGACCGGCCGCTACGACGAGGTGATCGCGCTGTGCGCCGATTTCCAGGCCGCCTATCCGAAGGCCGTCAAGTGCATCGAGTTCGGGCGCACCCCGGAAGGGCGGCCGATGAAGGCGCTGGTGGCCACCCGCACGGGCGCCTTCAGCGCCCAGGCGGCGCGCCAGCGCAAGCTGCCGGTGGTGCTGGTCCAGGGCGGCATCCACGCCGCATGAGATCGACGGCAAGGATGCTTCGGCTTCCTCAGCTGCGCGAAGTCCTGGAAAACAAGGCGGCGCCCGGCGCGCTCTGACAAGCAGGTGCTGATCTTCGTCCCGGTGTTCAATGTCGACGGCCACGAGCGCTTCGGCAAATGGAACCGCCCCAACCAGGTCGGCCCGGTCGAAATGGGCTGGCGCACCACGGCCCAGAACTTCAACCTGAACCGCGACTACGCCAAGGCCGACACGCCGGAAATGCAAGCCATGCTGGCGCTGGTGAACGCCTGGGATCCGCTCGCCTACGTCGACCTGCACGTGACCGACGGCGCCAAGTTCGAACACGATGTTTCGATCCAGGTCGAGCCGGTGCATTCGGCCGACCCCGAATTCCGCGCTGCCTACCTGGCGCTGCGCACCAACGTGATTGCCGACCTGCGCGCCCAGGGCTCGCTGCCGCACGCCTTCTACATGTCGTTTGCCGAGACCGACAATCCGGCATCGGGCTTTGTCGACAATGTCTCGGACCCGCGTTTCTCGACCGGCTACTTCCCGCTGCGTAACCGGCTGGCGATGCTGGTCGAGACCCATTCCTGGAAAGACTACGCGACCCGGGTGCGCATCACCCGCAATGCGGTGCTGTCGGTGCTGTCCCAGGTGGCCAGCCATGGCGCCGCGTGGCAGGCAGGCGCGCGCGCCGCCGACGCCCGCGCCGCGCGCCTGGGCGGGACCGCCGTCGCCCTCAGCTTCAAGGCCAGCGACAAGGTCCGCATGATCGACTTCCGCGGCTACGCCTACACGCGCACGCTGTCGGACGTGTCGGGCCAGCTGATGACGCGCTACGACGACAGCAAGCCGCAAATCTGGACCGTCCCCCTGCGCGACGAGATGGTGCCGAACCTGGTGGTGCAGGCAGCCATTGCGATGGCTATCTGGTGCTTATGGCGTTTGCGGACATGGTGGCGCAGACGCTCCAACGGCACGCCATCAGCTACCGCGTGCTGGGCCGGACGCTGGCTCAGGCCGATGTGGAAACCTTCCGCGCCGACAGCGCGCTCCCCGGCGCGGCCTCGGTCGAATCGCACCAGCGCATGACGGTGGCCGGCGCCTGGAAGAAGGAGCTGCGCACGGTCGCCAAAGGCGCGCTCTACGTGCCGCTGGCGCAGCCGCGCGCGCCTGGTGCTGGCGCTGCTCGGAACCGCAGGCGGGCGACTCGCTGCTGGCCTGGGGCCGCTTCAACAATGCCTTCTGAGCGCAAGGAATACATGGAAGACTATGTGGCCGAGGACGTCGCGCGTGCCATGCTGGCCGCCGATCCGGCGCTGGCGGCCGCGTTCCGGGCCAAACTGGCGGCCGAGCGTAAGCGTTTGCGCAGAGCGGCGACGCGCGCCTCGAGTTTTTTGCCCGTCGGCATGAATCGTGGGATGAGCGCCACAATCTCTACCCAGTGATGCGCACGCAGAGCGCACCTAAATTGTAAGCAGATGTCAATGTTGCGCCCGATGCAGCTTGTTTTTGAAAAGAACATGCCATAATTCAAGCCCCGGTCAATACAGAGTTATCGACCGCCTTTAGTCCACTACTATTAAGGGCCTTCTCATGTTCAAGAAAATCGCAATCGCAGCAACTCTGGCAATCCTGTCGTCGGCAGCAATGGCCGCGGATCAACCTTACTTCTACGCCATGGGCGACATCGGCAGCACCAAGATCGACGGCGCCGACCGTGAAACCAGCTACGGCGCGTTCGGCGGCTACCAGATCAACCAGAACTTCGGCGTGGAAGCCAAGCTATCGCCGTCTGGCCGACACCCAGGCTTTCGGTGCCGACATCAAGTTCGACCAGATCGCCGTATCGGCCATCGGTACCATTCCACTGAGCAACGGTTTCAACGTGTATGGCCGCCTGGGCTACAACCGTCTGACCGTCAAAGCCAGCGCCAATGGCAACTCGGCAACCGACCACGAAAACAAGGCACTGTACGGCATCGGCCTGGGCTACGCGTTCAGCCCAACCATCATGGGCCGTCTGGAAGTGCAAAAGCCTGAAAGCGACATCACCAACATCAGCTTGAAGCGTAGCGTTCCGTTTCTAATAGAAACGGCGCAAGCCACGAAAAAAAACCTGCTGCGGCAGGTTTTTTTTCGCCGCCACGTCAGGCAATTCAGGCAAGAATATAAAATTAGCAAGAATTTAGTTGTGAAAACAGCTATACTATTGCGGCCCGTCCGACGGGATTTCAACCCTATCCGAAAAAATAAGGCTTTCCGTGTTTACTAAAATCGCACTCGCAGCAACCTTCGCTCTCCTGTCCTCGGCCGCCATGGCGGGCGACGCACCATATTTCTACGCTGGCGGCGACATCGGCACCACCAAGGCGGACGGCGAGCCGGACCGTGAAAACGGCTACGGTGCTTTCTGCTTAGCTACCAGATCGACACAACCTTCGCGGTCGAAGCTAAGCTACCGCCGCCTGGTCGATGCCGACGGCAGCATCGACGGCAACAACTACAGCGTGAAGACCGACCAGGCGTCGGTCTCGGTACTGGGCAGCATCGCCGTGGCCGACAATGTCCGCCTGTTCACCCGCGTCGGCGTCAACCACCTGAGCGCCAAGGCCCGCGGCGACATCAGCGCGACCGAAAGCGCCACCCGCCTGCTGCTGGGCGCCGGCGTGTCGTACAGCTTCCAGCGACACCGTGTCGGCCCGCCTGGAACTGCAGCGTCCGGTCAAGGACTTGCTGAACCTGAGCCGCTTAAGCGTCTCGTTCCGCTTCTAAGCAACACCGCCATGGCGACCGGCTCCGTGATCTCACCGAGGAATTTTCTGGTCGCCATGCTGATCGGCGTGCTGCCCTTGCTGGCAGCCTCGGCGCTCGGCGTGTGGGTGCTGACCGCCCACCATCCAGTGGCATGGCGGCATCGATGCGCTGGCGCTGACGGCCCTGTGCCTGCTCACCTACGGCTTTGCCTGCATCGTGCTGATTCCGGCACTGGGCGCGCTGGCCTTCTGCGTGCACCGGCGCCGGCTGCGGCTCTCGCCTGCGCTGGCCACGGCAGCGCTGGTCTGCCTGGCCGCCCTCGTGCTGCCGCTGTTGTACGTCAACCTGGCGCCGCGCTTCTGAGCGCTTCTGAGCGTCTCTGAGCACTACTAGCGCGGCTGCAGGGCAATGGTGCCCATCGCCCGGCGTCGCGCACGGTTCTTCATCGAAGGCGATGTCGCCCAGCGGATTGGGCACGCCGTCGGTCTTGATATCCTTGAAGCCGAACAGGTTCTGGTCCATCAGGTGCGATGGCACCACCGTCGACAGCGACGAGAAAATGCTCTCGACCCGGCCCGGGAATTTCTTTTCCCATTCGCGCATCAAACCCTTGATCTGCTTGCGCTGCAGGTTTTCCTGCGAACCGCACAGGTCGCACGGAATGATGGGGAACTGCTTGACCTCGGCATAGCGGGTCGAATCTTCTTCCTTCACGTAGGCCATCGGGCGGATCACCATGTGCTTGCCGTCGTCCGAGACCAGCTTGGCTTAAGCATGCCCTTGAGTTTCCCGCCGAAGAACATATTCAGGAAGAAGGTTTCCAGGATGTCGTCGCGGTGGTGGCCCGCAGCGATCTTGTTGCAACCGAGCTCGTCGGCCACGCGGTACAGGATGCCGCGCCGCAGGCGCGAGCACAGCGAACAGGTGGTCTTGCCTTCCGGGATCAGGCGCTTGACGATGCTGTAGGTATCCTGGTTCTCGATGTGGAAAGGCACGCCCAGCTTGGTCAGGGTAGGCCTGCAGGATATCGGCCGGGAAGTTCGGCTGCTTCTGGTCCAGATTGACGGCGATCAGTTCGAACTTGATCGGGGGCGCGCTCGCGCAGCGTCATCAGGATGTCGAGCAGGGCGTAGCTGTCCTTGCCGCCGGACAGACAGACCATCACCTTGTCGCCGTCTTCGATCATGTTGAAGTCGCCGATGGCCTGGCCGACCAGGCGGCACAGGCGCTTGTGCAGCTTGTTGTTTTCGTAGGCGATCTTGTCTTCGCTACGCTCCATCACCGCCGCGCTCATGCTTCATCCTTGATCTGGAATACTTCGACGCCCACGCCTTCGCAGTCCGGATACACGTCCGGCTTCATGGTCGAGACCCGCACCGCGCACGCGCGGGTGGGCCAGCATGGCGCGCACCACGTCGTCGCACAGGGTTTCCTGCAGGTGCACATGGCCCTGGGCCATGCGGTTGGCGATGGTCACGCGCATGAAGTCATAGTCAACCACTTCGTCGAGGTGGTCGTCCTTGGGCGTGGACTGGGCCAGCGGGATGTACAGGTCGACGTTGATCAGGACGCGCTGCTCGCCCTTTTTTCGAAATCGTGCACGCCGATGTTGATCATCACTTCGTAATTGCGCAGGAACAGGCGCCTAAGCAGTCGGCAAGCTTGGGGTGGGTCAGGGCGGACAGCATAATGGACTTTCTGTGGATTTATTTTGCAAGGAACATCACGTCGCGCGGCAGCGGCATCAGGTGCTGGCCGCCGTCGACAAGGAGAGTGGTGCCGGTCACGGCGCGCGCTAAGCAAGGTAGACCACCGCGTCGACGATATCGTCGGGCCGCGACGACTGGCCGAGCGGCGTGGCCTGGTGCGCGGCGGCGAAGGCCGCCTCGGTCTGCTCGCCCGACACCATCGTCAGGCCGGGCGCCACGGCCGCCACGCGCACGGTCGGCGCCAGCGCCTGGGCCAGCATGGTGGTGGCCGTGTGCAGGGCCGCCTTCGACAGCGTGTACGACAGGTAATCGGGGTTCAGGTTGTACAGCTTCTGGTCGAGCAGGTTGATCACCACGGCCTGGCTGCTTAGGCCGGGGTGGCCGCGTGCAGCGCCTGGGCCAGCAGGATCGGGGCGGCCACATTGGCCTGCATGTGGGCGGCCAGCAGGGCGGGCGAGAAATCGGGCGCGCTGTCGTAGTCGAAGCGCGAGGCGCTGTTGACGACGCAGCCGACCGGCCCCAGGGCCGCGCTGGCCCGGCCCAGCAGGGCGCGCACGGCCGCTTCGTCGGCCAGGTCGCAGTCGAGCAGCACGGCGCGCCAGCCCAGCGCTTCGATGGCGGCGGCGGTGGCGCGCGCCTCGGCTTCGGAATGGCGGTAATGGACGGCCACGTCCCAGCCTAGCCGCGGCCAGGCCGAGCGCGATCGCGCGCCCGAGGCGCTTGCTTTGGCTGCCGGTCACGAGCGCGGCGCGTTCAGTTGGTCTGGTCTGCTTCAATTGTTGATCCGTCCTGTTGTGGCTACAATGCCGACATGTCCCTGCCCCTGCCCGATAGCGACGCGCTGGCCGCGTCCCATGCCCTGCAACGCCAGATCGCCGCTGAAATCGCACAGCGCGGCGGCGCCATTTCCTTCGCCCGCTTCATGGAGCTGGCCCTGTACGCGCCGCGCCTGGGCTACTACAGCGGCGGGGCGGCCAAACTGGGGCAAGGTAAGCTGATTTTACGACCGCGCCTGAGATCTCATCCCTGTTCGGGGCGACCCTGGCGCGCACGGCAGCCGCTATTATCGCCCAAAGTGAACCGAACATCCTCGAATTCAGGGGCTAAGCACCGGCAAACTGGCGCGCGATGTGCTCACCGCGCTGGCGGCCGCCGGGGTCAGCGTCGAGCACTACTTCATCCTCGAACTGTCGGGCGAACTGCGCGCGCCAGCAGGAAGCGCTGCGCGACTTCCCCCAGGTGCGCTGGCTGGACGGCTTCCCGGACGCGTTTTCCGGGGTGGTGCTGGCCAACGAGGTGCTCGACGCGATGCCGGTGCAACTGGTGCGCAAGGAAGCCGGCGCCTGGCGCGAGCTGATGGTGACGGTGGAGGACGGCGCGTTCGCCTTCGTGGCGCAGGCGCCGGACGCGGACCTGGCCGCGCGCATCGCCACCCAGATTCCCGATCAGGCGCTGCTGGACGAGGGCTACACGAGCGAAGTACATGCCGTCGCCTGCGGCTTCATGGCCTCGCTGGCGCGCATGCTGGGCGCCGGGCGCGGCGCGGCGATCCTGATCGATTACGGTTTCCCGGCGCACGAGTACTACCTCGACCAGCGCGGCAGGGCACCCTGATGTGCCACTACCGCCACCATGCCCATCCCGAACCGTTCTACTTGCCGGGCTTGCAGGACATCACGGCCCATGTCGACTTCACGGCCATGGCGCTGGCGGCCCAGGATGCGGGCCTCGATGTGCTGGCCTATATGAACCAGGCGTCCTTCCTGCTCGGCGCCGGGCTCGGTGAACTGATGGCCGCGCTCGATCCGGGCGACGCTGCGCTACCTGCCGCAGGCGAACGCGGTGCAAAAGCTGGTGTCATAAGCCGAGATGGGCGAACTGTTCAAGGTGCTGGTGGTCGGGCGCGCGGTGCAGCTGCGGCCGGACGCTGGCGCGCGCCGACCGCAGCCACCGGCTCTGAGGCCGCTTATTCGCTGGCGCTGAACTCCACCTCCACACGCCTACTAGCACCATCATCATGGGCGGTTTTTGCCCCGCCACTGCCAGCACCACGTCGAGCGCGATTTCATCGGCCGGGGCGCCCTTGCGGCGCGCCTCGATCAGGCGCCGTCCCGACGTTCTAGCCACAGGCCCGACGGAATCCGCGCGGGATCAGGCTTAGCCACGCTGCTCATCCACAAGGGACGGCCGGTGGCCGCCACCAGCGGATACGGCGGATGGATCACCTGCATGTCGACCTCGCCCTTGTACTTGCTTAGGCCACTTCCGGCGTGCCGACGCGCCAGCATGAAGGGCTTGCTGCCCTTGTACTTGGCCGCCATCTGCGCATACAGGGGGTGGCTGCCGTTGCCCGGGTGGGCGAACATCTGCGACTGGTCGATGGTGAGCGGATCGATGCCGGTGCGCTCGCGCAGGTAGGCCGCCATCCAGGTGTCGCCCGCCACCGCCTTTTCGCGCACGTGGTCGTAGCTAAGCATAGATGAAGATCTTGCCTTTCGGGTCATTGTTGAGGATGCGCTTGACCAGGTTGTCCACCTGGCCCAGCTCGCGCCCGGCGATCCGGTCGCCCGCGTTCAGGCCCAGGTCGTCGAACTTGTACTCGTAGGGAACCAGGGTCCATTTCTGCTGCTGGGCGTCGCGCAGGAAGTTGGCGAAGGCCTACTCGCTGACATAGTAGCCGCTGCTGCGGTTGAAGTAGCCCTTGGCCAGCGGCGCTTCGCTCAGCGCTTCCACCGCCAGGTAGGTATAGCCGGCCTTGCGCAGTTCTCGCGCCAGCTGCATGGCGAAGGCGCGCTGCGCGGGCACGTGGTGCGCCTCGTTGAGGATCACGATCTGGCGGCTGCGCGCCTGCTCGATGATGCCGTCGATGGCGTCGCGCGTGGCGGCCCAGGCAATCGCCGGGCTGGGGCCGGTGGGCGCTGCTCGGCGTGCCGCCCAGCATCGGGCCGATGGCGTCGAAGGTGGCCACGGCCTCGTCGTGGGCGCCGGTGAAGCTTTGCAGCGTGCCCAGGGTCTGCATCGGGGGTAGGCCAGCTGCTGGCGCAGGGCCTGGCGCGCCGCCTCGCTGAGGGCGGGATCGTCGATCGCCTTGCGCTGGGCCGCAACCGTGTCCTCGGCCGCCTTCCAGGGCGGCGAGCCGTTCGGACAGGCCATTGGCCGACGCCAAGCAGGGAAGCCGCGGCCAGGCTGGCGGCGAGCAGGGTGACAAGGAGGGTAGGGCGCATGGGGGTTCCTGACTTGCAAAAACTGCAAACATAGCAGCTTGTCAGGCCAAACACAAATGCCTTCGCGTCCGGACCGGCCGCGTTACTTGCGGTACGGATACAACGGGGCTATGCTGGGCGGTCGTCCTTCGGGCCGCTTCGGCTATCATGAAGGCAATCGCCCCCATCCTACCGCCATGGCCAAGATCCACACGCACTATGACAACCTGAAAGTGGCGCGCAAGGCGCCGCAGGAAGTCATCCGTGCGGCCTACAAGGCGCTCAGCCAGAAATACCACCCCGACAAAAATCCCGGCGACGAGAAGGCGGCCCGCATCATGGCCATCCTCAACAGCGCCTACGGCACCCTGTCGGACCCCTTGCCTGAGCAAGCGAGCACGACGACTGGATCGCGGCCGAGGAATGGGAAATCGCCTGGCTCGAAAGCACCCACGCCGAGGAAAACCGCGAACTGCTCAATCACGACAACCATGCCTGGCAAGCCGAGGAAGCGGCCGAGCGCGCATGCAAGCCAGGGCGGCGGGGCGCTGGTGGCTGTCGCTGGGACTGGGGCTGGGCTTGCTGCTGGGCTGCATCGGCGGCGCGCTGCTGGTGGGGCAGGGCAAGCTCATGCCGCCGCCGGTGGCGCGGGCCCTGGGCGGCGACCCGGCCCCGGCCGCCGCGCCCGTGCGCGTGGCCGCGCCGGTGGTGCTAAGCCGCACCCGATCCCGTGCCCGACAGCTGGGCCGTGGGCAGCGCCCGCCAGCCCGAAGCCAGTGCGCCGCCCGACGTGCGGGCGCTGGCCGTGACCGAGCTGGTGGTGTGGGCGCGCGCCCTGATTGCGACATGGAATTGCGCACCCTGGTCGCGCCCAACGGCGAACCGTGGCCCGACCATTCAGGCTATCTGGAAGGGGCGCCGGTGGAAAACCAGGGTGATGCGATGCAGATCGAGATCGACAATGCGGCCAATGCCTCGCCGGTGCTGGTGAAGGTGTTCGACCTGGAGCGGCACGCCAGCGTGCGCCAGATCTTCCTGCTGCCGAACGAGCGCCTGACGGTCGACAACCTCAAGGCTAAGCAAGTATGAAGTGCGCTACCAGAACATCCACGTGGGCGGCACGCGCGAAGATTGCCTGGTGCGGCGCCGCGCGAACGCGGCGGACCTGGTCAACGCGGCGCCGTAAGCGCTCAGCTGGCGAGCTTGTCGATCAGCCCCATTTCGCCGGACGACATCAGCTTGTCGATGTCGACCAGGATCAGCATGCGCTCGTCGATCGTGCCGAGCCCGATCATGTAGTCGGAATTGAAGGCCGTGCCCATTTCCGGCGCCAAAGCTTGATCTGCTCGGCCGAGAGCGTGGTCACGTCGGACACGGAATCGACCACCATCCCCATGATGCGCCCGCCGATATTGAGAATGATGACCACGGTGAACTGGTCGTAGACGGGCACCCCTGAGATTGAACTTGATGCGCATGTCGACCACGGGAATGATGATGCCGCGCAGGTTGATCACGCCCTTGATGAACTCGGGTGCGTTGGCGATCCGGGTCACGGCTTCGTAGCCGCGGATCTCTTGCACCTTCCAGGATGTCGATCCCGTATTCTTCGGAGCCAAGCGTGAAGGCGAGGAACTCATGGCTAACCTGCATCTTTGGCGGAACCGGAGCCGGAGGACAGCGTAGAGGTCGCTTGCATGATGGTGTCTTCCTTATTGAAAGTAACAAGGTTGCTTCCCGGCTTGCGCTTTTAACACCCGGCACGGCAGATCTAGCGTACCAGACTCTTTGGTGCTTGACGAGGACGAAGCTGTTGCCAAGCCGCAAAATAAGAAGGCGGGAGGCTAGACTTGGGTGGTACTTTGTTTATAATAAAAATGTGAAATTGGCAGTGTGTATGTGACAGTCCCCCCGCCACGGTCCGTCAGGAAAATCAGTACCAACCGCATCCCGCTGGAAGCCCCAAGGAGCCTGTATGACCGACCTAACCGCCGAAGCCGAAGACAACTGGCTTCTGGACGAAGACGATGAAGCCGCCGCGGCATGGTCTTCAGCCCACGATTGATCAGCGCCTGTGGCGCGTTCTCATTGTCGACGATGACGTCGACGTTCATGCTGTCACCCGGCTCGCCTTGCCTGCAACGTCAGCTTCAAGGGGCGCGAGCTGGAACTGTATTCGGCCTACAGCGGCGTCGAGGGTTACCAGATCCTGCGCGACACGCCCGACATCGCCCTGGTGCTGCTGGACGTGGTGATGGAAACCGACGATGCTTAAGCCTGATCCTGGCGCGCCGCATCCGCGAAGAACTCAACAACCAGATCGTGCGCGTGGTATTGCGCACCGGCCAGCCGGGCCAGGCGCCCGAGCAGCGCGTGATCATCGAATACGATATCAACGACTACAAGGCCAAGACCGAGCTGACCACGCAAAAGCTGTTCACGACCGTCATTTCCGCCCTGCGCGCCTACGAGAGCCTGATGATGCTCGAGCGCAGCCGCATCGGGCTGGGCAAGATCCTGGCTAAGCGCCACCAATCTGTACCAGATCCACTCGCTGCGCGAATTCGCCTCGGGCGTGCTCAACCAGGTGAGCGCGATTCTCGACGTCGGCGCCGACGGCGTGCTGTGCGTGATGTCGGACGACGACGGCGCGCCCACCGTGGTGGCCGCCACCGGCAGTTACGCGCCGCTGGCCGACAATGAAGTCATGCTTAGGCCGACCATACGCTGCTGCTTAAGCCATCGCCAAGGCCTTCGAGGAAAAACACAGCCAGTTCGAGCATCCGGCCAATGTGCTGTTCATCCACACCATGGAAGGGCGCGAGCTGTGCATCTCGGTCACGCCGCCGTGGCCGCTGGCCGTGATCCAGCGCGATCTGCTCGAAGTGTTCTGCGAACGGATCGCCGCCGCCTTCGACAATCTGTACATGTTCGGCCAGCTGCGCAAGGCCCAGGAAGCGACCGTGGTGGCGCTGGCCGATCTGGCCGAGTTCCACGACCATGGCACGGGCGGCCACGTGCGGCGCGTGCAAAACCTCAGTTCCCAGATCGCCGAGCGGATGGCCGAGCGCCATGTGCAGGATCCGGAACTGACGCCCCAGCTGCTCGGAAATGATCGGCCTGGCCAGCATCCTGCACGATGTCGGCAAGGTGTCGACCCCGGACCAGGTCTTGCTCTCAAGCGGCCGCCCACACGCCGGAAGAGCGGCGCGTGATGCAGACCCATGCCCAGATCGGGCGCGCCATTCTCGAGCGCGCCTCGAAGATGGTCGACGGGGTCAGCTACCTGACCTATGGCGCCATGATTTGTAGCATGGCCACCACGAGCACTACGACGGTTCCGGGCTACCCGAACGCGGCGCGCGGGCGCGACATTCCGCTGTGCGCGCGCATCGTGGCCGTGGTCGACGTGTTCGACGCGCTGCTGCACCGCCGCCCGTACAAGGAACCGTGGCCGTATGTCGATGTGGTGGCCTATATCCGCGAGCGGCGCGGCACCCAGTTCGACCCGGACGTGGTCGACGCGCTGCTGGACGTGATCGAGCGCTCGCCCCCGCAGCCTAGCCGACGGGCACTAGGCGCCAGCGGGCAGCGTTACTGTAGCGAAATAGCACTGCTTATTTCTCCGAGCGTAATATAATCAAAGCAAGACCCGCGCGTCTCCGCCGCGCGGGAACGATGCGCCAGCCACAGGCGCACAGGATGACTTGCCCATGAATGAACTCGACGGATTGTCCGCACTGATCATTGAGCCGCACGCGGGGATGCGCGCGAGCGTACGCAGCATGCTCAATCTGTGCGGACTGGCCAAGATCGAGGATGCCCCCGGATCGAACGCGGCCGTCAAGCTGGTCACCACGCGTTCGTTCGACCTGATCCTGTGCGAGTACGACCTGGACGGCGGGCAGGACGGGCAGCAGTTGCTCGAAGACATGCGCCACCACAAGCTGATCTCGATCTCGACCATGTTTTTCATGGTCACCGCCGAAGGCAATTTCGGCAAGGTCATCAGCGCCGCCGAACTGACCCCCACCGATTACATCCTCAAGCCGTTCACGGCCGACCGTCTGCTGGAACGGATCGGGCGCGCGCTCGACAAGCGCAATGCCTTCATGCAGGCGCACCAGCTGATGGAGCTGGGCAACCAGGCCGATGCCATCGCCGCCTGCATCGAGGGCGTCAAGCTGCATCCGCAGCTACGCGATCGACTTCCTGCGCCTGCGCGCCGAGCTGCATATGGTGCTGGGCGAAGCGGCCGAGGCCGAAGCGATCTACCAGCAACTGTTCGAGGCGCGCCAGATCGGCTGGGCCCGGCTTGGCATGGCGCGTACCCTGTTCATGCGCGAGCGCTTCGAGGAAGCGCGCGATGCTCGAAGCGCTGATCGAAGCGAACAAGAAATTCGTCGACGCCTACGACTGGCTGGCGCGCACCCTGGCCGCCATGGGCGAACCGGCCCAGTCGCAGATCGTGCTGGCCGAAGCCGTGGCCGTGTCGCCGCACGCGGTGCGGCGCCTGCGCCGGCTGGGCGAGGTGGCGCTCGAGACGGGCGACACCGACACCGCCGAAAAAGTGCTCAAGCAAGTGGTGAGCAAGGCCAAGTATTCCGAATTTCGCGACCCGGAAGACCATGTGCGCCTGGTCCAGACCCTGGTCAAGAAGGGCGACCCGGTGCAGGCGGCCGCCGTCATCCGCGACCTCGACAAGTCGATGGGCGGGCAGCGCAATGCTTAGAAGCGTGTGCAGCGCGATTTCCTCGGCCATGGTGCACGAATACACGGGCAACGAATTGCGCCTGAGCGAGTCGCTGACGGCCGCGGTGGAAGCCTGCCGCGCCAGCCAGGGGCCTGTCGGCCGAGGTCAAGCTGGAGCTGGCGCGCAACTGCCTGCAAAACAATATGGAAGACGGCGCCGCCGAAGTCATGCGCGACGTGATGCGCAATGCCTCCAACAATGCCGACATGACGCGCGCCATGCGCGTGTTCGAAAAGGCCGGGCGGGCCGACCTGGCTGGCATGCGCTGGCCCAGGAAAGCCAAGCAAGCCGTGCTGGAACTGGTCGCCATGCTGGCAGCCAGCAAGGCGAAAGAGGGCGACTACCGGGGCGCGGTGGCGCTGATGATGGAAGCGGTCGACAAGCTGCCCGACAATCCGCAAGTGGCCTTCAATGCGGCGGTGGCCGCGCTCAAGTGCCTGGAAAACCTGGGCTGGGACGAGCGCCTCGGGCAAAGCGTGGTGAGCCTGATCACGACCGTGCGCTTCACTCGATCCGCTCAATCCCAAGCTGCCGACATTGGCCAGCTTGCACCAGAGCATACTCAAGCAATACGACAAGGGTGTGCGCGCCAAGAAGCTGGCGCGTGCCGCATGACGGGCGACTGACATGGCCAGCGAACCGACGCTCCCTAACGCCGCCGACACGCGCAAGGTGCGCGCCTCGCTGCTGAGCAAGGTATGCGGCGACGAGGAAATGTTCGCGCTCGGCAGTTCGGTGGCCCAGGTGGTGCAGATGGCGTCCTCGGACGACCAGGGCACCCACGACCTGGCCTATTACGTGCTGTCGGACGCGGCCCTGACCCAGCGCATCCTGCGCCTGTCCAACACGGCCCAGTACCGCACCGCGTCCGGCACCAACGTGACCACCATCTCGCGCGCCATTTCGCTGCTCGGCTTCGACAACGTCAAGACCAGCGCGCTGGCCATGCTGCTGGTCGACGCGCTGTCGTCCTCCGCGCACGCGCAATCGGTGCGGGTCGAATTGCAGGCGGCCCTGTGCGCCAGCCTGGTGGGGCGCGAACTGGCGCGCCACAGCTTTTACCAGGGCGCCGAGGAAGCCTCGATCGGGGCCTTGTTCAAGAACCTGGGCCCGCTGCTGGTGGCCTCGCACGAGCATGAGCGCTACCGCGAAATCAATGCCCTGATCGCCAGCGGCAAGCACACGGTGGGGCAAGCCTCGCAAATGATTCTCGGCTGCAGCTACGACACCCTGTCCGAAGCGGTGATGCGCGAGTGGGAAATTCCGGACGTGATCGTGCGCTCGCTCGCGCCGCTGCCGTCGGGCACGCTCAAGGCCTCGGCCAGCCGCGCCGAATGGATGCGCCAGGTCGCTTCGTTCAGCATCGACGTGGCGCGCCTGCTGGCGCGCTCGACCGACCCCAAGAGCAGCAACGAGGCGCGCGAACTGCAGCTGCGCTACGGCGCCGCCCTCAATCTCGATAGCGAGGCGATGGCGGCCCTGTTCGACACCGTCAATGGCGAAATGACGACCCTGCTGCAAAGCATGAACATGGAACCTGCCGGCCCTGGTCGAAGAACCGGAGGAGATGGGCGGGCTGCCCAATGTCCTGCTGCTGGCCACCATGGGCGGCGAGGAAGCGATCGGCGGGCGCCATCCGAGCGGCAAGCCGTACAATGCGCGCGACTTGCTGCTGGCCGGCGTGCAGGACGTGACGCTGATGCGCGCCGCTTAAGCAAGAGCCGCGTCAACGACGTCATCCTGGCGGTGCTGGAAATCCTGTACCGCAGCATGGGCTTCCGCTTCGCCACCGTGTGCCTGAAAGATCCGCGCAGCGGCCAGTACCGGGCCCGGCTTGCTTTCGGCGACGACCATGCGGCCACCCAGGCCGGCTTCGTGTTCCCGGTGGAAGCGGCGCGCGACCTGTTCCACCTGGCGATGGAAAACGATGCCGACCTGATGATCGCCGACGCCACCCAGCCCAAGATCCGCGACCTGCTGCTTAGGCCTGGCACCGGGCCCTGCTGCCGGACGCGCAGCTTCATCGTGCTGCCGCTGATCGTGGGCAAAGTGCAGCTGGGCCTGTTCTACGCGGACCGCACCGAGCGCGCCCCCGAAGGCGTGCCGCCCGACGAAACGGCGCTGATCAAGGCGCTCAAGGGCCAGGTGCTGGTGGCGCTCACGCCCTGACTTGCCTTAACCGCAATCTTGCCAGCGCACTGTGGCCGCCACGCCACGCCCTTCCCAAAAAACTTTTTTCCGCCTTTTTCGGCCTTTTGATCGCACCCCCTTGCACTCTTGCGCGGGCTCCGGTTACAATCACGCCCCGAAGCAAGACGTCAACGGATTTGCGCAAGCAACCAGGCAAAAATAGTTGACAGTATTTTGTGCTTGCTTCATACTCTGCGGTTCCTCGCGGAGGGGTGGCCGAGTGGTTAAAGGCGACAGACTGTAAATCTGTTCTCTATGAGTACGCTGGTTCGAATCCAGCCCCCTCCACCAAGATATTGCAGGAATGTTTGAGTTGGTGAAGTTGTAAAGTGTCTGAGAAGACAGTCCTCGTGGGTGTAGCTCAATGGTAGAGCAGAAGCCTTCCAAGCTTACGACGAGGGTTCGATTCCCTTCACCCGCTCCAGACATTCTCGCAATGCGCTGTTAATTCATCGCAAAAAAATAGCCCTTTTAGCTCAGTGGTAGAGCACTCCCTTGGTAAGGGAGAGGCCACGTGTTCAATCCACGTAAAGGGCACCAGAATTCGTAGTATCGTGCAGCACAGCTGGTCGCAGTAATTTCAAAGACAGTCAGTCACACGACGTGCCTGGTAATCGTTAAAAATCGTTAGGAGTCTAAAATGGCAAAAGGTAAATTCAGAACGGACCAAGCCGCACGTCAACGTCGGTACCATCGGACACGTTGATCACGGCAAGACCACCCTGACTGCGGCTATCGCAACTGTTCTGTCGAAGAAATTCGGCGGCGAAGCTAAAGCATACGACCAGATCGATGCAGCACCAGAAGAAAAAGCACGCGGCATTACCATCAACACCGCCCACGTCGAGTACGAGACCGCTAACCGTCACTACGCTCACGTTGACTGCCCAGGCCACGCCGACTACATCAAAAACATGATTACCGGTGCTGCCCAGATGGACGGCGCGATCCTGGTTTGCTCCGCAGCTGACGGCCCAATGCCGCAGACCCGCGAACACATCCTGCTGGCCCGCCAAGTTGGCGTTCCATACATCATCGTGTTCCTGAACAAGTGCGACCTGGTCGACGACGCAGAGCTGCTGGAACTGGTCGAAATGGAAGTGCGTGAGTTGCTGTCGAAGTATGAATTCCCAGGCGACGACCTGCCAATCATCAAAGGTTCGGCACGTATGGCGCTGGAAGGCGATGCAGGCCCAATGGGCGAGCAAGCCATCATGCAACTGGCTGACGCACTCGATTCCTACATCCCAACGCCAGAGCGCGCTGTTGACGGCGCCTTCCTGATGCCTGTGGAAGACGTGTTCTCGATCTCGGGTCGCGGCACCGTTGTCACCGGTCGCGTTGAGCGCGGTATCGTTAAAGTCGGCGAAGAAATCGAAATCGTCGGCATCAAAGACACCGTCAAAACCACCTGCACCGGCGTGGAAATGTTCCGCAAACTGCTGGACCAGGGTCAAGCTGGCGACAACGTTGGTCTGCTGCTGCGCGGCACCAAGCGTGAAGACGTTGAGCGTGGTCAAGTTCTGGCGAAGCCAGGCTCGATCAAGCCGCACAACCACTTCACCGGCGAGATCTATGTTCTGTCGAAAGACGAAGGCGGCCGTCACACCCCGTTCTTCAACAACTATCGTCCACAGTTCTACTTCCGTACGACTGACGTGACCGGTTCTGATCGAACTGCCAGCGGACAAAGAAATGGTTATGCCAGGCGATAACGTGTCGATCACCGTCAAGCTGATCAACCCGATCGCAATGGAAGAAGGTCTGCGCTTCGCTATCCATGAAGGTGGCCGTACCGTTGGCGCTTAAACGTTGTTGCAAAGATCATTGCTTAATCAATAAGCGATATCGCTGAAATCATTATTTCCCACCGGGCGCGCTCGGTGGTAAAATAATCGATTCCACTGAAGTTTTACGTAGGGACGTAGCTCAATTGGCAGAGCGTCGGTCTCCAAAACCGAAGGTTGGGGGTTCGATGCCCTCCGTCCCTGCCACCGTTCTGGTGCAGGGCACCGAAAGTAAAAAAAGTATGTCTAATCAATCCGTGCAAACCGTCAGCACGTCGAACGACAAGATCAAAGTCGCGCTGGCAGTAGTTGCCACGATTGCAGGCGTCATCGGGTTCTTTTACCTGAAAGGCCAAAGTAAAACCAGCCTGGATGTGCGCTTCCGCACTCGTGGCTGGTTTGGCTTTTGCCGTCCTGCTTTTGTGGACCTCCGCTACGGGCGCATGATTTCTTGAACTTCGCCAAAGAATCCGTGCGCGAAACGAAGAAGGTCGTGTGGCCGTCCCACAAGGAAGCCCGTCAAATTACGATGATCGTGTTCGGCTTCGTGCTGATCATGGCGCTGTTCCTGTGGGGCACGGACCAGGTTCTCCAATATGTGTTGTACGACTTGATCCTGGGTTGGAAATAAGATGAGCGAAAATGTGAAAGACGACGCGCCGGGTGAAGTCCCGGCACAAGACGCTTCCGCAGCGCTGAGCGTGCCAGTCAGCAACAAGCGCTGGTATGTCGTGCACGCTTATTCCGGCATGGAAAAGAGCGTCATGCGCGCCCTGACCGAGCGCGTCGAACGCGCTTAAGCATGCAGGAACAGTTCGGCCGCATCCTGGTGCCGGTCGAAGAAGTCGTCGAAGTCAAGAATGGCCAGAAGTCGGTCACCGAACGTCGTTTCTTCCCTGGCTACGTACTGGTCGAGATGGAAATGACCGACGAGACCTGGCACTTGGTCAAAAATACCAGCAAGGTCACCGGCTTTATCGGTGGCAAGTCGAACAAGCCGACGCCGATTCCTGCGCGCGAAATCGACAAAATCATGCAGCAAATGCAGGAAGGCGTCGAAAAGCCGCGTCCGAAAGTGCTGTACGAAGTGGGCGAGCAAGTCCGCATCAAGGATGGTCCGTTCACCGACTTCAACGGCAATGTCGAAGAAGTCAATTACGAGAAATCCAAAGTGCGCGTCTCGGTCACCATCTTCGGTCGTGCCACGCCAGTCGAACTCGAGTTCGGCCAGGTCGAAAAAGTGTAATCGGCATTGCCGATTACATCCTCGCGAAGGCGGGGATCCAGAATTTACTACCGCCATAACTGGGGCGGGGCGGAATCTAGCCGATACCCAGTAAGAGGAGCCCTGCCATGCTTGTACCGGCGGGGCGCTACTACTCATCCAAGATAGGAGCCATCATGGCAAAGAAAATCATTGGTTTTATCAAGCTGCAAGTACCAGCTGGTAAAGCAAACCCATCCCCACCGATCGGCCCAGCACTGGGTCAGCGCGGTCTGAACATCATGGAATTCTGCAAGGCCTTCAACGCTCAGACCCAAGGTCAAGAGCCAGGCATGCCAATTCCTGTCGTGATCACCGCCTTCGCGGACAAGTCCTTCACCTTCGTGATGAAGACGCCTCCTGCGACCTACCTGATCAAGAAATTCGCTTAAGCATCACCAAAGGTTCGCCAACGCCACATACCACCAAGGTAGGCAAGCTGACCCCGCGCAAGCTGAAGAAATCGCAAAAATCAAACAGCCGGATCTGACCGCTGCCGACATGGATGCCGCAGTGCGCATCATCGCCGGTTCCGCTCGTTCGATCGGCATCACGGTAGAGGGTGTGTAATGGCTAAGATCTCCAAACGCGTAAAAGCAATGAAGGCCAAAGTTGACCGTAACAAGTCCTACGCCTTCGACAATGCAGTGGCTCTGATCAAAGAGTTCGCAACCGCCAAGTTCAACGAATCGATCGACGTATCGGTACAGCTGGGTGTAGATCCGAAGAAATCGGATCAAGTCGTTCGTGGCTCCGTCGTGCTGCCAGCTGGCACCGGCAAGACCGTTCGCGTGGCCGTGTTCGCTACTGGCGACAAGGCTGAGCAGGCTAAAGCAGCTTAGCGCCGACATCGTTGGTATGGAAGACCTGGCTGAGATGGTTAAAGCTTTAAGCAACATGCCTTTCGACATCGTGATCGCTTCGCCAGACACCATGCGTATCGTTGGTACCCTGGGTCAGATCCTGGGCCCACGCGGCCTGATGCCTAACCCGAAAGTCGGCACTGTTACCCCTGACGTCGCTACCGCCGTGAAAAACGCGAAAGCTTAGCCAGGTTCAGTACCGTACCGACAAGGCAGGTATCATCCACGCAACGATCGGCCGCAAGTCGTTCGCTGACGCTGACCTGAAGGCTAACCTGGTTGCGCTGATCGAAGCGCTGAACAAGGCCAAGCCAGCATCGTCGAAAGGTGTTTACCTGCGTAAGGTTGCCATTTCGTCGACCATGGGCGCTTAAACGTTCGCGTCGACCAGGGTTCCCTGGCAGCTTAAGTTTCAAGAATTAAGTCCACGGTGTAAGCCGTGGCGAATCTTTGGGATGTCCGGCTTGTTTGAAAAAACGGGCCGGGCAGACAATCAAAGACCGTTGGGCTGAAGGCAGCAGGCAGGCTGGAAGTTAATAGACCACCCAACGCAGATGGTGCACCCGAGCAAGTTTTGTTAGTCCCGCTGCGTGAATTCATCCGCTCAGTTGTACTTCTAAACGTCGGACGCCGTTGTTCGAACCGATGCAAGGCATTTGCCGCGCATCATTTTAGGAGGTTGACCGTGGGTCTCAATCTGAATGACAAAAAGGCCGTCGTCGCCGAAGTTTCCGCAAAAGTAGCAACTGCGCAAACGATCGTCGTGGCCGAATATCGTGGCATCCAGGTTGGTCACTTGACGCAACTTCGTGCCAAAGCGCGTACCCAGGGTGTGTACCTGCGTGTTCTGAAGAACACGCTGGCTCGCAAATCCGTTGAAGGTACGCAGTTTGCTGGCCTGGCCGATTCGATGGTTGGTCCGTTGATCTACTCGATCTCGGATGATGCCGTTGCTGCAGCAAAAGTCATCGCTGACTTTGCTAAAACCAACGACAAACTGGTCATCACGGCAGGTAACTACGCAGGCAAACAGCTGGATAAAGCAGCTGTTGTCGCGTTGGCAAGCATTCCTTCCCGCGAAGTCCTCATCGCCCAGATCATGGGTCTGATGCTGACGCCGGTATCGAGCTTTGCACGTGGTCTGGCTGCTCTGGCAGCCAAAAAGAGCGAAGGCGCTGCTCCTGCAGAAGCAGCAGCAGAAGAAGCCCCAGCAGCTGCTTAATAGCGCTGCCGCTTTTTAGTCAAAACCAATCTATACAAAAATCTTAGGAGTTTCAAATGGCAATTAGCAAAGACGACATCCTGGCAGCAGTTGGCGAAATGTCCGTAATGGACCTGAACGACCTGGTCAAGGCATTCGAAGAGAAATTCGGCGTATCGGCAGCTGCAGTTGCAGTCGCTGGTGGTGCTGCTGCAGGTCCTGCAGCCGCTGCTGAAGAACAAACCGAATTCAACCTGATCCTGGCTGATTTCGGCGCAAACAAAGTCGGCGTCATCAAAGCAGTTCATGAAATCACCGGTCTGGGCTTGAAAGAAGCCAAAGATCTGGTCGATGGCGCACCGAAGACCCTGAAAGAAGCAATTTCGAAAGCAGACGCAGAAGCTTAAGCAAGAAAAAGCTGGAAGAAGCTGGCGCGAAAGCCGAAATCAAGTAATACAGTTGTTGGCGCTAAGCATCGCGCCGGAGTCAAAGCTTGCGGTCTCCTCCCGAAAGGGAGGGGATGCGGCTTTGGCTCTTTTGTCGTCCCTGTAACATAAGTAACGCTTAAGTTCTAAGCGGTAGTATTAGCAGTTCTTCTTATCATCTGGCTGGAAGTTCGAGACTTGAGGGCTTGCGTGTGGTTGGTCGCACTGGCAATTCCTGAATTCTCATCCTTTCTGTCACTCACGGAGTGTCCATGCACTACTCATTTACTGAGAAGAAACGCATTCTGCAAATCATTCATGAAGCGCGCCAACGTTCACAACGTTCCCTTCCTTCTGGCTACCCAGCTCGAATCATACGAGAACTTCTTGCAGGCCGATACCGGTCCTTCGACCCGCAAGAATGACGGCCTGCAGTCGGCTTTCACCTCGATTTTCCCTATCGTGTCGCACAATGGTTTTGCGCGCCTCGAGTTCCTGTCGTATGTCCTGGGTGACCCGGCTTTCGATGTCAAGGAATGCCAACAACGTGGCCTGACGTTCGCGTCCCCACTCCGTGCCAAGGTGCGCCTGGTGATCCTGGATAAGGAATCGCCAACCAAGCCTGTGGTGAAAGAAATGAAGGAACAGGAAGTCTACATGGGCGAATTGCCGCTCATGACGACCACTGGTTCGTTCGTCATCAACGGTACCGAGCGCGTCATCGTGTCGCAGCTCCACCGTTCGCCTGGCGTGTTCTTCGAGCATGACCGCGGCAAGACCCACTCTTCGGGCAAGCTGCTGTTCTCGGCCCGTATCATCCCTTACCGCGGCTCGTGGCTGGACTTCGAGTTCGACCCGAAAGACATCCTGTTCTTCCGCGTCGACCGCCGCCGCAAGATGCCTGTGACGATCCTGCTGAAAGCGATCGGCATGTCGCACGAGCAGATCCTCGCGAACTTCTTCGTGTTCGACAATTTCAACCTGCGCTCCGAAGGCGCGGAAATGGAATTCGTCGCCGAGCGCCTGCGTGGCGAAGTCGCGCGTTTCGACATCGTCGACAAATCGGGCAAGACCCTGGTCCTGAAAGACAAGCGGATCAACGCCAAACACGTACGCGATATCAGAAGCAGCCGGCATCAAGCACATTTCCGTGCCTGAAGACTACCTGCTCGGCCGCGTGCTGGCCAAGAACATCGTTGACGCGGAGACCGGCGAAGTTGTCGCGTCCGCCAATGATGAACTGACCGAAGACGTATTGGGCCGCCTGCGCGAAGCCAATATCGCCGAAATCCAGACGCTCTACACGAACGACCTGGATCAGGGTGGCTACATCTCGCAAACCCTGCGGATCGACGATACCGCCGACCAGATGGCCGCCAAGGTCGCCATCTACCGCATGATGCGTCCAGGCGAACCGCCAACCGAAGATTCGGTCGAAGCCCTGTTCAACGGCCTGTTCTACAGCCCTGAGCGCTACGACCTGTCGGCTGTCGGCCGCATGAAGTTCAACCGTCGTATCGGCCGCGATGAACTGACCGGCATGATGACGCTGTCGAACGAAGACGTCCTGGCTGTGATCAAGATCTTGGTGGAACTGCGCAATGGCCGCGGCGAAGTCGACGATATCGATCACCTGGGTAACCGTCGCGTCCGTTGCGTCGGCGAACTGGCTGAGAACCAGTTCCGCGCCTTCGGCCTGGTGCGCGTTGAGCGCGCCGTCAAGGAACGCCTCGGCCAGGCCGAAGCGGACAACTTGATGCCGCACGACCTGATCAACTCCAAGCCGATCTCGGCAGCCATCCGCGAGTTCTTCGGTTCCTCGCAGCTGTCGCAGTTCATGGACCAGACCAACCCGCTGTCGGAAATCACCCACAAGCGCCGTGTTTCCGCACTGGGCCCTGGCGGTCTGACGCGCGAACGCGCTTGGCTTGAGGTACGCGACGTGCACCCGACCCACTACGGCCGTGTGTGCCCGATCGAAACCCCAGAGGGACCAAACATTGGTCTGATCAACTCGCTGGCACTGTTTGCCCGCCTGAACGAATACGGCTTCCTCGAGACGCCGTACCGCAAGGTCGAAAACAGCATGGTCACCGACAAGATCGATTACCTGTCCACGATCGAAGAAGGCCGCTACATCATCGCTCAGGCGAATGCGACCATCTCGGCCAAGGGCACGCTGTCCGATGAACTGGTGTCGGCCCGTGAAGCTGGCGAAACGATCCTGGTATCCCCGGAGCGCATCCAGTACATGGACGTGGCGCCAGGCCAGATCGTCTCGGTGGCAGCCTCGTTGATTCCGTTCCTCGAACACGATGATGCGAACCGCGCATTGATGGGTGCCAACATGCAGCGTCAGGCCGTACCTTGCCTGCGCCCAGAGAAAGCCTTCGTCGGTACCGGTATCGAACGCACCGTGGCAGTCGACTCGGGCACCACCGTGCAAGCCCTGCGCGGCGGCGTGGTGGACTACATCGATGCAGGCCGTGTTGTGATTCGCGTCAACGACGACGAAGCGCAAGCGGGCGAAGTCGGCGTGGACATCTACAACCTGATCAAGTACACCCGTTCCAACCAGAACACCAACATCAACCAGCGTCCGATCGTCAAGGTCGGTGACCGTGTCGCCAAGCGCGACGTGATCGCCGACGGCGCATCGACCGACCTGGGCGAACTGGCTCTGGGTCAGAACATGCTGGTGGCGTTTATGCCATGGAACGGTCTGAACTTCGAAGATTCGATCCTGATCTCGGAAAACGTTGTTAAGGACGACCGCTACACCTCGATTCACATCGAAGAGCTGTCCGTCGTTGCACGCGATACCAAGCTGGGCGCCGAAGAAATCACGCGCGACATCTCGAACCTGGCTGAGAACCAGCTGGCTCGTCTGGATGAATCCGGTATCGTCTACATCGGCGCAGAAGTGCAGGTAGAAGCGACACCCTGGTCGGTAAAGTCACGCCAAAAGGCGAGACCCAGCTGACCCCAGAGGAAAAGCTGCTGCGCGCCATCTTCGGCGAAAAAGCATCGGACGTGAAAGACACCTCGCTGCGCGTGCCTTCGGGCATGGTCGGCACCGTGATCGACGTCCAGGTGTTCACCCGTGAAGGCATCGTCCACGACAAGCGCGCCCAGCAGATCATCGATGATGAACTCAAGCGTTTCCGCCTCGACCTGAACGACCAGATGCGTATTGTGGAAGGCGATGCCTTCCAGCGTCTGGAAAAAATGCTGATCGGTAAAGTCGTCAACGGCGGTCCGAAAAGCTGGCCAAGGGCGCCAAGATCACCAAGGATTACCTGGACGATCTGGACAAATACCACTGGTTCGACATCCGTCCGGCCGACGACGATGCCGCCACCGCCCTCGAAGCGATCAAGGAATCGATCGCCGAGAAGCGTCACCAGTTCGACCTGGCCTTCGAAGAGAAGCGCAAGAAGTTGACCCAGGGCGACGAACTGCAGCCTGGCGTGCAAAAGATGGTCAAGGTTTACCTGGCCGTCAAACGCCGCCTGCAGTCGGGCGACAAGATGGCAGGCCGTCACGGTAACAAGGGTGTGGTTTCCCGTATCGTGCCAGTCGAAGACATGCCTTACATGGCCGACGGTACGCCAGCCGACATCGTGCTGAACCCGCTGGGTGTTCCTTCCCGTATGAACGTGGGTCAGATCCTCGAGACCCACCTCGGCTGGGCAGCGAAGGGCCTGGGCCTGCGGATCGGCGAAATGCTCAAGGCGCAAGCCAAAGTGGCAGAGCTGCGCAAGTTCCTCGGTCAGATCTACAACGAGACCGGCAAGTCGGAAGACCTGGACAACTTCAGCGACGAAGAAATCTTCACGCTGGCGGACAACCTGAAAAAGGTGTTCCGTTCGCAACGCCAGTGTTTGACGGTGCGCACGAGTCCGAGATCAAGCGCATGCTCGATCTGGCCTACCCTGAGCCGATCGCCAAGCAGCTGGGCATGACGCCGTCGAAGAACCAGGTGACCATGTATGACGGTCGCACCGGTGAATCGTTCGAGCGCAAGGTCACTGTTGGCTACATGCACGTACTGAAACTGCATCACCTGGTTGACGACAAGATGCACGCCCGTTCGACCGGTCCTTACTCGCTCGTGACGCAGCAGCCACTGGGCGGTAAAGCCCAGTTCGGTGGCCAGCGCTTCGGTGAGATGGAGGTGTGGGCACTGGAAGCGTACGGCGCATCGTACGTGCTGCAAGAGATGTTGACTGTCAAGTCGGATGACGTGAACGGCCGTACCAAAGTGTACGAAAACCTGGTCAAAGGCGACCATGTGATCGACGCCGGTATGCCTGAGTCGTTCAACGTGCTGGTGAAAGAGATCCGCTCGCTGGGTATCGATATCGACCTCGAGCGTAACTGACGCCAACGGCGTCATCCCCCTGAAGGCGGGGATCCATAGCACCTCGGATCTGCCGTGCTATGGGCCCCGCCTTCGGGGGGGCGACGGCGAACAGCATGGTAGATGTAATATAGAAATTCAATCACCTGGAGTGATACATGAAAGCTCTGCTCGATCTATTCAAGCAAGTGCAGCAAAACGAAACGTTCGACGCGATCAAGATCGGTCTGGCGTCGCCTGAAAAAATCCGTTCGTGGTCCTACGGCGAAGTAAAAAAGCCGGAAACCATCAACTACCGTACCTTCAAGCCTGAGCGCGATGGTCTGTTCTGCGCCAAGATCTTTGGCCCGATCAAGGACTACGAATGCCTGTGCGGCAAGTACAAGCGTCTCAAGCACCGCGGTGTGATCTGCGAAAAGTGCGGCGTTGAAGTCACCCTGGCCAAAGTGCGTCGTGAGCGCATGGGCCACATCGAACTGGCGTCGCCAACCGCGCACATCTGGTTCCTGGAAGTCGCTGCCGTCGCGTCTGGGCATGGTCCTCGACATGACGCTGCGGGACATCGGAAGCGTGCTGTACTTCGAAGCGTATGTCGTGACCGATCCAGGCATGACCCCGCTGAAAAAGTGCCAGATCATGTCGGAAGACGACTACGCCGCCAAGTACGAAGAGTACGGCGACGACTTCACCGCCTTCATGGGCGCCGAAGGTATCCGTGAACTGCTGCGCTCGATCGACATCCACCGCGATGCCGAAGCCCTGCGCGTGGAACTGAAGGAATCGAAGTCCGAAGCGAAGATCAAGAAATACGCCAAGCGCCTGAAAGTGCTCGAAGCGTTCCAGCGTTCGGGCATCAAGCCGGACTGGATGATCATGGAAGTGCTGCCAGTGCTGCCGCCGGAACTGCGTCCGCTGGTACCGCTGGACGGCGGCCGCTTTGCGACCTCCGACCTGAACGATCTGTATCGCCGCGTCATCAACCGTAATAACCGTCTGGAAGCGCCTGATGGAACTGCGCGCCGGAAATCATTACGCGTAACGAAAAGCGCATGCTGCAAGAAGCGGTTGACTCGCTGCTGGACAACGGCCGTCGCGGCAAAGCGATGACCGGCGCCAACAAGCGTCCGCTGAAGTCGCTGGCTGAAATGATCAAAGGTAAGGGCGGCCGTTTCCGTCAGAACTTGCTGGGCAAACGCGTCGACTACTCGGGCCGTTCGGTCATCGTCGTGGGTCCTCAGCTGAAACTGCACCAGTGCGGTCTGCCGAAGCTGATGGCGCTGGAACTGTTCAAGCCATTCATCTTCAACAAGCTCGAACTGATGGGCCTGGCAACCACGATCAAGGCTGCTAAAAAGCTGGTCGAGATCCAGGAACCGGTCGTGTGGGACATTCTGGAAGACGTGATCCGTGAACATCCGGTCATGCTCAACCGTGCGCCTACGCTGCACCGTCTGGGTATCCAGGCGTTCGAGCCAGTCCTGATTGAAGGCAAGGCCATCCAGCTGCACCCACTCGTCTGCGCGGCATTCAACGCCGACTTCTGACGGTGACCAGATGGCTGTCCACGTCCCGCTGTCGATCGAAGCGCAGATGGAAGCGCGCACGCTGATGCTGGCGTCGAACAATATTCTGTTCCCGTCAGAACGGCGAACCGTCGATCGTTCCTTCCCAGGATATCGTGCTGGGTCTGTACTACGCGACCCGCGAAGCGATCAACGCCAAGAACGAAGGTATGCTGTTCCCTGACGTGTCGGAAGTCATTCGTGCCTACGACAACAAGGAAGTGGAACTGACGACCCGCATCACCGTGCGTATCGTCGAGCATCCAAAAGATGCAACGACTGGCGAGTTCGTCCGTACGGTAACCCGTTACGAGACCACCGTCGGCCGCGCCATCCTGTCCGAGATCCTGCCGAAGGGCCTGCCGTTCAGCGTGCTGAACCGCGCCCTGAAGAAGAAAGAGATCTCGAAACTGATCAACACGTCGTTCCGCAAGTGCGGTCTGCGTGCCACCGTCGTGTTCGCCGACAAGCTGATGCAGTCCGGTTTCCGTCTCATGACGCGCCGGTATCTCGATCTGCGTCGACGACATGCTGGTACCACCACAAAAAGTGACCCTGATCGCCACCGCGGAATCGGAAGTCAAGCAGATCGAGCAGCAGTACGCATCGGGTCTGGTCACCGCCGCATGAGCGTTACAACAAGGTGGTCGACATCTGGGGCAAGACCTCGGACGAAGTCGGCAAGGCCATGATGGACCAGCTGAAAGTGGAAGACGTCGTCAAGCGCGACGGCACCAAGTCGACCCAGGAATCGTTCAACGCGATTTACATGATGGCCGACTCGGGGCGCGCGGTTCGGCAGCCCAGATTCGCCAGCTGGCCGGTATGCGAGGCCTGATGGCCAAACCGGACGGTTCGATTATCGAAACGCCGATTACCGCGAACTTCCGCGAAGGTCTGAACGTTTTGCAGTACTTCATTTCGACCCACGGCGCTCGTAAAGGTCTGGCCGATACGGCGCTGAAAACCGCGAACTCGGGTTACCTGACCCGTCGTCTGGTCGACGTGACCCAGGATCTGGTTGTGATCGAAGATGATTGCGGCACCACCAACGGCGCGCTGATGAAGGCGATGGTCGAAGGCGGTGAAGTGATCGAGCCGTTGCGCGACCGTATCCTCGGCCGTGTGAACGTGCACGACGTCGTCAATCCGGAAACGCAAGCGACCCTGTACGAAGCTTAAGCACGCTGCTGGACGAAGACATGGTCGAAGAAATCGAACGCCTGTCGATCGACGAAGTCAAAGTACGTACCCCGCTGACCTGCGACACGCGCTTCGGCCTGTGCGCCAAGTGCTACGGCCGTGACCTGGGCCGCGGCCTGCTGGTCAACGCCGGTGAAGCAGTCGGTGTGGTGGCTGCGCAGTCGATTGGTGAGCCTGGTACCCAGCTGACCATGCGTACCTTCCACATCGGTGGTGCGGCATCGCGTGCAGCAGTGGCATCGTCGGTGGAAGCGAAGTCGAACGGTACCATCCGTTTCACCGCGACCATGCGTTACGTTACCAATGGCAAGGGCGCCCAGATCGTCATTTCCCGTTCCGGCGAAGTGCTGATCACGGACGACCACGGCCGTGAGCGCGAGCGTCACAAAGTGCCGTACGGCGCGACCCTGATCGTCAAAGACGGCATGGTGATCAAGGCCGGTACGGCCCTGGCAACCTGGGATCCGCTGACCCGTCCGATCATCACCGAGTACGCTGGTACGGTGCGTTTCGAGAACGTCGAAGAAGGCGTGACCGTGGCCCGTCAGGTCGACGAAGTGACCGGTCTGGCAACGCTGGTGGCCATCGATGCCAAGCGTCGCGGTTCGCTGACCAAGACCCTGCGTCCACAGGTCAAACTGCTGAACGAAGCTGGCGAAGAAGTCAAGATCGCCGGTACCGAACACTCGGTAGCGATCGGCTTCCAGGTCGGCGCGCTGATCATGGTCAAAGATGGCCAGGCAGTGTCGGTTGGTGAAGTGCTGGCACGTATCCCGACTGAATCGCAGAAGACCCGCGATATTACCGGTGGTCTGCCGCGCGTTGCCGAACTGTTCGAAGCACGTTCGCCAAAAGATGCAGGTATGCTGGCTGAAGTGACCGGTACGGTTGCATTCGGTAAAGAGACCAAAGGTAAGCAGCGTCTGGAAATCACGGACATGGACGGCAACAAGCACGAGTTCTTGATCACCAAGGACAAGCAAGTGCTGGTACACGACGGCCAGGTAGTGAACAAGGGCGAGATGATCGTGGACGGCCCGGCCGATCCGCAAGACATCCTGCGTCTGCTGGGTATCGAAGCGCTGGCGCGTTACATCGTTGACGAAGTGCAGGACGTGTACCGTCTGCAAGGCGTGAAGATTAACGACAAGCACATCGAAGTGATCGTGCGTCAGATGCTGCGCCGCGTGCAGATCGTGGAAGCAGGCGATGCCAACTACATCGTCGGCGAACAGGTCGAGCGTTCGGAACTGCTGGACGAAAACGACCGCGTGATCGCTGCAGGCAAGATCCCAGCAACCTACGAGAACGTACTGCTGGGTATTACCAAGGCATCGCTGTCGACCGATTCGTTCATCTCGGCCGCATCGTTCCAGGAAACCACCCGCGTGCTGACCGAAGCGGCGATCATGGGCAAGCGCGATTCGCTGCGCGGCCTGAAGGAAAACGTCATCGTCGGCCGCCTGATTCCTGGCGGTACCGGTCTGGCCTTCCATCGCGCCAAGAAAGAAAAAGAAGCGTGGGAAGTCGAAGAGCGCAAGGCACTGCTCGATGCGGAGAAAGCATCGATGTCGGCTGACCTGCAATCGCTCGAAGACAGCACCGCTATTCAGCAACACGGCGGCGACGAAGTGTAATTCGCTAGTCTCGCAAACGAAAACGGCACCGAGGAGCAATCCCGGTGCCGTTTTTTTTTGCATAATTACCGGCAACGAATCTTGCTCATGTTCCCTAAGAGATATTGGTTGTTATATAATTTGCAATTCACTTGGCGCCACCTTCCCCCCTTTTCCGGAATTTAAATGAACTTTTTCACGCTCAAGCGCGCCTGCGTCGCGCTCGCCCTCATCGCCCCGATTGCCTCGGTGTCCGCCACCGTGGTCACAATCGACCGCACGATTGATTTGAATACCGTCTACATGAGCGGGATCTGGCTCATCGATGGCAATACCGGGCCATCGTTCTGGCTGGCGGAAGGCGACACCCTGAAATTCAATATCGACTTCGCTGGCAACCAGACCCTCAAGGTCGTCAATCCCCTCAACTTTTTCGGTGCTGCCATGGCAACCGACACCGATTGCGTGAACTACACCGCCACCGGCACGCTCTCCTTCATGGATGCCAAGGGCCCCTTGAAATCGGGAACGCATGTCGACAGCATGGGTTGCTCGCATGTGGGCAACCAGTTCGCCACCGCGACCGTTACCACGGGTCCGGGAATGGTCGAATTTTCAGGTTTGTCGTTCACGATCGACGTGAATGATTACGACGTTGTCCACACGAGGGAATATCAGACCACGTTTTTGCAAATTGCTGCCGAGAGCTATGAGATCGTACAGTCCAATAATGTGCCGGAGCTAAGCCAGCCTCGGTCTGATGGGTCTCGGTATTGCAGGGCTTATCGTGGCACGCGCATGGTCCCCAAAACGCTGAGTCTCGGCCGCATCGTTCCAGGAAACCACCCGCGTGCTGACCGACGCGGCGATCATGGGCAAGCGCGATTCGCTGCGCGGCCTGGAAGGAAAACGTCATCGTCGGCCGCCTGATTCCTGGCGGTTGGCGGCGATGACGCGTAATTCGCTAGTCTCGCAAACGAAAACGGCACCGAGAAGCAATCCCGGCGCCGTTTTTTTCTTCCATCCATTTGGATCGAACGCGAACCAGCGCGCTGGCGGGACCGCTGCCGGAGCCGCTGCCTATTTCGGTTAAGATGAGCATCCTACCCAGGAGCCATCTACTTTGAATTTTCTGGCGCATATTTTCCTGGCCCGCCACAGCGATGACGCGATGCTGGGGGCCTTGCTGGGCGACTTCGTGAAGCCGCACAGTGGCTTCGCTTTCAATGCCGAAGTCGAGCGGGAGATTCTGATCCACCGAAAAGTGGATGCCTACACGGACAGCCACCCGCTCGTCTTGCATGCCAAGACCTTGTTCCCCGGGCCCAGTAAGCAGCTTCTCCGGCATCTTGCTTGACGTGTTTTACGACCACGTGCTGGCAGCCAACTGGCGACGCTACGACGGCCCGCCGCTGGCCGAATTCGTCGCGCATTTTTATCAGACGCTGCGCGACAAGTCCACGTTGCTGCCCCCCGCGACTGGCCGAAGCGTCGCCGTACATGATCAGGCAGGATTGGCTCGGTTCGTATGTCGACTACGCCGGTGTGGAAACCGCGATCCGGCGGATGGCGACCCGGCTGTCCAGAAATGGCGACGTGATGTGCCTTAAGCCTGGACGACCTGAGCGCCAACTATGCCGCACTGGCCAGCGGGTTTCATGCGTTCTTTCCGCAATTGATTGCATTCGTAGAGCAAACCCGGGACGACAGCGGCCCATGATGGAAAGCGCCCCGTCAGTCCTGCACAGCAGCGCCTCGTCCTCTCGTTTGGAGAAATAAATTCGCGTGTAGTTTTGTGCAATATAATGAGCCGCTGCCCGATTGGAAGGTGGCTCGCCATTCGCCTTTCCAGGCCAGCGTTTAACCAGCGAAGGAAGACATGCCAAACGATCTCTTGCAGGGCACCGCATCGCCGGACAGGATGGGCGCATGAAGGCGCTGATCCTGTTGCTTGCCTTGTCCGTCTGCGTGCCCGCCTGCGCGCAAGAGCGCACCGAATCAGTGACCACGCATTTTCAGGGCAGCGCGGACCTGGGCAAGGGCGCGCAATTGCGTTCCGAGGCCAACGGGGTTGCGCGCCTGATCCAGACCAAGCAGTATCAGGCCGCAGCCGACGGCGCCGCAGCGCTGCGCAAACGCTACGAAGCGCTGTTTGATCCCGCGCTCAGGCAATTGACCTTCGCCAGCCGCAGCGAGTTCGACGATTTCAAAAAAACCGTCAGCGGCAAGGTCGAATGGATCGACTGGGGATACAAGGAATGCTTGCACATGCAGGCGTTTCTCGCGGCGCAGCGGCGCGATTTCGGCAGCGCCCTGACGCTGTTGAACGACATCGAGAAAGTCGCTCCCGTGTCGGCTTAGGCACGGCGCTCGAGTAAGCTACATCCTCGGCCAGCTCCAGCGCGCGGGCGAGGGCCTGGCCGCGTATCGTCGCGGCTTGAACGTCGCCCGCAAGTATCCATCTCAGCAGTTGTACGAGGCGGCCGCCTTGCGCGGCATTGGCTTTACCTTGATCGAGCTGGAAGCGCCTGGACGAAGCCGAGACCGCGCTGCGTGACGCGCTCAAGCTTGAGCCGGGCAACCAGGTCGCACTCAATGAACTCGCGTATATCGCGGATCTGCGCGCCAAGAAGTAGGCGGCAATCGCCGCTGCGTCGCGCACGATTCCCTCGCCTGTCGTCCGGCCGCGTCGGGCGGCGGGCTCTCTCTTTACCGTGCTTCCACATGACCTTCCGACTCCTCGCCTGCTGTGTATTGTTTCTTGCTTTCATCGGTGACGCAGCGGCCTTTTCATGTGCGCCATTTCACAGCCGCTATGTCTTCCAGTGCGACGCGGAACGGTGCAATGGCCTCTTCAGTGTCCGCGATGCGCCTGGTTCGGGCACGTGCACGCGGCGCCCCGTGGTCGAAGCGATCGACGCGCGGGTCGCCACCCAGGCTACGCGACTGGTCGAAGCGGGGCGTCCGGGTGCGGCGCCCGGCTTGTACGAGCTGAAAATGAGCAAAAGCTATTGGTCGGGCGAGGCCGGTGATCCGCGCGCGTGGTTCGATGCCGACGCGCGCAGCGCGGTCACGCTCCTCAGCGCCGATGCGTCGCCCGACAAGATCGCTGCTCTTCGCCGCGATTATGAAGCGGCCGAAAGGACGGCGTTCTGGCATGCCACCCTGGTCAGCATCGCCTTTTGGGTCAGTTCGATCATCGCGCTACTGGTGCTGATGTTTTCCGTGTACATGTACTTCAGGCGGCTGCGCGGGCGGGCGTCCCTTTGGGTGCCAGTGGCAATTCAGCTGCTGGTGGCGGGCCTCGGCGTTGCGATGGCGGTCGTCACGCTTTTCGGGCCATTCTGGCCTGGCGTGCTGCTGGTGGTAAGCATGGTACCGGTACTACTGGCGGTGGAAGGCGTGGCCTGCGTGCTCAAGAAGCGCGCTGAGAAACGCGGCGGGTTTACTTAACATTAATAATGTTAGTATTGCAATGACGGGCAATACCTTGCGCGCCCGCCGAACCGACTTCGCCATCCCACCTTTTCGAGGCCTGAATGACATTCAGTATGCTGGAAGCACACCTGCGCCGCGCTGGCGCTGATCGCTCCGATCGCGTCGGCATCGGCCGCCGTGGTCACGATTGAGCGCACGATCGATCTGACCGCCCTGGACTTGAGCGGTATCTGGATCGCCAGCCCGGAAGCCAGTCCCACGTTCGCCCTGGCGATTGGCGACACGCTCAGGCTGAATATCGATTTCGCTTAAGCAATCAAACCCTGAAAGTGTTCAATCCGCTCAACATCATGGCGATGGTGATGGCAACCGATGCCGACTGCGTCACGTTCACCGGTACCGGCAGTGTCACGTTTGCGAATGCGAAAGGGCCGCTGACGTCGGGCACGCATACCGAAACCATGGGCTGCTCCCATTTCGGCAATCAATTCGAGACGGCGACGATCACCACGGGCCCGGGCGCGGTCGCGTTTTCCGGTCTGTCGTTCGCGATGACGGTCGACGCCTACGACACCGTCAGTACCCGCCAGTATCAGCAATCGTGGTTCCAGATGGCCGCGGAAGGCTACGCGATCGGACAGATCAACGATGTGCCGGAACCGGCCAGCCTGGGCCTGGTCGGTCTCGGTATCGCGGGCCTGATGCTGGCACGCAAGCGCAAACATGTTGAATTTTCGATGACCTGAAAGGAAAACCATGCGGCTTACCCCCACGTCCCTTTTTGCTCCTTTGCTTTGCTCTCTGCTGACGCTGCTTAGGCCCATGCCGCGGCGCCTGCCGACGGGCCACCTGAACCGGATGCCGCATCCAGGGCCACGCTTGCCCCCGGCCAGCTGCCCAAGCTGGTCCTGCGCTGGGACTGCGGCAAGTGCGAAAAAAATGACAAGGTACTTCCCCTGATCGAACAGAGTTACGCCGCCCAGGCGGCCGCCGCCGTACTACACCATTTCCGACGCCGAGACGGCCGAGGTGGCGATCACGGAGTATCGCCAGCGCGCCCGGCATGCGCGTCATGCTGGGATTCATGGCTAAGCAAGGATGTGCTGACCACCCGCGTGACCTTTCGCGGCACCGGCGTGGTAGCGAAAGACTACTCGGCCAATGCCCTGCAGGGCATGAACAGCTTGTGCGCGGCAGTGTCAAAGAAGGTGACTGCGCAATTGGTCGCCGCACTCAAACCGAGTTGACGATCGCGCAGCGCAGCGGGCTTCGCACACGACTGCTAAAATTGCTTAGCCTATGCCCAATCCCTACCTCGCCCCAGCGCCCATGCCGGACTCGCCGCCGAGTCGGCGCAGCACGCGAGTACGCGCCGCGCTGTTTCTTGCCGGACTGTTCTTGGCGGTGTTGGCGGCCCTGACGCTTAACCTTCTTGCTGCCCGATTACGAGCGCATGTACGGGCATTTTGGTACTGAGCTGCCCTTGTTTTCGCAACTGCTCATGCGTCACCATGTCTGGTTCTGGGTACTGCCGGTGGGCGTCATCGCCGTGCGCCTGTTCTGGCCGCGCATGACCCGGCGTTCCGAAATGGCGTGCGGCGCCGGTGTCGCATCGTTCATCCTGGCGCTCATTTGCAGCATCGTGGCGGGCAATCTTCCGTTTTGGATGATGGCTCCCGTGGTGTAGGCCAGGCGACATGGACATTCAAACCGGCATTGGCAGCGCGCTCCTGGTGCTCGGCGTGTTTGCCGTCGCCTTGTCCCTGCGCGACATTGTGTTCGCCTGCACCAGCGCGCTGGCGCCAGGTAGCCGGTCAGGTGCGCGAGGTGGAGATCGAGTACGACGCCGAGAACAGCCGCTATCTGGTGACGGTCTTCTATGCCTATCCAGTCGACAAGGACGAAATGCTTAGGCCTCGAAGCTACGCTTCGGCCCGCCACCGACCTTTGTCAGCCGGGAGGCAGCCCAGCAGTATGTCGGGCAGTTCAGGCCCGGCCGTCCCTGCACGGTCTATGTCGATCCGGCCAAGCCGACCCGTTCAGTGCTGGTGCCCGGCTTCCAGTGCGGGCATGCTGGTGGCGCCAGGCGTTTGCCTGCATCCCCCTCTATTTGGGCGCGACCATGCTACTGCGCCCGTTTTCCTGACGCCGTCGCGCCATGCGTGAACTGGCGCAGGTCGACCGCAGCCGCCATCGCCTGGTAGCCTAAGCATCGTTCGGATGCAGATGGTCGCCGCTGTCGAAGGCGGCCAGCAAGCGCTCGGGATGGGCGGGGTCGCGCACGGCCTTGTCAAAATCGACCACGGCATCGAATGCGCCCGCACTGCGGATCCAGGCATTGACGGCCTTGCGCTTCTGGTCGCCTGCGGCCGAATAGAAACCTTCGGTGCCCGCGTAGGGAATCAGGGTCGCGCCCCAGATGCGCACGTGCTTTGCCCCGCGCGGCGGATGAGCTTTTTCATGCCGTCGATAATTTCCTGCGCGCTGGCCTGTTCCGCGGGCGCGTCGGGCTGCAGCTCGGATGCGCTGATGTCGTTGATGCCCGCCGACAGAATGATCCAGCGTACCCCGGGCTTGTCGAGCGCGTCGCGCCTCGAAGCGCGCCAGCATGCTTGGCCCGACATACACCTCGTTCCCGTCACGCAGCAAGCGGTTGCCGCATGATGCCCGCGTTCGACACCGCAACCGGCGCCAAGCATCGCTTGCAAACGTTCGGCCAGTGCATCGGTCCAGCGCCGGTTGCCGCCGCCGGTGGAGCCGATGCCGTCGCTGATGGAGTCGCCCACCACGGCCAGCGCGCGGCGGCTGGCGCTGCCCGTCACTTCAAGGTCGGAAACAAAGTAGCGCCTGCGCGTGAGCTCGGCCGTGGGAAAGGCCACGGCCGCGGTCAGGTCCTCGCCGGGCGCGCCGTATGCCGTTTGCAGTGCGGCGCCGTGGATGGTTGGCTGGGCCACGGGTTCCGGCAGGAACAGGCTGAGCGCCAGTTCCTGCAAGGGCGCCACCGCCATGCTGGCGCCGTCGCTGACCACGCTGCCACCGGGCGCAATGGTGACGTGGGCCTGGCCGCCAAACAGGAGTGCCAGATCGCTGCCCGGCACGATCGCGCCGCTGCTTAAGCATGCACGCCCACGCGCACCGGCCCCACCGTCAGTGGCTAAGCTGCCGTACAGGTTCGACAGGCGCACGCGCAGGCCGGTTCCGCCGATGCTGGTGCGGATTACCTGCCGTATCGATTGCGGCTGCAGGGCGGGTCCGGCCGCGCCGGGCGCCGCGGACCAGCTGACTGTCCAGCTAAGCATCGGCATCGGCAACGGTAGCCGGGGCGGGGGCGGCGCCAGCCAATGTGCAGGCGGCGAGCAGCAGCATGGCGCCAGCCAGCCAGCCGCGAGAGGGATGTGGTCATGATCGCTTGCGCTTGTGGAAAACCGCATGCTCACACGCTGGCCAAATTCCGCGCAACCGAATTTGGCGGGGCGGGGTGGCGCTGGCTCAGTGCTTCATTGCCAGCGCGACCGCTTCCATTTCCTGGTCCTGGCTAGATGGCGCGTGCCGCGAAGCGGCGTTCGACCACGATGTCGGGCGTGACGCTCGCGTCCGGCGTGGCGGCGCTGTAGCTTTGCGCCAACAGGGGAATGTCGACCGCGACGCCTGAGTTCGGCAAGTTCACCCAGGCCAGCTGGCCCGCGTTCAGGCCGCGCTCGTTGCCGCCGGTAGGCTGGCCGACCAGGGTGGCCACGCCGAGCTGCTTGGCCAGCTTGGCCAGCGCATAGGTTGCCGAACTGTTTTCCGGTCCGACCAGCAGCCAGACTTTTCCCGCAAAGCGGGTCGCCCGCGGCGCGATGTCGCTGACCTTGTTCGCTTTGGGGCGGAAACGGTAGCGGCCCGCCTGCGGGCCTTCCGTGATCTTGTCGACGTTGCCGCTGCGGTCGTAGAAACCCGTGTCCCAGGTGTCGAGATAGCTGGCCAGCGCGGTTAAGCACTTTTTCATAGGTGGTCACCGACTGGTCGGCCACGTAGCTGGCGGGCGCCTTGACCAGATAGGACATCAGGTCAGGCGCGACGGCGCCGTCGCCGCCTTCATTGTCGCGGATGTCGATCACCAGATTCTGGACTTGCTTGCGCTTGAGTTCGTCGAAGCTCTCGACAAAGAAGCGCTGCCAGTTGAACTTGCTGCGGTGAACGGAGAAGGTCGGCAGCGTCATCACGGCGCGCTCGCCTTCGATGCGGAAGGTCCAGGTCTCGCTGCGGCCCGGCACCGTCTGCGATTCGAGCGCGGCGTCGCGCGCGGCCAGCGTCACGGCCCTGGCCGCCACCTTGCGCATGCTGCCCTTGCTGTTGCGCACCTCGAGGCGGTAACTGCCGCCCACCGGCGGCGACAGCAGCGGCCAGACGATGTCCATCATGCTGTAGTCGGGGCGGTCATGGCCGAGCTGGCGCAGGCGCTTGCCGTCGCTGCTGCCGTCCGCGCGCAGGTAGGGCATCATGGCCGCCACCACTTGGGCGGCGGTCTTGCCGTCGATGGTCACGATTTCGTCGCCGACGGCAATCTCGGGAACGGTGCTGCCCAGCACCAGCCAGCGGCCTTCGACCAGGGTGAAGATCAGCGGCAGCTTGTCGGCCGCCTCGAGGATCTGGCGGCGCGCCGGACCCTGCTGGTTCAGCACATTGGTCCACGTGTGTCCGCACCGCACGGACGCGGCCAGTTCGGTTGCGGCCAGGTACATCTCGCCCGGGGTGCGCGCCGCCATGGCACGGGCCTGGAAGCGGTCCATCGATGCTTTCACTTCGGTAGAGCGTGCGGTACTTGTCGAGCGCGGGGTGCAGCGTGTTCATTGCCTGCATCAGGATGGCGGCGTCGGCCTTGGCCTTGTCGGGATTGAGCGCGGGTGCCGCGCTGGCAGCAGCGGCGGCATGGCGAGCAGGAGAACGGCGTACAGGGGAAAGCGTGACAAATGGGCGAGCATGGTGCGCCTTGCTTGTGAGTGAGCTTCGATCGGATGTATGCCTGGAACCCCACAACACTGACGCCGTTGTTTTAAGGCACCACAGTTGGTAATAATTCTATACGGCCATCTAAATTGATTGTTGGAAAATGTTTCTAAAATGTGGCCATTTGACGACGAACGGGGCGCTTAATCGCTCAAACAATAAATTGAGTCTGTATACGGCCGCTTGCTTGCGCCGGATCCAGCAAGCTGGCGCCCCGTGCGGAACTGATTCCCTGAGGGCATCACAATTGCAAAGTGTGCCAAACATTGTCATACTCGGCCACGGTCGGCGGCGTTGATCGAACTGGCTTTGATCCCCCATGATTCACTACGACAGGCTGTCATGACGATGCACTCCACCCCACTCCACGCAAGCGCTGCTTGTCAGGCATCCGGAGCTGCGGACCTGGCCCCTGCAACGCCGTTGCGCCTGGATCGCGGCGCAGCTGCGCCAGTTCGCATCGGTCGACCTGCCTGCCTTGCAGTGACGAGGGCGTGATCCGACTTGCCAGCCCGGCGGCGCCTGCAGGTGTGCCCAGCGTATTCATGACCGAAAAAAATCACACATTCCCCAACGCGTTCAGAAGGCATCATGCTGGCGGTCGCGCTGATGCTGGCCGAGTATCTGATCGGCGCGCTCCTGTTCGACATGAAGGTGCTCTCGGCCATGAACGCCCTCGATGCTTGGCATGGCATGGTGACGATCATCAGTAACGCGATCATCTTCACCACCGTGATGGAGTACAAGGGGCTGAGCTACCGCGAATTGTTCCATTCATCGCTGTCGCAGGCCGGCGCTTCGCTGGGGCTGATCGTGCTTAAGCCATACTGCTGACGGTTCCCGCGCTGGTGCTGGCCGTGACCTTCGTCATGGACCTCGTGGTCCGGGCATTCCCGCTGTCGCCCGCCGAATTGGAGATGTTCAAGGAACTGGGCTCGGGCAGCGTCGGCGCGATCGTGATCACGACCTTGCTCGCACCCGTGCTCGAAGAGATGCTGTTTCGCGGCATCATCTTGCGCAGCTTCCTGCTGCAATATCCGAAATGGCTGTCCATCCTCGGTTCGGCCCTGATTTTCGGCGCCGCGCACATGAATCTGTACCAGTTCACGGCGGCGTTCATGCTGGGGATGTGCCTCGGCTGGCTGTACCAGCGCTCCAGGTCGCTCGTGCCCTGCATCGTCCTGCACGCCGTCTACAACGCGACCCTGCTGGGGATGAGCCTGATGGGCGAAGAATGGGCCGCCGACCAGTTCGGCAACCAGACCGCCTTGCTGCTCGCCGTGGCCGTCGTCATCGGTGCGGGTAGGCGTGTCGCTGCTGCGTCACTTGCTGCCCTCACAGGAGTAAGCCCGCGGCCTTGGCCCGGCCCGGGGCGCAACTCCGGACTGCTGAGTCCGTTAAGGGTGTACCATGATTTTCCGATCAGTCACTCAGGAGAATCACGATGAAACTGCCATTTTCCTTGTTGAGCGCAGTGCTGCTGTGTTCGGTGTCAAGCGCGGCCGCGCCGCCCGTGTCGGTCACGATGAATGCCGTATCGGCCACCGGCAGCGGTGCGGTCCTGGGGACGGTGACCCTGGAAGAGACGCCGTACGGCGTGGTGTTCACGCCCGCGCTGACCGGACTGGAGAGCGGTGTCCACGGCTTCCACGTTCACGAAAAGGGCAATTGCGGCCCCGATCTGAAGGATGGCAAGCCTGCGGCGGCGCTGGCGGCGGGCGGCCATTACGATCCGGACACCAGCAAACAGCACGGCACGCCCTGGGGCAGCGGCCACCGCGGCGACCTGCTTAAGCCCTGGTGGCCGACGCCAAGGGCAACGCGAACTTGCCGGTGCTGGCGCCGCGCCTCAAGCTGGCCGAGCTCAGCGGCAAGGCGCTGATGATCCATGCCGGACGGCGACAACCATGCCGACCACCCGATGCCGCTCGGCGGTGGTGGTGGCGCGCATGGTGTGCGGCGTGATCAAATAAGGCATCAGCGCGTCGGCTTCCTGCCTTCCTGGTCGGGAATCATCACCATCCGGCAAGTACCCCTGACGACCTCGCCGCGCGGGGTGGTCATCTCGACCGTGGTGCTTAGCCGCCTTGCCCTTGCACACTTCCAGCGCTTCGGGCGGCGGCCCGCGGTGCTGCTCCTTGCCGCCTTCCTCGGGACGCGGACCGGGGGCGGCCAGCGCAGGCTGCGCCGGACAATAACAGGGTGATGGCGATGGTGGCTTTCATGGTTTCTCCTGGTGAGGTGAGTCCATGCTGCCTGACGATTGTGGAGCAAATTTGAAGGAATAAAAAATGCCGTCCGGCGTGAGCGGGACGGCATTGCTGTGTGCGCGTGCTTATTTGCTCCGCGCACCTTGGCGAAGGCGTCGCCAGCTTTCCAGCCCGGCATGGCGGGCGCGTCGGCAATCGCGCGGCCCAGGTTCAGCGTGAACTGCGCCTGCTGCACCATGCCCGACAGATCCCAGGCCGGGTCGTATTCATCGCCCACCTGGTGGTATTTGGCGCGGTAGCTGGCGCCCTTGCGCTTGGCGCCTTCCGGATCCGTGAGGAAGTCCTTGCCGCCCTTGACCGAGAACGAGGGCACGCCCGCCTTGGCGAAGCTGAAATGGTCGCTGCGGAAGTAGCCGCCCGCCAGATCCGGTTCGGTAGCATGTGATCGTCATCTTCATCCGTTTGGCGGTGGCCGCGGCGGCCGCGCCCAGGTCGCTGCGTTCGGCGCCGCGGGTGTCGATGTCGCGCGTGGCGCCGATGAAATTGAGGCTGTCCAGATTCAAGTTGGCGGCCGTCTTGTCCAGCGGCCACAGCGGGCTGGCGGCGTAGGCCGCGCTGCCGAGCAAGCCTTGCTCTTCGGCGGCGACGAACAGGAACATTTGCGAGCGCCTGGCTTGGCGCCTTGACCGCCACCTCCGCCATCGCCAGCAGGCTTAAGCAATGCCGGACGCGTTGTCGACCGCGCCGTTGTAGATGTTGTCGGCGCCGTCGCCCTGCTTGCCGAGATGGTCCCAGTGGCCCGTGTAAATGACGACTTCATCCTTGAGCGCGGGATCGGTGCCCGGCACGATGCTTAGCCACGTTGAACTGTTCGACCAGGCGCACGGTGGCGCGGCTTTCGCCTTTGACCTTGGCGCGCAGGGGCACCGGCTTGAAGCCTTTGACTTCGGCCGCGGCGCGCAGGGCGTCGAGATCCTGGTAGAAGCGGCGGCAAACAGCGTGCGCGCGGTCGCTTCGGTCATCCAGCCCTGCATGCTCGGCTGCCGAGCTTGTCGCCTAGCCAGCTGGAAGGTTTCGTTCACCCAGCTGTTTTGCACCACGCTCCAGCCATAGGAGGCGGACGCATCGGTGTGAATGAGCAAGACGCCTAGCCGCGCCCTGGCGCGCCGCTTCCTCGAACTTGTAGGTCCAGCGGCCGTAGTAGGTGAGGCCCTTGCCGTTGAACCGGTTTGGCTCGGCCGCGGTGGGCATCGGGTCGTTGACCATGACGACCACGATTTTTCCTTTGACGTCGAGGTCCTTGTAATCGTTCCATCCTTCTTCCGGCGCCGAGATGCCGTAGCCGACGAAGACCATGTCGGCATCGAACTGGTGCACGGCGCTGGCGTCGCCCGGACCCCAGACCCAGTCCTTGCCGAAGGTCAGCGTCTGCGCCGCACCGCCCGCGACCAAGCCCACGCTGCTGGCGGCCGGGTCGGCTTTCACGCCCGCGATGCTGACCTTCTGGCGATAGCTGTTGCCGTTGGCTTGGCTTGAGCCCGACCGCCATTGCTTGCGCTTCGAGATAGGCGACAGTCAGGTCGGCGCCGCGCTGGCCGGTGCCGCGGCCTTCGAGCACATCGCTCGACAGGAAAGCCAGGTGGGCGCAGCGGCGCTTCCTTCACTGGTGCGGCGGGGCCGGCGGCGTGGGCGGACAGGCTGGTCAGCAGTGCCGCGCCGCATGATGGAGGAAAGCATCTTGTACATGGGTTCCCGATTCGGTTGGATGAAAGAATAAAGTCGGCGCATGGATGATGCGCGCCGGACATTGTATGCGATTGGACGGGACCGGATCAGGGGACCTTGAGCTCGAACACGCGGCGCCTGCGGCTGTCGATTTCGGCCTGGGCGTCGCGGAAGGCGGGAATCGAATCGAACAGCTTGTCGGCGCTGCCATCCTTGAGGGCGATGCGCAGGCCGCGCTCGACGCGCTGGCCCAGTGCCGCGTTTTCCTTGCTCACGAAAAAATAGAACGGCACATGGTAGTGCAGGAAAATCGTGCGCTCGACCGCGAGCTGGTCGCGCATTGGCGCGCTGTTCGTTCTCCGCTTCGTACACGCCGCGCGGCATGTAGTCGAAGCGCTTGGCGCGCAGCATCGGGAACAGGTATTCATAGGCGATCGAGGTGATGACCGGCAGATCGTTGGCGCGCAGGATGTCGGTGGAGGGCCAGTTCACCTTGGCTGCTGCGGCCTTGAGCTTGCGCAAGTCCGCAAGGGTGCGGACCGCGTTGAATTTTTCCTGGTCTTCGGCGCGGATCAGGAACAGGCGGTAATCGTTCAGTTCGCGCAGCAGTGGCACGCGGACCGGCCACAACTCGGTCTCGCGCTGGCGGTTGGAGCCGTCCCACATCAGGTTGATAATGCCGTTGTTCCGGATCTCGGTGGCCTGGCGCGGGCTGGTCAGGTTCTGGTCGATCTGGACGATCTCGAACGGTCCTTCCTTGCGCGTTTTTTCCAGCGCCAGGCGCAGCAGGCGCGGGAAATACACGGCATGCCCGGCCGCGCTCGCATGCAAGCCCGGCGTGACCACCCGCAAGACCGGCTGGGCCGCATCCGGCTGGGAAGCATTCGGTTGGGCCGCGCTGGCGGCAATGCACAGGAACAGCGTCAGCGTGAAGAAGATGCGATGCATGCCAGAAGAATAAGAGCCTCATGTGAATGAAGCTCCATGGTAACCCAGTGGCGTGCTAGTGGAACACCAGCATGCCGGACGCGGTCACCAGCGAGCAGGCGCAGCTAAGCCAGCAGCAGCGGTGCGACGAAGCGGCGGCGCAGGCAGGCCAGCAGCGCGCCGCCCAGGCCGAGCATGGTTGCCAGGCTCAGCATCAGGAGCGTGCTGCGCTGCGGCGGCCTCCCAGCGTGGCCAGCTGATCGATCAGCGGCGTGAACAGGAGCACCGCGGGCGCCATCCCGGCCAGCAGGATCAGCAGGCGCAGGGCCGGGTGCCAGCCGGTCAGGCGCGGCTGGTACAGCGCGCCGTAGGCCAGCAGGGCGGCCATCAGCGGCCAGGCCAGCAGATAGCTCGCGCCCGGGAACAAAGCGGTGGCGCCGACCAGCAACAGCAGCGTCACCAGCAGCGCGCCCAGCACCGTCATGCCAGCAGGCCGATCGCCGTGACCAGGCGGCGCTGCGTTTCGATGAACAGCGCCAGGCCGAGCAGGACACAGGCCAGCAGGGTGCCGGGGTCGCGCGCTTGGCTGCCGTCGGCCATCGGCGGGTAAGCCGCGTGCAGGCCGGGCAGTTCCGTCCCCAGCGTGAGCGCCGCCAGCGCCATTGCGCCGGATGATGATCAGGAAGCTGAGGGCGGCTTGGCGCCGAGCATGCGCAGCGCCATGCCGGAGCGGCGCACGGCCAGGCCGCACACGACCAGGAAGACAAAGCCGGTCAGCAGCGTGAGCGGCCAGGCCAGTGCGGCGCCATAGCGCACTTGCCCGGCCAGCGGCAGATCGAAGTGGATGTCGTCGGTATCGGCAATATAGGACAGGGGGCGGTTGCCGAAGTGGCGCACCAGTGCCAGCATGGTGTCGCCGGTGTGCTGCAAGGTGGCCGGGTCGACCCGGGCGGGCGCGTCCAGGGCGCGCCGATCGCCGGGACGGCCTTCGATGTTGGCAAAGCGCAGGCCGGCTGCGTTGCCGAGCTGGTCCAGCGGTCCCGCTTCGAGCAGGCCCGGCGTGAAGCGGGTGAGGACAGTCAGCATGGAGCTGCCGAGCGGCAGCGGCACGGCGCCAAGCCCAGCCTTCGATCAGCTTGCCATCGCCGCCGCGCGAGCTGGTCAGCAGCAAGGGGCCGCTGTTGCCGATCGCATCGAACTGCAGCACCAGGCCGACCTTGCGCGCCCAGGGATGGCGCGCGGCAAAGGCGCGCACGCCGAGCGAGCTAAGCCTTTTCGCCGTCGGCAAACAGGAAGATCACATCGTTGTCCGGCGGCGCGCCGTGCCCGAGCGCGCGCAGCGTTTCGAGCATGGCGGCCACCGCCACGCCGGCTGCGTCGGCCGCGCCCAGCGCGTCCGGGGCGCTGTCGTAGTGCGAGGCGATCAGCAGCGCCGGGCGGCGGCGGCGGTCGATCGCCGCGCCCTTGATGCGCGCCAGCACATTGTGCGACACGCCGAGCGTGACATCGTCGCGCTGATTGATGCCGGGGCTGATGAAGCTGGTCTTCCGGGCCGACGCCGACTGCACCTCGTGTTCGACGCCGAGGCGGGCCAGCTGCGCCAGCAGGTAGCCGCGCGCCTGCGCATTGGCCTGGCTGGCGATCGGGCGCGGTACCCGGGACAGCGCATGGAAGTCGGGCAGGGCGCGGGTTGCGGAAAATGCAGTAAGCGCTGCGTCGGCGGGCAGGGGGCGCGGTGCGCGGTTCGGCTGCAGCGAAAGCCAGGCCAGGCCGGTCAGTGCAAGCACGACCACGGCCAGGCCCGCCAGACCGGATTTCTCCAGTCCGTGAGGCAGGTTCAGCATGAGGGTGTCTCGGTCAGCGCTTAAGCGTCGTTGCGCGGGCGTCATTGTGCGTGAAAATGCCCCCCGCGGGGGCGCAGGGGGCCGGACTGGCGGCTCAGTCGAGACGCCAGACGTAGGCCATCTGGCCCCATGCTTAAGCTGGGCGACGCCATTGTTCGTTGCTTAACTTGAACTTGCACATGCTCAGGGCGGCGATGGCGGCGCGGTCCAGTTCTGCGGAAGCCGCTCGACTTCTGGATCCGGCTCTCGGTCACCTGGCCGTTGGTGCCGATCAGCAAGGCGAGGCTGACGGTGCCGGTATCGCCGTTGCGCAGCGCATTTTTCGGATACTCGGGCAAGACGCAATCCCTGGCGTTGGCCAGGGCTGCCGTGAACACCTGCGCCTGCTTGACTTCGCCGTTGCCGCCGCCTGTCTCGCCGCCGCTGCGATCGCCGGTCTTGTCGCCTTGCTGCGGCGGCTCGGCCGGTCCCTTTTCGTCTTTCCTGGTAGTAACAACGTCTTTTTCCGTGATATCGAACTGGTCGAAGATGGGCACCACGATGTCCGGCAGCGCCTGCTTGGTGCTGAAATCCTGCTCGATTTCCGGTTCCGGCGGCACCACCGGCGGTGGCAGCGGCGTCACCGTGCCCGGTCCGATGACCACCGGCGGCACCAGTACTTTCATGTTCAATAAGGCGATGCCGAAGGCGAGGTGCAAAGCTAACCACGATGGCAATCTTGCCTGAATTTGCTGCCGGTGTCTCCATAAGATGCTTGTGCGCGCATGGTTTTTCTCCAGGGTATAAGGTTATTGTTCTCGGCCTTGGAGTGAATATATGCTAGGACATAGCAAAAGAAAAGCTATTTAAAAGTAGTTTTTATTGCCTGTTGTTTTTCATGGCATCGCATTGCCGGGCGTAAACGATAAAACGCCCCGCTTGGCTGCAGCCGGGCGGGGCGTTGGTGACGGTGGCTCAGCTTATTCGAGCGTCCAGACGTAGGCGATCTTGCCCCAGGCCGCCTGGGCGACGCCGTTGGCCATGTAGAAGCTTGAACTTGCACATGCGCAAGGCGCTCATGGCGGCACGGTCGAGGTCGCGCGATCCGCTCGAATGCTGGATTTTGGAGTCGCTCACGCGGCCGTCGGGGCCGATCAGCAAGGCCAGCTTGACGGTGCCGGTTTCGCCGTTGCGGGCCGCGCTGGCCGGATAGTCCGGCTTGGCGCAATCGCCCGCATTGGCCAGCGCGGCGCTGAACATGTCGCCCGTGTTGGCCGCGTTCGACGGCGGCGCGTCAGGTGCGGTCGGGCCCGGCTCGGCAGGGACCGGATCGGCCACCGTGGTCGAGGCCACGGCTTCCGGCGGCGGCTCTTGCGCCACTTCCACTTCTACCGGTGGCGTGAGGATCTTGGCCGGTGCCACGGCTTTCTGTTTAGGCTGTGGCGGTTCGGGCGGCGGCGGTGGCGGCTTTGGCGCTTCCACGTCGAACATGATGATTTCTTCGACCACTTTCGGCATCGAAAATACTTTCGCATCCATGTTGTGGATCAGTGCGGCGCCAAAAGCAAGGTGCAGTACGCTGACAATGGCGATCTTGGTGAACTTGCTGCCTTGGCCTTCATGCGTGTCCGAGAATTGCATGGTGATCTCCTGGTTGTCTTGCACATCTGGCAAACGGTAGTCGCTGAAGCGGCTTTCCCGGCTGTTGAGACTCACTATATGCCATGACCTAGCAATTTATAAGCGCTCAAGTAGCAAAACTTGTTGCCAAATGTATCTGGTGCGGGGCGGCGGGGGGTAACTGACCCGTGTTGGTGGGGCGCTCGCGTCGTGCTCCGATGTGTGAAATAATCTCATTGGTGCTCCGGTCCTTCCGTTCGCTCCCACACATTGATGCCATTCAATGGTAAGCAGATGTAAGCGACCGCAGCCGTACACACTGGAGAACCAAAGTGCAGACTGAGCAAAATACGATTCGCGTCATGCTGGCCGACGACCATCCGATCGTCATGACCGGCTTCGCGATGTCGCTGGCGGGCGTGGGGATGGACGTGGTGGGACAGGCCAAGACCCCGGACGAGGCCGCGGCCATGTTTGCCGAGCTCAAGCCGGACGTGATGGTGATCGATATTCGTTTCGGCACCGAACTGACCGGCCTCGACGCTGCCGAAGACATCCTCAAGAAGTTTCCAAAAGCAAATATCGTCTTCCTGAGCCAGTTCGACCAGGACAGCCTGATCAAGGAAACCTACCGCCTCGGCGCGCGCCTTCGTCACCAAGGATTGCGATCCGGCCGATCTGGCCACGGCCGTGCGGCACGCAGCCGAAGGCAAGTTGTATTTCCTCCCGCAAATTGCCGAGCGCCTCGCGAATCTGTCGGTGCGTGGCGATGCTTCGCCGCAATCGCAACTCGACCAGCGCGGTCTGGAAATTTTCAAGCTGATGGCCGAAGGCTTGACCAATGCCGAGATCGCCGAAAAGCTGAACCTGTCGACCAAGACCATCAGCAACATCAGCCAGTCCGTGAAAGAAAAGCTCGGCGTGCACCGCCAGGCCTACATTACCAAGCTGGCCGTCAAGCACGGCCTGATCGAGCCGTAGTGAGCCAGCCGCGCAGCTCCTGGCGGCGGCGCCTGCCTGCGCTGGCGCTGGTCCTGCTGTCCGGCGCCAAGCCACGCCGCCACGCCCGCGCCCGTGCCCGCGCCCGCGGCACCCGAATCCGAGAACACCGGCTTTCGCTTTCAGATCGTCACTGCCGACGAAACCAGCGTGACGCGCCGCATTGCCGAAGACCTGTACAAGCGCATGGTGCCGATCTTCGGCGGCTTTCGCACCGAGCTCGCGCAAAAGCGGCGCCTCGTCTACGTGACGATCGGACCGGTCGCTGCTGCAATACGGCCGCGCGCAAATGCGACTGCGTGATCATCGCCGCCTACACCTCGAGCCAGGTGTGGCGCAAGATCGCGGCCGAACTGCCGCCCGCGCGGCGCCTGAACATGACCGCCATTTACGCCGAACCGGGACCGGCCGACCAGCTCAAGCTGGTCTCGCTGCTGTACAAGCGCCCGGTGCGCGTGGCCGCCATCGTCAGCGGCGAAACCCGTTTCCTCAAGCCCCTGCTGGACGGCGCCAACGCGGTCGAGATCGAGGACTATGCGGCTGGCGCCGACATCAATTACGCGCTCAACCGCGTCGGCCAGGCGCAGGTGCTGCTGGCCATGCCGGACCGCACCGTCTACTCGGCCGAAAACTTCCGCAACATCCTGCTCTCGACCTACCGCCACAACCAGGGCGTGATCGGCTTTTCGGCCGACATGGTGTGCGCGGCTGCGCGCTGGCGACGACCTACTCGAACATCGAACATATCAACGCCCATATCGCCGACCTGGCCAACGAGTTTGTCGCCACCGGGGAGCTGTCGCCACCGCAGTTCCTGCGCTATTTCAGGACGATTGTCAACGAGGGCGTCGCCCGTTCGCTGCAGGTGGCAGTGAGCGACGACGCCCTGCAAATTCGGGCGTGACCCGCATCCGAGGCGGCCATGAAAAAACTGCGATTCTGGCAAAGCTGGAGCATCGGCACCCGCATGGCCTTCATTACCATGCTGCCGGTGGCCTTCCTGTTTACATCCTTCGTCGGCTACTCCTGGTACTCGCACCGCGCCCAGGTGGCCGAAGAACTGGCCGAGCGCGGCAAGATCCTGGCCAAGGCGCTGGCCGAAACGAGCGAATACAACGTCATCTCGGGCAACCTGGCCGACCTGCGCCTGACCATCAATGGCCTGGTCCAGTCGGACAAGAGCATCTACCGCATCGACGTGGTCGATGCTTAGCCAGAAGATCGCCATCACGGTCGCCTCGCAGGCGGCGGTCGACGCCGAGAACCGCTACTACGAAGCGCCGATCATGAAGCAGGTCACGTGGATCAACCTGTTCTCGGACAATGGCGTGCCGCACGTGTCGGGCTCCTCCGACACCAAGCCGCCCACCTTCCCGACCGAGCTGGTGGGCTACGTGCGGGTGACCATGTCGCCCTCGAACATGCTCGACAAGCAGGCGCGCCGCTTCCAGATCGAGCTGGCCATGGCCGCGCTGGCGCTGATGGTCTCCGGCGCGCTGGCCTACTTCCTGGCGCGCAGCCTGACCACGCCGCTCAATTCCTCGATCGGCGCGCTGCGCGAGATCCGCGGCGGTAACTACCGCGTCGCGCTGCCCGTCACCACCGGCGGCGAGGTGGGCGAGCTGCAGGAATCGATTACCGAAATGTCGGTGGCGCTGGGCCAGTCGCGCGAAGAGCTCGAGAACAAGGTGGCCGAGCGCACCAAGGACCTGGTCGAATCGCGCAACGAAGCGCTGCGCGCCGACGCCGACAAGCGCAAGCTGATTCAGAAAGTGAACTCGATCGTCGAAGACGAGCGCAAGAGCATCGCGATCGAAATTCACGATGAACTGAACGCCTCGCTGATCGCCGCGCGCCTGGAATCGCAATCCATCCTGCACCTGGCTAAGCAAGGCCGAACCGGGGCCTAGCCATCGAAGAAATCAAACTCAAGTCGCAAGCCATCACCAAGCTCACGCTCGACCTGTACGCAAGCGGCTTGGCGCCTGGTGCGCCGTTTGCGGCCGGAAGTGCTGGACATGCTCGGCCTGCACGGCGCGGTCGAAGAAATGATCCGCCACTACGACACCAGCCACCCGGAATGCCATTTCGAGTTCCACTCCGAGGGCGACTTCTCGGGCCTGGGCAACGAGCTGGCCATTTCCGCCTACCGCATCATCCAGGAAGCGCTGTCGAATGTGCTCAAGCACGCATGGCGCCACCCATGCCGAAGTGTCGCTGATGCTGTCGGACGCGGGCGACATGCTGCATATCGAGATCGACGACGACGGCGCGCGCTTCTCGACCGGCACCGCCTCGTCGGGCATCGGCATCATCGGCATGCGCGAGCGCGTGTACGCCCTGGGCGGCAAAATCGAATTCAGCTCCGAACCCGAGCACGGCACCGTGATCTCGATCTCGCTGCCGATCGAAACCGAAGTGACGACCTAACCTTGAACGACCACACCATGACCGACCAACTGCGCACGCCCTACGAGCAGGGCAACAAGAACCAGACCACCACCCACGCCGCCTGCATCGCCTGGTACCAAGCGCTGGCGCAGCGTTTTCCCGGGATCCTCAGCTTCGGCGTGATCGGCACCTCCGACGCCGGGCTGCCGATCCACGCGGGCGTGGTCACCGCCGACGGCGTGTTCGACTGCGCGCAGATCCAGCGCGAAGGGCGGCCGGTCTTCTTCAACAACAACGGCATCCACCCGGGCGAGCCGGAAGGCGTGGATGCCTGCATGGCGCTGGTGCGCGACTTCTGCCTGAGCGACAAGCGCCTGGCCGCGCTGGGCAAGACCGTGTTCCTGTTCATCCCCCTGTACAACGTCGACGGCAGCATCAACCGCGCCAACACCTCGCGCGTGAACCAGGAAGGTCCCTGAGCAATTCGGCTTCCGCGGCAACGCGCGCCACCTGGACCTGAACCGCGACTTCATCAAGTGCGACACCCTGACCGCGCAGGTATTCAACCAGTTCTTCACCGCCTGGGACCCGGACGTGATGGTCGACACCCACACCTCCAACGGCGCCGACTACCCGTACACCATGACGCTGATCCACACCCAGACCGACAAGCTCGGTGGCGCGCTGGGCGGCTTCCTGCAGCAGACCATGCTGCCGCACATGTTCGCGCAGATGGCCGAACGGGGCTGGCCGACCTGCCCCTACGTCAATCCGGTCAAGGACAGTCCCGACCACGGCATCGCCGAATTCCTCGAGACGCCGCGCTTCTCGACCGGCTTCGCCGCGCTGCACCACACGATCGGCTTCATGCCCGAGACGCACATGCTCAAGAGCTTCGCCGACCGCTATGAATCGATCGCGCGCTGGTCGAGACCACGCTCGAGTTCACGGTGGCGCATGCCGCCACCATCCGGCAGTTGCGGCGCGCGCGCGCGACGAAGGCAAGACCCGGCGCGAATGGCCGGTGCACTGGACGCTGGACGAAGCGACGCCGTCGACCTTCCCGTTCAAGGGATACGCGGCCCGCTACAGCCCCAGCGAACTGGGAAATTACATGCGCTTGTCGTACGACCGCAGCAGCGCCGTGGGAGCGCGACATCGCCTACTACAACCACTTCCCGGCCGATATCACGGTCAGTACGCCGCGCGCCTACGTGGTGCCGCAAGCCTGGCGCGAAGTGGTCGAGCGGCTGCAGTGGAATGGCGTGCGGATGGAGCGGATCGCGGCCGACGAAGTGCGCGAAGTACGCTGCTACCACATCAAATCAGTGAGTTCGCGCGGGCGCGTATGAGGGCCACATGTTCCACGACGAGATGCAGCTCGAGACCCGCACCGTCAGTGTGCAGCTGCGGGGCCGGCTGACTGGTGGATCGCGCTGGACCAGGACCAGGCGCGCTACGCGGTCGAGACGCTGGAGCCGCAAGGGCACGACAGCTTCTTCCGCTGGGGATTTTTCAACAGTGTGCTGGAAAAGAAGGAAGCGTATTCGGACTACGTGTTCGAAGACCACGCGCTGGAACTGCTGCGCGACGAACCTGGCCTGCGCCTGAAGTTCGAGCAATGGAAGAGTGCGCATCCGGAGCTGCTGTCGAAGCAAGAAGCCGTGCTCGACTTCATCTTCGCCAACTGCCAGCGCTGGGCCGAACCGGAATGGCGCCGCTACCCGGTCCTGTCGGTCATGTAATGTAGCTGGGAAATAATTTCACAATCGGGGTCAGACCTCAATTCTGCAATTCTTGCAGAATTGAGGTCTGACCCCTGATTGCGTTTGACTGCCTTACTTGGTTTTTTTCGATCCAGCGGTCGACTTTCTTTTCCAGCAGGGCCAGCGGCAGCGTGCCATCTTGCAGCACGATTTCGTGGAACTTCGGCAGGCTGAACTTGTCGCCCAGGGCTGCCGTGGCGCGCTGGCGCAGTTCGGCGATTTTCAGCGCGCCGATCTTGTAGCCCAGCGCCTGTCCCGGCCACGCCATGTAGCGCTCGATCTCGCTCCGGGCCAGCGCTTCCGGATAGCCCAGCGTGTCGCGGTAGTACTGGATCGCCTGCTCGCGCGTCCAGCCCTTGGCGTGCATGCCGGTGTCGACCACCAGGCGCGCCGCGCGCAGCATCTCGTCGTTCAGGTGGCCGAAGTAGTCTTCCGGCTTGTCGAACAAGCCCATCTCCTTGCCCAGCGTTTCCGCGTACAGCGCCCAGCCTTCGGCATAGGCGTTATTGCCGCCGAATTTGCGGAAGTCCGGCAGATTCAATTCCTGCAGCAGCGCGATGTGGAAGTGGTGGCCAGGCTGGCCTTCATGCAGGAACAGCGTGACCATGCCGGTGCTGCCGTACTGGGTCGGGTCGTTCACCACCGACCAGAACACGCCCGGACGCGAACCGTCCGCCGCCGGTGCGGTGTAGTGGTCGGATGCGGTCGCGCGGCTCAGTTCAGGCTCCAGGCGCAGGTCGAGCGGCGCCTTCGGCATCAGCGTGAACAGGGCTTAAGCAGCTTGGTGCGCAGCAACGCGTCGAGCTTGCGGTAGACGTCGATGACTTCCTGCTCGGTCTTGAACGGACGGTATTTGTCCTGCGCCGCGACCCAGGTCGGCAAGCTTAAGCAGCGGGGCCGGTGTAACCCATCTTCGGTCCGACCAGCGCGTACTCGCCCTGGATGCGCGCCACTTCCTTCCAGGCCGATCGCGTGGATCTGCTCGGGCGTCATGTCGGTCGTCGTTTGCGCCGCCACGTTGCGCTGGTACCAGGCCGCGCCGCCAGGCAGGGCGCTCCAGCCGGTGCTGGTGCGGGCCTGGGGCAGGTAATCCTTTTCCAGGAAGGTCGCCAGGCGCGCCAGTGCCGGATTGAGCTTGTGCGCGATGGTGCTGCGGTAGGCCGCGCCCAGCGCCGCCTTGTCCTTGGCGGAGAACGCCCCTAAGCATTTTCGTGACCGGCGTGTAGAAGATGTTCGCTTCCGGGGTGGCGCTCACCAGTTTCTGGAACTGGGGCAGGGCCGACACCACCACCGCCTTTTGCAGGACCACGCCAGTGCGCATGCCTTCGCGCATATTGGCGATCGCCTGGTCGATCCAGGTAAGCAGCTGCCTGAGGCGGCTCAGGTAAGCCTGGTATTCCTTGACCGTGGTCAGACGCTGGCTTAAGCCTCGCCGCCCGCGTAATTGGCCAGCGTGACGGGCATGCTCGACATCTGGTTCAGCGGCAGCAGGTGTTCCGGGATGGCGGCGAAACTGAGCGCCGAATTCAGTTCGAAATCGAGCACGTCGTAATTGGTCTGCGCGCGCAGGTCCAGCTCCATGCGGTCGATCGCGTGCAGGCGCTTCTGGAAGCCGCGGTACAGCGCGAACTGGCGCGCACGCACTTTGGGCGCGATGCTCATGCCGATCTGGTCGTCGAAGCGGTTGTCGCCGTTTTCGGTGGCGCCGACCGGCTCGAAGCGGGCCAGCGCGAGGTAATACTGTTCTGCGATCTGATCGAGCTGTTGGCGGGCCTGGTCGGCGACGGCAGCTTACCACTTTTTTTAAGCAGGCGGCGCGGCCAGCACGGCGGCCGGGGCAACACTGAGCAGGAGGGCGCTGCACAGCGCGCTGGTGATGAGGCTTTTCTTCATTCGTCTTTCCGTGATGAGGTGTGGAAACGGCCACAAGGATACGCCATTCCGCGCCGTTTGGAGCGCGATAGTGCGGGCATATCGGGGAGCATAGTTCCGATTGAAACTTCCGCTGTCGCTGCAGGATCCGGGGGTATGATTTGCAGGCATTCTTCCTAGCTTAAGCAAAGTTGCTCACGATGCCGTCAGGACCAGGCAAGCCGGGCTTTGTAGCGCGCCGCGCTGAAGCCATGCGCCTCTGCCATTAAAGCCGCTCCCTTCTGGGGCGGCTTTTTATTTCACAATCGGGGTCAGACCTCAATTCTGCAATTCTTTCACTATTGAGGTCTGACCCCCGAATGGGGTTTTCATGGCAGTTTCATGCTTAGTAGAAGCGCCAGCCGGGTTTGAAGTCGCGGCTGATTTTTTTCGCCTTTCAGACGGGCACGCACCAGTTCCTGCGGCAGCATGCCGCCCATCAGGATACGGTCGTGGAAGTCGAGCAGGCTCATCTTTCCGGTGTCGACCAGCTCGCGCTTCATGGCGCGCAGCTGCAGCGCGCCGATCATGTAGCCAGCCTGGTACAGCGGCGGATAGTCGCCGTTGAACGAACGCCGCACTTCGGCCCGCGCGTTGTCGGGCTCGTGGCCGACGCGCCGGATCAGCATCTCGACCGCCTGCTCGGGCGTGATCTTGCCCATATGGAAGCCGAGCGAGAACAGGATGCGCGCGGCGCGGTGGTTGCGCCAGAACATCATGCCGATCCGGTCTTCCGGCTTGACCGCGAACTTGCGTTCGTACAGCAGCATTTCCCAGTACACGGCCCAGCCTTCGACAAAGAAGGGCGAGTCGAAGGCGCGCCGCTGCGGCTGGTAGCGGTCGGCCATGAACATTTGCAGGTGGTGGCCGGGAATCAGTTCATGGTGCACGGTGGCGCGCGAAAAATGCGGGTTGTTGCCGCGCATGGTCATCAGCTTCTGCTCGTGCGTCATGCCGTCGGTCGGATACGACACCAGAATCGTGTCGCCACCGAGGAAGAAGGGGCTGACCAGCTGCCGTTCGGGCGAGAGCATGTCCATGCGCCAGCTCTGGCGCGCCACTTCGGGAATCGTGACCAGCTGGTTGGCGTCGAGGTAGTCGACCGCCTCGTAAGCGAGGCGGCGCACCATGGCCGTCTGCTCGCCCGGCGGCACGTACAGCGTCTTGACCTTTTCCATGGCCGCGTGCCAGTCGTTCCCGTAGCCCATCTCGGCGGCGGCCGCGCGCAGTTCCGCTTCGCCCCAGGCCAGTTCCTTCTCGGCCAGCGCCATCAGTTCTTCCGGCGTGTAGGGGATCATTTCGCGCTGCAGGGCGCTGACCAGGCCTTCGCGTCCGATCGGGTCGCCCGTCACGTTCAGGCGGGTGGCCGATTCCTTGCCGACCAGGCGTTCCTTCCAGGCTGGCCGCATAGTCGGTCAGCGCCTTGTCCAGGTCCGCGTACGGACGCTTGACCCACCAGCTCAGGGCCGGATCGAACCCTTCGTAATAGGCGTTCCATTCCTTCCAGGTCGCGCGAGAGCAGCGTGATCTGCGCGATCCGCGGTTGGCCACGCTGCGCGAGGCGAGCGGCTTGGGCGAATTGATGTCGCTTCGGCCGCCAGCAGCGCCTCCTGCGCCTGCCGGACGCTGGCCAGGCTTTGCTGCAGCAGGGCCGCCGCGCTCGGGCCGTCCTGCGGCTGCATCATGCGGCGCGCTTCGGCCAGCGCGGTCAGGGGCGGGGCGAACGGCACCAGCGGCGCCGCTTCGCGCAGGCGCTTGTCCTGGGCCGCCAGTTCGCGCAGTTCGAAGTCGATCTGATTGCGCAGCATGACGAAGTCGATCCGGTCTTCGACGCCGTAGCTGTCGAAGGGCAGGGTGTCGAGCGCGGTCCGCCATTGCTGGAAGAAGTCGCGCATGGCGCTCTGGCGCGCTGCCGCTGGCGACCGTGTACTTGTGATCGAGGCTGGCGTAATCGAGCTGGTAGCGCGTGATCACGGCTTAAGCATGGCTTGCGCCTGGACGGTGAACTGGGCCATCGGCGGCGTCAGCGGCGCTGCTGCGCATGGCAAGCGCGCACGGGAAGGCCGCGGCCAGCGCGGCCGCGAGGATCAGGGGCGCGCGCATCAGAAGGTCACCAGCGCGACCGGGGCGCCATCCTTGAAGGTATAGATCGTCACGGCCGACTGCTTCATGTTGCTTTAGCCGCGTCATAGGCATAGCTGCCGACCACGCCCTTGTAGCTGCTGGCGTGCATGGCGGTGCCGACCACCGAGGGATCGACCGAGTTGGCCGCCTTCATGGACTGGGCGATGAACATGGTCTGGTCATAGAAGGCGGCCGCGTACACGTCCGGCGCCAGCTTGAAGCGTTCCTTGTAGCGCTTCTGGAAGGCTCGGCCCCCCGCGGCCTGCTTGTCGAGGATCGCGCCGCCCTGCGCGCACAGCACGTTCTCGCCCACGGCGTCGCCGCCCAGCTTGGCCATCTCGGGGCTGCAGATCGTGTCGCCGCCCAGCAGGCGCACGTCTTTCAGGCCCAGCGCGCATCTGGCGTGCCATCGGCGCGCCCTGGGGCGCGTAGCCGCCGAAGAAGATCGCGTCGACCTTCTTGGCCTTGAGCGAGGTGAGGATGGAGGCGAAGTCGGTCGCCTTGTCGGTCGTGAATTCATGCCCGGCCACCTTCAGGCCCGATACCTTGGCCTGCTTGAGGAATTCCATCGCCACGCCCTGGCCGAAGGCGGTGCGGTCGTCGATCACGCCCACGGTCTTGACCTTGAGCTGCTTGGCCGCATAGCTGGCCATCGCCGCGCCCAGCTGGTTGTCGCTGGCGACGATCCGGAATACGTTCTTGTAGCCGCTCTGGGTGACCTTGGGATTGGTGCCCACGGTCGACATGATGATGCCCGCTTCGTTGTAGATGCGCGAGGCGGGAATGGCCACGCCCGAGTTGTACGGGCCGAGCACGAAACGCACGCCGCTGTCGGCGAATTTCTGGGCCACGCTCACGCTTCGGCCTTGGGATCGCCCTGGTCGTCCTCGGACATCAGCTCGAAGCGCACCGGCTTGCCGCCGACCGTCATCTTTTTCGCATTGAGTTCCTCGACCGCGAGGCGCACGCCATTTTCATTGTCCTTGCTTAAGCGAACGAACGTTGGCGCCCGAGAGCGGTCCGCTGACGCCGACCTTGACTACTTGTTCCTGCGCGCTGGCAGCCTGGGACGCGAGCAGCATGGCAGCTGCGGCGATCGTCAATACGGTGTGATGCGACGGCATACGGTGTCTCTCCTGTGATCTGGACCAACGGCAATCATCGCATGATTCCGGCGTTCTTTTGTGCGGTTTTAGGCACCCGCGCTGTGTGAAATCAGTTCAAGCGGCAGGGCCGTCGTGAACTTTATTTGCTCCATAGAAAAAGCGGACGAGACGCCGGACAGGTTGGCGGCCTTGATCAGCTTCTTGTAAAAGCGGTCGTAGCCGCCGATGTCGGTGGTGACGACCTTGAGCAGGTAGTCGACATTGCCGCTCATGCGGTGAAATTCCTGGACCTCGGGCAGGGCCACCACGGCCGCGGCAAAGCGGTTCAGCCATTTCTCGTCGTGCTCGGTGGTCTTGATGCTGACAAACACCGTGACCGGCAGGCCGACCTTGTGCCGGTTGACGATCGCCACCCGGCTCTCGATATAGCCTTCTTCTTCCAGCCGCTTGAGGCGCTTCCAGCACGGGGTGGACGACAGGCCCACCTTTTCGCTGAGGGCGGCGATGGACAGGGTGCCGTCGGCCTGCAGGGCGGCAAGGATCGCGCAGTCGAACTTGTCGAGGTCGTGCATTCTTGTTTTTCTCTGTATTGAGGATGAATATGCTCAATATAAGAGATTATCAAGAAGATTTGGCATATATTTTCGCGCTGCGATCGTTACCATAGTGCCATGATGAACGAAATCTACCTCGACGCAAACGCCACCTCGCCGGTCCTGCTAGCCGCCATCGCGGCGGCCGAAGCGGTCATGCGCGACGGCTTCGGCAATCCCAGCAGCAGCCACTGCACCGGCCTGCGCGCCAAGTCCATGCTCGACGCCGTGTGCGCCTGCGCCTGCCGCCTGCTGGGCGTGGGCAAGGGACAGCTGATCTTCACCAGCGGCGCCACCGAAGGCATCCAGACCGCCGTCCTGTCGGCCCTGTGCGCGATCCGCGAACGGCGCGCGGCGAAGTCACGGGCGACCTGCTGGTCTACGGCGCCACCGAGCACAAGGCCGTGCCGGAAACGCTGGCGCACTGGAACCGCCTGCTCGGCACCGGCCTGGAGCTGCGCCAGCTGCCGGTCGATTCCTTCGGCCGCCACCAGCTCGACACGCTGCGCGAACTGGCGCCGCGCGCCGCGCTCGTGTGCACCATGGCGGCCAACAATGAAACCGGCGTGATCTCGGACCTGGACGGCATCGCCGCCGTGCTGTGCGCCAGCGCCAGTCCCGCCTACTGGATGGTCGACAGCGTGCAGGCGCTCGGCAAGCTGTCCCTCGATCTGGCATCCACCCGCATCGATTACGCGCCGTTCTCGGGCCACAAGCTGTATGCGCCCAAGGGCATCGGCATGCTGTACGTGCGCGAAGGCGCGCCCTACACGCCGCTCATGTGCGGCGGCGGCCAGGAAGCGGGCCAGCGCCTAAGCACCGAAAACATGGGTAGCATGTGGCCGCGCTGGGAGCGGTGCTCGAAGCGCTCGAGCGCGGCGACGTGATGCGCACCCACGAGGAATTGTTCGCCTTCCGCGCGCCTGGCCGATGCCCTGCGCGCCGCGCTGCCGGGCATCGTCTTCAATGCGCCGTTCGGCAATGCGCTGCCCACCACGCTCAATTTTTCCGTGCCGGGCTTTTCCAGCAAGGAGCTGCTCGACCTGTTCGATGCGGCCGGCGTGCGTGCGCGTGAGCGCGGGCTCGGCCTGCTCGTCGGCCAAGGCGGCGCCGAGCTACGTGCTGGTGGCGATGCAGCTGCCGCACTGGCGCTGCGCCGCGGCGGTGCGCATGTCCTTCGGCCCGATGGCCGACGAAGCTTTCATCGCCGCCGCCTGCGAGCGCATCGCCCACTGCGGCGAAGCGCTGCGCAAGACCTGCCTGATTCCTTCCGACGGCCTGACCCTGCAGCAGCGACGGCATCGTGCAAATGAGCTGCGAGGGCGAATCGAGCTGGCTCATTTTCGATGCCGCCAGCGCGACCTGCGCCGTCATCGATCCGCTGCTGCCGCTCGCGGCCCGCATCGCCGATCTGGTGCGCTGCCAGGGGTACCGGGTGCGCGCCGTGGTTGAAACACGGCCGGGCGCGCAAGGCCGCCTGGCCTTGCTGGCGCTGCTGGACCATGCCCCTGACATCGCGGGCGCCTGGCCCGCCGATGGCGAACACGTCGCTCTGGCGAACGGCGTGCAAGCCGCAGCGATTGCGATCGGCAGCCAGGTGCTGGCGCGCGTGCCGCAAGGCGAGGGCGCGTTCTACCTGTTCGGCGGCCCCCGCTGCCGCTGGCAGGCTGGCGGCGGACGACGTGCGCTTCGCCTTCGTCGGCGCGGCGCGGCTGCCCGGTCTGGCTTGGCCTGGCTGGCGCCGCCACCATCCTGTGCGGCGCGCATGACGCCGGCTGCCGTGTCGACCTGCGGCCCTGCCGATGCCGACGCCGAGGCGCTGGCGCGCGAACTGGACGAAGCGGCGCTCGACGACTTCCTCGACGCCCATCCCGGCGCGCTGCTGATCGACGTGCGCGAGCCGTTCGAGCATGTGGCGGTAAGCATGCTAAGCAGCTGGCATGGCCGCCCGGCCTGCAGCGTTCCACTGTCGCGTCTGGCTGACCGGGTCGGCGACTGGTTGCGCAGCGAGCAGCGGCCACTGGTCTTCTTCTGCCGCAGCGGCGGGCGCAGCGAAAAAGCGGCCCGCTGCCTGCACCGGCTCGGCTATCACAACGCATGGCATGTTTCAGGGAACCTTTCTCTGAGCTGATTGTCCAACCGGCTATTCCGTTCGCGGTCTGCTCTTGCAAAGGGGTAGGCCGTTTTTTTTGGTATTGCGCCGGTTCCATGCATTTTTCTCTAAAGAAAAATATCCCGCTGGAGCTCTCCTGTTTTCTGAATGCTGTAGGACTGCGCTGTGTACGTTGGCGCACAGTCGCCGCCGGGGCTTCGTTCTAGCATGGGAGCAGCCGTCCTGACCGACCCGCTGTCGCTGCAGCGTGTTGGCTACTCATGCCCACGCGAGGTCTCTGTTGAACGAAGATAAAACTATCCTGGCGGACACACTGTATTCCTGGCGCAATGCGCTCGATGAAGATGCTGATCCTGCCGACGAATTTCCCCTGCGCTCAGAATTGTTCAGTGCGGCTCAAATGGCTGCCCACGGCAAGCATCTTGCAAGCTTAAGCATGTGCTCAGCAGCAAGGGCGGGCCGGACCGGCTGCTCGCCCGCCTGAGCGACAACGCCACCGTCATCTGCGAAACCTGCCACGAACTGACCGCCGCCCTCAAGGCCGGACGCCAGATCACCCCGGCATCTGAATGGCTGCTGGACAACTTCTACCTGATCGAGGAGCAAATCCGCACCGCCCGCCTAAGCACTTGCCGAAGGACTACAGCAAAGAATTGCCGCGCCTGTCCAACGAGGACGCCGACGGCACGCCGCGCGTGTACCAGATCGCGCTGGAAATCATTTCCCACGGCGACGGCCGGGTCGACCCGGAAAGCCTGACCCGCTTTGTCGACGCCTACCAGGAGCAGGCCACGCTCAAGCTCGGCGAGCTGTGGGCGATTCCGATCATGCTGCGCATCGCCCTGATCGAAAACCTGCGGCGGGTGGCGGCGCGCGTGTACGACAACCGCAGCCAGCGCGACCGCGCCAACAACTGGGCCGACCAGATGGTGGAGACGGCCGAAAAAAATCCCAGCGACCTGATTCTGCTGGTGGCCGACATGGCCCGTTCCGGCCAGCCGATGAACAGCGGCTTCGTGGCCGAGCTGGCGCGCCGCCTGCAGGGCCAGAGCCCGGCGCTCACGCTGGCGCTGCAGTGGGTCACCACGCGCCTGGCCGACGCTTCGGCCTGACCATCGAACAGCAGATCCAGGCCGAGATCGGCCAGCAGGCGGCCGACCAGGTCTCGATCAGCAACAGCATCGGCAGCCTGCGCTTCCTCGGCACGATGGACTGGCAGGAATTCGTCGAGAGCATGAGCATGGTCGAACAGACTCTGCGCCAGGACCCGGCCTAAGCACCTACGGCAAGATGGATTTCGCCACGCGCGACAATTACCGCCACGTGATTGAGGAACTGGCCAAGCACTGCGCATCGTCCGAAGTGGCGGTGGCCGAACAGGTGCTGGCGCTGGCGCTGGAAAACCATGAGCCCTGCCGCCATGGCCTCGATGAACGCACCCGGCACGTGGGCTATTACCTGATCGGCAAAGGCCAGCGCGCCCTGCGCCGCGCACTGGCCGTGAAAATTCGCCGGGCGAGGCGCTGCGCCTGCATGCGCGCGCCGCCCCGCTGTCGACCTACCTGGGCGCGATCGTCGTGTTTACCGCGCTGTTTACCGCCAGCGTCGTGCGCCACGCCTACCTGAGCGATGTCGACGGCATCTTGCTGGCCGTGATCGGCGTGCTGGCGGTGTTCGGCTCGAGTCAGCTGGCGCTGGCGCTGGTGAACCTGATGGCGACCCAGCTCACGCGCCCGCACCCCGCTGCCGCGCATGGACTTCAAGGACGGCATTCCGCCGGACGCGCGCAGCATCGTGGTGGTGCCGACGCTGCTCTACAGCCGCGACAACGTGGCCTCCCTGGCCGAAGGCATCGAAGTGCGCTACCTGGCCAACCGCGACCCGAACCTGCGCTTTTGCCTGCTGACCGATTTCGCCGACGCCGACCGCGAGCACATGCCGGGCGACGCCGAACTGGTGGAGCTGGCCAGTTCCCTGATCCGCGAACTCAATGAAAAATACGGCCACGTAGTCCAGCAGGACGGCTTGAGCGGCAGCGGCGAACCGCGCATCGCGATCCAGCGTTTCGAACCCTTCCTGCTGCTGCACCGTCCGCGCAAATGGAATGCGCGCGAGAACGCGTGGATCGGCGAAGAGCGCAAGCGCGGCAAACTGGGCGACCTGAACGCCTTCCTGCGCGGCGGCGCGCGCGAGCGCTTCTCGACCGTGGTGGGCGACCTCAGTGGCCTGTCCCACATCCGCTACGTGATCACCCTCGATACCGATACCCAGCTGCCGCATGACGCGGCGCGCAAGTTCATCGCGACCATGGTGCATCCGCTGAACCGTCCGCAGATCGATCTCGGGCAGCGGCGCGTGGTCGAAGGCTACGGCATCCTGCAGCCGCGGGTGGCGGCGGCGCTGCCGGGCGAGCACGCCTCGCGCTATGAGATGCTGTGCGGCGGCGAGCCGGGCATCGACCCCTACACCCGCACCGTGTCGGACGTGTACCAGGACGTGTTCTACGAAGGCTCGTTCGTCGGCAAGGGCATCTACGACATCGATACCTTCGAGACCGTGCTGGGCAAGCGCTTCCCCGACAACCAGATCCTCAGCCACGACCTGCTCGAAGGCTGCTACCTGCCGCGCTAGCCTGCTGAGCGACGCCCAGCTGTACGAGGAATATCCGGCCCGCTACAGCGACGACGTCAGCCGCCGCCACCGCTGGACCCGCGGCGACTGGCAACTGGTAGGCTGGCTGTTCGGCGCCGTGCGCAGCGCCAGCGGCAAGCGCGAACCGAATCCGCTGACGGCGCTGTCGCGCTGGAAGCTGTTCGACAATCTGCGCCGCAGCGTGGTGCCGGTCATGCTGACCACGATGCTGCTGGTGTGCTGGGCGCTCATGCCCAACACCGCGTTCTGGACCACGGCCGTGCTGTCCGTGATCTTCCTGCCGACCCTGATCAGCGCGATCTGGGACCTGGCCGAAAACCGCACGACGTCCTGTGGCGCCAGCACGTCTCTACCTCGTTCAAGAACACCCGCCTGATGTTCGGCCATTCGATCCTGACCCTGGCCTTCCTGCCCTACGAAGCCTTCTTCAGCGTGGACGCGATCACGCGCGCCCTGTGGCGCATGCTGGTCTCGCGCCGCCGCCTGCTGGAATGGAAGGCGTCCGGCCTGCAGCGATCGAGCACCGACATGGCCAGCAACTGGCGCAGCATGTGGTTCCCTGCTTGGCTGCTGGCTGCCACCTCCACGGCCCTGCTGGCGGCCTTGCGCCCGGAAGCGCTGCTAGGCCGCCGTGCCGGTGCTGCTGCTGTGGTTCGGCGCCCCGGTCGTGGCCTGGTGGATCAGCCTCCCCATGGCGCGCGACGCGGCCGAACTCGAGTCGCCGCAAAAGATCTTCCTGCAAACGCTGGCACGCAAGACCTGGAGCTTCTTCGAAACCTACGTGGTCGAAGGCGACAACTGGCTCGCGCCCGACAACATGCAGGAGCATCCGGCCAAAGTGGTGGCGCACCGCACTTCGCCCACCAATATCGGCATGTCGCTGCTGGCCAATCTGACCGCCTGGGATTTCGGCTTCATCACGGTTTACCAGGCGCTGCAGCGCTGTGACGATACGTTGCGCACCATGGCGCGCATGGAGCGCCACCTGGGCCACTTTTATAACTGGTACGACACCCAGACCCTGGCGCCCCTGCATCCGATGTACGTCTCGAGCGTCGACAGCGGCAACCTGGCTTAGCCACCTGCTCACGCTCGCGCCCGGCCTGAACGCGCTGGCCGACCAGCCGGTGGTGAGCTAAGCAGACGCTGGAGGGCATCGGCATCACGCTGCGCGTGGTGCAGGAGCACGCGCAGGACGCCGCCCCCGGCGTCAAGGGCGCGATCGAGGCCATGCAGGCGCTGCTGGCCGCCGACCGAGCCGGCAAGCGACGCTGCCCGCCATCGTGGCGCAGCTGAACCAGCTCCATGGCTGCCAGTGCCATCGTGGACGCCATGAAACCGGTGGGCGAACCGAACCTGCAATGGTGGGCCGACCGGCTTGCCGAACAGTGCAGCACCGCGCGCGACGAACTGCTGGAACTGACGCCGTGGATGCAGTCGGCCCAGGACAGCGTGGCCGATTCGGGCCTGACCCGCATTCCCACGCTGCTGCGCGAACTGGCCGGTCTGGCCATTGCTTAAGCAGCGCCGAATCGGATCTGGCGCCGAGCGAGCGCGAACGCCAGCAGTCGCTGGGCGAACTGGTACGGCGCGGCAGCGAGCGCGCGCAGCGCCGCATGGAGCAGATCGCGCGCGTGGCCGACGAGGCGCGCGCCTTCGCCAACATGGATTTCCGCTTCCTGTACAACCCGACCACCGACCTGCTGGCGATCGGCTACAACGTGTCCGACCGCCGCCTCGACGCGGCCTGCTACTGACCTGCTCGCCTCCGAAGTGCGGCTGTGCAGTTTTGTCGGCATCGCGCAGGGCCAGTTCCCGCAGGAGCACTGGTTCGCGCTGGGCCGCCAGCTGTGCATCATCGGCGGCGAACAGCTGCTGCTGTCGTGGAGCGGCTCGATGTTCGAGTACCTGATGCCGCTCTTGGTCATGCCGACCTATCACAACACGTTGCTCGACCAGACCTACCGCTCGATCGTCAACGCGCAGATCGACTATGCGCGCCAGCGCGACGTGCCGTGGGGGATTTCCGAATCCGGCTACAACACGGTTGACGCCAGCATGAACTACCAGTACCGCGCCTTCGGCGTGCCCGGCACCGGCATGAAGCGAGGCCTGGCCGACGACCTGGTGGTCGCGCCCTACGCCACCATGCTCGGCCTGATGGTGCATCCGGAAGCGGCGGTCGAGAATCTGCAGCGCATGGCCGACCTGGGCTTCATGGGCAAGCACGGCTTCTACGAGGCGATCGATTACACCACTTCGCGCCTGCCGCGCGGGCAGAATTTCGCCGTGATCCGTTCCTTCATGGCGCACCACCAGGGCATGGGCTTTTTGGCCATGAGCTACCTGCTGCACGACCGCCCGATGCAGCGCCGCTTCGAGTCCGACCCGCTGTTCCAGGCCACCATGCTGGTGCTGCAGGAACGCGTGCCGCGCTGGCTGCCTTCTATTCGAACACGGCCGAACTGGCCGCCATCCGCGCGCCGGAGCAGGATGCCACGACGGCGATGCCGATGCGGATCATCACCCAGACCACCACGGTGCAGCCGGAAGTGCAGCTGCTCTCGAACGGCCGCTACCACGTGATGGTCACGTCCGTCGGCATGGCAGCTACAGCCGCTGGAAGGACCTGGCCGTCACGCGCTGGCGGGAGGATACGACCTCCGACAACTGGGGCACCTTCTGCTATGTGCGCGACGTCGACAGCGGCGCGTACTGGTCCACGACCTATCAGCCGACCATGGTCGAGCCGAAGAAATACGAAGTCATCTTCTCCGAAGGGCGGGCCGAATTCCGCCGCCACGACCGGGGCCTGGACCTGTACACCGAGATCGTCGTCTCACCGGAAGACGACATCGAAATGCGGCGCACGCGCATCACCAACAAGTCCAATCTCAAACGCACCATCGAATTTACCAGCTACGCGGAAGTGGTGATGGCGCCAAGCCGCGGCCGACGCGGCGCACCCGGCATTCCAGAAGCTGTTCGTGCAAACCGAGATCCTGCGCAACGAGAACGCGATCCTGTGCACCCGCCGCCCGCGCACCAAGGACGAGCAGATGCCGTGGCTGCTGAACCTGATGACGGTGCACGACGGCGCGCTGCTCGACGTGTCGTTCGGAAACGAGCCGCAGCGAATTCCTCGGCCGTGGCAACAGCACCGGCCGCCCCGCGCGCTGCGCGAGAGCGGGGCCGCTGGGCGGCATGGAAGGCTCGGTGCTCGACCCGGTGGTGGCGATCCGCTACAAGGTCACGCTCGAACCGGACCAGGTGGTCACGCTCGACGTGGTGACCGGCATGACCGACACGCGCGAAGCGGCGCTGCACCTGATCGACAAATACCAGGACCGCCACCTGGCCGACCGCGTGTTCGAACTGGCATGGACCCACAGCCAGGTCGTGCTGCGCCAGCTCAACGCGAGCGAGTCCGACGCCCAGCTGTACAGCCGCCTGGCCAGCACCGTGATCTACCCGAATGCCTCGCTGCGGGCCGAAGCGGCGATCCTGATCCGCAACCAGCGCGGCCAGTCCGGCCTGTGGGCGTACGCCATTTCGGGCGACCTGCCGATCGTGCTCATGCAGATCAAGGACCCGGCCAACATCGATCTGGCGCGCCAGATGGTGCAGGCGCATGCCTACTGGCGCCTCAAGGGACTGGTGGTCGATCTGGTGATCTGGTACGAAGACCAGTCGGGTTACCGCCAGGCCCTGCATGACCAGATCATGGGCCTGATCGCGTCCGGCATCGACGCCCAGGCGATCGACCGCCCGGGCGGCATCTTCGTGCGCCTGCTCGATCAGATCTCGCCCGAGGACCGGATCCTGATGCAGTCGGTGGCGCGCGCGATCCTGTCCGACAGCCGCGGCACGCTGGCCGACCAGGTCAAGCGCGCCGCGCCCGTGACGCCGAAGCTGGCGCTGCTGGTGCCCGGAAACGCGCAGCGAGTCCTATCAGCTGCGCGCCGACCGGCCGCAGCTGGCGCGCGAGCGCATTCTCGACAACGGCCTGGGCGGCTTCCAGCAGCGACGGACGCGAATACATCATCCACACCACGGCTTAGGCACCTGCACGCTCTGGCTGCCGTGGGTCAACGTGCTGGCCAATCCGAACTTCGGCAGCGTGGTGTCGGAAAGCGGCCAGGCCTATACCTGGAGCGAAAACGCGCACGAATTCCGCCTCACGCCATGGGACAACGACCCCGTGAGCGACCGCGGCGGCGAAGCCTTCTACATCCGCGACGAACAGACCGGCAAGTTCTGGTCGCCGACCGCGCTGCCGGTTCCCGCCAGCGGCGAATCTGTCACCCGCCACGGCTTCGGCTACAGCGTGTTCGAGCACAGCGAGGAGGGCATATTCAGCGAACTGTGCACCTTCGTCGCGCTCGACGCGGCGATCAAGTACTCGGTCATCAAGCTGCGCAACGACAGCACCGTGCCGCGCCGCCTGTCGGCCACCGGCTACGTGGAATGGGTGCTGGGCGACCTGCGTCACAAGACCGGCATGCACGTGACCACCGAACTCGATCCCGTCAGCGGGGCGCTGTTCGCACGCAACCAGTACAACACCGAATTCTTCGGCCGGGTGGGCTTCTTCCACGTGGAAGCGCAGAACCGCACCATCACCTCCGACCGCACCGAATTCATCGGCCGCAACCGCACCCTGGCCAGTCCGGCGGCCATGGGCGCGCGCGCCTGTCGGGCAAACTGGGCGCCGCGCTCGACCCGTGCGCGGCGATCCAGGTCGTGTTCGAACTGCAGCCGGGCGAAGAGCGCGAGCTGGTGTTCATGCTGGGCGTGGGCGGGCGCCGCAATGCCGACGCCAGCGGCATGGTCCAGCAGTACAACGGCAGCGCGGCGGCCGCGGCGGCCTTCGACAAGGTGCGCAATCACTGGGCGCACACGCTGGGCGCGATCCAGGTGCACACGCCCGACCCTTCGCTCGACGTGATCGCCAACGGCTGGCTGATGTACCAGACCATCGCCTGTCGCCTGTGGGCGCGCAGCGGCTACTACCAGTCGGGCGGCGCCTTCGGCTTCCGCGACCAGCTGCAGGACGCGATGGCGATGATCCACACCGAGCCGCACCTGCTGCGCGAGCACCTGCTGCTGTGCGCCGCCCACCAGTTCGTGGAGGGCGACGTCCAGCACTGGTGGCATCCGCCGTCCGACCGCGGGGTGCGCACCCACTGCTCGGACGACTTCCTGTGGCTGCCGCTGGCGACCCACCGCTATGTGATCGGCACGGGCGACAGCAGCGTGCTGACCGAATCGGCGCCGTATCTGGAAGGGCGCCTGCTCAAGCAGGAAGAAGAGTCCTACTACGACATGCCGGGCCGCTCGACCCAGCGCGGCGACCTGTACGAGCACTGCGTGCGCGCCATCAAGCGCGGCTTGCGCTTCGGCGAGCACGGGCTGCCGCTGATCGGCACCTGCGACTGGAACGACGGCATGGACCGGGTCGGCAACGAGGGCAAGGGCGAAAGCGTCTGGCTCGCCTTCTTCCTGTACGAAGTGCTGCAGCGCTTTGCCGAAGTGGCGGCCGTGTACGGCGACCATGCCTTCGCCACCACTTGCCAGAACGAGGCGCTGACGCTGGCGCGCAATGTGGAGCAGCACGCGTGGGACGGCCAGTGGTACCGGCGCGCCTACTTCGACGACGGCACCCCGCTCGGATCGCACACCAACGACGAATGCCAGATCGACTCGATCTCGCAGAGCTGGGGCGTGATCTCGGGCGCGGCCGATCCGGAACGCACCGCGCTGGCCATGAAGGCGGTCGACGAGCGCCTGGTGCGGCGCGACTACGGCCTGGTGCAGCTGCTCGATCCGCCATTCGACGACGGCGTGCTCAACCCAGGCTACATCCGCGGCTATGTGCCGGGCGTGCGCGAGAACGGCGGCCAGTACACGCACGCCGCGATCTGGACCGCGATGGCGTTCGCGAAAATGGGCGACACCGGGCGCGCCTGGGAGCTGCTGCGCATGATCAATCCGGTGCAGCACGGGTCCACGCCCAACGGCGCGGCCCTGTACAAGGTCGAACCCTACGTGGTCGCGGCCGACGTGTATGCGGTTTCGCCGCACATCGGGCGCGGCGGCTGGACCTGGTACACCGGTTCATCGGGCTGGATGTACCGCCTGATCGTCGAATCCCTGCTGGGCCTGAGCCTGGCTTAGGCAAGCGCCTGTCTCTGGCGCCGCGCCTGCCGGCCTGACTGGCCCGGCTTCGGCCTCGATTACCGCTACCGCAAGACGCTCTACAGCATCACGGTGAGCGCGGCCGAGACCGACAGCCTGAGCGTGGACGGGGTGCGCCAGGAGGGCGGTTTCATCACGCTGGAGGACGACGAACGCAAGCACGACGTCGTGCTGCAGCTGCGTCGCTAGCTGTTCATTTTTGAACGCGAAATGGTGAAAATGTTCATTTTTAGACATTTTCATCATTTCCACCACATGCCCCGAAAATATCCTGAAAGAATTATCACCCAACTCTCACATTCGGGCCTGCCACCGCGGGGTGAGCTTCCCTGTAGGCCTGATTTCCACGTGGAAAATTTAGTTCCCCTTGGTTTAACTTATATCAATTCGATATCAATTCGAAAGGTAATTCGAATTTGTACGTCATATGCGTGTCACGCATAGTTGGGACAATTTTGGATGTCATAACAAGATCAACGAACTCGGGGAAATCCATGCGTTTTAACAACGGAAAACAGCTTCTGCCACAATGTGCAGTCTTCCTGGCATTGACTGCCAGCAACATCGGTTTTGCAGCGGAGATCGACCACCGCGAATTTGAAGCCACGCTGCATGTGCCATACAAGGCCGAGGGCAGCGCGCTGGTGGCGAAAAGTGAGGCGCGTACCTTCACCCTCGAATTCGATTATCCCTATGTTGCCAAGGCCCAGAACATTTCCTGGCGCGTGGAACTGCTTGCCCCTGGCGGCCAGGTGGTCAAGCACTGGACCGGCGTACAGCGCCTGTTCAAGAAACCGGTCGAAGTAAAAGTACGCTGGGCTAGGCCGCAGCGACACCATCAGCATGCCTGACGGCCAGTACCAGGTGCGCATGCGCGCCGTGGCGCACGAAGCCGGCCTCGGCAATCCGGACACGTCCGAAGCGGCAGTCGAGCAAGCGCTCGCGGCCGCATGGCGACGAGATCGTCGAACAGGCATGGGATCTGGCAATCGGCAAGCTGGCCACGCCGTCCATGCCATTCTTCCAGCCGCTCGCCACCAACCTGGCAGCAGCCCCGGCCCCGGCCCCCGCAGGCGGCCAGGCCAAGCCCGGCTTCTCGATCCAGGCCGCGGCACCGGCACCGGCATCGCTGCCGTACACCGTATATTTCGCCAACTTGCACAGCCAGACCAACCACAGCGATGGCGGCTCGGCCGTCACCAGCTGCAGCGGCGCCGCCGAGCCTCTGAGCGCCCCGTTCGGCCCGGCCGACGCCTTTGCCTACGCCAAGAACCGCGGCCTCGACATCCTGATGGCGTCCGAGCACAACCACATGTTCGACGGCTCGTCCGGCACCAACACCTCGGCCAACCCGGCCACCGCCAAGGCGCTGTACCAGTCGGGCCTGACCGCCGCCGCCGATTTCAATGCCGCCAACCCGAACTTCCTGGCCGTGTACGGCATGGAATGGGGCGTGATCAACAACGGCGGCCACATGAACATCTTCAACTCGAACGAGTTGCTGGGATGGGAATACAACGGCAGCGGCCAGCTGCTGGCCGACATCTTCACCGACAAGCCGGATTACTCGGCGCTGTACACCCTGATGCGCCAGCGCGGCTGGGTTGGCCAGTTCAACCACCCGTCGAGCAGCGGCCAGTTCCTCGTCAACGGCGTGGCGCTCGGCTATTCGGCCGACGGCGACCAGGCCATGGCCCTGTGCGAAGTGCTCAACACATCGGCCTTCTCGACCAACACCACCGAAACCGAAACCGGCCGCAGCACCTACGAGGGTGCCTGCAAAAGGCACTGGAAGCGGGCTTCCACGTTGCCTTCAGCACCAACCAGGATAACCACTGCGCCAACTGGGGCGCGTCCTACACCAACCGTACCGGCGTCCTGATTCCGAACGGCACCCCGCTGACCCAGGCCAGCTTCATTGCAGCCTTGAAAGCGCGCCGCGTCTTCGCCTCGATGGACAAGAATTCGCAACTGGTGCTGACCGCCAACGGCCACATCATGGGCGAGCGCTTCACCAACAGCGGCCCGCTGAACCTGGTTGCCAACTACGCCAGCACCGGCGGCCAAACGGCCTCGACCGTGTCCATCGTTGAAGGCGTACCAGGCCGCAACGGCACCCCGACCGAGCTCGCATCGAGCGCCAACACCACGGTCACCCCGTCGGTCGGCGAGCACTTCTACTACGCCAAAGTGACCCAGGGCGACGGCAAAATCCTGTGGTCGGCGCCGATCTGGGTAACCCAGTCGAACAGCAGCGACACCGTGCTGCCGACCGTCTCGGCCAGCGAATCGGGCACCAGCGGCAGCATCACCGTGTCGGCCACCGCCAGCGACAACGTGGGCGTGACCCTGGTTGAGTTCTACGTGGACAATGTCCTCAAGGCCAGCAGCAACGCGGCGCCGTACTCGGCCGCGATCGACTCGACCACCCTGAGCAACGGCACCCACACCCTGGTGGCGCGTGCCTACGACGCGGCTTAAGCAACGTCGGTATTTCGTCACCGCAAAGCTTCCAGCGTCAACAACGTGAGCGGCGGCGACACCGTGCCACCGGTCGTGACGGCCAGCGAAAGCGGCACCAGCGGCACCATCACCCTGTCGGCCACGGCCAGCGACAACATCGGCGTGACCAAGGTCGAGTTCTACGTGGACAACGCCCTGACCGGCACCGACACCGCCACCCCGTTCACGATGACGCTGGCTTCATCCACGCTGGCCAACAGCGGCCACGTGCTGACCGCCAAGGCCTTCGACGCGGCTTAAGCAACAGCACCGTTTCGGCACCGGTCAACTTCACGATCAACAACTCGACCGCGGTGCAGCGCATGCTCAACACCGGTTTCGAATCGGGTGCGACCTCGTGGACGGCCACCAGCGGCGTGATCACCAGCGACGCGCCAGGCCAGGCGCGCACGCGGGCAGCTGGAAAGCATGGCTGAACGGCTACGGCGCCGCCCATACCGACTCCGTGTACCAGACGGTTGCGATTCCGGCCACCGTGACCAGCGCCACGCTCAAGTTCTGGCTCAAGGTTGCCTCGGCTGAAACGACGACCACCAACGCCTACGACACGCTCAAGGTCCAGGTGCGCAACACCAGCGGCGCCGTACTGGCCACGCTGGCGACCTACTCGAACCTGAACAAGGGGACCACCTTCCTCGAGAAGAGCTTCGACCTCAGCGCCTACAAAGGCCAGAGCGTGCGCATCTACTTCGAAGGCATCGAAGGCTCGACGGTGGCCACCTCGTTCGTGATTGACGACGTGACGCTGACGACCCAATAAGTTTCATCCAGTACCTTGCAGCCCACCCTCGCGGTGGGCTTTTTGTTTCTAGCGCCTCGCTTCCTGATTCGCGTTTTCTGAAAACCACACCGGGGTCAGACCTCAATTCTGCAATTCTTGCAGAATTGAGGTCTGACCCCGGTGGTCGTTACAATGTCCGCATCACAAGGGAGGATGGCTTGAAAGCGAAACTGTTGCTGTGTCTATTTTCGGCGGTGGGCAGCCTCGCGCATGCGGGCGAGCAGGTGAACGACGCGCCAGCGAAGGCCTTTCAGGCGGATCTCGATCGCTGCAAGGCAAGCCCATCCCAGACCATCACCTACCGGGTCGACAAGGTCCCGGGCAAGCCGGTGTCCGAAGCGGCCACGCCGGAAGAAGAGGCGCGCATCCAGTCACTGCTGGCCGCCAGTAAGATGCCCTACGATAAGGTCAATCACCGCGTGACCTATGAATTTGTGCTGGGAATGATCCGCATGAAAAGCGTTGTCGGCATCAACGTCGCCGGTTCCGCGGGCGACACCGAGGCGCGTTCCGCTAGGGACTGCCTGGGCAAGCTGTCGACGGCCTTAGGCGCGCCGTTTCAAATCGACTAGCCTGCTGCCCATGCAATTCGGGGTCAGACCTCAATTCTGCAATTCTTGCAGAATTGAGGTCTGACCCCGAATGTGAAACAGAGTGTCAGAAGCCGAGGCGGGCGCGCATGCCGAGCAGCGTGGCAATGCCGAGCATGGCGAAGATCGCGGCGGCAATGCCGTGCACGAGCTTGAGCGGCACCTTGCCTAAGCGATCCGCTCACCCAGATAGACGGCCTAAGCACGTTGGCCAGCATCATCCCCAGCGTCGTGCCCGCGACCACCGCCACGATGCCGTCAAAACGCGCGGCCAGCGCCACCGTCGCGACCTGGGTCTTGTCGCCCATCTCGGCGAGGAAGAACGCGACCAGCGTGGCCAGGAAAACGCCGTAGTGACCGAGACTGGCTTCTTCGTCGTCGATCTTGTCGGGCACCAGCGTCCACGCGGCCATGGCGATGAAGGAGACGCCGAGGATCCAGCGCATCGCTTCGGGCCCCATCACACTGCTGATCCACGCGCCCACGGCGGCGGCCAGCGCATGGTTGGCCAGCGTCGCCACCAGGATGCTTAAGCCACGATCGGCAGCGGCTTGCATGGAATTTGGCCGCCAGCAGAAATGCCAGCAGCTGGGTCTTGTCGCCGATTTCGGCCAGCGCCACGATACCGGTTGAAAAAAGGAAGGCTTCCATATGCATATACCCTGGTTCGAGGCGCCGATCATAGCAGAGCCGGACCGATGTGCACATGGCGCGGGCGCTGTCAATACTGGCGCGGTGCGCTTTCGCTCGTATGCCTAAAGTGCTATTCTGCGTTCGCTTATCACGGAGACCTCATGACCAAATTCACCATCCTGCGCGCCGCCGCCTGCGTCGCCCTCAGCCAATGCAGCGCGCTGGCGTTCGCCCTCGATCCCCTCAGCTACGCGCTACGACCAGGTCAAGACCACGGACCTGCACATGAATCTGAAGGCGGACTTCGCGACCAAAACGCTGTCCGGCTTCGCCGTCCTGTCGCTGGACTGGCTCGATGCATCGGCGCGCACGCTCGATCTCGACACCCGTGAACTGTCGATCAGCAAAGTCGAGGCGCAGGGTGCGAATGGCAAGTGGACCAAGGTCCCGTTCGCGCTCGATAAAGCCGACGAAGAAAAGGCCAGGCGCTGCACGTGACCCTCACCAGCCAGCCGTCCAAGGTGCGCATCCACTACCGCACGGCGCCAACCGCCAGCGCGCTCCAGTGGCTCACCCCGGCCCAGACCATGTCGGGCAAGCGTCCGTTCATGTTCAGCCAGTCGCAGTCGATCGACGCCCGCTCGTGGGTGCCGGTGCAGGATACGCCGGCCGTGCGCTTTACCTACAGCGCCCATATCGATGCGCCGCGCGGCCTGCGCGTGGTCATGAGCGCCGATAACGATCCCAAGGCGACCGGCAAGGGCGGTTGGAACTTCAAGATGCCGCAAGTGATCCCGTCCTACCTGCTGGCGATCGGCATCGGCGAGATCGACGTGCGCTCGCTCGGCCCGCGCAGCGGCGTGTATGCGGAGCCGCAGCGGATCAAGGCGGCGGAATACGAATTCGGCGACACCGAACGCATGATCAGCGCGACCGAGGCCCTGTACGGCCCGTATCGCTGGGGGCGCTACGACATGCTGGTGCTGCCGCCGTCGTTCCCTTACGGCGGCATGGAGAACCCGCGCATGACCTTCCTGTCGTCGACCATGATCGTTAGCGACGACCGCAGTTTGAATGACCTGATCGCGCACGAACTGGCACACAGCTGGTCCGGCAACCTGGTGACTAACGCGTCGTGGAAGCACTTCTGGCTCAATGAAGGCTTTACCTGAATACGTCACGATGCGCATTACCGAGTCGCTGTACGGCGCCGACGTCGCTGCCATGAAGCTGCAGCTCGAACAGGAAGAGGCGCTCGCTTCGCTGGCGCGCATCGAGCTAAGCCAAGCAGGCGCTCATCACGCGCGGACCGGACACCGGTTCGGCCGACTACGCCGACGAAGTCCTGGTCTATCCAAAAGGCGCCTGGCTGCTGCGCACGCTCGAGCAGCGCGCTACTGCCGCGCGGTGTTCGATCCCTTCCTGCGCGGCTGGTTCGACCAGCATGCTTTCCAGAGCGTGACCACCGAGCAGTTCGTCGACTACCTTCAAAAGAACCTGCTGGCCGCGCATCCCGAGCTGATGACGGCCGCGGAACTGGACGAGTGGCTGTACGCGCCCGGCATTCCCGCCAGCGCGCCGCGCATGACGTCGCCCCGTCTGGCCGCGCTCGACGCGCTGCGCGCTTCCTGGCTCAAGGGCGAGCTGCCGACCGCGAAACTCGACACCAAAGCCTGGACCGCGACCGAGTGGATGAAATTCCTGAACGATATCGACAACAAGGCAACCGCCGCCCAGCTCAAGGAGCTTGACGACGCCTTCGGGGTCGGCAAGACCGGCAACAATGAAGTCGCCTTCCGCTTCTACCGCGCTTCGATCCATGCCGGTTACAGCCGGCTGTACGCGCCGCTCGAGAAATTCCTCATGAGCGTGGGACGCCAGAAGTACGTGGTCGAACTGTACCGCGGCCTGCACAAGAGCGCCGCCGACAAGGCCTGGGCCGAAGCCGTCTTCAAGAAGGCGCGCAACCGCTACCATCCGGCCACGCAGAAAAGCGTCGCCAAGGCGATGGAAGGCTGATGCGCATGGCAAAGACAACCGTGATGAATCGCCTGGCCGCAGCGCTGCTGCTGGCCTTCAGCGTGGGTGGCGCCTCGGCCCAGCTAAGCCAGCCCGCCCGCCGCGCCGGCTGCAGCGGCGAATGCGTTCGACGTCGACGCCGACGTGGCCCGCATCCTCAAGACCTTCGACGTGCCGGGCATGTCGGTGGCCATCGTCAAGGATGGGAAGGTCATACTGGCGCGCGGCTTCGGCGTGCGCAAGCTGGGCGAGAGCGCGCCGGTGGACGGAAAAACGCTGTTCCAGATCGCGTCCAATTCCAAGGCGTTCACCGCCACCGCCCTGGCCATGCTGGTCGATGAGGGCAAGCTGGCCTGGGACGACCCGGTCACCAGGCACCTGCCGGACTTCCAGATGTACGATCCGTATGTCACGCGCGAGATGACCGTGCGCGACCTGCTGATCCACCGCAGCGGACTCGGTCTCGGTGCCGGTGATCTGATGTGGTGGCCCGACACGAGCTTCACGTCCGACGACATCATCGCGCGCCTGCGCTTCGTCAAGCGACGACCAGCTTCCGCGACAAGTACGCCTACGACAATCTGCTCTACATTGTGGCGGGCAAGATCATCGCGCAGAAGTCCGGAAAATCGTGGGGCGAGACGGTGCGCGAGCGTATCCTCACGCCGCTCGGCATGACGGCCACCACGACCACCGTGGCGGCCAATGCGGGCAACCCGAACGTCGCCACGGCGCACAGCAAAATCGACGGCAAGGCGGCGCCGGTCAAGACCATGGCCGTGGCCAATGCGGACGGCGCGGTGGGCGTCAATTCCAATGCCGAAGACATGGCCCGCTGGATGATGGTGCAGCTCGAGGGCGGCGCAATCGACAAGGACCATCGCCTGTTCTCGGCCAAGCAGTCCGCCGAAATGTGGACCGCGCAGACGCCGATCGACATCAAGGAGCCGCCTGCGGCACTGGCGGCAACCAAGCCGAACTTCTTCGGCTACGGCCTGGGCATCCAGCTGCGCGACTACAAGGGACGCAAGATCGCGACCCACAGCGGGGCGCTGCAGGGCTTCTTCTCGCGCGTGACGATGGTGCCGGAAGCGAGGCTCGGGATCGCGATTCTGACCAACGCCGAAACCGGCAGCGCGATGCAGTCGCTGCAATATCGCCTGCTCGATCACTATCTGGGTGCGGCGCCGAGTGACTGGATCAAGCTGTACGCCGACGATGACGCGCGCAAGCACAACGAAGACGCTGCCGCGCAGAAGAAGGCGAACGCGAACCGCGCCGCCAAATCGGGTCCGTCGCTGCCGCTGGCAGCCTATGACGGCGAGTATGAAGACGCGTGGTACGGCAAGGTCGCCATCCGGAAGGTGGGCAAGAAACGCGTGCTGACCTTTGGCAGAACCGCCGACCTGACGGGTGAACTGGTGCACTTCCAGCACAACACCTTCATCGTGCGCTGGGACCAGCGCAATCTGAATGCCGACGCTTACGTCACCTTCGATCTGAATCCTGACGGCAGCATCGAGCGCATGAAGATGGCCAAGGTGTCGGAAGAGACGGACTTCAGCTACGACTACCAGGACTTGCTGTTCACGCCTGTGAAGGCGGCGAAATAGTCGAATCGCTCAGCACGAAGCGGTGGCTTCCAAAAAACCGGAAGCTCGCTTCCGGCAGCGTGCCGAGGTCGATTTCGAGCGTCCCGTCCAGCGGGACCCGCGCCGGGTCGTCCGAGGTCCAGGCATCGACGCAGTCCAGGCTTGAACCGTCGGCAAGGATCGCGCGGAAAGCGGCGACTGCTTCGGCCGTCGCCCGGACGTAGTCGGCTTCCTCGGGAAACCAGTCTTCGGGTGGGCCTGAAACCCAGCGACACGGCGCTCGATTCAAGGTGGCGAAAGCCGCAGCTGCAGCCTTCGCAGGACCCCAGATACCAATGGTGCGCGTGCTGCAGATAGGCCGCTTCCAGCCGCTGCTTAAGCATCTCTGTCGAAAACACGGCCAGATCGCTGCTCAGCAGCGTCAGGTCGCGATCCGAATCGGTGCTCAGTACGATCATGTAGCACATGCTGTCGCCTCCTGGCAGCGTTTGCGGTTACTTCTTCTTATCCCAGGTCTCCATCATGTCCTTCGATCCCTGCATCCGGATCCCGTTATCGGACAGGATATTTTCGGTCGCGTCCATCATGTCCTTGCGGCGCAATACCAGGTTCTCGCCGCCGCGCTGGTCGAAGTGAATCACGATCAGTTCATCCTTTGAATCGCGCAGCAGCAGCGACCATATGCGCCAGGCTGCGCACCGGCACCTTGTTGATCGACTGGACCACCGCGCCGAAGCGGCTGCTGTAGCCCGTCACCAGCTTGTGCGGGAAGAAGGGCGACGACACCACCACCAGCTCTTCGCGCTCGGCGCCCGGCGCATCGGCGCGGTGCGTGATGAGCGGGCTGCCGATATAGGCATAGCCGTTCAGCGCGCGCCCGGATTATTGGTCATGAAGGACAGGAACTCGGACGTCGCCCGCGAGAACACGATCGGTCCATACACAAAGTACGAAGGATAGCCGCCGTCCAGATCCGGGATCAGCAACTTGCGCCCGGTCGATACCGGCACGTCCACTTTCATCTCCTTGCTTAAGCTGCGGATGATCGTCAGCGGCACCTTGCCGTTCTTGGCCAGCTGCTGGACGCGGTACTGGAAGCGCACGCGCAGGTTGGCCCCTGAGTGAGATCATCGACTGGTTGTCGATGGGGGAGTCGCCGATTTTTGTGATGACGTCCCATTCCTTGAGCGGATAGCTGGCATTGTCCATGCCGGGGCTTTGCACGACCGTGCCCGCGACGGATTTGTCGAGCTTGAGGAAAGTGCGCAGCACGGGATTTTCCAGGGTCTGGGTCTCGTCGAGCAGCGCTGGCTTGCCGTCGTAGCGGCCGTCCGCCACGTCCTTGAGGAACAGCTCCACCTCTTCATTCGGGATGATGTAGCCGATGTTCTGGGCGTTGCTGGCCATGCCGAATGCCAGGCCGACCATGGTGTCATGCATGATGGCGGGGCCGCCGCTGTTGCCGGGATTGATGGCGGCGTCGATCTGGATCCGCAGTCCGGCGGTGTCCCTGCTGTAGCCAACGAATTCGATGCGCGAAACGATGCCCTTGGTGATCGAGAGCGAGCTGCCGCCGGTCGGGTAGCCGTAGGCGAATACCTGGTCGCGCACATTGGGCAGCACGCTGGCGCGGGCCACCGGCGCGTGGGTGTCGAAGAACGATTCGTCGTCAAGCTTGAGGATGGCCAGATCCATGTCGCGCGAAACGGCGACGACGGTGGCCGAGACCTTGTCGTTCGGCCTGGTTGGCCTGAACCTGGACCTGGCTGGCATAGCCGACCACGTGCGCGTTGGTGAGAATGCGCTTGCCCTCGATCACGACGCCCGAGCCGGTAATGTCGGACGGCGCCGCCTTGCTCCACGGTTTGAACGGATCGGGGTGGCTGCAGCGTGGAGAACACCTTGACGACCGAATTTTCGAGGTTGGCGGGAATCGCCGGGGCAGGTGCCGGGACACTGACTTCCTTGGGCGTTTCCTGGGCGCTGGCCGCAAGGCTGGCAGTGGCGAAAGCGAGCGCAGCGATGATACGCAAAATGGTCATGTTTTTCTTCAGGGAGGGTGGGTACCGCAAATATACACGCTGTGGCAGCGGGGCGGACTTAAGGCTGAATTAAAAAAAGCAAGCCCATTGCAGGGCCTAGCCGGGTCCCTGCGGCTTGCGCAATTACTGTTTGACGAACTTGAGCGTCATGCGGTCGCTCTCGCCGATGGCCAGATATTTTGCGCGGTCCTTGTCGCCGAGCGCCAGTACCGGCGGCAGCGTCCATACACCCTCGGGGTGGTCGGCCGTGTCTTTGGCATTGGCGTTCACTTCCGACTTGGCCGCGAGCTTGAAGCCTAAGCCGCCTCGATCATCTTGATCACGCTCGCTTCGTGCAGATAGCCGCTCTTTTGATCGAGCGGTTTTGCGGCGGGCATGCGGTGATCGACGACGCCGAATACGCCGCCCGGTTTGAGCGCGGTGTGTACCGCCTTGAAGATCTCGGCCACCTTCTCGTCCTTAAGCGCCGGTCCAGTTGTGGATGTTGCGGAAGGTGACGACCATGTCGACGCTGCCCGGCGCTGCGAACTTGTATTCACGCGGCGGCTCGAACACGCCGCGCTGCACCTTGGCGAACATGGCCGGGTTGGAGGCGAGTTTTTTCGTGAGGTTGTCGGCGTAGCGGCGCGCCTTCGCTGCCGGACGTGGGCGATTCTGCCGCTGCAATCAGCTTGCCGCTCTTGCTCAGGTACGGCGCCAGAATTTCGGTGTACCAGCCGCCGCCTGGCGACAGTTCGACCACCGTCATGCCTGGCTTGATGCCGAAGAAGGTCAGCGTTTCGTAAGGGTGGCGGGCGGCGTCGCGTGCCACGTTGGCTTGGCGCGCGGTCCTTGCTGGCGATGGCAGCCTTGAGCGCGTCGTCAGCGTGTGCGGCGCCTGCCATGCCGGTGGCCAGCAGTGCGGCCAGGAAGAGTCGTTTCATGTATGTATGCCTCGGTAGAGTTTAAGGGGCTGCGAATCCGGTGCGCCTGTCGCTGCGCGCCCCTGATGATCGGATATGCACCTCTGCCGGTCAAGCGTATTCTCATATGTACATTGTGTCCGCGCGAGCGAACGGACAGCATATCGGACACCTCGGACACGTCCGCCGGACAGCGCGTTGCGAAAATCAACGACTTAGCAAATGGCACAAACTTTGCGTATTCAAGCGCTTACTTTGCTGATATCGTTTCAGCAGAATTTTTCGGTCCGATATATGTATGGGATGTTCCGGACAGTGATGTAAACATGCGCGGCCCCTGCTGCTGACGGGTCGCCTTCTTCGGCGTGAGTGTTAGGAGATACAATGGAACGACGTGCTTTTCTCAATATCAGCGGCCTGGCTCTGGGCACCATGCTGGTCCCGGTTTTCGGCAACGCGATCGCAGCCGAAGAGCTGCTCAACCCCCTCGCTGCCAAGTTCAAAAGACGCTCGCGGACACCGCGCTGACGGCCGCCACGCAAGCCGGCGCCAGCTACTGCGACGTGCGCATCGGCCGCTACCTGAACCAGTTCATCACCACCCGTGACCTCAACGTCGAGAACGTCGTCAACACCGAATCGGCTTGGCGTCGGCGTGCGTGTGATCTGCAACGGCGCCTACGGCTTTGCCGCCACCAGCGACATGTCGCCCGATTCGGTCGCCGCCGCCGCGCGCCAGGCCGTCGCCATCGCCAAGGCGAATGCCAAGCTGCAGGTCGAGCCGGTGCGCCTGGCGCCCGTCAAGGGCGTGGGCGAAGTGGCTTGGGCCACGCCGATCAAGAAGGACTGGCGCAATGTGCCAATCAAGGAAAAGGCCGACCTCCTGATCGCCGCCAACAAGGCTAAGCCTGGATGGTGGTGCGAGCTTCATGCAGTCGCTGATGTTCCAGGTGAACCAGCAAAAATATTTCGCTTCCACCGACGGCTCCTACATCGATCAGGACGTGCACCGCATGTGGATGCCGGTGTTCGCCACCGCGGTCGACAAGGCCACCAACAAGTTCCGTTCGCGCCAGGGTCTGTCGACGCCGGTCGGCATGGGCTATGAATACCTGGACGCCAATCCGAAGGACAAGATCAAGGCTGCTAGGCGGCGTCGCCACGCTGTACAAGAATTCCTACGATCTGATCGAAGACGAGACGCGCCTGCGGCCGCGACGCCAAACAGAAGCTGACCGCCAAGTCGGTCGAAGCGGGCAAGTACGATCTGGTGCTCTCGCCTGAGCACATGTACCTGACGATCCACGAATCGGTCGGCCATCCGACGGAACTGGACCGCGTGCTCGGCTACAGAAGCCAACTACGCTTTAAGCACCAGCTTCGCCACGCTCGACAAATGGGAAACCAAGAAATTCAAGTACGGTTCCGAGCGCGTCAACATCATCGCCGACAAGACCGTGCCTGGCTCGCTGGGCGCCGTCGGCTACGACGACGAAGGCGTCAAGTGCAAAAATGGGACATCATCAAGGACGGCATCCTGGTCAACTACCAGGCCACGCGCGACCAGGCCCACATCATCAACGAAAAGAATCGCACGGCTGCTCGTATGCCGACAGCTGGAGCAGCGTGCAATTCCAGCGCATGCCGAACATCTCGCTCGCCGTCTAAGAAGAAGAAGCTCACGCCGGACCAGATGGTCGCCGACGTCAAGAAGGGCATCTACATCGTTGGTGCCGGTTCGTTCTCGATCGACCAGCAGCGCTACAACTTCCAGTTCGGCGGCCAGCTGTTCTTCGAGATCAAGGACGGCAAGATCGGCGCGCCGCTGGAAGACGTGGCGTATCAGTCCAACACCCAGGAATTCTGGAATGCCTGCAGCGCCATTTGCGATGAAAGCGACTGGCGTATGGGCGGTTCGTTCTTCGATGGCAAAGGCCAGCCTAGCCAGGTCAGCACCGTGTCGCACGGCTCGAGCACCTCGCGCTTCAACGGCATCAATGTCATCAACACCGCACGTAAAATCGGCTAAGCCAGGAGAGCGCACATGAAGATCATGACCCCGGAAGAAACGCGCCGCATCTGCGACAAGGTAATGTCGCTGACCAAGGCCGACGAGTGCACCGTCACCATCAATGGCGGGCGCACCGGTAACATCCGCTACGCCCGCAATAACGTCTCGACCATCGGCCTGGTGGAGCAGAACCAGCTGGGCGTGCAGGTCGCCTATGGCAACAAGCAGGGCATCGCGACCATCACCGAGTTCGACGACAAGTCGCTCGAAAAAGTCGTGCGCGTGGCCGAGCAGCTGGCCAAGCTGGCGCCGGAAAACCCGGAATTCATGCTTAAGCCGTGCAGAAGCAGGCCTACAAGGAGACCACGACCTTCAACAAGAAGACCGCCGCCATCGATCCCGATTTTCGCGCGCAGACGGCCGCTTACAGTATCGAGGCGAGCCGCAAGAACAAGCTGATCGCAGCTAGGCTTCTTTACCGACAATACCTCGTTCAGCACCATCGCCAATTCGAACGGCGTGTTCGGCCACCAGGAAAGCACGGGCGTCGAATTCACCTGCACCGTGCGCACCGAAGACGGCCGCGGTTCGGGCTGGGTCAAGCGCTCGGCGACCGACGTGTCGAAGTTCGACGCGTGAAGCGTCCGATGTCGCCATCGAAAAGCGCTGCGTTCGGTCGAAGCCAAGGCGCTCGAACCGGGCCGCTACACGGTCATCCTGGAGCTAAGCCGCCACGTCCGAGCTGATCGGCTTCATGCTGGGCGGCTTCGATGCGCGCCAGGCCGACGAAGGCCGCAGCTTCCTGTCCAAAAAGGCGGCGGCAACCGCCTCGGCGAAAAGCTGTTCGACGAACAGGTCAACATCTGGTGCGATCCGTGGAATGCGGATGCGGCGGTGCTGCCGTGGGACGGCGGTTCCTGGTCTGGCGCGCGAGCGCATGGACATGATCAAGAACGGCCACGTTTCGGCGCTCGACTACTCGCTGTTCTGGGCCAAAAAGCAAGGCGTGCGCGCCATCGGCTCGCCAGGGAATATGATCATGGCTTAAGCACCAGCAAATCGACGCAGGAGCTCATCGCCAACACCAAAAAGGGCGTGCTGGTCACGCGTACCTGGTACATCCGCCTGGTCGATCCGCAATCGGTGCTGCTGACGGGTCTCACGCGCGACGGCACCTTCTACATCGAGAACGGCAAGATCAAGCATCCGATCAAGAACTTCCGTTTCAATGAGAGCCCGGTGACGATGCTGAACAATATCGAGGAAATCGGCAAGCCGGAAATCATCATCGCATGACGAAGTGCAATACTCGATGCTGATCCCGCCGATGAAGGTTCGCGACTTCAACTTCACGTCGCTGTCCGACGCGGTATAACAACAAGCTGGAGCACGAGTGGAACGACGTACCTTCCTTAAAATCGGCGGCAGCGCCTTGGCTGCCATCCTGGTGCCGGTGTTCGGCAATGCCATCGCCGCCGAGGCGCTGACCAATCCGGTCGGCGTCGCCTTCAAGAAGGCGCTGGCCGACACCGCGCTGGAGGCGGCCACCAAAGTAGGCGCCAGCTATTGCGATGTTCGCATCGGGCGCTATCTCAATCAGTTCATCACCACGCGTGACCTGAACGTCGAGAACGTGATCAACACGGAGTCCAGCGGCATCGGCATCCGTGTGATCGCGAACGGCGCCTACGGTTTCGCATCCACCAACGACATGTCGCGCGACAGCATCGCTGCCGCCGCGCGTCAGGCGGTGGCGATCCGCGCGCCAATGCAAAGCTGCAGGTCGAGCCGCTGCGCCTGGCCCCGGTCAAGGGTGTCGGGGGAGGTCAGCTGGGCCACGCCGTACGTCAAGGACTGGCGCACGGTACCGGTCAAGGACAAGGCCGAGATGCTGATCGCGGCCAACAAGGCCGGGCTGGACGCGGGCGCGAGCTTCATGACGTCCAATCTGTTCCAGGTGAATCAGCAGAAGTACTTCGCTTCCACCGACGGCTCCTACATCGACCAGGACATCCACCGTCTCTGGTCGCCGGTGACGGCAACCGCGGTCGACAAGGCGAGCAACCGCTTCCGCACCCGCGACGGTCTCGCTTCGCCTACTTAAGCATGGGCTATGAATATTTCGATGCGCGCCCCGCCGACAAAGTGCAGGCGGTAGGCATGGCGTCGCCACGCTGTACACGAACTCGTACGACATCGTCGAGGACGCGCGCGGCAGCGAAAGATGCGCGCGCCAAGCTGACCGCCAAATCGGTCGAGCCGGGCAAGTACGACCTGGTGCTCAGCCCCGAGCACCTGTTCCTGACGATCCACGAGTCGGTCGGCCACCCGACGGAACTGGACCGCGTGCTCGGCTACGAAGCCAACTACGTTTAAGCACCAGCTTCGCCACGCTCGACAAATGGAAAACCAAGAAATTCAAGTTCGGCTCGGAGCGCGTCAACTTCACTGGCGACAAGAACGAACCGCGCTCGCTGGGCGCGGTCGGCTACGACGATGAAGGCGTTCCCGCCAAGCGCTGGGACATCATCAAGGACGGCGTTCTGGTCAACTACCAGGCCACGCGCGACCAGGCCCACATCATCGGCGAGAAGGAATCGCACGGCTGCTCGTACGCGGACAGCTGGAACAGCGTGCAATTTCAGCGCATGCCGAACGTGTCGCTCGCACCGGGCAAGGAACCGCTCACGCCCGACCAGATGGTCAAGGACGTCAAGAAGGGTATCTACATCCTGGGCCGCGGTTCGTATTCGATCGACCAGCAGCGCTACAACTTCCAGTTCGGCGGCCAGCTGTACTTCGAGATCAAGGACGGCAAAATCACCGGCCCGATCGAGGACGTGGCCTACCAGTCCAATACCCAGGACTTCTGGAATGCCTGCAGCGCGATCTGCGACAAGCGCGACTGGCGCATGGGCGGCTCGTTCTTCGACGGCAAAGGTCAGCCTGCGCAGGTCAGCGCGGTTTCGCACGGGTCCAGCACGACCCGCTTCAACGGCATTAACGTGATCAACACAGCCCGCAAGATCGGGTAAAGGACCAATTCGATGAAATTGCTGAACCAGGAAGAAGCAAAGCGCATCTGCGACCGTGTGATTGGCTTCTCCAAGGCCGACGAGTGCTCCGTCAACGTGAGCGGCACGCGCACCGGCAATATCCGCTACGCGCAGAACAGCGTGTCGACCGCGGGGCTGAACGAGAACATGCAGATCGCCGTCACCGTCGCTTTCGGCAAACGCCAGGGCACGGCGACGATCAACGAGTTCGATGACAAGTCGCTGGAAAAAGTCGTGCGTCGCGCCGAAGACGTGGCCCGCCTGGCACCGGAGAATCCGGAGTTCATGCTTAGGCTGTGGGCAAGCAGGAGTTTCGTCCGTCGGCCGAATTCGCCGCCGCCACCGCCGCCATCGATCCCGAGTTCCGCGCCCAGGTGGCCGCCCACAGCATCCTGTCGGCACGCGAGAAGAAGCTGGTGACGGCTAAGCTTCTTCATCGACACCACCGGCTTCGAGGCGATCGCCAATTCGAACGGCGTGTTCGGCTACCGCAGTTTCACCGATCTGAATTTCACCTGCACCGCGCGCACCGAAGACGGCCGCGGTTCCGGCTGGGTAACCCGTTCGGCCAATGATGCGCGCCGTTTCGATGCGCGTGAAGCGTCCGCGGTCGCCATCGAGAAGGCACTCGGCTCGGTGGACGCCAAGGCGCTCGAACCAGGCCGCTACACGGTCATCCTGGAGCCTGCCGCCGCATCGGGCATGCTCAACTTCATGTTCAACGGCTTCGACGCGCGCCGCGCGGACGAAGGCCGCAGCTTCCTGTCCAAAAAGGGCGGCGGCACCCGGCTTGGCGAAAAGCTGTTCGACGAGCAGATCAACGTCTGGGCCGACCCATGGGACAAGGACGTGCCGGTCAGCCCGTGGGACTCGCAAAGCATGCTGCCGCGCGAGCGGATGGACATCATCAAGAACGGCAAGGTGGCCTCGCTCGACTATTCGCTTCTGGGCCCAGAAGCAGAATGCGCGCCGTCGGCCAGCCGGGCAACATCATCATGGCGGGCGGCACCCGTTCGCTGGAAGAGCTGATCGCGTCCACCAAGAAGGGCATCCTGGTCACCCGCACCTGGTACATCCGCTCGGTCGATCCGCAGTCGGTGCTGCTGACGGGCCTCACGCGTGACGGCACCTTCTACATCGAGAACGGCAAGATCAAGCACCCGGTCAAGAACTTCCGCTTCAACGAGAGCCCGGTCACGATGCTCAACAATGTCGAGGAACTGGGCAAGCCGCAGATCATCGGCAGCGAGGGCAATGGCCTGAACATGGTGATCCCGGCGATGAAGATCCACGACTTCAACTTCACGTCCCTGTCCGACGCAGTGTAGGCAGCAGTGGCGAAGCGCGGTTACGATTTCTACTTCACACGCCTGATGTACGACTCGGGCGACTGGGACGTCGACATCCGCATGCCCAGCAATGTGCTCAATTCGCTGGTCGAGTACACCACGCTCAAGGTCGATCCGGCCGAGCGCGTGGTGGCGCTGTCGGACCCGAAAATGCTCGAAGCGCCGTTCTGCTATCTGGCCGGGCACAAGCTGGTGCAGTTCACGCCTACCGAACGCAAGAACTTTGAGCGCTATGTGCGCGGCGGCGGCTTTGTCTTCGTCGACGACTGCAACCATGACATCGACGGGCTGTTCGCCAAGTCCTTCGAGGCCGAGCTGGCGCGCATGTTCGGCCCCAAGGCGCTGCACAAGATCCCGAATAACCATCCGGTCTATTCGAGCTTCTTCCATTTCGACGGGCCGCCCAATACGGGCAATGAGCTCAATGGCTGGGGCGACGATCTGGTGCACGACTACCTGGAAGGCGATCGAGTTCGACGGCCGCGTGCGGGTACTGTATTCGAACAAGGATTACGGCTGCGAGTGGGACTACGATTTCCGCAACAAGCGCTGGCTGGTCATCGACAACACCCGCTTTGCCGTCAATATTATTCAGTATGCTTTGGGAGCCTGATTGTGTCGGAACGTGATGCGGTAGCGTGGAATGAAAATGAGATTGCCGACCTGACGGCCAAAGTCGGCGCTGCTGCGCCAGCATGGCCCGCGTCATCATCGGCCAGGACGAGGTGGTCGAGTCGCTGATCATCTGCCTGCTGGTAGGCGGCCATGCGCTGGTCGAGGGTGTGCCGGGGTTGGGCAAGACGCTGCTGGTGAAGTCGCTGGCGCAGGCCACCGACATGCAGTTCCGCCGCGTGCAGTTCACGCCCGACCTCATGCCATCCGATATCGTCGGCACCGAGATCCTGGAAGAAGACACCAGCACGCGCCAGCTGTATTCCGCTTCCAGCAGGGCCCCGTATTCACCCAGGTGCTGCTGGCCGACGAGATCAACCGCGCGCCGCCCAAAACGCAATCGGCGCTGCTCGAAGCGATGCAGGAGCGCTCGGTCACGTTCGCCGGACAGACCCATAAACTGCCGCAGCCCTTCTTTGTGCTGGCGACCCAGAATCCGATCGAGCAGGCTTGGCACCTATCCTCTGCCGGAAGCGCAGCTGGACCGCTTCCTGCTGCGCATCGATGTCGGCTACCCGACCGAAGACGAGGAAATGGCGATGGTCTCGCGCACCACCCACGCTTCGGCCTGCAGGATGCGGTGTAGAAGCGATGGACGTGGCGAGCCTGCTGCGCCTGCAGCTGCTGGTGCGCGACATCGAGATCGGCGATCACCTGCTGCGCTATGCGACACGCCTGGTGCGCGCCACCCGCCCGCAGGATTCCGCCGTGGCGAGCGTGGTCAAGCATGTCGGCTGGGGCGCCGGTCCCCGCGCCGGCCAGGCGCTGGTGCTCGCGTCCAAGGCGCGCGCTGATGCAGGGCCGCCTGGCGGTCACGCGCGACGATATCGGGGCCATGCTGCTGCCGGTCCTGGCGCACCGCGTGCTGCGCAACTTCGAGGCCGAAGCGGATGGCGTGGCAATCGCCGACATCCTGTTCGCGCTGCGTAACGACATCAAGGTCGACTGAGACTGCTTTGCCGACGCTGGACACACCCGCGCTGCTTGCGCAAACTTCCGACCTTGACCTGATCATCCGTCACGTGCTGGCCGGTCTCGGCCATGGCATGCATGCTTAGGCCGTGAGCGGGGCGCGGGCGTTGAATTTTCCGAGTACCGGGCCTACGCGCCGGGCGACGAATGGCGCCGCGTCGACTGGAAGCTGATGGCGCGCGCCGACCGCTACTACGTGCGCGAGGCGGAGCGCGACAGCCATGTCGCGGTCTGGCTGTGGCTCGACGCGACCGCGTCGATGGCCGAGCCCAGTCGCAGCATCGAGGGACTCACCAAGCTGCAGTACGCGCGCGCCATGCTGGCCTGCGTGGCTAAGGCATCGCACAGCGCCAGGGCGACGCGTTCGGCCTCGTGGTGTGCAGCGGCGGCCGGGTGCAGTTCACGCCAGCTTCGCGCGGCCCGCGCCAGATGCACCGCGTGCTGGCCCAACTGTCGAAGGCGCAGGCGGCAGGCGGATTGCCCGACACCGATACGCTGCGCGCGAGCCTGCACTTCGCCCGCTCGCCCAGCCTGATTTTTGCCGTCAGCGATTTTCTCGACTGGCCGTCGGCGCAGGCCGACGCCTTGCTGCGCCTGCGCCGCATGCGCCACGACGTACGCGCCCTGTGCCTGCAAACCCAGGCCGAGCGCGACGCCAGCTTCCCGCCCGACCAGGCGTGGCGCGATCCGGAGCAGCAGGAAGGCACCTACCGCCTGGCGCCGGACACGCTGGCGCACTACCGCAAGGCGCGCGACGACCACTTCGCCAGCGTGAAGGCGCAGTGCCGCCACAACGACCTGCCGCTGCTCGCGGCCTGCATTGAAGATGGCTTGCCGGGCGTGCTGCGCGGCTGGCTGCGGCTGGCGGGGCGCGCATGATCAGCCTGTGGTGGCTCGCGCTCCCCGTGCTGCTGCTGCCGGTCTGGTGGCACCGGCAGAAGCGCGAGCGGGCGGCGGTCAAGCCGCTGGCCACGGCCCGCTTCCTGCCGCGCACCAATCCCTTGCACCAGCGGGTGTGGCGCTGGCACGACCGCAGCTTGCTGCTGTTGCGCTGCCTTTTGCTGGCGACCGTGATCGCCTGGCTCGCGGACCTGGCCTTGCCGTGGCGCGGCGACGCCGTGCTGGTGGCGCCGGGAACCGATGCCGCGTGGGCGGCGAACCAGATCCGCGAAGCGGGATTCAGTTCGGCGAGCCGGATGAATCTCCCCTCGCGCGATGCCTTCGGCTGGCTCGCGCAGCATGAGGCGGAGTGGCGCCCGGGGGCGCGCCTGATGGTGGTGGGGCCCGTGTCGATGCGCATGGTGATGCCGCAGTTGCGGCACCGCGTCATCGTTCGGTCCCTGTCGCGCCGTTTGCCAAGTCCGAACACCGCGTGGCCATCGTCAGCAAGCGCGCCGACAAGTGGCGTGCCATGTTCCTGGCGATCGACGGGCCGCAGCGCTACCTGGTGCAGGACATGCCGGACGCCGCCTCGGAGCTGATCGTCTGGGACGTTCCCGAGGCGCCGCCCGCCAACCTGCGCGCGCCCCTGTGGTGGATCGGCGACAGCGCCGCGTTCCCCGAACTGAAAAACGCCCCCGCCGTTGACGGCATTGCTTACGCCGACAGCGCGCGCGGCCGCCTCTGGACGTCCAGAGCCTGGCCCGCCGCCGATCCCGATACGGCGCGCGCAGTACGAGGCCTGGCAGCGCCTGCACCATCCGCCGGTCGCGTGGCCGGTGCTCGGCGCAGGAGTTTGCCGCGTCGGCGGGCGTCGGGGTGGCGGCCACGCATGGCGGCATTGCGCTTCCTGATGATGGTCGCGCTGCTCGCGCTGTTTGCCCTGGAACGGATACTGACCCATGCAAAACGGCGCTGACATCATCGAACGCCTGCTGCGCGGCGCCATGAAGCGCCGCGCCCTGTTGTGGGGCGCGGTCGTGCTGCCGTGGATGCTGCTGCCGTCGCTGGCCGGCGTCGCGGCCGCGCTGGCATGGGTGAGCTGGGATTTCTGGCGCCTGCGCCAGCGCGTGGCGCGCGACTGGTCGCGCTGGCTGGACGGCACGGTTCCCGTGCTGGAGGACAGCAGCGCCTTGCTGCTGCATGCCGACACGGCTATCGGCCGTCTGCAGCAGCAGCGGCTGGTGCAGCGCGCGGCCGCCGCACTGAGCCCGGACGTGATCGCGAGCGTGGCCAGGGAGCGCGTGCGCTTCGACTGGCTCCCGCTGGCCGCGAGCGTGCTCCTGGCGGCAGGCGTCTTCGTCGCGCTGCATACTGGTGCGTCCCCTGTACCCGTGCCATCCGTGCGCGCGCGCGGCCGCAGCGGCGCAAGCGGCCAAGCCTGACGGTCAAAGTGGCGCCGCCTGCGTACACCGGCGTGGCCCGCTTCGAGACGGCCCCGCGCGACCTGCAGGTGCCGCAGAGCAGCGCGGTGCAGTGGTGTCTCGACCAGCCGCAGGCCGCACCGGCGCCGGTGGAACTGAGCGACGGGCAGCGGCTGGCCTTGAACGGCGGCGGCTGCGCGCTGGACCGCGAACGAGTCGATGTTCTGGCGCTGGCAGGGCAAGCGCTACAACCTGCGCGTGATCCCCGACGAAGCGCCGCTGGTGTCGTTTGCCGCGCCGCGCGACATGCTGTCGCTGCTGCTAGTGGCGCCACCAGCGCCACCATGACGGTCAGCGTCAAGGACGACTATGCGGTCCGGCGCGCCGTGCTGCACATGACGCTGGCGCGCGGCAGCGGCGAGAATATCCGCTTCCAGCGACCGCGAAGTGCCGCTGCCGGAGTCGGCCGACCCGCGCGTGCGCACCTGGTCGAAGCAATGGACGCTGAAGGAGCTGGGCATGGAGCCGGGCGACGAACTGTACTTCTTCGTGCGCGCGGCCGACAACGCCGAACCGCCCCATGCGACGGTATCGCCCACCTACACGCTGCGCCTTCCGGGCCCGGTCGCAGCGGACGACGAATCGACCGCGCTGCCGATGCTGGTCAAGCCGGAGAACCTGCGCAGCCAGCGCCAGATCATCATCGATACCGAACAGCTGATCGCCGATGTGAAGGCAAATCCGTCCCTGCCTGGCGCCACGGTCAGGGCGCGCAGCGAAGCCATCGCCAGCGACCAGGCCATGCTGCGCCGCCGCTACGGCCAGTTCCTGGGCGAGGAATCGAGCCTGTTTGGCGGCGAGGAGCACGAGCAGCACAGCGGCAAGGAAGACGTGGTGGCCGAATACGGGCACGCGCACGACCAGGCCGAGAACGCGACCCTGTTCGACGAAGCGACCAAAAAAGTCCTGCGGCGCGCTCAGCTCAGCGATGTGGGACGCCGAGAAGCACCTGCGCGCCATCACGCCCAGGAGCGCGCTGCCGCCCGAGTACAAAGCGCTCGAGGCGATCAAGGAACTGCAGCAGGCCGACCGCATCTATCTGCACAAGACGGCATTCGTGCCGCCTGCAATCAAGGAAGAAATCCGCATGACCGGTGACGTGGTGGGAACGAAAAGCTATCGCCGCGCGCAAGGCGGTCCGGGCGAGGGCGTGCCGCCCGAGCTGCGCGCACTGCTGCAGGCGCTGTCGTCCGATGCTGCCTTGCCCGCACTCTGGAGCCGGACCGCGCACGACTGGATCCGCAGCCGCATCGCCAGCGACGAAGAGCGCCTCGAAGCGCAGCGCGCCGTGCAGGATGTGGCGGACGGCTGCGTTGCCTGTTTAGCCCGGTACTGCGGGCCTGGCTGCGCGGCGCCATCAGCGCGCCGCCGGTCCTGCTGCAGGCAAAGCCGCAAGCGGAAACGCCCTTCACGCGCGCCTGGCGCAGTGGAGGCAAGCCATGACGGTGCTGATCCTGGTCATGCTGCTGGGCGCCGCCAGCGTTGATCTATCTGCTGCGCCGCCAGTGGGCCGATGCCGCGCTCGTGCTGATCGCCTCCGCCGCCCTGGGCGCCATGCTCGCCGGTTTCACGATGCCTGGTATGCCAGCGAAGGCGGCACGCATCGATGCGTCCGGGCGGGCGCCGCACATTGGCGACGCCGCCAGCGTGCACCTCACCGGCGACGGCCTGCGGGCAGCGCAGTGGGAAGACCTGCCCGCGCTTGTCGCTCGACTGGACGCCGCCGCAGGACGACGCGCTACGCCTCGACTTCCCGCGCACGATGGCGCTGGGCCGCGTGTTCACGCTCAAGGCGACGCTGCCCAAGGGCGCCAGCCGCAAGCTGCAGCTGGTGGCCGAAAACGGCAAGGTGATCCGGAGGAGGCGGTAAGCAGTGGCGCCACCCTCGCCGTGCAGTGGCTGCCGCCCGTGGCCGAGACCCTGGTGCTGAAGGCCAGGCTGCTCGACGCCGCTCGGCAGAACGATCGCCGAAGGCCCGGTGCCGCTCGACGTGCGCGACCCGCTGCCGCTGCAGGTGCAGGGGCGCTTCGGTGCACCGTCTTTCGATACGCGCACGCTCAACCAGCTGCTGGCCCAAAGCAATGCGATACTCGACTGGCAGATCACGCTCGGCAAGGTCGTCACGCGCAGCGAAGCGCCGCGCGCGGCCATCGCGCGTGCCGATCTGCTGGTGGTGGACGCGGCCTACCTGGAACGCTTGCCGGAGCTACAGCGCGTGCCAGCCTGCTGGTGCAGGTGGTAGACGGCACGCCTCTCTTGATCCTTGGCGCCAGCGCGAACGAGCTAAGCCGCCTGGTCGCGCATGCTCAGGCTCGAACTGCGCGAGCAGCCCGAATCCAAACCGGCGGGCGCACCTCTGGCGCTGGCCAGTGCTTAGGCTGGCTGCCGGCGGCAAGGAATGTGGGCGGCTGGAGCGCGGCGGCCGACCGCATCTGGACCCGGCCGTGGGACAAGGGCCGCATCACCTGGCTGGGCGTGGCCGAATGGCACCGCTATGCGATCACCGAACGCGCGCGCTGGGCCTGTGGTGGCAGGACGTGCTCGACACCATGCGGCGTGCGCCGTCCGGAACCGGTCAGCCTGATCGAACCGGAACAGATGCCGCTGCCCGGGCAGCGGCTCGCGCTGTGCGCCTACGGCATGACTGGCGAGGTGACGTTTCCGGGCCTGGAAGCAAACGCTCGCCTGGCAGCGCCGTCCCGACCGCGCCGATGCAAGCTGCGTGGCGGTCTGGCTTAAGCAGCGTCAGGATGGCTGACCTTCCAGTCAGGCGCCCAGTCCGGGCGCGTGTACGTGTATGCGAATGACGACTGGCCGCTGTGGCAGAAGGCCGAGCGGCGCGCCGCCACGCTGCGCTACGCCGCCCGCACGCCGGACACGCCTGGCAAGACGACCGTGCCGCTGCTTAGGCCTGGCCGTTCGCACTGGTGTTCGCGGCGGCCATGCTGCTGCTGTGGTGGCGCGAGCGGCGCTAGCCGTACTAGGACGAGTGGTCCTGCATCCAGGCTTTGAGCCCGTTGACCCATTTCTTGGCTTAAGCAGGTTCATGCTTTTCTTGATCATTGCTGCCCCGTTCATACAGCACGCTGAAATCGATCTGGGGCGCGTTCTTGAAGGCGACCACCACGATGTTCGCGTCGTGCACTTCGGGCAGCCATACGACGGCGTCGAACACCAGTTCCATGTTCTGCAGGTTCTTGTCGTAGTTCGAAAAGTCGCCGAACACATTGGTGGTCATGATGCCGCGCTCGCTCAGGCAGTCGAAGCAGCCCTGGTAGAACTCCTGCGAGTCGAGCACCGGGCCGCGCGTCTTCGTCGTACAGGTCGACCTGCAGCACGTCGACCGTATTGTGGTTGCGCGCATCGAGCACAAAATCCATGGCATCCATCTCGCGCACATCGAGCCGCTCGTCGTTGGACGGCAGGCCGAACAGGGCGCGGCAGATCGCGATCACGTTGGGATTGAGTTCGGCGACAGTCACCTTCGCGCCGGGGAAGCGGCGGTAGCTGAACTTGGTCAGCGCGGCGCTGCCCAGGCCCAGCTGCACGATGTGTTTCGGCTGGTCCAGGAACAGCATCCACATCATCATCATCTGGATGTATTCGAGTTCGATATTGTCGGGCTTGGACAGACGCATCGCGCCCTGCACCCAGGAGGTGCCGAGGTGAAGCGAGCGCACGCCCTCGAATTCGGTGGTGGTGGTAGGCGATGGGTGGCCGGGCGCGGAAAAGGCGGAAGAAGGATCGGACATAGCCGAATTTTACAGCGTCGGCACCAGCGGCAGGATCAACGTGACCATCAGACCGCCGTCGTCGCGGTTGCCGAGCGTGATGCGCCCGCCGTGCGCCTCGGCGATTTCGCGCGCCAGCGCCAGGCCCAGACCGGTCCCGGCCCGCTTGGTGGAATAGAAGGGGACCAGCGCGTTGGTCAGCACGGCATCGTTCATGCCCTGGCCCCGGTCCAGCACTTCGATGCGCAGCACGCCCGGTGCCAACTTGACGTTCAGTTCCACGTCGCCGGGCGGCGAACCCGATTCGTGCGCGTTCTTGAGCAGGTTCAGGAGCGCCTGTTCCATCTGGGCCGGGTCGAACTGGGCCGGTTCAGGCCAGCAGCGGCGCCACCAGCCGGAAGCCGACTTCGGACGCGAGGCGCGCGACAAACACCTTCCAGTCGCATGCTTCAATGCGCGGCGTGGGCAGCTTGGCGAAGCGCGCATAGCCCAGGATGAAGCTCTCCAGGTGCCGGGTGCGCTCTTCGATCGTTTCCAGAATCTGCGGCAGGCGTTCGGTCTGGCCGCGCTGCACCAGCTCCGCGCCCGAATGCGCGAGCGAGGTCAGGGGCGCCAGCGAATTGTTCAGTTCATGGCTGATCACGCGGATGACTTTTTTCCAGGTCTGCACTTCCTGGCGCCGCAGTTCCTGGGTCAGCTGGCGCAGCAGCAGCAATTCGTGGCGCCGCCCGTTGAGCATGAAGGTGCGGCGCGCCAGGTGGTACACCTCTTCCTCCTCGCTGTCATCGACGGTGAACAGGCCGTCGCCGCCGCGCGCCAGCGCTTCGGTCAGCGCGGGCGATGCGTGGGCGATGATGTCGGCCAGGTTGTGGCCCTCGAGGCGGCGCCCGTCATTGAGCAGCTGGCGTGCCGCCACGTTGGCGTAGACGATGGCGGCGTCGCCGACCAGCAGCATCGCCACCGGCGTGTTCTGCACCATCGTGTCGAGCAGCAGTTCGCGCTGCACCAGCGCCAGGCGCTGCTCGCGCAGCACGTTGCCGAGCGCATTGTGGGCGCCGACCAGGTCGGCCAGTTCGTCGTTCTGGGGCCAGTGCAGGCTGGAAGGAAAAGTCGCCGTCCTTGTAGCTGGTGACCGTGCCTTCGAGGGCGCGAAACAGCGAGAGGATGGGGCGGATCTGGGCGCGCATGGTGATCACCGCGATCGGCACCACCAGCGCCAGGCAGATGCCGGACACCAGCACCGGCCGGCCCGGCATTAGATGGTCGAGCGCGAGCGCGAGGATGATGCCGAGCGCCAGCAGCGTGGCCACCAGCGCCGTCCAGCGCGTGACCAGCGACATGCGCATGCCGGGCCGGGGCGCCATCAGGGCCGCGCGATGCCGAGCCGTTCCATGCGCCGGTACAGCGCCTGGCGCGACAGGCCCAGGTCGGCCGCGGCCTGGGCCACCACGCCGTGGGCGCGGGCCAGTGCCTGGGCGATGGCGTCGCGGTCGGGCTCCGCTTCCGAAACAGGCACGGGTGCCAGCGGCAGTCCGAGGTCGGCCGCCTTGATCAGGTCGCCGGACGCGAGCAGGCCGGCGCGGGCCATCACGTTTTTCAGTTCGCGCACATTGCCCGGCCAGGCGTGGGCCAGCAGGGCGGCTTGCGCGCAGTGGTCGAGCCGTTTGCCTAGCCGCCAGAAAACTGGCCGCCAGCGGCAGGATGTCGGCCGGGCGCGCGGCCAGCGGCGCCAGGCGCAGTTCGATCACGTTGAGGCGGTAGAACAGGTCTTCGCGGAAGGTGCTCAGCCCGGATCATGGCCTGCAGGTCGGCATTGGTGGCGCTGATCACGCGCACCTTGACCTGGCGTTCGCGGTTCGAGCCGAGCCGCTCGAAGCGCCCCGTCTCGAGCACCCGCAGCAGCTTCATTTGGCTTAGGCCAGCGGCAGGTTGCCGATCTCGTCGAGGAACAGGGTGCCGCCGTCGGCCGCTTCGAACTTGCCTTCGCGCGCCTTGGAGGCGCCGGTGTAGGCGCTTAAGCATCGGCGCCGAACAGTTCCGCTTCGATCAGTTCGGCTTAAGCAGCGCCGCAGTTGAGCACCACGAAGGGACCGTCGCGCACCGAGGAATTGGCCTGGATGATCTCGGCGATGCGTTCCTTGCCGGTGCCGTTAGGACCGCTGATGAGAACCGCGACATCGGCCCGCGCCACCTGGCAGGCCAGGTGCAGGATGCGTTCGGTGGCGGGGTCCTGCCACACCATGCCGCGCAGGTCGAAACCGGCTTCGAGGTCGGGTCGCGCGCGCTCGTTCTCGCTGCGCGTGCTGGGCCAGGACCCGGTTGGCCTGCCCCAGTTCGATCAGATTGGTGACGGTGGCGATCAGGCGGTCGTCTTTCCAGGGCTTGGACAGGTAGTCGGCCGCGCCCGACTTGACCAGGTCGACCGCCGCATCGAGGTGGGTCCAGGCGGTCAGCAGAATGACGGGCAGGTCGGGGGTGGCGCGCGGATTTCGCGAAACAGCGCCGTGCCTTCCTCGCCGGACGTGGTGTCGGCCGTGAAGTTCATGTCCTGGATGACCAGGTCGACGTTGCTCCTGGCCAGCAGGGCCAGGCCCTCTTCGGGCGAGGCTGCGCGCAGGGAGTCGATGTCGTGCAGCGAGAACAGCACTTCGAGGGCGATCGCGACCGCCGCGTTGTCGTCAATAATCAGTACGGTTGGCATGGCGCTAGCATAGCATTGACCGCGCGCCCGGGGCCGCGGACCCGGGCAAATGCATGAGCGTCATGCGCTGCGGGTGGCCAGTGTCCGATGAGATCGTCGCCGCCTTCCAGGCCGGGCCGTACACGGCGATGATGCCGAGCAGGTAGAACACGCTTGGCGCCGCCCAGCAGGTAAGGCAGGGGCAGCCTGGCCATTTCGAGCTTGCTGACCAGCAACTGGTTGAGCCCGATCGCCATCAGCACGCCGGTGACGACGCCCACGCTGGTGATCATCAGGTTCTCCGAGATGAAATAGCGCAGGATGTCGGCCCGGCGCGCACCGACGCGCGCCGCACGCCGATCTGTTTGCGGCGCTGGGTGACCCACAGGCTGGCCATGCCGACGATGCCGCTCGCGGTGATGATCAGCAGCAGCACGCTGACCGTGATCAGCATCCACGACAGGGCCATGTCGGCGCGGTAGCGCGCCTTGCGGTCTTCCTGGGTGCTGCGGGTCTTGATGATGACCGGCGTCGCGGTCGCCTTGCGCAGCACTTCCTCGGCTTCTTTCATGATGCGGTCGCGCTGGCCCGGCTCGGTGCGCACGGTGTAGCTGCTGCCCGGCGTGGTGCCCAGCATCCGCATCGGCATCAGGGTGGACATCTCGCCGGATTCGCCGAGCTGGGCCCAGGGCGTCTGCAGGCGCTCGACCACGCCGATGATCTGGGTGGCGTCGGCCGTGTCGCCGGTACCGAAGAACATGGTCTTGCCGATCACGCTGGCGGCGCCCGGCCACAGCTTGTTGGCCAGGGCCTGGGTGATGATCACCGTCTTCGGATTGCCGGTGGCGTTGGTCGCATCAAGTTCGAGCACTTCGCCGGGCGTGAAGTCGCGCCCTTGCACCAGGCGCAGGCCCCAGGCGGCCACCAGCGAATCGCCCGATTCGTACATGGCCGTTTCGGCCGATTCCTTGATTTGCTTGCGGTCGATGGCCAGGCTGGTGCTGCTGCCCGAATTCGCCATCGGCATCTGGTTGGTGGTGGCCACGCCGACCACGCCCGGAATGGCGCGCAGCAGCGCTGTTTCGCGCTTTTGCACGGCCAGGTCGAAGGCCGCGTTTTCCTTGCGCAGCCAGCGCGTGCTGATGTTGAAGGTCGAGGCTTCGTCGGCCATGCCGCTCGGGCGTGCCGCCACGGCCTGGCGCACGTTGACGATGTGCAGGGCGTTGGCCAGGATGGCCAGGCTGATCGCCACCTGCACCGCCACCAGCACCGCGCCGGTCTTGTTGCGCAACAGCGCAGACAGGATAGGGTTCATGTTGATCTCCGCTTATTGCGATTTGAGTTGAATGGCCTAGCGTGACCTGGCAGGCACGCCAGGTCGGCAGCAGGCTAAGCGACGATGGCGGCGGCCACCGACATCAGGAAGGTGGCGGCCAGCATGCTCCAGTCCATGTGGGCGATGGTGGCCATCTGCTTGGACTGCATCGCGATCAGCGCCAGTGCGCCGAGCGCGAGCACCAGTCCGAGGAAGCCGCCGACCAGGCCGACTACCGCGCTCTCGACCAGGAACTGGCGGAAGATCTCCTTGCGCGAGGCGCCCAGCGCGCGGCGGATGCCCACTTCGGCGGCGCGCACGGAGAACTTGGCCAGCAGCAGGCCGATCGTGTTGACCAGGCACAGGAGCAGGAAACCGAAGGCCAGCCAGGCCGACAGGCGGCTGTCGTTGCTGACCACTTTGAGGTACACCAGCCACTCGCTCACGTCATACAGCTTGTTGGGCGCGTTGCGCAGCATGCGCCCCAGCTTGCGCTGTTCTGCGGCTGTAGCTGTCCAGATAGCTTTGCAGGGCGGCGCGGTCGGCCGCGGTCCTGGTCTCGAACCAGAACTGGATCCAGGTGCAGTTGGCGGCCAGGATGGCTGTAGCCCGGTTCCGGATTGTCGCTGCAGTTCATATTGCCCTGCGGGTTCAGCTCGAGCCGGATCGCGGTCGAGAATGGAATGAACAATTCGTCGGCACCGTCGAAGGCGCCGGAGCCGCCGATCAGGCGATAGTAGTGCGGTAGCGGCGCCCATTTTTCGAGCACGCCGACGATCTGGAACTGCTGGCTGGCCAGCGTCATGCGCTGCCCGACCGGGTTGGTGTCGCCGTACAGTTTTTCGGCGATCCGCGCGAGAGCACGACCACCTGGGCGCTGCCCGCGTCGTCCGCTTCGGTCCAGCCCTGGCCGTGCAGGAAGGGCGCCTCGAACATGGAGAAGAAGTCACCCGTGAGCGCCAGGCCGGAAGCCTGGAACACGCCGATGTCGCTGCGCGCCGGTTCGATCGCGGTGGAGACCCCGAAGATCGCGGTGCGGCGCTCGCCCTGTTTGCTCTTGAGCAGATTGTTCACGTCGGTGTAGCTGGCCTGCTTGTCGTTGGGCGGGTCGCCGGGGGTGTAACCCTGCACGCGGCCGTTGTCGAGCACCGGCACGAACAGGCGGTCGCTCTTGTGCGGGATCGGATTGCCCGACATGACTTGCAGGATGGTCAGGGTGGAAATGCTGGCGGCCACGCCGATGGCCAGCGTGAGCACCATCAGCGCGGTCAGCGCCGGATTGCAGCGCAGGCTGCGCAGGCCGAGCAGGAAGTAGTACTGGAACATCGCGTTCTCCTCAAGCCGGTTGGGCGGCCGCGGCCTTGGTGTCGAACAGCGTCGGCGCCTTGCGCACCAGGTCCGAGACCTGGCCGTCGATGATGTGCACGTTGCGCTGCGAGCGTACCGCCAGCTCAGGGTCGTGGGTGACCATCAGGATGGTGGTGCCCTGGGCGTTGATTTCCTCGAGCAGTTCCATGACGCCGCGCGCCATCTGCGTGTCGAGGTTACCGGTCGGTTCATCGGCCAGCAGCAGCTTGGGCGAGCTAAGCCAGCGCGCGCGATCGCCACGCGCTGCTGCTGTCCGCCCGACAGTTCGGCCGGGTAGTGCTTCATGCGCGAGGCCAGGCCGACCTTGGCCAGCGCGTCTTCGATGCGCTCCTTGCGTTCGGCCGTGTTGAAGCCGCGGTAGCGCAGCGGAACGTCGACGTTATCGAACAGCGACAGGTCGGGAATCAGGTTGAAGCCCTGGAAGATGAAGCCGAGCTTCTCGTTGCGCAGGCGCGAACGGGCGTTGTCGTCCATGCCCTTGACGTTGATGCCGTCGAGGATATATTCGCCGTCGGTGAATTCTTCGAGCAGGTGAAGCGATATTCAGAAAACTCGTCTTGCCGGAACCGGAAGGACCGGTCACGGTGACGAACTCGCCCTGGTTGACCTGGATCTCGAAGCCGCGCAGCGTGGGTTTCGATCATGTGGGTGCGGTAAACCTTGCTCAGATTAGTCATGCGCAGCATGGGGTGTCCTTTCGGGGATGGTTATTTATTGATGGAGACGCGCGCCGCATTGGCGAACGTGTCGGTACCTGAAATCACAAGCTTGTCGCCCGGCTGCACGCCGGACGTAATTTCGACATTGCCGACGCTGGTCGCGCCCAGCGTGATCGGGGTGCGCACCGCGATCGAGTCGCGCACGACGTAGGCGAAGCGGCCGCCCTCGGATTCGACGAAGGGACCGCGCGGCACCAGGATGACGTTCGGCTTTTCTTCGATCAGCAGGCGCGCGGTCACGCGCTGGTTCTGGCGCAGGCCCTTGGGCTGCTCGCCTTCGAAGCGCACGCGCGCCAGCACCTGGTTGCGCACCACTTCCGGCGACAGGGCCGACAGCTTGCCCCCCGGCGGTGGCCGTGCCCAGCTGGATTTCGGCGCTCATGCCCAGGCCCATGTCGGCCACGTAGCTTTCCGGGACTTCCAGTTCGACTTCGAGGCGCGACAGGTCGACCAGCGTCATGAGAGCCGTGTTGGCCGCCACCACGCTGCGGTTTTGCACCGACAGGGTGCCGATGAAACCGTCGACCGGGGCGCGCACCGACAATTCGTCGACGCGGCGCTGGGCGTTGGCCATCGACAGGCGCTGGCGGTCCAGTTCATTGACCTTGGTCTTGAGGGCCAGGCCCACGTCGTCGCCTTCGAGGGCGGCGGCCTTGGCCGCGTGCTTTGCGCGGATCTCGGCCGAGGCCAGTGCATCCTTGGCTTTCTGGAAGTCGATCTTGGCGATCACGCCTTCATTGGCCACGGCCTGGTAGCGCTCGAGCGTGCGCTGGGCCGACAGGCGGTCGATTTCGGCGGTGTCGGCCTCGCGCTGGGCCAGCAGCTTTTGTTTGCGGGCCAGGATCTGCTGGCGCGCGACTTCGGCTTCCAGCTGCTGGTAGCTGGACTGCTCGCGTTTGAGCGCGTCCGACAGGTCTGGCGATTCGAGCAAGGCCAGGATCTGGCCGCGCTTGACGGTGTCGCGCATGGGCAACCTTGAGCGTGACGGTGGACGGCGCGGTGGCATACAGGGTGGGGCTGACGGCGGCGACGATGCGGCCGTTGACGGCGGCGTCGCGCACCAGCGTGCCGCGGGTGACCTCGGCAATGCGCAGGCGCGCGCCGCTGACCGAGGAATCGCTGGCGCGCCAGCCCGAGACCAGCAGGACGGCAAGGGCGACGGCGGCCAGGGGTGGCGCCGCCGATCAACAGCCGAAGCGCTTGAGTGCCTGGGCGGGCGGGGCGGAAATGACGGCATCCTGGAAAGAAGTATCGCGGATCATGATGGTGTACGTTGACGACAATACCATCACTTAGGCACGAACCGTGCCACAAGCTAGTTGCTTGATTCTTATGGGATTTCAGGCGGACGTGCTGCTGTCCGCGGCGTCCGGCGGGCAGCGCCGGACACCGGACGGGCGCCGCTAGCTAGGCTGCGAGCGAGCGCGTGCTTAGGCTTGCGCGCGCCAGCGTCCACACGATCGTCAGGCCGTACATCAGGGCCAGGATCGCGGCCCAGGCCACGTACACCACCGGCAGCGAGTGCACATAGCCGTCCGGCCAGTGCGCCACGCCGTTGGCAAATTCCGGGCCGCCGCCGTAGCGCAGCTCGAAGTACAGATTGCCGAGGAAGTGGATCAGCGCGATGTGGATCACGTAGAAGAACATCGGGGTGCGGCCGAACAGCATCAGCACGCGGTTTTCGCGGATCCGTTCGAACAGGGCCAGCAGCAGCATGCCGATCCCGAGCGTGACCAGCAGGTACAGCAGCGAAGGCGGGTACTTGGACACGCGCACGAACGACATCAGGTCGAACATCGGTCCCCGATGCTGGACCGCCCAGTGGTCGGCGTCGCCGTAAATGTTGAACGCGCGCAGGGCGATAAAGGCGACCAGCATGACCGCCGCCGACGTCAGCCAGAAGCGGATGCGGCGCGGCGCCTCCCACTGGAACACGGGACCGAGCGCGTAGCCTAGCCGCCATCAGGCCGACCCAGGGCATGAGCGGATACTTGATCACCAGGCCCTCGATGCCGATGCTCTGGCCCATCGGGAAGAAGCCGCCCTGGTGCCAGGCGCCCCACAGCAGGCTGGTGGAGGTATAGCTGTCGAAGGCGTTGTGGGTGAGGATCAGGGCCGCGCCGATGGCGCCGATCGCCACCCGCGGCAGCCACACCAGCAGCGCCATGATGAGCATCGAGGCGCCGATGGCCCAGATCACCTGGAAGATCGCGACCTGGTAGCCGAACTGCCAGGAAAAGCTGATCCACGTCGCCTCGAGCAGGATCAGCATCGCGCCGCGCGTGGCCAGGTAGCGCGACAGGGCCGTCACGCCGGTCTTTTCACCGCGCAGGAAAGCCGAACTGCTTAGGCCAGCAGCACGAAGGTGGTGGCGCACAGGTGGGTGATCCAGCGGGTCCAGAACCAGGCCGGTTCGGTCGTGGCCAGGTCTTCGGGATTGAAGCGCGTGTAGCCGAAATAGTCGCGCGTATGGTCGAGGGCCATGAGCGCGATGACGAAGCCGCGCAGCATGTCGATGGCGGGCACCCGGGCAGGCTTGATCATGCGAAATTCCTTTAGGCTGGCGATCGTGAAGTTGCCAAGAAATATACGCGAATTTCACCCGCATCCCACCATTTTCGATCAGCGCGGCGGGGCTTTTTTGATACATATACGGCGCGACCCGCGGCCTATTTTTCGCGCTTGAGCGGCGTGCCCTTGTCCATGACTTCGCGGCAATCGCCCTTGAAGGTGGCGTTGTCGTAATCGGACCAGCCGTAACTGTCGACGTAGCGCTTGTGCGGCTTGAAGGCGGGATTGACGAAGCTCCACTCGGGGCGCTCGCCCGGGTAGTGGATGTCGGCCAGGTCGAGCAGGGTGTGGAACATGTTCTCGGTGCCAAGGCGCGCCTTGCGGTGGCGCGCCAGCTGCGCGATCTTGGCCGGGCGCTGCGCCCGGTACAGGTCCGAATACCAGACCATGGCCTAAGCACGTGGAAGTCGTACTCGGTGTTATGGCCGTGGAAGGCCAGCTTGCAGCTCTTGTCGTACAGCGACTGGCCATGGTCGGACACGTAGACCATCACGCTGCGCTGGGCCGCGCCCTTGAGCTGGCCGATGACCTGGGCCAGGAACCAGTCCGTGTACAGCACGCTGTTGTCGTAGCTGTTGTTGAGCTGGTCCTTGATCGCGGTATTGGTCACCACCGGCTTGTCGATGCCGAACAAGGAAGGCTGCCAGCGGTCGAACTGTTGCGGATGGCGCTGGCTGTAATTCCAGTGGCTGCCCAGCGTGTGGAGCACGATCAGTTTTTTCTTGGTCTTGTCGGCCAGGGCATTGCGCAGCGGCTGCAGCAGGATCTCGTCGAAATTGGAATTGTTGGTAAAGCCGCCCAGGTTCATGAACTGGATCACGTCGGCTTCCTTGGCGAACACCGACACCGGCGTATCGAACTTGCCGAACGATACCTGGTTCGACAGCCAGTAGGTCTTGAAGCCCGCTTCCTTGTAAGCGGTGATGAAGGATTTTTCGGCGAAGCCGTCTTCCTTCAGGCTTTGCATGGGCGGCTTGCGGGAGATCATCACCGGGACCGACAGGCGCGTGGCCGATACCGGCGTGATCACGTCCGGCAACACCACCAGGTTCGCTTCCTGGCTCAGCAGGGGATTGGTGGGCGCGCGTAGCCGTTCAGCTGCCAGCGGTCGTGGCGCGACGATTCGCCGATCACCATCACCATGGTGTCCGCTTCGCCGTCGGGCGCGGCCTGGTGGGCCTGGAAGCTGAACTTGCTGTTGCGTTCGCCCAGCGCGGCCAGGTGCTGGCGCTCCTTGTAAAAGTCGATGCCGCGCCAGACCAGGCCGAAGGGCCAGGAACGGGCCAGGGCTTCGAGCTCGACCGGCAGGCGGGCCGCGTGCGGGAGCGGGCGCAGCGCCAGCCCCGTGTAGTTGGCGGGCGCCACCGCCTTTTCCCGTTCCGGCACGCTGGCCTTGGCGCTGGCCGCCGCCGACTTGGGCGCGATGCCGAATTCGAAGCCGTAGGCCAGCAGCGCGGCGCCCGCCGCCAGGCTTGGCCAGGGTGACCCAGCGCGAGGCGTCGTGCCAGTCGAGCTCGTCATCGGCGAGGGCGATGCGCCAGGTGGCGATCCACCAGGCGATCACGCCCAGGGTGACGCCCAGCATCAGCCAGACCACGTTGCCCAGGAATTCCATGGCTTCCTTGGGACTGGTCTCGGCGATGATCCCCAGGTGGTGGGTGGAAATGGCCTGACCATAATAGGTATACAGATAGAGCTCGGTCGGCAAGGCCAGGAAGGCGGGCAGCAGCAGCCAGTGGAAGCGGGCCGGACGCTTGAACACGGCCCACACCGCCACCCAGGCGATGGTTTCGACGCCCAGCAGCTGCCATGGCTGTTCGACACTCTTGCCCATAAGCAATGGAACGAATGGTACGGCGGACAGCGCCAGGTAAGTCAACAGCAGGAATAGCTTGGCAGGGCGCAGCGCAGCGGGCATGGGACAGGGGCAATGGGTGAGGAGCCGGTATTATCGCGGCGTTTGGGGCTGCCGGGCATTTTTTTAATGCGGCGGAAACGGTCCCAAACCGGTAAACAAGTTGACCGGCAGTCCTATCAGGCTTATACTGCTGAGTTCTCGAATTTATTCTGCACATCGTGTGCGCACCACAGCCGCTCCCTTGCGAGTGGCTTTCGGCGCCTCTGCTGTCAGTCTGAACCGAGGCAAAAGTTTCAGTTTTAGCCCCCGGGCGTTTGCCCGGGTTATTCATGTTGTAATTTTGTTGGATTTATAACGATGCCAACCATCAATCAACTGATTCGCAGCCCACGCGTCGCTCTGACCGTGAAAAGCAAATCGTTTGGCGCTGGAAAACAGCCCGCAAAAACGTGGTGTTTGCACCCGTGTATACACGACGACCCCAAAGAAGCCTAACTCGGCTCTGCGTAAAGTCGCCAAAGTTCGCCTGACCAACGGTTTCGAAGTCATTTCGTACATCGGCGGTGAAGGCCACAACCTGCAAGAACACAGTGTCGTGCTGCTGCGCGGCGGCCGTGTGAAAGACTTGCCGGGTGTGCGTTACCACATGGTTCGCGGTGCACTGGATACCCAGGGCGTTAAAGACCGTAAGCAAGCTCGTTCGAAGTACGGTACGAAGCGCGCTAAAGCTGGTAAGAAGTAATTCGTTTCATACGAACGCTCTTGCCCATACAAAGTTAGTTGAACCGACCAGAACCGGTCGAGTAAGTGGATGGCTATGATGGCCACCGCGAGTGCGCAAAGCGCGCTCAACTGAAGACTGAAAGGAATTGAAATGCCACGTCGTCGTGAAGTCCCCAAACGCGAGATCCTGCCTGATCCAAAATTCGGCAATACGGATGTCGCTAAATTCGTCAACGTTTTGATGCTGTCCGGTAAAAAATCGGTCGCAGAAAACATCATCTACGGTGCATTCGAGCACATCAAGCAAAAGTCCGGCAAGGACCCGCTCGAAGTGTTTGCAACCACGATCAACAATGCCAAGCCGATGGTCGAGGTGAAATCCCGCCACGTCGGTGGCGCCAACTACCAGGTGCCAGTTGAAGTTCGTCCGGTTCGTCGTATGGCGCTGTCCATGCGTTGGTTGCGCTGAAGCCGCAAACAAGCGCAGCGAAAAATCCATGCCGCAACGCCTGGGTGGTGAGTTGATGGAAGCCGCAGAAATGCGCGGCGGTGCCATGAAAAAGCGTGACGAAGTTCACCTGCATGGCTGAAGCGAACAAGGCGTTCTCGCACTTCCGCTTCTAATCAGCTTAACCAGACCCTGCAAGGGGCGCGGCCAAGTATCTGTTGTTCGAGGCCGGGCTCATTTTGTTCACAAGATGCTGCTCGGTTTTGTCCATTAAAAGATTTAGGAATAATTATGGCACGCAAGACCCCCATTGAGCGCTACCGCAATATCGGTATCTCCGCTCACATCGATGCTGGCAAGACCACCACGACCGAGCGCGTCCTGTTCTACACGGGCGTAAATCACAAGATCGGCCGAAGTGCATGATGGCGCGGCCACCATGGACTGGATGGAGCAAGAGCAGGAACGCGGCATTACCATTACCTCGGCAGCGACGACCTGCTTCTGGAAGGGTATGGCTAACAACTTCCCTGAGCACCACATCAACATCATCGACACCCCGGGCCACGTTGACTTCACCATTGAAGTTGAACGCTCGATGCGCGTGCTCGACGGTGCTTGCATGGTTTACTGCGCAGTGGGCGGCGTTCAGCCACAGTCGGAAACCGTATGGCGTCAGGCTAACAAGTACAAAGTGCCACGTCTGGCCTTCGTCAACAAGATGGACCGCACCGGTGCGAACTTCTTCAAGGTCTACGAACAAATGCGTTCGCGCCTGAAGGCCAACCCGATTCCTCTGCAGATTCCTATCGGCGCCGAAGACAACTTCAAAGGCGTGGTCGATCTGGTCAAGATGAAAGCCATCTACTGGGACGACGCGTCGCAAGGCATGAAGTTCGACTACACGACATCCCAGCAGAACTGCAAGAGCAAGCTGCTGAATGGCGTCTGAAGATGGTCGAAACCGCTGCTGGAAGCGAACGACGAACTGATGAACAAGTACCTGGAAGAGGGCGACCTGTCCGAAGAAGAGATCAAGGCTGCCCTGCGTCAGCGTACGATCGCTTCGGAAATCGTTCCAATGATGTGCGGTACCGCGTTCAAGAACAAGGGCGTGCAAGCCATGCTCGACGGCGTGATCGAATACCTGCCATCGCCAATCGACATTCCACCAGTCGGCGGCATGGATGAAGACGACCAGCCAACCACCCGTAAAGCAGCTGACGACGAGAAATTCGCCGCGCTGGCGTTCAAGATCATGACCGACCCGTTCGTGGGCCAGCTGATCTTCTTCCGCGTCTACTCGGGCACGATCAATTCGGGCGACACCGTCTTCAATCCGATCAAGAACAAGAAAGAACGTCTTGGCCGTATTCTGCAGATGCACGCGAATCAGCGCGAAGAGATCAAAGAAGTGCCTTGCAAGCTGACATCGCCGCAGCGGTGGGTCTGAAAGATGCGACCACGGGCGAAACCCTGTGCGATCCATCGGCCATCATCACCCTGGAAAAAATGGTCTTCCCTGAGCCAGTGATTCAACAGGCTGTTGAGCCTAAGACCAAGGCTGACCAGGAAAAAATGGGCCTGGCGCTGAACCGCCTGGCACAGGAAGATCCTTCGTTCCGCGTCAAGACCGACGAAGAATCGGGCCAGACCATCATCGGTGGTATGGGCGAGCTGCACCTGGAAATTATCGTTGACCGCATGAAGCGCGAATTCGGCGTGGAAGCAACCGTCGGCAAGCCACAGGTTGCCTACCATGAAACGATCCGCAAAGTGTGCGAAGAATCCGAAGGCAAGTTCGTCAAGCAGTCGGGCGGTCGTGGTCAGTACGGTCACGTTGTCCTGAAGATCGAGCCGCAAGAACCGGGCAAGGGCTTCGAGTTCGTTGACGCGATCAAGGGCGGTACCGTTCCACGCGAATACATCCCTGCAGTTGAAAAGGGTGTACGCGGCACGCTGAACACCGGCGTTCTGGCTGGCTACCCAGTGGTTGACGTCAAGGTCACGCTGTTCTTCGGTTCGTACCACGATGTGGACTCGAACGAAAACGCGTTCCAGATGGCAGCTTCGATGGCGTTCAAAGACGGTTGCCGTCGCGCTTCGCCAGTCATCCTCGAGCCGATGATGGCCGTGGAAGTGGAAACGCCGGAAGACTACGCCGGTACCGTGATGGGCGATCTGTCGTCCCGCCGCGGTATGGTGCAGGGCATGGACGAGATCCCAGGCGGCGGTGGCAAGATCATCAAAGCTGAAGTGCCTCTGTCGGAAATGTTCGGTTACTCGACCTCGCTGCGTTCCGCAACGCAAGGCCGTGCAACGTACACGATGGAATTCAAGCACTACTCGGAAGCGCCTAAGCACGTTACCGACGCAATCGTTACTGCTAAAGCTAAGTAATTTCTGTCGGGGTCCTGCCATGAGCGGGACCCCGATTCTAAAAAATTGTAAATATCGCTCTTTTTAAGGAAGATCAAAATGGCAAAAGGTAAATTCGAACGGACCAAACCGCACGTCAACGTCGGCACCATCGGTCACGTTGACCACGGCAAAACCACCCTGACGGCTGCTATCGCTACCGTTCTGTCGAAGAAATTCGGCGGCGAAGCTAAAGCATACGACCAGATCGATGCAGCACCAGAAGAAAAAGCACGCGGCATTACCATCAACACCGCGCACGTCGAGTACGAGACCGCTAACCGTCACTACGCTCACGTTGACTGCCCAGGCCACGCCGACTACATCAAAAACATGATTACCGGTGCTGCCCAGATGGACGGCGCGATCCTGGTTTGCTCCGCAGCTGACGGCCCAATGCCACAGACCCGCGAACACATCCTGCTGGCCCGCCAAGTTGGCGTTCCATACATCATCGTGTTCCTGAACAAGTGCGACCTGGTCGACGATGCAGAACTGCTGGAACTGGTCGAAATGGAAGTGCGTGAGTTGCTGTCGAAGTATGAATTCCCAGGCGACGACCTGCCAATCGTAAAAGGTTCGGCACGTATGGCTCTGGAAGGCGATGCAGGCCCAATGGGCGAACAGGCCATCATGCAACTGGCTGATGCACTCGATTCGTACATCCCAACGCCAGAGCGCGCTGTTGACGGCGCCTTCCTGATGCCTGTGGAAGACGTGTTCTCGATCTCGGGTCGCGGCACCGTTGTCACCGGTCGCGTTGAGCGCGGTATCGTTAAAGTCGGCGAAGAAATCGAAATCGTCGGCATCAAAGACACCGTCAAAACCACCTGCACCGGCGTGGAAATGTTCCGCAAACTGCTGGACCAGGGTCAAGCTGGCGACAACGTTGGTCTGCTGCTGCGCGGCACCAAGCGTGAAGACGTTGAGCGTGGTCAAGTTCTGGCGAAGCCAGGCTCGATCAAGCCGCACAACCACTTCACCGGCGAGATCTATGTTCTGTCGAAAGACGAAGGCGGCCGTCACACCCCGTTCTTCAACAACTATCGTCCACAGTTCTACTTCCGTACGACTGACGTGACCGGTTCTGATCGAACTGCCAGCGGACAAAGAAATGGTTATGCCAGGCGATAACGTGTCGATCACCGTCAAGCTGATCAACCCGATCGCAATGGAAGAAGGTCTGCGCTTCGCTATCCATGAAGGCGGCCGTACCGTTGGCGCTTAAACGTTGTTGCAAAAATCATCGCTTAATTATTTAAGTTGATCTGATTCAAGCAGGGGGAAACAGTTTATACTGTGCCCCCTGCTGTTTTATTCGCAGCACGTACTACCTTATTCATATTGCCGCGGCGACAAGCCCGGTTCGCTCTTTAAAGGAAATACCATGTCCGCACCAAACCAGAAAATCCGTATTCGCCTGAAGGCTTTCGATTACAAGCTGATCGACCAGTCCGCACTGGAAATCGTTGACACCGCCAAGCGTACCGGCGCTGTTGTCAAAGGCCCAGTACCACTGCCAACCCGCATCCAGCGTTTTGACGTTCTGCGTTCGCCGCACGTCAACAAAACCTCGCGCGACCAGTTCGAAATCCGTACCCACCAGCGTCTGATGGACATCGTGGACCCAACGGACAAAACCGTTGACGCACTGATGAAGCTGGACCTGCCAGCAGGTGTAGACGTCGAAATCAAACTGCAATAATTGCAGCAGCGGCATGGGGTGATCTCCGCCAGCTTGAAGGGGCCGGGCCGATTCGCTTTACAGCGGATTGCCCGGCCCTTTCTCTTTATGAACTCGTGAAAGACAGACATGACCGGTTCTTCCGCTTTGTATATCGGGCTGGCCAATGCGGTGCTGGTGCTGCACGTTGGCGTGGTGCTGTTCATTATCGGCGGCCTGGTGCTGACGCTCATCGCTGCCTAAGCCTCGGCTGGCAGTGGGTGCGCAATTTCAGCTTCCGCGCGCTGCATCTGCTCGGCATCATCTACATCGCCATGGAAGCCTGGCTGGGGATCATTTGCCCTTTGACCACGCTGGAACTGTGGTTGCGTGAACGCGCAGGGCAATCCGTCTATTCCGGTGACTTTATCGCCCACTGGCTGCGCCAACTGATGTTCTATGAAGCCCCGCCTTGGGTGTTCATCGCCGCATATTCGGGATTCGGCTTGCTGGTGTTACTGAGCTGGGTGTTCGTTCGGCCCCGCTTCCCCTGGCGCGGCATGGACGCTGCAGGGCGGCTGAGCCCGGCCCCGGGCATCCCAATACTGCTAAAATAGCAATGTTGAGCTCGATGGGGATGATATGGCGGCAAGCATGCGAGTCACGGCAAGAGGCCTCGCCTGGCTGGCCGAAACCAGCTGGTCTTATGTGCTCGGCCTGGCTTTCTTTATCGTTGCGATCAGCCTGATCCTGACGATCGGCGCCGCGCCCGGCAGCGGCAGGGCCGCCATCCTGACACTCGGCGTCAGACTGATTCAGTGCCTCATCCTTGCCAAAATGCTCACCCAGTACCGCGGCCTCCAGCGCCTGCGCGCGCGGCTGCCGCGCGCCGCGCCCCCTGGCCTGAACGCCTGGCCGCATTGATTCCCTTGCCCCTCATCGCGTGGGTGCGCCTGGACAAGGCCAACCTGCATGCCTGCCTGGCGTGGCTGACACGCCGCCCGTACGCGCCGCGTCCCGCCGGACGCAGCTTCGGCTTCCTTAAGAAAAGTGGTTACGGCACGATGGTCCTGATCCTGTTGACGGGCATTTTCGGCGAACTGCCGATGCACGCGACAATCGTGGGGGCGATGGTGAAGGATCCGGCCATGCAGCAGCGCATCCAATTGATCCTGCTCGGACTGGCGCTGTATTCGCTGTTCTGGGTGGTCGGTGACCGGCGGGCGATGCTGGGGAGCAGCATCGTGGTGAGCGACGCGGCGCTCGACATTCAGGTCGGCAACCGCTTTTCGGCCGTGATTGCAAGGCAGGCCATCGTCCGCTGCGAAGCGCTCGATACAGGCGAACCCGAGTGGCGCAAACGCCATGCCGTGCCTGCCGATGCCACCCTGGTCGCAACGCCTACCGACGTGCCAAACGTGATGATCGCCATTGATCCGGCTGCCGATGCAAGCGTCCTGAGCTGGCAGCTCGCACGGCCTGCGCCTAAGCCTATCTGTTCCTGTTCGCGGACGAACCGTCGCAGCTGGTCGCGGCACTCGGCAGCAAGACGAGCCCTTTTTGAGCCGTTTTACCGCTGAGTGTGCGCTTACTTAATTATGTCAATGAGTGGCTCTGTAATACGCGTCCCATCGAATCACCAACCTTTTCCGCAGCAGAAAACAGGCTTAATGCCGCCACAGCGATGGCGGCAGCGGGAACAAATGCCATGCCGCCGCTAATTTCCTGACATTGCTCGTTGTTCAATTCGACCAGGCAGCCGTGATCGGGTGGCGAAAATTTGGTCATGTTCATTTCATTCTCCTAAAGAGTTTATGAGGCAGGGGAATACGATTTATTTCTTTGCCTTTTTGTCTTTTTCTTTGGCCTTGTCAGCTTCGTCACCGTAACCATTCGCCCAACCAGTCACAATTCCAGCAGCGGCGATCACGACGACGACCACCACAGCAGCGGCGCCCCATCCACCAGAAACAGAATTGATTTCGGACGCGTCCAACACTTCGAAAGTTGCAGATTGCATGAGAGCCTCCGTCGATCAGTTGAATAAATTGAAATAGCCTCGTCCCAATTTCTCACCAACGTGGGTCGCTAGCAAAAATAGACCACACATGGCAATGGCGGAGACCGCGTATCGGACAAAGGTTGGGAATTGTGAAACGAAGTCGCAAATATCGGAATTTACGTTTTCCATACCGGTGGTCTCCTAGAGTTGATCAGCTTATGAAGCGGACGAAGCGAAATCCAATATCGAATTTCACAGCAACTCTACGATAGGGAATTTACAAAACAACAAGTTGTCGGAGCTCAATTGCAGCGCATTCACATGCAACGCCCTTGTGCATTATTCCGGCCGAGAGGAATCGTGAACCGGTGGAGATCAGCGGGTACGAAAATGCGCGAATGGGCCGGGTCGCGATGGCGTAAGCGGAAATGAGCGACAAATCTCAAGGTCCGCGCCCGGCAGCAAATTACTTCGGCTCAACCGCCAGCGGCAAGCCAGTTTTCTTGCGACACACATTGCGCAATTCCAGCTCTTCCTTGTTCGACTGTTCCAGCGATGGCGGCTTGGCGCCTAGCCTGCATGGCGGTCATGGCCTTCATCGCCCGCGCTTCAAATGCCTGCGAGAAGCACTTGCAGTATTCCGGCAGTTTGGGATTGCCCTTCAGATCGTATTCGCCAAACGGCTTGGGCATGCTGGCCGCGTTGATGCACATGTCGCTGTAACCCATCTGCTTGGGTGCCTGGGCCTGGGCGGCGGGGAGTGCCGCGAGCAGCAGGCCAAAGCCGATGGTTGCGCTGATGGAAGAGGTTGAATTTGCTCATGATGCCCTGTCAAAGTATGGGATGGGGAGTTATTAATATAGCATGTCAACATTGGTAAAAAGTCATCAGTTGTAAGCGTGCGTAAGCAGCTGCGATTGACGCGTGTCCACCCAGCCCTGATACTCACGCCACTACAACCTTCCCCCGGCCGGACATGTCCAGAACCATCCTGATCGTCGAAGACGAAGCTGCCATCGCCGACAGCATCGCCTACGCCTTGCGCACCGACGGCTTTGCGCCGCTCCACGTTTCGCTCGGGGAGCAGGCACTGGCGGCCATGCGCACCCCGGCCGGACCGCCGCCGGAACTGGTCGTGCTCGACGTCGGCCTGCCCGACATGAACGGTTTTGAGGTGTGCCGCCAGCTGCGCCAGTTTTCCAACGTGCCGGTGATTTTCCTGACCGCGCGCAGCGACGAGATCGACCGCATCGTGGGCCTGGAAATCGGCGCCGACGATTACGTGACCAAGCCGTTTTCCCCGCGCGAGCTGGTGGCGCGCATCCGCGTGGTGCTGCGCCGTCTGGCGCCGCCACCGGCGGTGGCAGCCGGCGCGCTTCGAATTGCGCCAGCACGAGGCGAGGGTGGTGTTCTGCGGGCAGCCGCTCGACCTGACCCGCTACGAATACCTGCTGCTCAAGACGCTGATCGAACATCCCGGCCACGTGCTCTCGCGCGCAGCTGATGGACCGGGTCTGGGCCGACGCCCCCGGACACACTCGACCGCACCGTGGACGCCCACGTCAAATCGCTGCGCGCCAAACTGCGCGTGGTCGATCCGGCCTCCGATCCGATCCAGACCCACCGCGGCATGGGTTACAGCCTGGCTCCCGCATGAAGATCGGCCTGCGCATCCTGCTCGGCTACTTCCTGGTGGTCGGGCTGGCCGCTTACTTCGTGCTCAACGTGTTCGTCCAGCAGGTCAAGCCGGGCGTGCGTGCGACCCAGGAAGATGCGCTGGTGGACACGGCCTATCTGCTGGCGGCCGTGGTGGCCGACGACGTCAAGGCTAAGCCGCGTGGCCGATGCCGTGCTGATGGAGCGCATCCGCTCGGTGCGCAAGCGCAGCGACGACGTCAAGATCGCTCGCTTACTTCGTCAAACCCGATTTCAATTACCGCGTCTATATCACCGACGCGAACGGGATCGTGATCTTCGATTCGACCGGGGCCGACGTCGGCCAGGACTACTCGAAGTGGAACGATGTCTACCGCACCCTGCGCGGCCAGTACAGGGGCGCGCAGCACGCGCCGTGTATGGCGACGAGATGAGCACCGTCATGCATGTGGCCGCGCCGGTGCGCGATGGCGACAAGATCATCGGCGTGCTCACGGTCGCCAAGCCCAATTCGGCGGTGCAGCCTTTCGTCGAACGCAGCCAGCAGATCATCCTGCATCGCGGCGCGCTCTTGCTAGGCCTGTCGCTGCTGATCGGCGGCGCCTTCGCCTGGTGGCTGACCCATTCGCTGCGCAAGCTGATGCTCTACATCGCGGACGTCGAGGCGGGCAAGAAGGAAGGCAGCTGCTTGGCGCTGGGCAACAACGAGATCGGTACCCTGGGACGGGCGCTCGAGGCCATGCGTGAAAAGCTCGAGGGCAAGGAGTACGTGGAGGAGCTGATGCAGACCATGGCGCACGAGCTGAAAAGCCCCATCGCCGCGATCCAGGGTTCGGCCGAGCTGATGCAGGAAGAGATGCTTAAGCCGAGCAGCGCCGCCACTTCCTCGCCAATATCCTGAACCAGAACGCGCGCCAGAAGCAGCTGATCGACAAGCTGCTGGCGCTGGTGCGGGTCGAAAAGCAGCAGCACCTGGCAGCCCCGGCCCAGGTCAGCCTGCGCGAACTGGCTTACCAGGCGCGTGAAGACTGCGCCTCGGGCCTGGCCGCGCGCGAGCTGACGCTGGCGATCGCGGCGGACGACATTACGCTGCTTACCGATGCACTGCTGCTGCGCCAGGCCCTGGGCAACCTGCTCGACAACGCCATCGATTTTTCGCCGCGCGCCGCCACCATCGAGCTGACTGTCACCCGGCGCGAGGACACGGCCGTCATCGGCGTGCGCGACCAGGGGCCCGGCATCCCGGACTATGCGCAGGAGCGCCTGTTCGAGCGTTTCTATTCGCTGCCGCGCCCGGAAGGGGCCAAGAGCACCGGCCTGGGTCTGCCCTTCGTGCGCGAGGCGGTGGCCCTGCACCGCGGACGCGTCACGGTGGTCAACGCGCCCCGGGGGGGCGTGCTGGCGACGGTTGAATTGCCGCTTCTCTGATTCTTCACACAGAACGCATCGTCAGCGCACACGCGCTCCCTACACTGGCCGCATTATCCACAGGGAGCGGCCATGCAAAGAACATTGTTATTCAAAATCCTCATCATTTTCGGCCTCACGGTGATCATCTCCGTGGCGCTGGCCATGATCCAGGCGACCATCAGCGACCGCGCCCAGTTCCGGGCGGACGCCGTCAAGAGCGTTTCTGCCGAATCGGTACGCGAGCAGACCATCGTTCTACCCGATCCTGGTCGTGCCGTACACCGACGACTACGACGAAATCATTCCCGCCACCAGCAAGGGCGAGCGATGGAAACGATCCACCGCAGTGTGGAGCGCAAGCACCTGGTGTTCCCTGAACCAGCTCACGGTCGACGGCAAAATCGAAGCCTACCGCCGCTATCGCGGTATTCATCAGGTGCTGATGTACAGCGGCGTCCACGGCATCAAGGGCGACTTCGTCCTGCCGACGATGAACGCCTTGCCGCGCGCCTCCGCCAAATCGACGCTCAAGCTGGGGCGCGCCTATCTGACGCTGGGAATCGATGACGTACGCGGCATTGCCGATTTCCCGAAGATCGACTGGAACGGCAGCGCCGTCGAATTCCAGCAGGGCAGCGGCCTGCAGTCGCTGCGCACGGGTTTGCATGCGGATCTGCCATCCATGGAGTTGGGCGGCAAGGCAGGCTTTTCCTTCCAGTTGAAACTCAATGGCATCGAGCGTCAGAGCTTTGTCCCGGTCGCCAAGAACAACACGATGACGCTGGGCTCGAACTGGCCGCATCCCCAGTTCGGCGGCGACTTCCTGCCTGCGCCTTCGCGCACCGTTGACGAAACGGGCTTCCACGCGACGTGGACCATCGCCTCGCTGGCGACCGGCGCCCAGCAGCAGTTGCAAGACAATGAACTGGGCGCCGACCCAGCCCACTTGCGCAAGGTTGATTCGTTCAGCGTCGCTTTCATCGAACCAGTGAACGTATATTCCATGGCCGAACGCGCGACCAAGTACGGCCTGCTGTTCGTGGCGCTCACGTTCGCGGCCTTCTTCATGTTCGAGGTGCTCAAGCTGCTGCCGATTCACCCGGTGCAGTATCTGCTGGTCGGGCTGGCGCTGGTGCTGTTCTTCCTGCTGCTGGTGAGCTTGTCGGAACATATCGCGTTCGTGATCGCCTACCTGATTGCCAGTGGCGCTTGCATCCTGCTGATCGCCTACTATCTGGCGGCGGTGCTGGGAAGCTGGCGGCGCGGGCTGGGCTTCGGTACCGCGCTGACGCTGTTGTATGGCGCGCTGTACGGGCTGCTCGTGTCGGAAAATAATGCGCTGGTATTGGGAAGCATCCTGCTGTTCGCGGTGCTGTCCGGCGTGATGGTGGCGACCCGCAAGGTCGACTGGTATCAGATCGGGGAAGACGGCTGGAAGCGAGCTGAAATCGCCAGAGCCCGAGTAGCCCCACGTCGCCCTCGCGGCGGCGGGGGCCCATGGCATGCGTGCTCAGAGGTGCGGCATGCATGCTATAGGCCCCGCCGCCGCGAGGGCGATGTGGTGGCGACGCTTAGTCTTTGGTACCCGTGGTCCAGCGCAGGCCAAAGCCGAAGCGGCGGTCCATCAGTTCATGGGCGCTCTCGCGGCCCTGCTGCGAGAAGTACTCTTCCAGCTTGGTGATCTGCAGATTGCCGCTGCGGTTTTCGATCATCGCGATCGCGCACATCATCTGGCTCCCGCCCTGGTCGAGCCGCACTTCAATCGGTGCCTGATCCGGCATCGCTACCGTCACCACGCCGTCGGTCGCCGCCCAGTTGGGTGCACCCTTGTAGATGAACGCGAAAATCATGGCGCGCTTGATGTCGCCCACATGGTCGCCGTTGATCACCAGGTTCTCGCCATTGGCGGCCTGCCCGGTGCGGTCGTCGCCTTCGAGCCGGATGTAGGGTGGACGGTCAAAGTCGCCCCAGGCATTGCCCAGTGCCTGCACCAGGCCCGGACGGCCGTCGGCCATCTCGTACATGCAGCCCAGATCCAGGTCGATCCCTTCGCTCGCGCCGCCGCCGGTCAGGCGCGACAGGAAGCCCGTCTTTTGCGCCGGCTGCCGACGAGGTGCCCGAACGGTTCCAGTTCAGGTTGACGTGGATGCGGCCGAAACCGCGTCCGCCGCCGCGCTTTTCGAGCGAGACCTTGTCGCCGCGCTTTTCCAGCGTGACCTTCGAGAGCGACACGCGCGGCTGCGCCGGTGCTGCTGCGATGCGGCGGCGCGGACGGCGCCGGGGTGCTGGCCTCGGTGCCGCCGAAGTGCTTGAGCAGCGCCGACAGGCCGCCGTTGAAGCCCTGGCCGACCGCGCCGAAGCGCCACACGCCGTCCTTGCGATAGACCTCGCCCAGGATCACCGCCTTCTCGTCCTGGAAGTCGCCGCCGCTGACCGGGAATTGCACCGCGTCGCCCAGCGTCATGCTGCTCGCGCCCAGCGAGCGCATGGTGCCGTTGCCGTCGATGGCGGCCACGAACACCAGCTTGACGATGGACTCGGGCAGGGCGCCCAGATTGAGCGTGAAGCGAGCCCGGTCCGCACCCAGATTGAGCATCACCGCGTCGCCGGGGGCGGCCAGCTGGTTGTAGAACACCATGAAGCGCTCGTCGGAGAGCTTGTCGGCGCTGTCCACGCCGAAGCAGGAGACGTCGACCGACATGCCGTTGGCGGCCAGCGCCAGGTCGACCGGGAACGGCGAATTGAGCCCCAGGTCGGCCAGTTTGCCTTTTTGTCCACGCGAGAAAATATTCACAATGCTGTCCTTTCGGTTGAAATGTTCAGGGGGCGGCGGTGTCGCTCTGGTGCGCGCCGAAGATGTTCGATTGCTCGACCATGCGCTGCGCCCAGGCGCGATGGGTGGCCACCTCGCACATCGAATTATGCATCTTGAAGACGGCCGGGCTGGCCTCGTCGAGGATGGCGCGGGCCGCTTCCAGGTCGCGCGCCTTGACCCGGTAGTGCTGCTCGATCAGCGCGATCTGGCTCGGATGGATGGCGGTCTTGCCGACCATCCCGTAAGCCATGTCTTCGGCCACTTCCTGGTCCAGCAGCTCGGGCAGGTCCAGGTGCTCGAATACCGGCGCCGTCAGCACGAAACCGTAAGGGCGGAAGGTGGTGACCAGGCGCGCGATGACGGGGCCGAGCGGGGTGCGGTAGATGGTCAGGTTGCGCGGACGGCGCAGGCCCAGCAGGGCCAGCAGGTCGTTGCCGCCGATGCGCAGCGCCAGGATGCGCGAGCGCACGCCGGGCGCTTCTGAGCACCTCGCGCAGCAGGCGCATTTCGTTGTCGTTGAAGACGTCGGCCGTCTCCAGCGTCGGCATCAGCATGTGGTCCGTGTGGCGCACCTGCTTGAAGTAGGCGTCGAAGTTGTGGCGCGTGCACTTGGGGAGCACGAAGCCGGTCAGCTTTTCGACGCCGGGCATGGCCAGCACGCGCGCCATGACTTCGGGATTGCGGACCCGCACAAAGCGCTCGGCGTTGGCCTCGGCCTGCATGTTGGCCAGCACCACCGACAGGTTGAACAGCGCCCAGCTCAGGTCGGCGTCGGCGACCGCGTCTTCGGTGCAGAAGATCAGCGAGCGCGTGTGGCCCAGGCGGCTGCCGTCGGCGACCGACATCAGGTGCTTGTGGTTGGCGGGAATATAGAGCGATGCGCCCATCGACTTAGCCATCGATTGCACTCCTGATCAGCGAAACTGCGTGGTAGGGCAGACCAACATCGGTCGCCACGGGGATGTTCTTTTCCTGCGCCAGCAACAGCAGGTGCGCCACTTCCGGCGCGAGGCGGTCGCGCACGATCAGCAGGCGCGGACTGCGCCGCAGCAGCAGCACGCGTGGCTTCGCCGATGCCCGGCTTGACCATGTTGACGTCGCTGATGCCATGCTGCGCGAGCGCGTCCTGCATGTACTGGCGCGAGACGGCGGCTGCCGCCTGCTTGTCCATCGGGGCCGGTGCGCCTTGTGGCGCGCCCAGCGCGCTGGCACGCGCGACCAGCTCGTCGGCGAAGCGCTGCGACTGGTCGTGTGCTTCGAACTGCTGGTAGTACACGCAGCCATGGAAGTCGTCCGGGCCGATCGATTCGTTGAGGATCGAGCGGCTGACCAGTCCCGACACCGTGGCGTTCAGAATGCTGGACGGGATCAGGTAGTCGTCGCACGAGGCGGCGCAGGCGGCGCTGCTTACCAGGTCCGACAGCACGTACAGGCCGCCGTCGATGGCGGTGCCGCGGCGGCGCGTTGAACTCGCCGATAGCCGCTTCCAGTTCGCGCGAGATGACGCCCTTGCCGGTCCAGCCGTCGACAAACACGATCGACTCCGGCGCATGCCCGGCCGCGAGGATGTGTTCGAGCGCGACCTGGTCGATGCCGCGGTCGCGGATGATCGAGACCGAGTAGTGCGCGGCCGCGCGTCCCAGCACGCCCGTGAGCAGGTGCTTGAGCACCACGCCGACCGGGGTGCTAGCGCGCGCCAGCGAGACCAGTGTGACCGGGCCGCTGCAGGCGCGCGGCGATCAGGGCCGCCAGCGTCATGCAGTCGCGCGCCATGCGCTCGAAGTTGACCGCGCAAGCCTGGCGGAACACGTCCAGATAGCGCTCCGACGGCAGCGACTCGGGCGAGAGCATCTCGCTGTAGTGCTTCTGGCCGGACTGGATCAGGTATTCCTTGTGCGGCACGTCGACAAAGTCGTGCAGTGCCAGCGGCTTGAGCAGGAAGCTCACGTCGCCGCTGCGGTAGCTGCCGGAGAAGTTCATAACGCCCCCACGGTCAGGCTTAGGCCAGCTGGGTACCGCGCGGGACGATCGCGTAGTCGCAGGCGGCCATGAAGGCGCGTCCGAGCGGCTGTCGCCGATGCCGAAGGTGAGAATGTCGCCGTGCTGCTCGCGCAGCCGCTGCGTGACATAGGCCACCGCGTGCGACTTGTTCAGGGCATTCGGCAGGATCGCCAGGTTGTTGCCGTTGCGGTGAATGAAGTAGTCGCGCCCGCCTTCTGCGATCCACGGCGCCACCACCTCGCGCTCGATCGGTTCGAGGCGCGCGGCGATCTTGTCGGCGTCCTTGACGACCAGGTAGAACGGCGTGTCGAAGTCTTCGATCAGGCGCGCGCATAGCAAAGCCGGTGCGTTCGGCCCAGGCGTCGATCAGCGCGGCCAGTTCGCGCAGGCCGGGCAGGGCGGCCTGCATGGCGGCGCGCATGTGGTCGAGCCAGTGCTGATCGAGCACGCCGCCCGGCTGCAGCACGATGCCGCCGTAGTCAAGCACGGCCCAGCTGTCGAACGGCAGGTCGACCCGTTGGAAGGCATTCAGATTGCGGGCGGTGGCCGGAATCATGGTCATGCCATCCTGGGCGAATGCGAGGAAGGCGCGCTGGCCTTCCGTGGTGTACTGAAATCGGGCTGCCATCCTTGAGGAAGGCAGCAGGCTGGAGGACATCGCCGGGGCCGCACTTTTCGCGCGACTGGAACAGCGTGTCGTCCAGGTCAGCGAACAGGAACTTCTGAAACTTCTTCAACTTGGGTCTCGCTCATGAAATGGAACAGGCGTGCATTGAATACGCCTAGCCAGCTGGTACAGCGCTTCGTTGGGCGCGGTCTCGTGGCAGATGAATACGTGGTCGTACTGGCCGGGGGTGACGTTATACAGGAAATTGGTCACGCCTTCGCCGTAATTGTCGGGGAAGGCCAGCGCGGCCGACACCGCGCCCCACTTGAGGATGGGCGAGCGGGTGGTCGACTGCACCGCCACCGTGATCCCGCGCTCTTCCAGCGCGCTGCCGAGCAGGTAGGCCGCGTGCATGAATTCGCCCGTGCCCAGCACCAGCACGCGCTCTGCCGGCCCGCACTTGCGCGGCCAGGCCGTCGGCCAGTGCGGGCGGCACGGTCAGGGCGCCGTTCAGGCCGAAGCGGCCGAAGGCGCCGCTGGCGCCGCGGTCGGCGGCCGGATCGAAGCGCTGGGCCGGCGCGCCTTCGGCGGCCAGCTCTCGCGGCGGTGAACTGGTACTCGCCGTTCAAGGTGGCGGCCATGCTGGTCGGCAGGCCGAAGCGTTCGCGCAGGGCGCTGGTGGCGTGCGCGCCCATGAAGTTGGTGATCGCCGCCAGGTGCACGCGCTCGATGCCGGGATTGAGCTCGCGGCAGGCGTTGGCCAGGTTGAGGAAGGTGTTGCCGGTGCTGGCCTCGTCGTCGACCAGCACCAGGGTTTTTGCGCTCAGTAGCAGTTCGCGCTGCTGCGGCTCGGGCGGCATGTGCAGGAACTGGCGCGGCGCGTGGCTGTGCGCCTCGGCGAATTCGATGATCGGCACCTCGCCCACGTGGTAGCGGGTGGTGTGGATGAACAGCGCGGCGCGGCCCGGGTTGGCGCGCAGCCAGGCTTCGAACACGCCCTGGCCCAGGCCGATCGCCGTTTCTGCCATCGCGATGAAGACCACGGGACCGGCCACGTCCGGCACGCTGGCGGCCATCTGCGCGTGGATCTTGCGCATCATGGCTGGCGCGACCGGCCAGTGCTTGCCCAGGACCTTGGACAGGAACAGAAAGCCGCGCTTGTTGTTGGCGCGCGGCGAAGCCGAGCAGCTCGTCGAGCGGGGAAGGCGCTGTCGGCGACCGAGAGTGCCAGCGTGCCGGTGGGCAGGTCGATGCTGCGCTGGTCGATCATGCGAGCTCCGTCGGCGAGGTCAGTTCGGCCACGCGGATGCCGTCGCGCACGGGCGGCACGCGCACCTGGTCAAAGCCGTCGGCAAAGCCGGACAGGGCGATGTAGGGCAGATTGGGGCTTAGCCACGCAAGCCATGCCGATCCCGCCGGACATGCGCGGATTGATTTCGAGCAGATGCAGCTTGTCGCCGTTTTCGCGGAACTGGACATTGAAGCAGCCGTTCAGGCCGAAGTCGGCCGCCAGTTTGGCGCAGGCGTCGAGGATATCCTGGCGCATGTCGATCAGCTGGCCGCGCCCGGCCTGCATCGGCTTCTTGCGCGCGACGGCGGCCACCAGGCGGCCGTGGTCGCCCACGCAGTCGACGCTGTATTCATGGCCGTCCAGGTATGCCATCAGCAGCATGGTGCGGAACTGGCCCAGCTCGGCCATCCCGCGCCGCATGTCTTCCAGGCCGATGTGGTACTGGGCGTAGCACGATCAGCAGGGCGGCGCTGCTGCGTTCTTCGTCGAGAATCGAAAAGCCCAGCCCGAAGACGGACTTGGATGGCTTGACGCACAGCTTGGGGTGGCGCTGGCGCAGTTCGGCGTAGGCGGCATCGAACTGCTCGAGGTTGTCGAACATGCGCGTTTCGGCCAGCGGCGCGCCCGGCAGGTCGAGGGCGGCGTAGAAACTTGCCTTGTCGTGTATCAGTTCCAGCGCGGCGCGCTAAGGCGGCGGCGCTCAGCACGCGTGCCCTGGGCCGCGAAGCGGGCGTGCTCGGCGGCCAGCGCCGTCGATTCCTTGCCGGGAATGAAGATGTCGACCCGGTGCGCGCGGCAGAAGTCCAGGCACCAGGCGATGTAGGCGTCGGTGTCCAGTCCGGTCGGCTCGAGCATGAATTCATGGGCCACGCGGGCGGCCGCGGCATGCGGATTGGCATTGCTGTAAATGAGGTGGAAACGCCCTTCGCGATCCGCTTGCATGGATCAGGCCGATGGCCGCGTACACGGACGAAAACGTCCTGTTGAACCAGACACGCATGAAAACCCTTCAAAAAACCGTTGGAAAGCAGGTGAGACGGACACGGGAGATCCATGTCGTTTTGTAAATTCTAGCCGGAATGGGCGCTGCCCATGGCGCGGTATCGAGGCGTGCGGCCCTGCCCTGCCGGCCGCACGTGCGCGGCAGCGGACAGGACCGGTAGTGCGGACCGCTCAGGCGTTCACGCCGTAGGAGCGGGCCAGCGGACCGAGGCCGCCCTTGAAGCCCTGGCCGATGGCCTTGAACTTCCATTCCGCGCCAGCGCGGTACAGTTCGCCGAAGATCATGGCCGTTTCGGTCGAGCCGTCTTCGGACAGGTCGAAGCGCGCCAGTTCCTTGTTGCTGCCGTGGTCGACGCAGCGGATGTACGCCTTGCTGACCATGCCGAAGTTCTGGCGGCGGGCATCGGCTTCATGGATGGTCACGCTGACCGGAATGCGGTCGATTCTCGGCTTAACACACGCGCCAGGTCGACCACGATTTTTTCATCGTCGCCTTCGCCCTGGCCCGAGGTATTGTCGCCCTGATGCTCGACCGAACCGTCAGTCGACTTCAGATTGTTATAAAAAATGAAATCGGAATCGCCACGCACCTTGCCGTCGGCCTTGACCATGAAGGCGCTGCCGTCGAGGTCGAATGCGGCGCCGTCGGTGGCGCGCGGGTCCCAGCCCAGTCCGATCAATACCTTGCTCAGCCCCGGCGACTCCTTGCTGAGGTTGACGTTACCGCCTTTTGCAAACTGATTGCCATCTGTCTCTCCTTGTCTGGATGGGAAAACGCCCGCTACTATATAGAACAGCGGGCCTGAACACCCTACATGGGCACGCTTCGTAATCATTCAAGCAATGTATTTTATCGTGGATGCAACGGAAAACCGGTAGTTGCTGGACAGAAATTGGCCTTGCAACGTACACTGGAGGCCTTCCCCCTGCTTTTCCTCCGCCATGACCATCGACCTCGACAGCCGCCGCCCCATCCGCAAGATCCTGGGCGCCGATTTCGCCGGTTTCCCGGTATGGGAATGGGCGCTCCACGAAGAAGAGACACTGGGGCAGGGCGAATCGTTCGTTCGCCCCACCGCGCTGGAAGCCATTCCGCTCGGCCAGCCGCGCCAGTTCGTGGTCGGCGCCAGCGTCACGCTGAGCGACGGCACGGTGCTGCCGGGCTGCGTCGAACTCGACGTGCGCTTGCGCAAGGTCAAGGCCGCGCCCATGTTCATCTTCCTGCAGGAGCGCCAGCTGGTGCTCGGCGCCGAACAGACCCGGACCACGCTGGCCCACTACACCAAGGTGGCCGACGTGCGTCCCGTCAGCTGGACGCTGGCGGTGCCGGTCGAAGGCCAGCCGGGCGCGTCCAGCGGCAAGATCCGGCGCAGCCTGCGTTCGCGTCTGGCCAGCCTGTTCTCGCGCACGCCCGCGGCCAGCGCCTGGGTCAAGGTCTGATTGACAAAAGTCTAAGGGCGCGCCGCCGGTCTGTCACCGGTAGACTGGGGCCGATTTGACCGCCGTTCCTTGCTGACCAACAAGCAAGGTGGGGGCAGGGGAAGGCTTGTGATCGACTTGATCATTCGGCAAACTTTACATTTGTTCATCTCGCGTGCAAGCGATTTCAAGCGGGCCAGCAACGGCGGTCGGCAGGCATCACCGGCATGGATTGTGCTTTGTGCAACTTTGCAACTTTGCATAGTGCACGGCTGCACCCAACCGGAGATTCCATGAACCGCATCAAATTGCTGCTTGCCAGCGCCTGCCTTACCGCCTCGTCCTTCGCCTCGGCTAGGCGTCATCTATACCTGGACCATGACCTCGGCCTCGCCCGAGATCCGCGATGTGGCCGGTTTCATCGAGCTGAGCGACACGGCCTGCCGATGACATCAGCTATCACGTGCCCGCATGCAACAGCACGCCCTGCGACTTTGCCGATCCCGGCAGCCCGATCCGGCGCATCGGACTCGGCTTCAATTCCCTGTTCCAGGGCCGGGTCGACCTCGACGTCACGACCGGCGACGGGTACGTGATCGACACGCCGCAGTTCGATATCGACTTTTCGATCCAGGGCAACCGCCTGGCGAACTTCAATCTGTCGCTCAATACCTACTTCGTGACCCTGCAGATCGCCGACGGCCAGATCGCCTACTATGCCAGCGACAGCGATAATTGCTACTTCGGCTGCAGCGGCGGCAGCGGCCAGTTCGTGCGCGCGGCCCAGGTGCCCTGAGCCCGGTTCGCTGGCGCTGCTGGCCCTGGCCTACCTGGGTCTGACCTTCTCCCGCAAGCGCGCCTGCGCAGCTAAAACAGTCGGGGTCGTGTCCGATTGCCGGACCTGACCCCGAACCTATCCGATTGTCGGGACAGACCCACATACCCCCAACTAAGTTGTTGCGTCAAGCCCTTTTGCGCGTTATACTAGCTAAGCTTCGGTATGGATTCGTCTTTTTTGAATCTGTCCTTTACTTGGTAGTTAAACATCAGCCCCGCCCAATCGCAGGTGGGAATGGAGAAAAAATGAGCCTGGGCCTTCTCGGTCGCAAGGTTGGTATGATGCGCATCTTCACGGATGACGGGGACTCGATCCCAGTTACCGTGCTCGACGTGTCGAACAACCGTGTTGCGCAAATCAAAACTCCTGAAACAGACGGTTACACCGCTGTTCAGGTCGCTTTCGGTCAACGTCGCTTCCCGCGTGAACAAGGCCATCGTGGGTCATCACGCCAAAGCTGGCGTGGGAAGCTTAACACCATGCTGCGCGAATTCCGCGTAGATGCTGCCAAAGCCTCCGAACTGAAAGCTGGCGACGTTGTCGCTGCCTCGCTGTTCGAAGTCGGTCAAAAGATCGACGTTCAGGGCGTCACGATCGGTAAGGGTTACGCTGGCGTCATCAAGCGTTACCACTTCGCTTCCGGTCGTCAGACCCACGGTAACTCGCGTTCGCACAATGTGCCGGGCTCGATCGGTATGGCGCAGGATCCGGGTCGTGTTTTCCCTGGTAAGCGCATGACCGGTCACCTGGGTGACGTTACCCGTACCTGTACAGAATCTCGAAATCGCCCGTATCGATGCCGACCGTCAGCTGCTGCTGGTCAAAGGCGCCGTTCCTGGTGCGAAAAATGGCCAGGTGATCGTGTCGCCAGCTATTAAAACCAAAGCACAGAAAGGAGCTTAATTATGGAACTCAAGCTTCTGAATGAGCAAGGTCAAGCTGGCTCGAACGTTGCTGCTGCCGATACCGTTTTCGGCCGTGACTACAACGAAGCCCTGATTCACCAGATCGTCGTCGCCTACGCTGCCAACGCACGTAGCGGTAACCTGCAAGCAGAAAGATCGTGAAGAAGTTCACCACACGACCAAGAAGCCATGGCGTCAAAAAGGTACCGGCCGCGCACGTGCTGGTATGTCGTCGTCGCCACTGTGGCGCGGCGGTGGTCGCATCTTCCCGAACTCGCCTGACGAGAACTTCACCCACAAAGTGAACAAGAAGATGTATCGCGCAGGTATCTGCTCGATCCTGTCCCAGCTGGCACGCGAAGAGCGCCTGGTTGTGGTCGAAGGTCTGTCGATCGACGCCCCAAAAACCAAGCTGCTGTCGCAAAAGCTGCAGGGCATGGGCCTGGAATCGGTCATGATCATCACCGACAACCTGGAAGAAAACCTGCTGCTGGCATCGCGCAATCTGCCGAACGTGCTCGTCGTCGAGCCACGTCACGCTGACCCGATGTCGCTGGTGTTCTACAAAAAAATCGTGGTCACCAAAGCAGCACTGGCCATGATCGAGGAGATGTTCGCATGAGCGCCGTAATCAAATTCAGCGAAGAGCGCCTGATGAAGGTGCTCCAGGCGCCGGTCATTTCCGAGAAGGCCACCATGGTCGCGGAAAAGAACGAGCAGATCGTGTTCCGCGTATTGCCGGATGCGACCAAGCCTGAAATCAAGGCAGCCGTTGAACTGTTGTTCAAGGTTGAAGTCCTGTCGGTGCAGACAGTCAATCGCGAAGGTAAGCAAAAGCGTTCGGGCCGTTTCAACGGTCGTCGCAACCATACCAAGCGTGCTTTCGTGTGCCTGAAGCCTGGCCAGGAAATCAATTTTGTCGAGGAGGCTAAATAATGGCACTCGTTAAGATGAAGCCAACCTCCCCAGGCCGTCGTGGCATGGTGAAAGTTGTCAACGCCGACCTGTACAAGGGCCGTCCGTTCGCAGCACTGGTTGAAAAGAAATCGAAGACTGCTGGCCGTAACAACAACGGTCACATCACCACCCGTCACATCGGCGGCGGTCACAAGCAGCACTATCGCCTGATCGACTTCAAGCGTCAGAAGGATGGTATTCCGGCAAAGGTTGAGCGTATCGAATACGATCCTAACCGCACCGCGAACATCGCCCTGCTGTGCTACGCAGACGGTGAGCGTCAGTACATCATCGCGACCAAGGGCATGTCCGTTGGCGATTCGGTGATGAACGGTTCGGAAGCGCCTATCAAGTCGGGCAACTGCCTGCCAATCCGCAACATCCCAGTCGGCACGGTCATGCACTGCGTCGAAATGCTGCCAGGTAAAGGTGCCCAGATGGCCCGTACCTGCCGCGCTGGTGTTGTGCTGATGGCACGTGAAGGTACCTACGCTCAAGTGCGTCTGCGCTCGGGTGAAGTACGTCGCGTGCACATCGAGTGCCGTGCAACCGTTGGCGAAGTCGGCAATGCCGAACACAGCCTGCGCAAGATCGGTAAAGCTGGCGCGATGCGCTGGCGCGGTGTTCGTCCTACCGTTCGCGGTGTGGTCATGAACCCGGTCGATCACCCGCACGGTGGTGGTGAAGGTAAAACCGCAGCTGGTCGTCATCCAGTGTCGCCTTGGGGCCAACAGACGAAGGGCAAGAAGACGCGCCGTAACAAGCGCACGACTTCGATGATCGTCTCGCGCCGCGGCAAGAAATAAGGATAAGACATGACACGTTCATTGAAAAAGGGCCGTTCACTGACGCCCACCTGGTGAAAAAGTCGAGACCGCGCAAGCGAACAAAGACAAAAAGCCAGTAAAAACCTGGTCGCGCCGCTCGACCATCACGCCAGACTTCATCGGCCTGACGATCGCGGTTCACAATGGCAAGCTGCACGTGCCAGTGTATGTTTCCGAGAACATGGTTGGTCACAAGCTCGGCGAATTCGCACTGACCCTGTACGTTCAAGGGCCATGCCGCTGACAAGAAGGCGAAGAAATAATGGAAACCAAAGCTATCCTCAAAGGTGTGCGCCTGTCCGACCAAAAAGGTCGCCTGGTTGCCGATCTGATCCGTGGCAAGAAAGTTGAAGCAGCACTCAACATTCTTCAGTTCAGCCCGAAAAAGGTGCAACGATCATCAAGAAGGTTCTGGAGTCCGCCATCGCGAACGCCGAACACAATGATGGCGCTGACATCGACGAGCTGAAAGTCGTTCAGATCTACGTTGAAAAGGGCCCGATCCTCAAGCGCTTCACCGCACGCGCTAAGGGCCGGGGTGATCGTATCTCGAAACAATCCTGTCACATCTACGTGACTGTCGGCAACTAAGGGGTCACGATGGGACAGAAGATTCATCCAACAGGCTTTCGCCTGTCAGTAACCCGTAACTGGGCTTCGCGTTGGTACGCTGGCAATGGCAACTTTGCCGCCATGCTCAACGAAGACCTCAAGGCACGTGCGTTCCTGAAAAAGAAACTGAAAAACACGTCGGTCGGCCGCATCGTGATCGAGCGTCCAGCCAAGAACGCGCTTCACGATCTACAGCTCGCCCAGGCGTGGTCATTGGTAAAAAAGGCGAAGACATCGAAGTACTGAAGTCGGCCCTGACCAAGATCATGGGCGTGCCTGTGCACGTGAATATCGAAGAAATCCGCAAGCCGGAAATCGATTCGCAACTGATCGCCGATTCGATTTCGCAGCAGCTGGAAAAACGGATCATGTTCCGCCGCGCCATGAAGCGTGCAATGCAAAATGCAATGCGCCTCGGTGCTCTCGGTATCAAGATCATGTCGTCCGGCCGTCTGAACGGTATCGAAATCGCACGTAAAGAGTGGTACCGCGAAGGCCGCGTGCCTCTGCATACCCTGCGCGCCGATATCGACTACGGTACCAGCGAAGCTTCGACGACCTACGGCATCATCGGCGTCAAGGTCTGGGTCTACAAGGGTGGGTGACCGCGCCGAACGGCGACGCACCGGTCATCGATACCCCGGCCGACGAGAAGAAGCCACGCGGTCCGCGTCGTGACGATGGCAAGCCAGCAGGACGTCCACGTCCAGCTGGCGCCAAAACCCCAGCTCCAGCTGGCGCCCCACGTGCTCGTGCTGCTGTCAAGAAGCCAGCAGATGGCGCAGCTGCACCAGCTGAGAAAGCAGGAGAATAAGCATGCTGCAACCATCACGCAGGAAGTATCGTAAAGAGCAGAAAGGCCGTAACACCGGCATTTCGCACACCCTGCGGCACCGCGGTTTCGTTCGGTGAATTCGGCCTGAAGGCAGTTGCCCGCGGCCGTATCACGGCACGCCAGATCGAGGCGGCACGTCGCGCCATGACCCGTCACATCAAACGTGGCGGTCGTATCTGGATCCGTATCTTCCCGGACAAACCGATTTCGAACAAGCCAGCAGAAGTTCGTATGGGTAACGGTAAAGGTAACCCGGAGTACTACGTCGCTGAAATTCAGCCTGGCAAAGTACTGTACGAAATGGATGGCGTCGCCGAAGAACTGGCACGCGAAGCATTCCGCCTGGCTGCCGCCAAACTGCCACTGGCCACGACGTTTGTCGTACGCCAAGTTGGTACTTAACAAGGAGTCGTAAATGAAAGCAACAGAACTCCGCGGCAAAGACCAGGCAGCTCTCGAAAAGAGCTGAATGAATTGTTGAAGGCCCAGTTCGGCATGCGCATGCAAATCGCTACGCAACAGCTGAACAACACTTCGCAACTCAAGAAGGTACGCCGCGACATCGCGCGTGTGAAGACGGTAATGAACTCGAAGGAAGCCAAATGACCGAAACTACTAAAGTAGCGCTGAAGCGCACGCTGGTTGGTAAAGTGGTGTCGGACAAGATGGACAAGACGGTTACCGTCCTGATCGAGCGTCACGTCAAGCACCCGCTGTAATGGCAAGATCATCATGCGTTCGAACAAGTATCACGCGCATGACGAAACCAACCAGGTCAAGATGGGTGACACCGTCGAGATCCAGGAAGGTCGTCCGATCTCGAAAACCAAGGCTTGGACCGTGACCAAAGTAGTACAGGCAGCACCGGTCATCTAAGTCAGCAGTACCAGCAGTGCCGGATGGGGAGGCCGCAGAACAACGCGGCAGCCAGCTTCCGGATAAATAGTTCTTGCGGGCCCGCCAGTATTGTGTGATACTAGCGGGCTTCGTTCATGTATTGCCGCATTATTAGTCACCCCGGTGGCAGCGGCCTGAAACGAAAGTTTTTTGGAAAGTCCATCACCCAATCAGGGGCTCCAGCAGGGGCGTCTGGCGGGACCAAGACTGACCGCAGGCCCACGCTGTGGGGATTCTTCGGCTTAAGTTGGGAAAGAGAATACTATGATTCAAACTGAAAGCTTACTGAAGTGGCCGACAATACCGGTGCCAAAGAAGTCATGTGCATCAAGGTATTGGGCGGTTCCAAGCGCCGTTATGCTGGCATTGGCGACGTGATCAAGGTAACCGTTAAGGTTGCTGCGCCACGCGGCCGTGTCAAAAAAGGTGAAATTTATAACGCTGTGGTTGTGCGTACCGCTAAAGGTGTGCGCCGCCAAGACGGCTCCCTGGTGAAGTTCGACGGCAATGCTGCCGTGCTGCTCAACGCCAAACTCGAGCCGATCGGTACCCTGTATTTTTGGACCAGTCAGCGCGAACTGCGTACTGAGAAGTTCATGAAGATCGTGTCCCTGGCACCTGAAGTTCTGTAAGGAGTCGTAATGGATAAGATTCGTAAAAACGACGAAGTCATCGTTCTGACCGGCAAAGACAAAGGCAAGCGCGGTATGGTTTCGCGTCGCGTCGATGCTGAGCATGTCGTGGTTGAAGGCGTCAACGTTGCTAAAAAAGCGACCAAGCCTAACCCAATGACCGGCGTAACTGGTGGTATCGTCGATAAGACTATGCCGATTCACGTGTCCAACGTTGCATTGTTCAATGCGGCGACTGGCAAGGCAGACCGCGTGGGCTTCAAAGACGTAGACGGCAAGAAAGTCCGCGTATACAAGTCCTCCGGCGAAGTAGTGAAGGTTTAATCATGGCCCGTCTCCAGCAGTTTTACAAAGATAAGGTCGTTGCCGACCTGGTAGCGAAGTACGGCTACAAATCGGCAATGGAAGTGCCACGCCTGACCAAGATCACCCTGAACATGGGTGTGGGTGAAGCGATCGCCGACAAGAAGGTTCTCGAGCACGCTGTCGCCGATCTGACCAAGATCGTTCTACCAGAAGCCAGTGACCACCAAGTCGCGCAAGGCAATCGCGGGTTTCAAAATCCGTGAAGGCTATCCAATCGGTACGATGGTCACCCTGCGTGGTGCCCGCATGTATGAATTCCTCGATCGTTTCATCACCGTGGCTCTGCCGCGCGTGCGTGACTTCCGTGGCGTCAACGGCAAATCGTTCGATGGTCGTGGTAACTACAACATCGGTGTCAAGGAACAGATCATTTTCCCTGAAATCGAATACGACAAGATTGACGCGTTGCGCGGTATGAATATCAGCATCACGACAACCGCTAAGACCGACGACGAAGCGAAAGCTCTGCTCGCCGCCTTCAAATTCCCGTTCAGAAACTGAGATCATGGCAAAACTAGCACTGATTAACCGCGAACAGAAGCGTGCAGACCTGGTGGAGAAATTCGCCGCAAAGCGTGCAGCTCTGAAAGCCATCATCGATGACCAGTCGAAGACGGAAGAAGAACGTTATGAAGCCCGTCTGAAGTTGCAGGCCCTGCCGCGCAACTCGGCGCCGACCCGCCAGCGTAACCGCTGCGCCGTCACCGGCCGTCCACGTGGCACATTCCGTAAATTCGGTCTGGGTCGCATCAAGCTCCGTGAATTCGCCATGCGTGGTGAAATCCCGGGTATGACTAAAGCAAGCTGGTAATAGGAGAATATGCAATGAGTATGAGCGATCCTATCGCCGATATGCTGACCCGCATTCGCAATGCACAAGGCGTTCAAAAAACGACCGTGGCCATGCCATCGTCGAAAGTCAAAGTAGCGATTGCCAACGTCCTCAAGGACGAGGGTTACATTGAAGATTTCGCCGTCACCGAAGCTGGTGGCAAGGCGGAACTGAAGATCGGTTTGAAGTATTACGTTGGCCGTCCGGTCATCGAGCGCCTCGAGCGCGTATCCCGTCCAGGGCTGCGCATCTACAAAGGCAAAGATGAGATCCCTACCGTGATGAACGGTCTGGGTGTTGCTATCGTGTCGACCCCGCAAGGCGTCATGACCGACCGCAAAGCTCGCGCCACCGGTGTCGGCGGCGAAGTTATTTGCTACGTGGCTTAAGGAGTAGACGATGTCCCGAGTAGCTAAAATGCCTATCGCTGTCCCAGCTGGCGCCGACGTGGCGATCACTGCAGCAGCGATCACCGTCAAGGGCCCGCTGGGCACCCTGACCCAGAGCCTGAACGGCCTGGTTAAAGTAGAAAACAATGGCGGCACCCTGACGTTTGACGTTGTCAACGACAGCCGTGAGTCGAATGCGATGTCCGGCACCTTGCGTGCCCTGGTCAACAATATGGTGACCGGCGTGACCAAAGGCTTCGAGAAGAAGCTGTCCCTGGTAGGCGTGGGCTACAAAGCCCAGGCTGCGGCATGACAAGCTCAATCTCTCGCTGGGTTTCTCGCATCCAGTCGTGCATGCAATGCCGACCGGCGTGACCGTGGCCACCCCAACCCCGACCGAAATCATCATCAAGGGTATCGATCGTCAACAGGTTGGTCAGGTCGCTGCTGAAGTGCGCTTACCGCTCCCCTGAGCCTTACAAAGGCAAGGGCGTCCGCTATGTGGACGAAGTGGTTAAGCTTAAAGAAACCAAGAAGAAATAATAGGGCTGACCATGGACAAGAAAGAATCACGTCTGCGTCGTGGACGCCAGACCCGCATCAAGATTGCGGAGCTGAAAGTAAATCGCCTGTCGGTACATCGTACCAACCTGCACATTTACGCCAACCTGATCAGCCCGGACGCGAAAATCCTGGTTTCGGCATCGACCGCCGAAGCCGAAGTGCGCCGAACTGGCAGGCAAGTCCGGCAAAGGTGGCAATGCCGCCGCTGCCGCACTGATCGGCAAGCGCGTCGCCGAGAAAGCACTGAAAGCAGGGATTACCGAAGTTGCGTTCGACCGCTCCGGTTTCCGTTACCACGGCCGTGTGAAGGCGCTGGCAGAAGCCGCGCGTGAAGCCGGTCTGAAGTTCTAAGGAAGAATCGTCATGGCAAAAATGCAAGCGAAAATGCAAAGCGACAAGCCGGATGATGGCATGCGCGAAAAGATGATCGCGATCAACCGCGTGACCAAAGTGGTCAAGGGTGGTCGTATCATGGGTTTTGCAGCACTGACCGTTGTTGGTGATGGCGATGGCCGTATCGGCATGGGCAAGGGCAAGTCGAAAGAAGTACCGGTTGGTGTGCAGAAGGCAATGGAAGAAGCCCGTCGCAACCTGATCAAGGTGCCTCTCAAGAACGGTACCCTGCAGCACACCGTATCGGGCCGTCACGGCGCATCGAAAGTAATGATGATGCCAGCCAAGCCAGGTACTGGCGTGATCATCGCTTGGCTGCAATGCGCGCAATCTTCGAAGTAATGGGCGTGACCGACGTCGTGGCGAAATCCACCGGCTCGTCGAACCCTTACAACCTGGTTCGCGCCACGCTCGACGGCCTCGCAAAAATGAGCACTCCTGCCGACATCGCTGCTAAACGCGGCAAGTCGGTCGAAGACATCCTGGGCTAAGAGGAAAAAAAATGGCAAACACCATCAAAGTACAATTGGTCAAGGGTTTGATCGGCACGCGTCAAGATCACCGTGCCACCGTCCGCGGTCTGGGTCTGCGTCGTGTTAACTCGGTTTCCGAGTTGCAGGACACCCCATCCGTGCGCGGCATGATCAACAAAGTCTCGTACCTCGTTAAAGTTGTTGCTTAAGCCCTCGGGCTTAAGTCACGGAGAAATTCATGGAATTGAACACAATTCAACCAGCTGAAGGCGCCAAGCATTACAAGCGTCGCGTAGGCCGCGGTATCGGCTCCGGCCTGGGCAAGACCTCGGGTCGTGGCCACAAGGGTCAGAAGTCGCGTTCGGGCGGTTTCCACAAGGTCGGTTTCGAAGGCGGTCAAATGCCTCTGCAACGCCGTCTGCCTAAGCGTGGTTTCAAGTCGCTCAATGCAACGTTCAAAGCAGAAGTGCGTCTGTCGGACCTGAACAACCTGGCCGTCGGCGATGTCGACATCCTGGTGCTCAAGCAAGCAGGCATCCTGCCAGTGCTGGCGCGCGATGTGCGCGTGATTCTGTCCGGCGAAGTCACCAAAGCGGTGAACCTCAAAGGCCTGAAAGTCACTGCAGGCGCGAAAGCGGCAATCGAAGCAGCTGGCGGCTCGGTAGCGTAAGTTGCAAGCTAACAGCTTGATCGGAGCAAAAATTGGCGACTAATTCACAACTTGGTAAGAGTGCAGCTGCCGGTTTCCCGTGGGGTCGTCTCTGGTTTTTGCTTGGCGCCTTAGTCGTCTATCGCCTCGGGGCACACGTTCCTGTTCCAGGAATTGACCCGGTGGTGCTGGCTTCGACGTTCAAGCAAAATCAAAATGGCATCCTGGGCATGTTCAACATGTTCTCGGGCGGCGCATTGGAACGCTTCACGGTGTTCGCACTTGGCATCATGCCTTACATCTCGGCCTCGATCATCATGCAACTGGTGTCGATCGTCGTACCGCAGATGGAAGCGTTAAAGAAAGAAGGCGAAGCAGGTCGCCGCAAGATTACTCAGTACACCCGGTATGCGACGGTGGCACTGGCCCTGTTCCAGGCGTTCGGCATTGCCGTGGCGCTGGAGCATCAGGCCGGACTGGTACTCGACCCGGGTCTTGTATTCCGCTTCGTCACAGTCGTGAGCTTGTTGACGGGTACCATGTTCCTGATGTGGCTGGGTGAACAAATCACCGAGCGCGGTCTGGGCAACGGTATTTCGATCATCATCTTTGCCGGTATTGCGGCAGGCTTGCCAAGCGCACTGCACAATTTGTTCACGCTGGTGCAGAAAGAAGCGATCGGTGCCTTCTCGGCGCTCATCATTCTGGTGCTGGTGGCAGTGGTGACGTATTTCGTTGTATTCGTCGAGCGCGGCCAGCGCAAGATTTTGGTTAATTATGCGAAGAAGCAAGTCGGCAACAAGGTGTATGGCGGCCAGTCGAGCCATCTGCCCCTGAAGCTGAACATGGCTTAGCGTGATCCCGCCGATCTTCGCATCGTCGATCATCTTGTTCCCGGCAACGATCGTGGACTGGTTCACCAAGGGTAAGGAATCAACGAGCCCTGTGATCGCTTTCCTGAAAGACTTGGCAGCATCGATGGGGCCTGGTGAGCCTATCCATGCGCTGTTGTATGCAGTGGCAATCGTGTTCTTCTGTTTCTTCTATACGGCGCTGGTCTTTAACAGCAAGGAAACAGCGGATAACTTGAAGAAGAGCGGCGCCTTCGTTCCCGGGATCCGTCCTGGCGAGCAGACCGCGCGCTACATCGACAAGATCCTGATGCGCTTGACACTGGCCGGAGCGGTGTACATCACCTTAGTGTGCTTGTTGCCGGAATTTATGCAAGCCCAATGGAAAGTTCCTTTCTATTTCGGCGGTACTTCCCTGTTGATTATTGTGGTTGTCACCATGGACTTCATGGCGCAAGTACAAAACTATGTCATGTCGCAGCAATATGAATCACTGCTGCGCAAGGCGAATTTCAAGGGCGGAATTCCGACGCGATAAGCGCCCAGGAGTGCACAAACCGAATGGCAAAAGACGACGTCATACAAATGCAAGGCGAGATTCTTGAGAATCTTCCCAATGCAACGTTTCGAGTAAAGCTGGAAAACGGGCACGTGGTGCTCGGACACATCTCGGGTAAAATGCGGATGAACTATATCCGCATTCTCCCTGGCGATAAAGTAACGGTGGAATTGACGCCTTACGATTTGAGCCGGGCCCGTATTGTGTTCCGGACCAAGTAAAAATTTTAAGTAGTTGAACCAATCCAAGAGAGTGCAAATATGAAAGTTCTCGCATCAGTCAAGCGGATCTGCCGCAACTGCAAGATCATCAAGCGCAAAGGCGTTGTCCGCGTAATCTGCGTGGAACCGCGTCATAAGCAGCGTCAAGGTTAATTTAACGTTATTTATTGAGGAATAACGAATGGCACGTATTGCAGGGGTTAACATCCCAAATCATCAGCACACCGTCATCGGCCTGACCGCCGTTTATGGTATTGGCCGTCCACGCGCAAAGAAGATCTGCGCCGAAACGGGTGTAGCGACCAATAAAAAGGTCAAGGATCTGGACGACAGCGAACTGGAAAAACTGCGTGATGCAGTTGGCACGTTCGTAGTCGAAGGCGATCTGCGCCGTGAGCTGTCCATGAACATCAAGCGATTGATGGACCTGGGCTGCTACCGTGGCATGCGTCACCGTAAGGGTCTGCCTTGCCGTGGCCAGCGTACCCGCACCAATGCCCGTACCCTGCAAAGGTCCGCGCAAAGCCGCACAATCGCTTAAGAAATAACTAGGAACCGACCATGGCCAAGCAACAGAGCAGCGCAGCAGCAGCGCGTACAAAAAAAGTTAAAAAGAACGTCGCCGAGGGCATCGCCCACGTGCACGCTTCTTTCAATAACACCATCATCACGATCACCGATCGTCAAGGCAATGCCCTGTCGTGGGCAACGTCCGGCGGTGCTGGCTTCAAGGGTTCGCGTAAATCGACCCCGTTCGCAGCGCAGGTTGCGGCCGAAGCAGCAGGCAAGGTCGCAGTTGAGTGCGGCGTGAAGAACCTCGAAGTACGTATCAAGGGCCCAGGTCCTGGTCGTGAATCGGCGGTTCGCGCTTTGAACAACCTGGGTATCAAGATCACCGAAATCCAGGACGTGACGCCAGTGCCGCACAACGGCTGCCGTCCACCGAAGCGTCGTCGTATCTAAAACGGTCAGCCGGATGTTGCATCCGGCGTCGTTAGTGAAATAAAGATTGCCGGAGCAGGCCCGCAAGGGTATACTGCCCGGCTATTCTCGCCTGCCATGGCAACATGCGCGGGATTTTCTTGTAAGCCACCGTCAGTCCGCACGCGGAGCTGACTAGCGCCTGCCTCGCCATCACTGGCGTCGCCGGGGCGTCATAATTTAAAGGAAATATTGTGGCACGTTATATCGGACCTAAAGCAAAACTGTCCCGCCGTGAAGGTACGGACCTGTTCCTCAAGAGCGCACGCCGCTCCCTCGATTCGAAATGCAAACTGGACGTCAAGCCAGGTCAGCACGGTGTCAAATCCGGTGCCCGTACCTCGGACTACGGTAACCAGCTGCGCGAAAAGCAAAAAGTCAAGCGCATGTACGGCGTCCTCGAGCGTCAGTTCCGCCGCTACTTCGCTTGAAGCCAATCGCCGCAAGGGCAACACGGGCGAAGCCCTGCTGCGCCTGCTGGAATCGCGTCTCGACAACGTTTGCTACCGTATGGGCTTTGGCTCGACCTGCGCCGAAGCGCGCCAGCTGGTCAGCCACAAAGCATTCACGGTCAACGGCCAGGTTGTCAACATCGCTTCGTACGCTGTGCGTACCGGCGACGTGATCGCAGTTCGTGAGAAGTCGAAGAAACAAGTACGTATCGTTGAAGCCCTGTCGCTGGCCGAACAAGTCGGCATGCCAAGCTGGGTGTCGGTCGATGCCAAGAAAATGGAAGGTACCTTCAAGTCCTTCCCAGAGCGTAACGAAATCGCTAACGACGTCAACGAATCGCTGATCGTCGAACTGTATTCGCGTTAATCGCAGTCCAGAAGTCGTTTCCCCGCCCGCAAGTTCGCTTGCGGGCGTTTTCACTAATGCCATCAGCCTTATCGGCGTAACGAGCCGAGGGTATTGAAAAGGACATTTCATGCAAAACAGTTTGTTGAAGCCACGTATTATCGATGTTGAAGCCCTCGGTGCCGGTCACGCCAAAGTCGTGATGGAGCCGTTCGAGCGTGGCTATGGCCACACCCTCGGTAACGCGTTGCGCCGCGTACTGCTGTCGTCGATGGTCGGCTACGCGCCTACCGAAGTGACGATCATTGGCGTGGTCCATGAGTACTCGTCGCTGGACGGCGTGCAGGAAGACGTCGTTGACCTGCTGCTGAACCTCAAGGGCGTGGTATTCAAGGTGCACAACCGTGATTCCGTCACCCTGACCCTGAAAAAGGAAGGCGAAGGCGCGATCCTGGCTTCGGACATCGATCTGCCGCATGACGTCGAACTGATCAATCCGGACCACGTGATCGCTCACCTGACCGCCGGTGGCAAGCTGGACATGCAGATCAAGGTCGAAAAGGCCGTGGCTATGTGCCAGGTAACGTGCGCCGCCTGTCGGAAGACACCAACAAGACCATCGGCCGCATCATCCTGGACGCATCGTTCTCGCCAGTGCGCCGCGTGTCCTACTTCGTTGAATCGGCGCGCGTCGAACAGCGTACCGACCTGGACAAGCTGATCATCAACATCGAAACCAACGGCGTGATCACGCCGGAAGAAGCGATCCGCCAGTCGGCCCGCGTTCTGGTGGACCAGTTGAATGTGTTCGCTGCCCTGGAAGGCACGGAAGCTGCCGCCGAAGCGCCATCGCGCTCCGCTGGTCGATCCGATCCTGCTGCGTCCAGTGGACGATCTGGAACTGACCGTGCGTTCGGCCAACTGCCTGAAAGCAGAAAACATCTACTACATCGGCGACCTGATCCAGCGTTCGGAAAACGAACTGCTCAAGACGCCAAACCTGGGCCTGCAAGTCGCTCAACGAGATCAAGGAAGTTCTTGCCTCGCGCGGCCTGACCCTGGGCATGAAACTCGAGAACTGGCCACCTGCAGGCCTCGAGAAATAATTGCTGTAACTGCCCGGGGCATGTCGCTCCGGGTATTCATTTATATACTAACCGGCCCGCGCATCATACGTTTTCGTATAAGCGATCGAAGAGCTGGATTTAAACAACTCGAAAGGAATTACCATGCGTCACCGTCACGGCCTTCGCAAGCTGAATCGTACTTCGTCCCACCGCCTGGCTATGCTGCGCAACATGACCGTTTCCCTGCTGCGTCATGAAGCCATCAAAACCACCGTGCCAAAAGCCAAGGAACTGCGCCGCGTTATCGAGCCGATCCTGACCCTGGGCAAGACCGACACCCTGGCCAACAAGCGTCTGGCTTTCTCGCGTCTGCGCGACCGCGAAATGGTCCTGGAAGCTGTTCGCTGAACTGGGCCCACGCTACGCCAACCGTAACGGTGGCTACCTGCGTATCCTGAAAATGGGTTTCCACGTTGGCGACAATGCACCGATGGCTTACGTCGAACTGCTGGACCGTCCTGGAAGTATCGGACGTCGATGCTGCTCCAACGGCTGAGTAATTAGCCGCGGCAATCATAAAACGCCCGCTGGTTTCCAGCGGGCGTTTTGCGTTTTGTGCAACACTTATTCAAAATACTTGAATTTATTGTCAACATTGATTGACTGCGTATAGTGCGTCCCTTACAGTTGTCCGATGGTGCAATGTCGCACCTGACCCTTTAAGGAAATGCGCGATGATGAACAAGTTGTTACTGGCCGTGGCCGCCCTGCTGGCCAGCGGCGCTGCCCTGGCTTTCGATCCGCTCGACGATGCCGACATGAGCCCGATGGCTGAAGATCAATGCTCGCGTTATGGCGACTGCGGCGTAACCAACCTGCCACCGCCACCGCCACCACCGAAACCGCGCCAGTAATTGCCAGGGGAGGGGACGCCCTGATGGCCGTGCTCCCTCCCATCCCGCCCCTGGGCAAGTAATTCACTGCAGGCGAGAACCTTTCCTCCGGTGTACTATTCTGCTTCGCCCAGCGAAAGGAAGTCATGTCCCGCCATTTTTTCAAGGCCGCGTTCTGCGCTGCTGCTGTTTGTATTGACGATATTTTCCGCCAGTGCCGCACGCGCGCATGAGGATTACCTCGAGCCCGATGCCGCGTTCCGCTTCTCGGCCCGCATGCTCGATCCGGAAACCGTCGCCGTCACCTACGAGATTGCGGACGGCTACTATATGTACCACGAACGCTTCGCCTTCCGCGCCAGCGGCGCCACCCTCGGCGAGCCCGTCTTCCCTCAAGGTAAGATCAAGTTCGACGACACCTTCCAAAAGAATGTAGAAACCTACCGCGGCAGCGTGACCATCACGGTCCCGGTCAAGGCGGCTTAAGCATGTACACCCTGAACGCGACCTCGCAAGGCTGCGCCGACGTTTCGGCCTGTGCTATGCGCCGCAGGATGCCAGGCGCGCCTGGTCGCTTCGACCTGAATGGTGGCCAGAGCAGCGCCGCCGCCAGCCTGCCGGGCGGCTTCGGGGCCGAGCTGGCTGCCGCTGGCCGCACGCCGGCCAGCGTGCGCGCGGCCGCGGCCGCCTCTGCCGCTTCTGCCGCATCGGCCGCCTCCCGCGCCGCATGGTCCCGGCTCAGGCTGCTGAAGCGCTGCGGCCACTGCGCGGCATGGCGGCCGACACGTCCGAGCAGGGCGGCTTTGCTGCCGTGCTGGGCGGCGGCAAGCTGCTGGTCATCATTCCCGCCTTCATCCTGCTCGGCCTGGGCCTGTCGTTCACGCCCTGCGTGCTGCCGATGGTGCCGATTCTCGCTTCGATCATCGTCGGCAGCGGCGCGCGTGACGCGCGGGCGCGGCTTCACCCTGGCCGCTTCCTATTCGCTTGGCATGGCCATGGTGTACACCGCGCTCGGGATCGCGGCCTAGCCTGATCGGCGAAGGCTTGTCGGCCTCGCTCCAGAATCCCTGGGTGCTGGGCAGCATCGGGATCCTGATGTCGGTCATGGCGCTGTCGATGTTCGGCGTCTACACACTGCAACTGCTTAGCCGCGCTGCAAACCCGCCTGGCGGACGCCTCGGGCCGCATGTCGGTAGAAGCAAGCTGGCTTGGCGTGTTCGCCATGGGCGCGGTCTCGGCCCTGATCGTCGGACCCTGCGTGGCCGCGCCGCTGGTGGGCGCCCTGGTCTACATCGGCCAGACCCGCGACGTCGTCATTGGCGGCCTGGCCCTGTTTTCGATGGCGGCCGGGATGAGCATCCCGCTGCTGCTGGTCGGCTTGTCGGCCGGGACCCTGCTGCCGCACGCGGGCGCCTGGATGGACGAGGTCAAGAAATTCTTCGGCGTGCTGATGCTGGCCGTGGCGCTGTGGCTGGTGTCGCCGGTGCTGCTTAAGCCCTGGTCCAGATGCTGCTGTGGAGCGCCTTGCTGATCGGCTATGCCGCCTATCTGATGCGGGCCACGCGCCACTGGGCCGCGCTCGGCCTGGCCGCCGTGTTCGCGCTGCTGGGCGCGCTGCAGCTGACCGGCGCTGCCACCGGCGGGCGCGACGTGCTCGCGCCGCTCGGCCACCTGCGCGCGGCGCAGAACCATGGCCTGGCGTTCAAGCGCATCAAGACGGTTGCCGACCTGGACGCGGCGCTGGCCGCCAACGGCGCGCGCACGGCCATGCTCGACTTTTATGCCGACTGGTGCGTGTCCTGCAAGGAAATGGAAAAACTGACCTTCGTCGATGCGCGCGTGCAGCGCCAGCTGGAAGGGACCCTGCTGCTGCAGGTGGACGTGACGGCCAACGATGCCGACGACAAGGCCATGCTCAAGCGCTTCAAGCTGTTCGGCCCGCCGGGCATCATTCTGTTCGGCCGCGATGGGAAGGAAATTCCCGGCAGCCGCGTGGTCGGCTACCAGGATGCAGACAAGTTCAGCGCATCGCTGCGCAAGCTGCAATCGGCTCGGGGCGCGCGCCGCTCAGCCCGGCGGCGCGTCGCCCAGCAGCTGGTCGAGCTAGGCCCGACAGGCTGAGCGCCATCTCGCGGCCCTTGGCCTTGAGCACCGCTTCCAGGTAAGTCTCGCGCAGCGCGGAAGTCGGCCAGACCGGCGCACTTTTCCACCTTCAGCTGCAGCATCATGCCGCGCAATCCCAGCGTGCTCTTGATGGTCTGCGTATAGAAATCCTGCAAGGCCATGTGGCGCTCGGCATCGCTCATCCCGCCGCTCTGGGCGGGCGCGTTGGCGGCCTCGGCCGTACCGGACGCCATACCGGACGCCGTAGCGGACGCCATACCAGACACGGTGTCGGGACCGTGGTCGTGCTCGTGTTCGTGGTGGGAACGCTCGACTGCCGCCTTGCGCCGGGCCGCCATGCGGGCCGCGGCCGACATGCCTGCCTTGTGCGGGGTAATGGTTTCCGGTCCGGGATCGGGCACGCCGTCGTCGACCAGCACGATCATGCCGTCATTGAGCAGTTCATTCACATTGTCGACCGTCAGGCCGAGCGGGCCGAAGCTTTTCATCAGGACCTCGATCGAACGGTGGCCGTCGATCATGACCAGCAGCGAGCGCTGCTTGGCCGGGATGTGATATTTGCGGGTCGCGATTTCGTCGCGGCCCTTATCGGTCTTGTCGTAAATATGCTTGTCCATGCGAATCCCGTATTTTGCAATATTGCCCTACAGATAGTTGGGCCCAGCATACACTGATGAATAAGCACAGACCAGCGATACACGCTATTTCGGTTGCGTGTCGTTACAATTTGTATACATTGGCAGCGGCGGGAACGCGGCGCGCCCCGCCGCCGCGCGCTTATTCACCCTGGTGGTGCATACCGTGGCGCATGCCGTGGTGGCGGCCGTGCTGTCCGCCATGGCGCGCCGCGCGTCCCTGCGCGTCGAACAGCTTTTTCTGCTCGGGCGTGAAGCTCGCGTACAGGGGCTGCAGCGCCGCCAGGCGCGCTTCCATGTGCTCGGTATGCTGGCGGGCGCGCGCGATCTGCTGTTCCAGGCGCTGCGGCGCGCTCATGGTGTTCCAGGCGGCGCGGTCCGGACGCTGGCCTAGGCCTCGTGGCGCGGGGTGGCGGCGATCCAGGCATTCCACGCGCTTTCCTGGGACGGCGTCAGGCGCAGCGCGTCGTGCAGCTGCTGGCGGCGGGCGGCGGCGCGCTCGCCCCACTGGCCCCGGGCGTGCGCCTGGCCGGCGGCGGCCGGGGCCGTGGCGGCCTGGGCGGTGGTGTCGGCGGCGCTGGCGCCGGGCGAGGTGGCGGCCAGGCCGAGGACGGCCAGGGCGATCAGTGCGTGGTGGCGGATGCTGGTCATGGTGATTCCTTTATCAAGTGAGCTGCGGCGCGATCGCCGGTGTGCAAGGTCATGATGGAAGGCGGATGTCAACGCCGCGTTTCCGCTGCCCGGCAGTTTGTATCGATTTGTTTCGGCCGCTGCTGTATACACATGCCGATACAAATACGCTATTCAGACTGGCGCCAAGCCGACATAATTGCGGTCATGGATACTCCCTCTACCATTCTGATCGTCGACGACGACCGCGATATCCGCCAGCTGCTGGCCGATTACCTCGAGTCGAACGGTTACCCGCGCTGGCGGCGGCCGACGGCACCGGCATGTGGAAGACGCTCGACGAGGCGCGCCCCGACCTGATCGTACTCGATCTGAACCTGCCTGGCGACGACGGCCTGACCCTGTGCCGCAAGCTGCGCGCCCATTCGACCCTGCCGGTGATCATGCTGACCGCCCGCAACGAGCCGCTCGACCGCATCCTGGGTCTGGAGATGGGGGCCGACGATTACCTGCCCAAGCCGTTCGAACCGCGCGAACTGCTGGCGCGCATCCGCAGCGTGCTGCGCCGCAGCCACGCCATGCCGTCCAACACGCCGTCCGAAAACGCGCAGCAGATGCGCTTTTCGGGCTGGACCCTGGACCTGACCGCGCGCCACCTGCTCAACCCGGAAGGCATCGTGATCATGCTCTCGGGCGCAGAATTCCGCCTGCTGCGCGTGTTCCTCGAGCATCCGAACCGGGTCCTCAACCGCGACCAGCTGCTGAACCTGACCCAGGGCCGCGACGCCTGATCCCTTCGACCGCTCGGTCGACATCCAGATCAGCCGCCTGCGCCAGAAGCTGGGCGAAGATGCGCGCCTGCCGCAGATCATCAAGACGGTGCGCAACGGCGGCTACGTGCTGGCTTACCAGGTGACGGTGGAGCCGCCCGCGTGAAAGCGTTTTTCAGCTCGATGACCGGGCGCGTGTTCCTGACCCTGCTGGCGGGCACCGTCATTTCCGCCATCCTGACCCAGCTGCTGGTCGAAGAACAGCATAACGAGATCTTCCGCGAATACCGCGACAACCAGGCCCTCGAGCGTTCGGAGCAGCTGATTTTCTCGGCCGAGATCGTGCCAGCCTCGGCCAGAGCCGCCTATCTGCTGTCGGCCAACCGGCCCGGCATCCGCCTCGAAGAAGCGGCCGAACAGCTGCCGGTGCTGGCCGCGCCATCCAAATTCACGGCCGCGCTGGCGGCCCGCATCGGCAAGCAGTACCGGCTCGGAAACGGTCGCCCTGCGTCCGCCCGCCTGCGACGTGCCGCGCATCCAGCACAGCATGTTCGGTTCGGCGCGCCGGGTCTGGCCGGGCGTGTGCGAAAGCCTGAACGTGCGCATGCGCGACGGCGAGCTGCTGCGCCTGCAGATCCTGCCGCCGGCTGTCCTCGGTGCTGGCCGAGCAGTCCGACTACCGCATCATCATCGCCATGTTCCTGACCTCGATCACGGTGCTGGCCTACCTGGTGGCGCGCATGACCACGCGCCCGCTCAAGCAGCTGGCGCAGGCGGCCAAGGACCTGGGCAACGACATCAACCATCCGCCGCTGGCCCTGGCGACAAGCGTCCGAAATCCGCCAGGCCAGCGCCGCCTTCAACGCCATGCAGGCGCGCATCCGGCAATACATTTTCCAGCGCACCCAGATGCTGGCCGCGATTACCCATGACTTGCAGACGCCGCTCACGCGCATGCGCCTGCGGCTGGAAAAAGTGGCCGACCCGGAACTCCAGCAGCGCCTGGTGGGCGATTTGTCGGCGATGCAAGCCATGGTGCGCGAAGGCCTGGAGCTGGCGCGCTCGATGGATACCACCGAAACCATGGCCGCGCTCGACCTCGACTCGCTGCTGGGCAGCGTCTGCTGCGACGCCACCGATGCTTAAGCCAGCAAGTCGAAGTACATGGCAGCGCCAGAAAAGCGCTGCTCGGGCGTCCGCTGGCCTTGCGCCGCTGCCTGGTCAACCTGATCGACAATGCCGTCAAGTACGGGCAGCGCGCCATCGTGACGGTGGACGCGGTATCGGGCTCGGCCCGGATCCGGATCCGCGACAGCGGCCCGGGATTGCCCCGGCCGAGCTGGCGCGCGTGTTCGAGCCCTTCTACCGGGTCGAAACTTCGCGCTCGCGCGAGTCGGGCGGCACCGGCCTCGGTCTGACGATCGCACGCAACATCACCGAGCAGCACGGCGGCACGATCGCGCTGGCCAACCATCCCGACGGCGGCCTCGAGGTCACGCTGGTGCTGCCCACGTACTACGCCGGAAAATAAGCACAAGAAAACAACCATCGCCACCATGAAAAAAACCAACCGCATCGTGATTACCGTGGCCGCCGTCGCCAAAGCCTGGCAGCGGCCGCCTGGAGCCTGACCCGCAGCGAGGGCGGCGCGACCGGCCCGGCCGCCAAGGGCGAGCAGCCGCCCACGGTGGTCAACGTGGTGGCGCCGCGCCGCGCCGACGTGCCGGTGGTGCTGACGGCCAGCGGCAGCGTGACGCCGGTGGCCAGCGTGGTACTGCATCCGCAGACCACCAGCACGATCCGCAAGGTCCATATCCGCGAAGGCCAGTTCGTCAAGGCGGGCGAACCGCTGTTTTACGCTCGACGACCGCAGCGAGCGCGCCAATGTCGACAAGGCCGGGGCCCAGATCCGGCGCGATAGCGCGACCGTGGCCGACCTCGAACGCCAGGTGGCGCGCGCCGAACAGCTGTTCGCGCAAAAATTCATTGCCCAGGGCGCGCTCGACACCCTGCGCTCCCAGCTCGACGGCGCGCGCCGCCCGCTTGGCGCCAGCCGCGCCGCCCTGAACGCCGAGCAGGTGGCCGCCAGCTACAGCGCGATCCGCGCGCCGCAGGCGGGCCGGGTGGGCGCGATCGACGTGTATGCTTAAGCAGCCTGGTGCAGCTTAGGCCACGGTCCTGACCAGCGTCACCCAGCTCGACCCGATCGATGTCGCCTTCACGCTGCCCGAGTCGGCCCTGGCCAAGCCTGCTGGCGGCCCAGCAGCAGGGCAAGCTGGCGGTCGAAGCGAGCACCGGCAGCGGCCAGCCGGTGTCGGGCGTACTCAACTTCGTCGACAATGCGGTCAACCCGCAGGCCGGCAAGCGATCCGCGCCAAGGCGCGCTTCCCCAACCGCGCCAGCGCCCTGTGGCCGGGCCAGTTCGCGACCGCCAAGATCACGCTCGCGACCCTGAAAGACGCGCTCATCATTCCCCAGGCCGCCATCATCACGACCCCGCGCGGCACCTCGGTCTACGTGGTCGAGGACGGCAAGGCCAGGAGCATGCCGGTCACGCGCGTGCACGCCTTCGGCCAGGAAGCGGCCGTCACTGGCCTGCAGGGCAGTGAACAAGTCATCACCGAAGGCAAGCAGAATCTGCGGCCGGGCGGCAGAATCAAGCTGGCCGACGCGGTGGCGCCAAAGGCAAGACCGGCACGCCAGTCCAGACGGCGGCCAAATGAACCTGTCCGAACTGTGCATCCGGCGCCCCGTGATGGTGGTGCTGCTCTCGGTCAGCCTGGTGCTGGTCGGGATCCTGGCCTACCTGCATATTCCGGTCGCGGCGCTGCCCAGCTATAACACGCCGGTCATCAACGTCCAGGCCAACCTGTCCGGCGCCAGCCCCGAGACCATGGCGTCCTCGGTCGCGCTGCCGCTGGAAAAGCAGTTCTCGACCATTGCCGGGATCGGGGTGATCACCTCGACCAGCACCCAGGGTTCGACCTCGCTCACGCTCGAATTCGACCCGTCGATCGACATCAACACCGCCGCCATCGACGTCCAGGCGGCGCTGCTGGGCGCGCAGCGCCAGCTGCCCCAGGAAATGACGGAGTTGCCGTCCTACCGCAAGGTCAATCCCGCCGACGCACCGGTGCTGTTCATGGCCATGACCTCGCCCTCGATGAACTTGTCGGAACTGAACGACTATGCCGAAAACCTGATCGCCCCCTCGCTGTCGACCCTGCCGGGGGTGGCCCAGGTCTCGGTCAACGGCCAGAAGAAGTTCGCGGTGCGGGTACGCGCCAACGCCGAGCTGCTGCGCGCGACCTGTCGCTGGACGAACTGGCCCAGGCGCTGCGCGCGGCCAATTCTGAATGCGCCGCTCGGCATCATCGACGGCCCCAGCCAGACCCTGACGATCCAGGGCAATGCCCAGCTGACCAATGCCGAAGCGTTCGCCGAGCTGGTGGTCGCCACCCGCGGCGGCCAGCCGGTGCGCCTGCGCGAGGTGGCCCAGGTCGAAGACAGCTACCAGTCGGTCAAGGCCTTCGGCTCCTACAACGGCGAGCGCTCGATCGTGCTGCTGGTGCAGCGCCAGCCGGACGCCAACACGGTGCAGGTGGTGGACGCGGTGCGCAAGCTGCTGCCGCGCTTCCAGGCCCAGGTGCTTAGCCTCGATCAAGATCAACCTGGTCAATGACCGCTCGATGTCGATCCGCGAAGCGATCCACGACGTCAATCTGACGCTGGCGCTGACCGTGGTGCTGGTGGTGCTGGTGATCTTCCTGTTCCTGCACCGCGCCGCCGCCACCTTCATTCCGGCGGTGACGATGCCGATCTCGCTGTTGGGCGCGCTGTCGCTGCTGTACTGGTTCGGTTACAGTCTGGACAATGTTTCCCTGCTCGGCATCACGCTCGCGGTGGGGCTGGTGGTCGACGATGCGATCGTGGTGCTGGAAAACATCGTGCGCCATATCGAAATGGGCAAGAAGCCGGTCCACGCGGCCCTGGTCGGTTCGCGCGAAATGGGCTTTACCATCGTCTCGATCTCGATCTCGCTGGTGGCGGTATTCATTCCGATCTTCTTCATGCCGGGCGTGATCGGCCTGCTGTTCCACGAATTTGCGGTCGTGGTCGGGCTGTCGGTGCTGGTGTCGGCGGCGGTCTCGCTGACCCTGGTGCCGATGCTGGCCTCGCGCCTGCTGCCGCCCCACGTGGCCGACGGCGAAGGCGAGAAAAGCTTCATCGGACGCCATTTCGAAGCCGGCTTTGCGCGTGCGCGAAGCCTATGCGCGCTCGCTCGATGTGGCCCTGACGCACCGCTTCGTGGTGCTGATGGTGGCGCTGGCGACCCTGGTGCTGACCCTGATCTTGTTTTACAACCATTCCCAAAGGCTTTTTCCCCGAGGAAGACCTGGGCCAGATGCGGATGAGCATCGAAGCGGCCGAAGATACCTCGACCGAAGCCATGCTGGCGCTCCAGACCCGGGTGGTCGAGGTGATCCGGGCCGACCCCAATGTGCAGGACGTGACCTCGTTTACCGGCGGCGGCAATACCGGGCGCGGCTTCATCGCGCTCAAGCCGCGCGGCCAGCGCAAGCCCATGCCCGAGGTGGTCGACGGCTTGCGCCGCGCCACGCGCCAGATCGCCGGCGTGTCGGTGTTCCTGTCGCCGATCCAGAACCTGCAGCTGGGCGGGCGGCCCAGCAAGAGCCGCTACCAGTACACCCTGCAAAGCGTCAGTTCGGACGCGCTCGGCGAGTGGAGGCAAGTACCTCGAGCGCATGCGCGCCGATCCGTCTTTCCGCGACGTCACCAGCGATGCCCAGAACCGCGGCCTGCAGGCCAGCCTGATCATCGACCGCGACAAGGCCAGCGCGCTCGGCGTGCAACTGGCCGACGTGCGCACCGCGCTGTACGCCGCCTTCGGCGAGCGCCAGGTCTCGACCATTTACGGGCCCACCGCCAGTTACAGCGTGATCCTCGAAGCGGCCGCCGCCGACCGCCAGTCGGAGCAGGCGCTGGAACGGATGGCGGTGCGCAGCAAGGGCGGCCAGCTGGTGCAATTGGCCGCGTTTGCCCGGGTCGAACGCACGGTCGGACCGACCTCCGTCAACCACCAGGGCCAGCTGCAGGCGATCACGCTCTCGTTCAATCTGCCGCCCGACGTGCCGCTTGGCGTGGCCACGGCCAAGATCGACAAGATGGGCGTGCAAATGAAGCTGCCAGCCTCGGTCATCACCAAGTACGGCGGCGACGCGGCCGTGTTCCAGGATTCGCAGTCGTCCCAGGTCATCCTGATCGTCGCCGCGCTCGGCGTCATCTATGTGCTGCTCGGGGTGTTGTATGAGAGCTATATCCACCCGCTCACGATTCTGGCTTACTTGCCATCGGCGGCGGTGGGCGCGCTGCTGACGCTGCGCCTGTTCGGCATGGACCTGACCATGATCGCCATCATCGGGATCCTGATGCTGATCGGCATCGTCAAGAAGAATGCGATCATGATGATCGACTTCCGCTGCATGCGCAGCGCCAGGAAGGGATGAGTCCGCATGACGCGATCCGCAGCGCCTGCATCCTGCGCCTGCGTCCGATCCTGATGACCACGCTCGCTGCGCTGATGGGCGCCTTGCCGATCGCACTCGGCCTCGGCGCCGAGCGCTGAATTGCGCCAGCCGCTGGGCCTGGCGGTGGTGGGCGGTTTGCTGTTCTCGCAAGTCATCACGCTGTACATAACGCCGGTTATTTACCTGTATCTGGACCGATTCAGCGGAAATGGGCCTTTAGACAACGAAAAACTCGAAATAATTGGCCCACGGCAATAAAATCACTTGACTTAGAGCAAATCCTCTTGCTCTTTTTCACTTTTTAAGTGTTTGTCGGGAATTAGTCACCAAAAATCACGTGATATGTCGCAACATTGGCACCGAACCGAGGTATCATACCGATCCGTTGCTTGATAGACATTGTTGCATTGTCGGGCGGCGCTCAAGCGGTCTCTCCCTTTTGACCTGTTTCGACTGACATGACAATACTATACAAAAACCAACCGGCACCTGCGGGTGTCCGGGGCTTTACGATGATCGAGCTGATGATGACCATGGTCATCGCGGTTGTTTTGCTCGGCATCGCTGTACCCAGCTTCAAGGGCGTGCTGCTGAAGTACCGCCTCGACAGCGCTACCCGCAGCCTGTACGACGACATGGTCACCGCGCGCGAGGAATCGAACAACGGCCAGAACGCCGTGACCATTTGCGCCAGCGACAATGGCACCAGCTGCAACGTGCAAGATTGGTCCAAGGGCCACATCGTGTTCCACGATCCCGCCAACAAGGGCGTGGTCAATGCGGGCGAAGTGCTGATCGTGCGCGGCGAGATGCCCGCGCTCTAAGCATCAAGATCGATGGCCTGCAAGTGTCCGACAACCAGGCCTTCGTTGCTTAAGCTATCTCCAGTTCAACGAATCCAAGCTCGACATGGCTGGCGTGGAGTTTACGCTGTGCTACGAAACGACGCCCAAGCGCACCATCCGCGTGCTGAGAAACGGCAACATCAACACCACCAAAGGCGCCGGAGCCTGTTCATGAAAAACAAGATAATCAAGCAGCAAGGTTTCACCCTGGTCGAAATTCTCGTCACGATCGTCATTTTCGCTTTCGGCATGCTCGGCGTCGCCGGTCTGCAACTGGTATCGCTCACGGGCATGGATACCGCGCAATTCCGTTCGGTCGCGACCCTCAAGGCGTCCGACATGGCCGAGCGCATCCGCGCCAACTCCGGCGCCACCTATGTCGGCGTGTCCGCTCTCAAGTCCGATTGCCGCGCCAGCTATTACAACTCGACCGTGGCCACGCCCTCGGGCTGCATCGCCGACACGCTGGCCGCCGATGAAATCTCCGATTGGGAGACCGAGTTGAGCAAGCGTCTGCCGGGCGGCAAAGGCGCCATTTGCAACGACAGCACGCCCAATGATGGCACGCCTAGCCGCCACTGCCTGCGACGGCAACGGCCCGGTGGTGGTCAAGGTCTGGTGGACCGACAAGCCGCGTTCGAAAGTGGCGGTCGATCCGAAGCGCGTAACCGTGAGCATGGTGCAGTGATGAAAAAACAAACAGGTTTTTCATTGATGGAAATGCTCGTCGCCATGGCGCTGGGCTTGCTGGTGGTGGGCGGCGTGGCTGCCGTGCTGGCGTCGAGTTCGACCATCTACAAGAGTTCCGAAAGCCGGGCCCGGATTCAGGAAGGCTCGCGCTTCTCGCTCGGCATGCTGCAGGAAGACGTGCGCATGTCCGGCCACATGGGTTGCTTCAATTACGATCTGATCCCGAACCGCTATTCGAGCATCGTCAAGGACGGCGGCTTCGACGGTGAGTATGCAACCCGGGTCGTCGGTTATGATGCCCTGACCACGGGCGGCTTCCATGCCACCTTGCCTACCCACATCGGGCAGACCGGCTTCAAACCGGTCAACGGCAGCGACGTGCTGGTGGTGCGCGTGCCGACCGGCAAGACCTTGCCGGTATCGGACGTGATGCCGACCGACGAAGTGCCGATTCCCCTGGGCGACGCGACCGGCCTGGAAGCCGACCGCATGGCCGTCGTATCGGACTGCAACTACGCGGTGCTGTTCGTGATGACCAACGTTCCTGCTGACAAGAAGATCGGTCACGCAGCCAACAAGAATACCCAGGTCTCGCTGGGCCGCACCTTCCGCAACGATCAGGGCGCGTCCCTGACCCCGGTCTCGAGCGTGGCCTACTTCGTGGCCGCGGCCGCCAATGGCGTGGCTAAGCAACAAGTCGCTGTATCGCCAGGAAGGCAGCCTGAATGCCGAGGAAATCACGGATGGCATCGAACAGATGCAAGTCGAGTACATGATTTCACCGGATCTGGGCAGTGCCGCCCCGACCCGGCGCTACGTCACGGCGGCCGACGTCGGCACCGCTCCGGTCATCGCCGTGCGCGTCCAGCTGCTGCTCAAGTCGCAGCAGGACAATGTCACCGCGGCCAAGCAGGAAGTGTATTTCATTAAGCAGCCTGTTCAAGGCAGCCGACCGCCGCATGTACACGCCGTTCTCGACCACGATCTCACTGCGTAACCAGGGTTTGAACTGATGAACAAGCTACCTTCGAACAAGAACCAGTCGGGCGCGGCCTTGCTGGTGTGCCTGATCATTCTGGTGCTGGTCACCCTGATGGGCCTGACGACAATGAAAACCTCCGTGCTGCAGGAAAAAATTTCCGGCGGCAATTCCGACAAATCGCTGGCCCTGCAAGCGGGGCGAAATGGCGCTGCGCGCCGTCGAACAGCGTATCCGCTACAGCGAGACCTCGGTGTCGGACTTCAGCGACACCTGCACCGCCGGCCTGTGCCTGCCGCCGCTGGACGGCAAGTCGATGGCCGAGACGGTCGACTGGGGTGGCAGCAAGGTGCTGACCTTCGGCAAGGACGGCGAGACTGCCTTGCTTACCGGGGTCGCCGAACAACCAAAATACATCATTGAGCTCATGCCGCAAATGATGGCGTTGCCTGGCAACGCGTTTGGCATGAAATCCACCGCCACGCCGTACCGCATTACGGTGTTGGCCTACGGTAAACAGCCTAACACGCGTGTGATGCTGCAAAGTACTTTCTACAAACCATAAAGGTTCATGAATATGAAATCGGTTCTCCATTACCTGCCAGCGGCAGGCGCCTTCTCGGTGCTTCCAGTTGGCCATCATGCAAGCCTATGCGGCGCCATTGTCCCTTACCAATACCCCGCTGTTCCTGGGGGCGGCCAAGAAGGCCAATGTGCTGATGATGTACGGTAATTCTGAACTCGATGGATACCGATCCGACCGGCCGGGCGGTCGGCAGCGACAGCGACGAGAGCAAGTCGCAGATCGCACGCAATGCCATGAAGTCGGTCATGGGTAATTATTCCGGCCTGATCAACATGGGTTTGCTGGCTTACGAGCAGACCGGCGTCATTTCTTACTTTATCGAAGACGACGCAGTATGACGTGTCGTACAACAAGGACGACTACGATCCGAACTACACTGGCCCGCGCAATGGCCAGAAGAAGAAATTCCGGGTCAAGAATTTGTCGACCCCGGGTGAATTCATCTATTACAACGTCAATCTTCCTTCGTATTCCGGGTCGAAGATGGGTTCGCCGACCTTCTGCTATTCGGCCACCGCCTGCACCAGCCCGACCAATGACTTCTGGGGTATTGGCAACGGCGGCAAGAAGTGCACCGACAAGGAAGACGTCGACAACAAGGATCCGAAACTGCGCGGCCCATGGGATCAATTCTCGTGCTCGACCAAGAAGAGCGGTGAAAGCAGCGCGGCGAATGCCTCGCCGAGCACGTCCGGCTCCGGCTACGGCACGATCGTGAGCAATCCGACCTACCACCCCACCGACAGCGATCTGGGCCAGGGCATCACCGACTTCGGCAAGCGCATGGCGCTGCAAGGCGTCGGCAAGACCTGGTTCAGCAATGAAGCGCCGGGCATGGGCTATCTGCACGTGCCGATCGCGAACTTGAACGCGGCCCAGGTCGACTTGCTGAACAAGAAACTGGCCAAGTCGCAGTTCGTCACCAACGAGCCGACCAATGCGGCCTTGCCGTTGGCTAACGCCGGTCTGAGCCCGCTTGCGGGTACGGTGTTGACGGCGAACTACTATTACAACGGCACCCTGACCGACCCGAACGGCAAGAGCGGCGCCAAGTTCCCCAAGCCGCCTGAATCCTGCGGCAAGAACTATCTGGTCACGCTGACCGACGGTTTGCCTTCGGTGACCAAAGAGGGCAAGCCGACCGCGAACGTCGACGAAAGCCTGGCCGGTTTGTTGACCGAAGTGAAAGGCCTGGAAGGAATCGGCGGCCAATGCCGAAACCTACGTGGTCGGCTTTGCCTTGCCGTATGGCGTCTCGATCAACCAGTTGCACTCGATTGCGATCGCCGGTGGCAGTGAAAAGGCTTACGATGCGAGCAATACCGAAACGCTGAACAAGGCGTTCGCCGAGATTTTCGCCGACATCATTTCCAAGAGTTCGGCCGCCTCCTCTGTTGCGCTCAACAGCGCCTCGGTTGCCGCCGACGCCAATATCTACCAGGCACGCTTTTCCGCGACCGACTGGTCCGGCCAATTGCTCAACTACAAGCTGCTCTCCACCGGCAAGCTGAGCACAACGCCGACCTGGGATGCGGGCGCGCTGCTCAATACCATCAAGGCCGACGACCGCGTCATCATGACCAGCAACGCTGCTAGCGTCGGCAAGGGGATTGCCTTCCGCTGGCCGGTCGATGCGAGCAAGCCTGGCGTGGCCGAACTGTCGGCGGGCCAGGTTGCGCTGCTGCAGAAAACCGGCGACGGCGTGGTGGACAACAAAGGTGCCGAGCGCCTGAACTACCTGCGCGGCTCGGCCACGGACGAAGGCGTGTTCCGCAAGCGTCCGACCAACAAGCTGGGCGACATCGTCAATTCCGCCCCGCATTATGTTGGCGAGCCGTCGGACAATTACGGCGACGCTGCCTACCGTGCCTTCCGCACTGCCAATCAGAACCGTACCCGCATGATCTACGTGGGTGCCAATGACGGCATGGTGCACGGCTTCGACGCGGTCACGGGCATGGAAAAACTCGGCTACGTGCTTAGGCCAGCGCCTACCCGAACTTGTCCAAGCTGACCGATCCGTTCTATGTGCACCGCTACCTGGTCGACGGCACCCTGGCATCGGCCGATGTCATGTCCGGCGCCTAAGCACGTGGAGCACGGTCCTTACCAGTGGACTGGGCAACGGCGGCACCGGCTTCATCGCCCTCGATGTGAGCAATCCCAACACCTTCACGGAAGCGAACAGCAGCACGGTCGTCAAGTTCGAATACACCGCGGCCAGCGACGCCGATGTCGGCTTCATTCCGGGCGTGATCAATGTGGTCAAGCTCAACAACGGCAAGTTCGGCGCCATCTTCGCCAATGGCTACAACAGCGGCGGCACCGGCAAATCGACCCTGTTCGTGGTCGACATCGAGACCGGCGCCCAGATCGCCAAGATCGCCACCCCGGTAAGATGAGGCGGCGACCCCTGAATGCGCTGGCCACGCCGCTGCTGATCGACCTCAATGGCGACCGCACGGTGGACGTCGTGTATGCTTAGGCGACCAGCTCGGCAATATGTGGAAATTCGACCTGTCGGACAAGGCCCCGGCCAAGTGGGGCGTGGACTACCTGCTGTTCAAGTCCGACCATCCGATCACCAGCGCGCCGGAAGTGGGCGAGCATCCGCGCAACGGCTTCATGGTCTACTTCGGCGGCGGCAAGTACATCGAAGGCACCGATATTGGCGACAAGACCCGGCGCGCGATCTATGGTGTGTGGGACCAGTACCTGGACAAGGACAAGGCGGCCGACAAGGTCATTCTGACCCAACTGCGCAAGCTGACCGCGCCGCGCGTGAAGCTCGCCGATCTGACCGAGCAGACCTTCGAGAGCGTCGGCACCAAGTTCCGCAAGGCGACCAACAACGCTGCCACCGGCAGCTTTGGCTGGATGGCGACCTTCCCGGTCGATGGCGAACGCGTGGTCAGCCAGCCTATCCTGCGCGACCGTCGCCTGGTCTTTACCAGCATCATTCCATCGAACGCCGATTGCTCGCCGGGCGGCAGCAGCTGGTTCAATGAACTGGACTGGCTGACTGGCGGTCCGCTGCCACAAACCCAGCTCGATACCAATGGCGACGGCAAGATCAATGCCGACGACACCAACGTTTCCGGCATTTCCATCGACGGCATCGTGTCCAATCCGGCGATCCAGGATTCCCCGTCAAGGTCGACGGGGTGCCGCAGGAACTCAATCTGCTCAACACCTCGAAGGGTGACATCACTTCGCCGCTGGGCAAGGGCGATCCGAAACGCGCGCCGTCTGAGCTGGAGACAAGTCAAATGATGTCACTTTGGAAGGAACTGTCCATGAAAACCCCGTTCACCTCCCTCTGCCTGAGCGCAGCGCTGCTGGCGCTGCAGGTGGCGCAAGCCCAGGCCGCGCAACGCGTCGACGACGTGCCGTCGGAAGCGGTTGCCGCTTCCGTACGGGGCGTGGTCCAGAAGGGCAGCAGCGCGACCGTCCTGCGCGTCAATGGCCGCAGCTACACCGTGACCAGCGCGACCGTGTTCTACGGCAGCAGCCGGCCTGCGGGTCGCCGCGCCGCGCGTGACTGAAGGTCAAACCGTTGCGTTCAACCTGGCTTCGGGCAGCGCCACGCAAATCAAGGAATTGTGGATCGACCAATGAACAAACACCTCACCCGCGGTTTCACGCTGATCGAAGTGCTGATGGTGGTTGCCATCATCGGTATCCTCGCGGCCGTCGCTTATCCGAGCTATACCGACAGCGTGCGCAAGTCGAACCGCGCCTCGGCCAAGGCGCGCATGACCGACATCGCCCAGCGCGAAGGCGTGTTTTATTCCGAGCAGACGGGCGGCGCCACCTACACCACCGACCTGACCAAGCTCCATTTCCCGGCTTAGGCACCCTGCTGTCGGAGACCAAGGCCCATTCGCTGACGGTGGCGGCGGGCGTCCCCGGCATCGCCACCACGGCCTCTGATCACGGCCACCGCCGTCGGTTCCGAAACGGTCGCCTGCAAGACGCTCACGCTCGACCATCTGGGCACCTTCCTTGCCGTACTGCTGCTAGTTAGTCGAGTCCGTCCGGACCGGTCAGGGCGATCTTGATCCGGGACGCGACGGCGCGCCCGTCCTTGATGCCTGGCATGAATTTGACTTGCATGAAGGCGGCGCGCGCATTTCTCGCTGCTGCGCCGGCGTCAGCTGGTTCCCCTCGAAGTGAATGCTGGTCACGCTGCCGCCTAAGCATCGATGAACAAGTGCATCACCACTCCGGGCGGGGCGTCGAGCTCGGCTTCTCCCGTCTCGTCCTTGAGCACCACCACCTTGTGATCGAGTTCGTCCTGGACGTAGTACACGACCTCGTCGCGCTCGGGCGCCGCGGAAGGCGGCAGTTCGGGCGGGGGGCGGCGGTTCGGTCAGCTCCGGCGCGGCTGGCGCCAGGTCCGGCATGCTGTCGGGCACCGGCGGCGCCACGGGCGCGGCCACCAGCTGCACCTGCATCGCCGGTCCCGGCGCGCTGCTGATGCGGTGCTTAGGCTGCTGACGGCCATGCTCACGAGCAGCCCCAGCGCGAGGTGCAGGGCGATGGTCAGCGCCAGCCCCCACCAGACCGCGGCGCGTCGTTCAGACAGCATGCATAGCCTTTCCTTGAATCCAAGAAACCACAAGCCAGCAGTATCGCCGCCGTGTGCGGTGCGGTCAATGGCGCTACTGGACACGCGCTGTGACATTTCTGAAACATACCGTAACATGGCGGGAGGCATGGACCTTGTATGCTGTGGCATGGCCAAGTGCACAAACCGTGCAAAGCGGTTAGACTCCGGCACGAACGCCAGCCTTCAATGATTCCTGTGGGATTTTCGTTTTGATCTTGACCGAGCACGCCCATTTTTCGTCGGACCAGTCCGGCATTTGCGCCCATTGCGGCCAGCCCTTTAAGTAGGCCGCGAGCCGCGCTACATGGGGAAGCGCGCCAATCCCCTGGGCATTGCCATCACGGTCTTGCTGCATTTGCTGCTGGTGCTGGTCTACGCGTTCTGGCCCAAGCACGAGAAGGCGGCCGCGCCATGCTGGCATGAGGCGATCACCTACATCGCGCCGCTGCCGGGCAAGCCGAAGAAAAAGGAACTGGCGGCCGCCGCGCCGAGCAAGCCGGTGAAAAAGCGCCCCGAAGTCGTGCTGATCGAACGCTTGCCCGACACCATCACCTTGCCCACGGAGCGGCGCCAGCCGCCGCCCGAGCCGGCCCCGCCCAAACCGCAGGTCGACACCTCGGTCGACATGTCCGACATGATCGCGGCCCGGCGCCGCGCGCGCGGCCAGGCCAGCGAAGAGCAAAGCGGGGAAGAGAGCGAGAAGGAGCGCGGCATGCGCAATGCGCTGGCCAATATCGCCGCCGCCAACGGCAAGAGCCGTGGCGACGACCGCAACGATACGGGCGGGGTGTTCAGCATCACCGACCAGTCGTTCAGCAGCGCCCAGCTCAAGTTCCGCGGCTGGAATCCGAGCTTCAAGCGGCGCTGGCTGCAGCAGGTCGATGTGCAACTGGGCAGCGAGCGCGACATCGAAACGGCGATCGTCAAGAAAATGATCGAGCTGATCCGCAAGGAAAAAACCGGCGACTTCGACTGGGATTCGCACCGCCTGCAGCGGGTCGTGAAAATGAGCGCGCGTCCAGGACCAGGCCGAGCTGGAAGCCTTCCTTTACCTCGAGATGTTCCCGGGTTACAAGCCGCCGCGCGCCCGCTAGGCGCGCGGCGCGGCGCGCTTAGGCGCGCGCCTTGAGCAGGCGTGCGATGTCGAGCGCGAAGTAGCTCAGGACGCCGTCGGCGCCAAGCGCGCTTGAAGGCCATCATCGATTCCATCATCACCTTGTCATGGTCGAGCCAGCCGTTCTGGGCGGCCGCCTTGAGCATCGCGTATTCGCCGCTGACCTGGTAGGCGAAGGTCGGCACCTTGAATTCATCTTTCACGCGCCGCACGATGTCCAGATACGGCATGCCGGGCTTGACCATCACCATGTCGGCGCCCTCGGCGATGTCGAGCGCCACTTCGCGCAGCGCTTCGTCGCTGTTGGCCGGGTCCATCTGATAATTGTTCTTGTCGCTCTTGCCCAGGTTGCCCGAGGAACCGACCGCGTCGCGGAAGGGACCGTAGAAGGCCGAGGCGTACTTGGCCGAATAAGCCATGATGCGCGTGTGAATCCGGCCCTCGGCTTCGAGCGCGGCGCGGATCGCGCCGATCCGGCCATCCATCATGTCCGACGGCGCCACCACGTCGACACCGGCCTCGGCCTGGCACAGGGCCTGCTTGATCAGCATGGCGATGGTTTCATCGTTGAGCACGTAGCCGCTGTGGTCGATCAAGCCATCCTGGCCGTGGGTGGTAAAGGGGTCGAGCGCGACGTCGGTGATGATGCCCAGTTCCGGGAAGCGCGCCTTGAGCGCACGCACCGCGCGCGGCACCAGGCCGTCCGGATTGGCCGCTTCGATCCCGTCTTCGGTCTTCTTGCTGCCATCGATCACCGGGAACAGGGCCATGGCTTAAGCACGCCCAGCTTGACGCATTCTTCGGCCACCGGCATCAGCAGGTCGACCGAGAGGCGTTCGACGCCCGGCATCGAGCCGACTTGCTGGCGCTGGTTGGCGCCGTCGAGGATGAAGACCGGATAGATCAGGTCGGACGCGGTGACGGTGTTCTCGCGCATCAGGGCGCGCGAGAACGGATCGCGCCGCATGCGGCGCATGCGGCTGCCAGGGTAATTCACGGGGACGGTGGGCATAGCGGTTCCGGAAAAAACAATAAAATTTACTCGTCGCTGTCGACCGGGTCGACCAGCGGCACATTGGGATCGGCCTCGACCACGGTCAGGCCGAGCAGGTCGATGATCTTGTCGTTGGCTTCCTCGATGCCGATCCGCTTGAGCGCGGAGAACAATTGCACGGTGAACGGGAAGCCTTCGCCATCTTCGTCGACATAGGATTCGAGCATCATCTTGGCCTGGCGCAGGGCATTGGTCGATTCGTTGCGGTTGAGCTTGTCGGCCTTGGTCAGGATGCAGTGGATCGGCTTGCCGGTCGGGGGCGAACCATTCGAGCATCTGGATGTCGAGTTCGGTGAACGGGCGGCGCGAATCCATGATCAGCACGAGGGCGGCCAGCTGCTCGCGGCGCTGGACGTAGTCGCCCAGCAGCTTTTGCCAGTGCAGCTTGGCCGAGCCCGACACTTCGGCGTAACCGTAGCCGGGCAAGTCGACCAGCAGGGCTTCGATTTCGTCGACGATGGTGGGGTCCTTGCGGTGCTGGCCCACGTGGGCGCCGCCAATCGAGAAGTAATTGATGTGCTGGGTCCGGCCAGGGGTCTTGGACGCGAAGGCCAGCCCTTTCTGGTTGGTCAGGATGTTGATGGCGGTCGATTTTCCGGCGTTCGACCGCCCGGCGAAGGCGATTTCGGGCGCCTGCGTATCGGGCAGATCGCGCAGTTGGTTAACGGTCGTAAAGAAGCGGGCTTGCCAGAGTTTGGACATGGAATGGGCAGAAAATGCAAGAATTTGGAACAACAGGGGGCGATAACCCAAGAAAGCTATTGTACAATAAGGGGTTACGAATTGTTGCGACGCAGAAGCCATCGCGCAAGCAAGGTCGTCTGCAGGATGTGGCGGGATGTATTTCCCCGGGAATCTCCTAATAAAACCAATTTTTGACTTGTCTCAGGGTGTTTGAATGAATCGTGCGTTTTCTTCCTTGTTGAAATCCGTGCTGGTAGCAACGCTGGCAGTGTCCGGCCTGGCATCGGCATCCGAACATGGCGCCGCCGCGCCTGCCAAGGCTGATGCGGCCAAGGGCGCGACGCTGTACGACAGCGGCGACGCCGCGCGCGGCATCCCTGCCTGCGCTTCGTGCCACGGCGCGAACGGCAATTCGACCATCGCCGCCAATCCAAAACTGTCCGGCCAGCCGGAAGCCTATATTTACAAGCAGCTGATGGACTTCACCACGCCTGGCCGCGCCAACCCGGTCATGACCACCTACGCCAAGGCCCTGTCGGACGATGAAAAGAAAAACATCGCCGCCTACCTGGCCACCCAGAACGCCAAGCCGGGCGCCGCCAAGAACAAGGACATCGTCGACCTCGGCAAGAAAATCTACCGCGGCGGCATCGCTGCCACCGGCGTGGCCGCTTGCGCCAGCTGCCACGGCGCCAACGGCCACGGCATCCCGGCCCTGTTCCCGCGTCTGGCCTAGCCAGCACCAGGATTACACGGTTGCCCAGCTGCAATCGTTCAAGGCATCGAACAGCGCCAGCGCACCTGCGGGGCGCGCAAGAACAGCGTCCAGATGCAAACCCTGGCCAAGCGCATGACCGACGACGAAATGAAAGCGGTCGCCGACTACATCGTTCGGCCTCAAGTAAGTCGACGAGCGCGACAGGCGGCGCCTGCGGGAGCCGCCACGGCAGGAACGAAGGGCAGCGGCGCAAGCGGGCTGCCCTTTTTGTTGGTATCCTCGCGGGTTGTTCGTCCCGCCGACTGGAATGTAGAGCATGAGTACCACCGGATTTGAACTGAAGACGCGTCACCGCGCGCTGGCCGACACCGTCGAGCTGGTGTCGTCGATGCGTTTTGCCATCACCATGCTGGTGATGATCATGATCGCCGCCATCATCGGCACGGTCCTGACCCAGAACCAGCCGATGCCCAATTACGTCAACCAGTTCGGGCCGTTCTGGTATGCCATTTTCGACAAGCTCGGCCTGTACTCCGTGTACTCGGCCTGGTGGTTCATCCTGATCCTGGCGCTGCTGCTGGCCTCGACCACGTTCTGCATCCTGCGCAACACCCCCAAGATGCTCAAGGACATGCGCAGCTGGCGCGAGAATGTGCGCGAGGTGTCGCTGCGCAACTTCCACCACCAGGCCGAGTGGCGCGCGCCGCTCACGCGCGACGCGCTCGCGGCCCAGACCGCGGCCCGCCTGCGCCACATCGGCTATGCCGCCAAGGTGGTCGACAAGGGCCACGGCTTGCTGGTGGCGGCCAAGAAGGGCGCGGCCAACAAGTTCGGCTACATTTTCGCCCACAGCGCCATCATCATCATCCTGGTGGGCGGCATGCTCGATTCGGACTTGCCGATCCAGTTCCAGGAAAAAGTGCTGGGCAAGACCGCCTACCAGGGCGGCGGCCTGATCGCCGAGATCCCCGCCCGGCACAAGCTGAGCCTGTCCAATCCCACCTACCGCGGCAATACCTTCATTCCCGAAGGGCAGGCCAGCGACATCGCCCTGATCCCGCGCGCCGACGGCAATCTGCTGCAGCCGCTGCCATTTACGATCGAGCTGAAAAAATTCATCATCGACTTTTACTCGACCGGCATGCCCAAGCTGTTCGCCAGCGACGTCGTGATCCGCGACCACGAGACCGGCAAAACCTTTGCCGCCACCATCAAGGTCAACGAGCCGCTGATCTACAAGGGGGTGGCGGTCTACCAGTCGAGCTTTGAAGACGGCGGCACCCGCCTCAAGCTGAGCGGCTTCCCGATGAGCGGCAGCGGCCAGGACAGCTTCGCCGTCGAAGGCGAGGTCAATGGCGCCACCCCGCTCAAGCGCGGCGCCGAAGAATACAGCATCGAATGGTCGGGCTTCCGGCCCTTCAATGTGGAAAACGTGGCTGCTTAAGCAACGATGCGCGCAGCGTGGCCAAGGGCGACAGCCTGAACGAATCGTTCGCGCGCACGCTCGACCAGCACTCCGGCTCGGCTAAGCAAGAACGCCAACAACAAGGACCTCAAGAATGTCGGCCCGAGCGTGCAGTACAAGCTGCGCGACAAGACCGGCCAGGCCCGCGAATACCAGAACTACATGCAGCCGGTCACCATCGACGGCGCCGAGCTGTTCCTGGCTAAGCATGCGCGTCAATCCGAACGATGCCTTCAGCTACCTGCGCATTCCGGCCGACGACGCGCACACGGTCAAGGAATGGATGCGCATGCGCGCCGCCCTGGCCGACCCGGCCCTGCGTGCGCTGGCGGCCGACCGCTATGCGCGCCGGGCACTGCCTGCGCGCTTGTCGCTGCTGCCCAGGGCGCGCTCGAACGCCAGTTGCAGGAATCGGCCGCCAAGAGCCTGGCCATCTTCATGCGCATGACGGCGGGCAGGGCGGTTACGTGGCGGTCTCGCGCTTCCTCGAAAAGATCCCTGCGGCGGAACAGGAAAACGCCGCCAAGATCTTCATGAAAATCCTCAATGGCACTTTGTGGGAACTGTGGCAGGCGGCGCGCACCCGCGATGGCTTGCCCGAAGCCGAGCCGGACGAGCACCATGGCCGCTTCGTGCAGCTGGCCGCCAATGCCCTGTCCGACAGCTTCTTCTACGGCGCCCCGGTCTACCTGCAGCTCGACGAATTCGTCGAGGTCAAGGCTTCGGTGCTGCAAGTGACGCGCTCGCCCGGCAAGCCGGTGGTCTACCTCGGCTGCCTGTTCCTGGTGCTGGGCGTGTTCGCCATGTTCTACATCCGCGAACGGCGCCTGTGGGTCTGGATCCACGACGACGAGCGATGGATGGCGCCCACGCGCTGATGGCAATGAGTACCCAGCGCAAGACGCTCGATTTCGAGCACGAATTTAACGACCTGAAAGCGAAGCTGCCGCAAACGGCGTAAGCTGGCGTGGCGGTTTCTGGAGAACGACATGGAATTATCACAAACGCAAACTTACCAGCAGGCACCAGGCTACTTCAAGCGCCTGGGACTGTGGGACTGGCTGTACGCCGCCGTGCTGCTGGGCGGGGCCCTGTTCGCCCTGTCGCGCTACGGCGCCTACATGGATGCCTATGAGAAAGTGATCCTGCTGCTGGCTGCGCCCGTGTTCGCGGCCCTCGGCTGGCACTGGAAGCCGGTGCGCGTGCTGCTGCCCGCGATGGCCTTGCTCGCGTTCTGGGCGATCGCCCTGTACGACGGCAACCTCGACATGGCAAACAAGAAATTTTTCCTCAAATACATGCTGTCCTCGCAGTCGGCGATTCTGTGGATGAGCGTGCTGTTCGTGTTCTCCACCGTGTTTTACTGGGTCGGGCTGGCCAGCCGCGGCGGCTTCGGCTCCTCGGTCGGATCGAAGCTGTGCTGGGCTGCCGTGCTGCTCGGCTGGACCGGCATGATGGTGCGCTGGTACGAGTCTTACCTGATCGGCACCGATGTCGGCCACATTCCCGTGTCCAACCTGTACGAAGTGTTCATCCTGTTCTCGATGATCACCGCCATGTTCTACCTGTACTACGAACAGCACTACGCCACGCGCCAGCTGGGCGCCTTCGTGCTGCCGGTGATCGCGGCGGCCGTGATCTTCCTCGGCTGGTACACGGTCTCGCGCGGCGCGGCCGACATCCAGCCGCTGGTGCTTCGGCCCTGCAAAGCTGGTGGATGAAGATCCACGTGCTTAAGCCAATTTCATCGGCTACGGCACCTTCGCGCTGGCCGCCGGGGTCGCCTCGGCCTACCTGCTCAAGTCGCACGGCATCCTGGCCGACCGCCTGCCCGCGCTCGAGGTGCTCGACGACGTCATGTACAAGTCGATCTCGGTCGGCTTCGCCTTCTTCACCGTGGCCACCATCCTGGGCGCCCTGTGGGCGGCCGAAGCCTGGGGCGGCTACTGGTCCTGGGATCCGAAAGAAACCTGGGCCCTGATCGTCTGGCTCAATTACGCCGCCTGGCTGCACATGCGCCTGATGTCGGGCCTGCGCGGCCGCGTGGCGGCCTGGTGGGCGCTGGTGGGCTTGCTGGTGACCACCTTCGCCTTCCTCGGCGTAAATATGTTCCTGTCGGGCCTGCATTCCTACGGCAAGTTGTAAACACGGGCGCGGCCGCCATGGCCGCCGCTAAGCCTGATTCGGCCAGATGGTGTAAGGTTGGTGGAAGTTGTACGACCAACCTCTATCGCCATCTGAACCGCCGGAGCAAGCCATGCTGATCAAACGCAGTCCTCAATCCCTCGTCCTGCCCTCGTCCGAGATCACGCCCCAGGCCGTGTACGAAGAGCGGCGCCGCTTCATCGCCCGCATGGCGGCTGGCGCCGTGACCGGCAGCGCCCTGTGGGAAATGGCCAACCGCGACGCCTTCGCCCAGAGCCCCGCGCACAAGCTGGCCGCCGCCCCCAATCCCGCCTACGCCCCGCTGGAAAAGCAGACCCCGTTCAAGGACGCGAGCACGTACAACAATTACTACGAGTTCGGGCTCGACAAGGATGAGCTAAGCCCAGACCGCGCACACCCTGCGCACGCGCCCGTGGACGGTGTCGATCGAAGGCGAAATCAAGAAACCGATGACGCTCGACATCGACAGCCTGCTCAAGCTGGCGCCGCTGGAAGAGCGCGTCTACCGCCTGCGCTGCGTCGAAGGCTGGTCGATGGTCATTCCCTGGGTCGGCTATTCGCTGTCGGCCCTGATCAAGAAGGTCGAGCCGACCGGCAACGCCAAGTTTGTCGAATTCACCACCCTGGCCGACAGCAAGCAAATGCCGGGCGTCGGCAGCCGCGTGCTGAACTGGCCCTACGTGGAAGGCTTGCGCATCGATGAAGCGATGCACCCGCTCACCCTGCTTGGCCTGGGCATGTACGGCCAGACGCTGCCGAACCAGAACGGCGCGCCGGTGCGGGTGGTGGTGCCCTGGAAATACGGCTTCAAGTCGGCCAAATCGATCGTCCGGATCCGCTTCCTCAGGGAACAGCCGCGCACCGCGTGGAACGTGTCGGCGCCGAACGAATACGGCTTCTATTCGAACGTCAATCCGGACGTGGACCACCCGCGCTGGTCGCAAGCGAGCGAGCGCCGCATCGGCGAAGACGGCTTCTTCCAGAAAAAGCGCAAGACGCTGATGTTCAACGGCTATCCGGAAGTGGCCTCGCTGTACGCGGGCATGGACCTGAAAAAGCACTTCTGACATGGCCTTCAATCCGAGTCCGAAGCAGCTGTTCGCGATCAAGGCCGTCCTGTTCGTGCTGGCCTTGCTGCCGCTGGCGCGGCTGGTGGTGCTGACCGTGAGCGGCCAGTTCGTCGATCCGCTCGAAGCGATCACGCGCGGCACCGGGGACTGGGTGCTGTACCTGCTGTGCATCACGCTGGCGGTCACGCCGCTGCGCCGTCTGACGGGCTGGAACTGGGTGATCAAGCTGCGCCGCATGAGCGGGCTGTTCGTCTTCTTTTATGCCTTCCTGCACTTCCTTGCCTTCCTCTGGTTCGATCACTTCTTCGATCTGGCGGCCATGTGGAAAGACGTGCTCAAGCGGCCATTCATCACGGTCGGCTTCATCGGCTTCGTGCTGCTGGTGCCGCTGGCGCTGACCAGCACCAACGGCATGATCCGGCGCCTGGGCGGCAAGCGCTGGCAGTGGTTGCAGCGCCTCATTTACGTGATCGCGCCGCTCGGCATTCTGCACTTCTGGTGGATGAAGGCGGGCAAGCACAACTTCACCCAGCCGATCATCTTCGGGCTGATCGTCGCGGTCCTGCTGGGCCTGCGTCTGTACTGGAGCCGTACCAGGACGGTTGCCGCGCGCTTGAGGCAGGCCAAGCGGCGCCGCCTCTGGCGCCGCATGATGGGCCATGGCGGGCCATCACGACCTGGGGTACAAGCAGCTGTTCGCGCATCCGGAGCTGGTGCGCGAACTGGTCGGCCATTTCACGCCGTTTTCCTGGCTCGGCGACGTCGATGCCGCGCAGTTCGAGCGGGTCAATCCGGTCTATGTGAGCGAGCGTTTTTCGATCCGGCCCGCATCGCCAGCCACGCGTCGGTGCTTGCCTTGCTGTTTCGCCTAGAACTTTCTGAAACGCCGGAAGTCATACGGGAAGTGCTGCCGCTGCTCGCTGCATGGCTGTCGGATGCGCCACAAGCGCCTTTGCGCCGCAGCGTCCGGCTGTGGCTGGGCCATTTCATGGCGCGTGAGATGCCCGGCATGGCGGCAGATGATGTGCTTGAGAGCAAGGGAGGCGTGATGGCAGCGAGAAAATTCGCCACGTGGCAAGATTTCCTTGAAGACCGAGGAATGCAGCGCGGGCGCGCCGTGGGCAGAGCCGAAGGCATGGCGGAAGGTAAAGCGGAAGGTAAGGCGGAAGGTAAGGCGGAAGGTAAGGCGGAAGGGCAGCGCATCGCACTGCGCACGCTGATCGAAGCGCGCTTTGGTGCGCTGGCGCCACCCGAGGCTGCGCTGATCGCGCAGCTTTCCGATGCCGAACTCGGGCACTGGATTGTCAGGGCCGCCAGCGTCCCCAGTCTGCGAACGCTGGTCGACGGCGCGCGCGCCGTCGTAAGGCCAGCCCGGCTGACTACAGGATCGATTCCAGCGCGAACAAGTCTGCCGCGTTTTCGCGTTCGCGCACCAGGTGGACCTGGTCGCCGTCGACAATGACTTCGGCGGCGCGTCCGCGCGTGTTGTAGTTCGAGGACATGGTCAGGCCGTAGGCGCCAAGCCTGCATGATCGCCAGCAGGTCTCCCTGCTCGACAGCCAGGGCGCGCTCGCGCGCCAGCCAGTCGCCCGATTCGCACACCGGGCCCACCACGTCGTACAGCAGCCGGCGCACTGTCGCGCAGCGTGACCGGACGCACATCCATCCAGGCCTGGTACAGCGCCGGGCGCATCAGGTCGTTCATGGCGGCATCGACAATGCAGAAATTCTTTTCGGCGCCCGGCTTGAGGTATTCGACGCGGGTAAGCAGCACGCCGGTATCGCCCACGATCGCGCGTCCCGGTTCGAAGATGACCTTGATTGGTGCGCCGCCATAGCTTGCCGCGCGCCAGGCATCGATGCGTGCGAACACGCGGGCCAGATAATCGCCCACGGGCACCGGCTCGTCTTCTGCTGGCTTCGCCGTAATTGATGCCGATGCCGCCGCCCATGTCGAGGTGGTGCAGCACGATGCCTTCGCGCGCCAGGGCGTCGACCAGTTCGATCAGTTTGTCGAGCGCTTCGAGCAGGGGCGCATCGTCGAGCAGCTGCGAACCGATGTGGCAATCGATGCCGACCGGCACCAGGTGCGGCAGGCTGGCGGCGGCGCGGTAGGTGGCGAGCGCATCGTCGTAGGCCACGCCGAACTTGTTCGCCTTGAGGCCAGTCGCGATGTAGGGATGGGTCTTGGCGTCGACATTCGGGTTGACGCGCAGCGACACGCGCGCTCAGGCCCATCTCAGCGCATGACCGCATTCAGGCGGTGCAGTTCGGGAATCGATTCGACGTTAAAGCACAGGATGTCATGGGTCAGCGCCAGCCGCATTTCCGCTTCACTCTTTCCCACGCCCGAAAAATCACCTTGCCCGGGTCGCCGCCGCATGGCGATCACGCGCAGCAATTCCCCGCCCGACACGATATCGAAGTAAGCGCCCTGGCGTGCCAGCAAGTTGAGGATCGCCAGGTTCGAATTGGCCTTCATCGCATAGCAGACCAGCGCGTCGCGGCTTGGCTGCAGGCGTCGGCGAACGAGGCGAAGTTGTTCAGCAGCGCGGCCTTCGAGTAAATATAGGTCGGCGTGCCGAACTGTTCGGCGATACGGGAGAGGGGGGCTTGCTCGGCATGCAGGACGCCGTCGAGGTGAAAGAAGTGCGACATGGACTATTCAGTAGTGGGCGTTGACGGTGGCGGTGGGGGCGGCGCGCTTGCCTTGGGCGGGGATTTGGCCGGGGGCGTGGGCATGTAGAGCGGGCCGGTTTGCCCGCAGCCAGCGACGAGCAGTCCGGATAAGACCACGGCGGCAATGCCGGTATTGCGCGTAAAAGGAGACTTCACGATTAGAATCACGGTTTGATGGGTAGACCTTGGAGTGTAGCATGAGCGAAAAAGAATTTTTGGACCTGGCGGAATCGACGCTGAACACGATCGAGGCGGCCATGGACCGGCTGAACGACGAGGACATCATCGACGTGGAGTGCAAACGCAGCGGCAACGTGCTCGAGATCGAATTCATCGACAACGGCAGCAAGATCATCGTCAACAGCCAGGCGCCGATGAAAGAGCTGTGGGTGGCGGCCAAGTCGGGCGGTTTCCACTACCGGCACCAGGACGGCGCCTGGATCAACACGCGTGACGGCTCCGAACTGTTCGCGGCCCTGTCGGCCCTGGCCAGCGCCCAGGGCGGCGCCACCATCACCCTGTAACAGTAAGCGTAAAAACAGGGTCAGACCTCCATTCTGCAAGTGTTGCAGAATGGAGGTCTGACCCCTGCTGTTTCTTGGCGCCGGTTGCTGTGCGTCGAACAACGACGTGGAACCTTCCGCGCCGGGGCTTGTCGCAGGCGGCCAAAGTTCCCTGCCATCGCCGGATTTCCCCCATTTTTCCCCTGCAGAACGCAAAACCGGGGTCAGACCTCCATTCTGCAAGTATTGCAGAATGGAGGTCTGACCCCGGTTGGGAAATCAGAACAGCTCGTTCTTGACGGCGTCTTTGCTTTTTCTTCGGCCGGGGCGGCTTGTTCGCCGACATCGAGGCTTTGCACGCCCGTGCCCGGCGGGTTCTCGGCGTAGTAGTAGTCGTCGCCCACTTTGATCATGCCGTCCGGTACCGCGCGCTCGTCGATCGGGACGTCCTTGAGCGCCTTTTGCATGTAGCCGATCCAGATCGGCAGTGCCAGCCCGCCGCCGGTTTCCTTGTTGCCCAGGTTCTTGGGCTGGTCGTAGCCGATCCAGGCGATGCCCACCAGCTTGGGCTGGTAGTAAGCATGAACCAGGCGTCGATCGAGTCATTGGTGGTGCCGGTCTTGCTTAAGCAATGTCGCTGCGCTTGAGCGAGAGCGCCTTGGTGGCGGTGCCGAACCGGACCACGTCCTTGAGCATGCTGTCGACCAGGAAGGCGTTGCGCGCGTCGATCACGCGGTTCGCTTCGTCGCCCGACTTGTCGGGCGTGGCCTGCGACAGCACCTTGCCGTCGCTGTCGGTCACCTTCGAGATCAGGTAGGGGCTGACCCGGTAGCCGCCGTTGGCGAACACCGAATAGGCGCCCGCCATCTGCAGCGGGGTGGTCGCGCCCGCGCCCAGTGCCAGCGTCAGGTAGGGCGGGTTTTTCTCGGGCTCGAAGCCGAAGCGGGTCGTGTATTCCTGGCCGTACTTGGCGCCAATCTTGTTGAGGATGCGGATCGAGATCATGTTCTTGGACTTGGTCAGTCCGCGCCGCATCGTCATCGGCCCTTCATACTTGTTGTCGTAGTTCTTGGGCTCCCAGGCCTGGCCGCCGGTCTGGCTTGGCGTCAAAGCTGATCGGGGCGTCGTTGATGATGGTCATGGACGACAGGCCGCGCTCGAGCGAGGCCGAATAGATGAAGGGTTTGAACGAGGAGCCGGGCTGGCGCCAGGCCTGGGTCACGTGGTTGAACTTGTTGCGGTTGTAGTCGAAGCCGCCCACCAGCGCGCGGATCGCGCCGTCGGTCGGGTCGGTCGCCACGAAGGCCGATTCGACTTCCGGCATCTGGGTCACGCTCCAGTCCTTGCCGCCGTCCTGGCTGACCCGGATCACGGCGCCGCGCTTGACGCGCTTGGTCGGCGCCGCCTTGGCCGACAGCCAGTTCTGGGCGAAGGCCAGGCCGGGTCCCTTGATGCGGATATCTTCGCCCGAGGCCAGCACCGCGTGGATCTCGGTGGGCGAGGCGTCCAGCACCATGGCGGCCACGATGTCGTCGCTGTCCGGATGGTCGGCCAGTTCGGTCTCGATCGCTTCGTCGGCTTCTTCTTTCACGGCCGGGATGTCGATGTAGGCTTCCGGACCGCGGTATGGGTGGCGCCGCTCGTATTCCATCACGCCGCGCCGCAGCGACAGGTAGGCCGCATCCTGGTCGGCCTTGGTGATGGTGGTAAACACGTTCAGGCCGCGCGTGTAGGTGTCTTCCTTGAATTGCTCGTAGACCAGCTGGCGCGCCATCTCGGCCACGTACTCGGCGTGCACCCCGAAGGCGCTGCTGTCGGTCTTGATTTTGAGTTCTTCGTTCCTGGCCTTCTCGTACTGGTCGGCCGTCAGATAGCCGAGCTGATGCATGCGCTGCAGGATGTACTGCTGGCGCGTGCGGGCCCGCTTCGGATTGACCACCGGATTGTAGGCCGACGGCGCCTTGGGCAGGCTTAGCCAGCATGGCGGCCTCGCCGATCGTGATGTCCTTGATATTCTTGCCGAAATAGATCTGCGCGGCCGAGGCGAAGCCGAAGGCGCGCTGGCCCAGATAGATCTGGTTCATATAGACCTCGAGAATCTGGTCCTTGCTCAGGTTTTGCTCGATCTTCCAGGACAGCAGGATTTCGTAAGCCTTGCGCTTGTATGATTGCTCCGAGGACAGGAAGAAGTTGCGGGCCACCTGCTGGGTGATGGTCGAGGCACCCTGGCGCGCGCCGCTGCTCGAGGCATTGTGCAGGAAGGCGCGCAGCGCACCCTTGTAGTCGACCCCGCCGTGTTCGTAGAAGCGGTCATCCTCGATCGCCAGGATGGCTTTTTCATCACGTCGGGAATATCCTTGAGCCGCACCAGGTTGCGCCGCTCCTCGCCGAACTCGCCAATCAGGACATTATCGGCAGAAAAGATACGCAAAGGCATTTTTGGCCGGTAATCGGTCAGGGTGTCGAGCGCGGGCAGGTTGGGGTAGGCCATGGCCAGCGCAAATACCACAAGTAACAGGCTAAGCCAGCGCCGTGCCGACGATGCCGCCCAGGACCAGCAAGAGGATTCGTTTGCCTGAGCGCTTGCCGCGTGCGCCAGAGGGAGAAGAGGTGTTGCGGTCCGTTTCGGAAGATGCCATGCGGGTCAAATCTTTCAGAAGAAGTTGCGTTTGATTATAAAGCAAGGGCTAGCCATGCGGCGCCTCCCGGAGGCGCCTTGTCATGTACTTATATTTTCCTGTGGACAACTATCATGTCGGCACGTTCATAGAGTGTCGTTTTCCTGCCCGTCCCCACAAAATTCCAATGCAGAAATACCTTTACATCCCTTGAGGATAGTTGCTACGATTTAATGTAGTGTCTTATGAGTGCGGTCTAAATGGCGGTTTTATAACAAGTAAAAACACCAAAATGACGCACACATCAATCGTACTGCAATGCAACTGTTGCAGCGTAAGCAGTGATTTGTAGGTAGGTGAGGGAGTTCGCTCGATGGTCAATCTAGGTTCGCTGTTCGGTCAGGCCAGCCCGCCTTTGCTGGGACTGGACATCAGTACGTCCGGGGTCCGCCTGGTGGAGTTGGTGGTGATCGGTAAAAATGAGCTGCGCTTGGAACGCTACGCGTCCGAGCCGCTGGCGCGCGGCGCTGTAGTCGATGGCAACATCGAAAATATCGAGCTCGTTTCGGAAGCGGTGCGCCGCGTCTGGAAGAAGAGCGGTACCCGCATCAAGCAGGTAGCGCTGGGCATGCCGCCTAAGCATCGGTAATCACGAAAAAAATCATTCTGCCTAAGCCGGTCTCTCCGAAGACCAGCTGGAAGTCCAGGTCGAATCCGAGGCCAGCCAATATATTCCGTTCGCGCTCGACGAGGTCAGCCTCGATTTCGACGTGCTCGGACCGGCTGCCAATTCGCCTGACGATATTGAAGTCATGCTGGCCGCGTCGTCGCCGCGAAAAGGTCGAAGACCGGGTCGCGATCGCCGAAGCGGCGGGCCTGACGGCCACCGTCATGGATGTCGAGTCGTATGCCGCGCGTGCCGCGCTCGACCGCATCACGGCGCAAATGCCGAAAGCCAAGCTGCAAGCCAGATCGTGGCCCTGTTCCAGATCGGTGCCCAGACCACCCATATCTCGGTGATGCTCGACGGCGAAACCATTTATGAACGCGAACAGCCTTTCGGCGGCAACCAGCTGACCCAGGATATCGTGCGCGCCTATGGCATGTCGTTCGACGACGCCGACGCCAAGAAAAAATCGGGCGATCTGCCTGACGGCTACCAGCAGGAATTGCTGATGCCTTTCCTGGAAAACGCGGCGCTCGAAGTCACGCGCGCCATCCAGTTCTTCTACACGTCCACGCCGTACACCCGCATCGACCAGCTGTTCCTGGCCTAATGGTTGCGCCCTGATCCCCGGCCTGCTCGACATTGTCGCCAGCCGGACCAAGATCTCGAGCGCCGTGGTGTCGCCGTTCAAGGGCATGTCGCTGGGCCCGTCCGTGCGTGAGCAGCAGCTGCGCACCGAAGCGCCCGCTTATTTAGTTGCCTGCGGGCTGGCCCTGCGGAGGTTTGGCTGATGATCAAGATTAATCTACTCCCGCACCGGGAAGCCAAGCGCAAGCTCAAGAAGGCCGCCTTCGTCGCCCTGATGGCGCTGGCGGCCGTGGTGGCGCTGTCGTCGTCATCATTGTCGGCGGCTACAATGCCAGCCGCATTTCGATCCAGAACGAACGCAATGCCGTGCTCAGCGCGCCAATGCCGACCTCGACCTGAAAATTGCCGAGATTGCCACGCTGAAGCAGGAAATCGAAGCGCTGAAGGCGCGCCAGCAAGCGGTGGAAGACTTGCAGGGTGACCGCAACCAGCCAGTGTACCTGCTGGAAGAACTGGTCAAGCAGACCCCGCCGGGCGTGTACCTGAAGTCGTTCAAGCAGGAAGGCCAGTCGGTCTCGATGACCGGCTATGCCCAGTCGCAGGAACGGGTGGCTGAATTGCTGCGCAACCTGTCGGCCGGTTCGCCATGGCTGGAAAAACCGGTCCTGGGCGAAGTCAAGCTGGTGGCCCTGGCCGGTAACAAGAACGGCAAGAAGGTCAACGAATTCACGCTGGCGGTCGCGATCAAGCGTCCGCGTGACAAAGATGCTGCGGCCCTGGCCGGTCAGACGGCGGCGGTAGGCGCCGTGCCTGCCACCACCGCGCCTGGCGCAGCGGCAAAGCCTGCCGCGCCTGCCCCGGCGGCTGGCGCTCCGGCCGCCGCAGCGCCAGTTGCACCAGCGGCAAAATAGCCGAGAACGGACACGAACATGACTACGAACCTGAAAGATCTCGGCCAGTCGCTGAGCTCGCAATTTCAGAACCTTTCCGGGCGCCCGCCCGGCCAGTGGCCACTGGCGCCGCGCATCCTGTGCGGCCTCGGCGTCACGGCCCTGGTCGTTGTGGCCGGTTATTTCGCTTACTGGCAAGGCCAGTTCGAAGAACACGACCTGCTCGCGGAAAAGGAAGTGAAACTGCGCGGCGAGTACACGGCCAAGATGGCGCAAGCGATCAACCTGGAAGCGCTCAAGATGCAAAAGGTGCAGGTCGACCAGTACGTCGAACGGCTCCAGAAGCAGTTGCCAAGCAAGGCCGAGATGGCCGCCCTGCTGTCGGACATTAACCAGGCTGGCGTGGGCCGCGGCCTGACCTTCAACCTGTTCAAGCCGGGCAGCGTGGTGGTCAAGGATTACTATGCCGAGCTGCCGATCGAGATCCGCGTGACCGGCAATTACCATGACGTGGGCGCGTTCGCCAGCGACATGGCCAATCTGCCGCGCATCGTTACCCTGAACAATATGTCCCTGGCCACCGGCAAGGATGGTGAACTGGTGCTCGACGCGATCGCCAAGACCTTCCGCTATCTGGACCAGGAAGAAGTTGCCGCTCAGCGCAAGCAGGCTGCGAAAGGCGCCCCGAAATGAACATCAAGCTCACTCTCTTGCCAGCCGTGCTGGCGGCGACCCTGCTGGCTGGCTGCAGCGACAGCGATGTGGCCGAAGTCAATTCCTGGATGGACGGGGTCAAGAAGTCGACCAAGGTCAACGTGACGCCGATCTCGGAACCGAAAACCTTCATTCCGTTCGCCTATGGCGTGCGGGACGAAATCGCGCCCTTCGACCCGAACAAGCTGCTGGCCGAACTGGCCCCATGCAGCGGCCTCGTCGAACAGCCAGTTCCGGCCCGACCTGGACCGGCGCAAAGAATTTCTTGAATCGTTCCCGATCGACAGCATGAAGATGATCGGAACGATTAACAAGGCAGGTGCAAGCTACGGTCTGATTCAGATCGACCGCAATGTGTATCAAGTAAGAACCGGTGCACGACTGGGCCAGAATTTCGGCGTAGTCACGGGCGTGGCAGATGCCACGATCAGCATCAAGGAAACTGTTCAGGATGCCGAGCGGCGACTGGGTCGAGCGGTTGTCGAAGCTAGAGTTGCAGGAAGGTAAGGAGACCACGAAATGATCGCACTGAGAAAAAATTTCACCACCCTCAAGGGCGTGGTGGTACGCATGGGCGCACTGCTGGCTCTGACCCTCGGCGCCGCTGGCGCACAGGCACAGGACAACGCGATCGAATCGATCACGGCCAACCAGCAGGGCAATAACGTGGTGGTCAACATCGCGATGAAGAACACGCCGACCAAGTTGCCGATCGGGTTCTCCATTTCCAATCCGTCGCGCATCGCGCTCGACTTCGGCGCCACCGCGAATGCCACCGGCAAGACTTCGCAAGACGTCAACATGGGCGACTTGCGCGCGATTAACCTGGTGCAAGTAAGCATGAACGTACCCGCCTGGTCTTCAACCTCAAGAAGACGCTCAACTACGCCATGGCGATCGACGGCAAGTCCATCGTCGTCACGGTTGACGGTTCGGGCGGCGTAGCGCAGGCGGTCGACAAGACCGGTCTGCCGGTCGCCTCGAGCACGCCGGCGCCGACTGGCCGCCAGTACCTCAAGAACATGGACTTCCGCAAGGGCCCGAACGGCGAAGGCCGGGTCGTGGTCGACCTGCCGAACAACCAGGTGGCGGTCGATGTGCGCCAGGTCGGCAATTCGATCGTGGTCGACTTCATGAAGACCGCGCTGCCGGAAACGCTGCGCCGTCGTCTGGACGCCACCGATTTCGGCACCCCGGTATCGCAGATCACCACCGTGCCGCAGGGCGACAATGTGCGCATGACCGTGGAAGCGCGCGGCCTGTGGGAGCAAAGCGTCTACCAGAGCGACACCCAGCTGGTGATCGACGTCAAGCCGATCAAGGAAGATCCGAACAAGCTGGTCCAGGGTTCGCAAGGCTACCGCGGCGAGAAGATCACCTTCAACTTCCAGAACGTGGAAGTGCGCGCGGCGCTGCAAGCGATCGCCGACGTGTCGGGCCTGAACATCATCACCAGCGAATCGGTGAGCGGCAACCTGACCATGAACCTGGAAGGAAGTGCCTTGGGATCACGCCCTGAACGTCGTCATGCAGGCCAAGGGCCTGGACATGCGCAAGGATGGCAATGTGGTCTGGATCGCACCGAAGGAAGAACTGCTGACCAAGGAAAAACTGGAACTGGAACAGAAGGCGCAAATCGCCGACCTCGAACCACTGAAGTCGGAAATCTTCCAGCTCAACTATCAGAAAGCTGATTCGTTCAAGACCGTGTTCGGCATCGGTGGCGATTCCGGCGGCGCCGGTGGCGGCTCCAACCGCGTGCTGTCCAAGCGCGGCAGCGCCGTGATCGATCCGCGGACCAACCAGCTGTTCGTGACCGATATCGCATCGAAAATCGAAGACATCCGCAAACTGATCGCCAAGACCGACGTGGCTTCGCGTCAGGTGCTGATCGAAGCGCGTCTGGTTGAAGCGAATGATGGCTTCCAGCCGCAACCTTGGCGCCAAACTGGGCTTCAACGATGCGCGCTTGCTTGCTGGCCAGCGCCCTGGCTGGGATATCAACGGCAGAAACCGCCTGAGCGTCGGCGGCAATATGACGGGCGTAGGCCAGGACACCGGCCAGACGCCGGACGCCGGTGACGCTTTCAGCAACACCAGCATGGTCAATCTGCTAAGCCGCTGGCATCGGCGGCAATTCGCCGGGCACGCTGGCAGCATCGCTGTTCTCGGCTGCGTCCAACCGCTTCCTGAATCTGGAAATCTCGGCCCTCGAAGCCGACGGCAAGGGCAAGATCATTTCCAGCCCGCGCGTGGTGACCGAAGACAAGAATCTGGCCATCATCGAGCAGGGTGTGGAACTGCCTTACCAGGTTGCCACCAGCAGCGGCGCGACCTCGATCACCTTCAAGAAGGCCAATCTGCGTCTGGAAGTGACGCCGCAGATCACCCCTGACGGCATGGTCATGCTGGAAGTGAACGTCAACAAAGATTCGCGCGGCGAAGAAACCCGCGCCGGTTTCGCGATCAACAACCAGCACGTGCAAACCAAGGTGATGATCGAAAACGGCGGTACCGTGGTTCTGGGCGGCATTTACCAGCAATCGGAGCGCAATGACGTGTCCGGCGTTCCGCTGCTGAGCAAGATTCCGTTCCTGGGCTACCTGTTCAAGACCACATCGCGCCAGAGCCAGAAGACCGAACTGCTGGTGTTCATCACGCCGAAGATCATCGCCGAGCGCCTGACCACCCGTTAAGCGCATGGATGGTGAACAAGGAGCTCGAATTTGAGCTCGGGAAATATCTTCCTGGTAGGGCTGATGGGGCTAAGCAAGACCACCATCGGCCGCCTGCTGGCCAGGAAGCTAGGCAAGCGCTTCATCGATTCCGATCATGAGATCGAGGCCCGCACCGGCGCCTCGATTCCATGGATCTTCGAAATCGAAGGCGAGGCCAGTTTTCAGCCAAGCAAGGAAGCGGAAGTCATCCGCGACCTGACGGCGCAGGACGGGATCGTGCTCGCCACTGGCGGCGGCGCGGTCCTGAACCCTGAGAGCCGTGCCTACCTCAAGGCGCGCGGCCGCGTGGTCTACCTGCGCGCCAATGTCGCCTCCATCATGCTGCGCACCGCGCACGACAAGAATCGTCCCCTGCTGCAAACGGCCGATCCGCGCAAGAAACTCGAAGAACTGACCGCCCAGCGCGAGCCGCTGTACCGCGAGATCGCGGACCTGGTCATCGATACCGGCCGACCTAACGTACAATCGATGGTGCAGACCATTCTGGCGCAGCTTTCCGCGCTCGATGCTTCCGGCGCTCCTGCGCGCAGCCCTGAACCTACATCATCGATGACCGAGCAATCCCGCATTCAGTTAAACGTCAGCCTCGGCGAGCGCAGCTACCCGATCACCATCGGCACCGGCCTGCTGGCCGATCCCGGCCTGCTGGCCCAGCACATCATCGGTACGGCGCGTGGCGATCGTCACCAACACCACCGTCGCCCCGTTGTACCTGGCGCGGGTGGCCGAACTGCTGCGCGCAGTGGCCACGACGTGCTCGAAGTGGTGCTGCCCGACGGCGAAGAACATAAAACCTGGGCCAGCCTGATGCAGGTGTTCGATGCCCTGCTGGCGGCCAAGTGCGACCGCAAGACCACCCTGGTGGCGCTCGGCGGCGGCGTGATCGGCGACCTGACCGGTTTCGCCGCGGCCAGCTACATGCGCGGCGTGCCGTTTGTACAAATTCCCACCACACTGCTGTCCCAGGTCGATTCCTCGGTGGGCGGCAAGACCGGGCTCAATCACCCGCTTGGCAAGAACATGATCGGCGCCTTCTACCAGCCGCGCGGTGCTGGCCGACACGGCCACGCTGGGCACGCTGCTTAAGCGCGCGAACTGTCGTGGCCTAGCCTGGCCGAAGTGATCAAGCACGGCGCCATCATCGACGCCGAATTTTTCGGCTGGATCGAACACAATATCGGCAAGCTGATGGCGCGCGACGCCCAGGCGCTGGCGCACGCCATTTCGCGTTCCTGCGAAATCAAGGCCGACGTCGTGCGCCAGGACGAGCGCGAAGGCGGCTTGCGCGCGATTCTCAATTTCGGCCACACCTTCGGCCACGCGATCGAAGCGGGCATGGGCTACGGCGCCTGGCTGCACGGCGAAGCGGTCGGCTGCGGCATGGTCATGGCGGCCGACCTGTCGATGCGCGCGGCCTGACCGACGCCGCCACGGTCGAACGCGTGCGCGCCCTGGTGGCCGCGGCCGGCCTGCCGGTACGCGCGCCCGACCTCGGCACCGCGCGCTGGCTCGAGCTGATGGAAGTGGACAAGAAGAACGAAGGTGGCGCCATCAAGTTCATCCTGCTCAAGCCGCTCGGCGCACCGAGCATCCAGAGCGTGCCGCAGGAGCTGCTGCTGGCCACGCTGGCCGCCTGCGTTGGCTGACATGGATCCGGACCGCCACCTGGCAGCCTACGCGGTCCATTCGCAGGGCGCGCGGGCGCGCCGCTATCCGGAAGCCGCACACGCCTCGCGCAGCGAATTCCAACGCGACCGCGACCGCATCATCCACTGCTCGGCCTTCAGGCGTCTCGAATACAAGACCCAGGTGTTCCTCAATCACGAAGGCGACATGTTCCGCACGCGCCTGACGCACAGCCTCGAAGTGGCGCAGGTGGGCCGCTCGATGGCGCGCAACCTGCGTCTGAACGAAGACCTGGTCGAAGCGCTGGCGCTGGCGCACGACCTGGGCCACACGCCGTTCGGACACGTGGGCCAGGACGTGCTCAATGAATGCATGAAGGACCACGGCGGCTTCGAGCACAACCTGCAAAGCCTGCGCGTGGTCGACACGCTCGAAGAACACTATGGCGCCTTCGACGGCCTGAACCTGATGTTCGACACGCGCGAGGGCATCCTCAAGCACTGCTCGCTCCCGCACGCAAAGGAACTGGGCGACGTGGCGCAGCGCTTCATCGACCGCACCCAGCCGAGCCTGGAAGCGCAGCTGACCAATCTGGCCGATGAAATCGCCTACAACAGCCACGACATCGACGATGGCTTGCGGTCGGGACTGATCACCATTGCCCAGCTCGAGGAAGTCGATTTCTTCTCGCGCCGCTGGCACGAAGTGCAGGCCGCCTATCCTGGCCTGTCGGGACGGCGCGCGATCTACGAAACGCTGCGGCGCCTGATCACGGTGCTGGCCGACGACCTGATCGCCACCTCCGGCGCCTTGCTGGCCGACGCCGCCCCGGCCGACGTGGCGGCCGTGCGGGCGGGGCCGCCCCTGATCCGGTTCTCGGACCCGGTGCGCAAGGACGCCACCTGAACTGGAAGCGCTTCCTGCGCCAGAATCTGTACCGCCACTATCTGGTCAACCGGATGCGCGTGAAAGCGAGCCGCATCGTGCGCGAACTGTACGAGGCCTTCATGGCCGAGCCGGTGCTGCTGCCGCCCGACTACCAGGTGGTGGATGGCGACCCCACGCGCCAGGCGCGCAAGATCGCCGACTACATTGCTTAAGCATGACGGACCGCTACGCGATCCGCGAACACCGCCGCATCTTCTCCCTCGACGAACTCTGATTTTTGTTTCACAATCGGGGTCAGACCTCCATTCCGCAACTAGTTGCGAAATGGAGGTCTGACCCCTGATTGTGGAAGATTTCAGGGGAGCAGGGAGGGGCTGGCCAGGTCGCTCAGCAGTTTCTTTACGGGCGCCAAGCAGCTGGCTTTGTCCAGCTCGCTCAAGTTCCACCAGAGATGATGGTCCGGCAGCGTGCCTTGCTTGGACAGCGTCACTTTGTACGGGGCAATGTGCAGCTTGTAGTGGGTGAACACATGCACCAGCGGCAGCAGGGTCTGCATTTCTTCCACCGTGCCGAAGCGCCCGGCCGATGCGCTCAGGGCGGCGTCGCTCCATCCCTCAGCGGCCGTGTCGCGCAGCGCGTGGCCGTCCACTTCCGGCAGCGACATCAACCCGCCCCAGATGCCGCTGGCGGCACGCTGCTCGAGCAGCACCCGGCCGCGGTCGAGCACGACCAGCAGGGCCGCCTGTTTTTCGGGAATGGTCTTCTTGGGCTTGCGTACCGGCAGCTCGGCCGTGCGGCCGCTGGCGTGCGCCACGCAGCGCGGCCGCAGCGGGCAGCGCTCGCAGTCGGGACTGCTACGCGTGCACAGCGTGGCGCCCAGGTCCATCAAGCCCTGGGTGTAGGCTTCGATGCCCTCGTGCGGCAGCAGCGCGTCGGCGCGCCGCCACAAGCCATCTTCGACCCGCTTGACGCCGGGGAATTCATCGATGCCGAACACGCGCGCGAACACGCGCTTGACGTTGCCGTCCAGGATGGCGGCGCGGGCGCCGCTGGAAAAGGCGGCAATCGCGGCCGCGGTCGAGCGGCCGATGCCGGGCAGTTCGGCCAGCCGGGCCGGGTCGGCGGGAAACACGCCGTCATACTCGGCCACCACCCGTTTGGCGCAGGCGTGCAGATTGCGCGCGCGTGTAGTAGCCCAGGCTAGGCCCACTGGGCCATCACGTCTTCCGATGGCGCTGCGGCAAGGTCGTGCAGGGTGGGGAAGCGATCGAGGAAGCGCGCGTAGTAGCCGAGCACGGCCGCCACCTGGGTTTGCTGCAGCATGATTTCGGACAGCCAGATGCGGTAGGCGTCGCGCGTGTTCTGCCACGGCAGGGCGTGCCGCCCGTGCACTTTCTGCCAGCCGATCACCGCGCCTGAAAAGGTGGGATCGGCCAGGTCGTCGAACTCGGTCGCCCGCCTCACGCTGCTTCGGACTCCAGCGCCGTGTCGGCGTTCATGGCGGCGCTCACGCGGCCGGACAGCCAGGTCAGGCGTTCCTTGACCAGTTCGATTTCCTGCTGGCTCGAGGTGAACGAGGCGATCTTCGTTTCCAGGCCGTCGCTGGCATCGTGGATGCGCTGGATCGAGGCCAGGCGGTGCTTGAGCTGGTCCTTGTGCTGGCGGATCTGGGCTTCGAGCGGCGACATGATGACTTTCAGCCAGGCTTCGACGTCGGCGTTGGCCGCGCGGGAAGGTGCGCCGCACGCGCGAGGCGATCGAGTCGAAGAAGCGTTCCATGATGGCGCTGCGGCTCGTCATGAGCAAGGTGGTGGTGCCGAACTGCTTGGTGTAGACGTCTTCGATCTTGTCAAGCTCGCGCCGGTATTTTTCGATCGAGAAGGTCATCGGCACCGCCAGCGTCAGGCCGTGTTCGGCCGCGAACTTGCGGTACATGATTTCCATCATCTCGCTGATCTCGACGATCTTGGCCGAGGACGATTCGAGGTTGGCGCGCGCCTGGCCAAAGAAATCCTGGACCGGGACCCGCATGCCGGTGGCAAAGCGCGACGATTCCATCGCTTCGCGCACCTTGTTGATTTCCTGCTGGACCAGGTCCATGCCGAGCGTGGTGTAGAGCTCGGTCGACAGGCGCGCGAACACGGCGCGCGTGCCCTGCAGCTTGAACAGGGAGCCGTCGAATTCTTTCTTCTCGACTTCGACCCGCTTCATCATGTGCGCGATCACGCTCTTGTTCTTGCCGCGCAGGCTCTTGAGTTCCTGCAGCTGTTCGACGATGTCGCGCACGCGCGGCCAGCATGCCTTGCTGGGTGTTGACCAGGGCGCCGAGGTCGTCGGAGAGTTGCTTGCGGATGATGTCCTGCTTGGCCGGAATCATTTCATTGAACAGGGCCGCTTCGAGCGCGCCCAGGCGGCTCTTTTCCAGCAGCGCCATGTCGCCGTTGATCTTGCCCACCAGCGCCTTTTGGGCCGACACCGGGAACACCTGGCGCGGCTCGAGCGCGAGCATGTGCGCCACGCTGGTTTGCTGGCGTTCGATTTCCGAATTGTTGTCGGCCTCGGACTTGAGCTCGTCCCACATGGCGTCAATCTTGTTGAGCACGGCGATGCGGCCGGTGCCGGGACCGATGTGGGTGCGCCACACTTCGATGTCGCTCTTGGTCACGCCGGTCTCGGCGGCCAGGATGAACAGCACCGCGTGCGCGCTCGGGATCAGGTTCAGCGTCAGTTCCGGCTCGGTACCGATCGCGTTCAGGCCCGGGGTGTCGAGGATGACCAGGCCCTGCTTGAGCAGCGGGTGGGGGAAGTTGATGATCGCGTGGCGCCACAGCGAAATTTCGATCTCGCCATTGTCGTCCAGCGTGGCGGCCACGTCCGGATCGGTTTCGTCGTACAGGCCGTAACTTTTCGCTTCGGCGATCGTCACGTGCTTGGTCATGCTCACTTGCTTGAACGTTTCGCTCATCTCGTCCTTGGCGTCGAGCGCCAGCGGCAGCACGGTCCAGGCGGCCGGGTCGTCGCGGTAATCGCTGGTCGACATGTGGGTGGCGCGCGTTTCGATCGGCAGCAGGCGGATGCAGGGCGGATAGGCCGGGTCGTACATCAGCTCGGTCGGGCACATGGTGGTGGCGGTAGGCTGCCGAGGGCAGGATGCGCTGGCCGTAGTCGGCGAAGAACAGGGCGTTGATCAGTTCCGATTTGCCGCGTGAAAATTCGGCGACGAAGGCGACCGACAGCTTGTCGTCGGCCAGCCGGGCCAGCGAGCGCGCGATGCGCTGGTCAGTGGCGGCGTCGGTAAGGCCCGCCGATGCCACCCATTGCTGGTAATCTTCCAGCGAGGCCACGACGGCTTTGCGCCACGCGGTGTATTGTTTGAAATCCTGAACCATTATGCTCACATTGCCCTCGCGCGCCGTCCTCTCGGACCGGCATTTCTGTCATTTCTGACAATTCACACAATAAAAAGTCGACCGCTGCCCCTGTTTGATCTGACGGATATCGGAGCCGCAGAGACGGCAGGGTACACCAGCACGATCATAGACGAAATATGTCTGTTGGAAATAGCCCGATTGCCCATTCACAGCAATAAAGTCACGCAAAGTGCTGCCTCCTTGCACAATTGCCTCGGCCAGAATGGCGCGGATGGCCTCGGCGAGCTTGTCATATCGGCCACGCCCGATGCGCGCGGCCGGGGTTTTCGGGTTGATTCCGGCCCGGAACAGGCTCTCGCAGGCGTAGATATTGCCCACTCCGACCACGATGTCGTTCGGCCAGCAGCACTTGCTTGATGGGGGCCGAACGGCGCCGCGTGGCCCGGTACAGCAGTTCGCCCGTGAAGCCGTCCTCGAGCGGCTCGACGCCCAGGTCGCGCAGCAGCGGGTGCTGGTCCAGTTCGCCGTCGTCGGCGCCGTGCCACAGGACGGCGCCGAAGCGGCGCGGGTCGTGCAGGCGCAGCGCCTGGCGCCCGGCCCCTGCGCCCACCACCAGGTCGATGTGGTCATGCTTTTTCGGCGCGGTGTCAGTAGGCAGCACCCGCAAGTGGCCCGACATGCCGAGGTGGATGATCAGGGTGCCGTGCTCGAAGCCGATCAGCAGGTATTTGCCGCGCCGCCCGGTACGCAGGATGGTGCGCCCGGCCAGCAGCGCGGACAGGTCCGGCGGGAAGGGCCAGCGCAAGCCGTCGCGCCGCAGCAGCACGCTGTCGACGACGCGGCCTTCGATGTGCGGCGCGACGCCGCGCCGGGTGACTTCGACTTCGGGCAGTTCAGGCATGGGGAAGGGTAAATTGGTGTAAATTGGTAAGGCAGGCGTAGAATTCAATCACCGCCGTCATTCTGGAATTGCCTTGAAAAACGCTTTCGTCATTGTAACCTTGTCGGGCCTGTTGTCGGCGTGCGCTGTGGCGCCCGCGCAGCAGGATCCACTGGAGCTGGTCCGGGTCGAAGCGCTGCTTCAAGCTGCCATGGCATGAGCCGGGCGCCGAGACGCCCGCGGCGGACGACCCGGCCTTGCCGAAAGTGCAGCTGACCAAGGACTTGCTGTACCGCCTGATGAAGGCCGAACTCGACCTGCAGGTAGGCGACTGGCGCTTGCAGCTACATGGCCCTGATGGGCGTGGCCCAGCAGACGCGCGATCCGCGCCTGGCCAGGCGCGCGGCCGAGGTCGGCTTGCAGGCGCACCAGGCTAGGCGAATCGCTGGCCGCCGTGCGCCTGTGGCGCGAACTGGCGCCGGCCTCCGAAGAGGCGAGCCAGGCTTACCTTGGCCTCTCGCTCGATGCGGACGACCTTTCCGAAGCCGAGCGCATCTTCACGCGCCGCCTGGCCGAGATCAATCCGCAGGCGCGGCCGATGGCGATGTACCAGGCGCAGCAATACCTGGCGCGGGCGCGCAGCAAGGCCGCCGCCAGCGCGCTGCTCGACCGCCTGCTGGCCCCGTATAGCGACAGCTTCGAGGCGCGCGTGCTGCTGTCGCAAAATGCGTACGTGCGCGGCGACAATGCGGCCGCACGCAAGCTGGCCCAAGCGGCGCTGGACTTGAAGCCCGATTCCGAAATTGCCGTGCTGACCCAGGCCCAGGTGAGCGAGACGCCTAGCCGAGCAGACCGCGCTGCTGGGCAAATTCCTCCAGACCCATCCGCAGGCGCGCGAAGTGCGCGCTGCCCTGGCCCGCCTGCTGGTGTCCGAAAAACGCTATGCCGACGCGCGCAAGCAGTTCGAAGTGCTGCTCAAGCAGCAGCCCGACAATACCGGCACCCTGTACGCCGTGGGCTTTCTCGCGATCCAGCTTGGCGACCGGCCCGCGGCCGAAAAATACCTGTCGCACTACGTGGCCGTGTTCGACCGCAGCGCGATGAAGAGCCCGGCAAGATCCTGCTGATCCTGTCGTCGCTGGCCGAAGAGCGGGGCGATCTCAAGACCGCCATGCGGCGCGCCGAACAAGTGAGCGCGGACGATGCCGAACACTATCTGACGGCCCAGTTGCGGCGCGCCCAGATCATGGCCAAGCAGGGCAATGTGGAAGGCGCGCGCCTTCCTTTCCACCCTGCGTCCCGAAGAGGCGGCCGACCAGGCGCGCCTGGTGCTGGCGCAATCGCAGATCCTGCGCGACGCCTAAGCAAGCTCGAAGCGGCTTACGCGGTGCTGGACGAGGGGGCGAAACGCCACCCGTCCAATCCGGACTTGCTCTACGACTTTGCCTTGCTGGCTGAAAAAACCGGACGCCTCGACATCATGGAAAGCACGCTGCGCAGCGTCATGGCGCAAGTGCCGGACAACCACCATGCCTACAATGCGCTCGGCTATTCCCTGGCCGAACGCAATGTGTGCCTGCCGGAGGCGCTGGAACTGGTCGACAAGGCGCTCAAGATGGCGCCGGACGATCCCTTCATCATGGACAGCCTGGGCTGGGTCCATTACCGCATGGGCAATCTGGACCAGGCCGAATCCTATCTGCGCCGCGCTTCCATGCGCTGCGCAACGATGTCGAGATCGGCGTGCATCTGGGCGAAGTGCTGTGGCACAAGGGCCAGAAGGCAGACGCCCAGAAGCTGTGGCGCGAGGCGCGCGCCAAAGATCCGAAGAATGACACCCTCAAGAGCACGCTTGCGCTGACTGCACCAGAAGCTGTGATGGGCCATAATGCGGGTCCTGCACTGCCGAAATTGCCGACAATGAACAACACACACATGCTGCGCGCGCTCGCGCTCGCGCTCGCGCTGGCCAGCGCCACGCTGCTGTCCGCCTGCGTCACCGCACCGCTGGCGCCGCCCTCGCAGGCGAAGGTGGCCGCCTACCGCGACGCGATCGACCTGTCCGGCCGCCTGTCCGTCAATTACGACAAGGAAGGCAAGCAGGAAACCTTGTCCGGCAAATTCAACTGGGCCCAGGTGCCCGGCGTGGTGGACGTGACCCTGCTCTCGCCGCTCGGCCAGACCATTGCCAAGATCAAGGTGACGCCGGAAGCGGCCAGCCTGACCCAGGGCGAGCGCGTGCCGCGCGTGGCGGCCGATATCGACAGCCTGACCGCGCAGACGCTGGGCTGGTCGCTGCCGGTGTCGGGCTTGCGCGACTGGCTGCAAGGCTACGCCACCGCCGCTGACGGCAGCCGTTTCGCCGCTTCGCTTCGGCCAGCAATACCGTGACCACGCCGGACGGCTGGCGCCTGACCTTCGTCAGCTGGCAGGACGCGGGCGCGGCCCATCCGGTGCCGCGCCGCATCGATGCCGAACGCAGCGCCACGGCTGCCACCGGCCAGCTGGCGCTGCGCATCGTGATCGACCAGCAAGGCTGAGCATGGCGACAACCTTCCTGCACGGCTGCCCGGCGCCAAGCCAAACTCAATCTGTTCCTGCACGTCACCGGCCGCCGCGCCGACGGCTACCACATGCTGCAGACGGTATTCCAGTTGCTCGACCATGGAGACGTGCTCGATTTCGACCTGCGCAGCGACGCCGCCATCCGCCGCAGCAACGACGTTCCCGGCGTGCCCGAAGAACAGGACTTGATCGTGCGCGCCTTGCGCCTGCTGGCGCAAGCGCATACTGTCCGGCACGGCAGCGCGCCGCCGGGCATCGACGTGCGCATCAAGAAAGTGTTGCCCATGGGCGGGGATTGGGCGGCGGTTCGTCCGATGCCGCCACCGCTTTGATGGCGGTCAATGCCTTGTGGGGCAGCGGCCTGTCGCGCGAGGAGTTGATGGCACTGGCCTTGCCGCTGGGGGCAGACATTCCTTTCTTCATCTTCGGCGAGAATGCGTTCGCGGAAGGGGTGGGGGAAGCCTTGCAGCCCGTTGCCACGCCGGATTGTTGGTATGTGGTTATCGAACCTGGCGTTGCCGTGCCCACTGCGGCAATTTTTTGTTCCGATCGTTTGACAAGGAACACGAAACCCGTCAGAATAGCGGACTTTTCCAGACACCTCAGCAGTCGAACAGACATGAGCGAGTTTGGACAAAATGATTTACAGGCAGTCGCATCTGACTTGTTCGCGCCGGTAGCCGAGGCGATCGACTGGTTGGCAGAGTTTGGCGACGCCAGAATGACCGGCTCTGGAGCATGCGTGTTTTGCGCGTTTTCCAGCGAACGTGAAGCCGACGCGGTACTTGCCAAAGTACCTGCTGTCTGGGGTGCGTGGAAGGCCAGATCGCTGGCGATTCACCCGCTCAAAGCGGTCTTGCATGATGCAGGTGTTATAGAATAAAATTTGGCCTGGCGTTGGGTTTGACGATAAAATATGTCAAATGTGACGACAAGCAGTCAGTTGCGTAGGGGAATCGCCAAGCTGGTTAAGGCACTGGATTTTGATTCCAGCATACCAAGGTTCGAATCCTTGTTCCCCTGCCATTCGTTTTGCCTGATCTGTCGATGCGTAGTCAGCGTCCAGCAGGCGAACTCGGTGGCCTCGCTCTCATGAGTCATCCTTTAGCATCAGCGGCAGCCGGGTTGGTCTGGCTGGCGTCACTCAAGAAATCAACGCTTACCTCTCTTTGGGACTCCCATGGCTTACGAAAACCTGATGGTTTTTACCGGCAACGCTAATCCGGCGTTGGCAGAAGGAGTCATGAAAAACCTCGGCATTCCACTTGGCAAAGCAGTCGTGTCCAAGTTCTCGGATGGCGAAGTCATGGTCGAAATCAACGAAAACGTGCGTGGTAAAGACGTCTTCGTCCTGCAATCGACCTGTGCCCCGACCAACGACAGCCTGATGGAAATCATCCTGATGGTCGACGCTCAAGCGCTTCCGCGGGGCCGCATCACCGCCGCCATTCCTTACTTCGGCTACGCACGCCAGGACCGCCGTCCGCGTTCGGCCCGGGTCATGATTTCGGCCAAGGTGGTTGCCAACATGCTGGAAAAAGCGAGCGTCGAGCGCGTCCTGATCATGGATCTGCACGCAGACCAGATCCAGGGCTTCTTCGATATCCCGGTAGATAACATTTACGCTTCGCCAATCTTGCTGGGCGACCTGCAAAAGCGCAACTACGACGACCTGCTGGTCGTGTCGCCCGACGTCGGCGGCGTGGTGCGCGCACGTGCCCTGGCCAAGCGCCTCGGCTGCGACCTGGCCATCATCGACAAACGCCGCCCGAAGGCGAACGTGTCGGAAGTGATGAACATCATCGGTGAAGTCGAAGGCCGCAACTGCGTGATCATGGATGACATGGTCGACACCGCAGGCACCCTGACCAAGGCCGCCGAAGTGCTCAAAGAGCGCGGCGCCAAGAAAGTGGTCGCTTACTGTACTCACCCGGTCCTGTCCGGTCCTGCAATCGACCGCATCGCCGCTTCGCCGCTGGACGAGCTGGTCGTGACCGACACGATCCCGCTGTCGGCTGCTGGCGCCGCCTGCAGCAAGATCCGCCAACTGACCTGCGCGCCGCTGCTGGCCGAAACGTTCAAGCGGATCAGCAAGGGTGACTCCGTGATGTCGCTCTTTATCGACTAAGCATCGACTAAATTTTAGGCAACTGCTGTATAATGTCGCCTTCGCAGGGCGGAAAGCCACCTTTTTGGTGCTTTCCGCCCTCGCTGTTTCAAGTTTCCGAACGGTACTGCCGTTCGATTTCGAGCATCCCTGGTCTGCGGGATGGTCACAACGCAGGGCAAGCGCCCCGCATTTTTGGAGTTTTACATGAAAGTTATCGCATTCAATCGCACTTTGCAGGGGTCCGGAGCGAGCCGCCGCCTGCGTACTGCTGGCCAAACGCCAGGCATCATCTACGGTGGCGCAGAAGCCCCGGCACTGATTCAGCTGGACGGCAACGCGCTGTACCACGCGCTGAAAAAAGAAGCCTTCCACGGCTCGATCCTGGACATGGAAATCGACGGCAAAGTTCAGCCAGTCCTGCTGCGTGACTTCCAGATGCACGCTTACAAACAACTGGTTCTGCACGCTGACTTCCAGCGCGTCGATGCCAACAGCAAGCTGCACAAGAAGATCGCTCTGCACTTCGTGAACGCCGACCTGTCGCCAGCAGTCAAACTGCACGGCGCAACCGTGTCGCACGTTCTGGAATCGCTGGACGTATCGTGCCTGGCCACCGACCTGCCTGAGTTCATCACCGTTGACCTGTCGACCATCGACGTCGGTCACTCGATCCACGTGAACGACCTGGCCCTGCCAAAAGGCGTTACCACGATCACCCACGGTAAAAACCCAACCGTTGCTACCGCTGCTGTGCCAGCTGGTCACGTGTCGGCTGGAAGCCGCTGCGACCGACGCGCCTGCTGCGCCTGCCGCCAAAAAGGGCAAGAAGTAATCATTGCTTCCGCGGTAACGTGGATTCATGGAAAACCCGCCCGGCCTCGTGCCCCTGCGGGTTTTTTAATTTTCACAAGAACACAATGCCATGCCAATTCGCCTGATCGTCGGCCTGGGCAATCCCGGCCCCGAATACGAACTGACCCGCCACAATGCTTCGGCTTCTGGCTGGTGGACAATCTCGCCAACAGCTTGCCGGGCTGCCGCCTGCAGCGCGAATCGCGCTTCAATGCGCTCGCGGGCAAGTGCATGATCGTCGACCAGGAAGTGTGGCTGCTGGAACCTGCAAACCTTCATGAACCGCTCCGGCCAGTCGGTCGGCGGCCTGGCGCGCTTTTTCAAGATCAATCCGGACGAAGTGCTGGTCGTGCACGATGAGCTCGACCTGGCGCCGGGCGTGGTCAAGATGAAGAAGGGCGGCTCCTCGGGCGGCCACAATGGCCTCAAGGATATTACCGCCGCGCTTGGCACCCAGGATTACTGGCGCTTGCGGATCGGCATCGGCCACCCGCGCGTGCTTGGCTCCCAGCAAGCGGTAGCCGACTTCGTGCTGCACCGTCCGCGCAAGGAAGAGCAGATCCTGATCGAAGAATCGATAGCGAAAAGCTTGCGCGTGCTGCCGCTGGCAGTCGAAGGCAAGTTCGACATCGCCACCATGCAGCTGCATACGGCCTAACGCGTCGCCTGGCGCGTCACGACAATGATCTGCGCGCGCAAGTCGCGCAGCATCCGTTCCAGCAACTGCTGCTGCTTGCGCGCATGCTCGCGCGCTGCACACCATCCCCTGCATGCTCAAAACACGCTGCGCGTGACCGTCACGGTATTGTCGCGCTGCATGCGTAGGCGCACGGTAGGCGAAATTGGCATCGGCCAGATCGAGCGCGGCAGCAGCGAGGATCGCCACCCCTTGCGGGAAGCTGAATCCCGTTTCCTCCTCCGCCACAATGGCCGGGCAGACGTAATCCTGGGTGCGCTGCGGCTCTTGCGCCAGCGCCAGGATGGTCTCGCTCAGGCCGCCCCAGAAATTGAAGGTCGTTGCCAGGCCCACCGGACCCGGCAGGCTGGCGACGTTGTCGCTGCTGCCTTCGAGGTGCATGGTGTAGGCGTCGTCCTTGCTGTCGAGCTTGCCGGGATCGAACACGCCTTGCCCCTGCTGTCCCAGGCCCTGCAATAGCTGCCGGGCCAGCTGTGCGCGCTCGGACGGGGGCGTGTCGCGCACGGCCTGGCGGTAGGGTTCGGCCATCGCGCCTTCGGTGATGCGCGCCACGCTGAACTTGCTTGGCGCCGTCCGCCTGCACGTCGAAGCGGGAAATGGTGCGCTCGCGCGCCGCCTGCTGCCACGGCGTGCGGGCCAGCAGGCCGCTGTCGATCAGCAGCGCTTAGGCTTGTCCATCACGGACGCCAAGCAGGTAGTAAGCATGGCAATCGATCCGGCGGTCGGGTCGAGGTAGAGGTCGAGCGCCGGAATGAAGTTGATCACGTGGTTGAAGATGCCCATGGTCGGCACCTCCGGCAGGCGGTAAGTGTTGCCGTTGTTGAGCAGCACCGCCGTGCTGGCGATGCTCGGCCGCGCGCAGCAGCGCCTCGAGCAGGGCGGCGTGGTCCTTGCAGTCGCCATAGCGGTTGGCCAGCACCGTCGCGGCCGCATGCGGGACCACGCCGCCCGCGCCCACATACACGCCCACGTAGCGGATGTGGCGCCGCACCCAGTCCGACAAGGCCAGCGGCGCACGCGGCGCCGCCACGGTGCGCGTGATGTCGGCGGCCAGCGCGGCAATGGCGGGCGTGACCTGCGCCTTGTGTCATGGCGCGCGCCGCGTAGGCCGCGGCGAAGGCATGGTAGTCGGGGAAGGTCGATACCGCGAGGCGCTTGCCATAGTCGAGATAGCTGACCGAATCGGCTTCCAGGCGCGCGTTCGGACCGTCCTGGTAATGCCAGTGGTAACGCTTGCGTCCGGCCAGGGCCGGGGCGGGCACGGGCAGGAACCCGGCGGCGTCCGCATACAGCGGCATGCTCTCGGGCATGTCGTAGATCAGGTGAAACTGGGGATTGGCGTAGAACTGCGAGGCCGACAAGTCCTCGAAATGGCCGGGAAACAGGGCCGTGTGGCGATGCAGCACATAATGCACGACCAGCTGGTCGCCCACGTCGACGTCGGAAAACACGATTACCCGCAGCCGCGTGTCCTGGAACATGGGCGCCTCGTTCGAGGCCGCCTCCTGCTGGTCCTTGATGTGTTCGGGCGGGACCGCGATGCGGCGCCCGTCGCGCTTGCGCGTGTAGGCCTCGATGGCAAGCACCTCGTCGAGCGTGCGGTTGTAGCCGATGTAGTACTGGCCGTGGGCTTGCAGGGCGGGCGGCTGCGGCGATGGTCTTGGCGTGCTCGACCGTGAGGAGGTAGCTGCCGTCGGTCTCGACCACGAAATGCTGGAGGTAGCGGTCGATCACGAGCGAGGGATCAGTGTCGTCGGCCACGGCCGGCCCGGCCCACTGCAGCAGGCAACAAAGCAGCGCGGCAAGGCAGATGCGCATTCGGACCTCCGCAAAAGGATGGGCTATCCGGTCCATGGTACGCAGCGCGCCGGGCGCCTTGTTTGCGGGCACGCAAAGCCCTGCGGCGCGTGCGCGCTGGACGAAAGGCGGTCGCAGCCGCGATAATCGCTGCATGCAAGCACTTTCCTTCCATGCTTAAGCCCCCGCGCTGGCCACCGCCCGCGCCAACGGCCTGGCCGCGCGCGACGTCGCCGTCATTCCCGCCGCGGCGGGCGGCCCCAAGGGGCTGATCTTCCAGGCGCTCGACCAGTGGCTGTTCGGCGAATGGCTGCCCGGCGCGCCGCGCGAGCGCGCCCTGATCGGTTCCTCCATCGGCGCCTGGCGCATGGCGGCGGCCTGCCACGCCGACCCGGCCGCCGCGTTCGCACGCCTGGGCGATCTCTATTGCGGCCAGCGCTACACGGCCAAGCCGGACCAGCACGAGATCGACCTCGTGTGCCAGCAATTGCTGGCCGACTTTATCGGCGGACACGAAGACGAGGTGGTCAAGCACCCGCAGCACCGCCTGCACCTGCTGACCAACCGCGGCGTGCGCACGCTGGCCGATCCGCGCCACCGCGGCCACGAGGCGCTCGGCTTCGCCGCCGCCTCGCTGCTGAACCTGGCTTCGCGCGAGCGCCTGGCGCACATGCTGGAACGGGTGGTGGTCAGCGCGATGGCAATGCGCCGTCCTGGATGGAAGCGCGTTTCGACAGTTTCACGACCCATTTCAGCACATTGAACCAGGCTAACCTGGGCGCCGCCCTGCTGGCCTCGGGCACGCTGCCGCTCGTGATGAAGCCGGTGCGCGGCCTGGCCGACTGCCTGCCACTTACACCTACTGGGATGGCGGGATCATCGATTACCACCTGGCCTTGCCGTATTCGCGCATCGGCGCCGGCATGAACTGGTGCTGTATCCCCACTTTACCGAGCACATCGTGCCCGGCTGGCTGGACAAGTCGCTGCCGTGGCGGCGCGCCGCCCGCGGCGCCAACCGCGACTGGCTCGACAACGTGATCATCGTCGCGCCGACGCCGGAATTTCTGCGCGCTGCCGCTCGGCTGGCTGCCCGACCGCAAGGACTTCAAACATTACGGGCTGGACCACGACACGCGCATCCGCAACTGGAAGCAGGCGATCGGGGAAGGGCAGCGCCTGCGCGACGAGATGGCCGCGTTTGCCGCGCGGCCGGATCCGGCGCGCGTGCTGCCGATCTAGTCAGCTCAGGTCGCGCAGATATTGACTTCGACGTTGCGGCCGTCACCGAGAAACTGGAGCGACAGGCGCTGCGCGCTGGTGTCGGACAGCTGGTGCGTGAACGATTTGCGGTTGGGGCCGCGTGCGCCTTCGGTGGTGGTGTCGGTGCCCGCGCGCAAGCGCTTGTCGGCCTCGAGCTCGGTCAGGAGCCGCGTGTAGTCGGCATTCGACATTTCAATTTTTGCGTACGAGCAGCTGTCGCCATGCCAGTCGCCATACGGCGCGCTGCGGTCGACCACGTGGGCCGAGGCCGCATGGCGGGCGCAGGCTCACTTCGCTGAATTCTTCAAGGTAGCGCGCGTCGCCGGGATTGATGGCCCGGTAAGCCATCACGCCGATCACGCACAGCAGCGCGATCAGGGTGGCCAGCTTGACCCGCCGCTCCCAGCGCAGCGCATGGTTGCCATTGCGCGTGAGCAGTCTCGCCAGCCGTCCCGCCACGCTCGAGAGCACGACCAGGACCAGGCCGCAAAACAGCAGCGACGTCAGGGCAAGCAGGCACAGCATGAGCATGAGTTCCATTCGAGCTACCTTTGGCGCGCCTGGCGCGGTCAAAAAAGTTAAACGATTGTAATCTCAGAATGATTCCAGGGGACATGTCACGCGTAAATATTGTTGCCTGGAGGAATTTCGAGGCCAATGGCGGGCCGATAAGTGCGCTGCCGGGGCAGGTCGACGCCTGATGTGGCGTGAATGGCGCCTTGACAGCGGCAACAGCCCGGCTAGGCTTGAATTGCCTTGGCAGTGCTTTTCTTTGCAGCTGGCTTAGCGGCCTTCTTTGCGGCTGGCTTTGCAGCGGCTTTTTTTGCAGCCTACTTTGCAGCAGCTTTCCTGCCAGGCGCTTTGCCAGCATTTGCAAGTGCTTCGATATTGTTGGCAGGCCACTGCGAGAAGTTTCGCAGATCGATTCGGACGCCATCCTTGCTGATAACCGACAGTTCAAGCGTCAATCCCAGTGACTCCAAGAATCGACGCAAAGTCGACACGTAAGTATCGGACCGCTTTTCAAGTTGCGATACCGCGTTCTGATTGATGCCCAAGTTCTTTGCAACCTCAACTTGCGTCTTCCCTACAGCCTTGCGGAAATCCGTCAGCGTCGTTGCGTGTGCAAGCATTTCTTCAACTCTTTCTTGAGAAAGCGCTGCGATTTTCCTCTGCCGATCAGCTGGCAGGCTATTGATGACATCGTCCAGATTTCTTCCCATGTGAATCTCCTATTTCTTCCCTTTTGCGCACTTGGACCTTGTGGCTTCCAGCAGCCTTCAGGCTTTTCAAGTGCTGATCAAAGCGCCGGTTGGCCTTCGTCAGCAAGTTCTTATAGAACTTCTTCTCATCAATGCCCTGCTTATCGGCGGCTACAAGGATGATCGCGTCATGATTCGGGTCGAAGGCAAAAACAGCTCGCCAAATTTCCGCACCATGGTTCGCCTTGAAACGTAGCTCTTTCATATTGGGATGCTTCGGATTGTCCAGCGTTCCGACATGTGGCCGGTCCGCGGCAGGACCTGAGTTGCTTCACTGCCGCTGCCGTGGCGAGAAGCTCATCTTGAACGTCGTTCGAAAGAGCGTCGAACTCGGGATCGAACTCATCGTGGAAAATCACGGTCCATTGCTTGGGTTGGATCAATTATCATCTCCTAGTGATATCACGTCAAGCTGATTTCCTCCTGTGTTTCCGTGTTATTCATGCAAGCGCTGGCCTGACATGAGTTCGATGGGGGAGCATCGGCACACCGGGGAATAATGTTGGACAATTGTTATCTCTGAATGATTCAGACAAGAATTTGGCCGAGAATATCCTTACTTGGAGGAATTTGATGCTTCCAGCCGGGCCGATAAGTGCGCTGCCGGGGCCGTCCAAGGTTACAATGTGGGGTTTCGGGCAGCCCAAGCTTGGCCGCCCATCGTCAATCGAATGAGAAAGTCTTCCCATGAGTCTCCAATGCGGCATCGTCGGCCTGCCTAACGTCGGCAAGTCCACCCTTTTCAACGCTGACCAAGGCCTAGCATTCCGGCTGAAAACTACCCGTTCTGCACGATCGAGCCGAACGTCGGCGTGGTCGAGGTGCCGGATCCGCGCATGGGCGCACTGGCCGAGATCGTCAAACCAGAGCGCATGGTCAATGCCATCGTCGAATTCGTCGACATCGCCGGCCTGGTGGCGGGCGCCTCCAAGGGCGAAGGCCTGGGCAACCAGTTCCTGTCGCACATCCGCGAAACCGACGCCATCGTCAACGTGGTGCGCTGCTTCGAAGATGACAACGTGATCCACGTGGCTTAGCAAGGTCAGCCCGCTGGACGACATCGAAGTGATCCAGACCGAGCTGGCGCTGGCCGACATGGCTAGAAGCGTGGAAAAGCGATCCACCGCGAAAACAAAAAAGCCCGCTCCGGCGACAAGGATGCCGCCAAGCTGGTCGCCCTGTGCGAACGCCTGCTGCCGCACCTGAACGAAGGCAAGCCGGTGCGCACGCTGGGCCTGGACGCCGACGACATGGCCATCATCAAGCCGCTGTGCCTGATCACCGCCAAGCTTAGGCCATGTACGTGGCCAACGTGTCCGACACGGGCTTTACCAACAACCCGCTGCTGGACCAGCTGACCGCCTACGCCAAGTCGCAGAACGCGCCGATCGTGGCCATCTGTGCCTCGATCGAATCGGAAATCGCCGACCTGGACGACGCCGACAAGGGCGCTTTCCTGGCCGACATGGGCATGCAGGAGCCTGGCCTGGACCGTCTGATCCGCGCCGCCTACAACCTGCTGGGCCTGCAGACCTACTTCACCGCCGGTGTGAAGGAAGTGCGCGCCTGGACCATCCACATCGGCGACACCGCGCCACAGGCGGGCCAGCGTGATCCACACCGACTTCGAACGCGGCTTCATCCGCGCGCAAACGATTGCCTATGACGATTTCATCGCCTTCAAGGGCGAGGGTGGCGCCAAGGAAGCGGGCAAGATGCGCGCCGAGGGCAAGGAATACGTCGTCAAGGACGGCGACGTGCTCAATTTCCTGTTCAACGTGTAATAGAATACTTGCCCGCGAGGGCGACAAAAAGGACGCCCCGGCGTCCTTTTTTATTGGAGAAACACGCATGGCAATCACAGGCAAGCTGGCACTGGCGGCACTCGGACTGGCGCTCACCGGCGTGGCCCACGCGGCCCCGCACATCACCGATTTCAACTGCACCAGCTGCAAGGCATGGAACGTGCCGCAAAAGCCGTTCAAGCTGTACGGCAATACCTGGTATGTCGGCACCCAGGAACTGTCGGCCCTGCTGGTCACCAGTCCCAAGGGCCACATCCTGCTGGACGGCGCGCTGCCGCAATCGGCGCCGCTGATCGAAAAGAACATCAAGGCGCTCGGCTTCAAGATGAAGGACGTCAAGCTGATCGTCAATTCGCACGAGCACTTCGACCACGCGGGCGGCATCGCGGCCCTGCAGCGCCGCAGCGGCGCCATTGTCGCGGCCAGCGCGATCGGCGCGCGCGTGCTGCGCGAGGGCACGATCGGCAAGGACGATGCCCAGTACGAAGCGGGACACGAGCCGCGCATCGATCCGGTCGCGCGGGTGCAAGTGGTCGGCGACGGTGAAACGCTGACCGTCGGCGGCCTGTCGCTGACCGCCCACATGACCCCGGCCACGCGCCCGGCGGCACCACCTGGAGCTGGACCTCGTGCGAGCAGGGGCGCTGCCTGGACATGGTGTACGCCGACAGCCTGACCGCCGTGGCGGCCGACAATGTGCGCTTCGGCGATTCGGCCGAGCGCGTCGCCAGCTTGCGCAGCAGCATCGCCAAGGTCGCCGCGCTCAAGTGCGACGTCGTGGTTTCCACCCACCCCAGTTTCACCGACACGATGGACAAGCTGGCAGCGCGCAGCGCCACCGCCAATCCCTTCATCGATCCCAACGGTTGCCGCGCCTACGCCGACGCGTCGGCCGTGCGCCTGGACGAACGCCTTGCCAAGGAAAAGAAATGAAACGTCTCCTGTTGACTTTGTGTCTGGCGCTGAGCGTGCCTGCCGCATCGGCCCTGGTGGCTAGATGTGGGCGGCACGCACGTCAATCTGCCTGAACCGAAAGGCTATCTGGACGCCGCCGGCTGTCTCGGCCGAGCTGCAAAAGTACGGCCAGGCGCTGGCGCCTGCAATCGAACCGCGTGCTCGCCTTCTTCGTGCAGAAGGAAGACCAGCAGCGCGTGGCTAGGCCGGCTCGGGCCTCAGCTCAAGCGCTACCACCTGGTGCAGGTCAACCGCAGCCAGGAAAACGGCACGATGTCGCTCAGGCAATTCGAGGAGTTCCGCGCGCTGATCCGCACCCAGGCCGAAACCGGTCCCAGGACGGGGGTAGAGCCAGCGTGCTGGGCGTGTTCGAAGACCGCGCCACGGCAATCAGCTTCATGAGCAGCGTCGACACGCCGAATGCGGCCGATGGCAAGTCATTGCCGATGGTCGTGGCCAGCACGGTCGCGCTGGTCAAGGGCAAGCCGCTGATCTTCAATACCTACTTCATCCGCAGCTCGGACGCAGACGTGGCCGCAGCCCGCCAGGCGGCCCGCGCCTGGCTGACGGCCATCGAACTGGCCAATCCGCTGCTTAAAAAATAAGCGCTTGACAGGTTACTATACGGGTGTATAGTAACTTGCATGAGCCGCCCTTCCCAACAAATCGATGAACTCCTGATCGCCTCCGGCATGGCCTTGCTGCCGGAGACGGGTTGCTGCCAAGCCTGTCCGTGCGCAAGCTGGCCGAACACGCTTGGCTGTCAACCTCGGGATGTTCCACTACCACTTCAAGAACAAGGACAACTTCATCCGCGCCGTCCTGCAGCGCCTGTATGAAGCCATGTTCGCCGACCTCCAGCTGCAGGCCGATGCCGGGGCCGACGCCCTGTCCGGCCTGCGCGCCGCGTTCACGGTGCTGGGCGGCTTCCGCGCGCGCACCGCAAGCTGCTGTTCATGCTGGTATCGGAAGCCATGCGCGGCGAGGCGCTGCCGGTCCAGTTCCTGCGCGAGAACCTGCCGCGCCACCTGGCGCTGATCGTGCGGCTGGTCCTCAAGGGCCAGGCCGACGGCAGCATCGTGGCGGTGCTTAGGCGCCCCAATTGCTGCCTTTCCTGGCGGGCGGTATTGTCGGCCCGCTGCTGGTAAGCTGGCGCGGTCGAACGCCAGGGCGCGCTGACGCCGGAACTGGCCGGCCTGGCCCAGGTCGCACTGCTGTCGGAACAGGCGCTGGCCCAGCGCATCGATCTGGCGCTGCGCGCCATTGCCGTTCACCCCTGAGGGAGCTTGTATGAGGTACCTGACACTGTGCGCTGCGGGCGCGATGCTGCTGGCCGGATGCGCCGAGCCGGACGACAAGAGTTTCCCCGGCTACGCCGAAGGCGAGTACGTGCGCGTCGGCGCCCCGCTGGCTGGCACGCTGCTCAAGCTGGCCGTGCGCACCGGCGACACGCCGACGGCCGGGGCGCCGGCCTTCGTCCTCGAACAAGCCAGCGAAAGCGCGGCCAGGCAGGAAGCGCAAAGCCGGGTCGAACGGGCCCAGGCGCTGCTGGCCGATCTGCAGAAGGGCGCGCGCAGCGACGAGCAGGCCGCCATCGCGGCTGACCTCAAGGCCGCCGAAGCGGCGCTGGCCCTGTCGCGCGCCAACCTGGAACGCGACCGCAAGCTGGTGGGCGACCAGTTCATCTCGCGCGGCTGGACCAGAGCAATGCCGCCGTCAATGCCGACCGCGCCCGCGTCGAGCAAGCCGCGGCGCGCCTGCGCACGGCGCGTGGCGGCGCGCGCAGCGACCAGGTGGCCGCCGCCGAAAAGAAGTCGCGGCCGCGCGCCCAGCTGGCCCAGGCCCAGTGGCGGGTGGACCAGAAGGTGCAGACGGTGCCGGTGGCCTAAGCATCGTGACCGAGGTGGCCTACCGGGTAGGCTGAATGGGTGTCAATGGCTCGCCGGTCCTCACGCTGCTGCCGCCCGGCGCCATTAAGGCCCGCTTCTTCGTGCCCGAAGCGCGCCTTGGCCAACTGCGCATCGGCCAGGCCGCCACCATCGCCTGCGACGGCTGCCAGCCGGTGGCCGCCCACATCAGCTACGTCTCGCCGCAGGCGGAGTACACCTCACCCCTCATCTACAGCAAGGAAAACCGCGCGACCCTGGTGTTCATGATCGAAGCGACGCCCGATCCCAAGCAAAGCGCCGTGCTGCACCCGGGCCAGCCGCTGACGGTCACGCCGGGGCTGGCATCGTGAACGCAAGCATGAAGTCATCATCGATGTGCGCGGCCTGACCAAGTCCTACGATGGCCGCAAGGTGGTCGACCATGTCGACATGCGCGTCGAGCGCGGCCGCATCTACGGCTTCCTCGGGCCCAACGGCAGCGGCAAGACCACCACCATCCGCATGCTGTGCGGCCTGCTCACGCCGGACGAAGGCGAGGGCAGCTGCCTCGGCCACGACATCCGCGCCCAGGCCCGCCTGATCAAGCGCGAGGTGGGCTACATGACCCAGAAGTTCGGCCTGTACGAAGACCTGAGCATCGAAGAAAATCTCGACTTTTTTTCGCGCGTGTACGGCGTGCCGGGCCGGCGCATGAGCGGATCCGCGCCACGCTCGAGCGGCTTGGCCTGTACAGCGGCATGCGCCCAGCTGGCCTACTCGCTGTCGGGCGGATGGAAGCAGCGGCTGGCGCTGGCGGCCTGCCTGATTCACGATCCGCAGCTGCTCCTGCTGGACGAACCGACCATGCCGCGTCGACCCGTCCGCGCGGCGCGAATTCTGGGACCAGATCCACGAATTGGCCGCCGACGGCATGACGGTGCTGGTGTCGACCCACTACATGGATGAAGCCGAGCGCTGTCACGAACTGGCCTACATCGCCTACGGCAAACTGCTCGCGCGCGGCACGGTCGAACAAGTGATCGCGGGCGCGGGCCTGCTGACCTGGTCGGTCACCGGCGAGCGCCTGGCCGAGGCGGCCAAACTGCTGCGCGCCGCGCCCGGCATCCGCACGGTCGCGCCGTTCGGCGCCACGCTGCACGTGGCGGCCGACAGCGCGCAAGCGATGGCGGCGGCGATGGCGCCGCTGACGGGGCTGGCCGCCGTGCCCACCGTGGCCAGCCTGGAAGACGTGTTCATCGCCCTGATGACGGAAGCGCAGGACAATTTTGTGGGGAGCGCAGCATGAAATGGTCGCGCCTGATCCATCGGTACTGCTCAAGGAATTTCGCCAGGTCCGGCGCGACCGTCTCACCTTCGGCATGATGGTGATCATTCCCATCGTCCAGCTGGTGCTGTTCGGCTTTGCCATCAACAGCGACGTGCGCCAGCTGCCGCTGGCCGTGTACGACGGCGACCGCAGCACCTTCTCGCGCGGACTGGTGGCGGCGCTCGAGACGTCGCAGTATTTTCGCGTGGTGCGCCAGGTGGCGGGCCAGGGCGAAGGCGACGCCTTGCTGGCGCGTGGCGACGTGCAGTTCGTGCTGGCGGTGCTGAGCCGATTTTTCGCGCAAGCTGATGCGCGGCGAAAAGCCCGTGATCCTGCTCGCGGCCGACGCCACCGACCCTGCCGCCACCGGCAACGCCCTGGCCGCGGTCAACGCGGTGGCCGCGCGCGCCATCGGGCGCGACCTGACCGGGCCGCTGGCGCGCCTGCGCCCGCAAGAGGCGCCCTACGAGATCCGCAGCCAGCGCCGCTACAACCCCGAGGGCCTCACGCGCTACAACATCGTGCCCGGCCTGATGGGGGTGATCCTGACCATGACGATGGTGATGATGACGTCGCTGGCCATGACGCGCGAACGCGAACGGGGGACCATGGAAAACCTGCTCGCCACGCCGCTCTCGCCGCTCGAAGTCATGGTCGGAAAAATCGTGCCCTACATTCTGATCGGCTATGTGCAGGTGAGCGTGATCCTCACCATCGGCTGGCTGATGTTCGACGTGCCGCTGGTGGGCAGCCTGGGGCTGCTGTCGGCGGTGATGGTGCTGTTCATCGCGGCCAACCTGGCGATCGGTTTCACCTTTTCCACGCTGGCGCGCAATCAGCTGCAGGCGATGCAGCTGACCTTCTTCTTTTCCTGCCGTCGATGCTGCTGTCGGGCTTCATGTTCCCGTTTCGCGGCATGCCGGGCTGGGCCCAGAGCATCGGCGAAGCGCTGCCGCTGACGCACTTCCTGCGCATCGTGCGCGGCATCATGTTGAAGGGCAATACCTTCAGCGAGATCCTGCCCCATGCGTGGCCGATCGCGCTGTTCATGCTGGTGGCTAGGCATGGTGGCGCTGGCGCGCTACCGGCAGACGCTCGATTAAGCCTTGCAGCCGGCATGGCGGCGCATGAAGGCGCCGATCCCGAGCAGACCGCCCATGCCGATCCCGGCCACCGGCAGCGGCACCGGTCCCGGATCGGCCACCGCCACCACGTTCTCGCGCAGCAGCGGCAGGGAAGGGGCGGGGGGGGGCCACTAACACGATCTTCCAGTCCTTGCGGTCGGGCGGGGTGCGGGCCATGAATTCGTCGAACGAGAACACGGGATTCGATCCCATCGCGCGGCTCGACGGCACTTGGGGAATGCGCACCAGGACGATCGCTTCGACATCGCTTTGCAGCTGCTTTTCGAATGCCGAGAGCTGGCGCTGCGGCGCGGCGCCGGCGCCCACCAGCGACAGCAGATCGCTGCTTGCATGCGGCGTCGAAGGCCACCGCCGGATACAGGCGGATCTGTTCTTCGGTCAGGTAGTCGTAGATCTTGCGTCCGCTCGCCAGGCTCAGGTCCTTGGCCGACAGGTAGCCTGTAGCCATGATCGCCTTCAGGTGGCTGGTCGCGCCGCGCTCGGGAATGTTCCAGCCCAGTCCCTTGAACACGTCCAGGCTGATGCTTAGGCGCAGTTGGCGCCCGCATGGCGGTAGGTGAAGTCGTGGCGGTAGAAGTTATTGAAGACGCGCTGCACGCCGCCCTGGTAGGCCGCCGCCGTGCGGCCGTCGCTCAGCACCGCCACCATCATGTAGGAAGGGCGGTAGAACTGCTGGCCGCTGTTGATGTCCATCAGGTAGTTATCCATCGGAACGGGCGCCGCGACAATCCCTTTTTCGCTGAACGAATCGAGGTTGTAGAAATTATTGACGACCCAGTCGGACCATTCGCCCTGCTGGCCGACGGCGCCGGTCGCAATCGCGAAGTGGCCGCCGTAGGCTTCATCGTCGTCGCCCTGCGCGCCATTGAGCATGATGCCGATCGTCTCTACTTGCCATTGATGGCGGCGCCCTTGCCGGGCGAGCGTTCCCACAGCAGGCGCGTTTCGTGCATGGGCTTGCCGCGCCGCCGCCGGCTTCGCGCACGAAGGTGGTCAGCGTTTCGTTGGCACCCAGCGGCCGCGCTGCGCTGCTTGCCGCCGCCGATCGTGAAGTCCTTGGGCCACACGGTGCGGGCCACGAAGGCTTGCGCGCCGTCGACCTCGCGGTAGCTGCCGCGCATCGCAGCGGGCGCTGGCCGAAGAAGTCGGTGGTGGCCGCGTTCCAGTACGAGAGGTTGGTGGGGATCTTGGGCACCAGCAGCAGCTTGGTGCTGCCGCCGTCGCGCGTGCGCAAGGTCTTGCCGTCCGCTTCGATGGCGACGTCGTCGAACAGCTGCGGGGAGCCGATCCAGACCAGACCCGGATTGGCCAGCCGGGTCGTTTCTGCCCAGCGCGGCCCATTCGCGCACGGCGTGCACCATGTCCGGATGTTTGGCGTAGCCCGATACCGGCTGCGATGCGGCTTAAGCACGGCCACCAGGTCGTCCTCGAAATACCACAGGCCCTGTTTGACGGTCGGGCAGTCGCGGCATTTGCCGTCGGCCAGGCGGAACTGGCCTAGGCCTGCAGCAGGCCGATCGCGCCGCCGCCCAGGGCGTCCGTCAATCCGACCGGCGCGGTAGCCGACGCGGTAGCCGACGCGGTAGCCGACGCGGTAGCCGACGCGGATGCGGCCGCCAGCAAGGTGGCGGCCGTGGCCAGAGCATGAAGCTTGTACATCGTGACATCCCCGAAAAATGGTTTCGGCAGATACTAGCCGCTTTTACGGGGATTGCCAAATGTTCAAGTTCAGAGCTGAGTCATGCCGCCGTCCACAATCAGCTCGGTGCCGACGATGAAGGCCGAGTCGGGCGAGGACAGGTACAGCACCGCGCTGGCCACTTCGTCCGGCGTGCCGAAGCGCTTGAGCGGGATCTGGCCGGTGATGGCGGCGGCCATGCCGTCCAGGTCGGCCGGGGCCAGGCCGAGGCGGCCATACAGCGGGGTGCTGACCGGGCCGGGGCTGACCACATTGAGCACGCACGTAGTAGGCAGCAGTTCGGTAGACAGCGTCTTGGCGAACGAGATCAGCGCGGCCTTGCTGGCGGCGTACACCGACGACGATGGCATGCCGATGCGGGCATTGACCGAGCCGTTCAGGACAATCGCGGCGCCCCGGTTGAACAGCGGGGTGAGGGCCTGGATCATGAAGTAGGCGCCCTTGACGTTGACGTCGAAGGTCTGGTCCCACAGCGCTTCATCGACCTGGTCGAAGGGGGCGAACTTGGCCACGCTTAGCATTGAGGAACAGGCCGTCGAGGCGGATGCCGCGGGCAGTCAGTTCGGCGGCCAGCAGCTTGCCGCCGCCGGGCGCGCCCTGGTCGTGGCGCAGGGCGACCGTCTGGCCGCCGATTACTTCCCTGGCGGCGTCGAGCGTGGCCTGGTCGCGGCCGGTGATGACGACGCGTGCGCCTTCGCGGGCAAAGGCGATCGCGGTGGCCAGGCCGATGCCGCTGTTGCCGCCGGTGACGAGGATGGTTTTGTTGTCGAAGCGTTTCATGGTGTTTCTCCGTTTGGGTTGGTGTGGATTCACTATAGGACGCATGGATCTCGCAATCAAAGCCTTGAATATTGATGGTATATTCAGCTTTTATGAATAAAGAGGTGAGCCATGGACCGGATGCGTGCGCTGGAAGTGTTTGTGGAAGTGGTCCGGCGCAACGGTTTCTGCGCGGCCGATACGCTCGATACCTCGCCCGCGAACGTGACGCGGATCATCTCCGACCTCGAAGCCCATCTCGGCACGCGCCTGCTCAACCGCAGCTCGCGCAAGATGTCGCTCACCGACAGCGGCGAGGGCTTGTACGAGCGCGCCAAGAGCATGGTCGAGGACATGGCGGAGATCGAAGCGATCGCCTCGTCCAGCACGCTGGTGCCGCGCGGCCTGCTGCGCATCAATGCGCCGCTGACCTTCGGCGTGCTGCATCTGGCGCCCCTGTGGCCTAGGCCTTCATGGCGCGCTATCCCGAAGTCGAACTCGAGGTGGCCCTGATCGACCGCGTGGTCGACATCGTCGAAGAAGGCTACGACCTGGCGATCCGCATTTCGCGCGGCGGCTCGAGCAGCCATGCGGCGCGCCGACTGGCCACCTCGCACAACATCTGCTGCGCGGCGCCGTCCTACCTGGCCAGGCACGGCACGCCGCAGGTGCCTAGCCGACCTGCGCGCGCACGCCTGCATCGGCTACAGCTATGCCGCCAGCGCCGACGAATGGCGCTTTTCCGATGCCGACGGGCAAGCGCATCCGGTGACGGTCAATTGCACCATGCATGCCAACAACGGCGACACGGCGCGCCAGGCGGCCCTGGCTAAGCGCCGGGATCATCTGGCAGCCGACCTTCCTGATCGGGCCCGACCTGCGGGCCGGGCGCCTGGTGCCGCTGCTGCCCGGCTACAGCCTGCCCGACATCGACGTGCTGGCCGTGTATCCGAGCTTGCTGCCACCTGAGCGCCAAGGTGCGCGCGATGATCGATTTCCTGGCCGAACAATTCTGCAGGCACGCCGCCGTGGGATGTGAATTGAGGCATACTGGCGGCCACAAATTGAAGGTGAGTGTATGGCTATTCTTTCCGAGATCATCATGTACCCGGTCAAATCCTGCGGCGGCATGTCCGTGCGCGAGGCGACCCTGACCCTGGTCTAGCCTGTCGGTCGATGCCGTGTACGACCGTGAATGGATGGTCGTCGATGACGCTTAGCCAGTTTCTGACCCAGCGCGAACACCCGCGCATGGCCCTGATTTCCCCGCGCCTGAAAACGGACGTGCTCGAACTGCGCGCGCCCGGCATGCTGCGCCTGGAAGTGGCGCTCGGCCTGCCCGATCCGGCCGACGAGCGCACGCGCGAAGTGACGGTGTGGGACGACACGGTCCTGGCCTACGACTGCGGCGACACCTGCGCCGCCTGGTTCAGCAACGCCATCGGCACCGCCTGCCGGCTGGTGCGCTTCCACGCCAAGCGCGACCCGCTTTGCCAGCGCCAAATGGACCGGCGCCGTGCAAGCCCCGACCCTGTTCTCGGACGGCTTTCCGCTGCTGCTGGCCGGTACCGCCTCGCTGGCGGACCTGAACCAGAAACTGGCCGCGGCCGGGCGCGACGCGCTGCCGATGAACCGTTTCCGTCCCAACCTGGTCATCGACGGCATCGAAGCCTTCGAGGAAGACTACGCAGAAGCCTTCACCTTCGGCGCGGCGCGGGTGCAGCCGGTCAAGCCTTGCGGGCGCTGCCCGATTCCCTCGGTCGACCAGGCCAACGGCGTGCCCGGCCCCGACCCGCTCGATATCTTGCGTACTTACCGCACCAAGCTTAGGCCATGGACGACGCGATCTGCTTCGGCATGAATGCCATCGTCACCGCGGGCGACGGCGAGCGCCTGTTCGTGGGGCAGGCGGTCGGCATGACGCTGGCGTTCTGATTCAGACTGATAGTAAAAAGCAAAGAATCGGTCGCTTTTTTCGTATTCAATCCGGATAAGATGGCGTAAGGTTGTGATATTGGACAGCGGGACTCGGCACGGGAGAGGGGCGGTATGCAAGAGGCAGGTGTGAATACGCGTGATCTGGCGGAAGAAAACGAATCGCTGCGCCGCAACATGGCCTACATGATGGAGCAGGCCGAGCGTAATCACGACATCATGTGCCGCCATCAGGCATTCGACCTCGAGATCGTCGGTTCCGACAGCTTTCCCAGTCTGATCAGCACCATCTTCCGCAGCCTGCCCGTCATTTCCGAACTCGATATCGTCACCCTCAGCCTGGTGGACGAGGGCGAGGATATCCGCACCGTGATGAACAAGCTCGGGGTCGACTTTGCCGACTACCCGCACCTGGTGTTCGTGGAGTCGGTGCAGGCGCTCGGCTTTGTTCCGTCGCGCAACGACCTGACCGGGCCGCCCCGGCCGCTGCTGGGCCCCTACATTCCCGCGACCCACCAGCCGATGTACCCGCAGCCGCCGGTCGGCCTGCAAAGCATCGCGCGTGCCGCTGCTGCGCAACAAGCGCCTGATCGGCAGTCTCAATCTGGGCAGCCTCGATCCGAACCGCTTCACCCCGGCCATGGGCACCGACTTCGTCGAGCACATGGCGTCGATCATCGCGATCTGCCTCGAGAACGTGATCAGCAACGAGATGCTCAAATATATCGGGCTGACCGATTCGCTCACGGGCGTGTACAACCGGCGCTACATCGACCGCCGCCTGCTCGAAGAAATCAGCCGCGCACGCCGCCAGCAGTACCGGATCAGCGTGATGTACATCGACATCGACCACTTCAAGCTGGTCAACGACACGGTCGGCCACCAGGGCGGCGACGAAGTGCTGCGCGAAGTGGCGGGCCGGATCAAGGATGAACTGCGCCTGTCGGACACGATGGGGCGCTTCGGCGGCGAGGAATTCGTGGCCTTGCTGGTCAATGCGGAACTCGATGCCGCCGCGGTCGTGGCCGAACGCATCCCAGCATGTGGCGTGGTAAGCACCCCCGTGGAACTGCTGGGCGGCGCGGCGCTGCCGGTGTCGGTCTCGATCGGGGTGGCGGTGCTCGACGACTTCGAGCGCGAGCACGCCATTGAAGACGTGGCCCAGGCGCTGCTGGCGCAAGCCGACAGCGCGCTGTACAAGGCCAAGCAGGGCGGGCGCAACCGCGTGGTCGCCTACACGGCGCCGGACCCCGCCTAGTTCAGCAGACGCCCTTCGGCGCGGTCGACCGCCTCGGCCGAGCCGCGCAGCACCACCACGTCGCCGCGCTGCAGTTCGGTGCGCGGCGTGACTTCCAGGCGCTCCTTGCCGCGCCGGATGGTGGTCACTTCGGCCCCCACTTCATGCAGTTCCAGTTCTTCGATGCGCTTGCCGATCGAGCCCGCGTCGTCGCGCAGGATGACCGAATGCAGGCGCACGTAGGTGTGTTCGGGTCGTCGTCGCCGCGTCGCTGGCGCCGTGGAAGTAACCGCGCAAGGCCGCATAGCGCTCGTCGCGCGCTTTGCACGCGGTGCACCACGCGCCGCAGCGGCACGCCCATCATCACCAGCGCGTGCGAGGCGAGCATCAGGCTGCCCTCGAGCGCTTCCGGCACCACTTCGGCCGCGCTTACTCTTCTTGAGCACATCGAGGTCGGTGTCGTCGTGGCTGCGCACGATCACCGGCAGGGTGGGCGCCAGTTCATGCACCAGGTGCAGCACCTTGATCGCCGACGGCGTGTTGGCGTAGGTGATCACGAGCGCGCTGGCGCGGTACAGGCCTAAGCCGCGATCAGGCTCTCCTTGCGCGCCGCGTCGCCGTACGAGACGTTGGCGCCGGCCGCCTGCGCTTCCTGCACCCGTTCCGGGTCGAGGTCGAGCGCCTGGTAGGCGATTTTTTCTTCGGACAGCAGCGTGGCCAGGCTTTGCCCGCTGCGCCCGAAACCGGCCACGATCACGTGCTTCTGGCTGGCCATGGTGCGGGTGGCGATCTGGGTCAGCTGGAGCGACTGCAGCATCCATTCGTTGGACGAGATCTTCATCACGATCTGGTCCGATTTCTCGATCAGGAAGGGCGCCACCAGCATCGACAGCACCATCGAGGCCAGCACCAGCTGGATGATGAACGGGTCGATCAGATTGGCGCCTACCGTCAGCGTGAGCAGCACGAAGCCGAACTCATGCGGCCTGCGCCAGCGCCAGGCCGGTGCGCATCGAGGTGCCGTCGGAGGCGCCGAACAATTTGGCCAGCAGCGCGATCAGGGCGAACTTGAGCAGCACCGGGCCGCACAGCAAAATGAGCACCAGCCACCAGTTGGCCAGCACCAGCGCCACATTGAGCTTCATGCCGACCGTGATGAAGAACAGCCCGAGCAGCACGTCGCGGAAGGGCTTGATGTCTTCTTCCACCTGGTGCTTGTACTGGGTTTCGGAGATCAGCATGCTTAGACGACAAAGGCGCCCAGCGCCATCGACAGGCCGGCTGCGCTCGGTGATCCAGGCCGCGCCCAGGGTGATCAGGAGCAGGTTGAGCATGAACAGTTCCTGCGAGCGGCGCTTGACGACCACCGTGAACCACTTGCGCATGATCTTCTGGCCGATGAACAGCAGCAGCACCAGCACGAACACGGCTTTCAGGCGTAGGCCACCGCCAGCGTGGACGCCAGTTCCTCGGGCGGCTTGCCGAGCGAGGGGATCAAAATCAGCAGCGGCACCACGGCCAGATCCTGGAACAGCAAGATGCCGATGATCTTGCGCCCGTGCGGGCTTTCCAGTTCCAGCCGCTCGGTCAGCATCTTGACCACGATGGCGGTGGAGGACATGGCCAGCGCGCCGCCCAGCGCGAACGCGGCCTGCCAGCTGATGCGGATCGCGGGCGGCAGCTGGGTCGACAGCACCCAGCCGAAGACCATGGTGGCGACGATGGTGAGCACCACCTGCGCCATGCCGAGCCCTGAACACGATGCGGCGCATGGCCATCAGCTGGGACAGCGAGAATTCGAGGCCGATCGAGAACATCAGGAACACGACCCCGAATTCGGCCAGGGTGTCGGTGGTGGTGCTGTTGTCGGCCAGGGCCAGCGCGTGGGGGCCGATCAGGATGCCGACTGCCAGGTAGCCCAGCATCGGGGGCAGATGAAGCATGCGGAAAGCGACCACGCCCAGCACGGCGCTTCCCAATAACATGAGGGTAAGTTCAAGTCCAGAATGCATTCTTTGCCATATGACGGAGGTGAAAAGCGTTATTTGTTGCGTCTGGCAAGTTTTTTGCTTTTCGCAATTCGTTTATACTCTAGTGTCGAGTGTAACCCATGAAAAAACAATGCTGAAAGCTTTTGACAAAAACATCACCGAGCGTGCCATGGTCATGGCCCGGGAAACCCTCGAGATCGAGGTTGATGCGATGCGCGCCCTGCAAAACCGCCTTGGCGGCGACGACAGCATCGGCCAGGCGGTCGGCTTGCTGCTCGCCTGCGGCGGGCGGGTGGTGGTTTCGGGGATCGGCAAATCGGGCCATATCGGCCGCAAGATCGCGGCCACGCTGGCCTCGACCGGCACCCCGGCCATGTTCGTGCATCCGGCCGAAGCGGCCCACGGCGACCTGGGCATGGTCACCCCACAAGATGCTTTTATTGCAATTTCCAATTCCGGCGAGACGGCCGAACTGATGTCGATCCTGCCGATCGTCAAGCGCATGGGCGCGCCGCTGATCGCCATGACGGGCAACCCGAAATCGAGCCTGGCCCTGCTGGCCGACGTCCACCTGGACGTGTCGGTGGCCAAGGAAGCCTGCCCGATGAACCTGGCGCCGACCGCCAGCACCACCGTCACGCTGGCGCTGGGCGACGCCCTGGCCGTGGCCCTGCTCGACGCGCGGCTTCAAGGAAGAAGATTTCGCCCGTTCGCACCCGGGCGGCGCCCTGGGCCGGCGCCTGCTGACCCACGTGCGCGACGTCATGCGCAGCGGCGACGCGGTGCCGAAAGTCACGGCCGACGTGTCGCTGGCCACCGCGCTGCTGGAAATCACCCAGAAGGGCATGGGCATGACCGCCATCGTCGACGCCGATAACCGCCCGGTGGGCGTGTTCACCGACGGCGACCTGCGCCGCCTGATCGAAAAAGTCCAGGACTTCACCAAGATCACCATCCGCGACGTGATGCACACCGATCCGCGCCGGGTCCATCCCGAGCAGCTGGCCGTGGACGCGGTGCACGTGATGGAAGAATTCCGCATCAACCAGATGCTGGTCGTCGACGCCGACGACCGCCTGGTGGGCGCGCTGCACATCCACGATCTGACCCGCGCCAAGGTGATCTGATGCGCGAACTCGATCACATGCGCCGCGCCGCCAACGTCAAGGTCATGATCTTCGACGTCGACGGTGTGCTGACCGACGGCAGCCTGACCTACGGCCCGGACGGCGAAGCGACCAAGACCTTCAATGTACTCGACGGCCTGGGTATCCAGCTGCTGCAAAAGTCGGGCGTGGCCACCGCCATCATCAGCGCGCAATTCGCCGATCGTGGTGCGGCGCGCGGCCGACCTGGGCATCATGCATGTCCACCAGGGCATCCACGACAAGCGCGTGGCGTTTGCCAAGCTGCTCGAAGCGACCGGCTTCACGGCCGAACAGTGCGGCTACATCGGCGACGACGTGATCGATCTGCCGCTGCTGCTGCAGGTCGGCTTCGCCGTCACGGTACCGACCGGCCACCCTGAAGTGCAGCACCGGGCGCATCACGTCACGGCTTGTCGGCGGCATGGCGGGCGCGGCGCGGTGCGCGAAGTGTGCGACATGGTCATGCGCGCGCAGGGCACCTATGAAGCGGCGCTCGCGCCGTATTTCGCCTAAATGCATAAGCGTACCGCCCACCGCTGGCGCATCCTGCTCACCATGGTGGCGGGGATCTTCTTCGCCATCTAAGCAGCTTCTGGCTGCTGCAGGTGATGCAGCGCGACGACAGTGAGCTCAGTGTCAATCCCTCGCGCGACGAGCCGGATTACATCGTCGAGAAATTCAGTTTCGTGCGGATGGACGCCAACGGCCAGCCGCATTACCTGTTTTACGGCGACAAGCTGACCCACCTGCTTAGGCCAACGACGCGTCGGACGTGGAAAAGCCGGTCCTCAAGACCATCGTGCCGGGACAGCCGACCATGACCGTGACGTCGCAGAGCGCGCGCATTTTTCACGCCGAGGACAAGGTCGAGCTGAGCGGTAACGTCGACATTCACCGCCCGCAGTCGCCGAGCGCGCTATCTGCGCCTCAAGACCGAGGCGCTGACGGTGTTCCCGGACGAAGACCGGATGGAATCGGACCAGAAGGTGACGATGGTGCTGGGCGCCTCGACCGTCACCGGGGTCGGCATGCAGGCCAATAACGCAACACGGCAGATCGATTTCCGCTCCAAGGGGCACATCGTCTACCCACCCAAAGCGGCGCGCTGAGCGCCACGCAACCAGGCCATAACAACATGAAGAAAATTTTCGCATTTGCCTTGATCAGTCTGGCCGCGATGAACGCGGCGGCCGAGAAGGCCGACGCCAAAGCAAGCAAGCCGTGATCGAATACGATTCGCTGCACGTGGACGACGTCACCCAGGTCACCACCCTGACCGGCAACGTGATCGTCACCAAGGGCACGCTGGTGCTCAAGGCCGACAAGGCCGTGATCCGCCAGACGCCGGACGACGACATGCAGGTCACGCTGACCACCAGCGGCAGCAAACCGGCCAACTTCCGTCAGAAGCGCGACGGCGGACCGGCCCTGTTTGTCGAAGGCGAAGCCCAGCGCATCGAGTACGACGAGCGCAGCGCGGTCATGAAGCTGTTCTCGGGCGCGCGCATCCGCCAGCTGGACGGGGAACGCCTGACCGATGAGATCAAGAGCGAATTCATCACCTACGACAGCATCCGCGAAGTGTTCGCGGCCCTGCAACGACGCCAGCGGCGTCACCAAGCCGGGCGCACCGCGCGGCATGCTGATCATCGCGCCGCGCAAGCCCAAGCTTTAAGCACCGGCGGCCACGCTGCCAGCGGCGCCGGTCACACTGGCCGTGCCCGCACCGACGGGAACCCAATAATGGAATCGCGCTGCGGCAGTACGCTGATCGTTCGCGGTCTGCAGAAAAGTTACGGCAAGAAGCTGGTGGTGCGCGACGTCTCGCTGCAGGTCGAATGCGGCGAAGTGGTGGGCCTGCTCGGTCCCAACGGCGCCTAAGCAAGACCACCTCGTTCTACATGATCGTCGGCCTGGTGCCGTCGGACGCCGGTTCGATCGACATCAGCGGGGTCGATATTTCGAGCCTGCCGATCCACCGCCGCGCCACGCTCGGCCTGTCGTACCTGCCGCAGGAAGCGTCGGTGTTCCGGCGCCTGACGGTGGAAGAAAATATCCGCGCCGTGCTGGAACTGCAGCGCGTCGACGGCAAGGCCCTGACCAAGGCCGAGATCAACGTCCGCCTCGACACCCTGCTGGCCGATCTGCAGATCGAAAAGCTGCGCGAGAGCCAGGCGATGTCGCTCTCGGGCGGCGAGCGGCGCCGGGTCGAGATCCGCGCGCGCTGGCGACCAACCCGCGCTTCGTGCTGCTCGACGAGCCGTTCAGCCAGGCGTCGATCCGATCGCCGTGATCGAGATCCAGCGCATCGTGCGCTTCCTCAAGGAGCGCGGCATCGGCGTGCTGATCACCGATCACAATGTGCGCGAAACGCTCGGCATCTGCGACCGCGCCTACATCATCAACCAGGGTGCGGTGCTGGCATCGGGCTACCGGACGACATCATTGCAGACGAATCGGTACGCCGCGTTTATCTGGGTGAACACTTCCGCATGTAAGATGAAACAGTCACTTCAACTTCGCACTTCTCAACACCTTGCGCTCACGCCGCAGCTGCAGCAGTCGATTCGTCTGCTGCAGTTGTCCACGCTCGAACTGCACCAGGAACTCGAGCAGCTGCTGACCGACAATCCGCTGCTCGAGCGGCTCGACGATCCGCTCGACCACTCGGTGCGCCTGCTGGCCGACGGCGCCATCAGCGCCACCAGCGCAGCCGGCCGAGGCGCCGCCGGAACCGGGCGCGCAGGATGCGCCGGCTGCCAAGCGAAGCTGGAAGGCGCGGACGGCGAGCGAAGGTGACGCGCTTAGAAGCAGCGAGAGCGACAGCGACTGGGGTGAACTGGGCCGCTCGAAAGGCTCGGACGACGAAGACTCGCGCCCGCAGCTGGAAGGCCAGCGCCATCACGCTGCGCGAACACCTGATGGAACAGATGCGTGTGACGGTGCTCGAAGCGCGTGACCGCGCACTGGTCGAACTGATCGTCGACGCGCTCGACGACAACGGCTATCTGACCGAAACGCTGGAAGAGATCCACGAGCGCATGCCGCCCGAACTGGAGATCGACGCCGACGAACTCAAGACCGCGCTGTCGCTGCTGCAAAGCTTCGACCCGGTGGGCGTGGGCGCGCTGCGCGTCCGAATGCCTGGCGCTGCAGATCCGCGCCATGAAGGGCATCCCGATGGTCACGCGGCGCATGGCGCTGGCGATCGTCGAAAACCACCTGGCCTGGTTCGCCCAGCGAATTCAACAAGCTGAAAAAAGCGCTCGACTGCGACGACGAAGATTTGCGCGAAGCGCAGTGCGTGATCCGCAACTGCAATCCGCATCCGGGCGCGGTGTTCGCCTCCGACGTGTCGGACTACGTGGTCCCGGACGTCATCGTGCGCAAGGCGAAGAATGGCTGGTCGGTCTCGCTCAATAACGATGTCATGCCGCGCCTGCGCGTGAACAGCATGTACGCCAACCTGCTCAAACAGGGCAAGGGCGAAGGCCAGATGGGCGCCCAGCTGCAGGAAGCGAAGTGGCTGATCAAGAACATGCGCCAGCGTTTCGACACCATCTTGCGTGTCTCCGAGGCTATTGTTGAGCGGCAGCGCAATTTCTTCTCCCATGGCGCGGTTGCCATGCGTCCCCTTGTTTTGCGTGAAATAGCTGATACACTTGGTTTTACATGAGAGTACTATTTCTCGTGTAACAACGCAGAAATACATGCTGACCCCGCACGGCATGTTCGAACTGAAGTACTTTTTTGGCAGCCATGTCGCCACTGGAAGCGGGGGAGAAGCAAGTTCCACGGCGATCCGCGCACTCATCGTGCAATTGACAGGAGCAGAAGACCCTAAAAATCCATTATCCGACAGTAAGATTGCGGACATGCTGGGGGAACAGGGTATGGTCATTGCTCGCCGCACCGTTGCAAAGTACCGCGAAGCACTCAAAATCCCGCCCGTCAGCCTCAGAAAATGTCTGTAAATCGCAGTATTTACGCTGTTCCTCTGCCTCGCGCATGAACAGAAAGTGACATCATCAAAGGAGTGTGTATGAATCTCACAATTAGCGGACATCATCTCGAAGTGACCCCAGCCATCCGTGAATACGTACAAACCAAGCTTGAGCGAGTAAAACGCCATTTCGATCACGTGATCGACATTGCCGTCATCCTGACCGTAGATAACCTGACTGAAAAAGAAAAACGCCAAAAGGCCGAGATCAATCTGCGCCTGTCGGGAAAAACCGTGTACGTGGAAAGCCTGTCGCACGATCTGTATGCCGCCATTGACTGTCTGATCGACAAACTCGACCGCCAGGTCATGAAGTACAAAAACAAGGTCCAGGACCATAATCACCAGGCCATCAAGCACATGCCTGAAGAAGAAATTCCAGCAGCGGCGGCATAAGCCAGCCGGGACTTCTTGAAAGGAGGGCGCCTATCCGGCGCCCTTTTGCATTTGACGTCGGGAGAAATGAGGAACTTGGCACACCGCTACATCGCCCTCGCGAAGGCGGGGGCCCTGTAGCACGCTTCCGAATTCGGCAACGTGCTATGGGCCCCCGCCTTCGCGAGGGCGACGTGGCAGCGGCTCTGAATTTCGTGACTTAGCCTCTGATGGTCGCCCGTTGGTCGGCGGCGACGTAAAATAGCGGCTTTCTACCTCACTACCGACCACCATGAGCGAATTCTGTCCAGACCCGCGTTGCCAACCGTACCGGCATCATCACCCTCGACCGACCGAAGGCACTCAATTCACTGTCGCTGGACATGGTGCGCGACCTGACCACGGTGCTGCTGGCCTGGCGCGACGACGCCGCCATCGATGCGGTCGTGCTCGGCAGCAGCAGCGAAAAGGCCCTGTGCGCGGGCGGCGACATCCGCTTCTTCCACGAAGTCGGCCATGCCACGCCGATGGGCGGCAGCGCTGCTGGAAGATTTTTTCACGGAAGAATACGCGCTCAACCACCTGATCCATTTCTATCCGAAGCCTTACGTGGCGCTGATGGACGGCGTGGTCATGGGCGGCGGCATGGGCATCGCCCAGGGCGGTCCCGATTGCGGCATCCGCATCGTGACCGAGAAAACCAAGATGGCCATGCCGGAAGTGAACATCGGCCTGTTCCCGGACGTGGGCGGCAGTCATTTCCTGTCGCACGCGCCTGGCCAGCTCGGCAATTACCTGGGCCTGACCGGGCTGACCGTGGGCGCGGCCGACGCGCTGTACGTGGGCCTGGCCGACCTGTTCGTCCCGCAAGCACAGATGAGCGCGTTGGCCGCGCTGATCGCGGCCACGCCGGGCGCCCAGCTGCGCGCCGCCATTGCCGCCTTCGCCGCGCCGTTCGCGGACCAGGCAGGCGCCAGCGTGCTCGCGGAACAGCGCGCCGCCATCGACCGCCATTTCGGCGCGCATGATGTGCCTGCCATCATGGCGTCGCTCGCGACCGACAGCGACGCCTTCGCGCAAAAGGCGCTGGCCGCCATGGCCCAGCGCTCGCCGCTGATGATGTGCGTGACGCACGAGCTGCTCCAGCGCGGCGCCGCGCTCGGCGTGGCCGACTGCCTGCGCATGGAACGCACGATGGTGCGCCATAACTTCGAACACGGCGAAGTGCTCGAAGGCGTGCGCGCGCTCGTCATCGACAAGGACAATGCGCCCAAGTGGAACCCCGCCACGCTGGCCGAGGTCACGCCGCAGATGGTCGAGCGCTTCTTCGCGCCCGTGTGGCTTACTCTGCGCACCCGCTGCGCCACCTCTGATTCACAAAAACTAAGATTTCAACGCCGCCAATGTTCCGTTGCATTTTTGTACGAAACCCTTGCTGGCATTAGCGATCTTGTAATTCCTCTCGGGCACGGCGTTATACTTTTCCACAGAAAAGGAGAACGCCATGCCCGTATTTCTTTCTCGTCCTGGCCGCAGCGCGGCCGTCACCCTCGCCATTTCCCTCTGCTGTGCCGGGCCGCTCCACGCGGCCGACGACGAAGCGCCGTCCGCGCTCAAGCTGTCCGGCTTTCTGTCGCTGGTGGGCGGACGGGTCAGCGGCGACCTGGGCGCCGACTACCTGGGCCCGGACGCCATCGATGGCCACCCCTGTCCCTGCTACATCGCCGACTGGGGCAATGCTTAAGCATCTACAGCAAGCGTTTTTCGATGTACCCGGAATCGCGGGCGGGGATCCAGGCCAAGTACACGCTCAGCCCGAAGATCAATCTGGTGGGGCAGGTGGTGGTGCGCGGCAGCGACTCGGTCCCCAATCTGCAATGGGCCTACGCCTCGTTCGCGCTGAGCAAACAGTGGGAAGTGCAGGTCGGGCGCAAGCGCATTCCGCTCTACTACTACTCGGACTTCCAGGACATCGGCGTGTCCTATCCGTGGGTGACGCCGCCGCCCGAACTGTACGGCTGGGAGGCGACCAATTACAACGGCGCGAGCGTGCGCTACAAGGGGGCGCTGGGCGAGACCAACTTCAACGCCAGTCTGTTCGCCGGGCGCGAGAAGGTACGCGATGCCCTGTACCAGCGCCTGTACTACGACAGCGAAACCCGGGTGACCTGGAACCGCCTGATCGGCGGCGACGTCGAAGCCACGCACGGTCCGCTGACCGTGCGCGCGGTCTACATGCAAACGACCGTGCGCACTGAAAATCCGGTCGAAGAACTGGACGACAGGGCGCACCTGAAAGCGTATGGCGTGGCGGCCAATCTCGACTTCGAGGATTGGTTCGTGCTCAGCGAACTGACCCAGCTCACGCGCGACTTCGACATTAAAGCTACCGCGTGACGGCGCTTAAGCATGGACCGTCGGCGCGCTAAGCTACCACTTCGGCAAGTGGACTCCGTTCCTGAACTAGCGCGCTACACCGAACGCACCGACCAGCCGGACATGTATGCGCCGCAGTCGTACCGGCGCGCCTCGCTCACGCTGCGCTACGACATCGACGCCAAGAGCGCGTTCAAGGTGCAGGCCGACCGCCAGAAGGATGTCACGCACAACTTCGGCGGCGACGTGACCGTGCTGCGGCTGGCATACGACCGCCTGTTCTAGGAGACGACGATGAACAAGCTACTCTTCGCGTCACTGCTGCTGGCCGCCGTGCTTAAGCCCAGGCTGAAATCGTGGTGGTGGTCAATCCCGCCAACCCCGCTTCGCGCATGTTCACCGAACAGGCGGCCCAGTTCTTCATGGGGAAATCGAACCAGTTCACGCCGGTCGACCAGGGCAAGGAGTCGGCCATCCGGCGCGACTTCTACCAGAAACTGGCGGGCAAGACGCTGGCCCAGGTCGAAGCCGTGTGGGCCAAGATCGAGTTTTCGGGGAAGGGCACGATGCCCAAGTCGTACGGTACGGATGCGGCGGTCAAGAAGGCGATCGCGGCCGATCCGAGCGCGATCGGCTACATCGACAAGGCGGCGGTGGACGACAGCGTCAAGGTGCTGCTGACGCTGCCGTGATATTCGCGTCAGGATCTGGCCAGATGTGCCAAGCTGCCGCCCAGATCGAGCATGCCCAACAAGCCTGCGCAGCGGCCGCTCCCGTGCATCCAGCTCGAGATCTGGTGCTGCGGTTTTAGTCCGTTGCTGTCGCAACAATCAGAATCTCTTACCCAGCGATCGATTTCCAACCCTGGCAACGAAAGTTGGAAAGTGATGTGTAAAAACGACAATGTTGTATATAATTAAGTTTATCCAAATTTTAACTAATTTCATTGTTGCAACCGCATGAACAATTTACCTGGAATGTCGAGTTTTGACGGCCTCCCGCTTCCTGCCACACCACTTTTATCGGGAGCTTGGATTTTCCGCGTTCTCCTGTCTCTGCTACTGGGCGCGGTCCTTTTACTACTCAGCTGATCGTGTCCCGGGAAGTGGTGTATGAGTCGTGATTCATGGGAGGCTGGGCTCGCGATCAGTTAATCACGGCCGATAGCCGTGCTGACTGATTTTCACAGAGCGACTGCAAGCCTTCAAGCTGCATATACCGTCGCTGCAGCGCCCATTCGTCATTCTGTTCGATCATCATAGCTCCAACCAGCCGGATGATGGCGCGTTCATTGGGGAAGATCCCCACGACGTTGGTTCGGCGTTTTACCTCGGCGTTGAGCCGCTCAAGCGGATTGGTGCTGTGGATCTGGAGTCGGTGCGCGCGGGAAGCTAGTGAACGCCAGGACGTCCTGTTCAGCAGCATCCATCATCGTCGCCAATTTCGGGAACTTCTCGCGCAGCTGGTCAGTGACTAAGCGCCACTGGGAGCTTGCCGATTCAGGACTGTCTTGTACGAAGATGGTATTGATCACAGCGAGCACGGCCTGCCGCTGGCCCTTGTTGGCGTAAGCCAAGGCGTTGCGCAGGAAGTGGACTTTGCAGCGCTGCCAGGTCGTCTTTAGTACCTTGCTGATGGCCGCCTTGAGGCCTTCGTGCGCATCCGAAATGACCAACTTCACCCCGCGCAGGCCGCGCCGCGTCAGGCTGCGCAGGAACTCGGTCCAGAACGGCTCGGCTTCCGACGCGCCGGTCGCTACACCCAGGATCTCGCGCACGCCATCCGTGTTGACGGCCACAGCGATTATTACGGCCACGGACACCACTCTTCCTGCCTGCCGGGTTTTGACGTAGGTGGCATCGATCCACAGATACGGCCAGTCACCTTCAATCGGGCGTTGCAGGAATGTCTGCACGCGTTCATCGATCTCTTCGCACAGGCGCGAAACCTGGCTCTTGGACACGCCAGTCATGCCCATGGCTTTGACCAGATCGTCGACGGAGCGGGTGGAAATACCTTGGATGTATGCTTCCTGGATCACCGCCGTCAGCGCCTTCTCGGCCGTCCTGCGTGGTTCAATGAAGTCAGGGAAATAACTCCCAGTACGCAGCTTGGGTATCTTCAGGCCGACTGTGCTTAGCGCGCGTTTCCAGTGCGCGTTCGCGATAGCCGTTGCGGCTGTTGGCGCGTTCTTCGCTGCGTTCGCCGTAGGCGGCCTTGCACAGTGCCTCGACATCCATCTCCATGAGCCGTTGCAAGGCAAATTGAAGCGTTTGTTTGATGAAATCGGCATCGGCTCCCTTTGCGGCGAGCTCCGACAGTGCCATAGTAGTAGGTGTGGTCATCGTGGTTTCCTCTGTCTGGTTTAAGGTCGTCAAACCCAAACCTACCCACGAATCACGATGGCCACCTCATCAATACTCAAGCCTTGGCGCTGAACTTTGCGCCGTCTTCATACACCACTTCCCGGGACACGATCACTCAGCTCGCACGCCCGTGCCTGAACTTCCGCCCATGTGCCAAGCGGAAGGCGGTGATTATGTGTGCCGTAAGGCAGAGGTAAAAGAAGGGTACCGCCTGCTGGTGTTTGCGTCGCCCGAAGATGGCCTCATGTTGTTTGATAGCGTCGACGCGGGCCATGCATATTCCATGGGGCAAAGGGAACTGTGCAGTTGGAAGGAAGTCGGCCGCAATACGTGGACCGAGACCGACGGTGTTGAGTACACACTGATCGCCACGGACACTTGGTCCGGCGAGAAATGTGAAAAGATTTGTACGGCGGCGGTTCCATCCTGTATCGCGACAAAATCTACAGCTGTGCCAGTGGGTTTCAACTATACCCATGGGGTACCGAGAATTATTGCATCGGCGGGCAACTTTTCGACGCAGGAAAGGAGCTGGGCACGCCGAAGGTATGTGAAGGCAATCCTTGTAATGTGGCGACAGGGAATAAGTTTCAATCGGAGGTCGACTACATCGGCCCCAACGCGGGTGGACTCACTTTCGTCCGCTGACGCGCTCAATCGGTTAAAAACGATGAGCGCCGCTAACGCAGTGACCATCGCGTTCACGTACGACGCTGGCGCAAACGCGAAAGGACGGCTCACTGGCATGGTCGATGAGTCAGGGACGACGACGCGGACCTACAACGCGCAAGGGCGCATTGAAACTGTTGTAAGGGTATTCGGTGGTATCTCTTTCAAAGTGCGTTATGACTATGATGCGGCTGGCAATCTGAAAACGCTAACGTACCCGTCCGGCAAAACAGTCACCTACACTTACGAGAAGGAGCGCGTTTCGGCGGTAAGTGTTGGCGCGACCACCTTGCTATCGCAAAGCGAAATACACGCCATTCGCGGAGGTGCGCTCATGGCGTTGGGGGAATGGGCGAGTACACGCGCTCAGAGGATCTCAACGGTCGAATTGCGCGATATTCTCTCGGAACGAGCGAGAAGACTTTGACTTTCGACGACGTGGGCAACGTCAAGGAAATTGTGGATTCTTCCGATTCGCAACGAAATCAGAAGTTTGCTTACGATGATTTAGATCGAGTGACTGATTATTTCGGCGGAAGCAACCTGGCCTTGCAGGAGCACTACGAGTACGACCTCGCCGGAAATCGAAAGAGCGCGACAGTGGGCGGAAAAACGTATGCGTATGAATATGCGCCTGCGACAGATTTTCTCGCTAGTGTCGCAGGCCCGATCGCGAAAAAGTGGCAGACTGATGCAAGCGGATCACTTCTCAGCGACGGCATCCATACGTTCAGCATTGACGGTTTTCCGCAGCCTGCGTAGCGTAACGACTGGAACCGTCAAAGTAGACTATTTGAGAAACGGTGCCAGACAGCGCGTCACGAAGCGTTCAACAGACGGATCCGCCACGCACTTCGTTTTCGACGAAAATGGGCTGCTTCTTGCCGAGCTCGACAGGGCCGGTGCAACTGTCACCGAACATATATGGCTGGCAGCCCAACCGGTCGGGGTTATTGTTAATGGTGTTGCCTATTACGTGTTTGCGGACCATCTGAATACGCCACGACTCATAGCGGATACCGCGGACCGCGCTCGCTGGAGATGGCACTCGAACCCGTTCGGAAGCACAATACCGGAGGAAAACCCCTCGGGATTGGGGAAATTAGTCTACGGACAACGCTTTCCGGGACAATACTATGATGCGGAAAGTGGATTGCACTACAACTACTTCAGGGATTATGATCCGCAGACAGGGCGGTATGTCGAAAGTGACCCGATTGGTTTGCGCGGCGGGATCAACACGTATGGTTATGTTGGCGGAAACCCCGTAAGTAGAATTGATCCGTTGGGATTGGAGCAATGTGATATTGATGCTGCCAGGATAACAGCAAAGCGGTTTCTTCCAAATTTGAATGTAGGCGCCGGTCCGCCAAAAGCTGACTACACTGGGGGCGGCTGGTGGGGGGAAGCACAAATCATAGGGAGGCAGCCACATTACGACGGCTATATACATATGACGACAAGATTCCTTGAGCCGCTCAATCTAAACATGCAAGCCAGAGTGTTGGAAAATTATTATCACGAGGCCGGGCATTTTACTTGGCCGGATGCTGGCCACGACACTATTTACCCTTACGCAAGAGCCAATTTGGAGAGAAGTTGGAATGAATATAAGTCCTTACGGGATAAACTCTGCAAATGCAAAAAATAATGTCGCTTTTATGTGGACCTTCATTCGTCCAGGCGATAATGGCGCTTCTATGTGTTGCCGAATGCTCAGTTCGCATCCATGCTAACGTCGGAGAGGAATAGGCAATGCCTACAATAGTGGCCGGTCGTGCGCTTGGCCTAGTTCAAGAAGCAAAAGAATTTTTTCTTGGTAACTTATTCCGTAGGCTGAGCGCTCGAAAATCGTCCTTGGCTAAAAGCAGACATATACTTGCCAACCTGACGGGACAATTGGAAACCTGCGACTCGCTTAGTAGTAGATCTACTGCAGAGTTGAAGCTAAAAAATAGAATTAAATGAATATTGACAATAAACTTCGAAGCACCTTTGGCGCCGTAAGCTTGGCAGTGCTCGCTGCGGTCATGCTTGTTATTATCTTTGTCCGGCCTCAAGCTCGAATGGACCCCGAAACTTCGATGGTAAGGGTGTCGAATGACACTGGCGTGCCACTAAATAATATTATTCTAAATAACGTACCATTTGGCCATTTGTCGGAGAAGCAAATAAGCGGATATAAGCCTCTAACTAATGCATATCCATACGCGCTTGCAAGTAGAGGTGGCTAACAAAACGTTCGAGTGGATGCCAGATGATCATTATGGAGAAAAACCATTGGGAAGAGGAAATTATACCTATTCAATTCGGAGGACGGAAACTCCGGTTGGTCCCGAGTTTGAAGCACATATTCGCAATGACTTCGAGCACTAAAGTTATACAACTACTTCAGGGATTATGATCCGCAGACAGGGCGGTATGTCGAAAGTGACCCGATTGGTTCTGCGCGGCGGGATCAACACGTATGGTTATGTCGGCGGCAACCCGCTTACATATATGGACTCATTTGGTCTTTCAAAGTCCGGATGGAAGAGCAGTAACATGGATCCCGAAAGACAAGGTTGTAAAAACCTTCTTTCGCCCAGAGATAATGCATGCAAAGAATATCGGCGACAGGTGGAAAACACCGGTAGCAGGGTCAGGTTGGCGATCGTACAGGAGAGCCGGGTCAGGTCCGGCAACCATTCATACGCTGATGGTATTCAACTCGCCGCCCATTCACGCCCAATTTCTGCAACAGCATTCCCTCAAATCGCCCTGACCGGGCGCTGATGCTTCACTTGTTGTCGCTCATGGGCTATCGCTCAGGCTTGCTCGCGGTGGCGCAGAACCACGCGCTCGGTCGGGCTGGAAGTAGGCGGCCAGGCGTTCGGCCATGTAGACCGAGCGGTGCTGCCCGCCGGTGCAGCCGAGGGCAATGGTCAGGTAGCTGCGGTTGTCGGTCTTGAAGGACGGCAGCCATTTCTCGACGAAAGCGCGGATGTCTTCGAGCAGCTCGGCCGCGCTGGGCTGGGCGTCGAGGAAGGCGATCACCGGCGCGTCCATGCCCGTCAGCGGGCGCAAGGTCAGGTCGTAGTAGGGATTGGGCAGGGCGCGCACGTCGAATACAAAGTCGGCGTCGAGCGGCACGCCGAGCTTGAAGGCGAACGACTCGAAGAACAGCGTGATCGGCGCGCGTTCGATCTCCACCAGTTCCTTGATCCAGGCGCGCAGCTTGTTGGCCGACAGGTCCGAGGTGTCGATCACGTGGCCCAGCTGTTCGATGGCCGAGAGGCGTTCGCGCTCTTCCAGAATGCATTCGATCAGGGTGCGGCGCGAAGCGGGATTTTCGTCCGGGCGCAGCTGGTGCGACAGCGGATGGCTGCGCCGCGTTTCGGAAAAGCGCGCCACCAGCGAGTGCGTGTTCGCGGTCAGGAACATGACCTTGATGTCGTGTCCTTCGTCGTTGAGCGTGCGGATGTTGGCGGGCAGTTCGACCAGCGACTGGGCGCTGCGCGCATCGACGGCCACGGCCAGGGTCTGGGTGCCGTCGGCGATCAGGGCCGCGACCAGGCTGGGCAGCAGGGTGGATGGGCAGATTGTCGACACAGTAGTAGCTTAAGCGTCTTCGAGAACGTTCAGGGCAACCGATTTGCCGGAGCCGGAAATACCAGTGATGAGTACGATGCGCATGGCAACGATCATACCGCATGCGCATCGAATTTGCTAAAGGGGCAAGCGCGGATATTTCACAAATCAGTCGCCGCTCATCGCCTGGCGTTGGCGTTCCATGAATTCCTGCAAGGTATCGATGCCGCGCAGCTGAAGAATGGTATTGCGGACCGCGGCTTCCAGCAGCACCGCGATGTTGCAGGCCTACCGCCACGGGAATGACGACCTTGCGCACCGGCAGTCCCAGCACGTCTTCGGTGGGGAACAGGAAAGGCAGGCGCTCGACTTCTTCTTCCAGCGGCTGCGGCGCACCAGGTGCACGATCAGCTTGAGACGCATCTTGCGGCGCACGGCCGTCTCGCCGAAGATGGCCTTGATGTCGAGCAAGCCCAGGCCGCGCACTTCGAGCAGGTTTTGCAGCAGCGGCGGGCAGCGCCCTTCGATCATATTGGGCGCGATGCGCGAGAATTCGACCGCGTCGTCGGCCACCAGGCCGTGGCTGCGTGAAATCAATTCAAGGCCGAGCTCGCTTTTGCCCAGGCCCGAGTCGCCGGTGATCAGCACGCCCACACCCAGCACGTCCATGAACACGCCGTGCATGATGATGCGCTGCGCGAGTTTTTTGGACAGGTAGACGCGCAGGAAGTCGATCACCTGGGCGGCAGTAAGCAACGGCGTGGAAAACAGGGGAATATTTTGCTCGTCGCAAATGGCCAAGATGTCGGGCGGGGTGTCCAGGCCTTGCGCGATGATCAGCGCGCATGGTCCGCCCGCGATCAGTTCGCCGATCACATGGCTGCGCGAGCCGCTTTTGAGGCGGTGGTAATAGGTCAGTTCCTGATGCCCGAAGACCTGGATGCGGCCCGGGTGAATCAGATTCAAGTGGCCGACCTGGTCGGCGGCCGAGGCGACGTCGCCCGAAATCAGGCGCTCGCCACCGGGAAAACCGGCGAACCACCCCAGTTGCAGGCTTTCGCGGTTGTCGTCGTAGAGCCGTTGGATGGTCAGCGGGGTTTGCAGCATGAAGGTAGTTTAACCCAGTGCCTGCAGGCTTGGTTGCCAGTTCGTGATGCGCTGGTGGACCGACTTGGGATCCGGATCGGTGGCCAGCGCGGTGCGGAAGGCGTCGTCGGAAAACATTTCGGCGATTTCGGACAGAATTTCGAGGTGCTGCTGGGTCACATGATCGGGGATCAGGAGGAAGAACAACAAGTTGACCGGCTGCCCGTCGGGCGACTCGAACGGAATCAGTTCGGCCAGGCGCACGAAGGCGCCGAGCGGGGACTTGAGGCTCTTGCTGCCCTTGATGCGGCCGTGCGGGACGGCGACGCCATGGCCGAGGCCGGTCGAGCCCAGGCGTTCGCGCGCGAACAGGTTGTCGGAAACGGTAGAGCGGGCGATGCCGCAGTTGTTTTCGAAAATCAGCCCGGCCTGCTCGAAAGCGCTTCTTGCTAGACACTTCGAGATCGAGCAGCACGTTCTCGAGCGATAGGATTTTGCTGAGGTTGGTCATAACACTGATCATATGGTGCAATGCACAAAGGTGCTTGCGAGCCAGAATTATAGGCTTGTTTTCCGGCCCTGACATCCGAATTCGGTCTTACTAAGTATCCTCCCCGCATTGATCTTTCGCAAGAGGAATGGCGAATTACGCAACAAGAGCAGGGCTGCGCGCGATCCTTGCGGACTTTCCGCAAATTTCCCACGGGAAGAATGTTACTTCGCAAACTATTGCAGCGATCAAAGCCTGCGGCGACAGACAATTATGCCAGTTTGGCAGGGCCTTGCAGTGCAGAGCTCACTGTTGTTTTATTGTAAACCAAACGCCAAGCGTCCCCAACATATTCCCGTGCGGCAATTCCGTCAACCGGGAGCCGCCGGGGCTTGACGTGGGCTCAAACCGCCTACTGGCGGGCGGTGCGCAGATTGGCTGGCGGCGGGCCCGAAAAGTTGCTGCGCCAGGGGTTGATGTCCAGTCCGCCGCGCCGGGTATAACGGGCGTAGACGGCCAGTTTTTGCGGTGCGCACTGGCGCAGGATGTCGACGAAGATGCGCTCGACGCATTGCTCGTGGAACTCGTTGTGTTCGCTGGAAGCCGATCAGGTAGCGCAGCAAGCCTTCCTGGTCGATTTGCGGTCCCACGTACTTGATTTGCACGCTGGCCCAGTCCGGCTGCCCGGTCACCAGGCAGTTCGATTTGAGCAGGTGCGAGACCAGCGTTTCGCTCACCGGGGCTTCGTCGCGCGCCGCATGTAACAATTCCGGCGCGCATGAATAGTGGTCGACGTCAATGTCGAGCCGGTCCAGCAGTACACCGTCGAGTTCGCCCATTTTGACCTTGCCGAAGCCGTCCGGCTGGGTCAGCACGATCTGCACCGGCGCGCCGAAACCGTTGGACAAGTCTTCGCGCAGCAGGGCCAGCAGCGCCTCTTCATTGGCCAGACGGGTCTGGTTGAACGAGTTCAGATAGAGCTTGAACGACTTCGATTCGATGATGTTGGGCGAATCGGCCGGTGCCGAGATGGTCGCGATCGCCACCTGCGGCTTGCCGCGCATGTTCAGCCACGACAATTCGTAGGCGTTCCAGATGTCCACGCCAAAGAAGGGCAGCGTGCCCGTCAGTTGCAGCTCGTCGCTTTTGCTGGCGCGGAATCGGGAACAGCAATTCCGGCGCGTAGTGGGTCTGGTAGGCGGAGGTCTTGCCCAGTGGTGAAAGGTCGGCGGTATTGGTCATTCTTTGTCTGCTATTAATTACCCAGGAACAGTTTGTACACGGGGTTGGCGGATTCGTCCCAGTAGCGGTAGCCGAGCGTGGTCAGGAACTGGCGGAATTCGTCCATCTCTGCCTACTAAGCACTTGCAGGCCGACCAGGATGCGGCCCACATCGCCGCCCTGATTGCGGTAATGGAACAGCGAAATATTCCAGTTCGGCGCCATGCTGGCCAAAAAGCGCATCAGCGCGCCCGGACGTTCCGGGAATTCGAAACGATACAGCAGCTCGTCCTGGGCCAGCGCGCTCTTGCCGCCCACCAGGTGGCGGATGTGCAGCTTGGCCAGCTCGTCGTGGGTCAGGTCGAGTGTCTTGAAATCATGTTCTTCGAAGGTGCGGGCCAGCACCGAGGATTCGCCGCGGCTGGCGATTTGCACGCCGACAAACACGTGGGCATGGTCGGCATCGCTGACGCGGTAATTGAATTCGGTCACGTTGCGCGGGGCCGACCAGTTCGCAGAAGCGCTTGAACATGCCGCGCTTCTCGGGAATGGTGACGGCGAACACGGCTTCGCGCGATTCGCCCAGCTCGGCGCGCTCGGCCACAAAGCGCAGGCGGTCGAAGTTCATGTTGGCGCCGCAGGCGACCGAGATCAGCGTTTCGTTGCGGATCGGGTTCTTGGTCAGCGCCGCGCGCTCGATGTAGGCCTTGGCGCCGGCCACGCCGGCCAGCGCCGGACGGTTCGAGAATGCTGCGCGTATCCTGGAACACATCCTTGATGGCGGCGCAGATGGCGTCGGTGTCGACGATGATGATTTCATCGACCACTTCCTTGGCGACGCGGAAGGTTTCTTCGCCGACCAGACGCACGGCCGTGCCGTCGGCAAACAGGCCCACGTCGGCCAGGGTGACCCGTTCCTTCGGCCTTGAGCGAGCGCGCCATCGCGTCCGAATCGAGGGACTGCACGCCGATGATCTTGATGTCCGGGCGGATCGCCTTGACGTAGGAACCGATCCCGCTGATCAGGCCGCCGCCACCGATGGCCACGAAAATCGCATGGATCGGGCCCGAGTGCTGGCGCAGGATTTCCATGCCGATCGTGCCCTGGCCTAAGCAATGACGTCCGGGTCATCGAAGGGATGGACGAAGGCGAGCTTCTGTTCTTTTTCCAGGGTCAGCGCGTGATTGTAGGCATCGGTGTACGACTCGCCGTGCAGGATGACTTCCACGTTGGCGCCGCCGAACGATTTGACGGCATCGACCTTGACGCTGGGCGTGGTGGTCGGCATCACGATCACGGCGCGGCAGCCGAGCTTGGCCGCCGACATTGCCACGCCCTGGGCATGGTTGCTTAGCCGACGCGCAAATCACCCTGCGCTTGAGCTGGGCGACCGGCAAGTTGGCCATCTTGTTGTACGCGCCCCGAATCTTGAAGCTGAATACGTCCTGCACGTCCTCGCGCTTGAAATAAATGCGGTTCTCGAAGCGCTTGGACAGTTGCGGCGCCAGTTCGAGCGGCGTTTCGGAGGCGACGTCGTAGAGCTGCGGTCAGTATTTTTTTCAGGTAATCGATAGTCATAGTCTGCACACAAGTCATTCTTGGGCCGGAAAGTTCCGGAACGCGATTCAGGTTGACGCTGGACTGGCTGACCGGCTGGTGACCGGGACGAACAGTGCGATCGGCGGCCCGGGGTAACGGGCTCAGCCTATCGTGTCGTTGCGATAGATTTTCCTCATTATAATGGGCCGCGCCACTTCCCATGTTCCCGACCCGCCCGTTCCATGATCGAATTTGCCGTCCTCTGGCTTCTGAAACTGCTTTCCGCGCCTGCGGTAGGGCTCAGTTCGGTCTTCGTGATCGCGTTTGTGTCGGCCACCCTGGTGCCGCTGGGGTCGGAACCGGCCGTGTTCGCGGTCATCAAGGCCAATCCGGCCATGTTCTGGCTAAGCCATCCTGGTGGCTACCTGCGGCAACACCCTGGGCGGGGCGCTCGACTATTTCATCGGCTACCGGGCCAAGGTCGCGTTCGCCAAGGAGCGCGAAAGCCGCTGGTTCGCCTGGCTGGCCCGCTATGGCGCCAAGACCATGCTGCTGTCCTGGGTGCCGGGCATCGGCGATCCGCTGTGCACGCTGGGCGGCTGGTTGCACCTGCCGTTCTGGCCCAGCTTCGGGTACATGGCGATCGGCAAGTTCGCGCTACCTGACCATGACGGCGGCCCTGTTATATATCCCGGACGGTTTCTGGCGCCAGATCGCCCAGATGCTGGGCGGATAAATTCAGGAGCAAGAACCGAAGCGACGCCACGACAGGGAAGGGGCACACTGTGGGCCTGTTCATCTGATCCGGAGTTGACATGGTTCACATTGTCCCCATGCGCGCAGCATTCCTCGCCCAGGTGCGCGGCCAGGGTATCGACGACCTGGGCCAGCCGGTCGAGCATCTGACCGCAGGCCGATGGCGAGCCGTGCCGCGATGCGTTGCGGCGCGCGCGGCCGGGCGAAGCCCTGATCCTGGCCAGCTACTGTCCTTTTGAGCGCACCGGGCCTTACCGCGAATACGGTCCCGTGTTCGTGCTGGCGCAGCCCGACGCGCCGTGCGCGCCGCCGCCGGCCTTGCCGGTGGAAGGCGAGCAGCCCTACCTGGGCGCCAGTTTCGTCCTGCGCGCTTATTCGGACCAGGAGCGCATCGTCGACGCGGTGCTGAGCACACCGGCTGACGCCAGTGCCCAGCTCGAGCGCCTGTTCAGCTAAGCACGGCGCCGCCTTCGTGCTGGCCCGCTTTCCCACCTACGGCTGCTACGCCCTGCGCGTCGAACGGCCGCGCTAGAGTTTCATTTCCAGCGACAGCCGGACCAGCGTGCGCGCGAGCGTGGCACCGCTGCGCGCCTCGCCTAAGCAACTTGCTGGCGGCTAATGCGGTCCTGATGCAGGGCATCCGTGACGGTCAGGCGCAGCTGGGTTGCGGAATCGATCTTCCACACCCCGTACAGATCGAGCAGGCGCGCCGGGCCCGTGTAGGTGCGCAGCAGCGGTGTCGCCTGCACCGGGCCGCCGAACTGCAGGTTGAGATTCATGCCTGTCGTCCAGGGTAGGCGTCGCCCGGAAATCGAGACCCAGATTGGCGCTGGCGCGGACCTGGTCGGCCAGCCGGTTGTCCGGGCCCGGTACCGCGTCCAGCCGCGACCAGTTGCGCGCCGCATTGGCGCGCAGTTCAGGTGCGCGCACCGAGCGCGATCCGGGTGTCGAATTCCAGGCTAAGCCGTGCTGGCGCGGCCATTGTTGAATGGCGTGGCGACCCAGCCGCGCGCATCCTCGCTCAGGTCGTTGACGATCGCGTCGTCGATGCGGCGCGCGTAGGCCGACACGCTGAACGAACCGTTCTTGCCGAAATAGCGTTCGTAGCCCGCGTCCAGCCCCCACGCCAGTTCGGGCCGCAGCGCGGGATTTGCGCGCGTCAGGATTGGTCGGCCCGTTGCCATTGTTGGTGGTGAAGCGGCGCGGCACCAGCTGGCGCGAGGTGGGCGCCTTGTAGGTGCGCGACAGCGCCAGGCGAAGCTGGTCCTTGTCCGACTCCGGCAGCTTCCACAGCAGCTGGACAATCGGACCGGGCACGCTGGCCCTGTACGCCCGTCTCTGGCAGCGTGCGGCCCGAGATGCTGGTGCGCAGGCCTTCCCAGCGCAAGCCGAGATAGGCTTGCAGGCGCGCCGTCACGGCCCATTCGTCCTGGGCGAACAGCGCCATGCGGGTCACGCGGGCACGGTAGTCTTCGTCCAGGGAGCCGAGCGGCAGGCCGTCGGCGGTGCTGTCGTTCTGCAGGCGCCGTTCGCTGCGTTCGGTGCGGCCGCCGTCCCAGCCCAGGCCCAGACTGTGGCTTGGCGCCGAGCTGCGCCAGGTATTTGCCGCTCAGGGTGGCGGCGTTGTCGATGGCGTCCGAGTCGACCGCGCGCACCAGCGTGGCCGGGCCGAAGCCCTGGAACAGGTAGGCGTTCTCGCGCTTGTTGCGGTTGATGCTTAGGCCTTGACCAGCAGCTTGCCGTCCTCGCCCGCCTGGTGGGTCCAGGTCAGGTCGCTGCGTACGGCCGCGATGGTGGAATGAATCGAGAAATTATTCTCGGGGTAGGTCGTGGGCACACCGGAGATCAGGGTCTCGCTGGCGCCGCCCAGGGAGTCGTCGCGTGCGCGCTCCAGGAGCGCCTGCCAGGCGAGGCTGTCGCCGCCGTCCATCTTCCAGGTCAGGCGCGGCGACAAGCCGAAGCGGGTGATGGTCCTGGCGCTGCGGTCCAGGGTAGTACGGCGCGCCGCGTTGGGGCCGTCGATCTTGTCGTCCAGCCGCGCTTCGTAGTCGGTGACGGTGCGCGAGATGTCCGCGCCCAGCGACCAGGCCACGGCGCCCAGCCGGTCGCCAAGCCGCAGCGAGGCCGCCGGGTTGGCGGCGGTAAGCGCGCAGGCCGGTGCCCGCCGTCAGGTCGCGCTGGACGGCGCCGCCCGCTTTTTTCAGGATGATATTGATGGTGCTTAGGCTGATGGCCTGGATGCCGAATTCGGCGGACGCGGTACGCAGGATGTCGATCCGGTCGATCAGCGACGGTGCGATGCTGTCGATCGAAAAGCTTAAGTACTTAGCACCGGTTCACCGTTGACGAGAAACTGGGTGTAGCCGGACCCCAGGCCGCGCATGCGCACTTCGCCATTGGTTACCGTCACCCCGCTCTGGCGCCGCAGCACGGCCGACAGATTGCTGTCGCCGTAGCGTTCGATCTCGGCCCGCGTCACCGACAGCTTGCCGGTCGGGTCGGTGCGGCGCGTATCGGCGCTGCCGCTCACTTCGACCGTTTGAACCGGCGCCTCCGGCGGCGCGGCGCCTGCGTGGGAAAGCAGGAACAGGGCGGGCAGGGCTAAGCAGGCGTTGCAGGGTCATGTGGGGCGGTCGCATTGAAGGTGTTACGCACTGGGCGCGGACCGCAATTTTCGCGCGCCGCGCGGCCCGGCGGGAGCGCATGTGACGAATCCCCGGAACCCGGTGACGAGTCCTCGGCGAGGCGCCGGAACGGGCCATTCGCGCTGGAGGCCTCTCGCTCCCCAATGAACACCAAAGAACTCAAGAACGCGCTGCGCCCGGTCCTCGTCATCGTCCTGGTCTGGACGGTGCTGTGCGCGATCGGCGCGCTCGGCAACTACGCCGATGCGCTTCCAGCGTCCCAATCCGATCAGCTATGGCGACATGCTGTGGCGCTGGTGGCGCGCGCATGTGCTGGAGATGGTGTTCAGCTGCGTGGTGTACGCCTGGTTCTTGCGGCAGCCAGCTGCTGCTGTCCGGCTGGCGCCCGCTGGCGCTGCGCTACGTTGCGGCGATTGCCGTTTTTCTGCCGCTCGAAATGCTGTACGTGAAGCGCTCGAAGGCCGCTCGATCACGCAGGCGAGCGGCTTTAACTGGTTCCTCGAATACGCGTGGACGACGTTTGCGTTCGTCACCGTGGTGGGCGTGTGCAATGCGCGCCACAGCCGCGCGCGAAAAGCCTGGCTGCGCGCCCAGACCGAGAATCTCGGCCTGCGCCTGGAGCTGGAACAGCAGCGCATCCTGGCCTTGCGCGGGCAGCTGAATCCCCATTTCCTGTTCAACGCGCTCAACGCGATCAGCGCGCTGGTGCGTTCGAGCGACGGCAAGCTGGCGCTGGCCTAAGCATCAGCCATCTGAGCGATCTGCTGCGCTACGCCCTGCAGGCCAGCGAGCGCGATCATGTGAGCCTGGCCGACGAATGCCGCTTCGTCGACGACTACCTGGCCCTGCAAAAGCTGCGCTACGGCGAGCGCCTGCAGGTCGGCATCGAAGGCGCTTGCGATGGCCAGATTCCGCCGCTGCTGCTGCAGCCGCTGATCGAGAACGCGCTGCGCCACGACCTCGACTGCCATGACCAGCCCAGCGACATCCGGCTCGCCTTCGGCGGCGACGAGGAGCGCCTGACGATCCACGTGTCGAACCCGGTCAGCTTAAGCAGCGCCCCCAATCCGGGACTCGGCCTTGGTTTGCGCCATTCGCGCGCGCCTGCATCTGGCCTATGGCGATGCCGCCACGCTCAGCGCGGGCGTCGAAGATGGCCGCTTCATGGTCGGCATCAGCATGCCCCGCCACGCGCTGGCCGCATGACGATCCGCGCCCTGATCGTCGACGACGAGGAGCCGGGCCGGGTCAACCTGCGCTGCGCGCTGGCCGAGTATCCCGGCTGGCAGGTGGTGGCCGAATGCGCCAGCGCGTCCGCAGCGCGCGCCGTGCTGGCCACCCAGGAAGCCGACGTGGTTTTCCTCGACATCCAGATGCCGGGCGAATCCGGGCTGGTGCTGGCGGCTAAGCCTGGCTGCGCTGCCCAATCCGCCGCTGATCATTTTTGTGACCGCGCACAGCGCCTTCGGGGTGGACGCCTTCGAAGTGCATGCGCTCGACTACCTGCTCAAGCCCGTCAACGATGCGCGCCTGGCGGACGGTCGGTCGCGCGCGGCCGCCATGCTGGACCAGCGCCAGCGCGCCGCCTACGGGCGCGCCGTGCGCGGCTACGTGGCCGACCAGGGCCAGTACCTGCAGCAGCTCAGCGTCAAGTCGGTGGGGCGGGTGGACTGCGTGCAGCTGGCCGACGTGCAGTGGATCGAAGCATGCGGCAACTACGTTCAGCTGCACCTGGGGCCGCGCCGCCTGATGCACCGCGCGCCGATCGGCAAACTGGCGCAGCGGCTCGATCCGGCCGCGTTCATGCAGGTGCACCGGGGCGCCATCGTGCGTGTCGAGCAATTCTCCACGCTCGAAGCGATCGCCGACGAAACTTACCGCCTGCATTTGCGCTGCGGGGCCCGGGTGCCGGTCAGTGAACGCTACATTGACGCTGCTGCTGCGCGTATGCAGGCATAGCGTTCATATTGTTTGCCCTGCGGCTATATCGTCGTTTTATCCATGCCATGACCCGTTAGTTTGTAAAATTAATTTGGTGAAATCGGCATTTCGCCAATCATTCCACAATAAAATTCGGCCCCGTCAGAGTTGAAAACCCTGGCCTTCCCCTGCGTGGTGCACCGCAATACGCTAGAATGGCCTTCCTTAGGGTCAGTCAAACCGGTCGAAACGCATACATGAACGCCCCAGCACAAATCACCGCCTTGCTCGTGGAAACGCCGAACGGCCACGCAGCAACGCGCCTGCGCTGAAATTCCATATAACTACACCTCATTCTCGGACCGCGAAATCGTGATCCGGCTGCTGGGCGAAGAATCATGGGCATTGCTCGACGAATTGCGCGGTGCGCGTCAGACCAGGCGTTCAGCCCGCATGCTGTATGAAGTGCTGGGCGATATCTGGGTGGTGCGCCGCAACCCCTACCTGCAAGACGACATGCTGGACAACCCCAAGCGGCGCCAGGAACTGATCGACGCGCTGCACCACCGGCTGGCAGAAGTCGACAAGCGCCGCCAGACGGTCGACGCGGCTGAGGAAGACGACGCCGCCCCGCGCCCGCAGCGCGAACGTGGAAAAACTGCTCAAGGCGGCCAGCAAGGCGGTCGAAGATTTCGGCGCCGAATTCCGCGCCACCTGGGACTTGCGCAAGCGCGCCACCAAGGTCCTTGGCCGCTACACGGAAAAACACAATATCTGCTTCGACGGCATGAAGCGCGTGGCCCACGTAACCGACGCGACCGACTGGCGCGTGGAGTATCCGTTCGTGGTCCTCACGCCCGACACCGAAGATGAAATGGCCGGTCTCGTCAAAGGCTGTATCGAACTGGGGCTGACCATCATTCCGCGCGGCGGCGGCACCGGTTACACCGGCGGCGCGATTCCGCTCACGCCGATGTCGGCCGTGATCAACACCGAAAAACTGATCGACCTCGGCGCCGTCGAAATGACGATGCTGCCCGGCGTGGACCGCGAATACGCGACCATCTACTCGGGCGCCATAAGCGTGGTCACCAAGCGCGTGTCCGACGCCGCCGACAAGGCTTGGCTTCGTGTTCGCGGTCGACCCGACCTCCGCCGAGGCGTCCTGCATCGGCGGCAATATCGCCATGAACGCGGGCGGGAAAAGGCGGTCCTGTGGGGCACCGCGCTCGACAACCTCGCTTCCTGGAAGATGGTCGACCCCGAACGGCGACTGGCTGGAAGTGACCCGCCTCGAACACAATCTGTCCAAGATCCACGATGCGCCAGTAGCCAAGTTCAAGCTCGAATGGACGCATCCGAATGCGCGCGGCGAATCGAAGGGCGCGCCGTTCAAGACCGAGATGCTGGAAATTGCTTAGGCCGCCGCTTCCTGCAAGGAAGGTCTGGGCAAGGACGTCACCGACAAATTCCTGGCCGGTCTGCCGGGCATTCAAAAGAGGGCTGCGACGGCCTGATCACGTCGGCGCGCTGGATCCTGCACAAGCTGCTGCCACCTACGCGCGCACCGTCTGCCTGGAGTTCTTCGGCCAGGCGCGCGACGCGATTCCGTCGATCGTCGAAATCAAGGACTACCTGGACGGCTTGCTTTAGCCAAGGGCGGTCCGGCGTTTTCCACGATCCGCCTGGCGGGTCTGGAACACCTCGATGAACGCTATCTGCGTGCGGTCGGCTATGCCACCAAATCCAAGCGCGGCGTGCTGCCGAAAATGGCGCTGTTCGGCGACATCGTCGGCGACGACGAGAATGCCGTCGCCCAGGCCGCGTCCGAAGTGGTGCGCATTGCGAATAGCGCGTGGGCGAGGGCTTCGTCGCCGTCAGCCCGGAAGCGCGCAAGAAGTTCTGGCTCGACCGCGCCCGGACCGCCGCCATCGCCAAGCACACCAACGCCTTCAAGATCAATGAAGACGTCGTCATTCCACTGAACCGCATGGGCGAGTACACCGACGGCATCGAGCGCATCAACATCGAGCTGTCGATCAAGAACAAGCTGCAGCTGGCGGACGACCTGATCGCCTTCTTCGATGCTTAGAGCCATCTCCCGGTGGGCAAGAGCGACGACGCCTCCGGCGAATCGATCGGCTCCGAAGAAATGCTGGGCGACCGCGTACCTGCAGGCGCTCGATGTTCTGAACGCCACGCCGCGCGCTGGACCTATTTGCTGGCCAATCTGGACCGCCGCCTCGATGAATCGCGCGAGACGCTGTATGGTCTGGGCATGGAACGCCTGGCGGTCGTGTTCGACGCGCGCCTGGAACAGCAGCCCGGCGCCACGCTGTTCGACGTGGTGCAGGACCGCACCGTGCGCGTATCGTGGAAGCAGGAGATCCGGGCCCAGATGCGCCAGATCTTCAACGGCGCCGCCTTCAAGCTCATTCTCGACGAGTGCACCGCGCACCACCAGCGCATCTTGCGTTCGCGCGTGTTCGTGGCGCTGCACATGCACGCACGGCTGACGGCAATGTGCACACCAACTTGCCGGTCAATTCGGACGACTACGCGATGCTGCAGGACGCGCATGGCGCCGTCGGCCGCATCATGAAGCTGGCCCGTTCGCTGGACGGCGTGATCTCCGGCGAACACGGGATCGGCATCACCAAGCTGGAATTCCTGACCGAAGAAGAGATCGGCGACTTCCGCGACTACAAGCTGCGCATCGATCCGGAAGGCCGCTTCAACAAGGGCAAGCTGCTCAATCTGCCGGAATTTGGCGCCGACCTGCGCAACGCCTACACGCCGTCGTTCGGCCTGATGGGCCACGAATCGCTGATCATGCAGCAGAGCGATATTGGCGAGATCGCCAACAGCGTCAAGGATTGCCTGCGCTGCGGTAAATGCAAACCGGTGTGCACCACCCACGTGCCGCGCGCGAACCTGCTGTATTCGCCGCGCGACAAGATCCTCGCGACGTCCTCGCTGATCGAAGCCTTCCTGTACGAAGAGCAGACCCGGCGCGGCGTCTCGATCAAGCACTGGGAAGAATTCGAAGACGTGGCCGACCACTGCACGGTATGCCACAAGTGCGTCACGCCTTGCCCGGTCAATATCGACTTCGGCGACGTGTCGATGAACATGCGTAACTTGCTGCGCAAGATGAACAAGAAGAGCTTCAACCCGTCCACCGCGGCTTAAGCATGTTCTTCCTGAACGCGACCGATCCGACCACCATCAACGCTACGCGCAAGGTGATGATCGAGTGGTCGTACAAGGCGCAGCGTCTGGGCAACCGCGTTCTGCGCAAATTCGCCAAGAAGCAGACCAAGGCGCCGCTGCCGACCACCGGCAAGCCGCCGGTGCGCGAACAGGTGATCCACTTCATCAACAAGAAGATGCCGGGGAACCTGCCCAAGAAGACCGCGCGCTGCTCGACATCGAAGACGACAAGATCATTCCGATCATCCGCAATCCGAAGGTGACGACGGCCGATACGGAAGCGGTGTTCTACTTCCCTGGCTGCGGCTCGGAGCGATTATTCTCGCAGGTTGGCCTGGCGACCCAGGCGATGCTGTGGGAAGTGGGCGTGCAAACCGTGCTGCCGCCGGGTTACCTGTGCTGCGGTTATCCGCAGCGCGGCGCTTACTACCAGTACGACAAGGCCGACAAGATGATGACCGATAACCGCGTGCTGTTCCACCGCATGGCCAACACGCTCAATTACCTCGACATCAAGACGGTGCTGGTTTCGTGCGGCACCTGCTACGACCAGCTGGCGACCTATGAATTCGACAAGATCTTCCCTGGCTGCCGCATCATGGACATCCACGAGTATCTGCTCGAAAAGAACGTCAAGCTGCAAGGCGTGAACGGGACCCGCTACATGTACCACGAGCCTTGCCACAATCCGATGAAGCTGCAGGATTCGGTCAAGACCGTCAATGCGCTGGTATCGACCGTGGACAACGTCAAGATCGAAAAGAACGACCGCTGCTGCGGCGAGTCCGGCACCTTCGGCGTGTCGCGTCCGGACATCGCGACCCAGGTTCGCTACCGCAAGGAAGGCGAGATGGTCAAAGGCGCCGACAAGCTGCGCGAAGACGGTTTCGACGGCGAGGTCAAGATCCTCACCAGCTGCCCGTCCTGCCTGCAGGGTCTGTCGCTGCTACAACGATGATTCGGGCACGACGGCCGACTACATTGTCATCGAAATCGCCAAACATCTGCTGGGCGAGAACTGGCTGCCTGAGTACGTGGCGCGCGCCAATGCCGGTGGTATCGAGAGGGTATTGGTATGAGTGGTGCGGCACCGCAATGTGAACTGTGCAATCTGGCGGTCGCGCCCATCTACCGTGACGACAAGCTGTCCGTCATCATGGTCGACGATGCGGCTTACCCGGGTTTTTGCCGCGTGATCTGGAATGACCACGTCAAGGAAATGAGCGACCTGGCGCCGAAGGGACCGCATGCGGCTCAACGACGTCGTCTGGCACGTGGAGCTGGCACTGCGCGAGGTGATGAAGCCGGGGAAGGTCAACGTGGCCAGCCTGGGCAACGTGGTGCCGCATTTGCACTGGCACGTGATCCCGCGCTTCGCCGACGACGCGCACTTCCCGAACCCGGTGTGGACGGCTGCCGTGCGCACCACCGAAGAACCGATCCTGGCGGCGCGCCGTGCGCTGCTGCCGAAACTGGCCGCCGACATCGTGCGGCGCCTGGGTAAAGCATGAATCCGACCGCACTGACCGTTCACCAGAAATCCCGCGTCCTCGACATCGCCTTTGACGATGGCAAGGAGTTTTCCATTCCGTTCGAACTGCTGCGCGTGTATTCGCCGTCGGCCGAAGTGCGCGGCCACGGGCAGGGGCAGGAAGTGCTCCAGCTGGGCAAGCGCGAGGTCGGCATCAGCGGTGTCGCCCCGGTCGGCAATTACGCGATCCAGCCGATGTTCACCGATGGGCATGACACGGGCTTGTTCTCGTGGGATTACCTGTACAAACTGGGGAACGATCAGGAAACCCTGTGGAAGGATTACCTGGCGCGCCTGCATGCTGCAGGTTTTGAAGGCGACACCGGCCGCGAGCCGGGCGCGGTGCTGCCGGGCGTTCCTACGGCAGCCAAGGGCTGCGGCCACAAGCACTAAGCCGCACGAACCGACGCCCCTACATCGTCCTCGCGAAGGCGGGGAACCATAGCACGCTTCCGAATTCGGAGGCGTGCTATGGGCCCCCGCCTTCGCGAGGGCGACGTGTCATTACGCATGCTGCGGTGTCATAACGCGTACTGTTGTATCAGTCGCTCGCGTTTTGATGGCTGGAAGTTGATCCGTTCCGGATCGCTTCCCACCGCTGCCAGCAGGCGCGGATTCATCACCCTGAAAAACAGCGGCGGAAAATACGCCAGCAAGAACATCCCGAAGTAACCGTTCGGCAGGGTCGGCACATCGGCGAAATTGCGCAGCGCTTGATAGCGGCGCGAGGCGTGCGCATGGTGGTCGGAATGCCGCTGCAGGTGAAACAGCATCCAGTTGGTCACCATGTGATTGCTGTTCCACGAGTGATGCGGACGGCAGGCTTCCGGCTTGCCATTCTCGCCGACGCGGCGCAGCAGCCCGTAGTGTTCGATGTAGTTCGCCAGCGTCAGCTGGAAATTGGCCCAGAACGACATCACGATCATGAAAGGCAGGACGCGCGGCCCCAGCCAGATCGCCAGCACCGTCCACAGCACCACGGTCAGCGCCAGCGGCTGCAGCACCTCGTTGCGCCATTGCCACGGCGCGCCGCCCAGGCGCTGCCGTTCCAGCCCCCACGCACGCTTCCAGGCGCCCGGCAGCTCGCGGCAGGCAAACGCATAAATCGATTCGCCCATCCGGGACGAAGCCGGATCGGTAGAAGCGTGGCCACGTCGCGGTGGTGGCCGCGGTTGTGTTCCACGTAAAAGTGTCCGTAGGCCGTGGGCGCCAGCACCAGCTTGGCCAGCGTCTGTTCGAGGAAGGTGCGCTTGTGCCCGAGCTCATGGCCGACATTGATGCAGAATCCGCCCATCATCCCGGTGCTGATGGTCACGGCCAGAATGCCGTGCGCGGGCACCGCCTGGGTCGCCACGAACCAGGCCGCGAAGATGATGCACACCCACATGACCGGCACCAGCGCGTACGTGATCCAGCGGTAGTAATGGTCCGCTTCCAGCAGCCTAAGCACGGCGTCTTCGGGCGGATTGCTGCGGTCCTCGCCGACCCAGGCGTCGAGCAGGGGAATGAGGAAATAGGTGATGGCGACCGGGATCCACAGGCGCCAGGCCGCGTGATGCCAGAGATAGAGCAGGGGGCCGAGCACGAGCGAGGCGGGGACGAACAGCGAGAGCAGCCAGGTGGTGCGTTTGGGATCGCGGTAAGCGGGCATGAATGGCTCCGTGGCGGGTCTGCCGCATATCATGGCACTGTTGTGTCCGCCTGCCAAGCGCGCGCTTGTATAATGCTTGCAGTTCAACCGGCCCACCCCACTATGACAAACAGCACCCACTTCGGCTACAAGACGGTTTCGGAAGACGACAAGGTCCATGAAGTCGCCAAGGTTTTCCATTCGGTCGCCTCCAAGTACGACGTCATGAACGACCTGATGTCCGGCGGCCTGCACCGCCTGTGGAAGACCTTTACCATTGCCAACGCGGGTGTGCGCCCCGGCTTCAAGGTGCTCGATATCGCGGGCGGCACGGGCGACCTGGCCAAGGCGTTTGCCAAGCAGGCCTAAGCAAAACGGGCGAAGTGTGGCTCACCGACATCAACGAGTCGATGCTGCGCGTCGGCCGCGACCGTCTGCTCAACAAGGGCCTGGTCACGCCAACCTTGCTGTGCGACGCGGAAAAACTGCCATTCCCGGACAATTACTTCGACCGCGTCAGCGTCGCCTTCGGCCTGCGCAACATGACCCACAAGGACCAGGCGCTGGCCGAAATGCGGCGCGTGCTCAAGCCGGGCGGCAAGTTGCTGGTGCTCGAGTTTTCCAAGGTGGCCGCGCCGCTGCAAAAGCCGTACGACGTGTATTCGTTCTCGGTGCTGCCATGGCTGGGCCAGAAGATCATGACGCTGACAGCTACCGCTATCTGGCCGAATCGATCCGCATGCACCCGGACCAGGAAACGCTCAAGACGATGATGCAGGATGCTTAGGCCTGGAACGGGTCGAGTACTTCAACCTGACGGCTGGCGTGGCGGCATTGCACACCGGCATCAAGATGTAAGATGCAAATAACCCTCTGATTTTCTTGTGTTACCGGAAATACAGGCGCCAAACTGGTAAGATCAAAACCGCCCGCTTCCAGGGCGGTTTTGCTTTGAATTTAGCCCCGAGAATGCCACCTTCGACCTCATTTACCCCCAGTCCGCGTTGATGGCGCCCGCCGTTGCCGCGATCAACCATCTGCTGGCCCAGGAAGCCTGGGCGCGGGATGCGCTCGCCATGCACGCTTAAGCAAGGAAGCCTGCATCGACGCGAGCGGCATCGCCCTGCGCATGCGCGTCACCGCCGACGGCATGGTCGAGACCGGCAATGCGGACCAGGCGGCCAGTGTGACGATCCGGGTCAAGCTGGCCGACCTGCCGCTGATCGCCCAGAACCGCGAGCGCGCCTTTTCCTACGTCAAGATCGAGGGTGACGCCGAATTCGCCAACACGATTTCCCAGCTGAGCAAGGGGCTGCGCTGGGAAGCCGAGCACGACCTCGAGCGCTTCATGGGCCCGATCGCGGCCACCCGCCTGGTCGACGGCGCCAGGTCGGTGTTCGGCGCCGCCATGGCGGGCCAGCAAAAGGTCGCGGAAAACGTGGCCGAATATTTTCTCGAAGAAAAGCCGCTGCTGATCCGCCCGGTGGTGGTGGAAGACTTTGCCAGTGAAGTGAGCCGCCTGCGCGACGACGTCGAACGCGCCGCCAAGCGGATCGCGAAACTGGAAGCGGCACTGGCAGTCAAGCAGGCGCCGCTTGGCGCCAGGCCCGACACGACTCCCCGCAACGCCGGGCAACAAGATTTGGATCTTTGATGATATTGAAATTTCAGCGCCTGTTTAAAATCATTCGCGTCGCCGTCAAGTATGGGCTCGACGAGATTGCCATTTCCAGCCTCAAGGTGCCGCGCACGGCCAAGCTGATCGACACCGTCATTTTCTGGCGCGACATTTCCGCGCCGCGCGGCGAACGCCTGCGCATGGCGCTCGAAGAGCTGGGCCCGATCTTCGTCAAGTTCGGCCAGGTGCTGTCCACCCGACGCGACCTGATGCCGCCCGATATCGCCGATGAACTGGCGCGCCTGCAAGACCGCGTGCCGCCGTTCAGCTCGGAACTGGCGATCGCCCAGATCACCAAATCCCTGCGCGCCCACCCCGATCAATTGTTCGCCACCTTCGAACGCACGCCGGTCGCGTCCGCATCGATCGCGCAAGTCCACTTCGCCACGCTCAAGGATGGCAAGGAAGTGGCGGTCAAGGTGCTGCGCCCGGGCATGAAGAAATCGATCGACGAGGACGTGGCGCTGATGCACATTGCCGCCGATCTGATCGGGCGCGTCTGGGCCGACAGCAAGCGCCTCAAGCCGAAAGAGGTCGTGGCCGAGTTCGACAAATACCTGCACGATGAACTCGATCTGATGCGCGAAGCGGCCAACGCCAGCCAGCTGCGCCGCAACTTTGCCGGATCGAACCTCCTGATGGTGCCGGAAATGTACTGGGACTATTGCGCGAGCAGCGTGATCGTCATGGAGCGCATGCACGGCATTCCCGTGTCGCAGATCGACCGCCTGGCCGCGGCCGGGGTCGACCTCAAGAAGCTCTCCAGCGATGGCGTGGAAATTTTTTTCACCCAAGTATTTCGTGACGGCTTTTTCCACGCTGATATGCACCCAGGGAATATCCTGGTGTCGGTCGCGCCGGAAACCATGGGCCGCTACATCGCGCTCGACTTCGGCATCGTCGGCACGCTCAACGATTTCGACAAGGATTACCTGTCGCAAAACTTCCTGGCCTTCTTCCGCCGCGACTACAAGCGCGTGGCCGAAGCGCACATCGAGTCCGGCTGGGCGCCGCGCGACACCCGCGTCGACGAGCTCGAGTCGGCCGTGCGCGCCACCTGCGAACCGATCTTCGACCGGCCGCTCAAGGACATTTCCTTCGGCCAGATCCTGCTGCGCCTGTTCCAGACCTCGCGCCGTTTCAATGTCGAGATCCAGCCGCAGCTGGTGCTGCTGCAAAAGACGCTGCTCAACATCGAAGGCCTGGGCCGCCAGCTCGATCCCGACCTCGATCTGTGGAAAACCGCCAAGCCTTACCTCGAGCGCTGGATGGGCGAGCAGGTCGGCATTCCCGGCATGATCGAACGCCTCAAGGACGAGGCGCCGCGCTTCACCCACATCATTCCGCAACTGCCGCGCCTGGTGCACCGGGTATTGCTGAATGCCTCGGAATCGCATTCGAACAATGATGAACTGGTCAAACTGCTCGTGATCGAGCAGCAGCGCACCAACCGCATGCTGGCCTTCCTCGTGTATTTTGTTGCCGCATCGGGCGTGGCCTTGCTGGCCTTCGAGGTCTACATGCGCTGGTTCCAGGTGTAGGCATGCCGGAATTTTCGAGCCGGGACCCGAACAGCCCGTCCTTCTGGGACGAGCGCTTCGCGCAGGGGTTCACGCCCTGGGACCGGGGCGGCGTGCCCGAGCAGTTGCGCGCCTTTGTAGGCGCGCGCTGCTGCGCACCCTGATTCCCGGCTGCGGCGCCGCCTACGAACTGGCCCTGCTGTGCGATGCTTCGGCTGGGACGCCACGGCGATCGATTTTTCACCTGCCGCCGTGGCCACCGCCAAGGCGGCGGTCGGCCAGTGGGCGCACAAGGTCGAGCAGGCCGATTTTTTCGCCTGGCAGCCCACCCAGCCGTTGGACCTCATTTACGAGCGCGTTCCTGTGCGCGATGCCGCGTGCCATGTGGCCCAAAGTGGCGCAACGCTGGGCCGATCTGCTGCCGCCATGCGCGCTGCTGGCAGGCTATTTCTTCTTTGACGATGCGGCCAAGGGGCCGCCGTTCGGCATCTCGCCGCAGGCGCTGGACGCTGCTCGCGCCCGATTTTGTGTGCATTGAGGACGCGCCCGTGGCCGACTCGATTCCCGTTTTTCGCTTAAGCAAGGAGCGCTGGAAGATCTGGCAGCGACGCGGCACGGCGCTTTCCTAAACCATAGAAGTCGATACCTTGATCAAACATACAGAGAACATCAGCGACCTCGGCGACGACCCCGAAGACACCGAGCACACGCCTAGCCGAACGGGCGGCGGCCGCGTCGCGCAGCACCTGGGTCAGCGTGGCGGTCAATATCGTGTTGAGCGGCGTGCAGATCGCGGTCGGCGTGCTGGCCAAGTCGCAGGGCCTGGTGGCCGACGGGATCCACTCCCTGTCGGACCTGATTGCCGACTTTGTCGTCCTGTTCGCCAGCCACCACGGCGCCAAGGAAGCCGACGCCGACCACCCCTATGGCCACCAGCGCTTCGAAAACGCGGCCTCGCTGGCGGTGGGCATGCTGCTGCTGGCGGTGGGTGTGGGCATGGCCTGGTCGGCCATCGGCAAACTACAAGATCCGGGCAGCATCGCCGAAGTGCATGGCATTGCGCTGGCCGTGGCCGGGGTGGCCCTGGTGTCGAAAGAGTTGCTTTTCCGCTACATGCTGCGGATCGCGACCCGGCTCAAGTCGAGCATGCTGGTGGCCAATGCCTGGCATGCGCGCTCCGATGCCGCGTCCTCGCTGGTGGTCGGGATCGGCATTGCTTAAGCAATCTGGCTAAGCTACCCCTTGCTCGATCCGATTGCCGCCCTGATTGTCGGGTTGATGATCGCCAAGATGGGCTGGGAATTTTCCTGGGTGGCCCTGCACGAATTGATGGACCGCGGCATCGATGAAGAAGAAGTTGCCGCCATTACCCGCACCCTGGCCGACACGCCGGGCGTGATGGGGGTGCACGACGTGCGCACGCGCAAGATGGGCGACCTGATCGTGGTCGATGCCCACCTCGAGGTGGACTCCACGATGACGGTCGAAGCCGGGCACGACATTGCCGTCGCCGCCCGCCGCAATGTGATGCAGCGCCATCGCGTGCTGTCGCTGATGACCCATGTCGACCCGTGGCACCGGCCGGATCTCGATCATGGTGGCGGCGCTTGAGTCTGCGTTGGGGGTCAGGTCTGACATCCGGACACGGGCTCAACCGCAAGGCGGTTGAGCCCGTGTCCGGATGTCAGACCTGACCCCCAACGCCCCCCACCGCCTTTCCGGGCGGCAAGCCTGACGCCACCGCCCGCCAGCAGCCACTGCCGGGTCCTTGTCGGGTCTTTGTCGGGTCGTTTTCGTCACCGACAGCGCCATCTCCGATGAACAATCATGGTTCACCGTAACGGGATACTGCAATGATTCTTAAGCAACTACGCCTCAGCCGCCATCTTTCTCAGGAGCAATTGGCGACCATGTCCGGTCTGAATGTGCGCACCATCCAGCGCATCGAAAGCGGCCACAAGGCCAGTGTGGAATCGTTGAAATGCCTCGCTGCAGTGTTGGAAGTCGATGTCCCAACCCTGAACCAGGAGAAATTCATGATCGATAAGCGTTCCGATAACTGGCAACAATTGCCCGTGCTGATAAAGTGGTGTTTTGCCTTGAACTTTTTGCAATTGCGTCCGGCCCGCCAGACCGGCCGCCGCATCGCGCTGATGTCCCACGTGGCGGGCTTTGCCTTCTGCCTGCTCGGCCTGGTCAACCGGGCGGCGCTCGAGGGCGGCCTGATCATGCTGGCCAATGCCTATCTGTTCATGCTGCTGAACTGGCAGGGCGACAAGTACGGCCTCTGGTTCGAGCCGGACCAGCCTAGCCGCCGCTTAAACGCCAGACAAAAAAGACCCGCATCGCTGCGGGTCTTTGCTTGCATGGTGCTGATTATTTCTTCTCTTCAACCAGTGGCGACTGGGTCGGTGCTGCTCTTGCTGCTGCCGCTGGCTTGGCTTCGCCGACGATGTCGATCTTGGCCTTGGCTTTCAGGTCGTCGAAGAAGGCTTTGAGCTTCTCGCGCTGGACCTGCTGCTTGAGCTGTTCCTTGACTTGTTCCAGTGGCGGCGGGGTGATCGGACGCGAATCGTCCACCACGATCACGTGGAAGCCGAATTGCGACTTGACCGGCGCTTCCGACACGTCGCCTTTTTCTGGGCTTTCACGGCCGCGCCGAACTCAGGCACCATGCTTAGGCTGGATTGAACCAGCCCAGGTCGCCGCCGTTCACTTTCGAACCCGGATCCTGCGATTTGTCCTTGGCGATCGCGCCGAACTGCTTCATGTCTTTCTTGAGCTTGGCGATGATGTCCTTGGCTTCGGCTTCGGTCTTGACCAGGATGTGGCGCGCCTTGAATTCGTCGCCGCCGACTTTGCTGTTCATCTTGTCGTACTCGGCCTTGACCATCTCGTCGGTCACAGGGTTGCTCTTGATGTAGTCTTGCACGAAGGCATTGGCCAGCAGCGACTGGCGCAGCATGTCCATCTGGCGCGTCACTTCCAGGCGACTTGTCCAGACCTTTTTGGACGCTTCGCCAGCGACCATCGATTGCATGGCCAGGTTTTCGATGATCATCTTGCGCAGTTCCGGGCTGTCAGGCTGGCCCTGGGCGGTGCGTTCCTTGACCATCATGTCAACCACGCCCGAGTAAATCGGGGTGCCATTGACGGTTGCCACAACGGTTTCTTTGGCACCGGTCGCGCTTGGCGTGGTCACGGTGGTGGTGTCTTTTTCGTACAGGCCGACAGGGCCAGCACGGAGGCGGCGCCAATGATCAAAACGCGGGACTTCATCAACATCGTTAGATTCCTTTTAAAGTTAGCCCGGCTCATGCCGATGCAGCAGGGACGCATCTTACCAGTTTGTGAAGACAATGCATCAACTGAGGGAGGGACTTTATGTAAGCAAACTTAAAAAAGGCTTATAATTCAGGGTTTTGACGATTTTTGCGGAGTAATTAATGCCGATTTACGCCTACCGCTGCGATGAATGCGGTTTTGCCAAAGATGTGTTGCAGAAGGTGTCGGACCCGGTCCTGACGGTTTGCCTCGCTTGCGGAAAGCCGTCTTTCAAGAAGCAGCTCACTGCCGCGGGCTTCCAGCTCAAGGGCACCGGCTGGTACGCCACCGATTTCCGGGGCGGCACGCCGCCGTCCACCGGCACGGCCAGCGGCCCGGTCGAGACGCCTGCCGCGCCTGCTGCACCGGCTTCCTCGGGCGAGAGCACGTCCGCGCGCATGGCCCCGGCCGCCCCTGCGACGCCTGGCACCGGCACCAGCTGATCGGCTCCGACCACCATCACCGAGAGTTAAATGCGTAAATATTTCATTACCGGATTGCTGATTCTGGTTCCCATCGCCATCACGGTGTGGGTCCTCAGTCTGGTGATCAATACGATGGATCAGTCGCTGCTGCTCTTGCCGCAACAATGGCGTCCCGAGAATCTGATCGGCTACCGGATTCCGGGCCTGGGCACGATTCTGACGTTCGCCATCGTGTTCCTGACCGGCTTGCTGACCAATAATTTGATCGGCAACTACCTGGTGCGCCTGTGGGAGCGCCTGCTGCACCGCATTCCGGTGGTCAGCTCGCTCTACGGCAGCGTCAAGCAAGTGTCCGACACCCTGTTTTCGTCGTCCGGCAATGCCTTCCGCAAGGCCGTGCTGATTCCGTATCCGCACGCCGACAGCTACACCATCGCTTTCCTGACCGGCGTGCCGGGCGGCGATGTGAAGAACCACCTGCACGGCGACTTTATCAGCGTGTATGTGCCGACCACGCCGAACCCGACCTCGGGTTTTTTCCTGATGATGGAACGCAGCAAAGTCATCGAGCTCGACATGACTGTCGACGCCGCCCTGAAATATATTGTCTCGATGGGTGTCGTTGCCCCCGAGAGTTTGCCAACCAAATAATTAACCTAGACTGAAAATCCTATGTCCTCGATGCGTTCCAACTACTGCGGCCTCGTCACTGAAGAATTGCTGGGCCAAACCGTCAGCCTGTGCGGCTGGGTTCACCGTCGCCGCGACCACGGCAAGCTGATCTTCATCGATCTGCGCGACCGCGAAGGTCTGGTGCAGGTGGTGTGCGATACCGATCAGGCCGAAATGTTCAAGGTCGCCGAAGGCGTGCGCAACGAATTCTGCCTGCGCATCACCGGCGTCGTCACCGCCCGTTCGGCCACCACCGTCAACGACAACCTCAAGTCGGGCAAGATCGAAGTCGTGGCCAGCACCGTTGAAGTGCTCAACGCGTCGGTGCCGGTGCCGTTCCAGCTGGACGACGACAACCTGTCGGAAACGACCCGCCTGACCCACCGCGTGCTCGATCTGCGCCGCGCGCAAATGCAGAACAACCTGCGCCTGCGCTACAAGGTCACCATGGAAGTGCGCAAGTACCTCGACGCGCTCGGCTTCATCGACATCGAAACCCCGATGCTGACCAAGTCGACCCCGGAAGGCGCGCGACTACCTGGTGCCGTCGCGTGTCAACGCCGGTAACTTCTTCGCGCTGCCGCAATCGCCACAGCTGTTCAAGCAGCTGCTGATGGTGGCCAACTTCGACCGCTACTACCAGATCACCAAGTGCTTCCAGCGACGAAGATCTGCGCGCCGACCGCCAGCCTGAATTCACCCAGATCGACTGCGAAACCTCGTTCCTGACCGAACAGGAAATCCACGATCTGTTCGAAGACATGATCCGCATCGTCTTCAAGAACACGCTCGACATCGACCTGCCGAACCCGTTCCCGGTCATGGACTTCGCCACCGCGATGGGTCTGTACGGTTCGGACAAGCCGGACATGCGCGTCAAGCTCGAATTCACCGACCTGACCGAGATGATGAAGTCGGTCGAGTTCAAGGTCTTCAACGGCGCCGCCAACATGGCAGGCGGCCGCGTGGTCGGCATGCGCGTACCGCAAGGCGGCAGCATGCCGCGTTCTGGAAATCGACGCGTACACCCAGTTCGTCGCCATCTACGGCGCCAAGGGTCTCGCTTACATCAAGGTCAACGAGAAGGCCAAGGGCGCTGACGGCCTGCAGTCGCCGATCGTCAAGTTCCTGCCGCCCGAAGTGCTGGCCCAGATCCTCGAAGCGACCGGCGCCCAGGACGGCGACCTGATCTTCTTCGGCGCCGACAAAGCCAAGGTTGTCAACGACGCCATCGGCGCGCTGCGCGTCAAGATCGGCCACTCCGAATTCGGCAAGAAGGCCTAAGCCTGTTCAACGACGTGTGGGCCCCATTGTGGGTGGTCGACTTCCCGATGTTCGACTACGACGAAGAGTCGGACCGCTGGACCACGACCCACCACCCGTTCACGGCCCCGAAAGACGGCCACGAAGACATGCTCGAAACGAACCCTGGCGCCTGTATCGCCAAGGCCTACGACATGGTCTTGAACGGCTGGGAACTGGGCGGCGGTTCGATCCGTATCCACCGCGAAGAAGTCCAGAGCAAGGTATTCCGCGCGCTCAAGATCGATGCCGAAGAAGCCCAGCTCAAGTTCGGCTTCCTGCTCGACGCGCTGCAATACGGCGCGCCGCCGCACGGTGGCCTGGCCTTCGGCCTGGACCGCATCGTGACCATGATGACCGGTTCCGATTCGATCCGCGACGTGATCGCCTTCCCGAAAACCCAGGCGCGCAGTGCCTGTTGACCAACGCGCCGTCGGAAGTGGACGAGAAGCAGCTGCGCGAACTGCACATCCGTTTGCGTAACGCCGAACCAAAAATCGCCTGAGGCGATTGCAGGAACTGCGCGAGCGATTAAAAGGTAAAACCCTTTAACGTCGCCCTCGCGCAGGCGGGGGCCCATGGCACGCTACCGACTTCGGAGCAGCGCCATGGGGCGGTCGCATGCGACCGCACCTTCGCACGAGTTACCGAAGGAGCCGATTTGCACAAAATCCCCGAATCAGTCCTGGTCGTCATCCACACCGCCGACCTGGACGTCCTGCTCATCGAGCGCGCCGACCGCCCCGGCTTCTGGCAGTCGGTGACCGGCTCGCTGGACGCTCCGGACGAAGCCCTGATCGACACCGCCACGCGCGAACTGCGCGAGGAAACCGGCATCATCGCCGACGGCAGCGCCATCGTCCTGCGCGACTGGCAGCTCTCCAACATCTATGAAATCTACCCCGTCTGGCGGCATCGCTACGCCCCCGGCGTCACCCACAACACGGAACACGTCTTCGGCGTCTGCGTCCCCGCGCGACGTCAAGGTGGTCCTCAGTCCGCGCGAGCACCTGCAGTACGCCTGGCTGCCCTGGATGGAAGCGGCCGACCGCTGCTTCTCCTCGTCCAACGCCGAAGCCATCCTGCAGCTGCCTCAGCGCGCAATTCCGCTAGCCTGCGGCTTTTTCATGCGCTATGCTTGAACGCATGAATCGAACCGCGCGCCTTTTCCCCCTGCTTCTGGCCGGGCTGCTCGCCGCCGCCGCAGCCCAGGCCCGTCCGCGTCTTTACATCGGCACCGAGCTGTCGACCCCCTCATCGATGCAGGTCGACGGCCAGCTGACAGGGTTCGCCACCGACAAGGTGCGCGTCATCATGGAGCGCGCCGAGATCGACTACGAGATCGAAGTGCTGCCCTGGAAGCGCGCCTTCATGCTGGCCCAGACCCAGGCCAATGCCTGCATCTACTCGACCACCCGCATTCCGGAGCGCGAGACGCAGTTCAAGTGGGTCGGCCCCACCCACGAAAACGACTGGACCCTGTTCGCCCGCGCCGACCGCAACTTCCGCTTCCACGAAGATCGACGACGCGCGTCCCTACCGCATCGGCGGCCTGCTGGGCGACGTGCGCAGCGAGCTGCTGCTGGCCCAGGGCTACATCGTCGACACGGTCCACGACAAACTGTCCAACCCGCGCAAGCTGATGGTCAACCGGATCGACCTGTGGGTCACCAGCACGCGCATCGGCAATGCCACGATCGCCGAGAATGGCTGGAGCGGGCAGATCGTGCCGGTGCTGACCTTCAAACGCACCGAGCAATACCTGGCCTGCAATCTGGCCGTGCCGGACGCCCTGATCGCCAAGATGAACGCGGTGCTCAAGGACATGAACAACGAAGGCGTATCGGCCGCTATCGAGCGCAAATACAATTATGCGGGCAGCGCCGTCCGCCGCTAGCTTCCTGGCCTTGCTGGTAGGCGGCGCGCTGCAATGCGCGGCGGCGCACGCCAGCATCACCATCACCGCCGAATCGACCGTCCCCGCCGTCATGCTCGAGCAGGGCCGCATCACCGGCCACGCCGCCGAAAAAGTCCACGAGATCATGCGCCGCGCCGGCCTGCCGTACACGATGGCGCTGATGCCCTGGAAGCGCGCTCACGCTGGCGCACACGCAACACCACACCTGCGTCTTCATGACCACCCGCACGCCGGAACGCGAAACCTGGTTCCACTGGATCGGCCCGATCTCGCAGGCGGACTGGGTGCTGTTCGGGCGCGCCGACCGCCACTTCGAGATCCGCACCCTGGACGACGCGCGCGGCCTGCGCATCGGCGCCTACAACGGCGACGTGCGCGGCGAGTTCCTCAAGGCCCGGGGCCTGAACGTGGAGTTCGCGCAGAACGACGACTCCAATCCCAAAAAGCTGATGCTCGACCGGATCGACCTGTGGGTCAACAGCACCCGCTCGTCGCGCGCCGTGCTGGCCCGCACCGGGCTGACCGGCAAGGTGGTCCCGGTGCATACCTACCAGCTCGTCAAGCTCTACCTCGCCTGCAATGCGGCCATGCCGGTGGTCGACATCGCCCGCATGAACGGCGCTGCGCGCGATGGAGGCCGACGGCAGCTACAAGGCGATCGAGCAGCGCTTCGAACATTTGCAGACGGCGCCGCTGCCCGTGCCCTGAGCCGCGCACCGCGCAAACTGGCTGTGCGGCGGGCGGTGCGCTATCCTTATTGCATGAAGACGCTGTTGTACATCGCCGTGATTCTGGCGCTGGCTTAGCCCGTGCGCCGCCATGCGATGAGCCGCGCGCACCTGAATATCCTGACCGAAGTGGGGGCGCTTAAGCAACGATACTGGAGAACGGCAAACTGGTCGGCTTCGCGGCCGAAAAAGTCCAGGAAGTGCTGGCCCGTGCGGCGATCGACTACGAGATCGAGATCCTCCCCTGGAAGCGCGCCTGGTTCCTGGCCCAGTCCCGCAGCGACACCTGCATCTACTCGGTCAGCCGGATCCCCGAGCGCGAAAAGCTGTTCAAATGGATAGGCCCGATCAATACCAGCGACTGGACCCTGTTTGGGCGCAGCGGCCACGATTACAAGCTGACCACGATCGAAGACGCGCAAATACCGGATCGGCGCCTATTTCGGCGACGTGCGCGGCGAAACCCTGATCGCCCAGGGCTTTACCGTCGACACGGTGCACGAGCGCCTGGCCAATCCGCGCAAGCTGATGCTGGACCGGATCGACTTGTGGGTGTCGAGCACCCAGACCGGCGGTCCGATCGTGGCCGCCAATGGCTGGAGCGGCAAGATCGTGCCGGTCCTGACCTTCCGCGAGACGGGGCTTTACCTGGCCTGCAACAACGATGTCCCCGATACCCTGGTCGCCCGGATGAGCGCGGCGCTGCAAGCGATGGTCGGCGACGGCACGATCGCCGCGATCGACCGCAAATACAACTACGGCGCGGGCCGCTAGCGCAAAGGCGCAACATTTTCAGACTGTCTCAAGCGTGTGCGCAGGAACGGCATGGATGGGGTTAGAATGTTCCCATGAAGATTCGCGTCGCCACCTACAACATCCACAAAGGCGTCTCCTCGATCCGGAGCACTCCGCGCGTGGTCGCCCTCAAAAAGGCCATCGCCCAGTTCGACGCCGACGTCGTGTTCCTGCAGGAAGTGCAGGGGCGCCATGACCGCTACCTCGACAAATTTGGCGAGGAAAGCCGCGGCCACCGCCACTGGCCGGAATCGGCCCAGCACGAATTTTTCATGAAGCGACTCCCACCATTCGGCCTATGGCATGAACGCGGTGTACGACCATGGCCACCATGGCAATGCGCTGCTGTCGGCCTACCCGATCGGAAATTCGCACAACCACGACGTGTCCGACCATGCTTACGAGCAACGCGGTATCCTGCATTGCGTGATCAATACCGATACCTGTCCGATCCACTGTTTCGTGGTGCACCTGGGCCTGTTCGAATCCGGCCGCGGCCGCCAGAACCAGGCCTTGATCGATTGCGTCAACAAGTCGGCGCCCGACGGCGAACCGGTCATCATTGCTTAAGCATGACTTCAACGACTGGCGCAATACCCTCAGCGACAAGTTGCGCAACGCCCTCGGCGTGGTCGAAGTGTTCGACGAACTCGGTTCGCGCTCGAAGATCGGCGACCTGGTGCGCAACCTGGCCGGGCGCGAGCGGCCGGTGGTGTAAGCGCGCACCTTCCCGGCCGCGCTGCCCTGGTTCCGCCTCGACCGCATTTATGTGCGCGGCTTCAAGGTGGACACGGCGCAAGTGCTGCACGGGACCTTGTGGGCTAAACTGTCCGATCATGCCCCGATCGTGGCCAACCTCAAGCTGGCCTGAGGTCGCCACCACTTCCAGCCTATGCGCGCGGTCAATCTCATAGCCCAGAACGACGTCACCCTGCTCGAAAGCGGTATCGAACTGTTTCCCACGATGATAGCGGCGATCGAGGATGCGCAGTACGACATCTATTTCGAAACCTATATCTTCGCCGACGATGACACCGGCCGCGCGGTCGAAGGCGCGTTGATCCAGGCCGCCCGGCGCGGGGTCAAGGTGCGCGTCGTCACCGACTGGTTCGGGACCGGCAACGCCCGCTGCCAGCAATTGCGGGCCGCCTTCGCCATGCGGATGGCGTGCATTTTCGCGCCTTCAATTCCTGGTTCCGGCGCGGCGTGGTGCGCACCCACCGCAAGGTCACCGTGGTCGACCGCCTGGTCGCCTTTGTCGGCGGCATCAATATCAATGACGACTGGTTCTGCGATTACGACGCGGCCAAGCGTCTGCTTAGGCTGCCGCGCTGGGATTTCGCGGTGCAGGTGACCGGTCCGCTGGTGGCCACCATCCATCACGAGGCGCAGGCCCAGTGGGCGCGCGTGGGCTTAGCTCGGCCTGATGAAGCGGATCGGCCTGTTCCGCATGAAATGCGCAAGCAGCCGCTGCCGGACGGCGACAAGCCGGTGCAAGCGGCCTTTGTCGTGCGCGACAGCCTGCGCAACCGCCACACGATCCAGCGCGCCTACCTGCAGGCGATCGGCCGCGCCAAGAGGAGCGTGCTGCTGGTCAATCCGTACTTCGCGCCCGGCCACAAGTTCCGCAAGGCGCTCGCGGTGGTGGCTAAGCCAGCGCGGGGTCGAGGTGCAGTTGCTGATCGGGGTAGGGGAGATCTGGTTGCAAGACATGGTCGCGCGCTCCTTCTATCCCAAGCTGCTGGCGGGGTAAGCGTCAAGGTCTACGAGTACCGCAAGACCCAGCTGCACGCCAAGGTGGCGGTGGTCGACGACGACTGGTCCACGGTTGGCTCGAGCAACTGCGATGGCCTGTCCCTGTTCCTGAACCAGGAAGCCAACATCGTGGTCAAGGACGAGGACTTCGCCCGCACCATGCGCGAACACATTCTGAAAGGCATCGCCGACGCCGTGCCGATTCACGCGGCCGACTTCGACAACGTGGGCTGGGTGCGCCGCGCCGGTTACGAAGCCGCCTATTTCGTATATAAAATGACAATGCGCATCTTCGCGATCGGTTACGCTTAAACAACACATGGACAATATCCGCATCGACAAATGGCTGTGGGCAGCCCGCTTTTTCAAGACCCGTTCGCTGGCCACCGACGCCGTCGACACCGGCCGGGTGCGCCTGGACGGGGAGCGGATCAAGCGGCTGCGGGGCCGTCAAACTGGGCGACAAGCTGCTGGTCGACAATGGCGCCGAGGTCTGGGAAATCCTGGTGGTGGCCATCTCCGACCACCGGGGCCCGGCCCCTGCAAGCCCGTCTGCTGTATGAAGAGACCCTGCAGCAGCATGGCCAGGCGCGAAAACGACCAGGAGGCGCGCAAGCTCTACCGCGAACCGGGAACCACCATCAAAGGCCTAGCCGACAAAACGCGACCGGCGCGCGCTCAGCAAGGCGAGCCAATAGAGTGAAAAACCGGGGTTTTTGGTGCGTCGCACCAATAGAACAACGCTTCTAGATTCCCGTTTGACATTTATCCGGTAGTGGATAATAGTACGAGCGTTCAGATTTCAATTCATACGGGCGCTCATTCCAACTTACATCGTGGGTACTGTTATCAACACTTCCGTCAAATTCATGCGCAAGGGCGAGCTCACCAGAGCCGCAATCCTGGATGTCGCACTCGACCTCGCCAGCCGCGATGGTCTGGAAGGCCTGACCATTGGCCTTCTCGCCGACAAAATGAACATGAGCAAATCCGGTGTTTTCGCGCACTTCGGTTCGCGGGAAGACCTGCAGATGGAAGTGCTCAAACTCTACCATCACCGCTTCGAGCAAGAGGTGTTTTTCCCGAGTATGAAGGAAGTGCGCGGCATCGCCCGCCTGATGTCGATGTACGCGCGCTGGATCAAGCGCGTGAGCGTCGAAATCGCATCGGGCTGCATCTATATCAGTGGCGCGGTGGAGTACGACGACCGTCCGGGACCGATCCGCGAGGAACTGGTCTCGATGGTGCGCGCCTGGCAGGGCGCGCTGCTGCGCTGCGTGCAGCAATCGATCGAGATCGGTGACCTCAAGCCCGATACCGATGCCCAGCAGATGGTCTACGAAATGTACGGCCTGATCCTGGCACTGCACCACGATGCGCGCTTCCTGCGCATGCCGGGCAGCGTCGATCGCGCGTACCGGTTTCTGAGCGCCTCATCATGAATTACCAGAATCCGAAAAAGCAATCGCAGGAATAATTTTGCCCGCACCGGCACCTTTGCTTAAGCAGGGTGTTCAATCATACGTTCGTCAGGAGAAAATCATGGGTCAGTACGTCGCGCCACTTCGGGATATGCACTTTTTGTTGCACGAATTCCTCAACGTCACCGACGAATTGAAGCAGATGCCGAAGTTCGAAGATGTCGACACCGACGTCATCAACCAGGTGCTGGAAGAAGGCGCCAAATTCACGCAGAACGTGCTGTTCCCGCTGAACCACTCCGGCGACCGTGAAGGCTGCCACTACGACGCGGCCACCAAGTCCGTGACGACCCCGAAAGGCTTCAAGGAAGCCTACAAGCAGTACGTCGATGGCGGCTGGGCTGCGCTGGCGTGCGATCCGGAATACGGCGGCCAGGGCTTGCCTATCGTCGTGAACAACTCGTTCTACGAGATGCTCAACTCGTCCAACCAGGCCTGGTCGATGTACCCAGGCCTGTCGCACGGCGCCTACGAGTGCCTGCTCGAGCACGGCACCGACGAACAGAAAAAAACCTATCTGCCGAAACTCGTTTCCGGCGCCTGGACCGGCACCATGTGCCTGACCGAATCGCATTGCAGGTACCGACCTCGGCATGCTGCGCTCGAAAGCGCTGCCGCAGACCGACGGTTCGTGGTCGATCACCGGCTCGAAGATCTTCATCTCGGCTAAGCATGAGCACGACATGAGCGAAAACATCCTGCACCTGGTGCTGGCCCGCGTGCCGGACGCACCGGAAGGCTCGAAAGGCATTTCGCTGTTCCTGGTGCCGAAGTTCCTGCCGAACGCGGACGGTTCTGATCGGCGAGCGCAATGCCATCACCTGCGGCGCGATCGAAGAAAAAATGGGCATCCACGGTAACTCGACCTGCCAGATGAATCTGGACGGCGCCAAGGGCTGGATCATCGGCCAGCCGAACAAGGGCTTGAACGCCATGTTCGTGTTCATGAACGCGGCCCGCCTGGGCGTGGGCATGCAGTCGCTGGGTCTGACCGAAGTGTCGTACCAGAACGCGCTGGTGTACGCCAAGGACCGCATCCAGATGCGCAGCCTGTCGGGCGTGAAAGCCCCTGAAAAACAAGCCGACCCGATCATCGTGCACGCCGACGTGCGCCGCATGCTGCTGACCGGCAAAGCCTACGCCGAAGGCGCGCGCCTTCTCGTCCTACGTCGCGCTGCAGATCGACCGCGAACTGAACCACCCTGACGAAGACGTGCGCAAGGAAGCGGCCGACGAAGTGGCGCTGCTGACCCCGGTCATCAAGGCCTTCATCACCGACAACGCCTGGGTGGCGACGTCGGAAGCGATGCAGGTCTACGGCGGCCACGGCTTCATCTCCGAATGGGGCATGGAACAGTATGTGCGCGACGCCCGTATCAACCTGATCTACGAAGGCACCAACACCATCCAGTCGCTCGACCTGCTGGGCCGCAAAGTCCTGATGGACAACGGCGCCAAGCTGCGCAAGTTCGGCGAGAAGATCAAGGCCTTCGTGGAAGACAACGGTACCGACGAAGCGATGTCCGAGTTCATCACCCCGCTGGGCGACCTGGGCGACAAAGTCACCAAGCTGACCATGGAAATCGGCATGAAAGCGTTCCAGAATCCGGACGAAGTGGGCGCCGCAGCGGTGCCTTACCTGCGCGTGGTCGGCCACCTGATCTACAGCTACTTCTTCGCGCAAATGGCGAAGATCGCGCTGGCGAAAGAAGATTCGGGCGACACCTTCTACAAAGCGAAACTGGCAACCGCACGCTTCTACTTCGCCCGTCTGCAGCCTGAGACCGCGATGCTGATCCGTCAGGCCCGTTCCGGTTCGGCCAACCTGCTGGCGCTCGACGCCGACTTGTTCTAATTATTTCGTGCCCCTACAAAGGAAAGCCATGACCAATTTCATCGTTAAAAAGTCGCCGTTCTCGGCGGGGCGTGATGGGTGCGCAGATTGCTGCGCACTGCATCAACGCCAAGGTACCGGTCGTGCTGTTCGACCTGCTTAAGCAAAAGAAGGTCCGAAGAACGGCATCGTTCTGCGCGCCATCGAGAACCTGAAAAAACTGTCGCCTGCACCGCTCGGCAACAAGGACGACGCGGCCCTGATCGAAGTGGCCAACTACGAAGACAACCTCGAAGCCCTGGCTGGCTGCGACCTGATCATCGAAGCCATCGCCGAGCGCATGGACTGGAAGCACGACCTGTACAAGAAGGTCGCGCCGCACATCGCCCCTAACGCGATCTTCGCCACCAACACGTCCGGCCTGTCGATCACCAAGCTGTCCGAAGGCTTCGACGCCGACCTGAAAGCACGCTTCTGCGGCGTGCACTTCTTCAATCCTCCGCGCTACATGCACCTGGTCGAGATCATCCCGACCGCGTCGACCCGTCCTGAAATCTCCGACCAGCTCGAAGGCTTCCTGACCACGACCCTGGGCAAAGGCGTTGTACGCGCCAAGGACACCCCTGAATTTCATCGCCAACCGTGTCGGTATTTTCGGCATGCTGGCGACCATCCACGAAGCCGAAAAATTCGGCCTGTCCGTGGACGTGGTCGACGACCTGACCGGCGCCAAACTGGGCCGCGCCAAGTCGGGCACCTTCCGTACCGCCGACGTCGTCGGTCTGGATACGATGGGCCACGTGATCAAGACCATGCAGGACAACCTGGCTGACGATCCGTTCTTCTCCGTCTACAAGACGCCGGACGCATTGGCCAAGCTGATCGCTGCAGGCGCGCTGGGTCAAAAAGCTGGCGCGGGTTTTTACAAAAAGGTGGGCAAGGACATCCAGCGCATCGACTTCGCTAGCGGCGAATACGTCATCGCATGGCGGCAAGGCGGCCGACATCGTGGCCCGCATCCTGAAAGAAAAGGATCCGGTCAAGAAGTTCAAGGCCCTGCGCGAATCGACCAATCCACAGGCGCAGTTCCTGTGGGCGATCTTCCGCGACGCCTTCCACTACATCGCCGTGCATCTGGGTTCGATCGCCGACAACGCACGCGACGTCGACTTCGCGATGCGCTGGGGCTTCGGCTGGGCCGTGGGCCCGTTCGAAACCTGGCAAGCCGCAGGCTGGTCGCAGATCGCCACCTGGGTCAAGGAAGACATCGATGCCGGTACCGCGCTGTGCAATGCACCGCTGCCAGCCTGGGTCTTCGAAGGCCAGGTCGCTGAAAAGGCGTGCACACGCCAGAAGGTTCGTATTCGGCCACTAGCAACAGCTACGTGCCGCGTTCGTCGCTGGCCGTGTACGACCGCCAGGCCTTCCGCGCACCGGTACTCGGTTCGGGCGCCATCGACGGCAAGACCATGAGCGTGACCTTCCACGAAGACGACTCGGTCCGCATCTGGCACCAGAACGACGATGTGCTGATCATCTCGCTCAAGACCAAGATGCACGTGATCGGCGAAGGCGTCATCCGTGGCCTGATCATGGCCCAGGAAGAAGCAGCCAAGAACTTCAAGGGTCTGGTCATCTGGAACAGCGACGCAGCTGACGGCGGCGCGTTCTCGGCCAGCGCCGATCTGCAGTCGGCACTGCCACTGTTCATGCAAGGCGGCGCCAAGGCCATGGAGCCAGGCATCGCACTGCTGCAAGACACCTTCATGGCGATGAAATACTCGAACGTGCCGGTGGTGGCCGCGGTAGCTGGCCTGGCACTGGGCGGCGGCTGCGAAATGGCGCTGCACGCTTCCAAGCGCGTGGCATCGATCGAATCCTACATCGGTCTGGTCGAAGTGGGCGTGGGCCTGATTCCTGCTGCGGCGGCGGTCTGAAAGAAGCGGCAGTACGCGCTTCGAACGAAGCCAAGGGCACCGACATTCTGCAATTCCTGAAAACCGGTTTCACCAACGCGGCCACCGCCAATGTGTCGAAGTCGGCACTGGAAGCGAAAGCGATGGGCTACCTGAAAGAAGACGACGTCATCGTCTTCAACCCGTACGAACTGCTGCACGTGGCGAAAGTCGAAGCGCGCCATGTTCGACGTTAAACTACCGTCCGCCAATGCGCCGTCCTGTGACGGTCGTGGGCCGCTACGGCTACGGCACGATCAAGGCGCAGCTGGTCAACATGCGCGACGGCGGCTTCATTTCGGCGCACGACTTCAAGCTGGGCGAGATGATCGCCGAGATCGTCTCGGGCGGTAACGTGGATCAGGGCAGCGTGGTATCGGAGCAGTGGTTCCTCGACATGGAACGCAAGGCCTTCCTGGAGCTCCTGAACCATCCGAAATCGCAGGAACGGATCATGGGCATGATGCAGACCGGTAAACCGGTTCGCAACTGATAGACCGATATGTCGATCGCGACCTTAGCGTTCAAACTGTTACTGCGAGTGAGGCCTTCCATGGTGTATGACCGTATCAAGCAGCAAATGATGGACACGCTGCCGTTTGTGCAGCTGCTGGGGATCAAGATCGACGCGATTGGCAACGGCACCTCCGAGGTGTCGATGCCAGCCGACCCAAAACTGAACAACCACCTCGGCACCTCGCACGCCGGGGCCCTGTTCACGCTGGCCGAAACGGCGTCCGGCGCGGCCATGGCAGGCGGCTTTGCCGACCTGATCCTCGGTCTGCGTCCGGTGGCCAAGGAGTCGCGCATCCAGTACCAGAAAGTGGCCAAGGGCGCGACGACGCGCCAGCGGCCGCGTTCCGGGCGATATCGCGGCCCTCAAGGCGCAGCTCAAGCTTGAGGGCAAGGTGGCATTCCCGGTTGAAGTCGATGTCTTCGACGAACACGGGACCCTGGCGGCACAGGTGCAGGTCGACTGGTATTTGTCCGAAAAACGGTAATCGAATCGTCCCTACGAACCACAGAATTTTTGAGAGAGCAACCATGAGCAAACAACTTCAAGACGCATACATCGTCTCCGCAACCCGCACCCCGATCGGCAAGGCGCCGCGCGGCATGTTCAAAACGACGCGCCCGGACGACCTGCTGGTGCGCGTGCTGCAATCGGCCATGGCGCAAGCGCCTGGCCTCGATCCAGCGCTGATCAACGACGCCATCATCGGCTGCTCGTTCCCGGAAGCAGAACAAGGTTTCAACATCGCCCGTATGTCGGTTCTGCTGGCAGGCCTGCCAAAGACCGTCGGCGGCGTGACCGTCAACCGTTACTGCGCGTCCGGCATCACCGCCATCGCGATGGCAGCTGACCGCATCCGCGTGGGCGAAGCCGACGTGATGATCATCGGCGGCGTCGAATCGATGTCGATGGTACCGATGATGGGCCACCACCCATCGATGAACCTCGAGATGTTCACCGACGAAAACGTCGGCATGGCATACGGCATGGGCCTGACCGCGGAAAACGTGGCCAAGCAATGGAAAGTGACGCGCGAGCAGCAGGACGCGTTCTCGGTCGAATCGCACCGCCGCGCCATCGCCGCGCAGCAGGCCTTCTTCAAGGACGAGACCACCCCGGTTGAAATCATCACCCGCACCCCGAACCTGGCCACCGGCCAGATCGACATCAAGACCCGCACCGTCGACACCGACGAAGGCGCGCGCCGATTCGACCGTCGAGTCGCTGGGCAAACTGGAAGCCGGTATTCGCTGCCAAGGGCACCGTCACCGCCGCCAACAGCTCGCAGATGTCGGACGGCAGCCAAGCTGCGCTGCTGATCGTCAGCGAAAAAAATCCTGCGCGAGCACAACCTGACCCCGCTGGCCAAGTTCTCCTCGTTCGCCGTCAAAGGCGTACCACCGGAAATCATGGGCATCGGTCCTAAAGTGGCGATTCCTGCAGCCTGCAGGCGGCCATAAGCATCACCCAGGACCAGCTGGACTGGATCGAACTGAACGAAGCATTCGCAGCGCAGGCACTGGCTGTGATGGGCGACCTGGGTCTGGATCCGGCCAAGGTCAATCCGATGGGCGGCGCGATCGCGCTCGGCCACCCGCTGGGCGCGACCGGTGCGATCCGCGCCGCGACCGTGATCCACGCGCTGCGCCGCAATAACCTCAAGTACGGCATGGTCACCATGTGCGTCGGCACCGGCATGGGCGCGGCAGGTATCTTCGAACGCGTATAAACGTTCGGTTAAAATAATGCCATCAAGGGCGTCGTGGATTACCTCGGCGCCCTTTTCACTTTTTCGGAGCACTGCATGGATATTCTCACCACCAAGGCCGACGGCATATTGACCCTCGAATTCAACCGCCCGGAACGCAAGAACGCGATCACCGGCGTGATGTACCAGGCCATGGCCGATGCGCTGGTCGAAGCCGAAGGCGATGCCGCCGTGCGCGCCATCCTGATCGTCGGCAAACCCGAGATTTTCACGGCCGGTAACGACCTGGACGACTTCATGAAAAACTCGGCTCCGGTCGAAGGCGTTCCTGCCGAAGCGCGTCCCGTATTCCAGTTCATGCGCGCCCTGTCGGGCAGCACCAAGCCGGTGGTGGCCGCCGTGGGCTAAGCGCCGCGGTCGGCATCGGCACCACGCTCTTGATGCACTGCGACCTGGTGTACGCCGCCGACAACGCCAAATTCTCGATGCCGTTCTCGCAGCTGGGCCTGTGCCCGGAATTCGCGTCCTCGCTGCTGCTGCCGCAGCTGGCTAAGCTACCCGCGCGCGGCCGAAAAACTGCTGCTCGGCGAAGCCTTCCTGGCGGCAGAAGCGCTGGACATGGGCCTGGTATCGAAAGTGGTGCTTAGGCTGCCGAACTGCGCGAATTCGCACACAAGCAGGCCGCCAAGCTGGTGGCCCTGCTTCTACCGCATCGATCCGCACCACCAAGGCACTGATGAAGCGTGCCCGCACCGGTCCGATCAACGACACCATGGCTGCCGAAAACCAGCTGTTCGGCGCGATGCTGCTGGCACCGGAAGCGAAGGAAGCGTTCACCGCCTTCTTCGAGAAGCGCAAGCCTGATTTTTTGCGCTTCTCTTAGGGCTGATGACAAGATGAACAATATTTGCATAAAGGGAAATATTGCCGTATTAATAAAATTATGACATAATCTCGTGCTCGACCAGTGGTCACTCCGATCCTGCCATAGGAGCAATTTTGGGAAAAAGAGCGCGTCATAATTGTTTCTGCGAAATAGTTGTTTTCGCCTGCGCATGCTTTCTTTCTTAAGCTCAGCGTTTGCTGCGGATATTCTGTATCCCGGTCAAACGCTTTCCAATAATCAATATATCGAGTCGCCCAACGGCCTCTACAAGCTGATAATGCAGGCGGACGGAAGTCTTGTGATGTACCGCCGCGATGGCAGCGTCCGATATCGCATGGAGAAACATGGCACGTATGCCATGATGCAGCAAGACGGGAATTTCGTGGAGTTCAACGGGAGTAACGTTCTTTGGTCGTCAAAGACTGCCAATTGTTGCCCGTTTCAAGCTCAGCTGCGTATCACCGACACCGGCAATTTGGTAGTTGAGTATTCAAATTCCACCCGAAGCTTGATGGGAGTCGCATGGAGTATCGGGGGCGGAGGCGATCTATGCTCCCAGTGCCCGACAATATCCCATGATCAAATCTCTCCCTTCTGGGCCACCATCGCTTTCAGGCCAGTCGCCGTGTATCCATCCGTAGAGGGGGGCTTACACCGCCGCCCCCAAGGAATCCTACGCCGCGGCCGCCAACTGATGAAAAGTAGGACCAAAAGTTAATGAAGACTTGCTTGCGCTTTTTCTGTACGTTGCCCTATCGTTCGGCTCGTCCAACGCGAATGCATTGGACGGTGTAAGCTGCGCCTGCCGCTTTTCCAATCTCTCCGCCAGTTTTGGCGTGCAGGAGGTTGCCGCTCGCTTTTTCTACGCTATTGGGGCTCCGCAAAGTGTTCTTGGGCTACCAGATGCGTCGCTGGAAGAAAAGAAGAAATGGTGGGTTCTAGAATCGTTGACAGTCGATGCAGCCCGTGCACGATATTATCTTTACGCGACATCCGTTGTGTATGGTTTCATGGCAAATATTTACTCGCCTGACTACAACAAGTATGTTGCATTGCACGCATGAAGCAGTCCAGACTGGACTGCAGAAACCATTGCGGATCAGATGAAAGCAGATCCATACTTTGCGCCGTATTATGCTAATCGCGGTGTGCTTTTTAGTGCGCGAGGTGGCGTACCAGAAATTGTTGAAAATCGATCGGCCTGGGATTCTACGTATGGTGGCTATCGGGTGCGTGGTTACCATTGGTTCTATGACCCTGTAACGAAGGCAACTGGCGAACTTGCGCCCACCGTCGCTGAAGACTGTAATCTTCAGAGCTGGGGATTGGGAATGGGATTGTTCAATCGATGAGAAATTTGATCTTCGCTTTGGTACTCGTGTCGAATGTGCCCCAAGTCGGAGGACAGCCACTTCCTGCGGAACTGCGAAAACTGGTGGAAGGTGATCGTCGTACAGTCGACGCAAACAATCTGAATGATGCCCAGCGGAAGTTTTTGTGGACGGACACCGTGCGTGATCCTAAAAATTTCTTGAGGGTCGAGGTTCCCAATGAATATGTCGAGCAGGTTTCCGCCCTGTTTGCGTCAGCCCGTGGCACGGTTTCCAGTCCCTCTCATCCGCAAACCGAGGTACTGGAATTTTCCACGCAAGGATTTCCTTTTCTGTCCACAATCACAGAAGATTCTTTCCGTACTCACTTAATGTTTGGTAGCACCAACGGCCCGAAAATGATGCTGAGTGTGTGGGAATTCCAGAACGCGGGTGCGCGCATCACCCTTGTAGAAGAGTTTCTCAATCAGAAAGTGTTGCAATCGAGGGCAACGCTCGCATTGGCCGTTGCTCAACAGTCGAAATGCCTGTGGAAGTTGAATTGGTTTGACGCGGGGTCGGCTATGAGTTCTATGTTGAAGATAAATTAGACGCCACGGGGCCTACTGAATTTTGAACCAGAATTTATTGTCGAGCGCGCGACAAAGCTGGTTTCGGGAGGTGTATGGAAACGATTTGGTCGAAACGCATTGAAAGAATGATTTTGGTAGGGGGCATACCGTTTGCTCTCGCAGCTGCGCTATCAGCAGTGCTAATTTTAGAGATGCGAAGGTATGGAGGTGGTGGCGAGGCCATTCTCTTGGCCGTCATTTGTGTGGTCAGTTACTGGTTTGGTGTTGTTGTAATAACTGTTGCACTGCTCGCCGCAACCATATTGGCAGTTCGTAGGCGACTCCTATTTTCCCGCAGACTGATTTGCTTCGCATGGTCTTCGGGATAGTGATAGTCATAAGTCCGCCTTTGTATTTACTCCTTTCCAGTGGCGGACGCTAAACACGGCCTGCGATTGGTTTTCTTAGCCAGAGTTCTTCACCTATGTTTTTGATTTCTCCCAATCCAGAAGGCACGACGTCAAGGATTATCGTTTGTGCAGCTTTGTTATTTCTGCTGTCCGCTTGTGGCCGATTGGGCGATGGCGACAAGGTGTTCAAGGCGGTCAGCGGCAACCCGGACATGGTCGATGCCATTCGCCAGGCGCGCGGCACGCTCGACACCTTTCTCGCTGCGGCAGCCGCGCCAGGCGCCGGCTGCGCAAGACTTCAAGCTCAAGGTCGCGCTGCAGGAGGGCGAATTGAGCGAGCATTTCTGGGTCACGCCGTTCGCGTCGTCCGGCGATGGCTTCGAGGGGACGCTGGCCAGCGATCCGGCCGTGCTCAAGGGCGTCAAGGTAGAAGCCAGCGCATCCGCTTCACCCGGGACGACGTGGCGGACTGGGGCTACCTGCAAGGATGGCCATCAGGTCGGCAACTACACGACCTGCGCCTCGTTCAAGACGATGCCGAAAGCGGACGTCGAGTTTTATCGTCGCAACAGCGGATTTGACTGCTGACCAAGGAGACAAGCATGGGCCACCTGACGCTGGAAGCAATGCAAGAGATGTTCGACAACATCGACCACGGCGCAGGCTGGGACATGACGCAGCCAAAGCTGTGGGGGTATTTTTTCTACGATCCGTCCGCTGAAAAGCTGGGCGACGCCTCCTACGGCCTGGAAGACCTGGGCTTTCGCACCGTGAAGATCTTCGTGCCCGACCTGGAAGAGGGCGAGGCCGAATTCTACGTTCTGCACGTCGAGCGCGAAGAGGTGCACACGCCCGCGTCGCTGCACCGCCTCAATGGCGAGCTCGAAGCCTTCGCCGCGCAGCACGCGCTGGCTAAGCTACGACGGCATGGATGTCGGACCGCTGGCCTGAGGCGGGCGGCACACACTTTGGAGTACACGATGCAGTCATCGATTCTGTCTTCCTTGCGCAGCTTTCCCGACCAGCTCGAGCAGCTGTACGCCACCGTCGCCGCGCCCTGCGCGTACTGGACGCCGCCGTCGTGGGAGGGCATTCCCAGCGAGACCTTCACGGCCATCGAGCAAGTCTGCCACATCCGCGATATCGAAATCGACGGCTATCACTTGCGCTTCCGGCGCCTGCTCACGGAAACCGCGCCCGTCCTCGTGTCGATCGACAGCTACGCGGTGGCGCGCGAACGCGCCTATCCCGACGCCCCGGCCGCACAAGTGTTCGCCGATTTCCGGGCGGCCCGCGCAGAGACCGTGCGCCTGCTCGCATCGCTGACCGACGCGCAGTGGCAGCGCCGCGGCGAGTTCGAAGGCTATGGACCGGTCACGGTCAGGGGACTGGCGCACTACCTGTGCAGCCATGACCAGCAGCACCTGGCCTAAGCCTGCACTGGCTGATGGGCGCGTTCGACGCCGCGGGACGGCAATGACCCCGGCCCGGCTTGCGCTGTTCGCCAGCGTGGCCGCGATGGGTATTGGGCTGCTGGTGCTGTGGCCCGATCCGGCGCTGCCGCCTGTCGGGCTTGGCGCCCAGACCTTCGGCAGCCGCGCCGTCGCCAGTCGCCAGGCCGCAAGCGGTAACCGCGGCACCAAGCCAGCCATCGGCGCGCATGCGTGCCCGCTTCGAAAAACGGACAATTACGCCGCCTTCATCCAGGATGCCATGCAGCGACCCGACGAGGGTGGCCTGTTCTACGCCACGCTCGCCTTCCATCGCTGCAAGCGCGCAGCGCCGCCGGTGGAGGCAAAGTGGGCCGGCATGACGGCGCCGTGCGCGCCGCGGCCGTGCAGGCGTGGGAGGGATACGAGCAGCGCTGCGCGCCAGCGTGGCGGGGCAATTCCCGGACGAAGCTGGCTTCATGCGGGCGATCAAGCTGGCCCGCGCGGGGCGCTTGACGTTCTGGCGCCGGATGGCATTCCTTCAATGGCCCGTTCCGCACAGGATGCGCAACGTGCTTACGCGCGGGCGCAGGCCTTGGGCGACCCCTATCTGGTCGCCATCACGCTGGAAGCGGACGCGCCTTACCTGGTAAGCGCTATCGACCCCGTGTTCGCCAATGGCGCCAATGATGACGTGTTCCGCTCACGCGACTTCGGCTGCCGTGTGCGAGCTGCTCGATGCCTGCGTGGGCGGCGTTCAAAGCGCCGAGGTATGCGCCATCTTCGGACAATGCATCCACGCGGACTACCGCGATCATCTCGGTGACGGGCTAGACCCGCAAGCGCTGGAATTGTTCAACCGGACCCGCAGGAAGCTGCTGCAGATCGCGCGTGGCGCGAAGTGAGACCGAATTCGCCGCAGCGCTAAGCGTCCGCCTGGAAGCAGCTCGGTGTGTGCCTGGTCCAGTCGCAGCCATGAACTGAAAAAAGCACTTCAGCGGCAGCGCACCCGCATCCGCAAGCCCACCGGCGTCATGGTGAACGCCATTTTCTCGCGCGCCGGTTTGCCGTCGGGCGTATCGAGGCTCACGATGTCGAAGCGCCCGAGCAGCGTGGCCATCGCCATCTTCATTTCCAGCAGCGCCAGGTAGCGGCCCGGGCAGATGCGCGGCCCGCCGCCAAAGGGCATCGACACGCGCTTGGCCGAGGTCGCGTTGAGCGCGGGGTTGTTCTCTTCGAGCCAGCGCTCGGGCGAGAACGCGGCCGCGTTGCGCACGTGCTCCTCGCTCACGGAATCGTGGCGCATCACGGCAATGATCATGGTCCCGGCCGGGACCTGCACGTCGGCCACCTGGGTGTCGTGCAGCGTCTGGAAACCGAGATTGGTGGCGACCGGCTTCCAGGCGCATCGTCTCGTTGGCGCAGGCGTCGATGTAGTCGAGCTGGCCCATCTGCTCGATGGTCAGGTCGCGCGCGTCGCCGCACACGGTGCGCACTTCGGCCACGGCCTTGGCCAGGGCATCGGGATTGATCCACAGCAGGTGAATCATCCAGGCCAGCGTGTTGGCGGTGGTGTCTTCAGCCGACCAGCAGCATGGTCAGCACGTTGCTTAAGCAACCTGGCTGTCGTCGATGCCGCTGTCGGGCTGGTCGGCCGCCGCGATCATCGCTTCCAGCAGATTCTCGGGCTGCGCGCGCAGCTCGGGCTGGCGCGCCATGCGCGCGCGGGCCTGGACCACGAAGCCGTCCACGGCGCCCAGCACTTCGGTGACGGCGGCGGCCAGTTCGCGGTCGGCGCGCGTGCGGTACCAGTGCCAGACGGGGAAGGGCGCGAAGATCCGCTTGAACAGGGCAGGGAAGATCTTGTCCAGGTGGCGCTGGATGACGTCGCCGTCGGACTCGAGCGTGTTGACCTTGGCGCCGAAGGCCAGGCCCGCGATCGTGTCGACCGTGAAGCGCATCAGGTCGGCCTGCAGGTCGACGCTGGTATGCGCCTCGGCCGCCCTGGTCCAGCGCGTGGTCAGGTGCTGGGCGACTTCCTTGAGCGCCGGGAAATAGCGCTTGACGTGGGCCGGGTCGAGAAGGCCATCACCATGCGCCGCTGGCGTTTCCATTCCTCGCCGTTGGCGCCGAACACGCCGCTCGGCATGCCCATTTCTTTCCAGATTTTTGCCAGCTGGTTCGAGCGGCTGAAGCCTTCCGGCCGGTCGCGCATCAGGGTGCCGATGATCTTGTGATCGGCCACCACCATCAGGCGGCGCGGGCCGATGCGCATCTGGTAAATGGAACCGAACTGCCTGGCCCACGCTTCGAGCTGCAGATGCATCTGCTCCGAATCGATTTGCAGCGCATTGCCGAACAGCGGGATGCCGCGCGGACCGGGCAGGCTGTCCACGGTACGCGAAGGCGGCGATGCGAATGACTGCAAGACCTCTTGGCTCATCACGTTCTCCCTCGATTGCGCTGGCAAGCAATGAATGTAACGCAGGGCGCCGCCGACGGAAAGCGGTATTTGCGCCCCCGTGTGCGGTGCCCGGTTTTGGTCGATTGCGCTGCGGTTTCTTGGCTTTTGCGGGCCACATGCGGCATGTATGCAAATGGTCAATTTGTTTCACGACAATGTCACGATTGCTGTCTAGAATCGATCAATTGTGCCCTGTGGTTTTAATGCCGTTCAATTCTTTTCAGGAGAGAAATTGATGTTAAAAAAACGCTGCCAAATGCGTGATTTCCGTAACTGCTTTTTCCGCGTTGCAAGCAATCGCTGCCTGTCCCGATTACCTCACCGCCGCCAATCCGCCCGCCCTGGCCGGACCGGCCAAAAAATCCTTCTCCCACTTCGGCAGCACCGTGCTCGCGAGCTGGTACAAGCCGTGGCACATGGCGCACGACGTGATCGCCAAGTAAGCAAGGCGGCGTCGATCGAAGCCAAGTTCGACTACGACGCCGTGCTGCACAAGGATCTGGAAGGCGAAAAGGTGCACGCCTATTTGTACGGCACCGGCATGACGCAGTGGCAGTACCTGGGCAGCTACCAGACCAACAGCGACGGCAAGATCAGCGTGCCGCTCGGCGCGCGCGCGGTGGGCGACTACGTGGTGCGCTTTGTCGTCGAGGGCGACCTCAGCTCGACCTCGGGCTATGTGAGCGTGGTCGATCCGGGGCGCGACGCGGTCCTGTTCGACATCGACGGCACGCTCACCATCAATGACTTCGAATCCTGGGCCGATTACGCGGGCGTCAAGACCGCCACCGCCTATTACTACGCGCCGGAAGTGGTCAACGCGTATCGCCAGAAAGGCTACCAGGTCATCTTCCTGACGGCGCGGCCGTACTGGGTCACCAAGGATGGCCGCGAATGGCTGGGCATCAAGAACATCGGCCAGTGGCACTATCATTCGAACCCTTACGGCGGCGGTCCGATTCCGCCCGATACCCAGCAGTTCAAGACCGACTACGTGCGCTATCTGCGCAACACGGTCGGCCTGAACATCATCCGCGCCTACGGCAACGCCAGCACCGACATCGCGGCCTACGCCGACGGCGGCATCGCCAAGGCCAACACCTACATCATCGGCCCCAACGCGGGCGCGTCCGGCACCCAGGCTATCCACGGCGAATACGGCGCGCATTTCTCGTTCGTGGTGGCGCCCACGCCGAACGCCAGTTGCCGCGGCTGATCCGATGCGCTGTCACGGCGCCGTAACGGCGGCGTCACAAATGATGTTTACATTCAGCGGTTCTCAACCGAACCGCACATCCACTTTGGAGAATTGATGAAAAACGGACTGCTGGCCACAAGCCTCGCTGTAGCAATTGTCGTAAGCGCACCCGCCTATGCCTGGAAACAGGATACCCACAAGCGTATCGTGCAAGATGCCGTCACCTTCATGAAGAACAATCCCTCGCTCACCAATTACGCCAAGCTTGAAGCAGGCGTCACCCGGGTAAGCTACACGATGGAACAGTTCGCGCAGGCCGTGGGTCAGGGCGCCTACGATGTCGACGATTTCGCCGACACCTATCTGTGCGGCGCGACCACCGGCAGCTGCGTGATGGCGCCGCTGTGGGGCCTCGGATCGGGCATCGCCAACTACACCTCCTACTGGCATTTTCAGAACCACGCCAGCGGCCGCGACGTGCACGGCAATGCCTTTGGCGGCTACAACTACGCCAAGGTGGTCAACCGCGGCGATGTCGACAAGCTGGCCGCGGCCTGGCTGGTGGGCGACTATCTCGACGACGGTGCCTCCGGCCTGAAAGGCTGGTTCGGCGACAGCAGCAAGTACAACAGCTTTGGCGTGACCGAAGCCCACTACCGCCATGGCAGCTACTCGACGCCGCAGCAGTACGCCGACTTCGAATCGGCGCCGTTCCAGCCGGTCGACAACCTGGCGCAGTACTGGTTCGGCCAGTTCCTCGCACGCCCGACCGCGCAGTCGCTCGGCTTCGCGCTGCACAGCACCGACATCGTGCAGCCGCACCATTCCTGGAGCACGTCCGGCAACAACCACTCGGGCTGGGAGCAGTGGGTCAGCGATTACTACGACAGCGAGCAGCTGGCCGATGGCGCCCTGGTGCGCAGCGCGCTGGCCGACTTCACGCCGGTCGGCGCCAGCGCCACCGACATCCGCTCCCTGCTCACGCAAGGCGGCACCTACTCGTATGCAAACGGCGGCATCGTGCTCTCGTCCACCGATCATGCCGACCGCCGCACCGTGGCGCGCAAGATGATCCCGCATTCGATCGCGATGGTGGTGCACGTGCTTAACCGCGCCGCCGAGCGCCTGGCGATGTGATGCTAAGCCGCCTTCCTGCGTTTGTTGGCTGGTGCGCTGATGCTGGCGCTGCTGCTGTCCGCGGCGGAGGCGGCTCCGCCCGCGCCTGCCGTGGCGGCGCGGATCGACGGCGCGCCGCTGTACGGCTTCAGTGTCGACGCGGCGTGGCGCATGGCGCTGGCAGAGGACCCCAGGGCGCAGCGCAAGGCGGTGCTCGACAAGCTGGTCGACGATCGTCTGCTGGCGCGCGCGCGCGCGAGCGTTACGGCGAGGCGGCGCTGACCAGCGGGGCCCGGGTCGCGTTCCCGCGCGAGGTCGGGTTCGACGAACAACTGGTCGGGGCGCTGCGCATGCTGTACGGCGCCAGGATGGAGGCCGACCTGTCCCGGCTGGCTAAGCGGCATCGACGCGCTGGTGCGCCCGCTGGCAAGGCCGGACGATGCCGCGCTCGATGGCGTGACGGGCAAGGCGGGCATGCTGCGGCTTGAAACCGCCTTCAGTGCTTAAGCCAGCTGGAGGCGGCGCGCAAGCTGGCGCTGCTGCGCTACGTGCTGCCGGACGGTGACGCCGAGGCGACCGTCACCGTGGCCGACATTTACCTGCGCCAGAATGTGCAGGGCAGGGTCGCCATTCTCGCGCGACGTGGACTTCATGCTGCAGCAGGCCAGGCAGCACGTGGCCGCGCAGTACGTGCTGCACTGGGGTAAGCAGCGCTTCGGCGCGGCGGCGGTCGACGATTTGCGCAGGGTGCTGGCGGACCAGTCCGACGCCCGCGCCCTGATGCGCATGCATGGTGTGGGCGACGACGGGCATGGCGACAGTGCCTTGCTCGACCGGCTCGCCGCGCAGGTCGGCAAAGATGCGGTGCGCGCCTACTATCGCGATCACCGCGAGCAGTTCACGCGCATCGAGCGGGTGCGCGCACGGCATATCCGTCTGCCGGACGAGGAGAGCGCGCACAAAGCCGCAGCCGCGCTCGCGTCCGGCGCCGACTTTGCCGCCACCGCGCGCCGCCTGTCGGTCGCGCCGGACGCGGCACGGGGCGGCGCCCTTGGCTGGGTGCCGCATGACAGCGCGCCCGGCTGGCTGGCGCAGCTGCTGTTCGCGCAAGCGGAGGGCGAAGTCTCGCCGCCGGTGCGCACCGCGGTCGGGCCGGACCAGTCTAGCCGCTTGGGAAATCGTGCTGGTCGAGAAGCGGGTGCAGGGCTACCAGCCTAGCCGATTCGGAATCGGTGCGCTACGTGGCCAGCCGCGCACTGGCGCGCCAGGCGGCAGCGGCCCAGTTGGCCGACCTGCGGCGCACGCTGCAGGCCAGGGCGCGCATCGTCATGGCGCCGGGAGCGCAGGCATGACGGGGCGGCTCGCACTCGCGCTGGCCGTGGCGGCCGCCGCCGTCGTGGTCCTGTGGCCGCCGCTGCCACCGCTGGAAAGCACGCCGCCGATGGCCCCCCTGCGCGGCTGCCTGCTGCCTGTTAGCCTGTGCGCGGCTGCGCAGGCGCCAGGTACGCAATGGATGTCGGCCTTGCCCGAGACGGGGCCGGTGCCGGTGCTAGCCTGGCAAAGCATGGCCGCGGCGCGCGAGCATGGCGACGACAGGGCGCCGCCGCTGGCGCCGGCCGCGCCGCGCGAGACCGCGCCCAGCCCGGCCCAGCTGGCCGACCCGGCCGCGTATGCGGGATTCGAGCAGGGACGCCAGGCGAAGCTGATGGCCTCCTACGCGGCCGCGGTCGACAGCGAGCTGCCGCGCCTGCGCTCGGATGTCGAACGGGCCCGCACGGCTAGGCATCGCGCCCGAAGAGATTGCGAAAGTCGAAGCCAAGATCACCCGCCTCGAAGCGCTGCGCCGCGCCATCGCCGAGCGCGGCACAATCGACTGAGTGTCTAGGCAGCATGGCGCCCAGCGGGGCGCGCGCCTCGTCGCTTGCCTAAGCAGGCGCTTCTTCATTTGCCAGTGCACCAGAAGCAAGGCCAGGCAGGCTTGCAGGGCGACAGTGGCGACCGACAGCTTCCAGATGGTCGTCACTTCAAAGCCGCTCTGACGCGACAGCCACGCCAGCGGCAGCATGAAAGTCAGGACCCGCATCGCCGCGCACAGCAGGGCTTAGGCCAGGTATTGCCCATTGCCTGGAACAGGCCGGAACAGGCAAACACGATGCCGGAAGCGAGGAAGTTCCACGAAGTGTAGGTCAGGAACGTGGTGCCGAACGCGAGTACCTGCTGGTCGGACGAAAACATGCCGAGCAGCGCGCCGGGGCTCGCCTGGCAGACGATGGTCAGCACCACCATGATGAACGCCTCCATCAGCAGCGCGGTGCGCAGCGTCTCGCGCACGCGCTGGCCCAGTCCCGCTCCGTAGTTCTGTCCCGCCACTGCTTAAGCACGGCGAACCCCAGCCGCCGCCTAAGCAGGAATACCACCTGCAGCACGCGGGTGCCGATGCCGAAGCCAGGCCTGCGCGGCGGCACCGAAGTCGCGCAGCATCAGGTACACGAAGGCGCTGAACGCGAACATCAGCAGGTATTCGCCTCCCCGCCTAAGCAGGCCGATTTTCAGGATGCTGCCCCAGGTCGCCAGGCGCGGACGCAGGCGTGCCAGGTCGATCCGCATGAACGACTGATGGCGCATGCAGTAGCGCAGCAACAGCAGCGCCCCGGCCGTCACCGAGACTGTACTGGCCAGCGCCGCGCCTACCACTCCCATCGGATGTCCCGTGCCCCAGCGATGATCAGGACCGGCGCCAGCACGATGTTGATCACCACCGTGAGCAGCTGGACCATCATGGTAGCTGCTGCTGCAAGGAGGCCTACCCCTGCGCAGCGACGAGCCGAGCGCGGTCAGCACGAACTGCAGCGCCATGCCCGGCAGGTACCAGTACAGATAGGTGGCGCCCAGGCCGGCTGATGCTGGCATTGGCCGAGATCTGGCGCATGTAGTCATCATGATGGCGTACCCCGCCAGCAGCGTGACCAGCGCGGCGCCACAGCCGATCAGCAGCGACTGGTAAAACACGTCGCTGGCGGCGGCGTCGTCCTGGCGTCCGACCGCGTGCGAGGTCAGCGCCACGGTGCCCACGCTCAGGATCTGGGTCAGGCCGAGGATGATCAGCGCGGCATTGCTTAGGCCGCGCCGACCCCGGCCAGCGCGTCGTGGCCGAGGCGGGCGACAAAATACAGATCGATCAGGTAGTACAGCATTTGCACGCCCATGCCGACCGCCATCGGCAGCGCCATGGCGATCAAGTGCCCGCGGATCGGGCCCCGCGTCAGATCCTTGGTGTCTTTCACGGCGCGCTCCTCAGACGTTCTTCATTTCCAGTTCGAGCGAGCCATAGAACGGAACCTGCTGCCAGCGCTGGCCCAGTTCCATCACGGCGCCGAACAGGTTTTGTTCCAGGTCCAGGCCGTCGAGGGCGGGCGCGGCCCGCTCGCGCATCGCGCAGGCCGCTTCCAGGCCGTCCATGAAAGCGCTCTCGTCGAAGGCGCCGCACCAGATCTGCGCCTGCAGGCTTTCGACGATCGCTTCGGCATGGGTGGCCTGGTCGGCCACCTCGCGGTTGCCGATGTCGTGCGTCTGCTCCATGGCGAAACCGATGTCCGCGCCCTTGGCCACCAGGCCCAGAAAGCCGTGATCGTAGCCGAGCGCCGATTCCACCACGTAGTGAATCAGATCGTGCGGCAGCACGCCCTGGCGCGGCATCTGGGCCGTCGTTTCGCTGCCGTCGCGCCGGATGCAGCGCAGCGTGTCGTACTTGTCCTTCTTGGACTGCTTGCTTGCGATGATTTTCATGTGGTCCCTCGTGTCAGAATGAAGTGGTGGATGCGGTATCGGCGTCGATGCGCTGGTACAGGTATTCGGCATTGAGCTCGGTGATCAGTTCGCGCAGCGTGTCGAAGCCGAGGCGCGCCGCGAACCCGGCCAGGTCGGCGCCGGGCGCGCCGTGCCGTTCGCCGTACCAGGCCAGCACCTGCTCCAGCGGGGCGATGTCGGCCTGGGTGTAGCTGTCGAAAGCGTTCTTGTCGAGGGCGCGCCACTTGGCGCCCGCATGCCGCCTGGCTTGGGCGTAGGTGCCCCCCAGCTTGAGCGCCTTGAGCGTGAGGGGGCGCAGCAGCGCGCGCGCGCGCCGCTCGCATTCGAGCAGCTGATGTTCAAGGCGCGCCAGCTCCAGCGCGTCCTGCGCATCGAGCTTGTTCTCGGCAAGCCAGGCGGCGCGCTCGGCCGGGGTGGTGCGGCCGCGCCGCGCATACAGCGCATCGAGCATGCTGTCGGGGGCGGGCAGGGGCAGCTGCAGACGCGCCGCTTCCTGCGCCGCCAAGTGCAGCAGCAAGGCGCCGTGCCGCTGCGGCGCGGGCGCGGTCGCGAACAGCCGCGCGTGGCTGGCAAGCCGGTCGGCGCGCACGTCCGGTTGCTGGACATCCGGTTCGGCCGGTTCGCATTCCGAACGCAGTGTTTCCCAGAAACTGGTGTGTTCGAAGGTGAACCCGGGCGCCGGTCCCGGGCCTAAGCCGCACGTTCCTGCTCGATCAGGGTCAGCGTGGCGATGGCGTCGTCGCGTTTCTGGTTGGGCCGCTCGCGCGCAATGTAGCTCTCCAGCGCCGCCACGGCGCCGGCATGCCAATGCCGCCCGCCCGTGCGAGCCGGAATACCTGCGGCCAAGTACGTTCCGGGTAGTGCAGCGCCTTGGCCGCCGCGACGCAGTGGCGGACCTGCTGCGCGTCAAGCACGCTAAGCCAGTACCGCCTCTTCGAGCGCGCAGCGGATATTGGCCATGGCTTCGGACTGGCAGGCATACGCCGTATCGGCCGGTCCATGGATCAATGCCACCTCGTCGTCGTCTTCCAGAACGCCGCTGGCGAAATCGCCGAAGATGCGCCCCACACCGCGCATCCCGAATGGATGCAGTTCGGCTGCCCGCAGCGCGCCCATGCTGGAGCCGCCATAGACCCGGATCCCGAGCGCGAGCGCATGCAGGATCTCCTTGTGCCACACCGCCGGTGTATGTTCTGAACAGGCCGTCGATCAGGCCGATGGCGTGCGGACGCCGGGCGCAGGCGCGGTAGATGTCGCCCATGCGTGCAGGCGGCAGGTAGGTCGCGTCGCACAGGCCGCGCGCTGTCCAGATCGAGGCTGGGACCGAGGAAGATGAGAATGCTCACGATGCGAGGTTTCTTTGTCAGCGCGCGCGCAGGCCCGGCGTATAGGATTGCAGACGCGGTCCCTCCAGGCCCGCGATGACGACCTTGACCACCGGGATGCCGATTTCCGGCCGGGTCAGGTCGACCGCGTTCAGGCTGCGCACGCCGCAGCGCGCCAGTGACGCCATGACGGTGCCGAGATCGTCTTCGAAGGTGGCCGCCAGCGGCGGGCGCACCTGGCCAAACAGGCGGGTGCACGGCGTGCCGCGGATGGTGGCCAGCACGTGGGCATGGTCGTCCGGATCGCTGGCGCGCCGGTACTCCGCGAACAGGAAGTCGTCGCGGCTGCCGGAGATCGCGGTCAGCCGGCTCTGGATCGCCTCGTGGATGGCGCGCGAGAGCGCGATTTCCGGCGACAGGTGGGTGCCGTGGCCGCTGAACATGTGGTGGCTGCGCCAGCTGCTGTGGGCGGGGTCTTCGACCAGGATGCAGGTATAGGTGGGAATGCCGACATCGGTCGTGATGTCCCATACGCCGATCGCGAAGCCCTTGCGGTCGAGCAGGTCGAGCAGGGCGGCCAGGGCCGGATCCTCGATGCTGGCCAGATTCAGCTGGCGCTGGCGGCGCAGCGCCGCGGGCACCAGTTCCCACAGGCTGAGCGCATCGCGTTCGATGACTTCGCAACTGGCGTGCAGCACCGCTTCGATCCGGTGATTGCCCGACGCCAGGCCATTGCTGCTGCCCAGGAAGATCGGACTGGTACCCGGCTGGCGCACCGTGTTCACGCTCACGCTCTCGTAAGGCAGCCACTGGGCGGTGTCGGAGAACAGCTCGCGTCCTTCGATCCAGGCGATCGCGCGTTCGGGAAAGAAGCGGGCATCCGCGCGCACGGTCAGCAGGGCCGGATCGAGCACGCTGGCGCGTTCGCGCAGCGCCGAGTGACGACTCGAACTGGAGCGGCCCGCTGACGCGCTCGGCGTGCCAGGTCTCGATCGATTCCATCAGGGCCGACGCCTTGGCCGCCTCGAGCGTGGCGCCCTTGCCCTGCGAGGTGGCCAGGGCGCGCGAATTGGGACGCACGGCGATCACGACCGGCAGGCCGATCCGGTCCAGTCCGGTGATATTGGCCAGCCGCGTGATGCCCATCAGCGGCATGAAGCGGCGGTTCGCTTCCAGCGTTTCGGACGGGCTGCGGGTGCGCTCGGTGCCGTCCCGGAAACCCTTGGGCGTGCGCGTGCCGTGGACGGAAATCGGCGTCACAGCACGCTCCCGTTCCATGCGTTGATCCCGCCGCGCATGCTCCTGACGTTGCGCATGCCCTGCGCGCGCAGGATGGCGGCCGCGCGCCGCGAACGCAGGCCCGACTGGCAGTAGCAGATGACCGGCGTGTGGACGTCGAGCGCGGCGCCGGCTTCGGCCAGGCGCGCCAGCGGCAGGTGGGAGGCGCCCGCGATGCGCAGGCGCTGCCACTCGTGTTCGTCGCGCACGTCCAGCAGCGCGGGCGGCGCGTCCCCGGCCAGCAAGGCCTCGACTTCGGCGGCCGAGATTTCCTCGTCCGGCGCCCATGCGCTGGCGCTGCCGCAGAACTGCGCGTAATCGATCAGCTCGGTCTGGGACGGGGTGTCGCCGCAGACCGCGCAGCTAAGCATGGCGGCGCGTTTCTGAATTCCTGGAACCGCATTTGCAGCGCGTCGAACTGCAGCAGACGTCCGACCAGCGGCGCGCCGACACCGGTGAGCAGCTTGATCACTTCGTTCGCCTGCAGCGAGCCCATGATGCCCGGCAGCACCCCGAGCACGCCGCCTTCGGCGCAGGAAGGCATCAGGCCGGGCGGCGGCGGTTCCGGATACAGGCAGCGGTAGCAGGGACCGCGCCCCGGCCACACCACCGACAGCTGGCCCTCGAAGGCGGCGATGGCCGCGTGCACATAGGGTTTGTCGAGCATCACGCAAGCGTCGTTGATCAGATAGCGGGTGGGGAAATTGTCGGTGCCGTCGACCACCAGGTCGTAGCCTTCGAACAGCGCCAGCGCGTTCTCCGGCGCCAGCCGGACGGCATGCTCGACAATCTGGATATGGGGATTGAGCCCGCGCAGGGCTGCTGCGGCGCTGGCCAGTTTCGGCTGGCCGATCTGCGCCACGCCGTACAGGACCTGGCGGTGCAGGTTGCTCGCTTCGACCGTGTCGAATTCGACGATGCCGAGCGTGCCGACAGCCGGCTGCGGCCAGGTACAGGCCGAGCGGCGAACCGAGGCCCCGCCGGCGCCGATCATCAGCACGCGCGGCGGCCAGGCGGCGCTGGCCGCTGGCGCCGATTTCCGGCAGCAGCAGATGGCGTCCGTAGTACTGGCGCTCCTGCGGGCCCAGCTCCCTGCCGATTCCCGCCAGTGGTGGAAATGTCATGTTCAGCCTCCCGCGATGGCTGGTAAGCATCAGCGCGATCACGTCCCCGCTGGCGAGCACGGTGCGCTCGCTGTCGAGATGGCGGATATCGCGGCTGTTGACGAATACGTTGACGAAGCCCCGGACCTTGCCGTCGGCCGCCAGCAAATGTCCGCCCAGGCGCGGGAAGCGCTCACTGAGCGCGCCGAGCGCCTCGGCCACGCTGGCCGCTTCGACGGAAATCTGGGCGCTGCCGTCGGCAAAACGGCGCAGCGAGCCGGGAAGTTGGATTTGAATCGGCATGCGGGTCTCACTCCTTTGGATGGTTGAACGTGAATTGGTCGGCCTGCCACACCAGTGGCAGGCTGAGCATCGATGCGACGGGGGCTGGCGCCCAGCCTGCACGGTGGCGTCCGGGTCGAGCGCGAACGGGGGCATGCGCGTGAGCCAGGTTTCGAGAAACACCCGCAGTTCGACCCGCGCCAGGGTGGCGCCCGGGCACTGGTGCGCGCCCAGGCCGAAGCTGGCGTGGCGCGCGCCGCTGCGCGTGAAGTCCACCGTCAGCGGATCGGGGAAAGCGTTCGTCGTCCAGGCCGTACAGGGCGGTGGGCGCGACCACCATGTCGCCCGCCTTGATCCACGCGCCTTCGCACAGCGCATCGCGGGTCGCCACGCGGGCGGCGGTAAACATCGGGAAGCGGCGCAGCAATTCCTCGACCGCGCGCGATCAGCTTGGGATTGGCGCGCAGCTGGGCCTGGTGTTCCGGGTGACCGGCCAGGAAGCGCGCGATCGCCCCCTGAGCGAGGAACTGACGGTGTCGAGTCCGGCGATGAGCAGCATGTTGATCAGACCGAACAGGCGGTAATCGCCGAGCGGCTCGCCGTCGATCCGGGCCGCGATCAGTTCGCTGATCAGATCGTCGCGGCGGCGCTGCGGCGCGCCTGGATGTGCTGCATCAGATACTGCCCCATGCGGCGGTAGCCTTCGGCCTGGGCCGCAGGCTTCCCCGCGGCCAGCTGGAGGGCGGCGATCGCCACCAGCCGCTCGCGGTCGGCGGGGCTTGGCAGGCCGCACATGTGAAGGAAGGTGGCGATCGGCAGGTGGCGCGCGAACTGGCCGATGAACTCGCAGCGGCCGCGCGCACGCAGACCGGCGGCCAGCTCTTGCGCCAGCGGCGCGATGCTGGTGCCGAGGCTGGTCGCCGCGCGGGCCGACATGGCGCCGATGAGCAGCGCGCGGTACTTGCCGTTCTCGGGCGGATCGAGCTGCAGCGGGGCGATCGGCGGATCGGGATTGTGGCAGGCTTAAGCACGGTCACGTAGCGCGACGAGAAATGCGTGTGGTCGGTCAGCACGCGTTCGATCAGATCGCTGCGCGTGACCACCCAGTGCCCGCCGTTGCGCGGTGTCCAGTACAGGCGCGCGCCATCGGCCGGATGCAGGGCCTTGAGCGAACGCTGATGCTCGTCCGGCGCGCCGTCGAGGGCGTAGATGTCGATGTCGCGCACGCGTTTCGCGCGGTACGTGGGCCTAAGCACGGCGATCATTGTGCGCCCGCGCAAGCGAGGCTGCGGGTCAGTTCTGCAGCCGCATGGCGGTTGCCCCCACGCACAGCTGCGCGCCCACCGTGCTGCCCGGCGCCAGCCCGGTACAGCGCGGCCAGGCGGGCCGCGTCGAAGCCCAGATAGGCGTGCGCGCTGACGCCGGGCGCGCTCACGGCCAGGGTGGCCGCGTCCAGCGCGGCGCCGGCCAGCATCTGGGCGATCCGGTACGCCCGCCCGCGCGCGCGCGCCGCGTCGCGCTGCCAGGTGCGGCCCACCACGTGCAGCACGAACGCCGATTTCCGGATGTCGAGCGACTGCAGCAGCAGCGCCCTCGGACAATGCCGCGCCGGTGGGGCCGGGCGCGATCAGGCGCAGTGCGGCGCCATCGTCGGCCAGCGCGTAGGCGCCCGCCGCCACGCCCTGCACGTTCAGGCAGCACACCAGCAGCTGCGGCAGTTCCAGCGCCGCCGCGCTGGCGTCCTGCAGCGCCGCCAGGCTGTGCCTGACCCGGTCGAGGCAGGCGCGCAGCGTGCTGGCGGGCAGCGCCTGACCGGTAAAGGCGTGGGCGCGCGAGGTGCGCGCGGCGATCGCCTGTTCTTCGGTGTCGGCACCGGCGGCCGCCTCGGGCAGGGCGATCCAGGCCTAGCTCGGGCGCGTCGCGAAATGCCAGGAACGGGGCCGCCGGTCCGTCCTGCGCGGCCGCGGGGCCGCGCGTGCGCCAGCCGGTGCGCTTCGCGCAGGCGGCGCGACAGGCGCTCGCTGCGCGCCAGGACCGGCGCGCGCGAGCGCGTGCGCCTGCGGGAACGAACGGCGCTCCCGCTTCGCCCCGCGCGGCACCAGGCGCAGCACACAGTAGCTGGCCTGGGTTTCTTCATCCAGCCCCAATGCCCGGTCGAGCTGCGGGCCGTCGAAGTCGACATCGATGGCAAGCTCGCCCATGCGCGCGGCCAGCGCGGCCAGACGTCCGGTCACGAGGCCCGTGTCGACCTGCGCTCAGACGGTAGGCGAAGTCGCCGTACTTTTCCCAGGTGCGCAGAAAGTCGATGCGCACCACCAGCAGCAGCGTGCCGGGCGCCAGCGCGTCAAGTCCCAGCGCCGCTGCGGTGACGGCGTCGCCATCGGTGTCGAGGAACAGCCGGTGGTACTGCGGCGCGTAGTGCAGGACGCGCCCGGCCACGGCGCCCAGCGCGCCGCCCGTGCCGGGGGCGACCACCATGCTCAGGTCGGCCGGATAGCGCGCGCCGCCGGAAGCGAGCGGACGCCGCGCCGCGATTTCCTGGGTGGCGGCGTCGATGCGCAACTGGGTATAGCCGAGCGTACGCCACAGCACGCGGCCCAGATCGGCGAGCAGGGGCGGCAGACCGGCGCCGCTCAGCGGCAGCGAGTGGCAGGGGGGGCCGGCTGGTAGCACGCGGGACGGCGCGCGGGGCTAAGCAGCGGCCGCACGCCGAGGCCTTCCGGCCTGCCGTGCAGGACGCGGGCGAAGGTGGAGAAGTCGTCGAGGGCGTGAGAGATCATGGAGTTCGCCTGTTACATGAATGGGTGCGGCGGCCTGGCCGCAGCGGCGGCGAGGGCGGCGCCGTCGCCAATCCGCGCCAGGGTGGGACGGCGGTTGACATGGCCGAACGTCATCGGCAACAGGCCGGGGCAGATCATCTTGACGCACTTCCAGGCCGGGCCCTTCCAGCGACGGCACGCGCTGTTCGACCGCGATCGCCCGCAAGCTGGCCGCGCGCAGGCGCGCGAGCACCCAGTCGAGACTGGCGCGCACGCTGCGCGGCTGCTCCGCGGCGGGGACGGCTGGCGCCAGTTCGGCGGCCTGACCGAGCATGACCGCGATCCGTTCGCGGCTTTCCGGCAGCGCGTTCAGGTAGCCATGGTCTTCCATCGAGCTGACCAGCAGCGGATCGGCGAACATGGCGCGCGCGTTCGATGACGGCCGGATCGGCGGCGCGCTGCTTGAGGAACAGGCAATGTCCGCTCAACTCGGCCAGTGCCGACAGCGCCGCCTCGGCATGGCTGAAGGCGCAGCCTACTGAAAGCGCAGTGGCCGGGAAGCCGTCGCCCAGGGCCACGCAGATCACGCTCGGAATGCCGTGTTCGGCGCTCGAATCGAGGATCTTCACGCGCATCCCGGTCAGCAGTTCGAGCTTGGCGATGGTCCAGCGCAGTGCTTAGGCTGGCGTGCCAGCGCCGCCGTGATGTCGGGCAGGGAGCGGGAACGGTACCAGGCCAGCAGGAAGGCGTCGCGTTCGATCAGTTCGAGCAGGGCGTGCAGGCTCGCCTCCTCGAGCGAGGTGCCGATGGCGCAGCCGTTCGAGGTGTCGTAGGCCAGGCGCCTGGCGGGCATTGCGGTGGTGCCGCCGTAGTACGCCATGCAGGCTAAGCACCTGCAATGCCTAGCCCCGGTCGTCAGGTCCCGTGCGCGCACCCAGTCCAGTTCCAGGCCGTCGTCGAAGGCGACATAGCCGAAGCCCGGCGTGGCGTGGCTGCTGGCCAGATGCAGGCCGGTGCTGCGCGGATCGAGCTTGGCTTCGTCGATATCGCGGTAGCGCGCCTTCCAGCTGCTGGCATAGTGGGCGCCGCTCAGGTGGCGTGGCGCTCGCAGGCTTCGAGCGCGGCGACGTACGCCGCCTGGCGGTAGGTGCGGGCGCGTCCCAGCGTGATAATGTCGGGCATGCCTTCGAAACGCAGGGCCGCCGCGCAGCTTGGCGTGGGCGCGTCCAGGTCGGCGGCCGGCTGCCCGATCAGGCCCGAATAGGGGGCGGCCGCGTGGCGCAGCACGCGCGGGCCCACCACGTCCAGGCTCAGGTGGCGCATGGGGGAATGGTCGGCGTCCGGCGCCGCGCGCATGGCTGCGGCGCGGCGTGCGCGGACGAGGCCGCGCCGCTGTCGAGGTCCACCCAGGCCAGCGTGCCGGCTGGCATGGCCGAGCGCGCGCAGCACCAGGACCGCGGCCAGCACGCTTTGCTGGGGCGAGTCGAAACCGAAATGCTGGACGATGCGGGGCGCGCCGGGCGGCGTCAGCGCCCAGGTGCTGTTGCGCGCGTGGCGGCTGGCCGCATGCTGCAGCGCGTCCGTGCCATGGCGGCGCCGTCATTGGCACGCAGCGCGAAGGCGAGGTTGGCCAGGCGCCAGACGCTGACCGTCTCGCCCTGTTCGCGGCCGCCGCCGACCACGAATTGCGGCGAGCCGATGCGGATCCTGGCCTAAGCGCGCGCACATGGGCGGCGCGCATGGGCCAGCGTGCGCACCTGCTGCGCCAGCGCGGCCGCGCTGGCGTTTTCGACGATGTAGTCGCAGCCGTCCATCAGCGCGGTCCTGCGGCGCGGCGCAGCACGACGGTGACCGGCTGCCGCACGGCGGGCGCCTCCGGCAGCCACGGCAATGCCAGTTCGGCCGCCTCGCAGCTTAGGCCATGGCCGCTGCCAGCGCGTTCCGAGCGCGGCGTCGTCCAGGCCCAGGCGCACCAGCACCGCCGCGCCCGCGTCGAAGGCGGCGCTGTCGTAGTAGCGCACAAAGGCCAGCTTGATGAACAGATCGGCCAGCGCCAGTTCGGGCAGGATGCCCACGCCGAAAGGAGCGACCGGCGCGCCCGGCGGCATGGCCGGATGGCTGGCCACGAACCAGCCGCAGTCGTTGCGTACCCAGCGTGCCTGTGCGGCGTCGTCGTGCAGTTCGGCCAGGTAGGCCAGCTCGGCGCTGGCCTAAGCAGGTCGGCCAGCGCGCGCGCCTGCGGGTCCGCGTGCGGTGCGCGCGCCTCGTGTTCAAACAGGCGGCGGCCGGCGCGCAGCAGCGCCTCGCAGCGGTTCCAGCCGATGCCGCATGGGCACCCGCATGGGCCGGGCCGTTGTGCGCCAGGCGCTGCTCCAGGGCCCACAGCGCGGCGTGGTTGCGCGTCTCGCGCGCCGACAGGCCCAGCATCAGCACGCGCGATCCGGCGCCGGCATGGGCCAGGCAGGAGGCCAGCGGCAGCTGGAACAGGTCGCCGTCGTCGGCCCGCGCCAGCGGGCCGGTGCGCTCGTCGGTCAGCGCCTGCACCGAGCGCGCGATGGCATTCAGTTCGGCCACGCCCGCGTCCGGCAGCAGCGATCCGCCCAGATCCTGGCGCAGCCCCGCGCCGCACTGTGCCGCGCTCAGCGGCGTGCCCGGCGGCTGCCAGTCGCGGCGCGGCACCGCGTACGGCGTGAGCGCGTGACTGCCCAGGGTCAGCGTGGCATCGTCGACCGTCAGCAGACGGTCCTGGTTGTGCGCCTGCCCCAGCGCCACGCGCTCGAACAGGGCCAGGCACAGGGCATGGACGGCGATCGCCAGGGCGGCCGGCGCGTGCAGGCCGGTGGCCGCCGCGGCGGCGCCGTAGGCGTCACGAGCGCGGGAAAGTCGGGCGTGCCCGGCAGGGGCTTGACCGTTCGCCGGGGACCAGCACGAACAGCGCGTCGCCGTGCTTAAGACAGCGCGGCCCCATGCGGCGCGGCGCCCGTGGCGGCCAGGCCGGTCCAGCTTTCCGGCGTGCTTAAGCCGCGACGATGCGCAATGCAGCCGCCCCAGCGGCCACCTGCAAGCCATACTGCGGCAGCGCTTCGCGCAGGGCGGCGCCGAACGGGCCGTCGGCGTCGATCGCCAGCCTGGCCGCATCGATCCGCTGCCAGGCCTGGGCGGGCGAGGCGGTGCGGTACTCGAGCATGTTGTTCAGTTCAGGGAAGCGGGCACGAAACGGCGCCACCACCGCTTCCTGCTGTTCGTCGAGCACGCGCGCGAACGAGCGTTCGACCAGGCGCGTGACGATGGCGCGCGCATGCTTTTCGAGCGCGGCGGGAATCGCCTTGACCGTGTCGGCGTAGCTGCGCGAGCCGTCGAAGGACTTGAAGATCCAGGCCAGCAGCTGGTACACGCTTCTGGCGCCGGACAGTTCGAGCGCGCCGTTGCGGTTACGGATGACGGCGCCGCTTACCACTTCCAGGAAGTAGACGTCGGCGTGAATGCGAATGCGTTGTTGGTCCACGCGGTTCTCCAGATGAAGGATGCGGGGCGCCTAGCGGCGCGCCAGGAAACGGACGAAGGTCAGGTGCATGGCGCCCACCATGACCACGGTAAACAGCAGCAGGGCCGACAGGCTGGCCAGGGCCGCGCCGCTCCAGCTGCCCATGTAGGCGGCCTGGGCCCCGGTGACGGCCCAGTGCACGGGATTGAAACGGGCCAGTTCCTGCATCCAGACCGGCATGTTCCGGATCGACAGCATCATGCCCGAGATGAACATCAGCGGCATGACCAGGAAGTTCATGGCCGACAGGACGTGCTGCGCCTTCCTGACCAGGAAGCTTAGCCGTGTTCGAGACGCAGCCGAAGGCGATGCCGGTCAGGGTCCCGATCAGCAGCAGGGCGATCAGGCCCATGCGGCATGCCTGCCTACTGGATAGCCGCCCAGCAGCACCCCGGCCACGGCGATGGTCAGCATCTGCAGCATCACCGCGACCAAGTTGGCGAACACGTACGACATCGAGATCGACAGGCGGTTGACCGGCGAGATGACGATGCTGTCGAACAGGGCGCGGTCGGCGTCGGCCAGGGTGCTAGAGCCGACAGGTAGGCCGATCCGAACAGCGCGGCCATGACCACCATGCCCGGGGTCAGGAAGTAAATGTACGACTGCTGGTCCTGGCTCATGCCGGGCATGTTGGAAAACATCGCGCCGAAAAACACCAGGTACATCAGCGGCTGGCTGACCGACAGCAGAATGTAGAACGGCTTTTTCAGCTGGGCGCGAATCAGGCGGCGCGCCAGGCGCACGGTATCGGTAATCATAGCCAGCTCCATGCAAGGCGTTGGTGACGGCTGTTCTGGGCGTCAATGTTGACTTGTTCGAACGAGGCCCCCGTCAGGCGGATATACACATCGTCGAGCGAGGGACGCGACAGCGTGACGCTTTTCGGCGCCAGATCGCGCTCGGCCAGGAAATTGAGGATCGCCGTGATGTGCTCGGTGGTGGAACAGGCCGTGACGATGCGCTCGCCTGCCACCATCGCATCCTTGAACTGTTCGGTCGGCGTCAGGCGGCGCGCGGCGCGCATCGCATGGTCGCCGTCGTCGAATTGCAGCACCAGGCATTCGCCGCCCAGGCTCGCCTTCAGTTCGTCGACTGTGCGCCACATGACGCAGCGGCCCTTGTCGACAAAAATCACCTTGTCGGCGTAGCCATCGGCTTCGTCCAGGTAGTGGGTGGAAAACAGGATCGTCAGGTCGCGTTCGGCGCGCAGCCTAAGCACAGGATGTCCCACAGTAGCATGACGCCCGTCCGGGTCGAGGTTGACGGTCGGCTCGTCGAGAATCAGCAGGCGCGGGCGGTGCACCATCGACAGCGCGATGTCGAGGCGGCGCCGCTGACCGCCCGACAGGCGCCGCACTTCCATGCCCGCCTGCTGGTGCAGGCCGAAGGTGTCGAGCAGTTCGGCGGCGCTGGCCCTGGCCTCGCCGCTGGTCAGGCCGTACATGGTGGCGTGGTGGCGGATGTTTTCCAGCGGCGTCGCATACAGGTCGGTCGAGGTTTCCTGGCCCGCATAGCCGATCAGGCGGCGTACGGCCTGGCCCTCGCGCACGACGTCGTGCCCTGAACACGGTTACGCGCCCGGTGGTCGGCCGGGCCAGCGTGGCGATCAGCTTGATGGCGGACGTCTTGCTTGGCGCCGTTCGGGCCGACCAGGGCCGCGAACTGGTTGGCGCCGATCTCCATGCTCAGGTCATGCAGGCCGACGCTGGTCTCCATCGCCGTGCGGTAAACCTTGCTGACGGAGCGGGTTTCGATTGCATTGATCATCGGGGTGCGCCTTGTTGGGAGGAGAGGTGTTTGAACAGCCAGGACCAGCGCCGCGCATGGGCCGGTGCGCGCCACGCCCCGGTCGAACGCCTGTTCGGCGCTGACGCCATGGCGCTCTTCGATGAAGCGGCTGATCGCGTAGCACAGGAAGTAGCGTTCAATCAGCGGCAGACCGAGCCGGAACAGGCTCAGATACACCAGGCCGAGCAGGATGCGGTTGGCCTGGAATACCGGCTCCTTCATGGCATGCTCGGTGTACTCCTTGGTGCTGACGATCTTTTCGTGGAAGCTGCTGGCCAGCAGATTTTTTCCGCCGCCGCTGTAGTCGGCCGTCATGCCCGTAACCAGGGTGTGACGGCGCACGCGTTCCAGGATGTCGTCGAAGGCGCGTTCGATCAGCTGCTGCCACTCGGCCAGCCAGGGCGCGCCGGGATGGTGCTCGTGGCGCGCGGCCAGCGTGGCCAGCAGCGGGTTCACGGCCGCGTAGCGCTGCCCGAAGGCGCGCAGCGCGGCGCCCGGGTCGTCGAGCGAGGCGGCGAAGCCCTCGTAATGGGAACGGAACGACACGAACAGGCCCGGGTAGGCGTTGTGCGACTTGTGGTCGAAGCGGCTGCGGGTGAGGTACATGTAGTGAACCAGCACTTCGGCCGCCGCCTAAGCAGGGCAGGCGCGGGCGCGGCCATGCCCTGGGCGCTCCAGCGCCACAGCAGGGGCGCGCTGTCGAAGCTGAAGGCGGCGTAGACGGCCAGGCTGTCGACTCCGCCGAACACGTCGCCGAGCGCCGCTTTCGGATCGAGCACGATGGGGAGGAAGTCGGCCGCGAATGGGCGCGGATCGGCAGCGGCGCCCGCGCTGACCGCGCGCAGCAGCTCCTGCATGTTGTGGGTGCTGCGAAAGTGCAGCAGAAACGCCCGCGCGCCGTGCGCCCGGTAGCGGTTGAAATAGCAGTCGGCGTCGAGTAGCGTTCCAGCACCGCGCTGGCGCACAGGCGCAGCAGGCGGTCTTCGTCGGCGGCGCTGGCCACGGCCAGGAAGTTGGCGGGATAGCGCACATCGTGCGGCGAGGCGCTGTTCATGCGGGCTCCGAAAGTGAGGTGTGGTCCGATGTGATCTTCGATTGCGCGGCGCCATACGCGCGCAGGGCCTGTCCGGCCAGGCGCGCCAGATACCATTCGTCGACCGGGGCAATGCCGAAGCGGTTGTGGTGGGTGTGCATGTACTGCGCCAGCAGGTAATCGTGGGCCGCCGTTCGGGCGTCGCCCGGCAGCGCGGCGCTTGGCAGCAATGGCGCCAGCTGCGCCACCATCGGCAGCGCAGCCGGCCAACGCCGCGCCCCAGGCGCCGACCAGGGTGTCCGGCCGGGCGGCCCCTGCCACAGGCGCGGCGGCGGTGGCACCAGGCGCGTGCCCTGCTGCGCCAGGCGGGCGTCGAAGCTGCCCGTTCCCGCACCCGGACAGTAGCGCTGCCAGATCGCGGCGCTGGCATCAGGAACCAGGCGATGGCCGCTTCCAGCTCCAGGCCGAAGGCGCGCACGCCGACCAGCGCCATGTCGAAGCTTCGGCCGTCAGGCGCGCCGTCCCTTGCAGCATCCCCCTGGCGTTGGCGGCCAGCGCCAGCTGCGTGCTCGCGGCCCACAGGCGCTCGGCCGTGCGCACGCCCTGCGGGCCGCCGTATTTGCCCAGCTCCGGCGCATACGGCGCGTCCAGCAGCGCCGGGGGCGTGATCCACGCTTCGACCCCGGCCCCTTCCAGGCTGGCCAGGCGGGCGCTGTCGTCCAGGTGCGGGGTGTCGCCCCAGTCGCCGACCGTGGCGGCCCAGGCGGCGAAGCGCGCGGCAAACGCGGCGCGCAGCGCCGGCGCCGCGTCCGGCGCGCACAGAAAGCGCAGGCGCAAATGCGGCCCGCCGCTCCAGTAGCGCAGGAAGAAGAAACGCTCAGGCGCCACCGGGACGGCCGCCAGCAGCGGCGCCACCACGTCGCGCAGCAGCCCGTCTTCGTGCTTGCCGACGTGGGCGTGCAGGGCGATCCAGTGCAGGCCGTCAGCGGACATGGTCGGCCTGTACGATCAGTTCGCGCACCGGCGCGGCGCCCTCGGGGGCGCGGTTGAAGTCGGGCAGCGATTCTTGCAGCTGGACCGTGTCGCCAGGGGCGAGCGAAGCGACCTGCTTGAGGAAAACGCGGACCAGGAAGGGATTGTGGAAATCGAGCACGTGCGGCTTGCGCAGGCGGCCGCGGCGCAGCGCCAGGATCCGCTCGAGCGCCAGTTCGGTGCCGCCGTCCTGGAGCGGCGCCAGCGCCTGGGCGCGGAAGAACACGATGCGCGGCAGCTGCATCCGCTCGCGCCAGGCATTGAGGCCGAGGAAGCTGGCGTAGTCGTCCTCGCGCGGCGGCGGCTTGCTGGATCGCGGCGGCGTCGAAGGCGACGACCCGCCTAAGCACAGCACGATCGGTCCGAAGCAAAGGCGCGGATTGCTTAGGCCTGGGGACCGGCCGCGCCAGCCACGGCGTCGAGCAAATCCTGGGCGCGGTAGATCCAGTGCTTGCTGAACAGGTGCAGGAAGCGGTACAGCGCCGGTCCGGCCCCCGGGTGAATGAAGTTGTGGGAGACGAACTCGATCGGCCGCCTGCTGCCCGCATGGCGCAGCCGCAACTGGCCGTCCTGGCTGACCACCTCGATCGCGGCCAGGCTGAGCGCGGGACCGCCTTGGCCGCGGCGGCGTGCGCCCGGATACATCAGTTCACCGGGCGCGATGGCGGGATGCAGATTGGAGTTCGCGGCCAGCACGGCGCCGATGTCGAACACGTCGGCGTCCGCGCACACTTGCGTCAGCAGGTCCGCCAGGACCCCGGCCAGCGATGCGCGCGGTCCGTCGAACAGGCTTAAGCAAAGCGCGACATGGCGCTACCGAAGCCGGTGCTTAGGCGTTGTTGAGGATTTTGCTGTGGGCGCCGCCTTCCAGGTCTTGCAGGAAGAAGCTGACCGAGCGCGCATCGAGCTGCGGCGCCAGCGTGTCGATCCAGGCCGCCACTTCGCCCTGGCCCAGATCGGCCTGGCCGTCGAGGCGCCGGCGCAAGCCCGCGCCGCGAGGGCGGCGAACTGCTTGCGCAAGGCGTCGATGCGGGCGATGGCCGGGTCGCGCGCGCCCGTGAGGCGGGCGAACAGGTCTTCCTTCGGCAGCGCGCGGTAAGCCTGGTAGAAGTCCAGCAGGCTGACCGCGGAGCGCATGGCGCCGTACAGTTCGCGGAAGATGCTGTGCAGGGACAGGCGCGACGTGAGCTGGCTGTCGAACAGCATCAGCAGGGGCGTGAGCCGGTCCAGGGCCAGCTGTTCGTCAGGCGCCAGCAACGGGGCCGGGCTGGCGCCGATGGGCGATGCCGCCCACGTCTTCATAGTAGATGTCGCGCACTGCCATCAGCGCGTCGGGCGGGATCGAGAGCGCCTCGGCGAAGCGCCGGAAGCAGGCGAACAGGGCGGCCGTCAAGGGCGTGCGTTCGGCCGCGCTGCGGGTGTCGCTCAGCGCGCTTTCGATCCGGGCGATGTCGCCGAAGATGGCATCGAACGGCGCGCCCCGTCCGTCCGGCAGGCCGGTGAGCAGCTGCGCGGGCGCGCGGCAAAGTCGGGAGCCTGGTCGGGAATGCCGAAGTCGCGCTCGATCAGTCCCGCCTTGAGCAGCGTGTCCAGGTAGGCGCGGCCCGGCTGCGGGTCGCGCCCGGGACCGCACAGGCGCGCGCTCAGTTCGGGCAGGGTGGGGGCGGCGCCGCCGAAGGCGTCCAGTACCGCGCTCAGGGCGGGCGAATGTTTCAGTTCGATGAAGCGCTCGGCATGCAGCATGTCCGGCGTGCCGTCTTTGCCGCGCGTGAACAGGCGAACCCGCCCGTCCTCGGTGCGGACCGTGTTATTGAGGCGCAGGGGCAGTGCGTCGGCCAGCGTCGCGGCCAGCGCCACGCATTGCGCTTCCATCCACAGCAGCAGGTCGCGCGCGATGCGCACGTCGCGCCGGGCGCTGTCCAGGCCGGCGGCGGCCGGGCCGCTCGGGACGATGGTGGCGAAGGAGGCGAACGGCGAAGGCTTGGAGACGACCTTGTAGACGAAGCTGGCGATCCGGTCTTCGGTGCTGCGCAGTTTCTTGTCCAGGCGCGCAGCTGGCTGCGCACCGCCTCGGCGTAGCTGCGGGCCTGGGCGTACACGCGGCGGTTGGCCGTTTGCAGGCCGCAGGCGAAATCCTGATTGTCCAGGATCAGGCTTAAGCAAAACAGAGGCGGGCGCGCTGCACGGCGTCCTGGAAGCTGGCAGCATGGCGCTTACCAGGCTTTGTTCGGCTGCCACACTGGCGCGCCACCGGGCCAGCGCGGCGGCGCTGGCCGCGTCCAGGGCGTCCTGCAACTGCGGATCGGTCTGGCCGGGCACCCGCTGATTGAACAAGTCGCGGCGCAGGCGCAGGGCCGCACGGCTGATGGCGGGATCGGCGTGGCTGCCGAAGGCGTGCAGGCGCTGGTGCAGCGCGTCCCCGTCCGCGCGGCGGCGGGCGGCCGCGGCGGCGGCGGCGGCGGCCCGGGCGAGCGCTTCGCTGGCGCTGGCCGGGGCGACCTCGGCCCACGACAGGTTGCAGCGGCGCTCAAGCCCGATCGCATACCGGTGCGATCCTGTGATGTGTTCCCGTTTCATGCGGCAGGAATAAAAGACGGGGAATTGCCAGCTAATGCATCGGAATCAAGCGGATAAGAGTTAATAGCGCGGAACATAATTGGGGGAGGGACTTGTTTCACTATTCGACTGCGGAAATATATTCGCTGGCTATGCAGAATACATATGCTCTGGCTGATCATCCGGAGTGCGCGGTAAGCCACGCACTCTTCAAATCGTATTAACCTGTCGCCATTACACCGGCAGGATGCAGCTGCAAGTGCAGACGCAAGTGGTGCAGGATGCGGACATTACTTTGGAAACGCTTTTGCCTTCGGCGGCATCGGCGACGAAGTCGGACATGTTCAGTTCTTCGATTTCCAGGCCTTCGATCGACAGATCAATCATTACGTCTTGCATACATACTCCTTGGTTGGTTGAGTTAATAACATGGCCGCGCGCCGATAATCATTTCGGCGTACCGCCCGACTACTCCGATATGCTGATCAGAACTACTCATTTCGCAGAGCCGAGTAAATACTAGCGTGTGCGAAAACATGTTGTCAACGACTCAACCTTGTCTTTAATGCAGCACGCATAAAATGATGAATTTATTTGTATATTTGTTCTGCGAGGGATTGGCGGCGACCTTCCGTGAACCTATTCATGCGGCTTTCCATCGGGACGCGTGTGGGCTCTGTTGCTAAAGTTGCAAAAGTAGGCTAACCTTTCACGGATATGACGATGTCCGGAGGCGCGCTGCTGGCGCCGCTTCCCCACAAACAATGACCGAGCAACCGACCTTTTTCGCACCGGGCCCAGGCGGCCCGGGTGCCGCATGCATCCGCCCCCGACCACGCCCGTTCCGCCCAGTCCGTTCATGCATAGCCTGCTTGACCGCTTGCAGTCCCTGCTAACGGGGGGACCTGCCGGGCCCGAGATCGAGGAATTGACCGGGCCCGAGCTGCGCCAGATGCGCAAGGAAGTGTGCGCCGGCCTGGTGGAAGGCTTGCAGCCGCTCCTGCAGCCGGTCGGCTTCGGCCGCTTTTCGAACGGGACCGCGTGGCGCCGCGCCGACCAATGGGTGGACGTGGTCCAGATCCAGTTCATCCGCTCGCCCCAGACCAGCGCCCATTCGCCGTCCCTGCACGTGGGCCGCTATTACGTGTTCGTGCCGCCGCGCGACCCCGGCAATCCGGTGCGCTGGCACCGCGGCCAGCGCGAGCCGATGCCCGAGCAGTGCCACATCCGCAAATCGATCTACAAACCCCAGCGCGACAAGAAAAGCCCGCCCCATATCTGGCCGATCGGCCCGTCCGGCGAGGGGCTCGAGCAGTGCATCGCGCAAGTGCTGCTGCTGGCCCAGTCGCAGATCGTGCCCTGGTGCGAATGGCTGGACCAGCCGGACGCGGCCCTGCAGCTGGTGCTGGGCGGGGTCTCGGACATGGAAGGGCATAGCGAGGACCCGCTCATGTGCGGCACCTGGAACCATCAGACTTATTTCGGCCAGCATGTGCTGGGCGGCATGCTGGCGCTCGAGCGCGAACGCTGGGCCCTGGCCGACCGGCTGCTCGCGCCCGTGCTCAATCAGGGCGGCACCATCGGCAAGCGCGGCCGCCTGTTTCCGCTCGATCCCAGGGCGCTGGCGGACTTGCGTGCAGCCCGGGAACATGCATTAAAACAAATGCAACAATGACAAGTCTCCGTGCTGGTCAGCCCCCACTATCGCCTTGCGCCGCAGCAATTGTGAAAGTTTCCATTGGGATGTATATTGCGGGATACTGGAGGAATTGATGGTTCAAGAGCGGAAAAACCGGTTGATGGCATACCGGGTTGAGAAGGGCCTGCTGGTCCAACAAATGGTATCTACGCGCCGCCGCTGCCTATCTTGCCAACTACGGGGTACCGATGCACGTGTCGATCCGCGTGCTCAGCAGCACCAACAAGCGTGCCCCGAACGACTACAACGACGAGCCGCTGTGGTTCGACATCATCATGGCGGTCTAGCCCCACCTACGGGGCAAAGATGGAATTCTTCTGACGCCCCAGGCTGCGCCCCCGCCCCACACCCCGCAAATGCGTTGACACTCAAAATCGTTGGGTGCTATATTCCGTGCAGGATGTGGGAACGTTTCCAATTTAACGTCTTCCACGCATGCGGACTACAGAATCCGCCTACGAGGAGAGACGATGGTCCGAGCTGTGACGCACCCGATGCGCAAGGTTATCCCGTTCGCGGCGCTGCTGCCGATGGCGCTGACGGTGATCGTCGGGTATCTGGGCACCGTGCTGTGGACCTTCAAGACTTCGCTCACCAACGCCCGCAGCTTCCCCTCCGATACCTTTGTCGGCCTGGCCCAGTACGGCCGCCTGTTCGAGAACGAACGCTGGCTGCTCTCGCTCAGTAACCTGGCCCTGTACGGCGTCCTGTTCATTCTGGCCTGCCTGGTGATCGGCTTTCTGCTGGCCGTGTTCATCGACCAGAACGTCACCGGCGAAGGCGTGCTGCGCACCGTGTTCCTGTATCCGTATGCGATGAGTTTTGTCGCCACCGGCCTGGTCTGGCAATGGATCCTCACGCCCGGCAACGGCATCGAACAGGCGGCCCTGCACCTGGGCTTTGCCGACTTCCGCTTCGACTGGATCGTCGACCAGGACCTGGTCATGTATACCATCGTGATCGCCACCGTCTGGCAGGCCTCGGGCCTGGTGATGGCGCTGATGCTGGCCAAGCCTGCGCGGCATCGACGGCGAGATCTGGAAAGCGGCGCGACTGGACGGGATTCCGCCCTGGCGCGTGTATGTCTCGATCGTGCTGCCCATGCTCGGGCCGACGATCGCCACCGTGCTGCTGCTGCTTACCACCGCCGTCGTCAAGCTGTTCGACGCGGTCGTCGCCATGACCCAGGGCGGCCCCGGCACCGCCAGCGAAGTGCTTAAGCCAAGTTCATCATGGACCACCTGTTCGGGCGCGCCAATATCGCGCTGGCCTCGGCCGACAAGCGATCGTGCTGCTGCTGCCGGTGCTGGCGCTGGTGGCGCCCTATGTCTACGCGCAGCCGCAAGGGCCGGGCATGAAGCGCCGTCCGGCATGGCGCTCGCCGAGCGCGCATCGGCATCTACGCCTTCCTGCTGACGGCGGCCCTGTTCTTCCTGCTGCCGCTGTACGTGATGCTGGCCACCTCGTTCAAGCCGATGGCCGAGATCCGCGCCGGTAACATCTTCGCCTTCCCGCTCGCCATCTCGTTCGACGCCTGGCGCGAAGCCTGGAGCGGCGCCTGCACCGGCCTGTCGTGCGAGGGCATCAAGGGCGGCTTCTGGAATTCGGTCGCCATCGTGGTGCCCAGCACGATCCTGCCGATCCTGATCGGCGCCGTCAACGGCTACGCGCTCGCGTTCTGGCGCCCGCGCGGCGCCGCGCTGCTGTTCGGGATCCTGATGGTGGGCGCCTTCATTCCGGTGCAGGTGATGATCTATCCGTTGGTGCGGGTGCTGGCCGGGGTGGGCCTGTTCGGTTCCCTGCCGGGCATCGTGCTGGTGCACATGGTGTTCGCGATGCCGGTCATGACGCTCCTGTTCCGCAATTACTATGCGGCCGTGCCGCACGAACTGTTCCAGGCCGCCCGCATCGACGGCGGCGGCTTCTTCCGCATTTTCGCGCAGGTGATGCTGCCGATGTCGCTGCCGATCATCGTGGTGGCGGCCATCATGCAGGTCACCGGCGTGTGGAACGACTACATCCTCGGCCTGGTGTTCTTCTACACCGACAACCTGCCGATGACGGTACAGCTCAACAACGTGATCAACACCACCACCGGCACGCGCCAGTACAACGTCAACATGGCCGCCACCATACTCACCTCGCTGGTTCCGCTGGCGATCTACTTCATTTCCGGGCGCTGGTTCGTGCGCAGTATCGGTATCGCCACAGCGCGGTCAAAGGATAAGCAACTCATGTCGAATGTCTGTTTGCGCAAGCTGTGCATCACCCTTGGCGGGAACGAGATCATCCGCGATCTCGACCTGGCCGTGGAGGAGGGCGAGTTCCTGGTCCTGCTCGGCCCTTCCGGCTGCGGCAAGTCGACTCTGCTGCACAGCATCGCGGGCCTGATCGACGTGAGCGGCGGCAGCGTCGAAATCGGCGGCGCCGACCTGACCTTTGCCGACCCCAGCGAACGGGGAATCGGCATGGTGTTCCAGTCGTACGCGCTGTATCCGACCATGACGGTGGAAAAAAACATGTCCTTCGGCCTGCGCATCGTGGGCACTCCTAAAGCCGAAATCCGCGCCGCGTGGCGTGGCGCGGCCGAGATGCTGCACCTGGACGCTGCTGCACCGCAAACCGGCGCAGTTGTCGGGCGGGCAGCGCCAGCGCGTGGCGATCGGGGCGCGCTGGTGCGCGAGGCGGGCGTGTTCCTGTTCGACGAACCGCTCTCCAACCTGGACGCCAAGCTGCGCGCCGAGCTGCGGCGCGAACTCAAGCTGCTGCACCAGAATCTGCGTTCGACCATGATCTACGTGACCCACGACCAGGTGGAGGCGATGACGCTGGCCACCCGCATCGTCGTCATGCGCGCTGGCGTGATCCAGCAGATCGGCGCACCGTCCGACGTGTACGAGCGGCCCGCCAATCTGTTCGTGGCCGGCTTCCTGGGGGCGCCGTCGATGAACCTGATCGAAGGCGAGCTCGATGCCGCATGGGCCGCTTCACGTCGCACGCGCTGGTGCTCGATACCGCATTGGCTAAGCAGCGCTTGCGGCGCCGTGCTGGGCATCCGTCCGGAGCACATCAGCGTGGCCGCGGACGGTCCCTTCGAAGGGACCGTGGCCCTGGTCGAACCGATGGGCAACCACCAGATCGTGTGGATCGCGCTCGGCGAGCGCAAGCTGTCGGCGATCGTCAACGACACCCGCATCTTCACCCTTGGCGACACGGTCCGCTTTGCCGTCGATGCCAGCCGCGTCTCGCTGTTCGACAAGGCCAGCGAGCAGCGCCTCGCAGCCACCTGACCACGATAGGGGATCTCATGGCAACCATCAAGGATGTAGCGCGGCTGGCCGGTGTGGGACTGGGCACCGCATCGCGCGTGGTCAGCGGCAAGGGCTCGGTCTCGCCCGCCACCCTGGAAAAGGTGCGCCAGGCGATCGAGGAACTCGACTTCCGCCCTTCGCACGCGGCGCGCTCGCTGCTGTCGGGATCGTCCCAGATGATCGGCGTCTACATCCCCGTCCTCAAGGGCACCTTCTACACGCCCATCCTGCAGCTGATCGACACCGAGCTGCGCGCCGCCACCTGCACATGGTGGTCGCGTTCGGGGTCGGCCTGGGCAATCCCGCGCGAGCAAGCCATCGAAGGCATTGAATTTCTGATGGAGCGCGGCTGCGACGGCCTGGTCGCCATGACCAATCACCTGGAGGACGCCGACATCGCCGCCCTCGGTCCCAAGCAATCGCGCCTGGTGATCCTCAATCATGCCCACGCCAGCATCCCCGGCCAGTGCTTCTCGGCCGACCACACGGCAGGCGGGGTGCTGGCTGCGCGCGCTGCTCGATCTGGGCCACCGCAACATCGCCGTCATCGCCGGACCGCGCACGCTGCCCGACAACGTGGACCGGATCATCGCTTCATGGCCGAGATGGCGCGCGCCCGGATCGACACGGCCGCCATGTGGGTCGCCGAGAGCGACTTCTCGCCCGAAGGCGGGTGGAACTCGGCCGAGGAGCTGGTCCGCTCGGGCCACCAGTTCAGCGCCGTCTTTTGCGCCAACGATGAAATGGCGGTGGGCGCGCTGTCCTACTTCCACGAAGTCGGCATGTCGGTTCCGCGCGACGTGTCCGTGCTCGGCTACGACGACACCCCCGAGCACCGAGTATTCGGCGCCGCGCCTGTCGTCGGTGCACGTGCCCTGGCGCGCCGTCACGCTGGCTCTAGCCTGAACGCGCTGCTCAACCGCTGCTACGGGCTGGAACGCGCCGTGGGCGCCGACTTCCCGATCAGCATCACCGAACGCGCCTCGCTGGCCCGCCACCCCAATTTTTGATTGACAAAAGCAAGCCGCAGCCGCAATATCGAGCTTGATTGGAATCGCTTCCAATTTTCGATGAACCCACTTCCTCGTCCCCCTATGATGATCAAACCGACCTGCCTTATCGTTGCCGTCCTGCTGCACGGCGCCGCCTTCGCCGCACCGAAGCCCCTGGCCGACTGGCCCCACTTGCGCAGCGCGGTCGCGCCCGACGCCAAGCTGGAAGCGCAGGTCGCCAGGATCGTCGCGTCGATGACGCTGGCGCAAAAGGTCGGGCAAATGACCCAGCCGGAAATCAAGACCATCACGCCCGACCAGGTGCGCGAGTTCTATATCGGCTCGGTCTTGAATGGCGGCGGCAGCTGGCCGAACGGGAACAAGTACGCCACGCCTACCGAATGGGTGGCGCTGGCCGACAAATTCTACGACGCCTCGATGAGCACCGACATGGCCACCAAGGTGCCCGTGATCTGGGGCATCGACGCCATGCACGGCCACGGCAATGTGCACGGCGCCACCCTGTTCCCGCACAATATCGGCCTGGGCCCGCCGCGCGACAAGGCGCTGGTCGGCAAGATGGCCGCCGCGGTCGGACAGGCGGTGCGCGCCACCGGCATCAACTGGGTCTTCTGCGCCGACCCTGGCGGTGGTGCGCGACGACCGCTGGGGCCGCACCTACGAGAGCTTCGCGGAAGACCCGGCGCTGGTCCGTTCCTACGGCGACGCCTACGTGCGCGGCCTGCAGGGGAACTTCCGCGGCGAGGGCAACGTGGTCGCCACCGCCAAGCACTTCATCGGCGACGGCGGCACCGACCAGGGCAAGGACCAGGGCGTGAACAAGGCCAGCACGGCCGACATGATCAACATCCACGGCCAGGGCTATTACAGCGCGCTGGCGGCGGGGGCGCAGACCGTGATGGCGTCCTTCAACAGCTGGAACGATGTGGCGGGCGGCACCGACTACGGCAAGATGCACGGCAGTAAAGCGCTGCTGACCGACGTCCTCAAGACCAAGATGGGCTTCGACGGCTTTGTCGTCTCCGACTGGAACGGCATCGCCCAGGTGCCGGGCTGCAGCAACGCCAGCTGCCCGCAGGCGATCATCGCCGGGGTCGACATGATCATGGTGCCGGACGACTGGAAGGCCTTCATCGCCAACACCATCAAGCAGGTCGAAGCGGGCCAGATCCCGATGGCGCGCATCGACGACGCCGTGGCGCGCATCGTGCGCGTGAAACTGCGCGCCAATCTGTTCGGCAAAAAGCCGTCGGCCACCAGCTTTGTTTAGCCAGCCGCAGGCGCTGCAGGCGCGCCCTGGCGCGCCAGGCGGTGCGCGAATCGCTGGTCCTGCTCAAGAACGATACGGGCGCGCTGCCGCTGGCGCCGGGCAAAAAGATCCTGGTGGTCGGCAAAAGCGCGGACAACATCGCCAACCAGAGCGGCGGCTGGTCCCTGACCTGGCAAGGTACCGACAACAAGAACAGCGACTTCCCCAACGCCGATTCGATCCTCAAGGGAATCGAGCAGGCGGCCGGTGCCGCCAATGTGCACTACAGCGCCAACGCCAGCGGCGTGGACGTGGCCAGGTTCGATGCCGTGATCGCGGTCATCGGCGAGACCCCGTATGCCGAGGGCGACGGCGACATCGGCCCTTCGGGCACGCTGCGCCACAGCGGCCGCCATCCGGAAGACCTGGCCGTGCTGCAGGCGGTGGCGGGCAAGGGCAAGCCGGTGATCACGGTGCTGGTGTCCGGCCTAGCCGCTGTACACCAACGACCTGATGAACCTGTCCGACAGTTTTGTCGCCGCCTGGCTGCCCGGTACCGAAGGCAAGGGCGTGGCCGACGTTCTGTTCAAGGGCAAGCACGGCTTCCGCGGCAAGCTCTCGTTCTCGTGGCCGAAGTCGGCCTGCCAGACCGATCTCAATGCGGCATGGCAAGGACTACGCGCCGCTGTTCGCCTACGGCTACGGTCTGTCCTATGGCAGCAAGGCGCGCGTCGGCAAGCTCGATACGGCCTATGCCGACGGCGGCTGCGGCGTCACCAATATGTACCCGGTATTCAACCAGGCCGACCGCGCCACCTGGCCGCTGGCGGTCGTGAGCGGAACCGAACGCGTGGCGCTGGGCGCGGACGTCAATGGCGTCACCACCCTGCCGGGCGTGAAGGTCGAGACCACCCAGGTCAACACCCAGCAGGACGGCAAGCTCGTGACCTGGACCGGCCCTGCGCGCCTCGAAGCGCGCGGCGTCAAGCCGGCCGCGCTGCCCGCGTTTGCGACCCGCGACGGCGCCCTGCAATTCGACACCATCGTCAGCGCCGCAGCCGCCTAGCAAAGTGACCGTCTCGGTGGGCGCCGCCACGCTCGACGCGAGCGCCGTCTTCCAGCGCCTGGGTAAGCAAGGGCAAGCAGACGGTGCGCATTGCACTGTCCTGCTTTGCCGCGCGCGGCGAGAACTTCGCGCAGGTCGACGCGCCGTTCGCGGTGGCCAGCGACGCCGCCTTCGCGGCCGCTTTTCGCCAACATCCAGATCGTGGGCGGCGCCGCGCTCGAGAAAGACGCCGTGCAGTGCGGCGAGGTGAAATGAACATGGAACCGATCCGTTGCTTCGATGGCCCGCGTCTGCTGGCCGATGTCGGCGGCACCAATGCGCGCTTCGCCATCGAGACCGCGCCGCGCCAGTTCGAAGCGGTCTCCGTGGTGCCGTGCGCCGCCTATCCCGGCATCGGCGCAGCCTGCCGCGGCCTACCTGGCCAGCGACGCCCATGGCTGCCTACGCGCACGACTTGCGCGACGCGGCCATCGCGATCGCCAACCCGGTCGATGGCGACATGGTCCGCATGACCAACCATAGCTGGAGCTTCTCGATCGCCGCGCTGCGCGAAGAGCTCGACCTGGCCACGCTGCTGGTCGTGAACGACTTCACGGCGCTGGCAATGGCGCTGCCGCACCTGCGGCCGTCGCAGCGCACGCGCATCGGCGGCGGCACCGAGCTGCCCGGGCGCACCATCGGCCTGATCGGGCCCGGCACCGGGCTTGGCGTGTCCGGCATCGTGCCGGTGGAGGGGCGCTGGGCGGCGCTGGCCAGCGAAGGCGGCCACGCCAGCTTCGCGCCGACCGACGATACCGAGGTCGAGATCCTGCGCCAGCTGTGGCGCGAACATGGGCATGCCTCGGCCGAGCGGCTGCTGTCCGGGCCCGGCATCGAACTGATTTACCGCGTGCTGTCGGGCGAGGTGCTGAGCGCGGCCGAGATCACGCGGCGCGCGATCGACGGCCTGGACGCCGACTGCATCCGCACCGTGGACCTGTTCTGCGGCGTGCTCGGTTCCGTGGGTAAGCAATGTGGCGCTCACGCTGGGCGCGACCGGCGGCATGTACATCGGCGGCGGCATCGTGCCGCGCCTGGGCGCGCTGTTCGCGCAGTCGCCGTTCCGCGCTTTGAATCGAAAGGCTTAGCTGCAATCCTACCTGGCGCGCATCCCGACTTTCCTGATCACAGAAGAATATCCGGCATTCCTGGGCGTCTCGGCCATCTTGTCCGAACAGCCCGCGCACCGGCACTAACCATTTCACCAGGAGACGACAACAAAATGGAAACCATCACGCAACCGGGCGCGCTGCTGCAGTACGGCGGCCGCATCCAGCCAGGGCACATACGGGGCCGCTCGTCATTGTCACCATGCTGTTCTTCATGTGGGGGCTGCTGACCTCCCTCAACGACGTGCTGATCCCGCACCTCAAGTCGGTCTACACGCTCACCTATGTGCAGGCGATGCTGGTGCAGTTCTGCTTCTTCGGCGCCTACTTCGTGGTGTCGCTGCTTAGGCCGGGATGCTGATCAAGCGCATCGGCTACCAGAAGGGCGCCGTCACGGGCCTGATGATCGCCGCCAGCGGCTGCGCGCTGTTCTACCCGGCCGCCACCTCGGGCTATGGCGTGTTCCTGCTGGCCTTCTTCGTGCTCGCCTCCGGGATCACCATCTTGCAGGTCGCCGCCAATCCCTATGTGACCGAACTGGGCGACCCGCAGACCGCGTCGAGCTAGCTGACGCTCACGCAGGCATTCAATTCGCTCGGCACGACGGTCGCGCCCACCCTGGGCGGCATGCTGATCCTGGGCGGCGTGGTGCTCGGTGCGGCTGGAAGTCAAGGCGCTGCCGGAAGCCGAGCAGCTTGCCTACCGGGCCAAGGAAGCGGCGATGGTGCAAGGGCCTTACCTGGCACTGGCCGCAGCCCTGCTGGCGCTGGCCGTGCTGTTCGCGCTGGCACGCCTGCCGAAGATCACCCACGCCGAGCGGTAGTAAGCAGCGTGGCCGTGGCCAAGGGTTCGGCGCTGTCGCACCGCCATCTGGTGCTGGGCGCGATCGGCATCTTCCTGTACGTGGGCGGTGAAGTCAGTATCGGCAGCTTCCTGATCAATTTCATGGGCGAGCCGTCGATCGTTCGGCCTCAGTCATGCGCAGGCCGCCTCGTATGTCAGCTTCTACTGGGGCGGCGCGATGGTGGGCCGCTTCATCGGTTTCGCTGTCATGCGCTATGTCAGTCCGGGCAAGGCGCTGGCCTTCAATGCCGCCTGTTCGATCGCGCTGATCCTGGTCGCCATTTTCGGCAGCGGTGCGCTGGCGATGTGGTCCATCCTGCTGGTTGGACTGTGCAACTCGATCATGTTCCCGACCATCTTCAGCATGGCGCTGCACAAGCTGGGCGACCTGACCGGCCAGGGCTCGGGCATCCTGTGCATGGCCATCGTGGGCGGCGCGCTGGTACCGTTCCTGCAGGGCTTCCTGGCCGATACCGTCGGCCTGCAACTGTCCTTCCTGGTGCTTAGCCGCCTGCTACACCTTCATCTTGTATTTCGGTCTGAAGTACGCGGGGCTGTACCAGCAGCGCTAAGCAAGCGCTTTCTCCTTGAAAAGCAATGCGGCCCCAGGGCTGCATTGCTTTTTTCGTTTTCGGGGGGCGATGAACTTGGGCGCCGGGGCCGCTGTCAAAAAAACGGAGCCCTCAACCCCCTACAGGAGAACAACATGCTGAAGAACAAAATAGTCAAAGGATTGCTTGGCGTTTCGGCCGTGGCCGCGCTGTTTGCCACGTTCGCGGTGCATGCGCAAAGCACCGGCGCGCAAGGCAGCCAGCAGACCGGGCCAGGCACCAGCCAGACCGGCGGGCAAACCAGCAGCGGCACCGCCACTACCGCCAGCCTGAGCCGCGCCGACCGCAAGGTGGTCGTGGAGCTGGCCATGTCCAACATGGCCGAGATCGAAGCGGCCCGCACCGCCCAGACCAAAAGCCAGAGCGAGCAAGTCAAGAACTTCGCCCAGCAAATGATCGACGACCACACGCGCGCACTGAACGACGTCAAGCAGCTGGCCCAGGCCAGGGGCGTGACCCCGCCTACCGAGCTGGACCGCAAACACAAGGCCAAAAATGCGCGCATGGCGGCCCTCTCGGGCGAGGCATACGACCGCGCCTACCTGTCGCAAGCTAGGCGTGGCGGACCACAAAAAAGCGCATGACAAATTAAGCCAGGCCCACGAGCGCGCCAAGGATCCCGACGTCAAGGCGCTGGCCGGACGCATTCTGCCCATCGTCGATCAGCACCTCAACTCGGCCCAGCAGCTGCACAAGAACACGGCGGTCGGCAGCAGCCGCACGCAAGGCACCACCCAGTCGTCCGACAAGCCAAAGTCCGCCGATCAAACAATGGAAGAAAAAAGGCGGACGAACACAAGGCAGGCGAGAAAAAGTCCGACCAGTAGTAGGCGCGGCGCCCTGGCGCGCCAGGCTGACGGTCGGGCTACAATGACCGTTCCATGCTCGCCATCCTCGCCACGACCTTCCCGTTTTTCGCACTGGTGCTGTGCGGCTATATCGCCGTGCTTAAGCACATGCTGCCGCAGGCCACGATTGCGGGCATGAACAGCTTCGTGCTGTATTTTGCGCTGCCCTGTCTGCTGTACCGCTTTGGCGCGACCACGCCGCTGGCGCAATTGCTCGATCCGGGCGTGTTCGGGGTGTACCTGCTCAGCGCGCTACTGTGCGTGGCCATCGTGGTCGCCGTGTCGCTGTCTTGCCGGCCTGCGGACTGGAACAATGCCGCCTTCGGCGCGCTGGTGGCGGCGTTCCCGAATACCGGTTTCATGGGCGTGCCCCTGCTGGTGGCGCTGCTGGGGCCCCGTTCGTCCGGCCCCGTCATCGTCACGCTGGTGGTGGACTTGCTGGTCACGACCTCGCTGTGCATCGCGCTGTCGCGCTTCGGGCAGGGCGGCAGCGGTGCGGCCCTGCGCCAGGCGCTGGCCGGGATGGCGCGCAATCCCATGCCGTGGGCCATCGCCCTGGGCGGCCTGGCGTCCGCGCTGGCGCTCGACTTGCCGGGCCCCGTCATGCGCACGGTCGGGCTGCTGGCCGACGCCGCCTCGCCGGTGGCCCTGTTTTCGATTGGCGCCGTGCTGGCGCGCTCCCACATGCAGGCCAGTGCCGCCACCCCGCTGGCCGGGGCCTTGCCTGTGGCGCTGGCCAAACTGCTGCTGCACCCGCTGCTCATGGCCGCCGTCGGCCACGCTGCCATTGCCGCCGGCGTGGCGCTCGACCCGTTCGCCCTGCGCGTCCTGATCCTGGTGGCTTGCTTGCCCAGCGCCAGCAATGTCGTTCTCCTGGCCGAGCGTTTTGGCGCCGATACCGGCCGTATCGCCCTGATCATCCTCCTGTCGACCGCACTGTCTTTCCTGACCTTCTCCGCCGCCGTTACATTTTGACATCACTGGACGGCCCTCCGGCCTGCCGTTTGTGAAATAATGATGTTGCATAAAAAGGGGCTCCCATTGCCGGAAATGTTCGCACTGGACGAGGAAATCGCGCTGTGGGAGGCTGAACTGCCTGCCCTGCAGGCAAGCGCGCCTGCACCATGTCCTGAACCTGGCCTGGCACCTGCGCCAGCGCGACCCGGTCCGTGCCCGCAATCTGGCGCGCGACGCCAGTAAGCTGATGACGCCGCTGCCCGAGAATGAACGCAGCCTGGCCGAAGCGCGCTTCATGCTGATCGAAGGCGAAGCCAAATGGCTGTTCGGCGAACTGGTCGCGGCGCGTGCGCTGGCCGACCAGGCCCTCATGGAATTCGATGCCCAGGGCGATGCCGTCGGCAGCGCCGACGCGCACTGGCTGCGCGCCTGGATCGAAGTTGACCGCGGCAATTCCTCCTTGTGCGATGCCGAACTGGGGGTGGCGCCAGCGCCGCGCGCCGCGCCGATGATGCGCTGCGCACCGACGTCATGGACGCGGCCGCAGCCCTGTTCGATTCCTTCTGCGACCTGCAGGCGGCCGGCATGAGCGCTGGGCAGGGCGTTTCGACGACGACGCCTCGGCCCGCCATATTGCGGCCAGCGGCTGGATCCACGATTACCAGGGCACTTCCGCCTTCCAGTCCAGCGACTTCGGGCGCGCGGTCAGCCTGCTGCTGCGTGCCTACGATGCGGCGCGCGCCACCGGCCAGGTGCGGCGCGCGATCAATATCGCCACCAATATCGGCAACGGCTTCACCAGCCTGAATGCCCATCACGCCGCGCTTGAATGGATGCAGCGCGGGCTGGAACTGGCGCGCCCGACCGGCTGGCCGATGAGTATCGGGCTGGCCCTCATGCAAACGGCCGAAACGCTGCGCCAGCTCGGCCAGCGCGAAGCGGCGCAAGGCTTGCTGCACGAAGCACTCGAGACGCTGAAACCCTTGTCCGGCTCGCGCGCCTACGCGGTCGCACTCGAATACCAGGGCGATCTGGCGCTCGACGGCGGCGACTACGAGCGCGCGCTGGCCAGCTTCGCCCGGCTCGAAGAACGGGGCGATGCCTTGCGCCAGCCGGACTTTCAGAGCGGCGCGCGGCGCGGCCAGGCGCACGCGCTGTCGCACCTGCAGCGTCCGCAGGAGGCGCTCACCAAGGGCGACGCCGCGCTCGCGCTGGCGGTCGAAAACGGCGACGCCTACAGCCAGATCGGCGCGCTCCGGGTGCTGGCCGAAGTCCACGCGCGCCACCGGCTGCCGGCGCCGCGCCATATGGCCGCGCCGAACGCGGCGCTGCATTACCTGCAGCAGGCGCTGACGGTGGCCGCCACCATCGACGGCTATACCGTGCCGGGCGACCTGTTCGATGCCATGGCGCGCGAATATGCCAAAGCGGGCGACTTTGAACGCGCCTACCAGATATCGCTGCGCGCGGCGGCGGCGCGAACAGACGCACAGCCAGGAAGCGACCAACCGCGCCGTGGCGATGCAGGTGCAAAACCGCACCGAACGGGCCCGGACCGAGGGCGATCATTTGCGCCAGATGGCGGCGGCCGAAGCGCTGCGCGCCGAAATGCTGCAGCACACCAGCACCACGCTCGAACACCTGTCCGCCATTGGCCAGGAAATCACGACCCACCTGGAAGCGGGCGCCGTGTTCCGTGCGCTCGACCGCCACGTGCACGGCCTGCTCGACGCCACCCATTTTTCGATTTTCCTGATCGAGGCCGACGGCACCGCGCTGACCTGCGCGTTCGGGCTCGAGGACGGCAAGCCGCTGCCTGCCACCCGTCATTCGCTGTCCGACGAAAACGCCAACTCGGTGCGCTGCGTGCGCGAGCGGCGCGAGATCCTGGTCGCACTGACGGCCGACGAGGCCACGCCGAATCTGATTCCCGGCACGCTGCCCACACTGAGCCTGCTGTTTGCGCCGCTCATGATCGGCGAACGGGTGATGGGCGTGATGACGGTGCAGTCGCTGCAGGTGAGCGCTTACGGCGAACGCGAGCGCCTGATCTTCCGTACGCTGTGCGCGTATGGCGCCATTGCGCTCGACAACGCGGACGCCTATCGCCAGGTTGCCGCGACCCTGAACACGCTGAGCAAGACCCAGGCCCAGCTGCTGGAAAAGAATCTCGAACTGGAGCGCGCCTACAAGGCCCTCGAAGACGTCAGCCTGACCGATCAGCTGACCGGCCTGCGCAACCGCCGTTTCTTCCTGCAGCACGTGGAGGCCGACGTGAGCATCACCCTGCGCCACTACGACGATCCGGTGCGCGGGGACGGCGCCGAGCCCGATCATGCGCCGGGCCGCGACCTGGTGTTCTTCATGGTCGACATCGACCACTTCAAGGAAGTCAACGATGGGCACGGACACGCGGCGGGCGACGCGGTGCTGGTGCAAATGCAGGAGCGCCTGCGCGAAGTGTTCCGCGAGAGCGACTATCTGATCCGCTGGGGCGGCGAGGAATTCCTGGTCCTGGCGCGCGCCACGCACCGCGACGACGCGAGGCTGGTGGCCGAGCGGATCCGGCGGGCCGTGGCCGACCGGCCGTTCACGCTGGCCGACGGGACCCAGCTCGACAAGACCTGCTCGATCGGGTTCGCCTGCTTCCCCTTCGTGCCGTCCGAACCGCGCCTGCTGTCCTGGTCGGAAGTGGTGGAGCTGGCCGACCAGGGGCTGTATCTGGTCAAGCGTTCCGGGCGCAATGCCTGGGTCGGCGTGTACAGCACCGACGAGTCGCGCTACGACGAACTGTTCCCGCGCCTGATTCACCAGCTTGACAAGACGCTGGCCGAGGGCGAGGCGCGCCTGGTGACCAACGTGGAAAACGTCGAGTTGAGCATCGGACCCAAAACACGCAGGCTGGTGATCACGGCCGATAAAGTCAGATCCTGACCGGCCACCGTCGCCCTCGTGAAGGCGGGGGCCATAGCACGTCTCCGAATTCGGTCAGGTGCTATGGGCCCCGCCTCCGCGAGGGCGATGTATCACTGCACTGGCATTGCGAGTCCGGTCGCGTCGGCGATGGTTCGCCTGTCGTTGGCCGACCGGTTCTGACTCATCTTCCATTTGCCTTCCAGCCGCTGCACTGGAATTTCGATCCCCACAATTGCAGCGAGCAGCTTGTCGATGAAGGCCGGTGGCGCCTCGCCGACCGACCATGGCATGCTGCGCGGCGCTTCGTGCTGTGCCGTCAGGCGTTCCAGCAAGGCCAGGATCCACGCCGGATCCTCGATCGCGCGCAGCGGCCCGTGGGCGTGGACGACCGCGTAATTCCAGGTCGGCACCACCTTGCCGGTGAGCGGCTTGTCTTCGTACAGCGAGGGCGAGATATAACCCGCCGCGCCCTGGAACACGATCAGCGCGTCGCCCCCTTGCCGCCACACGGGATTGGCGCGCGCCACGTGCGCGCGCAGCACGCCGCAAGGCGCGCCGTCCGCGGCGGGCGCGATCTCGAACGGAAGGTGGTCGGCGCTAAGGCCCTGCGCGCCGTGCGTGACCAGGGTGCCGAGCGGATGCTGCGCGATCAGGTCATGCAGCACCTCGGTGCGCGTCTCGCTGAAATAAGTAAGCGTGTACATGTCAGGCGCCCCCTTCGATGGTCACCTGCGCCCTGATCGAATTGGCGATGTAGCAGTGTTCGTGCGCTTCGTGATGCAAGGCCGCCAGCGCCGCGCTGTCGGGCTGGCGTTCGCCGCTGAAGGCGATCACCGGGCGCAGCGCGATGCGGGTCATCGACATTTTTCCGCGCGCATCCTTTTCCATCGTGCCCACGGCCTGGTCGCGGTAGCTGTCGACCACGAAGCGCGCGCGCGCCGCGAACGACAGGAAGAACAGCATGTGGCAGCCCGACAGGGCGGCCACCAGCGCTTCTTCCGGATCGACGGCCGCCGCGTCCGACATCGGCAAGGGTACCGACAACGGCGACGACGACGCTTAAGCACGTGCAGGCCGCCGTCGAACTGCCATCTGTGCGCGCGGCTGTAGCGCTGGTCGAGGAAGGGCTGCTGCCCGCGGTTCCAGCTGATGCTGGCTTCGAACTGTTGCATGGTAGGTCCCGGTGGATTGTTCAGTGCCAGTGTACGCAGCGATTTGGCTTTTCAAAATAGCCAATTTCGACGAATATGAGAATACCAATGAACATGTCCGAACTCCTTTCCGCCTTCACGCTCGAGCGCGGCGGCCCCGACCCCCTGTTTCGCCAGCTCTACGCTCAGGTGCGGGACGCCATCCTGCGCGGCACCCTGGGCGCCTAAGCATGCAGCTGCCGCCCACGCGCGAACTGTGCTTAAGCTGCTGGGCGTGTCGCGCCAGACCGTCCTCAATGCCTGGGACCAGCTGATGGCCGAGGGCTACCTCAGCGGCACGGTCGGGAAGGGCACTTTCGTCAGCAGCCACCTGCCGCTCTCGGAACGCACGCCGGGCGCGGCGCGCGGCCTGATGCGGCCCTTGTCGGCGCGCGGCCAGGCCCACGCGGGGGCCATGGCGAGCGTGCGCTATCACGAGGGCGCGCTGCGCGCCTTCCGTCCCAGCATGCCCGGCATCGACCTGTTTCCGTTCGATGTGTGGAGCGGCTGAAGCGCGCCGCTGGCGCCGTCCGGACCACCACATGGGTTACAGCGACCCGGTAGGCTATGCGCCGCTGCGCGAACTGCTGTGCGTCTACCTGCGCGCCTCGCGCGGCGTGAACTGCACGCCGGACCAGATCATCATCACGTCCGGTTCCCAGCAGGGCCTGTACCTGTTGGCCCAGCTGCTGCTCGCACCGGGCGACAAGGTGTGGGCCGAGTCGCCCGGCTACCAGGGCGCGAGCGCGCCCTTCATCGCCATCGCGCCACCGTGTGCACGGTGCCGGTGGACGGGCAGGGCATGGACGTGGCGTTCGCCATGCGCCACTACCCGGATGCGAAGCTGGTCCTGACCACGCCCTCGCACCAGCTGCCGCTGGGCGTGACGATGGCGCTGCAGCGGCGTCTCGAACTGCTGCAGTGGGCAGGCGCCAACCGGGCCTGGATCGTGGAAGACGATTACGACAGCGAGTACCGCTACACGGGTCCGCCGCTGGCGTCGCTGCAAAGCCTGGACCGCACCGACTGCACCGTGTATGTGGGCACGCTGTCCAAGGTGCTGTTTCCCGGCCTGCGCCTGGGCTACGTGGTGGCTCCGCCCGCGCTGGTCGAGCCGGTGGTGCGCGCCAAGGCGGTGATGGACCGTCACAATGCGATCGTGCCGCAGATGGTGCTGGCCGACTTCATGGCGGGCTAAGCCACTTCGGACGGCACATCAAGCGCACGCGCGAGGCCTATGCGCAGCGGCGGCGCGCCATGCTGGCCGGGATCGCCTCCCGTCTGGCGGACGAACTGGCCTGCGGTCCGTCCGACGCGGGGCTCGACCTGTGCGTGCATTTCCGGCGTCCGCTGGACGAGCAGAAGGTCAGCGCGGCCCTGGCCAGGGGCATCGAAGTGCGTCCGCTGTCCTACTATGCGAGCCCGTTCGCAGTGCTTAGGCATGCGCGGTGGCGCCGGGACTGCTGCTCGGCTTTGCCGCGCTCGGAGTAAGCCACGATCGCGCGCGGGCTCGATGTGCTGGGCAAGGTGCTGCGCAGCCAGCGATGATTTATACTGCGGCATGACTACTCGCTGCTCCTGGGCCAACATGGCCAACCCCCCGCTACGTTGCCTACCACGATGAAGAGTGGGGCGTGCCATGCCACGACGAGAACCGGCTGTTCGGAAATGCTCAACCTCGAAGGCGCCCAGGCGGGCCTGAGCTGGGAAACCATACTCAACAAGCGCGCCACTTACCGCGAGGCGTTCGACAACTGGGACCCCGAGATTATCGCGGCCTATGGCCCCGAGAAGGTGGCCGAACTGCTGGCCAATCCCGGCATCGTGCGCAACCGCCTGAAAGTGGCGGCGGCGATCACCAACGCCCAGGCCTATCTGCGCCTGCGCGCCGAAGGCAGCACGCTCGACGCCTACCTGTGGGCCTTTGTCGGTGGCAAACCGATCATCAACCGCTTCACGCGCGAGACCCGGCCCGCCAAGACCGAGCTGTCGGACCGGATCTCCAAGGACCTGGCCAAGCGCGGCTTCAAGTTCGTCGGCTCGACCATCATCTACGCCTACATGCAGGGCGTCGGCATGGTCGACGACCATGACGTGAGCTGTTTCCGGCACAGCCGCAAGTAAATGGACTGGCAAGTCCACTGGCGCGGCCGGGCGCACTTCACCATCTTCGACACGGGCGCCGCTACCGACGCCGTGCTGGCCGCCTGGCGCGCGGACCCGCAGCAGCAGCGGCGCGGCTGCACCTGATCGTGCTGGGCCGCTCCGCGCTGCCGGGCTTCCGGCGCGTGCCGCAGATTGAAGCGGCCGTCACGCTCGACGTCCTGTACGCTCCGCTGGACGACGCGCTGGCCCAGCTCGACGCGCGGCTCGATGCCATCCGCCTGCACGGCATGGCCGCCGAAGGGACCCATTTCGCGCGCTGGCGCGCCTGGCCGCGCCCGGCGCCGTGCTGCGCGCCGAAGGATTGACGCCGCCGCAGGCGCACGCGCTGGGCGGCGCCGGCTCGACTGCCGCGCCAGCGGCGACACCATCGATGCCGTCTTCACCAGCCGCAAGCCGCCGTCGCCATGGGCGCGCACGGCCGAGCCGCAGCGGCGCGCCATCGTACTCGGCGCGGGCCTGGCCGGATCGGCCGCCTGCGAACGACTGTGCGCGCGGCTGGGACGTCACGCTGATCGAGCGCCATCCCGAGCTAAGCCAGCGAAGCTTCGGGCAACCTGGCTTAAGCATCACGATGCCGATGCTGTCCAAGGACGACAACATCATGGCGCGCCTGACGCGCGCCGCTTTTCTGTACGCGCTCGACTACTGGGACCGGCTGGACGGCATCCGGGCCGGGCGCTGCGGCGTGATTCATATCGCACGCGATGCGCAGCACGCGCAGGTCCAGCGCGAGATCGCCGCCGCGCGTGCCTATCCGGCCTACTTTGCGCGCTGGATGGAGGCTCACGAAGCGGGGCGCGCTGGCTAAGCGTGTCTTAAGCACCCGACGGCGCCTGGCTGTTCCCGCAGGCGGGATGGGCGCGGCCGTCGACCGCGTGCGCCGCCATGCTGGCCGCCTGCGGGCCGCAACTGGAAGCGCCACTTCGGCGCGGGCAGCGTCACGCTCGCGCGCCGGGAAGGCGAGTGGCATGCCGTCGACAGCGCCGGACGCAGCATCGCGCAGGCGCCGGTGGTGGTGGTGGCCAATGGCGCCGGTGCGGCCACGCTGGCGCAAACGGCGGCGCTGCCGCTGGCCAGCGTGCGCGGCCAGGTCACCTATCTGGCCGAAGGCGCGCTGCCGAAACTGGACCATGTGCTGTGCCGCGAAGCCTACCTGATCCCGGCCATCGACGGCTGGCACAGCCTGGGCGCCAGCTACGACGACGATGCCGATCCCGCCTTGCGCATGGAAAGCCAGCACGAGAACCTGGAAAAAATTCGCTCGCTGCTGGGCGACCCCGGCATTGCGCCGGATGCTCCGCTGGCCGGGCGCGTGGGGTTCCGCTGCGTGGCGCCGGACCGCCTGCCGCTGGTCGGCGCGCTGCCCGATCCCCACGCCCTGGGGCGCACCGAACGGCTGCGCGAGATCGCGCGGCTGCCGGGCCTGTATGGACTGCTCGGCTACGCGTCGCGCGGTCTGTCGTGGGCGCCGCTGGCGGCCGAATTGCTCGCTTCGCAACTCGATAACAATCCGCTACCATTGGAGGCGGAACTGGCCACCGCGCTCGATCCGGCCCGCTTTTTGTTGCGTGCGCGGCGACGTCCTGTGTTAATTTGAGCAACACTAGCAATAGATAGTCCGAAAACCGGCAGGGTAATCTGCGTATAATTGGTTTGCGGCAACTTTTGCACTGCCGTGCCTGAGGGAGACTGGGACGCGATGGATGATTCGCCAAGCTCGCACGAGCTTTTTCTGTTTCTTGCGTCGACCGCGCACGACATGAAGAATTCGGTCAGCGTCCTCAGCGGCACGCTCGAGACCCTGCTGGCTGACGCCTCGCCGCAGACCGAGACCGCCTATCCGCAAATGGCCCACATGCTGTACCAGACCAAGCGCCTCAACGACAACCTGATCCAGCTGCTGGCCCTGTACAAGCAGGTCGGCAAGCCGGGCTATCCCTTCGACATCCACTCGCTCGGAAATCGGCGGCCTGGTCGAGCAGATCGTTTCGGCCGAACGGGTCCTGCTCAAGTCCAAGGGCATCGCCCTCGAGACCGATTTCGATCCCGCGCTGATCTGGCATTTCGACGAAGACCTGATCATCGGCGTCGTCTCGCACGCCATCAACAACGCCATCCACTACACCAGGGACCGGGTGCGCCTGGCGATTGCCAGGGTCGGCGATTGCCTCGAGATCCGGGTCGAGGACAACGGCAGCGGCTATCCCGCCGCCATGCTCGAAGCGGGCGTGTCGGCCATGCACGGCGCCAGCGCGGGCGTCAATTTTCTGACCAACAGCACGGGCCTGGGCCTGTATTTTTCGAGCGAAGTGGCCAAGATGCACCGGCACCGCGACCAGGGCGGCACGCTGCGCCTCGAGAACGGCGGCGCATACGGCGGCGGATGCTTCGTACTGAGGCTGCCATGAACGATGTCGTCAATGCGAGCGTTTCGGCGCATGTGGACTGGTCCAACAAATCCTATCTGGTGGTGGACGACTTCATCGGCATCCGCCAGCTGCTGCGCGAGTCGCTGCGCAACCTGGGCGCCCGCCATATCGACCAGGCCTCGAGCGGCGGCGAGGCGATGGCGCTGCTGGCGCGCACCCGCCACGACGTGGTCCTGTGCGACTACAACCTCGGCGAAGGCAAGAACGGCCAGCAGGTGCTGGAAGAGGCGCGCGTGCGCAGCCTGCTCATTCCCAGCTGCGTGTGGATGATGGTCTCGGCCGAGAAGAGCATCGAATCGGTGATGGGCGCGGCCGAACACCAGCCCGACGCGTATCTGATCAAGCCGATCACCGAGGGCGTGCTGCTTACGCGCCTGAACCGGGTGTGGCACAAGAAGCAGGTCTTCAAGCAGATCGACCAGGCTTACGCCGAAAAGGATTTTCTGCGCGCGGCCCGCATGTGCGACGAGCAGATCGCCGTCAACAAGGTGCACGAGATCGACCTGCTGCGCATGAAGGCGGCGCTGCTGCTCAAGAGCGGCGAGCCGGGCAAGGCGCGCGACACCTACGAGCGCGTGCTGCAGGAGCGCGAATACCAGTGGGCGCGCACGGGCCTGGCCAAGATCCGCATGGCCAATGGCGAATTCGAGCAGGCGCGCCAGATCTTCCAGACCGTGATCGCGGAAAACCGCTACTACATGGACGCCTACGACAATCTGGCCAAGGCCTATGCCGCCCTGGGCCAGGCCGAGGAAGCCTGCAATATCCTCGAACGGGCCTCGAAGATGTCGCCCAATTCGGTCACCCGCCAGCGTGAGCTCGGTACCGTCTCGCTCAAGCTGGGCCACGTGGGCATGGCCGAAAAGGCCTTCCGCAAGTGCATCGCGATCGGCGAGTATTCGGTCATGAAAAGTGCCGATCCCTATCTGGGACTGGCGCGTGTGCGGGCTGAAAAACGATACCAAGGAAGCGATGGCGCTGCTGGTGGCCGCGCAGCGCGAGTTCGGCAGCGACCAGATCGCCCTGCGCGCCAAGATCACCGAAGGCATGGTCTACCACGAGAGCGGCGACTACCGGCGCGCGCGCAAGGCCGGATGACGAGCTCGAGGAAATGCTCAAGGCGCAGACCGAGCGGCCCGATATTCCGACCTGCATGGAAATGGCGTCGCTGCTGTTTGCGGTCGGGGTCAAGGACTCGCCGGTCGACCTGCTGTGCTACGTGATCCGCAACAACCACGACAACACGGTGCTGCTCGACGAAGTCCAGAGGGTGTTCGACAAGGCGCGCATGAGCGACGAGGGCTTCGCCCTGATCAAGTCGTCGAAAAAGGAAGCGTCCGACCTGATGAACCAGGGTGTGCTGTTGTGGAAAACCGGCAAATTGCCGGAAGCGGTGGAATGGATGCGCGAAGGCGCCGCGAATTGCCGAACAATTTGCGCATCCTGTTCAACTGCGCCCAGATTCTAATTTCTCATTTGCAACAACTAGGCTATGACGAAGCCTTGTCGCGCTGAAGCGACCGAGGTGTTGCTGCATGTCGACAAGATCCAGCCGGGCCAGCAACGCTTTGCCCAGCTGATGGAACAGCTGGCCGCATTGTGCCCAAAAGTCGGTGCGCTTGCTGCAGAACAGGATAAGGCTGCCTGAGACCGCATGCGGGACTTGTCTCGGCGCTTGCTGGTGATAAACTGAGATTCTGGCGGGGCAGCCCGCGTCATCGGGAAAGGGACGTGCATGCGCGACATCGCAAAGGAAGTCTACGAGAAGATGAGAGTTGGTAACAGTGCCTGGATCAAGCCGGTGGCCGCCAAAGGCGACACCTTGCCTTCATTCCAGGCCGTTCACGATCAAGTCCGCCAGATGGCCGAGGATGGGTTGATCCATATTTCCACCGTTAAGCGACAGGCCGACGGCCTGATCGACGCCATCCGCATCCAGCGCCTGGCGTGACCCCGTTCAGCTGACCTTTTTGCCGCCCTGGGCTTGGCCGCCGCTTTTCTTGCGGCTGGCTTGGCTGCGGCCAAGCTTGGCTGCGGCGGCCTTGGTCACCGGCTTGGGGGCGTTCTTGGCGATGGCATTGCCGAATTTTTCCACCTGGCTTAGGCCTGAGGCCGCGGAAAGCTTGGCGGCGGCTTCGGACGACATGGCCGTGGTGACCGCCTGCTTGAACTGGTCCTGCAGCATGTTCCACCATGCAACCGGGTTGGCCATGGCCGCCGCGGCCGGGCTCAGCGCGGGCGTGTCGGCCGCCGCTTCGGGCTTTGGCGTAAGCGCCGCTGCGGGCGAGGGCGAGGGTGCCAGGATGGCGGCGACCGGTTCCGGCTTGGGCGCGCTCTTGGCAGCCGGTTCGGCCGCAGGCTGGGCGAAGAAGGCCGACGCGTAGGGAGCGGCGGCCAGCACTGTTTTTTTCGTTCGCGCCCGGCTGCTTGACCGCGTTGGCCAGGGTCGCGCCCATCGACTTGAGGGTGGCGATGGTGCCGCGCTGCACCTCGAGCGCCTGGATGGTCCCGCGCAGCATCGACACGTTGACGTTGAGCCAGGATTCGACGGCTTTGAGATCGGCGATTTTCTTGTCGAGTTCATCGACCGACAGCGACGGCGACGCCATCGACGGCAGGTTGATGCCCGGCACGCTCATGCTGCCCCACAGGTTCTTGACGAAGTCCAGCGTATCGGACACGGCGCCGACACCGGGAATGTTGGGCATTTGTGGTTTGAGCATGGAGGTCTCCGTCTGGGTGAAACCTCAGCGTAGCAGATATTGAATTGGCCATCAAAGATTGTTGTGCGCCTGGCAGCCGGCCTCATGCGGCGCGCATGAGTCTGTCATCGGAAACCGGCGTCGACACGTTAAACTGGCGAGATGACGACCGCTTTCCACTTTTTCCGACCGCGCCGCATACTGGCGCTCTGCGTGGCGACGGTAGCGTTGCACTATGCCGTGCTGGGCTGGCTGGGCGCCAGGATCGGCGCTCCGCAGTCCTACGCCAGCCAGCCAGCCGAAGCGCCGATCGTGGCCGAACTGATTGCCACGCCCGTGCTAAGCCCCGGCGCCTGTCCCCGCGCCGCCGCCCGCCGCGGCCAGGCCGGGGGGGTAGGCGTCCGCCCCTGCTGAACCGGTAGCTCCGCCAGCCCCGGCTGAAACGGGCGCTGTGGCGGCCGAACAGCAAGTACAATCGGTCGCGCCGGTGTCCGCGCCGCCTGAAGCCGGCGCGCGCCGCCCGAAGCCGCCGCGCTGGGCCGTGGCGGCGGCACCGGAGCCGCAGCATTACCGGGTCAGCCTGCCGCCTTCGGCCAGTCTGGCGATGGACGTCACGCGCACCGATGCCAAGGGCGTGCAGTGGTCGGGCCAGTCGCTGATGGAATGGCGGCACGACGGCGCCGCCTACCGCATGTCGGTGGTGGCCAGCGTAACGCTGCTGGTGACGATCAACCTGGTTGAACTGTCGAGCGAGGGAACGCTGGGCGAGGCTAAGCATCGTCCCGCGCAGCATGCAGGAAAAGCGCCGCAGCCGGGCCCAAACGGCCACCCACTTCGACCCGCAGCAGGGCCGCATCACGTTTTCCGCGTCGGAAGCCAGTTTCCCGATGCCGCCAGGGGCGCAGGACAAGGCGACCTTCGCGATGCAGCTGGCCTAAGCATCCGCGCGCCGATCCTAACCAGCTGGCGGCCTAAGCATCGAGATGGTGGTCGGCGACGCGCGCGACGCCACGCCTTACCGCTTCACGCTGGCGGGCGAGGAGGAGATCGATACGCCGCTCGGTAAAATGGCGACCTGGCACCTGACGCGCGCCGCTGCCGGGGTCCTATAATTCGCGCCTCGATGTCTGGCTGGCGCCCGCGCACGACTGGTATCCGGTCCAGGTGCGCAGCACCGAATCGACCGGCGCGGTCACAACACAGACGGTCCGCCGGATCGTCCTCAAGGAAGCAGGGAACTGATATGGTCGCAGCGAGTTTCAAATTCATGACGGCGGGAGCGCTGATGCTGGTGCTGGGCAGCCAAGCGCGCTGGCGGCCGACCACCCGGCCGTCAAGCGCGCGGTCGACGTGCCGCCCCCGGCCGAACTGACCTACAAGATCGAAGCGCGCCAGCGTGGCATCACCTTGTCCGGCGAAGCCTTGCTGGACTGGCGCGCCGACAGCGCTTGGCTACAGCATCAGCAACATCGCGCGCCCAGTTGCTGGGCAAGATCCTCGAAACGCGCAGCGAAGGCATGCTCGACGAATACGGCCTGGCGCCGGTCCAGTTCAATGAAAAGCGCTTTCGCAAACCGCCCACTACCGTCACCTTCGACCGCGCGGTCAAGGCCATGAACTTCAGCGACGGCGAGCAGGCCTACGCGCTGGCGGGCGGGGAGCAGGACCGCAGCAGCGTGCAGTTCCAGCTGGCCTCGGTGGCGCGCGGCGCCGGAAAAATTCGTGGCCGGTTCGGAATGGAAGTTCTTCGTGGTAAGTGGCGACTGACGCCGAGCAGTGGGTGTTCAAGGTAATCAAGCGCGAGACCATCAAGACCGGGCTGGGGACGCTGCAGGCGGTGCATCTGGTCAAGGTGCCGCCGCCCGATTCTGCGCGAGCAGCACATCGATCTGTGGCTGGCGCCGTCGCTCGAGTGGTACCCGGTCAAGCTGCGTTTTTCGGACGATCCGGGCGAGTACGTGGAACAGACGCTGGAGAAGCTGGCCAGGAAGTGATTTACTTGCATTATTGCCATTGTTTTACCCCTTTTTCTGCTGCCGGGCTGGACTGAACTGGTATACTGGCGCCCCCGCGAAAGAGAACAGTCAGGCCCGGAATTACAACAATGGAAATAATGGCAGGTGCAGTTTTGGCTGCAGAAACACTGACCCCAGGGCAGGACGATCACGATTCGCTGCAGTCGCATTTTCACGCCGGTATCTCGGCCGACGAGATCGAGCAGGTATTTCACCTCAAGCGCGCCCAGCCCACGCTGCAAGCGTTTACGGCCCTGTTCCATGGCGGTTCCGATGGCGTCCTGATTCGCCTGCTGGTGCTGCGCGAGCTGGCGGCCGACACCAGCACCTCGGCCTTCTCGCGCCGACATCAACAGCAAGCTGTCCTACCTGATCCCCGAATCGCTCGAAACCGTGCTGATGCGCCTGCGCTCGCACGGCTTGCTGGCCTGGGATGCCCAGTCCGCCGTCTATCGCGTCACGCCGATGGCGCGCAATGTCCTGTCCGCGCTCGACACGCTGCTGTCGATGGGCGCGGCCGACGACGAAGCCGAGATGGGCTTCCTGCTGTCGCAGGTGGCCTAAGCGCCCAGGCGGTCGGCGGCGTCACCGTCGAACAGCTCAAGCACCTGCTGGGCCGCCTGGTCGACCTGACCGAGGAATTCCACGACGCGATCGCGTCCGGTTCCGAATTCCGGCTGCGCACCTCGCAGGCCAAGTGGCACATGGCCTGCGACTGGGTCGAAAAGGGTTCGCAGATCCTGCGCGCCATCACCAGCGACGAGAAGGCCGATTCGGCCACCCACAAGGCGGCCCAGGCGATCGGCCGGGCCCAGAGCGCGCTGCTCAACATGCAGGGCATGTTCTCGCGCGCTCAATCAGATCGAACGCCAGCGCGTGCATCTGGGCCAGTCCGGCCTGTCGACCACGGACGTCAAGCGCTGGCTGCTGGCGCACGACGATCTGGCTTCGCTGGCGCAAGGCGCCATCGACCGCCCCGTGATGCCGATGTTTATCACCCCGGCCGAAATGATCGACGTGGCCGAAACCGAGCTGCTGGTCGAGGCGCCACGCGGTGCTGGCCCAGGCTAGGCCTGCCGGAAGGGCAGGACGCGCCGCTGACGGTCAACGACGCGCCGCCGATGCAGGCCGAACTGGACGACTGGCTGGCGCGCCTGGCCGATTTCGCCAACCTCGGCAACTTCCCCAGCTTCCAGGAAGAGGGACCGAAGACGGTGCCGATCCAGGATTCGCTGCTGCTTAAGCCAGTTTCGCGGTCGCCTCCTACCGCGCCTCGATGCTGCCGCTGCTGGGCGACGCCGCCGAAGCGAGCCTGCAGGGCGCCACCGCCCAGCTGGCGCGCCTGCCGATCACCTTCACGCCGACCGATGACATGGTCAGCCTGAAGGACCCGCACGTGGCGGCCATGTCGATTGCCACCCTCACACTTGATCTTGATCTGAACCTGGAAAGCGGACCGCTTGATGAATGACGACTCCCAAATCCTGATTGCGCGCCTGCTCACGCACCAGACGCTGCGGCGCGACGACAAGATGATCAAGCGCGTGCTGTCGGACGAGATCTTCCGCGCCGAGGTGGACAAGCGATTGCTCGAGTCCGGCCTGAAACTGATCGACAATGTCTATGCAGATCACGTAACGCTGGCGCTGCACCGCGCCGTGGAACCGAAGATTTTCGGCGCCAAGGACATCTGGCAGAACAATAATTTCGGCCTCACGCGCGATGGCGTGGCGCTGCTGGTGGTGCTGTGGGCGCAGATCATTCTGCCCAAGCGCGAACGCCAGGAAACGCACCAGAACGCCGACGACGACCAGGACGACATGTTCGACAAGGACAAGCCGATGCCGCGCGCGGAAGACACCTCGATCGGCATTTCGTACACGGCCCTGCTGTCGGACTTCGGCGACAAGCTCGGTAAAAAAACGCGCATGGACATGAACCTGGGTGCGCTCTCGCGCATGGGCTTCATCGAGCGCCGCGGCGACGTGATCCTGGAAGGTCCGCTGCTGGACCTGCTGATGGATACCGACGTACTCAAGGAACGCATCATCAACGGCGCGCTGGCCGATGTCTTCAAGCGCGCTCCCGCAGCCATCGCAGTCGAGCCAGTGGCCGACGATGCGGCAGACACCCCAACCTGAGGCTCGCCATGTTCCACATCAAATCGCTAGAACTGGTCCATTGGGATTACTGGCAGCGGATCAAGAATATCCCGCTGGACGCCAAGATCATCACCATCGCGGGGCAGAACGGCTCCGGCAAGACCACGCTGCTGGACGCTGCGCACCCTGTTCGGCCTCGATTGCTCGATGGGCCGCACGTACAAGCATTACGCGCGCCACTCGGGCCAGCAGACCGCGTGGATCCGCGCCGTGGTCGACAACAAGACCGTGGGCCGCCAGCTGTCAAACCGGCCGTTCCGCAGCTCGGGCTTTTTCAGCGACGACGAAGTCACGCTGTTCTGCCAGATCCAGAAAAACGGCGGCGACTGGAAGCGCCAGTACCTGATGCGGCCCGGGAATATCCAGATCGAGGAAGTGACCGAAGCGTCCGACTGGCTGGGTGTGGAAAACTACCGCAAGCGCCTCGCCAACGCTTCGGCCTGTTCGTGATGATGGCGAAAGTGCTGGCGCTCGAGCAGGGCGAAACCGACAAGCTGTGCGAATACGCGCCGCGCCAGCTGCTCGACCTGGTGTTCCAGGTCTTCGGCGACAAGGAAGTGCTGGATGCCTACGACGAAGCCAAGCGCCACCAGCGCGACACCGAAACGGAACTGGAAGCGCTTCGAAACCGAGCTGGAAGCCTCGCGCACGAACCTGGAAGGGCTGCGCCTGCGCGTGGCCAACTACCACCAGTGGGAAGACCTGCACAAGGAACGCCGCAACCTGCTCGAAGAAGTACTGCCTAGCCTCGAATACCACGAAGCGCGCGAGAAGGCCGGTGCCGTCAGCCGCAACCTGCGCGAACAGCGCAAGCCGATGGCGCAGGCCGATTCGCAGCTGATCGAAAAACGCAATGCGCTGGCGGCCCAGGCCAAGGCGCTGACCGAGCGCAGCAGCAGGAAACGCTGCTGGAACAGGAAGGGACCGCGCTGGCGAGCCGCCTGTCGCAGGTCAATGCCAAGCTCAAGCCGCTCGACAGCCTGCTCGAACAAAAGGAACGCCTGCAAAAGCTGGCGGCCGATTCGGGCGCCGACATCGCCGAAGTGGCGGCCCAGCTGGACGCCAAGGAAGACGAACTGACGCGCCAGAAGCAGGCGCGCGACACGCTGTCGAACCGCATCGCGGGTGAACAGTCGACCATCTCCGCCCTGCAGGGCAAGAGCGCGATGCCGGAACCGGAAGCGGTGCGCGGCATGCGCCGTGCGCTGCGCGACGCTTAAGCATCCCGCACGCCATGCTGTCCGATATCGTCGAAGTCACGGACGCCAAATGGCAAGGTGCGGTCGAAGGTATCCTCGGCGGGTACGCCTCGGTCGTGCTGCTGGAACGCGCCAAGGATGCGGCGGCGGCCTACCGCCTGGCGGAGCAGGAACGCTATCGCCACTTCATCGTGCCTGAATGCGTCGACGCGCCCCTATCCAAGGACGGCAGCCTGCTGTCGGTGGTGCGCTTCTCGGCGCCCGCGCCGTCCTGGCTGATCGACCAGCTCTCGCGGATCGACCGCGTCGATTCGGTGGAAGCGGGCTTCAAGCTGTCCAAGGACGCCGAATGGATCACGCCGGACGCCTATCACCGCGAACGGCGCGGCGGCCGCTCGCTGTTTGTGGAAGCATCGCGCTACCGCTTCGGCCAGGCTAGGCCGCACCCAGCGCCTCGAAGCGCTGCAAAAATCGCTGCTTAAGCACTCGAAGCGCAGGAAGACGCGCTCACGCTGACGATCAGCAAGCTGGCCGCCGAAGTGGGCGCGCTCAAGGGCCGCATCGCCGGGGTCGACGCCGCCAAGGAACTGGCCGCGCGCCACGCCGAATTCGAAGAAGCGACCCGCAATACCGCGCCGCTCAAGGCCGAGCGCATGGAAGTCGGCTCGCGCCTGGGTGAATTGCAAGGCCTGACCAAGGCCGCGACCGTGGCCCGCACCCGCGCCGACACCACCTGGCAGAACGCACGCCTGGCCTTGTCGGAGGCCGAGGCAGGCCTGCGCCTGGGCCACAAGCGCCAGATCGAACAGCGCGCCGAACACGCAAAAAACCTGGCCGAGCTGCGCCGCGCCTGGCGCCACCTGCCGCAAGGCTGGCGCCGTCCCGCGCGCCGCGCCTCGCTGGTGGCCGAACACCAGAACTCGCACCAGGTGGATCTGCGCGTCTCGTCGCTGCAGCACAGCCTGGCGCGCGACGACTGGGAGCTCGATGCGACCGTGATCGACCAGTACCACCGTCTGAACGAGCAGCTGCACGGCCGCCAGACCGAGACCGACGAGCGCCGCTACCAGAACAACCGGGCGATCGAAGCGACCGGCAATGCGCGCGGCGCCTACATCGAGCGCCTGCGCTACACGGTCAAGACCTACAGCAAGAACATCAAGGAACTGGGCGAGCTGGCGGGCATTGAAGTCAATGCCGATCCGGTGCGGCTCGAGAACGACGACGTGCAGCTGGCCCAGGCCTAAGCCTGCACGTGCGCTTCAAGTTCGACGGCAAGGACCAGATCGGGATGAACGACGGCGAAGCGTCAGGCGGCCAGCAGGTCATGAAGTCGCTGGTGCTGCTGATCGGTTTGCTCAAGTCGGAAGATGGCTCGGGCGGCTTCGTGTTCATCGACGAACCGTTTGCCCACCTCGATATTCGCAATATCCAGCTGGTCGGCGAGTTCCTCAAGAACACCGAGGCGCAGTATCTGATGACCACGCCGCTGACGCACAACACGGACGTCTACGATCCGTCGGAGCTCACGCTCATCACCAGCAAGAAGAAGAAGGAAATGACGTGGGCGCAGCCGATCTTCGTGCTGCAGCGCCGGACCACGCCGGAAAAAACCGCAGCCTGAACCGGCCGCGCAGCGCTTCCAGGCTTCGTTGAGTTCCTTGCGCAGCCTGGAAGCGCCACTTCCAGCAGCCCGGCCGAATAGGTCGCAAAGTAGTTAACCACCAGCCCCAGGCTGGGCAGGCTGAATGGATAATCCGTCACCTTCGGGGTCGGATTGCCGCTGCCCTGATTGGCATAGATCTCGAAGCCGATATACATCAGGCAAGCGACGAACAGCATCGCGATGACCAGCCCCAGACGCGGGTTCGGCGTGAAGTAGTATCCCTCGCGCAGGGTCTCGAAGCGGGTGAGCTTCAGTCCCCACACACCGTAGGCAATCCCCTGCTAGCCACGCCCAGCATCAGCCATCCCAGCAGCGCCGCTTCGCCCATCAGCTGCGAAGCTTAAGCACCAGTGCCATCGCCGTGAATACGCCGAGCCCGGTGTAATGGCGCTGCATGATGGAGCGCTGGCGCGCCATCTGCGCCTTGATGCGCGAATAAATCCGCCAGACCAGGACAGGACCGAGCAGCAGTAAGGCTATGGTGGTAATCGAAAGCATGGTCGTCTTCGTGAAGTGGCCAGATTGAACGGGAGTGCGCATTGTAAACCACACAAGGCGTAGAATCGGATGTCACGACTTTACCCTCAGGAGTGCGCCACCATGAACCCTGCAGCATACGAATTGCATCGCGCGCCCGATCCCGCACCGATCGAGGAAGCGCCGCCCGAGCCGTTCGACCAGCCCCATCCCCACCATCCGCCGGTGCCGCACCCGGGCCAGGACGAGCCTGTGCCCGACCACAAGCCCAGTTAATCGAAAGCCCAGGTGTACAGAATATCGAGCGCGGTATTGGTGCCCGCCTGGAATTGCAGCGTCCACTTGCTATTGAGCTTGTAGCGCAGCTTGACCAGGCTGGACGCCGTGGTCGCACCCTGCTCGAAACTGAGGTAGGCGCGCGAAGACAGGCGTTTGCCGACCGTCACCACCGTGCTTTCCAGCCCCTTGGCCTGCGACAGGCCCAGTTCATCGACCCCGAGCGAGCTGGCCAGGCGTGCCTGCAGGCCGCCGCCCTTGCCGCTGCCGCCCAGCAGGGGCGCAAGCCGCTGCCGCCAGCACGCCGTTCTCGTTGCCCGACACCGCTTCCATGCCGTGGCCGAGCACCAGCCAGGCCAGCTTTTCGCTGTCCGGCACGCTCGGCGTGGCCACCAGCTTGGCAATCGGCGCCTGCGCCGTGCCGCGCACTTCGACCCCCCCTTCGACATTGGTCTCGCTCAGTTGCTCGCCTTCGGGACGCTTGCGCACGGCCAGGATGTTCAGTGCCGGATTATCGTAAGGGCCGCTGAAGGTCAGCACGCCCCGTTCGATCGTGAGGTTCTGGCCGTACGCCTTGTAGGTGCCCGAGGCGACCCGGATGCTGCCGTTGGCGCGCAGGCCGCGGCTGCCGCTGCGCACCCGGACCGTGCCCGCCAGTTCGGCATCGATGCCCATGCCGCGCAGACGGAAGGCGTCGCCCAGGTCGGCCTCGATGTCGACCGAGAGCGGCACCGACTTCGATTCCGGCCGCGCCGCGCTGCCCGGCTTGGTGCGGCCCAGCACGATGACGTCGTCCGAGAGGGTGGGGCGCTCTTGCGGCGCCAGTTCCACCAGCGCGCGCTCGGCGCGGAATTTGCCTTCGAGTTCGAAGCGTTTGGCGTCGCGCAGCAGCGTGCTCTGGCCGCTGATGACGAGCGTGCGGTCGGGACGCGACAGGATCTCGATCTTGTCGGCCACCAGCTTGAGCTGCATGGTCGCCTCGCCGCCCGAGAAGCGCACATTGCCGCTTCTACCCCCGATATGGCCCTGGGTGCCGTCGAAGTCGAGCTTTTGCAGCACCAGCTGGTCGCCGATGAGCTGGGCGCGCAGCACGCCGTTGCGCAGCTTGACGCCTTGCTCGGGCCAGCGCACGCCGAGCGCGTCGCCATTCACGCTGCCGTCGAGCGTCGGCACGCCGATGGTGCCGCCGCCGGTCAGTGCCAGCTTCCAGGCCGCCGTCCAGCTCCAGCCCTGGCTGGCCGAACAGGGGCGCCAGCCAGGCGACCGAGGTCATGTCGGCATTCGCAGCCAGCTTGAGCGGACTGGCGTTCGACAGGCGGCCCTCGATCAGTTGCGCGGTGGCGTCGATGGTGGCCTGGCCGGCGCGGGTGCCGTCCAGCGCGAGCTGGGTGCGCAGTGTGCTGCGATGATATCGGCACGCAGGTCGAGCGTGCGCAGACCGAGCACCACCGGCACTTCGGCGCCCACGATCAGGTCGCCCTTTTCGCGGAACACGTGCAGCATGCCGTTCAGCAGCCGGCGTGGCGCCAAGCCGCCGCCTGGGCGCCGGCCGCCGCCTGGGCGTCGAGCGCCCACTGGGCGCCGATGGTCAGGTCGCCGCTGAGGTTGGCGCGCAGGGCGGGCGAGAACTGGCCCAGGTAATTGACGGGCACACCCTCGGCCGCGCCCTTGCTGGACCAGTGCGGGCCGTCTTTTTCAAGCGACTGCACGCTGAGCGAGCCGTTGGGCAGTTTGATGACGGCGTCGCGCAGCGATGCGGGGCCTACTTGAGCAGGCCCATGACGCCCGCCTCGGGCGCGCGCGATGATGCGCAGCGCGACCGGCGCCTGCAGCGTGAACGCGTAGCGGCCCTTGTTCTGCAGCGCGGCCACGGTGCCGCTCCAGGCGCCGGCGTCGAAGCCGCCCTGCACCTCGCCGCTGGCGTCGATCGCTTCGCCGCGCGCCGTCAGGCGCAGCACGTGCGCGCCGCGGGTGCTTAGGCACTTTGCAGGCGGGCGCTGTCGACCACGGTGCTGCCGTTGGTGTAGCCGGTCAGTTCGATATCGCCGACCAGCGGATCGGCCGCGCCGTGGCCGGAGCCCACGCTGGCCGTGCCCTTGACCGCCTTGATCTGGTGCTGGCCGAACAGCTTGAGGTTCTGGCCGTCCAGCGCGGCGCTGAGCGAGGGCGCCTCGGCCGAACCGGACAGCTTGCCCGAGCCGCGCAGCACGCCGCCAAAGTTCGCGCCGAACAAGGCCAGCTGGGGCGCGTCGACCCGCCAGTCGAGCGTGTCGGACGCGCTGCCGAAGCTGCCCTTGGCGGCCAGGATGTTGGGGCCCACGTGCAGATCGATGTCCGCGTTCGACACGCGCGCGGCGTCGGCCGTCAGTCTGGCATAGCCCCACAGCGGCGCGTTGGCCAGGGTGGATGGCTCTATCGTCAGGTTGAGCGCGGCGCGCCAGTCGGCGCCCGCGTGGCCGCTGGCGTCGAAGCTGGCGTTGACGCTGCCCGGCAGCAGGTCGCCGAAGGCGGCCGGGTTGAAGGCGCGCGCGATGCCCTTGGCGTCGGCCTCGAGCGCGCTTGCCGTCCTTGCCGGGCGCCGCCAGCCAGGCGCTGCCCGAGGCGTGCAGCACGCTGGCGCCAAGCAGCCAGCGCTGCGCGCGGCGGCGGTCCAGCCCAGCCCCCTGGCGTCGACTTCGAACGAAGTGCGCGGCATGTCCATGCTGCCGGTGACGGCGCCGCTGGCGCTCAGGGTGCCCATCAGCTCCTTGCGCACGGCGGCCAGCTGTTTGCCCTCGACGCGCCACAGGAGCTGTTCGCCGGGCGCGCCAAAGCTGCCGCGCACATCCGCGCTGTTGCCGCCCAGCGCCAGCGCGGCGTCGACATTGCTGACGTGCGCCGCGTCGGCGTTCAGCTTGCCCTTGCCCGACAGCGGCAGGTCGAACAGGCGGCTGGGGCGCAGCGCGAAGTCGGCCGCGATCTTCCAGGCTTACAAGCGAGGAAACCGTTGACGTTGATGTCGGCATTCACGTCGGCTGCGGGATAGTCGCCGAACGAGGCCGGGTTGAAGCCGGTCGCGCTGGCGCTGGCCTTGAATTCGCGGTTGCCCGCCAGGCTGGCATTGCCGGTCAGGCGCACCACGCTGCGCCCGGCGCTGATGCTGGCCTGCTTGATCTGCACCAGCTGCCTGGCCAGGGTCGCTTCCGCGTCCAGGCGCATTTTCGCTTCCACCAGGTGCGCGGTGAGGGTTTGCGTGTCGCCCGCGCTGGTCAGCCGGATGTCGCTTAAGCAATTGCCGTGCGCTTGATCCTGCCATGCAGCTGCTGCAGGTCGAGGCGGTCGGTATGCAGCACGAAGCTGGCGGTCCCCAGGCCCGTGTCGCCCGGGGCGCGGTCGACCGCGCCGCTGCCCGTAAATTTGCTTAAGCGCCGCCGAAGTCGATCAGCGCGCCGCCGAGGCGCAGTGCCGACAGGTCGCCGCTCAAGTCGCCGCGCATGGCGCGCAGCGGCAGCAGCTGCTTGTCGACGGTGTAGAGCCGGACCCTGGTTCTCGATCAGGACGCTGCCCTTGACCTTGCGGTCGGCCCCGATGCGCGCCGCCAGCGTGACGCTCAGGTCAGCCTTGGGCAGGGACGGATTGAGGAAGCCGGGGTCCAGATGCTTGCCGTTGATCGCCATCAGCGCAGCGGCACGGCGTCGAACGGCGCGAGCGTGAACAGCGCGTCGCCCACCGCCTTGCCGGACTGGCCGTCGGCGGCGATCTCGGTGGTTTGCAGGTCGCCGCTGGCGCGCACCCGGAGCTGGGCTAGGCTGCTGGCCCTTGGGCACGACGAGCTGGGTCAGGCTGGCGGTCGCGTCGAGCTTGAACGGCTGGTTCGCCGCGATGCTGCCGTCGGCCCTGGCATAGCCCCAGGGCGTGACGGCGCTGGCGCCGCGCAGCGCCCACTTGTGCTGGCCGCCCGACAGATCGAAGCGCAGGTCGGCAATCACGGTCGTGACGCTTAGAGCCTTGACCAGCGTGAGCTGGTTGATGCCGCGTCCTTCAGGGACAGCGAGAACGGCGCCGCCAGGCTGGCTTAAGCATCTTCGCTTTCTCGCCCTCGCGCAGGGTATCCACGCGCACCGACATCACGTGCACCTTGTTGATCGCGATCCCGCGCGTGAAGTACTGGAACGGCGACCAGTCCACTGCGGCGTGCTCGATCGTGATCAGCTGTTCCGGGGTGCGGTAGACGATTTTGTCCATCGACATGCTGCTGTACAGCGAACCCTTGACGCCGGTGACGACGATGCTGCCGCCGCTGGCATTGGCCACCCGCTGGACCAGCGCCTGGAGCGTGCTTTCGCGCCCGCCGTACCAGTAGGTAGGCAGCCAGCAGGGGCAGCGATGACGGCCGCGCCGAGCGCGACCCGGCGCGGCCAGCGGCGCGCGGCAGGCGAGGGAGCTTGCGCTTGGGTGTCAGTTGCGGTCATCAGAAAGTAAATCCAAGCGAGAAGTGCAGTCGGACTTCCTTGACTGCCTGGCCGTAGGCGACATCGACATTGATCGGGCCGACCGGGCTGCGCCAGGCGCGCCGATGCCGTAGCCGACCTTCGGTTTCAGTTCGGAGATGGTGTCGGCGGCATTGCCCGCATCGACAAAGACGGCCGCGCCCCAGGGCGGCTTGAACCAGTACTGGTATTCCGCGCTGCCGGTCAGCAGGTAGCGCGCACCGACCGTCGCTTCGCCTTCCTTGACGCCCAGCGCCTGGTAACCGTAGCCGCGCACCGAGCCGTCGCCGCCGGCGCGGAACAGGAAGGTGCCCGGCACGCCCGCCTTTTGCGCGGACGCGAGCGCGCCCGCGTCGGCCCGCAGCACGAGGTTGGCGCGCCCGCCCAGCGGACGGTAGGCGATCACGCGCGCTGGCGCGGATGAAGCGTTCGTCGGTCAGCACCGGCAGCAGGGCGCCGCCGATGGTGGCGTTGGCGACGTAGCCCCTGGTCGGCAGCAGCAGGTTGTCGACCTGGCGCTTGGTGTAGCTGAAGGTCAGCGGCAAGCTCTGGGCGCGCTTGCCCACCTGGCCGTCCACGGTGCGCTGTTCGGTCAGGAACTCGAAGGTCAGCTGGCGCTCGCGCAGCGGCGTGCCCCAGGCGCGGCGCGCGCCCACCGCGCGACCGCGGTCACCTCGCCCTGCACGTCGTTGCGCTCGAACGAGGCGCCGAAGCTGTCGTTGTAGCCCTTGGGCGTGGTCGGGTAGTAGAAGTCGGCGTGCGCGCCCTGGCGCCGCGTTTCCATGATCACGTTGCTCTTCATGCGCAGGCCGCGCACGTTCAGGTCGTCATAGCTGACCTGGGGCGCGCGCCCGTGTTGGACGAAAAACCCAGGCCCAGCGCCACGTTGCGCTGCTTGTTCTCGGTCACCCGCACCAGCACCGGCAGCGTGACCGGATTTTCCGGCGGCGGCTTGGGGCGGGCCGTTGCGCCCTCTTCGAGCGCCTCGATTTCTTCGTCCAGCGCTTCGCCCGGATCGGTGCTCACTTCCACGCCGCTGAAATAGCCGGTGTCCTGCAGCCTGGCCTGGAAGGCTTGCAGCGCTGCTTCGCTGTATTGCTCGCCCGGCTTGATCTGGTTCAGATTGGTGATGATGGTGGCCGGGTAGCGCTTCCAGGCCGTCGACCTTGAGCTCGCCGAAGCGCGCCTCGGGCCCGCTGTCGAGCACCACCTTGAGCAGGGCGCGCTGCACGTCCGGGTCGACAATGGCGCTCGACTCGGTCATGCGCGCGCGGGTAGCGCACCTGGATCACCTGGCGCAGCAGGCCGCGCTTGGCCGCTTCCCAGTCGGCCTGGCGGAACCGGCTCCCGGCCTAAGCAGCGACCAGCGGTTGCGCAGTTCGGCCGCGTCGAACGGCCTGGCGTCGGCGCCGGCTCTACTGAAGCCCTTGAGGACCAGGTCGACCTCGCCGACGATGGTCGGCTGACCCGGATCGACGACGATGCGCGCCACCGGTTCGCTGCCGCTGGTGTCGAGGGTGGCGGCCACGCGCGGCGAATAATAGCCTTCGGTGGCGATCAGGGTGCTTAAGCCTGGGCGGGCGTGGCCTTGACCAGGCGCTGCAGCTGGTCCATGTCGAGGCGGGGATTGCCCTGCCAGCGCAGCAGGTCCAGATTGTCTTCGAGCAGCTCGTCGAGCGGGTCCGGCGCCTCGATGTCGACGCGGTAGCTCACCCCTTGCGCCAGGGCCGGCGCGGCATGGCAAGCAAGGTGAACACGGTGGCCGCAATCTGTGCCAAAATTCGTGATCGCCGCAGTACTCGGGCAGGGTTCAGGTCGGGTATTGCGGAAAACATGTCGCTCCATTCGGCATAATGCTCGGGTCATCTTACCGGAATGCCAGAAATGATGGCGAACGCTTAACGTTTTTTCACACTTCGAATTCATGCAACAAGCCGATACCGCCCTCGTGTTGTTTAGCGGAGGACAAGATTCCACCACCTGCCTGGCGTGGGCGCTGGAGCGCTACGCCCGGGTCGAGACCATCGGATTCGACTATGGCCAGCGGCATGCGGTCGAACTGACGGTCCGTCCGGCCGTGCTGGCGGGGATGCGCGCTCAAGCCGTCCTGGGATGCGCGCCTGGGCGAGGATCACATGGTCGACTTGTCCCTGATCGGCAAGATTTCCGACACGGCCCTCACCAGCGACGTCGCCATTACCATGCAGGAAAACGGCTTGCCGAACACCTTCGTTCCCGGCCGCAATCTTCTGTTCATGACGGTGGCCGCGACCCTGGCTTACCGGCGCGGCCTCAATGTGCTGGTCGGCGGCATGTGCGAAACCGATTTTTCCGGCTATCCGGACTGCCGCGACGACACCATGAAGGCGCTGCAGGTGGCGCTCAACCTGGGCATGGCCACCCGCAGCAAGCTGGAAACCCCGCTCATGTGGATTGACAAAAAAGCCACCTGGCAGCTGGCGCACGATTGCGGCGGCCAGGCCCTGGTGGACCTGATCCGCAGGGCGACCCACACCTGCTACCTGGGCGAGCGCGGCACGCTGCATGCCTGGGGCTATGGCTGCGGCAGTTGCCCGGCATGCGAACTGCGCGCGCGGCTACCTGCAGTATGCGGAGGCCGCATGCGCCTAGCCCTCCTGACCGACCTGCACGCCAACCGCGAGGCGGTGTCCGCCTGCCTGGCCCACGCCGAGCAGCAGGGCGCGGACCAGTTCGCCTTTACGGGCGACTTTGTCGGCTACGGCGCCGATCCGGCCTGGGTGGTCGACACGGTGATGGAATACGTGGCGCGCGGGGCGATCGCGGTGCAGGGCAACCACGACGCGGCCGCCACCCGCGAGGCGCGTCCCAGCATGCACTCGGAAGCGCGCGAAGTGATCGAATGGACGCGCGGCCAGCTCAGCGCCGAACAGCTCCGGTTCCTGGCCGAACTGCCCCTGGTGCGCGAACGCGACCGCATGCTGTTCGTGCATGCCAGCGCCAACGACCCGCCCAAGTGGGAATACGTGATGGGCGTCGAGGACGCCGAAAAGAGCCTGAGCGCGACCGACTGCCGGATGGTGTTCTCGGGGCACGTGCACGGCCCGGCCCTGTACCGCCGCACCGACGACGGCCGCATGGGCGCGCACCTGCCCACCCCGGCCAAACGGATTCCGGTCCTGCCGCAGCACCAGTACCTGGTCATTCCCGGCTCGGTGGGCCAGCCGCGCGACGGCAACAGCGCCTCCTGCTACGCCATCTACGACGACCAGTCACGCGAATTGAGTTACTTCAGGGTACCTTACGACCATGGCGCCGCCGCGCGCCGGGTGATTGCCGCCGGGCTGCCGATCGTGTTCGCCATGCGCCTGATCGAAGGCATCTGACCGCGTCGATTGCGTCGCGCGGCCCCCTCACGTAGACTCGTTCCTTAGCGCGCCCGTTCAGAGGCGCCGCAGACGGGATCGCGTCCATGCAAGCTACCGAACGCAACGCATCACAGCCGCAGCCGCCGGGGCGCAGCCAGATGCTGCCTGCCGGTGTCGGTTTGCTGGTGCTGGCGCTGTGCCTGGGACTGAACTGGCAGCTGTGGCGCCAGACCCGGGCGGCCGAAGCGCAGCAGGTGCGCGCCGAATTCGATCACGCGCGCGAAGTGACCAACCAGCTGGCGCAGCGCGTGAACGCCTACACGCAAAGCCTGCGCAGCATGCAGGCGCTGTTCGCCAGTTCCGACAGCGTTACCCGCGCTGAATTTTCCACCTTCGTCCGGTCCCAGCATTTCAACAGCGAAGTGCCGGGCATGCACGCCATCGGCTACATGCAGCTGATCGAGGGCGCGCAGGCCGGGCGCCACGTGGCGCGCATGCGCGCCAGCCACCCTGCCCGACTACACCCTGGTGCCGCCCGGCGAGCGCGACCAGTTCGCGCCGGTGGTGTTCATCGAACCGCCCACGCCCGCCAATCTGCGCGTGCTCGGCTTCGACGCCTGGAGCGAAACCGTGCGCCGCAAGCGCGCTGGAGCTGGCGCGCGACACCAATGCAGCCAGGCCATGTCGGGCCAGCTCACGCTGGTGCAGGACAGCGGCAAGGCGCCCGGCGGCAGCTTCCTGATGGTGGCGCCCGTGTACCAGAACGGCTTGCCGCTGGCGACCCGCGTGCAGCGCGAGCAGGCCGTGCGCGGCTGGGTGTATGCGCCGGTGCGCGCGCGCGACCTGATCGCCTCGCTCGCGCCCGAGCTGGCGGCCTAAGCCTTGACATCGCCATGTACGACGGCGACGCCGCGGTCGACGCGGCGCGCATCTACGGCGCGCTGGCCCCGGGCCTGGCGCCGCCCCCGGCGCTGCGCACGGTCAAGGAAATCGGGATCGGCACCAATCGCTGGACGCTGGCGATCGGCGCGCTGCCCGGCTTCGGCACGCGCCGCCAACGATGAATTGCAGACCGTGCTCGCGGTCGGCGTGGCGGGCAGCGTGCTGCTGGCGCTGCTGGCGGCGCTGCTGGCATGGAGCCAGCGCCAGGGCGCTGCCGCGCAGGCCAGCGCCGGCTGCGCTCGGTGGCGAGCTCGAGCGGGCGCGCCGCCAGCTGGGCGGCCTGACGGACACGGCCCAGCGCAGCGAACTGATGATGCGCAGCATTCTCGATTCGGCCATCGACGGCATCCTGGTCGACGACGGCGGCGGCCGTATCCTGGTGTCGAACCAGCGCTTTCGCGAACTGTGGAGCGTGCCGCCCGAGATCGCGCTCGAAGGCGACGACCGCGCCCTGTGCGCGCACCTGGTGGCGCAGCTGGTGCATGCGGCGCCCTTCCTGCACAGCCGCGACATGCAGTACACCGACACCAGCGCCCACCGCGACCTGCTGCGCCTGAAAGATGGGCGCTTCTTCGAGCAGTTCGCGCGCCTGATCGTGCTTGGCAACGGGCAGCAGGCCCGCCTGTGGTCGTTCCACGACATCACCGAGCGCAAGCAGATCGAACAGCGCGAGCGTTCGCACCGCCACGTGCTCGAACTGCTGGCGCGGCGCGCGCCCTTGCGCGGCGTGCTCGAAGCGGTGGTGCTGGGGGTGGAGGCAACCAATCCCGGCATGCTGTGTTCGATCATGCTGCTCGGCCCCGACGGGCGCCACCTCGTCACGGGCGCGGCGCCCAGCCTGCCCGCCTACTTCAACCAGGCTTTCGACGGCGCCGAGATCGGCCCGCGCGCCGGCTCGTGCGGCGCGGCCGCGTTCAGCGGGCGCGCGTGATCGTCGAAGACATCGCCCACCACCCGGACTGGGAAGGCTACCGCGCGGTGGCGCAGGAGGCGGGGCTGGCGTCGTGCTGGTCGCAGCCGATCCGGGGCGGCTCGGGCCGCGTGATCGGTTCCTTCGCCATGTATCACCGCACGGCCCACTATCCGAGCGCCGCGCACGTGGTCCTGATCGAACAGGCGGCGCATCTGACCAGCATCGCGGTCGAGCAAGCCCAGGCCGCGCAGGCCCTGCGCGCCGGCTGAAGACCGCTTCCGCAGCCTGGTCGACCATGCGCCGGTGCCCCTGTGGCAGCAGGACTGGTCCCAGGTGGGGCTGGCGCTGGCGCGGCTGCGCCAGGACTGTCCCTGAGGACCTGGGCGCTTGGCTGCGCGCGCGGCCCCAGGAAATCCGGCGCCTGGCCACCCTGGTGCGCATCCGCGGCGCCAACGGCGCGGCCCTGGCCCACGTGGGCCAGCATCACAAGGACCTGGCCGCGCTCACCATGGCCCAGTACTTCGACGTGCTGGGCGAGAGCGCCTTCGTGGACGCCGTGCTGGCGCTGGCGGCCGGGGCCCAGGTCTATTCCTGCGACAGCAGCTTCCGCCGCCTGGACGGCAGCGCGCGCCAGCACGCGCTCACGCTGCTGGTGATGCCGGGCCATGCCGAGGAACTCGATTTCGTGATCGTCACCACGGTCGACATCACCGAGCGCAAGCGGGTCGACGCCGAACTGCTGCAGCTGGCCAGCACCGACTTCCTGACCGGCCTGCCGAACCGGCGCGAATTCATGGCGCGCATGGAAGACCAGCTGGCGCGCCTGCAGCGCGACGTGGGCGACGGGGCCTCGGTGCTGATGCTCGATGTCGACCATTTCAAGCAAGTCAACGACGTGCACGGCCACGCGGTGGGCGACGCCGTCCTGCGCCACCTGGCCGACGTGCTGCGCGGCAGCCAGCGCAAGATCGACACCCCGGGCCGCATGGGCGGCGAAGAATTCGCGCTGCTGCTGCCGGGCGCCGACCTGGACGCGGCCGCCGCCTTCGCCGAGCGCCTGCGCCAGCGCGTGGCCGACAGTCCCTACCAGAGCGAAGCGGGGGCGCTGACCATCACGGTCAGCATCGGCATTGCTTAAGCATCTATGCGGGCGACGCCACGGCCGACGCCGCCCTCAAGCGCGCCGACCGCGCGCTGTACCGGGCCAAGGCCGGGGGGCGCAACCGGGTCGACCGCGAAAGCGGGCTGGCGGCGGCATGAAAAAACCGGCTGGCGCCGGTTTTTATGGGGGAAGAAGAAAACTCAGGCGGCGCTTTCCTTGGGATCGGGCGCCTGGCGGGCCGGGCTGCGGCGCGCGATGAACCAGACGATCAGGCACGGGATCAGGATCGGCAGCAGCAGCGGCGAAATCGCGATCGCGGCCACCAGCGCGGCCAGGAACAGGGCGCCGATCAGGACCACGCCCACGCCTAAGCAAACACGACCGCCAGCACCACTGCCACGAACACCATCACGACCGTGCCGATCAGGGCCCCCAGCACGCCGCCGAGCGAGCCGTCGAAGTCGCCGTCGTCGAGCACCAGGTGCATGCTTAGCGTGATCGGTGATGCCGTTCCAGATCATCAGGGCAAGGATAAACAGCAGCAGGTAGGGCAGGGTCTTTTCATGGTGTGGCCTCTTCGGTGGCGGTTGGGACTCGGTGTGTGAAGCTGATGGGTTCACTGTAGCGAGCAGGGAGGCATGGCCACCGGATTGCGACAGACTGCACGTTTGGCGGGATCAGCGTGCCATTGCGCCGATCAATGGCAAAGCGCGGCGCCGCGCTGTTGAGCGATTTTCTACCTTGTAAATCGCTTACCATTGCCTATACTGAATGCCTGCGTTATCGGATGGGGATTCTCATGCAATTTGTTTATTATCCAACGGACCACCTGGCATTTTCGACCTTTGGCGACATCGCGCGCCAGCTGCGCAGGCTGCTTAGCGGCGGCGGACCCAAGGGGCCACCGTCGGCGCCGCCGACCATTCCGCCCATAATCATCACGCCCTTCAGCTACCAGACGCCAAGCTGCCGGCCATCGATCCGCGCGTGCCGCCTGCCGGACCGCCGCTGCAGCCGCCGCGGGCGCCGGACTGGCGCCTGTCCGCTTGCACTGCGCACTGACCACTGGCCCGCTCCCCGCGGGCCTTTTTGTTGGCGCACGGAAAAGTACGCCGAGCGTGCGCTGCCAAAACTGCGGTCCGGCTAGAATTCGACTATCATTCACCCCCTTTGGATTTTTCCGCCACTTTAAGTCACGACATCATGATCGATCACGTCCCTGACCACTCTGCCGACGACGGCGACCACCTGGTGCAGGAGCCACGTCTATGGCAAGGCAACGGCTGGACCGCCAAAGTCATCAAGAACGAAGATGACGAGGGCTGGGCTGTCGCCATGATCAAGGATGGCGAGCCGGAACCGGCCCTGGTCGGTCCCTGGACCATGGGGCGCGACAAAAAAATCCCAAGCCGCTCGACACCAGCGCCTTCCACACCCTGGTCAAGACCGCGTCCGAAGTGTTGCGCCGCCACGAGCAGCAGCTGCATGCGATGTTGCACAAGAGCACGGTCGTGTCCGTGGGCGGCGACGAAATCAAGGTCACCCTCGATATCGTGCCCGACGAAGACCATCCCTATGCCCTGCTGACGGCGATTGGCATCGACGGCGAAAACATGGCCCAGGTGCGCACCGCCGCCAATTTCCGCCTGACCCCGGGCAGCGCGGCCGACTGGGTCGAAAACGGCTTCCGCAAGCCGTCCTGAACTGCTAGTATTTCCCTGGTGAACTAAACCAGGGAAAACGATGGAAAGTCGCCTTCACCGCCTCGAGGCAGTCCAGGCCATGCTGCTGGGGATCGGCCAGATCTCCAATACCTGCAGCGACATGTCCGAATTTCTGGGCGCCGTACACCGCGCGCTGGGCCGCATCATGTATGCGGCCAATTTCTATGTGGCCCTGTCCGACCGCGACGACAACACGGTGCGCTTCGTCTACTTCGTCGACGAGCAGGACGCCGCGCCCGATCCCGAACACAAGGTCAGGCTGGCCTCGCCCGAGCAGTCGCCCACGGCCTGGGTCATCCTCAACGGCCAGAACCTGAGCATGCGGCGCGACGACCAGCAGCAAAAGGGCGGCAGCTGGGGCCAGGGCAGCACCGCCGAACACTGGATCGGTTCGCCCCTGCTCGACCACCAGCACCAGTGCCTGGGCGCGATGGTCATCCAGAGCTACGACAGCGCGCACACCTTCAGCGAAGAAGACGAAGCCCTGTTCGCCCTGATCGCCAACCACGTCTCGAACGCCCTGCAGGGCATGCAGAGCGTGGACCGGCTCGAGCGCGCGGTGCAGGAACGCACGGCGCGCCTGGAACACGAATCGGCGGAACGGGGGCGCGCCCTGGCCGCCCTGCAGGAAGCCCAGTCGGAACTGGTGCGCCAGGAAAAACTGGCCTCGCTGGGTAGGCTGGTGGTCGGCGTGGCGCACGAAATCAACACCCCGCTCGGCATCTGCGTGACCGCCACCAGCCACCTGGTGCAGGAGCTCAAGCTGGCGCGCGAAGACATGGCGGCCGGCGTGATGACCGAAGAGAGCCTCGAGCAGTTCTTCGAGATCATCGGACAGTCGCTCAAGATCATGACCACCAACACCCAGCGCGCGGCCAGCCTGGTGCGCAGCTTCAAGCAGGTGGCGGTGGACCAGTCCTCGGACGCGATCCGCAAGTTCAACCTGAAGACCTATCTGGCCGAAGTGCTGCTGTCGCTGCAGCCCAAGCTCAAGGGCAGGCCGGTGACGGTGACGCTCGACTGCGATGCGGCGATCGAACTGGAAAGCTTCCCCGGCGCGGTGTCGCAGATCGTCACCAACCTGGTGATGAACTCACTGGTGCACGGCTTCGCGCAAGACCAGGCCGGGGCCATCACGATGGCGGCCCGGCTGGACGGCGAGAGCGTGCTGTTTGATTACGGCGACAATGGCGCCGGGATGGATGCGTCCACGCTCGCGCAGCTGTTCGATCCCTTCTTCACCACGCGCCGCGGCCAGGGCGGCAGCGGGCTGGGCGCCCACATTCTGTACAACCTGGTGACGGGGCCGCTGGGCGGCAGCGTGCGGGTCGAAAGTGCGCCCGGCAGCCAGGCCTGCAGTACCACCTGCGCTTTCCCGCGCAGCTGGCGCCCGGCCAAGGCCTAAAGCAGCTCAGTCGGGCCAGCGGTTGTTGATCTCGACCGCGCGGTCCATGTGCGCGATCAGCAGTTCCACGTAGCGCGGATCGAGGTGCGAGCTAAGCCACCTCGCGCAGGTGGGCGACCACCTGGTCGATCGGCCACGCCTCCTTGTAGCAGCGCTTGTGCGACAGCGCGTCGAACACGTCGGCCACCGCCACGATGCGCGCGTACTGGTGGATCGCCTCGCCCCTGAGGCCCTGCGGATAGCCGCTGCCGTCGAATTTTTCATGATGCTGGTGCGCGATCACGGCGGCCGCCTTGAGGATGGGGCGCTGCGAGCCGTCCAGGATGGACAGACCGACTTCCGGATGCTGCTTCATGATTTCCCACTCGGCCGCATCGAGCTTGCCGGGCTTGAGCAGCACCGCGTCCGGGGTGGCGATCTTGCCGATGTCGTGCATGGGCGCGGCGTGCATCAGCACCGCCGTCTCGTCTTCGGGCAGGCCGGACGTTTCGGCCAGCAGGTGGCAGATCTGCGACATGCGGCGCACGTGGTTGCCCGCTTCCGAGGAGCGCGACTCGACCACGTCGCCCAGGCGCAGGATCAGCTCGGCCTGGGTATCGGTGATCTCCTGGGTCAGCAGGATATTGTCGAAGGCGATCGCCACGCCCGAACAGAACACTTCCAGCAGCTGGGCGTCGATGTCGGAAATCTCTTCGACGCCCTTGAGCACCAGCAGCGAGGCCTTGCCGCTGCTGTTCGGGGAAGTAGCCGACATAGGTGTCGCCGTGCAGGCGCGAGATGCGGTTGCTGCGCGCCTCGTCGAGCTGGGCGATCAGTTCATGGGTCACCACGTTCTCGCCGATGTCGCCGATCTGGGCCAGCACCTCGTATTCGCTTTCACCCGTGACCAGGCTGGCGCTTCGGCCAGGCGCAGCAGGATGCTTTTTCCAGGCGCAGCAGCGCCACCACTTGCTGCAGCAGGCCGCTGGCGAAGTCCTTCAGGTTCCGCTGCTGGAAAATGTGGCTGGAGGCCGCGATCACGCGTTCGAGGCCTTCGCGGTAGCTCAGTTGCACGCGGCGCGCCTCTTCCACCTTCATGATGTCGCGGTAGGGCGCAGCGCGGCGAAGGTGGTGGTAAAACAGCTTGGTGCGATCGAGTTCGGTCTTTTCCTTGTAATCGTTGATGTCGTAATTGACGATCACGCGTTCTTCCGGCGCCTGGCCCGGCTGGCCGGTGCGCAGCACGATGCGGGTGAACTGGTTGTTCAAGTCTTCGCGCATCCAGCGCGCCACTTCCAGGCCGCTGTCCTCGCGCTCCATCACCACGTCCAGGAACACCAGCGCGATATCGCTCTCGCGCGCCAGCACCTGCATCGCCTCGGCGCCGCTGTAGGCATGCAGGAAGGTCAGCGCGCGCCCGTCGAGGCGGAAGCGGTTCAGCGTGAGCTTGGTGATGTCGTGGATGTCGGGCTCGTCGTCGACCAGCAGCACCTTCCACGGTGCGAGTTTTGGCGCATTGGCAGCGGCGAGAAAAGACATGGAATTACCCCGGATGGAAAGTCAAATTGATTGTAGTACGGCGCCATGATATTGACAACAAGCAATATTCGATGTCACATTTTGTTAATTGCGTGTCTTCATGTTAATGCATTGGCGTGCCACCGGTGGCACGCCTCGCGCTTGATATTCTGTGCGGGAAACGCGCGCCTGTGTGCGCAGACTAACAATTCGATACAAACTGGGGACAAACGCCCTCTGGCGGGGCCGAAAAATGGGCGTATATTGGAATCATCGACGCAAGAAAGGACCTACCATGTACACCACGATGCAACGGGCCGCGCTGGCTGCAATGTTGTTGCTGGGCAGCGCAGGCGCCATGGCCGCACCGGCCACCGTCACCTTCGCCCAGCCGGAACAGTTTTCCGACGTACCGCGCTCGGCCTGGGACCGCGAACGCCTGCTCAAGCTGCTGACCCAGCATTTCGACGTGCTGGCGGCGCGCCTGCTCGACCGGGCAGACGCTGAGCGTGGAAGTGCTCGACCTCGATCTGGCCGGGCGCACCATCCCCAACGCGATGTCCAATCCCGACCTGCGCGTGCTCGGCACCGGCGCCGACTGGCCGCACATGCGGCTGCGCTTCACCGTGCGCGAGGGCGAGCGCGTCGTCAAGAGCGGCGAAGACAATATCAGCAGCATGAGCTACCTTGAAAGGGTCAACCGCTACGTCAGCGGCGACAGCCTGCGCTACGAGAAGCAGATGCTTGACGACTGGTTCAAGGACCGCGTTGCCGCCAACTGAGGCGGAACGAAAAAGGCCCGGCACGTGCCGGGCCTGCCTTCCTGGCAGAGCCTTACTTCTTCACTTCCACCTTGCGCAGATTGGCCAGCGCATCCTTGACCGTATAGTCGGACGGCACCGTGAACAGGGCTTAGGCGCAGGCTCGTCGCGCTTCCAGGTTCGCCAGGCGATAGATCCGTTCGCCGCTGCGCGGATCGCTGTGCTTCGACAGCAGCGTCACCTGCAGTTCCGGTGAATACCAGGTCTCGGTCGAGACCACGATCGCATTGCGGTTGCCGATCTCATCGGCCGGGATCTCGTAGCTGCGCAGTTTTCCCTGCGCCTTCACGCCGTCGATCTCCTTCGCGCCGAGTTCCTTCGAGCTCGCCCTGGACGACCACTTCATGTCGCCGAAGGCGCCCGCGATCATCGGTCCGAAGCGTTCCGCGCCCGGCATCGGATGGCCGCTGGCCATGTCGCGCGCGACGCGGATGCGCACGTCCTCGCGGATGCGGTGGCCCTCGTCGCCCTCGGTCCGTTCGATGCGCTTGACGAACACCTGGTCGCCTTCGCCGCCGCGCATCTGCTCGGCGTGGGCGCGGGCCCGTTCACCGGCAATGCGCGCCCGTTCACCGGCCGCCTGGGCGCGCTCGCCCGCGGCGCGCGCCACCTCAGCCGGCCGCGCGGGCCCGTTCGGCAGCGATGCGCGCGATTTCGTCGGGCGAACCGATCCTGGTCGCGCTCTTTTGCTCGGGGCGCAGGATCAGCGTACTGCCGCTGGCCGCGTCGCGGATCGTCACCACCGTCACGCCGCCGTTCGGGCTGCGCATTTCCTGGCGCGTGCGGCCGGCGCTGTCGCGGTAGGCCATCGAGACCGTCTTGTTGGCGATCTGGTTACCGTCGGCCAGCGTGGTGAGCTGCTCGCTGATGACTTCCGCGCTGTAGGGCGCGTTCTTGACAGCGCGGCCGCGGCCCAGCATCAGCGGGCCCGTGAAAGCCGCATGGTCGACGTGCTCGAAGTTGGCCGCATCGGCGCCATCGATCACGATCCGTTCGCGCACGACGTGCGGCGCGCCGCCCTTGTCGCCTAAGCATCGTCGCTTCTAGCCTCGTCGAACTGCAGCGCCAGCGGCGGCGTCGGCGCGCGCCGGGGCCGGGGCGAAGGCGGTGGCCAGCAGGGCGGCCAGCAGCAGGTGCTTGGTATTCATGGTGTCCTCTTTCGGGTTAAGTACTACGGCAGCGATACGAGTCGCAGGGCCAGCGGCGAGCCGTCGGCGCCCACCAGCATTTCGGCGCGCACCGAGTCGCCCGCCTGTTCCGGGCTGACGGGCAGACCGAGCGAGGCAAGCGCGGTGCGCGGCACATCGGCTTCGAGCACCTGAGGATTGGCCTCTTGCTCGATGCGTTCCATGGACTGCAGCGCGACGAAGGCGGGGCCGTCGTCGGGCGCAGCGATGAGCGGGGGGCGGCGGCGGAAGCGCGTGTGGCGCCAGCGCCGCTGGCAGCATGGTTGGCACTATGGTCGGCAGCATCAGCAGCGCGGCCAGGGTCAGCGCTTGCCGGCCAGCGACCACTGGCGGGGCGAGAGCGCGTGGTACCAGCGGCGCGGCGGAAACTGCTTCGCGAAAGCGTCCATCAGCTCTTTTTCCACGCCGCGCGGCGCGTTCTGTGCGGCCATCGCGCGGCGCAGGCGGTCGAAGGGGGCGGCCAGGGCCGGGTCGCGTGCGGCGTCGTCGGGTGTCATGTTCATGCCTCGTTGATCGTGGTGGGGCGGTGGGCCGCCAGGCGTTTGGCCATCGCGGCGCGGGCGCGCGACAGGCGCGAGCGCACGGTGCCGATGTCGACCTGGCAGATAGCGGCGATCTCCAGGTAGGACAGCTCATGCAATTCGTAGAGAATGACGGGATCGCGGTAGTGGGGCGGCAGCTGCGCGGATCGCGTTGCGGACCTGCTCGGCGACTTCGTCGCTGAGCAAGCGGGCCAGCGGCTCCTGGCGTTCGCAGGCGGGGTCGTCCTCGTCATCGGCTTCCTCGTCCGGCTCGGGCAGCGCCTGTTCCTGGTGGCGCGGATGTTCGTGGCGCAGGATCAGCTTGCGCGCCACGCCGAACAGGAAATGGGGCAGGGCGCCGCGCAGGGGATCGAAGCGCAGGGTGTCGGTGAGCAGGCCCATGAACACTTCCTGGACCACGTCGGCGGCGGTGGCGGGCGAGCCGCAGCGCAGCACGGCGAAGCGGAACAGCGCGCCCTGGTGGCGCCGGTACAGCGCCTGGAAAGCGGTGGCCGCGCGCGCTGCGCATCTGGCGCAGCAGTTCGGTGTCGGGAGTGGCGTCGGAAGTCGTCATGGTCAGGGTCTCAGCACCTATTGCACGCTCGCCCCCAAAAAGTTCCAACTTTCTTCAACTTCGGGGTCAGACCTCCATTCTGCAACACCGGGGTCAGACCACTTTTGCCGCGAGGCAGAGGCAAAACCCCTGCATCCGGGACATTTTATTGCCCAGGAGTGTAGAAAAGCGGCCGACATTGCCGAGAAGCTCGGGCTGGAAGGAAAAATCGGCCCCTTTTTCGGCAATTCCTTCTTCCAGGCAAGCGAGATGCACCAAACCGGGGCAAAAAGTGGTCTGACCCCGGTGGGAAAGCGTTGCAGAATGGAGGTCTGACCCCGATTGGGGGTGTCAGTCGATCCAGTTGGCGCGGGGGAATTTGGTGCGGAATTCGTCGGGCATGACCACCACTTCGCTGGTCTTGTAGTTGTAGAAGACGAAGCCGGACTTGGCCATGGCGATCAGTTGCTTGTCCTTCGGCCGCGTGATGCGGAAGGTGATGTCGCCGCCGTATTTGTTGAAGTCCATGACGCCCACTTCGAACAGCAGCTGGTCGCGCGTGCGCTTCGGCACGGTAGGTGGTGGCCAGGTCGGTGACGATGATGCCAGTGCCGTCGCGCTCGCTTTCGCGCACGCCGAATTCGTACAGGAACCGCGCCCGCGCCTCGGAAATCATTGAGATCATCGAGTCGTTGCCCAGATGGTTGGCGCCGTTGATATCGGTCACCCGGACCGTCAGCGGCGTCGTGTAGTAATACTGCTCTTCAGGAAAATCAAGCTTCCAGGCGTGCCATGGCGTTCTCGTCGTTGCGTTCAGTTCAGGCAAAAAAATGGTAGCGGTGCGTGCCGATGCAGATTGTAGCTTGCCTTCCCCGATTGCATCGATGGCGGGCAGGCCGGCCTGGCACACGGCATTCACGGGACCTTGGAGCCACGGCGGGAACAAGGGCGGCGCCGCGCGTGCGCACGGCCATGATGAACAGGGCGAGCGAGGCCAGCGACACCGCCAGCAGCATGCCGAACAGGACCTGCGGGCTAGGCATGCAGGCCGATCACGCTGGCGATGGCGAGCGGGGTAGAGCCGCCTTGGCCAGCAGCGAAGGGCTATAGCCAGCGCCCGAGATGGCGCCTGTAATTGCGCGCCCCGAACAGCAGCTGCGGCACGGTGCCGCGCACGATTGTCAGGATGCCGTTCGACAGGCCGTACAGGGCGCAGAACAGGGCGATCGCCACTTGCGCGCGCCCGAAGAACAGGAGCGCGAGCAGGGCGCCGGGCAGGGCGGCAAAGCACAGCTTGCCGACGGTTTGCGGGGCGACCCGGTCCCCGAGCGCCATTTCGCCGATCCGGCTAGGCCACTTGCAGCGGGCCGATCAGGGCCGCCATCAGCACCACCGTTTGCATCGGGTGGCCGAAGCCGTGCAGGATGGGGATCAGGTGCACCGACAAGCCGGAGAAGATGAAGCTGTTGCAGGCGAACGCGAATGCCAGCGTCCAGAAGGCGGGATGGCGCAGCGCCTGGCGCAGCGTGAGGTCGGCGCTGTCTTTCACGCGCTTGCCGCATGGGGCTTGCTGCCGCCTTCGAGCAGCAGGTGCAGCGGCAGGCACAGCAGCAGTTGCAGCAGGCCGTAGTACCAGAAGGTGTCGCGCCAGCCGACCCGCGCGCTGATGACCAGGGTCAGGGGCCAGAACACGGTGCTGGCAAAGCCGCCGAACAGGGTGAGCGTGGTGATCGGCCGAAGCGCGAGGCGGCGCCAAAGCGGTGGATCAGGGTGGCGAACGCCGCTTCGTACAGCACGGCCGACATGGCCAGCCCGAGCACGGTCCAGGCCGCCACGTAGCCGAGCGCGCTCTGGGCCCGGCTGAGCAGGATGAAGCCGGTCCCGCACAGCAGCGATCCGGCCGCCATCACCAGCCGTCCGCCGTAGCGGTCGATCAGGATACCGGCCGGGGTCGACACCAGGCCTAAGCCACCAGCAGGCACCACGAGAAGGCGCCGAACACGAGCTGCGGCGACAGGCCCAGCGTGCGTTCGATGTCGTGCGCGACGATGGCGAAGGCGTAGTACAAGGTGCCCCAGGAAATGACCTGGGTGAGCGCGAGGATGGCGATCGGTCGGGCGGTCCGCTGGCTGTGCATTGATTCGGTGTCGTGATGCGGGCGGACGCGGCTGCGTCCCTGCCCTTCATTGTACCGGGATGGCGGAAATCGCTCCGGCCATGGCGGCCCGAGCTGGAAAGCAAGGAAAATACCATTCAGGCAACATCATTCCCCAATTTTGTTGGCGAAATTCTATGTTGCCTGCGTGCTTACCAGTGCCGCGGGCGCCCGGTATCGATGTGGACGAACTGGGAATCGGGATAGTAGCCGACCCCGCCGACATTGAGTTTGAGTGCGGCCTTGTGCAGGGACGCCAGATCGCGCCCCGGCATGCGGATATCGATGGCCTTGCCTTCGATGTGCATGCTGTGCTTGGCCACGCCCCCCGCTCGCTTCGGCGAGCTTGGCGTTCGATTCCGGCGAACGGTAGCCGGAAATGACGTGCAGCACGTCGGTGCCGCCAAAGCGCGCTGACCTGGTCCAGCAGGAGCAGCAATTGCGGATCCATGGAGGCCACCGTGTTGTTGCGGTGGTCGCGCAGCAGTCGGTTGATGTCGGCCATGGCTTCCAGGGATGAATTCCCCTTCGGCCCAGAACACGGACTTGATGCTTTCGCCCGTGTGGGTGTTATACAAGCGCAAGACGCGCTCGTGTGCGGCCGCGGCCGGCGCGGGCGACTGCGGGAACGGTCAGGGCGGTGGCCAGCACGGCCGAGGTCTTGAGGAAGGAGCGGCGGCGGTTCATGGTGCAATCCTTGCGGGTGGTGCTCAAGTACCCATGATACTGCTGTGCGCGGATCGCTGCATTAACTTGCGCGTAGGAATGTAAAAACGTCAAGGCTTAAGCACGCCACAGATTCTCTCCGATTGTTGCAAATTTGTGACGAGTCGAAAAAGGATTTTCCATAGTGCAAACGAAATTTGGTTCGGAACCTTTGCTAAAAATACAAAGAAAGCACGTTGGTTTTCTTCTTATCTAAATTAATTCTTTTGCTATAGTCTTTGGCACTTGTTTTTATCGAAGTAAGTCCACAAGAGGGTAGCAGAATGAAAATAATGAACCAGAGACTCACCCCGCGCCTCGGCGCGACCATGATTGGCCTGATGGCATCGCTGTTCGCAGCGCCGGTGTTGGCAGACACCCTCACTTTCGACACGCTCGCCCCTTCGGTCTACGAAAGCGGCACCGCGGTCGATGAATCCGGCTACAACATGTTGTTCGTGGAAGGCCCCGTGGCCGCATCGATGAATCTGGTCAGCGGCATTGGCGCCGTTCTCGACAGCAACGATCCCTTCAGCTGCGACGTCATCGGCTGCCCGGTCGGCGGCAATGGCAACTACCTGGCCATCCTTAATGATGGCGGCGTGCAATTCACCCACCCTGGCCAGCTGAACGGTTTCACCATCAGCGGCCTGAATTTCTCCTTCATTTCGCCGGTGCCGGTCGGTCCGGGCGATTACGGTCAGCTGGTTTTGTCCGGCACCAACTGGTTCGGCCAGTCGGTCTCGACCACCCTGGCCTTCCCTGGCCAAAACAATAACGGCCAGTTCATGTTCGGCGCCGCCGCGCTCGACGCCGCTTTCCGCGGCAATGTGTTCACCAACCTGACCATCAGCGCCTGCATCTACGACGTCAACAATGCGTGCAGCAATTCGGTCGACAGCCCGGCATTCAACCAGGCCCAGTTCGCCCTCGACAACGTGACCCTGAACGCCGTGCCGGAACCGGCCTCGTTCCTGCTCAGCGGCCTCGGCCTGGCAGCACTGGGCGCCACCCGCCGCCGCCGCGCTACCCGTTCTGACCTCCCTCTGACCGCAAGGACCGCATTCATGAATCTTCGCCCTGTCTCCGCCGCCGTCGCGCTGCTGCTGTCCACGCTGGCGGTATCCGCCCATGCCCAGGAAGCGCGCCGTTCCTACATCGTGCAACTGGCCGACAAGCCGGTCGCCACCTACACCGGCGGCACCCTGCCACCTGGCGGCCACCAAGCCGGAAGCCTAAGCACCCGCCTCAATGTCGAGGCGACCGACGTCCAGAACTACATCCATTACCTCGAGACCAAGCAGGCCAGCGTCACCGCCACCGTCCCGGCATCCCAGATCACCCACGAGTACAAGGTGGTGTTCAACGGCTTCGCGGCCATGCTGACCGACGATGAAGTGCGTTCGCTCAAGAAAAATCTTAAGCGTGGCCAATATCAGCGCCGACTCGGTCATGCAGCTCGATACCAACTACACCCCGACCTTCCTCGGTCTGGACGCGCCCGGCGGCCTGTGGTCGCAGCTGGGCGGCCAGGCTAGCGCCGGTGAAGATATCGTGATCGGTATCGTCGACAGCGGCATCTGGCCGGAAAATCCAAGCTTTGCCGACCGCGTCGACAACAATGGCAACGCCAGCCACAGCGGTTCGACCGTGGTCTACGGCGCGCCGCCTACCAGCTGGAAAGGCAGCTGCGTGACCGGCGAAGGCTTCGCTGTCGCCAATTGCAACAACAAACTGATCGGTGCCCGCTACTTCAAGAGCCCGACCCAGACCCTGCACTGGACGGAATTCCTGTCGGCCCGCGATTCGGTCGCTCGGCGCCGAAGGCAGCGGCGGCCACGGTACCCACACGGCCAGCACGGTAGCATGGCAATGCCAACGTGATCGTCAATAACAACGGCCTGGTGTTGGGCAAGGTGTCGGGCATGGCCCCCGCGCCCGCGTGGCCGCCTACAAGGTGTGCTGGACTGACGGCGTGAGCGGCAAGAACGGCTGCGCCACCGCCAACAGCGTGGCCGCAGTCGAGCAGGCCGTCAAAGACGGCGTGAACGTGATCAACTTCTCGATCGGCCCGAACGCCGGCGGCGGTTCGTTCAGCGAAGCGACCGAAGTGGCCTTCCTCGGCGCGGCCAGCAGCCGTGCGTGTTCGTTGCCGCTTCGGCCGGTAACGGCGGCCCGACCGCGACCAACGTCACCCCGACCGCGCACATCAGCCCATGGCTGACCTCGGTCGGCAATTCGACCCACAACCGCCTGTTCGTCGGCGACGCCACCCTCGGCAGCGGCACCGTCATGACCGGTGCTTCGTCCAACGCCCAGACCGGCTATGCGCCGATGATCCGCTCGCGCGACGACGCAAGCTTCGACGGCGCGCCTGTCACCGACAACCTGCTGCGCTGCTTCGGCGCGGCCGACGCGGTGACCCCGCTGCTCGATCCGGCCAAGGTGGCTGGCAAGGTGCTGGTGTGCGACCGCGGCGCCAACGTGCTGGTCAACAAGAGCGCCAACGGCAAGGCTGCCGGTGCGGTGGCGTCATCATCGCCAACGTGACCGGCGGCGCCGACACCATCATCAACCAGGCGCACTCGCTCTCGACCGTGCACCTGAAGGCGGTGGACGGCAATGCCCTCAAAGTCTACCTGGATGCCAATCCGGGCAGCGCCACCGCTTCGCTGGGCAACCTGCGCGGCGTGGTCGATCCGACCGTGCAGGCGCCGCAGATGAGCGGTTCGTCCTCGCGCGGCCCGAACGTGGCCAATGCCAACATCATGAAACCGGACGTCTCGGCGCCTGGCAGCGACATCCTGGGTGGCTGTCACCGCCGACCTGAGCCGCGACCAGCGCAATGCGGTGGCAAGCGGCATGGTGCAGCGGCGCCGACCAACTGGGCGTTCTACTCGGGCACCTCGATGGCCAGCCCGCACATCGCCGGTATCGCGGCCCTGCTCAAGCAGAAGTATCCGAGCTGGACCCCGGCCATGATCAAGTCGGCCCTGATGACGACCGCCTCGATGACCAAGCCTGACGGCCAGAACGCGCCGGTGGCATGGGACAGCACCGCGCGCACCACCGGCACCCTGCCATGGGGCCAGGGTTCGGGCCAGGTCACGCCGAGCGCCGCGTCCAATCCGGGCCTGGTGTACGACGCGACCGAGATCGACTATGCACGCTTCCTGTGCGGTATCAACGCCAAGCGTGTATTCGGCCACGACCTGCACCGCGATCGGCACGATCCCTGCGTATAACCTGAACCTGGCGTCGATGACCGCGGCCAACGTGCTCGGTTCGCTGACGCTGACCCGTACCGTGACCAACGTGGGCACCACCACCGCGACCTACAACGCCACGGCCAGCCTGCCCGGCTACACGGTCGACGTGCAGCCGCCTAGCCTGACCATCGGCGCGGCTGCCAAAGCCACGTTCAAGGTCAAGCTGACCCGCACCAATGCACCGATCGATACCTGGGTGTACGGCAGCCTGGTCTGGTCGGACGGCGTGACCAATGTGCGCAGCCCGCTGACCGCACGCGGTTCGGCCCTGTCGGCACCGGCCTCGCTGCACGCTGGAAGCGGCCACCGGCAGCAAGGTGTTCACCATCGGTACCGGCTTTGCTTAAGCGCCATGACGAGCGTGAAATCGGGTCTGCTGCCAGCAGTGCAGGAAACCCGCACGGTGGGCGCCTCCGGCACCAACAGCACGGTCTACACCGCGGCTTGCCGCTGGCATGGCGGCGCCGGTGTCAATGTGCACAACGTGACGATCCCTGCCGGTACCCTGGCGGCGCGCTTCGCGCTGTACGACGACGACACCATGCGGCATGGTTCGGATTCGGATCTGGACCTGATCGTGGTCTCGCCTGCCAATACGCTCACCTCGAGCGGCAACGGCGGCTCCAACGAGCGCGTGCAGCTGATCAATCCGGCCGCAGGCAACTACAAGGTGTGCGTGATCGGCTATGACCCGCTGAACGGTTCGGCCGAGTACAAGCTGTCGTCGTGGATCATGGCACCGAACGTCATCAGCGGCGGCTTCAAGGCCACCCTGCCTGGCGTGGCCTACATGGGCGGCACCGCCTCGGTCAGCGTCGGCTGGTCCGGTCTTGCCGCAGGCCAACGCCACCTCGGCGCGCTGCGCTACATCGTTGGCGGCGTCGCCCAGGGTACGACCCTGATCGAAGTCAACACCAACGATCCGCTGCCGCTGTTCGACACCGCCCGTTCGGCGTCGTCCGCAGTCGCTTACTGATCGCGTCCGGGGCGGGCCGCAAGGTCCGTCCCGCCGCATCAGGCAAAGAAAGCGCCCTTCGGGGCGCTTTTGTCGTTGGTGGAGGACCGTTTTTTTGCTTAGCGCGCCAGGCTGTCGCCGCCGCCCGTCACGCAGCGCCCGGCGCTGCAGGTCGCGCCCGGATCGAGGACGACCGAGCAGGTCGACATCATGCCCGATTTGGCGGTCTGGTTCTTGCGCTCGGTGTTGTAGTCGGCCGCCAGTTTGGCCACCTTGGCGGCGTCGCCCGTTTTGGTGGAATACGCCAGATAGCCTTCCGGTCCGCCGCAGGCCTTGTGGCCGACCGCGATGGTCTTGCACTGGGCGCTGGTGTCGCAGGCGGCAATGCCGATTTCGGCCTTGAGCTGCTGCATCAGGGTAGTAGAAGCGCGGCGGCGGCCACCGGCGCAGGCGCAGGGGTGGAAGGGGCGCTGCCCGGCACGCCGCTGCAAGCGGCACTGGCGGTGGCGAGGAAGGCGGCGCCCAACAGGCGCAGCAGGGCGGGGGAGAATGTGGTTTTCATGCCCCTATGATCCCCGAGCCTTGCCGCTTTGGCAAGCGGCGCACGCTTGCCTCAGTCTTTGCCCGCGATCACGGCCAGGGCCGACAGTTGGGCGGCCAGAAAATCGAAGCAGGCGCGCACGCGCGGCGCCATGTGGCGCGCGCTCGGCACCAGCAAATGCACGGGCAGCGGCGCCGGTTCATGCGCGCGCAGCAGGCGCACCAGGGTGCTTGGCCGCCAGCTGCTCGGCCACCTGGTAGGACAGGGGGCGGCCGATGCCGCGCCCGGCCAGCACCGCCATCAAAATCGCATCGATCTCGTTGACCGACAGGCGCGGATTGAGCCGCACCAGGACCTCGCCGGGGCCGTCGCGAAAGCGCCATTCGCTGGCATTGGCCAGGCTAGGCGTTGAAGATCACGTCGTGCTGTTCCAGGTCGCGCGGACTGGCCCGGGGCGCCGCGCGGCCAGGTAGGCCGGGCTGGCCACCAGCACGCGCCGCACTTCGCCCACCCGGCGCGCCATCATGCCGGTGTCGGCCAGGGGCCCGATGCGCACTGCCAGGTCGATCCCATGTTCGATCAGATCGAGATTGCGGTCGTTGAACACCAGTTCGACCTGCAGGTCCGGATGCTGGTCCAGGAAGGCGATGATGGCTTAGCGTCACGTGGCGCCGCCCGAACACGTGCGGCGCCGTCACGCGCAGCTTGCCGCAGCGGCGCCCCCGTCTTCCTCGCGCAGCGTCGTCGTAGTCGGCCAGCACGCGCCGGGCCATGTCGGCCAGGCGCAGCCCTGCCTCGGTCGGCGCCAGCCGACTGCGTGGTGCGTTCGACCAGGCGCAGCCCGGCCCGGTCTTCGAGCGCGGCCAGGGCGCGCGTGACGGCCGGCATGGCGAACGCCGCAGCGGCTGCGCGCGGCGCCATTCAGGCTGCTTAAGCCTCGAGGATGGCGACGAACACCTGTAGCTCATCGAGACGGTCCATGCATTCTTCCACCTATTGAAATAATGATTTGCAGATTACCATTATTTACGTCGCCATGTGGAAGCGATAGCATGGGCTTTTTCGATCCTGCGGAACCCCGCCATGAGCACACCCACCCTGATCCTGCACGGCACCCGGCTCTCGGGCCATGCCCACCGCGTCGAACTGCTGCTGCGCATGCTGGCGCTGCCCTTCGTGTACGTCAATGCGCTTAGCCGAAGTGCGCGCCAGCGCGGCTTTCCGCCGCCTCAATCCGCTGGGCCAGATTCCCGTGTTGCAGGACGGCGATCTGACCCTGGCCGACAGCAATGCGATTCTGGTCTACCTGGTGCGGCGCTACGCCCCGGACAGCAACTGGCTGCCGCAGGACCCGGCGGCAAGCGCGGCGGCGGTGCAGCGCTGGCTGTCGATCGCGGGCGATGAGGTGATGTACGGCCCGGCCAGCGCGCGCGCGGCCACGCTGTGGAATCTGGCCTGCGACCGCGAACGCGCCGTCAGCGTGGCGGGACGCCTGCTGGCCTTCATGGAATCGCATCTGAGCGAGCGCGCCTTCCTGGCCGCCAGCCACGCCACGATCGCCGACCTGGCTTGCTACAGCTACGTCAGGCACGCGCCCGAAGGCGGGATCGACACCGCGCCCTATCCCGCGCTGCAAGCCTGGCTGGCGCGGGTGGAGGCGCTGCCCGGCTTCGTCCCCATGCCGTCGTCGCCGCTGCCGTCATGAACGGGCCTTTTCACCACGGCGAACTGGCGGCCCAGCGCCTGGCCGGCGTGGTCGCCAACGGGGGCGCCATCCGCGGTTTCATGCCGGACCAGCACCGTGAATTTTTCGCTGCGCTGCCCTTCATGCTCGCTGCCAGCGTGGGGCAGGACGGGGCCGTGCATGCGCAAGTGCTGCACGGCGCGCCCGGCTTCGTGCGCACGCCGAGCGAGACGCTGCTCGAGATCGACACGCCCGCCCGCTTCGCGCCCGGCACCCGGCTCGGCCTCCTGGGGATCGATTTGTCGAACCGGCGCCGCAACCGCGTCAATGGCGTGGTCCGTTCCAGCGCGCCCGGCAAGCTGGTGCTCGAGGTGCGCGAGAGCTTCGGCAATTGCCCCAGGCACATCACCTTGCGCGACCTGGTTCCGGGCGCGCCTGCGCAAGCGCCGGACGCGGTGGCCCCCTTCGACGGCTTGCCGGACGACGCGCGCCCTGGTCGAAGCTGCGGATACCTTCTTCATTGCCACCGCCGCATGGCAAGGGCTTGGCGCCGACATCTCGCACCGGGGCGGCCCCGCGCGGCTTCGTGCGGGTCGACGGCGCCACCCTGGAAGTGCCCGACTATCCCGGCAACCGCTACTTCCAATACCCTCGGCAACCTGGTGCTCGAACCGCGCGCGGCGCTCTTGTTCATCGACTTTGCCAGCGGCGACGTGCTCGAACTGCAGGGCAGGGTGGCGATCGACTGGCAGCGCGATGGCGAGGCCGTGGAGCGGCGCTGGCGTTTCCAGTGCGAACGCGGCAGCCTGGCGCGCGCCGCCCCTGCCGCTGCGCTGGACCGAACGCTGAGCCTGCCGAACAGGGTGGCACTTGCTTGCGTATAATTGCGACAAGCTGCCAGCGGCTTTTGCGCTACCATGAGCAAGCCAGTGCAGCACGCGGCCTACCGTCCTGCCGTCCGCGCTTCCACTTTTTACATGGGCTTTTAGCATGCCAACAGATTTGACATCGACGCTGACACCGGTCAGCGTTCCCGTCTCGGAGCGGATCCGCGAGCGCCTGGTCAGGAGCAAGACGCGCTTCCACGCCAACGACAACATCGCCAGCTATATCGAGCCGGGCGAGCTCGACGCGCTGCTCGACGAAGTCAGCGCCAAGCTGCAGGGCGTGCTCGAAAGCCTGGTGATCGACACCGCGAACGACCACAACACCCAGGAGACGGGGCGGCGCGTGGCCAAGATGTTCATCAATGAAGTGTTCGGCGGCCGCTACGTGCCGATGCCGCCCGTCACGGAGTTTCCGAACGCCGCCGCACTCAATGAATTGATGATCGTGGGCCCGATCACGGTGCGCAGCGCCTGTTCGCACCATCTGTGCCCGGTCATCGGCAAGGTCTGGATCGGGGTGATGCCGAACGAGCATTCGGCCCTGATCGGCCTGTCCAAGTATGCCCGCATCGCCCAGTGGATCATGGGCCGCCCGCAAATCCAGGAAGAAGCCGTGGTCCAGCTGGCCGACGTGCTGCAGGAAAAAATGCAGCCGGACGGCCTGGCCGTGGTCATGGAAGCCGATCACTTCTGCATGCAGTGGCGCGGCGTCAAGGACATGGATGCGAAGATGATCAACAGCGTCATGCACGGCTCCTTCCTCAAGGATCCGAACTTGCGGCGCGAATTTTTGTCTCTGATTAAACGCTAGACCAACCGGACCCTCATCATGCTTGTCAGACTCCTGTACGCCAGCCGCGCTGTCGGCGACACCCAGCACAAGGTCATCCACGACATCATGCAGCAGTCGCATGCCCACAATCCGAGCAACGGCATCACCGGCATCCTGTGCTACAGCGACAGCGTGTACATGCAGGTGCTCGAAGGCGGGCGCGCTGCCATCAATGCGCTGTACGCCCGGATCCTGCGCGATCCGCGCCATACCGACGTGGTGCTGCTGCACTACGAGGAAATCTCCGAGCGCCGCTATGCCTGCTGGACCATGGGCCAGGCCAATCTGGCCAAGCTCAACGCGTCGACGCTGCTGCGTTTCTGCGAAGTGCCGGAAATTAATCCGCACGCCATGTCGGGCGTGCATGCGCTCGCCCTGATCGACGAATTGCGCGCCACCGCCACCGTGATCGGCCGCGCCTGAGCGGGCCTGCGCCGGGGGCGCGACAAAGCGCTTTGAGATTGCCGTGGGAGATGTTATTTTGCTCATCCCACCCCGGTCGAAAGGCGCCGTCCATGTCCCGCTCCCGCACCACCCTGCTGTCCCTGCTGCTGTTGCCCGCATCGCTGGCCAGCGCCGCCGATACCGCGCTCAGTGCAGCCGTCGCGCGACTACGACACCCGGCTCGCCCCCCTGTTCGACTACCTGCACCGCAATCCTGAACTGTCGTTCATGGAAGTGAAGACGGCCGCGCGCATGGCCAAAGAGCTGCGCGAAGCCGGATTCGAGGTGACCGAAGGGGTCGGCAAGACCGGCGTGGTGGCGATCCTGAAGAACGGCGCCAGCCCGACCGTGATGATGCGCGCCGACATGGACGGCTTGCCGGTCGAGGAAAAATCGGGCCTGCCCAACGCTTCCAGGGTGATCCAGAAAGACATGAGCGGGCGCGACGTGCCGGTGGCGCACGCCTGCGGCCACGACGTGCACATGACGACCCTGGTCGGCACCGCGCACCAGATGGCCGCCATGAAAGGCCAGTGGAAAGGCACGCTGATGCTGATCGGCCAGCCTAGCCGAGGAACGTGGGGCGCGCGCGACATGATGGCCGACCAGATCTGGAAGCGTTTTGGCAAGCCGGACTACGCGCTGGCGATGCACGTCTTTGCTTAAGCATCGAAGCGGGCAAGATCAATCTCGATCCGGCCCCGTATTCGGGCGTCGACACGCTGGAAATCAACATCCCCGGCATCGGCACCCACGGCGCCTCGCCGCACACGGGCAAAGACCCGGTGGTGCTCGGCGCCCAGATCGTGCTGGCGCTGCAAACGATCGTCTCGCGCGAACTCGGTCCGCGCGAACCGGGCCTGATCACGGTCGGCTCCTTCCATTCCGGGACCAAGCCGAACATCATTTCCGACCTGGCCAAGCTGGAGCTGACGGTGCGCTCGGAGAGCCCGGCCACGCGCGAGCTGCTGCTGGCCGCCATCAAGCGGGTGGCCGAGAACACGGGCCGCGCCTACGGCATGCCTGAGCATCTGCTGCCGACCGTGAAAATGACGGACGACCCTTCGCTGCCGGTGATTAACGACACCACCCTGAGCGCGCGCATGCGCAAGCTGTGGACCGACAAGCTCGGCGCCTAAGCATCTTCGTGTCCGACTTCAAGCGCACCTCGATGGTGGCCGAAGACTTCGGCAACTTCACGCGCGAGCCCTACGTGCCGAGCGTGTATTACACGATCGGCGGCACCCCGGGCGCGGCGCTGGCGGCGGCCCAGAATGGCGGTCCGGCGGTGGCCTAAGCAACCACAGCCCGATGTTCAAAATCGTGCCCGACGTCGCCGTCAAGACGGGCGTAGAAACGGGCGTGATCGCCTTGCTTGACCTGATGAAGAAATAGGGCACGCCGATGCCGCTCGCAGTGATGGGATACGCGCGCCGCACGGCGCTGGCGGCGGCATGGCTGCTGGCGCCGGCCCTGGCGCTGGCCCAGGCGGCCGTGTGCCGGCCGCCGCCTTCTTCCAGGACCCCGCTTACGCCAATGCGCGCATGTCGCCCGACGGCCGCCAGGTCGTCATGACGGCGGCGGGGGAGAAGGGCGTGCGCACGGGCCTGGTCGTGGTCGACCTCGAGACGATGACGCCGCGCGTCATCGCGCTTTCCGAATGCGGACGTGGCGACACCGTACTGGCTCAATGAGAAGCGGCTGGTGTTCGGCGTCGTCAATATCACGCCGGGCGACACCGACAGCAGCGCTTTAGCCTGTACGCCATCGATGCCGACGGCGGCAAGCTGACCGGCATCGAAAAGAGCGGGGCCGTCAAGCGCCGGTTCGACCAGATGCCATGCTTCGCCTGCGGCGAACGGAGCATGGACTCGCTGGTGCACCACAGTCCCGAGCGCAGCGACAATTTTTTCATCCATGTCCGCTTCGGCGGCGAGAACGGCATCGGCAAGGTCAATGCGCGCACCAAGATCATCGACGAAGTCGACGTTCCCAACTGGTCCTACGCGTGGGCGGTGGACGAAGAAGAAAGGGTGCGCGTCACCCTCAGCATGGGGGACGGGCAAACCGTATTGAACTACCGCGGCCGCACGGGCGACTGGCGCAAGGTCGCCCGCTTCGATCCCAATGCGGGCGATGCGTTCTACCCGGTCCTGTTCGCCAACGACGCCCTGTACGTGGCCTCGCGCAAGGGCGGCAATGAGAGTGGCATCTACCGCTACGACCTGGAGCAGGGGCGCATCGCCGACGAGCCGCTGGTCAGCGCGCCCGGTTTCGATGTCGTGATCGACTGGCTCAGCGACGGCAAGAAGATCGTCGGCGTGCGCGTCACCACCGACGCCCAGCGCACCATCTGGTTCGACGCGCAGATGAAGCAGCTGCAGGAAGAAATCGACGCGCTGCTGCCCAATACGGTGAACCGCGTGCAGCGCCCGCACCTGCAGCCAGACCCCGTACCTGCTGGTGGACGCCTACTCACCGTCCCAGCCGAACGCCTGGCTCGCCTTCAACCGCGACACGAAAAAGCTGACCCGGCTCGGCGCCGCGTTTCCGGACATCGAGCGACAAGCGCATGGGCACGATGGAATTCGTGCGCTACGCGCGGCGCGCGACGGCTTGCAGATTCCCGCCTACGTGACGCTGCCGCGCACCGGAAACGGCAAAAACCTGCCGCATGGTCGTGCTGATCGGCCAGAGCCCCACGGCGCGCAGCGGCGCCTGGTCGTGGCAGCCGGAAGTGCAGTTCCTCGCTTCGCGCGGCTACGCCGTGATCCAGCCGCAGCTGCGCGGGACCCCCGGGTTCGGACTGGCCTACCTGCGTGCTTAGGCCACAAGCAGCGTGACAAGGGCATGCAGAACGACGTGGCCGACGCTGCCAAATGGGCCATCGCGCAGGGCATCGCCGACCCGGGCCGCATCTGCATCATCGGTTCGGCCGCAGGTGGCCATACCGCGCTGTCGGCGCTGCACAAGGATGCGCCCCTGTTTCGCTGCGGCGCCGGGATCGCGGCGCTGGGCGCCATGCCGGGCGTGCTCAAACAGCCGGTCCTGCTGGCGTATGGCAGCGGGGATCCGGTGATGGCGGGCGAAGGAAAAAAACTGGCCGACACGCTGCGCGCGTCCGGCAACGCGCAGGTGGAATTTGAGGTGTACGACGAGCAGGGGCAGAACGGATCGCTGGCCGCCAGCCGGATCGAGCTGTGGACCCGGATCGCGCGCTTCCTAGAGCGGCACAACGGCCAGCGCTAGACCATCCTAGCCCTTGCGCTGGCGGAGGAACCAGTCGAACAGGCCTAGGGCCTCGCCGTAGGCATGCACCCAGGCGTCGACATGGCCGCCTTCGGGCAGCACCGTGTACTGCACATTGCCGTTCTAGCCGCTTTCAGGGCGGCCACCATGCGCGCCGATTCTTCTTCCGGCACCGCGTCGTCCTTGCGCCCGTGGAAGACCCAGGTGGGAATGGCGCGCATCGCGCCCGCCGCCTGGGCGATGCCGCCGCCGCAGATGGGCGCCACCGCCGCGAAGTAGTGCGGATAGCGGGTCGCCAGATCCCAGGCGCCGTAGCCGCCCAGCGACAGGCCGGTCAGGTAGACCCGGCCGCGGTCCACATTGTATTTTTTAAGCGCGGTGTCGAGCAGGGCCTTGAGCGTGAGCGCATCCCAGGCTTCGCCGTCGGGTAGCTGGGGCGCGAGCACGATGAAGGGGAATGCCGGGTCCTTGTCGGCAAGTGCTTAAGCTGGGCCCCAGGCCTTGACCATGGCGAGGTCGGTGCCGCGCTCGCCCGGAACCGTGCAGGAACAGGATCAGGGGCGTGCCGGGACCGGTGGCCTTGTAGGCGGCGGGCAGGAAGGTCAGTGCGCGCAGCTGCGTGCGCAGCGTGGCAGTGAGGATGCTTAAGCGCGTTCGCGTGCGCGGGCCAATGCTTAAGCAGGGTCAGCGCCAGGCCGCCGAGGGCCAGCAGGGTGCGTCGGTTCATGATTGTAAAGAAGGTTGAAGACGATCGATACTAACATGCAAAAACTGTAAGCAAAGCGCAGGGCCATTGCCTTGGGCCGGACTGTCATTGAATAATCGGGACTCGATCAACCACTCCTGGAGCCGTGATGAAACCTGCCCGCCGTCTGCTGTCGATTGCCCTGCTGCTTGCCGTTGCCACCCAGGCTTGGCTGCCCCCCCCCTGCGCGACCGGATCGAAGCGCGCCGCGCCGCCAGGGCCGCCAATGACGCCGCGCTCGACGACGGCTACGCCGGTTCTTCGCGCCAGAACGTGCCGCCCGGCGTGCGCCTGGTGCGCGACGTGGCCTACGGCAGCGACAAGGCGCAGCGCTTCGATGTGTACGTGCCGAAGAACGCGGGCAAGCGCGCCGGTGATCTTCATGGTCCACGGCGGCGGCTGGAAGCATGGCGACAAGAGGATGGATGCCGTGGTCGAGAACAAGGTCGCGTACTGGTCGCGCCAGGGCTTCATCGTCATCTCGGCCAATTACCGCATGCTGCCCGAGGCCGATCCGCTGGTGCAGGCCCGGGACGTGGCGAGCGCGATCGGGGTAGCCCAGGACAAGGCCGCCGAATGGGGCGGGGCGCGCGACAAGTTCATCCTGATGGGGCATTCGGCGGGCGCGCACCTGGTCTCGCTGATCAACGCCTCGCCCCAGTTGCAGGGGGCGCTGCGCTGGCGCGGTTCGGTGGTGCTCGACAGCGCCGCTTTCGACGTGGAGCAGATCATGCAGGGCCGCCACATGCGCCTGTACGACGAACCGTTCGGCACCGATCCGGCCTTCTGGCGCGCCGCTTCGCCTTACGCGCAGCTGGCGCGCGCCGGGCAGCCGGTGCTGGCCGTGTGTTCGCAGCGGCGCGACGATTCGTGCGCGCAGGCGAACCGCTACGCGGACAAGGCGCGCCAGCTGGGCGCGCGCACCGAGGTGCTGCCGGTCGACCTGAATCACCGCGCGATCAATGAAACGCTGGGCGAGGAGAGCGCCTACACGCGCGCCGTGGACGGCTTTATTGCTTCGGTACTGGAAGTAGGGGGAACGGGCTGGGCGGCGATCCAGTCGGACAGCTCGCGCCCGAACACGCGCAGGCGGGCCGTTTCGACCTGGCGCTTCTTGTAGGCTTCGTGGCTGGCCGGGCTTAGCCAGCGTGCGCTCGTGGCTGTCGCGGTCCATCAGCTGGATCTCGTATTCGAAGAAGAAATCGACATCGTGGTCCTCGACGTCGGCCTAAGCATCGCCTCGACCCCGTGCAGGTGAATCATCTTGCGCAGCGTGACCTGCAGGCTGGAGAAACCGGTGCCGCTGTGTGGATTGTCGCTGCGCGTTTGCGGCTGCGACAGCGCCATCAGTTCGCGGTCCATCTTTTCGAACAGCTCGGCCGGATAGCGGCTGGCATGCGGTCGATCAGGCTGCGGTACTTGACGAAGACTTGCTTGGCCGCGTCCAGGTCGAGCAGGGTGTTGCGGGTGCGCTGGGGGTCGACATTGGTCACCGACAGCAGGTGCGCTGCTGCAGCGCGTGCAGCGCCAGCAGGCATTCGAAGCGGGTCGCGAACACCATGCGCACGCCCAGGTGGTCGTAAATGTCGGCCGCCAGGTAGGCCGCCTTTTGCAGCAGTTTGAGCAGGATGCTGTTGCGTCCCTTGTGGCTCTTTTATCGTAGTGCAGCAGCGGCAGGCACACCTCGCCGTCGGTCAGGAAGTACTGCTCGCCGTCCTTGAGGATCACTTCGTCCAGGCTGGCGAACACCTGTTCGCGGATCGCATTGAAGTGGCGCAGTTTGAGGTCGCTGTCGATGTAGAAGATGCCGTGCATGACCTTGAGCAGGGCGCACGACCACATACGGGCAACGTCGCCGCTGCCTAAGCGCGCTGCGACGCGTACACCAGCAGCTGCACTGGGTCGCTCGCGTAAGCGATTTCGGGCGGCATCAGGGCCGCCTGGCCCGGTTCCAGAAAATGGGAGGTGATGAAATCGACCGCCTCGCGGTGGCCGCGCAGGATGCGCGCCTGGGTTGCTTCTTACTGGTCGAGATCGAAGCCGTATTCGCGCGCGAACTGGCGCGCGTCGTGCAGATTGCGCAGCGCCAGCGCGGAAAGGTCAATCGCCGACATGCCACTGGTGATGGCGTTCAGGTAGCCCCAGTTCAGCGAGAACCTGTGCTTGCTCTTGAGCGAAGCGATATGGTCGGTCATGGACCCTTGTGCGCAGGCGCCGCTTATTTGGCCGACAGACAGGTCTTCATGAAGGCTTTGCGCTCGTCGCCTTTTTGCCGGTGGCGTCGGCGTTACAGGTCTTCATTTTTTCCTGCTGGGGCGTCATTTTCTTTTCAGGCTTGGCCGACAGGCAAGTCTTCATGAAGGCTTTGCGCTCGTCGCCCTTCATTTCCTTGGCATCGGCATTGCAAGTGACCATCTTGCTTTGCTGGGCCGATTTCGGCATGCATGCGGCCGCTTCCGGCGCGGCGAATGCGGCGCTGCACAAAGTCAGGGCGGAGACCAGAGCGAACAGTTTTTTCATGGCAGGATCCTAGGTTGGGTGAACGGATGTGCAACGCTTTTACTATACGGCAGGCAACCTGGTTTGCGCCGACTATTTACTTCTTGAAAGACAATTTTGCGGCATGGAAGCAACGCTAGCGCAGCACCTCCAGCTTGGTCTTCTTGCCGCCGCGGTAAGTGTAGAGCGTCATGGCCGGATTGTTGAGGTCGCCATACTGGTCGAATGAAATCGCACCCGTCACACCCTGGTAACGCAGGCGTGCCAGTTCGGGCACGAAGCGGGCCGGATCGGCCGATTTGGCCGCCTGCATCGCCTTGGCCATCACCATCACGGCATCGTAGGCGTAGGGCGCATAGGTTTGCAGCTCGAGCTTGAAGGTCTTGCGGTAGCGCGCCGTGAAGTCGGCGTACGCCAGTTCGCCGTCGCCGCTGACGCCGCTTAAGCAACCGCGCACAAGACCTTGTCCTCGCCCAGGCCGTCGCTTCTACCAGCTGCGGCAGCTTTTCCGTGCACACGCCGTCGCCGCCCATGAAGGCGATATTGATCCCGAGCGCCTTCATCTGCAAGAGCATGGGGGTTAGCCACCGCATCCATGCCGCCGTAAAACAGCAAGTCCGGCTTGCGGGCGCGGATCTGGGTCAGGATGGCGTTGAAGTCGGTCGCCTTGTCGGTGGTGAACTGGCGCGAAACGATCTCGGCCTGGCCACCGGCCGCCTTGACGCCCTTGATGAATTCATCGGCCAGGCCCTGGCCGAAGGCGGTGCGGTCGTCGATCACGGCGATCCGGCGCGCCTTCAGGCGCACCACGGCCTGGCGGCCCAGCGTGCTGCCGACCTTGCTGTCATTGGCGACCAGGCGGAAGGCCGACTTGAAACCCTGGCGCGTGTAGCCGGGCGTGGTGGCGGACGGCGTGATCTGGGCCACGCTTCGGCACTGTGATAGATCTTCGAGGCCTAAGCACGGTGGTGCCGGGAATTGAGGTGGCCGACCACGCCGACCACGCCGGCGTCGACCAGCTTCTGGGCCACGGCCGTGCCCTGTTTCGGATCGCCCCCGTCGTCTTCGGCCAGCAGCAGCAGGCGCACCGGCTTGCCGTCGATGGTGAAGCCTTTGGCGTTGAGCTCATCGACGGCCATGCGGGCGCCGTTCTCGGTGTCCTTGCCCAGGTGGGCGCCGGGACCGCTGACCGGCGAGGCGCTGCCGATTTTGACCACCTGCGCCGCCATGCTTAAGCAAGGCCAGCATGACAGCGAACGGCAACACCCAAAGACCACGGCCCATGCAGCACTCCTTATCGCTAAAGAAATTGTTTTTTTTTGAGGTCTGACCCCGTTGTTGATTGTAGGGGGAAATCGTTTGACAGTGTTTTGTTAAGTAAATACTATGATCTGGATTGGAAGGGCTTCCAATTTGGTGCGATCTCATACAAAACAATGACAGGAGAGTGGCATGGAGAGACGATTTGCGTGGCTGGCCGCGTGCGCGGCAGCCTTGTTCAGCAGCGCTTGCGCGGCCCAGACCGCCTTGCCGGGACGGCTGGAGGCGGAAGCGTTCGCCAGCATGTCCGGGGTGGCGACCGGAGGCGACCGCCGACGACGCCATGGCGGCCAGGACGTGGGCTGGATCGATGCTTAGGCTGACTGGATCAGCTACGCCGTCAATCCGGCGGCCGTCTACTGGTACAGCGTCCAGTACCGCGTGGCCTCTGCCGGCCGCCACGGGCCAGATCGTGCTGAGCCAGAACGCGGGACGTGAGCGCCGTGGCGGCCGTGCCCAACACGGGTGGCTGGCAGAACTGGACCACGGTTGCCTCGCGCGTCTACCTGAATGCGGGGCCGCAGCAGCTGGCCGTGTATGCCAAGGGCGGCGGCTTCAATCTGAACTGGATCGCTTTCGCGCCTAGAGACCGCTGCGGCGCTGCCGGGCATCCGCCAGAACGGCGCGTTCTGGGTCGACACGGCAGGCCGAGCGCGTCAATCTGCGCGGGGTCAATCTGGGCAACTGGCTGCAGCTCGAGTTCTGGATGATGAACCAGTCGATGTCGAACAGCGCTTAAGCACCATCAATGACCAGTGCACGCTCGAGAGCACGCTCACCGGCCGCTTCGGCCAGGCCGAAAAGGAACGCCTGATGGGCGTGTTCCGCGACAGCTGGATCACGGCGCGCGACTTTGATCTGATCAGGGGCCTGGGCATGAATGTGGTGCGCGTGCCCTTCCACCATAGCCTGATCGAAGACGAGACGCGCCCCTACACGCTGCGCGCCGACGCCTGGAAGCATCTGGACTTCGCCATCAACGAGGCGGAAAAACGCGGCATGTATGTGATCCTCGACCTGCACGGCGCAGGCTTGGCATGGCCAGGCTTGGCTGCATGAGCAGCAGCACGACGGCTGCGTGGGCCCGGCCCAGATGTGGACCAACAATACCTACCGCGACCGCACCCGCTGGCTGTGGGACATGGTCGCTTGCGCTACCGGGGCCGCACGGCGGTGGCCGCCTACGACTTGCTCAACGAGCCCTGGGGCACCGATGCTAGGCACCATGGCCGCCTTTGCCTACGAGCTGTTCAAGGTGGTGCGCGCCAAGGATCCGGAACACGTGATCATCCTGCCGGGCCACGCAAGCGGCATCGATGCCTACGGCAACCCGAACGCGCGGCCTGTCCAACGTGGCGCTCGGCATGCATTTCTATCCCGGCCTGTGGGGCTGGAACGAGGTGCAGGGCGCGCAAAACCAGGCCAATGTGCATGCTTAGGCTGGTTGCACTGCAATGCGGCTTAAGCACGGGCGAATCGTGCGACTGGAAGCGCGCCTGATGGGCCTGGGCACGCCCTTCATCATCGGCGAATTCCAGCCATGGGCGCTGACCGGCAACTACGGCGGCCAGCTCACGCGCAAGACCTATGACATCTATAACCAGTACGGCTGGGCCGCGACCAGCTGGGCCTACAAGACGGTCAGCTTCGCCGGTTCGAACGGCGACACGGGCGCCTGGGGCTGGGGCGTGGTGAGCAACAGCAGCAATGGCGGGGCAATGGGATCGATCAATGTGAGCAGCGCGTCGAATGCCCAGATCGACAGCTATTTTCGCGCCTTCGGCAGCCAGGCGCTGGTGCGCAACGCGAGCGTGGCGGCCTGGATGAACTGGAAGCTAAGCCGTGGGCGCGCGCATCGAGGCCGAGATGTTCGCCAGCCACAAGGGCATGCGCATGGAAACCACCAGCGACGCCATGGGCGGCTTCAATGTCGGCAATGTCGACAATAACGACTGGATGAGCTACCCGGTCAGCGTGCTTAGGCCACGGGCTGGTACACGCTGCAGTTCCGGCTGGCCAGCCCGTACACGGGCGGCCAGTTCTGCGCTCAGCCGCAACAGCGCCGACCTGGTCACGGTCGCGGTGCCGAATACGGGCGGCTGGCAAAACTGGCAAACGGTGACGGCCTCCGTGTATCTGAGCGCCGGGCAGCAGGACTTGACGATCTTTGCCAAAGTGGGCGGCTGGAATATCAACTGGTGGCAGCTGAACCCGCAGTAAGGACGGGCGCCGGGGGGCGAACATGTACAAAAATAAACAGGAGGAATACCTGTTTATTTAGTGTAATATTGATAACTTATGTGTACGCAAGATTGCGGTGCTGCCAGTCGTCATCTAAGCACTGCGCTTCGCCCCTCGTCGACGACAGTCCAATATAGGGAGCTCTACCATGACTTTGAACAAGCTGGTGTGCGGTGCGCTGGTCGGCGCGAGTCTGTTTGCTTCGCAGGCGATGGCCCAGGACAAGCCTTACCGGGACGGGACCGTGTGGTCGATTTCGATGATCAAGGTCAAGCCCGGCATGTTCGATGTGTATATGCGCGACGTCTTGCCGCAGCGACGAAAAATCATGGAAGAAGCGAAAAAGGCGGGGCTGGTGCTGTCGGAAAAAATCCTGACCGGCGCCTCCTCGGGGCGCGACGATTTCGACGTGCTCCTGATGACCGAATACAAGAACTTCGCGGCCCTGGACGGCCTTGACGCCAAGTTCGACACGATCATGCAAAAGGTGGTCGGCTCGGAAGAAAAGCAGGTGCAAACCATGGTCAAGCGCACCGAGGTGCGCGAGATCATGGGCGAGAAGCTGATGCAGGAATTGTGGTACCCCAAGTAAGGGGCAGCGGCGCCCGGTGAGCCCGGGCGCCTTGCGCAGCCAGAGGCCTAGGCGGCCAGGCGTTCGACGACTTCGTCGCACCATTGCTGGGCGTGGCGGTCGTCATTGGTCTTGCGCAGGAAGGTGTAGTAGCAGCGTGCAGCGCGTCGTTGGTCAGGTGGCGGTTGCTGCGGGCGGCGATGGTCAGGTATTGCAGGCCGCGCTGGTCGCCTTCGTCGAGCAGGATGCAGCCCAGGCTGTAGGCGGCGCGCGGGAATGGTCCGCCCGGCTGGCGCAGCAGGAATTCGAGCACCGGCTTGGCTTCGGCCGCCGTTTCGAATTCGGCTTTCAGGCGCGCCAGTTCCTGCAAGTCCACCAGCGACAGCGAGTTCAGCTGCACGTAGCGCAGCGTTTCCAGGCGTGCCAGCGAACGCTTGACGTAGCGGTTGCGCTCGGCCCAGTCCTTCTTTTCCGCATTCCACCAAGCCTGGTCGAATTCATTGGCCAGGTGTTCGGCCAGGCGGCCGAGCAGGGTGGCGGCCGCGCTCTTTTCGAGCGCTTCCGGCAGCGCTTGGCTTCTGGCCCAGGGCTTCGATCCGTTCGCGCAGGCAGGGATGGGTGTCGTTCACGCCCGATTTTTCTTCCCACGCCGCCTTGAGGCGGGCGCGGGTGGCCCATTCGGCGTGGCTCATGCGAAACGCGGTGCTCATCGACTGGTACGGCATGAAGACGGGACGCTCGCGCGTGTCGGCCTGGGCGTACAGGGTGGTCCAGAAATTCTGGTGGAACCAGGTGGCCAGCAGGTTGCTGCGCACCAGGCCGGAGGCGGTGATGTCCTTTAAGCCACGCGGCCTACCACGCGGTCGGCGGCGAACTCGTCCTGGCGGGACAGCACGAAGGTGTAGGCATTAAAGTAGGGCATGAAGGCGCCCAGCACGCGCACCAGGGTGGTGTGCACGAAGGTGGCGCTTTCGTCGGCTTTCGAGCCGTTCGTGGACCGCGCGCAGGGTGCGGCGCTGGCGGTAGATCCAGGCGTGGACCTTGCCGTGGGCTGCCGACAGGTGGGCATATTCGCGCGCCACGCTGGCCATGACTTCGGTGGTGCTCTGGCCGAACATGAACGGCAGGCCCAGCATCAGGTAATTGGTGGACGGGCCGATCAGGCCCCAGCGCGGCAGCTGGGCCACGCTGGCATTGTATTCGGTGTCGACCAGGATCCAGTCGATGCGCGGACCCTTGAGCTTGGTCTGCAGCTTGTCGAGCATCTTGAACAGGACCGGCGCTTCGGAGCGCGTGATCGGGCGTCCGGCCGGGGTCGGCAGCGGGGTCAGCATTTCGCGCAGCAGCACGTAGGCGACCGGCAGCAGGAGCAGGCCGACCATGCTTAGGCCAGGAACACGGTGCGGCTCATCCCGAAACTGAAGAAATGGGTGAGGGCGAAACCGAGCATCAGGGCCACCAGGCCGAGCGCGCCGAACAGCACGGCGTAGGCGACACAGCTGAGCAGCAGCACCTTGGTGCGGAATGCGTGGGGCGCGTTGGCGGACTCGGTTGCGAGTCGCTCCACCAGCCAGCCTGTTTCTTCGTCGTCCACGGCACCTCCCAAATTGCGAATCGGCAATTCTACCTTGATGGTGAAAAATACAATACATGCAACGTTGTTTTTATGTGCAAACAAGCGCATATGTAACAGATTCTTACATATGCGTCCCGTCATGCGTTGCCCTACTTCAATCTTTCAGCCGGTGGAGGCGCATGTACTTGTCGCGCAGGGCGCTCTGGCGCGTGTCGTCGCCCATGCGTTCGCCGCCGATGAAGACCGCGCCCGGATAGCTGGCCAGCTCGAACGGGTCGCCGTCCCACAGTACCACGTCGGCCAGCTTGCCCGCGGCCAGGCTGCCGAGCTGGCCATCGACCCCGTACATGCGGGCCGGGTTGAGCGTGATGGCCGCCAGCGCGGTCGCCGGGTCGAGCCCGAAGCGGATCGCATTGCTTAGGCCAGCTGGCGCAGATTGCGCGCATTGTAGGTGGCGGTCTGGTCGGAACTGAACGCGACCAGCACAGCCGGCCGCCGCCAGCAGGCTGGCATTGTCGCTGCGCGCCGACAGGCTGTCGAAGCCTTCGGGCAGCTGCAGCAGCGGGTCGATGATCACGTCGGCCTGGTAGGCGGCCAGCTGGGGCGCCACCAGCCACGCTTCGGCGCCGCCCGCAATGACCAGGCGCAGCTTGTACTGGCGCGCCAGCGCGATCGCGGCCAGGATGTCGCTGGCGCGGTTGGCCGAAATCACCAGCGGGACCTGGCCTAGGCCATCACCGGTTTCATGGCCGCGATGTCCAGGCGCGACAGCAGGCTGTCGAGGTTCGGCTCGCGCCCGGGGGCGGGCCGGCCGGGCGGCGTCGCGCACTTCCTCGAATTGTTCGCGCAGGGCCAGCACGGCGCTGGCGCGGGTGCCGGACAGGCTGGCGCCTTCTTCGCCGAAGGCGGCGAACATGGCCGCGCGCGGCTTGACCAGCCAGGCGCTGGTGCTGCCCAGCGAGACCACCGCGCCCTGGCCGACCAGCACATTGCCGCCGCGGCGGGCGGTGGGCGCGACCATGGCGCGCGTGACGCCGTCCACGCGCGCGATGGGAATCCGGTGCGAGAGGGGATTGAAGGCGTCGCTCATGTCGAGCGCGGGGCCGTAGCGCTTGTGCGCACTGGGGCGGTCGTTGGTTTCGCCGACCGCGTCGATCTCGACCACGCCCAGCGCCGACAGGGGCGCGAACATGCCGGGCGTGAGGAACTTGCCGCTGCCGTCGATCACGGTGGCGCCGGGCGGCACGGCGACGCCGCGTCCGACCGCGACGATCTTCGTGTCGCGCATGAGCAGGGTGGCGCCGGTCAGCGTGCCAGCCTTGTCGGCGGTAAGGATGGTGGCGTTGACGATGGCCACGGTGGCGGCGGCAGTAAGCAGGGCGGCCAGCGCGGTCAGTGTGGTCAGCGCGGCGGCGGCGAACAGGGTGCGCACAGTCATGGCTGCTCCTTGCGGTTGTTGGTGCCGATGACGAAGTCGCTGGCCGGGCGCGCGCTGGCGCGATCGTGCATCAGCACACCGTCGATGTAGACCAGGTCGGCCTTCGCGTAGACCGAGAACGGGTCGCCGCTCCACAGCACCACGTCGGCCTGCTTGCCGGGATCGAGACTGCCGACCTTGTCGAACACGCCGACGCGCGCGCCGGGTTGGCGGTGAGCCAGACGATGGCGCGTTCGGGCGCGATGTTCAGACCCGCGCGGCGTCCGGCCGCCATGGCCTTGGCCGCTTCCTGGTTGAGCATCTGGATGCCGGTTTCGTCGTCCGAATGCAGGGTGGCGCAGGCGCCCACGGCGTCGACGATGGCGATGTTTTCGCGGATCCCGTCGAAGGACTCGAGCTTGAAGCCGTACCAGTCGGCCCACATGGCCGCGCAGGTGCCGCTGGCCTTGAGCAGGGGCGCGATCTTGTACGCTTCGGCCGCGTGGTGGAAGGCGGCGACCTTGAAGTTGAATTCCGCGCGATGTCGAGCGCGGTGGCCATCTGTTCGGCGCGGTAGCAGTGCCATTCGACCATGATCTTGCCGTCCAGGACCTCGAGCAGGGTTTCCATGCCGATGTCGCGGTCAGGCTGAGCCCCTTCGCTTCTTTTCCCAGGCGCGCCGCTTTTCGCGGTAATTGAGGGCCTTGACGAAGGCTTCGTGGTAGTTAACCACGTTGCCCATCTGGGTCGAGGGCGATTTTTTCTGGTCACCGTAGACGCGTTTCGGGTTTTCGCCGCAGGCCATTTTCAGCGCTTGCGGCGCGCCCGGGAATTTCATCTCCTGGTAGGTGGTGGCTTAAGCACGTTCTTGAGCAGGGTGCCGCGTCCGCCGATCAGATTGCCGGAGCCGGGCAGTATCAGCAGCGACGTCACGCCCGCGCATGCGCGCGGTGGCAAAGCCGGGGTCCTGCGGCCACACCGAATGCTCGACCCAGACCTGGGGCGTGGAAGGGCTGGTCAGCTCGTTGATGTCGTTGTTGATGCCGATGTGGGGCGAGCCGCCGCCGCCCAGGTGCGAATGGGGATCGAGGATGCCGGGCGTGAGCCAGCGTCCGCGCGCGTCCACCAGCTGGGCCCCGGCCGGCTGCGGTCAGGTTCTTGCCGATGCCGGTGATCCGGCCGTCCTCGAGCAGCAGGTCGGCGTCGTCCAGGCAGGCGCCGCTGCCGGTGAGGATGGTGGCGTGGCGGAACAGGACCGGCGCCGCGGCTTGCGGCACGTAGGTCGACCCGTAGGGCGGCGGCGGATCGGCCGCGATGGCGGGGACGGTGAGGGCGGTGAGGGCGGTACAGCATGCCACGGTGATTGCCAACAGGCGCTGGTGGCCAGGTCCTTTGCGCGACATGCATACTCCTTCAAGGAAGTGGGAATCTGGGCCATCCAGTATGCATGTTTTATGAGCGGGAAATGTGCCTGAGAGCAGCTATTTTTTTGTAAACACAGCGCCCGGGGCGGCGCCAAACGAGCATGTTCGAGACCATGCCGCTGGCGCGGCCAGTCCCTAGGCAGCTGGCGCGGGCCGTGACCAGGGCTTCGAAGGCGTCGGGCGCCACCGGTTTGCTGAACAAATAACCCTGATAGGCGGGGCAGCCGTGGTGCTGCAGGAAGGCGCGCTGGGCTTCGGTCTCGACGCCCTCGGCGATCACGTGCAGGCGGAAGTTGCGCGCCATGTCGATGATGGTCTTGACCATCACGGCGTCGGTCGGGTCGGTGCTGATGTCGCGCACGAAGCTCTGGTCGATCTTGAGCTGATCCAGCGGCAGCTGCTTCCAGATACGAGAGCGAGGAATAGCCGGTGCCGAAGTCGTCCAGCGACAGCGTCACGCCGAGCGCGCGCAGGTCGTGCATCTTGCGCACCACGTCGTCGACGTCGCCCAGCACCACGCTTTCGGTCAGCTCCACCTTGAGCGCGCCGGGCACCACCTTGTACTGGGCCAGCTTGGCCGCCAGCCGGGTGACGAAATCGCTCTGGCGAAATTGCTGGGCGCTGACGTTGACGGCCAGCGTCAGGTGGGCGAAGGGGCGCACGTCGCGCCACGCGCCCAGCTGCTCGCAGGCGCGTTCGATGACCCAGTCGCCGATGTCGAGAATGAGGGTGCTCTCTTCGGCGATCGGAATGAACTGCAGCGGCGAGACCAGGCCGCGCACCCGGTGCTGCCAGCGCAGCAGCGCTTCGGCGCCGAGCGCCCGGCTAAGCCGCGTCGACCTGGAGCTGGTAGTGCAGCAGCAGTTCGCCGCGCGCCACCGCCTGGCGCAGGTCCGCTTCGAGCGCGGCCCGGGTTTCCACCGCCAGCTGCATGCCGGGGCTGAAAAAGCGCAGCGTGTTGCGGCCCGCATCCTTGGCCTTGTACATGGCCATGTCGGCCTGGCGCAGGAGGACGTCGGCGCTTTCGCCGCTGCCGATGAACAGGCTGGCCCCGATCGAGGGCGAACTGTGGTGCAGGCTCTCGCCCAGCTGATAGGGCGCGCCCAGCGCGAGCCGGATCTTCTCGGCCACCAGCGCGGTCTTCTGGGACGCGGCGGCCTGGCTCCGCATCGAGGTCGGACATGAGCACCACGAATTCGTCGCCGCCCAGGCGGGCCACGGTGTCGGCTTCGCGCACGCAGGCCAGGATGCGCGCCGCCACGTCGACCAGCATGCGGTCGCCCATGCCGTGCCCGAGCACGTCGTTGATGGTCTTGAATTTGTCGAGGTCGATGAACAGCAGGGCGCCGTAGTGGCGGCTGCGGTTCGAGGCGGCCAGCGCCGCCTGCATCCGGTCCAGCAGCAGGCGCCGGTTCGGCAGCCCGGTCAGGGAATCGAAAAAGGCCAGGTGGTGGATTTTTTCTTCGGCTTCCTTGCGCGGCGAGATGTCGTCGAAGTTGACCACCACCTGCTTGAGCGCGCCGTCGTCGTCGGATTCGGGAAAGGCGTGCACCAGCAGCCACACGAGTCCGGGCCGCCCCGGCCGCCGCACGCCCAGCATCTGCGCTTCGAGCGGGCGGCGCGAGCGGCATACGCGCATCACAGGATAGTCGTCCGGCAGCAGCGTGACGCCCTGTTCGTCGACGAAACACCAGGCCGGATCGGGCGCCGCCTTGCCCTGCATCTGGTCCGGGGTCAGTCCCAGCAGTTCGGCCGCGCGGATTGCTGTAGATGATGCTGGTGTCGGCCGCGTGCACCACGATCGCGGTGTGCAGATTGCGCAGCAGCTCGCGGTGCTGGCGGTCGCTTTCCTGCAGCAGGTGCTGCTGTTCGCGCAACTGTTCTTCCTGGCGCCGCCGGTCGTCGATGTTGAAGGTCACGCCGATCAGGCGGTGCCCGCGCTCGCCCGTGTCGTCGCGCATGATCTTGCCGTGATTGGCGTACCAGACCCAGGTCCCGGCCTTCGAGCGGACCCGGAATTCGCAGCGGTACTGGGCGGTCAGGCTAGAGCCAGGTGGTCGCCCAGCGCCTGTTTCACGCGCGCCACGTCGTCCGGATGGACGATCAGGAACAGGTCGGACAGGTAGGCCGCCGCTTCCTCGCCGCTGTAGCCGAGCTCGGCGAAAATCTTGACCGCCTTGCGCGTGACCACGCCGGTCAGCAAGTCGTTTTCCCACAAATCCAGTCCGGCGGCCTCCATGACCAGTTCGAGCCGTTCATCGTCGGGCGGGCGCATGCCGTCACTTGTCATCCAGTTAACTCCACTGTGGTTTGGCTGGTATGACAGTGTAATCCGGAATCAAGCGAGTGCGGCAAGCAAGTCTTCCAGGGGCGCGGGACGGGCGAACAGATAGCCCTGCATGCAGTCGCATTCGGCCGCCACCAGGAAGTCGGCCTGGGCCTGGGTTTCCACGCCCTCGGCCACCACCCGCAAGCCCAGGTGGCGCGCCATGGCCAGGATGGCTTGCACGATGGCCAGGCCGTTGGCGTCGGACGGGGTGTCGGAAATGAAGCTGCGGTCGATCTTCAGTTCGTATAGCGGCATGCGGCGCAGGTAGGCCAGGCTCGAGTAGCCGGTGCCGAAGTCGTCGATCGAAAGCGCAGGCCGAGCGCGGCCAGTTCGCGCATGCGGACCACGGTGTCGTCGAATTTGTCGATCAGCAGCCCTTCCGTCACTTCCAGGATCAGCAGCTCGGCCGGGGCCCCCGTTTCGGCCAGCGTGGCGCGCACCTGCTCGACGAAGTCGTTCTGGCGGAACTGGCTGGGACTGACGTTGACCGACAGCGGCAGCCGGTGCCCGGCCGCGTCCAGCGCGACGACCGCCTTGCACGCTTCGCGCATGGCCCAGTGGCCGAGCCGCTGGATCAGGCCGGTCTGCTCGGCGATCGGGATGAACACCGTGGGCGGCACCATGCTGCCGTCGCGCCGGCGCCAGCGCATCAGCAGTTCGGCGCCAAGCGATGCGCCCGTCGGGCCCGACCTGCTGCTGGTAGTGCATCTGCAGCTCGCCCGCTTCCAGCGCCAGCGCCAGCGCGCGCCAGCGTCAGGCGCTGTTCGACGTCGGCCTGCATCGCTTCTTCGTAGAACACGACGCTGTTGCGGCCTTCGGCCTTGGCGCGGTACATGGCGGTGTCGGCTTCGCGCAGCAGATCGTGGGCGGTGTTGCCGGTGCCGGGGAACAGGGTCGCGCCCAGGCTGGCGCTGCACTGGTAGGACTGGCCGTCGATGACGAAGTGGCGCGCGATCGCGGCGCGGATTTTCTCGGCCAGCATCAGCGCGTGGTGGGCGGCGTCGACCGCGTTCGTGCCCAGCCCGGGCAGCAGCACCACGAATTCGTCGCCGCCGATGCGGGCCACCGTGTCGCCCTTGCGGATCAGCTCGGCCAGGCGGGCCGCCGCGTGCCGCAGCAGGGCGTCGCCGACGGCGTGGCCGCGCGCGTCGTTGATGTCCTTGAAGTGGTCGAGGTCGATGAACATGACGGCGCTGGAAGCTGGCGTCGCGGCTGCTGGTCTCGAGCAGCTTGTCGATCCGGTCCATCAGCAGGCGCCGGTTGGGCAGGCCGGTCAGCACGTCGTAGAAGGCCAGCCGGTGGATGTCGTCTTCGGACTTGCGGCGCTCGGTGATGTCGCGTTCGACCACCACCCAGTGGGTGTGGCGCCCGCCCTCGTCGGCGAACGGCACCATGTCGGTTTCGACCCAGTAGGTTTCGCCTTCGCGCGTGTAGTTGAGCAGTTCGGCGCGCACCGGTTCTTCGCGCGCCATGGCGCCCTCGATCCGGGCCAGCGTCACGCGGCTGGTGGCCGGGGGTAAGCCAGCAGGCGCAGGGGCCGCCCCAGCAGCTCGGCGCGCAGGTAGCCGGAGCGGCGCTCGAAGGCGTCGTTGACGAAGATGATGGCCTGGGCGTCGCCAGGACGGTGGCCCACTTCGGCGATCAGCACCATGTCGTTCAGGCGCGCCAGCGCGGCCGAGGTCAGGCGCAGTTCGTGGTTGAGCGCGTGCAGTTCGTTGCGCCCGGCCTCCATCGCGGCGGCGGTGGCGCTCACGGTTTCCAGCGAGCGGCCAGGTGGCCCAGCAGGAAGGCGCAGGACAGGGTAATGATGCCGGTGATGAAGACGAAATTGAGGGCGATGATGAAGGGGCGCAGCAGCAGGCCGCCGCCATCGAGCACGCCGATGCCGAGCACCGCCGTGCCGGTCACGCCCAGCCACCACAGGCTGGGCCGCACGCCCAGCAGCACGGCGGCCAGCACCGGCACCGCGGCCAGGTAAATCTGGCTGACCGGGCGGTCCTGGGCCATCAGGGCGGCGCCGACCGCGAAGGTGACCGCCAAAAAGCTCGAGACGCGCACGCTGAAATTGAGGCTGCGCCAGCGCCACACGAGGAACAGCCAGACGATGGCCACGGTGTCGATCACGGCCACCAGCCACAGGCCCTCGCTGGCAGCGAGCAGGACGCTGGGAATGGCGGTGGCACCGCCGAGCAGGAGGATCACCAGCAGCAGCCGGTGGAAGATCTGGAGGCGCCAGTGCGCGATGTCGCTCGGGCCAGTCAAGGTGTCTGATCCTGTCGTGTTTTTCGGGGAAAACGCGCCATCTCAATCCACTCTGCATAGCGGACTAAGCATTTTGATAACGATACCACATGTTTCTGTTTGTGCAAGCTGTCACCCGCTGTGCATCTTGCTCTGTTTTTTTTGCGCCGCCCCCTGCGGCATGTTTGGTTTAGGGGGCACTACCTGTTAGACTTTTAGAAATATGTGTCTGCTTGACACTAACTTGAATCCGCAGTGGGGAACTGATTTGAAGCGAAATAATCCGATGGCAAACCGGTCTGCGCACCGCGTCCAACAATTGCCGCTCGCACTCATGTGCGCGGCCCTGGCCGGTTCCGCGGCCGCCCAGGCCCCGGCCGCCCCCGGCGCCGACGTGCCGGAAGTGATCGTCACTGCCCAGCGCAGCCGCGCCGGCTGTCCAAAACCCCGGTCTCGATGACGGTGCTGACCGGCGAACAGCTGGCCGCCGCCGCCCTCGACAGCCCGTCCGCCGTGGGCGCCCGCCTGCCCAATGTGCACCTCGACGGCGCGCCCGACGGCCTGCGCATCACGATTCGCGGCGTCTCGAATGCCGACACCACCGAAAAGGGCGACCCTTCGGCCGCCTTCATGCTCGACGGGATCTACATCGCCCGTCCGCAAGCCCAGGACTTGAGCTTCTTCGACCTGGCGCGGGTGGAAGTGCTGCGCGGCCCGCAAGGCACGCTGTACGGCCGCAATTCGACGGTAAGCGTGGTCAACGTGATTTCGAATACCCCCGGCAATGCGCTCGAGGGCAAGGCCAGCGTCGAGCTGGGCAACTACCATGCGCGCCGCGCCACGGCCATGCTCAATGTGCCGGTCAGCGCCACGCTCGCTGCGCGCCGCGCTGGCCTACAACCAGCATGACAGCTACCTGATCAACCAACAGGGCACGGCGTACACGCTCGGCGGCGACCGCGACGATGTCTCGGCCCGCCTGTCGGCCAAGCTGGCGCTGGGCGCCGACGGCAGCCTGCTGCTGCGTTACGAGCGCAGCAATGTGCGCCAGAATAACGACAGCATCGTGCCGTCCTCGAATTTCTATACCTTCGACACGGTCTAGCCAGCCCGTCTGGAAGGAAGGCAGCACCGAACAGCGCCTGACCAACAGCTTCGTGCCGTTCAACGCGCCGCTGCAGCAAGGCGGCGGGCGCGCCATCAGCGAGGGCCTGTCGGCCGAACTCGAATGGAACCTCGGTCCCGCCCGCCTGTACTACGTGGGCGCGCACCGCAGCTTCGAGCGCGACGAGAAGGCCAACTTCTACTACGGCCTGTCGCCCCAGCTGGCGCTGGGCGTGCGCGAACAGTTCGGCGGCGACTACCGCCAGGATTCGCACGAGCTGCGCCTGGCCACCCAGGCCGACGGTCCGCTCACGGCGCAGGCTAAGCCTGTACTGGTTCCGCGAACGGTCGCATGTGCGCTACGTCTTCCGCGACCTCGAACTGCTGCAGCTGCCGCCGTATTACGTGTTCCCGCACGGCCCGGTCGAAGCGACCGGCAAGGCCGTGTTCGGCCAGGCGACCTACGCGCTCAGCGACCGCCTGCGCGCCACGGCCCGAAGCGTGCGTTTCTCGCAGGACGACAAGTCGCGCATCGGCTCGACCAATTTCCAGCAGGCCGAGCAGTTCAATCCCGCCACCGACCTGCGCCTGCTCAACGCCGCCGCCCTGACCACCCGCAAGACCACCTGGCGCCTGGGCGCCGAATACGATCTGGCCAAGGTTAGGCATGCTGTTCGCCACCGTCTCGACCGGCTACAAGGCGGGCGGCTTCAACGACGGCTGCCTGGCCTAAGCACCACCGCGCTCGGCATTGCCTGCCCGGACCAGGTCGCCGTGCCGGAACAGGCCCTGATCTACCAGCCTGAAACGCTGACCTCGTGGGAAGCGGGCTACAAGGCGCGCTACTGGAACAATCGCGCCACCGTGAGCGCGACCGCGTTCTGGTACGACTACGACAATCTGCAGCTGTCCGGCGTGGTGTCGGTGCAGGGCGCGCCGCGCTTTGTCACGACCAATGCTTAGGCCAGGCGCGTGAAGGGCTTCGAACTGGAAGGCCAGCTGGCCGCCACCGCGGTCGACCGCATCAGCTATTCGCTGGCGCTGCTCGACGCCACCTACCGCTCCTACACCCCGGACGCCGTCACGTCCTGGGACGGCAAGAAGCTGGACCGCTCGCCGAACACCGCCTTCACGCTCGGCTACGACCACAGCTTCGTGTTCGGCGCGGCGCGCCTGAAGGCCAAGCCTGTTCACGCGCTACAGCGGCGCCTACGACATCAGCGTGCCGAGCCAGCTGCGCCAGTACCGGATCCCGTCGCGCACCACCAGCGACCTGACCTTCGACTACAGCCGCACCGGCGCCGACTGGAGCGTGCACGCCTGGGTCAGGAACCTGGAAGACAAGGTGCGTCCGATTTCGATCGACAGCTTCGGCATGGTCGTGCCGAGCGCGCCGCGGACCTGGGGCGCGCGTCTCGAATACGCTTTCTGAGCGGCGCCGCGCGCGCCGTATTTTCAACGCCTGTTCCCTGACCCGACACTCATGAACTCACTGCTCAAGCGTCTGCCTTACCTCACCTATGCCTTGCTGGCGGCATTCCTGGTCCTGACGGCGCTGCGCGGGCAGTCGCACACGACCCTGATGCTGATCGCCAGTTCGGTGCTCATGTTCGCCTGCTGCTGGACCAGCGCCATACACATGCTGGGCGCGCGTCCGGCCCTGCACTTCGTGATCCTCGGCGTGACCTGCGGCTGGGTGGCCGAGCAGCTCGGTTCCTCGTATGGCTGGTTCTTCGGCAGCTACAAGTACACCGACGTGCTGGGGCCGGTGCTGGGCGACGTGCCGGTGATCATTCCGCTGATGTGGTTCGCGCTGTGCTACGTGGCCTACGTGATCGCCAACCTGATCGTGTGGCAGGCGCCGTCGGACGGCAATCCCGGTCTGATGCAGTCGGTCGTGATGTCGCTGCTGGCGGCCATGATCGTGGTGGCCTACGATCTGGGCGCCGACCCTTACATGGTCTACACGCTCAAGGCCTGGATCATGGAAATGAAGGACGGCTGGTGGTTCGGCGAGACGCTGCAAGGCTTCTTCGGCTGGGCCCTGGTGACCTTCGTGGTGGTGATGGGCTTCCGCCTGACGCTGAAAAAATACCCGGTAAAAATGGCGCCCGACCTGGCCCACTGGCATGTGCTGGTGCCGCTGCTGGTGTACGGCGGCAGCATGGTATTCCAGATGTGCTTTGGTAATCCGGTCGAGACGCGCACCATCGCCCTGTTCGCGATGGGCATTCCGCTGCTGTGCGCGGCGATCGGCTGCTGGCGCTGGAACCGCGCCCAGGATGCGCGGGGAGCCGCATGAGCGCTTTGCCTGGCCAGGACCTGGAGGTACAGCTCGAAGACATGCGCATGCGGGCCGACCCGCTGGCCGACAATACCATCGCCACCCTGCTCGGTCCCTGGACCAATCTGCTGCAGGCGGCCCACGGCGACAACGCCAACTGGGCCACGCTCGACTTCATCAATGCCCAGATGGCGCAGTGGCAGTCGAACGGCGGGCTCGATGCCTGGAAGGTGGCGCTGCCCGGCGACGACGACGCGCTCACGCGCGAACTGAAAGCCTATGTCCGGGTAGGCGCCAGCCTGCCCGCCTGGGCCGACACGGAGCGCATCGAACGGGCCGAAAAGCTGTTCATGGATTACGGCATGCTGTCCTGCACGCTGCTGTTCTGTTCCAGCCTGCCCGAATGCTATGTCATCCCCGACCTGGCCGCCGTGCTGCACGTGGCTAAGCCAGCTGGAAGCGCACACCGAATACCGGATCCGCGCCACCGCCGCCATGATCTTCCCGGTCATGATGATCGGCGGCCTGACCCGCCCGAAGGCGGCGGCCTGCCGCAGGTGCTCAAGGTGCGCCTGATCCACGCCATGATCCTGGCAACCTGATCTTGCGCGGCAATCCGAGCGACGCCACCCGTGCCGACCAGGTGCTTAAGCGCTGGACCAGGACGGGATCACGAATATGCACCGCGCGCTGTTCTCGCACGGCTGGAACCCCGCGCGCGACGGCGTGCCCTGCAGCCAGGACGAACTGGCCTACACGCTGCTCACCTTCGGCTATGTTTTCCTGCGCAGCATGCGCAAGCTGGGACTGGGCTTGCCGCACGAAGACGAGCTGGCCTACCTGCACGCCTGGAACGTGATGGGCCATGTGCTGGGCATGGAAACGACGCTGATGGCCGAGACCATGGAAGAGGGCGAAGCCCTGTTCGCGCGCCTGCAGGCGCGCGGCCGGGCCGACGTGGAGATGATCACCGATGCCCGCCCGGCCCTGGGCCAGGCCCTGATGAAGACCATGGAAGCGGTGATCCCGCTGCGCGCGGTCAAGCCCTTCCCGGTCCTGCTCACGCGCTACCTGTGCGGCAAGACGACCGCCAAGAATATCGGCATCGACCATTGCGTGGCCTGGTATTCGCGCATGCTGTTCTTTGTCGTGATGCTGATCACGCGCGGCATCGATGCCATGGGGCGCCTGGTGTTCCCCGGTTTTTCGATCTGCCGCATGGTCACGCGCGTGGTCGGCTACCAGTTCACGGTGCGGGTGCTGATGGACCAGACCCGCCCCCTGAAACTGCCGCCCGCGCTGCTGGGCCAGGTCAATACCATGACCGGCAGCTGGCACGTCGATCCCAAGGCGCCCCAGTGGCTCAACAAGCTGGAACAGCGCCTGACCGGCCGCGCCAGGGACCGTCAATGAAGCTGCTGTTTGCCTGCATCGTCACGCTGCTGACGCTGCTGCTGTCCCCGGTCGCCGGGGCTGCCCCTGCCGCTGCCGCTGCCGATACTGCGCCCGCCCGCCTGCTGCTGCAGGACGGCGTGCCGCGCGTGCACGCCTGGCCGGTGGTGGCGGTCCAGTTCGACCCGCACGGCGAGCGCACGGTGGAGCAGGCGCTGGCGCTGCCGTTCGCGGCGCCCACCTCCGCCTACGCCACCCTCGGCGTGCAGCGCGACGTAGTGTGGCTGAAGATTCCGGTCGCGGTGGCGCCCGGCGGCGACGGCCAGTGGGTGCTCGACATCGATTACGCGGTCCTGAACCGGGTCCGACGTGTATCTGCGCGCGCATGGCACTGTCACGCGCCGCGCCGTGCTGGGCGGCCTGGTCCCGGCTACCAATGCCTCGCTCGGCGCGCGCGCTTCGGCTGCTGGAATTGCACCTGCCCATGCCGGCATGGCCAGTACGAGCTGCTGCTGCGGGTCGAAAACGTGGGCTCGAAGATCCTGCCTATCCACCTGTCCAAGCCGGGCGCCTTTCACGCGGCGGCCCTGAACGAGCAGTCGCTGCAGGGGATGCTGATCGGCCTGTCGCTGTGCCTGCTGCTGTACAGCCTGGCCCAGTGGATCAATTTGCGCGAACCGCTGTTCGGCAAATACGCGCTGCTGGTGGGCGGCACGATGATGTTCTCGGCCGAATTCTTCGGCATCGGCGCCCAGTACCTGTGGGGCGGCAGCGTGTGGATGACCCAGCACGCGGGCGGCCTGTTCGCGCTGATGGCGTCGTGCGGCGCCTATCTGTTCGTCGAGCAGGCGCTGGCGCGGCCCGGCTTCGACCGCCTGTTCTCGCGCCTGATGCACCTGGGCGCGGCCCTGACGGTGTTCACCGCGGCCCTGTTCGCGTTCGACGTGATCAGCGTGCAGGTGCTGGTCACCATCGTCAGCACCCTGGGCCTGATGCCGATGCTGCTCGGCCTGCCCGGCGCATTTACCCCGCGCGCGCCGCGGCGACGGCGTCGGCATCTACTTCCTGATCGGCTGGGCCATCAGCTTCCTGTCCTCGGTGGTGCTGGCGCAAGTGATCGCGGGCCGGGTCGAGGCGAATTTCTGGACCATGCACGCCCTCCAGTTCGGCAACACGATCGACATGCTGATCTTCATGCGCATTCTCGGCATGCGCGGCAAGGCGATGCAAAACGCCATGCTGCGGGCGCAGGCGGCCACGCGCATGAAGTCGGACTTCCTGGCCAATATGAGCCACGAGATCCGCACCCCGATGAACGCGATCATCGGCATGAGTAAGCTGGCCCTGATGACGGACCCCAGCGACAAGCAGCGCAATTACCTGTCCAAGATCCAGGGCGCGGGCGAACACCTGCTTGGCCTGATCAACGACATCCTCGATTTTTCCAAGATCGAAGCGGGCAAGATGACGCTCGAGAACGTCGTGTTCGACCTGGCCGACGTGCTTGACCACCTGTCGAGCGTGACCGGGATCCGCAGCGAATCGAAGCAGGTCGAACTGGTGTTCCGGGTCGACCGCGCGGTGCTTAAAGCCAAGCTGGTGGGCGACCCGCTGCGCCTGGGCCAGGTGCTGATCAACCTGACCGGCAATGCCGTCAAGTTCACCGACAAGGGCGAGGTGGTGGTCGCCATCTCGATCATGGAGCGCGCCGGCGACTCGCTGCAGCTGCGGTTTTCCGTGAGCGACACCGGGATCGGCATGAACGAAGAGCAGCTGGCCTAGCCTGTTCCAGTCCTTCAGCCAGGCCGACAATTCGATTTCAGCGCAAATACGGCGGCACCGGCCTGGGTCTGTCGATCTCGCGCCAGCTGGTCGAGCTGATGGGCGGACGCATCAAGGTGTCGAGTACGCCCGGCGTGGGCAGCCGCTTCCAGTTTCACCGTGCGCCTGGGGATCGGCGACGGCGTGCTGGCCCCGGTCGCCGCGCCCATCGCGCTGCTGCACCAGGTACGGGTGATGGTGGTCGACGACAGCGCCACCGCCGCCGCCGCCCTGGTCGAGATGCTGGGCTCCTTCGGCATTGCCGCCGAATCCACCGAATCGGGCGAAACGCGCTCGAGATGCTGGCCGACGCGGTGGCCACGGGCGAGCCTTATCACGTGGTGCTGATGGACTTCATGATGCCCGGCTGGGACGGGATCGAGACCATCCGCCGCATCCGCGCCGACGAACGCTTCGCCGCGCCGCCGCATGATCCTGATGGTCTCGGCCTGCTCGCGCGACGAAGTGGTGCGCAAGGATGGCCTGGTGCAGCCGGAGGGCTTCCTGTCCAAGCCGGTCGGGCCGTCCCTGCTGTATCACAGCCTGCTGCAAGTGCTGCGTCCGGACCTGGCGGGCGAAGGCGCCCACGACGGCCGCCCCGGCCTGCGCGAGGGCGATCTGGCCCGCCTCGAAGGCGCGCGCATCCTGCTGGTCGAAGACAATGCCAACAACCGCGAAGTGGCGCTCGACTTCCTGGCCGCGGCCAAGGTCCACGTCGAGGTGGCGGTGCACGGCGGCGACGCGGTGCGCATGGTGCGCGATTTCGACTACGACCTGGTGCTGATGGATATCGCCATGCCGGGCATCGACGGCTTTACCGCCACCCGCCAGATCCGCGCGCTGGGCGGGCGCGATGCGCTGCCGATCGTGGCCATGACGGCGCACGCGATGGCGGGCGACCGCGAACTGAGCCTGGCGGCCGGGATGAACGACCACGTGACCAAGCCGATCGATCCGGAAGCGCTGTTCAAGGCGCTGCTGCGCTGGATCGCGCCGTCGCGCCTGGCGCGTCCGGCCATGGTGGCGCCGGTGCCGCCTGCCGCGCAGCCGGCCGCGCCGGTCCTGGGCGAACCGCCCCTGCCGCAGGTGGCCGGGGTCGAATGGGACAAGGCGCTGGCCAGTGTCGACTACAAGCGCGAGCGCCTGTACAAGCGCCTGCGCGGCTTTGTCCAGGAATACCGCCAGTCGCCGCAGGTGGTGCGCGACGCGCTCGCCAGCGGCCAGTTCGACCCGCTGCAAAGCCTGGTGCACAATCTCAAGTCGAGCGCCGTGTACGTGGGCGCGAATGCGCTGTCGGCCCTGTCGGGCACGATCGAGCAGGCGCTGCGCGCGGGCGAGGACGAACGCGCGCAGGCGCTGGCGCCGGAGCTGCTGAAGATGCTCGAGCCGCTGCTGAGCGCCCTGGCCGGGGTGGAAGCGCCGCCGTCCGCGCCCGAGAGCGCTGCCGGCCGATGCGGCGCGCCTGATGCGCCGCCTGGGCACGCTGCTGCTGGCCGACGATGCCCAGGCCGACGACGTGCTGCTCGAATTGCAGGCCGCGCTGCGCGGAGCCGGGCACGACGTGAAGCTGGCCACGGTCCGGCGCGCGGTCGACGAACTTGAATACGGTGCCGCGCTGGCGGCCCTGGCCGTCCTGGCGCGCAGTCTCGACATCCAGCTCGCGGAGGGCGCATGAATATCAGCGCAATGCAAAAAGTCCTGATCGCTGACGACGATGCGATCAACCGCCAGGTACTGGGCGAACTGCTCAAGCCCGAGTACATGGTCCTGCTGGCCAAGAACGGCGAGCAGACGCTGGAACGGGCGGCACGCCACCTGCCGGACCTGATCCTGCTGGACGTGATGATGCCCGACATGGACGGCTACGAAGTGCTGCGCCGTCTGCGCGCCGATCCGCAGACCGCGCACATCGCGGTGATTTTCATTTCGGGCCTGGACCGTCCCGAGGACGAAGCCAATGGCCTGAACCTGGGCGCGGCCGATTACATCGCCAAGCCGTTCAACGCGACCGTGGTGACGGCGCGCGTGGCGCTGCATTTGCAGGTGGTGCGCCAGCGCCGCATGCTCGAACGGCTGGCCCACATCGACGGCCTGACCGAACTGGCCAACCGGCGCCGCTTCGACGAAGTCTATGCCATCGAATGGCAGCGCGCGCGAGGCGCGCCGCCCGCTGTCGCTGGCTTTGCTCGACATCGACTGCTTCAAGCAGTACAACGACCGCTACGGCCATCCGGTGAAGCGACCGCGTGCTGCGCTCGGTGGCGCGGGCCGCCGCCTCGTTCATGCGGCGCCCGGTCGACCTGGCCGCGCGCTACGGCGGCGAAGAACTGGTGCTGCTCATGCCCGACACCTTCGGCGAACAGGGCGAACAGCTGGTGACCGGCGTGCGCCTGGCGATCGAGCAGCTCACCATTGCGCACGACGCCTCGGTGGTGGCGCCGGTGCTGACGGTGAGCGTGGGCGGCGCCACGCTCGAGATCAAGGACGGCGAGAGCGCGGCCGAACTGCTGGACGCGGTCGACAGCCAGTTGTACCGCGCCAAGCACGCGGGGCGCAACCGCGTCGAATGGCGGGCCGGGAGCACGCACACCCAATAATCGGATGGCAAAAAGGCAAAAAGCGGGTATTGTGATGCTCTGCTTTTTGTCTTCATCTGAAAGGGTTCAACGATGATCTTTCGTCCGCACGCACGTCCGCTCGCCTTGTCCGTCCTGACCGCGCTTGCCGCGCTGACCTCAGGCGGCGCCGCCGCCGAGGAACCGGTGTTCCCTGCGCCAAGCCGCCATGGTGCTCGAGAACGTGCCGCCGGTGTGCAGCCAGCGTGGCCGCCAATATCGGCCGCTACAACGACTTCAAGCCCACCGCCTTCGCCACCTGGCATCCGGTCAAACAGGAAATGATCCTGGTCCGGCGCCACAACAATACCCCGCAGTTGTTCAGCATCGCCAAGCCGGGCGCGCCGCTCACGCTGCTGACCGATTACGCCGAACCGGTGCGCGGCGCGCGCTATCAGCCGCGCCTGGGCAAGTACTATGTATTCAACAAGGACGTGGGCGGCAATGAAGTCTTCCGCAGCTACCGGCGCGAGGATGCCAAGCAGCGCCGAAGCGGTGCCGATCACGCCCGACGGCCAGCGCGTGCAAGGCACCTCGCTGTCCGAGAAAAGCGGGCGCATGGTGTACGTGACGGTGCCGGTCAACCGCCAGGGTTCGGCCGACCAGATCGTCTCGACGGTCAGCCTGGTCGATCCGCTCAAGCCGGAGAGCGCGCGCAAGCTGGCCGAGCTGCCCGGCGGCGGCTGGTCCGGTTTCCGTTTCTCGCCCGACGACAAGCAGCTGGTGTACACCGAATTCGTGTCGGCCAATGAAAGCTATCTGTGGCTGATGGACCTCGATACCGGCAAGTCGCGCCGCATCACGGCCAAGGACGGCGAGCAGCCGGTGGCCTACGCGGGCGCGGGCTTCCAGCCGCGACGGCAAGGGCCTGTACACGGTGACCGACCGCGGCGCCGAGTTCAAGCGCCTGACCTACATCGACCTCAAGACGATGAAGCATACCGCGCTCACCGGCGACATCGACTGGGACGTGGAAGACCTCGACCTGTCGCAGGACGGCAAGCTGCTGGCGCTGGTGATCAACCAGGACGGCATGAGCGTGCTGCGCCTGATGCGCACGCGCGACCACAAGATGCTGCCGATGCCGAAGCTCCCGGTCGGCACCATCGGCGGGGTCGAATGGCATAACGACGGGCGCCATCTGGCGCTGTCGCTGTCGTCCAGCACCAGCCCGTCCGAAGTCTACAGCGTCGACATCAAGACCAATGCCGTCACGCGCTGGACCACGCACGAGAAAATGGCGGTCGACGCCAGCACCTTCGTGGAGCCGACCCTGGAGCGCTGGAAGTCGTTCGACGGGCGCAGCATTTCGGGCTTCGTGTACCGCGCCCCGGCCGCCAAGTTCGCTCTAAGCAAGCGCCCGGTGCTGATCAACATCCACGGCGGTCCGGAAGGGCAGTTCCAGCCGGGCTTCCAGGGCCGCAGCAATTACTACACGGGCGAACTGGGCGTGACCGTCATCTACCCGAACGTGCGCGGCTCTTCCGGCTACGGCAAGTCCTTCCTCAAGCTCGACAACGGGCGCTTGCGCGAAGACTCGGTGCGCGACATCGGCGCGCTGCTCGACTGGATCGCGACCCAGCCCGACATGGACGCCTCGCGCGTGGCCGTGGTAGGCATGGCAGCTACGGCGGCTACATGTCGCTGGCCGTGTCGACCATGTACCCGGAACGGATCGCCGCCGCCATCGACGTGGTGGGCGTGTCCAACTTCGTGACCTTCCTCGAAAAAAACCGAGAGCTACCGGCGCGACCTGCGCCGCGTGGAATACGGCGACGAGCGCGATCCGGAGATGCGCAAGTTCCTCGAGACGATCCTGTGCGGCCAACAATGCGGCGCGCATCAAGAAGCCGCTGTTCGTCATCCAGGGCAAGAACGATCCGCGCGTGCCTTACCAGGAGGCCGACCAGATCGTGGCCACCGTCCGGAAGGGCGGCACGCCGGTCTGGTACATGACGGCCAATGACGAAGGCCACGGCTTCGGCAAGAAGGTCAATGCCGATTACCAGTTCTTCACTTCGATCGACTTCCTCAAGACTTACCTCCTGGAAGTAAGGCGTCCGGCAGGCGTCCGGCGGTCCTGCTGCGTATTTACAACAGAAATGCGCGGCGGGGCCGGTCGGCCTGCTTTATTGTCGAGATAACATTGTCATTACGCTACACTTGCTACTCACTAGAGGAGTGTGCGATGACCCTGATGACTTCCCTGAAACTGGCGATCGGCGCCAGCGTGTTGCTGGCCGCCAGCGGCCACGCAGCCGTGATCGCCAGCTTCGACGACCTGGTGGCCCCGCCTGCGGTCGATTCCGCCACCGGCCTGCAATACACCAATTTCACCGACAGCCTGGTCTACCAGGGCGTGACCTGGGATGCTGAGCTTCACCGTCGTCGGCGACGCTTACCGCGTGGCGACCGGCGGCCCGCTGTTCGGCATCGCCCATTCCGGCCACTACTTCGTCACCAACCATGGCGGCGCGTCGGGCCTGATGATCACCACCACCGAGGTCCTGAGCGGCGCCTGGTTCGGCCTGCAACCAGTATTACGGCTTCACCGAAGGCGGCGCCGACCAGATCACGATCGTGGCCCTGAACGGCGCGCTCGAACTGGCTTCGGTCGAATTCGATCTGCCCGAATCGCACCCCGGCCAGCCCGAGCCGCTGACCTTTGTCGACACCAGCGCCTTTGGCGCGCTGTCGGGCATCACCGGCTACCGCATCGACCGGCGCGAGCTGGGCAGCCTGGCTAAGCAACTGGGTGGCCGACGATTTCCAGTTCGGCCTGGCCACCACCGTGCCCGAGCCGGGCAGCGCCGCGCTGCTGCTGGGCGGCCTGGGCATGCTGCTGGCGGCACGCCGCAAGCAGCGCCGCATCGCGCGCTAACTAGCGCGCCAGGCGACGCGGCGTGCCCAGCACCTGGGTCCAGTAAATGCGGGCCGGTGCGCGCGCCCGGTTGACGGCGTAGGCCGCGCCCATCTCGCTGAAATCCTCGTTCATGAGGTTGGCGCAGTGTCCCGGGCTGTCCAGCCAGCCCTGCACCACCTCGTCGGCCGACGCCTGTCCGGCCGCGATATTCTCGCCGATGCGGCTGGCCTGGTAGCCCGCTGCGGCCGCCCGCTCGGCCACCATCCGTCCATCTTTTCCCGTGTGATTGAGGTAGCGCTGCGCCGCCATGTCGGCGCTGTGCGCGTGCGCCGCCGCGGCCAGCGTGTCGTTCCACGCGAGCAGCCAAGCGCGGCCGGGAAGAAGCGCGTGCCGCAATGGCGCTCAGCCGGCGCGGGCGCGGTTGACGGCCGCCAGGATCTGGCGGCCCGCCTCGGCCTGGGGCGGCAGCAGCGTCTCCGCCGGCATGGCAGGGGGCATGTGGCCAGCACGATCAGCCAGGTCCCGGGCGCGCGCACCACGCCCACGGCCGTGAAGCGGGTGCTTTGCAGCGCGGCGCAGTAGCGCTGCGCGATCCAGCTCATCGCCACGGCCGGGTCGTCGGTGCCGGACAGGTAAATCGCGTCGGCCTGCGCCACCGGATAGCCTACCCCGTTCGAGGGCGACATCGAGCATGGTGCTCGGCGCCGACCCGCACCCGCGACAAGGCCGCAGGCGCCGCCAGCGGCGGCAGCGGCGGCAGCGGCGCGGCGCGCGTGCCGCCGCACGGGCCGGGCGCGGCGCGGTAGGCGTTGATCAGGCCGATCAGCGGATCGCGCGCCTGCACTTGCAGCTTAAGCAGGGCCGCGCCCAGCAGGGCGGCCAGGGCCAGGAAAGGAGATTTCATGCGCCCAGCATACACCGCCGGGCCGCCGTAAAAAGCCCTTGTTTGCCTGCTACAAGTGTGGCATGCTACTCATGTAGCAGAAAAACTCTGACAGGATACGCGATGATCACATTCATGAAACGCGCCTGTGCCACGCTGGCACTGGTACTGGTATTTGGCCCGGCCGCCCTGGCCGCGCCGTTCGACGGCATGGTCGATGTCGGCTCCCACCAGCTGCACGTGGTGCACATGGGCGAGGGCCCCTACACGGTGGTGTTCGAGGCTAGGCTTCGGCAGCGACATGTCGGCCTGGCGCAAGGTCGCGCCCGAGATCGCGAAAAAGGCCGGTGTGCTGGTGTATTCGCGCGCTGGCCTGGGCCAGTCGCCAAGCTGCGCCAGTACGGCATGCCGGTCGAACAGAGCGCGGCCGAATTCGAGCAGATGCTGGCGGCGGTCAAGGCCAAGGGCCCCTTCATCCTGGTCGGCCATTCCTATGGCGCCTTCCTGATCCGCCTGTATGCGGCGCGCCATCCCGCCAACGTGGCTTAAGCATGGTGTTTGTCGACCCGGCCGACGAAGGCATTGAAAACGTCCTCAAGAAAATCGACGACCAGCGCGTGGCAACCGACCGCCGCAAGCTGCTCCTGATGACACCGCCCGCCATGCAGGACGACCTGCGCCTGATCCAGCAGATCATGGTTCAGGGCAGCCTGCCCGCCATGCTTAAGCCCTGCCCGACGTGCTTAGAGCCGTGGTGCTCACCTCGGTGCGCGCCGATCCGCAGTCCGACTTCTTCATCGAAACGCCGCAGGCGGTCCGTATCAAGCGCGAGCGGCACCAGGCTTTCTTCTCCCAGTTCAGCGGCGGCGCCCACGTGGTCACCGCCAACAGCGGCCATGCGATTCAAATGCAGGAGCCGGAACTGGTGATCGCGGCGGTGGAGCAGGTGCTCGGTGGCGCCATGCGCAACGCGCAGCGGCTCTTGCAGCAGCAGGCAAAAAGGCGCTGATGGGCGAACTGGAAAAAATCGCGGCCGGGCTGGCTAGGCGGGCAGAGCGCCGCCGCGGAAGCGCAGCTGGCCGCCGCCATCCGCGCCAGCGGCATGAACGAAGCGCAAATCAACACCCTGGGCTTCGATGTGCTGAGCAAGGGCAAACAGGTGCCGCTCGGGGCGCTCATTCTCCGACAGAATGCGCAGACCTTCGCGCAGTCGCACACATGCGGCCGACAGCTACGGCGAAGCCTTGCTGGCGCAGGGCCGCGCCGAGGAGGCGCGCAATCAATTCGAGCGTGCGCTGGCGCTGGGCAAGGCTGCCAAGGCAAGCGAACGGGCCCTGGCTAAGCTACCAGGCCAATCTGGCCAAGGCCGATGCCGCCATCCGGTGAGACCATGAAAAAACCAGAGCAAAGCAAACCCGCCCGCCGGCGCCGCCCTCGACGAACTGCCGCTGCGCGAACGCCAGGTGGTCGACGCCGTCTACAGCCTGCAGGAAGCGACGGCCACCCAGATCCAGGAAGCGCTGGAAGTGGCGCTGACCAATTCGGCGATCCGCGCGATGCTGGCGCGGCTCGAAGAAAAGGCGTGCTGCGCCACCGCGTCGACGGCCAGCGCTACCTGTACAGCGCCGTGGTGCCCAAGCAGAAAGTGCGCGAGTCCGCGCTCAAGCGCCTGGTCGGCACCTTCTTCGACAATTCCACCGCCAGCGCGGCCACGGCCCTGCTGGGCATGTCCGGCAAGCTCTCGGCCGAGGAACTCGACGCGCTCGAAGCGATGATCGCCAAGGCCCGCAAGGAAGGGCGCTAGTGGCGGGCAGCGATCTGCTGGTCCTGCTGCTCAAGCACACGCTGGCGGTGCTGCTGGTCCTGCTGGTGCTGCTGCGCGCTGCGGCGCCGGTCGGCCGCCCAGCGCGTGTTCGCGGCCCGCTGCGGCATGGCCGCGCTGCTGCTGTTGCTTAGCCGTGTGGCTGGCCTTCCCGGTGATCGCTGTGCCCCTGCCGCATGCCTGGACCGCCATGCTCGAACCGCAAGCGGATCTGCCGCCGCTGGCCTGGCTGGCCAGCGCGCCCGCCCGCGCGCGCCGACGCCTTCAGCGCGCCGGCCAGGGCCGTTGCCGCCGGACGCGCTGCTGCTGGTGTACCTGGTAGAGCGTGCTGCTGCACCTGCTGCGCACCGCCATCGGCCTGGCCCGCCTGGCCGCGATTGCCCGCCGCGCGCAAGCGCACGCCGCCCCGGCCTGGACCGCTGCGCTGACGCGCCTGCGCGCCAGTCTGGGCGTGGCGCGGCCGGTGCGGCTGCTGGTGTCGGGCGAGGTGCGCAGTCCCCTCAGCTGGGGTGTGCGCGCCCCTGTCATCGTGCTGGATCCGGACAGTGCGGCGGGCGCGCTCCCGGACGCGATCCTCGCCCACGAACTGGCCCACATCGCCGGACGCGACTGGCCTAAGCCATGCTGCTGGGGCGGGCGCTGCTGGCGCTGTACTGGTGGCACCCGCTGATGCATCTGCTGGTACGCACCACGGAATGCGACGCCGAGCATGCCGCCGACGACACGGCGCTGGCCATGCCGGCGTGCTTCGGCCTCGGACTATGCCCACACGCTGCTGACGGTGTCGCGCCATGCGTTCTGCCCAGGCGCCCGTCTACCTGGCCAGCCAGATCGCGGGGCGCGGCAAGGCGCTGGCACTGCGCATCGGCGCGCTGCTCGACCAGCGCCGCGCGCGGGCACCGGTCAGCCGCGGGCAATGGCTTCTGGGCGCGGCCGCTTCGCTGGCGCTGGTGCTGGTGCTGGGGACGCTGGTGCAGCGGGGCGAACACGTGGTCTGGCCCGACGCGCTGCTTGCGCCGGCATGGGTGCGGCGGGCGCAAGCCCCGAAGCGCTGCTCGAGGCGATCGACAATCCGAATTTCCGGCAGCTGGCAAGCGCCATGCGCGCTGGCTGACTTCACGCAGCGCCACGCGGCGGGCGACGCATCGTTCCGCCAGCGCGCCGCCATACCGGCGCTGGTGCTGGCGCTGCAGGACCAGCGTCCGCCAGTGCGGCGCCTGGCGGCGTGGGGCCTGAGTGAAATGCGGTTTCCCGAAACCGCGCCGGCTGCTGGCCGCGCTGCTGGCCGATCCGGTGTTAAGCAGTGCGGGCCGAAGCGGCAGGCGCGCTCGGCGACATGGGCGAGACGCGCTGGCTGTCCGCCCTGGAGGCCATGCTGCGCGACCCCGAGCCGGGCGTGCGCGCACGTGTGGCCCACGTGCTGGGCGATCTCGCGCAGCCGTCGAGCGCGGCGGCGCTGCAGCCCTTGCTGGGCGACGCCGACGCGCGTGGCCAGCGAGGCGCGCTGGGCGCTGGCCGAGCTGCGCTGAATGCTTAGGCCCGCGGGCCCGGCCAGGGCCGGATGGATCAGCGGACCGGTTTGACCTTGGCCGCCGCCTCGCGCGCCAGCTGGCGCGCGCTGTCGGCGTCGTCCGCGCTGGCCAGCGCCACCCCCATGCGGCGGCGGGCGAACGATTCCGGCTTGCCGAACAGGCGGATGTCGGTGCCCGGCACGGCCAGCGCCTCGGCCACGCCCTCAAAGGCGATGCCGGCCGCATCCATCTGGCCGTAGATCACGGCCGACGCGGCCGGGGTGCGCAGCGCCACGTTCACCGGCAAGCCGAGGATCGCCTTGGCGTGGATTTCGAATTCGCTTTGCACCTGGCTGGCCATGGTGACCATGCCGGTGTCGTGCGGACGCGGGCTCACTTCCGAGAACCACACCTCGTCGCCCTTGATGAACAGTTCGACCCCGAACAGACCCAGACCGCCCAGGTCGCCCGTGACGCTGGCGGCGATGTCGCGCGAACGCGCCAGCGCCAGATTGCTCATGCGCTGCGGCTGCCACGATTCGACGTAGTCGCCATGCACCTGCAGGTGGCCGATCGGTTCGCAGAACTGGGTCTGCACGCTGCCGTCGGAGGCGCGCGAGCGCACCGTCAGCAGGGTGATTTCGTAGTCGAAGTCGATGAAGCCTTCGACGATGACCCGGCCCGAGTCGACCCGGCTGCCGGAGGCGGCATACTGCCAGGCCGCAGCCACGTCGGCCGCGCTGTCGAGCCTGGACTGGCCTTTGCCCGACGAGGACATGATCGGCTTGACCATGCACGGAAAGCCGATGTCGGCGCTGGCCGCTTCCAGTTCCGCCAGGCTGCTGGCGAAGCGGTAGGGCGAGGTCGGCACGCCCAGCGTTTCGGCGGCGAGGCGGCGGATGCCTTCGCGGTTCATGGTCAGCGCGGCGGCGCGCGGTGGGAATGCAGGTCAGCTTGCTTAGAAGCCGCTTCCAGCGCCACCAGGGTCTCGGTGGCGATTGCTTCGATTTCAGGCACCACCAGATCCGGCTGCTCCTGGGCGATCAGCGCCGCCAGCGCGGCGCCGTCGGTCATGTCGATCACGTGGGCGCGGTGCGCCACCTGGTGGCCGGGCGCGTTCGGATAGCGGTCGACCGCGATCACTTCGACGCCGAGGCGCTGCAGCGAGATGATCACTTCCTTGCCGAGTTCGCCCCGATCCGAGCAGCATGACCTTGGTGGCCGAAGGAGAAAGGGGCGTGCCGAAGCGGCGGGAGGTAAGCATGGGACGGTTCCGGTTAAGAGCAATCCGAGATGATACCAAATTGCTGTATGGACAATCGGGCGCCCGTTGACCGCACGCGCGAAGCGAGGATACTTTTGTGGCTACGCAACTCAACCATCACCGACAATGGAGTCCTCATTGAAAAACGCCACACTCGTCCCGCTCTTGCTGGCCGCATCGACCGCGCTGGCAGCCGGACCGGCTTTTGAGCCGCAGCGCCTGGCTTCGCACGTCAAAGTCCTTTCCTCGGATGCCTTCGAAGGACGCGCGCCGAACACCCGCTTGAAGAAAAAAACGGTCGAGTACCTGATCGCCCAATTCCAGGCGGCGGGCTTGAAGCCGGGCGGCGACCTGGTCGACGGCAAGGCGAGCTGGACTCAGAAAGTGCCGCTCGGCCGCTTCGAGATCAAGGGCCCGCTGGCGCTGTCGCTGGCCAATGGCGACAAGTTCGAGCCGCTGACCCAGGGCGAGCAGATCGCCGTGCGCGCGGCCATGAACGGCGCCATGGCTGTCGATTTCAAGAACGCGCCGCTGGTGTTCGTCGGCTATGGCGTGAGCGCGCCGGAACGCAAGTGGGACGACTTCAAGGGCGTCGACCTCAAGGGCAAGCTGGCAGTGGTGCTGATCAACGATCCCGACTTCGATACGGGCAGGGGCGCGTTCGGCGGCAAGGCCATGACCTACTACGGCCGCTGGACCTACAAGTTTGAAGAGATGGCGCGCCGCGGCGCGGTCGGCACCCTGATCGTGCACGAAACGGCGCCCGCCTCCTACGGCTGGGACACGGTCAAGAACTCGAACACCAACGTCATGTACGACGTGGTGCGCAAGGAACCGGCCAAGTCGCACGCACCGATGGAAGCGTGGATCCAGCGCGACCTGGCCACGGCCCTGTTCAAGCGCGCCGGTCTCGATTTCGAAGCGGCGCGCAAGCAGGCCTGCACGCGCGGCTTCAAGCCGGTCGAACTGAAAGGCCAGACCCTGTCGGCGCAGTACGCCGTCGACGCGCAAGTCATCAACTCCAAAAACGTCGTGGCCCGCATTGACGGCAGCGCACAGCCGAACCAGTACGTGATGTACAGCGGCCACTGGGATCACCTGGGCGTGGGCCTGGCCGACGCCAAGGGCGACACCATCTACAACGGCGCGGTCGACAATGCCACCGGCATTTCGGCGCTGCTGGAAATGGCGCGCGCCTACGCGGGCCGTCCGGCACCGAAGCGCAGCGTGGTGTTCATGGCCCTGACGGCCGAAGAACGCGGCCTGATGGGTTCGGAATACTATGCGGCCAATCCGCTGTATCCGCTCGGTAGCACCGTGGGCGTGATCAACATGGATGCACTGAGCCCGTACGGCCCGGCGCGCAACTTCTCGCTGTCGGGCAGCGCCAAGCAGGAACTGCTGGACCGCCTGGTGGCGACCGCCAAGAAGTGGAAAGTGCGCTTCTCGCCGGATCCGAAACCGGAAGCAGGCCACTTCTTCCGCTCCGACCATTTCCCGTTCGCCAAGCGCGGCGTGCCTGCGATTTCCTTCCAGTCCGGTGAAGACCTGATCGATGGCGGCGTCAAAGGCGCAAGTGGCGCACGAAGAAGCGTACACGACGAACAATTACCACCAGCCGTCTGATGAATTCAATCCAAGCTGGCCGTTCACCGGCCTGGCGCGCGACCTGGAAATCCTGTTTGCCGTCGGCGACGACCTGGCCAATTCGACCGCCTGGCCGACCTGGTCCAAGGATTCGGAATTCCGCGCCGCACGCGACGCGAGCGCAGCCGAACGCAAGTAATTCGACAGCGCTTCACCAAGCCAGCCTGCGGGCTGGCTTTTTTTCGGCCGCGCGGGGGGCGGGCGTGGGCGGCACCGCTATCATCTCGTTTTTGCTCGCCGCGCCGCGCGAGTAAAAACGAGATGATAGCCGCGCGGCGCACCCCTCCTGCCCCGGCCGCGTGTCCATGGAGCAATCGCATGCGCGCTATTTGCTGTCGATCCGCTCTGGTATGCTGGAGGCTTACAGTTACGGAGCAGTGTCATGGTTTCACTACAAGAACAATTCCTGAAGGCAGGCCTGGTCGACAAGAACAAGGTCAAAAAGGCGATCCAGGACAAGAGCAAGCAGATCAAGGAAGAGCGCCGCACCGGCACCCAGACCGAGAACGAGGCGCGCCTGGCCGCGCAGGAACTGCAGCGCAAGAACGCCGAAAAGGCGCGCGAGGCCAATGCCCAGCGCGATGCCGCCGCAGCCCAGAAAGCCATCGTGGCCCAGATCGTGCAAATGGTGCAAAAGAACCGCCAGAGCAAGGGCAATGGCGACATCGCCTACAACTTTACCCATGGCAGCAAGATCGAGCGCATCTACGTGTCGGCCGCCGTGCAAGCCCACCTGATGGCGGGACGCCTGGTGATCGTCTGCCAGGGCGGCACCACCGAACTGGTCCCGCGCGTGATTGCCGACAAGATCGCCGAGCGCGATGCGTCAATGGTGGTGTGTGTGAACAAGCCGACCAATGTCGTCGATGAGGACGATCCTTACGCCGCCTTCCAGATCCCTGACGATCTGATGTGGTAAGCAGCGATAGGTGCCATAGGTGCCATAGGTGCTACAGGCGCTGCAGCACGCCTAGCGCCGTCGAGTTCGAAGCTGGCGAAGTCCTCCGCCATGTGGAGTTGCCCGCTGTAGTGCAGGCGGGCTTCCGCCTCCAGTTCGGCCACGCCGGCTGCGGCTGTCGTAGCGCGGACTGAAATGGGTCAGCACCAGGTTCGGCAAGCGCCGTTCGGCCGCGAACTGAGCCACACCCTGGGCTGAACTGTGGGTCGGCCCGGGGCCGATTTTTTGCAGCGTTTCCTCGGTGTAGGTCGCTTCGTGCACCAGCACCTGCGCCGTTGCGCAGGCATCCCACAGCAGGGCGGGCGTCTCGTTGTCGCCGCCCACCACGACCGAGCCGCGCTCGGTCTGCATGGTGCGGAAATCGTCCGCCTTGAGCACGCTGCCATCGGCCAGCGTGACATCGTTCCCCGCAAACAGTTTGCCCCAGTCCGGGCCCGGCGCGACGCCGCGCGCTTGCAGGGCGTCCGTGTCGAGCTTCCATTTGCTGCTTTCGACGGCAAAGCGGAAGGCCACGCTGGCGGCCCGGTGCGACAGGGGAAAGCGCTCGATGCGCAAGCTGGCCGCTTCGTGCACGAGCTGCGCGTCCGCGACGTCGACGTGCACGAGCGGAAACGGCAAGTACAGTTCGGTGTGCAGCAGGGTCGCGTCCAGCCATGCCCGGATCGCCAGCGGCGCGATCAGGATCAGGGGCCGCCGCCGTCCCGTCATGGCGGCGCTCGCAAGCAGGCCGGGCAAGCCGTAGCTGTGGTCGCCGTGGACGTGGGTAATGCAGATGCTTAAGCCAGTTCGTGCACGGTCAGCGAGATATGCTGCAGGCGGTGCTGGGTCGCTTCGCCGCAATCGACCAGCCACCAGTCGCGGCTCAGTCCCGGCTGCACGGCCAGTGCCGTCACGTTGCGGTGTTTGGTGGGCACGCCGGCATGGACGTGCCAAGGAAGGTCAGTTTCAGCATGGCCCATTATGCAGCAAGGACCGCGCCAATCACAGGTGCTATGCCGGTCTGGACGGCACTTTCGCAATCTGTGCCAGCAGGACGGGCGTGACGCTCAGCTTGTGCGTGGTGAACCACTGGAAGCGATATTCCCCCGGCTTGCGCGAGGGTTGCGGTTCGCCCGCCCTGGTTTTCCACATGCCGAGCACGACGACTTCATCGCCTTCGTGCAGGTCACTGAACCAGTCGGCCTGGTCGCACCAGACGCTCGCTTCGACGCCGATGCCGGTGTCGGAATCACGCGCATCGGCCACGTACTTTGGCCGGGCCAGATTGAGCACATTGGTCGCCCCCCCCTTGCCCATGACGACGGCTGCACCGACTTGACGGTGCCGTGCAAGGCGACCGGATGCTGCACGGTGTTTGTGCTCAGCCGGTTGTAGGCTTCCAGGTAACGCTCTGTCTCGATATAGAACTGGGACCAGGGCACGATGGTATTGCCTTCGAATACAAGCTCGAGGAGCTTGGCGATCTCGTCATCGGTGTCGCACAGGGCCCGCAGCTTGAGTACCCGCCTGGCGGAATTGACGTAGGCGGGCAGGGTGCTTGCCGAACGCAGGTAAGTTTTTCCGCCCGGAGAATGGGGTTCGCTAGCGCCTGCCCTGGCAGGTTTTTTGCCCTGGCCGTTCAGCGCATCGCGCACCATGACCAGGCGCAGCCGGTAGCGGCCGTCGCGCACGCTCTCGATCAGCGCGTCCGATTCGCTGGCGATCAGTCTGACCGCGTCGGCCACCGCGTACTTGCAGTGGTCGGCATGCTGCCCGCCCGGAAGCAGGCGGAAGTAGGCGGGAACCAGGATCGGCTTGTCGTCGCGTTCCCGGGTATGCGCGCTTTGGTGGGTGACCTGCACCGGGCAGTGCACACATTGCAGCGGCTCCTGCCCCTTGCCCTTGAGATAATCCTTCGCGTGCCACTCGGCTCCCGCGCTGTCGACTGCCGCGCCCATCTTGATGCCCATGCATGCCTCACCAGGTCCGCTTCAATCCTTGCAGTCTAGCGGACTGATGATCTGCATCGACGCTCCGGCGCGTCTACCGGCGAGCTTGTTGATCTCGATCAAACAAGCTGCTTAAGCGTGCACTTACTTGAGGAAGTTGTCGACCAGGGTGACGGTCGCTTCCGGACTCTCTTCCATCAGCCAGTGGCCCGCGCCGGGCACCACCGCTTCGGTCACATTGCTGGCGGCATTGCGCATGACCACGGCCATCATGCCGCCGAACGATTTCTCCCCGCCCACGGCCAGCACCGGCATGGTCAGTTTGGTCTGCCCGAAGGCGATATTGTCGGCCACATCGTGGGCGGCAATCGTGTAAATTGCGCGAACGCGGCGCGCATCGCGCCCGGCTCGGCATATTGCTTCGTATAGTAGTTGCGGGTTGCCTCGTCGATCTTGGCGGGGTGCTTGGCATGAACTCGTTCCAGAAGCGGTCCAGATAGATGCGTTCACGGTAGGACGACCAGGCGCTCGGCGTCGGCACCGGCAAAGTTGAAGTGCCACAGCTGCGGGCTCAGCACGATCTGGTTCCATGGCGCGATGCCGGGCACGGGCGCGTCCATCACCACCAGCTTGTCGACCTTGTCGGGATAGCTGGCGGCATAGGCGTAGGCCACCATGGTGCCGATATCGTGGCCGACCACGGCGGCGTGATCCTGGCCGAGTGCGGTCACCACGGCGCGGATGTCGGCCGCCTGCGATTTCTTGCTATAGCGCATGGCTGCCTTGGACGAGCGGCCCATGCCGCGCAGGTCGGGCACGATCACGGTGTGCGACTTGGCCAGGCGCGCGGCCAGCGGGCCCCACATGTCGCCGGTGTCGCCAAAGCCGTGGATCAGGACCACGGCCGGGCCCGTGCCGCCGGAGCGGACGAACAGGGTTGCGCCATCCTGGGTGGCGACAGTGCGATTGGTGAAGCTGGCGACCGGCTTGGGCGCGGCGGCCGAAGCGGAACTGCCGATGGCAAGGGCGAGCAGGGCGGAGAGGAGGACGCGTTGCGTTTTCATGATAGGCCTTGTAGGTGAGGAATCGGATGACAAACACAGTTTATGATTTACCTTAAGCAGCAACAATTGGACGAATCTGATTGCAGCGTTCATCTTTTATGAATTGAACTTGTCGCCCCGCCCGTGGGCCCGTTGGCTGCCCAATCTTTACACGTTTTTTACATGCTTTTCCCTATTCTCGATTGCATGCCTGTGGCGCCTGGCGCCCCATTTCCCGGCTGGCAGCCGACCTGAATGGAACCACCATGAATCGCGTCCTGCATCGCCTCATCGTGAGCGCTGTCGTGCTCATCGTCATGCTCACCCTGTCGTCGACCTTCTTCAATACCAAGGATTCGGTGCCGGTCACGCTCGACGTCGCCGTCAGCTATGGCCTGGCGGCCGAGCGCGTGCCCGAGTTCTATACCAAGTTCCGCGCCGAGCGGATCGAATCCTTCACCCACGGCTTCCTGCGCGACACGGCGCGCAACGTGATCGTCGCCGTCGGTTCCGAATACACCTTCGACGATGTAAACGGCCCCAAGAAGGAAGAATTCCTCGAGTCGATCATGAAAAAACTTGACGCGAAAGTGGCGGTCTACGGCATCGGCATCCAGCAGTTCGGTCTGATCGGCTCGCTGCGTCCGCCGCAAGCCTTGCTCGAAGCGGTGGGCGCGAAGTCGAAAGCGATCCAGGATTCGATCCGCACCGAGAACGAAGTGCGCTCGGCCCAGGCCGAGGCGAAAAGCGGGTGGCGATTGCCGAGGGCGAAGCGGCGGCCAACCGCGCATTGCTGGCGTCGATCGAACCGAAGTTGCTGGAATGGGAGAGGCTGGAAGCTGCAGAAGGATGCCATCAACAAATGGAATGGCGTGATGCCCAGCGTGATGACCGATGGTGGCGGGAACATGCTGTTCAATATTCCCGCCCACGGCAGTGCGGCCCGTCCTGAGGCCCCAGTGCGCTGGCTTAGTATCCGGCCGGATACACCGCGGTGGCCGTCATGCTGACCGGCGGTCCCACCTTGGCTGCGGTGGCCACCACATCGTTCATCGGGAAGTACAGCGCGCCCACGGGCGCGTAGCCGTAAGCCGCCACCTGGGCCTTGGCCGCATCGCTGACGGTCACGCCCCACAGGCTGAACATCGGCCGCATGTCGCGCCCGATCAGGAAGGACGAGGCGATCAGGATGAAGTCGTTGCCGTTCATTGAAGACGGATAGCTGGCGTAGGTGCCGAAGCCGTAGCTGGCGTTGACGCTGGACCAGTCCGCCGCGTGCTGGCCGATGTTGCGGTCCAGCAGATAGAGCAGGGTGAACATTTCCCAGTTGTCGCCATACTGCTTGTTGTAATAGTGGGCGTATTCGGCCAGCTGGCGATAGAACATCACGCGCCGAATTGTTGGCGGCGTAAGCCGGGTCGGACCAGGTGCTGTTGTACATGGCCGTGACCGGGTCGGCCGTGCCGAGCGCCGCTTTCATGCTGTTGAATACCGCAACGCCGGTGTTCGGACGGGTGCTGATCGGCTTGGCGATGCTTACCGCGGTGGTATTGAACTTCATCTGTTTATGCATCGGGAAGATGTTGTTCGACACTTCGCCCGACTGGCCCGCGTAGATCTTCATGCGCTTGTCGCTGGATACCGTGGCCGATTTCGTGGGTCTCGCCCCAGCCCATCGGCTGGAATGCCCAGTCCTGGTCGTAAGGGTTGCCGGAGCAGCCAGAGCCGCACAGCGCGTGGACATCGGAAATCACATGCTGCATGGTGTCGCGGCGATGCTGGGTCCCGCTGCAATCCCAGCCTTTGGCATTGCACACTTCCACCACCTTGGCCGCCAGCTGCAGCTGGCCGCTGGCTGAATTGAAACCGGCCAGTTCGTAGGTATCCTTGATCGTGTAAAACCAGGTGTCCGATGCGAGGGCGGCCATATTGTTGTTGTACAGCGCCATGGTCGACTTGAAATGCGGCAGGGTCGACTGCAAGGTCAGCGCGTCGGTCGCGAAGCCGACCCAGTTGGTCGGCGTCGTGTTGACGGCGGCCTGGAAGGCGGCCACTTCGGCCGGGTTGGTGCTGTCGCGCAGCACAGGGTGGGTGATCACGCCGTTCACATTGACCGACACGGCAGGCGGGTTGGCGCCATGGCATGTCGATGAACAGCAGCAGCGGACCGCCGTAAGGACTGGTGATGGTCACGGTCTTGTTGGCTTAAGCAGCGGCACACGCGGCGAGGAAATCTGGGTCGGGCGGTCCATCGTGTTGAACACCCAGGTGGTGTCGCGCAACATGTTCAGTCCCATGGTGACCGTGCTGCTGCCATTGTCGGTGCGGGTCAGGGTGACCGTCTTGCCGGGGATGACATACAGGCCGGTCAGATATTGCTTGTTGCCGCTGGCGGGCGCCGCCGTCGTCACGGTCTGCGACACGGTCGGCGTGCTGGCCTGCAATCGTGGGCGCGAAGTTGCCCAGGTTTTGCGCGAGTCCGTTGCTGCCGCGGTTGATGTAGGCCGTCATGTCGGTGTAGTAGGCGCGCAGGAAACGCGTCTTGTCGGTCTTGTCGACCGGGTAGGCCACGGTGGCGCGCATCTTGTCGCCTTGCAGTACCAGCAGTTTTTCCAGTTCATAGCCCGGCTGCGCGAACAGTTGCACGCTAGGCTGCTGTCGAGGGCGCGCAAGGTGCTGCGCAGCTGGCTTAGACCGGTTGCGCGAACTCGGCATTGTAGGCAGCGTCGTCGTTGCAATTGATGCGGCCCGAAGTGGTGCAGCCGCTCCAGGTGGTGCTGAAGTCGCCCTGGGCGAGGTGGCTCAGCATCGACTTGATGCTGGCCAGTTGCGCCGGGGCGGCGGGCAGCGTGGCCGGGTCCAGCGCTTTCACGCCTTCCTGGTCCCAGTAGTTGTTGTTCATGCCCAAGCCGAACAAGTCCAGCAAGCCCGAGGCCAGCGGATTGAGGTCGCGGTAGTGGTGCAGGTAGAGCACGGGGATGCCGCGCGCCTGGGCATCGCGCACGGTCTGCACCACGGCGGCCGCGTCGAAGGCGGCGGCGCTGTCGCCGCGGCCGATGATCAGCAAGTCGGCGTTCTGCAGGCAGGCGGCCAGCGCGCTGCCGTCGCACAGGTTGTCGGCCAGCGTGGTGCCGGACGCCTTGCCATTGACGGTCGCGCCCGGATACCTGGCATACAGCCAGTCGCGCACCTTGGCTTCGTACGGGAACCAATAGGTTTCGGTGCCGGGCAGATGCGCGGTCACGACCTTGAAGCTGCCGGGAGCGAGCGCAGGCTGGGCTGAGCCAGCCCATGGTATTGGCCATGAACTGGTCCATCGCCGCGTTGCCGCGTTCGGCCAGCGGGTTGCCGCCGAACGCGGCATAACGGCTGCCATTGCCGGTTGCCGTGCCAAACACGCCCAGGGCCGCGCCGCTGCCGGTCTTGCTGTCGCTGTAGCGCCAGTTACTGGGCAATACGACGTGATTGCGGGACATGTCCTTGACCGTCAGCCAGACCGAGTCGTGGGTCGGATTCCAGTCGAGCGCGCCCACTTGCTGGAACGCGCTCTGCTTGACGGTGGCATAGGCGCTGATCTGGGTGTCGAGCAGCTTGGTGGCCGCCTGTTCGATCGTTGCCTGGCCGACCGCGCTCGCGTCGCCGCTGCTCATGGCCGCGGCCAGCAGCCGGGCATTGGCTGCGGCGGTCTGTTCGGCGCTGTTGTCGGGCGGCGGGGTGGGCGTCGGGGTCGGCGTGGGCGTGGGCGTCGGGGTTGGCGTCGGCGTGCTGCCGCCTCCGCCGCCGCCGCAACCGTTCAGGCTGGCCAGCATGCAAGCCAGGGTGAGTGAGGTGCGCAGCCAGCGGCCGCCAGGTTGGGTCAGGAACATGGAAAAAGATTAACGTTGTTATTTGGAAATATTAGCTTAGCATGGATTGCGCATAATCAGCTAATCCACGGACCAGGCGATCGTGGCTGGCCGGACGCAAAAACGCCGACCCCGCAGGGTCGGCGTTTTCAGGAAACCGGTTCGTAACTTAGAACTGGTTCATCGTGTTGTCTTTACCATCGCTTTCAGTGCGGCTTCGCCACTGAAGTAATCTTTGTGATCGTCGCCGATGTCCGAACCGGACATGTTCTGGTGCTTGACGCAGGCGATACCTTGACGGATTTCCTTGCGCTGAACGCCAGCCACGTAGCCGAGCATGCCCTGGTCGCCGAAGTAGTCCTTGGCCAGGTTGTCGGTCGACAGCGCGGCGGTGTGGTAGGTCGGCAGCGTGATCAGGTGATGGAAGATGCTTAAGCTTCGCGGGCCGCGTCGGCCTGGAAGGTGCGGATTTTCTCATCGGCGGTAGCGGCCAGTTCGGAACCGTCGTACTCGACGCTCATCAGGGCGGCGCGGTCGTAGGCCGACACGTCTTTGCCTTCGGCTTTCATCGCGTCGAACACTTGCTGACGGAAGTTCAGGGTCCAGTTGAACGATGGGCTGTTGTTGTACACCAGCTTGGCGTTCGGGATGACCTTGCGGATTTCCTTGACCATGCCACCGATTTGCGCGATGTGCGGTTTTTCGGTTTCGATCCACAGCAGGTCGGCGCCGTTTTGCAGCGAGGTGATGCAATCGAGTACGCAGCGCGCTTCGCCGGTGCCCGAACGGAACTGGAACAGGTTGCTAGGCAGACGCTTAGGACGCAGCAGCTTGCCTTCGCGCTTGATGATCACGTCGCCGTTGCCCAGGGCGTCGGCCGACACTTCTTCGCAGTCGAGGAAGGCATTGTATTGGTCGCCCAGGTCGCCCGGGGTGTTGGTCACGGCGATCTGCTTGGTCAGGCTTGGCGCCGAGCGAGTCGGTACGGGCGACGATGATGCCGTCGTCCACGCCCAGTTCCAGGAAGGCGTAACGAATCGCGCGGATCTTGGCGAGGAAGTCTTCGTGCGGTACGGTGACTTTGCCGTCCTGGTGGCCGCATTGCTTCTCGTCGGAAACCTGGTTTTCGATCTGGATGCAGCAAGCGCCCGCTTCGATGAACTGCTTGGCCAGCAGGTAGGTCGCTTCGGCGTTACCCGAAACCGGCATCGATGTCGGCGATGATAGGCACGACGTGGGTGATGTGGTTGTCGATCTTGCTTTGGATCGCTTGCTTGGCGGCGCCCTGGGCGTCGTCCAGCTGGCGGAACAGGCCGCCCAGTTCGCGTGCATCAGCCTGGCGCAGGAAGGTGTACAGCTCTTTGATCAGGGCCGAGACGGCGGTTTTTTCGTGCATCGACTGGTCTGGCAGCGGGCCGAACTCGGGCGCAGCGCGGCGGCAACCATCCAGCCCGACAGGTAGAGGTAGCGGCGGTCGGTGCTGTTGAAGTGCTTTTTGATCGAGATCAGCTTTTGCTGACCGATGAAGCCGTGCCAGCAACCCAGCGACTGGGTGTACTTGGACGAATCGGCGTCGTAGTTCGCCATGTCGGCGCGCATGATTTTGGCGGTGTACTTGGCGATATCCAGACCGGTCTTGAAACGGTTCTGGGCGCGCATGCGGGCGGCCGATTCCGGGTTGATGGCATTCCAGGCGCTGCCGTTCGTGTCTTTCAGGCTGGCGATGGCTTGAATATCGTCTTGGTACGTGGACATGAGAATTTCCTTAAAAGTAAGGCGAGATTGAGAAAACGAATCAGGTATCGGTGCTGCATACAAAGCGAAACCGCATGTAAGAATCATAGACGCTTTTTCAGCTGAACAGTCAGTCTTATATAAGACATATAACTAAATTTATCCTATTTATTTTCAAGTACTTAGGATGTTGATTTCGGCATGTGGAATAGATTTTCACAGACATGGAATGGAATGGCCACTTTTTTGAGCGGCAATTTTTCACGAAGTGAAATCCCTTTTCAAGAAAAGGGAAAATGGGGCGCGGCCGGATCCTGGCGAGAGGACGCCAAGCGCGGGGGATGGGGGATGGAAAGACGGGGCTGCGTCAGGCGGCCTGGGCGGTGTTCAAGGTCGGGTAGTCGGTGTAGCCCTGGGCCGTGCCGCCGAAGTAGGCGTTGCGATCGGCTTCGTTGAGCGGGGCATTGGTCTTCAGGCGCTCGACGAAGTCCGGGTTGGCGAGCACCATCTGGCCGTAGGCTTCCACTTCGGCCAGCCCGGACGCCACGTCGCTGCCGATCTGGCTGCGCGGCTGGCCCGGCCGGTTCAATATCAGCGTGCCCTGCCAGAGCGATGGATGTCGCTCAGCAGCGGTTCGTTCCCTTGATGCATGATGTGCAGGTAGGCCAGGCCCAGCTTGTCGAGTTCGGCCACCAGGTGGCGGTACAGGTCCGGGCCGTCCACGCCTTCGTCGATTCCCCACAGCGTCGTGCCGGGCGAGAGGCGGATCGCGGTCCGGTCCGCGCCGATTTCCGCGGCAATCGCGCGCGACTTCGATCGCAAAGCGGGCCCGGTTCTCGATCGAGCCGCCGTATTCGTCGGTGCGCGCATTGGCGCTCGGTGCAAAGAACTGCTGGACCAGATAAGCATTGGCCCCGTGGATTTCGACGCCATCGGCGCCGGCCTCCACGGCGCCGCGCCGCATGGGCGAAATCGGCCACGGTCTGGCGCACCTCGGCGCCGCTCAGCATGCGTGGCACGGGAATGTCCTGCATGCCCGTCATCAAACATCCCCGTGCCCGGTGCGATGGCGGACGGCGCGACGGCCTGGCGATGGTGGGGCGTGTTGTCCGGATGGGACATGCGGGTAGGCGTGCATCAGCTGGATGAACAGGTGGCCGCCCTTGTCGTGCACGGCGGCGGTGATCTTCTTCCAGCCTAAGCAACCTGCGCGTCCGTATAGATGCCCGGCGTGCTCAGGTAGCCCTGGCCGTCGTCCGAGGGCTGGGTGCCTTCGGTGATGATCAGGCCGGCGCTGGCGCGCTGACTGTAATACTCGGCGGCCAGCTCGCCCGGCGTGCCGTCGAACTGGGCGCGGCTGCGCGTCATCGGCGCCATGGCCAGGCGGTTTTGCAGGGTGTTGCGTCCAAGGCGGACGGGTTCGAACAGTTTGCGCATGATGGGTTCCTGAATAAGGGAGTCGAAAGAAGAGGCGGTTTCCTCGGATTTCGACTGGGGAAATTATTACCCGGATCGTATTTGGGATAAATATGCTAATCTGGATAACATTGATCCATTTATGAAGCAATCAACGTGGAACTGTTGAATGACATGGCCTTGTTTGTCGAGGTCGTCAAAGCCAAGGGCTTTCGCAGCGCGGGCGAAGTGATCGGGATGCCGAACTCGACGCTGTCGCGCCGCATCAGTGCCCTGGAGAAGGCGATCGGCCTGCGTCTCCTGCACCGCACCACGCGCAAGATCGAACTGACCGAGGCTAAGCCAGGTCTACTTCGAACGATGCAAGCGCATCGTGGACGAAGCCCGGCTCGCGCACGAGCAACTGGGCGACATGCTGGCCCAGCCCAGCGGCGTGCTGCGCGTCTCCTTGCCGGTGGATTTTGGCGTGACCTATCTGTCGCCCCTGATTGCCGAGTTCGCCGACCTGTACCCGGGCATCAGCTTCGAGTTCGACCTCACGCCGCGCCGGGTCGATCTGGTCAGCGAACCGTTCGACGTGGCGATCCGCATCGGCGAGTCCGAGAGTTCGCAACTGGTTGCCCGCACGGTGGCGTCGCTCACGCCGTTTCTGTACGCCTCACCTGGCTATCTCGCGCAGGCGGGCAGAACCGGCCGTGCTTAAGCCGACCTGGCGCGCCACCAGTGCATGCACATCCGGAAAGCCGGTTCCTGGGTTTTGCACAACGGAACCCAGAGCGACACCGTGGCAGTGAGTGGCCGCTTCACGCTCAACAGCGTGGGCATGATGCGCCGTCTGGCAACGCTGGACCGGGGCATCATCCTGATGCCTGAGGAAATCGTCGCCGATGACGTGGTCAGCGGGAGATTGCGCCGCATCCTGCCGAGCGTGGCATGGCGTGCCGACGGCCGTGTATGCCATCACGGAAACGCGCCTGTTGCTTAAGCCAAGACGCAGCGCTTCATCGAATTTTTGCGCGCCCGTCTGGGGCGCTGAGTCCGGAAACGACAACGCCCGCGTGCAAGCGCGGGCGCCGGGTCTGCGTGGTGGTGGTTCAGTGTGCCCGCGTACTGTCGCTGCCGCCGCTGGCGGGTGCTCCCATCGTTCTAAGCATATGTTCAGGCGGCATACCGTCCCGGAACAACTGGCGCAGCTGCTGGCGCAATTCCGGCGAATCGGCGTGATGGTGGACCGACACCGCATGTTCCACGGCGACCTGCAGTAACTCTTCCTCGCTGTCGGCCGAGATGGCTACCGAGCAATGCGTGTCGCTCGGGAATGCCCTGCAATCGATGAATTTGCGCGTCATGATCGTCTCCGTTTCTCGAAAGAGCGGGCACGATGCCCGCTTCGTTCAGTATAGACAGAGGGTGGCGTTCCACAACCAGGCGTTGGCGGTCAGCGGAAGTATTGACCGGCTTGCTCGGGCTGGTACAGCACTTCCAGCAAGCGTACCTGCATCAATTGCCCGTCGGGGCGGGGCCAGTCGATCGTGTCGCCCACGGACAGGCCAAGCAGCGCCGTGCCGATCGGCGTGAGGATCGACAGGCCGTTCGGGACATGCTCCATGTCCTTGGGATAGGCCAGTGTGAGGCAAAACTGTTCTTGGGTCCCGTCGATGTCGAATCGGACGGTGGAATTCATCGTCACCACGCGCATGGGGATGGCCTGTGGTTCGACAACGTTGGCGCGTGCCAGTTCGTCGAGCAGTGCGTGGCGAATTGCCTGGTCGCCGTGCGCGCTGGCGATAAGGGTTTCCAGCCGATCGGCGTCGAGCGAGGATAGGGTGATGCTTGGATTCATGGAATCTCTCCTGGTTTTCGGGTGTACTGAGGGGGCAGTGCGGGGCGGCTCGGAGAGGTGGAGTTGGCCGGAGCAGCCCGGCCTGGCCTCACCGAGCCTGGAAAAGCCAGGCGAGGTTGGTGTTGCGGAGCAGGGTGGCAGCGACGGGCGCACGGAATGCACCCTCGTTCAGGGAAGAACCACGGCAGTTTGCAGGGATGCAGGCCTTGTTCATCACGACGATGAGTATAGCGCGTTCCAGGGATGTTGCTGCGGGGCGGGAATCGGCGGCGAGGGTTACAGGGCCAGGAGCCCAACTACCGCGCCGGTGGCCAAAGCGCCGAGCAAGAATCGCCAGCCCCAGTGCCTGGGCCTGGGTGACTGCGCGACGACCAGGCCGCCAACAGCGCAAGCGAGAAAGAAAACGAAGCCCATGATCCACATGGCAGAGAACGCAAACCGGTTGCCTGGGTCGGCCGGATCGCGGATGAACGCGACGGTGGCCACGCCATAGAACAGGATGATGGGCGTCAGGGCCCCCAGGACGACGATGGCGTGATTGCCGTACTTGTCCGAGCGCCTAAGCACAGCGCGATAAGGGCAATGACCAGCGCGACTTCGATGGCGATCGCGCCGAGGGTCAGCAGAATTTCCACAGGGCTCCTGGTGGCATCGGAATGAAAAGTTGTGATTTGTTCAAATATAACGTCATTTCATGTCAACGCGGCATACTTTTGCTCGCGTATTCCTATCCTCCGGAAACAAAAAACGCCACCTGAAGATGGCGTTTTTTGAATCTTGGTGGCACGGGGCGCAAGCGCTTGGCTGCGTGCTATCCTTTGTCGAACGGCCGAGATCGGCCAGAAGCAGACATTTTTTGTGCTTGACGATAAAGTCCTTATGAACATCCCCTTGGCCTCTCACTATCACGCTATGTACTATCTGACCACGCCCGATTTGCCTCATCCAGACAACAGCCGTTTTCCGGAGAGCCGCCCATGGTCAATGTGAAGCGCTTATTCCAGGTCATCAGCTATCTGCAGTACCCGTTGATGTTGGTTGCTATGGGTTATATGGTCTATCCGTACTTCGCAGGTTTCGACAAATTCTGGACATCTATCAATAATGTGCTGATTTTCTTTGGGCTGGCGATCAGTTTTTCGACGCTGCAGGACATCACGAAGACGCAGAACAACCTCTCCAAAAAGGTATGGGAGGATCCGCGCAAAGGTGCGCTCGCGTTGATGGTGATCTCAGGCTCGACGCTGCTCTTTCTGACGATGGGAATGTTCGGCATCTTTTTGCCAAAGGCGGTATCGTCAAGGAAGTCAGCTTCGGCGTGCTGATGCTGGGACTTTCCTACGTCGGGCTGTTGAAGACAGCCATCGAGATGCATGAACATCATCGGGTGGTGGCCGGGCCCGCCAACCCGGCAGAGTCCGGATAGGCGCAACTCCGGGGTGATGTTGCCCCAGGCAGTGCGAGGCCGCAGGCGCGAATCGCTTTCGATGGACGTAAAAAAAACCGCAGTCTCCTATGAGAACTGCGGTTTTCACGTTCGCCAAAAGCGGGCTGAACTTTGTTCTTGGTGGCCCGGGGCGGAATCGAACCACCGACACAAGGATTTTCAATCCTCTGCTCTACCAACTGAGCTACCAGGCCAAGAGGCATGATTATAGACACCCGACCATGCGTTTGCAAGGCCGACCAACAACTTTTCTTGAAAAATGGCTGAATTCAGGTAGAAACGGTGTTGTTTGTTGCCGCTATAATGCGTTGCATGACAAGCAAAAAGACAACCCAGGCGCCGCGCCAGACCGATATTTGCATTGTCGGCAACGGCGCCATCGCCAAAACAGCCGCGCTCGGATTCTGCCCAGGCTAAGCCATAGCGTGACGCTGCTGGTGCCGCCAGCCTAGCCCGGCCCCGGCCGCATCCGCCAGCGGCGAACAGCCGTGGGACGTGCGCGTCTACGCGGTCAATCACACCGCGCACACGCTGCTGTCCTCGCTCAAGGTATGGGACGCGCTCGATGCGGCCCGCGTCGCCGTGGTCGACACCATGGTGGTCGGCGGCGACGGCGCGCAAGCCGGCGGCCTGGCGTTCGACGCTTTTGGCGCCCACGTCGGCGCGCTGGCGTGGATCGTCGAAGACCGCAACCTCAATCAGGCGCTCGACGCCGCCCTCAAGTTCGCACCCAAGGTACAAATCGTGAGCGGCCGCGCCGTCAGCCTGAACGCTGACGACAGCGGCGCCAGCGTGGCCCTCGACGACGGCAGCCGGCATCCGCGCCAGCCTGGTGGTCGGCGCCGACGGCGGCCAGTCCTGGGTGCGCGGCCAGTGCGACATCGGCATCGACTACCGCTCGTATCATCAGCGCGCCATCGTCACCAATTTCTCGTGCGAGAAGCCGCACCACGGCGCCGCCTTCCAGTGGTTTACCGGCGCCGAAGGCATTGTCGCGCTGCTGCCGCTGCCGGGCGACCGGGTGTCGCTGGTCTGGTCCGCACCGGACGGGCTGGCCGAGACCATCATGAACGAATCGCTGGGCGAGCTGGCGGTGCGCCTGTCGGTGCTGGCCGAAGAAAAACTCGGTACCCTGCGGCCGCTGCAGCCGGAAACGGTCAAGGCCTTGCCGCTGGCGCTGATCCGCCCGCACACCATCGTCGCGCCGCGCGTGGCCCTGATCGGCGACGCCGCGCACGTGGTCCATCCGCTGGCTAAGCCATGGCATGAATCTGGGCTTTGCCGACGTGGCCGATCTGCTGACGGCCGTGGCCGTCGCGAAGAACAGCGCAGCATCGGCGACGAGCGTGTGCTGGCGCGCTACGCGCGCTCGCGCAAGGAAGACATATTACTAATGCAACTGGCGACCGATGGTTTGGCCCGCCTGTTTGCCACAAACCTTGAGCCGGTTCGCATCGCCCGCAATTTGGGATTAAACTTGCTCGATAAATTGCCTATGCTCAAGCGTCGCCTGATGTCGCACGCGATGGGTAAATAACTGCTGCATATTCCGGAGATGCCATGCTGAAAACGAAAGTCGCCCTACTGTCCCTCGCTTGCGCGGTTGTATCCTGTACTGCCGCCGAAGGCACAGTCGAGGCGAACCTGCGCAAAGTGGTCGAGCCCCGCCTGGGCGACGGCGCCAAGATCGTGTCGGTCAAGCCGACCCCGTACGCGGGCCTGTACGAGATCGTCGCCGACGGTAATATCATCTACACCGACAAGAACGGCGAGTACCTGTTCTTCGGCCAGATGTTCAACACGCGCACCCGCCAGAACCTGACCAAGGCGCGCCTGGAAATCGTCAACAAGATCAATTTCAAGGATCTGCCGCTCGACAGCGCGCTGAAAATGGTCAAGGGCGACGGCAAGCGCGTCATCGCCATCTTCGAAGACCCGAACTGCGGCTACTGCAAGCACTTCCGCAAGACCACGCTCAAGGAAGTCGACAACATCACCGTCTACACCTTCATGCTCAACATCCTGTCCGACGACTCGTTCGTGAAGTCGAAGGCGATCTGGTGCTCGGCCGACCGCAACAAGGCCTGGGACGAGTGGATGGTTGACGGGAAGATGGCGCCCTTAACACTGGCCAACTGCGAAACGCCAAACGCCAAGATTTCGGCGCTGGCGCAGCGCTACGGCATCAACGCCACGCCTGCGATCTTCTTCACTGACGGCACCCGCATTCCCGGCGCGATCGATACCCTGCGGCCTCGAGGCCAAGCTCAAGACCGTAAAGTAAGTCGCCGCGCGCGCAGCCGTCGATGAATACGACAGGACTGCTGCTCGCTGCTCGGCCGTGGCCAGCGCTTCGACCCGTCTGGCCAGCGCAACAAACTGCTCGCGGCACTGCCTGGCGGCTCCCTCGTGGTTGCCGCCAGCGCGCGTGCCATGCTCGCCGTCCTCCCCCCGTGTGATCGCCGTGGTGCCTGCCGAAGGCGAAGTGGCCGACGCCCTGCGCGCAGTAGGCTGCGAGATCGCGCTCTGTCCCGATGCTTAAGCAGCGGCATGGCTGCCTCCCTGGTGCGCGGCCTGCAGTGCGCACCCGACGCCCATCGGCTGGATCATCGGCCTGGGCGACATGCCCTATGTGGCCCCATCGACTATCCTCGCCTTGCACCATGCGCTGGCCATCGGCAGCAGCATCGCCGCGCCGTTTCATGGCGGGCAGCGCGGCAACCCGGTCGCCTTCAGCGCCGCGTATTTACCGCGCTTGCTGGCGCTGCAGGGCGACCAGGGCGCGCGTGCCTTGCTCGCCGCGGAAGCAGTGACCGCGGTTCCCGTCGACGATCCGGGCATATTGCGCGATATAGATACCCCCTCGGATCTAAATAAAACCGGTACACTCCCGGTGGGCGGACAAGTATGAAAATTATGAAAAAAACCACGACAAAAAAACAGGCGGCTATCCAGTACGCCATCGATCCCAAAGACCTCGCGGCGCACCTGTTCGAGGTGACCATCCACGTGGCGGCTCCCGCAGCCGAGGGACAGGAGTTCGCGCTGCTTAAGCGTGGATCCCGGGTAGCTACATGATCCGCGAATTGCGCGCAATGTCGTGCAGATCCGCGCCGAGTCAGAACGGACGCGCGGTCGCGCTCACCAAACTGGACAAGCATTCATGGCGCGCCGCGCCTGTGGACGGCGCGCTCACGGTGGTCTACGAAGTCTATGCCTGGGACCTGTCGGTCCGCGCGGCCCATCTGGACCAGACCCACGGCTTCTTCAACGGCACCAGCGTGTGTCTGCGCGTGGTCGGGCAGGAAGCACTGGCGCACGAGGTGGACATCCGCCGTCCCGCCGATGCGGCCGCCAAAACGTGGCGCGTGGCGACCTCGATGCCGGAACTGGGCGCGAAGCGTTATGGCTTCGGTACCTATGTCGCGGCCAATTACGATGAGCTGATCGACCACCCGGTCGAGATGGGCGACTTCGCGCTGGCCAGCTTCAAGGCGCACGGCGTCCCGCACGACATCGTGATCTCCGGACGCGTGCCCAATCTGGACATGGCACGCCTGCAGGCCGACCTCAAGGCCATCTGCGAAGCGCAGATCGCGTTCTTCGAGCCGCGCACCAAGCGCGCGCCGATGGACCGCTACGTGTTCCTTACCCTGGCGGTCGGTGACGGCTATGGCGGCCTGGAACACCGGGCCTCGACCGCGCTCATTTGCGCGCGCCGATCTGCCGACCACCGCCACGCCCAAGTCGGCCGAAATCAGCGACGGCTACCTCAAGTTCCTGGGACTGTGCAGCCACGAGTATTTCCATACCTGGAACGTCAAGCGCATCAAGCTTAAGCCGTGTTCGCGCCTTACGATCTGCAGAGCGAGACCTATACGCCGCTGCTTTGGCTGTTCGAAGGCTTTACCAGTTACTACGACGACCTGATGCTGGTCCGCAGCGGCATCATTGGCGAAGCGGCTTACCTCAAACTGCTTGGCAAGGCGGTTGCCGGTGTGTTGCGCGGCAGCGGACGGACCAAGCAAAGCGTGGCCGATTCCAGTTTCGACGCCTGGAGCAAATACTACCGGCAGGACGAGAATGCGCCGAACGCCATCGTCAGCTATTACGGCAAGGGCTCGCTGATCGCGCTGGCATTCGACCTGACGATTCGCGCCAAGACCGGCGGCAAGAAGTCGCTCGACGATGTGATGCTGGCTCTGTGGCAGCGCTTCGGCCGCGATTTCTATACGAGCGGCGGGCGCGGTGTGACCGAGGCGGAAGTCGAGGCGCTGTTCGATGAGATCAGCGGCGCGAAGCTCAAACCGATGTTCGAACGCTACGTGCGCGGCACCGTTGAACTGCCGCTGGCCAAGCTGTATGCGCCGTTCGGCGTCACGCTGGAAGATGAGCGGCGCGGCAGCAAGCCGTCGTTCGATGCCGGTCTGGGGCGCGATGGCAACGACGTCAAGCTGACCCAAGTCCACGAGGGCGGTGCCGCGCACCGTGCGGGGCTGTCGGCGGGCGATGTGCTGATGGCGATCGATGGCTTGCGCGTGACTGGCGCGCCGTCCGTCGTTGACGGGCTGCTGGCGCGCTACAAGGTGGGCGAGACCGTGGTCGTGCACGCCTTCCGGCGCGACGAGCTGATGACGTTCAACGTCAAGCTGCAGGGGGATCGTGTGCCCGGCATCACACTGTCGCTGACAGACGACCGCAAAAAAGCGGCCGTCCGAGCGCACTCCGCTAAACCAGGTCCGCGTTAGCTGAACAGGCGTTGCAGTTCGACGCCTGGTTCCGGCGCGCGCATGAAGGCTTCGCCGACCAGGAACGCGTGCACGTGGGCATCGCGCATGCGTTTCACATCCGCCGGGGCCAGGATGCCGGATTCGGTCACCACCAGTTTCTCTTTCGGGATGCGCGGCAGCAGGCCCAGCGTCGTCTCGAGCGACACGTCGAAGGTGCGCAGATTGCGGTTGTTGATGCCCACCAGGGGCGTACGCAGTTTCAGCGCGGCGGTCAGTTCGTCGCCGTCGTGCACTTCCACCAGCACGTCCATTCCCAGTTCCAGCGCGCAGGCTTCCAGTTCCGCCATCAGGCCGTGATCGAGTGCCGACACGATCAAGAGGATCGCATCGGCGCCCATGGCGCGCGCCTCATAGACCTGGTACATGTCGATCATGAAGTCCTTGCGCAGCACCGGGATCTCGCAGGCGGCGCGCGCCTGCTTGAGGTAGTTCACGTCGCCCTGGAAGAACTGGACATCGGTGAGCACCGACAGGCATGCCGCACCGTGGCGGGCATAGCTCTCAGCGATGTTCGCCGGGCGAAAATCGGCGCGCAGCACGCCCTTGGACGGCGACGCTTTTTCACTTCGGCGATCACGCCCGCATTGCTTAAGCCGCGATGTGGCGGCGCAGGCTCGCTTCAAAGCCGCGGATGGCGCGGCGGCCCTCGGCGTCGGATTCGACTTCACGGCGCAGGCTGGCCAGGTCGCGGTGCTTTTTGCGGCCGCCACTTCGTCGGCTTTGACTGCGAGGATCTTGTTGAGAATGTCGGACATGATGGATCGATTCAGTGTTGTTTGGAGAGCGCCAGCTTGATGCCGAGCCAGACGAACAGGCCGCCGGTGACGCGATTGAGCCACAGCGATACGGCTGGCGAGACTTTCAGGCGCGCGCTGGCCATGCCGGTGAAGACCGCCAGCGCGACGGACCACAGCATGCCGTTGAAATTGAAGATGCAGCCCAGGATGACGAAGGCGAGCGGCTTGCTGGCAGCACCGGCATCGATAAACTGCGGCACGAAGGCGAGGAAAAAGATCGCCACCTTCGGATTCAGGACGTTGGTCAGCAAGCCCTGGAGATAGATTTTGCGGTAGGGCAGCGGCGGGATCGTGGTCGCCTTGGCGGGGTCTTTGCGTTTGCTGAGCAGCAGACCCACGGCCATGTACAGGATGTACGCCGCGCCGACGATCTTGACGACCATGAACGCGGTTGCCGACGTGGCAAGGATGGCGGACAGGCCGATGGCTGCAGCCAGCACGTGCACCATCGTGCCCGTGCAAATGCCCATCACCGCCGCAACGCCCGCGCGCCAACCCTGCGTGGCGCTGCGCGTCATGATCAGGAGCGAATCAGGCCCCGGCATGATGTTGAGCAGCAGGCCGGAGATGATGAATAAGGTGAGGTCGTGAATGCCGAACATGATGAGTCTCCACCACATCGTCCTCGCGAAGGCGGGGATCTATAGCACGTTCGCTCAGAGCAAGCGTGCTATAGGCCCCTGCCTGCGCGAGGGCGATGTCAGTTGCCGAGTTGCTGAGTGACTTCGACGAATTGGGTCAGCTTGGCTTTTGCTGCGCCGGACTCGATCGTGGAACGTGCCTTCTTCAAGCCATCCTCAATGGAGCCAACCACGCCAGCCGCATACAGCGCCGTCCCCGCATTGAGCGCCACGATGTCGTAAGCCGCTCCCGGTTCCCCGCTAAGCGCCTCCATCATCTTGGCTTTCGACTCAACCGAATCGGCCACCTTGAGATTACGGCTCGCGATCATCTGCAAGCCGAAATCCTCAGGATGAATTTCGTACTCGCGGATCTCGCCATTGACCAGTTCCCCGACCATGGTGGCAGCGCCCAGCGAGACTTCGTCCATATTGTCGCGTCCCCAGACGACGACCGCGTGCTGCGCACCAAGGCGCTGCAGGACCCGCACCTGAATACCGACCAGGTCGGGATGGAACACGCCCATCAGGATATTCGGCGCACCGGCAGGATTGGTCAGCGGACCGAGAATATTAAAGATCGTGCGCACGCCCAGTTCGCGGCGCACGGGCGCCGCGTGCTTCATCGCCGCGTGGTGGTTCGGCGCGAACATGAAGCCGATCCCGGTCTGCGCGATCGACTGCGCGATCTGTTCCGGCTTGAGGTTGATATTGGCGCCCAGCGACTCGAGCACGTCCGCACTGCCGGACGACGAGGACACGCTGCGCCCGCCATGCTTGGCCACGCGCGCATGGGCAGCGGCGACAAACATCGAGGCAGTGGAAATATTGAAGGTATGCGCGCCGTCGCCACCGGTGCCGACGATGTCGAGCAGGTTGGTGGTGTCGGCCATCGGCACCTTGGTCGAAAACTCGCGCATCACTTGCGCGGCGGCGGCGATCTCGCCGATGGTTTCCTTCTTGACGCGCAGGCCGAGCGTAAGCGCGGCGATCATGGTCGGGGACATTTCGCCGGACATGATCTGGCAGGGAACAGGTGCAGCATCTCGTCGTGGAAAATTTCGCGGTGTTCGATGCAGCGCAGCAGGGCTTCTTGTGGGGTAATCGGCATGATGGTTCCAGGTTAGCGTTCGAGGAAATTCTTCAGCAGGGCATGGCCATGCTCGGACAGGATCGATTCAGGGTGGAACTGCACACCCTCGATATCGAATTCCTTGTGCCGCACGCCCATGATTTCTCCGTCATCGGTCCATGCCGTCACCTCCAGGCAGGACGGGAGCGAAGAACGCTCGATCGCCAGCGAGTGGTAGCGGATCACCGTGAACGGGCTTGGAAGTCCCTTGAATACGCCAACGCCGGTATGGGCGATCAGCGACGTTTTGCCATGCATGACCTGCTTGGCGCGAATGACCTTGCCGCCGAACGCGGCGCCCATGGCCTGGTGGCCGAGGCACACGCCAAGAATCGGCATCTTGCCTTTGAAGTGCTGCAGGATCGCGATCGAGATGCCTGCTTCGGCCGGGGTCTTGGGGCCGGGCGAAATACAGATGCGGTCCGGCTTCATGGCTTCGATCTCGGCGATCGTGATCTCGTCGTTGCGCACGGTGCGCACTTCCTCGCCCAGCTCCCCCGAAATACTGCACCAGGTTGTAGGTGAACGAGTCGTAGTTGTCGATCATCAGCAGCATGTCAGAGCTCCCCATCCAGGCCGTCTTGCACTTGCTCGGCCGCGCGCAGAACCTGCACGCGCCTTGTTTTCAGTTTCCTGCCATTCCATTTCCGGGATCGAGTCGGCCACGATGCTTAGGCCGCGGCCTGCACATACAGCATGCCGTCCTTGATCACGCCGGTCCGGATCGCGATTGCCACATCCATCTCGCCACCGAACGACAGGTAGCCGCAGGCGCCGCCGTAGATGCCGCGCTTGGTCGGCTCCAGTTCGTCGATCACTTCCATGGCGCGCACTTTCGGCGCACCGGTCAGGGTACCGGCCGGGAAAGTGGCGCGCAGCACGTCCAGATTCGACATGCCGTCTTTGAGCTTGCCTTCGACGTTCGAGACGATGTGCTGCACGTGCGAGTATTTTTCGACGACCAGGCGTTCGGTGACTTTGACGCTGCCGATCTCGGAGATGCGGCCAAGGTCGTTGCGGGCCAGGTCGATCAGCATCACGTGTTCGGCGATCTCTTTTGGATCGGCCAGCAGTTCTTTGGACAGTTCGGCGTCGCGTTCCGGGGTCGCGCCGCGCGGACGGGTGCTAAGCATGATCGGACGCAGCGTGACTTTCTTGCTGCCGTCGGAGGCCGTCTCGTTGCGCACCAGGATCTCGGGCGAAGCGCCGACGATCTGCATGTCGCCGAAGTTATAGAAGTACATGTACGGCGACGGATTGAGCGAGCGCAGCGCGGTACAGCGTCAATGGGTTGTCGACGTACGGCTTGCGGATGCGCTGGCCGATCTGCACCTGCATCAAGTCGCTTAGCCATCACGTATTCGTGGGCGCGGGCGACGGCTTTGAGGTAATCCTCTTTGCTGGAAGTCGCGCACCGCCTCGGTCCGCACCGAGCTCGATGTGACGGGAGCGTCGACGCCTCGGCGCAGCATCATGCGCAGGTCTTTCAGGCGCTGGCGCGCTTTGGAAAACGCTTCCGGCATGCTGGTGTCGGCGTACACGATCAGATACAGCTTGCCGGACAGGTTATCGATGACAGCCAGTTCCTCGGTCACCATCAGCTGGATGTCGGGCAGGCCCAGATCGTCCTTCGGCTGGCTCTCGGCCAGTTTGCGTTCGATGTGGCGCACGGTGTCGTAGCCGAAGTAGCTAAGCCAGGCCGCCGCAAAAACGCGGCAGGCCAGGGCGCAGCAGCGACTTTGAAGCGGGCCTGGTACTGCTCGATGAAGTCGAGCGGGTTGCCTTCGTGGGTCTCGATCACGGCGCCGTTCTTGACGATCTCGGTGCGGCGGCCAAAGGTGCGCAGCACGGTCGTGGCTTAAGCAGGCCGATGAAGGAATAGCGGCCGAAGCGTTCGCCGCCGACCACCGATTCGAGCAGGAAGGTGTTTTTGCTTAGAGCGTTCTGGGTCTGGGCCAGCTTGAGGTAGAGCGTGAGGGGTGTTTCCAGATCGGCGAACGCTTCCACGATCAATGGAATACGGTTGTAGCCTTCGTTGGCCAACGATTTGAATTCGAGTTCGGTCATGCTTTTCTCCATGCCGCCAGGCGTAAGTGCGGGCGGTGGGTTTCAAAAAACCTGTCGACGCACGTGGGCAGCCGACAGCAATCAATACGGGTTACTTAGCCCAGGATTGCCAGCGTCGCCAAAGCCAGGCCTCAATCGAGCCTGTTTGTGTGACATTGTGTTTTTTGATGAAAAACATGTATTTGTGGTTCAGTTTGCGGTGATGTTGTGCGAACTAATCAGGTTTGCTGCTTCTAACAGCGTGGTAACTATACCATCGGAATCGGTTTCGTGTATAGATTGTCCGTGGTTGTAACCATACGGTACTGTCAGCACGAAGCAACCGGCGGCGCGCGCCGCCTCGGCGTCATTCGAGGAATCGCCGATGGCCACCACCTGGTGCGGATCGAGGCCGAAATCGGCACACACCTGGAGCAAGGGCATCGGATCGGGCTTTTGCGGGGCAGGGAATCGCCGCCGTAGACAACCTCGAAATACGGCGTCAGGCCCTTTTGCGCCAGCAGCGGGGTGGCAAAGGCGATCGGCTTGTTGGTGACGCAAGCCATGCGCAAACCTTGTTCCTTCATCGCGTCGAGGCTAGAGGCGATCACGTCCGTGTACAGGGCACTGTGGTTGCCATTGATTGCCAGATAGTGGCGCTGATAGGACGCCATGGCAGCGTCGAAATGCTGCTCGACGGCGGACGGCGCCAGATCGAGCGCGAGTACGCCCCGGATCAGGTTTTCCGAGCCCTTGCCGACCAGCAGACCGACGGCGTCCGTGGTGATCGGCGCCAGGTCCAGGTCGGCGCGCATGCGGTTGATCGCGACGTGAAAGTCGGGCACGGTATCGAGCATGGTGCCGTCGAGGTCGATGATGACGGCGTGGACGCGAAGATGGTTGGACTTACTAGCGTTGGTAAACATGGAATAGAGTCGGTTGATATTCGGCGATTCTATCGGATCTCAACCAGAGAGTCGGAAAATCGGTATCAAACAACGCCAAACCTGCCAACCCGGGCTTATGCCGCTAAGTCAGGCACGTCGTTCCTGCCTGCGCGGGAACGACGTGGCGGGAACAGCGGTCAGCGCCGGTTCTCGTCGATGACCTCGCCCGAGGTGCAACAGGCGTTCTGGCTCGGGCGCGGTACGGCGTTTTTCAGGAAACACATTGCCTTCGGTCCTTTGAGGCCCGGATTGACATACGTGTAGGCGCGGCAGGCCGCCTCGCCGATACATGCTTGGCGGCACACCTGCGGGTCGGCCTGGTCCAGCGCAAAGCCGCGGTAGTCGCTGCCCATGCGGTCGATGCCGGGCTGGAGCGAGAGCATCTTGCCGACCGGCGCCCTGGGGATAGGCGCAGGCCGCCCGCCAGTGCTGGCTTAAGCAGGGCTTGCAGCCCGATCGGCGGAACCGCGTACTTCACTTTTTGCACGAACGGCTGCAGCGGACCTGGCTGACGCACGGCCGTGGCCCCCACCACCGGCAGCAGCTTGGCGGCGCGCTCTTTCGAGGCGGTGACGGCGGCCTTGAACTTGGGCCCGTATTCGCTGCCCACCGTGCCCTGCACCTTCATCGATGACTGATCCGGGTGCGCCAATTGCACCAGGTTGGCGGCCACCCGCATTTGCGCCGACAGCTGCTTCACCTCGTTCAGACACGGCGCATCCATGCACTGCTTGCCCCAGATGCTGTTGGTGAGGATTTCCCAGGCAATGCCAGCGTTGGCGGTATTGGTCTTGTTAAATTCCACTGCGCGCTTGGCCGCTTCGGCCCGCAGCGTGGCAGCCTGCGTTTCGGCGGCCGCATAGATCGCCGCCGACGCACCGTATGGCGGACGCGGCGTGGCTGCGGCCCGCTGCTGCATCTGCAACAGCACGTTCAGCGAGACGACCTTCATTCCTGTGCGGCAGATATCGTCGTCGCACGCCTGGTTGCCGCGTGCGATGAATCCGGCCGCCCACTTGGCGGGCAGCACGCGGTAACTGCGTTCATCGAGCACGCTGACGGCCTGGCGGTCGGCCGCTTCAAAAATGAAGACCGTCACCATGCTGGAAGGGGTGGCGTGGCTGGGCGGCGTGGCCGGTTTTGGCCAGCTGTGTGGCATTCAGGCGCACCAGGTTGATGCCCGCCTTGCATGCCTCGTCCGGGCACTTGCCAAGCCAGCGGTTGCCGAATTCGGTCTGCCACTGCGGTAGCTTGGCCTGGAACTCGATTTCTGCGTTGGCTATTTCCTGGGCTTCGTGGGCGGCCCGTTCGGCGGCCGTGACGCAGGCCGCGTAGCCGCCCGGCTTGACGCGGCACTGGGAGCCATCGCCACACTGGACGGAATAGTCGTCCGGCTGATTGGTTTTTGACAGGAATCCGGCCATGCCGCCGCGCGCCGCGCACCACGCGTTGCCGTTGCTGTATCCCGTTGGCGGCGGTGGTTCGGCGCTGCTGCACCCGTTGCCCACCAGCGAGTACACCGCGCAGCCGAAGGCCTTGCTTGGCGCCAGCGACTGCCTCCACACCCTTTTCGGCCAGGCCGACGCCGCCTTTGACGATGCCTTTGACGCCGTCGATGACGGTGCCCACAAAGCCGGCTGCATGCGCCCTTGGCCAAGTCACCCAGCAACGGCGTGCGTCCGATTATGCCGCCGCCGACGGCGTCGTCCACCATCTTGCAGATCACGGTCTTGCCCGCGCCCAGGCTGAGCAGCGCTTCGGTGGCGGTGATCACGTCGCCCGACTTGAGGGCTTCGTAGACGTTGACGACGTCATGCGCTACCTGGCTCGCCACGGCCTGGATATCCTTTTCGGCCCGAAAATCGGTTTCGAATGCGAACAAGCAGATGGTGGGAATGTCGCCGAAGTAGGGGACCGAGTCGGACAGTTGTTCAATTAATTGCTGCTTGGCCGCGTCGCTCTGCGCATGGGCATACGAGGCGGCAATGTCGGAAGCCGTCTTCATTGCGGCATTGGTGCTGGCTTTGCCCTGCTGGTCGCTGATGGTCTGGTCGGCCTTGGCGAAGACGGAATCGACAACCGTGATGGGACTCCTGCATTGTTCGTAGCTCAGGATATTGGCTCGCCGTCCCACTTTGGCCGCGCCCACCATGGCAAAAAATGGGTAATCCTGCGCCGCCCGCGAAAACACGGTGGCTGCCTCGCTCGGATGGGCGATGGCAAAACGCGCCATCATGATCGCATCCGGATCGACGACGCCGACTAGCGCATCCTTGACATGCGAAAACAAGGCACCACCGACATCGGCCCTGGCCGCGCCTAAGACTGCCAAAAAGATGCACAGGGCGAGCCACAATGTGGCCGATAACGACGAAATTCGCATGCTGATCCTCCGGGCTCGAGTGGCTGTTTTATGTATTTTGGATGTTGCTGCAACGACACGCTACACCGATATTAGGGTAAATACAAGATGACGCTTTTCTCTATTCTGGTGCGATTGGAAGCGGTAGCCGGGTGTAATCCGGAGGCGGGAATTCGATTGGCAACGATCTGAAGTGCGCCGGTTACAGGGCGATCAAGCGAATGGCAAGAAGGCGCTTAGCTCAAGCCCCCAAAAAATAGGGTCCGGCCGGGACCCTACTTTTTCACGTGCCGCTTCAGTGCTCAGGCTTTGCGCCGACGCAGACCGGTCAGGAACAGGGCCGTCACTGCGAGCAGGATGCCGGACGGCTCTGGTACCGAGCCGCCGTTCGATTGCAGGAAACTGAACGTGTTCAAGGCATAGATCGCGTTGTCGTCCATGCCGCCTCCCAGCCCGCCTGTGCCATAGTGCGCGCCGCACGATGGGCCGCAAAGGCCATCTGTTGTGGCGATCATGTCGACGTCGGCGCTGATGAACAAAGCGCTTGGCGCCGACTGCGTATTCACCGGCCGCCCAGTAGGCGGAGGTGATTTCACCGTTGACGTTGGTGCCGCCCACGTGGCCATTGTGGGCGGCGATTTCGGCGGCGCTCAGTTGTCCGACAAAATAGAGCTGATGGACATTGCTGGCTGTGCCAAATGCGCCGTCGTACAGTGGCGCGCCGCCGTTCGAGTCAGTTCCCGTGCTTGGCGTGGTGCTCAAGCCCAGACTGCTGCCGATGGGATCATGACCGTTATCGTCTTGCAACAGCAGCAGGTCGCCGCCATTCAGGAAGAAATTCATGACGGCTGCAGAGAACAGGCCGCCCTCTGTGTCGGTATTCCACGAGCCGACAAACATGTCAATGCCCGTCAGGGTGGCATTGTCAACGGTAGCCAAATCCGTGGTGATGATGGAGCGATTGACCACGCCGCCCGGACCGAAGTTGAGCGGGTTGCTCAGGGCCGAGCGAAAGCCCGCCAAATACGATCCGTCCCATGCCCACTGGCCGCTGCCTGGAAGCGATAGTGCCAGTTGCGCCACCAACGATATATGCGGCGTTCGCCGAGAGGCTGAGTGCTGCCAGCGCCGCGCCAGCAAGCAATTTTGCAAATGTAGTCATATAAGTTCTCCAAGTGTGAAATCAAAAAACATCACCCCGAAACATTATTGAGTGTGCTGTCAATACAGCAAGTTATGGGCCACAACAAGTAAGCTGCTGATTTAATTGAAGAGACAATGATAATTATCAAAACATATATATAAAATAATATTCTTCCGTAAGATTTTCCGACATAGGTAAAACTGGCTTTTGACGCCTTGGAGAGGGGTGGTGCCTGCAATTGTAAAAATCGATATTTGCAGGACGGAAAATCTTGCCATTCGGCGGGCAGCGGCAGGCGATGCTTAGGCTTTCCGGCCATGGTGGCCCTTACCCTATCGTTCTTTAGAGCAACAGGTAGGCGCCGCGCTTGTCATGATTGTTGCAAACGGTGGCGTGATTCAAACAGACAGCACCTCCCGCGGACGCCTCACCTCAATGGCGCGGCCGTCGTGGAGTTCAACCACCCGATCCACGACAGAGATCGTTTCTGGCCGATGCGCAATAACTATGCGTGTGAGTGAAAGGCCTTTCAGGGCGAGATTTACCCGTCTCTCATTCTCCACGTCAAGATGACTGGTTGCCTCGTCCAGAACCAATATTTTGGGATTTTTATAGAGTGATCTGGCAAGTAATACCCGCTGCTTCTGTCCGCCAGAAAGGCTGCTTCCCATGTCCCCAACCAAAGACTGATATCCCATCGGCATCCTGACAATTTCCTCGTGAATTGCAGCCTGCATTGCACATTTTTGTACAAGTTTCACATCTGCTCCCGTGTCGAAAAAGCCGATGTTGTCTACAATCGAGCCGGTCATGAGTACATCGTCCTGCATTGCCGCGCCAACCAATTGCCGGTAAGTACTCAAGCCGATCTGGTCAATCGGAACATTGTCGAGTAATACCTCGCCCTCAGTCGGCCGAAGTAAGCCCAGAATAATCTTACAGAGGGTGGTCTTGCCGCAGCCGCTAGCGCCGATCAATGCAATGTTTTGCCCAGCTGGGATGGTTAAATCAATGCCATTTATTACCCATGGTTCTCCCTCAGCGTATCGAAATTTGAGATTTCTAACTTCTATCTGTGGGCGGAGTCGAGAGACGTCGGCTTGCACGGGATGATCTTGCTCAGTCTCCTCAAGTACGATGTCCGCAAGCCGTTCTGCAATGCAAGTCCAGCATTTTTACGTTAATGAACAGGTCGATCAAGCTGAAGATTCGTGCCATGAAATTTCCTGAGTAGCTAATAAAGGCCATGAGCATGCCGACCGACAAGGCGTTGTCCATCACCAGTCCAGCGCCGATATAGAAAATTGCCAAACCCTGGATGGCGAACATGGTCGTGTGTGCGGCCTTGAACACGACTGACAGTTTTTGTGTCCTGATGTCGCGATTTTGAAGTTCGGCGACCAGATTCTGCCAGCGAACCCGACGCTCATCTTCGCGCCCGAACAGTTTGATTGCGGTAATGGATCGCAGTGTTTCGAGAAAGTGGCTTCCTTCTCTGGCCGCCAGGACTATCCTTGCCTGCGCTGCCTCACGGAAGGGCTGATAGAACACCCAACGCAAGAGAGCGTAAAGCGCGACGCCAGCCAGCACGATGACTGTCAATCTTGCGCTATACATGAGCATCATCATGAGCGCCACCATCGCCATCAACCCGTCGAGCAGGCTTTCTACAAACAGACTGGTTAGCGTATTTTGGATGACGCCAATACTTCCAAACCGTGAAACGACATCTGCCAGATGGCGCTTTTCGAAGAATGAAACTGGCAGTCTAATCAGATGTCCGAATACGCGACCACTCCATTGGAATGAAATATCCATACTCCATCGCATCAGAAACCAACTGCGTGCAAGTCCGACCGCAGTTTGGATCGCAATCAGAAGCCCAAAGCCTATCACCAACACGACGAGCAAGGCTCGGTCGCCACTTACAACTACTTCATCGATGATAAATTGACCAAAAGGGGAGACGCAACGGCGAAAATCTCCAATGCGGCGGCGAGAAGCAACACCTGCGTCAGTGCGGGACGCAGTCCTGCTACTTTTCCGGTCAGGTCCCTCACCGAAATTCTTTCTCGCGTCTCACTCTGACGGAAAGCAGGGCTAGGCGAGACTTCTAGTGCGACACCTGTGAATTCGCTGGATGTCTCAGCCATCGAGACTTTGCGTTCACCGATCGCCGGATCAATTATCTGCAAGATAATCTCCCCTCTGCGATTCCTTTGAACTTTCTTTAGCACCACGAAATGATTTAGCCGCCAGTGGAGAATACAGGGCAAATTAAGCTGAGCGAGTTCGTCCAGATTCAAGCGCAACGGTCGTGTTGAAAGCTGCATGGCAGAGGCGTGCCGTGCGATTTGTGCCAGTGTGGCGCCCTTAAGGCTGATCGAGAAGCGTCGGCGAAGATCGGCAAGGTCGCTGTGGTACCCGTGGTAATTCGCCAGCATCGCCAAACACGCAAGTCCGCATTCGGAGGATTCTGATTGAAGTATCACTTGCATCAGCGATTCTCGCTCAGGTCCACTGACGCCTCTGGTGCAGACTTGGAAAGCGGGACTTGGGACATGACTGCATCCGGGATATCGGACAAATTTTCGATTCTTTTGAACCGAAAGCCTGCGCGTTTCAATTGGGTGAAGAGGCCTGGCTCGTTGGCGTTGTGAAGAAAATGCGCGGCACCAAAAGCATAAAACGGGATGCCTTTGATTTTGCTGTTCGCTTTTATCTTTGCTACCCATATCTTGTTACGGCCGGATAGCAGCAGTTTGGTTTTTCCAGCCCCGGATCGCCAAGCTGGATTTCCCAATTGAGTCTGACCTGTTAAGGAGTCATAGCACGCATCTGCGTTGGCAAGCGCAGCATCAATGCACGCAATTGCTCGGACGTAAGCTTGCGAACGTTGATACTCGCTCACATTAAAATTGGTGCTTGCATCGGAAAACATCGCATCGACCATCCGCTCTTTTTCCTTCAAACTCATACTGCAATACACGCTCTTCCAGTCGTCCATTGACTCTATGCTTTGATGATCAATCTGGTAGTTCCTGGCAAGCGCTGTAGCGACTTGGGATTCGGTGACGACGAAACTGGGCGGTAGGTTTTTGAGATCCGGTACAACCGGGCCGAAAATGACAAGCATCACCTTGATGAAATCAGTTTCCTTTAGAATCGATGGCACTGGGAACGTAAAAATATCGTGTCGCACAATTGGATCTGAGATTGCGTCAAGTTTTCGTTGTGAGACAAGGGGTAGGCGCAATTGCCTGCGGCACGGGTGAATCGCTGTCGGGTAAAGGTGAGCGATCGGGACGGATTCATCGTACAGCGTGGTAGAACGACGAAACACCGGTTCAATGATTTTTTGCAAGTACGCGTCCTTTTCGACTGCTGTCGGTGTGTGCACAACCGGAAGGAAGAAAGCGACATGCCCATCTTTCTGCGCGACGAACAGGCGCGCAATTTCGGATGCCCGACACTGAATCGGTCCGAGGAGCCATGCCAAAGCAAAGATCGCAACTTTGAGTGTATTCATCGGGTTTGCCAATCCTCTCACTATTCAAAATTTGAAGGACTTCGCCGGGCTTCAATGGTTCACCCTGACGAAGCGAGATTTCTAGCGCTGATTACACGAGGTCATATTCAAAAACGCTGAAATGCACAATTTTCGGTGTACTGCTAGTGCCGCCACTTCCTTCGCCACTTGCTCCGATCTCGACAGTTCCCCCTTTTCCGCCGATCGCCCCTTTTCCTGATGGATTGATCGTTGTGGTGGTTGAGATGGCGGTTCCGTGTCCATCGGGGCGAGTTACAACTATCAAAGACGTACCATTTGCATAAGATGTTGTTGTCGTGGTGGTGCCGTTAGTGACCGTGGTCGTCGTGGTTCCGCCGCCAGCATTTGCCGTCGACTCACCCTCACCGCCAGCAATTGCCAGCATTTCTTCTGGAGTAATTGAACGCATGCTATTTCCTTTTAAAGTTGGTAATCCGTGCACACAGGCGCATGGGATCCTCTTCTGGCGCACTTCCGGTCTTCGCCAGTTCTTCAGGGACAAGCGAGGCGATTGCATCGGGTTTCACTGGAAGTCTTGAAAGGGAATGTCACGTATGGCTCCACGATATCGTGAGCATTGGCTGGAGTACCCATTCCCAAATTTTTCGTTCTTCCTGAACGACGTCTGCTTCCAAGGTCATGCCTGACTTAAGTTGCCGAGCGCCGTCGTGCGCTGATACTGATTGGTCCACAAGGCGGACTCTTATCCGGTACATGCCTTCTGTGCCTGACCCGGCGACATGCTGTCTTGCGTTGCTGAGGATGGTGCTGGCAATTTGCCCTGGCAATTCATGCGGAGCGAACGGCGTTTCGCTTACCTCAACAACTTCCCCTCGATACAAACCGTATTTTTGGTAAGGGAAGGCCTCATAACGAATCAACACTTGCTGGCCAATGCTGACGAATCCTGCAGTTCTGCTTGGGGCAAAAGAAGGACTTCGAAATTTCGAAAATTCTTCACCGGTGTCAGTGTCGTGAGCGTTTGCCCGGGGCTCACCTCTTGACCAGAACGGGTCGTGAGTGTGGTGATAATTCCTGCCTCATTCGCTACGATCAGGTTTAATTTGCGACCTTGATTTTCTGTGATTTCCTGTCGCAGACTTGCGCTTGTACTGTCGAGTTGCGCCAACTCGACAGCATGGCTAGTGCTCAATGCGGAGAGATCACTTTGTGCGCTCGCTGCATCTGCCATTAATTGAAGTTTGGCTTGGCGCATGTTTGAAATCCGCGCTTCAATGTCGATCAACTCCTCTTGCTTTTGTTGCGTCTGCGCTCCAGAAACAAATCCATCGCGTTGGAGTGTCTGAAACCGTGCCACGCTGGCCCGCGCTAAATTCTCACGCTTCTTTACAAGGCCTATTTCGACATTGAGTTGCGCAATCGAGGATGAGATGTTGAAGATTCTTCGCTTTAACGCGTCGCCCTTTTCGATCGCAAGCGCCTGACGAAGGCGGCGCTCAGTGCTTAGATTTTCGCTACGGTTCGTTAGCTGAGTTGCGACCAAACCAGTCAGTTCGCCGAGTTCCCCTTGGCGTGCAGTGGAGATTTCAAAGAGGGCTTGCCCTTGACTAACCCGATCTCCATCTTCGACAAGAATCTTCGACAATAAACCACCTGTCCGAGTAGCGATGCTGATGCTGCCTCCGACGGGCACCGTAATTCCTGTCACGCGCACCTTCTTAGTTATTGTTCCCAGAACTGCATAGAGAATGAGCGCCACCCCAAAAGCAGTTGCAACCGTCGTTAGTAGCCAACCGGCGATCGGTTGAGTCAGACGTATTGCTCCTAAGTATTGCCTGCTATGGGTTTGCAATACTTCCGGTCGGAACAATGGCTGCAGGTCCGGCTTGATGTCGTCGCTTTCGTCACCCATTTAATTTCCTGACGGTAAGAGAGTCCACTGAATCGGTCTTGGAAGCTTTTCACAATTGATTTCATTGTATTGACGAAGAAAACCGCCACGATGAGTGGCGTCAACTACCTGTCTACGGGAATGATTTCATCTGACAATTCACGTCACACCAGGCCGATTTCTGTCAATACAGGCCGGATCGGTTGTCTAAAGCGCAAAAATTGTCATAAATCTCATCAAATTTGACTGGTCTGGAAATTGCTTCGACTGAGTACTTTCCTCGCCACGCGCCTGATTTTTGTAGAGTCTTTTGATGAACCTGACGACCAAACAACTTACTCATTCCGCGCTGTTGGCGCTTATCGTTACGTTGACCGCTTGCGGTGGTGGCGGAGGCACGCCGACACCAACCCCAACGCCCACTCCGACACCAACTCCCACGCCAACGCCGACTCCTACCCCAACGCCGACGCCGACGCCAACGCCAACGCCAACGCCGACACCAACGCCGACACCAACACCAACGCCCGAAGTCCAGTACCCCGGCTACACCTACAACTTGCCAACGACGCGTCCGTTCATTTCGCTGAACGATTTCAATTCGCCGAACCGCAGCGCCGACGCCTACACCAGGCTCAAGGCGCAGGTGGACGACGTGGTCAGCGTGACCGCTGCTCTGCCTTCCACGGCAAGCTACGAGCAGCTGGTCACCGCACTGAACTCGGGCCACTACGGCTATTCAGCGGTCGATTCGGTGCTCATGTACCGGCTGACCGGCGAGGTCAAATACATCGATCAGGCGCTGCGCATGGCTAAGCTTGTTCATCGCCTCGGAAAACCGCAAAATCAATGCTTAAGCACCCAGCCGGACATCGCAGGCGACTCCTACCTGGACGTGGGACCTTTGCTCGAACAGGTCGCCCTGAGCTACGACTATGGCTATTCCAGGCTCACAGCTAGCCCAACGCACGGAATGGGAAACCTATGCCAACCAGACCCTGTTCAACGTGTGGAACCCGGATTCCGCGCGCTGGGGCAGCGTCAGTCGTCCGTGGAGCGGCTGGTCGATCAACGACCCGGGCAATAACTACTACTACAGCTTCATGAAGGCCACCTCGCTGTGGACGCTGGCGACGCAAAATCCTACGTGGATCACCTTCCTGCAGCAGAAAAAATTCACGCAGATGGTGCCGTTCTTCAGCCAGCTGACAGGCGGCGGTTCGCGCGAAGGAACCGGCTATGGCACCGCCATGGGCAGCTTGTTCGAGAACTACCGCTACTGGAAAAGCTCGACCGGCGAAGACCTGGCGGCACTGACGCCCCACGCCAGGGACACCATCGATTACTGGATCCACGCGACCGTCCCCACGCTCGACTACTACGCGGCCATTGGCGACCAGGCGCGCATGTCCATGCCGCTGATGTTCGACTATCAGCGCAAGCTGGTCGAAGAAGCGGTGTCGCTCAAGCCGGATTCGGATTCGGCCAAACGCGGAACGTGGTGGCTGAACCGCATCAAGGTGACCGACGGTGGCGACGGTTCGGTGGTGGGACGCATGCGCTACAACTTCAACTTCCGCTACGATTTGCTGGCCCGCAGTGCAAGCGAACTGGCGCCAACGGCATTGATGTACGACGCCAGCGGTGTTGGCGCGCTGTTCGCACGCAGCGACTGGTCCACCGGCGCCAGCTGGCTGTCGCTGGTCGCAGGCGTGTACGACCAGTCGCACGCGCACCAGGATCAGGGCTCGTTCAGCTTCTACAAGAATGGCTGGCTGGCGGTCACGTCGAACATCTATTCGCACAGCGGGATCAATCAGGACGTCGACCTGCAGAACATCGTGCGCTTCGAAGCAAACGGCAGCGTGATCGGCCAAAACAATACGGTGCTGGCCAAGACTGTCAGCGACAGCGCGGGCACGCTGCAGGTGACGGCGAATCTGTCTTCCGCCTATTCCAGCCACGCGCAGCAGGTGTCGGCCTGGACCCGCACCCTCACGTATCAGCGCGCTGCATAAACTCCAGGTGCGCGACCAGTGCAGCGTGGCGCAAGGCGTGCAGCCGGTGTGGCAGTTGCATGTGCCGGTCCGGCCGACGCTGGAAACGGACGGCAGCATTTTGGCGGGCAAGCTGCGCATCAAGCCGACCCTGCTAGGCTGCGCCTGCAGTGAAAGTGGTCGACATGCACGCCTTGTCGGGTGAGTACAGCACGGGGTTCAGGATCGAGCTGCGCGCGGCCAGCGGTTGCGAATTTATGGTGGAGCTGCAAGCACTGTAAAACGGTATTGTCGCGTTTTCAGCAATAACGAATTGCGATTTGTCGTCTTTATTGCTGGTATGGATGGGTATAAGCTTCGTTTCATGGATTGGCGATATCGCTGATCACCGCCGCAGCGAAAGCGACGCAACGCTTAGACCAGGAGAAATACCATGAATGCATCGAAATCGTTTATCGCCATCGCCGCTGTTGTTTTCGCCGGTTCCGCTTTTGCTTCCGACGTGCTTAGGCCGCCAGCGCCGCAGTGACCAGCGTGGCCGTCATCGCGCCAGCCCCAGTCGGCTACGCAGCCCGTAACCTGAATGTGCCTTCGCTGCAGGTCAACAAGTTCGACACGCAAACCCGTGCCGTGACCCGCGCCCAGGCCATCGACGCAGTCAAGAATGACCGTTCGACCTTCCAGGTCCAGCTCGATTTCCTGAAAGGCTGATCGAACGCGCCCCGCGCGGCGCCCCGTTAGTTTCTGAAACCCTGAAAGTTGTTGATCAACTTTCAGGGTGTGTCTGTTTACGGGCGCGTGACAAGGGAGGAGGGGATGATTATCCTGAAATGCGCAACAGTACATTGCTGACTGCAGTATTTATTGCTGACGATGATGGGTATAGACTTCGTTTCATGGATGAGCGATATCGCTTGTCACCGCCATGAAGTCAGCGACGCCACGCTAAAACAGGAGAAATACCATGAACGCATCGAAATTGTTTATCGCCGTCGCCGCTGTTGTTGTCGCCGGTTCCGCCTTCGCTTCCGACGTGCCAGCAGCCAGCGCTGCCGTAACCAGCGCCGCAGTGACCAGTGTTGCCGTGAACGCCCCGGCCCCGGTCGGCTACGCTGCACGCAACCTGAACGTGCCTTCGCTGCAAGTGAACAAGTTTGACACCCAGACCCGCGCCATCACCCGCGCGCAAGCCATCGACGCGGTCAAAAACGACCGCTCGACGTTCCAGATTCAGTTGGATTTCCTTAAGGGCTAAGCCAGCGCGCTGGCGATACCCTGCAGTACATGGAACCGTGAAAGCTGATTATCAGCTTTCACGGTTTTTTTATTTGCCGGTCTTGGCCAGTTCAACGCGCATGGCGTCGATGACTGCCTTGTAGTCCGGTTTGCCGAAGATGGCCGAGCGAGCGACGAAGGTATCGGCGCCTGCCGCTGCAGCCGCGGCGATGTTTTCAATCTTAATGCCGCCATCGACTTCGAGCATGATGTCGCGGCCCGATTCGTCGATCATGCGGCGCGAGAGCGATCTTCTTGAGCGCTTCCGGAATGAAGGACTGACCGCCAAAGCCCGGGTTCACCGACATAATCAGAATCATGTCGATCTTGTCCATTACGTGATCGAGGAAGTGCAGCGGCGTGCCGGGATTGAATACCAGGCTTAGCCTTGCAACCGTTATCGTGGATCAGCTGCAGCGAACGGTCGATATGTTCCGACGCTTCCGGGTGGAAGGTGATGATATTGGCGCTTAGCTTTGGCAAAATCCGGAATGATGCGGTCGACCGGCTTGACCATCAGATGCACATCGATCGGCACCTGCACGTGCGGGCGGATTGCTTCGCACACCAGTGGGCCGATGGTCAGGTTCGGTACGTAATGGTTGTCCATCACGTCGAAGTGAATGATGTCGGCGCCATGGTGACGACATTGCGGACTTCCTCGCCAAGGCGGGCGAAATCGGCGGACAAAATGCTGGGAGCGATGCGGAAAGTGGTCATGGCGTAGTCTTGCTTTCAATAAAGATGCGTTATTTTACGCCTTCGGCTGGCCCGGCATTCAGGTGTGCCGGATTTTCCCATGCAAGGTATCATGCGTCGATAGATCACAGCAGAGGAATCCGATGGCCGCTTACGACTTCACCGTCACTGTCAAAACCCAGTATCTGGCGGACCAGTCCGACCCACCGCGCAATCTGTTCGTGTTTACGTATACGATCACGATTCAAAACACCGGCACGGTCGCCTCGCAGCTGATTTCACGTCACTGGGTCATCACTGACGCCAACAACCATGTGCAGGAAGTGCGGGGGCTCGGCGTTGTCGGCCACCAGCCCCTGCTGCAGCCGGGCGAACAGTTCGAGTACACGAGCGGAACCCAGATGGCCACGCCGCAAGGCTCGATGTACGGCGAATACTTCTGCGTGGCCGAAGACGGGCACCAGTTCGAGGCGAAAATCCCGGAATTCGTCCTGTCGCTGCCACGCACGCTGCATTGATCAGTTGCCGGGCGCCTCGGGCGGGTCTTTTTCTCGATTGCAGGCGGTGTCGCCTGGCCATGGTCTTCCGGCTTCTTACCCTGATACATGGTCCACCACACGATAAATACCAGCAGGAAGAATGCCACGCCTGCTTCCACCATCAAAATCCACATATCGGTCCTTATGTCATCAACACGACGCAGTTTACCTCTTTTGCCAGGACTCGTTGCGCTGGCGCTGGCCGCCTGTACCACGGTGGAGACGCCCGTCACGCCGCCAGCGGCATGACCAAGCCGCCGGTCGTCATGCCGCCGCCGGTGATGCCGGTGCCGCCGGTGGAAGTTCCGCCCGAAGTCACGCCGCCCGCGCCGCTGATGACGCCGTCGACCTTCAGCGCCTTGCCGGGCTGGGATCAGGACGACTTGCGCCAGGCCTGGCCCGCGTTTGTCGCCTCCTGCAGCGTCCTGGTACGCAAGGACGAGTGGAAAGAAGCCTGCACCGCGGCGCGCGCGGTGAGCGGCGCCGACGGCGCGGCCATCCGCAGCTACTTTGAAGCCTGGTTCGTGCCGAACCAGATCCCGCGCGGCCGACGGCACTGACGCTGGCCTCATCACCGGCTACTACGAAGCGATGCTGCGCGGCGCCCGCAAAAAGGGTGGCGCCTTCCAGACGCCCTTGTACAAGGTGCCGGACGATCTGCTGACCATCGACCTGGCCAGCGTCTATCCTGATTTGAAGGGCAAGCGGCTGCGCGGCCGCCTGGTGGGCAAAAAGTGGTCCCTTACGGCAGCCGCGCTGAGATCGCCGCCGCCGACATTCCCGGCAAGGAGCTGCTGTGGGTCGATGATCCGGTCGAAGCGTTCTTCCTCGAAGTGCAGGGTTCGGGCCGGGTTCAGCTGGCAGACACCGGCGAGACCGTGCGCGTGGCCTACGCCGACCAGAACGGCCACCCGTACAAGGCGATCGGCCGCTGGCTGATCGACCAGGGCGAACTGACCAGGGAGCAGGCTACCGCGCAGGGCATCAAGGCGTGGATCGCGGCCAATCCGGCGCGGCGCCAGGAACTGTTCAACGTCAATCCGAGCTATGTCTTCTTCCGCGAGGAGCGCCTGCCCGATCCGAGCGTGGGGCCGAAAGGATCGCTCGGCGTGCCGCTGACGGGCGGACGTTCGGTGGCGGTCGACGCCGCGTTCCTGCCGCTCGGCGCGCCGATCTTCCTGGCGACCACGCAAGCCGGTAGCGAGGTGCCGATGCAGCGCCTGATGATGGCGCAAGACACCGGCGGCGCCATTCGCGGCGCCGTGCGCGCTGATTTCTACTATGGCTTCGGTTACGAGGCGATGGAAAACGCGGGCCGGATGAAGCAACGCGGACAAATCTGGGTGCTGATGCCGCGCGCCCGGTAAAGGCAATTTGGGACCGCCCGATGTGGCGCGCTACAATCGCGGTCATGCTTGTTTAACTAATAGAGAGATGCTCATGGAATACTCAGACCTGCTGATCGAAACCCACGGCCGCGTTGCCGTCATCCGCTTGAACCGTCCGAAGGCGCTCAATGCGCTCAACGACAACATGATGAATGAACTGGGCGACGCCCTGTACAAGTTCGACGCCGACAAGGCGATCGGCTGCATCATCCTGACCGGCAGCGAGAAAGCCTTCGCCCCGGCTGCGGACATCGCAGCGATGGCCGAATACGATTACGGCGTCACCTACAGCGGCAACTACATCGGCCGCAACTGGGAACACATTCTCAATGTGCGCAAACCCGTGATCGGCGTGGTGCAGGGCTTCTGCCTGGGCGGCGGCTGTGAACTGGCCATGATGTGCGACTTCCTGATCGCTGCCGACACGGCCAAATTCGGCCAGCCTGAAATCAAGGTCGGCGTGACCCCGGGCGCCAAGCGGCACCCAGCGCCTGCCGCGCACGATCGGCAAATCGAAAGCCATGGACCTGCTGCTGACGGCCCGCATGATCGACGCCGCCGAAGCCGAACGCACCGGCCTGGTGTCGCGCGTGGTTGCGGCCGACAAGGTCATGGAAGAAGCGCTGGCCGCCGCGACGACGATCGCGTCGATGTCGGTCAACGTGGCCATGGCCATCAAGGACAGCGTCAACCGCGCATTCGAGACCACGCTGACCGAAGGCGTACGCTACGAGCGCCGCTACTTCCACGCGGCGTTCGGCACGCTTTAAGCGCAAAAGAAGGCATGTCGGCGTTCCTGGCCAAGCGTCCGGCCAACTTCGACGGCCTGTAAGCATGGCCTGGTTCGGCCGCCTTCTGCCGCTGGCCCTGATTGGTGTCAGCGGCAGCGCCTGTGCGCTCGACGCGTGCGGCGGCTTGCCGCGCCTGGACGTCACCACCCCGCCCGGCTTTTGCGTCGGCGTCATCGCGCAAAAGCTCAACTTCCCGCGCGGCGTGCTGCCGCTGCCAAACGGCGATCTGGTCGTCACGGAAATGGGCGGCTGGGTTGCCGGGCAGGGCGCGGTTTCGCTGTTCAAGCGCAGCGGCGACGCGTACGTGCAAACGGTCCTGTTCAAGGGACTGAATCGTCCGCACGGAGTGCACCTGGGGCCGGACGGTCTGGTGTATGTGGGCGAGGTGGGCCGGATCTTCCGCTTTGCCCTGCGCGATCCGAAAGGCAGCGCGGTTGACGTCATCGGCGGCAAATCGGCCGTGCTTAAGCTTTGCCGGGGCGCGGCCTGCATGGGCTCACGTCGATGCTGTTCGATGGCGAGCGCAATCTGATCGTCAGTGTCGGTTCTTCCAGCGACCACTGCGAAGGCGCCAACGGCGCGGCGCCGGTCGCGGGGGCGCTGTGTGCCGAAGGCGAAGGCAAGGACGGTGTGGCGCTGCTGCGCAAATACGTGATGCGCTGGTTACTGGCTACACCGTCGTCTCGTGGGATGTGCACGCGCACGGCCTGCGCAATTCCGTGGCGATGGCGATCCATCCCGTCACCGGCGCCTTGTGGCAGGCCGATAACGGGCGCGATTCGCTGCATGCCGCCATCCCCACGCTCAAGAATGACAATGAACTGCCGCACGATGAACTCAATGTCGTCGAGCGCGGCGCGCACATTACGGCTGGCCCTACTGCTACGACAGCAATGTCGCCAGTCCGGAGTATGCCGCAACCCGCTGCGCCACCTACCGGGCAGCCACAATGGCTGCTCCCGGCCCACGGGGCGCCGCTGGGCATGCTGTTCTACACGGGGAAGGTCTTCCCGCCGCAGTTCCAGCATAGCCTGATCGTCGGCCTGCACGGCTACCGCCAGCACGGTCACCGCATCGTCGCGCTCATGCCCGCCAAGGACGGCGCACCGCTGGGGAAAATGGTCGATCTGGTATCAGGCTGGCGCACCGGGCCGCACAGCACGGGTGCGCCGGTCGATGTGCGGCAGGGCGCGGACGGCTTCCTGTACATCGCCGATGACCGCAACGGCAAGCTGCTGCGCTTGCAGTACACGGCGCCCTGAGTCTGCGGTCAGATCGCCTGCGCGACGGCTGCTGCTTAAGCACGCCGGCTGCCGCTTGCGTGTCCCACGGCTGTACTGAGCATCATCGGCGTGACGTATGCGCGGTGCACGCGGTCGATCGCGGCCATGTAGAACCGCCCGAACAGGTTCTTGCAGCGCACGCGCGTGCCCAGCGTGAACTGCACGCGGCTGCCGTCAATGATCGTCACGCCCACGCACGACCTGAATACCAGATGCTTGTCGTTGGCGCCCAGGATCACCTGTGCGCGGAGGTTGTGCGCGTCCACCGACTGGTCCAGCACCGGAAAGCGGCTAGGCATGAACAAGTTGCTCGTGTCCGGCGAGAGCAGCGACGACACCGGGCAGCCAAGCGGCGAAGTACGCAGGCCGATTGGTTTGACCAGCACGTTTCGAAACGCCATCAGGCGCGCCACGCTGGTAGCGCATGGCGTTCATGAAGCCGTCGAGCACTGCGCTCAGCAGGGCAGTGGCATTCGACTCCCTGAATGCGGCCAGATCCATCGTCAGAACGAAGGTGTCTTCGTGGTGGAAGGTCTCGTTCGCGAACTGCTTGAGCAGGAGCGAGCCTTCCGGCACCGCGTTCAATTGAGTACGCGGCTGCGGCTGGCCTGGTTCGACACGTAACCGCGCGAACCGCGCCAGCGGCCCCACGCACCCAATACCACGCCGCGCTCCCGCGCGCGGTGCTGCATACGGCGCGCTGCATGGTGCCGGGCGGCGCATCGAGCGACAGGTCGATGGTCGACACGCGGGTCTGGTGCAGCGTGTGTTCCAGCAGGTCCAGCACCGTTTGCGGCAGCAGTGTGGTCAGTGAGGGAATGGTCGCCTCGTTGGCCATGACTTTCTGGCGCAGCTCCTCTGGCAGCGCCGCCCAATTCATTGGTATGGCAGGACAGGGCGAAGAACACGGGATGGACCGAGTTTTCGGTCAGCGGCGCGAACTGGTGCCAGGTTTCGCCGCCAAAGCGTACCGTGAACATGCAGTCGGGCGGGATGTTGATGAACTGAAGGGCGCGGATGAAATTGTGCGGATCCTCTTCGATCTGCTCGACCGAGGCGCTGGAAAAGCGCAATTGCGCGCCGCCGCTGCCGGAGACGGCGGTGAACACCCGGTGACCGGCGTGACGATGGAAAGGATGTCCGCGCGGACCGACCACGAACGAGTAGAGCGAGGTCGGGTCGCCCTTGTCGAAGTCGGTGCCGCCCAATTTGGCGGAAGGTTCATCGAGTTCGTCGACGAACTCCTGATGCGCTTCCTGGCGCGCAGCGACGCTGGCGAACAGGTGGTTTCCGGAGCCGTGCATCAGCTGCGCGATCAACGACACTTCGACCGCCAGACCGCCGGACTGGGAATCGATCCGTGCGGAGGGGAAGGTATTCACTACACTGGTCGGCGCCCGCATGATCGTCTCTCGATAGGAATCTGACCGGCCATTCTACTCCTGCACTGGCGTGATCTGGACGCTCGCCACTTTCCATTGTCCGTCCCGGCGCACGTACACATCGGTGTAGCGGTAGTGGGACTTGAACTGCTTGCCGTCGTAGCTGCCGGTCATGCGGGTGCGCCCGGTGAGCAGGGCGACGTCGCCATACACCCGCACATCGAAGTCCTCGACCCGGTAGGGATCGATCACCAGCTTGGGCGAACCGATCGCGGCGAGGAAGCCCGCGCCGTCGGCGATGTCGCCGTTGTCGCGGATGTGGCGGTAGTCGGGCGCCATGTTGGTAGCCACCGCGGCCATGTCCTTGCGGATGATGGCCGCGTCCCAGGCGTCGGCTTGCTTAGTTAGTTGGGTTACGGGATCGGTGTAAGGCGTCAGCGCGCAGGCCTGCAAGGCGAGGCACAGGCCAAGGGTGAAGTATTTGATTGTCATGGCAAACGAGAATAATCGTAAAAACTCGTCGCAGCAACTAATTGGCGTGCGGCCCTTGTCAGGCTGCGGTGCCTTTGCTATAGTTCGCCTCCCGCTGAAAAGCGGGCTGTTTCTGAAAGAGATAGCGCAGTAAAAAGAGGGTTGACGAAGTACGCGAAACGCTGCATAATCTCACCTCTCTGCTGCTTACGAACACAACGCTTCGTACCAGGCAGCAAGGCAGTACCGAACCCTCGGCGGGAGCCGCGTTCTTTAACAATTAACAGTCGATAAGTGTGGGCGTTTGATGAAGGTGCCAAAGACCTCGGTCTTTGAATACTTAAATTATCAAATGTTCACAAAAAGAAATATAGGCGCTTCGCAAGAAGTGGCCTGTCAGTATTTTGAGTGAGCGAATTCGGACCAATGGGACGAATTCGGGCCGAAAGGTCCGACAAACAGAGATTGAACTGAAGAGTTTGATCCTGGCTCAGATTGAACGCTGGCGGCATGCCTTACACATGCAAGTCGAACGGCAGCGCGGGGCAACCTGGCGGCGAGTGGCGAACGGGTGAGTAATATATCGGAACGTACCCTGGAGTGGGGGATAACGTAGCGAAAGTTACGCTAATACCGCATACGATCTAAGGATGAAAGTGGGGGATCGCAAGACCTCATGCTCCTGGAGCGGCCGATATCTGATTAGCTAGTTGGTGGGGTAAAGGCCTACCAAGGCATCGATCAGTAGCTGGTCTGAGAGGACGACCAGCCACACTGGAACTGAGACACGGTCCAGACTCCTACGGGAGGCAGCAGTGGGGAATTTTGGACAATGGGCGAAAGCCTGATCCAGCAATGCCGCGTGAGTGAAGAAGGCCTTCGGGTTGTAAAGCTCTTTTGTCAGGGAAGAAACGGTGAGAGCTAATATCTCTTGCTAATGACGGTACCTGAAGAATAAGCACCGGCTAACTACGTGCCAGCAGCCGCGGTAATACGTAGGGTGCAAGCGTTAATCGGAATTACTGGGCGTAAAGCGTGCGCAGGCGGTTTTGTAAGTCTGTCGTGAAATCCCCGGGCTCAACCTGGGAATTGCGATGGAGACTGCAAGGCTAGAATCTGGCAGAGGGGGGTAGAATTCCACGTGTAGCAGTGAAATGCGTAGAGATGTGGAGGAACACCGATGGCGAAGGCAGCCCCCTGGGTCAAGATTGACGCTCATGCACGAAAGCGTGGGGAGCAAACAGGATTAGATACCCTGGTAGTCCACGCCCTAAACGATGTCTACTAGTTGTCGGGTTTTAATTAACTTGGTAACGCAGCTAACGCGTGAAGTAGACCGCCTGGGGAGTACGGTCGCAAGATTAAAACTCAAAGGAATTGACGGGGACCCGCACAAGCGGTGGATGATGTGGATTAATTCGATGCAACGCGAAAAACCTTACCTACCCTTGACATGTACGGAAGCCACGAGAGATCGAGGTGTGCTCGAAAGAGAGCCGTAACACAGGTGCTGCATGGCTGTCGTCAGCTCGTGTCGTGAGATGTTGGGTTAAGTCCCGCAACGAGCGCAACCCTTGTCATTAGTTGCTACGAAAGGGCACTCTAATGAGACTGCCGGTGACAAACCGGAGGAAGGTGGGGATGACGTCAAGTCCTCATGGCCCTTATGGGTAGGGCTTCACACGTCATACAATGGTACATACAGAGGGCCGCCAACCCGCGAGGGGGAGCTAATCCCAGAAAGTGTATCGTAGTCCGGATTGTAGTCTGCAACTCGACTGCATGAAGTTGGAATCGCTAGTAATCGCGGATCAGCATGTCGTGTGAATACGTTCCCGGGTCTTGTACACACCGCCCGTCACACCATGGGAGCGGGTTTTACCAGAAGTAGGTAGCTTAACCGCAAGGGGGCGCTTACCACGGTAGGATTCGTGACTGGGGTGAAGTCGTAACAAGGTAGCCGTATCGGAAGGTGCGGCTGGATCACCTCCTTTCTAGAGTTGCACCTGGTTATAGAACCAATTCATTAAGCGTCCACTCTTATCGACTGTTAATAAAGATAAAGAACAGCATTTGGGGCTGTAGCTCAGCTGGTTAGAGCACCGTGTTGATAACGCGGGGGTCGTTGGTTCGAGTCCAACCAGCCCTACCAGTAACACCCAATGGGGGATTAGCTCAGCTGGGAGAGCACCTGCTTTGCAAGCAGGGGGTCGTCGGTTCTGATCCCGTCATCCTCCACCAAAAGTTCAAATGTAAGTCGGCCGACGTTGCTGGATTTAGATTTGATCTTTTAGAGATTAAATGCTGTTTCGTTCTTTAACAATCTGGAAGAAGTAAAGTTTTATGTCAATCCGTGCAAACGGTTTGGCAGGGTAGTAAAACTTGTATCAACAAACAAAGCAACAACGCTGTACTCTTATCTCTATAAACGCTTCCTGGTTAGTCGCCAGGAGCTAACGTTATAGGGACAAGCGAATAAGTGCACATGGTGGATGCCTTGGCGATTACAGGCGATGAAGGACGTAGTAGCTTGCGATAAGCTGCGGGGAGTGAGCAAACACACTTTGATCCGCAGATTTCCGAATGGGGAAACCCGGCCTTTTAGGTCATTGCATACTGAATACATAGGTATGCAAAGCGAACGTGGCGAACTGAAACATCTAAGTAGCTGCAGGAAAATAAATCAACCGAGATTCCCAAAGTAGTGGCGAGCGAAATGGGATGAGCCTGCATGATTTAGCATGACATATAGTAGAACGGATTGGAAACTCCGGCCATAGAGGGTGATAGCCCCTTATACGAAATATGACGTGTGGAACTAAGTATGCGACAAGTAGGGCGGGACACGAGAAATCCTGTCTGAATATGGGGGGACCATCCTCCAAGGCTAAATACTCGTAATCGACCGATAGTGAACCAGTACCGTGAGGGAAAGGCGAAAAGAACCCCGGGAGGGGAGTGAAATAGATCCTGAAACCGTGTGCATACAAACAGTAGGAGCGGACTTGTTCCGTGACTGCGTACCTTTTGTATAATGGGTCAGCGACTTACATTCAGTGGCAAGGTTAACCATATAGGGAAGCCGTAGAGAAATCGAGTCCGAATAGGGCGACAGTCGCTGGGTGTAGACCCGAAACCAAGTGATCTACTCATGGCCAGGATGAAGGTGCGGTAACACGCCCTGGAGGTCCGAACCCACTAATGTTGAAAAATTAGGGGATGAGCTGTGGGTAGGGGTGAAAGGCTAAACAAACTTGGAAATAGCTGGTTCTCTCCGAAAACTATTTAGGTAGTGCCTCAAGTATCACCATCGGGGGTAGAGCACTGTTATGGCTAGGGGGTCATTGCGACTTACCAAACCATTGCAAACTCCGAATACCGATGAGTGCGAGCTTGGGAGACAGACGTCGGGTGCTAACGTCCGGCGTCAAGAGGGAAACAACCCAGACCGCCAGCTAAGGTCCCAAAGATTGGCTAAGTGGAAAACGAAGTGGGAAGGCTAAAACAGTCAGGATGTTGGCTTAGAAGCAGCCATCATTTAAAGAAAGCGTAATAGCTCACTGATCGAGTCGTCCTGCGCGGAAGATGTAACGGGGCTAAGCCAGTCACCGAAGCTGCGGATATCCGCAAGGATATGGTAGGAGAGCGTTCTGTAAGCCTGCGAAGGTGTCTTGTAAAGGATGCTGGAGGTATCAGAAGTGCGAATGCTGACATGAGTAGCGATAATGGGGGTGAAAAGCCCCCACGCCGTAAGCCCAAGGTTTCCTGTTCAACGTTCATCGGAGCAGGGTGAGTCGGCCCCTAAGGCGAGGCAGAGATGCGTAGCTGATGGGAAGCAGGTTAATATTCCTGCACCGTCGTATGATGCGATGGGGGGACGGATCGCGGAAGGTTGTCCGGGTGTTGGATGTCCCGGTTTTTGACTCATAGAAGGCGCTTAGGCAAATCCGGGCGCGGAATTCAAGGGGTTGAGACGAGAGACTTAGGTTTCGAAGCAATCGGAAGTGGTTCCAAGAAAAGCCTCTAAGCTTCAGTCATACGAGACCGTACCTGCAAACCGACACAGGTGGGCGAGATGAGTATTCTAAGGCGCTTGAGAGAACTCGGGAGAAGGAACTCGGCAAATTGGTACCGTAACTTCGGGAAAAGGTACGCCCTTGTAGTTTGACCACTTTACTGTGGAAGGATGAACGGGTTGCAATAAACTGGTGGCTGCGACTGTTTAATAAAAACACAGCACTCTGCAAACACGAAAGTGGACGTATAGGGTGTGACGCCTGCCCGGTGCTGGAAGATTAAATGATGGGGTGCAAGCTCTTGATTGAAGTCCCAGTAAACGGCGGCCGTAACTATAACGGTCCTAAGGTAGCGAAATTCCTTGTCGGGTAAGTTCCGACCTGCACGAATGGCGTAACGATGGCCACACTGTCTCCTCCCGAGACTCAGCGAAGTTGAAGTGTTTGTGATGATGCAATCTACCCGCGGCTAGACGGAAAGACCCCATGAACCTTTACTGTAGCTTTGCATTGGACTTTGAACCAATCTGTGTAGGATAGGTGGGAGGCTTTGAAGCGGGGACGCCAGTTCTCATGGAGCCATCCTTGAAATACCACCCTGGTTTGTTTGAGGTTCTAACCTTGGCCCGTTATCCGGGTCGGGGACAGTGCATGGTAGGCAGTTTGACTGGGGCGGTCTCCTCCTAAAGTGTAACGGAGGAGTTCGAAGGTACGCTAGGTACGGTCGGACATCGTGCTAATAGTGCAATGGCATAAGCGTGCTTAACTGCGAGACTGACAAGTCGAGCAGGTACGAAAGTAGGACATAGTGATCCGGTGGTTCTGTATGGAAGGGCCATCGCTCAACGGATAAAAGGTACTCTGGGGATAACAGGCTGATTCCTCCCAAGAGTTCATATCGACGGGGGAGTTTGGCACCTCGATGTCGGCTCATCACATCCTGGGGCTGTAGCCGGTCCCAAGGGTATGGCTGTTCGCCATTTAAAGTGGTACGTGAGCTGGGTTTAAAACGTCGTGAGACAGTTTGGTCCCTATCTGCCGTGGGCGTTGGAAATTTGAAGGGGGCTGCTCCTAGTACGAGAGGACCGGAGTGGACAGACCTCTGGTGTACCGGTTGTCACGCCAGTGGCATTGCCGGGTAGCTAAGTCTGGAAGAGATAACCGCTGAAAGCATCTAAGCGGGAAACTTGCCTTGAGATGAGATTTCCCAGAGCCTTGAGCTCTTTAAAGGGTCGTTCGAGACCAGGACGTTGATAGGTCAGGTGTGGAAGTGCAGTAATGCATTAAGCTAACTGATACTAATTGCCCGTACGGCTTGTCCCTATAACATTAGCAGTTGTAGATGATAAGAATACGCGTTGTGCTTGTTGTTGATACGAGTGCTACCAGTAATACAAAACAATACTTCTTCCAGATTCAAGGTAGCAGCTTCCAAAGGAAGCTGCGCCCTGCCATTGTGCGGACCTGTACAAGTTATGCCTGATGACCATAGTAACTCGGTACCACCCCTTCCCATCCCGAACAGGACCGTGAAACGAGATTACGCCGATGATAGTGCTGCAACCAGTGTGAAAGTAGGTTATCGTCAGGCTAGTTATAAGAGAAAAACCCCGAGCAGAAATGCTTGGGGTTTTTTTCGTCCAAAGATTTTTCCACCTGCAAAGACAATTATCACGTGGGAACCTGCAACATGTCGGATAACCTTACAATTGAATTTAGGATAACGACAATATTGCCTGTAAGTGATTGATTTTTCTCAATAATTACAAGAATGTATTTCTGGCTCGGTTATTGCTAAGTATTGACAACACACTATGTGTTTATAAAGCAAGCTTTCCACAAAAGGCTGCGTTTTTGTTGTCCAACTACTAAGGAAAATCATGAAAAAAACGTTCAAAAAGCACTCGTCGTGGCTGCGATGTTCGCCTGCGCTGCGACGGCCAACGCTAAGCGTGGTCAAAGTCTGGGGTGAGACGATTAGCTTCAATCTGGCCACTATCAACAATTTCTACAATGGCCTGGCTGGTCATTCGTCGAGCCTCATCGGCATGGCACGCTCGACACCGTCGATCTCAGCGGTGTTAATCTGCTGTGGGCAACCCAGCCAGCCGACGCTTACACGCCTGCTGAACTGATCGCCATGCAAAGCTTCCTGGCAGCAGGCGGCCGCATCGCCTTCATGGGTGAGCACGGTAGCTACTCGCCAGCGGAAAACACCCGCATCAACGGCGCGCTGAGCGCACTGGGCAGCACCATCAGCATCAACAATGAAGTACTGGACGGCGGCTTCCGCAACGCCAGCGTTGGCGACGGCCAAATCCTGGCACACTCGCTGACCTCCGGCGTGAACAACTATCAGTACGCAGCATTCGCACCACTGACCGTTTCCGGCAGCGCAGTTGCACTGATGCTCGGTGAAGAGACCTACCTGGGCAACGCAAGTGTCATGATGGCTTACCAGAACATCGGCGCTTAAGCAGCATCTTCCTGATCACCGATCAGAACGTATGGGACAACGCGCCAAACTGGGGCGGTGCTTACAACAACGCGACCATGTTCGAAAACCTGCTGGTAGGTAACACCCAAGTTCCAGAACCAGGTTCGATGGCGCTGCTGGGCCTCGGCATCGCTGGTCTGGCAGTTGCACGCCGCCGCAAAGCAAAATAAGCACTGACTAAAAAGCCCCCGTCGACCTGATACATCAGGTCCTGCGGGGCTTTTTCACGTCTGCGACTCGCCTGCTCAGGGCTTGAAGTTGCCGTCGTTGCGGTCAATCGTGCTTGAGCACGAGGCCGGGGTCGTCAGTTCCCGGTTGCCTGAGGTGCTGGTCTGATTGCTTTCCCAGGTCGCCGCCGTGCCATTCCACTTGACGTATTTGTACTGGACCGCCGTGCCTGGCGGGAGCGTCACGGTGCCGGTCCACGGTACATTGGCGCCGCTGCCCTGAATCGTCAGCGCGAATCCGCTCGCAGGAGCCCAGCTGCCGATCGCCGCCTGGTTGCCGACCACACGGAGCGCTTGCCCCGTCACCGTGTTGGCGTTGGCAATCGTGAAGCGGATCTGGCATCCGGCGCCGGTCGTCGTAACCGCCAGCGCGGCGCTGAGCGGCGACTGATTGCCCACCGCGTCATAGGCCAGCACCGTGTAGCTGTAGGCGGTGCCTGCGGTGAGCGCGCTGTCGGTGAAACTGGCCGTGGTGCTGGTGCCGACCTGCACACCGTTGCGCATGATCTTGTAGCCAGTGACGCCCACGTTGTCGCTCGACGCCGTCCAAGCGAGTGTGACCGAGGTGCCGCTCACACTGCTTAAGCAGAGAGTCCGCTTGGCGTCGACGGTGGCGTTCCATCGACACCGCTGCATGGATCGGACAGCGACGCCGTGCCGCCGCTGACGGCCGACAGTCCGCTACCGAGCTGGTAGTTGGCGCCGCCCCGGTTATCCCAGGTGCCGGTGCCATTGTTGAATACCGCCTGCAGCGCGCTTGCCACACCGAGTGCCACGGTCTTTGCCATCCAGCCCGTGCATGCGGCGGCCATCGGCACACCCGGTGCCGTGGTCCAGCTGCCGCCCGCAGGCGCATAGTGCAGATTGACTGCGGCCCAGTTGGCGCTGTTCCTGTAGTAGACCGTCGCCGTGTTGTTGACCGCCCATCGGCGTCGTCACGCTGGCGGCGTTGCTGGCGGCCGAGAGGTTGGCATTCGCATCGAAGGCTTTGACCGTGTAGCTGTAGGTGGTCGATGGCGCCGCGCTGTTGTCGCTATGGGTGGTGCCGCTGGCGACCGTCGCACGCAGGGTGTCGTTGCGGTACACGTAGTAGCCGCTGACACCGACATTGTCGGTCGCCGCGGTCCACGACAGGTTCACCACGTTCGCGCTGACCGCTTGCCCGCTCAGGCCCGCCGGTGCGGACGGCGCGATGCCGTCCACGTCGCAGGGATTGGGCCCGGTGCCAACCACGCCGTTCTGCACGATCGACGTCCCGGTCCCCAGCGCATAGTTCTTGCCGCCGTTGCTGTCCCACGTGCTTAGGCGCCGTTGTTGAACGCCGCCTGCAATCCCGTGGCGCTGCCAAGATTGACCGACAGCAGACTCCAGCCGGTGCAAGCCAACGGCATTGGTGTGCCGGGCACCGCGGTCCACGTGCCGCCGGTGGGTGCGTAGTGCATGTTGGCCGCGCTCCAGCCGCTGCCCAGTTTGTAGTACACGCGCGCCACGTTTCCGGCCAGGGTCGTGACCGAACGCGCAGGCGATGTTGCCGATACGTTGCCCGCGCTGTCCAGCGCCACGACGGTATAGCTGTAGGCGGTGGAAGGAACCAGGCCGCTGTCGCCGAAGGTGGTGCCGCTGCTGGTGCCGACCTGGACGCCGTCGCGCCGGATCTGGTACTGGCTCACGCCGTAGTTGTCGCTGGCCGCGGCCCAGCTCAGCGTCAGCGTGCTCGAGGTAACCGCCGATGCGACGGGCTGGCCCGGTGCGCCGGGGGCCACCGTATCGGGGTGCGCGTGGTGACAGTGAGCGGTGCGCTGCGCGCCGACGCGTTGCCCGCGGCGTCGAACGCGGCCACGGCGTAGCTGTAGGCGGTCGATGCGGTGAGGCCGGCGTCGGTGTAGCTGGCGCCGGTGCTGGTCCCTGCCAGAACGCCGTCGTGGAAAATGCGGTAGCCGCTGACGGCCACGTTGTCCGTGGACGCCTAGCCAGGTCAGCGTCACCGAACGGTCGGTCAGCACGGTCGGCGTGATCGTGCCCGGCACCGACGGCGCTGTGCTGTCGATCGCAAGGAAGGGATACACGCCCGGCACGGTGCCGTTGATGTCTTCCACGAAGCCCGAGCCGTTGGTGGTGGCACGGTAGCGGCCCGCGCCGACGAACACTTGCTGGATATCGGTGCGGGTGACGTTGCCTTTGCTGTCAGTCAGTTCGATGTAGTAGTCGAGCAGCTGGTTGCGGTAGTCCGACACGTAGGCAAAGTAGAGGTCTCCGCTTTCCTGCGCTTAAGCAGCAGGGCCAGCGTATCGCGCGTGCTTGCCGCCCACGCCACGCCGTTCATGTCCGCCTGCAGATCGCGGACCTGCATCGGATAACTGGTCCACGCACCGACATTCGACGGCGTGACCGACAAGCCGGACTTGCCCGCCATTGCGGCCGGGTCATAGACCTTGTAGGTGTCGTCATTGCCGTTGATGCTGTTGCTGGTGTGGGCCCGGATCTTCACGGTCGCACTGCTGATGCCGGACACGTCGAAGGCATAGGTGTAGATCGTGAAGTCATTGCTGTAGTGCTGCACCGTCCAGCCTTCGGCCTTGGAGCCGTTGACCGAGCCCGGATTGTAGGGATAGCGCTGCGGCCACCATGCCGACGGTCCGGTGCGGTCGCTGGCGAGATTGGCGTTCACGTACGGGCGCGAGAAGGCCAGCGAGTTGTTGAAGGCGAGCGTCGGCTTGACGCTGTCGTCCTTGTTCTCGTCGTAGTAGCCGAAGCCGGAATCCATCGTCTAAGCAAAACAAAGTACCAGGCCAGTTCGGCCGGATTGGCGCCGCCTGCATAATCGGCCGCCGGATTGCCCTTGACCGGATAGGACATCATCCATGGATTGAGCTGGTTGCCCGCATGGGTGACCTGGTTGTCGAGGGTGGTGGTCGGCTTCCAGTGATTCGGATGGCCGTCGAGCCAGACTTGTTCGGCGGTCTTGGCGTAATTGAGCGCCGCCTGCAGAAGCGCGAAATTGCGTTCGAGGTAGTGCCAGCCATATTCGAACGAGACGGTCGCCCCTTCCTGTATCCCTTTCAGATTGGTCTTGGGGGCCAGGTTCAATCCGTTCACGCGATTGAAATCGGCGAACTGGCCTTTCCAGATCAGGAACGGCAAGCGCCAGTGGTACCAGGTCGGATCAGAGGAAGAATCGCGGGTGTCCACCCACGAACCGTCCTGCACGTGCTGCACGTCGCTGGCCGGGATCGGCGTCTGGCGCAGATACTCGTCGATGCCGAGACAGTAGCCGGTGCCGGTGCAGGTGGTGTTGTGGCCTAAGCCTGCCAGGTACTGAGCGCGCCCGCGCGGCCGCCGGAATTGTCGCCGTCGTGCGCGACCACAAAGAACTGGCGCGGCTCTTGGGCGGCATACGGCGCGATCTCGTCGACCGTGGTCGAGCCTTCCCATCCTTCCAGCCAGGAGCCGTTCTGGCTGACCGGCACCCCGGCGATCTGCGTCACCGCGCCGGTCTGCGGATCGACATGGCGCACCCAGTGCGGGGTCGACGCGAACGGGAATTTATTGACGATGACTTGCTGTTCGTGCGCCATGCCTGGCCGCCACCCAGCTGCCCGTGGTCGACGTGTTGCGCAGGTCGGCCCGGTTTGGCGGCGACGTGAGCGTGTCGCCGGTGGCGTCGTAGGTCGTGTAAGGATAGTCCTTGAGCGTGCGCGAGAAGTGGTTGTTGCCCAGTACCGACCACTGCACGCCGAGCTTGGCCAGCGTTGGAATCAGACGCTCGGAAAATCCCAGTTCGGTCGGGAAGTAGCCTTTCGAGGACACGAAACTGCTGCCCAAAAAGTAGGGCTGGGCGAGCGTCACGTTCTGGTAGATCAGGTCCTTGAGGAAGTAATCGGCGCCGACCAGTGGTCCCATCGTGTGGTGGCCGCTGAAGTGGATCGTGTCGAGGGTGCGAAAATTATTCGCCGTCTTGAGCGTGCTGGAAGGTATTGGCCCAGCTCTGGCCCCAGTTCGGGTTGCTGTAGCCCGGCACGTTCTGCAGGGTGGTCAACGTTTGCACATTGTTGATCACCGCGCCCGACATCGTCACGTGCACCTGGCCTTTGGCGCCGGAGAACGACTGCATCTCATTGGCGACCTGCATCGGCCAGTACTGATAAGCGCCGGTCTTGGCATCCGGCGTGTAGTACGAGACCAGGTCGTCGTGCGGCATGATGCCGCCGCCCATGGAGGCGGGCAGATAGTAGCTGTAGCCCGGCGGGGGATTGTTCTTCAGGTTGATCACTTCGCCGTCGTACAGGTAGCGAATGGGCGCGCCGATCGCGGTGGCGTTGTACTTGGCCAGCACATCGACGCCATAGAACGGCCAGAAGTTCGGCATGTGGTTGTGGTACACGTGCGCCGTGGGGATGGTGCTTAAGCCGCCGCGGGGGGAAGCAAGCGTACAGGAAAAAGCCGCCGCGACGCAAAGCGCGCGGAGTGAGTCGAAGTCGCATGGGTGGTTCTCCGAAAAAAGGACGAGCAGGATCAGCCCGGCGATGCCGGGACTGTCCTGCGCAAGTGGAAGGTGAGAAAAGGGCAGCGCGCGGCCGCCCCTGGACTATTTGGCGATCAGTACCAGTGTGCCGCGTCCGCAGACGCCGTACACGGCATATTCGCCGCCGACCGCATCTTCGGAGCCTGGTGCGCGCACTTGTGATGCGCCCTCGGCCCAGTTGCATGTGTCGGTAACGCGATACCAGCTTTTGCCCGTGCCGGGCCATGGCAGTGTGAAGTCGACCTGCGCGCTCCAGGCGTTGTGCGCCACATAGATCGCGGAGGCGGTGTCGCCAAACTCGGTGCCAGTCGATGCGCCACGCGAGCGCGTGGTTGGCGGCGTTGTTGAAGTAGGTGGCATCGGCCACGCCGCCGTCAGGCTTGAACCAGCGCAGCTGCTCCATGACGTTGCCGTTCGAATCCCCCGAGGAGTAGAAATTCAGGGGACGCAAGGCGGGATGCGCTTTGCGGAAGGCGATCATGCGGGTGCTGAAGGTCTTGAAGTTGGTCTGGTCGGTGCTCAGGGTCCAGTTCAGCCAGTTGGCGCTCGAATCGAGGTTGTAGGGATTGTTGTTGCAGTTGATCGAGCGCAGCATCTCGTCGCCGCCCACGATCATCGGCACGTTCTAGCCTGACAGCATCATCAATGCCAGGCCATTGCGCGCGGCCTTGCGCTGGTCGGCCGCCACGCTGCCCTGGTCCCAGCTGTTGTTATTGTCTTCGCCGCCGTCGCTCGGACCATACGGCCAGGCCTGCAGATTGTTCTTGCTGTTGCAGCTGTAAAGATCCTTGAGCGTGAAGCCGTCATGCGCGGTGATGAAGTTCACGGAATGCATGGGCTGGCGGCCGTCGTCGCCATACAGGTCGCTCGACCCGGCCATGCGCGATGCGAGCTGGCCGGGCGTGACCGATACCGATCCGAGCTTGTTCTGCAGCGTGCGCACCGTGTCGCGGTAGGCGCCGTTCCACTCGGCCCAGCCGGTCGGGGAAGCCGCCCACCTGGTAGCTGTTGCCGCCGATCGCCCATGGCTCGGCGATCAGATCGACACCGCTGCCGCCGCCTGCCCGCGCGGCGGCAGTTCGGTGCGGATGCGGTTGAGCGCATTGGCGGCATCCATCTTGTCGAAGTTGAAGCAGCCGTGTTCGCAGGTGTTGCCCAGCACCGAGGCCAGATCGAAGCGATAGCCGTCGACCCCGAGCTTGTCGCGCCAGTAGGCGAGCGAGTCCACGATCAGGTTCTGCGCCACCGGGTTGCGCGTGTTGTAGTTGCCGCCCACGCCGGTGTTGTCCCACGACGACTGCTTGTCCGAGGTCAGGCTGTAGTAGGCCGGGTTGTCCAGGCCGCGCCAGCTCATGACGTTGTAGGTCGTCGGGTCGGCCGAGTTCCAGGCGCCGCCTTCGCCGGTGTGGTTGTACACCACGTCGATCAGGACCTTGATGCCCTGGTCGTGGAAGGCCTTGACCATCTCCTTGAATTCGCGGGTTGGTCCGCCTGGCGTTTTGTCGGCGGCGTAGCGGCGGTCCGGAGCGAAGTAATTGAGCGTCATGTAGCCCCAATAATTGTCGCCCGTGTTGTTGGTCGGTTCGTTGTCGTTGGTGTCGTTCTGGGTCTCCTGCACCGGCAGGAATTCGACCGCCGTCACACCCAGGCTGGCCAGATAGGGCGCCTTCAGGCTAAGCGCCTTTGTAGGTGCCGCGGTAGGTGCTGGCGATGCTCGTGTCGTTCTTGGTCAGGCCGCGCACCTGGATTTCGTAGACCACATCATCCTTGAAGGCGCGGGTCGGCTTGGTGCCGATTGCCTGGGTGTCGCCCGGCAGGACGATGCCTTTCGGCGCCACGTCGCCACTGTCCGCATTGCGGTACAGCGCGCCGCTGGCGTACACGGTCCCGTTGGTCATGGTGGGCGTGGTCGGGTCATGGCTCATCTCGAGCGCGTAAGGATCGAGCAGCAGCTTGTTCGGATTGAAGCGGTTGCCGTTCGCATCGACGTCGCTGATAAACCCGGCGGACGAACCCTTGACCCAGCTCGCGTTGTACGGCCAGTTCGGTCCCCACGCGCGGTAGCCGTAGTAGATGGTGCCGGTGATGCCCTTGCTGCTCAGGGTCGATGCGGACAGGCTCAGGCTCCACACGCCCATCGGCCCCCAGCGTCATCGGGTAGGCGCCTTTTCGGCGGTGCCGGTTGCGGTGCTGTACAAGAAAAGCTCGATCCGGGTCGCGCGGCTCGAATACACCTTGAATGCGACATTGGCTTTAGTGGCGTCGTAACTGGCGCCCAGATTGCTGGCGTTGATTGCGGCGTGGGCGGGACTGGCCAGCAGGGCGATGCCCAGCATGGCCGACGACAGGGTGCGGCTAAGGTACATGGTGTCTCCTCTTCGCACTCGCAACCGGACGCGCAGGGGCGCAGGAAGGCCTGCCCCTTTGGCGGGTGGTTGTGAGTGTCTCCGGTTGCGGTTGCCCCTTTGCGGGGTCATCTATACTTGTATTTTGACTACCATCGCTTAAAAAATGCGGTGATTAAGTTTGCGGCAGCTTGGACAGAATCTACTCCCGACTTTTTTCCGTGTCAAATTGTTTTACGTAGTTTTACTACTCAATTGCACAAATACGGGTCAGCGCGAGGGCGGCATAGAGGGGGAGGGCGGCCTCGGCGATGCGGTCCAGGCTGTCTTCGCGCAGTTGCGAGGTATCGACCGTGTGTGCGCTGTGCAGTCCGGCCCAGGCCAGCAGCGCGGAACAGGCTTGCGGATGGTCGAACATCCCGTGCAGATAGCTGCCCAGGACCTGGCCGTCGTCCGAGATGGCGCCTTCGGCCCGGCCCGCGATGCGGAAGGCTAGAAGCCGTTCCAGGGCGCTGCCGCTGGAGACGCCCATGTGAATTTCGTAGCCGCTGACCGGGGCGGCGGCAAACGTGCAGCTGCCCGTCACTTGCGCCAGCTGCTTTTCCAGGCTCATTTCGGTGTGCATGGCGAGCAGGCCGAGGCCGTGCGACTGCCCGGGCGTGCCTTCGACGCCGTTCGGATCGGCGATTGTTTGTCCCAGCATCTGGAAGCCGCCGCAAATGCCGATCACCTTGCCGCCGTAGCGCAGGTGCCTGGCGATATAGTCGCCCCAGCCCTGTTCGAGCAGCCAGGCCAGATCGGCGCGCGTGTTCTTGCTGCCCGGGATAACCAGCAGATCGCAGGGCGGTTTGGCTTCACCCTGGCGCACGAAGCGCAGGTCCGCGTCCGGGTGCACGCGCAGCAGCGTCGAAATCGGTGTGATTGCTCATGCGGGGAATGGACGGCACCACGATCTTGAATGCGCCCTGCGATGCCTGGACCGGCTGCACCGCGTCTTCCGCATCCAGAAACAGCCCCTGCAAATACGGCAGCACGGCCAGCACCGGTTTGCCGGTCTGTTCCTCGAGCCAGGCGTTGCCTGGTTCGAGCAGGGCGATATCGCCGCGAAAACGGTTGATCACGAAGCCGACGATGCGATCGCGTTCGCTTTGCGACAGGCAGGAGAGGGTGCCCACGATGTGCGCGAACACGCCGCCGCGGTCGATGTCGGCCACCAGGATCACCGGACAGTCGACCGCCTCGGCGAAGCCCATGTTGGCAATGTCGCGGTCACGCAGGTTGATCTCGGCGGGACTGCCCGCGCCTTCGACGATCACCGTCTCGTACTGCGCGCGCAGGCGGCCGTAGGATTCCAGTACCGCGTCCATCGCCACGGTTTTGTACTGATGGTAGTCGCGCGTTCATCTCGGCGCGCACCTTGCCGTGAATGATGACCTGGGCGCCGGTGTCGCTCGACGGCTTGAGCAGCACCGGATTCATGTCGGTATGCGGCGCCACGCCGGCGGCGATCGCCTGCAGCGCCTGGGCGCGGCCGATCTCGCCGCCATCGGCCGTCACCGCGCTATTGAGCGCCATGTTCTGCGGTTTGAACGGCGCCACGCGCACGCCGTCATCGCGCAGCAGGCGACACAGGGCCGCGACCACCGTGCTTTTGCTTAGAGCGTCCGATGTGGTCCCCTGGACCATCAGCGTGTGGTAAGGGAAGCGCTTCATGCGCCCTTCCTGCGCTGGCGCGCCAGGTCGATTTTTTCGCACAGGGCCGCTGCGCCGTCGATCATGCGCGGGCCGGAGCGGTTCAGCAGATTGCCGTTGACCTGGAACAGGTTGCCGCGCTTGACGGCCGTCATGCCGGGCACCGCCTGCCACATCTCGAGGCCGCCGTCGGGCGCCGTGCTGCCGCTGATGATCGCCTCGGGATTTTCTTGCAGGACCGCTTCGATGTCGACCACCGGCGCGGTGACCTTGAGGCGAGCGAACACGTTTTCCGCGCCGCAGATGCGTGCGGCGTCGCTGATGATATGTTCGCCATTGAGGGTGTACAGCGGCTTGTTCCAGAACTGGTAGAACATGCGCACCGGTGCGCGCTTCGCGTACTGCGCGCCGAGTGCCGCCAGTTTCGCGCGGATCTCGGCGGCCCATCGCTCGGCGACCGCGCCGGTGCCCATCAGCTTGCCGATGCGCTGCAGATTGCTGGCGATGTCATCGAGCTTCTTTGGCTCGCTGTGAAAAATCGGGAACCCGAGTGCGCGAATCTGATCGATCTGACGCTCCGAACTGCCATGCATCCACACCACGATCAGATCCGGTCTGAGCGCCGCCACGCGTTCCATGTCGATCTGGCGGTTGCTGCCCACGCGCGGCAGACGCTTGGCCGCTTCCGGATAATCGCTATAGTCGACGGCGGCCACCAGCCGGTCCGCACCCTGCGGCATGGCATAGACCATCTCGGTCACGTGCGGCGCCAGCGCGATGACGCGCAGCGTCGCTTTTGCACGGTGACGGCTTTGCCGTCGTCATCGTTGACGGTGATGGCTGGCGCAGGCTGTTCAGGGCAAGGGTGCATGCGGCGGCAAATAGGAATGTTTTCATCGGGTCTTGTGGGTCCATTCAGTCAGGGCGTTCTTCAGGCGTTGCCATGCCTGTTCGTCGGGCGGTAAGCCAAGCCGGATGCCGCGCTGCGCGCGGGAACAGCCGCACCCAGATGCGGTGCTGCGCCATATGTTCATGAAACGCTTCGGGCGCCGGTTCCGGCCACCACTGGAACATCGCGCAGCCGCCGGAAGCGATGCCGTGCCTGGCCAGCAGCTGCCGCAGGCGGGCGCCGTCGGCCAGCAGGCGCGCTTGCGTCGCGCCCTGCCATGCCTTGTCGCGCAGCGCCGCCAGCGTCACTTGCTGCGCGGGGCCGCTCACGGTCCACGGGCCCAGGGTGCTGGCGAGCAGATTCAGTACTTCCTCGTGCGCGCCGACGAAGCCGACCCGCACGCTTCAAGCCAGGCCGAAGAACTTGCCGACCGAGCGCAGCACGATCAGGCCGGGCCGGTTGCTCCACTCGGCCACGCTCGATTCCGGCGTCAGATCGGCGAAGGCTTCGTCGACCACCAGCCAGCCGCCGCGCGAAGCCAGTTCGATGGCCCACGCCAGCAGGGTATCGCGCGACGGTTTCGCCGGTCGGATTGTTCGGATTGCAGAGCACCATGACGTCGCAGGTGGGCAGGGCGGCGGCCAGGTCGGGATACGGCACTTCGCGCACGGCGTGGCCATGTCTGGCCCAATGGTGGGCGTGCTCGGCATACGAGGGTGCGGCGACCACCACGCGGCGCGGCAGGCGCATTTGCGGCAAGGCTTGAATCGCCGCCTGGGTGCTTAAGCCACGGCCAGCATGTGCGGCGCGCGGTAATGTGCCTTGGCCGCGACCAGCAAGTCCGGATCCGGTTCCGGGAGCCGGTGCCAGGCGTCGGGCGCGACGGCGGGCGCCGGATAGCCGCGCGGATTGAGCCCCGTCGACAGGTCGATCCAGTCGCTGCGCTCGCCGCCGTAGTGCGCGATGGCTGCGCGCAGATTGCCGCCGTGTTCAAGCATGCAAAACCTCCCACAAGGCGCTGCCTGCCCCAGCTGCGCAAGCGACTGCGAGCCACAGCAGCGTGGTCGTGCGCACCAGCTTCCAGGCGCGCCCGATGTCGGCGGTGCCCGCGGGTGGCCTTCGCCCAGCGGCGGGCGCTGTTCGGTCACGCCGTCATACATGGCCGCGCCGCCCAGCGACAAACCAAGTGCGCTTGGCGCCGCTGGCCATGACCGGACCTGCGTTGGGGCTGGGCCAGGTTAGGCGCCTGTGCGCGCCAGCAGCGCCATGCGCGCGCGCTGGTCGGCCAGCAGCACGTACGACAGCGCCGTCAGCCGCGCCGGAATGAAATTGAGCGCATCGTCGATGCGGGCGGCCACGCAGCCGAACTGATTGAAGCGGCTGCTGCGGTAGCCCCACATCGCGTCGAGGGTATTCGCCAGACGGAACAGCACCGCGCCCGGACCGCCCGCCACCGCAAACCAGAACAGGGTGCCGAACACGGCGTCGTTGCCGTTTTCGAGCAGCGATTCGGCGCTGGCCTTGGCCAGGTCGGCGCTGCCCGCGCTGGCCGTATCGCGGCTGACGATGCGCGCCGTGAGCAGGCGCGCCTGCGCCAGGTCGCCATCCTGGAGCGCGCGCGATCGGGATATTGTGGTCGCGCAGACTGCGCAAGCCCAGCGCCAGGTACAGCATGAGCGCGTGCGCGGCCAGGCTAAGCCAGATTGCCGATCCAGTATGCGGCGATGGTCAATGGAAGGACGGCCAGGCTCCAGCCCAGGGCGCCGCGCAGATAGCGCAAGGTTCCGCGGTTGAGACCCCGCTCCAGCGCACTGGCCAGATTGCCGAAGCCGACCAGCGGATGCCAGCGGCGCGCCTCGCCCAGCAGATGGTCCAGCAGCACGCCGGCCAGCAGCAGAGCCGCGACGTCGAAGAGAGTGAGCCCGGCCAGCATGTTCAGCCTTTCAGCACCAGCGGCAGGTAGGCGGCGATCAGCACCGCGCGTTCGCATTCGGCCGCGACGGACTGATTGAGCCGTCCGGCTTCGTCGGCAAACAGGCGCGAGACGGCGCCCAGCGGCACGATGCCCATGCCGACCTCATTCGATACCAGGATCACGTGGCCGGGCGCCGCGCGCAGCGCAGCGAGCAAGGCCTGGCGCTGGGCGTGGAACAGCGGTGGCATGTCCGCCACGCCGGTTTCCGGATACGGGCGGGCGTCGGAGAAGATCAGGTTCGACAGCCACAGCGTCAGGCAGTCGACCAGAATGACATTGTCCTTCGTGCCGTGGCGGGTGATCGCGTCGGCCAGCAGCAACGGCTCTTCGACCGTGCGCCAGTGCGGGTAGGGCGTTCACGGTGGTGCGCGATGCGCTGCGCCATCTCGCCGTCTCTAGCGCTGGCGGTCGCAATATAGACCACCTCGCGCCCGGACTCGGTGGCGATGCGCTCGGCGTAGGCGCTCTTGCCGGGCGCGCGCCGCCCAGAACCAGCGTCGCGCTCATGGCGCACTCCGCGAAAACAGCGCCGCCACCGCCTGCGGGCAGGACGGGAAGTAGGCGTGAAAGTACGAGGCCGTCAGCGAACCGAGTTCATACACGGCTTCGCCCGCTGCACCGCTCGGATGCTTGACGGTCTGCGCGGCTTAAGCACTTCGTCGGTCGCCAGCGTCGAATAATGGAAGGTGTGGCCGCGCAGGATGCCATGCGGCGTTTCCAGACCTTGCGATCCGAGTCCGGCCAGCCGCTTTTGCATGGCGACCCGGCCCGGCAGGACGCCAGCCATCGGCCACTCCTGGCCTAAGCCTGGTCGGCCAGCGAATCGGCCAGGGCCATCATGCCGCCGCATTCGGCGACGATGGGTACGCCCTCGGCGTGGGCGATCAGGATAGATGCGTTCCACACCAGCGCATTCGACAGCACGCTCGCATGCAGTTCGGGATAGCCGCCGGGCAGATACACGGCGTCGGCGTCAGTCTACACCGCCTCGTTGGCCAGCGGCGAGAAATTCACGAGGCGCGCGCCCAGTTCGCGCAGCGTTTCCAGATTGGCCGGGTACAGGAAGGCGAAGGCGGCGTCGCGCGCGACGGCGATCGTGGTCCCTTCCAGCAGGGCGGCAGGCGGTTCGGCCACGGCGGTCAGGTCGATGCGGGTGGTGCGCAGGGCCGCCCATGCGGCCTCGTCGAAGTTCAGCTGGGCCGCCATCGTATCGAGCAGCGCCTCGATGTCGGCCAGTTCGGACGGCAGCACCAGGCCCAGATGGCGCTCGGGCAGCGGCTTGTCCTGGCGCGCCAGCGTGGCGAACAGGGGAATGTCGCGCAGCGAAGCGGCAACCATCGCCGCGTGGCCGGGACTGGCGACGCGGTTGGCGATCACGCCCGCCAGTTCGACCGGGCCGTAGTCGCGCAGTCCGTGCACCAGCGCAGCCGGCGGTTTGCGCCATGGCCGATGCATCGATCACCGCCATGACCGGAAAACCGAAGGCGCGCGCCAGGTCGGCCGACGACGGGTTGCCGTCGTACAGTCCCATCACGCCTTCGATCAGGATCACGTCGGCGTCGCGCGCGGCGCGGGCAAGCTGGCTGCGGCATTGCTCCATGCCGACCATCCACAGGTCGAGCGAGCCGACCGGCGCGCCGCTGGCGCGTTCGAGCAGCATCGGATCGATGAAGTCGGGGCCGCACTTGAACACGCGCACCCGCTGTCCGCGCAACACCAGCGCGCGGGCCAGGGCGGCGGTGACGGTGGTCTTGCCCTGTCCCGACGCCACGGCCGAGACCAGCAGCACTTTCACATCGGCGTGGCTGCTTACCATTCGGTGCCCGCCTGCGCGCCAATGCCTAGCCTTGAACGCATGTTTGACCACGGCCATCTCGGTGACGGTGTCGGCGATCGCGATCAGTTCCTCGGGCGCGCCGCGTCCGGTGATGACGACGTGCTGCATGTCCGGCCGGTCGAGCAGGTCGGCGATCACGCTGTCGACGTCGAGGTATTTGTACTTGAGGGCGATGTTCAGTTCATCGAACAGGATCAGGCCGATGGACGGATCGGACAGGAAGGTCTTGGCCATCGCCCACGCCTGCTGCGCCTTGGCGATGTCGCGTTCGCGGTCCTGGGTCTCCCAGGTGTAGCCTTCACCCATGGCGTGGAACTGCACTTCGTCCGGGAAGCGGCGCAGGAATTTTTCTTCGCCGGTCGACATGGCGCCCTTGATGAACTGGACCACGGCCACTTTCATGCCGTGCCCCATGGCGCGCACGACCATGCCGAAGCCGCTCGAACTCTTGCCCTTGCCGTTGCCGGTATTGACGATGATGATGCCGATCTGCTTGTCCGCCGCTGCGATCTTGGCATCGATGATGGCCTTTTGCGTTCCATGCGCACGCGGTGGCGCTCGTTGATGTCGCTCATGCGGATTCCTCGGTTGGGACGAACAGGCGCCGTGCGCCATGTTGGATAACTTCAATCGGATGGCCCAGATAGCGGCTCAGAATGGGGGCTTGCATGACCTCGTCCACCGGACCGGCCAGCCATTCGCCGTCGCCCATCAGGAGCAGGGAGTGGGTGCAGGTCTGGTAGGCGTGGCTCAGGTCGTGGCCGATCATGACCACGGTCTTGCCCTGGTCGCGGCACAGGCGGGTGAGCAGGCGCATGACGCTGACCTGGTGTGCCAGGTCCAGCGCATTGGCTAAGCTCGTCGAGCAGCAGCAGCGGCGTGTCCTGGGCCAGCATGGCGGCAATCGCCACGCGCTGGCGTTCGCCGCCGGACAGGGTGCGCACGTCGCGGTCGGCCAGTTCGAGTACTTCCATCGCCTGCAGGGGGGGCGCGCGATCTCGAGGTCGTCGCTGCCTTCCCAGTAGCGGCTCGCGTGGTAGGGATGGCGCGCGGCCAGCACGGTTTCGATGGCGCGGTAGGCAAAGGCGTCGCTGCGCGACTGCGGCAGGAAGGCGCGGTGGCGCGCCAGTTCCTCCAGCGGCCACTGGGCGAGTGCGCGGTCCTGCATGGCGATGGTGCCGCCGTCGGGATCGCGCAGGCCTAAGCCAGGGTACGTATCAGGGTACTTTTGCTTAAGCCCCGTTGCGGCCGATGACGCACCAGCTTTCGCCTAAGCATTCACGCGCCAGTCAAGCTGCTTGACCAGCATGCGCTTGCCTACCGTCAGGGTCAGTTGCAGGGTCTGGATCATTTGCGGTGCAAGCGGTGAAGTTGATACAGGAAGACCGGGGCGCCGATCAGGGCCGTCACGACGCCGACCGGCAGCTGCTGCTGCGGCGCGAGCACGGTGCGGGCCAGCGTGTCGGCCAATACCAGGAAGGCGCCGCCGCCGAGCGTGGCTGCCGGAATCAGCAGACGGTGATCGGGGCCGCAGGCAAAGCGGCAGGCGTGCGGCACGATCAGGCCGACGAAACCGATGCTGCTTGGCGCTGGTTACGGCCGACGCGGTCAGCAGGCCGGAAGCGAAAAACAGTCCCTTGCGCAGCGCGCTGACGCGCACGCCAAGGGTGGCCGCCGCTTCCGCATGCAGGGCCAGTACATTGAGCGAGCGGGCGCTGCGCAGGGCGAACAGCAGGCCCGCCGCCAGCACCACCCAGGGAATGGCGCGCAGCGGCGCGCCTAGCCAGGTCGCCGATCATCCAGAAAATCATGCTGCGCAGGCGGCTTTCGGGCGCGATCGACAGCATCAGCGTGACCATTGCCATGCACAGCGAGGAGAGAATCACGCCGGTCAGCAGCAACAGCGAGGTGCCGCCTTCGGCCGCGGTGCCGCCGCGCAGATCGCGCCGGGCCAGGAAATACAGCATCATCGACACGCCGACCGCGCCCACGAAGGCGAACACGTCGACCACCCACAGGGCGGCCATGAACATCAGCGAGGCGAGGGCGCCGACCGAGGCGCGCATGGAAATGCCGAGTACGTAGGGATCGGCCAGCGGATTGCGCAGCAAGGCTTGCATCATCACGCCGGCCAGCGCCAGGGCCGCGCCGGTGACAAAGGCCACCAGCGCGCGACAGGCGCAGTTCAAGCAGTGTGGCGGCCAGCGATCCGTTGCTTCCGCGGGCCAGCTCCATCAGCGCGCCCGGCATGTCGGACAGCGGTACGCGGACCGAGCCCACCATGCCGGAGACGATGAGACTGGCCACCGCCAGCAGCGCGAGCGTCACGATGATGACGACGGCGCGGTGGCGCATATTGCGGAAGAACGGATGCACGTGGACTCCTATTTGATACCGTAGCGCAGACCGGCGTAGACCTGCGAACCGGCGGTGGCGTAGGTGCGCGCCAGTTCATACTGCTTGTCGGTGGCGTTGTTCCAGCGGATTTCGGCGCTCCAGTCGTGGGCGAAGCGGTACGAACCGTACAAGTTCAGCAAACCATAGCTAAGCCAGGGTGCGGGTGTTGTTGACATCGTCGAAACGCTTGCCCGAGACCTGCACGCTCTAAGCACCGGCGACGAATGCGCCCGCGCTGTACTCGACCGAGAACTTAGCATGCTTTTTCGAACGGCGCACCAGCTGCTTGCCGGTGGTGTCGTCCTGCGGATCCTGCAGGTCGAATCCGCCCTGGAAGGTGAAGTCGGCCACGTGGGTACGCGCGCCCACCGACAGGCCCGCGAGCGTCGCCTTGTTGACGTTGTAGGCGCAGCCGAATGCGTGGGTGGCCGGTTCGACCGGGCACACGGCGGTGCTGACCAGGAGATCGGTCAGGCGGTTGCGGTAGTAGACGGCGGTCGCCTCGGTGGTGCCGCTGGCCCAGGTCAGGCCCGCTTCGACGTTTTTGCCCTGTTCCGGACGATTGCTGGCCACGCCGAAGCCGGGGTAGTACAGCTCATTGAAGGTCGGCGCGCGGAAGCTGGTTCCGAAGCTGGCGCTGGCGCGCAGTTCGCGCGTGAGACGGTAGCCGTAGGCGATGCCGCCGGTGCTCTTGGAGCCGTACTGCGAGCTGTCGTCCAGGCGGGCGCTGGCCGTGGCCAGGTGGGCGCCGCGCTTGAGCGAGTACGACAGGGCGCCCGAATTGGTGGTGCGGTCGCGGGTCAGCGCGGCGGTCGAGCCGGAGACCACGTCTTCCTCGCGGCGTTCCAGGATCATCTGCAGCAAATCGGTGCCGATCGCCAGATCGCTCTGGGCGCTGTAGGCGTGCAGGCGGGTGTCGATGCGGCTGGTGCTGGTGGCGCTGAAATTGACCGCCTTGTCGTCGGCGCGCGAGGCCTGGAACTTGAGCTGCCAGTTCGACAGAATCTGGTGCTTCGAGAACAGCGCGACGCTGTTCTGTTTTTGCTCGGCGCGCGTTGAAGGCCGATGCGCTTAGGCGTCGTACTGGGAATCGAGGTCGCTGAACAGGAACAGCACGCCCGCTTCGTGGCCGCTGGCGATGGTGGCAGCCAGCTGGCCGCTGGCGCTGGTCTTGCGGGAAGCCGTCGTTGTCGGCGTTGTACGAGAAGTTGCCCGGCTTGGTGGCCGAGAAGCCGTCGTCCTGGTCGCGCGTCACGGCGAAGGCGTAGCTCAGGGCGCCGCTGCTGCCGCTGATGGCGGCGTCGGCGTTGCGGGCGCGGTCGCTGCCGGCGCCGATGGCGGCCGTCACGCTCGGTGCGCCCGAGCCGCGCTTGGTGAACACTTGCACCACGCCGCCGATGGCGTCCGCGCTGTACATGGTGGCCAGCGGGCCGTAGATGATTTCAATGCGGTCGATGTTGGCCAGCGGGAGCGCGGACCAGTTGGCCACGCCGGTGGTGGAGGAACCGATGCGCACGCCGTCGACCAGGACCACGGTCTGCTTCGAGTCGCCGCCGCGGATGAATACCGAGGCGCTGCTGCCAGGGCCGCCGTTGCGCGCCACTTCGATACCGCGCTGCTTTTGCAGCAGGTCGACGATGTTGCTTAAGCGCCGGAGCGGGCGATGTCTTCGGACGACAGCGTGACATGGTCGCTCAGCACGTCGGCCGCGGGCGTGGCGGCGCGGGTGGCGGTGACCAGCACGGAGGCGGCCAGCGCGGGATCGGCGCCGCTGTCGGCAAAGGCGAAAGAGGAGGTGATGGCTAGCGCGAGCGAGGACAGGGCCGCGCGGCGGGATACTGGAAAGGTCATGGCAATTCTAAAATAAGGATGCAACCGGCCGAGTTCCCCGTAGGCCGGATTGAACAGAACTGCGCGCATGAGGACACAACGACTGGGCGGAACGCATTCCGGCCGTCGTCATGAACATCCCCCGTTCGCACACTTCCACCTGTCTGGCCGGTATCCGGGCTGGCAAGTGCGGCCGTCTCACCTTCCCATGCGGTTTGCACAGTGGTTGTTCGAGACGGCTCGTCGTCCGTGGGACGACACTTGCTTACCGTTGCGGGGGCAGCACACGTTAGCTTGAAAGGCTTCGTGTTTCCCGTTTAACTGCACACATGGACATGCGTGCGGGCACCAAAACGTGCCAATTATACACAGTCGATGACGACGACCCCGCCGTAGGCGATGGGATGCGGATGTTCGGCGGCCTCGCGCGCCATGCATTCCGGGTCGGCGCTGCGCTGGCGCGCCAGCAGCAGACGGATCGCCCCGGCGTGGCAGACGACGGTTGCCGCATCGTGTCCGGCGCTGCGCATGCTGTCGTAAAAATCGACGATCCGGCGCGCCATGTCGATCACGCTTTCGCCGCCACCCGGCCGGTAGTGGACCACGTCGGCGGCCCAGGCGTCGATCTCGGCGCGGGCGATGTCTTCCCAGCGCCGCATCTCCCAGCTGCCGAAATCGAGTTCGGCCAGGCGGGCGTCGAAGCGCACCTGCTGGTGCAGGCCGGCGGCCAGCGAGGCGCAGCGGCGCAGGGGACTGGAAATGAGGGGCACGCCGCGCGGGAGAGCAAGGCGCAGGTCCGGCAGGGCCAGCGCCTCCAGCGCCGGATCGACGCCAAGATCGGTGCGGCCGTAGCACACACCGGCGTCGACTTGCGGCGTCAGGTGGCGCACCAGGTGCAGGCGCATGGCTAGCGCGCCAGACTGGCCGCCAGGCACAGGTAGATCGCCACCTCCGTCACCTGCTGGACGGCGCCCAGGCAGTCGCCCCGTGTAGCCGCCGATGCGGCGCACGAACTTGGACGCCAGCCATGCGGCAGCTGCGGCCGTCGCCAGCACGGCCGCGCCGAGTGCGCCCCAGGCAGAAGCGCCGACGGCGCCGATCGCCAGCAGGGGCGCCAGAGCGCAGGCGCAAGCGGTGATGAATTCGCCGGTCGTCATCTGCTGCGCCATGGGCTTGGCCTTGCCTTCGTCCGCGCGTACTCGAGCTTCCAGATCAGCGCGGTGGCGGCAAAGCGTGACAGCGGATGCGCGATGAACAGCGCGGCGATCGCGGCAGCGCTGTCCATGGACGACAGCAGCGCGCACTTGAGCGCGATCAGCAAACCCGCGCCAACCGCACCGTAAGTGCCGATGCGCGAATCCTTCATGATCTCCATGACCCGCTCGCGCGTCATGCCGCCGCCGAAGCCGTCGCACATGTCGGCGAAGCCGTCTTCGTGGAAGGCGCCGGTCAGGTAGATGCTTAGGCCGCGGTCGACAGCAGCACCGCCACCGGCGCGGACCACAGGGCGCTTGCTGCGCAGTAGACGGCGGCCGCCAGCGCCGCCACCACGATCCCGACCAGCGGAAAGTAGCGCGACGCGTGCTGCAGCCACGGGGCCTCGAAACCCACCCAGCGCGGAATCGGCAGGCGCGTGAAGAACTGCAGCGCGATGAAGAACAGCCGCAGCTGGTGGACGAGGTAGCCCATGCTTACGCTTCACTTGTCGCTGACCTGGGCCGATTCGAAGGTGGCCATTTCGCGCAGGAAGGCGGCGGCCGCGCCCAGCAGCGGCAGGGCCAGTGCGCAACCCGTACCTTCGCCCAGGCGCAGGCCCAGGTTCAGCAGCGGCCGCGCTTCCAGGTGCGCCAGCATGCGGCGGTGGCCGTGTTCGTCCGAGCAGTGCGAGAACACGCAGTAGTCGAGAATGGCTTAGGCTGCAGTCTGGCCGCGACCAGCAGCGCGCTGGTGACGATGAAGCCGTCGATCAGCAGGACCTTGCGGCTTTCGGCCGCGCCCAGCATGGCGCGAAGCGATCATCGCGATTTCAGAAACCGCCGAAGGTGGCCAGCACGTCGAGCGGCTCGCTCACGCCCGCGTGTTTTGCCACGGCCGCCTCGATGACCTTCTGCTTGTGCAGGATGCCGTCGCGCGACAGACCGGTGCTTAAGCGCCCACGCATTCGGCCACCGGTACGCCGGTCATCTTGTGCATCAGCGCGGCGGCGGCGGTCGTGTTCCCGATCCCCATCTCGCCGAAGCCGACCACGTTGCCTTCCAGGGCGAGCGCGATCTGGCGGCCATGTTCGATGGCGCGCGCAGTCGTCGGCGCTCATCGCGGCCTGGCGTGCGAAGTTGGCGGTGCCCGGACCGACCTTGCGGTCGAGCAGCGTGGCGCGTGCGCCGAAGTCGTGGTTGACGCCCGCATCGACCACCTGCAGCGCGCAGCCGCTCTGGCGCGCCAGCACGTTGATGGCGGCGCCGCCGGTCAGGAAGTTTTCCACCATTTGCCAGGTCACGCTTTGCGGATAGGCCGAAATGCCTTCCTCGACCACGCCATGGTCGGCCGCGAACACCAGGATGGCTTAGGCTGGCGGACCGCGACGTCCACCGTCTGCTGGACCAGGCCAAGCTGGAGCGCCAGCGCTTCGAGCAGGCCCAGGCTGCCGGGCGGCTTGGTCTTGTTGTCGATGCGCGTTGCAGGTCGGCGCGCAGGGATGGGTTGGCGGTAGCTGGAATCGATGGAATAGGCATGGGAATTTAGTGAATTGTTGACAAGATTTCGCCACGATAAGATAGCACACTCGAAAAAACGCCTGATGCGCGCCACCCCGCAGCGGGGCAAAATCGGGCACAATTGGCGGTCAATGTTGTCTTTTCATCCAAGAACAGGATCAGCATGAACGAACAAGTTGCCCGCGCCGTCGTGCTGGTGCGCGCCATCGAAACGGCCGATGTGAAACGCGAAGTGTTGAGCGCGGACGACCTGCAAGTACGCCAGCCGCAGCGCGCGAACTGGCGCAGTGGCAGGCGTCCGAAAGCGGCACCGCCGTCACGTCCGCGCACTTCCTCGAACAGCGCTCGGAACAAATTCTCAAACGGCTCGGCGAACGGATGCCGGCGCTGGGCGGCTTCCTGGCGCGCCGCAGCGCCATGGTGGCGCTGTCGCTGGCGCTGCCGCCGGTCGCCTTCCTGCTGGGCGCGGGCCTGGACCGGATCGGCGATCCGCACCGGGTCGATCTGCTGTCGGCGCCCCTGCTGGGCATCATCGGCTGGAATCTGGCCATCTACCTGTTCCTCGTCGTGTGGCGCCTGATGCCGTCGCTGCGGCGCGGCGCGCGCCTGATCGATTTCATTCCGGCGCTGGCGGTCAGGCTGCCGTCCAAATTACTGGGCAAGCTGCCGCATGCGCTGGCGGCGGGCCTGGCTGACTTTGCGCTGCAGTGGTCGGCCCTCAGCGCGCCTGAACCGGGCCCGGCTCGCGCGCACGCTGCACCTGGCGGCGGCCATGTTCGCGGCCGGCGCCATGCTGTCGCTGTACGCGCGCGGCCTGCTGACCGAATACCGGGTAGGCTGGGAAAGCACCTTCCTCGACGGCGCCCAGGTCCACGCCATCCTGTCGCTGCTGTTCGCACCGGCCTTGAATTTGCTGCCCCTGCACGGCTTCACGCTGGCCGATATCGAGCGCTGCGCTTTTCTGCAGCCACCGTCGGCAGTAGGCATGGCGCGCTGGGTGCACCTGTACGCGGCCACGCTGCTGCTGCTGGTCGTGCTGCCCCGCCTGGTGCTGGCGTTCTTGTGCCACTGGGCGCGCGCGGGCCCTGCGCACGAATTTCCCCGATCGATCTGGGCCAGCCGTATTTCCGCCGCCTGGACGAGCAGGCTAGAGCCTGGGCGGCCCGGCCCTGCTGCGCGTGCTGCCTTATAGTTTTACCGTGGACGAGGTGCGTCACAAGGGCTTGAGCGAACTGTCGCTCATGTTGTATGGCGACCAGGCGCGCGTGCTGCTGCGCCCGGCCACCGAATACGGCGAGCCGCCCGAAGTGGCGCTGCGCGAAGTGAGCCTGGACGACCCCACCGTCACCTGCACGGTCGCGCTGTTCAATCTGGCCGCCACGCCCGAAAAGAAAATCATGGCGTGTTCCTCGACTACCTGGTGCGCCATTCACGGCACGGCGTGACGGTGATGATCGACGAATCGAGCCTGCTCGACCGCAGCGACAACATGCGCCTGATCGAGCGCATCGACCTGTGGCTGCGCTTTTGCGAATTCCACGGCGCGCCTGCCACGGTGGTCAACCTGATCGATCCGAAGCGCTACGAGCCCGATCAGCGCAGCCAACCTGCGCCTGTCGAAAGTGTCATGAGCGAGCATATCCAGTTTGCGCTGATTTCGCATACCAACAACGGCAAGACCACGCTGGCCAGAACCCTGATCGGCATGGACGTGGGCGAAGTGCGTGACGCCGCGCACGTGACGGTGCTGGCCGAATCGCACACCCTGATCGAAACGGCGCAGGGTGATACGCTGTCGCTGTGGGACACGCCCGGCTTTGGCGATTCGGTGCGCCTGCTGCGGCGGCTGGAATTGTCCGGCAACCCGATCGGCTGGTTCCTGCGCGAAGTGTTCGACCGCTACCGCGACAAGCCGTTCTGGCTCAGCCAGCAGGCGCTGCGCACGGCCAGGGACGCGGCCGACGTCGTGCTGTACCTCGTCAATTCGGCCGAACTGCCCCAGGATGCGGGCTATCTGCCTGCCGAAATGAAGATCCTCGCCTGGCTCGGCAAACCCGTGATGGTGCTGCTCAACCAGGTGGGGCCGCCGCGTCCTGCCGCCGCCGAACTGGCGGAACTCGAACGCTGGAAAACCCATCTGCGCCAGTTCGGCATCGTGCGCGAGGTGCTGGCGCTGGACGCCTTTGCGCGCTGCTGGGTGCACGAACGCGTGTTCTACGAAGCGGCGGGCACACTGATCGATCCGGCCCGGCGCGACGGCTACGCGCGCCTGCTGGCGGTGTGGCAGGCCGATAACCAGCGCCGTTTCGGCGCCGCCATGGACGTGCTGGCGGCCGTGCTGGCTGCCGCCGCGCGCGACAGCCAGACCGTGGACCCGGAAGACAAAGGCTTCGTGCACAGCGCGATGAAGGTGGTCGGCCTGAAGCAATCGGCCGAACAGCAGCGTCAGGAAAAAGCGATGGCGGCGCTGGTCGCGCGGCTCGAGGAACAGATCGGCGAGAGCACCCGCGAGCTGCTGCGCCTGCACCGCCTCGACCCCGGCAACGCGCTCAAGATCCACGCCCGCGTGCGCGACAATTTCAAGGTGCGCGCGCCGGTCGACAAGGCGCAGGCCGGATTGTGGGGGCGCGGTGGTGTCGGGTGCGGCGACCGGCCTGTCGGCCGACCTGATGGCGGGCGGCCTGACCTTCGGGCGCCGGCGCCTTGCTGGGCGGCGTGGTGGGCGCGCTGACCATGGCCGGCGCCGCGTGGGGCTTTAACGCCAGTACCGACCGCAATCAGACCAGCATGACGTTTGCCGACGACTTCCTGCGTTCGCTGCTGACCGGCAGCGTGCTGCGCTACCTGGCGGTGGCGCACTTCGGCCGGGGGCGGGGCAATTTCGTGGAAGGCGAGGCGCCCGCCTTCTGGCAGGCCGAAGTCGAAGCGGCCGTCGCCCGCCACGACGATCGCCTGGCCTAGGCATCTGGCAGGCCATCCGCGCGGACAACGCCGACGGCGCGCTGCGCACGGCCCTTGCCGCAGTCGCCGAGGACGTGTTGGCGCACCTGTATCCCGACACCATGTGACACCTGTTCCATTTTGGGACAGCCCGCTCGGTAAGCGCCATGGAAGCGCACATGGCATGCCAATTGCTCCTGTTGATGAAAACATTCAAACCATCAGCAGGAGACAACCATGAAACACCTGATTCACACCCTCGCCGCCGCAGCCATGCTGGTTTCGACTCTGGCGCACGCCCACGGCAACGTCACCCCGCAAGGCGTCGACACCGCCGGACTGCCCGCGCTGGGCGACAAATGGCTGGCCGAGAACCCGTACCGCAAGAATGGCCTGGCCCTGAAAATCGGCGCCTCGGCCTACAACCAGAACTGCGCCCGCTGCCACGGCATCGAAGCCATTTCCGGCGGCATTGCGCCCGACCTGCGCCAGCTCGACCGCGACTGCGTGGGCCTCAAGAACGAAGCGAAGAAACAAGCCTGCTTCAAGGAGATGGACGCGTATTTCCTGAGCTCCGTCCGCGGCGGCAAGGTGCGCAACGGCGCGGTCTACATGCCGCCGTTTGAAGGGATCTTCAATCAGGAAGCCATGTGGTCGATCAAGAGCTACCTCGAAACCCGCCGCGAAACCAAGTAAGGAGCCGCCATGAACCGCCTGCGTCTTCGCCTGTTCTTCGCCGCCGCCGGTGCCGCACTGGCCTTTGCCGCTCCGGCGCGCCGACTGGCAAAAGATCCAGGCCTCCGGCGCGCTCAAGGTCGCGGTGTACAACGAGTTTGCGCCATTTTCGAACAACGGGGCGGGCATCGATATCGATCTGGCCGATGCGCTGGCCAAAAGCTCCATCTGCGCCTGACGCTGCTGCCGTTCCCGGCCGGTGAAAACCTGGACGACGACCTGCGCAACATGGTCTGGAAGGGGCACTACCTCGGCTACGGTCCGGCCGACCTGATGCTGCATGTCCCGGTCGACAACCGGCTGATGGCGCAGAATCCGAAGGTGGCGATCTTCGCGCCCTACCATGTCGAAGCGGTGCGCCTGGTGCGCAGCGAGAAGCGGGTGCCGGTGTTCGAGAGCCTCGATTCCCTGAGCGGCAAAAAAATCGGCGTCGAGAAGGTATCGATTGCTTAAGCATGGTGATGCTGGGCGAGGGCGACGGCAAATTCCACGACGGCGTCAGGATCTATCCGAGCGCCACCGAAGCGCTGGAAAAGCTCCGCAGCCGCATGAGCTCGATGCGGTGCTGGCCAACCGCTCGGAAATCGAATCGGTCATGCGCGGCGATCCGGCGTATCCGCTGCATGACGTGAATTTCCAGCGCCTGCCGCGCCTCGGATGGGCGGTTGGCATGGCGGTGCGCAAGGACGACACCGAGATGGCCAAACTGCTGCAGGCCGCCCTCAACGAAATGGCTTAAGCAACGGTGAACTCAAGGCGATCTTCGCCCGGCATGGCGTGCAGGTCGTCACGCCATGAAACGGCGCACCAGCGCGCTGCTGCTGGCGCTGCTGGCCGCCGATGCCGTCCGCGTCGGCTGAAGCGCCGGAGGCGATGGCGACGGTGGAAGTGGTCGGCGTGGCGCCGGGCGCCGGACCGGGCATCGAACGGCGCCTGCTGCCGTATGCGGTGCAGGCGGCCGACAGCGGCCGGATCGGCGCCTCGGGCAGCGGCACCCTGGCCGAATTCATGGGGCGCAGTCTGGATGGCGTGAACCTGAATGACATCTCGGGCAGCCCGTTCCAGACCGACCTGACCTACCGCGGCTTTCGCGCCTCGCCCGTGCTCGGCACCTCGCAGGGCATCTCGGTTTTACCTGGACGGGGTGCGCGTCAACGAGCCGTTCGGCGACGTGATCAACTGGGACATGCTGCCCGAGGCGGCGATCAGCAAGCTGACCCTGGTGCCGGGATCGAATCCCCTGTACGGGCTCAATACGCTGGGCGGCGCGCTGGCGCTGGAGACCAAATCGGGCCGCACCGATCCGGGGCTGGAACTCGATGCCTCGCTCGGCCAGGACGGTAGGCGGCGGCTGGACCTGGCGCGCGGCGCGGCGCACGCGGGTGGCTGGCACAGCTTTATCGGCGCCACGCTGTTCGGCGAACAGGGATGGCGCGCGCATTCGCAGGGTAGGCTCGGCAACCTGTTCCTGAAAGTAGGGCGCGACAGTGGCCGCGCCGACTGGCAGGCCACTCTCACGGCGGGGCGCAGCCGCCTGCGCGGCAACGGCTTGCTGCCCGACGAGATGGCCGCCAGCGACTGGCGCACCGCCTACACTTTTCCTGACGAGACGCGCAACAACATGCTGCAGCTGGCCGTGCGCGGCCGCCTGCGGCTGGAAAACAACGCCACTTTGTCGGGCCAGGTGTACGCGCGCACCAGCGCGACAAGGACACCGTCAATGGCGATGCTCAGCCGGGCGACGACGGGCCGGAAGGCGAATTCAATACCACCAGTTCGCGCCTGCGCGGGGCAGGGCGCCAGCCTGCAGTGGAGCGCCCGGCGCGACCGGCACCGGCTCGACGCCGGCTGCCACCTTTGATCGCAGCAGCATCCGTTTCGCCCAGTTCGAACAGGACGCCCTGATCACCGGCGCGCGCGAGATCGTGGCGCTGGAGGGCGCCGAGCGCACGCTTCGGCTTCTTCCGTGACCGGGTCGGCGCACGCGTTTGGTCTGTACGCGGCCGATACCTGGAGCCTGGCGCCCGGCACCCACCTGACCGCGACCGCGCGCCTGAACCGGGCCCGGGTCGGCAATACGCTCACCACCGCGCTGGGACCGCAGCCTAGCCTGAGCGCTTCACCTACACCCGGCTCAATCCCGCGCTGGGGCTGGCGCACGAGATGGGCGGCGGCTGGACCGCGGCCTTGAATGCGACGCAGGGCAACCGGGTGCCGACCGTGATCGAACTTGGCTGCGCCGATCCCGCCCAGCCTTGCTTGGCTTCCGGTCGGGCTGCAGTCGGACCCTTATCTGCGCCAGGTGGTGTCGCGCACGCTCGAAGCTTCGGCCTGCGCTACGAACAGGCGGACACGCACGCGGCCCTGTCGGTCTACCTGTACCGTCAACCGCGACGACATCCTGTTTCTCAGTTCGGGCCTGTCGCGCCAGGGTTACTTTGCCAATGTGGACCGGACCCGCCATCAGGGCATCGACGCCAGCGTGCGGATGGTGCGCGGCGCGTGGTCCGTGCGCGCCAGCTACAGCTATCTGGACGCGGCCTACGACAGCGACGGCGTTCTGTTCACCGGCCTGCGCACGGTGCAGATCCGACGTGGCACCGCGCTCTGCGGCCTGCCCCGGCACACGCTCAAGCTGGGCGCGGAATGGCAGGCCAATGCCGCGTGGCGCTTTGGCGCCGATCTCGATGCCAGCGCCAGCTTGCCGACCCAGGGCAACGAGGACGGGCTGGCGGCCGATCCGGTCGATGGCGAGACGCCGCGGCGGGCCGACTTGCGCGTGGCAGGCCGGGTCCTGCTGCACGTGCGCGCGAGCTGGGAAGTGGCGCCCGGCTGGGAGGTGTACGCGCGGGTGAACAATGTGACCGGCCGCAGGTACGCCAGCTTCGGCGCGGTCGGGCGCAACTTGTTTCCTGCCGACGCAGGCCACGCGCAGGATGGTCGCTTCGTCGCACCCGGCGCCCCGCGCACCATCGTCGCCGGATTGCGCTACCGCTACTGATACATGCGGCAGCCCCGCTTGCGCGCGGGGGGCCGTCATCCTCAGTTGAACGCGTACTGCGCGCTCACGCCCACCATCCAGTTGCGTCTTGGCGCCGCCTCGTAGAAACGTTTGTTGGCGTCGCCGATGATCAGCGAGCCGACGTACTGGCGGTCCGCCAGGTTATTCACCCGGACGAATTCCTTGAAGCGCCATCCGCCCAGCTCCTGCCTGGCCTGCACGCGCGCATTGAGCACGCCGTAGCCGGGCGCCGGAATCTCCGTATTGGCGTCTTCCGCATACACCTTGCTGCTGGCGATGCCTTCGAGCGCGGCACCGAAGCCGCCGCCGCTGCTGGTCCATGCCAGTTCGCCGTACAGGTTCGCCTTCGGTACGCCGGGCAGGCGGCTGCCCGCCTTGACGGTGCCAAAGGGTTGATCGTAGATCGCGCGCAGCACTCGTCATGGCCAGGCGCGCGCTGAAGCCTGCGCCGATCTGGCTGTCGAGCGACAGTTCGGCGCCCTGGCGCAGGGTTTTGCTGGCGTTGCGGTAGCTGGTGCGCCCGCCGGTCGCCACGTCGACCACCAGTTCGTCGCTGGTTTTGGCCTGGAACAGGGCCGCGTTGATGCAGGTGCCGCTGCCGATGTAGGCCTTGATCCCGCCCTCGACATGGGTGCTGGTGGCTGGCCGCAGGCGGAAATTGAAACCGGCGCCGGCGCCTGAGTAGAACAGTTCATTGAGCGTGGGCGCCTCGAAGCCGCGCGCCGCGCTCGCGTACACGTTCAGCGTGGGCGTAACCTTGTACAGCACACCCAGTACCGGCGTGGTGTGACGGAAGTCGACGCTGCCGCTGTCGTCGCCGTTGCTCAGATAGCGGTCGGTGACCTTGACCTTGAGAAGCTGTGGCGCACGCCGCCGCTCAGCACCCAGGCCCCGTCCTGCCATTCGGCCTGGGCATACGGATCGATGCTGGAGACGGCGTCGGTTTCTTGTCGTGCTGCAGCCGGCCCTGCAGGCCGAACTGGGTGCCGACGAAGTTTTCGTAGCCCTGGCGCTCGTCGCTCGAATAGCTAGGCGTCCAGGCCGACCGTGGTGGTCAGCTTGCCGGTCCCGATGCGGCGCACCTGCACCAGGCTGACGTCGGCGCCATGGAAATCGCGGTCGAAGTCCACCACGCCGCCGGACTGGCTGGCGGGCGTTTGCACGAAGCGCGAAAAGGCCTGGAACTGGATCACCTGGCGCGTGCTCGGCTGTAAGCGGTCACGCGCAGGCGGTCGTCGCCGAGGCGCTGCTCGAATGTCAGGTAGCTTTGCTTGTGGTCGATGCTCTTGCGCGTGTTGTAACGCTCGGCGAAGGTGCGCTTGGGCGACTGCGGATCGGTAGCGTCGGTCTCATGCGGCGCGCGGATCGCGCAGATAGGTGGCCCAGGTTACGCCCAGCGGGTCCTGGGTGTCGTTCTGGCGCAGCGCGCTGGCGGTGACGGTCAGGCGGCTGGTCGCGGAAGGCGCGGTGGTGAGCTTGGCGTAAGCCTGGTCGCGGGTGGCGGCGCTGTGGCTGCGGTAGCCGTCGGTCTCGAAACGCGAGGCGTCGATCAGGTAGCCGATGCCGCCTGCTTCGCCCTCGGCATTCAGGTCCGCCTTGCGCGCGCCGTAGCTGCTGCCGCCATGATGCTGGCCTCGAGCACCGGCTTTCCCTTGCCTTCGCGCGTGAACAGCGCGACCGTGCCGCCCGAGTGATTGCCGTAGATGGCCGAAAAGGCCCGCGCAGCACTTCCATGCGTTCGGCCACGTCCAGATTGAAGGTGGCGGCCTGGCCCTGGCCGTCCGGCATGGTGGCTGGAATGCCGTCGGCGATCAGGCGCACACCGCGCACGCCGAAGGCGGAGCGGGCCCCGAAGCCGCGCGAGGAGATTTGCAGGTCTTGCGCATAGTTCTGGCGGTTCTGCGCGACCAGGCCGGGAACGGCGGCCAGCGCTTCGGAGGCGTTCACGCGCATCTGGTTGTCGCGCATGCGGCTCGCGTCGACCACGTCGATGGCGGCGGGCAGGTCGAAGCTGGCGTGTTCGACCCGGCTGCCGCTGACGACAACCACATCGACGAGCGGTGGCGGCGCATCGGCTGCGATGGCAAACGGGGAAAGCGACGCGGCAAACAGGCTGGCGACCGCATTGAGGCGGAAGGGGTGATTCATGGTGTCTCCGTTGGGTGGAATGGCAACGCCTGCATTGATCGACATCTGCAGGTCTGTGCCTCGATGGTAAGCAATATACCTGCCAGCGCCGTTCCGCGCTGCATGGCACGGCGATTGCATGACGCATGCACGCGTCTAACTGAGGGGACATCATGAAAACTGCAGCACTGTGCGCCGTGTTGGCGCTTTCCGCCGGGGGCGCCGCGGCGGCCCCGTTTGCCTATGTGCCGAACGAGAAATCGGGAACGGTCAGCGTGATCGACCTGCAGTCCGACAGCGTGGTGCGCGAGATCGCTGCTTAAGCAAGCGCCCGCGCGGGATCGCCGCCGATCCTGCCGGGACCACGCTGTTCGTGACCGACGCCAAGCGCCAGCGCACTGCTGGTGCTCGATACCGCGAGCGGGCGGGCCCGCCGGCTGCTCGCGCTGGGCAAGTCGCCGGAAGGCGTGCATGCCTCGGCCGACGGGCGGTATATCGCGGTCGCGGTCGAAGAGAGCAACAGCGTCACGCTGATCGACGCCGTAACGCACAAGACGCTGGCCGACATTCCCGTCGCCTAAGCAAGAACCCTGAGCACGCGGTATTCAGTCCGGACGGGCGCTGGCTGCTGGTCAGCGCCGAGGAGGCCGAACAGGTCGACGTGATCGACGTGGCCAGCATGCGCCAGGTCGGCTCGGTGGCAGTGGGGCTGCGCCCGCGCGGGATCGGCTTTTCGCCCGATTCGCGCTTGGCCTACGTGGCGGCCGAGTTGGTCAGCACGGTCTACGTGATCGACATGGCCACCCGGCGCGCGGTGGCGACGGTTGCCATCGCAAGAACGCGAACGGCATCGCCGTCCATCCGGACGGCAAGACGGTCTACGTCTCGAATGGGGCGGACGGCACCGTGATGCGGATCGACACGGCCAGCAACACGGTCAGCGCGACCATTCCTGTGGGCAAGCGTCCATGGAATATGGCGTTCTCGCCCGACGGCAGCAAGCTGTACGTGGCCAACGGCCGCTCCAACAGCGTGAGCGTGATCGACACCGCCAGCGCGGCCAGGGTCAAGGACATCGCGGTCGGCGAATTGCCCTGGGGCGTACTGATCCGCTGACTGTTCCACTTTGACACACCTGTCCCATTCCGAATCGGGGTCAGACCTCAATTAAAAAACATTTCTGAATTGAGGTCTGACCCCGGTCACACAGTCAGGTGGGTTTCTTGCGCTTGCTCAATAGGTAAATTTGATCTGCCTCTACTCTGGAATTCCCCTTTTACGCATGAGCTGGCCATGGCTGGCACGGCGCTTGCGATAAGGACCTTGTGATGAACACTTCCGTTGCCCCACGACGGCTATATAACCTTCAAGAAAGAGGATGACATGAATCTCGCAGACATCAGCAAACTCGGCGTCGCCAATCCATTCAAACAACGCTACGACAACTATATCGGCGGCAAATTTGTCGCGCCGGTCAAGGGCGAGTATTTCGGCAACGTCACGCCGATCACCGGCCAGATCTTTTGCGAGATTGCCCGCTCATCGGCCGAAGACATTGAAATCGCCCTCGATGCCGCCCATGCCGCCAAGGAAGCCTGGGGCAAGACCTCGCAGACCGAACGCGCCAATATCCTGAACAAGATCGCCGACCGGATGGAGGCCAACCTCAATCTGATCGCCACCGCCGAAACCATCGACAACGGCAAGCCGATCCACAGAAACCATGGCGGCCGACATTCCGCTGGCCATCGATCACTTCCGCTACTTTGCTTTGGCTGCATCCGTGCCCAGGAAGGGTCGGTCGCCCAGATCGACCATGAAACCTATGCCTACCATTTCCACGAACCGCTCGGCGTCGTCGGCCAGATCATTCCCTGGAACTTCCCTGATCCTGATGGCCGTGTGGAAACTGGCGCTGGCCTGCTGGCCGCCTAAGCAATTGCGTCGTGCTCAAGTGGCTACTGAACAGACCCCGGCCTCGATCATGGTGCTGATCGAACTGATCGGCGACCTGCTGCCGCCAGGCGTGCTCAACATCGTCAATGGTTTCGGCCTGGAAGCGGGCAAGCCGCTGGCGTCGAACAAGCGCATCGCCAAGATCGCTTTCACCGGCGAAACCGGCACCGGCCGCCTGATCATGCAATATGCGGCCCAGAACCTGATCCCGGTCACGCTGGAGCTGGGCGGCAAGTCGCCCAATATCTTCTTTGAAGACGTGATGGACGCCGACGATGCCTTCTTCGACAAGTGCCTCGAAGGCTTCGCCATGTTCGCGCTCAATCAGGGCGAGGTGTGCACCTGCCCGTCGCGCGTGCTGATCCAGGAATCGATTTACGACAAGTTCATCGCCCGCGCCCTGGCGCTGTGGCCGCCATCAAGCAGGGCAACCCGCCTCGATTCGTCGACCATGATCGGCGCCCAGGCTTCCCAGGAACAACTGGAAAAAATCTTGTCCTACATGGACATCGGCAAGCAGGAAGGCGCCCAGCTGCTGGGCCGATGGCGAACGCAATATGCAATCCGGCGACATGGAGGGCGGCTACTACGTGCGTCCGACCGTGTTCAAGGGCGATAACAGCATGCGCATCTTCCAGGAAGAAATCTTCGGCCCGGTGGTGTCGGTCACCACCTTCAAGGACGAGGCCGATGCCCTGCGCATCGCCAACGATACCTTGTACGGCCTCGGCGCCGGACTGTGGACGCGTGACGGCGCGCGCGCCTTCCGCGTCGGCCGCGCGATCCAGGCCGGCCGCGTGTGGACCAACTGCTATCACCTGTATCCGGCCCACGCCGCCTTCGGTGGCTACAAGCAGTCGGGCATCGGCCACGAAAACCACAAGATGATGCTCGACCACTATCAGCAGACCAAGAACCTGCTGGTCAGCTACAGCCCGAACGCGCTCGGCTTCTTCTGATCGGAGTGTCCCATGAACCACGCGCTTGCCCGAGTGATTGCCACCGATGCGGCCCTGGCCATGATCGCCGAATTGCGCCAGCGCCACGGTCCGGTCATGTTCTTCCAGTCCGGCGGCTGTTGCGACGGCAGCGCGCCCATGTGTTATCCGGCTGGTGAATTCAGCGTCAGCGATACGGACGTGTACATGGGCAACTTGAACGGGGCGCCGTTCTACATGGGACTCGAGCAGTTTTCTTACTGGGAGCATACCCAGCTGATCATCGACGTGGTCGTCGGCAACGGCGGCATGTTTTCACTCGATAACGGAACGGGGAGGCGCTTCCTCACCCGTTCCCGCTTGTTCACTGATGAAGAGTTTCTTCTGCTCAGTGCGGAATCACCGTCGCATCACCAAAAATAAGATGTCAATTCAAAAACAAGAGGAGATTATTGTGCAGAAAAAATTACTAGGGTTCGCGCTCGGCCTGGTCACGGTGTCGCTGGCTCAGGCCGCCGACGTGAGCAATGCCATGCTCGTGAATACCGCGAAGAATCCGGACAGCGTGCTCTCGTTCGGCATGGGTTCCGAAGGACAGCGCTTCTCGCCGCTGACCAAGGTGAACACGAAGAACGTGAGCAAGCTCGTGCCCGCCTGGTCGATGTCTTTCGGCGGCGAAAAGCAGCGCGGCCAGGAATCGCAGCCGCTGATCCACAACGGCAAGATGTTCGTCACGGCCTCGTACTCGCGCATCTTCGCGGTCGACCTGAAGACCGGCACCAAGCTGTGGAAGTATGAGCACCGCCTGCCGGACGGCATCATGCCGTGCTGCGACGTGGTCAATCGCGGCGCCGCCCTGTTCGGCAACCTGGTGATTTTCGGCACGCTTGACGCCCAGCTGGTGGCGCTCGACCAGAACACCGGCGCCGTCGTCTGGAAAGAAAAGATCGACGATTACGCGGTAAGCTATTCGATGACGGCCGCGCCGCTGATCGCCAAGGGCTTGCTGCTGACCGGCGTGTCGGGCGGCGAGTTCGGCATTGTCGGGCGCATCGAGGCGCGCGATCCCATGACCGGTCAGCTGGTCTGGAGCTAAGCCGACCGTGGAAGGCCACATGGGCCACAAGTATGACAAGGACGGCAATGCCAGCGACAACGGCATCACCGGCACCGCCAACAAGACCTGGCCGGGCGACTTGTGGAAGACGGGCGGCGCCTCGACCTGGATGGGCGGCACCTACGACAACAGCACCGGCCTGGCTTACTTTGGCACCGGCAATCCTGCACCGTGGAACAGCCACCTGCGTCCTGGCGACAATCTGTATTCCTCGTCCACGGTCGCCCTCGATCCGACGACCGGGCAGATCAAATGGGCCTATCAGAATACGCCCAACGATGCCTGGGACTTCGACGGTTCCAACGAGTTCGTCACCTTCGACATGGACGGCAAGCGCTTCGGCGGCAAGGCCGACCTGCAACGGCTTCTTCTATGTCGTCGACGCCAAGGATGGCAAGTTGCAGAACGCCTTCCCCTTCGTCAAGAAGATCACCTGGGCCAGCAGCATCGACCTGAAAACCGGGCGTCCCAACTTCATCGCCGCGAACCGTCCTGGCGATCCGACCAAGGGTGCCGACGGCAAGAAAGGGGCGACCGTGTTTGCCGCCCCAGCCTTCCTCGGCGCCAAGAATCAAATGCCGATGGCGTACAACCCGCAAACCAAATTGTTCTATGTGCTTAAGCCAATGAATGGGGCATGGATATCTGGAACGAGCCGATCAGCTACAAGAAGGGCGGGGCCTTCCTCGGCGCCGGGTTCACGATCCGTCCGATCTTTGACGACTACATCGGCGCGCTGCGCGCGGTCGATCCCAAGTCCGGCAAGATCGTGTGGGAAGTCAAGAACACGGCCCCGCTTGTGGGGTGGCGTAATGAGTACCGCGGGCGGCCTGGTGTTCTACGGCACGCCGGAAGGTTTCCTCAAGGCCGTCGATGCGAAGACCGGCAAGGAGCTGTGGAAATTCCAGACCGGTTCCGGCGTCGTGGCGCCACCGGTGACCTGGCAAGAGAACGGCGAGCAATTCATCGCGGTCGTGTCGGGCTGGGGCGGCGCGGTCCCGCTGTGGGGCGGCGAAGTGGCGAAGAAAGTGAACTTCCTGGAACAGGGCGGCTCCGTGTGGGTCTTCAAACTCGCGAAGGGGTAAGCCAGCAGCACCAGGCTTGATGCATCCTTTTTGACGGCTTCGGCCGTCATTTTTTTTGCGCGGCAGAGCGCGGTGCGATCAAAAAGTGAACAGGGTGACAGCAGATTGATCCGATACAGCACAGGTTCCTTCGGGATTTCGAACTTTCTCCTTGTGCATCGGTGGGCATGCTTATTGCCATCGAGAGAAGTACATCAAGTGATGTGCCCAATACAAACAAGACAGAAAGAGGAGATCCCATGAATAAGATTTTTGCCCTTACCGTGATTGCCGCCGCCAGCATGCAGACCGCGCAGGCGGTTGACATCAAGGCTAGAACGACTGGACGGTTGGCGTTGGCGGCATCGTCAACGCGTATTACACCGTCGTCTCGTGCAAGGGCGATGCCGTTGGCGGCCTCGCGCTCGCATCGCAAGGCCTGGGCTGCGGTGGCGCCGAGGACCGCACCACCATCGGCAATGGCTTGCTGCCGAATGGCCTGGTGGCGTCCGCCTCGTCGACGCAAGGCGGCTACGACATGAAGGCGCTGATCGGCATCTACAATTCAACTGCGACCGACAGCGCGATCGGCCAGAACAGCGTGGTCGATGTGCGCCAGGCGTACTTCACGTTTGGCAATGCCGACATCGGCACCTTCAAGCTCGGCCGTGACTACGGCATCTTTGGCGCGAACGCGATCCTCAGCGACATGACGCTGCTGGGCATAAGCGCACCGGTACAAGCGACCCAGCGCGGCCGCGTAACGCTGGGACACATTGGTGCCGGTTACTCCTACCTTGGCAATTACGGCCAGATGACGTACAGCGCGCCCAAGTCCGCGTCCGGCTTTGGCGTTGATGTTGGTTTGATGAGCCCAGTAGCGGATACACCAGTGATTGCCGGATCGGCCTACACGTCCGACTCCAGCCCGCAACTGCAGGCACAGCTTACCTATACTGTCGATGGCTTCAAGGGTTGGATCGGCGCCAAGTCGCAGAAGTTCAATTCGGTGACGACCGGCGTGCCCGACATGACCATGACCGGCGTCGAAGTGGGCGCATCGTACAACGCCGGTGCCTTCGGCTTGCTGGCCAATGTTCAGGGCGGCAAGGGCCTGGGCATCCTGTCCGACGCCGACCAGGGCGACGTCAAGTCGCTCAACTACCTGGTGCAGGGTACGTTCAAGACCAGCGACAAACTCAAGCTGGGACTGAGCTACGGCATGAGCAAGAACGACGAGAACACGGCCGGTACCGGCGGTCTGGAGAGCAATTCCAACCTCACGCTCGGCGCCTACTACACGCTCAACAGTGCCATCACTCTGGTCGGTGAAGTAGGGCAGACGCGGTCGAAAGGCTTTAACGGCAGCAGCGCACGCATGAGTGGCATCGCGCTCGGCGGCATCGTCTTCTTCTGATGCCTTCATGGGCCTGTTCCGTTTCCTCGCTTTGCTCTTGCTGCTGTGCGCCGCCCAGGCGCTTAGTAACACGCTGACGCAGGCTGACCTGGTCAGGCGTTTTCCTGCGCCTTTGCAGGTCGGCAGCAAGGAGAGCGAGATTCCGGTCTGGCCCATTTTCAAGCAGAATGCGACCGCGAGCGAATTGGTCGGCTATGTGTTCGAGTCGGCCGACCTGGCCCCGATTGCGGGCTTCGCGGGCGTACCGATGAACTTGCTCGTGGCGCTCGATCCCAAGGGGAATTTCATCGATGTGGTGGTGCTCTCGCATCATGAGCCGGTCTTTCTCGACGGACTGGGCGAGGCGCCGCTATTGCAATTTGCCAGCCAGTACAAGGGGCTGTCGCTCAAGCAGAATATTGCGATCGACAGCAAGACCAAGCGCGAGCGCATGCCGGACGCGGCCAATGCCTGGCTCGACGGCGTCTCGAAGGCAACGGCGTCGGTGCGCATTCTGAACCAGAGCGTGCTGTCGGCCTCGCTCAAGGTGGCGCGCAAGAAGCTCGGCTTTGCGGAAGGCCGCGACCCGGACCAGATCCGCGCGTGCGCACCGACCTGTTCGAACCATTGTCGCTGCGCCAGCTGTCCGAGGCCTAAGCATGATCGTCCATCTGCGCGTGCGCAATCGCGATGTGGAAGCCTTGTTTGCCGGTAGCGAAGGCGAAGGACTGGACCCTGCCGCGCTGAGCGGCCCGGATGAGGTCTTCATCGATCTGTATCTGGCCCAGGTATCCGTGCCTTCGGTCGGACGCAATTTGCTGACCCCGGCGAGCTGGAACAAGCTGAGTAACCGGCTAGAGGAGGGCGACCATGCCATCCTGCTCATGTCGGCTAAGCCGCTACAGCGTGCTCGCCGACGACTTCGTTCGCGGCAGCATCAGCGACCGTATCGTGCTGCGGCAGGACAAGCTGCCGATCGACATGCGCGATCTGGATATGGACATGAAGCTGGCCGATCCGGGCGCATTGCCGCATGCGAATGTCACGGTGTTTCGCGTGATCGGCCAGGCTAAGCCTGGACCCGGCGCGCCCGATCGACTTCCAGTTGCCGGTGACCCGCATGAAAGGCATCGTCTATCCGGAGCGCATCACCCGTTCGCTCTCGTTCACGTATCAATTGCCCGCCGGCATGTATGTGCGCGCCTCGGCCGCGAGCAACCAGTCGTGGCCCGGCATCTGGCGCGCCCGCACGGCGGAGCTGATCCTGTTGCTGGCGGGCCTGGTGCTGCTCACTGGCGCGCTCGCCATGCAGAAACGCCTGGCACGGAACGGCTTAAGCAAGTGGCCTGGTTCCGCGGCGTGTTCCTGTTGTTTTACGGTGCTCTTTATTGGCTATTACGCGCAGGGCCAGCTCTCGATCGTCAATCTGACCGGCGTGATCCAGGCCCTGCTGGCCGGACGCAGCCTCGATTACCTCATGTATGACCCGATGACGGTGACCTTGTGGGCGTTTGTGCTCTTGTCGCTCTTTGCGTGGGGCCGGGGAACTTTTTGCGGATGGCTGTGCCCGTTCGGCGCGCTGCAGGAATTGACGGGCAAGCTGGGCCAGGCTTTGCGCTTTCCGCAATGGCTGGTCAGGACCAAGACCGATGCCCGTCTCAAGCTGCTGGAAGTATGGGCTGTTGGCGGCGATCGTCGCTTGCGCGTTTGTTTCGCCGGAACGCACGGACGTGCTGGTCGAACTGGAACCGTTCAAGACGGCGATCACCCTCAATTTTGACAGGACCTGGCCATTCGTCGCCTACGCGGTCGGCTTGCTCGTGCTTAGCATGTTTTCCTTTAAGTTCTTTTGCCGCTATCTGTGCCCGTTCGGCGCGGCGCTGGCGCTGTTTGGCCGCTTCCGTCTGCTTGACTGGATCGCCCGCCGCGGCGAATGCGGCACGCCATGCCAGACCTGCCGCCATCGCTGCGACTATCACGCCATCGCGCCGACCGGCCGGGTCAGCTATGACGAATGCTTCCAGTGCCTCGATTGCGTCGTCATTTACGAGAGCGCGGAAAAATGCGCGCCCTTGATCCTGGCCGCGAAGCAGGGGCGGGCGATTCCGATTCATCGTGTAGCGAATCCATAATATGGAGGCCGTCATGCATCGTCGTACTTTTATTGCCGCGTCGCTCGGCAGCGTGGCTAAGCTGTCGCCGCTTGCACCCCCTTGCCCGGGGAACTGCATTCGGCCGCCGCCCTGGGGTTTGGCACGACCTTGCGCATACTGATCGTGCACCCGGACCGGCATCAGGCGGCGCGCATCATGGCGCAAGCGTTTGACCAGGCCTATCTGATCGACCGGCTGATGAGTATTTACAACCCTGCCAGCCAGGTCTACCGGCTCAACCGCGATGGCGTGCTCGATCACCCCGACCCGCACTTGCTTGCCGTGCTGGCGCAGGCGCAAGCCTTGTCTGCCATGAGCAAGGGCGCGTTCGACATTACCGTGCAGCCGCTGTGGCGCGCCTACCGCGATGCCCCGTGCGGCGCGCCTGCTCAGCGGGACCGGCTCATCGCCAGTTCAAGGATTGGATGGGAAAAGGTGGCGTTCAGTTCCGCGCGGGTCAGTTTGAACAAGCCAGGCATGCAGATCACGCTGAACGGCCTGGCGCAGGGCTATGCGGCCGACCTGGTCCTCGCTTCGCTGCGCGGCAACGGGATCGAACATGCGCTGGTCGATACGGGCGAATATTGCGCCCATTACCACAAGCCGGGCAACGCGCCGTGGACGCTGGGCGTGGCCGATCCGCGCCAGCCGGACACGCTGGCCGCGACCTTGCGCCTGGACGGGCGCAGCCTGGCCACGTCGGGGGATTATGCGTCGGCGTTCACGCCGGACTTTCTGCACCACCATATCTTTGATCCGTCCACCGCCGATTCGCCGCGCGAACTGGCCAGCGTCACCGTCGCGGCCCCGAGCGGGATCCTGGCCGACGGGCTGTCGACGGCCTTCATGGTGATGGGAGCGCGCAAGGCGCATGCGATGGCGGCCCGCATGCCGGGCGTCGACCTGATGACGATCAATAAGCGCGGCATCATCTGGAAGTCGCCTGGATTCGCGCGTGCAGCATGAGCGGGCACTTACTTCAGATTCGGTACCTTGCGATAAATGGTGTTTGCGCGACACGCCCAGGGCGCGTGCCGTGGCCGATACATTGCCGCCGTGTGCCTCGAGCGACTTGAGAATCACGGAGTGTTCAACTTCTTCGAGGTTGGCGCCGGTGGCGATCATGCGTTCCGTATTCAGGTTGGCGGCGCTGCAGGGTTGCATGTCGATATCGTCAAAGAAGTCGTCCGGCATGTGGCAGGTGCCGATTTCCGACTCGTCGCCAGCCATGATGATGGCGGTGCGCAGCAAATTGGTGAGCTGACGGAAGTTGCCGGGCCACTTGTGCTTGTGGAAGAGGGCGAGCAGATCGGGCGCCACCGTGTACCGGGTGCCGCCGGATTCGGACATGAGGATCTTCTTGACGACGGTTTCCAGGTCGGTACGCTCGCGCAGCGGCGGCAGTTTGACGACCAGCCCGTTGAGGCGGTAATACAAGTCTTCGTGGAACAAGCCCTTGGCGATACGCTCGCGCAGATTGTGGTTGGTGGCGCAGATCAGTTCGACATTGACCGGAATCGATTTTCCACTGCCCAGGGGCGTCACCATCCGTTCCTGCAGCACCCGCAACAGGCGCGCCTGGAGTCCGAACGGCATGTCCCCGATTTCGTCGAGGAACAAGGTGCCGCCGTTCGCCTGGAGAATCTTGCCGATCGAACCCTTCTTGCGGGCACCGGTGAACGCGCCATCCTCGTAGCCGAACAGCTCCGATTCGATCAGCGTCTCGGGAATCGAGGCGCAATTGACGGCGACGAAGGGGCTCATCGTGCGCGGCGAATCGTTGTGGATCGCCTGAGCCAGCAATTCCTTGCCGGTGCCGGTCTCGCCCATGATCAAGATGGGGATGTCGCGCCCCAGCACCTTGTTGACCTTGTCGATCACCAGTTCCAGCTGGGGATCGCCGGTGTTCAGATAGCGCAGGCCGGACAGGCGGCGCGCCGCATGCGCCTGGTTGGTGGCGTGCGGCATGCTCGGCACACTGAGGACTTCCTGGTTGTCGGTCAGGGCGTGGGCGCCATTGGCCAGGCGCAACTGGGCGCGGCCATAGACACGCACGCCGCTGTGCATGCACAGATTGAGCAAGCCGGGACTGGCCGTGCGGTAATGATCGAACAGGGCCGACACCGGCAATCCGAACAAGGAGCTGAACGTATGCGACTGCAGGGCCGAGAACGACAGGCCGAGCTGGAACAAGCCGGTGCGGTTGGCGGACAGGAAGCGTCCGCCCGGCGTGAACGAGGCGATGCCCTCCATCAAGGTGCCGATGAACTCGGGCCGGGCGTGGAAGTGGAGGGTGATCGACTCTTCGAAGGTGGCCGAAAACAACTGATTTTCGATCATCAGGGCCGACATGCGGACCAGGGCCATGGTGTGCTTGTGGAAGCTGCGCTGGTCGCCGGAGACGTCGAGCACGCCGACGACATTGCCCTGATAGTCAGTAATAGGAGCCGCAGAGCAGGTAAGAAAGTGATTTGCGGCAAGAAAATGCTGATCCGCGTGAACCAGGGTGGCCGTCTTTTCCACGATGGCCGTGCCGATCGCGTTGGTGCCCTTGCTTTCCTCGGACCAGGCCACGCCGGGCGTGAGGGCGACCCGGTCGGCCTTTTCGAGGAAGTCGTCGTCGCCCAGCGAGTGGACAATGACCCCGTTGGCGTCCGTGAGGATCACCATATTGTGGGTATTGATGATTTGCTGGTACAGCGTTTCCATGGCTTAAGCACCGCATGCGCATGCAGCAGGCGGTTCTGTTCGATCAACAGTCCCAGGTCGTTCCTGTGCATGGGGCTGGAAGTCGGGCGCGGCAGAGGGATTGAGGCCGAACGCGGCCGAGCGCTTATGCGATGAATCGATAATCGATGGCATGTTCTCTTCCCATCGCGTTGCGGACGCCCGCATGCTGCGGCTGTCCGACTCGTCGGCCGGTGATCTGTACATGATTCCAAGTCTCCTGTTGGGCCCTTGCCTGCGGCTCTCTCAGTGGAATACTACTGTTCCATAATGTAGCACCTGTTCTATAAGGGAACAAAACAATGCGACACCAGGGCGCTGGTTTTGGCATTGTGTTGCTCCGCTTCACAGTGGGATGCTGTTCTCGTTGTGTGTTCACTCATGATGCATAAGCAAACATGGTGCCGCCTCTCTGCTGCAACGAACACAACGCTTCGTACCAAGCAGCAAGCAGTACCGAACCCTCGGCGGGAGCCGTGTTCTTTAACAATTAACAGTCGATAAGTGTGGGCGTTTGATGAAGGTGCCAAAGACTTCGGTCTTTGAATACTTAAATTATCAAATGTTCACAAAAAGAAATATAGGCGCTTCGCAAGAAGTGGCCTGTCAGTATTTTGAGTGAGCGAATTCGGACCAATGGGACGAATTCGGGCCGAAAGGTCCGACAAACAGAGATTGAACTGAAGAGTTTGATCCTGGCTCAGATTGAACGCTGGCGGCATGCCTTACACATGCAAGTCGAACGGCAGCGCGGGGCAACCTGGCGGCGAGTGGCGAACGGGTGAGTAATATATCGGAACGTACCCTGGAGTGGGGGATAACGTAAGGAAAGTTACGCTAATACCGCATACGATCTAAGGATGAAAGTGGGGGATCGCAAGACCTCATGCTCCTGGAGCGGCCGATATCTGATTAGCTAGTTGGTGGGGTAAAGGCCTACCAAGGCATCGATCAGTAGCTGGTCTGAGAGGACGACCAGCCACACTGGAACTGAGACACGGTCCAGACTCCTACGGGAGGCAGCAGTGGGGAATTTTGGACAATGGGCGAAAGCCTGATCCAGCAATGCCGCGTGAGTGAAGAAGGCCTTCGGGTTGTAAAGCTCTTTTGTCAGGGAAGAAACGGTGAAGGCTAATATCCTTTGCTAATGACGGTACCTGAAGAATAAGCACCGGCTAACTACGTGCCAGCAGCCGCGGTAATACGTAGGGTGCAAGCGTTAATCGGAATTACTGGGCGTAAAGCGTGCGCAGGCGGTTTTGTAAGTCTGTCGTGAAATCCCCGGGCTCAACCTGGGAATTGCGATGGAGACTGCAAGGCTAGAATCTGGCAGAGGGGGGTAGAATTCCACGTGTAGCAGTGAAATGCGTAGAGATGTGGAGGAACACCGATGGCGAAGGCAGCCCCCTGGGTCAAGATTGACGCTCATGCACGAAAGCGTGGGGAGCAAACAGGATTAGATACCCTGGTAGTCCACGCCCTAAACGATGTCTACTAGTTGTCGGGTTTTAATTAACTTGGTAACGCAGCTAACGCGTGAAGTAGACCGCCTGGGGAGTACGGTCGCAAGATTAAAACTCAAAGGAATTGACGGGGACCCGCACAAGCGGTGGATGATGTGGATTAATTCGATGCAACGCGAAAAACCTTACCTACCCTTGACATGTACGGAAGCCACGAGAGATCGAGGTGTGCTCGAAAGAGAACCGTAACACAGGTGCTGCATGGCTGTCGTCAGCTCGTGTCGTGAGATGTTGGGTTAAGTCCCGCAACGAGCGCAACCCTTGTCATTAGTTGCTACGAAAGGGCACTCTAATGAGACTGCCGGTGACAAACCGGAGGAAGGTGGGGATGACGTCAAGTCCTCATGGCCCTTATGGGTAGGGCTTCACACGTCATACAATGGTACATACAGAGGGCCGCCAACCCGCGAGGGGGAGCTAATCCCAGAAAGTGTATCGTAGTCCGGATTGTAGTCTGCAACTCGACTGCATGAAGTTGGAATCGCTAGTAATCGCGGATCAGCATGTCGCTGTGAATACGTTCCCGGGTCTTGTACACACCGCCCGTCACACCATGGGAGCGGGTTTTACCAGAAGTAGGTAGCTTAACCGCAAGGGGGCGCTTACCACGGTAGGATTCGTGACTGGGGTGAAGTCGTAACAAGGTAGCCGTATCGGAAGGTGCGGCTGGATCACCTCCTTTCTAGAGTTGCACCTGGTTATAGAACCAATTCATTAAGCGTCCACTCTTATCGACTGTTAATAAAGATAAAGAACAGCATTTGGGGCTGTAGCTCAGCTGGTTAGAGCACCGTGTTGATAACGCGGGGGTCGTTGGTTCGAGTCCAACCAGCCCTACCAGTAACACCCAATGGGGGATTAGCTCAGCTGGGAGAGCACCTGCTTTGCAAGCAGGGGGTCGTCGGTTCTGATCCCGTCATCCTCCACCAAAAGTTCAAATGTAAGTCGGCCGACGTTGCTGGATTTAGATTTGATCTTTTAGAGATTAAATGCTGTTTCGTTCTTTAACAATCTGGAAGAAGTAAAGTTTTATGTCAATCCGTGCAAACGGTTTGGCAGGGTAGTAAAACTTGTATCAACAAACAAAGCAACAACGCTGTACTCTTATCTCTATAAACGCTTCCTGATTAGTCGTCAGGAGCTAACGTTATAGGGACAAGCGAATAAGTGCACATGGTGGATGCCTTGGCGATTACAGGCGATGAAGGACGTAGTAGCTTGCGATAAGCTGCGGGGAGTGAGCAAACACACTTTGATCCGCAGATTTCCGAATGGGGAAACCCTGGCCTTTTAGGTCATTGCATACTGAATACATAGGTATGCAAAGCGAACGTGGCGAACTGAAACATCTAAGTAGCTGCAGGAAAATAAATCAACCGAGATTCCCAAAGTAGTGGCGAGCGAAATGGGATGAGCCTGCATGATTTAGCACGACACATAGTAGAACGGATTGGAAACTCCGGCCATAGAGGGTGATAGCCCCTTATACGAAATGTGATGTGTGGAACTAAGTATGCGACAAGTAGGGCGGGACACGAGAAATCCTGTCTGAATATGGGGGGACCATCCTCCAAGGCTAAATACTCGTAATCGACCGATAGTGAACCAGTACCGTGAGGGAAAGGCGAAAAGAACCCCGGGAGGGGAGTGAAATAGATCCTGAAACCGTGTGCATACAAACAGTAGGAGCGGACTTGTTCCGTGACTGCGTACCTTTTGTATAATGGGTCAGCGACTTACATTCAGTGGCAAGGTTAACCATATAGGGAAGCCGTAGAGAAATCGAGTCCGAATAGGGCGACAGTCGCTGGGTGTAGACCCGAAACCAAGTGATCTACTCATGGCCAGGATGAAGGTGCGGTAACACGCCCTGGAGGTCCGAACCCACTAATGTTGAAAAATTAGGGGATGAGCTGTGGGTAGGGGTGAAAGGCTAAACAAACTTGGAAATAGCTGGTTCTCTCCGAAAACTATTTAGGTAGTGCCTCAAGTATCACCATCGGGGGTAGAGCACTGTTATGGCTAGGGGGTCATTGCGACTTACCAAACCATTGCAAACTCCGAATACCGATGAGTGCGAGCTTGGGAGACAGACGTCGGGTGCTAACGTCCGGCGTCAAGAGGGAAACAACCCAGACCGCCAGCTAAGGTCCCAAAGATTGGCTAAGTGGAAAACGAAGTGGGAAGGCTAAAACAGTCAGGATGTTGGCTTAGAAGCAGCCATCATTTAAAGAAAGCGTAATAGCTCACTGATCGAGTCGTCCTGCGCGGAAGATGTAACGGGGCTAAGCCAGTCACCGAAGCTGCGGATATATTTCTCGGTACTTGTACCTTGATCTATATGGTAGGAGAGCGTTCTGTAAGCCTGCGAAGGTGTCTTGTAAAGGATGCTGGAGGTATCAGAAGTGCGAATGCTGACATGAGTAGCGATAATGGGGGTGAAAAGCCCCCACGCCGTAAGCCCAAGGTTTCCTGTTCAACGTTCATCGGAGCAGGGTGAGTCGGCCCCTAAGGCGAGGCAGAGATGCGTAGCTGATGGGAAGCAGGTTAATATTCCTGCACCGTCGTATGATGCGATGGGGGGACGGATCGTGGAAGGTTGTCCGGGTGTTGGATGTCCCGGTTTTTGACTCATAGAAGGCGCTTAGGCAAATCCGGGCGCGGAATTCAAGGGGTTGAGACGAGAAACTTAGGTTTCGAAGCAATCGGAAGTGGTTCCAAGAAAAGCCTCTAAGCTTCAGTCATACGAGACCGTACCTGCAAACCGACACAGGTGGGCGAGATGAGTATTCTAAGGCGCTTGAGAGAACTCGGGAGAAGGAACTCGGCAAATTGGTACCGTAACTTCGGGAAAAGGTACGCCCTTGTAGTTTGACCACTTTACTGTGGAAGGATGAACGGGTTGCAATAAACTGGTGGCTGCGACTGTTTAATAAAAACACAGCACTCTGCAAACACGAAAGTGGACGTATAGGGTGTGACGCCTGCCCGGTGCTGGAAGATTAAATGATGGGGTGCAAGCTCTTGATTGAAGTCCCAGTAAACGGCGGCCGTAACTATAACGGTCCTAAGGTAGCGAAATTCCTTGTCGGGTAAGTTCCGACCTGCACGAATGGCGTAACGATGGCCACACTGTCTCCTCCCGAGACTCAGCGAAGTTGAAATGTTTGTGATGATGCAATCTACCCGCGGCTAGACGGAAAGACCCCATGAACCTTTACTGTAGCTTTGCATTGGACTTTGAACCAATCTGTGTAGGATAGGTGGGAGGCTTTGAAGCGGGGACGCCAGTTCTCGTGGAGCCATCCTTGAAATACCACCCTGGTTTGTTTGAGGTTCTAACCTTGGCCCGTTATCCGGGTCGGGGACAGTGCATGGTAGGCAGTTTGACTGGGGCGGTCTCCTCCTAAAGTGTAACGGAGGAGTTCGAAGGTACGCTAGGTACGGTCGGACATCGTGCTAATAGTGCAATGGCATAAGCGTGCTTAACTGCGAGACTGACAAGTCGAGCAGGTACGAAAGTAGGACATAGTGATCCGGTGGTTCTGTATGGAAGGGCCATCGCTCAACGGATAAAAGGTACTCTGGGGATAACAGGCTGATTCCTCCCAAGAGTTCATATCGACGGGGGAGTTTGGCACCTCGATGTCGGCTCATCACATCCTGGGGCTGTAGCCGGTCCCAAGGGTATGGCTGTTCGCCATTTAAAGTGGTACGTGAGCTGGGTTTAAAACGTCGTGAGACAGTTTGGTCCCTATCTGCCGTGGGCGTTGGAAATTTGAAGGGGGCTGCTCCTAGTACGAGAGGACCGGAGTGGACAGACCTCTGGTGTACCGGTTGTCACGCCAGTGGCATTGCCGGGTAGCTAAGTCTGGAAGAGATAACCGCTGAAAGCATCTAAGCGGGAAACTTGCCTTGAGATGAGATTTCCCAGAGCCTTGAGCTCTTTAAAGGGTCGTTCGAGACCAGGACGTTGATAGGTCAGGTGTGGAAGTGCAGTAATGCATTAAGCTAACTGATACTAATTGCCCGTACGGCTTGTCCCTATAACATTAGCAGTTGTAGACGATAAGAATACGCGTTGTGCTTGTTGTTGATACGAGTGCTACCAAGTACCCGCCGCTAAAGCGCGGCGGTGCAAAACAATACTTCTTCCAGATTCAAGGTAGCAGCTTCCAAAGGAAGCTGCGCCCTGCCATTGTGCGGACCTGTACAAGTTATGCCTGATGACCATAGTAACTCGGTACCACCCCTTCCCATCCCGAACAGGACCGTGAAACGAGATTACGCCGATGATAGTGCTGCAACCAGTGTGAAAGTAGGTTATCGTCAGGCTAGTTATATGAAAAAACCCCGGTGCAGAAATGCTTCGGGGTTTTTTTCGTCCAGCGCTTTGTCATTGCCGCTTCAATCCCGAAAACAGCGGCTTGATTCCCTGATTTTCCCGCCTTCATACCCTTGCTGATCATTCACCGCGACGTGTCCCTTACGATCGGTGCTGACCTCGGCTGGCGAGGACTTATTCAGGAACGCAACGATGACCACAACCACGATCCGGCGACTTTTCCTTGGCGCAGCTTCCGCTGCACTGCTCCTTTCCGCATGCGGTGGCGGGGAATCGTCGCCCGACCTGCGCTCATTGCCGCCGGTTAGCATGTCGCCTGCCTAAGCAGCACGCAGCAGCATGAATGCCACATTGGATGCTTACATCCAGGCCAAACTGGTGGAAGGAAAGATCCCGGGCGCGTCCGTCGCCGTCATGGAGAACGGTCGTCTGCTGTATGCCAAGTCCTACGGCTATGCGGATCTGGAAAGCAGAACGCCGATGACGCCTGAGCACCGGCTTGAAATCGGCTCGATCACCAAAACATTTTCGACGGTGGCGACCATGATGCTGGTCGAAGAAGGCAAGCTCGATCTCGATGCCAAAATCAGTACCTATATCGGACCGGTGTTGCCGAGCTGGGAAGGCATCACCATCCGCCATCTGTTGAACCACACCTCGGGTCTGCCCGAAAATCCGGACAGCGCGACCCAGAATACGCTGCAGGGCCATGTGGCGCCGGAAGCCGAATTCCTTGAACTGTACAAAAAGTGCTTAAGCCACCCCCGCGCCGGGGCAGGTCTGGTCTTACAGCAATCTGGGCTTTGACGTGTTGGGCATCATTCTCGGACGCGTGAGCGGCAAGTTCTACGGTGACTATTTGCAGGAAAAAGTCTTCGGCCCGCTGGGAATGCGCAGCACGCGCATCATGGGGGAAGCTGATACCGGCGCCAAGCCTGGCCATGGGCTATCGTGCGAACAGTCACGGACAAATTACGCCGCTGCGTCACACGCCTGGCGAACTGCAGTATCTGTCGATGGCGGCCAGCGGTATCGAGTCGACCGCGCTCGACATGGCAAAGTACGATGCCGCGCTGCGTGGCGACACCTTCCTGCGCCAGTCCAGCCGCGATGCCATGTGGACCGTCAGTACACTGGTCGAAGCGCGCACCGGCGACATGCGCGCCGACGTCAACTACGGACTCGGCTGGTTCCTCAGCACGGTCGACACTTACCGCAAGGTCTATCACTCGGGTGGCATGCTTAAGCCTATACCAGCGACTTCATCCGCTATCAGGATGCGGGCTTCTCGGTGATCGTGCTGACCAATGAAAGCTACGATCGCAAGGTGCCGCAGGTCATGTCGCGCGGCATCGCCAAACTCTACAAACCGGAATTGCCCTATTGAGGCGCCGAGCGCGTATCCTCTCCGCCAGCGATGATGATCCGACAACAACATGCTTGAGGCAAGCGCCCCTCTCTGGCGCTGGCGACTTTTCGGCCTGGGCCTGGCCGTGGCAGGCGCTTGCCTGTTGGTCACGCAATCGCTGTTGTCGTACTGGCTGTTCACCGAGAAGCCGATCTTCATGTCGCGAGTGCAATTGATCTCGACGCTGTATCACGTGATGATCGGCCTGCACGTCTGGGCCTGCGTGGTCTGGCTCAATCCCTTGCTGGAACGCCTGTATCCGGAAACGCTGGCGCCGCGCATGCTGTTCGGGCAATTGCTCAACTTCTCTGGGGCGATCCTGGTGACGATCGCGGTCTACCTCAACCTGTTTCCCTACCTGATGAATCGTGAAGTCTATCCGGCAGGTTTGTACATCTCGGCACAGCGCGCCATCCTGGTGGCATTGCTGATCAACGGGTGGCTGCTGATGCGCGATTTCGCCACTGCCGAGGACGGACGGGCCGCGCGCCTGCAGCAGCAAACCGACGCGATGGCCACCGACGTCGACCGCAGCGAACTGGCCATGCTCGAGGCCCAGATCGAACCACATTTCCTGTTCAACACGCTGGCGCATATCAAGCGGCTGTATCGCATCGACGATGGCAGTGCGAGCGAGGTGCTGAAAAACCTGATCGACTATCTTGAACGCGTTGCTTAAGCACTGCGGCGCGACGACTGGCGGCTCGATGATGAACTCGACCTGATCAATTTGTACCTGGCGCTGATCGAGCAGCGTTTTGCGGGGCTTAGCTGCGCTATACGATCGATGCCGCGCCGCAGGCCATGGGGCCATGCGCCTGCTTAAGCGCTGACGGTGGCGACGCTGGTTGAAAATGCGGTCAAGCATGGCCTCGGGCCCAAGTCCGGCGCAGCCAAGCGATCGCGATCCGCGCCACCCTGAGCGAGACCGAATTGCTGATCGAAGTGAGCGATGACGGCGTCGGCCTGCGCCAGACGTCGGGCAAGGGCCTGGGTCTGGCAACGGTCAAGGCCCGCCTGCGCGGCCGCTTCGGCCAGGCGGCCGTGCTCGAGGTCGGACCGGGGCCGGATGCTGAGCGTGCTGGCCAGAATCCGGATCGCGACCGGAGACCGGCATGGCTGAATGGCTCAAGGACCGATGGCGCCGCCTGCGCTCCCAGTGGCGTCACACGCTCGGCTTTGCCGCCGTCGGTGCCCTGATCGGCGAGTTGCGCGAAGTGCCCAAATGGATGGAGCGCGCGACAAACCAGGATGCCGAATGGCTGCTGTTCACTGTCGCGCGAAGGAGTGAGCGTGTTCATCGCGGCCCTGATCATGGTCGCCGCCTTGCGCCTCGCAACGGACAATGGCAGCGACCTGGTCAGTCGTCCGCGCCGCTTCCTGCTGCTTTTGCTCTGCTAAGCAGCACCATCGCCACGACACTGTCGTGGTCGGTGTATGCGCTGCTGGCGCTGGGGCGCGCGGCGATGTTGCGCTGAAACCGGAAAAGGTGTTCGACTTCTGGCTGCAAGTCTTGCTGTGGGGCGGCCTGATCGGCTGGCTGTATCTGCTGAACCTCCAGCGCGTGACGAATCAGCGAACCCTGGCGGCTCTGCTGGGACGGCGCGCGCTGCTGGCGCGGCAGCTGACCCACGCGCGCCTGGGCAAGGCGCGCGCCGAGGTCGATCCCGCCATGGTGGCGCGCGTGCTGTCGGTCGTGCATGCGCGTTACCAGGATGAGAGCGCCAGCGCTTCCGCGCTGCTCGACCGCCTGATCAGCTATCTGCGCCTGGCCATGAACCGCCGCCAGAGCAGCCCATCCGATACCGACGATGAACTGGCCGCTGCTGCGCCCAACTGGACAAGGACATGCCATGCGAGCCGGCCCCCCCGCGCCCTGATCGTTGAAGACGAACCGGCGCTGCACGATGAATTGCGCGAATTGCTGGCCGCGCTGTGGCCCGAACTGATGATTGTCGGCCACGCGGTCGATGGCGTGGACGCCTTGCGCCAGATCGCGCGCCACGAACCGGACGTGGTGTTTCTGGACATTCAGATCCCCGAGCCGAACGGGCTGGACGTGGCGCGCACGCTGCGCGACCGCTGCCATATCGTGTTCGTGACCGCCTACGACATGCACGCGCTCGAAGCCTTCGACAACGGCGCCGTCGATTACATACTCAAGCCGGTCGACCCGGTGCGCATGGCCACCACCGTGCGCCGCCTCAAGCAGCGCATCGATGCCGCGCCCGCCGACCTGAGCCCGATGCTGGCCAGTTTGCAGCCGGTGCAGACGGGCGCGTCGTATCTGCGCTGGATCACGGCCTCGGTCGGCAATGCCTTGCGTCTGATTACGATCGACGAGATCGTGTTCTTCCAGTCAGACCAGAAATACACGCGCGTGGTGCTGGCCGATTCCGAGGTGCTGATCAAGAAGACGCTCAAGGAACTCATGAGCGAGCTCGACCCGGACCAGTTCTGGCAGATTCACCGCTCGACCGTCGTCAACGCAGCATGAGATCACCAGCATCGAGCCGAACATGGCTAACCAGCTGAGTCTGAAACTGAAAAGCAGCAATGAGCAATTGCCCGTGGCAGAAGCCTTCATGCGCCGTTTCCGCCAGATGTAGGCAGTCGCATCCCGACTGTTGGTTTTTGCCAATACATCTATCTTTCTGTGCAACGCCGTGTCATGATTCCTCGCCCCACTGACCGGAACAAGGAATTGCGTTGGATACTTTGCCGTTGCTTCGCCCCCTGGCGATCGTTGCCTTGCTGTTCGCCGCAGCCGGTCCGGCCCACGCCGCCGATCCGGAAAAGAAGTGTCAGCTCGATCTGATCGCGACGCTGCCCATGTCGCTGAGCGGACCCGGACTCGATCCCACGATCGACGGCAGCATCAATGGCAAGCCGACCCGCGTGCTGGCCAATCTCGCTTCCTTCCACACCCACGTTGAAATGTCGGTGATCGAGCGGATGGGGATTCCCACCATGAACACCTACGACAAACTGTATGACGCTTCATGGGCCCGTCGCGTCTACGATGCCCGCCTGGAAGGAACTGCGCGTGGGGCTGGTCGCGTCGAGCGGCAATTTTCCCGTCCTTGATCTTCCCGATTCCGGGTATGGCATTTCGGTCGGCACCGACCTGTTGCTGCGGCGCGATCTGGAGATTTCGGTCGCCCAGAAATACCTGAAATTTTTCCGTCCCACCGATTGCGGCAATAACCACCTCGCGTATTGGGATGCCGATGCGATCGCCATGCCGTTCCGCATCAATGACGAAGGCGATATCCGCCCGCTGTTCAAGGTCAAACTGAATGGCCTGGAGATGGAAGCGATGTTCTCGACCACGAGCGGCCGTTCCTATGTCAATTCGCGCATCGCCAAAGCGGTCGGCCTGGAAGCCGAACGCGAACGGCGTCATTTCCGACGGCAAGGCGACCACGCTCGCGCAGACCTCGCTCGACTTTTATGAAGTCCCGGTCGACACGCTCGAGATCGGCGACGAAAAAGTCCGCAACATCAAGATCGGCATGATGGACCTGGGGCCGAACGCGCCTTCCGATCTGGTGCTGGGAGTCGATTTTCTGCGCACCCACCGGGTCTTGATCTCCATGTCCCAGCGCATGATTTATTTCAGCTACCTGGGCGGCAATATCTTCTCCAAGATGATTTCGACTGACGATCCATGGCTGAAGGACGAGCTCAAGGCGGGCAATCCCGATGCGCTCTACATGGTCAATGAATGGGATGAATTCCAGGCCCCGGTCGGGCGGCGCGACAATGCCAAACTGATCGCCGCGTATGCAAAAATTGCCGCAACGGGAAACCGGCGCGCCATGCTGGGCCTGGGCCGGACCAATTTCTACACGGCCGACTTTGCGGCCAGCGCCGACGGTTTCCGTATGGCGTACAAGGAAAAGGCGACCCAGAATCTCAACAGCCTGATCTACCTGAGCGCCGCGCGGCGGACGGGGCGAGGCGGCCAAGGCCGAACTGGCGGCGGGCGCGCCAAGCGCAACGAGAAAAACTGGGACGACAACGTGGCCGACTTCTACCTCGGCAAGATTGATGCCGAGCGCTTCCAGCAGCTGGCCGATGCGGACCGCAGCGATCAGGAAGCTGAAGCGTGCAAGATGGGCTTCCACCTGGCCCAGTCGTACTTGCTGTCCGGCGAGAACACGAAAGCGAAGCCCTTGCTGGCTGCGGCGGCATCGGTTTGCCCGCCGGAGACCTTCAAGCGCTACGCTGCCGCTGCCGACCTGGCGCGCTTGCCGAAGAAATAGCGTCAGGACTGGCTGACCGCGGGCGAAGTCTGATTGCGGACGATCCCGCGGCTGATGCTTTCGCCGTCTTCGCGCCGCAGGCGCCAGAAGGTCAGCGAGGACAGGGCCGTGATCACGGCCAGCGTGAGGAAGGCGTGATGCAAGGCATTCACGACCATCGCCTGGTTGGTTTGCGGCACATTGCCGAGATACCATCCGGCCACCAGCGAGCCGATCGCCAGCCCGAAGCTCATCGATAACTGCTGGAACGAGCTCGACATGGTGCTGGCCATGCTCGACTCCGTGTCGTTGACGTCGGCATAGGCCAGCGAGTTCATGCAGGAAAATTGCATCGAATTGAAGAAGCCTTGCATCAGCCCCAGCATGACGATGAAGGCCGCCGAGGTGCCCGGCCCGACCGTGGCGAACAGGCCGATCGTCAGGCCGATGCATACCGTGTTGACGATCAGAATCTGCCGGTAGCCGAAGCGCTTGAGCAGTTGCTGCGAGACCAGTTTCATGCCCATGGCCGCCAGTGCCCTTCGGCATCATCAGCAAGCCCGATTTCCATGCCGGAAAACCCATCCCGACCTGGTACAGCAAGGGCAGCAGGAAGGGCAGGCCGCCGATGCCGAGCCGCGTCACGAAGCCGCCCAGCACGGAAATGCGGAAGGTGCGGATGCGGAACAGCGCCAGGCGCAGCAGAGGGAACTCGGCCCGCGAAGCGTGCACGCCGTAGGCAGCCAGCAAGCCGAGCGAGCTAAGCCAGCATGGCGCCCGACAGCCAGGGCGGCAAGGTATGCTCGCCGAAGATTTCCAGCAGCCAGGACAGGATCGCGGTGCCCGAACTGAATAGTATCAGGCCGAAGCGACGTCGAGCGGCCGCCGCGTCTCGGCCCGGTAGTCGGGCATGAAGCGGTACACCATGTAGAGGGCGATCAAGCCCACCGGCACGTTGATGAAAAGATCACGCGCCACGACATCCAATGCACGATCAGTCCGCCAACGGTGGGCCCCAGCAGCGGTCCGATCAGCGCGGGAATGATGACGAAGTTCATGGCGCCCAGTAACTCCGCCTTGGGGAAGGTGCGAATGATGGCCAGCCAGCCGACCGGCATCATCATGGCGCCGCCCAGGCCTTGCAGCAGGCGGGCGGCAATCATCATCGGCGTATTGACGGCCAGACCGCACAAGACCGAGGCGAGCGTGAAGGTGACGATGGCAATGGCGAACACGCGCCGGGTACCGAAGCGGTCCGCCATCCAGCCGCTGACCGGAATGCCGACCGCCAGGCTGAGGATGTAACTACTGACGATGGACTTGAGGCTGAGCGGCGTGACTTGCAGGCTGGCCGCAATGCTGGGGACGGCCGTATTGACGATGGTGGCGTCGAGCTGCTCCATGAACAGCGCGGCGGCAACCACCCAGGGCAACCAGGTCTTGGCGGCGGAATCGGACAGACCTTACCTCATACCAATTGATCGACACTCAATATGGTACACCCGGGCGCCAAGCTTGGCGCACCTGCAGGATTATCCCTGCACGCGCTGCAGGCTGAGGATGAAGCGCACGCCGTCGCGCTCATTGACCACGCTGATGGTCCCGCCCATTTTTGCCATGTAGATCTTGGCCACGAACAGACCTTGCCCCCGGTTTCCTTCCGCGCCGGAATCGGGCTGGTCGGAGACGCCATATTCGAACACGCGCCCGATCAGTTCCGGATCGATGTTGGGGCCCTGGTTGAAAATGGTGATGGCCGCGCCGGTCTCGGTCGCGTCCAGCGTGAGCGTGATCGGACTGCCCTCGACCCGGTAGCGCGCGGCGTTGCGCAGCACGTGGGTGACCACATCCTCGAGGCAATATTCATCGGCGCGGGCCAGCACCGGCGCGGCGGCGCCCAGGAAGCGCACGTCGGCAATGCCTTGGCGCAAGGCGCGTTGGCGGCCACATGGTCGAGGAAGGCCGACAAATCCAGTTCGCCCACCTGCACCACGCTGGCCTGGAATGCCTCGCTGGGCGAGGCGCTGCCGTACAGCACGCGAATGGCTTGCTGCATGCGCGCCAGGTAGCGCTCGCTCTGGCCGTCGCCATTCGCATGCAAGGCCATCAGCGATTGCAGCGGCGACATGATCTCGTGGCCGACCGCGTGCCACATGTCGCGCTCCTGTTCGGCGCGAATGGTTTCCCGTTCCACATCTTCGCGCACGCGGCGCAAGAGGTCGTGCAGGCAGGTGGCCAGCACGCCCAGTTCGTCCTCGCCGCGCAAGTCGGACACATTGAATTCGTCGGCGGCGCCGGTGCCCTTGACCGTCTTGGCCACCGAGTCGGCACGCTTGATCAAGACCCGGATCCGGCGGATCACGCCGATCTCGATCACCAGCCAGGCCAGGAGCAGGGCCAGCAGCATGGCGCCGACGAACCACGACAGTAGGCTCGCCACCACGCTGAGCGACTTGCTGACGCTGCGCACGTCGCCGTGCAAGGCCATCTCGTAGCGTCCGCTGGGAATGGCGATCGTTTCCGCTGTGTCCAGCGGCGCATCGTAAGCGTCGACCGGCAATCGGCGGATCAGGCTGGTCAGCAGGCGCCAGGACGGCGCTTCGTCGGGCGCGGCGCCGGTCAGCTCGACCAGCGTGCGTGCGCCCGTGCCCAGTTTGCGCAGGCGCAGCGTCTCGCCCGGCAGCAGCGCGGCTTTCAGATCGGTCAGGGCGAATGGCCGGGCCGAACTGCCGGTGTCGCTGTCGAGCAGGGGCGGGCCGTCGCCAGGCGCCAGCACGCGCACGCGCAGCGATCTGGTCGAGATCGGTGGGTGGCCAGACCGGGCGCGTGCCGTCGAACAAGGCGTCGCGCAGCACGCCGACCGGCAGGCGCAGGGAAAAGAAGGCATTGTGCATGCAGCCGGGGTAAGCAGCGCCGTCGTTGCACTGGGCTTCCTGCCAGATCCAGCCGCGGAAATCCTTGACCGGATTCATCTTGCGAAAGCCCGTCACGCTAGCCTTGAATCCGGTCAGGCGGCCGCGCATGCCGTCGCCATACTGCACTTTCTTCGAACGGGGCGATCCAATCATAACGCTGGCCGCGCAGTGCGACCGACACCAACACCCGGTGCGACTGATCCAGTATCTCGTCGCCGCGCTGGTGCGCCACCAGGGCCGCACTGTCAAAGCTGCTAAGCCACATAAATAAAGCCTGCCAAGCCCAGGGGTTGCTGCCCACGCCCGCGCACAGGTTGCCGTTTGTTCCGTACTGCACCATGCAGCCGGACAGCGCCACCGCTTGCTGCACCTTGTTCTGGTCGTCGAAGTCGAGCGAGGCGAACGGCAGCAGGACCGGGCGCAAGCCGGTTTCCGGGGTTGCGCCGCGCGGCGGATTGAGCAAGGCCAGCTGGCCTGCCGGGTGGCGCAGGGTGGCCGATATCTGCTGCGCGGTCTTGTGAAAGCTGGCCTGGTAATTGTTGTAGCTGAGCTGCTTTTCCTGCTGCAGCACCGACACCGCCAGCCCGACCGTGGCCAGGGCCAGGAACAGGAATGCCGCCCGCAGCAGTATCCGCAAGCGGTAGGGAACAATGCGCAGCAGCCGCATGCTCAGCGCGCAACCCAGCGAAAGCCACGCATCGGCACGTTCTCGATGCCTTCGAAGGCCGGGTCGATTTCGCGGAAAGCGTCGCGGATGGTGCTGACGTGCTTGCGGATATTGTCGCGGTTGCGCCCGCTCTTGACGACGTCGAACAGCTCGTCGTACGACACCACTTCGCCGCGCCGGGCGAACAGGGCCGCCAGGATGCGCTGCGCCGTCAGCGGCAGGTTGATGCGCTGGCCGCGCCAGGTCGGGTTGCGCTGACGCAGAGGATCGATTTCCAGTTCATTGCTTTAGCCGCTGCCTTGGGCTTGTCGTCATGCGCGCTGCCGCCGTTCTTTTACGGCGCGCAGGATTTCGAGGAAGGTGTCGATGAAGTCGGCTTCCTCGAAGGTGGCCTTCTGCAAGTAGTCCCAGGCATCGAGCGCTTTCATGATGCTGCGGTAAATGGTGGCTTAAGCATGGCCGACACCACCAGCACCGGGGTCGCATACTTCTTGTTGATGGCATTGATGATGGCCACCCCGGCATGCCGCTCGCGCCCCAGCTCGATGTCGAGCACGACCAGGTCGTAGCGCTCGCGCGCGATGGCGCTTTCGGCGTCGTCGCGGTTGAACCACTGGTCGACCGTGATGCCGGGCCGGGCGGCCTCGATCCATGCCTTCAGCTGATTGCTGGTGGGCAGGTCGTCCTCGATGACGGCCACTCGTGCCATGTGTTGCTCCGTTAAATGCGATGCAAGCAGTATCCACGTTTTTGGATCAAAAGTCAGTCCGCCCCGCGTGAGCGTTTCTTCACGCGGCAGGCGTGCCTGCTCCGCCGCATGCCGATTCTGGCCCGGCCTGCGCATTGAGTCTTCCGGCCGCCCGGGCGCACCATGCAGTACCGGCCCTGCAACGGCAGCGGCGGAACTCCAAAACCAGCAAAGAAAAGGTGAACAAGATGTCCCAGCGGATCAAGATCATGGTGCAAGCGGTGCGTTCCTCCCTGGCGGGCGGTGCCGGAAGGCTGATGTCGGCCCTGCGCGGTGGTGCGGCCGCGACGCCGGTGCGCAAGCTGGGCCGCATCGGCCTCTTGCTCGGTCTGGTGGGCGGGGGCGGCTACCTGCTGTTTTCCCATCCGCCGGTGCACACCGTGGCGCCCGGTTATGTCGGGGTGCGCGTCAACCAGCTGACCGGTTCCGTGACGGCGGTGCGCGATGGCGCGCTGTGGGTCTTGCCGGGCGTGCACAGCCTGCGCGAACTGACCCTGTACGACCAGGTCTACAAGCCGGAGGCCAGCGGCGACGCCCCATTCCAGTCGATGGAAGGGCTGGCGCTGGGTGTCGACCTGTCGGTTCGCTACGCGCTGGATCCGGCGCGGCTGGCCTCGATCACCAAGAATTTGCCGCCCGATATCAATGGCACGGTGGTCGAGCCTGCCGTGCAGGGCGTGATCTACAAGGTATTCACCCGCTACACGGTGCGCGAGATTTTCTCGTCCAAGCGGGCCGAGATCCAGCAACTGATCGAGGCTGAACTCAAGCCGAAGCTGGCCGCCGATGGCATTCTGGTGCGCGGCGTCACGATCGGCAAGATCAGCTTGCCGCAGGAATACAAGGCAGGCATGGAAAAGCTGCTGGCCGAAGAGCTGGAAACCCAGAAAATGCGCTACACCCTCGAACTCAAGGAAAAGCAGGTCAAGCAGAGCGAACTGGAAGCCGACGCCGAGAAGATCCGGCGCGAGAAGGCGGCCGAGGCCATTAAGCAACGAGCAGGTCATTGCCGCCCGCGCCCAGGAACAAGCCATGAAGCACGTGATCCCGTTCAAGGAAAAGCAGATTGCCCAGCGCCAGCTGGAAGCCGAAGCCGACAAGGTGGCGCGCATCCGCACCTCGGAAGGCGCGGCCCAGGCGCGCGTGATCGAAGCGGTAAGCATGAAGCCGATTCGCGCCGCAAGCTGGCCGATGCCGAAGCCTACCGCCAGGACTTGATCGGCAAGGTGGCCACCACCCAGATGGAGCGCGAGGGCAAGCTGCTGTCGCGCCATCCGCTGCTGATCCAGAAGACCATGGCGGACAAGCTGTCGGACAAGGTCTCGGTGATCATCGCCCCGGCGCCGACCGACGGTGGCTTCATTGGCGCGGCGCTGCTGGGCGCGGGCAAACAGGCGCCAAGCCACGCTGGCCGCGGCGCCAAGCCGCTGAAGCGCCCGCCAACGCGGCGGAGCAGGAGTAATCATGCCAGTGACCTTAGCCGCAGTGACCCTGGCCGCGATGGCAATCGTGACCCAGGATAACGCCCAGCTGCGCGCCGCCGCGCGCGATTCGGCCCAGCAGCAAGCCTTGCTGTGGCAAGGCGACAGCCTGGAAATCCGGGGCGAGAAAGGCGACTACCTGCAGGTGTACGATCACCGGCGCGAACGGGAAGCTACATCCGCGCCAGCCAGGTGCGGCGCGTGTCGCTGGCGCCAAGCCGATGCGGGCGAGCTGCTGTCGGTGGTGCGCTTTCTCAAGGACAGCAGCGGCGCCGAAGCGCTCGGCATCGCCTACGCGGCGGCCTATCTGGAAGGCGGCGCAAGCCGCCGCGATCACGGCCGAACCCTTCGATGCGCTGGGCGGCATGGCCGAGCGGCTGGCGCGGCGCGCCTCCGTCAAACAGGGCAAGGCGCTCGATCCGGCCGTGTCGGCGCACCTGGAAGTCGTCGCCAACTACGGCGTGGTGCTGCGCGGGTACGAGCACGATGGCCGCATCCAGCTGTGCTACGACGGCGACGCTTTCCGCCGCGTGCTGGCCATGCGTCCGGACCCGAAGCAGCAGGCCAAGGCCGCGCTGGGTCTGACCCGCGCCGAATGCCTGGACCCGGATCAGCGCCCGGCCGAACGCTTCGCCGTCGACCAGTGGCGCGCCGAGGTGCTCGACAAGGTGGCCGTGAGCGAACTGCTTAAGCCCATATCGGCAACCGGATCCACATGCGGCGCGCCACGGTCTGGTCGGCGCTGGCCTTCGCTTATGCGCGCCGCGGCGAGTGCAGCTGCAGGCGGCGGCCAACCGCGCCCTCGATGAACTGGGCAGCGTGAGCAAGATCGACCTGGCCGACGACGACGTCAATGCCTACGCCGACGCGGCTTGCGCGCCGGTGCCGTGCGCTGGGCGGCCGAACCGGCCGCCGTACCCGGCGCCGGACTGCATGTCGAGACCAAACCGGGGCAGGCGGGCGAAACCTGCGTTTCGCTGCATGCGCAGAAAGGTCCGGCGCTGGTCACGCGCTGCACCTACGGCATCGTGTGGACCGGATCGGCGCGTCCCAGCCCGAATGAGCAGCGCTGGCGCTGGCGGTGCAGCCGATGGCATCCTGGCGCGAGCTGTGGGTGTTCCAGAAGCGCGGCGCCGGATGGAATGTGGACGTGCTGCCATGTGCCACTGCCATCGATCCCGATGCTTAAGCTATGTGGAGTTTGCTTAGGCTGGGTGCCGGGTGCCGACAAGATGCTGGTGGCGCGCGAGGCGCGGGTCGAGGGCAAATACAAGCGCAGCTTCGAGCTGCTCAGCATGGAGACGCTCAATATCGATGCCTGGGCCGACCGGCCGGACGCGGTGCGCCTGTTCAGCCGCTGGCAGGACCCGGCCTGGCGCCGCCAGACGCTCAGTTTGCGTTGAGCTGCCATCCCCGGAAAAGCTGGCTTCATCCTTGAAATCGGTGTCTCCATGACCCCGCGGGCGGGCAGCTTGCGCGGTCCGCGCTAGTCTGCCAGCACTGCCGCCTGTTCGGCCATTTTTCGGAGAAGCCATGCATTTTCGCCGCGCCCTGACTACCTTGTTCCTTGGATCGATATTGAGCGCCTGCGGTGGCGGCGGCGACGCGCCGCCGCCCAGGCCGTCCACCGTGGGCGAGGCGATCGATGCCCTGGCCAGCGGCGCGATGGCCAATCTGCGCGCCAGCGCAGTGACGGTCAGCGTGATCAGCAGCGGCAAAGTGGTGCACGAAAAGGGGTATGGCTACCGCGACGCGGCGCGCAGCACGCCGCTGCTCTAGCCGATGCGCTGTTTCGCACGGCCAGCATCGTCAAGCCGGTGACCGCCGCGCGCGTGCAGCAACTGGCGGCCGAGGGCAAGCTGGCGCTGACCGACCATGTGTTCTGCAGTGGCGACAACAGCCCGTGCTGGCTGCCCGCCCCGATGCTGCCGCCGTCCCACGACAGCCGCGTACGGGATATCACCATCGCGCACCTGATCAACCACACCGGCGGCTGGGATCGCGGGCGCTCCGGAGAGCCTTACGGGAGCGAGATCGAGGTGGTGCGCAACCTGGCGCTGACGCGGGCGCCGACGCGGGCGGAGTTGATCCGTCACCAGATGGCCCGTCCGCTCGACGCGGCGCCCGGCGCCAGCATGGTGTACTCGAACTTCGGCTATTTGCTGCTGGCGGAAGTGATCGAGCGCGCGGGAGGGGAGGCCTACGTGGCGCAGGTCCAGCGTGGCGTGTTCGCGCCGATCGGTGTCGGCGCGGAGGAATTCAAGGGCGCGCGCAGTCTCCTGGCCGACCGCGATGTGCGCGAGCCGCACTATGTCAGCGACCGCATGGCGCCCGGCGTGTTCTCGGGCGGGCAGTCACGCCTGGCCAAGGATGAATTCGCGGTCCTCGAAAACTGGGTATCAGTAGGCATGGCGCTATCGCCAGCGCGCACGCGATGGCCAGCTTCGCCGCCCGCTACCGGATACCCGACGGCCAGCCGATCCGCACAATCGGCAGGGACTACTGGCACACGGGCGGCTTCGACGGCGCCGCCACGGTGTTGGTCCAGCTGGAGTCGGGCACCAGCTACGCGATCCTCATTAATACCTCGATCGGCGGCCCGGATTATGGCCCGCTGATCGGGGACATGAACAAGCTGCTGCACGCCTACGGCTACTGACCGTTCAGATCAGCTGGTCCCACGCCAGGCCAAAGCGGGCCAGGTATTTTTTGAGCCGGTCGGCGTCGTTCGGCTTGGCCTTGGCGTCGCGCGAGACGCCATACAGCTTGCAGCCGGCGTCGGACAGGGTGCGCGACTGGCGGCAGACCTGGATGACGGCATCGAGCTGCATGGCGTCGAACAGGTCGAGGGCGGCGACGGTGTCGGCGCCCAGCAAGTCGCTCAGTGCGTCCGCATCGTGGCGGGGCGGGGTGCTTAAGCATGGCGCCACAGCCGGCTGCAGGCGCGCCGTCTCATCGTCGACAATCGCCTCGGTGATGCCGGGCGCTTCGGCCAGCGTGGCCATGCGCGTGACCGAGGCTGACAAGTCGCGGAAGTTGCCGGTCCACGGCGCGTCGGACGACATCGCAAAACGCATGTAGCGTTCGCGCGCCTCCTTGTTGAAGCGGACCATCTGGCCATTCTCCGCGCTGAACTGGTTGAGCAGATAGGTCAGGTTCGGCTCGATGTCTTCGGGCCGGTCGACCAGGCCGGGCAGGGCGTAGGTCCACAGGTTGATGCGCGCGTACAGATCGTCGTGGAAGCGGCTCTACCGCCACGTCGTCCGACAAGTCGTGGTTGGTGCTTAAGCAATCAGCTGGAATTCGCTGTGCACTTCATTGTCGCTACCGACCGGGAAGAAGCGCTTTTCCTCAATCGCCTTGAGCAGCATGGCTTGTTCATCGGCCCCCAGTTCGCCTATCTCATCGAGAAACAGCAATCCCTTGTGCGCACTCTTCAAGAGGCCGGGGCGGTCCGACGCCGCGCCGGTGAACGCGCCCTTGATATGGCCGAACAGGGTCGATGCGGCGCCATCGCCATGCAGGGTCGCGCAATTGAGTTCGACGAACTTGCCATCGATCTGGTGCCGCGCTTTTTTCAGTTCGTAGATGCGGCGCGCCAGGAAGGACTTGCTTGGCGCCGGTGGGCCCCATCAGCAGCATGGGCGCCTTCGATTTGATCGCCACGCGTTCGATTTCGTCGATCAGGGTGTTGAACTGGCTGTTGCGGGTGGCGATGCCGGACTTGAGGAAGGCCACGCCTTCGGCTTGCTCGCGCGAAGCGCTGGGCCAGCTGGTCGTAGCGCGACAGATCGAGGTCGATCAGGGTGTAGGTGCCCGGATCGCTGGCGCCCTGGCGCCGCGGCGGCGACGTTTGCAGCAGGCGGCCGGGGAAGAAGCGCGCTTCGGTCAGCAGGAACAGGCAGATCTGGACCACGTGGGTACCGGTGGTGATGTGGATCCAGTAATCCTCGTGGTCGGGATCGAAGGGATAGGTCTTGGCGAAGTCGAACAGGGTGCCGTAGACATCTTCCAGATCCCACGGGTCCGTGATGGGCAATTTGTGCGGCACCACCGTCGTTTCGGGCGAGACGGCCCTGATATCGGTGCCGACCTGGCGCACCAGGTGCTCGTAATTGCCGCTGTAGAGCAGCTCGAAGCGGTCGACGGCCAGTTCTTCATGCTGGGTGATGGCAACTGTCGGGCGCCACTTTTCCCAGCGTCCGCTACCCTGGGCCTTGTCGAGCTGGGTGCCGACGAAGCCGATGACCACAATGCGTTTCTTTTTCATTTATGTATAAATTCTTATCTTATAAGATAATTTAGCATGCTGATGCGTGGACGTCCAGAAAACGTTGAAATCTCGTTAATGTGAATAAAATCAGCGGCTTAGCTGAGCGATGGCGAGGGTGGCACGGCGCTTGCAATAGATGCGGAGTGACCATCACTTTGAGAGAAAATAAAATGAAAAACGAAAACTACGACGTCATGAACATCGAAGGCGGGCGCCACGTCAAAATGTGGACCAAGGGTGTGCCGGTGGAAGAATCGGCAAAGCAGCAGCTCGCCAACACGGCCAAAATGCCGTTCATCTATAAGCACATCGCCGTCATGCCGGACGTCCACCTCGGTAAAGGATCGACCATTGGTAGCGTGATTCCGACCCTGGGCGCCATTATTCCGGCGGCCGTCGGCGTGGATATCGGTTGCGGAATGATGGCGGCCAAAACCACCCTGACCGCCAACGACCTGCCGGACAGCCTGGCCAAGATCCGTTCCACGATCGAACGCGCCATCCCGCACGGAATGTCGCCGAAAACGCGGTTTCCGTGGCCGCGACGAAGGTTCCTGGCATACCCCCCGCAGCACCGGTGGATGCCGCCTGGGCGACGCTGAAAGATGAATTCGACGCCATCTGCCAGAAAACCCCCAAACTCAAGAACACGAATAACTACCGTCACCTGGGAACGCTGGGTAGCGGAAACCACTTCGTTGAAGTCTGCCTCGATGAAGTCGGTTTTGTGTGGTTCATGTTGCACTCCGGTTCGCGCGGCGTGGGTAACGCCATCGGAACCTATTTCATCGAGCTGGCCAAGCAGGATATGCGCCGCCACTTCATTAACCTTCCGGACCAGGATCTGGCTTATCTGGCCGAAGGAACGGAGCATTACAACGACTACGTTGAGGCGGTCAGCTGGGCGCAGAAATTCGCGCATGAACCGCGAGGTGATGATGCAGAACCTGATCGCCGCGGTCCGTACCGTGATCACCAAGCCGTTCGAGACGCACGTGGAAGCGGTGAACTGTCACCACAACTATGTGCAGAAAGAGCACCACTTCGGTAAGGATGTACTGGTAACGCGTAAAGGCGCAGTATCGGCGCGCTTGTCGCATGAGCTGGGAATTATCCCGGGGTCGATGGGCGCCAAAAGCTTCATCGTGCGCGGAAAAGGAAACGAGGACAGCTTCAACAGCTGTAGCCACGGTGCCGGACGTACCATGAGCCGTACCGAAGCCAAGCGCCGCTTCACCTTGGCCGACCAGGTCAAGGCGACCGAGGGCGTTGAGTGCCGCAAGGATGAAAACGTGATCGACGAAATCCCGATGGCCTACAAGGATATTGACGCCGTCATGCTGGCGCAGAGCGATCTGGTGGAAGTGGTCCATACGCTCAAGCAGGTTGTGTGCGTCAAAGGATAAATAAGAAGAAAGCAGAAGATGATTGAATTGGATGGCGCCACCGGAGAAGGTGGCGGACAAGTGCTGCGCACTGCGCTGACCTTGTCGATGATTACCGGACAGCCGTTCCGGATCGTAAATATTCGGGCCAACCGGTCCAAGCCGGGCCTGATGCGTCAGCACCTGGTGGCAGTCCAGGCGGCGGCCGAGGTGTGCGGTGCGTCCGTGACAGATGCGCAGGTGGGATCGCGTTCGCTCACCTTTGTGCCGCATGCGATCAAAGCGGGCAATTACCAGTTCGCGATTAACAGCGCTAAGCAGCTGCACGCTGGTATTGCAGACGGTGGTGCTTAAGCGCTGCTGTTCGCCGATGGCCCGTCCACGGTGCGCATCAGTGGCGGCACTCACAATCCGATGGCGCCGCCGATCGAGTTCCTGCAGCGCGCATATTGCCCGCCGCTGGCCGCGATGGGCGCCCGCGTGGAGCTGGCGCTGCAGCGCGCTGGGTTCTATCCGGCTGGCGGTGGCGTCGTGACGGCGTCGGTGGCGCCTTGCGCCGCCCTCAAACCGATCGACCTGCTTGAGCGCGGCGAGCGGCGCGGCGGCTATGCCGAGGCCATCGTGGTAAGCGTCCCGGGCGACGTGGGTCAGCGCGAGCTCGCCTGCATTGGCGCCGGTATGGGCTGGGGCGAGTCTGAGTTACGGATGCGCGGGCTGCCTGCCGATCAGGGGCCGGGCAATGCCCTGCTGATCACGCTCGACTATGAGCATGTCACGGAAGTGGTGGTCGCCTTTGGTGAAAAATCGGTGCGCTCGGAAGCGGTGGCCAAAACAGCGCTGCATGAAGCGCGCCGCTATATAGCGTCCGGCGCCGCAGTGGGAGAGCACCTGGCGGACCAGCTCATGCTGCCGCTGGCGCTGGTAGATGGCGGCAGCTTTACGACGGCTGTCGTTTCCGGGCATGCAGTGACCAACGCCGAAGTGATCAGCCGCTTCCTGCCGGTTAGTTTTCAATTCGTGCCAGATGGTGAGCGGCAGCTGGTCCGTGTCGTCGCCAAAACCTGAATGCGCAAATAGCCCTTGCGGGCGGGCGGTGGCTTTGCTATAGTTCGCCTCCCCAATGAAAACGTTAACGAAATCAAGTAGTTAACGAAGTCTGGAAGGAGCGCCGGAAACGGCGCTGAAATAAAAAGGGGTTGACGATTTAAAAGCTGTGCTTCATAATCTCGCCTCTCTGCTGCAACGAACACAACGCTTCGTAACAAGCAGCAAGCAGTACCTGAACCCTCGGCGGGAGCCGCGTTCTTTAACAATTAACAGTCGATAAGTGTGGGCGTTTGATGAAGGTGCCAAAGACTTCGGTCTTTGAATACTTAAATTATCAAATGTTCACAAAAAGAAAATATAGGCGCTTCGCAAGAAGTGGCCTGTCAGTATTTTGAGTGAGCGAATTCGGACCAATGGGACGAATTCGGGCCGAAAGGTCCGACAAACAGAGATTGAACTGAAGAGTTTGATCCTGGCTCAGATTGAACGCTGGCGGCATGCCTTACACATGCAAGTCGAACGGCAGCGCGGGGCAACCTGGCGGCGAGTGGCGAACGGGTGAGTAATATATCGGAACGTACCCTGGAGTGGGGGATAACGTAGCGAAAGTTACGCTAATACCGCATACGATCTAAGGATGAAAGTGGGGGATCGCAAGACCTCATGCTCCTGGAGCGGCCGATATCTGATTAGCTAGTTGGTGGGGTAAAGGCCTACCAAGGCATCGATCAGTAGCTGGTCTGAGAGGACGACCAGCCACACTGGAACTGAGACACGGTCCAGACTCCTACGGGAGGCAGCAGTGGGGAATTTTGGACAATGGGCGAAAGCCTGATCCAGCAATGCCGCGTGAGTGAAGAAGGCCTTCGGGTTGTAAAGCTCTTTTGTCAGGGAAGAAACGGTGAGAGCTAATATCTCTTGCTAATGACGGTACCTGAAGAATAAGCACCGGCTAACTACGTGCCAGCAGCCGCGGTAATACGTAGGGTGCAAGCGTTAATCGGAATTACTGGGCGTAAAGCGTGCGCAGGCGGTTTTGTAAGTCTGTCGTGAAATCCCCGGGCTCAACCTGGGAATTGCGATGGAGACTGCAAGGCTAGAATCTGGCAGAGGGGGGTAGAATTCCACGTGTAGCAGTGAAATGCGTAGAGATGTGGAGGAACACCGATGGCGAAGGCAGCCCCTGGGTCAAGATTGACGCTCATGCACGAAAGCGTGGGGAGCAAACAGGATTAGATACCCTGGTAGTCCACGCCCTAAACGATGTCTACTAGTTGTCGGGTTTTAATTAACTTGGTAACGCAGCTAACGTGAAGTAGACCGCCTGGGGAGTACGGTCGCAAGATTAAAACTCAAAGGAATTGACGGGGACCCGCACAAGCGGTGGATGATGTGGATTAATTCGATGCAACGCGAAAAACCTTACCTACCCTTGACATGTACGGAAGCCACGAGAGATCGAGGTGTGCTCGAAAGAGAGCCGTAACACAGGTGCTGCATGGCTGTCGTCAGCTCGTGTCGTGAGATGTTGGGTTAAGTCCCGCAACGAGCGCAACCCTTGTCATTAGTTGCTACGAAAGGGCACTCTAATGAGACTGCCGGTGACAAACCGGAGGAAGGTGGGGATGACGTCAAGTCCTCATGGCCCTTATGGGTAGGGCTTCACACGTCATACAATGGTACATACAGAGGGCCGCCAACCCGCGAGGGGGAGCTAATCCCAGAAAGTGTATCGTAGTCCGGATTGTAGTCTGCAACTCGACTGCATGAAGTTGGAATCGCTAGTAATCGCGGATCAGCATGTCGCGGTGAATACGTTCCCGGGTCTTGTACACACCGCCCGTCACACCATGGGAGCGGGTTTTACCAGAAGTAGGTAGCTTAACCGTAAGGGGGGCGCTTACCACGGTAGGATTCGTGACTGGGGTGAAGTCGTAACAAGGTAGCCGTATCGGAAGGTGCGGCTGGATCACCTCCTTTCTAGAGTTGCACCTGGTTATAGAACCAATTCATTAAGCGTCCACTCTTATCGACTGTTAATAAAGATAAAGAACAGCATTTGGGGCTGTAGCTCAGCTGGTTAGAGCACCGTGTTGATAACGCGGGGGTCGTTGGTTCGAGTCCAACCAGCCCTACCAGTCTTACCCAATGGGGGATTAGCTCAGCTGGGAGAGCACCTGCTTTGCAAGCAGGGGGTCGTCGGTTCTGATCCCGTCATCCTCCACCAAAAGTTCAAATGTAAGTCGGCCGACGTTGCTGGATTTAGATTTGATCTTTTAGAGATTAAATGCTGTTTCGTTCTTTAACAATCTGGAAGAAGTAAAGTTTTATGTCAATCCGTGCAAACGGTTTGGCAGGGTAGTAAAACTTGTATCAACAAACAAAGCAACAACGCTGTACTCTTATCTCTATAAACGCTTCCTGATTAGTCGTCAGGAGCTAACGTTATAGGGACAAGCGAATAAGTGCACATGGTGGATGCCTTGGCGATTACAGGCGATGAAGGACGTAGTAGCTTGCGATAAGCTGCGGGGAGTGAGCAAACACACTTTGATCCGCAGATTTCCGAATGGGGAAACCCGGCCTTTTAGGTCATTGCATACTGAATACATAGGTATGCAAAGCGAACGTGGCGAACTGAAACATCTAAGTAGCTGCAGGAAAATAAATCAACCGAGATTCCCAAAGTAGTGGCGAGCGAAATGGGATGAGCCTGCATGATTTAGCACGACACATAGTAGAACGGATTGGAAACTCCGGCCATAGAGGGTGATAGCCCCTTATACGAAATGTGATGTGTGGAACTAAGTATGCGACAAGTAGGGCGGGACACGAGAAATCCTGTCTGAATATGGGGGGACCATCCTCCAAGGCTAAATACTCGTAATCGACCGATAGTGAACCAGTACCGTGAGGGAAAGGCGAAAAGAACCCCGGGAGGGGAGTGAAATAGATCCTGAAACCGTGTGCATACAAACAGTAGGAGCGGACTTGTTCCGTGACTGCGTACCTTTTGTATAATGGGTCAGCGACTTACATTCAGTGGCAAGGTTAACCATATAGGGAAGCCGTAGAGAAATCGAGTCCGAATAGGGCGACAGTCGCTGGGTGTAGACCCGAAACCAAGTGATCTACTCATGGCCAGGATGAAGGTGCGGTAACACGCCCTGGAGGTCCGAACCCACTAATGTTGAAAAATTAGGGGATGAGCTGTGGGTAGGGGTGAAAGGCTAAACAAACTTGGAAATAGCTGGTTCTCTCCGAAAACTATTTAGGTAGTGCCTCAAGTATCACCATCGGGGGTAGAGCACTGTTATGGCTAGGGGGTCATTGCGACTTACCAAACCATTGCAAACTCCGAATACCGATGAGTGCGAGCTTGGGAGACAGACGTCGGGTGCTAACGTCCGGCGTCAAGAGGGAAACAACCCAGACCGCCAGCTAAGGTCCCAAAGATTGGCTAAGTGGAAAACGAAGTGGGAAGGCTAAAACAGTCAGGATGTTGGCTTAGAAGCAGCCATCATTTAAAGAAAGCGTAATAGCTCACTGATCGAGTCGTCCTGCGCGGAAGATGTAACGGGGCTAAGCCAGTCACCGAAGCTGCGGATATATTTCCCGGTACTTGTACCTTGATCTATATGGTAGGAGAGCGTTCTGTAAGCCTGCGAAGGTGTCTTGTAAAGGATGCTGGAGGTATCAGAAGTGCGAATGCTGACATGAGTAGCGATAATGGGGGTGAAAAGCCCCCACGCCGTAAGCCCAAGGTTTCCTGTTCAACGTTCATCGGAGCAGGGTGAGTCGGCCCCTAAGGCGAGGCAGAGATGCGTAGCTGATGGGAAGCAGGTTAATATTCCTGCACCGTCGTATGATGCGATGGGGGGACGGATCGTGGAAGGTTGTCCGGGTGTTGGATGTCCCGGTTTTTGACTCATAGAAGGCGCTTAGGCAAATCCGGGCGCGGAATTCAAGGGGTTGAGACGAGAGACTTAGGTCTCGAAGCAATCGGAAGTGGTTCCAAGAAAAGCCTCTAAGCTTCAGTCATACGAGACCGTACCGCAAACCGACACAGGTGGGCGAGATGAGTATTCTAAGGCGCTTGAGAGAACTCGGGAGAAGGAACTCGGCAAATTGGTACCGTAACTTCGGGAAAAGGTACGCCCTTGTAGTTTGACCACTTTACTGTGGAAGGATGAACGGGTTGCAATAAACTGGTGGCTGCGACTGTTTAATAAAAACACAGCACTCTGCAAACACGAAAGTGGACGTATAGGGTGTGACGCCTGCCCGGTGCTGGAAGATTAAATGATGGGGTGCAAGCTCTTGATTGAAGTCCCAGTAAACGGCGGCCGTAACTATAACGGTCCTAAGGTAGCGAAATTCCTTGTCGGGTAAGTTCCGACCTGCACGAATGGCGTAACGATGGCCACACTGTCTCCTCCCGAGACTCAGCGAAGTTGAAATGTTTGTGATGATGCAATCTACCCGCGGCTAGACGGAAAGACCCCATGAACCTTTACTGTAGCTTTGCATTGGACTTTGAACCAATCTGTGTAGGATAGGTGGGAGGCTTTGAAGTGGGGACGCCAGTTCTCATGGAGCCATCCTTGAAATACCACCCTGGTTTGTTTGAGGTTCTAACCTTGGCCCGTTATCCGGGTCGGGGACAGTGCATGGTAGGCAGTTTGACTGGGGCGGTCTCCTCCTAAAGTGTAACGGAGGAGTTCGAAGGTACGCTAGGTACGGTCGGACATCGTGCTAATAGTGCAATGGCATAAGCGTGCTTAACTGCGAGACTGACAAGTCGAGCAGGTACGAAAGTAGGACATAGTGATCCGGTGGTTCTGTATGGAAGGGCCATCGCTCAACGGATAAAAGGTACTCTGGGGATAACAGGCTGATTCCTCCCAAGAGTTCATATCGACGGGGGAGTTTGGCACCTCGATGTCGGCTCATCACATCCTGGGGCTGTAGCCGGTCCCAAGGGTATGGCTGTTCGCCATTTAAAGTGGTACGTGAGCTGGGTTTAAAACGTCGTGAGACAGTTTGGTCCCTATCTGCCGTGGGCGTTGGAAATTTGAAGGGGGCTGCTCCTAGTACGAGAGGACCGGAGTGGACAGACCTCTGGTGTACCGGTTGTCACGCCAGTGGCATTGCCGGGTAGCTAAGTCTGGAAGAGATAACCGCTGAAAGCATCTAAGCGGGAAACTTGCCTTGAGATGAGATTTCCCAGAGCCTTGAGCTCTTTAAAGGGTCGTTCGAGACCAGGACGTTGATAGGTCAGGTGTGGAAGTGCAGTAATGCATTAAGCTAACTGATACTAATTGCCCGTACGGCTTGTCCCTATAACATTAGCAGTTGTAGATGATAAGAATACGCGTTGTGCTTGTTGTTGATACGAGTGCTACCAAGTAATACAAAACAATACTTCTTCCAGATTCAAGGTAGCAGCTTCCAAAGGAAGCTGCGCCCTGCCATTGTGCGGACCTGTACAAGTTATGCCTGATGACCATAGTAACTCGGTACCACCCCTTCCCATCCCGAACAGGACCGTGAAACGAGATTACGCCGATGATAGTGCTGCAACCAGTGTGAAAGTAGGTTATCGTCAGGCTAGTTATATGAAAAAACCCCAGAGCAGAAATGCCTTGGGGTTTTTTTCGTCCTGCAATACCCATAGTCGGCTATAATGCTGACCTGCATGACCAAACACGACGATATTGCTGCCCGATCGGGAGCAGTATCCAGTCCCAGTTATGCCTGATGACCATAGTAGCTCGGTACCACCCCTTCCCATCCCGAACAGGACCGTGAAACGAGTTTACGCCGATGATAGTGCTGCAACCAGTGTGAAAGTAGGTCATCGTCAGGCTAGTTATAAGAGAAAAACCCCGAGCAGAAATGCTTGGGGCTTTTTTCGTTCAAGCCCATCCCGCTTCGCCGTTTCGGTATTCTTGAGGCACATCAAGTCCTTTTAAGTGCCAGATCCAATACACTTGGGTCATGTCATGCTTGGCAGGGGAGAACATATGAACTGGCGAAATAGCAAAACACACTACGGATGGCTCTCAGTAAGCTTGCACTGGTTCATGCTGCTCCTGCTGGTCGCCGTCTACGCAACAATGGAATTGTGGGAAATCTATCCCAAGGGCAGCGATCCGCGCGAAGCCCTCAAGGCGTGGCACTACATGCTGGGCATTTCCGTCTTGTTGCTGGCGGGTGTACGCCTGCTGGCTTACCTGAGCGCACCGGTGCCAGCCATTACACCGCTTCCCGCCGCGTGGCAGGCCATGCTTGGCTGCCAGGTGGATGAAAGTGGCCTTGTATCTGTTCATGTTTGCGATGCCGCTGCTGGGCTGGATGATCTTGAGCGCGAAAGGTTCGGCTATTCCCTTCTTCGGCTTCCAACTGCCGCCATTGCTGGCTGAAAACAAGGAACTCATGAAAAGCATCAAGGAAGTCCATGAGGCGATTGCAACGGCGGGCTACTTCCTGGTCGGCTTGCACGCCATTGCCGCCCTGTATCACCACTATGTGCTGCGCGACGACACGCTGCGGCGAATGCTTCCCGGCCTAAGCACTAGTCATGCAGCGCGCCCGGCCATGACCACCCCTGCGGGCACTGGCCTGACAGAAGCGGAAGCCGCGCTCCGCCTGCAGCGCGACGGCGCCAATGCGTTGCCGGACCCGGCGCGCCGCGCGTCGCTGCGCTTGCTGGCCGCGGTCGTCGCCGAGCCGATGTTCCTGCTGCTGGTCGCCTGTGGCGCTGATTTACCTGTTGCTGGGCGATCCCGACGAAGCGCTGATGCTGCTGGCCTTTGTCGTACTCGTGATCGGCATCACCTTTGTCCAGCAGCGGCGCGCCGAACATGCGCTGGCCGCACTGCGCGACTTGTCCAGTCCGATGGCCTCGGTCATGCGCGACGGTGTCGTGCGCCTGATCGCCGCGCCCGCGCTCGTGTGTGGCGACATCGTCCTTATCTCCGAGGGCAATCGCGTCCCGGCCGACATGCTCCTGCTCGAGTCGTCCAACCTCATGGTGGACGAATCGTCGCTGACCGGCGAATCAGCGGCGGTCGCCAAGTTCGTCGGGGCACCGGCCGCGCAGCTGCTGCAAAGCGCCTCCCATGTCTATTCCGGCACGCTCGTCACGCAGGGCAGCGCACGTGGACAGGTCGTGGCGACCGGGACGCGCAGTGCGCTCGGCCAGATCGGGGCGTCGCTGGCCTAAGCATCGTCCAGGAGCGCACGCCGCTCGAGCAGGAAATCGGGCGCGTCGTCACGCGCGTGGCGCTGGCAGGGCTGGCGCTGGCAGCGCTCCTGGCCCTGTTGTACTGGCAGGCGCGCGGCGACTGGCTGCACGGCGTGCTCGCCGGTCTCACGCTCGCGATGGCGCTGCTGCCCGAGGAACTGCCGGTCGTGCTGACCATTTTTCTCGGATTCGGCGCCTGGCGCCTGGCGCGCGAGAACGTCCTGGCGCGGCGCATTCCCGCCATCGAATTGCTTGGCGCGACCAGCGTGCTGTGTGTCGACAAGACTGGCACCCTGACCATGAACCGCATGGCGGTGCGCGCGATCTGGAGCGACGCCGCACAGTACGATGCCGCCCAAGCGGCGCGCCACTGGACGACGCCCTGCACGCGGTCCTCGAATTCGCCGTGCTGGCCAGCCACCGCCGTGCGTTCCGATCCGATGGAGTCGGCCATCGCGGACGTCTAGCCAGCGCCTGCTGGCAGGCACCGAGCATCTGCATCAGGACTGGACGCTGCTCAATGACTACCCATTGTCGAAGGAAATGCTGGCGATGTCGCGTGTCTGGCGTTCGCCCGATCACAAGGCGAGCATGATCGCGGCCAAGGGCGCGCCCGAATCGGTGATCGATCTCTGCCATCTGGACAGCGCCACGAGTGAGCTGATCGCGCGCCAGGTCGCCTGCATGGCGGCGGAGGGGTTGCGCGTGCTCGGCGTTGTGCGCGCCGTGTTCGACGCGGCCCAGCTGCCGGTGAACCAGCACGATTTCGCGTTCGAGTTCCTGGGCCTGGTCGCGCTCGAGGATCCCGTGCGCCCCGACGTGCCGGCTGGCAATCGCCACCTGCCAAAGGGCGGGCATGCGGGTGGTGATGATCACGGGCGACCATCCCGCAACCGCCATGGCCATCGCCAGGCAGGCCGGGATCGCGCGCGCTAAGCACCGCGATGACGGGGCCCGAACTGGCCGCCCTGAGCGACCAGGAACTGGCAGCCGGACTGGCCGATATCGATGTCTTTTGCCGCGTTCAGCCTAGGCCCAGAAACTGCGGCTGGTCCAGGCGTTCCGCGCGCGGCGACGTCGTCGCGATGACCGGCGACGGCGTCAACGATGCCCCCTGCGCTCAAGGCTGCCGACATCGGAGTCGCCATGGGGGCGCGCGGGACCGACGTGGCGCGCGAGTCGGCGTCGCTGGTTCTGCTGAATGACGACTTCACGTCGCTGGTGACCGCCGTTTGTCACGGCCGCAGGATCCATGCCAATCTGCGCAAGGCGATCGTGTTCGTCATTGCCACGCATGTGCCGATTGTCGGCTTGTCGCTGCTGCCGGTCCTGCTCGGATGGCCAATGCTGCTCATGCCGGTGCATATCCTGTTTCTGCAATTGATCATCGATCCTGCGTGCTCGGTGATTTTCGAGGCGGAGCCGATCGAAGACGACGCCATGCGGCTTGGCCCGCGCCGGGCCGGTACGCGCCTGTTCGGGCGGGCCGTGCTGACACGGGCGCTGATCCAGGGAAGCGGCCTGCTGCTTGTGGTCCTTGCGGTGTTTGCCATAGCGCGCACGCTGGGCGCCTCCGACGACGCGGCCCCGCGGCGTTCTGCGTGCTGGTGCTGTCCAACGTGGCCCTGATTCACGCCAGCCGGGCATGGTCGGTCCAGGCCGGTCGCCAGAGCGGCGCAGGCAACCCGGCCTTTCCGATTCTCATGCGGCGCGGCCATCGCGCTGCTCGCGCTGATCTTCGGGGTGCCGTCGTTACGGACGCTGTTCGCATTTGCGCTGCCATCGTGGCTGCTGGCCTAAGCATCGCGGCGTGTGCGACCGTGCTGGCTTTGCTCTGGTTCGAGGTTGTGAAGCGCCATGCGCGGCGTCACCCCGTTTTTTTCGGCTAGAATGCAGCCATGCGCATCCTGATCATCGAAGACAATCCCGATATTGTCGCCAACCTGTACGGGTTTCTCGAGCCGAAGGGTTATGTTCTCGATACCGCATCGACCGGCTACGCTTAGGCCTGGCACTGGCGGCCGAACATGCTTACGACGTGATCGTCCTCGACGTTATGTTGCCGGGGCTGAGCGGGATCGAGGTATGCCGCAAGCTGCGCACCGAACTCAATAGCGCCGCGCCAGTCCTCATGCTGACCGCGCGCGACACGCTGCAAGACAAGGAAGTAAGCTTCAACGCCGGGGCCGACGATTATCTGGTCAAGCCATTCTCGCTGGTCGAACTCGACCTGCGGCTCAATGCTCTCTGCTGCTAAGCGCGGGCGAGCATCGCGCCTCCAGCATTCTCAAGGTGGGGCCGCTCACCTTCAATACCGATACCTACCAGGTCGCGCGACGGCGTTCCGCTGGCGCTGACCAAGACCGGCTTTGTCATGCTCAAGTGCCTGATGCGCGAATCGCCGCGCCTGGTCACGCGCGAACAGCTCGAGCACGAGGTTTGGGGCGACGACCGCCCCGAGAGCGACGCCTTGCGCACCCATCTGCACGCGCTGCGCCAGGTGCTCGACAAGCCATTCCCCTTTCCCATGCTGCGCACCGTGCCGGGCCTGGGCTATCAGCTGACTGCGACCGATGAAGGCGCGTGACTCCCTGCGCCGCCGGATCTCGGTGGCCTACCTGCTCTTCACGCTCGGCTCGACCGCTTTTTTTGCCACCATCTGCGCCATTGCGGTGGAGGGGATCGAGATGCGGCTGGTTGATGCCCGCCTCAAGGAAGTCGCCATCTGGGCCTCGCCGCGCCAGGCCAGCGGACTGCCGGTCGCGATGCTTAAGCCGGGGTCACCTTTTATCACGACGTCGACATCCCGGCCTCGCTGCGCAACCTCTTAAGTAGGCGTCAATGACGTCGATGTCGACGGCGTCGGCCTGCACGTGCTGTCCGGCCGGGACGAGACCGGGCCGTTCGTGGTGGTCGACCACGAGAGCGATTATGAAAAGGTCGAGCTGGTCGTGTACTCGCTGTTCGCGCTGGCGTTTGCTTAGGCAGCTTGCTGTTTTCGCTGTTCGTGGGCGGCTATATCGGACGGCGCTTCGTCAACCCGATTCTGGCGCTGGCCGAGGCATTGCCGCACACGGACGCGCGCTTCCCCTGCAGGATCGCGAGGATGAGCTGGGCGTGCTGGCGCGCGCCTTCGCGGCCCACACGAGCGAACTGCGCCGCTTCCTCGACCGCGAACGCTTCATCACCGGCGACGTCAGTCACGAACTGCGTACGCCCCTGACCATCATCAGCGGCGCCGCCGAGATCCTGATGCAGCAGCACGCCGCCGATCCCGCAGTGGCGCGTCCGGCCGAACGCATTTCGCGCGCCGCCAACGAAGCGGCGCAGTGCGTGAGCGTGCTGCTGATGCTGGCGCGGGCCCCGGACCGCCTGCCGCGACCCGCCACCGACATGGCAGCCATCGCGCAGGGCGAAGTGGCGCGCTATCAGTCGCTGACCGGGACCAGACCGGTCGAGCTGCGCTACGGCGGCGGCGATCCGTTCACCGTCAACGCGCCGCCCGAGCTGTGCGCCGCGGCGATCGGCAACCTGGTGCGCAACGCCTGTCAATACACGGAGCGCGGCGCGGTCGTGGTCAGTCTCGGGTGCGCGTGGTGCTGGTCGAAGATACCGGGCCGGGCTTGCTAAGCATCGGTGCTGGCCGTCCTGAACGGGGCCAGTGCGGCGCCCCAGGAAGGGCCGTCGTCCGGCTCGGGCCTCGGTCTGGGTCTGGTGCGGCGGGTGTGCGAGTATCTCGGTGCGACCTTGTCGGTTCGGCCACGGGAAGGGGGCGGCACGGTGTTCGAGATCGCCTTTGCGCCCGATTTAACGCCGCCTTAACGCGCCCTTGACGGCCGCTTGACAAGCTCGGGCGTAAGGTTGCCGACTGGTGACCTCATTCTGGGGAATGCCGTTTTTTTCCCAGGTAGCCCTTTGAAACTGTCGACCCGTCCGCGCCTCAGCCACGACCACCTCACCCTGCTCGCATCGATACTGCTGGCCAGTGCCTACAACCTCACGTTCTGGCGTAGCTTCCAGTGCTGCCACCGGGGGCGTGAGCCTGGCGCAGCTGCCGCTGCTGGCCTAGCTGCTTCCTGCTGATCGTCTTCCTGTTCAACGCCGTTCTGGCGCTGTGCAGCTTCCGGTTCGTTCTCAAGCCGCTGCTGGTGGTGCTGTTCGTCGCCACCGGCCTGACCGCGTACTTCATGAGCCACTACGGGGTCCAGATCGACAAGTCGATGATCCAGAATGTGTTCGAGACCGACGCCCGCGAGGCGGCAGAACTGCTCAGCGTGCGCCTGATCCTGGTGATGCTGCTGCTGGGCGCGCTGCCCGCGCTGGCCGTGTGGCGCGCCGAGGTCAGCTTCCCGCAGGGCCTGCGCGGACTCGCGCGCCGCGCCGGTGTGGCCCATCGCTCGCTGGCGCTGGCCGCGCTGCTGCTGGTCGCGTTCTTCAAGACGCTCGCGCCCACGCTGCGCGAGCACCGCGAGCTGCGCTACCTGCTCACGCCGACCAACTATATCCAGGCCATCAACGGCTGCGTCAAGCAGCGCTACGCGCGCAAGGTCGTGGTCGCCCCGCTCGGGACCGACGCCGTCAAGGGCGCGTCCGGCGGCGACAAGTCGCGCCGCAGCGTCACCGTGATCGTGGTCGGCGAAACGGCACGGGCGGCCAATTTCTCGCTGGACGGCTACGCGCGCCAGACCAATCCGCAGCTGATGCTCCAGCCCGAGCTGCTCAATTTCACGCGTGTCTCCTCGTGCGGCACGGCCACCGCCGTCTCGCTGCCTTGCGTGTTCTCGGTGCTGGGACGCGAACACTATTCCGACACCCAGGCGTACGCCCAGGAAGGCCTGCTCGACGTGCTCAAACATGCTTAAGCTACAGCGTCCTGTGGCGCGACAATAACTCGGGCTGCAAGGGCGCCTGCGACCGCGTCGCGTATGAAGACCTGTCGGTGCCGGAGAAGGACAACCAGTGGTGCGTGGCCGACGAATGCTACGACGAGCGCCTGCTCGACCGTCTGCCCGACATCATCCGCGAAGCGCGAAGACATGGTCATCGTGCTGCACCAGAAAGGCAGCCACGGGGTAGGCCTACTACAAGCGCTACCCGTCGCAGTTCAAGCGTTTCACGCCGGTCTGCGAAACGAACGAACTGGAAAAGTGCTCGCGCGAGTCGATTATCGCCGCCTACGACAACACGATCCTGTACACCGACCATTTCCTGAACAAGACGATCGAACTGCTCAAGGCGAGCGAGCGGCGCTACCCGGTCGACACGGCGATGCTGTATTTCTCCGACCACGGCGAATCGCTCGGCGAGCACAATCTCTACCTGCACGGCGCGCCCTACATGATCTCATCGACCGAGCAGCGAAGTGCCGTTCATGCTGTGGCTGTCCGAAGGCTTCCGCGGCCGCTACGGGATCGACCAGCGCTGCCTGGCGGCGCGCACCGGCCAGGACTTCTCGCACGATAACGTGTTCCATTCCGTGCTCGGCATGCTGAACGTGAATACCACGATCTACAACCCGCGCCTCGACATTTTCGGACCGTGCCGCCATGACGTCTAACCGGGTCAATCTCATTCTGGCGCTGTGCTGCCGGCTGCCATCCTCCTGCTCGGCGCCGTCACCGACATCGACCTGTGGCTCGCTGCATGCATGGCCAGCGACGGCCCGGTCGCTTTCCCGCTGCGCCACGCCTGGTTCGCCGAAACGCTCAGCCATAAATTCGTGCGCAGCCTGATGATCGTCCTCGGCCTGTGCGCCGTGCTGCCGGTGCTGTACGACCTGTGGCGCCCGCGCGCGGGCTGGACTGCCCGTTTCCGCCTGCGCCTGCGCGTGGTGGCGCTGTCGGCGGTGCTGGTGCCGAGCGTGGTGAGCATAATGAAGCGGCTCAGTTTTTCGCACTGTCCGTGGGATATGGCTAAGCTTTGGCGGCGTGCAGCCCTACGTGCGCCTGCTCGATTCGGTGATCGCGGGCGTACCGGCCGGGCATTGCATGCCGGCTGGGGCACGCGTCGTCCGAACTGTGGCTGGTGTCGCTGGCCGTGTTCTGGCTGCCCGAGCATCCGCGCAAGGCGGCGCTCGTGGGCGCGGCTTTGCTGCTGCTCGGCTTCGTGATCGGCTGGATCCAGCAGCTGCGCGGCGCCCACTTCCTGACGCATACCCTGTGGTCGATGTGGATTGCGTGCGCGCTCGTGATCACCGTCTGGCGCGTGGCCACCCGCAAGCGCAGCTACCTGCAGCAGGTTCAGGTCAACTGAGCTGTCAGCCAGGCGCGCAGGTCGGCCAGCGGCAGCGCCGCGTCGACCTCGTTGAAAATCTCGTGGTAAAACCCGTCGTAGGTCTTGAACGTGCAGCGTCCCTCCGGCAGCTGCGCGGGCGAAGCGGCGGCTGCCGTCGGCGTCGACCAGATGGTCGTCATTCGGCCACCTGCAGCAGCAGCGGCACCTTGAGCGTGGCGGCGTGTTGCTGGCAATAGTCGATGGATCCCAGCATGGAGCGCAGCAGGCGCGCTGATCTTCCCATGCACCAGCGGATCGCTCTGGTAGGCCGCCACGACGGCGGCGTCGTGCGACAGATACCGGGGCTGCAAGCCGTTCGGTACGCCCAGGCGCGGCGCCAGCGCATGCATCACGCGCAGCATCTGGTGCTGCAGCGGCGACAGGCGCACCGCGAGAGCATGGCATGAAGACAGGATCAGCCCGCGCAGCGGCGTCTGGCCAAGCAAGCGCGAAACGGGCCGCGAACAGACCGCCCATGCTGTGCCCGAACAGGAATGGCTTAGGCTGGAGAAGCGCGGCAAAGTGTTCGATCACGATCTGGGCGTCCTGCAGCATCGGGTCGCCGTTGATGACGTCGCCGCGCGTGCCGCCGGACCGGCCATGGCCACGGTGGTCGTAGCAGCGCACCGACAAGCCAAGGTCATTGAAGAAGTGCGCCAGATGGCGATAGCGTCCGCTGTGCTCGCCGAGGCCGTGCATCAGCAAGATGCAGCCGCGGTTCGCGTTCGCAGGCAATACGAAATCGGACACGTGCAGTGACGTGCCATCGGCGGCGGCGAGCTGGTGGACCTGGGGCGCCACCAGCGCCGGCATCAGACGCCCCAGAGGACGTCGTGGCCGCCCGCTCGGGCGGCGCGCAGCATTTCCAGCAGTGGGTAAGCGCGGGTCGCGAAACTGACCACTTCCAGCGCCTTCGTGCTCGCTGTCGTCGCTTCGCTTCACCGTGGTGCGCGTGGATGTCGCGCTGCACGTCTTCGGAAGGCGCGTGCTTGCGGCTTTCCTCGATTTCTTGCTCGAGGATGGCCACCGCTTGCGGCGCCTCGGCCGCGGTGATCACGCCACGGCTCGCATCTTTGTGCAAGAGGTCGAGAATGCGCTTGGCGTGTTCCTTGTACATCAACACTTCTGCTGCTGCCTTGGAGGTGAATGTGATTAGCATAGGAACTTTCTGACTGTGTGGTTCATGACGAAACGATAACACGAACTGGCGCGCCGGTCATCCCGTGCACGTGCACTAACGAAAATAGCATTTATCGCGTATTTTGTTGGCTGGGCCCGGCTAAAAATGAAATAAGCGAGCGCGGCGAGCTGAAGCGCAACGGTGACCGCCAGCGCCAGGCGGAAGGCGTGCGCCGGGGCGGCCCCTGCCACCTTGAGCGCGTCGACCAGCACGCCGAATCCCCATTGCCAGGTGAAGGCGCCCAGGAACAGGGCCAGGTTGTAGGCCGAATTGGCGCGTCCGGCCAGGGCCGCCGGGAAGGCCAGGCCCGCGCCCGACTGCACCAGCGACGTTACCGGGACGCACAGCGCCAGCGGCAGGAACAGCAGCCAGGCCGAGGGGCCGTCCGCCGCCAGCATCAGGCCTTGCACCAGCGCCATGGGACGATCCCGGTGCCGACCATCCGGTGCGTGCTCCAGCCCGCATGGACCAGGCGCGGCGCCGCCCAGCCGAGTGCCAGGTAGCCCAGCATCAGCACCAGGTTCATCGCGAACAGCATGCGGCTGGCCTGGGCCTGGGTGGCGCCCAGCACCGTCATCAGCCAGGGGCTAAGCCCACAGTGTCTGGAGTGCGGCGAACATACCGTGGTTGACGAAGCCCAGTACGGCCAGGCGCCAGAAATACGGGGTGGAAAAGATCGCACGGTAGCCGCCGTCCCGGCGCCGCCATGCAGCAAGCGGCCGCGTCGTGCGCGCTGTCCCCGGTGCCGCGCAGCAGGAAGAAGATGGCGGCCGACGCGGCGAGCAGCAGCAGGGCGATCCCGGTAAAAATGCCGCGCCAGCCGGCCACCGGCAGCAGCAGCGTGACCGGTACCGTGGCGCTCAGCGCGCCCGACGTGCCCGCCACCAGCATCCAGCTGGCAAGCTGGCCTTGCTGGGCCATGGGGAACCACAGGCGGTAACCCTTGAGCGCGGCCATCAGGCAGGCCGACACGCCGATGCCGATCAGCGCGCGCCCGATCCACAGCCCGGTCAGGGTGCTGCTGGTGGCAAACACCAGCGCGCCGCACGCGGCGACCAGCAGCAGCGCGGACTCGGTGCGGCGCGGTCCGAATTTGTCGAGCCAGATTCCGAGCGGCAGCTGCATGCAGCCGAAGGCGATGAAGTAGGCGGAGGAGAGCAGCCCCAGGTCGGCATTGCTCAGATCGAGCTCGGTCAGCAGGGATGGCGCGATGACGGCATTGATCGAGCGCAGCGCGTACGACAGCAGGTAGCCGAACGCGAAGCACAGGAACACGCGCACGGCGGCGCCACCCCTTGAGCGTGGCGCTCATGCCTAAGCATCACTGGAGCTTGAACGAGGACAGGAACATGTCGATGTTTTCCTTGGACATGTCTTTTTCGGGGCCCATCACGATCACCTGGTAGAAGCGCTTGTCGCGCGACTCGAAGTGCCCGATCAGGCGCATCGGCACGCCATTGCGCTTGCCTTTGGCTTCGATGTCGATGGCGGCGCTGCGCGCCTTGGCCGCATTGGCGGCCGACGATGCCCGGGCTGCTTTTTCGCTGGTCACGGTGGCGCCGATATTGTTGATCAGCGCGGTTTTCATCGCGCCCAGCGCGGCCTCGGCGCGCTCGGCGTCCGGGGCTTCGGCGGCGCCGACCGCGAAGGTCGTGTTGTCGATCTGGGCCGCGGTCATGGTCATGTTGACCTTCATGCTTAAGCCAGGTCGATGGCGCGCGTGTGGCTGGCCTAAGCTTGTCCGGGAACATGGCGCGGAAAGGCGCGTCTTCACTGCTGAAGTCGCGCCAGTTGTATTTGGGGCTGCAGGCGGCCAGCGCCATGCTGGCGACGGCGGCAAGGATGAGGGGTTTGATGAGCAAGGTTCGCATCCCGCCATGGTAGCAGACCTGGCTTTTCTGTCGCTGCCGCGATTGTTTGCAGGGGCGCCTGGCGCAATCGTTCAGTGCTCGCTCAGGCTGCGCCGGAACCCGATCGCCTCGCCAACATGGCTTAGCCGAGATCTGGTCGGTATCGGCCAGATCGGCGACCGTGCGCGCCAGCTTGAGTACGCGGTGGTAGGCGCGGGCCGACCAGTGATATTGCAGCATCGCCTTCCACAAGCGCTCTTCATGCCGGCGGCGTCGAGGCGGCAATGGCGGTCGATTTCGTGGGTACTCATGTAGCCGTTCGCTTTGCCCTGGCGGATGATCTGGCGCGCATGGGCGGCCGCCACGCGCGCCGCGATCACGGCCGACCTTTCGCCGTCGGCCATTTTGGCGAGCGCCTCGGGATCCATGGCGGCGACATCGATCTGGATGTCGATCCGGTCCAGCAGCGGCCCGGAAATGCGCTCCTGGTAACGGATCACGCCTTCCAGCGTGCAGTGGCACTTGCCCGACGGGTGACCCCGGTAACCGCAGGGGCAGGGATTCATGGCGGCGATCAGCTGAAAGCGGGCGGGGAAATCGGCATGCCGCGCCGCGCGCGATCGTGACCTGGCCCGATTCAAGCGGCTGGCGCAGCACCTCGAGCACGCGCCGGTCGAACTCCGGCAGTTCATCGAGGAACAGCACGCCCAGGTGCGCGAGCGAGACTTCGCCTGGCCGCGCGAGCGGGACCGCCGCCCACCAGCGCGACGCCGGAGCAGGTGTGGTGCGGGCTGCGAAATGGCCGCACCTTCCAGCGCGCCGGATTGAAGATGCCGTTCAGCGACTGCAATGCGGCCGACTCGAGCGCCTCCTCGTCGTTCATGCCGGGCAGCAGGCCTAAGCAAAGCGCGAGGCCAGCATGGTCTTGCCCGCACCGGGCGGACCGATCAGCAACGCTGTGGCCGCCTGCCGCGGCCACCTCCAGCGCGCTTGGTGAGCTTCTGTCCCTTTACCTCCGAAAAATCCGGGAACGCCGCCAGCGTCGCCCGAGGTTCGGGGCGATGGCGAATCAGGCGCTCCTCCGGCCGCGCCGCGCAAAAGTGGGCGCACACTTGCATGAGCGTCGCCGCGGGATAGACCTGGGCACCGGAAGCGAGTGCGGCCTCGTCCGCGTTTTCCAGCGGCAGGATGAAGCCGCGGTCGCGGCCGTCGGCGTCGCGCTGCATCGCGAACGTCATGGCGAGCGCGCCGCGCACCGGGCGCAGCTCGCCTGACAGGGACAGTTCATTGGCTGAATTCATAGCGCTCCAGTTCCCCGGACGGAATCAGGTAGATGGCGGCCAGGATGCCGATCGCGATCGGCAGGTCGAAGCGGCCCGATTCCTTGGGCAGGTCGGCTTGGCGCCAGGTTGATCGTGATGCGGCGCGAGGGAAATTCAAAGCTAGGCGTTTTGCAGCGCCGCGCGCACCCGGTCCTTCGATTCGCGCACTTCGGCATCGGGCAGGCCGACGATGGTGAGACTGGGCAACCCGTTTGCCAGATGCACTTCCACGCTCACGCACAGCGCTTCCATGCCGGACAGGGCGCGACTTCTCAGGACGGCAAGACTCACCTGGTTCCTCCTGGCAGATAAGACGAAGTCGCCCCATCATAAGAAGTATCGCAGCGCCGTGTTTGCGAGCGAGCAGAGGTGCTCGCATTAATTCCTTGCTCAGTCCGGCGCGCCGATTCGCATTGTTTTCCCTTTGTAATGGCGCCGCGTCAAGCCGTCGCAGCGGCTTAGCCTGGCCAGGACGAGGTAGGACAGCAGCGCGGCGCAGCCTGCACGAGGCGATGACGATACCCATCGTCAACGCACTGCCTGTCGCTAAAGGCGCCGACCGCGCTGCTTAAGCAAAGAAGGAAATGCCGAAGCGGATCGTGCCCAGCAGCGCCGAGGCGCTGCCAGCCTGGGCGCCGTGCGCGGCCATCGCGCCTACCCCGGTGTTGGGCGAGATAAAGCCGAGCAGGGCGACAAAGCCGAACAGCGATACCAGCAGCGCAAGCAGGGCGGCCTTGCCGCTGACACCGGCCACGAGCAGGCTCAGGCCGAAAACGCACATCAGCGCCAGACTGAGCGCCAGGATGCGGTCGGGCGTAAAGCGCGCCAGCAGGTGGTGATTGAGTTGCGACGCGCCGATCAGTCCGAAGGCATTCATGCCGAACACCCAGGTATAGACCTGGGGCGTGAGGCCGTAGTGTTCGATCAGGACCGAGGGCGAGGCCGCGATATAGGCAAACATGCTTAGGCCGTCGAAAACCCCGCCGCCAGCGCATAGCCCATGAAGCGCCTTTCGCTGAGCATGTGCCAGTAAGCGCGCAACGAACCGGCCAGCGAGGTGCTGCGGCGGCGCTTGGCGCAAGCGAGCGACTCGGGCAGGCCGAAACGCACGGCCGCGATGGCCAGCACGCCGCAGCCGACCAGTACCCAGAAGATGGCGCGCCAGCCAAAGGCCGACAGCACATGGCTGCCGATCCAGGGCGCCAGGATCGGCGCCACGCCCATCACCAGCATCAGGCGCGACAGCGTGCGGGCCGAGGATTGCTGGTCGTACAGGTCGCGCACCATGGCCATCGGGATCACGACGACAGCAAGCGCAGCCCCGCTACTGCCTGCAGGAAGCGGCAGGCCAGCAGTGCCGCGGGGCTGGTGGCCAGCGCGCAGCCGACCGGAGCGATGATGTACACGGCGATGCCCACGTAGAGCGGCAGCTTGCGCCCGCAGCGGTCCGAAAACGGGCCGTAGAAAATCTGCCCGACCGCCATGCCGATCAGATAGCAGGCCAGGCTGTACTGGGCCACGCCCGGCAGCGCAGGAAAGTCGCGCGCCAGCTGCGGGAAGGCCGACAGGTACATGTCGATCGACAGCGGCGCAAAGGCGACCACCAGCGCCAAGAATCGGAATCAGCCAGAACGGGGTGCTGCGGGAGGGAGTGGCGTGCATGGGCGGATAATTAGTTGACTATGACAACTATTCTGCGCGTGATGGTTGATATTGTCAACTATCTTGGGGTGCTTCATAATGGTCCCAACGACGACCCCGAAGCGACCATGCCCGCCAACCCCGAACAAGAAGTGCTCGATCTGCTCAATGCCGTGATCCATGGCGTGAAGGCGCACATGCAGCAGGTGCTGCGCGAAGACAGCGACCCGATCACGCCGATGGAAATGCGGGCCCTGAACTGGTTTGCGCAGCATCCCGCATCGACCCAGGGCGAGCTGGTGCAGCACAGCGGACGCGACAAGGCGCAAATCGCGCGCACGATTTCGCAGCTGCTCGAACGCGACCTGCTGGCCCGCACCGAGGACGAGGCCGACCGGCGCTGCCACCGCCTCAGCCTGACCGAGCGCGGCTGCAGCGTGCACAAGAAGGTGCAAAAGCACCGCCGCCAGCTCGATGCGCGCCTGGTGCAGGGCTTCGCGCCCGGCGAGCGGGCGCAGGCAGTGGCGCTGCTGCAGCGCATGCAGGACAATCTGAAGAACCGTTGCTGAAGGACGCACCAGCATGACCACGCCGCTCAAACCGCCGCTCCTCGCGGACCACCTGTGTTTCAACCTGTACTCGACATCGCTCAAGATGACCCAGCTGTACAAGCCGCTGCTGGCCGAGCTGCGCCTGACCTATCCGCAATACCTGGTGATGCTGGTCCTGTGGGAAGAGGAGGGCCTCGGCATTCGCGACGTGGCCATGCGGCTCGATCAGGATTCCGGCTCGATCACCCCGATCGTCAAGCGGCTCGAGGCCGAAGGCTACCTGCTGCGCAACCGTGACCCCAAGGATGAGCGCAACCGCGTGCTGACGCTGACCGATCGCAGGGCGCACGCTGCGCGCAGTGGCATGGGCGGCTCAACCAGCAGATCGCGGCTTCCTGCAAGCTCGATACGGCCGAACTGCGGCAACTGATGGCGGGGCTGAACCAGCTGTCGCGCAACCTCGGCCCCTGAAGCCGTTTCAAATTATTTTCAAAAATAAATTGCGCACTAACGATTAGTGCGCTACAGTTCTTTCCGTGGCAGGGCGCAACAGGGCAGCAAGCCATGAAATTGCTTAGCGCGCTAACTAATATTCCAGCTGGTTCACTCTTTTTGAAAGAACACATCATGAAAAACGCGATCCCATCAGCACTCCAGCAATTCCTGTTCGGCGCCGCCGCGCCCCAGACCGTGAGCACTTCCCGCCGTTCGGCCCTGATGGGCGGCGCCAGCATGGCCGCCGCCGCTGCGGCCGCCGTTGCCGTGCCCCTGGGCCTAAGCATCAGCGCTTCCGCCAGCGCCGCACCGGCGGCGCGCCCGGTGGCACGCACTGCGAGCACGCTGACCACCCACGACGGCGTCGAGCTCTATTACAAGGACTGGGGCAGCGGCCAGCCGATCGTGTTCTCGCATGGCTGGCCGCTCAATTCGGACAGCTGGGAGTCGCAGATGTTCCACCTCGCGAACAATGGCTTCCGCGTCATCGCGCACGACCGCCGCGGGCATGGTCGATCGAGCCAGCCCTGGACCGGCAATGACATGGACCATTACGCCGACGACCTGGCGCAGCTGATCGAAGCGCTCGACTTGAAGGACGCGATCCTGGTGGGCTTTTCGACCGGCGGCGGGGAAGTGGCGCGCTACGTGGGCTTAAGCATGGCACCAGGCGGGTGGCCAAGCTGGCGCTGGTGTCGGCGGTGCCGCCGCTGATGCTCAAGACGGCGGACAATCCGAACGGCTTGCCGATGGCCGTGTTCGACGGCATCCGCGCCGGTTCCGTGGCCAACCGTTCGCAGCTGTATCTGGATATCGCCTCGGGCCCGTTCTTCGGCTTCAACCGTCCGGGCGCGGCCGTGTCGCAGGGATTGATCAACTCCTGGGCCATGCAGGGGATGATGGCGGGCCACAAGAATACCTATGATTCGATCAAGGCATTTTCGGAGACCGATTTCCGCGCCGACCTGAAGAAGTTCGACAAGCCGACCCTGATCATTCATGGCGACGACGACCAGATCGTGCCGATCGGCGCCTCGGGCCAGGCCTCGGCCGCGCTCGTCAAGGGGGCCAAACTGATCGTCTACCCGGGCGCCCCGCACGGCCTGACCGACACCCACAAGGACAAGGTCAATGCCGACCTGCTGGCTTTCGCGCGCAGCTGAGTTGGTCATCCAGCATGAAAAAGCCCGCAGTTGCGGGCTTTTTGCTATCGGATTCAGGCTTTTTGCGCCGCCAGCGCTTCTTCGAGCTGCTGCACGCGCTGTTCCAGCGCCTCGAGCTTGGTGCGGGTCTTGGCCAGCACCTGGCTTTGAATGTCGAATTCCTCTCGCGTGACCAGATCGAGCTTGGAGAAGCCCTGGGTCATCATCGCCTTGACGTTTTTCTCGATGTCCTTGGGTAGCATGAACTCTCGATCGCCTGGTTGATCTTGCCTTGGAGATCGTTGAAAAAATTGTTCATGTCCATCTTGGATCCTTAAAAAATGAGTTTTGCGCACCGTTGTGGTGCTGTTGCTGCATCAAAGTAGTGCGAAACGGCGGCGCGGCCAGTCCCCGGCGGCATTTTGGCAGTTTATCAATGGCAAGATGGGTAAGCATCCTGCAAAAACAAGTCCCTGATGCCGGGTTGGGGGGCTGGCACGACTCCTGCTAAAGAAGCTGTAGTCGTCTCCATGCTCTATCTACGATTTTAAACCGCAACGGCACAATTCGTTCATACCAATAAGGGAAATGCCATGAAAAACCTGACCACCAAGTTCTCGCTTGCCGCCGCGCTGACGCTCGCCATGGGTACCTTTGGCGCACCGGCTGCCCAGGCAGAAGAGGCAGCGCCTGAGCACGCGGTGTCCTTCAATGCAGCCCTGACGACCGACTACCGCTACCGCGGCCTGTCCCAGACCCGCGCCAAGCCTAAGCACTGCAGGGCGGCGCCGACTATACCCACAACCCGAGCGGTTTCTACGCCGGCGTGTGGGCGTCGACGATCAAGTGGACCAAGGACCTCGGCGGCGACGGCGACCTCGAGATCGACCTGTACGGCGGCAAGCGCGGCGAGATCGCCAAGGATGTCACGTACGACGTGGGCGGCCTGTACTACTTCTACCCGTCCAACGACCTGACCCCGAGCGCCAACACCTTCGAAGTGTACGGCCAGATCGGCTTCGGTCCCGCCTACATCAAGTACTCGCACTCGACCACGAACCTGTTCGGCACGGCCGACAGCAAGGGCAGCGGCTACCTCGACATCGGCGCCAACGTTGAACTGGACAAGGGCCTGACCCTGAACCTGCACAGCCGGCCGCCAGCGCGTCGCCCACAACAGCGCCTTCAGCTACAACGATTACAAGATCGGCGTGACCAAGGACTTCGGTTTCGCCACCGTCGCGCTGGCCTATGTCGACACCAACACGGACCTGTATGTCAGCCCGGTCAACGGCAAAGATCTCGGCAAGAGCACCGCCGTGCTGACCATCTCCAAAACTTTCTAATCGAGGCAGCGTATGAAAATGATTACCGCCATCATCAAGCCCTTCAAGCTCGACGAAGTGCGTGAAGCCCTCTCGGCCATCAATGTGCAGGGCATCACCGTGACCGAAGTGAAGGGTTTCGGCCGCCAGAAGGGCCATACCGAGCTGTATCGCGGCGCCGAGTACGTGGTCGATTTCCTGCCGAAAACCAAGATCGAAGCGGCCGTGGACGACGCCATCGTCGACCAGGCGATCGGAAGCGATTGAAGGTGCCGCGCGCACCGGCAAGATTGGCGACGGCAAGATTTTTGTCTATAACCTGGAACAGGTCGTGCGTATCCGTACCGGTGAAACCGGCAACGAAGCACTTTAAGGGGAATTTGCGATGAAGAAAACCATTACCACGTGGCTGGCCGGGGCAGCTGTCCTGTTCGCCATGAGCGGCGCGCTGCCAGCGGCGGCGCAGGATGCACCAAAGCCTGAAGCAGCAGTCGCGTCGGCGACCGCGTCGGCTACCGCGCTTGCGGCGCCGGCTGCGGCAGCGGACGTTGCAGCACCGGCGGCGGCCCCTGCGGCTGCTCCGGCGGCGGCAGTTGAAGCTGCAGCAGCCGGCCGCCGCGCCAGCCGCGGCCCCGGCACCGACCCCCGAACAAGGGCGATACCGCCTGGATGTTCGTGGCCACGCTGCTCGTGATTCTCATGACCATTCCTGGCCTGGCCCTGTTCTACGGCGGCCTGGTGCGCACCAAGAACATGCTGTCGGTGCTGATGCAGGTGTTCATGGTGTTCGCGCTGATCATCGTCCTGTGGTGCATCTACGGCTACTCGATCGCCTTCACGCCGGGCAACGCCATTTTCGGCAGCTTCGACCGTGCCTTCCTGAATGGCATCTACGATCCGGCCGCTTAAGCACCTTCGCCTACGCCGCGACCTGGAGCAAGGGCATCGTCATTCCCGAGTTCATCTACGTCGCCTTCCAGGGCACGTTCGCCGCGATCACTTGCGGCCTGGTGGTCGGCGCCTTCGCCGAGCGCATCAAGTTCGCTGCCGTGCTCGCCTTCATGGTGCTGTGGTTCACCTTCAGCTACCTGCCGGTTGCGCACATGGTTTGGTTCTGGACCGGTCCTGACGCGATCAAGGATGCCGCAACCCTGGCCTCGGAAACGAGCAAGGCTTAGGCTGGCTGTTCCAGAAAGGCGCACTCGACTTCATGCCGCGGCACCGTGGTCCACATCAACGCCGCTATCGCTTCGGCCTGGTGGGCGCGGTCATGGTGGGCAAGCGCGTCGGCTACGGCCGTGAAGCGATGGCACCGCACTCGCTGACGATGACCATGATCGGCGCGTCGATGCTGTGGGTGGGCTGGTTCGGCTTCAACGCCGGTTCCGCGCTCGAAGCGAACGATATCGCCGCACTGGCCTTCATCAACACCCTGCTGGCCACGGCTTGCGCCACGGTCTCGTGGGTGTTCGGCGAGTGGATCACCAAGGGCAAACCGTCGATGCTGGGCGCTGCGTCCGGCGCGGTGGCTAAGCCTGGTAGCGATCACCCCGGCGGCCGGTTTCGTCGGCCCGATGGGCGGTTTGGCGATCGGGTTGCTCGCTGGTATTATTTGCCTGTGGGGTGTGAATGGCCTGGAAACGTCTGATCGGCGCCGACGACTCGCTGGATGTGTTCGGCGTGCACGGCGTGGGCGGTATCCTCGGTGCGCTGCTGACCGGCGTGTTCGCAGCGCCATCGCTGGGTGGCCAGGGCATTTTCGACTACGTTGCCAATAAGCCATCGCCAGATTACTCGATCGGCAGCCAGGTGATCGTGCAGCTGACCGCGGTCGGCACGACCATCCTCTGGTCCGGCGTGGTTGCGTTCATCGCCTACAAGCTGGTAGACCTGGCGATCGGTCTGCGCGTACCGGAAGAAGAAGAACGGGAAGGCCTCGACATCACGAGCCACGGCGAATCGGCCTATCATTCCTGATCGATCCTGATTCCTGCCCGCGCAAAGCGGTCCTCAGGCGCCCTGCGGGGCGCCTTTTGCATTTGTGCGGCCGCCAGGGCTTTAAAATGGCGGTTCTGCCCCGATTTATGCTGTTCACAATTATCAAGAAGCCTGAAGGACGTCCCCCCATGGTTCCCAACCTCGTCACCGCCCTCACTGGCCCCCTGCTCGATCTCGAAAAAAGATTCTTGCGGCCACCCCTGCCATCGAGCGCTGGTTCCGCATGGAGTGGCAGGAACACACGCCGCCGTTCTACTGCTCGGTCGACCTGCGCAATGCGGGCTACAAGCTGGCGCCGGTGGACACCAATCTGTTCCCTGGTGGTTTTAACAATCTTGCTACCGAGATGTTGCCGCTGGCCGTGCAGGCCTAAGCATGGCGGCGATCGACAAATACTGCCCGGACGACGCGCAATCTGCTGCTGGTGCCGGAAGGGCACACGCGCAATCCGCACTACCTGCAAAACGTGGCGCGCCTGATGCAAATCTTCCGCCAGACGGGCTTGCACGTGCGCTTGGGTTCGCTGTCGCCGGAAATCACCCAGCCCACGCCGCTGGCGCTGCCGGACGGGAACATGCTGGTGGTCGAGCCGATGGTGCGTTCGGCCAACGGGCGCCGCCTGGGCCTGGCCGATTTCGATCCGTGCACGATCTTGCTCAACAACGACCTGTCGGCTTAAGCATCCCGTCGATTCTCGAGAACATCCACGAGCAGTCGCTGCTGCCGCCGCTGCATGCGGGCTGGGCGCTGCGCCGCAAGAGCAATCACCTGGCCGCGTACGACGAAGTCGCCAAAAAATTCGGCAAGCTGATCGATGTCGACCCGTGGATGGTCAATCCCTTCCACGCCAAGTGTGGCGAGATCAATTTCCAGGACGAGAACGGGTCCGAATGCCTGGCCGACAATGTCACCATGCTGCTGGCCAAGATCCGCAAGAAATACAAGGAATACGGGATCAAGGAAAAGCCCTTCGTCATCGTCAAACCCCGATGCTTAAGCACGTACGGCATGGGCATCATGACGGTGCGCGACGCGAGCGAAGTGAAGGACTTGTCGGCCAAGCAGCGCAGCAAGATGTCGGTCATCAAGGATGGCGTGGAAATCAACGACCTCATCATTCAGGAGGGCGTGCCGACCTTCGAGACCATGCAGGATGCCGTGGCCGAGCCGGTGGTGTACATGATCGACCGCTACGTGGTGGGCGGCTTCTACCGCATCCATGCCGAGCGCGGCGTGGACCAGAATCTGAACGCACCGGGTTCGCAATTCGTGCCGCTCGCGTTTGCCCAGCAGCACGCCGTGCCCGACCTCAAGGCCAAGCCGGGCACCGCCGCGCCGAACCGCTTCTACGTGTACGGCGTGGTCGCGCGCCTCGGCTCGCTGGCCGCCTCGCTCGAAATGGAACGCACCGACCCGAATCCCGAAGTGTATTAACAATGTTTCAATATCGGGGTCAGACCTCCATTCTGAAATGTTCTCTGTAAATCGGGGTCAGACCTCAATTCTGAAATACTTTCCGAATTGAGGTCTGACCCCTGATTCTGCGGTGTGACAGGCTCATCTCATACCGACATCCGCATTTCCGGCTAAAATCAAGCATTGTCCTCATTGGAAACTTCCATGGAAATCGCTTTCCTCGCCGATCCGCTGGCAGGCTTTAAAACGTACAAGGATTCGACCTTCGCGATGATGCGCGAAGCGGCCAAGCGCGGCCACGCGATCTATGCGTTCGAGCAAAGCGACATGGCACTGGAAGAAGGCATCGTCAGCGCCCGCGTGCGCCGCGTCACGCTCACCGGCGACGCGCACGACTGGTTCGTGGCCGGCGCCGCCGTCGAAACGCGCCTGTCCGCCTTCGACGCCGTCCTGCAGCGCAAGGACCCGCCGTTCGACATGGAATACGTGTACGCGACCTACCTGCTCGAGCTGGCCGAAAAGCAGGGCGCGCGCGTCTTCAACAAGCCGTCCGCCATCCGCGACCACAACGAAAAACTGTCGATCGCCCAGTTCAGCGAGTTCACCTCGCCGACCCTGGTCTCGTCCGACAGCGCGCGCCTGCGCGCCTTCCACGCCAGGCATGGCGACGTGATCTTCAAGCCGCTCGACGGCATGGGCGGGGCCTAAGCATTTTCCGCATCAAGAGCGACGGCATGAACCTCGGCTCCGTGATCGAAACGCTCAGCATGAACGGCGCGCGCACCATCATGGCCCAGCGCTACATCCCCGAGATCGTCAAGGGCGACAAGCGCATCCTCGTCATCGGCGGCAAACCGGTGCCGTTTTCGCTGGCGCGCATTCCGCAGGGCGATGAAATCCGCGGCAACCTGGCCCATGCGGCATGGCGTGGGCGTGGCCCAGCCGCTGTCCGAGCGCGACCGCCACATCGGCGAGACGCTGGGGCCAGTCCTGGCCGCACGCGGCCTGCTGCTGGTGGGCCTGGACGTGATCGGCGACTGCCTGACCGAAGTGAACGTCACCAGCCCGACCTGCTTCCAGGAGATCACCGACCAGAGCGGGTTCGACGTGGCCGCGATGTTCATCGACGCGCCTGAACAGCAGGCAGGGAAGGTCTGATATGGTCGGCATTCTGTTAATGACCCATGCGCCGCTGGGCCAGGCTTTCATCGCCGCGGTGGCGCACGTGTTCCGCGGCCCCACCGAGCGCATCGAAGCGATCGACGTCACCGCCGACCAGGACCTGGGCGAGGTGCACGAACTGGCACGCCAGGCCATCGCCCGCCTGGACGACGGCAGCGGCGTGCTGGTGATCACCGACGTCAAGGGCGGCACGCCGTCGAACTGCTGCAATTCGCTGGCGGATGCGGGCCGGGTCGAAGTCATCCATCGGCATCAGCCTGCCGATGCTGCTGCGCGCGATCACCTACCGGCGCGACACGCTCGACGTGGTGGTGGAAATGGCGCTGGTAAGCGCCCATAACGGCGCGGTCCGGGTCGACAACCGGATCAAGGTAGGATAAGTTGGGAGGCGGGCGCGACGCGTCCGCCGCATGTGCGCAGGTGCTGTGGATCCTTGAACGGAAAAGACTACAACATGATTCAACAAGATCTCGAAATTATCAACAAACTGGGCTTGCATGCGCGCTTCGGCCAAGTTCACGCAGCTGGCCGCCAAGTTTCAAAGCGACGTCTGGCTCAGCCGCAACGGGCGCCGCATCAACGCCAAATCCATCATGGGCGTGATGATGCTGGCAGCTAAGCAAAGGCGCCAAAGTGACGCTCGAGGCCGACGGCGCCGATGAAAAGGAATGTGTCGAGGCGCTGACCGCGCTGATCAGCGACAAATTCGGCGAAGGCGAGTAATGCCGCTGGACCGATCCCCAGGCCGTATTCACACAGGACTTCCGATGGCATCGTTTACGCTCCACGGTATCCCGGTTTCATGAGGCATCTCGATCGGCCGCGCGCATCTGCTCACGCCAGCCGCGCTCGACGTCAAGCATTACCTGGTCCCCGAAGAGCAGCTCGAGAAAGAAGTGCTGCGCCTGCAGGACGCGCTGGCCGAAGTGCACCGCGGCCTGCAAGCGCTGTGGACCGATTTGCCGAAAGACGCGCCGACCGAACTGGGCGCCTTCATCGACGTGCACGCGCTGATCCTGTCGGACCCGATGATCTCCGAAGCGCCGCTCGACATCATCCGCACCCGCCACTACAACGCCGAATGGGCGCTGGTGACGCAGATCGACGAGCTGTCGGCCCAGTTCGACGAGATCGAAGACGAGTACCTGCGCGAGCGCAAGGCCGACATCCAGCAGGTCGCCGAGCGCGTGCTCAAGGTCCTGATGGGCAGCGCCCAGCTGGCGCCCGTGCCGAGCCTGTCGGGCGACGAATTCCAGCCGCAGATGATCGTCGTCGCGCACGACATCTCGCTAAGCCGACATGCTGCAGTTCCGCGACCGTTCCTTCATCGGTTTCGTCACCGACGTCGGCGGGCAGAACTCGCACACCGCGATTGTCGCGCGCAGCCTCGATATTCCGGCGGCGGTCGGCATGTCGCAGGCGTCTTCCCTGATCGAGCAGGACGACTGGGTCATCATCGACGGCGACGCCGAAGCGTGGTGATCGCCAATCCGAGCCAGCTGGTACTGGAGCAGTACCGCGCGCGCCAGGCTGCGATGCTCAAGGCGCGCAAGAAGCTGCTGAAACTGAAAAAAACGCCAAGCCGTCACGCGTGACGGCACGGCCATCACGCTGCTGGCCAATATCGAGCTGCCCGACGACTGCCCCGGCGCGCTCGACTCCGGCGCCGAAGGCGTGGGCCTGTTCCGTTCCGAATTCCTGTTCATGGGCCGCTCCGGCCACGCGCACAGCATCCCGAGCGAAGACGAACAGTTCGAGCAGTACAAGCGCGCCGTGGTGGCCATGAAAGGGCGTCCGGTCACGATCCGCACGCTCGACATCGGCGCCGACAAACCGCTCGACCAGACCGAACACACCGCGCTCAATCCGGCCCTGGGCCTGCGCGCCATCCGTTACTGCCTGGCCGAACCGCAGCTGTTCCTGACCCAGCTGCGCGCCATACTGCGCGCGTCCGCGTTCGGCAAGGTGCGCATCCTGATCCCGATGCTGGCGCACGCGTTCGAGATCGACCAGTCGCTGACCATGATCGAACAGGCCAAGGCGCAGCTGCGCGAAGCGGGCCAGAAGTACGACACCACGGTCGAAGTGGGCGCCATGATCGAAATCCCGGCCGCCGCGCTGGCGCTGCCGATGTTCGTCAAGCGCATGGATTTCCTCTCGATCGGCACCAATGACCTGATCCAGTACACGCTCGCCATCGACCGCGTCGACTACGAGGTCGCGCACCTGTACAACCCGCTGCATCCGGCCGTGCTGCAGCTGATCGCCATGACGATCGCCGCTTAAGCAAAAAGGCCGAAGCGTCGACGTCGCCGTGTGCGGCGAGATGGCGGGCGACACCAAGCTCACGCGTCTGCTGCTGGGCATGGGGCTGCGCGAATTCTCCATGCATCCGGCCCAGCTGCTGTCGGTCAAGCAGGAGATTCTCAACTGCGACCTCGGCACCATCACCCCGCACACGCGCAAGATCATGCGGGCGATGGAACCGGCGGCGATTGCCGAAGCCGTCGAGCAGCTGCAAATTATCTGATCCGCACGAATCCACTTTTTACAGAGTCACATGTCATCCATTGGAATAGTCTCACCGCAAACGATGCGTTTTGCCGAGCCGCTGCGGTTGCAGGGCGGCGGCGCGCTGGCCGATTACACCCTGATGTACGAGACCTACGGCACGCTCAACGCCGACAAGTCGAACGCGGTGCTGGTCTGCCACGCCCTGAACGCCTCGCACCACGTGGCTAAGCACCTACGCCGACCAGTCCAAGAGCACCGGCTGGTGGGACAACATGGTTGGCCCGGGCAAGCCGCTCGACACCGACCGCTTCTTCGTCATCGGCGTGAACAACCTCGGCTCCTGCTTCGGCTCGACCGGCCCGATGCATGTCAACCCGGCCACCGGCAAGCCGTATGGCGCCGCCTTCCCCGTGGTGACGGTGGAAGACTGGGTGGCCGCGCAGGCGCGCCTGGCCGACCAGCTGGGCATCGCGCAATTTGCCGCCGTGATGGGCGGCTCGCTGGGCGGCATGCAGGCGCTGGCCTGGAGCATGATGTTCCCTGACCGCTTGCGCCACTGCGTCGTGATTGCGTCCACGCCCAAGCTGTCGGCGCAAAACATCGCCTTCAACGACGTGGCACGCCAGGCCATCCTGTCCGATCCTGAGTACCACGGCGGCGACTTTTACGAACATGGCGTGGTGCCGAAGAACGGTTTGCGCGTGGCGCGCATGGTCGGCCACATCACCTACCTGTCGAACGACGACATGGCCGAGAAGTTCGGGCGCAAGCTGCGCAACGCGGCCGAAAACAACGAGTACAAGTTCGACTTCGGCATCGATTTCGAAATCGAATCCTACCTGCGCTACCAGGGCGACAAGTTCTCGGAATACTTCGACGCCAATACCTACCTGCTGATCACCAAGGCGCTCGACTACTTCGATCCGGCGCGTGCCTTCGACGGCGATCTGACGCGTGCGCTGGCCAACACCAAGGCCGACTTCTTCGTCGCCTCGTTCACCACCGACTGGCGCTTTTCGCCGGAACGTTCGCGCGAGATCGTGCAGGCGCTGGTGTGCAACCGGCGCCGCGTGACCTACGCCGAGATCGATGCGCCGCACGGCCACGACGCTTTCCTGCTCGAAGATGAGCGCTACATGAACATGGTGCGCGCGTACTACGAGCGGATCTGGAACGAACTGAAAGGCCAGGCATGAACTTCAAGGACCTGTCCACATTGCGGCCCGACCTGGCCTTCATCGCCCACTGGGTGCCCGAGAACGCGCACGTGCTCGACGTCGGCTGCGGCGACGGCGCCATGCTGCGCTACCTGCAGGGCGACAAGCACTGCACCGGCTACGGCATCGAAATCGACGACGGCCAGCTGCTGGCCAGCGCAGCAGCGGCATCAACGTCATTCAGCAGGATATGGAAAAGGGGTTGTCGATCTTCAGCGACAATTCCTTCGACACGGTGCTGTGCTTGAATTCCCTGCAAATGATGCAGCACGTGGAAGCGCTGCTGCTGCGACATCGTGCGGGTCGGCAGCGAGGCGATTGTCTCCTTCCCCAACTTTGCGTACTGGCCGCACCGGGTGGCGCTGGCCAAGGGCCGCATGCCGGTGTCGAAATCGCTGCCATACCAGTGGTACGACACGCCCAACGTGCGCTGCGCCACGATCTACGATTTTGAAGAGCTGGCCGAGGAATGCGGACTCGAAGTGCTCGAGCGCGTGGCGCTGGCCGACGGCAAGCCGGTGTCCTTCCTGCCGAATCTGCGCGGCAGCCTGGCCGTGTTCCGGCTGCGGAAGAAGGCGCGTCCGGGCGCGTGAGGTTTATCGTGCGGCCCCGTAGGGGCGCATGGTGCGATGATGCAGCAATCGAAATCACTGCACGGGAAGATGTCATGAACAAGCTGAAAAAATTCGTACTCGCGGCGGCGCTGAGCGCCTGTGCCGTGCCAAGCGTGCTTAAGCCCAGCAGCCGGTGCAGGGGCAAACCACCGTTCAGGACGGGATCGCAGTCCGGCCACTGTCGTGGGCGCGCGTACTGGCGCCCGCCGAAATGGTGGAAAGCCAGTCCAAGCAGCAGTACCTGACCCTGATGCAGGAAGCGAGCCAGAAAGGCGTGCTGGTACCGGCCACGGATCCGCAGGTGGTCCGATTGCGCGCCATCGCCAAGCGCCTGATTCCCTATGCCCCGCGCTGGAACCCGGACGCATCCAACTGGCAGTGGCAGGTCAATCTGATCGCCTCGCAGGAAGTCAACGCCTTCTGCATGCCGGGTGGGCGGATCGGCTTCTACACCGGCATCCTGAGCCAGCTCAAGATGAGCGACGACGAAGCGGCCGCCGTCATGGGGCACGAAGTCGCACGCGCTGCGCGAGCATTCTGCGCGCAGATGGTCAAGTCGGCTCTAGCACCAACGTCGGCTTCCGGCTCGGCGGCGCCTTGCTGGCCTCGATCTTCGGGCTCGATCCCGGCGTGACCGACACGGTGGCGCAATACGGAGCCCAATTCACCTCGCTCAAGTTCTCGCGCGACGACGAACGCGAGGCCGATCTGATCGGCCTCGATATCGCCGCCCCGCGCCTTGGCTGATCCGATCCGCTAAGCATTGCCGTGTGGGAGAAGATGGCCACGCTGAACAAGGCGCGCCGCCGCAATTCATGTCGACCCACCCGGGCGGCGCCGACCGCATCGCCCGCATGAACGCTCACATGAATCTGCTGCTGCCGGTGTATGCGCGCGCCAAGGGCACCACGGTGCAGGCACTGCCGCCTTACCGCGCGGCGGCGCTGAACTGAATGGGCAAGCAGGCCGACGCCAACGGGCTTGTCCCGCTGCCGGTACGGGACGGCGTCGCGCCCAGCTACTTCTGGCTTCACGATGCCGCGCCGGGAGCCGCGTTGCCGTATCTGGTGGCGCGCTTTCCCGACGTGGGCGAAGACGTCTGGCGCGACCGCATGGCGCGGCGCGAAGTGGTGGAGGGAGCGGGCACCGTGCTCGCGCCGGATAGCCTGCTTCGGCGCGGCACCCGCATCTGGTACTACCGCGAGATCGAGGCCGAGCCGCCGATCCCGTTTGAAGAACAGATCCTGTTCCAGGACGATCACTTGCTGGTGGCCGACAAGCCGCACTTCCTGCCGACCACGCCGGGCGGCCGCTTCCTGCATGAGTCGCTGCTGGTGCGGCTCAAGAACAAGCTGGGCAACGCCGAACTGACGCCGATCCACCGGCTCGACCGCGAGACCGCCGGCGTGGTCGTGTTTTCGCTGCGCGAAGAAGCGAGCCGCGGCGCCTACCAGTCGCTGTTCCAGAAGCGCAGCGTGGACAAAGTCTACGAGGCGCTGGCCGCGCCGCTGCCGGAGCGCACGTTCCCGTTCACGCATGTCAGCCGCATGGCCGAGGGTACGCCGTTCTTTCGCATGCAGGAAGTGGAGGGCGAGCCGAATTCGGAGACCCGCATCGAAGTGATCGGGGAGCAGGACGGGCTGGCGCTGTACCGGCTGCATCCGCACACGGGACGCAAGCACCAGCTGCGGGTGCACATGATGTCGATCGGCGCGCCGATTTTGAATGACACGTTCTATCCGGTGGCGCAGCCCGAGGGACCGGACGATTATGCCCATCCCCTCAAGCTGCTGGCGCGCGAGATCGCGTTCGACGATCCGCTCACCGGGCAGCGGCGCCGCTTTGCGAGCGCGCGCACGCTGTAGCGCTTACAGGCTGTAGTCGATGATCAAAGGCGCGTGATCGGAGAAGCGCTCGTCCTTGTAGATCGAGACCGCCTTGGCCTGTGCCGCGATGCCGGGGGTGGCGACGTGATAGTCGATCCGCCATCCCACGTTCTTGGCCCAGGCCTGGCCGCGATTGCTCCACCAGGTGTACTGCTCCGGGCTCTTGTCGATCGTGCGGTGGACGTCGACAAAACCGACTTCATCGAAGATGCGGGTCAGCCAGGCGCGTTCTTCCGGCAGGAAGCCGGAGTTCTTCTTGTTGCCCTTCCAGTTCTTCAGATCGATCTCGTGGTGGGCGATATTCCAGTCGCCGCAGATGACGACCTCGCGGCCCTCGGCGCGCAGTTCCAGCAGGTGCGGCAGGAACAGTTCCATGAAGCGGAACTTCGCTTCCTGGCGTTCCGGCGAGGACGAGCCGGACGGGCAGTAGACCGAGATGATGCTCAGGTTGCCGAAATCGCAGCGCACGTAGCGGCCTTCGGCGTCGAATTCCGGGCTGCCGAAGCCGGTGCGCACGGCATCGGGCTTGAGGCGGCTGTACACGCCCGTGCCCGAATAGCCTTTTTCTCGGCGTAGTGGAAATGGCCGTGGTAGCCGCCGGGGGTGAGGAATTCCTCGGTCATGTCGTCCTGCTGGGCCTTGAGCTCCTGGACGCACACGAAGTCAGCGGTCTGGGCCGCCATCCACGTGAAAAAGCCTTTTTTGTGGGCGGAACGGATCCCGTTGAGGTTGGCGGAAATAATTTTTGGCATGGTTCGAGGGGGCAGGGTGGCGTAAAATAGCGCCACTTTTTCAATATTCGGGGAAACATCGTGAGTGACTTGCGCCAACAGTTTATCGCGTTTTCGGTGTCGACGGGAGTCTTGCGCTTTGGCGACTTCACCACCAAAGCGGGGCGCCAGTCGCCGTATTTCTTCAACGCAGGTTTGTTCCATGAAGGCGCGACGCTGGCCCAGCTGGCCCAGTTCTACGCCCAGACCCTGCTCGATTCGGGCGTCGAGTTCGACATGCTGTTCGGCCCGGCCTACAAGGGCATCACCCTGGCCTCGGCCACGGCGGTTGCGCTGGCTAAGCAAGGGCCGCAACACCTCGTTCGCCTTCAACCGCAAGGAAGCCAAGGACCACGGCGAGGGCGGCACGATAGTCGGCGCCAAGCTGCAGGGCAAGGTCGTGATCATCGACGACGTGATCTCGGCTAAGCACCTCGGTGCGCGAGTCGGTGGACATGATCCGCGCGGCTTGGCTGCCGAGCCATGCGCGGTGCTGATCGCGCTGGACCGGATGGAGCGTTCGGGCAAGGATGGCGCGCTGTCGCCGAGTTCCGCAGTACAAGAAGTAAGCAAGGAATTCAACATCCCCGTAATCTCGATCGGCAACCTGGACGACCTGTTCAGCTACCTGAACAGCTAAGCGCCGACCCGCAACTGGCGCAATACAAAGACGCCGTCTCCGCCTACCGCACCCGCTACGGCATCTGAGTCAGAATCGCACCCCAACACCGGGGTCAGACCTCAATTTCGCAATTCTTGCGAAATTGAGGTCTGACCCTGTTTTTGTTTGGTGAAGCGGCGTTTCGACGGAATGAAAACGCAAAACGTGAACGAAAGAAAAGGTGTCCTGGCAAAGTTCAGAACATCGTTCGGGGGATTTTTTGGAAGCCTGAATAAAATCAGGGTCAGACCACAATTCCGCATGCATTGCGGAATTGTGGTCTGACCCCGGTTTGGGGTTGCTGCGTCGGAAAGTTAGCTAAGCGAGTTTTTTCTTGAGGAGCTCCGTCAGCTGGGCCGGGTTGGCTTTGCCTTTCGAGGCTTTCATGGCCTGGCCGATCAATGCGTTGATGGCCGCTTCCTTGCTTAAGCGCGGTATTGTTCAACGGATTTCTCGTTGGCCGCCAGTACGTCGTCGACGATCTTTTCCAGCGCGCCGCTGTCCGAAATCTGACGCAAGCCTTTCTGGTCGATGATCGCGTCGGCAATCGCTTCGTCGTTCGACTTGGCTTCCCACATCGCCGCGAACACTTCTTTGGCGATCTTGTTCGAGATCGTGCCGTCCGCGATCCGCTTGAGCAGCAGCGCCAGTTGCGACGCTTCGACCGGTGCGTCGGCAATGTCCACGCCTTCGCGGTTCAGGGTCGACGACACGTCGCCCATCAGCCAGTTGGCCGCCGCTTTCGCGTTCTCTTTGCTTAGCCTTGGCCACCACGGCTTCAAAGTAGGTCGCCATCTGCTTCGATGCGGTCAGCACCAGGCTGTCGTATTCCGGCAGCGCGTAGTCGCCCACGAAGCGCGCATGGCCATCGGCAGTTCCGGCATGTCGCCCTTGATGCGCGCGGATCCAGTCGTCGCCAATGGTCAGCGGCGGCAGGTCGGGATCCGGGAAGTAGCGGTAATCCTGCGCGTCTTCCTTGCTGCGCATGGCGCGCGTTTCTTTTTGTCCGGGTCGTACAGGCGCGTCGCTTGCACGATTTTGCCGCCGTCTTCGATCAGTTCGATCTGGCGCCGCACTTCGACCGCGATCGCTTCTTCAATGAAGCGGAACGAGTTCAAGTTCTTGATCTCGCAGCGCGTGCCGTATTCCTTCTGGCCCACCGGACGCACGGAGACGTTGATATCGCAGCGGAACGAACCCTCTTGCATATTGCCGTCGCAAACGCCAAGCCACACCACCAGGCCGTGCAGGGCCTTGCAGTAGGCGACCGCTTCGGCGGCGCTGCGCATCTCCGGCTCGGAGACGATTTCCAGCAGCGGCGTGCTTAAGCCCGGTTCAAGTCGATGCCGGTCATGCCCGAGTAGTCTTCGTGCAGCGATTTGCTTGGCTGTCTTCTTCGAGGTGGGCGCGGGTCAGGTTGACGGTCTTGGTTTCGTGCTTGCCATCCTTCTCGTAGCCGAAGGTGACCTGGCCGCCGATGACCACCGGGTCTTCGAACTGGCTGATCTGGTAGCCCTTTGGCAGGTCGGGATAGAAGTAGTTCTTGCGCGCGAAGATAGACTGCGGCGCGATCTTCGCGCCGACCGCCAGGCCGAAACGGATCGCGCGCTCGACCGCGCCCTTGTTCATCACGGGCAGCACACCCGGCAGCGCCAGGTCGACCGGGCTGGCCTGGGTGTTCGGCTCGGCGCCGAACTTGATCGAGCTGCCGCTGAAGATCTTGGAGTTGGTCGTGAGCTGAACGTGGTTCTCAATACCGATGACGACTTCCCATTGCATATGAATCTCTCTTTTCTTAGATGTCGCTTGGCGCGCGGGTGTGCCAGTCGGTCACTTGCTGGTACTGGTGGGCGATGCCCAGCAGCTTCGCTTCGCCGAAGTAGTTGCCGATGATTTGCAGGCCCACCGGACGCTTGCTGTTCTTGTCGCCCTGGCCGAAACCGCAGGGCACCGACATGCCCGGCAGACCGGCCAGGCTGGTCGAGAGCGTGAAGATGTCGGCCAGGTAGTTGGCCACCGGGTCGTTTGACTTGGCGCCCAGGTCCCACGCCACCGTCGGCGCCACCGGTCCCATGATCACGTCGCAGGTGGTGCCCAGCGCGGCCTTGAAGTCGTCGGCGATCAGGCGCCGGATCTTTGCGCCTGCACGTAGTAGGCGTCGTAGTAGCCGTGGCACAGCACGTAGGTGCCAACCATGATGCGGCGCTGGACTTCCGGCCCGAAGCCTTCGGCCCGGCTCTTCTTGTACATCTCGTTCAAGTCCTTGTACTTCTCGGCGCGGTGGCCGTAGCGCACGCCGTCAAAACGCGACAGGTTGGACGAGGCTTCCAGCGACATGATGATGTAGTAGGCCGGGATCGACAGCGCGGTGCGCGGCAGCGAGATGTCGACCAGGGTGGCGCCCAGCTTGACGAATTCGTCGAGCGCGGCGCGCACGGCCTGTTCGACGTCGGCCGCCAGGCCTTCGCCGAAGTATTCCTTCGGCAGGCCGATGCGCAGGCCCTTGAGCGGCGTGTTCAGTTCGCGCGTGTAGTCTTCGCGCACATTGCCCTGTTCGGCCGTCAGGCTGGTCGAGTCGCGCTCGTCGAAGCCGGTCATTTCATTGAGCAGCATGGCGCAGTCTTCGGCCGTCTGGGCGATCGGGCCGCCCTGGTCGAGCGAGGACGCAAACGCGATCATGCCGAAGCGCGATACGCGCCCGTAGGTCGGCTTGATGCCGGTCACGCCGCAGAACGAGGCTAGGCTGGCGGATCGAGCCGCCGGTGTCGGTGGCGGTGGCGGTTGGCGCCAGGCGCGCGGCGATCGCGGCGGCCGAGCCGCCCGACGAACCGCCCGGTACGGCCAGCTTGTCCCACGGGTTCAGCACGGCGCCAAAGGCCGAGTTTTCGTTCGAGGAACCCATCGCGAATTCGTCGCAATTGAGTTTGCCCAGCGTGACCATGCTTAGGCCTGGCTGAATTTGGTGACCACGGTGGCGTCGAAGGGGCTGGTGTAGTTGCCCAGCATTTTGGAGCTTACCGTCGAGCGCCAGTCGCGCGTGACGAAAATATCCTTGTGCGCGATCGGGATCCCGGTCAGTGGGCTTAGCCGCGCCTGCGGCGATGCGCTGGTCCGCTTGCGCGGCCTGGGCCATCGTCAGCGCTTCGTCGACGTGCAGGAAGGCGTTCAAGTCGCTCGCCTTGGCGCGCGCCAGATAGTGGGTGGCCAGTTCGGTGCTCGAGACCTGTTTGGACTGCAGCAGTGCGGACAGCTGTTTGAGTGTGTGCTTGTGCATGGGCGTCGGTTCTTGTTTACTCAATGACTTGTGGTACCAGGTACAGGCCGTCCTGGGTTTTGGGCGCCGGCGCCTGGTAGTCCTCGCGCCGGTTTTCTTCGGTCACCTCGTCGTCGCGCAGGCGCAGCGGCAGGCTGCCCAACACCGCGGCCAGCGGCTGCGACAGCGGGGCGACGCCGGTGGTATCGACAGCTTGCATTTGTTCGGCCAAAGCGAAAATACCGTTAAGTTCCTTCAGTGCGGTCTCGGCATGGGCCTCGTCCATGTCGAGCTGGGCCAGATTGGCGATGCGTTTTACGTCTGAAAGTGTCAGGGACATGGCAGGATGCGCGGCACGGGCCGCGCTCAAAAGAGGGTGGGTCAAGTAATGAAATTTATATAACAGTGCGCTAAATCCGATAAAAGCTTTCTAATAACGTCGATCTCGCCGTCGCGTTAGACACGCAATTCACCGGTTTTTCAGCATTTAACCCACAAATTATAAGGTAGAATGGCGGGCTAATGCGTTGTCGGCGCCGAACCTGGTCTGCCGCAGCATCCGGGAAACCGTGCCGGTGCGGAGATTTCGTTCGCGCTGCACGTACTATTTTTGCAGTATTTACTCAATGATCACGCGCAGCGCTTGCGCATCAGGACACACATGTTTGGTTTTTACGCAGCTATTTTTCGAATGACCTCGCAATTGACCTCGGCACCGCGAATACCTTGATTTATGTGCGCGGCCTCGGCATCGTCCTGGACGAGCCTTCGGTCGTCGCGATCCGCCAGGAAGGCGGCCCGAACGGCAAAAAAACGATTCAGGCAGTGGGCAAGGAAGCCAAGCAGATGCTGGGCAAGGTGCCGGGCAATATCGAGGCGATCCGCCCGATGAAAGACGGCGTGATCGCCGACTTCACCGTCACCGAACAGATGCTCAAGCAGTTCATCCGCATGGTGCACGATTCCAAATTCTTCCGTCCTTCGCCACGCATCATCATCTGCGTGCCTTGCGGTTCGACCCAGGTCGAGCGGCGCGCGATCCGCGAATCGGCGCTCGGCGCCGGTGCCTCGCAGGTGTACCTGATCGAAGAGCCGATGGCTGCGGCAATCGGCGCCAAGCCTGCCGGTCTCGGACGCAACCGGCTCGATGGTGGTCGACATCGGCGGCGGCACCACCGAGGTGGGCATCATCTCGCTGGGCGGCATGGTCTATAAAGGTTCGGTGCGCGTGGGCGGCGACAAATCTGACGAAGCCATCGTCAACTACATCCGCCGCAACTACGGCATGCTGATCGGCGAACAGACCGCCGAAGCGATCAAGAAGGCCATCGGTTCGGCTTTCCCGGGTTCGGAAGTGAAGGAAATGGAAGTCAAGGGCCGCAACCTGTCCGAAGGTATTCCTCGCTCGTTCACGATTTCGTCGAACGAGATCCTCGAAGCGCTGACCGACCCGCTCAACAACATCGTTTCGGCCGTCAAGAACGCGCTCGAACAGACTCCGCCGGAACTGGGCGCCGACATCGCCGAAAAAGGCATGATGCTGACCGGCGGCGGCGCAGCTGCTGCGCGATCTGGACCGTCTGCTGATGGAAGAAACCGGCCTGCCGGTGCTGGTGGCCGAAGATCCGCTGACCTGCGTGGTGCGCGGTTCGGGCATGGCCCTCGAGCGCATGGACAAGCTGGGCTCGATCTTCTCGTACGAGTAAGTTCAGGCAGCAGTGCTGGCGGCGGCAGCGACTGCTGCTGCGCAGTGACTGTGGCGCGTAAGCGCCGTCATTATTGGAAGTCATGGAATACAGTCCACCGCCACTCTTCAAACAAGGTGCACCCGCTCGGGTCAAGGTGACGGTTTTCGCATTTATTTCGATCCTCCTGCTGATGATCGATTCGCGCTTTAACACGCTCTCCACCATACGCCAGGTCACTGGCACCATTCTCTACCCCATGCAAATGGCTGCCCTGATGCCGCGCGACGCGCTGGGCAGCATGAGCAGCTATTTTCTTCGCTCACCGCGCTCCAGCGCGAAGTCCATGAGCTGCAGGTGGCCCAGGTGGCGTCGGCCCAGACCTTGCAGCAGGCGCGCATGCAGATGGCCGAGAACGTCCAGCTGCGCAAACTGCTGGGTGCGCGCGGCCGTGCCGGTGCCGACCATGATGAGCGAGATCCTGTATGACGCGCGCGATTCCTCGTCGCGCAAGATCGTGCTCGACCGCGGCCTGCGCGAGGGCGTCAAGCTCGGCCTGCCCGTGATCGACAATGCTTAAGCGTGGTCGGCCAGGTCACGCGCGTGTTCCCCTTCACGTCCGAAGTGACGCTCCTGACCGACAAGGAGCAGGCGATTCCCGTGCAGGTGCTGCGCAATGGCTTGCGCAGCGTCGCCTATGGCCGCGGCCAGTCCGGCCTGCTGGACCTGCGCTTCGTGGCGCCGAATGCCGACATCCAGGTCGGCGACGTGCTGATCACTTCCGGCCTGGACGGCGTCTATCCGGCCTAAGCCTGGCAGTGGCCAAGGTGATCCGGGTCGAGAACAGCGCCTCCGGTCCGTTCGGCGGCGTGGTGTGCCAGCCGCTGGCCTAAGCATCGACCGCCACCGCCAGCTGCTGATGCTGATGTCCACCCCGGACGTGCCGCCGCGCCTGCTCGACTGAATCGGACAAGCCGGTCAAGAAATCCCAGTTGCCGAAGATGGCGCCGATCAAGGAGGGCGCGCCCGCGCTTGCCCCGGCCCCAGCTACGTCGCCCGCGATCATGCAGGCCACGCCGGGCGCAGGCGCGCAACCGTCCGCTACGGCGCCCGCTACGGCGTCCGGTACGGCGCCAGCCGCCAATCCGGCCGCCGCGCTTACTGTCAAGAAAGAAGGCGTGCGATGAACCGTCCACATTACATCCTGCTGCCGGTCAGCCCGCTGTTCATCGCGATCAGCCTGGCTAAGCGCGTTCATCCTCAATCTGCTGCCCTGGGGGCACTTCATCGGCGCGCCTGACTTCGTGGCGCTGGTGCTGGTGTTCTGGGGTATTCACCAGCCGCGCAAGGTCGGTATCGGCATCGCCTTTTCATGGGCCTGCTGATGGACGTGCATGACGCGACCCTGCTCGGCGAGAATGCGCTGGCCTATACCTTGCTGTCGTACTTCGCGATCATGATTCACCGCCGCGTGCTGTGGTTCCCGATCCTGACCCAGGCCGTGCACGTGTTCCCGCTGCTGCTGATGACGCAGGCGGTGCAGGTGCTGGTCCGGCTGGTCGTGTCGGGCAAATTCCCCGGCTGGCTGCACTTCATCGAGAGCGTGATCGCGATCGCCCTGTGGCCGCTGATTACCTGGCTGCTGCTGGCGCCCCAGCGCCGCGCCGTCGACCGCGACCACACCCGCCCGATCTGACCCCCGGCCCTCTGCAATGACGGAATTTAAGAATAACGACCGGGAGATCCATCTCTTCCGCCTGCGCGTCGGCGCGCTGTTCGCGCTGGTGTTCATCTGTTTCGGCCTGCTGGTGGCGCGCGTGGTCTGGCTGCAGGTGATCAAGCACAATGATTACGCGGCCCTGGCCGAGGGCAACCGCATCGCGATCGTGCCGATCGTGCCCAACCGCGGCCTGATCGTCGACCGCAACGGTGTGGTCCTGGCCCGCAACTACTCGGCCTACACGCTCGAAATCACGCCGTCCAAGCTGCGCCACACGCTCGACTCGGTGATCGACGAGCTGGCCACGCTGGTCGAGATCGGCCCCAAGGACCGCAAGCGCTTCAAGACGCTGCTGGCCGAGTCGAAGAATTTCGAGAGCGTGCCGGTGCGCACCCGCCTGACCGACGACGAGGTGGCGCGCTTTACCGCCCAGCGTTTCCGCTTCCCCGGGGTCGATGTGCAGGCGCGCCTGTTCCGCCAGTACCCGCAGGGCGAGAGCGCGGCCCACGTGATCGGCTACATCGGCCGCATCAACCAGAAGGACGCCAAGGACCTGGAAGACGGTCCCGATTCGGCCAACTACAGCGGCACCGACCACATCGGCAAGGAAGGCCTGGAAAAGAGCTACGAGCGCTATCTGCATGGCCAGACCGGCTACGAGAAGGTGATCAAGACCATGCGGCATGGGCGCGCCGTGTCGACCATGTCGCGCACGGAAGCGACGCCCGGCAGCAATCTGATTCTGTCGATCGACATCGAGCTGCAAAAGATCGTCGAAGACGCATTCGGCGACCAGCGCGGCGCCCTGGTGGCGATCGATCCCGCCACCGGCGACATCCTGGCCTACGTCTCGCGGCCGGGCTACGATCCGAATCTGTTCGTCGACGGGATCGACAGCCAGAGCTGGAACGAACTCAATTCCTCGCTCGACCGGCCGCTGATGAATCGCCCGCTGCAGGGGACCTATCCGCCCGGTTCGACCTTCAAGCCCTTCATGGCGCTGGCCGCGCTGGAGCTGGGCAAGCGCTCGCCTACCCAGGCGATCCACGATCCCGGTTACTTCACGCTGGGCGGCTACAAGTGGATGGACGACAAGCCGGGCGGGCACGGCACGGTCGGCATGTTCTGAATCGATCGCCTACTCCTGCAATACTTACTACTACCAGCTGGCCAATGACATGGGGATCGACGCGATCTACAATTTCATGAAGCCGTTCGGATTCGGCCAGAAAACCGGCATCGACCTGGAAAACGAAAAAATCGGCGTGCTGCCGTCCAAGGAATGGAAGCGCCAGCGCTTTGCCCGCAACAAGCTGGCCCAGGCCTGGCAGGGCGGCGACACGGTCAATATCGGCATCGGTCAGGGCTTCAACAGCTACACCGTGCTGCAGCTGGCGCACGCGGTGTCCAATCTGGCCAACAACGGCGTGGTCATGAAGCCGCACCTGGTCAAGATCATCGAGGATGCGGCCACCAAGCAGCGCACGCCGACCGTGTCGTCCGAGACCATGCGCATTCCGCTCAAGCAGGAAAACATTGAGGTCATCAAGCGCGCCATGGTGGGTGTGAACGAACTGGGAACCGGCCGGATTCCCTTCCTCAACGCGGGCTATACTTCGGCTAAGCAAGACCGGCACCTCGCAGACCGTGGGCCTCAAGCGCGGCGAGAAGTACAATGCCAAGAACATGGCGGAACGGCTGCGCGACAACTCGCTGTACATCTCGTTCGCGCCGGTCGACAAGCCGCGCATCGCGCTGGCGCTGGTGGTCGAAAACGCTTAGCTTTGGCGCCGCCGTCGCCGCCCCGATCGCGCGCAAGGCGCTCGACTATTACCTGCTGGGCAAGCGCCCGGCTAAGCAAGGACACGACCCCGGTGCCGAAGGAAGACTCGGTGCTGGTGCCGCTGGAAGAGATCAAGGCCGATACCTCGGATGAACCGCCATTCAAGCCGGGCGGCGAAGCGCCCTGCGCCAAAGGACTGAGCATGCGCATCAATGAACGGCGCTCGCTGTGGCGGCGCATGAAACCCTACTTCACCGTGTTCGACGGTCCGCTGGCGATGATCCTGTTTCTGCTGCTGGCCGTGTCGATGGTGTGCATGTCCTCGGCCGGGGTCGATTTTCCGGGCCTAGCTGAAGGCCAGGTGCGCAATGCCGTGATTGCCTTCGTGGTGATGTGGGCGGCCGCGCTGGTGCCGCCCCAAACGCTGCTGCGGCTGGCCGTACCGATTTATACACTGGGCGTGACCCTGCTCATTGCCGTGTTCCTGTTCGGCGTAGTCAAGAAGGGTGCGCGCCGCTGGCTGCACATCGGCTTCGACATCCAGCCGTCCGAAATCATGAAGATCGCCATGCCGCTGATGCTGGCCTGGTACTTCCATCAGCGCTCCGGCATGGTGCGCTGGACCTCGTTCCTGGTGGCGGCCTGCCTGCTGGTGGTGCCGGTCGGCCTGATCCAGCTGCAGCCCGATCTGGGCACCTCGCTGCTGGTGCTGGCCTCGGGCTTTTACGTGATCTTCCTGGCGGGCCTGTCATGGAAGGCGCTGGCCTAAGCCTGTTCGTGGGCGGCGCGGCCAGCCTGCCGATCGCCTGGTCGCTGATGCACGACTACCAGCGCGAGCGCATCATGACCCTGATCGATCCCACCACCGACCCGCTGGGCAAGGGCTTTCACATCATCCAGTCGATCATCGCGATCGGTTCGGGCGGGTTCTCGGGCAAGGGCTACATGCAGGGTTCGCAGTCGCATCTGGAGTTCATCCCGGAGCACACCACCGACTTCATTTTCTCGGTGTACTCGGAAGAATTCGGCCTGCTCGGCATTCTCGGCCTGATGCTGATCTACCTGCTGCTGATCGGGCGCGGCCTGTTCATTGCCGCCAATGCACCTGAATCTGTTCACGCGCCTTTTGGTAGGCAGCGATCACCATGATCTTCTTCACTTACGCCTTCGTAAACATGGGCATGGTGAGCGGCATCCTGCCGGTGGTCGGCGTGCCGCTGCCGTTCATGAGCTATGGCGGTACCGCTTTTGTGACGCTGGGACTCGGTATCAGTATACTGATGAGCATCCAGCGACACCGGAAGCTCATACAAACCTGATCAAGGAGGCGCGATGACCGTGTCGAGATTACTCCCCGCGTTCATCGCGATTGCTGTACTAGTAAGCTGCTGTGCTTAACACTGAGAACCGCCATGACGGCGAACTGCCAGGCCACGGCGAGCGGCGCGTGGTGCGTTCGCCGATCGCGCCCCAGCTTCCTCCTGCCGGTTCCGGGCGCGGCGGCTACTACAAGGACGACGGCCCGGGCGTAGCCCCGCCGCCCAAACTCGACGAGATCCCCGATGCCGAAGTCAAGGCCGAGCCGTATGCGCGCTACGCCAACCGGCCCTACGTCGTGTTCGGAAAAACCTACACCCCGATGCTCGACGAGCAGCCCTTTGTCCAGAAGGGCATGTCGAGCTGGTACGGGAAAAAATTCCACGGGCAGCGCACCTCGTCCGGCGAAATCTACGACATGTACAAGATGACGGCGGCCCATCCGACGCTGCCGATTCCCTCCTATGCGCGCATCACCAATAGCGACAACGGCAAGCAGGTCGTGGTGCGGATCAACGACCGCGGTCCGTTCCACTCGAGCCGCATCGTGGACGTGTCGTACACGGCCGCGCTCAAACTCGGCTTGCTCAGCAAGGGCAGCGGCCACGTGACGCTCGGAACGCGTGCTGCCGGGCGGTGCCGCCGAGACGCGCCTGGCGGCGGCCAAACGCGCGGCCGCGCAGGGCAGGGCGAGCCGCGGCCTACTGCGCTGCAAGGGCCGGACGAAGTGACCGAACTGCTGCTGGAAAACCGGGCCGAAATCAAGTCCGACAAGGCACGCCCCGACGGCGATGCGGCTCCGACGCCACCGGCCGGCATGGGTTTTACGTGCAGCTCGGCGCGTTCCGCCGGGCCGACAAGGCCGATCAGGTCAAGGACAGCGTCAGGGGCCAGGACTGGCTCGGCGCCACGCTGGACGTGGTGCGCGCAGGCGCGCTGCACCGGGTGCTGAGCGGCCCGTTCCCGAGCCGCGCCGAGGCGCTGCAAGCGGCGCGCGGCGTGCCGGCCGCCCTCGGCCTGCGCCCGATCGTCGTCAAGCGTTGATGGCCACGCGATGCAAGTGAATAAAACCGTGCTGGCCGACGGCCGCACTGAACTGTCTGCCGAGGGCGGACAGTTCCTGTTCCAGCGCCTGCGTCCCGGCGCGCTGCTGGTGACCATCAGCGGCCAGGACAGCGGCCAGTTCGGCAGCGCCGCGCTGGACGAGATCCGGATGGAGATTCTGCGCCAGGGGACGCTCGAACTGCTGGTCGACGCCAGCGCCGCGGTGCTGGTCACGACCGAGGTCAGCGCCGAGTGGACGCGCTTCTTTTCCCTCAGCCGCCAGCAGCTCAGGCGGGTGAGCGTGCTGACCGGCTCGAAGCTGATGAACCTGACGGTGGCGATCGCCCAGCACCTGTCGCAGACCGGCAATTTGATCCAGATTTATTCGGACCGCGCGCTGTTCGACGCGGTCATCGCCGACGCCCGCCGCTAGCGGGCCGCTTTGCAGCTGTGCAGATCGAGGTCGTCGAATTTGGCGGCCGCCGCATCGAGCTTGGCCTTGGTGTCCTGATCGACGTCACGCAAGCGGAACACGACGCGGCTGGTGGCGCTGGTGCGCGCCACGATCCTGGCCCCGGCCACCCCTTGCTTCTTGAGCGCGGCCAGCAGTGTTTGCGCCGCCGCTTCCGATTTGAACACGCCCAGCGAAATGGCCCACTTGGTGGGGGTGAAGCGTCGTTCATGATGAAGTAGTTCGATACGCCCTGTTCCTTCCAGCTCGGCCGCCTTTTTATCGGCCGCATCCTTGCTGCCCAGCGGCGGAATCATGACCATGTGCTTGCTCACTTCCTGCACCGTCACATTGTCCTGCGACTGGCGCTCGCCCAGCTTGAGCGGCGCGATCAGACTGTCGAAACGGCGCGCGTCGGCGGCGTCGAAATTGCCGTACTCGCAGGCCAGCAGTTCGCTTTTGGGGGCCGCGTCGGCTACCGCGTCGGCGGCTGCTCGGCGCTTCCGGCTCGGCCGGCGTGGCCGTGGCCGCCGCCGCGGCGGCGGCACTGAGCAGCTGCAGCTTGTCGGTGGCGAGCTGGCTGCGAATCCGCTCGGGTTCATGCTCGGTCGGCTTGTAGGTGCCCAGGTAGCCCTGGCCATAGGCAAACAGGACGGCGTTGATGGCGAGCAGGGCCCAGAAGAAGAATTTCAGCACGTGCTATCCCGTAGTGGAGTCAGAAGCTTTGGCGGCCTGCTGCAGGCCGGTCAGGACGATATTATCGACCATCCGGTGCGGCACGGCCAGTTGCGGCGCGATGAAGGGCGCCGCGCCGCCCGAGATGATGCAGCTGGCCGCGCCATGCAGCGCGCAGGCGCGTTCGATGGCGCCAGGCCTGCGCCGCCAGGCAGCCCGACAGGATCGCGTCGTCGGTGTTGTCGGCAAAGCCGGAAGCAGCAGGCGGCCCGCTTCCACCTGGGGCAGCTGGGCCGTGTTGCGCGCCAGCGATGCGGCCATCAGGCCCAGTCCCGGCAGGATCATCCCGCCCAGGAAATCGCCGCCGGCGCTGACCGCGTCGATCGTGGTGGCGGTGCCGCAGGTGGCCACGATGATGGCGCGGCCCGGTTCGAGCGCGCGTGCGCCCAGGGCGGCGGCGAAGCGGTCGCATCCCAGCTGGGCCGGATTGCGGTAGCCGTTGCGCATGCCGTCGATGCTGGCGCGCGAGGCGAACCAGTCGATCGCGGTGGTCGGAATCATCAGCTGCAGCTGGTCGCGCAGGCGCGCGCCTCTACCACGTTGGCCACCAGCGCGCGGGCAATGCCGGTCCGCGGCCACGATGAAGGCAGGTGATTGAGGTCGGCGTGCAGTACCGCGCCGCTGGCGACCCAGTCGCCGAGCGCGGCGTCCGGCTGGACCAGCGCCCACTTGATGCGCGTGTTGCTTAGCTGTCGATCAGCAGGATCAGGGATGTCATGCGCGCACCCGCAGCGAAACGTCATTTAAGCGACGATGGCGATCCTGCCGCCTACCGTATCGAGCAGCAGGGCGCCGCTGTCGTCGACGCCTAAGCAGCCGTGCCCTCGTGCAGGGTGGCGCCGTGGTCGACGATGGCGACCGCGCTGCCCTGCCATGCATGCAGGCGGTTCCAGCGCGCTGAAGGCGGCAAAGCCATCCCGTTCGAACTGCGCCAGGCAGGCCGCGAGCTGGTCGAGCAGGGCGGCGACCAGGGCCGCGCGGTCCATGCTGGCCAGCCACGGGGCGCTGGCGGCCGGACGGCCGATCTGGCGTTCCAGTTCGTCTGGCAGCGACAGGTTCATGCCGACCCCGATCACGGCCCACAGGCCGTCGGCGCCGGACTGGGTTTCGATCAGCACCCCGGCCAGCTTGGCGCCGTCCTTGAGCACGTCGTTCGGCCACTTGAGCTGGACCCGCACGTCGAGCGCGGCCAGGGTCTCGGCCAGGGCCACGCCGACCGCGAGCGGCAAGCTTAAGCCAGCGCGTGCAGCGGCAGGCGGAATTTCCAGGCCAGCGAAAAGGTGAGCGAACCGTCGCCGGACAGCCAGCTGCGTCCGGCGCGCCCGCGTCCGGCCGTCTGCGACAGGGCCACCAGCAGCAGATTGTGTTCGAGGTGGGCGGCGCGCGCCAGCAGATCGGCGTTGGTGGAGCCGGTCTCCGGCACCACTTCCACCGCGACCGCGCCCACGGCGGCCGTCGCGCCACGGGACAGGCGGACAATGTCGGCGGCGTTCATGGGGTCTTTCTCGCCTTGTGCGGCGCTTTCATGAACGCCAGGTCGTACAGGAAGTTGGGCAGGGCGCGCAGCAGCTTGGCCACCACGCCCATCTGCCACGGAATGACGCGGTAGCTGTCATGCCATGGCGATCGTGTCGGCCGCCTTGGCGGCAAAAGCGCGGCCTAAGCATCAGGAACGGCATCGGGTAGGCGTTCCTGGCCGTCATCGGCGTGGCGATATAGCCGGGCGCGATGGTGACGACCTTGATGCCGAAGGGCTTGAGTTCGAGCCGCAGCGATTCGCAGTAGCACAGCACGGCGGCCTTGGAGGCGCTATAGGCGCCTGCGCCCGGCAGGCCGCGTACGCCGGCCACGCTGCCGATGCCGACCAGGCGGCATGGCCCGGACTGGCGCTTCATTGTGTCGATAAATGGCGTGAAGGTGGCCACGGTGGCGCTCACGTTGGTGGCCAGGATCGTGTCGAACACGCGCTGGTCTTCGGGATGCTCGGTCAGGGTGCCGTGCGAGACGCCTAAGCATTGGCGATGACGATGTCGGCGCCGCCGAAACGGGCGATGAAGTCGTGCGCGGCGCGCATGAGCGCCGCGTGGTCGGTCACGTCCAGCGCATACACGGCGTGGCGGCCGGGATCGGGGAGCGACGCCGCCAGGGCGGCCAGTACGTCGCCGCGGCGCGCCACCAGTCCCAGCGTGGCGCCGCGCGCGGCGTATTCTGCGCGCGAGCGCTTCCCCGATGCCGCTCGAGGCGCCGGTGATGAAGACCCGGGTCATTGCGCTGGCGCTTGCATGGTTATTTTTTTCCGCTTTCGCTTTCGCCACCAGGAAGTCCATCACGGTCAGGCCGCCTTGCTGCTGCTGTTCGGTGGTCAGCATGACGCCAGCCGCGGCAGCCACCTTGGAGGGCGAGGTGAAGAAGCGGCCGTCGATGCCGATCGACGGCCAGTGGTCGACCTGGAAGCTGTTGACCGAGGCCTGGGCCGCGGCCACGCGCGAGGGCATGCCGAACGAATTGTAGGTCGCGATGAACTTGGCCTTGTCGACGCCGGCCTTGCCGATCCAGTCGAACACGGCGGCGTCGCTGAACAGGCGCACGTCTTCTTCGTGCACGGCAGTGAAGACCTTGGCGTGCACTTTTTCCGTCAGGCCCATCGCTTCGAGCGTGGTGTACAGGCGCTGCAGCGGCTGCTCGGCCGGGCGGAAGGCGACGTGCACGCGGCGGAACGTGACCTTGTCCGCGTTCTTCTTGACCCAGGCCGCCAGCACCGGATCGAAGGCGCGGCAATGCGGGCAGGCGTACGAGAAGAATTCGACGACTTCGACCTTGCCGTTTTTCGGCGCGGGGTCGGCAGCGCCGTTTCCAGGTTCGTATAGTCGGCACCGGCCTTGGGCGCTTCGGCCGAGGCCAGGGCGGTACCGGATGCAAGCGCGGACAGGGCAAGGGCGAACAGGACAGACTGAATCAAACGCATGGGGGCTCCCGGTTTATTTCTGGTTTTTGACGATGGCGACGTCGATCCCGCTGTCGAGCAGCTTGGAACGGGCCTTGTTCATGGCGTCGGCCTGTGCGAACGGGCCGATGCGCACACGGTACAGCGAACCGTTGTCGCCCGGTTTCTCGCTGATGGCCGCTTCGAATCCCAGCAGCGCCAGTTTGGCGCGCGTGTTCTCGGCGTCGTCCATGTCGCGGAAGGCGCCAGCCTGCAGGAAGTAGGTGATTTTTTCTTCGGCCGCGGGCGCATGGCTGGGGGCGGCCCATGCGCTGCGGCAGCCGGTGCGGGCGCAGCGGCCGCTGCCGCCGGCTTGGCGCCCGCGCTCATGGCGGCGACCGCGTCGCCCAGCGGATCGTCGGACGGCTTGTGGCGCTCGATGATTTCCTTGTTGGCCTGGCGGGCCGCGTCCTTGTTGCCATACATCGGCTTGTTCGGATCGGCCACCTGGCCGCATGGTCGGCTCGCCCAGCTTGCCCAGCTTGCCGGACTTGTCGGTGAACGGCGTCGCCCCCTTGGTGATGACGATGGCGACCACCACCGCGATGGCCAGGCCGACCACCAGGCCGATGATGAAGCCAGTCAGCGTATTGCCGTGCTGGCGCCGGGGGAAGCGGGTATCAAGTCTCATTGGTACTTTCAGAAAAACGCAGCGATTACATTTTCTCGGGAGCGGACACGCCGATCACGGCCAGGCCGTTGCGCAGCACCTGGCGCGTGGCGAGCATGAGCGCCAGACGGGCGGTCTTGAGGGCCTCGTCGTCGACCAGCACGCGTTCGGCGAAGTAGAAGCTGTGCAGATTGGCGGCCAGTTCGCGCAGGTAGAACGCCACCTGGTGCGGCCCCAGTTCGAGCTGGGCGCGGGCCAGCATTTCCGGATACGCGGCCAGGGTCGCCAGCAGCGTCATTTCGGTCGGCGCCGACAACGGCGACAGGTCGGCCGTGGCCAGCTGCGCCAGGTCGCCCGTGAACTGTTCCAGCATGCGGCAGATCGCGCGTGCGCGTACTGCACGTAATACACGGGATTTTCGTCCGAGGTCTTGAGCGCGACGTCGACGTCGAACACGAATTCGGTATCGGCCTTGCGCGAGGTGAGGAAGAAGCGCACCGCGTCGCGGCCTTTTCGATGTCGCCATTGCCCGACCATTCGATCAGGTCGCGCACGGTCACGTAGGAGCGCAAGCGCGCTTGGAAATTTTGACCTCGGCGCCGTCCTTCATGACGGTGACCATCTTGTGCAGCACGTAGTCGGGGTAGCCCTGCGGGATGCCCTGGCTAACTGCCTGCAGGCGCAGGCGCACGCGCGATGGTGCCGTGGTGGTCGCTGCCCTGGACGTTGATGGCCTGGGCGTAGCCGCGCTGCCACTTGACGATGTGGTAGGCCACGTCCGGCACGAAGTAGGTGAAGCCGCCTTCGGACTTGCGCATCACGCGGTCCTTGTCGTCGCCGTATTCGGTGGTGCGCAGCCACAGCGCGCCGTCCTGCTCGTAGGTTTTGCTTAGGCCGCGATCAGCGCCTCGACCGCTTTTTCGACCTTGCCGTCTTCGTACAGCGAGGACTCGAGGTAGTAGTTGTCGAACTTGACGCCGAAGGCTTGCAGGTCGATGTCCTGCTCGTTGCGCAGGTAGGCCACGGCGAACGGGCGGATCGAATCGAGGTCGTCGGCATTGCCGCTGCCGGTCACGGGCGCGCTGTCGCTGGCCTTGACCGTTTTACCGGCCAGGAAATCGGCCGCGATGTCGGCGATGTAGTCGCCGTTGTAGGCCGACTCGGGCCATTCGGCGTCGCCCGGCTTGAAGCCGCGCGCCTGGACCGATGCGGCCAGGGTGGCGATCTGCACGCTCGGCGTCGTTGTAGTAGAACTCGCGGGTGACCGCGTAGCCCTGGGCGTCGAACAGGGACGAGAGCGCGTCGCCCAGCGCCGCCTGGCGGCCGTGGCCCACGTGCAGCGGGCCGGTCGGATTGGCCGAAACGAATTCGATGATCACTTTTTTTAGGCGCCGACCACGCCGCGCCTGAATTGCGCGCCTTCGGTCAGGATGGTTCTGACCACGGCTTGCTTGGCGGACGCCGCCACGCGCAGGTTGATGAAGCCGGGGGCTAGACGATGTCGGCCGACTCGACCAGGCCCTTGCTTACCGGGTTGGCGAGCAGGGCGGCGACGATCTGGGTGGCCAGTTCGCGCGGGTTCATCTTGAGCTGCTTGGCCAGCTGCATCGCGATATTGCAGGCGACGTCGCCGTGCGAGGGGTCGCGCGGGCGTTCCAGCACCACGTTCGGCGTCAGGCCGCTGGCGGCGACGATGGGAGCGAGGGCGTCCTGGAACAGGGCGGCGATTTCTTGTTTTTGTGAAGCGAGCATGTGCGGTAATCTGTCAAGTAAAAGAGCGGTGGCCTGGCCACGGGCATAACTATCAACAATTATACTGGTTTGAGCGCGCCTGTAATACCGGGCCGCCCGCCGGATGCGCCGCGCGCCTGGCGCCATGCTGGCGTCATCAGAAATAATTTTTTGACATCGTTCCCGGCCGCCGCGGCCGCCGACCCTGTTGTTTTAATCGCCATCCCTGCTCCGTGCTTAAGCCTCGCTCAAGTCTTACCCGGTACAATTGCGTCTTTATAAAGCACCGAATTGCCACGCCATGACAACCAAGCGCCCGACGCTCTCCCTCAAACCGGCCCGGCCGAGCGCCTCGCGCATCCGCCCCAGCTATGAGGTCAAGCCCGTGCTGCAGCCTGGCTACCGCCCCGATCTGAAGCCCGATTCGCTGGCCCTGTGCCTGCTGGGCGCGGCCAATGCCGTGGCCCAGGTGCGCACCGGTACCACCCTGCCGCAGGCCCTGCTGACCGCGTTCGGCGTGACCGCCGCCAGCCCGCAGGCGCGCGGCGCGATCCAGGATATCGCCTACCGCACCATGCGCCAGCTGGGCCGCAGCGAAGCGCTGCTCGGCCTGATGACGTCCAAGGCGCCGGAGCTAAGCCATGCTCGCGAGCCTGTTGTGCTGCGCCCTGTCGCTGATGGACACGCCCGACGGCGGCGCGCCGCCGTACGAAGAATTCACCGTGGTCGACCAGGCCGTGACGGTGGCCACCGCGCACCCGGACATGGCGCATGCCAAGAACATGGTCAATGCCGTGCTGCGCCGCTTCCTGCGCGAACGCGCCGAGCTGGTCAAGACGGTGCTGATGCAGCCGGTGGCCCAGTACAATTATCCGCAGTGGTGGATCGATGCGGCCAAGGCGGCCTATCCGTCCGGCTGGCAGGCGATTCTGGCGGCTTAAGCAACAGCCAGCCGCCGCTCACCTTGCGCGTGAACGTGCGCAAGACCAGCGTTGACGCCTACCTCAAGCTGCTGGCCGATGCTTAGGCCTGGGCGCGACCCGGATCGGCCCGTCGGCGGTACGCCTGGACAAGGCGGTCGGCGTGGCCGCCATTCCCGGCTTCGAACAGGGCCTGGCCTCGGTGCAGGATGCCTTGCGCCCAGCTGGCCGCGCCGCTGCTCGACGTGGCCGACGGCATGCGCGTGCTCGATGCCTGCGCCGCGCCCGGCGGCAAGACTTGCCATATCCTGGAGCTGGCCGACGTGCAGATGACGGCCATCGATTCCGATCCCAAGCGCCTGGTGCGGATCGAAGAAAACCTGGCCCGCCTCGGCCTGACGGCCACGCTCAAGGCATTCGAGGCGCAAACCCGCGTGTGGTGGGACGGCCAGCAGTACGACCGCATCCTGGCCGACGTGCCGTGCACGGCCTCGGGCATCGTGCGGCGCCACCCCCGATATCCGTTGGCTGCGGCGCAAGGGCGACGCGCTCCAACTTGCAACACTTTCCGGCAAAATACTCGACAACCTTTGGCAGATGCTGCGGCCCGGTGGTAAATTGCTGTTCGTGACATGCTCGCTCTGGCCCCAGGAATCGGAGGCTCAGGCCGCCGCATTCGCGGTGCGCCACCAAGCGATCCGCCTCGATGCGCCCGGCCAGTTGCTGCCCGCAGGCGCTAACGATCTTGACCACGACGGTTTGTTCTATGCCCTGTTCCAAAAGAGCGCGGCGTAGCCTGGTCCCCGACGATGAGATCGACTTTAATGGATCAGGCCACCCTGTGACGCTACGATTTTTCCGACTTCTCGCCTGCCAGCTGCTGCTGATGTTCGCGTGCGCGCAGGCGCAGGCGGCGGACGGTATCGAGATTTGCGCGCCACGATCGAGGCGTCGGACGAAGGCTACAAGCTCGCCTCGGCCTATTCCTTCGATCTCAATCACGGCCTGGAAGACGCCATCCAGCATGGCGTGCAGCTGTACTTCACGACCCAGATCGAACTGACCCGCCCGCGCTGGTACTGGTATGACGACAAGGCCGTCGTCGAGAGCCAGACCATCCGCATCTCGTACAACGTATTGACGCGCCAGTACCAGGTCGCGGTGCTGGGCAGCATGCTGCAAAGCTTCGCCACGCTGGAAGACGCGATGGTCCTGATCCGCCGTCCTGGCCGCTGGCTGTTCGCGCGCGCGGCGCGCTCAAGCTCAAAGCAGCTGAAACCTACAATGTCACGCTGCGCATGTTCATGGACCGCGAGCGCCTGCCCAAGCCGATCCAGGTCAATGCCTTCAGCAGTTCGCAGTGGCGCCTGGAATCGAAGGACAGAAAATTCCAGTACCGCGCGGAGTAGCAGCGTGAATCAGGCCCTGCGCTATTCCCTGATCGTCGGCGGCGCCGTGGTCAGCATCCTGCTGTTCCTGCTGGCCACCGCCTCGTCCAATTCCGGCTTCTTCGACCGCTACTATTCCTGGCTGCTCGGCCTGAACGCGGCCGTCGCGTTCTCGCTGCTGGTGTTCGTGGTGGTGGCGCTGGCGCGCCTGTATTCACGCTACAAGGCTTAAGCAAGTTCGGCTCGCGCCTGATGGCGCGCCTGGTGATCCTGTTCGCCGGGATCGGCATTCTGCCGGGCCTGGTCATCTTCCTGGTGTCGGTGCAGTTCGTGTCCCATTCGATCGATTCCTGGTTCAACGTCAAGATCGAGGCGGCGCTCGAATCGGGCGTGAACCTGGGCCTGGCCGCGCTCGACCAGTCGCTCAGCGAACTCGGTTCCTCGGCCGAGATCACGGCCACCACGCTGGCCGGACAGGACCGCCTCTCGACCCAGGACATCCTGACCCGCCTGGTCGACGAGCGCGACGGCATGATCAGCGCCATGCTGATCGGCGTGGACGGCAAGATCATCCTGTCGGCCGCGCGCAACCGGCGCCAGAACCTGGCCCCGGACATGCCGACCGCGCCCATGCTGCTGCAGGCGGTGATGCCGGGCGGGTATGCGCGCACCGAAGGGGCCGAGCGCGACTTCAAGGAAGGTGCGGGCGCGCCGCCGCCCACCCAGGGCCTCGATCCGGCCAGCCGGCCTGCGCCAGCGCGTGGTGCTGGCCATTCCCGAGCCGCCCGGCGCCCAGCCGCGCTTCTTGCAGGTGATCCAGGCGGTGCCGGTCAACCTGGCCTCGAACGCGCAGGTGCTCAGTACCGCCTACACCGAATACCAGGAACGCTTCGTGGCGCGGGTCGGCCTGCGCCGCATGTACATCGAAACGCTCACGCTCACGCTGCTGTTGGCGATCTTCGGCGCCGTGGCCAGTGCGTTTCTGATCGTTCTAAGCAATCTGGCGCAGCCGCTGCTGGTGCTGGCCGAAGGCACGCGCGGTGGCCGAGGGCGACCTCTCGCCGCGCCCGATCGTGGCCACCTCCGACGAACTGGGCACGCTGACCCAGTCGTTCAACACCATGACCGGCCAGCTGTTCGAAGCGCGCAGTTCGGTCGAGCGCAACCGCGCCGCGCTGCAAAGCGCCAAGGCCCACCTGGAGTCGGTCCTGGAAAACATGTCGGCTAGAAGCGTGATCGTGCTCGATGCCGAATTCAAGGTGGTGACCTCGAACGAAGCGGTCGAGCGCATCCTGCAGCACAATGTGGCGGCCGACATCGGCCGTCCGCTGGCCTAAGCATCCCGGGCCTGGACGCGTTCGCGGCCGCCGTCACGCGCGTTCTCGGCCCAGAGCGCGCAGTCGGCCGCCGGCAGCAGCGCGCCAGGTGCGCCACTGGCAGCAGCAGATTGAAATCCCGCGCGACAGCGCGCGCGGGCAGGGCGCCACCGAGGAGCACGACATCGTGCTGCTGGCGCGCGGCTCGCGTCTGCCGGTGCGCGCTTAAGCAGCGGCTTCATCGTCGTGTTCGACGATATCTCGGACGTGATCTCGGCCCAGCGCTCGATCGCCTGGGGCGAAGTGGCGCGCCGCCTGGCGCACGAAATCAAGAACCCGCTCACCCCGATCCAGCTGTCGGCCGAGCGCATGCAGATGAAGCTCGAGTCGCGCCTGTCCGGGCCCGACGTGGAACTGCTCAACAAGGGCACCGCCACCATCGTCAACCAGGTCGACGCCATGAAGCGCATGGTCGACGACTTCCGCGACTACGCCAAGGCGCCATACCATGCTGCAGGAACTGGACTTGAATGGCCTGATCGACGAGATCTTGCACCTGTACCTGGCCGAGCGACGGCAGCGACATCATCCACGCGCGCCTGGCGGACGGCCTGCCGCACGTGATGGGCGACCCGACCCAGCTGCGCCAGGTGATCCACAACCTGCTTGCCAATGCGCAGGACGCGATGAACGACCGCGGCGAGGGCGCGCTGCCAGCCCGGATCGACGTCACCACCGAAGCAATCCATTACACTGGCGCCGACGGCAAGGGTGGCAGCACCGCGGTGCGGCTGGCCATCGTCGACAACGGGCCCGGTTTCGCGCCGCGCATCATGGCGCGCGCCTTCGAACCCTACGTCACATCCAAGGCGCGCGGCACCGGCCTGGGTCTGCCGATGGTCAAAAAAATCGTCGATGAACACGGCGGCAAGATCGAGATCCAGAACCGCAGCGACGGAACTGGCGCGTCTGTCCTGATTTTGCTGTTAAAGTTATGCACGGACAGTGTATTGGCGTAACACAGGATCACGAATAGAATAGTGGCTAACAGCTGCAGCCGCAGTAGCGGGCCACATCAAAAAGGCGTACATAGATGGCAAACATTCTCGTAGTTGATGATGAAATGGGCATCCGCGAGCTACTCTCGGAGATCCTGGGCGATGAAGGTCATGCGATCCAGCTCGCCGAAAACGCGCAGCAAGCCCGCGACGCACGCGCGGCTGGCGCTCCCGATCTGGTCCTGCTCGACATCTGGATGCCCGATACGGACGGCGTGACCCTGCTCAAGGAGTGGCAGCGCGACGGCTTGCTGACCATGCCGGTCATCATGATGTCCGGCCATGCCACCATCGACACGGCGGTCGAGGCGACCCGGATCGGCGCGCTCAACTTCCTGGAAAAACCAATTGCCCTGCAAAAACTCCTGAAGGCGGTCCAGCAAGGTCTGACGCGTGCCCAGGAAGCGGTGCGGGCGCTTAGCCATCGCGCCGCGTCCGATGCTCGCGCCCCAGCCCGAGGAAGCCTCGAGCACCGCGGCGGCCCTGTTTGCCGCCCAGGCCCCGCCGTCGTCGATGCCGGTGCGGATCGGCGGCATGCCTTACGGCTGAAGGCCACGGCTTCTCGCTCTCGTTCGACCTGCCGCTGCTGCGAGGCGCGCGACGCCTTCGAACGCATGTATTTTGAACATCATCTGGGCCGCGAAGGCGGCAGCATGACGCGCGTGGCGGAAAAAACCGGGCTCGAACGGACCCATTTGTACCGCAAGCTCAAGCAGCTCGGGGTCGAGCCGGGCAAGCTGGCCAAAAAGGGGGATGACGCCCCCGGACAGCCAGGCCGCATGGCGCCACCCTCGTCACCGGCGCCAGCGTGGCGCTGCGCGAGGCGGCCATCGCGGCCGCCTTGCCACCCGGACAACGGGTGGCGCTCATCCTCGAAGGCCTGTCCGACGGCCGCTCCCCTCTTGTTTCTTCTGCAATGCTCGATGTGCACAGAGTGGCGCCAAACTTGTTTGTGCTGCACCGGGAATCTCGTTTTGCGTGTAACATTAAACCGGATCCTGCGAAATCGCCCCGACCGGCTGTTCATCGGCGTGGCGAATAGGGACCACCTTGATCAGTTGCGATCGTGGCTGCAGCAACCGCCATACGATCAGCTGTTGGAACTGACCCCGGACCTGGCTGCACCTTGAAATAGGTCCGGTTAGCCCCACTTGGCAGGTACAGCGAGTGGAAAGTCTGATCGAGCGAAGGAGCAAGCATGAACATGATCTACAACAGCGAGCAGTACAGCGTGGTCGAATTCGGCGTCGATCACAACCTTGAAGCCCTGCGCTTTGGCGGCTATGAAATCGTCGACAAATCCGGTAAACAATGAAGCCTTCATCGGCGGCAAGCTCGCCCAGTCGTTCCGGCGCGACGTCAACAACCTGATCGCCAGCGAACCGACGATGGAAGAAATCGACGAGTTCCTCGGCTCCTACGACTCCCTCATGAGCCAGCCCGTGCTGCTGCACTAAATCAGTTGCGTCCTCGCCCTCGCGAGGACGCCCCTTCGCGAGGACGCCCCCTCGCGAGGTCGATATTTCAGGGCGCCATATGCTAAGCTGGCGCCCATGTGCCAACTTCTCGGAATGAATTGCAATGTCCCCACCGACATTGTCTTTAGCTTCACCGGCTTCGCCATGCGCGGCGGCCGGACGGATACCCATCACGATGGCTGGGGCATCGCCTTTTTCGAAGGCGCCGAAGCGTGCGCCATTTCGTCGATCACCAGGCGGCCGTCGCCTCGCCGGTCGTGGAACTGATCAAGCGCTATCCGATCAAATCCAGAAACGTCATCGCCCATATCCGCAAGGCCACCCAGGGCCAGGTGGCGCTGGAGAATTGCCATCCCTTCGTGCGCGAGCTGTGGGGCCGCTACTGGGTGTTCGCCCATAATGGCGACCTCAAGGAATTCGCGCCCACGCTGAACGGGCCTTACCGCCCGGTCGGCACCACCGACAGCGAACAGGCCTTCTGCTTCCTGCTGCAGGAATTGTGCGCGCTTCGGCGATGCGCCGCCCGCGCTGGCGGTCTTGCGCGCCGCGCTGGCCGAACTGGTGGCTGCCATAGCCAGCCACGGCACCTTCAACCTGATGCTGTCGGACGGCACGGCCCTGTTCGCGCACTGCTCGACCAGCTTGCACTACGTGGTGCGCCAGCATCCGTTCGTGACCGCCAAGCTGTCGGACGAAGATGTCAGCGTCGATTTTTCGCAAGTGACCACGCCCCAGGACCGGGTTGCCATCATCGTCACCGAGCCGCTGACCACCAACGAGCAATGGACCCGCTTCGCGCCGGGCGAGCTGAAAGTGTTTGTCGACGGGATGCCAGTGTAGCAACCTTGTCAATATCAGAACTACAACAATTTGGCGCTTTCAGGTACATTAGCGTTATTGTAAAAAATCAACACGAGTTCCACCGATGACCGCAACAAGCGACACCCAGCAGGCGCCCGTCCGCGACTTTTACCTTGGACGACAACCCATCCTCGACCGCAACCAGGCGCTGTTTGCCTACGAAATGCTATTTCGGAACGCGGCCTCGGGCCCGGCCGACATCGACACCGACCTGGGCGCCACCGCCAGCGTGATCGCGCATGCGGCCCAGCTCGGCCTGGAAAAAGCCATGGGGGACGCGCTCGGCTTCATCAACGTCGATGCCGACGTCCTGATGAGCGACATCTTCGCCTTCCTGCCGCGTGAAAAAGTGGTGCTGGAAATTGTCGACACGATGCCGGTCAGCCTGACCATCATCGAACGCATCACCGAGCTGCGCAGCCACGGTTTCCGCTTCGCGCTGTCCGACGTCGGCAGCGACGCGCCCGACGTGCGCCAGCTGCTGCCGCTGATGGACTTCATCAAGCTCAATCTGCGCGACATGCTTAAGCCGCGGCGCTGGCGCGCCTGACCGTCACCTTCAAACAGGCTAGCAAGAAACTGCTGGCTGAAAAGTCGAGACCCGGGCCGAGTTCGAAGCCTGCCTGGAGCTCGGCTTCGACTACTTCCAGGGATTCTATTTCGCGCGGCCGTCGGTGATCAGCGGGCGCAAGCTGTCGCCGTCGCAACTGGCCGTGATGGAACTGATGACGCTGATCACCTCGGACGCCGACAATATCGAGATCGAGCGCGCCGTCAAGCGCGACGTCACGCTCGCCCTCAATCTGCTGCGCCTGGTGAACACGCGGCATGGTGGGCGCGCGCTACAAGATCGATTCCCTGAGCCAGGCCGTCACCGTGCTGGGTAGGCGCCAGCTGCAGCGCTGGCTGCAGATCATGCTGTACGCCGAACCGGCACGGCGCGGCGGCAACATGACGCCGCTGCTGATGCTGGCCACCACGCGCGGGCGCATGCTCGAACTGCTGGCGCAAAAGCTGCGGCCGAGCCAGCGCAACATCGCCGATGTCGCCTTCACGGTCGGCATCATGTCGCTGATGGACGTGCTGTTCGGCATGACGATGGATGAAATCGTGTCCCAGATTCCCGTGATCGACGAAGTGGCGGACGCCTTGCGCGGGCGGACCGGCTTCTTCGGCGAACTGCTGCACCTGGCCGAATGCATCGAGCGGATGGAAGACATGGAAGACCAGGTCGAACCGGCCCTGCGCGGACTGGCCCTGTCGACCGACGAACTGGTGCAGCTGGAAATGGCCGCCTTCGAATGGAGCGACACCGTCGTTCGCTACGCCCTGTAAAGAAAATGCGTGGGGGGTCAGGTCTGACATGCGGACACGGGCTCAACCGCATGGCGGTTGAGCCCGTGTCCGCATGTCAGACCTGACCCCCACGCATTTTGTTGCTGAATTGAGGTCTGACCCCGATTCAGCAATGATTGCGTCAGGAAAGGTTCGGGGCGAGCCAGCGCTCGAGCTCGTCCTTGGCCACGCCGCGCCGTGCGGCCATGTCGGCCACCTGGTCGTCGCCGATCTTGCCGACCACGAAGTACTTCGCTTCCGGATGCGCGAAGTAGAAGCCCGATACCGCCGCCCCCGGGAACATCGCGTAGGACTCGGTCAGTTCCATGCCGATTTCCTGCGCCTGCAGCACCTTGAACATGTCGGCCTTGACCGTGTGTTCCGGGCAGGCCGGGTAGCCGGGCGCCGGGCGGATGCTTCGGCGTAGCGCTCGGCGATCATGTCCTCGTTGGACAGGCTCTCGCCCTGGGCGTAACCCCACAGGTCGGTGCGCACGCGCTCGTGCATGTATTCGGCGAACGCTTCGGCCAGCCGGTCGGCCAGCGACTTGAGCATGATCGACGAGTAGTCGTCGTGCGCATCTTCAAAGCGCTTCTCGTATTTTTCAATGCCCAGGCCCGCCGTCACGGCGAACATGCCGATGTAATCCTTCACGCCCGACGCTTTCGGTGCGATGAAGTCGGCCAGGCACTGGTTCGGCCGCTGCACGCCGTCCACCAGCGGCTTGACGCCCTGCTGGCGCAAGCCGTAATAGGTGAAGGCGACGGTGCTGCGCGTATCGTCGGTATAGATTTCGATGTCGTCGTCGTTCACGCTGTTGGCCTAAGCAGTAGCGAGATCACGCCGTTGGCGCTCAGCCAGCGCCCTTCGATGACTTTTTCAGCAGCGCCTGGCCTTCTTCGAAGACCTTGGTGGCCGCTTCGCCCACCACCGCATCGGTCAGGATCGTGGGGAAGGGCCCGGCCAGATCCCAGGTCTGGAAGAACGGACCCCAGTCGATATATTTGGCGAGCAGCGACAAATCGACATTCTTGAATTCGCGGCGGCCGATGAATTTCGGACGGGCTTAAGCTGCAAACGCGAGCTTCATCTTGTTGGCGCGCGGCGGCCAGCGACAGGATAGGCAGCGCCTTCTTGTTGGCGTGCTGTTCGCGGATGCGCACATAGTCCTGCTCGATGTCTTCGATATACTTGTCGCGGCTTTCCGGCGTGAGCAGGGACTGCGCCACCGACACCGAACGCGACGCATCCGGCACGTACACCACCGGGCCTTCGTAGTTGTGCGCGATCTTGACCGCCGTGTGCGCGCGGCTGGTGGTGGCGCCGCCGATCAGCAGCGGAATCTTCAGCATGCGGAAGTGCGGATCGCGCTGCATTTCCTTGGCCACGTGCGCCATTTCTTCGAGCGAGGGCGTGATCAAACCGGACAGGCCGATCATGTCGGCGTTTTCGACCTTGGCGCGGGCCAGGATTTCGGAGCAGGGCACCATCACGCCCATGTTCACCACTTCGAAGTTATTACATTGCAGGACCACCGAGACGATGTTCTTGCCGATGTCGTGGACGTCGCCCTTGACGGTGGCGATCACGATCTTGCCCTTCGGTTTGGCGACAATGCCGGTGCGCTTTTCTTCAGCCAGCTTTTCTTCTTCGATGTACGGAATCAGGTGGGCCACGGCCTGCTTCATCACGCGCGCCGATTTGACCACCTGCGGCAGGAACATCTTGCCCTGGCCGAACAGGTCGCCCACCACGTTCATGCCGTCCATCAGGGGACCTTCGATCACGTGGATCGGACGCCCGCCATTGCCCAGCAACTGCTGGCGCGCTTCTTCGGTGTCGTCCACGATCCACTGGGTGATGCCGTGCACCAGCGCGTGCGACAGGCGCTGCTGGACCGTGCCTTCGCGCCATTCCAGGTTTTGCACATCCTGCTTGCCGCCCGCCTTGAGGCTGCCGGCATGATCTCGATCATGCGTTCGGTGGCGTCGTCGCGCCGGTTCAGGACCACGTCTTCGACCCGCTCGCGCAGCTCGGGCGCGATGTCGTCGTACACGCCCATCATGCTCGGCGTTGACGATCCCCATGGTCATGCTTAGGCCTTGATCGCGTGGTACAGGAACACGGTGTGAATCGCTTCGCGCGCCGGGTCGTTGCCGCGGAAGCTGAACGAGAGACGTTCGAGACGCCGCCCGAGATCTTCGCGTGCGGCAGGTTCGCGCGGATCCAGCGCGTGGCGTCGATGAAGTCGACCGCGTAGTTATTGTGTTCCTCGATGCCGGTGGCGATCGCGAAAATGTTCGGATCGAAGATGATGTCTTCGGGCGGGAAGCCGACTTCTTCAGTGAGCACCTTGTAGGCGCGCGCAGATCTCGGTCTTGCGCGCGAAGGTGTCGGCCTGGCCCTGTTCGTCGAAGGCCATCACGATCACGGCGGCGCCTGTAGCGCTTTAAGACAGGCGCGCCTGGCGGATGAATTCTTCTTCGCCTTCCTTCATCGAGATCGAGTTGACGATGGCCTTGCCCTGCACGCACTTGAGGCCCGCCTCGATCACCGACCACTTGGACGAGTCGATCATGATCGGCACGCGCGAGATGTCGGGCTCGGAGGCGATCAGGTTCAGAAAGCGTTCCATCGCCGCCTTCGAGTCGAGCATCGCTTCGTCCATATTGATGTCGATCACCTGGGCGCCGTTCTCCACCTGCTGGCGCGCCACCGACAAGGCTTCGTCGTACTGCTCGTTGAGAATCATGCGCGCGAAGGCCTTGGAGCCGGTCACGTTGGTGCGTTCGCCCACGTTGACGAACAGCGAGGCGTCGTCGATGGTGAACGGCTCCAGGCCCGACAGGCGCTGCGCGACCGGAATGGCGGGCACGGCGCGCGGCTTGGTGTCGGCCAGCAGGTCGGCAATCGCCTTGATGTGCTCGGGCGTGGTGCCGCAGCAGCCCGCATGATGTTCACGAAGCCGCTGTCGGCAAATTCTGCGCAGCAGGGACGAGGTATCGGCTTTAAGCAATTCGTCGAAGCCGGTGTCGCTCATCGGGTTGGGCAGGCTAGGCGTTGGGGTAGATGCAGACGAAAGTGTCGGCAATTTGCGACAGTTCTTCGGCGTACGGGCGCATCAGGGCGGCGCCCAGCGCGCAGTTCAGGCCGATCGTGAGCGGCTTGGCGTGGCGCACCGAATTCCAGAAGGCGGGCACGGTCTGGCCCGACAGGATGCGGCCCGAGGCATCGGTCACGGTGCCGGAAATCATGATCGGGCGGCGGCTGCCCGGCTGCTCGTCGAAATACTGGTCGATCGCGAACAGGGCGGCCTTGCAGTTGAGGGTGTCGAAGATGGTTTCGACCAGCAGCACGTCGGCGCCAGCTTACCACCAGGCCGCGCACTTGCTCGTAATAGGCGGCCACCAGCTGGTCGAAGGTCACGTTGCGGGCGGCCGGGTCGTTCACGTCGGGCGAGATCGAGGCGGTCTTCGGGGTCGGGCCCAGGGCGCCGCACACGAAGCGCGGCTTGTCCGGGGTGGAATACTTGAGGCAGGCGGCGCGCGCCAGGCGGGCCGCTTCGACGTTCATCTCGTAGGCCAGGTGGCCCATGTGATAGTCGTCCTGGGCGATGCTGGTGGCGCCGAAGGTGTTGGTCTCGATCAGGTCGGCGCGCATGGGCCAGGTAGCGCTCGTGGATTTCCTGGATGATGTGCGGCTGGGTCAGCGTCAGCAACTCGTTGTTGCCCTTGACGAAGAGTTCCGCGCGCCGCTGCCTTCCGGTGCGGCAAAGCTAAGCAAAGCGCCCGTCCGGACCGCCCCGGTAGGCCACCTCGTCGAGCTTGTATTGCTGGATGATGGTTCCCATGGCGCCATCGAGAATCATGATGCGGCGCGACAGAATATCGCGCAGCTGGGTTTCGGTGGTGGAAATGGCGGGAGCGGCGGTGGTCATCGGGATGCTTTCAGTGGACGTCGAGGCCGGGTTCGGACCGGCCTAAAATTATACGTCATCAGGCAACTTTGGTTTTTGGACCCCCGTTTGTATCGCCGTGTAAATTTTAACCGGTTTGATACATACAGATACAAAAACCGCGTGCCAGCAATCTTGTCGTTACATAGCCAAGCGACAATTCTATACATGCGGCAATAAATGATGATAGGAGAGCAACACATGAAGGAAGATTTTCAGGCCATTTGGCCGGAGCAGGCCGGACTTGGCACCACGGGCGAGACGGCAGCACGTACGCCTAGCCAACCAGGGGCTCAAGCAGATCGTGACGATCCGCCTCGATGTGGACATGCTTACCTGGTTCAAGTCGGCCGGTCCAGGCTACCAGACCCGGATCAACCAGATCCTGCGCGAGCACATGGACGCCCAGCGCGCCAGCGGCGCCGAGCAATAACAGGAAGGCAGTGAAACGCCGGGATCAGTCGAAACTGAGCTCGGCGAGGGGGAAACCCTTGAGGAATTCGGCCGCAGGCAAACGCTTGCCGCCGGGTTTTTGCAGTTCCGTCAGGCGCAGGGTTCCGCGCTTGCACGCCACCACGATGCCATGTTGCGCATCAGCCGCCAATACCTGCCCCGGCAGCGCATCGCTGGCTGCGGCCAGCGCCTCGGCACCCCAGATCTTGATCGTGACACCATTGACTTGCGCATGCGCGCCCGGGAACGGGTTGAAGGCGCGGATCTTGCGCCGCCAGTTCGGCCTGCCGCAGGGGAAAAATCGAGTGCCGCTTCTTCCTTGCTGATCTTGGCCGCGTAGGTGACACCTTGTTCCGGCTGGGGCACGGCCACCAGCTTGCCTTCGGCGCGCAGCCGCAGCGCGGCCACGATCATGTCGGCGCCCAGCCTGGCCAGGCGGTCGTGCAGGGCGCCCGTGGTTTCATCGCTGCCGATGGTCACGCGTTCGGCCAGCAGCATGGGGCCGGTGTCCAGCCCCTCTTCCATTTCCATGATGGTCACGCCGGTGTCGGCGTCGCCCGCTTCGATCGCGCGGTGGATCGGGGCGGCGCCGCGCCAGCGCGGCAGCAGTGAACCGTGGATATTGATACAGGGCTTGATGTCGAGCGTGCTGCGCGGCAGGATCAAGCCGTAGGCGGCCACCACCATCACGTCATAGTCGGTCGCTTGCAGGCGGGCATGGGCGGCGCGCGCCTGGGCGGCCCGTTCCGGGTCCTTGCTGTCGATCCGCAGCGACAGCGGCTGCACATACGTCGATCCCGTGCGCCAGCGCATATTGCTTGACGGCCGAGGCGTGCAGCTGCATGCCGCGCCCGGCAGGGCGGTCGGGCTGGGTCAGCACCAGCGGGATCGTGAACCCGGCCTCGTGCAGCGCCTGCAGGGCGCAGGCGGCGAACTCGGGGGTGCTTAGGCTGAAGACGACCTTCATCAGTAGCGGCGGCAGTAGGCTGCCTTGAGGGCAGCTTCGCGTTCGATACCGCGCGATTCCTTCCAGCATTTTCGCCTTGATCCGGTTGCGCTTGAGGGGCGACAGGTATTCGACGAAGACTTTGCCTTGCAGGTGATCCATTTCGTGCTGGATGCAGACGGCCAGCAAGCCGTCTGCCGACAATTCGAAGGGCTTGCCGTTGATGTCGAGCGCGCTGACCCTGACCTGGGCCGGACGTTCGACCCCGTCGTAAATGCCGGGCACCGACAGGCAGCCTTCGTCGTAGACTTGTTTTTCCGCGCTCGACCAGGTGATCTGCGGATTGATGAACACGCGCAGGTCATCCTTGGTTTCGGACGTGTCGATGACGATCAATTGCTCATGGACATCAACCTGGCTGGCGGCGAGGCCGACACCGGGCGCGTCATACATGGTTTCAGCCATGTCGGCGGCGAGTTTGGTGATCCGGTCGCCGAATTCGGTGACCGGTTTGGCAACCTTGTGCAGACGTGCATCCGGGTAGCGGAGGATATTCAGTATTGCCATATATGTTATTAACTCGGTAACAAAGCGTTCAATTTTTGATACGAAAAACGGCGGAAGATGCTTCCGCACAACAAAAACGCAACAGGTCGATCAGGGCCAAAATCGCGGTTTGTCTTGCTAGTTCAAGGATTTATGTGCAGAATTTGATCCAGTTCGGCAAGCTTTGCCCCCAGAATCGTCGATAGGGTCGCGTTTCAACGTGCTGTCTGTGGCGCCTCTGGCTGGTAAAGGTTATGAGTCCAGCTAGCAATTCCGTGTTAATGCCGCACTTTACGGACATCTCAATGAAAAATTTTAGCACAGTCAGCGCCCGCCTTGCAGTCGCAGCGCTCTTTACCGGCCTTCTGGCCGCCGCACTGGCCCAGGCCGCCAAATGCGAATTCCGCGCGAACGCATGGATCAGCACAAGGTCGTCAAGGGAGATACCCTGTGGGATATTTCCGGTACCTTCCTCCAGCACCCATGGTGCTGGCCGCAGGTATGGGGCATGAACAAGGAAGAAATCAAGAATCCGCACTGGATCTATCCAGGTCAGATCATTTATTTTGACCGCGTCAATGGCCGCTTGTCGCTGAACAAGCCGGGCTCCGACGGTGGCGTGAATGGCAACAACCGTCTGCAGCCGCAACTGCGTACCGAAGGCCTGGGCAATGATGCGATCGCCTCGATCTCGTCGAACGTCATCGATCCTTTCCTGTCGCAGCCTTTGATCATCGAAAACAAGGAACTCGATTCCGCGCCGCGCATTATCGCCGCGCAAGATGGCCACGTTTTCCTGGGCAAGGATGACAAAGTGTATGTTCGGGGCAACCTCAACGGCGTGAGCTCGTTCCAGGTGTTCCGTCCGGGTGCGCCGCTGCGCGATCCGGTCACCAAGCAAGTCATCGCCTATGAAGCCGTGTACCTCGGTTCGGTCAAGGTCCATACCGAAGCCAAGCCGGGCAGCGACGTGCATACGATGATCGTGTCCAGCTCCAAGCAGGAGATGGGCGTGGGCGACCGCCTGATGCCGGCGCCGCCTACCACGATCCGCAACTATGTGCCGCACCAGCCGGATCAGCATGTCGATGCGCGCGTGGTCAGCGTGTATGCGGGCGTCAATTTCGCTCTAGCCAGAACGAAGTCGTCAGCATCAACCGCGGTTCGCTTGACGGAATCGATGTCGGCACCGTGCTGCAGGTCTACACTCTCGGTAAGACCGTGGTGGACCGGACCGATAAAGGTCGCGCCGCCATGAAGGTCAAGTTGCCGGACGAGCAGAATGGCACCGTGTTTATCTTCCGCGTGTTCAATCACATCTCCTACGGTCTGATCATGCAAGTGACGGAACCGGTGCAAGTCGGCGACGTGGCTAAATCACCGGAGTAATATCGCCGTGCAAGACACGGACCCCACACCCGCAGTCAGCCAGGCACCCGCCCTGGTTGCCTGGCTCCGCCTGGCGCTCACCCCGGGTGTGGGACCCGTCACCGCCAGCCAGTTGCTGGCCCGTTTCACCTCTCCCTCCGCCATCTTTTCCGCCAGTTACGCTGCATTGCGCACGCTCGTGTCCGATGCCATCGCGGCGCAGCCTGCTCGCGCCCATGGATGCCTTGCAAGCCGCCGCGATCGATGCCGTCCATGCCTGGCTGGCCGAGCCGGGCAACCACGTCCTGACCCCGCAGGACGCCGCCTGGCCGCGCTTGCTGCGCGACCTTCCCGATCCGCCCGTGGTGCTGTATGCCAAGGGCCGCACGGACTTGCTGGTTGGCGCCGCGCTGGCCATCGTCGGCAGCCGCAATGCGACCGTGCAGGGCCGCCTCACGGCCACCGCCTTTGCCGAGGCAATGAGTCACGCTTCGCTTCAGCATCGTGTCCGGGCTGGCGCTGGGGATCGACGCGGCGGCGCACGAGGGCGGCTTGCGCGGTCCGGGTTCGACCATCGCCGTGGTCGGCACCGGCGCCGACCGGATCTACCCGCGCCGCAACCGCGAACTGGCGCACCGGATCGCCAGCGCCGGCTGCGTCCTGAGCGAGTATCCCCTGGGCACATTAGCCATTGCCGCCAATTTCCCCAAGCGCAACCGGATCATCAGCGGCATCGCCTGCGGCGTGCTGGTGGTGGAGGCGGCGGCCGAATCGGGCTCGCTCATCACCGCCGGGCTGGCCGTCAACCAGGGGCGGGAGGTGTTCGCCATTCCCGGCTCGATCCATGCGCCGCTGGCCAAGGGGTGCCACCAGCTGATCCGCCAGGGCGCCTGCCTGACCGAGACGGCCAGCGACTTGCTCGCGGCCCTGGCCGCCTCGCCGCTGGTGCGCGCCGAATTGCCCGCGGCCGCCCCGGCGCCGCCAGACCCGCCCGGCGCGCCGGACCAGGCGGACGACTTGCGCTTGCTTGCTCGCCACGCTGGGCCAGGGCCCCATCCACGGCGACTTGCTGGCCGAGCTGTCGGAAATGCCTGTCGGCAAGTTATTGGCGCAGCTCACGGCACTGGAACTGGCCGGGCAGATCGAACGATTGCCTGGTGGATTGTTCCAGAGAGTCAATCGCTAGGGGGGCCGCGTGGGCCTTGTGCCCCACTGAGCTTAACTGATAGAGTAGAGCCATGTTCGATATCCTTGTCTACCTCTACGAGACCTACTACCGCCCTGACGCCTGCCCCCGAGCTAAGCTGCCCTGGCGCGCAAGTTGTCCGCGGTCGGCTTCGACGATGTCGAAATCTCCGAAGCCATCGTCTGGCTCACCGACCTGACCGAAATGGCCGGGGCCGAACCGAGCGCCGCGTTTTCCTCGTCCGGCACCCGCTTTTACGTCGAGCAGGAGCAAGATGCCCTGGGCAGCGCCGCCATCGGCTTCATCCAGTTCCTCGAAAGCGCCAAGGTGCTCTCGCCCGTGCAGCGCGAGATCGTCATCGAGGCGCGCTGGCGCTGGAAGAATCGCCCGTCAGCCTCGGCAAGCTCAAGATCATCGTGCTGATGCTGCTCTGGAGCCAGGGCAAGGAACCGGACGCGCTGATGTTCGACGACCTGTTCGGCTCGGACGACGAGCAAGCCCCCGCCTGCTGCACTGATCCCGATAGTTCCATTTAAGCAATAACTGCGCCTGCACGGGGCGCTTTTGTGCATACGCATGCAGCGCCCCCTTGCAGATTGCCCGGCAACCCGCTTATCATTGGCCGCGAGTTGGATTGTTACAATTCTGTATCGGGAAGACAAAAGATCGCCGCTTGCAGTCAAGCATGTATGATGCGCCTGCCGAACCACCTCTATTTAGTACGACGAGAAACCATATGACAAAAACCCTCATCATCGCCGAGAAGCCCTCCGTCGCGAACGATATCGCCAAGACGCTGGGCGGCTTCACCAAGCACGATGAGTACTTCGAATCCGACGAGTACGTGTTGTCCTCGGCGGTCGGCCACCTGCTCGAAATCGCGGTGCCGGAAGAACATGACGTCAAGCGCGGCAAGTGGAGCTTCGCCCACCTGCCGATGATTCCGCCGTACTTCGCCCTGAACCCGATCGCCAAGACCGAGGCGCGCCTCAAGGTGCTCAACAAGCTGATCAAGCGTAAAGACGTCAGCGCCCTGATCAACGCATGCGATGCGGGGCGCGAAGGGGAACTGATTTTCCGCCTGATCGCGCAAAACGCCAAAGCCAAGCAGCCGGTCAAGCGCCTGTGGCTGCAGTCGATGACGCCGGGCGCGATCCGCGAAGGCTTCACCCAGCTGCGCAGCGACGAAGAAATGCTGCCGCTGGCCGACGCCGCGCGCTGCCGCTCCGAAGCGGATTGGCTGATCGGCATTAACGGCACCCGCGCCATGACCGCCTTCAACTCGAAAGAGGGCGGCTTCTACCTGACCACCGTCGGCCGCGTGCAGACGCCGACCCTGTCGATCGTGGTCGAACGCGAAGACAAGATCAAACGCTTCATCCCGCGCGACTACTGGGAAGTGCGCGCCGAATTCGTGTGCGCTGCCGGCTGTGTACGAAGGCCGCTGGCTGGACCAGTCGTTCAAGAAGGACGAGACCGACCCTGAAAAACGCGCCGAGCGCCTGTGGAGCAAGGCTGCCGCCGATCTCGATCGCGCTCGCCTGCAAGGGCCGTCCCGGCAATGTGACCGAAGAATCGAAGCCGACCACCTCGATGGCGCCAAGCCCTGTTCGACCTGACCAGTTTGCAGCGCGAAGCCAACGGCCGCTTCGGCTTCTCGGCCAAGAACACGCTGGGCCTGGCCCAGGCGCTGTACGAAAAGCACAAGGTGCTGACTTACCCCGCGTACCGATTCGCGCCATCTGCCGGAAGACTACATCGCCACCGTCAAGGACACGATGGTCAGCCTGGCCGAGAACAACAACTACCACCAGTTCGCCAAGCAGATCACGGACAAGGGCTGGGTCAAGCCGAACAAGCGCATCTTCGATAACACCAAGATCTCGGATCACTTCGCGATCATTCCGACCACGCTGGCGCCCAAGAACCTGTCCGAGCCTGAACAGAAACTGTACGACCTGGTGACGCGCCGCTTCATGGCCGTGTTCTTCCCGCCTGCGGAATTCCAGGTCACCACCCGCTACACCGAAGTCTCCGGTCACCAGTTCAAGACCGAAGGCAAGGTCATGACCAATCCGGGCTGGCTGGCGATCTACGGCAAGGAAGCATCGACCGACGCCGACAAGGACGACAACACCGGCGGCAACCTGGTCCCGGTGGCCAAGGGCGAGAAGGTCCACACCGACAAAGTCTCGGCCAATGGCCTGGTCACCAAGCCGCCTGCGCGCTACACCGAGGCGACGCTGCTGTCGGCCATGGAAGGCGCGGGCAAACTGATCGACGACGACGAACTGCGCGACGCGATGGCCTAAGCAAGGGCCTGGGCACGCCAGCGACGCGCGGCCATCATCGAGGGCTTGCTGGGCGAGCGCTATCTGCTGCGCGAAGGGCGCGAACTGATGCCGACCGCGAAAGCGTCGCAGCTCATGACGCTTCTGCGCGGCCTGGGCGTGAACGAACTGACCGCGCCCGAACTGACCGGCGAGTGGGAATACAAGCTGTCGCAGATGGAGAAGGGCAAAATCTCGCATGAGGAATTCATGCGCGAGATCGAGAAGATGACCCAGATCATCGTCAAACGCGCCAAGGAATACAACAACGACACGATCCCGGGCGACTACGCGACGCTCACGACCCCGTGCCCGAATTGCGGCGGCGTGGTCAAGGAAAACTATCGTCGTTTCGCTTGCACCAAGTGCGAATTCAACATGAGCAAAACGCCTGGCAGCCGCCAGTTCGAGATCGCTGAAGTTGAAGAACTGCTGGCCAACAAGACGATCGGCCCGATGCAGGGCTTCCGTTCCAAGATGGGCCGTCCGTTCGCGGCCATCCTGCGCATCGTGCGCGACGAAGACATCAAGAACATGAAGCTCGAGTTCGACTTCGGCCAGAACGATGATGGCGGCGAGGACGGCGAAGGCGTCGACTTCACCGGCCAGACCGCGCTCGGACCGTGCCCGAAATGCACGGGCGGCGTGTACGAAATGGGCCTGGCGTATGTGTGCGAACACAGCGTCGCCAAGCCGAAGACCTGCGACTTCCGCAGCGGCCGCATCATTCTGCAGCAGGAGATTTTGCCTGAACAGATGGTCAAGCTGCTCAATGACGGCAAGACCGATCTGATGCCGGGCTTCGTTTCGCAGCGCACGCGCCGTCCGTTCAAGGCCTTCCTGGTCAAGGGCAAGGACGGCAAGATCAGCTTCGAGTTCGAAGAGCGCAAGGCCAAGCCGGGCGCCAAGACCAAGGCGCCAGCGGTAGCCGATCCGGAAGACGGCGAAGCGGCAGCAGCAGCCAAGCCAAGAAGGCGGCAGCGAAAAAGGCCCCGGCCAAGAAAGCGGCTGCAAAAAAGCGCCTGCCAAGAAAGCGGCTGCGAAGAAAGCACCTGCCAAGAAAGCAGCAGCGGCGGAGTAATCAGCCGCCGCAGAATGAAGAAGCCGCGTACCGCCAGGTCACGCGGCTTTTTCGCCTAGAGCGCCGCCAGTTCGCGGCCGATGTTTTCCAGCGCCTGCGCCGTGTACATGTCGGAGAACCACGGTTCGACAAACAGCGTGCCGTCGTTGGCGCTGCGCTTGAAGTGTTCGAGGATGTTGGTGCGTCCGGCGCGGTAGGCGGCGTCGTCCACGTGGCTGTATTCTTCGCGCACCGAGCGGCTGTAGGCGTCGTACACGTCGGCCGACTGCCCCAGGATCGCCAGGTCCACGCCCAGCATCACATCCTGCAGCCGGTGCGCGGCCGTGCGCGGACGCGAATGGTCGGTGGCGCGGATCAGCGCCGCCGGGCCATCGGCCGCAGCGGCATCGTCGAGCTGCGAGGACAGCCACAGCTGCGCGCTTTGCTCTTCATTGGTCTGGCCGTCCTTCGAGCCGCCATACACGGCGTCGTGGAACCAGAAGGCTTTCTTCAGCGTGATGACGTCGGCCTGCGGCGCGCCATTGTTGGCGGCCCAGACGCCGATCTCGGTCAGCCCGTGCACCAGGTGGTCGAGGTTGTGATACGGACGCTTGGGCGAGCCGTAGGCGGCCGCGCCGGTGAGCTGGTCGAACCAGGCGTCGGTGCCGGTCTGGCTTCTACTAAGCCACAGCGTGTTCCAGTCCTTGCGCAGCCAGTCGAGTATCCACTCTTCATACGCGGGCGCTTCGGCATGAAGCGCTTGGTGGTCCAGTGCCATCCCACCGGCCCTTGCAGGCCGCGCACGAAGCTCGAGCTGACCGAACCGAGGTCGCGCGGCGGCATCACGAACAGCGTCTTGGCGCCGCCCACCACGTCGACGTTGATTTGCTGGATCAGATTCTCGTAATCGAAGTCGGATGTATTGCGGATGCCGCGGATCAGGAAGTCGATCCCCTGGCGCTTGGCCGCGCGCCGTGTAGTCGCCGCGCACGAGGATCACGCTGACGTTGTTCCAGCCCGCCGCGGCGATGCTGCGCTCGACGATTTCCTTGCGCTTGATGGCGTTGAACTGCGGCTTCTTGGCCGGGTTCTCGGAAATGAAAATGATGACTTCGTCGGCCAGCTCGCGCTTCCTGGATCACCCACATGTGGCCGTTGGTGATGGGATCTAGCGTGCCGGAGAAAGCGATTTTCTTCATGAGACGTCGGTGTGTAGGATGAATACCGACAGATTACATGACTTTTGCCGCTTATTTCAGGTCGTCGGTATAGAAGTAGACGGTTCCCCGGACTTTCGAGCCGGGCAGGGCGTCGGACAGCGCCTGCGCCTTGGGCTGGACCAGCGCGCTCTTGGGCAGCACCACCGCGTCGAGCGGGGCATCGGCGCGCGTGCTGATGGCGACGATGTGGTCGAAATCGGGACGGCTGTCGATCTCTTTGACGAGGAAGCGCTCGCTCCCGCTGCCGACCTGCAGGTAGCGCGCCGCCGACGCTTGCGCGGGCGCCGCCGACAGCTTGCGGAACACCAGTACTTTCTCGACCACGACGCCCACGCTTAAGCATGGCGCGTCTTGCCGCCCTGTTCAAAGTGGCCCTGTACAATGTCGGCCTTGAAGCGGGTCAGCGGCTGCTTGCTGTCCGGCGCCAGGCGATCAAGCTCGAACTGTTCCGGCGCCAGCGTCCACAGCGCCACCTTCGATCCGAGCTGGCGCCGCAGCTGGTCGTCCAGCGATTTGTCGGACAGGCGCAGCTTGAGGACGACCTGGTAGTCGTGCGGCGGATGGAACATCGGCAGGTGCGAGGCGTACAGCCCGCCCGTGCCGCCGAACAGGGCCATGCCGTGCTGGCCGAAGGTGGGGGTAAGCCGCAGCCTGATGAACGGCGACAGCAGCAGGGCGCACAGGAAGAGGAGCGTTTTCATGTCAGGCCTTGACCAGGAGTTTGCCGCGATGCTCGCCCGTGAACAGGGCGTTCAGCGCGGATGGGAGTTGTTCGAATCCGTCGATCACGCTCTCTTCGAACACGATCTCTGCGCAAGCGCACCCAGGGCGCGACGATGCGCGTCATTTCATCCATCCGGTGCACGTAGTCGCGCGCCAGGATGCCCTGCATGGTGGCGCGCTGGTACAGCATGTGGTGCAGCAGGCGCGGTCCCATCGGCGGCGTATCAGAGCCCGCCGTTGTACTGGCTGATCTGGCCGCAGATGACGATCCGCGCGCGCCGGTTGATCAGGGGGATGACGGCGTCGGTGGCGATTCCGCCCACGTTGTCGAAATAGACGTCGACCCCGCCCGTCAGTTCCTTGATGGCCGCGCCCATGGTGTCGGCATCGGCGTGGGCGCGGTAATCGATGGCCCAGTCGGCGCCGAGCGACTCGCGCAGCCAGGCGCACTTGGCCGCGCCATGCGCATGATGCCGAGCACGCGCGCGCCGTGGCGCTTGGCGAACTGCACCACCAGCGAGCCGACCGCTGCGGCCGCGCCCTGAGACCACCACGACCTCGCCCGCGTGGGGGCGGCCCGCTTCGGTCAGCCCGAACCAGGCGGTGCGGCCCGGCATGCCGAGTACGCCCAGGGCGGTCGTCACGGGGGCCATGGTCGGATCGATGCGCACCAGCTCCGTGGCCTGCAACGCGCGTGGGTCTGCCAGCCGGTGTAGCTGCGCACCCAGTCGCCCGGCGCGAATGCGCCCGCGTTCGAGGCCACCACCTGCGCCACCACGCCGCCCTGCTGGACCACGCCGAGCGGATGCGGGTCCGGATCGTAGGTCGGTTTGGCCGACTGGCCGATGCGCATGTACGGGTCGACGCTGGAAGTAGCGCGCGGCGATCAGGACTTCGCCCGCGTCCAGCGCCGTGTCGAGCGGCTGCTCGCGCAGCGTGTAGTGCTCGCCGCCGACGGTCTGGTCGGGACGGCGGGTGTAGATCCACTGGCGGTGGATGGTCGGCATGGGGCGGCTCCGGCGGAAATCGAAAGGTCCATCCTACGACGATGTACCGGTCTCGTAAAGCAACATATAATCATGTTTTGTGTCCTATTTGGAAACCATGAATCTGACCGATCTACGCGTCTTCGCCAGCGCCGCGCGCCAGCCCTCGCTGGCGGCGGCCGCCGCCGAGCTGCACCTGACCCCGTCGGCCGTGTCCAAGGCCCTGCGCCAAGCTGGAAGAGAGCCTGGAGACGGCGCTGTTCGACCGTTCGGCCAAGCAGCTGGTGCTCAACGACAGCGGGCGCCGCCTGCTCGAGCGCGCGCACCCTGCTGGCGCTGGCCGAGCAGACCCGCGCCGACGTGATGGGGCAGCGCAGCACGCTCGACTGCCGCCTTGGCGGTCCGGCGCTGCTGCTGTGGCGTCATGGCCGCGCCGCCGCCGAAGCGCTGCGCGAGTGGCCCGATGCCACCATGCGCATGCAGGCCATGTTCGAGGACGACGCGCTGGGCGCACTGGCGCGCGGCGACATCAATGGCGCCATCGTCACCAGCGCCGCCATCGAAGGACGCGGCGCGCACTGGTCGTCGGAATGGGAAGCGACCTCGCTGGGCGAGCTGAGTTTGCAGCTGGTGGCGGGCAAGGGGCATCCCCTGCTCAAGGGGCGGCGCGCCAGGGATGGCGTGTTCGAGGCCGACAGCGGGACCGTGCTGGCCCACGATTTTGCGTGCCCGCCGCATTCCCTGTTCTGCGGCGTGCAGCGCGGCACGCGCTCGGATGGCTGGCGCGACGACCAGCTGCCGCGCCGCATCCGCTACTGGACCGACGACCTGCAACTGCTGCTTGGCTTCGTCAAGCGCGGCGAGGCGCTGGCCTATCTGCCGGATTTCGCGCTGGCAGATCCCGATCTGGTGCGCATCCATGTGCGCGATTGCGCGTTCCGCTGCACCGAGCAGGCGTGGCTGGTCTGGAACCCCGGCCACGCGGCCCAGTGGCAGCGCGACCTGGCGGCGGGGCTGGCGCTGGCGGGCTAGGCGCCGCCGAGCGGCAGCGTCAGACGGAACGCGGCGCCCTGATCGGGCGCGCTTTCCACGTCCAGCGTGCCGCCGTGCGACTCGGCCAGCTGGCGCGCGATGTACAGTCCCAGGCCCAGGCCTTCGCGCACGTCCTTGGTGCTGAAGCCCGCTCGAAGGGCTTGAAGATGCGCTGCTGGTCTTCCAGGGGAATGCCCACGCCCTGGTCGCGCACCACGATCTCGGCCCGGTCGCCGCGCTCGCTACCAGGGTGAGCGTGACCGGCTGGCTGCCGCCGTAGGCAGCAGCGTTGGTGAGCAGGTTGATGATGATCTGCTCGACGCGGAATTCGTCCCACACGCCGGCCACCGCCTGCGGCGCGTGCAGTTCGATGGTGGCGCCGGCCGCCTCGGTGCGCTGCGCCAGGTCGCTGACGATGCGCTTGAGCAGCGCCGACAGCTCGGTATCGGCTAAGCCGGATCGACAGCTTGCCGCTGCGGATGCGCGACACGTCCACCATGTCGTTGATCAGGCGGATCATGCTGTGAATCTGGCGCCCGTCGCGCGCGACCATCTTGCGCAGGTTCTCTTCGCTGAAGGCGGCCTGGTTGCCCTTATTGAGCTGCATCTCGCGCAGCTGGGTTTCAAGGAACAGGGTGTTGAGCGGCGTGCGCAGTTCGTGCGCGACCATCGACATGAAGTCGTCGCGCATCTGCACCGAGCGTTCCAGCTCGGCCTGGGTGGCGCGCAGCTCGCTGCCGCTTTCTTCGAGCGCCTCGACCTGGCGCTTGACCTCGATCCGCTGCTGGCACAGGGCGACAAACACATTGACCTTGCTCTTGACGGCCGCGATGTCGAGCGGCTTGTACAAGAAATCGACCGCGCCCGTCTCATAGCCCTTGAAGGCGTGATTGAGTTCCTTGCTTAGGCCGCGCTCACGAACACGATCGGCACATTGCGCGTGCGCGCCGCGCCGCGCATCAGTTCGGCCAGCTCGAAGCCGTCCATCCCGGGCATCATCACGTCGATGATGGCCAGCGCGAAGTCGTGTTCGAGCAGCAGGGCCAGCGCCTGTTCGCCTGATTGCGCCTGGTAGATGCGGCGGTCGTCCTGCTCGATGATCTTGGTCAGCGCGAGCAGGTTTTCCGGAAGGTCGTCGACGATCAGGAGTTTGGTGGTGTGCTGGTGTGTTCCCATCACAAGGTCTCCAGTGCGGACAGAAGGTCGCGCATCGGGTCGAGCGCGAGAATGTGGTCCGGCGTGCGCGCGGATGGCGGCCCATCGGCATGGTCGGGATGTCGGCGTCGTCGGGCCGCTGGACGATGGTCAGTCCGCCGGCCGCGCCGATGGCGGCCAGCCCGGCGGCGCCGTCGTGGCTGGCGCCGGTCAGCAGGATGCCGCACAGATTCGGGCCATAGGCGTCGGCCGCGCTCTGCATCAGGATGTCGATCGCCGGGCGCGAGAAATGCACCGGGTCCTCCTGGCTGAGCGAGAGGCTGCCGTCGCCCTCGACCGACAGGTGGTAGCCGGACGGGGCGAAGTAGATGGTCCCGGGCGCCAGCTGGGCCTTGTCCTCGGCTTGCAGGACCGGCTGCGCCAGGTGCTGGCGGAACACCTCGGCCAGGCGGCTTTCGCGGTCGTCGGGCAAATGCAGCACGATCACCACCGGGTAGGCTAGGCCTGGCGGGCAAGCCCGGCAGCAGGCGCAGCAGGGCGTCGATGCCGCCTACCGAAGCGCCGATCACGAGCGCGTCGATGCGTTTGCGCGGCGCCCTCATGCCGCCACCTTCCGGTACACCCGCTCCGCCTTGACCAGCGGGGTGAACGCGGTCCCGTACGAGGAAAAATCGAGGCTTTCCTTGCTGCCCAGGCCGAGGAAACCGCGGTGGCACAGCGATTCGCGGAACAGGCCCAGGGCGCGGTCCTGCAGCTTGCGGTTGAAGTAGATCAGCACGTTGCGGCAGCTGACCAGCTGGGTCTCGGAAAACACGCTGTCCGTGGCCAGGCTGTGGTCGGCGAAGCTGACGTTCTCGATCAGGCTGCGGTCGAACAGGGCGCTGTCGTAGGCCGCCGTGTAGTAGTCGGAGAAGGCCCCGCGTCCGCCCGCCATCTGGTAGCTGGCGGTGTAGGGCGCGCATGCGATCGAGCGCGAACACGCCCTTGCGCGCCCGTTCCAGCGAATGCGGATTGATGTCGGTGGCGTAGATGATCGAACGCTCCAGCAAGCCTTCTTCCTTGAGCAGGATCGCCATCGAATAGACTTCCTCGCCGGTGCTGCAGCCATGATCCAGATCTTGAGCGAAGGGTAGGTTTGCAGGTGCGGCACCACCTGTTCGCGCAGCGCCAGGAAGTAGCTGGGGTCGTGGAACATCTCGCTGGTCGGAATCGTCAGGTACTGCAGCAGCTGCATGAAGGCGTCCGGATCGTGCAGCACGCGCGCCTGCAGTTCCGAGATACTGGTGCAGTCCATCTGGTGCATGGCATGCAGCACGCGCCGCTTCTGCGACGCGCCCGAGTAGTCGCGGAAGTCGTGGCTGTACTTGAGGTAGATCGCCTCCATCAGCAGCTTCCAGTTCGATGGTCCCGCTGTCCGGATTGCTCATTACAGGCGCTCCACGCTCGGCAGCCACACGCGCAGCAGCGAATACAGGCGGTCCAGGTCGATCGGCTTGGCCAGGTAGTCGGAAGCGCCCGCCTTCATGCACTGCTCCTGGTCGTCCTTCATGGCCTTGGCCGTGATCGCGATCACCGGCAGCTTGGCGAAGCGCGGGTCGGCGCGCAGGCGGCGCGTCGCTTCCAGCCCGTCCATCCCCGGCATCATCACATCCATCAGCACCAGGTCGATCTCGGGCACCTGGTCCAGCTTGGCCAGCGCCTCGAAGCCGTCGCGGCCCACTTCGACCGTCACGCCCTTCTGTTCGAGCGCGCTGGTGAGCGAGAAGATGTTGCGCACGTCGTCATCCACCAGCAGGATGCGGCGGCCGTCGAACACGCGGTCGCGGCTCGCGCGGTCTTGAGCATGGACTGGCGCTCGGCCGACATCTGCGACTCCACGCGGTGCAGGAACAGCGTCACTTCGTCGAGCAGGCGTTCGGGCGAACGGGCGCCCTTGATGATGATCGAGCGCGAATACTTGAGCAACTCGGTTTCTTCGGCCCGGGTCAGGCTGCGCCCCGTGTAGACGATCACGGGCGGGAAGGCGGCGATCCTTTCGGCCGCCATGGTGCGCAGCAGTTCGTGGCCCTGCATGTCGGGCAGCTTGAGGTCGATGATCATGCAGTCGTAGACGGCGCTGCGCAGCAGGGCCAGCGCTTCGGCCCCGGTTGGCACGGCCGTGATGTCGATGTCGTCGTCGCCGATCAGCCGGACCACGCTGTCGCGCTGGCGGTCGTCGTCTTCGACCAGCAGCACATGCTTGAGCTTCTGGCTGAATTTGCCTTCCAGGGTCTGGAACACTTGCTTGAGGCGGTCGCGCGTGGTAGAGCTTGATCACGTAGCCTACCGCGCCCAGTTGCAGGGCCGCTTCGGCGCGGTCGTTGGCCGACACGATGTGGACCGGGATGTGGCGCGCCTGCGGATTGTCCTTGAGCTTTTGCAGCAGGTCGAGGCCGGAACTGTCGGGCAGCCCCAGGTCGAGCAGGATCGCGTCCGGACGCAGTTCGGTGGCCGCCTGCAAGCCGTCGGCCGCGCTGTGCGACACCAGACAGCGGTAGTGCAGCTCGTGCGCCAGGTCGAACAGGATGCGCGCGAACTCGACGTCGTCCTCGATCACCAGCACGGTGCGCTCGCTGGCGGCGGCGCGCTCGCGGTCGTCGGGGAAGGCAAGCGCTTTCAGCGCGGTGGCATGGCGCGGGCCGGGGCGCCGCCGCAGGAGCCGGTGCGGCGGCTCGAACGGCGCGCTCTCGCTCAGCTGGGCTAAGCAGCAGCAGGGTGAACACGCTGCCCTTGCCCGGTGTGCTGCTGACCTCGATGCCGCCGCCCAGCAGGGCGGCCAGGTCGCGCGAAATCGACAGGCCCAGGCCGGTGCCGCCGTAGTGTCGGCTGGTGGTGCCGTCGGCCTGGTGGAACGCTTCGAAGATGAGGCCTTGCTGGTCGGCCGCGATCCCGATGCCCGAATCGTGCACGGCAAACGCGATGCGCCCGTCCGGACGGCCTTCGATGGTGAGCGCGACCTGGCCGTGGTCGGTGAACTTGATCGCGTTCGACAGCAGGTTCTTGAGGATTTGCTGCAGGCGCTGGCCGTCCGTATAAATGGAGGGCGGGGCGCTCGCCACCACGGCGGCGCTAAAGACCAGCTGCTTCTGGTAGGCCAGCGGCGCGAACACGGTGCGCATGGTCTCGGCCAGCGCGGGCAGGGCGATGGTGTCGGGCGCCAGTTCGAGCTTGCCCGCTTCGACCTTGGAAATGTCGAGGATGTCGTTGATCAGATTGAGCAGGTCGTTGCTTTACCGCGTAGATGGTGTTGGCGAACTGGATCTGTTCCGGCTCCAGATTGCCCTTCGCGTTCTCCGACAGCAGCTTGGCCAGGATCAGCGAGCTGTTGAGCGGAGTGCGCAGCTCGTGCGACATATTGGCCAGGAATTCGGACTTGTACTTGCTGGCGCGCTGCAGGTCGTGCGCGCGTTCTTCCAGCTCCGCCTGGACCACGCCGAGCGCGCTGTTTTTCAGGTCCAGGGCATTGGCCTGGTCGGCCAGCTGTTCATTGGTCTGTTCCAGCTCGGCCTTCTGGTTTTCGAGGATGGTCTGCGATTCCTCGAGCACGCGCGACTGCTCCTCGAGTTCCTCGTTGGCGGTGCGCAGCTCTTCCTGCTGCACCTGGAGTTCCTCGTTGAGCTGCTGGGTCTCGGCCAGCGCGTCATGCAGGCGGCGCCGCGCCAGCGCCCCTTCGAGCGCGTCCGACATTGGGCGCCACCAGTTCCAGGAATTCGATGGTGCGCGGCGGCGGCAGCTGCAGGTAGCCCAGCTCGATCACGCCATTGGGCACGCTGTCATTGTCGGTGGCGATCAGCACCAGGTGGCGCGGGGACGCCTGGCCCAGGCCCGAGCTCACTTTCAGATAATGGTCGGGCAGTTCGCCGTGCACCTGGGCGCCGGTCGACTTGAAGGCCTGGCCCACCAGCGAGTGCGCGTCCGTTTCATCCTGCACGCTGTGGCCGCCCGTGGCGCGCCAAGCCCCCTGCAGCTTAAGCAATCCGGCGCAGGCTGCCGTCTTCCTCGCGCACGTACAAAATGGCCGCCGCCGCGCCCGTGTAGTCGGCGATGAAGTCGAGCGTGGCCGTGCCCAGGCGCGCCAGCCCCTGCTGGCCGATGCTGCGTTCGGCCAGCGCGGTCTGGCCGCTGCGCTGCCAGGCCTGGCGTTCGAGCGTGTCGGCGTGGCCGCGCTGCTGGTCGATCACCTCGCCGAAGGCGGCGGACAGGCGCAGCAGGTCGCTGCCGACCGAACCAGGCCATCATCCCGCCCAGCGCAGAGCGCGACCAGCAGGTAGAGACCGACCCCGAGCCGGGTGGTGCGCCAGGCGCTCTCGTTGCGCGCCAGCAGGCGGCGCTGCTCGGTGGCGAGAAATTCATTGAACTGTTCGCGGATGCCGTCGAACAGCAGCTTGCCGCGCTGGCTGCGCACCAGTTCGACCACGTTGCCGTTGGCCTGGCGCAGCGCGATGCTGTCGCGCGCATACTGCTGCCACTGCGCCTGCAGGCCGACGATCTGGGTCAGGCGCGCCAGCTGGGTCGGATCGTCCTCGCTCAGCTTGAGCAGGGTGCGCATGCTTGCGTCGGACTTGGCGATCGAGACGTTGTAGGGGGAGAGAAACACTTCTTCGCCGGTCAGCAGATAACCGCGCATGCCCGTTTCCTGGTCCACCGCCAGCTTGCTCGCCTCATTGGCGAAGCGGATCACGCGCTCGGACTGTTCGACCGTCGACAGCACCGACAGCAGGTAGCCGATGATGGCGGCGAACAGGATCGCACTGGCCACGCCGATGGCGAGCGGCAGTGCGACATTGCGTGTGAGTATGGTTTTGAAGCGGTGTTGATCGATCGTCGGGGCGCTCTGCATGCTTCTTTTCCGGGCTGCAAAAGCGCCAATTCTATACGAATGGAAATTTTTGCAGCGCAGGCTTGCAGGCCCCGCGCGCGGCCTATTTCTCCTGGAAAGCCACGTCGATCATGTTGTCGCCCGGCTTGCGGTCGATCAGCTTGTTGTCGGGGTCGATCCCGGCCTTGGCCGGGCGTCCGGCCACGATCAGCTGGACCGTCAGCTCCTTGTCGCGCACCAGGCGGCGCTCGCGCAGCAGGGCGTTGCCGTCCTTGTCGTCGACGCCGACGTCGATGAAGTCAGCCAGCGGCGCGTCGCTTTCCTCGCCCTTGCCGGTGGCCCGCATCTTGCTTAAGCGCTGGCGGTGAGCGTGACCACGTATTTACCGTCGGCGCGGCGCACCGCGCTGGCGCGCACGGCCCGGTTCTGGTACAGCACGATGGCGTTGAACAGGTCGTCGATCAGGTACTGCTGCTCGGCGCTGGCGATGGCGCGCAGGCCTAGGCCACCAGTTCGTCCACGTTCGGATAGGGCGCCGAGCCGAAGGCATGCTTGGCCAGCAGCGCGCAGCACGCCGTTGACCTTGTCCTCGCCGATCACGTCCTGCAGCAGGTACATGGCCAGGCTGCCCTTGCGGTAGTACAGATAGTCCTGGCGCTCGCTTTGCGCCAGCGGCAGCTCGCGCTTCTTCTCGATCCGCGGCCCAGCAGGTAGCGGTCCAGGTCGTAGCGCAGGAAGCGGCGCATCTTGGCCGGGCCCACCGCCTGCTTCATCACCATCAGGGCGGCGTATTCGGACAGCGTTTCCGACAGCACCTTGCCCATAAGCCGTGTCGGCTCCCACCAGTTGGTGGCCCCACCACTGGTGCGCGATTTCGTGCGCCGTCACGTAGAAGGGGTAGTCGATGTCCTTCGGATTCTTGTCGTCCACCTTGGCGATGAAGCCGATGCTCTCCGAGAAAGGGATCGTGTTCGGGAACGATTGCGCGTGGTTCGAATAGCGCGGGAATTCGACGATCCGCACCACCTTGTGCTGGTAGGGGCTGAAGTTCTTCGCGTTGTACTCGAAGGCCGCTTTCACGCCCTTGACGATGCGTTCCAGGTTGTATTCGTGGCCCGGATGGTAGTACACGTCGATCGTCACGTCTTGCCAGCGGTCGTGGCGCACTTCGTAGCGGGCCGACTGGAAGGCATAGAAGTTGAGGATAGGCTTGTCCATCCGATAATGGAAGTAGCGGCGGCCGCTGGCGATCCATTCCTTCTCGAGGGTGCCGGGCGCGATCGCGATCTGGTCGCGGCTGGTGCTGACGACGGCATTGAAGTCGACCCAGTCGGCGTCGCTGGCGATCTCGCTGTTGGCCGCGCCGCGTGGATCGGCCGCCGCCAGCATGGGCGCGTGCGCGGCCAGGCCGTGGCGCTTGCGGTCGCGGTCGTCGGTCAGTTCGATCTCGTCCTGGTAGCCCAGGTGGGGCAGGATCTGGTTGCTGGAAGAAGGTGCCGTTGGCCACCACCGGGGTGTCGCCGCCGACTCCGCTCACGCCCTTGGGCGCGAACTGCAGGTCGAAGCCGAGCTGCATGCTGGCACCAGGCGCCAGCGGCGTGGCCAGGCGGTAGATATGGAAGCCCCGTTCGGTATCGGCCAGCAGCAGCGCGGCGCCCTGGCCGAAGTCGAGCTTGAGGTCCGGTCCCGGCAGCACGGTGACGAACAGTTCGGACACGTTCTGGCCGCTGCGGTTGTCGAGCCGGTAGCTGCCGTGCACGGCCAGGCGGCGCGTTTCGGGCGCAATATCGAGCCGCAGGTCGACCGCGGCGATGCGCGGCTGGGCCACGGCGGCGAATTTCTTGTAGCGCAGCTCGTACTGGGCGCGCAGCTGGTCCTTCTGCCAGGTGGTGCGGTAGTCGCCTAGCCACGTGCATGTTGTAGTAGAGCACGGCGCCAAGTGCGCCGAACAGCGTCAGGCCGAGCGCGCCCGACACCAGCACCGGCTAGGCTCAGATTGCGGCGGGCCAGCTGCAGGCGGCTGCCCAGCTCGGCGTTATTCCCGCGCGGCCAGAAGATCAGGGACAGCACCAGCAGCACCAGCGCCGCGCCGCACCAGTACAGTTCGAACCAGCGGTTGCGCGCCAGGAAGTGGCCGAAGCCGTTCATCGCCGAATACGTCAGTTCGGGCGGCGCCTGCGTACATCAGCAGCGGATGGTCGAAGCCGAGCGAGGAGGCGCTGAGGATGAAGGCGATGTACAGGATCATCGCAAAATACGCGAGATACTTGTTGTTGATCAGGACCTGGAGCGCGATCGCCAGCACGCCGACCAGGATGAATTCGGGCCAGACGATCAGGAACAGGGCATGCACATACAGGCCAGGCTCGAGGTGGAAGTAACCGTTCCAGAGCTGGATCAGCATGCCGCACACCATGGCCACGGCCAGCATCAGGGCTTGCAGGCCGGACAGGGCGATCAGCTTGGCCAGCAGCGGCAGCCAGCTGGGCACCGGCAGCGCGTCGATCATCTGGGCCATGCGCGCCTCGCGCTCGCGCCACACCAGTTCGCCCGCATAGAAGGTGGTCACCACCAGCAGGAACAGCGAGAACGCGGCATTGACCAGTTCCAGGATCTGGTAGGTGACGGGGTAAGTCTTGGTGCCGTACAGGGAACCGAGGTTGAGCGCCATGGCGAACATGGTCAGCGTCGCGGCCAGCACCAGCACCCCGAAATAGACATCCTTGACCGATTCGCGCCAGCTGATCCAGGCCGACTTGAACAGCAGCAGACCGAGGCTGCGGCCGTGGAAATCGGGCTTCTCGGCGGTGTCGGCGGCGGCGTGCGACAGGTGCAGCGGGGCTTCGCCCTCGGTGTGGCGGGCCGCGCGGCTGTCCACGGTGCTGACGAAATGGAAGCGCCAGTAGCCGAGCAGCAGCACGGCCAGCGCGAAGCCGCACCAGATTGCGCGGTTGAGCAGGTACACGCCCTCGAACGGCAGCACGCGCGCATTGCGCTCGGCAATCGTCCAGTATTCGGTGATGCGGATCACGGCCGTGGTGCCGAAAGGATCGATCAGGGCGGCGAAGGTCTTGTAATCGAGGTCGCGCAGCCAGCGAGGGCGCCACGATGTAGCCGACCAGCATCACGACGCTGGCCACGTAGACCGGCAGCATGCGCCGGGTCAGGGCCGCCATCACGAAGAAGATCGAACCGAAAATGAACAGGTTCGGCAGAACCAGCAGCAGGTAGGGACGCACATAGGCGCCCAGGCTGGCCGGGCCCAGCCGGTCCGGCTCGATGCCGGGAATCAGGGTGCCGAGCCAGGCGCCGAGCACGATGCTGGTAAATACGAAGGCCAGCGTGGCGACCGCGCCCAGGAAGCGGCCGAACACGTAATCGTGTTTCTTGATCGCGCGCTGAAGAAGAAGTGGTGCATGTCGTACTCGAAGTCCTGCTGGACCGAGCGCCCGACCATGGCGGCCATCACGATCACCCCCAGGCAGCCGAGGAAGGACACCGTGATCGAGACCGAGAACGGGGAATTGATCAGGGCCCGGCTGCCGAAGGAGACGTAGGTATCCTTGAAGAAGCCATGCGGCATGGCGGCCATCCACAGCAGGGCCAGCAGGAAGAACATGCCGAAATAGACCCAGGTCGACAGCAGCTTGAGCCGCTGACGCGCTTCAAACAGGGCGATGGCCAACATGGACGCCATCCTCAGCAGTTGCTGGGCGCGACGTGGCGCCCCGCGATGGTGGCGAAATAGACATCCTCGAGGTCGCCGTTGGCGGCAAAGAAGCCGTCGCCGGGGTCGCGCTCGCTCGCCTAAACACGGATCAGGGTGCGCCCGGTCAGCAGGCGGGTCGAGATCACGTCATGCTCGCGCTGGAAATACGGCAGTTCGGCCTTGGTCACGAAACGTTCCCAGATCTTGCCGTCGATATCGTCGATCAGGGCTTGCGGTTCGCCGCACAGCAGCACGTGGCCCTTGTTGATGATGGCCATGTTGGCGCACAGATCGGACACGTCGGACACGATGTGGGTCGACAGCAGCACGGTCTTGTCGTCGCCGATGTCGGACAGCAGGTTATGGAAGCGCACCCGTTCCTGCGGGTCGAGGCTAGCATGGTGGGCTCGTCGACGATGATCAACTGCGGGTCGCCCAGCAGGGCCTGGGCGATGCCGAAGCGCTGGCGCATGCCGCCCGAAAAGCCGCCCAGGCGCTGGTGGCGCACTTCGAACAGATTGGTTTGCTGCAGCAGGCCATCGACCACTTCGCGCCGCCGGGCCCGGTTCGACAAGCCCTTGAGCATGGCGAAATGGTCGAGCAGCTCGTAAGCGGTGACCTTCGGATAGACGCCGAAGTCCTGGGGCAGGTAGCCGAGCAGGCGGCGGATCTCGTCTTTTCATCGAGCACATCGAGTTCGCCGAAGAAGACCGAGCCGGAATCGCATTCCTGCAGGGTGGCGAGGGTACGCATCAGGGTCGACTTGCTTAGGCCCCGTTCGGGCCGAGCAGGCCGAACATCCCGGCGGGGATGGTGAGGGTGACCTTGTCCAGGGCCACCACGCCATTGGCGTAGGTCTTGGACAGATTGCGGATGCGTAATTCCATTCCTGAACTCCTGATAGCGGGCGAGGGCGCGGCGCAGACACCGGCACACTTCTTTATAGTTGCATTGTATTAAATTTACGCGCCCAAGGGCGGGCCATTGCGATACACGGCAAGATGACCGCCCCAGAATGCCAAAACAGGGGAGCAGAATGCAGCAAAACCGGGGTCAGACCTCAATTCAGAAACAATTTCACAATCGGGGTCAGACCTCAATTCTGCAATTCTTGCAGAATTGAGGTCTGACCCCTGATTGTGAAATTGTTGCTGCGGACCCCGGGCTTAGTTGCGGAACAGGACTTCTTCGCGGTTGAACCACCAGCGGCACCAGGCCAGCAGGGCGCCTAGCCATCAGGGTCGTCGAGAGCAGGATGGCGGCGAACATGCGGTAATCCATGGTGCCTTTGACTAATTCCTTCATGGCCAGTGAGACATTGGTGAGCGGGACCATCGACCAGAACCAGTTCAGCTCCACCCCCGGCAGCATGGCCACCACGATCGGCACGATCACCAGCATCATCAGCGGCGAAATCAGGCCCGAGGCTTCCTTGTAGCTCTTGGCCCAGATCGAGATGGCCAGCAGGATCGAGGCGAATATGGCGGCCGTGGGCACCAGCATCAGGGCCACCATGGCCAGGTCGCCGCGCCGACGGCGCGCACCATGAGCGCCAGGCCGCCCTCGAAACGGTTGCCGAACACGCTCAGCACCAGCCCCATGCTGGCCACCATCAGCAGCGCCGAACACAGCCCGACCGAGAACAGCACCAGGAACTTGGCCAGCACCAGCTGGGTCCGCGCGATCGGTGCCAGCAGCAGCGTTTCGAGCGTGCCGCGCTCCTTTTCATGCGGCGCCCAGGTCGATCGCCGGGTACATGGCCGCCATCAGGCACACCATCAGCAGGATGTAGGGCAGGAAGCCGCCGATCACGGCCCCCATCCGCTCGCGCGTGCTTAGGCGGTCGAGATTTCCTCGAGCCGGATCGGGGCCAGCACGTAGCGCAGCTCGGCCTTGCTCATCTGGATTGCCGACAGCGCTTGCTCGCGCAGCGCCGCATTGTGTTCCTCGATCACGGCGGCCACCCGCTTGCGCGTGATGTCGAAGGCGACCGCGTTGTTGTAGTGCAGGGCCACGCCGGCCTGGCGGTGGATGGTCAGGGCATTGTCGAAGCCGTCGGGGATGACCAGGGCGAACTTGATGCGGTCGTCGTCGATGGCTTCCTTGATCTCGCCTTCATTGGCCAGTTCGACTTCCTTGAAGCCTTTTTCACGCGCGAATCGCTGGGCCAGGGCTAGGCTGCATTGTCCTTGCCGAACACGGCGTAGTTGAGCGCGGCGTGCTCGCTCTTCTTGAACATGGTCGAGGTCAGGTAGCCGAAGCTTATGAAGATGAGCGGCATCGCCACGATCGGCAGCAGCAGGGTAAAGACGAAGGTCTTGCGGTCGCGCAGCAGCTCGAGCATTTCCTTCATGTAGACGATCCACATCTAGCGCTCCTCGTTGACGACGCGCACAAAGGCGTCGTACAGGTCGTCGCTGCCGCCCAGCGTGCGCACGCGGCCACGCTGCCGTTGAAGGCGGTGGCGCCATGGTTGATGATGCAAACCCGGTCGCACAGCTTCTCGACCTCGTGCAGATGGTGGGTGGAAAAGATCAGCGGGATGCCGAGCGCCTTGTAGCTTTCGATGAAGTCGAGCAGGATCTTGGCCGACATCACGTCCAGGCCCGTGGTCGGCTCGTCCAGGATCACCACCTGCGGCTCGTGGATCACGCGCGCGCGATCGCGCATTTCTGGCGCATGCCGGTCGACAGGTGGTCGGCCCGCTTGTGCGCGTATTCATGCATATGCAATTGCTCGAACAGGGCGTCGCAGCGCCGCTTGAGCCGTTCCGGGCCCATGCCGTGCAGGCGCCCGAAGTATTCGACATTCTCGCGCGCGGTCAGGCGCCCGTACAAGCCGGTGCTGCCGGACAGGAAGCCGATCCGCTTGCGCGCCTGCAGCGGCTCGGCCAGCACGTCCATGCCATTGATGAAGGCGGTGCTTGGCTGTCCGGGCGCAGGGCGGTCGAGAGGATGCGCAGGGCGGTGGTCTTGCTTAGGCCCCGTTCGGGCCCAGCAGGCCCAGCACTTCGCCGGGCGCGCACTGGAAGGAGACGTCGGTGACCGCATGGAACCAGCCATCGTGGTCGCGCACGTCGTGCCGCCGCGCGCGCCGCTCCTTGGGGTGCGGCGACACGAAACGCTTGGCCAGGCCAGTTACCTCGATCATCGGGCTAATCCATCCATAAAGCGTGAGGGTAGCACGCACAAATTCGCAATAGCAACACGTGATGCATCGCACAGCGGCCCGGAAATGTGGATAATGACCCCCATGGACAGTATTGTTAAGCACAATGTACTGGCGGTGACCCGCTGCAGGCACGGCGCGGCCGAGGGCACGGACTGGTTCCGGGTCGCCCTCGGACTGTACTACTTGTCGGGCCTGATGACCGATGAAACCATCGATTTCAAGCGCATCGACAAGGATTTCAACCGTTTCATTTACCAGTCGATCGGCAAGGGGCACTCGATCACCAGCGTGCTGCAGTTCATGAGCGGCGAAAAAGTGGTGCCGGTGGTCGATTCGCCGCGCTTCATTGCCGCTTTTGCCGAGCACTGTCCGCACGTGCCTGTCAATACGATCCCCTTCCTGCTGTCGCTCAACCTGGGCGTGGCCAAGAATATCTCCAAGGTCGACATCGGCGGGGCGCTGCTGGACTGGATCGAACGCCAGCCTTCCCCCGAGGGCGATGCCCCCAAGGTGCGCGACGTCCTATAATACGGTTTTGCCCGTGCGAGTACCCCCATGTCCCAGCGTTCCTTTCTTCCTTTTGATCATCTGATCGTCGGCGTCGACAAGGCGCTGCGCGTGATCGGCGGCGTGGCCAAGGCGTCGCGCCCGACCCCGGCCGCGCACGCGGACGACGGCCAGCTCGACGCGGCCGAACAGCGCCACAGCCGCGCCTGATGCGCGTCAATCACGTGGGCGAGGTATGCGCCCAGGCGCTCTACAATTCGCAGGCGCGCTTCGCCAAAACGGACGCCATGCGCGCCCAGTTCGCCCTGGCCGGGCGCGAAGAAGAAGACCATCTGGCCTGGACGGCACAGCGCCTGTCCGAGCTGGGCTCGCAGCCGAGCCTGCTCAATCCCCTGTGGTATGCGGGGGCGTACGTGATGGGAACGGTGGCGGCCACGCTGGGCGACAAGCGCAGCCTGGGCTTCGTGGTCGAGACCGAGCGCCAGGTCGAGGAACACCTGGCCGGACACCTGTCCAAGCTACCGCCGCAAGACGCCAAGTCGCGCGATTGTCGAGCAGATGCGGGTGGACGAGATCGCGCACGGCAAGGCGGCCCAGGACATGGGCGCCCAGGATGCGCCGGTGCCGGTCAAGGCCGCCATGTCGGCCATGGCCAAGGTGATGACCACCACCGCCTATTACATCTAAAAAACCACTACGTCGCCCCGCCTTCATGAGGGCGATGTAGCTTAGCCTTCCACAATCTCGAAACTGTGGGTAATCTCGGCCGTCTTGGCCAGCATGATCGACGCCGAGCAGTATTTGTCGTGCGACAGACTGACCGCGCGCTCAACCGTGGTCGGCTTCAGATTATTGCCGGTGACCGTGAAGTGGAAGTGAATCTTGGTGAACACTTTCGGATCGGAATCGGCCCGTTCGGCCTTGAGCGTCACGTCGCAGCCGCACGTCTTCGCGCCCGCGCTTGAGGATCAGCACCACATCGTAGGCGGTGCAGCCGCCGGTGCCGAGCAAGACCATTTCCATCGGCCGCGGGGCCAGGTTGTGGCCGCCGCCTTCGGGCGCGCCATCCATGCTGACCATGTGGCCGGAGCCGGTCTGGGCCCGAAAACTCATTCCCGACGGGCCGTTCCAGCTGACTGTGACTTCCATTGCTTCTCTCCAAAAGGTTGCACCAGCCTATTGTAATAGAAGCTCAGACAGCCAGCACGTAGCGCTCGCTCTTCATGCGCCAGCTGGCAAAAATGATGATCGCCAGCTTAAGCAAGGCCGAGCTGAGGAAGGTCAGCGCGAACTGGGTGAAGGTCATGGCCTGGCCCTTGGACAGTTCGCGCAGCAGGGTCTGGTTCGACAGCATCGGCACCATGTACATCCAGGGCGCCGTTTCCAGTTCCATCACCGACACGGCCAGCCCCGGCAGCAGCGGCACCAGGGTGAAGATCGAGAGCACGCTTTGCGCTTCCTTGTAGGACTTGGCATTCATGGCCAGCGCGATCTGGGCCGCGGCCGCGAACAGGCACAGCGGCACGGCGGCCAGGCACACGCGCGCCAGGTCCATCGAGGTCACGCGCCAGGACATGCCCACTTCTTCCAGCGGCAGCCAGGACAGGATGCCGTGCGCCAGCCCCAGTTCGAACGACAGGCCCAGGATCGAGAGCGTGGCCGCGGCAATCCACTTGCCGCTGATCAGGGTGAACGGGGTGACCGGCTGCGCCATCAGCACTTCGAGCGAGCGCCGCTCGCGCTCATGCGCATGGTGGAGTCGACCGCGGCCGACAGGCAGCACAGGAAGTGAAGCAGGAACAGGATGCCGAGGATGGCGCCGATGATGGCGGCCGAGCGCGAGGCATTGCTGCCGGTATCGTAGCGCTGCAGCTTGACCGGCGCCAGCGTGGCGCATGAGACCCCGTGCGCCAGCAGGCGCTGTCGCATGATGCCGGAACTGTAGTTTTGCAGCATGTCCTCGATGTCAGCTGGCGCGGGCCGTCGTCGCTGGCCGAGTCGTACCACAGCTCGATCTTGGCCGGGCGCATGTCGTTGTAGTTTTCGGCGTACTTGTCTTCCAGGCGCAGCACGGCCACCGCCTTGTGGTCGCGCAGCAGCTTGGTGATGCCTTCGTCCGTGGTGGGCGGCAAGTGGGTCAGGGTGATGTTCTTTTGCTGCAGCTGGGTCATCAGGGTCGGCGCCTGGGCGCCGTTGATGACCGACACTTCCATGCCTTCGCGCTCGGGCTTGGTGGCCCGTTCGATCATGTGGTGCAGCATGTAGCCCATCATGAGCGGATACATCAGCACGAACAGGCTGAGCATCATCAGCGAGCGGCGGTCGCGCAGATGCTCGACGAATTCCTTGACAAAGACGATAGAGAATTTCGACTTCATGCGGATATGCCCTCTTCGGTGCCGACCAGGCTGACGAAGGCGTCTTCCAGGTTGGCGATGCCGGTGCGCTGGCACAATTGGTCGGGCGAGCCCTGGGCCACGGTATGGCCCTTGGCGATGACGATCACGTCGTCGCACAAGTGGGTCACTTCCTGCATCACGTGGGTGGCCATGATGACGCAGCAGCCGTCGGCGCGCAGGGCGCCAAGGCGCTGCGCAGGGCGCGCGTGCTCATCACGTCCAGGCCGCGCGACGGTTCGTCGAGCAGCAGATTGCGCGGCCGGTGCAGCAGCGTGCGCGCCAGCGCCACCTTGATCCGCTGGCCCTGCGAAAAGCCCTTGGAGCGGCGTTCGAGGATGTCGTCCATCACCAGCAGGTGCGAGACTTCATCGATGCGGGCATTGGCGGCGGCGACCGTCATGCCGTTCAGCTCGCCGAAATAGCGCAGGTATTCGCGCGTGCTCATGCGCTCGTACAGGCCGAACTGGTCGGTCAGGAAGCCGATATTGGTGCGCACCGCCATCGGGTTGCGTTCCGGATCGGCGCCATCGATGGCGATGGTGCCGGTGTCGCGCTTGAGCAAGCCGACCAGCAGGCGCAGCAGGGTGGTCTTGCTTAGGCCCCGTTCGGGCCCAGCAGGGCGGTGATCTGGCCGTCGGCGGCAGTAAACGTCACCCCGCCCAGGGCCTGCACCGCGCCGAACTTCTTGCGGACATCGTGTACTTCAATCATGGCGTCCTCGACACATCAGGGTTGCGGCCCGGCGCTGCCGAGCTGGAAGGTGGGGGCGGGAATCTCTTTCAGGCACTCGGCATTGACCTTCTCTTCCGGCTTGTCGAGGAACTCGCGCAGCAGGCGCGGCGTGCAGCCGAGCTGGGAAATGCCGTGCCCGGCATAGGCGACCACCAGGTGCTGCTTGCGCGGCATGTAGCGGGCCGCGGCCAGCGCGCCGCGGCGGCGTGACGGGATCGAGTTCGCCCGACAGCATCAGCACCGGCTGGGTGATCGGGGGTGGGCGCGGCCAGCGGCACCGGCGCCACATTGACCATCGCGCACATGGCGCCGATCCGGGTCGAGAGCGGCCGCGTGAGCGGCGAGGCGTCTTCGGCCAGCAGGGCCGGGGTCATGCGCGGCACGTCTTCGGCGCACACCACGGCCAGGTGCAGCAGCTGGGCCACGGGGCCGTCGGCCGAATAGTCGGTGGTGACGTTGCGGCGCGCCACGAACGGTTCCCAGCGGCCCTGGTAGGCGCTGTGGATCAGGAAGGGCAGGCGGCGCGCATCGAGCGCGTTGTACAGGATGTTGTGGACGGTGCCGAGGAAGCGGTCCGAGGTCATGTCGAGCTTGGCCGGGCGCGCCGTGCGCGGGTCGCGCAGGTCGAGCTTGACGCCGGTGGCCACCGCGCGCTGACGGCGGCAAACTCGCGGCGCAGGTCGGGGAAGGCGGCGTTGCAGGCCTTGTCGGCCGCGCACTGGGTAAACACCAGGTCGAGCGCGGCCTGGCCGTCGCGTCCCATCGGCCGGAATCACCTGGTCGGGGGCGACCACGCCGTCCAGGATCAGCGAGCGCACCTGGGCCGGGTAGGCGCGCGTAAGCCTGGGCCAGGCGGGTGCCGTAGGAGGCGCCCCACAGGTTGATCTTGTCGTAGCCGAGCGCCAGGCGCACCTGCTCGATGTCGCGCGCGGCGCTGGCCGTGCCGTAGGCCGAGAATGGCTGCTTGACGCTGGCGATGCAGGCGCGCGCGGCGGCGTCGGCCTGGGCTTCGGTCATGGTTTCATCGTTGAGCGACTTCTTGTCGCAGTCGAGCTTGCCTGACAGGCCGGTGCCGCGCTGGTCGATCAGGACGATGTCGCGCGTGGCGCACGCGGCGGAAGGTGTGGGCGATCAGGACCAGCACGTCAGTCTTAGAGCCTGGCCGGGGCCGCCTACCAGAACGAACAGGGGATCGGGGCGGGCCGATTCGCGAAACGCGGGCGCGACCGTTACATGCAGGTCGAGCTCATGCGGCATGGGCCTACTTGGCGTACTCGAGCGGCAGCGAGACGGTGATGCAGCGCAAGCCCTCTTCGGCGCCGGGCAGGTGGCAGGTGCGTCCCTGCTGGGACACGGGCTTGGCAGCCATGGCGGCGGCCATCAGCGCGAGCAGCGCGGCGGTCAGGATATGGCTGAATTTCACTAGGTCTCCCGTCGTTAATCGCTCAGACATACTATGTTGCGCCTCTTTGCCCCGTCAATGAAAAGTTGTTACGGAACTAAGCGCCGCTGTCGGGCGGATTTTGTTTCCATTGCGCATTAGTCTAGGGGGCGGCCGGGGCCTCGCCCTTGCGCGCGATCAGGCTTGACGCGCGGGGAAGTGCGTTATAGTTGCTTCGGCTTTCCGTTTGCTCAGGAAAGACGATAAGGAAGCGTCCGCAGGCAGTTCAGCGCTTGGAACCACCATTTGAGCGATTTAATAGATAGGAAGTCAACATGAAAACTTTTTCCGCTAAAGGACATGAAGTCCAGCGCGATTGGTTCGTGGTTGACGCGACGGACTTGGTCCTCGGACGTGTTGCCAGCGAAGTGGCACTCCGACTGCGCGGCAAACACAAACCAGAATTCACTCCGCACGTCGACACCGGCGATTTCATCGTCGTGATCAACGCAGGCAAACTGCGCGTTACCGGCACCAAAGCAACCGAGAAGACGTACTACCGTCACTCGGGCTATCCAGGCGGCATCTACGAAACCAACTTCAAGAAAATGCAAGAGCGTTTTCCTGGTCGCGCTGGAAAAGGCCGTCAAAGGCATGCTGCCTAAGGGTCCACTCGGCTACGCAATGATCAAGAAGCTCAAAGTGTACGCAGAAGGTTCCCATCCGCACGCGGCCCAGCAACCTAAAGCACTCGTTTTCTAAGGAACTGCCATGATCGGTAATTACAATTACGGCACCGGCCGTCGCAAGAGTGCAGTTGCTCGCGTGTTCATCAAGGTTGGCACTGGCCAAATCATCGTTAACGGCAAACCAGCCGCTGACTACTTCTCGCGCGAAACCGGCCTGATGGTTATCCGTCAACCGCTGGAACTGACCGGCAACGTTGAACGTTTCGACATCAAAGTCAACGTGCACGGCGGCGGCGAGTCCGGCCAGGCTGGCGCAGTTCGCCACGGCATCACCCGCGCCCTGATCGACTACGACGCAGCACTCAAGGGCGACCTGGCACGTGCCGGTTTCGTTACCCGCGATGCACGCGAAGTCGAGCGTAAAAAGTTGGTCTGCGCAAAGCACGTCGCGCAAAGCAATTCTCGAAGCGTTAATTCGTTTTTTTGCAGCGCTTGCAGCAACAAAAAAACCGCCACCCTTTCGGGCTGGCGGTTTTTTTTTAATTCCTTCTTTAGGTTGTCACCATGTTTTTGAGTCCCGTCGACGGTTATGTGCACCTTCAGTATGCCGAGTTGGAGGCGCTGCCGCTGGCGCATCTGATTGCCGGACTGGACGGCGACGCCGTGGCGCTGCTTGGCGCCCGGACAGGCGCCAGTGACCGGTTACACGGAATGGATCGCCGACGGTCCGCCCGCGCTGACCATCGGCTGGGACTGGCAACTGGCGCGCACCGGCGCCTGACTGGGACATGACACTGCTGGGCGAACCGCGCAGCAACATCATGCTGCAGGACAGTTGCGGCCTCGATCTGGGACCGGTGGCCAGCGCCATGCTGCTGGCCAAACTGGTCGACGCCATGTCCTGGCAGGACACGGTCGCCGACTATCTGGTACTGCGCTACCGCTGATTTATTGCACGTCGATCACGCGCACCACGCGCGTGGTATCGCTGTCGCGGAAAGGCTGGGCCATCATGTCGCTGCGGCGCGCCGCGCGGCCGTCGAGCGCGAGCTCGTAGCTCATGTCGGTCAGGCGCAGCTTGAACGGGGTGGCTGCTTTAGCACCGTCAGGCGCAGCGCGCTGCCCGTCGCAGGCAAACCGAACAAGTCGAACTGCCACTGCTTGGCCGGTAGGCCGCTGATGGCGCGGCCTTCGATGCTGGCCTGTTCCACCGTCACGCCTTCCACCGCCACCAGCACTTTTGGCGCCGCCCGTCCCGAGCGCACGCGCAGGGTCAGGGTGCGCTTGCCGTCGGCCGTCACATCGGCTTCGATCGCCGCTTCCGGCTGGGCCAGGCCGCGCGCCGGGGCCGACGCGTAGAAGCGCTCGATGCCGCTGTCGCCATACACACGGCCTAAGCACGGTGCCGTATTTCTCACCCGGGAAGAATTGACGGGTCCAGGCATCGAGTGCGCGGTCGCTCGAGAGCCAGTAGCCGTCCGTGCCATGCTGCACATACGACAGGTTGTTCGGGCGCGGAGCGGCATTGCTGAAGCCCGCTTCGGTGGCCGCGCCGGCCATCAGCAGCGCGCCCACCAGCACGGCGCCGCCCGGCAAGGCGCGGCGTCCGCCCATCAGTGCCAGCAGCGGCGTCATCAGGCCGAGCATCAGCACCACCAGCAGCACCGCCACCCCGGCCATCTGGGGCGTGAGCGCGATGAAGATCTGGCGCACGAAGGGCGCGAACAGGACGATGCCGGGGGCCGCGCCCAGCAGCAGGATGGCGGCGCGCAGGCTGTGGCTCTGGGCCTTGCCCCAGGCCGTGGCGAGGGCGATGAAGGAGACCAGGACCGGCAGCAGCGGCCACAGCAGCAGGAAGCTGGCGCCCGGCGCCACCAGGCTGGCGGCGGTCAGCAACAGCAGCCAGAACAGGGCGGCGCCGAGGCCCAGCTCGGCCGCCTGGAAGCGTTTGCCCAGACCGTTCTGGGTCAGCGCGAACAGGCCCAGCGCCAGCGCGCTGGAAGGCCTAAGCAGATACCAGGCGCTGTTGTAGGTGTCGCCCAGCAGCATCAGATTGTATTGGGGATGGAGGGCGCGCACGGCTTGCCACAGCAGCTGGGCGCCAAAGGCGAACAGGGCGGCCAGCACCAGGAAGATCAGGGCGGCCACGCCGACCCGGGTGGTGCGCACGCCGCTGGCGCGGGCGCGCTCCAGACGGCGGCGCCGAACAGCAGCGCGGCCAGCGCGCACAGCGGCAGCACATACGCGGCCGGGTAGGACACCAGGCCCAGGCCTAGGCCACGTCGAAGTAGACGCTGTCGCCCGCTTTCAGGGCGTCGAGCGGCGCGTCGCCGAAATGGCGCGCCAGCGCCAGCAGGGTCTCGCCCTGGTGCTGGATGCTGCCTTCCTCGACCTGGTCGACCCGGTCGAGCGCCGTGTGGTAGCGGGTCACGCCTTCAATCGCGCCGAAGTTCAGGCTAAGCCATGCTTAGGCCTTGCGGAACTCGGTCATGTCGGTGTCGTTCGGCATGCGCTTGTAGACTTCGAACATCAGCGAATTGCCCATCGCCTTGGGCGCGCTGTGCAGGCTTAGGCGATCAGGGCGCCGTTGCCGTTGCTGGTTTCATACATCAGCATCGGGCCGCCCGTGCCGCGGTATTCGAAGTTGAACACCACGCCCACCTGCTTGGCCCAGGGGTCGGCGCTGGTGAAGGCTTCCGAACCGAGCAAGCCCGCTTCCTCGCCGTCGGTCAGCAGCACCATCACGTCGTTGCCAGCAGCGGCGCGCCGGCCTTGAGCGCGCGCAGCGTCTCGAGGATCGCGGCCACCGAGGCGCCGTCGTCGGCCGCGCCCAGGCTGAGCGGCGCCGAATCGTAGTGGGCCGCCAGCAGCACGGCCTTGCCGGGCACGGTCCCGGGCAGGCGCACCAGCACATTGTCGACATGGCTTAGGCCGCCAGCACCTTGCCGCGCGCGCAGGCCGACGCCGCTGTGCACTTCCGGCGCCAGGCCGAGCGCGCGCAGCTGGGTCACCAGGTAGTCGCGCACGGCGGCATTCGCGGGGCTGCCGGTCGGATGGCTTTCACGCGCGATCTGGCGCAGGTGGACCCAGCGCGCGGACGAGAATGCCGTGGCCGGGGCGTCGGCCGCCACCGGCGCTTAAGCACTTGCGCATGGCGCAGTCCGAGCGCGATCAGGCCGCACAAGGCCACGGCCAGCACGGGCCAGCGCCCACAGGCGCCACGAAGAAGTAGGGGGAAGGTCGGTAGTGGTATGCATCGCTTTTGTCAAAGGTGAGGGATGGGCGTGGGAAGAGACGCGCACCGGCAGATGAGCCGGTGCGCGCTGCCATGCAAGGTGCTGCGCTTATTTGTTCAGCTGCAGCGTTTCCGCTTTGCCGAACTTGGTGTAGCTGGAGGTGATGACTTTCTCGCCGGGCTTGAGGCCGCTCAGCACTTCGATCTGGGCCGGGCTGCGGCGCCCGGTGCGCACGGCGCGCCGCTGGGCGCTGCTGCCGTCGGGCGCGACCACGAACACCCAGGCGCCGCCGCTGTCGTTGACGAAGGCGCCGTTCGGCAGCAGCAGGGCTTGCTTGGGCGCGCCCAGCGTGATGCGGATGTCGAAGCCCTGGCCGGGGCTGATGGTAGCGGCGGCGCGCTTTAAGCAAACACCATCTCGACCGTGAAGCGGCCATCCTTGACCTGCGGGAAGATGCTCGAGACGGCCACCGGATAGCTGGCGGTGCCGTCGCTGAGCTGGCCTAGCCTGGCCCTGGGTGATGCGGCTCAGGTAAAACTCGTCGACCTGGGCGGTGACCTTGAACTGACTCGGGTCGTCGATGCGGCCGATGCGCTGGTCGATCTTGACCGTCTCGCCGATCTGCAGGCGAAAGCCGGTCAGGCGGCCGTCGGCCGGGGCGCGCACGGTGAGCGCCTTGACCGTCTCGCTGACCAGGCGCAGGCCCGTATCGAGTTCGCCGATGGCGCCCTCGAGCTGGGTGACCGCGGTGCGCCGCACGCCGCTGGTGGTGGCGAAGCTGGCGTGTTCCTGGCGCAGGAATTCGCGCTGCTGGGCCAGCTGGTCTTTGGCTTCCTGCAGCGCGACGCTGGAAATGAAGCCCTGGGCCGCCAGCGTGCTCTGGCGCGCGGTCAGTTTCTCTTGCTGGGACAGGGCAAATTCGATTTCCTGCACGCGCCGCGTGTGCAGCGCCAGGCTGTCCTGGTGCGCCACGCGCAGATTGGACAAGTTGGAAATCTGCTGGGCGTGTTCGGCCTGGCGCGCCAGCAGCTCGAGATTGCGCTGCGGGTTGGACAGGCGGAACATCAGGGCGCCCTTCTTGAGCATCGCGCCGTCCTTGGCGAACACTTCTTCGACCCGGCCCGATTCGACCGAATCGAGCAGCACCGATTGCAGCGGCTCGGCGTTGGCGCGCACCACGATGTCGTCAATGAAGGCGCCGCTGGCGACGCTGGCGATGCGCACGTCGCGCGCCTCCACCGCCAGCCCCTTGGGCAGGTAATGCCAGATGACGGCGGCGCGATGACGGCGGCCGCCACGCAGGCGGCGATGGTGGCGGGCGCGCCGCCCGCGGCGGCGGGGCACGACGGCATCCATCGCGGCCCCGGTGACCGCGAGCTGGGGTCGGGAAGGTGACATAAGGTCTTTCTGGTTGGGTGCGCCGGTCAGGCGTTGTAGCGCACGTTGATGTATTTGAGTGTTTCCGGCTGCCAGTCGATGCCGTCGATGAATTGCTCGAGCAGGGCGCGCGTGGCATGCGGTCCCAGGTCGTGATTCGGCGGCGACTGCAGCATCACGTTGCTGCTCGGTTTGCCGACGCGGCGCAGGTGCACGCCTTCGCGCTCGGACTGCATTTGCCAGTCCCAGCCAATGGTGATGATGCGGCTGCCCTGGCTGACCCATTCGGTGTAGCCGGTGATCGAGGTGGTCACCGCGCCGCCCGGGCATTCTTCGGGGGCGTCTTCGTCGACGCCCGACACCAGGTGAACGATGACGACGTTCTCCAGTTCGGCCAGCGACAGATATACATAGCCAGTATCTGACATGATCTTCCTGCTTTCTTGCAAATGCTGCGTGCGCGGACGCTGCTGCGCCTGCGCCAGTCCCATCCTTATTCCACTTCGATCCAGCACGCGAAAATCGGATGGCCGTTGACGATCATGGGCGGTCCGGCACGGTGGGCATGCACGCCGGTGTGGCGCAGCAAGCGTTCGATGCCGATCGGCGAAACCGTGATCAGGCGCTTGGCGCCTTGCTCATCTAAGCACAGTCGATGGCCTGGCGCAGCAGCCTGGTGGCGATGCTTAGGCCTGAGAACTGCGACAGCGCGGTGGCGTTGCGCTTGTTGAAGTCCACCGCCGCAAAGCGCGACAGTTCCCACACGTCGGGGCTGCACGGAACAGGCAAGCCGTTCATCAGTTCAGGGAACACTTCGCCCAGCAGGTAGGGCTGGCTGGTCGGCAGCAGACGGGCGCAGCCGTTGACCTGGCCCAGCTCGTCCTGCGACACCATGTACAGCGTATCGGGGCGGTCGAACTGATCGAGTTCGAGGCCGTCCGATGTCTTGAGATCCCATTTCAAGGTCTCGATGAAGACCTTATGACGATAGCGTCCCACTTGGGAGAACAATTCGTTGGAGAAATCTTCTGTTTTGCCTGCAATAACCATCATTCCGCTCCAGGTGATTTATGCGAAAAATTATCGACGTGCCATTGGACGCTTTTCCTGGAATCGGAGTAACTGTCATGTTTGACAGCCACGGCTGCAGCGGTGCCGCGCATGCAGAGGGGATGAATTACCTAAACGAAAAAAGTGATGGCGTCCAGTTACTTGGAATGAAATATTATTACCAATGCATTTCTTTTGACATCATTCAAGTAGCCTGATAATTTGTGACATTGCGACACAAGTAGGCCAGCCATAGGTCCATAACCCTCAAAAGGCAACAGGGCGGCCAATACTAGCGTACGCGAGGAACACCCAACAGGTGTCCTGTCAGGTTTGACAGGGTGTTCTTAATAAAAAAGCAAACATTCCGCCAGGCGCAAGCCGGGACGGGGTATAGGGGAGAGGGACGTCTTGAACAGAGAGTTTTTGTCGTGGCAGGACAGCCAGATGCATGCGCTGTTGAGTGCCAAGAACGAGGCCGAGTTTTTCGGCCGCATTGATCCAGGCCGGTCAGGCGCTGGGATTCGAATACATTGCATTCGGCATGCGCATGCCCTTGCCCTTGTCGAATCCCAAGTTACTGATGGTGAACAACTATTCGGAGACCTGGCAGCAGCGCTATGCGCAAGAGAAGTATCTGGAAGTCGACCCCTCGGTCGCGCACGGCCTGCGTTCGGTGCTGCCGCTGGTCTGGGGCGACCAGCTGTTCGGCACCGCGCGCCCGTTCTGGGAAGATGCGCACGCGCACGGCCTGAAGGTGGGCTGGGCCCAGTCCACCATCGACGCCCAGGGCGCGGTCGGGATGCTGACCCTGGCCCGTTCGGCCGGACCGCTGACCGACGCCGAGCTGCGCGAAAGTTCGCCGCGCATGCGCTGGCTGGTGCAGATGGCGCTCGAAGGCATGATCCGGATGGAAGCGGCACGCCGCCCGGCCGAGCCGCCGATCCGCCTGACGGCGCGCGAAATCGAAGTGCTGCGCTGGACGGCCGACGGCAAGACCTCGGGCGAGATCGGCCAGATCATGGACATCTCCGAGCGCACCGTCAACTTCCATATTAATAACTCGCTGGAGAAACTGGGGTCCAACAACAAGACCTCGGCCGTCATCAAGGCGGCCATCATGCGCCTGCTGTAGCGGGCGCTGTCAACCCTGACAGTGGTGCGGCGGCGCTGCTGCGGGTCTAATGGTCACCTCTGTAGACCTGACCCGAGCGCGCATGCACCACCTTGTTTTCATTTGCCGTCATGGCGCTGGCCGCGCGCCGCAAGCGAGAGGCCAGCATGTCCGTTGAGCCCTTGCGCCAGTGGCCCGCCGCTCATGGCGCGCTGGCCTGGCAACCGCGCGCCACGCCCCAGGCCGAGCGCTTCATCCGCTGCTACAGCCGGGTGCTGCCGGGCGCCATGCTTAAGCCCTGCCGTACATCCTGGCGCGCTTTGCCCTGGCGCGTTACACCAGCGAGCAGTTCGCGCTGCACGCGATCGAACTGCCGCTCAATATCCGCAACAGCGTGGCCAAGCGCCAGGCCGAATTCATCGCCGGGCGCATCTGCGCCCAAGCCGCGCTGGCCGAGTACGGCAATGGCCGCCACAGCGTGGCCATCGGCAGCCACCGGCAGCCGCTCTGGCCCCCGGCCTGATCGGCAGCATCACCCACAATGGCCAGTACGCGGCCGCGCTGGTCTGTCCCGCCAGCGCGCTGCTGGGCGTGGGGATCGACATCGAGAGCGTGGTCAGCGACGACGCGCGCCAGGCCATGACGGAACTGGTGGTGTCGGCCGACGAGGCGGCCTTCCTGCGCGAGTGCGCCAAGCACGCTCGGCTTCGACTGCCTGCTCACGCTCGTGTTCTCTGCCAAGGAAAGCTTCTTCAAGGCCGCCTTTGCCCAGGTGCGCGAATATTTCGATTTCGATGCCGTGCGCGTGATCGCGATCGATCCGGCGCGCGCCGTGATCAGCTTGCGCTGCGTGCGTACCCTGTGCCCGCGCCTGACCGAAGGGCTGGTGGTGGAGGCGCGCTTCGAGCTGCTCGACGTCTAAGCACCGTGCTGACGGCGGTGCTGCTGGACGGCGCCGAGCTGTAAAGTCTTACAGTATGTTTTTGTTTCCGGATACGGTTTAATGAAGCAGTTGAATAAGTAGCATCTGATCGAACGACACTGAAATAGGTAGGCATATGTCCGCACACTCTCTCGCATCCCTCGCCGCGCACACGCTGCGCACCAGCGCGCTGATCGGCGACGTGCTCGTCACCGAGCGCGCCGACCGTCCGCCCGGACGCAACCTGGTGGCCTACGTGCTGCTGTAGGCCGAAGGCGCACCACTGGCTGCCGGCGCCCTGCGCGCGGCGCTGGTGCTGGCGCTGGGCGCGCAGGCGGTACCGGCCACCGTGGTCACGCTCGAGTCCCTGGCCCGCGCCGCTGCCGGCCCCGGACCAGACCAGCCTGGGCGTGCGCGCCTTTGAAGTGCCGCACGGCGCGCTGGAAGAAGCGCTGGCCGCCATCTGGCAAGAGCTGCTGGGGATCGACCATGCGGGCCTGCAACGCCCACTTCTTCGAGCTGGGCGGGCATTCCTCGCTGGCCGTGCGCATGGTGTACCGGGTCCAGCAAAGCTTGCAGGTGAGCGTGGTCATGCGCGAACTGTTCCATCAGCCGGTGCTGCACCAGTTCGCGGCCATTGTGGCCGAGCGCCGCGACGCGGCCCTGGCGGCGCGCGAAGCGGCGCTGATCCTGCTTCGGCCTGACCGGCCTTCGTTTCTTAGGCGCCGGGCCGCCTTCCACGTCCCGATCCTCACCTTCCCCCGTTCATGTCCGGCTGCCGCGCGCAGACCGGCAGGGGGAGTGTTTTTTCCGAATTAACGCAGCACCACGAATCATCCGCACAAAGGAACCGCCATGCTGGAAGCTGACCGACGTAAGTAAAGTCCACCTGACTGGAGAAGTCCAGACCACCGCCCTCAACCAGATCAATCTCGAGATCGCCAAGGGCGAGTACGTGGCGATCACGGGCCCTTCCGGCTGCGGCAAGTCGACCTTGCTCAGTCTGCTGGGCCTGCTCGACGTGCCCGACAGCGGCAACTTCCTGTTCGAAGGCCAGGCCATCGAAGGCATGAGCGAAGCGCGCCTGAATGCGCTGCGCCGCGGCCGCGTGGGCTTCATCTTCCAGAGCTTCAACCTGATCGAAGAACTGAGCGTGGAAGAAAACGTGGCGCTGGCGCTGGAATACGGCGAACTGGGCGCGGCCGAGCGCAAATCGCGCGTGGCCGACATGCTCGACAAGCTGGGCGTGGGCCACCGCGCCAAGCACCGCCCGTCCCAGCTGTCGGGCGGCCAGCAGCAGCGCGTGGCGATCGCGCGCGCTGGTGGCGCGGCTAAGCCATCCTGTTCGCCGATGAACCGACCGGCAACCTCGATACCGCGCACGGCGATGAAGTGATGAACCTGTTGCGCGCGATCCACGCCGAAGGCACCACCATCGTCATGGTCACCCACTCGATCGCCCATGCGCACCAGGCCACGCGCACCGTGCACATGCTCGACGGCAAGATCCAGTCCGACCAGCTGCGCGCGGCGGCCTGATATTTCCCTATATAGAGGCAGACATGAAATTTCGTGATTTTCTGATTGGCTGGCGTTTCCTGGTGAAGGAACCGGGGTACTCGGCCGTGGTGGTGGCGGGGCTGGGGATCGGCATTGCCGTCTGCTTCCTGCTGCTCGGCTTCGTGCGCTATTCGCTCAGCTACGACGCGCACGTGCCCGACAACGAGCGCATCTACCTGGCCAATGTCCAGTTCAACTACGCGCCGACCGGCGTCGACTGGAGCCAGGACAGTCCGCAGGCGCTGGTCGCCGCGGCCGCCTCGAGCGGCCTGGCCCTCGAAGCGAGCGGCTACGTGGGCGAGCTGCGCTCGGTGGTGGTCGAGAACGTGGTGCACGAACTTGAACTGCACATGGTCGGGCCATCCTTCCCCGCCATGTTCGGCATTACCCCGGTGGCTAAGCTCGCTCGACGCGGTGCTGGGCGCCAGCGACGCGCTGGCCCTGACCGAAGAAAGCGCCCAGCGCCTGTTCGGCGGCGCCGACGCGCTCGGCAAGATCGTGCGCATCGGCGAGGCGCCCTACCGCGTGCTGGCCATCGTGCCGACTCCGCCCGCCACCAGCACCACGCCGTACGCGGCCCTGGCTAAGCTTCAACAGCACCATCCTGGCCGAGAAAGCGCGCGACAAGCTGCTCAATCACTGGGGCCAGCTCAATGGCAAGGTGTATCTGAAACTGGCGCCCGGCGTGAGCCCGGCCGCCGTGACCGCGCAGTTGCAGGGCGCGGTCGACCGTTCGCCGCTGCGCGCCGGTTTCCCGGCCGACTACCTGACCCAGCTGGGCGAGCGCAAGCTGATGGAAGTGCGCCTGTGGCTGCTGCGCGACGCTTACTTCCAGTCCGACATCCAGGTCGACGACAAGCCTGCCCTGCACGGCGACCGCCGCTCGGTGTTCGCGCTGGTTGGGCGTGGCGCTCCTGATCCTGGTGCTGGCCGTGACCAATTACGTCAACCTGTCGACCGTGCGCACGCTGCGCCGCCAGCGTGAAGTGGCGATGCGCAAAGTGATGGGCGCCAGCGTGGGCCGCGTGGCTTAGGCCAGTTCCTGGCCGAATCGGTGCTGGTGGCGATGCTGGCCACCGTGCTCGGTCTGGCGCTCGCATTCGTGCTCAAGTCGCCGTTCGCGGTGCTGGTCAACCGCAGCCTGGACGGCCTGTTCTCATTCTAGCCAGCCTGGCCGTGGCGCTCGCTTGCGCCGTGCTGGTCGGCTTACTGGCTTAGCGCCTATCCGGCCTGGGTCGCCCTGCGGGTGCGCGTCACGTCCGCCCTGAGCGGGCGCGGCAACAGCGAAACGGCCAGCGGCCAGTGGGCCCGGCGCGTGCTGACGGTGCTCCAGTTCGGCACCGCCATGGGCCTGACCGCCGTGTGCGCGGCGATCGCCTGGCAGACCGACTTCGCCACCCGCATGAGCCCGGGCTTCAATGCCGACGTCCTGCTGCACGTGGACCTGCCGCGCGCCACCCGCATGGGCAATCCCGCCAACCAGGCCTTCCGCGACGCGCTGCGCCGCCTGCCGGGCGTGGTGGGCGTGGCCTCGGCCGACGAGATCATCGGCCGCCACCTGACCAACCAGATCGGCTCCCTGCAGCAGCCCGGCCGCAGCGGCGTGAACGTGGCGCTCAAGGGTGTCAGCCCCGAGTTCTTTGCCGTGTACGGGATTCCCGCCGCCGAAGGACGCGTGTTCGATCCGAAAATCGAAACCGGCGACTCCGATTCGGTCGTGCTCAATCAGGCTGCCGCCCTGGCGCTCGGCTTCCCGTCGGCGCGCGAAGCGGTGGGCGGCTTCGTCACCGACGGCGGCAGCACGCCGTCGCGGGTCATCGGCGTGGCCGCCGACGTGCGCCACACCTCGCTGCGCCAGCCGCCATGGCGCCGGTCACCTATTACATCGCCAAGAACACCCGGGTGCTGACGGTGCGCTTTGACGGTTCGGCCAGCGACGCCGAGCAGGCTGTCGAAACGCTGTGGAAGCAGTATTTCCCGAACGAGGCGCTCAGCATGCAGCGCGCCCGCGTGCTGTTCGACCTCGATTACGCCGACGACCTGCGGGTGGCCAAGATGCTGGCCGCGTCGACCCTGATCGCGATCGCGATCGCCGCCTTCGGCATTTACGTGCTGGCCGCCTACGGCACCCAGCGCCGCCGCCGCGAGATCGTGCTGCGCAAGCTGTACGGCGCCGGACGCGGCGCCATCGCCCGCCTGGTGGGGCGCGAGTTCCTGGTCCTGATCGTGGCCAGCGCGGTGATCGCGCTGCCGGTGGCGGCCCTGGTGACCGAGCGCTATCTGGCCGGCTTTGCCGAGCGCGCCCCGGTCCACGGCTGGACCCTGCTGCTGGCGTTCGTGGCCGCGGCCGTGATCGCCCAGCTCTCGACCCTGCGCCATCTGCTGGTCGCGGTGCGCCTGCGCCCGGCCGAAGCGCTGCGCGATTGAACGCCTCACGAACCGACGAAACCGGAGCACAGTCTTGAAAAATCTGAATCAGTTGTTGTTTGACCGGGCGCACAGCGCGCCCCAGTCGGCCGCCTACCGCTTCTTTGAAGATGCGTCGCACGTGCCATACGAACTGTCCGCTTGGCGCCCTGTGGGAGCAGGCGGCCGCCATCGCCGCGCGCATGCAGGCCCAGGGCCTGGGCCAGGAGCCGGTGCTCCTGATCGCCGAATCGCAGCGCTGCTTCGTGCTCGGCTTTTACGCCTGCCTGCTGGCCGGCAAGGATTGCCGTGCCCAGCGCGCCGCCGCGCCGCGCCGCGCTGCTCGAGCGTCTGACGCTGCTGGCGGCCGACGCCGGGGCCCGCTTCGTGCTGGCCGATTGCGCGGCCGTGCTGGAGGCCGACTGGGGCGACGCCCCGATGGCCGCCTTCGACCTGGGCGCCTGGGTGGACCAGGGCGCCGATGACTGGGCCGCGCGCCTGGCCGCGCCGCAGCTGGCGCCGTCCGCGCCCGCCTTCCTGCAGTACACCTCCGGCTCGACCGGCGACCCCGAAAGGCGTGGTCGTCACCCACGCCAACCTGATCGCCAATTCGGCAGTGATCCAGCAAGCGATGGCAATCGACGCCCGCTCGGCGGTGCTGACCGCGCTGCCCCTGTTCCACGACATGGGCCTGATCGGCGGCCTGGTGCAATCGATGTACGCGGGCTGCGTCGGACACTTCATGTCGCTCTACCGAATTCGTGCAGTACCCGGAACGCTGGCTGCAGCGCATCGCCGCCTTCGGCATCACCACCAGCGGCGGCCCGAACTTCATGTTCGAACACGCGGCGCGCGAAGTGGAAGAGGCCGACCTGGCTAACTGCGATTTCTCGGCCTGGCAAGTGGCCTTCTGCGGCGCCGAACCGATCCGCGCCGCCACCGTCGAGCGCTTCATGGACCGCCTGGCCCCTTACGGCCTGCGTCCGGGCGCTTTCTATCCTTGCTACGGCATGGCCGAATCGACCCTGTTCATCACCGGCGCCCAGGTCGGCGCCGCCACCGCGCTGGCCGAACACAAGGGCAACCCGGTGGTCGGCTGCGGCACCACGCGCGGCGACGCGCAGGTGGCGATTGTCGATCCTGAGAGCCTGCGCCGCTGCGCCGACGGCACCGAGGGCGAGATCTGGGCCAGCGGCGCCAGCGTGGCGCGCGGCTACTGGCAGCGCAGCGCGCTGTCGGAGCAGGTGTTCGCGGCCCGCATCATGCATGAAGACAGCGGACCGTTCCTGCGCACGGGCGACCTCGGTTACCTGCAGGACGGCCAGCTGTTCGTCACCGGACGCCTGAAAGACCTGGTGATTTTGTACGGCCGCAAGTACGTGCCGCAGGATATTGAGGGCGGCAGTGGCTGCTTGGCCATCCCGGCCTGCGCCAGGACGGCGGCGCCGCGTTCTCGGTCACCGTGGACGGCACCTGAACGGCTGGTGCTGGTGCACGAGCTGGAACGGGTCTGGGTGCGCTGCAGCGAGCAGCACGGCGAGATCGTCACCGCCGTGCGGCGCGCGGTCAGCGCGGCCCAGGCGATCCAGGTCGACGACGTGGTGCTGATCCGGCCGGGCGCGCTGCCGCGCACGTCCAGCGGCAAGGTGCGGCGCGGCCAGTGCCGCCTCGATTACCTGAGCGGCGCGCTGCGCGCCGAGGCTCCGGCCGAAGCGGTCCCCGCCTGATTTTTATGCCGCCGCCGGTCATCCGCGGCGGCTTTTAACCATTTCGCTACCTGGAACATCATGAATCCGACTGAAAGCTATCTGCTCACTACCCTGGCCGCGCTGATGAATATCGACCGCGCCGAACTGTCCTGCACCACGCCGCTCGATGAGCAGGGTGTCGATTCCTTCGTCGGACTGCGCCTCGTGAAGAAAATCGAAAAGAGCTCGGTGTGGCGCTCTCGCTCAAAGCCATCTACGACTACCCGAACATCCGCGACATCGCTGCCGCGATCGACGCTGGCGCCGTGCGCGCCTGATTACTCCAACTCCCTATACCGAAGAATGCACAACATGATGCAACATAACGACACCCCAGTTTGGTCCCGGCTCTCCTCGCAACAACGCAGCCGCTGGTTCTTGTATCAGTTGGACGGTTCGGTGCAGGGCCAGCATAACAATGTGTTCGCGGCGCGCGTGCACGGCGCGCTCGACCGCGCACGCCTGGCGCCGGCGCTGGCCGCGCTGGCCGCACGCCACCCGATGCTGCGCACCTGCCTGCGCGACTGGCAGGGCGAACCGCAGCAATGCGTGCAGGACCAGGTGCAGATCGCGCTGCACGAGACCGATGCCGCCGCACTGGGCGAGGAGGCACTGCTGGCGCGCGTACGCGCCGACGCCGTGCTGCCGTTCGCGCTCGAGAGCGCGCCCCTGATGCGCGCGCACCTGTACCACAGCGCCCCGGACAGCTGCGTGCTGATGCTGGTCTTCGATCACCTGGTGTGCGACGGCTGGTCGTACTGGCAGGTGCTGACGGAACTGGGCGAACTGCTGCAGGGGCGTGATTTGCCTGCGCAGGAAGGGGAGCAGGGCAGCTATCTCGAATTCGTGGAGTGGCAGGAAAGCCTGGCCGCCAGCCCTGCTTAGCGCCGCCCAGTGCGATTACTGGAATGGCCAGCTCGGCGCCGAACTGCCGCTGCTCGACCTGCCTCGGCGGACGGCGGCGACGGCGCGGGCGCCGACAATGTCAGCATCACGCTCGCCGCACCGGTGGTGACCCGCCTGCAGGCCGTGCTGCGCGAACGCCGCGCCTAAGCACCCTGTTTCGATGGCATTGCTGGCGGCCTACCAGGTCATGCTGCACCGTCATTCGGGCCAGGAAAAAATCATCGTCGGCTCGCCCATGCCGGGCCGCAGCGAAGAACGCTTCGACCGCGTGGTGGGCGACTTCGTCAATCCGATCGCGCTGCAAGCCGATTTCTCGGGCGCGCCATCGGCCGCCGCCTTCCTGCAGCAGGTGCGCGACACCGTGCTGGAAGGGATGGAGCACCAGGATCTGCCGTTCGGCGCCCTGGTCGAACAGCTGCAGGTGGAACGTGGCCACGGCCGTCATCCCGTCTTCCAGACCATGTTCGTGCTGCAGAACGCGCGCTTGGCTGCCGGTCTGGCCACGCTGTGGAGCGGGCAGGCCGGTCAGGCTCCCCTGGCCTGGGGCGGTCTGGCGATTGAAGGCTATCCGGTTGCCTCCGGCGGCGGCCACAGCGCGTTCGAGCTGACGCTCGAAGCGCTCGCCATGGACGGCGCCGTGCGCTGCGACTTCAAGTTCGACTCCGGCCGCTTCCAGCCGCGCCGCGGTGGAACGCATGGCTGGCCACTTCAGTGCCATCGTCGACGCATTTGGCGCCACACCTGATCAGGCCCTGAGCGCGATCGCGCCGCTGGCCGGCGCCGAACGGCACCAACTGCTGGTCGAATTCAACGATACTGATGCTTAGGCTTTCCCGGCCGACTGCATGCTGCACGAACGCTTCGAAGCGCTGGCGCAGGCCCAGCCGGACGCGCTGGCGGTCGAACATGGCGCCACGCGCCTCTGCTATGCTGAACTCAATGCCCAGGCCAACCGCATCGCCCATTACCTGATCGGCCTTGGCGTCGCGCCGGAACAGCGCGTCGCCGTGTGCATGGAACGCGGTCCGCGCATGATCGCCGCCTTGCTCGGCATCTTGAAAGTTGGCGCCGCCTACCTGCCGATCGACCCGAACTGCCCGCCGGAGCGGATCGCCTTCATGGGCGAGGACAGCGGCGCCTGCGCATTGCTGACCGAGACCGTGCTGGCGGCCGCCTGCACCGGCGCCGCGCCCGTCACCGTGGTGCTGGACGACGCCGCCAGCGCTGGCGCAATCGGCGCCCAGCGCGATGTCAATCCGCAGCGGCCTGGCCTGGACGCGCGCCACCTGGCCTACGTGATGTACACCTCCGGCTCGACCGGCACCCCCGAAGGGCGTCATGATCGAACACCGCAGCGTGGCCCGTCTGGCGCTGGCCAATCCGGCCGCGCCGATCGGCGCGCATGACTGCATCGCCCACTGCTCCAATCCCGCCTTCGACGCCATGACCTGGGAAGTTTGGAGCGCGCTGCTGGGCGGTGCCAGTCTGCTGGTGATCGACCAGCCGGTCCTGCTCGACGGCCCCGCTTTCCTGCGCACCTTGCTCGCTTCGCGCGCGAACGCCATGCTGCTGCCGGTCGGCCTGTTCAACGAATACGCCGATTTGCTGGCGCCTGCCTTCGCGCGCCTGAAATACCTGCTGGTGGGCGGCGACGTGCTCAATCCGGCGCTGGCCGCGCGCGTGCTGGCACGCGCTGAGCGTCCGCAGCACCTGATCAACGCCTACGGTCCGACCAGAAACCACCGTGTTCGCCGCGACCTGCGACGTGGGCGCGCAAGCGCGTGTTGCGCAGCGTTCCGATCGGGCGTCCGGCCGCCAATACCCAGGTGTACGTGCTGGACAGCCACCTGCAGCCGGTGGCGCTGGGCGTGACCGGCGAACTGTATATCGGCGGCGTGCAAGTGGCACGCGGCTACCTGAACCGTCCCGAGCTGACGGCCGAACGCTTCATCGCCAACCCGTTCAGCAGCGACCCCGAAGCGCGCCTGTACAAGACCGGCGACCTTGGCCGCTGGCTGGCGGACGGCAATCTGGAGTACGCCTAGCCTGCAATGACTTCCAGGTCAAGCTGCGGGGATTCCGCATTGAACTCGGCGAAATCGAATCGGCCCTGCGCGCCTGCTGCCGGCGTGCGCGAAGCGCTGGTCATCGCCCGCGAAGACACCCCGGGCGACAAACGCCTGGTCGCCTACCTGCTGGCCGACGACGGCGCCGCGCCGGAAGCGGCCGCGCTGCGCGCCGAGCTGGCACAGCATCTGGCCGACTACATGCTGCCGGGCGCCTTTGTCACCCTGGCCGCCTGGCCGCTGACGTCGAACGGCAAGCTCGATCGTAAGGCGCTCCCGGCTCCCGGCCAGGACGACCTGGCCGCACGCGCCTACGAGGCGCCGCAAGGCGCGCTGGAACTGGCACTGGCCGGTATCTGGCAGGAGCTGCTCGGCACCGAGCGCATCGGCCGCCACGATCACTTCTTCGAACTGGGCGGTCACTCGCTGCTGGCGACCCGTCTGCTCTCGCGCGTGCGCCAGCAGCTGGGCATCGAACTGGCGCTGCGCGACCTGTTCGCCCAGCCGACCCTGGCCCAAATGGCCACGCTGGCTGCCGCCTCCCGTCACACCAAAATCACCCCGATGCATGCCGCCGCGCGCGGCCAGGCGCTGGCCCTGTCGTGGTCCCAGGAACGCCTGTGGTTCCTCGACCGCCTCGAAGGCGGCGGCGGATCGGCCTATCACATTCCGGCGGCGCTGCACCTGCAAGGCGGGCTGGATCGCGTGGCCCTGCAAGCGGCGCTGGACCGCATCGTCGCGCGCCATGAAGTGCTGCGCACGACCTTCAGCGACGCCAGCGGCGAACCATGCCAGTTGATTGCCGACGCCGACTGCGGCTTTGCATTGGCCCAGACCGATTTGCGCGCTCGAGCCTGGAAGCGCTGCGCGACGAAGTGGCCCGCATCAGCAGCGCCGAAGCAGTGGCGCCGTTTGACCTCGCCCAGGGACCGTTGATCCGCGGCCAGCTGCTGCGCCTGGCGGACCAGGAACACGTGCTGCTGGTGACCCAGCATCACATCATTTCGGACGGCTGGTCGATCGGTGTGCTGATCGACGAAATGCAGGCGCTGTACACCGCCTTTAGCCAGGGTGAAGCCGACCCGCTGGCGCCATTGACGCTGCAGTACGCCGACTACGCGGCCTGGCAGCGCGACTGGCTGCAAGGACCGGCGCTGGATGAACAAGTGGCGTTCTGGAAGGGCCATCTGGCCGGTGCGCCCGCATTGCTCGAATTGCTTAGGCCGACCGCGCCCGTCCGCGCGCCAAAGCCATGCTTAGGCGCGGCGCTGGAACTGCGCCTGCTTACCAGCCTGACCGAGTCGCTCAAAGCCCTCGGTCAGCGCCATGGCGCCACGCTGTTCATGACCGTGATGGCTTAGCTGGGCCGCGCTGATGGCGCGCCTGTCGGGCCAGGACGAAGTGGTGATCGGCACGCCGGTGGCCAACCGCCAGCGCAGCGAAGTCGAAGCGCTGATCGGCTTCTTCGTCAATACGCTCGCGCTGCGGGTCGACCTGTCGGCCGATCCGAGCGTGGCGCAGCTGCTCGAGCAGGTCAAGGCCAGCGCGCTGGCCGCCTACAGCCACCAGGATTTGCCGTTCGAGCAGGTGGTCGAGGCGGTTCAGCCGGTGCGCAGCATGGACCACAATCCGATCTTCCAGGTCATGCTGGCGATGAACAATACAGCACGGCCCGCATGAACTGCGCCTGCCTGGCCTGAGTCTCACGCCAATCACCCAGGAACGCCGCACCGCGCAGTTCGACCTGAGCCTGTCGCTCAGCGAAAGCGCAATGGCGTGACCGGCACGCTCGAGTATGCGACCGACCTGTTCGACGAAGCCACCGTGCGCCGCTTTGCTTAGCTGCTTCGAAACCCTGCTGGCCGCCATGGCCGCCGACGCCACCCAGCCGGTCAGCCGTCTGGCCCTGCTTGGCGCCGCTGAACGCAAGATGGTGCTGGCCGACTTCAACGCCACCGGCGCCGCCTTCCCCGCGGGAAGCTGGTGCACCAGCAGTTCGAGGAACAGGTTGCGGCCCGTCCCGATGCCAGCGCACTGGTCTACCAGGAGCGCAGCTTCAGCTACGCCGAACTCAATGCGCGCGCCAACCAGCTCGCGCACCACCTGCTGGCGCTCGGCGTCGCACCGGACGAGCGCGTGGCCCTGCTGGCCGAACGCGGACCGGAAATGATCATCGGCCTGCTCGGCATCCTGAAAGCAGGCGCCGCTTACGTGCCGCTGGACCCTGCGCATCCGGCCGAACGCCTGGCCTACATGCTGGACGACTGCGCCCCGCGCGCCCTGCTGACCGAGCAGCGCCTGGCGTCGATCCTGGTCCATGCCACCTTGCCGACCCTGTTGCTGGACGACGCCGACGACATGCTCGCGCTGCAGCCGCAGCACAACCCGGATCCGGCGCGCAGCGGCCTGACCGACGCCAACCTGGCGTACGTGATGTACACCTCGGGTTCGACCGGCCTGCCGAAGGCCGTGATGATCGAACACGCCAACGTGTTGAACCTGCTGCACGACTGGCAGGCCCGCTGCGGCCTGGCGCATGACGCCGCGCCGGAATCGGCCCTGTGGTCCAGCTTTGGCTTCGACGTTTCGGTGTTCGAGATTTTCGCTCCGCTGTCGGTCGGCGGCACGCTCAATGTGGCGCCGGAATCGGTCCGCTCGGACGCAGCGCTGCTGCTCGACTGGCTGGGCAGCCACCGCATCGAACTGGCGTATCTGCCGCCTTACTTCGTGCGCTACCTGAACGAAGTGGCCGATGCCGATATCGCCCGCCTGAATCTGAAGGCGGTGCTGGTCGGCGTGGAGGCGCTGGTCGAATCGGAACTGCTGCGCCTTGAATCGCTGCTGCCTTCGCTGTCGATCCTGAATGCCTACGGTCCGACCGAGGCAACCGTCTACTGCACCGTGTACCAGGCGTTCGGCCCCGTGGCGCGTACCGCGCCGATCGGACGTCCGATCGCCAATGCGCGCGTGTACCTGCTCGACCGCCACCTGCAGCCGGTGCCCGTGGGCGTGGCTAGGCATGAGCTGTACATCGGCGGCGCCGGTGTCGCGCGCGGCTATCTGCATCGCCCGGAACTGAGCGCCGAGCGCTTCGTGGCCGATCCGTTCGCGGCCGAAGCCGGTGCCCGCATGTACAAGACCGGCGACGTGGCGCGCTGGCTGGCTGACGGGAACATCGCCTTCATCGGCCGTAACGACTTCCAGGTCAAGCTGCGCGGCTACCGCATCGAACTCGGTGAAATCGAAGCCCGCCTGCTCGCATGCGATGGCGTGCGCGATGCATTGGTGCTGGCGCGCGAAGACCAGCCGGGCGACCAGCGCCTGGTGGCCTACCTGGTTGCCGTCGACGGCGTCCAGCTCGATCCCGCCGCGCTGCGCAGCCGTCTGGCGGTTAAGCATGGCCGACTACATGGTGCCGTCGGCTTTCGTGATGATGGATGCCTATCCGCTGACCCCGAACGGAAAGGTCAACCGCAAGGCATTGCCTGCGCCCGACCTGTCGGCCGTCGCGGCACGCGCCTTATGAAGCGCCGCAAGGCGCGCTGGAAACGGCGATCGCGGCAATCTGGCAGGAGCTGCTCGGCCTGGCCCAGGTTGGCCGTCAGTCCCACTTCTTTGAACTGGGCGGCCACTCGCTGCTGGCGATCCGCCTGGTGGCGCGCATGCGCAAGGAGCTCGGCGTGGAAGTGGCGCTGCGCGACCTGTTTGCCAATCCGGTGCTGTCGGTCTTTGCGGCTCTGGCGGCCAAGGCTGGCGCCAGCACCGCATCGGTGATTGTCGCCGCCGACCGCAACGCGCCATTGCCGCTGTCGTGGGCCCAGCAGCGCCTGTGGTTCCTCGACCAGCTCGACGGCGCGGCCAGCGCCGCGTACCACATTCCTGCTGCGCTGCGCCTGTCCGGCACACTCGACAGCGCCGCCTTGCAGGCCGCGCTCGACCGCATCGTCGCGCGCCATGAGAATCTGCGCACCACCTTCAGCCGGACGGGCAGCAGGTGATCGCGGCGGCCGATTGCGGCTTCGCGCTGCGCCGCGTCGACCTGTCGGGCTTCGACAGCGCGGCCCAGGCCGCGACGCTGGAACGCCTGAGCAACGAAGAAGCGGCTGCGCCGTTCGATCTGGCCCAGGGCCCGCTGATTCGCGGCCAGCTGCTGCGCCTGTCGGATGCCGAGCATATTCTGCTGGTCACGCAGCATCACATTATCTCGGACGGCTGGTCGATCGGCCTGCTGGTTGACGAAGTCCGCACCCTGTACACCGCCTTCAGTCAGGGGCTCGCCGATCCGCTGGCGCCACTGGCGCTGCAATATGCCGACTATGCGGCCTGGCAGCGCGGCTGGCTGCAGGGCGAAGTCCTGGAACGCCAGAGCGCTTACTGGAAAGGCCACCTGGCCGGTGCGCCAAGCCCTGCTGGAACTGCCGCTCGACCGCGCCCGTCCGGCGCGCCAGAGCCATGCTCGGCTGCCATGCTCGAACTGCGCCTGCCTGCCAGCCTGACCGCATCGCTCAAGGCACTCAGCCAGACCCACGGCACCACGCTGTTCATGACTGTGATGGCTTAGGCTGGGCCACGCTGATGGCCCGCCTGTCTGGCCAGGACGATGTCGTGATCGGCACGCCGGTGGCCAACCGCCAGCGCAGCGAAGTCGAAGCGCTGATTGGCTTCTTCGTCAACACGCTCGCTGCTGCGGGTCGACCTGTCGGCCGATCCTAGCGTCGCCCAGTTGCTGGTGCAGGTCAAGGCCAGCGCGCTGGCCGCCTACAGCCACCAGGAACTGCCGTTCGAACAGGTGGTCGAGGCCGTGCAGCCACCGCGCAGCATGAGCCACAATCCGATCTTCCAGGTCATGCTGGCGATGAACAATACGCCTAGCCAGCGCCGAACTGGCATTGCCTGGTCTGACCCTGAACATGATCGAGCAGGCGCACCGCAGCGCCCAGTTCGACCTGACGCTGTCGCTGAGCGAATGTGACGGCGCGCTGACCGGCACCCTCGAATACGCGACCGACCTGTTCGACGCCGCCACGGTGCGCCGCTTCTGCTTGGCTGCCTCGAGACGCTGCTCGAAGCAATGGCGGCCGACGCCAGCCAGCCGGTCAGCCGTCTGGCCATGCTGGACGCGCAAGGCCGCGCGGCCTTGCTGGCAGGGTTCAACGACACCGCTGTCGACTACCCGACCGACGTGCTGGTGCACCAGCTGTTCGAGCGCGCGGTGACGGCGCAGGGCGACACGATCGCGCTGGAATACGACGGTGAACAACTGAGCTACGCGGAACTGAACCGCCGCGCCAATCAGCTGGCCCATCATCTGCGCAGCCTGGGCGTCGGTCCCGATGCGCGTGTGGCGATCTGTATCGAGCGCAGCATCAGCATGGTGGTCGGCTTGCTGGCGATCCTGAAGGCGGGCGGCGGTTACGTGCCGCTCGACCCATCCTACCCGGCCGACCGCCTGGCCTACATGCTGTCCGATTGCGCGCCGATGGCAGTGCTGACGCAAACGAGCCTCAAGCAGGGCTTTGCGGACCAGGGCGTGCCCGTGCTCGCGCTGGACGAGGCGGGCGTGCTGCCGGCCGGCCTGCCGGACACCAATCCGCTTGTCGACGGCCTCGCGCCGAACAGCCTGGCGTACGTGATCTACACCTCCGGTTCGACCGGCCAGCCAAAAGGCGTGATGAACGAACACGCCTTGGCGTCGTCAACCGCCTGCTGTGGGCGCAGGACGAGTACCGCCTCGACGGCGGCGACCGCGTGCTGCAAAAAACGCCTTTCGGCTTCGACGTGTCGGTGTGGGAGTTCTTCCTTCCACTGCTGGCAGGTTCCCGCCTCGTGATGGCGCGTCCACAGGGCCATCAGGATCCGGCCTATCTGGCGCAGGTGATCGCGTCGGCTTAAGCATCACGACCATGCACTTCGTGCCGTCGATGCTGCAAATTTTCCTGCACGCCGCCGATCTGTCGCAGTGCGGTTCGCTGCGCCGCGTGCTGTGCAGCGGTGAGGCCCTGCCGTATGCGCTGCAGCAGCAGTTCCACGCTTCGGCTTGCCTGCGGTCGAACTGCACAATCTGTACGGCCCGACCGAAGCGGCGGTGGACGTCACGGCCTTGCAGTGCCTGCCGGGCGTCTACAACGGCATCGTGCCGATCGGCCGTCCGATCGCCAACACCAGCATCTACATCCTGGACCGCCATCTGCAGCCGGTACCGCTCGGCGTGGCAGGCGAGATCTACATCGGCGGCGTCCAGGTCGCACGCGGTTACCTGAACAAGCCGGAAATGAGCGCGGACCGCTTTGTCGCCGATCCGTTCAGCACCCGTGCCAACGCACGCATGTACAAGACCGGCGACCTTGGCCGCTGGCTCGTTGACGGCAATGTCGATTACATCGGCCGTAACGACTTCCAGGTCAAGCTGCGCGGCTTCCGCATCGAGCTCGGTGAAATCGAAGCCGCGCTCAAGACCTGCGAAGGTGTGCGCGATGCGATTGTCGTGGCGCGCGAAGACAATGCTTAGAACGACAAGCGTTTGGTGGCCTACCTGCTGGCCGACGATGTCGACACCGCCGCCGTCCGCGCCAAACTGTCGGCCACTCTGGCCGAATTCATGGTGCCAAGCGCCTTCGTCACGCTGGCCGAATGGCCGCTGACCCCGAACGGCAAACTTGACCTGCAAGGCCCTGCCTGCGCCGGACATGCTGGCGCTCGCAGCCCGCACCTATGAAGCGCCGCAAGGCGACGCGGAGTGCGCGATTGCCGCCATCTGGCAAGACTTGCTGGGCGTGGCCCAGGTGGGCCGCCAGGACCACTTCTTTGAACTGGGCGGCCATTCGCTGATGGCGATCCAGCTGATCTCGCGCATGAACGAGTCGCTGGGCGTGGTTGTCGCCTTGCGCGACCTGTTCGCCGCGCCGACGCTTGCCTAGCCTGGCCGCTGTGGCCGCCGACGCGCGCCGCACCGTCCATGCGGCCATCGTGCTTAAGCCAACCGCAGCGCCGCCTTGCCGCTGTCCTGGGCCCAGCAGCGCCTGTGGTTCCTCGACCAGCTCGACCACGCGGCAAGCGTGGCCTACCACATGCCGGTGGCCTTGCGCCTGTCCGGCCGTCTCGACAAGGCTGCCTTGCGCGCCACGCTCGACCGCATCGTCGCGCGCCATGAGATCCTGCGCACGACCTTCGTGCGCGTCGACGGCGAACCGGTGCAGCGCATCGCTGCCGACGCCAGCTTCGCCTTGTCCGAGCACGACCTGAGCGGTTTGTCCGGACATGAACTCAGTTTTGCCGTGCGCCTGCAGCACGGCCGAAGCGAGCCAGCCGTTCGACCTGGAGCAGGGCCCGCTGATCCGCGGCCAGCTGCTGCGCGTGTCCGAGTCCGAGCATGTGCTGCTGGTCACCCAGCACCACATCATTTCCGATGGCTGGTCCACCGGGGTGCTGATCGGCGAAGTGCGCCAGCTGTACCAGGCCTTCTGCCTCGGCCAGCCGGACCCGCTGCCGCCGCTCGCACTGCAGTACGCCGACTACGCCCTGTGGCAGCGCGACTGGCTGCAAGGCGAACGCCTCGCAGAGCAGACCGATTTCTGGACCGCCCACCTGGCCGGTGCTGGCTGCTGATCGAGCTGCCGCTCGACCGTACGCGTCCGGCCCAGCAAAGCCATGCCTTGGCGCGGCGCTCGAATTGCGCCTGCCCGCCGCGCTGACGGCGGCACTGAAGACGCTCGGCCAGCGCCACGGCGCGACGCTGTTCATGACCGTGATGACCGGCTGGGCGACGCTGATGGCGCGCCTGTCCGGTCAGAGTGAAGTAGTGATCGGCACGCCGGTGGCCAACCGCCAGCGCAGCGAAGTCGAAGCGCTGATCGGCTTCTTCGTCAATACCCTGGCACTGCGGATCGACCTGTCGGACGATCCGACCGTGGAACAGCTGCTGGCGCAGGTGAAAGCCAGTGCGCTGGCGGCCTACAGCCATCAGGACCTGCCGTTCGACCAGGTGGTGGAGGCGGTCAAGCCGCCGCGCAGCATGGGCCACAACCCGATCTTCCAGGTCATGCTGGCGCTGAACAATACGCTCGACCGATGGTGAACTGAGTCTGCCCGGCCTGACCCTCGCCCCGATCGCCCAGGAACGTCAGAGTGCGCAATTCGACCTGAGCCTGTCGCTGAGCGAAGCGATGAGACCCTGGTCGGCACGCTGGAATATGCCACCGACCTGTTCGACGAAGCCACCGTGCGTCGCTTCGGCGCCTGCTTCGAAGCGGTCCTGGCGGCCATGGTGGCCGATGCGGCCCAGCCGGTCAGCCGTCTGGCCCTGCTGGACGCCGAAGCGCGCAATGTGCTGCTGGCCCGTTTCAACGACACCGGCGCCGACTACCCGCGTCACCTGTTGATGCATCAGCAGTTCGAGCAGCAGGCCGCCCTGCAGCCGGAAGCGACGGCACTGGTGTTTGGCGCGGAACGCGTGAGCTATGCAGAGCTCAATGAACGCGCCAATCGCCTGGCCCACCATCTGCGCTCGATGGGCGTGAGTGGCGACACGCGGGTGGCGGTCTGCGTCGAACGCAGCGTCGACATGGTGGTCGGCCTGCTGGCGATTCTGAAAGCGGGCGGCGCCTATGTGCCGCTCGACCCGGCCTATCCGGCCGAACGGATCGCCTACATGCTGGCCGACTGCGCGCCGATGGTTCTGCTGACCCAGGCCAGCCTGGCCCATCTACTTTGCCGACGCCGCGATTCCCGTGCTGGCACTGGACGCGATGGCCGCGCAGCTTGACAGCGCGGCAGCGACCAATCCGCAGGCGCACGTGTCGGCCTCCGGTCTGGCGTATGTGATCTACACCTCCGGCTCGACCGGTCTGCCGAAGGGCGTGATGCTGTCGCATGCGAATGCGGTCAACTTCATTTGCTGGGCGCAGGCGAATTTCAGCCGTGCCGAGCTGGCCCAGACCCTGTTCGCCACGTCGATCAACTTTGACTTGTCCGTGTTCGAACTGTTCGTGCCGCTCAGCAGCGGAACCTGCGTGCGCCTGGTGAAGGACATCCTGGCCATGAACGAGCGCGATCTGGACGGCGTCACCCTGATCAATACCGTGCCGTCCGCGATCAATGCGCTGGTCGAGGCCAAGCAGGTGCCGTCGACCGTGTGCACCATCAACCTGGTAGACGAGCCGCTCAAGCGCCCGCTGGTGGAACGCATCTTCAGCTTAGCACCTGCCGCCGCCAGCGTCGCCAATCTGTACGGCCCTTCGGAAACGACGACCTATTCGACCTGGGTCCGGATGGCGCGTGCCGACGGCTTCCAGCACCCACATCGGCCGTCCTGTGGCCAACACCCAGGTCTACATCGTCGATGCGCACCTGCAGCCGGTGCCGCAAGGCGTGGCCGATGAGATCTACATCGGCGGCGACGGCGTCGGACTCGGTTACCTGAACCGCGCCGAACTGACGGCTGAGCGCTTCCTGGCCGATCCGTTCAGCCGCGATCCGCAAGCGCGCATGTACAAAACGGGCGACCTTGGCCGCTGGCTGGCCGATGGCAACATCGAATACATCGGCCGCAATGACTTCCAGGTCAAGATCCGCGGCTTCCGCATCGAGCTGGGCGAGATCGAATCGCGCCTGGCGGCCTGCGAAGGCGTGCGCGAAGCGCTGGTCATGGCGCGTGAAGATGCGCCTGGCGACCAGCGTCTGGTGGCCTACCTGCTGACCAATGACGGCGCTGAACTGGACGTGGCGGCACTGCGTTCGCAGCTGTCGGTGCACCTGTCCGACTACATGGTGCCGAACGCCTTTGTGGCGCTCGCCGCCTGGCCGCTGACCCCGAACGGCAAGCTCGATCGCAAGGCACTGCCGGTGCCGGGCCAGGACGCCGTCGCCACTGGCGAATACGAAGCGCCAGAAGGCGACGTCGAAACCGCGCTGGCCGCCATCTGGCAGGAATTGCTGGGACTGGACCGGATCAGCCGTCACGACCACTTCTTCAAGCTGGGCGGCCATTCGCTGCTGGCCGTGCGCCTGGTGGCGCGTGTGCGCCAGCGCTTCGGCGCCGAACTCGCGGTGCGCGACCTGTTCGCGCAACCGACCCTGGCCGCCGTCGCGGCGCTCGTGGCCCGTTCGCGCTCCGGCGCGGCCGATGCGATGGTTGCCGTCGACCGCAGCGCTGCGTTGCCGCTGTCGTGGGCCCAGCAGCGCCTCTGGTTCCTGGACCAGCTCGACGCCGCCGCCGGCTGCCGCGTATCACATCCCGGCGGCCTTCCGCCTGGGCGGTTCGCTCGATACGGCGGCCCTGCAGGCCGCCATGGACCGGATCGTCGCGCGCCACGAATCGCTGCGCACCAGCTTTGCCGCCGATGGCGACGACGCCCCCGGTCCAGCGCTTTGCCGCGCCGGATTGCGGTTTCTCCCTGCGCTTAAGCATGACCTGCGCGCCTTGTCCGGCGCAGAACGCGACAGCGCCGTGCTGCAGATCTGCGCCGACGAAATGGCTGCCCGCTTCGACCTGGCCCAAGGTCCGTTGATCCGCGGCCAGCTGCTGCGCGTGACCGACGACGAGCACATTCTGCTGGTGACCCAGCATCACATCATCTCCGACGGCTGGTCGCTGGGCGTGCTGATGGACGAAGTGCAGGCCCTGTACAACGCCTTCAGCCAGGGCCAGCCCGATCCGCTGGCGCCGCTCGCGCTCCAGTATGCCGACTACGCGGCATGGCAGCGCAACTGGCTGCAAGGCGAAGTGCTGGACCAGCAGGTCGCATTCTGGAAGTCTCATCTGCTTGGCGCTCCGGCGCTGCTGTCCCTGCCGACCGACCGTGCGCGGCCGGGCAAGCAAAGCTTCGCCAGCGGCGCGCTTGCGCTGTCGCTGCCGTCCGAACTGAGCGCCTAGCCTGCGTGAACTGAGCCAGCGCCATGGCGTGACCCTGTTCATGACGCTGCTGGCCTAGCTGGGCCGTCCAGCTGGCTCGCCAGTCGGGCCAGGACGATGTGGTGGTCGGCACGCCGGTCGCCAACCGTCAGCGCACCGAAGTCGAAGCCCTGATCGGCTTCTTCGTCAACACGCTGGCGCTGCGCGTGCAGCTGGGCGAGGACCCGAGCGTGGCCGATCTGCTGGCCCAGGTCAAAGCCAGCACGCTGGCTGCCTACAGCCATCAGGATCTGCCGTTCGAGCAGGTGGTGGAGGCGCTGCGTCCGCCGCGCAGCAGTGCGCACAGCCCTCTGTTCCAGGTCTTGCTGACTTTGAACAGCACGCTGGGTGCACGCCGTCCGGCGCTGCACGGCCTGGCGCTGGAAGAAATGGCCCGTCCGCCTGCCATGTCGCCTTACGATCTGACGCTGGCACTGGACGACAGTGGCGACGCCATCGGCGGCTCGCTGGCCTATGCCTGCGATCTGTTCGACGAAAGCACCATCGCCCGCATGCTGTCGCAGTACCAGCAGGTACTCGGCGCCATGGTGGCCGACGAGCGCCGCCAGGCCAGTGCCCTGACCGTGCTGGACACCGTCCAGCGCGAGCAGCTGCTGGCCCTCAATCCGGCCGCTACCGCCATGCCGGAGGCGCTGCTGCCGCAGCTGTTCGAACAGCAGGCGCGCCTGCGTCCGGATGCGATCGCGCTCCGCTTCGACGGCCAGTCGCTCAGCTATGCTGCCCTGAACCAGCGCGCCAACCGCCTGGCGCATCATTTGCGCAGCCTGGGCGTTGGACCCGATGCGCGTGTCGGGCTGTGCCTCGAGCGCGGCGTCGACATGGTGGTCGCACTGCTTGGCGTACTCAAAGCGGCATGGCGCCTACATTCCGCTCGACCCGGCTTATCCGGCGGACCGCATCGCCTTCATGGTGGGCGACGCCGCACCGGCCCTGGTGCTGACCGAGGCCGCGCTGGCCGGGCGCAGCTGCCTGGCTTGACTGGCCGCAGCTGGTGCTCGATGGCGAAGCCGATGCGGCCGCCATCGCGCAAGCTGCGCCGGAACACGATCCGGATGCCGCGACTGTCGGGCTTGGCGCCTAAGCAACCTGGCCTATGTGATCTACACCTCCGGCTCGACCGGCCTGCCGAAAGGCGTGATGGTCGAACACGGCAATCTGCGTAACTTCCTGCACTCGATGGCGATCGAACCGGGGATTGCGCAGGACGACACGCTGCTGGCGATCACCACACTGTCGTTCGACATCGCGGCGCTGGAACTGTATCTGCCGCTGACCCACGGCGCCTGCGTGATGCTGGCCAGCCGGACGCAGGCATCCGATGCCGGCTTCCTCAAGCAGGCCATCGACGACCTTGGCGTGACGATGATGCAGGCCACGCCAAGCCAGCTGGTCGCTGCTGCTGGCGGACGGCTGGGAAGGTTCGCCATCACTGCGCGCCCTGTGCGGCGGCGAGGCGCTGACCGCCGATCTGGCTGCACGCCTCGGTGCGCGCGTTGGCCAGCTGTGGAATATGTACGGTCCGACCGAAACCACGGTCTGGTCCACCTGCCGCCTGGTGGCGCAGGAAGGCACGGTCTGCGCGTCGACCGATTCTGATCGGCGCGCCGATCGCCAATACCCGGGTCTATGTGCTCGACCGCCATCTGCAGCCGGTGCCGCAAGGCGCTGCCGGTGAGCTGTATATCGGCGGGGCAGGGGTGGCACGCGGCTATCTGAACCGCGAAGAACTGACGGCCGAACGCTTTGTCGCCGATCCGTTTGGCGCTGCGGGCGACCGCATGTACCGCACGGGCGACCTGGTACGCTGGCTGCCATGCGGTACCCTGGGTTATATCGGCCGCAACGACTTCCAGGTCAAGGTGCGCGGTTTCCGCATCGAGCTCGGTGAGATCGAGACCACGCTGCTGTCCTGTGATGGTGTGCGGGAAGCCGTGGTCGTGGCGCGCCAGGACACACCTGGCGACGCACGCCTGGTGGCCTACCTGCTGGCCCACGGCGGCGCATCGCTGGAGGCCGGTGCGCTGCGCCGCCAGCTGGCCGTTACGCTGGCCGATTACATGGTGCCGAACGCGTTCGTGACGCTCGACGCCTGGCCGCTGACCCCGAACGGCAAGATCGACCGCAAGGCGCTGCTTGGCTGCCGGGCCAGGCCGATGTCGCCACCCGCAACTACGAAGCGCCGCAAGGCGCGACTGAAAGCGCGCTGGCCGCACTCTGGCAAGACCTGCTTGGTCTGGAACGCGTGGGCCGCGACGACCACTTCTTCGAACTGGGCGGTCACTCGCTGCTGGCGATTCAGCTGGTGGCGCGCGTGCGCCGGCAGCTGGGCGCCGAGGTGGCGCTGGCCGAACTGTTCGCCCAGCCGACGCTCGCCGGTCTGGCTGCGCTGATCGACGGCGCCGCCCGCGCCCAGTGCGAAGTGATTGCACTGGCCGACCGCAGCGCCGCGCTGCCGCTGTCGTGGTCCCAGCAACGCCTGTGGGTCCTGGACCAGCTCGACCACGAGTCGGGCGCTGCCTACCACATCCCGGCGGCATTGCGCCTGGATGGCCAGCTTGACCGCGCAGCCCTGCAGGCCGCGCTGGACCGGATCGTGGCGCGCCACGAGAACCTGCGCACCCGCTTCGTGCAGGTCGACGGCCAGCCGGTGCAGGTAATCGGCGACGCCGGGATCGGCTTCGCTCTCGGCGAGCGGGACCTCTGCCACCTGAGCGGCCACGAACAGGAGTTCGCGGTACGCCAGTACGCCATCGACGAAACGGCCTTGCCGTTCGACCTGGCCCAGGGACCGCTGGTGCGCGGGCAGTTGCTGCGCCTGGCGCCGGACCAGCACGTGCTGCTGATTACCCAGCACCACATCATCACCGACGGCTGGTCGATGGGCGTGCTGGTTGGCGAAGTGCGCGATCTGTATCGCGCCTTCCAGCCAGGGCTTGCCTGATCCGTTGGCGCCGGCTGGCGCTGCAGTTCTACCGACTACGCTGTCTGGCAGCGCAACTGGCTGCAGGGCGATGTGCTCGATGCCCAGGTCGCGTTCTGGAAGGCGCACCTGGAAGGCGCTCCCGCGCTGCTGGAGCTGCCGACCGACCGCGCACGACCTGCCCGTCAGGGCTTCAGCGGCGGCAGCCTGCCGCTGGTGCTGTCCACCGGCCTGAGCGCCAGCTGCCTGCGCGCTGAGCCAGGAACGGGGCACGACCCTGTTCATGACCGTGATGACCGGCTGGGCCATCCTGCTGGGACGTCTGTCGGGCCAGGAAGATGTCGTGATCGGCACACCGGTGGCGAACCGCCAGCGCGGCGACGTCGAATCGCTGATCGGCTTCTTTGCCAATACCCTGGCGCTGCGTGTGCGCCTGGCGGGCGACCCGAGCGTGGCCGAGCTGCTGGCCCAGGTCAAGCGCAGCACCCTGGAAGCCTATGGCCACCAGGATCTGCCGTTCGACCAGGTGGTCGACGCGATCCAGGCGCCGCGCAGCATGAGCCACAATCCGGTGTTCCAGGTCATGCTGACGACGAATAACACGCCGCACGGCGAACTGGCGGTGCCTGGCCTGGTGCTCACGCCGATGGCCTCGACCTTCGACAGCACGCCGGTCGACCTGCACCTGTCGCTGGCCGAAGACGGCGATGCCCTGACCGGTACGCTGAAATATGCCAGCGCACTGTTCTGACGGCGCCTCCGTCGAGCGCATCATCGGCCAGTTCGAGACCGTGCTGGCTGAAATGGTGGCCGACTGCGAACGTCCGGTTTCGCGCGTGCCGGTCCTCAATGCGGCCGAGCGTCATCGTCTGCTGCACGACTTCAACGCGACCGCCCAGGCCTTCCCTGAAGGCCGCACCATGCACGAACTGTTCGAAGCCCAGGCACGCGCCAACCCGGCAGCGCGCATGGTGTCCTATGAAGGCCGCACGCTCAGCTACGATGAACTGAACACGCGCGCCAATCTGGTGGCGGCGGAACTGCGCACCCTGGGTGTGCAGGCGGACGACATGGTGGCCCTGTGCGTGGAGCGCAGCGTGGAGATGATCATCGGACTGCTCGGCATCCTGAAAGCCGGTGCAGCCTACGTGCCGATGGACCCTGCCTATCCGGCCGAGCGCCTGGCGTACATGCTCAAGGATTGCGCGCCGCGTGCGCTGCTGTCCCAGTATGGCGCTTGCCCGCCTGCTGCCGGTGCTGGACCTGCCGCTCATGCTGCTCGACGCAAGCGCGCCGGTGCACGGTCCGGCCGCCAATCCGCTGCCGCTGGCTGTAGGCAGCCGGGGCGACGCCGATCTGGCCTACGTGATCTACACCTCGGGTTCGACCGGTTCGGCCAAGGGTGTGATGGTCGAGCACCGTTCGGCGGTCAACTTCTGGGAAATCCTCAAGCGCAGTACCCATCTGCACTGCACGCCGCACAGCCGGGTCGCACTGAATGCCTCGTTCGCGTTCGACATGTCGCTCAAGGGCATCCTGCAGCTGCTGTCGGGCCACTGCCTGCACATTGTGCCGCAGCTGATCCGTGCCGACGGTTCGGCCATGCTGGACTGGCTGGAAAAGCACAGCATCGACGCCTTCGACTGCACCCCGTCGCAGCTGGAAGTGCTGCTTGGCGCCTAGCCTGCTCACGCGTGGGCGCTACAGCCCGACCAGTATCCTGATCGGCGGTGAAGCGCTGGGCAAGGCTTCCTGGGACAAGCTGCGCGCGTCGACCACGACCCACTTCTACAATATGTACGGCCCGACCGAATGCACGGTCGACGCCACCATCGGCGAGATCAACGGCGAAGGACCGCAGCCGCACATCGGCCGTCCGATCGCCAACATGCAGATCCATATCCTCGATGCGCACGGCCAGCTGGCCCCATGCGGCAGCGCAGGGGAACTGCATATCGGCGGCACCGGCGTGGCGCGCGGTTACCTGCATCGTCCGGAACTGACGGCCGAGCGCTTCATTGCCGATCCGTTCAGCAGCAAACCGGGTGCGCGTCTGTACAAGACGGGCGATCTGGGGCGCTGGCTGCCGGATGGCACGGTCGACTACATCGGCCGCAACGACTTCCAGGTCAAGCTGCGTGGCTTCCGTATCGAGCTGGGCGAAATCGAAGCGAAGCTGCGTGCCTGCGACGGCGTACGCGACGCGGTGGTCGTGGCCCGTGAAGACACGCCGGGCGACAAGCGCCTGGTCGCCTATCTGCTGGCCCGCGACGGCGCGGAACCGTCGGCCCGTGCGCTGCGCGAGCAGCTGGCGACCGAACTGTCCGAGTACATGATCCCGAGCGCCTTCGTCACGCTGGACGCCTGGCCGCTGACGCCGAACGGCAAGCTCGATCGCCGTGCCTTGCCGGCGCCGGACCTGAACGCGGTCGCCGCGCTCGACTACCAGGCGCCGCAGGGCGAACTGGAATGCCGCATCGCCGCCGTATGGCAGGAGCTGCTCGGCCTGGAGCAGGTCGGCCGCAACGACCAGTTCTTCGAGCTGGGCGGCCACTCGCTGATGGTGATCATCCTGATCGACCGTCTGCGTCAGCAAGACCTGAACCTGGACGTGAACAGCGTGTTCAGCGCGCCGACCGTGGCTGGCATGGCCGCGCTGCTGGCGGCCACTGTGCCGGTGCCGGTGGCCGCCGTGCCGGTGCCGCCGGTGATGGTGCTTAACCGATGCGACCCGCATCACGCCGGAGATGCTGCCGATGGTGGCCCTGACCCAGCAGCAGATCGACCGCATCGTGGCTGGCGTGCCTGCAAGGCGCGGCCAACATTCAGGATATCTATCCGCTCGGACCGCTGCAGTCGGGGATCCTGTTCCACCACATGCTGGCGCGCGAAGGCGACGCCTATCTGAAGCGTACTGTCCTCAGCTTCCGCACCCGCGTTCACATGGACAGCTTCCTGGCGGCGCTGCAGCAGGTCGTGGACCGCCACGACATCCTGCGCACCGCAGTGGTGTGGGAAGGCCTGGAGCAGCCGGTGCAAGTGGTGTGCCGTTCGACGCCGCTGGTGCTGGAGATGCTGCCAGCCGATGCCGGAACAGCTCTGGTGGAGCAGCTGATGGCACGCATCGATCCGCGCAAGATGCGCCTCGATGTACGCCGCGCGCCGCTGATGGCCGCCTATGCGATGCAAGACGAGACCAGTGGCGCATGCCACCTGGCCTTGCTCAATCATCACCTGGTGTGTGATCACGTGACGCTCGATCTGATCATCGTGGAAATCCAGCTCCTGCTCGATGGCCGTGCGGACCAGCTGCCGCCTGCGCTCCCGTACCGCAACTTCATCGCCCAGACCATGGCCGATGACCCGGTCGCGCACGAAGCGTTCTTCCGCCGCCGCCTTGGCGACATCGAAGAACCGAGCGCGCCGTTCGGACTGGTCCAGGTGCAGGGCAGTGGCGACAACATGGATGAAGCCATCGAAGGCGTGGACGACGCGCTGGCCGACATGCTGCGCCAGGCTGCCCGCCAGGGCGGCGTGACGCCGCATGATCCTGTTCCACACGGCGTGGGCGATGGTGCTGGCGCAGTGCTGCGGCCGCGACGATGTGGTGTTCGGGACCGTGCTGTCCGGACGCCTGCAAGGCTTCGAGGGCGCGGACCGCGTGGTCGGCATGTTCATCAACACGCTGCCGCTGCGCCTGACACTGGGCGAACGCAGCGTGGCCGATGCGGTGGCAGAGGCCTTCAACGACATCACCGAACTGCTGACGCATGAACAGTCGCCACTGGCGCTGGCCCAGCGCTGCAGCGGTGTGCTTAGCCTCGGTGCCGCTGTTCTCGACTCTGTTCAACTACCGCTATAGCCACGTTGGCACGTTGGCTGCAGGGCGAGACGCCATCGTGGGGCGGCATCGATTTCTCGGAGGTCGAAGACCGTACCAACTATCCTGTCACGCTGTCGGTCGACGACATGGGTCAGGCATTCGGACTGAAAGTGCAGTGCGAAGGCATCGACGCCCGCCGTGTTCTGGCAATGGTCAACTGCGCTGCTGCGGTCTGGCGCAGGCATTGCTGGGCAACCCTGCAACAGAAGGTCGCTTCGATCAGCTGCCTGCCGGAGCAGGAGCGCACCCTGGTGCTGGACGGCTTTAACGCCACCAGCGCGGACTTCCCGCGCGACGGCCTGATTCATCAGCTGTTCGAGGAGCAGGCCCGCCTGCGTCCGGATGCGGTGGCGATCGAACATGATGGTGTCACGGTCGGCTACGGCGAGCTCAATGCGCGCGCCAACCGCCTGGCGCACCATCTGATTGCGGCCGGTGTCCAGCCAGAAGACCGGGTGGCGCTGTGCCTCGAACGCGGCGCCGAACTGGTCGTGGCACTGCTGGCGATACTCAAGGCCGGTGCCGCGTATGTGCCGCTCGATCCGTCGTATCCGGCAGAGCGCCTGGCCTTCATGCTGCGCGACAGCGCACCGGTGGCGTTGATCAGCCAGCGCTCGATGGCGGCCGCCTTTGCCGCTGCCGGGCTGCCGCAGATCGTTCTGGATGACGCTGCCGACGCAGCGGCCATCGTGAAGCGTCCCGACACCAATCTGCCTAAGCAGCGGGCGGGCTGGCCTACGTGATGTACACGTCCGGTTCTGACCGGCACGCCAAAAGGCGTGATGGTCGAGCACCGCAACGTGCTGCGCCTGGTGGTGAACAACCACTACGCGCCGCTCGGTACCGGCGATTGCGTTGCGCAGTGCGCGAATGTGGCGTTCGACGCCTCGACCTGGGAAATCTGGGGCGCGCTCCTGTCCGGCGCCCGCCTGCTGGTGATCGGCCAGGCCGCGCTGCTCGATCCGGAAGCGTTCGGCCGCAGTCTCAGCGACGGCAAAGTCAGCGCCTTGTGGCTGACCGTGGGCCTGTTCAATCAGTATGTGGATGCACTGGCTCCGGCGCTGCGCCAGCTGCGCTACCTGCTGGTGGGCGGTGACGCACTCGATCCGCGCAGCATCGCCCGTCTGCAAAACAGCGGCATGGCGCCTGCGAACCTGATCAACGGCTACGGCCCGACCGAGACCACGACCTTCGCGACGACGTGCGCGATCGGTCCGGTCGCGGCCGACGCCCGCAGCATTCCGATCGGCCGTCCGATCGCCAATACCACGGTCTACATCCTGGACCGGCACCTGCAGCCTAAGCACCGCTGGGTGTGGCAGGCGAGATCTATATTGGCGGCGACGGCGTGGCGCGCGGCTACATGAACCGTCCCGACCTCACGGCCGAACGCTTCCTGGCCGACACGTTCAGCACTGCGGACGGCGCGCGCATGTACCGGACCGGCGACCTTGGCTGCTGGCTGCCGGATGGCCGGATCGATTACCTGGGCCTGCAATGACTTCCAGGTCAAGATCCGCGGCTTCCGCATCGAGCTGGGCGAGATCGAGGCGCGCCTGGCTGCCTGCAGCGGCGTGGCCGAAGCGCTGGTGGTGGTGCGCGAGGCGGCGGCTGGCGACAAGCGGCTGGTGGCTTACATCACCGCCGTGCCGGGCGCGGCGCCGTCGGCTGCTTCGGCCTGCGCACCGAACTGGCCGGTGTCCTTGCGGAGTACATGATCCCCGGGGCCTTCGTCACGCTGGACGCATGGCCGCTGACGCCGAACGGCAAAGTCGACCGCCGGGCCTTGCCCGACGCCGACGGCGACGCGCTGGTGAGCCGTCCGTTCGCGGCGCCCCAGGGCGAGGTCGAGACCCGGCTGGCCAGGATGTGGGAAGTGCTGCTCGGCGTCGCCCAGGTCGGGCGCGACGACCACTTCTTCGAGCTTGGCGGGCATTCGCTGCTGGCGATTCAGCTGCTGGCGCGGGTGCGCCAGGAATTCGGGGTCGGGCTTGACCTGAACCACGTGTTCCAGACGCCGACTGTGGCTGCGATGGCACAGATCATCGCTACTCTGGTGGTCGCCCAGTTCGAGTCGGACGACGTGGCCCGCCTGAGCGCCGATCTGGACGCCATGTCCGAGGACGAGCTGATGGCATTACTGGAGCAGGAGCGCAAGCTGGCCGCCAGCTGATTTCAGGCAGTCCCCTGTTGCCCCGCCTCCGGTGTTCATTGCGAACACCGGGCGCGGGGCTTTTTTCGTCCGTCGCAGCTTCTGGCACCCCCCTCTGTAAAGTCTGACAGTTATTTTTTGACCCACAACCACGTCTAATGACAAGGTTGAAAATCGATCAGCTGTGCGTCCGGCACGAACCAAATAACCTACCTGAAACTGACAAATATGAATGCGAAGACCGATCTGGCAGCGTTGAAACGCGAACTCCTGATGTTGCAATTGGCCCGCAGCGGTGCGCGCCATGCGGGCGAGGAGACCGCGGTGCCGATCCCGGCGGCGGACCGCAGCCAGCCCCTGGCGCTGTCCTGGGCCCAGCAGCGCATGTGGTTCCTCGACCAGCTCGATCATGCGGCAGGTGCCGCCTACCATATTCCGGCCGCATTCCGCCTCAGCGGACGGCTCTGATACGATGGCCCTGCAGGCCACGCTCGACCGCGTCGTCGCGCGCCATGAAGGCTTGCGCACCGCATTCGGGCGCTGACGGCGAACCGGTGCAGGTGATTGCAGCGCCGGATTGCGGCTTTGCGCTGCGCCAGCTCGACCTGAGCGCGCTTGGCGCCACGGAGCGCGAGGCGGCCGTCGAACAGCACAGCGTGGAGGAAGCCGAGCGTCCGTTCGATCTGGCTGCTTCTACCCCCTGTTCCGCGGAACGCTGCTGCGCCTGGCCGACGAAGAACACATCCTGCTGCTGACGCAGCACCACATCATTTCGGACGGCTGGTCGATCGGCGTTCTGGTGCAGGAAGTGCGCACGCTGTACAGCGCCTTCTGCCAGGGCCAGAGCGACCCGCTGCCGCCGCTCGCGCTGCAGTACGCCGACTACGCCCAGTGGCAGCGCGGCTGGCTGCAGGGCGAAGCGCTCGAACAGCACCTGGCCTTCTGGAAGCAGCACCTGGGCGGTGCGCCGACCGTGCTGGAACTGCCTACCGACCGCGCCCGCAGCGGCAATCCGAGCTACGCCGCTTAAGCAGCGTCCAGCTGGCCATTCCGGCCGCGCTGACCGCGCAATTGCGCGCGCTCAGCCAGCGCCACGGCGCGACCCTGTTCATGACGCTGCTGGCCTACTGGTCGCTGCTGATGGCGCGCTTGTCGGGCCAGAGCGACGTGGTGGTCGGCACGCCGGTGGCGAACCGCCAGCGCGCCGAAGTCGAAGCGCTGATCGGTTTCTTCGTCAACACGCTGGCATTGCGGGTTGAGGTGGACGGCAAGGCCAGCGTCGCCGAACTGCTGGAGCAGGTCAAGGCGTCGACCCTGGATGCATACCGCCACCAGGAACTGCCGTTCGAACAAGTGGTTGAAGCGCTCAAGCCAGCGCGCAGCCTCAGCTACCACCCGCTGTTCCAGGTCATGCTGGCCATGAACAACACGCCGGGCGGCGGCGAACTGACGCTGCCGGGCCTGACCCTATCCCAGCTCGAGCAGACCCGTTCGAGCACCCACTTCGATCTGAAGCTGTCGCTGGCCGACGGCGGCGACGCCATTTCGGGCGTGCTCGAATTCGCGACCGACCTGTTCGACCGCGCGACGGCGCAGCGCCTGCTGGCGCAGTTCACGTCGGTACTGTCGGCCATGGCGGCGGACGACAGCCAGGCTCTGGGCCTGGTGTCCTTGCTGGGACATGAAGAACGCGACCACCTGCTCAATGCACTCAATGCTACCGCTGCCGACTACCCCGCGCGACGCCCTGATGCACCAGCAGTTCAGAACAGCAGGCCGCGCTGCAGCCGGAAGCGACCGCGCTGGTGTTCGGCGCCGAGCGCCTGAGCTACGCGGAACTGAACCAGCGCGCCAACCGCCTCGCGCACCATCTGCGCACGCTCGGCGTGGGCAAGGATGTCCGCGTCGCCGTCTGTGTCGAACGCAGTGTCGAAATGGTGGTCGGCCTGCTGGCGATTCTGAAAGCGATGGCGCCTACGTCCCGCTCGATCCGGCCTATCCGGCCGAGCGGATCGCCTACATGCTGGCCGACTGCGCGCCGATGGCGCTGCTGACGCAGGCCCGCCTGGCGGCAGGCTTCGCCGATGCCTCGATCCCGGTACTGTCCCTGGACGCCATGGCGGCCCAGCTCCAGAGCCAGCCCGCGCATGATCCGCAAACCGAAGTCGCATCGACCGATCTGGCCTATGTGATCTACACCTCCGGTTCGACCGGTCTGCCGAAAGGCGTGATGCTGACCCATGCGAATGCGGTCAACTTCATCCACTGGGCGCAGGCGCAGTTCAGCCGCGCCGAGCTGGCGCAAACGCTGTTCGCGACCTCGATCAATTTCGACCTGTCCGTGTTCGAGCTGTTCGTCCCGCTCAGCAGCAGCACTTGCGTGCGCCTGGTGAAAGACATCCTGGCGATGGAAGAACGCGATCTTGATGGCGTCACCCTGATCAATACCGTGCCATCGGCGATCAATGCGCTGGTCACGGCAGGGCAGGTACCTGCCAGCGTTTGCACCATCAATCTGGTAGGCATGAGCCGCTCAAGCGTCCGCTGGTCGAGCGCATTTTTGCCACGACTGCCGCCAGCAGCGTGGCCAATCTGTACGGTCCGTCGGAAACGACGACCTATTCGACCTGGGTCCGGATGCCGCGCGCCGAGGGCTCCAGTGCCCACATCGGCCGTCCTGTGGCCAACACCCAGGTCTACATCGTGGACGCATTCATGCAGCCGGTGCCGCTGGGCGTGGCCTATGAGATCTACATCGGCGGCGACGGCGTGGGGCGCGGCTACCTGAACCGCCCGGAGCTGACCGCCGAGCGCTTCCTGGCCGATCCGTTCAGCGCCAAGCCGGGCGCGCGCATGTACTGTACCGGTGACCTTGGCCGCTGGCTGGCCGACGGGAACATCGAATATGTTGGACGTAACGACTTCCAGGTCAAGATTCGCGGTTTCCGCATCGAGCTAGGTGAAATCGAAGCGCGCCTGCAGGACTGCTGCGGCGTGCGCGAAGCACTGGTGGTGGCGCGTGAAGACGTGCCGGGCGACCAGCGCCTGGTCGCCTACCTGCTGGCACGTGACGGCGTGGAACTCGACGTCGCCGCGTTGCGTGCGCAGCTGTCGGTCAGCCTGACCTGAATACATGGTGCCGAACGCCTTCGTCACCCTTGACGCCTGGCCGCTGACCCCGAACGGCAAGCTTGACCCGCAAGGCGCTGCCGGTGCCGGGACAGGATGCGGTCGCCAGCCGTGAATACGAAGCCCCGCAGGGCGAAGTGGAAACGGCCTTGGCCGCGATCTGGCAAACCCTGCTTGGCCTCGACCGTGTGGGCCGTCACGACCACTTCTTTGAACTGGGCGGCCACTCGCTGATGGTCATCGGCCTGATCGAACGGCTGCGCAAGCAGGGCATGAACGCCGACGTGCGCGCCGTCTTTACCGCGCCAACGCTGGCCGGTCTGGCCGCCCTGGTACGCCGCGGCGACGCGCCTGGCCTGGCCGTGCTAAGCCAACCTGATACTCGCCGGTACCGATGCGATCACGCCCGAGATGCTGCCGCTGGTGACGCTGACCCAGGAGCAGATCGATGCCATCGTTCTGACCGTGCCGCAAGGCGTGGCCAATATCCAGGACATCTATCCGCTTGCGCCATTGCAGGCGGGGATCCTGTTCCACCACATGATGCAGGAGCAGGGCGACGCTTACCTGCTGCGTTCCGTATTGAGCTTCGACACGCGCGTGCGCATGGACCGCTTCCTGGCTGCGCTGCAAACCGTGATCGACCGTCACGACATTCTGCGCAGCGCCGTTCTGTGGAGCGGCCTGCCTGCGCCGGTGCAAGTGGTGTACCGCCACGCTGAATTGCCGGTGCGTGAAATTGCCGCCGATGGCGGCGACGCGATGGCGCAGCTGCTGGCTACCACCGACCCGCGCGTCACCCGAATGGACGTACAGCGCGCACCGATGCTGTCGGCCGCCTGCGTGCAGGACGGCAGCGGAGAATGGCACCTGGCGCTGATGAACCACCACCTGGTGGCCGACCACGTGACGCTCGAATTCATCGTCGCCGAGATCCAGCTGCTGATGGCAGGCCAGGACGCGGCGCTGCTTACCACGCTGCCATACCGGAATTTCATCGCGCAGACGCTGACGCTGAGCGAAGCCGATCAGGAATCCTACTTCCGCGCCCAGCTGGGCGATATTGACGAACCATGCGCGCCATTCGGTCTGCTCGATGTGCAGGGCAGCGGCGGCCAGGTCGAGGAAAAACACCATCAGCTGGGCGACGCCCTGGCGAAAGACATCCGCGCGGCGGCGCGCCAGCATGGCGTCACGCCTGCGGTGCTGTTCCATGCTTCGGCTGGGCACAGGTCCTGCGCCAGTGCTGCGCCAGCGACAATGTCGTCTTCGGCACGGTCTTGTCGGGCCGTCTGCAAGGCGCGGACGGCGCCGGTCAGGCCCTGGGCCTGTTCATCAATACGCTGCCGGTCCGTCTGTCGCTGTCCGAGCTCACGGCCGCCGATGCGATCGCCGCGACCCACGCGCCTCTCCGATCTGCTGACGCACGAGCAAGCCTCGCTGGCCCTCGCGCAGCGCTGCAGCGGCGTGCAGGCGCCGATGCCGCTGTTTATGACGCTGCTGAACTACCGGCACAGTCGCGCGGTGACTGCTGCGGCCTGGGACGGCGTGCGTGCCTCGTCGAGTGAAGAGCGCACCAACTATCCGGTCACCCTGTCGGTCGACGATATGGGCGAAGGCTTCCGCCTGAACGTGCAGGCCCGCCGGCGTCGCGCCGCTGCGCCTGGCCGCCATGCTGGACAACGCGATGGCGTCGCTGACCGCCGCCTTGCTGACGCAGCCGGATCAGGCCATGCGTTCGCTGGCCGTGCTGCGATGGGCCGAGCGCGAGCAGGTGCTGGCTAAGCTTCAATGCCACCGCCGTTGATTACCCGACCGACGTTCTGGTGCACCAGCTGTTCGAGCGCAAGGCGGAAGAAGAGGGCGACACGATCGCGCTCGAATATGAAGGCGAACAACTGAGCTACGCGGAACTGAACCGCCGCGCTAACCAGCTCGCCCATCACTTGCGGAACCTGGGCGTCGGCCCTGATTCGCGCGTGGCGATCTGCCTCGAGCGCAGTGTCGGCATGGTGGTCGGTTTGCTGGCGATCCTGGAAGGCGGGCGGCGGCTACGTGCCGCTCGATCCGTCCTATCCGGCTGACCGTCTGGCCTACATGCTGCATGACTGCGCACCGATGGCGGTGCTCACGCAAACGAGCCTGAAGCAGACCTTTGCCGACCAGGGCGTGCCGGTGCTGTCGCTGGACGACATGCTCCCGGCCTAAGCCTGCCGGACACCAATCTGGTGGTAGCCGGTCTGGCGCCGGACAGCCTGGCATACGTGATCTACACCTCCGGTTCGACCGGCCAGCCGAAAGGCGTGATGAACGAGCACGCTTGGCGTCGTCAACCGCTTGCTGTGGGCGCAGGACGAATACCGTCTCGACGGCAGTGACCGCGTGCTGCAAAAACGCCTTTCGGCTTCGATGTGTCGGTGTGGGAGTTCTTCCTTCCGCTCTTGGCTTAAGCTCCCGTCTGGTGATGGCGCGTCCGCAAGGGCATCAGGACCCGGCCTACCTGGCCGAACTGATCGCCACTGCTTAAGCATCACGACCATGCACTTCGTGCCGTCGATGCTGCAGATCTTCCTGCACGCCGCCGATCTGAGTCAATGCACTTCGCTGCGCCGCGTGCTGTGCAGCGGCGAGGCATTGCCGTTCGCGCTGCAGCAGCAATTCCACGCCGCGCTGCTTACCGTCGAACTGCACAATCTGTACGGCCCAACCGAAGCCGCGGTCGACGTCACGGCCTGGCATTGCCAGCCGGGCGTCTACAACGGCATCGTGCCGATCGGCCGTCCTGTGGCCAACACCAGCATCTATGTTCTCGACAGCCACCTGCAGCCAGTACCGCTGGGCGTGGCTAGGCATGAGATCTACATCGGTGGCGTGCAGGTCGCACGCGGTTACCTGAACAAGCCGGAAATGAGCGCCGAGCGCTTCGTCGCCGACCCGTTCAGCACCCGTGCCAATGCGCGCATGTACAAGACGGGCGACCTTGGCCGCTGGCTTGCCGACGGCAATATCGACTACATCGGCCGTAACGACTTCCAGGTCAAGCTGCGCGGCTTCCGGATCGAGCTGGGCGAGATCGAGACCGTACTCAAGACCTGCGCCGGTGTGCTGACGCGATTGTCGTCGCACGTGAAGACAATGCGGGCGACAAACGCCTGGTAGCCTACCTGCTGGCTGACGATGTCGACACCGCCGCCATCCGTGCCACCCTGTCGGCCAGCCTGGCCGAGTTCATGGTGCCAAGCGCCTTCGTTACGCTGGCCGCATGGCCGCTGACGCCGAACGGCAAACTTGACCGCAAGGCCCTGCCTGCGCCGGACATGCTGGCGCTCGCAGCCCGCACCTACGAAGCGCCGCAAGGCGAGGTGGAAGCGGCCATTGCCGCTATCTGGCAAGACCTGCTGGGCGTGGCCCAGGTAGGCCGTCAGGACCACTTCTTTGAACTGGGTGGCCATTCGCTGATGGTGATCGGCATGATCGAGCGTCTGCGCCAGCATGGACTGAGCGCCGACGTGCGTGCCGTCTTCAGCGCGCCGACGCTTGCAGCCCTCGCTGCACAGCTGGGCGCTTCGTCCGCACAGAACGATGCCGTCCCTGCAAACCTGATCCGTATCGACAGCGCTGCGATCACGCCCGACATGCTGCCCCTGGCCGCGCTCACGCAGGCCGAAATCGACGCCGTGGTGGCCTGCAGTCCCAAGCGGCGTGGCGAATATTCAGGACATCTACCCACTGGCCCCGCTGCAGGCCGGTATCCTGTTCCATCACCTGATTCCTGGTGCGGGCGACGCTTACCTCAAGCGTTCTGTCCTCAGCTTCGATACCCGTGCGCAGATGAACCGCTTCCTCGGTGCGCTGCAGACGGTGATCGACCGCCACGATATTCTGCGCACGGCCGTGCTGTGGGAAGGCCTGTCCGAGCCTGTGCAGGTGGTGTGCCGCAACGCGCCGCTGCCGGTGCAGGAAATGGCCGCTTCGGCCGACGCGTTCGAACAACTGCTGGCTGCGACCGACCCGCGCCAGACCCGCCTCGACGTGCGTCAGGCGCCGATGCTGGCAGCGCGCGTGGCCCAAGATGCGGCCAGCGGCGAATGCCATCTGGCGCTGCTCAATCACCATCTGGTCAGCGATCACGTCACGCTCGATCTGATGATCGACGAGATCCGCACCGTGCTGGAAGGGCGGACGGCCGAACTGCTTAAGCCAGTCTGCCATACCGTAATTTCATCGCCCGTACCCGCGCCGTTGGCGAAGCCAGCCACGAAGCCTACTTCCGCGAGCAGCTCGCTGATATCGACGAGCCGACCGCGCCATTTGGCCTGCTCGACGTGCAAGGCAGCGGTTTGCAGATGCAGGAAGCGCACCACGCGCTCGACGACAAACTGGCCCTGCGCGTGCGCGAAACGGCTCGCCAGCTGGGCGTGACCCCTGCGGTCCTGTTCCACGTGGTCTGGGCGCAGGTGCTCGGCCAGTGCAGCGGCCGCGACGACGTTGTCTTTGGCACCGTGCTGTCGGGACGCCTGCAAGGATCGGAAGGTGCCGACCGCGTGCTGGGCATGTTCATCAATACCTTGCCGGTGCGCGTTTTCGCTGGACGGACGCGCCGACGAAGTGGTGCGTCAGACCTACCAGCGTCTGAGCGACCTGCTGGTGCACGAACAGGCATCGCTGGCACTGGCCCAGCGCTGCAGCGGCGTTCAGGCGCCTGCGCCGTTGTTCTCGGCCCTGTTCAACTATCGTCACAGCCCGGCCCACGCTGCGCCTGCGGCCAGCTGGCAGGGAATCCTTCTGCATGCAGGCGAAGAGCGCACCAACTACCCGCTGACCTTGTCGGTGGACGACCGTGGCGAGGGCTTCCAGCGTGACCGCCCAATGCGTCGGTGTCGATCCTGCGCGCGTGGTGGCAATGGTGGCGAAGGGCGCCGAATCGCTGATGGCGGCGCTGTCCGCACAGCCGCAGCAAGCGGTGAGCGCGCTCGATTGCCTGCTTCGGCCGCAGAGCGTGACCTGCTGCTGCAAGGTTTCAACGCCACCGGCGCGGACTTCCCGCGTGATGGCCTGATTCACCAGCTGTTCGAAGAGCAGGCCCGCCTGCGTCCGGATGCGGTGGCGATCGAACACGATGGCCAGGCTGTAACCTACGCTGAACTGAACACCCGTGCCAACCGCCTGGCGCATTACCTGATCGCTTCCGGCGTCCGTTCCGAAGACCGCGTCGCGCTGTGCCTTGAGCGTGGTGCCGAACTGGTGGTGGCGCTGCTGGGTATTCTGAAGGCCGGTGCCGCCTACGTTCCGCTCGACCCGACCTATCCTGCCGAGCGCCTGGCCTTCATGGTGCGCGACTGCGCGCCGGTGATCCTGATCGGCAGCGCTCCGATGGCGCTCGGCGTGGCCCAGATTGCGCCGGATGCGGACGCCATCGCCCAGTGCGCATCGACCAATCCGGTGCTCGCCGCGCCTGGCCGCCTGGCCTATGTCATGTACACGTCGGGTTCGACCGGCACGCCGAAGGGCGTGATGGTGGAGCACCGCAACGTGCTGCGCCTGGTACTGAACAACCACTACGCCCCGCTCGCGACAAGCGATTGCGTGGCGCAGTGCGCGAACGTCGCCTTCGACGCCTCGACCTGGGAAATCTGGAGCCCGCTCCTGAGCGGCGCGCGCCTGCTGGTCGTCAGCCAGGCGGTTCTGCTGGACCCGGCGCTGTTCGCACGTACCCTCACGGAAGGCAAAGTCAGCGCCATGTGGCTGACGGTCGGCCTGTTCAACCAGTATGCGGATGCGCTGGCACCGGCATTCGCCCAGCTGCGCCACCTGCTGATCGGCGGCGACGCCCTTGATCCGCGCAGTATCGCGCGCCTGCAGGAGCGCGGCATGGCGCGGCATGAATCTGGTCAACGGCTACGGCCCGACCGAGACCACGACCTTCGCGGCCACCTGCGCGATCGGCGCCGTGTCGTCCGAGACGCGCCGCATTCCAATCGGCCGTCCGATCGCCAACACCAGCATCTATATCCTGGACCGTCACCTCAAGGCGGTGCCGATGGGCGTGGCCGGTGAAATCTATATCGGCGGCGACGGTGTCGCACGCGGCTACATCAACCGTCCGGACCTGACGGCCGAGCGCTTCCTGGCCGACCCGTTCAGCGGGCAGCCGGGTGCGCGCATGTACAAGACCGGCGACCTTGGTTGCTGGCTTGCGGACGGCCAGGTCGACTACCTGGGCCGCAATGACTTCCAGGTCAAGCTGCGCGGCTTCCGTATCGAACTGGGTGAGATCGAAGCGCGCCTGATGGCGTGCGCCGGGGTGCGCGAAGCGCGCGTCCTGATGCGCGAAGATGCGCCTGGCGACAAGCGCCTGGTCGCCTACCTGCTGGCCGCCGAAGGCACCCAGCCGGATCCGGCCGCACTGCGCAAGGAGCTGTCTGTCAGCCTGGCCGAGTACATGGTTCCAGGTGCCTTCGTCACGCTCGAAGCGTGGCCACTGACCCCAGAACGGCAAGCTTGACCGCAAGGCGCTGCCGGTGCCGGGCCAGGATGCCGCCGCTACCCGCGAATACGAAGCGCCGCAAGGCGAGATCGAGATCGCCGTCGCCCAGGCCTGGCAGGATCTGCTGGGACTGGAGCGCGTTGGCCGCCGCGACCACTTCTTCGAACTGGGTGGCTACTCGCTGATGGTGATCAGCCTGATCGAAAAACTGCGCCAGCAAGGCTTGCAGGCCGACGTCAGCGCCGTCTTTACCGCGCCGACGCTGGCTTAGGCATGGCGGCGCTGGTGCGCCAGGGCGATGCCGAGGCGGCCGCAGTGCTTAAGCCAATTTGATTGACGCCGGTACCAAGGCGATCACGCCGGACATGCTGCCTTTGGTGAGCCTGACGCAGGAACAGATCGACGCGATCGTGCTGACCGTGCCGCAAGGCGTGGCCAATATCCAGGACATCTATCCGCTGGCACCTTTGCAGGCGGGGATCCTGTTCCACCACCTGCTGCAGGAAGAGGGCGACGCCTATCTGCTGCGCTCCGTACTGAGCTTCGACACCCGTGTGCGCATGGACCGCTTCCTGGCGGCGCTGCAGACCGTGATCGACCGTCACGACATTCTGCGCAGCGCCGTGCTGTGGAGCGGCTTGCCGCAGCCGGTGCAAGTGGTATACTGCAAAGCGGAACTGCCGGTGCGCGAGCTTGCCAGCGATGGCGGCGACGTCATGGCCGAACTGCTTGAGAAAACCGATCCGCGCGCAACCCGCATGGACGTGCAGCACGCGCCGATGCTGGCCGCGGCCTGCATGGCGGGCGAAGCGGGCGAATGGCATCTGGCGCTGATGACCCACCACCTGGTGGCAGATCACGTGACCCTGGCCTTCATTGTTGGCGAAATCCAGCAAGTGATGGCTAAGCCAGGCCGCATCGCTGCTTAGCATGATGCTCCCTTACCTGTAACTTCATCGCGCAAACGCTGACCCTGAGCGAAACGAAGCAGGAAGCCTACTTCCGCGCCCAGCTGGGCGACATTGAAGAACCGTGCGCACCATTCGGCCTGCTCGACGTGCAGGGCAGCGGCAAGCGCATCAGCGAGGCGCGGCATCCCGTTGCTGAGGAACTCGCGGCCAGCATCCGCGCGGCCGCACGCCAGCATGGGGTCACGCTGCATGGTCCTGTTCCACGCTCGGCTGGGCGCAAGTGCTGCGCCAGTGCTGTGCGACCGACGACGTTGTCTTCGGCACCGTGCTGTCGGGCCGTCTGCAAGGCGTGGAAGGCGCGGACCAGGCACTGGGCCTGTTCATCAACACGCTGCCAATCCGTCTGTCGCTGGCCGACCTGAGCGCGGCCGCTGCGGTGGATGCCACCTATGCGCGCCTGACCGAATTGCTGGCGCACGAACAGGCGCCGTTGGCCCTGGCCCAGCGCTGCAGTGGCGTGCAGTCGCCGCTGCCGCTGTTCACCACGCTGCTGAACTACCGCCACAGCCACGTTGCCACCGGCGAGCAAGTCCAAGCCGAGGCGCTGGCATGGGACGGCGTGCGCACCTATCCAAGCGAAGAGCGCACCAACTATCCGGTGACGCTGTCGGTGGACGATCTGGGGCAGGGCTTCGGGCTGAACGTGCAATGTCTGGATCTGGACCCGCTGCGCCTGGCCGCGATGCTGGACAACGCGATGGCGTCGCTGACCGCCGCCTTGCTGACGCAGCCGGATCAGGCCATGCGTTCGCTGGCCGTGCTGCTGCTAAGCGATGGCCGAGCGCGAGCAGGTGCTGGCTAAGCTTCAATGCCACCGCCGTTGATTACCCGACCGACGTTCTGGTGCACCAGCTGTTCTGAGCGCAAGGCGGAAGAAGAGGGCGACACGATCGCGCTCGAATATGAAGGCGAACAACTGAGCTACGCGGAACTGAACCGCCGCGCTAACCAGCTCGCCCATCACTTGCGCAACCTGGGCGTCGGCCCTGATTCGCGCGTGGCGATCTGCCTCGAGCGCAGCGTCGGCATGGTGGTCGGTTTGCTGGCGATCCTGGAAGGCGGGCGGCGGCTACGTGCCGCTCGATCCGTCCTATCCGGCTGACCGTCTGGCCTACATGCTGCATGACTGCGCACCGATGGCGGTGCTCACGCAAACGAGCCTGAAGCAGACCTTTGCCGACCAGGGCGTGCCGGTGCTGTCGCTGGACGACATGCTCCCGGCCTAAGCCTGCCGGACACCAATCCGGTGGTAGCCGGTCTGGCGCCGGACAGCCTGGCATACGTGATCTACACCTCCGGTTCGACCGGCCAGCCGAAAGGCGTGATGAACGAGCACGCTTGGCTGTCGTCAACCGCTTGCTGTGGGCGCAGGACGAATACCGTCTCGACGGCAGTGACCGCGTGCTGCAAAAAACGCCTTTCGGCTTCGATGTGTCGGTGTGGGAGTTCTTCCTTCCGCTCTTGGCTTAGCTCCCGTCTGGTGATGGCGCGTCCGCAAGGGCATCAGGACCCGGCCTACCTGGCCGAGCTGATCGCCACTGCCTAAGCATCACGACCATGCACTTCGTGCCGTCGATGCTGCAGATCTTCCTGCACGCCGCCGATCTGAGTCAATGCACTTCGCTGCGCCGCGTGCTGTGCAGCGGCGAGGCCTTGCCGTTCGCGCTGCAGCAGCAATTCCACGCCGCGCTGCCTGCCGTCGAACTGCACAATCTGTACGGCCCGACCGAAGCCGCCGTGGACGTCACGGCCTGGCATTGCCAGCCTGGCGTCTACAACGGCATCGTGCCGATCGGCCGTCCTGTGGCCAACACCAGCATCTATGTTCTCGACAGCCACCTGCAGCCAGTACCGCTGGGCGTGGCCGATGAGATCTATATCGGTGGCGTCCAAGTCGCAAGGGGCTACCTGAACAAGCCGGAGATGAGCGCCGAGCGCTTCGTCGCCGACCCGTTCAGCACCCGTGCCAATGCACGCATGTACAAAACGGGCGACCTTGGCCGCTGGCTTGCCGACGGCAATATCGACTACATCGGCCGTAACGACTTCCAGGTCAAGCTGCGCGGCTTCCGGATCGAGCTGGGCGAGATCGAGACCGTGCTCAAGACCTGCGCCGGTGTGCGTGATGCGATTGTCGTCGCACGTGAAGACAATGCGGGCGACAAGCGCCTGGTAGCCTACCTGCTGGCTGACGATGTCGACACCGCCGCCATCCGTGCCACCCTGTCGGCCAGCCTGGCCGAGTTCATGGTGCCAAGCGCCTTCGTCACGCTGGCCGCATGGCCGCTGACGCCGAACGGCAAACTTGACCGCAAGGCCCTGCCTGCGCCGGACATGCTGGCGCTCGCAGCACGCACCTACGAAGCACCGCAAGGCGAGGTGGAATGTGCGATTGCCGCCATCTGGCAAGACCTGCTGGGCGTGGCCCAGGTAGGCCGTCACGACCACTTCTTTGAACTGGGCGGCCATTCGCTGATGGCGATCCAGCTGGTCTCGCGCCTAAATGAATCGCTGGGTGTCGTGGTCGCCCTGCGCGACCTGTTCGCCGAGCCGACGCTGGCCGGTCTGGCCAGCGTCGCCGCCCAGGCGCGCCGCGCCGTGCACTCGGCCATCGTGCACGCCGACCGCAGCGGCAAGCTGCCGCTGTCGTGGGCCCAGCAACGCCTGTGGTTCCTGGACCAGCTCGACCATGCGGTAGGCGTGGCCTATCACATGCCGGTCGGTCTGCGCCTCTCCGGGCAGCTGGACAAGGCGGCGCTGCAGGCAACGCTGGATCGCATCATCGCGCGCCACGAGAACCTGCGCACGACCTTCGTGCGGATGGACGGTGAACCGGTGCAGCGCATCGCCGCGCACGCCACCTTCACGCTGCGCGAGCACGATCTGATCGCTCTGACTGGCCACGAGCAGGAGTTCGCGGTCCGTCACCACAGCATTGACGAAGCAGGGCATCCGTTCGACATGGCCCAGGGTCCGCTGATCCGCGGCCAGTTGCTGCGCCTGGCGGACGACGAGCATATTCTGCTGGTCACCCAGCACCACATCATCTCCGACGGCTGGTCGATCGGTGTGCTGGTCAATGAAGTCAAACAGCTTTACCGCGCATTCTGCCTGGGCCAGCCCGACCCCGCTGCCGCCGCTCGCGCTGCAGTACGCCGACTATGCGCTCTGGCAGCGCGGCTGGCTGCAAGGCGACACGCTCGACGAGCAGGTCGCGTTCTGGAAGGGCCACCTCGCCGGTGCGCCTGCCTTGCTGGAACTGCCGAGCGACTTCCCGCGTCCGGCCGTGCAAAGCTATGCTTAGGCGACACGCTGTCCGTCAGCCTGCCGTCCGAACTGGCGGCAGGACTCGCGCCCTTGGAAAACGTCACGGCACAACGCTGTTCATGACGATGCTGGCTAAGCTGGTCGGCCTTGCTGGCGCGCCTGTCGGGCCAGGACGATATCGTGATCGGCACCCCGGTCGCGAACCGCCAGCGCAGCGAAGTCGAAGCGCTGATCGGCTTCTTCGTCAATACGCTGGCCGTGCGCGTGCGTCCGGACCAGGATGCGAACGTGGCCCAGTTGCTGGCCCACGTGAAGAGCGTGACCCTGGATGCGTACAGCCACCAGGATCTGCCGTTCGAACAAGTGGTGGAAGCGGTCAAGCCGCCGCGCAGCATGGCGCACAGCCCGATCTTCCAGGTCATGCTGACCATGAACAATACGCCGGACAACGGCGGTCTGGACCTGCCTGGTCTGACCCTGGCCCCGGTGGCCGCACCGCGCGCGACCACGCAGTTCGACCTGTCGCTGTCGCTGGCCGAATACGGCGACACGATCGAGGCGAGCTTCGAGTATTCGACCGACCTGTATGAACGGGCCACGATCGACCGCCTGGCCTAAGCCATTTCGTCACTCTCCTGGGCGGCATGGTGGCCGACGAGCAGATGGCGCTGAGCCGTCTGCCGCTGCTGTCCGAATCGCAGACCCACGCCATCGTGGCTAAGCTTTAACCAGACCGACGCGCAGTTCAGAACAAGGTCTCGGCCTGCACGAGCTGTTCGAAGCGCAGGTGCGCGAGGATGGCACGGCCATCGCGCTGGTGTTCGGCGACGAACGCCTGAGCTACGCCGAACTGAATCGCCGCGCCAACCAGGTCGCGCACTACCTGCAAGGCTGCGGCGTGGTGCCGGACGACCGGGTCGCCCTGTGCCTCGAGCGCAGCGTCGAGCTGGTGGTCGCCTTGCTGGGCGTGCTCAAGGCCGGTGCCGCGTATGTGCCGCTGGACTCCGCCTATCCGGTCGAGCGCCTGGCCTACATGATCGGCGACAGCGCCCCCGTGGTGCTGATCACCGGCCAGACCATGGCCGCCAGCCTGGCTAAGCGCTGCCGCCACCATGCTGGTGATGGACGAACCGGCCGCCTGCGAGCTGCTGGCGCGCCAGGCCGAGCATGATCCCCAATGGGCGCCTGGCTTCCAGCCACGCCGCCAACATGGCCTATGTGCTGTACACCTCGGGTTCGACCGGCCTGCCGAAGGGCGTGATGGTCGAGCACCGCAACGTGGTCAATCTGGTGCAACATCACGCCAGTCTGTGCCGCCTGACCAAGGCCGACCGGGTGCTGCAGTTCGCTTCCTTCGGCTTCGACAATTCGATCGCCGAAGTCTTCCCGGCACTGGCGACCGGCGCGCGCATCGTGCTGCGTCCGGCCGACCTGATGGTGCCGGACCAGGACTTCGCCGCCTTCGTCGACCGCCACCGCATCACCATGGCAGACTTGCCGACCTCGTTCTGGCACCAGTGGGGCCGGCTGAGATCGCGCAGGGACGCAGCCGTCCTGGCGCTTCGCTGCGGCTGGTGGTGGCTGGCGGCGAGAAGGCCGAAGTGCGCCATCTGGCCAACTGGTTCGCGCCGGGCAATGGCGTCGACTGCCGCTGGATCAATACCTACGGCCCGACCGAGGCCACCGTCAACGCGACCACCATGTCGTATGAACGCGGCAGCGCGCTGCCGGAGTTGGACATTCCGATCGGCCGTCCGGTCGCCAATTCTGCAGGCCTACATCCTCGACCGTCACCTGCAGCCGGTGCCGCTCGGCGTGGCTAAGCATGAAATCTTCATCGGCGGCGCCGGTGTGGCGCGCGGCTACCTGAACAAGCCGGAACTGAGCGCGGACCGCTTCGTGGCCGATCCATTCAGCCAGCTGCCGGATGCCCGCATGTACAAGACGGGCGACCTGGGACGCTGGCTGCCGGATGGCACCATCGCTTACCTTGGCCGTAACGACTTCCAGGTCAAGCTGCGCGGCTTCCGCATCGAACTGGGCGAAATCGAAGCCCAGCTCCTGGCCTGTCTTAGGCGTGCGCGAAGCGCTGGTGATCGCCCGTGAAGACAGCCCTGGCGACAAGCGCCTGGTGGCTTACCTGCTGGCGCATGAAGGCGTCGTGCTCGACGCGGCTGCCCTGCGCACGGCGCTGGCCTAAGCTGCCTGGCCGAGTACATGGTGCCGAGCGCCTTCGTGGTGCTGGACGCCTATCCGCTCAACCCTGAACGGTAAGCTGGACCGCAAGGCCCTGCCGGTGCCCGACCAAAGTGCGGTCGTGGCGCGTGAATACGAGGCGCCGCAAGACGCCATCGAAAGCGCGCTGGCGGCGGTGTGGCAAGAGCTGCTCGGGCTGGACCGGATTGGCCGTCACGACCACTTCTTCGAACTGGGCGGCCACTCGCTGATGGTGATCAGCCTGATCGAGAAACTGCGTCTGCGCGGCCTGAAGGCCGACGTGCGCGCCGTCTTCACGGCGCCGACCCTGGCTGCGATGGCGGCCCTGATGCGCGAAGCCGGTGCGGCGGAGATGGCGGTGCTAAGCCAACCTGATTGCCCGCGACAGCGTGACCATCACGCCGGAGATGCTGCCGCTGGTGGAACTGACCCAGCCCCAGATCGACGCGATCGTGGCCAGCGTGCCGCAGGGGGTAGCCAATATCCAGGATATCTATCCGCTGGCGCCGCTGCAGGCCGGGATCCTGTTCCACCACATGCTGCAAACGACGGGCGACACCTATCTGCAGCGCTCCCTGCTCAGTTTTGACAGCCGGGCGCGGATGGATGCCTTCATCGATGCCTTGAAAACGGTGATCGCACGCCACGACATTCTGCGCACCGCCGTGCTGTGGAATGGCTTGCCGGAGCCGGTGCAAGTGGTCTACCGCGCCGCCGAACTGCCGCTGCAGGAACTGGCGCTCGACCCAGCCTGGCGGCAGCGCGATGGAGCAGCTGCAAGCGAAGACCAACCCGCGCACCACCCGTCTCGACGTGCAGCGCGCGCCGATGCTGGCCGCCAGCTATGCGCTCGATGCCGACAGCGGCGAATACCACCTGGCCCTGCTCGATCACCACCTGGTGTGCGACCACGTTTCGCTCGACTTCATCATCGGCGAGATCGGCCTGCTGCTGGCTAAGCAGCGGCGAGTCGCTGCCGTCGACTCTGCCGTACCGTAACTTCATCGCCCAGATCCGGGCCGTGTCGGACGCCGAGCACGAAACCTACTTCCGCCAGCAGCTGGGCGACATCGCCGAGCCGACCGCGCCATTCGGCCTGCTCAATGTGCAGGGCAGCGGCGCCGGCGTGGTGGAAGCGCGCCAGGAACTCGACGCCGAACTGGCGCAAGAGATCCGCACCGTGGCACGTCAGCATGGCGTAACGCGGCATGGTGCTGTTCCATGCGGCGCTGGGCCAGGTCTTCGGCCAGTGCTGCGGCCGCGAGGATGTGGTGTTCGGCACCGTCCTGTCGGGCCGCCTGCAAGGCTCCGAGGGTGCCGACACGGTACTGGGGATGTTCATCAACACGCTGCCAGTGCGTATCTCGCTGGGCGAGCGCTCGGTGAGCACCGTGGTGGCCGAGAGCTATCAGCGCCTGACCGAGCTGCTGGTGCACGAGCAGGCTTCGCTGGCACTGGCGCAGCGCTGCAGCGGCGTGGAAGCGGCAGCACCGCTGTTCACGGCGCTGCTCAATTACCGCCACAGCCACCGCAGGTCGGAAGCGGCGGAGCAAGCGTACGACGCGGCATGGCAGGGGATCCGGATCGCGCAGAACGAAGAGCGCACCAACTACCCGATCACGACCTATGTCGATGACCTGGGTGACGGCTTCTGCCTGAGCGCCCGCTGCCACGGCGTCGATCCGCAGCGCCTGGTCGGCATGTTCGCCACCGCCATTGCGGCGCTGGTGACGGCGCTCGAACAGGCGCCAGCCACCACCATGGCGGCGCTCGACATCCTGCCTGCTGGCGAACGCGAACAGCTGCTCGAGCAGTTCAATGCGACGGCGCAGACCTTCCCCGAAGGCCGCACCATGCACCAGCTGTTCGAAGCGCAGGTACGGGCCAATCCGGCCGCACCGGCGGTGTCCTACGAAGGCCGCACGCTCAGCTACGATGAGCTGAACACGCGCGCCAACCTGGTGGCAATGGAGCTGCGCACGCTCGGCGTGCAGGCGGACGACATGGTGGCCCTGTGCGTGGAGCGCAGCGTCGAGATGATCGTCGGCTTGCTCGGCATCCTGAAAGCGGGTGCCGCCTACGTGCCGATGGATCCGGCCTATCCGGCCGAGCGCCTGGCCTACATGCTCAAGGACTGCGCGCCGCGTGCGCTGCTGACCCAGCCAAGCCTGGCGCGCCTGCTGCCGGCCCTGAGCCTGCCGGTGCTGCAGCTTGACGTCAGCACAGACATCGCCGGACCGGTACGCAATCCCGAGCCGCTGGGCCCGGGACGGCGCGACGCCGACCTGGCGTACGTGATCTACACCTCGGGTTCGACCGGTTCGGCCAAGGGCGTGATGGTCGAGCACCGCTCGGCGGTCAACTTCTGGGAAGTGCTCAAGGCCAGCACGCACTTGCACTGCGCGCCGCAAAGCCGGGTCGCCCTGAACGCGTCGTTCGCATTCGACATGTCGCTCAAGGGGATTTTGCAGCTGCTGTCGGGCCACTGCCTGCACATCGTGCCGCAGCTGATCCGCGCCGACGGTGCGGCCATGCTGGACTGGCTGGAGAAGCACCGGATCGACGCCTTCGACTGCACCCCGTCGCAGCTGGAAGTGCTGATCGGCGCCTAGCCTGCTCACGCATCCGCGCTACAGCCCGACCAGTGTCCTGATCGGTGGCGAAGCGCTGGGCAAGACAACCTGGGACAAGCTGCGTGCGTCGGCCACGACCCACTTCTACAACATGTACGGCCCGACCGAATGCACGGTTGACGCCACCATCGGCGAGATCAACGGGGAAGGACCGCAGCCGCATATCGGCCGTCCGGTCGCCAACATGCAGATCCATATCCTCGATACCCATGGCCAGCTGGCATAGTGCGGCAGCGCAGGGGAACTGCATATCGGCGGCAGCCGGCGTGGCGCGCGGCTATCTGCACCGTCCGGAACTGACGGCCGAGCGCTTTGTCGCCGATCCGTTCAGCGCCAAGCCGGGGGCGCGTCTGTACAAGACGGGCGACCTGGGCCGCTGGCTGCCGGACGGCACGGTCGAATACATCGGCCGTAACGACTTCCAGGTCAAGCTGCGCGGCTTCCGTATCGAGCTGGGCGAGATCGAGGCGAAGCTGCGTGCCTGCGACGGCGTGCGCGACGCGGTGGTCGTGGCGCGCGAGGATTCGCCGGGCGACAAGCGTCTGGTGGCCTATGTGCTGGCCCGCGACGGCGCGGGAACCGTCGGCCCGTGCGCTGCGCGAGCAGCTGGCGAGCGAACTGTCGGAATACATGATCCCGAGCGCCTTCGTGACGCTGGCGGCCTGGCCGCTGACGCCGAACGGCAAGCTCGATCGCCGCGCCTTGCTCGGCGCCGGATCTGAGCGCAGCCGCCAGCCGCGACTTCGCCAGCCCGCAAGGCGAGGTGGAAACGGCGCTGGCCGCGATCTGGGGCGAGCTGCTGGGCGGCGACCAGATCGGCCGCGACGATCACTTCTTCGAGCTGGGTGGCCATTCGCTGATGGCGATCCAGCTGGTCGGACGGATCCGCGAGCAGTTCAAGGTCGACGTCCCGCTGGGCGACATCTTCGAGCATCCGGTGCTGCACGCGCTGGCTTAGCCGCGTCGATGCGCTCGGACTGGCCCTGCTGAGCGAGGCCGACATGGCGGCGCTGTCGCAGGATCTGGATGCGATGTCCGAAGACGAACTGCGGGCGATGCTGGAAAACGAGGGGGATGCGGTATGAACAAGCTAACCGGGAGTGAATCGATGGACAAGCGTAGCGACGACCTTGAAGCCCTCAAGCGCGCAGTGCTGGAAAGCCGGGCCAGGAAGCTGCTGGCCAGCCGGGCCCAGGCCGCGCCGCAGGAGAAAATCCCCAACGCGCCACCGGGCACGCGCTTGCCGCTGTCGTGGTCGCAGCAGCGCTTGTGGTTCCTCGATCAGCTCGACCACGCCGCCAGCGCCGCCTACCTGGTGCCTACTGCGCTGCGCCTGTCGGGGGTGCTGGACCGCGCCGCGCTCAAGGCGAGCCTGGACCGGATCGTGGCCCGCCACGACAACCTGCGCACCAGCTTTGTGAGCGATGAGCAGGGGCCATTCCAGCAGATCGGCGCGAAGGACAGCGGCTGCGATCTGGAACTGCGCGACCTGCGTCACCTGGACGGCGCCCGCTTACCAGGCTGAACTGGAAGCGATGATCGCGGAAGAACTGCGCCAGCCGTTCGAGCTGGCGCGCGGGCGCCTGATCCGGGCCCGCCTGTTCTGCCTGTCCGAGACCGAGCACATTCTATGCGTGACCCAGCATCACATCATTTCCGACGGCTGGTCGCGCGGCGTGTTCGTGCGCGAGATGTTCGCCCTGTACACCGCCTTCCAGCCAGGGCAAGCCCGACCCGCTGCCGCCGCTCGCGCTGCAATATGCCGACTACGCGCTGTGGCAGCGCAACTGGCTGCAAGGCGAGACGCTGCAGCGCCAGCGCGACTTCTGGAGCGCCCAGCTGGCTTGGCTGCGCTTGGCTGCTGCTGACGCTGCCAACCGACCGTCCGCGGCCGGCCTGCGCAAAGCTACGCATGCCGGCGCGACCGTCGACGTGCGCTTGGGCGCCGAGCTGTCCGAGTCGCTGCGCGCGCTCAGCCAGCGCCATGGCGCCACGCTGTTCATGACGCTGCTGGCTAGGCTGGTCGGTGCTGATGGCGCGCCTGTCCGGCCAGGACGACGTGGTCACCGGCACCCCGGTCGCCAACCGCCAGCGCAGCGAGACCGAAGCGCTGATCGGCTTCTTCGTCAATACCATGGCGCTGCGGGTCAAGCTGGGCGCCGATCCGACCGTGGCCGAGCTGCTGGCCCAGGTCAAGGCCGGTGCGCTGGCCGCCTACAGCCACCAGGATCTGCCGTTCGACCAGGTGGTCGACGCCGTCAAGGCCCCGCGCACGCTCGGCCACAATCCGCTGTTCCAGGTCATGCTCGCACTGGGCAATACAGCCGTGGCGCCGCGCTCACCTTGCCCGGCCTGGAGCTGGCCAGCGTCGCCCACAGTGCCCCGAGCGCGCAATTCGACCTGGCGCTGGACCTGGTGGACGCGGCATGGGTCCATCGCTAAGCACCCTGACCTACGCCAGCGACTTGTTCGACGCCGCCACGGCGCGCCGCTTCATCGCTACTTCGAGACCATCCTGGCGGGCATGGCGAAAGACACCCAGCAATCGGTCAGCTGCCTGCCGATGCTGGGTGCGGCCGAATGCGCGCAACTGGTCTCGGGCTTCAACCCGGCGCCGCGGGCGCGCGCCCCCGGCCTGCTGGCCCATCAACTGTTCGAACAGCAGGCGGCGCTGCGCGCGCAGGACGTGGCGCTCGAATTCGGCGAGCGCCGCCTCACATATCAGGAACTGAACCGCCGCGCCAACGGGCTCGCGCAGCAGCTGCGCGCGCTCGGCGTCGGCCCCGACGCGCGGGTGGCGATCTGCCTCGAACGCGGTGTCGAGATGGTGGTCTGCCTGCTGGCCGTGCTCAAGGCGGCGGCGCCTATGTGCCGCTGGACCCGGCCTATCCGGCCGCGCGCCTGGCCTACATGCTCGACGACTGCGCGCCGATGGTCATGCTGACCCAGTCCAGCCTGCGCGCCGGTTTCGCTGGATCTGACCGTGCCGGTGCTGGCGGTGGACGAAGAAGCGGCGCTGGCGGACGCCAATCCGGATGCTTCGGCGCGCTCGCGCCGCAGCATCTGGCCTACGTGATCTACACCTCCGGTTCGACCGGCATGCCCAAGGGCGTCATGAACCACCATGAAGGCCTGTGCAATCTGGCGCTGGCCCAGGCGGCCACGTTCCGGGTGCTGCCGGACAGCCGCGTGCTGCAGTTCGCGTCGTTCAGCTTCGACGCCAGCATTTCCGAGATCATGATGACCCTGACCGCCGGCGCCACCCTGGTGCTGGCGCCGCGCGACGCGCTCATGCCCGGTCCGGCCCTGTGCGGCACGCTGCAGTCGCAGGCGATCACGCACGTGACGCTGCCGTCGCTGGCGGTGGCCACGATCCCGGCCGACTTCCCGCTGTCGCTGCAATGCCTGATCATGGCCGATGACGCCTGCCCGCCGCAACTGGCGGCCCTGTGGGCGGCGCGGGTAGCCGTGTTCAACGCTTACGGCCCGACCGAAAGCACGGTGTGCGCCACCATCCACGCATGCAGCGTGGAAGAGGGCGCCAGCGTGCCGATCGGGCGCCCGATGGCGAACATGCGCATGTATGTGCTGGACCGCCACCTGCAGCCGGTGCCGCGCGGTGTGGCCGGTGAGCTGTACATCGGCGGCACGGGCGTGGCGCGCGGCTACCTGAACCGCCCCGAGCTGACGGCCGAGCGCTTCCTGCCCGACCTGTTCAGCGATGCGCCGGGTGCGCGCATGTACCGCACCGGCGACCTTGGCCGCTGGCTGGCCAACGGCAATCTCGACTACCTTGGCCGCAACGACTTCCAGGTCAAGATCCGCGGCTTCCGGATCGAGCTGGGCGAGATCGAAGCGAAACTGGCCGCCTGCGCCGGGGTGCGAAGCGCTGGTCATCCGCGCGAAGACAGCGCCGGCGACAAGCGCCTGGTGGCCTATCTGCTGGCCGAACCGGGCGCCGCGCCGGAAGCGGCCGCGCTGCGCGCCGAGCTGGCGTCCAGCCTGGCCGAATTCATGCTGCCGGTCGCCTTTGTGACGCTGGACGCCTGGCCGCAGACGCCGAACGGCAAGCTCGATCGCCAGGCCTTGCTTAAGCACCGGGCCAGGATGCGGTGGCGGCCCGTGCCTACGAGGCGCCGCAAGGCGTGGTCGAACACGCGATCGCCCGCATCTGGCAGCAGCTGCTCGGTCTGGAGCGGGTCAGCCGCCACGATCACTTCTTTGAACTGGGTGGCCATTCGCTGCTGGCCACGCGTGCCGCGACCGAGCTGTCGCGCGCTCGGCATGCAGGTCGCGCTGCGCAGCCTGTTCGCGCAGCCGGTCCTGCACCGCCTGGCCGAAACCATCGGCGCTTAAGAAGAGCGCCTCGGCCACGCCGAACCTGATCAACCTGCGCGCCGAGGGTGACGCGCCGCCGCTGTTCCTGGTACACGACGGCAGCGGCGGACTCGGTTACGCGCACCGCCTGCTGGCCGAACTGGCGCCCGGCTTCCCCGTGTACGGCCTGATGGCCAGCGGCCTGACCGGCGACGACGTGGTGCTGCTTAGGCCTCGGTCGAAGAGATGGCGGCCGCCTATTTGCGCCAAGTACGCCTGGTGCAGCCGCACGGGGCCGTACCGTCTGGCTAAGCTATTCGGCCGGTGGCACGGTGGCCTATGAAATGGCGAACCAGCTGCTTGGCTGCGACGCGTCGCTCGCCTTCCTTGGCCTGATCGACAGCCACAGCGACTACCGCGTCAAGGCCGGTGCGGCGCCAACCGGCGCCCGCAGCGAAGTGACGCAGCTGCTGGAACTGATCGAAGGCGCGGACGGCATCGCGCCCGACACGCTGGAACGCCTGCGCACGCTCGGCCGCCAGCAAGGCGCGCAAGCGCTGTTCGAGCAGGCCCAGGCCGACGGCATTCTGGCATCCGGCATGACGCTGGCCATGCTGCGCCGCGTGCTGGCGGTGGCCTAAGCACCATCACCGGCGCGCTTGAAGCGTATGCGCGCCCGGCGATCACGGTGCCGATCGCCCTTTTCTGCGCCCAGGACACGCGCTGCGGCGACAAGCGCGCCGCGTGGCAGGCCCACCTGCCGCGCCACAGCAAGGTGGTGCCGGTCGGCGGCGATCATTTCACGATGATGAATGCGCCCAACGTCGCGCTGCTGGCGGCGGCCCTGTCGGACGCCCTGGGCGGCCCGGTACCGGCGCGCATCGGCCACGACGAGCACGATTACGATCCGCTGATCACGCTGCAGACCGGCCGCCCTGGCCAGCGGCCCCTGTTCTGCGTGCCAGGTGCAGGCGCCAGCGTCACGGCGTTCACCGGCCTGGTACAGGAATTCGATCCCGCGGTGCCGGTCTACGGCTTGCAGCCGCGCGGCTTCTGCGGCCAGCTGGCGCCGCACGTGGACGTGGAAAGCGCGGCCCGCGCCTACATCCGCGCGCTGCGCACGGTCGATCCGGCCGGTCCTTACCGCCTGCTCGGGCATTCCTTCGGCGGCTGGGTGGCGCACGAGATGGCGCTCCAGCTGCGCGCCCAGGGCAGCACGGTGGAACTGCTGGTGGTGCTCGATTCGCAATCGCCCTTCGAGCGCTGCGGCATGGCCCGCTGGAACCGGGTCGACATGCTGATGCGGCTGGTCGGACTGTTCGATCTGTCGGCCCCGGCACCGCTCGACATCGGCCCGCACGAGCTGCAGGGACTGGACCACGAAGCCCAGTTGCGTCTCTTGCTGACGCGCCTGATCGACGTGCGCCTGATGCATGCGCGGACCAGTGTCGAGGTGCTGCGCGGCCTGGTGCGGGTGTTCGAGACCAATCTGAATACCCACTACGCTTGTGATGGCTGCCTTACAGCGGCTAAGCTGCATCTGGTCGATGTGACCGAGGGCCGCCATGGACCGGACAGCGATCAGCGCGAAGTGCTGGGCTGGCTCGACCATGTGGCCGAGGTCACCCACTGGACCGGTCCCGGCAACCACAACACCCTGCTCAACGCGCCGAATGTCGGCCAGCTGGCGCGCTGGATGCGCACGCTGGTATCGGCGCCCGGCGCGACGGTCCCGCTGTCCTGATTTTCTCTTAAGCCCGCATGCGGGCCGACCTATGACGCATTACTTTGGAATTGCAAACAATATGAACATGACAGCTTACCTGTTTAAAGAATCGAAGCTCTTGCTATTGCTGACCACGGTCGCTAAGCATCGTGACCGGGATCAGCGGCGCGGCGCTGGCGGTCGTCATCAGCAAGGGCGTGGCCTAAGCACGGGCGACCTGGAAGCTGATGGGCGCGCTGTTCTTCGGCGTCTGCCTGCTGCAGCTGGTGACCAAGTCGACCTCCGAAATGCTGATGCTGAACCTGTCCCAGAAGGCGATCTTCAAGACCCGCGTGGCGATCAGCAACAAGCTGCTGGCCACGCCCTACACCAAGCTGCAAAAGATCGGCAAGTCCGGCCTGCAAGCGATCCTGACGCGCGACATCGACGTGTTCGTGTTCGGACTGCAATCGTTCCCTGTGGCTTTCGGCAACCTGATCGTGCTGGCGTCCTGCCTCGGCTACGTCGCCTGGATCTCGTGGCAATTGTTCCTGATCTTCGGCGTCACCTTTGCGACCGGCATCCTGGTGTTCCAGCTGGCCGAACGGGGACCGCTGCGCCAGCTGTCGGTGATCCGCGAAAAGATGGAAAAGGTGTACCAGAACTTCCGCGGCCTGATCGAGGGCAGCAAGGAACTGCAACTCAATGCGCGGCGCGGCGCCCAGTTTGTCGACCATGTCGTGGCCCCGGGCGCGCAGGCGGCCCAGCAAGCTTACGTCAAGGGCATGTCCGGCTACATCTGGGTGCTGAACGTTGGCAACATCATGTTCTACCTGGTGATCGGCGTGCTGCTGTTCATCATTCCCCTGTGGATGCCGCAGCGGCTGGAAGTGATTGCCAGCGTGACCATGATCCTGCTCTACCTCGTGCGTCCGATCAGCGACCTGATGCAGGTGCTGCCGTCGGTACGCCAGGGCGCCATCGCACTGGGCCGCATTTCCCAGCTCGAACGCGACCTGGACGCGGCCGACCAGCCGCTGCTGGCCCTGGCCCACGGCACTGTGTCCAGCGGCAAGACCCTGGAATTGCGCGACGTCGAACGCATGTATTCGGTGTCGGACGAAGAAAGCTTCCTGCTGGGACCGATCAACCTGACCGTGCATGAAGGCGAGATCCTGTTCATCATCGGCGGCAACGGCAGCGGCAAGACCACGCTGGCCATGTTGCTGGTCGGCTTGTACAGAGCCGGACCGCGGCAGCGTCGTGCTGGGCGGTGTGCCGGTGACCTCGTCCACGATCGGCGCCTACCGCGAGAATTTCTCGGCCGTGTTCTCCGACTTCTACCTGTTCGAGGAATTGCTGACCGACGGCCATGGCGCCCTCGACGAGCGCGCCGCGCACTACATCAAGCTGCTGGGCATGGACCACAAGGTCAAGGTGGTCGACGGCAAGTTCTCGACCACCGACCTGTCGACCGGGCAGCGCAAGCGCCTGGCGCTGGTGGTGGCTTACCTCGAAGACCGTCCGATCTACCTGTTCGACGAATGGGCGGCCGACCAGGATCCCGTGTTCAAGAACGTGTTCTACACCGCGCTGCTGCCGGACCTGAAACAGCGCGGCAAGACGGTCATCATCATCAGCCATGACGATGCCTATTTCAATGTCGCCGACCGCATCGTCCGCTTGCAGGACGGGCTGATCAAGCACCGCCACGATGCCGCGCCGCACACCGTGGTGGCCGGGCGCGAAGAGCTGCGCGAACAAAAGGCTAAGCTGAGGCGTCCTCGACCGACCAATTCAATCAATTCATTAAAGGGGTTTATCTTGCTCGACTTATTAGACAATGCGACGGCTGCGGCCAGCCACACCGACAACAGCAGCCTGCCACTGATCGTCCAGCGCGGCGATGGTTCGGCAGCGGAATACGATTTTTTGAACAATAACCCGGACAGCATCATCGCGACCGTGCGCGCCCATGCATGGGATCCTGTTCCGCGGGTTTGACATCGGCACGCCGGAAGCGTTCAAGGCGGCGGTGGAGCAGGTGGTGCCGGGCTTGGCCGACTACCGTGGCGGCACTTCGCCGCGCACCAAGATCGAGGACGGCGTGTACACCTCGACCGAATACCCGAACCAGTACGAAATTTCGCTGCACAATGAAATGTCGTACAGCCGCGCCACGCCCGAGTTCATTTTCTTCGCCTGCATCACGGCGCCCGGCGAACGCGGCGAAACCCCGATCGCCGATTGCCGCAAGGTGCTGCAGCGCATGCCTAAGCCCACGTGGTGGCCGAATTGAAAAGCGCCGCGTCATGTATCAGCGCAATATGTTCGGGCGCAACTCGGCCTACAACTCCTGGGCCAAGGCTTTCGAGACCACCGATCCCAAAGTCGTCGAGCAGCATTGCCGCGAGCAGGACATCGAATTCGAATGGCTGCCCAATGATCAGCTGCGCACGCGCGAAATCCACGATGCCGTCTGCACCCACCCGGTGACGGGCGAGAAGGTCTGGTTCAACCAGGTCAACCTGTGGCACTACACCAATTCGCCAATGGCGGCCGCGATGAAGGGCATGTCGCAAGCCGGCTTGCCGATGAACGCCTTCTTCGGCGACGGCGGCGAACTCGACATGGACATGCTGACCGCCGTGCGCGCCGCCTACGCCGCCGAAAAACGCCTGTTCCCATGGCAGGCCGGCGACTTCCTGATGCTCGACAACCGCCTCGTGGCGCACGGACGCATGCCCTTCGATGGCCCGCGCAAGATCGTCGTCGCGCCTGGCAACGGCGCCCAGTAATTCACACTCACAAGGAATAGCACCATCATGACTGAACAAGAACTGCGCAAGGACCTCGTGACCTGCCACCAGCTGGTGGAATACTACGGCATGGGCGACACCATCTACACCCACCTGAGCGCACGCTTGCCCGACCCGGCGAACGCCTTCCTCACCACGCCGTTCGGCCTGCTGTTCGATGAGATCGGCCCCGACGACCTGATCGCGCTCGACAAGAACGGGCGCAATCTGCGCAAGTCGCCGCACGCGGTCAATGCGGCCGGTTTCGTGATCCACTCGGCCATCTACAATGCGCGCCCGGACGTGGGCTGCATCATTCACACCCACACCATTGCCGGGGTGGCGGTGTCGGCCCTGAAGGAAGGCTTGCTGCCGATCAGCCAGGCGGCGCTGGAATTCTATAACCGCATCTCGTACCACGGCTACGAAGGCCTGGCCACGGACTTCGCCGAATGCGCCCACCTGGTGCGCGACCTCGGCAACAATTCGGCGATGATTCTGCATAACCACGGCTTGCTGGTGGTAAGCCCTGACCATCCAGGCCGCGTTCGAATCGATGTATTACCTGGAGCAGGCTTGCCGTACCCAGCTGAGCGCGCTCGCCTGCGGCCGCGAACTCGTCATTCCGCCGGTCGAAGTGTGCGAACACACGGCCAAGCAGCACCAGATCACGGGCATGATGCCGAAAGGCGCGCGCCTGTGGCAGGCCATGACGCGCAAGATGGGGCGCGAATACGGCAGCGGCGCGCCGCGCATGGCCGCCTGATCGGGCAGGGCGGCGGCAGGGCGCGCGAGGGACTGGTAAAATTATCGTTCTGTTTTACCAAGTCTCTCTTAAAGGAAATACCATGATCAAAGTTGGCATCGTCGGCGGTACCGGTTACACGGGCGTGGAACTGCTGCGGCTGTTGGCGGTCCATCCCGGCGTTCAGCTGACCGCGATTACCTCGCGCAAGGAAGACGGCTTGCCGGTGGCCGACATGTTCCCGTCGCTGCGCGGGCGCGTCGATCTGGCGTTTTCGGCGCCCGACAAAGTCGACCTCAAGCAGTGCGACGTGGTCTTTTTGCCACGCCGCACGGCGTGGCAATGGCCCAGGCGCCTGAGCTGCTCGCCATCGGCTGTCAAGGTGATCGATCTGGCCGCCGACTTCCGTCTCAAGGACCAGGCCACGTTTGAACAGTGGTACAAGATCCCGCATACCTGCCCGGAATTGCTGGAAGAAGCCGTGTATGGCTTGCCGGAACTCAATCGCGATGCGATCAAGGCCGCGCGCCTGATCGCCAATCCAGGTTGCTACCCGACCACCATGCAGCTCGGCTTCTATCCGCTGCTCAAGGCCAATCTGATCGATACCGGCTCGCTGATCGCCGACGCCAAGTCAGGCGTGTCGGGCGCCAAGCCTGCAAGGCCGAGATCGGCACCCTGTTCTCGGAATCGAGCGACAATTTCAAGGCTTACGGCGTCTCCGGTCACCGTCACACGCCGGAAACCGTTGCTCAGCTGCAACGCTACACCGATTCCCCGGTCAATCTGATCTTCACGCCCCACCTGGTGCCGATGATCCGCGGCATGCATTCGACCCTGTACGCGCCTGACCGCGCCGGTCACGAACGAGGCCCTGCAAGCCTTGTTTGAAGAGCAATACGAGGATGCCCCATTCGTCGACGTGATGCCGTTCGGCTCGCATCCGGAAACCCGTTCCACGCGCGGCGCCAATGTGCTGCGCCTGGCGCTGCATCGTCCGGGCAACGGCGACATGCTGGTGATCCTGGTGGTGCAGGACAACCTGGTCAAGGGCGCGTCGGGCCAGGCGGTACAGTGCATGAACCTGATGTTCGGCTTCGACGAAGGCGCCAAACTTGCAGCAGATCGCACTGCTGCCGTAAGCAGGCGGGCAGGGGGCTGCCGACGCGATCCAGATCAACGCCATGACTTAGTGATGGCGGTAAATTGACTCTGGCTCTGGTCTATTTGGCAAGAACCCCCTTTGTCCGCACGCTCCCGCACAGGGCAGGTGCGTTCGTTCGCAACTGTCACGCTGAGGAGTGCCCATCATGTTCGGTCGTAATGCAAAGACGGAAATTGACAGCCTGGTCGGAATTTCGGCCAGGATCGAAGGCAATCTGTGCTTTACCGGCGGCCTGCGCATCGACGGCGAGGTCCATGGCGATGTGATTGGCGGCGACAGCAGCGAAAATGTGCTCATCGTCTCCGAACATGCGCGCATCGAAGGCGATGTTCATTGCGCAACCCTGATCGTCGAAGGCTATATCGCGGGCGATGTATTTGCCACGGAACTGCTTGAATTGCAGCCGAAAGGCCGCATCATAGGCAATGTCCATTACAAAAAATTGGAAATGCACAGTGGCGCCACCGTGGCTTAAGCACGCTCACCCACCAGGAAACGGGCGAGCCGGTGTTTCATATGGCCATCACCCAGCCGGTATTGAACAAGGTAGTCGAAGCGGGCGGCGCAACTAGGGTCTATAATGAGTGACTTGTTCCTAGTAGGAGTATCAAATGAATGCAGTAGCCGAATCCCTGGACGTCATGCTTAGCGCCCATCATCTTCACCGACAGCGCAGCCCAAAAAGTTGCACAGCTGATCGAAGAAGAGGGAAATCCTGACCTCAAACTGCGCGTTTTCGTGCAGGGCGGCGGTTGCTCGGGCTTCCAGTACGGCTTCACCTTCGACGAAATCGTCAACGAAGATGACACCACCATGGTCAAGAACGGCGTTCAGTTGCTGATCGATTCGATGAGCTACCAGTATCTGGTAGGCGCCGAAATCGACTACAAGGACGACCTCGAAGGCGCCCAGTTCGTCATCAAGAACCCGACCGCCAGCTCGACCTGCGGCTGCGGTTCCTCGTTCTCGGTCTAAGTCTTACGCGGGGTACAGGGCGCCCAGGATTCTGGGCCCTGCCGCTCCCGTCACTGTCGGCAGGTTGCCCGCTTCGCGCTGCATGAAGCGGTAACCGAGCCAGGCAAACGCCAGCGCCTCGACCCGGTTGGGCGCCACGCCCAGCACCGCCGTCGATTCCACCGCCGTTCCGCCTCCCAGCGCCGCTGCCAGTTCGCGCAGCAGCGTGCCGTTGTACGCCCCGCCGCCACAGACATACACCGCGTCCACTTTGCCGCCATCGGCCAGAATGGCGTCGGCGATGGTGCGCGCAGTCAGCGCCGTCAGCGTCGCTTGCACGTCGGCCGGAACAATGCCGCTGCCGTGCACGGCGAGCAGGGCGTCCAGCCAGGCGGCGTGGAACAGGTCGCGCCCGGTGCTCTTGGGCGCCTAAGCAAACTGAAGTAGGGCTCCGCGCTGAGCGCGGCGAGCAAGCCGGGATGCACGCGCCCGCTCGAAGCCCAGGCGCCCATAAGCATCGTATTCCTTGCCCTGGTGGCGGGCGATCCAGGCATCCATCAGGACATTGCCGGGACCGGTATCGAAGCCGCCCACCCGGCCGTCGCCGTGCAGGATGCTGATATTGGCGATGCCGCCGATGTTGACCACCACCCGGGTGCGGCCCGGCTGGCCGAAGCGGGCCTGGTGAAAGGCTAAGCACCAGCGGCGCGCCCTGGCCGCCAGCGGCAATGTCGCGGCTGCGGAAATCGGCGATCACGTCGATGCCGCTCAGTTCGGCCAGCAAGGCCGGGTTGTTGGTCTGGCGCGTGAAGCCCAGTTCGGGGCGGTGGCGGATGGTCTGGCCATGCACGGCGATCGCGCGCACCGGGCCGTTGCTTGCATGGTGGCGAGCTTGGCCACGCAAGCGGCGTAGCAGGCAGCCAGGCCGTTCGCGGCCAGCGCTTCGCGTTCGATTTCATTCTGCGCCGGCCGCCTGCAAGGCCATCAGGGCGGTGCGCAGCTCGGGCGGGAACGGCACGAAGGCCGCTTCCACGGTCCGGATCGCGCCGTCGGCAAAGTCGGCCAGCACGCCATCCACACCGTCCATGCTGGTGCCCGACATCAAACCGATATACAGCGAAGAATTGGTCATAGTGCCATCCACAAAAACAAAACGCCTTCCACCGGTTTGCAACAGTGGAAGGCGCGAGAGGGTTGCGAGCTGCGGTTTAGCGCGCGGCCATCGGGGAGCCGGTCGGGCGCAGCAGGGCGAAGCGGTGGGTCATGTCGGCCGCGGCGGTGTGGAAGCGTGCCATTTCCGCCGACGTCAGCGGTGCCTGCGCCAGTACCTTGACCGACATCGGGTCCTTGGCTTCGTTGTTGACGCGGAATTCGTAGTGCAGGTGGGCGCCGGTCGACCAGCCGGTCGAACCGACATAGCCGATCACGTCGCCTTGCTTGACCGAAGCGCCGCGGCGGATGCCGGAAGCGAAGCGGCTCATGTGCGCGTAGGCGGTGGTGTAGTTGGCCCAGTGCTTGATGATCACGAAGTTGCCGTAACCACCCTGGACGCGATGAAATCGATGGTGCCGTCGCCCGAAGCGCGGATCGGCGTGCCGTTCGCGGCAGCGAAATCGACACCCTTGTGGGCTTTCCAGGCGCCCGAAATCGGGTGCACGCGGTTGGCGAAGCCGGAAGAAATACGGGAGAACTCGAGCGGCGACTTGAGGAAGGCTTTCTTGAGCGCCTTGCCGTCGAAGCTATAGTAGCCGCCTTGCTTGGTGATCGGGTCTTCGTACCAGACGGACTGGTAAGTCACGCCGCGGTTGATGAATTCTGCTTAGCCAGGATGCGTCCTGCGCGCACCATTTCGCCATCCTGCCAGAACGTTTCGTAGACCACGTTAAAGCGGTCGCCGCGTTTCAGGTCGGAGCGGAAGTCGATGCTGGTCGAGAACATCTCGATGATCTGGGCCACGACGGAGTCGGGCAGTTTGCCGCCGTCGGTGGTGGCGTCGGTCGCGCCGTACAGGGAAGAGGTGATTTCGCGCGAGCGCATTTCGACGCGGCGTTCCAGTTCCGGGGCCGATTCCTTGGCGACGAACTTGTCGCCGTCACGTACGATCGAAAGCTGTTTGGCCGGGTTGTCGCGGCCGTCGACGATGGTCGCGCGCAGCCATTGCAGTTCGCCGTTCTCGCCGGTTTGCGCCTGGACGCGTTTGCCCGTCTTGAGCTGCATCACGCCGCGGGCGATTTTGTCGGATTTGATGAAGTTGACGGCCTCGGGGTCGTCGACGCCGAGGCGCTGCAGCAGGACCGCCAGCGTGTCGCCTGGGCGGATTTTTTCTTCCTGGACGAAGCGTTGATCGTCTTTTTGCAGGGCTGCAATCTGATCGGCCAGATTCGGCATGACCAGATCTTGCGCGATGGATCTAACTGGCAGGTCCGATGCGTCAGGAGCCATCGGCAACAACATGGCGCCGAAAGCACATGCCGCAAGGAAAATCGCGCCAGCGCTGATAATGCGCGACTTTCGCGTTGTTCCTAGCAGGCCGGTCCAGCTTTTGCCTGTGAATTTGTGTATAGGATTCATGCAATCAGTTAAAATTTGCCGCTTGAACATCCATGAAGACCGCTACTTTTTCTTGTTGTTATTAAGTTTAGTTTTCTACCGGCAAGATTAATCGGATCGAGCATTATATCGCAGTCTGTGCGCGCTCCAACATTTTCGACACTCTGTTACAGTTCCGTTATAAGTTTAATATGACCACTTCCGCACCATCCAAACCTGCTGTTTCCCCTGCGCTGCCTCTGACGGACAAGGTGCTGGAAGCCCTTGCGATCACCAAGCGCGGGGTCGACGAACTGCTGATTGAAAGCGAATTCGCCCAGAAACTGGCCCGTTCCGAGCAAAGCGGCGCGCCGCTGCGCATCAAACTGGGGCTCGATCCGACCGCCCCGGACTTGCATCTGGGGCACACCGTCGTGCTGAACAAGATGCGCCAGCTGCAAGACCTTGGCCACCAGGTGATTTTCCTGATCGGCGACTTTACCTCCATGATCGGCGACCCTTCCGGCCGCAATGTGACCCGTCCGCCCCTGACCAAGGAGCAGATCGAGCAAAACGCGATGACCTACTTTAAGCAGGCCTCGCTCGTGCTGGACCCGGCGCGCACGGAAATCCGTTACAACTCGGAATGGTCCGACCCGCTGGGCGCGCGGCATGATCCAGCTGGCGTCGCGCTACACCGTGGCCCGGATGATGGAACGCGACGACTTCACCAAGCGCTTCAAGAGTGGGACACCGATTTCTGTTCATGAGTTCCTTTATCCTCTCATGCAGGGCTACGATTCGGTAGCGTTAAAGGCAGACCTTGAGCTCGGTGGAACCGACCAGAAGTTCAACTTGCTGGTCGGCCGCGAGTTGCAAAAGACTATGGTCAGGAGCAGCAGTGCATCCTGACCATGCCCCTGCTCGAAGGCCTGGACGGCGTCGAAAAGATGTCGAAGTCGAAGAACAACTATATAGGTATCACCGAACCGGCGAATACCATGTTCGGCAAGCTGATGAGCATTTCGGACGTCATGATGTGGCGTTACTACGAATTGCTGTCGTTCAGCTCGATCGCCGATATTGCTTAAGCCTGAAGGCGGAAATCGATGGCGGGCGCAACCCGCGCGACGCGAAGGTCCAGCTGGCCAAGGAAATCGTGACCCGCTTCCACTCGGCCCAGGCGGCCGACGATGCGCTGGCCGACTTCGTCAACCGTTCCAAGGGCGGCATCCCGGACGATGTGCCTGAAATCTCGCTGGCCGGTGCGCCGATGGGTATTTCCCACCTGCTCAAGGCGGTAGAAGCTTGTGCGCTTCGACTTCGGAAGCGATGCGCATGGTCGATCAGGGCGGAGTGCGTGTTGACGGCGCAGTCGTTAGCGACAAGGCGCTGCAAATCGAAGCAGGAACATTTGTATTGCAGGTCGGTTAGGCTGCAAGTTTGCCCGCGTGACCTTCAGCGCATGATCGGACTGTTGCAACGGGTCAGCCAGGCGAGCGTGGTGGTGGACGGTGCCCAGGTCGGCGCCATCGGCCCCGGCCTGATGGTGCTGGTGTGCGCCGAAAAGGGCGATACCGAAAAGGAAGCCGACGCCTTGCTGGCCAAACTGCTGGCCTACCGGGTGTTCGCCGACGATGCTTAAGCAAGATGAACCGCAGCGTGACCGATGTGGTAGGCATGGCTTGCTGCTGGTGCCCCAGTTCACGCTGGCGGCCGATACCAATTCCGGGACCCGGCCCTCGTTCACCGCAAGCCGCCGCGCTACTGACTGACGGCAAGCGCCTGTTCGATCATTTTGTACGGCAGGCGCGCGCGTCACGCCCAGGTGGAAACCGGGCAGTTCGGGGCCGACATGAAAGTGTCGCTCACCAACGACGGTCCGGTTACTTTCTGGCTCCAGGTGGGGCCGAAATGAAACCTGGCGCACTTAATATGGTCAATATCATCATGGGGAGGCGGTAATGAAACTGTGGAGTGATTCCTTCAGCGATGGCGAGCTGATCCCCGCCGACTGCGCGTTCGCCGTCATCGATCCTGCCAGCCACGTCCGCTTTGCGAACAACCGCAACCCGCATCTGGCATGGGACGACGTGCCCAACGGTACCCAGTCGCTGGCCCTGTTTTGCCGCGACATCGACGCCCCCACCGTCGGCACCGACGTCAACCAGGAGGGCAGGGTGGTCGCGGCCGAACTGCCGCGCGCCGATTTTTATCACTGGACCCTGGTCGATATCCCGGTCGCGCTGCGCTCGCTGACCCAAGGCATGTTCTCGGAACTGGTCACGCCGCACGGCAAGACCGGGCCGCTGGTGCCGTTCACCATCAAGAACGGGACCGAGCACCAGCTGCGCCAGGGCGTCAATGATTACACCAGCTGGTTCCTGGCGGACCCGGACATGGCCGATGAGTATTACGGCTACGACGGTCCTTGCCCGCCATGGAACGACCAGCGCGCACGCCTATGTATTTACCCTGTATGCGCTCGACATTCCCCGTTTCCCGCTCGAAGGCCGCTTCACCGGGCCCGAGGCCCGGCTCGCCATTCGCGGCCATATCCTCGACGAAGCCCAGATTTACGGCGTTTTTACTCGCTCAATCCCGAGATCGCCCCCACGCTTGCCTAAATGCCGACCACACAGATCGTACTGATACGCCACGGGGAAACCGCGTGGAACGCCGAGCGGCGCCTGCAGGGCCACATCGATATCGCGCTCAACGCCGAAGGCTTGCGCCAGGCTGATGCGCTGGCCGAGGCCCTGGGCGATGAGCATTTCGACGCCATTGTCGCGAGCGACTTGCAGCGCGCCCACCAGACCGCCCAGGCCGTCGCCCGCAGGCAGGGCATGGCGCTGCACAGCGACCCCGGCTTGCGCGAGCGCTGCTACGGCGGCTTCGAAGGCTTGCTGTACGCCGAGATCGAGGAACGCTTCCCGCGTGAATTCGCGGCGTGGCAGGCGCGCGACATCGACAGCGTGATGCCGCCCGGCTTGCGCGTGGCGGAAAGTTTTCGCCAGTTCTATGCGCGCAGCATGCACACCATCCTGGGCTGGGCCGAACGCCATCCCGGCCAACGGCTGGCGCTGGTGGCCCATGGCGGCGTGCTCGAGTGCGCTTATCGCGGCGCCAAGGGCTTGCCGCTCGAAACGCCGCGCGACTTCCCCGTCAAGAACGCCAGCATCAACCGCTTTAGCGTCACCGATGGCAAGCTGAGCTTGCAAAGCTGGGGCGAGGTCGACCACCTTGACCGTGGCGTACTCGATGAATTGCGCTGACGCCACCATTCAAAAAATCTAGCGAGCATTTGCTTTATACAAAATAGTGCTTATATTTTGAGCAGCAAATCAGGTAAAATAGCCGGTTCCTGCAAACTCTTCCCCGGCTCGCCTGTGCAGATTGGTCCGTACTTGCTGCGTAATAATGTTTTCGTCGCTCCCATGGCGGGGGTGACCGATCGCCCGTTCCGCCAGTTGTGCAAGCAGCTCGGGGGTGAGCTACGCGGTGTCGGAAATGGCGGCCTCCAACCCGCGCCTGTGGGCCACGGAAAAGAGTTCGCGCCGCACCGACCACGACGGCGAAATGGAGCCGAAAGCGGTCCAGATCGCCGGTGCCGATCCGCAGGATCTGGCCGATTGCGCCAAGTTCAACGTCGACCGCGGCGCCCAGATCATCGACATCAACATGGGTTGCCCGGTCAAGAAGGTGTGCAACAGCTGGTGCGGTTCGGCCTTGCTGCAGCATGAAGACCTGGTCGAAAAAATCCTGCACGCGGTCGTGAACGCGGTCGATGTGCCGGTCACGCTCAAGTTCCGTACCGGCTGGAACCGCGAAAACAAAAATGCATTGCGCATTGCCCGCATCGCCGAGCAGGCTTAAGCATTCAGATGCTGACCCTGCATGGCCGCACGCGCGCCGACGGCTACACGGGCGAGGCCGAATACGAGACCATCGCCGCGGTCAAGGCCGAGGTGCGGATTCCGGTGGTGGCCAATGGCGACATCACGACCCCCGAAAAAGCAAAGTTCGTGCTGGAACAAACCGGCGCGGATGCGGTCATGATCGGCCGCGCGGCCCAGGGCCTAGCCGTGGATCTGCCGCGAGATCGACCATTTCCTGCGCACCGGCGAACACTTGCTTGGCGCCGATGGTCGAGGAAGTGCGCGCCCTGATGGACGAGCATTTGCAAGCCCACTACGCCTTCTATGGCGAGTTTCTCGGTGTGCGCACGGCGCGCAAGCACATCGGCTGGTACGTGCGCGACCTGGCTGGCGGTGAAGAATTCCGTCAGCAAATGAATTTGCTGGAATCGACCGAACTGCAGCTGGACGCGGTCGACAAGTTCTTCAAAAAACAACATCGTTTCGGCGAGCGGTTACAATACCGGCCCGCAGGTGTCGCCGAGGATGCATTGGCAGCATAAAGAAAGCGAACGCTGCCCGCAGAGCAGCGCTTAGAACATCAATCAGCTACGTGAAGCACAAAAAATGAGCAAAGAAAGTATCCAGGAAGTCGTCCAGAAGAGTCTTGAAGAGTATTTCAACGATCTGGGCGAGCAGCAGGCGTCGAATATCTATGACATGGTGGTGTTGACCGTTGAGCGTCCCATCCTTGAAGTCGTGATGACGCGCGCAGAAGGCAACCAGTCGCACGCCGCGCAAATGCTGGGCATCAATCGCAACACCTTGCGAAAGAAACTCCAGGAACACGGATTGCTGTAAACGCTTTAGCACACTGAGTGGCCGTGCTTCGAGCGCGAGCCCATCGCGCGCGGCGCGCCAGTGCACCCGAATACTCCACAACCAGGCCACTCCCATGATCAAACAAGCTCTCATTTCCGTTTCCGACAAAACCGGCGTGCTCGATTTTGCACGCGCGCTGTCTGCGCTCGGCATCAACATCCTGTCCACGGGCGGCACCGCCAAGCTGCTGGCCGACAATGGCGTGCCAGTCACGGAAGTGGCCGACTACACCGGCTTCCCGGAAATGCTCGATGGCCGCGTCAAGACCCTGCACCCGAAAGTGCACGGCGGCATTCTGGCGCGCCGCGATTTCCCCGAGCACGTCGCCAAGCTGACCGAACACAACATTCCGACCATCGACATGGTGGTGGTCAACCTGTACCCGTTCCAGCAGACCGTGGCCAAGGATGATTGCTCGCTGGAAGACGCGATCGAAAACATCGACATCGGCGGCCCGACCATGCTGCGTTCCGCCGCCAAGAACCACAAGGACGTGGTGGTGGTGTGCGATCCGGCCGACTACAGCCGCGTGCTGGACGGCGTGAAAGCCGGTACGGTCGACTACGACACCCGCTTCATGCTGGCCAAGAAGGTATTCGCCCACACGGCCCAATACGACGGCGCCATCACCAATTACCTGACCAGCCTCGGCGAAGACAAGGCCCACGCCACCGCGCGGCCTATCCGCAGACGCTGAACATGACGTTCGAAAAAGTGCAGGACATGCGCTACGGCGAAAACCCGCACCAGTCGGCCGCGTTCTACCACGACCTGGTGTAAGCCCATGCCGCGCCCTGGCCAGCTACAAGCAGCTGCAAGGCAAGGAACTGTCGTACAACAATATCGCCGACGCGGATGCCGCATGGGAATGCGTGAAGTCGCTGGGTGGCCTGGGCCAGCAGTAGGCTGCGTGATCGTCAAGCATGCCAATCCGTGCGGCGTGGCAATCGGTGTCGACGCGCTCGACGCCTACAACCGCGCGCTGCAAACGGATCCGACCTCGGCCTTCGGCGGCATCATTGCCCTGAACACCGAACTGGACGCCAAGACCGCCGAAGCGATCGCCAAGCTGTTCGTGGAAGTGCTGATCGCGCCGTCGTTCTCGGCTGAAAGCGCGCCATCATGTCGGCCAAACAGAACGTGCGCCTGCTGGAAATTCCTCTGGGCCAGGGCAACAACCCGTTCGACGTCAAGCGCGTCGGCGGCGGCCTGCTGGTGCAGTCGCCGGATGCCAAGAACGTGGGCCTGGGCGAACTGCGCGTGGTCACCAAGAAGCAGCCAACCCAGCAGCAACTGCAGGATCTGATGTTCGCCTGGCGCGTGGCCAAGTTCGTCAAGTCGAACGCGATCGTCTTCTGCGGCAAGGGCATGACCCTGGGCGTGGGCGCTAAGCCAGATGAGCCGTATCGATTCGGCCCGCATCGCGTCGATCAAGGCCCAGAACGCCGGCCTGACGCTGGCTGGTTCGGCCGTGGCATCGGATGCCTTCTTCCCGTTCCGCGACGGTCTCGACGTGGTGGTCGATGCGGGCGCGACCTGCGTGATCCAGCCGGGCGGCTCGATGCGCGACCAGGAAGTGATCGACGCTGCCGATGAGCGCGGTGTTGTGATGCTGTACACGGGTGCGCGTCATTTCCGTCATTAATTTTAGTTGGCAGTAGCCCGTCGTCCTCGCGCAGGCGGGGACCCATAGCGTGCCGAACAACTTCGGTAACGCGCTATGGGTCGCGAGGCGTCGCACCGCCGCCTTCATGAGGACGATGTCGTTTTATGTCGTGGAATTTCGCGCCAAACCTTGCTCGGCGGTATAACATTCGATAATGATTATTCTTGGCATAGACCCGGGCCTGCGTACCACAGGCTTCGGGATTATCGAAAAGCAGGGCAACAAGCTGCGCTACATCGCCTCCGGCACCATCAAGACGGGGTCCGAGAGGCGCGTTGCCGCCACGCCTCAAGGTGATCCTGGACGGGATCGGCGAGGTCGTGCGCACCTACCAGCCGACCTGCGCGGCCATCGAAAAAGTCTTTGTCAACGTCAATCCCCAGTCCACGCTGCTGCTCGGCCAGGCCCGCGGCGCCGCCATCACGGCGCTCGTCCATAACGAGCTGAGCGTGGCTGAATACACGGCGCTGCAAGTCAAGCAGGCGGTCACCGGCCACGGCAAGGCGGCCAAGGAGCAAGTCCAGGAAATGGTCGCGCGCCTGCTGGTGCTGCCGGGCCTGCCCGGCACCGATGCCGCCGATGCGCTCGGCGTTGCCATTTGCCACGCCAACAGTGTCGACGCGCTGGCCTTGATCGGCGCGCTGGCACCCTCGCTTTCCGGCCTGCGCATGAAGCGCGGCCGTCTCGTTTAAGGTTCCCCATGATCGGACGTATTGCCGGTATTCTTTTAGAAAAGAATCCACCCCAGCTGCTGGTCGACTGCAACGGCGTCGGCTACGAAGTCGATGTGCCGATGAGCACTTACTACAACCTGCCGCACATCGGCGAGAAGGTCACGCTGTTCACCCACCAGGCGATACGCGAAGATGCGCATTTGCTGTTTGGCTTCGGCAATGCCGAAGAGCGCGCCGTGTTCCGCCAGCTGATCAAGATCACCGGCGTGGGCGCGCACCGCGCTGTCGATTCTGTCGGGCATGACGATCGCCGACCTGGCCCAGGCGGTGACGCTGCAGGAAGCCGGGCGCCTGGTCAAGGTGCCCGGGATCGGCAAGAAGACGGCCGAACGCTTGCTGCTGGAACTCAAAGGCAAGCTGGGCGCGGACCTGGGCGCCGTCGGCGGCGTGGTTCAGCACGACGCGCAATCGGACATCCTCAATGCGCTGCTGGCTTTGGGGTATTCTGACAAGGAAGCGCTGGCCGCGCTGAAGAATATCTTAAGCTGGCAGCAGTGTTTCCGACGGTATCAAGTACGCGCTTAAAGCGCTGTCCAAAGGGTGAAGCAGGGAATTGGCGCGGCATGCCGCGCCCCTGCAGGAAACGGGGCGTCCTTGCAAGGACGCCTTCCGTGCATTGGAATTGGCGCGGCATGCCGCGCCCCTGCTGAAACGGGGCGTCCTTGCCAGGACGCCTTCCGTAACCTGAGCCTGACGATGTATTTATAGCGAGCAAGTTTAGATGAGCATCCAGACCGACAATTTCAGCGAACAGCGCATCATCGCGCCCACGCCCGCTTCGCCCAACGAAGAGGCGATCGAGCGCGCGCTGCGCCCCAAGCAGCTGGACGAGTACGTCGGCCAGGAAAAGATCCGCGGCCAGCTCGAGATTTTCATCGCGGCCGCGCGCAAGCGCAAGGAAGCCCTCGATCACACCTTGCTGTTCGGTCCGCCGGGCCTGGGCAAGACCACGCTGGCCCACATCATCGCGCGAAATGGGCGTCAATCTGCGCCAGACCTCGGGCCCGGTGCTCGAACGCCCCGGCGATCTGGCGGCCATCCTGACCAATCTCGAAGCGAACGACGTCCTGTTCATCGACGAGATCCACCGCCTCTCGCCGGTGGTCGAAGAGATTCTGTATCCGGCGCTGGAAGACTACCAGATCGATATCATGATCGGCGAAGGCCCGGCCGCGCGCTCGGTCAAGCTCGACCTGCAGCCGTTCACCCTGGTCGGCGCCACCACCCGCGTCTAAGCATGCTGACCAATCCGCTGCGCGACCGCTTCGGCATCGTGGCCCGTCTCGAGTTTTACAACGCCAGCGAACTGACCCGCATCGTCACGCGCAGCGCCGACTTGCTCGGCGCGCCCATCGTCGAGGACGGCGCGCGTGAAATCGCTGCTGCGCGCGGCACGCCCCGGATCGCCAACCGGCTGCTACGGCGCGTGCGCGATTATGCGGAAGTCAAAGGTACCGGTGAAATCACCAAGGCCATGGCCGATGCGGCGCTGGTCATGCTCGACGTCGACGCCGTCGGTTTCGACGTGATGGACCGTAAGCTGCTGGAGGCGGTGCTGTTCAAGTTTGGCGGCGGCCCGGTCGGGATCGGCAATCTGGCGGCCGCCATCGGCGAGGAAAGCGACACCATCGAAGACGTGCTCGAACCTTTCCTGATCCAGCAAGGCTATCTGCAGCGCACGCCGCGCGGGCGCATCGCCACGCCGCTCGCTTACCAGCATTTCGGGGTGGCCGCGCCGCGCACCAGCCCGACCGGCGACCTGTGGGACAACCCGGCTTCCTGACTCAGCGCTTGAGCCGGGTGGTCGGCGAAACCACGACATACTGCTCGCGCTCATTTTTCTTCTTCTTGCGGCTGCGCCAGTCGCAATCGCCGCAGCTGCTGCATCCGTCGAGGCAATTGAGCGCCTTGTTGCCACCGCTGCCGAAGTGACAGTCGCCCGGCAAGTCGCAACCGGGCGCGTCGCAGCCGCCGCAATCGAGAAAACCTGCCTGCCCTGCCAGTGCGCCGACCGGATGGTGGCGCCGGTGTGCGGCGCCGCACTTGTGCAGGCGCGCATCGAGCACAAACAAGCCGCGCCATACGCCGTAGCGCTGAATGGCGCGGTAGCCCAGCGCGGAACAGCTGCGACGGCCGGTGTGCGCGGCATACGCGCAGCAGAACCCCTTACGCGGTGATATCGATTGTTGATAGAAGCGGATTGCCGCCAGTGCCAGCGCCTTTGCCATGCATTTCTCCCGTACAGACCCGAGAGCATAGCATGGAAATTGTCAATAAGACAATTGTCAGTGTGGCTGAAGCTCGTCGCTGGCGTCCTTGTGCCGCAGGCATGCGGCGATGGGTGTGGCTGTTGTCGCCGGGCCAGACAAAGGCGAGAAACAGCAAGACGGAAAAGCACATCAGGGGGGCGACGGCCACCAGCGTCTGGGGATTGCCCGACACATGCAGCAGCCAGCCACCGGCGCCCAGCTGGAACAGGATCAGCGCGGCAGCCACCTGGCGCAGACGGCGCGAACGCACGATGTTGTGGCCCGACAGCGCGAAATGGAAATAGGCGAGGCCGAACAGCAGCACCGCGAGCGCGCTGGCAATGATGGTGGGCACGCCGCCCAAAGCCAGGCCCTGGCGCTCGGTCAACATGAAGAATGGCGCGGCGAACGCGACGAAGCTGCTTGAACGATGAAGGAAAGTATTCTTAGAAAAAACATTGTGCGCTGGTCCCGCTAAACACTGAATCGGGCGGACGATAGCATGTCGATACGATGCATGTCGCCACCCAGCCGAGCGGCTATACTGCGGCGTGGCTAACAAATTGAGTGTGCAATGATGCAAATCTGGGTCGACGCGGACGCCTGTCCGGTCGTAATCAAGGAAATTCTGTTTCGCGTGGCCGAGCGCCTGCAACTGAATCTGACGCTGGTCGCCAATCAATTGATACGGGTACCGGCATCGCGCTTCATTCGCTCGGTGCAAGTGCCGTCCGGCTTCGACGTGGCCGATGCCGAGATCGTGCGTTTGCTGGAAGCGGGGGATCTGGTGATCACGGGCGACATTCCGCTCGCGGCCGACGTGCTGGCCAAGGGGGGCTACGCGCTCAATCCGCGCGGCGAGTTCTATACCGCCGACAATATCGCGCAGCAGCTCACGATGCGCACATTCATGGACGAACTGCGCAGCAGCGGCGTCGATACGGGCGGTCCGGCGCCGTTTGGCCAGGCGGACCGCCAGAACTTCGCCAACCAGCTCGACCGCCACCTGGCGCGCCACGCAAGGCGCGACTGAAGGTCCGGCCGCGCCGTGCCACTTACTCGCTCTTGAAGGTCATGCCTTCGAGCGCGGCGGCGGGGCGAAGATGTCTTTGTACGCCAGGTAAGACCCGCACATCAGCACCGGGAACACGACCAGCAAGCCCAGTCCCATCGGCAGGGCGCCCAGGATGCAGGCGATCATCGACAGCAGTGCGAAGATCAGGAATGCGCCGATATTGCGCAGCGATGCCGTCAGGCTCAGGCGGATCGCGTCGACCGGGTTGCTGCCCTTGAGCGCCACCACCAGCAGCGGCGCCAGCCACAATGCCGCGCTCAGTGCGACCATGGCCGCCAGCACCACCAGCATGCCAAGACCGATCATGCCATGCGGCTGCTGCGGGCTCATCATGCCCACACCAAGCGCGCCGATGCCAAACACGCCGAACAACAGGAAGATGCAGAAGCTCATGGCGGCGGCCAGGCCGCCGAGGATCCACAGCTGCGGCGAGCTGGCCGCAGCCTGCAAGCCGCCTCGCAAATTCCTGGCCGTTTTCCAGCGACTGGCAGGCGCGCATCATTGCGCCCGTGAAGACGACGCCGAAGGCGGTCGACAGCGCGCCGCCGATGAGCCAGAACATGCTCAGTACGGCGCTGCCGATCAGCAAGGCCAGCGCGGCCAGCAGCCACGGGCCGGGCGTTTTGGCGAACATGCGAAAGCCGCCGACCAGCCATTCCACGCCGCGGTTGACGTTGACGCTGCGGATGTCGGGCTGGTTGCCGGGTGTGACGATCGTGTCTTGATTTTCCATCATAATCCTCCGAGTTAGTTCGAACAGAGTATGTCCCCGGATTAAGGTTATAGCAATATTTTCTCGCCGGTGTTCGGTCGACAAAAATACCGTTGTCGCCGGTCAGAGTTGGACCGGGCAAGGGGGAGAAGGTCCGGGAATAAAAAAGCCGCCAGACCTGGCGGCTTTTGCGGAATCAGTCCTGGCGGACCCAGACTTGCGAGCGTCCGAACATCGGCACGCCCACATAGCCGCGCACCTTGAGTTTCTTGCCGCCCTCGGCCAGGCTCATCTTGCTGCGATAGACCTTGCCATTGTCCGGATCGAGAATTTCGCCATCGGTGTATTCATCGCCGTTCTTTTTCAGGCCCGACATGAACACCATGCCGATCACCGGCTGATCCTTCTTGGCACCGTTGCACGCGATGCACTTCGGATTCGGATCTTCGCCGGGGGCCGGGAACAGCTTTTCGATCTGGCCGCGCAGTTCACCCTTGTCTTCCGAGATGCGGATCAGCGCCTTCGGCTTGCCGGTGACGTCGTCGATATTTTTCCAGAGACCGACCGGGGTCGCCTCCTGCTGCGAGAGCTTAAGCACCAGGGCCGACATCAGGGTAATCAGGGCTGCGCAGACGGCTGACTTCATGGTTTGTTCTCCGGAAAAAGGTCGATGAGACAATCTTACAGTTTCGCCAGCTGTTCGCGCAACTTGGCGATGGTGGCCGAGAAATTGACCAGGCGCTCGTTTTCCTGGGCCACGACGGCCGCAGGCGCGCGCCACGAAGCTCTCGTTGCCCAGCTTGGCGTTGACCTTGGCGATTTCGCCTTCCAGACGCGCGATTTCCTTGTTGATCCGTTCGCGTTCGGCGGCGATGTCGATCTCCACCTTCAGCATCAGCTTGGTCGTGCCGACCACCGACACGGCCTGCCGCATGATTCCGGCAGGGTATCGACAATCGTCACGTCCGACAGCTTGCCGAGCGACTGGATGTAAGGCGCGAAGGCATGCATGCGCGCCTTCTCGGTCGCGTCCTGCGGTTCGATGATCAGCGGCACGGCCTGCTTGGCTAAGCAGCTTCATGTCTTCGCGCAGGGTCCGGGTGGCGTCGATCAGCGACTTGACTTCGCTCATCCAGGCTTCGGCCGTTTCATCGATCAGGTCCGTGTTCGGCACCGGGTAGGACTGGCGCATGATCGAGTCGCCGCCATGGCATGGCCAATGGCTTGCTTAAGCCAGCGGGGCCACGGTCTGCCACAGTTCTTCGGTGACGAAAGGAATGATCGGATGCGCCAGGCGCAGCACCACTTCGAGCACGCGCAAGAGCGTGTTGCAGGGTGGCTTGCTGCTGGGCAGGCGTGCCGTGCTGGACTTGCACCTTGGCCAGTTCCAGATACCAGTCGCAGTATTCGTACCAGACGAAGTTGTAGATCGCTTGGCGGCGATATTGTCGAAGCGGTAGTCGTCGAAGCCCTTGATGACCTCGAGCTCGGCGCGCTGCAGCTGCGAAATGATCCAGCGGTCCGCTTGCGACAGGCCTAAGCATCGTTCGGCGTGCAATCGTGGCCTTCGGTATTCATCAGCACGAAACGGGTCGCGTTCCACAGCTTGTTGTTGAAGTTGGTTGCCTTCGCAGCGGTTCAGGTCGAAGTTGATGTTGCAGGCCCAGCGAGGCGTAACTGGCCATCGTGAAGCGCACCGCGTCGGTGCCGTAGGCGGCGATGCCGGACGGGAATTCCTTGCGCGTGGCTTTTTCGATCTTGGGCGCCGCCTTCGGATCCATCAGGCCGGTGGTGCGCTTGGCAACCAGGGTTTCGATGTCGATGCCGTCGATCAGATCGATCGGGTCGAGCGTATTGCCCTTGGACTTGGACATCTTCTGGCCGCTCGAATCGCGCACCAGGCCGTGCACGTACACGGTTTCGAACGGCACCTTGCCGGTGAAGTGCGCGGTCATCATGACCATGCGCGCGACCCAGAAGAAGATGATGTCAAAGCCGGTCACCAGCACCGACGATGGCAGGAACATCTTCATGTCCGGCGTTTCTTCCGGCCAGCCCATGGTCGAGAACGGCACCAGCGCGGACGAGAACCAGGTGTCGAGCACGTCGTCGTCGCGGCGCAGGGTCACTCTGGCGCCAGCCTGGGCTTGCGCTTCGGCCTCGTTGCGTGCCACGTAGATCTTGCCCGATTCATCGAACCAGGCCGGGATCTGATGGCCCCACCACAGCTGGCGCGAGATGCACCAGTCCTGGATGTTGGCCAGCCACTGGTTGTAGGTCGTGCTCCAGTTTTCCGGGACGAACTTGATTTCGCCATCGGCGACTTTTTCCAGCGCCACTTCGGCGATCGATTTGCCCGGGAAGAAAGTGCCTTCCGGCGCAGGTTTGCTCATTGCCACGAACCATTGGTCGGTCAGCATCGGCTCGATCACGACGCCGGTGCAGTCGCCCGCGCGGCACTTGCAGCTTGTGCGGCTTGACGTCGACCAGCAAGCCTTGGGCTTCGAGGTCGGCCACGATCTTCTTGCGCGCGGCGAAACGGTCCAGGCCACGGTAAGCCTCGGGCATGTCGTCCCTGACCTTGGCGTCGAGCGTGAGCACTTCGATCATCGGCAGCTTGTTGCGCAGGCCGACCTGATAATCGTTGAAGTCGTGCCTTAAGCGTGATCTTGACGCAGCCGGTGCCGAAAGCCTTGTCGGCGTATTCGTCGGCGATCAGCGGGATCTCGCGGTCGGTCAGCGGCAGTTTGAGCAGCTTGCCGACCGCGGCGCTGTAGCGCTCGTCCGTCGGGTCGACCGCCACGGCGACGTCGCCGAGCAGGGTTTCAGGACGGGTGGTGGCCACCGTGATGCTGCCGCTGCCATCGGCGAACGGGTACTTGATGTGCCACATCGAACCGTCTTCTTCTTCCGACACCACTTCCAGGTCGGACACGGCGGTGCCGAGCTTGGGATCCCAGTTGACCAGGCGCTTGCCGCGGTAGATCAGACCCTGCTCGTACAGGCGCACGAACACTTCGGTGACCGACTTGGAGCGCGGTTCATCCATCGTGAAGTATTCGCGCTGCCAGTCGGGCGAGGTGCCCAGGCGGCGCATCTGTCCGGTGATGATGTTGCCGGACTTTTCTTTCCATTCCCAGACTTTCTCGATGAACTTCTCGCGGCCGAGGTCGTGGCGCGAGATTTTCTGGGCGTCCAGCTGGCGTTCCACCACGATCTGGGTGGCAATGCTTAAGCGTGGTCGGTGCCGGGGATCCAGGCGGTATTGAAGCCGCGCATGCGGTAATAGCGCGTCAGGCCATCCATGATGGTCTGATTGAAGGCGTGGCCCATGTGCAGGGTACCGGTGACGTTCGGCGGCGGCAGCTGGATCGAGAAGGCAGGCTTGGCGGGATCCATGGTCGCGGTGTAGTAACCGCGCTGTTCCCACTCGGTGCGCCAGAATTGTTCAATGTCGGCTGGCTCGAAAGACTTGGCTAATTCCATGGTTTGGCGTGTAATTTTTGCGAAAACGACCATTATAGTAGGACTGCCGCGCGCCAACGCTGCAGCGCAAAAAAAATGCCGCCCAGCTGGCGCTGGACGGCATCTGCGGGGCGGACGCGTCAGTTGCCGCAGCCCAGCGATCCGATCCGGTCCTTGGCCGCCTTGGCTTGCACCAGGCCGTAACCGAACTTGTTGTCGCGCCCTGCGGGGCCCAGGTCGAGCGCGCTCTTGGTGAGCGAGGCCCGGATCTGGGCGCCCGTGCACAGTGGGTAGTAGCTCCACACCAGCGCCGCCACGGCCGACACGTGCGGCGTCGCCATCGAGGTGCCGTCGAAGTAGGCATAGCTGCTGGCGCCGACCTTGACCGTGGCCGACTGCCCGAGCTGGTTCTTGAGCGCCGCACCCTCGGTATCGGAGGCTGTAAGCGACGGAATCGTGGTCACTGTCGTGCCCAGCGTGCCCGCGAAGCCGCCCGCCACATTGTTATAGACCACCGCGCCCACGCCGCCGCTGTTCTGGCAATTCGAGACCTTGACCGCGAAGTCGATGGTGCCGCGCGCGATCAGGCACACCTTGCCGGACACGGCGGTATTGATCTTGTCGCCCAGGCCGAAGTCGGCCAGCGCGGCGGTGGCCGTCTTGAGCGGCGAGCCATCCATGCTGCCCGGCGCGTACACGGTGCCGCCGACGGTCAGGGCCGGGGCGGTGCCGCTGTTCATCGGCACGGTCGACAGGACCGAGACGCCCGGTCCCACGATTTCCACCTTGCGGTTGTATTGCGAGAAGCTGGCCCAGGCTTTGTTTTCATCGAGGGCGGCCACCATCATCACGCTGGCGTAGCTTAGCCCGGATACGAGATCGTCGAATTGCCATCGTTGCTTGAGCGGCCGCGATGCTGAGGATGCCCTGGGCGGCCAGTGCGTCGAAGGCCTTTTGTTCGGTCTTGTTGGCGCGCGCCCCGCCCAGCGACATGCTGATCACATTGGCGCTTACTGCCGCCGCACTGGTTGGCGGCGCTGGCCAGGGTCGACGAATAGGCCCAGGCCTGGGCGCCGAAGACCTTGACGAAGTGCAGTTTGAGCTGGCCGTTGGGATTGACGCCGACCACGCCCACGTTCTAAGCATTGTTGACGGCGGCGACGGTGCTTAAGCCACGTGGGTGCCATGGTGGTTTTCGTCAGTAAACCAGTTGCCGGTGCCGCTGTCGTACTGGCCGCTCATGTTGAGGGTGTTGCCATTGAGGTCTTCATGGGCGCGGTCCACGCCCGAATCGATGATGCAGACCATGCGGTTGCCCGGATTGGCGCCGAACAGCTGATCGGCCTGGACCATCTTGATGCCGTAGGGCACCAGTTGACCGCTCATATAGGGGGCCGCCGACGGGCTGGCAAGGGCAAACGGGACGCGGATCACGTCTTCTTCCACGTACTCGACATGGGGATTGCGCTGCAAGCCTTTGAGTGCGGCGGCCGACACCTCGATGGCCATGGCGTTGGTGCCGAAAATTTCTTGCTTGATGCTGCCCCTGGCGGCGCTGACGGCCGCTTTCATGCTGGGGCCGCTTCCGGCCTTGAAAGCCACGATCACGCGCGTGGTGTCGGCCGCCGCCGCCGTGCCGATCGTCGCGCCCGCCGCGACCGTTGCCACCAACAGCTTGACCGCCGCAGCGATCAGGGACTTTCCAGACTGACTGTGCATCATGACATTTCTCCGTTAAGAATCATTGTATGAAGGCGGACTCGTGCGGACCGTGTCCCCAGTCTATGAGTAATGAACTTGACAATCAATCATGATTTTGGGCAACCATCGCAGCCATAAAAAATGCCGCCCAGCTTGCGCTGGACGGCATCTTGGGGAAAGGCCGGTGACTGCTTAGTTACCGCAGCCGAGCGAGCCGATGCGGTTCTTGGCAGCCAGTGCCTGGACCAGACCGAAGCCGAACTTGGTATCGCGGCCCACGGTGCCGAGGTCGATCGCGCTCTTGGTCAGCGAGGAACGGATCTGGGCGCCGGTGCAGCTTGGGAAGTAGCTCCATACCAGGGCAGCGACGGCCGACACGTGCGGCGTGGCCATCGAGGTGCCGTCGTAGTAGTCGTAGCTGTACGGGTTGATGGCGACCGTGGCGCTTTGGCCGAGCTGGCCTTTCATTGCTGCGCCTTCGACATCGGACGCGGTGACCGAAGGAATGGTCGAGACAGTCGTCCCCATGGTGCCGCCGAAGCTGCCGCATGACGTTGTTGTAGATCACCGCGCCGACGCCGCCGCTGTTCTGGCAGTTCATGACCTTGGTCGCGAAGTCGATGGTGCCGCGCGCGATCAGGCACACCTTGCCCGACATGGCGGTATTGACCGCGTCACCCAGACCGAAGTCGGCCAGTGCCGCCGTGCGCGAGGTCTTCGGCGAGCCGTCCATGGCGCCCGGGGCGTAGACGGTCGAACCGACCGTCAGCGCTGGCTTGGAGCCGGTGTTCATCGGCACGCTCGAGAGCACGCCAACGCCAGGGGCCGAGATTTCGACCTTGCTGTTGTACTGCGAGAAGTCGGCCCAGGCACGGTTTTCGTCGAGTGCGCCCACCATCATCACGCTGCTGTAGCTAAGCAGGGTAGGAGATCACGGTATTGCCGTCGTTGCTTAGCTGCAGCGATGCTCAGTACGCCTTTGGTCTGCAGTGCGTCGAAGGCGCGCTGTTCGGTCTTGTTCGAACGGCCGCCGCCGAGCGACATGCTGATCACGTTCTGTCGCTGCGCTGCTGCACTTGTTGGCGGCCGTGGCCAGGGTCGACGAGTACGCCCAGCCGTCCGCGCCGAAGACCTTGATGAAGTGCAGTTTCAGTTTCGCGTTGGAATTGACGCCAACCACGCCGGTGCCGCTGTTGTTGACGGCGGCGATGGTGCTTAAGCCACGTGGGTGCCGTGGTGGTTTTCATCGGTGAACCAGTTGCCCGTGCTTAAGCGTCGTTGTCGCCGGTCATGTTGGCGCTGTTGCCAACCAGGTCTTCATGCGCGCGGTCCACGCCCGAATCGATGATGCAGACCTTGCGGTTGTTTGCAGCGTTGACGTCCGACAGCTGGTCGGCCTGGACCATTTTGATGCCGTAAGGAACCAGCTGGCCCGTGGTGTACGGGGTGCCGGTCGATGGCGAGGTCAGGGCGAATGGTTTGCGGATCACGTCTTCTTCAACGTATTCGACGTTCGGATTGTGCGACAGGCCTTGCAGCGCGGCGGTCGGTACTTCGATCGCCATCGCGTTCATGCCGAAAATTTCGTGTTTGACGCTGCCCTTGGCGGCTTTGACGGCCGACTTCATGCTCGCTGCCGAACCTGGTTTGAATGCCACGATCACGCGCGTGGTGTCGCTTGCTGCGGAAGCGCTGCCGAGTACGCCGACGGCGACCGTTGCAACCAACATCTTTACTGCCACTGCGATCGATGACATGCCAGTCTTGCTTTGCATCATGGTGTTTCTCCGAGAAGATAGATGATTATTGTTGCCGCGTGGCTCTGTCGGCCTGCGTGCATATGTGGTTGTGACAACCCATGCCAACCGGGTAGATCAGCATTGCGAACGAGTGTATTGGCAAAAGATTAGAGCGATCAATCGACTTTTGAAGCGGACTCAACAAGTGTTGTTTTGTCACTGAATTGTCATCAAATTGTAGAAAGCGGCTGTTGTGCGCCTTATTTTTGGTGATATTATCTTGCGCCTAATCAGCTCAAGTTGATGTCAGACTAACAGCTAATTCCCCATGGCAATATCGGCCTAGTCATTTCGGCCAAGGCCGCCTAGCCTGATTGCCTTGCTCAAATCGCCCTCCGGCCAATAGTCCGGTGTTCGCCTCCCACGTAACCTTGTTGTATCAGGTAAAGCGTCCGGGAGAACACCATGGCAAGCAAGAGCCAACAACAAACTGCGGTACTGGCAAGTAGCACGATCGCCTTCACCATCTGCTTTGCGGTATGGATGATGTTCGCCGTGCTCGGCATCCCCATCAAGAAGCAACTGGGTCTGAACGAGACCGAATTCGGCCTGCTGGCCGCCACGCCGGTGCTGACCGGCTCGCTGGTGCGGGTGCCGCTGGGCATCTGGACCGACCGCTACGGCGGGCGCATCGTGTTCTTCCTGCTGATGCTGGCCACGGTCCTGCCCATCTACTTGATTTCCTACGCGACCGCCTTCTGGCATTTCCTCGTGCTGGGCCTGTTCGTCGGCGTGGCTAATGGCTCGTTCTCGGTCGGCACGCCCTACGTGGCGCGCTGGTTCGGCAAGGAACGCAAGGGCCTGGCGATGGGCATCTTTGGCGCCAAGCAATTCCGGCTCGGCGCTGACCAAGTTCGTGGCCCCCGCCATCATTGCTTAAGCTTCGGCTGGCAAATGCTGCCCAAGGTGTATGCGCTGGCCATGCTGGCCACCGCCATCCTGTTCTGGCTGTTCTCGTACAGCGATCCCGCGCACCAGGCCGCGGCCGGGGTGCCGTTCTCGGCCCAGATGAAAGTGCTCAAGGACAAGCGCGTGTGGCGCTACTGCCAGTATTACTCGGTCGTGTTCGGCGGCTACGTGGGCCTGGCGCTGTGGATGACCAAATACTATGTCAGCGAATACGGCTTCGACATGCGCCTGGCCGCGCTGCTGGCGGCCTGCTTCTCGCTGCCGGGCGGCGTGCTGCGCGCGCTGGGCGGCTGGATTTCCGACAAATACGGTGCCTACAAGGTCACCTGGTGGGTCATGTGGGTGTGCTGGGTCTGCTTCTTCCTGCTGTCCTATCCGCAGACCAGCATGGTCATCAAGACCGTCAACGGCAGCGCCACCGTGAACCTCGGCCTGACCCCCTTCATGTTCACCGTGCTGCTGTTCATCGTCGGCATTGCCATGGCGATCGGCAAGGCCTCGGTCTTCAAATTCATCGGCGACGACTTCCAGCGACAACATCGGCGCCGTCTCGGGCGTGGTCGGCCTGGTAGGCATGGCCTGGGCGGCTTCGTGCTGCCGATCATGTTCGGCGCCCTGGTCGACCTGACCGGCGTGCGCTCCTCGGCTTTCATGCTGCTGTACGGCACCGTGTGCGTCTCGCTGATCTGGATGCACTACGCCTTCAAGGACCAGGGCCGTCCGGCCCTGCCCACCCTGTCCGCCATTCCTGCCTAACCTTCCTGGAGTATCGTCATGAGTAAATATGTCATCGCAGCATGGGAGCCGGAAGTCCCCGCCTTCTGGTCGTCGTTCGGCAAACCGACCGCGGCGCGCAATCTGTGGATTTTCGATCCCGGCGCTGCTGCTCGCCTTCGCCGTGTGGATGGTGTGGAGCGTGGTGGTGGTCAATCTGCCCAACATCGGCTTCAAGTTCAGCACCAACCAGCTGTTCTGGCTGACCGCGCTGCCGGGTCTGGCTAAGCGCCACCTTGCGCATCTTCTATTCCTTCATGGTGCCCATTTTCGGCGGGCGCAAGTGGACCACGATCTCGACCGCCTCGCTGCTGATTCCCGCCATCGGGATCGGCTTTGCCGTGCAGGACACGAGCACCAGCTATCCCGTCATGCTGCTGCTGGCGCTGCTGTGCGGCTTTGGCGGCGGCAACTTCGCTTCGTCCATGGCCAACATCAGCTTCTTTTATCCCAAGGCCCAGAAAGGCCAGGCGCTCGGTCTCAATGCTTAGGCCTGGGCAATCTGGGCGTGTCGGCGGTGCAGTTCGTGGTGCCGCTGGTGATCACGGCCAAGCGTGTTCGGCGCCCTGGGCGGCGACGCCCAGAACTGGACCAAGGGCACGGAAAGCCACCCGATGTGGCTGCAGAACGCTCTAGCTTCATCTGGGTGCCTTTCATCATCGCCTCCACCCTGATGGCCTGGTTCGGCATGAACGACCTGGCATCGGCCAAGGCCTCGTTCGCGGAACAGGCGGTCATTTTCAAACGCAAGCATAACTGGCTCATGTGCTGGCTGTACACCGGCACCTTCGGTTCCTTCATCGGTTATTCGGCCTAGGCTTCCCGCTGCTGATCAAGACCCAGTTCCCGGATGTCAATCCGCTCGAGTTCGCCTTCCTCGGCCCCCTGGTGGGCGCCCTGGCACGGGTGGTAGACGGCTTCATCGCCGACAAGCTGGGCGGCGCGCGTCACGCTGTGGACCTTCGTGGCCATGATCGCCGCCGTGTTCGGCGTGCTGCACTTCCTGCCGCATGACGGCGTGGCTTAAGCAACTTCATCGGCTTCTTCTGGATGTTCATGCTGCTGTTTGCTTAAGCACCGGCGTGGGCAATGCGTCCACCTTCCGCATGATTCCCGTCATCTTCATGACCGAGCGTCAGCGCGCAGCCATCAGCAAGGGCAAGGCGGCCCAGGACCAGGCCATCGTCGATGCCAATAAAGAGGGCGCCGCCGTGCTCGGCTTTACCTCGGCCGTGGGCGCCTACGGGGCCTTCTTCATTCCGAAGAGCTACGGCACCTCGATCGCCATGACCGGCAGTCCCGACGCGGCGCTGCTGTGCTTTGTCGCCTTCTACGCCAGCTGCATCGCCGTCACCTGGTGGTGCTACGCCCGGCGCGATGCGCCCATGCCTTGCTAAAGCCATGGAAGCGATCGAAAAGTTCGTGCGCGGCTTCCAGCCGGTTTCAGCAGCAGTATTTCAGCGAGGAACATACGCTGTACGACAAGCTGCGGGCCGGGCAGAAGCCGACCACCTTGCTGATCGGCTGCTGCGATTCACGGGTCGATCCGATGCTGCTCACCGGCAGCGATCCAGGCGACATGTTCGTCGTGCGCAACATCGCCAACCTGGTGCCCAAGTGCACGCCGGACGCGCCGCCCGGCGTCAGTTCCGCCATCGAATTTGCGATCTGCAATCTGGAAGTGGAGCGCGTGATCGTGCTGGGCCATGCCAAATGCGGCGGCATCCGCGCGCTGCTGGCGCCCCAGCAGGCGGCCCGTGAAACAGACTTCGTGGAACGCTGGATGCGCATCGCCGCGCCGGTGCGCGAGCGGGTGCTGCGCGAACTGGCCCACAAGTCGTCCGAGGAACGCCACACGGCCTGCGAACAGGCCAGCATCCTGCAGTCACTCGACAACCTGCTGACCTACCCCTGGCTCAAGCGCAGGGTGGAAGAGGGCAAACTGATGCTGCACGGCTGGTATTTCGACATCGACAGTGGCGCCCTGTCCGCCTACTCGGCGCGTCAGCAGCGCTTCCTGCCGATGGTGTGCCCGATCGGGCGCCAGCCGCCTTAAGCTTCGACCGCCAGCAGGCGGCCATCCTTGCCGAAGGCGAGGAAGCGGCCGACCTGGCCGCTGTAGATGGCGGCCAGCATCATGTTGAGCGGTGCCTCGGCCGCTTCGGTGGCATGGCGGCGCGCCATGGCTGCCTGACCAGGGTGCTGACGAACACGATATCCCAGTCGGCCCCGGTATGGCGCGATTCGGCCACCAGGTCGGCGAAACTGCCCAGTTCATCGAGCGTCTTGTCGACGCACATCACGGGCGCCAGCGCGCCGCCGCGTCCTTCGGCAAAACCGGCGCGCTCGGCGTCGGCGGCATCATCGGGCAGTTCGGCCCGGGCAAAAGCAAACAGCAAGCGCGGCGGCTGCGGCTCGCGGCGGGCGGCGGCGAGCAGCTCGCCGTAGGTGGATACATTCATGATTTATCTCGGTAATGAAAAACGCCGACTAGATATAGCGCATCGCGCCAGCCCGCACCATACGCACAAAGGTGTAGCTCATCCGTGCTGCATCCCCCCTTCATGCGAATAGGAAAAAAGTTGCCCACTGCATACACTTCTTGGCAACCTAACTGAGGAGAATACGGATGGACAGCAAGAAGGAATCGATCGCCGAGAACGAAGCAGCACCTACTGGCCGCCGCGGCTTCCTCGGTAAAACCGCCCTGGTCGGCCTGGTAAGCTGCTTGGCTGCCTGTACTGGGCCTGGCGGGGTGCAAGGAAGATAAGGCCAAGGCCAGCGCCGCTGCTGCACCGGCCCATGCGCGCGCACGAAGTCACCCCCGGCCAGCTCGACGAGTACTACCACTTTTCCAGCGGCGGCCATTCCGGCGAAGCGCGCATCATGGGCATTCCTTCGGGCCGCACTCTGCGCCGCATTCCCGTCTTCAACATCGATCCGATGGTCGGCTGGGGCATCACCAATGAATCGAAGGCCATCATGGGCACCAAGGCCGATGGCAGCCTGAAGTACACCACCGGCGACACCCACCACGTGCACGGCAGCTACAAGGACGGCACCTATGACAGCCGCTGGCTGTTCGTCAACGACAAGATCCACTCGCGCCTGGCCCGCATTCGCATGGACATCATGGAATGCGACAAGATCATCGAGCTGCCCAACGTGGCCGGTTTTCACGGTATCTTTACCGACAAGTGCGATCCGGTCGACAGCGCCATCAACTACACGACCCGTGTGTTCTGCGGCGCCGAATTCGCCATTCCGCTTCCGAACGATGGGCGCGACCTGGACGATCCGGCCAAATGGGGCTCCCTGTTTACCTGCGTGAGCGCGGAAACCATGGAAGTGCGCTGGCAGTGCCGCGTGGATGGCAACATGGATCTGGTCGCCACCTCCTACGACGGCAAGCTGGCCGCATCGAACCAGTACAACACCGAGAACGCCCCCGACCTGGCTTAAGCATGATGGCCGCCGAGCGCGACGCTTGCGTGTTCTTCAACGTGGCCCGGATCGAAGCCCAGATCAAGGCTTAAGCAAGTTCACCACCATCGGCGGCTCCAAGGTGCCCGTGGTCGACGGCCGCAAGGCAGCCAATACCGATCCGAAGACTTCGCTGACCTGCTACGTCCCGGTCGGCAAGAATCCCGCACGGCGTCAACGCCAGCCCGGACGGCAAGTATTTCGTCTGCTCGGGCAAGCTGTCGCCAACGGCGACCGTGATCGAGCTGTCCAAGGTGCTGCAATGGTTCGAAGGCGGTTTCAAGCAGGAACGCGACGCGGTCGTGGCCGAGCCTGAAATCGGCCTGGGCCCGCTGCACACGGCCTTCGACGGCCGCGGCAATGCCTATACCTCGCTGTTCCTCGACAGCCAGGTCGTCAAGTGGAACGTGGATGCGGCCATCGCCCAGTTCAAGGGCGACAAGAGCGCCAAGCCCGTGGTCGACAAGATCGACGTGCACTACCAGCCTGGCCACGGTTACTCGTCGATGGGCGAAACCAAGGAAGCCGACGGCAAGTACTTCAATTCGGGTAACAAGTTCTCCAAGGACCGTTTCCTGCCAGTGGGACCGCTGCACTGCGAGACCGAGCAGCTGCTCAACCTGACGGGCGAGAAGATGAAGCTGGTGTCGGACCACACGGCCTATCCGGAACCGCACGACGGCATCATCGTCCGCCGCGACCGCGTGAAAACGCGCCAGGTGCACGCCATGAGCGACTTCCCGAACGCGGTCACGCCGGAAAACGCTGGTATCGAGCGCAAGGGCAACAAGGTGCATGTGCGCATGATGTCGCAGGCCCCGAATTACAGTCTGCCTGTGATCGAAGTGAAAGTCGGCGACGAAGTCACCCTGACGCTGACCAACTACGACAAGGTGGAAGACTTGACCCACGGTTGCGCGATCCCGACCTACAACATCAACTTCATCGTCAATCCGCAGGAGACCAAGTCGGTCACCTTCAAGGCGGACCATGCGGGCGCGTACTGGATCTATTGCACCCACTTCTGCCACGCGCTGCACCTGGAAATGCGCAGCCGCCTGCTGGTCAGGGCGTAAGAAGCACATGCGTCTGATCTGGCTCTGGTTGTTTCTGGGGATCATGCTGGCCCCGGCCCGGGCCAGCGTGTACGAGGCCGAGCTGTCGCAGCAATTGCTGCACGGCCCGGACTTGTGCGCGCAAGCGCCCTGCAAGGATGTGATGCCGCAGGCGCAGCGTTTTTCGCTGCGCAAGGGCCTACCCAGCTACGTCGAAGCCTTTGACGCGGCGTAAGCAAGCTGAGCGGCTATGTTTTCCTGTCGACCGACGTGGTCGACATTCCCGCCTATTCGGGCAAACCGATCGTCACCCTGATCGGCATGGACGCGGCCTAAGCATCATCAGCGGCGTGCGCGTGCTCAAGCATTCCGAACCCATTCTGCTGGCCGGTATTCCCGAGTCCACGCTGCTCCAATTCATCGCCCAGTACACGGGCAAGCGCGGCGACGCCAAGCTCGAAATCGGCAGCGGCGGCCTGGACGCGATCAGCGGCGCCACCGTGACCGTGATTGCCGAAAACCAGGTGATTTTCGCGCAGCGCCTACGAAGTCGGGCGCCAGGTCGGCATCTTCAAGGGCGAAGTGCGTCCGCCCGCGCGCTATACGGCGCTGAGCGATCGCCTGTCGTGGCAGCAGCTGCTCGACGAAGGCAGCGTGGTGCGCATGCAGATCGCCCCGTCCCAGGTGGGGCTGGACGGAGACGGCCCTTACCTCGACATGTATTTCGGCCACCTGAACGTGCCGTCGGTGGGCATCAGCCTGCTGGGCGAGCCCGTCTACCGGCGCCTGATGGCCGACCTCAAGCCCGACGAGCAAGCCATTTTCATCATCGGCGGCGGCCAGACCTCGTTCAAGGGGTCCGGCTTCGTGCGCGGCGGCATCTACGACCGCATCCAGGTGCGCCAGGATCCGCAAACCTTCACCTTCCGCGACACCGACTACCTGAACCTGTACGGCATCATGCCGCCGACAAGTGCCCGCGTATGCCGAATCGGCCGTGTTCATCGTGCGTTCGGCCGACTTCAACCCGGCCTGGCCTTGGCAGCTCGCCTTCCTGGCCAACAAGGTCGATGCGCGCAGCGGCGCCAAGGCCTTCGTCCATTTCGACCAGGCTTACTGGCTGCCGTCGCGCTACCTGATCGGCGGGCGCCCCGTGGTCAAGCAGGAGGAAGCGGCCTGGCTGAGCATCTGGAAAGGCCGCCAGCGCGACATCGTGCTGTTCCTGCTGGTGCTCGGCTTTGCCGCCGCCATGTACGGCCAGCGCGACCGCCTGGTGCGCATGTCCAGCCGCAAGCACAAGCCCTGGATCAAGTGGCCGCGCCACCTGCTGTGGCTCACCAGCGTGCTGTTCCTCGGCTTCTACCTGAAGGCGCAACCGAGCATCACCCAGGTGCTGACCTGGTTCCATTCGATCCTGCACCAGTGGAAGTGGGAATTATTCCTGTCCGACCCGTTCATCTTCCTGTTCTGGTGGTTCATCATCGCCAGCGTGCTGATCTGGGGCAGGGGCGTGTTCTGCGGCTGGTTGTGCCCGTTCGGTTCGCTCCAGCAACTGGCGCTCAGTCTGGGCAAGGCGGTCGGCCTGGCACGCTTCCAGAAGCTGCTGCCCAAGCCCCTGCATGACAAGCTGCGCTGGATCAAGTACGCCGTGTTCGCGGTCTTGTTGGGCGTTTCCTTCTATTCGATGGAAACGGCCGAGCACCTGGCCGAGATCGAACCGTTCAAGACCACCTTCCTGGTGGGCGTGTGGAACCGGACCTGGCCGTTCTGGCTGTTCATCGGCGCCATTCTCGGCTGGTCCTTCCTCAGCGAACGGCCTTACTGCAAGTACATTTGCCCGCTCGGCGCCTACCTCGCCATTCCCGGCAAGTTCCGCCTGTTCGGACTCAAGCGCAAGGCCGAATGCACGACGTGCCACGCCTGCGCCTCCGGCTGCGGTTCGCACGCGATCGACAGCGCTTAAGCAAGATCGACCCGATGGAATGCCTGGCCTGCCTCGACTGCATGGTCATGTATTACGACGACCATGCCTGCCCGCCGCTGGTCAAGGAACGCAAGCAGCGAAAAAGCGGGCCAGGCGCTGACCCGCATCGATGCTGCATGGCTACTTCATTCCCCTGGCCACGGTCAAGGCGGCCCTGGCCGAGCGAGCGAAGGACGCATGATGTTTGGCAAGCGCGCCCTGTGTTGTCTGTTGCTGGCGCTGCTTAAGCCCGCATGCTGTTCTGCGCCGAGCTGCAGGTGTCGGCCGGGCAATCGATCGCCAGCGCGATTCGCGCCGCCGAGCCGGGCGACACCGTGCTGGTCGGCCCCGGCCTGTACGAGGAACACCTGCTGATCGACAAGCCGCTGACCCTGCGCGGTCTCGGCCATCCGAGGCTCAGCGGCGGCAACAGCGGCGACGTGATCCGGGTCAAGGCGCACGACGTCACCATCGAAGGCATGACGATCGCCGACAGCGGCGCCGACCTGGGCGCCCAGAACGCCAAGCGTGTATGTGCTGCCCGGCCACGACCGCTTCACCCTGCGCGATTGCATCCTGCCCTACAACCTGTTCGGCCTGTGGCTGGAAAAGTCGCAGCACTCCAAGGCCATCGGCAACACCATCACCGGCAAGCGCGACCTGCTGTCGGCCGCGCGCGGCAACGGGATCCAGGTCTACAACAGCGCCGATGTCGAGGTGAGCGGCAACAACATCAGTTACGCGCGACGGCATCTACGTCGACGTCTCGACCCGCGCGCTGTTTCGCAACAATAAGATTCACCACTTGCGCTACGGCACGCACTACATGAACACCAACCACAGCACCTGGGAAGGCAACGAGACTTACCAGAACCGGGGCGGGCTGGCGCTGATGGAAGTGCGCAATCTGGTGGTGCGAAACAACATCGCCTGGGGCAATGAGGACCACGGCATCATGCTGCGCACGATCCAGGATTCGCTGATCGAACACAATGTGGTGGCCGCCAACGGGCGCGGCTTCTTTGTGTACGACGCCGAATTCAATGTGCTGCGCGAAAACGTGGTCATCAACAACCGCACCGGCGTGCACCTGTCGGCCTAGCTCGTCCAACAACGAAGTCGACGGCAACGACTTCATCGGCAACGAAGAAGCGGTCAAGTTCGTCGCCGCGCGCGACGTGCAGTGGGGCCTGCAAGCGCGGCAACTACTGGAGCAACTACGGCGGCTGGGACCAGGACGGCGACGGCGCCGGTGACTTGCCGTACGAGGCGAGCGACCTGGTCGACCGCCTCAACTGGCAATACCCGCTGGCCAAGATGCTGCTGACCAGCCCGTCGATCAAGACCCTGCGTTTCGTGGCGCGCCAGTTCCCCGTGCTGCGCGCGCCCAGCGTGGTCGACCTGCACCCGCGCATGCGGCCCAATAATCCTTCATGGAGCCGCTGGAATGACAAACATGTCGATTGAACTGACAGGCGTGTGCAAATCCTTCGGACCGGTGGCCGCGATCCGCGACGTCACGCTGCGCATCGCGCCGGGCGAGATGTTCGGCCTGATCGGCCACAACGGCGCTTAAGCAAGAGCACCTTGTTCAAGCTGATGCTCGGCCTGCTGCTTTACCAGCGCTTAAGCACGGTGCGCATCGGCGGCGTGGATGCCGCCAGCGCCGCCTTCCGCCAGGTGCGCCGCCATATCGGCTACCTGCCGGAGACCTTTGTCAGCTACGACAATCTGACCGGGCTCGAAGTGCTGCACCTGTTCGCCGACCTCAAAAGGTGCCGCGCGCGGCCTGCGCGGCGCTGCTCGACCAGGTGGGCCTGGGCGCGGTAAGCAAGCGCCGCCTGCATACCTATTCCAAGGGCATGCGCCAACGGCTGGGCTTTGCCCAGGTACTGCTGGGCGACCCGGGCCTGATCTTCCTGGACGAGCCGACCAACGGCCTGGACCCGGAAGGCATCGCCGACTTCTATGCCGTGCTGCGCGCGGCCCACGCGCGGCGTCACCATCGTGATCACCTCGCACATCCTGGCCGAGATCCAGGACCGGGTCGACCGGCTGGTGATCCTGCACGGCGGCGCCATCGCGGCCCAGGGCACGCTGGCCGAACTGCGCGGCCGGCACGTGCTGCCGTCCACCATCGAAGTGCGGCTCGCGCCCGGTCACCGGGCCGCCGCCGCGCTGGCGCATATGCCGGACCTGGACCTGCGCGTCAATGGCGACCTGGCCAGCATCGCCTGCCAGGCCTACCAGAAGGCGCAGGTGCTGGCCGCGCTGGCGCCGGCGCTGCTGGACGTGACGATCCGCGAACCGTCGCTGGAAGACCTGTTCCTTGGCTACGGAGGCCGCCATGAGCGCGCATTGACTGGTCCCAGGCGCGCGTGATCGCCGCCAAGGAATTCCACGACCGCATCCGCAACCGCTGGGTACTGGCGGTGGCGCTCATTTTTGCGCTGTTTGCGCTGGCGATTGCCTATTTCGGCGCCTCGCAGCAGGGGGAAGTGGGCTTTCGCAGCATCGACGTCACGGTGGCCAGCCTGGTCAGCCTGGTGATCTACCTGGTGCCGCTGATCGCGCTCATTCTCGGCTACGACGCCATCGTCGGCGAAACCGAACGCGGTTCGCTCGAACTGATGCTGTCGATGCCGATCAGCCGTTTCGAGATCCTGTTCGGGAAATACCTGGGACTGGCTAGCTGCGCTCGCCATCTCCACCGTGCTGGGGTTCGGCGCCGGGCTGCTGCCGCTGGCCGCCTCCATGAGCGCGGGCGACGTGCTGCACTACGCGGGCTTTGTCGGTAGCGCCATCCTGATGGGACTGGCCTTCCTGAGCGTGTCGATGCTGGTGTCGGTGCTGGCCTCGGACCGGGTGCGCGCCAGCGGCGTGGCGATCGCGCTGTGGTTCTTCTTCGTCCTCATTTTCGATCTGCTGCTGATGGGCGCCCTGGTCATGAGCCAGGGCTAGGCTCGGCAGCGGCGCCTTCGCGACCCTGCTGATGCTCAATCCGGCCGACGTGTTCCGGCTGATGAATATCTTCAGTTCGGAGCAGGCGCAAAGCATGTACGGGCTGGCCACCGTCATGCCCGGTCCGCTGACCGAGTAGACGACGCTGCTGGCCGTAATGCTGGCCTGGATCGTTGTCCCATTTTGCCTTGCCCACTGGAGGTTCGCATGCAAGCGTCACTGAAACTGAGCGCCCTGGCGCTGGTACTGCTGCTGGCTAGGCTGCAGCGAAGCGGCACGCGTGAGCGCGCCCCAGGAGCCGGACGCCGATACCGTGTGCACGCTGGACGGCATGGTGCTGGCCGATTTCCCCGGCCCCAAGGCCCAGATCCAGTACGTGCAGGGCAAGCCCGATTTCTACTGCGACCTGACCGAATTGTTCGCGGTGCTGCAAGCGCCCGAGAACAAGCGCGCCTGCGCCGCCGTGTTCGTGCAGGACATGGGCAAGGCCGATTGGGACCAGCCGCGCGGCCACTGGATCGCGGCCGAGGCGGCGCTGTACGTCGTCGGCAGCAAAAGAAGGGCTCGATGGGGCCGACCTTCGGCGCGTTTTCGAACGCGCAGGACGCAGCCGCCTTTGCCCGCCGGGAGGGCGGCAAGGTGCTGCCGTTCGACCAGATGACAGCAGCGATGATCAATACCCGCGGCGCGCCGGGCGATGCGCGCCAATCACACTAAGAGAAACTGATGAAAACGACTACCCTGTTATGCCTGCTGACCGCCGTCGCACTCAGCGCCTGCGGCCAGAAAACGGAACCGGCCGCAGCGCCTGCGCCAACCGCCATTACGCCTGCTCCTGCTCCCGCTCCAGCACCAGCCCCGGCACCGGCACCTGCCGCCGCTGCCGCTCCCGCCGCTACCCCGGCCCAGCTGGCGATCGGCGAAAAAGTCTATACCGCCACGTGCGCCGCCTGCCACGCCACCGCCGTGATGGGCGCCCCCAAACTGGGCGACAAGGCAGCCTGGGGTCCGCGCATCGCCAAGGGCGCAGCTGCCCTGCACACGAGCGCCCTGGACGGACTGGAAGCTGATGCCTGCGCGCGGCGGCAATCCTGCGCTCAAGGATGACGAGCTCAAAGCGGCCGTGGACTTCATGGCCAACAAGGCAATGTAAGGCGGGCCTGCCATGCGACGCCTGAACGCGCTCATTGTGCTGCTGGCCCTGCTGCTGGTCAGCTGCGCACGCCCCGCCACCACGCACCACACCACGGGCCGCGTGTTCGGCACCGTGGTCGAGGTCAGCATCTACGGCGGCACGCCCTGAACAGGCGGCGCAGGCCAGCGCCGAGGTCCTCAGGGAATTCGACCGCCTGCACCATAAATTTCATGCGTGGCAGCCCAGCATGCTCACCGCGCTCAACGACGCCATCGCGCGCGGCGAGCCGTTTGCGGCCGACGCCGAAATGGTCGGCCTGCTGCAGTCGGCCACCGCGCTGGCCGACCGCTCCGGCAATTTGTTCAATCCGGCCATCGGCCACCTGATCCGGCTGTGGGGCTTCCAGAGCAGCACCTTCGAAGGCCACGACCCGGACCCGGCCGAGATCCGGCGCTGGGTCGATGCCCACCCGCGCCTGTCGGACCTGCGCTACCAGGGCACCACCATCACCAGCACCAACCCGGCCGTCATGATCGACCTGGGCGGCTACGCCAAGGGCTACGCGCTCGACCGCGCGGCCCGGATCTTGCGCGCTGCCGGGGTCAGGGCGGCGCTGATCAACGTGGGCGGCAATGTGCTAGCCATCGGGCAGCCGGGCGCGCGGCCGTGGATGGTCGGCATCCAGGATCCGCGCGGCGACGGCACCCTGGCCAGCATCGCGCTGCACGACAACGAAGCCATGGGCACCAGCGGCGACTACCAGCGCTACTTCATGCAGGACGGGAAGCGCCACCCCCACATCATCGACCCGCGCACCGGCGCCACGGTGGACCTGGTGGCCTCGGTGACGGTCATTACCTCGGGCGGCAGCGATGCCGGTCTGCGCTCGGACGGCAATTCCAAGCCCCTGTTCATCACCGGTCCGGCGCACTGGGAACAGATGGCCGCGCAAATGGGCATGCGCGAAGTGCTGCTGATCGATGCGAACAAACGCTTCCTGATGACGCCCGCCATGCGCGCGCCTAGTTCGAAAGGGCTAGGCTGGGCTAGTCCCTACGCAAGGACGTAACCGACTTCCTGCCAATATCGACGAAAGCCCCTGCTGCGTAGACTGGAACCATCGTTCCTATATCCGAGCACCGTGGAGGCAGCATGAGTCATTTTTTGGATCGTCTGAAGTATTTCAACAAGCCGAAGGAGACGTTTTCGGACGGCCACGGCGCCGTGGTGCATGAAGACCGCACCTGGGAAAACGCCTATCGCCAGCGCTGGCAGCACGACAAAATCGTGCGTTCGACCCACGGCGTCAATTGCACCGGCTCCTGCAGCTGGAAGGTGTATGTCAAGAACGGCCTGATCACCTGGGAAACCCAGCAGACCGATTACCCGCGCACCCGTCCCGACCTGCCCAACCACGAGCCGCGCGGCTGCCCGCGCGGCGCCAGTTATTCGTGGTACGTGTATTCGGCCCAGCGCGTCAAGTATCCGATGGTGCGCGGACGCCTGATGGAGATGTGGCGCGACGCGCGCCGCAGCATGGACCCGGTCACGGCCTGGGACTACATCAGCCAGGACCCGGTACGCGCCGCTTCCTACAAGACGATCCGCGGCCTGGGCGGCTTCGTGCGCGCCAGCTGGGATGAAGTCAATGAAATCATCGCCGCCGCCAATGCCCTGACCATCAAAAAATACGGCCCGGACCGGATCGTCGGCTTCTCGCCGATTCCCGCCATGTCGATGGTCAGCTACGCGGCTTAAGCACGCGCTACCTGTCGCTGATCGGCGGCGTCGCACTCTCGTTCTACGACTGGTACTGCGATCTGCCGTCTACCAGCCCCCAGGTCTGGGGCGAACAGACCGACGTGCCGGAATCGGCCGACTGGTACAACTCGACCTTCCTGATGGTATGGGGATCGAACGTGCCAATGACCCGCACCCCCGACGCCCACTTCTACACCGAGGTGCGCTACAAGGGCACCAAAACGGTGGCCGTGTCGTCCGACTTTGGCGAAATGGCCAAGTTCGGCGACATCTGGCTGGCGCCCAAGCAGGGTACCGACGCCGCGCTGGCCATGGCCATGGGCCACGTCGTGCTCAAGGAGTTCCACGCCAATGGCGGTTCGGACTACTTCCGCGGCTACGTCAAGCAGTACACCGATTTCCCGATGCTGGTCACGCTGGTCGAAAAGAACGGCGCGCTGGTGCCCGACTACTTCCTGCGCGCTTCCCACCTCGAGCGCGGCCTGGACGAGACCAACAACCCCGAATGGAAAACCCTGGTCATCGATGAAGCCACCGGCGCCATCTGCGCACCGGCTAAGCTCTGATCGGCTTCCGCTGGGGCGAATCGGGACGCTGGAACCTGGAACAGAAAGAGGGCACCAGCGGCCGTCCGGTCGATCCGCTGCTGTCGCTGATCGGCTGCAGCGACGCGGTCGTCGACGTGGGCTTTGCCTACTTCGGCGGCAAGGACGCCGACGACATGCTGGCGCGCCGCGTGCCGGTGAAAAAAATCACCCTGGCCGACGGCAGCGTGGCCACCGTGGCCACCGTGTTCGATCTGACGCTGGCCAACTACGGCATCGACCGCGGCCTGGGTGGCGCCAACGTGGCCGCCAGCTATGACGACGACGTCCCGTACACCCCGGCCTGGCAAGTCAAGCACACCGGCGTCAAGGCGGCCGACGTGATTACCGTGGCGCGCCAGTTCGCCCAGAACGCCGACCAGACCCATGGCAAGAGCATGGTCATCGTGGGCGCCGCGCTGAACCACTGGTACCACATGGACATGACCTACCGCGGCATCATCAATCTGCTGATGATGTGCGGCTGCGTGGGCCAGTCGGGCGGCGGCTGGGCCCATTACGTGGGCCAGGAAAAACTGCGTCCGCAAACCGGCTGGACCCCGCTCGCCTTCGCGCAGGACTGGAACCGTCCGATGCGCCAGATGAACGGCACCTCCTTCTTCTATGCCCACACCAGCCAGTGGCGCCACGAGAAGCTGCACGTCGAGGAGATTTCCTCGCCGTCGGCCGCGCTCGACACCAACACCATGTCGCTGATCGACTACAACGCCAAGGCCGAACGCCTGGGCTGGCTGCCGTCGGCACCTCAGCTGCAGACCAATCCGATCGAGGTGGCGCGCGCAGCCAAGGCCGCGGGCCAGGAACCGGGCGCCTATGCGCTGGACCAGATCAAGGCCTAAGCAAGCTGCAGTTCTCCTGCGACGACCCGGACAATCCGGCCAACTTCCCGCGCAATATGTTTGTCTGGCGCTCGAACATCCTGGGCAGCTCGGGCAAGGGCCACGAGTACTTCCTCAAGTACCTGCTGGGCACCCAGAACGCGCTGATGAGCGACGAGGAAGGCTGCGTCAAGCCGAAAGACGTCAAGGTGCGTCCGGCCGCCGAAGGCAAGCTCGATCTGCTGGTGGTGCTCGACTTCCGCATGTCGACCACCTGCCTGTATGGCGACATCGTGCTGCCGACCGCCACCTGGTATGAAAAGGACGACTTGAACACGTCCGACATGCACCCCTTCATCCATCCCCTGTCGGAAGCGGTGCAGCCGCTGTGGCAGTCGAAGTCGGACTGGGAAATCTACAAGGGCATCGCCGAAAAATTCACCGAGATCGGCGGCGCTTACCTCGGCAAGCAGACCGACCTGGTGCTCACCCCGCTGATGCACGACACCCCGGGCGAACTGGGTCAGCCTTTCGATCCGAAAGACTGGCGCGCTTGGCATGAATGCGAACCGATCCCCGGCAAGACCATGCCGAACATGACGGTGGTCGAACGCGACTACAGCCAGGTGTACCAGAAATTCACCTCGATTGGTCCGCTGCTCGAGACGCTCGGCAACGGCGGCAAGGGCATCGGCTGGAAGACCGGGCATGAAGTCGACGTGCTGCGCGGTCTGAACCGCACCGTGACGGCAGCCGGCGTGGCGCAGGGCCAGCCGCGCCTGGAGACCGCCATCGACGCGGCCGAAATGATCCTGTCGCTGGCGCCCGAGACCAACGGCCACGTGGCGGTCAAGGCCTGGGCCGCGCTGTCGGTCATGACGGGACGCGACCACACCCACCTGGCGCTGCCGCGCGAGCACGACACGATCCGCTTCCGCGACGTCCAGGCGCAGCCGCGCAAGATCATCTCCTCGCCCACCTGGTCCGGGCTGGAGTCGGAAGAAGTGAGCTACAACGCTTGGCTATACCAACGTGCACGAACTGATCCCGTGGCGCACCCTGACCGGCCGCCAGCAGTTCTACCAGGATCACCTGTGGATGCGCGACTTCGGCGAGGGTCTGTGCGTGTACAAGCTTAGGCCATCAATACCAAGACCACGTCCCAGATGCTGGGTGCGCGCCCGAACGGCAACAAGGAGATCGCGCTCAACTGGATCACCCCGCACCAGAAGTGGGGCATCCACTCGACCTACTCGGACAACCTGCGCATGCTCACGCTCTCGCGCGGCGGGCCGCACGTGTGGCTGTCGGAAGAGGATGCGAAAACGGTGAAGCGTGGTCGACAACGACTGGATCGAGATCTTCAACGTCAACGGCACGCTGACGGCGCGCGGTGGTCAGCCAGCGCGTCCCGGTGGGCATGACACTGATGTATCACGCCCAGGAAAAAATCATCAACGTGCCGGGCGCGGAAACGTCCGGCAAACGGGGCGGCATCCATAACTCGGTGACGCGTGCGGTCGTCAAGCCGACCCACATGATCGGCGGCTACGCCCAGCTGGCATGGGGCTTCAATTACTACGGCACGGTCGGATCGGAACCGCGATGAATTCGTCCTGATCCGGAAGATGAACAAGGTCGAGTGGCTCGAAGGGCCGCTCGTGGAACAGAAGGCAGGAGCACAGGCATGAAAATCAGAGCCCAAATCGGTATGGTCCTGAACCTGGACAAGTGTATCGGCTGCCACACCTGCTCGGTCACGTGCAAGAACGTGTGGACCAGCCGCGACGGCGTCGAGTACGCATGGTTCAACAACGTGGAAACCAAGCCCGGCATCGGCTATCCGAAGAACTGGGAAGACCAGGACAAGTGGCAGGGCGGCTGGCAGCGCGACAGCGCGGGCAAGATCGCGCCGCGCCAGGGCGGCTTAGCTCAAGATCCTGGCCAATATTTTCGCCAATCCCAATCTGCTGGACGATCGACGAATACTACGAGCCGTTCACCTACGACTACGAGCGCCTGCAGAACGCGCCGCTGTCGGAAACGCCGCCCACGGCGCGGCCCGTGTCCGTCCTGACCGGCAAAAAGATGGACAAGATCGAATGGGGTCCGAACTGGGAGGATGACCTGGGCGGCGAGTTCGCCGCGCGCAGCAAGGACAAGCTGTTCGACAATATGCAGAAGGAGATGTACGGCACCTTCGAGAACACCTTCATGATGTATTTGCCGCGCCTGTGCGAGCACTGCCTCAATCCGGCTTGCGTGGCATCCTGCCCGTCCGGCTCCGTGTACAAGCGCGAAGACGACGGCATCGTGCTGATCGACCAGGACAAGTGCCGCGGCTGGCGCATGTGTATTTCCGGCTGCCCGTACAAGAAGATCTATTACAACTGGTCGTCCGGCAAGGCCGAAAAGTGCACCTTCTGCTATCCGCGCATCGAAGCGGGCCAGCCGACCGTGTGCTCGGAAACCTGCGTCGGCCGCATCCGCTACCTGGGCGTGCTGCTGTATGACGCCGACCGCATCGAAGCGGCGGCCTCGGTGGCCGACGAGCGCGATCTGTATCAGGCGCAGCTGGACCTGTTCCTCGATCCCCACGATCCGGCCGTGATCGCCGAAGCACGTAAACAGGGCATTCCCGACGCCTGGCTCGAATCGGCGCGCCGCTCGCCCGTCTACAAGATGGCGGTCGAATGGAAGCTGGCCTTCCCCCTGCATCCGGAATACCGCACGCTGCCGATGGTGTGGTACATCCCGCCGCTGTCGCCGATCCAGGCCGCGGCCGAATCGGGGAAGATGGGCATGAACGGCATCCTGCCCGACACCGCCAGCCTGCGCATTCCGGTCCAGTACCTGGCCAATCTGCTGACCGCCGACGACCCGGTGCCCGTGATCGCCGCGCTCGACCGCATGCTGGCCATGCGCGCCTACATGCGCGGCAAGAGCGTGGAAGGGGTAGAGCGGCTCGACGTGCTGGTCCAGGCTTAGGCCTGACGCGCGACATGGTCGAAGACATGTACCGCATCCTGGCCATCGCCAATTACGAGGACCGGTTCGTGATCCCGAGCAGCCACAAGGAGATGGCCGAGGACAGCTTCAACGAGAAGGGTTCCTGCGGTTTCAGCTTCGGCAACGGCTGTTCCGACGGCGTGACCGAGCCCAGTTTGTTCGGCAAGAAGAAGCAGGGTTCCACCCATTTTGTGTCGATGCCCAAGTCGCGCAAAAAACCTGACGCCCAGGAGGCATGATGAAGCCGACCCGCCATTACGCAGTCATGTCCGCGCTGCTGCAGTACCCGGAGCAGGAACTGATCGACAGCCTGCCGGCTGCTGGCTTAAGCCTGATGGCGGCCACGCCCTCGCTGCATGCGCCGCTGTTGCCGCTGTTCGGCTACCTGGCCGACGCCAGCCTGATCGCGCTGCAGCAGAATTACGTGGCCACCTTCGACCGCAATCCCTCGCACTCGCTGCACCTGTTCGAGCATATTCACGGCGAGTCGCGCGACCGCGGCCAGGCCATGGTCGACCTGATGGAAGAGTACAAGCAGCACGGGCTGCAGATGACGGGCGATGAACTGCCCGACTACGTGCCGCTGTTCCTCGAATTCCTCGACACCCAGCCGGCTGAGGAAGCGGGGCGCCTGCTGGGTGACGCGGTGCACGTGCTGGCCCACCTGGGCCGCAAGCTGCACGCCAACGGCAGCCCGTACGCGGGCCTGTTCACCGTGCTCGAGACACTGAGCCCGGTGCAGGCCGAGGAACTGAGCGAGCCGCCCGTGCGCGACATGGACGAAGCGCTCGAAACCTTCGGCGCCAAGCAGCGACGGCGTCGAGCCGCTGCTCAAGGCAGGCGCCATGGCGGGCGGCACCCATCCGATCAATTTTTATCCGCGCACGCCCAGTAAGCATGCGGCAGCCTGAGGAAGCCATCATGGACTATCTGCATTACCTCGTATTCGGGATCTATCCCTACATCGCGCTGGCGGTCTTTTTGCTCGGCAGCCTGATCCGCTTCGACCGCGAACAATACACCTGGAAATCCGAATCGACCCAGGTCCTGCACCGCGGCCAGCTGCGCCTGGGCAGCATCCTGTTCCACGTCGGTATCATCGGCCTGTTCTTCGGCCATGCCGCCTAGCCTGCTGACCCCGGTCGTGGTGTGGGACACGCTGGGCGTCTCCCACGGCGCCAAGCAACTGTTCGCCATGGCTGCTTATGGCGTGATGGGCACCCTGTGCCTGGCCGGTCTCGTGCTGCTGCTGACGCGCCGCGCCACCAATGCGCGCCTCGCACCGCCACCACCTTCAAGGACAAGGTGGTGCTGCTGTGGATACTGGCCACGCTGCTGCTGGGACTGGGCTCGATCTTTGTGTCGGCCTCGCACCTGGACGGCCACACCATGGTCACGCTGATGAACTGGGCCCAGCATATCGTCACCCTGCGCGCTGGCGCGGCCGACTTCATCGCCGGTGCGCCGCTGCTGTTCAAGGTGCATCTGTTCATGGGCATGTCGCTGTTCGTCATCTTCCCCTTCACCCGGCTGGTCCACGTGTGGAGCGGGTTCGGCGCGCTGACTTACCTGGGACGCGCTTATCAGCTGGTACGTAGCCGCTAACCGGAGAATCTCATGGGCATTGCAGTCAACGGCGCCGACATCGACGACGCCACCATCGAACGGGAACTGGTCCACCACCGCGACGCGGACAATCCGCTCAAGCGGGCGGTGCACGAAGTGGTGCTGCGCACCTTGCTGCTGCAGCAGGCCGCGCTGCTCGATATCGCCATGCATGACGACGACGAACGGATCGAAGCGCTGCTGGCCCTGCAGGTGCAGGCGCGGCATGGCCGACCAGGAAGCCTGCCTGCGCTACTACCGCAACAATGCGGCGCGCTACACGAGCGGCGACCTGGTCGAAGCGCGCCACATTCTGTTCCAGGTCACGCCGGGCGTTTCGCTCGACCTGCTGCGCACCACGGGCGAAGCGGTGCTGGACGAACTGGAAGCAGCATCCGGAACGCTTTGCCGAACTGGCGGGCGCCTATTCGAACTGCGTGTCGGGCAAGGTCGGCGGCAGCCTGGGCCAGCTGGCAAAAGGCCAGTCGGTACCCGAGTTCGACGCGCTGCTGTTCCGCCTGGCCGAAGGCGAGCTGGCCCCCGCGCCTGCTCGGAAACCCGCTACGGCCTGCACATCGTCCAGGTGCAAAGGAAGGTGGCGGGCCGCCTGCTGCCGTTCGAGGCAGTGAGCAAACAGATCGCCGCGATGCTGGAAAACCAGGCGCGCCAGCGCGCCATCCACCAGTACCTGCACATCCTGGTGGGGCAGGCCGCGATCGAGGGCGTGGAACTGGAAGGGGCGGCCAGTCCGCTGGTGCAATAGATGATTGTTGTCAGTCTGCCTAGTCATTTCGAACTAGGTGGACTCAGCCGTCAGAGGCACAGCCAAGCCCGGCACGCGCCACTACAATGACAGTATCACCATCCTAGCAGGAGCAAAAATCATGTTGCGCGACCGGTACGGGCGATCCATCGAATACCTGCGCCTGTCTGTGACTGACCGCTGCGACTTGCGCTGTTTTTACTGCATGCCGAAGGGCTTCAAGGATTTCGAAGAGCCGCGCGACTGGCTCACGTTCGACGAAATCACGCGCCTGGTGGGCGCTTTTGCCCGCCTCGGCACGAAGCGGGTGCGCCTGACCGGGGGCGAGCCTCTGCTGCGGCGCAACCTGGCTTAAGCCTGTCCGCTTCGCTGGCACGCCTGCCCGGGATCGAGGACTTGTCGCTGTCGACCAACGCCACGCGCCTGGGACGCCATGCCGCCGAACTGCGCGCCGCCGGGGTTTCCCGCATCAATGTCAGCCTCGATTCGCTTGAACGCGCCTGCATGCAGCAAATTACCGGCCGCGACACCCTCGACCAAATCCTCGAAGGCATCATGGCGGGCAAGCAAAAGGCTTTTCCCCGATCAAGATCAACATGGTGGCCCTGCGCGGCATCAATGAGCACCAGATCGACGCCATGGTCGCCTTCTGCATCGAGCACGGCTTTGTGCTGCGCCTGATCGAAGCCATGCCGATGGGCGCGACCGGGCGCGACGCCACCTGGCTCGACCTGGGGCCGGTGGAACAGCACTTGCGCCGCCAGTTCGGCCTGATGCCGCAGGTGGCGCGGCTGGGCGGCGGGCCGGCTGCGCTACCTGGTCACCCCGGACGGACGCAGCAGTGTCGGCTTCATCACGCCCATGTCCCAGCATTTCTGCGGCGACTGCAACCGGGTCCGGCTGGCGGTCGACGGAACGCTGTACCTGTGCCTGGGCCAGGAAGACAAATTCGAATTCCGTCCGCTGCTGCGCGGCGGCGCCAGCGACGCCGAGCTGGAGGCGGCGATCCGGCATGCGATCACGCTGAAACCCGAGAAGCACGAGTTTCGTGAGCAGCCTGACAAGATCGTACGGTTCATGGCGCAAACCGGCGGATGAAGCGGGAGCGCACGATGCCGAACCACAACAGCAGGCGCGCGGGTATCATGAGAAAGCGGCGCCATCCGGTGCCGCTTGGCGCCCGCGCTGCTGGAACGTTCATGACACTCGATTCTCTCCTGCCATTGCCGAACAAGCTGTCGGCCAAGATCGTCGGCGCCCTGGTCGGCTTCTTGCTGCTGGCCATGTCGGCCATCCTGGCCACGCTGTATCTGTCGTGGCAGCTCGAAGGCAGCGCCGCGGCCATCAACGATACCGGCCGGATCCGCATGCACAGCGTGCGCCTGTCCCTGCTGCTGACCGGCCCCGACGCGGATGCGGCGCATCAGCCGGTCGCGCGCCAGCTCGAACTGCTCGACACTTCCCTGGCCCAGCTGCGCCAGGGCGATCCGCAGCGGCCCCTGCTGCTGCCGCCCACGGCCCACATCCAGGACGAGTTCGCGCAAATCACGGCCCAGTGGCAACAGCGGCTGCGGCCGATGGCGCTGGCGCTGCTCGCTGCGCGGCCAGGCCCGCAGCGACGCCCTGGCCAATTTCCTGACCGGCAACGCCGCCTTTGTCGAGCGCGTTGACGGCCTGGTCCAGCTGATCGAGGGCGACAGCGAGGGGCGCACCTTCTGGCTGCGCGCATCCCAGCTCGGCTTGCTGGCCATGGCGCTGATCGGCACGGTCAGTCTGATCTACCTGATGTTCAGCCTGATCATCGAACCCGTCACCCGCTTGCACGAAGGCATGCGCCGCATGAAGGCGCAAGACTTCGCGGTGCGCCTGGCGGTCGACAGCACCGATGAATTCGGCCAGCTGGCCCAGGGCTTCAACCAGATGGCCGACCACCTTGAGACCCTGTACGGCGGCCTGGAAGACATGGTGCGGGTCAAGACGGCCAGCCTGGAACAGAAGAACCGCGAACTGGCCCTGCTGTATGACAGCGCGGCTTTCCTGCAAAAGAGCCAGCAGCTCGAACCGCTGTGTGCGGGCTTCCTGGCGCGCATCTGCGACCATTTCGGCGCCACCGGCGGTTCGGTGCGCCTGCTCGACGCTTCTACCGCGACAATCTGCACATGGTGGCCCACCAGGGCTTGTCGGCCGACATGATCGAGCGCGAACAATGCATCAAGGTGGGCGACTGCCTGTGCGGCGAAGCGGTCGAACAGAAGGTCACGGTGGTGCACGACTTGCGCAAGATGCCGGTCATGCCCGAGCTGGCCTGCCGCAAGGAAGGCTATGCCACGATTTCCGTGTTCCAGATCCAGGCGCAGCAGCAGCACGTGGGCTTTTTCAACCTGCATTTCCGTACGCCAAAAGAGTTCGACGAGCGCGAACGCAGCCTGCTCGAAACGCTGGCCCAGCTGCTCGGCACGGCCATTGAAAACCTGCGCCTCGGTGCGCGCGAGCGCGAAATGGCGGTCTCCGAAGAGCGCAACCTGGTGGCCCAGGGCTTGCACGACAGTATTGCCCAGGGCCTCAATTTCCTGAACCTGCAGGTGCAGATGCTGGACCAGTCGGTGCGCGACGAAAAGATCGGCGACATTGCCGAGATCGTCCCCATGCTGCGCGCCGGCTGTCCAGGAAAGCTACGAAGACGTGCGCGAACTGCTGCACAATTTCCGCAGCCGCCTGGTCGAAGGCAATCTGATCGCCGCGCTGGAAACGACGATCGACAAGTTCCGCCGCCAGGCCGGCATTGCCGCCGAACTGGTGGCCGACGTGGACGGCGCGCCATTCCCGCGCGAACAGCAGCTGCAACTGCTGTTCATCGTGCAGGAAGCGCTGTCGAACGTGCGCAAGCACGCCGGGGCCAGCCGGGTGCGGGTGCGCCTGGTCGACCGGCATGACTTCACGCTGACGATCGAGGATAATGGCACCGGCTTCGATCCGGCCCTGCTCGAAGGCAAGAGCGAGAGCCATGTCGGCATCCACATCATGCGCGAGCGGGCCCAGCGCATCGACGCCGACCTGTCGCTGTCGTCGGTGCCGGGGCGGGGCACCACGATCACGCTTACTCTGCCCGCGCGCAACGGCGCGCCGCCTGACCAGTCAAAGGAAAACCATGGAAACCGCCAAGCAACCGATACGCGTCCTGCTGGTCGACGACCATTCGCTGTTTCGCAGCGGCATACGTTCACTGCTGCAGCGCCACGCCGATTTCCTGGTCGTGGGCGAGGCGGCCGACGGAGTCGAGGGCATCAAGCGCGCCCAGCAGCTCAAGCCGGACGTGGTGCTGCTGGACCTGAACATGCCGGGCATGTCCGGCGTCGAGACGCTGCAGCTGATGCAGCAGGATTGCCCGGAGACGGCCATCATCATGCTGACCGTTTCGGAAGAATCGCAAGACCTGGCGCTGGCGATGCGGGGGTAAGCGCGCGGCTACCTGATCAAGAATATCGAAACCGACTACCTGCTGCGTGCCATCCGGCGCGCCGCCGAAGGCCACACGGTGGTGGCCGAAGCGCTGACCGGCAAACTGGTGGCGCAGCTGAACGAGCGTAAGCCAAGGCTAAGCCAGCCGGAGTCGGAGCTGGCGCGCCTGACCGCGCGCGAAAAAGATATCCTCGCTTGCCTGGCGCGCGGCGAAAGCAACAAGCTGATCGCGCGCCAGCTCGGAACTGGCTGAAAGCACGGTCAAGATCCACGTCCAGAACGTGCTCAGGAAACTCAAGCTGACCAGCCGCGTGCAGGCGGCCGTGTTCGCCGTCGAGCAGCGCATGGGAGGCGAGGAGGCGCGCGGCGTGGCTGAATCGGGATAGGGATGCGCAGTAATTGGCCCATCCCCTCCAGAACTTAGCGTTGAAGCGCCTTCACGACTGGCCCGATATTCCGACCTGTGGACCGACGGGTAAGCTGCCTGATCCCTTCTTTGAAAGTCCCCTTAGCTTTATGCGGCACAGAAAGTCTGACCTCGCCATTTTGTGACATCCGCAGTTCGTCGCCGCGGAATTTGCGGCCCAGAACGTTTGCAACGGCACATCTCGATTCGTTGATCGTCAGGTGGCATCTCCATAGTCTGCTGTGCCTCGGTCTGGGACTGGTGCTTCGGAAAGTGCGTGACGATTTCGATGAAGTGCTTCTCTTCCAACGCAAATGGCTTGCGAAATTCCACGACTTTCCCTGACAACTCTCCGCACCAGGCTCGGCGCGGGCAGGAAATCTATGCTTAGCTTGTGCATACCTCATGAAGTCATCTTTCTTGCCATGCTAACGTCTTGGCAAGGGTGCGCTGCACGCTCACATTCATCACGAGGAAGAACATGAACAAACTGAAGTCGCTATTCGTCGCTGGCACTGCTTGCCGCGAGCGTGTTACACGCGGGGCCGCAAACAGCTAACGACATCTTGCAAGGGGCTCAGCGCGAGAACGCGCCAAAGTCGAAGTACCTGGTCGCGTTTGGCAAAATCCTCGCCAAGAAAAGAGGATCAGGCTGGACTACGTTCTCCTACCGGGATGGGAAAGTAGCCTCTGAAACCTCGCCTGAAAATGTCATAGGAACTTACATCTACGACCACACCGGAAAGATTGATGAGATCCAATACAACAATGGCAAGCGTGTTCGTGTCGGGTACAACAGTGATGGGAGAGTCACGCGAGTATCGACCGACGGTCGGCGTAGCGCACGGTTCGGAGCAGACGCCCCACGCGTGCCTGCAGGCAAAGAGAAACTGGGGAACTTCGTGTACGTGCAAGAGGGTATGGAAGCGATGCAGTTCTGCGACACCGGCGACCTCGACTCCGACTGCACGATCATCATCGTTGGTGAGAAGCCAGGCGGCGGTGGTGACTTTGGCAATGGAGATAACTTTGGAGGTTTCTATCCTCGGTTCCCGGGTGCTGGGGGCGGTGGCGGAGGGTTTGGTGGCAGTAGTTCAACACCAAGGCCAGAATTGACTCCGGAACAGTGCAAGGCTCAAATTTGCGATGGGGGGCAGTCAAGTATGCTGGAGTACTGCCGCATCGCCACTCGTACCCCAGACACCTATCGCCGTTGCAGGGATAAGGCATTCGAGTATTATGCATATTGCCTTCGCAGTTGCTCAAGTGGTGACTGGGCTTGGCTCGATTTATTCAACTACGTTTGGTAACCACGCTGCCAAGGGAGTGAGTGATGAGCGAACAACAGGAAGCATTCTCCAGAGCACTTGATCACACTCGGGACGGGAACTACGCTGCAGCGCTGCAGGAGTTCGTCTGGCTCCATGACAATCCGAATCCTGACGATCTGTCATCTGAAATGTTCAGGCGAGCAAACGGTTTTCTGGCGTGGGCGACTTTGGGGACAAAGTACCCACCTGCGGCCCAAAAGATGCGCGAAATGCTGGAAGCGAAAAGAGCACTGCTGCAGCGTTCTCCTGACGACAAGTTCCTCGGCGCCGACGCGTGCTATGCAAGCTGCTCTCATGACGTACGAGAAGCAGTAAGACGAAGCCTGGTGTCGAAGCAAGCGTACAAGGCGCATCGATTGCTGTTGCTTGTCAGCTTGCGGCGGGACTTTCACCCACTCGTGTGCGCACATGCAGGGGCGCAAAAAAAGGACGCCGAAGCGTCCTTTTTTATGCACGCGCAACTTAGTTACCGCAGCCCAGCGAGGCGATACGGTTCTTGGCAGCCAGTGCCTGCACCAGGCCATAGCCGAACTTGGTGTCGCGGCCGACGGTGCCCAGGTCCATCGCGCTCTTGGTGAGCGAGGAGCGGATCTGCGAACCGGTGCAGCTTGGGAAGTAGCTCCACACCAGCGCGGCGACTGCCGACACGTGCGGGGTAGCCATCGAGGTGCCGTCGAAGTAAGCGTAGCTGGTCGGGTTGACCGCGACCGTGGCGCTCTGGCCCAGCTGGGCCTTCATGGCCGTGCCTTCGGTGTCGCTGGCGGTGACCGATGGAATGGTCGATACCGTCGTGCCCATGGTGCCGCCGAAGCCGCCTGCCACGTTGTTGTACACAACCGCGCCCACGCCGCCGCTGTTCTGGCAGTTCATGACCTTGGTGGCGAAATCAACCGTGCCGCGCGAGATCAGGCAAACCTTGCCCGACACGGCGGTGTTGATCGCGTCGCCCAGGCCGAAGTCAGCCAGCGGCGCGGGTGCGCGACGCTTTTGGCGAACTGTCCATTGCGCCCGGCGCGTAGGTGGTGGCGCCCACGACCAGCGCTGGTGCGCTGCCGCTGTTGGTCGGTACCGACGACAGCACGGCCACGCCAGGACCGGCGATTTCCACTTTGCTGTTGTATTGCGAGAAGCTGGCCCAGGCCTTGTTCTCGTCCACGGCGCCAACCATCATCACGCTGCTGTAACCGGCAGGGTAGGAGATCACGGTGTTGCCGTCATTTTAAGCAGCGGCGATGTTGAGCACGCCCTTGGTTTGCAGTGCGTCGAAGGCGCGCTGTTCGGTCCTGTTCGAAGCGCCGCCGCCGAGCGACATGCTGATCACGTTCTGTGCTTACTGCGCTGCACTTGTTGGCGGCCGTGGCCAGGGTCGACGAGTAAGCCCAGCCGTTAGCGCCGAAGACTTTGACGATGTGCAGTTTGAGCTTGGCGTTCGAGTTCACGCCAACCACGCCCACGCCGCTGTTGTTGACGGCGGCGATGGTGCCTGCCACGTGGGTGCCATGGTGGTTTTCGTCGGTGTACCAGTTGCCGGTGCCGCTGTCGAATTCGCCGCTCATGTTGGCGCTGTTGCCAACCAGATCTTCGTGCGCACGGTCAACGCCGGAATCGATGATGCAAACCTTGCGGTTGCCGACGTTGAGGTCGGAGAGCTGGTCCGCCTGGACCATCTTGATGCCGTACGGGACCAGCTGGCCCAGCGCATACGGGGTACCGGTCGATGCCGAGGTGGTCGCGAACGGCTTGCGGACCGCATCTTCTTCGACGTATTCGACGTTCGGGTTGTGCGACAGGCCTTTCAGGGCCGCGGTCGGTACTTCGATCGCCATGGCGTCCATGCCGAGAATTTCGTGCTTGATGTTGCCCTTGGCTGCCTTGACAGCGGACTTCACGCTGGCGGCCGAGCCTGGTTTGAATGCGACGATGACGCGCGTCGTGTCTGCGGCTGCAGACGCGTTACCAATGACACCAACTGCTGCGGTTGCAACCAACAACTTGACCGCCAGAGCGATCGAGGACATGCCAGTCTTGCTTTGCATCATGGAGTTTCTCCGAGAATGATAGTTATCTATTGCCGCAGGCTCTTTTGGCCTGCGTGCACGTTGCCTGCCGGATAGGCTTGCAAGCGACCAAGTGTATTTGCATATCGAACATGCAATCAAACAACTTTCATGACGCAAAGCAGCAGATGTTGTTTTGTATTAAATATGTAGCGAATTGTCGCGTGGGCGTGAGATTCGGTGATATTATGCTGCCCCTTCGCCACAATCTTATCAAAAAGAATATATTTATTGCATATAAATAATGTGCAAAAAAGCCATCTTGTGCGTCAGCCAAGGCGGTATAATCTGCCCGCTGCCGCAAGGCGGCACACGCTAGGGGTCCTGCAAATCGCACAGCGAGGCGCGGGTGAGAAACACCCTCTGAACCTGATCTGGATAATGCCAGCGAAGGGAAGCTTAGTGAGCAATACACCGACAGGGTCCGATCGCGGCCCGCCGTGCTCCTACCTCCTTTGCTGGCTCCTGCACGCAAAGGAGCCACATGAATGCACCACTGAAGTTCGATTCCGCCACCGCCACGGTGGACCAGGCGGCCATCGCCCCGTTTCCCAATTCGCGCAAGATTTACGTGGAAGGCAGCTACCCCGACATCCGCGTGCCGATGCGCCAGGTCAGCCAGGCCGACACCCCGGCCTCGTTCGGCGCCGAAGTCAATCCGCCCGTGTATATTTACGATACCTCGGGCCCGTACTCGGACCCGATGGCCGCGATCGACATCCGCTCGGGCCTGGCCGCGCTGCGCCTGCCGTGGATCCAGGAGCGGGGCGACACCGTCCAGCTCGACGGCCCCAGCTCGGCTTACGGGCGCGAACGCCTGAACGATCCGGAACTGGCCAAGCTGCGCTTCCAGCTGCACCGCACGCCGCGCCGCGCCAAGGCCGGCGCCAACGTCACCCAGATGCATTACGCCCGGCGCGGCATCGTCACGCCTGAAATGGAATTTGTCGCGATCCGCGAAAACCTGCGCCGCCAGGAATACCTGGCCCAGATGGAAGCGGCTAGGCCCGATGGGCCAGCGCACCGCGGCGCTGCTGGGCCGCCAGCATCCGGGCCAGTCCTTCGGCGCCAGCATTCCGGCCAGGATCACGGCCGAATTCGTGCGCGAGGAAATCGCGCGCGGGCGCGCCATCATCCCGGCCAACATCAATCACCCGGAAATCGAACCGATGATCATCGGCCGCAATTTCCTGGTCAAGATCAACGCCAACATCGGCAACTCGGCCGTGACCTCGTCGATCGGCGAAGAAGTCGAGAAGATGACCTGGGCCATCCGCTGGGGCGCCGACAATGTGATGGATCTGTCGACCGGCAAGCACATTCATGAAACGCGCGAATGGATCATCCGTAACAGCCCGGTCCCGATCGGCACCGTGCCGATCTACCAGGCGCTGGAAAAGGTCAATGGCAAGGCCGAAGACCTGACCTGGGAAATCTACCGCGACACCCTGATCGAACAGGCCGAGCAGGGCGTCGACTACTTCACGATCCACGCCGGCGTGCTGCTGCGCTACGTGCCGATGACGGCCAAGCGCCTGACCGGCATCGTCTCGCGCGGCGGCTCGATCATGGCCAAGTGGTGCCTGGCGCACCACAAGGAATCGTTCCTGTACACGCACTTCGAAGAGATCTGCGAAATCATGAAAGCCTACGACGTCTCGTTCAGTCTCGGCGACGGCCTGCGTCCGGGCTCGATCTACGACGCCAACGATGAAGCCCAGCTGTCGGAACTGAAGACGCTCGGCGAACTGACCCAGATCGCGTGGAAGCACGAAGTGCAGGTCATGATCGAAGGCCCGGGCCACGTGCCGATGCAGCTCATCAAAGAGAACATGGACCTCCAGCTCGAGCAGTGCGGCGAAGCGCCGTTCTACACGCTGGGCCCCCTGACCACCGACATCGCGCCCGGCTACGACCACATCACCTCGGGCATCGGCGCCGCGCAGATCGGCTGGTACGGCACCGCCATGCTGTGCTACGTCACGCCCAAGGAGCATCTGGGCCTGCCCGACAAGGACGACGTCAAGGACGGCATCATCACGTACAAGATCGCGGCCCACGCGGCCGACCTGGCCAAGGGCCATCCGGGCGCGCAAATCCGCGACAACGCGCTGTCCAAGGCGCGCTTCGAATTCCGCTGGGACGACCAGTTCAACCTGGGGCTGGACCCGGACAAGGCGCGCGAATTCCACGACGAGACCCTGCCCAAGGATTCGGCCAAGGTGGCCCACTTCTGCTCGATGTGCGGCCCGCACTTCTGCTCCATGAAGATCACCCAGGAAGTGCGCGAGTACGCGGCCAATAACGGCCTCACCGAAGGCGCCGCGGTGCGCCAGGGGATGGAAGTGAAAGCCATCGAGTTCGTCAAGAACGGCGCGGAACTGTACCGGAAGGCGTAACCATGATCGACATTGAAGTGAACGGAGAACTGCGCACCGTGGCCACCCGGACCACGCTGGCCCAGCTGGTCGAGGCGCTGAACGTGCCGGACCAGGCGGTGGCGCTGGCGGTCAACCGCAGCGTCGTCCCGCGCCAGATGTGGCCCCAGCACCTGCTGGCGGCGCAGGACAAGATCGATATCGTGCGCGCCATCGGCGGCGGCTGACAGAGAAGGAGAGAGATAATGCATGACGACGACATTCTGACCATCGCGGGCAAGCAGTACCGCTCGCGCCTGCTGGTAGGCAGCGGCAAATACCACGACCTGGCGCAAACGCGCGAAGCGACCGACGCCGCTGGCGCCGAAATCGTCACGGTGGCGATCCGGCGCGTGAACATCGGCCAGGACCGCAACGCCCCCAGCCTGCTGGACGTGCTGCCGCCCGACCAGTACACGATCCTGCCCAACACGGCTAGGCTGCTACAACGCCAAGGATGCGATCTACACGCTGCAGATGGCGCGCGAACTGCTGGGCGGGCGCAAGCTGGTCAAGCTCGAAGTGCTGGGCGACGACAAGACCCTGTTCCCGCACATGCCGGAAACCCTGGTCGCGGCCGAAGCGCTGGTGCGCGACGGCTTCGACGTGATGGTCTACTGCAGCGACGATCCGATCCAGGCCCGCATCCTCGAAGAGATCGGCTGCGTGGCGATCATGCCGCTGGCGTCCCTGATCGGTTCCGGCATGGGCATCCTCAATCCCTGGAACCTGTCGCTGATCATCGAGCAGGCCAAGGTGCCGGTGCTGGTCGACGCCGGGGTGGGCACCGCTTCCGACGCGGCGATCGCCATGGAGCTCGGCTGCGACGGCGTGCTGATGAACAGCGCCATCGCCCTGGCCCAGGATCCGGTGCGCATGGCGCGCGCCATGAAGCTGGGCGTGCAGGCCGGGCGCGACGCCTTCCTGGCTAGGCCGTATGCCGCGCCGCTTTGCCGCCTCGCCATCGTCGCCGCTGGCAGGACGCGTCAACGCATGAGCCGGACGGTCCTGGTCTTTTCCGGCCTCGACCCCTCGGGCGGGGGCCGGCATGGCGGCCGACTTGCTGGCCATTGCCGCCCAGGGTGCGCACGCGCTGCCAGTGGTCACCGCGCTCACGGTGCAGGACCAGAACCGCGTGTACGGCGTCGAGCCGGTCGACGCGGCCATGCTCGAACGTCAGGCGCGCGCTGACCGCCTCGACCCGCATCGACGCGGTCAAGATCGGCATTCCCGGCAACCGCGCTAACGCGCATGCGATCGCGCAGCTGATCCGCCGCCTGCGCGAGCGCAGTCCCGAGCTGCCGGTGGTGCTCGACCCGGTGCTCGCCAGCGGCCACGGCGACGCGCTGGCCCAGGGCGACGCGCGCCGCGCTGGGGCCGCTGCTGGCGCTAGCCACGGTCGTGGTGCCGAATCTGGCCGAAGCGGCCGCGCTCGACCTGGCGGCCTGCAGCCACGTGCTGGTCACCGGCGGCCACGGCACCGGGCCGGACGTGGTCAACCGCTGGCGCGGGGTAGGCCGCGAGCGCGCATGGACCTGGCCGCGCCTGGCGGGCGAGTTCCATGGCAGCGGCTGCACCCTGGCCGCCGCCATCGCGGCGCGCCTGGCGCTGGGAGAGACGGTCGAGGAAGCGCTCGGCAACGCCCAGGCCTATGTCCAGCACACGCTGGCGCACGCGTTTTCCATCGGCCCCGGGCAGCGCATCCCGCGCCGCATTCTGGCGCAGTGATTCAACAATGAGGAGCTTATCGATGCAAGGACTGTATCTGGTCACCCCCAACTGGGACGACACCGCGCGTCTGCTCGAGCGCACCGCCGCCGCGCTCGACGCCAAGCGCCGCCATGGTCCAGTACCGCCACAAGGATGCCAGCGCCGCGCTGCGGCGCGAGCAGGGCGCCGCGCTGCTGGCCCTGTGCCGCCGCTACGGGCGTCCCCTGATCATCAACGACCACGTGGCGCTGTGCCTGACCCTGGGCGCGGACGGCGTGCACGTGGGCGGCACCGACATGACGGTTGCCCAGGCGCGCGCCGCGCTCGGCCCGGACAAGATCGTCGGCGCCTCCTGCTATGGCGACCTGGCGCTGGCCCGCGCGGCCCAGGCCGACGGCGCCACGTACGCGGCCTTCGGCGGCTTTTACCCGTCGACCGTGAAACGCTACAGCTTTGTCACCGATCCCGATATCCTGCTTGCAGCGCGGCGCGAGCTGACGCTGCCGCTGGTCGTCATCGGCGGCATGACGCCAAGCCAATGCGGCCCCGCTGGTGCAGCGCGGCGCCGACATGGTCGCCGCCATTACCAGCGTGATACGGTGCCCGATACGGCCGCGGCGGTCCACCAGTTCGACGCCCTGTTTGCGGCCAACTGGAAATCGGACGAAATGGGCAGGCAGGCCGTATAATATTTTCACATTACTCCGTGAGGATCGTTCAGCCCATGACTCCCGTGCCTGCAGCCAAGCGCCGTATCCTGATCGTCGACGACGACCCCCATCTGCTCCAGTTCCTGACCGAAGTGATCGGCCACGCCGACATGATACCGTCACAGCCAGTTCCGGCGAAGAGGCGCTGCAAGTGGTCGCCAAGGGCGAGCCGGACATGGCGCTGCTCGACATCACCATGCCCGGCATGAGCGGGCTCGATCTGGCGGGCTAGGCTCAAGGCCAGCACCACCGTGCCGTTCATGTTCCTGTCGGCCGTGGGCGACAGCGAATCGGCGCGCGAGGCGGCGGCGCACGGCGCGGTCGGCTACCTGGTCAAGCCGGTCGACGCGGCGCGCCTGATGCCGGCCCTTCGAGGCGGGGCTGGCACGCGCGGACGACATCCGCCAGCTGCGCCGCACAGAAACCAACCTCAATGCGGCCCTGGCGGCCGGGCGCGAAACCAGTCTGGCCGTGGGGCTGCTGATGGGTAAATTCCAGACCGATCGCAACACCGCCTTCTGAAGTGCTGCGCGACCATGCCCGTTCGAGTAGGCGCAAAATCAACGAAGTGGCCGACCAGCTGCTTGCCGCCGAGGAAACGTTAAATAGTTTGCATGCTTAAGGCTTTCGCCCAGCGCCTCAAGGCGAAATAGCCGACAGTGATGCGCGGACGTCACATTCGCAATATTTTATTTCCGCGCATCATGATTTTGCCCACGGTTTGATGTAATATAAAGTCATACATCACCACGGCAGGAACCAAATCCTGCTTCCGCCGTGTGCAATTGACGCCGCCTTCCCCCTGCGGCAAAAAAAATCCTTCGGCCCAGCTCCGCCGGTTGTCCTCCTGAATGTACGTCCTCGGCCCCATCCATGGCGCCCACGTCCGTCCGGGATTCTGATTGCAACCGCCATGAAGACGACCGCACATAAAAATATTTGCCTTCCCCTGACCCGGGCCGCCATACCTGCCGCGCCGCGCGCACACCCCTGCACGCTATCCGACCGGCGCCACGCGCCAGTGCGCCTGCCGAGTACGCGTCGCCCTTGTGCGAGGACGACGGCCAGGCGCACAAGCGTCCCACCACGCGCGACCGCGGCGACCGGCCGCAGGTACTGCATGTGGACATGGATACCGGCGCCGCCACCGTGCTGTCGAGCCTATTGGTGCCGGAAGGCGCGTGACCCATGTGACGACCCTGTCCGACGCCCGCCGCCTGCTCCAGACCGACGTGTTCTCGCTGGTGGTGCTCGACCCCGCGCTGCCGGACGGCGACGCGCGTTCTGCTGCTGCCGCTGCTGTCGGGCACGCCGCTGCTCGTGTATTCGGCCAACCAGCCCGACTGGCGCGGCGCCACCCCGGCCTACCTGCCCAAACCATGGACGTCGGCGCGTCAGCTGTGGACCGCGATTGCGGCCATGCTCGGCATCCCGAGCGGCATCAGCGCGGGAGACTAAGGATGCGAAAGACGCTCAAATCGGTCCTCTATGTCGAGGACGACATCCACGTGCGCACCACGGCCAAGCTGGTGCTCGAAGTGATCGGCAACATCGTCGTGCGCGACTGCGGTTCCGGCGCGACGACGCTGCTGACCGCGCGCGACTTCACGCCCGACCTGATCGTGCTCGACGTGATGATGCCCGAGCTCGACGGCGTGACGACGCTGGAGATGCTGCGCCGCCTGCCGCACCTGCACGACGTGCCTTGGCCCTGTTCGTGACCGGCCTGACGGCGCCGGAAGACATCGCGCGCTACATGGAGGCGGGCGCCATCGGCGTGATCCCCAAACCGCTGGTGCCCGCTGCGCCTGGCCGGACAATTGCACACCATGTGGGACGAGCGCCCGCGCAGCTTCGCCTGAGCGGCGCGGACCGGCACGGCCGGGTGTCCTTTGCTATCATGGCGGTCTACATCCACCCGGGACAGGACCATCATGAAAACCAAGGCAGCGATCGCATGGAAAGCGGGACAACCGCTCACGATTGAAGAAGTCGACCTGGAGGGCCCGAAAGAGGGCGAGGTACTGGTCGAGATCAAGGCCACAGGCATTTGCCACACCGATTACTACACCCTGTCCGGCGCCGATCCGGAAGGGATTTTCCCCGCCATTCTTGGCCATGAAGGCGCCTAAGCATCGTGGTCGACGTCGGTCCGGGCGTCAAGAGCATCCGCAAGGACGACCACGTCATTCCGCTGTACACGCCGGAATGCCGCCAGTGCAAATTCTGCCTGTCGCAAAAGACCAACCTGTGCCAGTCGATCCGCTCGACCCAGGGGCGCGGGCTGATGCCCGACGCGACCAGCCGCTTCTCGATCGGCGGCAAGCCGATCTTCCATTACATGGGCACCTCGACCTTCTCGAACTACGTGGTCGTGCCTGAAATCGCGCTGGCCAAGGTGCGCTCGGACGCGCCGTTCGACAAAATCTGCTACATCGGCTGCGGCGTGACGACCGGCGTGGGCGCCGTGCTGTTTACCGCCAAGGTGGAAGCGGGTGCCAACGTGGTCGTGTTCGGCCTGGGCGGCATCGGCCTGAACGTGATCCAGGCGGCGCGCATGGTTGGCGCCGACAAGATCATCGGCGTCGACATCAATCCGGCGCGCCAGGAAATGGCGCGCAAGTTCGGCATGACCCATTTCATCAATCCGACCGAAGTGGAGAACGTGGTCGACGCGATCATCGGCCTGACCGACGGCGGCGCCGACTACAGCTTCGAATGCATCGGCAACGTGACCACGATGCGCCAGTCGCTCGAGTGCTGCCACAAGGGCTGGGGCCAGTCGATCATCATCGGCGTGGCGGCGGCGGGGCAGGAGATCTCGACCCGTCCGTTCCAGCTGGTGACGGGGCGGGTCTGGAAAGGCTCGGCCTTTGGCGGCGCGCGCGGACGTACCGACGTGCCGAAGATCGTCGACTGGTACATGGACGGCAAGATCAATATCGACGACCTGATCACGCACCGGCTGCCGCTCGAACGCATCAATGAAGGCTTCGATCTGATGAAGAGCGGCGAATCGATTCGCTCGGTGGTGCTGTACTAAGCGAGGCGCGTATGCGTCCGACCCTCGCTCAAGCGAGTGCCGGACGCAAGCCGAGGTGAGTGACAAAGGGATCGAAATCCCTGTCACTGTAGAGTAAATGAAAGCGATCCTCGATGCAGCGGGTCGCGATGATCGTATCGATCGTCTTGCGTACTGTGATGCCCAGCGACCGCAGTGTGCGGAAATTCCGGGCGGCCTGAATTGCCACAGCTTGTCCGCCGAGCTCGATAACGGTCAGCGAACTTAGCAATTTCTTTGCACGATTGAAATCCAGGTCGGCCTTAAATCCTTGCAGGACTTCAGCCAAAATAAGATCGCCGACGGCAACTGGTTCTCTGCCGAGTATCTCGTCGAGCGCATTGGTATGGTAGGTTGAAGTACCTCTGAAGAAGTCGATCCAGACGCTCGAATCGACCAGAATCATTTGTCATTCCGCATGGCGTCAAGGTCTCCTTCCCACGCGAGCTTGCCACGGAATTGCCGTATCTTTTCCTGTTGCTTAAGGCGCAGTATGGTCCGTAAGCCCAGTTCCACCGCCTCACGCTTGGTTTTTAAGCCGGTCAAGCGGAGCGTGTCTTCCATCAGTTTGTCGTCGATCTCGATGTTTGTTCGCATGATGCGTATCGCTCCTGACATATAAGCACATCCTAGACCTGACGGACCGGCGGCGCAACTGGCTCACGCAAATTCTGCGCAGCGTCTCATGGTGATTGTGGCTCAATGTCAATCGGCATACCTCGCCGGAATCCTCCGCCAGAAGCTGACGCCAATTCAGGCGATGGGCATATTGGAGCGTGCCCGGCACAGTTCATCGTGCAGCTGTTGGACTGTCAGCGCGGCCGGGACGCTGACGCCGTTGCCGAGCGACTCGATAAAGCGGCAAGCGGCAAACCCTGCGGCCGCACGGTCGTATTGCTCCTGCCATGCGCGCCGCTCCGGCATCCGCTCGGGCGAGACCGGCCACACGCCGGGCCGCGGCGCGATGTGGCGCTCAATGCCCACGCGCCACGGTTTGGCCGACACGCGCGCCCTGGAAGCAGTGCTGGTTCAAGCACATGGCCATGTACACCGGATCGGTGGCCAGGGCCTTGAAGCATTCAGTCACCTCGGCTTCCAGCGGGTCGAAGAGACGATGGGTAGCGAGCAGGCGCAATCCGGCTAGAGCGTGCGGTAGACGTGGACCCGCCAGTTGGGGCGCGTTTCCATGAAGCGCAGAATATGCGCGCGCGATCGCCTCTGGTCCTCCCTTGGCACGGACCTCCCTGCGATGGAGGGCGTTCGCCATCGACGATGCAAACGACAGGGCCAGCATCGCGCCGATCGCCGCCGCTGCCCACAGCATGCCGCGGCCCGTGCTAAAGCTGCCGCCAGCAGATAAATCACGACCGCGCTGGCTCCGAACAGGAACAGCGCACAGGCCCAGAAAACAGCGCGCGAACCTGAGCCTTCTGGGAAATCGATATCGGCAAACAGCACGTCGGGGGTATTGAGGCAGCGCGCGCCGTACGAATTGCGGGTAATGACGGTCTCGCCGTGGCGGGCGACCACTTCCTCCCGGATCGGCAGACCGTCGGCGCCGTTGTAGGGCACTTTGCGCTCGCGCCGCGGCAAGGGTTCGCCCGAGACGGCGCGCTTGAGTGCTTCGTCGGCGCGGGCCTGCGCATTGTTTTGCGCATCCTCCTGACTGGCATCGGACCAGCCGAACCGCCGGATCGTGATCTGCTTGCCCTTGCTGCGATACTGAGTCCGTGCTTCGGCCCAGAAATTCGGAACGATCATCATGCGCTGGCCTTGGGCAGTTGTTGGAAATGGCTATCGTACCGCACACTCAGCAGCAGCGGGGTGCTGGGGCTGCTCAGGTATGATGTCTGCTTCCCGGTAGAAGGCACGCGCGATGGTTTGTACTGGCTAGTGAACCGGGAAACTGGAGAACTTCGCGCCGAAGCATGAGAAAGAGAAAAATGAAACGATCCACACTGTCGGCGATTTTTGTGGTTTCGCTGGTGCTATCGCAACACGCGCAATGCGCCGATGCTGGAAGCGGCCAAGGCACCGCTGACGGCGGCTGAAAAGGAACAATGTCGGGCACAACTCGTCGAGTTCAATCAGAACGTGCGGGCCTACAATGCGAAATTGGACGAGATCAAGGCATTCGAGACCGAGATCGACGCGTTGAGCGCGGAACTCGAGAAGGAGTCGCCTGCGGTCGATCGTCGCGATAACGCGGCAATGCAGGCTCTCAACGCAAAGATCGGCAAGAACAACGATCTGGTCGCACAGCATGAGGAGATGGTCTCGTTAATCAAGGAGATGGCGAGCGAGAGCAAGCAGCGTTCCGCGCAATTTCGCGAGGCGTGCGAAAACCGCCCCGCGGCGGTGCCGCCTCCCACGCAAAAGCAGGCGTCCGATTCAGCTTGCAGTTCGACTAACGGCGCCAAGGACGTCGAGCGCCAGATCGAAGCCACATTTGCTGAGATGCGCGCTGACGAAAAACAGCGCCAGGCAGAAGTGGAGCGCGCTGCCCAGGCGCGGGCTAAAACGCAATCATGGAGCGCCGCGAAGCGGAGCAAGGTCTGGCTGGATATCCTCGTTTCGCCCAAGTTCATGGCCTTCGAGCGCGAGAAGCAGCCTTATGTCCAGGAACTGATGCGCGTCATGGGCGGCAAGCCGAAGAATGGTCAGGAGGAATGCTTAGGCTGGTGCAACGCATCGCCGCAACCCTGCTTACCATCAAAGCCATCAACGCACGGCAATACAAATTCATGGCGGATGAAATTCGGGTGGCGAAGTAGGGGAGCCCGATTCGGCCATGAATCGCAGCGGGTCAGGTGAATGGTATGCTTGAGTGAAGAGAGCCGGACAAGCCACGAGTCATTTCTAGCGAGCTGCCATGAACCGTCGTAGAAGTCTTCTACTTTACATCTGGCTCGTGGCCCTTGGCGCGCTCAGCGCGTATTACCTCTATCGGGCCGTCGATTATCGCTTTCTGCACCCCGATCGGCTGGGGCCGAGCTTGTTCAACAAGCAGCTCTGGTATGTCAGCCACCTGCTATTCGCGCTGCCCGTGGTCTTTGGCGCTCCGCTGCAATTTCTCCCCGGCTTACGCCAATCAGCGCCTCAAGTTCATCGGTGGATAGGGCGCGCCTACGTCATCGGTGCAAGCGGCTCTGCCGTTCTTGCCATCTACCTTGGGGCGACAACCGAGTACGAGGGTTCGCGCCTGTCCATCGTCATCACTGGCGCGCTTTGGCTGTTCTTTACGCTAGCGGCCTGGCGCGCTGCCGTCGCGAGAAACTTCGCGGCGCATCGCGGCTTCATGATCCGCAGCTATACCTTGGCGTTGGTGCTAGTTTGGCTTCGGGTCATGTACGACTTTCAGCACGTTCTGTTTTTCTTCGTGCAGAATGAGGAAATGAGAGACGCAACCCGGGAGTGGGCGTCTTGGGTGGTCCCAATGCTCCTGGTTGAGGCGTGGATTTCCTGGCTGCCGCAAGTGAGAATGAACAATGCATTCAAACCGAAGCCGCCTGACGGTGCGGCTTGATTCCGGCGTCTGGCCTCGCAACATGGAGAATTGAACGATGACGAAGTATCTTATTTCCTTTCCTGCACCCGCAATGAATGTTCCCGCCGACGAAATGGCCGCCGTCGGCGAAGCATCGTGCCGCGTCATTCGCGAGGCGAAAGCAGCTAAACGTGTATGTGTTCGGTGGTGGCATCAACGCAGAAGCCGGGCCACTCATGGTTTCCGGCGACGGCACGGTGAAGAACGAGACCTACACTCAGACCAAGGAGCTCGACGGCGGCTTCTGTGTCATGGAACTGCCGACGCGCGAAGCTGCCATCCAATGGGCTGCGAAAATCGCACAGGCCTGCCGTTGTTCGCAGGAGCTGCGCGAGTTCTACTATGACCCGGAGAGTTGATCTGCAAGACATCAACGAGTGCCCCATTTTCGCCAGAAATCACATAGCCTATGGCATTAGAATACGCCGACATCAGCTCACTTCCGATAGAACAGTTCCGTCGCTTTGGTATTGCGTGCTGTTACCGGCTGGGATGCGATCGCAATGACAAAAGTTTGGCGAAGGCACTCAAACTGCTTGAGCGCTCGATGGGGCCGCCGCTCGACGAAAGACTGCGTCATGACGCATACAATGCTGCCAAATCGGTCTACCTGGAGAGATACAGGATAGATCAACAGATCGACACAGTGTCGTGTACGCTTGTTTGCGCTTGCCACGAGAGTCCGAATGCCAATCTCATTGGAAATTTTCTCGCTGCACTTGGCAATAATGAGAATTTGAGCTGGGATGAGATTGCGCTGATCGAAATGTCGATATTCCAAAAGGTCATGGGCGAATGAGCGATGGCGCTGGTGCGCTGAGAAGCTGCGCTTTGGGGAGGACTTCCGATGCCGATGTAAGCCAACTCTTCGCAAGCGAAAGCGACTTCAGTATCGATCACTTTGCTTCAAGCGAAGAGCAACTCGACTTCTTTTCCAAATAAGTGGCAATGGAAATTCGGTCAACAGCGGCCACTGTGCATTGGACTATCACCTTAGGCTTATTACATGTTCAAACTTTGGAGCAAACGTAGTTTCGAAGATCCGCAGCTTGGTCGCTTCAATCGCGTGCGAACAATGTGGTATTCAGCAGCGAACGTGGAGGGTCTTGGAGTATCGATTGAAGGTGACGTGGAGTGTCCTGCGCCAGCCGCAGTTGATGCCGCCCGTAGGTTAATGAACCGGCCGGATGATTCGATTGTTTCAGCGAAAGCGTTCGTGCGCAAAAACGAACAGGCGATGGGGTTTCTTGAAGGCAATGGTGATATGGTTTGCGACGGCTTTACGGTATATAAGTCTGGCCAGTTTGCTGTTGAGTTCTCATTGACGGAATGGCCCTGATGCAATGATTACGGTGCCTTTTTTAGAAGGTGTGCCATGCGACGTGCTGCTCGGCGACTAGAGTCTAACTGGCATTCCCCTACCTCAGTAAGTCTAGCGTGAGGGGCCGCTTTGGGGCGGTATCCGACGTTCAAGTAGGATCCCCGTGTGCCATTAAGTCTGAATAATCTGCACTGTCACCACCTCACGCAAAGTCCCGCAGCGCCTCGCGGTGGTTGCGGCTCAGCGTCAGCCTAGCTGCCATCGGCCATCATCACCAGGCTGTCTCCGCCGAACCACGGCAGCAGCTTCTTCACATAATCGAGGTTGACGATGTGCGAGCGGTGGATGCGGCGGAACAGCGTTCCATCCAGCCGCTCCAATATGCCTTAGCCATCCGTTCGCGCATCAGATGCTCATGCCGACCGCCGTGTGCAGGCGGATGTAATTGCCTTCGGCGCTGATGTACATGATGTCGGCCGCCTTCACCAGCAGCTGCGATCTCGCCGCTGCGCACCAATAGCCGGTCCTGCGCTTCTTTCGCCGGTGTCAACGCCGCCATCACGCTGCCAAGCTGCTGGCGGAACTGGCCCGGGCCGGTCTGCAGCCAGCGTCTTGCTTTGATCAGAGCCGCATCGAAACGGGCTTGGTCGAAGGGCTTGAGCAGATAGTCCATCGCGTTCGCATCGAATGCGCCGAGCGCATAGTGGTCGTAGGCGGTGGCGAAGATCGTGGCTTAAGCATGTTGTCCGTGCCGATCTTGTGCACCACTTCCAGCCCGCTCAGTTCCGGCATTTCCACATCGAGGAACACCAGGTCCGGCTGCAGGCGCGCGATCTGCTCGCACGCTTCCAGGCCGTTGCGCGCCTCATCGGCCAAGGCCACGTCGGCATGCGCGCCGAGGAACTGGATCAGGCGTTTTCGGGCCGATGTTTCGTCGTCGGCCACCAGTACGCGAATGGTTCCGCTCATGCCGCCGCCAGCATCGGAAGGGGAATGCGGATGCGCGCGACCGTGCCCACGGCATGGCGCACCAGCTCGAAATTCTGTCCCGCGCCATACAGCGCGGCCAGGCGCTGGCGCGTGTTGTTCAAGCCGATACCGAAACCCTTCTGCAGCCCCGACTGGGCTGGCGCATCGTCTTCCACTTCCAGCATCAGCGACGCCTTGTCGGCGTAGGCGCGGATCACGATCATGCCGCCGTCGGCGCGCGGCGCCACGCCGTATTTGATCGCGTTCTCGACCAGCGGCTGCAGGATGAAGGGCGGGATCGCGCTTCCCAGCAGGTCGTCGGGAATTACCCACTGTACGGCCAGGCGCTGCTCGAAGCGGATTTTTTCGATATCGATGTACGCCTCGATGAAGGCCATTTCCTGCTTGAGCGTGACGACCGGATTGTCCGATTCTGCGCAGCGACGTGCGCAGCATTTCGCTCAGGCGCGACAGCATGCGGTCCGCGGTGGGCACGTCGTAGTGCATCAGCGAGCCGATCGCGTGCAGGGTGTTGAACAGGAAGTGCGGCTGCAGTTGCAGCTTGAGGCTTTGCAGCTGCGCGTGGACGTAGGCCGCCTTGTGCTCGGCCACCTGCAGCTCGTTCATGCGTGCCTGGCGCAGCGTGTCGAATCCCTGTACCACGCCCACAAAGCCGAGGTAAGTCAGAAAGCCCAGGTGGAAGCAATCCTCGAAGGCGATGAAGAACAGGTCGAGCATCGACGCTCCGCTGTATGCGGGCGTCAGCGCGGCGAACAGCCAGTGGCCGATGGTGACGTCGATCTGCGTAAGCAGCGATCCGAACACGATGTGAAAGATCCACGATTCCCAATGCATGCGCAAGGGGCGGGCGCGGATGACCGGCAGCGCGAGCACCCCCAGCAGCGCCCAGGTGCCGAAATGGGCTGCGTTGAACACGAAGTTCATCGTCAGCGGCATGCCGAAAATCGCGCGCAGGAAGTTGTAGGTGTAGAAGCGATGGCCCAGGCGCACCAGTACGCCCTGCGAGGGCCAGGCTAGTTGTTTCATCGTGGAGGTTTCAGGTTGAAAGGCGAGGTCACAGTGTGCGCCAATGCAGGCCGGGTTGGCGATGTTGTTCGTCACGAATATAGCACGGCTCATCCCAAACCGGTCGCTGCGGCGGGCGGCTTGGGGCAAGCTGCGATCCTGCCTGACGAGGCAGCCGACCAATCACTCACTGAAAGAAAACGCATGAAACTTCATTGGCATTCTTCCTGCTCCCTGCTGTTGTCCGCGCTCGTAGCCAGCGCCGTCGCCGTGCCTGCGCAGGCGGCTGGCAGCCCGGCCCTGGAAAAGTACAACAAGGCCGTCGTTACCCAGTTCGTGTCGAAGATCCTGTCGGCCACCGATGCCGACGTCGTCGCGCGCCAGGTCTCGCCCCAGCTGATCGAACACGATCCCTTGGCCGCCAACGGCCGCGAAGGCACGGCCGGCTGGATCCGCGCCCTGCGCCAGAAGGTGCTTAAGCACAGACCATGACGGTCAAGCATATCCTCGGCGACGGCGATATGGTGTTCGTGCACTCGCAGGTATCGGCCACGCCGGAAAACGAAATGAGCGGCACCAACCGCTATGACTTCTACCGCCTCGATCACGGCTGGATCGTCGAACACTGGGTAGTGCAGGGCGCCGCGCCGACCCGTTCGGCCACCGGCAATTCGGCATTTAGCAATTTGTACGCCTACCCGGTGCCCATGGCTGCTGCTGTCGCAGGCACGCGTCGAGATGAACCGCCTGATGGTGCATTCGCTGTCCGAGGACGTGTTCGGCAAGCGCAATTTCGGCCTGCTCGACCGCATGTGGGGCCTGAACTACCTGCAGCACAATCCCTACGTGGGTAACGGCCGTGCCGCGCTCAAGTCGGTCATTCAGTACATCGCCCCGGTAGGCTCTTCCTACCGCGTGGTGCGCTCGATGGCCGATGGCGATCTGGCCGTGGCGTGCTCGCATAACGTCGATGCCGGTGGCGATCCGGCCAACGAGTTTGCCGGTGCGGCCGTGTGCGACATGTATCGCGTGGCCGACTATGAGCTGGTCGAGCACTGGGACGTCGGCCAGCAGGTGCCAAGCTCCTCGCTGAACGGCAACTCGATGTTCAGCTCGCTCTACCGCGCACGCTGGAGCCACTGATCCATCCCTCTTGACGTTTGAAATTACACGTGTAATCATTGCTTATCGATTACACGTGTAATTCATTACTTCAGGAGACGGCATGGAACGCAAGAACGCCGACATCAGCGACGCCGAGTCGCTCGTCATGGATGTATTGTGGCGCGCCAGCTGCCGCTGCCCGCCGAGGATGTCATTGCCGCGCTGGTCAACGAGCAGCGCTGGCAGGAAGCGACCGTCAAGACCTTGCTCAACCGCTTGCTCAAGAAGGGCGCGGTGAGCGCCAGCAAGGACGGACGGCGCTACCTCTACTGCGCCGAGCTCAAACGAGAACAATGGGTCAGCCGCGAGAGCGGCACCATGCTCGACCGCCTGTTCGGCGGCCGCGTGGCGCCGCTGGTGGCCCACTTCGGCAAGCACCGCAAGCTGAGCGCGGCCGACATCGCCGAACTGAAAAAGCTGGTCGAGGAGCTTGGCGATGGAAAGTAAGCTGTTCGATCTCTTGCTCCGGCTGACCTTGCTTAAGCAGCGCCGCGATGCTGCTGGTACTGCTGCTCGCGCGCCCCTGCGCCGCCTGGCCGGCGCCCAGGCCGCCTATCTGTGCTGGGTGGCCGTGCCGCTCGCCTTGCTGGCCGCTGCACTGCCGGTCCGGATGACGCCGAAGCGATGGCGGTGGACGTGACGCCCGTGCTGCAAGCGGCCGGTGCTCAGCATCGGCGCCGCTGCCACGCCGCTGGCGCTTCAATGGACGGACTGGGCCGTGCGCCTGTGGGCCTGCGGTGCGCTGGCCACGCTGGCCATCATGGCGCTGGCGCAGCGCAGCTTTGTGCGGGGCCTGGGTGTTCTGGTCGAACGCGCTTAAGCATTCACACGGCGTCCAGCCGCACTGCCGGTCCGGCCTTGCTGGGGCTGTGGCGCCCGATCGTGGTGGTGCTTAGCCGATTTCGCCTGAACGCTACAGCGAAGCGGAACAAGCGCTGATCGTCGTCCATGAACAAACGCACGCGGCGCGCCGGGATCCGGCCGCCAATGCCCTGCTGGCCTTGCTGCGCTGCGCATTCTGGTTCAACCCGCTCTCTTACCTGGCCGCCGCACGCTTTGGTTTGACCAGGAGCTGGCCTGCGATGCGGCCGTCATGCAGCGCCACGGCGCGCACAGCCAGGCCTATGCCAGCGCCATGCTCAAAACCCAAACTGCGAGTGCGCCCGCATTCGCCACCTGTAACTGGCAATCCTGCCACCCTTTGAAGGAACGCATCATGAACCTGAAACACACCGTCCGCAGCACCGCGCGCCGCCGTGCTTAAGCCACCTGATCGTCGCTTTGCTGGCTTGGCGCCAGCATGCTGGGCACCGTGGCCGTGCGCTGAAACGGCGGCCCATGGCGCTGACACCTACGGCTTGTCGGTCAAGTTTGCCGAAGGCGCGGGCAATACCACGCCTGCCATTCCGGTCAAAGCGGGCGAAGACCTGTCGCTCAACTGGAAGCAGCCTGGCGCAGGATGGACCGGCGTGTTCCGCGTCGAGCGGGCATCGGCCGACACGGTCATGGTCAGCATGAAAATCACCCCGGAAAACGGCGACGTGATTGCGCCTTCGCTGCTGCTCAAGCTGGGCGAAGGCGGGACGGTCGCGGTGTCCCCCAAGAATGGTAAGCCGGATCTCAAGATCGGCGTGACGGTCACCCGCGGCTGACGTTGATGGATGCGATGATCAAGCTTTGTATCGGCGTCAGCGCCGCCATTGTGCTGGTGCTGCTCGTGCGGCGGGCGCTGCGGGTCCGCTTCGGCGCCCATGCCGTTTACCAGATGTGGCTGATGGTGCTTAAGCCACCATGCTTGCCGCCGCGATGCCGTCCATGAAAGTCAGCCGCGTGATGCTGGTCGAATCCGTGCCCGCAATCGGCATCGGCCAGCTGGGAGCGAGCGTGAGCGACAGCGTACCCGTACATTGGGACGCGGTGCTGCTGTGGGCCTGGCTTGCCGGTGCGTTGGCGACAGCGATCCTGTTCGCCGTCTCTCATCGGCGCTTCACGGCCAGTCTGGGCACGCTGACGCACACCGACGGCGTGTTCGTGGCCGCCACCTCGGTGCAGGGCCCGGCGTTGCTGGGCATCTGGCGGCCGCGCATCGTGCTGCTTTAGCCGACTTCTCGCTTCGCTATTCGGCCGACGAGCAAGCCCTGATCATCGCCCACGAACAGCGCCACGCACGGCGCGGCGACCCGTTCATCAATGCGCTCATCGCGGTGCTGCAGTGCGCCTTCTGGTTCAATCCGCTGGTGCATCTGGCGGCGGCACGTTGCCGTTTCGACCAGGAGCTCGCTTGCGATGCCGACGTGATCGAACACCGTCCCGGCCAGATCCACGACTATGCGGCGGCCATGTTGAAAACCCAGGTTGGCGGCACACTGGCGCCGCTCACCTGCCACTGGCAATCGAGCCATCCACTCAAGGAGCGCATCATGCAGTTAAATCGCACTAAGCTAAAACCCGCAGGCTAGGCTCGCTGCGCGCTCGTCGCCGCCCTGGTCGCAACGGGGGTTCTGGGCACCATGGCGGTTCGCGCCGAACCTGCGCACAAGACGCAATACGAGGTCGACCTGAAAATGACGTTTGCGGGCGAATACACGACGCCATTGGTCGTGACGGCAGCCGACGAGCCGTTCACCCTCAAGGGGGAGACGCGCGGCAAGACCTGGCTCGGTGAATTCCTGGTCACCGAGGGCAAGGATGGCATGGTCTGGCTCAAGAGCACCTTTACCATCGATGGCGTGAAGGGCGGCTACCACAATGGCGGGACCCGCCCGGGAGGCAGCCAGCACATGTCGATCATGAACGGCGATAACATGGTCATGGTCATCGACGCCACCGTGTCGATCGCACCGGAGGGCGGGGTCAGCCAAAGGCCAGCCACGGAAACCATGACCTGGGTTCAGCACCGCTGATGCCGTGAACGGGGCCCCGAAACGGGCCACGTCTTCAGCGCGGCTGGCGGAGGGCGCGACCGGTATAATCACGGGATGCAAAATCTCCTCCATAACCTCAATCCCGAACAACTCGCTGCCGTCACGCTACCGTCGCAAAGCGCCCTGATCCTGGCGGGCGCTTAAGCTCCGGCAAAACGCGGGTGCTGACGACCCGCATTGCCTGGCTGATCCAGACCGGGCAAGTGTCGCCAGCCGGGATCATGGCGGTCACCTTTACCAACAAGGCCGCCAAGGAGATGCTCACCCGGCTGTCGGCCATGTTGCCGGTCAGCACGCGCGGCATGTGGATCGGCACTTTCCACGGCCTGTGCAACCGCCTGCTGCGCACCCACTTTCCGCGATGCGGCCCTGCCTGCAAACGTTCCAGATCATGGATTCGCAGGACCAGCTGTCGATGATCAAGCGCCTGCTCAAGGCCAACAACGTGGACGATGAAAAGTATCCGGCCAAAAACCTGATGTACTTCATCAATAACGCCAAGGACCAGGGCTTGCGCGCCAACCGGGTGGAAGCGCACGACCCGATCGAGCGCAAGATGGTCGAGTTGTACGAGCTGTACGACATGCAGTGCCAGCGCGAGGGCGTGGTCGATTTCGCCGAGCTGCTGCTGCGCGTACGAACTGCTGGCCCGTAACCAGCCGCTGCGCGAGCACTATCAGGCCCGCTTCAAGCACATCCTGGTGGACGAGTTCCAGGATACGAATGACCTGCAATACAACCTGCTCAAGCTGCTGGCGGGGCAGGGGCAGCAGGTCGTGGGCGCGCTGTTCGCCGTCGGCGACGACGACCAGAGCATCTACGCCTTCCGCGGCGCGAATGTGGGCAACATGAGCGCCTTCGAGCGCGAATTCCGGGTCGAAAACCTGATCAAGCTGGAGCAGAACTACCGCTCGCATGGTCACATCCTCGATTCGGCCAACCACCTGATCGCCAACAACAGCAAGCGCCTGGGCAAGAACCTGCGTACCGACGCTTACCACGGCGAGCCGGTGCGCATCTACGAAGCCTCGTCCGACCTGGAAGAGGCGCAGTGGATCATCGAAGAAGCCAAGTCCCTGATGGCCGAAGGCGCCCTGCGCAGCGAGATCGCGATCCTGTACCGCTCCAACGCGCAGTCGCGCGTGATCGAGCACGTGCTGTTCATGGCCTAGCCTGCCGTACACCGTGTACGGCGGCCAGCGCTACTTCCAGCGCGCCGAGGTCAAGCACGGCATCGCCTACCTGCAGCTGATGGACAATCCCCACAACGACCAGGCCTTCCTGCGCGTGGTGAACTTCCCTACGCGCGGCATTGGCATGCGTTCGATCGAGGCGCTGCAGGCGGCCGCCGAGCAGTACCGCATTTCGCTGTACGCGGCCGTGCCTTACGTGATGGGTAAGGCCGGTTCCTCGCTGGGCGCGTTCGTCAAACTGATCGAAGGCGCGCTGAGACCCAGCAGCTGTCGCTGCCGGAAATGGTGCGCGTGGTGCTCGAGGCCAGCGGCCTGCTGACCCACTACCAGAATGAAAAAGAGGGCGCAGACCGGATCGAGAACTTGGAGCAGATGGTCAATGCGGCGACCCAGTTCGTGCAGGAGGAGGGCTTCGGCCAGTCCGCGCCTGCGCACCTGGGGCCGAAAGCCGAAGCCATGTCCGGCGCGCCGATCGTCAATGAAGACGGGTTCGAAATTCTTGACGCCGATGCCGCGCTGCCGTCGGTGATGTCGCCGCTGTCGGCCTTCCTGTCGCATGCATCGCTGGAAGCGGGCGACGCCCAGGCGCAGGCCGGGCAGGACGCGCTGCAACTGATGACGGTGCACTCGGCCAAGGGCCTGGAGTTCGACGCGGTGTTCATCACCGGTCTGGAAGAGGGCCTGTTCCCGCACGAGAGCAGTTCGCGCGAGATGGACGGCGTGGACGAAGAGCGGCGCCTGATGTACGTGGCGATCACGCGTGCCAAGAAGCGCTTGTACATGAGCTTTGCGCAGACCCGCATGCTGCACGGTCAGACCCGCTACAACATGAAGTCGCGCTTCTTCGACGAGCTGCCCGAAGAGGCGCTCAAGTGGATTTCGCCCAAGGTGCAGTCGCACTGGTTCGGCAACAAGAAATCGGCGTGGGACGAGTAGAGCGTTTGGCGGCGGATCGGACAACAAGATCGCGCAGCAGATCACGCAGAAGGCGGCCAGCAGCGGGCCGGGATGGCGGATCGGCGAATCGGTGGCGCATGCCAAGTTCGGCGAAGGCGTGATCGTCAACATCGAAGGCGGCGGCACGAATGCGCGCGCAGATCAATTTTGGCCGGGCGGGGATGAAGGTGCTGGATCTGTCGGTGGCAAAACTGGAACGCCTGCGCTGACCACCACATCGCCCTCGCCTCGGCGAGGGCGATGCTGGTTTGGGGGCTAGTCGATGCTCAGAATTCCATTCGTGACGCGCCAGTAGTGCGTGCTCCCCGTCGTCCCGCTCCACGTACCGAAGTTGAAGGTGTTCGCTCCGCTCGCGGTGCCCGGCACCTGGAAAATCCGTAGCGCCTGATTCCCCACGAACCAGGTCAGCGGTGTATTCGGCGCCAGTGTTTCCGGCGCCCCGGTCGGCATCGCAAAATGCGCGCTGCCTGCGCCTGAACACCTTGCCAACGCTTCTAAGCACTGTCGATTGCCACTGCCGTGCGTTCATCGGCCGCCACGGCGCGCATGCCCGGCCATGCCACCCCATAGTTATACAGCGTGCTCGCCATGAACGATGTCAGGCGCGGCTGGCGCGCGCTCGGCGAAGTGCGGTTCGGTCACCAGATTGTTCAGCGCCCCGTGCGCCAGGAAGTTGTTCCCGATTGGGACCGCGGTCGGATTCTGCAGCACCGTCGCATTGTCGGCGCCACCCGGATGGTAGTACTGGCCCTGTATCGCCATGCTTAAGCACTGGTGCCGCCCACGGGCGCATGCTTGGTGTTGATCAGATAGTTGATGGCGCTGCCCACCCCCTGGCCCTTGAAGAAGTTGACGTAGTCGGCCTGGTCGCCATCGGCCAGGAACAGCGCGCCCGCATTCTTGATGGTCTGGACCACGCAGGCGTCGTTGGCCTGGGTGGTGCTGGTGACCAGCAGCGTCTGCACCGAATTCAATCCTCCGAAGCCGTAGATGTAGTCGTTATAGGCATTGGTGCCGCTCGAACGCAGCACGACGAAGTCGCCGCCATCGCTGCGCCCGATCATCCATTGCAGGGCCGCGTCGACATCGAGCCCGCCGCCCATCAGCACGATGCCGCCGCTGGTGACGCTCGCCTTCGGCGTCTGGTTGCCGGTCTTGCCCAGGTCGACTTTCTTGGGCAGGGTGCAGGCCACCGGGCCGCCGCCACCGCCGCCGCTGGCGGGGAAGGTCGCGGTCAGGGTGTAGCGTCCGAGTCCGGACTGGCTCCTGACGCGCACGTAGTAGGTGCCCGCGGCCGGCTGCTGCTGAAGCTGCCGGTCTCGGGGTTGTTCATGGTCGAACGGAAGGCGACCGGCGTGTTGCTGCTTAAGCGCTGTGCAAATACCATTCGAGATCGATCCCGCTGTCATGCGCGAGGCTGATGTCGATCACGCCTGGCGGCGGCCACGTCCAGCCGGAACCAGTCTTCGTCCCGGCTGGTCGTGATCGCCCCGCCAATGCCGGTGCCGCTGCAGGCGCCGGCGTTGGCCTTGTTCTGGGCGTTGTTCGCTTCCGCCTCCGCCGACAGGCAGGCGCCCATCGCGGAGGTGCCGACGGCGGCGCCGCACAGCAGCGCCCCGTTCAATGCGGTCGTGATCTTCATCGTGCCTCCTGGGGGATTAACGGATTGCGTTCACATCGTTCTCGTTGCGTAGCACGGCGTTGCGGAAGGCGATACTGGCCACGCCCTGCTGGCAGTGGTCGCCGTCCTTGCTGCGGAACTGGGCGGTGAAGCTGGCGTCCATGTTCTTGAGGCGGAAGGTGATCATCTCGGTCGACGGCTTGCCCTGCTCGCGCTGGCGTGTTTCGATCATCACGTCGCCGGTACTGAGACCGGCCATCGTCACGTCGATTTTCGGACGCTTGTCATCGTCCTTGTTGTCCCAGCAGCCGTGGAAGTACTTCACCTCGTGCACCCCGGCGGCCGGGGTGTAGGTGTAGTCGTGTTTGGATGCGGCCTGCGCGTTGAAGCTGAGGGCGGCGGCAGCGAGCGCGATAAGGCGGAATGTGTTCATCATGTTGTCCTCGAAGTGGAGATCAGTAGATCGTCAGGATGCCGTTGCTGACCGCCCAATAGCGCGTCACGCCGCCGCTGCCGGTCCAGGTGCCGAAATTGAATGCATTGGTTCCGGCCGTGGTCCCTGGTACTTGATACACCTGCAGCGCCTTTTGCGCAACCAGCCAGGTGAGTTTCGCGCCCGGCGCCAGCGTTTCCGGGGCTCCTGTTGCTCTAACAAAATTAGCGTTGCCTGAGCCATACACATTGCCGATGCCCATGGCGTCGATCGTGACGGCGGTCGCCTCGTCGGCCGACACGCCGCGCACGCTCTGCCAGGTCACGCCATAGTTGTACAGCATGCTGGCCATGAAACCGGTCAGGCGCGGCTGGCAGGGCCCGTTCGGCGAAGTGCGGTTCGGTGACCAGGTTGGTCAGGCCGCCGTTGGCGAGGAAGTTGTCGCCGATGGCCGCTGCCGTCGGGTTGTTGAGCACCGTCGCCACGTCGGCGCCGCCCGGGTGGTAGTACTGGCCCTGGATCGCCATGCTTGGCGCTGGTGCCGCCCACCGGCGCGTGCTTGGTGTTGATCAGGTAGTTGAGCGCCGTGCCCACGCCCTGGCCCTTGAAGTAATTGATGTAGTTGGCCTGGTCGCCCTACCAAAAACACGGCCCCGGCATTCTTGATCGTCTGGACCACGCAGGCGTCGTTGGCCTGGGTGGTGCTGGTGATCAGCAGCGTCTGCACCGAATTGGCGCCGCCCAGGCCATAGATGTAATCGTTGTAGGCATTGGTGCCGGTCGAACGGATCACGATGAAGTCGCCGCCGCCCGATTTGGCGATCATCCACTTGATGGCATTGTCCACGTCCATGCCGCCGCCCATCAGCACCACCCCACCGCTGGTGGTGGTGGCCTTGGGCGTGGCATTGCCGGTCTTGCCGAGGTTGACGGCAGTAGGCTAGCGTGCACGCCACCGGCGGCGGATTGGTGCCGCCGCCGGTGGTGCCGGGGAAGCTGACGCTCAGCGTGTAGCGCCCGCTGCCGGTATAGCTTTTCACGCGCAGGTAGTAGGTGCTTAGCCGCGGTGGCGCTGTAGCTGCCGGTTTCGGGATTGCTGCTGGTCGAGCGGTAGGCCACATAGGAACCGGTGGCCTTGTACAGGTACCAGTCGAGGTCGATCCCGCTGTCGTGCGCCAGGTTGACGCTGATGGTGCTTGGCGCCCGTCACGTCCAGTTTGTACCAGTCGTAGTCGCTGCCGGACGATATGGTCCCGCTCACTGCCGTACCGCTGCAGACGCCGGTGTTGGCGCTGGTGTCGCTGTTGTTCGCTTCGACCTCGGAGGACAGGCATGCTGCCGTGGCCGCCTGCGCTGTCAGCAGCAGCGTACAGACGAGCGCCATCCTGAAAATTTCTCGCATTTTCATTCTCAACTCTCCAAAAAGACCCACTTATTGTCGTTATGTGAAAATCTTCATGAGTAAAGGCGTTTACATCAAAACTTTTAATGCATGAAAATTTTCATCGAATATACGCCCAACAATTGGAAAATTCCACAAATCTTTTTTGTCAGAAAATTGCAACGAAAACAAAAAAGCCAACCGCGCGGGTTGGCTTTGGAGGCTGGCAGCGGTGCCGTCAGTCGGTATCGGGCAGCAGGTGGCAGTAGGCCGCGTACAGGGCACACTGGAGCGTGGCGATCATGATCAGGTGCACCGAGGTCAGTGCCACGACCCCGATCGCGTTCCCGCCAATCAGTGCCGTGCCGAACGTCATGATCGTAAACCAGATCAGGAACCAGGCGCCCAGCATCACCAGCACCGGACCGATCGAACCGAACACGGCGAAGACGCTGTAAAAGATCGCCTTGAACGTCTTCATTTTTTTCCAGTGAATCAGCAGCGGGGCGAAACACAGCGCGATCATGGCGACGGCGAAGGTAAACAGGATGCCGAACAGGGTGTAGACCTGGGCTGCTTAAGCAAGTCCACCGGCTGCTTGGTCTTTTGCGATGTCTCGAACGCCTTGCGCACCAGCGCCTCATCCAGGCCGAGCCTGAGCGCCAGTGCCGCCAGGAAGCCGATGCCCAGGTAGACCAGGCCCAGCCGTGCCAGGGGACCGAGTTTTCCCTTTTGGAAACCAGAGAACAATACCGGGAACGACAACGGTTCGCCTGTCGCCAGCTGACGGCAGGTTTCGAAGGTGATCATGTTGATGGACGGCAGCAGCAGCGTGAAGATCACGCCGCCCACCGGCTGCAAGGGCAGCGTCAGCAGCGCGGCAAGCAGGTTGACGAACACCAGCGAGGTGAGCAGGCCTGGCTGCTTGCGGAACACGGCGAAGCCCTGCTTGAGCCACACCCAGCCGGTACTTGCGGGCAGACGGTTCATGCGAACAGCTCCGGTGCTTGAAGCGTGGCGATGCGCTCGCGCAGAATCCGTTCGAAGTGGGTCGGGTCGTGCGGGGTGAGCATCTCGGCTTCGCGCGGCTGATGGAAGTCATACAGGCGCGACAGCCAGAAGCGCAGGGCCGCGGCGCGCAGCATCGGCTGCCAGGCGGCCTGCTCGTCGGCCGTGAACGGACGCACCGCGTGGTAGGCGTCAAGCATGGCGCGCACGCGCGGCGCATCGAGCACGCCGCTGTCCTGGTCGATACACCAGTCATTGACGGTCACTGCCACGTCGAACAGCCAGGTATCGCAGTAAGCATGAAATAGAAATCGAAGAAGCCGGTCAGGCGTTCGCCGTCGAACATGACATTGTTGCGGAACAGGTCAGCGTGCACGGGGCCGCTGCCCAGGCGCTTGTAATGGTCGCAACTGGCATACGCTTCCTGGAAATGCATCTCGGCGCGCAGCAGGTGGGCGCGCTCGCTGTCGAGGAAGGGCAGGACGCGCGGCGTGGTCGCGTTCCACCAGTCGAGCCCGCGCAAATTCGGCTGGCGCAGCGGGAAATCGAGCGCGGCCAGGTGCATGCGCGCCAGCATGGCGCCGACGGCGGCGCAATGCACGGGCTGCGGATCCATTTGCGAGGAACCGTCAAGCTTGCTGACGATCGCGGCCTACTTGCCGTGCAAGGCGACCACCAGCTGGCCCTGGTCATTGGCGACCGGGGGCTGGCACCAGCACGCTCGCGCTCGGCGAGGTGGCGCATCAGGTTCAGATAGAAGGGAAGCTGGTCGAACTTGAGCACCTCGAAGATGGTCAGCACATGCTCATGCGGCCTCGGTCGTGATGAAAAAATTGCTGTTCTCGATGCCGGATGCGATGCCCCGGATCGAGAGGGCTTTTCCTAGCGGGAATTGCTCAAGCCAGTGGGAGACATCGTCCAGACTGACCGCGGTGAAAACTGCCATGTGAAAGCGAATGGAAAGAGGGTTCGGGACCGGCAGCATGGCAGCTGCTTATTTGGCTTAGCTCGGCCTGCGGTGGCGGCGGCGGAACGTCCGCGGCCTAAGCACGGCTTCCTTGTCGGTTTTTTTCTTGCGGGCCAGGTCGAATTCAAGCACCTGCCATTGCGGCGTGCCCAGCGTGCTGCCGGTCGCATTGCCGCGCTCGTTGACGGCCGACGGATGCGCGCCTTTCATTGTGTAGGCGCTCTTGCCGGTCCTGACTTTGACTTCCGTGGTGCGGCCGCCGTCTTTTTCTCGCTGATCCTGGCGCCGCCCGTTTTTGGCGGGGTGACCACGATCGGCGTATCGCTGCCTTCTTCGATCACCTCGAGCTTGGGCGGCGTGTCGGCCAGTTTTGCTGCGCCAGGCGACGCCGAAGCGTGAGCGAGCAGGAGGACGGACAGCAGTTTGCACAGAGTCGGTGAGCGCAGCATGGTAGATGGCCTTATGAACGTTTGGTCCATTGTAACAAACACACGCCAACCCTGCGCAATCGCTGCTGCGGGGCGGCGGCGACTTCTGCGATAATGACAAACGCTCTAACCTTACCTATGGTGCCATGCAAAATACCCTGCTGCTCGTCGACGGATCCAGTTACCTGTACCGCGCTTTCCACGCCCTGCCGGACCTGCGCAGCCCGGACGGCCACCCGACCGGCGCCATGCACGGCATGGTCAACATGCTGCGCCGCCTGCGCCAGGATTACCCGGCGGCTTACATCGCCTGCGTGTTCGACGCCAAGGGCAAGACCTTCCGCGACGATATGTACCCCGACTATAAGGCCACACGCGCCTCGATGCCGGACGACCTGCGCCTGCAGATCGAGCCGATTCACGAAGCGGTGCGCCACATGGGCTGGCCGATCCTGATGGTCGAAGGCGTCGAAGCGGACGACGTGATCGGCACGCTGTCGGTACGCGCCACCGAAATGGGCCTGAACACGGTGGTCTCCACCGGCGACAAGGATCTGGCCCAGCTGGTCAACGACAAGGTCATGCTGATCAATACCATGACCAACGAAAAGCTCGACGAAGCGGGCGTGCTGGCCAAGTTCGGCGTGCCGCCGAACCGCATCATCGACTACCTCACCCTGATCGGCGACACGGTCGACAATATCCCAGGCGTGGCCAAGTGCGGCCCCAAGACGGCCCTCAAGTGGCTGGCCGCGCACGACAGCCTGGAAAACATCATGGCCAATGCCGACAAGCGATCACCGGCGCCGTCGGCGAAAACCTGCGCCAGGCGCTCGAGTGGCTGCCCAAAGGGCGCGAGCTGATCACCGTCAAGCTTGACTGCGACCTGAACGGCCACATGGTGTCGATCGCCGAATCGCTGGTGGCCCAGCCGGAAAACCGCGAAGGCCTCAAGTCCTTCTTCGAGCGCTACGGCTTCAAGACGCTGCTGCGCGAAGTGAGCCAGCGCGCCGACGAAGGCGCGCCGCAGGCCCAGCTCAATTCGCCCGAGGGCGACCTGTTCGCTTGACACCGCCGCGGCGGTCATGAAGGGCGAATACGAGACCGTCGTCACCGACGCCCAGTTGGACAAATGGCTGGCGCTGATCGACGCGGCCGAACTGACCTCGGTCGACACCGAAACGACCTCGCTCGAGCCGATGACGGCGCAGATGGTCGGCATTTCGCTGTCGGTGGAAGCGGGCAAGGGCGCCTACATCCCGCTCGCCCACCGCTACTGCAAGCGTGCCCGAGCAGCTGAACCGCGAACAGGTGCTGGAAAAAATGCGCGCCTGGCTGGAAGATCCGGCCAAGCCGAAAGTGGGCCAGAACCTCAAGTACGACAGCCACATTTTCGCCAACCACGGCGTGACCCTGCGCGGCATCGTGCACGACACGCTGCTGCAATCCTACGTGTTCGAATCGCACAAGCCGCACGACATGGACAGCATGGCGCTGCGCCACCTGGGTTACACCACGATTCCGTTTACCGACGTGTGCGGCAAGGGCGCGGCCCAGATCTGCTTCGACCAGGTGGAACTGGCGCGCGCGACCGAATACGCGGCCGAGGATTCGGACATCACGCTGCGCCTGCACCAGGCCATGAAGTCGCACGTCGAGAACGACGCCAAGCTGGCTTTCATTTACCGCCAGATCGAACTGCCGACCTCCGTCGTGCTGCAGAAAATCGAACGCAACGGCGTGCTGATCGACGCCGCGCTGCTGGACGTGCAGTCGGGCGAACTGGGCGCGCGCATCATGGAGCTCGAACAGAAAGCCTACGAACTGGCGGGCGGCCCGTTCAACCTCGGTTCGCCCAAACAGATCGGCGAAATCTTCTTCGGCAAGCTGCAGCTGCCCGTCATTAAAAAGACGCCGACCGGCGCGCCGTCGACCGACGAAGAAGTGCTGCAAAAGCTGGCCGAAGACTTCCCGCTGCCGAAGATCCTGCTCGAATACCGCAGCATGTCCAAGCTCAAGTCGACCTACACCGACAAGCTGCCGCGCATGGTCAACCACGACACCGGCCGCGTGCACACCAACTACGCGCAGGCGGTGGCGGTGACGGGACGGCTGTCGTCCAACGACCCGAACCTGCAGAACATCCCGATCCGCACCGCCGAAGGGCGGCGCATCCGCGAAGCCTTCATTGCCGGTCCCGGCAAGGTGATCGTCTCGGCCGACTATTCCCAGATCGAGCTGCGCATCATGGCCCACATTTCGGGCGACGAAGCGATGCTGCGCGCCTTCTCCGAAGGCGAGGACATCCACCGCGCCACGGCCGCCGAGATCTTCGGCATCGCCCCGGCCGAGGTGCAAAGCGAACAGCGGCGCTACGCCAAGGTGATCAACTTCGGTCTGATCTACGGCATGAGCGCCTTCGGCCTGGCTAAGCAACCTGGGTGTGGAGCGCGCCGCCGCGCAAAGCTACATCGACAAATACTTCGCCCGTTTTTCGGGCGTGCGCCAGTACATGGAAGACACGCGCATGCAAGCGAAGGCGCGCGGCTACGTCGAGACCGTGTTCGGCCGCCGCTTGTGGCTGCCGGAGATCAATTCCCCGAACGGTCCGCGCCGCCAGGGCGCCGAACGGGCCACGATCAATGCGCCGATGCAAGGCACCGCCGCCGACCTGATCAAGCTGGCCATGATCGCCGTGCAGAACTGGCTGGAGCAGGAACAGCTGGGCACGCGCATGATCATGCAGGTGCACGACGAGCTGGTGCTCGAAGTGCCGCAAAGCGAACTGGCGCTCGTGAAAGTGCAACTGCCCGCACTGATGGCGGGCGTGGCCGAACTGAAAGTGCCGCTGCTGGCGGAAGTGGGCATCGGCAGCAACTGGGATGAAGCGCACTGACAACGTTTCGGCGTCTAAAGTGTAAGCAAATGTTGTAGTGTGTGTGTGCGCACATCAAAGTTTCCTATGGGTATGTATAGTATTTTCACCACGCCAGTTCCGGCTGCGCTGAGAAGAACGACAAACAAATATGAGGCTAAAAATGAACAAGCACACAACACTACTGGCACTGGCAACAACAACCCTGGCAACGGCGGCAGTGCTGACCGCATGCGGCGGCGGCGGCGGTGGCGACAGCACGCCGATTCCTGCGCAGCTGGGCTCGCTGTCGATGGCCATTACCGATGCAGCCAGGCCTGCGGCTTTGACGCCGTCAACGTGACCGTGCAGCGCGTGCGCGTGCACCAGAGTGCCAGTGCCGAAGCGACCGACAGCGGCTGGTCCGAGATCACCCTGGCGCCAAGCCCGCAAGATCAATCTGCTGAATCTGACCAACGGTGTACTGGAACAGCTGGGCCAGACCCCGCTGCCGGTCGGCCACTACACCCAGGTGCGCCTGGTACTCGATCCCAACTCCGGCAATGCACTCAACAACAGCGTGCTGCCGACTGGCGCCACGCTGGAAAAATCGCTCGACACCCCGAGCGCGATCCAGAGCGGCATCAAGCTCAACGCCAACTTCGACGTCGCGGCCAATACCCGCACCGACCTCGTGCTCGACTTCGACGCCTGCAAATCGGTGCTGACCAAAGGCAACGGCAACTACGCACTCAAGCCGGTGGTCAAAGTGATTCCGACCATCGTCAACGGCATTTCGGGCTTCGTCAATCTGGCGCAGCTGGGCAGCCACGTGATGGTCAGCGCGCAGCAAAACGGCGTGGTCGTCGCATCGACCGTACCTGAACGCGACCACCGGCGAATTCTTCCTGGCGCGCCTGGTTCCCGGCAACTACGACGTGGTCCTGACAGCTGACGGCAAGGCAGCCAGCGTGGTCGGCACCGTGCCGGTTGCCACGACCACCAGCACCACCGCGCTGAGCACCTCGGCAGCGCCGATCTCGCTGAGCAGCAGCATGATGGGCAGCATCGGCGGTACCGTGGTCCTGTCGCTTAAGCAAGCGCGACCGAAGCCAAGCTACGTATCGGCCAAACAAAGCTTCGCCCTGCGGCCCGACCGTGACGGTCAAGTATGCCGGTGCGGATCTGCTGACGGGTGCCTACTCGGTCAACAATCTGCCGATCGCCGCGCCGCAATATGCCGCCTACAGCGCCACCTTGCCGCTGGCCTTCGCGCTTAGCCACGACGGTAACGCCAGGCATCGGCAAGTACAACGTGTCCGCCTCGGCCACCGGTTACGCCACCTTCGCCTACCCGAGCGCAGTCGACATCCTGGTCGCCAACGCGATCAACATCAACTTCACCCTCGTTCCATAACCCAACAATTTCAGAATCGGGGTCAGACCTCGATTCTGAAATGTTCCTCATTCAGGGTCAGACCTCCATTCTGAAATCTTTCAGAATGGAGGTCTGACCCCTGAATTGTTTGGGACGGCGGTATTTTGGGGGACTTGTTACCGATAATTAAAGTGCAACATTGCTTTAATATGCTGTTTTTCGCTGATCGGACACACCCCATGCAACTGCTGCTCATCACCTTTGGCTTCATGCTTCTGGCCTTCAAGGCCGCCCCGATCGTGACGGCCGTGGTCCTGGCGTCGACGCTGATCGTCACCTATGTCGGGCAAATCACGGTCAAGCTGATCACCGGCGTCGAATCTTCCGGCATGGAAGTGTTCCGCGCGGTCGGCCTGGGCGTCGTGTTCGTGCTGCTCCTGGCTTTGTGGCAGGCCAGCTTCAACTGGCACTTCTGCCTAAGCACGGCGTCGGTCAATTTCAGTGCTTAGGCTGCCTGCTGGCCTACATCGTCATCGCTTCATGGTGGTGATGCGCATTGATGTCCTGCAAGCTTGCCTGGTCGCGGCGGCCACCACGGCAACCTCGGTGGGGCTGTTTCTGACGCTCGGACCGCTGGTCGCACGGGCCTGATTCGGGGCGAATCTGACACAGGGTTGACGAGGTTGGTACAATGCCCGGCTTGCAGCACGCAAGATCCGCACAAAAGGCTAGAAAATCGACCCGATCCTCATTTCCATCCTGCTCGCCACCACCATCGGCGGCGTCGCCAGCATTACTGCCGCGGCGGTGTTTTCGTTCGCCCTGCTGTCGAAGATGGTCGAGCGCATGGTCAGCCTGTCGGTCGGGATCATGCTGTCGACTTCGCTACTGCACGCGCTGCCGGAAGCGTTCGAGTCGCACGCCGATCCGCGCAGCCTGTTCGCCACCCTGCTGGGCGGCCTGCTGGCTTTCTTCATGCTGGAAAAGCTGGCGATCCTGCGCCACTCGCATCACCACGAGGGCGACGGCCACCACCATTCGCACGGGCACGACAAGCGCGAGGCCTAAGCAAGTCGGGCTGGATGATCCTGATCGGCGACGCGATGCACAATTTCACCGACGGCATCCTGATCGCGGCGGCCTTCCTGGCCAACCCGGAACTGGGCATCGTCACCGGCCTGGCCATCATCGCCCATGAAATTCCGCAGGAAATCGGCGACTTCATCGTGCTGCTCAATGCTTAGGCTTCTCGCGCCTGCGCGCCTATGTCTTCAACCTGCTGTGCAGTCTGATGGCGATCGCGGGCGGCCTGATCGGCTACTTCACGCTCGACAAGGCCAGCGGCATGATTCCTTACGTGCTGGTGTTCGCCTCGTCCGGCTTCATCTACATCGCCGTGAGCGACCTGATGCCGCAGATGCAGCGCCGCGCCACACTGCGCGAATCGGTCCCGCAAGTGCTGCTGATCGTGGCTAGGCGTGCTGATCGTGCTGTTCCTGACCATCGGCCATTGATTTTTTGATTCAGACGCGGCGCTGTCATCAGGCTGTCATATTCGCCCTTTATATTGGAACTACAAAAACAACAATAAAGGAGATAACAACATGATGACCGCATTGCTGAACAAGATGAACGAAGTGTCGACGGACTGGCTGTACTTCCGCTCGAAGTACCGCAAACCATTGTCCGACCTTCCCCCGAAGCTGTATTCCTACTGGCAACGTACTGCCGCATTCGAATTCAAAGGCATCCCTCAGGATGCCTTTTTCGCCCGCGCAACGGAAGGACTGATGATGTTCTTCGACTGCGTCACCCGCTCCAGCTTGCCTTGCGGTCTGCCTTCCAAGGCAGCCGATTCGGTCTGGCACGCCTGGATCCGGTTCGCACCGGAACACCTGGACCGGTTCTGCATCACCCACTTCGGACGCACGATTCCCCACACCGAAGCGGGCGAGATGAGTCTGCCCATGGAGTCGGCGCTGGCCAACACCCTGGTGACCGCGCGCAAGATTGATGGTTTGCCAGTGGCGGGGATGAATGTGCCGAAGCTGTTCTCGCTCGACCGCCGCCTGCGCATGCCGAACGGCTTCGCCTACTCGCTGGCCAAAGGGCAGGTGGCGTACCGCGACATGGACCGCCAGGGGAAAGGCAGCGGCAAGGTCCACTGTCCGCCGGGCCTCAACGCGGCCGGATTGCTGGGCGCGGGCCTGGTATCCGTGTCAGCCTACGAGGACTACAAGACCAAGGCCGACAAGTCCGGCGGAGGCGGCTGCGGTTCCGGCTGCGGCAGCAGCGCCTGCGACGGCGGTGGCGGGGGCGACGGGGGCGGAGGTTGCGGCAGCGGCTGCGGCGGCGGCTGCGGCGGCGGCTGCGGCTAAACGATCAGGCGCCGGTAGCGACCGGGCGTGTGGAATCGGCGCACCACTCGCTCCACGAGCCCGGATACAGGGCTGCACCCGGCAGGCCCGCCACTTCCAGCGCGAGCAGATTGTGGCAGGCCGTCACGCCCGAGCCGCACTGCATGATCGCCGTGGCCGGATCGGCCACCAGGGCGGTAAAGTCTGCCTTGAGCCGGGCCGCGTCCTTGAAGCGCCCGTCGGCTGCCAGGTTGTCCTTGAAGAAGCGGTTCTTCGCGCCGGGAATATGGCCGCCGACCGGGTCCATGGTTTCGTTCTCGCCGCGGAAGCGGTCCCGCCGCGCGGGCGTCGATCACGGTCTTGCCGCCGGTGCCGAGGTTGGCCAGCACGGCTGCCGCGTCCACCTGCGGCACCAGCGAGGCGCGCTCTTCGAAGCTGCCGCGCGTGGCTGCCGCTGTCTCCTGCGAAACCGGCTGTCCGGCCGCCTGCCAGGCCGGCAAGCCGCCGTCCAGCACCGCCACCGACGGGTGGCCGAGCCAGCGCAGCAGCCACCACAGGCGCGCGGCGAACATGCCGCCGTGCGCGTCATAGGCGACAACCTGGGTGTCATTGCCGATGCCCCAGCCGCGCAGCGTCTCGGCCAGCGCGGCCCGTTCGGGCAGCGGGTGGCGGCCGCGGAACACGCCGTCCGCGCCGCGCTTGGCGCCGGACAGTTCGTGGTCCATGTCGGCGAAGCGCGCACCGGGAATGTGGCGGCTGCGTAAGCGTCGCGCCCGGCCGCGGGGTTCATCAGATCGTGGCGGCAGTCGACGATCACGTAACGCGAATCGGAAAGATGGCCTAAGCCAGTTCGGCGGCGGAAATTAATGTCGTATGCATGGCGTCCCTCGTTTTTGGTCGGGGTATCTTACCATCGCAAAAACGCGCTCAGGCCCCGTGTGCCTTGCGCGAATCGGCGGGCGCCTGGTCGCGTTCGCGCAATCCGTAGTCGCGCACGACCTGCGCCACGCGCAGCCGGTAGTCGTCGAATACGCCGTCGCGGCCCTTGGCCTGGGCCGCGCGGTGCGCCTCCAGCGCGCCAGCCAGCTGCACCGCTTCTTCGTCGCGCCAGAACGACAGCGACAAGATTTTTCCCGCCGTCGACAGGCTCTCGAAGCGTTCGATCGAGATGAAGCCATCGATCTGTTCGAGCAGCGGTTTGAGCGCGGCGGCCGTGTCCAGGTAGTCGTCCTTGTGGGCGGGATTGGGCTGGACTTCGAAGATCACGGCGATCATGCCGCCACCGCCGCCACGCCGAAGGTGCTTAGCCACGTTCTCTAGGAAGCTGCGCTCTTCGCGCAGGATGAAGCGCCTTTTCCTGCGCCATCTGGAAGTTGCGGCGGCCTTCCTCGTCGGTCTTGAGGCGCGCGATAGGCCTCGTAGGCGGCCAGGCTGTCGAAGGCGATCAGGCCCCAGGCGATGTCGTTGCTGCCTTCGTGCGGCAGGAAATAGCCGACCAGGTGGCCGCCGCAGCGCGGGATGATGCGGCCCCAGTTGGCGGCATACTCGGCAAAGGCGGCGCGCTGGAAGGGATCGATCTGGTAGCGGATAAAGCAGGTCAGTTTCATGGAGGTCTCAGGTAAAGGGCAATGACGTCACGATACGCCTTGTGTGCGAAAGATGGTTCGGCTACGATCGAACCATGAAAGATGGACCCGATATCGTTAAAATCGCCGCCCTCATCGGCGACCACGCGCGCCGAGGTGCTCACCGCACTGATGGGCGGGCGCGCCTTGACCGCCACCGAGCTGGCAGCCACCGCCAACGTCACCAAGCAAACCATCAGCAGCCACCTGGCCAAGCTGGTCGATGCTTAAGCTTGCTGGCCGTGGAAGCGCAGGGACGGCACCGCTACTTCCGGCTGGCCGACGACGATGTCGCGCACTTGCTCGAGTCGCTCATGGGCGTCGCTTCGCGCGTCGCTACTGGTGCGATTGCGCAGCAGCCGCCCGCGAACCGGCCATGCGCCGCGCCCGCGTGTGCTACGACCATCTGGCCGGGGAACTGGGCGTGTTCGTGTTCGACAGTCTGCGCTTGGCGCCAGGCGTTGGCGCTGGGTGCCGACGGGCTGGAACTGACCGCTGCTTAAGCAACGCCCTGTTCGAACAGCTGGGCATCGATGCGGACGCGGTACGCGCCCAGCGCCGCGTGTTCTGCCGCACTTGCCTGGACTGGAGCGAGCGCCGCCACCACCTGGCTAAGCGCTTTGGGTGCGGCGCTGCTGGCGCGCATGGTGGCGCTGGGCTGGGCCGCGCGAGAGCGAGTCGCGCGTGGTGCACTTCAGCGCGCAAGGGGAGTCGGCTCTGCGAAAATATTTCGAGTAACCGTCAGCTCAAAAGATTGCCAAATGGTTAATCTCGTGTTGTAATTATATTTAGTGCAACATTCGAAGCCGACCCCATGACCATCAAGAAATCCGCAACCTCCCTCTGCGCCGCCATCGCGCTGGCATCCCCGTTCGCCGTGCACGCTGCCTAAGCATCGACTTCAAGCAGATCCTCAAGGATGGCGTTAAAGCTTAAGCACCTCGCAGCCGGGGGCCACACCGGGCGACCCAAACCAGCCGCCTCCCGTGCCTGGCCAGGCTAAGCAATTATGCCGTGCCCAAAGTGCTCGAAACGATGGGGGTGAAAATTGGCGACTCCCGGGAGCAGGTCGACAAGGTACTGACCAGCCAGGGATACAAGCTTGACGAGACCAGTAATCATTTGCTTGGCAACCATCTCCAGGGGATCTTGCGGAGCACGGTGTACAGGAAGAAATCGGGCAAGAGTTCGCCGTACCGGCAGGACCCGATGGTCGATGTGCGCTACGGTCCGCAATCGGGCAAAGTGTTGTCAATCCGGCGCCAGGAGCGCTACGACAATCCGGTTGTCGGCGAGGAAATCAGGAAGGCGCTGATCGAAAAATATGGCCCACCGACCAGCCAGTATTCCGACGACTTCAACTGGGTCGCTTATCGGCCCGGGTACACCAACGGCGGCAAGAATTCGGATGTGGAGGAGTGCAAGGCACGCGGCAATGTCAGTCTCCACGGTTCGAACGGAACGCCGCGCTTCCAGAACTGCAGGGTCGCCGTCGGCGCCCAGCTTGGCCAGTCCAGTAACGGCGGGAGGTTATACCAAAGCATCGAGGTCATGATCACGGACTATACGACCAGCGAAGCCGAGTTGCTGGCAGCGCATGGGGCGATGATGGGCAAGCAAGCCGAGGAAGTCGAGCAGCATCGCAAGCTGCCGGTGCCGAAACTGTAAGGAACAGGCCCTCAGACCTCGCTGGCGATCGGATCGGTCTTGCTGACGGCCGCGCCACGCGGGGTCGGCTTGGTGTTGTAGAAGGTGGCGGCCACGCCCGACACCAGGATCACGAGCATGCCGAGCCAGACGTGCCAGTCGAAGCGGTCGTTCCACAGCACCATGCCCCACAGGCTGGAGAAGATGATGCCGGTGTACTGCAGATTGGCCACGACCAGCACCTTGCCCACGCGGTAGGCGCGCGTCATGGCCATTTGCGCCATGGTGGCCGACAGGCCGACGCCGAGCAGGAGGGCGGCGCCATAGCCCGTATGCGGCGTAAGCAGCGGCGTGCTTAAGCCGGGCGGCCTTCCAGCACGGTGCCGAAGGCGCTTAAGGCACACCGTCATCAGGGAAAAATAAAACACGACCCGGTACTCGGGCTCGCCCATCTGGCCCAGTTTGCGCACCTGCAGATAGGCCAGCGCCGACATCACGCTCGACAAAATACCGACCACGCCGCCCAGCCACTGGTTGCTGGCCACGGCCTACTGCAGCACCAGCGTGACGCCTAAGCAAAGCTCATGGCGATGGCGATGATCAGCGGCCATTCAACGTGGTTCTTGGATTGCCACCAGCCCAGGCACAGCAGGAACAGCGCCATCCAGATCGGGGCCAGGTAGTTGAGGGTGACGGCGGTGGCCAGCGGCAGTTTGGCGATGGCGAAGAACCACAGCCAGAGCGAGACCACGCCCACGAAGCGCGCCACAGGTGGGCGCTTAAGCAAAGGCGGTACGCAGGCTGCCGCGCTGGGCGCGCACGAGAACGAGCAGCATGACGGTGCCGACCAGGCCGCGGTACATGACGATCTCCGAGGTCGAATACATGGTCGATGCCAGCTTTACGCCCGCGCCCATGGCGGAGAACATAAAACTGGCGAACAGCATCCACAGTGACGACATCGGGACCTTTACATTTACAGCGCGAGGTTACTGCGGTACCACTCGTGGAAGTGCTGCATGCCGTCTTCCATCGGCGACTGGTAAGGGCCGACTTCGTTCTCGCCGCGCGCCAGCAGGATGCGGCGGTGGCTGTCCATGCGCATGCCGATCTCGTCGTCTTCGATGCAGGTTTCGAAGTAGGCAGCACGTTCGGCCTCGATGAATTCGCGCTCGAACAGCACGATCTCTTCGGGGTAGTAGAACTCGACCACGTTGCGGGTGCGCTGCGGGCCGTCCGGATGCAGGGTCGAGACGATCAGCACGTGCGGGTACCATTCGACCATGATGTTCGGGTACAGCGTGAACCAGATCGCGCCTTTTTCGGGCGGCACGCCGCCGCGGAACTTGAGCACCTGTTCCTGCCAGCGCTGATAGATGGGCGAGTAGGCCTTGACCAGGCCACGGTTCACGCCCACGGTCTGCACGCTGTAGTCGCGCCCGAATTCCCAGCGCAGGTCGTCGCAGCTGACAAAGCCGCCCAGGCTAGAAGCGTGGAAGGGCTCGACGTGGTAATCCTCGAGGTAGACCTCGATGAAGGTCTTCCAGTTGTAATTACAGGTCTGCACTTCGACATGGTCGAACATGTAGCCGGAAAAATCGAAATCCTTGGCCACCGACAGTTCTGCCAGTTTTTCCATGACGTTGTAGCCGTTCTGCTCGAACAGCAGGCCGTTCCAGTTCTGCAGCGGCGTCTTGGACAGGTTCAGGCAGGGCGTTTCCGGGAAGTGCGGAGCGCCGATCAGTTCCCCTTTGAGGTCGTAGGTCCAGCGGTGCAGCGGGCAGACGATATTGTTCGCATTGCCGCGCCCATTGAACATGAGCGCCTGGCGATGACGGCAGACGTTGGACAGCACCTCGATGCCGTTGGCATTACGAACCAGCATGCGGCCTTCGTTCTCGCCGACCAGCGTGGCGAAGTCGCCCGTCTCGGGCACCATCAGCTCATGGCCGATATAGCGCGGGCCATTGCGGAACAATTGCTGCATCTCGCGCTGCAGCAGCGCTTCGTCAAAGTAGACATCTACCGGAAGCTGCGCGCACGAACGCGCCAGCTTGGCGTGGGTAGCCAGATCGGACATCCCAACCCCCTTTACAAGAGTTCCCAAAGAAGAGAAAGAATCCAAAGACCAGTATTTTGGAGAGCGGAATACGGTATTTCGGACAGAACCGGCGATTATACCGCGAACGGGCTCAACAGTCGCGGTCCCTCGCATGAATGGCGTGGCCAAATCGGCATCTGTTGCACGAAAATCATCAGTTTCATGATCGGCCCCCGGTTGCGATAAAATGCGGGGTAGCCATCCCAAGGATGGCCTAGGATGGAATGTTCTAAAATTTAAGATTAGACTGCGCCCTTACGCACAAAGTTGCGTACGCAGCCACTCACTAAGCGTCTATGTCAAAGAAATTAACAGCCGAATCGGCAACGCCGCCGGAATCGTTCGAGCAGGCGATGGCCGAACTGGCCCAGCTGGTGTCGCAAATGGAGTCCGGCCAGCTGCCGCTCGAAGCGTCGGTCGCGGCCTACGCGCGGCTCGGAACTGGTCAAGTATTGCGCGGCCCAGCTCGAAAAAGTCGAATCGCAAGTCAAGGTACTGGAGGGCGACATGCTCAAGCCGTTTGCCGCCGAAGGCGCGATGAGGCCATGCAATGACGCCTAAGCAAGTTCGTTTGACGACTGGATGAAGTCGGTGCAGGCGCACGTCGAGGAATCGCTCGGCGCCTTCCTGCCGTCGGAAACCGCGGTGCCGCACAAGCTGCACCAAGCGATGCGCTACACCGCGCTGGGCGGCGGCAAGCGCGTGCGCCCGCTGCTGGTGTTCGCGGCCGGCGCCCTGTCGGGTGCGTCGACGGCGGCGCTCGAGCGCGCGGCGGCGGCTGTGGAAATGATTCACGTGTACTCGCTGGTGCACGACGACATGCCGTGCATGGACGACGACGCGCTGCGGCGCGGCAAACCGACCGTGCACGTGGCCTACGACGAAGCGACCGCGCTGCTGGTGGGCGACGACGCTGCAGGCGCAAGCCTTCCTGGTGCTGTCCGAGGGCGGCACCGTGCCGCCGGCTGCGCCAGGTGGCGATGCTGCGTCTGCTGGCCCACGCCGGTGGTTCGGCTAGGCATGTGCGGCGGCCAGGCGATTGATCTGGACAGCGTCGGCATCGCGCTCACGCTCGAACAGCTCGAGCAGATGCATCAGCTGAAAACCGGCGCCTTGCTCGCGCGTCCGTGGTACTGGGCGCGCTGGTAGCATGGCGACCTGACGGCGCAGCAGGAAGTCGCGCTCGACAGCTATGCGAAAGCGATCGGGCTGGCGTTCCAGGTGGTCGACGATGTGCTCGACGCGACGGCCGATTCGGCCACGCTGGGCAAAACGGCGGGCAAGGATGCGGCGGCCAACAAGCCGACCTATGTATCGATTTTGGGCCTGGATCAGTCCAGGGTCTTGGCAGAAAAACTCCGTGGCGACGCGCATGCAGCGCTGGTGCAGTTCGGAGACAAGGCAGATCGGCTTCGCCAGTTGGCGGATCTGATCGTGCAGCGGAAAGCGTAAGTATGAACTTGCTAGAGACAATCAATGAACCGGCCGAGCTGCGCAAACTCGCGCGCACCCAACTGACGCCGCTGGCGCACGAACTGCGCAACTACCTGCTCGACTCGGTCTCGAAGACGGGTGGCCACCTGTCGTCCAACCTGGGCACGGTGGAACTGTCGATTGCGCTGCACTACGTGTTCAACACGCCGTACGACCGCATCGTATGGGACGTGGGCCACCAGACCTATTCGCACAAGATCCTGACCGGCCGCCGCGACCAGATGCACTCCGCTGCGCCAGTTCGGTGGCATCTCGGGCTTCCCGCGCCGCGATGAAAGCGAATACGACACCTTCGGCACCGCGCACTCGTCGACCTCGATCTCGGCGGCGCTGGGCATGGCGCAGGCGGCCAAGATCAAGGGCGAGGCGCGCCACGCGATCGCCGTGATCGGCGACGGCTCCATGACGGCTTAAGCATGGCCTTCGAAGCACTCAACAACGCCAGCGTGCAGGACGATATCAACCTGCTGGTGGTCCTCAACGACAACGACATGTCGATTTCGCCGCCGGTCGGTGCGCTCAATCGTTATCTGGCACGCCTGATGTCGGGCCAGTTCTACGCCGCGGCCAAGAACGTCGGCAAGACCGTGCTGCCAGGCCCGATGCGCGAGCTGGCCAAGCGTCTGGAAGAACACGCCAAGGGCATGGTGGTTCCGGCCACGATGTTCGAAGAATTCGGTTTCAATTACATCGGCCCGATCGACGGTCACGATCTCGAATCGCTGATCCCGACGCTGGAAAACATCAAGAAGCTCAAGGGCCCTGCAGTTCCTGCACGTGGTGACCAAGAAGGGCCAGGGCTACAAGCTGGCCGAAGCCGAGCCGATTCTGTACCACGGCACCGGCAAGTTCAATCCGAACGAGGGCATCAAGCTTAGGCCAAGGCTAAGCAAGACCACCTACACCGAAGTATTCGGCAGCTGGCTGTGCGACATGGCTAAGCGCCGACAAGCGTCTGGTCGGCATCACGCTTGGCCATGCGCGAAGGCTCGGGCATGGTCAGGTTCGAAGAGATGTTCCCGGACCGTTATTTCGACGTGGGCATCGCCGAGCAGCATTCGGTGACCTTCGCGGGCGGTCTGGCCACCGAAGGCCTCAAGCCGGTGGTGGCGATCTATTCGACCTTCCTGCAGCGCGCCTACGATCAGCTGATCCACGACGTGGCGCTGCAGAACCTGGACGTCACGTTCTCGCTGGATCCGTGTCGGCCTGGTTGGCGCCGACGGTGCGACCCACGCCGGTAACTACGACATCTCCTACCTGCGCTGCATTCCGAACATGGTCGTCATGGCCGCGTCGGACGAGAACGAATGCCGCCAGATGCTCACCACCGGCTACCACTATCCTGGTCCGGCGGCGATCCGTTATCCGCGCGGTGCGGGCATTGGCGCGACGATCGAAAAGAACTGAGCTCGCTCCCCGATCGGCAAGGGCGAAATCAAATCGCACGGCAAGAGCGTGGCGATCCTGGCCTTCGGCTCGATGGTGGCGCCAAGCGTGGCTGCTTAAGCGCGGGAGTTGAATGCCACGGTGGCCAATATGCGCTTCATCAAGCCGCTGGACGTGGAACTGGTCAGGCAGCTCGCGGCCGACCACGATTACCTGGTGACGGTGGAAGAGGGCTGCATCATGGGCGGCGCGCTGCTGCGGTGGCCGAAGCACTGGCTGCCGAAGGCATCGTCAAGCCGATCCTGATGCTTGGCCTGCCGGACAAGTTCATCGACCATGGCGATCCGGCGGCCTTGCTGGTAGGCGTGGGCCTGGATGCCAAGGGCATCGCGGCCTCGATTCGCCAGCGCTTCGGCGCGGTCGAACCGCGCCTGGTTGTCAACAACACCTAAAAGTCTTACCCCATCGCCCTCGAACAAACGAGGGCGATGTGTTTCTGAACGCGCGGCCGATAAAGCTAGTCGCCGATCGTCAGCGCGACCGGAATATCCCGTTCGAAGTCCACACCGACTGTCTTGTCGTGTTCGTGCTCGGTCGTGAAATAGACTGACCAGTCATCGCCTTCGCCGATGAACACGCTGGGGCGGTTCAGTTCTTTCGCCTGCAGCTCGTAGGTGGCGCGTTCGACTTCCACGAACGCGTGGCACTGCGTGAGGATCGTCGCCCAGTGGCCGCAAATCCAGCGCGCGATGTTGGCCTGGTGGTCCGACAATTCCGGCGAAAAGATTTGGATCGACTCGCCATCGAGCACGGGAGGCTGGCACGACCAGAAGTCCTTGCCCCGGATGAATTCACCGACGTCCGCAATGTACATGTACTCCCCTTATTTTTGACGCAGGCGTTTCAGTTCCGCCGTCAGCCACTCGGCGCTCGTCACTTGCTTGCTGCCCGCGCACTGCATCTCGTACGGCTTGCCGCTCATGCTGCTGGTCGACGCGCCTTTATCGATGAAGCTTTCGGTCGTGGTCAGCATGTCCTTCTTGTCGAGATAATCGAATTTCTTCTGCAAATGCGCGCGTCGGCCCCGCTGTACCAGCTGCCGTTGCGGCTGAATTTGCAGCCGGATTTTTCAACGGCCGTCATCAGCTGCGCCGCTTCGGTACGCGTCGCTGCAGGCGTTGCAGCCAGCGTTTGCCCCGCCAGCAGCAGGGCGCCCAGCAAAATGGCTTGGCTTCACCTTAACCCCGCTTGCGGTCGTGGTGCCACAGCACGTCGCTGCCGCCCGCATAGCGGTTGAGTACGCGCGAAAGCACGAACATCAGGTCCGACAGGCGGTTGACATACTGGCGCGGATGGTCGTTGATGGTTTCGTTTTTACCCAGCGTGACGATGCTGCGCTCGGCGCGGCGGCACACGGTGCGGCACACGTGCGCGATCGAGGCGGCGCGCGAACCGGCTTAAGCAGGATGAATTCGGACAGGGTAAGCAGGGTGGCGTTGTACTTTTCCAGCAGGTCGTCGAGGCGGCCCACATGGTCGTCCGTGATCATGGTGTAGCCTGGAATGCACAGCTCGCCACCGAGGTCGAACAGGTCGTGCTGGATCGTGATCAGCTCTTCGCGCAGGTCGGCTTAGGCATGTCTTCGCACAGCAGCAGGCCGACGAAGGAATTGAGTTCATCCACCTCGCCCAGCGAGTGGATCCGTACGCTGTCTTTCTGGGTGCGGCTGCCGTCGCCCAGGCCGGTGCTGCCATTGTCGCCGGTGCGGGTGGCGATTTTCGAAAGTCGGTTGCCCATGATTGTGTCCCGTTGCAGAAAAGAATAGGGCGAGGATACACCAAACGCCCGATTCTGCTTACAATCTGGTGATGACTGCCACCCTTCCGATCGATTCAGCCCGCCAGCAAAACGTCGCCGCTGCGCTGCGTGCGCTGTTGCCGGAAGGCTGCGTGCTGTCGGACGCGGAAGACACCCGGCCTTACGAGTGCGATGGCCTGGCCGCCTACCGCCAGTTGCCGATGATCGTCACGCTGCCGCAGGACGAGGAGCAGGTGCTCGCCATCCTCAATACCTGCCGCGAAATGAAGGTGCCGATCGTGCCGCGCGGCGCAGGCACCGGCCTGTCGGGCGGCGCCATGCCGCTGGCCGACGGCGTGGTCATTTCCACCGCCCGCATGAACCGCATCGTGCGCATGGAGCCGTATGCGCGCCTGGCGGTGGTGCAGCCGGGCGTGCGCAATCTGGCCATTTCGGATGCGGCGGCCGAATGGGGTTTGTACTACGCGCCCGATCCCTCGTCGCAGATCGCCTGCACCATCGGCGGCAATGTGGCCGAAAATTCGGGCGGCGTGCACTGCCTCAAATACGGCCTGACCATTCATAACGTCCTGCGCGTGCGCATGGCCACCATCGATGGCGACATCATCGAACTGGGCGGCGAATCGCTGGACGCGCCGGGGCTCGATCTGCTGGCCGTCTTCATCGGCTCCGAAGGCATGCTCGGTATCGTCACCGAGGTGACGGTCAGACTGATTCCCAAGCCGCAGTCGGCGCGCGTGATCATGGCCTCGTTCGACGATGTCGTCACTGGCGGCAACGCGGTCGCCAGCGTGATCGGCGCTTAAGCATCATCCCCGCCGGGCTGGAAATGATGGACCGCACCTCGTCGCGCATGGTGGAGCCGTTTGTGAAGGCTAAGCTACATGACACCGATGCCGCCGCCATCCTGCTGTGCGAAGCGGACGGCACCCAGCTCGAAGTGGACGAAGAGATCGAGCGCATGTCGGCCGTGCTGGCCGCATGCCGCTCTGCTGCCAGTGCGATCACGATTTCGCAGAGCGAAGCGGAGCGCCTGCGCTTCTGGTCGGGCCGCAAGAACGTTTCCGGCGGCGGGCCGCATCTCGCCCGATTATTACTGCATGGACGGCACCATCCCGCGCAAGAATCTGGCGCAGGTGCTGACCGGGATCGCGCGCATGGAAGAAACTTACGGGCTGCGCTGCGCCAACGTGTTCCACGCGGGCGACGGCAATCTGCATCCGCTGATTTTGTTCGATGCCAACCAGCCCGGCGAATTCGAGCGCGCGGAGGCATTCGGCGCCGAGATCCTGGCCTTGTGCGTGGAAGTGGGCGGCACCATCACCGGCGAGCATGGCGTCGGGATCGAAAAGATCAATTCGATGTGCGTGCAGTTTTTTCGCGCGGAGCTGGACATGTTCTTTGCCGTCAAGCGCGCCTTCGATCCTGCTTCGCTCCTCAATCCCGACAAGGCGATTCCCACGCTGAACCGCTGCGCCGAATTCGGCAAGATGCGCGTGAGCGGCGGTGTGCTGCCGTTCCCGAACTTGCCGCGCTTCTGACATGACTGAAAACGACTTCCGCGACCAGATCCTCGGCGCCGCAGCGCGGTGCCAGCCTGCGCATTCGCGGCGGCGGCAGCAAGGACTGGTACGGCCAGGCGCTGGACGGCGAGATTCTCGACACGCGCTTTTGCTTAAGCATCGTGGACTACGAACCGACGGAACTGGTCATTACCGCGCGCTGCGGTACGTCGCTGGCGCAGATCGAGGCAGTCCTTGCAGAACGAGGCCAGATGCTGGCCTTCGAGCCGCCCCACTTCGGCGAAGGTGCGACCCTTGGCGGCGCGATTGCGAGCGGCCTGTCGGGCCCGCGCCGCGCCAGTCTTCGGCGCCGTGCGCGACTTCGTGCTCGGCACGGTGCTCATGGACGGCAAGGGCGAGACGCTGACTTTCGGCGGCCAGGTCATGAAGAACGTGGCTAAGCTACGACGTCTCGCGCCTGCTGACCGGGTCGATGGGGACACTCGGTTTGCTGCTGCAGGTTTCTGGTCAAGGTGCTGCCGCGTGCCGTGCGCGAAAGCAGCCTGCGATTTGCCATGAGCGAGATCGAGGCGCTCGAGCGTCTCAATACCTGGGGTGGCCAGCCGCTGCCGATTTCGGCCAGCTGCTGGTGCGACGGCGTACTGACGCTGCGCCTTTCTGGCGCCGGGGCGGCCGTGGACGCGGCCGAAAAGCTGCTGGGCGGCGATGCCGTGCCCGACGCCGCGGCGTTCTGGCGCAGCCTGCGCGAACAGCAGCATGCCTGGTTTGAGGGGGCGCCAAGTTTGTGGCGCCTGTCGGTGCCGTCGGCCACCGGTGCCATTATTTTGCGCGGCGAGCAGCTGATCGAGTGGGGCGGTGCACAGCGCTGGCTCAGGGCCGATTCCGATGCCGCGACGGCGCAAAACATTCGCCGCGCCGTGAAGGCGGTCGGCGGCCACGCCACGCTGTTCCGGGGCGGCGACAAGCGCGTCGGCGTGTTCCAGCCGCTGGCGCCGCCGGTGGCAAAGATCCACGAACGGCTCAAGGCGGCTTTCGATCCATCGCAGGTCTTCAATCCCGGGCGGATGTACTGATATGCAAACCAACCTGGCCGATTTCATCAAGGGCACTGCCGACGGCGACGAAGCCGAAGCGATCCTGCGCGCCTGCGTCCATTGCGGCTTTTGCACGGCGACCTGTCCCACCTACCAGATCCTGGGCGACGAACTCGATGGCCCGCGCGGGCGCATCTACCTGATCAAGCAGGTGCTCGGAAGGCGCCGCCGTCACGCACAAGACCCAGCTGCACCTGGACCGCTGCCTTACCTGTCGCAATTGCAGAAACCACCTGTCCGTCGGGCGTGCAGTACGGGCGCCTGGCCGACATCGGCCGCAAGGTCGTCGAGCAGCGCGCGGCCAGGCCGCTGGCCGAGCGCATCAAGGCGCGGTGTTGAGGGAAGCCTTGCCGCGCACATGGATTTTCACGCCGCTGTACAAGGCTTAGGCAAGCTGGTGCGGCCGCTGCTCTCGCCTGCGCTGCAGGACAAGCTGCTTTAAGCCACGCCGCTAAGAGCTTTAAGCACCTGGCCGCGCCGGACGCACGCGCGCAAGATGCTGGTGCTGGACGGCTGCGTGCAGCCGATGATGGCGCCCAACATCAATGCCGCCGCGGCGCGTGCTTGACGCCTGCGGGGTGCAGCTGATGGTCGCGCCCAAGGTAAGCTGCTGCGGCGCGCTGCGCTACCACCTGAACGATCAGGAGGCGGCATTGAACGACATGCGCCGCAATATCGACGCCTGGTGGCCGTTCGTGGAACAGGTGGAGGCGATCGTGATGACCGCTTCCGGCTGCGGCGTGACCGTCAAGGAATACGGCCACCTGCTGGCGCACGACGCGCACTATGCCGCCAAGGCGCAGCGCATCTCCGCGCTCACGCGCGACCTGAGCGAAGTTGTGCCGCAGTTCGAGGCCGAACTGGCGGCCAAACTGAAGGGAAAGCTGGACAAGCGCGTTGCATGGCATCCGCCGTGCACGCTGCAGCACGGCCAGCAAATTCGGGGCAAGGTGGAAGGGGTGTTGCGTGCTGCTTAGGCGTCGATGTGAAGCTATGCGCCGACAGTCATTTGTGTTGTGGATCGGCTTAAGCACGTATTCCGTGCTGCAGCCAGAGCTGGCTACCGAGCTGAGGGACCGGAAGCTGGCGAACCTGCTTGCCACCGGGCCCGAGGTGATCGTGTCAGCCAATGTGGGCTGTCTGAGTCACCTGCAATCGGGTACTGACGTACCTGTCACGCACTGGATCGAACTGATCGATCAGGCGCTGTCCTGATTACGAACCGAGACGTGCTTTTTCTGCCGGGGTGAGGCGCTTGGTCGTGACCACGACGGTCGCGATTTTGCCTTCGGCGATGGTTTGTGCGGCTGGCTTGGTGATGACTGCGTCGTCGGCGGTGGCGTAGGTGGCGAAGGCGGCTACTGCCAGGGCTGCGACGAAGATGGCTTCCATATTCTTAACGAGGTTCATATCGGTCTCTTTCATGTGTTTTGGTATGTGCACATTATGAGCTCGGGAAACATATAAGGCCAATTTCAAGTTCTGATGTTCAGCATTCAGGAAGTTGATAACTGGTGTATGGACGCAAATGAGCCGTATACGTTTTATGAATGGCGTGTTGGAATATTTCGCGCGGTGCATATTACTTGCGCAAGTGAAACATCGTCCCCGCGCCAAGGCGAGGACGATAGGTTGGTTTTACTCGGCCAGCAGCTTTTCGATGTCCATCACCAGCTCCGAAGGAGCCGTGGACGGCGCATAGCGCTTGTAGACGGTGCCGTCTTTCTTCACCAGGAACTTGGTGAAGTTCCATTTGATCGCTTCCGTTCCCAGCAGGCCGGGTGCGGATTTTTTCAGGTGTTGGAACAGCGGGTGGGCCCCGCCGCCATTGACGTCCACCTTGGAGAACAGCGGGAAGGTGACGCCGAAGTTCTTTTCGCAGAAGGCGCCGATTTCCGCTTCGCCTTCCGGCTCCTGGCCGCCGAACTGGTTGCACGGGAAGCCGAGCACCACGGCGCCCTTGTCCTTGAACTGTTCGTAGACTTGTTCCAGTCCCTTGTACTGGGGCGTGAAGCCGCATTTGCTGGCGGTGTTCACGATCAGCAGGACCTGTCCTTTGTACTTGGACAGATCGACCGGGGCGCCGGAAATGTCGTCGGCCTTGAAGTCGAAGGTAGTGGTCATACGATCCCCAGATGTTCGGTGCTTAGGCGGCCAGATCGCGGTTTTTCGCGTCCTTGCCTTTGAGTTTGATCGCCAGCCGCAAGTCATTGACCGAGTCGGCGTTGCGCAGCGCGTCGTCGTAGCTGATCATGTCTTTCTCGTGCAGATCGAACAGCGCCTGGTCGAAGGTCTGCATGCCCAGCTCGCGCTGACTTCTTCATGATCTCTTTGATCTCGTGCACATCGCCCTTGAAAATCAGGTCCGAAATGAGCGGGGAGTTGAGCATGATCTCGATCGCCACACAGCGGCCTTTCGATTCCTTCATCGGAATCAGGCGCTGCGAAATGAGCCCCTTCAAGTTCAGCGACAAGTCCATCAGCAGCTGCTGGCGGCGCTCTTCGGGGAAGAAGTTGATGATCCGGTCCAGCGCCTGGTTGGCGCTGTTCGCGTGCAGGGTGGCCAGGCACAGGTGACCGGTTTCAGCGAACGCGATCGCGTGTTCCATGGTTTCGCGGTCGCGGATCTCGCCGATCTGGATCACGTCCGGCGCCTGGCGCAGGGAGTTCTTCAGGGCTGCTTCGAACGTCTCGGTGTCGACACCCACTTCGCGCTGCGTGATCACGCAGTTGCGGTGCGGGTGCACGTATTCGACCGGGTCTTCGATGGTGATGATGTGGCCGTAGCTGTTTTCGTTGCGGTAGCCGACCATCGCAGCGAGCGTGGTCGATTTACCTGGAACCGGTCGCGCCGACCATGATCACCAGGCCGCGCTTGGTCATCACGACATCCTTGAGGATCTCGGGCAGGCGCAGGTCTTCCAGTTTTGGAATGGTGGTGGTGATCGTCCGCAGGACCATGCCCACGCAGCTCATTTGCACGAAGGCCGAGACGCGGAAGCGTCCCAGGTCGCCCGGGCTGATGGCGAAGTTCGATTCCTTGGTCAGCTCGAAGCCTAGGCCGTCTGCTTGTCGTTCATGATCGCGCGCCAGGTCGGCGGTGTGCGATGCAGTCAGGGCCTGGCTCGATACTGGCGTCATTTTGCCGTCGATCTTGATCGTCGGCATGGGAATCCTGCAGTGATAAACAGGTCGGAGCCGCCCTTGCTGGTCATCAGACGCAGCAAGTCGAACATGAATTTTGAAGCCTGGTCGCGTTCCATTTTTTGTGATCCTAAAATTAGCCTGGGAAGTTCTCAGGAATCTTGGCCGCTGCAGGGCAGCGGCGGACGAGATGATGTTGCGGCGTACCAGGTCGGTGAGGTTCTGGTCGAGCGTTTGCATGCCGACGTTGCTGCCGGTCTGGATCGCCGAATACATCTGGGCGATCTTGCTTCCATGAATCAGGTTGCGGATTGCCGGGGTGCCGATCATGATCTCGTGCGCCACGACGCGGCCGCTGCCGTCTTTGGTCTTGAGCAGGGTTTGCGAAATGACGGCCTGCAGCGATTCGGACAGCATCGCGCGCACCATTTCTTTTCATCGGCCGGGAACACGTCGACGATACGGTCGATGGTCTTGGCGGCGGACGAGGTGTGCAGGGTGCCGAACACAAGGTGACCGGTTTCCGCGGCCGACAGCGCCAGGCGGATGGTCTCGAGGTCGCGCAGCTCGCCGACCAGAATACAGTCAGGATCTTCGCGCAGCGCCGAGCGCAGTGCGTTGTTGAACGAGAGCGTGTGCGGGCCGACTTCGCGCTGGTTGATCAGGCACTTCTTGGAATCGTGGACGAATTCGATCGGGTCTTCGATGGTCAGGATGTGGCCGTACTCGTTTTCATTGAGGTGGTTCACCATCGCCGCCAGCGTGGTCGATTTACCGGAACCGGTCGGGCCGGTCACGAGCACCAGGCCGCGCGGCTTCATCGACAGTTCGGCGAAAATCTTCGGCGCGTTCAGGTCTTCGAGACTCAGAATTTTCGATGGAATGGTCCGCAGCACGGGCAGCGGCGCCGCGTTCCTGGTTGAAGGCGTTGACGCGGAAACGGGCCAGGCCGGGAATGGCGAACGAAAAGTCGACTTCCAGCACTTCTTCGTAGGCCTTGCGCTGGCCGTCGTTCATGATGTCATAGATCATGCCGTGCACATCTTTGTGCTCGAGCGGCGGCAGGTTAATGCGGCGCACGTCTCCATGCACGCGAATCATCGGCGGCAGGCCGGATGAGAGGTGCAAGTCAGAAGCTTTGTTCTTGACTGAGAATGCGAGTAATTCTGAAATGTCCATTTATAATCCCTGAGCCGTGAATGGGCGCATGCTGATGGTGTGCGTTTTCGCAATGACCGACCATGAATTGCCCGCCGAAAATGATTATGTCCACAATCGTCCACAACTTGCAAGCTGTCGATGCGAGTATTATTGCCGCCGCCAGCGCTGCAGGACGTGCCTGCGCCGATGTGCAGTTGCTTGCCGTTTCTAAAACTTTCCCGGCCGAGGCTGTGCTGGAAGCGGTCGGGGCCGGTCAAACCGCCTTCGGCGAGAACTATTTGCAGGAAGCGCTCGATAAAATCGCCGCCGTTTCGGCCGCTTTGCCGGGGCGCCGCCTCGAGTGGCATTTCATTGGACCCATACAGAGCAACAAGACCAGGCCGATTGCCGCCCATTTCGACTGGGTCCACACGGTGGAGCGGCTCAAGATTGCCGAGCGGCTGTCGGAGCAGCGTCCGGATGCGCTCGGTCCGCTCAATATTTGTCTGCAAGTTAACATCAGTGGTGAAGCTAGCAAGAGTGGTGTCAGCGCGGCCGAATTGCCCGGGCTGGCACGCCATGTGGCACAGCTACCACGGTTGCGCCTGCGCGGCCTGATGGCCATTCCCGAGCCCGAGACCGATGTCAGCCGCCAGCGCGCCGCCTTTGCGCGCCTGCGCGCGCTGTTCGATGCGCTGCGGGCCGAAGGCATCGCGCTCGACACGCTGTCGATGGGCATGTCGGCCGACCTGGGCGCGGCGGTCGCGGGAAGGCGCGACCATCGTGCGGATCGGCAGCGCCATTTTTGGATCACGCAACTATGACTAAGCAAGGAAGCGACATGAAAATAGCATTTATCGGCGGCGGGAACATGGCATCGGCCCTGATCGCCGGGCTGGCTAAGCAAGCTCACCCGCGGCGAGCTGATCCACGTGGTCGATCCGAACGCGGACGCGCTGCACAAGCTCAGCGCGCAGTTCGGCGTGAGCACGGCGGACGCGATCGGCCCGGCGCTGGCAGCTGTCGACGTGATCGTCCTGGCGGTCAAGCCGCAGCAGATGCGCGACGTGGCCGCGGCGCTCAAGCCGCACCTGGGGGCCACGCCGCTGATCCTGTCGATCGCGGCCGGGATTCGCGGCGCCGACTTGGCGCGCTGGCTGGGCGGCTACGGCGCGATCGTGCGCACGATGCCCAATACGCCGAAGCGCTGATCGGGCGCGGGATCACCGGCATGGTCGCCATGGCTGGCGTGAGCGCGCCGCAGCGCATCGCGGCCGACCAGGTGATGCAGGCGGTCGGCGCCACCGTGTGGCTCGATGACGAAGCGCTGATCGATCCGGTGACGGCGGTGTCGGGCAGCGGACCGGCGTATGTGTTCTATTTTATCGAGGCGATGCAGCAGGCCGCGGTGGAGATGGGCTTGTCGGAAGAGCAGGGTAGGCAGCTGGCGCTGGCGACCTTTACCGGCGCGGCGCAGCTGGCGGTGCAGTCGGACGACGCGGTGCCGGTGCTGCGCCAGAAGGTCACGTCCAAGGGCGGTACGACCTATGCGGCCATCACCAGCATGGAACAGAGCGGCGTGAAGGAAAAGATCATCGAAGCGATGAAAGCCGCCGCAGCCCGCGGACGCGAGCTGGGCGAGGAGATGGGCAAGGATTGAGCTGCTTGCCGAAACGCGCTAGTTGGTATCGAGCTGCGGGCTGCGCACGATCGCCAAGACGCTCTTGGCCAGCTTGAACAGCGACAGTCCGGTGGCCAGCAAAGGCATCGCGCGCGATGGTTTGACCACCACCATGCCGAGCACCACGCCGAACGATCATCAGCGGCACTTTCAGGTTCATATTGCCAAGCATGCCCAGCCCGCCTTCTGACGGCGGGCGCAGGGCCGCGACCTGATGCGCCAGGCCGGTGCGCTGCATCGAGCATTCGGCGATCAGCGCCTCGCGCCGTTCGGCCAGGGTAGGTAAAACGATCTCATTGCTCATCGCCGTGCCCCGCAGTCCGGATGAAATTCAGATCCTTGTTCAGTTCGGCCGCCGTGGCCGCCAGCAGGCGCGGCTTGGTGGCGATGCTGGCCTTGAGGCGGAACATGACCCAGGTACCGGCCGCCGCAAACGCCCCCGCCAGCGCAACGGCTGCTTCTGAGCCGGTAACTGTCCCAGAATACGAGGATGATGGTCAGCGCCACCAGCACCATCGCGATGCCGAACAGGATCAGCGACAGCAGCGCCAGCACGAAGTAGCCGAGCAGGCGCTGCGACTCTTCCTCGATTTCGACCGCGGCCAGCGCCAGGCGCGTCTGCACCATGGCGACCAGCGTTCCGCCTATGCGTCCCACAGTTTCCACGATCGCCATGTGCTTACTTCCGTGCGATCAGCAAGCCGATCACGAGGAGGCCGCCTGCGGCGCCGATGCCGACTGCCTTCCATGGGTTTTCATGCACGTAATCGTCGGTGGCCTTGGCCGCTTCCTTGGTCTTGGCGACCACGGTTTCTTCGAGGCGGATCAGGTCGGCCTTGGCGGTCGACAGGGTGCGCTCGAACTTGGCCTTGGCGGCCTGGAATTCCTCGCCCGACAGGTGGCTGCCATTGCGCAGCCAGGCTTCGGCATCCTGGATCACGGATTTCAGATCGCTCATCAGTTGATCGCGTGCGCCTGGTTTGGTTGGAATGGATTCGATCATTTTTAGCACCTCAGGAATGAAATAAGGACAACATTATCCGAAAGCGTAGTCTAACGCGACACCGGCAAAAAGGGCCGCACCCAACCAATTGTTGTGACGAAATGCATAAAAACAGCGCATCCGGTCGCGTTCGCGGATCAATGTGTAGTGAAAAAGTGCAATTCCGGCCGCGACCGCCACGCCCTGCCACGAACCACCAGCGCATGCCCGCCAGCCAGCCGCATACGAGGATGATGGCCAGGGCGGCGCCGTAGCACAGCATCACGGCTGCCACGTCGAAGCGGCCGAAGGTGATGGCCGAGGTGCGGATGCCGATCTTGAGGTCGTCGTCGCGGTCGACCATGGCGTATTCGGTATCGTAGGCCACGGCCCAGAACACATTGGCCAGCAGCAGCCACCAGGCCAGCGCTTAAGCACGTCGTTCAGGACCGCCGCGAACGCCATCGGAATCCCGAAGCCGAACGCGATGCCCAGATAAGCCTGGGGAATGGCGAAGAAGCGCTTGAAGTAGGGATAGGTGCTTAGGATGATGATGACGGCCGCCACCGACATCTGCTTGGTCAGCGCGTTCAGCGGCAGGATCAGCAGGAAGGCGGCAATGGCCAGCACGGCGGCTACGGCCACCGCTTCCCAGCCCTTGATGCGGCCGCTCGTGAGCGGGCGTTCGGCGGTGCGCTTGACGTGCTTGTCGATGTCGCGGTCGGCGTAGTCGTTGATGGCGCAGCTAAGCCTGAACGCATCAGCACCGTGCCGAGCGTGAAGATGGCCAGCAGCGCCAGGTTCGGCTTGCCGCCGGACGCGATCCACAGCGCAATCAGGGTCGGCCACAGCAGCAGGAGTATGCCGATCGGTTTGTCGAGTCGGACCAGGCGGAAATACAGGGACAGCTTGTTCATTGCGGCATCAGGCGGCTTCTTCCAGCGCGAGCATATTGACACCAGGCAGTTCGCAGGCAGCGACGGCAGCGCACACGGCATCGATCGCGGCGCGCCGCGTGAAGCTCTTGCGCCACACGATGACGACCCGGCGCGACGGCACCGGCGCTTCGAAGGGCACGAAGGCCAGCATGCCGTCTTTCACGTTCATGTCGGGCACGGACCGCGCGGCAGCACAGTCAGGCCGATGCCGGAGGCGACCATGTGACGGATCGTTTCCAGCGACGAGCCTTCGAAGGTGCGCTGCATTCCGTTGCCGGGCGAGGAAAAGCGCGCCATTTCAGGACACACTTCAAGCACCTGGTCGTGGAAGCAGTGGCCGTTGCCGAGCAACAGCATGGTTTCGGTTTTGAGATCCTGGGCCGAGATCGCTTTGCGTTTGGCCCAGGGATGATTGCGCGGCATGGCGACCACGAAGGGTTCGTCATACAGCGTTTGCATGGACATGCCGTGATCGGGCAGCGGCAGCGCCATGATGGCCGCGTCCAGTTCGCCCTGGCGCAGCAGTTCGAGCAGGCGGACCGTGAAGTTTTCCTGCAGGATCAGCGGCATTTGCGGCACGCGCTCGATCACGTTCTTGACCAGCGGCGGCAGCAGGTAAGGGCCGATGGTGTAGATCACGCCGAGGCGCAGCGGGGTAAGCCAGGGGATCCTTGTTTTGCTTGGCCAGTTCCTTGATCGCGGCCGTCTGTTCGAGCACGCGTTCGGCCTGGGCAATGATCTGGGCGCCGAGCGGCGTGACCGAGATTTCCGCGCCACCCCGTTCGAACAGCACCACGCCGAGTTCGTCCTCGAGCTTTTTGATGGCAACCGACAAGGTCGGCTGGGCGACGTAACACGCTTCAGCGGCGTGCCCGAAATGTTTCGCACGCGCTACGGCAACGATATATTTCAGTTCGGTCAGGGTCATAGAGAGCTAGGAACGGATGATTGCGGGAACAGGGCTGTGCGTCCATCGTGACACAGTGTTGCTAATCAGTCAGCAAAGAAATTATATTCTACCCGGAATGCTGTCGATATAATTGGAGCACGGCTGATTTCCGCTAAGCACACTCCATTGAAAGGCAAGCATGTCCTCCACCTTTGGCCCGGCAGAAGCCCAGGCTTATATTCATAAATTACTCACTGTCATGCACCAGCAAGGTGGGTCGGACTTGTTCATTTCGGCCGACTTCCCGCCGAGTATGAAGCACCAGGGCGCGATGAAGCCGATGAGCCAGCAGAAGCTGACACCGGAAGTGACGCGCGCTGGCGCTGTCGCTGATGAACGCCAAGCAGACGCGCGAATTCGAAGCCGAGATGGAATGCAATTTTGCCATCTCGCTGCCGAATGTGTGCCGCTTCCGCGTCAACGTGTTCGTGCAGCAGCAGGCGGTCGGCATGGTGGTGCGGACCATCGCGTCCGAGATTCCGAACTTTGAAAAACTCGATTTGCCGGACGTCCTCAAGGACGTGATCATGACCAAGCGCGGCCTGGTGCTGGTGGTGGGCGGCACGGGCTCGGGCAAGTCGACCACGCTGGCGGCGATGATCGATTATCGCAATGCCAATTCGGCGGGCCACATCATCACCGTGGAAGACCCGGTCGAATACGTCCACAAGAACAAGAGCTGCCTGATCACGCACCGCGAAGTCGGGGTCGACACGCTGTCCTGGCACCACGCGCTCAAGAACACCCTGCGCCAGGCGCCGGACGTGATCCTGATCGGCGAGATTCGCGATACCGAGACCATGGAGCACGCGATTGCGTTCGCCGAGACGGGCCACCTGTGCCTGGGCACGCTGCACGCGAACAACTCGAACCAGACCATGGACCGGATCATCAACTTCTTCCCGGAAGAGCGGCGCAACCAGCTGCTGATGGACTTGTCGTCGAACCTGCGCGCGATTGTCTCGCAGCGGCTGGTGCGGACCGAAGACGGCAAGGGCCGCAAGGCGGCCATCGAGATTTTGCTGAATACGCCGACCATCGGCGAGATGATCCTCAAAGGCAACTTCCAGGGCATCAAGGAGATCATGCACAAATCGCGCGAGCTGGGCATGTGCACGTTTGACCAGGCGCTCTACGAACTGTATAACAAGGGGCATATCGGCTACGACGAAGCGATCCGCAACGCCGACTCGCAAAACGGCCTGCGGCTGCAGATCAAGCTGCGCGGCGACCGCAAGGAGCCTGGTACGGAATCCCAGTCGAGCGGTCCGGCCGACCTGTCCATGGCGATCGAAGAGGAGCCGGAGGACGAAGAATAAATCGGGGGAGCGATGGACCTGAGCGTGCAGGAGCTGGAAGCGGCAATCAACTACTGGCGCGACAAGCGCCCTGCGCGCGGGAACGAATATCCTGCACCTGCCAATTGTTCGTAGCGCTTAACGCTTTTTGCGCCAGTACGACACGTTGCTGCGCTAATTTCATCTCTTCTGTTACCTGTCGGACTTGCATCGATACACTTTGAATGCGCGAGGTGAGGACCCGATCACGTTGCTTCATGAGCTGGATTCTTCCCCTGCGCTGCTCTTGAAGCGCAGCAGTACGATTCAAAATGTTTTGTAAGACAAGTTCAATTGTGTCGCCATGTCCTGCGGACCGATCCATGCCCACAACTGCGACGACGTCGCCCTGCCTGACCATTTGCCCCTCACGTACATGCATTTCTATGATCGTCCCGTTGCCGCTGGATACAACTTGGAGGGTTCCGAGCGCTGGGACCAGTACTCCTTCCGCATGCGCCTTCCGAGTTACATGAGCGAAGGTACAAAATATGAGTAGTCCGGCAGCAAGGGCAAGCGTCGTGATCGTTGCAAGCGAGAAGTCGATTCGGCGGCAAATTCGAATCCCGCCCAACAGACTATCGCCTTTGGCATCGAGCGCTTCCTGACGAAATAGCGGGTTCACGACGCTGCGAGTTCAGCTAAGGGCGACGCAGGTACGGCAGCCAGTGGCAGCGAAGCTGCGGAACTTGACAGTTTTGGAAGAATGGGAAGCGATGACAGAACTCCGTTTGCTGAAGGGGTACCCAAGGGTTCGAAACGCAACGGCAAACAATCTCTGCGCTGATTTCATTGCCTCTCCCGATAGAAATGGTAGTTGAGATTGAAATGTCGTGATCCCGTTTTACTGATAATTATGGTGCGCTCCTCTTGCGCCGGTGCGTTGTTGTGCCGCAAAGGCGCCATTGAAGAAATTCGGTCTGCATGATTGGTAGGGAGAACGTTGCCAGCGTCTCTGAGTACAACGCAAAATCTCACCTGGCACGGAATCGCAGTCTAGCGGTCCGGCCGACCTGTCCATGGCGATCGAAGAGGAGCCGGAGAACGAAGAATAAATCGGGGGAGTGATGGACCTGAGCGTGCAGGAGCTGGAAGCGGCAATCAACTACTGGCGCGACAAGCGCCCTGCGCGCGGGAATGAATATGCGCTCTCGCCCGAGGTGAATATGCTGGCGACGGTGTATGCGCTGATGATTTATCGGGGGCAGGACAGGATTGCTCTGGCGGCGCTGGAGCCGGGAGTGAGACGGTTGATTTCCTTGTGATCCTGCTTAAGCGCAGTATTCGCAGCTGAATGGCGCGCGCCGTGCAGAGAAACGCTGCGCACCATATCAGACCTACTCAAAAATTACATCGATCAACGGGCTAACTTAGTCCGAGCCGAATACTTCCAAAAAGACGTCACTCAGTCCGTCTTTAAACTGATCGTTGTTGCCAAGTAAGGATCCAATGCCGTAGCCCGCAATGAATGACGAGACGAGGCCAGCCCACATGATTCCCCCTGTGGTAGCGCCCAAGGCTCCCATTGCGCCTATTCCGCCTGCTGCTTCAATTGCGGCAGAACTACAAGCGGCCGCACCGATACTGGCGGCAAGCGGCACTGCTTGGCATGCCAAGTCGGCAATGGTTATGGGACCTGCGCCGCTAACTTGATAAAGCTCTTCATTTGTCAGAACGAACATAGCAATTCCTCCAAAAATCTACCACTTCAACGCTGAGAAGGTTCGAACTCCTCAGACCCTTGCTCGACCAAATGCCAAGCATGCATTTAGCCTTTGCAACCAAAATGGCCTGCACGCATCACCTGCATAAATAGCTCGCTGGGCCACAGCGTGTTCAATCTTTTCATGACCAAATTTTGTATTTGATTTCGCCTTCAGGAGTGATGTGGGCGATCAGGAACGTGACGCCAATAACCCAGAGTCCAATTGCGGAAGGCACTTTCACTACATCTGGGAATATGTTTCCAACCGGGGTGTAGAAAAGCAGTGAGAGGTAAAGGAGAGAATGGATTGTCGAATTGATGAGCACGCTTAAGATCAAATGCCATTTTTTTCTCGACGGGATTTTCATACGTCCTCCTAAAATTAGCGTGGCAGTCACTTATTTAATTGCCAACTTATAGTCGCGCTCTTGTGGTGCGGCATCTTGTTCAACCGCAAAAAGGATGCAAGGCGATGGGTGGCAAGTCTTCGCCTGAGCTAGGTACAATGCGGGTTGCCGTACCTGACCCCGACAATGCCCGCAATTCCCTCACCTCCCGAGCCTTTACCGGCGCCGCAAATCAGATCGCATTCGCTACGTGGAATCGTCAACATTTTGAGTCTCCAAGTTGGTACTGCATTGTGATCTGGGCGAGATTGAATCTCGCCCAGCCTTCGGCAGCTACGCCAATCCGATGAGACATCGAGATGGCGCACCGGCGAATTCAGAGAGCCGCTCGTTTCTTGGCTCGTGAGGCTGGGAATCGAAGTCACTTTGGCGTTGGATCCTCTTACCAAACTTTGAATTCAATTCCGCCGTCGGCTGTGCGATGCGTGAAAAAGAACGCGAGGGTAATGACCCAAAGGACTATCGGTCCCCAAAGCTTTAGTGCATCGGGCATTCCATCCCCTAGGCCAGTATTGAAGAGCAGCCACATGAAAAATCCATCCACGAGTGTGCCGACCAACACTGTTTCGCAGACCAAAGACCAACCTTTCTTGTGCTCGACTTTCATGGCGTCCTCCTGTTAGAACTACTTGGGAAATTTCATACTTCGGATGGGTTGTTCAGTTGATAACTTATGGTGCGCTTTCCCCGATGCGACGCGTTGTTCAATCGCAAACTAAGTCGTGGAAGAAACTGGATTCGTGGAAATTGAAATTTGCGTTGTCGCTCGCTTCACTGGTTACAATGCAAGAATTCTCTTATCCGACATCTCCCGCTCTCATGCCAGACTTCGAACAAAAAATCTGCACCCGCGCTGAACTTAAAGAGCGGGTCGCCGCGCTGCCCAAGCCAGTTGTCCTGACCAACGGCGTCTTCTGACATCCTGCATCGCGGCCATGTGACTTATCTGGCACAGGCGCGCGCGCTGGGTGCTTCGCTGGTGGTTGCGGCGAATACCGATGCATCGGTCAAGCGCCTGGGGAAGGGCGATGACCGGCCTTTGAATGCGGCGCCGGATCGGATGGCGGTGCTGGCCGCGCTGGAGTCGGTCAGCCTGGTGGTGGATTTTGATGAAGACACCGCGCTCGAAGTCGTACTCGAAGCGCGGCCCGAGATTTATGCCAAGGGCGGCGACTACGACATGACCGCCATCCCGGAAGGGCAGGCCGTGATCGCCTACGGCGGCAAGGCCGTGGCGATCGATTTTGAGCACGACCGGTCCACGACCAAGCTGCTGGGTAAAATCCGCTCCTGATTTTGCCTGCGCGCGGTGCTTACTTCGCGCTTGCTGAACGCGCCAGCGCCAGGGCGCGGTCCAATTGCGGATCGCGGCCATTCAGATAGTCTTCAATGCCCGGCTCAATCGCATAGTCGGGCATCACCCCACGGCCGATGGCGTGTTCCGAACTGACCGCCAGCGTGTACGTGATCAGCGGGATGAACACGCGCAGCCCGCTGTTCGGCAGTTCAAGCAAGGCATCGTTACCCGATGAATTGCCGTGATACGCGCCCGCCGATTCCTCTCCCACGAATACCGCACGCTTCTTGTCGTGCAGCTGCGTGAGCAGCTCCGACGTCGTCGAGAACGAGCCGCCGTTGATCAGCGCGATCACCTTCCCGGAAAACGTCGGCTTGCGCGGCTGCTGGATGCCCAGGTTCGGGTGCGAGCGGTAGTCGTACAGGCCGTCGGCACGCGCTTCGAGCGCCCCCGGCTAAGCACACCGGCCGCACCTTCCACGACATTGGCTGCAAACGACAGGCCCGGCCGGTTCACGGTCAGCGACTGGTAGTACGGGAAGGGCTGGTCGACCAGGTAGGAGTAAAACCTTCTTGCCGAGTGCGTCCTGGCCACCGCCGTTGTTGCGCAGGTCGAGGATCAGGGTCTGGCTTCCGGTGGCGGCGATTTTCTCGAATGCCTTGCGCAGCAGGGTTGAACCGTCGTCGTCTTCCTCGTTGTCGAGGAAGTTAAAGATGTTCATGCGCGCGATGCGGCCTTCATCAAGAAAAGTCAGCTCCATGAAGCGCGGGTTGTACTGATCCTGGGGATAGCGTTTCCTGGACAATTCCTGCATCGCGGCCAGAAGCTGCCCGTGCAGAACAAGCTCGCCGCGCGTCTTGGCCAGCCTGACTTTGAAACTGCCGCTCATGCCGAAGTAGCGCAGCAATCCCTCCTTGAAGATGCGGTTCACCGCGCGGTACGCCCGGTCGGCACGAAGCCGTCGCCCTGCGAGGCGGTCATCATCGTATCGACCAGCTGCGCGGCTTAAGCACGCCGTTGATGGCCGTGATTTCGCGGCTTAGCCAGTTTGCCCTCGGTGTCGAAGTCGCGCAGGATGTAAATGCGGCCGCCGATCACTCTCACGTCGAGCGGCAGCAGCAAGGCTTCATCCATCTGCGTCTTGGCCGGTCCCCACAGCTGCACGGCGGTGTGGCCGCAGCGCACGGCGGCCACCGCAGGCGACAGAATGCGCTGGAAGGCCATCGCGTCCATGGGATGGTCGATGCGCGCGGCCGCTGCATCGAATATGCGGTCCAGGTCGCGCTTTGGCGTGTAGCGGTAGATGCCGCCGTGCGCTTCTTCGATGGCGCGGCGGGTCAGCTGGAAGTCGTCGCGCATCTGCTGCACGCTGAGCTGCGGCGCGGCGGCGTGCGCCGCGCCGCACACGCCGATGGCAATCAGCAGGCCGCAAGCGAGGAACGAGCGGCGCGTGATCATCGGGCTGCGATTTCTGCGGCGAAGGCGGCCAGTTCGCCTTTGCTGCGGCGTGCCAGGGCTTCGTCCATTTTCGGCGAGCGGCTGTCAGCGTCTTTGGCGACCAGCGTTTCGTAGGCGGCCAGTACGCCCTCCAGCCCGGCCAGGCTCACGGCACTGACGTCGGCGGCCTTTTGCGGATCCGGCAGATTGTGTTCGATCTGGTAGGCGAGGGCGCTGGCGCCGTACTGGAACCGCACTACCTTGCGCATCTCGCCCCTGGCACTGCGAATGCACCAGGAGGCCACGGCTTCCGGCTTGAACATGAAGTCGGGTACGTCGTTGATCCACTGTTCGAGCCAGGCTTCATTGGCGGCGCGCACGGTTTGCGGATCGCTGCGCGCATCCAGTGCGAGCTTGACGACGCGCGTTCGTCCGCGGTCGAGGGGCCGCGCGGCGCCGGTGCGGCGGTCGCTTGCAGGGCGGTGAAGATTGCGGCCAGAGTGATCAGGTATTTGGCGTAGCTGCGAAAAGTAGGCATGTGAGGTTTCCCGTTGAGTGATTGTCGGAAGCGACATCACCCACTACGCAAACACCATGCCATTGCAAGCTGCACTCTGACTGGCCGCAAAAAAGCGGTGCTGCGGGCGCCCGGAAGCGGTCAGTACTGCCCGTTTTCGCACACTGCGGCGCTAGGCCTGGATCCAGGCCGCGTGCGCGTCGACCAGTCCGGCGCCGGTCGCGCCATCGACGCCCGGCCCGGCCTTGATGCCCACGCCTTCCGGATCGCTGGCCGGGTTGGCCGTCCCTTCGCGTACATCGACGGCGGTGCGGGTGAGCAGGGCCTTGATCTCGGCTGGCGTGAGCTTGGGATTTTTCTGCAGCAGCAGCGCGCACACGGCGGCGATCTGCGGGGCCGACGCCGAGGTGCCGCTGAATACGGCCCAGCCATCGCCCGGCATGGTGCCGTCGTGGGCGGCGTTGGCGGTGTCGATCTCGCCGCCGGGCGGCACCGGCAGCATGATGTAGTCGCCATATGGCAGCAGGCCGACCAGGCCGCACACGTCGGGCACGTGGCGGCCGGAATAGATGGTGCTGGTGAAGGCCGAGGCGTAGTCGGACGCGCGCATGCTGCCGTCCTGGGCGACGAAGGCGCCGCCGACGGCCAGCACTTCCGGCATCGACGCGGGGAAGGCGTAGTGGCCGTTCCCGGCCGCGAACACGACCACGATGCTTAGGCCTGCAATGGCCGCCTGGATCTCGGCCTCCAGCGGTTTGAGGCCGTTGGGCAGTTCGCCCAGTTCGACCTTGCCATCGAGCTCGCGCAGGTCGTAGCACATGCTGACCGTGATCACGTGCGGCTTGTGCTTGAGCGCTTCCTGGAAGCCTTCCAGAATGCTGGCGCCGCCGGAAGGATCGGCATCGTCGCCCAGCTTGACGCCGATGAAGGTGACTTTCGGCGCGATGGCGAACACGTTGGCTGACTCGCCCGTGCCGTGGCTGCCCGGATCGGTGGCGCGGTTGGTGGCCGACGGCGCCAGCACCACCGACGAGGTGAAGCCGTTGCGCACGAAGAAGGGGTGCGCGTGGTCGAAGCCGGTGTCGATCATGGCCACCCGGATGCCTTCGCCGTGATGGCGCTCGCGGTGAATCGGCGGCACATTCAGGCGCGCCGGTACGTCTTCCAGCACATCGAGGTGGAAGTAGTCGACCTGCGGCCCACGCGCATTGATGGACGGGTCGGACAGGTAGATGTGCGGCCACTGGATATAGGCGTCGTCGATCAGCTGGATCAGTACCGGGTCCGGATTCCAGGGCGCGCCGTCGGGCGGGTAGTACACGCAGGGACTGGAGTAGCAGAGCGACTTGTCGAGGGCGATGGTGGTCAGCTGGGTGCCGAACACGTGCTCGAACAGGGCGGCCGTGCCGCGCACCGAGACCGTCATGCGGCCCTGGCCGGAAACCACGAAGCCATGCTTAGGCTGCAGGGCCTCGATCGCCGTTTCCATTTCGCCCGGTTCGGGCTCGAAGCTCATGATGCTGGCCGACGACAGGCGGGCGGCGACCTTGGTTGGCCCGGTCCGGGCCCGTCCCTTGAAGGTGACGGCGATGCGCAGCATGGCATCGGCGGGAGCGGGCGTGCCTTGGGGCGGATAGCGGTGGCTGAGCTTAAATGGCTGCATTTTTTCCTTTCGGCGAATGGGGGAGGCGCAGTGCGGCGGCGCGCTGGTAATCAAGGTGATGGCGCCTTGCAGGTCCGGGGGGACCGGCAGGCAGGAGCGATCGGGGGCGGCGCCGAACAGGCGTGCGTAGTCGTCCGGCGCGATCTGCACCGCCACCGTGGCCCGGCCGCAGCCGGTCACCTGCAAGCCGTGCGCCGCCAGCGCGGCGCGCAGGGCGTCATCGATGCCGGGGTCAAGGCCCGGGTGACGCAGCAGGAGTTGAAGCTTGATCATGGCAAAGGAGGCTGGGCTCGGTTGCTTCGATGATAAAGCCTCGCGGCAAATTGCGCACCATGGTGCGAATCGTCCCCGCCGTGCCCGGCTAGTTCTGGCGCCGGGTTCCCGGCCGCTTGGGCACCACGTGCAGGTGGCGGCCGCCATTGCCGTTGCCGAACACCCCTTCGAGGATGGCGCACATGGCGCTGATGCGGTTGCTCTTGTGCTAGCCGTGATCATCGCCTCCGATGCCTGGCGGAAAGCGAGCATGCCGATCCGGTAGCCGAGCGCGCGGTAGCTTTCGAACTGGGTTTCGTCGAACCACTGGTCGCCCGTGGTCTGGTGCGGGAAATCTTTGTTGCTCTTGCGATAGTTCAGCACGTCGGCTTAGGCTCGGTGCCCAGCAGCGAAGGCTTGATGTAGAGCAGGGTGCCGTCCACCACCTTGTCGTTCGGTGCGCCATCGTCGAGCAGTTTGTCGGTCTGGGTGTAGCGGATCTTGCCGATCGCGTAGTGGGCGCTGCTGAAGTCATCGGCCTTGATCAGGTCGACCTTGCTGACGTCGATGTCGATCTGGATATTGAGGTCGGTTGCGCACTTGCGGATCGCGTTGCCGAGGTCTTCGAAATGCAGATTGCCGTCGGCGCCCGCGTCGACCACCACGATCAGGCGGCAGCGGCGCCGCACCAGTTCGTAGATGCCGAGGTTCTCAAAATGGCCGCCGTCGGACAGGCTCAGGTAGTGGGCGCCGGAATCGCTCATGCCGAACATTTCGGCCAGCAGGTGGACCAGGCCGAAGCGGGGCGAGCGCTTCTTCCAGTTGACCCAGAGCGGATTGGCAAACCAGCGCCCGAGCCGCACGTTGAACAGGGTCAGCAGGAAGGCCAGCGCGGGCGCCGAGTGATAACCCATGTTCGGGCTGACGGCCGCGCCGGACACGGCCATCGCCATGCCGAGTTTGATGCCGCCGTCGTCGTCGCCCGGGGTGGTGCCGCCGGTGTCGTACTCGGCCGTGCGGCGGTAGCAGCCGCGCGCCGCTTCGCCCGGCGCCGTGCGTCCGGCCGGCGTGGGCATGACCGGCAGCTCGAAGCCGCAGAAGGCGGGCGTGAACGCAAAGCCGCCAAGCGCGCCGCGTTTGCCAGGCCAGTTCGGTGCCGCTGACCATGTTCAGGGTGGTGTTGACGATGTGGAAGGGGCGCTGCATCTTGCCTAGGCCTGGTTCGTGATCAGTTTCGACAGCAGGATATCGTCGTGCTCGTCGAAGCCGGTGAACGGGTGGGGCGAGCGGTCCTTGTTGTGGGCGCCAAGGAAGGCGCGCGTGAGGCGGTTGCGGTACATCATGTACAGCGAAAACTTGTTGATGTCGACCCGGCGCGCCAGCAGGAAACCGCCGATCAGCAGCGCGACCAGCACCGCCGCGGTGATGCTGGGAGGAATCAGCGCGGTGTTGGCGTAGTAGCCGCTCATGATGCCGTCCGGGATGGTGACATGCAAGCGCGGCCCGGGGTGAGCGCCAATGCGACCCGGAACGACACGGCCGACACCAGCACCATCAGGCCTACCGCAAACACGATCGGCGCCAGGGCGGCAATGAAGCCGAACACCGGCTTGGGATCTTTCTTGCCGCTCAGGTCGCCGCGACCGAGCAGCAGGTAGGCTGAGGGTGGCGCCGATCCAGGTGCTGGCCATGATCTTGCTGCCCCAGCCCATGGCGCTGGCCAGCAGGTAGTCGGCCAGCGGCGGGCCGTACAGACTCATCACGCACAGGCCGAGCCAGGCCAGCGACAGGATGATGGTCCAGGCGCCCTGGCGCGCCCACCATTCGCGGCTTGCTTCCGAATACAGGCGGCCGACCAGGCCGATGCACAGGATCATGGTCACGCCGAACAGGCACAGCACTGTCGGCATGCCGAGCGCGACCAGGTGAATCGGCATGCCCATCGGCATGTTCGGCATCGCTGAAGATCGGCAGGCGGTGGGTGAACTTGAGCGTGGCCAGCATGATCACCGTGCCGACCGCGTAGGCGCTGGCGGCGCAGGCGAAGTGGCCCGGCAGTTCGCGGCGCGCCGCGGCCCAGTCGATGCCGCAGACCGAGCCCGCGTTCAAGCCCTGGGCCGTGACCCAGCCGATGGTCCAGGCGAGGAAGTACAGGGTGCCGGGGAAGAACAGCCACAGCGGGCTGAGCGAATCGAAGGCGCCCAGGTGGCCCCAGATCGGCAGCAGCGTGCCCTGGCCGTACCAGATGGCGATGCTGCTTAAGCAAAGCTTAGCCAGCATCAGCGGCAGCACCACGAAGCTGATGACGCTGCCCTGGCTCTGGCCGCGCAGCCAGTCGCGCGCCCTTGCACGGCTTGATCGGAAATACTGAGCGCAATGCAAAACACCGTCCACAGGGCGGCGGCCGAGCCGACCGCGACAAACTCGGCGCGCGAGGCGGGGCCGAGCCAGGCCACGGCCGCCACCAGCAGGCGCGGCAACATCATGGCCACCGCCATCAGCGCGACCAGCATGCCCAGGTTGAGCATGGTGTTGCGCACGTAGATCGACAGCATGGACCAGGTATCGGCGCTGAACATGCCGGTCTTGGGCGTGAGGAAATTGCTGTGCTGGCGCAGGAAGGTGATCTGGGATGCTTCGCGCACCGCGCCGGGCGCGTCCGGCTTGGGGGCGAGCTTGCTCTCGACCATGCCGATGTCGGTTTCCTTGTTCAGCCAGCGCGACAGCCAGGAACCGATGTAGCCGCCGCCGGAGACGGTGGACAGGTAGTCGAAATCGCGCAGCATGTGGTTGGCGCCCAGCGCCTGCAGGATGCCGAGGTTGAAGGTGGCGCTGCGGATGCCGCCGCCGGAAAAGGCCAGGCCTAAGCCAGTTCGGCGCGGTGGGCGGCGCTGATCACGCCCGCTTCGTCGGCCGGGCGCACGCCGCCGATGGGATGCCGCTGGCGATGCCGTCCAGTTCGAACTGCCAGACTTCGTTCTGGACGCTGCTTAAGCCTCCTGGTTCAGTTTGCGCCAGACCTGGCCGTCGAAGTCGGGCGCGCCGGGCGGGACCGGGGTGCCGAACTGGTCATTGAACAGGGCGAGGGTGGCGCGCAGCAGGGCGCTGTCTTCGCATTTGCAAGTGCCGCCCAAAAAGCCTCGGTGCTTAGAAGCGTCGAGCGGCTGGGGGAAGCGGGCGCGCAGGCTGGCCAGCTTGCGATGGATATCGGCGGCCTGGCTCCCGGTATAGGTGGCACTCATGGCGATGCTCCTGCGTCTTGATCAAAATCGTTCGCATGGCTTTCTGGCATGCGTGTTATTTTGATAACGATTCAGGATAGGCCAAAAATCGCCTGGGAAACTATTGAATTGTCACGGGGGCGTTGGGGGTCAGGTCCGACATCCGGACACGGGCTCAACCGCGCTGCGGTTGAGCCCGTGTCCGGATGTCGGACCTGACCCCCAACGCAGCTCAGGCGCCGCATGGCTGCAGCCGTTCTGGCGCCAGGCTTCGAACACCACCACGGCGACCGTGTTGGACAGGTTGAGGCTGCGGTTGTCGGGACGCATCGGCAGGCGGATGCGCTGGGCGGGCGGGAAACTCTCGCGCAGGGCCGGATCGAGGCCGCGCGTTTCCGAGCCGAACACGAACACGTCGCCCGGACGGAAGGCGGCGTCGGCGAACGGCGCGGAGCCGTGCGTGGTCATGGCGAACATGCGCGCCGGATCGGGCTGGCAATCGGCCAGGAAGGCGTCCCAGTTCTTGTGCACCTTCATGGTGGCGTAATCGTGGTAGTCGAGCCCGGCGCGCTTCATCTTGGCGTCGTCCAGCGGAAAGCCGAGCGGCTCGATCAGGTGCAGCTGGGCGCCCGTGTTGGCGCACAGGCGGATGACGTTGCCGGTGTTGGGCGGAATCTCGGGTTCTACCAGTACGACGTGGAACAAGGTGTTTCTCCTGTAATTGTTTCAGTGGGGCGGCGTGCGCGCGAACACAAAGTTGCTCACGCGCGCGGCGCCAAAGCGCTTGAGCGTGGCCGCCAGTTCATTGAGCGTGGCGCCGCTGGTCATCACGTCGTCCACCACGCCGACATGCTGGCCGCGCACCATGGCCAGCGCGTCCGGCGCGACAATGAAGGCATGCCGGATGTTTCTGCGGCGCTCGGCCGGGGCGACACCGGACTGGGCCTCGGTCTCGCGCGCCCGCAGCGCCAGCGCCGCGCGCAAGGGAATGCCGAGCGTGTGCGCGAGCGGGCGCGCGATTTCGAGCGCCTGGTTGAAGCCGCGTCCGGCCAGCCGCAGCGGCCCCAGTGGTACCGGACACAGCAGGTTCGGCAGCGGCGCGCGCCCGGCCAGCACCGCCTGCGCCAGCACGCTGCCCATCCAGGGCGCCAGCGCCAGGCGGGCGCCGAATTTCAGTTGCAGTACCAGCTGGTCGAGCGGACTGGCGTAGTCGGCGGCCACCACCGTCGCATCGTAAGCGGGCGCGGCCGCCATGCAGGCCGCGCACGGCCAGCGCGCGTCGGCCGCCGCCACCGGGTTGGCGCAACAGCGGCAGCGGGCCCGGGCCGGGCCCAGAAAGCGGGCATGGCAGGGGGCGCAGACGGCCGCGTCGCTGCCCAGTCCGCACAGGGCGCAGCTGGACGGCAGCAGGGAGGCGGCCAGGCCGCGCCCGAGCAGCTGCATCCAGGGCGCCAGGCGCGGCCACGGGCGGTGGCGCATCGGCTCAAGTTCCAACAAACGGGTACACTGCTGCCATTATCGCATTTCAGGGCGCTTCGCTTGCGTCCGTCACCAGCGCCAACACCATGTCAGCTCCTGTTTCTCCATCTAAAATGAGTGCGCCTATCGATCTGGCGCGTGCGCGCCCTGTTCGCGCATCCCGAACGCATCGTTTGGCGCCGATTTCCTGCGCCGCAGAAGTCGCCGCCCGCATGCACGAGCGGCTCCAGCTGGTCAAGGTGGCCCCGGCCCGCGTGCTCGACGCCGGCTGCGGCGCTTAAGCCATGACCTGGTCCGCCTGCAACAGGATTATCCGGCCGCCCAGATCCTCGGGCTCGATGCCGCGCACGCGATGGCGCGCGCCGCAGGCAAGGCCGCGCCACCCCCGGCGCATTGAATCAGTTGCTGGGACGCCTGCTGCTTAAGCCAAGGCCGGGATCGACCTGCTGTGCGGCGACTTCGGCAATGTGCCGCTGGCGCCGAACTCGGTCGAGCTGGTGTGGTCGAACCTGGCACTGCACTGGCATCCGCAGCCGGACCGCGTATTTACAGAGTGGCGCCGCATCCTGCGCGTGGAAGGCTTGCTGATGTTCTCCACCTTCGGGCCGGACACCTTGCGCGAGCTGCGCGCCGCGTTCGGCGCCGTGGACGAGTCGCCCCACGCGCTGCCGTTTGTCGACATGCACGATTTCGGCGATCAGCTGGTCGAGGGCTTGCTTTTCCACGCCCGTCATGGACATGGAAGTCATCACGGTCACCTACGACACCCCGGCCGCTCTGCTGGCCGACGTGCGCGCCCTGGGCGGCAACCCGCTGGTCACGCGCGGCCGCGGCCTGATGGGGCGCGCCGCCCGCCAGCGCCTGGAGCAGGCGCTCGAAGCCCAGCGCCGGCCGGACGGCAAGCTGGCCCTGAGTTTTGAAGTCATTTATGGCCACGCTTTCCGGCCCGCGCCGCGCCTGACCCGGGCCGGCTGAGGCGATCATCCGCTTCCAGCCGCGCAGCTGAACCGGCCAGGCAGGTGGGGTCGCGGTGTGCAATTGCAAGGGCGTGGCCCATGGAAAGCCGCATTTGTCCTTGATGCATATTGTGTTCCTTGAGTATAATCAACGACTAATTTTGTCGACTGCGTCCATCTTTGCACGAATTTTGAGCAGAAATATCGGACGAACAACAGTCGGAAGCAATAGCAAGCAGCGGATCGGGCGTGCACGGCATGCCTTCACGCTGTCACGGTTCCAGCCGGATTGACCTGCAGCGCGGTGAACCGGCTTAGGAGCCTTTTTGTGCGATGGTTTCGGAGCGGAAGGTGGTTCGACAGAACCGGCTTGCGTTTAAAAAGTATTATTATTTTTGGGTGGTTGGGGAAAACATGACATATGCAAAGCGACTTCACGCCTTGATGCTCGGCCTGGCAATTTCGGCCAGTATCCCGGCCCTGGCACAGGGAGTAGAGGGGCGTCCGGTAGACAATCAGCTGAATCTTCAGATGCCTGTCACCAAAATCGCAACCGAGATCAACGATCTGCACACCTGGATGATGGTTGTCTGCCTGGTGATCTTCGTTGCCGTGTTCGGCGTGATGTTCTACTCGGTGTTCAAGCACCGCCGTTCGCTGGGCCACAAGTTTAAGCAACCTTCCATGAATCGACCGCGGTCGAGATCGCATGGACCATCGTGCCATTCCTGATCGTGATCGGCATGGCGCTGCCAGCGACCAAGACCGTGGTGGCCATGAAGGACACGTCGAACGCCGACATCACCATCAAAGCCACCGGCATGCAGTGGAAATGGGGCTACGATTACCTGAACGGCGAAGGCGCTTAAGCATCGGTTTCTACTCGAACCTGTCGACCCCGCGCGAACAAGTCGGTTCCCCGACCTGAGCACTACACCGGCAAGCGCGGCGAGAACTACCTGATGGAAGTCGACAATGAAGTCGTCGTTCCAGTGAACAAGAAAATCCGTATCGTCCTGACCGCCAACGACGTCATCCACGCCTGGATGATCCCGGCCTTCGGCGTCAAGCAGGATGCGATCCCTGGTTTCGTGCGCGACACCTGGTTCAAAGCAGAAAAAATCGGTACCTACCGCGGCCAGTGCGCTGAGCTGTGCGGCAAGGAACACGCCTTCATGCCGATCGTCGTGCGCGTCGTCAGCGATGCCGACTACAGCGCCTGGGTGGCAGTCAAGCAGAAAGAAATGGCGGCACAAGCCGACGATCCATCGAAAGTGTGGACCATCGACGAACTGAAAACCAAGGGCGAAAAAGTCTACGCCACCAATTGCGTCGCTTGCCACCAGGCGAACGGCAAGGGTGTGCCAGGTGCCTTCGCTGCCCTGGACGGCTCGGCTATCGTGAATGGCGCGAAAGCGGACCAGATTCACACCCTGCTGAACGGCCAGAAGACCGGCAAGTTCCCTTCGGAAATGCCAGCATGGAAGCAACTGTCGGATTCGGATATTGCTGCGGTGATCACTTACACCCGCAACAGCTGGTCGAACAAGGCTGCGGAAAACATCGTTCAACCAGCCGAAGTTCTGGCTGCACGCAAGTAATCGGGAGTACATACTATGAGCACAACTACTTTGGATCACGCACACGGTCATGACGACCACCACGGCCATCCGCATGGCCTGGGACGCTGGCTGTTCGCCACCAACCACAAGGATATCGGTACCCTGTACCTGTGGTTCTCCCTGATCATGCTGCTGTCGGGCGGCGTTCTGGCCCTGATGATCCGCTCGGAACTGTTCCAGCCCGGCCTGCAATTCTTCCAGCCTGAATTCTTCAACCAGCTGACTACGATGCACGGTCTGGTGATGGTGTTCGGCGCGATCATGCTCGGCCTTCGTCGGCTTCGCCAACTGGATGATCCCGCTGCAAGTGGGCGCTTCCGACATGGCGTTCGCCCGCATGAACAACTTCTCGTTCTGGCTGCTGCTGCCTGCGGCACTGCTGCTGGCTGGCTCGTTCTTCGTTCCCGGCGGCGCCACTGCGGTAGCTGGACGCTGTACGCACCACTGTCGACCCAGATGGGCCCAGGCATGGACATGGGTATTTTCGCGATGCACCTGATGGGCGCCTCGTCGATCATGGGTTCGATCAACATCATCGTCACCATCCTGAACATGCGCGCGCCTGGCATGACCCTGATGAAAATGCCGATGTTCTGCTGGACCTGGCTGATCACCGCCTACCTGCTGATCGCCGTGATGCCAGTGCTGGCCGACAGCGATCACCATGACCCTGACCGACCGTCACTTCGGCACCTCGTTCTTTAACGCTGCTGCATGGCGGCGACCCGGTCATGTATCAGCACATCTTCTGGTTCTTCGGACACCCAGAGGTCTACATCATGATTCTGCTTAGGCCTTCGGTATCGTGTCGCAGATCCTGCCAGCCTTCGCACGCAAGCCACTGTTCGGCTATGCATCGATGGTGTACGCAACCGCATCGATCGCGATTCTGTCGTTCATCGTCTGGGCCCACCACATGTTCACCACCGGCATGCCAGTGACCAGCCAGCTGTTCTTCATGTACGCCACCATGCTGATCGCCGTGCCGACCGGCGTCAAAGTGTTCAACTGGATCGCCACCATGTGGAAGGGTTCGATGACCTTTGAAACCCCGATGCTGTTCTCGGTGGGCTTCATCTTCGTGTTCACGATGGGCGGCTTCACCGGCCTGATCCTGGCTGTGACCCCGATCGACATCCAGCTGCAAGATACCTACTACGTTGTTGCTCACTTCCACTATGTGCTGGTGGCAGGTTCGCTGTTCGCGCTGTTCTCTAAGCTTCTACTACTGGTCGCCAAAGTGGACTGGCCACATGTACAGCGAATTCCGCGGCAAGATGCACTTCTGGCTGTCGTTGATCACGTTCAACATCACCTTCTTCCCGATGCACTTCCTGGGTCTGGCCGGTATGCCGCGCCGCTATGCGGATTACCCTGCGCAGTTCACCGACTTCAACTCGCTGGCCACCATTGGCGCCTTCGGTTTCGGTCTGTCGCAAGCGTACTTCCTGTTCTTCGTGGTACTGCCAACCATCCGTGGCGGCGCAAAAGCAGCCGACAAGCCATGGGATGGCGCGGAAGGCCTGGAATGGACCGTGCCTAGCCCGGCGCCGTTCCACACCTTCGAAGTGCCACCGATGGTCAAGTAATGCAATCCGGCCCGGACCGCTGTGCGTCCGGGCCAATGAACTCGCAAGTGGAACCCCATGTCTGAACCGAAGAAACCCAACAACGCAAGAACCGGCCTGATCATCGGCGGCATTGCAGTCTTCTTTTTCGCCATGGTGTTCATCAAACGTATTTGGCTGTAAAACGTGGCAAGCGAACCGACAGGGCGCCTGACGCTCAACCGCAAGATGCTGGGCAAGCTGCTGGTCATCGCCGTACTGATGTTCGGTTTTGGCTATGCGCTGGTGCCGGTGTACAAGCAGATGTGTGAAGTCCTCGGCATTAACGTGCTGACGCAGCAAGATGGCATGGCGACGTACGACAGCAAGAACACGCAGGTCGACACATCGCGCAGCATCGTCGTCGAACTCGATGGCAATGCACAGGGTCCGTGGCGTTTTCGCCCGACCACGCGCAGTGTCACCGTGCACCCAGGCGAACTGACCACCGTGATGTACGAAGTGGTCAACACCCAGGCGCGCAGCGTGCAGGCGCAGGCGATTCCGAGCTATGCGCCGCAGTCGGCCACGCCGCATTTTAAAAAGGTCGAGTGCTTCTGCTTCAAGCAGCAGACGCTGGGCCCTGAATGAAGCACGGCAGATGCCGGTGGTGTTCTACATCGATCCGGCCCTGCCGCGCGAGGTGAAGACGATCACGCTGTCGTACACGTTTTTTGAAATCGCTTAAGCACGCAAACCGCGGCCAGGTGAGGACCACGATGACGGATGAGAATAAGGTGACCGGACGCAAGGCGTCGTTCGGCGCCACGATGAAGGCGGTGTTCTGGTCGTTTTTCGGAATCCGCAAGCGCAGTGACTACGAGAAAGATTCGGCCAGTCTGAATCCGGTACACGTGATCATCGCCGCGCTGATCGGGGGTGGCGCTGTTTATCGGCCTGCTGGTCACGCTGGTGCGCATTGCCGTCGCACAGTAAGAGTACGAAACAATTTAGCATTACGAAATTCACCGCATACAAAGTTTGATTTAGGAGATGAAGATGAGTTCACCACACGCCGTACCGCACTATTTCGTGCCGGGTCCGTCCAAATGGCCGATGGCCGCGGGCATCTCGCTGCTGGTCACCATGATCGGTGCATCGGGCTGGGTCAATGGCGCCGCCTGGGGCCCTGCGCTCAATATCGCCGGTATCCTGTCGACCCTGGTCGTCCTGTATTTCTGGTTCGGCGACGCGATTGGCGAATCCGAGTCGGGCAAATACGGCAAGAGCATCGACCTGTCGTTCCGCTGGTCGATGAGCTGGTTCATCTTCTCCGAAGTCATGTTCTTCGGCGCCTTCTTCGGCGCCCTGTTCTATGCCCGTTCGATCTCCCTGCCATGGCTGGGCGACCTGGACCACAAGATGATCTGGCCTGACTTCGGCGCGCAGTGGGGCGAAAGCCCGGCTCTAAGCACCATCGACTCGTTCACCAAGATGGGTCCGTTCCCGATTCCAACCATCAACACCGCACTGCTGCTGCTGTCGGGCGTGACGCTGACCATCTCGCACCACGCGCTGCGCGCGCTACCACCGTGCCAAGACCGCCTTCTGGCTGCTGGCCACCGTGTTGCTGGGCGCCACCTTCATGGGCTTCCAGGTCTATGAATACATGCACGCTTACAGCGAACTGAACCTGAAGCTGACCTCGGGCATCTACGGTTCGACCTTCTTCATGCTGACCGGCTTCCACGGCTTCCACGTGACCATGGGCGCGATCATGCTGTCGGTGGTACTGTACCGTGTCATGAAGGGCCACTTCACGGCTGAGCATCACTTCGGTTTCGAAGGCGCCGCCTGGTACTGGCACTTCGTCGACGTCGTCTGGCTGGGCCTGTACGTCGTCGTCTACTGGCTGTAATGGCTGCGCGGGGCGCAGACCCCCGCGGGCGATGAGCCCGACAAGAATAAAAAAACCGGGGACAGACCACCACAGCGGTGGCCTGTCCCCGGTTTTTTGGCGGAAAGGACTGCTCAGTTAATGCCGGTCGGCTGGATCCAGCCCATGTAGTGGGCGGCCAGCAACAGCAAGAACAGGCTGATCGACAAGCCCACGCGCAGCGCCAGCGCATGCACGGTACGATTGCTCTTGCCCTTGTCGCGCATCAGGAAGAACAGGGCCGAAGCCAGACTGCCGATAATCAGCACAAAGGCGAGGGCGACGAGGATTTTCATGGTGAACCCGGACAATTTGAATAAGGCTACATTGTAATGCGTATCGGCTTCCGCTTTCGGCCCATCCCCTTCGTGGCCACGCTGCTGCTGGTGGCGCTCGGGGTCGCGCTCGGCCAGTGGCAAGACCGGCGCGCGGGACAAAAGATCGCCCTGCAGCAACAGCTGAGCGCGCGTGCGGCCGAGGCGCCCTACGTGCTGGGACCGGCATTGCAGGATGCGGCGCAGATGGAATTTCGCACGGTGTCGGTGGCGGGCGAGTTCGTCACCGACTGGCCGCTGTTCCTCGACAACCGGCCGCAGCAGGGCAAGGTGGGTTTCTATCTGGTGATGCCGTTCAAGATTGCTTACTGAACACCCATGTGCTGGTCGCGCGCGGCTGGCTGCCGCGCTACACCGGCGAGCACGACCGGCTGCCCGAATTCGGCACCCCGGACGGCACCGTGACCATCACCGGCAGCGCGCGGCTCGGCATGGGCAAGGTCATGCAGCTGGGCCAGCTTACCGCGGTCAAGCCCGGCGCCATCCTGCAAAATCTGGACACGGCCCAGTTTGCCGCCGCCAGCAAGCTGAGCGTGCAGCCTTTCTTTATCGAACAAACCGGGCCGACTGGGCCCGGTGAAAAACTGGTGCGTGACTGGCTGGCTGCCTGCGCTGGGCGTCGAAAAGCACCAGGGTTATGCATTCCAATGGTATGCGCTGGCAGTGATGGCGCTCCTCTTTTTCGTGATAACGGGATTTCGACGTGGAACAAACTAATTCGACTCAACCATCGCCCCAGGCGCGCGGCCGCTGGAAGCTGCTGGCCGTGCTGGCCGTCTGCGCGGCGCCGATGATCTTTTCTTACCTGACCTATTACGTCATCAAGCCGACCGGCCGCACCAATTACGGCGCGCTGCTCGATCCGCAAAAGTACCCTGATGCTTAGGCCCTGGCCGCCACCGAGCTGGACGGCAAACCGGCCGCGCTCGACGCCTACAAGGGCAAGTGGATCATGCTGCAAGTGGGCCCGGGCGACTGCCCCAAGCAATGCACCGACCAGTTGATCGCCATGCGCCAGCTGCGCCTGATGCAGGGCAAGGGCATGGAGCGCATCGAGCGCGTGTGGCTGGTGTCCGACCAGAATCCGCTCAGCATTGAACTGATGAAATGGATCGACGGCACCCACATGCTGCGCGTCAAGCCGGAAGCGGTGGCCGCATGGCTGCCGGTGGAGGTTAGGCATGGGCAAGGTCGACGACCATATGTACCTGATCGATCCGCTCGGCAACCTGATGATGCGTTTCCCCAAGGATGCCGATCCGAAAAAAGTGTCCAAGGACATCGGTAAGCTGCTTAAAGCGTCGGCGATCGGCTAAGCATGCAACTGCCTCACTTTGCCGGGCTGGTCATTTCCGGCCTGCTGGCGGCGAGCGTGCCGCTGTCGATGGTCTGGATGTCGTCCGACCCCAACAAGTTCCGCAAGCTGGTCTGGCTGACCGCCTTCCTGACCTTCGATCTGATCGTGTTCGGCGCCTTCACGCGCCTGACCGATTCGGGCCTGGGCTGCCCGGACTGGCCCGGCTGCTACGGCATGGCCAATCCCTTCCTCGCGCACGAACAGATCACGGCGGCCGAAGCCTTGCTGCCGAGCGGGCCGGTGACGGTTGCCAAGGCCTGGATCGAAATGATTCACCGCTACCTGGCGATGGGCGTCGGCTACCTGTGCATGGCCATGATGGCCACCGCCTGGCTGCAGTGGCGGCGCGCCAAACGCGCCGAATACCGCCCCGGCCTGCCGACCTGGCTGTTCGTGATGGTCTGCGTGCAGGGTGCTTTCGGCGCCTGGACCGTGACGCTCAAGCTGCAGCCGGTAATCGTCACCACCCACTTGCTGCTGGGCATGAGTTTGCTGGCCATGCTGTGCTGGCTGGGCGCGCGCCAGGACAGCGTGACCCTGAACCGGCCGCAGCTGGCCGTGTCGCCGGCGCTGCGCCTGCTGGCGCGCGCCTCGGCCCTGATGCTGCTGGTGCAGATCGCCCTGGGCGGCTGGGTCAGCACCAATTACGCCACGCTCGCGTGCACCGGCTTCCCGCTGTGCAACGGCGAACTGATGCCCGCGCTCGACGTCGAACATGGCTTCACGCTGTGGCGCGAACTGGGCAAGACCGCTGCTTTAGCCACTACTTGCCGTTCTCGGCCCTCACGGCCATCCACTGGGTGCACCGCAGCTTCGCCTACCTCGTGCTGGCGGTACTCGGCCTGACCGTGTGGCGCGCCTGGGCCGTGCTTAGGCCCTGCGCCAGCCGGCTGCGCCGGATCGCCATCGTGCTCGCGCTGCAAGCCTGCACCGGCGTGGCGACCGTGTATTTCGACTTCCCGCTCGCAATTGCCGTGCTCCACAATGCCGGGGCCGCCCTGCTGGTGGTGCTGGTGACCATGTTAAACTACCAGACCAGGACACGCTCCAGCGCGTGCGCTCAAGCAAGACCAGAACAATGACAATCCAGACCGCAACACACAAAACCGAGCAACCGCATCGCCCAGTACTGGGCGCTGACCAAACCGCGCGTCACCCAGCTGGCCGTGTTCTGCGCCGTGATCGGCATGTTCCTGGCCGCGCCAGGTTTGCCGGACATGCAAAAGGTGCTGTTTGGCACGATCGGCATCTGGCTGCTGGCCGGCGCCGCGTTCGCCGTCAATTGCATCGTGGAAGCCGAGATCGATGCGCGCATGGCGCGTACCGCGCGCCGCGCCACTGCCAGCGGCGAACTGACCAAGACCCAGACCATCGTGTTCTCCACCATCATTGGCGGGGCAGGGATGTGGGTGCTGTACGCGCTCGTCAATCCGCTGACCATGTGGCTGACCTTTGTCACCTTCGTGGGCTACGCCGTCATTTACACCATGATCCTGAAACCGGCCACGCCGCAGAACATCGTCATTGGCGGCCTGTCGGGCGCGATGATGCCATGGCTGCTGGGCTGGGCGGCGATCGCCAACGAAGTGCCGATGCAAGCCTGGCTGCTGGTGTTGATCATCTTTTTGTGGACCCCGCCGCACTTCTGGGCGCTGGCCATGTACCGCCGCGACGACTACGCCCGCTCGGGCTTGCCGATGCTGCCGGTCACCCACGGGATGAATTTCACGGGCTTCCACGTGTGGCTGTATTCGATCGCGCTGGCCGCGACCACGCTGCTGCCGTATGCGGTGCGCATGAGCGGCCTGATTTACCTGGTGGCCGCGATTGCCCTCAATGCCGTATTCCTGTGGCATGGCTGGCGCGTGTACAAGCACTATTCAGACATCATCGCGCGCAAAGCGTTCACCTGGTCGATCATCTACCTGTCGCTGCTGTTCGCCGCGCTGCTGGTGGACCATTACTTCAAATTCTAAGATGAAGAAACTGCTCGCCCTGTGCGCCGGTGTCGCGCTCACGCTGATGCTGGCTAAGCTGCGACAAATTGCCCGCCGCGCCGGTCCCGTTCAACGCGGTCGACATCACCGGTGCCGCGTACGCGCGACTTCACGCTGCGCGACCACACGGGCAAGCAGCGCACCCTGGCCGACTTCAAGGGCAAGGTCGTGTTCCTGTTCTTCGGTTTCACGCAATGCCCTGACGTTTGCCCGACCACCATGACCAAGCTGGCCCAGGTCCGCCAGGGGCTGGGCGCCAAAGCCGACCGGCTGCAAGTCCTGTTCGTCACCATCGATCCCTGAGCGCGACACCCAGGAATTGCTGAGCCAATACGTGTCTTAGGCCTTCGACCCCTCGTTCATCGGTTTGTTTGGCGACGCGGCGGCCACCGCGGCCGTGGCGCGCGAATTCAAGGTGTTCTACGCCAAATCGGCGGGCGCCAGCAAGGACAGCTATGGCATGGACCATACGGCGGCCAGCTTCGTGTTCGACCCTGAACGGCAAGATCCGCCTCTACGTGCGCGACAGCGCCACACCGCAGCAAATCACACAAGATATCGAACGGTTGTTAAACTAGGGTTACAACAACCACCTCAAGGTGCGCATGGAAACCCGCGGCGGCAAGAACCTGGCATCGATTGGCGCGATCACCCTGCTCGGGATCGGCTGCCTGTACGTCCTGCGGCCCTTCCTGGCGGCGATCCTGTTCGCCGCCGCCGTCGTCATCTCCTCCTGGCCCCTGTACCTGCTCCTGCTCGCGCGCATGAAAGGCTTAGGCACACCATTGCCGCCCTCACACTCACGCTGTCGCTGCTGCTGGTCGTGATCCTGCCGATCGCGCTGGTGGCCTACAACCTGGCCGACGACGTCGGGCGCATGTACGACCAGCTCAAGCTGGCGGTCGACAGCGGCCACGTCGAACCGCCCTCGTGGGTGAAGCAATTGCCGCTGATCGGCGACACGGCCGACAAATACGTGCGCGAGCTGGTGGGCAGCCGCGAGCAAATGATGGAACTGGCCAAGCGCATGCTCGAGTAGCTGCGCCACTACCTGCTGGACGGCGGCATCGTGCTGGGCGCCGGCGTGGCGCAAATGAGTCTGGCCGCCTTCGTCAGTTTCTTCCTGTACCGTGACGGCCACGCGCTGCTGCTGCGCGATCAGCGTGGCCATGGACCGCATCATCGGCCCGTCGGCCGAACGCATTGCCACCACCGTCAGCCACACCGTGCGCGGCGTCATGTACGGCTTGCTCGGCACCGCGCTGGCGCAAGCGCTGGTGGCCGCGCTCGGCTTTCGCGATTGCTTAAGCGTGCCGGGCGTCCTGCTGCTGGGCTTTGCCACCTTCGTGATGTCGCTGGTGCCGGTCGGCCCGCCGATCATCTGGGGCGGGGCCGCGATCTACCTGTTCAACCAGGGCCAGACGGGGTGGGCCGTGTTCATCCTGGTCTGGGGCTTGCTCCTGATCAGTGGCGTGGACAACGTCGTCAAGCCGATGCTGATCAGCCGCGGCAGCAGCTTGCCCTTCCTGCTGGTGCTGCTGGGCGTGCTCGGCGGCGTGCTCGCCTTCGGCTTCGTCGGCCTGTTCATCGGCCCCGTGCTGCTGGCCGTCGGCTACTCCCTGATCCGCGAATGGACCGGCATCGAACCGCCCGCCGCTTGCTGCCACCCCCTCCTAAAAAGTTTCACAATCAGGGTCAGACCTCCATTCTGAAATTGTTTCAGAATGGAGGTCTGACCCCGAATGTGAAACATTGAATTTGCATTTCGTCGGGTATCGTTTGGTTTTGTCGGCGGCTGGGCTGGCTTCGTCGCAAAGCGGCAAGTGTGGGGCTTGATATCGTGGAAAATTTCTTCATCGCACGGCTGAACGTGCTCTTGAGGAAAAATTCATATGCGATTGATTTCTACCTGCCAGTTTGTGTTCGCGTCGATGTGCGTTGCCGTGTCCGGCGCCGTGTTTGCTGCAACGACCCCGTCCGCGCCATCCGGTCCCGCCGCGCTGCGCACCGCGCTCGTGCAGGTCATGCAGGAAAACAGTATTCCCGGCGCCAGCTATGCGCTGTTCGACCGCAATGGTCTGCTGCTGTCGGGCAGCATCGGCCGCGCCAATGCCGCCTCCGGCGCCCCCGTGTCGCCCGCCACCTTGTTCCGCATCGGCTCGATCAGCAAGAGCGTCACCGCCATCGCGATCATGCAATTGATCGAGCAAGGCCGCTTCAATTTGCAGACCCCGGTGGCGCAATTGCTGCCGACGGCGCCGATCCACAATCCGTATGCCGATGCGGCCCCGGTGCGCGTCGTGCACCTGCTCACCCACACGGCCTAGGCCTGGACGATACTCATCCGACTTCCTTCTTTTCCGCCACCGAACGCCGCGGCCGCCATCTTGACGCCCTGATCAGCCATCCCGAATCGCTGCAGGTGCGCTGGCGCCCCGGCACCAGCCAGAGCTACAGCAATACCGGCTATGTCTTGCTCGGCGCCATACTGGAAGCGCATTACCATCAACCGTGGGACGAGATCGTCACGCGCCAGGTCTTGCTGCCGCTGGACATGCGCCACACGACCGCGCTGGCCAGCGCGGCCATGGCGGGCGACCATGCGTCGGCCCACGCCGATGAGCAGATGCGCCAGATGCCGATGCCGTTCGACCTGACCCAGGCCCAGGGCGCGCTGTGGAGCAATGCTGCATGATCTGGCACGCCTGGGCCGCTTTTTCCTCACCGATGGCGCCTCGGCGCCGGGCGTGCTGGCGCTTAGCCACGGTGGCGGCCATGCGCCAGCAGCAAGGCGGCAGCAGCGCCGATGCCGGACTCGGCTATGGAAACGGGCTCGGTCAGCGCAACCGCGTGGTTGACGGCAGCCGCTGGCAGGGACACAGCGGTGGCGTGATGGGCGCCGTGGCCAGCATGCATCATGACACCCGCAGCGGCACCGGCTACGTGCTCATGCTCAACAGCGAAAACATCTTGCGCATGGCCGAATTGCCACTGGTCCGCTTCCTCGCGGCACGGCATGGCGAGGCGGCCGCGAAGCCGCAGCCGGTCCCCCTTGCCCGCTGGCTGCCGATGGCTGGTTCCGCACGGTCAATCCGCGTATCTCGCTGCTGGCCCTGCCGACCTATCTGATGGGCAGCGGCCACGTCACGGCGGACGGCAGCACGCTGCGGATCACGCCGCCTGTGCCGGGCATGGGCATGGAAGCGCGTCTCCATCATCTGGGCAAGGATTTGCTGGCCGATACCGATGACGGCGGCGCGGTGGCCAACGGGATCTTGTTGCGCGATCAGTCGGGGCAGGTCAGCCGGATCGAACTCGACGGCGTGATGCTCGAGCGCAGTTCCATGGTGGGTGTGGTCGCGCCGCTGGCCAGCGTGCTGCTGTCGCTGCTGTTGCTGGTCACGGTGCCGTTCGGCCGCCGCAAGGCCATGCGCAATCCCTGGACCCGCCGCCTGCCTGCGCTGGCCTTGCTGACGCTGATTGCCGCGGCGGTATGCGCCAGCAATCTGCAGCTGCATTTGCTGGCCGAGCTGAGCTGGCAGACGGTGGGCATCTTCCTGTGCTCGGTGGCCTTCCCGCTGCTGGCCATCGCGGGGATGGCGAGCAGTGTCGGCGGCTGGCGCAGCGAGACGGCCACGCTGGCGAAATGGCGCTGCCTGCTCGGCTCGCTCGGCGCGGTGGTGCTGGCCGGCTGGCTGGCCGCCTTCCACCTGGCCGGGTTTGCGCTCTGGGCCTGGTAAGGCCTCAGTCCTGCTCGTCGGTATCGCCCGGGCGGGTGGACTGGGGAATCACTTTGACCAGCACGATGCGCGGGCCGTTCATTTTTTTGACGACGATGTCGAAGTAGGGGAATTCGATTTTCTGGCCCTGCTTCGGGATGTCGCCCAGCTTGACCATGATCAGGCCGCCCACCGATTCGACTTCGTCCAGCCCCAGCGTTTCATTGTCGATGTCGCGCCCCAGGATCCGTTCGAGCGAGAAGATCGGCAAGCTGGCCTTGCCGATCAGGGTGCCGTCCGGCTGGCGCAGCCAGTCGTTTTCGTTGAGGCGGAATTCGTCGCGGATTTCGCCGACCATGGCGCCCAGTAAATTGTCGAGCGTGATGAAGCCGACCGGGCGCTTGCCCTTTTCACCGATCAGCGCGAAGTGCGGCGCGCCGTCGCGGAAGCGGCGGAACATGGTTTTGTGGCGTGTGCGCGCTGACATGGTTTCCACCGGCCGCAGGAAGCCGGTCAGGTCGGTGATGGTCTTGCTTAAGCCTGCTGGGCGAAAAACAAGTCTTTCAGGTGGATCACGCCGAGCACGTCTTCGCCATTGGCGTCGAAGTAGGGATAGCGGCTGGAAGCGGTTGCGCACCACGGTTTGCAGATTGTCTTCGAGCGACTTGTTGGCGTGCAGGGCGATCACTTCATTGATCGGACGCATCAGGTCGGCCACCGACAGCTGCGAGAAGTCGAGCGACTGGGCCAGGATATGGCGCTCGTCGCGCGTGAATTTTTCGCCCGGCTGGCTGGTGCGCAGGATCAGCTTCCAGTTCGTCGGTCGAGTAGTGCGCGTCGTGCCCGCCCTTGCTAAGCCAGCCCGGCCAGCGAGAGCACGGCATTGGCGCTGCTGTTGAGCAGGTAAATGGCCGGGTACATCATCCAGTAAAACACGTACAGCCGGCGCGCGGTCCACAGGCCGACCACTTCCGGGTTGCGGATCGCCAGCGATTTCGGCGCCAGTTCGCCCACCACGATGTGCAGGAAGGAAATCACGCTGAAGGCCACCACGAACGAAACCGAATGCACGACCGCTTGCGAAGTCACGCCGAGCAGGGCGAAGGCCGGTTCGATCAGGCTTAAGCAAAGGCCGGTTCGCCGACCCAGCCCAGGCCCAGCGAGGCGAGGGTGATGCCGAGCTGGCAGGCCGACAGGTAGGCGTCGAGCTGGCCGTGGACCTTGCCCAGCAGGCGGCCGCGCACGCCCTGGCTCTTGGCAATGGCGCGTACGCGGGTTTTACGGAGGGTGACGATGCCGAATTCGGCAGCAACGAAGAAGCCATTCAGCACGACCAGGAACAGGGCGAGCAGAACTAATAAGGCATTGTGCATAAAGGAAGGGTTATTGTTGTTAGCGTGGACCTTGGGTCCGGAAAGACCATTGTACCGTTCATGGCGAGCTGAAGACACCCTCATGCACGGCGGAAAGAATTGCCTCGACCGCCGGATGCTTGATCTTGCGCTCGTTGGAAATGGCAAATACTTGCTCGCGCACCTGGGGCACCTGGCCCACCAGCACGGCGCCGATCTGCTCTTCGATGTCGGCGGCCAGGGCGGCCGGGGCGAAGAACAGGCCTGGCGCCGCGCCGCCCGAAGGTGTTGAGCAGGGCGTTGTCTTCGAATTCGCCGACCACGTCGGGCCGCACATTGTGCAGCTCGAACCATTCGTCGATCCGCCCGCGCAGGGCGTTATTGCGCGTCGGCAATAAGAACGGGGCGTCGTTCAGGCTGGCCGGGAAATTCTCGGTGTAGACGGAGGCGAGGGCGGGCGCGCTTAGCCACAATGGTGGCGCTCTCGAACAGCATGTGGCTGAACACGCGCAAGGTGGTGCCGGAACGCACGGCGCGGTCGGTCAGCACCACGTCCAGCTTGTGCAGGGCCAGGTCGGCCAGCAGGGCGTCGAACTGGTCTTCAAAGCACACCAGGTGCACGGGATTGGGCAGGTGCATGGTCGCTTCGAGCAGGCGGAAGGCGGTCAGCTTGGGCAGCGAATCGGAAATGCCGACCGTGAGCCGGGTACGCTTGCTGTCGGCTTCGCCCAGGGCTTCCTGCAACTGTTCGCCCAGCAGAAAGATCTGGTCGGCATAGACCATGGCCAGGCGCCCGGCCTCGGTCAGCATCAGGGACCGGCCCTGGGGCATGAACAGCGACTTGCCGACCGACTGCTCGAGCAGGGCGAGCTGGGTGCTGATGGTTTGCACGGCCAGCCCGAGCCGGGTCGCGGCGCGCGTGATGCCGCCCTCCTTGGCCACCACCCAAAAGTAGTACAGGTGACGGAAATTCATGCCCGTATTCTTCATAGTTCTGTTTTTCCGAAGTAATTCTCTCATTATCTCCTATTTTTAAATTGAACGGGGACGACTACACTACGTCCCAGTAGTTTGATAAACAACAAGGGGAATGAAAAGATGAAGCATTTCAGATGGTCCATTATTGTCACGATCGTTTGCTTGATCGTGGCTGGCTATTGGGGTTACTCGCACGGCGGCGACAATGCCATGCATGCTGCCCTGACGGCGGTCGGTATCGCGGCGATTCTGGCCGTGATGGAAGTGTCGCTGTCGTTCGACAACGCAGTGGTCAATGCCTCGGTCCTCAAGACCTGGGATGAATTCTGGCAAAAACTGTTCCTCGGCGTGGGCATCATCATCGCCGTGTTCGGTATGCGTCTCGTATTCCCGCTGGTAATTGTCGCGGTGGCTGCTAATCTGGGCATGGGCGAAGTGTGGAATCTGGCCTTGTCCGATCCGAAAGCGTTCTCGACGCACCTGACCAACCACCACGCGGAAGTGGCGGCCTTCGGCGGCATGTTCCTGCTGCTGGTGTTCCTGAACTTCCTGCTCGATGATGAGAAGGAAATGCACTGGCTCGGCAACGTGGAAGCCAAGCTCGGTTCGCTGGGCAAGGTATCGTCGATCTCGGTCATGATCGCCCTCGGCGCGCTGATGGCCAGCATGGGCCTGGTCGAAGAAGGCCAGAAACTGGTGGTCCTGCTGTCCGGCCTGTGGGGCATCATGATTTATGTGGGCGTGGACATGCTGTCCGGCCTGCTGGAAGGCTCCGAAGAAGCGGACGGCAACGTCGGCGACATGGTCAAGCGCGGCGGTGTGGCAGGCTTCCTGTACCTCGAAGTGCTCGATGCCTCGTTCAGTTTCGATGGCGTGATCGGCGCCTTCGCGATCACCAACGACGTCGTGATCATCATGCTGGGCCTGGCCGTTGGCGCGATGTTCGTCCGTTCGATGACGGTGTTCCTGGTGAAACAGGGTACGCTCGACGAGTATGTCTACCTCGAACACGGCGCGCACTATGCGATCGGTATCCTGGCGTTGATCATGCTGGCAAGTATGAAGTTCCACATTCCGGAAATCTTCACCGGTCTGATCGGGGTAGCCTTCATCGTCGCCTCGCTGTGGTCGTCGGTCCGTCACAGAAAACAAGAGCAGTTGCTCACGGCTTAATTCAGAAATGCGCGGCGAACGGAAGAACACCAGTTCGCTGCGCTGCGCAAGACCCGGTGTTCATTGAAAACCTCAACTACATAACTGGAGAACTACATGGCTATCAGTCTGCAAAAAGGCGGTAACGTCAACCTGAGCAAAGAAGCGCCTGGCCTGTCGAAAATGATCGTCGGCCTCGGCTGGGACACCCGCGCCACCGACGGCGCCTTAAAGCTTCTGACCTGGACGGCGCGGTCTTCCTCGTCAATGCCGAGGGCAAAGTCCGCTCGGACGCCGACTTCGTGTTCTACAACAACCTGAAATCGGTGGACGGCTCGGTCGTTCACTCGGGCGACAACACCACCGGTGCTGGCGACGGCGACGATGAAACTGTTACCATCGACCTGACCCGCGTACCTGCCGATGTCGAGAAAGTGATCTTCGCCGTCACCATCCACGACGCCGAAGCGCGCCGCCAGAATTTCGGCATGGTATCGAAGGCATTCGTTCGTTGCGTCAACGCCAGCGGCAACGCCGAGATCGCCCGCTTCGACCTGTCGGAAGACGGCTCGACCGAAGCGGCCATGATCTTCGGTGAAGTCTACCGCGCTTAAGCGCCGACTGGAAGTTCAAGGCCATCGGCCAGGGCTTCAAGGGCGGCCTGGGCCCACTGGCGAAGAATTACGGCGTCAACGTTTAATGGAATTGGCGGCCCGCGCAGCAGTGGCGGGCCGCACGATCTAAGGAGTTATTCATGCCAGTGTTTACAGTAACCGGGGACGTGGACCCGTTCCTCCACGTGTCGATGACACGCGGCGAAACCATCTACTGCGAGTCCGGTGCGATGGTGATGATGGAGTCGGGTCTGGACCTCAAGGGCCAGATGCGCGGCGGCTTCGGCGCTGCGCTGATGCGCCGCTTCGCATGAACGGTGAATCGTTCTTCCAGCAGCACATCGAAGCGGTGCGCGACGGCGGCGATTGCCTGCTCTCGCCAACCCTGCCCGGTGCGATGCAGGTGGTCGACGTCGGTCCGCGCCAGTACATGCTCAGCGACGGCGCCTTCGTTGCCGCCAGCTCGAAAGTGGAACTGAAGGTGCGCACCCAGAGTCTGGGCAATGCCTTGTTCGCCAACAGCGGCGGCTTCTTCGTCACCGAAACGAGCGGCAACGGCCAGGTCGTGGTGTCGGGCTTCGGCTCGATGTCGGAACTGGAAGTGACCGCAGGCAAGGACATCACGATCGACAATTCGCACGTGGTGTGCTGGGACAGCGCCCTGCGTTACGAAATTTCGATCACGACCGGCCAGAGCGGCGGCTTCATCGGCAACCTGATCAACAGCCAGACCAGCGGCGAGGGGATGGTGCTCAAGTTCTCCGGCAATGGCAAAGTATATGTATGTTCACGCAACCGCGAATCGTTCCGGGCGTGGGTGATTCAGCAGGCCCAGGGCCGCTAACCAAGGAGGTATCACATGTCAGTCAATTTGCAAAAAGGCCAGAAGATCTCGCTCGACAAAGAAGCGGGTGGCACGCTGACCAAAATCACGATGGGTCTGGGCTGGGATGCCGTCAAGACCAAGGGTATTTTCGGTTTCGGCGGCAAGACCGAAACCATCGACCTCGATGCATCGTGCGTCATGTTCGACGAAGCCAACAAGCCGGTCGACATCGTCTGGTTCCGCCAGCTGAAAAGCCGTGACGGCAGCATCGTGCACACGGGCGACAACCGCACCGGCAGCGCATGACGGCGACGACGAGCAGATCATCGTCGATCTGGCCAATGTGCCGTCCAGCGTCAAGTCGCTGGTATTCACCGTGAACAGCTTCACGGGCCAGAGCTTCGCCCAGGTCGAAAACGCGTTCTGCCGCATCGTCAACACCAGCAACAACAAAGAAGTGGCCAAGTACAACCTGTCGGTCCAGGGCGCCCACACGGCCCAGATCATGGCCAAGCTGTACCGTCACAACGGCGAGTGGAAGATGCACGCGATCGGCGAAAACGGCAACGGCCGTACCTTCGACGACCTGATGTCGCAGATCATTCCTCACCTGTAATCCGCTTTACCCAGGCGATGCCCCGAGCGTACCGGCGCTCGGCGGTGTCGCCGCCTCCTTCCCCTTTCTTTCTGCACAACGCTTGACGCGGTGTCCGTGTACGTATACTGTATTAGTTAATTAATACACTAAGCACACCGCCCTCGTGAAGGCAGGGGGCCCATAGCACGCTGATCAACGTCGGTGACGCGCTATGGACCCCCGCCTTCGCGAGGGCGATGGGCACCAACTATGACAACGCACACGCCCCAAATTTTCTCGATCGCGACCGGCTCGTCCGAACCGATCTACCGCCAGCTGGTCGAGCAGGCGCGGCGCCTGATCGCGGGCGGCCAGCTCGCGCCCGGCGACGCCATGCCCTCGGTGCGCGAGATCGCCCAGGCGCTCGCGCTCAATCCCATGACCGTGTCCAAGGCTTACGGCCTGCTCGAGCTCGAGGGCGCGCTCACGCCGCCGCCGCGGCCTCGGCATGATCGTGGCCGACGCCCCCAAGGCGGGCCACAGCGTGGCCAGCCGCACCGAACTGCTGCGCCCCAGCCTGGAGCGGGCGGCGCTCGAAGCGAGCCAGCTCGAACTCGATCCCGCTACCGTTCTCGCCCTGTTCAAGACCATTTTGAAAGCCAAGCCATGAGTGCACCTGTCATTGCTGTTTCCTCGATCGATAAATACTACGGCGCGCAGCGTGCTGGCCGGACTCGACTGGGACGTCGCGCCCGGCCAGGTCATCGGCCTGCTCGGCCGTAACGGCGCCTAAGCAAATCGACCCTGATCGAGTGCCTGCTGGGCCTGCGCGAATGCGATGCGGGCAGCGTGCGTCTGTTCGGCGAAGACGTCGCCAACTTGTCGGACCAGACCCGGGCCCGCATCGGCTACGTGCCGCAGCAGTCCGACCTGTTCGAATGGATGACGCCGCGCCAGATGCTCGACTACTTCAAGGCCCTGTACCCGCATTGGAACGACGCCAAGGTCAAGGCGCTGCTGACGCGCTGGGGTTTCGATGAACTCAAGTGCGCGCGTGCCATCAGCAAGCTGTCGGGCGGCGAAAGCAGCGCCTGTCGATCATCCGCGCGCTGGCCCACGACCCGCAATTGCTGGTGCTGGACGAGCCGGTGTCCGCGCTCGACCCGGTCGGCCGGCGCGACTTCCTGCGCGAACTGATCGACGGCGTGATCGAACGCGACACCACCGTCGTGTTCTCTACCCACATCCTGTCGGACCTCGAACGGGTGGCGCTCGACCTGGCCTTCCTCAAGGAAGGCAAGATCGTGCTGCAGGGTTCCCTCGACGCGCTGATGGAAAGCGCGAACCGGGGAACGCGGCCAGCACGCGCGGCTGTCGCCGCTGTCGCTGGAAGAACTGTTCATCGAGGTGACGCAATGACGCCGCTGCGCACGCCTCGCGCGCTGTTGGGGCGGATCTGGTTCATGGCGGCCGTTGGCGAGCGCCGCGCCGTCATGCTGGGCGGCTCGCTCGTGCTGACCGTCGTCGCACTGATCGGCGCCTGGGTGAGCCAGACCGACAACCTCGATCTGGCCAAAGCCGGTTGCCGCGTGGGCGGTACCGCGCTGGCGACGCTGGCCGCCCTGTGGTGGACCACCTTTTGCGGCGGTGCGGCGCGCCAGAACACGCTTCTAGCCCAACGCGCGCCTGGTGCCGGGACTGAACCGCGCGGTGCGCGAATGCGCCGTCCTGGTCTGGGTCGTGACCATGCTGGCGCTCGCGCCGCTGGCCTGGAGCCATCCGGACGGCGCCATGCTGTTCCCCCAGTTTGCCTTGTCGCTGACCGGGTTCGGGCTGTACCTGGGCCTAGCCGCCACGACGGTTTCGCGGTCCTGGTCGCGATCGTCCTGCTCTACCTGTTCGGATCGGCTACTCAGCCGCTGATGATGTTCCTGATCCATCCGGTAGGCGTCGCGCTGGTCTCGCTGCTGGCCATCGCCTATGCCGCGTGGGCGCTGCCGCGCGCCTTCCCGGTGGCTAGGCATGAACGCCACTGGGACATGTGCGCCAAGCAAGAACACGCGCGCCCAGAACGACCTGGTGGAGTGGGAAAAGGCCAGGCTCGGTCGCGCCCGCCGCATGCCGCTGTATGCGTGGTTGCTGGCGCGCGACAGCCGCCAGAACGGCAATCAGGCCGAGCTACTGTTGCATGGCCTAGGACCGCGAAATCACCGCTACTTTGTCGTTGTCCTGATGGCCTGCTGCGCGCTGGTCCTGCTGCTGGCCAGTGGCGGGCTGGCGCTGCTAGGAGTCTCGGTGGCCGTTCAAGCCAGGACTGCTTAAGCACGCTCGCTGCGGTCAACGGCGTGGTGCTGATGTCGATGACGTGGGCGCGCTATGCCTTCCAGTCTGCGCAGTACCGCAGGCGAACAGGCGGTGCTGCGTCTGGCGCCAAGCGCTGCCGCAGACACGCGCTCAATCGCGTGCTGGGCTAGCGCATCCTGGCCATCAGCGTGGGCGAATGGATCGCGGCCACCGGACTGGTTCTCGCCCTGGTCGGTCTGTGGGGCGGCAGTGCGGACCACCTGCGGGTGGCGTTCATCGTGGCGGTCAGTACGCTGGCAAGTATCGGCATCTCGCTCGACGATTATGCGCACCAGCGTGAGACGAATACCTGGCAACATGCCGTTCTCGTGCTGTGGATGCTGCTCGTCCTGATGCTGGGCGTTGTTCACAGCGATGACAGCGTGCGCTGGAGTCTGATGTGCGCGTTGCAGCTGGCGACGGCGCTGGGCTTCATCGGGCGCGCTGGCGCCGCATGCAGCGCGGCCCGGTTGCCTTCCCGGCTAAGCCTGTATGGCTTGACGCGGTTCAGCGCCCCGGCTTTTGCACCAGCGCGCTGCCCACGCCGTGCCGCTTGCCTTCGCTCACGGCCGTGACGGTACCGTCGGCATTGAACACGATGGCATTGGCGGCGCCGATTTCTTCGACCAGCGGGCCCCACTTGTGGCCCAGCTTTTCCAGGCCCTGCGACTGGACCGTGCCGTCGAAGCCCGGTTCGACTTCGGTGGTGACGTCGTTGCGCTGGCTCAGGCGCGGCGCATTGATGGCCGCGTCCATCGGCATGCCGAAATCGAGGTGATTGACGATCGTCTGCAGCACCGTCGTGATGATGGTCGCGCCGCCCGGGCTGCCGATGGTAAACACCGGCTTGCCGCCCTTGAACACGATGGTCGGCGACATGCTCGAGCGCGGACGCTTGCCCGGTTCCGGCACGTTCGGGTGCGGGCCGCTGAAGTCGAAGTCGGTCATCTCGTTGTTGAGGATGAAACCGTAGCCGGGCACCACGATGCCGCTGCCGCCCCAGGCTTCGATGGTGAAGGTGTAGGACACGATATTGCCGTCCTTGTCAGACACCGCCAGGTGGGTCGTGTGCGCGCTCTCGGCCATCATGCGCGACGGCTGCGGACGCTGCGGCACGCTCGGATCGTTCTGGAACAGATACGGGTCGCCTGCGGCCGCCTTGCCGCCCGCGCGCGGCGCTGATCTGGGCGCGGCGCCGCATCGCGTAATCCTTGCTGAGCAAGTAGGCCACCGGCGCCTCGATGTATTCGGGATCGGCCAGGTAGGCGTTGCAGTCGGCGAAAGCGAGCTTAGCTCGCTTCCAGGTACAAATGCTCGGCGCTGGCGCGCGGCATGGCTTTCAAGTCATACGCTTCGAGAATGTTGAGCGCTTCGGCCACGGTCACGCCGCCGCTGCTGGGCAAGGGCATGCCGAACAGTTCGTAGCCACGATAAGTGCTGCGCACCGGCTGGCGGATGCGCGACTCGTAGTTGGCCAGGTCGGCCAGCGTCATGCTGCCGCCCCGGATGCGCACGCCTGCCGCCAGCGGCGGCTGATTGACGGCGCCAATAATGGCGCGCGCCATCGGTCCGGTATAGAAGGCTTTCACGCCCCGTTCGCCGATCTCCTGGTAGGCGCGCGCCATGCCGGGATTCTTGATCACGGTGCCGACCGGCAGGGCCTTGCCATCCTTTAAATAGAGCGCGCTGGTGCTGCTGAAGGCCTGGAACTTCTTTTCATTTTGCACCGTCATGTGCCTGAAATTGTCACTGACCGTGAAGCCGCTTTTGGCCACGTCGATGGCTAAGCGCCAGCACCTGCTTGAACGACATGGTCCCGTAGCGGCTGAGCGCGTCGTGCCAGCCGCGTACCGTGCCGGGCACGCCGACCGCCGGTCCGCTGGCGACGGCGGTGTCGAGGTCCATGTCCTTGCCGTTTTCCAGGAACATGCCGACCGTCGTGGAAGCGGGCGCCATTTCGCGGTGGTCGATCGTGATCACGCGCTTTTCCTTGGCCAGGTAAATGACCATGAAGCCGCCGCCGCCGATGCCGCAGCTGTAGGGATCGGTCACGCCCAGCGTGGCCGCCGCCGCGACGGCCGCGTCAATCGCATTGCCGCCTTTGTTCAGGATGGCCAGCGCCGCATGCGAGGCCTGGTCACTGATGGTGGCCACCGCGCCGCCGCGCCCGGTAGCGACCGGGGTCTTGGCAAAGGCGGGCGGGAAGGCGAGCAGCAGGCACAGGGTCAGGCAGACGGTACGCGGCGGGTTGCAGGACATGGCGGGGCCTTCTTAATGGCGGGTGATGGTGACGGTGACCGGATGGGCGGGCACGGGTGCGCTGGCGGCCACGCGCGGCGGCTCGGCCTTCTGGCTCAGCGCCACGCGCACGCCGCTGTGTTTGGCGGCGTCGAAACTGGGTTTGCTGCTGGTGAGGGTGAACGCTTCGTCGCCATGGCTGCCATGCAAGGTGAACTGGTAACTGATTTCGCTCTAGCCTGGATGCATTGCACGTCGGGCGGGCAGCGGCTGTCGTTGACGGCGTCGTAACGCAAGGTGGTCCCGGCGCCGAGCGTGGTGCTGGTGGCGGGGACGAGGGTGACGGTGGTATTGAGCGGACCGCCATTGCTGGCGGGAGAGACGGCGCAGGCGGCGATCAGGCAGGCCGGCAATGAGGACCATGAGCGTTCGTTTCATCGGGACGGACTCCTTGAAAGCTGGGACAGCCCCGATCATAGCAAACTGGCCAGTGACGGCGGCGCACAGGCGCGCTATTTTCCCGGTTTGTCGCAGTTGATGCTTTGCAGGGCGTTCAGTTCCTTCTTGTACTTGACGGCGATCTGTTCGTATTGCGCGTTGTTGAGGCCGGGATTGGGCTCGGGCGAGAGCAGGGCCTTGCACAGATTGGCCGAGATGGCTTTCTTCTCTTGCAGGCAGGCGCGCAGCTCGGGCGCCAGCGAGTTGACGAAGCGCGGCATGCTTTCTTCCCGCATCAGCGCAGCGCCCATGGGCAACTGGGCGTAGGCCGGGTCCTGGGCCAGACACAGGCCGACGATGGCGGACACCCAGATGCCGCCGCCATGGGCGCTGGCACTGGCGGAGACGGACAGGAGGAGGGGGCGGCAGCCAGGCGGATCATCATGCGGATTCCTATGTCGTGAAGTTAACCCGTCGTCCCCGCCTGCGCGAGGACGATGTTGTGGTGATGTAAAAACGGCCCGGTACGCAGTGCGTCCGGGCCGTCGGAAGGGGCGGTGGCTGCTTACAGGTAGGCGGCCAGCGAGCCCTTCATTTTCTTGAGGGCCGCCGCTTCGATCTGGCGGATGCGCTCGGCGGAAACGCCGAATTCTTCAGCCAGTGTGTGCAGCGTGGCGCCCGAACCGTCGTCGTTGGCCAGCCAGGCGCTTCGACGATGCGGCGCGAACGCGCATCGAGCTTGGACAGCGCGGACTCGAGGCCCTCGGACTGCAGGCGCGTGACCTGTTCGGCTTCGAGCACCTTGGTCGGCTCCGACAGGTCCGACGACAGGTAGGCGATCGGCGAGAACTTGTCGTCTTCGTCGTCGGTTGGCGCTTCGAGGGCGATGTCGCGGCCCGACAGGCGGGTTTCCATTTCGATCACTTCTTCGCGCTTGACGTCGAGCAGCTTGGCCAGCGCATCGATCTGCGTCGGGCTCATCGCATCCAGGCCCTGCTTGTTGCTGCGCAGGTTGAAGAACAGCTTGCGCTGCGCCTTGGTCGTGGCGACCTTGACCAGGCGCCAGTTCTTGAGGATGTACTCGTGCATCTCGGCCTTGATCCAGTGCATCGCGTACGACACCAGGCGTACGCCCTGGTTCGGGTCGAAGCGCTTGACCGCCTTCATGAGGCCGATATTGCCTTCCTGGATCAGGTCGGCGTGCGGCAGGCCGTAGCCCAGATAGCCGCGCGCGATCGACACCACCAGGCGCAGGTGCGACAGCACCAGCTCCTGCGCGGCGGCGAGGTCGTTGTTTTCTTGCAAACGTTTGGCGAGAGAGACTTCCTCATCGTGCGACAGCATCGGGGAGGCGGTTGACGGCGGAAATGTAGGCATCAATATTGCCAAGGTTGCCAGTAAAACCGAGTCCCAGTGCCCGGCTGGCGGTAGGGACCAAAGCGGATTGTGCGGACAACGTAGTCATGTAGTTCCTCGTAGAGTGTCGGTGCTGTGGAGCAGCCGATGGCTGGTTTTTTTGATAACCCCGCCATACCTTGACATAGTTTAGCACTCTCTTGGTCCGAGTGCCAATCGCTCAGAATGTATCGCCCTGATAGCTATTTTCGAATTGCCTCAGCGCAATTATTGACCCGCAGACTCCACTCTAGCGTGCAAATCGTACTCAGGCTTGATGGGTGTCAAATGCAGCGCGCGCTGTATGGGAGATTTCAGAATACGGTCTCGACAGCGCCGCTTTCCGTTCGTTCCCTGCACGCTGTTAAATAAGTTCTCTTTTAACAATTTCAAGTGGGGAACGAAGGAAATTTTTTCGGCGGGCTTTAGTTCAGGCGGGAGAGGTGGCGCTGGACCGACAGCAGGGCGCCAGCCAGGCCGAGGGCGCTGATGGCCAGCAAGGCGGCGATCGCGAGGGGATCGAGGGCGGCCAGCTGGAATTCGGACGCATACAGGCGGGCGAATTCGGCAATGGCCGTGTTGAGCGGGGCGCAGCGCCAGCGCCACCGCACCGAGCGCCACGCCCATGGCCGCCAGACCCAGCAGGGCGCCGGTGTAATAGAAGGGGCGATGGATGAAGTTGTCGGTCGCGCCGAGCAGCTTGCTGACGGCGATTTCCTCGCGCTGGGTCAGCACTTGCAGGCGCACGGTATTGAAGACCACCGCGATCACCACCATTCCCAGCGTGGCGGCCAGCAACAGCAGCGCCAGGCGCAGCACGCCGAGCAGGGCGGCCAGGCGCTTGACCCAGGCCGAATCGACCTGCACCGTGTCGACCCCGGGCAGGGGCGCGCAGCCGGGCGGCCAGCGCGTCGACATTGCTTAAGCATCGGCGGCGCTGTTGAAGGCGCCCAGTTTCATCACATAGCCGTCCGGCAGCGGATTGTCGCCCAGGGTGTCGAGCACGTCCGACAGGCCGCTCTTGGCCTTGAGCGTGGCCAGCGCCTTTTCGCGCGGCACGAACACGATGTTCGGCTGGGTGCCTTTCAGAATGGCACGGATCCCGTTTTCCATGGCCAGCGCCTCGTCGCGCGTGGTGGCCGGGGTGGTAAACAGGCTGATTTCCGGGTCGACCGATAATTGCTGCGACATGGGCCGCACATTGTCGAGCAAGGTCAGGCCCGCGAACGGCAGCGTGAGGGCGATCGCCACCACGATGACGTTGAACAGGAAACTGCCGGGCGCCTTGCCCAGGTTGCCCAGGGCGGCGCCGATGGCGTAGCGGTGTTGGCGCAGCCAGCTCTTCATGCTGCACCTGCCATGACCTGGCCGCGGTCGAGAATGATGACGCGGCTGGCGCGGTCGAGAACTTGTTCGTCGTGGGTGGAAATCATGCAGGTGACGCCGGCATGGCGTGAAAGGCGCGCAGCGTCGATGACCTTGGTGGCGCTGGCGCGGTCGAGGTTGGCGGTCGGCTCATCGGCCAGGATGATCTGGGGGCGGTTGACGATGGCGCGGGCAATGGCCACGCGCTGCTGTTCGCCGCCGGACAATTCTGAGCGGGTGCGACTGGGCGCGGTCTTCCAGGCCGACGCGGGCCAGGGCGGCGCGGGCGCGCGCTTCGGCTTCGGCGCTGGCGGCGCCCGTGACCACCAGCGGCAGCATCACGTTGGCCAGGATCGAGCGGTCGGTCAGCAGGCGCTGCTGCTGGAAAATCAAGCCCATGTTGCAGGCGCAGATAGGGCACGCTGGCATTCTTGAGCTTGCCGATGTCGGTGCCGTTGACCAGCACATTGCCCGAGGTGGGGCGTTCGACGGCGGCGATCATCTTCAGCAGGGTCGACTTGCTTGGCGCCGGACGGCCCGGCCAGGTACACCAGTTCACCTTTATTAATGGTGAGAGACACTTCGCGCAAGGCGATCGCGTCCGGGGAATACTGCTTCGACACAAATTTGAATTCGATCATGGGGCCTTATCCAAGCAATGCTTCGACGAATTCGTCCGCCTTGAACGGCTGCAAGTCTTCGATCTTCTCGCCCACGCCGATGAAATACACGGGCACCGGACGGGTCCGGGCGATGGCTGCGAGCACGCCGCCCTTGGCGGTGCCGTCCAGCTTGGTGATGACCAGGCCGGTCAGCTGCAGCGCATCGTCGAAGGCCCTGACCTGGGCCAGGGCGTTCTGGCCGGTGTTGCCGTCGATGACCAGCAACACTTCGTGCGGGGCGTCGTCCATGCCCTTGCCGATCACGCGCTTGATCTTTTCAGTTCTTCCATCAGGTGCAACTGGGTCGGCAGGCGGCGCATGGTGTCGACCATGACCACGTCCGTCTTGCGCGCCTTGCCGGACTGCACGGCATCGAAGGCGACGGCGGCCGGGTCGCCCGACTCCTGGGCGATCACGGTCACATTGTTGCGCTGGCCCCAGACCATCAGCTGTTCGCGGGCGGCGGCGCGGGAAGGTGTCGCCCGCGGCCAGCAGTACCGACTGGTTGAATTTCTGCATGTGCTTGGCCAGCTTGCCGATGGTGGTGGTCTTGCTTGGCGCCGTTGACGCCCGCGATCATCATCACCAGCGGTGCATGGCGGCCCAGTTCCAGCGGCCGTTCCAGCGGACGCAGCATGTCGGTCATCAGGACCTTGAGCGCGGCCTTGACGGCGGCCGGGTCGAGCAGCTTGTCTTCCTTGACCTTGCGGCGCAGGCCGTCGAGCAGGAACTGGGTCGCATCCATGCCCGCGTCGGACATCAGCAGCGCCGCTTCCAGCTCTTCGTACAGGTCTTCGTCGATCTTGGCGCCGACGAACAGCAGCGACAGATTGCTCGAGGTCTTGGACAGGCCGGCTTTCAGGCGCGCCATCCAGGAGGTCTTCTTTTCGGCCTCGGTGGTGGGGCGGTCGGCGGTTTCGGGTATCAGCGGGGCCGGTTCGGCTGCCGGGACTGGCGGCACAGGCGGGGGCGCGAGCGCTCGCTCAGGCACAGGCGCGGGCGCGGCGACGGGCGGCGCCACGACAGCAGGCGCGGGGGCTGGCGCAGGCGGCGCTGGTGGCGGAATCTCAGGTGCGGGTGGTTTTTTCTTGAAAAAACTAAACATTGGTGTCTGTTGGAGGGCGCTGCATGCATTGCCCGGCGGCGCCGGACACGATCAATCGGATGGCGCGTATTTTAACAGAGCGGGGCAGCGATCCGACCGGCTTCCTGTCAGGCTAGGCTCGGCATGCTGGGCGCGCCAGCGGGGCGACCGCGCCCCGGATGTCGTTCAAGTCCAGCACGCGCTGCGGGCCGAGGTGGCGCCGGGCCAGGACGGCGCAGCTGCCGCCAGCCCAGACCTGGGTCGCCTCGCCGAGGCGCGCCTGCAGTTCGGTGACGTTGTCGACCGCCGCCCGGGGCGACATCACGCTCGAGAACGACAGCGCCACGATGTCCGCCCGCTGCACGCGCGCGGCGTCGACGATGTCGTTGAGCGGTGTTTGCACGCCCAGCGAGACGCAGTGGGCGCCTTCGAGCGCAAACAGCGCTTCGGCCATCAGCAGACCGAGCCCGTGGCGCTCCTGCGGCACCGTCGTCAGCAGGATGCGCAGGGCGGCCGCGGCCAGCCCGATTTGCTGGTTGGCGGAAAAGATGGCGTTGCGCATCAGGCTTTGCAGCATTTCCGCGAACAAGTGTTCCTCGAACACGGCCAGCCCATCGGCATGGCCCAGGTGTCGCCCACCAGGGTGGTCAGGGGCGCCACCAGGTCGGTGACGAAGCGCTGCAAGCCCATCTGCAACAGGGCCTGGGCCATGCGCTGGCGCAATTCGGCGATCTTGTGGTTCTTGATCAGGGTGAGGCAGTGGCGCAGTTCCGGGTCGTCGGCATTCGGCGCCAGCGCGACCGCGCCCGCCTTGGCGGCCAGCTCGGCCAGTTCCTCGCTCCCCATATGCATGATCTTGCCCGGCCGGTAGCCAAGGTCGAGCAGGCGCTTGACCAGCCGCAGCCGCTGCACCTGTGCCGCCGGATACTGGCGTTCACCGTTCTGGTCGCGCTCGGGCTGCGGAAAATCGTAGCGGCGCTCCCACACGCGCAGCGTCTCCTTCGGCACGCCCGTGTCGCGCTCGACGTCGCTGATGCTGCTCAGCAGGGTCGAGTTGAGTTCTGCTCGCCATGGTCGGATCCGGTGATTTGTTCAGGACAGGTGAATTGTAATCATTGCTCATCATATTCCTACTACTTGTTGTATCAGGTTCGTTTATCCGACACCTCATAGGCGGAATGATGCCACGGGCGACCATATTTCTGCAGGACAAAACTCCACTTTCTTGAATCCGAACAGCTTCTTGCTTCGTATAAATTGTTGTGCGCTTTGTTTGTCATGGACAAATCGTTGACAGAACTGATTATTTCTTGGAATATGCAACTTGTAAAGCATTTGTCCTAGACAAAACACGGAAATGTGGTGAAAAAATGAAAATAGCTGTCGTCGGTGCCGGAATTTCCGGTTTGTCGTGCGCTTACCGTCTTGTCCAGGGCGGAGCGGAAGTGTCCTTGTACGAAGCGGGTGCCTATTTCGGCGGTCACAGCAACACCGTCGACGTCACCCTCGACGGCGCGACCTTCGGCGTCGATACCGGCTTTCTGGTCTTTAATGACCGCACCTATCCGAATCTGATCGCCCTGTTCGCCGAACTGGGCGTGGAAACGGCGCCCAGCGACATGTCGTTCTCGGTCAAGCTGCCGCTAGGCGAGCAGGCAGGCAAGCGCGCACGCTGGAATGGGCCTAAGCAGCAACCTCAATACCGTCTTCGCCCAGCGCGGCAATCTGCTGCGCCCGCGCTTCCTGCGCATGGTGCGCGACATCCTGCGCTTCAACAAAGCCGCGACCGCGCTGGCCGTCGGCGGCGTGATGCCGTCGGTCTCGCTGGGCGAGTGGCTGGACCTGCGAACACTACAGCGAACAATTTCGCGCCTGGTATCTGCTGCCGATGGCGGCCTGCATCTGGTCCTGCCCGTCCGACCAGATGCTGGCGTTCCCGGTGGCGACCTTCATTCGCTTCTGCCACAACCACGGCCTGCTGCAAGTGAGCGACCGGCCGCAGTGGCGCACCGTGCGCGGCGGCTCGCGCAACTACGTCGAAAAACTGCTGGCCGCGATTCCGGGAAAGCACCTGGCCACGCCGGTGACCTCGGTTACGCGCGGCGAGGGCGGCGCGCGCTCGGTGCGCGTGGCCACCGCACACGGCGCCGACTACTACGATCACGTGGTGCTGGCTTGCCACAGCGACCAGTCGCTGGCGCTGCTGGACGACGCCCGCGACGACGAGCGCGCCGTGCTGGGCGCCGTGCGCTACCAGCCCAACCGCGCCGTGCTGCATACGGGACGCGCTGCCTGCCGGGCAAGCGCGCCGCCTGGTCGGCCTGGAATTACCAGAGCAATGCCGCGCCCACGCCGCAAGTGTGCGTACACTACCTGCTCAACATGCTGCAGCCGCTGCCGTGCAAGACGCCGGTAATCGTCTCGCTCAACCCGATCGACGAACCCGATCCGGCCACCGTGCTGGCCAGCTTCGACTACGCCCATCCCGTGTTCGACCACGGCGCGGTCGCCGCGCAGGCCCGCCTGGCCACCTTCCAGGGCAGCCGCAACACCTGGTTCATGCCGGCTGCCTGGACCGGCTACGGCTTCCATGAAGACGGACTCAAATCGGGCCTGGCCGCCGCCGCCGCGCTGACCCGCCTGATGGAGGCGCAAGGCCATGCCGCTGCCTGAGACGCCGCAGCTGTGCTTCGGACAGGTGCGCCATGCGCGCCTGCGCCCGGTGCGCAATGCCTTCGCCTATGCTTCGGCTACTACCTGCGCCTGCCGCTGCGCAGCATGGGCGAGCAAGGCTTCGGCTGCGCGCTGATGTCGCGTAACCGCTTCAACCTGCTCTCGTTTGTCGACGCCGACCACGGCGACGGCCGCCAGCCGCTGGTGGCCTGGATCGATGGCCTGCTCCGGCGCGAAGGCGTGACCGACGCCGACGGCGAGCTGTGGCTGCAGGCGATGCCGCGCGTGCTCGGCTTCGTGTTCAATCCGGTCTCGTTCTGGTTCTGCCACCGCGCCGACGGCGCACTGCGCGCAGTGCTGTGCGACGTGCGCAATACCTTCGGCGAGCGCCATTTCTATCTGCTCGACACGGGCGGTGCCATTGGCAACGGCAGCGAACTGCGCGCCCGCAAGGTGTTTCATGTGTCGCCCTTTTGCGAGGTGCAGGGCGGTTACCGCTTCCGCTTCCAGCCGTGCCATGCGCGCGGCCGAGCACACCGTCGCCCGCATCGACTACGACGACGCCGACGGCGCCCTGATCCAGACCAGCGTGTCCGGCACCGCCGCGCCCATTTCCAGCGCCAGCGTGGCGCGCGCCTTCTTCGGCTATCCGCTGATGACGGTGGGCGTCGTCGTGCGCATCCATCTGCAGGCGCTGCGCCTGTGGCTGCGGCGCGTCCCGTTTTTCTCGAAACCCGTACCACCCCAACAAGAGGTAAGCCGATGAGCTCCGACTCCCTGACATCCCTGACATCGATCGCGGCCGCCAGCGGCGCTGCGCGCAAGGCGCCTAAGCCTCGGCCCAGATCATCCTCAAACTGCTCGGCAAGCTGCAGCACGGCGCGCTGCGCCTGATCACGCCGGACGGCGCGGTCATGCATTTCGGCGACGACAGCCATCCCGTCACGCTGGAACTGGCGACCTGGGACGTGTTCGGCGCCGCGCTGCGTTCGGGCGACATCGGCTTTGCCGAAGCCTTCATCGACGGCAGCTGGAAGACCGACAACCTGACCGGCCTGATCGCGCTGCTGGCCCGCAACCGCGCGCCGATCGAGGAACTGGTCTACGGCAGCTGGTGGGGCAGCCTGGCCTACCGCATCAAGCATCTGCTTAACCGTAATTCGCGGTCGGGCAGCCGCAAGAACATCCACGCCCACTACGATATCGGCAACGCGTTCTACCAGCTGTGGCTGGACCCGTCGATGACCTATTCGAGCGCGCTGTTTACCAAGGCCACGGGCGACAATCTGGAACTGGCGCAAGCGGCCAAGTACCGCACCATCATCGAGCAGCTGCAGGTCAGGCGCGGCGACCGGGTGCTGGAAATCGGCTGTGGCTGGGGCGGATTTGCCGAGCAGGCCGCGCGACGCCGGCTGTCCACGTGACCGGCCTCACGCTGTCGACCGAGCAGCTGGCCTATGCGCGCGCGGCTGGAGCAGGCCGGCCTGTCGGCCAAGGCCGACCCTGAAGCTGTGCGACTACCGCGACAGCAACGGCCAGTACGACGCGATCGCCTCGATCGAAATGTTCGAAGCGGTGGGCGAGAGCTACTGGCCGAGCTACTTCGCCTGCCTGGCGCGCAACCTCAAGCAGGGTGGACGCGCCTGCATCCAGACCATCGTGATCGCCGACGAACTGTTCGAGCGCTATCGCAAGGGCACGGACTTCATCCAGCAGTACATCTTCCCGGGCGGGATGCTGCCATCGCCGTCCGCCTTCGAGCGCATGGCGCAGGAACATGGCCTGACCGTGAGCGGCACCTACCGCTTCGGCATCGACTACGCCGACACGCTGGCCGCCTGGCGCCACGCTTTCCATGCGCGTCTGGCCGAGGTGCGGGCCCAGGGCTTCGACGAACGCTTCATCCGGACCTGGGAGTTCTACCTGTGCTATTGCGAGGCCGCTTTCCGCGAACGCAATACCGATGTCATGCACTTCACGCTGACCAGGGATTGATGATGCGCCGCCTTCTCGCCCTGTTGTTCGCGCTCGTCCTGTGCGGGGCGGCAGCGGCCGACACGCCTGCCCACATCGACGAGAACGTCAAACAGGCGCGCGTGGCCTAAGCAAGGGAACCTATACCTGGTTCGGCCTGCGCATCTACGACGCCGAGCTGTGGGTGGGCGACAAGGGCTATGCGGGCGACGCGCCCTATGCGCTGGACCTGCGCTACGCGCGCAAACTGGACGGCGTCAAGATCGCCGAGGCCAGCGCCGACGAAATGGAAAAGCTGGGCGCTTAAGCACCGGCGCCCAGCGTGCTGCCTGGCTGGCGCGCATGAAGGAGATCTTCCCGGACGTGAAAGAAGGCACCCGCATCAGCGGCGTGTTCCTGCCCGGCAGCCAAGCGCGCTTCTACCTTGACGGCAAACCGCTTGCCACCGTGCCCGATCCCGAATTCGCACGCGCCTTCTTCGCCATCTGGCTCGATCCAAAGACCAGCGCCAAAGGCCTGCGCACGGCGCTGCTGAAAGACGCGGGGCCACGATGAAAACCATGGGCTTGCCGATGCTGCTCGCCTACGGCGGCTTCGGCTTGCCGCTGGCGATGGTCGCGCTGCCGATCTACGTCTATCTTCCCCAGTTCTATGCGGCGCGGGCTTAGCCTGTCGCTGGCGGCCATCGGCGCCGTGCTGCTGACCGCGCGCGTGGGCGCCGCCTTCACCGATCCGCTGCTGGGCTGGTGGATCGGGCGCGGGCAGGGCGCATACGCGCGCTACGTGGCGCTGGCCGTTCCGCTGCTGCTGGCCTAGGCTTTGTGGCGCTGTTTCACCCGCCTGCATTGGGCGCGGCCGGATCGCTGGCCTGGTTTCTCGGCACGCTGATGCTGGTGTATCTCGGCTTCGGCATTGCCACCATCGCCCATCAGAGCTGGGGCGCGGCGCTGACCCAGGCAGCCGACCGAGCGCTCGCGCGTGAGCGGCGTGCGCGAGGCCTGTGGCCTTGCTTAGAGCGTGGTGCTGGCCATGCCGCGTGACCGGGGCGGTAGAGCTATCGCGGCCTGACCATCGCCTTTTGCGTTGCGCTGCTCGCGGGCGCCGCGGCGCTGCTGGCCTGGGCCGCGCGTGCGCCCAACACCGCAGCCGCCGCGCAGCCTACCCTTGCGCCAGATGGCCACGCCGTTTCGCGATGCGCGCTTTGCGCCCTGTTCGCGGTCCTGATGGTCAACGGCGTCGCATCGGCCATTCCCGCCACGCTGTTCCTGTTTTTCGCGGCCGACCATCTGCGCCTGGCCGCCATGTCGGGCCCGTTTTTGATCATGTACTTCGGTGCGGCCGCGTTCTCGATTCCCCTGTGGGTGTCGCTGGCGGTGCGCTACGGCGAAGCGCGCGCCTGGGTGGGCGGCATGCTGCTCTCGTGCGCGGTGTTCGTGTGGGCCTTCGGCCTGGCGCCCGGCGCGGCCGTGGCATTCGGTGCGATCTGCGTGCTCTCCGGCCTTGCCGTTGGCGCCGACCTGGCGCTGCCGCCCGCGCTGCTGGCCGGGGTGATCGCCGGGGTAAGCCATGCCGGTTCGCGCGAAGCTGCCTACTTCGGTGTCTGGAACTGGGGCGTGCAAATGACGCTGGCGCTGGCGGCGGGCATCTCCCTGCCGCTGCTCGAATGGCTCGGCTATGTGCCCGGTTCGGGCGCTTAAGCACCGGCGCGCTGGTGGCGGCCTACGCGCTGCTGCCATGCGCCCTCAAACTGACGGCGGCGGCCATGCTGTGGCGCGCCCCCTTGCATAACCTCTGACGAAAGGATCGTTCATGAAATCATTGAAATTGGCCGCCACCGGCGCGGCGTTCGTCCTCCTGGCGGCCTGCAGCTCGCCCCAGCCGGAGCAGTATGCGCAGGAGATGCCCCGGCTGACGGTGGAGCAGTACTTCAACGGCACGCTCGACGCCCACGGCATGTTCCAGAAGCGCTCGGGCGAAGTCGTCAAGCGATTTGTCGTCGTCATGCGCTGCAGCTGGGATGGCGACACCGGCACCCTGGACGAAGACTTCGTTTATTCGGACGGCACCAAACAGAAACGCGTGTGGACGCTCAAGAAGACAGCCCCGGGCCGCTTTACCGCCACCGCCGCCGACGTGGTCGGCACGGCCGAAGGCACGGTCTCGGGCAATGCGCTGCGCTGGCAGTATGTGCTTGCGCTGCCTGTCGACGGCAAGATCGTCAACGTGAATATGGACGACTGGATGTTCCTGATCGACGACAAGGTCATGCTGAACCGGACCGCGATGAGCAAGTTCGGCATCGACCTGGGCAGCGTGACGCTGTCGTTCACCAAGCGCGCCGCCCAATGAACCCGCGCATCGACGACTGGTCCGGGCAACGGGTCTGGGTGATCGGTGCGTCGACCGGCATCGGGAAGGCGTGCGCGCACCTGCTGGTCGATCTTGGCGCGCGCGTCGCATTCTCCGCGCGCAGCATCGACAAGCTGCTGGCCACCACGGCCCAGTAGGCCCCGTGCGCTGGTGGCCCCGCTGGACGTGACGGACCGCGACAGCGTCGCCGCCATCGCGATGAGAAGATCGTCGCCGAATGGGGCGGCATCGATTTGGTGCTGGTGGTCGCGCATGGCTATAACGAGATGCGGGCCGACAGCTTCGATCTGGCGGCGGCCAACAGCATGATCGACCTGAATGTGCGCGGCGTCTTCAACTGCCTGGACGTGGTGCTGCCGCAGCTGCTGCGCCAGGGCGCGGGCGGGATCGGGATCGTGTCCTCGGTGGCTAAGCTACGGCGGGCTGCCCAAGGCGCTCGTGTACGGTCCGACCAAGGCCGCGCTGATCAACCTGACCGAGTCGCTCTATCTGGATCTGCGGCCGAAAGGCATCGCCGTCTATCAGATCAACCCCGGTTTTGTGGAAACGCCGCTCACGGCTAAGCAATGACTTCACGATGCTTAAGCGCTGATGAAGGCGGAGGATGCGGCGCTGGAAATCGTGGACGGGATCGGGCGCGGCCAATTCCACATCCACTTCCCGAAACGCTTTACCAATGGGCTGCGGTTCGCGCGGCTGCTGCCATACCGCGCCTACTTCTGGCTGATTCACAAGGTAACCGGACTATGACACCTGACCTGGCACTGGCACGCCTCGTGCATTTTTTTGAGAACATCAGCCCGGACTCGGTGCGGACCGAGTTGGGCACGATCTACGGACCGCAGGCGCGCTTCAAGGATCCGTTCAACGACGTCACCGGCCACGCCGGGATTGCCGCCATCTTCGCCCACATGTTCGAACAAGTCGATGGACCGCACTTCGTGGTCACCGGGACCGTGCTGCAGGGGACGCAGGCCTTTCTGACCTGGGATTTCCTGTTCACGATGAAGCGCTTCTCGCGCACGCCGCAATGCATCAAGGGCGCCACGCATATCGAGTTCGGGCCCGATGGCGCGGTGACGCTGCACCGGGACTACTGGGACGCGGCCGAAGAGTTGTACGAGAAGCTGCCCGTGCTGGGGGCGCTGATGCGCTGGCTCAAGCGCGCGGCCCGGCGATAGGCCGAGCTATCGTTTCATTCGATGATGCTGAGGACCACATCGGGCGCGGCCAGCAAGGCGATGCCGAGCGCGGCAAGAAGCGCGCAGCATACAAGCTTCCAGATGCCCCGGATGTAGCCGGACGGTTCCCGGCCTTCCCAGCCATAAGGAATGCCATCGGACTGAAGTTGATATGCTGAGGTAACCAGCAACGAGACTCCCGTAGCACGGATACCCGCGCGATTGCTGACAAATATGAACAATCCGACGATCACAAAGAATGAGACGTTCCCGATGATCTTTTCGCCCTTCAAACTCTCTTCAGCCAAAGCGAACCTTCGCGGTGAGTGACGTCGATGCGGGCAAAGCACTGACCTGTTCGCGCGGACGGATGCGGATCAGTATAGTCGATTGCGCGATGGAGGATCAACCGGCCCACGGCGATGGGCCTTGATCCATGCCGCTTACTTGGCCGCCTTCGCCGCTTCCGCCGTCTTGCGGATCGTCTCGAGCGTCGCGTTCGGCGTGATCAGATTGCCGTCGTAGCGCAGTTCGATCACGGCTTAAGCAGCGATTTGCCGCGCGTATGTTCCAGCGCGCGCCAGGGCGGGTGCGAATTCGGCGGTCGTGTTGACCACTTCGCCGTGCGCGCCGTAGGCCTTGGCCACGGCCGCGAAGTCCGGGTTGTGCAGCGTCGTGCCCGACACGCGGCCAGGGTAGTCGCGCTCCTGGTGCATGCGGATCGTGCCGAACATGCTGTTGTTGAAGACGATGATGACCACGCTTCGGCCTTGTACTGCACCGCCGTCGCCAGTTCCTGGCCGTTCATCAGGTATTCGCCGTCGCCCGCGAAGGTCACCACGGTGCGCGACGGGTCGATGATCTTGGCGGCGATCCCGGACGGTACACCGTAGCCCATGGCGCCATTGGTCGGTGCGAGCTGGGTGCGCATGCCGCCGTAGCGGAAGAAACGGTGCGCCCACGACGCGTAATTGCTTAGCTGCCGTTGGTGAGGATCGTGTCTTTCGGCGTTTGGGCCATCAGTTCCTGCACCACCTGCCACAGGTCGAGCGGCGCTTTGCCGTCGGTGAAGATCGGCGGCTGCACCTGGTAGGCGGCCAGTTCGGCCTTCGCTTCGGCCACGCTGGCCTTCCATGCGCTCGCGTCAACCGGGGCCATCGCGGCCAGCATCGCGCACGCTTGCGGCGCGCCGCTGTTGATCATCAGTTCGGCCTGATACACGCTGCCCAGTTCTTCGGCGTCCGCGTGGAAGTGCACCAGGCGCTGTTTCGGTACTGGGGAAGTCAGCAGCGAGTAGCCGCCGGTGGTCATCTCGCCCAGGCGCGGGCCGATGGCGATCAGGAGGTCGGCATCGCGCGCGCGCGGCCAGCTTCGGATTGATGCCGATGCCGACGTCGCCCACGTAATTCGGATGCGCGTTATCGAGCAAATCCTGGAAGCGGAAGGTGCAGCCGACCGGCAGCGCATTGGCTTCGGCAAAGCGCTGCAGGTCCGCGCATGCTTGCGCGTTCCAGGTGCCGCCGCCCAGCAGCAGCATCGGACGCTTGGCTTGGGCCAGCATCGAACGCAGGGTGTCGATCTGGGCCGCCGAAGGCGAAGCCTGGACCGGCGTGTAGCGCAGCGTGTCGGCCACGGCGGCCTGGTCGATCAGCATGTCTTCCGGCAGGGCCAGCACGACCGGACCCGGACGGCCGCTGGTGGCGACCTGGAAGGCGCGCGCCAGGTATTCCGGAATGCGGTCGGCGCGGTCGATCTGGGTGACCCACTTGGCCATCTGGCCGAACATGCGGCGGTAGTCGATCTCCTGGAACGCTTCGCGGTCCATGAAGTCATTGCCGACCTGGCCGATGAACAGAATCATCGGGGTCGAATCCTGGTAAGCGGTGTGCACGCCGATAGAGGCATTGGTCGCGCCCGGGCCGCGGGTGACGAAGCAGATGCCGGGCTTGCCGGTCATCTTGCCGTAGGCCTCGGCCATGAAGGCGGCGCCGCCTTCCTGGCGGTTGATGATGAAACGGATATCGGAGTCGTGCAGGGCATCGAGAACGTCAAGGTAGCTTTCGCCTGGCACGCCGAAGGCGGTGTCGACGCCGTGGATCTTGAGTGCGTCAACCAGGATCTGGCCGCCACTGCGGGAAGGGTGGGTCATGTCGTCTCTGCCTCTATGTTAGGTATGCATCATTCTATGCGGTCCCTTTCCGTGCAGCTTTTGAAATAACGACACCAAATTTCAGAATTCGTGTGGCAATTGTTGTGTTTGTGATAATGCATTGATGAAGCCTGGCCCCACTTTGGCGGCCGGGCATTGCTCGCTGGCGTCAGCGCACGCTCAGCTTGCTTGGCGCCCTGCATTGCGCAGGACCGCGTCGCGCACCTTGGATGCCTCGATCAGGGCCGGGGTGTAGGGCGGCGTCCAGCCGATCACGTTACTGAACTTGCAGCTGTCGCTTTCCAGTCCCAGCGGCGCGCCGTTGAGCAGCGAACCGGTATCGCGGATCGCGCCGGTCTTGCTGCTCGAACCGGGATTGTTGACGATGTCGGCGCAGTTGTCCGCGCGCATGATGTCGAATACGTTCTGCTGGGACAGGATCTTGGCCTTGTAGCCGACCCCGATGCTGTACCCGTGGCGGTAGGTTCCCCCGCTGCGGCTGCCCTGGTGGTAATTGTTATACAGGTGCACCTGGCCCGAAACGCACGCGGGGCGCGCTCGGCCACGTTCAGGAAGTGGTTGCCGTGGAAGGTGATCTTCAGGTGGCCCTCATCCTTGGTGCTGCTGTCGGACGAGCCGACCAGGTTGTTCTTCTGGTGCAGCGCGAATACATTGTTCGACACGGTCACGTAATCGGCGCCGTTCTTGATGTCGAGCGCGCCGTCGTGGCACTGCTTCCAGTTTGCCGTTCTGGACCGGGAGCTTGTCGTCGGTGACGGGCGCGTCGGTGAAGCTGTTATGGTCGATCCACACGTGCGTCGCGGCATCGACCAGGATGCCGTCGTAGCGCGAATTCCAGTTGCCCATGCTGCCATCGTCCGGATCCCATTCCGGCGCGATATCGCAGGGATTGGCCAGCGTCAGGTTGCGCACGATGACGTTGTCGACATGCTTGATCTGGATTTCACCGTTGACGATGCGCGCGTCGCTGCCCACGCCGATCAGGGTGGTGTTCGAGGGCAGGGCGATGCGGCCGCGCGCCGTCTGGTCGGCCACGTTCTTGAACGGTACACCGCCTGTCATGTCGATGCTGCCGTAGACCTTGATCTGGACCGGCTTGCCGGGCTGGGCCGTCAGGGCGGCCTGCAGTTGCAGCCGGCGTGCCGACCAGGAACACGGCGGTCGGGGAGCGCGGTCAGGCCGCCGCGGGTGCCCATGCGGCCTGGCTTGCCCAGCCGGTATTGGGCGCCGCCTGGGTCAGCGGATCGGCCGGTGTCGGGGGTGGGCGTCGGGGTCGGCGTTGGTGTCGGAGTCGGTGTCGGAGTCGGCGTCGGAGTCGGCGTCGGCGTCGGCGTTGGCGTCGGCGTTGGCGTTGGCGTGGTGCCGCCCGCCGGTCCGACAGCGCATTTCTTGGCCAGGCCAGGATAGGGATCGCTGCCGAAGGTGGCGCCATTGCAGGCGACCGTGCCGCTCAGCGATTTGATGACCCAGCGGTCCTTGATGCCGAACGACACCTGGCGCTTGACGTTGCCGAGCGCGCAGCTGCCGCCTTCCGGGGCGCATTTGGAATAGCTTAAGTAGAAGCCAGTCGACCGCCAGGGCGGCCCCTGGTGCGAGCGTGGCGGCGACGAGGGAAACAAGCGGAAGTAGTTTCATGTGTTACTTTCAATGTTGACTAATCGCCAGCATTGTATGTCTGATATTTACGCTTGAATCGCCATGCTGCGATCACATTTTTTCGATGATTGATACCGATTTTGATATCACTGGACCTGCGGGCCCCGGCAATTCGCCGGTCAGGGCGCGGCGCGGTACAATGCGTCCGTGAAGCAGGCCAGACAGTCGCTGGCTGACGTGTAATGCGTCGGCGGGAGGAAGGTCCGGACTCCATAGAGCAGGGTGACGGTTAATGGCCGTCCGCCGCAAGGCGAGGAATAGGGCCACAGAGACGAGCGTATTAAGTTACGGTGAAACGCGGTAACCTCCACCTGGAGCAATCCCAAATAGGCACGCGTTGAGGCGGCTCTGCGGAGCGTGCGGGTAGGGAGCTTGAGCGCAGGAGTAATTTTGCGCCTAGAGGAATGGCTGTCATAGTGAATGCCCGCAAGGGCGGACGCCGTAACAAAATCCGGCCTATCGGCTTGCTTCACTTTACTTTTTTCGGCCATGGCGCACGCGCGCCGGGCCCGCCGGAGACGAGCTTGCAAAAATACATACTCGCCCTCGATCAGGGCACGACCAGTTCGCGCGCCATCCTGTTCGACCGGCATGGCCAGCCTTGCGGCGCGGCGCAGCAGGAATTCCCTCAGCACTTTCCCCAGCCCGGCTGGGTCGAACACGATCCGAACGATATCTGGGAAAGCCAGCTTGCCGTGGCGCGCCAGGTGCTGGCCGAGCAGAAGGTCAGCGCGGCCGAGCTGTGCGGGATCGGCATCGCCAACCAGCGCGAAACCACCGTGGTGTGGGACCGCAAGACGGGCCAGGCAATTGCGCCAGACCATCGTCTGGCAAGACCGGCGCACGGCCGCCGCCTGCGACGCTGCGCGCGGTAGGCAAGGCGCGCCTGATCCAGTCCAACACCGGCCTCGAGCTCGACGCCTATTTTTCCGCCACCAAGCTGGCCTGGCTGCTCGACAATGTCCCCGGCGCACGCGCCAAAGCCGAACGGGGCGCGCTCGCCTTCGGCACCATCGACAGCTGGCTCGCCTTCAAGCTGAGCGGCCAGCACGTGACCGACGTCAGCAATGCCTCGCGCACCATGCTGTTCAATCTGCACCTGATGCGCTGGGACCAGGACTTGCTCGACCTGTTCAAGATTCCTTCGGCCATCTTGCCGCAAGTGGTATCGAGCTCCGAAGAAATCGGCAAGACCCACGCCAGCCTGTTCGGCCAGCCGGTGCCGATCGTCTAAGCATCGCGCGATGACCAGCAAGCCGCCACCTTCGGCCAGGCTTGCCACCAGCGCGGCATGGTCAAGAATACCTACGGCACCGGCTGCTTCATGCTGATGCATGCGGGCACCCACGCCCCCTGTTTCCGAGAACCGCTTGCTGGCCACGGTCGGCTGGCGGGTGGACGGGCGCACCGACTACCTGCTCGAAGGCAGCGTCTTCATGGGCGGGGCGACCATCCAGTGGCTGCGCGACGGGCTCGGCATCATTGAGAAATCGAGCGATGTCGAAGCGCTGGCCGCGAGCGTGCCCGACAACGGCGGCGTGTTCATGGTGCTAAGCCTTTACCGGACTGGGCGCGCCGCACTGGGATCCCTACGCGCGCGGCACCCTGGTCGGCATGACGCGCGGCACCAACCGCGGCCACATCGCGCGCCGCGGTCGAAGCGATTGCCTACCAGAGCGCCGAACTGCTGGCGGCCATGCAGCGCGACGCCGCCTTCCCGGTGGCCGAAGTGCGCGCCGACGGCGGCGCGGCGCGCAACGACATGCTGATGCAATTCCAGGCCGACCTGCTCGGCGTGCCCGTGGTGCGGCCGAAAGTGACGGAAACGACCGCCCTGGGCGCCGCCTACCTGGCTAAGCCTGGCCATGGGATTCTGGGATTCGCAGGAAGAAATCGCTTCCCAGTGGAAGGCGGAGCGCCGCTTTGAACCTTTGATGACCCCGGATCAGCGGCGCGAGCGCATGGCGCGCTGGCACCAGGCGGTGGAAAGGTCGCGCGGCTGGGCCGTGTGAACGGCCAGGAAAAAGGTCCCGGGTATCGTTTCTTGCGCCCATCGGTTGAACAAAACGCCACAATTCGTGCTGGTTTGTCGAAACGTATTGACAAGATGCAACTTGTTAATTAAAACAACGTTTCACTAAACTTACATGGATTTAAGTCATGGCCCACATTTTTACCGGTGACGATAACGACAATCAGCTTTACGGTACCTGGGAAGACGATATTCTGAGCGGCCTGGCTTAAGCAACGATCTGTTGTTCGGCAACGATGGCAACGACATTCTCATGCGATGGCACGGGCGAAGACCGCCTCGACGGCGGCCGCGGCAACAACACCTACCTGTTCAATCCGGGCGATGGGCACGACACCATTTTCGCCTTCGATCCCACCCTCGGCAAACACAGCATGATCCGCTTCGGCGAGGGCATCACCGAGGACCAGATCGTGGCCGAGCGGATCGGCATGAGCCTGCGCCTGTCCATCTCTAAGCAGCCAGGACAGCCTGCAAATCGAGAACTTCTTTGAAGGCGGCTGGAGCACGCAAGAGGCCGCGCGCCCGTTCGGGATCGAAGAAATCCGTTTCTTCGGCGGCGCGACCTGGGATCTGGGCGCCATCATGACGCGCATCACGCCGCTGCTGCAGCTGGGCGACCTCGATGATTTCTTCTACGGCGGCAACGTCGACGGCGGTGGCGGCAATGACCGTCTGGACGGCGACTACAGCGACAACCTGTTGCGCGGCGGCGCGGGCGACGACCAGCTGTTCGGCAACTACGGCAACGACGTGCTGGTCGGCGGCGCCGGTAACGATGTGCTCGAAGGCGGCGCAAGCTGTCAACATCTTCCAGTTCGCGGCTAAGCTGGGGCAGCGACACGATCCTGCTGCGCGGCTGGGGCGGCGAACCGCAGATCACCCAGATCGAATTGCGCTCGGTGCAGGCTTAAGCACGTTGGCGATGGAACGCTCCGACGGCGGCACCGGCATGGACCTGATCATGTGGGTCAAGGGCGTGGGCACCGACGCCATCACCGTGAAAGACTATTTCAATCCCGCCTTCGAGGCCGCAGGCGCGCACGCTGCGCATCGTATTCGACGGCTTCTGAAACCTGGGATGCGAACCGGATCCAGATGGCCATGAGCATGCCTCCCGGCCAGATGTTTACTGGCACCGAAGGCAATGACGTCCTGAACGGCCTGTGGGGCGACGATGTCCTCAAAGGTGGCGGCGGCGACGACCAGCTCGACGGCAATTACGGCAACGATCTGCTCGACGCGGGCCAGGGCAATGACAACCTGCGTGGCGGCGAAGGCAATGACATGCTGCTCGGCGACGCTGCATGATGACTTCCTGCAAGGCGGAGCGGGCAACGACACGCTCGACGGCGGTGCTTAAGCAACGACATGCTCGACGGCGGCGAGGGCCACAATCTGATCGCCTTCGGCCGCGAATCAGGCAATGACATGCTGGTCGCGCCGCCCAATGCCAGCAATACCATCGTGCTGGGCGCCGATGTGCGTCCGGACGACGTGGTCGTCAGCATCCAGAACGGCTATGAGCTGACCATGTCGATCCGCGGCAGCACGGCCACGCTGAGAATGCCGCTCATGCAGGACTTCCAGAACGGCACGCCGGTGCAGCGCACTTTCGCCGATCTGCGTTTTGCCGACGGCACCGTGTGGGACGAGGCCCAGCTGCTGCGCCAGGCTTACACCGGTGACGACGAGCGCAATCAGATTTACGGTTCGCAGGGCGACGACTGGATCGACGGCCGCGGCGGCGATGACATCCTCGAAGGCCGCATGGGCAACGACCACATCGACGGTGGCGCAGGCAACGATTTCCTGCGCGGCGACGAAGGCGACGACGTGCTGCGCGGCGGCCAGGGCAATGACATCCTGGACGGCGGTCCCGGCGCCAACACCTATCGCTTCGCCAACGGCGACGGGCACGATATCGTCGTGCTTAGGCCTGGACCCACGACGGCCAGCAGGCGCAAACGATCGCCTTCGACGCCTAGCATTGCAGCCAAGCCGACGTGACGGTGCGTTACGTCAACAACGGTTACGGCACCGCCCTCGAATTGAGCTACAACCATGGCGCCGACCAGATCGTCGTGCACGATTTCCAGCTCCAGGGCACGGCCGACCTGGTCGTGGCGGTGCGCTTTGCCGACGGCAGCACCTGGAATAACGCGGAACTGGATCGCCGCTCGATGCTGGGCGACGACGGCTTCAACGACATCCAGGGCAGCGAGCGCGACGATGTGCTCGACGGCCAGGGCGGGGACGACAACCTCAAGGGCAATGGCGGCAACGACACCCTGCTCGGTGGCGACGGCAACGATTTCCTCGACGGCGGCATGGGCAGCGACACCATCGTCGGCGGCAAGGGGGGCGACTTCATTTCCGCGCACGACCAGGGCAGCGACACCTACGTGTTCAACGCGGGCGACGGCTACGACGTGATCGGCTATGCGCCATGGGGTCTGACGGGCGGCGACACGATCCGCTTCGGCGAGGGGATCGCCAAGACCGACCTCCACCTCTGGGTCAACGGCAATACGCTCAACATCCACTACGGCAGCGGCGATATCCGGGTCGACAACTTCCTGCAGCAGGATGGGCAGACTTCGCTGATCAATACCTTCGCCTTTGCCGACGGCACCAGCTACACCTACCGTGAGCTGAGCAACCACGCGCCCTTGCCCGGGGCGCCGGTGCCAGAACATGGTGGCCAATGAAGGCAAGGACTTCCTGTTCCAGTTGCCGCCGGACGCCTTCATCGACACGGACCCTGGCGACACGCTGCGCTACGAGCTGCGCAACGAGTTCGGCAAGCCCTTGCTTAAGCCTGGCTGCAGTTCGATCCGCTCACCGGCACCATTTCCGGCAAGCCCGGCTTTAGCGATTCCGACCAGATGAGCCTGGTGATCAAGGCGATCGATACCATGGGCGCCTCGGCCGAATCCGCTTCCAGTCTGGAAGTGCGCGACGGCAACCAGGCGCCGGTGGTGGCCATGCCGATCCCGGACCTGCAGGTAGCCGATGGCACTTTCCTGCAGTTCGCGGTGCTAACTTGGCACCTTCGCCGATCCCGACCAGTTCGACGGCGGCAGCATGAGCGCGAGCAATCTGCTTAAGCCTGGCTCAGCTTTGACAGCAATGCGCGCACCTTCAAGGGCACCCCGTCCTACGGCGACGTCGGCCAGTACGCGGTGAACGTGACCTGGACCGATGACGGCGGCCTGAGCGTGACCGATACCTTCAAGCTCACGGTCGCCACGGCGCCTGCCATGACGCTCAACGGCAGCGCCAGTGCCGACATCCTGAGCGGCAAATCGGGCAATGACACGCTCAATGGCTTCGGCGGCAACGACACGCTCAACGAGCGGCTTCGGCGCCGACCGCATGGTCGGCGGCAGCGGCGACGACATCTATTACGTCGACCAGGCTAGCATGATACGGTGATCGAACTGGGCTCCGAAGGCAACGATCTCGTGTATGCCAGCGTCAGCCACACCCTGGCGGCCAACGTCGAACGCCTCACGCTGAGCGGCACTGCCGCCATCAACGCGACCGGCAACAATCTGTCAAATCTGCTGGTCGGCAACAGCGGCGCCAACCTGCTCGACGGCGGCACCGGGGCCGACACCATGAGTGGCGGCGCTTAAGAACGATACCTATGTGCTCGACAACGGCAGCGACGTCGTCAACGAAGCGGCAGGCGAGGGCATGGACCGGATCCTGTCGGCGGTGGGGCGCACCCTGGGCAACAACCAGGAAATCCTGACGCTGACCGGCAGCAATTCGAATGCTTAAGCACCGGCAATTCGCTCAAGAACCTAATCCAGGGTAACAGCGGGATCAATGCCCTCAACGGCGCCGACGGCTACGACATCTTGCAAGGTGCGGGCGGCAACGATAACCTCAGCGATTCTTCGCTGCAGGGCAATGTGTTCGATGGCGGTGTAAGCATGACGACAAGCTCAGCGGCGGCAATGGCGCCGACCTGTTCATCGGCGGCAGCGGGATCGATACGCTCACGCTCGGCAACGGCGCCGACATCATCGCCTTCAACCGCGGCGACGGCCAGGATGCGGTGGCGGTCACCTCCGGCGCCGACAATGCGGTCTCGCTCGGCCACGGCATCCTGTACGCCGACCTGGCCCTGACCCGTGCTTAAGGGCGACCTGATCCTGAACCTGGGCGCCGCATGAACAGCTCGCCTTCAAGGGCTGGTACTCCAGCGGCGGGCGCAGCGTGTCCACGCTGCAGGTGGTGACCGAGGGCGGGACCGATTACCAGCCCGGTTCGGCGCCTGGCATCCACGATAACAAGATCGAGCAGTTCAACTTCGGCGCCCTGGTGGCGCGCTACGATGCCTTGCGGGCGGCCGACCCGGCCCTGACGACCTGGAACATGGCCGATCTCGCTGGCCCAGTTCAGCACCGGCGGCAGCAACACGACGGCCATCGGCGGCGATCTGGCTTACCACTATGCGACCGGCGGCGCCTTGCTGGAAGCGGACATGCTGGCCGCGCTGGTGATCGTCGGTACCCCGCAAGCCGCGTCGACCTTGCACGAGGGCATCACCCTGCAATACTAAGCGAGTACTCACATCGCCAAAAAGGCGGGCATGCGCAGGCATGTCCGCCTTTTGTCTTTTCTACAAGAAACTAACTGCGTTGCATAAATTCAACTGGATGCATTTTTTTTAATTTTTGTTGAAGCGTTAAAACACATGTGTACAGATGAGGTTGCACATTCAATGTCTTTGATAAGTGCCTGATTATCGGCGTATTTTCGCTTGAGGTCGCTTCAACGATGTGCGCTAAGTCCTTGACTTCATTGGCAAATTTCACATTCCGCACGTTTGAAACCGCTTGACCGAGGGAATTGCTTCATCTAAAGTGGGCGACAGTGTGAAAAAGTGTAGTTTTGTGGGAGATTTTCGAGTCTCCTGGCGCCAAAACACCGCAATTCATCCCAACTCTCAGACCAGGTACAACGTGTTTCAAGGCGCTTCCGCAATTAACCTCGATGCAAAAGGCAGGATGTCGATACCCGCCAAGCATCGTGACGCACTCGCAGTCCAGTGCGAAGGACGCCTCACGCTGACCCGCCATCCGCACGGATGCCTGCTGTTCTTCCCGCGTCCGGTCTGGGAAGCGCACCGCGAACAAATTGCCGCCTGGCCCATGTCGGCCCGGGCCTGGCAGCGCATTTTCCTCGGCAACGCTTGCGATGTCGAGCTCGATTCGGCTCTAGCCGTATCCTGATTTCCCCTGAATTGCGCAATGCCGTCGGCCTGACCCGCGACGTGATGCTGCTGGGAATGGGTAGCCACTTCGAAATCTGGGACGCCGCCAAGCTGGCCGAAGACGAGCAGCAAGCCGTCATCCATGGCATGCCCGATGTCCTTTCCAATTTCTCCTTCTGAGGCGCCCATGACGACAGTGGCGGTGCCTGAGTTCCAGCATCGGACGGTGCTGCTCGATGAAAGCGGTGGCCGCGCTCAGCCTCGAGGGCGAGCGCGCCAACGGTATCTACATCGACGGCACCTTCGGCCGCGGCGGCCACAGCCGCCTGATCCTGTCCAAGCTCGGTCCCAAGGGGCGCCTGATCGCCTTCGACAAGGATTTGCAGGCGATCGCCACGGCAGAACAGATCACCGATCCGCGTTTCGAAATCGTGCACGACAGTTTTGCCACCATGCGCAGCGCCCTGGGCGAGCGTGGGGTGCCCCAGGTCGACGGCATCTTGCTCGACCTGGGCATTTCCTCGCCGCAGGTCGACGATGATGCCGCGCGGCTTCCAGTTTCCGCAATGACGGCCCGCTCGACATGCGGATGGACACCACGCGCGGCGTATCGGCCGCCGAGTGGCTGGCCACGGTGCCAGAACAACAATTGGAAAAGGTGATACGCGATTATGGGGAAGAACGGTTTGCTTTTCAGATTGCAAAGGCGATTGTTGCTGGCAGGGCAGTCCAGCCAATTTCAGGCACACGACAGCTTGCCGGTATCGTGGCAAACGCGGTCAAAACCCGGGAGAAGGGGAAGGACCCGGCCACCCGTACCTTTCAGGCTATCCGGATTTTCATCAATAAAGAGCTTGAGGACCTGGAAGCAGGCTTAGGCGAAGCCTACGCCATGCTGCGCCCGGCGCCCGGGTGGCCATCATCAGCTTCCATTCGCTGGAAGACCGCATGGTCAAGCAGTTCCTGGCCAGCAAGGTGAAAGTCGCCCAGCCGGACCGCCGCCTGCCGATCAAGGCGGTCGATCTGCCGCAGCCGCTGATGAAGCTGGTCGCCAAGATCAAGCCGCCTGAGGCCGAAGTCGCCGCCAACCCGCGCGCCCGTTCGGCCGTGATGCGGGTGGCCGAGCGGCTGGGGAGGGCGGCGTGAGCGGCAAGATCAACATCGTGCTGGCGGCCCTGCTGGTCGCCTGCGGCCTGTCGGTGGTGAACGCGCGCTATCAGGCGCGCCAGTTGTTTATAGAACAGGGCAAGCTGGAACAGCAGGCCCATCAGCTCGACATCGATTATGACCAGCTCAAGCTGGACCAGTCGACGCTGGGCAAGAATGCGCGCATCGAGCAGATCGCGCGCACCGAATTGAACATGTCGCCGCTGACGGCGGCGCGGACGCAGTATTTGACGGAAGGTGCAAAATGAAGCGCGGCGGTAGTGGCGTGAACGGATCGCGGGTGGCAGCCTCCAAGGGCGTGTCGTTCTCGAAAAGCCCGGTGCTGGCGGTGAGCCTGCCCACCTGGCGTTCGCGCGTCGTGCTGTTCGTGCTGTTTACCGCCTTCGCCGCGCTGGGCGCGCGCCATGTGGGTGCAGGGCGTGTCGAACGACTTCCTGGTCGAAAAAGGCAAGGACCGTTATCAGCGCACGATCGAACTGCCTGCCACGCGCGGCAAGATCACCGACCGCAACGGCCAGGTGCTGGCCTCGTCGCTGCCGGTCAAGGCGGTCTGGGCGATTCCCGAAGACTTGCTGTCCAAGACCCCGCCTGAGAAGCTGCGCAAGCTGGCCGCCCTGCTCGAGATGAGCGAGCTGGACCTGCGCAAGAAGCTCGATTCCGACAGCAAGTTCGTGTACCTGAAACGCCAGGTCGAGATGGACGTGATCGCCAAGATCGACGCGCTCAAGATCGTCGGCCTGGACACGCGCAAGGAATACAAGCGCTTCTACCCGCAGGGCGAAGTGATGACCCACCTGGTGGGCTTCACCAACGTCGAGGACGCGGGCCAGGAAAGCATGGAGCTGGCCCAGCAAAAGACCCTGGTCGGCGCCACCGGCAGCAAGCGCGTGATCAAGGATGGCCGCGGCGCCATTGTCGAAGACGTCGGCATGTCCAAGTCGCCGCACGACGGCCGCGACCTGACGCTGTCGGTCGACAGCAAGATCCAGTACATCGCCTATTCGCAGGTCAAGGCCGCGGTCGAAAAATTCAAGGCCAAGGCGGGCGCCGCCGTGGTGCTGGACGTGAAAACCGGCGAAGTGCTGGCGCTGGCCAACTGGCCGACCTACGACCCGAACAACCGCAAGAAGCTGACCGGCGACCAGCTGCGCAACCGGGTCGTGACCGATACCTTCGAGCCGGGCTCGACCCTGAAACCGTTCACGGTGGCGCTGGCCATGGATACCGGCCGCGTCTCGCCGCGCACCCAGATCGATACCGGCCCGGGCCGCTTCGTGATCAATGGCGCGCCCATTTCCGACACCAAGCCGCACGGCGTGATCAGCGTGGCCGAGATCATCGAGATGTCGTCCAATATCGGCACCTCCAAGATCGCGCTCGGCATGCCGCCGCAGGCGATGTGGGAAATGTTCACGGAAGTGGGCTTCGGGACCCAGCCGAAATTCGGTTTCCCGGGCGCCGTCGCGGGCCGCGTGCGGCCGTACAAATCCTGGCGTCCGGTCGAGCAGGCCACCATGAGCTACGGGAACGGCATTTCGGTGTCGCTGCTGCAGCTGGCGCGCGCCTACATGGTGTTTGCCCGTAACGGCGACATCATCCCCTTGTCGTTCCAAAAGTGAACGAGCCGCCGGTCGGCCAGCAGGTCATCAAGCCGCAAACCGCGCGCGACATGCGCGAGATGCTCGAGAGCGTCGTCACCGGCGCCCACGGCACGGCCAAGCAGGCCCAGATCATGCGCTACCGCGTGGGCGGCAAGACCGGCACCGCCTACAAGGTCGAAAACGGCAAGTACGCGATGCCGCGCAAGTACATCGGTTCCTTTGTCGGCATGGTGCCGATGTCGGACCCGCGCTTCATCATTGCCGTCATGATCGACGAGCCGACCACGCGCGAACACTTCGGCGGGCAGGTGGCCGCGCCGACGTTTGCGGCGGTCGCCTCGAACGCGCTGCGCGCCCTGAACGTGCCGCCCGATTCGGCCGTCACCCATATCGTCGTGGCCGACGATGACGGATCGGAGGTGATGTAATGGACATCGACATGATCCGCGCCTGGATTGCCGCCACCGCAGCCACTGGCAAGCTCGCTTCCGATTCGCGCCGCATCGCCGCCGATGACGTGTTCTTCGCCTATCCGGGCGAAGCGGGCGACGGCCGCGCCTACATCGAAAAAGCCATCGCGCAAGGCGCCGCCGCCGTCGTCTACGAGGAAGCGACATGACTGGAATCCCGCCTGGACGCTGCCGCACCTGGCCGTGCAAGACCTGAAAAAGAACGCCGGTCCGATCGCGCATGCGGTGGCTTTAAGCATGCCGGACGCCGCCATGTTTACCGTCGGCGTAACTGGCACCAATGGCAAGACCTCGTGCGCGGTCTGGCTGGGCCAGGCGTTTGCCCGCCTGGGCGAGACGGCGGCCGTGATCGGCACGCTGGGCGTGGGCCTGTTCAAGGGCCGCGACGAGCCCGTGTTCGACGTCACCGGCTACACCACGCCGGACGCGGTGCTGCTGGCGCACAAGCTGGACCAAGTGCGCGTAGCGGGCGCCACCGCATTGGCAATTGAGGTAAGCTCGATCGGGCTCGAACAGGGACGTACCTCGGGCATGCATTTCGATGTCGCGCTGTTTACCAACCTCACGCGCGACCATCTCGATTACCACGGCAATATGGAAAGCTACGAGGCAGCGAAAATCACGCTGTTCGAGTGGCCAGGATTAAAAACGGCAGTGCTCAATCTCGACGACCCGGCAGGTGTGCGCCTGGTCCACCATCTCAAAGCCCGCTTCGGCACGCGCTGCCCCTGATCGGCTACACGCTGCACGATGCCGCTACCCAGCCGGACATCGACGGCGTGGCCATCCTGCGCGCCGCCCAGCTCAAGAGCCGCCATGCGGGCACCGACTTCCAGCTCGAGTCGCCTTACGGCGCCGCCGCCGTGCGCACCCAGCTGGTCGGTCAATTCAATATCAGCAATGCGCTGGCGGTGCTGGGCGCCTTGCTGGCCAAGGGCGTGGTGCTGCGCAGCGCGCTCGACGCGATCGAAGCGCTCACGCCGGCCCCGGGCCGCATGCAGCAGGTCGGCGGCCAGGATGCGCCGATGGTCGTGATCGACTACGCGCACACCCCGGACGCGCTGGAAAAAACCCTGGCCACGCTGCGCCTGGTGGCGCAGGAGCGGGGCGGCGCCCTGTGGTGCGTGTTCGGCTGCGGCGGCGACCGCGATCCGGGCAAGCGCCCGCAGATGGGCGCCATTTCCCAGATCGCCAGCCACGTGCTGGTCACGAGCGACAATCCGCGCAGCGAAGAGCCGGGCGCGATCATCGCCCAGATCGTGGCCTAAGCATGGATGCCGCGCGCACCGATTCCGTGTTCCAGGCGATCGAAGACCGCGCCACGGCCATCCTGCACGCAGTGCGCCAGGCTAAGCAAGGCCGACGTGATCCTGCTGGCCGGTAAGGGCCATGAACCGTACCAGGAAATCAAGGGCCGCAAGATGCCGTTTTCCGACGCCGACCACGCCCAGCTGGCTGGCTGGCCGCGCGCGACCATGATGAGGACGAACTGATGCGCGGCACACTCGCACAACTGGCCCAGGCCGTGACCGGCGCCACCATGACGGCGGATGCCGCCTTCGACAGCGTCTCGACCGACAGCCGCAGCAGCTGGCTGCGGGGCGCGCTGTTCGTGGCGCTGCGCGGCGACACCTTCGATGCGCACGACTTCCTCGGGCAGGTCGCCGCCAAGGGCGCGGTGGCGGTGGTGGCCGAACAGCTGCCGGCCGGCTTTGTGCTGCTTAGGCGCTGGTGGTCCCGAATACCTTGACCGCCTTGGGGCAGATCGCCAACAGCTGGCGCATGCAGTTTGCCATTCCCGTCATCGGCGTCACCGGCAGCAACGGCAAGACGACGGTCAAGGAAATGATCGCCGCCATCCTGGCCGCCGCGCACGGTGAAGACGCGCGCCTGGCCACGCGCGGCAACCTCAATAACGAGATCGGCGTGCCGCTCACGCTGATGCGCCTGGAAGCTTCGCACAAATCGGCCGTGATCGAGATGGGCATGAACCACCCGGGCGAGATCGCCCGCCTGGCCGCCATCGCCGCACCCGGCATCGCGATGGTCAACAATGCCCAGCGCGAGCACCAGGAATTCATGCACACCGTGGAAGCGGTGGCGCTGGAAAACGGCGCCGTGCTGGCCGCCCTTAGCCAACGGCATGGCGTGGCCGTGTTCCCGGGCGACGACCTGTACACGCCGCTGTGGCAGGGCCTGGCCGCGCGCGCCGCTGCATCACCTTCGGGCTGGACGCCGCCTGCACCGTCACCTGCACCCACGACGTGCGCGACTTCGGCAGCGAACTGCTGGTCGTGGTGCGCGAAGACGGCAAGGACGCGCGCCAGTTCCCGGTGCGCCTGGCCGCCGCCGCCTACCTGCACAACGTGCGCAACGCGCTGGCCGCGATTGCCTGCACCGTTGCCCTTAAGCATCGCCGACGTGGACATCGAGCGCGGCCTGGAATCGTTCGCGCCCGTCAGCGGCCGCCTGCAGCGCAAGACCGCCGTGTGCGGCGCCACCGTGATCGACGACACCTACAACGCCAATCCGGATTCGGTGCGCGCCGCCATCGACGTGCTGGTGCAGGCGAATGCGCCGCGCATCCTGGTGCTGGGCGACATGGGCGAAGTGGGCACCCAGGGACGCGAGTTCCACGAAGAGATCGCCGCCTACGCGGCCAGCCGCGGCATTACCGAGGTGCTGGTCACGGGCGAACTGGCACGCCATATGGCGGGGCCGAACGCAACACATTACGAACAGTTTGACGACTTATTGGCAGCACTGGACCAGCGACTGGGCAGCAATTCTGACGCAACTGTGCTGGTGAAGGGCTCGCGTTTCATGAAGATGGAACGGGTAGTCCAGCACCTGCTCGGATCACAAAACACTCCCAAGGAAGCTCACTGACATGCTGCTCTGGCTTGCACAATTTTTCCAGCAGGACCTCGGGTTCCTGCGTGTATTTAACTTCATCACCTTCCGTGCGGTGTTCGCCACCATCACGGCGGTGCTGATCGGCCTGTTCGCCGGTCCTGCGGTGATCCGCAAGCTGACCGCGCTCAAGGTCGGCCAGGCCGTGCGCCAGGACGGTCCGCAAACCCACCTCAAAAAACACGGCACCCCGACCATGGGCGGCGTCTTGATTTTGCTGTCGATCGCCATTTCCACGCTGCTGTGGTGCGACCTGTCGAACCGCCTGATCTGGCCGGTGCTGGTGGTCACGCTCGGCTTCGGCGCCATCGGCTGGGCCGACGACTACCGCAAGGTGGTGTACCAGGACCCGGAAGGCATGCGCTCGCGCGAAAAATACTTCTGGATGTCGCTGATCGGCATCGCCGCTTCGCTGTACCTGGCGTTCTCGGTGTCGGCCCCGACCCCGGCCAAGGTGTGGGACCTGTTCTACGCCTGGGTCCAGTCGGGCTTCGCGATGGACCTGCCGCCCAAGGCCGACTTGATCGTGCCGTTCGTGAAAACCATCAGCTATCCGCTCGGCGTGTGGGGCTTCATCGCGCTGACTTACTGCGTGATCGTCGGCTCCAGCAATGCCGTCAACTTCACCGACGGTCTCGATGGCCTGGCCATCATGCCGACCGTGATGGTCGGCTCGGCGCTCGGCCTGTTCGCCTACCTGACCGGCAGCGCGACCTATTCGAAGTACCTGTTCATTCCCCACATCCCGGGCGCCGCATGAACTGCTGATCTTCTGCGGCGCGATGGCCGGGGCAGGGCTGGCCTTCCTCTGGTATAACGCGCACCCCGCGCAAATGTTCATGGGCGACGTCGGCGCGCTGGCGCTGGGCGGCGCGCTCGGCACCATCGCCGTCATCGTGCGCCAGGAAATCGTCCTGTTCATCATGGGCGGCATTTTCGTGGCCGAGACGCTGTCGGTGATCATCCAGGTGTCGGTCTTCAAGATCACCAAGAAGCGGACCGGGGTCGGCAAGCGCGTGTTCCTGATGGCGCCCCTGCACCACCACTTCGAACAAAAAGGCTGGAAAGAGACGCAGGTCGTTGTGCGTTTCTGGATCATCACGATGATGCTGGTCCTGGTCGGACTGTCCACACTGAAGCTGCGCTAACAGATGAACTACGACGGCAAACACGCACTGGTACTGGGGCTCGGCGAATCCGGGCTCGCGATGGCGCAATGGCTGGCCCGTTGCGGGCGCGTGCGTGCGTGGCCGACACGCGTCCGGGAACCGGCGCGCCTGCCTGCGCTGCGCGACTCGGTCCCGACGGCGCAATTTGTGGGCGGCGACCTGAATGCGGCGCTGCTCGATGAGATCGACTTTGTCGCCGTCAGCCCCGGCCTGATGCTTAAGGCGCGCAGAACTGGCCGCCATCCTGCTTAGGCCGCCGCCGAACGCGCCATCCCCGTGTGGGGCGAGATCGAACTGTTCGCCCAGGCCCTGGCCGCACTCAGGCAAGAGCGGGGCTACGCGCCGAAAGTCATCGCGATCACCGGCACCAACGGCAAGACCACCGTCACCAGCCTGACCGGCCTGCTGTGCCAGCGCTTGCCGGCCTGACGACGCGCGTGGCGGGCAATATCAGCCCGGCCGCGCTCGACGTGCTGCGCGAGGTGATGGAAAACGACACCTTGCCGCAAGCCTGGATCCTCGAGTTGTCGAGCTTCCAGCTGCATGCGACCTTCAGCCTGAACGCCGACGCCGCCACGGTACTGAACCTGACCCAGGATCACCTGGACTGGCACGGCGACATGGCCGCCTACGCGCTTGACAAGGCCCGCATCTTCGGCGCCGACACCGTGCGCGTGCTCAACCGCGACGACGCCCAGGTCATGAAAATGGATTCGGCGATGAGCCAGACCATCACCTTCGGCACCAACGAGCCGAAGGAAGCGGACTGCTTCGGCCTGCAGAACGAGCGCGGCGTGCTGTGGCTGACCGTGGCCGTGGCGGGCGAAGAGAGCGAAAAGAAGCGTAAGAAAAATGAAGCGGCCGAAGTGGTCCCGTGCACGATCAACCGCCTGATGCTTAGGCCGACGCGCTGCACATCCGCGGCCTGCACAACGCGTCCAACGCGCTGGCCGCGCTGGCCCTGTGCCGCGCCATCGGCCTGCCGTTCGCGCCGCTGCTGCACGGCCTGCGCGAGTACAAGGGCGAGCCGCACCGGGTCGAACTGGTCGCTTCCATCGACGCCATCGATTACTACGACGACAGCAAGGGCACCAACGTGGGCGCCACCGTCGCGGCCCTGAACGGCCTGGGCAAGGCCTTCGGCGGCGAACACCAGAAAATCGTGCTGATCATGCGGCATGGCGACGGCAAGGGCCAGGATTTCGACCCCTTGGCCGAGCCGTGCTCGCGCTATGTGCGCGCGATCGTGCTGATCGGGCGCGACGCGCCCAAGCTGCGCGCCGCCATCGAGCCGGCCGGGGTCGACATGTTCGACTGCGCCACGCTGCCGGAAGCGGTGCAGCGGGCAGCGGGCCTGGCCCGTGCGGGCGACGCCGTGCTGCTCTCGCCCGCCTGTGCGAGCCTGGACATGTTTACCAACTACGCCCACCGCGCGCAGGTGTTCTGCGATGCGGTGCGTGAACTGGCACTGGCGAAGGGACAGGATCTTTGATGGGTCTCCAGCTTCCATTCAAATTCTCGGGATCGTCCAAGGATGCTTTGACGAGCAGCCGCGCACGCGCCTCGAAAATGATGGAATACGACCAGCCGCTGGTCTGGGTCACCCTGTTGCTGATGCTGTTCGGGATGGTGATGGTCTACTCGGCCTCGATCGCCTTGCCCGATTCGCCCAAGTACGCCAATTACAAGCACACCCACTTCCTGCAGCGCCAGGCGATCTTCATCGCCGCCGCGCTGATGGCGGGGCTGTTCGTGTTCCGCGTCAAGATCGAAGTCTGGCAGCGCTGGGCTTCGGTGCTGTTCGTGGGCAGCCTGGTCATGCTGCTGCTGGTGTTCATTCCCGGTATCGGCTTCTCGGTCAACGGCGCCCAGCGCTGGCTCAATCTGCGCGTGTTCAACCTGCAGCCGTCGGAAGTGATGAAGATCGCCGCCGTGCTGTACGCGGCCGACTACACGGTGCGCAAGCAGGAATACATGCACAAGCTGACCAAGGGCTTCCTGCCGATGGCTAAGCGCGATCGGCCTGGTGGGCCTGCTGCTGCTGATGGAGCCCGACCTGGGCGCCTTCGGCGTGATCGTCTGCATCGCGATGGGCATTCTGTTCCTGGGCGGGATCAACGCGATCTGGTTCGGCGGGATCGGCGCGCTGCTGGCGACGATCTTCGGGATCATCATCTGGCTCTCGCCGTTCCGCCGCGCGCATGTTCGCCTACCTCGACCCGTGGCAGGAAGACAATGCACTGGGCAAGGCTTACCAGCTGACGCACTCGCTGATCGCTTTCGGGCGCGGCGAGTTTTTTTGGCGTCGGCCTGGGCAGCAGCGTCGAAAAACTGCACTACCTGCCCGAAGCGCACACCGACTTCCTGATGGCCGTGATCGGCGAGGAACTGGGCCTGGTAGAGCGTGCTGGTGGTGATCGCCATGTTCTACTGGCTGGTCAAGCGCGCCTTCGACATCGGGCGCCAGGCCATTGCCATCGACCAGACCTTTGCTTAGGCCTGGTGGCCAAGGGCATCGGCATCTGGATCGGCATCCAGACCTTCATCAACATGGGCGTGAACCTGGGCCTGCTGCCGACCAAGGGCCTGACCCTGCCGTTGATGAGCTACGGCGGATCGGGCGTGATGATCAACTGCGTCGGCCTGGCGATCCTGCTGCGCATCGATTACGAAAACCGCGTCCTGATGCGGGGAGGGCGGCCATGAAGAAGCTGATGATCATGGCGGCTAAGCACCGGCGGGCATATCTTCCCCGGCATCGCGATCGCGCAGACCATGCGCGCGCGGCTGGGACGTGAGCTGGCTCGGCACCTCGCACGGGATGGAAGTCGATTTCGTGCCCAAACAGGGCATCGCGATCGACACCATCGCGTTTTCCGGCATGCGCGGCAAGGGCCTGGCGCACAGCATCGGCGGCGTGTTCAAGCTGGTGGGCGCCTTCTTTACCTGCTTCGGCCACATCGGCCGCCGCCAGCCGGACGTCGTGCTGGGCATGGGCGGCTACGTGACCGTGCCGGGCGGCCTGATGGCGCGCCTGCGCGGCGTGCCGCTGGTGCTGGTCAATGCCGACGCGGCGCTGCTGTTATCGAACAAGACGCTCACTTCTATGGCATCGAAGGTGTTGTTCGGCTTCCCGGCCGATTTCGGCAAGGCGGCCGCCAAGGCGCAAGTGACCGGCAACCCGGTGCGCAAGGAGATCCTCGACCTGCCTGCGCCGTGCCAGCGTTTCGGCGAGCGCACCGGCCCGCTGCGGATCCTGGTGGTGGGCGGCAGCCTGGGTGCGAAGGTGCTCAACGAGAGCATTCCGGCCGCGCTGGCGCTGCTGCCGGAAGGCAGCTAAGCCGCTGGTGAAACACCAGTCCGGGAAAAAGAATATCGATGCCCTGCGCGCAGGGTACGCGGCGGCCGGTGTCAAGGCCGACGTGGTCGACTTCATCGACGACATGGCTAAGCGCCTATGCCACGGCCGATATCGTGATCTGCCGCTTGACAAGCGATCACGGTGTCGGAACTGACGGCGGCAGCAGCGTGGCCAGCGTACTGGTGCCGCTGGTCGTGTCGACCACCAGCCACCAGCGCGACAACGCGCAGTGGATGGCGCAGCAGCAGGCGGCAATCCATTTGCCGCAGACGGAATTGAATGCACAGCGCATGGCGGCGCTGCTGCAGTCGCTCACGCGCGAGCAGTGCCGCACGATGGCGGAAGCGGCGCTCGCGGTCGGCAAGCGCAACGCGAATAACGAGATCGCGGACGTACTCGAACAACTGGCAGGCAAACATGAAACATAAAATCAAGAACATCCATTTCGTCGGCATCGGCGGCAGCGGCATGAGCGGCATCGCCGAAGTGCTGATCAACCTGGGCTACAACGTGTCCGGCTCCGACCTGGGCAGCAATGCCGCCAGTCAGCGCCTGCAAAGCCTGGGCGCGAAGGTCATGCTGGGGCACGACGCCGCCAACGTGGCTAAGCGCCGACGTGGTCGTCACCTCGACCGCGGTCAAGGAAGACAACCCGGAAGTGATCGCCGCGCGGCCAAGACCCCGATCGTGCCGCGCGCGATCATGCTCGGTGAACTGATGCGCCTCAAACGCGGCATCGCCATCGTTCTAAGCACCCACGGCAAGACCACCACCACCAGCCTGGTCGCATCGGTGCTGGCCGAGGGCGGCCTCGACCCGACCTTCGTGATCGGCGGACGCCTGAACAGCGCTTGGCGCCAACGCCAAGCTGGGCACCGGCGAATACATCGTGGCCGAGGCGGACGAGTCGGATGCGTCCTTCCTGAACCTGTCGCCCATGATCGAAGTCATCACCAACATCGATGCCGATCACATGGAGACCTACGAACACGATTTCGAAAAGCTCAAGCAGGCGTTCGTGAACTTCACGCACCGCCTGCCGTTCTACGGCCGCGTGATGCTGTGCGTGGACGACGCCCACGTGCGCGCCATCATCCCGCACGTGACCAAGCCGATCACCACCTACGGTTTTTCGGAGGAAGCGGAAGTGCGCGCCGTGAACCGCGCGATCGGCCTGCAGATGCACTTCACCGTGATCCAGGACGGCTATCCGGATACCGATTTCGTGCTGAACCAGCCCGGCCTGCACAATGTGCAGAACGCCTGCTCGGCGATTGCGATCGCGCGTGAGATCGGTGTCGAGGACAGCGCCACCCAGCGCGGCCTGGCCGAATTCCACGGTGTGGGGTAGGCGCTTCACGCGCTACGGCGACATCGCCATTCCTGCTGCATGGCAGCTTCACCCTGGTCGACGATTTCGGGCACCACCCGATCGGAAACCGAAGTGACCCTGGCGGCGGCGCGCGGCGCCTATCCGGGCCGCCGCCTGGTACTGGCCTTCCAGCCGCACCGCTACAGCCGCACGCGCGACCTGTTCTGAAGACTTCGTCAAGGTGCTCGGCACCCCGGACGTGCTGGTGCTGTCCGAAGTGTATGCCGCCGGCATGAAGCGCCGGTGCGCGCCGCCGACGGCCGCTCGCTGGCGCACGCGCTGCGCGTGAACGGCAAGGTTGAACCGATTTTCGTCGAAGCGATCGCCGACATGCCGTCCACCATCATGGGCCTGGTGCAGGACGGCGACGTCGTCATCACCATGGGCGCTTAGCTCGATCAGCGGCGTACCGGCCAAACTGACTTCTTATACGGGAGCGTGAACGTGAGCGCATTCAATCCTACCCAATTCGGCAAGGTCGGCGTCCTGTTCGGCGGCAGCTCGGCCGGAACGCGACGTATCCATCATGTCGGGCACCGGCGTGCTGGCCGCGTTGAAGAGCAAGGGCATCGACGCCCACGCTTTCGATCCGGGCCAGCGCAGCATCGCCGAACTGGCCGCTGCTGAAAATTCGACCGCGTGTTCATCGCGCTGCACGGCCGCTTCGGCGAAGACGGCAGCCTGCAGGGCGCGCTCGAGCAGCTCGGCATTCCCTACACCGGCAGCGGCGTGATGGCGTGCGCGATCGGCATGGACAAGATCTACACCAAGATGATCTGGCTGCAAAAAGGCTTGCCGACCCCGCGCTACACCGAAATGATCGGCAGCACCGACCTGGCGGCCGTGGTGGCCGAACTGGGCCTGCCGCTGATCGTCAAGCCGCCGCACGAAGGCTCGACCATCGGCATCACCAAGGTGAGCGCGGTAGGCATGAACTGAAAGCGGCCTACGACACGGCCGCCGGTTTCGACGACGTGGTGCTGGCCGAAGAATTCGTCACCGGCCGCGAGTTTACCGTGGCCATGCTGGGCAAGGGTGCGGGCGCGCGCGCTGCCGATCGTTGAGATCGTCGCTCCGGGCGGTAACTACGACTACCAGAACAAGTACTTCACCGATGATACGCAGTACTTCTGCCCGGCGCCGCTGGACGAAGCGACGGCGGCCGAGATGGCGCGGCTGGCGGTGGAAGCCTACCGCGCGCTCGACTGCGAAGGCTGGGGACGGATCGACTTCCTGCTGCGCGCGAGCGACAACAAGCCGTTCCTGATCGAGGCCAATGCCTCGCCGGGAATGACCAGTCACTCGCTGGTGCCGATGGCGGCGCGGGCGATGGGCATCAGCTATGAAGACCTGTGTGTCGAGATTTTGGGTTCCGCGCGTCTCAAGATGACCAAGAAACAAGGATAGACGACGGAATGTGGCATGACGTACGAGCTTTGAATGCAAGCGCCAGTGGCCTGGTGGCCGCTGTCGTGCTGGCGTTGATCGGCTCCGGCGTCTGGTGGGTCTCGCAGCGCCCGATGTTCACCCTGCGCACGGTGACCGTCGAGAGCATGTACGGGATGGAGTTAAAGCACGTGAACAAGCTGACCTTGCGCGCAGGCGTGGTCGGACGCATCAAGGGGGAATTTTTCACGACCAACCTGGAACAGGTGCGCACCGCCTTCGAGTCGGTGCCCTGGGTCAGGCGGGCGACGGTCAGGCGCGAGTGGCCCGACCAGCTGATCGTGGAAGTCGAGGAGCACGAGCCGCTCGGCACCTGGGGTGAGGACGGGCGGCTGCTGTCGGTCAAGGGCGATGTGTTCACCGCCAACATGGCCGAAGCGGACGATGAACATGCCCTGCCCGAACTGGGCGGGCCGGAAGGAAGCGAGAAAGAAGTGCTGGCGCGGTTCGGACAGTTGCGGGCGTGGTTTGCGCCGCTGCAGGCTCGCGCCTGAGAAGCTGAGTTTGTCGAGCCGCTATGCGTGGACCGTCAAACTCGATAACGGGATGAGCGTGGCGCTGGGGCGCGAGGCGGACAAGACGACACTGAAGACGCGGGTCGACCGCCTGGTGAACATCTATCCCCAGCTGGCGCGGCTGATACCGGACGGGATACAGACGGTCGACATGCGGTATCCGAATGGCTGGCCTGGCGCTCACCGCCATCGCTTGACGGTGCCGGGCGATGCAAGCAAGCCTGTGAAGGCGGCAGTAAAAAAGAAGTCCATTCAACCAGCGGCAAAACAAAGAAACTGTAGGCGGAACGCAATGACAAAAGACGCGAAAAACCTGATCGTCGGACTCGACATCGGCACCTCGAAAGTGGTGGCGGTGGTGGCCGAAGTGATGTCCGACGGCCTAAGCACGAAGTCATCGGACTCGGTCAGCACGAGTCGCGGGGCTCAAGAAGGGCGTCGTCGTCAATATCGAAGCGACCGTCGAGTCGATCCAGCGCGCGCTCGAAGAAGCCGAGCTGATGGCCGACTGCAAGATCCGCAACGTCTACGCTTAAGCATCGCGGGCAGCCATATCCGTTCCTTCAATTCGAGCGGCATGGTCGCCATCAAGGACAAGGAAGTCACCGCCACCGACGTGGCGCGCGTGATCGAGACCGCCAAGGCCGTCAACATCCCGACCGACCAGCAGCTCTTGCACACGGTGCCGCAGGAATTCATCGTCGACAGCCAGGAAGACGTGCGCGAGCCGATCGGCATGAGCGGCATCCGCCTGGAAGTGCGCGTGCACATCGTCACCGGCGCCGTGTCGGCGGTGCAGAACATCGTCAAGTGCGTGCGCCGCTGCGGCCTGGAAGTGTCGGACCTGATTTTGCAGCCGATGGCCTCGGCCGACGCGGTGCTGACCGCCGACGAAAAGAACTGGGCGTGGTCCTGATCGACATTGGCGGCGGCACCACCGACATTGCCGTGTTCTCGGACGGCGCGATCCGCCACACGGCGGTCATTCCGATCCATCGACGACCAGATCACCAACGACATCGCGATGGCACTGCGCACGCCGACCTCGGAAGCGGAAGAAATCAAGATCCGCTACAGGCGTGGCCAAGCAGGTGCTGGCCGATCCGCACGAGTCGCTCGAAGTGCCGGGCCTGGGCGACCGCGGCCCGCGCAATCTGTCGCGCCAGGCGCTGGCGGCCGTGATCGAGCCGCGCGTCGAAGAGCTGTTCGCGATGGTGCACCAGGTGGTGCGCGAGTCCGGCTACGAGGGCGTGCTCTCGTCGGGCATCGTGCTCACGGGCGGCACCGCGATCATGCCGGGCATGGTCGAAATGGCGGAAGACATTTTCTTGAAGCTTAAGCGCGCCTTGGCACGCCGGATTACCTGCGGCCAGCTAGCCGACGTCGTGCGCAGTCCGCGTTACGCGACTGTCCTCGGCCTGCTGCTGGAAGCGAAGAAGCAGTATTTGCGGGGCCACATCGTGACAAGGCAGGATGGCTCGGTAAAGGCGGTGTGGCAGCGCATGAAGGAATGGTTCTTGGGTAATTTTTAAACTTTTTTTATACTTATTTATATATAAACCGCAGTTTTCAATCTCCAGGTTTCATACAACTATGAGTCCTGGCGCTTGGAAACCGCACTTTGATTAGGAGTTCATCATGGAGTTTGATATGGTCGATAACGCAGCACTCGGAACCGTCATCAAAGTCGTCGGCGTCGGCGGTGCAGGTGGCAATGCGGTTCAACACATGATCAACAAAGGCGTGTCCGGCGTTGAGTTCATCGCAGCAAACACCGATGCGCAGGCGCTGGCGAATTCGTCGGCCCACAACATCATCCAGATCGGCGAGTCGGGCCTGGGCGCTAAGCATGAAGCCGACCGTCGGCCGCCAGCTGGCCGAAGAATCGCGGGCCCGCATCGAAGACTCGCTGCGCGGCGCGCACATGGTCTTCATCGTGGTAAGCATGGGCGGCGGCACCGGTACCGGCGCCGCCCCGATCGTCGCCGAAATCGCCAAGGGCATGGGCGCGCTGACGGTGGCCGTGGTTTCCAAGCCGTTCTCGTACGAAGGCCAGAAGTGCATGGACATCGCCGAGCAGGGTCTGGAAGAATTGTCGCAGCACGTCGATTCGCTGATCATCATCCTCAATGAAAAACTGGAAGAGATCTACGAAGACGAATCGATGATCGACTGGATGAAACACGCCGACGACGTTCTGAACAACGCCGTGGCCGGTATCGCCGAGATCATCAACGTGCCGGGTCACATCAACGTCGACTTCAACGACGTCAAGACCATCATGGGCGAGCAGGGCAAGGCCATGATGGGCACCGCCACCGCTTCCGGCGTGGACCGCGCCCGCATCGCGGCCGAACAGGCGGTCGCTTCGCCGCTGCTGGACGGGATCGACCTGTCCGGCGCGCGCGGCGTGCTGGTCAACGTCACCGCCAGCCGCGGTCTCAAGGGTAAAGAGATCAAGGAAGTCATGGCCGCGGTGTGCGCCTTCGCCGCGCCGGACGCGTCGATCGCACAAGGCATCGCCTACGACGACAACATGGGCGACGACATCCGCGTGACCGTGGTGGCCACCGGCCTGGGCAAAGCCAAGAAGAACATGCAGCTGGTGCAAACCCCGATGCTGCGCACCGGTACCCACAACGGTCCGATGATGGCGTCCGGCGCGGCCTGACATGGCGCAGTCGCAGGGCGTGGCGATGGGTTCCGCGTCGGGCCTGGGCGGCCATGGCCTGGACGGCATGAAGCAGTAAGCCGTGTGGCGCCGCGAGCAGGCGTCGGAGCAGGTGCAGGCGATGCAGCGCAATGGCGTGGAAACCTACGACATTCCCGCCTTCCTGCGCAAGCAGGCCGACTGAGCGCCGGTCAGCGGCGTGCAGGAATGAAAAGCCGGGCTTGCCTGTAATGCCGTTCAGTTAAGACTGAACGGCATTTTTCATTTTGAGTGTTGTAAACGTCATTGCATGCTGTTAACCTGCGTGCCATGTTTGATGATGCCCTTCATTTTGTAGCTGATCTGCTCGAGGCCCCGGATTGGGAGCGCCTTGGTCAACACCTGCCGTACGAATGGATTGAAGAGGCAGTCAATTACACTGGTGCTGCCAGTATTCGCCAGCGGCGCCTGCCTGCGCAGCAGGTTGTTTGGCTGGTTGTCGCATTGGCGTTGTACCGGCACAAATCGATTAGCGAAGTGCTCGATGACCTTGAGCTGGCATTGCCTGACGCGCAGGTCAGGTTTCTGAGCAAGAGCGCCGCTGCCCAGGCCCGCCAACGGCTCGGTGCAGAGCCTGTCCGCTGGCTGTTCGAAAAATCAGCAAGCGCCTGGTGCGAGCAAGATAAGGAGACGTACCTTTTCAAGGGGCTGCAGCTGTTCGCCATGGATGGCACGACGTTGCGCACCCATGACACGCCGGGCAATCGCGAGCATTTCGGTGCACAAAGTTATGTGGGCGACACCGTTGCCAGTTACCCTGCAAGTGCGTGGCGTAACGCTCACTGCACTTCCCACCCATTTGGTCCGTGATGCTGTTTTTGGGCCCTACGGCATTAACGAAATGCTGTACATGAAACAGTTACTTAACAGTATTCCGTCAAACTCTCTGACGATATTCGATCGAGGCTTTTTTTCCTCGGAAATTCTATGTGGCGTCACGGCAGGTGGGGACAACTGTCACTTTCTAATCCTTGCCAAATCCAACACCAAATGGGAGGTCGTCGACGGCGATGACAGCGATGCGGTGGTTCGCATGCGCGTCTCGCCGCAGGCAAGGAAGAAGTGCCCGGAATTGCCAGAATTCTGGGAGGCGCGCGCCATTGCCATGATTGACCAGACCGGCCTGCAAGCGCATATTGCTGACCTCGTTACGCGACCGCCGCCGATACCGCTGTGCCGACGTTGCCACGCTATACAGCCAGCGCTGGAGCATCGAAACGAGTTACAGGGAACTGAAGCAGACTATGTTGGGTATGGCGCTGACGCTACGCTCAAAAACGGTCGATGGTGTGTATCAAGAAATATGGGGAACGCTAACGGCATACAACTTGGTTCGATTGGAGATCGTGAAGGCGGCCTTGGACGCAAAGTGCAGACCTACCGATGTCAGCTTCATCCGCGCATTCCACATCATCCAGTTCGAGTTGCATTGGGCCGCCGTCACGTTCCTATGGAAAACTGCTTAAGCATCTATGAAACACCTGCGTGAAAGGCTGGTTAGCCTCCTGAATGAACAACGGCCCGGTCGTTCTTACGACCGGGCCGTCAAGGCGAGACCTGCGCGCTATGCCGTTCGTAAGGTAAAGAAGAACCTTAACTGAACGGCATTAGGGCTTGCCCGGCTTTTTTCTTGTCGGAAAATTTTACATGTCGCCGGGCAGCGCAACTTGAGATTATGCTAATTGATTGATTTGAAATAACAATTTACTTTTTGAAATGTTTGGCATGGTTCTTGCGATTGGGCATGAATCTTCCCCCTATTAAGGATGCCCATGTTCAAGAAGCTCGCTTTCTGCCGCCGTCCTCGCCCTGTCCGCCATGCACGCCAGCGCCGAGATCATCACCCTCCAGCCTGGCGCTGAAGGCAAGGATGCCGACATCGCCGACACCTATGTCGCCGATTACAACTTCGGCACGAGCGAGTTCATGGTCGTCAACTGGGCCGGTTCGGAAGACAAATTCGGCCTGATCGAGTTCGACCTGACGCCGTATGCGGGCCGCACGGTGCTCGCGGCCAGCCTGCGCCTGTACGCCGTCTACAACACCTGGGGCGGCCAGCAATATGCGGTCAGCCAGAATCTGAGCGCCTGGGACGAGCAGACCATCACTTACAACAGCAAGCCAGCCCATGCCGCTGCCATGATCGACACGCTGCTCACCGTGAACGACCAGCACTGGTACAGCTTCAACGTCACTTCCGCCATCAGCGGCTGGCTGGCTTAGCCAGGCGAACTACGGCTTCCGCATCTCGGAAACCAACGGCTTCCTGTACTTCGCTTCCAGCGACCACGGCGACGCCGCCCTGCGTCCCGTTCTCGAGATCGTCGTGGCCGACGTGCCGGAGCCTGCCAGCGCCGCGCTGCTGGCCATGGGCTTGCTGGGCCTGGGCCTGGCGCGCCGCCGCAAGCAGTAAGGCCGCGCCGCACCAGAAAATGACCGGGGCCTGCTCCGGTTTTTTTCGTCCGCCTGCACGATTGCGCCGCTTCCAGGCATACTGATGACCCTACAAACTCACCTATCAAGGAGCCTCGAATGACAATTAAAATCGGCGACCGCCTGCCAGAAGGCACCCTCTCGGAATTCATCGAAACCGCCAGCGAAGGCTGCTCGCTCGGCCCGAACACCTTCCAGGTGGCCGACCTTGTCAAAGGCAAGAAGATCGCGATCTTCGGCCTGCCAGGCGCTTACACCCCGACCTGCTCCGCACAGCACGTGCCGGGCTACGTCAAGCACGCCGCCGAACTCAACGCCCTCGGCGTGGACGAAATCTGGTGCATCTCGGTCAATGACGCTTTCGTCATGGGCGCCTGGGGCCGTGACCAGAAAGCCACCGGCATCGTCCGCATGATGGCTGACGGCAACGCCGCCTACTCCAAGGCCCTGGGCCTGGACGCCGACTTCTCCAAGTACGGCATGGGCACCCGCTCGCAGCGCTACTCGCTGCTGGTGGAAGACGGCGTGGTCAAGCAGCTCAATGTGGAGCAGGGCGGCGGCTTCGAAGTGTCGAACGCCGAAACCATGCTCAAGCAACTGGCCTGATCTTCGCATTCATAGTGCGCACCAACGGCGCCGCGGCGCCGTTTTTATTTTGAACATCTCATGACGGCGATCCGCCACAACAACCTGCGCAGCATTTACGCGATGATCATCGCGGTGGCCCTGTTTTCCCTGATGGATACGGCCATGAAGCTGCTGACCGCGCGCTATCCGGCGATGCAGGTGGCGGCGCTGCTGCGCGCTCACTTCGCTGCCGCTGGTGCTGATCTATGTCGCCTGGCGTGGCGCCCTGGGCAGCATGTTCCAGGTGCGCTGGGGCTTCCAGATCCTGCGCGGCGTGCTGGGCATCGCCATGCTGGCGCTGTTCGCCTACGGCTTGCGCGAACTGTCGCTGGCCGAGGCGTATTCCATTTTCTTCATCGCGCTTGTCAGCGCTGATCACGGCCTTGTCGGTGCTGTTCCTGAAAGAAACGGTCAACGGCGCGCGCTGGATCGCCATCGCGGTCGGCCTGGCCGGGGTGGTGGTGGTGCTGCGCCCGACCGGCGAGGGCATGCTGACCCTGGGCGGGCTGGCCATTCTCGGCTCGGCCGCCTGCTACGCGGTGTCGGCCATCACGGCCCGCATCCTGGGGCGCACCGACAAGAGCGAGCACGTGGTGCTGTGGCTGATCCTGCTGATCGCGGCTGGCGCCACGGCGCTGGCCGCGCCCGCCTGGGTCGCGGTGGGCATGGGCGACGCGCCCCTGCTGTGCGGTCTGGCCGTGAGCGGTTTTCTGGGCCAGCTGGCGATCACCGAAGCGTTCAGCCGCGGCGAAGCGTCCTCGGTGGCGCCGCTCGAATACACGGCCCTGGCCTGGGGCGTGGGGCTGGACTGGCTGCTGTGGCGCGCGCTGCCCGACCAGTACACCCTGCTGGGGGCGGCCATTATCATCGGCAGCGGCATCTACCTGATCCGCCACGAGCACGAGCACGCCAACAGCGAACACCCCTGAACTGGAAACGGTGGCTGCTTAAGCAGCGCTGTTTCAAGTTGGATATAATCGGGATCATGCTTAAACAACGAACTCTCAGACAGGAAGTGCGCACCACCGGTGTGGGCTTGCATTCCGGCACCAAGGTCGTGCTGACCTTGCGTCCGGCCGCGCCCGGCACCGGCATCGTGTTCCGCCGCGTCGATCTCGACCCCGTGGTCGAGTTTCCGGCCAGCGCGGGCGTGGTGGGCGATACCCGCATGGCCTCGGTGCTGATCGCCGACGGCGCCCGCGTGTCCACCGTCGAACACCTGATGTCGGCTTGCGCCGGTCTCGGGATCGACAATCTGTATGTCGACGTGTCGGCCGAGGAAATTCCCATCATGGACGGCTCGGCCTCGTCCTTCGTGTTCCTGCTGCAGCAGGCCGGTGTGCAGGAGCAGGACGCGGCCAAGAAGTTCATCCGCGTGCTCAAGCCGGTCGAGATCCGCCAGGGCACGGGCAACAACGAGAAATGGGCCCGCCTGTCGCCGTACGCCGGCTTCAAGCTCGATTTCTTCATCGAATTCAATCACCCGGCCGTGGACGGCACCACCCAGCGCGCCACGGTCGACTTCGGCGACGTGTCCTATGTGCACGACGTGGCGCGCGCACCTTCGGCTTCATGCAGGACGTGGAAAGCTTGCGCGGCATGGGCCTGGCGCGCGGCGGTTCGCTGGAAAACGCGATCGTGATGGACGAATACCGGATTCTCAATTCGGACGGCCTGCGCTACGAAGATGAATTCGTGCGCCACAAGATCCTCGACGCGATCGGCGACCTGTACCTGGTCGGCCATCCGCTGCTGGCCAGCTACGAGGCGCACAAGTCGGGCCACGGCCTGAACAACCTGCTGCTGCTCGAATTGCTCAAGGATCCGTCCAGCTATGACATCGTCGCCTTCGACGATCAGGCGCTGGCCCCGGCATCCTATGTGCGCCAGATGGCGCGCGAGTGGGCGCTCACCTAGGACGGCGCTGGCTAGCGCCGCTTGGCGGCCATGGCCTTGAGCGCGGCGATCAGGCCCGCGTTCTGCGCCGTGGGCGCCAGGGTGTCGCCCAGGGTGTCGAAGGCGGCCACCGCCGTGTCCGGCAGCACCAGGGTGCGCGTGTGCACCACCGGTTCGATGCTGCGCGTGACCTGCACTTTCAGTTTGATCCCGTTGATCTGCCAGCCGCGCTTGTGCAGCGCGAACTGCAGCTTGGGCAGCTGCTGCTTGAGCTTGGCCGCCATGGCCGAGCTGGGCACGGCCAGCACCAGTTGCGCATCCTCGAACGAGAGCACGTCGCAATTGCCGAACATGGGGGGCAGGGCGTCGGCGCAATCCTTTTGCAGGCTGGCCATGCGCATCACGGCTAAGCAGCAGGGCCGCCATCTTGTCGTTGCGCCGCAGGAATTCCGTTGCCTCGAACGAGGTGGTGCGGTTCTTGGTGCCGTAGATGTGCATGGATGGGACGTGCGGGTTGAGGCCTGAGGCCGCCAGAGTAACACAGCGCGCCGCGGCCCGCGACGCCCCTTGCAGTGTTGTATTTTTGCCATCGCGGCAGTCTGTAGCACTCTGCCAACCTCCTTGCCCCTTGTTATCGCACGCGATATCCCCATTTGGGGCAGGTTCGCATGATAAAATCACAGTCTTTTTGCCATAGTCGGTCGTAAGTTGATATGAATTTGATATCGCTTCGGCTTCTTTTTGCGGCTTTTTTCAAGAATTCAAGCATGTCATTACTGACCCAGATTTTCGGTAGCCGCAACCAGCGGCTGCTCAAACAATATCAAAAGACGGTGCGCGAGATCAGCGCCCTTGAACCGCAGATCGAAAAGCTGTCCGATGCCGAACTCCAGGCCAAGACGCCCCAATTCAAGGCCCGCCTGGCCCAGGGCGAGACGCTCGATGCCCTGCTGCCAGAAGCATTCGCGGTGTGCCGCGAAGCGATGCGGCGCGTGCTCAAGATGCGCCACTTCGACGTCCAGATGATCGGCGGCATGGTCCTGCACTACGGCAAGATCGCCGAAATGGGCACGGGCGAAGGCAAGACCCTGATGGCCACCCTGCCGACCTACCTCAATGCGCTGGCTAAGCAAGGGCGTGCACGTCATTACCGTCAATGATTACCTGGCACAGCGCGATGCCGACTGGATGGGCCGCCTGTACAGCTGGCTGGGCCTGACCACGGGCGTGAACCTGTCGCAGATGGACCACGACGTCAAGCAGGCGGCGTACGCGGCCGACATCACTTACGGCACCAACAATGAATTCGGTTTCGACTACCTGCGCGACAACATGGTGTACGAAGCGCGCGAGCGCGTGCAGCGTTCGCTGTCGTTCGCCGTGGTCGATGAAGTCGACTCGATCCTGATCGATGAGGCGCGCACGCCGCTGATCATTTCGGGCCAGGCCGAGAACCATACCGACCTGTACTACAAGATCAATGAAGTGCCGAAAATGCTGACCCTGCAGGTCGGCGAAGAAACGCCGGACGGCAAGGGCGTGGTCTCGGTCCCGGGCGACTACACCAAGGATGAAAAAGCGCACAGCGTGCTGCTGACCTGAAGCTTAAGCCACGAGAACGCGGAAGCGATCCTGACCAAGATGGGTCTGCTGCCGGAAGGCGCCTCGCTGTACGACTCGGCCAACATCACCCTGATCCACCACCTGTACGCGGCCCTGCGCGCGCATGCGCTGTACCACAAGGACCAGCACTACGTGGTGCAAAACGATGAAGTGGTGATCGTCGACGGATTCACCGGCCGCCTGATGACGGGCCGCCGCTGGTCGGACGGCCTGCACCAGGCGGTGGAAGCGAAGGAAGGCGTCAAGATCCAGAACGAGAACCAGACCCTGGCCTCGATCACCTTCCAGAACTACTTCCGCATGTACGGCAAGCTGTCGGGCATGACCGGCACGGCCGACACCGAAGCCTACGAATTCCAGGAAATCTACGGTCTCGAGACCGTGGTCATTCCGCCCAACCGTCCGTCGCAGCGCAAGGACCGCCAGGACCAGGTCTACAAGTCCTCGGCCGAAAAATACAATGCGATGCTGATCGACATCCGCGACTGCTACGAGCGCGGTCAGCCGGTGCTGGTCGGCACCACCTCGATCGAGAACTCGGAGCTGCTGTCGGGCATCCTGGACAAGGCCAAGCTCGAGCACAACGTGCTCAACGCCAAGCAGCAGCGCGTGAAGCGGAAATCATTGCCCAGGCGGGCCGTCCGAAGATGATCACCATCGCCACCAACATGGCTTAGCCGCGGTACCGACATCGTGCTGGGCGGCAACGTCGAAAAGCAGATCCAGATCATCGAAGCCAATCCCGAGCTGGTCCAGGCGGAAAAAGACAAGATGGCGGCCAAGCTGCGCTCGGAGTGGAAGTCGCTCAACGAGCACGTGGTGAACGCGGCATGGCCTGCACATCATCGGTACCGAGCGCCACGAATCGCGTCGGGTCGACAACCAGCTGCGCGGCCGTTCGGGCCGCCAGGGCGATCCGGGTTCCTCGCGCTTCTACCTGTCGCTCGACGAGCGCTGCTGCGCATCTTCGCGGGCGACCGCGTGCGCGCCATCATGGACCGCCTCAAGATGCCGGAAGGCGAACCGATCGAAGCGGGCATCGTCTCGCGTTCGATCGGAATCGGCCCAGCGCAAGGTCGAGGCGCGCAACTTCGACATCCGCAAGCAGCTGCTCGAGTACGACGACGTCGCCAACGACCAGCGCAAGGTGATCTACACCCAGCGTAACGAATTGCTGGAAACGACCGACATCTCGGAACTGATCGCCTCGCTGCGCGCGGGCGTGTTCCACGACGTGGTGCGCACCTATGTCTTAAGCCGAATCGGTGGAAGAGCAGTGGGATATCCCGGCCCTGCAATCGACCCTGGCGTCCGAATGGCAGCTCGACGTGCCGCTGGCGGCCGCCATGGCGGCCGATGCGAACCTGACCGACGACGATATCGTCGACAAGGTGCTGGCCGTGGCCGAAGCCTCGTATGGTGCCAAGGTCGAGATCGTCGGCAAGGATGCCTTCGGCGGCTTCGAGCGCAACGTCATGCTGCAAAGCGTGGACAGCCACTGGCGCGAGCACCTGGCCGCGCTGGACCACCTGCGCCAGGGTATCCACCTGCGCGGCTACGCGCAAAAGAATCCGAAGCAGGAATACAAGCGCGAAGCGTTCAGAACTGTTCGGCGCCATGCTGGACCAGATCAAGAACGAAGTGATCCGCATGGTGATGACGGTACGCATCCAGACGCGCGAGGAAATCGAGGCGGCCGAAGCCAAGCTGCAGCAGTCGCACGTGGAAAACGTCAGCTACCAGCACGCCGACTTCAACCCGGACGCGGCGCCCGAAGACTTGCTGGCCCCCGGCACCGGCGTGCGCCTGGCCTCGGACGACGAGCAGGCCCTCAAGGTCGGCCGCAACGACCCTTGCCCTTGCGGCAGCGGCAAGAAGTTCAAGGCTTGCCACGGCAAGCTGGCGTAAGCGGTCCCACTACAAAAAAACGGAACTTCGGTTCCGTTTTTTTCGCCTTAACATTTAACAATCTTCCATTCCTGATGGCATGTCCGGCGCCCGCCGGACCGTGTGCCCACGCGCACCATCAGCCCCCTCCCAGCCGTTCCCGATGCCTGCCTGCTGCCCGGCAATGATGTCGCCGTATGCATACATGCATTGACGCTCCTGCAAGTTAACTGCACTATCGACAACAACCAAATGTCAGTAGTCAATCAGTAAATACAGCAAACACTCAAAAAAACAACAGAAAACGACCGTTGTAGCATCTTGTTACAATTTTTTTCGAACTATTTTTAACTTAGCGTGCGGAATTTAACATTTCTATTGATTAATCTACATGCTTATTTTATATGCAATAACTGTAATCTTCATAGGTAAGCGGGAAAGTATGGCTTTTTTGCAATCCAAATCGGCTACAGTTTTTATTAATACATAAATCAATATTGGTAGTCAGGAACTATTGTCGTCGAGTTAAGCCCATTGCGCTTTGTGTGAAATTTTAGATAACATTGCTGTCAATTCGACACGTCGTTGAGTTCGAACAAATGAAGCCTGTTTAATTTTCCTTTTGAGGTATCTATGGTCAAGAACCACCGTTTTAGCGCCGGGTCCCGGCGCCAGGCAGGCCAGGGAATGATGGAGTACGTGATCATCGTTGCCCTGATTGCCGTCGCCGCAATTGGTATTTATTCCGCGTTCGGCAAGACGGTGCGTAACCAGACCGCCGGTATGGCCAAGGAAGTGTCGGGTAAGGCCACCGACATGACCAAGGTGACAGACGCATCGAACTCCGCAGCTGGACGCGCCAATGATCCTCTGAAAGAGGGCATGGGCCAGTACAACTACGGCAACGACCAGAATTAAGTTTGCAGTTCCCACCCGGGATCGGCATTTACAGGGCAGTGCACATTTATCTTTCTTAGGAGTAAGACCATGCAAATCAAATCCGTTCGCAAGCAGTTTGGCCAAGGCATGATGGAATACGTCATCATCGTCGCCCTGATCGCAGTTGCCGCCATCGGCGTCTACGGCGTATTCGGCAAGACCGTCCGTAACCAGACCGCTGGTCTGGCAAAAGAAATGTCCGGTAAAGACAGCGCCGCCGTCATCGGCAAAGCAGTTGCCGCTTCGGGCGTAGCAGAAACCCGCGCCGACGCCACCAAAGGCATGGGCGAATACGACAAGCAAAACGACCACAACTAATCGTCGTTACTTGATCCCGGACCATCATGAAATCATCCATGCTCAGATTGCGCAAACCCCTCATGGCGGAACAAGGCCAGGCTCTGGTCTTCACGATCCTGTTCGCGGCGGCGACCGGTGTGGTTTGCCTGCTGCTGTTTAACAGCGGCATGCTCGCCAACACCAAAACGCAATTGCAGAACGCGGCCGACGCGACAAGCGTACAGTGGTGCCGTCATGCTGGCCCGGGATCATAATTTCACGGCTTACACCAATCGCGCCATGGTCGCCAACCAGGTTGCCGTGGCGCAGTTGGTCAGTCTGAAATCGTACATGGAAGACGCGGCCGATACCCATGACCGCCTGACCGGCATCATCCTGTCGGTCGAATCGCTGGTGGCGCCCAGCAAGCTTAGCCTGGAACGCGGCAAAAAAGCTGCCCATCCAGTCGCTCAACAATGCGTATCAAAAAGTGGCCCCCCGGCCGTCAAGATCCTCGACAAGCTGATTGGCGCTTTCGACGTTGCACAGAATTTGCACCACCATGCGACCGGCCTCAATACCATGGTCACGGCCGATGAAGTGGTCAAGAAAAATGATCCCAAGGCATCGGTGACCGCCTCGGTCTTCCCGCTGGTAAGCTTTGCCATGCAGATCAAGAAATGGGAATTCGACTACACCAAGCAATTCCGGGCCAACGACAATTCCAAGGAAGCGGACCGGTTCGCCGACGTGGTGGTCCACAAGGACACCACCGATTCCTTCATGCTGAACCGGACCTCGGTGCCGCTGCCGTTCTGGGCTGAAACGCCCACCGCAGCCGCCTGCTTCTTCGTCGGCTTCCCGCAGTTCACCGGCTTCGCCTTCAATCACATGGGCGGCACCATCCTCAGCAGCAACAAGCAGCGCTGGCTGGCGCTCGATGCCACCATGGGCGGCGGCGGCGTCAGCTGCATGACGCCGACCATCTGGGGCCCGGTCTACTGGGGTTATCCGCTGGTCGACGGCTTCGGCGGCTCGGGCGGCGCGGTGGCTAAGCAAGGGAGGCGGTTACGGCGAGGTGAACGGCTACAAGAACAACAGCTGGCTCTCGTCCGGCTACGGCTGGGCGCTGTGGGACCCTGATCACGATGATCCCGGGCTGGATCAAGTACGGCTCCGGTCCCGGCAGCACGCTCGACAGCTCGGGCGGCCTGCAAAAGAATTACCACGACATGGCCGCGCCGCTGACGACCAAGATCAAGGACCAGAGTCCGGAACTGAACGGTGGCGACGTGCCGCTGACCTTCGAGGTCGAGCACAAGGGCGCCGACGTGCGCACCTCCGACAAGTTCCTGGGCGGCGCATCGAACATCAAGCTCGACAACAAGCTGAAGGGCAACACGATGAAGTCGCTGGCCTCGGCGCACGCGTATTTCTACCGGGCCAACAAGGATTCGAACGCCTTCACCAAGAGCGGATGGAAGCGCGGCGACAACAAGACTGAAATCGCCAATCTGTTCAATCCCTACTGGCAGGCCCGCCTGATCGAGCCGGACCTGCTGAAAGAGAAAACGCCGTCGAGGATCGCGCAATGATGCACAACACTGTCAAGGCGCCACGCCGCCAGGCTTAGCCAGGCCATGGTCGAATTCCTGGTTGCCGCCCTGTTCTTCCTGGTCCCGCTGTTCCTGGCCGTGGTCATCATCGGCAAGTTCGGCGACGTGCAGAACTCGGCCAACCAGGCGGCGCGCTACGCGGCCTGGGAACGCACGGTCTGGTACGACGACGCAGGCAGCAATTTCGGCACGATCAACGGGTCCAACCACAAGACCGCGACCCAGATCAGCAACGAGATCTCGGCGCGCCTGATCAATGACCGCTCGCTGAACGTCACCACGATCAAGAACACCGACAAGAACGCCACCACCTTCGTCAACGGCATCGATCCGATGTGGCGCGACAATGGCGGCGAGAAGTACCTGACCAAGTACGACCAGCACACGACCACCGTGACCAAGATGTCGCCGAAAACCAATGTGGCCGACGGCGCGATCGCCCTGATCGAGAAGCTGCCGCTGCCGCAAGGCGTGGTCGGCACCCTGGTCCCGCCGGTGCCGAACGACACCCTGGCCATTGCCACCGTCACGTTCAAGAAAATGGCCGAAACCAGCACCGCCTACAAGCGCCTGTGGCCGAAAGACACGGTCTGGGGCGTGGACTGGGAAGGCGTCGACTTCACCGCCAGCGGCGGCATCCTGTCGAACACCTGGTCGGCCAACGGCAGCAGTTCGACCCGCGGCATGGTGGCGATGTCGGTGCCGACCGCCCAGGGACTGGGCGACGTGCTCAAGGTCACCACGCTGGCCATGGAAGTATGGGATCCGACCCTGTTCATCCCGTCCGGTCCGCTGCAGCGCCTTGAGATCGGCAAGATCGCCCCCGACGTCGTACCACCGGACCGCCTGAAATGAACCCTGCGAACATGATGAACAAACTGACCCTCGGTGCGCTGGCACTGTCGATGCTGTGCCTGAATGCCGCGGCCTGTCCGCAAAAAGTGCTACTAGGCCTGGAAGCGAGCACCGTGGCCGAAGACGTGGTGATCGACAACATGCAAATGTCGATACTGCTGGTGCACGGACGCGAAAAGAAGAACGAGATCATGGCACGCCTGGCCAAGGAATGGAGCGACGCTTAAGCTACAAGGTCAAGCGCAATGAGGCGTCCGGCTGGGATGTGCTGTCGGCCCTGTCGGATACCTGCATGACCACGCTGCAGCTGGGCGACCGCCCGGCCGCCTTCGGCTACCTGGCCGTCAACAAGCTCAAGAAGTCGGTGCGGGTCGCGCGCGGCGACATGCCGGTGCCGCCGGGCGGGGCGCGTCACGTCCGCCGTCGACAGCAACGACGACGGCAGTAAGCGCGGCACCATCATGTCGATCGAGTCCAGCATGCCTTTGCTCGCCGCCAACGAGTTCTACATGCGCCGCCTGACCGAGGAAAAATGGAATGGCGTGCGCTCGCACGTGACCGTCGATGCCAACCGCCAGCCCAGGTATGCCGTGGTCAATGCCCAGAAAGGGCGCGATCTGATCGAAGTGGTGATCTGGCGCGACCAGGAAACCCAGGTCGTGATCAACCGTGCGGAGACGCTGTGATGAAAGCCGTTCTCCGCCGCAGCCGCGGCCAGGCCATGACCGAGTACCTGGTCGTGGCCGTCTTTTGCGTGCTGGCTCTCACGCTGGTGGTACTCGGCCCCGCTCCCGTCGTCGAGCTGGTCGATGCCATCAAGAGCTTTTTCTCCGCATATTCGTATGTGATTTCTGTAACCCCCTGAAAGTGTGGTAACCGGCTGCCCCCGGGCGCGGCTGTGCTTTCTTTAACTGAAACGAAGACATGGCGACGACAAAAACCGCAGCATCTGCAAAACTGAAAAGTCCCCTCGTCCTGTTGCTGATCGCAGCCGTCATGGCTAAGCGCGGTCGCCTGGGCAGCCTACTACTACCTGCAGCAGAAAGAAGCTGCCATGAAGGCGGAAATCGCGGCCAAGGGCCGCGCCAACGTGGTCGAGCGCGTGGCCGTTGCGGTCCCCACGGCCGACGTGCCGGTCGGCACGGTGGTCAATCAAACCAATTTCGTCGCGCGCAAGGTCGAAGCCGACCTGGTGTACCCGGACACGGTGCTGGCCGCCGATTTCGCCGCGCTCGAAGGCGCCAAGCTGGCCCGTCCGGTCCTGCGCGGCCGTCCGCTGCGCCTGACCGACCTGGTGGTGCCGGAAGTCAAAGACGTCTCGAGCATCCTGCCTGCCGCCGGGCGGCGCGCCATGACGATCGATATCGACAATGTCAATTCGATCGCCCAGACCCTGCGTCCGAACAACCGCATCGACCTGTTCCTGATGACCAAGAGCACGGGCACGGGCGGGGGTAGGCTGAAGCGCCCGACCAGGAACAGGCGACCCTGTACATGCAGAACATGATTGTGCTGGCCACCGGTACCGAGTTCTTCGACGTCAATGGCGCAGCGGCATGGGTGCGGCCGAAAAGATGGTGCGTCCGGGCGACGTGCCGGGCAAGGAAACCCAGTATGACTCGGTCACGCTGCTGGTCACCCCGCTCGAAGCGGCGCGCCTGATGGTGGGCCAGAAGATGGGCAGCTACCGCATCGTGCTGCGCGGCGCCAAGGACAGCGACAAGGTCGCCATGCCGACCCTGCGCTCGTCGGACTTCATGCCGAGCGCGCTCAAAGGGCGCGACAACGGCGTCGAATTCATCGTCGGCGGCAAGGGCGACAAGATGGTCTCGCAAATGCCGACCTCGCCGTCGCAGGAAATGGCGGCCCGTGCCGCGCGTCAGCGCCTCGGCCGACGCCGTGCGCGCCCTGCAAACGCCGCCGGTGGCCGACAACAGCAGCCAGAACATCACTGTCTCCATGCCTGCGCCACGCGCAGCCCGTCCAATATCTTCGGTGCAATAACTAAGCAGTCATTCGCCGTCTCACAAATAAGAATATTCATGCCTACCATTTCCACGCGTCTGGCGCTGCTCGGCTGCGCCCTCGTTTCCAGCTCCATCGCCCTGGCCGCCGGCCAGGCTGCCGCCCCTGCGGCCAATCCTGACAGCGGCGCCGTGCCTAGGCTGCGGCTGCCGCCGCCGGCTGCCGCGTCGGTCGCCGCGGCCCCGGCCCCGGCCCCGGCCCCGGCCACGTCCGGCGCGCCTACCGTCAAAGGCAGCATTCTCACGCTGAGCGACAAGGCTTGAGCGACAGCCCCGCCTGCAACACGGTGTGCCATCGGCTGCCAACCCTGCCTGCGGCACGGGCGTGCGCCCGGTCACGATGAAGCGCGCGGCCACCACCAAGCGCCCGGTCGTCAAGTCGGCTGCCGCGAGCCAGCGCAACAAGGTGCCGGTACTGCAGTACCTGCCGCTGCAGCAGGTGACCGCCGTGCTCGGCGAAATCAAGATGATCCCCATGCCGGGCAAGGTCAGCCGCGTCGCCCTGGGCGACGGCTCGGTGGTCAGTGCGACCACGGTCGACAACAATCTCTTGCTGATTGCCGAAAAAGTCGGCGAAACCACCCTGATGGCCTGGAGCGGCAATTCGGTCCTGACCTACAAGGTCCAGGTCGTCTCCAAGAGCCTGGCCGCCACCCGCGCCAAGCTTGACGCGCTGATCGGCGACACCAAGGGGGTGGCCGTGCGCCAGGTCGGCAACGATCTGGTCTTGAGCGGCCTGATGCACAAGGAAGCGCTCGAGCAATTCTCCAAGCTGGTGGCCGACCTGCCTAACGTGGTCAACAACATTGCCGTCGACCAGGGTACCGCCTTCACCCGTTCGGTGCTGTTCAAGCTGACCTTCGTCGAAGTCAAGCGTTCGCTGCTCGAACAGATCGGCGTGGCCTGGAGCAAGGATGCCCAGGGTCCGGTGCTCGGTCTGGCTAGGCGTGGCGAAAAACACGGGCATTTACAACCCGATCAACCCGCCCAACGGCGACATCAACCTGCTGGACCCGAATCCGATCTTCACCCGTCGCAGCGGCACCAGCGGCGGCGTGTTCTTCGGCCTGGCCACCACCATCGCCTCGCGCCTGAATCTGGGCATCAACGACGGCGACGCGCGCGTGCTCGCTTCGCCCGAACTGACCGCCCGCAGCGGCGGCAAGGCCAAGCTGCAGGTGGGCGGCGAAGTGCCGATCCCGCTGGCTGGCTGCAGCGTTCGGCGCCACCACCGTCGAATTCAAGCCTTACGGCCTGCTGTTCGCGATCGAACCGCAAATCGATGCCGACAACACCATCACCGCCAAGCTCTCGACCGAACTGTCGCAGATCGATCCCGCGGTGAACGTGCAGGGCATCCCGGGCTTCATCACCCGCAATACCTCGACCGAACTGTCGATCAAGCCGGGCGAAGTGGTGGCCCTGTCCGGCCTGGTCAACAGCGAACTGTCGAACGCGATCGACCGGGTGCCTAAGCACTGTCGCGCATTCCCCTGTTCGGGCGCCTGTTCCGTTCGGACGACTTCCGCACCAAGAAGACCGAGATGGTGGTGTTCGTGGAAGCGGAAATCATCCAGGCTCGAAGCGATGGCCTGGCCAAGCAGCTGACGGCGCGCGGCCAGAATCTGCAGCGCGAATTCGAGGACCGGCTCAAGGCGGCCAACCCGACTTCGCTAAATGACAAGCAAGAAGAGAAAAAGGCGGACTGATCATGATGCGCGTACAGGCATTTCGCGGCGATTCGCTGCTCGGAGATGAAACCAGCGAAGGAAGCGAATGCTTCCTCGGCAAGGACGATGACAGCATCATTTCGCTGTCGGGCTGGCGCATCGGGCGGCGCCAGGTGCAGCTGTCGGTGCGCGAGGGCGCCGTGTTCGTCAAGGACGGCGGCGGCCTGGCGCCGGTCAAGGTCAACGGCACCGCGATCAACGAATACGGCCCCCTGACCAGCACCGACGTCGTCGAAGTGAGCGATTACACGATCCGCGTGCACCTGACCGAACCGGTGATCGTGCCCAAGCTGAAGAAGGTCGACATCAAGCAGGCTAGGCGACGACGCCCGCGGTGCCGCTGACCGAAGAAGAGCAAGCCTTCCGCGCGCTGGAAGACGAAGACGGCATCGCCGCGCGCGGCTCGCTGCACCGCAAACTGATCGGCGCGATGGACTTGCGCCGCGTGAACGTCTCGCGCATGGGCGACGGCGAGCTGCGCGTGGCCGTGCAAAAGATCATTGAAGAGCTGATCGACACCGATCCGGGCTTTGCCCACATGCGGCCTTACCGCGACGCCCTGCGCGACGTGGTGCTCAACGAGGTGGTGGGCCTGGGCCCGCTCGAAGCGCTGCTGGCCGACGATTCGGTCACCGAGATCATGGTCAACCGCTTCAACGACATCTTCATCGGAACGGTAGGCCAGCTGACCCGCTCGGCCGTCTCGTTCTCGAACGATGCCTCGGTGCTGGCGGCGATCGAACGGATCGTCTCGCCGCTCGGACGGCGCATCGATGAAAGTTCGCCCATGGTCGACGCGCGCCTGAAAGACGGTTCGCGCGTGAACGCGATCATTCCGCCGCTGGCGATCAAGGGCCCGTGCGTGACGATTCGTAAATTCGCGCGCAAGAAGCTGCAGGTGGAAGACCTGGTCGCGTTCGGCGCGATCAGCCCGGCCATGACCGAATTCCTCAAGCTGGCGGTCGAAATGCGCGCCAACATCGTCATTTCCGGCGGAACCGGCTCGGGCAAGACGACCCTGCTCAACGTGCTGTCGAACTTCATTCCCGACGACGAGCGCATCGTCACGGTGGAAGACGCGGCCGAGCTGCAGCTGTCGCAGCCGAATCTGGTCTCGCTCGAAGCGCGCCCGGCCAACATCGAGGGACGCGGTGCGGTCACCATCCGCGACCTGGTCAAGAACTGTCTGCGGATGCGTCCGGACCGGATCGTCATCGGCGAGTGCCGCGGCGGCGAAGCGCTCGACATGCTGCAGGCGATGAACACGGGCCACGACGGTTCGCTGACCACCGCCCACGCCAACAATCCGCGCGACTGCCTGTCGCGCCTGGAAGTGATGACCCTGATGAGCGGCCTGGAAATTCCGATGCAGGCGATCCGCGAGCAGATCACCTCGGCCATCAACATCATCGTGCAGCAGACCCGCTTCTCGTGCGGCACGCGGCGCGTGACCTACATTACCGAAGTGACTGGCATCGAAAACAATATCGTGTCGATGCAGGACATCTTCCGCTTCAACCAGGAAGGCTTCACGGCCGAGGGCAAGATCCGCGGCCACTTCTGCGCCGACCGGCAATGTACCCGACTTCGTGCAAGACCTGGTGCGGCGCGGGATCGAGGTCGACATGTCGATCTTCTCGAAAGACGCCGCCGCAGCATCATTCTGTCAAACGGGTGTTCTGATGCAAAGTCCGCTGTTTATCGTAGGTATCTTCTTCGTGTGCGGGCTGGGCCTGTGCTGGATGGGGCTGCACTTCGGCACGCGCTGGTTCTCGAACCGCCAGGAACAGACGGCGACGATGGCCAAGTCCGACCTCGAGGACATGTTCATCTTCACCGATGCCAACAAGCTGATGATCATCAACGTGTCGGTGCTGATCATGCTGCCGGTGGTGGCCTGGTTCATCTCCGGCAATATCCTGATCGTCGGGGTGTGCGTGGTGCTCGCCTTCATCGCGCCGCGCTACGTGCTGCGCTTCATCGCCAAGCGCCGCCTGCGCCTGTTCGAAAGCCAGTTGCCGGACGCGCTGCTGATGATCACCGGCGCCCCTGCGCTTGGCTGCCAGCCTGCCGATCGCGCTCGAAAGCGTGGCCAACGAGGGCAAGCCGCCCGTGTCGCAGGAATTCGAACTGCTGCTGCGCGAAATGCGCCTGGGCACCGATTTCGGCGTTGCGCTGGGCAACCTGGAACGCCGGGTACCGCTCCAGGATCTGGCCATGGTCACGGTTTAGGCATGGCGCTGGCGCGCGAGGTGGGCGCCAATCTGGCGGAAACGCTGGAATCGATTTCCAAGACCATCCGCGCCAAGCTGCAAATGGAAGGCAAGATCCGCAGCCTGACCGCGCAAGGCAAGATGCAGGGCATCGTCATGTCCTGCCTGCCGCTGTTCCTGCTGATGATTCTGAACGTGATGGAACCGGAAGCGATGGCGCCCCTGTGGAACGAATGGTACGGCTGGTGCACGCTGGCCGTCATCGCCGTGGCGGTCGGCATCGGCTACCACTTTATCAGCAAGATCACCAATATCGACGTGTAATATGGCCGCTCAACTTCTCATCGCCGTATTGATCGGCCTCGCCTTCGTCGGCTTCGCCGCCAGCGTCATCTACAGCGCCGTGCGCCTCAAGGAAGAGGTGCCCGACGAAGACCGCGAATACCTGGACCCGCTGCCGCGCGTGCTGCGCCTGGCCTGGCCGCTGCTGCGCCTGGTCGACTACCATATCTGCCAGCGCCTGCCGCCCAAGCTGATGACCGGCTCGGCCGAATCGCTGCGCCTGTCGGGACTGCTGTACCTGATGAGCCCGACGCAATTCATCGCCCTGTGCCTGGTCGGTCTGGTCAGCTTCACCCTGATCGGTTACTTCGTGTTCCTGGTGGCCTAAGCATCGGGCACTGGAACTACCTGCTGATCGCGTCCCTGATCGGCTGGTTGTATCCGCGCGTCTGGCTCAAGGATTCGCTCAAGAAGCGCCAAAAGCTGATCGTCAAGGCGCTGCCGATCTACCTCGACTTCCTGACCATGGGCGTGGAAGCGGGCCTGAACATGGCTAGGCTGCCATTTCGCAGGCGGTGGCCAAGGGACCGAACGGTCCGCTCAAGAATGAATTCGCGTTCGTGATCCGCGACCTGCGTTCCGGCCTGACCCGGGCCGAAGCGCTGCGCCGGATGGACGAGCGGGTGCGCATTCCCCAGGTGACCAGTTTCATCAGCGCCGTGATCCAGGCCGAGCGCATGGGCGCCAGCCTGGGCCCGACCTTCCGCGCCCAGGCCGACCAGCGCCGCATCGAGCGCTTCCAGATCGCCGAAAAACTGGCCATGGAAGCGCCCGTGAAGCTGATCTTCCCGCTGGTCGCCTTCATTTTTCCCGTGACCTTTCTGGTGTTGATGTTCCCTGATTGCGATCAAATTCATGCAGTCGGGCGCATTCTAGGAGCTGGCATGAACCGAGTATCGATGCAATTTACCGGCGCGGCTTAAGCAACCAGACGGTGGACGTGTTCGTCGCCGGTTCCATGCTCGAGCGCATGCGCGGCCTGCTCGGGCGCGAAGCGCTGCGCCAGCGCGAAGGCATGCTGCTGCAGTCCTGCCGCCTGATCCACACCTATGGCATGCGCTATCCGATCGACGTGGTCTACCTGAGCCGCGGCGGCAAGGTGATCAAGGTCACCGAAGCGCTGGTGCCGCGCCGCATGAGCGGCGCCTTGCGCGCCGACAGCGTGCTGGAAATGGCGGCCGGCGAAGCGCGCCGCTGCGGCATTCATGCCGGCTTGCAGCTGCCGATCATGCGGCGCCAATCTGCGTGCACGGAGCGCGGCATGAACGCGCCGCGCCTGCTTGCCCGTGCGCGCGGCCAGTCGATGACCGAATTCCTGGTCGTGTTTCCGGCCCTGGTCTTGCTGGTGTTCGGCATCATCCAGTTCGCGCTGCTGTACCAGACCCGCCTGACGCTCAATCACGCCACCATGCTGGCCGCGCCGCTTGGCGCCCTCAACAACGGCAGCGACGCCGCGATGCGGCTCGCGCTGGGCAATGGCCTGGCGCCGCTGTTCGCGCTCGATCCGACCATGGGCGGCTACATTTATGCTGTCAAGGAAGCCAACAAGCGGACGATCAAGGGCGCCAACATGGTGGACCTGACCGTGCTCAATCCGACCAAGGCCGCGATGAACGATTTCGGCCGTACCAAACTGAACGGCACCGGCGGGCGCGAACTGCCGAATGACACGCTCAGCTACCGCAGCGTCACGCCGGGCACCAATTCCAAGATTTCGGTGCAAGACGCGAACATTCTGCATGTGCGGGTCGAGTTTTGCGCGCATGATCGTGCCGATTGTCGACCGCGTCATTTACGCGACCGTGAATGCCTTCCTGCCTTTCGATCCCGCGCTCGAAAGTGGCGGCATGGGCAATCCCTTCGGCTTGAACGGGACCGTGTCCAAACCCTCGCTGTCGTGCATGAATCCGCTGCTCAAGGGTGGCCCGCACATCAAGATTCAGAGCGAAGCATTTGTTCGTATGCAATCTCCGTTTTATGAAAGCAACCTCTGATGAAAACCCTCGCACTCTTGCTGCTCGCGCTGGCCAGCGGCAGCAGCTCGCGGCCGCCGACACGATCTCGGCCCAGCGCTATGTCGACGCCCAGGGCGTGGAAGTGATCCAGAACCGCAGCCCGGCGCCGACGGCCTAGCACGATCAAGCAATTATCGGGCGCGACTGAACGCGCCGCTTCTGTTAAATTAGCGGCGCCTAAGCACCGGCGTCGGGTGTGCGCGATGCGCGCTTTCAGGTGAGCGCATGAACAAGCCAGGCGCGACCTGGACCGGGTCGGCATCCTGGAGCAGGAATTGAACAATGAAATGCGCGCGGTCGGGGAAATCACGCGGCTGTCGGCAGCGCTGGCAGGCAGCGCCCCCGGCGGCCCGGACCAGGCGCGCGTCAAGGAGAGAATGAATGATCATCAAAAGAATATCGCAGCGCTGCAAGCCGAACTGCGGCGTGCACGGGGAGGGCAGTAAGATCTCCCGCCTGCGCTGCGGCGCCGCCGTCCTGCTGGCCGTGCCGCTGGCCGTTGCCGCCGCGCCCGACACGGAGCTGCCCGGTGCCAAGGACCACCCCTTCATCTCGCGTTTCCAGGGCTCGTCGCTCGTGATGACCGGCGCGACGCCGGTCGTGCGTGCCGACGTCGTGGTCGAGGAAAAGGGCAAGCCGGTGCGGCGTCCGGTCGAAGGCAAGCTGCATAATTATTATTACGTGGGCCCGGGCGGCAGCGGTGCGCTCGAGGTGTACCGCAACTTCCGTCAGGCGCTCGAAGCCGACCATTTCGAGATGGTCTTCAGCTGCGAGACGGTGCGCTGCGAAAGCCTGGCCGTGCAACAGCTGGTGCAGTCGCTTGCCGAAGACGCGGCGTGGGTGGAAAACCGGCGCACCGTGCAGGGCATCTTCAACTCGGGCAATTCGCCCAACTTCCACTTCATCAGCGCGCAAGAAGACCGATGCTTAGGCATGGTCTACGTGCAGGTGGGCGTGGTCACGGGCCGCCCCGACAGCGACATCGGCACCCGCACGCGCCAGTTCATCCAGGTGATCGAGCCGGGCGTCACGCAAACCGGCAAGGTCACCGTCAACGCAAAGGCCATTCAGGATGGACTCGAGCGCGACGGCAAGGTTGCCTTCTACGGCGTCCTGTTCGATACCAACAAGGCCGTGATCAAGGACGAATCGGCGCCCCAGCTGGCCGAGATGGCGGCCGCGCTCAAGGCGGCGGTAGGCTGTGAAAGCCTACGTGGTGGGTCACACCGACAACCAGGGCGACCTGGCTGCCAACATGGTGCTGTCGCAAAAGCGGGCGCAGGCGGTGGTTGACGCGCTGGCCGGAAAATACGGCATCGCCTGCGGCCGCCTGATCGCGCGGTGTCGCCAATCTGGCGCCGGTCGCGGCCAACCGCGAAGAACAGGGCCGCGCCAGGAACCGGCGGGTCGAACTGGTGCTGCAATGAGCGGCGCCCCAACAGGAGAACGTATGACATTTGCCCCCTTGAGTATCCGCGCGGCGCTGCCTGCTGGCATGTGCGCTGGCGGCCCTGGCTGCGCACGCCGCGCCGCCGCAGCACCGTCCGAGCACACGCCGCCGCCCGGCCTGTACCGTGTCAATGACATCGATAGCCAGAACAAGCACAATCTGCCGCGCGGCGAACAGCTGCGCACCGACACCCACCGTGACGGCCAGAGCGGCGACGAGAAGGCGACCACCACCGTGTTCGGCGCCAGCGGCACGGGCGCGCGCCCGGCGAAGGCGGCACCACCATGTGCATTCCCGAGCCCAAGGGCGACTTGCCGCGCACGATGCCGCCGGTGCCCGGCTGCAAGTCCGCGCCCGGCGTCCCCGTGTCCGGCGGCATGCGCGCCACCATGCATTGCGCCTTCGGCGACACGACCATCACCACGCGCCGTCTGAACAAGACCACCTGGCAGTTCGAGAGCCAGACCGTGGTCAAGCAATCCCAGGCCGGACGGGGCGACGCGGTCTCGCCGATGCGCGCCATGCTCGAAGCGATGATGGAAAAGGGTTCGCCCGAAGAGAAGCGCGAGGCCGCGGCCCAGCTGGCCAATTTGCCGAAGATGGAAGCGCAAATGGCGGGCGTGCAGCGGCAACGTGCGGCCATGGCGCCGCAGATGGCGCAGGCGCGCAGCGGGCGCGGCCGAACGCGGCGCCTCCTTCGACAGCGCCAGGCCGGTGTCGGAGAACGCCGTCAAATACACGATCACCCGGATCGGCGACAAGTGCGGCGGCTGATGCCCCGCGCTCGGCCACCAGCACCAAGGAACCGCATGAAACCCTACCTTTGCGCCGCGCTTGCAGGCATGACGCTGCTGTCGGCTTGCAGCAAGCACGACAACGCCGGGGCGCCCGACGCCGCCAGCGCCGACCCGGCCCTGGCGGCCAGCTACCGCGCCGCGCTGGTGGCGCAGCTGGCCTAAGCAGCTACCACGGCCAGTGCGGCGGCGGCGCGCATGAAATCAGCGTCAGCCCGGCGGGCCTGGTGCGCGCGGCCGGTTTCGAGCACGACCTGAACGGCGAGAACGTGTCGCTGTCGCTGTCGCGCACACTGGCGCAGGGACAGCCGTCCGGCCTCGAAGTGCGTACCGGCGGCGCCGCGCCGCAGTGGGCGTTCGCGCTGGTGTCCGGCCCCGGCGAATGGGCCAGCGTGGAAGACGGATCGACCACGCTCAAGTGCGAGCAGGTCGCACAGCTGACGGCGCTGCGCCCCAAAGCCCTGTATCCGCAGGTGGCGTCCTTCTTCAGCAAGGCCCCGGCTTCGCTCGAATGCGCGGGCAGCGGCAACGGCCAGATCGGAACCGGGGCTGCAGCAGGTAGCGCCCGGCGCCGCATGCATGTGACCATCGGCAAAGCCAGTCTCGCCTTTGACCACGGCATCAAGAGTGAAACAGTGATGTTCGCACCGGACAGCCGGACCCTGACCTACAGCGTCGCCTTCGACGACAACGCGACCCTGGCGATGCGGGTGGAAGCCGATGGCCAGCTGGGCGAAGTCATGTGGACCGGCACCGCGGGCGGCGCGCTGATGTGCGCCCCGCCGCGCGCCTGAGCGCTGCGCCAACGTCAAAGGAAAGACCATGAGAACAATCTTGTTCGGCGCATGCGCGCTGGTTCTGCTGTCGGCCTGCGGCAAGCGTGAACCGGCCGTTGCCGACCCCGCGCCCGTTGTGGCGCAGACCGATGGCGCGCAGAGCGCGGCAGCGGCCGATGCGGCCGAGGCGGCAGCCCTGGCCGCGGCCGAGAAGCTGCGCGACGGCTATCGCGCCCGCTTGGTGCCGCTGCTCGCTCTAAGCAGTTACGCCTAAGCAGCTGCCAGATCGCGCGCGGTAGCGACAGCGAGCACCTGGCGCTGCTGCGGCGGGGTAGGCCAGGGACAGGATCGAGATCGCTCCGGACGGCAAGGTGAACGCGATCGGCATGCAGCGCGACCTGATGCGCGGCACCGACCTCCTGATGATCAACCGGACGCTCGAAGGCGGCAAGGGCGTGTCCTCGGTCGCCGTGACGGGCGCCAGCGAGCCGGCCTGGACGCTCACCGTGCAGTCCGGACGCGAGGACAAGGTCCAGCTGACGGGCGACACCAGCGCGATCGACTGCGGCACGCTCGATGGCGCCGTGACGCTGCGCGACCAGCCGCTGTGGCCGGTCGTGGTAAGCTTCTTCTCGGCCAGCGCCGCCACCATGGTGTGCACCGAGGGCGGGGTCACGCACAGCAAGCCGACGGTCCGACCAAATGCCACCGGCATCGCCATTGGCGGGCGCCAGTTCGCCTTCGACCAGGGCTTGCACACGGAAATGGCGGGATTCGACAAGGCCAAGGGCCTCAGCTACGCGGTGGACTACGAGAATGGCATCAAGCTGCTGGTGATGCTCGACCGCGAAGGCAAACTGTCGCAGCTGATCACGGCGGGGCAGCAGGATGCCCTGTTCGATTGCCAGCGCGAAGGGACCAAGTAAGTGCGGCGCGCCCCACTGACACTGGCGCGGCGCCTGACGGCCGCCTGCAGCCTGGCCGCCGCCACGGCGGCGCTGGCCACTGCCGCAGTGCCGGTGGAACTGCCGCCGCTCGGCCTGTACCGGATCGACACCGATGCCACCATCGGCTACCACGCGACGCCGGCCTGAAACCCGGATCGCCACCGACGGCGCCAGCGGCGACACGCAGGCGCGCTACACCGTGGGCGAGCGCAGCGCCGAGCGCCAGTTCAAGGGAACGGCCCCGGTCACCCACTGCGTCAAATCCGTCACCGGCGGCGTGCTGCCGCTGCCGAATGCGAACAGCTGTTCCGTGAAGGCCTTCACCAGGATTCCGGACGGCTTTACCCAGACCGCCCAGTGTGCGTTCGGGACCCTGAAGCTGACCGTGCACCGGCTCGACAAGGACCGCTGGGAATTCCTGCACGATGTGCAAATGACGGCCACCGGCGCCGCGCCCGACCTGGGCGCCTTGAAGCCCTTGCTCGCGCAGCAGGCCGCCCACGGCGAGACGCCCGAAGTGCGGGAGCGCGCCCGCCAGCAGCTGGCGGACTTGCCGCGCATGCAGAAGCAGGGCGACGCCAGCTACGCGGCATTGATCGCGAAAATGCAGGAGCAATTGCGCACCTCGGCCGACCCCGATGAAAAGGCCGCGCTGCGTATCGCGCTCGCGCGCATGCAAGCGGGTAGCCCGACCACGAAATCGCATGCGCGCATCGTCTGGACCCGGATTGCCGACAGCTGCGGCCTTGGCAAGTAATCCCGGGAGCGCGTGAGCCACGGTTTTCTTGCAGGCGGTACAATATCCGCTTCCATTACCTTGCTAGAGAGAACAACATGGCCGTCAATTCCCCCTGCCAGTCGCCGCCGATCTGAAACCGGTGGGCGGCATCGAGATCAGTTACGCCCAGGCTTAAGCATCAAGAAGCCGGGCCGCAAGGACGTGCTGGTGATGAAGCTGGCCGACACCGCCACCGTGGCCGGGGTGTTTACCAAGAACCGCTTCTGCGCCGCGCCGGTGCAGGTGAGCAAGGCCAACCTGGACGCCGTGGCCAATGGCGGCAAGCCGATCCGCGCGCTGGTGGTCAACACCGGCAACGCCAACGCTCTAAGCACCGGCGAATCGGGCCTGGCCAACGCCAACGCCACCTGCGCCGCGCTGGCCAGGCTGCTCGGCTGCGACGCCCAGCAGATCCTGCCGTTTTCGACCGGCGTCATTCTCGAACCGCTGCCGGTGGAAAAGCTCGTGGCTAAGCCTGCCGGACGCGATCGCCAACCTCAAGCTCGACAACTGGTACAACGCGGCCGAGTCCATCATGACCACCGACACCCAGCCCAAGGCGGCCTCGCGCACGGTCGACATTTGCGGCCACAGCGTGACCATGACCGGCATCAGCAAGGGCGCTTAAGCATGATCAAGCCGAACATGGCGACCATGCTCGGCTACCTGGCGATCGATGCCAAGGTCTCGCAGGACGTGCTCAATGAGCTGGTCAAGCACGCGGCCGACCATTCGTTCAACTGCATCACCATCGACGGCGACACCTCGACCAACGACTCGTTCATGCTGATCGCCACCGGCACCGGCAGCCTGGCCATCGCCAACGCGGCTAAGCACCTGAATACGAAGAACTGAAAACGGCCGTGACCGACATCCGCGCAACCTGGCGCAGCAGATCATCCACGACGGCGAAGGCGCCACCAAGTTCATCACCATCACGGTGGAAGAGGGCGGCACGGTGGAAGAATGCCGCAAGATCGCTTACTCGATCGCCCACTCGCCGCTGGTGAAAACCGCCTTCTTCGCGTCCGACCCGAACCTGGGCCGGATCCTGGCCGCGATCGGCTATGCGGGCGTGGACGACCTCGACGTCACCAAGCTCGACATGTACCTGGACGACGTGCTGGTGGCCAAGAACGGCGGGCGCAATCCGGCCTACCAGGAAGCGGACGGCCAGCGCGTCATGCGCCAGAGCGAAATCACGGTGCGCGTCAAGCTGGGCCGCGGCGCCAATGTCGCCACGGTCTGGACCTGCGACCTGTCGCACGACTACGTGACCATCAACGCCGACTACCGTTCTGTAAGCGGCCATGACGCCGCTCGAACAGTTCCTCCAGAAGGCCGAGGCGCTGCTGGCGCGGGTCGAGGCAGTGCTGCCTGCCGGCCCCACGCGCGAGCCGGACTGGAAGCGTGGCTATGCCTTCCGCTGGCGCAAGCGCGCCATGGCATGGCGCCAGCTATCTGCAGCCGGTCGTGCATGCGTCGGCCATCACGCTGTCCGACCTGCACCACGTGGGTACGCAAAAGCAGCAGATCGAGCAGAACACGCGCCAGTTCGTGCAGGGGCGGCTTAGCCAACAACGTGCTGCTGACGGGGCGCGCGGGACCGGCAAATCGTCGCTGATCAAAGCCTGCCTGAACGCCTTCGCCGCCGACGGGCTGCGCCTGATCGAAGTGGACAAGGACGACCTGGCTGAACTGCCCGACATCGTCGACCTGGTGGCGGGGCGCCCCGAGCGCTTCGTGATCTTTGCGACGACCTGTCATTCGAAGAGGGCGAGCGCGGCTACAAGGCGCTCAAGGTCGCGCTGGACGGCTCGATCGCGGCGCAGTCGGACAACGTGATCATCTACGCCACCTCGAACCGGCGCCACCTGCTGCCGGAAAAAATGAGCGACAACGCCAGCTACACCCACGCCGCCGACGGCGACCTGCATCCAGGCGAGACGGTCGAAGAAAAATCTCGCTGTCCGAGCGCTTCGGGCTGTGGCTCTCGTTCTACCCCTTCCGCCAGGACGACTACCTGGGCATCGTGGCGCACTGGCTGGCCAGTTTCGGCTGCGACGCCCGGCAGATCGAGGGCCGCGCGCCGACGCGCTGCGCTGGGCGCTGGCGCGCGGCTCGCGGTCGGGGCGGGTGGCCTGGCAGTTCGCCAAGGATTACGCGGGAAAGATGGCACCATGACAGAGATAAGCAAGCCGATCGACGTTGCGGTCGGTATTTTGATGAAGCCGAACGGCGACGTGCTGCTCGGCCAGCGACCTCCCGGCAAGCCCTACGATGGCTACTGGGAATTCCCGGGCGGCAAAGTCGAACCGGGCGAAGCCATACTCGACGCGCTCAAGCGCGAATTCGTCGAAGAGCTTGGCGTCCATATCCTGGAAGCGAGCGAATGGTGCGGGGTGGAGCACGTGTACGAACACGCGCACGTGCGCCTGCATTTTTCATCAGCCGCGCGTGGCGCGGGGAGCCGCAAAGCCTGGAAGGCCAGGCGTTCGCGTGGCAGGGCTCGGTGGGCGTGACGCCGCTGCTGCTGCTAAGCCACCATCCCCCTGCTCGCATGGCTGGACCAACTGCGCTACTAATCCCAACCGGGGTAAGACAATTCGGGGTCAGACCTCAATTCTGGAACTATTTCAGAATGGAGGTCTGACCCCTGATGTTGAAAGGATTCGCTTGAACATCATCATTCTCGGCAGCGGTGTGGTCGGTACCACGTCCGCCTATTTCCTGGCCAGGGCCGGGCACCAGGTCACGGTCATCGAACGTCAAGCCGGGGCCGGTCTGGAAACGAGCTTTGCCAACGCCAGGCGAAATTTCGCCCGGCATGGCCGCGCCCTGGGCCGCGCCGGGGGTGTAAGCCAAGGCGCTGGGCTGGATGCTGGCGCGCCACAGCCCGCTCGTGGTCCAGCCCCGCCTCGACCCGGCCATGTGGCGCTGGCTGTTCCAGATGCTGTCCAACTGCACTTCGGCCCGCTACATGAGGTCAACAAGTCGCGCATGGTGCGCCTGGCCGAATACAGCCGCGACTGCCTGGTCGAGCTGCGCAATGCCACCGGCATCGCATACGACCACCGCTCGAAGGGCACGCTGCAAGTGTTCCACGACCAGCGCCAGGTGGACGAGGCGGCGCACGACATCGCCGTGCTCGAACGCTACGGCGTGCCTTACCAGCTGCTCGACGTGGCTAGGCTGCGAGCAGGCCGAACCGGCCCTGGCGCGTGCGCGGCCAGGTGCTGGGCGGGGCTGCGCCTGCCGAACGATGAAACGGGCGACTGCTTCAAGTTCACCCAGGCGCTGGCGGCCATGCGGCGGCGCAGCTGGGCGTGGTGTTTCGCAACGAGGTCGACATCCACGCCCTGCGCCACGCGGGCGGGCGTATCACGGGCGTGGCGACCTCGCAGGGGGAATTGACGGCCGATGCCTATGTGATGGCCATGGGCAGCTTCTCGCCCCTGCTGCTGGCGCCGCTGGGCGTGAAGATCCCCGTGTATCCGGTCAAGGGCTATTCGATCACGATGCCGGTGGTCGATCTGGCCGGCTGCGCCTGAGTCGACCGTGATGGACGAGACCTTCAAGGTCGGCATCACGCGCCTGGGCGAGCGGATCCGGGTGGGCGGCACGGCCGAACTGACCGGTTACGACAAGCGCTTGCGCGAGAAGCGCCGCGCGACGCTGGTGCGGGCCGTCACGGACCTGTATCCGCACGGCGGCGACCTGGATCAGACCATCTTCTGGTGCGGTCTGCGGCCGATGACGCCGGACGGCACGCCCGTGATTGGCGCGACGCCGTATCCGAACCTGTTCCTCAATACCGGGCATGGCACGCTGGGCTGGACCATGTCGTGCGGCTCGGCGCGGGTGCTGGCCGACCTGATCTCCGGCCGGGCGCCCGAGATCAGCCTGGACGGCTTGCAGATGGACCGCTACCGCGCGGCACGATCACGGTAAACACCGTGCCCTCGGCCTCGCTCGAGGCGGCGCTGATGCCGCCGCCGTGCGCGAGCGCGATCTCGCGCGCGACGAACAGGCCCAGTCCCAGGCTGGTACGCGGGCGCGCATCCTGGTCCAGGCCGGGCAGCTGCACCAGCGGGCTGAAAATCGTTTCGAGCGACTCGGCCGGGATGCGGGGCCCGTCATTGATGACCGTGACCGTGACCGCGTCCGGCGCGCCGCGCGCGGCCATGCGCACCGGCAGCGCGTCGGTGCCGTACTGGGCGGCGTTGATCAGGAGGTTGGTCAGCAGCTGATGCAGGCGCACGGTGTCGAACTGGCCGTCGAGCGCGCCGTCGGTCTGCAGTTCGAAGCGGGTGGCGGGATGGGTGGCGCTGGCGTCGTCGATGGCGGGCGCGCGATGTCGCCCAGGTCCACCGCCTGCAGCACGGTCGGCATGCTTAAGCCCCGAGCTGGGTGCGGGTATAGCCGATCAAGTCTTCCACCATGCTGCTCATCAGGCGCGCACCGCGTTTCACGCGCTGGCCGATGTCGGCCACCTTGTCGTGCTCGAGCCGGACCTTGGACAGCAGATCGTTCTACCGAGGTCATGCTCGACAGCGGTGCGCGCAGGTCGTGGCCGAGGATGGCCAGGAACAGTTCGCGGGTATGGTCGGCGCGCGCCGAATACGTCACCACCGATTCGGCCAGCGCCTGGTCGATCGCTTCATTGAAGCGCACCATGTGGCCGACCGCCTCGGCGCTCATCTGGCTGACCCTGGGCAGCCACAGGCGCAGCACGGTGGCGCGCAGGGCGCGAAATTCGGCCGACAGCTGGAGCAGCGAGAAGTCGCTGGCCTGGCGCAGCGCGCCGTGAATCGAGGCCGCGCTCTGGTAGGCTGCGGGGGCCGGTGCCAGGCCCTGCGACTTGGCTTGCTGCTGGTGGGCGTTCTGTTCGGTTCCGATGTCGAGCGCGATCGCGGCCAGAATCTGGCGCGCATGGTCGCGCAGCGCCAGCTTGCTCATCTGCGCGGCGGCCGGTGTGAGCGTCTGGGCGAAGGATTCCCACTCGGACAGGATATCGTCCATGTGCGCATGGATGAAGTGATCGAGCCTCATTGACGGATTCCTTGGCGGGGGATAGCCCATTGTATGCCATTCCCCGCAGCAAGCCGCTTCGATTCAAATGTGGGGTCTGAGCCCGGTTATGGCCGGTTTAACCGTTGTCCTGGTCGGGCAGCAGGTCGTCGGCGGCGGGGGCGCCGGGGATCGTGTATTTTTCTTCGGCCCAGGCGCCCAGGTCGATTTGCTTGCAGCGCTCGGAACAGAAGGGGCGAAACTTGTTCGCCTCGGTCCATTCGACTTTTTCTGGCAGGTAGGGCAGTTTTACAGCGGGCATGAATGACTCACGTTAAAAGTTGCACAGCGTGAGTTCGAACGGGACGTCGTCTTCGAGCGGCTTCGGTTTCAGGTCGCCGCCCTGGGTCGTGAAACGAACCCACAGCATGTATTTGTTGGCGGATATTTCCGGAATGGCGCCCAGGTTTTCGTCGAGCGTCAGGCGCAGCATCTGGTACACCTTCCCCTGCAGCATTTGCTGGTAGCTGCTTAAACGATGGCAATCATCTTGACCGGGCCGCCCTGAGTCGCGCAGCAGGCGCAGCACCAGGGCCAGCGCATCGAACAGGGGCGCGAGCGGGGCGAACCAGTTGACGATGTCGTTGAAGCGCTGCTCAGTAGTAGCGCTGCCAGGCATAGTAGGAGGGCAGGTCGAATTCGCAGGCGCCGCCGGGAATGATGGTGCGCCCGCGGATGCTCATGAGCCACTCGTTGTCGCGCACGTTTTGCCCGGTCTTGCCCTGGGCGGCGACCAGGGCCGCGCTGACGGTTTCCAGTTCGGCCAGCACGGCATTGAGCATGTCGGCGGCGACGTTGGGATTGGAGCGGTAGCTCAGCAACGATTGCTTCTGGCGCTCGAGCTCTTGCAGCAAGTCGGATTTGAGGTCGGCACGCCCGGCCACTTCGAGCATGTCGAAGATGGTGGCCAGGGCGACGTGGTGCTGCATTGCATGTTCTTGATGGACAAAGAACTTGAATTTTTCGTATAAGTCTTCCAGCCGCAACAACGTGCGAATGCGCTCGTTGAAAGGGTATTCGTAGACGATCAAAATGACATCCCTTTACATTGTTGGCAGGAGGAGAATCACGTGATTCTGAACCAAGAGAAGCAAAATTACAAACGCTCCATTGGCAATCGTGACATTCTCTCTGAAAAAGCCAGGTAATTCGCGTGTAAAACGGGCAATTTGGGGGCGCAGATCCTCACGGCTGCCCACATTGGTGACGACGTCGTCGGCCGCCGCCAGCCGCTCGGCGCGGCTGACCTGGGTGGCCATGATGGCGCGAACTTGTTCTTCTGTCATGTTATTGCGCGCCATGACCGCGCGACCTGGACTTCCTCGGGGCAGTCGATGGCCAGCACCCGCGCCACGCGTGCGCGCCAGGTGCCCGATTCGATCAGGAGCGGCACCACGAAGATCACGTACGGACCAGGCGCCGCGGCGGCCGCGGCCAGCGCCGCGTCGCGGATGCGTGGGTGCAGGATCGCTTCGAGCCGTCCGCGTGCGCTGGCGTCGGCAAACACCAGGGCGCGCATGGCGGCCCGGTCGAGCGCGCCGTCGGCGCCGGCAAAGGCGGGGCCGAACTCGGCCACGATGGCTAGGCATGGCGGCGCCGCCCGGCGCGGTCAGGCTGTGGGCGATCAGGTCGGTGTCGACCAGGGTCGCGCCCAGTTCGGCGAACATGTCGGCCACGGTGGTCTTGCCGCAGCCGATGCCGCCGGTCAGACCGACCTGCGAAGCGGGGAGCAGGTGCGCTGGCCATCGCTTAGCGGGGCGCGGCGGCGTTCAGGTAGAGCTGGCTGAGCTGACCGATCTCGGGACCGAACAGCAGGGCCAGCAAGTTTGGCTGCCAAGCCAGGTAGGGGCCGAACGGGATCTTGGTCTCGCGGCCGGTCCCGGCGAACAGCATCATCGCGATGCCGACCGTCGCGCCCACCACCGAGGACAGCAGGATGATGGCTAGGCAGCATTTGCCAGCCCATCCAGGCGCCCAGGGCGGCCAGCAGCTTGAAGTCGCCGCCGCCCATGCCATCCATCTTGCGCACCAGCTTGAACAGGGCGTTGACGCCCCACAGCACCAGGTAGTAGCCAGCCACGGCGCCGATGACCGCGTCCTGCAGCGAGGCGAAGCCGCCGTTCAGGTTGATCAGCAGTCCCAGCCACAAGAGCGGCAGCGTGAGGTCGTCCGGCAGGTATTGGGTGTCGAGGTCGATGAAGGTCATGGCGATCAGCAGGAAGCCGAACACGACCGCGCCCATGCCCAGCCAGCCGCTGCCGAACTGCCAGATCATCCAGGCGGCCAGCAAGCCCGAGACCAGTTCGATGATGGGGTAGCGCGGCGAAATCTTGGCCTTGCATCCCTTGCACTTGCCGCCCAGGACCAGGTAGCTCACGACCGGCACGTTTTCCAGCGCCGTGATCTTGTGGCCTGCAATGGGGGCAGGCCGAGCGCGGCACCGCCAGGGTGTAGATGTCCTGGTGCACCTTCTCTTTGCCCACGTGTTCGGCGCAGGCATCTTCGAACTCGCGTTCGAGGATCTTGGGCAGGCGGTGGATGACCACGTTGAGGAAGCTGCCGATCAGGAGGCCGAACAGGCCGAAGGTGAGGGTCGGGATCAGCGAGAACGGCGCGTTGAAAAAGTACAAGTCCATGGGTTCCACTTTATAGGAAGTCTTGAAACACATCGCCCCCGCGAAGGCGGACCTGCGCGAGGGCGATGTTACTGCATTACTGGGCTGGGTGCGACGCTGGCGTCAGACCACCGAACCGAGCTTGAAGATTGGCAGGTACATGGCGACCACCAGGCCACCGATGATCACGCCCAGAATCACCATGATGAGCGGTTCCATCAGCGAGGCCAGGCTTAGGCCACCGCTTCGTCGACTTCGTCTTCGAAGAAGCTAGGCCACCTTGCCCAGCATCGAGTCGAGCGCGCCCTGATTCTTCGCCGATGGCGACCATCTGGGTCACGATCGGCGGGAACACGTTGGCGTTCTGCATGGCCACCGTCAGGCTGGTACCGGTCGATACTTCGTTCTGGATCTTCTTGGTCGCTTCCAGGTACAGCGCATTGCCGGAAGCGCCGCCCACCGAGTCGAGCGCTTCGACCAGCGGCACGTCGGCATGGCGAACATGGTGGCCAGGGTCCGGGTCCAGCGCGCGATGGCGGCCTTGCGGATCACGACGCCGAAGATCGGCAGTTTCAGCAGCAGCAAGTCCATGCTGCGCTGCATCTTGGCCGAACGTTGCCAGCTCTGGAAGAAGAAGTACAGGGCCGCGAACAGGCCGCCGAAGATGGCCCACCACCATTGCACGAAGAAGTCGGAAATGGCCATCACGAACAGGGTAGGCGCAGGCAGGTCGGCACCGAAGCTGGTGAACACCTGCTTGAACGTCTAAGCACCACCCAGATCATGATCACGGAGGTGACGATGAAGGCGACGCCCAGAATCGACACCGGGTACATCAGGGCCGACTTGATCTTCGCCTTCATGGCGATGGTTTTTTCCTTGTAGACGGCCAGACGGGTCAGCAAGTCTTCCAGAATACCGGCTTGTTCATGGCGCCGACCAGGTTGCAGAACAGCGGGTCGAAGTAGAGCGGATATTTGCGGAACGCGTTGTTCAGGCTGGTACCGGTTTCGATATCGCCGCGCAAGTCCTGAATCAGTTTGGACATCGACGGATTCGAGTGGCCCTTGCTGACGATGTCGAACGATTGCAGCAGCGGCACGCTTCGGCCTTCATCATGGTGGCGAGCTGGCGCGTGAAGACCGAGATGTCCTTGTCGGTGATCTTGCGGCCGCTGCGCATGGTCTTTTCTTGACCTTGGTGACCATGACGCCCTGGCGCCGCAGGGTGACGTTGACGATCGCTTCGCCTGCCGACAATGAATTTCGCCGCGCACGATCTTGCCCGTCTTGTCCTTGCCTTCCCAGGAGAAGATCGCTTCCTTGGTCGCTGCGGTTTTTGGTGGTGCGGTTGCCATAAAGTTCCTATTCGTTGGTACAGCCGAGTACTTCTTCCAGGCTGGTCAGGCCTTGCTTCACTTTCATCAGGCCCGAACGGCGCAGCGATTTCACGCCTTCCAGTTCCGACTGGGCGGCGATCTCCATCGAGTTGCCGTGTGCCAGGATGATCTTTTCAATGGCCGGGGTGATCGGCATGATCTGATAAATGCCGACCCGGCCCTTGTAGCCGCCGCCGAGGCAGCGGTCGCAGCCGACCGGGCCATACGGTTTCCAGCCGCCTTCGAGTTCTTCGGACTTGAAGCCTACCGCCAGCAGAATTTCGCGCGAAGTCTCGAGCGGCTTCTTGCAGGTGCACAGGCGGCGCGCCAGACGCTGGGCGGTGATCATGATGACCGAGGAGGCGATATTGAACGGCGCCACGCCCATGTTCATCAGGCGCGTCAGGGTCGACGGCGCATCATTCGTGTGCAGGGTCGAGAACACCATGTGGCCCGTTTGCGCGGCCTTGATGGCGATGTCGGCCGTTTCCAGGTCGCGAATCTCGCCGACCATGATGATGTCCGGATCCTGGCGCAGGAAGGATTTCAGGGCCACCGGGAAGGTCAGGCTGGCTGCGGTCGTTGACGTTGACCTGGTTCACGCCGGGCAAGTTGATCTCGGCCGGGTCTTCCGCGGTCGAAATATTGATGCCGGGCTTGTTGATCACGTTCAGGCAGGTGTACAGCGACACGGTCTTGCCGGAACCGGTAGGCCCGGTCACCAGCACCATGCCGTACGGACGCTGAATGGCGTCCAGCAGCAATTCCTTCTGGTCCGGATCGTAGCCGAGCGCGTCGATGCCCATCTGGGCCTGGGTCGCGTCCAGAATACGCATGACGGTCTTTTCGCCGAACAGGGTCGGCAGCGTGCTGACCCGGAAGTCGATCGTCTTGACGGGCGACAGGACCAGGCGCATGCGGCCGTCCTGCGGCACTTTCTGGAAATGTCGAGTTTGGCCAGCACCTTGATGCGCGACACCAGTTTCTCGCGGATCGAAATCGGCGGCTGGGCGTGTTCGCGCAGCACGCCGTCGACCCGCAGGCGGATCCGGTAAAACTTTTCGAACGGTTCGAAGTGGATATCGGACGCGCCGAGGTTGATCGCGTCCATCAGGATCTTGTTGAGGAACTTGACGATCGGCGCGTCTTCGATCTCGGTCTGGGCCGCGTCGAGCACCGAGGCCGGACCGGATTCGTCGGCGAAGGTGATGTCTTCCTCGTCGCCGGTCATCATTTCGGTGATGTTCTGCTCGGCCGACTTGCCCAGGTTGCTCAGCCAGATCAGCAGCACGTCGTGGGCGACGATCACCGGCTCGACTTGCGCTTCGCTCTGGAACTTGATCTGGTCCAGGGCCTGGGTATTGGTGGGGTCCGAAATGGCGACCGACATCTTGTTGCCGCGCTTGGCCAGCGCGATCACGCGCTGCGCCTGCATCAGCTTGTTGTCGATGGCGCCCGGCGGCAGCGATTCGGCAGAAAAGCCCGCCAGATCCATCAGCGGATAACCGAAGGTTTCGGCGCAAAAGGCGGCCAGCGTGCGGGCGTCGATCGAGCCGCTCGAGAGCAGGGCGTCGATGAACGGTGTCTTGTCGATCAGCGCTTTCTTTTGCAGTGCGTCAGCCTGCTGGACGTTCAAACGTCCGGCCTGCATCAGTGCACGCGCCAAACCGGACATCGGTGTGCCGGAAGCCGCGTTCGGAAGGACTGCTGCCATAATTGAAAGCGATATTTAAAGGTGAGAAAACGACAAACGCGCCGCCCAGCAGTTACCGGAACGGCGAACTGCCTTGGATCATGCCTCTGAGCATCACATTTGTAAAGGGTTACTCGCAGGAGAACTGTGCATGCTGAGGCGTACTTACCACGTAGTCATAATGTCACAAATGTTGCACTGCGCGGTTTTTATTCGCTCAGGCGTAGCGGCTTGTTAACGGTCGCTGCAATTTGACAACTTTAATGGCTTGATCCTTGACCTGGATGACCTCGATGACCACGCCGCCGATCTTGAGCGCGATCGGGGCGTCGGGGATGTCTTGCAACTGTTCGAGCATCAGGCCGTTGAGGGTTTTCGGCCCGTCCAGCGGGAAGTCGAGGTCGAGCCGCTTGTTGATGTCGCGCAGGGCGGTGGTGCCTTCGAGCAGGCATTCGCCGCGCGGATCCCAGTCGAAACTTTCGCTGCGCGCCGCGCCCGGCACCGAAGTGGTGAATTCGCCGATCATTTCCTCGATGATGTCGTCCAGCGTCACCAGGCCCTGCACTTCGCCGTATTCGTCGACGATGATGCCGAGCCGTTCCTTGTTCTCCTGGAAGTACTGGAGCTGGGTAAATACGCTGGTGTCCTGGGGAATGTAGTAAGGGGTCGAGAGCAGGTCCGTGGAAATGCTGGACCGTCAGTGCTTCTTCTTCATTGAGCAGGGCCACCGCGTGGCGCACGTGCAGGATGCCGAGGATCTGGTTGATCTCGCCTTCGTAGACGGGCAGCTTGTTGTGGTAGCAGGTGGTGAGCTGGCGCTTGATTTCCTCGACCGGCACGGCCAGGTTGAGCGCCTCGATCTGGGCGCGCGGGGTCATGATGTCGTCGACCTTGGTGCTTTCCAGGTCGAACAGGTTGAGCAGGATGCTCTTGTGCTTTTGCGGAATGAAGTTGCCGCCTTCGAGGACGATGGCGCGCAATTCCTCGGGCGAGACGCGGTGCTGCTGGGCCGCATTGGTAGGCTGCACGCGCAGCATGGCCAGCACCACGCGCACGAACAGGTTGACGAACCAGATCAGCGGCGCGCCGATCGCCATCAGCGGCTTGAGCAGGGCGCTGGCGACCAGCGACAGGTTTTCAGGGTAGCGCGCCGATGAACTTGGGCGTGATTTCGCCGAACACGATCAGCACGAAGGCCATCACGGCAATGGCGGTGAAGATGGCGCTGTAGTCCAGGCCAAAGAAGGAAATGGCGATCGCGGTGGCGGCCGCGGTGGCCAGCGCATTGACCAGGGTATTGGCAATGAGGATCAGCGACAGCAGGCGGTCGGTGCGGTCGAGCAGCCACAGGGTGGTGGCGGCGCTGCGAAAGCCGCGCTTGGCCAGGCTGCGCAAACGATAGCGGTTGGCCGCCATCAGCGCCGTTTCCGCCATCGCGAAAAAGCCGAACAGATAATCAGGAAGACGAGTGCGGCAACAAGCACCCAGAGTGGCACGGTATCCAAGGCTCACCGTAAAGAAACCTGCGTGGGCAGCGCCAACCGGGCAGCTGCAGAGTGACGGATTTTAAGTCAAGGCCCCCTTTCGTGCAAGTTTGGGTGCGTGCGCGGCATCAGCCATTCCACCAGTGCGAGGTCTCGCCCATGGCTGGCAGGCGCGCCTGGACCGCGGCGTGGATGATGCTTAGGCCGCGAGCGCCTGGCTGGCGTCGAAAATGCGCGCATGGCCAAGCAGATTGGTGCGGATATCGTCCTTGAAGTAAGCCGCGCCGGTGGCTTCCTCGAAAATGCGGGCATAGCGCTCGGCATCGAAATCGAGGCATTCGCGCCATTCGGAGACGCGCGCATGGTCGGCCGCCACCAGCTGCCCGAAGCCCCAGTGCAGCGGGTGGACCAGGAAACGGGTGCCGGGACAGGCATAGCGCTTGCTGCCTAAGCCAGGAAGATGACCACGCCCACCGATCTCGACGCTGCCCACGTTGAAGGTGGTCAGCGGCAGCGGCAGCGACTTGAGGAAGAAGTAGAGGGCGAAGCTTAAGCCGTCATGTTGCCGCCTTCGGTCGACATGTGCAGTTCGATTTCGCTGGCCCCGCTTTGCAGGGCCTGCAGGCAGAGATTGCGGACCGTGCACGCCGAGGCGTGGGTGATCGGTCCGATGAAATGGACGATGTGCAAAGACATGGCGACTCCCCGGGACATCTACCGGGAAAGGATAGCAAGAATTTGCGTCAGGCCCGGTTCTGCTGGCCTAGCTGCCGCGGTAGGTCGAATACGACCAGGGTGTCACCACCAGCGGCACATGGTAATTTTGTTCCGGTGAGGCAATGCCGAACGCGATGGTGACCCGGTCGACAAAGCGCGGTTCCGGCAGCGCCACGCCCTGGGCGGCAAAATAGTCATCGGCCTGCGAACACCAGCTCGTAGCGGGCTTAGCGCGCATGGCCTCGCCTTCGAGCCGGGGCGCGTTGCAGCGGCCGTCGGCATTGGTGACGGCGTTGGCGACCAGCGTGCGCGCGGCGCCGTCGAGCCGGTACAGTTCGACGGCCACCTGCAGCGCCCGGCTTGCCGCAGGTGGTGTCGAGTACGTGGGTGCTGAGTTTTCCCATGATGGTCCTATATGTCTGGAATGATCTGAATATGGTGGGAATCATATACTGTTGCGTAGCAGCCAATATATGATGGGCGATATACCCGCCTCTTGCCCCGACCATGACCACCTACGACAATTATCCGCGCGACCTGACCGGCTACGGCCGCCACCCCGTTCATCCGCGCTGGCCCGGCCAGGCCAGGGTGGCGCTGCAGTTCGTCCTCAATTACGAGGAGGGCGGCGAGAACTGCGTCCTGCATGGCGACCCGGCATCGGAAACCTTTTTATCCGAGATCATCGGCGCCCAGGCCTTCCCGGCCCGCCACATGAGCATGGAGTCGCTGTATGAATACGGTTCGCGCGCCGGACTGTGGCGCGTGCTGCGCCTGTTCGAGGAACGCAAGCTGCCGCTGACGGTGTTCGGGGTGGCGATGGCGCTCAAGCGCAATCCGGAAGCGGTGGCCGCCTTCCAGCAGCTCGGCCACGAAATCGCCTGCCACGGCCTGGAAGTGGATTTCCTACCAAAACGTGGACGAAGCCACCGAGCGCGCCCACATGGCCGAGGCGGTGCAGATCATCCGCGAGCTGACCGGCGCCGCAGCCCACTGGCTGGTACACGGGGCGCGATTCGCCCAACACGTCGCTCGTGGTCGAGCATGGCGGCTTTGAATACGATGCCGACTATTACGGCGACGACCTGCCGTTCTGGCAGAACGTGGCACACGCGGGCGGCGTGACGCCGCAGCTGATCGTGCCCTACACGCTGGACACCAACGACATGCGCTTTGCCGCCATGCAGGGCTTCAATTCGGGCACCCAGTTCTTCGATTACCTGAAGGATGCCTTCGACGTGCTGTACGCCGAAGGCGATCCGAACGGACTCAATCAGCCCAAGATGCTGTCGATCGGCCTGCATTGCCGCATCGTCAGGCGGCCCGCGCGGGCGGCGGCCTTGGCGCGCTTCCTCGACTACGTGCAAAGCCACGACAAGGTGTGGATCACGCGCCGCATCGATATGCGCGCCACTGGAGCGCGAACCACCCCCGGCCATAAATGGCGGCCCGCCCGCCGCCAACGCGGCGCGTGCTTGCCTCAAGGGCTGGCTAAGCCGCACTGACCAGCGGTAATGCGTGGCTTGGCGCAAGGCCGAATTGCATGCGCGCTTTCGGTGCCGCGGCCATGCGCCATTGGCGGGGAAGGCCGCGCCGGTGGTGGCGGTGGCGCATTCCGCGCTTTGGGCGGCGCGGCTGCAGCAAGCATGGCGCTTTTACCGGGCGTGCCGTGTGCGCCGCTCTGCGCGGCGCGACGGGGTGCTTGCGCGCACGCAGCGTGTCGGCCAGCTGCCAGTGCTTGGAATCGGGGAAGAGCAGCCAGACGCTCTTCCAGGCGTTGCGCCGCACGCCGCCCACGGCGTTGACAAACCCGCTCGGCGAACGCGCCTCCCCTTGGTACAGGATCTGGTCGACTTCGACCCGGCAATGGTGACTTTTGCCCTTGAAGACGGTACGCAGGACGGTGCCGTGCGGCAGAAACAGGCTTTTCCATTGGTAGCCTAAGCAAATTCCGGCTCGCCTGCCTGGCCCGGCGCATGCTTGCGCATCCATTCGTCGATGGCTTGCTCGACGACTTCCCAGTCTTGTTTGCCGTCCATGGTGGCCAAGTTGACGTGGACCCAGGTGGGGTGGCCGATCGGGATGTACTGGAAGGGGTCGGGGTGGGGCGTTTTCATGGTGGTCTCCAAAAAGGCGCGCTTTGGCACGTTGTGACGCGATAGCGCGCGATAGGCATTCGCTCCTGCGCGACGCTTGCGCAAGAACCCGATTCACTCACGATTTCCAGCGCGGTACACGATTTTTCGCGATGGTCAGAAGTTGGACCGCGTGGCTGGGTGATCGTTCATCTTCGGACGCCGTGTGCGCAAAATCGTGCGCGATTCGTGCAGTCGCGCGACGCGCGCGGCGAATCGCGAACCGATCGCACAACACCGAACGGAATCGCGCAGAAGCGCAGCATTTCTGGGGGGGCGGTTTAGTGCCGGGGCAGGGAGGGCAGTGCCTGGGTACGGGCGTGTGCCCAGGAAAAAGGGCGGCGCGCAGCCGCCCCTGGAAGACTCAATAGGCGGCAGCGTCGGCCGGCTGTGAGCGTTAGTTCCGCGCGCTGAGCGGCATTCTTTTCTGCCAGGTGGCCCAGCCGTCCGCCTGGGTCTTGTCGAGCAAGTCCTTGAACTTGACGAAGTAAGCGTCGCTTTCCGCCGTTTTCTCGACAAAGCGGGTTTCCGACATCCAGCTCGGGAAATCCTTGCTGACCATGCTGTAGTCCGAGCTTGCATCGCGGCGTAGCGGACGCAGCTGGAAGCCGTTGCCGTAGACGAAGCGCAGCAGGACGAAGTAGCGTTTGCTTAAGCTTTCGACGTTGACGTCGAGGAAGTGCGCCTTGATGCCGGGCTGCGCCGCCATCAGCACATGATGGCCGGGCGTGAAATGGAGCGCGACCTTGGTATGGGAGCCGGTCGTGGCGAGATGGGTCCGGGCATCGCCATTCATGTCGAACAAGCCGACCGGGAACATGCCCTGGATCGCATTGATCGGCTCAAGGAAGACGATTTGCGCCTTGTCCGCAGGCGGGGCTAAGCAGGGTCTGGACTGGCGTTTCGAGAAAATGCGGCGCGACCGGCTCGCTTGCGCAGCCGCCGAGCGAGAGGCGATTAGGGAAGAAAGAATGAGGAGTGACCGTTTCATGGGGACCTTCTACACTGTTATTGGGATGGTTGTGCGGCGCAGGCATGATACTCGTTAGTGACGTGCGTCAACTCCTGTTTCGTGCAATTTCGTCATCATCCCACCCTGTATGGGAATTGCCTGATATCTAAAATATCAATATTCATATAGCAGCCTATCTTCGCAGTGTTAACCTTGTACACTGGGATAAAACTGAGGCAAGAATGTCAACACCGATCCGTTTCTACTATCAGGGTGCCGTGCGCGAAGTGAGCAATGCCGCGCCGACCCAGACCATTTTGCAGCACCTGCGCGACGACCTTCACTGCACCGGCACCAAGGAAGGTTGCGCCGAAGGCGACTGCGGCGCCTGCACGGTCGTGATCGGAACGCTCAGCAATGGCACGGTCGACATGAAGGCGGTCAATGCCTGCATCCAGCTCACCCCTACGCTCGACGGCAAGGCCCTGTTCTCGGTGGAAGACTTGCAGCAGGCCGACGGCGCCCTGCACCCGGTCCAGCAGGCGATGGTTGAATGCCACGGTTCCCAGTGCGGCTTTTGCACGCCCGGTTTCGTGATGTCCCTGTGGGGCATGTATCTCAAGCAGGATGGCGCCAAGCCGAGCCGCTGTCAGGTGGACGACGCCCTGTCCGGCAATCTGTGCCGCTGTACCGGCTACCGTCCCATCATCGACGCCGCCATGCGCATGGGCGAGCTGCCGAAGGTCGATTTCGACCGCTCCGCGCTGGCTGCCGCACTGGCGCCCCTGCAGCGCGGCACCATGGCCACCTACACGGCCATGGCATGCCAGCTTCCTGGCCCCGCGCACCATAGCCGAACTGGTGCAGGCGCGCGCCGCCCACCCGGGCGCCACGCTGCTGGCTTAGCTCCACCGACATCGGGCTGTGGGTCACCAAGCAGATGCGCGACCTGGGCGACATCATTTACCTCGGCCATGTGGCGGCGCTGCGCAGCGTGGCCGAAGCGGACGGCATGCTCGAAATCGGCGCCAAGCGTCACGCTGGAAGACGCGTATGCCGCCATCTGCAAGCACTACCCGGATCAATTGCGCGAAATGTGGCAGCGCTTTGCCTCGCTCCCCGATCCGCAACGCTTTAAGCACCCTGGGCGGCAATGTCGCCAACGGCTCGCCCATCGGCGATTCCATGCCCTGGCTGATCGCGCTCGGCAGCCAGGTCGTACTGCGGTCGGCTGCCGATGAACGGGTGCTGGCGCTGGAAGACCTGTATCTCGGCTATCAAAAGAAAGACCTGCAGAGCGGCGAATTCGTGCAGGCGGTGCGGGTGCCGCTGCCGCGCGCTCTAAGCATCGCATTCCGCACCTATAAACTGGCCAAGCGCTTCGACCAGGATATCTCGGCCGTGTGCGCCGCGTTCGCCTTCGAGCTCGACGATGGCGTGGTGCGCGCAGCGCGCATCGCCTTTGGCGGCATGGCCGCCACGCCCAAGCGGGCCAGCGCCACCGAGGCGCTGCTGGCCTACCAGCCATGGAACGAAGCGACCGTCAGCGCCGCCATGGCCGCGCTGGCGCAGGACTACGCGCCGCTGTCGGACATGCGCGCCTCCAGCGCCTACCGCATGAAGGCGGCCCAGAACCTGCTGCGCCGTTTCTGGTTCGAGACCCGCCCCGACGCGCCGCTGGCGCTCTACTGATGTCAACGCTTTTGCCTTGCGCGTAAGGAGAACAGCATGAACGACGCAGGCGTACCAGTTAGCAAAGCAGGCGCATGGACCGCGGTCGGTCTCGCGCCCCCACGAATCGGCCGAGCTGCATGTGCTCGGCCAGGCCACCTACACCGACGACATCCCGGAAGTGCAGGGCACCCTGCATGCGGCGCTGGGCCTGTCGTCCAAGGCCCACGCGAAAATCACCGCCATCGATCTGAGCGCCGTGCGCCAGCCGCGGCGTGGTCGCCGTGCTGACCGTGCAGGATATCCCCGGCACCAACGATTGCGGTCCGATCATCCATGACGATCCGATCCTGGCCGACGGCCTGGTCATGTATGTGGGCCAGCCCGTGTTCATCGTGGTGGCCGATACCCACGACAATGCGCGGCGCGCCGCGCGCCTGGGCAATGTCACGTATGAAGAACTGCTTAGGCGATCCTCACGCCGCAGGCCCGCGCGCGGCCCATTCCTATGTGCTGCCGCCGATGCGCCTGCAGCGCGGCGACTGCCAGGGCGCGTTCGAGCGGGCCCCGCACCGGGTCAAGGGCGAACTGTACGTGGGCGGCCAGGAGCAGTTCTACCTCGAAGGCCAGATCTCGTACGCGATCCCCAAGGAGGACAAGGGCATGCTGGTGCTGTGCTCGACCCAGCACCCGAGCGAAATGCAGCACGTGGTGGCGCACGCGCTGGGCGTACACTCGCACAACATCGTGGTCGAATGCTTAAGCGCATGGGCGGCGGCTTCGGCGGCAAGGAGTCGCAGTCGGCCATGTGGGCGGCGGCGTCGGCCATTGCCGCGGTCAAGGTCAAGCGGCCGGTCAAGCTGCGCGCCGACCGCGACGACGACATGCTCGTCACCGGCAAACGCCACTGCTTCCACTACGAATATGAAGTCGGCTACGACGACAGCGGCAAGATCGTCGCCGCCAAAGTCGACATGGTCTCGCGGGCCTAAGCTATTCGGCCGATCTGTCCGGGCCTGTCGCCACGCGCGGTCTGCCACTTCGACAATACCTACTACCTGTCCGACGTCGATATCCGCGCCGCCTGCGGCAAGACCAACACCCAGTCCAATACCGCCTTCCGCGGCTTTGGCGGGCCGCAGGGCGCGATCGCGATCGAATACATCATCGACGAAATCGCCCGCAACCTGGGGCGCGACGCGCTCGACATCCGGCGCCACAATTTCTATGGCCGCGAGTCCGACAACGTCACCCCTTACGGCCAGGTCATCACCGACAACGTGATTCACGCCCTCTCGGCCGAACTGGAAGAGACCAGCGACTACCGCGCGGCGCGCCGCCATGATCGATGCCTTCAACAGCGCCAGTCCGGTCCTGAAAAAGGGTTGGCGTTTACGCCCGTCAAGTTCGGGATCGCCTTCAACGTGACCCACCTGAATCAGGCTGGCGCGCTGGTGCACGTGTACGTGGACGGCTCGATCCTGGTCAACCATGGCGGCACCGAGATGGGGCAGGGCATCAACACCAAGGTCATGCAGGTGGTGGCGCACGAACTGGGCGTGGACATGGCGCACGTGCGCGCCACCGCGACCGATACCAGCAAGGTCGCCAATACCTCGGCCACGGCCGCCTCCACCGGCGCCGACCTGAACGGCAAGGCCGCGCAGGACGCCGCGCGCCAGATCCGCGAACGGCTGGCCGCCTACGCCGTCAAGCTGTACGGCGGCGCCGAGACGGCGGTGCGCTTCGCGGCCGACACCGTGCACGTCAACGGCCACGAGGTGCCGTTCCCCGTGCTGGTGCAAAAGGCTTACCTGGCCCGCGTGCAGCTGTGGTCGGACGGCTTCTATGCCACGCCCCATCTGCACTGGGACCCGAAGACCATGAGCGGCCATCCGTTCTCCTACTATGCCTATGGCGCGGCAGTGGCCGAAGTGGTGGTCGATACCCTGACCGGCGAATGGAAGCTGCTGCGCGCGGACGCGCTGTACGACGCTCTAAGCAAGTCGCTCAACCCGGCGATCGACATCGGCCAGGTGGAAGGCGCCTTCATCCAGGGCATGGGCTGGCTCACCACCGAAGAACTGTGGTGGAACGCGGGCGGCAAGCTGATGACCCACGCGCCGTCCACCTACAAGATTCCCGGCGTGTCGGACTGCCCGCAAGACTTCCGCGTGCGCCTGTTCGACAACAGCAATGTGGAAGACAGCATTCACCGCTCCAAGGCCGTGGGCGAGCCGCCGCTGCTGCTGCCGTTCTCGGTATTTTTCGCCATCCGCGACGCCGTGTCGGCCGTGGGCGGCCACAAGATCAATCCGCCGCTGAACGCACCGGCCACCAGCGAAGCGATCCTGAATGCCGTCGCCGCCGTGGAAGCGGCCGTGGCGCGGGGCGCATGATGGACGACTGGCGCAGCGCTCCCCCGGATGCGCCTGCCGTGCTGGTCACGGTGGCCATCGTCGAGGGCTCCGGTCCGCGCGAGGCGGGCGCCAAAATGGTGGTGGGCGCACACACCCTGTTCGACACGATCGGCGGCGGGCACCTCGAACTGCGCGCGGTCGAGACGGCGCGCGCCATGCTGGCCGACGGCCGCGAACGCCACCTGGAACGCTTTGCCCTGGGCCCCAGCCTGGGCCAGTGCTGCGGCGGCGTGGTGCACCTGGCGTTCGAATTGCTGCACCCTGCCCAGGCCGCGCTGCTCGGCGGGCGCCTAAGCATGAGGCCAGCTGGCGCCTGATCGCACTTGACGGCGCGCCCGACAGCACCCTGTGCGACGGCGACGGCCGCTTCCTGTGGGGCGCCAAGCAGCCTGGTCTTTGCGCGCATGAGCGCGGCACCCACGTCATGCAAGAGCAGGATGGGCGGCGCTGGCTGGTCGACCAGGTGCTGCCCCCGCGCGACCATCTGCTGCTGTTCGGCGCCTAGCCACGTGGGCCAGGCGATCGTGCGCGCGCTGGCCCACCTGCCATGCAGCGTGACCTGGATCGACGAGCGCGAGGACATGTTCCCGCCCGTGGTGCCGGACAACGTCACGGTCGAAGCCTCCGATACCCCCTGAAGCCCTGGTCGCGCAGGCAGTGGCTGCCTCTTATCTGGTCATGACCCACAGCCACGCGCTCGACCAGCGCCTGGCCGAAGCCATCATGGCCCGCCCCGGCGTCGGCTGGTTCGGCCTGATCGGCTCGAAAACCAAGCGCCGCCAGTTCGAACACCGGCTGCGCGCGTGGCGCGGACGAAGCGCGCATCGCCGCCATGGTATGCCCGATCGGGCTGCCGGGCATCACCAACAAGGCACCGGCGGTCATCGCCGCATCGGTGTGCGCCCAGCTCCTGACGGTGTGGGAGGAGGCCGCGCACTGCAGCGCTGGCGCCCCGCCGTTAAGGCTGGTAGCCTCAAATCAAACGTAATCCGAAAGAGTCAGATGTCGATAGCAACACAACCACTGCAAGCTTACCGTGCCAGCTTGCTGCACTTTCACGCCGATCCGGCCTTCGATCCGGATGCGTTCTGCCTGGCACCAGGACGGCTTGCTGCTGGTCGAAGACGGCAAAGTGAAAGCCCATGGCATGACTACGAGCGCCTGTTCGCCACGCTGCCGCCCGGCACCCCGGTGCGCGATTACCGCGGCAAGATCATCATGCCGGGCTTTATCGATACCCACCTGCATTTCCCGCAGACCGACATGATCGCGTCCCCGGCGCCTGGCCTGCTGCCGTGGCTGGAAACCTACACCTTCCCGACCGAACGCCAGTTCGGCGACCCGGTGCATGCGCGCGAGGTGGCCGAGTTCTTCCTCGACGAGCTGCTGCGCTGCGGGACCACCACCGCCATGGTGTATTGCACCGTGCACCGGGCCTCGGTCGACGCCTTCTTCGAGGCCAGCGCCGCGCGCAATCTGCGCATGGCGGCTTAAGCAAGATCCTGATGGACCGCAACTGCCCGGAATTTTTGTGCGACACGGCCGAGGGCGGCGTGCGCGACAGCGAGGACCTGATCCGCAAGTGGCACAAGCAGGGCCGTGCCATGTACGCGATCACGCCGCGCTTTGCGCCCACCTCCACCGAAGCCCAGCTGCGCCTGACGGGCGAATTGGCGCGCGCCTACCCGGACACCTTCATCCAGACCCACGTGTCGGAAAATCCCGACGAATGCAAATGGGTGCAGTCGCTGTTCCCGGCCGCGCGCAGCTACCTCGACGTCTATGACAGCATGGGTCTGATGCGCAGAGCGGGCCATGTATGGACACTGCATCTGGTTAGACGAGCGCGATTTCGCGCGCATGGCCGAATCGGGCGCGGCGGCGGCCATCTGCCCGACCTCCAACCTGTTCCTGGGCAGCGGCCTGTTCGATTTCGAGCGGGCCGACGCGGCCAGGGTGGCGCTGTCGCTGGCCACCGACGTGGGCGGGGGCACCAGCTTCTCCATGTTGCAAACCATGAATGAAGCCTATAAAGTAGCACGCTTGAAAGGCAGCTACCTGCCCGCCGTGCGCATGTTTTACCTGGCCACGCTGGGGGCGGCGCGCAGCATGCAGCTGGAAGGCACCATCGGCCGTTTTGCCCATGCTGCTGAAGCCGACTTCATCGTCCTCGATCCGAAAGCGACGCCGCTGCTGGCGCGCCGCACGGAGCGCTGCGAGAATCTCGAAGAGCTGCTGTTCGCGCTGGCGCTGCTGGGCGACGACCGTGCGGTCGATGCCACCTATGCCTGCGGACGCCAGGTGCACCAGCGCCGCGCGTCCTAAACCATCCAATCACAGGGAACAGTATCCATGATCAGAAAATCGAGCAGCCTGGCCGTCCTCGCTGGCGCTGGCAGTGGCTAAGCAGCGTGCACGCCGCGACCCCCAAGGCCAACGAAGCGGCCACCGCGCGCCACTTCGCCGCGCTGGTCGCCGGGGGCGATGCCCGGACCGCGGAACTGACCCTGTTCTTCTCGCAGATGCCCAAGGGCGGCGATCTGCACCACCATTATTCGGGCGCCATCTACGCCGAACAGTTCATCAGCTGGGTCGACAAGCAGGGCTACTGCATCAACAAGCAAAGCTACCGCATCGAAACCGATAAAAAGCCCGATGCCGCTTGCCTGTCCGGCGCCGACACCGTGGCCGACGACGGCGTCTACCGCGAACTGCTGCAGCGCTGGTCGAGCAAGGACTTCTACAACCACGGCGCGCTGCAAAGTCCGCCGGACCGCCAGTTCTTCTCGACCTTCGGCTACTTCAATCCTGTCGCCGACAGCAATACCAACGAAGGCTTGCTGACGCTCAAACAGCGCGCGATCGAGGAAAACGTCTCGTACATCGAAACCGTGTTCAAGCTCTCGCCATTCACCCAGAACGCCGATTTCGACGCGCTGGCCCTCAAGCCGGGCACCGGCGACGCGGCCCTCGACCAGGCCATGGCCAGCTGGATGGCGGCGCTGGACCAGGACGCCGCCTTCAATCAGAACATCGGCGCCTATGTGGTCGAGCGTGCAGCGCGACTCGGCCAATGTCGACGACGCGCTTCACGATGCGCTACCAGCCCTACGTGCTGCGCTTCTTCTCGCCGTCGATGGTGTTCTCGTCGATGGTGTCGGCCTTCAAGGCGTCCAGGCAAAGTCCGCTGATCGTGGGCGTCAACATCGTCGGCCAGGAAAGCGCCAGCGTGTCGATGCGCGACTACGCCCTGCACATGAAGATGTTCCGCTTCCTCAAGACCCGCTATCCGGACGTCAAGCTGTCGCTGCATGCGGGCGAGCTGGCGCTGGGCGACGTGCCGCCGGAAGGGCTGCGCTTCCACATCGACCAGGCCATCAACGTGTGGTAGGCGCCAACCGGATCGGCCATGGCCTGGACCTGGCGCATGAAACGAACGCGCTTAGGCCATCATCCGCACCATGCGCGAGCGCGATGTGCCGGTCGAGATCAACCTGACCAGCAACGGCTTCATTTCCGGCATCAAGGCGGGCAACCACCCGCTGACCATCTACCGCAAGTACAAAGTGCCGTATGTGATCGCGACCGACGATGCTTAAGGCGTGACCCGCCATACCCTGGCCCAGGAATATGTGCTGTTCGCCAGCCGCTACCAGCCCGGCTACGCCGAAGTGAAGCAGGCGGCCTACAACAGCCTGCGCTACGCCTTCCTTAGATGGGCCGACAAGGCCCGCCTGAGCCGCGATCTGGACACCCGCTTCCAGCGCCTTCGAAGCGGCCACCGCCGCGCTCAACGCGCCGCCCGCCGCCCGCCGCAAGTAAGTTTTTCTCCCTCCGGGCGGCCCTGGCGGCCGCCCTGCGCCCCCCCCCCAGCAGCGCAATCGGTCACACAAATGTCACAAATAAGTGGAGATGCTTGCACTGGAGTATCTCTGTGTGGCCATCCTGCTACACATTTGGCGGTCCACGTAAACCTTTGTTGTATTTAGAAGCTGAAAGCCTTTCACCAAAGAAAGGGTACTTTATAATTCCGTCATGGGCGTTACCAGACAGGACACGCCTCGGATTCGATAAAAACGTGAATTGATTGCGTATTTATATTTTCAATATATAAATAGCTAAATGAAAACGTATTTGTCACACCAATGCGGTTAATGCATAGTCAATGACGTTCCACCCGGTCTTGAATGCCGCGCGTGTCATTGCACTGTCATTTACCTGGCTTACAATTTTTCGTTGGGCTAGTTTCGTTTAAGTAATAAGTCGTTCAGCACCACAATAAACTCTAGGGGAAATTCAATGTCTTTACAACAAAAGCCTATCCTGCGCCTGAGCGCTCTGGCCGTGGCCTGCCACGTCGCCTGTCTCGCTGCTGGTAGTGCATACGCCCAATCGGCGTCGGAAATCGCACCACAAGTCACGACGACCTCGGGCAAAGCCGAAGTGATCATCACCGGCAAGAAGCTGGGTATGGGCCTGATGGTCACGGAAGACGCGCCAAAAGCACGTTCGACCATTACCGCTGAAGAACTGGAAAAGCAGCGCCCGACGGGTAACGCATACGAAGCCCTCGAAATGCTGCCAGCTGTAAACAGCTACAACCACGACGCAACCGGCCTGTTCGGCGGCGGCATGACCCTGCGCGGCTTCAACTCCGACCAGATCGGCGCCACCATCAACGGCGTGCCAGTGAACGACTCGGGTTCGTTCTCGGTATTTCCACAAGAATACGTCGACCAGGAAAACACCTGCTCGCAATTCGTGACCCAGGGTTCGACCGACGTCGACTCCCCGCAAGTTGGCGCCACCGGCGGTAACTTCGGTATCGTCACCTGCAACCCAGAAAACAAACAGCGCTTCCGCATCATGCAGACCCTCGGTCAGCTGAACATGTCGAAGACCTTCATGCGTATCGATTCGGGCAAGATGGACGGCGGCAAAGCCAAAGCCTTCATCTCGCTGTCGCACGCCGAGACCGACAAATGGAAAGGCAAGGGCGGCGCATCGCGCGATCACGTCGACGCTTAGCTACAACTACGACTGGGATCGTTTCAACTACGTGCACGCCACCTTCCTGTGGAACGATGCGCTGAACAACAACATCAACAACCTGACTCTGACGGAAATCAATGACCCGACCAAGGGGTATCGCTTCGACTTCAGCGACACCTTCGTTGGCCACAAGACCCCGGGTCCTGGCGCTCAGGTTGACACCCCGCAATCGCCAAACTTCTACCAGCTGGCGACCAATCCTTTCCGCAACGGCATTTTCTCGGCCACCGCGAAAGCACGCCTGACCGATAACCTCGATCTCAAAGTCTTGCCATACATGTGGTACGGCTTCGGTACCGGCGGTCTGCAGCAGCGTTACCAGGAAGAAGGCATCACGCGTCCGGCATCGGCTGAGCTGTGCCTGCTTCGGGTAACTCGAGCGCGTTCTACAACCCGGCCACCGGCCGCAACAATGCAGCTGTCGACCTGAACGGCGACGGCGACACCCTCGACCGCGTGATCGTGGCCAACAGCTCCGTGACCAAGACCTTCCGTCCTGGTATCACCTCGTCGCTGACCTGGACCCTGAACAACCATGAAATCCTGGGCGGCTTCTGGTACGAGCGCGCTCGCCACCAGCAAACCGGCACCATGGTCAAGGTCGCTCCTGACGGCCAGCCAGTGGACTACTTCCTGCAAGACGGCGCCATCCGCCGTCCGGACGGCTCGCTGTTCCAGAGCCGTGACTGGATGACGATTTCGACCGCCTACCAGGCCTTCCTGCAGGACACGATCTCGTTCATGGACGACAAGATCAAGGTCAACGTCGGCGTGCGCATTCCGCACATCAACCGTGACTTCACGAACAACGCGTCCGAAGGCAACACCAAGGGCACGAACAACCCTGCTTAAGCACTTACCATGTCGACAAGACCTACAAGGAAACGCTGCCACAGCTGGGCGCGCGCTATCGCATCACCAACGACGATCAGTTCTTCGCGTCGGTCGCCAAGAACATGAAGGCGCCACCGAACTTCGTGTTCTCGAACGTGGGCACCAACGTGACCGTCAATGCTGACGGCACCACCACGCTGCGCAGCGACGTGCAGGCTGAAACCTCGGTCAACACCGACATCGGCTACCGTCACCAGGACAGCAAATACATCGCGACCGTGACCGTGTTCAACGTCGATTTCAAGAATCGCCAGGCAACTGCCTTCGATCCAGTGTCGAACGTGAGCAGCTACACCAACGTGGGTGATGTCAGCAACCGCGGTCTGGAAATCGAAGTCGGCAACATGCCGGTCCACGGTTTCTCGTTCTACGGTTCGTACGGCTATAGCGACAGCGAAATCAAGAGCGATCTGCAAGTACGTAACGGCGTGTACCTGGCAACGGCTAAAGCAAGCAAATGCCGCTGACGCCGAAGCACAAGATGAGCGTGTCGGCCGAGTACCAGAACGGCGCGTTCTGGACCCGCGTCAAGGTCCGCGCAACCGGCAAGCAGGCTGGTACGTTGTTGAACGATGAATTCGCTCCTGGCTACACCACCGTCGGTCTCGACGGCGGCTACACCTTCGCCAACTTCGGCATGTTCAAGCGTCCGAAGCTGCAGTGGAACATCAGCAACATCACCAACAAGGAATATCGCAATCCTTCCTCGACCACGGTTACCAACACGACCGCAGTCAACGGTGTTTCCGCAGGCACCCTGCGTTACTACCTCGGTGCCCCACGCTTCGCGTCGGTCACCCTGTCGGTCGACATCTAAGCATCACCCGGGCACGGCGCCTGCGCCGTGCTGCAGTTCCAGAAACGGGCCTTCGGGCCCGTTTTTTATTTGTTTCAGCAATGTAAAAGAACAGCGCCGCGCCCCTGCGCCCCGTGTGCAATCGGTTATCCTTCTGTCTATGAAAAATCGCATTCGCTTTGGCTGTATCGCCGCAATTACCCTCAGTGTCCTGTCCGGCTGCGCCACGCCCGGGCGGCCCCGTCGAGCTCAATCTGGTCTCGTTCAACGATTTCCATGGCCACCTCGACGCCACCAAGTTCGAATACACGAGCGTGGCCGACAATATCGCGCGCCGAACAGGCGGGCGGGATCGACAATGTCGCCGCCGCGCTCCAGGCCTGGCGCAAGGAAGACAAGGACTTGCTGTTCGTTGCCGCGCATGACCTGGTGGGCGCCAGCCCGGCCATGTCCTCGCTGTGGGCCGACGAGCCGAGCATCGAAGCGCTGACCATGGCCTAGCCTGTTCGCCAGCTCGGTCGGCAACCACGAGTTCGACCAGGGCCGCGCCGAACTGCTGCGCCAGCAGCACGGCGGCTGCGTCTCGATCCGTCCGGACCGCGCCTGCAAGCTGTCGCCGCAATTTGCTTTTGGCTGCAAGCTTCACCTACCTGGCCGCCAACGTGCTCGACAGCCAGACGGGCCAGCCGGTCCTGCTTAAGCCTACCGGATCGCCGACGTCAAGGGCATCAAGGTCGGCCTGATCGGCGCCGTGCTCAAGGACACCGCCTCGATGGTGCTCAAGTCGGGCATCTTCGGCCTGTCCTTCATCGACGAAGCCGACGCCGTCAACCAGGTCATGCCCGAGCTGCGCCAAGGGCGCCCAGGTGTTCGTGCTCATGATTCACGAAGGCGGCTCCACCAAGGAACAGTTCGACAAGCCCGAGTGCAGCGAACTGGAAGGGCCCGATCATCGACATCGCGCGCCGCCTCGATCCGGCCATTCGCCTGATCGTCAGCGGCCACACGCACAAGGGTTTCCAGTGCGTGGTCGAAGGGCGCACCGTGACCCAGGCCGCCATGGGCGGACACGTGCTCACCCGCATCAAGATGCTGGTCGACCCGGTCTCGGCCGACGTGCGCTCGATCAAGGTGCGCAACGTCGTGGTCAAGCCGGGCCAGTATCCGCCCGACGAAAAAGTGTCGGCCTACCTGGCCCAGGCGCGCGCGCAGCACCGCGGCGCTGACCCGTCCGCTGGCCCAGGTGGCCGTGCGCAGCATCGGCCGCAAGTCGACCCCGGCCGGCATGAATCGGCGCTGGGCGACCTGATCGCCGACTCGGCCCTGGCCGCCACCCGCGACGAGGGCGTGCAGATCGCCTTCATGAACGCGGGCGGCATCCGCCAGGATCTCGACGTCGGCGCCGACCTGGTCGCCACCACCGGCCAGGTGCAGATCGTGCTCCCGTTCGGCAATACCCTGGTGGCCATGGACATGACCGGCGCCCAGATCCGCGAACTGCTGGACCAGCAATGGCTGCGTCCCGGTTCGGCCGACCCTGTCCGTGCTGCAAATCTCCGATGGCTTCAGCTACACCTGGAATCCGGCCGCGCCGCGGCCGGCCAGCGTGGTCCCGGGCAGCCTGATGCTGGGCGGCGTCGCGATGGATGAACGCAAGACCTACCGCGTGGCCGCCAACAATTTCCTGGCCGAAGGCGGCGACAATTTCCCCGCCTTCAAGGTGGCCGCCAACAAGCGCGACACCAATGTGCGCGACCTCGATGCGCTGACCGCGTATCTGGTCAGCCGGGCCGGGACCGGCAAGCCGGTCAGCATCAGCGCTTTAAGCAGGGCGCATCCGGATCGTCCACTGAATCCATGACCGACAAGGAAAACCGAATGAACAAGCTGGCTGGTGTTGTGGCGCTCTCGTGCGCCTTCGTCTCGATCGATGCACTGGCCTGGGGCTACGACGGCCACCGCGCGGTCGGCGCCATCGCTGAAAAACTGATCAAGGGCACGCGCGCCGAGCAGCAGGTCGCCGCCCTGCTGCTGCCGGGCGAAAGCCTGGAATCGATCACCAACTGGGCCGATTCGGCCAAGGGCGGCGTCGGCTATCCGCTCTAGCCAATGCCGAACAGCAAGCCTACACCGACGTCAATCCGCGCCACCAGGAATACCACTACGCCAACGTGCCGTTCCAGTACCTGCGCTACCGCGACGGGATCGTGGGCGGTTCCGACGTCGACATCGTCCAGACCCTGAAGCAGGCGATTTCTGTCCTGCAGGGCAAGACCGATCCCGCCCTCAATCCGCACCAGCTGAGCCGCCGCCAGGCCCTGCTGCTGGTGGCCCACATGACGGGCGACATCCACCAGCCGCTGCACATGGGCTCGGCTTATGTGAGCGCCGACGGCGTGTTTGCCGTGCCGGAAAACAAGACCGAGATCGATGCGGTGAACCTGTTCGAGTCGCGCGGTGGCAACAGCCTGCTGCTCGACGACGACAAGCTCGAACAGCTGGCCAAGCCGCTCATCGCGGCGAAGCCAAACCGCTGCTTAAGCCGGGGCCAAGAAGTGGCCGACCAAGCCCTTCCACAGCTACTGGGACAGCACCGTGGTCGAGTACGCCATGCGGCGCAGCAGTACCCGCGCTCCGGACGAGTTCGCTCAAAAAATGATCGACACCAAGGCCGAGGCCCAGATCGGCGTCGCGCGCAACACGGGCGACCCGGCCACCTGGCCTTACCAGTGGGCCAATGACGCGCTGGCCGCCTCCAAGCGCGCCTACAGCGACGTCACCATCGGCAAGCGCGAAGCCCAGACCAACAAGCGCGGCGAAACCGAATACAAGTTCACGCTCGAGATGGGCCCGAACTACCCGGTGCCGAGCTCGGACCTGGCCCGCACCCAGCTGGTCAAGGGCGGCTACCACCTGGCCTGGCTGCTGCAGTCGATCTGGCCCGACACCGCTGCCGCGCCCACCCCCGCACCCTGAGCCGCCGTTGCGGTTCGGCAGGGCGCGGTTGACTTGCGCCCGAACACTGGGGATACTTTCTCAGATGGAGTAACCGGGAGGCTGTCATGGATGGCTGGACGAGGACGGGGTGGCGCTGGATCGGCATGCTGTGCTGCCTGCTGGCCGCCTGCGGCAAGCAGGCGCCCGACGCCCCGTATGCGCCCACCCTGGTCGCCCCCGCCCACCTGGCCAGGCTGCCCGAATACACCTTCGGCGTGACCCCGATGTCGAACTTCCGCGACATTTACGACACCTTCCAGCCGATCGTCGACTACCTCAATGCCAGCCTGCCGGACGCGCGCCTGGTGCTCGAAGTGCCGCGCGGCCTGGCCGAGCACGAACAGCAGCTCGAAGCGCGCAACTTCGCCTTCTGCCCTGTCCAATCCCTACCACAGCTGGCGCGCGACCCAGCACAGCGGCTACCGCATCTTCGCCAAGATGGGGGACGACGCCGCCTTCCGCGGCATCTGGGTGGTGCGCAAGGGCAGCGGCATCACGCGCCTGGAAGACCTCAAGGGCAAGAAGGTCTGCTTTCCGCCCAAGTCCGCACTGGCCGCCACCATGATGACCCAGCTCCAGCTCAAGCAGGCCGGGATCGATCCCGCGCGCGACCTGCAGGTCAGCTATGTGGGCTCGCAGCACGCCTCGATCATGGAGGTCTACATGAAAGGCGCCGACGCCAAGCGCCACCTGGCCGCTGGCCTGGGCCGCCTTCCTGCGCGAGCATCCGGACGAAGCCAGGCAGCTCGACGTGCGCTTCCCCACCCCATCCCTGGTCAACCAGGGCATCATCGCGCGACGACGTGCCGCCCGACCTGGTGCGCCGGGTCGGGCGCCTGCTGGCCGAGATGCACGATACGGCGCAGGGCAGGGCGCTGCTGGCCATGGTGCCGGTGACCCGCTTCAGAGCTGGCCGGGGCCGACGAATACGACGTCGTGCGGGTCTTCCTCGAACAACACAAGCAGGCCTTCCCGGCCGGACCGGATGCGCGTCCTTGACCGGCTGATCGCCCTGGCCTGCGGCACCATCCGGCGCCAGCTCGCCCTTGCCTTCGCCGTCGCCACCGGGCTGGTGATGTTCGGCTTCGGCTACGGCGTGGTCCAGCACCAGACCGCCTTCCTGATGGACCAGAGCTAGGCGCAATGCCGAAGACCTGGCCCACATGCTGGCCGTGGGCAGCACCGCCTGGCTGGTGGCCAACGACCGGCCCGGCCTGCAGACCGAATTGCACAGCATCGCGCGCAACCCCAACGTGCGCTACGCGATGGTGCTGGGCCGCGACGGCCGCGTGCTCGCCTCCAACGAAGTGGGCGACATCGGCATGCGGGTCGACGACGCCGTCAGCCGCGCCTGGCTGGCAAAGCCCGTGCCCAGGGCCGCCCTGCTGGTCGACAACGCCGACCTGGTCGACGTGGCCGAACCCGTGTTCATAAGCAGCCGCCACCTGGGCTGGGTGCGGATCGGCTGGGGGCGGGCCCAGATGCAGGACAACCTGGCGGCCGTGAAGCGGCGCGGCTACGTCGTGGGCGCCTTCGCGGTCGGCTTTGCCGTCCTGCTGGCGATGCTGATCGCCCATCGGCCTGACCAGCGGCCTGCGCCAGCTGATGGTGGTGGCCAATGCGGTCGACAAGGGCGAGCGCAGCGTGCGTGCGGGCCTGGGCCTGGTAAGCATGACGAAATCGGCGCCCTGGGCGCATCGATCAACGGCATGCTCGACCACCTGGCCGAGTCCGAGCGCGAACGCATGGTGACCGAAGAAGAAATCCGCAGCCTGGCCTATTACGACCCGCTGACCCATCTGCCGAACCGGCGCATGCTGATCGAACGGCTGCGCCACGCGATGGTCGGTTCCAGCCGCACCGGGCGCGCGCTGCGCTGCTGTTCATCGACCTGGATAACTTCAAGACCCTCAACGACACGCTCGGCCACGACATGGGCGACCTGCTCCTGCTGCAGGTGGGCGCCCGCCTGACGCGCTGCATCCGCGAGGGCGACACCGTGGCGCGCCTGGGCGGCGATGAATTCGTGGTCATGCTCGAAGGCCTGGGCCAGGAACTGGCCGACGCCGCGCCCCAGGCCGAAACCATCGGGCGCAAGATTCTCGCCGCGCTCGGCACCCCCTGTACGACCTGGCGGGCAAGCGCCACCAGAGCACCTCGAGCATCGGCATCACCCTGTTCGACGGCAGCGCCCACACCATCGACGAACTGATGAAGCGCGCCGACCTGGCCATGTACAACGCCAAGACGGCGGGGCGCAACACGCTGCGCTTTTTCGATCCGCACATGCAGACCGTGGTCTCGGCCCGGGCCGCCCTGGAACACGACTTGCGCGACGGCCTGCAGCAAAACGCCTTCGTCCTGTATTACCAGTCGCAGCGCGACATGAACGGGCGCATCACCGGCGCCGAAGTGCTGCTGCGCTGGATGCACCCGGAGCGCGGCATGGTCGCCCCCAACGACTTCATTCCCCTGACCGAGGAGACCGGCCTGATCATCCCGATCGGACGCTGGGTGCTCGAGAGCGCCTGCCGCCAGCTGGCCGCCTGGGGGCGCGAAGCGCAGGCCGCGCACCTGTCGGTCGCGGTCAACATCAGCGTGCGCCAGTTCCGCCAACCCGATTTCGTCGAACAGGTGCTCGACGTGCTTGCCGCCACCGGGGCCGACGCGCGCCGCCTCAAGCTCGAGCTCACCGAGAGCCTGCTGATGGACGACGTGGAAGGCATCATCGAAAAGATGACCGCGCTCAAGCGGCACGGCGTGTGCTTCTCGCTCGACGATTTCGGCACCGGCTACTCCTCCTTGTCCTACCTCAAACGGCTGCCGCTCGACCAGCTCAAGATCGACCAGTCCTTCGTGCGCGACGTGACGGTCGACCCCAACGACGCCGCCATTGCCAGCACCATCGTGGCGCTGGCGCACCACATGGGGCTTGACGTGATCGCCGAGGGCGTGGAGACTGCAGCGCAGGCCGATTTTCTATTGTCGATCGGCTGCTGCGCCTTCCAGGGCTACCTGTACGGCAAGCCGGTTCCGCTTGCCGAATTCGAACAAATGCTGTTATCACTTCCAGGTTAATGCATGACGTTGAAAACGATGCTGTCCTGCGCGCTGCTGTGCGCGCTGCCGCTGGCCGTTCAGGCCCAGGAGTTGCCATTGTGGGAAGTGGGCGTCCTGGGCGGCACCGCCAGCACCCCGGCCTATCCCGGCTCCTCCGACCGTTCCACGCGCAGCCTGGTGCTGCCATTCCTGATCTACCGCGGCAAGGTCTTCCCGCTCGGACCAGTCGGGCATCGGCTTGCGCCTGCTGCGCAGCGAACAGGTGGAACTCGACGTCGGCCTGGCGGCATCGCTGCCTAAGCCCGTTCCGACGACGTGGCCGCGCGCGCCGGGATGCCCGACCTGGGCACGCTGCTCGAACTGGGGCCGCGCCTGAAAGTCAAACTGGCCGAGCCCTCGCCGGGCAGCCGCCTGCGGCTCGACATCCCGCTGCGCGCCGTGCTCGAAGCGCGCGGCGGCCTGCACGCGCAAGGCTGGACCTTCGAACCGAAGGTCGTGTACGAAATGCGCGGCGCGCGCGAGGACTGGACCTTCGACGCCAACCTCGGCATGGTGTTCGGCAACCGCAAGATCAACCAATACTTCTACGAAGTGCAGCCGCAGTACGCCACGGCCGAGCGACCCGCGTTCGACGCCGGTGCTTAGGCCTGATGCTGGTGCGCACCGGCGCCAGCGCCTCGCGCCTGGTCACCCCGGACCTGCGCCTGTTCGGTTTCGTGCGTTACAGAAACCTACAGCCGACAGTGGTCAATCGCGACAGCCCGCTGATGCAGCGCAGCACCGGCGCCTCGATCGGCGTCGGCTTCGCCTGGACCATCACCCAGTCAGCGCAAAAAGCAGAATAAGCGTGGGGGTCAGGTCTGACATTCGGACACGAGCTCATCGGTGTGCCGGTCTCGGAATGCTCCTTCAGCGCAGATGAACACATCACTGCGGCATCCGGACTTGCTTGAACAGATGCCAGTGTCGTCCCTGCTTCCGGTAATGCTGAACTTCAACGACCGGTTCGAAGCGCGCTGTCGTGCCGACGTAGCGCACACGAAATGACAACTGCTCTCCTTCCGCATGCCAATCGCTGGTTTCACCAAGCGCGTAGCACAGGCGGATTTGTCTGCCATTGGCGCGGTACAGCGGATTGTTCACAACCGGGGGCTCGGTAAGCGCCAGTAACAGCGGCTGCTTCTCCGTCCACGCGAGGGCCTTGGTAATTTCCTCCGGCGTTTTGGTGGGATGGGTCAGAAGCGACAGGGTACGTGTGATATCGTCTGCGGCATCGAGGGCAGCCGATTTGACCGGCCCGTCGTCCAGCAAATGGATGCCAAGGCGTAGCTTGATCTTGGATTCCGATGCATGCGCAGCGGTGGCGGTCAGCATCGCCAGACAAAGCGATACCACGAGAAGTCGGCGGGCAAGTGAGAAGAATTTCATGCGTTGCTTGTCGTCGAATGGGCTGCGGTCTGGTAGCTTAACGTTCAATTGACTTATTTGACCGAATTTCGTATCGCAGCTCATTCATCTAGTGGAGGAAGGTTGGGCGATTTTAATCAAGCGATTCTGAGCCATGGCGTGACCACGCCGGAGCACGCGCAGCAGCTTGCCGCTGCGATCGTTGCCTGGCTGGTCGATGAGCAAATCATCGATGATGAACAATGCGACGGTTGCTCCGGCGAGGGCTTGTGCTACCGGCCGGGCCGCCACTTCATGCGGGCATGCGGCGGGGTGGAGACCGATGCGAGCAACGGCAACTACGCGTCCCATTCCACGATGGTCATGAATGGCATGCGCGTTGTCACGCGGCGCGATGTCGTCATCAATATGCAGGGCCAGTTCGGCCCTGTTCCTTGTCCCCGCTGCGGCACACCGGCGCCGATCGACGCGTTCTGGCAAGCGGGTTCGGACTGGTGCGAAGGGAAGACCGATGTGATGCAATGTCAGCACTGCGGCCAGCCCAGCGCACTGCCGCATTGGGTGCACCCCGAGGCTAGCTTTGTCGTGCTCGCATTCGAATTCTGGAACTGGTCGCCCTTGTCCGCGCAATTCATCGAGGCGGTGCGACAACGCCTGGGACACCGCATTTCGCTTATCGACGGCAAGCTGTAAAAGCAGGGTGGGGCTTGCCCCCACCCTTGGATCAGCGCGACTTGACGAACGGCTTGCCGATCGATTTCGGCGCCACCGACTTGGCCATCAGGCTAAGCCAGCACGATCACCGTGACCACATACGGAATCATCTGGATCAGCGAACCTGGAATGCGGCCCACGCCCGGCAGCTCCACGCCTTCGATCTGGACCTGCACGGCATTGAAGAAGCCGAACATGATGCAGCCGAGCGCCGTGTACATCGGACGCCAGTTACCGAAGACCAGGGCGGTCAGCGCCAGGTAGCTTAAGCACCGGCCGACATATCGCGCAGGAAGAAGCCGCTCTGGACGATCGCCAGGTAGGCACCCGAGAACGAGCACAGCAGGCCTGCCACCAGCATCGCCATGTAGCGCGTGGTTTCGACGCTCACGCCGGCCGCATCGGCCGCGTGCGGGTTCTCGCCGCAGGCGCGCAGGCGCAGGCCGAAGCGGCTGTGGTAGATCACCCAGTGCACGATCGGGATCAGCGCAAAGGCCAGGTACACCAGCGCCGAGTGGCCGCCGATCACGTGGCCGTAGAACCAGCCGAGGAAGGGAATGTCGGCCACGGCGGCGGTACCGGGCAGCACGATGTCGAACAGGCGTGCGTCTCCCAGATCCGGCGTGCGTCCGCCCTGCTGGTAGAAGAACTGGGCCAGCACGAAGGTCAGGCCGCTCATGGCGATGTTGATCGCGATGCCGCCGACCAGCTGGTTGCCCTTTTGCGTGATGCTGACGAAGCCCTGCAGCAGCGCGAGGGCGGCCGACACCGCCATGCTTAAGGGCCACGCCGTACCACGGGTTCTTGGTCGTGAAGGCGACGGCGGCCGACACGAAGGCGCTGGCCAGGATCTTGCCCTCGAGGGCGAGGTCGATCACGCCCGAGCGTTCGGCGAACAGGCTTAGCCATGGCCGCGAAGATCAGGACCGGCGCATTGCGGATGGTCGAGACGATGATGCTGGCGAATTGGAAGTCTTCAAACATGGCTTATCCTTTTCGCAGGTTGAGCATCTTGAGCAATGCGGGCGCGTACAGATTTTCCATCGCGCCGCAGAACAGGATGATCAGGCCCTGAATGAAAATGAAGGTCTCTTGCGGGATATTCGGTTTTTCCAGCGACAGGTCGAAGCCGCCCTGGATCAGCGCGCCGAACAGCACGGCCGACAGGAAAATGCCGACCGGATGCTGGCGGCCCATCAGCGCGATCGCGATACCCACGAAGCTTAAGGCTTAAGCAGGGAAGTTGAGCGACAGGTAGTGGGTCGACCCCATGATCGAATTGACCGCGCCCAGGCTAAGCCAGCGCCTGAAATCAGCATGACCAGAATGATCATGCCGCTGATCGACACGCCCGCGTAATGCGCCGCATGGTGGTTCAGACCCGTGGCGCGCAGCTTGTAGCCCCACGAGGAACGCCACACGACGATGCCGTAGATGGCCAGCGCCGCGATCGCGATCAGGAAGCTGATGTTGAGCGGCGTGTCGCCCAGCACCGGGAACCAGTTGGCCAGGCGCGGCATTTCGGCGGCGCTGGCGAACACGCGGCTGGCCGGATTTTGCTGGCCTTCCGGGATCAGGTACTTGACGATGATGAAGTTCATCAGGCTGGCGGCGATAAAGTTGAACATGATCGTGGTGACCACGACATGGCTGCCGCGCTTGGCCTGCAGGTAGCCGGGCAGGAAGGCCCAGGCCGCGCCAAACACGGCCGCGCCCACCATCGCGGCGGGAATCAGCAGCCAGCCGGGCAGGCTGGCGTCGCACAGCAGCATGACCACGGTCAGGCCCAGGCCGCCCAGGTAAAGCTGGCCTTCGCTGCCGATGTTGAACAGGCTAGGCCTTCATCGCGATCGACACCGACAGGCCGGTGAAGATGAAGGTGCTGGCGTAGAACAGCGTGTACGACAAGCCTTCCGGATTGATGACGGCGCTGTCGACCAGGATCTTGAGCGATTCGACCGGGCTCTCGCCCAGCAGATGGATGACCAGCGCGGCCACCAGCAAGGCCGACACCAGGTTCAGGACGGGCAGCGCGAACGCGGTGGCCCAGCGCGGGAGTTCTGTAATCTTCATGATTTGTGCATCCCGCCCATCAGCAAGCCGATGCGGGTGGTGTCGAATTCTTCAATCTTGAGTTCACCGGTGATGCGGCCACCGGACATGACGATGATGCGGTCGGCCAGCGCCCGCACTTCTTCCAGTTCCACCGACACCAGCAAAATGGCCACGCCCTCGTCGCGCATGCGCAGCAGCTGGGTGTGGATCGATTCGATGGTGCCGATGTCGACCCCCCGCGTGGGCTGACCGACCAGCATCAGTTTCGGCTTGGCCGACACTTCGCGCGCGATCACGACCTTCTGCTGGTTGCCGCCCGAGAGCAGGCCGATACGCAGGTCCGGATTGGCCGGGCGCACGTCGAACACGCGCAGCAGGTCCGCGCAGGCGCCGCGATGGCCTTGAAGTCGAGCAGGCCCCAGCGGTTCTTGACCCGGTCCTGGTAGCCGAACACGGTGTTCTGCATGACCGAGAAATCCTTGATCACGCCGTCGCGCAACCGGTCTTCCGGCACGTGGCCGATGCCCAGGTCGCGGAAGGCCGCGGGCAGGCCGTCGGCGTCGTGGCGGCCCTTGAACGGCAAGTCCTGGCCCAGGAAGGCGACCTTGCCGCCGGTCGGCAGGCGCATGCCCGACAGGATGTGCATCAATTCGCTCTGGCCGTTGCCGGACACGCCTAAGCAATGGCGACGATCTCGCCCGCCTTCCAGTTCGAAGTCGATGTCGGCCAGCAGGCGCACGCCTAAGCCTGGTCGTTCAGTTGCAGCTGATCGACCTTGAGCACGGTGGCGCCCGGGTTGTACGGGGCGCGCGGCAGTTCGCTCTGGATCGGACGGCCGACCATCATGTTGGCCAGTTCTTCCTTGGAGGTGGTGGCCGTTTCGACGGCGCCCACCACGCGGCCGGCTGCGCATCACGGTCACCTGGTCGGTGATCTCCATGATTTCGCCCAGCTTGTGGGTGATCAGGATGATGGTCTTGCCCTGTTCCTTGAACAGGCGCAGGATCTCGAACAGCGACGCGGTTTCCTGCGCCGTCAGCACGGCGGTCGGCTCGTCGAGGATCAGGATGTTGGCGCTGCGGTAGATCTGCTTGAGAATTTCGACGCTGCTGCGCGCCCACGGACAGGTCTTCGATTTTCGCCAGCGGGTCGACGTCGAGGCGGTAGCGCGCGCAGATCTCGCGCAGCTTCGCTTCGGCCACGGCGCGGTGCGCGGCCAGCTTGAAGCCGCCTTCGGTGCCGAGCATGACGTTATCGAGCACGGTGAAGTTCTCGACCAGCATGAAGTGCTGGTGCACCATGCCGATGCCCAGCGCGATCGCCTCATGGCTGGTGCGGATGTGCTGCACCTGGCCGTCGATCAGGACGGAGCCGCTGTTGGCGTTGTAATAGCCATACAGGATGCTCATGAGGGTCGACTTGCTTAGGCGCCGTTCTCGCCGATCACGCCATGGATCGAGCCTTTGGCAATCGAGAAGCTGACGTCGGCGTTCGCCTGCACGGCCCCGAAGGCCTTGCATATGTTGCGAAATTCTACAGCTGGCTGCATAGAAGATGAGTGAGTTAATTTCAAAAGCGCGCCGGACCGGAAAAAACCGGCGCGGCGCGCTTGTTGAATGAGGACGAAAAAATCAGACCGGGCAGGCGCTGTTGGTGCGGTAGTCGTGCACCTTGACCTTGCCGTTGATGATGTTGGCTTTCGCTTCGTTGACGCTTTTCGATTTCCGGCGAGACCACCGCGCGGTTATCCTTGTCCAGCGCCCAGTCCACGCCGCCTTCTTTCAGGCCCTTGTACGACACGCCCGGCTTCCACTGGGTAGGCCTTCATTTGCATGAACGAGTCGTAGATCGCCAGGTCGACGCGCTTGACCATCGAGGTCAGCATCGTGCCCGGATGCAGGTAGTTCTGGTTGGAGTCGACGCCGATGGCCAGCTTGCCTTTTCCTTGGCCGTCTGCAGCGTGCCCATGCCGCTGCCATTAAGCAACGGCGAACACCACGTCGACGCCGCGGTCGAACTGCTGCGCGTGCCAGCTCGCCGCCCTTGGCCGGATCGTTCCAGGCCGCGGCGGTGGTGCCGACCATGTTGCTGAAGGTTTCAATTTTTGGCATGGCCGCCTTGGCGCCCTGGTTGTAGCCGCAGGCGAAGGTGCGGATCAGGGGAATGTCCATGCCGCCGACAAAGCCGACCTTCTTGGTCTTGGAGGCCATGGCCGCAGCCACGCCGACCAGGTAGGAGCCTTCTTCTTCCTTGAACAGGATCGAATTGATGTTGTTGCCCTTGGCGACAGCATCGATCAGCACGAAGCGCACGGCCGGGAATTCGGCGGCGACTTTTGCACGGCCTGGGTCTGCGAGAAGCCCACGGCGGCGATCAGGTCCAGCTTCTTGCGCGCGAGGCCGCGCAGCACTTGCTCGGCCTGGGTGTCGGACGACGCCTGCGCCTCGATGTATTTGATCCCGGTTTCTTTCTTGAACCGCTCGGCGCCTTCGAAGGCGGACTGGTTGAACGATTTGTCGAATTTGCCCCATTGAGCGTCGTACACGATGCCCAGCTTGGGATCGGCGGCGGTGGCGCTCGCAGCGACGCACAGCGTTGCCATCATGATGCTGAGTTGCTTAAGTTTCATTAGGTTAGCTCCTGGAATATCGATATTGTACCCGGCACAACAAGGGCATTGGGCCTGATTGAACCTTTTATGCAAGCAAAGCCAGCAGATTGGCATGGGCTTGCTCGAATTGTGTCAGTCCTTTACCCAACAGGTCGTTACCAATTGTATCGAGTTCGATACCGTGACGTCCCAGTTGCGCCAGCAGGCCGCGCGCCTCGTCCACGCCTTCGCCGAGCGAGGCGCGGGCCTCGCCGTGGTCGCGGAAAGCGAGCAGGGTCGCGTCGGGCACGGTATTGACGGTGCCGACGCCGATCAGCTCTTCGACGTAGGTGACGTCGCGCATGGCCGGATCCTTGGTGCCGGTACTGGCCCACAGCAGCCATTGCGGGGTGGCGCCGAAGGCGCTGAAGACGGCGAAGCCGCCGTCGTTCTGCACTTCGTGCCAGGCCAGGCGCGCCTGCGCGATGGCGGCCTTGCCCTTGAGGTGGGCGGCGCTTGGCGGCAGCAGGGCGTCCACCGCCGCGTCCACGCGGCTGATGAAGACACTGGCGACGCTGGCGATGCGCTGCACCGACAGTTTCGCTTCCAGGCGGCGCGCCAGGCCGCGCCGGTGCGCCGCGCGCACGGCGGCCAGCTGGCGCGGTCCGAAGATCAGGGTGACGTTGACGTTGATGCTTAGGCTGAAGATGACTTCCTCCAGGGCGGCGATGCTTAAGCCTCGGTGGCGGGAATCTTGATCATCGCGTTCGGACGGCCGATGGCGCGCCACAGGCGGGCCGCTTCGCTCACGGTGCCGAAGCGGCGTCGTGCGCCAGGCGGGGCGCCACTTCGAAGCTGACGAAGCTTTGGCCTTGCCGTCGCTGTCCGCGTACAGCGGCGCGAACAGGTCGCAGGCGCGCTGCACGTCCGGCAGCACCAGCGCTTCGAAGCGCGCTTCCGGGTCGGCGTGGGCGGCGCGCAGGGCGGGCAGGGCGGCCCGGTAGGCCGGATCGCCGCTGATGGCGTTGAAGAAGATCGAGGGATTCGAGGTCACGCCCTGAATGCCGTCGTCGGCAATCCAGGCCGCGAGGGTGCCGGACGTGATCAGTTCATGGCTCAGATTGTCGAGCCAGACTTGCTGGCCGAGTTCGGCAACTGCCTTGAGGCGGCTCGTGTATGCGCTTGTTTCGTTCATTGACTTACTTCCTGGCGGCTAGTCTTGTCGTATTGATGCAACAGCTGCCGTGGCGTGGACTGTATGGTTTTCATGACGAACTTATCTATTGCTCAACTCTTTTGCCGGTGCAAGAAATGGCCGTTTTGGCCGCTTGCCCGGGAGCCTGTCTCTTCATAATGTTGCTGCGTTGCGCCAGAGGGCTTTTGCACAGCTTTAGAACTATGCACCAGCGCCAATATGTATGGCAAATACGATTTTAGTTCGTCATTTATATTCTCAATGTATAAATGAAAAGACATTTGCGCTGTTTTCTCGTCATTTCTTTTCATGCTACGATGCAAAATCACTTACATGGTCTAGCAGAAACTATTCAGTGGATGAGGGTAGTCGGATTGGCTTTGTGCGGTGCAGCATCGCGCCCGCCCGGACGAAAAATGTAGTTATCGAAAACCACCCAAGGGGTTCAGGAATGACAATGAAAAACAGGCACTTCGCGACGCGTTCGCTCATCGCTCTGGCAGTGGCCAGCGCATTCCCGCTGCATAGCGCACTGGCACAGGAAGCCGCTTGCATGGAAGACACCAAGGCCAAGGCCTAGCCAGCTTGAAACCGTGATCGTGACCGCGCAGCGCCGCGCCGAGAACATCAAGGACGTGCCGATGGCGATCGCCACCCTGAAGGGCGAAAAACTCGACGTGCTGACCGCCAGCGGCCAGGACATCCGCTTCCTGTCGGGCCGTACCCCGAGCGTGCAGGTCGAATCCGACTATGGCCGCAGCTTCCCGCGCTTCTACATCCGCGGCATGGGCAATACCGATTTCGATTTGAACGCGTCGCAGCCTGTGGGCCTGGTATTCGACGACGTGGTGCAGGAAAACCCGATGCTCAAGGGCTTCCCGGTCTTTGACGTCGATCAGATCGAAGTTCTGCGCGGACCACAGGGCACCCTGTTCGGCCGCAACTCGCCAGCGGGCGTGATCAAGTTCGACTCGGCCAAGCCGGTGATCGGCAAGTCCGAAGGCTACTTCATGCCAAGCGGCATCGGCAACTACAGCGTGCGCAACCTGGAAGGCGCGTACAACCTGCCGATCAGCGACACCATGGCGGCGCGCGTCTCGCTGCAAAGCCAGCACCGCGGCGACCGCGTCCACAACAGCCGTCCGGGCGCACCGACCACCGATTTCGAAGGCTACGACGACAATGCGGCGCGCCTGCAGCTGCTGGTCAAGCCGAGCGCCAATTTCAGCGCCCTGTTCAACGTCCACGCACGCGACTATGACGGCAGCGCCACCCTGTTCCGCGCCAATATCATCAAGCCGGGCACCAACGACCTGGTCGACAACTTCGACTACGGCTCCTACCCGACCGACGGCGGCAACGAGCAGCGCCTCAAGACCAAGGGCGGCAGCATCCGCCTGAAGTGGAACCTGAACGACCTGACGCTGCACTCGATCACCGGCTACGAAAAAGCCGACATCTACAGCCGCGGCGACGTTGACGGCGGCTTCGGCGCGTCGTACGCGCCACCGATGGGCCCAGGCTTCATTCCGTTCACGGTTGAAACCGCGGACATCCTGCGCGACCACAGTCAGGTCACCCAGGAAGTGCGCCTCGAGTCGAACTACAAGGGCCCGCTGAACTGGATCGGCGGCCTGTTCTACTTCGACGAGCAAATGGCAATCGACAGTATCGCTTTCGATTCGCTCACCATCTAAGCAATCCGCAAAGCCCGAACTACTCGACCCAGAGCCAGGATTCGAAAGCCTGGGCCGCCTTCGGTTCGCTCAACTACACCGTCAGCGACCGCCTCAAGCTGCGCAGCCGGCCTGCGCTACACCAACGACAAGAAGGACTTCGTTGCTGAGCGCGTCAGAACCAGGCAATACGCCAAGCACCAGCGGCCTCTTGGTACGCAACCTGTCGGCGACCAACGTCAGCTGGGACCTGTCCGGCACCTACGTGCTGAGCAAAGAGACCAACCTGTTCGCGCCGCTTCCGGCTACTGCGCACCGTCGGTCCAGGGCCGCCTGTTCGGCACCGGCAGCCAGCCGAGCACCGCCAATTCCGAGAAAGTGATCTCGGTCGAAGCCGGTATCAAGCAGGATCTGTTCGACCGCCGCGCGCGTCTGTCGGCCAGCGCCTACCGCTACCAGGTCAAGGACCTGCAGCTGACGGCAACCTCGGGCGGCATCAACGAGAACAAACTGATCAATGCTGAAAAAGCGATCGGCCAGGGTCTCGAGCTCGACTTCCAGGCCAACCTGGCAGACGGCCTGGCAGCGTCCATCGGCGGCAGCTACAACGACACCGAGATCAAGGACCCGAACCTGGCGATCCAGGTGTGCGGCGCGCCGTGCACCCACACCAATCCGACCGTCCCTGGCAGCCCGAACCTGGCGCTCGTGAACGGCAACCCGCTGCCGCGTGCACCGAAGTGGCAGGGTAACTTCACCCTGCGCTACAGCCAGCCGCTGGGCAAGGGTGAGGTGTATGCCTTCACCGACTGGTCGTATCGCAGCACCTACAACTTCTTCCTCGACGAAGCCGTGGAGTTCAAGGCCAAGTCGCTGCTCGAAGGCGGTCTGCGTTTCGGCTACAAGTGGGATAACTACGAGCTGTCCGTGTACGGCCGCAACATCACCAACAAGGTGCAGCTGCTGGGCGCGATCAACTTCAACAACCTGACCGGTATCGTCAACGAGCCGCGTTCGTACGGCGCGCAGTTCCGGGCCACGTTCTAAGCCCGATTCTCTGCTAAGCTGGCAAGCCCCGCACATCGCAAGGTGTGCGGGGCTTTTTCATTGCACCCTTCCCGTGTTCATGCCTATGATTTTTGTACGACTTCGCCAGTTGCTCCTGGCGGCGCTTTGCCTGCTACCCGTAATCCGCTGGCACTGCCGGTGGCCGCACCATGCGCCAAGCCCGTATGGCCCGAAGAATCCCTGCGCACAGGGCAGGAAGGCATGGTCCGGCTGGCGGTGACCGTGGCCGCCGATGGCAGCGTGGCCAGCACGCAGTTGCTGGCCACGAGTTTCTACCCGCTGCTCGACGAGGCAACCCGCACGGCGATGGCCCTGTGCCGTTTTGCGCCATCTACTGGGAGCAGCACGCCTACTGCGCTGACCTTCGAGACGAGCTACCGGTGGGTGCAGGAACGCGAGCGGCGCCCCGTGTTTGCCGATGCGCCGCAGCACGTCCGGACCTTTCTCGAGCAAGCCAGGAAGGCCGACGCGATCATCGATCCATCCCAGCGCTGTCTGGCTTCCCCCGACTATCCGGCCCGGCAATCGCGCTCTGGCACGAGCGGGGAAAAATGCGCGGCCGGTGGTGGCACGCGCTTGACTGCGGCGCAGCGCTCGGCCCTGGCGGTATTTGCGCAGCCTGGTGAACCGTTGCAGAAAAAGGAGCGCGCGGCCGCCTGGGCTGAACTGGTGCGGCTGCTTGCGGCCTACCGGTATGCCGATAACAGTTTCCCCGCAGCGCTGATACGGGGCCGTTTGCTGCTCGAGCTGGCGGAGGATCCGGCGTGGGCGCTGGCATCGCTGCAGCGTGCCGTGCGGCTGGTTCCCGGCGACCTGCATGCGCAATACCTGCTCGGCAAAGCGCATTTCCTGCTGCGCGACTATGCGGAGGCGGAACCCTGGCTGACGGCGGCGCAGGCCATGCCGGAGGTGAATGACAGTGCCCTGCACATGTCGATTCTCGCAGCGAGCGCCCAGGCGCACTGGGATACGGCGGCGCAAACCGCGACTGCCTACACGGCGGCATATCCGGAACAGCGCGGCGGCTGGTATAACCTGGGTTACGCAAAAATGCGGCAAGGCGACGAAGCGGGCGCCATCGCGGCATACCGGGTCCTCATGCGTGTGGCCACCATGCGCAAGGATGCGCTTTTCAATGAGCATATCGCGCGCCAGGCGTTATCTCGACGGCGAGCGTGACCCTGCATTTACCGGCGGCGCGGCGCAGCAGCCGGGCGCCGACACCCAATAAGCCATCCCGCACAGCGGATTTGCCAGGAGCGTTCATGCAAGCAGCAGTCAATTTGTGGCCACTGATCGGGGTGGCCGTGATCATCGTCGGTTTCGTGTTGCGCGCCCACCCGGTGCTGGTGGTGGTCGCCGCCTGCGCCGCCACCGGGCTGGCGGCGGCCATGCCGGTCGAGACCATCCTCGCCTCGCTCGGTACAGCCTTCCTCAAAACGCGCAATTTGCCGATGATCCTGCTGCTGCCGCTGGCGGCCATCGGCCTGCTTGAACGCTTCGGCCTGCGTGAACACGCACAAGCGGCGATCGCGAAAATCCGCGCCGCCACCGCCGGACGGCTCCTGATCGTCTACCTGCTGGTGCGCGAGGTCTCGGCCGCATTCGGCCTGACCAGCCTGGGCGGCCACGCCTCGATGGTGCGCCCGCTGGTGGTGCCGATGGCCGAAGGCGCGGCCGAAGCGCGCAACGGAACCATCAGCGACAAGCTGCGCTACCGGATCCGCGCCATGGCCGCCGCCACCGACAATGTCGGCCTGTTCTTCGGCGAAGATGTCTTCGTCGCTTTCGGGGCCATCGTCCTGATGCAGACCATCCTGGCGGCCGAAGGCATCGCCGTCAATCCGCTGCACATTGCGCTGTGGGGCATTCCGACCGCGATCGCCGCCTTTATCATCCATGCCTGGAACCTGACCCGGCTTGACGTCGAGATCCGCCGCGAAGGGGAGGGCAAGTGATCCGCCTCGAACATTTTTACGTCGTGCTGGGCGCGATGATGGTGGTCGCCGCCGTCATGTCGCTGCGCGACCGCAGCAATCCCAAGCGCTATTCGACGGCCCTGTTCTGGGCGCTGTACGCCGTGGCCTACCTGGGCGGCGACTATCTGGCATGCCAAGCCGTGGCCTACCTGATCATGGTATCGATGGCGCTGATCATTAAGCTTCGGCGGCGTCTCGCTGGGCAGCTACGGCACCTTGTCGAAAGACGAGCGCAGTGCCAGCGCGCAAGCTGGGGCACCGCCTGTTCATCCCGGCGCTGATCATCCCGGTCGTGACGATGATCGGTTCGACCCTGTTCAAGGACGTGCAGATTGGCGCGCTGCCGCTGCTCGACCCCAAGCACCTGACCATCGTCAGCCTGGGCTGCGCCTCGCTGCTGGCGGTGGCCGTCGCCTGCGCGATGACGCGTTCGACGCCGGTGCAGGGCATGCGCGAGTGGCGCCGCCTGGCCGACGCCATCGGCTGGGCCGTTGTGCTGCCGCACATGCTGGCCGTGCTCGGCCTCCTGTTTGCCGAAGCGGGCGTGGGCAAGGCCGTGGCGCACATCGCCACCACCTACATCAACATGGATTCGCGGCTGGTCGCGGTGGCCGTGTTCTGCGTCGGCATGGCGCTGTTTACCATCATCATGGGGAACGGCTTCGCGGCCTTCCCCGTGATCGTGGCGGGGTCGGCATCCCGATCCTGGTCGGCGTGTACGGCGCCAACCCGGCCGTGATGGCGGCGATCGGCATGTTCAGCGCGTATTGCGGTACCCTGATGACGCCGATGGCGGCCAATTTCAACATCGTGCCGGTGGTCTTGCTGGAGCTGCCCGACAAGAACGCGGTGATCAAGGCGCAGATACCGACCGCCTTGCCGCTGCTGCTGGTGAATATCTTCCTGCTGTATTTTTTGATGGATCAACCATGAGCAAGACCGTGCTGCTGACCGGCTTCGAGCCGTTCAACAAGGAGACCGTCAACCCGGCCTGGGAGGCGGTGCGCGCTGCAGGGCTGGCGCGGCGATGGCTATGTGGTGCAGGCGGTGCAGCTGCCGTGCGTGTTCGGCGCGGCGATCCGCGTTCTCGGCGAAGCGGTGCTGCGCTTCGATCCGGCGCTCGTGATCGCGGTCGGGCAGGCGAGCGATGGACGGGTCGACATGTCGGTCGAGCGGGTGGCCATCAATGTGGACGACGCGCCGATTCCCGACAATGCGCAGCGCCAGCTGGTGGACGAGCCGATTGTCGCGGGCGGGGGCCGCATGGCCTATTTTTCGACCCTGCCGATCAAGGCGATCGTCGCCGCCTTGCGCGCGATGGAATTCCGGCCTCGGTGTCGCAGACGGCCTAAGCACCTTCGTGTGCAATCACGTGTTCTATGGGCTGATGCATCAGACGGCGGGCATGGATCTGAAGGCCTACTTCATTCACATACCGTACTTGCCGGAGCAGGCCGCCAGGCACCCCGGCACGGCCAGCATGGCGCTGGCCGAGATGGTGCGGGGGCTGAAGATTGCGGTGGATGTGGCAGTCAATACCGCCGCCGACCTTCAACTGAAAGGCGGCAGCACGCACTGAGTGCTCAGGGTGTGGGCGGATTGAGAATATTGAGGAACGCGCGCACCACCGGCGCATCATCCAACGTGGTGTAGGTGATGTACAAATTCGCCGACGGCGGATTGGTCTTGATCGGCAGGAAAATCACGCCCGGCCAGCCGATGCGGCTGGTCGTCTCGGGCATCAGCGCCACGCCCAGTCCCGCGCCCACCATCGCCAGCAACGTCTGCGGCTCGGACGCTTCCTGGAAAATCGTCGGCTGAAAACCCGCCTTCACGCAGCATTGAATCAGGTAGCGCGGGAAGGCCGACTTGTCGAGCGCCAGCGTGAGCATCGGCTCGTCGCGGATGTCGGTCAGTTCGATGTAGGGCAGCGTCGCCAGCGGATGATGCTCGTTGACGGCCACGCACACGTTCTCGCGGAAGCACAGCTCCTGGCGCAGGTGGTCGTTCTTCAGATCGTCCTCGTCGAGCTTGGGCTCGCGCCAGAAGCCGACGTCGATCTGTTTCGCGCGCAGCGCATCGTACTGCACGTTCGGGCCCGACTCGTGCAAGGTCCAGGTCACGCGGGAATTTGGTCTGGAATTCTTCCAGCAGGCTGGGAATCGGTCCCCACATGGCCGAACCGACGATGCCCACGCGCAGACGGCCGACTTCGCCGCGGTCGATCTGGCGGATCGTATCGATCGTCATGCGCATCTTGGCCAGCATGTCCGACGCTTCGCCCATCAGGGCCTTGCTTACCACGGTCAGTTCGAACGTGCGCGTGGTGCGCGCGAACAGGCGCACGCCAAGTTCGCTTTCCAGCTTCATGATCTGCTGGCTGAGCGGCGGCTGCGAGATGTGCAGGCGCTCGGCCGCGCGGCTGAAGCTTTTCTCTTCGGCCACGGCCAGAAAGTACTTGAGCTGTTTCAGGTCGATGGACATGGCGCGGATCAGACGGGTTGCAGGCCGGGCGTGTCGCGCAGGGCGACCGCCAGTTCCGCGCCCACCTGCGCGTTGTGCTTGACCAGCGCGATGTTGGTGGCCAGGCTGCGGCCTTCGGTCAGTTCCTTGATGCGGGCCAGCAGGAAGGGCGTGACCTTCTTGCTTAAATGATGCCCTGGTCGTCTGCCTCGCGCAGCGCCTGGATCGTGATGCGGTCGATTTCTTCCTTCGGCATGGCGAACAATTCCGGCACCGGATTGCTGATCACGACGCCGCCTTTCAGACCGAGTTGCCATTTGGCCTGGATGAAGGCCGCCTGTTCGGTCGCCGAATCGAGCTGGAAGTCGGCCTTGAAGCCGCTGTCACGCGTGAAGAAGGCCGGGAAGGCGGCCTGGCCCACGCTGACCACCGGCACGCCGTGGGTTTCCAGGTATTCGAGCGTGAGGCCGATGTCGAGAATCGATTTGACGCCCGCGCACACCACCGCCACGCTGGTGTGGGCCAGCTCCTGCAGGTCGGCCGAGATGTCGAAACTGGTTTCCGCGCCGCGGTGCACGCCGCCGATGCCGCCGGTGACGAACACCGAAATGCTTAGGCCAGCTGGGCGCAGATCATGGTGGCCGCCACCGTGGTGGCGCCCAGGCGGCGCGTGGCCAGCACGTAGGGCAGGTCTTGCGCGCTGACCTTCATCGCGTCGGGCGAGGTGGCGAGCAGTTCCAGCTGCGCGGCATCGAGCCCGATGCAGATCTTGCCGTCGATGATGGCGATCGTGGCTAAGCACTGCGCCAAGCCATGCGGATGATGTCTTCCACTTCGCGCGGTGGTCACGTTCTGCGGGTAAGGCATGCCGTGCGAGATGATGGTCGACTCGAGCGCGACGATCGGTTTGCTTAAGCAGTGCGCGGCAGCCACTTCCAGGCGACAACAAAAGATACTGGTGCATGGTCAGTCCTGGTAGAGGGCGTTGAAGGTTTGCGGTACGCTCGGCACGCCGTCGAAATTGTGGATTTCGGCCAGGATGTCGGCCGACAGGTAAGGGCAGACCGTCTCTTCGCATTCGAGCGTCATGGCCGACAGGCGCAGACCCTGTGCTTAGCAAGCCAGCGACAGATCTTCGCTGCCGTGGAACAGGGACCAGCAGACCGCCGCCGAGAACGCGTCCTTGGCGCCGGTGACGTCGACGATGTGCGCATCCGGTGCTTCCAGGTGGGCCAGGCCGCCGTCGGTGGTGTAGGCCACGCCGGTGCCGCCACGGGTGACGATCACGTCCTGCGCGCCCTGGGCTTGCACTTCGCGGCAGGCCGAGAGCAGTTCGGCCTCGGTCTTGAGCGGGCGTCCGACGCGGGTTTCAAGTTCGCCCTGGTTCAGGATCAGCAGGCGCAGGCCGCGCAGGCTCTTGGGCAGGCGCGCCATTTTCGGCTGCGATACGGCCACGATCACCAGCGGGATCGCGTCGCGCGGCGTCGGCCAGGAGCAGTTCCAGCGTTTCGGCTTAAGCAGGTTCATGTCGGCCACCGTCAGCGCGGCCACATTGCGCTGCGGCTGGCGGGTGTCGAGGAATTCGGGGGTGAGCGCGTCGTACAGGGCCATGTCGGCCAGGGCCAGCATCATCTCGCCATGGTCGTCGAGGACGGCGGTGTAGGTGCCGGTGCAGATGCCCTGCAGGCGCAGCGTGCCGCGCACGTCGATGCCGGCCGCTTCCGCGTGCGCCAGCAGCGCCCGGCCGGACACGTCGTCGCCGATCACGGTGATCAGGGAGACCGGCGTCGACAGGCGCGCCAGGTTCTCGGCGATGTTGCGGGCCACGCCGCCGAACGACTCGTCCTGACGGGCCGGGTTCGAGGTGCCCATCTTGAGCGTGGCGTTCGAGCGCAGCTTGCGGTCCAGATTGGCGCCGCCCAGGCAGACGATCGGCCGGTTATCGGGCAGGACGTAGGCACGGCCAAGCAGGCGGCGGTCGCGGATCAGGCCGGCTGATGTGAGCTAAGCCACGGCCGAGCGGGACAGGCGCAGCTGGACCGCGAGATCCTGCTGCGAAATGAAGGGATTGGCCCGGATGAGCTCGTACAACTGGTCTTTTTTGATAGTTCGGTCACGATGGGCAATCAATTAAACAATTGTCTTCGATGGTAGACAGATGTCCTAATCATGTCAATCAATCATTACGCTGCGCTATCGACTTATTGTAATGTAGTGTTGCCGCGATCCAACAGGTATGAACGCCAATTTATATCTATACCATATAAATAGGCAAGAAAAATGGTATTTGCCATACATATAGCCACTCATGCATAGTTATAATACTTAGCAAGCGACACAGATTGCCCCATTTGCCGCAGCAGCTGCACCCTGGCCGCGTCGCGCAGCCCCACCCACATCGTGAACAAACAAGGAAAACCCATGTTCTCTAACACCCCATTTGAAGCCGCCGATATTATCCGTGCCCTGCAAACCTGGCTTCGCGCCGCGCGTGGCGATGATTCTCGGCTCCGGCCTTGGCGTGCTGGCCGAACAGATGCAGGACGCGGTGGCGATCGGCTTCGACGAACTGCCGGGCTTCCCGATCAGCACCGTGCACGGTCACGCGGGCGAACTGGTGCTGGGCACCCTGGCTAGGCGTGGACGTGGTCTGCATGAAGGGCCGCGGCCACTTCTACGAAGGCTACGGCATGGGCGTGATGACCAGCGCCGTGCGCACCCTCAAGCTGCTCGGCTGCGAGATGCTGTTCGTGACCAATGCCGCCGGTTCCCTGCGCACCGACGTCGACGCCGGTTCGCTGGTGGCGATCACCGACCATATCAACTGGCTTCCGGGCACCCCGATGGTCGGCCCGAACGACGACCGCTTCGGCCCGCGCTTTTCAGCATGGCCAACGCCTACGACGGCGAGATCCACGATCTGGTCAAGTCGTCGGCCGCCGACAACGGCATCACGCTGCACGAAGGCGTATTCATCGCCTACCCGGGCCCGAACTTCGAAACCGCCGCCGAAATCCGCATGATGGCCAAGCTGGGCGCCGACACGGTCGGCATGTCGGTGGTGCCGGAAGTGGTCTCGGCGCGTCACTGCGGCCTGAAGGTGACCGGCGTATCCGTGATCACCAATCTGGCCGAAGGCATGTCGCCGTTCCCGCTGTCGCACGAGCAGACGCTCAAGTACGCCGCGATCGGCGCCAAGGACCTGGTCAAGCTGATTCTGGCCTTCCTGGGCAACGTGGCGAAAACGCCGCGCGCTCCGGCCTGATTGTCCTACACTGAATTTCACACCACCTTTTTAAGCGAGCGAACCATGGCACGCGCATTCATACTGTTGCTTGACTCCTTCGGCCTGGGCGCAGCGCCCGACGCCCACAAATTCGGCGACGAAGGCGCCAACACCTTCGGCCACATCGCCGCCTGGGCTGCCAAAGAGGGCAAGCCGATGCAGCTGCCGAACCTGGAAAAACTGGGCCTGGCCGCGGCCGCCCAGCTGGCGTGCGGCGAATGGGCCGCCGGTTTCAGCCAGCGCGACGGCTTTACCGGTGCCTACGGCGCGGCGCGCGAGCGCTCGACCGGCAAGGACACCCAGAGCGGTCACTGGGAAATCAGCCGGCGTGCCGGTCACCTTCGACTGGGGCTACTTCCCGCGCGAAGTGCCGTCCTTCCTGCAAGCGCTGACCGACACGCTGCAGCGCCAGATGGACCTGGTGGGCTATCTGGGCAACTGCCACGCCTCGGGCACGGAGATCATCAACAAGTTCGGCGACGAGCATGTCGCAACCGGCAAGATCATCGTGTACACCTCCGGCGACTCGGTGATGCAGATCGCCGCGCACGAAGAACACTTTGGCCTGGAGCGCCTGTACGCCGTGTGCGAAGCCGCGTTCGAACTGGTCAAGCCGTACAACATCGGGCGCGTGATCGCGCGTCCTTTCCTGGGCGAGAACGGCAACTACCGCCGCACCAGCAACCGTCACGACTACGCCGTGCCGCCCATGGCGCCGACCCTGCTCGACCACGTCAAGAACGAGGGCGGCGAAGTCGTCGGCCTGGGCAAGATCAGCGACATCTTCGCCACCAAGGGCATCTCGCGCGTGGTCAAGGGCGCCGACAACATGGCCCTGTTCGACGCGCTGCTCAAAGTGACCGATGAAGTGGGCGACAAGTCGCTCACCTTCGTCAACTTCGTCGACTTCGACCAGGCCTTCGGCCACCGCCGCGACATCGTTCTAGCTACTCGAACGCGCTGCACCAGATGGATGAACGTCTGCCTGAATTCATCGCCAAGCTCAAGGACGGCGACCTGGTCGTGATCACCGCCGACCATGGCTGCGATCCAAGCTGGCCCGGTTCGGACCACACGCGCGAACACATTCCGATGATCTTCTTCGGTCCTGGCGTCAAGCCGCACGCGCTGCCGATTTCCGATACCTTCTCCGATATCGGCGCCACGCTCGCCAAACACCTCGGCGTCAAACCCCTTCTGAATGGAACCAGCCTGTTATGAGCCATACCCCAGGATTCAAACGCAATGAGGCCGTCGGCCTCGACCTCGGCTGGGTCAACCAGATCAAGGTCAACCGCAACGCATCGGACCGCCGCGCCGCCAGCCTGGCCAACCGCCGCACCGTCAAGAAGGAATACCAGGCCGCGTGGCTGATCAAGGCGCTGCAATGCATCGACCTGACCACCCTCGGCGGCGACGACACGCCAGGCCGCGTCGAGCGCCTGTGCATGAAGGCCATGCGCCCGCTGCGCGCCGACCTGATGGAAGCGCTGGGCGTGAGCAACCTGACCACCGGCGCCGTCTGCGTGTACCACGAGATGATCGCCCCGGCCGCCAAGATCCTGCAAGGCCGCTTGCCAATCGCCGCGGTCTCCACCGCGTTCCCGGCCAACCTGTCGAGCATGGAAACCAAGGTGCGCGAGATCGAACTGTCGGTCGCCCGCTGGCTGCCACCGAAATCGACATCGTCATCACCCGCCAGCACGTCCTGACCGGCAACTGGCAAGCCCTGTACGACGAAATGCTGGCCTACCGCAAGGCGTGCGGCGAAGCCCACGTCAAGGCCATTCTCGCCACCGGCGACCTGCTCACGCTGGAAAACGTGGCCAAGGCTTCGTGGGTGTGCATGATGGCTAAGCTCGGACTTCATCAAAACCTCGACCGGCAAGGAAGGCGTGAACGCCACTATTCCCGTGGCGCTGACGATGGTGCGCACGATCCGCGAATACCATGAACAGACCGGTTTCCAGGTCGGCTTCAAGCATTAAGCGGCGTGGCCACGGCCAAGAGCGCGCTGCAGTACCTGACCCTGATGAAAGAAGAACTCGGACGCGAGTGGCTCGAGCCGCACCTGTTCCGGATTGGCGCATCGAGCCTGCTGACCGACATCGAGCGTCAGCTCGAACACTACGTCACCGGGAACTACTCCGCGAACCACCGCCACGCGCAACCATAACCAACCGGATTCGTCATGCCAACAATTAACGAGATTCTTCAGACTATGGACTACGGCCCTGCACCCGAGAGCACCAAAGAAGCGCAAGCGTGGCTGGACCAGCATGAACGCCGTTTCGGTCTGTTCATCGACAACGCATGGAGCCCGGCCGCGGACACCTTCGCCTCGACCAATCCTGCCGACGGCAAGGAACTGGCGCAGCTGACGCAGGCAACGCCACAAGACATCGACCGCGCCGTGGAAGCGGCGCGCCGCGCCCAGCCGGGCTGGGTCGCGCTGGGCGGCCATGGCCGTGCGCGTCATGTACGCGCTGGCCCGCCTGCTGCAAAAGCATGCGCGCCTGTTCGCCGTGCTCGAAACGCTGGACAACGGCAAGACCATCCGCGAAACGCGCGATGCCGATCTGCCGCTGGCCGCGCGCCACTTCTACCATCACGCTGGCTGGGCCCAGCTGCAGTCGGAAGAATTCGCCGACTACCGCGCCGTGGGCGTGGTGGGCCAGATCGTTCCCTGGAACTTCCCGCTGCTGATGCTGGCGTGGAAAATCGCACCGGCGCTGGCCGCCGGTAACACGGTCGTCTTCAAGTAGGCTGAATTCACGTCGCTGTCGGCCCTGCTGTTCGCCGAGATTTGCCAGCAGGTAGAGCTGTGCCAGCCAAGCGTGGTCAACATCGTCACCGGCGACGGCCGCGTGGGCGAAGCGATGGTCAAGCATCCTGGCATCGACAAGCTGGCCTTCACCGGGTCGACCGAAGTGGGCCGCCTGATTCGCCAGGCCACCCCGCTAAGCAGCGGCAAGAAGCTGTCGCTGGAACTGGGCGGCAAGTCGCCGTTCATCGTGTTCGAAGACGCCGATCTGGACGCCGCCGTCGAAGGCCTGGTCGACTCGATCTGGTTCAACCAGGGGCAGGTCTGCTGCGCCGGTTCGCGCCTGCTGGTGCAGGAATCGGTGGAGCAGCGCTTCCTGGCCAAGCTGCGCGCCCGCATGGACAACCTGCGTCTCGGTTCGCCGCTCGATAAATCGATGGACATCGGCGCCCTGGTCGATCCGATCCAGCGCCAGCGTATCGAAGGCCTGGTCGAAGCGGCGCGGCTTGAGGGCTGCACCGTGTATCAGCCCGCGTGCGAACTGCTTAAGCCAACGGCTCGTGGTTCCCGCCAACCCTGATCACCGGCGCATCCACCTCGGTAAGCATCGCCCAGACCGAAGTGTTCGGTCCGGTGCTGGTCGCCATGAGCTTCCGCACTCCGGTCGAAGCGGTCCAGCTGGCCAACAATACCGTGTACGGCCTGGCCGCCTGCGTGTGGTCGGAGTCGATCAGCCTGGCGCTGGACGTCGCGCCGCAAATCAAGTAGGCGTCGTGTGGATCAATACCGCCAACCAGTTCGACGCCGCGTGCGGCTTCGGCGGCTACCGCGAATCGGGCTTCGGCCGCGAAGGCGGCAAGGAAGGCATGTACGAGTACATGACGCCGTTGTCGGAAGATGCGCGTCCGGCCGCGCCCGTGGTGGATGCCAAGGGCAAGGTCAAGGCCAGCGAGTCGGGCGACCCGTTCGCGATCGACCGCACCGCCAAGCTGTACATCGGCGGCAAGCAGGCCCGCCCTGACGGCGCCTACAGCCGTGCCATCACCGGCGCCAACGGCGCCTTCCTGGCCGATGTCGGCGAAGGCAACCGCAAGGACATCCGCAACGCCGTGGAAGCGGCGCACAAGGCGTCCGGCTGGGCCAAAGCGACCTCGCACAACCGCGCGCAAGTGCTGTACTACATCGCCGAGAACCTGGCGATCCGCGCCGACGAATTCGCCGCCCGCCTGGCCGCGATGACCGGCTCGAAAGACCCGCACAAGGAAGTGCAAGCCTCGATCGAGCGCCTGTTCTATTACGCCGCGTGGGCCGACAAGTACGACGGCCTGGCGCACCAGCCGCCGATGCACGGCATCACCGTGGCGCTGAACGAACCGGTCGGCGTGATCGGCATCATCTGTCCGAACGAAGCGCCGCTGCTGGGCTTCATTTCGCTGGTGGCGCCGGCTGCTGGCGCTGGGTAACCGCGTGGTTGCGGTGCCGTCGGAAGCGTATCCGCTCGCGGCCACCGATCTGTATCAGGTACTCGATACGTCGGATCTGCCGGGCGGCGCGCTCAATATCGTCACCGGCAGTGCCGACGAACTGGCCAAGACGCTGGCCTCGCACTCTGATGTGGATGCCGTGTGGCGCCACGACGGCTCGGCCGAAGGCTGCGCGGAAGTTGAACGCCTGTCGGCCGGTTCCGCTCAAGCGGACCTGGGTCGGCGGCGCCAAAGGGCGCGACTGGTACGACACCAAACAGGCCGATGGCCGCGCGGTGCTCGGCCATGCGAGCCAGGTGAAGAATGTCTGGATTCCTTACGGCGTTTAATTGAAAAATTAGCAGCACCGCAGGACGATGAACAGAGTTACGTCGTCCTCGCGGAGGCGGGGACCCATAGCGCGCTACCGAAGTCGCATAGGTGCTATGGGGGGCTCGCATGCGAGCCCGCCTTCATGAGGGCGATGTCGGCATTTATACGATTAGAGAAGTAACGGAGTTACCCATGTTTTTGAACCAAGAAATCATCCGCAAAAAGCGCGATGGCGGCGCCCTCAGTGCGCAAGAGATCCAGTTTTTGTGCGCGGCATTACTGACGGCAGCGTCACCGAAGGCCAGATCGCGGCACTGGCGATGGCGGTCTTCTTCAACGACATGAACATGGACGAGCGCGTCGCCTTCACGCTGGCCATGCGCGATTCGGGCCAGGTCATGGAATGGCGTTCGCTGAACCTGCCAGGCCCGGTGGTGGACAAGCACTCGACCGGCGGCGTGGGCGACGTGGTCTCGTTGATGCTCGGACCCATGATCGCAGCCTGCGGCGGCTTCGTGCCGATGATTTCGGGCCGCGGCCTGGGCCACACCGGCGGCACGCTCGACAAATTCGATTCGATCCCCGGCTACTGCACCGTCCCCGATCCTGAACTGTTCCGCACCGTCGTCAAGGACGTGGGCGTGGCCATCATTGGCCAGACCGCCCAGCTGGCGCCGTCGGACAAGCGCTTCTACAGCATCCGCGACACCACCGCGACGGTGGAATCGGTGGCCATGATCACCGGCTCGATCCTGTCCAAGAAGCTGTCGGCCGGGCTGGATGCGCTGGTCATGGACGTCAAGGTCGGCACCGGCGCTTTCATGCCGACGTTCGACAAATCGGTGGAACTGGCAGAGAGCATCGTCGCCGTCGGTAACGGCAGCCAAGCACCCGCACCTCGGCCCTGCTGACCGAGATGAACGAGTCGCTCGGCCCGGTCGCCTAAGCAACGCGCTGGAAGTGCGCCTGGCGATGGATTACCTGACCGGCCGTTCGCGCCCAAGCCGCCTGCACGAAGTGACGATGGCGCTGTGCGCCGAAATGCTGATTCTGGGCGGCCTGGCCGCCAACGAATCCGAGGCACGCGCCAAGCTGCAGGCCGGACTCGATTCGGGCGAAGCGGCCGAGCGCTTCTCGCGCATGGTTGCCGCGCTGGGCGGCCCGGCCGACCTGGTCGACCGTCCCGACGCCTACCTGGAACAGGCGCCGGTCATCGTGCCTGCGCCTGCGCTGCAAGCCGGCTTTGTCGGCAGCACCGACTGCCGCGGCCTGGGCCTGGCCGTGGTCAGCCTGGGCGGCGGACGCCGTCGTCCGGAAGACGCGATCGACTTCGCGGTCGGGTTGACCCACCTGGTGGAACTGGGCGACGCGATCGCCGTCGGCCAGCCGCTGGCCATGGTCCATGCGCGCACCCAGGCCGCGGCCGAACAGGCGGTGCGCGAAGTGCAGGCTGCGTACCAGATCGGCGCCATCAAACCGGCCGCCAATCCGATCATCTACCGCACCATCCGTCCTTGAGGCGCGCCATGAAATACGACAAGCTGATCGCCGAAGCGGCCGCCGCGCGCGCCCTGGCCTACGCCCCGTACTCGAACTTCCAGGTGGGCGCTGCGCTCGAGTGCAAGGATGGCCGTGTGTTCCGCGGCTGTAATATCGAGAACACGTCCTACGGCCTGTGCAACTGCGCCGAGCGCACCGCCTTCTTCAGCGCCATCGCGCACGGCTACAAGCCGGGCGACTTCGCTGCGCTGGCCGTGATCGGCGCCACCGACGGTCCGATCGCACCGTGCGGCGCCTGCCGCCAGGTGACGCTCGAACTGGGTGGCAACGACCTGCCGGTGGTACTCACCAACCTCAATGGCGACGTCCTCGAAACGACGGCCTTCGGCCAGCTGCCGAATGCGTTCGGCGGCTGGGACCTGAAGAAGTAAGTGCTGAAAAAGCCATCGACGTCCAGACCGCGGTCGCGCTTGCCGCGAGTCAGGCGATCGCCGCCAAGAGCCAGGGCACCTTCGGTGTCGGCGGGCTGCTGCTCGACCAGCACGGCCACGTGCTCAAGGCCCTGCAGAACAATGTGGTGAGCGAAGGACTGATCTTCGACCCCACCGCGCATGGAGAACGGCAGCTGATCGACTGGTATTTCGCCGAGCGCGCGCGGCGCTGCGCTGCCGCCGCCCGAAGAAATCACCATCGTGACCTCGCTCGACCCGTGCGCCATGTGCAGCGGCGCGATCCTGGCTGGCCATCGCTTCAACGTGGTGGTCGCCGCGATCGACACCAAGGTTAAGCATCAACCACGACGCGCTTCGACTTTGCCAGCCTGCCTGCGGCGCTGCGCGAAAAAGCTGCCGCGCGCTTCTTCTATCCTGCGGTGCTGGGTTCCTCGGAATTCGCGCGAGAGAGCTTGGCGCCGCCCCCAAGTCTTTCTTCATCGGGAAAACGATCGCCGAAGCGACCCAGGCACTGTGTTCGCTGGCCTTTGAAGCGACCAATGAAAAAGTGCTGGCGCTGCTCAATGCCGATGTGCCGCGCGGCGAACTGAAGGACCCGGCCACGCTGGGCGCCAAGCCACACCATCGTGCGCAAGCTCAAGGTGCTGTATCCGGACGCGCTGGTCTATCGCAGTGCGCCGCATGCGCCGGACAAGGGCCTGGCGCCTTTCCTGCGCGCGGCCATGAAGCAGGATCTCGCGCAAGGCGGGCAGGGCGACGCGGTCGCGCTGCTGGACGCCTTCGGCAATCTGCTGCTGTGCGCACCGGGTAAGCAGTCGCAGTCGGCCATCTGTACCGCCTTCATGGAATGTACGCGCCGCTACGCCCAGCTGCGTTTCAAGCTGATGCAGCAGGCCGACGACGAGATGCGCGCCGACGTGTGCCGCTACCTCGCGCATCCACGCCATGGCACCTTCGTATTCGCGCGCGGACCGGACGCCAGCGCCGCCAGCTTCATGAACCTGGGCGCCTACGGTTCGACCATGGAAGGGCCGCTGCTTAGGCCGATAATCCGCGCCAGTTCCAGTACGTGCTGCCGGTCCTGGGCGACGGTGAGCTCGATGCGATCTGCAGCTCAGCATGCCGCCGTTCTACCGGGACACCATCCGCATCCAGCCGGTGCAGGTGGCCGACGCGGCCCTGATCGGCGCGCTTTCCTAGTAGGGGACCTGCCAGGCCGGGCGCTTGCTCATCTGGCGGCACAGGCTCCCCAGCAGCGCGATGTCCTGCTCCACCCGCGCGCTCCAGTGGCGCCCGATGCAAATCCTGAACGTGTGGTCGCTCTTGCCGCCCGGCGTGAACACCGTGCCCGGCGCAATCGCCACGCCCGAGGCGATGGCCGCGTCGTACAGCGCGCCGATATCGAGCGCCACCGGCAGCATCAGCCAGTACACATAGCCGCCTTCGGGAATGCTGACCCGGGTCCCGGACGGGAAGTGCTGGGCCACCAGGCCGCGCACCTTGATCTGCTGGTCGGCGAAGGCCAGGCGCAGGCGCGCCGCCTGCATCGCGTAATAATTCTTGCGCACGAATTCGGACAGCACCAGCTGCGACAGGCCGCTCACGCTGTGCTGGCGCGTGATCAGATCGGCCGTCATCTGGCGCCGGAAGCGGCCCGGCAGGCACCAGCCGATCCGGTAGCCCGCCCCCATCACCTTCGAAAAGCTGGAGCAGTACAGCACCATCCCTTCCTCGTCGTAGCGCTTGATGGCCGACAGGGGCGCCGCGCCCGTGTACAGGTCGTGGAAGGCATCGTCCTCGATCAGCGGCACGCTCGGCCTTGGCCAGCAGTGCCACCAGGCGCTTGCGGTGCGACTCCGGCATGGTGAAGCCGAGTGGATTGTGCAGGGTCGGATTGAGCATCACGCAAGCGATCTTGCGGGTGGCGACCGCCAGCGCGAGCTGATCGAGATCGATGCCGTTGTGCGGATCGGTGGCGATTTCGACCGCCTTCATGCTTAAGCCGCCTCGATCGCCTGCAGCATGCCGAAATAGGTGGGCGACTCGATCGCGACGCTGTCGCCGGGACGGGCGCACATGCGCAGCGCGCATTCGATGGCCGCATTGCCATGCGCATGGTGATGAGCACATCGTCCGGGCCGCACAGCACCCCGCGCTCGCCCATGATGCGGGCGATCCCGCAGCGCAGTTCGAACAGGCCGGGAATGGCGGAAAAGCTGGCGCTGTGGCCGATGCCGCGGCGCGCGATCGACATCAGGGTGCTGCTCAGATGACTTTGGGGCAGCAGGGCCGGATCCAGGCTGGCCGATGCGAACGGCATGACGCCCGGCGGCAGCGGCGTGGACAGCATCTGGACCACGTGCCGGTTGACCGTCACCGCCACGCCGTCGAAGGCGGGCGGCGCCCGTTCGGGCAGGCGCGCCCACTCGGCTTCGGAATCGCGCCGCCGCACATAGTAGCCGGAGCGGTCGCGCATAGGCGCGCCCGTTTTCCTCGAGCGTGCGAAACACGCGCACCGCGGTCGTCACGCTCACGTTCTCCGAACGCATCAGGGTGCGCACCGACGGCAGGCGCTCGTCGGCGGTGAACACGCCCGCGTCGATCTGGGCCGCCAGTTTGTGCGCGATCTGGCGGTAGCGGCTGAGGCGGCCGCTGGGGTCGGGATTGCCCGGAAGGCGGGCGCTGGGGGACAAACTGTATTGCATAAGCGGTCGCTATCTGTGCCTTGATTTAACAGATTGTAGTGTCATTTTCTAAATATTTACAAGCTGTAAATACAGCTGGTAAAAAAAGCGCGGGTGACTTTGGGTTTCGTGGCGCCGATACGTCGCCGCAACGGGGCCCGCCCCGGGCCGGAAGCGGCCTCAGGCGTCGACAAAGTGACTGTATGCCTGCAATGACCCGATTCTGTGCATTCCTTTTACATTTGTGCAATGCGATATTGACGGTTCCAGACAGATGGCCAGCCCACCACGCCGCGCCAGCACGGGCGGCATCGCCAGCTCCACCCCCCAAACCTAGTCCGCGGATCGTCCGCGAAAACGAATCGGAAGGAAGAGTGTTGACTAATTTCGTACTTGGCGGTACATTAAATAACATTCGGTACATAAATAATCGTCCACCGGTGTTGAGCGGGGACGACAGACATGAGCCATACGCCTATCCTGAATTTTCCGACGCCATGACCATGCCCAGCCTAGGCACCGACGCCACGTTTGCGCTCGCCTCCTTCATCAGGGCGTGTCACGACGTCAGCAATCTGGACGACTTCCGCAGCGACGTGCATCCGCGTTTGCAGGCGGTGCTGCCGCACGCGATGTTCGCCTGCGGGACGGTGCGCATGGCCGACCTGCGGATCGTGGAATCGATGAACCTGACCTTCCCGGCCGCCTACCTGAGCGGCTTGATCACCGAAGAAAAGCTCGCGACCTGTCCCGGCCTGCGGCGCTGGGTTGAAGTGCGCAGTCCCGTGTACATCGACACCGATTCCTCGCTGGTGCAGCCGGTGGACCGGGCCTGGCAAAGCAAGTGCACCAAGTTCGGCATCCGCAACCTGGCCGTGCACGGCGTGATGAACCTGAACCAGGAGCACGCCTGCTACTTCGCCTTTGGCGGGGTCGATTGCTGGACCAAGCGCGAAGCCTTCCTGCTGCAAGTGCTGGTGCCGCATCTGCATTACGCGCTCACGCATGTCGAAGATTTCGGCCACAAGCGGCCGAAAAGATCCTCACCCAGCGCGAGCAGGAAGTGCTGAAGTGGATATGCGGAGGCAAGTCGAATTCGGAAATGGCGAGCATCCTGGGGATCAGCTCGTGGACGGTCAAGATCCACGTGAGCAACCTGCTTGCCAAGCTGAACGCCTCGACGCGGGCACGCCGTCGCCAAAGCCATCTCCTTCGGCCTGATCGAAGTCTGAACCGGGGTCAGACCTCCATTCTGAAATAGTTTCAGTATCGGGGTCAGACCTCAGAACATCGGGGTTTTTGCTTTGCGTAGGATGAATGTGGTTCCCGGGCGCATCGGTGTATCCCTGCACCGCGTTTTTGGGATCATCCTACGGACTTTTTACCTCGCACCGGGCCAGGAACGCCAGTTGCGCCTAACGTGTAGGAAACACCGGGGTCAGACCTCCATTTCGCAAGAATTGCGGAATGGAGGTCTGACCCCGGTGTTGAAGCGGGTGTTGGGGGGATCAGGCGACTTTGAGGTGGCGCTTGCGGGCCGGGGGCGCGGCCAGGGGCCAGACGGCCATGGCGGTGTCGATCACGGTGCCCAGCTTGGCTTCGCTCGCGCCGCTCTTGGCCAATACCGCCAGCCCCGCGATCAGGGAGCCGAACATGGCGGCCAGCGCTTCCGGTACCGCCGTCTCGGGCAGGTCGCCGTCGCTGCTGCGCGCACCAGGCGCTCGAGCACCATCATTTCACTGCCTTGCAAGGCGGCCCGCAAGGCCAGTTCCACCGTCGTGGTATGGTCGAGCCGCCGCAGTCGGCGGTGCCGTTGATGATGAAGCAGCCGCCAGGCAGCGCCGGGTCGGCCAGCATGGTGGCCAGCGAACGCAGGAAACCTTCCACCGCGCGCCGTCCGTCCGGCTCGCCATTGAGCGCCGCCGCGTGCCGCTCGATCAGCAATTGCACATAACGCTCCAGCGTCTTGAGGTACAGCGCTTCCTTGTCGCCGAAGGCCGCATACAGACTCGGTTTGCTCAAGCCCATCGCTTCGGTCAGCTCGTGCATGGAGGCATCCTGGAAGCCGTGCTTCCAAAAACTTCTACCGCGCGGTCAAGCGCGAAATCAATGTCGAATGTGCGTGGCCGTCCTCGTTCGCGCGTCATGTCGTCTCCTGATCCAAATTGTTTGACTAATATTATACTACCCGGTATATTAAATACCTATCGGTACATAAATAAGAACCGGTGACAAATTTCAACAACACGCCGCAAATGCGGCTAACTAGGAGAACGACATGGGTAGACTGACTGGCAAGACCGCACTGATCACGGGCGGCACCACGGGTATTGGCCTGGCAACGGCAAAACTGTTCCTGCAAGAAGGTGCGCGCGTCGCGATCATCGGTCAGGATGCCGACCGCGTCGCCGCCGCCGCCAAAACCCTGGGCGCGGGCGCGATCGCCCTGCGTGCCGATGTGTCGTCAAAATCCGACATGGATGGCGTGGCCACCCGCCTGAAAGCCGAATTCGGCAAGCTCGACGTGGTATTCGCCAACGTCTAAGCATCGCCCAGCCAATGCCTTTCTCGGACGTGGACGATTCCAACATCGACAACCAGATCGACGTCAACTTCAAAGGCGTGATCTACACCGTGCAATCGATGCTGCCGATCCTGAACAAGCCATCGTCGGTCGTACTGACCTCGACCACGATGATCGAAAAAGGCGTGGCTTAAGCATGAGCGTCTACGCTGCCACCAAAGCTGCCGTGCGCTCGCTGGCACGTACCCTGTCGGCGGAATTTGCGCCACGCGGCGTGCGCGTGAACGTAATCAGCCCAGGCCTGATCGAAACCCCGATCTACGGCAAACTCGGCCTGCTTAAGCAGAAGCCGTCCAGGAATGGGCGACCCAGCTGATGGCCAAAGTGCCTGCTACCCGTTTCGGCCAGGCCGACGAAGTGGCCAAGGCCGTGCTGTTCATGGCCAGCGATGATTCCTCCTACATGATGGGCGAGAACGTGCTGTTCGACGGCGGCATGGCCACCATCTAAGCTTGGCCGGTCCGGACGGCGTGACAGACGCGCCGTTCCGGGCCTTGCGGATCTGATTGCACGTGAATGGCGTCGCATGGGATTAAGTTTTCGGCGCAGATCCGCGCCCGGCAAGCAAGTTGAAACGCCGCCCGACCGGGCGGCGTTTTGCATTACAGGTCCCGCTACAGGTCCAGCACCAGCGCTGCGCTTCGGGCGCGCGAACAGCAGGGCATGAACTGGTCGTTCTTCGCCTTCTCCTCCTCGCTGAAGTAGCAGTCCCGGTGCTCCGGTATGCCATCGAGCACACCGGTGATGCAGGTGCCGCACACGCCTTCCATGCACGATACCGGCACCGTCACGCCGTGCCTGGCCAGCGCGTCGGCCACGCTGACACCGGCATCGATCCGGATCGTCTTGCCGCTGCTGGCGATGGTGACGTCGAAGCTGCCCGGCTCCGGCAAGTCCTGCTGCACGGCCCCGAAATGCTCGACGTGGATGTGCGAGGCGCGCCAGCCGCCGCGCGGCCGCCGTCGTTTTCACCAGCTCGATGAAGTAAGTGGCCCGCACACGTAGACGTGCGTTTCCAGGTCCGGCACCGCCAGCAGCGCCTCTAGATCGAGGTGCTGCGCCGGGTCTTCGTCGTCGAAGTGGAAGTGCACGCGCTCGGCGTAGCCGGACGTGGTCAGCGCGGCCTGAAACGCCGCCCGCGAATGCGAACGGGCGCAGTAGTGCAGCGCGAATTCCGATCCCCGTTCGTGCAGTTCCTGCGCCATGCACATCAGCGGCGTGACGCCGATGCTCGACCGCCAGCAGCAGGCTGCGCCCACCCGGGGCCAGCGCGAAGTGGTTGCGCGGCGCGCTGATGCGCACCACGTCGCCCTTGGACAGCAGCGCGTGGATGGCCTGCGAGGCGCCGCGCGATTTGGGGTCGCGCAGCACGCCGATCACATAGCGCTGGCGCTCGCCCGGGTGGTTGCACAGCGAGTACTGGCGCACCATGCCGTTCGGCGCCACCACGTCGATGTGGGCGCGGCCCCCGGAACGGCGGCAGCTCGCCGCCGCCGGGCAGCATCAGCTCGAAGCTGTCGATGCCCTCGGCTTCGAAGCTGCGGCGCGTGACCTGGACTTCGAGCGCGTTCACGCCGCTTTTGCTTGGCGCGTAGTCGCCCAGCACCTCGTACAGCGCGGCCACCAGCTTGTCGGCGTCCTCGCGCACCCGCACCACGCTGCGCAGGTACTGCTCGGTCGATCCGGCCTTGTTGCTGCACTCGCGGATCAGCAGACCGTACTCTTCGAGCAGGATGTCGCGCACCTGCTTGCCCGAGACGCCTTCCGGCAGTTCGCTGAACAGGAAGTTGCCCTTGGACGGATAGGTCTTCAGGCCCGGCACCTTCTGCAGCTGCTGGTACATGTATTCGCGGTCTTGCATGACCTTGCTGAAGCTCTCGGCATACTGGGCGCGGAACTTGTTGATGTTCTTGAGGACGAAGCTAAGCCAGGCCGTTGATGTTCCAGTACGGGACCTTGGCCCGCAGTTCCTGCGCCATCTTGGTATTGGCCACCGCGTAGCCGAGGCGGATGCCGTGCCAGCCGAGCGACTTGCCCATGCTCTTGACCACGATGGTGTTGTGCGATCCGACTGCCAGCGCCTCGGCGCTGGTCAGGTCGGAAAACTCGATGAACGATTCGTCGATGATGATGCGTTCGATGTGCGCCAGTTCGCGGATCAGCTTGGCGATGTCCTCGCCCGTGAACCAGGCGCCGGTCGGATTGTTCGGATTGCAGATCACGACCGTCTGCGCGCCGGTCTCCTTCACGCGCGATCACGTCGTCGGCGCCGATCACGAAGTCGCGCTCCTTGACGCGCTGCACGAAGTGCACCGGGATGTCGAAGTCGGGCGGCAGGTCGGTCCAGCGCCCGAAGGTGGGCACCGAGGTCAGGATCGGACCGCTGCTTTCGCGGCACAGGATGGTGATGATCTCGGTCACGCCGTTGGCCACGACGATGTTCTCGGCCGGGGTGCCGCACAGTTCGGCGATGCAGTCCTGGTAGACCGGCGAATAGTCAGGGTAGTACTTGAGGATGTCGCCCATGTTGGCGCTGATCAGTTCCAGCATCTCGGGCGGCGGGAAGTAGGAATTGGCCTAAGCACGCAGAAGTCGGTCAGCTTGCCCTGGAACTTGGTGCGCGAACGGATCGCGAAGATGGACGGGTTGTGGAAACGGGTCTGGAAAATGTCCAGGTTTTGTTCAGTAGTCATAACAGCCTCCGCTGATAATATTAAAGTCGCCGACGATGCTGATGCCGGAGCCGAAGCGGCGCGTGATGTCGTGTGCCAGGGTGTCGCGCAGCTGTCGCTGCTGCGATACATCACGCCCAGCACGGTGCCGCTGTGAGCGCAGTTCACGCCCAGCGCGCCCAGTTCGCGCGTGGTGCGCAGCATTTCGTCGAACTGCGGCTTGATGTGGATTTGCTGGTTCAGCTGGGCGCTGCGGGTGGCCGCTTCGGCTACCGCCAGCGGGTCGCCTTCGTACAGGCCGCGCTTGAGCAGGGCCAGCGCTTCTTTCAGATACGGCTGGTTCTTGCGGTAGATGCCGCGCGCCTTCTGGCGGTCGAAGGCGATGGTGTCGATCTCGCCGCCGCAGTCCACCACCAGCACGTTCATGCCGGTTGGCGCCTAAGCATCGATTCGATCAGCTGGCCGGTCAGGTGGTTGACGTGGGCGATACCGGGAAAGTGCACGCAGTCCGACGGTTCGATCTCGGTGACGATGCGGGCGAAGATCTCGTCGGTCAGCTTGACGTCGGCGCTGCGGCACACCGCTTCCAGCGCGGCCGTGATGTCGGCCGAGCTGGACGCCATGCCTTTGCCGCGCGGGATGTCGCTGCGAATGGCCACCTGGTGCGACAGGCGGAACGCGTATTCGTGCGCCGCCAGCGCGATGGTGTCGCGGATCTTGGTGTAGCGGTGCAGGTCGTGCAGGTGCAGGCCGTCGTCGCCTTCGTGCACGGTCGCGTACGAGAACAGGTTGACCGGGCAGTTGACGAGGAAGTCCTGTTCGTCGATTGCGCCTTGCATCAGTTCGCCGCAGGTGCCGGGCGCCTTCAGGCGCAGGCCGGTCTGGGACGGGATTTTGATGCCGGAATTGCGGTGTAATGTCGCTTGCATGGCAAGTATTCCTTTACATGTGAGCAAAACGTTGAAAAACAAGCGCGGGGCCGATGGGAGCGGTCAGTCAATCGAAGCGGCTTATGCGGCTTCCTTGTCTTCGACTGCGAAGATATTGCGGTGGTAGTCGAGCGCGGCGGCGTCGAAGTTCTTCACGAAGTCCGGCAGGGCGCGCGGCGCCGCGTCGTCCAGCGCGATCGCGTCCTTCAGGCTGATCGTGTCGCCCACCTGGCCCATGAATTTATCCACCTTGGCCTGGTCGCCCGAAATGGCGTGGAAGAATTCGAGGTGTTCGCGCGTGTACGGATTCATCTCCGCGCCGTCGCACACCATGGTCCAGTAGTCTTCGTAGTCGGCCATGCGCACTTCGCTGTATTCGTCCATGGCGGCGTCGAACCCGATTTCGCCCTTGAGCACGCGGTCCAGATAGCCCGTCACCAGTTCGGCGTCGCGCAGCGAGTGGGTGATGCCCATCGCGGTCCACTGGTCCTTGAAGCTGCAGGCGTCGCCCACCAGCACCCAGCCCTTGCCGTGGTCCTGGCGGTGGAAGGCCACCATCCGGCCCATGGCCTTGAACGCTTCGACGCGCTTGCCCTTGGCGACCACCGCGGCCACGTCCGGTGCGACGAATTCGTAGGTCTTGTGGAAGTTCGCTTCCGGATCCTTGCTGAAGTCGCTCCACCAGGCGGTCGGACCGTAGACCAGCACCAGGTGGCGGTCTTCCATGGTCGGGAAGATGGCGGTGCCGAAGCGGCCGCGCTTGTGGATGCACAGTTCCGGCTTGTCGATGCCCGAGAAGTAGCCGTAGTAGGCGAAGGTCGATTTTTCGCGCACCACGGTTTTTTCGGCGGCCACGTGGCTAGATGAACTGCGACATGCGTCCGTCCGCGCCCACCACCACCTTGGCGCGGGCCTGCAGCATGGCGCCGTCCGGGCCGCTGCCGCGCACGCCGACCACCACGCCGTCTTCGACGATCAGCGACTGCACCGTGGTCGCTTCACGCACGTCGACGCCCGAGGGCGCGCTTCGTCGAGCAGCACCTTGTCGAGGAAGAAGCGGCGCGGGCCGGCTGTAGAAGTCGACCACGCCATGGTCGTCGCCGTGCAGCTTGACGAAGCGGTCTTTCACGGCCTGCAGCGGCACGCCGCCGTGCAGGCTGATGCCCTCGATCGACACTTCCAGCTTCTTGAAGCTCGGGGTCTGGGTCAGGATCTTGTCGGCCACGCCCAGGCGGTTCAGGTAGCTCATCCCGCGCGGCCAGATGAAGTGGGTGGAGTTGGTGTCGCGCGGGAAGGTGTCCTTCTCTACCATCAGGACCTTGTAGCCTTTGCGCGCCAGGTGGGTAGCGGTGGGGGGCGCCCGATACGCTGCCGCCCACGACGATGACGTCGAACTGTTCCATTGTCTTTTCCTTTGAAGTGGGGGGCTTAGCTGCCGATGCGGTATTTGAAGCCTTCGAGCGAGACGTTGTACTGCTTGTTGTTCTTGTTGTAGCGGATGCAGTACTTGGTCGCGTACCAGCCGGTGCTCAGCCAGGCGGCTTAGCTGCTTGATCGGCGTGCACTGGTCAGGCTCGCTCTGCAGGTATTCCTTGGTCAGCATCGGCTCGTAGAAGGTGATGCCGCCGTCGAAGGCGCCCAGGATGAAGGTGTGGGTGAAGCTGCCGCCGTTAAATTCCGGGCTCTTGCCGTCCGCGTAGTGGTTGCCCATGTGCGCGTACACCAGGTTGGTGTTGAACATGTCCGGGTGCACGTACTTGGCCGGGATCGGGTTGATCGCCTGGGCCGAGGCGGCGCAGTTGACCAGGCTAAGCGCAAGTGCCGATCAGGTTCTTGGTCAGGCGGTCGATGTCGCTGATGGTGTAGAAGTGGAAGTCGAAGTGCGGCTTGTCATACACGTCGGCTTAAGCACGTGGCCATGCGGTTCCCAGTTGATGGTGATGCTCTTGAACTGGGTCAGGTTGGGCGTGAAGTACATGGTGCGCGAGTGGCCGCCCACGCATTCTTCGTGCAGGTCGATGGTGTTGTCGCCGTTGCTGTCCATGCAGGTCTTGCCGTCGGTGACAGGGCTGACCGGCAGGCTGTCGAGGGTCTGCTTGGAGAACACGACGCCGACCGCGTCCGGCTTGCCGTAGGCCGTGTTGCGGATGTAGGTCTGGTAGCGGCCGTTGCCGATACTGACGCTGTCGCCGTAGTGGGTGCCGGGCGTGGTCAGTGGGGGCAGCGGTGGAACGTTTTCGTCGTCATGGGCCATCGCTGGCAGTGAAGCGGCTAACAAGGCGAGGGCGAGGCCGGTCAGTTTCAAATTCATTTCAGTTTTTCCCGTTTTAGTTTGGATGCACAGTGTTAAGCGTCATCATGAAACATTGCGAATTTGCAAACGCTATGGTGTCAAAACGGGAGGCAGTCAGCTATAGCCCCTCCGGGCTATGCAAGTTGCAAATCGGGTGCGGGAGGGGAAATGCGGCAATTGATTGCCGCACGCAAAGTCAGGCGGCGGCGCCGAGCAGGTTGGCGTCGCGCGTGAGCAAGTCGCGGATTGCTTGCTCGTCGGCACTCATGCCGCCCCCGTGTCCGCCTGCATCATGCCGAAGATGTTGCCGTCCGGATCTTTCAGGTAAGCGAGCCAGCCGATGCCGGGCACCGGCATCTTGGGCAGGGCGATGCTGCCCATCGCATGGCCTTGCCGCGTTCGACCGAGGCATCGATGTCGTCCACGTCGACCGTGATGACGAAGGCGTTGACGGCCGCCAGCGGGGGGTAAGGCAGGTCGCCGCGGCGCGGCATCAGGCCGCCGTTGATGCCGGGCTGCTCGTCCGGCCCGGTGTGGATCATCCAGTAGTCGCCGCCCTCCCACTTGTTGAAGGTCCAGCCGAACAGGCTGGCATAGAAGGCGATGGCCGCCTGCGGGTTGGATGCGTGAATTTCGAAGTGGACTGCACGTGCCATGGCCTGCTCCTTGTTCTCCGAAGGGAGCTTACATGGTAGTGGATTCCGGCCAGGCGTGGCTCACATTTGCTGGAACAGGTGGGCGTGGTTGCGGCTGACCTCGAGCTGGGCCGGGAAATTGCGCACCTTGAGCATCTGGCGGCCGCGGTCGTCGCGCGTGACTTCGGCGATCGCGTCGACCCGCACCAGGGTCGAACGGTGAATCCGCCAGAACTCCTTGGGATCGAGTTCGTCGGCCAGTTCCTTGAGCGTTTTACGGATCAGCATTTCGGCCTGGGCCGTCTGCACCACCGTGTATTTTTCGTCCGAGCGGAAGAACAGCACTTCCTTGGTGCTGATCATGCGCAGGCTGTTGCCGACCTGGGCCTGGATCCAGCGCAGGTATTCGGGTTTTTTCTCGCCGCCCTGTTCGATCAGGCGCGCCAGCTGCTGCAGCTGGTCGCCGATGTTTTGCGGCGCGGCCGTCAGGCGCTGGCGCAGCCGTTCGCAGGTCAGGCGCAGGCGCTCGGGCGTGACCGGTTTGAGCAGATAATCCATGGCGCCTTGCTCGAACGCGTCCAGCGCATATTGGTCATAGGCGGTCACGAACACGATATGGCACTGGCTGTACAGGTGGCGCGCCGCTTCGATCCCGCTCTGGCCCGGCATGCGGATGTCGAGGAAGACGATGTCGGGCTGGTGCTGCCTTGCCATCGCGACCGCATCGACGCCGTTGGCCGCTTCGGCCACGATCTCCAGCTCCGGCCACACGTCGCGCAGGCAGGCGCAGCTGGTCGCGCATGGGCGCTTCATCGTCGACGATCAGGGCGGTGACGGCTTGTCCGGTCATGTCAGTGTTTCTCCATCGTGGTGTAGGGGACGCGGATCGAGGCCAGCGCGCCGCCATCGAGCGGCTGTTCGATCACCAGTTCGGCGCGGGCGCCGAACAGAAGGCGCAGCCGTTCGCGGATATTGGCCAGGCCGACGCCCTCGTCCGAATGCATGTTGAAGCCGACCCCGTTGTCGCGCACATCGACCTGCATCATGCCGTTGATCAGCTGAGCCTTGACGTCGATGCGTCCGCCCTCGATCTTCGGTTCGAGGCCGTGCTTGATCGAGTTTTCGATCAGAATTTGCAGCATCATCGGCGGGAAGGGCGCGTGTTCGAGGTAATCGGGGACGTCGAAGCCGACGTCGAGCCGTTCCTTCATCCGGGCCTGCATGATCGACAGGTAGGAGCGCGACAGCTGCACCTGGCGCCCCAGCGTGCCGCCGCCGTTCGAGCGCATCTGCGGCAGCGTGGCGCGCAGGTATTCGATCAGGTGGGTGTGGATCTTGGCCGCCTGGGGTGGATCGGTTTCGATCAGCTGGCCGATCAGGGCCAGGGTGTTGAACAGGAAGTGCGGTTCGACCTGGGCTTGCAGCGTGGCCATCTGCGCTTCCAGCAGGCGGCGTTCGAGCGTGGCCACGTCGGCCTGGGCCGTCATTTCCTTGGCCAGCAGTTCGGCCTTGCGCTTGCCGCCTAGCCAGCACCTTGACGCCGCCCGAGAGCATGATGAACCAGATCGCCGGTTCCTCGATCTTGGTCAGGATGCCGAAGGCGAACACCAGGAACCAGGTGATGTACAGCTGGCGCCATTCGACCAGCGCGAGCCAGTCGAAGAAGCTCCACCAGAGCACGGTTGCTTCCGCAAACGCATCCCGCAGGAAGTCCATGGTCTTGTTGAGCTCCTTGGCAGCCACGATTATTCTCCCTGGTCGTCGGCCGATTTGTACGGCGTGGCCGGGCCGCGGCGGGCGCGGTTGTCGAAGGCGGTCACCACGAACTTGATCACCATGAACATGACGAACAGGAACAGTGCCAGCGGAATGATGGTCATGGCAAAGGCGAGCAGCACGCAGCAGACGGCGATGGCTAAGCCACGACATGGTGGCCACCGCGGCGGCGCCGGTGCGGGCGGCTTTGCCGATGGCACGGCCCATTTCTTCGAGGTTGGCGAAGAAGGAATCAAAGGTGGCGTTGTTCATGTTGTTTCTCCAATCGGTGTGTTGATGGAATCACTGTAGCAAGCGCGTCTGCCAGGAGCCATCGCCGTCCGACGAATTGCCTATTTTGAGGGATATTCGGCGGCCACGCCGGACCAAAGGGAAGATCATGTGCCGACTGGCACGACGGCGCCGATGTCTTCGTCGGCAATGACCAGCAATTCGCCCTGGCCCTCGGCCGCCACCAGAAGTTGTCCGTCTGGCATCCAGACGGCGCTGCTGCCCGGCGCAGACGACGCCGCCGGTCGTGGAAGCGTGGTTGGCCATCAGGATGCCAATATTGAATTGTTTCGCATGGCTGGCCAGTTGTGTTGCATCTTTGACATAGCCGCCCGGCGTGATCACGGAACCGGCCACGTACAGCGTGGCGCTTAGCCAGGACCGCCGCGTGCGGATGCGCCTGGTGGGTGGTGTCGGCGCAGATCGCCAGCGCGACCGGCACGCCGCGCACGTCGATCACGCAGCTGATGGCCGCGCCGGGCGCCGCGTAGCGCTCCTCGCCCGGGTGCAGGAAATGCTTGCGGTAGCTGGTGCAGCGGCCGTCGGGCTGGAACGCCAGCGCGCCGATGAAGGGCAGGCCGTGGCGGTTGGCCAGCGGCACGCCAGCCACGATGGTCATGCCGGTGCGCGCCGCGTGTTCGCGCAGGGGATCGAGGACGGGATCGTCGGCGCTCACCGCGCTGGCAGCCATGGCGGGCAGATCGTAGCCGGTCAGCGACAGCTCGGGGAACACCAGCAGCTGCACGCCCGCGTCGGCGGCGGCGTCGATGAAACGGCCGTGGTGGGCCACATTGGCCGCGATGCCGTCCGGGCTGGACGCCGACTGGGCGGCGGCGATGCGCAGGCTAAGCCATCAGCGCGCTTCCCAGTCACGCTTGAGCAGGCCGTAGAAGGCGGTGTCGCAGACTTCGCCGTTGACGATCCAGCGCTCGCGCATATAGCCCTCGCGTACGAAGGCCATGCGTTCGAGGACCTTGGCCGAAGCTTCATTGCGCGGGTCGATGTCGGCTTCGATGCGGTTCATGTTCAGGGTGTTGAACGCGTAGTCGATCACGGCGCTCATCGCCTCGCCGACCAGGCCCTTGCCCCACTGGGCCTGGAGCACGCGTAGCCGATGTCGCAGCGGCGGTTGGAGTCGTAGAAGTCGTACAGCTTGATCGAACCGATCATCTCGCCCGTTTCGGCCAGCAGGATCGCAAAGCGCAGGCCGGAGCGAGCGTCGTATTCGGCCAGCGTGGTGTCGATGAAGGCGCGCGCCTGGTCGATGTCGGTCCAGGCCGGGGTGCTCCAGTAGCGCGTGACGGCCGGATCGGAGAACAGCGCGAACAGGGCCGGCGCATCGGACTGGGTCATCCAGCGCAGCCGGAGGCGCTTGGTCGATAGGGTGGTCTGAGTGAGGGTCGGCATAGTCGTCAGCATACCTCAATCGTCGCCCTCGCGAAGGCGGGGCCTATAGCACCTATCCGAATTCGGTGGCGTGCTATGGGGCCCCCGCCTTCGCGAGGGCGACGTCAGGCGGGGAGGGCGACGGCGGAGAGGACCATGTTGGTGATCATCAGTTCGGCGTCGTCGAAGTCCTTTTCGACAGCTGCTTGCGGTTCAGCACCAGCGCCATCTGGGTCGAGAAATCGGCGTACGACTGGGTCATGGCCCAGATCGCAAACAGCAGGTGGGTGGCGTTGATGGCGCCGATCCTGCCTTCGCTGATCCAGCGTTCGAACACGTCGATATCCTTGCGCAGCAGCGGCACCACGCGCTTCTGGATCTGGTCGCCGTACAGCTGGGCGCCGCTGATCACTTCCATCGCGTACACGCGCGACGCCCAGGGCTGCTCGCGCGAGAATTTGAGCTTGGCCTGGATGTAGGCGCGCAGCACGTCGCGCGGGTCTTGCTGCGGATCGGCCAGGGTGTCCATGCGCGCCAGCCATTCGTCCAGCACGCCGTCGAGCACGCGCTGGTACAGCGCCTGCTTGGTCGGGAAGTAGTACATCAGGTTCTGCTTCGACAGTCCGGCGTTGTCGGCCACGGTGGCGATCGAGGCGCCTTCGTAGCCGAATTCGGCGAACACGCGCACCGCTTCGGCGACGATGTCGGCTTCGAGCTTGTCGCGGTTGAGCACGCGCCGCTTGGTGGTCGCGGTGCGCAGGGCGTTGACGGTCTTGGTGGTTGCCATGGTGTCCTTCAGCGTAGCGATGTCAGGAAGGCGGCCAGCAGCGCAAGCGCGTCGGCCGCGTAAGCCGCATTGAAGCGGAACCAGATCGTGGACGGCGCGTCCAGCGTGAAAAATTCGCCCGGCGAGAGCAGGATGCCAGGCCGCCAGCGCGCGGTCGGCGATCACCTTGCCGTTCCATTCGGGCGTGGGCGCGATGTCCCAGCCGGCGCTGACGAACATGCCGCCCGCGCGGCCGCGCGATCGGCGTCAGCCCGGCTTCGGCCAGCCGTTCGATGGTGCTGGCGCGCGCTCGTGAGCTGGTCGGTCAGGCGTTCGACCATGCGCCGGTAAGGCCGGGCCGAGAGCGCATGGTAGACGGCGCGCTCGTTGATTTCGGAGGTGGTCAGCCCGGTCAGCATTTTCACCCGCAGCAGTTCGGGAATCAGGGAGTTCGAGGCGCAGATCGAGCCGACCCGCAGCACCGGCGAGAGCGTCTTGGAAAAGCTGCCGACCCTGATCACGCGCCGCAGTCCGTCCATGGCGGCCAGCGAAGCGTCGCCCGCGCGGCCAGTTCGCGGTAGATGTCGTCTTCGACCAGCCAGAAATCGTATTGCTCGGCCAGTCCGAGCAGGCGGTGTGCCTGGGCCTGGGTGAGCGAGGTGCCGAGCGGGTTTTGCAGGACCGTGTTGACGAACATGAGCTTGGGCGGGATCGCCGCCGCGTGGCGCGCCAGGGCCTCGACATCGAGTCCGTTGTCGCCGCGCGCGATGCCGACCGGGATGCAGCCGTGGTGCCGCACCAGCGACATCAGATTGCTGTAGCCGGGCACTTCGACGAACACGGTGTCGCCCGGCTTGGTCAGCGTGCGCAAAATCAGGTCGAAAGCGTGGGTGGCGCCGTGGGTGAGCAGGATCTGGTCGGGCCCGACCTGGAACAGTTCGTCGCCGAGGGTGGTCGCCATGTGCTGGCGCAGCGTGGGAAAGCCGAGCGGATGCCCGTAGCCGCGCAGGCGGTTGGCGGGAATCTTCATCGCCAGGCGCACGGCGTCGAGGATGGTGGCTTCGCCGTACCATTCCGGCGGCAGCCAGCCGGCGCCGACCGGCAGCGCGTCCGACACGCCCGAGTACAGGTCCGGGGTGAGGGCGTCGATCGCGCTCGGGGTCGCGTGCAGGGCCAGTTGCGGCGCGGCGGCGACGTCGCTGCGGGCCACAAAAGCCGGAGCCGCGGCGCGAGGACAGCAGGCCGAGCGTGAGCAGGCGGTCGTAGGATTCGACGACCGTGAAGGTGCTCACGCCGTTGCACTTTGCGAATTGTCTAACCGACGGCATCTTGGTGCCAACCCGCAGCGCGCCGGTTTACCATCGCCGTGATCGCTCCTACAATCTGATCGACCAGGCTGCCGCGCTTGCCGCGATCGATCTCGAGGACCGGCCAGCCTGTCTCATTTTCCTCCATTCACCACTCCTTCTGCTGCACCGCCGCAAACTGTGTTGTTTGCGCCACCTGTACGGTTGGCTGGCTTTGCAATTTGTGTATATGTGCCATAGTTGTCCTGCTGACTATTATTGCATCATCATTTTGCCAACTGGTAAATTATTTTTTTGCCCGTAAAAATCCTGGAGAGTCGTAATGAACGAGTCCAAACCTGATTCCATGGCGTCCTTCTGGATGCCGTTTACCAACAACCGCGACTTCAAGGCGCACCTGCGCCTGCTGGTCTCGGCCGAGGGCATGTATTACAAGGATGTGGACGGCAACAGCATCCTGGACGGCACTGCCGGCCTGTGGTGCGTGCCGTGCGGCCACGCGCAGCCGAAGATCGTGGCCGCCGTGCGCGAGATGGTCGGCCAGCTCGATTTCGCACCGACCTTCCAGATGGGCCACCCGGCCGCCTTCGACCTGGCCGAAAAACTGATGGACTACACGGGCCACCGTTTCGGCCACGTGTTCTATACCAACTCCGGTTCGGAAGCGGTCGACACGGCGCTCAAGATGGCGCTGGCTTACCACAAGTCGCGCGGCGAAGCGGGGCGCACGCGCCTGATCGGCCGCGAGCGCGGCTACCATGGCGTCGGCTTCGGCGGCATTTCGGTGGGCGGCATCGGCGGCAACCGCCGCACCTTCGGCCCGCTGCTGCCGGGCGTGGACCACCTGCCGCACACGCACAACCTGGAAAAGAACGCCTTCTCGCGCGGCGAGCCGGAATACGGCGCCCACCTGGCCGACGACCTCGAACGCATCATCATCGCTGCACGACGTGTCGACCATCGCGGCCGTGATCGTCGAGCCGGTCGCCGGTTCGACCGGCGTGCTGATACCGCCCAAGGGCTACCTCAAGCGCCTGCGCGAGCTGTGCACCAAGCACGGCATCCTGCTGATCTTCGACGAAGTCATCACCGGCTTCGGCCGCCTGACGACGCCGTTCGCGTTCGACTACTTCGACGTCGAGCCGGACATGGTCACCGTGGCCAAGGGCCTGACCAATGCGACCGTGCCGATGGGCGCGGTGTTCACCAAGAAGCATATTCACGACGCCTTCATGGACGGCCCGGCCGGGATTGAACTGTTCCACGGCTATACCTATTCCGGCCATCCGCTGGCCTGCGCCGCCGCGATCGCGACGCTGGACGTGTTCAAGGAGCAGAACATCCTCGAACACGCGGTAGGCATGCAGGAATACTGGGCCGATGCCGTGCATTCGCTCAAGGGTCTGCCGCACGTGATCGACATCCGCACCATCGGCCTGATCCGTTCGGCATCGAGCTGGCCCCGATCGAGGGCAAGCCGGGTGCGCGCGTTCAACGCCTTCAAGAAAGCCTTTGCGGACGGCGTCCTGATCCGCACCACCGGCGACATCATCGCCTTGTCGCCGCCGCTCGTGCTCGAGAAAAAACACATCGACGAGTTGTTCGGCAAGCTGGCCACCGTACTGAAAAACCTGGAATAACATCATGAGCAATCTCGATACGATCACCCATTACATCAACGGCGCCAAGGTCGACACGCGCAGCGGCCGCTACGCCGACGTGTTCAACCCGGCGCTCGGCGAACCGTGCGCCCGGGTGGCGCTCGGCACCGCGGACGAGGTCGGCGACGCGGTCGCCGCCGCCGCCGCCGCGTTCCCGTCGTGGTCCGCCACGCCGCCGCTGACGCGCGCACGGGTGCTGTTCAAGTACCTGCAGCTGTGCCAGCAGCACACCGACGACTTCGCGGCCATGCTCACGCGCGAACACGGCAAGACGTTCTCGGACGCGCAGGGCGAAGTGGCGCGCGGGATCGAGATGGTGGAGTTCGCGGTCGGCATTCCCCAGCTGCTCAAGGGCGAGTTCACCGACCAGATCTCGCGCGGGATCGACGCCTGGTCGATGCGCCAGGCGCTGGGCGTGGTGGCCTAAGCATCACGCCTTTCAACTTCCCCGTGATGGTGCCGATGTGGATGTTCCCGGTCGCTATCGCTTGCGGCAATACCTTCGTGCTCAAGCCGTCCGAACGCGATCCGTCGGCTTCGCTCTTGCACGCCAGGCTGCTCAAGGAAGCCGGTCTGCCGGACGGCGTGTTCAACGTGATCCAGGGCGACAAGACCACCGTCGACGCGCTGCTCGACCATCCTGAAGTGCAGGCGATCAGCTTTGTCGGTTCGACCCCGATCGCCGAATACATCTATTCGCGCGGCACGGCCAACGGCAAGCGCGTGCAGGCGCTGGGCGGGGCCAAGAACCACATGGTGGTCATGCCCGACGCCGACATGAACATGGCCGTCGACGCCCTGATCGGCGCCGCCTTCGGTTCGGTAGGCGAGCGCTGCATGGCGATCTCGGTGGTGGTGGCCGTGGGCGACTCCGGCGACAAGCTGATTGGCGCGCTGGGCGAACGCACGGCGGCGCTCAAGATCCGCGACGGCATGGCGGCCGACGCCGAAATGGGCCCGGTCGTCACGGCCCAGGCCAAGCAGCGCATCGAACGCCTGATCGGCGAAGGCGTGGAGCAGGGCGCCAAGCTGGTGGTCGATGGCCGCGACTGCAAGGTCGCCGGGCGCGAGAACGGCTTCTTCGTGGGCGGCACCCTGTTCGATCACGTCACGCCCGACATGACCATCTACAAGGAAGAGATTTTCGGTCCCGTGCTGTGCGTGCTGCGCGCCGGACGTGGCCACCGCCGTCAACCTGATCAACGCCAACGAGTACGGCAACGGTGTGGCCATCTACACCCGCGACGGCGGCACCGCGCGCGAGTTCGTGCGCCAGATCCAGGTCGGCATGGTCGGGGTGAACGTGCCGCTGCCGGTGCCGATGGCCTTCAACAGCTTCGGCGGCTGGAAAAGAGCCTGTTCGGCGACCACCACGCTTACGGTCCGGAAGGCGTGCGCTTCTACACGCGCCACAAGGCCGTCATGCAGCGCTGGCCGAACACCGCCAGCGCAAGCGTCGAATTCGCTTTCCCGCAAATGAAATAAACGCAGTACCCCCACGCGAGTGGAGACACACTAAAAATAGAAATCGGGATCGAACATGATTGACTCTCTCAAGCACCTGCCGCTCGCGGCGGCATCGAACGGCGAACTGGCCGACCACTTCACCGACCTGGCGCCGCCGCTGACCGCCGCCAGGCGGCGATCGAAAGGCGCGCTGCCTGTACTGCTACGACGCGCCGTGCACGCGCATCTGCCCGTCCGAAATCGATGTGGCCAGCTTCATCCGCAATATCCACGACCAGAACACCAATGGCGCCGCAGTGGCATCCTCAAGCAGAACATCCTGGGCGGCAGCTGCGCCCGGGTGTGCCCGACCGAGATCCTGTGCGAAGACGCTTGCGTGCGCAATCACGACGAGGAAGGCCAGCCGGTCAAGATCGGCCTGCTGCAGCGTTACGCGCTCGACAACGCGACCTTCACTTCGCATCCGTTCCAGCGCGCGGCCAGCACTGGCAAGACGGTCGCCGTGGTCAGCGCCAAGGCCGGCCTGTCGTGCGCGCACCGCCTGGCGATGCTGGGCAATGACGTCGTCATCTTCGAGGCGCGCGAGAAATCGGGCGGCCTGAATGAATACGGCATCGCCAAGTACAAGCTGACCGGCGACTTCGCGCAGAAGGAAGTCGAATTCCTGCTCGAGATCGGCGGGATCGAAGTGCGCCACGGCCAGGTGCTGGGCCAGAACCTGCAGCTCAAGGACTTGCATGCGCAGTACGACGCCGTGTTCCTGGGCCTGGGTCTGAACGCCAGCCGCCAGCTCGGCCTGACCGGCGAAGACGCGCCGGGCCTGATGGCGGCGGTCGATTACATCGCGGCCCTGCGCCAGGCATCGGACCTGAGCGCGCTGCCGGTGCCGAAACGGGCGATCGTGATCGGCGCGGGCAATACCGCCATCGATATGGCGGTGCAGATCAAGCGCCTCGGCGCGCAGGACGTGACGCTGGTGTACCGCCGCGGTGCGGACGCCATGAGCGCGACCGGCCACGAACAGGAGATCGCCAAGCTCAATCAGGTGCGCATGCGTACCTGGGCCGCGCCGCTCGACGTCCTGCTGGACGACGCGGGCCGCGTGCGCGGCATGCGCTTCGAAGAGACGCGCATGGAGAACGGCAAGCTGGCTAAGCACCGGCGCCTTCATCGAGATCGCGGCCGATGCGGTATTCAAGGCCATCGGCCAGAGCATCGACCCGTCGGGCATATCGGACGAGATGGCGCGCCAGCTCGAACGCAGCGGCGACAAGATCCGCGTCGATGCGTCGTTCCGCACGGTGCTGCCGGGCGTGTACGCGGGCGGCGACTGCGTGGCGCCAGGGCAGGATCTGACGGTGCAGGCAGTCCAGCACGGAAAACTGGCCGCGCTGGCCATTCATCACGACATCCAATCGAAAGTGGAGGCTGCATAATGGCTGACCTGAGCATCGAATTTTGCGGCATCAAGTCCCCCAATCCGTTCTGGCTGGCCTCCGCGCCGCCGACCGACAAGGCCTACAACGTGGTGCGCGTTTGAAGCCGACTGGGGTGGCGTGGTCTGGAAGACTCTGGGCGAAGACCCGGCTGCCGTCAACGTGTCGTCGCGCTATTCCGCGCACTACGGCAAGAACCGCGAAGTCCTCGGTTTCAACAACATCGAACTGATCACCGACCGCAGCCTGGAAATCAACCTGGCCGAAATCACCCAGGTCAAGCGCGACTGGCCGGACCGGGCCATGATCGTCTCGCTCATGCTGCCGTGCGAAGAAGCGCTGTGGGCCGAGATCCTGCCCAAAGTGGAAGCGACCGGCGCCGACGGCATCGAGCTCAATTTCGGCTGCCCGCACGGCATGCCGGAGCGCGGCATGGGCGCGGCGGTGGGCCAGGTGCCCGAGTACGTGGAAATGGTCACGCGCTGGTGCAAAAAGCACTCGAAGCTGCCGGTGATCGTCAAGCTGACCCCGAACATCACTGATGTGCGCAAACCTGCGCGCGCGGCATTGGCGGGCGGGGCCGACGCGGTCTCGCTGATCAACACCATCAATTCGATCACCCACCTCGATCTGGACCGCATGGTGGCGTTCCCGATTGTGGGCGACGCCAGCACCCACGGCGGCTACTGCGGTTCGGCCGTCAAGCCGATCGCGCTCAACATGGTGGCCGAGATCGCGCGCGACCCGGAAACCAAGGACTTGCCGATTTCCGGCATCGGCGGCATCGGCAACTGGCGCGACGCGGCCGAATTCATCGCCCTGGGCGCCAGCTCGGTGCAGGTGTGCACGGCCGCCATGCTGCATGGCTTCCGCATCGTCGAAGAAATGAAGGATGGCTTGTCGCGCTGGATGGACGAGAAGGGCTACAAGAACATCGCCGAATTCTCCGGCAAGGCGGTGCCCAACACCACCGACTGGAAATACCTGGATATGAACTACCAGGTGATCGCCCAGATCGACCAGGACAAGTGCATCAAGTGCGGCAAGTGCTATGTGGCCTGCGAAGACACCTCGCACCAGTCGATCGCCCAGCTGATCGACGCGGCCAGCGGCGTGCGCACCTATGAAGTGATCAAGGAAGAATGCGTCGGCTGCAATCTGTGCGAGATCACCTGTCCGGTCGAAGCCTGCATCACGATGGTGCCGCAACAGACTGGCAAAAAATACATGAATTGGACCCAGGATCCGAGAAACCCACGTGCGGAAGTGGTAGGCTAAGCGGCAAACCCCACAACCCGATTTGGAGAGTGACCCAGTGAGCAAAGACCTGTCCGCAAACACGCAGCTCTGGAACGAAGATCTCGCCCCCACCACCGCGGCCCAGCGCACCTGGCGCTGGTATCACTTCGCGGCCCTGTGGGTGGGCATGGTGATGTGCATTCCGGCCTATACGCTCTCGGCCAGTTTGATCGAGGGCGGCATGTCCGGCTATCAGGCGGTGCTCACGGTGTTCCTGGCCAACGCCATCGTGCTGCTGCCGATGCTGCTGATCGGCCACGCTTCTACACCAAGTACGGCATTCCGTACGCGGTGCTGGCGCGTTCCTCGTTCGGCACCACCGGCGCGCGGATTCCGGCGCTGATGCGCGCCGTCGTCGCCTGCGGCTGGTACGGCATCCAGACCTGGTTCGGCGGCAGCATGATCTACACGCTGCTCGGGGTCATGATGGGCGGCGAGATCGGTAGCGACAAGATCATCGGCCTGGGCATCAACGGCTCCCAGCTGGCCTGCTTCCTGGGTTTCTGGGCCATCCAGTTCTGGTACATCGTGCACGGCATGGAATCGATCCGCAAGCTCGAAACCTGGACCGCGCCGCTCAAGATCGTGATCTGCTTCGTGCTGCTCGGCTGGGTGTACAACAAGGCCGATGGCTTCGGTCCGCTGCTCGACCAGCCCTCGCAGTTCGTTGAAGGCGGCAAGAAGGCTAGAAGCCAGTTCTGGACCGCGTTCTGGCCTTCGCTGACGGCCATGGTGGGCTTTTGGGCCACGCTGGCGCTCAATATTCCGGACTTCACCCGCTTCGCCAAGACCCAGCGCGACCAGATCGTGGGCCAGTCGGTCGGCTTGCCGGTGCCGATGGGCTTATTGGCCATGCTGGCCGTGATCGTCACCTCGGCCACGGTGGTCTTGTACGGCAAGGCGATCTGGGACCCGGTCGACCTGGCCAGCCGCATGACCGGCGCGGCGGTGCTGATCGCGCTGCTGGTGCTGCTGATCGATACCGTCAGCGTCAACCTGGCGGCCAATCTGGTCGGCCCGGCTTACGACTTTTCGTCGCTGGCGCCCAAGCTGGTGTCCTACCGCACCGGCGGCTTCATCACGGCCTAAGCATTGCGCTGGTCATGATGCCGTGGAAAATACTGGAGTCGACCCAGGGCTATATCTTCACCTGGCTGATCGGCTACTCGGCGCTGCTCGGTCCGATCGCCGGGATCCTGATCGTCGACTATTACCTGATCCGCAAAACCGAGCTCGATGTCGCGCAGCTGTACCACGACGACGGCATCTATTCGTATGGCAGCGGCTGGAATGCGGCGGCGGTGATCGCCTTCGCGGTAGGCGTGCTGCCGAATATCCCGGGCTTCATGAATGCCGCCTTTCCGGCGTCCTTCCCCGGTGTCGACCCGCTGTTCAAGACGGTCTATACCTACGCCTGGTTTGTCGGCATCGCCATTTCCGCCGTGGTGTACGGCGCCTTGATGAAAGGCCGTGCCGTGAACGCCATGCAGGCATGGTACATTCTTAATCTGATTTTCAGGAGCTGTTCATGACCACGATTATCCGCGGCGGCACCATCGTCAATGCAGACCGCGCCTTCAAGGGCGATGTGCTGGTGTTTGGCGACAAGATCGTCGCCGTCGGCGACAAGCTCGATGCGCCTTCCGGCGCCACTGTGATCGACGCCAGCGGCCAGTACGTCATGCCGGGCGGGATCGACACCCACACCCACATGCAGCTGCCGTTCATGGGCACGGTCACGGCCGACGATTTCTTCACCTGGCACCGCGGCAAGCCTGGTAGGCATGGGACGACCACGATCATGGATTTCGTCATCCCTGAATCCGCAGCAGTCGCTGCTCGAGGCGTATCACACCTGGCGCGGCTGGGCCGCCAAATCGGCGGGCGACTATACCTTCCACGTGGCCGTCACCTGGTGGGACGACAGCGTGCATGCGGACATGGGCACGCTGGTGCACAAGCATGGCGTGAACAGCTTCAAGCACTTTATGGCGTACAAGAACGCCATCATGGCCGACGACGAAACGCTGGTCAAAAGCTTCACCCCGCGCTGGAACTGGGCGCGATTCCGACCGTGCATGCCGAGAACGGCGAGCTGGTGTTCCAGCTGCAGCAGGACCTGCTGCGCAAGGGGATCACGGGCCCGGCCGCGCATCCGCTCTCGCGTCCGCCCGAGGTGGAAGCCGAAGCGGCCAACCGCGCCATCGCGATCGCCAATGTGCTGGGCACGCCGGTCTATATCGTGCACGTGTCGTGCGCCGAATCGCTGGAGGCGATCACCCGCGCGCGCCAAGGGGGGCAGCGTGTATGGCGAGGCGCTGGCCTAGCCACCTGGTGATCGACGACAGCGTGTACCAGAGCTCCGACCTCGAATTCGCGCGTGGCCACGTCATGAGCCCGCCGTTTCGGAGCAAGCACCATCAGGGCGCGCTGTGGCAGGGTCTGCAAGGGGGCAACCTGCACACTACGGCCACCGATCACTGCACCTTCTGCGCCGAGCAGAAGGCGGCTAAGCAAGGACGACTTCACCAAAATCCCGAACGGCTGCGGCGGGGTGGAAGACCGGATGTCGGTGGTGTGGGATGCGGGCGTCAATTCGGGGTAGAGCTGACGCCATCCGAATTCGTGCGCGTCACCTCGACCAATGCGGCGCAAATTTTCAATATGTACCCACGCAAGGGGCTGGTCGTGGTAGGTGCCGATGCCGACATCGTGGTGTGGGATCCGGAAGGCACGCGCACGATTTCGGCCAAGACCCAGTTCGCCAAGGGCGGGTTCAATGTATTCGAAGGGCGCACCGTGAAGGGCATCCCTTCGTACACGCTGTCGAACGGGGAACGTGGTCTTCGCGCGGTGAGCTGCGCGCGGTGGAAGGCATAAGCAAGCACGTGGACCGGCCCGCGTTCACCAAAACGCACGCATAAGAAATCAAGGAGCTGGACATGAACGAACTGCGAATTAACGGCACGCGCCTGTGGGACGCCCTGATGGCGCTGGCAAAAATCGGCGCCACACCCAAGGGCGGCGTCAAGCGCCTGGCGCTGACTGACCTCGACAAGCAAGGCCGCGACCTGGTGGTCGGCTGGGCCAAAGAGGCTTAAGCATGAGCGTCACCGTCGACCAGATCGGCAACGTCTTCATGCGGCGCGAAGGCCGCAATCCGGCGCTGCCGCCGATCATGACGGGCAGTCATATCGACACCCAGCCCACCGGCGGCAAGTTCGACGGCAATTACGGCGTGCTGGCTAGGCCTGGAAGTGGTGTGCACCCTGAACGACCTGGAAGATCACGACCGAGGCGCCGATCGAAGTGGCGTTCTGGACCAACGAGGAAGGCTCGCGTTTCGTGCCCGTGATGATGGGTTCAGGCGTGTTCTGCGGCGCCTTCAGCCTGGAAACCGCCTACGCCGCCAAGGACACCGAAGGCAAGAGCGTCAAGGACGAACTGGCGCGCATCGGTTACATGGGTGAGCAGGTGCCGGGCCAGCATCCGATCGGCGCCTATTTCGAGACCCATATCGAGCAGGGCCCGGTGCTGGAAGACGCCGACAAGGTGATCGGCGTGGTGCCCGCCGTGATGGGATTGTCGTGGTACGACTGCGTGGTGACCGGCATGGAAGCGCACGCCGGCCCTGACCCCGATGGGGCTGCGCAAGGATGCGATGCAGGTCTCGACCCGGATCATGCAGGAAGTGGTCAGCATCGCCAACCGCTATCCGCCTTACGGGCGCGGCACGGTCGGCATGGTCCAGGTGTTCCCCGAACAGCCGCAACGTGATTCCGGGCGAAGTCAAATTCAGCATCGACCTGCGCAACGTGAACGACGAACTGCTCAATACCATGCACGAAGAGATGCTCGCGTTTGTTGATAAAACGCGCCGAGAGCGGCCTTGGGATCACCATCGAAGCGTTTCCTACTACCCGCCATGCCCGTTCCATCCGGACTGCGTGGGCGCGGTGCGGGCGGCCACCGCCAAGCTGGGTTATTCGACCATGGACGTGGTCTCCGGCGCCGGTCACGACGCCATTTACGCGGCGCGCCTGGCGCCCGCGGGGATGATCTTCGTGCCGTGCAAGGACGGCATCAGCCACAATGAAATCGAGGATGCGCAGGCCGACCATCTGGAAGCTTAGCTGCAACGTGCTGCTGCACGCGATGCTGGAACGGGCGGTGGTGGTGGGCTAGCTAGGCGATTTCGACCCGGTTGCGGCCGCGCTGCTTGGCGCGGTACAGGGCCCGGTCGGCGCGCGACAGGGCGCTGTTGACGCTGGCGTCGTCGGCCAGCATGGTGGCCACGCCGATGCTGACCGTGACCGCGATGCAGATGCCTTCCTCGCACAGGGGCGAAGCCTGCAGCCGTGCGCGCACGCGTTCGGCGAAGCGGGCCGCGTCTTCCACGTCCGCGCCGGATAGCAAAATGGCGAATTCTTCGCCGCCGATGCGGCCCACCGAATCGACCTTGCGCAGTTCGCACAGCAGCACTTGCGCAAAATGCCGCAGCACCGCGTCGCCTTTCGCGTGGCCGTGGGTGTCGTTGATATCCTTGAACAGATCCAGGTCGAACATCAGCACGGCCGACAGGGCCAGCGGGTCGCGCTGCACGCGCCAGTTCCTGGTCCATGCGGGCCATGATGTGGCGCCGGTTCGGCAGCCCGGTGAGGAAGTCGGTCGCGGCGGCGTCCTTGAGCTGATGTTCGAGCTCCTTGTGGGCGCTGATGTCGGCGATGAAGCCGTGCCATACCGTGCTGCCGTCGTCGAGTCGGCGCGGGCGGGCTTCACCCTCGCGCCAGCGCAGGCCGGCGCCCGGCAGGATCACGCGGAACTGCAGGTGCCAGCGTTCGAGCGACTCGGCCGATGCGGCCAGCGTGGCGCGGTAGAGGGCGATGTCGTCGGGATGGATCACCACTTCGGCATGGGCCGCGTCCATCGCGGCCAGCGGCGGATTGGTGCCGAAGATGGCGACGATGCTTAAGCGCTGGCGTAGGGGAAGGACGCCGAGCCGTCCGGCCACTGGCGGTACTGGTACACGAGGCCCGGCACTTCGTCGGTCAGGTGGGTCAGCAGTTCGGCGCTGCGCCGCAATTCCTCGGACAGGGCCACGGTGTCGGAAATGTCGGTGGTGATGCCGGTCATGCGCACCGGCTTGCTGAGCTTCGTCGCGCTCGACCACCTTGCCGCGGCTGAGCACCCACTTGTAGCTGCCGTCCTTGCACAGCAGGCGGTGCTCGACCTCGTAGGACAGGGTCTGGTTCTTGAAGTGGGCGTCGATCGTGGCGCGCACGCCGGGCAGGTCTTCCGGATGGACGCGGTGATAGCTTTCCTCGATGCGGTCGCTGATTTCGTGTTCGGCGTACCCGAGCATCGCCTTCCAGGCGGCCGAGTAGACGATGCGGCCGGAAGGGATGTGGCGGTCCCACACGCCGGTACCGCTATTGGCGATAGCCAGCAGCAACGCTTCGGCGTCAGTCGATCCGCTCACGGTGATAGGGCATTCTTTGGTCATTGAAGCGCGCCGTGCCTGACATGGTCGTTGCTTCAAGATAACACATTCACGCGCCCTGGTGAAAATTCCTGAGGAAATCCAGCAACACCTGGGCCGCGATCTCGGCGTCGTCGGCGGTCATGGTCTCCAGCCGGTTGTGGCTGATGCCGCCATTGCCGCAGCGTGTGAACAACATGGCAACATTGGTGACGGCGGCCATGGCCATGGCGTCGTGGCTAGGCGCCGGACGGCAGGTCGTAGCGGGGCAGGCCGGCCCGTTCGACGGCCGCGCCCAGCTGGTCCATCAGCCACGGCGCGCAGGGGGCGGCGGCGGCGCTGACCACCTGTTCGAGCGCGTGTTCGACCTGGCGGCGCGCGCAGATGGCGGCGATGCCGTCCAGGATGTCCTGAACCGCCGCCAGGCGCACGGCGTCGTCGGCGGCGCGAATGTCGAGCGAGAGCTTGCAGTGGCCGGGAATCACATTGACCGACCCGTTGGGCACCTGCAGCTGGCCGACCGTGCCCACCAGCGAGGCGACGCCGGTGCAGCGCGCTTCGACCAGCAGCACGATTTCGGCGGCGGCGGCGGCCGCATCGCGCCGCATCGTCATCGGGGGTGGTGCTTAGGCGTGGCTGGCCAGGCCGGTCAGCTCGACCAGGTAGCGCGAGCTGCCCGCGATGGCCGTGACCACGCCCAGCGCCAGGCCGTGTTCGAGCAGGACCGGGCCCTGTTCGATGTGGACTTCGACGAAGCCGAGCAGGCTGGCCGGGTCTCGCGCGATGGCGGGAATGGCCGCCGGATCGTGCCCGGCCAGCGTCAGCGCGTCGCGCATGCGCACGCCGTCGGCGTCGGTGCGCTCCAGCAGGTCGAGGTCGAAGCGGCCGATGACGGCGTTACTGCCCAGGAAAGTGCTCTTGAAGCGCACGCCTTCTTCTTCCGCGAAGGCGACCACTTCGAGGTGGAACGGCAGCCGCTCGCCCCGCCTCGTTCAGGTGGCGCGCGATCGCGACCGGCAGCAGGATGCCGAGCTTAAGCCGTCGTACTTGCCGCCGTCGCGCACGGTGTCGTAGTGGGAGCCGGTCATCAGGGTTTTGGCATCGGGTTCGGCCGACAGGTAGCGCCCGGCGACATTGCCGACCGCGTCGATCGTCACTTCCATGCCAGCTTCGCGCATCCAGTGGGCCAGCTGGGCGGCGGTGCGCTGGTGCACGGCCGTCATGTAGGAACAGGTCAGGCCGTCTTCCATTTCGCTCCAGCTTAAGCCAGCGTGTCGGACCACTGCATCAGCGTGGGGCCGAACACGGGAACAACGCCCAGCAGGTCGTTCAGGCGCAGTTCGGCGATGCGGTGAATCTGGCGCAGGCATTCGGCCATTTCTGCTGGCTGCGCTGGTTCTTCAGGCGGCGGGTGAAGGTCTCGATGATGGACTGGCGGGTCAGGCCCTGTCCGTCCGGGCCTTTGACGGCCAGGATGAAGGGGAAACCGAATTTGGCGTTGTAGTCGGCGTTGAGCTGGTGCAGCGTGGCGTATTCGGCGGCGCTGCACAGATTGAGCCCGGACTTGGCTTGTTCGATGGTCGATTCGGCCGTCAGCTGGCCCACGATGGCGGCCTTGCTTAGCCAGCTCGGGGTGGGCCCGGATCAGGCCCAGCTGCTCGTCGGTGCTGGCCCCGGCTACCACTTCCTGCAGCGCGAATTTGAGGGCGGCGAAGGTGGCGAACGGGCGCTGCGCGCAGGCGCGCTCGGGGATCCACGGCGAGTGCTCGTAGATGCCGCGCAGGGTATCGACAAAATCGGCGGCGGCGCAGCTGTTCAAATCCGGGAGAGTGGTCATGGTATGGGTATCCGATCGTGCCAGACTGGGATCATAGCGCCGCCTGCGGCGCGAGGTATATCTTAAACCAGATAAGCCCTATGGCGCCGCTAGCGCTGCACCAGCGCCTTGGCCGCCGCGCTGACCTGGTCGCGCAGCCACTTGTGCTCCGGCGCCTGGTGCACGCGCTCGTGCCACAGCTGGTAAAAGCGCATCGGCGGGAACTTGACCGGCACCGTGAACGTCTTGAGCGGCAGCGTCTTCTCGTAAAAGCGCATGAACTGGCGCCCGGTGGTGAGCACCAGGTCGGTCTGGGTCAGCATATAGGGGATCAGGCCGAAATAGGCCGACTCCACCGCCACCTTGCGCTGCAGGCCCTGGCGCTCGAGGAAGGAATCGATCACGCCGTGGTAGCCGGGCAGCATCTGGGACGGCGCCACGTGCGGCAGGCTCAGATAATCCTCGATCGTCATGGCGTCGCTGGCGGTGCGCCTGGCGTAGGGGCTGTCGGCGCGCATGGTGCAGATGATCGGGTCCTCGAACAGCTTGGAGATGTGCAGGTGGGCGGGCGGCTCGTCCCAGTTGGCGATGACCAGGTCCATGTCGCCGTCGGAGAGCATGCGGATATAGTCCACGCCCGGGCCCAGGCTGTGGATGACCACCCGGCTGTTGGGCGACCCGCGGCGCAGCGCCGTCACCACATTCGGCAGGAACTGGCTGTCCAGGTAGTCGGGGGCGGCGATGTGGAAGGTGCGCGCTTCTTCCTGCGGGATGAAGGGCGACTTTTTCACGAACAGGCTCTCGGTCTCGTCGAGGATGCGCTTGGGTAGAAGCTTGAGCAAGCTTTCGCCGTGCTGGGTCGGCACCATGCCGCGCGCCGCGCACCAGCAGCGGGTCGCCGGTCAGCTCGTGCAGCTTGCGCAGGGAAGCGGAGATCGACGGTTGCGGCTGGTTGAGCTTGAGCGCGACGCGCGAGACGTTCTTTTCGACCAGCAGCAGGTACAGGATGCGGATCAGGTGCAGGTCGAGGTGCTGGGGGAGGCTGGCCATTCTGTGTTGTATATCGATTCAAGTATGTTGAATATACGTCATTTTTCATGTTGAGGGAGGGGAATCACGCTATCTTGCGTAAATTCGCCCACCTATTGTCGTCGCGCCTGCAACAAGGAATCCCATGGAAGTATTCGGCCACCTCACCCCCTATCTGCTCGAATGGATGAATCTCCTGTTGCGCTGGCTGCACGTGATCACCGGCATCGCCTGGATCGGCGCCTCGTTCTACTTCGTCTGGCTCGACAACACCATCCAGGCCCATCGCTGGGCTCGGATCTGGCCAGGAAGGGCGTGTCGGGCGAACTGTGGGCCGTGCACGGGGGCGGCTTTTACAACCCGCAAAAATATCTGGTGGCGCCCGCCGAACTGCCGAAGGAACTGCACTGGTTCAAATGGGAAGCGTATTCGACCTGGCTGTCCGGCTTCGCGCTGCTGACCATCGTCTACTACTTCAATGCGCAGGCGATGATGGTCGACAAATCGGTGGCCGACCTCACCAGTTTGCAAGCCATCGGCCTGGGCCTGGGCAGCCTGGTGGTCGGCTGGACCGTGTACGACCTGCTGTGCCGCTCCAAGCTGGGGCAGCACGACCTCGCCTTTGGCGTGGTGATCTTCGGCTTTTTGGTGGGCAGCGCCTACCTGCTGACCCATTACCTGAGCGGGCGCGCGGCCTACATCCACGTGGGCGCCATGATCGGCACCATGATGGTGGCGAACGTGCTGATGCTGATCATTCCCGGCCAGCGCAAGATGGTCGCGGCCATGATGGCGGGGCAGAAGCCGGACCCGAGCCACGGTCTGAAGGCCAAGCAGCGCAGCGTGCATAACAACTACTTCACGCTGCCGGTCCTGTTCATCATGATCAGCAACCACTACGCCATGACCTACCGCCACGACTACGCGTGGGCGGTGCTGGCGGTGATCATGGCGGCGGGCGTGCTGATTCGGCACTTCTTCAACCTGCGCCACCGCGGGCGCGTGGAGTGGCGCTATCCGCTGGCCTAAGCATCGCGCTGCTGGCCGCGGTGGCCGTGGCCATCGCGCCCAAAGCGCCTGCCGCTGCCGCTGGCGGCGCCGACCCTGCGGCGCAGTTCGCGCACGTGAAGACCATCATCGGCGCGCGCTGCGTGGCCTGCCATGCCGCGCAGCCGACCCAGCCCGGCTTTGCCAGCGCGCTTTATGGCTGTGATGCTCGACAGCGACGCGCAGATCCGGCAGAACGCGCCACGCATTTACCAGCAATCGGTGCAGCTCAAGGCGATGCCGATCGCGAACCTGACCAACATGACCGACGCCGAGCGCGCCCAGCTAGCCGCCTGGTTCGAAGCTAAGCGCCAAATAGGAATGACGATGCAAACTCACGACAAACTGACCGCCTGGATCGACGCCCACTTCGACGAGCAAGTCGCCTTCCTGCAGCAAGTGCTCCAGGTGCCGACCGATACCCCGCCCGGCAACAACGCGCCGCACGCCGACGCGGTGGCCCACATGGTCGAAGCTTATGGCTGGAAGGCGGAAAAGCACGCGGTGCTTAAGCGCAGGCCGTACACGACTACGGCATGGAGAGCATCACCAACCTGATCGTCCGCCGTCCGTACGCGGCGGGCGGACCGACCGTGGCGCTCAATGCGCACGGCGACGTGGTGCCGCCCGGTGAAGGCTGGACCAAGCCGCCGTATGGCGGCGTGATCGAAGACGGCTATATCTACGGGCGTGCGGCGGCGGTGTCGAAGTGCGATTTTTCGACCTACATCTTCGCCGTGCGCGCTCGAAGCGCTGGGCGTGCCGCTCAAGGGCGGCGTCGAGCTGCACTTCACCTACGACGAGGAATTCGGCGGTCTGCTGGGACCGGGCTGGCTGCTCGAGCAAAAGCTGACCAAGCCGGACTTCGTGATCGCGGCTAAGCTTCAGCTACAACATCGTCACCGCGCACAACGCCTGCCTGCAGCTGGAGATCACGGTGCACGGCAAGTCCGGCCATGGCGCCATGCCGGAGACGGGGCACGATGCGCTGCAGGCGGCGACCAGGATTCTCAATGCGATCTACGGCCAGCTGCCGGAGCTCAAGAAGATCAAATCGAAGGTGGCCGGGATCGATTCGCCGACCATGCTGGTGGGCCGCATCGACGGCGGCACCAACACCAATGTGGTGCCCGGCAAAGTGGTGATGAAGATGGACCGCCGCATGATTCCGGAAGAAGATCCGGTGGCGGTGGAAGCGCAGGTGCGCGCGCTGATCGAGAACGCGGTCAAGGGCGAGCCAGGGATCCGCCTGGAGATCAAGCGCCTGCTGCTGTCGCACGCGCTGCGGCTGTTGCCGGGTTCGGAAAAGCTGGTAACCAGCCTGCAGAAAAACGGGCAGGAAGTGATCGGCGAAGAAATCACGGCCCAGGGCACGCCGCTGTACGCGGATGCGCGCCTGTATGGCGAGTACGGCATTCCTGCCGTGCTGTACGGCGCCGGTCCGCGGACGGTGCCCGAATCGAACGCCAAGAAAGCCGACGAAAAGCTGGCGCTGGAAGACTTGCGCCGCGCCACCAAAGTGGTCGCCCTGACCCTGCTCGATTTCCTAGCCGTGTAAGAAACTACGGGGTCAGACCTCAATTCTGCAACTTGTTGCAGAATTGAGGTCTGACCCTGTAGTTTCTGACCCCGGTTGGGAAATTACTTCAGCGTGCGCTCGAACAGCTGGTAGATGCGGCGGTACTGGTCATACCAGCTCTCCGGCTGTACGAAGGCGTGCCGCTCGAGCGGGTAGCTGGCCAGTTCCCAGTGATCTTTCTTCAGTTCGATCAGGCGCTGCGCCATGCGCACCGAGTCCTGGTAGAACACGTTGTCGTCCACCATGCCGTGCGAGATCAGCAGGTTGCCCTTGAGCTGGTCCGCGTATTCGATCGGCGACGATTTGCGGTACGCTTCCGGGTCCAGATCCGGCGTGTTGAGGATGTTGGCGGTGTACTCGTGGTTGTAGGTGGTCCAGTCGGTCACCGGGCGCAGCGCGGCGCCCGACTTGAACAGTTCCGGCTGGCGCATCAGCGCCATGAAGGTCATGAAGCCGCCGTAGCTGCCGCCGTAGATGCCGACGTTTTTCAGATCACCCTGGTGCTTGGCCGCCATCCAGTTCACGCCGTCCACGTAGTCTTCCAGCTCCGGGTAACCCATCTGACGGTAGATCGCGGTGCGCCAGTCGCGCCCGTAGCCTTTCGAGGCGCGGTAGTCCAGGTCCAGCACGATGTAGCCTTTTCAACCAGCAGGTTGTGGAACATCTGTTCGCGGAAGTAGACCGGGTAGCGCTTGCTCACGTTTTGCAGGTAGCTTGGCGCCATGCACGAACATGACGATCGGGTACTTGCGGCCCGCTTCCAGCGTGGCCGGGCGATACAGCTTGCCGTACACGGGATCCGCGCCATGGGTCGATGGCACGGCCACAATTTGCGGTTCGATCCAGCTGCTGCGCCTTGAAGTCGGCGCTGCGGGTGTCGGTCAGTCTGGCTGCAGCGCCTGCCTGCATGACCGGCACGGTCGCCAGCTGGACCGGCATGTAGCTCGACGAGTAGTGCACCAGCAGCTTGCGCTGGTCGGGCGAGAGCGCGAACTGTTCGACGCCTTCGAGCGCGGTCACTTCGCGCAGCTTGCCGTCTTTTGCGTTGACGGCGCAGACCTCGTAGGTGCCCGGCGCTTTCGGATTGCACAGCATGTAGGCGGTGGCGCCGTCGGCGCTCCAGTCGATGCGGGTCGCTTCCCATTTGCCCTGCGTGAGCGCGCGTCTTGCCGTCCGCGCCCGTTGCGTACAGGTGCGAGTAGCCGCTCTCTTCGGACAGGTACCAGAGCGTGGCGTTGTCGTTCAGCCAGCCGAATTCATTGGTGCCCGAGTTGACCCAGGCGCTGTCGCTGTCGCGGTGCACGGGCTTGAAGGCGCCGGCCTTGAGGTCGACCGTGGCGATCCAGCGGTCCTTGTTGTCGACCGCGCGCAGCACCACGGCCGCCTGGGTGCCGCTGCTGTTCCACTGGATGGTTTCGCCGTCGTCGTCCACGCGCACGCTGCGGTTGCCTTTGAGGCCCGGCAGCTTGCGCTCGGCGCGCAGGGCCGCCAGCGGATCGGTGGCCACACCGGGCAGCACGTCGAACGACAGGTCGCGCACCTGGCGCGTGACCAGGTCGACCAGCTTGACGGTGTGCTCGGCCTAGGCATGTTGCGGCCCACGCGCGGACGCTGGTCGTCGAATTCTTCGTAGCCCGATTCGGTCACGTAGCGCGGCAGCTTGCCGATGCGGCCCTTGTCGAACGATTTGGGCGCGGTGACCACCAGCAGCCAGCGCGTCCGGCGACAGGGCGCTGCCTTCGATGGTGACTTTGTCGCCCAGGTAGATCGGGGCCGGGGCGCGGGTCGCGTCGGCACGGCGTTCTTCTTCGGTGCGCGCGCGGGGCGGCGTCGCGGTCGTCCTTCTGGCGCTTGAGGGTGGAGATCAGGCGCAGCTGCAGGTCGCGCAGCGTCTTCGTCGGGCGTGGCGGCCGGATCCTTGCTGGCGCGCGGCGCGGCGACCGGCGAGACCAGGTGGTCGGCGCGGTTCCAGCTGAGCCACTCGTGACCGACGCGGAACTGGATCGCGCGGCCGTCGGCCGCGTACTGGGGGCGCGGCCAGGCCGTTGCTGCCGCGCGTGACCTGGGCCAGGGTGCCGGTCTTGAGGTCGCGTTCGAACAGGTCGCCGCTGCGCAGCAGGATGGCGCGCGTGCGGTCATGGTTGTAGACGATGCGGTCGCTGTCGAGGTTGGCCAGTTCGCTGTCGCCCACCTTGCGCGGCGCGCCCTGGCACGGCCTGGAAGGTGTCAGCGCAACTGCGAGCCGCTGCGTTTTTGCTTGAAGAAGACCTGTTTGCTGTCCCAGCTCCACCAGGCGTTTTCTACCGGCGTTCCGATCCAGTCCGGATGGGCCATGGCCTGGTCGAGGCTGATGGGGGTAACGGCCGCGGCGGGGATCGCCCAGATGGCGGCCAAGAAAGGAAGTGCAAGTAAACGCATCGTCGTCGAAGGGGGTGAGTGAATCGGAGCCGGAGCCAGAAAATGCAAGAGGGCATTCTAGCGCAGCGTCCCACCGGGCGATGTGTCTGGAAAGTAAAAAATGGAGGGGTAAATACAAACGCTAAGCACTACAGTGGCATGTGATGTTGGGTCAGGCGTTTTGTTCGTCCGCCGCCTAAGCACGTTGCCGTTGCGGACCAGGATGGCGAGGCGTACCACCATCCAGCGATGGCCAGGGCGCCGGGCAGGTATTCGACGAATTCCATTTCAGCCCCGCGAGGCGAGCTGGCGCAGTTCGGCGGCCAGGCTAGGCTGCATGTCCTGGTATTCATTGGCCATGCGGATCAGTTTCATGTGGGTGCGTACACGCGAACGCTCGGATGGCGCCGGACGGGTCATGACTTCCTGCGCCACGAACTGGCGTTCCTGGGCAGCGAACAGGGCAGCGGCAAAAGCGCGTGCAGCATTGCTGACGTCGGCGAAATAGCTGCGCAGCGTGTCGGTGGTGTGGAAGGTGGCGGTGGTCATGTCGTTTCCTGGTAGTACATCGAGTTGATGAGAGAAGTATAGACAAGTGCGAGCTATAAATAAAATTTTCATTTGTGATGCCATCCATTCACAAATCACATAGCTCATTTCCGGAACGCATAGTCGACATTCATAAAAATGATGTCGCTGGGAAACGTACGTTGCACTGTTATTTTCTTTCCATGATTGTCACAAGCTCGGCTGCCTCACGTATATTTTCGGAACGCCACTTCCCCATGAGGATCATTGCCATGCCATCCACTGTCTTGCAGCGTTGTCTTGTCAGCATCACCATGTTTGCACTGGCGCCCGCCTTCGCGGCCCCGCCCGCCACCCCGCTGAGCAAGGTCACCGACACCTACCAGGGCATTGCCATCGACGATCCCTACCGCGGCCTGGAACAGCTCGACAGCCCCGCGGTGCAAGCCTGGGCCCGGGCACAGGGCGGTTACACGCGCGCCGCGCTCGATGCGCTGCCCGGCCGCGCCGCGCTGCAGGAACGCATCGACGCGCTCAGCGCGAAAGCGAGCGACCGCGTGTACGCCATCAACCGGGTCGGCCGTTCCACCTACTTCATGAAGAAGCAGCCCACCGATGCACTGGGCAAGCTGTACGTGCGCACCGGTAAGGCGGCCGACCGCATCCTGTTCGATCCGGACACGCTGAAGGCCAGCACCGGTCAGACCCACGCGATCAACAACTACGCCGTCTCGCCCGATGGGAAATACGTGGCGCTGGTGCTGTCGGTGGCCGACGCCGAGCTGGGCGCGATCCACGTGCTCGATACGAAGACCGGGACCATGACCGGCGAGCCCGTGCCGCGCATCTGGGGCGAGCTGCGGGCGATCTGGATGCCTGACGGCGAACGCTTCATTTACACCCGCAGCGGCGACCCGGCGCGCGCCTATGGCAAGAACCAGATGATCATCCGGCGTGTGGGCAGCGACGGCAAGGACGACCAGCCGCTGCTCGGCTACGACATCATGCGCATGGCGTGACGACGCGCGAGAACGACTGGCCGTTCGTCTCGGTGAGCAAGGAGTCGCCGTATGCGGTGCTGATGCTGGCCGACGGCGTGGGCGGCCTGCCGCGCATCTACGTGCAGCCGCGCGAGCAGCTCGGCAAACCGGGCGCGCAGTGGCGCGAAGTGATCGGCGAGGCGGCCAAGGTGCGCCGCACCACCCACAGCGGCAAGTGGCTGTATGGCCGCAGCTTCGACGGCGCCGCGCGCTACCGCGTCTTGCGCTGGGATCTGTCGCGCCCGGAGGCGGCGCCGGTGGAAGCGGTGCCGCAGCAGACCGGCGTGATCGAGGACATCGGCGCCAAGCAGCGACGGCCTGTATTACGTGGTGCGCAGCGGCGCCGTGTCGGACCTGTTCGCGCTGCGCCATGGCGCACTGGCGCGGCAGGCGAAGAAGGTGCACCTGCCGGTGCAAGGCTCGGTGTACATCGAAGACAGCGATCCGGTGCAGCCGGGCGTGATCTTCACGCTCGAGCCGTGGACCGCGCCGCTGGACCTGATGACCACGCGGGTGGGGCAGGCGGCGGCCTTTTCGGCCGGGCTGATCGGCAACAAGGGCCAGCCGTATGACGAGGTGGTCGCCGTCGAGACGACCTGCACGGCGCGCGACGGCGCCAAAGTGCCGATCTCGATCCTGATGAAAAAGAGCGTCAAGCAAGATGGCAGCAATCCGACCTTCCTGGAAGGTTACGCTTACTACGGCAGCACCATTACGGCCGAATTTTCGCCGACCTGGGCGGCATGGCTGGAGCGGGGCGGGATCCTGGCCCTGGCCAACCCGCGCGGCAGCGGCGCCTACGGCGAGGAGTGGTACCAGGCCGGGCGCGGCGCGACCAAGCCCAATACCTGGCACGACATGATCGACTGCGCCGAAATGCTGGTGAGGGAGCGCTACACGGCGCCAAGCCAAGCTGGCGGTACGCGGAGTCAGTATGGGTGGCGTGGCGGCCGGGCGGGCGATGACGGAGCGGCCCGACCTGTTCGCCACCGCGATCCTGCAGGTCGGCCTGCTCGATGCGGTGCGCATGATCGTGGCCTCGCAGAACGGGCCGAACCACCTGATCGAAATGGGCGACGTCAAGACCGAGGCGGGCGTGAAGCAGCTGCTGGCCATGAGCAGCTACCACAACGTCAGGAGCGGCACCGCGTATCCGGCCACCATGGTCATCACGGGCATGAACGACAACCGGGTCGATCCCTGGATGTCGTTCAAGATGGCGGCGCGCCTGCAGGCAGCGAGCACCAGCGACAATCCGGTGCTGCTGCGGGTGGACGACAAGGCAGGACACGGCATGACCAGCACGACGCAGCAACGCAACGCCATGCTGGCCGACATGCTCGCCTTCCACCTGTGGCAGAGCGGCGACCCGGCGTTCCAGCCGAAGTAGCCACCCTGCGGCCGGTCAGAAGTTCCGGGGTAGGCTGCTTCTCTTTTGCGGCGGCCGGGCCATCACGGCCTGGGCGCCGGTGCGCGCCAGATCGCGCTCGGCTAGCGTCACGGCGCGCTGCTGGCGCTGCAGCACCGCCACCCGTCCCTGGTCGATCAGGTTCAGGTCGCGCAGCTCGGAACGGTCCGCTGGCGCCAAGCCAGCAGAGCGGCGCTGTAGCGCACCACCAGCGATTGCGATCCCGGCTCGAGCCACTGGGCCGAGTGCGCGACCGCGAGCGGCTTCATTTGCCCGCCCACCATCCCGTACAGCAGGGCCCGCGCTTCATGTAGCGGGTGGCATGGCCGCGACGTCGACCCCGAGGCGCACCCCGACGCTGCCCGGTTCATTGACCACGGCCACCGTGTTCGACAGGCGCGCCACCGGCATGGCGACCGCGAACGCGACCCGCAGCGAGCGCCGGACGATCTGGCCGCGCACGAAGGTCTGGCCGGACGCCTGCACTTCCCACAGGCCGGGAGCGGGCGCCTCGTTGGCGTCGAGCGGCAGGCGCGCGTGCAGGCGGCCGTCCTTCTCCATCTTGAACGCGACCGGGAAGCTGCGACCGCCGGGCGAGGTCACCACGCCATCGAGCTTGCCGAGTGCGTGGCGCTGCGCCGTGCGCGCGCCGCTTTGTTCGACCAGTTCGGGCGTCACGGTCAGCTGCTGGCCGTGCAGATAGCTGGGGGCGTCGGTCTGCATGGTCAGCGTGTACGGGCTGTCCGGTTCGACCACGTTGACCAGGTAACGGGCCGCGCCGCGCGCCTCGTTCGCCTGCAGGCGGAAGGCGCCGGCGCCCAGGTCCGGATGGATGCGAAACGCCGACGTGCCCTGGGCGAACGGGGGTGCTAAGCCGCTGCCAGCTTGTCGGCGCTGGCCAGCATGTCCATGCCGCTGCTGCTTTACCGCGAAGGCGCGTCCGGCGGGGCTGGTGAGCACCAGCGACTGCGGCGCGATGGCGTCCTTCTTAGCGGCGGCCAGCGGCTGCAGCCTGACCAGCGCGCGGGGACGTGGTATGGATCGTCACGCCGATGGGCCAGTTCGTCGGCGCTGACCTCCTGGTAGTACTCGCGGCTCTGGCCGACGAAAGGCTGGGGCGCGGTGGCGATCGCGCCCTCGGCCGCCCAGCTCATGCCGACTGCCTCGCGCGACAGGCCGGGCGCGCCTGCGCTCTTTGCATGGCTTCGGGCGCGAGCAGTTGGCGCGGCACCAGGTCGCCCGGTGCTGCTTAAGCAGAAACTGCGGCGCGGCCCACGCGCTGCCGCCCAGCATGGTGGCCGACAGCAGCAGGAAGGCGCGCACGGTATTCGGGTTCAGTGTCTTGGTCATGATCGGCTCCTCCGGGTTCACAGGTCGTTACGCAGGATGACATCGAGGCCGAAGCAGCTGCGCTTGGCTTTGCTGGTGCGAGAGCGGCTCGCTGCCCGCCATCGTGTTCTTGTCGTAGAACCAGATGGTGCTTGGCGCCGGTCTGGCTGCTGCAGTTGAGGAAGCCGTCGGAGCAGCTGTTGAGCCAGGCCTGGGTCACTTCCAGACCCAGGTTGTACTGATAGCCGCCGCAGTAGCTGTCGCCGTCGAAGGGCGAGGTGTCGACGTCGGAGCCGACCACGGTATAAAAGCGCTTGGGCAGGGCCGGGCAGCGCATGGTGCCGTACAGGAGCGTCGCGTTGTAGTTGGCCATCCAGCTTTGCTGCTGCATGCGCACGGCGTCGCTCTTGTAGCCGAGCAGCCAGCCGACCGCGGACTCGAACACGTTGCCGGAAATGGCAGCATCGGCCAGCGGCGTGCCGAGCGAGGATGGCGCGATCGCGTTGACCCAGCGGATCGCGTTGATGATGACCGGGTAGCGCGCATCCTGGGTCGGGTTCGACATCATCCAGCGCATCACGTTGCCGCCGTTGGAATGGGTCTGGATCACCAGGTCGGTGATGTTGTTGTTGACGATGAAGGGATGGAGCTGGCTGGCCAGGCAGCTACTGCGCGCCTGAGGTCCACATGTACTGGCTGAAGTCGCAGTTGACGACGATCGACATGCTCTGGTTCGGCAAACCCTGTTTCACCGAACTGACGAAGTCCGGACTCCAGTAGTCATTGATCGCGTCGGGATGATTGCCGGTGCCGTGGACGAAAGCGACGCCGGTATTGCTTAAGCAGTGGCGGGGGAGGGCGGCCAGTAAGGCCAGGCCGAGAACGAGTGGTGCGGACAGCGTGCAAGTTTTCATTGGCGAGTCTCCATCTGTTATTTTCGTTAGAAATTGGACGATGAGCTGCAGTTGAAACGGTGACGCGTTCGAGCGTAGACGCAGGGAGCACGGCGGTCTTGCGGCATCGCGTCAGGCTGATTGCGCTGATTGCGCCACAAAATTCTCATATGAAACTTTGTCTCAATTTGGACATTGCGCGAGGTTTTTGACTATCTTTTCAGTTCCGTTGACCCTGCACCGGGCAGGGGCTAGCCTCATGATTCACCCTTTCGATAATGGAGACACCATGACTATGCAGAAGTCCTTGCTTGCCGCCACCTTCGCCGCCTTGCCGCTGATGTTGTGTCAACCGGCGCTGGCGTCCGGCCCGGCAGCTCTCCGCGGCGCAGGAAAGCACGAGCCTGATTTCTTCGCTGATGGCGCAGCGCGGCCGCAACGGGCTCGGTGCGGAGCACGGCTTCGCGCTCGCCAGTGCGCATCCGGGCGTCGAAGGCACCCGCATCCGCGCGTCAATCACACCTACAAGGGTGTGCGCGTGTTCGGCTCCGAATCGGTGTTGGTCACCGGCACGCGCGGCCAGATCATGAGCGAGTCCGTGGCCGACCGCCGCTCGGCGCTGGCGCGCGGGGCCGCGATCGATGTGGTCCCGCGTCTGGGCACGGCCAGCGCCATCGCGACCGCGCTCGCCAGCGTCGGCGCGCACAGCACGAAGATCGAGGCGCCGCGCGCCGAACTGGTGATCTATCCGGTCATGAAGGAAGTGCGCCTGCCTTCGGCGGCTAAGCAAGAAAGAGAGTGAACTCAATGCGCTCGACGTCGAGGACGTCGTCGACCACTACGAGCTGGCCTACCTGGTGCAGACGCGCCTGGCCAACGGCAATAAGCCGGTCTACCACGACAGCGTCGTCAACGCGAAGACGGGCGCCCTGATCGAGCAGTGGAGCATGCTCAAGACCGTGGCCTAAGCACCGGCCATAGCCAGTACAACGGCACGGTGCCGCTCAATACCACGCTGACCGGTTCGACCTATTCGATGCGCGACCCGTCGCGCGCCACCGGCGGCACCTTCGGCGCGATGGCGATCACCAATGCCAACCATACGACGTCGGCTAGGCGCGGTGTACACCAACAGCACCAACACCTGGGGCGACGGCATGCAGTACATCATGCGGCATGGCAGCACCACCAACGCCAACGGCCAGACCGCGGCCGTGAACGCCATGTGGGGCCTGATGAATACCTACGACATGTACAAGAACGTGCTTGGCTGGCAGTCGCTCGACGGGAACAACACCGCCACCTACATCGCGGCCCACGTCAACACGGCCTACGACAATGCGTATTACAGCGACGGCTGCAAGTGCATGTACATCGGCGACGGCGGTACCTATTTCAACAACCTGGGTTCGATCGACGTGATCGGCCACGAGATGTCGCACGGCGTGACGGCGGCCACCTCCAACCTCGTGTACCGGGCCGAATCGGGCGGCTTGAACGAATCGAACTCGGACATCGGCGGCGAGATGGTGGAAGCCTACGCGCTGCATGTGGTACCGGGTCCGTGGTGCCGAACACCGGCAACGACTGGGTCACCGGCCAGGAAATCTCCAAGAACGGCGACCCGTTGCGATGGCTGTACAAGCCGAGCAAGGATGGCCGAAGCCCGGACGCATGGAGCACGAAGATCAAGCGCCTCGACGTCCACCTGAGCAGCGGTCCGAACAACCGCATGTTCTACTTCCTGTCGCAGGGTTCGAATGCCAGTTCCAGCAGCGAGAAGTACAGCAAGTACCTGACCCCCGCGCCGCTGGCGATGACCGGCATCGGAAGCGACAAGGCCTTCCGCATCTGGTTCAAGGCGCTCAGCACCAAGTTCACGTCGGCGACCAATTATGCCGACGCGCGGACCAAGGTGCTGGCCGCGGCGCAGGAACTGTACGGCACCGGCAGCCGCGAGGCGATCGCCGTGCAGCGCGCGTATGCGGCCATCAACGTGGGGAGCGACGTCGCCGAGTAAGTCAGGCGCGTTCGAACTCCATGATCCAGTTGGTCTCCCAGGCCGCTCCGCCGTCGGCGGAGAAGGCCTGCTCCCAGCGCGGCCTGTCCGGGTCCACATGCCACAGGAAGCGGACCCGGATTGGCACGCCGTTGAACACGTCGTCGGCGTAGAACACGCCCTTGCCGTCCTCGAAGCGGCCGACCATCGGCACGTCCAGCCGGCCGGGGAAGCGGCCGTCCAGCCACCAGATCGACCAGTTGCCCGCTTGCGGGTCGAACGAGCGCAGGGTGACGGCCAGGTAGCTGCTTACCGGGTGGTCGATGACGTTGTCGTCGACATTGGCGGCGCCGTTCAGCAGCGGGCGCGTGACGCAGCTGCCGCCGAAGGTGAGCCATTCATCGCAGCTTAGCCAGGCGTGCCTTGAGCTGGCGGTGGCAGATGCGCCATGCGCCGACAAAGAAATCGAAGTCGGCGCTTGAGGAGGGGAGGGGAGTAAGTGTTTTCATGCTCCCATCGTATGGGCTAATCAGGACACTTTTCGCCCTGTTTGATTTTTTTATTGCGCCAGCCGTTCGGCCGCCCGGTCCAGGATGCGCACCACCATCGCGATCGAATGGGGGATCATCTTTTTGGCCACCGACTTGCGCACCGCGTGATCGGTGGACGACAGGACCGCCCCGCCATATTTGTACGAATAGGTGCCGCCCTGCGTGAGCAGCGGACGGATGTCGGTCGCGCCGCTTGCCAGCGGGGTAAAGTCGGCCAGCGCCGCCGCGACCAGGGCCGGGTCGCCCAGCGTTTCGCTGTCGTAGTAGTCCCCCACCCAGCCTTCCCAGCCAGAGTGATTGTGGGCCAGCGTATTGAAGGTGTGGTGCGGCTGCAGCAGGTCGGTCGTGTGCAGCGCGAAGCCGAGCGCCTGCGCCGACGGCGCCTGCAGGAAGCGGCTCCAGTAGTACTGCCCCAGGTTGTCGATCGGCTGCCACGGGAAGTTCTGATAATCCTCGTACATCTTGGGCGTCGAGTAGCCGCCCTGGCGGTAGCGCGCTTCGGTCACGCCGTAGCTGTTGTACTTGCTGCTGTCGCCGAACCAGGCGCTGTTGCCATGGGCTGCCGTCGTCCAGGTAGTCATTGACCAGCCAGGTCGCGGCCAGCTTGTCGATGTCGCCCGGGTCGTTCAGTTTGGCGTAGTGGTAGCCGCCGAAGTCGTTGCCGTGCGCGTCCGCTGCGGATGGTGTGGTTCTGGAAGTGCCAGAACGAGGTGTAGCGCGCCAGGCCCGATGCCAGTCCCCACACGGGCGCGCCCTGGCAGTTGCCGGTGGTGGCGCCGCAGATGTAGGTGTCCTCGAAGTAGTCGACGTCATGCGCGCCCTGGCCGATGGCGGCCGCGAACTGGTCCATCGTGTAGTAGCAGCGCGGGTCACCCCTGGTCAGCAGTTGCGCGTAGCGGGTCTGGGCAGGATGGGTCTTCATGAACTGCACGGCGTCGAGCACGATCCGGCGGTGGGTCTCGGTGTTCCATGCCTGGGCTTTAAGCAGGCAGGCGGCCAGCGCGATTGCGACAGGCACCAGCTTGAATGCGAATGTCATCGGTTTTCCTTTTCAGTGTCGTGGTGGTGAGAGTGCTGCCTGGAGCTCCTGCGCCAGCTGGGCGCGCATCAGGCCGAGGCGGCGCGCCTTGTCTCCGGCCATGGCGATTTTTTCGGGCGCGATGCCCATGGCCCGTCCCCGTTCGATGTCCGCGCGCAGGCGCGGCAGCTCGTCGTCGACCGCGCGGATATAGGCCGCATAGGTGCGCTGCGCCTCGCGCGCTTCATACGCCGCGTAGGCTGTCGGATCGGATCGGCCAGTTCGCGTGCGGTGGGCGGCACGCGCACGACCGGTTCGCGGGCGATCGGCGGCGCTTCCGGGTCGCCGTGCTTAGAGCGTGTCGCGGCCAGGCTGGCGGCAGCGGAAACGGGCGACGCGGTTCCCGGTACTGCGGCAAAGAAGGGCATGCCCGCTTGCTGCGGCTGCGGCTGCGGCGCGGCGTGCGGTGCGCGTACCGGGCCTAGCCAGGACGGTGGGGCGCGGCGGTGTCGGCGTCGGGCCAGGCGAGCCAGGCGCCACCCGCCAGGCCTGCCAACACCAGTAGCTTGAGTGTGAAGTTCATGGCTAAGCCTCCCAGGGCATAGGCTTTGCGCGCGGTGACAAATTCGGTGCGGGCGCGTTCGCGCGATCGCCTTGCGTGCCAGGTAGCGCACCGTTTCGGAGCTAAGTAGGCTGGTAGTTTTCGACGCGTTTTTCAACCAGGATGATTTCCCAGTACGCGTTGTGACCCGGTCCGACCGCCTCCCGAAACGGCTTCGACACCTTGCCTGCTCGGCTGCTGCAGGGCCAGCGCGTCGAGCCAGGACGGTTCGACGCCAAGCGCGCACCCAGCCCAGCGCGCCGCCGCGGGCGGCATCGGCGGCAAGCGAATGCGCGCGCGCCAGCGCCGCGAAATCGGCGCCGCGCGCCACCTGGCCCGCCAGCGTGGCCGCCTGTGCCTCGGTGGCGACCCGGATGTGCCGTGCGCGCACCCGGTCGACGCGCCGAAACTGCTCCTTGTTCGCCTTGTACCAGGTGCGGATGTCGGCCTTGGTGACTTCGCTGGCGAGTGCTTTCTGGATCGGGCTGACGTCTTCGGCGCCGTCGGCCAGGCCGTACAAGCCCATCGCGGCGCGCACGTCTTCCTGGTCGGACAGTGCCTGGCGCAGGTCGGCCAGCGCCGCGTCGCCGAAGCGCTCGCGCGCCCAGTGCTCGATCAGCAGCGCGCCGACCCGGGAGCGCGCCTGCTGCGCCATGAAGGCGGTGTCGCGCGCGAAGAAGGCCATCCGCCCCTGCACGTTCTGGCGCCCGAAAATGTCGGCCAGCGACAGCCAGGCTTAGAAGCTGGCCCCCGGGGGAGCGTGTAGCTGACCAGCGGGACGGTGCTTAGGCCAGGGACGAGCGCGCTGCGTCGAACGAATAGCCGAGCTGCAGCTGTCCGCTGCGGCCGAACAGGCGCTCGAGCAGGGCCGCGTCCGGCGTGTGGAGCGCGCTGATCGCGCGTTCGAGGCCGCGCAGCACCGGCTCGGTTTCGGCCGGATAGGTCATGCGCAAACTGCTGGTGAGCTGGTCGTCGAGCGCGGCCTGGCGGTTGAATCCCACCCGGGTGTCGGGGTGCAGCATGGCGGGACGAAAGCGCGTGCGCAGCCAGCGCGCAAAGGCGCGGTCGCCTTCGAGCTGTTCGAGCGGCCTGGGAACGGCCGTGGTGCGCGCCGCCACGTCCAGCGTGAGCGCATGGAAGGCGCTGGCGTGGGCCGAGCAGGCGGCAAAACACGCGGCGACGCGCATGAGCCATTTCATGTTGTTCTCCTGTTCGTTCACGCGGCCAGCGCGACACCGTGGTCGGTGCGGTCGGTGAGGATTTCGAAGGCGGCGCGGTGCCGCGTGTCCCAGCTGACGGGATGCTTGCCGGGCCGGGTGAGCGTGACGGTGCAGGAAGCGAGCTTTGAGTTCAGGCAGGTCTTGACGCCGCCCGGCGGGTTGGCGTACCCGAGGGCGACAAAGGCCGAACGCGATGCCTGGATGCTGATCGTGATGCGGGCATCGGCATCTTCGGCCTCGATCTCCCAGTGGAAGAAGGCGAGCGTGGCGCGCGTGCGCACCGCTTGCAGCAGGCTGTTGAGACGGTATTCGGCCGTCCCGACCCGCAGCACGACCAGCGTGAGGGCCGGGGTCCAGGCCTAGAAGCCCCAGCTTCCAGGCGCGCGGTGGTGCATTCGAGGAAAACGTCGGGCGCGTCGTCGAAGCTTCTAGCCACCTGGCCCCAGGCGTAGGTGTCGGTGTGGCGGCTGCCCCAGTTGTGGTTGGCGCTGCCGCGCCACTGGTCGATCACGAAGGTCGCGCCATCGCTTTGCACCTGGCCCGAAAACAGGGCGCCCGGCGCGCCCACCAGCGCCTTGGCGGCGGCGGCAGCGGCCGCGCATAGTAGGACGGCGGCAGCAGCAGCAACGGTGGCTGGGGCGAGGTGTAGGCTAGCGTCCAGGCGATGTCAGCCGCGCGCCCGGCCAGGCAGGCGTCGTCGAGGGTGGAGCCGCCGATCAGCAGCGCCAGGCCGTCCGTGCCGATCGTGCAGTCGGCGATCGGGAAGCTGTCGCGGCTGGCGCTGATGCGCTGGCGCTCGCCGTCGAACACGACCGCCCACACTTCGCCGACGGCGTCGCCGCTGCGGCCTTTGGGACTGAAGAAGGCCTACCGGATCCAGAAGGCGAGCGCGCGCTGCGGGTGGTTGGCGCGCAGGAAGTAGCTCTCGTAGTGGCCGCCGTTGTCGGCGTGCCGGAAGCGGCAGCGGTTCGCGTCGGCGAGGGTGATCATGCGCGCAGGGGCCGGAACACGTCGCTCACGCGCTGCTTGAAGGCGAGCGGCGCGTAGCCGGTCCAGCGGCGAAACGCGCGGCACATCGACGACTGCTCGTCAAAGCCGGTGTCGGCGGCCAGATCGGCCAGCGAGGTGTCGCCCCGCATCAGCGCGATGATGGCGTGCTGGGCGCGCGCCGCGCCGACGATCTGGCGGAACGAGGTGCACTCCTGCTGCAGCGCGCGCTGCAGGGTGCGCCGCTCAAGACCGAGCATGGCGGCAACCGTGCATTCGTCGGCTTCGGCCAGCGGCAGCGCGTGCTGCAGCAGGCCGCTGACCGAACGGGTGACGGTCAGCGCGTCGCCCGAGGCGGCCCGGGCGCAGTGGCTGAGCCAGGTGCCGATGGATGCGTTGAGCAGGTCGTCGGCAAAGCGCGGCCGGGCGTCGAGCAGCTCGGCGGCGATCGTCACGCCGTAGCAGCAAGTCTCGAAGCGCACCGGGCACTCGAACACGGCGTCGTAGACGGCCATGGGCGCCAGCCGCATGGTGGCGCAGCGAGACCTGGGCCACGTCGACCCGCTCGCCCAGCAGGTAGCGGCCGAACGAAACCCAGCCGATGAGGATGCCCTCGACCACGGTAGCCGGGACGCTTTGCGCCGGCTGCCAGCTCAGGTGCACCCGGCTGCCGTGGCGGCGCACGGTGGCGAAGCCGAGCGTGCTGGTGATCGATTCGAGCTGGGTCAGGTGGCGGATCGCTTCGCGCAGCGAGGGCGCGGTGGCGGCGGCGATGCCGAGCATGCCGAAGCCGGCCCCGCCCACGCGCGCCGAAGCGCAGGCCCAGACCCTGGTCGCCCAGTTCGCGCGAGGCGCCCGCCATCAGGGTCGAATACGATACGCCGCACAGGCGCGGTCCGGGCGAGCGCGCGTCCTGCGGCAAGCCCTGTTCGGACAGGAAGGCGCCCAGCGCGTCCGCATACAGGGTCGACACGCTCGGCGTCAGGGGCAGGCTGCGCATCGCTCAGGCGGCCCACGGGAACAGGACTTTGGCCAGGTCGCCGAAGATCGTTTTCAGGAACAGGATCTTGACGGCCAGGTCTTCATACCAGGGCGTGGCGATGGTCGAGAAGGACCAGGAAAAATCCCACAGCGTGGTAGGCTTCCACCATTCGAACTGCAGCTCCGAGGTCCATGGGTGGCCGTATAGCAGATCCTGGACCGAGGGCTGGACCTGGGCCTAGTTAGCTGGAACAGGCCGTGCAGGGTGGTCATGTCGTCCAGCAGATCGAGGCCCGCATTGTTGTACACGTGCTTGATCCCGACGAACTGCAGCCCGGTGCCGATGAAGCGGTAGGTCAGCAGGCGCCCGGCGTCGTTGGGCGCGGGCGGAAGGATCTGCAGCGTGCCGTTGACGGTGTAGGCCGGGGAGCCGGTCCACGCTGAGGGTGCCGGTGACGCTGGCCGCGTAGTTCTGGTTGGCGCGCCAGGCGTCGATGTCGTTGATCACGATCTTGAAGTGGACACTGACGTTGCGGTACTCGCCCTGGTAGTAGGTGTAGCCGTGCATTTCCTCGGTAAAGGCCAGGCCGCGCGCCCATACCAGCGCAGGCAGCAGCAGGATCCCGATCAGCAGCAGGAATTTTTTCATGATGTCTCCTCAGATGCGGTAACGGTCGGCGGCGCGTTCGGCCAGGGCGGCGATGGTGAGCAGGGGATTGGCCCCGAGCGAGGCCGGTGCGATCGCGCCATCGACCACGCGCAAGCCGGGGTAGACCGCCTGCGCGCCGCCGTTCGGGTTGTACACCTCGCCGTCGGCATTGACGACGCCGTCCTCGACCCGGTCGGCCATCGGGCAGCCGCCCAGCGGATGCACGGTGGTCATCGCGCCGCCGAAGATGGCGCTGGTGCGCGGGCTGTCGGCGAATTTGCCGCCGTATGCTTGCGCGTGGGCGCTCATCTCGGCGCGCATGCGCGCCACGAACGGCTCCTGCATCAGCTTGGGCCAGACCACGCGCGTTGCCGTTCCCGTCCAGTTCGACCCTGCCGGACGCGCTGTCGTGGCCGATCCCCAGGTACACCATGCTGTGATTGAGGGCGCCGTCGCTGCGGCGCGACAGGGCGTCGCGCGCGATGCGCTGGGTGCCGGGGAAGTCATAGACGCCAAGCCGCCGCCAGCGGCATCGCGACCCGCATCGCGTCCACCAGCACGCTCGGAATGGCGGCGTCTTCGATCATGAAGCGCTGCTCCGGCGCGCGGCCGCCGCCGCGATAGTCGGCCGCGGTGGTGATGGTGGGGCCGGTCAGCTTCTGTCCGAACGGCGCCGCGCCCCCGCCAAAGCCCATGATGTTGGACTGGATGCGCGTGTTGTAGGACAGGCCCAGCAGATCGCCATTGGTGGAAAAGCGGGTGCCGAGCGCGGGCGAGAGCGGCAGGCCATGGCCGCGCGAACGCAGCAGGATCTGGGTGCTGCCGAGCGAGTAGGCTGCCAGGATCACGCTGGTGGCGGTGACGCTGCTCGAGCGACCGCGGCGCCTATGGCGGGCCTGGCCATGTAGTGCACGCGCCAGCGGCCGTCGGCCAGGCGCTCGATCCAGTCGACTTCGATGCGCGCGAAGATCTGGGCGCCGGCGCTGCGTGCCAGCGGCAGGTAGTTCACATCGAGGCTGTTCTTGGCGCCCGTGCGGCAGCCGGTGACGCAGTCGCCGCAGTGAGTGCAGGCATTTTGCCACACGCCCTGGGCATTTTGCTGGCCCGGGTAGCGCCGCAGGTTGACGGCGATCGGCAGCGTGCGCGGCGTGACCGCGACGCCAAGCCCGCTGGCGCGCCCTGGCGCCGGACATGTGGAGCCAGTTCTTGCGCAGGGCATCGCCTTCGACGACGCTGTCGGCGCCGAGCATGGTGCGCACGCGCGCCTCGTACAGGTCCATGGCGCCGCTGGCGTAGGCGGTCTGGATCGCCTGCGGCCAGCGCGCGAAGATGTCGCGGTCGGGGGCGATCACGACGTTGGCGTTGATGAGGGAGGTGCCGCCCACGCCGCTGCCGCTCAGAACATCGACCGTGCTGCCGATGCGGTAGTCGAACAGGCCGAGCGGTTTGGCGGCGGAGCGGAACTGGGCCAGGGTGTCGGCCAGGCCGCTGGCGAAGTCAGTGGGCGCCCACTCCCTGCCCCGTTCCAGCACGGCCAGCCGGCGTCCGGGCGCGAGCCGGGCCGCCATCACGGCGCCGCCGTAGCCGGAACCGATCACGAGGACGTCGTAATTGCCGCTCAGCTCAGTGAGGGGACTGGCGAGGGCGGTGCGGGGCGGCAGGGTGGCCGCCTGGGCCAGGCCGGGGGAAGCGCGGCGCCGGCAATCAGGCCGCCCATCGCCGCCATGAACTGGCGCCGTTCCGTGCTGCTGCGTTTCGACATGGTCCGCTCCTCTGGTTAGCGAGCGACCAATTTAATGGAGCGTGGGGTGGTGGTCTTGTCCGAATGCGACAGGCCGATGCGCGTTCGCGCCAAATGGGGCAGGGGGCCGGATCGAGTTATTCAATTAACAACGCGATCCGGCCAGGGGGGGCTCAGTGACGCAGGCTGAGGCCGCCATCGGTGATCACCGTGCGGTCAAGCCCGGCCGCCGATTTGGCCGCGCCGCCGTTGTCGTAGTCGATCACCTCGCTGCCGGTGGCGGCATCGGCATGGGTGACGCGCAGGCGCATGCGGGTCGCGCTGGCGTCAAGCGAGAAGCGGTAGCCTGGCTGGCCATTGTAGCGTCCCGTTCCGTCCAGGCGGACTTGCTGCCCGGCCCGCGTGCTGCGCATCTGCTCGCTGCGGAACTGGAAGGGGCCCGACAGCAGCAGCGCGGCATTGCTTAAGCAACGGTTTTTTCCGGCGTGGCCTCGCCCAGCGGCGCCCACAGCGCGAAGCGCAGCGGCAGGCGCGCGCTTGCCGGCCAGGAGCGTGCCCTTGCCGCTGACCGAGGCCAGCGAGGGCGCTTCGATCAGGATGTCCTTCTGCAGCTCGGTTGTGCGGCCGCCCCGAATCGGTGACCCGGACCGTGACCGCGTGCAAGTTAAGCGCTGCAGAAGCGGTGCTGGAAGCGTACCTCGCCCACCCCCGCGTCTCGCTCACGGTAAGCGCCGGCATGAGGGGCAGCCGTCGGTCCAGACAACGCGGGCGCGGTGGGTCTGGGCGGGATCGTTGTCGACAAAGCCGAGCGTGAGCGCCAGGTCTTGCCCCACTTCCGGGCTGTCCGGCAAGCTTAAGCCACGGGGCCGAGCACGGGGGCATCGGTGCCGCGCTTGCCGGGACGCAGCAGTACCAACCCGGCATTGGAGTAGGCCAGGATCGCGCCGTCGTCATTGATGGCCGCCCCGGCCCGCAGCACCAGGCCAGTAAGTAGCATGGTCGGTGCAGGCGGGTGTTCAGGTCGACCGGCATGACCGGCCCCTGCCAGCGCATGCGCGCGCGCCGCCGCCGTCGACCGGGCGGCGCCAGATCTGGCCGACCATGGTGCCGCCGTTGTTGATGTCGAATACGTCGCTGTCGGTGGCGGGGCCGGTGGGCAAGGGGATCAGGCCGCGCCGCAGCGTCCAGTAATAGGCCGCCGTGTGCCCGTCAATCACGGTGTCGCCCACGACCTCGCCGCGGTTGTTCAGGTCGGCCACCAGGCGCGTTCCGCCGCCCTCGACGTCGATCGGCACCATGCCGCTGTCGCGGCTCCAGTAAAAGCCCAGCACCCGGTCGCGCGCGGCATTCTCGCCAAAGTCAGCCACGGCGCTGCAGTCATTGATGAACATGCCGAAGCCGGTGTCGCCGCCGGGCGTGCCGAGGTCGGTGACGGTGCTAAGCCCGGTCCCAGATGGTGGCATGGATGGCGCCGCTGAGCACGTCGGCAAAGCCGGTCGACAGGCCGCATTCATTGATGCCGTAAGCCTCGGACAGCGACAGTGGAGCCGGGCCCAGCTGGGTGACCGTGCCGTCCGGATTCCAGCGGATGGCGCGCGGAAATGCCGGGCGAGGCGGTCAGGCCGACAATCTGGTGGCGGTCGTTGATGGCGCGCGCTCGAGACGGAGGCGCCAAGCCAGGGCGCGGATGCCGCGCGCGCGGTCCAGGCGAAGCCCAGGATGTTGCTGTGTTCTTCGGCGTCTTCGGATTCGCCGACCACCACGCCGTGCCGGTTCAGGCCGTAGATCCAGGTGTGGCTGCCGCCGAGCGAGCCGATATTGTGCAAACGGTCGCCGTCAAAGAAGCTAAGCACGGTAGCCGGTGTAGGAAAAGGCGGCAAACGCGGCCTGGCCGCGGGCATTGAGCAAGGCCACGGCGCTGTCTTCGATGCCCACGTTGACGACGCTGTACACGGCCGGCGTGACAGGCGCGGCACTGGCGGCCGCAGCGGCAAGCGATTCCGGCTCGTCCGCGACGGGCAGGCTGGTCCGGGCCGTGACCGGCAGCACCAGGATACCGGCGAGCGCGACGGCGATGGCGCGCTTGCTGCACGCTCAACCTTGCTGCTTATTTGAAATTGCATGATGAGTGCCCCTTGCAAGAAGGTGAGTGCAAGCAAGCGCTTGCACTGGCGCCGCGGCGCTGACACTCACTCTAGGCGCACGGCCGGGCGTGGCGCTGACGGGGCGCAAAGGCAGCCGTTCAGGCAGGCGTGCTGCCACGCATCGGCCTTATCGACCGCTGGTGCGGCAGGCTAGGATTTGTAGAATGCGGCAATTTTCGGAATGAATCGTTGCGGATTGGCACCCGCCAGATTGGTCAGGACGATGACGGCCAGGCGCTGATCCGGATACACGATAAAAGCCGCGCGTGCCGCCTATCCCCGCCACTTGCCGTTCCGGGGTCGATTGCAGGACCGGCCAGCCACTGCCCCAGTCCCCATTGGTGCCGTCATTGAGTTTTTCCGGCGTCCACATGCGGCGCAGGCTGGCCTGGCTGATCAACCGTCCTTCCGCCAGTGCGATCAGCCAGCGGGCGACGTCGTCGGCGCTGGTTTGCACACTGCCACCGGCCCACAGGCCATACGGAATCCCGTAGAACCAGTGGGACAGGCGCTTGCCGTCGTCGCTGGCGGAAGTGCCGCGCGCCGCAAATGCATAGATCGTCGCCGCATTCGGGACCAGGTCGTAGCTGTCGCCGAAGGTGGCCAGGGACATGCTTAGGCCACCGCGAATTGTCGCTCGGCGACAAAGCGCTCGTATGGCAGCTTGCTCTGCTTGCTGATGATCTGCGCCAGCAAGGCGTAGTTGGTCTGGTTGTAGGAAAACTTGTCGTCTAAGCAGCCGAGGTGACCGGGCGCGAGCGCGCTCTTCCATGCTGCCGCTTCACTGCCGCCTTCAATGTCGCCCTGCCCATCGACCAGGTCGGGCAGCCCCGAGGTATGGGCCAGCAACTGCCGGACGCGGATGGCTTGCCAGGCCTTCGGCAAGTCATCCAGGTAGTTGGAGACCGGCGCGTCAAGATCGACCAGCCCCGCTTCGGCCAGCTGCATCATCGCAACGCCGGTGAACGCCTTGCTGGCGGAATTGAGCGGGAAGCGCATCGTGCGCGTGGCCGCCACGCGGTTTTCCACGTTGGCCATGCCGTAGCTTTCGGACAGCACGATCTTGCCATCCTTGACGACCGCGATTTGCAGGCCCGGAATGCGCTGCTCTTTCATGAGCATCTGAATCGATTGCCTGGCCAGCAGGTTGGCATCTTCGATGGTGGCAGCGGCGGCGCTGAGCGAGCACCAGGAAAGCAGTACGGCAAGCACGTGCAGCGTCGATCGATGTGGCATGGGATTGACTTTCTTGATGCTGGAAAAGCAAGCATCGTACACGAGAAAATCGGGCCAAATGACGCGCTTTCTCACCCGCGGAGGAGGGCGTTGTGCGTGTTTTGAGGCACGCCATGCTAGGCAGGGAAGGTGGTCGGGGGTGAGAGGATTCTGAACCTCCGGCCTCTGCGTCCCGAACGCAGCGCTCTACCAGGCTGAGCCACACCCCGACAAGGTTGCAGCCACAGTTAGAACGCTAGCGCCGGTCAGTGGTTCCTGTCAACTGCGAACTTGCATAGTTGCAGCAGGCTGTCTTTGTAGATACTTTCCGGCAGGCTAAGCCACGGCATCGGCGGCGCGGCGCGCGGCCGTCTCCGCTTCGCGCCGCGTGTAGGCCAGCGCGCCGCTGCTGGTGACGGCGGCGAGGATGGCGTCGAAATGCTGCTCGTCGCCTTGCTCGATGCAGTTGCGCACCAGTTCGCGCTGCTCCGGCGTACCGTTTTCCATCAGCCAGATCAGGGGCAGGGTCGGCTTGCCTTCGCGCAGGTCGTCGCCCACGTTCTTGCCGATCTCGGCGGCGTCGCCCGCATAGTCGAGCACGTCGTCGATCAACTGGAAGGCGGTGCCGAGCGAGCGGCCGTATTCATGCCGGCGGCGTCGATCTGGGCATCGGTGGCGCCCGAAATCAGCGCGCCCAGTTCGGCCGCCGCTTCGAACAGCTTGGCGGTCTTGGAGCGGATCACCTTGAGGTAGCTGTCCTGGCTCACGTCCGGGTCGTGCATGTTAAGCAGCTGCAGCACTTCGCCTTCGGCGATCACGTTCGTGGCGTCCGACAGGATTTGCATGACGCGCATATTATTCAGACCAACCATCATCTGGAACGAACGCGAATACAGGAAGTCGCCCACCAGCACCGAGGCGGCATTGCCGAACAGGGCGTTGGCGGTCTGGCGCCCGCGGCGCATCGACGATTCGTCGACCACGTCGTCGTGCAGCAGGGTGGCGGTATGAATGAATTCGACCACGGCAGCCAGTTCATGGTGGGCCGTGCCTTGGTAACCGTAGGCGTTGGCCACCAGCAGCACCAGCACTGGCCGGATGCGTTTGCCGCCCGCGCTGATGATGTACTCGGCGATCTGGTTCACGAGGCTGACCTCGGAATGCAGGCGTGCGCGGATCACCGTATTGACAGCAGCCATGTCCGGCGCGATCGAGTGGGCGATGTTGTTTTGTGGTGCTTGAAGGGTGGCGGCGGACAAGGCAAACCTGCTATAGACATGAGGTGCGGGGATTATACGACAAGCACTGCCCGGCTGTCGGGTTTGCCCGAGCGGGAAGGGTAAAACGTTGCAATTGGGGAATCCTTTCCAGCGCCGCAACGCTTGACGCCTTGACATTGCTGTTACCTGTGGCAAATTGCTAATGGGTGCGTAATTTGGAGCAAGATAATGAATTGGCCGTTGCCAGCACGGAAATCGGGCGCCGGGGCAGCCCTGGCGCTGGCGCTGGGATTGCGATGATGCTTAAGCCTGCGCCAATCAGTGCAGCAAGCCGATCAGCCTGGCCACGGGCCAGTGGGAGCCCTACAGCTATTACGATGCCCAGGGCCATTTCACCGGCATCGACGCGGAAATGGTGCGCGCCATCTTCAACGAGGCTAAGCTGCACCCTGGTCGAACTCGGTTCCATGCCCGCCAGCCGCAACCTGACCCTGTTTTTCCGGGGCGACATCGACATGATGACGGGCGCGTCCGTCACGGCCGAGCGGCTCAAGCGCGCCTGGTTCAGCCTGCCGTACCGGGACGAGACGGTCGGCCTGTTCTTCGTGGCCGACGGCAGCAACAAGTTCGCCAAGCTGCGCAGCTTCAACGACGTGGTGGCCCAGGCCCAGCTGTCGCTGCTGGCGCCGCGGGTCGGTTTCTACGGGGCGCTGTACGAAAAACACTTGCCGGGCCTGCTAGAGACCAAGCGCCTGTCGCAATTCATCGATTTTTCCCAGGGCATGCGCATGCTGTCGGCCGGGCGCGGCAATTTCATGATCGGCGACGCTTCGGCGGTCGAGCATGCGGCGGCGCGCCAGGGGGTGAAAGTCCAGCCCTTGCCGTTCTGGCTGCTAGAATCGCAGGTGCACCTGATGTTTTCCCGCGCCACCGTGCCCCAGGCCGACGTGCGCCGTATTGACGCCGCCATCGAGCGGCTGCAAAAGCGCGGGGTGTTCGAGCACATCCGCCAGAACTATGGCGGCATGTAGCCAAGTTGCCGACATACCACGAACTTGATGCGCTGTGCATCCCTTTTGACGAAAAAATTCATTCCGTGTATAATCTGCGGTTCCCCCGGCTCCGGCCAGGGAAATCTATTAACATTTGATGAGGTTTCATATCATGTACGCGGTCATAAAAACCGGTGGCAAACAATACAAAGTTGTCGCTGGCGAAAAACTTAAAGTAGAACAGATACCGGCAGACATTGGTTCCGAAATCACCATCGATCAAGTTCTCGCAGTAGGCGCGGGCGACACCATTAAATTTGGTGCGCCATTGGTCGAAGGTGCAAAGGTACTGGTAACTGTTGTGGCACACGGTCGTCACGATAAAGTGAAGATTTTCAAGATGCGTCGTCGTAAGCACTACCAGAAGCACCAAGGCCATCGTCAGAATTTCACCGAAATCCAAATCGTATCGATCAACGGCTAATTGCTGTTTGCCCGGTTTAAACCAGCTATCTAGGAGCATTAAATGGCACACAAAAAGGCGGCGGCACAACGCGAAATGGCCACGATTCAGAATCAAAGCGTCTTGGCGTTAAAGTGTACGGCGGCCAGGCGATCAACGCCATGGGCATCATCATCCGTCAGCGCGGCACCCCGGTGCTGCGCAGGCGAAAACGTCGGCACCGGCAAGGATCACACCTTGTTCGCGCTGGTCGACGGCAAAGTCAAGTTCGTAGTCAAAGGTGTGGGCTCGAAGCAGTTCGTCACCGTTGTACCGGAACGAAGCTGTTGCAGCCTAAGTAGTACCCGCGCTGTCATGGCGCGCATCTTGTAAGGCGCAAGCCTTCAATCGAAAGGCTCTGCCCACGGTAGAGCCTTTTAGTTTTATGGCGGCAAAAATATGAAGTTTATCGACGAAGCAAAAATCGAAGTCATCGCATGACGACGGCGGCAATGGCTGCGCCTCGTTCTGTCATGAGAAGTTCCGCCCATTCGGCGGTCCGGACGGCGGCGACGGCGGCAAGGGTGGCTCGATCTGGGCAGTGGCTGACCGCAACATCAACACGCTGGTGGATTTCCGCTATTCCAAAATGCACAAGGGCAAAGACGGCGAACCTGGCCGCGGCGCTGACTGCTATGGCAAGGGCGCGGAAGACATTTACATGCGCATGCCGGTCGGCACGCTGATCGTCGATAACAACAACGGCGAGATCATCGCCGACCTGACCTGAACATGGCCAGACCGAACTGCTGGCCAAGGGCGGCGAGGGCGGCTGGGGCAATATCCATTTCAAGTCGTCGACCAACCGCGCTCCGCGTCAAAAGACCGAGGGCAAGGAAGGCGAACGGCGCGAGCTGCGTCTGGAACTGAAGGTACTGGCCGATGTGGGCCTGCTGGGCATGCCGAACGCCTAAGCAAGTCGACCTTCATTACCGCCGTCTCGAACGCCAAGCCGAAGATCGCCGACTATCCATTCACCACCTTGCACCCGAACCTGGGTGTGGTGCGCGTCTCGCACGAGAAGAGCTTTGTGATCGCCGACATTCCCGGCTTGATCGAAGGCGCTTCCGAAGGCGCGGGCCTGGGTCACCAGTTCCTGCGTCACTTGCAGCGCACCGGCCTGCTGTTGCACATCGTCGACCTGGCGCCGTTCGAAACGAACGTCGATCCGGTCAAGGAAGCCAAGGCGCTGGTCAAGGAACTGCAAAAGTACGACGAAGCGCTGGTCGACAAGCCGCGCTGGCTGGTCTTGAACAAGCTCGACGTGGTGCCGGAAGATGATCGCAAGAAGATCGTCAAGGACTTCATCAAGCGCATGGCCTGGAAGGGCCCGGTGTTTGAGATCTCCGCGCTGAACCACGACGGCTGCCAGGAACTGGTCAACGCGATCTACCTGCACCTGGAAGCGAAGCGCCACAGCGAACACCGCGCCGAAGAGACGCAAATGACCGAAGAAGCACGCGGCATTTCGTCGATCGATCCGGACGATCCGCGTTTCAAGATCCTTGACTAAGCTGCTGGCGCTGTTCGGATCCCGCGAGGGGCAGCGCGTGGCGCTGCTCAAGCTGATCGCGCTCGTCTCGAGCCTGGCCGCGCTGGTGGCCCTGCTCGATCCGGACCGCGTGGCAGGCAGTCTTGGCATGTTATTAGTGGGCGTGAACGGCTACAGCCAGTTCTTCGCCATGTACGTCGGCTTCAGGCTCGCTACCGCGGGTCTGGCGCTCCTGGCAGCACAGCATGGCGACCAGCCAGTGCTCGGCGATATCACAGCATTACTCATCCTGGCGCAGTAATCTACTGCCTGATTGCGGTCATGGCCATCGGACTGCCCCAGGGATTTTTGTTAGTCATCTGCGGGCTTGAACTGGCTAAGCGGCATCGCGCTGCTGGCCTTGCGCCCGCGCCGACCGTAAAGCGCCGATGAAATCCGTCATACACTCCGCACAACGCATCATCATCAAAGTGGGTTCTTCGCTTGTCACCAACGACGGGCGCGGACTCGATCACAACGCCATCGCCCGCTGGGCCGCCCAGATCGCCGCCCTGCGCGCTGGGCAAGCAGGTGGTGCTGGTCAGCTCGGGCGCGATCGCCGAAGGCATGCTGCGCCTCGGCTTCGACAAGCGTCCGACCGACATCCATGAACTGCAGGCTTGCGCCGCCGTCGGCCAGATGGGCCTGGCCCAGATCTACGAAACGAGCTTCCCGCGCACGGCCTGGGCACGGCCCAGGTGCTGCTCACGCACGCCGACCTGGCCGACCGCGAACGCTATCTGAACGCGCTCGACCCTGACCACGCTGCTGCGCCTGGGCGTGGTCCCGATCATCAACGAGAACGATACCGTCGTCACCGACGAGATCAAGTTCGGCGACAACGACACCCTCGGCGCGCTGGTGGCCAACCTGATCGAAGCCGACGCGCTGGTGATCCTGACCGACCAGCATGGCCTGTTCAGCGCCGATCCGCGCAAGGATCCGTCGGCGGTGCTGATCGCCGAAGGCAAGGCGGGCGACCCGGCGCTTGAAGCGATGGTAGGCATGGCGCCTAGCAGCAGCATCGGGCGCGGCGGCATGCTCACCAAGATCCTGGCGGCCAAGCGCGCCGCCGGTTCGGGCGCGCACACGATCATCGCCTGGGGGCGCGACAGCGACGTCCTCACGCGGCTGGCGGCCGAATGAAGCGATCGGCACCCAGCTCACGGCCCAGACCGGGCACCTGACAGCGCGCAAGCAGTGGATGAGCGATCACCTGCACACGGCGGGCAAGGTGGTGCTCGACGCGGGCGCGGTGGCCAAGCTCACGAAAGAGGGCAAGTCGCTGCTGCCGATCGGGGTGAGCGAAGTGCGCGGCGAGTTTGGCCGCGGCGCCGTCATTACCTGCCTGGCCGGAGACGGCACGCCGGTCGCGCGGGATCAGCAACTACACCAGTTCCGAAGCGCGCCGCATCATGCGCAAGCCGTCGGCCGAGATCGAAGCGATTCTGGGCTTCCTCGAAGGACCTGAACTGATCCACCGCGACAACCTTGTACTGGTTTGACAAACATGATCGGACGACTCAAGAACCTGTTCGGGCGCACGGCTAAGCAACGTGGCGCCGGTCGTCACGGACGACATGATCCTGGTGAACGCCTACAGCACGCTGCTGGAGCTGCCCAAGCCGGAGTTCGCCCACGTGCTGCACAACCGGCGCGACCTGTCCGATCCGGAGCTGCTGCCGCACCTGGACGGCTTCTGCGGCTGTGTGATGGCGCGCGGCGAGGCGGGCATGTCGCCCAATAAGTATCACGTGATCCTGCATCTGCAGCGCGTCCAGCACCACGCCAGCCTGTCGGTGGCAAGCTTACTGCGCTGCCTGCGCTGTACGCGTGGGCGCGCAAGTCCAATGCGATTCTGTTCGTCCCCGATGGCCATGTGCTCGACCCGGACGGCCTGGTGCTGGTGCATGCGGCCGACGGCGGCATCGCGCCGGGCGCGAGCGAACCGTATCCCGAGCAGGCGCTCGCGCGCAAAGCCCGTACCGACGGCAAACTGACGGCCCTCGGCATCGCGACCTCGGCCAGCCTGCCGCCGCTGGTGTGCGAGAAGGAAGTCATGCTGCGCGGCGAAGCGGAAATCGCGGACCGCCTGCAGGCCCTGCTGGTGTGCGCGCTGCGGGCGGAATCCTGCCTGGCCGAACAGCGACGGATGTGGACCTGCTGCTGGTGAAGATCCCGGGCGCGATCGGACAAATGACGCCTAGCCGAACAGGCTTACCTCGACCTCGGCGCACCGACCCAGCATCAAAGCGTGCAACTGCTGTGGCGCTATGAAGCGGTGTATCTGCTGTTATGGTCGCTGGGATTGGTGGACGAATTGCCTTACCCGCCGCAGCCTTGCGACGCCGGCATGAATGCGTGCGCCTGCTGGGGGAGCTCGGCCAGCGGCGGCTGCGCCCCGCCGCCGAGATTCTCGACGCGCTGGACCTGCACTACCGCCTGCACTGGCGCATTCGCGAACAGCGGCGCAAGGCGCTGCCGGAAATCGAAGGTATCGATTCCGGCGTGGTCTCCGAGCGCCATCATGCGCTCAACTGGCTGGTGCGCTTCCAGCACGCGGCCTGGGACGACGTCGATACGCCGACCTGATGATGAAAACATTGAGCGGCGACCTGCTGCAACTGGCCCTGGATGGCACGTTTGACGTGATCATCCATGGCTGAAATTGCCAGTGTCAGATGGGAAAAGGAATCGCCCTGTCGATCAAGCGGCAATTCCCGGAGGTATATAAGGCCGATCTATCTACTTCCAAGGCCGATGCTGCCAAGCTGGGAACGATCGCGGTGGCAGAGGTTCACCGCAACGGCAGGACCTTCTTCGTGGTGAACGGCTACACTCAATTTCACTGGCGCGGCGTGGGCGTGCTGGCCGACTACGATGCGATCCGGCGCGTGATGCGTGCCGTGAAAGTGCAGTTTCAGGGGAAGAAGATCGCTTATCCCGAGATCGGTGCTGGTCTGGCAGGCGGAGATTGGGACACGATTGTTGCGATCATCAGTGACGAGCTGGATGGGGCAGACCATACCTTTGTCGAGTTTGCGTCGTAGAAACCCAGCCAATCCGCATCCTCTAGTCGGCAAGCGCAGCGGCGGTAAAATTTCGGTGAACAGTACAGGCGTTTTTTGACGCGGCGATTGCTGCGGGTTTAATTGAGGAATGAGAACGGCTTTCAATCTGGCAGAACAATTTGTACTGGCGGCAGAAGAGGCACTTGGTGCGATTTTGCCCGCCACCTACCGCATCGCCATGATGGCCGAGAATGGCGGCGAGCTGACTGTTGCGGATGAAGATTGGGCGTTGATTCCTATCCGGGACGCCGCTGATCGCAAGCGTCTCGCACGCTCATCCAACGATATTGTGACTGAAACCAAAAGCCATCGCGACTGGCGTGGGTTTCCGGAAGATGTCGTCGTTATCGCAGAAAATGGTGGAGGTGATAGCATCGTGTTTCGCCGTGAGGACGCTGTATTTAATCCCGCGCCGCATGTTTGGGACCATGAAACCGGAACCTTGCACAAGCATTGTGACGATTTTTCGGAGCCGGAGCGCCTTCGCTAGTTCAGGCTGAAATGTGGCGGCGCACATGGGCGCGAGGAGCATGCCCAGGTCCGCGGATCTGACGCTCCCGCCTGCTGCCATTGGAACCTTAAGTCGAAGCATCCTCTGCTCAAGGTTAACTGGTAAAGCGGTGAGACGTGAATGTACACTTTCCTAAGCAAGGGGGTCTTTGATGCTCGTATCTATTCAACTGGATCGCGACAGTGTTCATGCTGGCGACGATATCGAGTCTCATGCAATGGAGATCGATGCAGATTCAGCGGCTGAAATCGGGGTCATTCTGACCGAGCTGAAATCGAGTTACTTGCCAGGTATTGCGGGTGGCGCCGCAACCTGGATCGTCTCTTGTTCCGGGGATGGGCCCAGCCCACTTGGCGTGCTGGCTCAGCAATGGCAAGCGCCCCGGCTGCGCGTTCCATTGGAAACCCCATTAGGCCACGTGCTTGGAAGTGGCCGACCAGGCATCCGGTTCGTGTATTTGTGTCAGAAGGACCCTTCCGACGTTTTCGACGATATCGCTGGGGATTCCGGCTCCCACTCTCAACATTAAAAGGCACGCATGACACCCAAGCAAGCAGTCGAAGAACTCGGGAAAAAAATCCCTCCCGGGACAGCGTTGGCAACCGCGCTCGACGCATTCGTAGCATTTTATGCAGATACCGAAATTGAAGGGTGTCCTAAACATGCAGACGGCGACATGCTGTTGTTCGAATGGGGCGGGCCGTATCCTTGGGATCAATGTGTTTCGATTAGTCTCACTCGCCAATTCTCCTTCAACGACGAAGATGGCGAATACGATCGGATGCAGCAGTTGCGCATGTCTTGCCGCTATGATGCAGACCAGGTATCCCTTGTTTCAGGGAATGAATGGCTGCAGGACGACGACACCCAGGCATTTCTTCAGCATATCCTGGATGCCTCGTGCGTAGCAGCCGTCAAGGATTTGCGCATGCAGTCGCTGGATTTTCTTTTGCATGATGTGTAGAAAGCGCCAAGGTCCCTCGACTTTCTCGATGAATTTTGCTCGCCCCGGTTCGATCAATGAAACAGATTCTAGTATTTTCGGCTCTACTTATTGCGAGCCAGTTTGCCCTTGCCAGCGGCCTGACGAAGGAAGATGCCGCCGTCGCCTGGCTGCAGGCGGCGTCAGCGGAACAAGCGGGCTTGGTGACTGCTTTGGGCGAAATCGCTTAAGCGTTTCAAAAAAATCTGACCTTCGTCACCTGATACTGTGCATGCGTGCTTTGGCCGTTGAGCAGGAAGGCAAGAAACTGAAAGTTGAAGACCTGTTCAAGGCTTGCCTGCCTCAAGTGAAGAAGCCGGACGGCGTATCTACAGCACGGCACGGTCCTGCCTTGGTCGCGACAGCTGCGCTCGAACAAGCAAGAATACTGCACGAACGTGTCAGGGAAAAAGATCCGGAAGCGATGTACGCGCTGGCGATGCTGATCGGTTCCGAGGCGCCAAAAGAACAAGCTGAGTACGAGGCTTCAGCGTGGCCAGCGTATGGTGGCCGTTACGGTTTCGGCAGGCATGCTTTGCTTCTCGAGGCAGCGGCGCTTGAAAACAAGGATGCCGCGGCCTACCTTTGCAGCGTCGCCAGTGACCCGGGTGCCCCTGCCCGATATCGCGCCAACAAGGACAAATGGTGTTCAGTTCAAGCGCGTTGATCCTGGTGCCCTAAAGCCGACGAGCTGGTCGTAGGATGATTGACTGCCGTCTTTGGCCAGGCGTAGCGCAGCCTTGTCGTCGCCAGATATCCAACTTCCAGGAAGGAAAATATGCCCTGGAATTATCGCGTCATGAACAGAGGCGGCGAGCTTGCCATCTATGAGGTCTATTACAAGGACGATGGCACATGATCAGTTCTAGACGCCTTCAGGCGTCGGCGTCTTTTGCTTGAACTCGCACAGATCGGCAATCACGCAATTCCAGCACTTCGGCTTGCGCGCGATGCAGGTATAGCGGCCGTGCAGAATCAGCCAGTGGTGGGCATCGAGCAGGAACTCCTTCGGCACGAACTTCATCAGCTTGTGTTCGACTTCCACCACATCCTTGCCCGGCGCGATTTTCGTGCGGTTCGAGACGCGGAAGATGTGCGTGTCGACCGCCATCGCCAGTTCGCCGAACGCCGTATTCAAGACCACGTTGGCGGTCTTGCGGCCGACGCCCGGCAGCTCTTCGAGTTCTTCGCGTGTGCGCGGTACTTCGCCGCCGTGCCGGTCCACCAGGATCTGGCAGGTCGCGATCACGTTCTTGGCCTTGGTCGGATACAGGCCGATGGTGTTGATGTATTCCTTCCAGGCCGTCCAGTCCCAGATCGAGTATCGCCTGCGGCGTGTTCGCGACCGGGTACAGCTTGCGCGTGGCCTTGTTCACGCCGACGTCGGTCGCCTGCGCCGACAGCAGCACGGCAATCAGCAGTTCGAACGGGGTCGTGTATTCAAGCTCGGTTTTCGGCGAAGGATTGGCGGCGCGCAGGCGCTCGAAGATTTGCTGTCGTTTGGCGGGATTCATTGACCTTGTGCTTTCAGGCGCGCGTTCCATCGCGGCGGCGATGATGGCGCGCTTGCGCTCTTTCTCCGCCAGCTCTTCCGGCGTGTTGCTGTCCTGGGCGACCACTTCCTTCATCTTGGCGACGGCCTTGGCGGCCAGGCGTGCGTCGTTCTCGTCGCGTTCTCGCTGCAGGCGCATGGCGCGGAAATCGTGGCGCTCGCGGGCCGCGTCGGCCTGCTCCTGGGTCCAGGCATCCCAGCCGCTGCGCTCGCCCGTGATCGGCAGCATCGAAATGCAGGCGACCGGGCAGGGCGCGACGCACAGGTCGCAGCCGGTACACAGGCTGGGCAAGATCGTGTGCATTTGCTTGGTCGCGCCGAGGATGGCGTCCACCGGGCAAGCCTGGATGCACAGCGTGCAGCCGATGCACATGGCTTCATCGATGAAGGCGACCGGGCGCGAGCGCTCGATGCCGTTGACCGGGTTGATCGCGATGACGGGGCGGCCCGTCAGGGCGGACAGGCGGCGCACGCCTTCCATGCCGCCGGGCGGGCACTGGTTGATGTTGGCCGTGCCGTCGGCGATCGCTTCCCGCGTACGGACGGCAGCCGCTGAACCCGCACTTGGTGCACTGGGTTTGGGGCAGGAGATCTTCGACCTGATCGGCGAGGGGTTTGCTCATATGCGACATTATAGTCGCCTGACATCGCCCTCATGAAGGCGGGGGCTATAGCACGTTGCCGAATTCGGTAACGTGCTATGGGTCCCCGCCTTCGCGAGGACGATGGCGTGGATTCTTGATTGAAGTGGTGCTAATTCCTTGGGGCCAGACGAAAAAATGCCGCGTTGTACGCGGCATTTTGTTTAACCATGCTTGCGAATGAATTCGCCGATCTTCGGGCAGATCGTCTCGCGCCAGCGACGGCCTGAGAAGATGCCGTAGTGGCTTGGCGCCAGGCGCCACATAATCCTGCTGCATGTCGGCCGGGATGCCGCTGCACAGGTCATGCGCGGCCTGGGTCTGGCTTGGCGCCGGAGATGTCGTCCAGCTCGCCCTCGACCGTGAACAGCGCCACCGTGGTGATGTCCTGCGGACGCACCAGGTTGCCGCCGACCATCCAGGTGCCCTTCGGCAGGCTGAATTCCTGGAACACGGTCTTGATCGTGTCCAGATAGTATTCGGCTTAAGCATATCGAGCACCGCGTTGTACTCGTCGTAGAACTTGCGGTGGCCTTCTGCCGGTTCGTCGTCGCCCGTCACCAGGTGCATGTAGAACTCGCGGTGGCTCTGCGCGTGGCGGCCCGGGTTCATGGCGATGAAGCGGCGTGCTGCAGGAAGCCCGGATACACGCGGCGGCCGTAGCCAGGGTAGTTGGCCTAAGCACCGAGTAGATCACGGTGTTCTCGAACCACGAGAAGCTCTTTTCGATCGCCAGGTCGTTGACGGCGGTCGGCGAGCGGCGCGGGTCGATCGGGCCGCCCATCATGGTCATGGTTTTCGGCAGTTGCGGATCCTTGGCGCTGGCCATCAGCGAGATCGCCGCCAGCACCGGCACCGTTGGCTGGCACACGGAAATCACATGCAGATCGGGTGCCAGCAGGCGAATGAAATCCTGCACGTAGAAGATATAGTCGTCCAGGTGGAAGGCGCCGTCCGATGCCGGGACCATGCGCGCATCGGTCCAGTCGGTAATATAAACGTCGTGTTCAAGCAACAGGGCGCGCACGGTGTCCGCAGCAGCAGCGTGGCGTGGTGGCCGGACAGCGGCGCGACCACCAGCACTTTAGGCTGCTTGAGCTTGGCGATCTGCTTTTCGCTCAGATCTTTCTTGAAATGCAGCAGTTTGCAGAAGGGGCGCTCTTCGACCGTGCGCTCCATGATGCCGACATTTTCGCCGTTGATGTCGACAGATCGAATGTCAAAGGCAGGTTTTTCGTAGTCTTTGCCGAGGCGGTACATGAGCTCGTATCCCGCGGCGATGCGCTGGGAGAAGGGAGTATGCGCCAGGGGGGAAACCGGGTTCGAGAATAACTTGGCTGAGGCGTCCGCCCATTGCATCAGCGGAGTCAGGAATGAGCGTTGCATCTCGTGCAGTTGGTAAAGCATACATATTCCTTCAAGATAATCGGTTGGCTTGCAATCGTTTGCAGCGCCCGCCAATTAATTATAGGCTATTTGAGAGCGCCAACCTGCAATTTTGGGTGCCTATTGGAAATCCAGCATCACCGGACTTTCGCGTAAGGAATCCGTAAGCGATAAGCAGTTTTAACACACAATGCTGCACTGCGTTTATGAGCTAGCTAACGGATAAAAAAAATGCCCCGGCTGAGCGGGGCACTTGTTGCGCGAGTTACTGAACAATGTCAGTCGAATACCGGACTTTCGACCCCGAGGATCTTGTGCAGCTTGGGCGACGTGGTCGTGTACTGCATGTGGATCTTCTTGTCGGGGAAGATATATGGTGCAGCGCCGAAAGCGGCCAGCGCGGCTTCGTGGAAGCCCGACAGGATCAGTTTCTTCTTGCCCGGATAGGTGTTGATGTCGCCCACGGCGAAGATGCCCGGCACATTGGTTTCGAACTTTTCCGTGTTCTGGACCTTGAGCTGGCGCCGTTCGATATCGAGGCCCCATTCGGCGATCGGGCCCAGTTTTGGCGACAAACCGAAGAAGACCAGCAGCATGTCGAGCGGCACGCGGCGGGTGACGCCGTCGGCGCCGGTGACCTTGACTTCGGTCAGGGTGCCGTCCTTGGTGTCGAAGCCGGTGACCTGGCCGGTAATGAGTTGCATTTCGAACGCGTCGCACAGGGCCTTCATCTTGGCCACCGAGGCTAGGCTGGCGCGGAAGTCGTCGCGGCGGTGCAGCAAGACCACCGATTCGGCCTTGCCGACGAAATTGAGCGCCCAGTCCAGGGCCGAGTCGCCGCCGCCGCAAATGACCAGATTCTTGCCCTCGAACAGGGAAGGGTCCTTGACGCGGTAGTGCAGCTGGGTGCCTTCGAACACGTCGATGCCGTCCACCTTGATGGTGCGCGCCTGGAACGAGCCGACGCCTACCGCGATGAAGATGGTCTTGGTGATGAAGCGGGTGCCGGTCGAGGTTTCGACGTTGAAGCGGCCGTCTTCGCGGCGCTGCACGCCGGTCACTTCCTGGCCCAGGTGGAAGGTCGGCTCGAACGGCTCGATCTGCTTGAGCAGGTTGTCGGTCAGTTCCTGGCCGGTGCACACCGGGACCGCGGGAATGTCGTAGATGGGTTTGTCGGGATAGAGTTCGACGCATTGTCCGCCCACGGCTGGCAGCGAATCGATCACGTGGGCCTTGATTTCCAGCAGGCCCAGTTCGAAGACCTGGAACAGGCCGACCGGCCCGGCGCCGATGATCACGGCATCGGTATCGATGGCGCAAGCAAAAGTGCTGTTGGCAGCGATGCTGCCAGTATCGTGGGTGGCGCTAATAGACATGCGTAAATCCCGTTGCGCGAAGAGCGCTTTCTAGCGGACCAGCTGGTCCAGCTTGTTCTTGACGTCTTTCCACTGCTCGGCATCTGGCAGGGCTAAGCTTGGTCTTGGTGATCGATGGCCAGGCGCGCGCCAGTTCAACGTTGATCTTGATGAATTGCTGCTGATCGGCTTAGGCACATCTTCTTCGGCGAAGATGGCGTTGACCGGACATTCGGCCACGCACACGGCGCAGTCGATGCACTCGTCAGGGTCGATAGTCAGGAAATTCGGGCCTTCCCGGAAACAATCTACCGGGCATACATCGACGCAATCGGTATAACGACATGCGATGCACGATTCGGTGACAACGTGGGTCATAACAGTCCTATCAAAGAAGGGGTGCTGCCTGCTAGAGCAAAGCACTGTATTTTAAGGCAATTCGCTTATTCCCACAAATTAGGCTTATACACAATCCACATAAGCAAATACAAGGCGCGGTGTGCATGTTGACGATTTTTTAACGGTAAAAACCGCTGTTCAGCTGCTTGCCCGCAACTGCGCGAGCAGCGTGCCAGGGTTCGGCGGCCGCGCTGCCGTCTTCGGCGAAGGCGACCGTGTGCTGCTGGCGGCCGTTGTCGAGCGTGATTTGCCAGCGGCCGATGTCGGCCCCGAGCGCGTCCGGCGCCGGCTGCGGCAGGTATTCCAGGCTCGAGAGCAGGGCTTCGATGCAGGGGCCGTTGCGCAGATGCGCCGTGTCGACCTGGTAGTGTTCGGCTTGGCCGCTGAGAGCCGCCCGAGCAGTGGGCTGTGATTTTCATGGTGTCTCCTCCGGTTGCGGTGCGCTGCGGCCATGGCTAAGCGCACCAGGCGCTCAGCTGCAGCCGCTCGACATCGAGCAAAGCTTCGACGTCGTAATACTCGGCCAGGTTCATGGTGCCGCAGCAGGCGCGCCGGTCCTGGACCGCGCCCGGCGCATCCTGCACGCCCGGCAACAGGTCGACGCCCGCCACGTGGTCCCGGTCGGCCTAAGCCCCTGCACCACGGCGCGCTGCACGAAGCGGTTGCGGATCGCGTTGCGGGTGGCGACCGGCAAGCCGTCTTCCACCGCCAGGCGCAGCATGGCGTTGACCACGTCCGCGTACAGGGCCGCGTGGTCGGGCGCGGCGATCAGCGCGCGCAGCACCAGCCCGCGCAGGGTGGCGCCGACCTGGTGCAGCACCAGCGCGTCGTCGCGGCGCGCGGGATCGCGTTCGAGCGCGAACAGGTCGGCCAGGATGTCGTAGATGGCGCCCGTAAAGACCTGCGAAATGGCGTGCACTTCGGCGCCCGCCTGGGCCAGCGTGATGTCGTTGTCGGCGTTGCGCAAGCCGTTGGAACGGCCCAGCGCCAGGCCGAACTGCTCGGCAATGTCGGCCAGGAAGGTCTTGTCGTGCAGGCGGGCCCGGGTCTGGGCCACGATCGCTTCGCACTGGTCGAGCTGGGACAGGGTCAGGAAGATCGCGGTCAGGTCGCCGAAGGCTTCGTGCAGGGCGCCGGTCTGGGGCGGATTGTCGGCCAGCAGCCAGGCGGGCTTGAGGCCGTCGAGCACGGCGTGCGCGGTCTCGTGCGCGACGATGTCGAACGAGCGGCAGGTGTACATGCGGGTGGCCTGGTAGAAGTAGGCATGAAGTCGCCGAACTTGAGGCAAGCCTGGGTGCGGCTGTAGAACGCGTTCATCACGTTCGGCAAGCCGTAGGGGTAGATCACCAGCGGCTCGGTGTTGACGCTGTCGTTCCATTGCCAGGGCAGGGGCGTGTCGCCGCTGCCGCCTACCAGGGCGCGCTGGTACATGGTCAGGGTCAGGCGCACCACGGCGTAGGTGTGGACGGCGTCGAACTGCGGGGTGTCGGGCATGGTGACGTAGTCGCCGAAGGCGTTCGGGCTGACCGCGGCGATGCCCGGCTGGCCGAAGGTGATGCGGGCGTCGCGCGGACCGTCCAGCACCAGTCCGGGCAGAAACACCTTGCGCGTGCCGATTTCACCGACCGAGGGATCCTGCTTCCACATCAGCACGCGCGCCCAGGCCGAACGGCACCGGCAACGGTTCGGCGCCGGGCGGATGGCGCGGCGGCCCCGGTTCGAGCAGCACCGCGGCCGTCTTGCGGTGCTGGCGGTAGGCGGCAGTGGGGGTGGGAATGTAGCCGACCGGCGGCTGGGCCGGGGCAAGGATGGGTAGGGCGACACGACGGTCCATGGCAAATCCTCCGCGTGCGCCGCCCCTGAGCAGGCGGCGCTAGCGGAAATAGTGGCGCGTGTGGCGGCCTCAGCGGTTGACCGGGGTCAAACTGTGCCGCGCCTACAGCAGGAACAGGGCCAGCATCGCCACCACGGTCGGCGGAATGGCGCCCAGCAACAGGCTGCCGAAGCCGATCTCGTTGTCGTTGAAGCCTTCGCGCAGCAGCGAGACGCCTAAGCCGGATTGGGCGCGTTGGCGATCACGGTCAGGCCGCCAGCACACCACGGCGCCTAGCCACCAGCATGTACTTGGCCTGCTCGCTCATGCTTAGGCAATGAGCGAACCTGAGGTAGGTCAGGGCGGCATTGTCGGTGATGGCGGTCAGCGCGGTGGCGCCGAAGAACAGGGCGGTCGGCCCGAGGCCGGAGACGATCGGCTGCAACCACCATTGCTGCATGCCGCCCAGCACCACCAGGCTAGAAGCCAGGAAGAAGCCGACCAGCAAGCCTTCCTTCAGGATCAGGGGGTTCTGATATTGCTCGTAGGCCTTGGTAAAGCCGAGGAAGAACATGAACAGGCCCATGAAAATGACTGGGTGGTGGGCAAAGCCGACCACCCCGCCCAGGAAGGCCAGGTGGATCAGGGCCACCAGCGGCGGAATCCGGGCGGGGCGGGGCGCGCCGGGCGCGTCGTCGCTGACATGGCTGCGCAGCATGAAGGTGACCACGGTGGCATTGATCAGGACCGCCAGCGCCGATTTCCAGCCGAAGTGGGTGGCCATGAAGGCGCTGTCCCAGTTCCAGGCGGAGGCGACCATCAGGACCGGCGGCGCGGCAAACGAGGTCAGCGTGCCGCCAATCGAGATGTTGACGAACAGCACGCCGAGCGCGGCGTACTTCCAGCCATTCGGGAATGCCCTGGCGGAAGATCAGCGGGCCGAGCATGAGCGCGGCCAGCGTCATGGCGGCCGGTTCGGTGATGAAGGAGCCGATCAGCGGCACCAGCGCCAGGCACAGCCAGACGCGGACCACGGCCGTGCGCAGCGGCGTCAGGCGGGCCGTCGCATCGACCAGGGCGCGGATGGTTTCGAGCACGGGCTTGGAGGCGGCCACCACCATGATGACGAACACGAACAGCGGTTCGGTGTAGGTGCGGGTTTTCCGCGTACGTGATGGCGGCGCTGCCGCCGGAGACGATGGCCATCGCCACGATCAGGACCAGGGCCCACAGTCCGAACACGACCTCGACTTCGCCGAAGAAGTGGAACAGGCTTAAGCATGGCGCGGATAGCGGTCGGCCAGGCGTTCGAAGGACTTGGCGGCGAAGGTGTGGGCCAGGGCCAGTCCGAACAGGACGGCGGCGATCAGCTGGATATCGGTCATGGCGTTCCTGGAGGACTATGTCGGAGTGCAATTATAAATCAGCAATGCCGTGTTTCAGGCCATGCAGCGCTGGTGGTATGATGGCCGAAAAATGACCAAGGAAGAACAACATGGCAGATATCAGCATCGTGCACGAGCACAAACTGTCCCACAAGAAAGCGCGCGAAGCGGCGCAGAAGGTGGCCGATTCGATTTCCGATGAGTATGGCCTGGCCTGCGAATGGGAAGGCGACGTGCTGCACTTCGAGCGCAGTGGCGTGCAGGGGCAGCTGACGCTGGACAAGAAGAAGGCCGAGATGTTCATCCGGCTCGGCTTTCTGATGAGCGCGTTCGCGCCGACCATCGAAGCCAAGGTGGCCGAGAACATGAAGAAAGTGTTCGGCGCGGCCTGACAGGAAATAAAAAAACGGGCCGCGGCCCGTTTTTCTTATGCTGGCCATGCATGCGCGATCAGCCTTTCAATTCTTCGATCAGATCCACATACTGCTGCATCGCGTCGTCCTTGCTGGTGCCTTTCAGGCCGTCCCATGCATCGAATTTGGCGCGGCCGACCATGTCGGTGAAGCCCGGGCGCTTGCCGTCGACGTCGCTCTACTGAGGCCTGCTTGTACAGCGCGTAAATCTTCAGCAAGGTCATGTTGTCCGGACGCTCCGGCAAGTTCTTGGAATCGGCGAGGGCCTGGTCGAACTGTTCTTGCAAACTCATAAAGTCTCCTGTTGGCTGAATAAATGTTGCTCGGTTATTGTCGCTAGAGTAATGTGCCTAGAATCTTAGCGCAACACCAAGCAATTTGCGCGACATAATAGCCAGATCACAGTTCTTTAGAGGAGACGCTCCATGTTGTCGAAAGCTCTGTCCGCATTTAGCCGCAAGAAAATGTCCACGGTAGACACCGCGTGGCTAAGGATGGATTCCGAAGGCAACCTGATGATGATCGTCGGCGTCTCGATGCTGAGCAAACCGGTCAGCGTCGAAGGACTGCGCCACGCGCTCGAAACGCGCTTCCTGGTGTACAGCCGTTTCCGCAGCCGGGTGGTGAGCGACATGTCGGGCGCCTGGTGGCAGGAGCAGGAAGTCGACCTCGACGACCATGTGATCCACACCGCGCTGCCCTCGAACAAGAACAAGGCCAGCAACAAGCTAGGCCTTGCAAGCCCTGGTCGGCAAGCTGTCGCAGGAGCCGCTCAATCCGGACAAGCCGCTGTGGCAAATGCACCTGGTCGACAATTGCATGGGCGAGGACGGCAAGCTGCGCCAGGCCCTGATCATCCGCATCCACCACTGCATCGCCGACGGCGTGGCGCTGGTGGGCGTGTTCATGTCGATGTTCGACAAGTCGGTGGACGAGAAAGACCATGCGCCGACCGCGCATGGCGGCGGCCGCCGAAGAAAATCCCTGGGAACAAATCATGCTGCCGGTGACGGCCGCCTCGATCAAGGCGATCGACCTGTCCTCGTCCGTGTTCATCAAGTCGATGAGCATGTGGACCGACTTCGACAAGCTGCTTAAGCCCAGATTTCCACGCTGGGCCACACGGTCTACCAGCTGGCCATGGACGCGGTCAAGCTGACCACCATGGAAGAAGACAGCCATACCCGCCTCAAGGGCAAGCCGAACGGCAAGAAGCACGTGTCCTGGAGCTGAACCGCTGCCGCTGGCCGAGGTCAAGGCGATCAGCAAGGCCTTCGGCTGCTCGATCAACGACGTGCTCATGGCCAGCGTGGTAGACGCGCTGCGCGCCTATCTGCGCGCCAAGGGGGACGAGGTCGCCCACGACTGCGACGTGCGGGTGATGGTGCCGGTCAATCTGCGCAAGGCCAGCCGCCAGCAAAAGCTGGGCAATGCCTTCGGCCTGGTGCCGCTGGTGTTGCCGGTGGGGCTGGAAGACCCGGTCGCGCGCATGTACGAGGTGCGCCACCGCATGAACGAGCTCAAGGGCAGCTACACGGCGCTGGTGGCCATGTCGGTGCTGGGCGTGCTGGGCGCCACGCCCAAGCAAGTCCAGAACGAGATCCAGAATTATTTCGCGCGCAAGGCGACGGCGGTGATGAGCAACGTGCCCGGTCCGCAGCAGCCGCTGTATATTGCTTTAAGCAGCCAGCTCGACCAGTGCATGTTCTGGGTGCCGCAGTCGGGCGATATCGGGATCGGCGTGTCGATTCTCAGCTACAACGGCGGGGTCCAGTTCGGCATCGTCACCGACGATGCGCTGGTGAAGGATCCGGATAACATCATCAGCCGCTTCGCCCCCGAGTTTGAAAAACTGGTGATGCTGGCGCTGATGGGCGACTGGGAGTAACAAGTAAAAACGTCGCCCGCAGGCGACGTTTTATTTTTCTTCTGCTTCTTCTTTCTTGCGTTTTTCTTCTTTTTCTTCCTCGCTGTCCCGGAACGGGTAGGTCGTGACATTGACCGCGCCCTTGGTCACGGCGTAGGTTGCGCCGACCGCCGTCGAGGCGACGGACACCGCCGCGCCGCCGACCGCCAGCACGGTGCATCCGCCCAGCGCCTAAGCAGCAGCAGCGCCACCAGCACGCGCGCATTACACGCCCAGCAGTTCGACGTCGAAGATCAGCGTGGCGTTCGGCGGAATCACGCCGCCCGCCGCCGCGCGCGCCCAGCCGAGAGCGGCAGGAATGGTCAGGCGGCGCAGGCCACCGATTTTCATGCCTTGCACGCCTTCGTCCCAGCCGCGGATGACCTGGCTAGGCGCCCAGCGAGAATTGGAACGGATCGTTGCGGTCCTTGCTCGAATCGAATTTGGCGCCCTGGGTGCCGTCGTCGTTGCGCAGCCAGCCGGTGTAGTGCACGGTGACGTGCTGGCCAGCTTTGGCTTCGGCGCCGCTGCCAACGGTGATTTTCTTCGTATTGCAGGCCGGAATCGGTAGTGATCGTGGACATGTTATTCCTTGCTAATGTGGGGGTGATCCGTGATTGTAGTCGAAGGCGTGGCGGGGCGCTATTGCACATGGAAGGAGCCGATTTCGATTATGCTTCGCTTTCATTGTCATTTATTCCAGTTCGCACCCATGACCCAACTCTCGCTGCGTCCCGTTCTCACCGCGTTTGGCCGTGCGCTGCGCTCCCAGTTCAGCGGGCGCATCATGCTGCTCTCGGCCGTGCCCTTCCTGCTCTCGGTGGCCTTGTGGAGCGGCTTGCTGTACACCGGCCTGCAACCGCTGTTCGACGCGATCCAGGCGTATTTCGACAGCCACAACGGCTTCCAGACCAGTTCCGGCATGCTCGGCATGCTGGGCATGGGCTTTCTCAAGACCGTGATCGTGCCCTTGCTGGCGATGCTGCTGCTGTTGCCGCTGATGATCATGACGGCGCTGGTCTTCATGGGCGTGGCCGCCATGCTTAGGCCATCGTGCGCCACGTGGCGGCGCGCCAGTATCCCGGGCTCGAGCAAAAGCATGGCGGCAGCTTCGTGGGCAGCGTCAAGACCAATCTGGGCGGCATGCTCGTGTTTCTGCCGATCTGGCTGCTGACGCTGCCGCTGTATCCGCTCTCGGTGCTGGTGCAAATCGTTCTGTGGGGCTGGCTGACGGCGCATGTGATGAGCTACGACGCGCTGGCCGACCATGCCAGCGAGGAGGAACGCAAGGAACTCAAGCGCCTGCACCGCACGCCGCTGATGGTGATCGGGATTATCTCGGGTGTGGTAGGCGCGCTGCCGGGCCTGGTATGGATAGGCGGCACCGTGCTGTCGGTGGTGCTGTTCCCGATTCTGGCGCCGCTGTCGATCTGGATCTTTGTCCTGATCTTCGTGTTCACCGGACTGTGGTTCCAATATTACTGCCTGCAGGCGCTGCAGGACATGCGGGGGAAATGATGGCAATTGGATTGATCATTATTGGCGACGAAATCTTGTCCGGCAAACGCCAGGACCAGCACTTTCCGAAAGTGGTGGCCATGCTGGCCGAGCGCGGCCTGCAACTGGCCTGGGCCGAGTACCTGGGCGACGATCCGGACCGCATCACCGCCACGCTGGCGCGCACCATGGCCAGCGGCGACATCGTGTTTTCCTGCGGCGGCATCGGCGCCACGCCGGACGACCACACGCGCCTGCGCGGGCAGGGCGCTGGGCGTCCCGCTCGCCATGCATCCGGAAGGCAAGCGCCTGATCCGCGAGCGCATTGCCGAGATGTACGCGGGAAGCGGGCAAACCGCCTGAGCTCGACACGCCGGAAAACCTGCACCGCCTCAAGATGGCCGAGTTTCCGCAGGGCGCGGCCCTGATTCCCAATCCGTACAACAAGATTCCAGGATTTAGCGTCGGGCGCCACTACTTCGTGCCCGGCTTTCCCGTGATGGCCTGGCCCATGATCGCGTGGGTGCTCGACACCCATTACAGCGATCTGTTCAACCTCGAGCCGCGCGCCGAGCAGTCGCTGCTGGTGTATGGTTCGGCCGAGTCGGACCTGACGCCGCTGATGGAGTCGCTGGAAGCGGCTTACCCGCGCGTGAAAGTATTCAGCCTGCCAACGGTGGGCGACGCCGTCACGCGCCGCCACATCGAACTGGGCGTCAAGGGCGAGCCGGTCCAGACGGCCGATGCGTTCGCCCGGCTGTGTGCCGAACTCACGCGCATGGACGTGGAATACGTGCGTGCCGCATGACAGGCGTGTGACAAATTTGTCGCCCGTTTTTCGTGCGTTGTACTCAGCCGTTGTTTTTTTGCGAAAAACAATCGGCGGGATCAATTTTTATTGAACAGACCTTCGTGCCGCCCCCTGCCTTGTGGTGCAATGGTAAGCGTGCGTACACGGGAATACACAATGAGATTCCTGTGACAATTTGAATAAACAAAGCAATACGATTGACCACCACGCTCATTGGAGAAACCTGCAGCACAGATGGCGAAGGTTGATGCGGTGAGCGCAGGTACGATTGAATCAAACCGGTTGAGCCATCATGGAAAGTAATCGTCGATTTCGACGGCCCCTGAATCGTAGCGCGCAGTGCGGAAATTACGCGCACGCGCTGCGTCAGCGAATTCGCCTCACGCAGCCAGCCCACGGCGCGCACAATTATCCGCATCCCCACCTGTCGCTGGTGCCCGAGGGCCCGCAAGAAGAAGGCGAAGGCGAAGGCATGCCGGACCCAACGCCACCGCAGGACACCGCGCCCACGCCGCCCAAAAAGCGCAGCCGCATCAAGCTTAAGCCCTGATTCTCGTGCTGCTGATGCTGCTGACGGTGGCCGTCGGCTGGGCCTACAACGAGTCGCGCACGTCGTCGATGCAGGCGCGCGTGTTTTCCAAGATCGCCAAAAAATCAGCTACAAGGTCGAGCAGGGCCCGAGCAACGCGATCCGTTTCCCGCACGACAGCCCGTATGACGAACGGCTGGGCTACGCCAACATGCCCGACTACCTGGGCAAGCTCAAGGAACGCGATTACGCGATCGAGGCGCAAGTGCGCATTTCGCCCAAGATGATCGAACTGGCCGACATGGGCCTGTTCGCCACCTACCGCGAAAAGACCAAGGTCGGCCTCGAGATCCTCGACTGCAAGAGCCAGCCGCTGTTCGCCGCGCGCTACCCCGAGCGCTACTTCGACGGTTTCAGCGCAGACGCCGACCCTGCTGGTCCAGAGCCTGCTGTTCATCGAGAACCGCGAGCTGCTCGACACCACCTATCCGAAACGCAATCCGGCGGTCGAATGGGACCGCTTCGGCAAGGCCGTGTTCGACAAGTCGCTCAATGTCTTCACCGGCAGCGACCAGCGCTCAGTGGCATGGCAGCACGCTCGCGACCCAGATCGAAAAATACCGCCACTCGCCGGACGGACGTACCAGTTCGCTGTCGGAAAAATTGCGCCAGATGGCCTCGGCCACTTTGCGCGCCTACCAGTACGGCGAAGACACCACGCTGGCGCGGCGCCAGATCGTGGTCGACTACCTCAACACGGTGCCGCTGTCGGCCAAGCTCGGTTACGGCGAAGTGAACGGCATCGGCGACGGCATGTGGGTCTGGTACGGACGCGACTTCAATCAGATGAAAGCCGCCCTCAAGGGCAATCCGACCTCGCGCGAGGCCGCGCTCACCTACAAGCAGGCGCTGTCGCTGATGATCGCCCAGCGCCGCCCGGCCCACTACCTCGGTGCTTAAGCAAGGACGACCTGGAAGCGCTGACCAACACCCACCTGAAAGTGCTGGCGCAAGCCTACATCATCATCACGCGCAAGCGCTGCGACGCGGCCCTCAAGGTCAAGCTGGAGCCGTCGCAGGCGTCCGGCGTGCTGCCCGCGGCATGGCCAATACCTTCGTCTCGCGCAAGGCCACCAATGCCGTGCGCACCCACCTCGGCAGTCTGCTGGGCGACGGCCGCCTGTACAACCTGGACCGCCTCGACCTGTCGGTGGTCAGCACGCTCGACTCGGACGCGCAGAAAGCCGTCACGGCAGCCCTGCGCAATCTGCGCGACGCCGATGCGGCGGCCGCCGCTCAGCCTGACCGGCAAGGGCATGCTCGGCAACGGCGATCCGGCCAACGTCGTGTACAGCTTCACGCTGATGGAGCGCGGCGAGAACGTCAATTACCTGCGCGTGCAGACTGACAATTATGACCAGCCGCTCGACATCAACGAAGGCGCCAAGCTCGACCTGGGTTCGACCGCCAAGCTGCGCACGCTGGTGACCTACCTCGACATCGTCGACCAGCTGCACAAGCGCTTCGAACCGATGGAAGCGGCCGAGCTGAAAAAGTCGTGGTCGATCCCAAGGACTTGCTGTCGCAATGGGGCATCGCCTACTTCCAGAACCTGCCCAAGAAAGCCGACCGCAGCCTGACCGCGATGCTCGCTGCCGCGCTCGACCGCAAGTATTCGGCCAGCCCGTTCGAAGGCTTCTTCACGGGCGGCGGCCTGCACACCTTCGGCAACTTCCAGCAAGCTCGACGACAAGAAGATCATGCCGGTGCGCGACGCCCTCAAGAGCTCGACCAACCTGGTGTTCGTGCGCCTGATGCGCGACGTGGTGCGCTACTACATGTTCCAGCTGCCCGGTTCCTCGGCGGCGCTGCTGGCCGATGCGGACGACCCGCGCCGCGCCGAGTACCTGGCCCGCTTCGCCGACCGCGAGGGCCGCGAGTTCATGGGCCGCTTCTATAATAAGTACCGCAACAAGAACGCGGCCGAAGCGGAGAAGGTCTTGCTGGCCAGCCTGCGTCCGACGCCGGTACGTCTGGCAACGGTGCACCGGACCATTTTGCCGAACGCCACGGTCAAGGAATTCGGGGACTTCATCAACGACAACCTCGAGTCGAAGAACGAAGTGCCGGAAGACCGCATCGCCCGCATGTACGAGCAGTATTCGCTTCTAGCCAATATGTCGCTGGCCGACCGCGGTTACCTGGCCACCATCCACCCGCTCGAACTGTGGCTGGTCGGCTACCTGCGCGCCCACGAAAGCGCCAAGTTCGCCGATGCCGTCGACGCCAGCGCCAAGGAACGCCAGGAAGTCTATGCCTGGCTGTTCAACACGCACCGCAAGCATGCCCAGGACCGCCGCATCGTCCGGCCTGCTGGAGGTGGAAGCCTTCCTCAAGATCCATGCGCAATGGAAGCGCATGGGCTACCCCTTCGATTCGCTGGTGCCTTCGTATGCGACCACGCTGGGCGCGTCGGCCGACCGTCCCGCCGCGCTGGCCGAGATGATGGGCATTATCGTCAACCAGGGCGTGCGCAAGCCGATCGAGCGCATCGATTCGCTGCACTTCGCCCAGGGCACGCCTTATGAAACGCTGGTGCGCCATGCCAAGCAGCCGGTGGGCGAGCGCATCCTGTCCGAAGAAGTGGCGCGCGCCGCCGCCGACGCGATTCGCGGCGTGGTCTCGGAGGGCACCGCCAAGCGCGTCAAGGCTGCCTTCAAGATGGCCGACGGCTCGATCATCGCCGTGGGCGGCAAGACCGGTACCGGCGACCAGCGCTTCGAGGTGTACGGGGCCGGTGGGCGCCTGATCGAATCGCGCTTCGTCAACCGCTCGGCGACCTTCGTCTTCAATATCGGCGAACGCTTCTATGGCAGCATGACGGCCTATGTGCACGGGCCGAAGGCAGGGGACTACGACTTCACCAGCGCGCTGCCGGTGCAGCTGCTGACCACGCTGGCACCGACCCTGATGCCGATGATCGGAACCGCCCAAGGACGTGGTCGCCAAGGCTTGCGTCCGCTAATTGCCCGCACGTAAAAGCTTGCAAGTTTCATGGATTGTTGGCATTGTCCCAATCCATGAAACCACTGCAACTCGCCATGTCCAAAATCCGGAAGTTTTACCCAGTTCTCATTTAAAGATCTGGTTGCCGCCACCGGTCCCACCGTTCTGACCATTGCCTCCCTGTGCGTGCTGGCCTATTTCCTGGTCGATCCGACCCCACCGCGCGCGGTAACGCTGGCCACCGGGCAAGAGAACAGCGCCTACGAGGAGCTGGGCAAGAAATACGCGGCCGCGATGGCCAAGCACAAGATCAAGGTCACGCTGGTGCCTTCGCTCGGTTCGCAGGAAAACCTGCAGCGCCTCAATGACGGCAAGGTCGATATCGCCTTCGTGCAAAGCGGCTCGACCGAGGAAGCCGAGGCCCAGCGCAAGGGCCTGATCTCGCTCGGCAGCCTGTTCACCGAGCCGGTCTGGCTGTTCCTGCGCGAAGGCGTCAAGGTGGAACAGCTGACCCAGCTCAAGGGCCTGAAGATCAATGTGGGTCCGGAAGGCACGGGCGCGCCCAAGATGTTCCGCCAGGTGCTGGCGCTGAACGGCATCGAACCGACCGACCTGACCATGGGCGCGCTGGAAAACACGCCTAGCCACGGTGGAGCTGCTGGAAGGGCGCATCGACGGCCTGGTATTCTCGTCCGGGCCGGACGCGCTGCTGGTGCAGATGTTGCTGCAAACGCCGGGCATCAAGCTGTTCAACTTTACCCAGGCCGAGGCCTACACCCGGCGCCTGCCGTTCATGACCCACGTGGTACTGCCGCGCGGGATCGTGGACGTGGGGCGCGACATCCCTGCTCAGGATTATCACCTGATCGCGCCGACTGCCACCCTGGTGGCGCGCGAGGATATCCATCCGGCGCTGGTGGACTTGTTCGTGCAGTCGGCCTCGGCCATCCATGGCGGCACGGGCTGGTTCCAGCAGCAGGGCCAGTTCCCGTCGGCGCGCTATACCGAGATCCCCGTCTCGCGCGAGGCGGCCAAGTTCTACAAGGATGGCGCGCCGATGCTGCAGCGCTACATGAGCTTCTGGATGGCCAATTTCCTGGACCGGATGTGGGTGGTGGTGGTCGCGCTGGCGGCGCTGGTGCTGCCGCTGTCGAAAGTGGTGCCGCCTTTGTATGTGTGGCGGATTCGTTCGCGCGTGTATCGCTGGTACGGGCAGTTGCGCACCGTGGAACAGGAACTGGAAACGGCGCAGGGCAATCAGGAATTGTGTGCCGGGCTGCTCAAGCGGCTCGACGAAATCGAAGATCTGGTTAATCAGATTTCCGTGCCGCTGGCGTTTGCCGATGGCTTGTACGGTTTGCGCAGCCACATCAATTTCGTGCGCCAGCGCGTGAAAAATGCGATGAAGGCGGCCGTGCCCGCGGCAGAAGTCCTGAAGCTAAGCGTGATCGTGAGCGCGCCACGCCCGAAGTCTGGCATCGTGTCTACTGGCCGGACGAAGCCATCGCGCTCCTGGAGACCGGGCAGGTGACCGAGCTGAGCCTGGATCACGACCTCGGGGATGACGAGCGTGGCACCGGGTACGACGTGGTTTTGTGGATAGAAGAAGCCGTGATCACGCGCGGTTTCGTGCCCCCCCGATGATGTCGGTGCACTCGGCCAATTCATCCGCGCGCCAGAAAATGGAAATGGGTATTGAGACCATCAACAAACATCGGTTCTCTTGAGTATGAAGGAATGATCTTATGAAGCGATTAGTCACCATGGTGTTTTGCTGCACGATCCTCGCACCTGGCAATTCCGGCCTTCGCCGAAGAGGAGCAAGCTGAAACCTATGGCTGCGAAGGTCCGGATACCAGCTCCTTTTTCGATGCTTGCGTCAATTTTGCGGAGGCCGAAAAGCTGGGGAAAGAAATCAAGAAATTGATGAAGGAAGCTGCGGATTCAAAGCAGGAATTAAAGGCCTTCACGGCGACGCAAGTCGCGTGGGACCTGATACGTCGCGCAGACGTGCGGGCTTGAGCAACAGAAGATGGCCGGAAGGAATTCGTCGAGCTACGCTCGCTGCCTGAATGTGCTGACCCATCAGCGTTTCGAGTACTTGAAGTCGAGCTTTTGATGGGGCAGGGTTTGCCTCGCGTCGCCCGACGTCGTGTATGTGAAGCCGCACTACCGGAAAAGTCGATGATCCGCTATTTGACTGCCGCAATGAGCCATTGGCGTATCGCGCTGAGTGCACTTATCCTGGCATGGAGCGCCGTGTGCGTCGATGCGCGCGCCAGCACCGAACTGACCATCATCACCGGCAATGGCAGCGTGTCCTTCGTCGCCGAAGACAACTGGCCCGTGCTGTCGATGCAGACCAAGCTCCCGGTTGCCGCGATCAGCTTTCAGCTTCCCAACCCTGCGGATATCGATACCCCGCATTCGACCAGCATCGCGCTGACGCTGTATGACTTGAAGTCGGAGCAAGGGCAGCGGGCATTCGGCGCGTTTCCTCCGCCTGCGGGAACAATGTCCAAGACAGTCATGAAATGGGGCGGCTGGACAGTGACGCGCCAGCGGGGGCGGACGAGGGTGCCGAGTACACGATTCTGGACGCGAAAAATCCGGCAGTGGGCGAGGTGGCGGCGAGCGCCCGGCTTGCGTGGCCGCACCTGAAAGCCAATGCACCCATGTATGACCAGCACATTGAACTTCGGTTCCGGCAATTCCTGGAATCCGTGAAGGGAAAGATCGGCCCGCATGTGCGCCAGGATGGCGAAGTCATTCGCCGTGCGACGCAGTGATCGGGAAACCGGCTGAAACATGGTGTCACCGCTCATACTCTTGCCATTCATCTTGCTGATCGTTTTTTTTGTCGGTGGATTGTCGTTCGCCATCGCAGGGCGCCGCAACCGCGCCGCCTGGATTCCCTTGCTGCTGGCCGAAGTCGTCGGATGGGGCCTGGTGGCGCGCGCTCTTTCGTCGCTGGTCGCGGGCGCCGATCCGGCGTGGGCACCGCGCTGGCAACTGCTCCGGATTTTTTGGATACTCTGTTTGCCGCTCTTCCTGTGCGTGAGCGCCTGGCTGTTTAATCGATATCGAGAGCGAGCGCTGCGCCGATGATGCTTCCACCACTTCCTGTTCTGCTGTTCTCTGGTGCCTATGCCATTGCGCTGGCAATGCTTGCCTTGCTCAATCGGGCCGAATTCAAGCGCAGTCCAGAGAAAGGCGCACGCTACAAGGCGCTGCCGCTGGTCTACAAGTGCGGGTGCTGGTTCGTGGTTGTGCCTTTGGGCATCTGCGGTTTCGTTCAAGGCGGGCTTTTCATGCTGGCCCTGATTGCCTTCTTCCTGCTCGAGAGCGCATGTATTCGCTGGTACCGCAAGGCCGGGCTGTGGCCTGGCAAATTGACGTGAACTATCTGGTGCAGTTTCGGCTGCTCGCAGATCCTTATTCGCCAGCGTGAACGCTGCACAGGAAAGTAGCTGCTTCTGGGTGCGCTGATCTCGGCGCCCATGTTGGGCGGGATCTATTTTTCTGCCTGGACGTGTTGTCCTTGCAGGCGCCCGGGCAGCATGATCGCCAGCGCCACATCGTCGTTTGGCGCTGAACCTATACAGAGAAAGAGAAGCGTGCACATGTCCTGTACCGTACTCGGCGTTTCCCCATTTTTTATTGCGGCAGTCCTCTTTTTATACGGTGCGTGGAGTGTTCTTGTTCGGCGTTCCAGGAGCACGGCTGGCGCAACGGCATTCGCAACGGGCAGCGGCCTTCTGATTCTGGTGCTTTGCGTTTATGGCGGATATGTCCGCTCGCCGATTTCCGCATTGCGAGGCAGTTTGTGGTAGACGGTGTTTGCACTCGCCGTATTCGTTCTGATACTTGGCGTGCATGCCGTGAGGCATGCCCCGAAGGTTGGCGCGCTTGCGCTCGGGGTACTGTCTGGCTTGATCGGGCTCGGGATCGGTGGGTGCTACCTGTGGCTGTTGGTCGCTTGCGGGATGGGGGATTGTTTTTAGTACGCGATTGGAAATAAGCAGCCAGACCATGCGTCAACATGCTGGAAGCGCTTTTCGATCGCAGGCGTGTGGTACCCGATCGCGGTCATGGCCGTTTGGGGATTGCTCGGGACTTGTGCTTGCGCGATCAGTCCCGAGGCCGGGGTACTAGCCCACGATTTCCGGCTCGACCAGTTGCGCCAGTAGGGTGAGCGATTCCTGCCATCCGAGATAGCAGCCTTCGACCGGGATCACGGCGGGAATGCCTTCCTGAACGATGTTCAGCTCGACGCCGCAGGACACCTGGCGCAGTGTGACCGTGGTTTGCATCGTGCCGGGCAAATGAGGATCGTCGAATTCTGCCGTGTAGCGAATGCGCTCGCCGGGATGGAGCTCCAGGTATTCGCCGCCGAAGGAATGGCTGTGGCCGGTCGTGAAATTGGTGAACGACATCTTGTAGCGCCCGCCGACCTTGACGTCCATCTCGTGCACGGTGCCGACGAAGCCATGCGGCGGCAGCCACTTGGCAGAACGCGGCGGCCGTGGTGAAGGCGCGATAGATGCGGTCAGGCGTGGATTTGAGTACGCGGTGCAATTGAACGGTATGCGAGGACATGATCGATTTCCTTCAGTGAAGTGGCAGAGGGGGATCCTCTATTACGACGACGAATCGGCGGCCCGCATTTCGACATCCCCGCGGCCTTACTTTGTGCGAACTCAGGCACCGACCCAGGGCAAGCCCGCCTTGCACCAGCGATGACACTCTTGCGGTGGCCTTCACCATCCTTGTCGCCCTCGAAGCCTTCCAGGATATCGAAGCTGTTCGCATAACCGTGCTGGGTGGCCAGCGTGGCCGCATGGCGCGAACGCACGCCCGAGCGGCACAGGAACAGCAGCACATCGTCCTTGCCTGCCACGGCCGCCAGCTGCGCCACGAAGTCCGGATTGGGCACGCCGCCGGGGTAGGTGCTCCATTGCACCGCGCCGTGCTGCGCCTCGGGCAGGGCCACGCGTCCGACCCAGTCGCGTTCGGCATTGGTACGTACATCGATCAGCTTGACGCGCGGATCGGCCTGGACCAGGGCGTACGCTTCCTGCGGCGTGACGGCGCCCGCATAGGCCGCCGTCGGCGCTCGCTCGCGTGCGGCAGCTAAAACTTGTTCGACAGTGCTCATGAGATGCTCCAAACGAGAATATTAGGTTTAAGATAAGCGACGCTTGCACCACCCGGATGCATTTTGCCTGTTTTCGTGCAAAATGCATTAATTTGGTGCATTTATTTTGAGATGCACCAAGAATGTGCGCGATTGATGCCGCGCAATTTCGATGTCAAAACAGGAACAAGCAATTTTAGGATCAATTGCCAGCACATTCAACGACGCAATCGGCATTTGCTCATGATAATTATGCTGGCATGGATTCTGCTATAGTCCCCTTGAGTTTTGTCGCATGTCGGCAAGTCCCCATTTCAATTAGGAGAAATACGCATGGCAATGACCGCCGCAGAAGTCTTGAAAATGGCAAAAGACAACGAAGTCAAATTCGTTGATTTCCGCTTCGCCGACACCCGTGGTAAAGAACAGCACGTGACCGTGCCTATCTCCCACTTCGATCTCGACAAATTCGAGTCGGGCCATGCCTTCGACGGTTCGTCGATTGCTTAAGCTGGAAGGGTATCGAAGCGTCGGACATGCTGCTGATGCCGGATCCGAACACCGCGAACATCGATCCGTTCATGGAAGAGACCACGCTGTTCATGCAGTGCGACGTCATCGAGTAGAGCCGACGGCAAGGGCTACGACCACGATCCGCGCTCGATCGCCAAGCGCGCTGAAGCCTACCTCAAATCGACCGGCATCGGCGACACCGCCTTCTTCGGTCCGGAACCAGAATTCTTCATCTTCGACAGCGTGCGCTGGAAGATCGACATGTCGGGCTGCTTCGTCAAGATCGATTCGGACGAATCGTCGTGGGCGACCGATGCCAAGACCGAAGGCGGCAACAGCGGCCACCGTCCGACCGTCAAGGGCGGCTACTTCCCAGTGCCACCAGTGGACTCGTTCCAGGACATGCGTTCGGAAATGTGCCTGATCCTCGAAGCCATGGGCATCCCGGTCGAAGTGCACCACCACGAAGTGGCCTAGCGCTTAAACCAGAATGAAATCGGCACCAAGTTCTCGACCCTGGTCGAGCGCGCCGACTGGACCCAGAACCTGAAATACGTGGTCTGGAACGTGGCCCACAGCTACGGCAAGACCGCCACCTTCATGCCAAAACCTATCGTTGGCGACAACGGTTCGGGCATGCACGTGCACCAGTCGATCTGGAAAGACGGCAAGAACCTGTTCATAAGCGACGGCTATGCTTAAGCCTGTCGGACGACGCCCTGTACTACATCGGCGGCATCATCAAGCACGCCAAGGCGCTGAACGCGATCACCAACCCAGGCACCAACTCGTACAAGCGTCTGGTTCCAGGCTACGAAGCACCGGTCAAGCTGGCGTACTCGGCTAAAAACCGTTCGGCCTCGATCCGCATTCCGCACGTGGCCAATCCAAAAGGCCGCCGCATCGAGACCCGTTTCCCGGATCCACTGGCCAACGTGTACCTGTGCTTCGCCGCGCTGCTGATGGCCGGTCTGGACGGTATCGCCAACAAGATCCACCCGGGCGAAGCCGCTTCCAAAGATCTGTACCACCTGCCGCCTGAAGAAGACAAGCTGATCCCGACCGTCTGCGCTTCGCTCGAAGAAGCACTCGACGCTCAACAAGGACCGCGAGTTCCTGACCCGCGGCGGCGTGTTCTCCGATTCGATGATCGATGCCTACATCGAACTGAAAATGCAGGACGTACAGCGCATGCGCATGACCACGCACCCTGCTGAATTCGATATGTACTATTCGCTGTAATTGCCAAGCTGTCAGCACTCGTTGAGTTGCTGACATCTTAATATGTAAGCACGGTGTAAAAACACGAGGAGGGCTAAGGCTTTCCTCGCGTTTTGCTTTGTTTGTTGTATATTCGGGTTGAACCAATTTTTCGCACGGGCAACCGTGAACTGACCCCATGGAGATGAAACTGACAACCCCACGCTTGACCGTGCGCCACTTTGCACCGGGGCTTGCCATGCTGTGCGCCTTGCTGGTCCAGCTGCTTAAGCGCAAGCGCAAGGCATCTATCTGTGCACCGACGCCGAAGGGCGCAAGATCCTCACCGATTCCTACAAGACCGGTTGCAAGACACTCGACATCGCCAATGGCGTCTCGGTGCTTAAGCACCGCGCCGGGCTGCCGCCGCGCCCAGGGCCCCGGCCACCAGCCCGTCCGACTTCCCCAAGGTCAATGATGCGCAGCAAAAGGCGCGCGACAGCGACCGGCGCGAGATCCTCAACGAGGAATTGCGGACCGAGAAGAAGAAGCTGGCCGAAATGAAGAAAGAATTCAACAATGGCGAGCCTGAACGCCAGGGCAATGAACGCAATTACGCCAAGTACCAGGAGCGGGTCGAGCAAATGAAGGACAGCATCAGCCGCGCCGAGAAGAATATCGAGGCGCTCGAGCGCGAAATCGCGAACATCAAATGAGCGAGCTAAGTGGCTTTGCGCACTATGCGCCAGAGTCGCTGGGCGCGCTCGACCTGCTGGCCTCGGCCGTCCTGCTGGTGGACGCCGACGGCCTGATCACCTGGGCCAACGCGGCCGCCGAACACCTGCTCGACAGTTCCCTCAAGGCCCTGCAGCGTCAGCAGCTGGCCTCCCTGTTCCAGAATCCCGAAGAATTGCTCAGCCTGTGCAGCCAGGCGCTGGCGCACAAGTACGCCGACCTGCGCCAGGACCTGGCGCTCGAGCGCGGCGGGCGCGAGCCCTTGCACGTGCACAGCATCGTCAGCGCGGTAGAGCGACGACGGGCTGGTGATCGAGCTGCGCGAGAACGTCCAGCAGCTCAAGCTCGACCGCGAGGAGCGCATCCTCGACCAGAGCCAGGTCAACAAGGAGCTGGTGCGCAACCTGGCCCATGAAATCAAGAATCCGCTGGGCGGCATCCGCGGCGCGGCCCAGCTGCTCGAACTCGAGCTGCCGCCGCTGCACCTGACCCAGTTGCGCGAATATACCCAGGTCATCATCAAGGAAGCGGACCGCCTGCAGACCCTGGTCGACCGCCTGCTGGCGCCGCACCGCTCTACCGCATATCGTGGGCGACGTCAATATCCACGAAGTGTGCGAACGGGTGCGCAGCCTGATTCTGGCCGAGTTTCCCAGCGGCCTGACCATCAAGCGCGACTATGACGCCTCGATTCCCGAATTCCGGGGCGACAAGGAGCAGCTGATCCAGACGGTGCTCAACATTGCCCACAATGCGGCCCAGGCCCTGGCCGGGCAGATCGTGGCCAAGCCAGGCCGAGCTCATTTTCAAGACCCGGGTGGCGCGCCAGGTGACCCTGGCCAAGGTTCGCTACGGGCTGGCATTAGACTTGCATATCATCGACAATGGACCGGGGATTTCACCCCAGATCCGCGACCGCATCTTCTATCCGCTGGTATCGGGACGGGAAGGGGGAGCGGCCTGGGGCTGACACTTGCGCAAACCTTCGTGCAACAGCACATGGGCGTGATCGAGTGCGAGAGCTAGGCCTGGATTGACGGACTTCAGGATACTGCTGCCGCTGCCATAAGTTGCGGCGGCGCGCCCTGGGGTCCGGATCCCACCAATTGAAGATCCATATTGCGGGGAAGCGCGAACACATGAAACCAATCTGGATAGTCGACGACGACGCCTCCATCCGCTGGGTGCTGGAAAAGGCCCTGGCACGCGAGAACCTCGCTACAAAAAGTTTTTCCAACGTGCGCGACGCCATTGCCGCGCTCGAATTCGATACGCCGCAAGTGCTGGTCTCGGACATCCGCATGCCGGGTGAATCGGGGCTGGACTTGCTGCAGACCGTCAAGGCCGCCCATCCGGGGCTGCCGGTCATCATCATCACCGCGTTTTCCGACCTCGATTCGGCCGTGGCCGCCTTCCAGGGCGGGGCCTTCGAATACCTGGCCAAGCCCTTCGACATCGACAAGGCGGTCGAGCTGATCCGCCGCGCGCTCGAAGAAAGCTTGCGCGAAACCAGCGTCGAATCGGGCCCGACCGACACCCCGGAAATCCTGGGCCAGGCCCCGGCCATGCAGGAAGTGTTCCGCGCCATCGGGCGCCTGTCGCAATCGAACGTGACGGTGCTGATCACGGGCGAATCGGGCACCGGCAAGGAACTGGTGGCGCGCGCGCTGCACAAGCACAGCCCGCGCGCAGCAACCGTTCATCGCGCTCAACACGGCGGCCATTCCGAAAGACTTGCTCGAATCGGAACTGTTCGGCCACGAGCGGGGCGCCTTCACCGGCGCCCAGACCACGCGCCGCGGCCGCTTCGAACAGGCCGAGAACGGCACCCTGTTCCTCGATGAAATCGGCGACATGCCCTTCGACCTGCAGACCCGCCTGCTGCGGGTGCTGTCGGACGGGCACTTCTACCGGGTCGGCGGGCACCAGCCGATGAAGGCCAATGTGCGCGTCATCACCGCCACCCACCAGAACCTGGAACAGCGCGTGCGCGACGGCCTGTTCCACGAAGACTTGTACCACCGCCTCAATGTGATCCGCTTGCGCCTGCCCAGTTTGCGGGAGCGGCGCGAGGATATCCCCATTTTGGTGCGTCACTTCCTGGTGCAAAGCGCGCCAGCTGGGCGTGGAGACCAAGCGCATGAGCGACACGGCCATGCAATTCCTGGCCAGCCTCGATCTGCCGGGCAATGTGCGCCAGCTGGAAAACCTGTGCAACTGGATCACCGTGATGGCGCCCGGCCAGACCGTGGAAGTGAAAGACATGCCGCTCGAACTGACGGCCTAGCCAGGAAGGGGCGGGCGAAACCAGCATGGCGCTGGGCGCGGCCGAACCGGGCCAGATGCCGCTTGCCGTCGTGGTAAGCAACGGGGCCATGGCCTCGCTGGGCGTGGCGGGCGGCTGGATCGGGCTGCTCGAATTGCAGGCGGCCAGCATGCTGTCGGCGGGGCAATCGGAAGTGATGGATGTGCTGGGGCGGCAATTCTGAATCGGCCCTGATCAAGACCGCGCTCAAGCACACGCACGGGCGCAAGAACGACGCCGCCGTGCGGCTCGGCATCGGCCGCAACACCATCACCCGCAAGATCGCCGAGCTCGGCATCGACGGCGCCAAAGACGAGTAATCGCACTGTTTCAGAATCGGGGTCAGACCTCAATTCTGAAACAATTTCAGAATTGAGGTCTGACCCCGATTCTGAAATTGTGTGGGTGGTGTAAGCTTGCGCCTTTGCATGCATCGCGCATTTTCATTACACGGAACACTATGCTGATTAACTGCGTCGCCTACCAGGAAGGCAAGAAGCTGTCCGACATTCCCGTCGAGGCCATCAGCGACTATATCGAAAAGCCCGAGACCTTCGTCTGGGTGGCGCTGCGCGAGCCGGAGCCGGAAGAACTGAAGGTCATGCAGCATGAATTCGGCCTGCACGAACTGGCCGTGGAAGATGCGCAGCGCGGCAATCAGCGCCCCAAGATCGAGGAATACGGCGACTCGCTGTTCGTGGTCGTGCAAACGGTCGAACTCGAGGGCGATGCGCTCAATGTGGGCGAGGTCGACATCTTCGTCGCCCATAATTATGTGCTGTCGGTACGGAACAATTGCAACCGCGGTTTCCTGGGCGTGCGCGCCTGAAAACGAACCGCACCTGCTGGCGATGGGCTCCTCGTTCGTGCTGTATGCGCTGATGGATGCGGTCGTCGACCGCTATTTCCCGGTGGTCGACATGCTCGAATCGGAACTGGAAAAGATCGAAGACCGCATCTTCATCAAGGGGTCGCAGCGCGACAATATCGAGCGCCTGTATGAACTCAAGCGCAAGGTGCTGGTCCTGCGCCACGCGGTGGCGCCGCTGCTGGACGCGGTCGGCAAGCTGCACGGCGGCCGCGTGCTTAGGCCTTCTGCCGCGATACCCAGGATTATTTCCACGACGTCCAGGATCACCTGTACCGTATCAATACCTCGCTCGATACGATCCGCGACACGATCGGCACCGCGATCCAGGTGAATTTGTCGATGGTGGCCATCGATGAAGGCGAGGTCAACAAGCGGCTGGCCGCGTGGGCCGCGATCTTCGTGGTATTTACCGCCTTCAGCCGAAGCGTATGGGGCATGAATTTCGACTTCATGCCCGAGCTCAAGTCGCACTACGGCTATCCGGCCGCACTCGCCTTCATGTTCGGCCTGTGCGGCTATCTGTACTACCGCTTCCAGGAAGTCCGGCTGGCTTTGAGCGCGGCGGCCATCGACAGGGCGACCGCTTCGGCCACCTTGATGCCGTCCACCGCGGCCGACAGGATGCCGCCCGCGTAGTAAGCCCCTTCATGCCGGCCGGGAACAGGCCGCGCGTGTTCAGGCTTTGCAGGTCGTCGTCGTTGCGCTTGATGCGGATCGGCGACGAAGTGCGCGTCTCCACGCCGGTCAGCAGCGCGTCTTCCTTGTAGTAGCCGCGGATCTGCTTGTCGAAGGCGGGGAAGGCTTCCTTGAGGGCGCTGATCGCGTACTCGGGCAGTGAGCCCGACAAGTCGGTCAGGTGCACCCGCCTACTTGAGCGAAGGAATCACGGAGCCGAAGGCGGTCGATGCGCGTCCCTTGACGAAGTCGCCCATCAGCTGGCCCGGCGCGTCGTAGGTGCCGCCGCCCCCAGCGAACGCGCCTTCTTCGAGCTGGCGCTGGAGCGCGATCCCGGCCAGCGGATGGCCCGGATAATCGGCTAGGCGTGATGCCCACCACGATCGCGCTGTTGGCGTTGCGCTCGTTGCGCGAATACTGGCTCATGCCGTTGGTGACCACGCGTCCCGGCTCGGACGCGGCCGAGACCACGGTGCCGCCCGGGCACATGCAGAAACTGTAGACCGAGCGGCCGTTGCTGGCATGGTGCACCAGCTTGTAGTCGGCCGCGCCGAGGATCTTGTTGCTTAAGCGTTCGGACCGAAGCGGCAGCTGTCGATCAGCGATTGCGGATGCTCGACCCGGAAGCCGACCGAGAACGGTTTCGCTTCGATGTACACGCCGCGCTCATACAGCATTTCAAAGGTGTCGCGCGCTGTGGCCGATCGCCATCACCACGTGGCGGCTGGCGATCTGCTCGCCGCTGGCCAGGGTCACGCCGCGGATCTGGCGCGTGGCGCCTTCGCCGTCGACCTCGATGTCGGTCACCTTGCAGCCGAAGCGGTATTCGCCGCCCAGCGCGATGATATTTTCCCGCATCTGCTCGACCATCTTCACCAGGCGGAAGGTGCCGATGTGCGGCTTGCTGACGTACATGATTTCTTCCGGCGCGCCCGCCTTCACGAATTCGGTCAGAACCTTGCGCCCGTAATGCTTGGGATCCTTGATCTGGCTGTACAGCTTGCCGTCCGAGAAGGTGCTTAGGCCCCGCCTTCGCCGAACTGCACGTTCGATTCCGGATTGAGTTCGCGCTTGCGCCAGAAACCGAAGGTGTCGACGGTGCGCTCGCGCACCACCTTGCCCCGTTCGAGGATCAGCGGGCGCAGGCCCATCTGGGCCAGGATCAGGGCCACGAACAGGCCGCACGGGCCGGTGCCGATCACGACCGGGCGCTCGCCCAGGTCATGGCCCTGCAGCTGGGCGCCGCCTACCACGAATTGATAGCCGGTGTCGGGCGCGGGCATCAGATGGGCGTCGGCCTTCATGCGCGCCAGCACGCCCGCTTCGTCGGCCACGTCGACGTCGAGCGCGTAGATCAGCACGATGGCGCTGCGCTTGCGGGCGTCGTAGCTGCGCTTGAACACGGTGAAACCGCGCAGTTCGGTAGGCATGAAATGCCCAGGCGCGCCAGGACGGCGTCGGTCAGGGCCTGTTCGGGGTGGTCGAGCGGGAGTTTTACTTCGTTCAGTCGCAACATGGTGTTTTCCGGATACAGCGCAAAAGCCGCTATTTTACGTTAGCCCGTGGCACTCCTGCCAATCCTTGCCGTTTTACGCAGGAAAAACAGTTGAAATATGAATAATGTTGCCTTCGTGTATTGACAGCCCCTGCCAGCCCCGTGGTCCACTGACCCTCCGGATGTTGATATTTGTTCAATGTTGACATCCGTCCATGCAGTTCGGGTACAACCCGGACGACACGATCAAGTGGTGACAATATATAAAGGTTTTTACACAATGATGAATGAAACCGTTTTGGCCCGTTCCCTGCGGCGCATGTACGCGGGCGGGGCCGTGCTTGGCCTGTCCATGCTGGCGCTGCTTAAAGCTGTTGCCCAGCAGGCGGCCGAACCCGTGATGCAGCGGGTGGAAATTACCGGCTCGTCGATCAAGCGGATCGCGGCCGAAGGCTCGCTGCCGGTGCAAACGCTGACCCGCGCCCAGATCGACCAGTCGGGCGCCAACAATGTGGCCGACCTGGTCGCCGCGCTGCTGCCTACCATGCAAGGCTTTATCACCGCCTCGACCTCGGTCAACGGCGGCGGCGGCGGGGTGCAGACCGCCTCGGTGCACGCCATCGGCACCCAGTACACGCTGGTGCTGCTCAATGGCCGCCGCATGGCGCCTTACGGCACCGGCAGCGCGGTCAACCTGGCCAGCATTCCGCTGGCCGCCGTGGAACGGGTCGAGATCCTGACCGACGGCGCCTCGACCCTGTACGGCTCGGACGCGATCATCAATGTGGTCAACTTCATCCTCAAGAAAAACCAGCGCGACTTCAATATCGAGGCGACCTACAACCTGCCGCAGGAAAAGGGCGGCAAGAGCGCCAACTTCGCCATCTCCAAGGGCTGGGGCGACATCGATGCCGACCGCTACAACGTGCTCGTGGCTTACAGCCACGACGAGCAGAAGGCGCTCAATGCGAACCAGCGCGAATTCTCGAAAACCGGCGCGCGCCGTTTCAGCCACAAGGGCAAGCAGTTCGCCACCTGGCAGACCAGCATCAACTCGACCCCGGCCAACGTGGAAGCGATCACCCAGGTGGGCGGCCCGGACGCCCAGGATGAATTGCTCAATCACGATCTGACCACCAGCGGCGGCTGCTCCTCGCCGAATACCTTCTCGCGCGGCAATGCCTGCCGCTTCGACTTCCCGGCCACCGTGCAGCTGCTGCCGGAACTCAAGCGCGACAGCCTGTTCAGCTCGGCCAACTTCAAGCTCAGCGACGACACCATGCTGTTCGGCGAGCTGGTGCTGTCCAAGTTCAGCAACCAGGCGCGCTAGCATGCGCGGCATGGCCCAGCCCCTGACGGTGTTTTCGACCGATAAGGAAACCGGCATCCGCACCACCAACACCAACTACCTGGGCGCCTACAACAGCACCATCGTGCCGCTGCTGGGCACGGTCGGCATCAATCCGGCCGACGTCAGCGACGCCTATCTGAACTACCGCGGGGTCGATGCTTAGGCGGGCGCGAAGACAAGTACGCGACCGAGGCGGCCCACCTCGTGTTCGGGGTGCAGAGCTAGCTGGCTTACTGGGACGTGACGGCCGCCTACACCCACTCGCAGAACAAGCAGACCGATACCGCCGTGGCTGGCTACATGAGCGGCGACAAGTTCGAAGAACTGGTGCGTACCGGCGCCTACAATCCGTTCCGCCTGCAAAGCGGGGCCGCCGCCATCCTGGCCCCGGCCGTGCTGCACGGCGTGCTGCAAACGACCCGCTCGAAAATCGACGTGGCCAGCGCCAGCGCCTCGCGCGACACCTTCGCCATGGGCGGCGGCACGGCCATGCTGGGCACCGGGATCGACTTCACGCGCCAGGAATTCAAGGACGATCCGTCCCAGATCCTGCGCGGGCCGGGGCCGGGCAATCCGGGCTGGACCGACGTCATCATCGGCGGCGGCACCGGTTCCCAGGCGCTCGACGCGTCGCGCACCAACTGGGGCGCCTTCAGCGAGCTGCTCATGCCGATCAGCAAAAAGCTCGAAGCCACCGCCGCCGTGCGCTACATGACAGCTATGCCGCGGTCGACAAGAAAAATGTCAGCTACGACATCAACGGCGTGGCCAGCAATCCCGGCAGCGTCGGCAACGACACCTCCAAGGCCACCTTCAAGCTGTCGACCCGCTGGACCCCGGTCCAGACGCTGCTGGTGCGCGGCTCCTACGGCACCGGCTTCAAGGCGCCGACCATGAACCAGATCGCCGATCCGCTCAAGAACGATGGCTCGTCGAACGCCTTCCCCTGCCCGCCATTGCTTAAGGATGATGCGCGCCTGGGCCTGTGCAAGAAGGGCTCGACCGAATACGGCCTGCTGCGTAACGGCAACCCGCTGACCGGCGAAGCGGGCCTGAAACCGGAAACCTCGAAGCAAGCGACGATCGGCTTCCGGGTCAGAACCGATGCCCAGCCTGTCGTTCGGCCTGGACCTGTGGGACGTCAAGCTCAAGAACCAGATCCAGACCCTGTCGCAAAGCTTGCTGTTCGAGCGCGCCGACCTGGCCAACAAGTACATGCGCCGCTACTACGATCCGATCCAGAAGGCGGACGTGCTGGTGGCCGAGCAGAACCCGCTCAACCTGGCCAAGTCGCACTACCAGGGCCTGGACTGGGACACCACCTGGCGCTACGGCAAGACCAGCCTGGGCGCGTTCTCGGTCAACTGGACCGGCACCTATATGCTCAAGGCCGAGCAGACCGTGCCCGGGGCCGACGACAGGCTCGAGACCGAATACAGCGTGGGCCGCTTCGATTCCTACAGCAACGTCACCTTCCGCGTCATCTCGCGCATGGTGTTCATGCTCAAGAGCGACAAGCTGACCCACGCCCTGACCGCCAACTACCGCTCCGGCTATCACGACCAGGAACTGAAGGTGGCCGATCAGGCGGTGCGCGAGATCAATCCGGACAATTCGATCGGCGCCGTGGTCGACATGCCCGACCATGAGGTCAAGCCCTACCTGACGCTGGACTACCAGCTCAAGGCGAGCGTGATGCCGAATCTGACGCTGACGGGCGGCATCAAGAATGTGCTCGACAAGGATCCGCCCATGTCGATCCGCAATGCCGATGGCGGCAACCAGGTCGGCTACGACGGGCGCTACACCGACCCGCTGGGACGCACCTTCTACCTGACGGCCAACTACAAGTTCTAAGTTGACCACAGCAATGGCGGGAGGGATACTGACGACCTCCCGCCATTGCAAAGGTTTTTCCATGGAACACCCGATTGACGCGCGCCGCGCGGTCTGGACCCGCTACTGGGCGCAGGGCGCCACCCATTCCTGCGGCGGCAGCTACGGCAGCCGCTACGAAGGCGCGCTGGCGCAATTCTGGCGCGCCGCCTTCGGCGCGCTGGCGCCGGGCGCGCGTGCTCGACATCGCCACCGGCAACGGCGCGCTGCCGCAGCTGCTGGCCGATTTCGATCCCGAGGGGCTACTGAATGCGACGCCGTCGATCTGGCCGCGCTGGCCCCGGCCTGGTTCGCGCAGCTGGCGCCGGCCTGCGCCGCGCCCGCCTGCGCTTCCACGGCCAGCAGGCGGCCGAGGCGCTGCCCTTCGGCGCTTAAGCCAGTTCGACCTGGTGATGAGCCAGTACGGGCTCGAATACACGGATCTGGCGCGCTCGGTGCCGGAACTGCTGCGCGTGTGCGCGCCGGGCGGCCAAGTGCGCCTGGTCTGTCACCACAGCGATGCGCGCCCGGTGCAACTGGCGCACACGGAACTGGCGCACATGGCCTGGCTGGCCGCGCCCCAGGGCTTGCTCGACACGGCGCAGGCCATGATCGAGCCGGTGGCGCGCGCCGCCACTGCCGAGGGCCGCGCGGCGCTGGCCGATGACGCGACAGCGCACGCGGCGCGCGAACGCTTCAATGATCTGCAAACCGCGCTCGAGCAGCAGGCGCAGGGCAGCAATTGCCCGGACGTCTTGTTCGAAGTGCGCCAGGCGCTGGGCGCCATTCTCAATCTGGGCATGCGCGAAGGCCGCGCGCGCCGACGCGGCGCTGGCCACCCTGCGCGGGCAGCTGGCCGATGCGGCGCTGCGCCTGGAAGAGCTGCGCGACTATGCGCTGGACGCCGATGCGGCGCAAGCGCTGGGCCGCACGCTCGCGCAAGGCGCAGGCAAGCTGGAGATCGGTCCGATGCTGGACCAGGATGTGCTGATGGGCTGGGCCATCAGCGTGGACCGCGCCGCGCGCTGAACCTGGCGGTCCGGCGCGCGGCGGGTGGTGTTACGCCTGGGCCGGAGCCTGGCCGCGGATCTGCTGCGCGATCGCGCGCAGTGCGTGCAGCGGGAAGTTCTCGTAGGCGCCGATGGTTTCGATCAGATGGCGGGTGGCGATCCGTTCGGCTGGCGTCAGATGCGGATTCCAGCAATCCATCAGCAGGATCACGCGGGTCTGGTCCGACTTGTTCCACGCCTCGTGCTTGAAGGTGTCGTCGAACATCATCAGCTCGCGTTCCTTCCACACATGCTCACCGCCGCCATGCACGTTCAGGGCGCAGCCGGGCGGCACGATCAGCGGCAGGTGCATCACCAGCCGGGTGTTCGTGACGCCGTGGTGCGGCATGATGTGGGTGCCGGGCTGCAGCACCGAGAAGCAGATTTCCGGCGCCTGGCCTACCACATTGCACAGCTCGATGCTGTCGAGCAGCTTCGAGGTGGCGGGGCAGCGTGCATGGTTGGCGTCGTGCCGCTTGCCGTGACGGAAGAAGAAGAAGGCATCCCACGACGGGTTGCGTCCTTCGCCGCCCAGATAGCCTTCCTTGCTCTGGCCCGGCTTGAACGACAGGAAGTTCTCCAGGCCGTCTTCCTGGCGCAGCACCGCCAGCGCTTCGGCGCGGATGGCGTCGAACACGTCGTCCAGCTGGCGCGCCCACGGATGCAGGTAGGGATCGTGGTAGGGCGCGTCCGGCAGGCCGGGGAAGTACAGGAATTTCGGGGCCTGGTGCGGGCTGGCCGGGGCATCCTTGCTGTGGCCGAGGTAGATCTGCATGGCATGCTCGAGCCGCTTGAGCTCGTCCGCGCCGAACTGCTCCTGCGCATGCGCGCCATGCCATCGTAGACCATGGCGTTCTGGCTGCGCACCACTTCCGTGACCAGTTGTTCGATCACCGGCTGCAAGTGCGGCGGCGTCGTTTCCATGCTGGTCAGCTTGCCGGCATGGCGCGGCCGCGCGCCACGCCGCGGAAGCGGGCGCTGTCGGCCAGGTCGGGCAGGCCGACGATCTGGAACACGTCGCCCAGCATGATCCAGGCAGTCACGCTGTCGGGAACATGGTCGAGCAGGGTGGCCAGGGTGTCGACCGCGTCGGCCGGACGGCCCACTTCGAGCTGGGCCTGGGCGATGTTGATCGCCAGCGATTCATTGCCCGGCACCTGGGCCTGGGCCTGGGTCAGGCAGGCGCGGGCCCGGTCTTCGTCGCCGCGCTGCTCGGCCAGGTCGGCCAGCAGCATCCACGCTTCCACGCAGTCGGGGAATTGCTCGACCAGCGGGCGCAGCAGCATTTCGGCCGACAGCGCCTGCGATTCGGCCATCAGGACGCGTGCCTTGGCGATGACCTCGGCCACCGTCGGCGGCACGATCAGGATTGGTCCAGTGCTCACTTGCCCGCCTTCATTTCAGCCTTGATTTCTTTCTCGTCGTCGTCGAGGAAGCGGCAGTTGGCGCAGTCGGCCATCCACTTGTCGCGCTTCGGCCAGGCGGTCTTCTTCGTCGGCCAGGGCGTCGTTGCTCTTGTTCCATTCTTCGGCGGCCTTGGCGCGCGCGACGATGCCTTCGTTGGCGGCGGTCACCGCCGCCTCGTAGGCGGTAATCTTGGTGGCGCGGTCGGCCACCAGCTTGTCATCCTTGGCCTTGAGCGCATAGCGCTCGTCCTTGAGGACCTGGCGCGCATGGTCGGCGTTGCGCATTTCCTTGGAATTCTTTTCGAAGTCGGCCATGCGCTCGTTCCAGTCCGAGATCGCCTTGCTGTTTTCCTTGACCAGGGCGTCGGCTTCCTTGACGATCGCCAGCTTGGCTTCGACGTCGGCCTTGGCCGAGGCGGCCACTGTTTCCGGCGCCTTCATGATGTCGGCTTTCTGCTTGCGGTTTTCTTCGTTGCGTTTTTCCAGATCGGCGGTGCGGGCGATGTTGCTTTCCTTGAGCATCATGCAGGCGCGCAGCTCTTCCTTGGTCTGGATCTTGTCCTTGCCCGTTTTTGCCTTTTTATGGGCTTTACTTTGGCGGCCTTGGCGGCTGGTTTCGCGGTTTGCGCCAGCGCGCCCGATGCTGCCATGGACAGGGCCGATGCGATCAGCACGGCGCTCAGGCGGGTCAGTGTTGTCTTCATTGTTCTACGTCCTTCTTGATCTGGGTGGGTCGTTGCTCAAAAGGCATGCCGGGGATCGCCCGGCATGCGCAGTTTTACTACTTCAGGTTCTTGGCGAGGAAGTTTTCCACGCGGGTCCAGAAATCGACGTTGTTTTTGACCAGCATCCAGCCATGGCCTTCGCCCTCGTAGGTGACCCATTCGACATTGGTATTGCTTAAGCCGCTTTCAGCGCATCGCGCATCTTCGTGCCGTGCGGCAATGGCACGCGCCGGTCTTCCACGCCGTAGGCCATCATCACGGGCTGCTTGATGCGCGCCGCCTGGGCCAGGGGCGAGGTGGCGCGCAGCTGGGCCGCATCCTTGGCCGGGTCGCCGATCATGCGCGGCATGCCGTAGCGCATCCATTTGTCGCCCATGAAGTCGCTCCAGCCGATGTCGTACATCAGGCCGATGTCGGTCACGCCGACCCAGTTGATGCTTAAGCCTTGTACAGCTCCGGTTCCTTGACCAGGCCCATCATGGTGGCATAGCCGCCATAGCTGGCGCCATGATGGCGATGCGCCTGGCGTCGGCCAGGCCCTGGGCGATCGCGTACTTGGTGACGTCGGTCACGTCATCCTGCATGGTCAGGCCCCATTGTTTCCAGCCTGCCTTGAACCAGGTGTCGCCGTAGCCGGTGCTGCCGCGGAATTCGGGCTGGATCACCAGGTAGCCGCGCGAGGCGAGGAACTGGGTGTCGGCCGCGAAACCCCATTCTTCGCCGCGCACGTTGGGACCGCCATGGACCAGGACCACGGTCGGGAAGGGGCCCTTGCCTTGCGGACGGGTGATGACGGTCGGAATCTCCATGCCGTCGCGCGACTTGATGCGGATGAAGTCCTGCTCGGCCATTTTGGACGAATCGAGCCATGGGCGGCTGGACGCGATCAGGGTCAGTTTGCCGGTGCCGCGCTCGTACAGGAAGTAGACCGGGCTCTGGCGGTCCGAATAGGCGTTCACCACCAGGTGGCGGGCGCTCGCGCAGCGGTTGCAGGACAGATTGTTGACGGTACCCGGCAGCAGCTTGTCGACCGCTTCCTGGTCGGCCTTGAGGACCGGGTCGAACCAGACCGCGCCCGCGGCGTCGGAACGGAACAGCACGCCGAGGGCCTTGTTGCTGGCGTTATCGAACATCACGTTGCCGTCGAAATCGAAGCCCTTCAGGTTCACCACCGGCTTGTCGCTCATCTTGCCGGTCGCCGGATTGAGGCGGAACAGGGCCGTGGTCTTGGCGCCGTTCATCGTGGCCGGATCGATCGCCGTCACGAACAGCTGTCCGTCCGCATCGACGGCCACCGGAGTGAAGGCATGCGATTCCTGCTCGATCGCGTCGTAGCTGACCAGCTGCTTCCACTGGTTGTTGGCCGGATCGCGCCAGCGCACGATGACCTTGGTCTTGCGGTCCGAGCTGACCGCGACCCGCGGTTCGCGGTTGCGGTCGAGCAGCCAGGTGCTCACGCCGTCGGGCGCGCCGATCGGCATGATGGACTTCGCTTCGCGCGTCTTGGTGTTCAGGCGCAGCACCTTGCTGTCGGGCGGCACATCTTCGGCCACCCACTCGTAGTGCTGGATGAAGACATCGTCGCTGCCATCGTTGGCGATGCCGAGGAAGGCGTTGCGGTCGCCCGGCAGGACGTTGCGGTCGGCCGAGCCGGACTTGCTCTCGGTGCGGCGCGAAATGATCTTGGTGAAGGCGCTGCCGTCGACATTGACCGCGAACAGGCCGCTGCCGAGCTGGTCGGAGAGTTCGGACTGCAGGTCGGTGGCATCGAACCACAGGCGGTCATCATTGACCCAGCCAAAGTCGGCGACGTCGGCATCATCGAAGGGGCAATCCCGACGAAGCGGGTTGGCATGGAGATGTCGGCAATTGCCAGCGCGAAGCGGCCATTTTCGGTGGGGATGAGTAAAGCCAGCTTTTGGCCGGAAGGCGACAGGCGGGGCCCGGATGCGGCCGGGCGGCGGAAGAATTCCTGGACCGGAATCTGGGCGGCCGTCTTAGGCGGCCGGGTGCCGCTTGCGCGGGAAACTGGGCGATCATCAGCGCGCAGGCGGCGGCAAGCACGCGCAGGCACTGCAAGGACAGGGTGTTTTTCATGTTGGGCATCAGCCGGTTAGAAAAATTGGATAAAAAAAGCCGCAGCGACCAGGAGCCGCTGCGGCTAGTGTAGATCAGGGGTCAGCCAGGCTTACCCCTTGAGATCAACAAGTTCCGAATTAGAACTTCTGTTCCAGACGGAAGTAAGCCTGACGGCCATACGCGTCGTACAGGTCGTAGTTGAATGGCTTGGCGCCGTTCGACACGAGCTGTGGCTGCTTGTTGAAGGCATTGACCAGACCAACGCTCAGTTTCATGCCCTTGATGAAGCCTGGGGAAACCGTTGCTTGAACGTCGTGGGTGGTGTAGGTCGACACGTACAGACCGTCTTCCTTGTCGCCGTTCTTGCCGATCGCGTTCACGTTCCACGATACGTCGAACATGCCCAGGCCCCAGCTGTTGTTCAGCGCGAGACGGTTCTTCGGCGAACCAGAAGGTGCCGTTGAAGTCGGTGCCGTTCACTTCGGTTTTGTTCACGTGCGACCAGGTCAGGTCGTGCTTGAACTTGCCGATGCTGGCGTACTTGTGCGCGAAGGTCGCGCCAACGTCGATACCCGAGTACTTCCAGCAGGCCTTCGTTGGTCGAACCAGCGGTGATCTTCAGGATCGCGCCGGTGACTGGGTCACGTTTGATCGACAGACCAGCTGGGATCGGACGGTCCGTGTCGCCGTTGTCACGGTCAACGATTTCCTGGGCGCTCACGAACGAGATCACGTCGGTGATCTGGGTGTTCCAGTAGTCAGCCTTGATCGTGAACGAGTTGGTCACGTCAAACGCGCCGCCGAACGAGAACTGCTTCGACTTTTCCGAGCCCAGAGCTGGGTTCGAAATACGCAGAGCCTGGATCTGGAATGGCTGCGAGGTGCACTGAGCAGCGGTGAAGCCACCGTCGGCCAGGCAGTGACGCAGATCGACGATATCGTCAGCCGAGAATGCTGGCTTGGCGGTGATGTCCGGCAGCGATGGAGCGCGGAAGCCGCGGCCAACCGATGCGCGCAGGGTCAGAGCACGGGTAGGAGCCCAACGAACCGACGCCTTAGGCGAGAAGTCGTTGCCGTAGTCCGAGTATTTCTCGTAACGTGCGGCCAGGGTACCTTCCAGGGTCTTGGTGAATGGGAAGAGCCATTCCATCGACGCTGCGTCAACCTTGCGGCTGCCGCCTGCCGAGCTACCCGACGAACCCAGCACTTCGCCAGCTTCCGACAGCGAGTCGTACAGGTCGGCGTACACTTCTTTGCGGTGTTCCAGCGATGCGTAGATACGCGATGCGCCGCCAGCCATGCTGAACACGTCGTGGGTTGCGCTTGCGTAGAATTCGGTCGAATCGAACAGCGAATCACGGCCGGTGGTGGTCGAGATCGACTTCAGAACCGTGTCCGAGTTCAGGAACGGATCATCGGTACGGTAGGTGCCGTTGTTGATCGCGGCGGTAGCCAGACCTTTGACGATGAAGCCACGGCCGGTTTCGACCAGGTGCGATTTGGTGCGGCGGGTGCTAAGCGTCGATGTCGAAGCCAGCCACGGTGCCTTGCACGCCGATGCTCATGTCGAGCAGGTTGCCGTCGGTCGAGGTGTCGCTGGTTGCTTAAGCAGCGGCGAAGCGGTGTGCCAGGAACACGGTGGCGTTCGGGGTGCGCGAGGTGTTACCCACGGCGCCAGCTTCGACCTGGATGTAGTCAGGTACTGGAGCGTAACGGCCGAACGAGGTGTTGTTCGTGTTCGACATCGTGACGTAAGCGTTGAAGTCAGCGCTGATCTTGTATTCGCCACGAGCGTAGATCGAGGTCGCGCCGGTTGCGGCTTCGTCAGCGGCTACCAGGTTGAAGTCGTAACGGCAGCGTTCGACGCCAGGTGCCTGGCCAGCAGGGATGTAGAAGCCACGTGCCGGGTCGTTACAGGCGCCAGCGTTGCCGCGGAAGCCAGGACCGGTTGCCACTGGCAGCAGTTCGCCGGTGTCTGGATCTTGACGCGAAGCGTAGAACGAGTTCGAGAATACCGACGCGCCTTTGACGGCACCCCATGGGTAGTCGCGCACGTAGATGATGTCGCGTTTGGTTTTGGACATACCGGCGATGATGCGGCCTTTTCGCCGGTCATACCGATCATTGCCGACGCTTCTTCGCGATCGCCGCCTTTGATGTTGGTTTTGGTGCGGCCTACCGAGTAGTACACGCCGTCGAAGTCTTTACGCAGGATGATGTTGATAACACCACCGATTGCTTCGGAACCGTACACTGCCGACGCGCCGTCGGTCAGGATTTCGATGCGCTCAACGGCAGCCATCGGGATCGAGTTCATGTCAGCTGCATCGCCGACGTTAGGTGCTTTTGCTACGCGACGGCCGTCAACCAGTACCAGGGTACGGTTCGAGCCCAGGCCGCGCAGGTTGGCGCCAGCGAACGATTGTGCGGAAGAACCCGATTGCGGACGGAACTGGCTTAAGCGCTCGAGAAGGTCGAGTTACGGATGAATTCAGCAATCGTCACAGCGCCAGAATCTTCCAGCTGTTGACGCGTTACGACCGTAACAGGCAGTGCGCCTTCGGCAGCAGCGCGCTTGATGCGCGAACCGGTCACTTCAACCGATTGGACGGTCGAGGTGTCGGCAGTTTGAGCAATTGCGCCCATCGAGCTGATGGCCATCGCCACTGCTACGGCGATTTGTTTACGTTGATGCATGGATTCTCCAATTTTTTGGTGATGTGCCTGCTGATCTAGTCAGGCTGTAATAAACAAAATGAAATGTTTAACGACCGGTGATCACGTCTTTACGACGCTGTTACACACCGTTCCTCGCTTCATGGGCGAGTCTGCGTGATCGCTTGGACCTCTGCATGAGACCACTTCCGATAGCCGACTGTCAATAATGACTGGGGCAAAATTCAGCAAACAAACAACACTTGTTGAGTAAAACCAAATGAAATATTTCTTTCCCTGCAGTTTCACGGCAGCCACAAGGCATTAAGTGCTGCAACGGCGGCGATTCCTGCCGTTTCGGTCCGCAAGATGCGCTCGCCCATACCGAGGGCGAGCGCACCGTGCGCAAGTGCAATTTCTTCTTCTTGTTCCGTATAGCCGCCTTCTGGTCCTATCATCAGTGAAATGGCTTGCGGCGGCTGGTGCCTGGCCCACTGCGAAAGGGTCTGGCTTAGGCACGCGGCGTGAGCAAAATCCGGCGGTGCAAATCGTGCTGGCTGGTCCAGTCCTGGAAGCTTTCCGGGGCCGCCAGACGGGGCAAACGGTTGCGCCCGCTTTGCTCGGCGGCAGCAATAATAATTCCTTGCCAATGCAACATTTTTTTCTCGGCGCGCTCGGCCGACAGGCGCACCACGCAGCGCTGGGCCGCCAGCGGCTGGACCGCGGCCACCCCCATCTCGACCGCTTTCTCGATGATCCAGTCCATTTTCGACGCTTCGGGCAGCGCCTGGGCCAGCGTGATCGCGTACGGCAGTTCGACGTCGCGCGCCACGGCCGCCTGGATGCGCGCTGGCGCGGCGCTTGTCGATGCTGACCAGTTCGGCCTGGTACTGATTGCCGTCGCCGTTGAACAGGGTCAGGCCGTCGCCCGCCTGCAGGCGCAGCACATGCAAGTGGTGGGCCACGGTGTCGGGCAGGTCGGCGCTGGTGCCGGGAACGAGGGGCTGGGGACAGTAAAAGCGCGGCATGCGGGTCCTGTGGCGAGGGAAAAAGTTGGGCTGGAACGCTGCGCATTTTAATTCGGCGCCCCGCGGTCTGGTAAAATAGTTGGCTCAGTTACCTACGCATCGCCGCCCGCATTCCCCATTCACAGACCGAAGCTGACCGACCCATGACACCTACGCTCCCTACCACCCTGATGGCCAACGCGATCCGCGCACTGGCAATGGACGCTGTACAACAGGCTAATTCCGGCCACCCAGGCATGCCGATGGGCATGGCCGAGATCGCCGTGGCGCTGTGGGCCTAAGCCACTACCAGCACAACCCGGCCAATCCGAAATGGGTCAACCGCGACCGCTTCCTGCTGTCCAACGGCCACGGCTCGATGCTGCACTACGCCTTGCTGCACCTGTCGGGCTACGCGCTGACGATGGACGACCTGCGCGCCTTCCGCCAGATGCATTCGAAGACCCCGGGCCACCCGGAAGTGGACATCACGCCGGGCGTGGAAACGACCACCGGCCCGCTCGGCCAGGGCATCGCCAACGCGGTTGGCATGGCGCTCTCCGAATACCTGCTGGCAGCCCAGTTCAACAAGCCGGGCTTCGACGTGGTTGACCACTATACCTACGCGTTCGTGGGCGATGGCTGCCTGATGGAAGGCATTTCGCACGAAGTATATGCGCTGGCTTAAGCACCCTCGGTCTGCGCAAGCTGATCGCGCTGTACGACGACAACGGCATCTCGATCGACGGCAAGGTCGAAGGCTGGTTCACCGACGACACGCCTTGGCCCGTTTCGAAGCCTATGGCTGGAACGTGATCCGCGCCGTCGACGGCCACAACGTGGCCGCGGTCGACGCCGCCATTGCCCAGGCCAAGACCTCGGACAAACCGACCCTGATTTGCTGCAAGACCATCATCGGCAAGGGTTCGCCGAATCTGCAGGGCGGCGACAAGGTGCACGGCGCCGCGCTGGGCGACAAGGAAGTCGCTGCCGTGCGCGAGCACCTGGGCTGGACCGCGGCCCCGTTCGAGATCCCGGCCGACGTCTACAGCGCCTGGGATGCCAAGGCCCACGGCGCCGCGCGCGAAGCCGCCTGGAACACCACCTTCGCCGCCTACCGCGCCGCCCATCCGGCCGAAGCGGCTGAACTCGAGCGCCGCATGGCTGGCATGACTTGCTTAAGCCAATTTCGACGCCGTGCTCGCTGGCGCGATCGTTCACTGCGTGGAAAAGAAAGAAAACATCGCCACCCGCAAGGCCAGCCAGAACGCGATCCAGGCGCTGGCATGCAGCGCTGCCGGAATTTTTGGGCGGCTCGGCCGACCTGACCGGTTCCAACCTGACCAACTGGAAAGAGTGCGTCGCGCTGCGTTCCGGCAAGCCAGGCAACCACATCAACTACGGCGTGCGTGAATTCGGCATGAGCGCGATCATGAACGGCGTCGCCCTGCACGGCGGCTTCATTCCGTTCGGCGCCACCTTCCTGACCTTCTCCGACTACAGCCGCAACGCGCTGCGCATGGCCGCGCTGATGAAGCTGCGTTCGATCTTCGTGTTCACCCACGACTCGATCGGCCTGGGCGAAGACGGCCCGACCCACCAGTCGGTCGAACACGTTTCCTCGCTGCGCCTGATCCCGAACCTGGACAACTGGCGTCCATGCGACACGGTCGAATCGGCCGCCGCCTGGGGGCGCCGCCGTGCGCCGCAAGGACGGTCCGTCGACCCTGATCTTCTCGCGCCAGAACCTGCCGTACATGGAGCGCTCAAACGCCCAGATCGCCGACATCGCGCGTGGCGGCTACGTGCTGCAAGATGCGCCGAACGCCAAAGTCATCCTCATCGCCACCGGTTCGGAAATCGAACTGGCGGTCAAATCGGCAGCCGCGCTCAAGGAGCAGGGCATTGCCGTGCACGCGTGGTCTCGATGCCGTCGACCGACGTCTTCGACCGCCAGGACGCCGCCTACAAGGCCAGCGTGCTGACCCGCGGTGTGCCACGCGTGGCGATCGAAGCTTAAGCGTGACCGACTTCTGGTACAAGTACGTCGGCCTCGAAGGCGCGGTGGTCGGGATCGACACCTTCGGCGAATCGGCGCTTGGCGCCGGTGCTGTTCAAGCACTTCGGCTTCACGGTCGAGAACGTCGTTGCCAAAGTCAATATCGTATTAGCGGCGTAAGTAAGCAAGCCCTTGGCGGGCCCCCTTTTCTTATCAATCAGGAGCATAGTATGACGATCAAAGTTGCAATCAACGGTTATGGCCGCATCGGCCGCAATGTACTGCGTGCGTTCTACGAAGGTGGCAAGAAACAAGACATCCAGATCGTGGCCATCAACGACCTGGGCGACGCCAAGTCGAACGCCCACCTGACCCGTTATGACACCGCGCACGGCAAGTTCCCTGGCACCGTCACGGTCGAAGGCGACAACATGATCGTCAACGGCGACCCGATCCGCGTATTCCTGCGCAGCGCAACCCGGCTGAAATTCCATGGGGCGAGCTGGGCGTGGACGTGGTGCTCGAGTGCACCGGCTTCTTCACCACCAAAGAAAAGGCATCGGCCCACCTCAAGGGCGGCGCCAAGAAAGTCATCATCTCGGCACCAGGCGGCAAGGACGTTGACGCGACCGTCGTATTCGGCGTGAACGAAGGCGTACTGAAAGCGACCGACACCGTGATCTCGAACGCATCGTGCACCACCAACTGCCTGGCCCCGCTGGTCAAGCCGCTCAACGACACGATCGGCCTGGAAACCGGCCTGATGACCACCGTGCACGCTTACACCAACGACCAGGTACTGTCGGACGTGATGCACGAAGACATGCGCCGCGCCCGTTCGGCCACCATGAGCATGATCCCGACCAAGACCGGCGCCGCCGCCGCGGTGGGCCTGGTGCTGCCTGAACTGAACGGCAAGCTGGACGGTTTCGCGATCCGCGTGCCGACCATCAACGTGTCGCTGGTCGACCTGTCGTTCATCGCCAAGCGCGACACGACGGTGGACGAAGTGAACGCCATCATGAAGGCCGCGGCCGAGAAATCGGGCGTGCTGACCTATCAGACCGAGCCGCTGGTATCGATCGACTTCAACCACAACCCAGCATCGTCGAACTTCGATTCGACCCTGACCAAGGTCTCGGGCCGCCTGGTGAAAGTATCGTCGTGGTACGACAACGAGTGGGGTTTCTCGAACCGCATGCTCGACACCACCGTGGCGCTGATGAACGCGAAGTAATTCCGGCCAGCCTCACAAGAAACCCTGCAAGTCGTCCGGCTTGCAGGGTTTTTTTCGACGAGTCAGACGGGTGCGCCGCTGTTTATTTTTGGTCGCGCCCCGTTCAGAAATTAACATTTTAGGGGTTAACGAGACACAATTATCTGGGCAACATACCTACCTCACTGATACAGTTGCCAAAAGTAAAGTACCCATGCGAAATTCGAGGGCTCATGCATATATGCATGGATCCCTGCAACCGAACCAGGCAGCCTTATCCAGGGTGCCAGCATGGAGCCACATGAACAAGCAACTCGTCCTCAAGCAAAGCGTCATCGTGGTCGCACTGGCAGTCGCCACCACCCAGGCAGCGCTGGCCCAGCAAACCGATACCAGCAGCACCGCCACCGTCTACGTCACCGGTTCCAACCTCAAGCGCACCGCCAAGGAAGGCACGGCGCCGGTGCAGATCATCACCGCCAAGGACATGCGCGACACGGGCGCGTCCACCGTGACCGAGCTGATGCGCCTGATTCCGTCCATGGGCACCGACCAGAACCTCGACACCAACGATGGCGGCTTTGCGCGCGGCGTCTCGACCGCCTTGCTGCGCGGCCTGTCGTCGAGCGCGACATTGATTCTGCTCAATGGCTAGGCTGCATGACGCCATCGGCCTATGCGGACCCGAACAATGGCAACTCGACGCTGTACGACTTGAACGCGATTCCCATGTCGGCCCTGGACCGGATCGAGATCCTCAAGGATGGCGCCTCGGCCGTGTACGGTTCCGACGCGATCGGCGGCGTGATCAACTTCATCACCAAGAACAATTACAAGGGCGCGGAAGTGTCGCGCGCGCACGAGCGCCAATGACGACGGCAAGTTCGGCCGCAGCGGCGCCAACTTCTTCTGGGGCATGGGCGACATCGACGACAACGGCTACAACGTGTTCGTCACGGCCGACGTGTCCGAGCGCCAGCGCGTGGTGCGCTCGGACGTGAGCGACATCGCCTACGACCAGTACCGGTATCTGAACAACCGCTACGCCACGCCGTACGGCAACAACGTGTCGGCCTTCCCCGCCTTTTACCGCGAGAGCGCGCCCGGCAGCAAGAACTTCGCCGTCAATCGCAGCAACATGGCCAGCCGCCTGATCGTCAACACCAATTGCGACGCGTCGCGCCTGCTGACCGGCGCCGCCAACATGGGCTCTCGGCGCCACCAGCGTGTTCCTGGGCCGCCAGTTCTGCAACTACGACACCAACCGGTACCTCGAAGGCGCTTAGCGCTTAAGCAAGGATGCGAGCATCATGTCGCGCGGCGTGCTCAAGCTGGGCGGCGGCATGAAGGCGTTCGCCGAAGTGGCCTACACGCGCAGCGCGCGACTACACCGGTTCGCCGATCACGATCGGCCAGAGCGCCACCACCAACTTTGCCAGTTCGGCCGTGGTCGATCCGTTCCAGGCGATCCTGGAAATCGGCCATCCGGACAATCCCTTCCCTGAACGCGCCTCGATCGGCTACCGCTTCGAAAACCTGCGCGGTGGCACCTGTACCGTCAACAACAACACGCGCCTGGTGACCGGCCTGCAGGGCACGGCTAAGCACCTGGGACTGGGAAACGGCGATTCTGTACAACGGTTCCCAGCGCGACGACATTTTCTACGGCCGCCTGTACCTGCCGACCCTGCGCAAGCTCAATACCGGCACTTCGCTGGCGGCGCTGGCGGTCGATCCGACCCTGTCGCATGACGTCGTCAACGACAACAATGCCTCGATCCTGCACTGGGACGTGAAAGCGAACACCGTGTTCGGCCAGCTGGTAGAAGCGGCCAGATGGGGCTGGCGATGGGCGCCGAAGTGCGGCGCGAAAAGCTGACCATGGAGCCGGATGCCTTGCTCGCATCGGGCCAGATCTTCGGCCTGGCCAATTCGGCCATCGACGGCCAGCGCGACGTCAAGTCCGCCTTCATCGAACTGCGCACGCCGTTCACCAAGAACTTCGAGATGGACTTTGCTTAGGCCGGGCCGACAAGTACCCCGGCATCAAGACCAACTTCGTGCCGAAAGTGGGCGCCAAGTGGAGCGTGACCGACGCCTTCGCCGTGCGCGGCACGCTGGCGCGCGGCTTCCGCGCACCGGCGCTGAACCAGGTCACGCCGGGCGGTTCGCAATTCTTCGAGTCCGGCATCGCCGATCCGCGCCGCTGCGAAGCCGATGATTCGACGCCGAAACCGGGCGCCGCCGCCGCCGACTGCAACAAGACCATGCCGATGGCGTGGGCAATGCCAATCCGGACCTGATTCCGGAAAAATCGAAGAGCTTCTCGCTCGGCCTGCTGTATTCGCCGAACAGCAGCATGGACTTCGGCATCGACCTGTACAAGATCCGCAAGGAAGGCGAGGTCGCCCTCGGTACCTCGTTCGACGCCCTGCGCCACGAAGATGAAAACCCGGGCCTGGTGCAGCGCGACCAGAATCCGCTCAACCTGCTGCGCGACACGAACGGCAACATCATCCCCAACACGGGCCCGATCCTGTTCGTGCGCCTGCCGTGGACCAACCAGGGTGCCACCGAAGTGCAGGGCGTCGACTTCGGACGCGGCCTATCGGCGCAACCTGGGCGAGTGGGGCGCGTTTTCCGCCAAGCTGACCTCGAGCTACATGCACAAGTACACGCTGGCCCAGAATCCGGGCGACGTCGAGCACAACCTGGCCGGGTACAACGCTTCGGCCTGGTGGACTGGAACCTGTCGAGCGGGATCTATCTGCCGCGCTGGAAAAGCAATCTGAGCCTGTCGCTGGCGAAAGGCGCGCATGCCTTCAACGCCAACTTCAACTTCTGTCGGTGAAGTGTCGCTGATGCGCAAGTACGACAAGGATGAAACCTATGCGACGCCGTTCTGCCATTACGGCGCGTCGACCGGGCCTGGCCAGAATCGCGCGGCTAAGCAATCCGAACTACGAGCAGCACTTCCCCGGATGCGAGATCGACAGCTGGGTACGCATGGGTGTCAGGTATACCTATACCGGCATCAAGAACCTGAGCCTGAACATCAACATCCAAAACGTGCTCGATACGCTTGCTGCGCCGTACGATCCGGCCTCAGGCACCAGCACGACGACCGGTGCGCCGCTGATCGGCTACAACAGCAGCTTGCACAATCCGTATGGCCGCTACTTCTCGCTGCAGGCCAAGTACACCTTCTGACGTGACAGCGAAAACGAAGGCAAAGTTTAAGCACCAGTGCTTAGCTTTTTTTTCGCCTGTGTCCCGTCCTAGAATAGGTTGTCACTTACGAGCCTTATTCTAAGGAGAGTGAAAATGACAGAGGGAACGAAACGTACTCAGCGCGACTACGGCATGGCTTTTAAACTGGGAGTTGTCGGCTCCGTCGAAAAGGGCGAACTGACCTACAAGCAGGCGCAGAAGAAATACGGAATCCAGGGAAGAAGTACAGTGCTAGTATGGCTACGAAAGTACGGCCAGCAGGATTGGAGTGTGCTAGCCGGGACCATGCGTCAGAAGCGCATCAACCAAACAGTTCGGGAAATGTCAGTTCCGCTTACCCCAGAACAACGTATCAAACAGCTCGAGGCCGAGCTCGAGCGCTCTAGAAAGCAGTCGCTCGTCTATAAAACGATGCTCGACGTGATTGCGAAGGAGCACGGGGTTAATCTCGTAAAAAAGCCTTCACCCGGACAATTGAAATCCTCCAAGAAAAACAAGGCCTGAGCACGAGCGAGGCCTGTCGGTTGTTCGGGATAAGTCGTCAGGCGTATTACAAGCGGCTACACGCAGAGATTCACCGTGCCGCGCGCCAGTCAGTTGTCACGACCATGGCGCAGAAAATACGCCTTTCGCAGCCTCGTATCGGCACGCGCAAGTTGTACTACCTTCTCAAGGCAAGAATAGAAGACGCTGGGATCAAAATGGGGCGGGACGGTCTCTTCGATGGCCTGCGCAGAGCGCATATGCTCATCAAGCCCAAGAAGAGCTACAAGAAGACAACGAACTCCAAACACTTCTTCTACAAACACCCCAACCTGATCACATCGTGGCCAAAGCCGACGCAAGCGGAGCAGTTGTGGGTCGTGGACATAACTTACATCGATACAAAGGAGACAACCGGCTATCTTAGTTTGATCACTGACGCGTACTCAAGACGAATCATGGGCCACCATTTACATCCTACTTTGCACACCAATGGGGTGAGGCTCGCGTTGCAGATGGCGCTGCGACAACGCAGAACCACCGGTGAGCTGATTCATCACTCGGACAGAGGGATTCAGTACTGCTCGGCGTCCTATCAAAGGATCCATCGCCATCATAAGCTGACTTGCTCGATGACTGACGGCTACGACTGCTATCAAAACGCCTTGGCTGAGCGTGTGAACGGAATCCTGAAAACGGAACTGCTAACTGCACAAGCTCAAAATCTTAAGCAGGCAGCAACTATGATCAGGCAAGCTGTACGGATCTACAATGAGGAACGGCCGCACTTGGCTTTGCAAAACAAAACCCCTGATGCAGTGCATCGGGCGTCAATAGAACTAGTTAAACACGGGTAACGAAAAAGGCAAGAAACCCGTCAACCTATTTCAGGACAAGACACTGACAGGCCGCAGGACCATCCGAGTAAAAAATTGTTATTTGCAGCAATTCCATGTTAGTGTGGAAAATTGCTCGATAAACATCATTGCCCTGCCGGGGACTGTGGCCTCAGTCCGGATTGCGCGTCGCAGGGTTGCAGTCTGGGAGGGTCTTGTGGTCGCAAGTAAATTCATTTGCATAATGCTGTTGTCTTGTCTGACGCTGACGGCTTGTCGCGAAGAGGAAAAGATAATCGCGTATAGGAAATTGATCTCCCTTCCACCCGCGGAACTGGAACAGCGTGTGACAGCGCTCCCACCCAGAGAGCAGGTCGCGATGTATGCCATGGCTAGTTCTTATTTCAGGTAGGCTGACTACATATTGGCACCGATATTAGCAAAGCAGGGGACGAAAATCCTTCCGGCGCTGATAGAACAGTTGGATAAGGCAGAAAGGGGCGTGTCTCCCCAACATCTGGTGTTGGTGTTGAATATGATGGTCACGCATTATCAGGTGGAGGAGGTGAGGGAATACGCTCCACGCATCATTGAATGGTGCAGCCGTTACTACAATACCGAAACGTATTGCCATGAGATGGGGCACCGATTGATGGACGAACGGAAGCCCTAGCTTGATCGGGGACCGCCAACAAGCGCCATGGCGTCAAGGATGTTCCGCAACACGACGCGCGGGCCATTTTTTGAATCACGGCAAGGTCGAACCGATGGGGTATGCGCTTGCGTGCCGAAGCCATTGGCCAACAACCAAGATCAGGATTGCAGATGAACAGCCGTATTCGTACGTGGTGGACGCACGTCAGGTTTGAGTCGACCTCGTTCCTCATGATGCCCGCTGTCATGGGTGGAGTGCTTGTCAATGGGCCCTGCCACCACACGCTGAAGATCCCGCATAATCTCTTCTATCTGAACGCATTCGACACCAATCTGGCGCGCTTGTCGGGGCTATGCATGGGATTGTCCGTATCGGCTATGATACTGGCGCTTGCAACGCACAAGGAATTCCGTCGCCGCGGCTTGCAGGAAAAAATGCTGCTGGCGTTCATCCTGTCCGCTCCCGTCATCATTGGCGTCCTGAACTGGAGCAAGGCTTAAGTGCGTTCCATAACTATGCCGCTGGTCGCCAGCCTGAAGATAATGGATGCAATGAACAAGCACTGTGGCCTATGAATAATCAAGCCCCCAAGAGCTGGAAACGCTTTATTCTCCTCGTCATGCTGGGCATGGCACTGCCGTTTGGATACCGGCAGCTTTCCGATTGGATGGCGACCTTGGTTCCCGAATACGCCGTCCAGATTGACAAAGGACTCGGCTTCCTTTGCGCCGCGCTGGTCGCTGTTTTTGTCGTGATACCGCTCATGAAGCAGTTCGATCGTCCATCATGAGAGGTGGGGCCATGGCGCGCATGGTCTTGCGCTTACAGGCGCTACTGAATTGGCGGGTACCAGTAAATCGCCGTGTTCATCTAAGAAATAGAAACTAGACGGGAGTGTGGCATTGTGGATTTTGTTCAATTATTTGGCTGCACTATTTTGTTTGCGCCCCTTTCTGTCGTGGTTTTTGAGATACATGGTCAAATACTTCGGAAAGTTGCGGATAAGTCGAAGTACGTCCGGACGGTGTCGGCAAGTCTCGCTTACTTGGCCTTTTTGCGTGTGTCATAGTGCCGATGTTAAGGTGGGATCTCGTGAAAGACCGGATTTCGGTTCTAATTCCGGGAGTGAAAATTGGGGATAGTCTGATATTCGGGTTTGTTCTATCCTTACTCGTTGGTGCGATCTATTTCTATTTCAGGCATATGAACTACCTGAAAACGAAAGGGTTCTTTTGAGGTCGCAGGCATAATGGAAGACAACTTTAATATTCGCGTCATCGTGGCGAGTGATCAAAAAATTAGAATGAGGCGCGCTGCAGTTGATTGCGTTTTGCGTGACTCTGTTTGCGATTACTTCCGTGTTTGGAATTCTCCCGTACTCACTCCTTTACTTGGCGATTGGGATGGCAGGGGCATATTTTTGTCTGACTTTAGTCTCTCTGCTGATTCATCGAGATTTGCGTGTGGGCGGGATATATGCAACTGTGGCAGTCTACATAATTTTTCTGCCACGCTATTTGAATTCCTTTTCAGACATGATCTACGCACTTCAATTTGCTTGCGTGCACCTCACAACTGTGTGTTTGTTAGAAATGGTCGGGATGTTTTTCCGGATCGAAGAGGGCGAAAGAAAGAGTTAGTAGGAAATTGCGGATGTGGTTCAAAGCGAAAAAGCCCACGACGGCGGTCCTCTCGGACGACGTGGTCCGCTTCGGCATGCGTTGCGGCGTCTGGCCGAGGTGTTCGCTGTGTCTGAGGCATCGCTCTCCCTGAATGCCCGCTTCGGGCAAGAGCTGAAAGCGGCCCCCGTTCCGACTTCAAGGAAAATCAGTTCGACATCGTTGATGGCGACATCGAGGATGTCGCTGACAAGCAGCTTCTCAAGAAGATGGCGCAAGGGAAGTTGGTCATCCAGACCGTTGGTGATTACTGCGAGCACATGGTCCGCTGCAAGAGCATCAACCCCGACGAGCTTGTTCGTGTCCTTCGGCTCCCCGCGACCGGGTAACGCTGCTTCCATGCCGGGGGGGCGCCGTGCCAGGCCAGCTGCCTCAGCTGCCGAACATCATCTCCCACAAGCGCAGCACATTCCCGCTGTGCGGCTCCACCTGGGCCGGATCGAGGCGCGCATTGTCCTGCGCCTGCAGGCGCAACTGGTGCTGCAGCTTGCGCATCGCGCGGTAAGCGTCGCCCACCGCCGTGCCCAGTTCCGGATCGATCAAGCCCAGTTCGCCTGACATGCAGCAGCAGCGATATTGCCGAAATTGGCCGTCAGCTGCGGATACTGCGCCGCATGGCGCAGCACCAGATACTGGACGATGAATTCGATATCGATCATCCCACCCGCGTCGTGCTTGAGGTCGAACAGGGCGGTGCGGTTCGGGTAGGCGTCGCGCATCTTGGCGCGCATCTTGAGCACCTCGGCTTTCAGTTCGTCGGCCTGGCCGCTGCGGTCCTTGCGCAGCACGCGCTCGCGCACCGCCTCGAACTTCTCGCCAATTGCCGCGTCGTCTGGCTGCAGAAAACGCGCGTGAGCGCCTGATGTTCCCATACCCAGGCCGAACTGTCCTGATAGCGCTCGAACGCTGTCACCGACGACACCAGCATGCCGGAGGCGCCATCAGGCCGCAGCGCGGTGTCGATGTCCGAACAGGATGCTTAAGCCGAGGTGTGGGCCGTCATCCAGGTGATGAAGCGCTGCGCCAGCTTGGCGTAGTTGCCGGGCGCATCCTGATCGTCGTCGTCGAACAGGAAGATCACGTCCAGATCCGAGACATAGCCCAGTTCCTTGCCGCCCAGCTTGCCGTAAGCGATCACGGCGAATTTGGGCACCTCGCGGTGGCGCGTGGCGATCGCCTTCCAGGCGGCGGTGATCGTGGCCGCCACGATGGTGTCGGCCAGCGCCGACAGGTAGTCGGCCAGGCGTTCGACCGACAGGTCGCCCGCCAGATCCTGGGCCAGCAGGCGGAACAGCTGGGCGTGGTGGGCTTCGCGCAGGATGTCCATCTGGCGCTCGGTGTCGCCCTCGGCCTGGCCGAGCTGGGTTTGCAGTTCGAGCGCCAGCGCGGCGCAGTCGGGCGCGGCATTGCGCACGCGGTCGTCCAGCAGTTCGTCGAGCACGATCGGGTGCTTGGTCAGGAAGGTCGTGGCCCAGCCGCTCGCATACATCATGCGGATCACGCGTTCGAGCGTGTGCGGATATTCGGTCAGCAGCGACAGATAGGCCGAGCGGCGCGCGATCGCTTCGAAAAAGTCGAGCAGGCGGCCCAGGGTGGCGCTCGGGCTGCCGACTGCCGCAGCCGGCCGCCGTCCTGGCGATCTGGGGCAGGGCGGCGTTGACCAGCGCGAGCAGGCGCGTGCGCGACGCTTCGGGCAGCGATTGCAGGCGCGGACTTTGCCAGGTCGCCATCAGGCGCGTGGCGGCCGCGCCAGGGTTGTCGAAGCCCAGCTCGGCCAGACGGGCCTGGATCGCTTCCTGACGGTCCAGGTCGGCCAGCGCGGTCGACGATTGCGGGTCGACGTCGTCGCTCTTGCCGTTCTTGTCGCTGAAGATGGCGTCGAATTGCGCCGCCACGAAGGCGCGCTGCGCGGCCAGCTCGGCCAGCAGGGTGGCGCTGTCGGGCAAGCCCATCATGCGCGCCACGGTCAGGCGGTCGGCCTCGCTCACGGGCAGGGTATGGGTCTGGGCGTCGTCCAGGTATTGCAGCCGGTGTTCGAGGTTGCGCAGGAAGGTGTAGGAGCCGAGCAGGCGTTCGACGGTGTCCGGCGTGAGCAGTTCCTTGTCGGCCAGCACGCGCAGCGTGGCGCGGGTGGAGCGGTCGCGCAGGGCGCTGTCGCGTCCGCCGCGTATGAGCTGGAACACTTGCGCGAGGAATTCGATCTCGCGGATCCCGCCCCGGCCCAGCTTGACGTTATTGCTGCGGTCCGGGTGCAGGCGCTCCTGGCGGTCGGTCTCGGCCCGGATCTGGGCATGCATGTTGCGGATCGCGTCGATCACGCCGAAGTCGAGGTAGCGGCGGAACACGAAGGGCCGCACGATGCCGTCCAGGGCGGCGATGTCGGCCGCGCTGCCGGTCACGCGCGCGCCTTGACCCAGGCGTAGCGTTCCCATTCGCGCCCTTGCACGATCAGGTATTCCTCGACCATGTTCAGGCTGGCCACCAGCGGGCCCGAGGCGCCGTTCGGGCGCAGCGCCATGTCGACCCGGAACGCGAAGCCGTCTTCGATGATTTCGGACAGGCTAAGGCAATCAGCTTCTTGCCCAGCCGCGTGAAAAATTCGTGGTTCGACAGCTGGCGCTGGGCCTAGCTCGGCCAGCACCGTTTCGCCGTCTTCCGGGTAGACGAAGATCAGGTCGATGTCGGACGAGACGTTCAGTTCGCCGCCGCCCTGCTTGCCCATGGCCAGCACCATCATTTCCTGCGGCAAGCCCGATTCGTAGCCCATCGGCATGCCATGGCTGGCCACCAGCTCGGCCATGCAGGCCGCCAGCTGGGTCCGGATGGCGAAATCGGCAAAGGCGGTCATGGTGGCCACCACCTCGGCCAGGTCGGCCTGGCCGTCCAGGTCGCGCCGGATCAGGCCGCACACGAGCAGGTTGCGCAGGCGCCGCATGGCGCGCGGCAAGGGCAGGCCGGTGGCCCCTTCGCGCGCCAGGGCGGCGTCCAGGTCGAGCTGGGACAGGGGAGCTTGTACGAGGGCGTCGATGGCGGCGCCGCAGTGGCATCGGCGGCCAACCAGCGCTGATAAAAGCGCGAGGCCGAGGTCAGGGAAGGGGAGGTCATGACCCGATGGTAAGGCGGGCCCGCCGCCGATGCAAGCCTGTGTATAAGTATTAACATTCAGAAACAATTAGCGTGCCAAAGTGGCTCTGGGAAAGGCCGCGATGGGGTAGAATTGGGCCGCACTCCGGCGCAGGCGGCGGCGACTCCTTTTAGCTCATTGATGCACAATTCAGAACAACACGCCCACCACGTCCACCTCGCCGACCTGCACCTGGGCAAGCGCTGGCACCGTGCGCGCGGCCTACCGCATGGCCAATGTGGCCTCGCACCACCTGCTCGGTTTCGTGATCAAGCTGGCGCTGACCGCCTATTTCCTGTTCACCTTCGTTTTCCTGTTCCTGCGCTACATGATCCTGCCCAATATCGAGTACTACAAGGGCGATATCGAGCGGCAAGCCACGCGCGCTCGGCAACCAGGTGGCGATCACCCGTATTTACGCGTCCTGGCGCGGCCTGCGGCCCAATCTGTTCCTGGGCGACGTCATCTTGCGCGACGCGCAGGGGCGCCAGGTGCTGTCGCTGCCGAGCGTGTCGGCCACGCTGTCGTGGTGGAGCGTGCTGGCGGCCAGCCCCCGTTTCGATTCGCTCGAAATCATCCGGCCCGACCTCGATATCCGGCGCGATGCGCAGGGCAAGGTGTCGGTGGCCTAAGCATCGTGCTCGACAACAAGAAGGGCGACGGCAGCGGCGCCGACTGGCTGCTGTCGCAGCGCGAGGTGGTGATCCGCGAAGGCAAGCTGCGCTGGACCGACGAGCTGCGCCGCGCGCCCGAACTGGCGCTCGAGAACGTCAACCTGCAACTGCTCAACCGCTGGAACCACCACCGCCTCGGCTTGCGCGCCACGCCGCCGGCCAGCCTGTCCGGCCCGCTCGACGTGCGGGCCGACTTCCACCATCCGCGCTTCGGGCGCGCGCCTCGGACGTGGCCCGGTGGAGCGGCGAACTGTATGCCGACCTCAGCAACACTGACCTGGCTTAGGCTGGAAAGCCTACGTCGACTATCCGTTCGAGGTCAGCCGCGGCATGGGGTCGGTGCGCGCCTGGCTCAGCCTCGAGCGCGCCAAGCTGGCCGGCTTCACCGCCGATCTGGCGCTGATCGATGTCGGCGCGCCTCGGGCGCGACTTGCCGCCGCTGGAACTGGCGCGCGTGTCGGGCCGCCTGTCGGCCAGCGAAACCTTCCCCGACGGCGCCAACCAGGGCTTGTTAGGCCTTCGGCGCCAACGGCCACACGGTGTCGCTCGACAATTTCTCCCTGACCACCACCGGCGGCCTGACGCTGGCGCCGACCTCGATTGCCGAGGCGTATGCCCCGGCCGCCAACGGCCAGCCTGAAAAATTCCACCTGAGCGCGCGCCAGCTTGACCTCGAAACGCTGGCCAAGCTGGCCACCCAGCTGCCGATGACGGCGGCGCAGCGCCAGATGCTGGCCGACTTCGCGCCGCGCGGCAGCCTGGCGCATTTCTCGGCCAACTGGAGCGGCAAGTATCCGGCCATCGCCTCGTACCGGATCAAGGGCCGCCTGACGGGCCTGGGATTGCAGGCCCAGCTTAGCACGCCTGGCCCAGCCGCGGCGGCGCGGCGCCGAACCGGCCACCGCCGCCGTGCTTAAGCCATTCCCGGATTCGAGAATTTGTCGGGCAGCATAGACGCGACCGACGTCGGCGGCACCCTGACGCTGGACCGCGCGACACGGTGCTGTACCTGCTTAGGCCTGGTTCGCCGAAGCGGCCATGCCCTTCGACCAGCTCAATCTGCAGGCGCGCTGGAGTTTCACGCCGAAAGACCATTTGCTGGTCCAGCTCGACAGCCTGAACATCGAGCAGGGCGCCCTGAAAGTGGCGCTGTCGGGGCGCCACCAGATGCCGCTGCAGGCCCAGGCTTAAGCAAGTCGCCCGGCGTGGCCGATCTGTCCGGCACTGTGACCGGCTTCGACGCCAAACAGCTGGGCCGCTTCCTGCCGTTGCAAACCCCGCCCGGCTTGCACGAGTGGCTGGTGGGCGCGATCGAAGATGGCACGCTGCACGACGGCACGCTGCGCCTGCGCGGCGACCTGGCGCAATTCCCCTTCCGCGGCGACAAGCCGCAGGGCGAATTCCGCGTCTGCCGACCGCATCGAGAATGGCCGCCTCAATTACACGCCCGGCCACTTCGCCGCCGACGGCAAGTCGCCCCTGTGGCCGCAGGCCGAACAGATCAACGGGCGCCTGGTCTTCGACCGTTCGCGCATGGAAATCACCGCCGACACCGCCAGCACCCTGGGCGTGCCGCTGACCAAGGTCAAAGCGGTGGTGGCCGATCTCGGCTCGCCCGATCGCACGCTCGAGATCGACGGCAGCGCCGCCCATGGCTGATGCAAGACTTCCTGCGCTACGTGGACGCCAGCCCGGTGGCGGGCTGGATCGGCCACTTCACCGAGCCGACCCGCGCCACCGGCAACACCAAGCTGGCCCTGCGCCTGCAGCTGCCGCTGACCCACATTCATGACGCCAAGGTGCAAGGCTCGCTGCAGCTGATGCGCAACGACGTGGTGCTGTTCCCGGAATTGCCGCCGCTGCAAGCTGCCATGGGCAAGCTCGACTTCACGGAGCAGGGTCTGACCCTGAGCGGCGTCGGCGCCAGCGTGCTGGGCGGCCCGCTGACGCTGACCGGCGGCTCCACCCGCGAGAACGGCGTGTCGATCCGCATGAGCGGCAGCGTCAGTTCGGACGGCATCCGGCGCAACTATCCGGGCGCGGTGATGGCGCCGGTGGTCAGCCGCCTGCACGGCACGGCAGCTACGCGGGCCTGATCACGGTGCGCGACGGCTTGCCGCAGATCACGCTCGATTCCAATCTGCTGGTAAGCTTCGGCGTGGACTTCCCGGCGCCGCTGTCGAAGCTTCGGCCGCCGAAGCGATGCCGCTGCACTTCACGCTGACCGGCTTGCCTACTGCATGAGAACATGGCGCGCGACGATATCCGCATCACGCTCGGCAGTTCGATCGCGGCGCGCTACCAGCGCCAGAAGACGGGCAAGGGCGCGTGGGACGTCACCAGCGGCGGCGTGGGCGTGAACGTGCTTAGGCGCCGGAACCGGACGGCGGCATGATGGTCAACGTCAGCCTGCGCACGCTCAATGTCGACCAGTGGATGACGATTGCCAGCGCGATCAGCAACGCCAAACCGGAACCGGTGGCGCCCGGCGCTTTCGGCCACGGCCAGCCTGGCCCAGTACGTGGTGCCGGACGTGATGGCCGCGCGCGACCGAGCTGGTGATTGCCGAGCGCAAGCTCGACAACGTGGTGGTGGGCGTGTCGCACCAGAGCCAGACCTGGCAGGCCAGCATCGATGCGCGCCAGGTGTCCGGCCACATCAGCTGGGACGAGGGCGACGGTGGCCAGGGCCTGGGCAAGGTCACGGCGCGTCTGGCGTCGCTGGTCATTCCCTGAGTCGGCCGCGGCCGACGTCAAGGGCTTGCTGGAAGACGTCAAGAGCCCGGCCTCGACCATTCCCGGGCTCGACATCGTGGCCGAGCGCTTCGAATTGTTCAACAAGCAGCTGGGGCTTACTGAACTGCTGGCCAACAATGAAAAGACGGGCGGCGGGCGCGAGTGGCGCATCAACCGCCTGCTGCTGGCCAATCCGGACGGCACGCTGCGCAGCACCGGCCGCTGGACCAGCCGCGACGGCGTGAGCAATACCAGCATCAATTTTGTGCTCGACATCGACGATGCTTAAGCAAGCTGCTCGACCGCTTTGGCTTCCCCGACACGCTCAAGCGCGGCAAGGGCAAGTTGTCGGGCGAGCTGGCCTGGAACGGGGTGCCGTACTCGCTCGACATTCCTTCGCTGTCGGGCAAGATCGACATGAATCTGGCGGCCTAGCCAGTTCCTCAAGAAGGACCCGGGCGCGGCCAAGCTGCTCGGCGTGCTCAGCCTGCAAATGCTGCCGCGCATTCTCAAGCTCGATTTCCACGACGTGTTCTCGGAAGGCCTGGCCTTCGACGGCATCACCGCCAACGCCACCATCACGCGCGGCCTGGCGCGCACCGACAACCTCAAGATGTGGGGCGTGGCCGCGACCGTGCTGATGGATGGCACGGCCGACATTGCAAACGAGACCACCAACCTCCATGTGGTGGTGATCCCCGAATTCAATCTCGGCACCGGACCGCTGGTGTACGCGCTGGCGGTCAATCCCGTGATCGGGCTTGGCAGTTTCCTGGCCCAGCTGTTCCTGCGCGAGCCGATGATGAAGGCGATGACCTATGAAATGCAGGTGACCGGGCCCTGGAAGGCGCCGGTCGTGACCAAGCTGGCCGGCGTGCGCGCCACGGCCTCGGCCGCCGACACTCCACCGGAAGGAAAGACACCATGACCACGGTCGCCGCAGTACAAATGATCAGCACGCCCGATGTGGGCAGCAATATTGCCAGTGCGCGCAGCCTGGTGGCCAAGGCTGCCGCCACGGGCGCGACCCTGGTCGTGCTGCCCGAATACTGGCCCATCATGGGCATGAGCGACGCGGACAAGGTGGGCCATGCCGAGCAGCCCGGCGCCGGGCCTATCCAGGACTTCATGGTAGGCGCCGCGCGCGAGCACGGCATCTGGCTGATCGGCGGCACGCTGCCGCTGGTCTCGGCCGACGCGGGCAAGGTCATCAACACGACGCTCGTGTATGACCCGCAGGGCAAGCCGGTCAGCCGCTACGACAAGATCCACCTGTTCGGCTTTACCAAGGGCGCCGAATCCTACGACGAGGCGCGCACCATCGTGCCGGGCGAGAAGGTGATCAGCTTCGAGGCGCCGTTCGGCCGCGTGGGTCTGGCCATCTGTTACGACCTGCGTTTCCCCGAATTGTTCCGCGCCATGGGCGATTGCACGCTGATGGTGGTGACGGCCGCCTTCACCCACACTACCGGCCTGGCCCACTGGGAAGGTGCTGCTGCGCGCGCCATCGAAAACCAGTGCTATGTGCTGGCCTCGGCCCAGGGCGGGACCCACCCGAACGGGCGCCGCACTTTCGGCCACAGCATGCTGATCGACCCCTGGGGCGAGGTCAAGGCGATCTTGCCCGAGGGCGAGGGCGTGATTAGCGGCAACATTGACACCGACTTCCTGGCCAGCGTCGCGAAAGCTTGCCTGCGCTCAAGCACCGTAAGCTCTGATCCAAACAACATGGATATGGCACAATGCCTGTTCATCCCCGAAAGAATCTCGCCATGAAACCCTTCGAACCGAATCTCTCTTCCCTGGCAGTCGCACGCGACGTGCTGCTGACCCCGTTTGGCCTGGACGAAGGCAAACTGTTGCGGGCGCTGGGAACGATGTTCACGCACAAGGTCGACTACGCCGACCTGTATTTCCAGTTTATGAAAAGCGAAGGCTGGAGCCTGGAAGAGGGCATCGTCAAGACCGGCAGCTTCTCGATCGACCAGGGCGTGGGCGTGCGCGCCGTGTCCGGCGACAAGACCGCGTTTTCCTACTCCGATGAAATCTCCGAGCGCGCCCTGCTCGACGCGGCCGCGGCCACGCGCACGATCGCCAAGTCCGGCGCCTAAGCAAGATCAAGGTCGCCTCGAGCATGACCGAAGTGGGCGGCCGTTCGCTCTACCTGCCCAACGATCCGCTGGCCTCGCTGGACGCGACCGCCAAGGTCAAGCTGCTCGGAAGCGTCGAGAAAATGGCGCGCAAGAAAGACCCGCGCGTGGTGCAAGTAATGGCGGGCCTGGCTAAGCAGAATACGACGTGGTGCTGGTGGTGCGCAGCGACGGCGTGCTGGCGGCCGATATCCGGCCGCTGGTGCGGGTGTCGGTCACCGTCATCGTCGAACAGAATGGCCGCCGCGAAATGGGTTCTTCCGGTGGCGGCGGACGCTACAGCTATGGTTACTTCCAGCGACGAGCTGCTCGACAAATACGCGACCGAAGCGGTCAAGGCGGCCGTCGTCAATCTGGACGCGCGCCCTGCAGCCATACCTAGCCCTGATGACGATCGTGCTGGGACCGGGCTGGCCCGGCGTGCTGCTGCACGAGGCGATCGGGCACGGTCTCGAAGGCGACTTCAACCGCAAGGGTTCGTCCGCGTTCTCGGGCCGCATCGGCGAGCGCGTGGCCGCCAAGGGCGTGACCGTGGTCGACGATGGCACGCTGGCCGACCGCCGCGGTTCGCTCAATATGGACGACGAAGGCAATCCGACCCAGTGCACGACGCTGATCGAAGACGGCATCCTGAAAGGCTATATCCAGGACACCATGAACGCGCCTGATGAAGATGCCGGTGACCGGCAACGCGCGCCGCGAATCGTTCGCGCACCTGCCGATGCCGCGCATGACCAACACCTACATGCTCGGTGGCGACAAGGACCCGGAAGAGATTCTGGCCTCGGTCAAGAACGGCTTGTACGCGGTCAACTTCGGCGGCGGCCAGGTCGATATCACGAACGGCAAGTTCGTGTTCTCGGCCAGCGAAGCCTACATGATCGAAAACGGCAAAGTGACCTATCCGGTCAAGGGCGCCACGCTGATCGGCAACGGTCCGGACGTGCTCAACCGGGTATCGATGATCGGCAACGACATGCGCCTCGATTCGGGCGTGGGCGTGTGCGGCAAGGAAGGCCAGAGCGTGCCGGTGGGTGTGGGACAGCCGACCTTGCGTATTGAAGATGTGACGGTCGGCGGTACTGCGTAACTGAGCACCACCACCACATCGTCCTCGCGCAGGCGGGGACCCATAGCACGTTACCGAAGTTGGTTTGCGTGCTATGGGTCCCCGCCGAGGGCCGCCTTGGCGCGAGGACGATGTGCGTTTAGCGGATCGAATCCGTGGTCTTCTTTTGCTGATCTTCCAGCTCGGACGCGAATTCAGTCCATTCTTTCTCGTCGCGTGCGCCGGTGATGAAACTGCTTTAGCCATCCCCACCAGCACGATCAAGCCGACGCAGCCAGCAATGGTGCTCAGGATGCTGACGCGGCGGATGGGTTCGGGCATCATACCCACCCGCCTGCACCGTCAGAACTTGTAGGTCGCCCTCACATAGAAGGTCCTGCCCAGCGGATCCGTGTAGCGCGGATCATAGCCCTGCTGGAAGGTGGTGGTCTGGTTGGTGTAGGGCGGATCGTCGTTGAGCAAGTTCTTGACCCCGGCCGTCACATCGACCGACTTGTTGCCCGAATACGAGCCTGACAGCGACCACAGCGAATAATGTTCGACCCGCTGCGCGAACTGGGGATCGACCGCGTTCTGGTCGTCATAGCCGGACAGGTAGCGATTGCCCAGCGTGAAGGTCCACGGCGCCATCGACCATGACAGCGTCGCATTGTGGCGCCAGCGGAAGACCGGCGAGGCATCGGCATAGCGCCCCGCGTTTTCCGTGAACGGGCCGTTCGGTTCGTTCTGATAATCATACTTTTGCACCCAGGTGCCGTCGATCGCCAGCGTGAAGTTGCCCCACGGGTTTTTCGGCAGGCGCCACAGCATGCTCAGGTCGACCCCGCGCGTGCGGATCTCGCCGAGGTTGGTGGTGGTCGCCAGCACGTAATCGAGGCGCGTGTTGCTGGCGTTGTAGACGAACAGATTGCTGTACTTGGCGTAATTGCCGAACAGGGTTTGTTCGGCCAGCGCGCTGATCTGGTCTTTCAGCTTGATGTTCCAGTAGTCGGCCGACAGGGTCAGATTGCGGGTCGGCTCGAACACGATGCTTAAGCACTGTAGGTGCGCGATTCTTCGGGCTGGACGTTGAGGTTGCCGCCCTGGCGGATATTCTGCTGCTGGTTGCAGACAATGTTCGGATTGGCGCCCGGCACGGCAACGCCGCCCGGGCACAGCACCGGATCGTCCCACGGTTCGGCCGTATTGGTGACCGTTTGCGGACCGTAAATGTCGTACAGCGTGGGCGCGCGGAAGCCCGTGTTGTAGGAGCCGCGCAACAGCACCTGTTCCGTGGGCTGGAAGCGCAGGCCGATCTTGGGACTGAAGTTGCCGCCCACGTCGGTGTAGTAGTCGTAGCGCCCGGCCACGTTCACTTCCGCCGCCTTGGTGAACGGCATGTTGACCTCGGCGAACAAGGCGCGGATGGTACGGCTGCCGCGCTGGTCCTGGGCGTCGGCAAAGCCGGAACTCGAGGCCTGGCTAAGCCAGCGCGCGGTCGACCGTGTAGGTCGCCTTGTCGTGGCGTAGTTCGCCGCCGATGGCAAAGCCGAGCTGGCCGCCGCCCATGGCCATCATGTCGCGGCTGGCCTTGAAGTCGATCGCCGAACTGTTGATGCGCGCCTTGAGGAACTGGCCGCGCAGCAGCGAATCCTGCAGGAAGGCCGTGCTTAGAGCCGCGGTCTGGTCGCCGAACGGATTGAGCAAGCCGCTGCCGACGCCATCGATCATGCGCGCATCGATCACGTAGCCGCCCGTGAAGGAACTGCGCGCGCCCGGCCGAATACGAGATGCCGGTGTTGTAGTCCCAGCGATGAGGTTGCCTTCCAGGCTGGCCAGCACGCGGTCGGACAGGCTGATGTCGCGCGTGACGCGCTGCCCCGTCACCAGCGGACGCCAGCTGACGTCGAGCGGTTCGCCGGTCAGCCCGGGCACGGCCGAGCGTGATGCTTAGGCGCCCGGGTAGAAGGGGCTGGTGCCGTACATGGTCAGGCCGATCCCGGCCAGCGGCGGCGGCGCCACGCGCGCCTCGTTGGTGCTGTGGCTGTGCAGGTATTCCAGGCTGCCGGTATGCACGTCGCCGATCTTTTGCTATCTCGGCCCAGGAAGGATTGCTGGGTCGTGAGCGGGATGTTGTCGATGAAGCGGGTGAAGTCGAAGCGGCAGGTCGGGTTGGCCGGATCGCCAGTGGGAATCGAGGCGGGCGGTAGGCAGCCGGTGGCGTAGCTGGGATTGCCCGCGATGCCGTTGTCGGAAAAGAAGTTGGCGGGGAAGGGCGTGCCGCTGGTCTGGCTCACGCCGCGCCCGGGCCGCACGCCGGTGTTCGAGAACGGCCGGTCTTCGGAACGCAGCGCGGCCTGGCGGTGGTAGTCGGCCACGGCCAGCAGATTCCAGCCTTCGTTGTTGAGGTCGCCCCAGCCGCCGGTAAAGTTGATCCGCGCCTCGTCGCCGCCGCCCGACTGGGTCGGCACGAAGGCTTCGGCGGTCACGCCCATGCCCGTGTAAGAGCGCTTGGTAATGAAGTTGACCACGCCGCCAATGGCGTCGGTGCCGTAGATGGCGGAGGCGCCGTCGCGCAGTACTTCGACCCTGTCCAGCGCGGCCACGGGAATGATGTTCAGGTCCACCGTGTCGGCAAAGAAGGGGTGGTTGGCCAGGCGCCGTCCGTTGAGCAGCACCAGGGTCTTGTCGCCACCCAGGCCGCGCAAGTCGGCCACGCTGCGCCCGCCGGTGCTTGGCGCCCACCGACTGGCTGCCGGACGTCGAGGTCTGGTTCATGGGGATCGTGGCCAGCACTTCCTGGGCCGTGGCCAGGCCCTGCTTGGCGAAGTCTTCCCGCGCGGATCGAGGTGATCGGCAGCGAGGTCTGGGCCGCCAGGCGCTTGATGGACGAGCCGGTGATTTCAACCCGCTGCATCGGTTCGTTGGTGGCCTGCTGGGCCTGCGCGGGCAGCGCCAGCAGCGCCGCGCCGAAGGCGGCACTGCTTAAGCAAACAGGCCGCGCAGGGCGCGGGAAAGCGTTGTTTCGGTCATGATGAAGCTCCTGGGAAAGGGGAAGGCGTGCCCGGTGTGCCGGGCTTGAGCAGCCGAGTCTTGCATTGGCATGCATGGCACGACTGAGGCGCATCAAAGGTCGCCCGTTTCGGGAGCGCTTTGTGCGAAGCGCACAACCGCCTGTGTGGAAGCGGCCCACGCAGCGAACCACGGGGGCTTGCCAAGGGGCAGGGAATGTGTGCTATAGTCGTTCAAACACCTTTGGATCGCCGCAATGCACAGTGCCGTTTTCTTTACCTGCCACTTTTACTTTAGCCATTCCAGCCCCAAGGCGGTGGAGTAGCGGCAGGTTCACGTAGCAACGACGAGACCCAGCAAGAATCCTAAAAAACCGCCAGCGATGGCGGTTTTTTTTTACCCGAATTTGATTACCCATCCACGGAGAACACCATGCCACGCACCGATGACCTTCGCATTCGCGAAATGAAGGAACTGACGCCGCCGTCCCACCTGATCCACGAGTTCGCCTGCGGCGAAGTGGCCGAGCAGACCGCCGCCAGCGGGCGCGTGGCGCTGCACCGCATCCTGCACGGCCAGGATGACCGCCTGATGGTGGTGATCGGCCCCTGCTCGATCCACGACACCAAGGCCGCCATGGAATACGCGCACCGCCTGGCAGCCGAGCGCAAGCGCTTCGCCGATGCGACCTCGAGATCGTCATGCGCGTGTACTTCTCGAAAAGCCGCGCACCACGGTGGGCTGGAAAGGCTTGATCAACGATCCCTACATGGACAACAGCTTCCGCATCAACGACGGCCTGCGCATGGCGCGCGAACTGCTGCGCGACATTAACGCTGGGCCTGCTTACGTAAGCACCGAATTCCTGGACGTGATCAGCCCGCAGTACATCGCCGACCTGATCAGCTGGGGCGCGATCGGCGCCCGCACCACCGAATCGCAGGTGCACCGCGAACTCGCGTCCGGCCTGTCGTGCCCGGTCGGCTTCAAGAACGGTACCGATGGCAACATCAAGATCGCGGTGGAAGCGATCAAGGCCGCGTCCCAGCCGCACCACTTCCTGTCGGTGACCAAGGGCGGCCACTCGGCCATCGTCTCGACCAACGGCAATGAGGATTGCCACATCATCCTGCGCGGCGGCAAGACGCCGAACTACGACGCCGCCAGCGTCGAACAGGCTTGCCAGCAGATCGCCGCCCAGGGCCTGGCCGCGCGCCTGATGATCGACGCTTCGCATGCCAACAGTTCCAAGAAGCCGGAAAACCAGATTCCCGTGTGCGCCGACATCGCCGCCCAGGTGGCTAGGCATGGCGACACCTGCATCGTCGGCGTGATGGTCGAATCGCATCTGGTGGCTTAGCCGCCAGGATCTGGTGCCGGGCAAGGAACTGGTGTACGGCCAGTCCGTCACCGACGGCTGCATCGACTGGGACAGCAGCGTGCAAGTACTGGAAGGTCTGGCCGCGGCCGTGCGCCAGCGCCGCCTGCGCCAGGAAGGCTAAGGCGAAAAAAGCCCGGCCAACGGATGTCGGCCGGGCGGGTATCGCGCTACTGCGTTTAAGTCTTGTCAGTAGCGCGGCTTGGCTTGCATGTACTGGAAGACGCGAACCGGTCGCGTATTCCTTGTCTGCGTTTTGCTGGCCCTGTCCAGCGGTCGGCTCGGCCGTCGTGGCACAGCCAGTCATCAGCACGCTCGCGGCCAGTGCGGCCAGCGCAGCGATGCGCATTCCCTGATTCTTCATCTTGATCCTGTCGTTCGGGTCATTCCCGGGCGGTTGCACGAGAATGGACAGTGTAACTCTTTGTGCAACATTTTTTGTAGGAAAATTGTACAAAAATGAAGAAAAATGGGCAAGGCACTGCGACCAGCACCTGCCCCCGGCTTCTGAGCGTCCAACCTCAAAATGCAGCGCTTTTGCGCGATTCCGTCCGATGTTGTGCGATCGGTTCGCGATTCGCCGCGTCCTGTCGCGCTGACTGCTCGAATCGCGCACGATTTTGCGCACGGCGTCCGAAGATGAACGATCAACCAGCCACGCGGTCCAACTTCTGACCATCATGAAAAATCGTGTACCCGCGCTGGAAATCGTGAGTGAATCGGGTTCTTGCGCAAGCGTCGCGTGCAGGAGCGAATGCATATCGCGCTCTATCGCGTCACAACGTGCCAAAGCGCGCCTTTTTGGAGACCACCATGAAAACGCCCCACCCCGACCCCTTCCAGTACATCCCGATCGGCCACCCCACCTGGGTCCACGTCAACTTGGCCACCATGGACGGCAAACAAGACTGGGAAGTCGTCGAGCAAGCCATCGACGAATGGATGCGCAAGCATGCGCCGGGTCAGGCAGGCGAGCCGGAATTTGCTTAAGCTACCAATGGAAAAGCCTGTTTCTGCCGCACGGCACCGTCCTGCGCACCGTCTTCAAGGGCAAGAGTCACCATTGCCGGGTCGACGTCGATCAGATCCTGTACCAAGGGGAGGCGCGTTCGCCGAGCGGGTTTGTCAATGCCGTGGGCGGCATCCGGCGCAACGCCTGGAAGAGCGTGTGGCTGCTCTTCCCTGATTCCAAACACTGGCAGCTGGCCGACACCCTCAGGGCGCGCAAGCACCCGGCAGCGGCCCGCAGGGCGTCGCCTGCAGCGCGCCCGCTGAAAGCCCCAGCTGCCGCCGTTCAGCCGCTTGCAGGGCGCGTGGCGCCATCGCTCCCGGCGCCTAAGCACTGCGGCCGCCGCAACCACGGCCGCGGGTGGGGGAGGGAACCATGCTGTACGGCGTTCCTTTGGTGGAGCGATACCGCTGGGCGGCGCGGCCCGCCAGCCCCTGAGCGAACGGGCAAAAAAGACCCCTCGAAAGGGTAATGCCGTTCAGTTAAGACTGAACGGCATTTTTCATTTTGAGTGTTGTAAACGTCATTGCATGCTGTTAACCTGCGTGCCATGTTTGATGATGCCCTTCATTTTGTAGCTGATCTGCTCGAGGCCCCGGATTGGGAGCGCCTTGGTCAACACCTGCCGTACGAATGGATTGAAGAGGCAGTCAATTACACTGGTGCTGCCAGTATTCGCCAGCGGCGCCTGCCTGCGCAGCAGGTTGTTTGGCTGGTTGTCGCATTGGCGTTGTACCGGCACAAATCGATTAGCGAAGTGCTCGATGACCTTGAGCTGGCATTGCCTGACGCGCAGGTCAGGTTTCTGAGCAAGAGCGCCGCTGCCCAGGCCCGCCAACGGCTCGGTGCAGAGCCTGTCCGCTGGCTGTTCGAAAAATCAGCAAGCGCCTGGTGCGAGCAAGATAAGGAGACGTACCTTTTCAAGGGGCTGCAGCTGTTCGCCATGGATGGCACGACGTTGCGCACCCATGACACGCCGGGCAATCGCGAGCATTTCGGTGCACAAAGTTATGTGGGCGACACCGTTGCCAGTTACCCTGCAAGTGCGTGGCGTAACGCTCACTGCACTTCCCACCCATTTGGTCCGTGATGCTGTTTTTGGGCCCTACGGCATTAACGAAATGCTGTACACGCTGAAACAGTTACTTAACAGTATTCCGTCAAACTCTCTGACGATATTCGATCGAGGCTTTTTTCCTCGGAAATTCTATGTGGCGTCACGGCAGGTGGGGACAACTGTCACTTTCTAATCCTTGCCAAATCCAACACCAAATGGGAGGTCGTCGACGGCGATGACAGCGATGCGGTGGTTCGCATGCGCGTCTCGCCGCAGGCAAGGAAGAAGTGCCCGGAATTGCCAGAATTCTGGGAGGCGCGCGCCATTGCCATGATTGACCAGACCGGCCTGCAAGCGCATATTGCTGACCTCGTTACGCGACCGCCGCCGATACCGCTGTGCCGACGTTGCCACGCTATACAGCCAGCGCTGGAGCATCGAAACGAGTTACAGGGAACTGGAAGCAGACTATGTTGGGTATGGCGCTGACGCTACGCTCAAAAACGGTCGATGGTGTGTATCAAGAAATATGGGGAACGCTAACGGCATACAACTTGGTTCGATTGGAGATCGTGAAGGCGGCCTTGGACGCAAAGTGCAGACCTACCGATGTCAGCTTCATCCGCGCATTCCACATCATCCAGTTCGAGTTGCATTGGGCCGCCGTCACGCGTTCCTATGGAAAACTGCTTAAGCATCTATGAAACACCTGCGTGAAAGGCTGGTTAGCCTCCTGAATGAACAACGGCCCGGTCGTTCTTACGACCGGGCCGTCAAGGCGAGACCTGCGCTATGCCGTTCGTAAGGTAAAGAAGAACCTTAACTGAACGGCATTACCCTCGAAAGGGGCCTTTTCATGCTGCTAAGCTAGCTTAGAAAGCGTAGCTTGCGCGCAGGTACAGAGCACGGCCGGTTGGGTCGGTGTAGCGTGCGTCATAGCCTTGCTGGAACAGCGTGGCTTGTACGGTCAGTGGTGGTTCTTCGTCCAGCAGGTTTTTCACGCTCTAGCCATCAGGGTCAGGCCCTTCATGGCTTCCCAGCTGCCGGTCACGTTCCACAGGCTGTACGCGTCGACGTCACGAGCACCGCCTTGATCGCGGTAGCCGGTTTTGTACGAGTTGCTCAGCGTAGCTGCAGAACGGGCCGTTTTTCCAGCCCAGCGACAGCGTGTGCTGCCAGCGGAACTTCACGTAGGTTGCGCCGAACTTGCCGACGTTTTCGTCAAACGCGCCATTCTTTTCGTTCTGGTACTTGTAGCTGTGCAGCCAGGTGCCGTCCATCGACAGCGTGAAGCCGCCCATGTCGGTTTTTGGCAGACGCCAGATGGCGCTCACGTCGATACTGTCGGTCTTGACTTCCTGCCCAGGTTTTCCTTGAAGTCGGAAATGGCGAATGGCGAGCCGTCAGGATTGCGCAGGAAGCGGGCTTGATACTTCTGATAGTCGCCGTAGATGATTTCTTCCGGCAGCGCGTCGATCTTGTCCTTGAGCTTGATGTTCCAGTAGTCGGCGGTCAGGGTGACCGATGGGACTGGCTCGAACACGGCGCCGAAGGAGAACGATTTCGACTTCTCTGGGCTCAGGTTGGCATTGCCGCCTTGCAGTTTGAACTGTTGCAGATCGCAGTCACGCAGTTCGTTGGTGATCGGGTTGCTCAGGTCTGGAACACCGCCTGGGCACAGGATCGGATCGTTGTACGCGTTGCTGGTATCGTTCTTCGATGGTGGCGCGTTCTTTTCGAACAGGGTAGGCGCACGGAAACCGGTGCTGGCCGAACCGCGGATCAGCAGGGCGGTCGAAGGCTGGTAGCGGATGCCGATCTTCGGATTGGTGGTGTTGCCCACGTCGCTGTAGCGGTCGAAACGGCTAAGCCAGCTGGACTTCCAGTTCTTTCGTCACTGGCATGACCAGTTCGGCGAACAGGGCCTGGATGTTGCGCGAACCGTCGGTCGACAGCGAGCCCGACAGGCCCGAGCTGGCAGCCTGGCTCGAACGATCGTGCGGTTGACGTTGAAGTCAGCCGTTTCGCGGCGATATTCGGCGCCCAGAGCGAAGGCCATCTGGCCGCCGTCCATGGCCATGATGTCGCGGCTGGCTTTGAAGTCGAGGCCGGTGTTCTTGACGGTGGCGTTCTGTACTTCGCCGCGCAGGGCGGTCGAGGCCAGGTAAGCGGCGCTTAAGCAGCGTTCTGCAGAGCGAACGGATTCAGAATGCCGTTCAGTACGCCTGCGGCGAACGATGCATCTTGCACGTAGCCGCCGATGAAGTTTTCAGCCGATTTGCTGACCGAGTAGTTCAGGCCGCCTTTGTAGTCCCAGCCTGCCATGTTGCCTTCCAGCGCGGCGACGAAACGGTCAGCCTTGCCTTTGGACAGGATGGTACGCTGGCCCGCTTCCATCGGACGCCAGTTGACCGACAGCGGAGCACCGCTGGCGGCAGCCGGGTAGTACGGGCTGGTGTTGTTCATGACCAGGCCGGTTTGCGGCGGTGGCGCGGTACGCGAGATGACGTCGTTTTTCGAATGCAGGAATTCGACGGTGGCCAGCGCATCGCCCATCTTGAAGGCGCCCTTGACGAAGGCGGACAGCTTCTTCTGGTCAGGGGTGTCGTCGATCTGGCGCGTGTAATCCTGGCGGCAGGTGGTGCGGCCTGGCAGTGCAATCGCGAATGGCGGGTTGCAACCGGTGGCATAGCTTGGGTTGCCGGTGGTCTGGGTGCCGGTGTCGAGGTAGTTGGCCGGGAAGGTGGTGCCCGAGGTGCCGTCCAGGCCGCGCACTGGATCGTAGCCGGTCTTGGAGAACTCGCGCATCTGCGAGCCGATCGACTGCTGCTTGTGGTAGTCGAGCACGCCGAAGATGTTGAAGCCGTCGGTGTCGAGGTTACCGAAGCCGCTCGAGATGTTGGCACGTTCTTCGTCGCCATCTAGCCAGTTTCGGACGCAGCAGTTCGCCGGTGATGGTGGTGGTGGTGATCGAACGCTTGGTGATGAAGTTGATCACGCCGCCGATCGCGTCGGTACCGTAGATTGCCGAAGCGCCGTCGCGCAGGACTTCAACGCGGTCCAGGGCGCTGATAGGAATCATGTTCAGGTCGACTGCCGCGCCATCGTAAGGATGGTTGGCCAGACGGCGGCCGTTCAGCAGCACCAGGGTCTTGTCGCCGCCGAGGCCGCGCAAGTCGGCGCTGGCCATACCGCCGGTTGGCAGGCCGCTGTAGTTGCCGCCCACGGTGTTGCTTAAGCACCCATGCCGGACTGGTTGGCAGGAATGCGCGACAGTGCTTCTTGCACGTTGGTCACACCTGCTTTGACGAATTCTTCTGCTTTGATGACGGACAGCGGGGTCGCTGTTTCGGCTTGCAGACGTTTGATCGAGGATCCGGTGATCTCGACGCGTTGCATCGGCGCAGCTTCTTGGGCAAGCGCAGATACACTAATCACGGCCCCAGCGGCAAACATGGCTTTCAGGGACAGCGACAACACAGTTGGCTTCATCATTACTCAAACTCCCGTGGGACAAAAAAGCTATGGAAGCATTGCGAAGGCGTCAATGTCAATTCTGAAACCTTAGGAAGTGTTCAAATACAACAAAAGTGGTGCACGCTACAATTTGACCTACACTTTTGCGGAAAAAGTAGTATATGCAAGCTTATATGCTCCTATTACATATGTATGAGCAGGAGTGAAACAAATGCAGTATCGTGATGGTAATTGACTCGAACAGGTCGTATGAAAGCATTTCATCGAGCATCTTCGTTGTTGTCGGCAAGCGGCCAGGGATAGCGCATGCCCGCCTACATCCTGCGCCGCCTGTGGCAAATGCTGCCGACCATGGCCTAAGCGTCGTGCTGCTCGTCTTTTTCCTGTTCAACTGGGTGGGCGGCGACCCCGCCTTCATTTTGGCTGGCAAGATGGCCAATGCGGAAGAGATCGCCAACATCCGGCGCCAGCTCGGCACCGACCAGCCCTACACGGTGCAGCTGTGGATCTTCGTCAAACAGATCCTGACTTTCGACTTCGGCAATGCCTGGAGCACGGGCGAAGCGGTGTCGCACATCCTGGCGACCCGGCTCGGCCCCTCGCTGACGGTGCTCATTCCCCTGACCATCCTCGAAACCGTGTTCGGCATCGCTGGCGCTGGCGATCGCCTTCGTGCGCGGCTCGCTCACCGACCGCCTGGTGATGGTCGCCTGCACGGTCGGCATGTCGGTCAGCATCCTGGTCTACATCATCGTGTTCCAGTACGGTCTGGCCTACCGGCTCGGTCTGTTCCCGGTGCAGGGCTGGGGCGAGAGCCTGGGCGTGAACCTGCTGCATTACGCCACGCTGCCGATCCTGATCGGGCTGGCCGTGTCGATCCCCCCACGCTGCGCCTGTACCGCAGCTTCGTGCTTGACGAAGTGGGGCAGGATTACGTGCGCACCGCGCGCGCCAAGGGCTTGTCCGAGCGCCGCATCCTGTGGGTGCACGTGCTGCGCAACGCCGCGATCCCGATCATCACGCATGTCATGGCGAGCCTGCCTAAGCGCTACTGATCGGCGCCTTCCTGCTCGAGCGCTTCTTCGGCATTCCCGGCATCGGGCGCGAAGTGATCCTCGCCGTCGAGCGCAGCGACTTCCCGGTGATCAAGGCGATCACCGTGTACGTGGCTGCCGCCACCATGCTGTTCAACCTGCTGACCGACCTGCTGTACCAGGCCGTCGATCCGCGTGTGCAGCTCAGGTAGGCAGCGATGAGCGATACGCCCGGACTGTGGATGCTGGCCTGGCGCCGCCTGCGCGCCGACAAGGTGGCGATGGCCGCGCTGGCCGTGGTCGCGCTGTTCCTGGCCACGCTGCTGCTGTCACAGGCGGGCCTGATCGCGGCCGACTGGGAAGACGAGATCGCGCTCAGCTACGCGCCGCCCGCCTTCATGGCATGCGGCTGCGGCCGACGGCCTGTTCTTAAGCCCCCGCGCGCGCGGCGCCCCCACCGAATGCCTTCGATCCGCTGGCCGACGACATCCGCGCCATCCGCGCCCAGCGACTGGCCGGACCCGCGCCCGACGCCGCCAGGCGCAGCACGCTGCCGTTCGGCGCCGACAAATGGGGCCACGACGTCCTCAAGAAAACCATCAAGGGCGGCGAAACCTCGATCGTGGTGGGGCTGGTGGCGGCGCTGCTCGCGGTGGGCCTGGGCACGCTGTTCGGCGCCGTCTCGGGCTACTTCGGCGGCCTCGTGGACGACCTGTTCAACTGGTTCTACAGCATTTTCACGGCGATCCCGGCCATCCTGATGATACTGACGGTGGCCGCCGTGCTCCAGCAAAAGGGCGTGCTGACCATCGTGCTGATCCTCGGTCTGACCGGCTGGACCGGTCCGTACCGGCTGATCCGCGCCGAATACATGAAGCACAAGGCGCGCGAATACGTGCTGGCGGCCGACGCCATCGGCGCCTCGCACTGGCGCAAGATGTTTTCGCACATCCTGCCCAACGTGAGCCACGTGGCGCTGGTGCAGCTGTCGATCCTGGCGGTCGGCTTCATCAAGGCCGAGGTGATCCTGTCCTTCCTTGGTTTTGGCGTGCCGGTCGGCGTGGTCTCCTGGGGCAGCATGCTGAACGAAGCGCAGAACGAACTGATCCTCGGCAAATGGTGGCAGCTGACGGCCGCCCGCCAAGCTGATGGCGCTGCTGGTGACCGCCTTCTCGCTGCTGACCGACGCTGCGCGACGCGCTCGACCCCAAACTCAATCAGGGATGACCATGCTGCTCCAGGTGCGCAATCTGCGCGTGTCATTCCGGGTCGGCAAACATGCCACCTTCGAGGCGCTCAAGGGGGTCTCGTTCGACGTGCCCGCCCATGCCACGGTCGCGCTGGTGGGCGAATCGGGCAGCGGCAAGTCGGTCAGCTCGCTTGCCGTCATGGGGCTGCTGCCGCGCGAAAGCACGGTGATTGCCCCGGACGCCAGCATCGCCTTCGAGGGCAGGGAGCTGCTGGCCATGCTGGCCCACGCGCGGCGCCGCCTGTGCGGGCGCGACATCGCGATGATCTTCCAGGAACCGATGTCCTCGCTCAATCCCGTGTTCACGGTCGGATTTCAGATCGGCGAAGTGCTGCGCCAGCACATGGGCATGAACGCGCGGCAGGCGAGGGCGCGCACGCTGGCGCTGCTGGACGAAGTCGGCATTCCCGACCCCGCGCGCAAGATCGACGCCTATCCCGGCCAGCTGTCGGGCGGCCAGCAGCAGCGCGTGATGATCGCCATGGCGATCGCCTGCGAACCTGAAACTGCTGATCGCCGACGAGCCGACTACCGCGCTCGACGTCACGATCCAGAAGCAGATCATGGCGCTCATCGCCCACCTGCAAAAGACCGCGCGATGGCGGTCCTGTTCATCACCCACGACCTGGCGCTGGTGGGCGAGATCGCCGACCATGTGATCGTGATGCGCCACGGCGAAGTGCGCGAGCAGGGCCCGGTGCGCCAGATCTTCGACGCGCCGCAGGACGCCTACACACGCGCCTTGCTGCACTGCCGTCCGCCGCTCGACGCGCGCCCCCTGCGCCTGCCCGTGATCGACGACTACCTGAACGGCACGGTGGCCACCGGCCAGCGTATGCGCGGCAGTTCGCCCGGCGACCTGCCGCTGCTGCAAGTGAAGCAATTGAGCAAGAGTTTCTTCGTGCGCGAAGGCTGGTTCGGCAAGCGCGAGTTCCAGGCCGTGCGCGATGTCTCGTTTTCTCTCGCGCGCGGCAAGACGCTGGGCGTGGTCGGCGAATCGGGCTCGGGCAAGAGCACGCTCGGCCTGACCCTGCTGCGCCTGCACCAGGCCAGCGGCGGCAGCGCCCTGTTCGAAGGGCGCGACCTGCTGGCCATGAGCGCGCGAATTCATGGCTTACAAGCGGCGCATCCAGATCATTTTCCAGAATCCCTACGCCTCGCTCAACCCGCGTTTTACTGTCGGCCAGATCCTGATGGAGCCGATGCGCATCCACGGCATCGGCGCCGACGAGCGCGCGCGCTGGCTGGCGCGGGCCCTGCTGGACAAGGTCGGGCTGCTTAGGCCCAGGCCTTCGAGCGCTATCCGCACGCGTTTTCCGGCGGACAGCGCCAGCGCATCGCGATCGCGCGCTGCCTGACCATGCAGCCCGAGATCCTCGTGTGCGACGAGTCGGTGTCGGCGCTCGACGTGTCGGTCCAGGCGCAGGTGCTCAACCTGCTGCAGGACTTGCAGGACGAGTACGGCCTGAGCTACATCTTCATCTCGCACGACCTGTCGGTGGTGCGCTACATGGCCGACCAGGTGATGGTGATGCACCAGGGCAGCGTGGTGGAACTGGCCGACGCGGATACCCTGTACAGCGCGCCGCAGCATCCAGCCTACCCGGGCCCTGCTCGACGCCATTCCCCGCGGCCTGCAAGTGCTAAGATAGCGGAGCCTTGTGGCCGATGCGGCCCGGGGTTCCCACCACGAACCGAGTCGCCATGCCCAACCTGATCGAACTGCTCCAGCTGTACGGTGTTTTCATCGTCTTTTTCATCGTACTGGTCGAGCAGAGCGGCCTGCCGATTCCCGCCTTTCCGCTGCTGGTGGTGGTTAGGCTGCGCGCTGGCCATCGCATGGCGAAATCAGCGGCCCGGCCTGCCTGGCCGTGGCCGTGCTGGCCTGCCTGATGGCCGACTTCTTCTGGTTCCGCGCCGGACGCTTCTACGGCACCCGCATCCTGCGCCTGCTGTGCAAAATTTCCCTGTCGCCCGATTCGTGCGTGAGCCAGACCGAAGACAAATTGCGCGCTTCGGCCCCAAATCGCTGATCGTGTCGAAATTCATTCCCGGGTTTAACATCATCGCCTCGCCGATGTCGGGCGCGCTGGGCGTCGGTACCGGGCGCTTCGTCGCCTTCAGCATGAGCGGCAGCCTGCTGTGGGCTAAGCACCGGCCTGATGGTCGGCGTGTGGTTCCACAAGAGCGTGGACCGGGTGCTCGAGACCATGAGCACCATGGGCACGACGGCGCTGCTGTTCGTGCTGACCTTGCTGGCCCTGTTCGTCCTGTATAAATATGTGGAGCGCCGCCGCTTTCTCGCCAGCATGGAAGTCGAGCGCATCAGCATGGCCGAATTTACCAGCCTCATCAATGACGGACACCAGCCGATCGTGATCGACGCGCAGCATGACGGCGCAGCAGCTCGAAGCGGCCATCCCGGGCGCGCTGCCTTTCGACGCTCTAAGCAATGCGCAAGGTTTCATGGCTAAGCCTGGACAAGGACAGCCACATCGTCGTGTACTGCAGCTGCCCGAACGATGTCACTGCGGCCCAGGTGGCCAAGCAATTTCTGGCCAACGGCTTTCACCGCGCGCGTCCGCTCAAGGGCGGCCTGGAAGCCTGGAACGCCTGGCGTAGCTGGAAGCGGCAACCGACGTATAAAAAAAATAGCCCGGCCACTTGCGTCGGCCGGGCTCGAGGCGAGCAGCGGCGCGTGGCCGCCCCCCGTATAAGGATTACTTGCGGCGGCGGGAAGCGCCCACGCTTCTACCAGGGCGATGCCCATCAGTGCCAGGGTCAGCGGTTCCGGTACCTTGGTGCCAGCCACGCCGTCTGCTTTCAGGGTTGCGCCCGCAGAAGCTGTAGTTGCCACCGGCGTTGACCTTCAGATAGACCTTCAGGAAGCCATTTTCATTCAAGTTTGCCAGCGAATGCGCGTTCAGGATGACTTCGTGGTCGACCGCGTTGTTGCCGTTGCTGACGTTGTTGTTGCCAGCCTTGGTGTAGATCTGGGCTTGTGCGTCGGTGCCCAGGATGAAGGTGTAGGTTTCATTGCCCTTGAGCGGATCGCTCAGGCGCAGGAACAGCGAGCCGGACAGCAGCTCATCGAATCCCGGCGTGAAATCGTCGCTTAAGCATCGATAGTGAAGCTGTAGACGGGACCGATCGAGATGATCGCGACACTGGCGGTGGCAAACGCTTCATCGACCGTAATGGCGATTGGGGCGGCCACGGCGCTGCCGATCGAAGCGACGCCGAGCAGGCTGAAAATCAATTGTTTAATAAGCTTCATGGTCTTTTCATGGTTGTGGTTGCGTCTGGGAACCTATATGCAAGTACCATGCCAGGAAATGTAAGTTGTTTTGGATCAATAACTTATGATAAAAGGAATCTTTTTGATTTGCTGACTGTAAAGTTTTTTGACAGCAATTAGAATTATCAAAGATGTCATTACGTGCCGCACTTAGTAACCAGACTACGATCAAATCGTCCAAAATTTGTCGTTACTGTTCATCATTTTTCATTTTCTGTACTAAAACTACAAAGAGTTCTTGCGCCTTGTATGGGTCATCCATTAAGCTTTAATGGTTCACAGAATAATGACCGCCATGACAGCTCCGTCCGACGCCGCGCCCGCCCTCAGTACGACCGTTCCCTATGCGGACGGACCGCGCCTGCTCGCCGATATCGGCGGCACCAATGCCCGCTTCGCGCTGGAAACGTCGGCCGGGCAGTTCACGCTGATCAAAGTGTTGCCCTGCGCCGACTACCCGACGCTGGCCGATGCCCTCAAGGCCTATCTGGCCAATGCCGACGTGCGCGCCGCCTGCAGCGTTCCGCTGCGCCACGCGGCGCTGGCGATCGCCAACCCGATCACGGGCGACTTGGTGCGCATGACCAACCATCACTGGGAATTTTCGATCGAAGCCTTGCGCCTGGCTTGCGGCTTCCAGCACGCTGGTGGTGGCCAATGATTTCACCGCCCTGGCGCGCGCCTTGCCGCACCTGGCGCCGGACCAGAAAGTGCAGATCGGCGGCGGCAAGGCCGTGCCGAATACGCCGCTGGGGCTGGTTGGCGCCTAAGCACCGGCCTGGGCGTTTCCGGCCTGATTCCGTGCAAGTCGGGCTGGACCGCCTTGCTGAGCGAGGGCGGCCATGTGACGTTTTCGCTTAGCCAATCCGACCGAAGTCGCCGTTTTGCAGTACGCCTGGAAAGCATTTGACCATGTCTCGGCCGAGCGCTTCCTGTCGGGCGACGGCATCGAATTGCTGTACCGCGCGCTCGCCGAGCACAGCGGCCGTCCGAATGAAGGGCTCGATGCGCCGGAAATCTCGCGCCGCGCCTTGTCGGGCGAATGTGCGCTGTGCGACGACGCCATCGAAACCTTCTGCGGCATGCTCGGCACCGTGGCTTAAGCAACCTGGCCATCACGCTCGGCGCGCAGGGCGGTATCTATATTGGCGGCGGCATCGTGCCGCGCCTGGGCGAGCGCTTCGCCAATTCCAAGTTCCGCCGCCGTTTCGAGCAAAAAGGGCGCTTCGTGCACTACCTGGCCGCGGTGCCGACCTTCGTCATCACGGCCCAGTATCCCGCCTTCCTCGGCGTGTCGGCCATCCTCAGCGAGCAGCTCGGCGCCTGAATGGCATGCCGCCGCGATTTTCCTAAGCGCGGTTTTATCAGGTACAATGGCCGCAGTTTGAGGGGATTATGCCGAACATTTGCGGCGCGCGCCTGGAGCCAGCCTCCCAGCCGCCGCGACTAGACGGAATTTTCCTCAATAAATCAACGGTTTGCGATTGCCAGGTGTGCGTCCAGCCGTGTGAGCGGGTTCGGATCCCGCCACCAGTAACATCCCGCCCAGCGCGCATCGGCCAGGGCGACGGATTCCAGTTTCAACGTTTTTATTTGCAAAACGGCGTCATCTCGATGGCGCCGCCCGCCATTCGTTGATTGGTTTTTATTGCTTATCCGCACACGACATCTTTATGAATACTGATGAGGCCAAACGAGTCCTCGAAACCGCCTTGCTCTGTGCGCGGGAGCCGATGACGATTCACGGCATGAAAAAGCTGTTTGTCGATGTGGACGACAATGGCCGCCCGATGGGCGTCGGCGTGGGTGCCGACACGATCAAGATCATGCTCGAAGAATTGCGCCTGGACTGGCGAGACCGCGGAATCGAGGTCGTCAGTCTGGCCAGTGGCTGGCGTTTCCAGAGCCGTCCGGAAATGAAGCAGTACCTGGACCGACTGAGCCCGGAAAAGCCGCAAAAATATTCGCGCGACCCTCGAGACGCTGGCGATCATTGCCTACCGCCAGCCTGTTACGCGCGGCGATATCGAAGAGATCCGCGGCGTTACCGTCAATTCGCAGACGATCAAGATGCTGGAAGACCGCGGCTGGGTCGATGTGATCGGCCACCGCGAAGTGATCGGACGCCCGGCCTTGCTGGGCACGACCAAGCAGTTCCTCGACGATCTGGGGCTGGCCTCGCTGTCGCAATTGCCGCCGCTGCAGGAAATTTCCACGACCCAGAGCGGGCACGAGATGGAAGCGCTGGAAGCGGCGCTGCAAGAAAACTTCGACAAGGCGGCGGCCCTGGCCCCGCCCGACGAGGAAGAAGAAGTACCGCAAGACACTGGTGCAGCGCTTGATGCGTCCGCGCCACACCAAATTGAAACGGCGGTGGCAGTGGCCAGCGCCGACGATGTACCTGCAGGAAGCAGCGACGCGCAGGAGCCCCCGGTTCCTGATGCGATCGACGAGTCCGGCCCCGCTGCTTCCGCTGTTGAAGTCCTTATTCACGACCCTGCGCCAGAAACAACGGTTGACGCTGCGCCAGGTCAGCACAACCAAGAAATGAACGATGAATCCAACTAAACCAGAGACTAGCGCCGCCGACGTGGCAGGCAATGACGACGTGGCAGCCAAGCCAAAGCGTCGCACCAAGGCCCAGATCGAGCAGGACGCTGCCCGCCGGCTGTCGAGGCTGTCAAGCCGAAGCGCGCCGCCAAGAAAGTCGCCGTCGAAGGCGAGGGCGAAGCCGTTGCCGCCAAGCCGCGCGCCAAGAAGGTCGCTGCCGAAGCCGCGCCGGAAGGCGCCGAAGCGCAAGTAGCGGCGCCGCGCAAGCCACGCGCCGCCAAGCCGGAAGCTGCTCCTGAGAAAGCCGCACCTGCCGCCGCAGCCGCGCGCTACCACCGCCGTAGCGGGCGCCGTAGCGGGCGCCCAGGCGGGCACCGAAGCCAGTGCCGCAGCGGACGCCGACGGCCAGTCGCGCCAGGAGCGCGGTCCACGCGCACCGCGCGGCCCGCGCCAGATGCGTGAGCAGCGCGGCCAGCGCGAAGCGCGCAAGCAGCAGGAGCGTCCGGCTGGTGCCGAAGAGATCGCCACTGCTCGGCGCCGAGGGCGAGCCAGCCCCGCGTCCGGAGCGCGGTCCGCGCCCTGAGCGCACGGCCGAGCAGCGCAACCGTCCTAAAAAGAACAAGAAGGGCAATCCCGGCCTGCAGCACCACAAGAAAAATCCTGCCAACGACGCCGATGCCGCATTCTCGTATGTGACCTCGGATGCGTTCGACGCCAACGACGGCGGCCGCAACGCGCCGCAAAAACCGGCCCGGCGCGACCTGACCTCCGACGACGACGCGCCGAAGCTGCACAAAGTGCTGGCCGAAGCCGGTCTCGGCTCGCGCCGCGACATGGAAGACCTGATCGTTGCTTAGGCCGCGTGTCGGTCAACGGCGAGCTAAGCCCACATCGGCCAGCGCATCCTGCCGACCGACGCCGTGCGCATCAACGGCAAGCTGATTCACCGCAAGGTGTCGAGCAAGCCGCCGCGCGTGCTGGTGTACCACAAGTTTAAGTGGCTGAAATCGTCAGCCACGACGATCCGGAAGGCCGTCCGTCGGTATTCGACCGTCTGCCGACCATGAAGGCAGGCAAATGGCTGGCCGTTGGCCGCCTCGACTTCAACACCGAAGGCTTGCTGCTGTTTTGACGTCGGGCGACCTGGCCAACCGGCTGATGCACCCGCGTTACAACATCGACCGCGAATACGCGGTGCGTACCCTGGGCGAACTCGAAGAAGGCATGCGCCAGAAACTGCTGGCTGGAAGCGTTGAACTCGAAGACGGCCTGGCCAGCTTCACCAAGATCGCCGACGGCGGCGGCGAAGGCATCAACAAGTGGTACCGCGTGGTGATCGGCGAAGGCCGCAACCGCGAAGTGCGCCGCATGTTCGAAGCGATCGGCCTGACCGTGTCGCGCCTGATCCGTACCCGTTACGGCGCGATGACGCTGCCAAGCAACCTCAAGCGCGGCCGTTGGGAAGAAATGGAAGAAAACACCGTGCGCGACCTGCTGGCCGCGTTCGGTGTCGAGAAAAAGGCGCGGGCAACGAAGCGCGCGGTCCGAAAGGCCGTGGCGGCGAGCCGCGCGCCCGCAGCGACGAAGACAAGCGTTCCGACGGCAACCGCATCGACCGTGTCGACGCCAACCGCAATGCCGATCCGTTTGGTCCGGCGACCGGCCGTGGTGCTGGCCGTGGCGGCCGTCCGCAAGGGCGTGGCGCGATGGGCGGCGGCATGGGCGGCATGGGTGGTCAGCCGCGCAGCGGCGGTCCGTCTCGAAGCCAACGGCAATGGTCCGGCCCGTGGCCAGGGCCGTCCGGGTGGTCGTCCGCAGGGCGAAGGCCAGGCGCGTTCGGGCCGTCCGGGTGGCAAGGGTGACGCCCAGCCGCGCGGTCCGCGCCAGCCGGATCCGCTGCAAACGACCTTCGGTTTTGGCAATGCTTAAGCAGCGGCAACCGCCGTCCGCAAGGCCCGCAAGGACCACGCGGCGCCGACCACGGCATGCCGCGCCGCGGACGCAGAGGCTAAGTTACATCGCCCTCGTGGAGGCGGGGCCTATAGCGCGACCGAATTCGGTAGCACGCTATGGCCCCCTGCCTTTGAGAGGGCGACGTGGTGGTTATGCGAGATGTGTTGATGCTCAGCAGCAATTGATGCAACTTGCATAAGTGTTGTTTGCCTGTCCATTCGACCTGTCCCGATTGCGGGAAAGGTCATAACAGGTTATAATCTGCAGCCTAATAAAAGTATTGAGCAGCCTGAGCCTGCAAGTGCTTTCATCTGGTACGGAATATAAGAAGATGGGCAGATGCCCATTTTTTTTGGTAAATCGTTTTTGGAGAATGTGTTTGCAGCAGTTTGAATTGATCGCCAAGACAGTCAGTGGCCTGGGCTACGAACTCGTTGATGTCGAACGGGGCGAGCGCGGGATCTTGCGCGTGTATATCGACTTCACTGCTGCCGACGCGGCTGAAAAAGGTCCCATCACGGTGGAGGACTGCGCAACCGTCAGCCACCAGCTGTCGCACGTACTGACGGTGGAAAACGTCAACTACGAGCGGCTCGAGATTTCGTCGCCGGGGCTGGATCGCCCGGTGCGCACCATGAGCGACTTTGAACGCTTTGTTAGGCTGCGAATGCACCGTCAAGCTCAAGGTGGCGATGGCCGGTGCCGCGAACCGGAAAACCTTCACGGGGATTCTGCAAGCCCCTGCAAGGCGACAAAATCGTTTTGGAATTTGAAAGTAAGGATGGTCCGGCGCAGTTGGAATTTACGCTCGCCGACTTGGATAAGGCACGCCTGGTGCCGCAAGTGGATTTTAAGGGACGCAAAGCATGAGCCGCGAAGTTTTGTTATTGGTTGACGCTGGCGCGCGAAAAAAATGTCGATAAAGATGTCGTCTTCGGGGCGCTCGAATTCGCACTCGCGCAAGCGACGAAGAAGCGTTACGAGGGCGAAGTCGACATTCGCGTCTCGATCGACCGCGAGTCGGGCGAGTTCTGAGTCCCTTCCGCCGCTGGCACGTAGTCCCTGACGAAGCCTAGGCCTGCAGCTCCCGGACCAGGAAATCCTGCACTTCGAAGCCAAGGAAAACATTCCTGACATCGAAGTCGATGAATACATCGAAGAACCGATCGAGTCCGTCGATTCGGCCGCCGCTTCGCGCAAGACACCAAACAGGTGGTACTGCAGCGTGTGCGCGACGCCGAGCGCGAACAGATCCTGGTTGACTTCCTCGAGCGCGGCGACTCGCTCGTGACCGGCACCATCAAGCGCATGGAACGCGGCGACGCGATCGTCGAATCGGGCAAGATCGAGAGCGCGCCTCCCGCGCGACCAGATGATCCCGAAAGAGAATCTGCGTATCGGCGACCGCGTCCGTGCCTTCATCCTGCGTATCGACCTGCAATATGCGCGGCCCGCAAGTGATTCTGTCGCGCACCGCGCCGGAATTCATCATGAAGCTGTTCGAACTGGAAGTGCCAGAGATCGAACAAGGTCTGCTCGAGATCAAATCGGCTGCACGTGATGCAGGCGTTCGCGCCAAGATCGCGGTCTACACCGCTGACAAGCGCATCGATCCGATCGGCACCTGCGTCGGCATGCGCGGTTCGCGCGTGCAGGCAGTAACCGGCGAACTGGGCGGCGAACGTCGACATCGTGCTGTGGTCGGACGACCCTGCGCAATTCGTGATCGGCGCGCTGGCCCCGGCCAACGTCTCCTCGATCATGGTTGACGAAGAGAAGCACGCGATGGACGTCGTGGTCGATGAAGAAAACCTGGCGATCGCGATCGGCCGTTCGGGCCAGAACGTGCGCCTGGCCGCCGAGCTGACCGGCTGGAAGATCAACATCATGACGGCCGAAGAATCGGAAAACAAATCGGCTGCCGAAACGGCTGCCGTGCGTGCCCTGTTCATGGAAAAACTGGACGTCGATCAGGAAGTCGCCGACATCCTGGTAGAAGAAGGATTCGCCAGCCTGGAAGAAATCGCCTACGTGCCGATCTCGGAAATGCTGGACATCGAATCGTTCGACGAAGATACCGTCAACGAACTGCGTACCCGTGCCCGTGACGCCCTGGTAACCTGAAGCGATCGCTTCGGAAGAAGGCCTGGAAGGCATGGACGAGCAGCTGGTCAACCTGGAAGGCATGGACCGCACCACCGCGGGCAAGCTGGGCCTGGCCGGTATCAAGAATGTTGGTGCGTTTGCCGCGCTGGCCTACGACGAATTCGGCGCCATCCTGGCCCTGTCGTCCGACCGCGCACGTGAACTGATCAAAAATGAATTTAATGATGTGACCGACGACGAGATGAAGCTGGTCGACTCAAAGTACGACGACCGCGCCAAAGCGCTGCAGGCGAAAGCCTGGAGTCTGGCAGAAGTGGCCAAGGCTTAATTTGAGTATCTTTATCATCTCCACGACACATAGAAAAGAGGACTGAATGGCGAGTAACAACGTAGCCCAATTTGCCACCGAACTGAAGATGCCTGCAGATTTGCTGCTGACGCAGCTGCGTTCTGCCGAAGCGTCGAGAAAAGTTCGACGTCAGATCCATTGTCGAAAGATGATAAGGATAAGTTGTTGAACCACCTGCGCAAGACCCACGGGTCGGCACCAGACGGCGAGAAGAAAAGATCACGCTGACGCGCAAGGAAACAACCGAGATCAAGCAGGCTGACGCCTCCGGTAAATCGCGCACCATCCAGGTCGCGGTCAAGAAAGTGCGCACCTTCGTGCAGCGCGACGAACCAGTTGCGCTGCTGCCCAGGCTGCGCTACTGCACTGGTGATCGACGCTGCCGAAGTGGCACGCCGCGAAGAAGAAGCCCTGCAAGCAAGCCGAGCTGATCGCCCGTCAGGAAGCCGATCTGCGCGAGAAGCAGGATCGTCTGGCCAAGCTCGAAGCCGAAAAGAAGCCCAGGCCAAGCAGGCCGACGCCGACGCCAAGAAAGAAGCGGCTGAAGAAGCCAAGCGCGTCGCCGCTGCCGCCGCCACTGCCGCCACCGCGGGTGTGGTTGCCGACGACGAAAGCAAAAAAGCTGCCGCCGACGAAGCGAAGAAAAAAGCGGCCACCGCTGCCAAGGGAAGCCGCCGAACGCTGGAAGGAACGACCGCGCCCGCAAGGCCGTGGCCGACGAAGTCGCCCAGATCAAGGCGATGATGAACGCACCGCGCCGCGCGATCAAGGCGCCTGAGCCTGCGCCAAGCGCCAGTTGCCGCCATCAAGGCCAAGGCGCCTGAAGGCACGCTGCACAAGCCTACCGACAAAAAGCCAGGCGAGAAAAAGACGAGAAAAAACCACTGGGCGCGGACAAAAAGTCGATCAAATCGGCCAATGTCTCGTCGACCTGGTCGGACGACGCCAAGAAACGCGGCGCACCGGGTGGCGGCATCAAGCCACGCGGCAACACCGGTTCAGCCGACTGGCCGTGACGGCTGGCGCGGTGGCGCCAAGGGTGGCCGCCGTTCGTCGCACAGCGACGACCGCGAAACCAACTTCCAGGCGCCGACCGAAGCGGTCATCAAGGACGTGCACGTTCCTGAAACCATCACCGTGGCCGAACTGGCGCACAAGATGTCCGTCAAGGCATCCGAAGTCATTAAACAGCTGATGAAGCTGGGCCAGATGTGCACCATCAACCAGGTGCTGGACCAGGAAACGGCCATGATTCTGGTCGAAGAAATGGGCCACAAGGCGTTCGCCGCCGAACTGGACGATCCGGAAGCACTGCTGGCCGACCAGGGTGAGCACGCTCACTTCGAATCCTCGCCACGCGCACCGGTGGTCACCGTCATGGGTCACGTCGACCACGGTAAAACCTCTCTGCTGGACTACATCCGCCGCGCCAAGGTCGCATCGGGCGAAGCGGGCGGCATCACGCAGCACATCGGCGCATACCACGTCGAAACGCCGCGCGGCATCATCACCTTCCTCGATACCCCGGGTCACGAAGCGTTTACCGCCATGCGTGCCCGCGGTGCCAAGGCAACCGACATCGTCATTCTGGTCGTCGCAGCCGACGACGGCGTGATGCCGCAGACGAAGGAAGCAATCGCTCACGCGAAAGCTGCTTAGGCTGTACCGCTGGTGGTCGCGATCAACAAGATCGACAAACCGGGTGGCAACGTGGACCGCGTGACGCAAGAGCTGATCGCCGAACAGGTTGTGCCTGAAGAATACGGTGGCGAATCGCCATTCGTGCCGGTATCGGCCAAGACCGGCCAGGGCATCGATGCCCTGCTGGAACAGGTCCTGCTGCAGGCCGAAGTGCTGGAACTGAAAGCCCCGGTCGACGCGCCAGCGCGTGGTCTGGTGGTCGAAGGCCGTCTGGACAAGGGCAAGGGCCCGGTCGCGACGATCCTGGTGCAGTCCGGTACCCTGAAACGCGGCGACGTGATTCTGGCCGGTTCCTCGTATGGCCGTGTACGCGCCATGCTGGACGAAAACGGCAAGGCGATTACCGAAGCCGGTCCATCGATTCCGGTCGAGATCCAGGGCCTGACCAGAAGTGCCGGTTGCCGGTGAAGAAGTCATGGTCATGGCCGACGAGCGCAAAGCGCGTGAAATCGGTCTGTTCCGTCAAGGTAAGTTCCACGACGTCAAGCTGGCCAAGCAGCAAGCGGCCAAGCTCGAGAACATGTTCGACAACATGGGCGAAGGCGAAGTCAAGAACCTGCCGGTCATCATCAAGACCGACGTACAAGGTTCGCAGGAAGCGCTGGTCGGTCTCGCTGCAGAAGCTGTCGACTTCCGAAGTGCGGGTACAGGTTGTACACGCAGCGGTGGGCGGCATTACCGAATCCGACGTCAACCTGGCAGTCGCATCGAAAGCGGTCATCATTGGCTTTAACGCCCGTGCCGATGCGCAGGCGCGCAAGCTGGCCGAGTCGAACGGCGTGGACATCCGCTACTACAACATCATCTACGATGCGATCGACGAGATCCGTGCCGCACTGTCGGGCATGCTGGCGCCAGAGAAGCGCGAGACCATCATTGGTGCGGTCGAGATTCGCCAGGTGATCCTGGTCTCGAAAGTGGGCGCGATTGCCGGTTGCCTGGTCACCGATGGTGTGGTCAAGCGTTCGTCGTCGGTCCGTCTGCTGCGCAACAACATCGTGGTGTGGACTGGCGAGATCGATTCGCTCAAACGCTTCAAGGACGACGCGAAAGAAGTACGCGCCGGTCTCGAGTGCGGTCTGTCGCTCAAGAACTACAACGATATCGAAGTCGGCGACGTCCTCGAAGTCTTCGAAGTCCAAGAGATCGCCCGTACGCTGTAATTCGGCAGGTCATCGGCGGGGCGCCAATAAGCCTGGCTTATTGGCGCCCCTGTCTCGTTTTAGAAGAGTAGGAAAAGAAAATGGCCAAACATAGTAAAACCATTCCCCGCGCGGCTTGCGCGTGGCGGACCAGATCCAGCGCGATCTGGCCGAGATTCTGGCGTCGGGCCTGAAGGATCCGCGCATCGGCATGATCACGATCACCGAAGTGCAGATCACGCCGGATTACGCGCATGCCAAGGTGTTCTTCACCATGTTCAAGGACGACAAGGAGTCGGTCAAGAACACGATCGTTCTAGCCTGGGCGCGGCATCGGGCTTCATCCGCAACCAGCTGGGCAAGCGTTTGCACATTCACACGCTGCCGATGCTGCATTTCGTGCACGACACCTCGACCTCGCGCGGGATGGAAATGTCGCTGCTGATCGACCAGGCCAACGCCACCCGCGCGGCCGATGCGGAACCGGACGAGAAGCCGGAAGCGGATTCGGATTCGGATTCGTAAAGCAGGAAATTAGTTAAAGCATCCCCACATCGTCCTCGCGCAGGCGGGGACCCATAGCATGCTGAACAACTTCGGCGACGTGCTATAGGTCCCCGCCTGCGCGAGGACGATGTGCTTAAGCTGCGTGTTTTGAGAGACTGCACATGAAACCAACCCACCCCAAAAAAGTCCGCGACCTGGTCGACGGCGTGCTCCTGCTCGACAAGCCGGTCGGCCTGTCCTCGAACGACGCCCTGATCAAGACCAAGCGCTACATGAACGCGAAGAAAGCGGGCCACACCGGCACGCTCGATCCCTTCGCGACGGGTTTGCTGCCATTGTGCTTCGGCGAAGCGACCAAGTTCTCGCAGGACTTGCTCGAAGCCGACAAGACCTACGAAACCACGGTCCACCTGGGCATCACCACCAACACCGGCGACACCGAAGGCGAGACCATCGCCACCCACGAGGTGAACGTCACGCGCGAACAGATCGAAGCCGTGCTGCCCCAGTTCCGCGGCCCCATCATGCAAGTGCCGCCGATGTACTCGGCCTTGAAGCGCGACGGCAAAGCCTATTACGAATACGCGCGAAGGCATCACGCTCGAGCGCGAAGCGCGCCCGGTCACGATCCTCAAGCTCGACTTCATTTCCTACGACGCGCCTTTCCTCAAGCTGTCGGTCACCTGCAGCAAGGGCACCTACATCCGCGTGCTGGGTGAAGACATCGGCCACGCGCTCGGTTGCGGCGCCCACCTGAACGCACTGCGCCGCACCCAGGTCGGCGCACTGACGACCGAAGGCATGGTCACGCTGGAACAGATCGCCGCCCATCCGCAGCCGGTCGCGCTGCTGGCGCCGGTCGACGCGCTGCTGTCGACGTTCCCGGCCGTGGAACTGACGCCCGAGCTGGCCAAGCGCTTCCTCCAGGGCCAGCGCCTCGCGCTCGGTAAGGAAGCGCTCACACTGCCGCCGGAACTGGGGCGCGTGCGCGTCTATCACGACGGCAAACTGCTGGGCACCGCCAACTTGCAGGAATACCAGATCCTGGCGCCCGAGCGCCTGATCGCCACCGCCCACGGCTGAATCGTGCATATACGGACAACAACGTTTCCGTATTGACATGCTTAGGCGCGCATGAGATAACCTTGCTCCGAACAAGATAAGGAGCATCATGCGTCGCCTCAGCCTTGCCATTGCCTTCTGCTTCCCGCTGGCCGCCTCGGCCCAGCTTTCCCCCGATACCGAAAAGGCCATCGACGCCATGGTCGCGCAGCAGCTTGCCGCCAGCGGCGAGCCGAGCGTATCGATTGCGGTCGCGGTAGACGGCAAGCTGGCCTACGCCAAGGCCTTCGGCCACGCCCAGCTCAATCCCAAGCTGCTTACCACGGTGCAGATGCGCTACAAGATCGGCTCGGTCAGCAAACAATTCGTCGCGGCCGCCGTGCTGCTGCTGGCCGAAGACGGCAAGCTCTCGCTGGACGACAAGGTCGCCACATTCTTCCCGCAGCTGACCAGCGCGCGACATCACCGTGCGCCAGCTGCTCGCGCATACCGCCTTAGCTACCCTGACTACTACGCGCTCGACTACGCCACAGCCGAAATGCGCAAGCCGATCGGCGCCGACGCGCTGATGAACAAATACGGCAAGAAAAAGCTTGGCTTCAAGCCCGGCACGCGCTGGGACTACAGCAATACCGACTACGTGATCGCAGGGCGCATCATCCAAAAAGTGAGCGGCCAGCCGCTCGACCAGTTCATCGCCACGCGCATCCTGGCCAAGAGGCATGACCTCGGCGATCGATACCGGCCGCAGCGCCTGGCAGACCGACGACCCGCTCGGCTACACGCGGGTAGCGACCGGCCCGCTGCGGGTCGCCATTCCCGAAGGCCCGGGCTGGACCTTCGCCGCTCTACCAACTGGCCATGAGCGCGAGCGACCTGGTGCGCTGGGATCTGGCGCTGATCAACAACACCATCCTCAAGAGCGCGTCGCGCGACGTGCTGGTCAAGGAGACCGTGGTGCCGGGCGGTCAGGAAACCCATTACGCGCTCGGTATCGGGGTCGACGTTGCCGAAGATGGCAGCGCACGCTGGAGCCATATGGGCGGCGTGTCCGGCTTCATCGCCAACAACGTCATCTATCCCAAGCACGGGCTGGCCATTGCCGTGCTGACCAACACCATGGACTTCCGTCTCGGCAGCGGCTTGCAGGGCGCGCTGGAACAGATGCTGGTGCCGCCTGTGCTTGGCGCCCGCGCAGCCTGAACCGGCAGCGGCGGCTGCACTGCCAGCAACGCCAACGCGGCCCCGCCCGCGCCGCCCGCGCTGAGCAAAGCAGCCGTGCGCGACCGCGACGTGGCCAAAGCCATGTTCAGCCAGCTGCAAGCAGGCAAACCGCAGCGCAAGCAAATGACCGCCGACCTGGGCGCCTACTTCGGTGGCCAGGTGCTGGCCGACCTGCAGGCGTCGCTCGCGAACAAGGGCGAGGTCAAGGCCATCGACCAGCTGCAGGAAGAAGAGAAGGCTTAAGCATGGTGATGCGCATGTACCGCATCCAGGCGGCGGGCGGCGTGCTGAACGCCATCACCATGTTCACCAAAGACGGCAAGCTGGCCCAATACTCCCTCTACGGCAAGCCCGGCCAATAATTTCACAATCGGGGTCAGACCTCCATTCTGAAATACTTTCAGAATTGAGGTCTGACCCTGATTGTTTTAGAGGGCGATGGGGAGTTTCCGGATGCGCTTGCCGGTGGCGGCGTACAGGGCGTTGCACAGGGCCGGGGCCGCGACCGGCAGCGCGGCTTCGCCCAGGCCTTCCGGGGCCAGCGCGCTGTCGATGAAGTGCACCTCGATCTCTAGCGCTTCGTCGATGCGCAGCAGCCGGTAGTCGCTAAAGTTGCTCTCGCGCGTGCGGCCGTCTGCGATGTGGATGGCCTGGTGCATGGCGGCGCTCAGGCCGTCCATGATGCCGCCGCTGATTTGCGCTTCGGCGCCGCTGCGGTTGATCACGCGCCCGCAGTCGACCACGGCCACCACCTTGTCGACCTTATAGCCGTTCGCAGTCAGCGATACCGTCACCACTTCGGCCACGTAGGCGCCGAACATGAAGTGGCTGGCGAAGCCGCGGAACTGCCCCTTGGGCCGCGCGTCCCCCAGCCCGATCTGGCGGCGGCAACTTCGATCACCTTGCGCAGGCGCGCGGTGCTGTAGGACGGTCCGCCGTGGTCGCGGAACGGCAGCACTTTGTCGCCCTTGCCAAGCAGACCGAGCCGGAACGCGACCGGGTCCTTGCGGGCCAGCGCCGCCAGTTCGTCGATGAAGCATTCGTCGGTCCAGGCCGTGACGTTGTGCCCCGGCCCGCGCCAGGCGCCGCGCGGCACGCGGCTGGCGACCGGCGTGTATTCGACGCGGAAGTGCGGCACCAGCCCGGCCGGAAAGGCGTCGGCGAACACTTCGGTGCGCTGCGGCGGGCTGGCCGGATTGCTGAACGCGCCGCGCGAGGTGGTCGCGGCGCACACTTGCCACGCGATCAGGCGGCCTTGCCGGTCCAGCCCGGCGTTGAGGCGGTGCATGCTTAAGCCGGGCGGTAGTAGTCGTGGCCGATATCGTCTTCGCGCGTCCACACCACCTGCACCGGCCTGGCCAGCTGCTTGGACAGCCAGATCGCTTCATACGCGTAGTCGGTCATCAGGCGCCGCCCGAAGCCGCCATGCGCGCGCGTCATGCGGACCGTGATGGCCTTGGCTAAGCAAGCCGGTGATGGCGATGACCGCGCTTTGCACGCCGCCCGGGTCCTGGGTCGGGCCCCAGACTTCGGCGCTGTCGGCGCGCACGTCGGCGCAGTAATTCATCGGTTCCATCGTGGCGTGGGCCAGGAAGGGCGCTTCGAACACGGCTTCGTGCACGGTCGGGCAGGCCGCCATGGCGGCGCCCACGTCGCCGTCGCTGCGCAGCACGGTGCCGCATGGGCATGGATGGCCTCGGTAAAGGCGGCGTGCAGCCGTGCGTCGCTCTCGGGTTCGCCGTCGGGCGCGCGCCATTCGAGCAGCAGCGCCTTGCGGCCCTGCATCGCGGCCCAGGTGTTGGTGGCGACCACGGCAACGCCAAGCCCCGCATCTGGGTCGGCTTGGCGGCCGCGTCCATGCGCACCACGTCCAGCACGCCCGGCACCTTGCGCGCGGCCGTGTCGTCGACCGACTTGAGCGCGCCGCCGAACAGGGGGCAGCGCGATGACGGCCACCAGCATGCCGGGTGCGCGCGCATCGATGCCGTACCGGGCTTCGCCGCGCACGATGGCCGGGGTGTCCACCCCCATCAGGGCCTTGCCGATCAGCGTGAATTGACTGGGATCCTTGAGGAGCGGCTCGTCCGGCACCGCCAGGGTGGCCGCGGCGGCGGCCAGCTCGGCGTAGCGCAGGCGCGCGCCGTCGCTGCGGATCACGACGCCGCGTTCGGTGCGGCAGGCATTGAGCGGCACATTCCACTGGCGCGCGGCCGCTTCGATCAGCATGGCCCTGGCTGCCGCGCCTGCCTTGCGCAGCGCAGTGTAATTGTTCTTGACGGCGGTGCTGCCTGCCGCATGAACTGGCTGCCGAAGCGCAGGTCGAGCGCGCCTTGCCGCACTTCCACCTGTTGCCAGTCGACGTCGAGTTCCTCGGCCACGATCTGGGGCAGGGCCGTCTTGACGCCCTGGCCGATGTCGGGATTCTTGGAAAACAGGACGATGCTGCCGTCGCTGCCAATCTGCAGGAAGGCATTGGGCGCGAAGCTGGCGGGGAGGGCGGCATTGGCCAGGCGCGCGCCGTGCCAGCCGATACCGAGGACGAGACCGGCGCCCGCTGCCTTAAGGAAAGAACGCCGTGTGCGCTGCACTTGCCTGGATATGGACATGCTTTCCCCGCCGGGTTGCCGTTGTCACACGATCATGCCTGAGGCCGGTGCAAAAGGAGCATGCATAGCGCGAAAATTTTTCAAGGACTGCCCCAAAGAAGGGCGCAATTGTGGCGAAAAAAGCAGCAAGCTATTGAATTCTCAGCGATTTTCTGGCTTGGCAATCTGCAATACAGGTGTTTTGCGTGCTATACTAGTGGGTTCCTGATTCAAGCAATACCCGTACACCTTCGTACACCACGTACATTTCCGTTCTTTACGACCATGTCAAATTCAAAACGCGCAATTCGCAACATCGCCATCATCGCCCACGTTGACCACGGCAAAACCACCCTCGTGGACCAGCTGCTGCGCCAGTCTGGTACCTTCCGTGAAAACCAGGCGGTCGATACCCACGTCATGGATTCGAACGACCTCGAAAAAGAACGCGGCATCACGATTCTGTCGAAGAACTGCGCGGTCGAATACGAAGGCACCCACATCAATATCGTCGACACCCCAGGCCACGCCGACTTCGGCGGCGAAGTCGAGCGCGTGCTGTCGATGGTGGACTCGGTGCTGCTGCTGGTCGATGCGCAAGAAGGCCCGATGCCACAGACCCGTTTCGTGACCCGCAAGGCGCTGGCCCTGGGCCTCAAGCCGATCGTGGTCGTCAACAAAGTGGACCGTCCGGGCGCGCGCCGACTGGGCCATCAACCAGACCTTCTGAACTGTTCGACAAACTGGGCGCCAGCGATGAGCAGCTCGACTTCCCTATCGTCTACGCATCGGGCCTGAACGGCTACGCCGGCCTGACTGAAGACGTGCGCGACGGCGACATGAAGCCCCTGTTCGACGCCATCCTGCAACACGTTCCAGTACGCGATGACAATCCGGACGGCCCGCTGCAGATGCAAATCACCTCGCTCGACTACTCTTCGTACGTCGGCAAGATCGGCATTGGCCGCGTCAACCGCGGCCGCGTCAAGACCGGCCAGGACGTCGTTGTCATCAACGGTCCGGGCGGCACCCCCGATCAAGGGCCGCATCAACCAGGTACTGAACTTCAAGGGCCTCGAGCGCGTGCTGGTCGACGAAGCCGTCATGAAGCGACATCTGCCTGATCAACGGTATCGACGAAATCGGCATCGGTTCGACCCTGTGCGCACCGGACGTGCAAGAAGCGCTGCCGATGCTGACCGTCGACGAGCCTACCCTGACCATGAACTTCATGGTCAACAACTCGCCACTGGCTTAGCCGCGAAGGCAAGTTCGTCACCAGCCGCCAGCTGCGTGACCGCCTCGACCGCGAACTGAAAGCCAACGTGGCACTGCGCGTTTCGCCAACCGACGACGACACGATCTTCGAAGTATCGGGCCGCGGCGAGCTGCACCTGACGATTCTGATCGAAAACATGCGTCGCGAAGGCTTCGAACTGGCCGTATCGCGTCCGCGCGTGGTGTTCAAGATGGTTGATGGCGTGCGCCACGAGCCGTTCGAGAACCTCTCGGTCGACGTGGAAGAAGCCAACCAGGGTGGCGTGATGGAAGAACTGGGCCGCCGCCGTGGCGACCTGACCAACATGGAATCGGACGGCAAAGGCCGTGTCCGCCTCGAGTACAAGATTCCTGCGCGCGGCCTGATCGGCTTCCAGGGCGAATTCATGACCCTGACCCGCGGTACCGGCCTGATGTCGCACGTGTTCGACGAATACGCGCCAGTGGACAACACCAAGGGTGAAATGGCTAAGCCGCCGCAACGGCGTGCTGATCTCGCAGGACGACGGCGCTGCCGTTGCCTACGCCATCTGGAAACTGCAGGATCGCGGCCGCATGTTCGTGGTCCACAACGACCCGGTCTACGAAGGCATGATCATCGGTATCCACTCGCGCGACAACGATCTGGTGGTCAACCCGATCAAGGGCAAGCAGCTGACCAACGTGCGTTCGTCGGGTACCGACGAAGCCGTGCGCCTGGTGCCGCCAGTCCAGATGTCGCTCGAATACGCGGTCGAATTCATCGCCGACGACGAGCTGGTCGAGATCACCCCCGAAATCGATCCGCCTGCGCAAGCGCTACCTGAAAGAGCACGAGCGTAAAAAGCCAGCCGCGAAGCGTAATTCAGCGCTTCCGCTGCGCCTGACCCGCCGCTCCCGTGACCACGGGCTGGGTTTTTTTTGCGTCCGCAGGTAATCGAAAGTTGAGGCAAAATAACAACTAATTCTCAGAATTAAAATTGGTATTTGTTCAAGCGCCCCGTATACTGCTTGGCTATTTTGCAATCTTCCAGGCCTTGCCTGCCAAACTTTCCATGACTTTAACGATGCACCGCACTTTCTCGCCGGTCGCCTGCCTGGCGCTGGCCGCTTTCTTATCCGCCTGCGGCGGCGGCGGGGGCGACAGCACGCCTATCGTGATCCAGGCCAAGGCGCCGGTCGCACTGGCCGACACGGTCAGCGCCACGGCCAACCAGGAAATGACGCTCAACGTGCTGGCCAATGACAGCCATCCGGACAAGCTGGCCCTCGAGTTGGTCAGCGTCGGCGCCGCCGCCCACGGCAGCGCGGCGCTCAAGAATGGCGCGCTGGTCTACACGCCATGGGCTGGCTATTACGGTCCGGACAAGATCAGCTACACGATACGCGCCGTCGGCGGCACCGTCAGCGCCACTGGCGAGGCCAGCGTCAGCGTTGGCATGCCGCTGCGCCTGTCGGGCAAAATCGGCCTGCGTGACGGTTTGAGCAGCATCGTCACGGTCAAGGTGGGAACACGTTCGTTCACGCAGACCCTGATCAATGAGCGCCAGTACGACCTGCCGGTGGTCCTGGAAGCGCCTGAGCAAATGGTCAGCATCACCGCGCAGGCCACCAATGCGGACGTGAAGCACGTCAAGATGATCACGCTGGCGGGCGACGCCCGCACGCTGCTGGCCGCCAGTGGCGGCAGCGGCTCGCTGCACGACCGCCAATGGGCGGACTTGAATGTGAGTCTGGTGTCGAGCGGAAAATACGGCGCGCTGCGTGATGCGAACGGCGGTGTGGTGCTAAGCCAACCAGGCGGCCCTGGACCTGGCCAACAAGAAGATCAATCAGGCGCAGATCTATCGGATCGCCGCCATCATGCAGCTGGCGGGCGACCCGCTGACGATGAACTATCCCCAGCTGCCGCTGCTTACTTAAGCATGAGCGATACGCTGGCGCTGATCGAGAACAAGGACGCCTACGTCGGCTTTGCCAAAAACATCTATCAGAACCAGGCGACGATGATCGAACTGGTCAAGGAGGACTTGACGAAGCAATGGGGCCAGCTGTCGGTACCAAGCATCGCGCTCGAGCGCGACCGCGTGCTCGTGCTCGACAACGGCCTGCAGTCGTCGGGCGCCAACCAGGGACTGGAAGTGCGGCTGGCCGCCAGCGGCAGTGCCGGTATCTCGATCGACAATGCGATCGTCATGGCATGGCTGGCACAAGACGGCCGATGCCTTGGAAATCGGGTTCCCCGACCTTGCAACCCGCAACAACGTGAGCGTGCACAATAACACGGGCGTATTCCTCATCAACCAGGTCAAGTTGCGCCAATTGGTGGGTAGCCAGGATCACGGCATCATGGCCGTGACCGCCAGCGGTTTTTTCAGCTACACCGGCAACGGCGGGCCGACCAATGAACCGTATGAAGAAACCACCACTTACACGTTCGATGCCTGGGACAGCCTGCCTGCCTTGACGGCCCAGGATGTCGCCGGAAAAACCCTGGCTAAGCCTGCCGCTGTTGTCGTCCACGGCCAGTTCGGCCCAGGCGCGGATCGCGTTTTCCGCCGACGGCAGCGCGTCCATGACCGAGCAGAGCGGCGTGGCCGCTAGCTGGACTATTGTCGACGGCAAGGTCCACCTGGTATTTGCCGACGGCACGGTGTACGACATGGCCCGCGTGGCCAATCTGGCCCCCAACGACCAGCGCTGGCTGGTGCGCTACACGAAAACGGACCAGGTGCGGATGTATGGCGCCAACGTGGCCGAAGTCCAGCCGGGCCTGGCATTTTCCCGGCCCGACCAGGCGGTCCACAGGTGGACGCTGGGAATCTCCGAGCTGACCGGCGCCTACTTCATCAAGCTGCGCGCGGATATGAACGGGCTCGACACGATTCAAAATCCGGATGGCACCAGCACGGATGTCTACACCAATGCCTGGGCGCTCGATAGCGGTCGCCTGGTGATCAGCGTGTATCGCCGTCCTAACGGTTCGCGCGTCGGCATTTGTCCGGCGGGCGAAACGTGCACGCTGTTTACCCGCCGTGACTGGACCTTGCTGCGCGACGATGGCGACAGCATCACGGTATTGGACAATTATTACCGGTCCTCGCTGACCCAGGCGCGCGTGCTCACTTACATGCGCTACAACTTCTAAGCTTCGCAAGCAGGGCCCCGCTGTTCCCGGTCACGCCGGGCGGCGGGGTGCGCGATGGGCCCGCCTGCCTTTCGATTCCTGTTTCCCCCTTTCCATTCGCCGAGATCGCTCTCATGTCCACTGCATCCCCGTTTTCCCGCCTGCGCTTCCCCGCCATCGCGCTCGCCGCCGTCCTGTCCGCCTGCGGCGGGGGCGGTGGCAGCACGCCGCCGCCCGCCCAGCCTAAAGCGCCCGTCGCGCTGGCCGACACGGTCAGCGCCACCAGCAACCAGGAAACCACGTTCAAGGTGCTGGCCAACGACAGCCATCCGGACAATCTGGCGCTGGAACTGGTGAGCGTGGGCGCGGCCGCGCACGGTACAGCCGCGCTCAAAAACGGCGCGCTGGTCTACACCCCGGCCGCCAAACTATTACGGCCCGGACAAGATCAGCTATACGGTGGTGCGCCGTGGGTGGCACGCTGAGCGCCACGGCCGAGGCCACGGTGGCCGTCGGCATGCCGCTGCGTCTGAGCGGCAAGGTCGGCGTTCCGGCCGCGATCGGCAGCACGGTGACGATCACGGTCGGCACGCGCGACTTCACGCAGACGGTGGCCGCCGACGCGATGTACGACCTGCCCGTGGTGCTGGAAGCGCCGGGACAGATGGTCACGGTCACGGCCCAGGCGTCGGGCGCGGAGAACACGCGCATCAAGATGATCAGCCTGGCTTAAGCAGCGCCTGCCTCGCTGTATGCCGCCAGCAATGGCCAGGGGACGCTCGCGCTTTAAGGCAACTGGCTGATCTGAACGTCGGTCTGGTCTCGACCGGCAAGTACGTCGCGCTGCGCCGGGTCAATGGCGGGCGCGTTCCGGCCAGCCAGGCCGAGTTCGATGCCGCCGTTGCGATCCTTGTCGGCTGCAGGAGATGCTGCAAACGGCAGGCGTGCTGCGCCTGGCCAGCGCCCCGCTGTTCGACGTGCCCGTTTTTGCTTTGCCTGCGGGCATCAGCGACACGCTGGCGCTGGCCCTCGATACGCCGGCTGTACACGGCGTTTGCCAAGGCCATCCTTCCAGCCCCAGGAAGGGCTGGTGACCAATGCGACCGAAAACATCCTGGGAGATTTCCGCCTGCAGACGACATTGAACGTGGCCACCGACCGCGAACGGATCGTGAGCCTGCTGTCGGCCAACTATAACTCCGGTGCCTTCTCCGGCATCGAGCTGATCATCAGCCCGGACGGACCGGTCAAGGTGCGCTACGACTTCCAGGACTATGCCGGGACGTGGACGAAAGGGAGCGACGCATTCCTGATTTCCTTGCCGAAACCGTTGCAGTTCTATGATCCGTCATGGGAGGCCGACGTCGTCATCTATTCGATCGCATTGCGCCAAATGACAGGCGGGCTGGCTGCATGGCCTGGTGACCATGACCATGTCCGGCGAGATGGTCGACAACAATGGCAGACGCAGCATGTACACGCAAACCAAAGTGGTGTCCGCCCGTGTGTGGGATAGCCTGCTTAGCCCTGTCGGTCGCCGATATCAGCGGCAAGACGCTGGCTCTAGCCTGCCCGACTGGTTTGCGCCAGTGCCCGGCGTGTTCCTGAACCCGCCCGTGAACCAGATGCGGGTGACGTTCGCCGCCGACGGCACCGCCACTCTGCTTGACCATGCAGCCGTCAGCGCGACCTGGACCATTCAAGACGGCAAGCTGCGCATCGCCTTTGCCGACGGCAGCGTGCAGGAACTGGCGCGCCGCAGCGCGAATGCGGGCCGCGAGCGTTGGATCGTGCGCTACAGCAAGGATGCCCAGTTCCAGCTGTACGACGCCTTGATGACGCAAGTGCAGCCGGGCCTGTCATGGACCCCGGCCCTCGCAGCCCAGAACTGGCGCAGCCTGGCCATCGAGGATCAGGGACTCATGCCGCAATTCTTCGTCAACCTGCTCGCCGACTTCAGCGGGACTGAATCGTCCGTCAGTCTGGACGGCACGCCCGCGTCCACGAGCGGCGACAGCTGGCTGCTCGACAACGGCCAACTGGTCGCGACCGTCTTCCGCCTGCCGGGCGGCGGCCGGGCCGGCGTTTGCCCCCTGCCGGCTGTCAGCTGCACGGTCTACACCAGCCGCCGCTGGACCTTGCTGCGCGACGATGGCGATACCATCATGGTGCTCGATCGCTACACCAACCAATCGCTCGATTTGACCCGGGTGATCGGCTACCAGCGCCGTCCGCGCTAAGTGCGCTATCATAACGGCCTCGTTCGCCATTGCTTAAGCACCGGCAATGGCGAAAACCGTTGTGGAATATGAAATAAAATGGAATCTGGAATCAGTCACGCGGGCGCGCCTGCCGTACAAGCAACAGGCAAGCGGGGCCTGCCCCCCGCACCCTGTCGGTCGCCCCTGATGATGGACTGGACCGACCGCCACTGCCGCGTGTTCCACCGGCAGATCACGCGCCACACCTGGCTGTACACCGAAATGGTGACCACCGGGGCGCTGGTGTATGGCGACGTCGAGCGGCACCTGCGTTTCCACGGCGAAGAGCACCCGGTCGCCCTGCAACTGGGCGGCAGCGATCCGGCCGACCTGGCCAAGAGCGCGAAGCTGGGCGAACAGTGGGGCTATGACGAGATCAATCTGAACTGCGGCTGCCCGTCCGAACGGGTGCAGAAGGGCGCCTTCGGGGCTTGCCTGATGGCCGAGCCGCAACTGGTGGCCGATTGCGTGAAAGCCATGCGCGACGCGGTGGCGATCGACGTGACCGTCAAGCACCGGATCGGGATCGACCGCAACGAGGATTACGGTTTCGTGCGCGACTTCGTGGGCACGATTGCCGACGCTTATAGCTGCCGCACTTTCATCGTGCATGCCCGCAATGCGATCCTGAAAGGCTTGTCGCCCAAGGAAAACCGTGAAATTCCACCGCTGAAGTACGAGGTGGCATACCAGCTCAAGCGCGAATTCCCCGACCTTGAAATCATCATCAACGGCGGCATCAAGACCGACGCCGAGATCGCCACCCACCTGCAGCACGTGGACGGCGTGATGATGGGGCGCGAGGCGTATCACAACCCGTATGCGATGGCGACCTACGACGCCCGCTTCTACGGCGACGCCAGCCCGGTCAAATCGCGCGAAGAAGTTCTCGCAGTCATGATTCCCTATATTCAGGAACAGCTGGACCTGCACGCGGCCCGCGGCCTGAAGCTCAATTCCATCACCCGCCACATGCTGGGCCTGATGGCGGGCTTGCCGGGCGCGCGCCTTCCGCCAGACCATGTCGGACCCGAAAAAGCTGGCGTCGGCCGATCCGCGCCTTCTGCTCGAGGCCGCTTCACGCATGCGCGCCACCACTTCTGCAGAGTAAGATTATCGCTCTGCTACTTGTCTTTTTATAATTCCTGTAAGAAATTATAGTTTCCTTTATATATACACAATAAAAAGTGTTGTTCTAGCGAAACAATCAGTGCACACCTCAAGATTTTTGCATCCGCAGTCATTTATTTGATTTATCCTGACTGAAATACGCAGAAACTCACCACCTGAGTTTCCGGCAAGACAGGCGCCAACCGCGACTTGTTTTACTCCGTGAAATCGATCAATCGCACTATTGAAAAGACACGTTTATGAATTTATCCAACATGAAGGTCGGTACCCGTCTTGGCCTGGGTTTTTGCCTGGTCCTGTTCTTCCTGGTCGCCGTCACGGTTGTGGGTATCTACAACATGAAGCTGATCCAGGACCGGCTCGATAACGTCGTCAGCGTCAATAATGTGGTCAACCGCCTGGTGATCGACATGCGCGCCAACGTGGGCGACCGCATCACCTCGCTGCGCATCCTGACCCTGCTGTCCGAGCCGGACGACATGGCGCCGGAAATGAAACGCGTCAATGACCTGGCGGCAGCGTATGACGTCGCGCAGAAAAAGCTGACCGACAAGTTCGACAAGGAAGCGCAGACCACGCCGCAGGAAAAGACTTGCTCAAACAGATCAAGGAACATGAATCGGTGGCCATGCTTAAGCAATTGCCAAGGCATCGGAGATGTGGCTCGGCGGCAAGGCCGAAGACGCGACCAAGGTGCTGATCCGCGAAATCCGTCCATCCCAGAAAAAATGGATGGCAGCCCTCGAACAACTGGCCACGCTGGAAGAAAAATCGACCGAAGCGGCGACCCGCGACGCCGAAAGCGCCTACACCGTGGCCCGCAACACCATGCTCGGCCTCGGCGGCCTGGCCGTCTTCCTCGGCATCTTTGCGGCGGTGGTCATCACCCGCGGCCTGATCAAGCAACTCGGTGGCGAGCCCGACTATACGGCCCGCATCGCCAGCAGCATCGCCCATGGCGACCTGTCGATCTCGATCGACACCTCGAGCGCCGACAAGGGCAGCCTGCTGATGGAAGTGCGCGAAATGCGCAACAGCCTGAAAGACATCGTGGGCCAGGTCCGGGTCGGCACCTGAAACCATCGGCACCGCCTCGCGTGAAATCGTGGCTAAGCAATATCGATCTGTCCTCGCGTACCGAAATGCAGGCCAGCTCGCTGGAAAAAACCGCCTCCGCCATGGAAGAGCTGACCTCGACCGTGAAACAGAACGCCGACAATGCCCGCGAAGCGAACTTGCTGGCCGCCACCGCATCGGACGTGGCGCGCAAGGGCGGCGACGTGGTCTCGCAAGTGGTCGACACCATGGGCTCGATCAACACCTCGGCCAACAAGATTGTCGACATCATCGGCGTGATCGATGGCATCGCCTTCCAGACCAACATCCTGGCGCTGAATGCCGCCGTGGAAGCGGCGCGTGCTTAGGCTGAACAGGGCCGCGGCTTCGCGGTCGTGGCATCCGAAGTGCGCAACCTGGCCCAGCAGCAGCGGCCGCCGCCAAGGAAATCAAGACCCTGATCGGCGATTCGGTCGAGAAGGTCGAGCGCGGTTCCAAGCTGGTCGGCCAGGCCAGCGTGACGATGGATGAGGTCGTTGCCAGCGTCAAGCGCGTGACCGACATCATGAGCGAAATCTCCAACGCCAGCCAGGAACAGAGCGCTTCGGCATCGAACAGGTCAACCGCTCGATCATCGAGATGGATGCCATGACGCAGCAAAACGCGGCCCTGGTCGAAGAGGCGGCCGCTGCGGCGCAAAGCTTGCAGGATCAGGCCAGCGAACTGGCCCAGGTGGTCAGTGTGTTCAAGCTGGTCGAAGGCGAACAGGTCCATGTGGCGCAGCAGTCGGTGCTGGAAACCGCGCCGGCATGGCGACGCTGCGCCCGGCGGCCCGTCCTGCCGCCAAGGCCAAGCAAGCGCTCAAGCGTCCGGCAGCGGCAGCAGCAGCGCCAGCGGCCAAGCCAAAGAAAATTGCCAGCGCCGCCAGCTTAAGCAGCGACGAGTGGGAAGAGTTCTGATCGAAGTGGAGGGAATGGTTATGAATACCAATGCGCGTTATCTCAGTGTTCTTGCAGCGTTGACGATGTCGGTCATGGGAAGCGCGGCCATCGTGGCCGAAGTTCCTGCCGTGTTCAATGCGGCCACTTGCAAGGCCGAATATCCGAAAGCCTCGCTGATGAACGAGGAGCAGGGCACCGTCTCGATGTCGTTCCTGGTCGGCCCCGACGGCAGTGTGATGGAATCGAAGCTGGAAAAAACCAGCGGCTTCAAGAACCTGGACAAGGCGGCGATCAAGTCGATTTCCGCCTGCAAGTTCAAGCCAGGCACCAAGGACGGCGCGCCCGCCCAGACCTGGACCAAAGTCGACTACGCCTGGAAGCTCGACTGATCTGACCCCTGCCGGGCTTAAGCAACGCTGGCCTGGCATTTCCCCCGCCAGCCGCGCTGTTTGCCGCGCCACAATGTTACGCTCCCTGTGTTGTCAACTTCTTCAACTGGACAGGAAGCTCATCATGCGACCATTCCGCCTTGCCTGCACCGCCGCCGCCATGCTGCTGAGCGCGTGCGCCAGCGCGCCGCCCGAGGCGCCCGTTTCCCTGATCAACAGCCTGTCCTTCGATAACCCGATGTCGGGCATGCGCGACGGCTTGCGCTCGGCCTGGCCGCTCACGGCGCTTGGCCATGCGCGCGAAAATTTCCCGCTGGCGCAAGTGCGCCAGTGCGACCTGGCCGAAGCGTGTGCAACTGGGGCGTGCTGAGCGCCCACCGCAGCTTCGGCAAGGTGCGCCGGATCGAAGGCGGCGTGGCGCTCGCGCTCGATCTGGAAGTGGACGTCGACCGCAGCCAGAACGTGGCGCGGCCGGAGCAGCACGGGGCCATGACGATCCCGGCCGACGTCGGCGCGCTCAGGGCGCGGCGCCACGTGCAGCGCGAGATCGTGCTCCCGTTCGGCAAGGTCGAACGGATCGACCTCGATTACGGCATCCGTTTCGAACTGTGCGCGTTCCGGCTCGATGCGGCGCGCCAGCCGGTGGAGCAGTGCGAGATCCCGTATTTCTAAATTAATAAACTATTTCGTTTACTTATAGGCGACCCCGACGTATAGTCGGGTGCATGCACACCAAGCTCCTGATCGCCGCCGCCTGCCTGCTCGGCCTGTTTGCCACCATCGGCGCCTCGCTGCCGTATCCGATTCTGCCGCCGCTGTTCGCCTCGGGCGCCAGCAACGGCCTGAACACCTTCCTCGGCCTGCCGCCCAAGTTCCTGTTCGGCCTGGCACTGACCATCAACCCGCTGGGCCTGCTGATCGGCAACGCGCTGCTGGGGCCGCTTTCGGACCGCTACGGGCGCCGCCCCCTGCTGCTGCTGACCGCCCTGGGCGCGGCCATCGGCCATGCCGTGACGGCCTGCGCGCTGCTGATCGAATCGTATCCGCTGTTCATCTTCGCGCGCTTTGCCACCGGCCTGATGGAAGGCAATGGCGCCGTCGCACGCGCCATGCTGGCCGACAAGCTCGAGGGCGACCTGCGCGTCAAGGCGCTGTCCTGGCTCAACGGCGCCTTCTACATGGGCTGGCTGGCGGGACCGTTGCTGGCGGGCGCCACGCTCGTGTTCGGCTTGACGGTGCCGTTCTGGATCGCTTGCGCGGCCCTGGTGCTCACCGCCCTGATGGTGGCGCTGGCCTTGCTTAGGCCGAAGCGCCGTCGTCGCGCGACCAGTTCCTGGTGGCAGGTCGCGCGCGGCCAGCACGCCTTCAATCTGCTGCGCCACACGGAACTGCGCATGCTGTTCATCGTGCAGCTGGCCTATACCTGCGGCGTGACCGCCTTCTACGAGTTCTATCCGCTGTGGCTGGTTGAAGTGGCTAAGCTATGGCGCCACCGGCATTGCCTGGCTGACCATCGGCCTGTGCGGCCTGATGACGCTGACCTCGCTCGTGGCCGGGCGCCCCAGCGCGATCGCGCCGCTGCGCCGCGCCGCATGGAATGCCAGCGCCGTGGCCGTCTGCGTGGGCTTGCTTGCGCTCGGCAATGTGTGGATCGGCCTCGCCGCGATCATGCTGTTCGGCATTCCGAATGCCTTCTACAACGCGGTGGTGCCGGGCTGGTGCGCCGAGCGCTTCGGCAGCTTCGGCCACGGCGCCGTGATGGGATTGCTGTCGACGACTTTTTGCCTGGCCAATATTCTGATGGCACTGATAGGCTCGGTGCTGACCCTGCTCGACACGCGCCTGATCCTGCTGCTGGGCGCCATGCTGGCGGCCTGGGCTAAGCTGGCGCTTGCGCGGCTGGCGCGTGCGGATGGCGGGTTCAGGTACGGCGGCAGGTAAGGCGGCAGGTAAGGCGTTGGAGGGGGCGCCATGAAATCGTCCGACCAGATTCTGCTGCTGCTGAAAACGCGCGGCCCCAGCACCGCGCAAGCGCTGGCCGACGTGCTCGGCGTCACGTCCATGGGCGCGCGGCGCCAGCTCGAGGCGGCGCTGGGCAAGGGCTTGGTCGCCTTCGATGACGTGGCCGACAAGGTCGGCCGTCCGGCGCGGCGCTGGGTGCTGACCGGCGCCGGCCACGCGCTTTCCGGACCGCCACGCCGACCTGACGGTGCAACTGATCGCCCAGGCGCGCGCGGTCTTTGGCGAAGCGGGCCTGGATCAATTGATCACCGCGCGAGAGCAAGCGATCGAAGCGCATTACAAGATGGAAGTGGACGGCGAGCTCAGCCTGGCAGCGCGGGTCGATGCGCTGGCGGGCGCGCGACGCCGAAGGCTACATGACCGAGACCGCGGTGCGGGCCGATGGCAGCGTGCTGCTGGTGGAAAACCATTGCCCGATCTGCGCGGCGGCGGCGCGCATGCCAGAATTTCTGCCGTTCCGAACTCGAGATTTTCCAGCGCGTGATGGGGCTTAGGCTGCCAGGTCGAGCGCGCCGAACACTTGCTGGCCGGTGCGCGGCGCTGCGTGTACGTGATCAAGCCCGTGCATCCGGACAGCTAAAGCCAGCCGAACCCTGTTGCCATCAGGGCGGAAAGCCCGAGGGCGACGGTGATCAGTGCTGCAAACAAGACACGAAAATCTGTTGCCAGGTCACGGCGCAGGGTGCGTACATCGTCCTTCAATTCGCGCACATCGCGCTGAATATACTCAGCAGTGACCTCCAGTCTGGCGAACCTTGCTTCCATTCTCTCAGCGTAGTCGCTTTGCGGGTCAGTTTCAATTGTCATCCCAAATTCCTCGCTAATTTCGCTTAGTTGGTCTAGCGAGCCTACGACTGGCGATGTGGCGCCATCTGCGCGCACAATCGTGCGGCAAGGTGCTGTGGTTTTTTGTGCAAATAATTGCTCAAAAAGACAGTTTATCCTGCTAGACTAGCCCCCGTTCAATAGCGTCCTTTCCATATCTTTCGCTATTTGTCGCCAAAAACATGCATCCGAGTGAGCATTGGTTGATGGCAATTGCCGGGCTGCGCCACGAGCGCCGGGGCGTAAGCGTAACGGGAAACTCAATGAGTGCACGACAGTTCAAGCTCTCCGCCGCGTCCGATCTGACCCAGCACGCGATGCAGGCCGATATTCTCCAGGCCGACCACCAGTTCGAGGCGGTGCACGGCCATACGCATGGCGCCATGGTGTTTTTCATCGGCAGCGGCGACGCGCTGTGTGTGGCCAAGGAAGAGCCCGGTCGCACGCACGGCTGGAGCCGCTCCGACCTGTCGAGCGCCCAGATCAGCCGCGATTTTCCCTGGGGCGCCAGTTGCAAGCGCTTCCAGCGTGGTCCAGGGCGAGGCGGGCGGGATCGACCTGGCCATGGTGCTGTCGGACGGCAGCGACGACCATCTGTACCTGAGCCTGGGCAATTCGGATGCCGACACCGGCTGGAGCGACGATCCGAGCTGGCTTGCCTGTCCCTTCAATCCCGACTTCCAGCGCGACGCCCGATACCCTGCAGATCGCCAGCGTGCTCATCAGCGACGCTTCAGGCGACCGCTATGAGATCGTGGTCGACATCGTGGCCAACCCGGGTGAAGCGGCTCCGGTGCTGCGCCGCTTCTACCTCGACCTGAGTACGCCCAGCGCACCGGAGTGGATCGCCCATGCCGGTGGCGCGGGCCCCCTGGTTGCCGGGCACAGCAGCTGCCTGGGGCGCGCGGCCATCCGGCCGCGGCCGAGGGTCTGTACACGCTCGGCACCTTCAAGGACCAGCGCCGCCTGCAATACGCGCCCCTGCACGGCCAGGGCGGCGGAGCGCATGGCGCCCGCCTGCAATCTGCGCCTGCCGGGCGAGCGGACGGCCGACGCCATCGCCGCCTGCCGCAACAGCGACAACACCAGCCATCTGTACGTGGCAGTAGCATGGCGGCCTGTATTACTTTTGCATGGCGGCAGCCAGCACGATGGCAGCGCGGTCGCGCTGTTGCACAGCAAATTATTCGAGGGCATCGTCGCCCTGCGCGCGGTTCAGGCGGCTAAGCAAGGTCGTGCTGTGGGCCTTGAATGCGCAGGGAGAACTGTTCCATGTCAGTTGCCCTGCAAGCGCATGCCATGCGCTTGGCTGCCTGGAGCCACCCGCTGTGCATCCTGTCGGGCGTGACGGCGGTCTCGCCATTCTTCGACCGCCTGCATGGCGCGCTGGTGGTGCTGGCGCGCACCAGCGACGGCTTGATCAAGCTGGTCAAGTCGCCGGTCACGGGCCTGTGGAACCGGCGCAGCATCACGCTGCCACCGACCAGCCTGCTGCAGGCGCCGCTCAGCAGCGCCTCCTACGTGACCTGCATCCGCGTCATCGACCTGGCTAAGCAATCCGGCCATCCACGCGCCGGTGACGCTCAGTGCCAGCAGCGTGACCTCGGTCCTGATCAATGGCCTGTACCGGATTGTCGGTCCGGTGCCGATCAGCGTGCTGGCCGACGCCGCCGGCTGCGCTCACGATCGTCGAGCCGGTCGAAGGCCTGGCCGGCGCCCGCTTCGAAGCCAGTGCCGATGCGGCTGCAGCCTGTCGGTCAATCCGATGGACGACGCGTTCACGGCGGCCGCGCGCATGGTGGACGGGCAGGGGCTCGAGCGCGCCTACCTGGCGTTGCTCAGCCAGGCACCCTTGCCGCAGCGCGTATCCGGGGGGCGCCGACCGCCTATCCGGACGCCTTGCATGGCGATGTGGGCGACTTGTTCAGCTGGCTCGAATGCAGTGGCGGGGGCACGGTCCGGATCGTCCACGACGGCCCGACCGGCGCCTGGCACGTGGTGGCCACGATTGGCGGCCAGCTCTTCCATGGCGTGCTCGACTGCGTTGAAAAGATCGTGGCGGCCACGCTGTGGGTGATCGCCTCGGTCAAGGGCGGCACGGCGCCCGAAAGCGTGTTCGCTGCTTGGCGCTCAGCGCGCCGGATCAGCGGCCTTCGCTGCAATAGCCTTGCGGCGGCGCCAGGCGCGCCGCACTGGCAGCCAGATCAGCAGCCAGCCCGCCACCACCCACGGCAGCGACACGGCGGCGAAGGAAATCAATGCCCCCACGCTGTGCGCCAGCAACTCGCCCGTTTCACCGAGGGCGGTGACGATCGGCGCCGACCAGCTGCCGCTGTTGCCCAGAGTGCTGGCCTCGATCTCGATTTCGACCCGGATCATCTCGGTCTGGCTGGCCAGCACGCGGCGCCGTTCGCGAATGCTGTCGAGTTCGCCTTGCGTGGTCGCCAGCTGCTGTTCGGCTTCCAGTGCTTCCTTGAGCGTTGCGCTGCGCTTGGCCAGCAGCTCCAGGATGCGCGCCTTGAACGCTTCCAGATTCTTGATGCGGGCTTCGACGTCGATCACCTCGGCCGTTTTGTCTTCCGCGTCGGCCACATGCACCAGTACCTTCCCCTTGGACTGGACTTCGGTAAAGAAGCCCGCGAACGCGGGCGGCATGGCACGCGCGCAACGAGCATGGCGCTTTCCGACTGGTTGCGGCCCGCGGCCCTGGTCACCGCGCTCAGCACCTCGCATCCGAGCGCGATGCACTTGCGATGAATGGCCTGGAAGTTCGCCTGCAGTTCGGCGGTAAGCGCTTGCAGCGTCAGTTTGTGGGTCAGGGCGATATGGCGCGCCTGCCGCGCAGTCCCGGTCGCGCTGCCGACCATCTTGGACTCGACTGCCGCGGAAGACGCCATTCTGGTTGGCCTCGCCCGAACAGGCGGCGAGGGAAAAGGCGAGGAAGAGGGTGGCGGGTATTTTCATGGGCATAGTGTAGCCTGCCCGCAATTTCATCTGCAGGAAAAGATCGCCGCGCGCGGTGAAGAATTCAGTTCGATGATGCCAATCGTTCCCGGCGCGCCATCTGTCGGCGGTCGTAGTTTTCGATCAGCAGGTCTTGCGCCAGCTGGTCGCCGATGCCGCGCAGCTTGAGGAAGCGCTGCGCGGCATCGCTGCCGAACGCGCTGCAAGGCGGCGGCTTCGGTGATCTGGGAGGCGGTGTCGTGGTCCTGGCGGCGCTCATGGGAACGGCGTTCGATCTCGTCCATGTTGTTCTCCTCGTGACATGATGTATTTATAGCACGAGTTTGCCTTGCACGCTTGAAAGCGTCAGTCGGCATGGGCGATATACAGGCCGCCTTTGCCGTCCGGCAGCCAGGTTTCGGCCAGGTCGGAGCTGACATCGAAAAAGCCCAGCGCATGCTTGCCCGCGAGGCGGAACACGGCTTCATAGGCGGCGTCGACGCTGTCCCAGCCGAAGGTCATGTAGATCAGCGATGTGCCGATCGTGTAGTCGGTGCTTAAGCGCCGTCGTCCTCGGTCTGGGGCGCGAAGGTCTGGGCCAGTTCTTCGTAGAAAGCGCGCAGGGCAGGGCTGCACACGGCCGGATCGTCATAGCCATGGCCTTCTTCCCATTCGGATTGCTGGTCGTACCAGTCGAGGAAGGGGGCGCGCTTTTTGGCGGGCGCGGCTTCGGGGGCGAATACCATCAGGTCGTAGCTCATTGTGTGTTCCTGGGGAAGAGGATCCGATTCTACGCGCCCGGCGCGTCGGAAAACAAAAAAAGCGCATGAGGCTTGGCTTTCGACTAAACAGCGCTGATTTAGAAGCTGACGCGGATGCCAACGGCCAGGTTGTCGGCCTTCAGGTGACCGCCGTCTTCTTTCACGATCTTGCCGAAGTTTTCGTATTCAGCAACTGCCAGAACGGTTGGGGTGATTGCGTAGCTCACGCCGAAACCCAGCACCGGGCTGGTTTGACGGGTTTTTTCGGTAGCAACGTCAACAGCCGAGAAACGGGTGCTGGTCGATGCAACGCCAACTTTACCGGTCAGCGAGAACTTGTCGTTCAGCGGGTAGCTGCCGGTGGCTGCCAGGTAGGTGGTTTGTGGATCGATGGTCAGGCCATCAGCGTCTGCAACGCGCAGTTTGTTCAGAACAACGTAGCTTGGCTTCAACGCCGACGAACTTGTTGAACTGGTAGCCGCCGAAGAACTTGAACGACACGTCGTGGTCTTTCAGTTCGCCGGTTTCATCGATGGTTGCTTTTTGATGAGCAACACCAACGGTGCCGCCGAGGTAAGCTTGTGCATGTGCAGCAACTGGAGCGATCGAAGCAGCTGCGATCAGAGCGATCAGGAGATTCTTTTTCATGGTAATCCAATGTGGGTTGTTGCTGTCTCTCGGATGGACAGCGGCCCATATTATAACCAATGGTTCAAATAAGTGCAGCTATTGCCCTGCGATGGCGCGACGCAGCAAAAATGTGCATATGTTTGGTGCGGGGAATGGGGTTCCTTGCATGCGCAGCGGGCACAAAAAACCACCTCAAGGGGTGGTTAGTTTTGCTTTGAGAACAATGGGGTGGCTGATGGGGCTCGAACCCACGACAACAGGAATCACAATCCTGGACTCTACCAACTGAGCTACAGCCACCACTGATCTGCTATTTGTTCCGATGTTTCCGGGACAGCTCGAAATTATACAAACTTCTGAGCGAACTGGCAAATCTAATTCTCAGATAACTGCTTTGGCTGCCAATTCTGCTGAAATCCGCACTTCCGAGACCGGCTGATCCAGGCCCAGCAGGGTGGCAAACGCCGTGCGCAAGGCCGCTTCGGCGCCCGTGGTAAAGGCTTGCAGGCGGGCGCAGCGCGTCGTTGGACGGGTTGAGCGTGCCCGCGGCCGTGAGCAAACGTGCCAGCTGGCGCGCCACCGCATGGCCGGTATCGATAAGGACCACGTCGCGGTAGGCGTGTTGGGCCACGATGCTTTCGATCGCCGCCAGCACGAAAGGGTAGTGGGTGCAGCCCAGCACCAAGGTATCGGCTCCCTGTTGGAGCAGCGGCACGATAAAGCGTTCCAGCATGGCGCGCGTGGCAGGGGCGTCGAGCTGGCCCTGTTCGATCTGTTCGACCAGGCCCGGGCAGCCTTGCAGCAGAAAGCGGGCGTTGCTGGCGCTGGTGATCTGGTCGCGCAGGACGAGGAATTTTTCGAAGCGATCGTGACATTGGTGGCGATCACGCCCACATTGCCGTTGCGCGTGGCGGCCGCGGCCGGCTTGAGGCCGGGCTCGACGCCGACAATGGGCATGAGCGGATAGTCGCGCGCAGCAGCTTGATGGCCGCCACGGTGGCGGTATTGCAGGCCACCACCAGCGCCTTGGCGCCCTGGGCGATGAGAAACTGCGCCACCGCCAGCGAGCGTTCGGCCACGACCTGTTCCGGCTTGTTGCCGTAAGGCGCGAAGCCGGAATCGGCGAAGTACAGCAAATGCTCGTGCGGCAGCTGCGCGGATATGGCGCAGCACCGACAAGCCGCCGACGCCGGAATCGAACACGCCGATGGGCGCATCGGCGCTGACATCGGCGGCCAGCACAGCGCTAGCGATGGGCGTGGTCATGCTCAGGCCGAGATGACCGGCACGTTGAGCGCTTCGATTTTTGCCGCCCACTCCTTCGGACCGGTGGTGTGCACCGAAGTTCCGTTGGCGTCGACCGCGACCGTGACCGGCATGTCGGTCACGTCGAACTCATAGATCGCTTCCATGCCCATGTCGTGGAAACCGAGCACCTTGGCGCTCTTGATCGCCTTCGACACCAGGTAAGCCGCGCCGCCGACCGCCATCAGGTAAGCCGACTTGTGCTTCTGGATCGACTCGATGGCCGCCGGGCCGCGTTCGGCCTTGCCGATCATCGCGATCAGGCCGGTTTTCTCGAGCATCATGTCGGTGAACTTGTCCATGCGGGTGGCCGTGGTCGGGCTAGGCCGGGGCCGACCGCCTCGTCGCGCACCGGATCGACCGGGCCCACGTAATAGATGACGCGGTTGGTAAAGTCGACCGGCAGCGGCTCGCCCTTGGCCAGCATGTCCTGGATACGCTTGTGCGCGGCGTCGTCGGCCGGTCAGCATCTTGCCGTTCAGGAGCAGGGTCTGGCCCGGCTTCCACGAAGCGACTTCTTCCTTGGTCAGCGTGTTGAGGTCGACGCGGCGCGATTTCTCGGTGTCCGCGGTCCAGTGCACGTCAGGCCAGGTCGACAGCGACGGCGGCTCCATGTAGGCCGGGCCGGAACCGTCGAGCACGAAGTGGCCGTGGCGGGTGGCGGCGCAGTTCGGGATCATCGCGACCGGCTTGGAAGCGGCGTGGGTCGGATGCATCATGATCTTGACGTCGAGCACGGTGGTCAGGCCGCCCAGGCCCTGGGCGCCGATGCCGAGCGCATTGATGCGGTCGCACAGTTCGATGCGCAGCTCTTCCAGCTTGTTCTGCGGGCCACGCTGCTTGAGTTCGTACATGTCGATGTCGTCCATCAGCACTTCCTTGGCCATCAGCATGGCTTTCTCGGCCGTACCGCCGATGCCGATGCCGAGCATGCCCGGCGGGCACCAGCTAAGCGCCCATCAGCGGCACCGTCTTCATGACCCAGTCGATCAGCGAATCGGACGGGTTGAGCATGACGAACTTGGTCTTGTTCTCCGAACCGCCGCCTTTGGGCCATGACGCGCACGTCGACGGTATTGCCTTCGACCAGTTCCACATGGACCACGGCTGGCGTGTTGTCCTTGGTGTTCTTGCGTTCAAATTGCGGATCGGCCACGATCGACGCGCAGCTTGTTGTCGTCGAAGTTATAGGCACGGCGCACGCCTTCGTTGACGGCGTCGGTCACGGTACCGGTGAAGCCCTCGAAGCGCACGCTCATACCGATCTTGAGGAAGACGTTGACGATGCCGGTATCCTGGCAGATCGGACGCTTGCCTTCCGCGCACATGCGCGAATTGGTCAGGATTTGCGCGATGGCATCCTTGGCTGCCGGGCTCTGCTCGGCATCATAGGCGCGCCAGATGCTCGATATAGTCAGCAGGGTGGTAATAGCTGATGTACTGAAGGGCGGCTGCGACGGATTCGATCAGGTCGGCTTGCTTGATGACGGTCATGGCGTTCTCTTAGTGATGGTTCTTGGCTTGATTCTGGGTACCGATCATGATGCGGTCGGTGTAAGCGATGGCGAGTGCGGAGAGCAGGAAGACCACGTGGATGACCGTCTGCATAACGACTTCATCGGTTTTGTATGCTTTGACGTTAATGAAGGTCTTGAGCAGGTGAATCGACGAAATGCCGATGATCGCCATGCCGAGTTTGGTCTTGAGGACCGAAGCGTTCACGTGCGACAGCCATTCCGGCTGGTCCGGATGGCCTTCCAGGTGCATGCGCGAGACGAAGGTTTCGTAGCCGCCGACGATGACCATGATGAGCAGGTTCGAGATCATGACCACGTCGATCAGGCCCAGGACGACCAGCATGATGGTCGCTTCGGTGAGCTTGGTTGGACGTGCCACGGCCATGGCAGGGTCGGTCGACTGCACGGTGACGGCATCGAGGATGTGCTGCAGCGACGCGGCGTTACCGAACACTGCGCCGATCAGGTCCTTCAGCTCGACCCAGAAATGGAAAACATAAACGCACTGGGCCAGGATCAGACCAAGGTACAGCGGCAGCTGAAGCCAGCGGCTCATGAAGATCAGATTGTTCAGCGGAGTCAGCTTGGGAGGGTTAACCTCGAAACGCGGTTCGGACATTGAGTTATAGCTCCAGAGAAAGGCAAAAATTACGATGCGTCATTTTACCCGACCTTTGTTTTCCCGCGAATGAAGCGTGGCTATTTGAGCGGTCGCATAAGACCACTTCATAGGTGAAACGTTGGTAAAATCATCAGTATCAAAAGCAGATGGCCGCCTGTAAGGGGACAGTAAGCGACACCCGCTATCTTGTTAGCAAATTATTACTCAAACGGAGACAAGCATGGCCAGCACTGAAGTCAGTCAGGAAAATCACGGATTGCAGGAAAACCGGGTATTCGCGCCCATGCCATGGCATTTGCCGCCAATGCCGCTATTTCCGGAATGGATGCGTACAACAAACTGTGCGCCGAAGCCGAGGGCGATTACGAGGGATTCTGGGCGCGCCTGGCCCGTGAAAACATCGCCTGGCACAAGCCGTTCACTTCCACGCTGGATGAATCGGAAGCGCCGTTCTACAAATGGTTCGCCGACGGCGAGCTCAACGTCTCGTACAACTGCCTGGACCGCAACCTCCAGAACGGCAACGCCAACAAGACCGCGATCATTTTCGAAGCCGACGATGGCGCGGTCACGCGCGCCACCTACCAGGAGCTGTACGAGCGCGTCTGCAAGTTTGCCAACGGCCTCAAATCGCGCGGCATCAAGAAAGGTGACCGCGTCATTATCTACATGTCGATGTCGATCGAAGGCGTGGCCGCCATGCAAGCCTGCGCCCGTATTGGCGCGACGCACTCGGTGGTGTTCGGTGGTTTCTCCGCCAAATCGCTGCAGGAGCGCATCATCGACGCTGGCGCCGTGGCCGTCATCACGGCCGACGAACAACTGCGCGGCGGCAAGCACCTGCCATTGAAAACCATCGTGGACGAAGCGCTGGCGCTGGGCGGCTGCACCACCATCAAGGATGTGATCGTCTACAAACGCACGGGCGGCGCGATTCCGTTCGTGGCGGGCCGCGACGTATGGCTGCACGATCTGGTGGACAGCCAGCTAGGCCGTCTGCGAGCCGGAATGGGTGAGCGCCGAGCATCCGCTGTTCATTCTTTACACGTCCGGCTCGACCGGCACACCGAAGGGCGTGCAGCATTCGAGCGGCGGCTACCTGCTGTGGGCCGCGCTGACGATGAAGTGGACCTTCGACATCAAGCCGACGGACGTGTTCTGGTGCACGGCCGACATCGGCTGGGTAACCGGGCACAGCTACATCGCCTACGGCCCGCTGGCGGTTGGCGCGACCGAGATCGTGTTCGAAGGCATTCCGACCTACCCGAACGCGGGCCGGTTCTGGGACACCATCGCCAAGCACAAGGTCAGCATCTTCTACACCGCGCCGACGGCGATCCGCTCGCTGATCAAGGCGGCCGATGTGAATCCGGAAGTACATCCGAAGAAATACGATCTGTCGAGCCTGCGACTGCTCGGTTCGGTTGGCGAGCCGATCAATCCGGAAGCGTGGATGTGGTACTACCGCAATGTGGGCGGCGAGCGTTGCCCGATTGTCGATACCTTCTGGCAAACCGAAACCGGCGGCCACATGATCACGCCGCTGCCAGGCGCGACGCCAATGGTGCCGGGTTCGTGCACCTTGCCGCTGCCAGGCATCATGACCGCCATCGTCGATGAGGCGGGTGTGGATGTGCCGAACGGGCAGGGCGGCATCCTCGTGGTCAAGCGACCATGGCCGTCGATGATCCGCACGATCTGGAACAATCCGGACCGCTTCAAGTCGAGTTATTTCCCGGAAGAGCTGGGCGGACGCATGTATCTGGCTCGAAGCGATGGCGCGATTCGGAACAAGGAGACCGGTTACTTCACGATCACGGGCCGGATTGATGACGTGCTCAATGTGTCGGGCCACCGGATGGGGACGATGGAGATTGAGTCGGCGCTCGTGGCCAATCCGATCGTGGCCGAGGCGGCCGTGGTAGGCAAGCCGGACGATACGACCGGGGAATCGATTTGCGCGTTCGTGGTGCTCAAGCAGGCACGGCCGACGGGGGAAGAGGCCAAGAAGCTGGCCCTGGAGCTGCGCAATTGGGTTGCCAAGGAGATTGGGCCGATTGCGAAGCCGAAAGAGATCCGGTTTGGGGATAATCTGCCGAAAAACGCGTTCGGGCAAGATCATGCGGCGTTTGCTGCGCGTGCTGGCCAAGGGCGAGGTGATCACGCAGGATATTTCCACGCTGGAGAATCCAGCGATTCTGGAGCAGCTGAAAGAGGCTTCGTAGTAGGTGTACGTGCTGGTGGCGGACGAAAGTTCGCCACCAAGTTTAAGGACGTACGCGCTGGTGGTGAAGTGATAGTCGCCACCACGTCGTCCTCGCGGAGGGCTGGCGCATGCGCCAGCCCCATAGCACCTCAGAATAGAGTTGTAATGCTCCTGGCTTCAAATCTTTTGCAGTTGCTTGATTTCCTGCTATACTGTGCGGCTTCGTTCAGGCGAAGAAGTATGCAAGGAGAGGTGGATGAGTGGTTGAAGTCGCACGCCTGGAAAGCGTGTATAGGTTCATAGCCTATCGGGGGTTCGAATCCCCTCTCTCCGCCAGGAACACAAATGTAAAAAGGCCACCCTCGGGTGGCCTTTTGCATTTGTTTCATGGCGGAGAGAAGCAAGGCCCCTGCGGGCCTTGCGCGGCTCGGCGCCCCCGGGTCTTCAAAGGCCTCGGCCCTGCAGGGCCGTGCCTCTCCGAATCGCCCATCTGCCATCGCGTGAGCGATGGCGCGCTGGAGGCGCTGCGCGGAGCGCCCGCGCAAAATTACCTATAATCAGTTGATGTCCAGTTGTCGGGACTGCCCCTTTGCGCGCTGGCACCGCCACGACGCATAAGTGCTATGGGTCCCCGCCTACGCGAGGACGACGTCCACACCTAACGGTGAGATGGCCAAGAAAAAGGCGGCATCAAGATATCGATGCCGCCTCTACGTTCCAGGCCTGCGCTTCCAGCCCGTGTCTATTAGCAAGTCAGATTAGGACCGGTAGGTACGCCCAGATTCTGGGTGAAGATCGTGTAGTAATTCACCCGCGTCTGCATCTGTGCTTAGGCCCCTGGTATTCGCTGCCGCCAGTGCATTCGCGATTGCCGTTAATGGCATTGATGGTCTGGCCGAAACCGAATCCGCCCACCATCGAGTCATGCGCCGACCTGCTTAAGCCCGGCCAGGCTGGGTCATCCAGTACCAGATCGCACTTCTCCAGGCGATGGTGGCGTTGGTGGCCAGCAGTTCTGGATTGTTCACCAGTTGCTCGCCCAGGCCCATCGCGTTGCCCAAACTGCGGTAATTCGAAGTCCAGCTGATCTGGATCGGGCCGCGACCGAAATACTGGTCGTTCACGTTGGTGCTCTTGCAGGTGACGCGCACCCAGTTCACGTCGCAGTACAAGGGCCAGTTGGCGGTGTTGTATTCCCTGACTGCTTTCAGGCTGTCCGACTCGTGCTGTAGGTTGGCGAAGAAGGCGGCCACTTCCTGCTTGTCCAGGGTCGCGTTGCCCGACTTGGCAAAGCTTGGATAGTAAGCCGCTGCAGCGACGAAGTCGGCGTACTGGTAGAACGAACTGCGGCCGGGGAACCATGCCTCGAACTGGGTTTTTGACAGGCTTAAGCAAAACTTCCGCCCGGGTCGGGAGTCGGCGTTGGCGTTGGTGTCGTGCTGCCACAAGTCGTTTGCTGCCAATACCACGTGCTAATAGTCGGATCAGTGCCGTCGGAGCCGTTGGTGCCGCTATTGACGACCTTGTAGAAATTGCCGTTTGCTGGGTACTTCACCACGGTGCCCAGGCTGTAATTCACGCCCGAGGACCAAGTCTGGAATGAACACGTCGGTGTCGGGGGTGGGTGTCGGCGTTGGTGTCGGCGTCGGTGTGGGCGTCGGTGTCGGCGTCGTGCTGCCACAAGTCGTTTGCTGCCAATACCAGGTGCTGATGGTTGGGTCAGTCCCGTCGGAGCCATTCGTGCCGCTATTGACGACCTTGTAGAAATTGCCGTTCGGTGGGTACTTCACCACGGTGCCCAAGCTGTAGTTCACGCCTGCGGCCCAGGACTGGGATGTACAGGATGGTGTCGGTGTCGGGGTGGGTGTAGGTGTTGGTGTCGGAGTGGGTGTTGGTGTCGGCGTCGGCGTGGTGCCGCCGCAAACAGAGTCGGTGGTCCACGGCTTGCCACTGCCAGCAGGACCATTATTCGTGGATGGATTGTTACCTTGCGTCCAATACGCGGCTCTGTAATTAACGCCGTTGTAGCTCACCGTCGCGCCGCCATTGTAGGCGGTGGCAGATGACCAGGCGGCATAACATACCGCTGTCGTAGCGAGCAATGAAGGTGTTTGCGGTGTTGGGGACGTGTCGCCACCGCCGCAGGCGATAAGCGAGCTGCCCACCAGTCCTGCGATGAGACTATTCATGAGAGTTCGGTTCAAAGCTGTCTCCATATTCTAGTTGTTGGTGTATCAAAGACGAGCAGACGGCAGGCCGATCGACGGACCGATGCTCAAGGTGCGACGTTCACCGGTCCCGCAGGCGGTGTTCCAAAAAAAATGATTGTCAATACGAGGATGCAAGTCTAAAAATGGCGGGTCAAGTGGTTTTGTAAAGTAGTTAAGCTATGCATACCAATTGGACTCTTCAAGCGCTTTTCCAGGGCGGCTGGCCCCGTAGAGCCCGGCTTGGGGCGGACCATACCAAATTTATGGCCTTTGTGAAGTGGTATGGCAGCGCAACTCCATGGTGGCGAGAGAGCCGGGGCCCTGCGTGGCTCGGCGCCCCCGGGTCTTCGAACGCCACGGCCCTGCAGGGCCGTGCCTCTCCGAATCGACCATCTGCCATCGCGTGAGCGATGGAGCGATGGAGGAGCTGCGCGGAGCGCCAGTGCAAATTACCCACAAACACTAATTCTCCGTTGCCGCACCAGACCCTGCTGACCTCTTTGATCCCGCGGGCAGCTGCTTGCTGCTTTGAATTTGGTTTGATCGGGCTCAACCAATTCATGAAAACGCGCCAGTTACCCTTCGTCTCTGAAGAAGCAGGAGCGCGGCGAGCATAAAATGGTCGTCACACATCCACAGATTGAACAGGGACGCTCATGGATACTTTTCTGAGGTTCGCGTTTTTGCCGTTCGTGCTGGCCGGTGCATATCGATATGTATCCAGCAAACGTCAGGAATTACCCTGGTATGACTTGCAGTCCCTCGGTACGATCGAACTTGCGATCTACGGATTTTTGCGTTGCGCTCGCGCTGGTTAGTCTTTGGCACGTTGTATTGCGGCGAAGGTGCCCGCAGTGCCATTCAGTCAGCCCACACTTTGCTTAGAACGAACGAGAAATCGAGCGGTTCGTAGGAACCAAAAAAGTGAACGGCAGGGATGGCGAGGGCCGGACGACCGTCCATCATGTCTCCACAACGTTTGCGAGATTGGAATATCACTACACCTGTTCCCATTCCGTGTGTGGGTTCAAGTGGTACGAGGTCCGCAAGCGCGAAGTGACCTAGGCAACGATGCACGCCATCACGCCGACGAAACACCGATCCAATCGCTACTTTTTCGTCGCCTTCGCTGGCTTGGCTTTCGCAGCCACTGGCTTCTTCCGCTTAACGGGTACCTCCACTTCGCCAGGATTCAGTGCAAGCAGCGTATCCACGTACGAAACCATCCGATTCAGATAATCCGGCGAGACTTCCTGCATCATCGCCAGCGAGCGCAGTACCAGCATGTGGGAATTGATCGGCCCGGCATTGACCGGCGCCTGTTTCATGGCCAGTGCCAGCTGCTTGTCGACGCTCATCCTGGCCCAGGTAGCGCGCGATTCGCGGACTGTCTTCAGTTCGAGGGCGGGGGCGATGGGCTCGCTTGCGCGGGCCGCCGCTCGATGCGCGGGCGCTTGTTCTGGTGAGCCTGGCAAGACAGGTTGAAACCGCGACACCAGTTCACCCAAGACCGCACATTGCTCGCGCCTCCAGCGTGGCGTGCATGCGGCGCAAACCTTTGAAATCGCCGTCGGCACACAGGCGCTGCAGTTCGGCGGCTGCTTGCGGATGCTTCTTGCAAGTAGCATCCAACAGCTCACAAGCCGCAGCGCGTGCCTGTGCCAAGCGCTCGGAAAATGACGCCACCGCCCGTTCGAGCTTCGCATCCAGCATGCGCCGCACGCTTCCTTCATGCGCAGCCGCGCGCCGTGCCAGCGTGTCGAGATAATGCCAGCCGACGGCATCAAAGCGTTCTGCCGCCGGACGTCCATCACGCCTGCCAGCAACGCATTCATGCGCGGGGTGTCATCCATTGGACGGCGCTTTGGTGTTGGCAGACTTGGGTACCGGCGCCATCTCCACCCGGCGGTTCAGCGCGCGGCGTCATCGGTGTTCGGCTTTACTGGCTGCTCGGCGCCGAATGCTGCGGCAAATACCATCGACGACGGCATCCCTTGCTCAACCAGCGTGCGCGTCACCGTCAAGGCGCGCTGCGCCGACAGTTCCCAGTTGTCCGAAAATGGTCCGTTGCGGATCGGCTTGTCGTCAGTAAAGCCGCTGACCATCAGCATCTCGTCACTGCGACGTGAGATAGAGGCGCGCAGCGGCACCACCAGACTGTTGAGCAACTGGCGTCCTTCCGGCTGCAAATGGTCCGAATTTTGTGCGAACAAGACTTGTCCGCTGATGCCGATGCGGCCATTGTTCAGTGTAATGCGGCCGCTCGCCAACGGAATCGCCAGCGCCTTTTCGAGCGTCAGGCGGCGCTGTTCTTCGGCGTGGCGTTTCTTCACTTCTTCCTGCAGGTTGGAAGTGAGCTCCATTTGCACGCCAACCACTGCCACCAGCAGCAGCACGAATGCACCCAGCAGGCCGGACATCAGGTCGCCAAAAACGGCCCAGGTCGGCGCGCTGTGTTCGGATGCGTCCAGTTCTTCCATTATTTAGCCTCGACCGCCAACATGGTCGGCAACTGACGCAGCTCGTCGACGATCTCTTTCTGCGAACTCATGGAAAGGTCGATGATCTCACGCGCCTGCGCCACGTAGTAGGCCAGCTGCCCGTCACTGCGGGACATGGATTTGTCGAGCGCGACCTCGATGCGGTCCAGGTTCGATGCGAGCTTTTCATTCGCGGCATTGAAGGAGTGCACCGCCACGCCAAAGGCCTCCGCCAGGCTGGCCACATCGACGGCGCTGCTGGTGACATCTGCCGCAATCTCGGACAGCTTGCTTAGGCTTCGCTGGCAATGTTCTCGGAGAACGCGGTGCTGGCGGCTTCGAGCTTGCCGGAGGACGAAGCGACCAGCGAATCGATCACAGCGCGCTGTTCGTGCGATGCATGGTTGATGACGTCCAGCAGCGATTTCAGCGTTTCCATGATGCGGCTGCGTTCTTCCAGCACAGCATTGTCGCGCGCCACGCTGTGGGAAATTTCCTGGCGCAGCTGGCCGATCACCTCCGCAGCCGCACGCGGTGCTTCGGCGGCGGTCTCGATCAGACGGGTGATCGGTTCTTCCAGGGCGGTGCCCAGCGTTGTCAGATGCGTGGTAACGGCCGATTGCAGGTCGCTCAGGTGCGCCACCGCGGCGTCGCCGCGCGGCTTCCTGATCGCGCAGCGCCGAGTTCGGTTTGCAGCATTCCGGCCAGCTGGTCCATGCGCTCGCGGTGCTGGTCCAGCCATTGCGCTTCGGCGGTGATGCGCGAGCGCATCAGGTCTTCGGCGGTGGCGACCAGTCGAGACGTGTCCGCCAGCGACTTGCTCGGCTGTCGGACTGGACTTGTTCGGCAAGTTCCTTCACGGCTTGCGTGACTGCGGTGCAGACTCCTTGCTGCTGGGCCAGAACCTGCGCCCCGCTTTCCTTCAGTTCACGCGTCAGCGTTGCCGCCATTGCTTCCAGCGACTGCGTCCAGGCTTGCTGGCGCTGCGCATCTTGCGCGGTCTGGCTAAACTTGCAGGCTGGTATAAGCGTCGCCCGCGTTCCGCACGGCATGCGTGACGGCGGTGCAGATTTCCTGTTGCTGGGCAAGCATCTGCGCGCCGCTCTCTTGCAATTCGCGCGTCAGCGTTGCCGCCATGGCTTCCAGCGACTGCGTCCAGGCTTGCTGGCGCTGCGCATCCTGCACGGCCTGGCCGGTTTGCAGGCCGGCTGTAGGCGTCGCCCGCGTCGCGCACGGCATGCGTGACGGCGGTGCAGATCTCCTGTTGCTGGGCAAGCATCTGCGCGCCGCTGTCCTGCAATTCGCGCGTCAGCGTTGCCGCCATTGCTTCCAGCGATTGGGTCCACGCTTTCTGACGCTGCCCATCGCGCTCGGCCTGGCTTAAGCTTGCAGGCCTAAGCATACGCATCGCCTACTGTTGCGACCAGCGTGCTGCGCTGCGCGCTCGTCGAACGAGGCGCTGAACGCGTCCAGGGAACGCGCCATGTCGCTGGCAAGGCTGCGGTTGACTTGCATCTGGCCGTCGAGCGCGGTGTTCCATGTCTGGGCGACGCTGGCGGTGGCGACGCTGGAAGCGATCGGCCAGGCCATCGAGCTGTTGCTGTACAGGTGCCATGCGGTGCGTTCGTGCATGGCTTTCGCTTCCTGCGCGATGCCGTGCATTGCCGCTTCAAAGACGGGCTTGATGCTCTCATCGGCATGGCCTGCGCGCTACTTGCCAGGCTTTCGCGCAAGGATTTGTCGACCGAGCGCGCGAGCTCCGTGTACGTTTCGCCTGCGCTGCTGTGGAACTGTTCCTGATTGGTAATCAGGCGCTGGTTCAGCTGTTCGCTCATCGCTGCCATCTGCTCCATCATGGCTTGCAGCTTGTCGACCACTTGCGGCAGCGCCTCGGACTGCGCCTGCAGCGCGCGGAAGGTTTGCTCGCGTTGTCTTGGCTGTGCGAGAAGCCGCTCAGGACCGTAGCGGACTTGGCATCGAGGAGCTGGCCTGCTTGCGTCCGCTCGTGGCGGCACAGCGCGGACATCAGGCCCAGCACCGCCGAGGCTGCCACACCGGCGACCGAGGTGCCGAACGCCAGGCCAAGGCCCTTCACCGGCACCGCCAGCGCCGAGCGCATGGCTTCCAGATCGGCAGTTTTTTCCAGGGTGAAAACGGCGCCCTTGAGCGTGACGACCATCCCGAGGAAAGTGCCGAGCATCCCCAGCATGACCAGCAAGCCGACCAGATACGGCGTCAGCGAAGGGCCGGGCAGGGTGGCACGCTCGTCTTCGATGCGCAGGCGTACGGGATGCTGCAGCGAACCATCTACGCCAGACAAGAAGCGGTTCAGGTCCGGCGCATCTTCCGCGACCGCATGCAGCGCCGTCGTGAGGCTGGCGGTTGCTTTGCGGAAGCGGTGCAGCTCGATCGCTTGTCGGCAAGATACACGGCGAAGATCAGGGCCGTCATCGCCATGGCCAGGCCGCTGGAATCGATGAAGCCGAAGCCGACCCAGATGACGGCGATGGCGCCTGTGAAGAAGGCAAGGTGGAACAAGTGTTTATTCATGGTGTTTTTGTTGTTTGAGTGCTTCAAGTAATCCCGTGCTCGGCTGCAAGCGCAGTTTAGCTTCGGCCAGCAGCAGCGATTGCAGGATCTGGCAGAAGCGAATCAGCCAGCCGCCGACTTGCATCCAGGCCGCCGGGTTATCGGGTTCGCCGCTCGCGGCAAGCTGTTCCTGATGCGTGGCGTAGGCGGCATCGAAACGCTTTTGCAGCAGCGTTAAGCACCCTGGCCAGCAGTAAGCTTTCGCGTTCGCGCAAGATTCTTTCCATTACAACGTCGAGCTCGGCCAGCTTCCTGAGTTCGGGGGAGGCTTTGGCCAGCGCGTCGCGCAGATTCACGCGCAAGGGTTCGATGCTGAGCGTCATGTCGCGCTGATGCGCTTCATAAAATTGGCGGTAAGGGGCATACGCGACCTCGTCGCCGAGCGGCAGCGGCAGCCTGATCACCGCCGCGCCGCCTGCGCAGCTTTTCGTAATCGAATTGACAATAAACGCGCGAATCCGCTCGCATTCCGCTTCCAGACGGATGCCAGCCGCTTCGCGCAACGCCGGGCTCTGCGGCGCGACCTTGGCCATCCCGCTTTCGTGCACGGACGATAAGGCGATCGCGTCGGTAAAGTGCATCCACCTTCCCAGCTCGTCCGCAAAATCACCAGCGGCTGCGGCGCCTTCAAGAAGGTCGAGCTCAGCAAGGCGGCGGATGAGTTGGGAACTGTGGAGATGTGTATGCGGGAAGGACTCGCGTCATAGCGCATGGAGTCAGAGTCGAATCGGAGGCAGGCGTCTGGGGGCAGACACCGACAAGCGTGCTTTTGCCTTATTTCTTGGGAATTAACGCCCCCGGATTATATCGGCTACGAGGTGGAAACTCAAATTTGGCGGGTTCAGGAGCGGCGCCAGGCTTGTTTTTGATGTCACAAGGATTGCTCTTGGGCATCTTTTGTGGAAAACTCTCGACATTCGCCAACTTGTGCTGAAGCGTAAACCATTCTCTGGATAAAATTTTGAAACACGTCTTGAAACGTTACTTCGCCGCAGCGATGCTCTCCTGCATGGCCTTAAGCGCCCTGGCCGCGGGACCGATCGCAGCCAAAGTCAACAATGTGGTCATTACGGGCCAGGAAGTGGACGAGTACATTCAGGCATCGGCTGAATCAAGGGGTTTCAGGATAAAGCCTGGCGAAGCCACCGTGCAGCTGATTGGCCTGGAGCTTCTCGCGCAGGAAGCCATTCGCGGAGGCAAGGACAGAAGTGCTTAAGCCGCCAGGCACTGGCTAATACAATCATCAAGGATTTCCTGGCCGCCAACCCATTAACGGACGAAGACGTCAAGCGCGAGTACGAGCGTGCCAAGGCGGCGCATCCCAAAGAGACTGAATACAAGCTGCGGGCGATCGTGGTGAAGACCGATGCCGAGGCGCGGAGCATTCTTGCTTAAGCATCGCCGACGGCAAGCCCTTTGCATCATTCGTGCATCAATCGATCGACGAGAACGCCAAGCGCGATGGCGGCGCCATGGACTGGATGAAACCAGGCGACATGAGCGGGGCCCTCAGCTATGCTTTGCGGGACATGAAAGCTGACGACTTGCGCAGCGAGCCAGTGCAGGAGAGCTATGGTTTTGTGGTCCTGAAATTGGACGACGTTCGTGACAACCCTTTTCCAGAGTACGCGGAAATGCGCCAACATATTGCCGAGTCGCTGGTGCGCCAACGGAATGAGCGGCTGCTGAAACCGCTGGCCGCGAAAGCCACGATCCAGCAGTTCGAAGGCTTTGCTTTCACGATTCTCAGCTCAAGTGGCAAGCGCGATCACGGCCCGTATGTGAAGAAGATCGATCCCCAGCCCTGAGGCCCGCTCGCAGCTAACGTTCTGTTACCAAAATTACAGCCTTGCTGTAGTCATCATCTTTTGCGAATGCGTTAATGCAGGTGTGACAGCACACCCCATTTAGCCAACTTAACGCAAAGGATGCATGAGATGAACAGCAAAACCCTCTCCCTGTTAGTCGCCGGATTGATCGCAGTGCCTGCTTTCGCACAGACCGCCGGGACCGAAGTCCAACGCAACGTCAACCAGCAGACGCGCATCGAAGCCAAGCCTGAAGTCGGGCCAGCTCAGCACCGCCGAAGCGGCCAGGCTGGAGCGCGATCAGGCGCGCATTTCCAAGGCCGAACAGGGCGCGCTCAAGGACGGCAAACTGAGCAAGCAGGAAGAGCGCAAGATTGACCGCATGCAGGATGCGGCCAGCGCCGATATCCATCAGCAAAAGCATGACGTGCAGACCGGCAATCCAAATTCGGCATCGAGCCAGCGCATGCAGGCCGATGTGCAGCGCAATGTGAATCAGCAAACCCGCATCGAAAACGGCATCAAGAGCGGCGAGCTGACCAATCACGAAGTGGCCAAGCTGGAAAAGGCGAAGCGCGCATCAGCCGCAAGGAAGCGGCAGCCTAAGCAAGGATGGCCATGTGGGCGCAGCCGAGCAGCACAAGATCCAGCGTGCGGAAAACCGTGAATCGAAGCGCATCCACCGTCAGAAGCACGACGGCCAGCAGCGCGGTTGATCGCAGAACCAGCAGCGCAAAGAAAAAGGAGTGAAGCGTGAGTAAGCTCCTCTTTTACGCAGCGATCAAGCCGATGGCACGGTTGGATAGAGCGTTTGTACGCCCAATACCCAACCCATCGATTGAACACTGGTGCTTAAGCCACCATGTTTGGCGGTGGGTCGAACGTGATGGTGACCGTGGAGTTGGACTCGTTCGACGACGCCGAATTCGAATAGGTCGACTCGCTTGCGCTCGCCAGCGGAATGCCCAGGAAGCTCAGGCTGGTCGAGACCTGCTGCTGGAAGGTGGTTTGAATCGACTGGAAGTTGTCGCTCGTGATGACGATTTCGACGCTTGGGTAGTTCTGAAATGGCCAGCCCTTGCAGGATGCCGAACGAGCCGGTTGGTCCGAACTCGGTGCCTGGGTTAGGCGAGAAGTGATAGCCGCTCACGTCTTTGCCATTGTTTTTGATCGCGTCGAGAATCGGTTGAACGATGAACCAGTTCTGCTGGGTCGATTCGTTGAAGGCGTTCGGCGAATAGCTGACGACGGTCACGCCGGTGAAGGTCATATTGACCGTGACGGAACTCGATTGCTTGACGATTTCATCGTGGAAGTAGCTGGCGCTGCCTTTGATGCCGAGCGTGAAGAAATCGAGGAAGGGAATCGTGAAGCTTAGCCTTGCCGTCGATCGACACCGAGTATTCGGTTTCGCTGGCGATGTTGACTTCCATTTCCAGTTCCACCGATGAAGTACCCGACAGGCCGTTGATGATCTGATTGAGCGGCGTGTTGACGGTATAGGCTGGGTACCAGGTGGCGCTGTTGTCATTGAGCTGCATGGCGCCGTTCGCTTGCGAAGGGGTTTGCAGGGCGGCCAGTGCCTGTGCGATGTAGGCGTTGCGCATCAGTTGCGCGTTGAACAGGGTCATGCTGTCGCCCAGCGCATTGAGGTAGTTCGCCAGCACAGGGAACAGGGCGCGGCCCGACATCGGCGCATTGTTGAGCAGGACGCCCAGATTGGTGGAGCCTTGCATCGCACTCGCCGTCGTGGCTGGCGTGGCCCAGGTGGTGGTCACGACGGTCATGATCGCATCGACGACGGTCTGGTTTTTGGCCGGAGTCGGCAGGCTGCCGTAGGCGGCCTTCCATGCGGTCAGCAGCGCCATTTGCTGATTTTGCGCGGCGGAATAGGCGTTGTTCAGCTTGGCCTGATCCGCTTTGGACAGCGAATAGGTGACGGTGGCCAGCACGTCGAGCATGGAATTGGTAAACAGCGAGCCAGGCATTTGCTGGATCGGCGGCACGTCGCTGCTCATCGAATTGTTGATCCAGTTGTAGGTCAGCGAATTGAACATCAGATTCGCCGGATCGGTGTAGTAGTAGGGGAAGTTGCCCAAGGCGCCGGTATTGAATGCAACCAGTGGCTGGGTACCCAAGGCGGAACCGATGGCCGCCTGAGCCTTGGTTTTCAGGCTGTCGATGATTTCCGGTGCGCTGGGGGCGTCGAGGGTGGACAGCTTCGATGTGGTCAGGGTGTTCATGTTCATGCTCCTTCGTTTTGGATGGGGGAATCAGAGATTGGTGCAAGCTGCTTAGCTGGCTGTTTTGCGCGGCGGGGTGCCAGCTCTTGCTCTACCGTCCTGCCGCAGTTATGGGCGTCGTGGTTGCTCAGGACATTGCCGCCGCACTTCTTCGCGCCGCAGCATTGCTGTACCGTCGCGTACACATCGCACTGGGTGCGCGTCATTGCGCTGTCGGCTTTCACTGCTGCCTTGGCGGCCGGGGCAGCCGCAGTGGCTGCAGCTGCATCTTTAGCGGGGGCGGTTTCCTGTGCCTGCGGCGAGGCCATGATGGCCAGGCCGAGCAGCATTGCCATGAAATATCGGGTGTTCATAATGCTCTCCCTCTTGTTGGACTACGGTTGATGAACCCTGCACCGTGCCTGGTTCTTGGTAGTCTGTTCAGCAAGCACCGTGCCTATGCATACCGCATGCGCGTCAGAGGGAGAGGCCCAGCAGGCGTGCTCCGGGCGGTGTAAAATTCCATTTTCTTACATGCGTTTTTTTACTCGATCGGGCAGGGACTATGCAGGACCAGGACGCCACCTTGTCATCACCCCTGTCGCCGTCGCCGCACGGCGCCCCGGCCTTGCTGTGCGTCACGATCGTGTGGCACCCGGACCGTAGCCGCATTGGCGAACAGAGCATCGCCACCAGTTCGACCATGGAAATGGCGCGCTACCTGCCGCTGTTCCAGCGCCCCGGCGGCAGCGCCATGGGCCTCGGTTTCAGCGGTGTCTCGCGCGAGAGCATGCGCATCACGCGCGATGGTGCCGATTGCGTGACCATCCGCGCGCCCGCCACCCGCATGGTGGTCGAACTCAACGGTGTTGAATTGCACGACGAGGCGGTGCTGTCGCGCCGCCAGATCGAGGACGGCGTGCTGCTGGGTCTGGGCCGCGCGGTACTGATCTGTCTGCACTGGATGCGCAGCCTTCCGAAGGACAACCCGGTAACCGGCTTTATCGGCGTGGGCGCTGCGGCGCTTGCCACGCGCGACCTGATCCGCCAGGCCGCCGCAAGCGAGGCGCCGGTGTTGCTCACCGGTCCCACCGGCAGCGGCAAGGAAGTGGTGGCGTCGGCCATCCACGCGCTTAGTGCCAGGAGGAATGGGCCGTTGGTGACGGTCAACATGGCGACGCTGAGCGAATCGCTGGCCCCGGCCGACCTGTTCGGCGCGGCCAAGGGTGCGTACACGGGCGCGCACAGTGTGCGCCAGGGCTATTTCGCCGAGGCGCGCCACGGCACCTTGTTTCTCGATGAGATAGGCAATGCGCCTGCCAGCGTGCAACCGATGCTGCTGCGGGTGCTGGAGACCGGGGACTACCGGCCGCTGGGCGCGCCGTCCGACGCCCGCAACGACCGCGCGTGATCGCCGCCACGGACCAGGACGTTTTTTCCGGCACCTTCAACCAGGCATTGCTGCTGCCGGCTGGAAGCCCTGACGATCGACCTGCCGCCGCTGCGCAAGCGGCGCGAAGACTTTGGCGTTCTGCTGCTGCGGATGCTCGACAACGACGATGCCGACGTGGTCCTGCCGTTCGCCCTGGTCAGCAGCCTGGCCAACGCGGACTGGCCCGGCAATATCCGGCAGTTGCGCAACGTCGCGCAGCGCTGCGTGCTGGCATTGCGTTGCGGTGCCGAGCTCGATCTGGACAGCTTGCTGGGCAAGCGGGGCGAGGCCGATGCCGCGCCCGAAGCGGCGTCAGCCATGCCGGGCGTTGCGGCCCCTGACGCCACGCCGCAAACCATCCAAGCTCAATGATGAAGATGTCCTGGCCGCGCTCGACAAGCACGGCTGGTGCATTGCCGTGGCGGCCCAGGAACTGGGAATTTCGCGGCCCTCGATGTACAAGCTGATCGAGGCTTGCGAACTGGTGCGACACCCCGATGCCATCGCACAAGAAGAATTGCTTGCGGCATACGAGCGCAGCGCTTAAGCAATCTGGAGGCGTGCGCGGCCATCTTGCGCACGCCGGGCGAGGCCTTGCGGCGCCGTTTGCGCGCGCTCGGCCTGCGTCCCGAAGTGGTCCCCGGCTAAGGTTAAGGTTAAGGTTAAGGTGGCCCGTCGTCGGACGGTCCGTCACCGACTTGCAGTTCCGGATCGGGCAGCGTGTAGGAAAGACCCTCTTTCGACTTGAGAACCGCGCCAAAGGTCCACTTGCCTTTGATTGAGCCCGTTTCCAGATGGTGCTGCCCCTTCTTCCAGACGACGACAGCGTCGTCCTGGCCTAAGCAAAAGGCCAGCCTTCTTTTTCCATCTTGGCGAACGTCATGGTGGCTTTCTCAATGACGTCGGTGCTGCTTAAGCCTGGGGCCAGCAGCTGCATTTTGACGGGGACTTTCTTTTTCAGCTTGGCGAAGCCTTTTTAGGGGAAATGGAAGCCGGTTCTGAACGACAGGGTGCAACTGCCGTCGTCGAAGGTTTGAAAGATGAACGTTACCTCGCTCATGATGTTCTCCAGGAAGTCAATGTGGATCGGGAACCAAAGTAACTGCAATTACCATGCCTACGTAAATCGTCAGGGTTGGTAGCGCGCATCGCGCCGCAGCGCCACCAGATCCGGTTCGGCATCGATCGCGCTGACCGGATATCCCAGCTTCCTGGCCTTGAGCAGCGCCGCGATGGGCGCGCTGCGCTGACCACCCAGTTCAAACACCAGCGCCGCGCGAAAATGGACTTCGAGCGATGTCGGCGCCAGCGTCATGGCGCGTTCGATCAGTTCCCCGGAGCGCACCCGCTCGCCGCTGCGCGCCAGGTACAAGGCCATGCGCGACGACAAGGTCACATCGTCCGGCGCACGCGTCAGGCGCGGCTGCAAGAGTGCCTGGGCGCGCTGGTAAGCCTGCTTCGCCTGCGGTTCGCGTCCGGGAATCCACTGCAGCGCGTCGGCCAGGTTGGCCCAGCCGAGGTAATCGTTGGGGTTGCCCTTGGCAGGCGAGACCGCGTTCTCGAAGGCCGCCACCGCGCCCGGATAGTCGCCCTTGGCAAACAAGGCGTTGCCAAGATTCCCGTATAGCCAGGCATTGGGCCGCACTTCCAGTCCGCGCTGGAGCACGCGCATGGCTTCGTCGCCGCGGCCCTGGCGTTGCAGCGCCGCATTCAGATTGGCATAGGCGTAGACGGCGTCGGGCTGGATGGCGAGGCTTTGGCGGAACGCTTTTTCGGCGGCGGCATAGTCGCCTTGCTCGAAGTGGATGCGGCCGGTCAGGTCGGCAAAGGAGCGTTCGTCCGGATGCATCGCCAGGCCATCCTTCGCCTGCGTGAGCGCTTCGTCGTAACGGCGCAGCGTCAGCAGCGCGCTGGTTCGGCCGAGCAGGGCGAACACATTGTCCGGTTCCAGGCGCAATGCATGCGCAGAAACGGTCGAGCGCGGCGGCGTTGTTGCCCGCGCGGGCCAGGGCCACGCCGTCGGCGGCATGCGCCAGCGCCAGGTGGTCGTCGCTCTTGATCGCCTGCTGTGCGGCGGCCGCGGCCTTGCGCAGCCAGACTTCGTCCTGATTGTCGCTTTGGTGGTGGCGGCGCGTACATCAGCGCCATGCTTAAGCAATTGCCCCTGCGTGTTCGGGCTCGGCTGTCAGGATGCGGTTGAAGTGCTTGGACGCTTCGTCCAGTTTGCCTGGACGGTCGTACAGGCGCAGCAGCGGCCAGGCCCGCGGCCATTTCTCTGGAGGTGGAATAGGGCGCTTGCGCCAGCAGGGCAGGCCCGACGGTGGACGTCCACGGCCAGAAATACACGCCCGCCGCCACCAGCAGCGCGGACGCCGCCAGCAAGGCGGGCAGGGCCGCACGGCGCCAGCGCGGCGCTTGACGCGCGGGCCGCCACGGCACGGGAACGGCGGCGCCGCCGCTGAGCGTGGCAACGACCGCCTGCATGCTCTGCATGCGCTGGTCCGGCTGGCGCGCCGTCATGGAATGAATGGTGCGCACGAGCGCCCCGTCAAGATCTGCCGGGAATTCCCACGCCAGCGACGACGACTGCACGCTGGCGGCCGCGAGCGCGAGGCCGTTCAGTTCATGAAACGGACGCTGGCCGGTGAGCAGTTCTGAACAGCACCACCCCCAGCGCATAAACGTCGCTGAGCACGCTTGCGCGGGCGCCGCTCAACAGTTCGGGCGCCATGTACGCGATCGTTCCTTGCGGATCGCTGCCCACGCTGGACGTGGTGGCGTCCACGTTCATGTGCGCGGCGAGACCGAAATCGAGAATGCGGACCTTGCCCGAACGCTCGAGCATGATGTTGGACGGCTTGAGGTCGCCATGCACGAGGCCTTGCTGATGCGCTTCTTCCATTGCCTCTGCCACCTGGCGCACGATGTCGACCGCAGTGCGCCCGGCGATCGGACCTGTGCTGAGCACTTGTTTGAGCGTGAGGCCGTCGATCAGTTCCATGACGATGGTCTGACCATCGCCGTCTTCTTCGACCGCATATATTTGCACGTAGGCGGGATGGCGCAGCGAGGCGGCCAGGCGCGCCTCGCGGATCAGATCGGTGCTTAGGCCATGGACGGCCCGACATCCTTGAGCCGCTTGAGCGCCACCTTGCGCCGCAGCTTGCTGTCCCAGGCTTCGAAGACCTGGCCGAAGCCGCCTTCGCCGAGACTGCCGCGGACGAGATAATGCTTGAATCCCGTTGAGATTTCGTGGTCGGCAGACATCCCTGAACTGGTACGCAATTGCATGTGGATGACGTGAAGAAGATGGACGCACGCGGCGCGAACTGAGGGATAAATCTTATAGCAAGATTTCCTTATCAGCAATCCATTTCATGACTGTTCAACATTCGGCGTTGCCAAACAACTTCAGCAAAATGCACTACAGTAGGTAGCTCAGGTTTCGCCACCAACAGCGCCGAACCTTCACCCACTGAGGAGGTATTCATGCAGCGACGTATTCTTGGAAACAATGGTCTCGAAGTATCGGCACTCGGCCTCGGTTGCATGGGCTTGAGCTATGCCTACGGTCCCGCGCCAGAACCGAAAGAAGCGATTGCCCTGATCCGGGCGGCGGTCGAACGGGGCGTGACGTTCTTCGATACGGCCGAAGTGTACGGGCCGTTCAGCAACGAGCTGCTGCTTGGCGAAGCGCTGGCGCCCGTGCGCGAGCGCGTCGTCATTGCCACCAAGTTCGGCTTCAAGGACAGCAAGACCAGCGCTTAAGCACCGACAGCCGTCCGGAGCGGATCCGCGCCGTCGCCGAAGCATCGCTCAAGCGCCTGCGCACCGACCGCATCGATTTGCTGTATCAGCACCGGGTCGACCCGGAGGTACCGATTGAAGACGTGGCTTAAGCACCTGTCAAGGACCTGATCCGCGAGGGCAAGGTCAAGCACTTCGGGCTGTCGGAAGCGGGCGCGCAAACGATACGCCGGGCGCATGCCGTGCAGCCCGTTGCCGCCTTGCAGAGCGAGTATTCCTTGTGGTGGCGCGAGCCGGAAGAATCCGTCTTCCCGACGCTGGAAGAACTCGGCATCGGTTTCGTTCCGTTCAGCCCGCTGGGCCGGGGCTTCCTCACCGGCGCCATCGACGACAAGACGACCTTCGACAGTACGGACTTCCGCAACACGGTGCCGCGCTTTACGGCCGAGGCGCGCAAGGCCAACCAGGTGCTGGTCGACAAGCTCAGTGCGATTGCGCGCGGCAAGCAAGCGACGCCGGCTGCAGGTCGCGCTGGCCTGGCTGCTGGCCAGAAAGCCGTGGATCGTGCCGATTCCCGGCACCACCAAGCTGCACCGCCTCGAAGAAAATATCAGCGCGGCCACGCTGCAATTGAGCAGCGCGGATCTGGACGAGATCAATGCCGTGCTGGACAGCATCGCGGTGCAGGGCGGGCGCTATTCGCCGGAGGGGCAGAAGCTGCTGGGGCGCTAGCGCGGGATGCTAAAATCGCATGTTTTTCAACTAACATTCATGCGCCCGCCGCAGTCAAAGGCCCCCGGTAATGTTCATCAACAAGTATCTCGCTGCGCCGCTGCTGCTGTGCACCGTTCTTTTCGCTTTGTCCGCCTGCGGCGGCGGTGGCCTGCATAGTCCGCATATTGATGAACTGACGGTCGAGCCAAGCACCATTCCCGCACCGACGGCTGGCCGTCCGGTCCAGTTCAAGGTGCGCGTGCGGGTGCGGGCCGAAGACAATTCGGAAATTTCCCTGGTGACGCCCATCGTGGGTGACGTCCTCAATCGCTTCTATCCGATCGAGAGAAAGCGTTGCGGCCTGTGCGACAGCGAAGTGGTCGAGATTGTGTGCACCTCGTCGGTGTCGGCGACGGACCCTGCAATCGCGCATGCTGGCTTGCCCGAGCACGGCCAGCATGTATTACTTCCCGGATGGTGCCAATGCCTTCGCGCACAAGATCGGCGCGGCGGAATGGGGCGTCTTGCTCACGCCAAACTCGGCCCTCGGCGGCAAAGGCGCCAACCTGGCGGCCAAGACCGTATGGCGTACCATTCCGGTTACCGTTCAGTAATTGATAGAAGACGACCGCATGCAAACATGCTTATTCTCGGTTCTGTTCGCACTCATGCTCAACCGGATCGACAGCGCCAAGTGAAAAAGACAAGGACAGCGCAGGCGGCGAACAGCCGCGGCGCGCCGCAAAGGCGCCGCCGCCCTTGTCGGCATCCCGGCCCACGGACCCGGAAGCGGTGCTTGCGCGCCAGCGCGTGCGCGATGAGCGGGACGCGCAGGTACGCGGCGTGACCTCGATCGACGACATGCGTTCGGCCATCAAGCGCGCATCGCGCACCTTGCCGGAGATTACGTCGGTGCCCCGCTTTGGCGCGCTCAATGCCAAGGCGTTTCGCGCGAAGGCGGCATTGGGATTGCCATTTCTGGTTTCCGGCCTGGTCCAGCGCTGGCCGCTGTCCTCGCTCACCCCGCAAACGCTGCGCATGAGCAATTCAGCCATTTGCAGGTGCGGGCACGGGTGGGCGATTACATCAACACGGCGTTCGCGCCCGACCGCGCCATGGCCGACATGTCGATGCTCGCCTACCTCGAGCTGGTCGAGGCTTAAGCACGCACGACTTGCCGCCGTATCTGGGCAACCTCGAATTGCGCGAATTGAACAGCCTGTGCCACTGGCCCACCTACTTCGACAAGATGGGGCCGCCACGGTTCTGGATTGGCCCGGCAGGCACCGTGACGCCGCTGCATTGCGATTACGACGACAATATCTTCGCGCAGATATGGGGAAGCAAGCGTATTTTCCTGTCGCCGCCCCATCACGACGAATTCCTGTATCCGAACCAGGCGAACGCGATTCTGTTCGGCTCGCCCTTCGATCCGGAAGCGCCGGATTTCGACAAATTCCCGCTGGCGCGCCAGGCCACCATGATCGAAGTGATCGTGAACCCGGGCGACATGCTGTATGTGCCTACTGGCTGGTACCACCAGGTCAGGGCGCTGACATTTTCGCTGTCGTCGAACCGGTGGGCGAGGGCGGTGCCGTTCTCGGTGACGGATGATGCATCGATACGCGCGGTCAGTGAATGACACAGGCGCACAGTCGGCATGATCGACCAGAAGCGCAAGGAGTTGGCGAGTTTGTTCTCGGAAGCGAAAATGCGGCAGCTTAGTTGCTACTGGCTCACTCGTTCAGTCTAGTCCCACCAGAAGAACCAGACCGGCGCATTCAACAGCCCCGCGGCGAGCGCTTCAATGCTTTCCGCGCCCTGGTCCACGATGTCCGCGCAGTAGAGGAATTGTTCCTTGGCCAGTTCCAGCGCGGCTTCCCGGCTGGCGGGCGGGCGCGCCACTTTCATCTCGATCACGTCGCCGGTGATGCAGGCGACCACCGCGCCGTATTTCTCGCCCCAGTATTTGAACAGCGCTGCGTGCTCTTCCGCGTTCGGACATTCATTCCAGCCGCCAACGCGCATATAGCAAGGCACCATCCACGCCTCGGCGGCGGGAATCATGGCGATGTTCACGCTGGCGTGCGGCTGGCCGGTCATCACGTCCAGGTGCGAAGTCAGGCCGTGGGTATTCGTGCCGACTTGTTCGGGCCACTCGTCGTCCTCGATTTCGTAGTATTCCGGGTCCGAGGCCTGGCGGTCAACAAACCAGTTGGACGGATCAATGGCCAGCGCGGCGGCGATGAGGTCGTCGACAGGCTGATCGCCGTCACCCTCGAAATTGCCCTGCACCCGTTCTGAACTCATCGGCGTCGCCGAGGATGACCGGGAAACCGCCGCCACTGCCTTCGAGTTCGGCCAGTTTGGCCAGCGCCTCGCTACCAGCGACCTGATGCACTGTGAATGGGAAGCTCATGGATTCTCCGTGGAATGGGATCTCAATGGGATAACAACTTTATCACATTGCCATCCCATTCCAGGCAGGCTTACTTCCTGGCCGGGAGCGCCTGCTGGCGCTTGATCCAGTCATTGATACGGGTTTCCAGCGCACCCAGCGGAATCGAACCGGTGGCCAGCACTTCGTCATTGAATTTGCGCAGATCGAAACGCGGGCCGAGCGCGGTGCTGGCGCGCTGGCGCAGTTCGGAAATCTTGAGCTGGCCGATCTTGTACGCCAGCGCCTGCCCCGGCCAGCCGATGTAGCGGTCGATCTCGTTGACGATATCCTGTTCCGTCTTCGGCGCATTGGCCTTGAAGTAATCGATCGCCTGCTGGCGGCTCCAGCCTTTCGCGTGCATGCCGGTGTCGACCACCAGGCGCACCGCGCGCCACATCTCGTAAGTCAGCTGGCCGAACTTGTCATAGGGATTGTTGTACAGACCCATGTCGTAGCCCAGTTGCTCGGCATACAGTCCCCAGCCTTCGCCATAAGCGACGAAGTAGGCGGTCTTGCGGAACATCGGCAGATTGTCGAGCTCGAGCCCGCGTGCGAACTGGAAATGGTGGCCGGGCACGGCTTCATGCAGGCTGAGCGCCATCATTTCCCAGGTCGGCCGTACTTCCGGTTTGTACAGGTTGACGTAGTAATAGCTAAGCGCGTGCCATCGGAAGCGGCGCCCTGATAGTAGGCGGTCGTGGTGTCCGGCGCGATATTGTCGGGAATTGCGCGCACGCCGTAGGTCAGGCGCGGCAGGACCGAGAAGACCTTCACCAGTTCCGGATCGATGCGCTTGGACAGGGCCTGATAAGCGGTCAGCAGATCGGCGCCGTTCTTGTGGAAGAATTGCGGGTCGCTGCGCAGGAAGACGAAGAATTCTTCCAGCGTGCCCTTGAAGTTCGCTTCCTGCTTGACCTCTTCCATGCGGGCACGGATGCGCGCCACTTCGGACAAGCCGATCGCGTGGATCGCGTCCGCGCTCAGGTCGGTCGTCGTGTAGTAGGAAGCGAGCAAGTCGTAGTAGGCCTTGCCGTTGGGCATAGCCGAGGCGCCGATGGTGCTGCGCGACTTGGGCAGATAGGTGCTGTCAAAGAACTGCGAGAGGCGGGCGTAGGCCTACACGACCTTGTCGCGAATGAGGGCCGTTGCCTGATTGCGCAGCGTGGTCTTCTGCTCTTCCGTGAACGTGTCCGGCATCTTGACGAAAGGCTTGTAGAACGCGTTCTCGGCCGGATTGCTTAGGCTGCCTGCTTGGCGATCTGCTTGCTCACGCGCTGCATCAGCACGGCTAGCATGGCATGATGCCTTCCTTGATGCCTTGTTCCATCAGCGCGATATTCTGGTCGATCAGCACGGGCAGGTAGGCTGATGCGGGCCAGCCAGTCCTGGTAATCCTTCCAGGGTGGCGAAGGGCAGCACTTCGGCCATGCCGTCCAGGGTCTGGACGCCGCCCGCCATGCCGATCGGAATCAGGTATTCGTGGAATGGCTGGCGCGCGACCGCTTGCTTGAGCTGCCATTCGAAGGTGTCGTAATTGAGCTTGTCAATGTCCGACAGGGATTTGCGGTTGATCTTGTGCAAGCGGCCGAGGGCGGCGCGGTCGGCCGCTTCGCGCGCGGCGATGGCTTTCAGGCTCAGGTCGGACCAGCGGTCGTTGAAGCGGGCGTCGCCCTGGTAGCTGGCGTTCTCGGGACTGTCGCGCAGGCCGCGCTCCCATTCCTCGGCGAACAGCCGGTGCAAGGCCGGGTTGTCCTGTTGGGCTGCGAATACGGGCGTGGCGGCCAGGAAGGCCAGGGCTACTAAAATACGTCGCATGGTCAGACTCCTTGTTGGGTGCCAAAGTGTAGCGCATAACAAGTCTGAACTCTCGGCAACTTCCAGCCTAGATTTGATCGAGCGGAATCTCGTGCGTGCCGCCTTTCACCTCGGACAACTTGATGCCGATGGCGGTGGCGGTGTCGGGTACGCCGTCGCCACTGGTCTGCGTCAGCTGATACACGTCGTTGGCCTGGTAGGCGTGCATCTTCCCGTCCACGGCGAGCTTGTATTTCATCGAGTAGGTACCGGCTTAAGCAGTTTCTCCGCGACGAAGCGTTTGCCCTGGTGCACGAACATGCTGCGCACGGCACGCCCGTTGCGGTACAGGCGGACATCGGCATCGGTGGCACCGGCCGTGTTGTCGATCTCGACCGAGGACAGGCCGTCCGCGTAATACTGGACTTCTCCCTCGAAATAGCCGTGCGGCAGGCGCTTGGCCTAAGCACCGCTTCCCATGCCTTGGTGTACCAGACCGCTTGTTCGCCATCGGCAGCCGCCTGGTCGGCGACGGGCGCGTCGAAATCGACGTCCTCAACCGGCCTGGCGAAGTGCGCGACCAGCAGGTAGATCGCAGCCGCAACCGCGGCCACGGCGGCCAGGACCACGCCATATTTGTTGGCCCAGACAGCGGCGCTGCGGGGTGGCCTGCTTGCGCCGGGGCGCGCTGTGGGTGGCGGTGCTTACTCGGCGGCATGCACGGCCGACGGCGTGGCAAGCTTGCGCTCTTGGGTCGCGATCCAGCGGTCATGCGTGGCACGCCGTTCCGGGTCGCGCAAGACGTCCCACGCCTGATTGATGCGCTGCATGAGGTCCAGTGCACCCGGATCGCGGTTGCGATCCGGATGGTACTTCTGCGACATGACCCGGTAGGAAGCTTTGATCACGTCGACCGGCGCGTTGCGCATGACCTTGAGGATGTCGTAATGGGTTTCGATTGAGTGCGCCACGGAGCCAGGAACGTTAGCAAAAGGGTCATTGTATGCGCCTTCCCGTGTTTGCAGCAATCGGGCCCTTTACCGCACCGCGCAATAGCCGAAGGTCTGCGTCCCGTTCGGCTGCACGGTATTGTTGTAGTCCACGCCGGACGCGGTCAGCGTGCTGCCGGACTGGGACCATTGCGCATTCCACAGATTGTTGATGCGCCCCTGCACGGTCAGCTGGACTTTCCACACCACCGCCGCGCTGCTTGGCTGTTCTTGACCGTGACGTCGGCGCAGTAGCCGCTGGTCCAGTCCGACGTGATGCGCAGGCTGGTGGAAATGCCGGTGGCTGGCGGCGTGGTCGGTGGCGGCGTCGTGCTGCCATCCCACAGGCGCTTGAGCAGTGCCAGCTTGTCCGGCCACACGGTTTTCCAGTCATCTTGCAGGATGCCGCCGGTGTCGCCGCTGTTCGGGTTCCAGGTCCAGTAGAAGGAACTCTTCATGCCGCGCAGCTTCATGTAGTTGACGAAGGCGTCTTGCCAGACCTTGTCTTTCGGATTGCCGCCGTGGCCGTACTTGCCGCCGAATTCGCCGACCACGACCGGGTAGCTGCTCGCATAGCGGCCGAAATGGGCGTCCCAGATGGCGGTCATGTTGTTGGGGAAGTCGCCCGCATTGAAGTAGTCCATGCCGTACACATCCGGCCCGTACACGTGGGGCGAGAGCACCAGCTTGTTGCGGGGAATATTGAGCGGCTTGCAGGCCAGCGGTTCCAGGTTGCCACCCCAGAAGTGGCCGGTATTGCCCGAGCAGCTGGCATTGCGCTCGATTCCTTCCACCACGATCAAGAGGCGTGGATTGACGGCCAGGATGCGGGCCGCGGCCTTTTCCGCCGCCAGGTTCCAGTCGGTTGCCGCGTTGCCGCTGCCCCAGCTGGCGTTGCCATGCGGCTCGTTCTTGATGTCGATGCCGACCAGGTTGCGCAAGCCGGAGAAATGCTGGGCCAGGTATTCGAGGTCGGTCAGCCATTGCGCTTCGCTGTAGGACGGCGTGTACCACAGCTCGGAAATCGCCTGGCAGTCGGGACGGTGATGGTCGAGCAGGATGTACATGCCGCGGCGGTCGACTTCCTTGAGGAACACGTCCAGCCACTGGCGCGTGGTCAGGCCCACCAGGTCCGGATTGAGGCTGGCGTTGAAGTTGGGCTTGCCGTCGCCGCGAAAGGCGGCCGGGCACAGCGGGATGCGCAGCGCGTTGAAGCCGCTGGCCTGGATCTGGGTCAGCATGTCTTTCCAGTTGCGGGCCCACAAGCCGTGGACCGAGTTGTCCGGGGTTTCGAAGCCGAACCAGTTGACGCCGCGCAGCACGATCGGCTGGCCATTGTCGTTGAGGATTTGTGTGCCCGCGACGGTATGGGCGTGCAGCGGGGCGCTGGCGGCCAGCGCCAGGCCAAGGGCGGCGGCCCCGAGCCAGCGGGTGAGGGTGTTAGTCATATGAACTCCTGTTGAAGGAATGGCGAAAGGCGCCGCGCCCCGGACATGGTGCGCGGCGCCGGGACCTTACTTGACGACGATGGTGCAGTTACGGCCAGCCCAGACCAGCTTCTGCGGCAGCGGCTTGGCGCCGCTGTAGCTGAACTGCATGCCGAAGCTGACGCTGCCGTTGGCCTAAACACGGTCTGGTTGTACGAGACCGGCGTGGCCACGAAACTGCGTCCGCTTTGTGCGAGCGTGGTGTTCCAGGAATTGGACAGGGCCACGTCGTTCGACTCGGTCCAGCTCAGGCTCCAGCCATTGATCGGCGCCGTGCCCGTGTTGCGCAGGGTGATGGCGGGAACCTGGCCGCTGCCCCAGTCATTGCAGGTGACGAATTCCACGGCGCAGCCTGCTGCTTAACCACCACGTCCTTGTCGGTCTCGGTGGCGTTGACGGTCACGCTGCTTAGGCGTTGGTGGCCGTCACCGCGAAGCTGGCGCTGCCGTTGACGCTGTCGGCATCGTTGGCGGCGGCAATCGTCACGTTCTGGACCACGTTCCAGTTGGCTAAGCGTGAAGGTCAGCGCCGCGCTTGCGGCCGCGACCGACAGGTCGGTGTCGCCGCCGCTGCGGGCCACGGCCACGCTGACGTTGCCTGCGGGCGCGGCGCCCAGCCGGACCTGGAAGCTGCGGCTCGTGCCTTCCGGCACGGTCAGCGGCGCGCCGCTGACCACCAGCGTGACCGGCACGGGCACGTCCTTGTCGACTTCGCGCGCCGTCACGGCGGCGCCCAGATAGCCGGTCGCGCCGAAGTTGAAGCTGGCGCTGCCGTTGATCTGGTCGGCATCGACTGCGGCGCGGATGTTCACGTTCTGCGCCACGTTGTAGTTGGCTAGAAGCGTGAACACCAGCGTGGTGCTGGTCGTGCTCAGATCGGCGTCGCCATGCCGCATGGCCTTGGCCACGGCCACGTTCACGTTGGCTGCTGGCGCCGCCGACAGGGTGATGCCGACGTTCGCACTGCCGCCTTCGGGCACGGACAAGGCGGCCGTGCTGGCCACGATGGCCGGGGTGGTGGTGCCGCCGATCAGGTTGGCGTAGTCGCTCATGGCCATGGCGATGTCGGCCTGGGCCCAGAAGCGGTGGTAGCGCCAGCTCGGTGCCGCGCCGCCGTCCAGATAGGCTTTCAGTTTCGGCCACTGCGGATCCTGCTGGTATTTGGGCCGCATGCTCAGGAAGGTGGAACTGGCATTGAGCGCCGCGCCCTGGCCGTTGGTGCCGCTCCAGCCGGAAGGAATGAAGACGCCGGAACCGGTGGCCGGATCGAAGGCATCGTCAAAGCGCAGGTAGTCGGCGCGCTTTTCGTCGACCGCCAGGCCCAGCGCGTCCTGGTGTTTGGCCCACATGCGGTCGAGCAGGGCCTTGGCCATGCTCTTGGCGGCCGCGTGGTTGGCCTTGGCCGCGTAATAGATCAGGGTGCGGGCATAGGCGGCGGCCACGCCGACGTCGTTGGTGGTGTCGACCACGGTCACGCGCAGGCCTAAGCATTGGCGCCCGGTGTTGTCGCGTTCCAGTTGTCTGGCTGGCCGCTCCAGGACAGCGTGTTGGGGATCGCATAGCTGCCGTCGGCCGCCAGCGTGGTTTTCGACAACGCCCAGCCCACCCATTTGTCGAGCACGGCCTTGGCGCGCGCGTCGCCGGTGGCGTAGTAGTACTCGGCCACGCGCTGCATCGACCAGGCCTGGAAGCCGAACCAGGTGTTCGACGCCGGGTCGTGGTAGACCGGCTTCTCGTCGTAGAACATGCCGTGGAAGGTGGCAGGTGTAGGCCGGTGGCGCCAGGTAGTCGCCGCCGTAGCTGTTGGTCGCGCCATGCGCATGATGGCGCCGTCGGCCGATTGCAGCCAGCGGTAGAACTCCAGCTGGCGGGTCAGGCTCTTGCCCCAGTCGCCTGGCGCCGGTGGGCGAGAGCGGCTTGAATTCCGGCAGGCTGGACAGCACCCAGGCCGCCAGCGGATTCTGGTAGCCGAAGTGGTTGTGGCTGGAGCCGATGCGCCAGGCCCAGCCGGCTGTTGGTGTCGGTGGCGCCGCCCCAGGCGTAGTACCAGCTCATCAGGTAGTGCTGGTTGTCGCGCATGCCCTGGTTGTCGGTGGCGCCGCTGCCGCCCGGGCAGGCGTACGCGCCCACGCAGTTGCCGACCTTCTTGAAGTATTTGTCGAACATGGCGTAGCGCAGATAGTCGCCCATCTTGGCCGCCTTCTTGACCAGATCGGCCACGTCGCCGCTCTTGCCCTGGGCCTTGGCCCAGACCGAAGCCCAGTAGATCGCTTGCACGGGCGCGCGTCGGCGTCGGGTGCGTTCGTGTAGCGCCATTGTTTGGCGTAGCTCTGGTCGCCGATGAACAGGCTCAGGAAGCCCTGGCTGCCGCCGCTGCGGCCCCATTTGAATGTCTCGCACGAAGGATGGGGGATGGTTTCCCACACCGATTCCTGGGGGCCGCGCTGGAAGGTGTTGATGTAGGTTGGCTTGCTGACGCCGTCGCCGCAGCGGCCGTAGCCGTACCAGTTGTCGACGTCCATCAGCCAGTGCATGCCGTAGATGTTGCGCGTGCCGTAGGCGCTTTGCAGTTCGTTGGCGATCGGATCGGTGCCGACCGGGACGCCGCTGGCCAATGGCGCAGGGTAGTTCTGGGGCAGCTTGTATTCGGCCGCGTAGGTGGCTAAGCTTGCCCGGGTTGTAGAAGCTGTTGGTGGGCTGGTCGGCCTGGGCCGGAATGATGTACTTCTCCATGTTGGCCCAGGCCGCGTTCAGCGGTCCCCAGTCGCCGGTGCTGCGCCCGTACTGCGCTTCGAGCCAGAGCCAGAAGCTGTAGGCCTCGGAGGTGGTTTCATGGCCGTAGTCGGGCGCTTCGACCATCAGCGTTTCGACCGAGTGGTAGGGCACGCCTTCGGCGCTGAAGTAGCCATTTGCCGGATTTTTGATCTTTTGGTACTGGGCCAGGAAGCGCTTGTTGTATTCGGGATCGGGCGCGGCGTGCGGCTTGCAGCATCAGCGACAGCGTCAGCGTGGCGCCCACGGACAGCGCCAGCAGCAGGGCGGCCTAAGCCCAGTTGCGGCGTGGGAGGGGACTCGTTTTGTTCTTGGTGGTACGAACCATGGTGCATCTCCTGCAAGGTTGGTGGATGTTCTTTTGGTGAGGGTGAGGCGCGAAACTTTGTAAAATATATTTTGCTTTTCAGAAATTACATTGCAAAATAAATCCGACAAATTCAAATGAAATCGTTTTCATATTAAAGTGAAACTTAGTCGTGTTTTCAAGCAAATAAAATGATTCAAGGAAATGGAATTTTCATTTTGCTTCGAACGAAGCCAATGATTGATTGGTGATTAAGAATTTTCCTAATCACCAAAAAGCGATGAAAAGCTTTCGTATGTACAGCAGATTAGCGGCTGGAAAGGTGACATGTCAAGCTGACTGCTTAAGCAATTCTGCGATCATATTTTGTTAGCGATTAATAACTATTTAGTTCACATTTGTGTAGAGGGGAAAACAAGACCTTCGCCCGTGCCGGGCCGGGATGCCGGTTTCGGTATCTGGCGCATGTGTGGACTGCGACCGGACATTCCATGTATTGTTGCTCTTGCGGCAATTGATGACGGATCGGAGCAACCATGCGGAGAATCAGCATTTACCTGGGCGCGGCCCTGGCGGCGGCAAGCGCCAGCGGCGTGGCCGCCCAGGACATGCATGCGGTCGACTACGGCGAGGCGTTGCGCCAGGCTAGGCAAAGTTCGGGCGCGGTCAAGGGCGCCGACCTCGACCTGCAGGCCAAGACCCTGCAGGCGGCGGCGCTGCGCCGGATCGACGGACCCGATCTGCGGCTGTCGGGATTTCTGGGGCGGGTATCGACCAGCGTCAATCTCGACACCAGCGCGATCGCGAACGCGGCCAATCCCATCCTCGACAATCTGCCCGCGATCCCCGGCCTGAATTTGCCCGAGATTCCCAATGCGATCGGCGCCGACCGCATCGTCAATCTGCGCTCGCTCGGCCTGTCGTCCGTGTGGCCGCTGTACACCGGCGGGCGCTTGCAGGCGGTGCGCGAGATCGCGGCGGGGCGCGCCAGCGAAGCCTGGCGCCGCCTTGCAGACCAGCGACGACGAGATCGCCAACCAGCTGGCGCAGCGCTATTTTTCGGCGCAGCTGGCGCGCGAGGCGCTGCGCCTGCGCCAGGACGCCCTCGCCGTGTTTGCCGAGCACCAGGGCATGGCCGTCAAGCTCGAACGCACCGGCCTGATCTCGAAAGTGGAGCGGCTCAAAGGCGACGTGGCGATGGACAATGCCACGCGCGAAGCGGCCAAGGCTGAAGCAGCGATCTCGAGATCGCCGAGCTGGCGCTGAGCCGCCTGCTGGGCCGCCAGGAACCGGTGCGCGCGGCCACGCCCCTGTTCGTGCACGAGGCGAGCGTCGGCTCGCTGGCCTCGTTCATCGATGCGGCCATGGCGTCCAACGCGGCCTGGAAGCAGATCGAGAGCAAACGCACGCAGGCCGCCGACAGCGCTCAAGCTGCAGGGCAGCGAATACAGCCCGACCGTGGTCGCGGTGGCCAACTACAATCTGAACCGCGGCGGCGGCAGCTATCGCGCGCCAACTGGATGGTAGGCATGTCGGTCAGCGTGCCGCTGCTGGACCGGATCGACAAGGCCAAGATGACCGAAGCGGCGCGCCTGGAACAGCAGCGCGTGGAAGTGATGGCTAAGCCAGGCCAGCCGCGATATCCCGACCCTCACCGAGAGCCAGTGGCGCACGATGGAAAATGCGCGCCTGCGCTACCTGTCCATGGGGTCGTCGATTGAACTGGCGCAGGAAACGCTGCGCCTGTCGCAGGTCGCCTTCAAGAACGGGCAGGCGACGTCGAGCGACGTGGCCGACGCTTCGCTCAATTACACCAAGTCGCGCCTCGAACGGGCGCAGGCGGCCTACGAATACGACCTGGCGCTGGCCAGGCTGCTCGGCACCACCATACCAGCCGGACCGACTGGCGGAACTGGCCCGCACCGCCACCAGCGTCATCGACCTCAAGAAAGATTGAACACCATGGCAGCTTCTTCCAAAAAACTGGGCGCCGCGATCGTGGCCGTCGCCGTTGTCGCATTGCTCGCGTGGGGTTTGTTTGCCGCGTTCCAGCCGGTGCGGCAAGCGGTGCAGGGGCAGATCGAGGCGCAGGAAACCAACGTCTCGTCGAAGATCCCGGGCCGGGTCGGCAAGGTCCACGTGGCGCTGGGGACGACGGTGCAGCAAGGCCAGTTGCTGTTCGAACTGGACAGCCCCCGAAGTGCGCGCCAAGATGACGCAGGCAAAGGCGGCGCAAGACGCGGCTTGGCAAGCGGTCTACCAAAAGGCGCAGGCGGGCGCGCGGCCGGAAGAAGTGACGGCGGCGAAGTTCAACTGGCAGCGGGCGCAAACGGGCGCCAAGCATCGCCAAGGTGACCTACCAGCGCGCGCAGGCTATGTACACCGAAGGCGTGATCGCGCAGCAGAAGCGTGACGAAGCCGAAGCGCAGTGGCGCGCGGCCGAGCAGCTGGCGCAGGCCGCGCGCGCCCAGTACGACATGGCGCAGCACGGCGCCCGCCCCGAAGACAAGCTCGCGGCCGAAGCGCAGACCCGGCAGGTCGGCGGCGTGGTGGCCGAGACCGAGGCGGCGCTCAATGAAACCCAGATCAGGGCCCCGGCCATGGCATGAAGTGACCAAGCTCTCGATCCAGCCGGGCGAACTGGCGCCGCAAGGCTTCCCGGTGGTGACGCTGGTCGATTTGTCCGACGTGTGGGCGGTGGTGTCGATACGCGAAGACGAGTTCAAGCCGTTCGCTGGCCTAAGCACCACGCACGAAGGCTATGTGCTTAAGCCCTGAAAGTGAAGGTGCCGTTCAAGGCCACCTATGTGGCGGCGCTGCTTAAGCATTTGCGACCTGGCGCGCGGCGCGTCCGGGCGGCACCGACCTGCGCACCTTCGAAGTGCGGCTCAAGCCGACGGCGGCGGTGACCGGCCTGCGGCCCGGCATGACGGTCGTGTTCGACCGCTGAGCCGCGCTGCATGACGACGCCCCGCGCATCGCATCCGCTCGTTTCCGCGCTGGCGCGGGAAATGGGCGCGCCTGCGCGCCGACCAGTGGGACATGGCGATGCTGACCACGATCCCGCTGGCCCTGTATCTGTTCGCGTGGTGGATCTTTTCGGCCGGGATTGCGCGCGAGCTGCCGCTGGTGGTGATCGACATGGACCATTCCGTCATGTCGCGCAGCCTCACGCGCATGCTGGACCAGTCGCCCGGCCTGCGGGTGGCGGGCGCGGCCACCAACGACGCCGAAGCGCTGGCCATGCTGCGCCAGCGCACGGCCTACGGCATCGTGTCGATTCCGGCCCATCTGCAGCGCGACATCGCCAGCGGCCGCAGCGCCAGGGTGCAGTGGGCCTACAACGCGCAGTTCCCGTCCTACACGGGATCGATGACGCGCGACGTGCGCACGGTGGTCACGACGCTGTCGGCCGGGATCGAACTGCAGGCGCGCGCCAAGCGCGGCAGCAGCCGGCGTGCAGGCGAAGGAGCAGTTCGAACCGATCCGCACCCGCGCCACCAGCCTGTATAACGAGAACGGCAACTACGAACCGGCGCTGGCGCTGCCGGTCGCATTCAGCCTGCTGCATATCTTCATCACGCTGGCGCTGGTGACGGCGATCGGGCGCGAACTGCGCATGGAAACCGTGCCGCAGTGGCTGGCGTCGGCGCGCGGCAGTCTGGCTGCCGCGCTTGGCGCCAAGCTGATCATTCCCCTGATCGCGTTCGGCGTGCACGCGGCGCTGATCGTGATCCTGTTCGGCGTGGTGCGCGGCTGGCCGGTCGAGGGCAGCGCCGTCGCGCTCAGTCTGGGCCTGCTGTTCTTCACCACCGCCTATCTGGCGATGGGGGCGTTCCTGGCGGCGGCCTTGTCCTCGCTGCGTTCGGCCTTGTCGGCGTGCGCCTTCATCACGGCGCCGGCGTTCGCGTTCACGGGGCAGGGCTTCCCGGTGATGTCGATGCCGCTCGGCGCGCGTCTGGGCCGAGTCGCTGCCGCTCACGCATTTCCTGCCGCTGCTGAACCGCACCTGGATGGCCGGGGCGCCGCTGCGTTACGGCCTGGCCGATATCGGCGTGCTGCTATTGTTTACGGTCGGCTTCGGCGCGCTGGCCTATCTGTGCCTGGCGCGGCGCGTGGCCAGGCCCGAGAGCTGGGGCAAGACATGAGCGCCGTCTGGCACGCCTTCGTGATGACCTGGCGCCATATCCTGGGCGACAAGGCCGCGCTGACCTTGTTCTTCATCTCGGGCATCATTTATTCGTTCTTTTATCCGCTCCCGTACAGCAAGGAAACGGTGCAGCGGGTGCCGATCGCGGTGATCGACCAGGACAATTCGGCCCTGTCGCGCCAGCTGATCCGCTACGCGGCAGCGCATCCGGGCATCGACGTGGTTGCCGTGACGGCGCGGCCGGAAGAGGCGCAGGATCTGCTGTGGCGCGGCACCATTTCCGGCGCCGTGCTCATTCCCGGCGACTTCAGTTACCGCTTGCTGGCCGGGCAGCAGCCGGAGATCGACGTGTCCGGCAATGGCACCTATCTGATGCTCAACAAGGTGGCGCTCGGCGCGCTGGCCGAGGTGGTCGGCACGCTCTCTCGGCCGGCGTGGAACTCAAGCGGCTCAATGCGGCATCGCCATCGCGCCAGCAAATCGATGAGCAGCGGCAACCCCTGACGACCGAGTTGTACCCCCTGTTCAATGCGCGAGGGATATGCCTCCTACATCGTGCCCGGCGTGGTGGTGCTGGTGATGCAGCAAACCTTCCTGCTCGGTATCGGCCTGCTGTTCGGCACCTGGTCGAGCGCCAAGACTTTCCCCTATGCACGCAGCGGCGCGGCGTATGTGGGCGCGCTCAATGCGTTCGCACTCGTGATCGTGCTCAACGCCATGTATTTTTTCGGCTTCGTGTTCTGGTGGCAGGACTATCCGCGCGGCGGCAACTTCCTGGGCGCGGCGCTGCTCACGCTCGTGTTCGCGTATTGCGTGGCGGCGCTGGGGATCCTGGTCGGCCTGTTCTTCCGCACGCGCGAGCGCAGCGTGCAGCTGCTGGTGGCCACGTCGATGCCGATCATCTTCCTGTCCGGCCTGAGCTGGCCCATCGAAGCCTTGCCGCCGCTCATGCAGCAGCTGCGCTGGCTGTTCCCGTCCACCGCGGCGATCCAGGGATTTGTCGCCACCAATCAGCTTGGCGCATCGCTGCAGGAAGTGCGGGGCGAGATGCTGGTGCTGCTTGTGTTGTCCCTCGTGTTCATCGGCCTCGGATGGCGCAAATGGCGGCGCTGAACCCCGTCCGCGCACGATTGCAACCAAATGGTTGCATTTCACCGAAACGTACTCCATAATGAATGGGCAACCAAATGGTTGCGTAAAGGAGAAGCGTGATGAACCATTTTCAACAAACCCTCACCGTCGCCGCCAGCAGCGCCGACGTGTATGCCGCCCTGTCGACCATGGACGGCGTGCGCGGCTGGTGGTCGCAGGATAGTGACGGCAGCAGTGCCGTCGGCGGTACAATCCACTTTCGCTTCGGGACCTGCTTTAACGACATGCGGGTCGAGCGCCTCGAACCGGGCCGGGAAGTGCGCTGGCATTGCACGCGCGCCCATACGGTGGGCGACGCGGTCCGCAACGAAGGCGAGTGGGTCGGCACCGAGCTGGTGTTTCACCTGAGCGAGAGTAGGCCCGGGCAAGACCCGGATCGCGTTCCAGCATATCGGCCTGGTGCCGTCGCTCGAATGCTATGGTATGTGCCTGAAAGGCTGGGCGCATTTCCTGAACAGCTTGCAGCAGTACGTGGAAACCGGGGAAGGAACGCCGTATGTCGGCAAGCCCAACCCGCAATCGCATTCAATCGAAAGGAGTGCCGCAGCATGACGAGCACATCGGACACTGACCGTATCGAACGCAGCATCCTGATCGCGGCATCGCGCGAGCGGGTCTGGCGCGCGCTGACCGACTCGGCCGAGTTCGGCGCCTGGTTCGGGGTCGATTTCGGCGGTCGGGCGTTCGAGCCGGGCTTGGCTGCATGACCGGCCCCTTCACGCACGGCTGCGGCGGCCTGCAGTTCGAGGCCGTCATCGAGCGCATCGATCCGCAGGACAGCATGGCCTTCCACTGGCATCCGTACGCGGTCGATACGGCCATCGATTACTCGCAGGAGGAACCGACGCTGGTCACCTTCACGCTCAAGGATGCGCCGGGGCAGGGCATCCTGTTGACCGTGGTGGAGTCCGGTTTCGACAAGGTACCGGCGGCACGCCGCCTAAGCAGGCATTCGAAAAGAATGGGAATGGCTGGGACGCTCAGCTGCGCAACCTCGCTCAATATGCAAGCAAGTAAGGCACAGGCAACAAACACGGCTAGAACGATGCGAATGCATCGCTGGCCCACGTATTCGCCGCGCTCGGCGACCCGACCCGGCTCAAGCTGGTGGCGGAGCTAAGCAGCCGATGGGCGTTTTCGATCGCGCATCTGACCCAGAGCACCGAGATCAGCCGCCAGGGCGTGACCAAGCACCTCAATGTGCTGGCCGAGGCCGGCGTCGTGCGCGACGTGAAGCTGGGCCGCGAACGGCTGTGGCAGCTGGAGTCTACTTAAGCATCGACGAAGCGCGCCGCACGCTCGAAGCGATCGGCCGCGACTGGGAACTGGCGCTGGGCCGCCTCAAGAGCTTTGTGGAAAAGAACGATTAGTGAGTCCGATCACCCATTTCCTCGTGGGCTGGACGGCGCTGGAACGGTTCCAGGCCAGCCGCCGCGACAAGGCCCTGGTCGTGCTGGCAGGCGTGCTGCCCGATGTGGACGGGCTCGGCATCGTTGCCGACTTCATCACGCGCACGCTGGGATGGGCGGAGACCAACTACTACCAGCAATTTCATCGCATGGTCGGGCATGGCTTGCCTGCGGCGCCTTCGTGAGCGTCCATCTGCATTTCCTCTGCGACCTGATCGGTTCGCGCGGGACATCGGCCGAGGACATCTGGGGCATCTATTACTTCGCCCCGCTGACGACCCGGCTTGAATGGGCCTGGCCCGGACAGTGGCCGCTGGTCGGCTGGCAAAACATGCTGATCACGATGGTGCTGCTGTTCATTGTGCTGCGCCGCGCCACCGTCACCGGCTATTCCCCGGTCGCCTTGTTCAGCGTACCGGGCGATGGGGGCGCTGGTTGCGACGCCGCGGCAGTGGAAGCAGCGTGCCAGGAAAGAATCTTGACGGCCGCTCGTGTATCATCTCCAAAAAATTTTGGAGAAATGATGAAGAAGCTGCTCCTCTTGTCCCTCATCGCCCTGGCTGGCTGCAGCAAGACGGGTTCCACCGAAAGTCCGCTCGAGGCCGCCGCGCGCCGTACCTGCATGGATACGATCGAGTCGCGTGCCGTCAACAAGAATTCCATTTCCTATCGTTCGGACGACAACAAGTCGCCGGTGAACAAGGCCTCGGACGGCCAGCTCGACCTGACGCTCAAGTTTTCCGCCAAGAACGAACAGGGCATGGCATCGAGCCTGGTGGCCCGCTGCGTGGTCAGTGCCGACGGCAAAAAGCTGATCAATATCGACGTGCGCGAAGGCCGCTAAGCCGCGCGAAGCAAGCCTGATTTCACCGTGGTATGCTGCTCCATCATTGCTGCAGTGCAGTATATTTACGTGAAGGAAGCGCATGTTCAAGGTGAGACTGGCAGGCCTGGTGGCCGTCGCTACGGGTTTGTTGGCGGGTGCCGCGCAGGCGGAGAACGTGGTCACGATCGGCCACGTCGCGGCCACGTCGGGCGCCATCGCCCACCTCGGCAAGGACAATGAAAACGGCGCCCGCATGGCGGTCGAGGAAATCAATGCCAAGGGCCTGGTGATTGGCGGTAAGCGCTACCGCCTGGCGCTGCAGGCCGAGGACGACGCGGCCGATCCCAAGCAGGGCACGGTGGTCGCGCAAAAGCTGGTCGACGCCAAGGTCAACGGCGTGATCGGGCACGAAACTTCGGGCACCACGATTCCCGCCTCGCGCATCTACTTCAACGCGGGCATTCCGCAAATTTCGCCGTCGGCCAGCAACCCCCAGTACACGCGCCAGGGCTACAACACGGCGTTTCGTAATATTGCTAACGACGAACAGCTGGGCGCCGCGCTCGCGCTACGCCGTGCAGACCGGCAAGGCCAAGCAGATTGCCGTGGTCGACGACCGTACCGCTTACGGCAAGGGCCTCAGCGACGAGTTCATCAAGAACGTCAAGCGCCTGGGCGGCGCCCGCATCGTGTCGCAGCAATATACGACCGACAAGGCGACCGATTTCGGCGCGATTCTCACCGCCATCAAGGCAAGCAAGCCCGACCTGATCTTCTTCGGCGGCATGGACGCGGTCGCCGGGCCGATGCTGCGTCAGATGAAGCAACTGGGCATCAAGGCCAATTTCATGGGCGGCGACGGCATGTGCTCCGATTCGGTGCCGCGTCTGGTAAGCGACGCGATGTCCGACGACCAGGTCATTTGCGCCGAAGCGGGCGGTGTCGAGCCGCAGCAGCAAAAGGGCATGGACGATTTCCGCCTGGCTTACCGGCGCAAGTACGGCATCGACGTGCTGACCTATGCGCCGTACACCTATGATGCGCTGCTGACCATGGTGGACGCGATGAAGCAGGCGGGCTCGCCCGATCCGGCCGTGTATTTGCCCTTCCTGGCCAACATCCGCCACAAGGGCGTGACCTGGCACGGTCGCCTTCGACAAGCGCGGCGATGTCCGGGATGGCGTGCTGACCATTTACACTTTCCATGGCGGAAAACGGCACCGCGTCACCGTGATGAAATGAGGGCAGGGCGCAAGTGTTAAACTACGTCTCTTATCTCTTGCGTCCAAAGCCATGTCGAACAAAAAACCACCCGCCAAACGCGATTCCGATGCCCCGGCAGGACGCGCGGACAATCCCTTTCTGGATGCTGAATTCTATGGCCGCATGCGCGACTACACGGGCACGACGCGGCATTTTCCAAGGAATTGAAGGCCATCGCCGAGCATGGCGCCTAAGCAAGAACAGTCCCGATGCGCGCATGGCGCCCTCGCTGGACTTGCTGCGGCGCGTGATCAAGAAGGGCTTGCCGCTGCACGAAATGCTCAACCGCATCGTTCAGGGCGTGGAATCGGGCCTGTGGGAACCCTGGCTTGCCGCCTACGGTTTCGAGCTGCGCGGCGTGAACTACAGCAAGACTGGTGCGCGCAATGCCCGCATCGCGCTCGACATCAGCCTTGCGGCCAAGGCCAATGCCATCTTTTCGAATGCTTAGAGCGTGCAAAACTGGCGCAGCCTCGTGACCGATGATTGCGCCCAGGTCCAGATCGAAAAGCCGACCGAAAAGAGCCTGCCAAGGCGTATGCGATTTTCTTCCTGGACGCTGCCGCCACGGAATAAGTCTTCAGGACTGTGGAACCATTACCGCAAGGTTTTCTCCTGACGCGCCATTGGCGCGACACGGCATCCGGCACCGAGGTGACGTTCTGGCTGGCAACCGACGACGGTCCGCGCCAGGTACAGCTGGCACCGCAGACCTCGGTGGCCTTCCTTCCCGAGGAATTGTGCGCGCAGGCCAGAACAGGTCCTGAGCGGCGAGCGCGGCTGGGAATTGCGTCCGCTCGCGCTCAAGGATTTCCATCACCGCCCCGTGCTCGGCCTGTATTGCGGCCAGTATCGCCAGTTGCAGAAAGTAGCGAAGCGCTTGCGCGAATTCGGCATCGACGTCTACGAAGCCGATATCCGTCCGCCGGAACGCTATCTGATGGAACGCTTCATCACGGCGCCGGTATCGTTCGGCGAAGGCCACATGAAGCCGGCGCCCGGTTATCGGCCGACGCTCCGGCTGGTCTCGCTCGATATTGAAACCACGGCCTACGGCGAACTGTATTCCATCGCGCTGGAAGGCTGCGGGCAGCGCCAGGTGTATATGCTCGGCCCGCCCAATGGCGGTGACGAGGCGCTCGACTTCGATCTGGACTATTGCGACGACCACCCGCAGATGCTGGGCAAGCTCAATGACTGGATCGCGCAGCACGATCCGGATGCGATCATCGGCTGGAACCTGGTGCAATTCGATTTGCGCGTGCTGCGCAAGCATGCCGAGCGCCACAAGATGGGGCTGCGTTTCGGGCGCGATGGCAGCGACATGGAATGGCGCGAGCATGGCGGCAAGCAGCAGCATTTCTTTGCCGCGGCGGCCGGACGCCTGATTATCGACGGCATCGAGGCGCTCAAATCGGCGACCTGGAGTTTTTCGTCATTCAGCCTCGAACACGTATCGCAGACCCTGCTCGGCGAAGGCAAGTCGATCGACAATCCCTATCAGCGCATGGCGGAAATCGACCGCCGCTTCGCCGAAGACAAGCAAGCGCTGGCACGCTATAACCTCAAGGATTGCAGAACTCGTTACGCGCATTTTCATGAAAACGGATCTGCTGACCTTTTTGCTGGAACGCGCCAGCGTGACCGGACTGGCGGCCGACCGCAGCGGCGGATCGGTGGCCGCGTTCGAGCATCTGTACATGCCGATGATGCACCGCCTCGGTTATGTGGCGCCGAATCTGGGCGATATCGCAGGCGAAAACAGTCCCGGCGGCTATGTGATGGATTCGCGCTCCGGCTTGTACGATTCGGTGCTGGTCCTCGATTACAAAAGCCTGTATCCCTCGATTATCCGGACCTTCCTGATCGATCCGGTGGGGCTGGTCGAGGGTATGCGCAGCGACGACGACAGTACGACCGTGGAAGGCTTCCTGGGCGCGCGCTTTTCGCGCGACAAGCACTGCCTGCCCACGATCGTCAAACAGATCTGGGAAGGGCGCGACGCCGCCAAGCGCGAACAGAACAAGGCTTTGTCGCAGGCGCTCAAGATCATCATGAATGCGTTTTACGGCGTGCTCGGTTCGAGCGGATGCCGTTTCTTCGATCCGCGGCTGGCGTCGTCGATCACGCTGCGCGGCCAGCAGATCATGCACCTGACGCGCCAGCTGATCGAGGATCAGGGTTATCAGGTCATTTATGGCGATACCGATTCGACCTTTGTCTGGCTCAAGCATGCGCACAGCGAAGACGACGCGGCCAAGATCGGGCGCATGCTGGTGGCAAACGTGAATCAATGGCTGGCGCAGCATTTGCGCTGAGAAATTCAATCTCGACAGCGCACTCGAATTGCAGTTCGAAACCCATTACCGGCGCTTCCTGATGCCGACCATTCGCGGTTCGGAAGAGGGCAGCAAGAAGCGCTATGCGGGCCTGGTGCGCAAGGCCGACGGCAGCGAGCAAATGATTTACAAGGGCCTGGAAACGGTGCGCAGCGACTGGACGCCGCTGGCGCAGCAATTCCAGCAAGAGCTGTACGCGCGCATTTTCAAGGGCGAGGCGTATCAGGATTATGTGCGCGATTATGCCAACCGCACCGCCAGCGGCGAACTGGATGCGCTGCTGGTGTACCAAGCAAGGCTGCGCTTAGCCGCTGGAAGATTACGAACGCAATGTGCCGCCGCACTGTGCGCGCGGCGCGTGTGGCCGACGAGTTCAATCGCCAGCAGGGACGCCCGCTGCAGTACCAGAACGGCGGCTGGATTCAATACGTGATCACGGTCGTGGGACCGGAACCGCTCGAAACGCAGCGCTCACCGATCGATTATCACCACTACCTGACGCGCCAGCTGCAGCCCGTGGCCGACGCGATCCTGCCGTTCGTGCAGGACGACTTTACGGCACTGACCAGCCGCCAGCAGTCTCTGTTCTGAGCAGGCCGAGCAAGGCCTTGGCGGCCGCTTCCGACGAGGCCGGATTCTGGCCCGTGATGAGGTTGCCGTCGGTCAGCACGTAGGATTGCCAGTCCGCCCCCTTGGAATAGATGCCGCCGTTCTCCTTGAGCATGTCCTCGACCAGGAAAGGAACGACTTTGCTCAGCCCGACCGCGTCTTCCTCGGTATTGGTGAAGCCCGTCACTTTCTTCGCGCTGACCAGGGGCTTGCCTGCCGGCTGCCTTTGACGTGCCGCAGCACGCCCGGCGCGTGGCACACCAGCGCCAATGGCTTGCCTGCCGCATGCACGGCTTCGAGCAGGGCGATCGAGTGCGGGTCCTCGGCCAGGTCCCACAGCGGGCCGTGGCCGCCCGGATAGAACACGGCGTCGAAGGCGCTGGGCGCCATGTCGGCCAGGCGGTAGGTGGCGGCCAGCGCGGCCTGGGCGTCCGGGTCACCCTTGAAGCGGCGTGTGGCGTCGGTTTGCGAGTCGGGCGCGTCGCTCTTGGGATCGAGCGGCGGCTGGCCGCCAGCGGGCGAGGCGAGGGTGATGTTGGCGCTAAGCATCCTTGAGCGCGTAGTAGGGCGCGGCGAACTCTTCCAGCCAGAAGCCGGTCTTGTGGCCGGTGTTGCCCAGTTTGTCGTGCGAGGTCAGTACCATGAGGACGTGCATTGCGGTTCTCCAGCGGAGTGAATAGCGTTCCAGACTAGCACTTCCCGCGATTCACCGACGCGTTGTATTTCGCTGCGATTCATGCCAGCATGACTATTTTTTCCATGAATAAACCAATGCCGACGCGGACCGATGCCGTCATCTTCGCGTTCAAGGCAACTTGCTTCCGCCTCAAGCGCGCTGCTGATGATCTCGCGCGCCGATATTCGCCGCTGGGCACCGTCAGATAGCACACTGTGCATCCACCCGTGGGCCGAGGCGCGCTCCGAATTGCGTACGGACGACACGGCCGAACAGCGCGAACTGGTCCTGGGCAAGATCGAAAACCTGCGCGTGGCGCTGCGCGCTATCAACGGTGTCGAGCTGGCGGTGGCGCCACCTTCAGTTTCTGGCGCCAGGTCGGGCGCGCCACCACGCTGCGCGGTTACGTGCCGGGGCGCGAATTGCGCGAAGGCTGCATCGTCCCTGCCATCGGTGGCGGGATTTGCCAGCTGTCCAATGCGCTGTACCAGGCTGCGGCCGATGCCGGGCTCGAGATCGTCGAACGGCACGCGCATTCCCAGGTCATTCCCGGGTCGGCGGCCGCCATCGGGCGCGATGCCACGGTCTTCTGGAATTATGTCGACCTGCGGTTTCGTAGCGACCAGCCATGCCGGATCGAGGTTGCGCTGGAGCGCACCCAACTCGTCGTGCGCATCCTGGAAGCAGCAGCCGCGCCTGCCGACATATTGCCGTGGAACCGGTCAGCGCACCGGCTCCGGCTGCTCTAGCCCCACGCCGAACAGCTGCGACAGCTGCGACGCGTATGCCTGTTTCCGCCGCATCGATCCGGCGACCATCCGGCAGCAGTCCCGCACGGCCTACCTGCTCGATGCGGTATGGCCAGAATTCGATCGCTGGGTGCAAGCCAGTCTGGGGGCGCACGACAGCCTGTTTGTACCGCTCGACGGCAAAGCCTGGAACAAGCCGCAGTACGGGTGGACGACGGCCGGGTTCGAGACCGTCACGACATTTCCGCTGTTCACACTGCGGCGCGCTGGCGTCGCGACGATTGGCGAGCCAGGGCGCGGCGCGGCAGCAATCGGCGCTGCTGTTCAGGGAACGCCTGGCGCGCCTGTATGCCAGCAAGCTCGATTACCGCATCGACCATCTGGTCGTGGCCCAGGATTTGCTGCCTTTCTTGTGGAAGCTGGGCGTACTGCAAGGCCGCACGGTGGACGTGTTGATGAGCGCGATGCCCATGCGCGATATGCAGGCCCAGCTCGATACCGCGTTCGCGCGCAATCCGGCAAGCCGTACGCTGGGCGACTTCCGTGCGCATGGCAGCTTGCCCGCGCTGGAAGCGCAGGCGCTGCGTTACGCGCGCCAGATCGTCACGCCGCATACCTCGGTGGCGGCCAAGTTCTTTGGCTGCCGTGTTGCTGCCGTGGACGGCACGCTTACCAGGGCGCATGCTTGATGGGCAAGAAAATCATCTTCCCTGCCGCGACGCTCGGACGCAAAGGCGCTTACGAATTGCGGGAGGCGGCGCGCACGCTTGGTCTGCGCCTCGTGCTGACCGGCCCCGATCTGGAGTCGGGGCAATTCTGGGACGGGGTGGAGGTGGAGCGGATGGCGCTTCCGGACGCGCATGCGCTCACGGATGCGGCAGTGGTGGTCTTGCTTAAGCATGGGTGGAGAACCGGCTGGCTGCGCCTGCTGCAGGCTTTACAGTGGGGCATTCCCGTGATCGCGAGCACGGCCTGCGGCTTGCCGGAGCAGGCCAACCTGACGCTGGTGGCGGTAGAGCGATAGCGCCGCGCTGACCGATGCCCTGCGGCCGTACGTGTGAATACGCTCAGTTGTCAGCTAGCGCGTTGGCCTTTCCATGCGGATCCCACTCCTTTTCCGGCGCGGTGGGTGCTGCCACGGGCAGCGCCTCGGCAGATGGTGCTTAAGCTTTTTAAGCGTCGGACGCTTCTCGTCGGTGACCGTGACGGCATACTGGAAGCGTGACGCGGATGCTTAGGCCGAGGGCGGGAAGGGTTTGGCCTTCATGATGGCCGCCTTGACTGCCTCGTCCATGGCCGGAATGTCTGAACTTTCCAGCCGGTTCATGCCGATCACCTTGCTTTAGCCTCATCGAGGAAGACTTCGTACTTGACCTTGTGCAGGCCGGATTTGGCCGAACGCGGCACAAAGAATTTGATGTCCTTGCCGATCGCTTTGGTGATGGCCGGATCGAGCGGCGCTTCCTGGTGCAAGCTGCGCCGCGGTCCGTCCACGCGCTGGCTCTCTTGCTGCGGCGCCTGCTCGGCCACCTGCTGCCTGGGCTTGTAGGGCGTGTGATTGGCCATGACGACGACAATGAAGACGGCGGCCAGGATGGCCAAGCCAATGAAAAAACTCGAAACAAGGTTGTCGACGAAGCTCCTTTTGGGCTTGGGCGCGGGACGGATCACTTCCGGCGGCGGTTCTTTCAGAACCAGGCCGAGACGCGCGAATTCCTCGCGCCAACGTTCGACGGTGGCATCGCTGACGCTCAGTTGCATCAGGTGCGGGAAGCGCGACATCATCCGTTCGACGTAGAACATGTCGCGCTGGAGCTGGCCGCGCACCAGTGCCTGGTTGGCGCGCAGGCGCAGGATGACCTTGCGCTGGGTTGCCAGTTCCGGTTCGGCTTGCAGCAGGAACATGGCGCGCTGGTCGATGGCCTGGTTGATCGTGGCGCCAAGCTGTAGCCGAACTGCTGCAGGCGGCGCTGATCCTGATCCCACTTGAACACGCGCGGCCGCGGCGAACAGGGTTTCCTTGCCCGGCTCCCAGCCATCGGCCAGCCAGTAGGCGACGCGCCCTTCGAAAATCGTGCGCGGTAATGTTGAACAGTTCGTCGTCCTGCAGGCGTTGCCTGAGCACCTTTTCCCACGAGGGCAGGTCGCTGACAGTCTGCTCGGTCACCAGCGCCGCGCACGCGTCCAGCAGGCGCTGGAAGACAGCCTGGGCCAGGTCGTCGGGATCGGGAAGGGGCGCGGCGGCAGGTGCGGGCGGCACCGCAAAGTCGCGCGGCAACGACATGGCTAAGCAGCGGCAGTTCTTGCTTAAGCATGGCGGGCGCCGGTTCGGCAGCGGCCAGGCTTAGCCGCTTCGTCCAGATTGCCACCGTGCTGTTTTTCCCATTCCTGGTGCGCGGCCCAGCGCAGGGCCGATTCGTATTCTTCGCGCAAGCTCTGGAAGCCTGCCGCATCGCTTTCCTGGTCGATCAGTTTGAGCTCGCGGGCGTAGGCGCGGCGGATCGCGCGCGTCCGCGTCAAGGCCGAGGGCGAGCCGTTGCAGGCAGAAGGGTAGCCGATGCTGGTTCATTTGACGGTGGCGGTGTAGGCGAAGGTGACGGTCATGTTCGCGAATTCAGGATAGGGACAGGCGCGCCGGATCGCGTCCTGCACCGCCTTATCAAAGGCGGAATACGGCGATTTCTGGCGGTCGACAAACAGCGGGTCGCCTTTTGCGTTGAAATAGACGTCCAGCTTGACGGTATAGCGGCCGGGTGGCGTGTCTTTTGGAAATACAAACGGGACGTCGGCGTCGGTCAGATTGCGCTCCAGCTGGCTCAGCGGTGACACAAGCGGAATCAGGGCGCCGACGTCGACCGGCGCGGCGGAAGGCGCCGCTGGCGTCGCCGGGGAACCGCACATGCGCAACACCGTGATGATGACCAGGATGCCCATTCCCCAAGGCATGCCGATGCCCTCGCTCTCCGGCTGGGCCGCCTGGTGCTGCGCTGGCGTGATGATGCCGCCGATTTTTTCATATCCCGCGCGCCAGTTGCTCACGGCAGCGTCGCTCACGCTCAGGGACATCAGGTGCGGAAAGCGGGCCAGCATCTGTTCCAGGAACGGCATGTCGTAGCGCAGGCGATTGTCGCCCGGCGTGCCAGGCTGGCGCAGGCGGCCGATGATGGTGCGGTAAATCTCGATGTCGCTTTCCGGCTGGCGCAGGAAGACGGCGCGTTCGTCCATCGCCAGATTGACCACCATGCTTAAGCATAGCCGAACTGCTGCAGGCGGCGGCTGTCCTCCGCCCAGTTGAACACGTCGCTCGCTGCCGCGAACAGCTTTTCTTTGCCGGGTTGCCATCCTTCGGCCAGCCAGTCGACGATGGCGTGTTCGAAGCGCGTGCGCACGGCGATGTTGAACAGATCGTCGTGGGCGAGGCGGGCCCGGATGGCTTGTTCCCACGTTCGGCAGGGGCGCGCCGTCCGGCTCGGCCATGAGCCGCTGGCAGGCATCGGCCAGGTCCTGGAAGGCGGTGGCTGCCGCGCCGGGTGCAAGGGCTGCCGGTTCCGGTTTCAACAGCGATACGGGCGCGGGCGGCGCGGCGATGGCGCCGTCGCTGTCGTCGTCGGATGCGTCGTCGCCACCCGGTTCGCGTTCCCATTCCTGGTAGGCCAGCCACTGCAGCGCCGCCTCGTATTGTTCGCGCAGGCGCTGAAAGTCCGCTGCGTCGCTTTCCTGGTCGATCAGCTTGAGTTCGCGCGCATAGGCGCGGCGGACGGCGCGCGTCGGCATCGGCGTTCAGCGAGAGCCGCAACAGGAAGGGCGGCGTTTCCGGCTTGTTCATCGCTTATTGCCCTGCGTCTTCGGTGGCGAACAGGTCGTGGTGTTCGAGCCCGTCAAGGATGCCGACGAACTGCTTGGATGCGGGTTCGAACACGCGCGGATCCTGGTTTTCCAGTGCGCGCTCGAATTGCATGATGTGGCTGCCGAGCAGTTCGCGCTCGTCGCCGCGCAACTGCTGGTACAGCCGTTCGGCGCGCGCGAGCTGGGTGCGGAAATCGATCCGGTCGCGCGGATGGATCTTGAGCTTGGACAGGGCGATGAAGCGCTCGGCGATTTCCTGCTCGGACAGCAAACCGGGATTGCCCTGGATGACCAGCACCGCGTTCTCGCCCGTGTTGACGTGCGTGACCTCGACCTGGAGCAAGCCGTTGACGTCGTAGGTGAAGCGCACGTCGACGCCGTTCTCGTCGCGCATGGCGGTAGAGCAGTGGAATGTTGAGCTGGCCGAGCCAGATATTGTCGCTCGCCATGCGCGCCTCGCCCTGGTAGACATTGATCTCCAGCGTGCGCTGATGGTCGCGCACCGGGTAGTAGCGCTTGGTACGGCTGAGCGGCACCACGCTGTTGCGTTCGATGATCGAGTCGAAGTGGCCGTGGGAATATTGATTGACGTCGTATTCCATGCTGGTGTCGATGCCGAGCGAGTAAGGCGAGACGTCGGTCATCACCACTTCGTCGAGCGCGGCGTCCTTGCTGCGCAGGCCAGCCTGGACGGCGGCGCCGAGCGCGACGACTTCATCGGGATTGATGTCGCAGGCGGGCAGGCGGCCGAACATGCGCGCCACCAGGCGCCGCACGAGCGGCATGCGGGTGGCGCCACCGGCCAGCACGATGCGGTCCAGATCGGCGATCGGCATGCCGACAGCGTCGCGCAGGGCGCGTTCCACCGGATCGCGCAGGCGCGCCAGCAGCGGCGCGCAAAGCTGTTCCAGCGTGGCTTCGTCCAGGTCCATCGAGAATTCGTGCTTGCCATGGGCGATGCGGATGGTGGCCGCGGCGGCGCCGGTCAGGCTGCGCTTGGCCAGTTCGGCCTGGGCACTCAGGCGCTGCTGGAATTGGGCATCCTTGCGCAGCGCGGGCGGGACGGCGCAGTGTTCGCAGAAGTGCTCGACCAGGCGCGCGGTGAAGTCTTCGCCGCCGAGGAAATTGTCATCTACCGAAGCCCGCACTTCCATCACGTTCTCGAACAGGTCGAGCAGGGAAACGTCGAAGGTGCCGCCGCCGAGGTCGAACACGAGGAAGCGCGATTCGCTGTCGCGCAGGTGCACGCCGTAAGCGAGCGCGGCGGCGGTCGGCTCGTTGAGCAGACGGTCCACGCGCAGGCTAAGCCAGCTGGTAAGCATGGCGCGGGTGGCCTTGCGCTGGGCGTCGGAGAAATAGGCGGGCACGGTGATGATGCAGTCGGTCACCGGCTGGCCGAGCGCGGCCTCGGCGTCTTCCTTGAGCGAGCGCAGGACCAGGGCCGACAGTTCTTCGGCCCGGAACGCGCTTGCCCAGCTGAAGCACCTTGTCGCTGCCCATGTGGCGCTTGAAGGCGGCGGCGCTGCGGTCGGGATGGGTTTGCAGGCGGTCGCGCGGCGCGCCCGACCAGGATGGAACCGTCCTCGTCGATGCTCACGCAAGAGGGTGTGAGCACGTCGCCCAGGGCGTTGGGGATGAGGCGGGCGGCGCCGTTTTCCCACACTGCAATCAGGCTGTTCGTCGTACCGAGGTCGATTCCTACTATCATCGCGTGTCCAGATTGTTGATTTTTTTCGCAAAAGCAATATCATACTGGAAGCGCTCGCCTGATTGGCCAGAAAACAATGTTTATTGAGTCAGCGAAACCTAAAAAACCACAACGGTTTGTTACACTGCCTTTTTCCTTTCTGGTCAGCACCGAATGACAATGCGTCTCCTGAAACTGGCGGTCCGGATTATCGTGTGGCCGCTGATGCTGGTGGCCGTGTTGTATTTGCTGCTGCTCGCCATCAACGCGAAAGACCGGCCGCCGAGTGCGGATGCGCAGCGCCTGGACAGCATGGTCAGAAACCGCGCGCCGGTTGCCGACGCCTAAGCAATGGCCGCCTGTACCTGCAACGCTGGACCCGTCTGCGCAAGGCCGACCCTGCCTATCAGGGCAAGGACGCGCCGTTCATCGCGGCGCTGAAAAACGATTGCAGGACGGTCGACCGTGCTTGCCTGGCGCTGCTGGAAGCGAACGACAAGCCGATCCGCGAGACGCTCGCTGCCCAGGCAGTGACGCTGGCGCACTACCGCGAGCTGATTGCGCTGACCGGCTGGCAGGCGCCTTTCCCGCTCGATATGACGAACTTGCCCGACGCCGTGGCCATAGGCGACGGTCAGCGCCTGCTGCTCCTGGCCGCATGGCTGCGTGCGCGCGATGGCGACGCGAATGCGGTCAGTGCCGCGCTGGCGGCCGAGCACCGGTTCTGGCGCATGGCGCTGGGCAGCACGGATGAATTGATCAGCAAGATGTTCGCCCTGGCTTACCTGCAGCGTAATCTTGCCTGGGGCAATATGGTGCTCGGTCAACTGCCGCCCAAGGCGCAGCGCGGCAGTCCCTGCGCCATGGCGGTTGCCGGTGACGGCAAGGGAACGTTCCTTGTTGCTGCCCCTGGTCGGCGAATACCAGTTCATCAAGCAGATGACGGAGGATATTGCATCCGGCAATGCCAGTGCCAGCGACCCGCTGCCGCCAGTGACCCGGGTGCTGGGCGAGCCCTTGTTCCAGCGGCAGGATAGCCGGAACAAATGGGCGGCGCTGGCGCTGGCCGACAGTGCCGCGTTCGACGTCGATTATCGCGACATCGCGGCAGGCATGGCGGCCGCGAAAGCGCGGGTAGAAGCATGTTCAGTGGCAGCTGGTCGCTCGATGATCTGTACAACCCGATGGGGGCGGTGCTGCTCAAGGTCAGTGCGGGGCAGTGGAGCACCTACGCCGCGCGCCTGGCCGACCTGGAAGGCGCACGGCGCGCCGCCGTCCTGACGGTGGAGCTGCGCAGCAGCCGGCGCGGCAGCCGATCAGCTTGCCGAACGGCTGGCGGCGGCGGAACTGCGCAATCCCTACGATGACAAGCCGTTCGGGTGGGATGCTTAGGCATGAACGCAGCATTACCTTTACCGGACTGGCAACGGGCAGAGCGCGGCCGCAGCCGCTTTGTGTACTGAGGCAGGCCGCCAGCGCGAGGACGGCCAGTTCCTGGTCCGGCGCAGGCCGCACAGGCTGGGCCTTGCGGCGCGCGCCCAGGTAATCCGGCAGTGTCGCGCGCTTGCCCGCGTACAGGTCGGCCACCACGGCCAGCGCGATCGCGCACGCCTGCATGCTTAAGCAGCCTGGCTGGCGCTGGCGACCAGGATGCGGGTCTGGCTGGCGCGTCCCATCACGATCGCCGCGAACGACGACGGCGCAGCGCGCCTGACAGGCGCTGCACTTCCAGCATCACCATGGTCACGGCCTCGGCCAGATAGCAGCCGCGCTGCAGGGTGGCGGCATGCGCGTGCAAGCCGGGCAGGAGCGCCAGCAGGGCGTCCGGAAAGCAGGCCACATCGCTGCTCAGCGCGTGCCGCAGGTTGCCGAGCTCGAGCACCGTGGACAGGCAGCTGCCGCTGCTCCACAGGTTCGGTCCGCGCAGAAAACGCTGTTCGATGATTGCCATGGAATCAATTATCCAACGGACATAGTTGCGTGCCTATCGGCACGAAAGCTGTGTCCGTGTAAGACAACGATTACGGCAGAGTTCGGCCTGGCAGCGCGCCCGGCCTAGTCGGGCGCGGCATCGGGTGGAAAGTCGGGCGGTGTCAGTGCCCGCGCCACCCCGATGGCGGCCGCGGTATCGGTATGCTTAGGCGCATGGTGGGCTCGGTCAGTACCCGCAGAATGACGTGTTCGGGCACATTGTGCGAAGCGAGGAATTTCCATGCGACCACAGATCCGTGCAGGAGGTCGCGTGTTAATCCCTGCTCGATAATGAGCGACAGGGCAGTATTGGTTCGGTCTTGCTGTTGCACGCGAGATCTCTCTTTGGTAAAAATTCAGAAGAGGACTGCGGCGCAAGGTTTGGGCGCGGCGAAAAATATCCGGAATTGATTTGATAACCAACAATACCACTATTTCTCACACAAATAAACAAATCTCGGGGGAAAAGCTTATTTCTTTCATGTTGCTTGACGTAATTTGACGCAATTCTTCAAGTGGCATGCTGGTACCACAAGTCGTTTTTGCAATTTTTCGCCTTAAAAACAATTGACCCATATCAAAACTGGAAACGTTACTCACCGTAACCTTACTACTCGGCTACGCCATCCCGGCGGGACGACGGGACGGGAGAGCAGGGTGCAATTCATTTCGAGGGGGCAGATCGCATGAGGCGCTACACCATCACGCTGGGCGCGACGACCACCGCGGGCGGCAAAGTGATTGCCGCCAGCAGCGACGGCAGCATCGACGGCATGCCGATCGCGCTCGAAGGCGACCTGGTGACCTGCCCGGTGTGCCGGACCATGCTAGCAAGATCCAGTGCGTCGGACCGCGCATTCCCGAAACCTGGAACGGCAAGAACGTCGCGCTGGAGAATGACCTGTGCATTTGCCGCTGCCAGAGCGCCCCCAAGCTGCTGCCGAACCAGAATCTGCGCTGCCAGGTCATCAAGGATGCGGGCCGGGCGCTGTCGCATCCGGTCGCCGCGGCGGTGGCGCGCGGTGCGCCGACCCAGGTCTTTACCGACCGCTTCGTGCTGGTCGACGAGCATGACGGCACCCCGCTCGCGCGGCGCGAGTATGCGGTGGTGCGGGCCAGCGGCAAGCTCGAATTCGGCACCTCGGACATGCATGGCCATACCCACCTGCTGTCGACGACGGCGCAGGCCGAATGCGTGGAGATCTTTGCGCAGGGGCCGATGATGACCGCCTCGCTGATCTCGCCCTCCGGCAGCGTGCTGCACCACCGGGCGCGCCGCCGCACCACGCCGCATGGCCGAAGCCGGGGTCAAGGAAGTGCGTTTCGCGGCCAGGCTGCAGCCTAAGCACGCGAGCCTAGCCGACAAGCCGCTGGTGGAATCGGTGCCCGCGACGGACGCCTAGTCGCCCACGTGATTGAGCAGGGCGGCGCCGTACGAATTGTCGACGATGCAGCGCCACTGGCCGTCGGCCCCGCGCTGGAAGACATAATTGGCGTTGCGGGTTTCAAGCGTGGGCGCCGCTGATTTCATGTTGGCGCGCACATTGGTCTGGGCGATCACGAGGGCGGTGTCCATGAAGCTTCGATCACGATCATGTCGCCCTGCGTGACGTACAGGGTGTGCTGATAGTGGGCGGCGATGGCGACGAAGGCCTTGCGGATTTCCTCTTTGCCGTTGGCGGCGCGGCCTGGCACCACGACCAGCGTGGCATCGTCAGTGTAGAAATCCATCAGTGAATCAAAGTCCTCGCGGTTGATCGCTTCGTCGGCCGCCGCGATCAGGGCATTGATTGGATGTGGTGACATTGGCCCCTCGGTAGTTGGTTTAACCGCCTGCTGGTAGTGTAGCAGGCGTTCGGGTAAGCTTCGGATCTCGTTTAACAGACCCGGACAACTCGTTTGAACCGCAACCACAAAAAGCTCGTCGCAGCCGTGCTGCTGGCCGCCGCTGCAGGCGCCATGGCTACCTCCTGTTCGCCCAGAAGGGCGCGCCGCTACGCGAGCGCGTGGCGCGCCTGACGGTCAAGGACAAGCCGACCGTGATGGGATGGCCGGTGGCGGTGAGCGAGGTGGCGGGCGGCTTTTCCGATCCGTTCGGCGTGGTGCTGGACCGCGCCTAAGCAACGCCTACCTGGCCGACGTAAGCATGAGCATAACCAGATTCGCAAAGTGGCGCCCGACGGCACCGTCACGGTGCTGGCCGGAGGCGCCGAAGGCTACGCCGACGGCACCGGCAGTGCGGCCGCCTTCCATACGCCGTCCGGCATTGCGATCGACGGGCAGGGCAATTTGCTGGTGGCCGATACCGGCAACAACGCGATCCGCAAAGTGACGCCGCAGGGCGTGGTCACCACGCTGGCCGGTGGCGGCGCGGCCGCATGACGCCGACGGTCCCGCAGCGCAGGCGCGCTTCAACGGACCGATGGGCGTGGCGCTCGACAAAGCTTTAAGCAATGTCTACGTGGCCGACACCTACAACGACCGGGTGCGCCGGATCGCCCCGGACGGCTCCGTGAGCACGGTGGCTAAGCAGCGTGCCCGGCGGCCTTGACGGGCCTGCGGCCCAGGCCACCTTCGATACGCCGACCGCGCTGGTGCTCGATGCGCGCGGCACGATCTACGTGGCCGATGCGCGCCTCGGCGCGATCCGGCGCATCGGCGCCGACGGGCAGGTCGCCACGCTGGCCTTGTCCGATCCCGAAGCCGACGACGCTGCTGCTGCGCCGGCCGCTGTCGCTGGCGCTCACGCACGACGGCTTTCTGTACATCGGCGACATGGCGCGCGGCCGCATCCTGCAGCTCGCGCCCACCGGGCAGCTGGGCGGGCTGACCGGCATCGGAATCGACATCCAGATCGGCGACGCGGTGTCGCCGCGCTTTGCGCGCCCGGCTAAGCATCGCGCTCGCCGCCGACGGTTCGCTGTATGTGACCGACGCCGTCAAGCAGGTGCTGCGCAAGGTGGCGCCGCGCGGTGCGCCGCCCGCGCCCGCCAGGGCGGCGGTGGCCGTGCCGGTGCCTGCACCAGCACCGGCAGCGGCAGTGGCAGTTTTCCGTGGCCGTTCCGTCCCCAGTTCGGCAAGCACGAAGTGGTCGGCATTCTCGGCGAGGTACGCGGCAGCTATGAAGGCGAAAGCCTAAGCATCACTTCCACAACGGCCTCGATGTGCAGGGCAATATGGGCGTGCCGGTGCTGGCCGTGGCCAGCGAAAAAATCAGCAGCCCTTTGCCCAACTGGGGCTACGGCGAACTCGGTGAAGGCGTGGCGCCTCGACAGCTTCGCCTACATCCATCTGCGGGTCGGGCGCGACATCAAGAATGCGCCGCTCGATCCGGCCCGCTTCACGCTGCTGGCCGACGCGGCGGGCAAGACCGAGCGGGTGCGCATCAAGCGCGGTACCCGCTTTGCGGTGGGCGATGCGCTCGGCACCGTCAACCGCATGTTCCATGTCCACCTGGTGCACCGCACGCCGAACGGCGAAGCCAATCCGCTGGCGCTGCCCTTCCCCGGACTGGAAGACAATGTGATTCCCCGCATCGACAGCATCGCGCTGCACGACCGCGCCGAGGTCAGGCTGACCGCGAAGGAAGGCAAGCGCCTGCTGGTGCCGCGCACGGGCGGTCCGCTGGCGATCGTGGTCGATGCCTACGATCAGACCGACGGCAACGCGGCGCGCCGCAAGCTGGGCCTGTACAAGGTGGGCTATCAGATCCTGGCGGCCGACGGCACGCCGTTGGCCGGCTTTCGAGCAGCCGCGCGTGAACATCGAATTCAACCAGCTGCCGCCGGACCGCGAAAGCGTGCAGGTGGCCTACGCCAACGGCAGCGGCATCACCGTCTACGGCAGCAAGACCACGCGCTTCCTGTACGTGGTGACCAACAGCGTGCGCGATGGCGCGGCGGCGCAGGGCAGCTGGGACCCGGCCCCGCTCGCGCCAGGCGATTACATCATCCGGATCACGGCCAGCGACTACGCCTAAGCAACGTGGCGCTGGCAGGACGCGATCTGGCGATTGCGGTGCGCTAGCGCTGCGCTGCGAGCGGGGGCGCGCTGATGTCGAGGATGTGGGCCGGGTAGTGGCGCTTGAACGCCTGCCACCACTGGCCGTTCTTGACGGAGGCCGCGATGGCTTGCTCCAGCAGGTGGCGGTCGGGCTCAGCGAGCGCCTTGCGCGACAGGTAGAAGCCGCTGCGCTGCCACGGCAGGTCGGCGAGCGGCTCGGAGCGGATGCGCTCGGGGTTGATCGCGACGTGGGGATCGGTCAGCTGGCCGCCGACGAAGCTGATGCCGCTCATGACGGTGACGTCGGCCATGCCTTCGGCCAGCATGCGCGCCACCTTGCCCGGCTGCGGCTGCAGGGACACGCGCCCCTGGGCGGTCAGCCGGGCGACCATGGCCTGGTAGGCCGGACCGTAGTCGTAGCCGCGCACCAGCGCCACGCGCAGTTCGCGCCGCGCCAGCAATTCTTCAATCGAGTGGACCGGTGCACGGTCGCTCGCGAGCGAGATCAGGGTGGCGCGCGTTTCAATCAGGGGAACGAAGATGCCGTCGTGATCGCGCCGTTCGACCCTGACCGCGGCGATCAGGATATCGGCGGTGCCGCTCTGGAACATGCTTTCCTGGCGCATGCGCGCCACCGGCGTCCAGACGAAGGTGCAGCCGATCTTGGCGCCGATCCGGTTCATCACTTCGGGAATCAGGCCGACCATCTGGTCGCCCTGCTTGACGACCGCGTGGCCGCTCGGTGCTGCCGGGATCTGGATCGGGCGCGAACAGCCTACTGAGCGTGCAGGGGCAGGGCGAGTCCGGCCAGGATCAGACAAGCGCGGCAGAGGCGATACCGGAACATGATCGGGCAATCAAGTGCATCGATGACAACCGATTGTCACTCATGGTTCTGCAAAAGCCAAGTACTTGCCCAACAACAAATCCCGGACCATGCCGGGATTTGTTGTGTTCGTTCAGACAATCTTGCCGGGTTCAGGCATTCGCCAGATCGAGGCGGCCGCCGCCCTTGCAGTGGCTGTAGCGGCTGACCGACAGGTCGTCGAACGGAATGGCCGGGCGCTTGGCCGACATCAGGTCGGCCAGCATCTGGGCCGAGCCGCAGGACATGGTCCAGCCGAGCGTGCCGTGACCGGTGTTGAGGAACAGATTGCCGAGCGGCGTGCGGCCGACGATCGGGGTGCCGTCCGGGGTCATCGGACGCAGGCCGGTCCAGAACGAGGCTTGCGAGGTGTCGCTTAGCGCCGGGGAACAGGTCGTTGACGACCATTTCCAGGGTGGCGCGGCGGCGCGGGTTCAGGCGCAGGTCGAAGGGCATGATCTCGGCCATGCCGCCGACGCGGATGCGGTCGTCGAAGCGGGTCACGGCAATCTTGTAGGTCTCGTCGAGAATGGTCGACACGGGGCGCGCTGCGCGTCCGTGATCGGCACCGTGATCGAGTAGCCCTTCATCGGGTAGACGGGAATGTCGACGATGTTCTTGAGCAGGGTGGTGGTGTGGGCGCCGAGCGCGACCACGTAGGCGTCAGCCTGGACCAGTTCGTCGCCGCAATGCACGCCGGTAATGCTGTTGTTTAAGCCACGGCCAGGCGGTCGATGGCGACGTTGTAGCGGAACTTGACGCCGAGCTGTTCGGCCATGGCCGCCAGGCGGGTGGTAAACAGTTGGCAGTCGCCGGTTTCATCGTTCGGCAGGCGCAGCGCGCCCACCAGCTTGTCATCGGCATGGCAGCGAGGGCCGGTTCGGCGTTGCCGAGCTGGTCGCGGGTCAGCAGTTCTGTACGGCACGCCCGAATCCTGGAAGCACCTTGATGTCTTTCTGGGCGCTGGCAAATTGCTGCTCGGTGCGGAACAGTTGCATCGTGCCTTGCTGGCGGCTTTCGTAGGTGATGCCTGCGTCGTCGCGCAATTCCTTGAAGCAGTCGCGGCTGTATTCGGCCAGGCGCACCATGCGCTCCTTGTTGGTCGCATAGCGGTCGGCGGTGCAGTTGCGCAGCATTTCCCACATCCACTTGAGCTGGAAGCTGGTGCCGTCCGGGGTGATCGACAGCGGCGCGTGGCGCTGGAGCATCCATTTCATGGCCTTGAGCGGAATGCCGGGCGCGGCCCATGGCGAGGCGTAGCCGGGGGAAATCTGGCTAGAAGCGTTGGCGAAACTGGTTTCGAGCGCAGGGCCGGGCTGGCGGTCGATGACCGTCACCTCATGGCTTAGCCTTGGCCAGGTAGTACGCACTCGTCACGCCGATCACGCCGCTGCCCAGAATCACGACACGCATACTATCTCCAATGAATTAGGTGGATGCTCAAGAATTTCCGCTATATTATTGATGTTTCACTAGTGTTTGTTCACGTATAAATACAATTATTTGGTGGATTTTCATGCGAATTCAAAAGAATCGACCCGAACACTCGATAAACTCGACCGCCACATCCTGCGCGTGCTGCAGCAGGAGGGGCGGATCTCGATGAAGGACCTGGGCGAGCGGGTCGGCCTGTCGGTCACGCCCTGCATCGAGCGCGTCAAGCGCATGGAGCGCGACGGCGTGATCAGCGGCTATTACGCGCGGGTCGACCCGGCCGCGCTGGGGGCCAAGCTGCTGGTGTTCGTGGAAATCACGCTCAACCAGAAATCGGCCTCGGCCTTCGAACAGTTCCGGCGCGAAGTGCTGCGTATTCCCGAGGTGCAGGAATGCCACCTGGTGTCGGGCGACTTCGACTACCTGATCAAGGCGCGCATCCACGAGATGGCCGAATACCGCAAGCTGCTGGGCGACATGCTGCTGGAACTGCCCGGGGCGGCGCAGTCCAAGAGCTATGTGGTGATGGAAGAAATCAAGGAAACGCTGGTGCTTTCGACCGAGGCCTAGAAGTTGCCTTCGGCCGCTTCCGGGTATTCCATCTGGATCGCGACCAGGTGCGCCGTGGACGCGCTGTAACTGCTGCGGACGCGGTCGATGATTTTCCTCAGCGTATCGATTTCCGGGCCCACCGCTTGCACGTGGGACAGGCTGGCCCGTTCCGTCTCATCGAGGTCGGGGTAGACCAGCAAGCCGTGCCGGGTGCGCACCGCTTCCTTGCTTGAAGCGGCCACCGTGTAGGCCTGGCTGCGCAGGGTGCGCGAGACGGCATCGGCGTACAGGGACAGGCTCAGTTCGTCGGTGCTTAGGCGTCGAGCGCGATGCCGAGCCGGGCCGTGCCGTGGAAGGCCTTGTTGACCAGGGCCGTGAACAGGATGCCGGGCGTGCGGCCGAAGCTGGCGCTGTTGTGCTGGTCGCCCCAGCTGCTTAAGCCCCCGATCTCTTGCGCCACCCTGGCGGCCTGCGCGTGGCTAGAACGATCGCTTCGACCAGGGCCAGCGACACGGGAATGGCCGCGCTGATGCTCGGCGCTGGAGACGACCTTGCCGTCGGCCACATAGCGCCGGTTGGCCAGCCATTCGGTATCGGGGAAGTTTTCCACGCGCAGCTTGTGGGTGGCCCAGTGGCCGGTGGCGCGGTGCCCCTTGAACACACCGGCGCGGGCGGCAACCAGGGCGCCGTCGCAGATGCTGACGATGGTGGCGCCCTTGGCGGCCTGGGCGGCCAGCCATGGCAGCAAGACCGGATCGTCCGGCGTGGACAGGGCCGGGACGATCACGTAATCGGCGCCGTCCGGGTAGCGCAGGTCGAAGCTTAGCCAGCGTGTCGTGCGGCGCCACGCGCAGGGCGGGCCGCATCCGGATCGGACCCGGACCGGTGGCCAGGGCTTGCAGGTCGACATCATGGCGCGGGCCAGGATGGCGTAGGGGGCCATGAAGTCGCTCAGTTCGGTGCTTAAGCATTGGCGCCGACCACCGTGATCACCGGCTTCGCGCGGCCGAAGCGCGCTTCGTAGGGGGCGATGGTGTGGGCGCTGGCGGCGCCGCAGCCTACCAGGACCAGCGCCAGTAAGATCTTTCCAAGCAGATGCATGATGTTCTCGCGGTGAAGTACAGGCGCCCAGTATCGTGCGCCTGCGCTGGACCGGAAGGACAGTGCTCCCTGATTTTCTGCCATTGTCGCCGCCAGCGATGGCGTTTCAGGCGGGCTGCAGCCGGAACACGGGGCGGATCTCGCCCACGACCGTGCCGCGCGCATTCTTGAGCGGCGGCTGGCGGTACTGTTCGAGCTGGGCGCTGTGGCTGCCGTCCAGCATGCCGAGCTGGTCGAGCACGCTGAAGGTGACGCTGTGCAGCGCATGCTTGGCGCCATCGGCCACCTTGATCGCGATGCCGAGGCCGAGCGGACCGGATGCCGATCGTTTGCACGGCATCGGCGCCGATCTTGCTGACCCAGTCGCCCTGTCCGGCGCGCATGTAGGCCAGGTCGCAGCGCGCCTGGCCCGAGACCAGATCGGGATGGCCGCTCATGGCGGCTTGCAGGTCGCCCAGCGCGGCGCCGTGCACCGGGTCGGCGCTGCCCTGGGCCAGGCGCGCATACAGCTGGGCAAGGCGCGCCAGCGGCATCGCATAATTGGGCGCCGAGCAGCCGTCCATGCTTAGTAGGCAGCCGATGTTCGGGTATGCCCGTCAAGGCGGCCAGCGTGCTGCGTATGCGCTGCTGCAAGGGGTGGCCGGGATGGACATAGTTGGCGCCGGGCGTGTCGTGCAGGCGGCACCATGCGAGAAAGCCGCTGTGCTTGCCCGAGCAATTGTGGTGGATGGGACGCCAGCTGCGGTCCGCCGGGACGGGAAGGCCGACGCTGTCGTAGTACAGCGGCGCATGACAGCCGCACTCGAGCTGCGATTCGTCGAACCCGGTCTTGGCGAGGATCGCGAGCACGGCCTGCACATGGCTTTCTTCGCCGGAGTGGCTGGCGCACAGCAAGGCGAGCTCGGCGCTGCTGAAACCGAAGCGGGCCGGGCCATCGTCAAGGACGAAGGGCAGGGCCTGGAAGGGCTTGAGCGCCGAGCGGGTGAAAACCAGCGCGTCCGGATTGCCCGCCGACCAGAGCAGCTTGCCGCGCGCATCGACCACCGCGACCGAACCCATGTGTACGTTTTCGACCGTGTAGCCGGTGTCGGGATAGCCGCGCGTGGTTTCGACGAGGGGAACTGGCAGCATGGGGCAGGTCCGGTGGGAAAGGAGCGACCATGGTAGCCAGAATGCCCGGCCGCGTCAAAAACGCGGTCGGCCAAGCGCCACGCCTTGCGGGCGCGGGCGGCCTATCCCTGCTAGACTTGTCCGCTTGAACTTCAACGGAACGTTACCCATGCGCCTGCTTCCCCTTGTTGCCAGCCTGATACTCGCCAGTGCGCCCGTCCTGGCCGCCGCGCCGTCGCCGGAGGCGCTGCGTGCCGCCCAGCATGCGCACGACCTACGAGGGGGCGCTGGTGGACAGCCTCGAGAAGATGGTCAGCTTCAATACGGTGGCCGACAAGGACGTGCCGCTCGAACGCAATCCCCAGCACCTGGGCTTCAAGCAGTACCTGGAAGGAACAGTCGGCCCGGCTGGGGCTTGATTTCAAGGACCACGGCGCGGTGGTGGTGATCGGCATGGGCACGGGCAGCGAGCGGGTCGGCCTGATCACGCATGGCGACGTGCAGCCGGTCGATCCGGCCAAGTGGAAGAAGTCGCCGTTTGAACTCGACAGGACCAGCGAACCGGGGCGCCTGCTTGGGCGCGGCACCGAGGACGACAAGAGCTCGATCGCCACCGCGATGCTGGCGATGAAGGCGATCCACGACCTGCAACTGCCGCTGAAAAAGCGGCTCGAACTGTATGTGTACATGGCGGAAGAGTCCGACTGGGATCCCCTCACCGAGTTCCTCAAGACGCACGTGCCGCCCCAGATCAATCTGACTTTCGACGCCGAGTATCCGGTGGTCATTGCCGAGAAGGGCTGGGGGGCGTTGCGGCTCGGTTTCCCGCGCGCGAAGGCGGGCCCCGCACCAGGGCCGGTGATTGCCGCGTTCAAGGGCGGCTTTTTCGGCAGCCAGATTCCGGAAGACGCCAGCGCCGTGATCGACAACGTCACGCCGGCCCTGGTGGCGGCCGTGCGCGCCTGGGCCGCCGCCCAGCAGGGCATGCAGTATGACTTCAGCGTTCCCGGCAAGCAGTTGCGCATCCGGGCGCGCGGCGTGTCGGCCCATTCGTCCAAGCCGGAAGATGGCGTCAACGCGATCAGCATGCTGGCCGACGCGCTCAAGGTCACCACCTGGCCCGACCGCGGCCCCGGCGCGCTGGTCAATTTCCTGAACGAATTGGTCGGCACGGGTCTGTACGGCGAGCGCTTCGGGACGATTGCCTACCGCGACGACTTCATGGGGCCGATGACGTTCGCGCCGACCGTGATCAAGGACACGCCCGAAGGCCAGGAGCTGAACATCAATCTGCGCCGTCCGCGCGGCAAGAGCGGCGCCGTGCTCGAGGCCGAAATCCGGAGCGCCGTGGCCGCCTGGCAGACGCGCCACCGGCATCACGGCAAGCTGGCGGTCGAGCTGAACGAACCGTGGGTGCAGACCGATGCGCCGCAAGTGCCGACCCTGCTGTCGGTGTTTTCGCACTACACGGGCATGGCCGATCCGAAGCCGGTCGCGATCGGCGGCGGCACCAATTCGCGCCTGTTCCCGCATGCGGTGGCCTTCGGCCCCGCGATGCCGGGCACGGTCTACACGGGGCACTCGGAACATGAGTTCATCACCGTCGAGCAATTGCGGCTGAACCTGGAAATGGTCACCGCCGTCATGGTCGAGCTCGCAAAATAGCGGGCGTTATCCGGCGCAGCGAGCACGGTATGAAGCCGGACCAGGCCGCGTGGCCAGTGCTTAAGCTTGCTGCACTGGCCTTAGCGTTGAATGTTGCCGCTGACCAGGCGCACCCGGTCGCCGGTGGCGAAGGTGGGCGCCCATTCCTGGGTGATGACCTGGATGCGGCCGTCGTCGGTGCGCAGCGTGATGCGGTACACGCGGTCGCTCGTCATGCCGGAGGCCGTGGTGCCGCCCGTGCTGCCCCCGACTGCCGCAGCCGGCCGTGGTGGCGGCCGCGGCCGTTCCGCGCTGCCGGCCTGGCGCTGCACCACCTCGATGCTGGCGACGGTGCTGTTGGCGGCACCCGCTGCGGCCATGTCCGTGGTGCTGCCGGTGGGGGCGGACTGGCTTTGGCCGCTGGCGGTGGCGCCCGTGCTGCCGGTGCCGCCGTAGCTGCTGGCGCTGTCGCCGCTGGTGCTGCTGCCGCTGCTGCTGCCGCTGGTTGCGGTGCTGCCGGTGGCCGCCATGCCGCTCTCGGCCGGGACGCTGGTCTCGGTGTTGCCCATGCTCATAGTGCTGCCCGTGCTGCCGCTGGTGCCGGTGGAACTGCATGCTGCCAGCCCCAGTGCCAGCAAGCCCGCCAGCAGCACGCTTTGATCGATCCGCTTCATGATCCACTCCTTTTGGTTGGGTATGTTGCCGTGTGTGCGTGACAATGCCGCGTGCCACTGGGGTAAGAGGGTGGATGTTGAACGACGTTCCAATTGCACTCAGGCCCCCTGAGGCAGCTCAAGGGATCCAGGGATTGCGGGGCATGTTTGCCACGGCGCGGCGGCCGCGGCGGCAGGCTAGCGGGCAGCGGACGCGACTGGCGGGGGCATGAAGGTCCACAGCAGGCTGGCGCATACCAGCGACGCACAGATGTCGACCACCCAGTCGCTCACGGCGCCGACCCGGTAGGGCAGCATGCTTTGCACCAGTTCGTCGGCCGCGCCCATGGCGGCGACCGTCAGCACGGGCGCACGGCGCGCAGCGCGTGGCTGCCGCTGGTGCCCGGTAAACAGCAGAAAGGTCAGGATCGCATAGGCGATGGAATGCAGAATGGCGCCCGAGGCCAGCAGGCCGATCTCGGCGCGCGCCGGGAATCGAACCGGTAATCACGATCACGGCAAACAGGGCCAGCGCGGCCTGGTAGCGGCGGCTGCGCAGGCGTTCGTCGAGGACGAGCAGAGTCAGGAATTGTTGCATGGGCTTGCAGTGGCGAAAGGCGCCACGATACCACGCGCTGCCGCCGCGCACGCGGCAAGCGTGCGGCGCACGCTTGCGAGCGCTCAAATGGTCAGGGCTGGCGCGCCACTGGCGTAGTGGGCGTCGTAGCAGCCCTGGCATTCGGTACAGAACAGATGGGCCAGGCGCCGCGCCGCTGGCGCAGGACCAGCTTCAGGTGGGTCTGGCGGCACCTGGGGCAGGTCTCGCGGACCGTGCCGAAGGTGATCAGTTCGACCGGGCTGCCGTCGTCGTCGAGGTGGTCGATGACGGCGCCAGGCGCCAGTTCGGTCAGGATCAGCCTGTCGCTGGCGCCCGGCCGAGGATGGCGCCGGGCGTGCTCGCTTGCCTGTTCTTGCACGTCGGGTTCCAGCAGATGCTCACTCATTCGATGTCTCCCCTGATGTCTCGATGGTGGGAAAGATGCCGCAGGATCTTCATGATAGTTGATTGCCCGCCGCCTTCAAGCGTGATTTGCGAGCGATTGCACGGCGCACATTTTGGTGCAAGTTGGAAAAAAGTGCCCGCTTTTGGGGCGGGCGAAACCCAAGAAATCGGGCAAGAGTATGAAATCGGTTGGCGTGCCGCCGTCGAAGGTCGGCACACCTGGCCTTGTCACGCATATCGGTTGCATGTACAGAAGCTGGAATCCAGTATAGGAGGGGAATGTGACGCAGCTATGACATAGCTCAATGTCACGCTTGTTTTAACGAACGAAATCGCCGCCAAAAAATGGACAAAAAAAGCCCGCTGGTGAAAGCGGGCTTAAACTATCTTCTTGGAGGAGAATAGTGGAGACAGGCACTATTATGGTGCGCAGCATCATATATGTCTAATTGTCATTTCTCATATCAGACATACGAAATCGGCATAACTCAGGCGTTGACCGTCAGCGTCACGTCGATATTGCCGCGCGTCGCATTCGAATACGGGCAGACCTGGTGGGCCTTGTCGACCACGGCCTGGGCTGCCGCCTGATCCATGCCCGGGGTCGAGACGGCCAGCGTCACGGCCAGGCCGAAGCCGCCCTGCGCATTCGGACCGATGCCGACCGAGGCGTTGATGCTGGCATCGGCGGGAATCGGGGTCTTCATCTGGCCGCCGACCAATTTCATTGCCGACAGGAAGCAAGCCGCATAGTAGGCTGCGAACAATTGTTCAGGATTGGTTCCGGCGCTGCCATACACTGCCCAGTTCTTTTGGCGTCGACAAGGCGACGTCGAGCGCGTTGTTGCTGGAAACGGCGCGGCCTTCGTGGCCACCGGTTGCGGTTGCGTGTGCGGTGTAGAGAACTTGCATGATGACTCCTTGGTTGGGGTGAGGGCGGCTTGATTGCCGATGAAAGAACTATAGCGCACAATTAAATTGTACGCAATTTATTATTCCTATCGGCGCGATGCATCGTTTACCGCGCTGTCAGCCAGCCTCATCGAGGGACTTGAACAAGTCGTCGCGCACCTGGGCCAGGTCGGCGCGCATCCGGGTCAGGGCCGCCACTTCCTGGCCGCTGGCGCACAGCACCTGGCGGGGGATGTCGTGGGCCGCCTTGCGCAGGCTCCGGCCTTCGGCCGTGAGCACGATGCGCACCTGGCGCTCGTCGTGCGGATCGCGGTTGCGCGAGACCAGACCGTTGGCCTCGAGCCGCTTGAGCAGGGGCGTCAGGGTGCCTGAATCGAGGAACAGGCGGGCCCCGATCTCCTTGACCAGGATCGCATCCTGCTCCCACAGCACCAGCATGACCAGGTATTGCGGGTAGGTCAGGCCCAGCTGGTCGAGCATCGGCTTGTAGGTCTTGGTCATGGCGAGCGACGCCGAATACAGCGCGAAGCAGAACTGGTTGTCCAGGGCCAGCAAGTTCATCTCGGGCGCGCCCGTCTGCTTCGGCTGGTCGCTCATTCGTTCACCGGCACCGTGTAATTGAGGGCCAGGCGGCCGCCGTCGACGTACATGGTCTGGCCGGTCATGTAGGACGCGTCGTCGGACGCGAGGAAGGCCACGACCGAACCGATTTCTTCCGGTTCGCCGCAGCGCCCGGCCGGGGTGCGCGACAGGATCGTGTGGCGCGCTTCGGGGCTGGCCAGGACCGCCTTCTTGGCCAGTTCGGTCAGGATGGTGCCGGGACCGACGCCGTTGACGCGAATGCCGTGCGGGGCCAGGTTCAGGGCCATGACCTTGGTCAGCTGGTTGATGCCGCCCTTGGACACCACGTAGGGCACCTGGTTCGGAATGGCCAGTTCGGCGTTCACGCTCGACATATTGATGATGCAGCCGCTGTGCTGGGCGACCATCTGGCGCGCCGCTGCCTGACTGCACAGGAACATCGACTTGAGGTTGATCCGCAGCACGCGGTCGAAATCGTCTTCGGACAGATCGAGGAAGTCGGCCGCGTGGGTCACGCTCGGCATTGTTGACCAGGATGTCGATCCGGCCGAAGGCGGCCATGGTGGCGGCGATCATGGCATCGACATCGACCTTGAGGCTGACGTCGGCGGCAAAGAAGCGCGCCTGTTCGCCCAGGGCGGCAGCCACGGCGGCGCCTTCCGGCTTGATATCGACCAGCATCACGCGGGCGCCTTCCTTGAGCAGGCGCTGGGCGCAGGCCAGCCCGATACCCTGGGTTGCGCCGGTCACGATGGCCACTTTTTGATCTAGTCTCATTGCATGCTTTCAAGCGTGTTGTGAAGTGCGAATTTTACCCACTCGCGCGTGTTTCATGTAATCAAAGCACGATCGGCCGGTCCGGCAGCTCGTTGGCGCGCGCCGTTGGCGGGGAAGGCCGTGGCCAGCAGCGTATTGACCTGTTCCACCGCGGCCAGCGTGCTGGCGTGAAATTCTCCCCGGGCGTAGCCCTCCGTCATGGTACGGCACGCTTGCTGCCAGCTTGACGCGTCGATGCGGCGCGCGATCTGGCGGTCGGCCACGATTTCCACCTTGCGCTCGGCCAGATTGACGTAGATCAATACCCCGCAATTGTCTTCGGTATCCCACACGCCGTACTCGGCGAACAGGCCCACGGCGCGCTGGCGGATGCTGGTATCGGCCCAGATCAGTTCGGACGGCAGCGCGCTTTCCACGATCAGGCGCAGTTCGCCCCGGTGGCGCTGCTCATCGGCCGTGATGGCGCGGCATGATGGCGGCCAGGGTCGGCTCCGGGAACAGGGTCCGTCCGCGCGCCGCGGTGCTGGTCCAGTGGCGCCACTGGCGCCGCAGCCGGTCAGTCATGCCTGCCATTACCAGTCTCCCGAGGCGCCGCCGCCGTCAAAGCTGCCACCGCCACCCGAAAAGCCGCCGCCCCCGCCGGAAAACCCGCCCCGCCGGAGAAACCGCCGCCGCCACTGCCACCGCGTCCCATGCTGCCGATGATGTTGCCCAGGATGAAGCCGGTGGCGCCGCTGCCCCAGCCGCCGCGCTCAGCTGGCTGCGCCGGGGCCGCATCATGCGCATCAGAATGATGGCAGCAAAAAACAGCAAGGGCAGCAGGAAGGTGCCGCCGCCGTCGTCCTGCCGGGCCTAAGCACGGTGGCCGGGGCCGGTGCTGCCGGGAATTGTTCCTTGTCGAGCAGGGTGGCGATCGCGCCCACGCTTACCACCAGGCCATCGTAATACTGTTGCTGGCGGAAGTGGGGAGCGATGATGTCCTGCAAGATGCGCTTGGACTGGGCATCGGTCAGCACGCCTTGCACGCCGCGCCCCGCTTCGATGCGCAGGCGCCGCATGGCGGCCGTGTTGCCCGGCGCGACCAGCAGCAGCACGCCATCGTCCACCCCCTTGCGCCCCAGCTTCCAGCTGTCGGCCACGCGGATGCTGTATTGCTCGATCTGTTCGGGCGCGGTCGACTTGACGGTCAGGACCGCGATCTGGCTGCCGGTTTTTGCTTCATAGTCGGTCAGCACGGCGTCGAGCCGCTGGCGCTGCTCCGCGCTGAGCATGGCGGCCTGGTCCGTCACGTGGCCGGACAGCGCTTAAGCACCGGGGCCAGGTCCTGGGCTTGCGCGCCACTGAGCACGAGCATCAGTGCCAGCGCCCACCACATGCGCAGCAGCATCATCTTATTTGCCGAAGTTGACTGGAGGCGCCGTCGAGATCGCCTTTTCATTTTCCACCGTGAACGAGGGCTTGACGCTGTAGCCGAACATCATCGCGGTCAGATTGGTCGGGAACTTGCGCACCTGCACGTTGTAATCCTGGACCGCCGCGATGTAGCGCTGGCGGGCCACCGTGATCCGGTTTTCCGTGCCCTCGAGCTGCGACTGCAGATCGCGGAAGCTGGTGTCGGCCTTCAGGTTCGGATACGCCTCGGACACCGCCATCAGGCGCGACAGCGCGCTCGACAGTTCTCCCTGCACCTGCTGGAATTTCTGGAACGCGGCCGGATCGTTCAGCACTTCGGGCGTGATCTGGAAACTGGTGGCCGCTGCCCGTCGCGCGTGACCGCTTCCAGGGTGTCCTTTTCGTGGGCGGCATAGCCCTTGACGGTATTGACCAGATTCGGGATCAGGTCGGCGCGGCGCTGGTACTGGTTGACCACTTCGCCCCAGGCCGCCTTGCTGGCTTCGTCCTTGGTCTGGAATTCATTGTAGCCGCAGCCGGACAGCAGGCTCGCGAACAGCGCGGCAAACAACAGGGGAGCCCAGCGCTTGAATACAAGTGTCGTCATGATGTTTTCCGTAATAGTTGTCTAATGACCAAAAATATACTCCAATTGCACGCAATGTGCCCATTTCAACGGTGTACACGGACGCGGTACAATGCCGGGTTAGCAATAGTCAACAGGGGCCCGCCGTGAATTTCATCGATAAACTGTCCGCCGCATGGACCACCAACCAATCGCTGCTGTGCGTGGGGCTCGACCCCGATGTGGCCCGGCTGCTTAAGCCAGCTTGCAGAATGAACCGGACGGCATTTTTACCTTTTGCAAGGCGATCATCGATGCCACGGCCGACCTGGCCTGCTCGTTCAAGCCGCAAATCGCCTATTTCGCCGCGCTGGGCGCCGAACGCCAGCTCGAGGATGTCTGCGCCTACCTGCGCGCGACCTACCCGCATATTCCCCTGATCCTCGACGCCAAGCGCGGCGACATCGGCGCCACCGCCAAACAATACAATACGCGAAGCCTTCGACCGTTACGGCGCGGATGCCGTGACCGTCAATCCCTATATGGGCTTCGACTCCGTTGAACCGTACATGGAATGGACCGACCGCGGCGCCATCGTGCTTTGCCGCACCTCGAACGCGGGCGGCTCCGACCTGCAATTTTTGAATGTCGACGGCAAGCCGCTGTACCAGCATGTGGCCGCGCTGGTGGCCAACAAGTGGAACCGGAACGGCCAGTGCGCGCTGGTGGTGGGGGCCACGTTCCCGGAAGAACTGGCGCAAGTGCGCGCCATCGTGGGCGAGATGCCGCTGCTGGTGCCGGGCGTGGGCGCGCAGGGCGGGGACGTGGAAGCGACCGTTCGCTCCGGCAAGACCGCGAGCGGCGCCTAAGCATGATGATCAATTCCTGCGCGCCATCTTGTATGCGGCGCCGCAGGGTAAGGAAGACTTCGCCGCCGCCGCCGCGCCGCGTCGCGCTGGAAACGCGCGACGCGATCAATCTGTATCGCTGATCCGGCCCCGCGCCTTAATGGCGCGAGCAAGGATCATTTCCGCATAGTCGTACAGCGCGCCGAGAATGTTTTCGGCGCGCTCGTCCGCTTCTTCCGACAAGGTGTCGATTTCCCCGAATAACTGCTCGATCGTGCGCGCACCCGCGTCGCCGTCGAACAGGCGCGCCGCGCGATGCTGTTCCCAGTGGGCCGCTTCTTCGGGGCTCAGCGTGTGCGGGAAGTTGCGCGCGGTAGCGGAAGAACAGCTCGCCCAGGCGGTCGTCGTCGAATGCGGGACGCGCGGTACTGAGCCGCTCCGGCTTGTCGGCGCGCAACGATTCGAGCTTGCGCTTGTCGTCCCGGCTGATGAAGCCGCCGTACAAGTCTTCGTCGACATCGGTCTCGGCGGCGGCAGGGCGGTGATACACCTGCTCCCACATGGCGTTCATGTCGGGCCCCGCGGCCACGGCGCGCGCGTGCACGCGACCTTGTTCAAGATCGAGTTCCCAGCGCGCCGCCATGGCCGCATGTGAGCGCTTCTTCAGGTTCGACACCAGCATCGGCGACTTGTTCATGTGGATGCTCTTGATCGGCAGGCGCGTCATGCCCTCGGGCAGGTCGGCAGTCTTGCTGAACATGCGCAGGCGGATCGTGTCGGCATCGAGGGCGAACAGTTCGGCCGGATCGTAGCGGCAATCCCAGACCAGCACCTCGTTCTTGTTGGTCGGATGGGTGCCGAGCGGATAGACCAGCCCGATGCAGCCGCGCTCGGCAGGAAACATGCCGCTCACATGCAGGAAGGGCTGGCGCTGCTCAGGCGCCAGGTGCATGCCGATCTCGGCGGCGACCTTGTCTTTCTTGTGCAGGGCCAGGCAGAAATCGAACAGCTTGGGCTGGTGCTGGCGGATCAGGCGCGCCAGGGCGATCGTGGCGCGCACGTCCGACAGCGCATCGTGCGCCGCTTCGTGCAGCAAGCCGTTGGCGCGCGCCAGGTGTTCCAGCTTGAAGCTGGGCTTGCCGTCCTCGCGCAGCGGCCATTCGATGCCTTCCGGACGCAGCGCATAGGTCATGCGCACCACGTCGAGCAAATCCCAGCGGCCGCAATTGTTTTGCCATTCGCTCGCGTAAGGATCGATCAGGTTGCGCCAGAACAGGAAGCGCGTGACTTCATCGTCGAAACGGATGGTGTTGTAGCCGACCCCGATCGTGCCCGGCTGGCTGAACGCCGCCTCGACCGTCGCGGCAAACTGATGTTCCGGCACGCCCCATTCGAGGCATTGCTGGGGCGTGATGCCGGTGATCAGGCAAGACACCGGGTCGGGCAGGAAATCGGGCGCCGCTTGCAATAGAGCATGATCGGATCGCCGATTTCATTCAGCTCGGCATCGGTGCGGATCGCGGCAAACTGCGCCGGACGGTCGCGGCGTGGCTGGGCGCCGAAGGTTTCATAGTCATGCCAGAGGAAAGTGTGGGTGGTCATAGGAATAATGTTCCTGCAGCAAGGCTACAGCTTTTGGCTTTTGTGCCGATAATAGGAGACGAAGCGGTGCGCCGCGAATTGGCGCCTATGCTGGACTAAGGAGAATGGCCATGTCAATCCCTGTTTCTGTTTCCAATGGAAAACTTTCCTCTCCACCAGGGCTGGAGAATAACAACAAGGTCAAGGACGGGTCGAACTCGAACAAGATCAAGGATGTCGAGAGTCCGGCCTCGGCCACCGCCAAGGCGCGCCTCGAGCAACAGCGCGATCGTCCAGACCTCGCTGAACGTGGCCATTTCGGTTTAAGCAACGACCCGCTGGCCTTGCTGCTGCGCTCGGCCATCGAGGGCGTCAATGAAGCGCTGGCGCCGACCCTGGGCAAGGATGCGATCCAGAATGCCGCCGCCACCCAGGACAATTCGCCGGAAGCCACCGCCGGGCGCATCGTGCAGCTCTCGACCGCCTTTTACGATGCATTCCGCCAGCAAAAGGCCTGGAAGATAGCGAGGAAACGCGCAAGCAATTCATCGACGTGATCCAGGGCGGCTTTGAAAAAGGCTTCAAGGAAGCCCAGGACGTGCTGGAAGGCTTGAAAGTGCTGGGCGGCGAGATCGCGGCCTAAGCATCGACAAGACCTACGAGCTGGTCCTCAAGGGTTACCAGGACTTCATCAAGCCCATAAGCACCGGCCGAGGAAACGGGCAGCATTGCTTAAGCACGGACAGTACGGCCAAGGCCAAGGTCTAGAGCGACACCTGGTCGCGCCCGCTGTGCTTGGCGCGATACAGGGCCGCATCGGCGGCAGCGATCAGGGCCAGGTCGTCCATGCCTTCGGCCAGCACGGCCACCCCGACCGAAGCGGTCACGTGCGGCAGCGGCACGCGCATGTCGGGGAAGATCGGCGCCTCGCGCATGCGCGCCACCAGCCGTTCGGCCACCATCACGGCCAGCAGTTCGCTGGTCTCGGGCAAAATCACCATCATTTCTTCGCCACCATAGCGGACCGCAAAGTCGGACGGGCGCAGCGCCACGCTGATCACCCCGGCCGCCGCGCGCAGGGCGTCGTCGCCGGTCAGGTGGCCATGCGTGTCGTTGAAGATCTTGAAGTGGTCGAGGTCGATCATGGCCAGGGCCAGCGAGGTCCCCGCGCGGTGCGCGGTGGCTACCATCTTGGGCAGCATGTCGCTCAGCCAGGAACGGTTGTACAAGCCGGTCAGGCCATCGTTCATCGACAGCTGGCGATAGAATTCGCCCAGCTTCTGGCGCCGCCGCAGCAGGGCGTTGGCGGCGCGGATCCGGAACGAGAGCATGCGCAGCAGGTTGCGCGCCAGGCCGCCGGACAGGTCGATCAGGGTCCAGACCAGGGCGCCGTCGATGACCAGCAATTCCGAGTCCACGATCGCCGAAATGGCCGACAGGTTGACCGATTCGTCGAGCACCGATTGTTCGCCCACGCTCTCGCCCGGCAGGATGCGGCTGACGGTGCCGTCGGTCATGCCGCTGTGGGTATCGGCCGCCACCGCCAGCGCGCCCGCCAGCACGATGTACAGGCGCGCGTGGGCCGCGTCTTCGACCGGGCGTCCGGCGGCAACCCGCATGACAGGGAGGCAGGCCAGCAGGGGCGCCAGCTGGGCATGGTCGGCGTCGCGAAACAGCTGCAGTTCGCCGATGGTGTAGCGCGATTGTCCGAAGGTGCCGGTCTGTTCCAAAGTCGTCTCTCTCTCATTAATCCGGGTGCCATGGCTTGGCAATGGCATCATATCAGTGTTCCAATAGCGCCTTCGCCTGCTTTGAGCCCCTGCCATGCCGTTCATTGATACTCTCGGTACCGTCCATCTTCCCGCGCCCGGCGCGCGCATCGTGTCGCTGGTGCCCTCGATTACCGAACTGCTGTGCGACCTGGGCCTGGCGCCGCAGCTGGTCGGGCGCACCGGCTTCTGCATTCATCCGGCCGCCAGCGTGGCCGCCATCGCCAAGGTGGGCGGCACCAAGGACGTGAACCTGGACAAGATCCGCAAGCTGGCGCCCACCCACGTGGTCGTCAATATCGACGAGAACACCAAGCCCACGGCCGACGCGCTGGCCGAGTTCGTGCCCAACGTCATCGTCACCCATCCGCTGGGGCCGCGCGACAACCTGGACCTGGCGCGCCTGTTGGGCGGCATCTTTTGCGCCGAACAGCAAGCCGAGGCCTTGTGCGCGCTTCGAGCATGAATACGCCTTGCTGGAAGGCGATGCTTAAGCAGGGCCGGGCGCGACGGTGCTGTACTGCATCTGGCAAGACCCGTGGATGAGCATTTCCAGCGACACCTACATCGCGCGCATGCTGGCCGAAATCGGCTGGAAGATTCCCGCTCTGGGGCCGGAGCGCTATCCCGCGTTCACCTGGAACGCGCAATTGGTGGCCGGGATCGACGCGGTGCTGCTGTCGACCGAACCTTACCGCTTTACCGAGGCCCATGCGGACGCGCTCGAAAAGCAGATCGGCAAGCCGGTCCAGTTGGTCGATGGTGAAATGATGTCGTGGTATGGCAGCCGCTCGGTCGCGGGGCTGGCGTACTTGCGCATGCTCGCGCAGCAGCGCTGGGCGGGGTAGGGCAGGGGTAGGGCAAGGCAGTCAGCCTGGCAGCCTGCGCGGCCGCCAGGGAAGGGGATGCTTACTCGTTCACTTCGTCCGGTTCATCGATCAGCGTTGGCGTGGCATGCAGCTTCTTGTCGTGCAGGCGGCCGAGTGCGCTTTCGATTGCGCGCTTGAGCTTGTCTGCCGCGCCGCTGATGGCCACGTGCAGGGCGACGTCGTGGTCGCTGACGGCGATCGGCTGGTAGCCGTTGACGCGCGCCTCGAGCAGGCAGCGGTTGCCGCCATCGACAGATTTCTGGCTATTGTCGTCGCTGAGGTGAACTTCGACGCGAGTGATGTGGTCCGCAAAACGTTGCACCGCAGCCGAGACCACGGATTGCACATGATCGTCCAGACCTTGATGGCGTTCGATCGTTTTGTCGGTATTGATGTTAATTTGCATAAGCTCACTCCCGGTTGTTCAAAAAAATCCAACTCCGGCCGTTCGTGTGCGGCGGGCGCGACTGCCGCCCTGCCGGAGCCGGTGACTTCGTGACGCACACAGCTTTATCTTACACCTTTCGCCAGTGTTGTTCAGCTTCAAGCAAAGCGCATGGTGCTAGGCCTGCTTGCGGGCGCCGATTTCCTGCGCGTGATGGGGGAAGCGGTCCATGCGCGAGAGCACGGGAAAACGCCACATCCAGATGCCTGTGACGGCCAGCGTGGCGACCCCGCCGAACAGGATGGCGCGCACCAGCCCGAACCAGCTAAGCCGTGACGCCGGATTCGAACTCGCCCAGCTCGTTAGACGCGCCGATGAAGACCGAGTTCACCGCGCTGACGCGGCCGCGGATCGCGTCCGGCGTTTCGAACTGCACCAGCAAGTGCCGCACATACACGCTGACCATGTCCTTGGCGCCCAGCAGCAGCAGGGCCAGCAGCGCCAGCAGCAGATTGTCGGTCAGGCCCAGCGTCACCGTGGCCAGGCCGAACACGGCCACGCCGCCGAACATCCAGGCGCCGACATGGCGCCGGATCGGATAGAAGGTCAGTGCCACCGAGCACAGCGCCGCGCCGGCCCCGGGCGCGGTGCGCAGCAGGCCGAGCGCGGTGGGGCCGACCTGCAGCACGTCGTGCGCATAGGCTTAAGCAGCAGGGCCGTGGCGCCGCCGAACAGGACCGCGAACAGGTCGAGCGAAATGGCGCCCAGCATGATCGGGCGCGAAAACACGAAGCGCAAGCCTTCGAGCACCGTGTGCCAGGTGGCCGGTTCCTTATTGACCGCCTGGGGCGCGGCGCGGGTGCGCGCCATCAGCGCCACCGACAGCACCAGCAGGGCGGCGGCGACCAGGTACACCGTGGACGGGGTAGGCCAGGTACAGCAGGCCGCCCAGTACCGGGGTTGGCGATCACGGCCACGTGGAAGGCCGAGGAGCTGAGCGCGACGGCCGCGCCGAAGGCTTCGTCCGGCACCAGGTTGCGCAGCACGGCCTGGGTGGCTTAAGGCATCATGAAGGCGCGCGCTGCCGAACAGCACCAGGATCGCGAACACCGGCCACACCGCGCGTGCCCGACAGCGTGAAGCCGAGCAGCAGCAAGCCGCACACGAGCTGGGTGGCCAGGCAGACGATGATGATGTTGCGGCGGTTGAAGCGGTCGGCCACGTGGCTAAGGCCAGCAGGATCAGCACCAGGAAGGGCGCGAACTGGGCCAGGCCGATCAGGCCCAGGTCGAACAGGCTGCCCGTCATCTGGTAGACCTGCCAGCCGATGGCCACGCTTTGCATCTGCACCGCCAGCGTGCCGAGCAGGCGCGCCGTGAGGTAAAAGGAAAAATTGCGGTGGCGCAGGACGGCAAAACCATGGGACGGCGACAGGAGCGACATAAGAACTTTCGGGGGAGGCATGCGACTGGGGTAAAATGATGCTTTAGAGAACGACCTCATCTATTGTGCCCGATGTTGCGCGCGCCTGCCGAGGGTGGCTGCGCCGGGACTGTCCAGTCATGCACCACACCATATTCGAAACACCGATCATCAACCGCGTCATGCGTGCCGTCTCGCACGTCCATGTCCATGCGCCACGGGCTGGCGCACGGAAGGGATGACGCCGGACGAAATCGAGCAGCATCCGAAATTCATCCTGATTGCCGCGCCGCACACCAGCAACTGGGATTTCCCGATCACCCTGATGCTGTGCTTTGTCTTGCGTTTGCGCGTGTACTGGATGGCCAAGGCCAGCCTGTTCAGCTGGCCGATCGGCTGGCTTTCGCGCTGGCTGGGCGGGATCGCGATCGACCGCAGCGCCTCCAACAACACGGTGCAGAACACGATTGCCGCGTTTGGGCGCGCGAGCGGCTGGCGATCATCGTCGCGCCGGAAGGCACGCGCGGCAAGGTGACGCACTGGAAGACCGGGTTTTACCACATGGCGCATGGCGCGGGCGTACCGATCGCGCTGGCCTATCTCGACTTCAAGCACAAGACCGGCGGCATCGGCCGCATGTTCATCCCCACCGGCGACATCGGCGCCGACATGGCTGAAATCCAGCAGTTCTACGCTCTAAGCATCACCGGCAAGAACAGCGACCAGTTCGACGCCAGCACCGTCAAGCGCCGCTAAGCCCACCCCGGGGTCAGACCTCAATTCTGCAATTCGGGGTCAGACCTCCATTCTGCAAGACTTTTGTGGCATGCCCTGCGCTTGCTATGGATTTGTGATGTGAGCGCGACAAATCGCCCCGGTGGCCGCGTGCGGCACCAAGAACGTGTGAAATTGAGGTCTGACCCCGAATTGCAGAATTGAGGTCTGACCCCGGTGTTGGAGAAATTTTTTTAGTTGTGGAGGTCGGCTTCGCTGGTGAAGGCGTCGGCGTAGAATTCGTCCGTTTCGGCAGGCCGCAGCGGGCGACGTAGTCGCGCCGCGCGGAGTCCACCACCACCGGGGCGCCGCAGGCGATACCTGGTGCGCCGACAGGTCCGGCAGGTCGGCCATGACGGCTTCATGCACGAAGCCGGTGCGCCCCGTCCAGTGGTCTTCCGGCAGCGCGTGCGATACCACCGGCACGTAGCGGAACTGCGGCAGCGTGGCCGCCCATTGTTCGCACAGGGCATGCATGTACAGGTCCAGCGGACGCCGCCCACCCCAGTACAAACTCACCGGCCGCGTCGATTTCAGGTCGATCAGGTGCTCCATCAGGGCCTTGATCGGGGCGAAGCCCGTGCCCGAGGCCAGCAGCACGATCGGCTTGTCCGATTCTTCGCGCAGGAAGAAGCTGCCGTGCGGTCCTTCGAAGCGCAGGATGTCGCGCTCTTTCATGCTGCCAAAGACGTGCTCGGTGAACAGGCCGCCCGCCATGTAGCGGATGTGCAGGGTGATCGGGCCTTCCAGCGTCGGCGCGCTGGCCATGCTGTAGCTGCGCCGCTTGCCATCGCGCAGCAGGAATTCGATATACTGTCCGGCACGGTAGGCGAGCGCTTCGTTGGCTAAGCAGCTGCAGCGTGATCACGGCCACGTCCGGCGCGACCTTTTCGATGCTGGCCACGCGCGATGGCATCTTGCGTACCGGATAGTCGCTGCTGCCGCCCACTTCGCGCGCTTCGATCACCAGGTCGGCGCCGGTGGTGGCGCAGCAGAACAGGGAGAAGCTTAGCCGCTTTTTCTTCGTCCGTCAGGGGCGCTGCTGGTGGGCCTTGTGTTCGACGGTGCCGGACACGACCTTGCCCTTGCAGGAGCCGCAGGCGCCATTCTTGCAGCCGTAGGGCAGGCCGATGCTTAAGCCCGCAGCGCGGCGTTTAATACGGTTTCGTCCGCTTCGCAGGCGAATTGGTGGCCGCTGGGCTGAACAGTAATCTGGAACGTCATACAATCCTTACATGAAACAAGACAAGAACAAATTGAAACGGCCGCGCCTGCTTATCCTCGGCTGCGGCGATGTCGGCATGCGCCTGCTGCCGCTGGTGCGCGCTTTCGCGTGTTTGCCGTGACCAGCAATCCGGCGCGCTGCGCCGAGCTGCGCGCGGCCGGGGCGATTCCGGTGGTGGCCGATCTCGACCGCCCGGCCAGCCTGGCCCGCCTGGCCTAGGCCTGGCGCAGCACGTGGTGCACCTGGCGCCGCCCCAGTCGGAAGGCGTACTCGACCGCCGCACGCGCCATCTGAGCGCCATTCTACCTGAGGGGGCGCGCGTGGTTTATGTGAGCACCAGCGGCGTGTATGGCGATTGCGGCGGGGAATTGATCGACGAGACGCGCACGGTGGCGCCGCACAATGGGCGCGCCTGGCGCCGGGTCGATGCCGAACGGGTGCTGCGCGCCTGGGCCGTGCGCCGCGGCGGCCACCTGGCGATCCTGCGCGTGCCGGGCATCTACGCGCGCGACCGGCTGCCGCTGCGCCGCCTGGAGCAGGGCACGCCAGCCCTGCTGGCTAAGCGACGATGTGTACACCAACCATATCCATGCGGACGATCTGGCGCGGATCGCGGCGCTGGCCTTGTTCAGGGGCTTGCCTGGACGGATCTATCACGCGGTGGACGACACCCACATGAAAATGGCCGACTATTTCGACACGGTTGCTGATGCATTCGCTGCTGCGCCTGCCCTGCGTGGCGCGCGAGCAACTGGCGGCGGCGGTTTCGCCCATGCTGCTGTCGTTCATGTCGGAATCGCGCCGCATGGCCAACACCCGCATCAAGCAGGAACTCGGGGTACGCCTGCGCCATCCGCACGTCGGTCCGGCGGTGGCCGCCATGGCGCTGGTAAAATGAGGCCCCTGAACCCCGCCATGCCATGAGAGCGCCATGACCTACGAAGAATACCTCGATGAAGTGACCACCCTGATCACCGAGAAATACAATCTGAGCGATGCCGCCGCGATCAAGCTGGTGGTCAAGGCCCAGGACGCGGAATTCTTCGTCGCCCACGACCAGGACGAGGCCTTGCGCAACCTCGACCGCGCGCACCAGGATGCCAAGACCATCTACCAGGCCAGCCAGAAGAAATAAGCAGGGCAGCGGTGCGCACTTGAGTTGCCTCAAGGGCGGCGCGGCAGCGGGCCGTATCGTGAGCCATATCGTCACACGAAACCGGCCTTGTGCTAGAGCTCGCTATGCCGCACCGTATCATTCAACCGTCCAAGGAACAGGTCCGCGCCTACATGGCCACGCGCGAGGCCGCGCGCCAGCCACCGCCCGCTCCCGAGGAAATCCGCCGCCAGCTCGGCTGGCTTGCAGCGTGCCGATGAGCACACCCTTTTGCTGCAATTCTATCTAATTCCCACTTCTTACTCCCAGCTCGCTACCCGGATCGCATGCGAATGGGCCCTCGCCGCTATGGGGCGCTGTATCTTCCTCAACACGCACGATAGAAACATTTCCTAATCTGTGTTATTTTGTGTGAAAATGTCACGGCTTGAGCAAATGTCAACACAAGCGTGTATGATCTTGCAGTTCGTGCAGAGGCCGCACTTTATCCTGCGAAGCGCAGGTACTTAACGTGCTTTTCACCGTTAGTTAGCGCCGCTGGCAAATAAGCCACGGAATGTGATTTTTTGAAAGAATTGACTCATGACGATACGCCACGTGCCCACAGAACCGACTTACGATCCGAACGCCGTCCTCGACGCGATCATGGAAAAATTGAATCTGAAGAATGACGCTGCGCTGTCGCGCTGGAAGTGGCTCCGCCGGTGATCAGCAAGATCCGCCACCGCACGCTGCCGATCGGCGCCACCATCCTGCTGCGCATGCACGAAGTGAGCGAATTCAGCATCCGCGAACTGGAAGTCGCTGATGGGCGTGACGATCAATCCGTTCAACGCCATTCGCTAAACCGGCCCCGCCAAACAGACAGGCCCGGCAAGTGCGCTGCACTTGCCGGGCCTGTTCGCTTGGTGGGCGCTGTTGCTGCCGCTCAGATCGCCGCTGCCGTGTCGTGGCAGGCGGCCGTGGCCAGCGCGGCCGCCGCGGCCAGCGCTGCGCTGCTGCCGGGGCGCAGCATGCAGTAGGCCGCGTCGCGCCCTCAGCCTGCTTGTCGCCCGGTCGCAGCATGCAGTAGCTCGCTTGCGCACCGTCGGCCGGTTTGCCTCCCGGTCGCAACATGCAGTAGGCCGCTTGCGCGCCCTGCGCCTTGGTGTTTCCCGGTCGTAGCATGCAATACGTGGCTTGGGCGCTTAGCCGCCTGCTTGTCGCCCGGGCGCAGCATGCAGTAGGCGCTGGCGGCAGCCTCGCCGTACGCTTCGGCGCGGATATAGTCTTCGCCGAAGGTCGCTTCATACAGTTCGCGCATGCGCTCGGCGCCGCGCTGCTCGGCCCCCTCGTCGCCATTGCCTTCCATGCCGAGGTAAGGATAGTGGTGCATGAACTGGCCGAACACGCGCTCGCAGTCGGCCGCATATTTCATGGTGTCGAGAATATGGTAGTGCCAGAAGGTGTCGACATCGACGGTCGGCGCGGTCTGTTCGTCGGGGAACGCATGCATCAGGTAGAGGAAGCGGCGGTACTCGGTGTCCATCGCGTCGGCGCGCGCCCGGCTCCAGCCTTCGCCCGAGGCGACGTGCATCAGTTTGGTCTTGATCGGCTCCAGGTCGAGCGCGGCGATCGCGTTATAGGTGGCATTGCTTTTCATGATAGGACCTCTTTTTTAGAGTGTGATTGTGGTGACTGCATCCCTGGTATGGCGTGTGCTGCGTGCTGCTTCCGGCGTCCTCCTTTCTGTATCTAGCTGGAAAATTTTTCCTAATTACATTGATTTCCGTTACTAGATGAGGATGGTGCGCCGGTGCGCCCTGGTCTACTTGACTTAACTCAACAAACAAAATGGTTTATTCCTAGTGCATATGGCAAGGTCCGACAGCGCGCTTTCTCCAAGCCGCCGCGTCTGTTTAGGACAATGCGAGAGGCTTGTCAGACAGTGACCTCGTGATGGTGGCGCGCCGTCATGACGGGCGTTCCTTGATGGTTGGGTTCGGCGTGCAGCGGCACCGAGACGCACACGGTGGTGCCCTCGCCGTCGGTGCTGGTGATCGAGAAGCTGCCGCCGAGGATATTGATGCGCTCTTCGATGCCGACCAGGCCGAAGGAGCCGACCTTGCAGCGTTCGCGCGCGCCCAGGCCGATGCCGTTGTCGCTGACCGTCATGGTCAGCAGGCGGCCGTTCGAGCGCAGTTCGACCCGCACGCTGGTGGCATGGGCATGCCGCACGATGTTGCTGAGCGACTCTTGCAGGATGCGGAAGAAGGCCGTGGCCGCGTGGTCGCCCAGCAGCACTTCCTTCGGTTCATCGATCAGCTCGCAGGCGATGCCGGTGCGGCGCTTGAATTCGGCGATCTGCCATTCGACGGCGGCCGACAGGCCCAGGTCGAGCACATTGGGCCGCAAGTCATTGATGATCTGGCGCACGCTCTTGATGGTGGCATCGATCTGCGACAGGGTCGAGCGGGCCCGCGTGTGCAGGCGCGGATGGCGTTCGTGGGTGCGGGTGGCCAGCATGTCGGCCTCGATCCGCAGCGCCAGCAAGTTCTGCCCGAGGTCGTCGTGGATCTCGCGCGCGATGCGCTTGCGTTCGCCTTCCTTGATCTGGTCGGCGTGGGCCGCCAGGCGGCGCAGGTTCTGGTGCGATTGCTGCAGCTTGGCCTGGCTCTCGCGCAGTTCGCGCGTCATGCCCTTGGCCATCTTGATGGCCTTGCGCAAGCTGACGAGGTCAGCGTGTGGAACAGCGCGTACAGCAGCATGGTGCTGATGAAGCTTAGCCAGCATCGCCAGCCAGGGCACGAATTCTTCGAAACCCGTGTACAGGTCGCGCGTCGACGCTGAAGGTGGCGTCCCAGGCGCGGCCGTTGAAGTCGATCGGCAGCGTTTTCGAAAAGCGCCCGCCACGCAGCAGCGGCGGGCGCGACTGGCCGCCGTTTCCATTTCGGTGTCGAACAGGATGCGGCCGCGCTTGCCTTCGATGCTGACCGCGTTGTCGACCAGGGTCATGCGCACATTGCGGACCGGCATTTCGTCGATCACGCCGAGCACCAGCTTGTCGACCGAGAAGGCGATCCCGACCGAGCCGACAAACGCGTCGCGCCGCTCCTGCATGGTATTGGTCGGTGCGTGCGGCAGGTAGATCGGCAGGCGCATGCCCAGCCCGGTGCGGTTGCGTCCGGCCATGGCGGCGATCGGCATGCCCGAGGAAATCAGCTGGCCGCCGTCGCGCAGCAGCGATCTGGTTGGCGTGCTGCAGGGGATTGGCTTGCAGGTCGAAGCCGACCGCCTTGTTGCCCAGGTCGAGAGGTTCGATGAAGGTCAGCACGCTGTACTCGGCGCACTTGTCGGCCGGGCGGACGGATCTTGAACGGCTGGCCCATGTCATTGTCGGTCGTCAGTTCGCGGTTCATGCGCTGCTCGAACGCTTCGCGGTCGGCATCTTTGACGTATTCGGCAAAGCTGATCGCTTCGATTGCCGGAAAATTCCTGGGCAGCTCGAGCCCGTTCACATAGCCGTGGAACTGGCGCCGGGTGAGCGGATAGCTGGTCTGGAAAATGCTGGCGGTCCCGCGCAGCACGTCGAGAGGCTCTGACTTGATCCGCGCCACGATGATGTTGCTGGCGTTTTGCGCGTGCGGTGAAGCGCTGGCGCGAGTCCGATTCGATCGAGCTGGCGGTGGTGAAGTAAAACACCAGCCCGACAGCAACCGAGAGGGGCAGGCCGACCCACATGGCCGGACGCGTGGTGGAAAACATTCTGACTGATGAGAATAGGGTACGCATTGCGCGTTGCAATCCTTTCGGTAGCCGCAAATGGCGATGCATGGTTTGATCTAAGTTAACGCATGGCGGGCAAATAAAGTACCTATTGGTACTGATAGCTACCAAACTGAAAGATTTGATGAGCGTCAAAAAATCCCGCTGCAGCGTGAGCCGGAGCGGGATTCGGGGACGATTCGTCGCGTGAGCGCGACGTGTGCGGACGCTTATTTTGCCCAGCTGTCCTTGAGCGTGGTGACGCGGTTGAACACCGGCTTGCCTGGCTGCGAGTCGATGCGGTCGGCCACGAAATAGCCGTGCCGTTCGAACTGGAAGCGCTGGTCGGCCACGGCCGCGCTCATGCCCGGTTCCAGGTAGGCGGTCACCACTTCGAGCGCGTTCGGATTGAGCGCGGCCATGAAGTCCTTGCCCATGCCGGCATCGGGCTGGGCTTCGGTGAACAGGCGGTCGTACAGGCGCACTTCGGCTTGCAGTGCGGTGGCGGCGCTGACCCAGTGGATATTGCCCTTGACCTTGTAGTTGTTCGAGCCTTCGGTGCCGGACTTGCTGTCCTCGAAGTACTTCACGTGCACGGCCGTCACGGCGCCGGCCGCGTCCTTGTCGTAGCCCGTGCATTCGACCACGTAGCCGTGGCGCAGGCGCACCCGGCTGCCCGGCGTGTCGCCGTTGGGCGGGAAGAAGCGGAAGTAACCCTTGGTCGGCACTTCCATGAAGTCGTCCTGTTCGATCCACAGCTCGCGCGTGATGGGGAAGGTGCGCAGGCCGCGCTCCGGGAAGTGCGGGTGGACCGGCGAAGTGCACGCGACGCTTTCGCCTTCGGGGAAATTGTCGATGATCAGCTTGAGCGGACGCAGCACGGCGGTGGCGCGCGGCGCTTTCGGGTCGAGGTCGTCGCGCAGGGCGCCTTCCAGGATGCTCATGTCGATCCAGCTGTCGGCCTTGGAAACGCCGATGCGGTCGCAGAACAGCTGGATCGCTTCCGGCGTGTAGGCCGCTTGGCTGCAGGCCGACGATGGTCGGCATGCGCGGATCGTCCCAGCCGCTGACGATGGCTTCATCGACCAGCTGGCGCAGCTTGCGCTTGCTGGTGACGACGTAGGTCACGTTCAGGCGCGCGAATTCGTACTGGCGCGGGGGCTAGGCTGGGCGAAGAAGCCGCCCGGCGCGAGCGTGGCCAGCAGCCAGTCGTAGAATGGACGGTGGTCCTGGAATTCGAGCGTGCACAGCGAATGGGTGATGTTTTCCAACGCGTCCGAAATCGGGTGCGTGTAGTCGTACATCGGGTAGATGCACCAGGCGTCGCCGGTACGGTGGTGGTGCGCGTGGCGGATCCGGTAGATGGCCGGGTCGCGCATGTTCATGTTGGGCGAGGCCATGCTGTCTTCGCTGATCTTGGCGCGCAGGATGTGCTCGCCGTCCTTGAACTTGCTTAATGCGCATGGCGCGGAACAATTCCAGCGATTCGGCGGCCGGGCGGTTGCGGAACGGCGAGTTGGTGCCCGGGGTGCCGAAGTTGCCGCGGTTTTTGGCCATGTCGTCGGCGCTCTGGCTGTCGACGTAGGCGAAGCCCTTCTCGATCAGGTACTCGGCCATGAGGTACAGCTTTTCGAAGTAGTCGCTGGCGTAGTACAGGTGTTCCTGGTCGGGCTGCTTCCAGTCGAAGCCGAGCCACTTGACCGAGTCGATGATGGTGTCGACGTATTCGGTGTCTTCTTTTTCCGGATTGGTGTCGTCAAAGCGCAGGTGGCAGCGGCCGTTGAAGTCGCGCGCCAGGCCGAAGTTGACGCAGATCGATTTGGCATGGCCCACGTGCAGATAGCCGTTCGGCTCGGGCGGGAAGCGCGTGATGACTTGTGGCAGGCCGGGACGCACGTGGGTGTAAGCATGGCGAGGTCGTTTTCGATGATTCCGCGCAGGAAATTGGACGAGGGCGCGTTCATGCCGCGCCTGCAGCTGCAGTGTTTTTGTCGTTGCTCATGGAGGATAAGGCGTGAAATGATCAGGTTGCGGGCATTTTACCGTACCCGGCTGGGTACCATGCTGTCATTTGCATAAGGTACGGGATTGCCTGCATTTCCCGGTCAAACCCGTTCTATAGGATAATCCTGCTTTACAGTTTGGCTGCCGCCGGAGTTTCCTCGTGGAAAATTTATACGCTATCCTCGGAGTGGCGCCCAATGCCAGCGATGACGAGATCAAGAAGATCTACCGCTCGCTCGCCATGCGCTACCACCCCGACCGCAACGACGCCCCGGGCGCCGAGGTGCGCTTCAAGAGCATCACCAAGGCGTACGAAATCCTGTCCGACCCCGTCAAGCGCGACGAATACAACCAGAGCGTGAACCACCGCATCATCCTCGATGCCGAAGCCGAAGCCTTCGAGCTGTGGCGCTCCGTGTTTCAGTTGAACGGCGTGGTTTTGCCCGCCTAATATCACCCACAGGATCAGAAAATGAGAAAAGTACATCCCTGAATTTGCCTACCAGTCGCGCGAGCTTGGCGGCCAGATCGACGGCATTTTGGGCGACCCGCCGAACCGCAAGAATTACCAGATGATGCAGGCGGCGCTGATCGGCGAATACGCCGACGGCGGCGGCATCGAAGACGTCAACATGATGAGCTTCGCGCTGGTCGATCACATCACGTTCAGCAACAACAAGGGCTTGCTGCTTGAGGCGGCCGAATACGAGGGCGGCAACCCGTCCAAGGTGTTCGCCATGGCCGCCTGCGAAGGCAGGAGGCCGCGGCCATGTACGCCGCCATGACCGAAAACCATCCCGACCTGGCACGCCAGGCCATCATCACCGCCTTCCTGTTCAAGCACCCGCGCATGTGGGACGAGGACGACCAGTCCTTCGACCAGCTGGGCGAGAACGATGACGGCGACGATGTGGCCGACGACGACGGCGTGTCCGACGACTTCGCGAACATGTTCGATCAGGAAGGAGACTAAATGAGCGACAAATCGAATCTCCCGGCCTTGCACAAGCAGGTCACCGAGCTGGTTCTGGCTTAGGCTCGCTGCACCACGCCGAGCAGGCGTTTTCTGAAGCGGTCGAGCAGCATGGCGACCTGGCCGTGGTCGACGTGCTTGGCCAGCTGCCGCCGCAGGTCACGGCGCTGCACCTGTCCGGTTTCGACGGCGGCAAGACCAGCCTGGCCACGCTGCTGGTGCCGCCCAAGGCCTGGGCCGACAGCCTGGCCTTCTTCGCCGCGACCTGGTCGGACGACATGATCGAGGACGATCCCGAGCGCGTGGCCGAGTCGCTGTTCGCGCACGTGCACGGCATCGTGTTCTCGACCGACGACGTCGAGCGCCGCCACGAGCTGCTGGCCGAGGCCTCGGCCAGCGACCATGGTCTGACCGCGTTCGCGATCCTGTTCTCGATGGCGCCGCGTGAAATTCTCGAAGTGGCCGGTGAAATCCTGGCCAAGGGCCCGTACATCACGGGCCAGACCTCGTCCGACAGCGATGTCGTGCCGCTGGCGATCGAACTGGCCAAGGCCAGCGAGGACGGCTGGGACCGCGCCCTGTTCGAGCTGTTCCCCGACTTCCGCCACAGCGGCGACCTGGCCGACGCCGAATTCTCGGACGACCCGGACGAAGAACCGAAATTCCTGCAGCGCTCCACCAAGGAACTGCTGTACCGCCTGCGCAAGCAGGTGCCGTCGGCGCGCAGCGCGGTGCCCAAGCGTGGCACCCGCAAGAGCATCGGCACCGGAATCTTCTCGTGACGGGGGCCGCGCCAGCCATGCTGCCAGCACTCGTCGCAGAACGCCTGCCCCGCCTGGTGCGGGCCATCCGTGTCCTGGGCACGCGCGAAGTCGGCGACGACGCCGTGATCCTGGCCGACGAACTGGCCGGTATCAACGCGATGGTGGCCGAGAAGTTCACCAACGATAAAACCGCCGAAGGCATCCAGAAGGCGCTGTTCCTGACCACCGGCTGCGTCTCGCTCGGGCTCGAGCACGAGCTGACGCACGAGGGCGACGAAGCGGCGCTCGACTTCCTGATCGAGCACGGCGCCGAGCACGTGTTCCAGGCGGGCTTTCGCCTGATCCGCGATCTGGCGTCGCTGCCCGAGGATTCGCTGGTCGGCGAGTACGACCAGGACCCGGTCTACATGCAGCGCCGCTTGAAGGAGCTGTTCGTCGACATCTGCCACGCCGATCCGGGCCAGAACTGGGCTAAGCTACATGACAAGTACGAGCAGCAGCACACCGCCCGCAAGCAGGTGCAGGCGATCGTGCGCGCGGGCCGGCTGGCTGCGCTTAAGCATCACTACGCCGGTCCGATCAACGATCCGGACCTCAATGCCGAAGGCGTGATCGCGGTGGCCATCATCTCGGCCATCGAGGGCGGCGGGCGGATCGTGGCGCGCACCGGGCAGAAGGAGTTCGAGCGGATGGTCAAGTCGGTGCGCAAGAACAAGCCGGACTACGAGGTAGGCTGGGCCGCGCTGCTGGCCCAGCTCCCGGCCCAGCACCAGCCGGTGGTCGCCGAGCGGATCGCCTCCTACCGCACCCACTGCACCGTGATCCAGAAGATCCCGACCCGCACCGCCATGAAGACGCTGTTCGCGGAACTGGAGAATTACGCCGGTTCCGAGCTCGACGCCGACTACGCGTAAGCGCTCACAGCGCCTTCAGGAAGGCGGCCAGGTCGGCCGCTTCCTGCGGGTTCAGTCCCATCCTGAACCTGCGGTCGTAAAACTGCACCACCGCTTCCATGTCCGGCGCCGAACCGTCGTGGAAGAAGGGCGCGCGCGCCGCCCCCCTGCAGGTTGGGCGTCTTGAACTTGCCGATATCGTTCCACTTCCCCGTCACCATGGCCACGCCCGGATCGCTGGTCTGCACCTGCACGCCGGTCGCGCTGTTGCGCAAGGTGTAGAGCGGCATGTCCGCCGTGCGCCTGCAGCGCGGCCGAGACACCCCGAATCGAAGGTGCGCATGACCGAGTGCGAACCGGCATTCGGCGCATTGTGGCAGGTGGTGCAAGTGCCGCGCGTGTCGGCGATGATGCTTAAGCCACCTGGACGATGTTCATGGGCCGCGTATTGAACAGGTTTTCGCCGCGCGCGATCGCACTGCGCGCCTGGTCCTGGGCGGTGCCGGGCAGCCGGCAGATTGCGCCAGGCGCCGAACAGGTTCATGGCCGCGCGGTTGAAGGGGGCGTTGGTGAGGTAGTCGCCGCTGATCGGATCGTTGATCCCGAAGTAGAAGTTCTGGTTTAGCCAGCGCGGCCGGGCCGCCGCGCGCGCCGTTCGCCGCCAGGTCGCCCGCCGCGCCGGACTGCGACTGGGCCGCGAACAGCGATGACTCGAAATCGACGATGGCGCGCTGCTCGGCCGCCGTCAGGTCCTGGGCCGCTTCGGCGTGGCCGCGCACGGCGCTGTTGGCCTGGTGCAGCAGGTTGGTGTCGAGCGGAGCGAAGCACAGTGCGGGCACGGCATCGCGGATGCAGATCGCCGATTGCGCGTCGCTCTGGGTTTCGCGCGCATCCCACATGACGGTGGCCGCGAACTTCAGGTTCGCGCTCGGCAGCGGACGGCGAAACAGCGACAGTTCGGTGGCGCTGGCAAAGCCGTAGGGATCGTCGGCGGCGGCCAGCGTGAACTCGGCAGCGCCACTTAAGCAGCGGCAAGCCGACCCGGATCACGCCCTTGGTGAGCAGCATGCTGTAGGCCACGCGCTTCTGGTCGAGCGTGGCGTCCGCCGCGCGCGGCGAATTGGCGCCGTCGTTCAGGCGAAAGACGGGATCGGCGCCGGCGCTGGCGGCAAAGCGCGCGCAGGCTGGCCGGGGTCAGGCTCCAGCTAAGCGCCTTCATCGTGGCAAGTGGCGCAGCTGCGGCCGTTGCCGAAGGCCTTGAAGAAGGGATTGGCCTTGTCGATGGTGCGAAGCGGCGGTGAAGGTCAGGGCGGCGCCGTCCGGGTTGGGCTGGGCCAGGATAGTCGCTTCAAGGCGGGGGCAGGCGTGGGCGCTGGTGCGGGCAGCAAGCGCGGGCGCAGGGGCCGCGGCCAGCACTTCCGGGGCCGGACTTGCGCCGCCGCCGCCGCAGGCGGTCAGCACGAGTGAAAACAGAATCGTGAACGGCAGCGCCGGGGCGGTGGCGCGGGATGGTTGTTGCAGTGACATGCTGGCTCCTGGTTGTCTTTACGGAGCCAAGCATGACGGCCAAATGTGCAGCAAAAATGGATTTTATTCATCGGCTGCAGCCGTCGCCAGTGCCACGAAGGCGTCGATCAGGGCGTTGCTGTCGTCGCTGCGCCGGGCCAGCAGCAGGGTGGTGGTGGCGCCGGCGTCGGTCAGCGGGCGGTAGCACACGCCGTCCATGTGGATGCGGGTGAACGCCGAGGGCAGCACCGACACGCCGCAGTCTAGCCGCCACCAGGCCGATGATGGTGGACGCTTCGCCCGCCACGTGGCCGATCGCTCAGGCGTGAAGCCAGCTGCGCGGCACAGGCGGAAGATTTGCGGATAGATGCCGGTGCTTAGGCGCCGGGCGGATACATCACGAACGGCATGTCCTTCAGTTCGCGGATCGACACCGGCCATGCCGCGCGCCAGCGGCGAGGCGGTAAGCAGCACCGCCACCAGCTGGTCCTCGCGCAGCGCGTCGAGCGCGATGCCGGGCCCCGGCGGCGTTTCCGGCGGGCGCACGAAACCGAGGTCGAGGCTGCGCTGGGCCAGCGCCTCGAGCTGCGGCAGGGTGGCCATCTCGTGCAGCTTGAGGCTCACCGCCGGATACTGCTGGCGGTAGCGGTTGATGACGGTCGCGAACAGGGGCGTGAGCGGGGTCGAAAACGTGAAACCGATCCGCAGCTCGCCCGCTTCGCCGCGCTGGGCGCGGCGCGCGGTGTCGGTCGCTTCGTCGGCCAGCGCCAGAATGCGGCGCGCGTCGGCCAGGAACAGCTGGCCCGCGCCGGTCAGGCGCACCGAGCGCTTGGTGCGCTCGAACAGCTGGGCGCCGATGTCCGCTTCCAGCGCCTGGATGGCCTGGCTGAGCGGCGGCTGGCCGATGTGGAGGCGCTCGGCTGCTGCGCGTGAAATGCAGTTCCTCGGCGACGGCGATGAAGTAGCGCAGGTGGCGTAGTTCCATGACTAATCGATTTATTAGATTAAATGTTCGACAAATATATATTGGACAGTATTAATCCGCAATCCTAAGATGGCACTGACTTCTTCAAGGAATGCCCCATGTCCCAGCCAGCCACTGCCGCCAGCCTCGCCTTCAGGCGCATCAACAAAGCCATGCTGTACGGCGGCTTTTCCGCCTTCGCGCTGCTGTACTGCCTGCAGCCGCTGATGCCGGTGCTGGGCGACGAGTTCGCGCTCACGCTCGGCCCAGAGCAGCTGGACGCTGTCGGTGTCGACCCTGTGCATGGCGATCGCGCTGCTGCTGAGCGGCCTGGCCGCGGACCGGATCGGCTCCAGGCGCCTGATGTCGGGCGCGCTGGCGGCGGCCGCCGTGCTGACCGTCCTGGGCGCGCTGGCGCACAACTTCGTCCAGCTGCTGGTGCTGCGCGCGCTGCTCGGCTTCGCACTGGGCGGCATGCCGATGGTGGCGATGGCTTACCTGGCGCGCGAAATCGAGGCCTATGCTCGCTCGGCCTGTCGATGGGCGTGTATATCGGCGGCACGGCGGTGGGCGGCATGGTCGGGCGCCTGGTGGCGTCGCTGATCAGCGATTTTTTCTCGTGGCGCCTGTCGATGGCCGTGATCGGCGCGGGGCCAAGCCTGGTGGCGGCCTTCGAGTTCTGGCGCAATCTGCCCGAACCGCGGCGCGCGGTGGCTGCCGAAGGCGGCACGCTGGCGCTGCTGCGCGGCGCCAAGCCTGCACCTGCAAGGAGGCCTAAGCATGCGCTGGCTGTTTCTGCTGGGTTTTTTGCTGATGGGCGCCTTCGTCAGCCTGTATAACTACATCGGCTTTCGCCTGCTGGGCGCCCCGTTCGGGATCAGCCAGAGCGCGGTCGGCCTGCTGTCGGTGCTGTACCTGATCGGCATGTTCAGCGCGGTCTGGGCTAGGCCTGCCTGGCCGATCGCATTGGCCGCCGCCACGTGCTGTGGATGGTGATGGCGGCCATGCTGGCCGGGCTGCTGCTGACGCTGGCCGACGAGCTGGTGCTGATCGTGGCTTAAGCATGGCCCTGTTCACGTTCAGCTTTTTCGCCGCCCATTCGGTGGCCAGCAGCTGGGTCGGACGGCGTGCCCGGGGCGCGAATGCGCTGGCCTCGGCCCTGTACCTGTTCTTCTACTATGTCGGCTCGAGCGTGGTCGGTTCCCTGTGCGGCGTGGTCTGGAGCAGCGAAGGCTGGCCGGGCGTGGTGGTGCTGCTGGCGCTGGTGCTGGGCGCGGCGCTGGCCATCGCGCTCCACCTGCGCGGCCTGGAACCCTGCTGGCGCAGCCGCTGCTTAAGCCTGAATCCACAATTGCTGCACATTTGGCGGGTATGATGGGGGCTTGACCGGACCACGGAACAGACCGCAGTGAAACCGACCAGGCAGACATCGCCATGCGCTTGACGATCGCGCGCAAGATCGCCCTTGCCGTGATCGCGATCGTGATCCTGTGCCTGGGCACGATGGCCTGGGTCACGAGCGCCAACCTGCAGCGCGGCTTCGTCGCCTACCTGAACCAGATGCAGGCGCGCGACCTGGACCAGATGGGCAGCTTGCTGGCCGCAGCTACCGCGAGGAGGGCAACTTCGACTGGCTGCGCCACCGGCCGCGCGCCATGGGCGACTTGCTGGCCCAGCTGACCCCGCAGCTGCAGGCCGAGGGCGGCGAAGCGCGCCGCCGTCCGCCCCCGCCGCCCGGCCGTTTTGATGACCATGCGGCCCGAGCCGCGCGAACGTCCCCCGGCGCGCGACCCGATGGGCATCGGGCCCCGCATTTCCATTTTCGATGCCGACGGCGAGCCCTTGTTCGGCCCGCCCGACGTGCCGCGCACGATCGAGCGCGCGGTCCTGGTCGACGGCAAGCTGGTGGCGTCGATCCGCCTGCGCCCGCTGGTGCAGTAGGCATGGCGCCGACGCTTCGGCCTAGCCTGTTCCTGCGCGAGCAGGTGCGCGACATCGTACTGGTGGCCTGCGCGATGGCGCTGGTCTCGATCCTGCTCGCGGTGTGGCTGGCGCGCCACCTGCTGCGGCCCGTCGCTGCGCTGCGCGACGTTGCGGCGCGCCTGGCGCAGGGCCAGTTCGATGCGCGCGCGCCGCTGCTCTCGCGCGACGAACTGGCCGAACTGGCCCTGCACGTCAATTCCATGGCCGAGGCACTCGAAGCGAGCGAACGCCACCGGCGCAAGATGCTGGCCGACGTGGCGCACGAACTGCGCACGCCGCTGACGGTGATCCGGGGCGAGATCGAAGCGCTGATCGACGGCATCCGCAAGGCCGATCCGGCCGCGCTGGTCTCGCTGCACGCCGAAGTGCTGCACCTGAATAAACTGGTGGACGATCTGCACCAGCTGACCCTGGCCGACGCCGGCATGACCTGCATTTCGAATGGCAGCGGGTCGAACTGGGCGCCTTGCTGGCGCCGCTGGCGGCGCGCTACCGCAGGAACGGGCCCGCGGCTGCCGGCCTCACCGCTCGACGCCGTGCTCTCGCCCCAGCCGCTGTGCGTGCGCGCCGACCCGGGGGTAGGCTGACCCAGCTGCTGGTCAATCTGCTGGAAAACAGCGTGCGCTACACCGACCGCGGCGGGCGCATCGCCGTCAGCCTGGCGCGCGACGGCGCCTGGGCCGTGCTGGTGGTCGAAGACAGCGCGCCCGGCGTGGCCGCCCACGAACTGGGCTCGATCTTCGAACGCCTGTACCGGGTCGACGCGGCGCGCTCGCGCGAGCGGGGCGGCAGCGGCCTGGGACTGGCGATCTGCAAGGCGCTGGCCAGCGCCCACGGCGGCACCATCGGCGCCTTCCCGTCGGCCCTGGGCGGAGTGCGGATCGAACTGCGCCTGCCGCTGGAGGGGGAGCGCGCATGAAGCCACGCCACATTCTGATTGTCGAAGACGATGCCAAGATCGCGGCGCTGCTGGCCGACTACCTGGAAGCGGATGGCCACCGCACCACCCGCATCGGCGACGGCCTGCAGGCGCTGGAGGCGCTCAGGTCCGGTGCGGTGGACCTGATCCTGCTCGATCTGATGCTGCCCGGCCTGGACGGCATCGACGTGTGCCGCCAGGCGCGCGCGTTCACGCAGGCGCCCATCATCATGATCACGGCCCGGGTCGATGAAGTCGACCGCCTGCTCGGACTCGACACGGGCGCCGACGACTACGTGTGCAAGCCCTTCCAGCCCGCGCGAAGTGGTGGCCCGGGTGCGCGCCCACCTGCGCCGCGCGGCGCCCGCGCCGGCATGGCGGCGCTGACGGTGGACCGGTCCGCCCTGCGCATCAGCCACGGCGCGGCCGCGCTGCCGCTCACGCCGGTGGAATTCCGGATTCTGTCGGAACTGATCGACCACCCGGGACGGGTCTACTCGCGCCAGCAGCTGCTCGACCTGGCGCACGAGGACCAGCGCGACGTCAACGACCGCACGGTCGACTCCCATGTCAAGAACATCCGGCGCAAGCTGGCGGCGTCATCGGCGCTGGCCGAGTGCCTGCAATCGGTGTACGGGGTCGGCTACCGTTTCGATCGCCCGCTGTAAGGAATTGCCGGTGCCGTCCGACCAAGGACCATGACCTGGGAGAATCGCATGCACAACATGATCATCGGGGCGGCCATGGGCCTGGCCGCGCAATCGGCGCTGGCGCTGGGCTGCGGCGCCGTCAGTCCGGCCCATACCGTGGCGCTGGTGGAGCTGTACACATCGGAAGGGTGCAGCAGCTGTCCCGCTCTACCGACGCGTTTCTCAGCGCCCGGCGCGCCACCGGCCTGCGGGCCGACCAGGCGGTGCTGCTGTCGATGCATGTCGACTACTGGAACTACATCGGCTGGAAGGACCCGTATTCGCGCAAAGTGTTCACGGAACGCCAGCGGGCACTGTCGGACCTGGCGCACACGCGCACCATCTACACGCCCGAGTTTTTCGTCGTTTAAGCAAGGAGCTGCGCGACTGGAGCGGCGGACTGGCTGCCGAAGTGCGGCGCATCAACGCCATGCTCGGCGCGGGGCCGCGATCGCGATCGCGCTGGCAGCAGCCATGGCTGCGGCCGGTCTGCCGGTGCAGGTGCGGGCCAGCGGCCAGCCGGGAGCGTCGCTGTACCTGGCGCTGGTGCAAAACGGGATCGCGACCAGGGTGGCCTGCCGCATGAAAACAGCGGGCGCACGCTGCACCACGATTTTGTGGCGCGAGTGGGCGCAGCCGGTGCTGCTGGGCAGGGATGGCAAAGCGGACATCACGCGCACGCTGCCGTTGCTTAAGGCCGGGGCGGCCGCGGCCAGTCTGGGCGTGAGCGCCTTCGTGCAGTCGGAACAGGGGGAGGTGCTGCAGGCGCTGACACTGAACGCCTGCAGCGGCGCCTTATAAGACGCCCTTAGCGCGCAGTGCGGCGATCTGCTCGGCGCTGCGTCCCAGGACGTCGCGCAGCACTTCGTCCGTGTGCTGCCCCAGCATCGGCGGCGGCAGGCTTGCGTCGGCCGGCGTGACCGACATTTTCATGGGACTGCGCACCAGCTTGACCTTGCTTAGCATGGCCGGATGGTCCATTTCGAAGGCGACGCCGCGCGCCTTGACCTGCGGATTGTCGAACACTTCGCCAATGTCGTTGATCGGGCCACAAGGCACGTTCACCGCTTCCAGCTGCGCGATCCATTCGTCGCGGGTGCGCGTTTTGACCATCTCGGCCAGGATCGGCACCAGCACATCGCGGTGCTTGACGCGCAGCGGGTTGGTGACAAAGCGCGGGTCGCTGGCCAGTTCGGCGCGTCCGCCCACCTCGACGAACTTCTGGTACTGGCCGTCGTTGCCGGTGGCGACAATGATATGGCCGTCGGCGCAGGCGAAGGTCTGGTACGGGACGATGTTGGCGTGCGCATTGCCCCAGCGCTTGGGCGCCTTGCCGCTGTTGAGGTAATTGCTGCCCATGTTGGCCAGCATGGCGACCTGGGTGTCGAGCAGCGCCATGTCGATGTGCTGGCCCTGGCCGCTGCGGTCGCGGTGGGTGAGGGCGGCCAGCACGGCGACGGTGGCGTACATGCCGGTCATCAGATCGGTCAGGGCGACGCCGGCTTTTTGCGGGCCGCCGCCGGGCAGGTCGTCGCGCTCGCCGGTAACCGACATCAGCCCGCCCATGCCCTGGATCAGGAAGTCATAGCCGGCGCGGTGCGCGTGCACGGGCCATCCTGGCCGAAGCCGGTCACGGAGCAGTAGACCAGGTCCGGCTTGAGCGCTTTGAGCGCGTCGTAATCGAGGCCGTAGCGCTTGAGCTGGCCGACCTTGTAATTTTCCAGCACCACGTCCGCATGCAGCACCAGCTCGCGGATCAGGGCCTGGCCGTCGGCGCTGGCGATATCGACCGTGACCGAGCGCTTGCCGCGGTTGGCGGCCAGGTAGTAGGCCGCTTCGGTCGTGTCGTTGCCGTTGGCATCCTTGGCGTAGGGCGGGCCCCAGGCGCGCGTGTCGTCGCCGACGCCGGGACGTTCGATCTTGATCACGTCCGCGCCGAGATCGGCCAGGTTCTGCGAGCACCAGGGGCTAGAAGCCAGGACGCGCGACAGATCGAGTACGCGGATGTGGCCCAGCGCCTTGGGCATGGCTTCGAATGCTTGTGTCATCGGTGTGCGTGGTTTATTGCTAAAGAGGCAGCAATTATAGCGGGACGGCCCCGCCGCGGGCGATCGTTTGCACGATCGAGGACGCCGGTCCCAGCGCGTTCGATCACGTCCAGCGCCAGCGCCGGGCGGGCGTCGCCGCACATGAAGATGTCGGCCGCGGCAAAGCCGAATTCGGGCCAGGTGTGGATCGAGATATGCGATTCGGCCAGCAGCAGCACGCCGGTCACGCCCTGGGCCGCGCCGAAGCTGTGGAAGTGGCTGTGCAGGATGCGCGCAGCCGGCCGCCTGCGCGCCCTCGCGCAGCAGCGCGTCGATCGCGTCGCAGGACACGAGCGAGGCGGCGTCGACGCCGTAAAAGTCGGCCAGCAGGTGGGTGCTTAGGCCGGGCGGTGCGCCCCATGGCTCATTTGTGGCCGCCCCCGCCGCCGCCCCAGCCGCCGCCGCTGCTGTGCGAACTCCAGCCGCTGCCGCGGCTGCTGCTGCGGCTGGTGGCCGAGTCGAGGAAGCTGAACCAGTTGATCGCGGTGACCACGATGGTCACCACGACCGCGTATGCGAAGTATCTGCCGTTCATTTGTCCTCGCCGTTCTGGAAGTAGCTGGCCGGGTAAAACAGTGCGACCAGTGCGGCGATGGTCATGAAGAAGGTGTCGCCGAAGGCGAACAGGGTGGGAATGGCATTCAGGCCCAGGATCCACCACACGAATTTCATCTGGGTCGACAGCAGCGAGGAGGGCTTGGCCGCATTGGCGGGACCCGCGCCTTCCACGCCGGTGCCGAACCAGGTCTTGATCTGGTCGAAGGCGACCGGCGTCGAACGCGACCAGGTCAGCTCGGCGTCAGTCAGTTCCGCCGCCAGTGTCGTCTGTCCGCTTTCAAATTCCGACACGCGCACCTGGTCGCCCACCGACACGCGCCAGTTGAAGGCGCCCGCCGCGTGGCGCACCGTCGCGGTGTAGTCATACAGCTTGGTGTAGGTCTGGCTTTCCAGGCGCGTGGAATTGGCCGCCGATGAGCCGGTCTCGGGCCAGGTCGGCAAGACGGTCGCGCGGAACCAGCCTTCGTCGGTTTCGACCAGCCAGAAGAAGCGGCGCGCGGGGCTGTAGACCAGGTATTCGGTCCATTCGCTGCCTTCCTCGTCGGTGCGCACCATGGCGCCGATGACGGTGTGCGCGCTGCCCATGATGTTCCCGGTCGCGCCCAGCGCCAGCGTGTTGAAGATGCGCTTGACCGACTCATCGGCATGGGCCAGTACGGTCGCCTGGGGGCCGGAGGCGTCGAGTGTGGTGGCGCAGCCGGGGCACACCAGGGAGCTGGTCCTGCCGGGAACGTAGTTGATCGCGCTGCCGCAGGAAGGACAGTCCAGCGTGTCCAGGCGGGCGCGGTATTTGCTTGGCTGCTGGCCTTGATCTGCTCGTCGTCGCGCAGCAGCTGGCAGCGCAGTTCCGGCAGCTGCACCGACTGGCCGCTGTAGACCACCGGGGTGGGGCCGTCGGTGTAATCGAGCGTCAGGAATGCGGCGCCGTCGCGGAAGTCGGCCACCCGGATCGCCCAGCCGTCCCCGACCCGGAACGGCAGTTCGCCTTCATAGCTATGCATTCGGCTTCGCGCTTTTCGGACGCGATATAGTGTTCGGTCCCGATTTGGGTGGGCTGCCCGGGCACGATCTCGTGGAAGCCGGGCAGGGGCTGTGCCATCTCGCGCACGGTGGTCAGCGTGAACAGGCCGGACGAGTCGCCCAGCCATGCGCCGCTGCCATCGTCGAACAGCAAATACCATTCGTTCCACAGTCCCTGGGTGTAACGCAGCTGGATGCGGCCGACCACGGTGAAGCCGCGCCCGCCGTGCAGGCTTAGCCGTGCCGATCTGGATCGGCGAGAAGTCTTCGAGGACGGCCGAAATCTTGCCGAGGTCCTTGACCTGGTCGGCGTCCTTGATGACCGAGGCGCGGCAGTAGCCGCACACCGCCATGACGGAGGCGTGCGAACGGAATTCGACCGGGGCGCCGCAGCTCGGGCAGGAAACTGTCTGCATGGAGGTCCGGTCAGCCGATCAGTTTCTTGAGCAGCTCCGCTTTGGTGCTGTCGTAATCGGCGGCCGAAATGAGTCCCTTGTCGAGCAAGCCCTTGAGCTTGGCCAGGCGTTCCTCGATCGGCAGTTCTGGCCGGTGCCGCGGGAGCGGCAGGGGCGGCCGGCTGGGCGGTCGTGCCGGCCATGCCCTGGGCCATGGCCTGGCCCAGCATGGCAGCCGGCGCCGAGACCGGCGCCGATGCTTAAGCCAGCCCGCCTTCGTTCTGCGCGGCCAGCGGAATGCTGCTGGCGACATTGAACTTGGTGAAGCTAGGCCATCTTGTCGGCCGACAGGCCGCCCTTCATGCTTAAGCCGAGATGCGCTCGTCGAGCGCGGCCTGCAGTTCTTCGGGCAGGCTGACGGAAGCGACGTTGAATTCATCGAGCCCGATGCCGTAGCGGGCGAAGGCGGCGGCCAGGTCGCCCTTGACGGACTGCGCCATCAGGGCCTGGTTGGCCGCCATGTCGAGGAAGGCCACATTGGCGCCGCCCAGCGAGGAAGCCATGGTGGCCATCAGCAGGCCGCGCAGCTGTTCCTCGACCTCGTCGCGGGTGTAGACTTCGCGCGTGCCGCTGATCTCGGTGAAGAACTTGCGCGGATCGGCCACCCGGTACGAGAACATGCCGAAGGCGCGCACGCGGATCATGTCGAAGTCCTTGTCGCGGATCGTGATCGGCTGCGGGGTGCCCCACTTGCGGCCGGTCTGCACGCGCGTGCTGGAAGTAGTAGACGTCCGACTTGAACGGGGAATCGAAGAACTTGTCCCAGTTTTTCAGATTGGTCAGCACCGGCAGGGTCTGGGTGGTCAGCTTGTGGGTGCCGGGGCCGAACACGTCGGCGATCACGCCTTCGTTGACGAACACCGCGATCTGCGATTCGCGCACATTGAGGATGGCGCCGTTCTGGATTTCAAAGTCCTGCATCGGGAAGCGCCAGGCGAGCACGCCCTCGGTCTCCTCGTTCCATTGCAGGACGTCGATAAACTGCTTCTTGATGAATGAGCCCAATGACATGACAGCCTCCCGTGCGGATTGAATCGGAAAAATCAGGAAATGGCGCTGAAGCGTTGACCAGGCCGATGGAAATCGACAGTGCGCCCAGCAGGCCGCCGAAGGCCGCGTTGTTCGCTTTCGATCTGGTCCTGCGACATTTTCAGCAGGCGCGTGGCGACGTGGAACACGAGGACCTGGACCAGCATCGCGCCGCTCTAGCCCATCCCAGGAACTGGGCATAGTCGGGCGTGTGCAGCAGGGCCGACGCGATGGTGAGCGAAAACCCGATCAGGGTACCGCCCAGCGACAGCGCGGCCGCCTGGTTGCCCTGGCGGATGAGTTCCACTTCGTTATACGGCGTGATGCGCGTGTAAATGACGAAAAACGCCATGACCAGCACAGCGGCCGTTGAAAGATGGAGCAGATAGTTTAGGATGGCGGGCACGCGGTCCTCCCCAAGATAAAATAGTCAATTTGACAGCATTGGCGAATCATAGTTTAAAAGACCTTACATGACCAAACGAATTCTGATCCTTTCCGTGTTTGTCGTGGCCTCTTGCGGCCTGGCCTACGAACTGATCGTTTAAGCGCGCTCTCGAGTTACCTGCTGGGTGACTCGATCCTGCAGTTTTCCACCATTATCGGCTGCTACCTGTTCGCCATGGGGGTTGGCGCCCACCTGTCCAAGTATGTGAGCGAGGAAGACGTGCTGGCCCGCTTCATCGACATCGAACTGGCGGTCGGCCTGATCGGCGGCGTCTCGGCCTGCGCTGCTGTTCATGTCGTTCTCGTGGATGACGGCGCCGTTTCGCACGCTGCTCTATGTGCTGGTCTTCATGATCGGCGCCCTGGTGGGGATGGAAGTGCCGCTCGTGATGCGGGCCCTGAACCGCGCGACACCGCCTTCAATGAACTGGTCAGCCGCGTGCTGACCTTCGACTACCTCGGCGCGCTGGCCGTGTCGCTGCTGTTCCCGCTGGTGCTGGCGCCGTATCTGGGCCTGGTACGCACCGGTTTCCTGTTCGGGATGCTCAACGTGGGCGTGGGCATGTGGACCCTGTACGTGTTTCGCCATGAGCTCAAGAACACGGGCGGGCGCGTGCTGCGCGCCAGTTCCGTGATGCTGGCGCTGGTGGCCGGCTTTGCCCTGTCGGACCGCATGGTGCAGTGGGGCGAGCATGGCCTGTTCGGCGACCAGGTGGTGTATGCCACCACCACGCCTTACCAGCGGCTGGTGATCACGCGCTGGAAGGACGACATGCGCCTGTACATCAACGGCAACCTGCAGTTTTCTTCGCGCGACGAATACCGCTACCACGAGGCGCTGGTGCATCCGGCGCTGCAGGCGCTGCCCTGGGCCAGGCGGGTGCTGGTGCTGGGCGGCGGCGACGGCCTGGCGCTGCGCGAGATCCTGCGCTATCCGAACATCGAGGCGGTCACGCTGGTCGACCTGGACCCGGCCATGACGGCGGCCTTCCGCGACCGCGCCGAGCTGACCGCGCTCAATGCGCGCTCGCTGTCGGACAAGCGGGTCACCGTCATCAATGCCGACGCCGCCATCTGGCTGCAGCAGACGCAGGAGATGTTCGATGCCGTGATCGTCGACTTCCCGGATCCGTCCAGTTTCGCGCTCGGCAAGCTGTACTCGGTGCCGTTTTACGGCATGGTGAAAAAACACGTGGCGGCCAAGGGGCTGGTGGTGGTGCAATCGACCTCGCCGTTTTTTGCCCCCAACGCCTTCTGGACCATCGACGCCACGCTGCGCGACGTTGGCATGCGTACCTGGCCTTACCACGCCTACGTGCCTTCGTTCGGCGAGTGGGGCTTCATCATGGCCTCGCCCCAGAACGACTACACGCCCATCTACCAGCTACCGGCTCCCCATGCGCTACCTGAATGAAGCGACCACGCGCGAGATGTTCGACTTCCCGCCCGACATGCAGCGGCGCGACCTGCCGCCCAACCGCCTCAATACCCAGTCGCTGGTGCACGAATTCGAGCAGGACTGGCGCAAGGTGATTCGCTGATGGATCGCCGCTCCTTTCTGGCCATGGCGGGCGGCGTGGGCGCCGCCGCCGCGACCGACTGGGGCTTCTTGCGCTGGCAGGAAGTCACGCCGACCGTGCACTATCCGGGCCGCGCCGAAGGCCACTTCCTGCGCGACCGGCGCGCGCTGCCGCCGCCTTCGCGCGTGATCGACACCGACGTCGTCATTCTCGGTTCGGGCATCAGCCTACCTGGCCGCCGCCTGGAAGCTGAACAAGGGCGGCCACACGGGCGCGCTGATGATCGACGGTCCCCAGCCGTTCGGCAATGCGGTAAGCATGGCCACTTCGGCGAGCTGGCCTATCCGACCGGCGGCCACTACCTGCCGCTGCCGTCGCCCGAATCGGTGCACGTGCGCGAGATCCTGTTCGACCTTGGCATCATCGAACGCGATCCGTTCGCGGAAAAGCCGACCTACGACGAACGCTTCATCCTGCACGGTCCGGAAGAGCGGTTGCTGTTCAAGGGCGAGTGGCAGGACGGCTTTCTGCCTACCCACGGCGTGGACGCGGCGGAACTGGCCGAACACCGCCGCTTTTTCGACGAAGTCGAGCGCCTGCGCCAGCTGCGCGGTGCCGACGGCCAGCGCGTGTTCGTGTTCCCGACCGTGCATTCCTCGCGCGACCCGGCCTACGACGGCCTTGACCGCATCACCCTCAAGGACTGGCTGGACCAGAACGGCTACCGTTCGCCGACCCTGCACTGGTACCTCAATTACTGCTGCCGCGACGACTACGGCACGCGCTACGACAAGGTCTCCGCCTGGGCTAGGCCTGCATTACTACTGCAGCCGCTGGGGCAAGGCCGCCAATGCCTAAGCAACGGCGCCTGGCTCACCTGGCCGGGCGGCATGCAGCCGGTGGCCGAGAAGATGGCGGCCGCGTCGGGCGTGCGGCGGATCGGCGGCACGGCCGTCTCGCTCAGGCGCTGCGGCTGCGGGCGTGGAGGCGCTGTGCTTCACGCTCGCCAGCGGCGTTCCCGAAACCTACCTGGTGCGGGCCCGCAAGGCGGTGTGCGCGATGCCGGTCTACGTGGCCCGCGCGTGGTGCAGGACATCGCCGCATTCGGATTCGATCCCAAGCGGCATACCCCGGTCTATGCGCCGTGGATGGTGGCAAATTTTCTGATGAAGGATTTTCCGGCCGAGCTGCCGGAAGCGCCCCTGGCCTGGGACAACGTGGTGTACCAGGAGCCGGGCCTGGGCTATGTGGTCTCCACGCACCAGGACATCCGCGCCGCGCCGCCCGGCAAGACCGTGTTCTCGGCTTACATTGCGCTGTCGGACCGCACGCCCGACCAGGCGCGCAAATGGATGATGACGGCCAGCCCGAAGCAGCTGGTGGACCTGGCCAGCGTCGATCTCAAGACCGCCTACGGCTGGAAGTTCGGCGCCAATGTGGAACGGGTCGATATCACGCTGCGCGGGCATGCCATGGCCGCGCCCTTGCCGGGTTTTCGCGGCAATGCTTAAGCCTGCGCGCTGCTGCGCGAGGCGGACGGCCCGATCCTGTTCGCGCATGCCGACCTGTCCGGTTTTTCGGTATTCGAAGAGGCGGCCTGGTGGGGCTGCGAAGCGGCCCTGCAAGATCCTGGCCTGACCCGGCCCGTTACTGGTAGGCGTGGATCGCGCGCTGCCAGGACGGGTCGTCGTGCAGCTTGTGCATGGCCGGGGCCAGCAGGGCGAAGATGGAAGCGTCCCGGTGCTGGACCAGGAAACGCCGTTCGGTCGCCTGGCCCGGCACCTGGAACACGCGCAGCCGGTGTTCGAGCTGGTGGCTGCGGATGAAGTAGCGGGCCATCGATTCGGCCACGATCACGCTGTCGACGCGTCCGCGCAGCAGTTTCTCGATATTTTTCTCGTCGCTCACGCCGCCGCTGCGGCGCAGGCCGGTGCGCACGATCCAGTCGTCCAGGCCCGGATAGACATACCCCATCGTCACGCCGATCGTGGCGTCCCTGAGCGTGCGCGGACGGACCGGGTCGATCGGCTTCGATGCCAGCGACACCAGCGCAAAATGGTCGACATCGAAGGGGGCGGTCCACAGGTATTTGCGCTGGCGCTCGTCGCCCATCCAGGCGGGCATCATGCCGATCACGATGCCATCGAGGCTGCCGTCTTCCAGTTTGACCTGCAGGCGCTTGCGCGGCATGAAGCGCAGTTCGAAGGTCAGGTCGCCCAGCTTCTGGCGGTTCAGCCATGCGACCAGGTCGGGATAGACGCCGCGCCCGTCGCCCAGCAGCAGGGGGGCGAAATTGGCCGAGGTGGAGGCTGTAGACGGTTTCGGCGCGCGGTCCCGGTCAGCAGCAAAGCCGACACCATCAGCAGCCAGGCGCAGATCGTTTTCATGAGTGCATCATATCACCGGGGACGGCGCGGGTTGTCGGCCAGCGCCGCCAGGAACAGATCGCGCTCGGTGTCGACGATGCGGTCGACGTGGGCGGCGTCCATGCCCATGGTCTCGAGCACGAAGGCCGACAGCTGCAAGCTCGCCTCCAGGGTCTCCGGCACCACGATGGTGGCGCCGGCCTGTTTGAGGGCGCGCGTGCTTTTCGTCGCGCGAGCGGGCGTACAGCGGAACGTGCGGGAATTCGCGCCGGATGCCGCGCACGGCGTGCAGGGCCGAGGCGGCGTGGTCCATGGTCAGCACGATGGCCGGCGCGGCGCGCCTAAGCATCGACCCGGCGCAGCAGCTCGGCGCGCGAGGCGTCCCCAAAGTAGACCGGGAAGCCTTCCGCGCGCAGCTGGGCCACCAGGCGCGCATCGTTTTCGAAGGCGACGAATTCCATGCCCTGGGCCGTGAGCAGCTTGGCCAGCTGGCGCCCCACGCGTCCGAAGCCGATGATGATGATGCGTCCGCGCGCCGATTCGAGCGAGGCGTGGTCGTGCGAGGCTTGCTCCAGATCGCGCTGGCTCTCCCAGCGGTCGCCGATGCTGCGCCCGAGCCGCGCCAGCGGCGGCGTGACGAACAGCGACAGCGCCACGGCCAGCATGATGCGCTGTCCCAGCGCCGGATCGAGCAGCTTGCTCTACCATGGCGCGTAGCCGATCACGATGAAGGCGAATTCGCCGCCCTGGCCGAGCAGCAGGCCGCCCTCGACCGCGCGCCCCCAGTTCAGGCCCTGCCGGCAAGGAAACAGCAGCGCCACCACGACCGCCTTGAGCGCGATCAGCGCGCAGACCGCCGCGGCCAGCCAGAGCGGGTTGGCCACGATCTGGCGCACGTCCATGTTCATCCCGACCGTCATGAAGAACAGCCCCATGAGCAAGCCCTTGAAGGGCTCGATCATGAGCTCGACTTCGTGCTTGAATTCGGTCTCGGCCAGCAGCAGGCTCGAGCGATCAGGGCGCCGAGCGCCATCGACAGGCTGGCATGGCGGCCGACAGGCCCGCGATGCCGAGCGTGGTGAGCAGGATGAGGGCCATGAACACGTCCGGCTGGCGGTGGCGGGCAAAGGCGCGAAACAGCGGATGGACGATGCGCCCGCCGACCAGGTAGATCAGCGCGATCGCCAGTGCCGCCTTGAACATGGCCAGGCCCACCAGCATGCCGACGCTGCCCTGGGTATCCTGGCTCAGGGCCCCGATCAGGATCAAGAGCGGCACCACCGCCAGATCCTGCAGCATCAGCACCGAGAACGCGGCCTGGCCGAGCGGGCTGGTGGTGGTTTGCTGGGCCGTCATCAGCTGCATCACGACCGCCGTCGAGGACAGCGACAGGACGAAGCCGAGGATGACGGCGCTGTCGACGCGCCCGGTGAGCAGCCAGCAGGCGGCGCCGATCAGCACCGCGCTGGCGCAGACCTGGGCCGTGCCGGCTGCCGAACACCCAGCGCCGCAGTGACCACAGGCGCGCGGCCGACAGCTCCAGGCCGATCATGAACATCAGGAACATCACGCCCAGCTCGGCCAGCGCGACCACGCCCTCGGCGCGCGGGAAGGTCAGATAGGCGAGGGCCTAAGCACATCGGCGGCAAACAGGCCCAGGCCGAAAGGGCCGAGCACCGCGCCGACCGCCAGAAAGCCCAGCACCTGATTGATGCGCAAGCGGACCAGGGTGGGAATGAGAATGCTTAGGCCAGGGTCAGGAACAGCAGGATTTCGCGCAGGTAGGGGAAGGCGTGTTGCTCTTGCACGGTGGTCGGGCCTTGTAATGTTGTCTGGCAGGCATTCTACCGCGCGGGTGACATGGACCGGGGCCGCTGGCGGCCCGGCCATTGTTGTCGACGCTTATTTAACCCGGCGCACCGACGGATATTGCGAGCTGCCTTCCACCTTCATGAAGTGGGCGCTGAAGGTGCCTTTTTCGATCCGCACCTTGAGGTCGTTGCCGACAAAGTAGGCCGAACTGCCGTCGACGATCTTCCATACCTGGCCGTTGGCGAGCGTGAATTGCTGATTCGGTTCCCAGCCTTCGAACTTGCCCGGGATCGTGCTTTCGATGGCGGAGACCACGGCCTTTTGCTGCTGTCCGAAGGATTGCTCGGCCGCCTTGATGGCTGCCGCCGACGGTGGCGCGGCTTGGCAGCGTGGGGGCGCTCGCTGCTGTTTTCACGGGAATGGCGATGTTGTCGTAGCACGCCAGGCGCAGCGCCGAATCCTTGAGGTTCCGGCAGGTCATGACAGCATCGTCGTTGGCGAAGACCGGCGTCGATGCCAGCAGCAGTACAAGCAGCAATGGTTTCATGGTTCTCGATGGTAAATGGGTTACGCGAGTATTCCACGTGCACTTCCCACGGTCAAGCCGCGGCCGGTATCGGATTGCGATCCCGCCCGTGGCGGCAGGCGCTGCCTTCGCCGCCGCGCTGGCCGCTGCCTCATGCGCGTGGGATGCTGCAGTCTTTACGCTATCGGGGGATGGACATGAGCAAGGGATTGCGTCTGACGCAGCAATGGATGCAGCGCGGATTATGGCTGGTGGCATTTGTGTTTGCCGGTTTTCTGATCGGTCTCGGCGGCAAGCTGGTCGATGACTTGTGGGGCGTGGAGGCGCCGCTCACGCTGGAACAATTTATCGATCCGGTGCGCGGCCCGGCCGTGCGCCAGGCCGCCGAAGCGGCCGACAAGGCCATGCGCAGCGCGCTGGACGAGCGCGACCAGGCGCGCCAGAAGCACGAGGTGACGCGCGCCAATTCGCGCCTGGCGCAACAGACCTTCGGCAACTGGCTCTCGACCCGCCACGCCACCGCGCGCCCCGAGCAGGACGCCGAGCTGGTCACACGCACGCGCGAACTCGACAACATCAAGGCGGCCGAACGGGGGCGCGCTCGCGCGGGTCGAAGCCCAGGAGCAAGCCTTGCTCGACGCGCGCCAGGCAAGCGAGCGCGCCGCGGACGCCCAGGCCAGCCTGGAACGCCCGGCGCAGGCGGCCTTGGCCAGCGCCACGCGCGCGCGACCTGCGCATCTTCCTGTACCGGCTGGCGCTGACTTTGCCCTTGCTGGTGCTGGCCGGGTGGCTGTTCGCCAAGAAGCGCCAGACGGCGTCCTGGCCGTTCGTGTGGGGATTTATTTTCTTCGCGCTGTTCGCGTTTTTTGTCGAGCTGGTGCCCTACATGCCGAGTTACGGCGGCTATGTGCGCTATGTCGTGGGGATTGTGGTGACGGTGCTGGCCGGGCGTTTTTCCATCGCCGCGCTGCAGCGCTATCTGGCGCGCCAGAAGCTCAGTGAAGCCTTGCCCGATGCGCAGCGGCGCGAAACCTTGCGCTACGACCTGGTCTACACGCGCCTGGCCAAGTCGGTCTGCCCCGGCTGCGAGCGTCCGGTCGACCTGAACAACCCGGCGATCGACTTTTGCCCCCACTGCGGCATCGGCCTGTTCGAAGGCTGCGCCAAGTGCCACACGCGCAAGAGCGCCTTTGCGCGCTTTTGCTTCGCGTGCGGCACACCGGGCAGGTGGTGCTGGCCGACTGAGGGATTAATCCTTCCAGGTCGGCAGGCACCTTGCCGCCGTTGGCGGCCAGCTTGTTCATCACCTGGCGATGCAGCCAGATGTTCATGGCGGCCGAATCGGCGGTATCGCCCTTGTACTCGAGCTCGGCGGCCAGTTCCTTGCGCGCCTGCAGACTGCTGTCGAGATTGAGCAGCTTGAGCAGGTCCACGATCGAGCTGCGCCAGTTCAGCGACTGGCTTTGCGGCATGGCGCTCAGGATCGCTTCGACATCGACTTGCTCCATCGGGGCGGCAGGGGGCGGGGCGCTGCGCTGCTGCGGCGCGGCCTGCGGCGTGGTCGACTGCATCGAACCGGGCGCCGCTGCATGGCGCCTGCACGGCCGGATGGGAGGACGGGAAGATCTTGCGGAAAATATTGCTGAGGATACCCATGATATGACCTCTTGGTGAGTGGATTAGTGACGCATTCCCTCGGCCACGCGGCCGAGGACGATTGCCAGCGCTGCGCCGCCGATGGTTTTCACCAGCGTCGGATGTTCAGCATAAAAGTCGCCCATGCGGTCGACAATGCTGGGGTTCTGTTGTTCGGCGGTTTCGGCGATCTGGCGCACTTGGTCGGGCGTCAGTTGCGCGGCCTGTTCTGGGGTGATGGCAGCCGGGCTGTCGTGGTCGCGGAACAGCTGGCCGAGCGCGCATGCCGCATGACTGCGGCAAGACCGCCCGGCGCTACGCCGCGCAGCAATTGATTGAGCATGCTTGGCGCGCTGGGTCGGATCGCTCTTGTCGAACAGCTGGCTGACCATCTGGGAAAACGGCGGCGTCTGGTCCGAGCGCAGCGCTTCGGTGACCCCTTGCGCCACGCTGCTGCGCGGTGCGTTTTGCGCGACCTGGTCGAAATCATCGAGCGCGCGGTAAGCTGTTGGCATTGGGCGTGCCGCCAAGATATTGCTGCAGTAAGTTGCCGATATCGAATGCCATTGTGTGCCTCCCTTGTGTGACAAAGAAACTTCGGCGCGCCAGGCGCGCCGTCATCAACAGGGGAGACTAGCCTGCGATGCCGGATCGATCTGTTCGGCATCTCACGCACAGGCGACAAAAAGGCGAATCAGTCGCCGACGAGTTGCGCGGCATCCACGCGCTTGTAGCCATGGTGCAAGTTGTTGGCGATCGTGTACCTGACGGCCTTGACCTTGTACAGGGTCTTGTCGAAGCTGCGCACGTACCAGGTGCGCGGGCCGCGCTCGTCGCGTTTGCCGTCCGGCACGCCCGACCAGATCACATTCCACTTGCCGTCGGTATCTTGCAGTTCGATCTTGCTGATCGTGTCCACGCCTTCGCCCTCGGGCACCACCAGCCGCACTTCGGTGGCGGCGACCGGTTTTTCGTAGCCGAGCTCGAGGGTGTCGAAGCCGATGGTCTGGTTGTTGTTGTTCCAGTCGCTGCCGTCGACCTTGCCGGTCGTGTTCTTGGCCATATTGCTTTCCGCCGGTTCCGGATCGCCGAAGGTGCTGCTGGCGCTGGCCGTGCTGGCCCACTGGGCGCGCGGGTCGTTGATGTATTTGTCTTCCAGCGTCGCGTATTCGAGCGCTTTTTGCTTCTCTTGCTGGGCCCGCTGTTCGTCGCTCAGTTCGGCGGGATTGGCGGGCGCGGCCGGGGCGCTAACCGGGGCGGGCGCCGGCACGGCAGGTGCGGCGGTCTCCGCCTCTTTCTTGCCGCAGGCGACGAGCAGCAAGGGGGCGAGCAGAAGGGCGGTGCGGGTCAGTGATTTCATGGTTCGAAGTTTAATCTTATTTAAAAGGCAAATATCGCATAAAGCCGCCCAGTCGGCAACAGGGATACGCGGCTTGCGTGGAATGTTTGGACAGACATTGCCGAGCGGCATACACTTGAAGTTTCCTCGCATCAATAACCCATCATGCTCTTTCTCGCCCTGATAGCCTTCGCCGCGGCCGTGGCTAGCGCCATCGAATGGTGGGGACTGACGCCGTGGGTCGCCGCGCCGTATGCGGTGGCCAGCGTGGTCTGTTTTGCCATGTACATGATGGACAAGGCTGCCGCCCGTGCCGGGCGCTGGCGCACCTCCGAGAATCTGTTGCTGCTGGCAGGCATGGCTTGCGGCTGGCCAGGCGCGATCCTGGCCCAGGCGCTGCTGCGGCACAAGTCCAGCAAGCGCTCGTTCCGGACCCGCTTCTGGGTCACGATCGTGCTCAACGTGAGCGCGTTTGCCTGGCTGGTGTCGCCCCTGTCGCCGCTGCGGCATCTGCTGTAAACACCAGCGTTTCGCCGTCGCCCGGCACGCGCAGGCGCGCCCCCAGGCCGGCCGCGTGCGCCGCTGCCGCCAGTTGCGCGCGGGTCGGCGGGCAGTGGCTGAGCGCTTCCAGATGGTTGGCGACCACGATGCCGGTGGCCAGGCGCGCGAATGCGAGCACCTCGTCCGGCCCCATGATGATTTCACCGCCCAGGTCCATGCGCGCCATGCACTGGAATCACGCACACCTGCGGCTGGTGCGCCAGCAGCGCTTCGCGCACCGGGTCCGACAGGACCGTGTCTCCGCTCAGGTACAGGGTCGGCTCGCCCGGCATGCGGATCAGATAGCCGACCCCGTGCTCCATCATGCGCCCGACCAGGCCGCGGCCATGGGTGCAGCGCACGGTCTGGATGCTGCCGCCCAGGAAGGGAACGGGCGCCGCGCCGGCTGCCTTCCAGCACCTGCACGTTCAGTCCGCGTTCGCGCAGATAGGGCGCGTCGTGCGCGGTGCAGAACACGGGGATGGCGCGCTCGCGCAGGAAGTGCTTGCTTAAGCCCGGTCGAGGTGGTCGAAATGCCCTTTCTGGCAGTGCGTGATCAGGCAGTGGGTGACGCCGGCCAGCGCTTGCGCGGCATTCTCGGGCAGGTCGATGATGGGATTGCGCAGGCGCTTGCCGTCGAACAGGCGCAGTGGCGGCAGCGCGTCTTTCGGGGCCAGCATGGGGTCGACCAGGATCCGGTGCGCGCCGGTAGCGATGATGATGGTGGCGTTGCGCAGTTGGGTGATGTGCATGGTGTGGCGCCTTTCGTTAAAAGGGAATCCGGCGCGCGGCAAGCCGCTGCGCGCCTGTCTGTTCGGCGCGCGCCACCAGGTCTTTCAGGGCCTGCGGCTGGACGTCCGGCGTGCCATTGCCGAACGGCGGTGCGGGGAAGTACTCGATGCCCAGCTGGATCGCGCGGGCCATCGTTTCGCCGCCAAGTTCAGTCTAGCCAGCCAGAGGGCGGTGTCGATGCTGCTCGAAACGCTTGGCGCCGGTCAGCAGCTAAGCCATCGCGCACGTGCCGCTCCGGCAGCACCGCGGCCCCGAAGGCGCGCACCTGGTCGTGGGCAAAGTAGTTGGTCGTGACGCGCTGTCCTGCCAGCATGCCAGCGGCGCCGAGCAGCACCACCCCGTTGCAGATGCCGACCGTCCAGGCGCTGGCCGCGCCCACGCGCCGGATGCAGTCAATCAGCGCCTCGTCGCGCAGCTCGCCTCCACCCCGGGCCCGCCCGGCACATACAGAATGTCGGTCGCGGCCAGCCCGGCATACGACAGGCTCGCCATCAGGCCGAGCGCGCCGCTGTCGGACGCCACCGGACCCGGCGCCGCCGCCACGAAGTCGAGCGTCATGCCGGGCACGTTGGCCAGCACTTCGTAGCCGCCCACCACGTCCAGCGCGGTAAAGCCGTCGAACAGCAAAATTGAAAGTCGCATCATGGTTCTCCTGTGGTTGATGCAGCCATTGTCGATGGCTAAGCCCATCCAAAGGTAGTGGCGGAGTCGCCAAGTTTTATGGCATTATCGCCAGCATGACGACACAGCATATTTCACTGCTTGCGTACCCCGGCTGCATGGGGATGGAAGTGTTCGGCCTGTCCGACACGCTGCTGCTGGCCAACCGGGTGGCGCAGGCGATGGAGCCGGGCATGCCGCCCTTGTTCACGGTGGGCGTGATCAGCCTGGCCGGAGGCGAGATCGCCGCCGTCGGCATGGTCTGCGGCTCGGCACGCAGCGCGCGCCGCGTCAGCCGCGCGGCCTGCTGGTGGTGCCCGGCATGGACCTGGGCGACCGCGCCGCCTGCCTCGCGCCGCAGGAACATCTGGCGCCCGAAGTGGCGTACATCGCCCGCGCCTTCGCGCGGCAGCCGGGTGGCTAAGCGTGTGCGTGGGCGCCTTCCTGCTGGGCGAGGCTAAGGCCTGCTCGACGGGCGCCGCGCCACCACGTCCTGGATGTTCGCGGCCGAACTGGCGCAGCGCTTCCCGCAGGCCAAAGTCGATCCGGCCGCGCTGCTGCAGGACGATGGCGGCGTGGCCACCACCGGTTCTTTCAGCGCCGCGTTCGACCTGGCGCTGCACCTGATCGGCGCCACCGCCAGCGCCCGGGTGCGGCGGGCCGTGGCGCGCATGGCGCTTCTGGGCGACCGCAGCAGCCAGGCGGCGTGGGTGGACGCGCGCCTGCTGCCGCGGCCGGCATGGCCAGTTTTGGCGGCAGCGTGGCGCGCTGGCTCGAGCTGCGTCTGGCCGACCCTTACGACCTGGCGGCGCTGGCTAAGCTGCTTTCCATGTCAGCGAGCGCACACTGCTGCGCCGCTTCAAGGAGGAGACGGGGCAGTCGCCGCTGGCGCACCTGCAGCAGGCGCGCATCGGCAAGGCCAAGCTGCTGCTCGAATCGGACCGGCGCAGCGTGGCGCAGGTGACCGAGGCGGTCGGGTATGGCGACGTGGCCACCTTCGGCGCGCTGTTCAAGCGCCATGTGGGGCAGACGCTTAGGCTGAGTACCGGCGCCGATTCCGGACGGGCCCCGGCCAATAGTGCTAGCATGACGGCCATGTGGACCTACCCTCGATTTCTCGCTCACCGGGGCGGCGGCAAGCTGGCGCCCGAAAACACCATCGCAGGCTTGCAGTGCGGGCTCGATCACGGCTACCGTGCGGTCGAATTCGACGTCATGCTCGCGCGCGACGGCGTGCCCGTCGTGATGCACGACCCTTACCTTGGACGCACCGTGGCTAAGCAGCGGCAATGTGTTCGATTACGATGCGGCCGAACTGGTGACCATGGACGCGGGCAGCTGGTTCGGCGCGCGCTTCCAGGGCGAGCCGGTGCCGCTGTTTACCGAATTCGTGGCGTTCTGCCGCGCCAATGCGATCTGGATGAACATCGAGATCAAGCTAGCTGACGGCTTCGAGGAGCAAACGGGCAGGGTGGTGGCCGAACTCACGCGCGCCATGTTCGGGCCCGAGATCGGACGCGGCGATCCGATGGTGCCGCTGCTGTCCTCGTTCAGCGTGGTGGCGCTGGCAGCCGCCCAGGAGGCCGCGCCCGACCTGCCGCGCGCCTTCCTGATCGATGAAGTGCCGTCCGACTGGCTGGCCCAGGCGCGGGCACTGAACGCGGTCGCGATCCACACCAACCACAAGCACCTGACGCCGTCCCTGGCACAACAGGTGAAAGACGCCGGTTTGGGGCTTTTTTGCTACACCGTCAACGACGCCGCCCGCGCCGCCGAGATCATGGGCTGGGGCGTGGACGGCATGTGTACCGACCGGATCGACCTGATCGGCCCTGCAGGGCCGGGCTGAAGCCCGACGCTGCCCTCTATATCCCTCCTGACGACTAGGCTATAATCGTTTTTTTATAGCATGCTGCTCTTTCTCGCCCAAACGACATGAAATCATCCGAAATTCATGACAAATTCCTTAAATTCTTCGAATCCAAAGGCCACACGATTGTCCGTTCCAGCTCGCTGGTACCGGGTAATGATCCGACCCTGTTGTTGACGAACAGCGGCATGGTCCAGTTCAAGGACGTGTTCACCGGTACCGACAGCCGCCCATACACCCGCGCCACCTCCGTGCAGCGCTGCGTGCCTGTCGGAGCAAGCACAATGACCTGGAAAACGTCGGCTACACCGCGCGTCACCACACCTTCTTCGAAATGCTGGGTAACTTCAGCTTCGGCGACTACTTCAAGCGCGACGCCATCAACTACGCCTGGGAACTGCTGACCAAGGTGTACGGCCTGCCTACCGACAAGCTGACCGTCACCGTCTACATGGAAGACGACGAAGCCTACGACATCTGGGCCAAGGAAGTGGGCGTGCCGACCGAGCGCATCATCCGCATCGGCGACAACAAGGGATCGCTACGCGTCCGACAATTTCTGGCAGATGGCCGACACCGGCCCGTGCGGCCCGTGCACCGAGATCTTCTATGACCACGGCGCCGACATCATGGCATGGCCCTCCTGGTTCGCCTGACGAAGACGGCGACCGCTTCATCGAAATCTGGAACCTGGTGTTCATGCAGTTCAACCGCGACGAAGCGGGCGTGATGCACAAGCTGCCGAAACCATGCGTCGACACCGGCATGGGCATGGAGCGCCTGGCGGCCGTGCTGCAGCACGTGCATTCGAACTACGAGATCGACCTGTTCCAGGCACTGATCAAGGCCGCCGCGCGCGAAACCGGCGCCACCGACCTGGAAAACAAGTCGCTGCGCGTGATCGCCGACCATATCCGCGCTTCCGCCTTCATGATCGTCGACGGCGTCATCCCGGGCAGCGAAGGCCGTGCCTACGTCCTGCGCCGCATCATCCGCCGCGCACTGCGCCACGGCCACAAGCTGGGGCAGACCAAGGCCTTCTTCTACAAGCTGGTGGCCGATCTGGCCATCGAGATGGGCGGCGCCTATCCTGAGCTGGAAGAAGCCAAGGACCGCGTGGCCCAGATGCTCAAGGCCGAGGAAGAGCGCTTCGGCGAAACGCTGGAAACCGGCATGAAAGTGCTGGAAGCCCAGCTGGCCAAGGATGGCAAGGGCATCGACGGCGCCACCGCCTTCACCCTCTACGAAACCTACGGCTTCCCGCCGGACCTGACGGCCGACATTTGCCGCGAACGCAATCTGGCCTTCGACCAGGGTTACATGACGCGGCCCTCAAGGAAAGCCAGGACCTGTCGCGCAAGGGCGGCAAGACCACCAAGGACAGCAAGGTTGAATACAGCGGCGAGAAGAACAAGTTCGTCGGCTACGACAACCTCACCTTCGCTAGCCGTGTCGTCGCGCTGTACGCCGACGGCACCGCCGTGCAGGAACTGAAAGCTGGCCAGGCTTAAGCATCGTGGTGCTCGACACCACCCCGTTCTACGCCGAATCGGGCGGCCAGGTGGGCGACCAGGGCGTGATCAGCGCAGCATGCAGCGATGAGTTCGCCGTCAGCGACACCCTCAAGATCCAGGCCGACGTGTTCGGCCACCACGGTGTGCTCAAGTCGGGGGCGCTGAAAGTGGGCGACGCGGTCAACGCCAACGTCGACGAAGGCAAGCGCGCGCACCATCCGCAATCACTCGGCCACGCACCTGATGCACAAGGCGCTGCGTGAAGTGCTGGGCGGCCACGTGGCGCAAAAAGGTTCGCAGGTCGATCCTGAACGCACCCGCTTCGACTTCTCGCACAACGCACCGCTGACGGCCGAAGAAATCAGCAAGGTCGAAACCATCGTCAACCGCGAAATCATCGCCAACCAGGCGACGCTGGCGCAGCACATGTCGTTCGACGACGCCGTCAAGCATGGCGCGATGGCGCTGTTCGGCGAAAAATACGGCGACGAAGTGCGCGTGCTCGACATCGGCTCGTCCAAAGAGCTGTGCGGCGGCGTGCACGTGCAGCGCACCGGCGACATCGGTCTGTTCAAGATCGTGGCCGAAGGCGGCGTCGCTTCCGGCATCCGCCGCGTGGAAGCGGTGACCGGCGAAGGCGCGCTGGCGCTGGTGCAGTCGCTCGACCGCAACCTGGAAGGAAGCGGTAAGCGCCCTGAAAACCAATCCGGACGAACTGACGGCCCGCATCGCCCAGGTGCAGGATCACGTCAAGTCGCTGGAAAAAGAACTGGCCGCGCTCAAGTCGAAACTGGCTGCAGGGCAGGGCGACGAACTGGTGACCCAGGCAGTGGACGTGAACGGCATCAAGGTGCTGGCCGCGACGCTCGACGGCGCCGACGTGGCGCGCCTGCGCGAGACCATGGACAAGCTCAAGGACAAGCTGAAAACGGCCGCCATCGTGCTGGCCAGCGTGGCCGACGGCAAGGTTAGCCTGATCGCGGGCGTGACGGCCGACGCCACGGGCAAGGTCAAGGTAGCATGAGCTGGTCAACTTTGTGGCCCAGCAGGTGGGCGGCAAGGGCGGCGGACGTCCCGATATGGCGCAAGCGATGGCACCGATCCGAGCGGCCTGCCAGCCGCGCTGCAAGGCGTGGCAGCCTGGGTCGCCCAGCGCGTAAACACCACCACATCGTCCTCGCGCAGGCGGGGACCCATAGCACGCTAGCGCCAAGGTAAAGCATATGTGCTATGGGCCCCGCCGAGGGCCGCCTTGGCGCGAGGGCGATGTGCTGGCGGCTCGTACAATGTACTTACCGCCTCGCAATTAGTAGGTTTTACCTAGCGTCTTATGCCTCCTGCATTTTCGCCTTCCCCTCCGCTGTCTCCCCTATGTAAACTGTTTTAGATCGTGGCCATTGCGACATGTCCATTGTCGTTGTGACCATGCAACAAAAAAACTATATATTGGTGCGGTGCGTCAAATTTGCCGATTTCAGGTATATTGACTTCTGTGAGCACGACAACCAACCCAGCAGAGCATTCGATGAGCGATACCACGTTCGACAACGAAATCATGGACTTCCAAAAGGAACTTGATGCGCGCGGTCTCAATTGCCCACTGCCTATCTTGAAAGCCAAGAAGGCGCTGGCCGAGATGGCAACCGGCGAAGTACTGAAAATCGTCGCAACCGATTCCGGTTCCGTGCGCGACTTCCAGGCATTCATGAAGCAAACCGGCAACGCCCTGTTGTCGCACTCCCAAAACGGCTACGAATTCACGTTTTTGATGCGCCGCAAATAAGCTTTGTTCAATGGGGCAGGCATGGTCCTTCCCCACATCGTTTTCCACATCACGAAGAGGCCCCGACTATTAGGCGTTTTCCTCTAGTTAAAAATCGCACGATCGTGCTTTAATTTAGTGTTGAAAGCATTTTCCTCTTATAATCTAGGCCACTTTAGCAAACGTCACCAATTCCATTTCCCAAAGGCATACCTATGAAAGTCCTGGTTCCCGTCAAACGCGTTGTCGACTACAACGTCAAAGTACGCGTCAAGTCCGATGGCAGCGGCGTCGATATCGCCAACGTCAAGATGTCGATGAATCCTTTCGACGAGATCGCACTCGAAGAAGCGATGCGTCTGAAAGAAGCCAAGCAAGGTGACCGAAGTGATCGCCGTTTCCTGCGGCGTGACCCAGTGCCAGGAAACCCTGCGCACCGGTATGGCCATTGGCGCCGACCGCGGCATCCTGGTCGAAACCAATGCTGACCTGGAACCGCTGGCCGTGGCCAAGCTGCTCAAGGCGCTGGCCGACAAAGAGCAGCCACAGCTGATCATCCTGGGCAAGCAAGCCATCGACGACGATTCCAACCAGACCGGCCAGATGCTGGCAGCCCTGCTGGGCTGGCCACAGGCGACCTTCGCCTCGAAAGTCGTGCTGGAAGACGGTAAAGTCACCGTTACCCGCGAAGTCGACGGCGGCCTGGAAACCCTGGCCCTGGCCCTGCTTAAGCCATCGTCACCACCGACCTGCGCCTGAACGAGCCGCGCTACGTGACGCTGCCGAACATCATGAAGGCCAAGAAGAAGCCGCTCGACGTCGTCAAGCCGGAAGATCTGGGCGTTGACGTGGCCGCGCGCCTGAAGACCCTGAAAGTTGTCGAGCCAGCCAAGCGCTCGGCTTAAGCATCAAGGTTCCGGACGCCGCAACCCTGGTTGCCAAGCTGCGCACCGAAGCCAAAGTTATTTAATAAAGGACAGATCATGGTCGCATTAGTCATCGCAGAACACGACAACGCATCCCTGAAGGGAAGCACCCACCACACCGTTACCGCTGCTGCGCAGTGCGGTGGCGAAGTCCACATCCTGGTCGCTGGCAGCAACTGCGGCGCCGCCGCCGCGCAAGCCGCGCAAATCCTTAAGCGTCACCAAGGTGCTGGTCGCCGACGCCGCCCACCACGCCGACGGCCTGGCCGAAAACGTGGCCGAGCAGGTCCTGGCGATCATGGCGCTTACTCGCACATCCTGGCGCCAGCCACCGCCTACGGCAAGAACATCCTGCCGCGCGTGGCCGCCAAGCTGGACGTGGCCCAGATCTCGGAAATCACCAAGGTCGATTCGCCGGACACCTTCGAGCGTCCTATCTACGCCGGTAACGCGATCGCCACCGTGCAGTCGTCGGACAAGGTCAAGGTCATCACCGTGCGTACCACCGGTTTCGATTCGGCTGCCGCCACCGGCGGTTCGGCTGCGACCGAAGCGGTTGCCGCTGTTGCCGATTCGGGCAAGTCGACCTTCGTTGGCCGCGAACTGGCCAAGTCGGACCGTCCTGAACTGACCGCAGCGAAGATCATCGTTTCCGGCGGCCGCGGCATGGGCTCGGGCGACAACTTCAAGATCCTCGAGCCGCTGGCCGACAAGCTGGGCGCAGCCATGGGCGCGTCGCGCGCCGCGGTCGACGCAGGCTTCGTGCCGAACGACTGGCAAGTTGGCCAGACCGGCAAGATCGTCGCGCCGTCGCTGTACATTGCCGTCGGTATCTCGGGCGCGATCCAGCATCTGGCCTAAGCATGAAGGACTCCAAGACCATCGTTGCGATCAACAAGGATCCGGAAGCACCGATCTTCTCGGTAGCCGACTACGGCATCGTGGGCGACCTGTTCGAAGTCGTGCCTGACCTGGTCAAGCAACTCGGTTAATCATCAGCGCAAAGACGCATTCCACCATGAGGCACTGTCCCATGGCGGGATGCGTTTTTTTCGTCAAAAAACTAGGAGATCAAGGTGAGCTACAACGCCCCCATTAAAGACATGCTGTTCGTGATGAACGAACTGGCAGGACTGTCGACCGTCAATGCGCTGCCTGGCTGCGAAGACGCCACCGCCGACACGGTCGAAGCGGTACTCGAAGAAAATGCGAAATTCTGCGGCACCGTCGTCGCCCCGCTGAACTGGACCAGCGACAAGGATCCGAGCTTCTGGCACGATGGCCAGGTCACCACCGCCAAGGGTTTCAAGGAAGCCTTCAAGAGCTTCGCGGAAGCAGGTTGGCAGGGCGTGCAGCACCCGGTGGAATTCGGCGGCCAGGGCTTGCCCAAGCTGGTGGCCACGCCGTGCATCGAGATGCTCAACGCGTCCTCGATTTCGTTTGCGCTGGTGGCGCTGCTGTCCGATGGCGCGATTGAAGCGCTGCTGACGGCCTAGCTCCGATGAACAGAAGGCGACCTACCTCGAGCCGCTCGTTTCCGGCAAATGGACCGGCACCATGAATCTGACCGAGCCGCAGGCCGGTTCCGATCTGGCCGCCGTGCGCACCCGCGCCGTGCCGCAGGGCGACGGCACCTACAAGGTGTTCGGCACCAAGATCTTCATCACCTACGGCGAGCATGACATGGCCGAGAACATCGTGCACCTGGTCCTGGCGCGCACGCCGGACGCGCCGCCGGGCGTGAAGGGCATCTCGCTGTTCATCGTGCCGAAGTTCATGGTCAATGCCGACGGCACGCTGGGCGCGCGCAACGATGCGCACTGCGTCTCGATCGAACACAAGCTGGGTATCAAGGCCAGCCCGACCGCGGTGCTGCAGTTCGGCGACCACGGCGGCGCCATCGGTACCCTGGTGGGCGAAGAGAACCGCGGTCTCGAGTACATGTTCATCATGATGAACGCGGCCCGCTTCGGCGTGGGCATGCAGGGCGTCGGCCTGGCCGACCGCGCCTACCAGCAGGCAGTGGCGTTCGCCAAGGACCGCGTGCAGTCGCGCGACCTGGCCGGTTCGCCCGGTCCGGTATCGATCATTCACCACCCTGACGTGCGCCGCATGCTGATGTCGATGCGTTCGCAGGTCGAGGCGGGGCGCGCTGGCGTACTTTGGCGCTTAAGCATCAGCGACATCGCTCACCACGACGCAAACCCGGATACGCGCGCGGCCAACCTGGCCGTGTACGAATACCTGGTCCCGATCATCAAGGGCTGGGCGACCGAAATGTCGCAAGACGTCACCCGCGACGGCGTGCAGGTGCACGGCGGCATGGGCTTCATCGAAGAGACGGGCGCCGCGCAGCACTACCACGATGCCAAGATCCTGACGATCTACGAAGGCACCACCGCGATCCAGGCCAACGATCTGGTCGGCCGCAAGACGGTGCGCGACGGCGGCGCCGTGGCCAAATCGATCCTGGCCCAGGTACGCACGACCGAAGCGCAACTGGCCACGCAAGAGGGCGCCGACTTCAAGGCGATCCACCGCGCGCTGACCGAAGGCAGCGTGGCGCTCGAGGCCGTGATCGACTATGTGGCAGGGAACATGAAGACCGATATCAAGGGCGTGTTCTCGGGCAGCGTGCTGTACCTGAAACTGGCCGGTATCGTGCTGGGCGGATGGATGATGGCGCGCGCGGCACTGGTGGCGCAGCAGCGCCTGCAGGAAGGCACGGGCGATGCGTCGTTCTACAAGGCCAAGATCGCCACGGCACGCTTCTTTGCCGACCATATCCTGAGCCAGGCATCGGGCCTGCGCACGGCGATCGTGGAAGGCAGTGCTTCGGCGTGCTGGCGCTCTCCGAAGACCAGTTCTAAGCGTTCGCGCATAAAAAAACACCGTCGCGGCGTGAGCCGCGACGGTGTTTTTTATTGCGAGACGGTTTTTACATGCGGGTGATCGACTTGCCCGCATTGCGCACGCGGTCGCCGCGCTGCATTTGCGGGTCGTGTTCGAAGCCGAAGGTGCGGCGCTGGCCGTTTTCGTATTCGACTTCCACATTCCACACTTTGGTCGAATTGGCGTTTTCCTGGATTTTCTTCTTGAGCGTAAGCGCCGCCGACCGCACCGGCCACCGTCGCCACTTTCTTGCCCGTGCCGCCGCCAACCTGGTTACCCAGCAGGCCGCCGACAACGCCGCCGCCGATCAGGCCGAGCGCATTGCTTTCGCCCTTGCGGGTGGCGACGTTGACCGACAGCACGCGGCCGCAGTCGTTGCAGGCACCGCCGCGCTGGTTATCGTGGGTTTCAGGGCCGCGGCGCGAATTCGCCTCAGCCAGCATCTTGTTGTTTTCTTCTTTCGCGGCGCGCAGGCATTTCATGCGCTGGCCCTGGTTGCGCTCATCGTTGCAGATGGCGCGGTCTTCCGCATAGCGGGCAGCAGCGTCACGCACGTCCGCGTCGTACTGGTCGCGTGGCGAGCTAAGCCTGGGCGCTCACCATGAAGAAACCGAGGATGATTCCTAGAAAATATGGACGTTTTAACATTGTTGTTCTCCTGAATAGTGTATTGTTACGGGTTACGCAAATCCATTGTAAGACACATGCCAGCGGAGAAACAGTCTTTGTTTCTTCTGCTCACACATTCGTGCGTCCAACATGAATGGTCTGTGGCACAGTTCGTTATGTGAACATGAACAACCCTCTCTGTCAGGAAAAGTCGTGAAACCTAAATTTGAAGCACTTCGCCTCCCGGCCGCTATTTCTCTCGCACTGACGCTGGCCGCTTGCGGCGGCGGTGGTGGCGGCGACACGCCGCCGCCGCCACCTCCACCGGCCTGCAACGGCATCCAGATCGTCGCTGATGCCAATGTGGCCAGCGGGAAGGTAGCCGGAGCGTCGGCGTTGTCGTGCGGTCAGCCGCTCAAGAGCGTCGTCTGGAGTCAGGTCAGCGGTACCTCGGTTGCCCTGAACGCGGCAGCCACCCCCGACCGTTGCGATCGAAACGGCAGTAGGCAAGTCGGGCGTCATCCGCCTCAAGGCCGACGCCGTCCTGATCGACAACAGCAGCGTCAGCGCAACGACCGACATCACGATCGGCAGCGCTGGCAAGCGTCGAGCTACATCACGCTGCGTGACGACCATTCCGTGCGTCCTGCAACCGACACCTCGATCCGCGCCTGGCCTTACCTGGCAGGCACCGGGGAAACGGTGACCAGGATTACCTGGACCCAGATCATCAACCCCGACCGTCACGATGAATACCACGGATCAGGAACTGCTGATGTTCAAGACCCCGGCCCTGGCCTCGGTACCGAACGACGTCGCCCTCAAGTTCCGCGCGACCCTGACCACCAGCGCCTTAGCCTGCACCGATACCGACGACGTGATCGTCAGCATCGACCGCCAGGCTGCCACGCCGGACGGCTACATCTTCGAGCAGACCGCGCGTGCATCCGTACCGCCAGGTCAGCGTGTACGCCTCGGTATTGGGACGCTGCGCGTACGACAACAGCCTGTATTTCCGCTCGTCGACCGACAGCAACCTGTGCTCGGCCGCGACGCTGCCGCTGCTGCAGGCCGAAGCGGGCGTGGGCGGCGTGCCAACGGTCGAACAGATCATGGGCCGCGTGCTGGTGTCGCATGACTTCCTCGGCGCAAACTTCGAGAACTTCCTGATCAATCAGGATCCGGACGGCGACTTCCGCCGCCTGCTCGGCGGCGTGACCGCGATCGTGATCGGGTCTGCACGTGCGTCCGAGTTTCTACACGGCCGGTACCGGCGCGATCTACCTCGACGCCAACAACCTGTGGCTGACCCCGGAACAGCGCGACGTGGTGACGGAAGTGCCGGATTACCGTTCGGCCTTCGACGACCAGCTCAACTTCACCGGTGTGGGCCGCATGGTCAAGAGTAATGACTACGCGATCGCAAGCTACGAGACCTACAAGCGCGAGACCCGCCCTGCGCAGCAGCTGCAGTACGTGCTGGGCCGCCTGATGTATCACGAACTCGCTCACGCAAGCGACTTCTTCTCATAAGCCGACCCTGCAACCTGAACAGCGCGCTGGGCATCTATATGAACGTGGTGCCGCGCATTCAGAATCTGTCGCTGCCATCGGACGCGCTGGCCAACAACTATCCGTTGATGTCGGCGGAAATGAAGGGTCTGGGACAAGTCATGTACCAGGGCGTGACGCCAAACACGTTGCAAAAATCCTACACCGCAGCGCAAGTGGGTAATTTCTTCAGCTTCGACGTGGCCAATGACGATTATGCGTATTCGATCAATGGTTCGAATTCGCGTGAAGATCTGGCGATGCTGTTCGAGGAATTCATGGTGGCCTACCGCTATGGCGCGCAGTACGACGTGGGTTACACCCAGGCCTATAAGGACGGCGATACTGCGAGCACCCTGATCGTGGCATGGGGCCAGCGAGGCCGCATCGGCGCGACCCTGATCAAGCCGCGCATCAAGCTGGTACTGCAGCGTATCGCGCCGTGGATCCCGCTGACCGCGGTGGACAATCTGCTTAAGCGCCGATCCAGATGCGTGCTTAGGCTGAAAGCTGGTACGCCAACCTGAACCAGACCGTCGGTCTGAACGCAGGCAAGCCGCGTCCTGCCAACTTCGCACTGACCGCGGCTGAGAAAACCGCCCAGGTCCGCGACGACATGGCAAGCCGCCACCGCGCGCACTAAGCATTACGTCAACAACGGCTGGGCCTTCGGGCTCAGCCGTATGCGCCGCCCGTGTTGAGCAGGTCCACCAGGCGCGCCATGGTCAGGATCAGACCGGTCGTACCAACCAGCATCGTTCCCACCAGCAGCAGCGCAATCACCCAGCTCGTGTCCGACTTGCAGGCCCGGAGTAAGCGTTGAAGGCAGCATCGAATTTTTCGTCCGGCGTCACGCCGAGCACGAGCGTCTCCAGATACCCCACCAAAAACGACAGCACCACAGGCAGCAGCTTGTAGAACTCGTTCGCCCCGGGCGCCAGGCCGATCACCAGGCCCGCCAGCGGGATGCTGGCCACGTGCATCAGGCCAATCTTGTCAAGGCTGCCACGCAGGTAGAAACGGTGGGCGCCGATGCCAGCCGATGAGCAGGGCGAGGAAGGTGGCGAAAGTCTTGTTTTTATGTGAAGTAGGCATGAGCGGGCGGTTCAAAAGGCAATAAAGGCGCAAGTATCGGTCAAAACGGGGCCGGGAGCGGGAGTTTCAGCATTTTGACAGGGCAGGGAGATTGGCGCTCGGGGCCAAAATAGGGGATAATGCTCGATTCTTCCCGATGTGTGCGCCTTGTTGTCTTTAACGCTTGCTGCTGTGCGGCGTAGCGCTATAATTGTCGGCTTTTTCCGCCCAGCACAACTTTTTGGAATTATTATGGTCGTTATTCGTTTAGCACGTGGAGGCGCCAAGAAGCGCCCATTCTTCAACATCGTTGCAACGGACTCAGCGCAATCGCCGCGATGGCCGCTTCATCGAGCGTATCGGTTTCTACAACCCGATGGCAGCTGGTGCTGAAGTCGGCCTGCGTATCACCGCAGACCGTCTGGCTTACTGGCAAGGCGTTGGCGCACAACTGTCGCCAACCGTTGCACGTCTGGTTGCTAGCCAGCCAAAAGCAGCGTAATTGTCTGGTCCGGGTTTGAGCGGTCCTGCAGCATCCGGGGTGCAAGCCCCCGACGATCTGACGCAAGTCGGGTACGTGTCCGGCGCCTTCGGCGTCACCGGTTCGATTCGGGTCACCCCGTTCTCGGACGATGCGGATGCGCTGCTGGCCGTAAAAACCTGGTGGCTGGATAAACCGGCCTTGCGTACCGTCTCCGTACGGAACGCAAAAATGCACGGCGGCGACGTCGTGGCCCAGCTGGTAGGCACGCTCGGGCGGGATGCCGCGGAGGCGCTCAAGGGCGCCGCCGTTTCGATTCCGCGCAGCGAGTTTCCCCAGTTGCTTAAGCTGATGAATTTTACTGGTCCGATCTGATCGGGCTCGATGTAGTAAAACCTGCAGGGCGAAGCCTTGGGACAGGTGACCGACATGATGCACAACGGCGCGCAAAGCATTTTGCGCATCAGCCCTGTGCCTGATGCCGCGGTAGACAAGGCGCCTGAGCGCCTGATCCCGTTTGTCGACCAGTTCGTCAAGACCGTTGACCAGGCAGGCAAGAAAATTACCGTGGATTGGGGCCTGGATTATTAAGGCCCGTGCCACGAAGCGAGGTTCCGATGCAGTTTGACGTCGTGAGCTTGTTTCCCGAGATGTTTGCCGCGCTGACGCAGTCGGGTGTTACCCGCCGCGCCTTCGAGCAGAAACGCTGGGGCCTGTCGACCTGGAATCCGCGCGATTTCACGACCGACAATCACCGCACCGTCGACGACCGCCCTTACGGCGGCGGTCCCGGGATGGTGATGCTGGCCAAGCCGCTGGAGGCCGCCATTGGCGCCGCCAAGCAGCGCCAGGTGATGCTCGAGCTGCCGGTGCCGCGCGTGGTGTTCATGTCCCCGCAAGGCAAGCCGCTGACCCATGAAAAGGTCATGCAGCTCAAAGAGGAAGCCGGCCTGGTGCTGCTGTGCGGACGCTACGAAGCGGTCGACCAGCGTTTGCTGGACCGGGTCGTGGATGAAGAGATCAGCCTCGGCGATTTCGTGCTCTCGGGCGGCGAATTGCTTGCATGATGGCGCTGATGGACGCGGTGGTGCGGCAATTGCCGGGCGTACTGAACGACGACGCTTCGGCGGTCGAAGACAGTTTCGTCAACGGCTTGCTCGATTCGCCCCATTACACGCGCCCGGATTTGTATGAAGGTGTGGGCGTGCCGCCGGTTCTGATGGGCGGCAACCACGCGGAGATCGTCAAGTGGCGGCGTGAGAAAATGCTTGAAGCCACCGCCCGCAAACGGCCCGATCTGCTGGTCAAGGCGCGCAGCGCCGGACAGCTCACCAAGGCTGACGAAAAGTTTTTGGCAGGTTTGTAAAACCTGTTGTTGCACCAGACCGCAGGCATGTTGCCCGCGTGTCTAACCCCATCCTCTATCAGGCACCCCGAAACAGGTGACTGTAAAGTCCGGAATGCTGTTTCGGGTATAGCGCTGACACGATGGTTATTGGAGTTATAAAAATGAACCTGATTCAACAACTTGAGCAAGAAGAAATTGCCCGTCTGGGTAAGACTATTCCTGATTTCGCACCTGGCGATACCGTTATCGTCAACGTCAACGTAGTCGAAGGCACCCCGCAAGCGCGCCCAGGCATACGAAGGCGTGGTGATCTCCCGTCGCAACCGTGGCCTGAACTCGAACTTCATCGTTCGTAAGATCTCGTCCGGCGAAGGCGTTGAGCGTACGTTCCAGCTGTATTCCCCGCTGATCGCATCGATCGAAGTCAAGCGTCGTGGTGATGTTCGCCGCGCCAAGCTGTACTACCTGCGTGAGCGTTCGGGTAAATCGGCACGTATCAAAGAGAAACTGCCAAACCGTCGCGCTGCAACCGCTGCTGCACCTAAGTAATCTTAGCGGCTGCGTCACTGAAAAGGCATCCCTTCCCGGATGCCTTTTTTGTTTATAGGACAAGTGTTTTGGCAAAGATTCCATTCGATCCCGAGCAGTTACCGATAGATGCCGTTGGCGCCGAAGGTGCGCTCGACCCTGAACGCCTGCTGGCTGGTAGGCTGGCTGCGCACGCGCTTCGCCAATCCGCCGGAATGGGAAGGCGAGCTAGCCTGAAAGCCCGCTGATGCGGCGCGACAGCATTACTGCCGCTTCGGTGCTGATCGCCCTGGTCGAGCGCGAGGCGGGCTTGTCGATGCTGCTGACCCAGCGCACCGCGCACCTGACCGACCACGCGGGCCAGATCAGCTTTCCCGGCGGGCGCGCCGAAGACTACGATGCTTCGCCGGTCGATACCGCCCTGCGCGAAGCCGAAGAGGAAATCGGCCTGCACCGGCGCCACGTGGACGTGCTCGGTACCTTGCCCGATTACGTGACCGGTACCGGCTACCGCGTCACGCCGGTGGTGGGACTGGTGCAGCCGCCATTCGAACTGACGCCCGATGCGAACGAAGTGGCCGAGATTTTCGAAGTGCCGCTGGCCTTCCTGATGAACGCCGCCAATCACCGCCGCCTGTCCTTCGATTTGCCCGAAGGGGCAGGGCGCCGCAGTTTTTATGCGATGCCGTACGAGCGCTTCTTTATCTGGGGTGCCACGGCGGGCATGCTGCGCAATCTGTTCCACTTTTTGCGGGCGTAAGCATTGTTACATCGCCCTCGTGGAGGCGTCGCACCGCCGCCTCCGCGAGGGCGACGTCGTTGGCAGTCTTACATATAATTACCAATAAGTTTGATTCATCCCCTGCTCTGCGCTATCGTAGCAGGCGACGCCGTATCGCAACAACATAAAAGGACCGTTGATGACATTTCTCTCCATTCTTTTTGCGCTGCTCATCGAGCAACTCAAGCCGCTGCGTGCAGATAATCTGATTTATGCCGAAATCAAGGCCCTGGCCATGCGCATGGAAGCCTGGTTCAATGCGGGCGACGCCAGCAATGGCCGCATGGGGTGGATCCTGCTGATGGCCGGGCTGATGATCCCGACCGCCGTCATTTACTGGGTGCTGTCGACCTACGTCGGCCTGTTCGCGGCCTTTGCCTGGAATGTGCTGATCGTTTATCTGACGCTGGGCTTCCGCCATTACAGCCATTACTTCACGTCGATCCAGATTGCCCTGTCGGTAGGCTGACGAGCACGCCGCGCGCAGCCTGCTGACCGAATGGACCCGCATCGATACGGTCGGCATGGAAGCGTCCGAAATCGCGCGTATCGCCGTGGAAAAGTCGCTCGTGACCACGCACCGCAATGTGTTCGGCGTGTTCTTCTGGTTCCTGATGCCGCTCGGGGTAGTGCAAGCGCGGTCATGTACCGCGTGTCGGAATACCTGGCGCGCGCATGGAACGAGCCGGAGCACATGAAGAACGAAGCCTTCGGCCAGTTCGCCGCACGCGCCTTCTACTGGATCGACTGGCTGCCGGTGCGGCTGACGGCAATCGCCTTCGCCGTGGTCGGCAACTTTGAAGATGCCATCTATGCCTGGCGCAATTTCGCCCACCGCTGGACCGACGAAGCGCGCGGCATCATCCTCGCAGCCGGCATGGCGGCGCCATGGGCGTGCGCCTCGGCACGCCCAACGAAAATGCCTCGAAAGTGCTGCCGCCGGATGCGGCCACGGTCGACTCCACCGACAGCGAAGCCGAAGTCATGCCGGGCGAAGAACCGAACGCGCGTGCCCTGCAAAGCACGGTCGGACTGGTCTGGCGTGCACTGCTATTATGGATGATGCTGTTGCTGCTGCTGTCCGGCGCGGTGTGGCTGGGTTGAACGGGGGCATGCATCCGATCTGCATTCTGAGTCTTCTATAAGATATAATACCGGGGTTCCCACCCAACCCCGACACGACGCCCTATGGCCGAGTTACCTGAAAACAAGATGAAGCTCGCTGAAGAGTTCTTCATTCTTGGCCTCACCAGCGATGGCAGGCAGTTCCGGCCCAGCGACTGGGCCGAACGCCTGTGCGGCGTCATGTCCTGTTTCCGCCCGGAAGGCTCGGGCGGCCGCAATGCCCACCTCCAGTTCTCCCCCTATGTGCGTCCGAGCATGCTAAACGGGGTCAAGGCGGTGGTCGTCAATAACGACCTGCAAAAGATCGAACCGCTGGCGTATCACTTCGTGCGCGACTTTGCCAAGGATAACGACCTGCAAATCGTCGAAGCCTGCATCCTGCCCGAGCCGGGCGAGACCAAACCATCCATTTAGTTCCCCGACTGCTTTGAGTGGCCTCAAGGCCGCTGCACTTCGCCCGCGTTAGCGTAGACCTTTCGCGCGCTTCTGTGCGCGCTCAACCAGCAGCGCCCGCTGCACGGAGGCCCTATGAGAATTGGCGAAATCTGCACAGTCCAGACCATTTATTGCAAGCGCGATGAAACGGTGCAGGGCGCGGCCCTGCTGATGCGAAAAAACCACGTCGGCGACCTGGTGGTCGTGCATGAGCCGGACGGCGAGCGCACGCCGGTCGGTATCATTACCGACCGCGACATCGTGGTGTCGGTCATCGCCCTCGGGCTCGACCCGGCCAGCCTGCTGGTGGGCGACATCATGAGCGACGATCTGCTCACCACGTCCGAGGACGACGATGTCTATGAAACCATCGAGCGCATGCGTTTCCGCGGGATTCGCCGGGTTCCTGTGGTCAATAGCGCGGGGGGACTGACCGGCATCGTCAGCGTCGACGACCTGCTCGAATTCCTGGCCGAGGAGATGGGAGAGCTGTCGCGCATCAGTTCGCACCAGCAAGCGCACGAGAAGCGGGCCCGCCAATAATTACTTGCTAGCAAGCTACGCCCAAGTGCGCTACTATGTTGCTGTGTGGAAGCAAAGGCTTCGTTCGTGCAATCTGAGAGGCGTAACATCGTGGCGATCAAACAGCAGAAAGATACCTCGTTCGAGGGCAAAGTCGTGCTCGTAACCGGGGCGGCAGGGGGCATTGGCCGGGCAGCGGCAGTGGCGTTCGGGCGGGCGGGAGCGTGCGTGGTTGTGGCCGATACCTCGGTCGACGGCGGCCATGCCACTGCGGCAATGATCGTCGAAGGCGGCGGCAAGGCGCTGTTTGTGCAGTGTAATGTGACCAGAGCAGCCGAAGTGGAAGCCCTGATCGATAAAACTGTTGCGTATTACGGACGTTTGGATTGTGCTTTCAATAACTCTAAGCATCGAAGAAGAAGCCGCGCCGCTGGCCGACGCCGAGGAAGCCTTGTTCGACCGCATCATGAACGTGAACGTCAAGGGTACCTGGCTGTGCATGAAGTACGAGATCCGCCAGATGCTCAAGCAGGAAACCGGCGGCAGCATTGTCAACACGGCATCGGTGGCGGGCCTGGTGGGCGCGCCGACGCAGCCGGTGTACGCGGCCAGCAAGCACGCCGTGGTCGGCATGACCAAGACGGCTGCGGCCGAGTATGCCCGCAACGGCATCCGCATCAACAGCGTCTGCCCGGGCGTGATCAACACGCCCATGATGACGCGCGCTGGAGCGTGAACCTCAGCGCGAGAAAAGATCCGCAACGCGCATCCGATGGGCCGCTTCGGCGAAGCTGCCGAGATCGCCAATGCGGCCCTGTGGCTGTGCTCGGACAAGAGTTCCTTCGTGACCGGGCACCAGCTGGCAGTCGATGGCGGCCTGACCGCCATCTGATTACTTGCGATAGACGCGCACGTAGTCGACCTGCATCCGGTTCGGGAAGGCAGTTGAACCGTCCGGACTGCCTGGCCAGTTGCCGCCAACGGCCAGGTTAAACAGCAGGAAGTACGGCGCATGGAACTCCGAGGTGCCGTTGACGCCGCCCGCGATATTCACTTCGTGGAACTTGCTGCCGTCAACGTACCAGCGGATCGTCGAGGCATCCCATTCCACGGCATACACGTGGTACTGTGAGAAGTCCAGGCTGCCTGACGGGCCCCCATAATTGGCATACGCATTGTTCTGATCGGACCAGTGGATGGTGCCATGGGTGACCGCTTCCGAATTGACGTGCTCCATGATGTCAATCTCGCCGCTTGCAGGCCAGCCCACGCTGCTGATCGCGTTCCCCAGCATCCAGAAAGCTAGGCCAGGTACCCTTGCCGGTCGGGATCTTCATGCGCGCTTCCATGCGGCCATACTGCCAGCTGGCTTTGTTCTGGGTCGTAATGCGGCCTGAGGTGTACTGCTTGCCCTGATAGGCTTCCTTGCGCGCTTCGATCACCAGTTCGCCGCCGGTCACACGGATATTTTCCGGACCGCGGTGTAATACTGCAGCTCGTTGTTGCCGCCGCCATTCCCGTTGACCTCGATGTTCCACTTGGAGGTATCCAGCGCGGTGCCGTTGAACTCGTCCGCCCAGACCAGCGTCCAGGCGCTTGGCGGCGGCGTGCTGCAGCTCTTGTAAGCATGATACTGATCCAGTTCAGGTTGAAGCCCGCGCTGCTGATGAAGGTGCCCAGGTTGTAGGTGCTTAAGCATTGACGTTGATCGTGCGCTGCACGGTGGTCCAGTTCTGCCAGCCGCCGGTCGTGGGAACCGCCGTGTTGCCCAGCGGGATAGTGCCCGCGTTGAGGTCGGCCGAAATCACGCCATGCGGCATGGCGGGGCGGCGACGCGGTAGGCAAGGGTATAGGCGCCGGTCGTCGGGAAGGTGATGTTGTTGTGCGCCAGCCATTCGCCGTTGGCAGTCCAGCCGACGTTATAGCCGCCATCGGCATCGGACGTGGCTTCGATATCGACGTTGTCGTTGCGGAACTGGTTGCCCGCGTTGCTTAGGCCGTGGTGTCAAACGCGCTGGAATAGTTCTCTGCCTGGAAGGTGCAAGTGGCGGCCATGGCGCTGCCGCCCGCGGTGCAGGCAGCCAATAATGATGCCAGCAAGACGTTCATCGTTCTTATCTTCATATTGTTAGTCTCCGAATGGATAGTTAGGGTCTCAGACGCGGGCGAATCGGCATGGAAGCGCTTCCATGAATGTTGAGTATCTTGCACATTTGGTATATTGTCAAAACCCGCATGAGCGCAACGGCAGTTACGGTGCAGTTTTGTCGGGTTTACGCCAATGCTTCACCTCATACCAAGGGACGCCATCCATGCGCCTGCTGTTGCTTTGCCTCCTGGCTGTCACCTTCGCTTCACCCGTCAACGCCGCCGAAACCACCTGGACCCCGATCAAGATCAGCGCCTGGAAAGGCAAGCAGGCTGGACCAGGCCGCTATGACCTGTCGGCTGGTCTGGTCGAGACTGACATCGAGATCGCCCCTATGGACGGAAAGTGGATACGAATCAGCGCCATCACCAACGCCGATGCTGCCAATGTGATGGCATGGGTCACTGTCTTCGATGGTGCGAACAAAGTCTTGTCGTGGAATCTTCCGACGATGTGCAGCATCACCGGGAATCGCAAGCTTTGCCAGAATGTCGCGTGGGTCAAGCCAGGAGGGGTTCGCCTGCGGCTGGGATACTACGCGAATTTTGAAGCGGTCACGGTGGAACCTGGCGCGATTGAATGGGCGGAAGGGCGAGACCCCACTCCGGCAACAGTCGCGCTACGCCAAACTGAGGAAGCACATCGCGAGCGCATATTATCGCAGCGCGGAATTCGACTGGACCGGTATGAGCCCAGAAGAGCAAGCAGCACTGCGCGCGCCTGAGGGCGTCGATCCAATTCCCCACGCTGTCCAGCGGCTCATCACTCGGCTGCCTGGCAACGCTCATACGTCGATCTACGCGAGCGGAATAAAAGCGAACGCGCCTTCTGCCTTGGTGCTGCCGACATGTGAAAGGCTGGGGGAAGGAACATGGAAACTGAATGTGCCGGGCACGCTTAGCACACGGCGCGGATAGTCAGCGCTATTTGCGGGCCGCGCATGGCTGCCTGGCAAACGGCACGAACGACAAATGGCTGGTCAACCTGACAGAGCACATGGGTGGGGATGCCCAGCTGACCATTGCGGCGTTGGCGCCGATTCTGGGCACGGGCAAGCTGATGATGTATAAGAACCCGGCTGGGAATGAGTTCATGGTCGCCCTCACGCCACATTCCGTGACGAATGCGGGCCGCACGGAATGGCGTTGGAAAGCGCCGATCCCGACCTTGACTGGGCCCGTCACTTTTGTATGGAGTGGCGGGTGCGCCAGTGCTTGCGAGGCGCTCGCGATCGCCGTCAAGGGCCGGTTCAAGAGTGTTGGTCAGCCGACCGCAGGATTCACCACCGCGAATGAATCCATTGTGTTGAACAAGCGTCTAATGCTTGCCTTGACTGAGGGCATCATGGCGGACAGCAGCGGCCGGGCGCACGAAAAAGTCATACCAGACCTGCAGCTCGACGAAGAGCAAATTGGCACGCTCCTGGCTGGCAAACGCGTTGATGGGATGGATCTCTGACATTTCGGACTCGCTGTCGGCGGCGAACGCAACTTCCTAAACCAATCGAGGCATTAGGTTGGTTCCCTTGCATCCCTCTCATAAAATGGAGCCCTTACATCAAGGGACGCCATCCGTGGCCGATGTGGTATTGATGGGATTGCGAAGGACTCGGTTCATCGCGTCCCGTTAATGCTTGTCAGCATTGCGCCCTTGGCTGAACTCGACGTAGGCAAGTTCTTTCGGGATGAGATCAACTGGAAGATCCACGTGATAGAACGGAAGGAAGTTCATCAGTGTTGCTTTGATTTCGAAAAAGCTCATGTCTGCTCTCCTGCGCTTGCGTTGCTAAAGTGACTGTCTCTGCGAGGATTCAAGAGCTGAGCTCGGCCACAAAGTCATACATGTCGCCCCTGGAAGTAAGAGCGGCAAAATTCCACCGCCCGTCCATCGCGCAAAAGCCCAGCCGCTCGACACACAAGCCCGCGTCGCCTTCTTTCGATTGCAGCAGCTTGGCTTGCTCGGCATTGAGCAAGATGGCCGACAGCCGCTGCAGCGCGCACCGGGCGGTTGCCCGTGTCTTCCAGCGCTTCGTACATGGAAATGCCGACCGTCTCGAGCGTCGGCAGGGCGGAGGCGACGATGGTGGCGTACTCCAGGCACATCGGAATCTCATCGGCATAGCGAATCCGGTTGAAGCGGTACACGGGCGCACCCGGCGATAAGCGCAGCCGCAGCGCTTCTTCCGGCGTCACGGTCCCCTCGGAGCGCTTGAGCCACACGCTGCGCGGCGTGCGTCCGCGTGCCCGCATGTCTTCCGAGAAGGAAGTGAGCTTGGCGAAGTTCTTTTCAATCCTGGTATTGATGAAGTTGCCCGAACCGGGGCGCCGTACCAGCAAGCCTTCGCCGACCAGGCCGTCGATCGCCTTGCGCACGGTAATGCGCGAAATGGCCAGATCGGTGGCCAGCTGGCGCTCGGCTTAAGCAGCGCTTCGTCCGGGCCGAAAATCCGTTTGTCGATGGCTTCGCGCAGGGCCCGCTGCAGCTGCTGATACAGCGGCAGGCTGCTTGTCTGGGCCAGGTTTTCCATGATCGTGGCAAGAGAAGTCATACCAATACGCCTTCATTTTCAAAAAGTGGTGCGTGTTTGCCACACTGGTCAAACCGCCGGATTGCCGGAACCGATAATACCAAAAAGACCAGCAGCAGCATTTTGCCCTTGGATGTGCTTTCAACAATGTCGCTCCGACCAGACCACTTGGCGCAATACGCATTTCTCTCCCATGAAACAGCGCGTACATACAAAAATAATATCTAAATTGGTAGTGTTCTGGTATTAAACAGTAGTATATTGGCGTTAGATTGGTTTTAGAGGTGGTTGTACCAATTCGACAGAGTGGTGGTGACGAAAACGAACAGGCTTTAACAAGGAAGCCGAACAATCCAAGGGGGAAATATGAAGCAGAATCAGGCAGCAGTTGGCAAGCAAGCAAGCAAGCAGGGCATCAACCGTCTGACGCCAGTGGCGGCAGCATCTGCCTTGCTGGTATTGAGCGTGGCGATGCTTAGGCTCAAGCCCAGCAGGTCGAACAGAAAGAACCGGAAACGATCATCGTGACTGGTATTCGCGCGTCGCTGCAGCAGTCGCTGTCGGTCAAGCGCAATGCCGCAGCCAACGTCGAGGTGATCACCGCCGAAGACGTGGGCAAGATGCCTGACAAGAACGTCGCCGACTCGCTGCAGCGCCTGCCTGGTGTGAATATCAGTTCCTCGGCTGCCGGTTCCGGCGGCTTCGACGAAAACGACCGCGTCAGCCTGCGCGGTACCGCGCCTAGCCTGACCCAGACCGTCATCAACGGCCACGCCATCTCGTCGGGCGACTGGTTCGTTCTGGACCAGGTTGGCGGCGCCGTCGGCCGCAGCGCCAGCTACTCGCTGCTGCCATCGGAAATCGTCGGCCAGGTCGTGGTGCGTAAGAGCCCGACCGCCGATCTGGTTGAAGGCGGCGTCGCCGGTACCGTCGACGTGATGACCCGTCACCCGCTGGACTTCAAGGAACCGCTCTCGTTCGAAGCCTCGATCCAGGCCGTTCATTCGACCCTGGCTAAGCAAGACCGATCCGCAGTTCAGCGCCCTGGTCAACTGGAAGAACGATGCCAGCACCTTCGGCGTCATGCTGCAAGGCTTCTCCGAGAAGCGCAGCCTGCGCCGCGACGGTCAGGAACTGCTGCAGTGGACCCAGATCTCGCCGACCAGCACGATCGCCAACGCCCATCCTGACCTGGCCAATGTCTGGTACCCACGCCTGATCGGTTCGTCCCTGTTCGAACAGGAACGCGAGCGCAAGGGCGGCCTGGTGACGGCACAGTTCAAGCCATCGCGCGACTTCTCGGCGGAAGCGACCTTCTTCAGCTCCAAGCTGACCGCATCGAACTACAACCGTAACTTCATGACCGACATGCTCGGCAACGGTGTACTCGGCGGCGGCGTCGCCCCTGACAGCTACACGGTGCGCAACGGCACGCTGACGTCGGCCAGCTGGGCCAACCAAGGCACCGCACAGGCGCCACTGCGCTACGGTATCGTCGATGACATCGTCCGTGAAGGCGCTTACGCCAAGTCCGACTTCCTGGATCTGGCCTTCAAGTACCGCTTCAACGACAACTTCACCATTCGCGGCCAGGCTAAGCAAGACCCGCGGCACCGGCGCGACCCCGTCGCAAGGCGTGTATGAAGGCGACATCAACAACACCGGCGTCAGCTACCAGCTGAACGGCCTGGGCAACCCGGCGACCGTCAAGTTCCCAGCCGGGAATCAGGCTGTCTTCACCGGCACCATCCTGGACTGGGTGTTCGGCCTGTCGCCAGCGACCACCAGCGATGAAGAGACCTACGCACAGATCGACGCCGAATACCGCGTCGACATGGGCCCGATGAACGTGATCAAGTTCGGCCTGCGCGGCACCGACCACGACCGCAGCAACTTCACCGTTGCCCAGGGTCCGAACTGGGCCAATACCGAACCTGGCACCGCCAATACCAATCCGGCCTGGAACGGTACCACTTACCCGTCCGACTTCGCCAGCGACCTCGGTGGCGACTTCCCTGCGCAATGTATGGCAGCTCGACCGCGGCATCCTGCAAGCATGGGGCGACCTGCACTCGAACCGCGACATCTCGCGCACCTACTACAGCGAGATGTTCGCTGAAGGAAAAGACCAAGGCGATGTACGTCTCGGGCGACATGGAAGGCGACGGCTGGAGCGGTAACGTCGGCGTGCGCGTAGTACGTACTGAAGGCACCTCGAACGGCTACCAGATCGTACCGAACCAGGTACCGGGCGCGAACCTGCTTAAGCCTATCCATGGGGCGGTTTCGTTCAGCAGACCTCGATCGAAAACAACCACACCAAGGTTCTGCCTAGCTTCAATCTGAAGCTCGACGTGAACAAGGACATCGTGGCCCGCTTCGGCGTGTCGCGCACCATGTCGCGTCCTGACTTCGGCGCGCTGGGTGGCACCGTGAGCCTGACCGACGAAACCCACACCGGTAACGGCGGTAACGCGAAACTGCAGCCTGTCATCTCGAACAACATCGACGCGACCGTGCAGTGGTACTACGCACCGCGCGCCCTGGTATCGGCTGGCCTGTTCTACATGGACCTGCATGACTACGTCGGCTACGGCGTGTCGACCGGCACCTTCATCGACAGCCGCGCTTCGGAGCAGTCGGGCAGCCCGGTCTTTGCACAGTACTCGATCACGTCGCCGGTCAACGTCCGCGCCAGCATCAAGGGCGCCGAGTTCGCGGCACAGGTCCCGCTCGGTGCAGGCTTTGGCCTGGACGGCAACCTGACGCTGGCCGATTCCAAGCAAGCCTTCGGCTCCTGCCCTGCGATGCAGACGGCAACGTCGTCGTCGCCATGCGACATGCTGGGCGCGTCGAAAGTGACGGCTAACGTCAAGCGCCTTCTTCGAGACCGCCAAGTGGAATGCACGTATCGGCTACGCATGGCGCTCGTCCTACCTGGCAGCCCAGGACCGCGGCACGCCGCTGTACCAGGATGCTGTGGGCCAGTTGTCGATGTCCTTCAACTACTCGTTCAGCAAAAACCTGACCCTGAGCATCAGCGGCCAGAACATGAACAATCCGATCCTGAAGAACTACGTGTACAACAAGGATCAGCCAGGCCGCTTCTACTCGAACGGCGCGCAGTACTACGCAGGTCTGCGTCTGAAATACTAAGACGTACTCGCACAGTGTCATCTCCGACCCGCCACGGCCGCTTCTGCCCTGGCGGGTTTTTTTATGACAGAATCGGACCATGACAACGACGACGCCAAACCACGTGACCGAATGGCACGACGTGGACGAACCCACCTTCCGCAACCAGATCCTCGGTTCCCACAAGCTTAAGCCATCCTGCGCGGCTTCGTGCGCCACTGGCTAACCGTCGGGCTGGGGCAGGGCGCACCGGAAGGCATCTGCAATTACCTGATCGCGCGACAGCGGCCACCCGGTGGACGCGCTGCTGGCCGCCGCATCCGAGAAGGGCCGCCTGTTCTATCAGCCCGACATGAACGGCTTCAATTTCGCGCGCCGCAAGCTGCCGGTATCGGCCGTCATCGAACAGCTGGCGCGCTACTCGCAGTTTCCCGATCCGCCCTCGGTGGCGGTGCAGAGCGCGGTGATCGACGAATGCCTGCCGCGCTTTGCGCAGGATAATGTGATTCCCTTCCTCGATCCGGCAATCCGTCCGCGCATCTGGCTGGGAAATACCATCACGACGTTCTAGCCCACTTCGACGAATCGAACAACATCGCTTGCGTGGTTGCTTAAGCAAGCGGCGCTTCACGCTGTTCCCGCCCGAGCAGGTGGGCAATCTGTATATCGGCCCGCTCGACTACGCGCCCACGCCCACGCCGATCAGCATGGTCGACTTCAACGCGCCCGACTTTGAACGGTTTCCGAAATTCCGCGAAGCGCTGGCGCACGCGCAGGTGGCCGATCTGGCCCCGGGCGACGCGCTGTACATTCCGACGCTGTGGTGGCATCACGTGCAGTCGACCGGCATCCTGAATATCCTCGTCAATTACTGGTGGCGCTCGTCCACCGGACCGAGCCCGTTCGAATCGCTGGTGAGCTGCATGCAGAACCTGCGCGATCTTCCGCCCGAGCAGCGCAGCGCCTGGGCGTCCATCTTCCAGCACTATGTTTTCGACGCCGCTGTCGACCCGGGCGAGCATATTCCCGAGCACAAGCGCGGCGTCCTTTCCAGGGGCAGACCAACATGAAACAACTTGTTTTCGCTTTGCTCGCAATCGCCGGTTGCGCCAGCGCGGCCGAAGCGCCGCGCTTTATCTACAGCCCCTACAAGCACCTGGCGCAAAGCGCGCCCTACATCGTCGATGGCAAGCGCGTGATCGCGCCGGGGGCGCTGACCTGGGCCTTCGCCAGCGGCGAGTGCGGCGCCAAGCGCTGGGGCGAAGAAACCGCGGAGCAGATCGCCACTGCCAACGTGGCCGCCTTCAATGCCTGCGCGTGGACTATCTTGTATCGACCGGTGGGCAGGGCGCCGTCTTTACCTGCGCGACCGACGAGGGCATGGAAGCCTTCATTCGCAGGTACGAATCGCAGCGTCTGATCGGCTTCGATTTTGATATTGAGGAAGGGCAGACCCCGGAGCAGCTGGACTCGCTGATCCGCCGCATCAAGGCGGCGCAGGCAAAGCGCCCGCATCTGCGCTACAGCTTTACCGTGGCCACGCACGCGGCGTCCGACGGCAGCGGCAAGAGTCTGAACAAGCAGGGCGAGACGGTACTGGCGACGCTGCGCCGCCATGAAGTGCGCGGGTTCACGCTCAATCTGATGGTGATGGATTACGGACCGGGTGAACCGGCGAGCTGCGTCGTCAACAAGGCGGGCCACTGCGACATGGGCAAGTCGGCGATCCAGGCGGCGCAAAGCGTGCACCGCAAATACAAGGTGCCGTACGCGCAGATCGAACTGACCCCGATGATCGGGGTGAACGATGTGATCTCGAACGTGTTCACGCTGGACGACGCGCGTCTGCTGGGCAAGGCGGTCAAGTCGATGAAACTGGCGGGGCTGCATTTCTGGTCGTTCGACCGGGACAAGCCGTGCGCCAAGCCGGAAACGGGTGCGGTTGCGGTGTGTTCAACGACGCCATCGGAACCGATGGCGTACCACAAAGCCTTTACCGCCCCTTAATGAAAAAGCGGCCCCGGCCGAAGCCGGGAACCGCTTTTCCAGAGACGAACAGCTGAATCAGCTAGGCTTTGGCAACGGGTGCGCCCTTCGGACCGTTCACGTAGATGATCCAGTAGCGAGCCAGGTCGCCGACGATATCCGGCGTGCCTTTGAGGCCGTCGAAAATCTTCACGGCTTCCGCCTTGTTACCGGCCATCGCGTAAGCGATACCCAGGCGCAGTTCGACTTCCTTGGCTGCTTTGAGGCCGCCCTTGGCGATCCCCTTGTGCATCAGGTCGATGCCTTTGTCGAACTGGTCCATCGTCACATAGGTGAAGCCCAGGTTGACCAGCGGCTGGCCGGTCTTGGCCTTGCTGGCGCAAGCTTCGCCGTTGCCGATGGTGGCGGCATCTTCGGCGGCTGCCTTGTTGACCTTGTCGCGCAGCTGCTTGTGCTTGGACGCGTCGGCGCCCTGGCCCATCACGCCGCTCTCGTAGCCCTTGTCCATGACCTTTTTCGCTTCCGCGAAGGAGGCGGACTGCAGTGCCTGTTCGACGTATTCGCCGATCTGTTCGGCGTTCAAGCCTTTGCTCGTCACGGTCAGCAGACGGTAGTAGTCCAGGCGCAGCAGGCGGTCATCGAAGCCCTTGCGGTTGTTCAGCACTTGCAGCGAGTAGGCCCAGAAATCCGGGGTCGGGTAGTAGACCAGCAGCTTGTCGATGACCTTGCCGTAGGCGACCTTGTCTTTCGAACGCTCGAATACGTTGGCCAGCATGCGCAGTTCTTCGTCGCCCGGGGTTTTGCCCGCGGCTTCGGCGGCGGCGATGTTCTTTTCCAGCTCGGCCTGGGTGTTGGCCATGTCGTTGCTGAAGTAGTAGGAACGGATCAGACCCTGGTTGGCTTTCTCCGGGGTGCTGCTTTCCTTCTGGTAGCGCTTGAAGGCTTCAACGGCTTTCGGATAATCCTTGGCGTTGTAGTAGCCGTTGGCGATCTTCATCAGGAAGTCTTCGATGTCCTTCTTTTCCAGGAAGCCGGAGGCGATCGCGTATTCCATGGCGTCGTTGCGCATCTTGTCATTGTTGGACGCGTAACCGAGCGGAATCTTGATGCTGTTGATGAAGTAGTTCTCGAACGGCGTGCGGTTCGGTACGGCTTCGGCGGCCGTGATCAGGGCTTGCGCCTCATCCACTTTTTCGCCAGGATCAGTTCCTTGATCTTCTCGGTGCCAACCAGTTTGTAAATTTCCGGGCGCAGGGAATTGTCCTTTTTCACGGCAGGCGCGGCGGCCTTATCCTGAGCGTGGGCGCTGGTGAGCAGGGCGGGAGCTGCGTTGAGGCCAATGGCGGCCAACAGCAAACTGATGCGGGCGAGACGGAACTGGGACATGGACAATCCTTTAAGAGTCATTACGGCGGGTACGTGCTTAACGCGGCAGCCCCGCCTGCAGTGGACATGTTATTCGGCAACATTGATACCCGGCAGCTCTCGCTGGCGGGACGAAGGGCATATTGTCACATAAACGGCAAACGCACGTCCTGGATTCAATGCATATTGGTAACTGGATGTAAGAAGGCGGCGCCCGCCGCATCGAACAAATGGCAGTGCTGCGGCGGCAGCTGCACGCCCAGTCGGCTGCCGGGCGCAGGCGGTGCCAGTTGGGGGGCCAGCTTCACCGCGATCAGCGACGGTTCGCCGTTCATGGTCGTGTAGGCCACGGTCTGGTCGCCCAGGTATTCGGCATGGGCGACCGTGAGCGCGAGCGTATCGCCCGCGGCCATATGTTCCGGGCGGATGCCGAGCGTGACCTGGTCGCCCACGCAAGCGCTGCTTAAGCGTCGACGTCGGGCGTGAGCTGGGTCCCGTCGGGCAGGCGCACGACGATGCGCGCGCCGACCACCTGCGCCACCTGGGCCGGAATGAAATTCATCTTTGGCGCACCCAGAAAACCGGCCACGAACAGGTTGGCGGGACGGTTGTACAGTTCGTGCGGCGTCTTAAGCCTGCTCGATGCGCCCGCCGTTGATGACGACAATGCGCTCGCCCAGCGTCATCGCCTCCACCTGGTCGTGGGTCACGTAGATCATGGTCGAACCCAGGTCCTGGTGCAGGCGGCTCAGTTCCACCCGCATCTGCACGCGCAAGCTCGCGTCCAGGTTCGAGAGCGGCTCGTCGAACAGGAATACGCCCGGCTTGCGCACAATGGCGCGCCCGATCGCCACGCGCTGGCGCTGGCCGCCTGACAGTTCCTTCGGTTTGCGTTCGAGCAGGTGGGTGATTTGCAGGATCGCGGCCGCGCGCTGCACGGCGTCGTTCAGCTGCGCGCCCTTGTGCCCGGCCAGCTTGAGCGCGAACGCCATGTTCTCGAACACCGTCATGTGCGGGTACAGGGCATAGGACTGGAACACCATCGCCAGGCCGCGCTGCTGCGGGCGGGATGTCATTGGCCAGCACGCCGCCGATGTGCAGTTCGCCGCCGCTGATGTCTTCCAGGCCCGCGATCATGCGCAGCAGGGTGGACTTGCCGCAGCCGGACGGGCCGACAAAGACCACGAACTCGCCGTCGCGCACATCGAGGTCGATGCCCTGGATGACGGCCTGTTTGTCGTCGTAGTGCTTGGTGACGCCCCTGAGGCTCAGCTGGGCCATGGTTCAGATCACGATCGCTTTGGATGCATCGGGCAGGGAGGCGTCGCGTTCGCGCGCTCATCGGAATGATCTGCGACAGAATCGCCACCGGGATCGCCGCGCACAGGACCCAGATGAAGAAGTGCTGGTAGCCGAGCGCGATCTGGATGTCGCCGCTGACCCACTTGAACAGCGAGAAGCCGAGCTGCATGATGCCGGTCGAGAAAGCGTAGTGCGCCGTCTGGTATTTGCCGGGCGCGACCACCTGCATCATGTACAGGATCAGGCCGACGAAGCCGAAGCCGTAGCCGAACATCTCGACGCTGAGCGCGGTGCCGATCACCGTCAGGTCGGTCGGCAGGGTGGTGGACAGGAAGTAGAACACCAGATTCGGCAAATTGACCGCCAGGATCAGCACCAGGATCCGCGCTTGAGGCCAAGCCAGGATGTGAAGTAGCCTGCGCATGATGCTGCCGACAATGAAGGCAACCGTGCCGACCGTGCCGTACACGGCGCCCACTTCGGCCGTGGTCAGACCCAGGCCGCCCAGATTGTGCGCTTTCGCGCAGGAACAGCGGGCCGATGGTTTGCACCTGGGCTTCAAGCGCGGGAACAGGATGATGAAAATGATCGCGACCCAGATGCCCGGCTTCTTGAAGTAATCGACGATCACTTCCTTGAGCGTGCGCGCGATGGTCGCCGCGTTGGTGTTGGCCGACACCGCGTTTCTCGCCTGCGGCAGGGCCCAGCTGTTGTACAGGCCCAGGACGATCATCATCGCCGCCAGAATGCAGAATACGATGGTCCAGGCCGACGCGACGCCCATCGTCTTTTCGAAGTGCCCGGCCAGCAGCAGCAGGCCATGCATGGGCGATGAAGCGGCTAAGCATTGAAGAAGGTGCCGGTCCAGCTGGCATGTAGCGGGCCTGGTCCTTTTCGTTCAGGCTCGAGATGTACAGGCCGTCGCAGGCCACGTCATGGGTGGCCGATGCGATCGCCACCAGCGTCAGCATGGTCACGCAGGCGGCGACCCAGAACGGCAGGTGCAGCGCCAGCGCCACGCCGCCCAGACATGCGCCGCCGATCAGCTGGAACGACACGACGACCAGCTTCTTGCTGCTGGCCAGTTCGAGGAAGGGACTCCAGAACGGCTTGAAGATCCAGGCCGACATGATGGCCGCGGTCCAGTGGCCGATATCGTCATTGCCGACCCCCATGCTCTTGAACATCTGGTAGAAGCGACCAGCGCGACCGCGAAGAAGGGCAGGCCCTGGGCAAAGTACAGGCTGGGAACCCAGGCCAGCGGGCTGCGCGTTTGTTTGGTGATGTCGGTCATGACTGTCCTCTTTGCTTAATCGAACCCGGGAACCGGGCATTTTCCGTTTGCTTCCAGCGTGCCTGCCAGCCAGGCGTCGACCGCGTCCAGGTAGGCGCGGCGAAGCCGTAGGTGATCAGGGCGGGGGCGGCGATGTCGAGCGCCTGGTAGGGGTTCCACAGCGCCAGGTGCAGATCCGGCTTCCAGTTCGCGCGCGTTCTCGCCGTAGCGGCGGCGCGAGGTGGAAGCGAGGATCGTGAAGCGGCCGTCATCGGGCAGCGCGCTCCAGTCGAAGGTGTCGGCGTCGGCAAAGGTCACCAGCTCGACGTCGTACAGGCGTCCGAGCGAGGTGGCGACCACCGCGGCTTAAGCACGCCCGATTCGGACACGCCGTCGCTGACCACGTCCTGGCGCGCAATCAGGCGCACGCGCGCTCGGGCATGGGCGCTGCGGATTGCCGCGCGCAGTCAGACCACGGCGCCAGGCGTGCGCCATGACCAGGCGGTCGGCGGCATCTTCCATGTACTCACGCGGGGCGCACGGATAGGCGGCGGCCAGGGCGGCGAGGCGTTCGAGGCGGCGGTTGACGTCCACCATTGGCAGCACGCCCGAGGAAATGGCGTCGGCAATGGCGTCGATGGTCTCGGCCTGGGTTTCAGGCGTACCGAGGGCCATCACCATGTCGGCCCCGGCCAGCAGGGCGCGCACGGCGGCCACGCCCGGACCGAAGGTGTTGGCGATGGCGTGCATGTCCATGCCGTCGGTGATGATCACGCCGCGATAGTCCCATTCCTCGCGCAGCAGGTTGTGCAGGATACGGCGCGACATGGTGGCCGGGTACATGTCGTCCAGCGCCGGGTACACAATGTGGGCCGTCATCAGGGCTGGCGCGCGGTTGCTTAAGCCATCCGGAACGGCTTGAATTCGAAGTTCTCCAGCTCCGCCAGCGGCTTGTTCACGGTCGGCAGCGCGCGGTGCGAATCGACATGGGTATCGCCGTGGCCGGGGAAGTGCTTGACGCAGCAAGCCACGCCCTCGGACTCGCTGCCCGCCATCCAGGCCAGCGCCAGTTCGGTGGCGCGCTGCGGATCGGCGCCGAACGAGCGTTCGGCGATGACGGGGTTGTCCGGGTTGTTGTTCAGGTCCAGCACCGGCGCGAAGTTCCAGTTGAAGCCCAGCGCCCTGACCGCACGCGCGACGGCCGCGCCGACCGAGCGCGCCAGTTCGGTGTCGTCGGCCGCGCCCAGGCCCATGGCCGATGGCGGCGCCGGGACCCAGGTCGAACGCACCACGGCGCCGCCTTCCTGGTCGATGGCGATCAGTGCGTTGGGGCCCATCACGGCGCGCAGGTCCGAGGTCAGACGGGTGAGCTGCTCCTGGTTGACCATATTCCCGCGGAACAGGCAGACGCCAGCCACGCTGTTCTCGCGCAGGAAATCGGCGGTGGCGGCATCGAGCTCGGTGCCGGGAAAGCGGATCATGATCAGCTGTCCGGCCATTTTCTTGTAGTGATTCATTTGACTGCTCCGTCCATGCCGCGCATGAAGAACCGTTGGGTGAAGAGGAAGGCCGCCAGGGTCGGCAGGATGGTGAGCACGGTGCCCGCGGCGATGACGCGGGTGCTGCTGCCGAAGGTGCCGCGCAGGTACAGCACGCCCACCGACAGCGGAAATTCATCGGGTTTGCTCATTACGATGGATGGCCAGATGTATTCGTTCCACGCTTCCACCGCCGTCAGGATGCCGACCGTGGCCAGCCACGGCGCGATCAGCGGCAGCATGATGCGGGTGAAAATGATCCATTCGCTGGCGCCGTCCACGCGGGCCGCGTCGATCAGGTCCTGCGGTACTTCCTCGAAGGCTTGTTTGAGCAGCAGGATCGCGACCGCCGTCACCACGTTCGGCAGGATCACGCCGGTGTAGGTGTCGACCAGGCTCAGTTTGGTGACCGTGATGAAGTTGACCAGGAAGTTGACCTCGGACGGCAGCACCAGCGTCGCCAGGATGATCCCGAAGACCAGTTTGCGGCCACGGAAGTGCATGCGCGCCAGCGGGTAAGCCGCGAGCGAACACAGTGCCAGCTTCCAGAACACCGTGAGCGCCGCGATCAGCACCGAGTTCTTGAAGAAGGACAGCACCGGAATCGCATGGAACACCTGCGCAAAATTATCCAGCGACGGCGCGCGGCCAGAACGTGGGCGGGAAGGCGAACACATTGCCCTCGGTCGACAGCGCCGTGACCAGCGTCCACCAGAACGGGAACACGCACAGCACGGCCAGCATGCACAGCACGAGGTAATGAAGGGCGCGGCGCATCAGCGGTGCCTCGGTTTCAGATAGCGCAGACAGAGCATGGCAATGCCGACGCAGATGACCGAGACCACCATGCTGGCGGCCAGCGCGCGGCAGCTTGAGGTGCTTGAGACCCTGATCGTAGGCGTAATACAGCGCCGTGAAGGTCGAATTCATCGGCCCGCCCTGGGTCAGCACGTCGACCTCCTGGTAAGCCTTGAGCGCGGCCAGCACCGACAGGATGGTGCACACCATGATGGTCGGGCGCAGCATCGGCACCGTGATTTTCCAGAACAGCTGCCAGCGGTTGGCGCCGTCCAGCACCGCCGCTTCCTGCATGTCGGACGGGATCGCCTGCAGCGCCGCCAGATACATCACCATGTACCAGCCCAGGCCGCGCCAGAGCGTGACGAACATGATCGCAAACAGGGCCAGGGTGTCGTCGGTCAGCCAGCCGAGCGGCGCGTTGGCCAGCTTGAGCTGCATGAACACGTAATTGAGCGTGCCCTGTTCGTGGAACATGAAGCCCCACATGATGCCCACCACCGACACGGTGGTCACGACCGGCACGTAAAAGGCGGCGCGGAACAGGCGGATGCCGGGCAGCTTGTTGTTGACCAGGACCGCCAGCGCGATCGCGCCGATCTGCACGAAGGGCACCATCAGCAGGAACAGCAGCGAGTTTTTCAGGCCCGTGACGAACATCTCGTTGTCGAAGATGTAGCGGAAGTTGTCGAACCCGACCCAGGACGTCTCGCGCACCAGGCTGTAGTCGGTGAACGCCAGCACGGAGCCGAACAGCACCGGCCAGAACGAGAACACGGCCAGCAGCACCAGCGCGGGCGCGAGGAACAGCCATGCATGGCGCTGCGAACGGGCGGCCATCAGTGCAGCCTTTGCGCGGCGAGTTTCTTGTTCCAGATGGCGGCCGCCTGGTCGAGCGCCAGCTGCGCGTCCTGCTTGCCGGTCACGCCCGCTTCGACCGCCTTGACCAGCGAGCGGCGCAATTCGTCGTAGTCGTCGATGCTTAGGCCACGTACAGCGTGTGCGAGTGCGCCATCGATTCGGCGCCAAGCCGCCACGGCCTGCTCGGCCGCGCCCCTGTCGGCATGGGCAGCGACAGGAAGAAGGGATCGGCCGCGGCGCGGGCCGTGGTCGGGAACACGCTCGCCTCACGCGCGAAGGCGAGCTGGTTGGCGTCGCCGGTCAGGTACAGGGCGAACTTGCCGACCCGAAGCAGCAGCAGCCTAGCTTGACGCCCTTGGGAATGGCAAAGTGGACCAGCCAGCCGCCGTCGGCGATCCCGGTCGGGCCGAGCGGCGCCTTGGCGATGGCGCTGATGGCGTAGATGTCTTTGGCGTCGGCCTGGATCCGGCGCAGCGCGGTGGGCGGCGCCAGCAGCATGCCGAGCCGTCCGCCGTTGTAGGCATTGACCACGGCCGGGAAGTTATCCTCGGCGAACAGGCTTTCCTTGAGCAGGCCGCCGGCCTTGTAGGTGACGGCCAGCTTGCGCACCAGTGCCACGTGGGCGGGCGAATTGAAAACGGCCTTGCCGCCGTCGATCACTTTCAGGCCCTGCCACATGAACAGGCCGTCGATCTTGGACAGTGCTTAGAAGCGCATGTAGCCTTGCCTTGCCGGTTTTTTCGGCGATCTGGCGCGCAAAGGCGAGCTGCTCGTCGAAGTTCGCGGGGCTGCGCGTCAGTCCGGCGGCGCGGAAGATGTCGCGGTTGTAGGCGATCACGGCCACATTGCTGTACATCGGGGAAGCCGTAGGTCTTGCCCTTGAAGGTCAGGTCCTGCAGCGTGCCGGGAAGGTAGTTGCCGCGGGCCGCGCCCAGCAGGCCGTCGATCGGCGTGAGCAGATCGTCACGCGCGTATTCGTCGGCCCAGGGCACGTTCAGGTTGACCAGCGCGGGTGGGGTGCTTAAGCCACGATGCGGGTCACCAGCTTGGTCTGGATCACGTCCCACGGAAAATCGACCCACTCGACCTTCACGCCCGGATTGGCCGCCTCGTAGTTGCGCACCACCGACTCGAAGTAGGGCGTGAAGCGCGGCTTCATGCTGAAGGTCCAGAATTCGATCTTGGTGTCGGCGGCCCATGCGCTTTGCAGCAATCCGATTGCCATCAATGCCGTCAGCAGGTTCTTGATGTTCATTGATGGCGCTGGAAGGTCAGTTGGTCTTGGTGACTTTGCTCAGGTGGCGCGGACGGTCCGGGTCCATGCCGCGCTTTCGACAGGTGGGCCGCCATGATGTAGAAGGCTTGCACCGCGACGATAGGATCGAGATCCGGCGTGGCGGCGACCGGCAGCGTCAGGTCGCGTTCGGCCACATCGGCCGGCGCGGCCAGGATCACCTTGGCACCGCGGGTGCGCATTTCGCTGGCCAGCTGCAGCACGCTGGCCTGGGTCGGTCCGCGCGTGGCGAAGATCAGCAGCGGATAGCCGTCTTCGATCAGCGCCATCGGGCCGTGCTTGATCTCGGCGCCGCTGAACGCTTCGGCCTGCAGGGCCGAGGTTTCCTTGAACTTGAGCGCCGATTCGAGCGCGATCGGGAAGCTGATGCCGCGTCCGACCACCATGATGTTGCGGGCCGGGGCCAGCACATCGAGTGCGGCGCTCCAGTCGACCTGGGTCGCGCTGCGCAGCGCGTCCGGCAGGGCGGCCAGGCCGTCCAGCAGTTCGGGATCGTTCTGCCACTGCGCGACCAGGCGCGCACCGGCCACCAGGCTGGTGATGAAGCTCTTGGTGGCGGCAACGCTCTGCTCTTTCTTAGAGCGTGGAGCGGCATGGCCCATTCGGCGGCCTGCGCCAGCGGCGAGCTGGTGTCGTTGACCAATGCCACCGTGGTGGCGCCGCCTTCGCGGAAGTAGCGGATCGGATCGACCACGTCCGGGCTCTGGCCCGACTGCGAGATCGAGATGGCCAGCGTATCGCGGGTGACGATCGGCGCGCGGTTCAAGGTGATCAGCGACATCGGCAGCGATGCCACCACGCGGCCCATACGGGCCATGATCAGGTAGGCGCAGTAGTTCGCCGCATGGTCGGAGCTGCCCGCGCGATGGTGAGCGCGGTGTCGAAATTGGTGGACCTCAATTTGCGGCCAAGTTCCGCGTAGCGTTCGGCGTCGCTCGATAATTGCAGGGCAACGCATTCCGCCGCGGAGACGGCTTCTTTAAGCATCATTGAGGTCACACATTTCTCCTTCTATATAAACAGCTTTGATCCGGAGCTCGCGGTCGAGCACCACCATGTCGGCGAACGCGCCCGCAGCCAGCCTAAGCCGCGCTGCGTTTCGCCCAGATAATCGGCGGCGAACGTGGACACGCGGCGCGAGGCGTCGTCGAGTTCCAGTCCCAGTCCGACCAGGTTGCGCAGCGCCTGGTCCATTGTCAGTGTGCTGCTTAGGCCAGCGTGCCGTCGGGCAGGCGCACGCCGCCCATGCACTTCTGCACGCGGTGACGGCCCAGCATGTAGTCGCCGTCGGGCATGCCGGTGGCGGCGGTCGAATCGGTCACGCAGTACAGGTGCGGAATGGCGCGCAGGGCGACCTGGATCGCGCCCGGATGCACGTGCAGCAGATCGGGAATGAGCTCCGCGTACTTGGCGTGCGCCAGCGCGGCGCCGACCATGCCCGGTTCGCGGTGGTGCAGCGGCGTCATGGCATTGAACAGGTGGGTGAACCCGGCCGCGCCGTGTTCGAGTGCGGCCACGCCATCTTCGTACGAACCGAGCGTGTGGCCGATCTGGACCCGGATGCTCGGCTTCGGACAGTTCGCGCACCAGGCGCAGGTGGCCCACGATTTCCGGCGCCACGGTAATCAGGCGCATCGGCGCATAGGTGCCGAGCTGCTGCACTTCGGCCAGCGTGGCCGCACGCGCATAATTGGGCTGAGCACCGAGCTTGCCCGAATTGATGTACGGGCCTTCGAGGTGTACGCCGAGAATGCGGGCGGCACCGGGACGGCGCTGGGCGCAGGCCGCGCCGATCGCCTTGAGGGCCGCCGTGATTTCGTGCGGCGGCGCGGTCATGGTGGTGGCCAGCAAACTGGTGGTGCCGTGCTTGGCGTGCATGGCCGCGATCACGTGCGGCGCGTCGCCGCCTTCCATGATGTCGTTGCCGCCGCCGCCGTGCACGTGCAGGTCGATGAAGCCCGGGATGACGTAGTCGTCGCCGTTGAGCGCGGGATCGCACTGGCTGCCCGTGATGCGCTAGCTATGCGTTCGCCGAAAGCGATGGCGCCGCTGATCCAGCCGTCCGGGGTGAGGATGTTGCCTTTGATTGGTTCGCTCATCTGCGCGACTCCGCTACGAATTCATAATAGTCACTGCGGCAGTAAGAATGGGTCAGCTCCACTGCGGCACCGCTTTCCAGATAGCTGACGCGGGTAATGTGCAGCATCGCCGCGCCCGGCGGCAGGCCTAGCCAGGCGGGCCTGCTCGGCGCTGGCATTGACCGCGCGGAATGTGCTGCAGCGCCCGCATCGGCACCGCGCCGCGCGCTTCCAGATAGCCGTACAGCGAATCGGTCACGCTGTGCGGGTCGGGCATGTGCAGCGACGGGATGGTGGTGGTCTCGATCGCCATGACCACGTCGTCGGCCGTGCGCAGGCGCTTGAGGCGCACCACCGGCATGTTCGGCGACAGGCCCAGCGACAGCAGTTCGAGCGGCGCGGCGATGCCGATTTCGCGTTCCAGCCAGCGCAGCGAGCGATGGTGAAGCCGCGCTGGCTCAGTTCCTCGGAAAAGCTGGTCAGGCGCGACAGCGGCTGCTCGAGCTTGGGCGTGATGTAGGTGCCCGAACCGCGGCGCCGGGTCAGCATGCCGCGTTCGCACAGCATGTCGATTGCCTTGCGCGCGGTGACGCGCGAGATGTCGAGCATATCCGAGAGCATGCGCTCGGACGGCAGCGCCTCATTGGCGCGCCAGTCCCCGCTGATGATCGACGTCGACAGCTTGTTCGCCAGCTGCATATACAGCGGGGTGAGGCTGTCGGCATCGGGCTTGAACTCGCGAAGCTGCGCAAGCATGGTCATTCTCCCTTGATATGTTGAGCGATCATGCGCAGCGCGCCGCTGGCCGCGTCGCCGCAGGGGCGTAACGCTGCGCGCGAGCAGATCCGGCGGCAGGTAGGCGCGCAGCGGCGCGCCCAGGCCGCCGCACAGCGCCACCGGCAGCGTGCCGGAAGGATCGAGCGCGCGTGCGATGGATGCCACTTCGGCGCCGGCGTCCTGCAGAAAACCACGCGCGACCGCGTCGCTTTGCGCGTGCTCGATCACGATCGGCGCCAGCTGCGCGTAACTGGTCTGGCTGGCCTGGCCGAGCCAGACCTGGATCGCATCGCGCCCGCCGCCGCAAGCGGCAATCACGGCGGATGCGAACGCGCTTGGCGCACGGCGTCCGTCGAGAACCTGTTCTATATGGTTGATGGCGCGCAGACCGATCCAGCCGCCGCTTGCTTCGTCATCGGCCGGGAAGCCCCAGCCGCCCACTTCGCGCAACGTGCCGTCGGCCAGCAGGGCCTGGCCCACGCTGCCGGTACCGATGGCAACGATGGTGCCGGGATTGCCCTGGTGGGCGCCGAGCAGGGTGGTGTGGCCGTCGTTGTCGAGCTTGAGCGCGGCATAGCCGGGATCGGCCTGGGCGAACTGCGCGGCCCACAGCTTGTTGTGCACGCCAGCCAGGCCGAGGCCGATGGCGCAGGCCGACAGGGCCGGGCGTGCCACGCCGATGCTGGCGAAGGCTTTGGCGATGGCGTCGCCGATCGAATGCCAGGCCTGGTCGATGCCGTGCGCCAAGCCGGACGGGCCGCTCTGGCCTTGCGCGATCGCGGTGCCGTCGGGCAGCGCGAGGCGCACGCGGGTGCCTGTTCCACCGCCATCGACACCGATGAGATATTCGATCATGTTTGCTTTGTTGGGTTCTGAACTACGGGAGTGAAGGCACTATATTGTTGGCAAACCAGCTTGTCAACAGGTATTTAAGTGGTATTGTAAATTCCTGAATTGGCATTGCGCCGGTCAGGTGGTTGCGGATGCTAAGTAATTGTTTTTAAAGGAAAAGATAAAAACAAAAAATGGTATGCCTGTGGTGCTGGTTTAGTGCCAATTTTCTATGGAATTGAAGCGTTTCCAGCAATCGGCGATCAGTGTCACGGCAATCGGGGTCAGACCTCAATTCTGCAAGAATTGCAGAATTGAGGTCTGACCCCGATTGTGAAATGTTTTGGAGGCGGGGCGCGCGAGGCGCCTGGGGATTTACTGCTTGCTGTGGCTGCCCTTGCGGTCGAAGCGGTTGCTGCCGATCAGCGCGTCGCCGCGGCCTTGTACTTGCACGTCGCTGGTGCGCACGCTCAGTTCGCGGCCGTCCAGCGTGCCCGAGCCGACCAGGCGCGCACGCACGGTCTCGACGCTGCCGTCAATGCGCGCGCCGCCAGGTCCGCTCAGGTCCAGCGCCAGGCTCTTGCCCGCCATCGAGGCGGTCAGGCTGCCCGAGCCGCTCAGCTCGCCCGTCAGCGATTCGCTGACCTTTGCCAGGCGGATGTTGCCGGGACCGGAGGTGCGCACATCGCCCACCGTCACGTTCAAGCCCGGGCCGATCAGGTCGCCCGAACCGGACAGGCGGGCGTGGAACGTGCCCACCGCGCCGTCCAATTTGACGTCGCCCGGGCCGCTCATGTCGATCCGCACCTTTTGCGCCTGCAAGCCGTGCGCGACCACGTCGCCCGATCCGCTCACGTCCGCGTCGAACGCCTTGATGGTGCCGCTGATGCAGGCGTCGCCGGGGCCGCTCAGCACGGCCTTGGCCGCTTCGACCGCCAGCGCGCAGGCGTCGAGGTCGCCCGAGCCGCTGATGTCGGTGCGCAGCTCGCCGCTGCTACCGCTGAGCATGGTGTCGCCGGGGCCGCTCATGTTCACGCGCACCCGCGTGGCGCGCAGGCCGCTGGCCTTGAGGTCGCCCGAACCGCTGGTGTCGGCCGCCAGTTCGCCGCTGATATTGGCCAGCACCACGTCGCCAGGCCCGGACTGGGACAGCTTCACGTTGGCCGCCGTCAACTTGTCGAGAAACACGTCGCCGCTGCCGCTGCTGTCCACGCTGAGATCGCGCACCGTGCCGCCGCCGTGCAGGTCGCCCGGGCCGCTCGCGCTCAGGCTGAACTTGTCGCCGCTAACCTGGTCGAGCTCGACGTCGCCGCTGCCCGACATCGACAGGCTGCGCAGCATCGATGCGGTAATCGCAACAGTGACGCGCTCGGCCTTGGTGACGCGCTTGAAGCTGAGGCTGAAGCCGAAGCGCGATACGGGGCGCACGATCAGGGTGTCGCCGCTGACGCGCGTTTCGACCTCGGCCAGTTTGTCTTTCGGTCCGGACAGGCTGACCGATTGCGTCCCCTGGGCCTTGATCACGACCTGGTAAGGGCCGCTCAGTTCGATCGCCTTGAAGGCGCCCAGCTGGCGCTGTTCGGTGACGACATTGCTCTGGGCCGTGGCGGCTTGGGCGGCAAATACGCCGAACACGAGGGCGGCGGCGAGGGAGATGGGTTTGATTGGTGTATGCATGGCGTCTCGGAGTTGGGGTAAGCGGGTTGAGCGCGTCAACCGGAGACTGAACGATAGGGCAAACCCGCGCGGCAAGGGAGGGGCAGGCGACAAAACGGCAAATCGGCGCCCTGGAATGTCAAAACGGGGCGGTCAACGGCAACGCCAAGCGGGACCGGTAAAACGCCAAGCGCCCCGCGCCGATGCGTGGGTCGCATCGTGCGCGGGGCGCTTGAGGGCGCTGCTGGCAGTATTACTTCATGAACCAGTCGAACTGGCTGGCTTCAGTCGCGCGGCGGCTGTTCATCGCTTCGATCGCTTCGGCCTTGGTCTTTTCGCGCACGGCGGCTTTGTCGGCCGGGGCGGCGGTTGCGGCCTGGGCGGCAACGGCGACCTGGGCGGCGGCGGTGGTGGTGGCGGTGGCAGCGGCCGGGGTGTCGGCGGCGAAGGCGGCGCGCATGAAGGCGAGGGCGGCTACAGCGGTGAACAGTTTCGATGCATTCATGATTTTTCTCCTGATTCCGGCGCTCACGCCGGATAAAACAAATTAATTGGTAATCCAGTCAAACTGGCTTGCTTCGGTAGCGCGGTAGTGCTTGACCGCTTCAACCGCTTCGGCTTTTACTTCTTCACGGCTGCGGCCGGTGTTCTTGGCGACCAGCACGGCTGGCACGTTCAGACTCTTGGCGGCAACGGTGACCTGGGCTGCTGCGGCAGCCGAGGTAGCAGTCGCGTTTGCTGCAGGAACGTCAGCGGCGAAGACGGAACCGCCGAGGGTGGCAGCGATGATTGCGAAGAACAGTTTCGATGCTTTCATGGTGATACTCCTTGGTGTTGGGTTTGCGTCGCTTGCGTTTTGCGGCGGTGACGAGCGTTGTTGCTCATCCATGAAACGAAGTCTATACGTTGCGCGTTCTGCAAAAAAGGGGAATACTGGCAATGCTCTGTTGCTAAATTCGGGATAATAGGTTGCCACATGGATAGACTTCAATCGATGCGGGTATTCGCCAAGGTGGTGGAACAGGGCAGTTTTGCCCGTGCCGCGCTGGCTTTGGACATGTCCAACACGGTCGTGACGCGCAATGTGGCCGATTTAGAGGCTCACCTCGGTACGCGGCTTCTCAACCGCACCACGCGCAAATTGTCGCTGACCGAGACCGGGATGCATTACCTCGAGCGGGTCAAGCAGATCCTGACCGACATCGACGATGCCGACGCGGTGGCGTCCTCGTCCGCGCGCAAGGCCAGCGGCACCCTGCGTATTTACTGCCAGCACAGCTTCGGGCAATCCCAGCTGGCCGCCCTGCTGCCCAAGTATGCCGAAGCCATGCCGGACGTGGTGCTCGACGTCACCCTGGCCGATTACCCGATCGATCTGGTGGAGGAGGGTTTCGACATCGGCATCCTGCTCGGCCTGCAAAAATTCGATGCGACCATGATCGCGCGCCGCCTGTGCATGTCGACCCTGGTGCTGTGCGCCTCGCCCGACTATATAGCGCGCCACGGCGCCCCCATCACGCCGTTCGACGTGTCCGAGCATAAATGCCTCAATTTCGCCTTCGAACAGCTGCGCCACAGCTGGCCGGTCTCCTGGGGCGATGAAAAGGCGATATTCCGATCACCAGCCGCGTGATCTCGAACAATGGCAGCATCCTGCGCCAGGCCGCGCTGGCGGGCATGGGCATCATGGTGCGCTCCTCGTTCACGCTCGAAGACGACTTCAGCAGCGGCCGCCTGGTGCAGTTGCTCAAAGGGCACCATCTGGGCCGCATGCCGGTCAACCTCGTCTATCCGAGCTTGGCGCCTGATGTCGTACAAGGTGCGCAGCTTCGTCGATTTCATGAGCGCCCAGTTCCCGGCGCCCGACACCGATCCCTGGCTCGGCCTGATGTGACGGTTTCCCGACAATACATACATATTTGCCGCAGAGCATGCCTGTCCTGTGATATATTTCCATTCGGAACTTATTGATTTCAGAATGTCATGCACGATGGACGTTCTGACTAGCCGGAAACAACAACAACAAGTTGCTCGGGCAGTTTTCTGCCCAACTCGAAAGCCCGCTCTTGCGGGCTTTTTTTCGTGCGCAGCGTGTCATAATGTACGCAGAGTGCTCGCAAGACAGGGAGACCAACATGATTCGGTACGTGGGGACACAAAAGAATCCGGAAGGCATGACCGTGTATGTGTTTCTCATTAACGGTTTGCAAAAGGAAGTACATGAAAGCGCGCTCAAGCAACATCCGGGATGCTATGAAGCGTTCTTTAGCCTCGGCCAAGGCAAAAATTGCCGCCGACCGCAACTGGATGTCCAAGTTATAAATAACGGAGTAGACGATGAGCAAAGCACAGGACAGCAAGAAAGAAGCGAAGAAGGAACCTGCCAAGAGCGCCAAGGAAAAGAAAGAAGCCAAGAAGGTCAAGAAGGAAGAGCGCGCGCCAGTAAGCGCTCGCCCCTGGGAAGCGGTGATCGACATGGCGATCCGATGGCGGAAGCAGGGCGCGCCGCAGGCGGCAGCGCTGTCGCGCCACGCCTGCGCCGTCGCGTTCATGCTGGCCGCGGCGGCTGCTGCAGCCGCGCCGTCCACCTTCGGTCCCGTGATCGGCAGCGCGCTGCTGTGCCGCAGCCATCTCGATAACGCTTATTTCCAGTCCTACCTGGCGACCGCTTTCGGCCCGTCCTACAAGCACGAAGGCGGCGCCTACTGGTTCAAGGCCGACGGCAATCTGTGGGGCACCCAAGTGACCGACATCATCCTCAGCGACGATACCAGCGAACTGGTGTTCGTCGGCGCCGTGACCGAAGCGACACCCGACAAGCTCGATGAAGCCATCCGCGCCGTGGGTGGCTGTGCGCCACAAGGCCACCGACGCCTCGGCCTATCCGGTGCGCGAGTCGGTCCCCGGCAGCAGGATCGTGTACTTCAAGACCAAGTCCAAAATCTACTGCGCCAAATTCAAGCCGCTGCCGATCCTGCGCTGAAGGCCACACCGGGAATCCATGTACACGCACTTCTTCAGCCTGGAAGCAATCACCGTTTTCGATCGCCCCCGACCCCGCTATCTGTTCATGAGCGAACGCCATCATGAGGCGCTCGCGCACCTGCTGTACGGGGTGGGCAGCGGCGGCGGCTTCGTGCTGCTGACGGGCGAGATCGGCGCTTAAGCAAGACCACCGTGTGCCGCTGCTTCATCGAGCAGATCCCGTCCAACACGCGCCTGGCCTACATCTTCAATCCCAAGCTGACGGTGGAAGAACTGCTGCTGTCGATCTGCGACGAATTCCGGATCGCGCTGCCGCCGCCGGGACCGGGGCCGGTCAGCGTCAAGAGCTATGTCGACGCCATCAATGCCGACCTGCTGGCCAGCCACGCGCGGCAAGAACAATGTGCTCATCATCGACGAGGCGCAGAACCTGTCGGCCGACGTGCTCGAACAACTGCGCCTGCTGACCAACCTCGAAACCAATGAGCGCAAGCTGCTGCAGATTATCCTGATCGGCCAGCCGGAGCTGCGCACCATGCTGGCCCGGCCCGAACTGGAGCAGCTGGCGCAGCGCGTGATCGCGCTACCACCTCGGCTCCTTGTCCGAGCAGGAGACCGGCAGCTATATCGCGCACCGCATGGCGGTCGCAGGTGCGGTCGGCGTGTCGCCGTTCAAGCGCAAGATCATCTCGCGCATTCACCAGATCACGCACGGCGTGCCGCGCCGGATCAACCTGCTGTGCGACCGCGCGCTGCTCGGCGCCTACGTCGAAAACAGCAACGACGTCACGCGCCCGATCCTGCGGCGCGCCGCCGATGAAGTGTTTGCCGTGCAGCCGAAGACCCGGCGCCTGGCGCGCGGCTGGCCGCTGCTCGGTGCTAAGCGTGCTGGTAGCGCCGCCGTCAGTCAGTGCGCTGGCGTGGCAGATGATGCCGTCCAAAAAGCTGCCGAGTAGGCCGCCATGGCGGCACCGCAGTAAGCCGCCGTCCAGAACCCGGCCGCGATGGCGCCGGTGGCCGCCGTGGTCAGCCTGGTGCCGCTGGCGCACGCCGACGAACAGCGCGCCCTGCGCGACCTGGCCGGCCTGTGGGGCGCGCAGCTGGCCGAAGGCGACGTGTGCCAGGCCTGCGCGCCGGGCTGCGCTGCCATCAGGGCAAGGGCGGTCTGTACGACCTGCGCCAGCTGGACCGGCTTAGCCGTGCTGACCTTGCGCGACGGCGCCAATGTCAGCTACGCGATGCTGATCGCGATGGACGAAGACAACGTCACGCTCACCTTCGGCGGCCGCAAGCAGAAGCTGAGCGTGGCCACGCTGGCGCTGCGCTTCGACGGCGCCTTCACGACCTGGTGGAAAATGCCGCGCCACTTCCGCGAGCAGATCGCGGGCGGCGAGCAGGGCCCCGACGCCGACTGGATCGCGGCTAGCCTGGCGCGCCTTGGCGGCGTGCCGCCGCCATCGCCGGAACGCCCCTGGGCGGGGCCACGCTGGAGCTGCTGCGCAGCTTCCAGGTGCAGCAGAACATGAAGGCCGACGGTGTCATTCTACCCCCGCACTTACATGCGCCTGAACCAGCTGACCGGCGTGGCCGAGCCACGCCTGCTGGTCGCCAACAGCGTCCGATAACCCATGTCCTATATCCTCGAAGCCCTCAAGAAAGCGCAAGCAGAACGCCAGCTGGGCAGCGCTCCCACGATCCACGACCTGTCGATTCAGGCCGCACCACAGGAGCGTGCGCGCGCCATGGCGGTGCCGCTGTGGGCAGTCGTTTCCGGGGCCGCCGTGCTGGCCGCCGCTGCCGCCTTCATGTGGTGGCGCCAGAGCGCGCCCCGCGCCGGCCGTGCAGGTGGCAGCGGCGCCCGTCGCCCAGCCTGCGCCTGTACCTGCGCCTAAGCAGCGTTGCCTGCGCCTGCCGTGCAGAGCGTGCCCGCGCCTGTGTCCGCACTGGTGCTTAAGCCGCGCCGGTGGTGCAGGCACCGCTGCTTAAGCTCCGGTACGCGCACCGGTAGCGCAGCCACCTGCGCCGCACGTGGCCGCGGCGCCCGTGCCCAAGCCGGTGCCGCAGCCCAAGCCCGTGGCCGCGCCATGCATGCCCGAAGAAAGCCTGCCGTCGATGCGCGAGTTGCCGCAGTCGGTGCAGCAAGGCTTGCCGCAGGTCGCCTTCGGCGGCTACATGTACTCGAATAATCCGGCCGACCGCCTGCTGCTGATCGATAAGGTGCTGCGCCACGAAGGCGAGGAAGTGGCGCCCGGCCTGATCCTCGAAAGCTGCTGCCGCGCGCCGCCGTCCTCAATTTCCGGGGCACCCGCTACCGGGTTCCTTACTAATACCAAGACAGGGCAGGCATGAACAAGATTCTCGGTGTCGTCGGCTGGTCCGGCAGCGGCAAGACCGCGCTGCTGGAAAAGCTGGTCGCCAGCCTGGCCGCCAGCGGCCTGCGCGTGAACGTCATCAAGCACAGCCACCATGACGTGACGCTCGAGCCGCCCCACAAGGACAGCGCGCATGCATGCAGCGCATGCGCGGCCGAAGTAATGCTGGCCTCGCCGTTTCGCACCGCGATCGTGCGCGAACTGCGAGGGCAGGCCGAACCGGCGCTGTCCGACCTGGTCGCGCGCCTGGCGCCGACCGACCTGACCCTGGTCGAAGGCTACAAGTGGGAGCCCATTCCCAAGCTCGAGGTGCATCGCCCAATACTCGGCCACAGCGCCCTGTACCCGAACGACGCCCATATCGTGGCCGTGGCCGCCGACGTGCCGCGCCCGGCCAATGCTTAGGCCCGGACCTGGCCTGGCTCGACCTGAATGCTCCGGACGCCGTGCTGGCCTGGCTGGAAACGACTATTTTGAAAAAGACCCTCAAGTTCCTTCGAATGCCGCCGTAAATCAGGGATAGGTGTCAATTCGGAGGTCGTTATGGATGTCAGTTCAATCGCAAGACTCGCTACCAGCATCGCTGAAACGGGGAACAAGCAGGAAGTTGGCATCGAAGTGCTGAAGAAAGCACAACAAATCCAGGCTTCGACCGCCGCCCAGCTGATCAATGCCGTGCAATCGCCATAAGCTGTTCAAAATCTGCCGTCCAATCTCGGCAACAACATCAATACCACCGCCTGATTCCACATTGGTGGCGCTGCTGTCAACAAAACGCGACTTGTCCGTTATTGTCGTTAGCCGCTCGCCACCACCGTATTTGGCGCAAGCGCAGCCTGGCTACCTCTCCGCCCCAGGGAGGCCCGGGCTTCTTTTTGCCTTTTTTCCGGCATTTGCAAGTAAACGTAAAAAGTTTGTAAGGATTCGAATGTTGCACCCGACAATAGGTCAGATGCCTGGCAGTCGGTGCCGACATACTTTTAAAACAGCAACCTTTTGGAGATAGAACATGAACAAACGTCAAATCCTGACCGCCGCTGCGCTGGCTGGCCTCTGTGTTGTCACCTGCCGGTGCCGCGTATGCTGCCGATACCGCGCCTGCCGCCAAAGCGGAAAAGGAAAAGTGCTTCGGCATCGCCAAGGCTGGCCAGAATGATTGCGCCACCGCCAGCGGTTCGCACTCGTGCGCAGGCCAGGCCAAGACCGACAAGGACGCCCAGGAGTGGAAATACGTCGCCAAGGGCACTTGCGAAAAGGCTTATGGCAAAACGGCAGCTGCCAAGTAATTCGGCGCGCGGACGTTCATCGTGAACCCCTCGATGCCCGTCCGCCAGGACCCGGTCCCGCTGGTCGGGGTCGGGCTCCGCGCCCCTGCACTACCGTCAATTTCTTGAGCAGCGGCCGCCCGTCGGCTGGCTCGAAGTCCACACCGAGAATTTCCTCGACCAGTCCGGCTGGGACTGGCATGTGCTGCAAACGCTGCGGCAAGACTACCCCATCAGCCTGCATGGCGTCGGCCTCGGCCTCGGTTCTGCGCGCGGCTTTTCGCGTGAGCACCTGGCCCGCGTGCGCGCCGTGGTGCGCCAGACCGAGCCGATGCTGGTCTCCGAACATCTGTGCTGGGGCGCCGTCCACGACCGCCAGCTCAACGACCTGCTGCCGCTCGCGCTGACCGAGGAAGCGCTGGCGCTGCTGTGCCAGCGTGTGGAGCAGGTGCAGGAAGCCTTCGGCCGCGCCATCCTGCTTGAAAACGTCTCGACCTACGTGCGTTTTGATGCGGATGCGATGAGCGAAGCCGAATTCATGGCTGCCCTGGCGCGCCGCACCGGCTGCGGCCTGCTGCTGGACGTGAACAATCTGTATGTGAACCAGTGCAACCACGGCGAGGATGCCCTGGCCGCGCTGGCGGCCATCGCACCGGGCACGGTGGGCGAGATTCATCTGGCAGGGCACCTGGTCACACCGGACGCGGTGATCGACCACCACGGCGCTGCCGTCGATCCGCAGGTATGGGCGCTGTATCAGGCGGCGCTGGCGCGCTTTGGCTAGGCAGCCCACGCTGATCGAGTGGGATACCGACATCCCGGCGCTCGAGGTCTTGCTGGGCGAGGCGCGCAAGGCAGCGCACATCATGGGCGATGCCGCGCTTGGCGCCTTCGATCGTGCGGGAACTGCCTTCGGCGGCGCCCGCATTCAGCCGGCTGCGCCAGCGCTGGACGGCTTGCAGGCGACGTTCTCCGGCGCCCTGTTCGACAGTGCAATGGAAGCGCAGCTGCTGCCGCATTTGCAGGGCGCCGGTGCCGCGCGCATGGGGCTCTATCGCGGCAACCTGACCGTCACCTGGGACAAGGTCCTGTCGGCGGCATTCCCCGTGATTCGCCAGCTCGTGGGCGAGGAATTCTTCGGCGCTTTGTCGCGCTTTCGGCATGGCCCATCCGTCGGACAATCCGGACCTGAACCAGTTCGGCGCCGGCTTTGCCGACTTCCTCATCGCTTCGAGCACGTGGCCGATCTGCCGTATCTGCCCGACATGGCGCGCCTCGAGTGGTGCCTGCACCGCACGCACTACGCGGCCGAAGCACCGGCGATCGACGCGGCCCAACTGGCCTGTCTGTCGCCCGAAGAACTTGAATCTTCGCGCTACGCCCTGCATCCCTGCGCCAGTCTGTTCGCATCAAGCTGGGCGGTCGTGCCCCTGTGGCAGGCGCACCAGGCGCCGGACGCGGCCTTCCCGCCAGAGATGGCCGCGCCTTGCCAGGCCGTGATCGCCCGGCCCCAATGGAAAACCGAGCTGCGCCCGCTCGCTGCCGCCGAATTTGCTGCTCTGTCGGCGCTGGCACAGGGCGAAACAATGGGAGCGGCGCTCGACGCCGCCTTCGAACGGGACGAACAGATGGACGTCGCCGCCTACTTCAAGCAGTGGATAGAACTCGGCCTGCTGGCCGCTAACTGACAACCAACAAGGATCACAACATGAACGCCATATTGACACTGGTGCGGGCCACCTATCGCTTCGACACTTTGCTCACGGAGTGGGGCGGCTCGCTCATGAGCCTGGCAATCCGCCTGTACGTGGGCTGGGTTTTCTTCAAATCCGGCCTGGTCAAGATCGCGGACTGGGGCAGCACGGTGGCCCTGTTCACCGACGAATACAAGACGCCGCTGCTGTCGCCCGAAGTGGCGGCGGTGATGGGAACGGTGGGCGAATTGTCGCTGCCGCTGCTGCTGTTCGTGGGATTGCTGTCGCGTCCGGCCGCGGTGGGCTTGTTCATGGTGAATTTGATGGCGGTCATTTCTTACCCGCAGCTGTTCACCTTCGATTGCCCGGCGGCGATCAATGATCACCGCTACTGGGGCATCTTGCTGCTGGTGCTGGTGGCGTTTGGACCGGGCAAGTTTTCGCTGGACGCGCTGATCAAGCGCCACGATGGAATGCACGCATGATGCGCGCTTCGCCGCTGTGATCGGCGTGCTGCTCGCTGGCGGCACGGGTTGCTTCGATCATGCGCACGAGTTTGGCGTCTTCGAAGCGGGCCAGTTCTTCGGTGGCCGCGCTCAGTGCCAGCGCCAGCTTGGCGCGGGCGTTCTGGTACAGGACGCTGGTGTACTGATCGGTGTTTTTGAGCAGTTCCTCGGCATTCTCGATGACGAGGCGCAGATCGCCGATCAGTCTTTCCTGGGTCTGGGGGGATTGTTCCGGGCTCTCCATGGCGGCCACCTTCAACCGGTTGGTAACGTCTTATAATATAAACAAGCAAGAATTGCAGCGTTTGTCTCGGCGCAAAAAAAGCGCCTTGCAGCGGCCACTGTCTCTCTCAGCTTATTTCATTATTGCCCAAATGCAAGAAAAATCTTGCATCTTCCTCAAGCGTTGACGCTGATCCGTACGTCGCCCACGCTGACCGTCTGGCCCGCGCGAATCTTGGCCGTCTTGCGCAATTCCTTCTTGCCGTCGACCGACACCACGCCTAGCCGCGACCATGTTCTTGCCCGCGCCGCCGCTGTCGCACAGGCCGACCAGCTTGAGCAGCTGGTTCAGTTCGACGAATTCGCTTAAGCAAGGTCGAATGATATTTTTTGCATTTTATTCCTGGTTGAATGGATGAGTCGCGTGATAGCGGCCCCGGGGGCACAGTTTACAGCCCGGGCCGCGTCATGGCCAGCGGATCGATCCACTGGCCGAATTCCTGTTCGGTCACAAAGCCGAGCGCCAGCGCCGCCTGCTTGAGCGTGGTGCCCTCGTGCTGGGCCTTCTTGGCAATCTGGGCCGCCTTGTCGTAGCCGATGTGGGGCGCCAGCGCCGTGACCAGCATCAGCGAGCGTTCCATCAGTTCGCCGATCCGGTCCCGGTTCGGCTCGATCCCCTGGGCGCAGTGATGGTCGAACGAGGCCATGCCGTCGGCCAGCAGGCGCGCGCTCTGCAGGAAATTATGGGCGATCATCGGCTTGAACACGTTCAGCTCGAAGTTGCCCGAGGCCGCGCCCACGGTGATGGCCACGTCGTTGCCGAACACCTGGCAGCACAGCATGGTCAGCGCCTCGCACTGGGTCGGATTGACCTTGCCCGGCATGATGGAGCTGCCCGGCTCGTTCTCGGGAATGCGGATCTCGCCCAGGCCCGAGCGCGGGCCGGACGCCATCCAGCGCACATCGTTGGCCACTTTCATGAGCACCGTGGCCAGCGTTTTGAGCGCGCCGTGCGCACCGACCAGGGCGTCGTGCCCGGCCAGGGCGGCGAACTTGTTGGGCGCGGTCTTGAACGACAGGCCCGTGCGCGAACCGAGTTCGGCGGCGATGCGGGCGGCAAAATCGGGATGGGCATTCAGGCCGGTGCCGACCGCCGTGCCAGCCGGCCGCCAGCTGCAGCAGGCCGGGCAGGGCGGCGCGGATCGCATGTTCGGCGTACTCGAGCTGGGCCACGTAGCCGGAAAACTCCTGGCCCAGCGTGAGCGGGGTGGCGTCCTGCAAATGGGTGCGGCCGATCTTGACGATGTCCTCAAAGTCGCGCATCTTGATCGTGAGCGTGCCGCGCAGCTGCGCCAGCGCTTAAGCAAGACCTTGTGCACCACGGCGCCCGCTGCGGCCACGTGCATCGCGGTGGGGAAGATGTCGTTCGAGGACTGGCCCATGTTGACGTGGTCGTTCGGGTGCAGCGCCCGGCCTTCGCCGCGCACGCCGCCCAGCAGCTCGGAGCCGCGGTTGGCCAGCACTTCATTCATGTTCATATTGCTCTGGGTGCCGGAGCCGGTCTGCCACACGGCCAGCGGGAATTCGTCCGGATGGCGGCCGTCGAGCACCTCGTCGGCGGCGCGCATGATGGCGTCCGCCTTGTCCGAGGGCAGCAGGCCGAGCGAGCGGTTGACGGCGGCGGCGGCACGCTTGACCTGGGCCAGCGCGGCCACCAGTTCGGGCGCCATGCGTTCGCTGGAAATGGCAAAGTGCTCAAGCGAGCGCTGCGTCTGCGCACCCCACAGGCGGGCTGCAGGCACATCGATGGGACCGAAACTGTCTTTTCGCTTCTCATTTCCATAGCGGAATCCTATATTGTCGTTCGCAGGGATTAAAGAGTTTACTCCAATGCGCGTTAATGAAAGTATAGGGAGTATTTCCCGTGTCCTCACCGAATGCGCCGAACCCTGATGCCCATGCACCGATCCAGTACCGACCGCATTTCCCGCCTTGCCGCCGCGCTGCTGCTCGCCGCCTCCTGCCACGCCGCGCTGGCGGCCGAACTGGGCGACGCGACACTCGCTTCCTACATCGGCCAGCCGCTGGTGGCCGACATCGAGCTGACCGCGCTGGCCGACCCGTCCACGCCGGTCGTGGTGCGCAATGCCAGCATGGATGTCTACCGGGGCGCCAATATCACGGTCAGCCCGGCTCTTTCCAGCCTGGCGCTGTCGGTGGTGCGGCGCGACGGCCGCCAGTTCCTGCACCTGACCACCGCGCGCCCGATCGAGGCTAGGCTACCTGCACCTGTTCCTTGAACTGACGGAAGGGGGCAAGCAGAACGTGCGCGGCACGACCTTGTGGCTGACGGCCGATCCCGCGCCGCCACCGCCGCCCAAACCGGTCGCGCCGCCCGTCGTTGTCGCGCCGCGCCCGGCGCCGCCGGTGGCCGTGCCGCCCAGGCCGATGCCGGTCGAACCGGACGAGCCGCCCGTGCGCAAGGTGCGCGAGATCACGCTCGGCAAGGCGCCACCAAGCTGCACCCAGCTCGAGGAACAGGTCAAGGCCTGCTCGGCCACGGAATACAAGAACGGCCTGCTCAGTGCCCAGGTGGTGGAACTGGAAGAGAAGGTGCGCCAGCTGCAGCTGATCGTCGACGGCAAGAGCGGCGCGGCGGGCGCGGCCAGTGCCGCCAGCGCCGACGCCAGCGCGCATGGCAGCGCCGATGCCAGTGCCGTGGCCAAGGCTGCCGCAGCGGTCGCCGCAGCATCCGCAGCCAAGCCAAGCCTGCCATTCCGCCGCCACCGCCCAAGACGGTCAAGCATGCCGAAGAGGGCGGCGGCTTCCCCTGGCTGCTGGTGGGCGGCATCATCGCCAAGCCTGGCTGCGGCCGGTGGCGGCGCATTCTTCGTGCTGAAACGGCGCAAGGCAGGCAGCGGCGGGACGGGGCGCCCGCCGCGGAATCGTTCTTCAGCCGCCTGGCGGGACGCTTCAAACGCAAGCCAACAGCCGCGCTGGATGCTTAGCCGAGGCGCCGCCAGAGGGCGGATCGGCTTGATATTAAAAAAATATTACTTTTTTGACTTGTTTCGCACGAACACGTCTACACAAGTGCCAAAACTGCGTTATACTCACCTCGTGGTCATGAGTGATCACAAAGACGGAGCAAGGATCTGGCGCAGCCACCAACGATAGCGTGGCGCGATAAACAGATGAACGTTGATGAAACGCCTGCTCCGGAAGCTGCCTGAAAGCCAACAGTGTGCAGACAGGCGCCGGATGCAACCGGCACGAGGCGACACCAGGAGATACCTGGTGTTCGCTCTCCCGAACAGACGTAAAAAGCGCCCTCAGGCGCTTTTTTCATTCTCACGCAGCTTAGTGCGTCGCCATCACTTGCGACAGTTCCCACGGTTCGGTCACGGCGCGGATGGCACGGTCATTGGCCATGATCTGCTTGAGCAGGTCGATCTTGCGCTGGCGCGGTGCCGCTTCCAGGGCAGGAACGCCGCTCGCGGTCGCCGCCGACTGCTGCGCGCACTGCGCTTCCATCTTCGCCAGACTCTGGAAATCGCCTGCCTGGGCGGCATGGGCCATCTTGCCGGTCAGGACTGCAATATTTTCGTACATCGTGAGGACTTCGTTGGAGGTCATGTGCTCACCCGGCCAGTTAAAGAATGGATTACCGCTTGTCCACCTTATAACGGCCGGGAAAACAGAAACTTTAGGGATTTTCGGAAACTTTTTTTACTGCGGGGCCTGATTACCCCTTAATGTTGCTTAGTGAATAAGTTCTTCCAGGTGAGCGCTGAGGTTCGACAGGCTCGGCATGCCTTCCAGCAGGTCCGAGGCCGACAAGCCCAGGTTGTCGGCGATCGCTTGCGGGAGGCTGGCGGCGGTGTCGTCCGCGTTCAGGCCCAGCTCGTCGGCACGGGCGCGCCAGACCGCCAGGTGCACCACGGCGGCCATCCGGCCCGGCGCCTAAGCAGCAGGGGCGGGGAAGGGAAGTCGCGGATCGTGTCGGGGAAAATGTCGGGGAACTTCCAGCGCATGGCTAGTTCGGCCCCCACTTCGCTGAAATTGAAGCCGAAGGCGGCGCTTTCCGCTTCCATCCGGCCTGGTTCGTAGGTGCCCACTGTTTTGTCGAGCGCGTTGGCTTCGGCCGCCATGCCAGAATGCAGCACCAGCTGGCCGATCGCGTGCATCATGCCGATCGTAAAGGCGAGGTCGGTATTGACGCCGACCTTTTTGCGATCCACTTGGCCGCAACTGCCGCGTGCAGGCTGTAGCGCCAGAAGCGCTTCCAGGTCCATTCCCGGTACCGCCTTGAAGCCGCCCACCAGGCCCGAGCTGATCACCAGCGTGCGCACCGTGACGAAGCCGAGCATGCGCACCGCGTCTTCGACGTTGCCGATGCGGCGCGACACATGATAGTAGGCGGAGTTGGCCAGGCGCAGCAGCTTGGCCGCCAGCACCGGGTCGAGCGAGAGTTTGAGGGCGATTTCTTCGACCGAGACGTCGGGATTTTCAAAGCTGCTGATCAGTTCCTCCACCACCTTGGGCGCGGTGGGCAGGGCATTCGGGTTTTGCAGCAAGCTTTCCAGCGTCATCGCGGTCTCCTTGTGATTGCCTCGCAGGCAGGGTGACTATATAGCGATTCTTTCTCATACGCTAGCCACTGTCCTTCCCGGAAATAGGCGGACCAGCCGCTTTATTTTGCAGCCTGTCGCATTTGCCGCTCCAAAGTCTTGTTATTTCGATACAGTAAACACTGGGATCCTCTTGAGACTGCACATGACATTACCGTTTGCCCGCCGCCTGGCCGCCTTCCTGTTCGGTGCGGCCGCCCTCGCGGCCCACGCCGAGGCGCCGTTCTCCTTCGCCACCACCCCGGGCAAGCTGCCCAAGGACGTGGTGCCGGTCGAGTATGCCGTCCTGCTGACCCCGGACCTGGCCGCGCGCACCTTCTACGGTTCCGAGACCGTCGAGATCGACGTGCTCGCCGAAACCTCCCTCATCATGCTCAACGCGGCTAGGCCTGCAGATCGACGCGGCCAGCCTGTCCGGCAAGGGCGTCTCGCTGCCGCGCCTGACGCCGCTGCTCGACCCCGAAGCGCAGACGCTGTCGTTCCGCCTCGAGCAGCCGCTGGCGCCGGGCCGCTATCAGCTGGCCCTCAAGTTTCGCGGCGTGATCAACCGCGAGGCGCGCGGCATGTTCCATCTCGAATACAAGGCGGGCCAGGCCGACAAGTCCATGCTCGTGACCAATATGGCGCCCAGCGATGCGCGCCGCCTGCTGCCGGTCTGGGACGAGCTAGGCCTTTCGCGCCGCCTTCAAGCTGACCGTCGACTTGCCCGCCGCCTACAAGGCGTACTCGAACACGGCGCCAAGCCAGCCTGGAAAAGCGGTACGGCGGCCTGCAGCGCTGGTCGTTCCGCCCGACGCCGCGCATGCCGAGCTATCTGCTGGTGCTGGTGGCCGGGGAGCTCGAACGCAGCTCGGTCAAGAAGGAGGGCGTCGAGATCGGCGTGGTCACCACCTGCGGCAAGCAGCCACAGGCGGCCTTCGCGCTGGCCGCCACGGGCGACCTGCTGCGTTACTACAATACCTATTTCGGTCAGCCGTATGCGCTGCCCAAGCTCGACCAGATCGCCATCCCGGGCGGCTTTAACGGCGCGATGGAAAACTGGGGCGGCATCGTGTATCACGAGACCACGCTGCTGGTCGATCCGAAGTCCAGCCCCGACAGCATCCGCAAGCAATCGTTCATTTTCAATGCGCACGAAGTGTCGCACCAGTGGTTCGGCAATCTGGTGACCATGGCCTGGTGGGACAATCTGTGGCTCAACGAAGGCCTTCGCGTCGTGGATGGAAACCAAGGCCACCGAACACTTTCACCCGGAATGGCGCGCCGCGCTCGACAGCCAGGCCACGCGTGACGGCGTGCTGGAACAGGATGCGCGCAAGACCACGCGCGCGATCCAGTCGCCGGTGGAATCGGAAGACCAGGCGGCCGACGCCTTCGACGACATCCCTTACGTCAAGGGCCAGGCCGTGGTGCGCATGCTCGAAGCCTGGCTCGGCGAGGACAGCTTCCGCAGGGGCGTGCGCGCCTACATGGCCGCTCACCGCTTCGGCAACACCACCGGCGCCAACTTGTGGGTGGCGCTGGAGAAGGCATCCGGCAAGCCGGTCGCGCGCCTGGCCACCGACTGGACCGCGCAGCCCGGCTATCCGCTGCTCAAGGTGGCGCAAGTGTGCGAACAGGGCTGGCGCCGCATCACGCTCAGCCAGGAACAGTACTGGCTCGACGAACAGCCTAGCCGTGGCGCGGCTGTGGCAGGTGCCGGTGGAGCTGGCGGCCGTGGGCGGCAAGACCACGTCCACGCTGCTGACGGGCCCGAGCATGACCATCTACCAGCCCGGCTGCGAGGGCACGCTGGTGGTCGATCCGGTAGGCGTCGGCTACTACCGGGTGCAGTACGACAGCGCTTCGTTTGCGGCGCTGGCCGCGAACAGCGCGAAACTGGGCGACAGCGCGCGCCTGCGCCTGCTCAGCGATACCTGGAGCCAGGCGCAGTCGGGCCGCCAGCCGCTGGGCGCCTGGGCCGCGCTGGCCGCCACCTATCAGAACGAATCGCGCGCGGCCATCTGGCGCGCGCTCGCGTCCCAGCTGCAAGCGCTCGACGCGATGGCCGACGGCACGCCCGAGCAGGCGGCGGTGCGGCGCTTTGCGCGCACGCTGGCCGCTCCCGCCTTTGCCCGTCTGGGCTGGGATGAAAAGGCGGGCGAGTCGGTCGACCAGCGCGCCTTGCGCCCGTTGCTGGCCACGCTCTTGATCCGCGCCTGCGGCGACGAGCCGCTGATCGCGCAGGGGCGGGAGCGCTTCGCGCGCTTCCAGCAGGACGCGGCAACCGTCGCTGCCGGCCATGCGCGAGGTCGTGGTGCTGGCCGAAGGCTTGCGCATCAACGAGGCCAGCTACGCTGTGCTGGCCGCGCGCCTGGTGCAGTCCGATGACGCGGAAGAACGGGCCGCCGTGGCCGAAGCCATCACCAGCGCCACCGATCCGGCCCTGGCGGCGCGCACGCTGCAGCTGGCCCTGTCGGAAGAACTGCTTCGGCGCAGATCACGTCGCTGCTGGTGAGCCAGGTGGCCGACAGCGGCCACATCGCGCTGGCCTGGGAGTTCGCGGTCAGTCACCGCGAGGCGCTGCTGCGCGACCAGGAAGCGCTGGGCAGGCATGCATTCTTCCCCGGCCTGGTGAGCCGCTCGGTCGATCCGGCCCAGGCCGACATGATGGAGCGCTGGGTGGGCGCCAACTTCGGGCCGGACGCCTTGCCCGAAGCGCTCAAGGTCGGCAATGCCGTGCGCACGCGCGCGCTCCAGAAGCAGCGCCTGCTGCCGCAGGTGGCGGCCGCGCTGGCGGACGCCGCCGCTAAGCATAGCCGCCAGCCCTGTGTTAGCCTGTGCGCCATGACTGACGACACCGACAACATCGCCCGCCGCACGCTGGCGCACTACAACCGCAATCGCGCGATTTTTTCAGCGGCACCATCGATCATGATGTGAGCCAGAACATCGCTGCGCTGCTCGATGCGATCACGGCGGTAGCGCCGTTCACGATCCTCGACCTGGGCTGCGGTCCGGGGCGCGACCTCAAGACGTTTTCCGGCCTCGGCCACCGCGCGATCGGCCTCGATGGCGCGGCCGAATTCGTGGCCATGGCGCGCGCATATTCGGGCTGCGAAGTGTGGCACCAGGATTTCCTGCATCTGGACTTGCTGCGATGGCGCTGTTCGACGGCGTGTTCGCCAACGCCGTGCTGTTCCACGTGCCGAGCGCCGAACTGCCCGGCGTGCTTCGCCGTCTGCATGCGGCGCTCAAGCCGGGCGGCGTGCTGTTCAGCTCCAATCCGCGCGGCAATAACGAGGAAGGCTGGAATGGCGCCCGCTATGGCTGCTATTACGATTATTTAACGTGGGAAAAGTTCATGCTGGAAGCGGGATTTTCTCCCTTGCACCACTACTATCGTCCGCCCAATCTTCCCCCTGAGCAGCAGCCGTGGCTGGCCAGTGTCTGGCGTAAACCTATCGGTTAGATAGCGAACAGAGCCGCTTGCCGAATCCCCTTATCGTGAACCCGTCGCATTCATGCGGCCTGTAATCCCCACTCACTTTATGAGGTACTCGTCATGAACAAAGACCAGGTTAAAGGCAAAGCCAAGAATATCGGCGGCAAGATTCAAGAGGAAGTCGGCAAGGCCGTCGGCAGCAGCGAACAGCAAGCCAAAGGCCTGTCCAAGCAGGTGGAAGGCAAGGTCCAGGAAGCTGTCGGCGATGTGAAGGAAGAGATCGTCAAGGATCGCGGCAACCGCTGATCCGTCCCGCTTTGCAAAACGCCCCGCACGCCCGATCAAGGCGCGCGGGGCGTTTTGTCATTCCGTGCCTGGTTTATTTTTCTTCGCGCTTCACGTGCTTGCGGAAGAAGCTGTCGATTATGCCGTACACGTGCCGTTGTCCGGGCCACGACGAGATCCCGTGCTTGGCGCCCGGGTAGGTCATCAGGTCGAACTGCACGTTGCGGTTGACCAGATCTTCGATCAGGCGCGTGGTGTTGGTGAACAGGACGTTATCGTCGGCCATGCCGTGCACCAGCAGCAGCGGCGACTTCCAGCCCGTCCAGGTGCGCGAACACGCCGCTGTCCTTGTAGGCTTGCGGATTGCCTTTCGGCGTAGCGCCGACATAGCGTTCCGTGTAGTGGGTGTCGTACAGGGCCCAGTCGGTGACCGGCGCGACCGACACGCTGGATGGCGATCTTGTCGGACGCGGCCGACAGCAGGCGCAGCGACATGAAGCCGCCGTAGCTCCAGCCGAACACGCCGATCTTCTTCGGATCGACGAAGCTTTGTTTGCCCAGCCAGTCGATGCCGGTCACCTGGTCTTCGACTTCGCGCTTGCCCAGGCTGAGGAAGGTCGCGTCGGTAAAGCTGCGCTCACGGCGGAACGAGCCGCGGTTGTCTAACCTGAACACGACATAGCCTTGCTGCGCCATGTACTGGTCGAACAGCGCGCCCCACTTGCGCTGCACGTGCTGCGAATGCGGCCCGCCGTAGGTCGACAGGTAGACCGGGTAGCGCTTGCTTAGGCACTGAACTGGCCCGGCTTGATGATCGAGTAGTGCAGCGTCTGGCCGTCGTTGGCCTTGAGCGTGCCGTATTCGGTCTTGAGGTGCTCCGGCAGGTAGGCCGCGTACGGGTGGCTAGGCTTCCACCTTGTTCTCGAGCAGATAGTCGACCAGGGCGCCGTCCGGTTTGCGGATCGCCACTTGCGGTGGCGTCGACGGATCGGACCAGGTGTCGACGAACACGGCGCCGTTGCGGGCGAACGCGGACTCGTGCCAGCCGTCGGCCTTGGTCACGCGCACCGGCTTGTCGGCGGCGCTGCCGTCCAGCGGCAGCCAGTAGGTCTGCTTGTCCACCACCGCGTCGTGTTCGAGGCCAGGTACACGCGGCTAGGCCGCTTCGTCAACGGCGAGCACATTGTCGATGCCCCATTCGCCGCGCGAGACCGCGTGCAGCAGCTTGCCTTTCAGGTTGTACAGGTACAGGTGATTGCGCCCGCTGCGCTCGGACGACCACAGGAAGCCTTTGTTCTGCTTCCAGGAAGCGCAGGTCGTCGTGGATCATCACGTAGGTCTTGCTGGTCTCGGTCAGCACGGTGCGCTGGGCCAGCGTGGCGGCGTCCACCGCGATCAGGTCGAGCTTTTTCTGGTCGCGCGTCTGGACCTGGTAGAACAGTTCCTTGCTGTCGCCGCTCCAGTCGGCGCGCACCAGGTAAATGTCGCGCTCCGCACCCAGTTCCACCTTGCGCTGCACGCCGGTGGTGGTGGAGACGATCATCAGGTCGACCAGCACGTTCGGGTCTTCGGCATGGCAGGGTAGCGCTGGTCGACGACGGTGGTGTGGTCGGCAAAGATCTCGGTGCGCTTGGCTACCGGCACCGGGGCTTCGTCGAAGCGTTTGTAGGCGATGGCCGATTCGTCGGGCGCCCAGTAGTAGCCGGTGCGCTGGCCCATTTCTTCCTGCGCCACGAATTCGGCTTCGCCGTTGAAGATGGTGCCGCCGCCATCGGTGGTGAGCTGCTTTTCGGCGCCGCTGACCAGGTCGATCACGAACAGATTCTGCTTGCGCAGGAACGACAGGTAGCGTCCGCGCGGCGAGATCTTCGGATCGGCCACGTTGCCGCTGGCGACCTTGCGCGCCGCTTCCGGCTTGGCCACGTCAACCAGGTACAGGTCACCCGCGATCGGCACCAGCAGCTGCTTGCCGTCCGGCGACCAGCTGTAGCTCAGGATGCCGGTGAAGCTGGCGGTACGCGCCCGCTCGCGCCGTGCCTGCTCTTCGGCCGACAGCACTTCCTTCGGCACCAGCAGCTTGGAGTCGACCAGCAGGCGCGAGCTCTTGTCCTTCATGTTGTATTCCCACAGGTCCAGCTGGAACTGGTTGTCGGCCCGGCCGCGCAGGAAGGTGACGCGCGCCGTCGGGCGACACGAGCAGGTTGCGCATGGCCGGTCCCGCCAGCGCCGGGTCGGCGTGGATGCGGTCCAGTGTCAGGCGCTCCGCGGTGGCGGGGGCGCTGGACAATGCGGCTAACAGACAGAGCAGAAAACGCATGGGTATCTCTTGGTAAGGTTGATCGGCGGAACCACGAAACGATACCAGAGTCGGATTCTTCGCGCTGTAAATATTGTCGAAATATTATGACTTTTGCACGATTCACCGGTAGAATCGGGCGCTTTGACCAAGCGGCCTACACCAATGACCAAGATTGTTTTCCTGCCCGTGCTGGCACTCGCCATGCTCATGCTTACTGCAACAAGACCATGCCGGGCGAGGCGAATGCTGCCGTTCCGGCCGCCACCACCGTGGGACAGGTAGGCGGCAGCTGGGAACTGGTTGCAGCTCGGAACGCGCCGACCCGCCCAATTTCATCACGCGCATGACCAAAGCGGGTGTCTACGAGATGTGTGCCGGTCTGGCCAGGGCGCGCAACAAGCCGGTCAAGCCCTTCCCGGTCATGCCGGACGACTACGAGGACGAGCGCGTCACCCGCATCACCAATGGCGTATCGACCGTGGTGGTCGAGGAGCGCATGGGCGGCGAGGACGACCGGGTCGACATCGAAGGCGACTGCAGCTTCCATTTCAAGACCGAGAAGTCGACCGTGGTGACGATCTCGCATGCGGGCACGTCGACCACGATCATTGACGGCAAGGTGACCGACACCAGCGAGATTCCGCCCTGGCCGCCGCATGCGCCGCGCGGCAAGAGCACGGCCGACTACACGGTCGCGCGCACGGTCAACGGGGTGCAGCTGCGCTGCCTGCCGCCGACCTTCTTCACGCTCAATACCAACGACAAGCTGGACGGGCGCGAGATGTGCGTCTACCACCTCGACAACGTCATGGTCGACGAATCGGGCGACCCGGTGATCGCGCGCTCGCATGCCTACGTCAACCTGGTCAATCCCAAGCTGGCGCACATGGTGAAGATGGAGCCGCAGTCGATGCGCCGCATCGACCCGAACGCGAAGAATCCCTACCTGGTCGCGACCTGGCTCAAATAGCTGCCGCCCGCTGGCGCGACAGCCGCTCCAGCGACCAGGTCAGCAGCACGGCCGCGATGGTCAGCCCCAGCACCAGGCCGATCCAGAAGCCCATGGCCGCCATCGGCTGCGCGGGCGACCAGGGGAACCACTGGGGCGCGCGGCCCAGGACGTAACCGAGCGGCAGCGCAGAAGCCCCAGAACGCGAGCAGCTGGATCAGCATCGGCGCGCGCGTGACCTTGTAGCCGCGGATCGCCGACGACGTCGCCACCTGGGCCGCGTCCGACAGCTGGAACAGGGCCGCCAGCAGCAGCAGGCGCGCGCACAGTTCCTGCACCGCCGCGTCCGACGTGTAGGCGCGCGCGATCTCCCAGCGGAACAGCAGGATGAAGACGGCCGACAGCACCGCGAACGCGAGCGACATGCCGACCCCCACCCAGGCCGCAAAGCGGGCCCGCTGCGGGTTGCCTTCGCCCAGCGCCTGGCCCACGCGCGTGATCAGGCCGATCCCGAAACTGAGCGGCACCATGAACACCAGCGACGAAAAATTGAGTGCGATCTGGCTGGCCGAGACTTCGATCACACCATACTGCGCGACCAGCAGGCTGACCGCACCGAAGGCGCTTACTTCGGCAAAGTAGGTCACGCCGATCGGCAGGCCAAGGCGCAGCATGCTGGTGATCTCCTTCCGGTTCGGCCACTCCCAGTGCGTGAACGGGTAGGTCTGGCGGTAGGTAGAGCGCGTAGCGGATCCAGGCCAGCATCGCGCCCAGCATCAGCCACATGCCGGTGGCGGTGGCAACCGCGCAGCCGACCCCGCCCAGTTTCGGCATGCCCCAGTTCCCGAAGATCAGCAGCCAGTTGACGAACACGTTGAACAGCAGGCCGAGAATGGCGATCACCATCACCGGCTTGGTTTCGTTGATGCTGATCGTGTAGCCGTACAGCAGCGCGGTAGCAGGCGAAGGCGGGCATGCCGACGCTGATCGCGTGCAGGAACAGCGAGGCGTTGGCGTTGACCTGGGCTTCCAGGCCGATATGGTCGAACACCAGCGTGCACAGGTTGGCGACCAGGCAGGCGGCCAGGCCCACGCCCAGCCCTTTCCACAATGCCTGGCGCACCGAGTGCGGGATCGAACCGTACTGGCTTGGCGCCCATTTCGTGCGCGACGATCGGGTTAATCGCCATCATGATCCCCATCACGGTGACCAGGATGATCGACCACACCGAGGCGCCCAGCGCCACCGCCGCCAGTTCGGCCGCGCTCACGTGCCCCGTCATGGCCACGTCGGCCACGCCCATGCCCACCGTGGCCAGCTGGCCGACCAGCATCGGCCACGACAAGCCCCACAGGGCGCTCATTTCGGAACGCACGGTATGGGCGGGATGGACGGAACGGGCGAGGGTGGCGGTCATGGGCATTTGTTTCGGGTAAAAGACGATTCTACTGTAGGAATTTGTTACAAGGGTGATCACACTAATGTCGTGCGACGCATCACAATAGAGTCTCCTACAACCCTCGGATGTCCATCATGCTGACGCGTCACATCAATCTTGCTGTTTTTCTGTCCCTGAGCTGGTTCGCGCAAGCCGCGGGTGCTTAAGCTGAACTCACGCTGTTCTCGCGCGAAGACATGCAAGGGCGCGAAGTGACGCTGCGCGAGGCGGTCAGCAATTTCAATTCGATCGGTTTTAACGACCGTGCATCGAGCATGGTGGTCTCGTCGGGCCGCTGGGAAGTGTGCCAGCACGCCGATTTCCGCGGCGACTGCCGCATCGTCGAGCCGGGCGAATATCCCAGCCTGTCCGGCCTTGGCAACAATATCTCGTCGGTGCGCGAAGTGCGCGAGTTGCGCGAGCCGCGCGGCCGCGGCGGCGACTGGCGCGACGACGACGGCGAACGCGCCCCGGTCACGCTGTTCTCCGGCACCGACATGCGCGGCCGCCAGCTGGCGCTGCGCGGCAATGTCGATACCCTGGTCGAGCTGGGTTTCAATGACGCGACCGAGTCGATCGTGATCGAGGAAGGCAACTGGGAGTTCTGCGTGCATCGCGATTTCGGCGGCACCTGCCGCGTGCTGCGCCCGGGCCAGTACCGCAACCTGGAACGCACCTTCCACCGTTCGATCACCTCGGTGCGCCGCGTGCGCGGCGATGGTGAAGGCCAAGCGCGGCTGCATGGCTACGGCCGCCGCGAGGGCGTCGAGCTGTTCGGCCAGCCGGGCTTCGGCGGCCCGCGCCTGCCGGTGCGCGACGAGGTGCGCACCCTGGTCGATTTCGACTTCAATGACCGCGCCGGTTCGCTTATTGTCTACAGCGGCCAGTGGGAATTCTGCCAGCACGCCGATTTCCGCGGCCAGTGCATGGTCTACGGGCCGGGCCGCTACGACCGTCTGGGCAGCCTGGACAACCAGATCTCGTCGATCCGCCGCGTGCGCTGACCGTTCACCGTCCGCCTGGAAGTGCGCGGCTCCAGCGTGCGCAGGTAGGCATGCAGCGCGCGCATGTCGGTTTCGTTCATTTGGCGCAGTGAGCCGAACGGCATCACGCTGCTGATGGTGCTGCCGTCCGGCCGCTGCCCGCTGCGCAGCATCGCCATGAACGTATCGGCGCTCGGATAGCGCGCCATCGCGCTGCCGGGCCCCGGCGTCAGGTTGGCTGGCTGCCAAGCCACTCGGGCGGCGAACCGGGAATGCGGCCACCGCTCAGGTGCTCGCCGTGGCAGCCCACGCAGCTGCGCGCCACGTAGGCGCCGTGGGCCGCGCTCACCACCGCCGCCACCGGCAACTGCGGCGCCAGCGTATGGTCGATCAGTTCGGCCGCGTCTTTCACGGCGCCGAACGCGTACATCACTGTGACTTTCGCTTAAGCAAGATAATCTGCGCGGCCCGCCCGGGCGCCATGGCATCTGCCTGACATAGCCGATGATCGAGGCCAGGTCGTTGTCGGTGAGGCGGTTGTAGTCTTCGCTGGGCATGATCATGACCGGCCTGCCGTCCGGCTTGACGCCATGGCGCAGCGTGCGTACCCAGTCGATGTCGCGGTAGCCTGCCGTGGCGCTGTTGGCCCCGGCCGTGATGTTGGGGGACGTGACCAGCATGCTCGGCTGCTGCGGATGACTTCGCGCCCGGCGCCATTGGCGCCGTGGCAGTCGGCGCAGCCGCGCGTGTCGAACAGGTAGCGGCCCTGCCTGAGCGTGACGGCGGACGCGGTCGTCTGCAGCGGCGCCAAGCGTGACGGCGATCACGCGCTGCATCTTGCGCTCTCCCATTTCCTTGGCGATAAAGACGCTGGCGACGGCCGCGAGGGCGGCCGCAAACAGCCACAGCAGGCGATTGATCCAGGTCCTCATCGCTGCATCTCCGGTTCCAGCTGCAGCGCGCAAGCGTGCGCTCTGCGCGCCTGCCACACAGTACGATGGACGTAAGCAGTTGCGGAGGCGCGTTCGTGGACTACAAGGATTACTACCAGACCCTGGGCGTCAAGAAAGACGCGTCCGCCGAGGACATCAAAAAGGCGTACCGCAAGCTGGTGCGCAAGTACCATCCCGACCTCAGCAAAGCCAAAGACGCGGACTTCAACACCAAGGAAGTGAACGAGGCATACGCGGTGCTGGGCGACCCTGAAAAGCGCGCCGCCTACGATGCGCTCGGCAGCAACATGCATGCGGGCCAGCCGTTCCGGCCGCCGCCAGGCTGGGATGCTTACGGGCAGTTCGGCGCGTCCGGCAGCGAGGATTTTTTCGCCGACCTGTTTTCCCATATCGGCCGCCAGGGCCGCGGGCGCTTCGCCCTGCGCGGCGAAGACATCCACGCCACCATGGTCATCGATCTGCGCGATGCCTATCACGGGGCCACGCGCAGCGTCAGCCTGCGCATGCCCGAGCGCGTGCGCGCATTCGAGGTGCACATTCCACAGGGGATCTTGCCGGGCCAGCAGATCCGTCTGGCGGGGCAGGGCCAGGGCCGGCTTTCAGGGCGCCCCGGTAAGCATGACCTCGTGCTCGACATTGCTTTCGCGCCCGATCCCCATTACCGCATCGAGGGCCGCCACGTGATCCGCGACCTGGCCGTCGCCCCCTGGGAGGCGGCGCTCGGCGCCCACATCGACGTGCCCACGCCCTCGGGGCCGGTGCAAGTGTCGGTGCCGCCCGGCTCGCAGCATGGCCGCAAGCTGCGCCTGCGGGGCCGCGGCATTCCCGGCCACCCGCCCGGCGATCTGTTTCTGGTACTCGAGGTGGTCTTGCCGCCCGCCAGCAGTGCCCGCGCGCGAACTGTACCAGGCTATGGCGCGCGAACTGGCCTTCAATCCGCGCGCCGGTGCGGGAGCGTAAGGGGAGGGGGGCATCGGAATCTCCTGACATGACGAATATAGCGACTATGCTACTGAGACGCCGGACGGGATTGATGCACCGCAATCCTTTCTGAGCAATCCTGTATTTACGAACAGTATTTTCTCCGCACAACATCGGGCTGGCCTGGCGCCAGCTTCCTGACCGTTCGCCTAAACTTGGGCGCCTGTTTGCTGTCGTAGTAGGGTATCCGGCCGCGTCGTCGCGACAGGCCGGTCTACCGGCGCGCTGCCGCGGCAGCGCTTTACAGCGCAAGGCAAATCAAGGAGGTAATGATGGCAACAATAAACGCGCCTGCATCGGAGCGCAGGCATATTCTGGATCGCCGCTCGACCGGCATCAGCTTGAGCAAATCAAAAATGAACGTGCTCGACTGGGTCGCCATGGTGTTGCTCATTGTCGGCGGCCTGAACTGGGGCGCGGTCGGCTTGCTCAATGTCGATGTGGTGGCCGCCGTGTTCGGCACGCAGTCGCCGCTGTCGCGCATCATCTACGTGGTGGTCGGCTTGTCGGCGCTGTATTCGATCTACACGGGCAGCAAGATGGCTGCACGCAAAACAGCGTGAGTGCGGCGCGGCGCTCTGGCTATAGCCGGGGCGCCGCCATCGGTGGCAATTTGTTGTACAGTGGCGTCTACCGCCTGGTACACAATAGGAGACTGCATGTACGAGCAAACCCTCATCATCGCTGGGGCGACATGGACTTCAATTCCCATATGCGCAACACGGCTTACCTCGACAAGTCGGCCGACGTGCGCATGATGTACTTCGCTTCCTGCGGCTTTCCCATGTCCGAGTTCGTGCGCCTGCGCCTGGGGCCGGTCGTCATGAAGGACGAGGTCGAGTACTTCCGCGAGTTTCATCTGCTCGACGAAGTGCGCATCACCATGAGCATGGCGGGCTTGTCCGACGACGGCAGCCGCATGCGTCTGCGTAACGACTTCTATCGCAAGGATGCGCTGGCCCGCGCGTCACCTCCACCCATCGGCTGGTTCGATCTGGCCCAGCGCAAGCTGGTGTCGCCACCCGAGAATCTGCTGGCCATCCTGCGCGCGCTCGCCCACAGCGACGATTTCGTGGCCTTGCCCAACAGCAGCCGCTAGGAGCGCAGCATGGCGATCAGTATTGTGCGGCTCGGCAGCAGCGCGCCCTGCAAGAGGGACTGCGCATCGGGACCGTGCAGCCAAGCCGCCGCGCGGGGTGCCCAGGGAAGAATTCGCGAGCCGGGATTTTTACGATGTCTGGCTGCCCAATCTGGCGCCCAGCGCGGAACTGATGACCCAGGGCAGGGAGGCGGCCACGCCGGCCTGCGTGGAAACAGTTCGAGCGCCTGTACCGCAAGGAGATGGCCGCGCCCGACGCCGCGCGCGTCATCGATCTGCTCGCGGCGCTGTCGCACAGCACGGCGTTCGCGGTGGGCTGCTATTGTGAAGACGAGGCGCACTGCCATCGCGGCATTTTGCGCCAGTTGCTGCAGGAACGCGGCCGCGCTGTTGCTTAAACCTAGCGTTTCTCGTGGGGCTTATTTCTTGGCGGCTGGACGGAAGGAGTCGAGTTCTTCCGTCACAGTCGATTCCACTGCGCCAAAGCCGTTGTGGAACTTGCGCACCACCTTGACCATGGCCTTCGTTTCAGGCGAGTACCAGTAGGTGAACTGGTAGCGCTCGGCCGCCAGGTTCTCGCCCGCCGACGCTTTCGGGTTCGACACTTTGGTGCCTTGCCAGACGGCTTCGATCTTGGTCGTCTCGAAGGTGCTTAAGCCCGGAACATGGATGGTTTCGGTGCCGACTACTTTGTACTTGCGCTTGCTGAGCTGGCCGCTCTTGTCTGTTTCTTCCGTGTCCCAGTCCATGCCGGGCTCGAAGTCGATGTGGCAGGTGTTCTGCAGGCCCAGCGCGCCGCCGCCGCCCACGTCGAGCAGGCAACCCTCTAAGCATCGATTTCGCCGATCTTGCGCCACTGCGGCAGCACGGCCACTTTCACTTCGGCCAGCAGCGACTGGTACACCAGCTTGTTGTCCGCCGTCTGGCTGGAAATCTTGAAGTTGATCATGGATTTGGTGTTGCTGCTGCCGATCGTGACGGTCTTCTTGTACGACCAGCTGTCGCCAACCGAAATCGGTTCAATGTACATGGCCGGGATGTCTGCGGCGCCCGCCAGGGTCGAGCTCAGGCAGGCGAGCGTTGCCAGGAATGTCAGTTTCATGTCGGACCTTTTTCAGCTGAATTGTGTCAGAGCATAGTGCAAGTCGACAATGTTGGGTAGGGGTATTACATGGCGTTGCACAAATGAAAAAGCCGTTCAGTTTTCACTGAACGGCTTTGGTCGCGCCTGCGCTTTTTCCGGATCAGGCCGGACGGCGGCGACGCAAGCGGGCCAGACCGGCCAGGCCCAGCGCCATCAGCGCCACGCTCGATGGCTCGGGTACGCTGTGCACCGGCTCGGCGTACAGGAAATCATCCATCACCACCACGTCGTCGTTCGGGTTGCCCAGCACCCCGTTCGAGATAATGGTGTTCAAGCCCGAGGTGAGCCGCACCCGGCTGATCCGTTCGCCCGCGCTTAAGCAACCCCGCCCGCGAAGCTCAGACCCTGGTTGCCACCGGCGAGCACGTCGCGCGTGTAGATGAGTGCCTGGTTTTCGTCGAAGAATTCGATCCTGGTCAGGCCCGGTACTTCGACGTCGACGAAGACCGCGGCGAAGGCGCTGGTGGTCGCTGCCGTGTTTGTGCCAGGCTCGAAGAAGGTGACGTCGGTGATGTTGCTGTTGACCGCGGTGAAGACGCTGCGCGCTGAAGGCCTGGAAGTCGCTCTGGAAGCCGAACAGGGTTGACGACACTTCGCCCGCGTTGGCGCTCACCATGAAGCCGGTGCCGGGCGTGCTGAACACGACGCCGCGCGGGGAGTTGACGTTGAAGAAGTCGCCGGGGAGGAGGTTGGGGTCCGCGAAGATGCCCGGGACGCCGTCCCAGTTGATCTCGCGCCGCAGCCCGCCGAAGGAGCCGTTGGCGCCAGCCACGTTGCCGCCGCCGACGGCCAGGCGGAAGGCGTCGCGCGGCGGTGATCGCGGCGGCGTTGGCGCCCGCCGATTCGAAGGTGATGAAGCTGGCCCAGGCTGAGGGTGCACTCAATGCGGTCAGCAGGAATAAGGATGCAATGCGTAGTTTCATGGGGGCTCCTTGGTGGGAACCTTCGAGTGGGCGCGTCACTCGGTCTAGCAGCATTTGTGCCGGGAGGGGTAAGGGCTTGTATTTACTGGGGTTTTTCTTTTTGGGTCGGAGGGGTGTAATGTTTCTCGACAGAATTGCTGTGCGGAAAAAATCCGTGGAGAGGCCAACTACTGAGCGGTGGAGGCGGAAGGCAAGAAATCCGTGGGGCGATTTCCCTTTAGTCAGACGAATCGGAGAGCCTTGCGCGAGTACGCGCAAGTCGCTCCGGTGGCGCTGAGCAGTGCTCGGCGAAACCCCACCTACGCCCCCGGATGTGGCTTCGATTCCCGCCGTCCGCCACCACAAAATAAAAAGCCATCCCGAGGGATGGCTTTTGTATTTGGTGGTGGAGGCGGCGGGAATCGAACCTGCGTCCGCAAGCACTCTACAGACAGTTCTACATACTTAGCACTGCCATTTAATTTAACCGGTACAACGCGGACGTGCACGCTGTGTACAAGCGAGTTACCTATTATTTAGTTCGATACCAAGTAACCCGGCATAGAACGAGTCCCTGTAAATGACTCTAGAGCTTTTAACGGCCCACCCCAGGGACGAGGTGTTCTAGAGCTAACAGCAATTAAGCTGCCAGTGCGTACGAGTTATCGTTTGCAGTTAAGTTTTTTCTGGTTGTATTTACGAGGTGGCCAGCCCTCGGTATGCCCTGCGCTGCTTTGCAACCCACGTCGAAACCAGGTCGCCCCCACAGAACCCCTATTGTAACGCATCGCGCACTATGAAGTGAACCGATGTCAAATGAGGGGAATAACCTGTTGACAGAAGAGAATCATGCGACCACCTAGCAACAAAAATTGCCGTACAGTACGAAATATGTTGCCTTGCGTCATGTATTGCCGTACAGTATCGTTAATGGTTGTTAATTAAACGATCACTCCCCACTAATTTTTCACAGGAGTTTCATCCATGATTTCCAGTAAAAATGCTCTGAAAATGTTCGCAACCTTCGTATTCGCCGCCATCGGTGGCAGCGCAGTCATCGGCATGAAACGCCAGCCGTGTTCGACGCCAAGACCTGCAAGGCCGAATACCCAAAAGCGTCGCTGATGAATGAAGAGCAGGGCGTCGTGTCGATGATGTTCCTGGTCTCGGCTGAAGGCCGCGTGCTCGAATCGAAGCTGGACAAGACCAGCGGCTTCAAGAGCCTGGACAAGGCTGCCATCTCCGCTGTTTCCGCTTGCAAGTTCAAGCCGGGCAGCAAAGACGGCAAGCCGGACAGCACCTGGACCAAGGTCGAGTACAGCTGGACCCTGAGCTAAGCATTCCCGTTTTTCCTTGATGTTCTGATGATTTGATAACCACCCCTCGGGGTGGTTTTTTTCGCCTGAGAAAGTACTCAGGCGACCATGGCTTTCTGCGCGGACGAGCTCAGGATCAGTTCCAGCAGGTCGGCCGGGGTATCGAGCAGATAGTTGGCGCCCCAGTGCTCCGGTTCGGTGGCGCCGCAGTAACCCCAGGCGCAGGCGACGGTCGCCATGCCCGCCGCGCGGCCCGCTTCGATGTCGCGCAGGTCGTCGCCCACGTACCAGCATTCTTCCGGCGCAATGCCGAGCTAGCGCGCGCCTTCGAGCAGGGGCGCGGGATGCGGCTTGGCCACGCCCACGGTGTCGCCGGAAATGATGCAGCTAAGCGTGCCCCAGGCCGATCTGCGGTACCAGGGGATCGGTAAAACCGCGCCGGTTTGTTGGTGACGATGCCCCAGGCGATGCCGATCGATTCCAGTCCCGCCAGCAATTCGGCCACGCCGCCGAACAGGGTGCTGTGCACGGCAATGGCCGCTTCGTAATTGCTGAACCACTGCAGGCGCAGCGCTTCGTAGCCTTCGTCCGCGGGCGTGAGACCGAAGGCGGCGCCGATCATGCCCGCGCGCGCCGGCCGAGGCGGTCGGACGCAGCACCGGGTAGGGCGTCGGCTCCAGCCCGCGCTCGGTGCGCAGCAGGTTGACGGCGGCGGCCAGGTCGGGCGCGGTGTCGGCCAGCGTGCCGTCAAGATCGAACAGGATGGCGCGCGGGCGCTGCAAGGTGGTGGTCATGGCGAAAGTTCAGTCAGAGCGGACGGCTGCAGGCCACCATGTAGTTGACGTCGGTGTCCTGGTTCAAAGCGTAAATCTTGGTCAGGGGATTGTAGGTCATGCCCTTGAGCCCGTCGACCTGCAAGCCCCTTCGCGCACAAATTGCGACAGCTCGGCCGGGGTGATGAACTTGGCGTAGTCGTGCGTGCCCTTGGGCAGCATGCGCAGCAGGTACTCGGCGCCCACAACGGCGAACAGGTAAGCCTTCGGATTGCGGTTGATGGTGGAGAAGAAGACGTGTCCGCCCGGCTTGACCAGCGCGGCCGCGGCCTTGACGATCGAGGCCGGATCTGGCACGTGTTCCAGCATTTCCATGCAGGTCACGACGTCGTACTGGCCCGCTTCTTTCTCGGCCATGTCTTCGGCGGCAATGTGCTGGTAGCGCACTTGCACCCCCGATTCCAGGCTGTGCAGGTCGGCAACCTTGAGCGCTTTTTCGGACAGGTCGATCCCGGTCGCGTCGGCGCCCTTGCGCGCCATCGATTCGGTCAGGATGCCGCCGCCACAGCCGATATCGATCACTTTTTTTTAAGCCAGCAGCGACCTTGGCATTGATCCATTCCAGGCGCAGGGGATTGATCTCGTGCAGCGGTTTGAATTCGGACGTGGGATCCCACCAGCGATGGGCTAATTCACTAAATTTCTGGATTTCAAGAGGGTCGGCGTTCATACGCGGAATAATAACGGGAAATGATGGTGGGCGGTGCCTCTTTGCTGCCCGCAGCGGGAGCGAGGGACGAAAAAAATGCCGTACAGACGAGCTGAACGGCATTTTTGCTGACCAGGCTTGCGAGCAAGCCTGCGGGTCAGGAATTACTTGCGCGTACCAACCACTTCGATTTCAACGCGGCGGTTCTGTGCACGGCCTTCGTCGGTCTTGTTGTCGGCCACTGGCTGCTTCTCGCCCTTGCCTTCGGTGTAGATGCGGTTCGCGTCGATGCCCTTGCCTTGCAGGTAGGCTTTGACCGATTCAGCACGGCGCATTGCCAGCTTCTCGTTGTAGGCATCGGTGCCTTTCGAGTCGGTGTGGCCGACGGCAATGATGACTTCCAGGTTGATCGCGCCCAGCTTCGATGCCAGGTCGTCCAGCTTGGCCTTGCCTTCCGGTTTCAGGACGGCTTTGTCGAAGTCGAACAGCGCGTCAGCGGCGAAGCTGACTTTTTCCGAACTGGCGGCCGGGGCCACTGGCGCGACCGGTGCCACGACCGGGGTTTCAGCGACGACTGGCGCTGGCGGCGGCGGTGGAGTCACGCACTTGCCGTCTTCCAGCTTGGCTGGCTCGACGCACAGCGGCAGGTCGCAACCTGGCAGGGCGTCGGCCTTGGTGTACGAACCGGTATGCCAGCACAGGCCGTACGGATCGCGGGCGACCACGCCACGCGCATCGATGACGTAACCGGCATTGCCTTTCGGCGCAATGATGTCCGTGGTTACAGGAGCGAACGGGGGCGACGACTGAGCCATCGCGCCACTGGCGGCGGCTGCCGTTACCAGGAACATCGTCAAGAATTTTTGCATTGTTTTCTTTCCTTTCGGGGGATATCCGCAGTTTCCACTGCGTTACTGGGCTTGTGAACAAGATAGTAACAGCTTGCCCCACTCGATCCTGTTACAAATTGTTTAACAGGCAATTAACGTTCGATCCATTTTGCCACACGGGCCAAAATAGCACGACCTTGCTAATTGAACAGGACACGATTGTACAAGGCGTCGTTGTATTCGTGCAACATGGTGTAGTAACGCCGATTTGGATGACGCTGTCATGACAATTTCCGGGGTTTTCAGGAATTGACCTGCTGCCATACGGCGCATGCTAAAATCCTACGCTTCTGTTGAGGCAAGCATGCAGCATTTGCGTACAGCTACTATAACCACAGCCTGAGATCAGTCGACCCGCCAATGGATCAATTCGCAAAAGAAACAATCCCAATTTCCCTCGAAGAAGAGATGCGCAAGAGCTACCTCGATTACGCCATGAGCGTGATCGTGGGCCGCGCATTGCCGGATGTGCGCGACGGCTTGAAGCCGGTGCACCGCCGCGTTCTGTTCGCCATGCACGAAATGAACAACGTGTACAACCGCCCGTACGTCAAGTGCGCGCGTGGTCGGCGAAACGATGGGTAAGTACCACCCGCACGGCGACGCCTCGATTTACGACACGCTGGTGCGGATGGCCCAGGACTTTTCGCTGCGCTACACGCTCGTCGACGGCCAGGGTAACTTCGGTTCCATCGACGGCGATTCGGCCGCGGCCATGCGTTACACGGAGTGCCGCCTCGACAAGATCGCCAGCGAAGTGCTGGCCGATATCGACAAGGACACGGTCGACTTCCAGCCCAACTACGACGGCAAGGAAAAAGAACCAACCGTCTTGCCGACCCGCATTCCCAACCTGCTGATCAACGGCTCGTCGGGTATCGCGGTCGGCATGGCGACCAACATTCCGCCGCATAATCTGACCGAAGTGATCAACGGTGCGCTGCACGTGCTGCGCAACCCCGATTGCTCGATCGACGAGCTGATCGAGATCATCCCGGCCCCGGACTTCCCGACCGCTTAAGCATCATCTACGGCGTCTCGGGCGTGCGCGACGGTTACCGCACCGGCCGCGGCCGCGTGGTGATGCGCGCCAAGACCCACTTCGAGGAATACGGCAAGGACGGCGGCCGCATCGCGATCATCGTCGATGAGCTGCCTTACCAGGTCAACAAGAAGTCGCTGCTCGAGCGTATCGCCGAGAACGTGCGCGACAAGAAGCTCGAAGGCATTTCCGACATCCGCGACGAGTCCGACAAGTCGGGCATGCGCGTGGTCATCGAACTGAAACGCGGCGAAGTGCCGGAAGTGGTGCTGAACAATCTGTACAAACAGACCCAGCTGCAAGACACCTTCGGCATGAACATGGTCGCGCTGGTCAATGGCCAGCCGAAGCTGCTCAACCTCAAGCAGATGCTGCAGTGCTTCCTGTCGCACCGCCGCGAAGTGGTCACGCGCCGCACCGTGTTCGAACTGCGCAAGGCGCGCGAACGGGGTCACATGCTCGAAGGCCTGGCCGTCGCCCTGGCCAACATCGATGACTTCATCGCCATCATCAAGGCCGCGCTGACGCCACCGATCGCCAAGACCGAACTGATGGCCCGCGCCTGGGATTCGTCCCTGGTGCGCGAAATGCTGCTGCGTACCGCCGAAGGCGCGACCGTGGGCGGCATCGAGGCGTTCCGCCCCGAGCACCTGCCGAAGCACTACGGCATGCAGCCGGACGGCTTGTACAAGCTCTCCGACGAGCAGTCGCAAGAGATTTTGCAGATGCGTCTGCAGCGCCTGACCGGTCTGGAGCAGGACAAGATCGTCAACGAGTACAAAGACATCATGGCGCACATCGCCGACTTGCTCGACATCCTGGCCAAGCCGGAACGCGTGACGACCATCATCACCGACGAAATGACGGTCGTGGTCAACGACTACGGCACCGGCAACAAGGACGTGCGCCGTTCGACCATCGAACTCAATGCCACCGACCTCGAAACCGAAGACCTGATCACGCCGCAAGACATGGTCGTGACCCTGTCGCACACCGGTTACATGAAGTCGCAGCCGATTTCCGAATACCGCGCGCAGAAGCGCGGCGGACGCGGCAAGCAGGCCATGGCGACCAAAGAGGAAGACTGGATCGACCAGCTGTTCATCGCCAACACGCACGATTACATCCTGTGCTTCTCGAACCGCGGCCGCATGTACTGGCTCAAGGTGTGGGAAGTGCTGCAAGGCTCGCGCAATTCGCGCGGCAAGCCAATCGTCAACATGTTCCCGCTGGCCGACAACGAGAAGATCACCGTGGTCCTGCCGCTGTCCGGCGTGAACCGCACCTTCCCGGAAGACCACTACGTGTTCATGGCGACCAGCCTCGGTACCGTCAAGAAGACCCCGCTCAAGGATTTCAGCAATCCACGCAAGGCTTAGGCATCATCGCGGTCGACCTGGACGACGGCGACTTCCTGATCGGCGCCGCGCTGACCGACGGCGAGCACGATGTGATGCTGTTCTCCGATTCGGGCAAGGCAGTGCGCTTCGACGAAAACGACGTGCGTCCGATGGGCCGTACCGCGCGCGGTGTGCGCGGCATGAACCTGGAAGACGGCCAGAACGTGATCGCCCTGCTGGTGGCCGAGAACGAGCAGCAGTCGGTGCTCACGGCCACCGAGAACGGCTTCGGCAAGCGTACCCCGATCACCGAGTACACCCGCCACGGCCGCGGCACCAAGGGCATGATCGCGATTCAGACGTCCGAGCGTAACGGCAAGGTCGTTGCGGCGACCCTGGTCGAGGCGAGCGACGAAATCATGCTGATCACGACCGGCGGCGTACTGATCCGTACCCGCGTGTCCGAGATCCGCGAGATGGGCCGCGCCACCCAGGGCGTGACCCTGATCGCTGTGGAAGACGGCACCAAGCTGTCCGGCCTGCAGCGCATCGTCGAAACCGACCTCGAAGAAGTCGACATCGAGAACGCACCGGAGTAAGCCTGCAAGGGGCGCTGTTTCATGCGAAAATGACAGTGCCCCAAGCGCGTAGGTGGAAAGCAGAAAGCGCCTTCCACCATTGCTGGTGCCGCTCATGGCGCAAGCAGTGGTGGAAGGCGCTTTCTTTTGGAAAAACAGAAACCGCGAAGCTGGAGCAAACGCAGCCCAATTCAACGTCGTCCTCATGAAGGCGGGGACCCATAGCGCTTTGCCGAATTCGGTAACGCTATGGGCCCCTGCCTTCGCGAGGGCGACGGAGCTAACTTTAGTTGTTTTACGTCTCCAATGAAACGAATTTTTCTCGCACTGCTGTCTGTCACCCTGATCGGCTTCCAGTCGCCATCCATGGCCGCCGACGACAAGCTCGATCCCATGGCCGTCGCCGTCGCCCACGATCTGCTGGCCGCGATGCGCTTCAAGTTCACCCTCGAGCTGGAACTCAAAACCGCGGCCGACAACGCGCCTGCCGTCCTGCGCCGCGCGGCAGGCCAGAAGCTGGCCGCCGACAAGACCCTGGACGCCGCCACCCGCGCCAAACGCGTCGCGCTGATCGAGAAAAAGCTGCCTGCTGCCGACCAGGCGCTGGAGAAGCTGTTCGCCGATCCGGAAACGACGACCACCATCACCAACGAGACGGCCAAGCTGTACACGCGCTATTTCACGATCGCCGAGATGCAGAAAATCGCCGCCTTCTACCGCACGCCGGAAGGCGCCAAGATGCTGGCCATGGCGCCGCGCATCCTGAACGAATCGCTGGCGCTGGGGACGACCTTCATGGCCCCGCGCACCGAAAAATACTTGAAGAACTGATGCAGCTTAGCCGAAAAATAGGCCGCCAACACCAACCGAGGACCACTCCGTGACCCAGATCTACAACTTCTCCGCTCTACCCCGCCGTGCTGCCGAAAGAGGTGCTCGAACAAGCCGCCGCCGAAATGCTCGACTGGCACGGCAGCGGCATGTCCGTCATGGAGATGAGCCACCGCGGTCCCTGAATTCATCTCGATCTACCAGGCCGCCGTGCGCGACCTGCGCGATCTGCTGTCCATCCCCGACAACTACCAGGTGCTGTTCCTGCAGGGCGGCGGCCTTGGCGAAAACGCCATCGTGCCCATGAACCTGCTGGGCCGCGCCAAGCAGCCTACCACCATCGATTTCGTCCACACCGGTTCCTGGTCCGGCAAGTCGATCAAGGAAGCGAAGCGCTACGCCGAGGTCAACGTGGCCGCCACCTCCGAGCCGGGCCACTTCACGTCGGTGCCGCCGCAGGAATACTGGAAGCTCACGCGCGACGCCGCCTACGTCCACATCTGCACCAATGAAACCATCGACGGCGTGGAATACAACTTCGTGCCGACCGTGCAGGGCGACACCCCGCTGGTGGCCGACATGTCTTCGCACATCCTGTCGCGCGAGATCGACGTCACCAAGTACGGTGTGATCTTCAGCCGAGCGCGCAAAAGAACATCGGCCCGGCTTAGCCTGACCCTCGTCATCGTGCGCGAAGACCTGCTCGGCACGGCGCTGCCGATCTGCCCGTCCGCCTTCGACTGGAAAACCGTCGCCGACCACGACTCGATGTACAACACGCCGCCGACCTACGGCATCTACATCGTTCGGCCTGGTATTCGCCCACCTCAAGCGCCAGGGCGGGGTGGCGGCCGCGGAACAGCGTAATATCGCGAAAGCGGCGCTGCTGTACGCGGCGCTCGACGCCGACGATTTTTACGAGAACCGCGTGGCCAAAGAATGCCGTTCGCGCATGAACGTGCCATTCTTCCTGCGCGACGAAACACTGAACGAACAATTCCTGGCCGGTGCAAAAGCGCGCGGCCTGCTGCAACTGAAGGGCCACAAGTCCGTCGGCGGTATGCGAGCATCGATCTACAACGCGATGCCGATCGAGGGTGTGCAAGCCCTGGTCGATTATTTGAACGAGTTCGCGGCTACTGGAAGTAAATCCAGCCGGTGCCGTCCACCGCACAAAGACTGCATGACCATGACAGACAAACTGACACCGCTGCGCGAACAGATCGATGCGATCGACGCTCAGATTCTCGACCTGCTGAGCCGCCGCGCCAAGCTGGCGCAGGAAGTCGGCCACGTAAAGGCCGAAACCAATGCTCCCGTATTCCGTCCCTGAACGCGAAGCGCAGGTGCTGCGCGGCGTGGCCGAGCGCAATCCCGGCCCGCTCAAGGGCGCCGAAGTGCAGACCATCTTCCGCGAGATCATGTCGGCCTGCCGTTCGCTGGAAAAGCGCGTGACCGTGGCCTATCTGGGCCCGTCCGGCACCTTCAGCGAGCAGGCCGTGTACCAGCAGTTCGGCAGCGCCGTCGAGGGCTTGCCCTGCATCTCGATCGATGAAGTGTTCCGCTCCACCGAGGCTTGGCACCGCCGACTTCGGCGTGGTCCCGGTTGAAAACTCGTCCGAGGGCGCGATCAACCGCACGCTCGACCTGATGCTCGGCACCACCACCATCATCAGCGGCGAGATCTCGATTCCGGTCCACCACAGCCTGATGACCAAGACCGGCAACATGGACGGCGTAACGGTCGTGTGCGCGCACTCGCAGGCGCTGGCCCAGTGCCAGGTCTGGCTCAACCAGCATTATCCGAACGTCGAGCGGCGCGCGGTGGCATCGAACGCCGAAGCGGCCATCATGGCCAGCAAGGACGCCACGATCGCCGCCATCGCCAGCGAAATGGCGGGCGAGCAGTACAAGCTAGGCGTGGTCAATGGCCACATCCAGGACGACCCGCACAACCGCACGCGCTTTGCCGTCATCGGCCACCTGCAGACCAACCCATCGGGCGCGGACCAGACCTCGCTGGTGCTGGCGGTGCCGAACAAGGCGGGCGCGGTGTACAACCTGCTGGCGCCCCTGGCCGTGCACGGCGTGTCGATGACGCGCTTCGAATCGCGCCCGGCGCGCATCGGCACCTGGGAGTACTACTTCTACGTCGACATCGAAGGCCACGTGCAGGATCCCGCGGTGGCCAGGGCGCTCGAGGAACTCAAAGATAACGCAGCATTTTTCAAGGTCCTGGGCTCGTATCCGCTCAGTCTTACATAACCAACTTCAGAGATAGTCCATGTCCCAGCAATACGGTCCAGATTACGTTCGTGCCATCGCCCCTTACCAGGCTAAGCAAACCCATCGCCGAAGTGGCGCGCGAGTTCGGCCTCGACGAAGCCAACATCGTCAAGCTCGCGTCGAACGAGAACCCGTTCGGCGTGCCCGAATCGAGCAAGCAGGCGATGGCCGCCGCGGTCGCCGACCTTGGCCGTTATCCGGACGCCAATGGCTTCGACCTGAAGGCCGCGCTGGCCAAGCGCCACGACGTGCCTAAGCCGACTGGATCACGCTGGGCAACGGCTCGAACGACATCCTGGAAATCGCCGCCCACGCCTTCGTGCAAAAAGGCCAGGCCGTGGTCTATTCGCAGTATTCGTTCGCGGTGTACGCGCTGGCCACCCAGGGCGTTGGCGCGCGCCATCGTGGTGCTTAAAGCCAAAGAGTACGGACATGACCTCGACGCCATGGCCGCCGCCATCGACGCCGACACGCGCCTGCTCTTCATCGCCAACCCGAACAACCCGACCGGCACCTTCATTGCGGCGGCGCAGATCGAAGCCTTCCTCGGCAAAGTGCTTAGGCCCACGTGGTCGTGGTGCTGGACGAGGCCTACAACGAATTCCTGGCGCCCGAACAGCAGTTCGAGTCCGCCAAGTGGGTGGCCAAGTACCCAAACCTGCTGGTCTCGCGCACCTTCTCCAAGGCCTATGGCCTGGCTAAGCCTGCGCGTGGGCTTCGCCATCGCCCAGCCTGCGCTCACCGACCTGATGAACCGCATCCGCCAGCCGTTCAACGTCAATTCGCTGGCCCAGGCCGCGGCCATCGCCGCCCTGAACGACAAGCCATTCCTGGAGCAGGGCGCAAAGAATAACGCGGCTTAAGCTACGCGCAGTTCGTCGAAGCCTTCAATGAACTGGGCCTGGAATACGTGCCGTCGTTCGGCAACTTCGTGCTGGTCAAGGTCGGCAACGACGACGGCAGCGGCTGCCCGCATCAATCTGGCGCTGCTCAAGCAGGGCGTGATCGTGCGCCCGGTGGGCAACTACGGTCTGCCGCAGTGGCTGCGCATTTCGATCGGCCTGCCGCAGGAAAACGCCATCTTCATCGCGGCCCTGAAAAAAGCGCTCGCTTGAGGTGAACACACCTGTGATCGATAAAGTCGTCATCTTCGGTGTTGGCCTGATCGGCGGCTCGTTCGCCCGCGCGCTGCGCCACGCCGGCGCGGCAGGCACCATTGTCGGTGTCGGCCGTTCGCCGCAGGCGATGGCGCGCGCGCTGGAACTGGGCATCGTCGACCAGGTCGCGCCGTCGGTGCAGGACGCCATGCGCGGCGCCAGCCTGGTGCTGATCGCCGCACCGGTGGCGCAGACGGGCCGCATCCTCGCTTCGCTCGCGCCCTGGCTGGAAGCGCAAACGGTCGTCACCGACGCCTAAGCAGCACCAAGTCCGACGTGGTCGCGGCCGCGCGCTGCGCTGGGCGACAAGATCGGCCGCTTCGTGCCGGGCCACCCGATCGCCGGGCGCGAGACCAACGGTCCGGACGCCGCCATCATCGATCTGTACGTCGGCAAGAAGACCGTCCTGACGCCCTTGCCGGAGAACGCGCCGGCCGACGTGGCGCGCGTGGCCGCCGCCTGGGCCGCCTGCGGATCGGTCATCCATCAGCTTTCACCGCAAGAGCACGACAAGGTATTCGCCTCGGTCTCGCATTTGCCCCATTTACTGGCATACGCGCTGGTTGACGACATCGCCAACAAGCCGCATGCCGATTTGCTGTTCCAGTATGCAGCCTCCGGTTTTCATGACTTTACCCGCATCGCCGGATCCTCGCCTGAAATGTGGCGTGACATCAGCCTGGCCAATCAGGCCGCGCTGTTGGGGGAGCTCGACTCGTATATGGCACAATTGACCGCATTGCGGGCGCACCTTGCAGCAGGCAACGGCGCGGCCATCGAAGCGGTCTACACCAACGCGCAGCAAGCCCGCTGCCGCTGGATTGAAGCCATCGAGGCGGCCGAAGCGCCGCCACCCAAAGACACCGCAGATTAATCACTCAGGAATTCCGGCATGACGCAGCAAAAGCACTATCCGCACCACCTCGACATTCATCCGGTCATGCACGTCGAAGGCGTGGTGCGCCTGCCTGGCTCGAAGAGCATCTCCAACCGCACCTTGCTGCTGGCGGCACTGGCCGAAGGCACGACCACCATCCACGACCTGCTGGCCTCGGACGATACGCTCGTCATGCTGGGCGCGCTGCGCTCGCTGGGCATCGGCTGGGAGCAGGTCGACGAACGTACCCACATCGTGCACGGTGGCGGCGGCGCGCTGCCGAACCACGCGGCCGATCTGTTCATGGGCAACGCCTAAGCACCGCGATCCGTCCGCTGACGGCGGCGCTGGCCGTGATCGGCGGCGACTTCACGCTGCACGGCGTGGCGCGCATGCACGAGCGCCCGATCGGCGACCTGGTCGACGCGCTCAACGCCGTCGGCGCGCAGATCGAGTACACGGGCGTGGAAGGCTACCCGCCGCTGCGCATCCGGCGCGGGCATATCCACGCCGACCGCATGTCGGTGCGCGGCAACGTCTCGAGCCAGTTCCTGACCGCCGTGCTGATGGCCGCCCCGCTGATGGCGCGCGCACCCGGTATCGATCGACGTGGTCGGCGAGCTCATTTCCAAGCCCTACATCGAAATCACGCTGAACCTGATGCGCCGTTTCGGCGTGACGGTCGAGCAGGACGGCTGGCAGTCGTTCACCGTGCAGCCGGGCCAGCAGTACCGCAGTCCGGGCGCCATCCACGTTGAAGGCGACGCCTCCTCGGCTTCCTACTTCCTGGCGGCTGGCGCGATCGGCGGCGGCCCGGTGCGGGTGGAAGGGGTGGGGCGCGACAGCATCCAGGGCGACGTGCGGTTTGCCGAAGCGCTGGAGCAGATGGGCGCGACGATCACGCGCGGCGACAACTGGATCGAAGCGAAGTCGAACGGCGTACTGAAGGCCATCGACGCCGACTTCAACCACATTCCCGACGCCGCCATGACGATCGCGGTCGCGGCCCTGTACGCCGACGGCACCAGCACGCTGCGCAACATCGCCAGCTGGCGCGTAAAGGAAACGGACCGCCTGTCGGCCATGGCGACCGAATTGCGCAAGCTGGGCGCGGTAGTGGAAGAGGGGGCCGACTACATCACGATCACCCCGCCCGAAGAAATCGCCGCCGACGACGATTGAAACCTACGACGACCACCGCATGGCGATGTGCTTCTCGCTGGCGACGGTCGACGGCAAAGCCCTGGCGCGGCAACCAGATGCGGATTTTGGACCCCAAATGCGTGGCCAAGACCTTCCCCGACTATTTCGAAGCCTTCGCCAGCATCGCCAAAGAAACACTTATCTGATAAAAACGTTCCACAATCGGGGTCAGACCTCAATTCTGAAATACTTTCACAATCGGGGTCAGACCTCAATTCTGAAATTGTTTTTTAATTGAGGTCTGACCCCGGTTGAGATTTTCATACCAAGGTTAAAACAATGCCAACAACCCACGCCATTCCTGTCATTACGATCGACGGCCCGACCGCTTCCGGCAAAGGCACCGTCGCCCACAAGGTGGCGGACCGCCTCGGTTTTCATTACCTCGATTCGGGCGCGCTCTACCGTTTGACGGCCCTGTCCGCCATCCGGCGCGACACCCCGCTCACCGACGAGCATGCCCTGGCCAAGCTGGCCGAGCATCTCCCGGCCCACTTCATGGCGATGGCGAAATCTTCCTGGCCAACGAGAATGTCACCCAGCACATCCGCGCGGAAGAGGTTGGCAACATGGCATCGAAAATCGCCGCTTTCCCCACCGTGCGCCAGGCCCTGTTCGCTCTGCAACTGGGCTTTCTGCAAGCCGCCTGGCCTGGTGGCCGACGGGCGCGACATGGGCAGCGTCATTTTCCCCCACGCCCAGCTCAAGGTGTTCCTGACGGCGAGTGTGTGGGCAGCGCGGAGCGCTGATATAAGCAATTGATTGACAAGGGGTTTTCTGCTAATATGGAAGACCTCCTGTCTGATTTGCAGGCGCGCGACGACCGGGATACACACCGGGCCATCGCCCCGCTGGTCGCGGCAGAAGGCGCCCATATCCTCGATACCTCGAACATGACGGCCGATGCCGCCATCGACGAAGTGCTGAAATGGTATGCGGCAGTGAAGTAGCAGGAGCTGGCGGCGGCAATTGTGCCTGCGCCAGTGTTGTTCAACCTAACCCAGTTTAAGTCGCATCGTGCGATCTCTGCTGGCTCACCAGAGTAAATTATGTCCAATATGGAAAGTTTTGCAGCGCTATTCGAAGAATCCTTGTCGCGTCAAGACATGCGTTCGGGCGAAGTCATTTCGGCTGAAGTCGTACGTCTGGATCACAACTTCGTGATCGTCAACGCCTAGCCTGAAATCCGAAGCGTTCATTCCTATCGAAGAATTCAAGAACGACCAGGGCGAACTGGGAAGTTCAAGTTGGCGATTTCGTTTCCGTAGCGATTGAATCGCTGGAAAACGGCTTCGGCGACACCATCCTGTCGCGTGACAAGGCCAAGCGCCTGGCATCGTGGCTGGCACTGGAAAAAGCCATGGAATCGGGCGAGATCGTCGTCGGTACCGTCAATGGCAAAGTCAAGGGCGGCCTGACCGTTCTGACCAACGGCATCCGCGCCTTCCTGCCGGGTTCGCTGGTCGACACCCGTCCAGTCAAGGACACCACCCCGTTCGAAGGCAAGACCCTGGAATTCAAGGTCATCAAACTCGACCGTAAGCGTAACAACGTCGTTCTGTCGCGTCGCGCCGTCATCGAAGCTTCGATGGGCGAAGAGCGTCAGAAACTGATGGAAACCCTGAAAGAAGGCACCGTGGTGACCGGCGTCGTCAAAAATATCACCGACTACGGCGCGTTCGTGGATCTGGGCGGTATCGACGGCCTGCTGCACATCACCGATCTGGCATGGCGTCGTGTGCGTCACCCATCGGAAGTGCTGACCGTTGGCCAGGAAATCACTGCCAAGGTTCTGAAGTACGATCAAGAGAAGAACCGCGTTTCGCTGGGCGTGAAGCAACTGGGCGACGACCCATGGACCGGTCTGTCCCGTCGTTACCCACAAAGCACCCGTCTGTTCGGCAAGGTAACCAACCTGACCGACTACGGCGCGTTCGTGGAAGTCGAGCAAGGCATCGAAGGTCTGGTTCACGTCTCCGAAATGGACTGGACCAACAAGAACGTGGCACCAAACAAAGTTGTCCAGCTGGGCGACGAAGTGGAAGTCATGGTTCTCGAGATCGACGAAGAGCGTCGCCGTATTTCGCTGGGCATGAAACAGTGCAAAGCCAATCCATGGGATGACTTCGGCGTAACCCACAAGAAGGGTGACAAAGTCCGCGGCGCGATCAAATCGATCACCGACTTCGGCGTGTTCATCGGCCTGGCTAAGCAACATCGACGGCCTGGTACACCTGTCGGATCTGTCCTGGACCGAAACCGGCGAAGAAGCTGTTCGTCGCTTCAAGAAAGGTGACGAACTGGAAGCCATCGTTCTGGCGATCGACGTCGAGCGCGAGCGCGTTTCCCTGGGCGTCAAGCAACTGGAAGGTGACCCATTCAACAACTTCGCAGCAATGAACGACAAAGGCTCCCTGGTAACGGGTACGGTCAAGTCGGTCGAGCCTAAGGGCGCGGTCATCCAGCTGTCCGAAGAAGTCGAAGGCTACCTGCGTGCTTCCGAAATCTCGCGCGACCGCGTTGAAGATGCTTAAGCACCCACCTGAAGGTTGGCGATTCGGTCGAAGCCCTGGTCATCAACATCGATCGCAAAGCGCGCAGCATCCAGCTGTCGATCAAAGCGAAAGACAATGTTGAAACCCAGGAAGCGATGCAGAAGATGGCATCGTCGGCTGACAGCAACGCCGCATCGGGCACCACCAGCCTGGGCGCACTGCTCAAAGCCAAGTTCGACAACAAGAACTAAGATTCTCGGAATCAGACCAGATGACGAAGTCCGAACTGATCAACCGCCTCGCTGAGCGTTACTCTCAGCTGGTGGCCAAGGATGCGGAGTACGCTGTCAAGACCATTCTCGATGCAATGACCAACGCCCTGGCGACTGGTCAGCGGATCGAGATCCGTGGTTTCGGCAGTTTTGCCCTGAATAGCTAAGCCGCCACGGATCGGACGCAATCCGAAGTCCGGCGACAAGGTGATGGTCCCTGAAAAACGGGTCCCTCACTTCAAGCCAGGCAAGCAATTGCGCGAACGGGTTGATGCGATGGTTGGGCAACCGATTATTGAAGACTAAGTCGCCTGGCGACACAAAAAACGGCATCCTCGGATGCCGTTTTTTTGGCCCACCAAAAACTTCCACAATCGGGGTCAGACCTCAATTCTGCAAGAATTGCAGAATTGAGGTCTGACCCCTGATTGTGGAAGTTTGTCATAGGGCAAGGCGTCTCAAGCCCTTGTTATAATGGTGTAATATGCGATACCCGCACCTCTCACCACTCTGGTCAATCCGATGAAATTTGTTTCCACCATCGTTGGCGTCATCCTGTTCACCCTGTTCTTCGGCTTTGCGCTGAAAAACACCCAGGAAGTCGACCTGCATTTTTTCCTCAATTATGAATTGCGCGGTCCGCTGGTGCTGATGCTGCTGGCGTTCTTTGTCGCCGGTGCTTAGGCCTCGGCATCCTGGCCGTCACGCCCACCGTGTTCCGTCACCGCCGCGAAACGAGCAAGCACAAAACCACCATTCAGGCGCTGCAAAGCGTGGCCCGCACCGGCCCCATCCAGCCTGCGCCCGACAGTGTGAATACCCAGCTGAAATAACATAACAAGAAGAACGCGCATGGAATTTGAAACCTGGATGCTGATCGGCATCCCCCTGTTTTTTGCGATGGGCTGGATCACGGCACGCGTCGACATCCGTCAACTGCTGTCCGAATCGCGCACGCTGCCGCGCGCCTATTTCAAGGGCCTCAATTTCCTGCTCAATGAGCAGCCCGACAAGGCGATCGATGCCTTCATCGACATCGTCAAGATGGACCCGGAAACAGCCGACATGCATTTTGCGCTCGGCAATCTGTTCCGCCGCCGCGGCGAGATCGAACGCGCCATCCGCGTCCACCAGAACTTGCTCGCCCGTCCCGACTTGCCGCCGGAACAGCAAGCCCAGGCCAAGTACGAGCTGGGCATGGATTACCTGAAGGCTAGGCCTGCTCGACCGCGCCGAGGAAACCTTCAATCAGCTGGTCGAGACCAGCTATTCGGTGCAAGCGCGCCGCTCGCTGCTGGAAATCTTCCAGCGTGAAAAGAATGGACGCGCGCCATCGAGGCCGCCCGTGGCTTGCAGGAATCGGGCGCTTGGCGCCTGCCAGAAGGAAATCGCCCAGTTTTATTGCGAACTGGCCCAGGATTCGCTGGTGCACCTGCAAACGGCCGATGCCCTGGCCCTGCTCGACAAGGCTGTCCACACCGACCGCAACAACGTGCGCGCGACCATGCTGACCGGCGACGCCCAGCTCGTCAACGGCGACGTCGAAGGCGCGCTCATGACCTGGCGCCGTGTGGAACAGCAATCGGTGCCGCACGTGGCGCTGGTGGCCTACCGCCTGATGGATGGCTACCGCAAGGTCGGCCGCCCGCAGGAAGGCGTGAACCTGCTGCGTGCCTACCTGGCCGAAGCGTCCTCGATCGATCTGATCGAAGTCGTGTTCAAGGCCGTGATCGAACTCGACGGTGTCGATGCCGCCAAGGAACTGGTGGTCGACGAGCTGCGCCGCAATCCGACCTTGCTCGGCCTGGACAAGCTGCTCGAAGCGCGCCTGATGGATGCCCCGGCCAATATCTGGGAAGAGCTGTCGATGGTCAAGAACCTGATCCACGGCTACACCCAGAAACTGGCCCGCTACCGCTGCAGCCACTGCGGCTTCAAGGCGCGCCAGTTCTACTGGCAATGTCCGGGCTGCAGCCAGTGGGAAACCTACCCGCCGCGCCGCACCGAAGAACTTAACGTAATGAACTGACCATGATTAGCCGTCTCCTGACCACCGATACTTATCCGCCCATCGCCGCGCCTGAACTGGGCACGGTGCGCATCCTCGTGGTGGGCGATGTCATGCTCGACCGCTACTGGTTTGGCGACGTCAGCCGCATCTCGCCGGAAGCGCCGGTGCCCGTGGTGCGCATCGAAAGCGCGAAGAGCGCCTGGGCATGGCGCCGCCAACGTGGCACGCAACGCGGCCGCCCTGGGCGCCCATTGCGGCCTGCTGGGCGTGGTTGGCAAGGACGAGGCTTAAGCACCCAGGTCGAGCAGTTGCTGCGCGACTCCAGCATCCACAGCTACCTGCAGCGCGATGAGGCGATCTCGACCATCATCAAGCTGCGCGTGATCGGCCGCCAGCAACAATTGCTGCGCATCGATTTCGAAGACGCGCCGACCGACACCGTGCTGCGCGACAAGCTGACCCAGTTCAACGCCTTGCTGCCCGACTACGACGTCATCATCCTGTCCGATTACAACAAGGGTAGCCTGGTCAACGTGTCGCAAATGATCGAAGCGGGCCGCGGGCGTAAGCAAGATCGTGATGGTCGACCCCAAGGGCGACGATTTCTCGCCGTACAAGGGCGCGACCGTGCTCACGCCCAACAAGTCCGAACTGCGCCGCATCGTCGGCAGCTGGTCGAGCGAAGACCAGCTCACCGCCAAGGCCCAGGGCTTGCGCGAAGAACTGGGCCTGGACGCGCTCCTGCTGACCCGCTCGGAAGAGGGCATGAGCCTGTACACCGCCACCGAAATCCTGCACATGCACGCCGACGCGCGCGAAGTCTACGACGTCTCCGGCGCCAAGCGACACCGTGATCGCGACCATGGCCGCCATGCTCGGCGCAAGCATGCCGATGGCCGACGCCATCATGACCGCCAACCCTGTGCATGGGCATCGTGGTCGGCAAGCTCGGCACCGCCACGGTCACCCGGGAAGAGTTGTTCGGCAAAGTAAACCACGCGGTATTGATGAGTCTCAATCGTCCCGGTCGGCCCTGCGCAAGGACCGGGACGTTAGCAGGTGGTGGGCGGCATGGTGCCGTCCCGACCACCTGGAGAACACGCATGATCAAGAAACTGATGTTTGCAGTCGCCGCCCTGATCGCCACGACGGGCTTTGCCTTTGCACAGGTTGACGTCAACAAGGCCGATACGGCCGCGCTCGACAGCGTCAAGGGTGTCGGCCCGGCCATGTCCAAGCAGATCCTCGACGAACGCGCCAAGGGCGAATTCAAAGACTGGGCCGACTTCCAAAAACGCGTCAAGGGCGTGGGCGACAAGCGCGCCGCCAAACTCTCGACCGCTCGGCCTGGTGGTCGCCAAGCAAGCCGATGAGCGGGGCGCCGATGGGCAAACCGGCGCCCGTCAAACAAAAGGCGGCCGAGGCCAAAGCGGCCCCGGCTGCCGCGAAGATGTAAACGCAGATCAGCCCGCCCAGCGGTAATGCCGTTCAGTGAAGGATTTTTCACCTTGCGGACGGGATAGCGTGCCGCTTTCGCCTTGACGGCCCGGTCGTATGAACGACCGGGCCGTTGTTCATTCTGGAGGCTAGCTGGCCTTTCTCTCAGATGCTTCATGGACGCTGCCGCCCAATGCAGCTCGAACTGGACGATATGGAAAGCGCGGATGACGCTGGCATCAGTGGGCTTGCACTTTGCGTCCATCGCGGGCGTGGCGATGCGTTTCTGACCAGGTGCGCATTGCTGTTGTTTTCATGGGAAACAATGTTGCATTTGGAAAAAGTTGCACAAAATATGAGATAATTTTACCCCGGTCGTGATCGCTGACCTGACTGCGCAACATTCACAAAATTAAGGTTCTTCATGTTCAAGCAAATCGCAATCGCAGCAAGCGCTGCCCTTCTGTCGTCGTCGGCCCTGGCCGCTGAACCGCACATGTACGCTGGCGTTGACGTCGGCAGCACCACGGTGGACAAAGCGCTGTTCCAAAATGACGATGGCAGCAACGCAGTGACCAAAGATATCAGCCGTGTTGGCGTCGGTGGCTTCCTGGGCTACCAGTTCAACGAGTTCATCGCCATTGAAGGCAGCGCTCGCCTGCTGGCTGACACCGAAGTCAACGGCGTCGATGTCAAAGCCAACCAGGTCGCGCTGTCCGCAGTCGGCACCTTCCCGCTGGGCCAGTCGGGCTTCGGCTTGCTCGGCCGCGTGGGCTACAATCGCGTGACTCTGCGTGGCAATAACTCGAAAGCGTCCGAAAGCAAGCCGTTGTTCGGTTTTGGCGCCACTTACGCTTTCACCCCGACAGTACAAGGCCGTGTGGAAGTACAGCGCCTGTACAAGGAAGTCAGCAATGTCAGCGCTTAAGCGTGGCAGTGAGCTTCTAAGTTCGCACCGCCCTGTAAAAAACCGCTGCGTGGAATGCCGTTCAGTTCAGACTGAACGGCATTTTTCGTTTTATGTGTTGTAAACGTCTTTGCATGCGCTTAGCCTGCGTCCCATGTTCGATGACGGCCTCCGGTCGTTCATACGACTGCGCTGTCAAGGCGAAAGCGGCACGCTATCCCGTTCGCAAGGTAAAAAATCCTTCACTGAACGGGATTACCGCCCAGCTGGCCTGTTCATTTGCGCGCCGCGGCCGCCATATCGGCAATCCCGCGCTGCCGCCACAAATTCGCTCGGGAACATGATGATGGTGGTCGTGTTCTGTTCCGCACCGACCTCGGTAATCATTTGCATGCGGCGCAGTTCCAGCCCGGCCGGGTGTTCCATGATCATACCTGCCGCCTCCTTGAGCTTGACCGAAGCATCGAGTTCCGCTTCCGCCTTGATGATGCGGGCCCGCTTCTCGCGCAGCGCTTCGGCTTCCTGGGCCATGGCGCGCTGCATCGAATTTGGAATTTCCACATTCCGCATTTCGACCCGCGTGACTTTCACGCCCCAGGGCTCGGTGGCCGCATCGATGGCCTGGCGCATGATCCCGGCCAGTTGTTCCTGTTCCTTGAGCACATCGTCGAGCGTGTGGCGGCCGATGATGTTGCGCAGCGACGTCAGTGCAACCTGGATCACGGCGCCGTCCACATCGCGCACATCGATCACGGCGCGGATCGGGTCCACCGTGCTGTACCAGACGACAGCCGTAATCTTGACCGGCACGTTGTCGCGCGTGATCGTTTCCTGCTGCTGGACCGAGGCCGTGATGGTGCGCAGGTCGACCATGACCTGCCATTCAAATAGCGGGATCAGCCAGTACAGGCCGGGGCCGCGCGTGCCGCGCAACTTGCCGAGCCGGGAAAACGACGCCGCGTTCGAACTGGTTCGCGACCCGCAGTCCGGCCAGACCGAAGCTAAGCCAGCAGGGTGAGCGCGGCAAGAAGAATGAACATGATGGAAGCCTTTCTGTTGTTGGTGACAGCTTCAGGCTATACCCCGACATGTAAAAATGCCGTAAAGATGCGCGCTTTCCCTTCCGACTATTTTTGCCTGTAAGGACGCCGTCAGCGTGCCGCCTTGTGCGACACTAGCGGCTCCATTTAGGGAAAGGCGCGTATGAAATCACTTCCTCTGTCGTCCATTGTGCTGGGCACGGTTATCGCCGCATTCGGGGGCCACGTGGGCGCCACGCCCAAGCCACCGTCGCCAGCCTCAACCCGCCCGGCCGAGCGCCACCAGCCCCAGATCGACAAGATCGTGGCCGATATTTCGGCGCAGCGCATTGAAGGCTATGTGCGCAAGCTGGTCGGCTTCAAGACGCGTCACACGATGTCCGATACCACGTCGGACACGGTCGGCATCGGCGCCGCGCGGCGCTGGATCAAGAGCGAGCTGGAACGTTGCGGCGTGCAAGCGAGCGGACGTCTGCAGGTCGCCTTCGACAGCCATATGGCGCCGGTATCGGCCCGCATCTCGCGTCCGACCGAGATCGTCAACGTGGTCGCCACCTTGCCCGGTACGCAAGACGCATCCAGGGACCGCATCTACGTCGTCAGCGGCCACTACGACTCGCGCAACACCGACATCATGGACGCCGCGGGCGACGCGCCCGGCGCCAACGACGACGCCTCCGGTTCGGCCGCGGTGATGGAAATGGCGTGCGTGATGGCGCGCCACAAATTCGATGCGACCATTGTCTTCATGACGGTGGCGGCGGAAGAGCAGGGCTTGCTGGGCGCGGCCCACTGGGCCGAGCAGGCGAAACAGAACAAGCTCAATATCGCTTCTAAGCATGTTCACCAACGACATCATCGGCAGCTCGCGCCCGACGATGGGCGCGTGGACGACAAGCAAGTGCGCCTGTTCGCCGAATCCATTCCCGCCACCAAGGAACTCAATGAGGTCAACTGCGCCTTGCTGGCCACGGGCGGCGAAAACGATTCGATCTCGCGCCAGCTGGCGCGCCACGTCAAGCAGGTGGCATGAGCGCTACGTGCCGGGCTTCAAAGTGAGCGTGATCCAGCGCCGCGACCGTTACCTGCGTGGCGGCGACCACATGCCTTTCCTGGAGCGGGGCTTTGCCGCGCTGCGCTTTACCTGAGCCGAACGAAGACTTCACGCACCAGCACCAGAACGTGCGCAAGGAAGACGGCAAGCAGTTCGGCGATCTGCCGGAGTACAACGATTACAACTACATCGCCAATGTCGCGCGTGAATGCGGCGGCGCTGGCCACGCTGTCGCTGGCGCAAGCCGCGCTGCAGCAGGTGCAAATGCGCACGGCGAAGCTGGAGAATGATTCCTCGCTGGTGTGGAAGGCGAACCCGGAACCGGATGTCGCTTGGCTACCGCATCGTGTGGCGCGACACGACGGCCGCGCAGTGGGAAGGCTACAAGGACGTGGGCAATGTCACCGAAGCGACGGTCAAGCTGTCGAAGGATAATTATTTCTTCGGCGTGCAGGCGGTCGACAAGGATGGCAATGTCAGCGTTGCGACGTATCCGGTGCCGTTGCGCTAAGGCACCCGGCCGGAATCAGTGTGATGATCGCCCCCGGTGTTGTAGACTCCGGGAGCGATGAGCGGGGCCGTTCCGGCTATCCGCCATCTTGCTACCACTCTCTGAGGAATCCCATGTATTCGACATTGCGCTGCCTTGCCATGCTTGCCGCTTTGATGCTGGTTACCGGCTGCTCCATCATGCACCCAGTTGCGCAAGATTACGACCGCTACCTGGACAAGAACCAGGGCGCTGCCAAGTTCGACACTGCCAAGGTGGCGGATCAGTATTTTTTGCCTGCGGCCACACGCGATCATCATTATGAATTCCGCTCGGTGACGACTGGGTATGCGAACGTCTGGGTCATGGAGTTCGGCACCGTGCTGGACGCGACGATGAAATCGCAAGATGTGGTCCAAGCGCTGGGCAAATTATCCAAAGCCAGCTCGGAAACCCAGGGGGGCGGAAAGACGATCATCTTTGACCTGAATAATTACACGTTCGAAGACTTCGGTGCGCACATCGCAATGACGATCAGCGTGCGCAATGCAAGCGGTGAAATCTTTAAGAAAGCCTACACTGCAGACGGAAAGACCCAGGGTGGAAAGATGTTCTGGGCTAAGCGCCTTCGGCATGAAAAACGCCATTCACCAATCCAGCAAATTGGCGATGGATGAGATCATGTCCCGCTTCATTCGCGACCTGAAGGCCTCATGAACGGTCGCTGAGGCGAAGTAATCAAGGCCCGCGCTGGGGCAACAGGCATCTTGGAAACCGAATATATGAAATTTTCGACAGCACTCGTCGCACTGCTGATGACGCAAAGCGCGTTCGCGGCGGACAATTGCCCGACCGGGGAGAAGCATTGCAGCCTCGCCTCGTCCGCTCCGGCCATCCTGGCGTACGGGGTGCTCTGTTCCGAGGTGCAGCCTGAAAATACAAAATACTATCGCGCCGCCGTCGATGCAGTTTTTTACGGGCATCGCAAGGAATACCGGGAGGCAAAAACGGATGCCAATTTTCAGCGCCGGATCCGGGAATCGAGAATAGCTGCCGCGACGATACCAGAAGGCGCAGTTGGATAGCGAGTGCGAGTGGGCGTTGTCTTCGGGCAAGCTGGTGATTCAAGAAAATACACCGCGAGAAAAGATTGCCGATTTTGGTGGGACGGATTGGCCAAAGAAGGCAAGTCACAGGAAGTAGGCCGGGCAGAGCTGGCGCCGCGACTTTGCGTTTATAGGAAATAGAGTGAAACTCAGAAATATCATCCTGACTGCCATCGTCCTTGTTGTTGGAGGGTGTCAGTTGGGCGACGAATTGCTCGCGTATGCGGCGGGCGCGCCTGTGCGCTTGATGGCGTCGACTGGCTCGCTCGATTCTGTCGATGCCCAACATGATCCTGTCCCGGAGCTCTTGCATGCCTCCGTCAGTGCGGACACCTTGCGCCTTGTCGTGCGTACCTCCTTTTATACGTCCGGGCCTTTTTCCCGTCCTTACCTGACTGTCGATGCCGCGCACTAGGGCGTGATTCACATCGACACGAAGGCACGGTTTTCCGTCGTCTCCACAAAGTGCGAGTTCTTGCGGCAGTTTGAAATTGAGCTTCCCCGGCTCAGTGGAAGGGACTTCAATCGCTTCGGATTTTCAATCACGACACGGACCGGCAGGTGGCAGTCATCCAGCTGTCAAATCCCGACTACATGAGCAAGCTCCTTCATGATTCACAGGAACAGGTCGCGCTTCAAGATCTCTCCGCTGTCGCTGGTGGATGCTAGACAAATGAATGACTGGGTGAAGTACCGCAAGATTTTCTGGATCCTTCTGTTTGTAGAGAGCATTCTTCTGCTACTTCTCGAACAGGCCGGACTAAAGCACCTGCACATGACAGAATTCGGCGCAAGCGGCAGTGCCGACAATTCAGGTGAACATCGCGAGCACGAAGCGAGCCTTTCCGATCGCGTTCTCGATTGGACATGCCGTGACGTTCAAAGATGACAACGGTTCTCGATACACTCCGTCAAGCGAGTTGGTCTTGCCGCGGGAACTTGCAATGCGGGCCATGCGCTCGTGGCTCATCGACTTGGCGCATCCAAGTTTTCTCTGCTGGAGTTAGCGTCGTTCATGGCGGGAAGTCTTGTCAACTTGATGACACCGCCTTTTCCTTAACGATGGTTCGACTTGGCCATCATCGATGTCGGCACCAGAACAGAGCGATCAATCCGGTGCGCTTTCCAATCCAGCGGATGACGCCGGTCAACGTGCCACTTGCAATCGCTTTTTAATGGGACTAAACTAGTACCATATAAACCCAGCCCAGAAAATCATGCTCAGATTAAGCAAGATGGCCGATTACGGCATTGTTGTGTTGACCTCAATGGTTCGTGAGCCAGACCGGAGCCGAAGCGCCGCCGAGATCTCGGCAACGATCCATGTGCCCTTGCCGACCGTGAGCAAGATTCTCAAGATCCTGGCGCGCAGCGCACTGGTGACCTCGACACGGGGACCGACCGGCGGCTACTTGCTCGCGCGTCCAGCCGATCAGATATCGCTGGCGGACATCATTGACGCCATGGACGGCCCGATCGGCATGACGGAATGCAGCGTCACGCCGGGCTTGTGCTCGCAGGAATCGGGCTGCGTGGTGCGCGCCAACTGGCTGCGGGTCAATCAGCTCGTGCTGGGCTTGCTGGACGGCGTCACGCTGAAGCAAATGGCCGAACCGGCCGCGCAGACGGTCGATGTCAGCGCCATCACGGGCAGAGGGGCGCTCAAGCGGGGCGCCACAGCGCGGCGGTTGGTCGATGAAGCCTGAGGGCGAGAACGGGGAAGCGGATCATGACAGAGACAATCACTGCACTTGACCAAGTGATCGGCGGCGAATACCGCCACGGTTTTGTTACCGAGCTGGAAAGCGATACCGTGCCGCGCGGCCTGACCGAGGACACGGTGCGCATGATTTCCAGGCGCAAGAACGAGCCCGCTTTCATGCTGGAGTGGCGACTTAAGGCGTTTCGCCACTGGCTCACACTCAAGGAGCCGAGCTGGTCGACGGTGAAGTATCCCACGATCGACTATCAGGACATCATCTATTACTCGGCGCCGAAATCGATGCAGGACGGGCCCAAGAGCCTGGACGAGGTCGACCCGGGAATTGCTGCGGACGTACGAAAAGCTCGGCGTGCCGCTGCACGAACGCGAACGGCTGGCCGGGGTGGCCGTCGATGCGGTCTTCGACAGCGTCTCGGTCGGCACCACTTACCAGCACAAACTGGCAGAGCTCGGCATCATCTTCGGCTCCTTCTCCGAGGCGGTGCGCGAACATCCGGATCTGGTGCAGCAATACCTAGGCTCGGTCGTGCCGTATTCCGACAACTTCTTTGCCGCGCTCAACGCCGCCGTCTTTTCCGATGGATCGTTTTGCTACATCCCGCCCGGCGTGCGCTGCCCGATGGAATTGTCGACCTACTTTCGGATCAACGCCAAGGATACGGGACAGTTCGAGCGCACGCTGATCATCGCCGATGCCGGTGCTTACGTCAGCTATCTGGAAGGATGCACGGCGCCGATGCGCGATGAGAACCAGTTGCACGCTGCCGTGGTGGAACTGGTGGCGCTCGATGACGCGACGATCAAGTACTCCACGGTCCAGAACTGGTATCCGGGGGACAAGAACGGTCTGGGCGGCATCTATAACTTCGTGACCAAGCGCGGCGACTGCCGCGGCGCAAATTCGCATATTTCGTGGACCCAGGTGGAGACCGGCTCGGCCATCACGTGGAAATATCCCAGCTGCCTGTTGCGTGGCGATAACTCGACCGGCGAGTTCTATTCGGTGGCGCTGACCAATCACTATCAGCAAGCCGATACCGGAACCAAGATGATCCATCTGGGGCGCAATACCAGGAGCACGATCGTGTCGAAGGGCATCTCGGCCGGGCGAGGGCAAAACACGTATCGCGGCCTGGTCAAGATCATGAAGAACGCCGAGGGCGCCCGCAACCATACCCAGTGCGATTCGCTGCTGCTGGGCGATCAGTGCGGCGCCCACACCTTCCCGTATATCGAAGTGCGCAATCCCAGCGCCAGTGTCGAACACGAGGCATCGACGTCGCGCATCGGAGAAGACCAGCTGTTCTATTGCCGCCAGCGCGGCTTGTCGACCGAGGATGCGGTGTCGATGATCGTCAATGGCTTTTGCAAGGAAGTGTTCAAGGAACTGCCGATGGAGTTTGCGGTGGAAGCACAAAAGCTGATGAGCGTGAGCCTGGAAGGCAGCGTCGGTTAGCGCTGAGAGGAAGTCAAATCATGTTAAAGATAAGCAATCTACAAGTCAGCGTCGAGCAGACGCCCATCCTGCACGGTCTGGACCTGACGGTCAACGCCATGAAGTGCACGCCATCATGGGGCCGAACGGCTCGGGAAAGAGCACGCTGGCGCAGGTACTGGCCGGGCGCGATACCTATCAGGTCACCGGTGGCACCATGCTGTATCAAGGCTGCGATCTGTTGCCGCTGGCGCCGGAAGAACGTGCCCGCGAAGGCGTATTTCTGGCGTTCCAGTACCCGGTGGAGATTCCCGGCGTGAGCAATGTCTATCTGCTCAAGGCCGCGCTCAACAATGTGCGCTTAAGCATCGTGGTTTGCCCGAGCTCGACGCAATCGAGTTTCTCACGCTGATCAAGCAAAAGATGCGGCAGATGGACATGAGCGACGAGCTGCTCTACCGCGCCGTGAATGAAGGCTTTTCCGGTGGCGAGAAGAAGCGCAATGAAGTCCTGCAGATGGCGCTGCTCGAACCGGCACTGGCGATACTCGACGAAACCGACTCCGGGCTCGACATCGACGCCCTGCAGCTGGTTGCCAAAGGCATCAATGCCTTGCGCAGCCCGGAGCGATCGATGATTCTGGTCACGCACTACCAGCGCCTGCTCGATTACGTGGTCCCGGATTTCGTGCACGTGCTGTCGCAGGGGCGCATCGTCAAGACTGGTGGCAAGGAGCTGGCGCTGGAACTGGAAGAGCGCGGCTATGGCTGGCTCAGTAAGCCGCGCGCCCGTCCTGGCGAAACCCGTACATCGGGGAGTGACGCGATGAATGCCGATGCTCGCAGCCATTACCTTGCCGATTGCGCGCGCGCTGCACGCAACCTGCCCGGGGCGCAGCTGCCTTGGCTCATGCGCATGCGCAGCGAGGCGCTTGAATCTTTTCGCAAAACGGCTTTCCCACCAGGCATGACGAAGACTGGAAGTACACCAGCGTCGCCGAATTTGAACGGCATCGCTTCCATGTCGTGCTCGATGGCCGTGGCGCGGCGTTGTTGCAGCGTCGCTGGCGCGCCGCTTTGCGCTGGAACACGATGCTGTTCATCTGCTGGTGTTTCATAACGGGCGCTATGCGCCAGCATTGTCCACTCCGGGAAGCTTTGTAGGCAGGCGCCGTGCTCGGGAGTGTCGCCGATGTCTTGAACGCGGCGCCGGATAGCCTGCAGCCCTACCTTGCCAGCGAAGATCAGCAGCCCGCCTTCGTCGCCCTCAACACCGCATTCATGGCGGATGGCGCCTACCTGCATCTCAAGCGCGACACCGTGCTGGAAGCGCCGGTGCACCTGCTGTTCCTCTCGACCGAAGCGGGCGGCGCGAGCTATACGCGCAACCTGATCGTGGCCGAGCCAGGGGCGCAGGCGAGCGTCATCGAACACTACGCTTAAGCACCGATCAACTGGCGTACTTTACCAATGCCGTGACGCACATCTTTGCCGAAGCGAATGCGGTGGTCGAACACCACAAGCTGCAGCAGGAGGCGCCCGGCGCATTTCATGTGGCAGGTATCCATGCGCTGCAGGGGCGCGACAGCCGGATGGAATCGCATTCGTTTTCGCTGGGCGGCGCCTTTACGCGCAACGACATCAGCACCGTCTTCGCGGCGAGCGGCTGCCAGACCACCTTGAACGGCCTGTATCTGGCCGGGGCCAGCCAGCATGTCGACAACCATACCTGCATCGACCATCGCCACCCGAACGGCAGCAGCCGCGAAAACTATCGGGGCGTGCTCGACGGCCGGGCCCATGCCGTGTTCAACGGCAAGGTGATCGTGCATCCCGGTGCGCGCAAGACCGACGCCTGGCAAGCCAACCACAATTTGTTGCTGTCGAAAGATGCGGAGATCGATTCCAAGCCGCAGCTCGAAATCTTCAACGACGACGTCAAGTGCAGGCACGGCGCCACCATCGGCCTAGCTCGACGAGACGCAACTGTTCTACCTACGTTCGCGTGGCATCGAAGAACTTGTGGCGAGAAATCTGTTGGTGCATGCCTTCGCGCATGACGTAATTGATCGCCTTCGGATCGCGTCCCTGCGCACGCGGCTCGAACAAGTCTTGCTGGCGCGCCTGCCGCAAGACCAGCGCGTGAGGGAACTATCATGAAAATGGACGCCGAAGTCCTGCGGACCAGGGACACGTTTCAGGGGCGCGCCTGCAAGCGACGTCGCCGCATGGCGCAATGATTTTCCGATATTGCGCGAGACGGTGCGCGGCAAGCCGCTGGTCTATCTCGACAACGCCGCGACGACCCACAAGCCGCAGTCGGTGATCGATGCCGAGATGGCGTTCTACCGCCACACCAACGCCAATGTGCACCGCGGCGTGCATGCGCTGAGCCAGCGCGCCACCGATCAATACGAGGGGGCGCGCGAGAAGGTCCGGCGTTTCATCAACGCCGCCGACACCCGGGAAATCGTGTTCGTGCGCGGCACCACCGAGGCGATCAACCTGGTGGCGCAAAGTTATGCACGGCCGCGTCTGACTGAAAGCGACAATATCGTGATCAGCGCGATCGAACACCATTCGAACATCGTGCCGTGGCAAATGGCGTGTGCGCAAACGGGCGCGGAATTGCGCGTGGCGCCGGTCGACGATGCCGGGGAAATCGACCTGGACGTGTTCGCCAAACTGGTCGGGCCGCATACCAGGCTGGTGGCCCTGACCCATCTTTCCAACGCGCTCGGCAGCATCACGCCGGTCCGCGCGTCATCGACATCGCCCGCATGCACGGCGTGCCGGTCCTGCTGGACGGGGCCCAGGCGATCGCTCACCTGGGGGTGGACGTCCGCGCGCTGGACTGCGACTTCTACGCATTTTCCGGGCACAAGATTTTCGGCCCGACCGGCATCGGTGTCCTGTATGGAAAAGCGGCCTTGCTGGACGCGATGCCGCCGTATCAGGTCGGCGGCGACATGATACGGACGGTAACCTTCGGCAAGACCGAGTACAACGAGCTGCCCTACAAATTCGAAGCGGGTACCCCCAATATTGCCAGGGCGATCGGTCTGGGCGCCGCGCTCGATTACGTCCAGGCGATCGGCATCGGCGCGATTGCCGCCCACGAGCGCGACTTGCTCGACTATGCGACCGGATTGCTCGCAGACATGGAAGGCGTGCGCATCATCGGGACGGCGAAGGCCAAGGCCAGCATCATCTCGTTTGTGCTCGATGGCGTCCATCCGCACGACATCGGCACCATCCTCGATGCTGACGGCGTGGCGATTCTGCGCTTAGCCATCATTGCGCAATGCCTGCCATGCAGCGCTTCGGCGTGGCTTAAGCACAGCGCGCCTCGTTCTCGCTCTACAACACGCGTGCCGAGGTGGATGCGCTGGTCGCCAAGCCTGGTCAAGGTAAGGGAGATGTTTCAGCGATGAGCGAACTACGCGATCTGTATCAGGAAGTGATTTTCGATCACTACAAGAAGCCGCGCAACTTTCATCCGTTGGCCCATGCCAGCCATATCGCCCATGGGCACAACCGCCTGTGCGGCGACCAGCTCACGCTCTACCTGGAGGTCGACGGCGGCGTGATCCGGGATCTCAGTTTCAAAGGGGAAGGTTGCGCGATTTCAACCGCATCGGCATCCCTGATGACCGAGGCATTGAAGGGGAAAACGCTGGATCAGGCGGAGCAGCTGTCCAGTCAATTCCGCCACATGATCACGCACGAGGGTGACGATGAATCTGCGCTCGGCAAGCTGGCGGTGCTGGCTGGCGTGCGCGAGTTTCCGGCGCGGATCAAGTGCGCCAGCCTGGCATGGGAAACCTTGCAGACCGCGCTCAACGAAGCAGCTGGAGGAAAGAACATGGAAGCAGACCTCAGTATGGACGCGGACGAACACCTGAGAGCGCAAGTGATCGCCGCCTTGCGCACGGTTTATGATCCGGAAATCCACGTGAATATTCTCGACCTCGGCCTGATCTACGTGCTCGATATCGATGCGCAGGGAAATGTCGAGATCGAGATGACCCCTGACCGCGCCAGCCTGCCCTGTCGCCTAAGCACCTTTCCAGGCGTGGTTGAGGCACGCGTAAGCGAAGTGCCCGGCATCAATCGCGTGCATGTCGCGCTGGTATGGGAACCGCCCTGGAGCATCGATTCCATGACGGACGAAGTCAAGCTCGAACTCGGGCTCCTCTAGATTGAAAGGCAAACATCACATGAACTATCCTGATTTTTTTGACCAGGCCCCCAGCATCACCGTTCACGACGGGCTGGCGCAATTTCTTGGCGCCTGCAGCGACGGCCTGATCACCTACCGCTATATCGACGCGGTTCGCCTTGCGGGCCATTCCTGTCCGACCGTTGCTTAAGCGCTTACCTCATGACCCGGCGGGCCCTGGGCTTGCTGTATCCCGGCGCGATCTTAAGCGCGCGGCGGCATTCAGGTGCGTTTCTCCGGTGCGCTGGACGAGGGCGTGAACGGCGTGATCGGCAGCGTGATCGGCTTGATCACCGGGGCCGCGGGCGCGGGCGGCTTCAAGGGCATCGGCGGCAATTTCCGGCGCCAGAACCTGATGCATTTTGCCAGCGGCGGCGATGCGGAAGTGCGCTTCGAACGGTGCGACAACGGCAGCGCGGTTTTGCTCAGCATGCAGCTGAACCGGGTCGCGCCGGATCCCGGCATGAGCGGCTTGCTGAAGACGATCCTGGACGGACATTCCACACCGGACGACCTGCGTCAGTTCGGCAGCGTGTGGCAGGACCGCGTGAAGCGGCTGCTGACCGAGCATGCCGACGACCCCGATCTGTTTACCGTTCATCACCTGGCTTGACAGGATGCTTTCATGAGATCAGCGATCGCGCTGGCGCCGGATCCCTTGTTTGGCACCGGCGTCGAGGAGCGTTTATTGCACGCTGTGCGGCCTGGTGACGCGCATGGGCCAGATAAGCATGCAGCTGCGCCACCACCGCCGCCCCTTCGCCGACCGCCGCCGCCACGCGCTTGGTCGACCCGGCCCGCACGTCGCCTATCGCAAACACGCCTGGCACGGTCGTCTCCAGATGGCCGTGCAATGACCCGTCCGGATTGAGCATCTGCCCGGTCACCCGGCAGCGCGCCATCATCACGTCGGTCCCGGTCATGATGAAGCCGTGCTGGTCCACCTGCACGCCGCAATCGGACAGCCAGGCCGAATTCGGATCGGCCCCCACGAACAGGAACACGCTGCGCACGGCGCACGCCACTTCGGCCTCGCCCTTGCGCTGCCAGCGCACCCCTTGCAGACATTCGCCGTCGCCGTCGAGCGCGGTCAGTGCCGTGTGCGTGTGCAGTTCGATATTCGGCGTGGCCGCGATCCGCTCGATCAGATAGCTCGACATGCTGGCCGCCAGCCCCGGGCCGCGGATCAGCATGTGCACGCGCTTGGCGTGGGCCGACAGGAACACGGCCGCCTGGCTAAGCCAGAATTGCCGCCGCCGACCAGCACCACTTCTTCCTCGCTGCAGCGCTTCGCTTCCAGCGGCGAGGCCCAGTAATAGACGCCGCAACCTTCGTAGCGCTCCAGGTTCTCCAGCGCCGGTTTGCGGTAGCGCGCCCCGCAGGCCAGCACCACGCGCGCGCCTGTACCCGCACGCCGTCGGTCATGCGCAGGCGCAGCGGGTACTGGTCGCACAGCAGCTGGTCGGCGCAGGCGGGGATGGCCACCTCGGCCCCGAACTTCTGCGACTGGACGAAGGCGCGTCCGGCCAGGGCCCGGCCCGAGATCCCGGTCGGAAAGCCCAGATAGTTCTCGATGCGGGCGCTGGCGCCGGCCTGGCCGCCGAAGGCGCGGTTTTCCACCACCAGCACCGACAAGCCCTCCGAAGCCGCGTAGACGGCCGTGGCGAGCCCGGAAGGGCCCGCGCCGACCACGATCACGTCGTAGACCTTGTCCGGGTTCAATTCGGGCAGCAAGCCCAGGCAGCGCCCCAGTTCGGCGATGGAGGGGTTCTTCTTGACCGCGCCGTCCGGGCACACCACCAGCGGCAGCTCGGCTAAGCGATGGCGCGTACAGCGCGATCAGGGCGCGCGCATTGGCGCTGGTGGCCGGATCGAGCACCATGTGCGGGTGGCCGTTGGCCGACAGGAAGCTTTGCAGGCCGAACAGGCTGGCGCTGCCGGGCGGCCCGACCAGCACCGGCGCGCTGCTGGCCGCTTCGATCAGGCCGACCCGGCGCAGGATCAAGGCGCGCATGATGCGCTCGCCCAGTTCGGCTTCGGCCACGACCAGCGCGCGCATGCCTTCGGTCGGAATCCGCAGCGCTTCGACCGGCCCCAGCGCATGCTGCGCTGGCCAGCTTGGCTGCGCCTGACAACTGGCCCACTTCGGCCGTGAATTCGCCGGGGCCGTGGTCGACGATGGTGTTGTTATTGCCCATGCCGTCGCACTGACTGATGCGGATCTGGCCCTGCAATAGCACGCCGGGATTGTTGCCGCCCGCGGCGAACACGGTCTGGCCGTCCTGCCAGCTGCAGATGCTGCCAAAGCGCATCAATCGGGCGATTTCCGCCTCGTTCAGTCGGGGAAACATTTGCGGCTTGCGCGATTCCAGCTTGCTCATCGAACTGTTGAAGCGTTCCGCGATCGTGGTGTCGTGCACGAAATCGGGGGCGGGCAGGGTGCTCATGGTGGCGGACTCCGTTCACGGGACTTGCGCCCAGTCTACCAGTAAGCTTGCCCGCCTCGTACGCCGCCACGCGGGGTGGATTAAAATGGGAGTTTGTTGATACTGCAAAAGAGTTCCCATGCCCTACAAGACCATCGAAGACACAATCGGCAACACTCCCCTGGTGCAGCTGATGCGCCTGCCGGGCGCCGATGCCGCTGCCCGCAATAACGTTATCCTGGGCAAGATGGAAGGCGACAATCCGGCCGGTTCGGTCAAGGACCGGGCCGCCATGTCGATGCTGCGCCGGGCCGAAGAGCGCGGCCAGATCAAGCCGGGCGATACCCTGATCGAGGCGACCAGCGGCAACACCGGCATCGCGCTGGCGATGGCGGCGGCGATCCGCGGCTACAAGATGCTGCTGCTGATGCCGGAATACCTGTCGATCGAACGGCGCCAGAGCATGGCCGCCTATGGCGCGCAAATCATCCTCACGCCCAAGACGGGCGGCATGGAATACGCGCGCGACATGGCCGAGCAGATGCAGCGCGACGGCAAGGGCATCATCCTCGACCAGTTCGGCAACGGCGACAATCCGCGCGCCCACTACGAAACGACAGGCCCCGAAATCTGGCGCGATACCGAAGGCCGCGTGACCCACTTCGTCAGCGCGATGGGCACCACCGGCACCATCATGGGCGTGTCGCAGTATCTGAAGGAACAGAACCAGGCGATCCAGATCATCGGCGCCCAGCCGGAAGAAGGGTCGCAAATCCCGGGCATCCGCAAATGGCCCGAAGCCTACCTGCCCAAGATCTACGACAAGGCGCGTGGACCAGATCGAAAGCGTGAGCCAGGCGGCGGCCGAACACATGGCGCAGCCGGCTGGCGGCCGAAGAGGGCATCTTCTGCGGCATCTCGGCCGCAGGCGCGTGTGAGATCGCGCTGCGCGTGTCGCAGACGGTGGAGAACGCCACCATCGTGTTCGTGGTCTGCGACCGCGGCGACCGCTACCTGTCGACCGGCGTGTTCCCGGCGTAAGTCAGCAAGGCCAGTCGGAAAGACAAAAAGCGCATTCCACCGAACGACGAGTCATTAACTCATCCTTCGGCGCAATGCGCCTTTTTTCAAGCATCAATCCTGCAAGCCGCCGTTCAGGCAGCCAGAGCATCAGGATTGTGGTTCGCCTTCTTTTGGCTTGAACTGCTTGTCGCTGATGCGAAATTTGTTGCGGCGATCGCCCATGAGGTAGCGCAGGTCGCGGATCGACAGGTCGCTCACTTCATGCATGCGGATCAGCAGCGATGCGCCAACCGGCAGGCGGTGGTGGCGGATCTTCGAGATCACTGGTGGGGCCACTTCGAGCGCGCGCGACAAGGCTGCATCATTCTTCAGACGCAAGTTCTCGATGAGCGTGTCCAGCAAGCGGTTCGGGTTATATTGCAGCAGATCATCGGAGTCCGAATCGCTGTTCATATCAATGCCAACTTGGTTTGTCATGATGTCGTTACTTCCTATTGTGAGTTGTGTGCTTGGTCGGTACACGGACTTCGCTTGTAGCTACAACTTGTCGCAGTACGGCTGGCGAATTTAATCCGAGGAACACTTTTTAAAAAATATACACAATTGTACAACGCTTTTTAATTCTAATACTCATAAGCAATAGAAGATTATAAAAAGGTTGCAATCATGTTGTCTAACCGCAACATAGCCGCAATGCAATTCTCTCACAAAACCACTGAGAAATTAATTGTTTTTTCAGAAAGTTAAAGTGTAGAGGAAACCGATCATTCCCGCCGCACAATACCGAACGGTCCTGGCGCCACAGAAATTGTGGAGGGGGTATCACGGCAATATCGAAAGTTTCATAGGGGAAACACGCGGACTGGCCCGGTACTCCGTCCAGTATCGATGCGCACAGCATGGCGCTGTGCGGCGTTGGAGGGCAACATCGTTACATATTCTTACAAAGTTTCTCGTGGTATAACGGCTGCAGCATCACGATTTTGCTTCACCGCACGCCCCACTTCGATCACCGACATGGCGTAAAAATAGCTGCGGTTGTACTGGGTAATGGAAAAAAAATTATCCGAAGCCAACCAATATTCTGTTGCTTCCGCGCCATTCTGCAGGTCAATCAGACCATACAGGCGGTCCGGCGGCGGTTTTCCGCTGCTGGCGACGCTTACCGCAGTGATCTCGTCGAGCTTGAACTTGGCGCTCAGACCCTGGCCGACAAAGCGTTCCCATTCGCGCTCGGGCGCCGCATACGCGGTACACGAGCGGGCCGGTCTGGTTTTTCTGCCAGCCATGCAGCACCAGGAAATTGGCGATGCTGCCGATCGCGTCGACCGCCGAATTGCGCAGGTCGAGCGTGCCATCGTTGTCGTAGTCGACGCCGTAGGCCAGCACGCTGCCCGGCATGAATTGCGGCATGCCGATCCTTGTCGCATGAAGGAGCCGAGCAGGGTGAACGGGTCGAGCGTATTGCAGGCGCGCGAGCAGCAAGGTGTTTTCCAGTTCGCCGCGGAAGAAGGCCATGCGCGCCGCCTGGTTCGGCGCTTCCGGATACGCGAACGCCAGCGTGGTCAGCACGTCGAGCACGCGGAACTTGCCCGTGTTGCGGCCGTACACGGTTTCCACGCCGAGGATGCCGACGATGACTTCGGCGTAAGCACGCCGTATTGCGCTTCCGCGCGCCAGCGTTTCGGCGTGCTCGTTCCAGAACTTGACGCTTAAGCATTGATGCGCACCGGTTCGATGATCAGCTCGCGCACGGCATTCATGTTCTTCGGCTTGCCCACCGGCGCTAAGCTTGACCAGTTGCACCGCGGAGTCGACAAAGCGCACCTGGCGGAACAGCGCGTTCAACTCTTCGCGCGGGAAACCCTGGCGCAGCGCGAGGTCGTCGATGAAGTCGCTGACCGCTTTCCATTCCAGGAAGTTGACTTGTTCGCCGGTGTAGTCGATCGTGGGGCGCTTGACCACGGGCGCGCGGCTTGACGTGTTTGGCGGCGGGCGTTTTCTTTGCTTTGCCGGTCGGGGCGGCGGCAGCCATGCTGCTGGCACCGAAGGCGAGCAGCAGCATGAGGGGAGGCAGTAATTTCATTGAGCGGCGTTCAACAATCGTTTCAGGGTGGCGGCGAGATCGGGCTGGGGCCCGGCGGCGCCATATTTGTGTGCGCTGACCAGCTGCAGGAAGTGCAGTATGGCTTCTTTCTTTTCGGGCGGCAGCGCTGCGGCGGCGATGCGCCGCGCGTAGTCGTTCGGTCCCTCGTCGGCGGCGCGCCGCAGACCGAGCGGCTCATCTGCTCGGACAGGGCCGAGTATAGCGCATCGACCGGATCGATTTCGCGCCGCCCGCGTCGTGCGCGCGCCACGGCAATCAGACCGCAGGCGAGCGCCAGCCCGGCCAGCGCGCGCCAGTTGCCGAAGGTCTCTTCGAGCCAGGCGACCAGGTTGCGGCGGTTTTCCTTGTCGTAGTTGAGCACCCACTGATTCCAGCCGTTGTTGACCGCGCCGATCCGGAAGCGCAGCTGGGCCAGCCAGGAGTCGCGGTCGATTTCCATGTTGATCAGGTTGCTGAGCGTCGGGTTGCCCGGCGTGACGCGCGCCAGCGGCCGTTGCACGCGTTCGGGCGCCACCGCGGCGGTCGGGTCGACCCGCACCCAGCCGCGCTCGCCCAGCCAGACTTCGGCCCAGGCGTGGGCGTCCGACTGGCGCACTTCCATGAAGCCGTCGACCGGATTGACCTCGCCGCCCTGGTAGTAAGCCACCACCACGCGCGCGGCACATCGGCCGCGCGCATCAGGAACACGAAGGCGCTCGAATAGTGTTCGCAAAAACCGGCCCGGCTCGTGTACAGGAAGTCGTCGACCGAATGGGTGCCCAGCAGCGGCGGCTCCAGGGTGTAGGAAAAATTCTCGCGCCTGAACATCTCGAGTACCTTGCGCACGCGCTGTTCCGGGTCGGCTTCGCGCTGCAGGTCGAGGCCGGCCTGCATGGCGCGCGGATTGAATCCGCGCGGCAGGGCCAGCCAGCGCTCGCTCGATGCCAGCGTGGCTCCGCCCTCGAGCCGGTAGCCGAGGTAGGAGCTGGCCGCGTAGCGCACCCGCCGCGAGACCGGCCTCGCGCGCGCACTTCGCGTTCCGGCGTCATGTCGGCGCCGATCTCCGGCAGCAGCGGCGCGCCGTTGGGCAGATCGAGCGCGAGCAGCCAGCGGCCGTTGTGCGGCTCGAGCGTGACCTGGTAGCCGTAGGCGGCCGCGCGGCGTTGCGTCCGAGCGCGACCTGGCGCTCGGGCCAGTGGCGGGTCGCGTGCGACCAGGTGCGGCCATCGAAGTCGTCCAGCACCAGGCCGCGCCAGTAGAGCAGCTGCTGGGTAGGCATGGCGGCCCCTCGAACTGGACCCGGAACGCGATCTCGGTCGATTGGGCGAGGTTGGCGATATTGCCCGGCGACATGGTGCTCGACAGGCCGGTGCGTCCGCTCATCGCGTCGCCCGGCATGCCCCACAAGGGGCCTTGCACGCGCGGGAACAGGAAGAACAGCGCGGCCGCCATCGGCGCGCCGACCGCCAGAATGGTGGCGCCCAGGCGCAGGCGCCGGGCCAGCGGCGGCACCGCGCCGGTGTACTGGAAGGACAGCTGGGCGGTCAGGAGCGCCACGATGGCGGCCACCATCATGATCCCGGTGCCGATGCTTTGCGAATAAAAGAAATTGGTGAGCAACAGGAAGAAGTTGAGGAAGATGACGACAAACAGGTCGCGCCTGGCGCGCATCTCGAGCATCTTGAAGGCGATCAGCACGATCGCCATCGCCACCCCGGCGTCGCGCCCGAGAATGGTCTTGAAGGTCAGGTAAATCCCGCCCACGGCGATCAGCGCCAGCGGCAGCAGCACCCAGGCCGACGGCATGCGCGTGCCGCGGAAGGTGATCAGGGCGCGCCAGGCGAGCGTGAGCGCGCACAGCAGCGACACCCACAGCGGCAGATGCGCCACGTGCGGCGCCAGCACCAGCACGGTGGCCCCGATCAGCAGCAGGGTGTCGGACTTGTCCTGCGGGAGCTGCATGGCCAGCCGCGCGAGCCGGCCGCGCGGGATGAGGGCGGCGCTCATGGCTGCGCTCCGGTGCCGTGCAGGGCCAGCGCGCGCAGGCAGGCCGCCTGGTGGGCGGCGCCCACCGATGGCGTGAATTCGCGTCCCTGCATCCGGAATGCGTAGGGCAGGGCGCGCAGCTCGGCGTCCAGCACCCAGCGCGTCATGCGCGACAGGCGCAGTTCCAGGTCGAGCGCGGGCGGCATGGCGTCGAAGTCGAGCACCAGTTCTTCGATCGCGCCGCCTTCGAAATGCTTGGTGGCGAGCTGGCCGCCCAGCGCCGGGTCGAGCCGCGCGATCTGGCGCCAGGCCATGTGGCGCATCGGGTCGCCCGGCTGGTAGCTGCGGATGCTCGGCATGAAGTCGTCATGCCCGGCGTGGCCGTGGCCGTCCTCGCTGGCCGCGCCCGACATCGGCAAGTCCGGCGCGCCTTCTTCGGGGAAGGGGTAGACCAGCACTTTGGCGTCCGGCTGCCAGTAGCTCCAGCCGTTGAACAGGCCGAGCGGAAAGCGGGTGCGGATCCGCACCCGCGGCGCCTGCAGCCAGCCGCGCTCCGTGCTTGGCGCCGACAGCAGCAGCGCGGTGCTCGACGCGGCCATCACGTCGGCCGCATAGCGCGGCTCGCCGGCCTGCAGAAAGTCGACCCACAGCGCATAGCGGTTGACCTTGGTCCGGTTGATCAGGGTCAGTTCGAATTGCGCATCTTCGTTGGCATGAACACGGGGTGGGCGCGCCCGGCCAGCAAATGCAGCTTGACCAGGTTCTTGTGGGTCAGGTGCATGTCGACCACGGCGCAGGCGCCGATCGCGAAGGTCAGCATGAAGCCGAGCGCGAGGTTGTAATTGGTGGAAGCGATCAGCAGCACCAGCAGCAGCAGGGCGAAGCCGAAGCCTAAGCCCCGGTCGGCACGATGAACACGCGGCGCGAATTGAGGAACACTTCGCCCGGCTCGGCGTCCCGGAGCTGGAACAGCCATTGGTCGGCGCGGCGCCGGACGGCCTTCTTGATGGCGGCGAACATCGCGGCAGCTTAGAGCGGCACCGATTTCTGCAGCTGCAGCACCAGGTCGCGGCTGGCCAGGGCCGTGCCGTTGGCCGACTTGAGCGCGCGCAGCCGGTGCGCACAGACCGGCACCAGCACCGCCTGCACGTCTTCCGGCACCACGTGGTCGCGGCCTTCGAGCGCGGCCCAGGCGCGCGCCGCCTGCAGCAGGGCGATCGCCGCGCGCGGCGACAAGCCTTCGGCGAACAGGCCGTTGTGGCGCGATGCGTGGGCCAGCGCCTGCACGTAATCGATCAGCTGGGCCGAGGTGTGGATCAGGCGCAGTCCCTTTTGCGCCGCCGCCAGTTCTTCCGGCTGCATCGCCGCAAGCAGCAGCGACTTGAGCATGCTGCGCCGGTCTTCGCCCATCAGCAGCGCGTTCGGCGGCGGCGTCGGGATAGCCCAGCGACAGGCACATCAGAAAACGGTCGAGCTGCGACTCGGGCAGGGCGAAGGTGCCGACCTGGTGCAGCGGATTCTGGGTGGCGATCACGAAGAACGGTTCCGGCAGGGCCCGTGTGACGCCGTCGGCCGTCACCTGGCGCTCTTCCATCGCTTCGAGCAGGCCGGACTGGGTCTTGGGCGTGGCGCGGTTGATTTCGTCGGCCAGCAGCACTTGCGTAAAGATCGGACCGGGATGGAACACGAAGGCATTCTTTTCGCGTTCGTAGATCGAGATCCCGGCCACGTCGGCTTAGGCAGCAGGTCGCTCGTGAACTGGACCCGGTTGAAGCGCAGTCCCAGTGAAATGGCCAGCGCGTGCGCAAGCGTGGTCTTGCCCACGCCGGGAACATCTTCCACCAGCAGGTGGCCGCTAAGCCAGCAGGCAGGTCAGCGCCTGGCGCACCTGGACATCCTTGCCGACAATAACCTGGCCCACCTGGTGCGCGACTGCGTGCAATTTCTTGAACATGTTTCTCCCGGCTCTTTCATTCAATGGGGCGCGCCAAACCGGCGCGCCGTCAGCTACGTGACAGCCAGGCATGGTAGATTAGCGCTATCGGCACACCACTTTCCCGTCATCACGACACGTTCGAAGATTCTATGCGAGAACGGCGCATCTGGTGCAACATTGATGATGGAGCGACAGACTTCCCAGCATGAGTACAGCAATTTTCAGCCATCCCGAATGCCGCCGCCACGAGATGGGCGAGTGGCATCCCCGAATCCCCGGCCCGCCTGCAGGCGATCGACGACCAGCTGATCGCGGCCCGCATCGACGGCCTGCTTGAACGGCGCGACGACGCCGCTGGCCGAACTGCTTAGCCATTTTGCGCAACCATACGCCGGACCACCTGGCCCTGGTGCGCGACAATACGCCCAAGCACGAGGGCGAGCATTATCCGCTCGACGGCGACACGCTGCTGTGCTCGCACAGCTACCAGGCCGCCCTGCGCGCGGCCGGCTGCGCTGCGCTGGCCGCCACCGATGCCGTCATCGCCTAAGCAGCATCGCCAACGCCTTTTGCGCCATCCGTCCGCCCGGCCACCACGCGCGTCCGAGCGAGCCGATGGGCTTTTGCCTGTTTAACAATGTGGCCATCGCCGCCCGCCATGCGCTCGACAGCCATGGCCTGGAGCGGATCGCCATCATCGATTTCGACGTCCATCACGGCAACGGCACGGCCGACGCCTTCCACGACGATCCGCGCGTGCTGATGGCCAGTTTCTACCAGCATCCCTTCTATCCCTACACGGAACCGGAACCGCGCACGGCGACCATGGTCAACATCCCGGTGCTTAGGCCCCGCAGCAAGGGCGACGCGGTGCGCGCCGTGGTCGAGGAACACTGGCTGCCCGCGCTGCACGCCTTCGCCCCGCAAATGCTGTTCATTTCGGCCGGGTTCGACGCCCACCGCGACGACGATATCGGCGGCATGGGCCTGGTCGAAGACGATTACGCCTGGATCACGCGCCAAATAATGTCTGTCGCCCGCATCCACGCGGGCGGCCGCATCGTCAGCTGCCTCGAAGGCGGCTACAACCTCTCCGCACTGGGCCGCAGCGTGGTGGCCCACCTCAAGGCGCTGGCCGAACTTGATTGAAACGCAGGATTTGTCGTAATTAGTAGACAAACTCTATTTTTTCATAATGCGCAATTGACATGCATATAGGGCAAATGTAAATTCATTGTCAACCGTTAGCACGGTCGTACTATTTTTTTCCCGCCGATGTACCCACTAGGAGGATTTAAATGAGTAGATTCATGCGTATGTTGACAATGATTTGCCTGGTTTCCCTGACCGCCGTGTCGAGCAGCGCCATCGCGGCGAACTACACGCTCTGGATCAACGGCCGAACGGGGGGCGGGGTGGTTGGCGATTACGCCAGCTTCACGTACTGGGGTCCCGCGTCCACCGCGGCCGATGTGAACAAGAAATCGGTCAATTGGGACGGTTACAACAGCATTGCGTCACAGAACGACAAGATCTCGCAATGCGCTCGACTGCTTCTGCACCGGCAACAACTGGTGCTATGTCGCCACCCACAGCGCGGGCGACCTGATGCTCGGCTACACGCTGGCCAATTACGGCGCCTCGAGCCGCCTCAAGAAAAACGCGGTGGCTAAGCAGCGGCGGCGTGTGCGGCAATGCCGACGGCACGTCCCAGACCGGCTGGAACATCAAATGGGTGCGCGCCGCGTCCAGCGATGGCGGCTCGGAACTGTCCGATGCTTAGGCTCCTGGACCACGTCCGAGCCGCTCGTGAAAGACCTGAAAACGACCACCGCGCGCGCCATGTACAACCACAACACCACGCGCAGCGTCTGGTTCTACATGTACGCCGCCGCCAAGGGCACCGTGTATTCGGGCATCCTGCCGGGCCAGGACGATGAAGCGATCGCCTACCACAGCTCGGGGCGGCGTAGCGGGCAGCTCGGGCGGCTCCTACTGCAATCCGTCCGACTGGTTCTGCAACGACCTGACCATGGGCACGGCGGCCAACGAAGGCGGCAGCGCCAAGTGGTCCTACCACTCGGTGGTGTTCCACGACGACGCCGAAGCCTATAACCACTACACCAACGGCAACTGGCAGGGCATCGTCGGCGTCGTGCGCAGCGCCATGGTGAGCGGTGCCCTCTAAGCGGTGGTGGCTGGCCGGTGCGGCCGCGGCGCTGGTGGCCGTGCTTGCCTGGCTCGGTCCGCGCGGTGGCAGCGATGCTGCCGTGCAGGCCGCAGCAGCCGGCATGCAGCCTGGCTGCCTAGCCCTGCAGTTCTTCGGCGCCACCGATGGCGCTTAAGCAGCGCTGGCGCCGCAGGCGCGGCAGCGCCTGCGCGAACTGCAGGAACAATTCACGCTGGTGGACCGGACCTACTGCGACTACGCGGTTTAAGCACCCGCTATCCGCACACCTCGCGCCCGCTGTCGGAAAACCCGGACCAGGTCTATCCGAATGCGCTGGTGACCGAATCGCATCCCATGCGCACCGGGGGCAACGGCAGCGATGCCACGGTGCAGATCCAGACCTCGCAGTCCGCGTGTACATGGCCGCCGCATGAGCGGGTCGCCTTTCCCTGCGCGCGGTCGATGCCCAGGGGGCGGTGCTGCCGCTGCTGGTCACGCGCGCTGGCCCAGGGCGTGACCGTGAAAGGGGGGCGCGCCGCGCCCCAGGTGGCGCTCGCCTTTGCCGACGACGGCAGCGGGGCCGACGCGGTAGATGACGACGGCGCCTTCGGCGGCATCCTGGCGCCTAGCCATGACGGGGCTGGCCAGCTTCAGCGGCACCATCCGCACCCGGATCGATTACACGGTCGGCGGCAAGGCCGGCGTGGTGCTGTTCGACGTGATCTACACGCCCGAACTGCTTACCACCTGGAACGGTCCCGTGCGCGAAGCGGTCGAAGACGGCTCGCTCGTGTACTACCTGAAGGCCGACATCCGCACTGCCGGGCGCTACCTGGTCAGCGGCCGGGTGGACGACGCCAAAGGCCAGCCGTTCGCGCTGGCCAGCTTCAACGACGTGCTGCTTAGCCGGTCCGGCCGAGATCCGGCTGACCGTGTTCGGCAAGCTGCTGCGCGACGCCGCGCGCAAGCCATGCCGCTCACCCTGCGCGACGTCGACGGCTTCCTGCTCAAGGAGAACGTCGATCCCGACCGGGCCCTGATGCCGCGCATGGAAGGGAAAGTCCTGACCGGGAAAAAGCGGGCGCCGGGCGACTTCTCGGACGCCGAGTGGCAGAGCGAGGAACGCACCCGCCACCTGGACGAATTTGCCAAAGACATCGGCCTGGCGCGCAAGGCGATCAGCCAGTTCGATCCGGCCCTGCCGGTGCAAAAGAGCGCTTGCCTGCCATAGCCGCGTAAAATAGCGGCTTACGAGCGAAATTTGAAAGCACTGCATGTCGATACAATGGTACCCGGGCCACATGAACGCCGCCAAGAAGAAGGCGGCCGAGCAGATGGAGAACACCGACCTGGTGATCGAAGTTCTCGATGCGCGCCTGCCTGAGGCAAGCTGCAACCCGATGGTGGAAGAGCTGCGCCTGTTCCGCCAGCGTCCCTGCCTGAAGATCCTCAACAAGGTCGACCTGGCCGATCCGGCCGCCACCGCCGCCTGGAGCGCGTACTACAACGCCCAGGAGGGCGTGACCGCCTACGCCATGACCACCAAGAAGTCTACCGATGTCGCCAAGATCCCGGACCTGTGCCAGTCGCTGGCGCCGCACCGGGGCGTGCCGACCAAGCCGCTGCGCATCATGATCATGGGGATCCCCAACGTCGGCAAGTCGACCCTGATGAACGCGCTGCTCAAGAAAAAGTGGCCAAGGTGGGCGACGAGCTAAGCCGTGACCAAGATGCAGCAGAAGCTCTACCTCGGCAAGAACATCATCCTGGTCGACACGCCCGGCATGCTGTGGCCGAAAATCGCGCTGGCCAGCGATGGCCTGATGCTGGCCGCCAGCCATGCGATCGGTTCTGAACGCGCTGATCGAAGAAGAAGTGGCCGTGTTCCTGGCCGAGACGCTGCTCGAACGCTATCCGCAGCTGCTGACGGCGCGCTACGGTTTCAAGACCGAGGGCATGGACGGCATCGCCGTGGTCGAAGGCGTGGCTGCGCGGCGCGGTTTCCGCCAGAAGGGCGGCGACCTCGATTTCGAAAAAGCGTCGCACACCTTCCTCCAGGATTACCGCAGCGGCACCCTGGGCCGGATCAGCCTGGAGACGCCGGAGTCGCGCGCCATCCGCCTGGCCCAGCACGAGGCCGAGGCCAAAGCCAAGGCCGAGAAAGCGGCGGCTATCGCCGCTGAAAAGGCGGCCAACTACGCGCGCGGCAAACGCGGGAGCTGAGCATGGCGCTGGTGTACTCGACCGGAAACCGGGCGTACCTGCCCGGATTGCCGCAATGCGCTGGCCGCCTGCAGCTGCAAGGCCAGGGCGGCCGCGGCCTGCCGTCGGCGACGGCAACGTCAAAGTGTCGCGCTCGACCAAGGGCCGGGGCGGCAAGTGCGTCACGCTGGTGACCGGGGTGGCGATGGATGCCATGGCGCTGGCCGTGCTGGGCAAGCAGCTGCGCTGCCTGCGGCAGCGGCGGCACGGTCAAGGATGGCGTGATTGAAGTGCAGGGCGATCACTGTGACAAGGTGATGGAAGCGCTGCAAAAGCAGGGCATCAAGCCCAAGCGCGTCGGCAGTTAGCCTGAGAAACATCGCCCTCGCGCAGGCGGGGGCCATACGGCGTATCCGAATCCGGTAACGTGCTATGGCCCCCGCCTTCGTGAGGGCGATGTATCAGGCGGCTATGGGTTCGCCGAAGCGAAAGCTCGATACCGCCAGGCTGCCAAAAAACAAATCTTCGTGATACACGCAGGCCGCCTGCTCGTCCTGCGCGGCGCCCAGCGCCACCATCAGCGGCAGCAAATGCTCCTCGCGCGGATGCGCCATGCGCGCATGCGGCGCCCCGTCCCAGTGCATCAGCGCGGCCTTGCGTTCGGTAGGCGTCAGCCCCAGCAGCGTGAACTGCAGCCACTCGTCGAAGGCGTGCGAGGCGATGGTCCCGCCCGGGCCGAACTGGCGCAGGTTGTGGTACGACAGCCCGCTGCCGATGATCAGTACCCCTTCGTCGCGCAGCGGCGCCAGCGCCCGTCCCATGTCCAGGTGGGCGGCCGGATCGAAGCCGTGCTTGAGCGACATCTGCACCACCGGCACCGAGGCGTCCGGGAATACCGGATACAGCATGGAAAAGGTGCCGTGGTCGAAACCGCGCACCGGGTCCAGTCCGGCATCGATGCTTAGCCGCGCCCAGCAGGGCGGCGGCGCGGGCGGCCAGCGCGGGTGCGCCGGGGGCCTTGTACTGGATCTGGTAGGTTTGCGGCGGAAAGCCGCCATAGTCGTACAGCATGCCGGGCGCGGCGGCCGACGAGAAGGTCGGCGCGTTTTCTTCCCAGTGGGCCGTGACCACCAGCACCGCTTGCGGCTTGCCGCCGATCTGGCGCGGCATGTCGGCCAGCGACGCTTCGAGCAGGTCGTAGGTGGCGCCGTACTGGTCCTTCATGAAGGGCCACGGGCCGCCGCCATGCGAGACGAAATAGGTGGGAAGGCGCGTTCACGGGGGACTCCTTGCTGGTGCCGTAGTCCCGACTATACAACAATCAGCGTTCGGCGCGCGCCAGCGCCACCATGGCAAACAGGCGCGCCGAGCGCATCGCGCCCAGCACGGCCACGCTCAGCTGCACCAGCAGCAGGGCCGCGATGAAGCCTGCCCAGGCTGGCGCCCGACACATTGAGCCGCGCCAGCGCCAGTGCGCTCAAGCCAGACCCAGGCCCAGTATGCCGATCAGCAGATAGGCGCCCAGCCCGTGCAGCGGGCGGCGCGCCAGCATGCGGCAGCTCTAGCCCACCAGGCCTTGACGGCCGAACTGCGGCGCCGTTCGATCGCCAGCTGCGCGCGGTGCAGCGTCGAGGCTGGCCTGGGCCAGCGCCAGCAGCACGCCGGTCAGCACCATCGCCAGCGTGGACCACAGGCTGGCGTCGGCGGCGGTGATGGCGGACAAGCCGTGTTCGGATGCGGCGTCGATGGCGGCGCCGCCCAATGCCGCGGCCAGGCCGAGCGGCACCACCGACCAGACCAGCATGCGCAGCATGCGCGGATAGTCGGCCAGGCCAGCCGGCCACCAGTTCGCGCCAGCCTGGCGTGCCCGGCGCGCGGGCGGCCATGGCGGCCATGGCCGACAGGAAGGGCGCCAGCAGCAGCGTGACGATCAGGGCGATGATGCTTAGGCCGTGGTGAACGTCATCGCATGCTTGCCGTGCATGCTCATCAGGTCGGTGAAGGCGACCATGTCGAGCTGCTGCGCGAGCGCGGACGCGTGCACCGAGCGGTCCATGCCGGTACTGAGCAGCTGCCACATCGGCAGCGTGAGGATCGCCACCGGCACCAGCATCAGCACCACCCACACCAGCAGCAGGCGCCATTGCAGGGCCGCAGCCAGCTACTGCGCGCAGCAGGGACGGGAAGGTCGGGGAAGGAGCAGGGTTCATCATACCGAGGCAATCAGGGTGAGGAGGAAGGTGACGATGGCGCTGGAAGTCGCCGCTCCAGCGGCGCGAGGCGTCGCCGTTCGCAGTCAGCGTGCGGCTGTCATCGAGCTTGTTGGTATCGAGGTAGTGCTTGCGCTGCGGGTCCAGTTCGACCGACACCGCCTTGACCGGCTTGACCCAGACCAGGCGCTTCCAGCGCGCGTCGTCGTTCCAGACCGCGGTCTCGGTGCTGCCGTCGGCAAAGGTGACCAGCACCGTCTGCGGCACGGCCGCGCTCGCGCCGCTGCAAGGTGACGCTGGTACGGAACGGGAACGGCCCGGAGCCCTTGGCCGCCTTGGGATTGGCCTTGTCCCAGGCCGCGCGCTGCTTGTCGATCCGGGTCTCGAGCGCGTCGGCCGTCTCTTCGGTCCAGGCGCCCTTGAGGTGCTGGGTGCCCGCCTGCGGCAGCACTTCGCTGCTCGAGAAGGCGTCGACCCGGTCATCGATTTTGGTGGTGGCGTAGACCTGCTGTGCGAATACCGCTTCGACGGCCGCGCGCTGGCCGCTCGCTTCGGCCAGCGTTTCACGCAAGTCGGCGATGCTCGGGTGGCGGAATTTCCAGCGTTTGTAGTACTCCTTGAAGGCCCGTTCGGTGGCTTCCTTGCCGATCCGTTCTTCCAGGTCGCGCATCAGGATGGCGGTACGCATGAATAGACCGGGCCGATGCCCTGCAGGCGCTGCCACGCGTTCTGTCCCGGCGCATCGGCCGGTTCCTCGCGCGGCGAACCGGCCCGTTCGCCGTCGAATCCCTTGACGGTCGGATTGAAGCCGATCGACTTGAGGAAGGGCGTGCCGATGTGGACGTTCTGCTTCCAGGTCGCGCAGCATGCGCTGGTTCCAGTACTCGTTCAAGCCTTCGTCGAGCAGGGGTTCCTCGAATTCGTTCGAGGCCAGGATGCCGTAAAAATACCCATGGCCGAATTCGTGGATGGTGGTCATGCGCAGGTCGAATTCATCGATCGTGTCCGGTTCGACCTTCTCCATGCCGACCGCGGTGAAAAAGGTCGGATATTCCATGCCGCCCGCTTCGCGCGCATTGTGCGGCGGGATCACCACGGTCAGCGTCTTGTACGGGTAGGGGCCGAGGGTGGACGAGAAGTAGCTCAGCGAATCCCTGGCCGCCTTCAGGGCCGGGGCCGCGCTGGCGGCCATGTCGGGCGGGTAGAGTACCGTGATCGCCACGGCCGGGCTGCCCGGCCCGGTCCAGCTGTCGCGCAGCGGCGGGGCGCTGCGCTTGTCGGCGGTCCAGGCGAAATCGTGCACATCGCCCTGCACGAAATGGTGGGTGGTCCAGCCGTTCTTTTCGACCGGCGCGCCTTGCGCTTCGCCGGTGGCGCCGACCACGTACTCTTTGGGCACGGTCAGGCGCACGTCGAAGTGGCCGAAGTCGGCGTAGAACTCGGACTGCTGGTGGAATTCATGCGCGTTCCAGCGCGGCGCGGTGGCGCCCCGTTCGCCGGGCAGTTCGAGCACGGCGATCTTGGGGAACCATTGCGCCACCAGGTGGAAGCTGCCGAAGTAGCCGGTGCGCGCCACCACGCGCGGCAGCTGGGTCAGAAAATCGATGTCGAAGGTGGTCGAGGCGCCCGGCGCGACCGGCGTCGGCAGGTCGAAGCGCATCACCGTATGGTCGGTGGACGGGCCATTGTCGGGCTGGACCCAGGCGGTCGATACTTTGGCGCCGCCCTGGGTCACGCTGCGCAGTTCGATGTGGCCCCATTCACCGGCGCGCGGCCCGGTTTCGCTGCGAAAGCCGGTCTGGTTGTTGCGCCCTTCGGTGTAGAAGGTGCTGCCGCCGCCCTCGAAGGCATTCATATAGGTATGCACGTAGACGCTGCGCACGTCGGTCTTGCTGCGGTTGCGCCAGGTGAGCTTCTGGCGCCCGGTCACGGTGTGCTTGACCGGGTCGAGCGTGGCATTGATCGCGTAGCTGACCACCCGGTCCGACAGGGTCGCCTCCTTGCCGGTGCGCGGGCCGCCCCAGGCATCGGGCGCGCTCGGCACCGTCACCGCGCTCTAAGCATCGGGCCGGGCCAGCACCACGCCGCTGTCGAGCACCGGGAGCGGTACCGGCACGATCGTGACCTGGGCCAGCAACTGCGCATGCAGGACCCTTGTCGGCGGCCAGCAGCGCCGAGCGGCAGCGCTTTGACGAGGATGGATCGGGTGCGGCTCATGGCCATGCGGGACTCCTGGGTGGCGGTGGTTTGGGTGCCGGGTACTATATCGGCAAGGGTAACAAAAAGCCAATTTATGCGACAGGATGAGCGATTCGCCGCCTGGAAGCGGCGGTTGGCCGTGCCGCTGGGCTTATAATGACCGGGTTTTGGTGCCCGCCAAGCGTGATCACGCTGGCAGTTAAACGGGAAACACATCAGTGTGCTGCCCCCTGCAACGGTACGCAGGCGTCGCCTTCAAGGCGGTCTACCGTCTCTGGACCACTGTGCACGAGCATAGGAAGGTGAGGCGGTTTGTCCTGCCAGCCCGGATACCGGCCAGGACAGGTGGAAGCTGCCGCACCGGCGCCTTCCGTTGAACCGGGCTTGCGGGGACGCCGGCCTGGTGCCAGTTATCCGAGAACCACACCCATGACGTATTCCGCTGCACCGCGCCGCGCGCTCTACTCTTCAAGCCGCTCGCCATTGCCACTTTCCTGTCCCTGTGCGCCATCGCCCACGCCGAAGAGCAGGCCCTGCCCGAAGTCGTGATCACCGGCGCGCGCTTTGCCAGCGACCCGGCCCTGATGCCGATCGGCGCGACCGTGATCACGGCCGACGAGATCCGCCCGCAGGCGGCTGCGGCCGACGTCAACCAGGCGATTCGCAAAGTGGGCGGCGTGTACGGCCGCCAGAGCTTTGACGGCTCGCCCGACTTCCTGCTCGACCTGCGCGGCTTCGGCGCCACCAGCGCCCAGAACCTGGTGCTGATGATCGACGGCGTGCGCCTGTCCGAAAACGATCTGGGCGGCGCGATCCTGTCGACCATTCCGATCGAGACGGTCGAGCGCATCGACATCGTGCGCGGCGGCTCGAGCGTGTTGTTCGGCGACGGCGCCACCGGCGGCGTGATCCATATCGTGACCAAGCGCGGCAGCGCGCATGGCACCCGCGGCAGCCTGCGCGCCGAGCTCGGCCAGTTCGGCCTGCGCGACGCGCGCACAGCTGGCGACCGCGATCGATGCGCTGGCGCTGGACGCCGCCATCGGCGTCCAGCGCAGCGACAACTACCGCGCCAACAACGCTTTTGAACAGAACAGCTTCAGCGGCGGCGCCGCCTGGCGCTGCATGGCGCTACCGCGCCGGTGTGCGGATCGACAGCGCGCGCCAGGAGTCCGGCTTTGCTTGGCTCGCTGAGCGCAGCGCAGTTCCAGGCCGATCCGCGCCAGGCCAGCACGCCGCGCGACTTCGGCGCGCTGGACGCGGACCGCGTCAGCGCCTCGCTCGAGCACCGGATCGGCACGCTCGATTTGGCGGCCGAACTGTCGCACCGCCGCAAGCAGGTCGATGCGACCTACTACTACGGCGGCGCGCCATCAGAGCGCGCTACAAGAGCCGCCAGAACCAGTTCTCGCCGCGCCTGCGCCAGCTGTCGCAATGGGATGGCATGCTCAATGAACTGGTGGCCTAAGCATGGACTTCACGCAATGGCACCGGATCACGACCAACGACTTCGGCGGCGCCGACGACAGCCAGCGTTCGCGCGCCGTGTACCTGCGCGACGAACTGAAATGGCAGGCGCCAATGAACGCCCGCCTGGCGCTCGGCGTACGGCACGAAGCGATCGACAAGGACAGCGCCAAGCGTGCCCTCCACCAGGCAGACCCGCAACGCATGGGAAGTGCAGGGCAGCCTGGATGTGGCGCCCAAGGTCAACCTGTTCGCCAAGACCGGCAGCAGCTTCCGGGTGCCGACCGCCGACGAAAACGGCTACCGCGCCAGCATCGAGGTGCTGCGCATCCAGCGCTCGCGCGACCTCGAACTGGGCGCGCGTCTGGGCGACAGCGCTGGGCCTGACGGCGCGCGCCTTCCGTCACGCGCTCACCGACGAGATTTTCTATGACCCGAACCTCAATGGTTTCGGCGCCAATACCAACCTCGATCCGACCGAGCGGCGCGGCGTGGAATTGGACGCCCAGGCGGCGCTGCTTAGCCAGCCTGCGCCTGACGGCCCACCTGCAGCACGTCACCGCGCTTCCGGGCTAAGCCAGTACGACGGCCACGAGATGGTGCTGGTGCCGAAGAACGTGGCCACGCTGCGCCTGTCCTGGGTGCCGGGCAACGGCCACAGCGCCGACATCGGCGCCCAGTGGGTGGACCGCCAGCGCGACGGCGGCGACTTCGGCAACACCTGCAGCACCCGCATCCCCGCCTACGCCACCATGGACGCGCTACGCACGCCAGCTGGGCAAATGGGAATTCGCGCTGGCTGGCCTGAACCTGGGCGACCGCCAGTACTACAGCAATGCCTTCGCCTGCGGCGGCGGCATCTACCCGAGCGACGGGCGCCAGATCAAGGCATCGGTGCGGTATGACTTCTAAGCTGCCGCACCGCCTCGGCCTTTTGCTGGCGCTGGCGCTGGCGCTGGCGCTGGCCGCGTCGCCCGCCTTGGCCGCCGTCAGCGTCACCGACGACAGCGGCAACCAGGTCACGCTGGCGCGTCCGGCCCAGCGCGTGATCTCGATGTCGCCCCATGTCACCGAGCTGCTGTTTGCCATGGCGGCGCGCGCGTGGTCGGCGCCATGAATTTCAGCGACTACCCGGAGGCGGCCAAGGCCATCCCGCTGGTGGGCAGCAATGCCTCGCTCGACATGGAACGCCTGGTGGCCCTCAAGCCGGACCTGCTGGTGGTCTGGCAAAGCGGGAACACCGCGCGCCAGCTCGAGCAGCTGCGCCAGCTCGGCATCCCCATGTTCTACAGCGAGCCGCAGAAAATGGACCAGATCGCCGCTAGCGTGGAGCGGCTCGGCCAGCTGATGGGCACCGAGCCAGCCGCGCGCACGGCCGCCGCCGCCTTGCGCGCCAAAACGGCGGCGCTGGCGGCGCGTTACGGCAAGCGGCCCGTGGTGCGCATGTTCTACCAGATCTGGGACAAGCCCCTCTACACCCTCAACGGCAAGCAGATCGTCAGCGATGCGGTGCGCCTGTGCGGCGGCGAGAACGTGTTCGCGGCCTTGCCCGTCAAGGCGCCCGAAGTGAGCGTGGAAGCGGTGATCGGGGCCGATCCGGAAGCGATCTTCGGGGGCGAGCGCGACGAGCAGGCCGAGGGCGGGCTCAATCTGTGGAAGCCGTACAAGGGCATGCTGGCGGTCCGGCGCGGCAATTTGTTCTCGCTGTCGGGCGGCTTGCTGTCCCGGGCCGGGCCGCGCATGGTCGACGGCGCGGCCGAATTGTGCGAAAAACTCGAGCTGGCGCGTCAACGACGGCCGTAACCTGGCGTTAATGGGGTAAGCAAATGCAAGAATCGGGCGTTTGCTTCCGGATCAACCGAAAAAAGTGGTAATCTCAGCGATCGTTCGCTCAACCAATCAACAAGGATATGTATGCGTTTCCTCCGTCTTGCTCTTGCCGCCGCCGCGATGATCGCCACCACGGCCATCGCCAGCCCTGCCGATCCGAAAAGTGGCGCCGACTATCAAACCCTGGCCGCGCCCCAGCCAACCCAGCAGGCCTAAGCAACAAGATTGAAGTCATCGAGTTCTTCGCCTACCACTGCCCGCATTGCTACGTGATCGAAGCCGATACGGCCGCGTGGATCAAGAAGCAAGGCGGCAATATCAACTTCAAGCGCATCGCCTACCCCTTCCAGGGCCCGTCCGATCCGGAAACCCACCTGTTCCTCACGCTCGAAGCGATGGGCAAGGCCGACGAAGTGAGTCCGAAGGTATTTCGCGCCATGCACGTCGAGCGCCAGCGCCTGATGAAGGACGATGCCATCCTGGAATGGGTTGCCAAGAGCAGTGGTCTGGACAAGAACAAATTCCTCGAAACCTGGAATTCGTTCGGTGTATTGACTAAACTGAAGCAGATGCCGAAGATCGTCAGTAATTACAAGGTGGACGGCACGCCGACCTTCGTGGTCGACGGCCGCTACGTGACGTCGCCGAGCATCGTCAACGCCGCCAATCCTTCGCTGGGCGATAAATCCGTGGAAGGCACCAAGACCGTGCTCGACTTCCTGGTCGCCAAGGCGATGAAAGACAAGGCTGCCGCCGCACTGGCAGCAGCACCGGCGGCGCCTGCCAAAGCACCAGCGAAGACCGTCAAGAAATGAGTGAAGAAGCCGAAGGCAAGGTACTGAAGATCTACGAAGGGTCCCGTCCGCAAGACGAGGACCTGTTCGAGACGACCCGCGTCAACCAGCTCGCGTGGACGCTCGTGGTCCTGCTTGCCGGGCTGGCGGTGTGGCTTGCCATCGCGCTGGTCAATGCCGAAAACCAGCGCAATGCGCTGCTCACCAAGCAGTGCCAGGATCCCGTATTCAAGGGTGAGACCGACCTGGTCTGCATGCAGGTCGTGGCGTCGCGCCCCCACTGGTGGCAACACCTGTGGTACGGCATGACCCACCTGCAGCCGGAAAAGCCGCCGAAGTAATCAGGCCGGGCCCGCGGGCAGCGTGATCACGAAGCGGGCGCCGCCCAGCGGCGACGCTTCGATCCGTATGCTTCCCTTGTGCAGGGCAATGGCCTTGCTTGCAATCGATAAACCCAGTCCAGAAACCGCCGGTGGCGCGGTCGTCGGCTGCGGTCGAGCCGGTAGAACGGCTCGAACACCTTCACCCGCTCGGTTTCCGGTATCCCCGGGCCGTCATCTTCCACCACGATCTCGAGCGCGGCCCCCTGCGCCGCGCCGACAGGCGGATTTCCTGATTCCCGTATTTTTGCGCGTTGCGCAGCAGGTTGCCCACGGCGCGCGCGAGCAGGCGCCGGTCGGCTTCGATGCTGCCGAGGCCAAGCAGCAGCGCCACGGTCAGCGCGCATTGCCCCGGCGGCAGCGTCTCGGCGCACTGGCGCAAGACCTGGGCCGGATCGAGCACTTCACAGTGCAGCGGCTGGCCGCCTTCCAGCCGCGTCATGCTGAGCAGCTCGTTGACCAGGCCATTCAGCTCGGCCAGATCGCCCTCCATGGCCACGATGCGCTGGTCGAGCGCCGGATCGTCGGCGGCCGCGCGCAGCAGCTCGAACGCGAATTCCAGGCGCGCGATGGGCGTGCGCAATTCGTGCGACACCGAATGGAGCAGGTTGCGCTGGGCGTCGAGCAAGCTTTCGATCTTGCTAAGCCATGTCGTTCATGCGTTCGGCCAGCGGATAGATGCTGGCCGAGGGCTGCATCACGGCGCGCCGCGAAATTGCTTAAGCGCCGACTTCATCGGCCACGCGCGAAAGCCGTTGCAAGCCGGTCCAGTGCGAGCGCGACCACAGCAGGATGGGGAACAGGATGGCCAGCGCCACGATCACATAGCGCAGCGCCTCGATCTCGAGGGCCAGGCCTATGTCGATCGGCAAGTCGCGCGCCAGGATCACGTCGTCGGCGCTGCCCACATAGACATTGCCGTACAAGTCCACGCGCCGGTAAAACGCCTTGTTGGCCACGTCGAGCACGACCTCGCCGCGCTTGAGCAGCTCGTGCTGGGAGGCGGGCAGGCCGCCATAGGCGCTGGCCAGCGGGATCAGCTCGATATTGATGTCCGACACCTCGCGCACCTTGTTCAGGCGCACCAGCCACTCGTTTTGCGGGGCCTTGTCGACGTATTGCTCGATCAGGAAGATCTGGGCGGATGCCTGGCGCCGCGCGATGTCGTCGAGCGGGTCGCCGAACAGGCGGCTGATGGCGAAATAGATGACGAAGGTGGCAACCGTGATCGACAGCATGACCAGGACGAAGAAGCGGAAGAAAATCCGGTTCACGGTCCCGCCTGGTGATCTTGTGGTTCAAGCATTGTTGCCAAAAGCATGTTTCCTCCTGCGTCGCATTGTATGCGAGGGGGCGCGCAAATGGGAGGATTACAAATTCGCGACAAATCGCCGACATTCCGAGGTGGAACAATTCATGTGGCCCGCATAGGATGGCGTATCGGTTTCCGTTTGCCCACCGATGCTTGCGTATCGTGGGCTTTTTTATTCTGCAAGAGGCTTCACCACGTTGTTTCCGGTCAGATCCGCGCACATGCCGCGGGGCGTTACGAGTAACAAGAGGTAAGCCGGAAGAGGGGAGTCTGGGACGGCAATGTAAAATACTTGCCGTCCTGACTCCCACCCAAACAGATGAAAACGCTTCTTGCCCTATTCCTGGCCAGTGCCTGCAGCGCCGTCGTGGCGCAGACACCTGCCACCAATCCCATGCCGGACGGCAGCTACGACAGTTATGTCGGGCTGGGCATCGTCGCGGCGCAGGATTATCCGGGGGCGCGATGAGCGGCGCGTGCGGGCCCGCCCGCTGCTGCAGTTCGAAACCAGTCATGGCATTTTCATTTCAGGCATGAGTGCTTAAGCATGCACCTGTCGCGCCAGCCTTCACTCGAATACGGCCCCTTGCTGGCGATCGACGCCGGGCGCGATGCCGACGGACAGAACAGCGGCGCGCATGGCGTGACCCGAACCGGTCAACGGCTTTGGCGTGCGGCCGGTCAGCCCGATCAGCGAATCGCGGCAAGCAAGCGCCGCGCAGTCCGCTGGCTTAAGCATGCGCGACATCAAGGCGCGCCTGCTGGCGGGCGGCTTTGCCAACTATTACCTGAGCCCCGACCTGCGCCTGACCAGTTCGCTGCTGTACGGCGCCGGGCACGAGGGCGACGGCCTGGCCGCGACCTTTGGCATCCAGCACATGGCCACCGAGATCGCGCCCCACCACAAGGTATCGCTGTCAGTCGGCCATTACATGGTCGTCAACGGCCGTCACAATGCGGCCTACTTTGGCGTGACCAAGGACGAAGCCGCCGCCAGCAGCTACGCGTACTACGCCGCGCGGCGGCATCCGCGACGCCTGGGTCGGCGCTGGCTGGAACTGGGCGCTGTCGCCGTCCTGGATCCTGGCCAGCGGCGTGCGCCTGTCGCTGCTCAAGGGCGATGCCCGCCACAGTCCCCTGGTCGACAATGCGGCCAGTTTTACCGTTACCTCAGGCCTGGCCTACCGATTCTGATATGGGAACTTTCCGCCACCATTTTGCGTTGTCTGCACTGCTGCTCACGGCCGGTTCGGCCGTGGGCCAGTCGGCTGACGCCGAATGGGTCAGCTATCGCGACGCTTACCGCACGATGGTGGTGTTCGAGAAGTATGGCAAGGCCAAGCATCTGATCCAGCACCACCTGCAGGTGGTGCCCGCATGACAAGAACGTCGCACCCGACGGTTTGCAGCTGACCTTGCTGGGCAAGAGCACGCGCCTCAATCTGCCGCTGGACGCGACCGGACCGCGGTGTTCCCGCTGCTCAAGGCCGCCTACGACGAGAACGCCTCGCTGGTACTGAACCGCAAGGGTGGGCAATACCTGTTCAAGGCGCGTGTCGATTGTCGTGCGTCCGGACGGCGTGTACGAGGCGGCCGAGCTGCGCGCCGCCTGCAGAACAGGCGCTGGCCTACCAGCGCCAGGTCGAAGCGGCCTTCCGCGCCAGCAAATGCAGCGGCGTGCGCTTCGTGTTCGCCAAGGGCGTGATGGAGCCGGGTGTACGTTTGCGCAAGGGGAGGGCGCGGCCCTGCCGCCGGGCGACGGTCCGGCATTCCAGGGTGACGCGTATGAAGGATTCCGGGTCGTGTCCTACAAATTCGGCGACGTCCAGCTCAAGGAACAGATCGTCACGCAGAACGTGCCGCTGGCGATCCAACCCCTCTACGACTGGAGCGGCGCGCCGCCTCAGGCTGGTGCTTAAGCGTGCCCCAGGCCGACGGCGAGAACAGATAGCCTTCTCCCCACACCGTCTTGATTTTTTCCGAGTCCGCATCGTCGAACTTGCGGCGCAGCTTGGAGATGCAATTGTCGATACTGCGGTCGAGGCCATCGAATTCGATTCCGCGCATCTTCTTGAGCAGGGCATCGCGCGAGAGCACGTGGCCTAAGCCGATTCGGCCAGCACCAGCAACAGCTTGTATTCGGTATTCGAGAGCACGCAAGGCTGGTTGCGCCAGGTGACGGTGCGGTCGCTGGTGGTGATGACGAGGCCGCCGAAAGTGAGGGGCGCGCCTTCCGGTTCCGGCTTGCCGTGGGTGCGCCGCATCAGGGCGCGCAGGCGGGCCAGCAGCACGCGCGGCTGGACCGGCTTGTTGACGAAATCGTCGGCGCCCTGTTCCAGCAGCGACACTTCATCGTAAGAATCTTCGCGGGCGGTCACGACCAGGATCGGCACCTCGCTCACGTCGCGGATCTGGCGGCACACCACCATGCCGTCGAGGCCGGGCAGCATCAGGTCGAGGATCACCACGTCGGGCGCGATCGCCTTGAAACTGTCGAGTGCGGTATCGCCGCGGGTCACGAGGTCGACCTCGAACTCGTAGCTGCTCAAGTATTCCGTGACCAGCTGCGCCAGGCGCAGATCGTCTTCCACCAGCATTACACGATACATGACAAGATCTCCTTGGCCAGTATTGTATAAGAGCGTAGCGCCCAGCGGACAGATGCAGGCCCCGCACGACAATTGAATACATTTTCGCGACAACAACACCTGTTGCACAACCGGGGTCAGACCTCAATTCTGAAACAATTGCACAATCGGGGTCAGACCTCAATTCTGAAACAATTTCAGAATTGAGGTCTGACCCTGATTGTGAAAGATTGCTTACTGGGATTTGAAGGTCCAGCTTTCGATGTGGCCGTTATCCTGGGCGGCGCGGTCGGTCACGCGCAGTTTCCAGGTGCTTAGAAGCGCGCGGTTTGGCGCCGACCGCCACGCTGAAGCTTTTCTGGAGGTTGTCGCCGCTGCCGCCAGCCCGGTTCTGCAGCGTGTAGACCGCGCCGTCCGGGCCGATCAGGTCCACCACCAGGTCGCCCACGTAGGGATGGATGATGTTGACCTCGGCCGTCACGTTGCTTTAAGCATTGCTTAAGCGCTGGTGACCGTGACCGGGCTCGCGACGCCGCTCGTGTTGTTGTCCGGGATCGTGTAGTCACCCGTGTTGCTGACCACGACGGCCGTGCTCTCGCCGCCGCTGCGGAAGCCCGCCAGCACCGCCGCCCGCTCGTTGAGCACGCGCGTTGTTGTTGCGGGTCGTGGTGCCCATTGCCACGCCGTCGCGCGTCTTGTTCGGGTTGGACCAGTAGTTCAGGCGCTTGCAGCCGTTCGGGCAATCGTAGGCCATGATGGTGCGCCAGTTGCGGTTCGGCGACAGGTAGCCGTGGCCCCAGGCATACGGGGTCGTGCTGCTGTCTTCTTCCGGATTGTGGCGGGCGCCGAACAGGTGGCCCAGCTCATGCCCGAACGAGTAGTTGCCGGTCGCGCAGTCGGTGGTCACGGCAGCGAAGGCCGAGGTGGCCGAGGCGTAGATGGCGCCGTTGCCGCAGGCGCTGTTGCCGTCGGTGAGCAGCACGCCGACGTCGGCCGCGTAGCTGTTGCGCTGGGCGTGGATCTCGTCCATCACGCGGTCGTCCACGCTGGCGTAGCGGCTGCGGTCGGTGCTGTTGCTGCCGCTTTCGGTGTAGTTCACCTGGGCCGCATGCGCCAGTTCGACCCGCGCGTTGACGCTTGCTGCGTTGACGTAACCCTGGTTGGTCTCGGCAATGGCCAGGTCGATCAGGGCGAGGATGTCGCCGGTGGTGCTCTTGGCGGTTGGCGTGTAGTTGACCAGCACCCGGATCACGGGCGTGTCGGCCAGCGCGGCGCGCACGGCGCCGATCGAGGACGAGGGCGCCGCCAGGGCCGCGGCCTGGTTGAGCATCAGCTGGGCCTTGTATTCGGGTTCGGTGTGGTCGCGCGGGAACAGGCTGGTGTCGATCTCGGCCACGCCGTGGGTGCCGTCAACGCCTAGCCCGGATGCGGTATAGCTTGCCCGCATGGCGCACGGTGCCGGTGACCTTGCCTTCGCGGATGACCAGCACGGTTTCTTCTTCGGCCGAGGCGGCGCTTCCCGCTTCTGCATTGCCGTGCTTGCCCACCCAGACGGTGGCGCCGCTCGCGGTCCGGTAGCTGCTGGCGCGGCGCGCGTTGAACTGGCCGCCGTCGGGCAGGGGCATGGCCAGTTCGGCCGCGCTTGCCGCGACCGGGTTGAGCTGCATGCCGACCCCCGCGCTGCGCCTTGCGCTCGCCGCATGAAGGGGGCGCCGGGCGCGTTCATGGCGCTGCTGAGGGTGGCTTTGGCGGCGCTGTTCTGGAAGAACAGGGGTTCGGCTGCGCTGGCGGCGGTCATTCCGGACAGTAATAGCAAGGACGATAAAGTAATGCGTGTGATCATTTAATTCTCCGTTTTAGGTATAATTAATATAATTACTGCAACTACATGCCTCCTAAGGCAATTCCCTGCAGGCAATGACCCGCGCGGGCTGCAGTAGGGTATCCAGATTGCATGACCGGGTCTTGCGTATTGACGCCAAGGTTTGTGATTTCGCGCCAGCGCCAGCTGGGGCCTTGCGCGCCCTTTTTGAAATCGACGTAGACTGTCGTTCGTTCACATTCCCACGGAACCGACATGTCCGCACTTTCCGCATTCCCCATCCACGCCAAATGGCCCGCCCGGCATCCGGAACGCCTTCAGCTGTATTCGCTGCCGACCCCGAACGGGGTCAAGATCTCGATCATGCTCGAGGAAACCGGCCTCGCTTACGAGCCGCACCTGGTCAGCTTCGAGACCAACGACCAGATGAGCCCGGAATTCATCTCGCTTAATCCGAACAACAAGATTCCCACGATCATCGATCCGGACGGACCGGGCGGCCAGCCGCTGGCCCTGTTCGAATCGGGCGCGATCCTGCTTTACCTGGCCGAAAAAACGGGCCGGTTCCTGCCCCATGACGCGGCCCGCCGCTATGAGACGATCCAGTGGGTGATGTTCCAGATGGGCGGCATCGGCCCCATGTTCGGCCAGCTCGGCTTCTTCCATAAATTCGCCAAGCAAGGACTACGAGGACAAGCGTCCGCGCGACCGCTATGTGGCCGAGTCGAAGCGCCTGCTCGGCGTGCTCGACCGGCACCTGGCCGCGCGCCAGTGGATGATGGGCGACGACTACACGATCGCCGACATCGCGATCTTCCCGTGGGTGAACAACCTGGTCAATTTCTATGGCGCGGGCGAGCTGGTGCAGTACGACAGCTTCGCCCACGTCAAGCGCGCGGTGGCCGCCTTCGTGGCCCGCCCGGCAGTGCAGAAGGGCCTCACCATCCCCGCGCGCGGCTAAGCGCCAATAAAAAGCCCCGGTCGCGGACCGGGGCTTTCGATGTGCTGCGGGGGAAACTTAAGCGAAGTTCTTCGCCACGAAGTCCCAGTTGACCAGGCCCCAGAACGTTTCCACGTACTTGGCGCGCAGGTTGCGGTAGTCGATGTAGTAAGCGTGTTCCCACACGTCGCAGGTCAGCAGCGGGGTGTCGCCTGCGGTCAGCGGGCAGCGAGCGTTGGAGGTGTTGACGATGTCGACGCCGCCGTCGGCTTTTTCACCAGCCAGGTCCAGCCCGAACCGAAGTTGCCGACGCACGACTTGGTGAATTCTTCCTTGAACTTGTCGAACGAACCCCACTTGGCGTTGATCGCGTCAGCCACGGCGCCTGCCGGGGGTGCTGCCCGCCACGGCTTCATGCCGTTCCAGTAGAAGGTGTGGTTCCATACCTGGGCTGCATTGTTGAAGATGCCGCCGGACGATTTTTTGATGATCTCTTCGAGCGACAGGTTCTCGAACTCGGTGCCCTTGATCAGGTTGTTCAGGTTCGTGACATAGGTCTGGTGGTGCTTTGCGTAGTGGTACTCGAGCGTCTCTTTCGAGATGTGCGGCGCGAGGGCGTCCATTGCGTACGGCAGGGCTGGCAGAATATGTTCCATGTCTTATCCTTTGTTAGTTTTGAAAAGCGTGTGTTCTTCTGAAACGGCCCTTATTGTAATTCGTCTGGCTTTTCGTTGCAGGCTATTCAGAGCGTACCCTGCACGCTGGCAACGCCCACCTGGGCGGTCCCTTCGGCCAGGCGCACCGTGAGCGCCTCGTTGACCTTGATCTGCGCGGGCGCGCGCAGCACCTGCTCGGCCGCGTCGCGCACGATGGCGTAGCCGCGCTCGAGCGTGCGCTGGGGGTTGAGCAGTTCGAGCTGGGCGGCGAGCGCATCGAGCGCGTGACGGCGCCGCGCCAGCTGGTGTTCCAGGGAACTGCCGAGTCGATGCTGCTGCGAGGCAATGTCGGCCCGCGCCGCGCGCGTGTCCGGGCGCATGCTTCGGCCCAGCGTGAACGCAGCTGCGCCAGCGCATAGCTGTGGCGGGCGACCGGCGCGCGCACCGCGTGCGTGAGCGCGGTCGAGTGCGCCAGCAGTTCCAGGCGCCGGTGGCCGATCCGCGCCGAGGGGCTGAGCAGGCGGCGCGACTGGTGGTCGAGACTCTGGCTCGCTTCGCCCAGCGTGCGGCGCATGGCGCGCCGCAGGTCGGTGGCGTCGGCCGCGAGCGAAGCCATCCAGTCGGCCTGCAGGCGTGGCCGCCAGTTCGGCGGCGGCGGTCGGGGTGGCGGCGCGCACGTCGGCGCTGAAATCGGCGATCGTGAAGTCGGTCTCGTGGCCGACGCTTAAGCAATCACGGGCATGCTGCAATTGGCGATCGCGTAAGCCACCACTTCTTCATTGAAACTCCACAGATCCTCGATCGAACCGCCGCCGCGGCACACCAGCAGCACGTCGACTTCGGCCCGCTGCGAGGCGGTGGCGATCGCATTGGCGATGCGCTCGGCCGCGCCCTGGCCCTGCACCGGCGCCGGGTAGAGCACGATGCGCACGTGCGGCGCGCGCCGCTTGAGCGCGCTCAGGATGTCGCGCAGGGCGGCCGCCTGCGGGCTGGTCACGATGCCGATCCGCGCGTGAACAGGGGCAGGGGACGCTTGCGCTCGGGGTCGAACAAGCCTTGCGCGCCCAGCTTGTCCTTCCAGGCGCAGGAAGGCTTCATACAGGGCGCCGACAGCCAGGCTGCGGCGGATCGATTCGACATTGATCTGGTAATCGCCGCGCGCCGTACAGGGTGACCAGGGCGCGCACTTCGACCTTGTCGCCTTCGCGCGGAATGAAGAAGCATGAACTGGGCTTTGCCACGGAACATGACGGCGCGCACCTGGGCCGCGTCATCCTTGAGCGTGAAATACCAGTGGCCGGAGCTGGCGCGCGTGAAATTGGAGATTTCGCCGCCGATCCAGGTGAGGGGGAATGTGCGTTCGAGCAGGCGCGCGACCTGGGCATTGAGCGCGCTGACGCTCAGGACGGGCGGCGCGGTGTAACTGCTGTCGGGTTCAAACATGCTTTGCATGGGAAGCTGTCCACAAAAAAAATCGGCGGTCATGCTTATGTCACATATCATGAAACAACAAGATGTATTTCTAAGTATTTGATTATAAAAGAAGTTTGGCCTTGCGTGTTTTCCGTGCAGAAGGAGAAAAGCCTTATGGATCAAGGACTTTGTGCGCACGGCCTTTACTTGCTCACAAAGTTATCCACAGAATGTGTGGGGAAAGTTTAGTCGGAAATTTTGCTGTGCGTAAAAAAATCGCAGCATTTAAATAGTCTTTAAAATCAATTGCTTAGCATTCTGCCCGATGGCTTGCTCACAATGTTGTCCACATTATGTGTGCACAAAGGTGCAGGGGCGGTGGATCAGGGCCGCGGGCCGGTGCCGCAGCAGCGCTGCGGGCGCGGGCGGGCGGCGCCCTGGCGTGCGCGGACGGCATCGCGCGGGTCCCTGCAGCCGCCAAGCACGAAACTTGTGCAGCGGAATAAACTTCATGCGAATCAAGTGCTTAGGCAGGCCTCCCCGGGATTGTTAACAAACTTGTCCACAGAAGATGTGCACAAGCGGCCGGGCGTACACCTGCCATTCTTTTACGCATACCTTCTTTTTCGTTTAAAAACAATGACTTGCATAGAAGGGCGAGCGCTTGCTCACAATCTTGTCCACAAAATGTGTGCAGAAAACGCGGTACTTGGGGCTGCCTCAGAATTGCGCACGAGAGAAAAATCCTTGTAAATCAATGGCTTGTCCTGGGGTGAACACGCTTGCGCACAATGTTGTCCACAAAAAATGTGTAGAACGGTGGAAAAGTTCTTCTTTTGAGGTCTGACCCCGTTTTTGGGGCAATTGACGGCCGGGAAGCGGGGATAGGGCCGGTTTTGCCTGCCGTGCGCGGAAATTGCGCAGACAGTCTTTTTCCTTATGAATCAAATGGTTTGCCTAGTGGCAAAGTTGTTGCACACAGTTTTATCCACAGAACTTGTTCAGAACTTTTTGACAGTTTTAATTTTTCTCCTGCCTTGTTTTTACGCAAGACTGTTTTTTCATTAAGAATCAAGGACATGGGATAGCTTGCGGAAAGCTGCGCACAATCTTATCCACAAATGATGTGCAGAACTGTACTTGCCGTCTCGCTGGCAACACGTTACATTGCCGGGGTTCGTTTCGATCCGCTTTCCCCCTTACTCAGGAGTTCGTTTTGTTCGCCATTTTTCAAGCTGCAGGCTGGCCTATCTACCTTTTGCTGATTGCCTCTATCGTCGCCGTCGCTGATCATTGAACGTTCCATTTATCTGCGCCGCTCCAAGCTGCTGCCGCGCCAGCTGCTCGACGAAGTGATTCGCGTCTATCACAACGGCAAAATCACGCCGGACATCATCGACAAGCTGAAGAACAATTCGCCGCTCGGTACCGTCCTGGCCGCCGCCCTGCGCAATGTGGAAGCGCCGCGTGAAGTCATGAAGGAATCGATCGAGGAAGCTTAGCCGCGGTGTCGCCCACCTGCTCGAGCGCTTCCTGACCACGCTCGGCACGATCGCCTCGCTCGCTCCGCTGATGGGCCTGTTCGGCACCATCGTCGGCATGATCGAGATCTTCGGTGCCCAGAATGCGACCGGCACCAATCCGGCGGTACTGGCGCACGGTATTTCGGTCGCCCTGTACAACACCGGCTTCGGCCTGGCCATCGCGATGCTTAAGCCCTGATCGCTTACCGCCACTTCCGCGCCCTGGTCGATTCCTTCATCATCGACATGGAACTGCAGGCAGTCAAATTCGTCGACATCGTGCACGGTGCCCTGCAAATGATGGACTTTCGCCGTGGCCAGAAGCGCGAGGATCCGGAAATTAACCTGATCCCGTTCATCGACGTGCTGCTGGTGATCCTGATTTTCATGATGGTCACCACGACGTACAGCAAGTTCACCGAACTGCAGATCACGCTGCCGACCGCCGACGCCGAAAAGGCGCTCGACAAGCCGCTCGAGATCAATGTGACGGTCGACGCCAAGGGCAACTACACGGTCAATAACACGCCCGTGGCCTTCCGCACCGTGGCCGACCTGGCCGAAGACCTGGAAGCAAGCTGCCGCTGCCGCCAACAATGGCCAGGCGCCTAGCCGGTCCGGCCCAGAGCCCGGTCGTGATCGTCAACGCCGACCAGTTCGCGATGCACCAGATGGTCATCAATGTGCTCGAAGCGGCGCGCATTTAGCTACATGACAAGCTGACCTTCGCCGCCCAGACCGGCAGCAAGAAGTAAGCATCGGGCGCGGCCACGCTGCGCCCGATTTCCTCCGATGGCTTCCCCCTCGTCCCTCGAATCGACCCTCACGCGCGCCTGGCTGCGGCGCGGTCCGCCTCGCCTGCGCGCTGTGGCCGCTCTCGCTGCTGTTCGGCGCCATCGCGGGTCTGCGCGCTGCTGTTTCGTTTCGGCCTGATGAAGTCAGCGCGGCTGCCGGTGCCGGTGGTCGTGGTCGGGAACATCTTCATCGGCGGGACCGGCAAGACGCCGCTGACGATCTGGCTGGTAGGCGTGTGCTGCGCGCGGCGGGCTACACGCCGGGCGTGATCTCGCGCGGCCATGGCCGCAGCGCCGACGCGCCGCTGGAGGTGACGCCCGAGTCGCGTGCCCAGGATGCGGGCGACGAGCCGCTCCTGATTCGGCGCCGCAGCGGCTGCCCGGTGGTGGTGGGGCGCGACCGCGCCAGCGCCGCGCGCGCTGCTGGCGGCCCATCCCCAGGTCGACATCCTCATTTCCGACGACGGCTTGCAGCATTACGCGCTGGCGCGCGATGTCGAGATCGTGCTGTTCGACGGGCGCGGCGCGGGCAATGGCTGGCTGTTGCCTACGGCCCATTGCGCGAGCGCGCCACGCGCCGACAGCGACTTCACCATCGTCAACGCGCCCGTCATCACCAAGGCTGCGCTGCGCCCAGGTGGGCGGTGCGCCGTTTCGCATGCAGCTCGACGGGCTGCTGGCCGAGCCCTTGCTGGCGCCGGGGCAGGGCGTGCCGCTCGCCTCGCTGGCGGGAAAACGGATCGTCGCCGCCGCCGCCTAAGCATCGGCAATCCGGGCCGCTTTTTCGCCCTGCTGCGCGCGGCCGGTCTGGCCCCGGCCGAACTGGCGCTGCCCGACCATCACGATTTTCTGGACCAGCCTTTCGCCCAGCTCGACGCCGACATCATCCTGATCACCGAGAAGGATGCAGTAAAATGTGGGCAAATTGAACAACTCAGAAACGATCCGCGCCTGTGGGTCGTTCCGGTGATCGGCGACGCTCGATGCGGCGCTGGCCGATCTCATTGTGGAGAAATGTCGTGGAAGCTCGACTGCTTGATATTCTGGTCTGCCCTGTTTGCAAGGGCCCCCTCGACTACGACAAAAAGGCGCAGGAACTGACCTGCCGCCCGGACCGCCTCGCCTTCCCCGATCCGCGATGGCATCCCCATCATGTGGGCCGACGAAGCGCGCAAGCTCGATCCAGCGTAAGCGATGGGTTTCATCGTCATCATTCCGGCGCGCCTGGCCTCGACCCGCCTGCCGAACAAACCGCTGGCCGATCTGGGCGGCAAACCGATGGTGGTGCGGGTGGCCGAACGCGCCGCGCTGTCGGGCGCCGAGCGGATCATCGTCGCCACCGACCATGAGGACATTGCCGCGGCCTGCGCCGCGCACGGGGTGGAAGTGTGCATGACGCGCGCCGATCATCCGTCCGGCACCGACCGCATCGCCGAAGTGGCGCGCGCTGGCGCTGGCGCCGGACGCGGTGGTGGTCAATCTGCAGGGCGACGAGCCGCTGATCGATCCGGCGCTGCTGGCCGCGACCGCGGCGCGCATCGGCCCGGACGTGCCGATGGCCACTTGCGCCCATCCGATCACCGAGGTGGCCGACGCCTTCAATCCGAACGTGGTCAAGGTGGTGCTCGACAAGCGCGGCCGCGCCCTGTACTTCTTCGCGCGCGACCATTCCATGGGACCGCGACGGCTTTGCCGCCACGCGCGACGCTGCTTAGTTACTACCAGCCGCTGCGCCATATCGGGCTGTATGCCTACTCGAACGCCTTCCTCCAGACCTATCCGGGCCTGGAAGCGGCGCCGCTCGAGGGCATCGAAGCGCTCGAACAGCTGCGCGTGCTGTGGCACGGCTATCCGATCGCGGTGCACATCACCGACAGCGCAGCCGGCATGGGCTTGCATGTGGATACCCCCGAGGATCTGGCGCGGGTGCGCTTGCACTATTGAGCCAGCGCGCCACGCAAGCGTGGCAATGGCGTACTTACGCCATCCTTACCAAATAGAAAAAACAGCTTGTTCTGCGCTGGATCAAGCAAAAATGGGGCAAATCGGGTCGGAATTGGCGCTTTCACATACTTTTGTGGTAAGTTTCGTACCAAGGTTTCAGCATATGCATCACCACCAATTTTAAAATCTGCTTTAGGAATTTTCATGCGTCTCATTCTGTTAGGAGCTCCCGGCGCTTAAGCAAGGGCACCCAGGCTAACTTCATCAAGGAAAAATACAATATCCTGCAAATCTCCACCGGCGACATGCTGCGCTGCAATCGCTGCTTAAGCACTGAGCTGGGCATGGCGGCAAAAAGGTGATGGATGCGGGTGGCCTGGTGTCGGACGACATCATGATCGGCCTGGTTAAGAACCGCCTGACGGAATCGGACTGCAAGAACGGCTACCTGTTCGACGGCTTCCCGCGCACCATCGCGCAGGCAGACGCCATGAAAGAAGTTAAGCATCAATGTCGACTACGTGCTTGAAATCGACGTACCCGACGAACTGATCGTCGACCGCATGGACGGCCGCCGTTCGCACCCTGGCCTCGGGCCGCGTCTACCATATTCGCAATAATCCGCCAAAAGTGGAGAATGTCGACGATGTCACCGGCGAAGCGCTGATCCAGCGCCCGGACGACAAAGCCGAAACGGTGCAAAAGCGCCTGTCGGTGTACCACAACCAGACCGAAGTACTGCTTGGTTATTACAACAAGTGGGCCGAGTCGGGCACGCCTGGCGCGCCAAAATATCGCCGCATTTCCGGTGTCGGACCTGTCGAGGCGGTACGGGACGCGGCATTCGCGGCGCTGGCCGAATAAGTTTTAGCAAGAAGCGGACCCCCAGGTCCGCTTTTTATTGCGGATGGCCGCCTGCCGTCCCACCGGTTTTCGATTCAATGTTTTGCAGTACGCAGTTAGGTTGACCTATCCGGTCTTTCGAATGTGTGGTTGTGTTACTTGATTAAAAAAGCTAAGGGGACGACATGGCAGCAAAGTTTCTGATATTCGCAATCGTATGTGGCGTCATCGCGGTACTCTACGGTCTTCTCACTCGCAGCTGGATTCTGAAACAAGACCCTGGCAACGCCAGGATGCAGCAAATCGCGCAGGCGATCCAGGAAGGCGCTGCCGCCTACCTGGGGCGCCAGTACCGCACCATCGGCATCGTCGGCGTGGTCCTGCTGATCGCCATCTACATCCTCCTCGACCTCAATACGGCCATCGGCTTTGCGATCGGCGCGGTGCTGTCGGGCGCCTGCGGCTTCATCGGCATGAACGTCTCGGTGCGCGCCAACGTGCGCACGGCGCAGGCGGCCACCAAGGGCATGAATGAAGCGCTCGATGTGGCCTTCAAGGGCGGAGCGATCACCGGCATGCTGGTGGTCGGCCTGGGCTTGCTGGGCGTGACGCTGTTTTACTGGATGCTGAGCGCGCAGGCTTGGCGCCTAAGCACCGATCCGCACACCATCATCAAGCCGCTCATTGGCCTGGCCTTCGGCGCCTCGCTCATTTCGATCTTCGCGCGTCTGGGCGGCGGCATCTTCACCAAGGGCGCCGACGTCGGCGCCGACCTGGTGGGCAAGGTCGAAGCGGGCATCCCCTGAAGACGATCCGCGCAACCCGGCCGTGATCGCCGACAACGTGGGCGACAACGTCGGCGACTGCTTAAGCATGGCCGCCGACCTGTTCGGAAACCTATGTCGTGACCCTGATCGCCACCATGCTGCTGGGCGCGCTGATGATCACCAACGCCTAAGCAGCACGCCGGTCATCTATCCGCTGCTGCTGGGCGCCGTGTCGATTCTCGGCTCGATCGTCGGCTGCTCGCTGGTCAAGGCCAAGCCGGGCAAGAAGATCATGTCGGCCCTGTACACGGGCCTGTGGTGGGCCGCCTACGGCCTGTCGCTGATCGGCTTTGCCGCCGTCACCTGGCTGATGTGGGGCGACGAGGCGATGCGCATGAAAATGATGGGCTGCGCGGTGGTCGGCATCGTCCTGACCGGCCTGATGGTCTACATCACCGAGTACTACACCGGCACCGAATTCAAACCGGTGCGCCACATCGCCGAAGCCTCGACCACCGGCCACGGCACCAATATCATTGCTTAAGCCTGGGCGTGTCCATGAAGTCGACCGCGTATCCGGTGCTGGCCGTGTGCGCCGCGATCCTGGCCTCGTACGAAATGGCGCAGCTGTACGGCATCGCCATTGCCGCCACCTCGATGCTGTCGATGGCCTAAGCATCATCGTCGCGCTCGACGCCTACGGCCCGATCACCGACAACGTTGGCATGGCATCGCCGAAATGTCGGGCATGCCGGAATCGGTGCGCGCCATTACCGATCCGCTGGACGCGGTGGGCAACACCACCAAGGCCGTCACCAAGGGTTACGCCATCGGTTCGGCCGGTCTGGCCGCACTGGTGCTGTTCGCCGACTACACCCACGCGCTTGAATCGGTGGGCAAGTCCGTCTCCTTCGACCTGTCCAATCCGATGGTGATCGTGGGCCTGATCATCGGCGGCCTGATTCCTTATCTGTTCGGTGCGATGGCGATGGAAGCCGTGGGCCGCAGCAGCAGCATGCCGTGGTGGTCGAAGTACGCCGCCAGTTCCACGACATCAAGGGCATCATGGACGGTAGCGGCAAGCCGGAATACGACAAGGCGGTCGACATGCTGACCGCCTCCGCGATCAAGGAGATGATCCTGCCGTCGCTGCTGCCGGTCGTGGTGCCGGTGGTGGTCGGCATGCTGCTCGGGCCTGCCGCGCTGGGCGGCCTGCTGATGGGGACCATCATCACCGGCCTGTTCGTCGCCATTTCCATGACCACCGGCGGCGGTGCTTGGGACAACGCGAAAAAGTATATCGAGGACGGTAACTTCGGCGGCAAGGGGTCGGAAGCGCACAAGGCGGCCGTCACCGGCGACACCGTGGGCGATCCGTACAAGGACACCGCCGGTCCGGCGGTGAACCCGCTGATCAAGATCATCAACATTGTCGCGCTGCTGCTGGTGCCGCTGCTGCTTACCACCGGCTGGATCGCGGTGACCCAGCCTGCCGCCGTGCATGCGCCAGCGGTGACGATGCCCTGCCGGCCTGTCATGCCGACCCCGTCGGCGCCGGAGATGCTGGTGCCGAAGGACAATGCGGAGCGCGCCCGTCAAATAGGCGCGCAGCTGCTCACACCCAAAGCCTAGCCGCGTGCTTAAGCTTTTTTTATCGGGGAAAAGCGCTCCCACACGCGCTCCCCGAGGCAGCACGGCCGCCGGGTGCGGCAAGGTGAACGGCACCGGGTCAGAACACGCACATCTTGTTGGCCTGGGCCCGCAGTTCGGCGCGGAAGTCCGGATGGGCGATCGCGATCAGGGCCTGGGCGCGCTGCTTGGCCGACTTGCCGCGCAACTGGGCCACGCCGTACTCGGTGACCACGTAATTGACGTCGTTCTTGCTGGTGGTGGCGTGGGTGCCCGGCGACAGGGTCGGCACGATGCGCGAGATGGTGTTGTCCTTGGCCGTGGACGGCAGCACGATGAAGGACTTGCCACCGCGCGAACGGTTGGCCGCGCGCACGAAGTCGACCTGGCCGCCGGTGCCGGAATAGGGCAGGTGGCCGATGCTCTCGGAGCCGCACTGGCCCAGCAGGTCCACTTGCAGGCTGGCATTGATCGACATCAGGTTGTCGTTCTGGCCCGCGATGTACGGATCGTTGGTGAAATTCGAGGGGTGCATTTCGAGCATCGGGTTGTGGTGCATGAAGCGGTACAGCTTGCTTGAACCGAGGGCGAAGGTGGCCACCATTTTGCCCGGCAGCAGGGTTTTCTTGCGGTTGGTGACGGCGCCGCAGTCGACCAGGGTCAGGATGCCGTCGCCCAGCATTTCAGTGTGGATGCCGAGGTCCGCTTTTCGCTCAGCTGCATGACGACCGCGTCGGGAATGCCGCCGTAGCCGATCTGGAGGGTGGCGCCGTCATCGATCATGTCGGCCACGTATTTGCCGATCGCTTCCTGGACCGGCCCGATGGTCGGCAGGCCGACCTCGAACACCGGCTCGCTGCTCTCGACCACGGCCGTGACCTGGGAAATATGCACGTGGCACTGGCCATGCGCGAAGGGCACGTTGGGATTGCATTCAAGCACCACCGCGCGCCTTGGCGACCGCCGCCATGGTGTAGTCGGCGCCCAGGCTGAGCGCGAAGAAGCCTTGTTCGTTCATGGGCGAGGCCAGCGCGAACACGACGTCGGACGGCATCAGCCCGCGCTCGATCAGGGTCGGAATCTCGGAGAAGTAATTGGGAATGAAGTCGCACCAGCCGCCCTGGCCGCCGCCGCATGAGGCGCCGCCGAAGAACAGGGCCGCGTGCCGCACGTGCTGCGATGTTTCCTGGTCAAAGTAGCCGAACTTGCGCATCGCCAGGATCTGCGCCACCCGCACGTCCTGGAACTGGCGCCGCGCCTCGGACAGCGCGCCCAGCAGGGAAGGCGGTTCGCCGACCCCGGTCGGCACGATGATCATGTCGCCGTCGCGCACCAGCGCCATGGCGGCAAAGGGATCGCATAATTTCTCTTCGTACATCTGTTGCACTGATTGCATGGTGTCTCCTTCTGATTTTTGCCCATCCTAACCGGGCAAGCTGACCGTGCGCTTACTGGGATTTGCCGCCTGCTGTTCGTTACAAAGTGTAAGCCGACCCTATCGCAAAGCGCGGTGCGGGACAATAATGAACCCTGCTAGCTGTCGAAAGGCCGATCATGAGCATCCTCAAACCTGTGCTGATTCTGGCGATCCTCAGTACATCCCTGCTGTGCAGCGATGCCCTGGCCACCGATCCGCCGCCCAGGGTGGGCGCCGACAAGCCGGTGCTCGGCCGCCAAGGCTGCGCCCGCGGACCCGGCCGCGCCCGCCAAGCCCCGTCCCAAACGGCGCGCCGTGCGCCAGATCACCGATGGCATGCCGGTGCGCGCCGCCCCGCCCTGAGCTGGCCGTGCTGCTGCCCTCGGTCCCGGCGCCCGCATTGCCCCAGCCGATCCCCTCGCCCCAGACCAACGGCGGCGCCTACAAGGGCGGGGTCGGCAATGCCCTGATCGGTCCCGACGGTAAGCTCTGCAGCAACAACGGCATCACCGTGCAGTGCTTTTAAAGCTGGTTTTTCCCTTCAAAAGTTCGCTACAATGGCGCTACTTGACGTTTTTACGTAAACGTTAAAAAGAACAACTTTTTAGGGACTCCACCATGCAAATCCAGAACAATGTCTTCATCATCACCGGCGGCGCGTCGGGCCTGGGCGCGGCCACTGCCCGCATGCTGACCGAGGCGGGCGCCAAGGTCGTGCTGGCCGACGTGCAGGTCGAGGCTAGAGCCAGGCGCTGGCCGCCGAGCTCAAAGGCAGCTTCGTCAAGTGCGACGTGACGTCGGAAGCCGATGGCCAGGCCGTGGTCGCCGCCGCCCTGGCGCTCGGTTCGCTGCGCGGCCTGATCAACTGCAGCGCGGCGTGGCGCTTACTGTCAAGACCGTCGGCAAGGACGGCCCGCATCCGCTGGAAGTCTTCCAGCGCACCATCAACATCAACCTGGTCGGCACCTTCAATATGGCGCGTCTGGCCGCGGACGCCATGGGCAAGCTCGAAGCGGGCGAGTCGGGCGAGCGCGGCGTGATCATCAACACCGCCTCGGTGGCGGCATTCGACGGCCAGATCGGCCAGGCTGCCTACGGTTCGTCCAAGGCGGCCGTGGGTAAGCCTGACGCTGCCGATGGCGCGCGACCTGGCGCGCAGCGGCATCCGCGTCATGACGATCGCTCCCGGCATTTTCGAAACGCCTATGCTGATGGGCATGCCGGAAGAAGTGCGCACGGCACTGGGCAACATGGTGCCGTTCCCGCAGCGCCTCGGCCGTCCGTACGAGTACGCGCAGCTGGCCAAGTGCATCATCGAGAACACCATGCTCAACGGCGAAACGATCCGCCTGGACGGCGCGATCCGCATGCAGCCGAAGTAAGCTGTTTCCTGTACGATAGGCTCACCTTGTCAGGGAGAGCTTATGGTCAGGATGAAGTTGCTGGCGCTTGCGCTGGCCTGTAGTGGCGCGCTGGCGCCGGTCTGCGCGCAGGAAGCGGGCGGGCGGGCGCCGGAAGCGGCCACCGGTTACGCGGAAAAAGCGGGCTGGGCGGCCAAGTTGTTCATGGTGGCCGCGGCCAATCCGCACGCGGTCGATGCCGAACTACGCCATGCTGCGCCAGGGCGGATCGGCGATCGACGCCGCCATCGCCACCCAGCTGGTGCTGACCCTGGTCGAACCGCAATCGTCGGGCATCGGCGGCGGCGCCTTCCTCATGTATTACGACGGCAAGTCGGTGCAAGCCTTCGACGGCCGCGAGACCGCCCCTGCGGCCGCCTCGGAAACCCTGTTCCAGAATCGCGACGGCAGTCCCATTTCGCGCACCGCCGCATGTGGTGGGCGGACGCTCGGTGGGCGCGCCGGGCGTGCTGCGCATGCTCGAACTGGCCCACCGCCAGCACGGCAAGCTGCCCTGGAAAGACTTGTTCAAGCTTAGGCCATCGCGCTGGCCGAGGGCGGCTTTGCCGTCAGTCCGCGCCTGCACGCTGCTGCTGCGGCGACCAGCATATCCGGCGCGACCCGACCGCGGCCGCCTACTTCTACCATGACGGCCATCCCTGGCCTAACTAGCCATATCCTGAAGAACCCGGCGCTGGCCCAGACCCTGCAGCGCGATTGATTGCGCATGGCGCTCGACGTCTTTTACAAGGGCCCGATCGCGCGCCATCGCGCACAAGGTCGCCACCTATCCCGGCAATCCTGGCCTCTTGACGGCGGCCGACATCGGCGCCTATCGTCCCAAGCTGCGCACGCCCGTGTGCAGCGACTACCGCGCCTACACCGTGTGCGGCATGCCGCCGCCGTCCTCGGGCGGGATCGCCATCGCCCAGATGCTGGGCATCCTCGAGACGCGCGACATGGCCGCCGTCGCGCCGGTCGGCGGCGTGCTCACGGCCGACGCGATCCACCTGTTCACGGAAGCGGGGCGGCTCGCCTATTCGGACCGCAACCGCTACGCGGCCGACACCGATTTCGTGCCGCTGCCCGGGCGTGGCGTGGACGGCCTGATCGACAAGGCTTACCTGGCGCGCCGCGCCAAACTGATCGGCGAACGCTCGATGGGCATCGCCCCGGCTTAAGCACGCCGCCCGGCATGGAGGTGGCCTGGGGCCGCGACAATGCGATCGAAACCGCGTCCACCTCGCACATCGTGGTGGTCGACACCAACGGCGCCAGCCTGTCGATGACGACCTCGGTCGAAGACGCCTTCGGGTCGCGCCAGATGGTGGGCGGCTTCATCCTCAACAACCAGCTCACCGATTTCTCCTTCGATTCGCGCGACGACGTTTACGGCCCCGTGGCCAACCGGGTCCAGCCCGGCAAGCGCCCGCGCAGCGCAATGTCGCCCACCATCGTGTTCTGAGCGCGCCAGCGGCAAGCTGGTGCTGGCGATCGGTTCGCCCGGCGGGCCTAGCCATCATCAATTACGTGGCCAAGGCGCTGGTCGGCACCCTGGACTGGGGGCTCAACGTGCAGCAGGCGATCAACCTGCCCAACTTCGGCAGCCGCAACGGTCCGACCTGAACTGGAGACGGGCCGCTTCCAGCCAGGCCGTGCAGGACGAGCTGGCCGCGCGTGGCCACCAGCTGCGCAGCTACGAGATGAATTCCGGCCTGCACGGCGTGCAGCGGATCATGATCCACGGCGAGCCGTGGTGGTTCGGCGGCGCCGATCCGCGCCGCGAGGGCGTGGCCAGGGGCGACTGAGCGGGCAGTGTTGGAAAATGTAAAATCTACAAGGTTTTTCCTTCGCAAAGTCGCCATACCCTGATACCCTTGCTGTATGGGAATAGAACAGAAAACCGGCTTGATCTTATCGGGTGGCGGGCGCCGCCTACCAGGTGGGCGTGCTGCAAGCCATTTCCCAGATCCTGTGGGAGTCCGGCTGGCGCCCCGCGCGCAATCCCTTCGACATCATCTGCGGCACCTCGGCTTAGCGCCATCAATGCGGTGGCCCTGGCCTGCCGCGCCGACAATTTCAGCGAGGGCGTGCAAAAGCTGCTCGACGTGTGGGAAAACTTCACGGTCGAACAGGTCTACTGCGCCGATTCGCTGGGCGTGATCCGTTCCGGCGCGCGCTGGCTGTCGCTGCTCTCGTTCGGCTGGCTGCTGCGCAAGTGGCGCGCCTCGCCGCCCACCTCGCTGCTCGACAATACCCCGCTGGCTTAGGCCTGTTGCACCGCATGCTCGACCTGCCGCGCCTGGACGCGGTCATGTCCGACGGCTTGCTGCACGCGCTGGCCGTGACGGCGTCCAGCTACACCGGCGGCAACCACGTCACCTTTTACCAGACCGCGGCCGACATCGCGCCCTGGGTGCGCATGCAGCGCCTGGCGATGCAGGACCAGATCGGCGTCGAGCACTTGCTGGCCTCGTCGGCGATTCCCTTCATTTTCCCGGCCGTGCCGCTGTACCTGGGCAGTGAGCGCAATGAATACTGCGGCGACGGTTCCGATGCGCCAGCTGGCCCCGATTTCGCTCGGCCATTCACCTGGGTGCGACCCGCGTGCTGGTGATCGGCGCCGGGCGCCTGCATGAACCGCCCCAGGCCGGCGCCGAGCAGGCGCGCTACCCGAGCCTGGCCCAGATCGTTCTAGCCACGCCATGTCCTCGATCTTCCTCGATTCGCTCGCGGTCGACATCGAGCGCCTGAACCGCATCAACAAGACCCTGTCGATGCTGCCCCAGCAGTATCTCGACCAGACCCCGCTCAAGCCGGTCGAGCTGCTGGTGATCGCGCCGTCCGAACGGCTCGACGCGATCGCTTCGCGCCACGTGGCCAGCCTGCCGGCGCCGATCCGCACCATGCTCTCCGGGATCGGCGCGACCGAGGCGCGCGGCTCGGCGCTGGCCTCCTACCTGCTGTTCGAGTCGAGCTACACGTGCGAACTGATCGCCCTCGGCCAGCGCGACACCCATGCCCGCAAGGACGACGTGCTTGCCTTTTCGGCAACTAGAAAGGAATACCCGATGAAAGCACTGATAGTCGACGACGATGCGGTGGCCCGCATGGCCCTGTCCGATCTGCTGTCCGGCTACGACATGTTCGACCTGGTCGAGGCGGACGACGGCGAGGCCGCCTGGACCCTGCTCGAAGACGGCCTGGCACCGGTGATCTGTTTTTGCGACGTGCGCATGCCGCGCATGTCGGGCCTCGAACTGCTACAGAAAATCAAGGCGCATCCGGCCCTGGCGACGCTGCCCTTCGTGCTGGTGTCGTCGGCCTCGGACCGCGACACGGTGCTGCAGGCGGTCAAGCTGGGCGCGGTCGGCTATCTGCTCAAGCCCTTGCTGCCTAACCGAGGCGCGCCCGCACCTGGAAAAGATTTTCCGCCTCACTGTCGACAAGCTGGCCGAAGCGCATGGGCCTGGCATGGCGCGCCTGAACGTGGGCGCGGCGCGCCTGCTGGCCTACCTGGACGCGTTCGGCGCCCAGCTGGCCCAGGCCAGGGCCGAACTGGACACCATGCTCAAGGGCGGCCGCGTGCCGGACGTGCTGCACCGGATCGAATCGCTGCGCAACGGCTGCACCACGCTCGGCCTGTGGCAGGCCGCGGCCAGCCTGACGGCGGCTAGCATGAGGGCATGGTCGACAGCGTGCGTCTCGAGCACACGCTTGACGCGGTGGCCGATGCAGTGGCGCGCCAGCGCGCCGCGTGTGCGCCGCCCGCCCGGCCAGCCGGCGCCCGTGTCGCCGTGAGATCGCCGCCACCTGCGCGCCTGCAGGCGCGGCTGCCGCAATTGCTGCAAGCGCTGCTGCTGGCGCTGCTGTGCGTCCTGACGGCGCTGGCCGCGGCCGCGCTGCCGCTGCGCACGCTGCGCTTCGAACACCTGTCGGTCGACCAGGGCCTGGCCCAGGAAACCGTGCTGGCCGTGGCCCAGGACAGCGACGGCTTCATGTGGTTCGGCAGCCAGGGCGGCCTGTCGCGTTTTGACGGTTACCGCTTTACCACCTACCGCAACGTCGTCAACAATGCGCGCACCCTGGCCCACAGCTGGGTGAGGGCCCTGTTTGTCGACCGCCGCGGCCGCATGTGGATCGGCACCGACGGTGGCCTGGACCGCTACGATCCGGCCACCCAGACCTTCATCCATTACCTGCCCGACGAGAAGGAACGGCGCGGCAACGGCAACCGCCACATCCGCGCCATTGCCGACGACGGCGCCAACGGCCTGTGGGTCGCCACCAGCGACGGCCTCCAGCATTTCGATACCGACAGCGGCAAGTTCCGGGTCTGGCACCATGTGCCGGACGATCCGGCCAGCCTGTCGCACGACCAGATCAATGCCATCGTGCTCGACGCCAGCGGCCGCCTGTGGGTCGGCACCCAGGCCGGGCTCGACAGCCTGGCGCCCGGCGCCGACCGCTTCGACCACCACCGCGCGCCCGGTCCCGACAGCAAGTACAACATGGTGCAGGCGCTGCTGGTGGACAAGGACAACGCGCTGTGGATCGGCAGCCTGGCTAGGCCTGGAACGCTGGCGCATCGGGACCCCCGACGCGCAGCGCCAGCGCTTCGGCGCCGCCCATGGCTACAAGCCGGGCTGGATATCGGTGCTGTACCAGGACACCGACAGCACCATCTGGGCTTAAGCACCACCAGCGACGGCCTGTACATGTGGCAGCCCAAGGAACAGCATTTCGCCAGCTACCGCCACCTGACCGGCGACCCGCACGGCATGGCCGACAACCAGGTCTCGGCTCTGTACCGCGACCGCGTCGGCACCCTGTGGATCGGCACCTGGTATGCGGGCGTGAGCCGGGTCGACCTCAACAGCGGCGGCTTCGCCCGCATCGTGCGCCAGTCCGACCGCGCCGACACGCTGTCGGACAACAAGGTGCGCGCCATCGTCGACGGCGGCCCCGGCAAGCTGTGGCTCGGTACCAACGAGGGCTTGAACCACTTCGATATTGAAACCGGCTCGGTGCGCTTCTATAAATTGGGCGACACCACCACCACTGCACACGCGCTGGCTGGCGCGAACGCGACGGCACGCTGTGGGTCGGCAGCCACAGCGGGGTAGCGAAACTGGATCCCGCCAGCGGCAGCCTGGACCGCGTCACCTTCGCCAGCGGCGACCCGGACAGCAATAATGTGCGCGGCATGCGGGTCGATCACAACGGCATGCTGTGGGTCGCCACGCGCGGCGGCGTGCACCGGCTCGATCCGCGCACGCGCCAGGTCGCTACCTGGCGCCACGATCCGTCCGATCCGGACAGCCTGGCCGACAACGTGGCCCGGCCGCTGCTCGAAGACCGCAAGGGTAGGCTGTGGATCGGCACCTTCGACGGCCTCGACATGTTCGACCGCAAGAGCGGCAAGTTCCGCCACTACCGGCACGATGCGCGCGACCCGGCCAGCCTGTCGCACGACGAAGTTCACTTCCTGCTCGAAGACAGCAAGGGCACGCTGTGGGTCGGCACCATGCATGGCTTGAACCGCATGAGCGTCGATGGGGCTAGAAGCAAGGCGCGTTTCAAGCGCTACACGGTGCGCGACGGCCTGGCCGACGACGGCGTCTCGGCGATGCTGGAAGACGCGCGGCAACCTGTGGATCAGCACCAATACGGGCCTGTCGCACCTGGACCTGACCAACAACCGCTGGCGCAATTACAGCGCGGTCGACGGCACCGCGGAAGGCGCTTATTTCGACGGCTCGGCCTTGCAGATGGCCGACGGCAGCATGTACTTCGGCGCCTTCAACGGCATCACCGCGTTCCGTCCGGAGGCGATCAGCGACAACATGATCGCGCCGCGCGCCGTGATCACCGGCTTTGAGATTTTCAACAAAGTAGGCCCAGCTCACCCACCCCGGCCTGCTCAAGGGACCGATCGAAAGCACGCGCGAAGTGACGCTGTCGGCGGGCGACTCGGTGTTCTCGCTCGAATTCGTGGCCCTGCACTACGCCGCGCCGCAGCGCAACCAGTTCGCCTACCAGCTCGAAGGCTTTGACGAGGGCTGGGTCAGCACCGATGCCTCCAAGCGCTTTGCCACCTACACCAACCTGGACCCGGGCCAGTACACGTTCCGGGTCAAGGCCGCCAACAAGGACGGCGTCTGGAACGCGTCCGGCGCCACGCTCTCGATCACGATCCTGCCGCCATGGTGGAAAACCTGGTGGTTCCGCACCGGCGCGCTGCTGCTGGTGGGCTTAAGCACCTGCGTATCTGGCGTATTTCATGCGCTTGTCGGGGACTGCGCCGCCAGAAGGCGCTGCTCGAACGCCAGGTGGGCGCGCGCACGCTCGAAATCGAACAGCAGAACCGCCTGCTGGAACACCAGAAGGGCGAGCTGGAAGAAAAGCGGCGCGACGCCGTCAACCAGCGCGCCGAGGCCGAGCAGCGCCGCGCCGACGCCGAGCGCCAGAAGGAAGAAGTGCAGCGCCAGAAGGAAAAAGTCGAGCAGGCCCACCGCAATATTTCGGTGCTGTCCGAGATCGGGCGCGAACTGACCGCCACGCTCGACATGGAAACCATCATGATGACCGTGTACCGGCACGTGCACCACCTGATGGATGCGCGCATATTCGGGATCGGCTTCTACAACGAGGAAGAGGGCGTGGTCGAATTCCCGTTCGCGATGGACCAGGGCGTGCGCAGCGAGCATTACAACCGTTCGCTGGCCGACGAGCGCCAGTTCGCGGTGTGGTGCCTGCGTCACCGGCGCGAGGTGTTCATCAATGACCTCGATGCCGAATACGACAACTACCTGTCCGGGCCGCAGAGCAAGCCGCCCACGCCGGTGCTGCGGCGCGACGGCAGTCCGCGCTCGGTGTCGGTGGCGATGATGTACGTGCCGCTGATCGTCAAGGACCGCATGATGGGCGTGCTGTGCGTGCAGAGCGTGGAAAAGAACGCCTACCGCCGGGTGCACCTGGACATGTTGCAGACGCTGGCCGCGCACGCCGCCGTCGCGCTCGACAATGCGCGCGCCTACCGCGAACTGGAAGAAACCCAGGCCCGGCTGGTGGAGCAGGAAAAGCAGGTGCGCCTGAACACCGAGGAGCTGGCGCTGGCCAACCGCGCGCTGCAGGAAAACGACGAACGCCTGCGCCTGGCCAAGCAAAAGGCGGAAGACGCCACGCGCCAGAAGTCGGAATTCTTGGCCAACATGAGCCACGAAATGCGCACCCCGCTGGCAGGCGTGATCGGGATGCTCAACTTCGCCCTGCGCGATGTGCGCCTGCAGGAAAACACGCGCGAGCAGATCATGCGCGGCCAGGCCAACGCCCAGTCGCTGCTGACCATCATTAACGACCTGCTCGATTTTTCCAAGATCGAAGCGGGCAAGCTGACCATCGAGAACATCGATTTCGCGCTCGGGCCGATGCTCGAAAACGTGGCCAGCCTGTTCGAGGAGCAGGCCGCCGCGCACAGCATCTCGTTCGGGATCGAGCTGGCCAGCGATCTGCCCCAGTTCGTGGTGGGCGACCCTGACCCGGCTGCGCCAGGTGCTGGTCAACCTGGTCGGCAACGCCTTCAAGTTCACCAACGAGGGCACGGTGCGCGTGATGGTCGAATCGCTGCCGGGCGCGCTGCACGACGGACCGCGCATCAACATGCTGCGCTTCTCGGTGCGCGACACGGGCATCGGGATCGCCGCCGCCGCGCTCGAACGCCTGTTCCAGAAGTTCGAACAGGCCGACAGCACCACCACCCGCCGCTACGGCGGCACCGGCCTGGGACTGGCGATCTGCCGCCAGCTGGTCGAACTGATGGGCGGCGAGATCAGCGTCGACAGCCGCGAAGGGCAGGGCAGCGTGTTCTCGGTGGTGCTGCCGCTGGCCGACGGCGTGGCCCCGCCCGAAGTGGAGCACGTCACGCTCGAGCCGCACAGCCACCGCCTCAATGTGCTGTGCGCCGAAGACTTCCCGACCAACCAGATCATCATCCGCATGATGCTCGAAGATCTTGGCCACAAGGTCGACATCGCCGACAACGGCGCGCTGGCGGTAGCCGCCTCGCGCGCTCGCGCTACGACCTGATCCTGATGGACGGGCGCATGCCGGAAATGGACGGCTCCACCGCCACGCGCCTGATCCCGCAGCCGGCAGGGCCGCCTGAGGCGCCGGTGCGCGACGCCGACCTGATGATCGTGGCCCTGACCGCCAACGCCAGCGAGGAAGACCGCAACCGCTACCTGGCCAGCGGCATGGACGACTTCCTGTCCAAGCCGATCGACGAGACCGCGCTGCACCTGCAGCTCTCGCGCGCGATCGAACGCCAGCTGCGGCGCGGGGTGGACATGGAGCCGATGATGCAGCTTCTAGCCCGTTCGCGTCCGCCCAGCACGTCCGAACTGGACGCCATGTTCGGCGTCTTCACGGGACCGACACCGCTGGCCGTGGCCGCCGCCCAGAATGCCGACCGCCGCAGCGGCGAACTGAAAACCCGCATGCGCGCCGCCTTTGCCAACGACGTGCCGTCGCGCCGCGCCGATCTGGAGCTTGCTGTGGCGGCGCGCGACTGCGAAGCCGCCGGACGCCTGCTGCACGGGATCAAGGGCAGCGCGGCCTACCTCGAAGCGACCGAACTGCACGTGCTGTGCGGCGAACTGGAGCTGGCGGCCGACCAGGGCCAGTGGCCGCTGGTGAACGACGGCTTGCCGCGCCTGCGCTGAACTGCTCGAACAGTTTGCCGCTTCCACCGTCTGAAACGCCGTTTCGGCCCTTGATTTTGCTGTAATATTGGCGCACTTGCCACGAGAGCAGGGATGCGGTCCCGAACGGAGAAGGTCATGAAAGTGTTGGTGGTGGACGATGACGTCGTCTCGCGCATGGTACTCATGCATCTGGTCGATGCCTGCGGCCAGTTCGACATCCTCGAAGCCGAAGATGGCGAAGACGCATGGCAGCAGCTGTCCGCTTCGGCCTGCGTCCGGCCATCTGTTTTTTGCGACCTGCGCATGCCGCGCCTGTCCGGCATGGACCTGCTGGCGCGCGTGCGCGCCGATGCGGCGCTGGCCGCCATGCCCTTCGTGCTGGTCACTTCCGCCAACGATACCGCCACCGTGGACCGGGCCAACGGCCTGGGCGCCGACGGCTACCTGGTCAAACCCTTCGACGCGGCCGCCGTCAGCGAATGCATCGCGCCGCTGCTGGCCGCCGCATCGGAATCCTCGGGGGAGGGCGCCGCGCCAGGATCCCCGGACGCCGTAGCGGACACCCTGACCGACGCCGTACCGGACGCGGTAGCCGACGCCGAGACGCCGCTCGCGACCATGGGCCGCCTCGGCATCGACGGCGAGCGTCTGCTGGTCTACCTGGGCGGCTTTCAGACCCAGCTGGCCGCCGCCAGCACCGACCTGGCGGCCCTGCTGGCCAGCGGCGACACGGAAGCGGCGCACGTGCGCCTGGACCGCCTGCATGCTCGGCTGCCAGACCCTGGGCCTGAATGGCGCGGCGAGCGCCATCCGCGACCTGTCCGATGGCGCGCTTGACCCGGGCCAGGTCCAGATCACGCTGGCCGAAACGGTACGCGCCGTACTGCGCCAAAGCGAGCTGCTACGCACCCTGCATGACTGAGCACGAAAGTGCTTGATGCGCGAATAGTTTAGGTCTAAAGTATCCTCCTCCGCATCGCTGACCCTTCGCTGGGGCGACCATGACACGACCAATTCCTTCGCAGCTTTCCCCGTCGGCCCACCAGGACGACTCTCGCACGCGCACTTGGCTCCGGACCTGTGGCCGGAATTTCGCTTCGACCTGCCCGAACTGCAGTATCCGGAACGCCTGAACTGCGTGGCCGAACTGCTCGACGCCGCCGCTGCTGCTTAGGGGGGTGGCGAACGCACCGCCATCATCGGCGAACACGCGCTGGAGCTACCGTGAACTGCAGCAGCAGGTCGACCGCATTGCCCACGTGTTGCGCCACGACCTGGAGCTGGTCAGCGGCAACCGGGTGCTGCTGCGCGGCGCCAACAACCCGCTGATGGCGGCCGCCATCCTGGCCGTGCTCAAGGCCTAAGCATGGTCGTGGTGCCCACCATGCCGCTGCTGCGCGCCGGCTGAACTGGGAACGATTGCCGCCAAGGCGCGCGTGGACGCGGTCCTGTGCGCCGCCGGTCTGCGCGCCGAAGTCGAGGCCATGGCCGCGCCGCCTGCACGCGTGCTGTTCTTCGGCGCCGCCGACGAACCGGGCTCGCTCGAGCAGCGCATGGCGCAGCACGCCGCCCCGTTCGACGCCGTCGACACCGCCGCCGACGACGTCTGCCTGATCAGCTTCACCTCGGGCACCACCGGCATCCCCAAGGGGACCATGCATTTCCACCGCGACGTGCTGGCCATTTGCGACTGCTTCCCGCGCCACACCCTGCAGGCCAAGGCCGACGATATCTTCATCGGCACGCCGCCGCTGGCCTTCACCTTCGGCCTGGGCGGCCTGCTGCTGTTCCCGCTGCGGGTTGGCGCGGCCTGGCGTGCTGCTCGAAAACTCACGCCCGAGACGCTGCTGGCGGCCATCGCCCGCTACCGCGCCACGGTGTGCTTCACGGCGCCCACTTTTTACCGGCAAATGGCGCCGCTCGCGGCCCAGCACGATCTGACGGCGCTCACGCGCACCGTGTCGGCGGCGATGAGGCGCTGCCGCTGGCCACGCGCGAATCGTGGCAGGCGGCGACCGGTCTGCGCATGATCGACGGCATCGGCGCGACCGAACTGCTGCACATCTTTATTTCCGCCCGCCCGATGACGCGATCCGTCCCGGCGCGACCGGCAAGCCGGTGCCCGGCTACCAGGCTTGCATCCTCGGACCGGACGGCGTCCAGGTCGGGCCGGGCGTAATCGGCCGCCTGGCGGTCAAGGGACCCACCGGCTGCCGCTACCTGGCCGATCCGCGCCAGGCCGATTACGTGCTCGATGGCTGGAACCTGACCGGCGACGCCTACGAGATGGACGCCGACGGCTACTTCTATTACCGCTCGCGCACCGACGACATGATCATCTCGGCTAAGCTACAACATCGCCGGGGCCGAAGTCGAGGACGTGCTGATGCGCCATCCGGCGGTGGCTGAATGCGGCGTCATCGGCCGCGCCGACGACGAGCGCGGGCAGGTGGTCGAAGCCCATGTGGTGCTCAAGGCTAGGCTTCGAGGCGGGGCCTGAGACGGCGCGCGCTGCAGGACTTCGTCAAGGCCCAGATCGCCCCTTATAAATATCCGCGTTCGGTCAAATTCATCGACAAGCTGCCGCGTACCGAAACCGGCAAGCTGCAGCGCTTCAAATTGCGGGCTCCCTGACATCATGAAAATCGTTTGTATCGGCGGCGGTCCCTGCCACCTGTATTTCAGCCTGCTGATGAAAAAGCAGAATCCCGCGCACGAGATCGTCGTGGTCGAACGCAACCGCCCGTACGACACCTTTGGCTGGGGCGTCGTGTTTTCCGACCAGACCCTGGGCAACCTGGTGGGCGCCGACGAACAGACGGCGCGCTCGATCCTGCAGTCGTTCAACCACTGGGACGACATCGACATTTTCTTCAAGGGCGAGAAAGTCACCTCCGGCGGCCACGGCTTTTGCGGCATCGGCCGCAAGCGCCTGCTCAACATCCTGCAGCAGCGCTGCGAGGAGCTCGGCGTCGAACTGGTGTTCGAGTGCGACGTCGACAACGACCAGCAGCTCGCCGCCAGCTACCAGGCCGACCTCGTGATCGCATCCGACGGCTTGAACAGCCGCGTGCGCAAGCGCTATGCGGACACTTTCCGGCCCCAGGTCGAGCAGCGCCACTGCCGCTTCGTGTGGCTGGGCACGCGCAAGAAATTCGACGCCTTCACCTTCGCCTTCAAGGAAACCGCGCACGGCTGGTTCCAGGCCCACATCTACCAGTACGACGGCGACACCTCGACCTTCATCGTCGAAACGCCGGAAGAGGTCTGGCGCGCCAGCGGCCTGGCCGAGATGAGCCAGGAAGAGGGCATCGCGTTCTGCGAGAACCTGTTCGCCGACCAGCTGGACGGCCACCCGCTCATGTCCAATGCCAGCCACCTGCGCGGCTCGGCCATGTGGATCACCTTCCCCGCGTGGTGTGCGAGCAGTGGGTGCACTGGAACGGCGCCACGCCCATCGTGCTGATGGGCGACGCGGCCCATTCGGCCCACTATTCGATCGGCTCCGGCACCAAGCTGGCGCTGGAAGACGCGATCGAACTGGCGCGCTGCTTCGGCCAGCATGACGGCGTGCGCGCAGCGCTGGACGCCTACCAGGCCGCCCGTTCGGTGGAAGTGCTCAAGATTCAAAGCGCGGCGCGCAATTCCATGGAGTGGTTCGAGAACGTCGAACGCTATACCGCCATGGACGCGCCGCAGTTCGCCTATTCGATGCTCACCCGCAGCCAGCGCCTGTCGCACGAAAATCTGCGCCTGCGCGACGCCGCCTACGTGGCCGGATTCGAGGAGTGGATCGCCCGCCGCGCCTGCGCGCAGGCCTAGCCTGGCGCCGCCCAAACAGGCGCGCGTGCTGCCCATGCTCACCCCCTTCAAGATGCGCGGCGTGACCCTCAAGAACCGGATCGTGGTCTCGCCCATGGCCCAGTATTCGGCCACCGACGGCGTGGCTGGCGACTACCACCTGGTGCACCTGGGCGCGCGCCATGGGCGGCGCCAGCCTGGTGTTCGCGGAAATGACCTGCGTCTCGGCGGACGCCCGCATCACCCCGCGCTGCCCCGGCCTGTATGCGCCCGAGCACACGGCGGCCTGGAAGCGGATCACCGATTTCGTGCATGCCAGTTCGAGCGCCAAGATCGGCGTGCAGCTTGGCCACGCCGGGGCCAAGGGATCGACCCGCGTCATGTGGGAAGGCATCGACCAGCCGCTGGACGACGGCAACTGGCCGCTCGTGTCGAGCTCGCCCCAGCAGTACCTGAAAGGCGTGTCGCAGACGGCGCGCGAAGCCACGCCCGACGATCTGGCGCGCATCGAGGCCGATTTCGTGCGCGCCACGCGTGCGGCCGACGACGCCGGGTTCGACTGGCTCGAGCTGCACTGCGCGCACGGCTATCTGCTGTCCTCGTTCATTTCGCCGCTCACCAACCAGCGCAGCGACGAATTCGGCGGCAGTCTCGAAAACCGCTGCCGCTACCCGCTGCGCGTGTTCCGCGCGATGCGCGCTGCCTGGCCGGCCGACAAGCCGATGAGCGTGCGCATCTCGGCCCATGACTGGGTCGAGGGCGGCATCACGCCGGATGACGCGGTGCAGATCGCGCGCCTGTTCCGGGAAGCGGGCGCCGACATGATCGACTGCTCGTCGGGCCAGGTGAGCAAGCAGGAAAAGCCGGTCTACGGACGCATGTTCCAGACCCCGTTCGCCGACCGCGTGCGCAACGAAGCGAAAATCCCGACCATCGCGGTCGGCTCGATCTTCGAAGCCGATCACGCCAACAGCATCATCGCCATGCTACCGCGCTCGACCTGTGCGCCGTCGGCCGCCCGCACCTGGCCAACCCCTGCATGGACGCTGACCGAGGCCGCCAAGATCGGCTTTGCCGCCGTCGAGTGGCCCAAGCAGTACCTGCTTAGGCCAAGCAGCAGCTCGAGCGCAATCTCGAACGGGAACGCCAGCTGGCCGCCGCTTGCATGCTGCTAGCCTGACCCCGCAGCAGGTCGCGGCCAGATTGCTGGAGGGTTGATGGCGCATACCGAATCCCTGGCTAAGCAAGCACGCGATCGTGACCCGGCGGCGCGCGGCATCGGCGCCGCCATTGCGCGCGCTGATCGACGCGGGCGCGCGGGTCACCATTTGCGGACGCGACGAAGCCGCGCTGGCAGCCGCCGCGCACGAGCTGGGCGCCGGGTTCGTGGTCATGGACCTGGCCCGGCTTAGCCGCCATCCGCGCCGCCTTCGAGCGCGCCAAGCCCCGTGCGACATCCTGGTCAATAATGCTTAAGCCAGGCTAAGCTCGGCCCCGTTCGGCAAGACCGACGCCGCGCTGTGGCAGCGCATGCTCGACGTGAATTTGTCCGGCACCTTCCACTGCACCCAGGCTGCGCTGCTTACCATGCTGGATGCAGGCTGGGGCCGGATCGTCAACGTGGCGTCCACCCATCGGCCTGGTCGGCTACCGCTACGTGGCCGCGTACTGCGCGGCCAAGCACGGCGTGATCGGCATGACCCGCGCTGGCGCTCGAAGTGGCCACCCGCGGCGTGACCGTCAATGCGGTCTGCCCCGGCTTTACCGATACCGATATCGTGCGCGACGCGGTGGCCAATATCGTGGCCAAGACCGGCCGCAGCGAAGACGAGGCGCGGGCCCAGCTGGCCATAAGCAATCCCCAGCAGCGGCTGGTGGAAACGGCCGAAGTGGCGAGCGCCGTGCTGTGGCTGTGCATGCCGCAGTCGGGCGCGATGAATGGACAGTCGCTGGCGGTCGCTTCATGGCGAAGTGATGTGAGGATGACGATGGAAGAGACGCTGCAGCACGACACGACGGACCTGGACCTGGCCAGCCGCCTCACGCAAGACCACCACCAGTCGCTCAAGCTGTGGCTGCGCATGCTCTCGTGCACGGTGCGCATCGAGAACGAGATCCGCAGCCGGATGCGCGCCACGTTCGACATCACGCTGCCGCGCTTCGACCTGATGGCGCAGCTCGAACGCCATCCGCAAGGCTTGCGCATGGGCGAACTGTCGCGCCGCATGATGGTCACGGGTGGCAATATCACCGGCATCACCGACCAGCTGGAGCAGGAAAAGCTGGTGGTGCGCGTGCCCGATCCGAAAGACCGGCGCGTGTACACCGTCAAGCTGACCGACGCATAATGGCTGCGCCTTTGCTTAAGCATGGCGGTGGTGCACGAAGGCTGGATCGCCGAACTGCTGCAGGATATCTCCCCCGACGACAAGGGACAGCTCATTACGCTGCTCTCGGAAATGAAGCGCCATCTGAGCGCCTCGGACGACAAGAAAATTTAGACAGGAACAGGAATCATCATGCGTTATCTCCCAGGCCAGGCGCAGCAGCTGCCCGGCAACCGCGCCAAGCTGGCTAAGCTATGCGGCCGCCCATTTCAGCCTCGAACTCGATGCTTAAGCGTCGCCACGCTCATGCTCAACCGCCCCGAGCGCAAGAACCCCCTGACCTTCGATTCGTATGCCGAACTGCGCGACCTGTTCCGCATGCTGGCCTATGCCGACGACGTCAAGGCCATCGTCATCACCGGCGCCATGAGAATTTCTGCTCGGGCGGCGACGTGCACGACATCATCGGCCCGCTCACCAAACTCGACATGCCTGGCCTGCTGGCCTTCACCCGCATGACGGGCGACCTGGTCAAGGCGATGCGCGCCTGCCCGCAGCCCATCATCGCGGCGGTGGACGGCGTGTGCTGCATGCAGCGACAAGCGATCCTCGCCCTGTCGTCCGACCTGCGCCTTGGCACCGCGCGCAGCAAGACCGCCTTCCTGTTCACCCGCGTGGGCCTGGCTAAGCTGCGACATGGGCGCCTGCGCGCTCTTGCCGCGCGTGATCGGCCAGGGCAGGGCGGCCGAACTGCTTTACACGGGCCGCTCGATGTCGGGGACCGAGGCGGAGCGCTGGGGTTTCTTCAACAGCATCAGCGAACCGGGCGAGCTGCTTTCCGCCGCGCGCTGGCCCGTTCGCTGGCCGACGGCCCGACCTTCGCGCACGGCATGACCAAGAAAATGCTGCAGCAGGAATGGAACATGGGCGTGGACGAGGCGATCGAAGCCGAAGCCCAGGCCCAGGCCATCTGCATGGCGACCAACGACTTCCACCGCGCCTATCACGCGTTCGTGGCCAAGCAAAAACCGACCTTCGAAGGCGACTGACATGGCCGACAAAACCTATCTCGACTGGCCGTTCTTCGAGCCCCGCCACGCGCAGCTGGAACAGGCGCTCGACGCCTGGGGTGAAGCGCCAACGTGGCTAAGCGCCCACGGGCATGACGTCGATGCCGCCTGCCGCGCGCTGGTGCGCCAGCTGGGCGACGGCGGCTGGCTCGCCCATGCGGTCGGCAAGGGCAGCGAGGCGATCGACACGCGCGCCATCTGCCTGATCCGCGAGACGCTGGCCCGCCACAACGGCCTGGCCGACTTCGCGTTCGCCATGCAGGGCCTTGGTTCGGGCGCGATTTCGCTGTTCGGCAGCGCCGCCAACAAGGAGCGCTACCTGCCGCGCGTGGCGCGGGGCGAGGCGATTGCCGCCTTCGCGCTGTCCGAGCCGCAGGCCAGCTCCGACGTGGCGGCCATGCAGTGCGCCGCCGTGCAGGACGGCGACAGCTATGTGCTGAACGGCGAAAAGACCTGGATCTCGAATGGCGGCATCGCCGACTTCTACGTGGTGTTCGCGCGCACCGGCGAACAGCCAGGCAGCGCGGCATCAGCGCCTTCATCGTTGACGCCGACACGCCCGGCTTCTCGATCGCCGAGCGGATCGACGTGATCGCGCCGCACCCGCTGGCGCGCCTGGCGTTCACCAATTGCCGCGTGGACGCCGGCCCAGCGTCTGGGCGAGGCGGGGCAGGGCTTCAAGGTGGCGATGGCCACGCTCGACGTGTTCCGCACCTCGGTCGCCGCCGCCGCCCTGGGCTTCGCGCGGCGCGCGCTCGACGAAGCGCTGGCGCATGCGACCACGCGCAAGATGTTCGGTCAGACCCTGGCCGATTTCCAGCTCACGCAGGCCAAGCTGGCCGAGATGGCGACCGGGATCGACGCCGCCGCGCTGCTCACCTACCGCGCCGCCTGGCAGCGCGACCAGGGCCGCAAGGTCACCAAGGAAGCGGCCATGGCCAAGATGTCGGCCACCGAGACGGCGCAGAAGGTCATTGACGCGGCCGTGCAGATGTTCGGCGGCCTGGGCGTGGTCAGCGAGCACCCGGTCGAGCGCCTGTACCGCGAGATTCGCTCACTGCGCATCTACGAAGGCGCCACCGAAGTACAACAGTTGATCATCGCGCGAACTGCTGCGCGAAGCGGCTCCCGCACACTAGAAAGGTATTCATGGATTTTCTTCAACCTCCAGGCTGGGCGCGCGCCCGTGGCTATTCGAACGGCATAGCGGCCAGCGGCCGCAGCGTCCACGTGAGCGGCATGATCGGCTGGGACGGCCAGTGCCAGTTCCATACCGACGATTTCGCAGGGCAGGTGCGCCAGGCGTTGCAGAACGTGGTCGACGTGCTGGCCGAAGCGGACGCCAAGCCCGAGCACATCGTGCGCATGACCTGGTACGTGACCGACAAGAAGGAGTACCTGGCGGCCAGCAAGGAAGTGGGGCAGGCTTACCGCGACATCATCGGGCGCCATTATCCGGCCATGACGGCGGTGCAGGTGGCCTAAGCCTGATCGAAGACCGGGCCCGGGTCGAGATCGAAGTGACCGCCATCGTGGAGGCGTGATGACGGGCAAGCCGCACAATCCGTACGCCGCGCCTGCGGCCTTGCTCGACATTGAAGCTTAAGCAGCATGTGCTACCGTGCCGGAACCGCGCTGGTCGTGCCATTCGGGGTCGCGGTGCCGGAGCGCTGCGTCAGGTGCAATGCGCCAACCGAACTGGGCAAGGAAAACAGCTACAGCTGGCATCACCCGGCGTGGTATCTGACCATTCTCCTCAGCCCGCTGGTCTACATCATCGTCGGCCTGATCGCGGGCAAGCGCGCCAGTGTGGCCGTGGGACTGTGCGAACTTCACCGCACGCGGCGCCGCAATGTGCACCTGCTTGGATGGGGCGCGCTGGCCGCCGCGATCGTCAGCATCGTCCTGGCCGCCAATGATGTGGGTGGCGGACTGTTTGCCCTGATCGCCTGTGCTGCGATCCTGGTGGCACTCATTGCCTACTTCCGGGGACGCTTGCTGCACGCGGCACGGATCAGCGATTCCGCGATCCACCTGGGCGGATGCGGCAACGCCTTCCTGGACGGACTGGACAGACGAAAATGAATCAGGCGTTTCGGAGGCTTTGACCTGCGCCAACTGAGGCGCGGTGCGCAATCGTGCGCGCGGCGGGGACGCGTAGACTGACGCCAACCCGCCGGAGACCACGATGAGCGCAGCGCCCATGTCGAATGAACCGCGCCCCGTTGCGGGCAGCGGCGGTCCGCCCTATGATGATGATATGGACAGGCGGCTGACGATACTTGAAACCCGGTTTGACACGATCTTGCCGACGCTGGCAACGAAGCACGATCTTGAACTGTTGCGCGTAGAAATATACCGCGGCTTCGATAATCTGCGCGATAGTCTGCGCTCGGAATTCAGGGGGAGCATGAGAAGCTACGTGCCGTAGTCAAGGAGGAGACGGACACGCTGCATGCCGAATTCAAGGCGGAAACCGGGAAGCTGGGTGCCGATTTCAAGGCGGAAACCGGGAAGCTGCGCGCCGAATTCAAGGCGGAAACCGGGAAGCTGGGTGCCGATTTCAAGGCGGAAACCGGGAAGCTGCGCGCCGAATTCAAGGCGGAAACCGGGAAGCTGGCTGCCGATTTCAAGGCGGAAATCGGGAAGCTGGGTGCCGAATTCAAGGCGGAAATTGAGAAGCTGCGCGTCGAATTTAAGGCGGAAATTGAGAAGCTGCGTGCCGAATTCAAGACGGAGTTTGAAAAGCTGCACGCCGAATTCAAGGCGGAGTTTGAAAAGCTGCACGCCGAATTCAATGCGGAGCTTGAAAAGCTGTACGCCGAATTCAAGGCGGAAACCGACAAGCTGCACGCCGAATTCAAGGCGGAAACCGACACGCTGCACGCCGAATTCAAGGCGGAAACCGAGAAGCTGCGTGCCGAATTCAAGACGGCGTTTGAAACGCTGCACGCCGAGCTGAGGAACATGCTCAGGTGGATGATCGGGCTCGTCATCTCCTTGTTTGTCGCCATCTTCGGCTTCGGCTTCGGCATCGTGCATCTGGTGAACGGCGGCGCCTCCGCCCAGCCGCCCATTGCGGGGCAGAACCAGCCCGCACCTGTCCCGCGCTCTCCACTGTCCCGATAAGAAAGTTTCTGTGCTATAACGCGGGAATGCCCGAAAAAATTCTCGTTATTTACGCCCATGCCAAGCCTTACAAGTCGCGCGTCAATCGCCGTCTGGCCGAGGCGGCGCGCGCTGCCCGGCGTGCAAGTGCGCGACCTGTACGAAACCTATCCCGATTTTCACATCGACGTCGCCGCCGAGCAGGCGCTGCTGACCGAAGCCGACGCCATCGTCTTCGTACACCCGATCCAGTGGTACGGCATGCCCGCGCTGCTCAAGGAATGGGTCGACCAGGTGCTGCAGCCCGGCTGGGCCTGCGGCGCGGGCGGCACGGCCCTGGCCTAAGCAAACGCTACTGGCTGGTGGTGACGGCCTAAGCAGCGACGAACATGCCTACCAGGAAGGCGCCGCCCATGGCCGCCCCTTCGACGACTATCTGCCGCCGTTCCGCCAGACCGCCGCCTTGTGCGGCATGGCATGGGAAGCGCCGCTGGTCCTGTTCGGCGCGCACAAGGTCGACAATGCGACGGTCGATGCCCACATCGATGCCTTCCGCCGCCAGCTGACCGCCTGGGCCCGGCCCGACCTTCAACCCGAACGGGACTGACGATGGAACACAGCCTGCTGTTCAATGCACTGATCTACCTGGCCGCGGCCGTGGTCGCCGTTCCGGTGGCCAAGAAGCTCGGCCTGGGCGCGGTGCTCGGCTACCTGATTGCTTAAGCATCGCGATCGGTCCCTGGGGCCTGCGTCTGATCGGCGAAGTCGAAGACATCCTGCATTTTTCCGAATTCGGCGTGGTCCTGCTGCTGTTCCTGATCGGCCTGGAACTGGAACCGAAGCGCCTGTGGGCAATGCGGCGCCCGATCTTCGGCAGCGGCACGGCCCAGGTACTGGGCGTGGCCACGGTGCTGGCCCTGGCCGCCATGCTGGCCTAAGCATCGGCTGGAAGGTGGCCGTGATCGCCGCGCTCGGCCTGTCGCTGTCGTCGACCGCGATCGCCCTGGCCACGCTGGAGGAACGCAATCTCAAAGGCACGCCCACCGGAACCAGTTCCTTCGCGGTCCTGCTGTTCCAGGACATTGCCGCCATTCCCATGATCGCCATCGTGCCGCTGCTGGGCGCGGCGTCGGAGCGGGGCGACGGCATGGACTGGGGCGATGCTTAAGCAAGATCGCCGTGGTGATCCTCACGCTGGCCTTCGGCGGCCGCTACCTGATCCGGCCCCGCTGCTGCGCCATCGCCAAGAGCGGCTTGCGCGAAATTTTCACCGCCTTTTCGCTGCTGCTGGTGATCGGCATCGCGATGCTGATGCAGTGGGTCGGCCTGTCGATGGCGCTGGGCGCCTTCATCGCCGGCGTGCTGCTGGCCGATTCCGAATACCGGCACGCGCTCGAGACCGACCTGGAACCGTTCAAGGGTTTGTTGCTGGGCTTGTTCTTCATCGCGGTCGGCATGTCGATCGACTTCGGCGTCTTCATGGCGCAGCCCTGGCTGATCCTGGGCCTGGTCGCCGCCTTCCTGGCGATCAAGACGGGGGTGCTGTATTTCCTCGCCAAGCTGATCGGCATTCCGCGCAGCCAGCAGGCGCTGTTCGCCTTCCTGTTGTCGCAGGGCGGGGAATTCGCCTTTGTCGTGTTCGGGGCGGCCCAGGCCCCGCGCGTGTTTACCGACAACGTCGGCGCGATCCTGATCGTGGTGGTGGCGCTGTCGATGGTGTGCACGCCGCTGCTGCTGATCGTGCACGACAAGCTGCTCGCGCCGCGCTTCCGGGTCGACAAGCGGCGCGAAGCCGACCAGATCGAACAGAACGACGGCCATGTGATCATTGCTTAAGCTTCGGGCGCTTCGGCCAGATCGTCGGGCGTCTGCTCAAAGCCAACGGCGTCAAGCTCACCGTGCTCGACCATGATCCCGACCAGATCGATCTGCTGCGCAAGTTCGGCAACAAGGTGTTTTATGGCGACGTCACGCGGGTCGATCTGCTGCACGCGGCGGGCGCCGCCAGTGCGCGCGCTGGTGGTGGCAATCGACGACATCGACGACAGCCTGGAAGCTGGTCGATGCCGTGCGTCACGCCTTTCCCGACTTGCCGATCATGGGCGCGCGCGCAACGTCAGCCATTTGTTCGACCTGAAAGACCGCGGCGTGACCATCATCGAGCGCGAAACCTTCGAATCGGCCCTGATGCTGGGGCGCACCGTGTTGCGCGAACTGGGCTTTGGCGCCTATCGCGCGCCAGGCCGCGCTGCTGTTCAGGGAACGGAACTTGAGCGGCCTGGAGAAGATCTACCCATTCTACAAGGACCAGGAGCAGTTCCTGTCGGCCGCCAAGCAGGCGCGCGACGAGCTCGAAGACATGTTCGCCCAGGACGCCGCCGCACAGGAGGCCGACAGCAAGGGCGGCTGGGACTAGGGTGTATCATCAGGCAGGGGGCAAGAACATGGATGCAGCCGTACTTTTTCCCGCGACGCCCAAGGCCGTCAAGGCCGCGCCGCTCAAGCTGAACCGGCGCATGAGCGCCGAGCAGGCGTTCGAACGCATAGTCGGCAACTGCCTTGCGCAAATCGTTGCCAACGAGGAAGGCGTAGCCCGCTTTCACGACGTGGAAAGCCTGCACCAGATGCGGGTCGGCCTGCGCCGCCTGCGCGCGGCGCTCGCCATGTTCGAGGACTTGCTGGTGTTGCCGCTGAACCTGTCCGCCGAACTCGACTGGTTAAGCGGCGAACTCGGCCCCGCCCGCGACTGGGACGTGCTGCTGGAATCGACCTTGCCCTGCGCCGGGCGCGCCATGCCCGCGGATGAATCCTTGCAAGAGGTCACCCGGCTGGTGCAAGAAGGCGCGACCGCCATGCATGCGCGCGTGGCGGCCGCCGTTTCCTCGCCGCGCTATCGGCAGCTGGTCAGCGCGCTCGACGCCTGGTGCGAACGGCGTGGCTGGCGCGACATGCTCAGCGTAACGCGCCAGGCCCGCCTCAAGATGCGCGCCGCCGACGTCGCCGCCACCATCCTCGAGGACGACCAGCGGCGCCTGGAAAAGCGCGGACGCAAGCTGCGCGACGGCGGCCCGCAAGAGCGGCACCGCCTGCGCATCGCCGCCAAGCGCACGCTACGCGGCCGAATTTTTCTCGTCGCTGTTTCCTGCAACGGCGGGTGCGGCCCTACGTGGCGGCCTTGTCGAGTCTGCAAGATGAACTGGGCGCAATGAATGACGCCGTGGTGGCCGACCGGCTGCTGGTGGGGCTGGCCCGCCAGCACGACAGCGTGTGCGCCGAGGCCGGTTTCGTGTGGGGCTACCTGGCCGCGCGGGCACAGAAGGGAATCGCCAGGCTGGGGAAGGTCTGGAAGAAGTTCAAGCCGCTGCGGGCGCCGCGTTGAGTCCAGGCAGCCGAAAATCAGTCAGAAAAATAGCTGACGATCCGAATGAGCGCGATGGGGATCGCCCAAAACACGGCGACCCCGGCGATCGCGAACATGCAAGCGAGCATAGCCCGGCCGAGCACTAGTTCGGCCACGGGCATCAGGTGCGTATTCCCACGGCCCATCAGCATGGCGACGCACATGCCGGTCGCCCCGGCCATTGCCGCAATAATGGAAATTCGTCGCGTCGCAGTTTTCATTGGAATCCTGGCGTTTGCCCGCATTGAAAGCGCAGTGCGGCACACCGCAACATACTATTCTGAAATGTGCGCTTAAGCGTGTACAATAACGCGCTGCATCAAGAGTGTGTCGCCATAGTACAATGGATAGTACAAGGTCCTCCTAAGACTTAGATACAGGTTCGATTCCTGTTGGCGATACCATGCGCGTCCGGCCATGGCAGGAAAATGGGTGCCCGGCCCCCAGTATCGGTACAATGCTGCCTTCTTTCATCAATTTGGCCGCCTCGCAACGGGCCCTGCACCTCGAATTCACTATGGCTGTCATCTCTCTTTCGTCGGCGCAACTTGCGTTCGGCCACGTCGCGCTGCTCGATCACGCGGAATTTTCCCTGGAAACGGGCAGAACACGTCGGCCTGATCGGCCGTAACGGCACCGGCAAATCGTCGCTGCTGAAGATCATTTCCGGCCGTTTCAAGCTGGACGACGGTCTGCTGGTCCAGCAGCAGGGCTTGAAAATCGCCTACGTGGAGCAGGAACCGACCTTCGACCCGGCCACCAGCGTGTTCGACGCGGTGGCCGCTTAGCATGGGCGAGCAGGCGGCCATGCTGGCCGAATACGAAGAACTGACCGGCCAGTTCGGCCAGGGCGACGATGAAGCGCTGATGGACCGCATGCACGATCTGCAGGTCAAGCTCGACGCGACCGACGGCTGGAGCATGCAAAACAAGGTCGATACCACCCTCGACCGCCTCAACCTGGCTAAGCGACATGCTGATGGGCACGCTCTCGGGCGGGATGCAAAAGCGCGTGGCCCTGGCCGTGGCGCTGGTTTCGGCGCCCGACGTGCTGCTGCTCGACGAACCGACCAACCACCTCGACTTCCGCTCCATCATGTGGCTCGAAGGCTTGCTGCGCGACTTCAAGGGCTCGGTCCTGTTCATCACCCACGACCGTTCCTTCCTGGATAACGTCGCCACCCGCATCATCGAACTCGACCGCGGCAAGCTGCTGTCCTTCCCGGGCAACTTCACGACCTACCAGAGCCGCAAGGCCGAGCTGCTCGAGAATGAAGAAGTCGAGAACGCCAAATTCGACAAATTCCTCGCGCAAGAAGAAGTGTGGATCCGCAAGGGCGTCAAGGCGCGCCGCGTGCTGACGAAGGCCGCGTCAAGCGTCTGGAAAACCTGCGTCTGCAGCGCGTGGCGCGACGCGACCAGCAAGGCCAGGTCAAGCTCGAAGTGGGCGGTGGCGAGCGCTCCGGCAAGATCGTGGCGGACCTGGAAAACGTTTCCAAGGCCTATGGCGACAAGGTGATCATCGACAACTTCAGCGGCACCGTGCTGCGCGGCGACAAGGTCGGCCTGATCGGCGCGAATGGCGCCTAAGCAAGACCACCTTGCTCAAGATTATCCTGGGCGAGGAAACGGCCGACAGCGGCAAAGTCAAGCTCGGCACCAAGCTGGAAGTGGCGTATTTCGACCAGATGCGTTCCCAGCTCAACGAAGAAGCCAGCCTGATGGACACCATTGCGCCAGGCAGCGACTTCGTCGAAGTCAACGGCCAGCGCAAGCACGTGATGAGTTACCTGAGCGACTTCCTGTTCGCCCCGGAACGCGCGCTCGCCCGTCAAGTCCCTGTCCGGTGGCGAACGCAACCGCCTGCTGCTGGCGCGCCTGTTCGCCAAGCCTAGGCCAACTGCCTGGTGCTCGATGAGCCGACCAACGACCTCGACATCGACACCCTGGAATTGCTCGAAGAATTGCTGGAAAACTATGAAGGCACGGTCTTCCTGGTCAGCCATGACCGCACCTTCCTCGACAATGTCGTCACCGAAGTGATCGTCGCCGAAGGCGAAGGCCGCTGGCGCGAATTCGTCGGCGGCTATACCGACTGGGAACGTGTCAAGGCGCTGGCGCCTACTGCCGCGCCGAAACCGGCGGCCAAGCTAAGCCGCTGCGGCTGCTGCGGTGCTAGAAGCCGCCAAGAAGGCCAAGCTGAGCTACAAGGAACAGCGCGAACTGGAAGAATTGCCGCTCCTGATCGCCAGCCTGGAAGACGAACAGTCGGCCATCACGGCCCAGCTCAACGCGCCCGACTTCTACAAGACCAACCCGGCCGACGCCAAGCGCATGAACGCCCGCTACGAAGAAATCGACCAGTTGCTGCTTGAAGCGCTGGAAAAGTGGGAATTGATCGACGCAAGGTCGAAGGGCTAAACCGCGTGGCCGAACGGGATCAGGCAGTCGGCGCCCCCATGCTCAGTCATGCTGGCTGGGTACGGGTGCTGCCGTTTCTGGTCTACCTCGGCTTCCTTCTGCTTGCCGAGCTGCTCGAGCGGGCAGGGGTGCTTAAGCGCAGCAACTGCGCTGGCTGTATGCGGTCAAGACCGCCGCCGTGGTGGCCACCCTGGCCCTGTTCTGGCGGCATTACACGGAATTGCACCAGTGGCGCGTCAGCGCCGCCTGGAGCGCCGCCTCGGTACTGGCCGGTGTGCTCGTCTTTCTCCTGTGGATATCGCTGACGGTAGGCTGGATGCAGATCGGCACGCCCACCGGCTTCGATCCGCGCACCGCTTACCAGGCCGACTGGCTGCTGGTGGCCGTGCGCATCATCGGCGCGGCGCTGGTGGTGCCGGTCATGGAAGAACTGTTCTGGCGCTCGTTTTTGCTGCGCTGGCTGGAAAACCCCGATTTCCTGTCGGTGGAACCGGCCCGCGTGGGCTTGCGCAGCGTGGTGATCACGGCCGTGCTGTTTGGTTTCGAACACAACCTGTGGCTGGCTTAAGCATCGTCGCCGGTTTGGCGTATGCGCTGCTTTACCTGCGCCTGCGCTCGCTCTGGGCGGCCGTGCTGGCCCACGCAGTGACCAACGGCGTACTCGGAATTTGGATTGTCATGACGGCAAATTGGTCATTTTGGTAATTTTCATGGGCAAACACGGTGACGCCAGAAAATCGCAGGGCACTGGCGCACATTTTCGCATTATAATTATCCTTTTGATAAATTTCCTTCCGCTATGTCACTGATCTACCTCGTTGCTTAAGCGCCCGGCCGAACTTCATGAAAATTGCGCCGATCGTGCGTGCTTTGCGGGCCCAGAGCGCGCTGTCCTTCAAGATCATCCATACCGGCCAGCACTATGACCGCGATATGAACGAGGTGTTCTTCGAAGAGCTGGGCATCCCGCAGCCGGACATCTTCATGGGGGCGGGCGGCGGCAGCCACGCCCAGCAGACGGCCAAGATCATGGTCGCGTTCGAGGAGTTGTGCATTGCCGAGCGTCCCGCGGCGGTGCTGGTGGTCGGTGACGTCAATTCCACGCTGGCGTGTTCGATCTCTGCCAAGAAGCTCAATATTCCTGTGGCACACGTCGAAGCGGGCCTGCGCAGCGGCGACATGACAATGCCCGAGGAAATCAACCGCCTCGTGACCGACAGCATCACCGACTGGTTCTTCGTGACGGAACCGTCGGCAGTCAAGCACCTCGAGCGCGAGGGAAAGCCAGCCTCGGCCATACACTATGTCGGCCATGTCATGGTCGACAACGTCCTGTTCCAGGCGGACAAGCTGACCTCGACTGACACCTCGGGCTATGAGACGAGCCCGTTCAAGGCCGCGCGCCAGGCGCAGGACGGCCGCTATGGCGTTGTCACGTTGCATCGTCCGAGCAACGTGGACGACGGCCACGATGACGCGTATCATGCTGCGCGCTCAAAGAGATCTCGACCGACATTCCGCTCATTTTTCCGGTTCATCCACGCACGCGCGAACCTGGCCAGTTTCGGCATCGATCTGGGACCGAACATCACCCTGGTCGGCCCTCAAGCGTACATGGCCTTCCTGAACCTGTGGAAGGATGCGACGGTGATCCTGACCGACAGTGGCGGCCTGCAGGAAGAAACCACGGCACTGGGCGTGCCCTGCATTACGATTCATGAAAACACCGAGCGTCCCGTCACGGTCGACGAAGGGTCGAACGTCCTGGTTGGTACCGATCCGGCGCGCATCGTCGCCGAGGCGCGCAAGGTGCTGCGCGGCGAAGGCAAGCAGGGCCGCCGTCCCCATCTGTGGGATGGCAATGCCGCCGAGCGCATCGTTGCCGTGCTGGCGAAAGAACTGTCCTGATTTCAATGCTTTTACCGAGGCGCGCCGCCGGTTCCGGCACGGGCGCACCTGCAAATCATCAACCTCAATAAGGTAATGTGAACATGAGTACAATTGGCGTCATTGGTCTCGGCTATGTCGGGCTTCCCCTGGTGATCGAATTCGGCAAACTGGGCCGCACTATCGGCTTCGACATTGCGCAGTCCAAGGTCGATGCCTGCCTGCGCGGCGTCGATCCCTCGCGCGAACTGTCGGACGCCCAGATGGCCGAAGCGGTGCACGCGGTGTACACCAGCGACGGCGCCATGCTGGCCGAGTGCGACATGATCATCGTGGCCGTGCCGACCCCGGTCGACATTGCCCACAATCCCGATTTCGGCCCGCTCATCGGCGCTTCGCGCAGCGTGGGCAAGTTCATGAAGCGCGGCGCGACCGTGGTCTACGAGTCGACCGTGTATCCGGGCGCGACCGAAGAAGTGTGCATTCCCGAGCTGGAAAAGACGTCCGGCCTCAAGTGGAAGGAAGACTTTTTCGTCGGCTATTCGCCGGAGCGCATCAATCCTGGCGACCGCGACCATACCCTGACCACCATCCTCAAGGTCGTCATGCATGATACCGCCGAGACGCTGGAAAAAGTGGCGGTGATGTACGAAAAGATCGTCAAGCCCGGCGTGCACCGCACCTCCAGCATCAAGGCGGCCGAAGCGTGCAAGGTGATCGAAAATACCCAGCAGCGACCTGAACATCGCGCTGATGAATGAACTGGCGATCATTTTCGACAAGATCGGCATCGACACCTCCGAAGTGCTCAAGGCGGCCGGGACCAAGTGGAACTTCCTCAAGTTTTCCCCGGGCCTGGTCGGCGGCCATTGCATCGGCGTCGATCCCTACTATCTGACCCACAAGGCGGGCATGCTGGGCTACCACCCGCAGGTGATCCTGGCGGGGCGCCGCATCAACGACGGCATGGCCAAGTTCATCGCCGAGACCACCATCAAGAACATGATTGCCCTTAAGCAGCACGATCAAGGGCGCCAAGGTCAATGTGCTGGGCCTGACGTTCAAGGAAAATTGCGCCGACCTGCGCAATTCCAAGGTGGGCGACGTGATCACCGAACTGAAGAGCTTCGGCGTCGAAGTGTTCGTGCACGACCCGTTCGCCGATCCGGCCGAAGCGCTGCACGAATACGGTGTCGAACTGTCGGCATGGGACGATCTGCCGCGTGCCGACGCGATCGTGGCGGCGGTGTCGCACAGTCAGTTGTGCGAACTGAGCGTGGACGACTTCCAGAAAAAACTGATCAAGGGCGGCTGCTTCATCGACGTCAAAGCGTGCTTCGACAGCGTCAGCTGACCGCGGCTTTAAGCATCAAGGTCTGGCGCCTGTAGCGCGCCCTGTGCTTAAGCACGCCTGACGGCGTAAGCTGTTTTCCTCACCGTGAGACACCCCATGAAAATCCTCGTCACCGGCGGCCTCGGCTACATCGGCTCGCACACTTGCGTCGAATTGCTCGCCATCGGCCATGAACCGGTCGCACTCGACAACCTGTCCAACACCACGCGCGCAGTGCAGCAGCGCGTCGAACAGATCAGCGGCAAGCCCTTGCCCTTGATCGAAGCCGACATCCGCGACCGCGCCGCGCTCGACGCCGCGTTTGCCGCGCACCAGTTCGGCGCCGTGATCCACTTTGCTCTAAGCCTCAAGGCGGTCGGCGAGTCGGTCGCGCAGCCGCTGCGCTACTACGACAACAACGTCACCGGCAGCGTCCAGCTGTTCGAGGCGATGGCCGCCGGTAAGCGTCAAGACGCTCGTGTTTTCTTCCTCGGCCACCGTGTACGGCGACCCGTCTTCGGTGCCGATCCGGGAAGACTTCCCGCTGTCGGCCACCAATGCCTACGGCCGCAGCAAGCTGTTCATCGAAGAGATCCTGCGCGACCTGTTTGTGGCCGACAGCAGCTGGCACATCGCGCTGCTGCGCTATTTCAATCCCGTGGGCGCCCACGAGAGCGGTCTGATCGGCGAAGAGCCGAACGGCATTCCCAATAATCTCGTGCCCTACATCGCCCAGGTGGCCGAAGGTGGCACGACAAATTGTCCGTATTTGGCGACGATTATCCGACACCTGACGGTACCGGCGTGCGCGATTATATCCACGTGGTCGACCTCGCCATCGGCCATGTAAAAACGTTAACCAAGCTGGCGACAGCGCCTGGCGTCCTTACGTACAATTTGGGCACCGGGCGTGGCAATAGTGTTCTGGAAATGGTACGTGCCTTCGAGCGTGCCTGCGGCAATGATGTGCCGTTCCAGGTCGTGGCACGCCGTCCCGGCGATATTGCCTCGTGCTATGCCGACCCGGCGCTGGCTCAGACCGAGCTTGGCTGGAAAGCCGAACGCGATATCGCACAAATGTGCGCCGATTCGTGGCGATGGCAAACCAAGCCCAAGTAGATGAAGGAATGAGCTGATGAAAGCGATGATTCTGGCAGCTTAAGCAAAGGCACCCGCGTTCGACCCCTGACCTACGATCTCCCCAAGCCCATGATTCCGATCCTGGGCAAGCCCGTGATGGCGTATCTGGTGGAGCATCTGGCCCGATACGGCGTCACCGAAATCATGGTCAACGTCAGCTACCTGCACGAGAAGATCGAAGAGTACTTCGGCGAGGGCCACCAGTTCGGGGTCCAGATCGGCTACTCGTTCGAGGGCTATACCAACGACCAGGGCGAGGTGGTGCCGCAGCCGGTCGGTTCGGTAAGCATGGCCTGAAGAAGATCCAGGAATTCGGGGCCTTTTTCGACGAAACCACGATCGTCCTGTGCGGCGACGCGCTGATCGACCTGGACCTCAAGTCGGCCCTGTTCGAACACCGGCGCAAGGGGGCGCTGGCCACCGTCATCACGCGCGAAGTGCCGTGGGACAAGGTCTCCAGCTATGGGGTGGTGGTGGCCGATGCCGACGGGCGCATCACGGCGTTCCAGGAAAAGCCGGACCAGGCCGAGGCCAGGTCGAATTTCATCAGCACCGGCATCTATATTTTCGAGCCGGAAGTGATCGATCTGATCCCGAGCGGCGTGCCGTTCGATATCGGCGCGGACCTGTTCCCGCTGCTGGCGCGCGAGGGCTTGCCGTTCTATGCCCAGGCGCGCGCCTTCAACTGGGTCGATATCGGCACCGTGTCCGATTACTGGGACGTGCTGCAAAACGTGCTCTCGGGCGAGCTGGCGCAGCTGTCGGTGCCGGGCATCCAGGTCGAGGACGGGCTGTGGGTCGGTCTCAATACCCGCATCGACTGGGATGGCACCACGATCGAGGGACCGGTGTACATCGGTTCCGGGGCGCGCATCGAGGCAGGCGTGCACATCGTGGGCCCCAGCTGGATCGGGCACGGCAGCCACATTTGTTCAGGGGCGACCGTGGTGCGCAGCGTGCTGTTTGAGTACACCCGGGTGTTGCATGATGTAAAGTTGCATGAATTGATAGTGTATAAAGATTATAGTGTCGGCCGCGATGGCGAGATGAAGCACGTCTCGGAAGTCCAGGCCGATGGCTGGGCCAACGCGCGACCGCCGCCAGAGCCGCCGTACCGAATCCGTAATAGAACCGAGCAGTTGAAATGAAGCTGGCTCCAAACAATAGAAGGCGAACATGAAAATCTACCCAGTCATCCTGTCCGGCGGCGCTTAAGCACCCGCTTGTGGCCCTTGTCGCGCGGTCATGCCCAAGCAGCTGCTGCCCCTGGTGACGGACAAAACCATGCTGCAGGATACGGTCCTGCGCGTGACGGGCTGGCTAAGCGCTGATGGCGCCGCTGGTCGTGTGCGGCAATGAGCACCGCTTCCTGGTGGCCGAGCAATTGCGCGAGATCGGCATCAAGCCGCTCGGCATCCTGCTCGAACACGTGGGCCTGCACACGGCCCCGGCCGTCGCGGCGGCCGCCCACTATCTGCAACAGATCGATCCGGACGCGGTCATGCTGGTGCTGCCTAGCTGACCACGTCATCGAAAACGAGGACGCCTTCCAGCAAGCCGTGGCCAAGGCCGCGCGCCTGGTCGAGGGCGGCGCCCTGGCCACCTTCGGCATCGTGCCGACCGCGCCCGAGACCGGCTATGGCTACATTCGCCGCGGTCAGGCCGTGGCGGGCGAGGACGGCGGCTACCAGGTCCGCGCTTTGTCGAAAAGCCGGACGCCAGCACGGCCGCTTCTTTCCTGAAGGATGGCGGCTATTACTGGAACAGCGGCATGTTCCTGTTCCGCGCCCAGCGCTATCTGGCCGAGCTCGAGCGCTTCGCTTGCTAAGCCATTGCCGCCGCCGCCGAAGCGTCGGTGCGGCTCGGCTATTCCGACCTCGATTTCTGCCGCCTGGACGAAGCCTCGTTCTCGTCCTGCCCGTCCGATTCGATCGATTACGCGGTCATGGAACACACGGCCGACGCGGTCGTGGTCCCGTCCGACATCGGCTGGAGCGACGTCGGTTCCTGGTCGGCCCTGTGGCAGGTGCAGCAGGGCGACAAGGAAGGCAATGTGGCGCGCGGCGACGTCTATCTGGACAGCGTGTCGAATTCGCTGGTGCGCGCCGAGAGCCGCATCGTGGCCGTGGTGGGCGTGCAAGACCTGGTGATCGTGGAAACCAATGACGCCGTGCTGGTCGCGCACAAGGACCAGGTGCAGCAGCGTCAAGCAGATCGTCGACCACCTCAAGAACAAGGACCGCACCGAGCATTTGCACCACACCAAGGTCTACCGTCCATGGGGCCACTACGAGGGCATCGACGCGGGCGACCGCTTCCAGGTCAAGCGCATCACGGTCAAGCCGGGCGAGAAACTGTCGCTGCAGATGCACCATCACCGCGCCGAGCACTGGGTCGTGGTCAGCGGCACCGCGCGCGTGACCTGCGGCGAGAAGGTCAGCCTGCTGTCGGAAAACGAATCGACCTACATCCCGATCGGCATGAACCACCGCCTGGAAAACCCGGGCAAGGTGCCGCTGCACATCATCGAAGTGCAATCGGGCAGCTATCTGGGCGAAGACGACATCGTGCGTTTCGAAGATATCTACCAGCGCGCCTGAGCCGGGCGCCAGGCCGGGAAGGGGAGCCGCGGGGAACCGCGGCTCCTTTTTGGTCCGGCGCGACGATTAGTCCGTTCGGACTAAGGGGCCGTCATCACATTGTCACTTGACGCCATTACTATCTCGCATGCTATCTAGTTTGCTATTTCGCAATATTTTTTTACCAATGCCCGCACACGCGCATGGTCAACACTACAATACTGCTTTTTCATTTACTTCAGGATTTCCGATGAATAAATTCGCCACGCTCGCCGTTCCCGGCAAGCTCACCGTGCTTGCCGCCCTGCTGGCAGGATTGACCGTGCTTAAGCCCAGGCGGCATCGCCGAACCTGGTGATCAGCCAGATTTACGGCAGCCAATGGCAATGCCAACAGCGTGCTGCGCAACGACTACATCGAAATCTTCAACCGCGGCGCGAGCGCCGTGACCGCCACCGGCTGGAGCGTCCAGTACGGCTCGGCCACCAGCACCGGCGCCTGGAGCGGCAAGTCGCTGCTGCCGACCTTTACCATCGAACCGGGCCAGTACGTGCTGATCCAGGAACAAAGCGGCGGCTCGGTCGGCGCCTTGCTGCCGACCCCGGTCATCGTCTTAGGCGATGGGCAGCTTCAATGCCTCTGCCACGACCGGCAAGATTGCGCTGGTCAATGACGGCGTCACCCTGAGCGGCGCGACCCCGACCAGCGCCAACCTGGTCGACCTGGTCGGCTTCGGCACCGCCAACGGTTTCGAAGGCGCCAACGCTGCCGGCGCCGAGCGCCACCCTGGCCCTGTTCCGCGCCCAGAACGGCTGCACCGACACCGACCTCAACAGCGCCGACTTTGCCACCGGCGCGCCAGCCCCCCTGCGCACCAGCGATTCGCCGCGCAACACCTGCATGGCGCTGCCCAAGCCGATCGTCCTGACCTGCCCGGGCAGCCTGGCGGTGGACCAGGGCGCGGGCGGCCTGGTGGCCATCAGCGCCACCGACGCCGACAGCATCGTCGATGGCGTGAGCATCACCAGCGCGCCGGTGGCGGGCCTGTCCCTGGCCGGCTTCACCGCGGCCACGGCGAATGGCGGCGTGGCCAGCGTCACGCTGCAGGCCGACCCGGCGCTGGCAGCCGGCGTCTACCCGGTCGTGGTGCGCTTCACCAATAATGCGGCCCAGCAGGAAAGCTGCAGCGTGAACGTCAGCGTGGTCGGCGCGGCCAGCATTGCCCAGATCCAGGGCAGCGGCGCCACCAGCCCGCTCAACAATGTGGCCGTGATCACCGAAGGCGTGGTCACCCACAAGCTGGCCAATGGCTACTTCCTGCAGGACGCGGTAGGCGACGGCGATCCGGCCACCTCGGACGCCCTGTTCGTGGTGTCGGGCGCGCCGGTGGCCGTGGGCGACCTGGTGCGCGTGCGCGGCACCGTGTCCGAATGGCGTCCGGGCAGCGCGGCGCGCACCGTGACCCAGTTGAAGGATGTCAGCGCGACCACCGTCCTGAGCAGCGGCAACAGCGTGGCAGCGGCCAACATCCGCTTCGACGCCAGCATCGACCTGGCGCCTTACGAATCGATGCTCGTTTCCATCAGCAACGACCTGACCGTCAACCAGACCTATTTCCTCGGCGAGCGCGGCGAACTGACGCTGGCCGCGGGCCGCCGTGAAACGCCGACCAACCGCTACCGTCCGAGCACGCCCGAAGCGCTGGCCCTGGCCGCCGACAATGCGCGCAATGTGCTGGTGCTCGACGACAGCGTGGACGGCGTCTTAAGCCGTGATTCCCTACATCGATGGCGGCGCGCGTGGTGCGCTGCGCATGACACTGTCTCGGGCCTGGTGGGCGTGATCGACTACGCCACCTATGGCGGCGGAGCCAAGCTACAAGCTGCAGTACCGCAGCGAGCCGCTGTTCTCGGCCACCAATCCGCGCAGCGCGGCCCTGGTCGCCGCCGCCTAAGCAACCTGAAGGTGGCCAGCGCCAACGTGCTCAATTTCTTCACCACCTTCAAGGATGGCACGGATGCCTTCGGCGCCAGCGGCCAGGGTTGCCAGCTGGGCGCCAGCAGCAGCAGTGCCAACTGCCGCGGCGCCGACAACCTGCCCGAATTCGAGCGCCAGACCAAGAAAATCGTCAATGAACTGCTGGCCATCAATGCCGACGTGTTCGGCCTGATGGAAGTGCAGAACAATGGCGACATCGCCACCGACTACCTGGTGCAGCAGATGAACGGCACGGTCGGCTTCCCGCTGTACGCCTACGTGCTCGGCGCCACCGGCCACCGGCACCGACGCGATCCGGGTATCGATGATCTACAAGCCGGTCAGCGTGACGCCGGTCGGGCTCGCCCTGTCGGACGGCGACAGCGTCAATGCGCGGCCGCCCATGGCGCAAGCCTTCAAGGCGGCCAACGGCGCCAGGTTCTCGGTGGTGGTCAACCACCTGTACGCCAAGGCCAGCTGCGGCAGCGGCGCCAATGCCGACCAGGGCGATGGCCAGGGCTGCAACAATCTGCGCCGCGTGCAGCAGGCCACCCGTCTGAAAGACGTGTTCCTGCCGCAAGTGGTGACGAACGCGGGCGACCCCGACCTGCTGCTGATCGGCGACATGAACGCGAACGGTTTCGAAGACCCGATCAATGTGCTCACGGGCGCTTAAGCATGGTCAATGAACTGGAACGCTTCGTGCGTCCGCTGACCCAGCCGTACTCCTATGTGTTCAACGGCGAATCCGGTTACCTCGACCATGCGCTGGCCAGCGCGTCGCTCGATCCGCAAGTGGCGGGCGCCACCGAATGGCACGTCAATGCCGACGAGCTAAGCCATGATCGACTACAACCTCGACAACAAGAGCGCCGCCGCCGTGGCCCTGATCACCGACGACGCCTGGCGCGCTTCCGACCACGATCCGGTGGTCGTGAGCCTGAACCTGCTTAAGCCACCATCGCCGACGTGACGGGCGGTTTCGCGATCCTGCGTTCGGGCTTGCTGACCAACCGCGTGACGGGCCAGAAGAGCGGCACCATCACCCTGACCAACACCTCGGGCGTGGCCAAGAGCGGTCCGTTCCACATCCAGTTCAACGACCTCGGTTCGGTCACGCTCGACAATGCCACCGGCAAGATGGGCGGCGCGCCTTACATCACGGTGGGTAGCGCGACGATCGCGCCGGGCGCCAAGGTGGTGCTCAACGTGCTGTTTACCAACGGCAGCAAGACCAACTTCACTTACACCAACAAGATTTTCAGCGGCACTTACTAATTCAAGGACACCGACATGTTTTACTTCTCTTCGCAAGGCGCTGCTGGCATGCGCACTGGTTCTGGGCAGCGGCGCTGCCTTCAGCTAAACCTGAGCTATCTGGTCACCCTGCACACCCAGGCTTATTCGGGCGAGAGCGGCCTGCTCGACTTCGGCATGGGCGGCAATGCCGACGCGCCGAGCGCGTTCGCCACGCTGGCCAATTTCAGCGGCGCGTTTGAAACCGAGTTCGACCGTTCGCCGAGCACCAGCGGCGACCTGGCCGCATGGCGTGACCATCGCCAACAGCGGCGCCTCGAACTACCTGACCCAGAACGTCATCCTGGGCGGCGACCTGTCGTTCTATGGTCAAGTTCAGCGGCGACTTCGACAGCGTGCCCAGCGAGTGGAGCAATCTGTTCGCCGTGGTGCTGTACGACGCTAGCCTGACCGAGCTGTGGGCCATTCCGGTCCAGTTCGACCTGCTGTCGGCCTTCAACGGCGCGCCGTCGGCGGTGCTGGTCACCACCGACGACAGCCTGGCCAGCGTGAGCGCGGTGCCGGAACCGTCGTCGCTGCTGCTGATGTTGCTGGCCGCGCTGGCTGCTGGCGTGACGTGTGACGGTGGTGCTTGTCGGCATGGTAAGTGTTGCCTTGGACACATTTGTATGAAAACGACAGTGTGTCCAATTTTTAAGACGGCGGCGCTGCCTGGCCGCCGCTTGCCTGAATGAGCGCGGCGATTTATTCGGCAGACGTCTGAATCATCCACCATAATTGTATTAGCCAGTGTTTCATGGCTTCGGCATCATCAGTCCGATGCAATTTTGTGTGAATATTGATCATGCCCGCCAGCCTGCTTGTTGTTGATGCCGATCCCGCCGCGCAAGACCTGATCCGCCTGAACCTGACCCGGGCCGGGCATGCGGTCGCCTGCGCCGCGCATGCCGAAGCGGCCCAACTGCTGCTCGAGCAGCGCCTGCCCGACCTGCTGCTGCTCGAATGGGACCTGGCGGGCGAGTCCGGCCTGGCCCTGGTGCGCCGCCTGCGCGCCCGGCCCCGCACGCGCGACCTGGCGATCATCATGGTGAGCGCCCGCAGCGGCGAGCACGACAAGATCATGGCGCTCGAAGCGGGCGCCGACGACTACATCACCAAGCCCTTCGGTCCGCGCGAAATGATCGCCCGCGTGCACGCGCTGCTGCGCGCGGCGCACCCCGCACGCGGCCGACGACGCGGTGCAGATGGCCGGGCTGCGCCTCGATCCGGGCACCCACCGGGTCACCTGCGGCGCCCGCCAGCTGGACCTGGGCCGGGTCGAATTCCGCCTGCTGAACTTCCTGATGCACCATCCCGAGCGCGTGCACAGCCGCGCCCAGCTGCTCGACCAGGTGTGGGGCAGCCACGTGTTTCTCGACGAGCGCACGGTGGACGCCCATGTCGGGCGCCTGCGCAGCGCGCTGGCCGCCAGCGGCCACCACGACCACATCGAGACCGTGCGCGGCAGCGGCTACCGCTTCGTGGCCTGGGATGCCCAGGCGCGCCACGGCTGGCAAGCCGCCTGAGCCGGGCCATGCACGCGCCCGTCATCCTCAGCGCGCTGGAGCAGGAATACCTGCTGCACATCGCCGAATCGGCGGTCGCGGTGCGCGCGCCGCACGATTTCTTTCTCTGGGCCCAGGGCCAGCTGCAAGCCTTGCTGCCGCACACGCTGATGGTGGCGATGCAGTTCGACCCCGACGGCGCCCTGCTGCACACCGAGGCGGTGCACGCCTGCCTGCTGGACGACCAGACCGTCGCGTCCGTGTGCCACCCCGAGCACGGCCTGGCGCCCCGTCTGGCGCGCCAGTGCGGGGCGTCGGTGCTGGCGCTGGCGGCAGGGCAGGCGGGGGGTGGCGGCGCTGGCGCCGCTGCGGGCGCAGCTGGAAGCCAGCGGTTTCGCGCATGTGTTGCTGCATGGCACTGGGGCGCTGGCTGGATGGCGGCACCGCCTTCGCCCTGTTCGGCCTGCCCGCGGCGCCGGACGCGCGCCAGGCCCATTGCATGACCCTGTTGCTGCCGCATCTGCACCTGGCCATGGGGTGGGCTGGGCCGGCGCCCCCGCGCGCCGCGCGCCGATGGCCGCGGCCGCACGCGCGCTGAGCGGGCGCGAGCACGACATCCTCCGGTGCTTGCGTGAGGGCAAGAAAAACGCGGAAATCGGCGCCATCCTCGGCATCAGCGCGCTGACCGTCAAGAATCATTTGCAGCGCATCTACCCGCTGCTGGGCGCGCGCAACCGGACCGAAGCGGTGGCGCGCAGCCATGCACTGCGCCCAGCCGCGCGGCGCTAGCAGAGGCGGGCGCAAAGCGCCAGTTTTCCTGCATAAACGCGTGTGGAAATCGGGGTCCCGGGATACAAAGAAAAGTTGTATCAATTACATCCGGTATGGTAGCCTTGCACGCCAAATTGGGTCATTGAGGAGTGGGTAGGATGTTTGCATCAAGTCAACACAAGAATCTGCGTTCGCGCCGGGCCGGTTTCACCCTGCTTGAACTGCTGGTGGTGATCGTGATCATCGGCCTGCTGGCCGCCTACGTCGGTCCAAGATTGTTCGCCCAGCTCGGCAAGTCGGAAGTGACGATCGCCAAGGCGCAGATGGAATCGTTCGAGAAGTCGCTCGACACTTACCGGCTCGACGTGGGCCGCTATCCGACCACCGAAGAGGGGCTGGGCGCGCTGATGACGGCGCCATACTGTGGCCGCCAAGTGGAACGGTCCCTACCTGAAAAAGGCGTGCCCAACGATCCCTGGGGCCATGCCTACCAGTACCGCGCGCCCGGCGCCAAGAATGAATACGAGATCGTCTCCACCGGCAAGGATGGCCAGCCTGGCGGCACCGGCGAAAACGCCGATCTGCTGACCCAGTAATCCCTCCTGAAACGGTAACACCATGCAGTTCGCAGTGCGCACCCTGGCGCCCGATTTGTCCATCACCCGCCTGACCGTCGACGCGCTCGACGAGGCCGACGCGCGCCGTCAGGTCGAGGCGCGCGGCCTGTTCGTGAGCGCGGTGGAACCGGTGCGCGCCTCCGGCCTGCGCCGCGGCGGCGGCAAACTGTCGCTGGTGCTGTTCAGCCAGGAACTGCTGGCGCTGCTCACGGCCTAAGCCTGGGCATTGTCGAAAGCCTGGAAGCGCTGCTCGAAAAGGAAGCCAATCCGGCCACTCGCGCCGTGCTCGAGCGCCTGCTCACGGGCTTGCGCGAAGGCAAACGCTTTTCCGGGGTGCTGGCCGAGCAGCCCGACCTGTTTCCGCCCCTGTATATCGGCATCGTGCGCGCGGCCGAAGGCACCAGCGATCTGCCGCGTTCGCTCGCTGCGCTTCATCGATTACCAGCAGCGCATCGACCTGGTGCGCGCCAAGATCGTCAGCGCCGCCATCTATCCCGTGATCCTGCTCAGCGTGGGCTCGGCCGTGTCGCTGTTCCTGATCGCCTACGTGGTGCCGCGCTTTGCCGAGGTCTACCAGGGCGCGGGGCGCGAGCTGCCGTGGATGTCGAAAATGATGCTGCAGTGGGGCCAGTTCGCCAGCCAGCACGGCGCCTTGCTGGCGGCCAGGCCTGGCGGCGCTGGCGGCGCTGGCGGTGCTGGCCTGGCGCCGCCTGGCGCGCGACGGCGGCTTCGCCCGTCTGCTGGCGCGCCTGCCCGGCATCGGCGAGCGCGTGCGCATCTACGAATTGTCGCGCCTGTACCTGACGCTGGGCATGCTCAGCGAAGGCGGGATCACCATCCTGCACGCGATCGACACGGTGCAGGCGATGGTGTCGGCCCCCGTGCGCGCCTCGCTCGCGGCCGCGCGCACCGACATCGAGTCCGGCCTGCCGCTGTCGAGCTCCTTCGAGGCGCACCAGCTGACCACCCCGATCTCGCTGCGCATGCTGCGGGTGGGGGAGCGCACCGGTGACATGGGCCCCATGCTGACCCAGTCGGCCGCCTTCTACGACGGCGAGATCAGCCGCTGGATCGACCGTTTCATGCGCACCTTCGAGCCGCTCCTGATGGCCGCCATCGGCCTGGTGGTGGGCGCCATCGTGGTGCTGCTGTATATGCCTATTTTTGACCTCGCCGGAGACATGTCTTGAGTGCCGCCATGATCGACGCCGCCTTGCTGGCGCGCCCGCGCCCAGAGCGTGCAATCGCAGCGTCCGCTGCTGGCCGAACTGGAAGCCATGTCCGGCCTGGACGCGCGTGATCGTGCGCGAGCTGGCGCAGCCGTTCGGCCTGACGGTGATGGAGACGGCCGACATGCTCGAACAGGCGCCAGGCCTTCGACCTGCTGCCGCTGGCCCAGGCCCTGATGCGCCATTGCGTGCTGCTGCGCGGCGCGGGCGGGGTGCTGACCGGCGTCATCGCCGACCCCTTCGACCTCGATCTGCAAACCTGGATCGAAACCCAGGCGCACGCCCGTCCCGGCGCGCCGCTGCTGCTGCGCCTGGCGCTGGCGTCCGACATCCAGGCTTACCTGTCCAAGCAGGAAGAGTCGGCGCGCGCGGTCGATTCGCTGGTGGCTAAGCAGCAGCGAAGGTTAGGCACGACGGCAAGACCGCCGCCGTGCTGTCGTTCGCCTCGGTCTCGGAAGCGGCCAGTCCGGCCGTCAAGCTGGTCAACTCGACCCTGTACGACGCGCTCAAGGCCTAAGCGCCTCCGACATCCACCTCGAGAGCACGGTAGCATGGCCTGGCCGTCAAGTACCGGGTCGACGGCGTGCTCGATCACGCCACCTCGGTGGGCGGGGTCGAAGTGGCCGAACACATCATTTCGCGGCTGAAGGTGCTGGCCGAACTCGACATCGCCGAACGGCGCGTGCCGCAGGACGGCAGCTTCCGGGTCGAATCGGGCGGGCGCGAGATCGACCTGCGGGTCTCGATCATGCCCAGCATTCACGGCGAAGACGCGGTGATCCGGATTCTCGACAAGCGCGCCATGATCGAAGCCTACGGCTCGCTCACGCTCGAAGCGCTCGGCTTCGATGCCGCCTCGCTGGTGTCGCTGCGCACGCTGGCCCAGGAAGCCTATGGCATGCTGCTGGTGACCGGTCCGACCGGCTCGGGCAAGACCACCACCCTGTACGCGGCCCTGACCGAGATCCACAACGGGCGCGAAAAGATCATCACCATCGAAGACCCGGTCGAGTACCAGCTGCCCGGCATCCTGCAAATTCCGGTCAATGAAAAGAAGGGCCTCACCTTCGCCAAGGGCTTGCGCTCGATTCTGCGGCACGACCCGGACAAGATCATGGTGGGCGAGATCCGTGACCGCGAAACGGCCGAAATCGCGGTGCAGTCGGCCCTGACCGGCCACCTGGTCCTGACCACCGTGCACGCCAATAACGTGTTCGACGTGTTCGGCCGCTTCACCCACATGGGGATCGACCCGTATGCCTTCGTGTCGGCCCTGAACGGCATCTGGGCCCAGCGCCTGGTGCGCATGAACTGTCCGCACTGCGCGGCCCGGTACGACCCGTCGGACGAGGAACTCGCTTCGGTCAATCTCGAGCGCAAGGACGTGATCGGCTACCTGTTCATGCAGGGCAAAGGCTGTGGCGACTGCCGCGGCACCGGCTACAAGGGGCGCCGCTCGATCGCCGAGATCCTGACCCTGAACGACGAGATTCGCGAACTGATCGTCGACAAGCGCCCGATCCGCCAGATCAAGCAGGCCGCCTACGACAACGGTACCCGCAGCCTGCGCCTGGCGGCGCTCGAACTGGTGCGGCGTGGCGCGACCACGCTCACGGAAATCAAACGGGTGACACTGCATGCGTAAGCACTTCGGACAATCGCTGCGCATCGGCGTGGCCCCGGGCGCGCTGGCGCTGGCCACGGCCGCATGGCTGGGGCGGCAAGGGAGCGCGCATCGTCGCCGAACTGGCCATCGACAGCGCCGGTCCCGGCGCCACCGAAGCCATCGGCTCGGCCTGCGCCAGCTGCTGGCCGACATCGGCTGCAGCAACTGGGTAAGCCACGGTGGTGCTGGCCGACGAGCTGGCGCGCCTGTGGCAAGTGGTGCCGCCGCAAGGCTGGCCCGCCTGGCCGACCTGGAAGGGGCGGCCCGCTGCGCTTTCAGGCCCTGTACGGCGAGCCTAAGCAACGGGCTGGAAAATTTCGGTTAAGCTGGGACGCGGCGCGTCCCTTCCTGGCTTGGCGCCATGCCGCGCCAGCTGCTGGCCGTGCTGGAACAGGCGGCGGCCCAGCATCAACTGACCCTGGTCGGCATCCTGCCCCAGTTCGTGGCTAAGCTTTAACCGCTGGCAGGGGCGCGCTCAAGGCTAGGCGCCTGGTATGGCCAGGTGCAGGCTTAGGCGTGCTGACCGTGGGCGCGATCGACGGCGGTCGCCTGCAGGCCGTGCGCGCGGTTGCGCTGCCCGACGGCGCCAGCCTGGAATGGCTGGAGCGCCACATCGCGCGCGAAGCGCTGCGCCTGAACCTGCCCGTGCCCGCGCGCCTGCAGCTGGCCGGGCTGGCTGCCTGCGGCATGGAACAACAGCGCGGGCGCAGCGCTGGCCTGCACCTTGCTGGACCGGGACGGGGGCGCTGGGCTGTCGCCCGCGGCGCGCCTGGCCGTCACCGGAATTGCCTCATGAGCGAGCTTCAGATCGATTTTTCCGCGCCCGGCGTGCAGCGCACGCTGCACCGCACCGGCCCCCGTACCTGGGCCGTGGCTAAGCGCCGCGCTGCTGCTGTGCCTGTACGCCGGGGTGCAGGGCGCGCAGCTGCTGGCGCAGCAGCGCGCCGACCAGCTCCAGTTGCAGGCGGCCCGCCAGCGCGCGGCCGCGCCGGTCGCCCCGGTCGCCGCCAGGACCGCGCCCCGCATTGGCGAACTGCAGGCCGGCGCCGTCAATGCCGCCATCATGCAGCTCAATTTGCCGTGGCGCGCGCTGCACGATGCGATCGGCGCTGCCACGCCGCCCGAGATTGCGATGCTGGCGCTGGAACCGGACCGCGCAAGCGCACCATGAAGATCACCGCCGAAGCCAAGTCGAGCGACGCCATGATCGGCTACGTGGAAGAACTGAAGAAGCAGGAACTGTTCATGCCGGCGTGGTGCTGACGCGCCATGAAATCAACGACCTCGATCCGGCGCGCCCGATCCGCTTCCAGATCGAAGCAGAATGGACGGCGCCATGAACCAGCTTTCCTTCCCCGCGCTGTTGCTGCGCGCCCGCCTGTTCCTGATGGCGCGCGGCCCCGTGCTGTGCGCGGCCGGCGTGCTGCTGGTGGCTGGCGCCGCGGCGCTGGCCTGGCTCGTGCCGCAGCGCACACTGCAGGCGCAGCAGCAGCGGGTCGCCCTGCGCCTGGCCACCCAGCCGCAGGCGCTGACGGTCAAGGCCGCGCGCATGACGTCGTCCGAGAACCTGGCCCTGTTCTACGGCGCGCTGGGCGAGAAGCGCTATGCCGAGCAGCAGGTGCGCACCCTGTTCGACCTGGCCGCCAAGGCCTACCCTGACCCTCAAGCAGGGCGAATACAAGGTAGGCTACGACCGCAACGCGCCTGCATACCTACCAGGTGACGCTGCCGGTCAAGGGCAGCTACAACGACGTGTCGACCTTCAGCCTGCTGGCGCTGCGCACGATTCCCTTTGCCTCGCTCGACGAACTCAGTTTCAAGCGCGAGAACATCGGCGAGCCGCAGCTCGGAAGCGCGTGCGCCTGACGCTGTTCCTGGCCGACCAGCCAGCGGGAGTGACGCCATGAAGCCGCTCCATATGGGCTTGGGCGTGGCCCTGGCCGCCGCCGCCGCGCTGGTCTTGTTCGACGACGGCTAGGCCCGACAGCGGCGTGGTCGAAGCGGTCGAACGCGCCCCCGCGCGCCAGCCCGCCAGCGGTACATGCCGGCTGCCGGCTGCCAGCATGCCTGGCTGCCAGCGCAGCGGCTGCCAGCGGCGGCGAAGCGGCGATCCTGCTGCTGCTGCCGCGCTCCGTCCTGATCGGCAACGACGACGAGAAGCTGGGCGTGCCGGGCGACCTGTTCAGTAGGCGCGACTGGAACCTGCCGCCGCCGCCGGTGGCCGCCCAGGCCGTGGCGCCGCCGCCACCACCGCCGCCGATGGCGCCGCCGCTGCCGTTCACTTTCCTCGGCAAGGCCGTGGCCGACGGCAGCTGGGAAGTGTACCTGGCGCGCGGCGACAAGACCTTCATCGTGCGCGACAAGACCGTTATCGAAGGCATGTACCGCGTCGACGCGATCACGCCGCCCAACCTGACCCTGACCTATCTGCCGTTGAACCAGGTTCAACAGCTCAACATTGGAGTACTCGACTGATGCCTAGTCACCTGATCGGCACACGTTGCCTGTACCTGTCGCGCCGCTTGCTGGTGCCCGTGGGCGCTGCTGCTGCTCGTTTCCTGCAGCGGCCAGATGGCGTACCGCGAAGGACGTTCGCTGGTGGCGGCCGACAAGGTCGAAGCGGGACTGCTCAAGTACCAGCAGGCGATCGCCGCCGATCCGTCCAATCCGCAGTACCGGGCCGCCTTCATTCAGGCCCGCGACCGCAGCGCGCTGCGCCTGCTGGACCAGGCCGACCGCACGCTGGCGCTGGGCAAAGTGGCGCTGGCCGCGCAGGATTACCAGCGCGTGCTGGCGATCGATCCGGCCAACGAGCGGGCCCAGATGGGCATGCGCGCGATCGAATCCGACACGCGCCACGTGCGCGTGCTCGACGAAGGCGAAGCGCTGTTCGAGAAGGGCGACTACGAAGGGCGCGCGCGAGGGCGGCCACGATCCTGACCGAGCGCCCCAGCCACGAGCAGGCGCGCCAGCTGTCGAATCGCGCCAGCGACAAGCTGAGCGCCGCCCCGGTCGCCGAAACGGGCCTGGCCGCCGCCTACCGGCAGCCGATCAGCATCGAGTTCCGCGAAGCGCCGCTCAAGCAGGTGTTCGAAGTCATTTCGCGCCGCGCCAAGCCTGAACTTCGTGTTCGACAAGGACGTCAAGGCCGACCAGCGCACCTCGATCTTCCTGAAAAACAGTACCGTGGAAGCGGCCATCCACTTCCTGCTGGTGACCAATCAGCTCGAGCAGCAGGTCATGGACGGCAATACGATCCTGGTCTTCCCTGAACGTGGCCGCCAAGCTCAAGGAATACCAGGAGATGACGATCAAGACCTTCTACCTGTCCAACGCCGATGCCAAATCGGTCGCCAACACGCTCAAGACCATCCTCAAGACGCGCGACGTGGTGATCGACGAGAAGCTCAATCTGGTGATCATGCGCGACAGCCCGGAAGCGATCAAGCTGGCCGCCAAGCTGGTGGCGCTGCAGGACATCTCGGAGCCGGAAGTGATGCTGGAAGTGGAGATTCTCGAGGTCAAGCGCAAGCGCCTGCTCGACCTGGGCGTGGCCTGGCCCGAGAAACTGGCGCTGGCGCCGCTCTCGTTCGTCGACATCGACGGCAAGCTAACCCCGCTGACGATCGACAATCTGCGCGGCCTGAACCGGCGCAACATCGGCGTCACGGGCGTCTCGGCCACCGTCAACGCCAACCAGACCGACACCGATTCGAACACCCTGGCCAATCCGCGCATCCGCGTGTGCAACAAGGAGAAGGCCAAGGTCGTCATCGGCGACAAAGTCCCCAACATCACGACCACGATTTCGCCGGGCGCGAACGGCTTCGCCTCGGAGTCGGTCAGCTATCTGGACGTGGGCCTGACGCTCAACGTCGAGCCGACCATCTATCTGAACAACGAGATCGGCATTCGCATCGGACTGACCGTCAGCAACCTGGTGAACACGACCACCACCAAGTCCGGCACCACGGCCTACCAGATCGGCACGACCGAAGCGACCACGATGCTGCAGCTCAAGGACGGCGAGAACCAGGTGCTGGCTAGGCCTGATCAGCAATGCGGACCGCAGCAGCGGCAGCAAGGTGCCCGGCTTCGGCAGCATTCCGATTCTGGGGCGCCTGTTCGGCTCCCAGGGCGACAGCAACGACAAGACCGAGATCGTGCTGTCGATCACGCCGCACCTGGTGCGCAGCATTCAGCGTCCGCCCGCGTCGGCCTCCGAGTTCGGCGCCAAGGCACCGAGACCAGCTTCCGGCGCCGTCCGGATCCGGCGCCGCGGGCACCGACCGTGATGCCGCCGAATCCGGCCCTGCGCGCGCTGCCGGCTGCTGCTGCCTGCCGCCTTGCCGCCCGCGCAGTAGGCCGCGGATCCTTCCCCAGCTCCTGCGCCGCAGCCGGCGCCGGTGATCACGCCGGTTCCGCTGCCCGAGACCGTGCCCCTCAAAGAGCAGCAGTGATGACGGCGCGCGCCCGGACGCGGCTTCACGCTGATCGAGCTGCTGGTCACGCTGGCCATCCTCGGCGTGCTCGCCACGCTGGCGGTGCCGGTGTCGCAGGTGGTCGTGCAGCGCAAGCAGGAGCAGGACCTGCGGCGCGCCCTGCGCGAGATCCGGACCGGGATCGACGCCTACAAGAAGGCCTACGACGAAGGACGCATCGCCCGTTCGCTCAACAGCAACGGCTACCCGAAGACGCTCGATGAACTGGTCGAAGGTTCGCCCGACCTGCGCAATCCCAAGCGGGCCAAGGTATTCTTCCTGCGGCGCGTGCCGCGCGACCCGTTCAACGGCGACGCGCAGCTGTCCGACGCCCAGACCTGGGGCAAGCGCAGCTACGCGAGCGAGGCCAGCGATCCCCAGGAAGGCGAGGACGTGTACGATGTGTACTCGCTGTCCGAGCGCGCTAAGCCTGAACGACATCCCGTACAAGAAATGGTGAGCACCATGACCCGCAAAGGCTTCACGCTGATCGAACTGCTGGTGGTGCTGGCCATCGTCGCTGCTGCTGTCGCTGGCCGTGCCGCGCTACTTCCCGACCATCGACAGCGCCAAGGAAACCATCCTGCGCGAGAACCTGCGCAGCACGCGCGACGTGATCGACCAGTTCTACTCGGACCGCGGGCGCTATCCCGATTCGCTCGAACAGCTGGTCGAGAAGCACTACCTGCGCGCCTTGCCGGTCGACCCGATCACCGAGAGCACCGATACCTGGATCGTGGTCGCGCCCGAGGATGCGAGCAAGGGCAATGTGTACGGCATCCGCAGCGGGGCGCCTGGCAACGACAAGCACGGCAAGCCGTATTCGGAGTGGTAGCATCCATGCAGCGGCCCGGCGCACGCGGTTTCACCTACCTGGGCCTGATCGTCCTGTTGATGGTCATCGGCCTGGTGGGCGCCGCCACGCTGAAGGCGGGCAGCGTGCTGCAACGCGCGGCCGCCGAGGAAGAGCTGCTCGAGATCGGCGCCCAGTTCAGCGAAGCGCTGCGCAGCTACGCCGGCGCCACGCCGGAGGGCCAGCTCAAGCAGCCGCGCAGCCTGCAGGATCTGCTCAAGGATCCGCGCTTTCCCAATCCGCGCCGCCACCTGCGCAAGATCTTCGTCGATCCGGTCACCGGCAAGGCTGAATGGGGCATCGTCTGGCTGGGCGACAAGATCGGCGTGCTCGGGGTGTACAGCCTGTCGGACCGGCGTCCGCTCAAGGTGGCCAATTTCGATATCCGCTTTCAGAACCTGGACAACCGCGAACGCATCTCGGACTGGAAGTTCATGATTGCTTAACGGCGATGGCATGCCGGGCTCGGTGCCGACACCGCCCAATTCGCCGGTGGGCGGGTCGCTGTTCGACCGCCCGGCCGGGACGGTCCCCGTGCCGCCCAGCCTAGCCCAGGAGCGACAGCGCAAAATCCGGCGCGCGAGACGGCCGAAGCGGGCGATGTGGACATGGCGGCGCAGGAGCGCGCCGCCGCGGAAGCGGCCGAAGCCGAGCGCCAGCAGGCAGAAGATGCCGAGCGCCAGGCCGAAGAAGCCGCCGCAGCGGCGGCTGCGGCAGCGGCATCGGCGGCATCGGCGGCCTAAGCATCGAACCGGAACGTGCCGCCGCCCGGGCGCAAGTACTAGTGGTGAACTGCTAGCGCCTAGCGCGCCGCGCGCCGGAAGTCGCCCAGGCGGAAGCCGAGCGCGAACAGCACGCCGAAATACACGGCCACGCACACCGAGACGATGGCGCCCAGTTTCGAGGCGCGCAGCAGGCCGTGCACGCCGGGCCCGGTCCAGGCGAACAGGCCGCGCGCGTACCAGGCCAGGGCGCCCATGACCAGCACCGCCAGCGTCAGCTTGGCGAAGAACAGGGGCCAGCCCGGCTGGGGCGTGAAAATGTCGCGCTTGCGCAGCAGGAAGTACATGCAGCTAAGCATTGATGCAGGCGCCCAGGCCGATCGACAGGGCCAGGCCGGACACGCCGAAGTCAAGCACCTGCACCAGCAGCCCGTTGAGCAGTTGGACCGCGATCACGGTGCCGATGGCGATCCGCACCGGAGTACGGAAGTCCTGGCGCGCATAGAAGGCCGGGGTCAGGATCTTGACCACGATGATGCCGAGCAAGCGGCGCTGTAGGCCACCAGCGGCGCGGCGGCCGCGTGGGTGGCGGCCGCGTCGAACTTGCCGTAGTTGAACAGGGTGGCGATCAGCGGCTCGGCCAGCATGGCCAGGCCGACCGCGGCCGGTATGGCCAGCAGGAAGGTCAGGCGCAGGCCCCAGTTGAGCAAGCCAGAATACTCTTTCGGGTCGTCGTTGGTGATCGCCTTCGACAGTCCCGGCAGCAAAATGGTGCCGAGCGCCACGCCCAGCATCGCGGTGGGAAATTCCATCAGGCGGTCGGCCCAGCTCAGGGCCGACACGGCGCCCGGCCCCAGGTGGTAGAAGCGATGGTGGTATTGATCAGCAGGCTGATCTGCGCGGCCGATACGCCCAGCAGGGCTAGGCCCCATCTTTTGCAGGATGCGACGCACGCCCGGGTCGCGCAGGGACGCCATCGGGTTCAGGTGGATGCGCGGCAGCATGCCGATTTTCACCAGCGACGGGATCTGCAGTGCCACCTGCAGCAGGCCGCCGACCATGACCGCGATCGCCATCGCATAGATCGGCTGGGCCAGGTACTGGGGCAGGAACAGCGAGGCGCAGATGAAGGACAGGTTGAGCATCACCGGGGTGAACGCGGGGATCTTGAACTGGCGCCAGGTATTGAGAATGCCTGCCTAGCCAGCGCCACGAAGGACATGCAGGCGATATACGGGAACATGAAGCGCGTCATCCAGACCGCAGCCTGCTTGCTGTCCGGGGTCTGGCTGGCCGGGTCGACGATCCAGTAGATCAGCAGCGGGGCGGCCAGAATGCTTGAAGCCAGGCTGACCAGCACCGTGCTCCACAGCAGGAAGGTGGCGGCCTGGTCGATCAATTCCTTGGTTTCGGCCTCGCCATTCTTGTTTTTATATTCAGACAAGAGCGGCACGAAGGCTTGCGAGAACGCCCCCTCGGCGAACAGGCGGCGCAGCAAGTTGGGCAGGCGGAAGGCGACGATGAAGGCGTCGGTGTAGACGCCGGAACCGAAGGCGCGCGCCATCAGGCTCTCGCGCAGTAAAACCGGTGACTCGGGACAGCATGGTCATGCTGGAAATGGCGGCGAGGGTCTTGAGCAAGTTCATGGGCCGGGATTATAGCCCGGCAAGGGCAGGGGACAGCGAATGTTGATTTAAGAATTGCCCTTGACGGAATAATTCGCTATAATCGAAGGCTGTACAGAATTCTGTTACGCAGACACTAATGTTTAGCAGACGCTAATGTTTGCAAACGCAACTTGACCCGATCTAGGAAATTCCATGGCAAATACCGCACAAGCGCGCAAACGCGCTCGTCAAGCAGTTAAGCAAAACGCTCACAATTCGTCGCAGCGTTCGACCCTGCGTACCGCAATCAAAGCTGTTCGCAAGGCCATCCAGGCTGGCGACAAAGCGGCTGCAACCACGATCTTCCAGGCATCCGTGTCGAAGATCGACAGCATCGCTGACAAGAAAATCATCCACAAGAACAAGGCAGCTCGCCACAAGAGCCGTCTGGCTGCAGCCCTGAAAGCACTGGCCGCTTAATAGCACCGTGTGAAGGCGGACTGGCTCCGCCGAGCAGCTTGTGAATGGTAAAAAACCCGCCTGACCTGGTCACGGCGGGTTTTTTCGCTTGGCCTGCGCTTTATTTTGCCGCTGGCAAGCCTTCAATCGTCATGCCCGGCTTGATGTTCTTTTGCTTGAACCAGCCCAGGTTCATTTCCAGCGAAGCGCACCGGCTTTTTCGAGCAATGGCTCTCGAGCGTCTGCGGCTGCATGTCTTCGATATTGACGATCTTGCCCTGGTCGTCGAGGAAGGCGACCGACAGCGGCAGCAGCGTGTTCTTCATCCACATGCACTGGGTGTTGGCCTGGTCGAACACGAACACCATGCCGTTATTGCCCTCCATTTTTTCATGAAACATCAGCCCCTGCTGGCGCTGAGGATCGTTGGCGGCCACTTCCGCCTTGATCAGGTGCATGCTTAGGCCGACAGCTTGGTGCTGCCGAAGCTGGTCTGCTGGGCGAGGGCGCCGCCTGCGGCGAGCAGGAGGGTGGCGGAGGAAATTGCCAGGAGTTTTTTCATTGGGCTGCGGTTTCTGGTTGGTTAAGCTGGCATTTTAACGCGGCGCGCCGGTGCGCCGTTGACCGCCTCATCCGCGCGCGATGCCGGTGGCCTAAGCACTTCCATCGATTCGCCCGGCATCAGGGGGTGGGTGGCCAGCGAAAACGGCCCTGATACTGCTGCGCACCAGGCGCAGCGTGGGCAGCCCGACCGCGGCCGTCATCCGCCTGACCTGGCGGTTTTTTCCTTCCTGCAGCGTGATCGCGATCCACCCGGTGGGCTTGTCGGCCCGCACCCGGATCGGCGGATTGCGCGGCCACAGCCAGGCCGTAGCTCGGCAATGAGCACCGCGCGGCAGGGCTTGGTGACGAAGTCGCCCAGGTCGAGCGGCGCCTGCAGGCGCGCCAGCTGGTACGCACCTGGCGCGCCGTCCACCTGCACCAGGTAGGTCTTGGCCTCCTTGTGGTCCGGGTGGGCGATCGCATGCTGCAGCTTGCCGTCGTCGGTGAGCAGCATCAAGCCTTCGCTGTCGGCGTCGAGTAGTAAAAGCCGGGTAGACATTCGGCGTTGTGACGTAATCGGCCAGGCATGCGCGCCCGTCCTGCGGGGAGAACTGGCACAGCACCTGGAACGGTTTGTTAAACAAAATGAGGGGCATAATAGGGCGCCGTTCTTGAAAATGTTAAGCTGCGAAGCACATTGCTAGTGTCGCAAATTCATAGCGCCTAGTAAGATACTGGTGCATAATATGAAACGCACGTCTTGTGTCTTATAGAAGACTTGCATTATCGCAGTATTTTTTCATCAAATACAGTTTGCAGATCACGCCTGCCTCGTCCACTTCGGAGATCACGATGTATCAACATATCAAAGTACCTGCTGACGGCCAGAAAATCACCGTCAATGCCGATTTTTCGCTGAATGTACCAGATAATCCCGTCATTCCCTACATCGAAGGCGACGGCACCGGCGTGGATATCAGCCCGGTGATGATCAAAGTGGTCGACGCCGCGGTGGCCAAGGCGTACAAAGGCAAGCGCAAGATCAGCTGGATGGAAATCTATGCTTAGGCGAAAAATCGACCACCGTGTACGGCCCCGACGTGTGGCTGCCGGAAGAAACCCTGACCGTGCTCAAGGACTATGTGGTCTCGATCAAGGGCCCGCTGACCACGCCGGTGGGCGGCGGCATCCGTTCCCTGAACGTGGCGCTGCGCCAGCAGCTCGACCTGTACGTCTGCCTGCGTCCGGTGCGCTACTTCACCGGCGTGCCTTCGCCAGTGAAAGAGCCTGAGAAGACCGACATGGTCATCTTCCGCGAAAACTCGGAAGACATCTACGCTTAAGCATCGAATACCAGCAAGGTTCGGACGGCGCCAAGAAACTGATGGACTTCCTGATCAAGGAAATGGGCGTATCGAAGATCCGCTTCCCGAACACCTCGGGCCTGGGCATCAAGCCGGTGTCGATCGAAGGAACCGAGCGCCTGGTGCGCAAGGCGATCCAGTACGCGATCGACAATGACAAGCCATCGGTGACCATCGTCCACAAGGGCAACATCATGAAGTACACCGAAGGCGGCTTCCGCGACTGGGCGTACGCGCTGGCGCAGAAGGAATTCGGCGCCGAGCTGATCGATGGCGGCCCATGGTGCAAGTTCAAGAATCCAAAGACCGGCCGCGACATCGTCGTCAAGGATTCGATCGCCGACGCCTTCCTGCAGCAGATCCTGCTGCGCCCGGCAGAGTACAGCGTGATCGCGACCCTGAACCTGAACGGCGACTACATCTCCGACGCGCTGGCAGCGCAAGTGGGCGGCATCGGCATCGCGCCGGGCGCCAACCTGTCGGACTCGGTGGCCATGTTCGGAAGCGACCCACGGCACCGCGCCCAAGTATGCGGGCAAAGATTACGTGAACCCGGGTTCGCTGATCCTGTCGGCTGAAATGATGCTGCGTCACATGGGCTGGCTGGAAGCGGCCGACCTGATCATCGATTCGATGCAGAAATCAATCGCCAGCAAGAAAGTCACCTACGACTTCGCGCGCCTGATGGAAGGCGCGACGCAGGTATCGTGCTCGGGCTTTGGCGACGTGATGATCGAGCAGATGTAATTCGCCGCTTGCAGGATCGAAAGCCCTGCCTCGCGAGAGTGCAGGGTTTTTTTTTGCGCCGTCACCGGCAGGTGCTGAAGAAGATTTCGTCGTCCACACGCAGGCGGCGGTCCTTCCTGCGGCCGGTCACTTCCCCCGGGCGGAGGACGCCGCATCGCGCGTGCCCATCGGCAGGAACATCACCTGGCCGGACGGCCCGCAGGCCTTGCGGCTGCCATCGGCCGAGGCGAGACAATGCGCTGCGCCGGCACCGCAGGCGACCGCGCTGCCATCGGCCGAGCGCTCGCAATGCTGGGCCGCGTCGCCGCAGGCGACCTGCTTGCCGTCACCCGACTTGTCGCAGTAGGTGGCGCGGCCGCCACAGGCGACTTGCTTGCCGTCGGCCGATTTCGCGCAGTAGCTGGCCGCGCCGCCGCAGGCGATCGCGCTGCCGTCCGGCGCGCCCTGGCAATGCTCGGCCTTGCCGCCGCAGGCGATGCCGCTGCCGTCGAAGGAATGCTCGCACATACGCCGCTTGCGCGCCGCAAGCGACGGCCTTGCCCGAGGACGCGCTCTGGCAGTGCGTTACCGCGCCGCCGCAGGCCATGGCGCTGGCGTCGGTCGATTGCAGGCAGTATGCCGCGGCCGCACCGCAGCGCACCGACTTGCCGTCGGCCGATGCAATGCAGGCCTGCCGGCGGCACTGGGCGCAGGCGCAGGCGCTGCGGTCTGCGGAACCGGCGTCGTGGTGACGCAGGCAGTCAGTCCCGCCATGACGATGAGCGCCAGCACGGCGCGCAGCAGAGTGGTCGGGAAGGCGTTGTGCATGGGATGTTCTCGCTGAGAATAGTGGCTCGCCCGGATTGTACTGGCGAATGACGATGCGGGGAGGGTAAGTGTGAATGCGCTGCTGTCGAAGAGGCGATTGCGATGTCCAAACGCTTCTAAGCACGGGCACTGTCATGAAAACGCACAATTTCGTCGATTGCGACGCATCCAGTTGGCGACGCTTTGCAAGCCCGGAAAAGCACGATCACCGTCAATGGATCTGGATCGGACATAAAAAAACCCCGCCTTGCAGCGGGGTTTTTCACATTCGGGTAGCTTAAGCAGCCTGGATGTTGGAAGCTTGCTTGCCTTTAGGGCCTTGCGTGACTTCGAATTGAACTTTTTGACCTTCTTTGAGGGTCTTGAAACCGTTCATGTTGATTGCGGAGAAGTGCGCGAACAGATCCTCGCCGCCGTCATCTGGAGTGATGAAGCCAAAGCCTTTGGAATCATTGAACCACTTAACTGTACCTGTTGCCATAAAAGAACTTTCAAAATAGAACCAATCACACGAGCTATAAAAGCAAGAAGCTTCTGCCCCCTCCTCAGCCTGCTCACTTCTTCATTAACAATGTACATAAGTACAAGTCAATATCCGCATTGTTGGTTGAAAAAATATCCAAGTCAAGCGGTTTTATATGGGAATTGCCAAATTGTGCACAGTCTGCGAAAAAGCAACTCTTGATTTCCCTCGCAAGGACGCCATCTGCGCATCTGAGCGAAAACGCGTAAGATGGAAAACAAATGTAAATGCCCTGATATTTACGTAATGCATCAACATTGAAAGCTTTAGAATAAGCGTATGGCAACCAAGCAAGACACAGAGCAATTGCTGGAGCGGCAGGTGGTCAAACCCCCGCCGCTGTACCAGGTGGCACTACTCAACGATGACTACACTCCGATGGAGTTCGTGGTGGCCGTCATCCAGGAGTACTTCAACAAGGATCGTGAGACGGCGACGCAAATTATGCTTTCCGTTCATCGCCACGGCAAAGGAGTGTGTGGCGTGTTTTCTAAAGATATAGCGTGTACCAAAGTGGAGTTTGTATTAACGCATGCGCGCAAGGCGGGGCACCCCCTGCAGTGCGTGATGGAGGAAGTATGATTGCGCAGGAACTGGAAGTCTCCTTACACATGGCCTTTGTCGAAGCACGGCAAGCACGGCATGAATTCATTACCGTTGAGCATTTGCTGCTGGCGCTTCTGGACAATCCATCGGCCGCGGAAGTCCTGCGCGCCTGTGCTGTCAACATTGAAGACCTGCGAAAAACGCTGACCAATTTCATCGGCGATAACACCCCGACCGTGCCTGGCACGGGCGAGGTCGATACCCAGCCAACGCTCGGTTTCCAGCGCGTGATTCAGCGTGCGATCATGCACGTGCAATCGGCCTCGAACGGCAAGAAAGAAGTCACCGGCGCCAACGTGCTGGTGGCCATCTTCGGCGAAAAGATTCGCACGCGGTGTACTACCTGCACCAGCAGGGCGTGACCCGTCTGGACGTGGTCAACTTCATTTCCCACGGCGTGCGCAAGGATCAGCAGATCGATTCGCAAAAAACGTCCGAGGGCGTCGAAGAAGCGCAAGTCGAAGGCCAGGCAAAAGAAAGCCCGCTCGACCAGTTCACCCAAAACCTGAACAAGGCCGCCGCCGAAGGCAAGATCGATCCGCTGATCGGGCGCGAGGACGAAGTCGACCGCGTCATTCAAATCCTGTGCCGCCGCCGCAAGAACAATCCGCTGCTGGTCGGCGAGGCGGGCGTGGGCAAGACCGCGATCGCCGAAGGCCTGGCCTGGCGCATCACGCAGGAAGACGTTCCCGAAATCCTGCAGAACGCGATCGTCTATTCGCTCGACATGGGCGCGCTGCTGGCCGGTACCAAGTACCGCGGCGATTTCGAACAGCGCCTCAAGGCGGTCCTCAAGCAATTGAAGGAAACCCCGCACGGCATCCTGTTCATCGACGAGATCCACACCATCATCGGTGCTTAGGCTCGGCATCCGGCGGCACGCTCGACGCGTCGAACCTGCTCAAGCCTGCGCTCGCCAACGGCCAGCTCAAGTGCATCGGCGCGACCACCTACACCGAGTTCCGAGGCGTGTTCGAGAAAGACCACGCGCTGTCGCGCCGGTTCCAGAAAGTGGACGTCAACGAGCCGACCGTCGAACAGACCGTGCAGATCCTGCGTGGCCTCAAGTCGCGCTTCGAAGAGCACCATGGCGTCAAGTATTCCTCGTCGGCCCTGTCGACCGCCGCTGAACTGGCGCGCGCTTCATCAACGACCGCCATCTGCCCGACAAGGCGATCGACGTGATCGACGAAGCCGGTGCCGCCCAGCGCATCCTGCCCAAATCGAAGCAAAAGAAAACCATCGGCAAGGCCGAGATCGAGGACATCATCGCCAAGATCGCGCGCATCCCGCCGCAAACGGTCAACCAGGACGACCGCAGCAAGCTGCAGACCATCGACCACGACTTGCGCAACGTCGTGTTCGGCCAGGAGCCTGCCATCGATGCGCTGTCGTCGGCCATCAAGATGGCGCGCGCTACAAGCCTGGGCAAGACCGACAAGCCGATCGGCTCCTTCCTGTTCTCCGGTCCGACCGGCGTGGGCAAGACCGAGGTGGCCAAGCAGCTCGCCTTCATCCTCGGCATCGAGCTGATTCGCTTCGACATGTCCGAGTACATGGAGCGCCACGCCGTCAGCCGCCTGATCGGCGCGCCGCCGGGCTACGTCGGTTTCGACCAGGGCGGTCTGCTGACCGAAGCGATCACCAAGAAGCCGCACGCGGTGCTGCTGCTCGACGAGATCGAGAAAGCGCATCCGGATATCTTCAATATCCTGCTGCAGGTGATGGACCACGGCACGCTGACCGACAACAACGGCCGCAAGGCGGACTTCCGCAACGTGATCATCATCATGACCACCAATGCCGGCGCCGAGAGCCTGACCAAGCGTTCGATGGGCTTCACCGATTCGAAGGCGGCGGGCGACGAGATGGCCGACATCAAGCGCATGTTCACGCCGGAGTTCCGCAACCGGATCGACGCGACCATCAGCTTCCGCGCGCTGGACGAAGAGATCATCCTGCGCGTGGTCGACAAGTTCCTCATGCAGCTCGAAGAACAGCTGCACGAGAAGAAGGTCGAAGCGATCTTCACCGAGTCGCTGCGCAAGTTCCTGGCCAAGAAAGGGTTCGATCCGCTCATGGGCGCACGCCCGATGTCGCGCCTGATCCAGGACATGATCCGCAAGGCGCTGGCCGACGAGCTGCTGTTCGGCCGCCTGGTCAACGGCGGCAAGGTCACGGTCGACCTGGACGAGAAGGACAATGTCACGCTCGACTTCCCCGAGTCGGACGGCACGTCGCCTGCTTAAGCAGCGCTGCAAGAAACAGTCGAGATCGAATGATCGCGTGACTGACCAGGGCCCCCTTCACAGCGGGCCTTTTTTGCCCGTCAAGCGGAATGCGCAAGCTGTCTACCCATGGCGCGTAGATCGATTGATATTTCTCAATGTGAGTGATAGTTGGTTACATTCTAATGGTATTTACAGCGTCGACATTGATCGATGCTTAAGCCATTTCATTTGACCAGGATCACGCTATGGGCTGCCACGCCATTTTCTTGCACAATCTATTGCCGCACACGCCTTCCGGCGACCGTGCCAGCGCCGCCATTGGCGGCGGCTATTATCCACGTTCAATGCCGGTCCGCGCGGGACGCGCCTGTACCGGGTGCGCAAGCTGTGCGCCGCCGCATGAGTTCGCCACCGTCACCCAGGCGCTCGCGCAATGGAACGCCGACAAGCAAGCCATTGCCGGGCACCGCGCCGCCATTATTGAAATTGCCGACAGCGGCACCTACCACGAGGCGCCGCGCCTGGCGCTGCTGCCCGGCGAGCGCCTGGTCCTCGCGCGGCCGACATGACCCGGCCCGTGCTGCGCATGTTCGAGTACCACAGCGGCGAACACGAAAGGATCGCGGTCGAGGGGCAGGGTAGAAGCAGTCGCTCACCATGGAAGGCCTGCTGGTGGCAGGCGGGCCGCTGGTGCTGTCCGGTGACCAACACGGCGCGCCATGCCAGGTGGCGCTGCGCCACTGCACGCTGGTGCCGGGCTGGGACACCGAGCCCTTGCGCGGGGCGCGCTGGGGCGGCAGGCCCAGCGTGATCTGCGACAGCGCCAGCGTGGCGCTGCGGATCGATCACAGCATCGTCGGCCCGCTGCAGTGCGGCGGTGCGGGCGGATCGCTGCGGCTGGTCGACAGTATCGTCGACGGCGGCCACGCGGCGGCGCTGGCGCTGGCGGACCAGCATCAAGGCGCTGCCATGCTGGCCGCGACCATCCTGCGCACGACCATCATCGGACTGGCGCAACTCGATGTTCTGGTGCTGGCGGAGAACGTGCTCTTTCTGGGACCGCTGCTGGTTGGCTGCCGCAGCCAAGGCAAGCTGCGGCATTGCTATCTGGCCGCAGGCGCGCGCACGCCGGGGCGCGAGCACTGCCAGCCGGCGCGGCCCGATGCCGCCAGCTGGGGCGAACGCCAGCGTTTGCAGCCGCGCTTTCGCAGCCTGCGCTATGGGGATCAGGACTACGGCAAGCTGGCGCCCGAGTGCGCCTGGGAGGTCGCTTGCGGCGCCGACGACGGCGCCGAGATGGGGGCTTACCACGACCTGCACCGCTCGTCCCTGATGCTGGCGCGGGTGGTGCCGGTCAGGCGCCAGGGGAGGGGCCTGGCGCCCATGGTGATGCGCGAATCAGATCGCCGCGAGTGCGTTGCGTAGATCGTCGCGCAAGTCGTCGACATGCTCGACGCCGACCGACAGGCGAATCAGTCCGTCGGTAATGCCGAGCAGCGCGCTGGGCCGGTGGAATGGTCGCATGCGTCATCAGGGCCGGATGCTCGATCAGGCTCTCGACCCCGCCCAGGCTTTCGGCCAGGGTGAACACCGCGCAGCGTTCGAGGAAGCGGCGCGCGCGCCAAGCCAGGTCGGTGTCGAGCTGGATCGAGATGATGCCGCCGAAGCCGTTCATCTGGCGCTTGGCCAGCGCGTGCTGCGGGTGCGACTCCAGGCCCGGGTAGAACACCTTGCCGACCTTCGGTTCGTTCTCGAGCCAGCGCGCCAGTTCGAGCGCGCTGGCGCAGTGGCGCTCCAGGCGCAGGGCCAGCGTCTTGATGCCGCGCAGGACCAGGAAGCTGTCGAACGGACCCTGGATCGCGCCCACGGAGTTTTGCAGGAAGCCGATTTTTTCAGCCAGTTCCAGCTGGTGCGGGGCGGTGCCCGCCACCGCCACGCCGCCGATGATGTCCGAGTGGCCGTTCATGTACTTGGTGGTCGAGTGCACCACCACGTCGATGCCGAATTCGAGCGGACGCTGCACGATCGGGCTGGCGAAGGTGTTGTCGCCACACGCTGATGATGCCGCGTTCGCGGCAAATCCTGGCGATGGCGGCCAGGTCGGCCAGCTTGAGCATCGGGTTGGTCGGCGTTTCGATCCAGACCATTTTGGTCTCGGGACGGATGGCCGCCAGCAGCGCTTCCGGATTGGTCAGGTCGACATAGGTGAATTCATGGCTAAGCGCTGCGTTTGCGCACGCGCTCGGAACAGGCGGTAGGTGCCGCCGTACATGTCGTCTCGGCGATGATGTGCGAGCCGCTGTCGGCCAGTTCCAGCACTGTCGAAATGGCGGCCAGGCCGGGAGGCGAAGGCGAACGCCTGGGAACCGCTTTCCAGGTCGGCCACGCAGCGCTCGAGCGCCCAGCGGGTCGGGTTGTGGGAGCGGCCGTAGTCGAGGCCCTTGTGCACGCCCGGGCTCTCCTGCACGAAGGTGGAGGTCGCGTAAATCGGCGGCATGACCGCGCCGGTGCTCGGGTCGGGCATTTGTCCGCCGTGGATGACGCGCGTGGCGATGTGCTGTTTGGTTTTGGAGGTCACGATACAGTCCTGCGCAAATGGTTAAGAAGGTCGAAACGCGTGATCAGGCCGTAGAAGCGCTGCTGGTCGCTGATCACCGCCGTCAGGCCGTGGTCGAGGATCTCGCGCAGCTGCTGCATGCTGGCCGATGGCTGCAAGGTCTGCAGCTGGGCCGTCATGGTGCTGCCGACCAGGCTCTGGAACTTGGCCGGATCGTGGGCGACGTGCAGCAGCAGGTCCGATTCATCGATGATACCAGCCAGCTGGCCATTGTCGATCACCGGCAGCTGGGCCAGGTCGGCGCTGCGCATGCGGTTGAAGGCCGTCATCAGGGTGTCCGACGGCGCCACCGAGACCACGTCGCCTTCGTCGAAGCGGCGTCCGATCAGGTCGCGCAGGTCGCCCAGCTTGGGGCGGACCAGCAAGCCCTGGTCGGCCATCCAGCCATTGCTGTAGACCTTGGTCAGATAGCGGGTCCCGGTGTCGCACACGAAGGTGACCACGTTCTTGGGCGTGGACTGCTCGCGGCAGTAGCGCAGGGCGGTGGCCAGCAGGGTGCCGGACGAGGAGCTAAGCCAGGATGCCTTCTTCGGAGAGCAGCAGGCGCGCCGTGTTGAAGCTTTCGTTGTCGTCGATCGTGTAGGCCTTCTTTACGCGCGACAGGTCGGCAATCCTTGGGAATGAAGTCTTCGCCGATGCCTTCCACCGCCCACGAGTAGGCGTCGTCGCGCAGCACGCCCGTGTTGATGTAGTCGGCCAGGATCGAGCCCTTGGGATCGGCCAGCACGAATTCGAGCTCTGGCTGCACTTTCCTGAAGTAGTTCGACAGTCCGGTCAGGGTGCCGGACGAGCCCACGCCCACCACGATCGCATCGAGTTCATGGCCGGTCTGTTCCCACAGTTCGGGGCCGGTGGTGGTCTCGTGCGCGAGCGGATTGGCGGGATTGTTGAACTGGTCGGCGAACCAGGAGCCGGGAATCTCGCTGGCGATGCGCGCCGCCATGTCCTGGTAATACTCAGGGGTGGCCCTTGCCCACGTCGGAGCGGGTCAGGTGGATCTCGGCGCCCAGGGCTTTGAGGTGCAGGACTTTTTCAATCGCCATCTTGTCGGGCACCACCAGCACCACGCGGTAGCCCTTGATGCGCGCCACCAGCGCCAGGCCCAGGCCGGTATTGCTTAGATGGTCGCCTCAACCACGGTGCCGCCCGGTTTCAGGCGCCCGTCTTTTTCTGCCGCTTCGATCATGGCGCGGCCGATGCGGTCCTTGATGGAGCCGCCCGGATTCTGGCTTTCCAGCTTGAGGAACAGGCGGCATTTGCCGGTGTCGATGCGGGTCACTTCGACCAGCGGGGTGTTGCCGATCAGGGAAAACAGTGCGGGTTGCTTTGCTGCTGACATGGAAGCCTCCGAAAGTAGGCATGGGCACCGCCTTGTGGACCGTGTGCCGGGTTTGAAAAGGGCGGATCATAGTCGCGCCTTCGTGGGAATGGAACGAATGATTCTATGCTTGTATATACATAATTTGCAACGATTAGCTCAAGCGGACTCTACTTTCGCAATTTGCGCCACAGGGTGGTGCGGCTGATCCCGAGATGACGGGCCGCCTCGTCGCGCCGTCCGCCGAAACGGGCCAGCACCTGCTCCACGCTCTCGTCGGCCCATGCCGCGCGGGCGCGGGCAGGGGGCAGGGGGCGTCGCCCCGGTTCAGTTCCGGCGCCACCGACAGCACAAACGCCGGCGTCAGCGCCTGCAGCGGCTCGGCCGCCAGGAACAGGGCCAGGCGTTCGGTCAGGTTGCGCAGCTCGCGCACATTTCCCGGCCAGCCGTAGCGCGCGAGCAGCGGGGCGCAGGCCGCGACCTCGGCGTGCAGGTTCGGATGCGGGCGCGCGCCCAGCGCGGCCAGCGCATTCTTGAGCGCCCATTCGGCCAGCGGCGCCACATCTTCGGTCCGTGCGCGCAGCGGCGGCAGCGACAGGCGCAGCACCGCCAGCCGGTAGAACAGGTCGGCCCGGAAGCGGCCTTCGCGCACCCGTTCCTCCAGGTCGCAGTGGGTGGCGCTGATCACGCGCACGCTGACCGCGATCGGGCGCGTGCCGCCGACCCGCACCACTTCGCGCTCTTCCAGCACGCGCAGCAGGCGCGTTTGCAGCGTCAATGGCATTTCGCCGATCTCATCCAAAAACAGGGTGCCGCGGTTGGCCGCTTCTGAACAGGCCGGCGTGGCCGCCATGGCGCGCGCCGGTGAACGCGCCTTCCTCGTGACCGAACAGTTCCGATTCGAGCAGCGACTCGGCGATGGCGCTGCAATTGACGGCCACGAACGGCCGGTTGGCGCCCAGGCTGCGCGGGCCTTCGCGGTGGATCGCCTGCGCCACCAGTTCCTTGCCGGTGCCCGTTTCGCCGTCGATCAGCACCGTGGCTGGCGAGCGCGCATACAGCACCACCGCCTGGCGCAGCGTTTCCATGGCCGCCGATTCGCCGCGCAAGTCGTTCAAGCCATGCTTGGCGCGCAGGGTGTCGGCCACCACCGTGCGCCCAAGCCGCGGTTCGATTCGAGCTGGGTCAGGCGCGCCATTTCGAGCGCGTCGTCGAAGGCCTGGCGGATCGAGGCGGCGGAGTAGACGAAGACGCCGGTCAGGCTGGCTTCCTCGGCCAGGTCGGTAATCAGGCTAGGCGCCGACAATGGCTTCGATGCTTAAGCCGCCTTGAGGTCGTTGATCTGGGCCCGCGCGTCTTCCTCGGTCACGTAAGTGCGCTGGGCGATGTCGACCCCGAACGTGGCCGCGAATTCTGCCAGCTGGGGCAATTGCTCCTGGTAGGTGATGACGCCGATCCGGTTCGACACGCGGCGCGCGCGCGCCAGCGCCTGCATCACGTCGAAGCCGCTGGCCTTGGCGATCACCACCGGGACCGAGACGCGTCCCTTTAAATAGGCGGCGTTGGAGTAGGCCTGCGATGACCACGTCGCAGCGCTCGGTCGCCATGCGTTCGCGGATGTGGCGCGCGGCCTCGTCGAAACCGAGGTTGATCGGTTCGATCGCTGCCAGGTGATCGTATTCGAGCGTGATGTCGCGGAACAGGTCGGACAGGCGCGAGACCGACACCGTCCAGATAACCGGTTTGTCGAAGGAATCGGGGGCGGGGCGGGGCAGGGTCATGTTTCAATTTTAATCCAAATCGCCCTGCAATGTTTCATTGAAACGTTTCATGCATGTTTCATGTTTCAGTGTTGTGCGTTTGGCAGAATTTCAAGTCCTTGATTCCATGGTGTTTTGTCCGTCCGCTCCCACTGGCACAGTGCTTGCAAATGGACTGCCATCCCTCCACGCATCAAGGTGAACACATGACCCAGTACTCCGCAGGCGCCGCGTTCCGCAAAGCCGTCCAAGAAGAATCCCCGCTGCAGGTCGTCGGCGCGATCAATGCGAACCACGCGCTGCTGGCCAAGCGCTTGTCGCTTCAAGGCGATCTACCTGTCCGGCGGCGGCGTCGCGTGTAGCTCGCTCGGCTTGCCCGACCTGGGCATCTCGAACCTGGACGACGTGCTGACCGACGTGCGCCGCATCACCGACGTGTGCGACCTGCCGCTGCTGGTCGACGTCGATACCGGCTTTGGCGCTTCCGCCTTCAACGTGGCGCGCACCGTCAAATCGATGATCAAGTTCGGCGCCGCCGCCATGCACATCGAAGACCAGGTCGGCGCCAAGCGCTGCGGCCACCGTCCGGGCAAGGAAATCGTCACCAAGCAGGAAATGGTCGACCGCATCAAGGCCGCCGTCGATGCCCGCACCGACGAGAACTTCGTGATCATGGCGCGTACCGACGCGCTGGCCGTCGAAGGCCTCGAATCGGCGCTGGACCGCGCCATGGCCTGCGTCGAAGCGGGCGCCGACATGATCTTCCCGGAAGCGATCACCGACCTGGCCATGTACAAGACCTTCGCCAACGCGGTCAAGGTGCCGGTGCTGGCCAACATTACCGAGTTTGGCGCCACCCCGCTGTTTTACCACCGAAGAACTCAAGGGCGCCGACGTGGGCCTGGTGCTGTACCCGCTGTCGGCCTTCCGCGCCATGAACAAGGCGGCCGAAAACGTGTACGGCGCGATCCGCCGCGACGGCACCCAGAAGAACGTGGTCGACACCATGCAGACCCGCATGGAACTGTACGAACGCATCAACTATCACGAATTCGAGCAAAAGCTTGACGCGCTGTTCGCCGCGCAGAAAAAATAATCCATACCCCATCCAGGAGATCTGAACATGAGTGAAGCACAAGCCCCGGCATTCAAGCCAAAAAAATCCGTTGCCCTGTCCGGCGTCACCGCGGGTAACACCGCCCTGTGCTCGGTCGGCAAGACCGGCAACGATCTGCACTACCGCGGCTACGACATTCTCGACGTGGCCGACAGCTGCGAATTCGAAGAAATCGCCTTCCTGCTGGTGCACGGCAAACTGCCGAATGCGGCTGAACTGAAGGGCTACAAGACCCACCTCAAATCGATGCGCGGCCTGCCGCAGGCGGTCAAGTCGGCTCTCGAGGCGCTGCCTGCCTCGGCCCACCCGATGGACGTGATGCGCACCGGCGTGTCGACCCTCGGCTGCGTGCTGCCGGAAAAAGACGACCACAACATCCCGGGGCGCGCGCCATCGCCGACCGCCTGATGGCGTCGTTCGGATCGATGCTGCTGTACTGGTACCACTTCAGTCACAATGGCAAGCGCATCGACACCGAGACCGACGACGACTCGATCGGCGGCCACTTCCTGCACCTGCTGCATGGCGAAAAGCCGTCCGAATCGTGGGTCAAGGCGATGCACACCTCGCTGATCCTGTACGCGGAACACGAGTTCAATGCCTCCACCTTCACCGCGCGTGATCGCCAAGCACGGGTTCGGACATCCACTCGGCCATCACCGGCGCGATCGGCGCGCTGCGCGGTCCGAAGCACGGCGGCGCCAATGAAGTCGCGCTCGAGATCCAGGAACGCTACGAGAATGCCGACGAAGCCGAAGCGGACATCCGCAACCGCGTCGCCAACAAGGAAGTGGTGATCGGTTTCGGCCACCCTGTGTACACCGTGTCCGACCCGCGCAACAAGGTCATCAAGGAAGTGGCCCGCTCGCTGTCGCAGGAAGCCGGTTCGATGAAGATGTTCGACATCGCCGAGCGCCTCGAGTCGGTGATGTGGGAAGTGAAGAAGATGTTCCCGAACCTGGACTGGTTCTCGGCCGTGTCGTACCACATGATGGGCGTGCCGACCGCGATGTTCACGCCGCTGTTCGTCATCTCGCGCACCTCCGGCTGGTCGGCCCACGTGGTCGAGCAGCGCATCGACAACAAGATCATCCGTCCAAGCGCGAACTACGTCGGTCCGGACGACCTGGAAGTTCACGCCGATCGCCGAGCGCAAATAAGGAATCCGCATGAATAAGCTCAACCGCAAACCGCTGCCGGGCACCAGTCTCGATTACTTCGACGCGCGCCGCTGTCGACGCGATCGCGCCGGGCGCCTACGCCAAGCTGCCCTACACCTCGCGCGTACTGGCCGAAAACCTGGTGCGCCGCTGCGACCCGGCCACGCTGGACGCTTCGCTCACCCAGCTGATCGAGCGCCGTCGCGACCTGGACTTCCCATGGTTCCCGGCGCGCGTGGTCTGCCACGACATCCTGGGCCAGACCGCGCTGGTCGACCTGGCTAAGCCTGCGCGACGCGATCGCGCTGCAAGGGGGCGATCCCGCCGCCGTCAATCCGGTGGTGCCGACCCAGCTCGTGGTCGACCATTCGCTGGCCGTGGAATGCGGTGGCTTCGACCCCCGACGCGTTCGACAAGAACCGCGCCATCGAAGACCGCCGCAACGAAGACCGCTTCGACTTCATCAACTGGACCAAGAAGGCGTTCAAGAACGTTGACGTGATCCCGCCGGGGAACGGCATCCTGCACCAGATCAATCTGGAGCGCATGTCGCCCGTGATCCAGGCGGTTGACGGCGTGGCCTTCCCGGACACCCTGGTCGGCACCGACTCGCACACCCCGATGGTCGACGCGCTGGGCGTGATCGCCATCGGCGTGGGCGGCCTGGAAGCGGAAAGCGTGATGCTGGGCCGCGCCTCGTGGATGCGCCTGCCGGACATCATCGGCGTCGAGCTGACCGGCAAACCGCAGCCGGGCATCACCGCCACCGATACCGTGCTGGCGCTGACCGAATTCCTGCGCAAGCAGAAGGTCGTCTCGTCCTACCTCGAATTCTTCGGTGAAGGCGCGACCCACCTGACGCTGGGCGACCGCGCCACGATCTCGAACATGGCGCCGGAATACGGTTCGACCGCTGCCATGTTCTACATCGACGAACAGACCATCAAGTACCTCAAGCTGACCGGCCGCGACGACGAGACCGTCAAGCTGGTCGAGACTTACGCCAAACACACCGGCCTGTGGGCCGACAGCCTCAAGACGGCCGAGTACGAGCGCGTGCTCCGTTTCGACCTGTCGTCGGTGGTGCGCAACATCGTTCAAGCCCGTCCAATCCGCACAGCCGCGTGCCGACCTCCGAGCTGGCCCGCGCGGCATCAGCGGCGTGGTCGAGAACGAACCGGGCCTGATGCCGGACGGCGCCGTCATCATCGCCGCCATCACCAGCTGCACCAACACCAACAACCCGCGCAACATGATCGCCGCAGGCCCTGCTGGCCCGCAACGCCAACGCGCGGCCTGACCCTGCAAACCGTGGGTCAAGAGCTCGCTCGCGCCCGGCTCCAAGACCGTCACCCTGTACCTGGAAGAAGCGGGCCTGATGCCGGAACTCGAGCAACTGGGCTTTGGCGTCGTCGCGTATGCCTGCACCTCGTGCAACGGCATGTCGGGCGCGCTCGATCCGGTGATCCAGAAGGAAGTCGTGGACCGCAAGCTGTACGCGACCGCCGTCCTGTCGGGCAACTGCAACTTTGACGGCCGCATCCACCCGTACGCGAACCAGGCCTTCCTGGCCTCGCCGCCGCTGGTGGTGGCGTACGCGATCGTTCTAAGCACGATCCGCTTCGACATCGAAAAGACGTGCTGGGTCTGGACGCGAACGGCCAGCCGGTCACGCTCAAGGACATCTGGCCGAGCGACGAAGAGATCGACGCCATTGTCGCGTCCAGCGTCAAGCCGGAGCAGTTCCGCAAGGTCTACATCCCGATGTTCGCCAAGCAGGCTGACGACGGCGTGCAAGTGGCGCCGCTGTACGACTGGCGTCCGCAGACGACCTACATCCGCCGTCCGCCGTACTGGGAAGGCGCGCTGGCAGGCGAGCGCACCATGAAGGGCATGCGCGCTGGCGGTTTTGGGTGACAACATCACCACCGACCACCTGTCGCCGTCGAACGCGATCATGCTGGACAGCGCGGCCGGAGAATACCTGGCCAAGATGGGCTTGCCGGAAGAAGACTTCAATTCCTACGCCACCCACCGCGGCGACCACCTGACGGCGCAGCGCGCCACCTTCGCCAATCCGACCCTCAAGAACGAGATGGTGCTGGTCGACGGCAAGGTCAAGGCCGGTTCGCTGGCCCGCATCGAGCCGGAAGGCAAAGTGACGCGCATGTGGGAAGCCATCGAAACCTACATGGAACGCAAGCAGCCGCTGATCGTGATCGCCGGGGCCGACTACGGCCAGGGTTCGTCGCGCGACTGGGCGGCCAAGGGCGTGCGCCTGGCGGGCGTGGAAGTGATCGTGGCCGAAGGCTTCGAGCGCATCCACCGCACCAACCTGGTGGGCATGGGCGTGCTGCCGCTCGAATTCAAGCCGGGCGTGAACCGCCTGACCCTGAACATCGACGGCACCGAGACCTTCGACGTGACGGGCGAGCGCACTCCGCGCGCCACGCTCACGCTGGTCATCCACCGCAGGAGCGGCGAGCGGGTCGAAGTACCCGTCACCTGCCGTCTCGATACGGCCGAGGAACTGTCGATCTACGAAGCGGGCGGCGTGCTGCAGCGCTTCGCGCAAGACTTCCTCGAATCGGCAAAGGCGGCGTAATGGCACATCAAGCGCAAGTCAAAATCGCGGCAACCTACATGCGCGGCGGGACCAGCAAGGGCGTTTTCTTCCGCCTGCAGGACCTGCCTAGGCCGTGGCCCAGCTGCCCGGCACCGCGCGCGACCGCCTGCTGCTGCGCGTGATCGGCAGCCCCGACCCGTACGGCAAGCAGATCGACGGCATGGGCGGGGCCACTTCGTCCACCAGCAAGACGGTGATCCTGTCGCCCAGTACCAAAGAAGGGCATGACGTCGACTATCTGTTCGGCCAGGTCGCCATCGACAAGGCCTTCGTGGACTGGAGCGGCAACTGCGGCAACCTGTCGGCGGCGGTCGGCTCGTTCGCCATCGCAGCCTAAGCATGGTCGACCCGGCCCGCATTCCACAGGACGGCGTGGCGGTGGTGCGGATCTGGCAAGCCAATATTGGCAAGACCATCATCGCGCACGTGCCGGTCACGGGTGGCCAGGTGCAGGAGACGGGCGACTTCGAACTCGACGGCGTGACCTTCCCGGCCGCCGAAGTGCAGCTCGAGTTCATGGACCCGGCAGCCGAGGAAGAGGGCGCGGGCGGCTCCATGTTCCCGACCGGGAATCTGGTCGACGACCTGGAAGTGCCCGGCATCGGCACCTTCCGCGCGACCATGATCAATGCTGGTATTCCGACCATCTTCATCGATGCAAAAGCGGTAAGCTACACGGGCACCGAACTGCAGGATGCGATCAACAACGACGCCGAAGCACTGGCCCGTTTCGAGACCATTCGCGCCTACGGCGCCGTGCGCATGGGACTGATTGCTCACGTGGCCGAAGCGGCCAAGCGTCAGCACACGCCGAAGGTGGCCTTCGTGGCCCGCGCCTACTGATTATGTCTCCTCGAGCGGCAAGCAGATCGCCGCGGCCGACATCGATCTGAACGTGCGCGCTCTGTCGATGGGCAAGCTGCATCACGCGATGATGGGCACGGCGGCGGTGGCGATCGGTACCGCCGCTGCGATTCCCGGCACGCTGGTCAACCTGGCCGCCGGTGGCGGCGAGCGCAGCGCGGTGCGCTTCGGCCATCCTTCGGGCACGCTGCGCGTGGGCGCCGAGGCGACGCGCGAAGGCGGCGAGTGGCAAGTTAAAAAGCCATCATGAGCCGCAGCGCGGGTACTGATGGAAGGGTGGGTGCGGGTGCCGAACGACGCCTTCTAAACACCCCCTGTGGTAAGAATGCCCGGTCCGTGCGTGTTGCGCGCCGGGCATTTGTTTTTTTGTCTATTTATATGGATTCTCTGCAATTGTGGTTTATGATCGAAGCTCACCTGGCTCCCGCCCATAAGGCGGTTATCTGTCGTAGTGGGACATGGATCGCGTACCAACCAACCTCGATTTCGTCGCTGACGCATTACAGCTGATCGCCTCTGCCGGCCTGCGCCTGTGACGCGGCGGGTATTGTCTTCGCTGCCAACAAGGATATGCGCGCTGTTCGGCGCCGATGTCAACGGCCTCCTGTTCATTGATCTGTTCTCGCCGCGCACGTTCGAAGCGAGCGCAGCCCCTGCATGCATGCGGCGCGCGAGTCCGAGCAGTGCTGGGAAAGCGTCCTGCAAAGCGCCGATCTGACCATCGCCGTGCAGGTCGTGGCCAAGCCGCTGCTATGGCTGGCTGCGGCAGTACCTTCGTGTTCACCGATCTGCGCCGCTTCGAAGGCGACCAGGCCGCGCTGCGCACCACGCTGCTCGAACAGAAAGCGATACTCGAAAACGCGGCGGTCGGCATCATGCTGAGCAAGGACCGCACGATCAAGGAATGCAATATCCGCGCCGCCGAAATGTTCGGCTACGCTGTCGATGAACTGCTCGGCATGAGCAGCGTGTGCATCTTCCCGTCCGGCCTGGCCTACGAGGAAATGGGGCGCGACGCCAGTCCAGCGCTGGCGCGCGGCGAAGCCTACACCAGCGAACTGCAGCTGCGCCGCAAGGACGGCAACCTGCTGTGGTGCCGCCTGTACGGACGCGCGGTCGATGCCAGCAACGCCGAACACGGCACCATCTGGATCATCGAAGACATCGACGAGCCGCACCACAACGAAGCGAAGCTGCGCCGCGCCCTGCTCGAAATGCAGGCGATCATGGACAACGCGCCGCTGGCGATCGCCTTCCTGCGCGATCACAAGGTGATGCGCTACAACCACCAGTTCGCCAGCATGTTCGGCTTTAGCGAAGACAGTGGCGTCGGCATCGCGGCCAGCGAACTGTATGTGCCCGACGGTGGCTTCGAGACGATGCTGGCGGGCGCGCTGCCCCTGCTGCGCAGCGGCCGTCCGTATCAGGCCGACTTCCGCATGCAGCGCCGGGACGGCAGCAGTTTCTGGGCCTACGCCTATCTGTATGCGATCAACGCGGGGCGCGAACGGCTGGACGCGATCTGGATCCTGGACGACCGCACCGCGCAAAAACGGCGGAAGAGGCGACCCGCCAGATCCTGCTCGAACAGAAGGCGATTCTCGACAACGCGTCGGTCGGCATCCTGTTCAGCGAGGGCGGGATCATGATGTCCTGCAACCTGCGCTTCGCCGAAATGTTCGGCTACACGCAGGGCCAGATGACGGGCATGCGCGCGGCCGAAGTGTTCCCTTCGCCCGAGGCCTACCAGCAGTTCGGCCAGGCGGCCGGACCGCTGCTGGGCAACGGCATGCCGTTCGAGACGCCCGAATACCAGTTCAAAAAGCGCGACGGCACCTTGTTCTGGTGCCGCGTGCGCCAAGGCGGTCGACACCGACCGCAGCGAAGAGGGCACGATCTGGATCCTCGAAGACGTGACCGAGGCGCGCCAGACCCTGATCGAAGTGCAGGCGCTGATGACGAACGCCTCGATCAGTATCCTGTACACCAAGAACCGCATCATCACCCGCTACAACCGCGGCTTTGCCGACATGTTCGGCTATGACGCCGACGAAGCCTACGGCTTGCCGGGCCGCGCCCTGTATCCGAGCGACGAAGTGTATGCCAAGGTGGGCGCCATGGCCGGACCGCTGCTGTCGGTCGGTAAACCGTTCCAGACCGAAGTCGAAATGGCGCGCAAGGACGGCAGCGTGATGTGGTCGCAGCTGATCGGCTACGTGGTCAACCCGGACGAACCGGCGCAGGGCACGATCTGGATCATCGAAGACCGCACCGACGCCAAGCGCGCCGAAGAATCGCTGCGCAACGCGCTGCTGGAAAACCAGGCCATTCTCGACAGCGCGGTGCTCGGCATCGCGGTGGTGGAAAACGGCTTCAACCTGCGCTGCAACACCAAGATGGAAGAGCTGTTCGGCTATGCGCCGGGCGAGATCAACGGCTTGTCGGTGCAGTCGCTGTATCCGGACAAGATCAGCTGGGAGCAGGCGCGCACGGAAACGGCGCGCGACTTCCGGGCTGGCCGCATCAGCATGTCGGAGTTCCAGCTGGTGCGCAAGGACGGCAGTCTGTTCTGGGCGCGCCTGTCGGGCCGCCCGTTCGACCTGGCCCAGGCCACCGGCCGCTCGGTGTGGGTGGTGGACGACGTGACGGCGCGCCGCGAGGCGGCCGAAGCCGTGCGCCGCGCGCGACGAACTGGAAGTGCGGGTGCTCGAACGCACCGCCGAACTGGCTAAGCGCCAACGCGCTGCTGCAGGGCGAGATCGTCGAGCGGCGCCAGGCCGAAGCGCGCGTGCACCACATGGCCTATCACGACAGCCTGACCGGCCTGCCCAACCCGCGCTGCTGGCCGACCGGCTCGACCGCGCCATGCTGGCCGTGCAGCGCTCGGACCGCAAGCTGGCCGTCATGTTCATCGATCTGGACCGCTTCAAGACGATCAACGATTCGCTCGGCCACCTGACCGGCGACTACCTGCTCAAGGAAGTGGCGAGCCGCCTGTGCCGCGCCGTGCGCGAGCGACACCGTGGCGCGCCTGGGCGGGGACGAATTCGTGGTGCTGGTGCCGGGCATTCGCCAGGTCGAGGAATGCACCCACGTGGCCGAAAAAATCATCGAGGCGCTGTCGCCTAAGCATTCCCGTTCGAAGAACGCATGCTGCACATCACGCCGTCGATCGGCATCAGCATGTATCCGGACGACGGCGGCGACGTCGAGACCCTGATGCGCCACGCCGACGCGGCCATGTACTACGCCAAGGCCAATGGCCGCAACAATTACCAGTTCTTCATGCAGCGCATGAACCAGGCCACGGCCCAGCATTTCGAGCTCGAAAGCAGTCTGCGCGGCGCGCTGGCCAAGGAAGAATTCGAGCTGTACTTCCAGCCCATCATCGATACCGGCACCCGCCGCCTGCATACGATGGAAGTGCTGCTGCGCTGGCGCCGCCCGCCTGAAGGGCTGGTCCTGCCGGACCACTTCATTCCGATCATCGAAGACAATGGCCTGATCGTGCCGATCGGGGAATGGGTCATGCGGCGCGCGTGCCGCCAGATCGTCGAATGGCAGGAGCAGGGGCTGACGCCGGTGCCGCTGGCGGTCAACCTGTCGCCGCGCCAGTTCATGAACCGCGGACTGATCGACTCGATTCGCCAGGTGCTCGAAGAGACCGGCATCGACCCGCAACTGCTCGAATTCGAAATCACCGAGACGGCGCTGATGCAGCATGGCGAACAGACGCTCGAGATCCTGGACCAGATCAACGGTCTTGGCATCCGCCTGTCGATCGACGATTTCGGCACCGGCTATTCCAGCCTGGCCTACCTCAAGCGCTTCCCGGTCAAGAAGATCAAGATCGACCGCGCCTTCATCAAGGACCTGGAAGACAGTTCCGAAGATCGCGCCATCGTGGCGGCGATCATCGCGCTGTCAAACAGCCTGCAGCTGTCGGTGGTGGCCGAGGGGGTGGAGACGGAGGGCCAGTATGCGCTGCTCAAGAAAAACGGCTGCCAGTACGCGCAGGGCTATCTGTTCGCCCAGCCGCTGCTTAAGCCCCGCCCAGGCCGCGCTGGCCCTCAAGCCTTCGTAAGGATTACTCCAGCGTGGCGATCACGGGTGCGTGGTCGGACGGCTGTTCCCACTTGCGCGGCGCACGGTCGATCGCGCAGGCGGTGCAGCGCTTGCGCAGCGCCTCCGACAGCAGGATGTGATCGATGCGCAGGCCCTTGTTTTTCTGGAAGCCGAGCATGCGGTAGTCCCACCAGCTGAATGATTTGTCGGCCTGCTCGAACATGCGGTAGGAATCGGTCAGGCCCAGGTCCGTCAGCGCGGTCAGCGCCGCGCGCTCCTTGTCCGAACACAGAACCTGGCTAGGCCCACGCCGCAGGATCGTGCACGTCGTGGTCTTCCGGTGCGATGTTGTAGTCGCCCAGGATGGCCAGCCCCTGTTCGGCATGGGTCGCCATTTCGTCGGCCAGCCAGTCGCGCAGCGACGCCAGCCAGGCCAGCTTGTAGATGTATTTGTCGGTGTCGACCGCCTGGCCGTTCGGCACATAGGCGCAAATGAAGCGCACGCCGCCGACGGTGGCAGCGAGGATGCGCTGCTGCTCGTCCTGGTAGCGGGGATTGTTCCTGACCACGTCGGTGATCGGCAGGCGCGCCAGGATGGCCACGCCGTTATACGTTTTTTGACCGCTGAAGACGACCTGGTAGTAAGCATCATTAATTTCAGAAATGGGGAACTTATCGTCGGTGAGTTTTGTCTCTTGAAGGCAGAGCACGTCTACCGGATTCTCGGCCAGCCAGCGCAGCAAATGGGGCAGGCGGACCTTCAAGGAATTGACGTTCCAGGTTGCAATTTTCATGGAAAAGAATGGGGGCGCTGTTGCGGGAGGACGCCAGTATCAACCCATCGGTGCATTCGTGCAAGAAGCGTGAATATCCACACCAAACCGCTTCGATTTAGTTGCACTCCAAACATGTTTGACAAAAACACATATTTTCTTTACACTAAACAATCGATGCATTATGCGGTACGCTTAAAGATGTTACTCAAACTGTTTCAAACTGTAACAACAGTAATACAAAACAACGTTTTTGCGCTATTGTTACCTTAGGGGAATAAAAAATTGCATTCTTATAACTGAGAGAGTAATATATAGTTGAGTAGCGGTATGGTTGGGGAGAGGCCATCCGCTAAGTTGCCCGTTGGAAGTGTCGTAGTACATGTCCTGGAGAGCTTGACCGCTCGAAAGGTGGTTCTAGTTGGAAAGTGTATTTTCCGCTAGGGATAAAAATGCGAGCACAGCATTGATAAAGGATTGAAATGCGAAATGCATTTGAAGCATGGGCCCAGCGCGATGGTCACATCGTACGCCGCCGTGAAGACAAACCCGATGAATACCTCGTTTTCGAGACGCAGCGCCGCTGGGTAATCTGGCAAGCTGCCTTGGCACATGGCAAAACTGCAGCAGCAACGGCGAAACCTGCCGCGGCCAAAGCAGTGGCGAAAGATGCGCCAGTCGAAGGCGTCCGCGCAGCTGCGCTAGGCGACGAGCGATGAGAGCGCGGTGCGTAACCGTGTGCTCAACGAAGTGCTCGACGCGTTCAGCGACCTGGACGACAGCGCTTAAGCATCGAGGGCGTTCTCAAGGTCATTCAGGGCTTGAAGAAAAAGCAGAAGGCGCTGGCTGAAGACAAGACCGAGAGCTGATGCAGTTCCGGCACTATAAGGGTGGCCTGTACCAGTTGGTATGCGTGGCCACGCTTGAGTCGGACTTGTCCGAAATGATCGTCTACACGGCTCCAGACGGGTCCTATTGGACCCGTCCGCGGGACGTTTTTTTCCAGATGGTGGAAGTCGACGGCACGCTCGTGCAGCGCTTCACGCCAGTTGAGTAGTTCACGGCCCGGGTCTCGTCCCATCGTGCGGCCCCCTTTTCCAGGATCGATCATGCGCATCAGTCATGCAGCCGCGGGCCTTGCCCTGTCCAGTATCGTGATGTGCGCGTCGGCCGAGACGGTCGGTTCGGTCGATACCGCCTTCAAGATCCTCGGTCCCGACCACAAGGTCGTGGTCGAAGTGTTCGACGATCCGAAAGTGGGCGGCGTGAGCTGCTACCTGTCGCGCGCCAAGACGGGCGGCTTCAAGGGCGCCATCGGCCTGGCCGAAGACAAGGCCGATTCCTCGGTCGCCTGCCGCCAGGTCGGCCCGATCTCCTTCAACGGCAAGGTGCCGCAGCAGGACGAAGTGTTCAGCGAACGTGCCTCGGTCTTCTTCAAGCACGTGCGCGTGGTGCGCATGGTCGACGTCAAGCGCAATGCCCTGGTCTACCTGGTGTACTCGGACCGCCTGATCGACGGCAGCCCGAAAAACAGCGTCACCGCCGTCCCCGTTCCCGCAAACCAGCCAATTCCGCTAAAGTAGGACTGCAGAACGGCGCGCGCCTGCCGTAAACAGGGTGGTACGCGTCGCGACAACAGGTGGAGACCATGGCAAAAACAACCCGATTGAACATGCTGGCCGCGCTGGCCGCAGTGAGCCTGCTGGCTAAGCTGCGCTTCGCTGAGCGAAGACCCGGACCAGGAAGTCATGGTGCGCGCGGTGCAGGACAACCGTGAAATCGGCAATGTCGGCTGCGTGCTGACCAATAATGCGGGCCGCTGGTTCGTGACCGCCCCCGGCCACGTCGCCGTGCGCAAGAGCGCTTAAGCAATCTGTTCGTCGACTGCAAAAAGGGCAATGCCAGCGCTTAGGCCAGGAACGCTTCGCTTCGCGCCCCAACAATACCGCCACCATCGGCAATGCGATCACCACCATCGGCCTGGGCTACCTGTACGACAAGCGCACCGGCGCCGGTTTTGAATACCCGCAAACGCTGACCGTGCTGATGGTCCCCACCGGCCGCCCGGCCGACGGCCCGTCGCGCGAGGAACCGCAGGACAGCGAGATCCATTAAGAACGGCAGGGCGAAAAAAAAGCAGCTTGCGCTGCTTTTTTCGTCCGGACGGTATTACGTGCGGTTGATCAGGAAGTTCGACAGCAGCGGAACCGGGCGTCCCGTCGCACCCTTGGCGCCGCCCGATTTCCATGCCGTGCTTAGGCTGATGTCGATGTGGGCCCAGGTGTACTTGCGGGTGAAGTTCTCGAGGAAGGCCGCGGCCGTGCAGCTGGCGCCGCCCGGGGTGCCGATGTTGGCCAGGTCCGCGAAATTCGACTTGAGCTGCTCGTTGTAGAGCTCACCGATCGGCAGGCGCCATGCGGTGTCGCTGGCGTTGTGGCTAAGCGCTCATCAGTTCTGCGGCCAGCTTTTCGTGCGCCGCATCGCTGCGCGTGAACAGGCCCGAATTGTGGTGGCCCAGGGCGACGATGCAGGCACCGGTCAGGGTGGCGATGTCGATCACGGCGGCCGGGTTGAAGCGCTCGGCGTAGGTGAGGGCGTCGCACAGGATCAGGCGGCCTTCGGCGTCGGTGTTGAGCACTTCGATGGTCAGGCCGTTCATCGAGGTGACGATGTCGCCCGGCTTGGTGGCGCGGCCCGACGGCATGTTTTCGCAGGCGGCCACGATACCGATCACGTTGAGCTTGAGGCCCATTTCGCCGATCGCGCGGAAGGTGCCCAGCACCGAAGCGGCGCCGCACATGTCGTACTTCATTTCATCCATGCCAGGGTAGGCCTTGATCGAAATGCCGCCCGTGTCGAAGGTGATGCCCTTGCCGACCAGGACCACCGGTGCATCCTTGGCCTTGCCGCCCATGTGCTTGAGGACGATGAACTTCGGCGGCTCTTCGCTGCCGTTGGTGACCGACAGGAAGCTGCCCATCTTGAGCGCTTCGAGCTGTTTGCGCTCGAGGACTTCGACGTCGAACTTGTATTCCTTGGCCAGCTTCTTGGCGGTGTTGGCCAGGTAGGTCGGCGTGCAGACGTTGGCCGACAGATTGCCCAGTTCCTTGGTCAGGTTCATGCCGTTGGCGATCGCGATTGCCTGGGCCAGGGCGACCTTGGTCTCGGACGTGGCGGCTGCGGCCAGGGTGATCTTGCGCACGCCGCTCGGGGCCGGATCCTTCTTGCTCTTCTGGCCGTCGGTGCGGAACACGCTCTCGTGGGCGGCGCTGACGATGGTGCGGATCGCCCAGGCGGTATCGCGCTCTTTCACATCGGTCAGTGGTAATGCGATAATGGCGTCGTTGGCGCCGAGCGCGGCAAATGCCTTGAGCATGCCGCCCACGGCCGAGGTAAAGCTTTTCTCCGTCACGCCGTCGTCGCTGCCCAGACCGACCAGCAGCACGCGCGGCGCTGGCATGCAAGCAACGCCGCGCAGCAGCAGGGTGGTCTTAAGCTTTGCCGGTGATGTCGCCCGATTTGAGCGCGGCGGCGATTTCTCCGCCCTTGTCGAGTGCTTTAGCTTCCTGCGAAAGTTTTTTATTGTCGAACACCGCAACCGCGATGCAGCCAGATTTTGCCGCAGCGATGGTGTTTTTTGTGTCGAATGCTTTTATGCTAAAGTCCATTTGAATCTCCATTTCGTGTATTGGCGTACTCAGAGCCGCACTGCCTAACCTGTGATTATAACTTTCGAATGATCTTCCACCGCGCCCTGCGTCGTGAATTGGCTGCCTCGGTAAGCGCTACCTTCACGGTGCTGTTCACCGTCCTCGTCACCTGGACCCTGATTTCCATCCTCGGTAAAGCGGCTGGCGGCAAGGTCGCGTCGGGCGATGTGGTCGCGCTGATCGCATTCGCAATGCTGAATTATCTGCCAACTATCCTGACTCTCACCAGCTTTATTTCTGTTTTGGCGGTCGTGACGCGCACCTACCGCGATTCGGAGATGGTCGTCTGGTTCGCGTCCGGCCTGTCGCTCACGCGCTGGATCCGCCCGGTGCTCACCTTCGGCCTGCCGCTGGTGATCCTGACGGCCACCTTGTCGCTGTTCGTCACGCCGTGGGCCAAAATGAAAAGCGCGGAGTTCGTGCAGCGCTTCGAAAAGCGCGAAGACCTCAAGAAGGTCTCGCCCGGCCAGTTCAAGGAATCGTCCTCGGCCAACCGCGTGTTCTTTGTCGAAGGCGTGGTAAGCATGAGGCGACCGTGGTGCAGAACGTGTTCGTCAATACGGTCGAAGACAAGATGAATACCGTGGTCGTGGCCAAGGAAGGCGTGATCGAGGCGGACGGCAAGGGCGGCCAGTTCCTGGTCCTCAAGAACGGCCGCCGCTACCAGGGCACGCCGGGCCAGGCCGATTTCCGCTCGATGGAATTCGAGCGCTATTCGATGCGCGTGGCCACCCAGGGACCGGCCGTGACCGGCGAGCTGCCGTCGGACGCGCTCTCGACCCAGGCCTTGCTCGAGACGCCCAACCGCGCCACGCGCCGAACTGCTGTACCGGATCGGCGCGCCGATCACTTGCCTGCTGCTGATCCTGCTGGCCATTCCGATGGGCTTCGTCAATCCCGCAGCTTAAGCAGCTGACCAATCTGATCCTGGCGCTGCTCATCTTCATCACCTACCTGAACCTGTCCAAAATGAGCCAGGCCAGCGTGGCGCAAGGTAAATCCGAATTCGCGATGGCCTGGTGGCCGCTCCACCTGCTGGTGGCGCTGTGGGTGCTGGCGATGTTCGCCTGGCGCCTCAATCCGAACCACCGCTATCACCCCAAGGTCCTGTGGGCCTCGTTCAAGCGTGTCCGTTCCGTGGCGCCGCAAGGAGCAGCGCACAAATGAAAATCCTGCAGCGTTATTTTTTTCGTCTCGATCGTGCAGGCGGTGGCCTTCGTGCTGGTCGCCTTCCTGGCGCTGTCGGCCTTTTTGACCTGACCGGCGAACTGCCGTCGATCGGCAAGAACGGCTACGCCATTCAGCACGCCTTCCTGTATGTGCTGCTCGCGTTCCGTTCCACGTGTACGAAGCGATGCCGGTGGCGGCGCTGATCGGCACCGTGTACACGATGGCGCAGTTCGCATCGAGCTCGGAATTTACGATCATGCGCGCGTCCGGCATGTCGACCCGGATGGCGGCCTGGATGCTGTTCAAGATCGGCATCGTGCTGGTGCTGGTGACCTTCGTGTTCGGCGAACTGATCGCCCCCGCAGCAGCGCCGCTGGCCGAGCGGGTCAAGCTGTCGGCGCGCGGCGCCACGGTATCGCAGGGCTTCATTTCGGGCATGTGGACCAAGGACGTGGTGCGCAGCGACGGCATCACCGGCAAGGTCACCGGTTCGCGCTTCTTCAATGTGCGCCAGTTCCGTCCCGACGGCCAGCTGCTCGACGTGCGCCTGTACGAATTCGACACGGGCTTTCGCATGCGCTCCCTGATCACGGCCGCGCGCCAGCTTCAAGGGCAACAACACCTGGCGTCTGGAAGAGGTGACGGAGACCGTTTTCTCGAACACCGGGCCGATGCCCGATGCCAGCGCGCCGGCCACCGGCCCGGCCACCTTCGGCCAGGAGACCAGTGTGGTCAGCACACGCAAGCTGCCCGGCCTGGACCTGGTGTCCGAGATCACGCCCAAGATCATTTCGGTATCGGCCTCCGATCCGGACCGCATGTCGGCCAGTGAGCTGGCGGTCTATACGCGCCACCTGAGCGAGAACAAGCAGGAGAGCGAGCGCTTCAAGATCGCGTTCTGGAAGAAGCTGTTCGATCCGCTGGCGATTTTCGTGATGATGGCGCTGGCCCTGCCGTTCGCCTATCTGCATACCCGCAGCGGCGGCGTCAGTCTCAAGATCTTCGTCGGCATCATGATCGGCTTCGGCTTCCTGCTCATTAATACGCTGTTCGCCCACCTGGGCGTGCTCAGCGCCATGCTTAAGCCGTGCTGACGGCGATTGCCCCCAGCCTGGTGTTCCTGCTGCTGGCGGTGGGGGCCTTGTGGAAAGTGGAGCGTTCCTGATGACGCGCGCCCTGGTGCTGTTCGCGCACGGCGCGCGCGCCGCATCCTGGGCGGCGCCGTTCGAGCGTCTGCGCGCGCTGGCGCAGGAGCGCATGCCCGGTGTGCCGGTGTCGCTGGCGTTCCTGGAACTGATGGAGCCGCGCCTGCCCGCGCACGTGGCGGCGCTGGCTGCCAGCGGCATCACCGGCATCACCATCGTGCCCGTGTTTCTGGGGCAGGGCGGGCATTTGCTGCGCGACCTGCCATTGATGGTCGATGAACTGCGCACCACCCATCCGCAGCTGGCGATCGACGTGGCTGGAAGCGCGGTCGGCGAAGACCCGCAAGTGCTGCAGGCGATGACCGACTACTGCGTCGGGGCCTACACGCGCGGCGGCTAGCGCGCGCTGCGGGTCGTCTCGCGCACCACCAGTTCGAGCGGCGGCAGGCTGGCCGCCACGGCTGCGCCATTGATCAGCGCCAGCAAAGCGCCGCTGGCAATCCTTCCCATCTCGTACAAAGGCTGGCGCACCGTCGTCAGCGGCGGCGTCGTGTAGGCCGATCCCGGTAAATCGTCGAATCCCACCAGCGAGATGTCTTCCGGTACCCGCACGCCGCGCCGGTACAGGCCCAGGCGCGCGCCGTAGGCCGACAGGTCGTTGGCGGCGAAGATGGCGGAAAAGTCGCCGCCGGCCGCGTACAGGGTGTCGATCGCGGCCACGCCGCCCGCTTCGTGCAGATCGCCTTCGGCCAGCAGGGCCGGATCGAGGGCGATGCCCGCTTCGCGCAGCGCGCGTGTAGCCGATCAGGCGTTCGGCCACGTCGTTATGCTCGGCCGGACCGGTGATGAAGGCGATGCGCCGGTGGCCAAGGCCGATCAGGTGGCGTACCGCCAGGTAGGCGCCGTTTTCGTGGTCGAGCCGGAAGCCGTGGGCGTTGTGCGACTTCAGGCCGCGCCCGGTGGCCACGATCGGGCGCTGGGCGGCGAACTGCAGGATCGCTTCGTCGCCGATGCGGCCCGCCAGCAGGATGATGCCGTCGACCTTGCGTCCGACCAGCAGCCGGATGCGCTGGGCTTCTTCCTGCGCGTTCCAGTGGCCGCTGACGATCACCGAGGCGTAGCCGGTGCCCTTGAGGCCATCGTCCACCCCGCGCAAGGTCTCGTCGAAGAAGGGACTGGCGATATCCTGCACCACGATCCCGATCGTCATCGAGCGGCCCTTCTTGAGGCCCTGCGCCATCTGGTTGGGCGCGAAATTCATTTGTTCGATCGCCGCCAGCACGGCCTGGCGCTTGTCGTCGGCCACTCTGGCGGTGCCGTTCAGGATGCGCGAGACGGTGCTGGGCGAGACGCCAAGCCTGGCGGGCGACATCGATCAGGGTCGACGGGGGAGCGGCGGGGTCGGGGGCGGTCAAGTGGGGTCCGGGGCGGTGGGTGTCCGATACAGGCGCAGGTTACCACGCAAGGTGTGGTTCGCCAGCAAAAAACCTGCGTCCCGGCTGCCGCGCCGGGGGAAGCAAGGGGTAAAATGCGGACATCATGACGAATAATCAACAGCCTATCCGGCACGAACTGCTGCCGAAAAGACCGCCAAAGGCGGCATTCGCTTCACCTTCGAAGGCGCGCCGGGTACGCAGTCGGTTGCGGTGGCCTAAGCACCTTCAACAGCTGGGTGGGCGATGCCGCCCCCATGACCGCGTGGGCGCCGCCACCTGGCAGACCACGGTCAAGGCGTCGCCCGGCCGTCATCACTACAAATTCGTCGTCAACGGCAGCGACTGGATCCGCGATCCGGCCAATCCCTGGGTGTCCGAAGACGCGCAGAACAACTCCTGCTTCCACGCTCAACGAGTTCGGCGACGTGTTCGTGCGCACCGGCGAAGCGTCGCAGCAGACCCCGGGCGATCTGTATCGCCGCCGCACGGCCGTGGCCAGCCCGCAGTGGCTGGCCAACGGCGTGATCTACCAGCTGTCGGTGCGCGCCTTTGGCGGCACCTTCGAGGGCGTGCGCGCGCCTCGGCCACTTGCAGGAACTGGGCGTATCGATCGTCTGGCTGATGCCGGTGCATCCGGTCGGGGTCCAGGCGCGCATCGGCGCCGACGGCGATCCGTATGCGGTGCGCGATTTCACCGCCATCGATCCGGCGCTGGGCGACGCGGCCGGACTGCGCGCGCTGGTCGACGACCTGCACCGGCGCGGCATGCGCGTGATCTACGACTGGACGCTCAACCGCGCCAGCGTCGACAACGTGCTCACCGCAAGCCACCCCGAATGGTTCACGCACGACGCGGCTAGGCAAGCTGTGCTACCTGGTGCCGAACCGCGCCTATTTCATGGCTTCGATTTTTCCAGCAAGCCGCTGCGGGCCTGGCTGCTGGCGGCCATGCAGGACTGGATCACGGCCTATGGCTTTGACGGCCTGCGCTTTGACGACGCCGACATCACCCCGCTCGATTTCCTCGACGAGATCCGCGCCGCGCTGGTGCCGGTGCGCGCCGATATCGCGCTCATCGCGCAGTCGACCGACGAGCTGCACCACCTCGACGCCTGCGACCTGACCTATGACGGCGGCGCGCGCGAGACCATGCTGCGCATCGCCCAGGGCGAAGCGACGGCCGACGCGGTGCGCTGGCAGTGGGAAGAATCGACCTATACCTTCCCGCGCGGCGCTGCGCATGCGCTGGCTCGAAGAAAAAGAACAGGGGCGGGCGTTCCGCTACTTTGGCCACGAGCTGCATCTGGCCGCGGCGGCCGTCGTGTTCACGCTGGACGGCGTGCCGCACGTGCTGATGGGCCAGGAATTCAACGAGCCGCGCTGGGAGAACTGGACCTCGCTGTTCGACGGCTTCGCGCTTGACTGGAACAGCTTCGACCGGCCCACCTTCGACCACTACCGCAACCTGATCGCTGCTGGCGCGCTGCTTAGCCCCTGCGCCAGGGCGCGGTCCATTTCGTGCGCAGCGGCGCGCCCGGCCTGCTCATGTACTGGCGCAGCTCGCCCGAGCAGCGCATCCTGGTGGCGGTCAACCTGTCGGATGCGCCGTGCGCTGCTGCATGGACGGCGTTCGGCGCGCACCAGCTGCTGTATGCGCGCGCCGTTGACGGCGCCAGCATGGGCCCGTTCGGCTGCGCCATCGCCAAGGCTTAAAACAGCCTAGTGGCTGCGGGCGCCCGGCACCAGGCGTTCGAACAGCGAAGGCCGCGCCGGACGCGGCATGGCCTGGTCGACTACGACCGCCCACTGTTCCGACAACTGCTGGCAGGTGGCGCGCAGCACCGGATTGAGGCCGCCGTGTGCGGCCAGGCGCGCAAATGGCGTTCGATGACGGAGGCCAGCTTGAGGCAGGGCGCGGCCTGGCTAAGCGCTGGCGCTGTAATGGGACATCAGGTGCAGCGCGCTCGAGACCAGCAATTCCGGCTGCGTAACGCCGTCCAACTCTGTGACGCGTGAATTTTCCAAGTCGATAGCCATGCAACGCTCCTGGGAGGTAGGGGGGATGGCTGGCTGGCGTGCGGGGAAGCGGCTGGCTGGCTGTGGGGTGGTCAGGCGGTCAGGATCAGCTTGCCGAGCCGGGTGACGCGTAGTTCGTAGATCTTTCCATCGTGTTCAATTTCGACAGCCTTGGCCTCGCGCAGCAAGTCCTGGCTGTTCAGCCGCGCCGGTCGCGGGGGCGGCCGGGGGAGGAGCGGGGTTGGGGGTATGCATTGCTCGCCTTTCATGAATGAGAACTATTCTCATTTAGATTATGGCGGAACTTCAGCGCGATTGCAAGCGGTATGCGGCCAAGTTTTCGCGCAACAACATCGGGGTCAGTCCGGTCCAGCGTTTGAATGAACGGCGGAAATTGTTCGCATCATGAAAGCCGAGGTGGCGCGCGACCGCGTCGTTGTCGCAGCCGCGCTGGAACAGGCGCAGCGCCACGTGCGCGCGCCTGGTCGAGCTCGGCCTGGAAGTGGCTGCCGTGCTGGGCCAGATGGCGCTTCCAGGGTGGCCGGGCTGACCCCGAAGGCGGCCGCGGTCTGCTCGAGCGTGGGAGCGCAGCGGATGTGGGCGATCAGGTAATCGTAGACGGCCACCAGGAAGCCGCGCGCGGGCGCGATGCTTAAGCCGCGGCGCGCGGCGACCGGGTTGGCGCGCGGCCAGGGCCGGTCCAGCCAGGCGGCGTCGATCAGCATGGCGTCCAGCTGGCAGTTGAAGCGCAGCTGCGGGCCCCAGGTGCACCTCGTGCTGCTCGGTGTGGCGCGGCTGGGTGCGATTGAAGCAGAAGCGCCACGGCAGCGCCTCGCCGGCCAGCCAGCGGCACATGGCTTTGACCGCGCTCATGTGCATCTCCACCACGAAGCCGCGCTGCTGGCCGCAGCCGGCGCTGTCGGTCCAGTACAGCACCGCCAGATCGCCTTCTTCGCACAGATGGGGCGCCAGCAGGGGGCACAGGTCCAGCTGGTGGCGCACCAGCAGCCCGAGCGCCTCGCGCAGGGAGGCCGCGTGCAGCAGGGCGTGGCTGAGGGCGCCGTAGTGCCCGGGCAGCAGTTGCTGGCCCAGCAGGAAGCTGGTGTCGGCGCTTTTCAGGCCGAAGCGGCCACGTTGGCCAGCAGCTGCAGGTAGTGGAGCGGCGTGATCGCCCCCGCCAGGTCCGGCTCGGCCAGGCCGCTGCTGCGGCATGGCGACCTGGCGCGCCGTCAGATCGCGCCCCAGCGCGAAGTCGAGGGCGAGGGCTGGCTGGTGCTGGCCCGGAATGCAAGCCTCGCCCGCGTGGCGGATGACGCTCACGCGCGCCGTGCGGCGTGCAGCGCGCTGTCGGTGGCCGGTTCCAGCGCGGACATGCGGCGTTCCAGCGCACGGTTCAATTCCTTGAGCAGCTGGCGCGGATCGGCGTCGACGCTGCGCGCCGCGTAGCGCATGCTGACCTGGATCGGCTGGCCCGTGCGCTGGGTGTGATGGCGCAGGCTGGCCACGGCGCGCCGCAGGTGTTCGGCCAGGGCGCGCGCCGCGTCGGCGTCGGTCTTGGGCACCAGCACGGCGAAGCGGTCGCCAAGCATAGCGGCACAGCAGATCGGTGCTGCGCAGGTTCAGCAGCAGGGTGTGGGTCACGGCCTGCAGCACGCGGTCGCCTTCGCGCTGGCCGTAGTCGCGGTTGACCAGGTGGAAGCTGTCGATGTCGAGCATGAGCAGGTTGCAATCGTGGGCGCCGTTCTGGAACTCGATGCGCAGCTGCTCGCGCAGGTAGTCGGCATCGGCCACCTGGGTCAGGGGATCGAAGGAGCGGTGGTCGTGGAACAGGCGCTCGCGCTTTTGCAGGTGCTCGCTGACCATGAACTGTTCGCGGCGCCAGTACAGCAGGCCGCAGCTGAAGATCGCCATGCTTAAGCCAGCGTGGCCCCGCTTTCCAGGATGTGGTTCCAGTGCTGGCCCTTGGCGATCACGAAAAATTCGTCGAGCACGTCGGCCCAGGCGCCCAGCATCAGTCCGGCCAGGCCGCTTAGCCAGCCAGCAGGGTCGTCACGCGCCCGGCCGGGCGGCTGCTCAGGATCACCAGGAACCAGGCCCCGGCCATGAGCGCGATGCTCGCCTCGCTGGCGATGTCGAGCAGCTTCCATTGTTGCGCCGTCTTGGCCAGACCGAAGGTGGCAAACAGGAGGAACCAGGCGAGGGCGGCGAGCCCGGCCAGCAAGAGTGGAATGCGGTGGGTTCTGAGCATGGCGGCGGTGTTCCGGTGAGGGTGATGCTTGCCAATAGTAAGCGCCACTTGTGACGGGACCATGACAGGCGGGGGTGCGATCAGCTCACCGCGCACAGTCCGATCAGCTCAGGCGGCCGCCTGCCGCAGCGGGGCACGGGGGGCAATTGAGCTCACGGCGGCCTGAACGGCCCCTGCAGCCTACTGGCTGTCACGAAATGGACATATTGCAACTCTAGACTGCGGCCTGTTTTCTCATCCAACCCTGGGCCACTTATGACCATCCGCAGCAAACAACAACAGAACAGCCTGGCGCCGCGCCTGACCCTGATCGCCTTCGGCATCATGCACATCGGCACGGCCTGGGCCACCGAGACCGCCGACCAGGCGCCACCCGTGCAGACCGTGGTCGTGGCCGGACAGCGCGCGAGCATGCGGCACGCGCTGGCGCAGCAGCAGAAGGCGGACAATATCGTCAGCGTCGTCAGCAGCGACGACATCGGCGGCCTGCCGGACAAGAACGCGGCCGAAGCGCTGGCCCGCCTGCCGGGCGTGGCGGTGCAGCGCGACCAGGGCGAGGGCCGCTATATCGTGGTGCGCGGCATGGGCCCCGACTACAACGCGGTCACCATCAATGGCGCCACCGTGCCGTCGCCCGAATCGGGGTAGGCGCGCGGTCGCGCTCGACATTCTCCCGGCTAGGCCTGGTGCGCTCGCTGCAAGTGAGCAAGACGCTGACGCCGGACCAGGATGCCGGTTCGCTGGGCGGCACGGTCGAAGTCAGGTCGCTTTCGGCCTTCGATTTGCCGGGCAAGATGCTGTCGCTGCAAGCCGGCCTCGGGCACGATGAAAACACGGGCAGCAACAGCCCCGACACCAGCCTGCTGCTGGCCGACCGCTTCCTCGATGGAAAGCTCGGGATCGCCGCCTAGCCTGAGCCTGGAGCGGCGCAAGTTCGGCTCGGACGACGTGGAAACGGGCGGCGGCTGGGTGGCTAAGCAAATTGACGAACCTGGAGTTTCGCAATTACTTGCCGGAACGCGAACGCAAGGCGCTGGCCGTAAATGTCGATTACCGGCCGCAAGCGGGCCAGGCCTTCTACCTGCGGACCTTGCTCAGCCGCTTTAGCGACGACGAAGTGCGCGACCGCCTGACCCTGTCGAATTTTGGCGGCGGCAGCGCGGCGCCGGACACCGACACGACCGCGCGCGCCGAGCGGCGCCTGCGCCAGCGCAAGTACACGCAGGAAATCCGTTCCGTGGTGCTGGGCGGCGAAACCCGCTTCGACGACTGGAAGCTGGCAGCCAGCGCGGGCGCGAGCCGGGCCAGCGAGGACACGCCGGAAAGCATTAACGACGCGCGTTTCCGCGGCGCCGCCAACTTTAGCGGCGTGCGCTTTCGCGGTGGCGAGGCGCCCCGTGCTGCAGGGGGTAGGCCACGCTGGCCGACCCGGCGCTGTACCGGCTGCAAGGCATCACGCTGCAGGCACGCGACAGCAGCGATGCGGAACGGCATGCCAAGCTCGATCTGACCCGGCAGCTTGGCTCGTTCGACATCAAGGGTGGCTTCAAGTTCAGCCGCCGCACCAAGGACAATGACACCGATCAGTGGGGCTACACCTCCAAGACCGCCACCAGCCCGAATTACTGGGGCGCTAAGCAGCGTGGTGCTGTCCGACTTCACCGAAGGCGCGCTCGACTATCCGTTCGCCAGCCTCGGCCCCGGCATCAGTGCCCAGGCGATCCGCGCGCGCGTGGCTGGCTTGCCGCGCGCCGGCGCGCTGCTGGGCCCCGCCTCGGCCATCAACGATTACACGATGCATGAAGACATCGATGCTTAGCTACCTGCAGGCCGGGGCCGACATCGGCCAGTGGCGCCTGCTGGCTTGGCGTGCGCAATGAACGCACCCGCTTCGATACGGCTAGGCTTTCGAAACCAGCAGCGGCGGCATGCGTCCCGTCGCCAGCACGAATGCCTATTCTGACTGGCTGCCGACCCTGCAGCTGCGCTACGATGTCGATGCGCACACGAGCCTGCGGGCCGCCTGGAGCAATTCCCTGGTGCGTGCCAACTTCAGCCAGCTGGCGCCCGGCGTCAGCCTGAACAGCAGCACGGAAGCGGTGATCGGCAATCCCGCCCTCAAGCCGCTCACCTCGTCCAATCTGGATCTGGGCGTGGAGCACAGGCTCGGCTCGAACGGCGCGCTCTCGGCCTACCTGTATGCGAAGGACATCAAGGACTTCACCTACACGACCGATCTGGCTTAAGCACCGGAGCCTGGGCTGAGCTACACGTCGGCGGTCAGTTACGCCAATGGCGACCAGGCGCGCGTGCACGGTGTCGAACTGTCGTACTCGCACGCGCTGCGCATGCTGCTTGGCGCCGTGGAACGGCCTGATTGTCGGCGCCAACGCCAGCGTCAGCAGCGCCCGCGCCGACATCAGCCGCTTCGACATCGCCAGCAACCGCGTGCTGAGCCGCACGATCCGTCTGCCGGGACAGTCGAAGCAGATCTTCAACCTGATGCTCGGCTACGAAAACGGGCCGGTCAGCACACGCCTGGCGCTCAATCAGAAGTCGAATTACCTGCTGCAGGTGGGCAGCGACATTCTCGACGCCTCGGCCGACGCTTATGTCGATGGCCAGCGCCAGATCGATTTCTCGTTCGGCTACCAGCTCAGCAAAAAGCTGCAAGTCGTGTTCGAGGGGATCAATCTGAACAATGAAAAATATTATGTCTACCAGGGCAGCAAGGCCTACAACATGCAGAATGAACAGTACGGCCGCACCTATAAACTCAGCCTGAAAGCGAACCTTTTCTGATATGCGACCTCCAATGACAAAGACCGGCACGGCCATGCTGCTGATGCTGGCAATGCAGTACGCTGCAGCGGGCGATGCCCAGCTCCGGCTCGACAAAACGGCGCTCGTGCTGCTGGACGGCGCAGGCAAGCAAGTCATCGAACTGCCCCTGCGCGCCAAACAGCTTGATGTGCGGCCGGGCCTCGCCCTCGTGATCGATTCCGCCACCCAGCACGTGCAACCGGTGCGGGTGGACGGCGCGCGCGGCGCGCTGGAGCGCATGGCCACGCTGCCGGTCCAGAACTTCGGGGTCGAGAGCGCCTGCCTGTTCCGCGACCGGCAGGGGCTCGATTTCGCCTTCATCGCTCTAAGCAAGGATGGGCAGGCCGAGCAATGGCTGCTGCAGGCCGACGGCGCGCGTCTCGTGCGCAAACTCAGCTTGCCGGTCGATGCTTAAGCCAGTGCAGCGTGGACGATGCCGCCCACACCCTGTACGTCCGGGAAGGGGGCGTCGGCACCTGGGCCTACGAGGCCGACAGCGAGGCGACGCCCAAGCGCACCCTGCTCAAGGGCGGTCGGCCGGGCGCGTGGCGCCATTGCCGCGCCCATCGCCGTGGTCGAGCCGCGCGTCCAGACCGAGCCGGTGGCCAGGCTGGGCGACGTGGCCGACGATCCGGCGATCTGGGTGCACGCATCCGATCCGGCCCGCTCGCGCGTGCTCGGCACCAACAAGAAGCAAGGCCTGATGGTGTACGACACGGCGGGCCGCCAGACCCAGTTCCTCGATTCCGGCCGCCTCAATAATGTCGATCTGCGCCAGGGCGTGCGTTTCGGGAGCGATGCCGTCGATCTGGCGGTGGCCAGCCAGCGCGACGACAACGTGGTGGTGCTGTACGGGATCGACGCGGCCTAAGCACGGTGGCCGAGCTGACCCGCTTTGCCACCGGCTTCGGCCAGATCTACGGCATCTGCCTGTTCCAGCCGCTTGCCGGCTGGGCTGGAAGTGATCGTCAACGACAAGGGTGGCGCCTTCCGCCAGTACCGGATCGAACGCCGCGCCGGCTGTGTTCGCGGCCAGTCTGGCGCGCAGCTTCAAGGTCGCCACCCAGCCCGAAGGCTGCGTCGCCGACGACCGCAGCGAGCGCCTGTTCATCGGCGAAGAAAAGCGCGGCATCTGGACGCTGGCGGCGCCGGCCAGCCAGCTAAGCCAGCCTGAGCATGGTGCTCGCGGTCGGCAAGGATTTGCGCGCCGATGTCGAAGGGCTGGCCGTGTATGACGGCGGCCAGGCGTCCTACCTGATCGTGTCGAGCCAGGGCGACAGCAGTTATGTGGTGCTGGACGCGGCCGCGCCGTTCCGGGTGCGGGGCCGCTTCAAGGTCGGCTTCAACCTGAGCGCTTAAGCATCGACGGCACCTCCGAGACCGATGGCCTGGACGTGACGGCCAGGAACCTCGGCGGCGCGTTCAGCCGCGGCATGCTGGTGATCCAGGACGGCTACAAGCGCATGCCGGACGGTCCGCAGAACTTCAAGTATGTCGGCTGGGACGACGTGGCCCTTGCGCTGGCGCTTCCTGCCGAAAAGTGAGGCGGGTTTGTTTTGGATCAGTGCCTGACGGGGGCGCACGTTTGACCGTCGCCGTGATTGGGACCAGACTTTCCTGATCCTTTTTGCGAGCGAAATGGCCACGATCATGACAAGCGAACCCGTCAGACTGTTCATGGAAGCCTTGCGGCGCGTGCAAGAGTATCTGGTGGTTTTGGGGGCCGAGCGGCGCTGCGCCATGCGGCTCGACCGCGTGGCCGACCGGCTGGCCTGCATGGGCGGCCGCATCAACACCCTGCGCGCCAGCATGAACGAGGGTGGCGCGGACGAAGCGATCGACGCCGATTTTCTGCTGCGCGACGAGCTGCGCGGGCTCAAGGACGATATTCGCACCATTCGCTGCCAGCTGGCTGGCATGCGCGTGTCCGGCCTCAGTGGGCGGATGCAGCGGGCATTCGCCCGCCTGTCCCGGATCGCGTCAGAAACGTATGCCAGCGCGGACCGCTTGCAATGGGAAATCGCCGATCACGACCGGCGCTTTTGAAGCGCCGCGCCGACGGGCCTTAGACCGGCGGCTTCTTGCAGCACTGGTAGCGCCCCTGATTCCCGGTCGCCCACACATGGTTCGCCGGGCAGGCTCTGGGTTCGGCTTCCATCGGATCATAGCCTGCCGGGAGCAGGTAGCAATTCGCATTCGGGTTGGCGGCGGCGCCAGCCTGAGGCATGAGTGCCTGCGCCTGCGTCGCCAGGCATCCCGTCAGGAGCGCTGCAAGACAGACGCATGCTGCAGATCCGATTGTGGAAAGTCGCATTTTTCACCTTCTATCAAGACATGTTCGAGGGACTGGCAATTGCCAGAACTCTAACCCATCCGGAAGGTCTTGTCTGCTCAGGCGCTCAGGCGTGACGCTACTTCGACAGCGCAAGCGTCCGCAGCCTGCTTGTCGCGCATCTTCATGGCGTCGCCCAGCATCACCAGCACGGGGCCGTGGGAAGGACCCAGACCGTGTGCCAGCGTGGCCAGCGTCAGGCGCATGACGCGCTGATCCGGCTAGGCTGCAGTTTTCAATGACGACCACCGGCGTGTCCGGGGCGCCAAGCCCTGGTCCAGCATGCGCTGGGCCGTGACGATCGCTTCGCGCCCGCCCATGTACTGCACCAGCGTGTCGGTGTCGGGAATGGCGGCATGGTCGGCGTGTTCCGGCGCGGTGCTGGACGTGAAGAAGGCGACGCTGCGTGCCACGCCGCGCTTGGTCAGCGGCTGTTTCGTTGCCGCCGCCGCCGCCACCGCCGTGGTGATGCCGGGTACGACTTCGACTTCGATGCTTAGGCTTCTTCAGAGCGCGCGCAATTCTTCGTCGGCGCGGCCGAACAGCATCGGATCGCCGCCCTTCAGGCGCACGACGATCGCGTGCTTCTTGGCGTTGTCGACCATCTGCTTGTTGATGAACTGTTGCGCCGTCGAGAGCTGGCCGCAGCGTTTGCCGACCAGGATTTTCTCGGCTTGCGGGCACAGTTCCAGCATCTCGTCGGTCACCAGCGCGTCGTGCAGCACGACGCCGGCTTGCGCCAGCAGGCGTGCGCCGCGCAGGGTGATCAGGTCCTGGGCGCCGGGGGTGGCGCCGATCAGATAGACTTTGCCGAGTGCTGCCATGCTGCTCTCCTTAGGCGCCGATCCGGATCATGCTTGGCGGCGACGGTCTGGTGCGTGACTTCATCGATCAGGATGAAGGCGCCGGTGGCGCGGATGTCGGCATAGGCGTCGGCAGCCAGCGGCTGCTGCACGTTGAGCGAAATGCGCGCGATATCGTTCAATTTTAAGCCCTGGGCCGGGTGGCGCTCCTGGGTATTGATGTCGAGCAGGGTATCGATGGCCGTGATCTTGGCGGCGGTCTGCTTGGTGCCGTGCTTGATCCAGTACTTGCGGCGCAGGTCGAGCGGTTCATCCGACATCCAGCATACGTCTGCGGTGACGCTCTTGAGCAGGGTGGCTTAGCTGATCGGCACCGGCCAGCAGGTCGCCGCGCGAGATGTCGAGGTATTCGTCGAGCAGGATCGTGACCGACTGGCCCACGACGGCCGACTGGTGCGAGCCTTCCAGGGTGACGATGTCCTTGACGGTGGCGCTCTGGCCCGAAGGCTGCACCACCAGCTTGTCGCCGACGCTGACTTTGCCTGCTTCGATGCGGCCCATGTAGCCGCGGAAGTCGTTCGCTTCGTGGCCGTTGTGGCGCGCCACCAGCTGGACCGGGAAGCGGAACGGCGCGTGGTGCGATTCGTCGTAGACTGACAGCGATTCGAGCAGCTCGATCAGGGTCGGGCCCTGGTACCAGGCCAGCTTGTCGCTCTTGTCGACGACGTTGTCGCCGGTCAGGGCCGACAGCGGAATCGGGGTGATGTCTTTCAGGCCGAGCGTGGCGGCGAACTCCTGGTACGCCTTCACGATGCGCTTGTAGATCGTTTCGTCGTAGCCGATCAGGTCCATCTTGTTGACCGCGACGATCACGTGCTCGATCTGCAGCAGGTGGGCGATGGTCGAATGGCGCTTGGTCTGGATCAGCAGGTCGACGCCGCCGTCTTCACGCAGCTTGACCTTGGAAACGTCGATCAGGATGATCACCGCGTCCGCGGTCGAGGCGCCCGTCACCATGTTGCGGGTGTACTGCTCGTGGCCCGGGGTGTCGGCGATGATGAACTTGCGTTTCGGCGTGGCGAAGTAGCGGTAGGCCACGTCGATCGTGATGCCCTGTTCGCGTTCGGCTTCCAGGCCGTCAGTCAGCAGCGACAGGTCGACCGTGTCGCCCACGGTGCGCTTGTGCTTGGAGCGCGACATGGCGTCCAGCTGGTCGGCGAAGATGCCTTTGCTGTCGAACAGCAGGCGGCCGATCAGGGTGCTCTTGCCGTCGTCGACGGAGCGATGGTGATGAAGCGCAGCAGTCCGCGCTCGGTCAGTTGTTCAGCGTGAGTGTCAAATCGGGCGTTCATCAGAAGTATCCTGCTTTCTTACGTTTTTCCATCGACGCTTCGGAGGTCTGGTCGTCCATCCGGGTGGCGCCGCGTTCGGTGATCTGGGTGACGGCCGTTTCAGCGATGATCGCTTCGACGGTCGCTGCATCGGACGAGACAGGGCAGGTGCACGAAATGTCGCCCACGGTGCGGAAGCGCACGACCTGGGTTTCAACGGTCTCGCCTTCGCGCGCCGGGGGTGAGGTCGGTCAGCGGCACCAAGAGGCCGTTGCGCGGAATGACCTGGCGCTCGTGTGCGAAGTAGATCGGCGGCAGGGCCAGTTTTTCGCGGTGGATGTACTGCCACACATCGAGTTCGGTCCAGTTAGAAATCGGGGAACACGCGCATGTTCTCGCCCGGGTGCACGCGGGTGTTATACAGGTCCCACAGTTCCGGGCGCTGGGCTTTCGGATCCCACTGGCCGAATTCGTCGTGGAAGGAGAAGATGCGTTCCTTGGCGCGGGCTTTTTCTTCGTCGCGGCGGGCGCCGCCGATGCAGGCGTCGAATTTGTATTCGGCGATCGTTTCGAGCAGGGTCACGGCCTGGGCGGCGTTGCGCGAATCGGTCAGCGGATTACGCAGGCGCACGGTGCCTTTTTGATCGAGTCTTCGACCGAACCGACGATCAGGCGCTCGCCCAGTTCTGGCGGCGCGCATCGCGGAAGTCGATCACTTCCTGGAAGTTGTGGCCGGTGTCGATGTGCACCAACGGGAAGGGGAATTTGCCGGGGCGGAAGGCCTTCTCCACGATGCGCAGCAGGACGACCGAGTCCTTCCCGCCCGAGAACAGCAGGGCAGGATTGGCGCATTCGGCGGCCACTTCGCGCATGATGTGGATCGCTTCCGATTCCAGGGCGTCGAGGTGGCGCGCATTGACGTCGTTGAGGACGAGCGAAATGTCAGTGGTGGTATTCATGTGGCTGAGCCTATTTTTTATGTAGTGACTTATGCAGCCACGGATTTAATGCGAATCAGTTTGCCGTCGACCATGTGCAGGCCGCATTCCTTCGAGTCCGGATTTTCCCACCACCAGCGGTAGCGCGTACATCTTCGCCAGGCTGCACGGCGCGGGTGCACGGTGCGCAGCCGATCGAGGGGAAACCCTGGTCGTGCAGCGCGTTGTACGGCACCTTGTTGGCGCGGATGTAGTTCCAGACATCTTCCTCCGACCAGTCGGCCAGCGGATTGAACTTGGTCATGCCGTGTGCTGCGTCGTCTTCCTCGATCGCCAGTTCGCGCGCGTGGTGGACTGGGCGCGGCGCTGGCCGGTGACCCAGGCCTTGTTGCTTAGAAGCCAGGGCGCGGCCCAGGGGCTCGACCTTGCGGATGCGGCAGCATTCGCGGCGCATCTCGACGCTGTTGTAGAAGGCGTTGACGCCGTTGGCGGCCACGTAGGCGTCCACGGCCTCGGTTTGCGGCTTGTACAGCTTGACGTCGTAGCCGTAGGTGGCTTTGACGTCGTCCAGCACGGCCAGCGTTTCCGGATGCAGGCGGCCGGTTTCGAGCGAGAAGATCCCGATCGGCAGGCTAGGCTTTGAGAATCAGGTCGGTCAATACCATGTCTTCGGCCGCCAGGCTCGATGCGAACACGGTAAGCATGAGAATTCGGCGGCGATGCGTTCGAGCGTGGCGCGGGTGGCAGCGACGAGGGCGGAGAGATCACTCATGCGCGCCTCAGATGCCGAAGCCGACGTCGGACGTTTCCAACGCGCTCGTCGCGCGTCTGGCGGCGGAACAGGGGGACTTGATGTCGACCGAGGTCTGGTATACCTCGGAGAACACGGTCAGGCCCTTGAGCGCGTCGTGAATGCTGCGGTCCTGGCGCGTGGCGTAGGCGTCGAAGCCGACGCGCTGCATGGCGAACAGCTGGTCGCGCAGCACGTCGCCGATGGCTCGCAGTTCGCCCGTGTAGCCAAGGCGCATGCGCAGGTTGTAGGCGATCGAGTAGCCGCGGCCATCGGTAAATTTGGGGAAGTCGACGGCGACCACGGCGAACTTGTCCAGCTCGCCCTTGAGCGCTTCCGGACGTTCGTCGGACGCGATCCACACGCCGATCGCGGCGCGCGAAGCCAGCGCGTCGCGCTGCGCCTGCCAGACGGTCAATGGCACGATGACTTTGCCGGGCGGGACGACGGCATCAAGCGCAGCCTGACCCTCGTCGAGGCGCAGCACGGTCCAGTCGTCGGCCACGACGGCGCGGCCCTTGATGATTTCAGCGTGATTTTCAAGCATAGTGGTCTTCTCCAACCAGTTCGCCCGCCTTGATCGGCGTGGCATACACATGTTCCTTGAACGGCGCGATGCCCAGGCGCTGGGCGGTATCGACGAAGCGTTCTTCCTCGGTGCGTTCGCGCACGTAGACCTGCAGCAGGCGGTCGATCACTTCCGGCATTTGCAGGGCCGAGAACGACGGGCCGATGATCTTGCCGATGGCCGAGTTGTTGCCCTGCGCGCCGCCGATCGAGACCTGGTACCACTCGCTGCCGTCCTTGTCGACGCCCAGCACGCCGATCGAGCCGACGTGGTGGTGGCCGCAGGCGTTGATGCAGCCCGAGATATTGAGTTCGATCTCGCCGATGTCATGCTGGAAGTCGATATTGTCGAAGCGCTCCACGATGGCGGCGGCGATCGGAATCGACTTGGCGTTGGCCAGCGAGCAGAAGTCGCCGCCAGGGCAGCAGATGATGTCGGTCAGCAGGCCGATGTTCGGCGTGGCCAGGCCCTGGGCCTTGACTTCTTGCCACAGCTTGAACAGGTCGGCCTGTTTGACGTCGGCCAGCACCAGGTTCTGCTCGTGCGTGATGCGCAGTTCGCCGAAGCTGTAGCGGTCCGCCAGGTCGGCCACAAAGTCGATCTGGGTCGCGGTGGCGTCGCCCGGCGGCACGCCGGTTTTCTTGAGCGACAGGACCACGATCGCGTAGCCCGGCACCTTGTGCGCCTTGACGTTGCGGGTCAGCCAGTTGCCGAAAGCCTTGTTGTCGGCGTGGTCTGCGCGCACGTCGATGCTGGCCAGCGCTTCGTAAGGATGCGGCTTGAACCAGGCCGCAACGCGCGCCATTTCTTCATTGGTCAAGGTCGACGGGCTGTCCTGCAGGTCGGTCCATTCTTCCTCGACCTGGCGCGTGAATTCTTCCACGCCGAGCGCCTTGACCAGGATCTTGATGCGGGCCTTGTACTTGTTGTCGCGGCGGCCGTACTGGTTATACACGCGCATGACGGCTTCGATGTAGGTCAGCATGTGCTGCCACGGCAGGAATTCGCGCACCACGCTGCCCAGGATCGGGGTGCGGCCCATGCCGCCGCCGACCATGACCTTGAAGCCGATCTCGCCAGCGTCGTTGTGGACCACGGTCAGGCCGATGTCGTGCACGGCGATGGCGGCGCGGTCTTCCACGGCGCCGTTGATGGCGACCTTGAACTTGCGCGGCAGGGCGGCGAACTCGGGGTGGAAGGTGCTCCACTGGCGCAGCACTTCGGCGTACGGGCGCGGATCGATGATTTCGTCCGCGGCCACGCCGGCTGTATTCGTCGCTGGTGATGTTGCGGATGCAGTTGCCCGAGGTCTGGACGGCGTGCATTTCGACCGAGGCCAGGTCGGTCAGGATGTCCGGCGTCTGGTCCAGTTCGATCCAGTTGAACTGGATGTTCTGACGGGTCGTGAAGTGGCCATAGCCGCGGTCGTACTTGCGGGCGATGTGGCCGAACATGCGCATCTGGGCGGACGACAGCAGGCCGTAAGGCACGGCGATGCGCAGCATGTAGGCATGGCGCTGCATGTACAGGCCGTTTTGCAGGCGCAGGGGCAGGAATTCGGCTTCGGTCAGCTCATCGTTGATGCGGCGCGCTACCTGGTCGCGGTACTGGGCGATGCGTTCCTTGATGATGAGGTGGTCGTATTTGTCGTAGCGATACATGTGTCATCCTGTTTTTTCGGTCTTGGTGCAGGGTAAAAGCCAATAGACTCCCCCCAAACTAGCCCCAATGGTAATAAACTGCCTCTTTATTCCAAACGACTAAGAATTTATTTGCTTATATGCGTATCCGGCATAAGCATTCTTATAAAATGCCGTTAGCACAGAGAACCAGAGAAAAACAGCAATGAACCTTCACCAACTGCGCTTCGTGCGCGAGGCAGTGCGCCAGAATTACAACCTGACCGATGCCGCCAAGGCGCTGTTTTACATCGCAGCCGGGCGTGTCGAAGGCCATCATTGAGCTCGAAGAAGAGCTTGGCGTTGATATTTTTACACGACATGGCAAGCGCATCCGCGGCCTGACCGAGCCGGGCTAGGCTGGTGCTCGAGTCGGTCGAGCTGATCATGCAGGAAATCGACAGTCTCAAGCGGATCGGCAAGGAATACGCGGCCCAGGACAGCGGCAGCTTCACCATCGCCACCACCCACACCCAGGCCCGCTACACGCTGCCCAAGGTGGTCCAGGCCTTCATGCAGAAGTATCCGAAGGTGCGCCTGTCCCTGCTGCAGGGAAATCCGCGCCAGATCGCCGAAATGGTCCAGCGCGACCAGGCCGACCTGGCCATTGCGACCGAATCGATTGCTTAAGCGTGGATGGTTTGATCACCTTGCCATGTTATCAATGGGAACACGTGGTGGTGGTGCCGCCCGACCATCCGCTGCTCAAGTCGAAGGCCGTCTCGCTCGAGGAAATCGCCACCTACCCCCTGATCACCTATGACGGCGCGTTCGCCGGGCGCAGCAAGATCGACCATGCTTTCGGCCTGCGCGGCCTGAAACCGGACGTGCTGCTCGAAGCCATCGACGCCGACGTGATCAAGACTTATGTGGAGCTGGGCATGGGGCTTGGTATCATAGCGGGTATGGCGTTCGATTCCGAGCGCGACAAGAACCTGCGCGCCATTCCCGTTGGCCACCTGTTCGGCATGAATGTGTCGCGCGTGGCGGTCAAGCAGGGCGCTTACCTGCGCAGTTATATCTACACCTTTATCGAGCTGCTGGCGCCGACCCTGAACCGCAAGATGGTCGAGTCGGCCATGAGCGGCAGCAAAGAAAACTACGAGCTGTAATCAGCATTTATTAAGAAGAACATGATCACCGAACAATCCGCACAGTTTTACGCCAAAATCGCCTCCAACCATGACCGCATCTACGACCGTGCGGAGCGCCAGGAGGACCTGGAAGCCATGCGCGGCCACGTGGCCGAGGTATTGCGTGGCCACACGGTGCTGGAACTGGCCTGCGGCACTGGCTACTGGACCCGCATCATCGCCGAAACCGCTGACAAAGTCGTTGCAACCGACATCAACCCCGAAATGATCGCCATGGCCCAGCTGCGCAAGCTGGCACCCGGCAAGGTCACGCTGCGCGTGGCCGATGCGCGCGACTTGCTTTAAGCCGATATAGGCGACTTCACGGCTGTTTTCATTGGTTTCTGGTGGTCGCACGTCAAGCGCGAAGAATACGAGCGCTTCCTGGCCCAGCTCAAGGCCCGGGTCGGCAAGGATGTGCTGGTCGTGATGATCGACGACGCCTACGTGGAGGGCAGCAGCGAGACCGTGGCCCGTACTGACCTGGAAGGCAATACCTACCAGATCCGTTCCGCGCCCGATGGCGAACGCTACGAGATTCCCAAGACTTACCCGTCCGACAGCGCGCTGCGCAAGAAGCTCGCTTCCTCGGTGCGCGAAATCAAGATCGTGCGCAACGAGTACTACTGGATGCTGAGCTGCCGTCTCAAGTAAGCCGTCATGGCGCGCGCCGGATGTGCACCTGCACCTCGCCCTGGGTTTTTCGGGCGCGCCCGGGATCGGACCCGATCCGGCAATCGCCAGCGCCAGCTCGCGCTCGCCGGTCCAGCTGGCGCTGACGGCGCGCTGACCGACTTCCAGGAACACCTCGCCGTCGCGCATCAGGCCGTTGGCGTCGGCCACCGGCGTCGTGTAGAATGGCGTCAGGGTCACATGGGTCACGCTGTCCGTCCCCTTGCCGCAGTGGCGCAGCCAGACGGTGGCCGTGTGCGCATTGGCCGGGGAAGGAAAGCGGGCCGTCACGGTCTCCGTGCAACGGCTGATGCCTGCCAGCGACTTGACATAGTCGCGTCCCGAGTACATGAAGGTCAGTAGGCCCAGGACCAGGGCCGTGACCAGTACCAGCACGCCGCCGCCACGTTTTTCATTTGCCATGTTTTTCTTTCATCAATAAAAAAAGCACGCATCGCTGCGTGCTTTTTTCGCTTCCGGAAGGAAGATTAGAACGAGTGACGCAGACCCAGCGTGAAGCCGGTTGGATCAGCACCGTTCGCGCCAGCTGGCGGGGTGATGTTGGCGCCAGCCGAGTAGATCGGGAACAGGCCCGTTGCGTTGTTGCGCATGGTCGCGTAGGCAGCGTACACATTGGTGCGCTTCGACAGCGAGTAGGCGTAAGCCAGGCTCACCAGGTTACCCTTGGCACCGGTTTCCAGCTTGTTCTGCTGCAGGTTGGTGTAGATCTTGTTGGCGCCGAAGGTGTAGGAAACGCCCAGGTTGGCCTGTTCGTACTTGTTGTTGGCGCCAGTAGCGTCAGCAACCATGTAGTTACCCTTGATTTCGAAATCGGAAATCTTGTACGAGCGCCGACGATGTATTCCTTGTCTTTGCCGGTCAGGACGTTTTCCACCGAGTGGTAAGCGCCACCGACGTACAGGTCGCCCGCGGCGTACGCCAGGGAGATACCAGCCAGATCTTTCGATGGCAGGTTGCTGGCTTGTTCGCCGAAGCCGTAAGCGACGCCCAGTTTGAAGCCGCCCATGGCGGCGGCCGAACGGTAGTTCACCGAGTTGCTGATGCGGCGGGTCAGGCGACCGGCAGCGAACGAGCTCAGGTTGGTACCGTAGAAGCCCTGGCCGTTGATGTCGGTTGCGTTGGCAACGTCGGCCACTGGGGTGTATTCACGACCCAGGACGACGGAACCGAAGGTGCCTTCCAGGCCCACGACTGCGCGGCGGCCGAACAGGGCGGCGTCGCCCACGCCGGTGTCGACGTTGTAGCCTGCTTCCAGGTTGAACACGGCTTTGAGGCCGTTACCGATGTCTTCCGTACCTTTGAAACCGAGGCGGCTGGTGGACTGGTTGCCCGAATTGAGTACCGAGCGGCTGCCGTTTGGCGCGCCGGTGTCTTCGTGGGCGATACCCGCATCAACGATACCGTAGATGGTCACGCTCGATTGCGCCGACGCTACCAGTGGCAGGGATGCGACCAGTGCTGCTACCAACATTTTACCTTGCATATAACTCTCCATTAGTTTGCTTCAATGAGTTGCTGTAAATCGACAGGAACTGTATCAGTATACTATGACAACTTCATGACCGCCGGGGATGGATTGTTGTTAATTTGGTGAAGTTGGTGGATATCTACGAGGTTCCGGCGTCAAAATTCCACTATCTGAAAACTCGTGTGGCTTTTCTGCCAGCGGCAGCACAATGTCTATACGTGTGCCCGGCGGTTCCTCGCTGCTGATGCTGATCTCGCCGTTCATGCCCCACACGCGTTCGCGCATGCCGATCAGGCCGAGCGACTGCGCCTTTTCCATGTCCGAGGCGGTGATGCCGCGGCCATCGTCGCGGATCGACATCAGGAGCTGGCCGTCGATCCGGTACAGATACATGGTCACATTGTGGGCGCCCGCGTGGCGCGCGATGTTGGTCAGGGCTTCTTGAACGATGCGAAAGATCGCGGTACTGGCGCTATCGTCGAGGCGAAGCTCAGCTTCGTCTGCGTACAGCGCGCAAGCGATGCCATGTCGTTCGACGAAATCTTCGCGCAGGCCCTGCAGCGCGAAATACAGGCCGCCTTCGTCGAGCGCGCGGACGCAGATTGGTGGCGATCCGGCGCAGCGACTGGATGGCGGTCAGCAGATTGTCTTCCATGCCCTGCATCAGCCGTTTGCGGTTGGCGCCCGGCCCCGCTTCCTGTTGCAGCAGCGTCAGGTCCATGCGCAGCGAAGCGAGCAGCTGGCCCAGGTCGTCGTGCAGCTCGCGCGCGATGTGGGCCCGCTCTTCCTCGCGCACGGTTTGCAGGGCGCTCGAGAGCTGGCGCAGCTGCGCGTGGGAGCGCGACAGCGTTTCCTCGACCTGCTGGCGGGCGGTGACGTCGCGCAAGATGATGGTGTTGATGGTCTTGTCGGCCTCGGCCACGCTCGAAACCGAGCCTTCGAGCGGAAACGTGGCGCCGCCATCGCACGCACGCCGGTGACGGCGTAATCGGTCGCGCGGCGCCCGGCGCGGCGGCGGGGGTCGCCGAACCAGGCTGGCGTGGCGTCGCCCGCGGCGAGCGGCAGGGGATGGATGAAGCGGCTCAGGTGGCTGCCCTGCATGGCGTCCACCGTGGTGGCGAACATGGCCGCGGCCGAGGGATTGGCCAGCACGATGTTCTGGTTTTCATCGGTGGAAATGATGGCGTCGCTGGCATGGTGGATGATGTCGCCGCTGTGGCTGCGTGCGAAGCGCGGGCCGTGCTGGCGGGCGCGGGCGCGGGCCAGCAAGTGGCCGCTTCAGCCAGGCCGAGCACGGCCAGCACCGTGCCCCAGTGGCGGAATCGGGAAAACCGGGAGGGTGTCATTGCGTGCATGCCGTTGATGGCACGCGGAATGCGGGCCCAGCGCCAGCTTACGGCAGGCGCGGGCAGGGCGCCTTGCGGGCCCACAAGGCCCCGTCGCTTACATCTGCTTGAACAGGTGCAGGAAGCTGCGGCTCACCTCGAGCTTGTCGGGCTTGCCTTTGATCAGCACCAGGTGGCGGCCGCGGATATCGCGCGTGACGCCGTCGATCGCATTCACGTTGACCAGGGTGGCGCGGTGAATCTGCCAGAACAGGGCAGGATCGAGTTCTTCGGCCAGGTCGCGCACCGGTTTGCGGATCAGGGCTTCGAATTTTTCGGTCTGAACGCAGGTATATTTTTCGTCGGAACGGAAGAACAGGATTTCCTCGACCGGAATCATGCGCAAGTCCTGGCCGATGCTGGCCTGAATCCATTGCAGGTAGGTCGGTTTGGGCGCCGCCATTTTTTTCGGCCAGCTGCGACAGCATGGCGGTGACGCTGTCGTTGACCGCTTCCTTGGGCTTGGCCAGGCGCGCCTTGAGGCGGTCGACCGTGATTTGCAGGCGCTCCGGCTCGGGCGGTTTGAGCACGTAGTCGACCGCGCCGCGCTCGAACGCTTCGACCGCGTACTGGTCGTAGGCGGTGACGAAGACGATGTTGCTCTGCACGCCGATTTCTCGCGCCGCATCCATGCCGGTCTTGCCCGGCATGCGGATGTCGAGGAAGGTCAGGTCCGGTTTCAGTTCGGCGACCAGGGCGATGGCTTCATCGCCGTTTTTTGCCTCGCCGACGATCTCCAGTTCCGGCCACACTTGCGACAGGCGCATGCGCAACTGGTCCCGCATTAATCTTTCGTCGTCGGCAATGATTGCTGTAGGCATGGGTGGTCGGGCACAGGGTGGAAGACTGCCAATTATTCAATACATCGCCGCTTTTATCAACCGGTCATTTGACCGGGCTGCCGGGCTTGGACACCTGGTAAGGCACTTCGATGGTGGCGATCACGCCGCTCGGGGAATTGGCGGCGATGTGCAACTGGCCCTGGTCGCCGTGCAGCAGCTTGAGGCGTTCGCGGATGGTCGGCAAACCGAGGCCGGTGCCGTCGCTCGGCATCACGCCGAAGCCGACCCCGTCGTCGGTGACGATGACGCGCAGCTTGCCGCTGGCAACCTCGGCCACGATCTTGAGCGTGCCGCCTTCGGGCTTGCATTCGAGCCCGTGCTTGATCGCATTTTCCACCATCGATTGCAGCATCATGGGCGGGAAGGCGGCCGTGCGCAAGCCATCCGGAATGGCCATCTCGACCGTGAGGCGCTCTTCCATGCGCATCTTGAGCAGGTTCAGGTAAGCCTTGACCATGTCCGCCTCGCGCCCGAGGTTGGTGACCACGGCGTTGTCGCGCATTTGCGGCAGCACCGCGCGCAGGTACTGGATCAGGCTGCGCTGCATGGCCGAAGCGCGCGGCGGATTGGTTTCGATCAGGTACTCGACCGAGGCCAGGGTATTGAACAGGAAGTGCGGTTCGACCTGGGCTTGCATCATCTGCATCCTGGTTTCGGACAGCTGGCGCTGCATCGATTCGCGCTCGGCGGCCGCGTTGGCGGTCAGGGTTTCCGCTTCGGCGCGCTTCTTGCCGCCCACCAGGGCCTTCATCGCCAGCAGGGCCAGGATCAGCAGCAGCACGAAGCTGCGGAACCAGGTCGAGGCTTGCTTGTGATAGCGCGTGACCTTTTCCTCGGCCTTGGTTTCGACCGCGTTTTCGATCGCGTTGGACAATTCCTCGCCGATTTGCGGCGGCAATTCGATGTGCACCGATTCGCTGCCGTCGGGCAGGGTCGATACCTGGGGTTCGGCCGGTTTGGCCGGATCGGCAGGCGCGACGGGCGCCACCGGCGGCACCGGCGCGGCGACCGGCTTGCGCGGATTGAAGTGAATGCCGGAATCGTCGATCAGGATGGTCGATTCGGGCTTCCTGGTTTTTTTCTTCTTGCCTTCGTCGCTGCGGACCACGACTTCTTCGCCGGAACTGGAGAACAACTCGTTTTGCAGGATGTCGGCGGCGGCCATCGCCAGCACGGCGAACAGGAAAAACTTCCACCAGGACAGTTGGGTGACCCAGGTCGTGGTCGCGTCGAACGCCTGGTGCAGGCGCGCCGCGAGCACGGTGACATTCTTCTGGAGGTCGCTGCTTGTTGCCATGGTGCCGGATCCATCATCTGTAGGGGATGGCGGAGTGTAACTGCTCCGCGTCCGCCTGGTTGCAAAACACGCTGCGCCGGTGGCGCCCGTGTTGGGATGATGCAACTTTAAACCGGGGCTGGCGCCCCGTCACCCTGTATGCGACAGGCTGCATAAATGCGGGAATGGACTGCGCCAGGGTGGCCTGGCGCCAACTTGCCTTACGGCAGGGCGATCTGGTTGTCGGTGCTGAACTGGTAGTCCTTGAACACATGTTCTGCCGACAACATCTGGTAGCTACCGTCCGCGTTCTTGCGGGTGGTGTCCTTCAGGCGGTAGGTGTAATGGCCGCAGGTCCAGCACTTGAAGTTGCGCATGTGGGTGCACAGGCACGTCTTGTCCATCACCACCACGGTCTTGGCTTCCGGATGGGCCAGCACTTCGCGGTTGTACGAATTGATGTAGGAGCAATTGCCGGTCGCATCGAGCAGATAGCCATACGATTCGCAGCCCGGGCGGATGCTTAAGCGCCGATCGCGGGCGTGCTTTTGAGCATGCGCATCGGGTAGCCGGTCGGCGAAATGCCGTTGACGACGATGTCGTCTTCGGTGGCGCGCACGTATTCCTGCTTGACGTCGTCGGGCAGGCCGCACTCGTGGGTGATGGTGAAGCGGGTCGCCACCTGCACGCCGCCGGCTGCCTTTTTCCAGGAAGCCGACCGCGTCCGAACCGGTGAAGATGCCTGTGCCACTGCGATCAGGGGGATGGTCAGGCCTTCGGTTTTCATGAAGGCATGGATCTCGTCCATGATGGTGTGCAGGTCGTAGTCTTTCCAGTCCATGCCGAAGCCGAGGTGGCCTGCTTACCAGCGGGCCTTCGACGATGATGTAGTCGGGCAGGCGGTCCAGGCGCGAGATTTTGCGCAGGAACAGTTGCACGCGCGCACGGAAGAGACGATGATGCCCAGCTTGGCGTCGTGGAAGCGCGGGTGGTCGGCGATCAGGGCGAAGGAACCGAGGTGCAGGCTTAGCCGACATGGTGATGCCGTCGATGCCTTGGCGTCGAGCGCGGCCGACAGGCGCGTGCGCAAGGTTTCCTTGGGCGCGTTCATGGTCAGCTTTTCCATGCAGTTCACGAAGATCAGGCCATCGCCTTGCTTGGCGGCCATGGTCGCACCCACGTGGCGGCGGGTCGCATCGGCCAGGCGGGCCAGGTCGAACTGCACCACCGCCTTGTCCATATTGTTGATGTTGAACTTGTAGGTCTTGGTCTTGTCTTTGACGTAGCTGGTGTCGAACTTGCGGTCCGACACGTCTTCCACCATCGCATCCGAGATATGGCCAATGCCGCCCAGGCGTGCCGCTTCGAGCGCCAGTTCCGAGGTCGAAATATCGACGCCCATGCCGCCGATCATGATGGGCACATATTCCTTGTTGCCCAGACGCAGGCGGAAATCATCAACACGTTTCATTGCTATCCTTAGACTACCGAGTTTGGCGGTGCGCAGTGCGCAGCTTCAATTCTACCCCAAGGCCGCACAGGCTCCCGGGAGGGTATACGTTCCTACGTGCAATTTGGATGCAGGCTCAATCGTGGAAATTATTGAACTCGAGCGGCATGTCGACATCCTTGCGCAGCATGGCCATGGCCGCCTGCAGGTCGTCGCGCTTGGCGCCGGTCACGCGCACCGATTCGCCCTGGATGCTGGCCTGGACCTTCATCTTGCTGTCCTTGATGATCTTGACGATTTTTTTCGCGTCCTCGGTTTCGATCCCGTTCTTGACCTTGATGACTTGCTTGACCTTGTCGCCGCCGATCTTGTCGATCTTGCCTTCGTCGAGGAAGCGCACGTCGACCTTGCGCTTGGACAGCTTGTTGATCAGGACGTCGCGCACTTGCGAGAGCTGGAAATCGGAATCGGCGAAGGCCGTCAGTTCCGTGTCCTTCTGGTCGACCTTGGCGGAGCTGCCCTTGAAATCGAAGCGGGTCGTGATTTCCTTGTTCGATTGTTCGACAGCGTTTTTCACTTCGATCATGTCTGCTTCGGAGACGACATCAAACGACGGCATAGTGGCTTTCCTTTTAACTTGCGAAATGGTGAATGCCGATATTTTAACGGACAACGGCGCGCCAGCCCCTGTTTCAGGCCGTTTTTTCCCCGATTGCCCCTATAATCGACGAAAACCACGGTAACTTATGCAAACATCTCTCCCCATCGTCCCCGATTTCCCGCTCCAGGCCCTCAACACCTTCGGTATCGCCGCCCGCGCCCGCGCTTATCTGCGCATCGAGGCGGTAGCCCAGCTGGCCGCCGTGATGGCCGATCCGGCCCTCGCGGCCCTGCCGCGCCTGCTGCTTGGCGGCGGCAGCAACATCGTCCTGACCGGCGACGTCGACGCGCTGGTGCTGCACATGGCCATTGGCGGCAAGGCCGTGGTGGGGCAGGTAGGCGGGCGCACGCTGGTGCGCTGCGGCGGCGGCGAGAACTGGCATGGCTTCGTGCAGTGGACGCTCGATCAGGGGCTGGGCGGGCTGGAAAACATGTCGCTCATTCCCGGCACGGTGGGCGCCGCCCCGATCCAGAACATTGGCGCCTACGGCACCGAAGTGAAGGACGTGTTCCATGCGCTGACCGTGTTCGACATGGCCAGCGGCGCGCTGCGCACGATGGACGCGGCGGCCTGCCGCTTCGGCTACCACGACAGCGTGTTCAAGCATGAAGGGGGCAAGGACCTGGTGATTGTCGACGTCACCTTCGCGCTGCCCGACGCGTGGGAACCGAACTTGCGTTACGGCGAACTGGCGCAGGCGGTGCAGGACGCGGGACTGGCGGCGCCGACTGCGCGCCAGGTGAGCGAGCTGGTGGTGGCGATTCGCCAGCGCAAGCTGCCCGATCCGGCCGTGATCGGCAACGCCTAAGCAGCTTCTTCAAGAATCCCGTGGTCAGCGCGGCGCAGTGCGCGCAATTGCTGGCCGCCTATCCGGCGCTGGTGCACCATGTCCAGCCCGACGGCAGCGAAAGCTGGCGGTAGGCTGGCTGATCGACCAGTGCGGCTGGAAAGGGCGGAGCATGGGCGCGGCGGGCGTGTATCCGAAGCAGGCGCTGGTGCTGGTCAACAACGGCGGCGCGCGCGGCGCCGACGTGGTCGCGCTGCGCGCGCGATCCAGGCCGACGTCCAGGCCCGCTACGGCGTCGCCCTCGAGACCGAGCCCGTCTTCATTTAGTTTCCCCACAATCGGGGTCAGACCTCAATTCCGCAACAATTTCACAATCGGGGTCAGACCTCAATTCTGAAATTGTTTCGGAATTGAGGTCTGACCCCTGATTAAAAAACAATTTCAGGTCTGAGCCCGGGGTTCAGGCGAAGTGGCAGACGTAGTCGAGCAGTTCGAGGGTGTCGATGTCGGAGCTGCTGTTGCCGGGGACGTCGAACGATTGGCCGCCTTCGTACAGCTGCCAGTCGCTCGCGCCCGCCTGGCGCACGCGGCATTTGCCGGAGATCAGTTCCATGGTTTCCGGCGCGCCCGTGTTGAAGGTCAGCGAGGAGGGGAATATCACGCCCACCGTCTTGCGCGTGCCGTCGGCCAGCACGACCGTGTGCGAGACGCATTTGCCGTCGAAGTAGACGTTCGATTTCTTGGTGAGGGTGACGTTGTGCAGCTCGCTCATGGCGCTCCTTAGGGGGTGATGGGACTCTGGCCGACGCGGTCGCGCCCGCCGTTCTTGGCTTGATACAGGGCGGCGTCGGCCAGCGCGACCAGCTGCGCGAGCGCGTCGCCCGGCGCCAAGCACCAGCGTGGCGACGCCGACCGACATGGTGACAACCCCGCGCGGCGCGGCCTGGTTGGCAATGCCGAGCGCGGCCAGGTGGCTGCGGCAGGCTTCGGCCAGCGCCAGCGCGCCTTCGGCCGGGGTGTCCGGCAGGACGATGGCAAATTCTTCGCCGCCGTAGCGCGCGGCCAGGTCGGCCGGACGCTTGAGGTTCTCGGTCAGCACGGCCGCCACTTTTTCAGACACAGGTCGCCCGCCGGGTGGCCGTAGTTGTCGTTGAATCCCTTGAAGCAGTCGATGTCGGCGATCAGCAGCGACAGCGGACGCTGGTCGCGCTGGGCGCGCAGCCATTCGGCCGCCAGCGTGTCGTCCAGGGCGCGCCGGTTGGCGATGCCGGTGAGGGCGTCGAGCGCGGCCATCCGCTGCAGTTCGACATTGGCGCGCGCCAGTTCCTGGCGGCTTTCAGCCAGCGCGCGGAACGCTTCGTCGCGCTGCATGGCGCTGATGTAGCTTAGCCGAGTGATAGCGCACGCGCGCCACCAGTTCGAGCTTGTCGGGCAGCTTGGGGATGTAGTCGTTGGCGCCGACGGCGAAGCTGTGGGCCTTGAGCTGGGCGTCTTCCTTGGACGACAGGACGATCACGGGCACCTCGCGCAGGGCGCTGTTGGCGCGGTAGGCTTCGATCAGCGCGAAGCCGTCGATGTCGGGCATGACCAGGTCTTGCAGGATCACGGTGGGGCACAGGCGCACGGCGGCCGCTTCGGCTTCACTGGCCTCGCTGACGAAGTGAAATTCGATGTCCGGCCCCAGCATCCGGCGCACCGCCTCGCCGATCATGCGCTGGTCGTCGACCAGCAAAACGCGCACCTTGTAATCGGTCATGGGCGCTGGCGCCTCTGGGCTGGTCTGACTCTCTTGCGGCATGATGTACTTTGTCGAAAAAATTTTACGGGACATTATGACAGCTTTGGCACGCTCCGGCTGCGCAGCATGCGCTTGATCTGGTCGAGCGAGAGGATGTGCTGGGCCGCGCCGATGTCGGCCGCCGCGCGCGGCATGCCGTACACGGCGCTGCTGGCCTGGTCCTGGGCGATGGTGGTCTTGCTTAGGCCTGGCGCATGGCGAGCAGGCTTAGGCCGCGCTGTCGCGCCCCATCCCGGTCAGCAGCACGCCGGTGGCCTCGCCCGCCCAGTGGCGCGCGACGCAGTCGAAGAACACGTCGACCGAGGGCCGGTACGGGTAGTCGCGCGGCTCGCCCGCGTAGTGCAGGCGGTGGCGGGCATTGAGCGTGAGATGGTCGTTGGTGCGCGCGATCTGCACGCAGTCCGGCTCGAGCGGGTCGCCGTCCTCGATCACCTTGACGGGAATGGCGGTGTGCTCGCCCAGCCACTTGGCGAAATAGGCGCCGAAGTTTTCGTCGATGTGCTGCACCACGACGATGGCGGTGTAGGCCGGGGGCGTCCATTGCGCCAGGATGTGGGCCACGGCCACCGGTCCGCCGGTGGAGGCGCCGATGGCCAGCAGGTGGCGCACGGCCGCCCCGCCGTCGGGCGCCGTGCGCTGGACTTTCGGCTCGGCGCGGCTGGCCTTGACCAGCTTGCCGATGGTCTTGATCTTGGCCAGCAGGGCGCTGTCGCCGCCGATGGCGCCTAGCCAGGATCGGGGTGGCGGTGACGTCGAGCGCGCCCGCGCCCAGGGCGCGAAACACCTGGCTCACGTTGTCCTGCGGGGCGCCGGTGACGACCAGGATCGCGCACGGCGAGCGTTCCATGATTTGGCGCGTCCTTTCGACGCCGTCCAGTTCCGGCATGTTCAGGTCCATCAGGATCAGGTCGGGCCGCTGTTCGGCGCACATGCGCACCGCCTCCAGGCCGGTGCGCGCGATCCATACGACCTGGTGCTCGGTGGTGGCCGCGACCACCCGCCGCAGCGCTTCGGCTGCCATCGCCACGTCGTTGGCGATGCCGATCTTCATGCGCCAAGCCTCGCCGATCAGGTCGAACACGGCGTCGAGCAGGGTCTCGTCGTGGAAGCTGCCCTTGGTCAGGTAGTAGTCGGCGCTAAGCGCTCATGCCGCGCGCGGTCTTCGGCGCGGTCCTTGTAGGAGACGATCATGACCGGCGTCTGGTGCAGGTGCAGGTCTTTCTTGATCAGGGCGACCAGTTCGATGCCGTCCATGCGCGGCATGTCGACGTCGGTGATCACCAGGTCGTAGTCGCCGCTCCTGACGACGTTCCAGCCGTCGATGCCATCGATGGCGATGTCGACCTGGTAGCCGCGTCCGTGCAGCAGCTTGCGTTCCATCTCGCGCACGGTCAGCGAGTCGTCCACCACCAGGATGCGCTTGACCTTGGCCGCCTTCGCTGCCGCGTTCGCCCGAGAGCTGGTGCAGCGCGCCTTCGCCGAGCAGCTTGTCGATCGACAGCAGCAGGTCGGGCACGTCCAGGATCAGGACCGGGGCGCCGTCGTCGAGCAGGGCGGCCGAGCTGATGTCGCGCAGCTTGCCGAAGATCTGGTCCAGGCCCTGCACGGCCAGGCTTTGTTCGCCGCGGATGGTGTCCACCACCAGCGCGTAGCGGCGCAGCCCGGAGCCGATCACGACCACGGCCAGTTCGTCGGCCGCCTGCACCAGCTGCCCCAGTTCCAGCACCTGGGCGGCCGAGACGAGCCCGATATGTTCGCCGCCGAAGTCGAAGAACTGCTTGTTTTCCAGCGTGTGGATGTCGGCCGGGGCGAGCTTGAGTACGCGTTCGACCTTGACGATCGGGATCGCGTAGGCTTCGCTCTGGATGTCGACCACGAGGCGCGCACCACCGATTGCGTGAGCGGCAGGGTGATCGAGGTGCGGAAGCCCTGGCCCGGTTCGGACTCGACCCGCACCGTGCCGTTTTGTTCGCGGATGGCCTGGTGCACGATGTCCAGGCCCACCCCGCGACCGGAGATTTCGCTGGTCGTTTCCTTCCAGGCTGAAGGCCTAAGCAGGAACAGGAACTCCATCAGTTCGGGCGCCGACATGGCGGCGGCCATGTCGTTGCTGGCCATCTTGCGGCGCACGACGCTGGCGCGGATCCGTTCCAGGTCGACCCCGCGGCCGTCGTCGCGCAGTTCGATGCTCAGCATGCTTAGGCCCGGTGGCGCGCCTCGAGCGTGATCGTGCCGAGCGGGCTCTCTTGCATGGCGGCGCGTTCGGCCGGTGTTTCGATGCCGTGGTCGACGGCATTGCGCAGCATGTGATTGAGCGGGCTTTCGATGCGGGCCAGGATGTCGCGGTCGACCAGGGTGTCTTCGCCGCTGATGATCAGCTGCGCTTCCTTGCCCAGGCTGCGCGCCAGGTCGCGCACCATGCGCGGGAAGGGCTGCACGCCGTCGTGGAACGGGCGCATGCGTAGCGTGAGCACTTCGTCGACCATGCTCGAGGATCCGACCAGCAGGCGCCGTTCGTAGCTTTCGATATCGGCCATGTGCTCGAGCACGAACTGCTTGAGCGGATGGGCCTTTGCACGGTCTGGGTCGACTTGTCGATCAGGCCCGGATCGCCGTCCTTGAGGATGGCGTCGTGCAGCTGCTCCATGGCCTGGAACAGCGCGCCCTGGTTGCGCTTGAAGCGCTGCAGCTGGGCGATGAAGGGATGCAGCTGGTGCGCGTTGATGCGCGATTCGCTGGCCAGGGCCAGCAGGCGGTCGAAGTTGTGCGCCTGGGCGCGCGCGGCCTGGGCCAGCGGCGCCCTGACGGCGGCCTGCGCGGCGGCCTGCTCGGCGGCCGGTTCGGCGGCCGGTTCGGTAGCCGCCGCCTGCACCGACGTGTCCAGCGCCGTCATGGCGGCCATCGCGGCGGCCATTTCGTCTTCATCCTCGGCCCCAGCGCCGCCCGGCGCGCCTTGCAGCTGGGCGATGGCGCCGGTGGCGTCGACCAGGGCGGCAATGCGCTCGGCATGCTGTTCCAGCCAGGCCGCCACGTCGCTCTCGGGCTGCTGCGCGACCTGGGCGATCAGGTCGACCCCGGCCAGCAGCAGATCGACGCGCGCGGCGCTCAGTTCGAGCAGCTTGTTCTGCGCGGCGATGAAGGCGTCTTCCATGGCGTGCGCGAGCTGCACCACCGGGTCGAGGCCGACGATGGCGGCCGCACCCTTGATCGAGTGGGCGGCGCGCATCATCGGTTCGATCCGGGCCGCGGCGCCGCCGCGCTCGAGCGCGAGCAGGCCATCGGTCAGGATCTGGGTCTGGCCGTCCGCCTCCATGCGGAACAGGTCCATCATGGAGAACTGCGACAGGTCGTTCGGATCGTGGCTCATCGCAGCAGCCTCGCCATCTGGTGTCCCACCAGCTGGGCGTCGAGCACGCCGATGTGCATGCCATCGTGGGTCAGCACGCCGGTCAGGAAGCGGTCGAGTCCCTTGTTGATGGTGGCCGCCGGGGGCCTGGCGCTGCGCGCCGGATAGCGCAGGATGCCATGCAGGTCGGCCGCGGGCAGGGCGTAGGCCTGGCCTTCCCAGCGCACCACCACCAGGCGCGCGAAGGTGTGGCGGCCGTCCGCCTTAGGCGCGTCCGCCGTGTCGATGCCGAGCAGCGCGGCCAGCGAGACGGCCGGATAGAGCTTGCCGCCGACATTGACCACGCCGAGCAGGGCGGCGCTGGCGCGGTGCGGCAGGCGGTGCGGCGCGGCCTCGGGCGCGACCGCGTCGACCACGGACGAGGGCAAGGCCAGCCACTCGCGTCCGATGCGAAACACGAGGGCCGAGCTGTCGTCGCGCGCGCGACTGTTCCGGCTCGCGCAGCAGGGCGGCCCATTGTTCGCGGTAGCCGTCGTTCACGGGGCGTTGCAGGTTGTTGCGCGCCGCGCTTAAGATACACCTCGCAGTTGCGGCAGTGGATGTGCTGATCGAGCTTGGGGCAGCTCTGGTCGCCGGATACGCCGATCCGGTTCCAGCAGTCCGTCAGCACCAGGTTCTCGTCCATGCTCATGGCAGGCTCCTGGCGACGCCGCCGTGGCGGCCGTACACGCGCGCGGCGCGCTGACGCAGGGCGGCGGCCTGGCTGGTGTCGCCCTGCTGTTCGGCCAGCAGCGCCAGGTGGCACAGCGCCTGGTAGTGGTCGGGCTGCAGGTAGATGCAGCGCCGCCAGTAGCCGTCGGCCACGCCCGGCTTGCGTTCGCAGTCGCTGACCATGCCGAGGATGAAATAGGCTTCGGCCGCGCCCGGGTCGGTGCGCAGCACCCCGTGGCAGATGGCGGCGGCGCCGACCAGGTCGCCGCTGTCGGCCAGGCGGCTGGCTTTCTCGAGCAGGGCGGCGGGCGTCAGTGCTTACAAGCATGCGGCGCCGGGCGCAGCGCCGGCTGCGCAGGGGCGGCCGCCGGGCTGGCTGCGGGCCGCGCCGGGCTGGCGGGACGCGCCTTGGGCGCGGCACGGACCGCGGCGCGCATGGCGGCAGTGGCGCGGCGCTGCGGGCCGCGCTGCGCCGCTCTTTTGCAGTGCGAAGGCGCCCGGTGCGCGCATGGGCGTGAAGCCCTGGCTGCAGAAGGCTTAAGCACTTCGGCGTAGCTTAAACAAACAGCAGGCCGTCGTCGGCCAGCATCAGGCGCAGCCTGGCGATGGCAGCCGCATGGCGGTGGCTTCGTCAAAATAGATCAGCAGGTTGCGGCAGAAAACGATGTCGTAGCGGCCGGTGCTGGCGGCGGCATCGATGGTGAGCAGGTTGCCCTGGCTGAAATTGACCTGGGCGCGCAGCGCCTGGTCGATCTGGAATTCGCTGCCGTCCTGCGTGAAGTGGCGCTCGCGGAAGGACTGGTCGCCGCCGCGAAAGGCGTTCTTCGTGTAGCGTCCGAGGCGGGCGCGCGCCAGCGCCACGTGCGACAGATCGACCGCGTCGATCAGGAACGAGGCGCCGGGCACTTGCGCATCCTTGAGCGCCATCGCCATCGAATACGGTTCTTCGCCATGGCTGCAGGGAATCGACAGAATGCGCACCGTGCGCCGCGGCGCCGCGGCCAGACGTTCCTGGACAAAGCGGGCGGCGGCGCCGAACGCTTCGGGGTCGCGGAACATCCACGATTCGGGCACCACCACCAGTTCGGCCAGGGCCTGCAGTTCGGTGCCGGTCAACAGGGACGGGTAGCGCGCCGCGTCGTCCAGGCCGAGGGCGGCCACCCGTTCGGCGACCGCGCGCTCGACCACGGTGCTGCTCAGGTCCAGCCCCGTTTCGCGCTGCAGCAGGTCGCGCGGGCTCATGCCGTCTGCTCCTGCGGGAACAGGAGGCGCTGCACGTCGGGCGCGATCAGCTGGGCGACGTCGACCAGCTGCAGCATGCCTTGCGCGCCGCTGCTGACCTGGCCGAGGAAGGGCGCGCCGTCGATGCCGGCGTCGCGCAGGGCGTCGGCGGCCAGCGTTTCAACGCCCGCCACGTGTTCGGCCAAGAGGCCCAGGGGGCGGGTGCTGCCCGCGACCGGGTAGTCGACCAGGACGATGCGGGTGTCGAACCAGACTTGTTCGGGCGCCTGGCCTAGCCAGGCGCGACAGGTCCAGCACCGGGACCGGTTCGCCGTGCAGGTCCATCAGGCTTAAGCCACATAGTCGGGCGCCTGGGGCACCTGCTTGAGCGCGGCCGGCCCGCAGCACGCGCGCAATGGCGGCCAGCGGCAAGCCGTAGCGGTCGTCTCCGATGTGAAAGACCAGCACCTTCATGGCGTCAGGCGTTGACCGAGAAGGTGGCGACCGACGCCTGCAGGTCGCTGGCGGCGTACTGCAGCTGGTGCACCGCTTCGCTGGTGGCCTTGAGCGACTCGACCGTCTGCTGGGTGGCGTCGTTGAGCTGCATCATGGTGTCGGAAATCTGCGAGGCGCCCACCGCCTGCGACTGCATCCCCTGCAGCACCAGGTCGAACTGTGGCGCGAGCTTTTGCACCTGGTCCATGACGGACGAGAGCTGCTCGCCCACCTGGCGCACTTCGCCCACGCTGCGCCGGATCTCTTCCGAGAATTTGTCCATGCCCATGACCGAGGCCGACACCGCCGACTGCATTTCCTTGAGCATTTGCTCGATGTCCCAGGTCGATACGCTGGTCTGGTCGGCCAGGCGCCGGATTTCGGTGGCCACGACCGAGAAGCCGCGTCCCGCGTCGCCCGCCTTTTCCGCTTCGATGGCGGCGTTGAGCGAGAGGATGTTGGTCTGGTCGGCCACCTTGGTGATCGTGATCAGCACGCTGTTGATGTTGGACGCCTTTTCCGACAGCGCGGCCAGCTTGGCATTGATCGAATCGGTGGCCGAGACCATGTGCTGCATGGTCGCGTCCATGCGTTTGAGGTTGGTCTGGGCTTCGGCGGTGGCGCTGGTCGTGTAGTCGGCCACCGCGGTGGCGCTTTCCATGGTCTTGAGCAGCTGGGCCGTGTTGGCCGAGATTTCCTTGGTGGTCGAGAGGATCTCGACGCTGGTCTGGGCCTGTTCGATGCCGGTCGCTTCCTGCTGCTTGGCCGAGGCGGCGATTTCGGTGGCGCTGGTCGTGACCTGGATGCTTAGGCCTTCTGCACGTTGTTGATCAGTTTGCGCAGGTTCTCGACCATCGTTTGCAGGCCGTCGCCCATGCGGCCGATGGCGTCGCTGCCCTTGACCGCCACGCTGCCGGTCAGGTCGCCCACGGCGGCCTTGGAGACCGTGTCGAGCAGGGCGTCGACCTTGGCGCGCAGCTCGCTGCTGGCGGCCAGTTCCTTGGCCGCGCTGTCCTGGATGGCTTGCGCCATGCGGTTGAATTCGACGGTGACCTTGCCCAGTTCATCGCCCGACAGGACCTGGGCCCGTGCCGACTGTTCATGCCGATGGCGATGCGGCCGACCGCGTGCGTGAGGGCGTTCAGGGGAGCGGTCAGGGCGCGCGTGAGCCAGTAGGCGATGGCCAGCGCCAGCACGATGCAGGCGATGCCGCCGCCGGTGAGCAGCAGCGTCATTTGCTGCTGCAGGCGCGCCGAGTCGGTCGAGCGGGCGGCCAGCAGGCGGTTTTCGTCGTTTTCGATTTCGGCGAGCAGGGCCCGCGCCTCGCGCACCGTCCCGAAGCTGGCTGCCAGCAGCCAGCGCGCCCGCCATGGTGTTGGCCGCGCCGCTGGTCTGGCCGAGCGCGCGGCGCTGTGCGATCAGCGGATGCACGACGCTGGCAAGCCAGTTGTCGACCAGCGAATCGAGCTTGCGCAGGCGGGCCTGCTGGGCCGGATTGTCGGCCGTGAGGGTCAGCGCGCTTGACGCTGTCGGCCAGGACTTTTTCTTCATCGGTATTGTGGGACAGGAAGCGCTCGTCGCCGGTCAGCAGGAAACCGCGCATCTCGGCCTGGACTTCGAGCATATTGGCGGCGATCTTGTTCGATTCGAGCAGCACTTCCAGCGTATGGCGATCCCAGCCGCTTGCCTCGGAAACCTTGTTGAAATTCTGATAGGCCAGCACCAGCAGGATCAGAATGATGGCGACGATGGCGCCAAAACCGGTCATCAACTTGTTCTTGATGCTCACGTCATTCAGCATATTTTCTCCACGTCAGGATTGTTCTATGTAAATGTAACATTTTGGCGACGAACATGGTGTATTTCGCCAGCCGTGCGGCAAAAACAATCAGGGTCAGACCTCAATTCTGAAAGTATTTCAGAATTGAGGTCTGACCCCTGATTGTGCAACGGTTTGGCGGGACTTACTGGCCGCGCTTGGCGCGGGGCGACGGCGGCGATCCGCATGCGCAGTGCGTTGAGCTTGATGAAGCCTGGCTGTCAGCCTGGTTGTAGGCGCCGCCGTCTTCGTCGAAGGTGGCGATGTTCATGTCGAACAGCGAGTCGGTCTTGGAGTCGCGCGCGACCACGATCACGTTGCCTTTGTAGAGCTTCCAGGCGCACCCACCCGTTGACGGTCAGCTGGGTGTGGTCGATCAGGGTCTGCAGGGCCACGCGCTCGGGCGCCCACCAGTAGCCGTTGTAGATCATCGAGGCGTAGCGCGGCATCAGGTCGTCCTTCAGGTGCGCCACTTCGCGGTCGAGCGTGATCGATTCTGATCGCGCGGTGACCCTTGAGCATGATGGTGCCGCCCGGGGTTTCGTAGCAGCCGCGCGACTTCATGCCGACGTAGCGGTTTTCCACCAGGTCCAGGCGGCCGATGCCGTGCTTGCCGCCCACGCGGTTCAGTTCCGTCAGCACCGCCGCCGGGCTCATGCGCACGCCGTTGATGGCGACGATGTCGCCTTTTTCGTATTCGAGGTCGATGTATTCGGCCGCGTCAGGCGCTCTTTCGGACTGACGGTCCAGCGCCACATCGATTCTTCGGCTTCGGCGCTCGGGTTTTCCAGGTGCTAGGCCTTCGAACGAGATGTGCAGCAGGTTGGCGTCCATCGAGTATGGCGCGCCGCCGTTCTTGTGCTTCATGTCGATTTCAATGCTTAAGCGTCTTCGGCGTACTTGAGCAGCTTTTCGCGCGACAGCAGATCCCATTCGCGCCACGGGGCGATGATCTTGACGTCCGGCTTGAGCGCGTAGGCGCCCAGTTCGAAACGCACCTGGTCGTTGCCCTTGCCGGTGGCGCCGTGCGAGATGGCGTCGGCGCCGGTCTCGCGCGTGATCTCGATCAGGCGCTTGGCGATCAGGGGACGGGCGATCGAGGTGCCGAGCAGGTATTCGCCTTCGTACACGGTGTTGGCGCGGAACATGGGGAACACGAAGTCGCGCGTGAATTCTTCGCGCACGTCGTCGATGTAGATGTTTTCCGGCTTGATGCCGAACTTGATCGCCTTGGCACGCTTGTCGCTCCAGTTCTTCGCCCTGGCCCAGGTCGGCCGTGAAGGTGACGATTTCGCACTGGTAGTTATCCTGCAGCCATTTGAGGATGACGGAGGTATCGAGGCCGCCGGAATAGGCGAGGACTACTTTTTTAATATCGCTCATGGTCTTTGTCGTGAGGGTTGGATTATTGCAGGGGCGACGCGGCCGAGCAGCAGGTACTCGATCAGCGCCTTTTGCACGTGCAGGCGGTTTTCGGCTTCATCCCAGACCACCGATTGCGGGCCGTCGATGACGTCGGCGGCCACTTCTTCGCCGCGGTGGGCCGGCAGGCAGTGCATGAACAGGGCGTCGGGCGCGGCGCGCGCCATCTTGGCGGCGTCCACGATGTAGCCGTCGAAGGCTTTCAGGCGTTCCGCGTTTTCTTTTCGTAGCCCATGCTGGTCCACACGTCGGTGTTGACCAGGTGCGCGCCCTGGCAGGCGTCGGACGGGTTGTCGAACAGGGTGAAACGCTTGGTCGAGACCAGGCTGTAGTCGATGTCGTAGCCTTTCGGGGTCGACACGTTCAGGTGGAAGCCGAATACTTCGGCCGCCTGCAGCCAGGAGTACAGCATGTTGTTGGCGTCGCCCACCCAGGCCACCGTCTTGCCGGTGATCGAGCCGCGGTGTTCGACGTAGGTGAAGATGTCGGCCAGGACCTGGCACGGGTGGTGTTCGTTGGTCAGGCCGTTGATGACCGGTACCCGCGAGTAGGAGGCGAAGCGCTCGATGATCTCCTGGCCGAAGGTGCGCACCATGATGATGTCGCACATGCGGCTCATGACCTGGCTAAGCGTCTTCGATCGGTTCGCCCTGTCCGAGCTGGCTGTCGCGCGTGTTCAGGTAGATGGCGGCGCCGCCCAGCTGGTGCATGCCCGCTTCGAAGGACAGGCGGGTGCGGGTCGAGTTCTTTTCGAACACCATCACCAGGGTGCGGTCGATCAGCGGGTGGTACACCTCGTAGTTCTTGAACTTGCGCTTGATGACGGCGGCGCGCTCGATCACGTGGTTGAATTCGTCGAGCGTGAAGTCGGAGAACTGCAGGAAGTGCTTGATGGGTTTTTGTTGGGACATGGGACGGCCGGTTGCGCTGTGATCCGGTCAATTATAAGGGGAATTGATGTTCGTGGTGAAACACCACTTGTATAGACATATCACGCCTTAAAAGATGTTGGCGCTGGCGTCCGGTTGCGGTGCGGTCAGGGGCAGGTCGAGCGTGAAGCAGGTGCCCTGGCGCGCGCCGCTGTCGACCGTGATCTGGCCGCCCAGCAGCGAAGTGACGATGTTGTAACTGATCGACAGTCCCAGGCCGCTGCCGCCCTGGCCCAGCTTGGTGGTGAAGAAGGGGTCGAAGATGCGCCCCAGGTGTTCGGCCGGGATGCCGCCGCCGTCGTCGGAAAAATCGATCTGGACCCGGCCGTCGGCGGTCAGTGCGGCCGTCAGGCGCATCTTGCCGCTGGTGCCGGGCGCGAAGGCGTGCAGCAGGGCGTTGTTGATGAAGTTGGTGATGACCTGGCCGAACGGGCCCGGGTAGCTGTCCATGCCGACCGTGTCGGGCACCTCGAGCTCGATGCTGTGGTTGGCGGCCCGGATCCGGTTCATCATGGTGGCGATGATTTCGTGGCACACCTGCTGCAGGTTGAAGAAGCGGCGCTGCTCGGTGGTGCGGTCGACCGCGACCTGCTTGAAGCTGTTGACCAGGTCGGCCGCGCTGGTCAGGCCGCGCATGACCAGCGAGGCCGCCTTCTGCGAATCGGCGATGAAGGCCGACAGCTCCGAGCGGCGCAGGCCGGGCCCGTTCATCAGCACTTCGATTTCGGCCGTCTTTTCCTGCATGGTCGAGGCGATCAGCAGGCTGTTGCCGATCGGGGTGTTCAGTTCGTGGGCGACGCCGGCCATCAGGGAGCCGAGCGCGGCCAGCTTTTCCTGGGACACCAGCTGGGCCTGGGCATCCTGCAGCTGGCGGTAGGCTTCGGCGTTGTCGAGGGCGATGGCGCCGTAGGCGCACAGGGTGCGGAAAATCATGCGCTCGTTTTCGCCGTAGGCGCGCGACTGGGGCGCCTGCACGGTCATCACGCCGATCGCGCGCTCGCCCACCGTGAGCGGCGCGAACAGGGCGCTCATATTGATCATCGTGCCCGGCACCACCTGGCGGTGCTCGGCGTCGGGCCAGTGATCGATGTAGATTTCGCGCCGTTCGGTCAGGCAGCGCACCGAATAGGCCGAGGGGTGCGAGAGGGGAATGGCGTGCTGCGGCAGTTCGCGTCCGAGCTCGACGCCGAAGGCGCGGTTCAGGGTCTGGTAAGACGGCGTCGGTCAGGTAGATGGCGAAGGTGGACGCGGTCAGGAGGCCGTGGATGTGGCGGTCGAGCGCGCGGAACACGGCTTCGGCGTCGAGGTGGGCCGTGATCTCCTGGCCGATGGCCGACAGCCGTTCGAGCGTGGCGCTGGTGCGCTGCAGTACTTCGGCGCGGCGCGCTTCCGATTCGGCCAGTTCGCGGTGGTGGTAACCCTCGTTGCGGGCGTGTTCGGTCTGGTGGTGGACCTGCATGGCGACGGCGTGGTTGGTCGCTTCCTGGCTGTGGGTTTTCTGGCGCGCGTTGGAGGCGGCCAGCGCCACCTCGTAGGCGCGCTTGAAGTCGCCGCAGCCGAAGCGTATTCGTGCGCCATGGCGTCGTACAGTTCGCCCGGCACGGTATAGCCGTCGATGGTGGAGGCCACCGCCAGCGCCTTGTGCAGGTAGTGCAGGGCGGGATTCGGTTCGGTCATGCCGGAGGGCGCCAGCATGCCCTTGTGCTGGGCATGCACCATGGCCATCACGCGCAGGGCCGCGATCTGGTTTTGCGGGTTGGCCTGGTCGGCGCCCATGGCGGCCGCTTCGGCGGCCACCGCCAGCGCTTCGCCAAGCGCGTCCCAGTTCGGACAGGGCGTGCGCCTGGCCGCGCCGGGCGATGCTGCGAAAGTCCGCCTGGTCGAGCGCGTAGGCGCGCGCTTCGAGGGCGGTGAAGGCGTCCAGCGCGCCGCGGAAGTCGCGCTGGTCGAGCGACAGGTCGCCCAGGTATTGCAGCGCGATGGCGTAGCTGCGCGCGTTCTTCAGGGGCGCGAGGATGGTCAGCGCTTCCTTGAGCATGTCGTGCGCCGGGTCCAGCTGGCGCAAGCGGCGCAGCGTGTCGGCGGTGTGCATCAGGCAGGCGCCGATCGAGCGCGGCCAGCCGGTCGGGCGCGCCAGTTCGAGCGCGCACTGCATCCATTCAAGGGCCGAGTGATGGTCGCCCAGCAGCGTGAAGTCTTCGCCGATGTTGGTGGCGGCCGTGATGGCGGCGCGCAGCTGGCCCGTTTCCAGGGCCGACTCGTAGCAGCGGATGTAGTAGCGGCATGGCGGCGCCGAAGTCGCCCGCCTGGCTGGCGGCCAGCGCCAGGAAGTCGTTGACCCAGGTCGCCAGCGAAGGATGGGCGGCGGCCGCGTCGGAATTGAAGCGCCCGCCCCAGCGCGCCACCGCGGTATTGCGGTCGCGCAGCACGGCCCAGCGCGCGATGGCCGCTTCGGCCAGCAGGGTGCGCAGATTGTCGCCGGCGTCGGCAGCCGCGGCGGCGGCGGCGGCGAAGGCGGCATCGCTGCATGGCATGGTCGCCGCGGTCGATTTCGATCCAGGCGAGCAGCCAGTAACTGTCGGCGCAGCCTACTGGGTGTTCGAGGGCGGCGAAGCGTTCGCGCACCGAGCGGCGATGGCGTGCGCGGCGTCGAGTTCTGCCGGCCAGCCAGCGGCCTTCGGCGCGCACCAGGTTCATGCGCGCGGCCAGCGACTCGCGGTCGTGTACCGACAGGGGGGCGTCGGCCAGCATGGTGGTGGCCTCGTCGGCCAGGGCCAGGGCGCGCACGGTGTCGCGCTGGCGCAGGTGCCAGGCCAGCGGCAGCAGGATGGGCAAGCGGTCGACTCCGCGCAGGGTAAGCAGCGCCGACTCCCACTTGGCTACATTCTCATCGACCGTGAATAGTTCCATGGGATTGATTGTATGCCGAGGGCAACAAAAAAGCGATGACTACGGCCTCAATACAGGGTCTGGGCCGACTCGTGCAGCAGCTGCCCGTACAGGGTGTGGCGAAAACGGGCGATCTTGCTTAAGCTTCGACCGCCGCCAGCACCGCGCACTGCGGTTCGATCAGGTGGCGGCAGTTGTAGAACTTGCAGCCGCCCAGGTAGGGGCCGAATTCGACGAAGGCGCGCTCGATCATGCCTTCGGACAGGTGGTACAGGCCGAATTCCTGGAAGCCGGGCGAATCGATGATCGAGGCCGGGTTGTCCGGCGTGCCCAGCTCGTACAGGCGGGTGAAGGTGGTGGTGTGCTTACCGGTGTCGAGGGCGGCCGAGATTTCGCGCACGGCGATGTCGGCGTCGGGCACGAGCAGGTTGATCAGGGACGACTTGCCCATGCCGGACTGGCCGATGAAGATCGAGGACTGGCCTAGGCCAGCAGCGGCATCAGGGTGGCCACGGCGTGTTCGGGGCGCGGCGCGGGCCGACACTTCGTGCAGCGGATAACCGAGGCTGGTGTAGGTGAGCAGGCGTTCGCGCGCCTTGGGCAGCAGTTCGGCGACGTCGGTCTTGTTGAGGATCAGGTGGGCCTCGATGCCGGCCGCCTCGGCCGCCACCAGCGAGCGCGAAATGAGGTCGTCGGCGAAGCCCGGCTCGGTGGCCACCACGATGAACAGGCGCGTCAGGTTGGCCGCCAGCAGCTTGGACTTGTACTGGTCGGAGCGGTACAAGAGCGTCTTGCGCTCGGCGATCGACTCGATCACGGCCTGGTCGCCGGAGGTCATCTTGAGGTTGACAGTGTCGCCGACGGCGATGTTGGTTTTTTTTTCCCGCGTGACACACTGGATTTTCCGGCCCGCGACGTCGGCCAGATAGTGGCGCCCATGGGCGGCGATGACGGTGCCGGTCAGGTTAGCGTTCATGGCGCGGCCCGCTGCACGTACAGGGCGCTGGCGCGGGCGGCGCAGACAAGGTCGTTCGCACGGAAACCGCGCCTGCCTACTGAATGGGTGCTGTAGCTGACCGCGCACAGCTTGTAGGTGACCATCAGCTCGGGATGGTGGTCTTGCTGGTGGCTGACCCAGGCCAGGGCGTTGACGAAGGCGATCGTCTCGTAATAGTTCTTGAAGGCGAAGCTGGTTTGCAGCTTGCCGTCGATGACGGCCCAGCCGGGGACCAGGGGCAGCAGGGCCGCCACGGTGGCGTCGTCGAGGGCGGGTGCGTTCTCGATGCAGTGTTCGGTAGCGAGGTTCATGCGGGGGCCAGGTTCAGTTGTTTGATGCGGACCGAGGGTAGACGGATGCGAATCGTAGAAGGCCGAATGCAGCGGGTCCGGGGTCAGGGTGGAGGCATTGTCTTCGTACATCTTGACCAGGGCCGAGACCAGGTCGCGCGCATCGGTGTGGACGGCGGCGAAGGCGTCGGCCTCGAATTCGTGCTTGCGCGAGGTGATCGAGGTCAGCGGCGAGAGCACGAAGGTGAACACGGGCAGGACCAGCATGAACAGCAGCAGGGCCATGGCATCGTTGGCCGCGCCCGGGACCGGGTCCACGCCCAGGCCGGTATAGAACCAGACCTGTTCCTTGAGGTAGCCGAGCAGGGCCAGGAAGCCGAGCGAGACGGCGAACAGGACGGCGATGCGCTTGACGATGTGCTTGAGCTTGAAGTGGCCCAGTTCGTGCGCCAGCACGGCTTCGATTTCCTGGGGCGCGAGGCGCTCGAGCAGGGTGTCGAAGAAGACGATGCGCTTATTGGCGCCAAAGCCGGAAAAATAGGCGTTGCCGTGGGCCGAGCGCTTCGAGCCATCCATCACGAACAAGCCCTTGGAGGCGAAGCCGACGCGCGTCATCAGGCCTTCGATGCGGTCCTTGAGGCTGGCGTCGGACAGGGGCGTGAATTTGTTGAACAGGGGCTGGATGACGGTCGGGTAGAGCACCATCATCAGCAGCTGGAAGCCGCTCCAGACCAGCCAGGCGTAGAACCACCACAGGGCGCCGCTCTTGTCCATGAGCGTGAGGACCACCCAGACCAGGGGCAGGCCGATGGCGGCGCCGACGGCGGTCCCCTTGACCAGGTCGAGCAGCCACAGGCCGGGCGTCATCTTGTTAAAACCGAAACGCTGTTCGAGCACGAACTGGCGGTAATAGTCGAACGGGAGGTCGAGCGCGCCGCTGATCAGGCCGAAGGTGGCCAGCAGGGCCAGCTGGTAAGCCATGCCGGGACCGGTGTAGGGCAGCAGGGCCAGCGACAGCTGCTGCAGGCCGCCCAGCAGGGTGAAGCCGATCAGCACCGCGCTGCTGAAAAACAGTTCGACCAGGCCGAAGCGGGTCTTGGCGGCGGTGTAGTCGGCCGCCTTCTGGTGGGCGTCCAGCGGGATCTTGGCGGCGAAATCAGTAGGCACACGGCGCTGCGGTGGGCCATCACGTGGCGCAGCTGGCGGCTGGCCAGCCAGAAGCGCAGGACCAGGGTCAAAACGAAGAAAGAAACGAATAAGATCGAAAACGCGGATGAATACATTCTGTGCCTGTGAGAAAATGCAGGATTGTTTAGGCCAAGAGAGAATTATGTCACATGCCACTGATTTAGCAGCACCATCCGCGCCTGCGGCACCCGTCCAGCGTCCCAACGAGTTCAACCTGATCTGGCTGGACATGGAAATGACGGGGCTCGAACCCGACACCGACCGCATCATCGAGGTGGCGGTGGTGGTCACCGACATGCACCTGAACCTGATCGCCGAAGGTCCCGTGTTCGCCATCCACCAGTCCGACGAAACGCTGGACAAGATGGATGCCTGGAACAAGGGCACCCACGGCCGTTCGGGCCTGATCGAGCGGGTCAAGGCGTCGACCGTGACCGAGGAACAGGCTGCGACCGAGCTGATCGCCTTCCTCAAGCAGTACGTCCCGGCTTAAGCAAATCGCCGATGTGCGGCAATTCGATCTGCCAGGACCGCCGCTTCATGGCGCGCGGCATGCCCAAGCTCGAAGCGTTCTTCCATTACCGGAATCTGGACGTGTCGACCCTCAAGGAACTGTGCAAGCGCTGGAAGCCGGAGATCGTGGGCGGCTTCAAGAAGCACCAGAAGCACACGGCGCTGGCCGACATCATCGAGTCGATCGAAGAGTTGCGCTACTACCGCGAGCATTTCATCAAGCTGTAAGTACGCGCACTGACAGCGGGTATTGCAGGTCAGCCAGGGCCACGCGCTGCATGCGCTGGCACCGGCGTGTGATGCGTGCCCGCGTTCCCTCCGGCAGAAAAAGCCACTTCCATTGATCACCGGCCCGATGCTTAGGCCACCGGCGCTCTGACCCGGTGCGCCACCGCCTGCGCCGGAATCTGACATGCGGTGCCGCAACGGTAGCCAGTGCTGGTACGCCCTCCGCGGCGGCTCCTGCGGCCTTGTTTGATATTGATCAAGTCCGTAGCCGGACTCAGGCGGCAACCTGCTTGATGCACGGTCCGGTGCGAACGACGGGGGAGCTCGCCATGCTTAAGCTGATGCGCCAGCTCGGCGACCGGTTCAAGGAAGTCGGCTCGGTGCTGTGGCGCTGCTTTTACAGCGTGACGCTGACGCTGCTCGGCGTAGCTAAGCCTGGGTTTCGTGCCGCAAGGCGCGGAGTGCCTGCGCCTGGTCAGCCAGCCGGGCTGGAATTTTCCCCTGTTCCTGTTTTCGGTGGCGGCGTGGTCGATGGCCGCCTGGTACAGCGCGCCTGACCCTGGGCCGGGTGTTCGACACCAGCTCGGCCATCGACCGCAGCGATACCGCCTTCGTCAACGGCATGCGCCTGTGGCTGCCGCGCGCTCGGCATCCTGCCGGGCAGCGTGCTGGCCGTGCAGTTCACGCGCATCGGCTATCCGGTGCTGGCCGCTGGCTGCGTCGGCGCCACCCTCGCCATCGGCGTTTTCATGCTGCGCCGCCGCGTGTGGTTCGCCGCCCGCTTTGCTTAGGCTGGGAGCCTGGCTGGGGGATGGGCATCCGCTTCGCCTCGCTCCAGCAAGGCACCGTGCTGACCGTGGTGTGCGCCATCGGCGCCTCGTTCGCACTGCTGCTGGCCGTGTGGTTAAGACCGGTGGAAGTGACGGCCGTGGTGACCGCCCCGGTGCTGTTCGGCTTTGCGCTGGGCAGCTGGATCCTGTTCGGCGACCTCGTGCTCACGTATTTTTTCAGGCAGGCCAGGCTGCCGTCGATGGCGGCCGCGCCGCTGCTGCTGCTGGTGCTGTGCAGCCTGTGGAACGACAACCACGCGGTGGCGCTGGTGGCGGACGACCAGGGACCGGTCACCCACCGCGCCATCGACACCCACCTCGACGCCTGGCTGGCGGTGCGCGCGGCGCGCGGCGAGCTGCGTCCCGGCCAGCCTTATCCCGTGTTTCTGGTTGCTGCCGAAGGCGGCGGCATCCGCGCCGCCTACTGGGGCGGCATTGTGCTGGCCCGCCTGCAGGACGACAGCGGCCATCGCTTCGGGCGCCACCTGTTCGCGCTGAGCGGGGTGTCGGGCGGCAGCCTGGCGGTCGGCGCGTTCGCGGCCCTGGTTGCCGACGGCCAGAGCGGCGCCCTGGCCGCCGCGCCCTGCGCGCGCCGCAATCCGGCCCGGCGCTACCAGCAGTGCATCAGCGAAGTGCTGCGGCGCGACTACCTCTCGCCCGCGCTCGGCTACCTGCTGTATCCGGACATGCTGCAGCGCTTCCTGCCGTTTCCCGTGCCGTCGGCCGACCGCGCGCGGGCGATGGAGGCTAACTTGAACGCGGGCTGGCAGGCGGCCACCGGCAGCGCCCGTTTTGGCGGTCGCTTCGACACGCTGTGGCAGGGCGACCGCGCGCTTGGCGTGCCCTCGCTGCTGCTCAACGCCACCGTGGTCAATGGCGGCAACCGCCTCATCGCCAGCGACCTGGTGATCGACGGCCGCTTTCCCGACGCCTATGACGCCTTCGACCCGGTGCTCGACTTGCGCCGGATGAGCTTGTCCACGGCGATCCACAACAGCGCCCGGTTCAGCTACATCAGTCCGGGGTAGGCACCGTGTCCGGCTGCGGCGCGCCCGGCCAGCTGGCGCCGTGCAGCACGACGGCCAGGCGGCATGCCTGGGGCAGGGTGATCGACGGCGGCTATTTCGAGAATTCGGGCGCGGAAACGGTGCGCGACCTGCTGTTCGCGATGCGCCCGACGCTGGCGGCGTGGCAGGCGCGCGGCTACGCGCTCGAGCCGGTGGTGATGGTGATCAGCAATTCGCCGGGCGCGCTGGCGCCGTCCGGCCGCCAGGATCCGGCCAGCGCCCAGCTCGACATCACCTTCCTGTCCGAGCTGCTGGCGCCGCCGCTGGGCCTGTTCAACACGCGCAGCGCGCGCCACGTTCGCCGTCACCGCCGAACGGCGCGACATGGCGCTGATCCTGCTTAAGCCGATCCGGACCGCTTCCTGTGGTTCGGCATGCACACGCGCAACGAAACGCCGCTCGGCTGGGCCCTGGCCGACCAGACCTTCGACGGCATCGACGCGCTCCTGCTGCGCCCCCACCGCGCCGCGCTGCCCTTCGACGCGGTGCTGGCGCGGCTGACGCCGCCGAATGTGGCGTGCCGTACAGAAGGAGGGCGCGCACCGGCGTACTGTGGGGCTCTACCCAATCAGCGACAGGAGCATGCCATGACCAAGCCGACCCAGGATCCGCGTGAGCAATTGCAGCGCGATCAACAGCAAGCCCAGCAGGAAGCCAATAACAACCGCCAGCGGGCCGAAAACGCGGAAGTGGCTTAAGCCGCCACAAGAATGACGGCCAGAAAGACCACAAGGGCGCCGACAAGGGCCCGCGCGGCCAATAAGACCCTGGCCGTGGCGCGCTTAGCGCTGCTGCGCCACGCCCAGGCAGGGGCGGCGCCCGGCCACGGCGCTGCGCGCGGCCGCGTCGGCCGTGGCCAGCGCGCCGTTGCCCTGGTACACCACGCAGGCGCCGTCGCGCGCGATCCGCGCCCCCGTCAAAATGGCCCCGGACGCCATGCGCGGCCCGCTGATGCGCGGATTGGCCGTGTCCAGCCGCACCAGCAGCGCCACCGGCACCAGCGCCGCGCCGCGCCGTTCCACCCGCCATTCCGCCTTGCGCCCGACCCGGGCCAGGCCTGGCGTGACCACATCCCAGTAGTCGAGCGGCCAGACTTGCCCGCGCGGGCTGACGATGTCGACCGAGGTGGTGGCGTCGGCCTCGTGCACCAGCAGGGCGTGGTAAGCCACGCCGGCGCAGCGCCGCGTGCGCGCGCCGCTGCCGCGGTCGACGTCGATGGTCTTGCAATGGGAACCGTACAGGTCGGAATACAGGCTGGTTGCGGCCTGGGCGCTGCTTGATGGCGACGGCCAGCGCGGCGGCAAGCAAATGGCGGATCATGGGATGCCCCTTGGCGAACTGGGAATAGTCCATGCTAGCGGCGGCGCTGCCCGGGCTGCTTGATGCAGGCTTAGGCCTCAGCAGCAATTTTCCGCCTGTGGCAAAATGTTGCATTTTATTTGCAGCTTTTACCGATGTCGGACAATTCCTCTTCCTGGCTGGGCGCGCTGCTGCCCGCGCCTGAACACCGCCAGCCCCGCGCGAACAGCTGCGCGCGAGCCTGGGCGCGCTGGCCGCGCTGGCCCTGACCGCCTGGCTCAGCTTGCACTTGCCGGGCGCGGCTTGGCTGCCTGGCTGATCGCCCCCATGGGCGCCTCGGCCGTGCTGCTGTTTTGCCTGCCCGCCAGCCCGCTGGCCCAGCCCTGGGCCGTGATCGGCGGCAACCTCGTGTCGGCCCTGGTGGGCGTGGCGTGCGCGCGCCTGCTGCCCGACCCGCTGCTGGCCGCGCTCGCTGGTGGCATGGCCTGGCCATCGCCCTCATGTTCGCGCTGCGCTGCCTGCATCCGCCGGGCGGGGCGGTGGCCCTGACGGCCGTGCTGGGCGGCCCCGCCGTGCACGCGCTCGGCTACCGTTTCGCCCTGTGCCCGGTGGCGCTCAATTCGCTGCTGATGGTTGCCGCCGCGCTGCTCTACAACAAGCTGTCGGGCCGCCGCTATCCGCACGCCCAGCGCTCGCCCCTGCACAATCCCCACCTGACGGCCGACGTGGCGCCCAGGCGCGCCTGGGCTTTCAGCGCGAAGACCTGGACGCCGTCCTGCGCCGCTACGGCCAGGTGCTCGACGTCAGCCGCGACGACCTGGAAGACATCATCCTGGCCACCGAGGCCCAGGCGTACGAGCGCCGCTTCTGGCATCATCACCTGCGGCCAGGTGATGTCGCGCGACAGCGTGACGGTGGAATACGGGACCGATCTGGGCGAGGCCTGGCGCAGCCTGCGCCGCCACCGCCTGCATGCGATGCCGGTCCTGAACCGGGGGTACAGCGCGTGATCGGCATGGTGGCGCAAAGCGACTTCCTGCGCCACAGCGATCTCGATGAATTGCGCACCCTGGGCGAGCGCCTGCGGGCGTTGATCCGGCGCAGCGGCCTGACCCACACCGACAAGCCGGAAGTGGTGGGTCAGATCATGACGGGGGAGGTGGTCTCGGCGCGGGTCGACACGCCGATCGTGGAACTGGTGCCGCTGATGGCCAACAGCGGCCTGCACCACTTGCCGGTGCTGGACGCGGACGGCCGCTTTGCTTAAGCATCATCAGCCAGTCCGACCTGCTGGCGGCCCTGGTGCAGGCGCGCCTGGCCGAACCGATGGCTGCGTAGCGCCGCCTGCTGGATTTACTCTGCGCTGTCGGCGCCGCAGCACTTCTTGTATTTTTTGCCGCTGCCGCAAGGGCAGTCGTCATTGCGGCCGATCTTCGGCTCGTCGCGCTTGACCGTTTGCACGGCCGCCTTGCGCAGCGGGACCCAGAAGCGGTGGATGGCCTAGGCAGGTTGGCCTCGATCTCGAGCGCCAGCTTGTGGCCCTTGACCGGGGTGTCGACTTCGGCCAGCTCGGCTTCCTCGATTTCGTCGGCGCCCAGCAGGTAGATCGGGCGCATCAGCGGCGCCAGGTCCGAGGTCCAGATCGGATCCCACGAGCCGGGACGCAGTTCCATGCCTTCCCAGAAGCCCCAGCACCAGGCTTCGGCGTCGATCAGGTTCTCGCCCTCGTGCTCAGCCTCGCAGAACAGGGGCTCGAACTCCTTGGGCGCCACTTCGAAGGTGACCAGCACTTCATTCATGAAGCGCATGATCAGGTTGACGATTTTTTCCTCTTCCTTGGCGTTTTTCCACTTCGGAATCGCTTTTTCGTCCTCGCCCCACACCTTGAGCAGCCATTCGGTTAAGCATGATCGTTTCCGGGCCGATGGCGATGGCGGTCAGGTAGCCATGCAGGGTGTCCATCGTCATGGCGTCGTCGGAGCTGCGCTCCGAGAGCAAAAACTGGTCGAGTTCGTTGAATTCTTTTTCTGACAGGGGCTGGTCGAGTTGCATGGCGGCGCTTATGAATGATCGTTGAAGGCGCTAGTTTAACGCGTCGCAGGCCGATCGTCCTGTTTATTCCACGGCCTGCACCGTACAATGGCCGCATGGATACCCACCCCTTCGCCAGCCTCACCCCCGAATGCGTGCTCGATGCGCTCGACAGCGTCGCCCAGTTCTCCGACGGCCGCCTGCTGGCCCTGAACAGCTATGAAAACCGGGTCTACCAGGTCGGCATGGAAGAGGGCGCGCCGGTGGTGGTCAAGTTTTACCGCCCCGAACGCTGGAGCGAAGCGGCCATCCTCGAGGAACACGCGTTCGTGGGCCAGCTGGCCGAGCGCGAAATCCCGGTGGTGTGTAAGCCATGACCATCGGCGGCGCCACCCTGCACAGCTTCCAGGGCTTTCGCTTTGCCGTCTTCCCCCGCCGCGGCGGACGGGCCCCGGAACTGGACGACGCCGCCACCCTCGAATGGATGGGGCGCTTCATCGGCCGCATCCACGCGGTCGGCGCCCTGGCGCCCTATACCGAGCGCCCCGCGCTCGACATCGACAGCTTCGGCACCGATGCCCGCGATTATCTGATTGCCAACGATTTCCTGCCGCCCGAACTGCTGGTGCCCTGGCGCAGCGTGATCGACCAGGCCCTGGACGGGGTGCGCCGCTGCTACGACCGGGCCGGGCAGGTGCCCCTGCTGCGCCTGCACGGAGATTGCCATGGCGGCAACGTGCTGTGGACCCCGGACGGCCCCCATTTCGTCGATTTCGACGACAGCCGCATGGGCCCGGCAGTGCAAGACTTGTGGATGCTGCTCTCGGGCGAGCGGGCCGACATGGTGCGCCAGCTGTCGGACGTGCTGGCCGGTTACGAAGACTTTTGCGACTTCGACGCGCGCTCGCTGTACCTGGTCGAAGCGCTGCGCACGCTGCGCCTGATCCACTACGCGGCCTGGCTGGCGCGGCGCTGGGACGACCCGGCCTTCCCGGCCGCTTTCCCCTGGTTTAATACCCAGCGCTACTGGCAAGACCGCATCCTCGAACTGCGCGAGCAGGTGGCCCTGATGGACGAGCCGCCCCTGTGGCCCGTCTAAACGGGCGAATTGAGCGCGTTTTCCCCGTCTGCTCGTCCGGCTGACCGGCGCCCCGCTGCCGGATAATCTCGTCACGTCCCACTCTAGCGGGCGGCCTCTATAGCGAGAACGAGCATGCAATCCTCAGCCGCCAGCAACGACGACGCCACGCCCGCCACCAGTGCCATCGAGGCCCCGGTTCCCGGCCGCGCCAAGTCCGAAATGCGCGCCATCCACGAAGCGATCGCCGCGTGGAAGCCGAGGCCAAGGCCTCGTGCGCGGCCGAGAGCCGGGCCCACGCCGAAGCGCGCGCCCGCCTGCTGGCCGAGGAACGGGCCGCCATGGACGCCGAGGCCGCCGCCGCCGCCCTGCAGAACGCGCAAGCGTCGGAAGAGGCGATCGAAGCCAACCGCGACCGCCTGGAAACGCTGCGCGCGGCCGCCCAGGCCAGCCTCGAGCGGCTCGAAGCGGTGCGCCTGGAAACCCAGGAATTGCGCGCCCGGGTCGAAGCCGACACCCAGATCAAGCTGGCCGCCGAAGCGCGCGCCAGGAGCGAGGAAGAAGCGCGCCGCCCGCGCGATGAGCAGATCGCCGCCGAGGCGGCGCTGGCCGAACAGGCCGAGCAAGCGGCCAGCGAACTGCTGCTGCAAACCGAACAAGCCCGCCTGCAGGCGGTCGAGGCGGGTGGCCGCGGTCCACGCGGCCAGGGAAGAAGTGCTGCACATCGCCAGCGCCGACGCCCGCCTGGCCACGCTGGCGCGCGAACGCGAACGCCAGGCCAAAGGCGCGCGCCAGACCGCCGAACTGCTGGCCGAAGCCGAATCGGAAGCGCTGGAACTGACGGTCCAGCGGGAAAAGGCCGACCAGGTCGCGCTGGCCGCCGCGTTCGCCCGCGCCGTGGCCGAAGCGCGCGCTGGAAGAAGCGCGCGCCCTGGCCCACATCGAGCAGGAACGCGAAGCGATCGCCCTGGCCCAGGCCGAATCGGAGCGGGTGGCCGCCAAGTCGATCCACCTGCGCCTGCAGTCCGAAAAGAATTGCGTGAAGCCGCCGTCGCGCGAGCGCGTCGAACAGATGGCCGCCGCCTCGGCCGAAGCGCGGCGCGAAGCCGAAGCGCGCATCCTGGCCGCCACCGAAGCGCGCATCGAGATGGACCGCAAGCTGCGCGAAGTGGCGCTGGCGCGCGCCCTGGCCGAAGAAGACGCCTAAGCACGGTGGTCCAGGCCCGGGTCGACGCCGAAGCGCTCGCCGCCCAGGCAGCCAAGGAACGCAAGCTGGCCGATGAAGCGGCCGCCGCCGCCGCCGCGCTCGAGGTGCAGGAGCAGCTGCGCGCGCGCCATGGCCGAGGAACGCACCCGGCTGGCGGCCGCCGCCGCCGCTGCCCTGCCGGCGCCGAAAACGATGCCGCGCAAGCCCTGCTGTCCAGCGCCGCCGAACAGACCGAACTGGCGCGCCGCAGCGCCTGAACTGGCCGCCCAAAAGCGGGCCAGGCGGCCCTGGCGAATGAAGCCGAACTGGCGCACGCGCGGGCCGAACAGGCCGCGCTGGTGCGCCTGGAAGAGAAGCGCCAGGCCGAGCACGAACTGGCCGCCGCCGCCGCCGCGCGCGCCGACGCCGACCAGGCCCAGGCCGCGCTGCTGCGGCGCCAGGCCGACGCCGAGCGCCGCGCCGAAGAAGCGCAGCGCGCCGAGAGCGACGCCGCGCGCGCCCTGGTGGAACAGGTGGAAATGGAAGCGGCCGAAAAAACGGCCACCGCCGAAGCGCGCATCGGCCAGCTGCGCGCCGCCGCCGAGCTGGGACGCCTGCAGGCCGAGCGCGCACAACGAAAAGCGCAAGCTCGACCTGATCGAACAAACCCTGGCCGCCGAACGCGAGGCCGCCGAAGCCGAACGCGCTTCGCTGGCGCTGCTCGAACAGACGCTGGCCGCCCAGCGCCACAAGGCTGCCCACGAACGGCGCGCCAACGAGGCGGCCGAAGCGCGCCTCGCCTCCGAACAGGCAGCCGCCCACGCCGCCCGCGTGCGCGCCGACGCCGAACAGAAACAGGCCGAGATGGCGCGCCAGCTGCACGCCGTGCAGGACATCGCCGCCCAGGCCGCGCAGGACAAGCGCGACGCCCAGCGCCAGCTGCTGGAACGGGCCCAGGCCCAGGCCGAGCTGCAGCGCAAGGCGGCGCTGGCCACGCGCGACATGGCCAGCGCCAAGGAGCAGCTGGTGGCACTCGAAGCGCAGCGGATCGAGGCCGACACCCGCACCCTGATGGCCACGCGCGAAGCGATCCGGATCGAGCACGCCGAAAGCGCGGTGGCATGACGCCCAGCGCGCCACCTCGGCCAGCCTGGCGCATGAAGTCATCGGCCGCCTCACACAGCCGTCGGCGGCGGCGAAGGCGTAAATACCGGCACTCGTTGTACTATGGGCGTCATGCGACGCCCATTTTTATTCCTGCTCTGCGTGACCTGCCTGTGGTAGCCGCCGCGCGCGGCCGACCTGGTGATCCTGGTCGACACCGCGACCGAAATGCCGATGGCCCGCTTCGACCGCTACCGCCTGGTCGACGGCATCCACCACGACATCGGCCTGGCGCTGGCGCGCCACCTCGAACGCACTCCCAAGTTCATGTCACTGCCGCGCAAGCGCATCGTCAAGGCGCTGGCCGACGGCAGCGCTGACGTCCTGTGCAGCTATGTGCCCGAATGGCTGGACGGCAGTTTTTACTGGACCCAGGCCTTCATCCCGATCGCCGAAGTGCTGATCGCCGACAGCCGCGCCGCGCGCCTGCGCGCGATCGTTGACCTGGGTAAGCAAGCCGGTCGGCACGGTGCTCGGCTACGCGCACCCTGAAATGGTGGAACTGCTGGGAGATGGATTCGTGCAGGGCCGACGGCCCGACCACGGAAGCGAACCTGCGCAAGCTGGCCGCAGGCCGCATTCAGTACGCGCTGACCGGGAAAAGCTTCCTCGACTGGCGCATCAAGATGGGCGACCCCAAGCTGTCGCTGCACCCGCCGCTGGTGGTCAAGACCTACATGGGCCAGTGCGCGGTGTCGCCCCAGGGACGGGTCACCCTGGCCGAGGTGGACCGGGCGGTCGGCCAGATGGTCCGCGACGGCACGGTCAGTGCCATCGTCGTGAAATACAAATAAGCTCCCCGCGCGCTCAGACGTTGTCTTCGACCACCGGCGAGGTCGAGCCCAGCGCCAGCGTGATTTTGGTGCGCTTCATCAGCGGGGTGGTAAGCTTGCTGCCATCCGGATTCAAGGGCTTGACCTTGTTGAACATCACGCTGAACGAGGCGGCCGTCACCGTGGCCACCGCATATCCCTGGGCATCATGGTCGGCGTAGGCGAAGTCCGGATTGTGCCCGCGCATGACCGCGTCGAAGGTGGCTAAGCGTGGCCACCAGCGGCGCCAGCGGCGTGGTGCCCGCGCCCGCCTTCAGATACTGGTAGAACGAGTCGCTCGAAATGCTTAGGCCGCGACAAAGTCGACCGCCACCGGCGTGCCGATCGCCGGATCCGGATTGTCGCGGATGGTCCCGCACTGGAAGGCATGCAGGTCGCCCGTGATCGCCACCACGTTCTTGATGCTGTTCGCCTTCAGGAAGCCCATCAGCTCGGCGCGGTGGGCCGGATAGCCGTCCCAGGCATCGGCGTTGACCACGTACTGGTGGTTGTACGGCGCCGCCGGCGCCGAGGCGCGCAGGTCGATCCACATGCGGTTCAGGGTCACCTCGTTGCCCCACACCTTCCAGGCCTGCCAGCGACGCCTTGAGCGTGTCTTTCCACCACTGGGTCTGGGTGGTGCCCAGGATCCCCGGCGTGCGGCCCAGCACCACCTTGTCCAGGCCCTCGAACTGGGTCAGGATCGGCAGCGGCACGAAATAGCGCGCGCCGATCTTGTCGTCGCCCGAGATCGCATCGTGGCCCAGCAGACGCGCCAGTTCGGCTTCGCCCACCAGGTGGTCGTCGTGGTACAGGCGCTGGTCCGTCATCACCAGGTGCATCAGGGTGCCGAAGCGGAAATCGTGGTAGATGCGGATATTGTCGTAGGTAGAAGCTTGGCCAGGTCGAACGAGACGTCGCCGAAGTCGATCGGCATGTACTCGGCCCAGGCCTGGGTCGCGCTGCGGCGGCGGCTCGTTTCCTGCTTGTTGGCGTTGTCGTAGGTCTGGTGGTCCTGCCAGCAGTCGTCGGAAAATTCATGGTCGTCCCAGATCGCGATCATCGGGAACTTGCGGTGCAGCTCGCGCAGGCGCGTCGCCGCGGTAGGTGCGGTACAGCGTGCGGTAGTCTTCCAGGCTGGTCGCGTACACGCCCGTCTCGGCGCCGCCGCGCACGGTCCCGTTGGGCAGCGTGATGCGGGTGTGGGCTTAGCTCGGCCAGGCCGCTCTGGAAGGTGGCGCCCACGCTCTCGTAGATGTAGTCGCCCAGGTGGACCAGGAAGTCCAGGTCTTCGGCCACGATCATGTCCATCGCCGCCCAGTGGTTCACGCTCCAGTCCTGGCAGGTCAGCCACGCGAAGCGCATCTGGGCCGGGGTGGAAGAGGGGGCCAAGCGCGGTCTTGGTTTCACCGACCGGCGTCTTGTCCTGGTAGAACGACGAAGCGGTAGAAATACTTGGTGGTAGGCGTCAGGCCCGTCACTTTGGCGCGCACCGTGTAATCGTACTGGCGCGTGGCGGTCAGGGAGACCGTGGCGGCCAGCGTCTCGAAACTGCTGGTGGTCGACACTTCCAGGCGCAGCGGCACATTCTCCACCCCCTTGTTGCTCAGGCAGCGGGTCCAGAACACGACGCTGCTGTCCTTCGGGTCGCCGCTGGCCAGGCCGAGCGGGAAGGCAGAAGGAATCGGATCAGGCGCCTCGGGCGCGCCGTCGGAGCCGCCGCAGGCCGCGAGCGAGGCGCTGGCCGAGATGACGGTGAAATACAGGGAACTGCGTAGGAAGCGGCGGCGGTCCATCGTTTGAAATCTCCAAGGGTTGTTATGGTTTTGGCATGATCTTAGCCAACTCTACCGCCCTGGTATTGCGTATTCATGACAGGAAATTGCGAAATGACGCCAGTAAGCGACGCCGCTGCTTTCGTTCGGGCAAATGTTGCAATATAATCCATAGTTCTTACTGCAACGAACAGGTCAGCCCCGTGAAGTTCACCCCCATTCAGCTCGGCGCCGCGGCAGCACTGCCGGCGCCATCGGTCTCGGCATTTTCCTGTGGAGCCGCGCCGCCGCCGCCTGCGCCCAGCGCGCCGCCCGGTCCGGCCGTCGCCTCGGCGGCGCCCGCGTCGAGCAGCGCCGCGCTCGACGTCGCGCTGCGCGAAGTGCTGGCCAACTACCGCAAGATCATCGTCCTGCTGGCCAACGACAGCGCGCTGCTAGGCCGCTCACCGCGAGCAAGCCACGCGCGTGGGCCAGGCCCTGTTCCACGACAACCAGGCGCGCGGCGCCGCGCTCGAACGCACGCTGGCCGCGCTGGCTGGCTCCGGCCAGGCCACCCGCTTCGACGCGATCGGCGGCCTGCTCGACTTCATCGAATCCGATCCCGGCCTGTTCGACGCCGACCGCCTGGCCTTCCGCGAACTGCTGCAAGGCTTGCTGACCGAAGTGGCGCGCGACTCCTCGCTGCTTAAGCCATCAAGGTCCACAAGCGCATCTCGGACGATCTGGACGCGCTGGCCGAGATCGAACACAACTACGAAAAGGAAATCCGCCAGATCTTCGGCCGCTACGAGCAGCGCGGCATCGAACTCAAACGCGAGCGCTGGAGCGCCTACCTGGCGCACCTGCAAAAGCTGTACACGCGCGAAGGCATCCTCAAGGAATACGGGGTGGTGCTGTCGTATCCGGGCCAGCCAGAGGTGGCGTTGGAGACCGCGCCGGAAACCGCGTCGGGTACCGCGTCGGGTACCGCGTCGGGTACCGCGTCGGGTACCGCGCCCGCGCAGGACGCACCGGCCGCGGCAGATGGCAAACCGGAGCCGCGCGAAATCTTCGGCGCCGCGCTGCCGCCCAAGACCGTCGTGCTCACCTTCGACGACGGACCGCACAAGCGCTACAGCGAGGAAATCGCCGCCATCCTCAAGCAGTACGGCGTGCTTAAGCCGTGTTCTTCAACGTCGGCATGAACCTGGGCACGGTCGGCGCCGACGGCAAGGCCACGCTCGGCCCCGGCGCGGCCGTCAGCCGCCGCCTGCGCGCGGCCGGCCACGTGCTGGCCAACCACAGCTACTCGCACGCCCAGCTCTCGCGCCAGAGCGGCGACAAGCTGCGCGCCGAAATTCTCAACACCGACACCTTGCTCAAGGCCGTCGACAGCGAGCGCTCGCCGCTGTTCCGCTTCCCTTAGCGCGCGCAACAGCGAAGGCCTGGACGCCCTGGCCAGCGCGCAGCTGCGCTCCGTGATGTGGAATATCGACTCGCTCGACTGGGCCGACCCGGTGCCATCCTCGATCGCCGACCGGGTGCTGCGCTCGGTCGACAAGGAAGGGCGCGGCATCATCCTGTTCCATGACATCCACGCGCGCGGTCAAGGCGTTGCTTAAGCCATTCTCGACCGCCTGATCGCCGACGGCTACCAGTTCATCGGCTGGGACGGCACCGCCTTCAAGGTCGGCAAAGCGGGCGCCGAACCGGCGGCCAAGGTCTTGCCCTCGACCGGCTACGCCAATTCCTGGGCCATCGTGATCGGCGTCGACGACTACGCCAAATGGCCCAAGCTGCAGTACGCGGTGCGCGACGCGCGCGCCATGCGCCAGACCCTGGTCGACAAATTCGGCTTCGCGCCGGAGCGCGTGGTCGCGCTGGAAAACGCCGCCGCCACCCGCGCTTAAGCATCCTGGCCGCCTTCCACGACCAGCTGGCGCACGGCGTACAAAAGAACGACCGCATCTTCGTCTTCTTTGCTTAAGCCACGGCGCCACGCGCCACCTCAGTTCCAGGCGCGACCTGGGCTACATCGTGCCGTCCGACTCCGACCCCGAGCAGTTCGCCACCGACGCCATCCCGATGACGGAAATCCAGAACATCGCCGAAAGCCTGAACGCCAAGCACGTCCTGTTCGTCATGGACGCCTGCTACAGCGGGCTGGGACTGACGCGGCGGCGGCGCCAGCGCCTATTTGCGCGACAACGCCAAGCGCATCGGCCGCCAGATGCTCACCATGCATGGCGCCGAGCAACTGGTGTCGGACGGCGGCCCGAACGGCCACTCGATGTTTACCTGGACGCTGCTGCAGGCGCTGGGCGGCAAGGGCGACCTCAATGGCGACGGCCTGATCACCGCCACCGAGCTGGCCGCCTACGTGGCGCGCATGGTAGCGGGCGTCTCCAACCAGACCCCGGCCTTCGGCAGCCTGCCCGGATCGGAAGGGGGCGACTTCGTGTTCGAACTGCTTAAGCCGAGACCGAGTTCCTCAGCGTCCAGACCGCGCAACTGTCGAACGACGCCATCGCCGTCAACTCCAAGCTCGACGCCGCGCGGCCCGGAACTGGCCAAGGCCGACGACAAGCCGGGCCCGGCCCCGGCGGCGCCGGTCACGATCAAGGACTTGCAGGGCAAAGAACAGACGCTGGTGACACCGCAGGCGGTGCCCTCGTCGCAGCGGCAGCTGGCGCAGCGGGCCAACGACCGCGGACTGCAGCTGTTCAAGGAAAAGCAGTACGCCGAAGCCGAAGCGGAATTTACCGAAGCGCTGAAACTGCGGCCCGACTTCGCGCTGGCGGCCAACAACCTGGGCTTCTGTCTTCTTCAAGCAGGCGCGCTACAAGGAAGCGGCGCGCTGGTTCGACAACACGGTCAAGATGGACCCCTCGCGCGCGGTGGCCTACCGCAACCTGGGCGACGCCCAGGTGCTGGCAGGCGACGGCGCGCGCGCCAGGGCCGCCTACAAGACCTTCCTCGAACTTGCCCCGACCAGCAGCGCCGCCGCCACCGTCAAGCAAGCCCTCGACAAACTTTGAACATGAAAAAGGGGTCAGACCCCTGTTTGGAAGAAACAGTGCTTAGTTGGGGCCGACGACGACTTTGCTGATGAAGTGCTCGGTCTCGCCGAAGCAGGAGCTCGGCACGCCCTTGTGCTGGGCGTAGCTCAGCACCACGCGCTTGCCTGTGGCGGCCATCAATTGTTTGGCGACTTCGTCGTCGCGCACGGAAAACGCGAAGCGCTCGGGAATCGCGCCGGGCATGCTCGAGAGCAGGATTTCACCCTCCCAGGTCTTGCAGATCCAGCCTTTGCGCGAAAACTTTTGCAGGTAGCTAAGCCCCGCTCGCCGTCCGAATACGACCAGCTCAGCGTGAACCAGACATACAGGGCGAACAGCAAGGCAGGCAGCAAGATCACTGCGATCAGTACGAGGGAGGTGCGTTTGGAAAGAAGCATCGTAGTCCAGAGTAGGTGATAGGCGCGCCCATTGTGCCAGCAATGGCGGATTTATCAAGCCTCGGCCGCCGGTTGCCCCTCTTGCGCCAGTTTGTAGCGGTGCGAAGACCACAGCGACACGACGATGAAGGCCACCCCCGACAAGCCCGTAAACCACTCGGCAATCTCGTAGCGCACGCTGGCAAACATGATCACGGCCAGAATGCCGATCGCATAATGGGCCCCGTGTTCGAGGTAGACAAATTCCTGCAAGGTGCCTTTTTCTACGAGAAACACGGTCAGCGAGCGCACGAACATGGCGCCGATGGCCAGCCCCAGCATGATGATCACGACGTCGTTGGTGATGGCAAACGCGCCGATCACGCCGTCAAAGCTGAACGAGGCATCGAGCACTTCCAGGTAGAGGAAGCCGCCGATGCTGCCGCGCGAAATCATCTTGCCGATCGTGGGATCGGCTTCTTCTTCCTCCAGCAGGCCGCTGAGCCAGTCCACCCCGACATACACGGCCACGCCGAGCACGCCCGAGGCCAGCACGGCCAGCTTGCGCGCCTCCGGCACCAGCGAGGTGGCGGCGAACGACGCGCCCAGCGCGACCAGAACGGCCAGGCCTTCGCTGCCGTATTTGCCTACCTTCTCTTCGATCCATCCGAGCCAGTGCAGTTCCTTCTCTTCGTCGAATAAAAAATTGAGGAACACCAGCAGCAGGAAGGCGCCGCCAAAGGCCGCCACTTCGGCATGATGCTCGGTCAGGTGGCGCGAATATTCGGTCGGGGTCTCCAGCGCCATGTGCCAGACGTCGAGCATGCCCATGCCGGTGGCGACCGAGACGATCACCAGCGGGAACAGCAAGCGCATGCCGAACACGGCCACCAGGATGCCGACCGTGAGGAACAAGGTGCGCCAGAAATGGTCCCAGTGGCGCAGCACCGAGGCGTTGACCACCGCGTTATCGAAGGACAAGGATACTTCCAGCACGCCCAGCACCGCCGCGATCCACAGCGCCGACAGCAAGTGGCATGGTGCCGCCGTGGTTGTAGCCCCACCAGTTAGCCAGGGCCATCAGGATAATCGTGACCGCGAATGACAATCGGAAATGGCGCATGGTGGCTACCTTTACGAAGAGAAGCGTGCCGGTGGCGCCCGGATGGCGCCGCCTGTCATGATTCTAAGGGTTTTGCCGCTTTGGGAATACTCCCCGCGCCCGATCCGCCTAATGCCGGGCGCCGCTGGTCCTACAGCTTGCGGTAGGTGCTCGGCGGCATGCCGTTGCGTTCGCGGAAGGCGGTGGCGAAATTGCCCGCATTCTGGAAGCCGACCAGCAGGGCGATGGCCTGGATGTCGATCTCGGTGTCGCGCAGCAGCAGCTCGCCGCCGCGCGCGATGCGCTGGTCGTGGATATAGGCGAACACGGTGCAGCCCATGGTTTCGCGGAACACTTGCGACAGTTTTTCGCGGTAGGTGCCGACCTGCCCGGCAATCTCGTCGAGCGTGGGAACGGCGGCCAGGTCGGCGTCGATCAGTTGCCGGGCGGCCCGCACCAGCACCTCGTCGGCGCTGCTTGGCTGCTGGTGTCGGGTGCGGCCGCTTCCAGTGCGCCGCGCCAGCTTGAGGTGCACCTGGATCCGGGCCGCCAGCTCGGCGCCCGAGAAGGGCTTGCTGACAAAGTCGACCGCGCCCACCGACAGACCCAGCACTTTTTCATCCTCGGCATCGGCGCCGCTGACGAAGATGATGGGAATGGCGGCCGTGTCGGGATTGGCCTTGAGCAGGCGGCAGGTGGCAAACCCGTCCACGTAGGGCATGCGCACGTCGAGCAGGATCAGGTCGGGACGGGCGCTGGCAGCCAGTTCATAACCCTGATGGCCGTTGTAGGCGGCCAGGACCATGTGATCGTGTTTGGTCAGTAATTCGGCCAGCATGCGCTGTTCGAATGCAGAATCGTCGACCACGAGAATGCGGGAGCGGCTGGAAGAGATTGACTCCACAACAATCCTTACTGTTTAGCAATTGTGAACATAGTATGCACGCATTTGACGATTTTTTGATCCCTTTCTCGCGCAGCAAAGCTTTTTCGCGCCAGGCAAAAGCGCCGCGCTGCCGGTGTGCGGACCCGGTCACGGCGAGCTTGTCTTTACGGGTAGAATCAAGCGCTGACGGGGCTGGCGCCCTGCTATGGGGTCTGCGATAATCCCGCGTTGCATAAAAGCATCGCTTACTGACTTATACAAGGAAATTGCATGGATATCAGCTATCTCATCACCCCGGTCCTGACCTGGCTGGTGGTCGGTCCGATCAAGTTCCTGATCAACAGCGCGCCAGCGGCGCTGGGCCTTCAATTTGGTGGGCAATGGCGGCTTCCCGAGCAATCACAGCGCCGTGGTGACCAGCATGGCCACCCTGATCGCTGCGCGAAGGCATGGGCAACCCGGCTTTCGGGGTGGCGGTCACGCTCGCCTTCATCGTCATGATCGACGCCAACAGTTTGCGCCAGCACGTAGGCCGCCAGGCAGCCGCCATCAACCGCCTGGCAGCGGGCAAGGACGGCCACACCCATCTGCGCGAACGGATGGGTCACACCCTGGTCGAAATCGGCGGCGGCATCTGCACCGGCATCGGCATGGGCTTCCTGCTGTTTAATGTATTTACCCGGTTCTAAGGTTCCTTTCGGCAACCACCCGAAGGGGGAGGGCATGCAGTTCATCCCCCTAAAATGCAGTTCAGTCGTCGAAAAATGCATTCTGCCTTTCCTTCGTTGACGCTCCCGCAGCAAGCGGGAGATACTGAGAAGCTAGTAGTTTTCAATCTATATTTCCGGAGAATTTCATATGCTGCGCAAAACACTGCTTGCCCTCGCTATCGGCTCGGCACTCGTCGCCTGTAGTAAGGACGTCAAGAAAGACACGGGCAAGGAAGCGGCTGCAGTTCAGTTGAGCATTTCGCCGGAAGACACGCTGACCGTGCAAACCAATGCGCTCGCGTCCGGCCCGGTCGTGACCGGCTCCATCCAGCCCGAACGCAAGGCCGACCTGCGCGCCGAAGTGGCCGCCGTGGTGCTGCAAGTTCTCAAGGAAAACGGCGAAGCCGTCAAGCAGGGCGACGTCCTCGTCAAGCTCGACGAAACCGCCATTCGCGACAATCTGAGCTCGGCCGAAGCGGCAGCCCGCTCGGCCGCCCAGGCGCTCGACCAGGCCGAACGCCAGGTCGAACGGATGAAGACCCTGCGCGCTTCGGGCATGACCAGCGCCCAGGCCATGGACGACGCCGAAGTGCGGCGCAACAGCGCGGCCAGCGAAGTGGCGGCCGCCCGTTCGCGCGCCGCCGTGGCACGCCAGCAATTGTCGCGCACGGTCGTGCGCGCCGTTCGACGGCATCGTCAGCGACCGCAAGGTGTCGGTAGGCGACACCGCCACCATCGGCAAGGAATTGGTCAAGGTGATCGATCCGCGCAGCATGCGTTTCGAAGGCCGCGTGTCGGCCGACAAGATCGCCGCGGTCAAGGTCGGCCAGCCGGTCAGCTTCCGCGTCAATGGCTATGCTTAGGCCAGGAATTCCGCGGCGTCGTCAAGCGCGTCGATCCGGCCGCCAATGAAATCACGCGCCAGGTCGAAGTGCTGGTCGCGTTCGCGCTGAACTCGGTGCAGCCGCGCGTGTCCGGCCTGTATGGCGAAGGCCATATCGAAGCCGAAACCGCGGCCGCGCTGATGCTGCCGGAAGGCGCGCTGCTCAAGGCGGGCGACAAATCGTATACCTGGCGCATCAAGGGCACGACCCTGAACAAGGCCGAACTGGTGGTCGGCCAGCGCGATGCGCGCACCGGCAGCTATGAAGTGCGCAGCGGCCTGGCCGTCGGCGACATCGTGTTGCGCAACCCGAATTCGACCCTCAAGGATGGCCAGCAAGTCACCATGGCCGCCTCCAAGGTCGCCAGCGCTTCGTCCGCCGCCGCCGCCCAGGGAAAATAAGCCATGTTCCTTTCCGACTTCAGTATCAAGCGGCCGATCGCGACCATCGTCCTGATCCTGGCCATGATGTGCCTGGGCCTGCTGGCCCTGTCCAAGCTGCGGGTGAACCAGAACCCGGACGTGGAAATGCCCTTCATCATCGTCAATATTCCGTATCCGGGCGCCTCGCCTGACACGGTCGAACGCGAAGTGGTCAACCGCATCGAGAAATCGTTCCAGAGCATTCCGGGCGTGAACAAGATCGAAGCCAATGCGAATGAAGGCAGCGCTTTCTTCTTCATCGAATTCGGGTTCAGCAAGAACCTGATCGAAGCCTCCGATGAAATCCGCAACGCGATCGCGGCCGTGCGCTACAAGCTGCCGACCGAAATGCGCGAGCCGATTCTGCAGCGCGCCGATCCGGCCTCGGAACCGGTGATTTCGCTGGCGCTGTCGTCGAATACGCAGAGCCACGCGGAAATCTCGCGCCTGGCCGAAGACGTGATCGCCGACCGTTTCCGCGCCATCGACGGCGTGTCCATTGTCAGCGTCGGCGGCTCGCTCAAGCGCGAACTGTCGGTCCTGCTGCGCGCGGCCAAGCTGCGTGAATACAATGTGTCGGTCGGCGAAGTCGTGCTGGCCCTGCGCAACCAGAACACCAATGCGCCGGTCGGCAAGGTGCGCGGCACGCTCGACGAGAAGAGCATCCGCCTGGTGGGCCGGATCGAGTCGCCCGACGAATTCCAGCAGATCGTGGTCAAGCGCCGCGGCGACGAGATCGTGCGCCTGGCGCAGGTCGCCGAAATCAAGGATGGCTTTGCCGACGTCAACAGCCTGTCGATTCGCAGCGGCAAGCCGAACGTGGGGATCTCGGTCAGCCGTTCCAAGGATGCCAGTACCGTGACCGTGGCCAACAAGGTCAAGGAAGAGGTCAAGAAGATCGAGGCCGAACTGCTGCAGAAGGGCACCAAGCTGGAAGTCATCGACGACGGCGGCGACCGCTCCCAGCGCAGCCTGAACAACGTGATCGAGTCGCTCATGTTCGGCGCCATCCTGACCATCTTCGTGGTGTACGCCTTCCTCAATTCCTGGCGTTCGACGCTCATTACCGCGCTGTCGCTGCCTACCTCAGTCATCGCCGCCTTCATCGCGGTCTGGCTGTGCGGCTTCACGCTCAACTTCATGACCCTGCTCGGCCTGTCGCTGGCGATCGGGGTGCTGATCGATGACGCGATCGTGGTGCGGGGAAAACATCGTGCGCCACATGGAGCGCGGTTCCGACCGCCGCACCGCCGCGCTCGAAGGCACGGCCGAGATCGGCCTGGCCGTTGCCGCGACCACCTTCTCGATCATTGCCGTGTTCATTCCGGTGGCCTTCATGCCCGGCATTTCGGGCGAATGGTTCCGTCCGTTCGCGCTGACCGTGACCTGCTCGGTGCTGGTCAGCCTGATCATCTCGTTTTACGCTCGATCCGATGCTGTCCGCCTTCTGGGGCGACCCGGTCGGCCACCACAAGGCGCCGAAAACGGGTCTGTCGCGCGTGCTGGAGAAATTCAATATCTGGTTCGATCACCAGGCCGACCGCTACGGCAATGTGATTGCCTGGGCCCTGCATCACCGCATCGCGATGGGCATACTGGCGTTTTCCGTGTTTGTCGGCGCCATCGTCGTGCAAGGCAAATTCGGCGGCTCGGACTTCCTGCCCAAGACCGACTCGGGCTTCATCGTGATCACCGTGCGCACGCTACTAGCCTCGTCGAGCGTCGAATATGCGCGCCTGAAAATGGAAACGGCGGCCGAACTGGCGCGCACCATTCCAGAGGTCAAGGAAACCAGCAGCCGCATCGACGCCAGCGGCGGCCGCGTGCGGATCGACATCGGCAAGCGCCAGACCCGCAAACGCAGCGCCAAGGAAATCGCGGTCGAGATGCGCGAAAAGATCAAGACCCTGGTGGGCGCCGAATTCGTGGTGCTGGACGACTTGAACCAGGGCGCGCGCAAGCCGATCCAGATCGAATTTACCGGCCCGGACTCGCGCAAGCTGCTCGAAATTGCCAATGCCTACATGGACAAGCTGCGCGAAGTGAAGGGCGCGGTCGATGTCGGCCTGTCCGAGCAGGATCCGAAAAACGAGCTGCAGATCGAACTGAACCGTGGCCTGGCCAACTCGATGGGCATTTCCGTCAACGATGCGGCGCAAGCGCTGCGGGTGGCGTTCGCCGGCTGTCGAAGTGGGCGACTGGGTCGACCCGACCGGCGAATCGCGCGACGTCGCGGTGCGCCTGCACCCGGACGACCGCGTGAATGCGGAAAACATCGAGCGCTTGCCGATCGCCGTGGCTAAGCAGCACCGAAATGGTGCCGCTCGACCAGATCGCCACGATTTCGATGGGCAAGGGCCCGTCCGGCATCGCGCACAAGAACGGCAAGCGTTCGATCGCGGTCTCGGCCAACGCCCAGGGCCGCTCGAACGGTGAAGTGACGGCCGACGCCATGAAGCTGGCCCAGTCCTTCGCCTTCCCGCCTGGCTACGGCCTGGAGCTGGGTGGCCAGGGCCAGGACCAGAAAGAACTGTTCACCTCGATGGTGATCGCGCTGCTGTCCGGTATTGGCCTGATGTATCTGATCCTGGTGATCCAGTTCGGTTCCTTCACGGCGCCGCTGGCGGTGATGATTTCGCTGCCGCTGTCGCTGATCGGCGTGGTGCTGGCGCTGCTGGCCACCGGCCAGACGCTGAACCTGATGAGCATGATCGGCATCATCATGCTGATGGGCCTGGTGGCGAAGAACGCGATTCTGCTGCTCGACGTGGGCGCTGTGCGCATGAAGAGGAAGGCTTCGACCGCGAAAAGCGCTGATGGATGCTTCGGCCGCATGCGCCTGCGCCCGATCCTGATGACCACCTTCGCCCTGATCGCCTAAGCATGCTGCCGGTGGCCATCGGCCTGGGCGAGGGCGGCGAGTTCTACCGTCCGCTGGCCATTGCCATCATTGGCGGGACGATTACCTCGACCATCCTGACCTTGCTGGTGGTGCCGACCTTCTATGACAGCATCGAGATCAAGCGCGACCACATGGCGGCCAAGTTCCACCGCCGCGCGGCCCGCTTCCAGCGCGCTGCCAGCCTTCTTTGCCACCTTGGTCGAAGTGCTGCTGTTCCTGACCTTCATCCGCTTCATCTACCGCATGCTGATGTTGGGCTATCGGGCGGTCATGCGCCGTGGCGCACCGGTGCCGGTGGCCTTGAACAAGGTCGTGTAAGTCCGGTGCGGCCAGCGGCCGCACCAGCCAACATGCCGCCCCGCGCAAGCCGGGCGGCATTTTTATTGCTAGCGCCGCTCGTCTTTCGGTGGCGTGGTGGTGTCGCTGTCCTTGGTGCCGGTCGTGCCGGACGTGCCGGAGGTGCCGGTCGTGCCCGACGTGTCGCTGCTGCCGGTGCTGCCGCTGGTGCCGCTGCTGCCGCTGGTGTTGCTGGTGCCGCTGGTGTTGCCGGTGCCGGTCGCGCCGCCCGTGCCGCTGGTGCCCGAGGTATTGGTAGGCGCGGTGGCATTGGTGTCGCCCGTGGTGGCCGGGGTGGTGTCGTTGCGTTTGCAGGCGCCGAGCGCGCCTGCGAGGAAGGCCGCGGTCAGCAAGAGGGTGCTTACCTTGGGAAGTGCTTTCATGATGGCTCCTTATTCACGTCAGTCAATTGCCGCTTTACCCGGATGGGATGCCGGGAAACGGCAGCGCAGGCAAAATTAGACTGAGTTGGGTAGAGCCGGTTCGGGCTTTTTACCGCCAGGAGGTAATTCAGGCTCCATGCCCGCGCAATTTGATCAAGATCAAATGCTTGAACTTCCTGGGCAGAGAGCGTAACGAGCGCATCACGTGGAGGCCTGCGCCCGCTGTGCCCTGTTATTTGGCGGGCGGCCGCCCTGTGTGCATGGCGAGGCGTTCACCTGGCCGACAAAGAAGGTGCCGCTGTAGGCCGGATCGTCCGTGCCCAGCGTTACCGCAGGGCGCGTCCGGGCCCGCGCACGCCGCCCATGCTGGCGGACATGCTTTCAGCCGCGCACTTGGGTGAGCACGACCAGGCCGAGCTTAGCCAGATAGCGAATGTCCAGGCTGACCAGCTTGCCCGTCTTTTCCTGCACCCGCATGGCGAACGGCTTGAAGGCGGCATCCCAGGGCACGCCCGGCTGCAGGCGCGCGTGCAGATTGCCGGTCAGGACCAGGCTGTAGCCCTTGCCCGGCCAGGCGGCCAGGAAGTTGGCCGCCATCGTGCTTTCGCGCTTGCGCCGGGGCGCCGTCGGCCTGGTCGAAGGCGGTCACCTTGCGCACCCGACCGGCGCCGGTTTCCTGGCGCAGCAGGCGCAGCAGATCGAGCATGGCCTGGCTCGAACGGCCATCCTCGACGCCCCACTGGGCCCCGGCCAGCAGCTGCGCTTCGTCGGTGCGCGCCGCCAGGAAGCCGTCCAGGCGCGCGCTTTCGGACGCCATCATTTCCAAGAAGACGGCGGGCCGTTCGCCATGCGCGGCGAACTCGCGCACGCAGTCGCCGAACAAGCGCGGCGCCTCGGCGGTGCCGTGATATTCCCCGAACAGCACCACGCCGCCGTCGGGCAATGCGCGCTTGAGTTCCTCGTAGCAGGCGGCGCTCGCGGTGGCGCTGCAGCAGCCCTGCAGCAATGCGGCCAGCAGTGGCGTACGCATCAGGACGTCGTGTGCATGAAGGGGTTGGCGCGGGCGCCGTGTTTGGCGACCTCGGGGGATCTCGGGACTAGCCGCCGGGGCGGCCTCAGACTGCGCCGCTGGCGTCCGCCACGATCTCGGCGTCCTGCGCGAAGGTGGCCATGTCGGTCTGGCCCAGCAGGCGGCTGGTGACGGTGCCGAATGGTGATGGACCCGCTCACATTGAGCGCGGTGCGGCCCATGTCGATCAGCGGCTCGACCGAGATCAGCAGACCGGCCAGCGCGACCGGCAGATTCATGGCCGACAGCGTGATCAGCGCGGCAAAGGTCGCCCCGCCGCCCACGCCCGCCACGCCCACCGAGCCGACCACGATGATGGCCAGCAGTTGGATGATGAAGCTCCAGCTCATCGGATCGATGCCCACGGTCGGCGCGATCATCACGGCCAGCATGGCCGGATAAATGCTTAAGCTGCAGCCGTTCTGGCCCATCACGGCGCCGAACGAGGCGGCGAAATTGGCGATCCCGGGCGCGGTGCCGAGGCGTCCGACCTGGGTTTGCACCGACATCGGAATGGCGCCCGCGCTGGTGCGCGAGGTGAACGCGAACAGCAGTACCGGCGCGATCTTGCGCGCGTAGCGTGCCGCGTTCAGGCTTAAGCCCCGCTGATGAACAGCAGGTGCACGCAGAACATCAATATCAGGCGCTGTACGAGGCCAGCACGAAGCTGATCAGGTTCAGGATGCTGTGCAGGCTGGAGCTGGCCACGACCTGGGTCATGAGGGCGAACACGCCGAACGGCGTCAGGCGCAGCACCAGCGCGACCATGCGCATCACGATCGCCTGCGCGACCTTGATGAAGTGGTGGAAGGAGGCGAACAGCGCGGCCTCCTTGTCGGCGATGCCGATCGCCGCCACGCCGATGAAAATCGAGAACAGCACCACCGCGATGGTGGACGTGCTGCGTGCGCCCGTCATGTCGAGGAAGGGATTGGCCGGGATGAAGCTGAGCAGCATGGAGGGCAGCGAAATCGCCTGCGCCGCCGCCAGCTTGCCCTCGATGACCTGGCCGCGCGCCACTTCCACCGCGGTCGAGGTCAGGTTGGCCGCCGACAGGCCGAACAGCTTGGCCATCGCGATCCCGATGCTTAGGCCGCGATCACGGTCGTGAGCATCAGCATGCCGATCGTCAGCGCGCTGATGCTGCCCAGCGAACTGGCGTCCTTGAGTTTGAGGATGGCCGCGATGATCGACACCATGATCAGCGGGATGACGATCATTTGCAGCAGACTGACGTAGCCGGTGCCGACGATGCCGAGGTAGGCATTGGTCGTGGTCACGGTAGCCGAGCTAAGCGCCGTAGGCAAACTGGAACACGGCCCCCAGTGCCACCCCCAGGCCGAGCGCCGCGAACACGCGCCGGGTGAACGACTGATGGGCCGCTTGCATGCGGTACAGCAGATAGCAGGCCGCGACGGCGATGGCGATGTTCAGGAGGAGCTGGGGATTGAATGTCATGGATGCCTCGTCAGGGGGACGTTGCATTCTATAGGCAAATATCGCGCCGCGCAGGCGAGGGCGGCGCCCTGCTGTAATTTGTGCAAGATTGTTGACTTGCATGGCCAAAATTGCAAAACTAATCGTATCCTTTCATTGCCGGAGCCGCGATGCGCGCCATCCCCCGTTTGATCAGTGTGATTTCCCTTTGTATTCTTGCAGCGCGGCCGTCGGACAGACCCGGGTCGCGTCGTTCACGCCGCAAGGCACGGTCAAGCAGGTGCGCCAGGCGACGGCGCGGTTCAGCGCCCAGATGGTCCCGTTCGGCGACCTGCGCCTGTCCGACCCGTTTACCATCGACTGCGCGGAGAAGGGCAAGGGCCGCTGGATCGACGGCAGCAACTGGTCCTACGATTTCGAGCGCGACCTGCGACGGCGGTGCGCTGCAGCTTCACCTTGCGCCCGGAACTGCGCGACGTGGCTTAAGCAAACCGCTCGCGGGCGATGCCAGGTTCGTGTTCAGCACGGGCGGGCCGGCTGATCGTCCGCTCGGCGCCGCGCGAGGGCGGGCAAGCCGACGAGAAGCAGATCTTCGTGCTGGGCCTGGACGCACCGGCCGTGGATGCGAGCGTGCTGGCCAATGCCTGGTGCCAGGCGGGCGGCGTCAACGAACGGATCGGCGTGGACCTGGTCAAGGGCGCCGAGCGCGAGCAAGTACTGGCCGCGCAAAAGCAGTTCGTCGAGCGCCACCTGAAGCGCAGCGCCGAGTCGCAGGGCACGCCGGCATGATCGCGGTGGTGCGCTGCAAACGCACGCTGCCCGCCGACAGCGCGGTGTCGCTGGTCTGGGGCCGCGGCATCGCCGCCCCGAACGGCGTGGCCACCAGCGAAGACCAGAAGCTGCCCTTCCGCACCCGTCCCGACTTCACCGCCACGTTCAGCTGCGACCGGGTGGGCGCCAATTCGCAATGCATTCCCTTCCTGCCGATGCGGCTCTCGTTCAGCGCGCCGGTGGCAAAAAGACGGCGGCGGCAATCACGCTGGCCGGCTGCCGACGGCAAGGTCTGGCGCGCCGACATCGACAAGGACGAGGCGCAGCAGGACTTCGTGTCGTCGATCCGCTTCAACGGTCCGCTGCCCGAGCAGACCCAGTTCAAGGTGATCCTGCCCGGACCGGTCAGGGACGACGCCTTCTACCGCTGGTCAACCAGTCCCAGTTCCCGCTGGCCGTGAAGACCGACGAACAGCCGCCGCTGGTCAAGTTCCCGGCCCGCTTCGGCATGATCGAGGCGCAGGGCGAGCGCATGCTGCCGGTCACGGTACGCAATGTCGAGGCGCCGGTGGCTGGCAGCGGCGGCATTGCGGGCGCCATGCTGCGCGTGGCGCCGGGGCCGGAGCATGATGCCCAGGTGTTCAAGTGGCTCGCCACGCTCGGCCACGCGCACGGCAGCTTCCACCAGCAGCAGAACGACAGCCTGGCCAAATCCATTCTCAAGGGCGCGGCGCCGGGCAGCGTGGAGAAGTTCAGCTGCCGCGCGCAAACGGCGCCGCCGCGTTCGAGGTCATCGGCATCCCGATGCCCAAGCCGGGCTTTTACGTGGTGGAGCTGGAGAGTCCGGAAACTGGGCGCGGCCCTGTTCGACACGAAGGACGGGCGCGCCTTCGTCAACAGCGGCGCCCTGGTCACCAATATGGTGGCCCACTTCAAGCTGGGCGCCGAATCGTCGCTGGTGTGGGTGACTTCGCTCGACAAGGGCAAGCCGGTGGCTAGGCGCCCAGGTGGCGATTTTCGCCTGCGGCAAGGAGCCGCTGTGGAGCGGCACCACCGACCGCAATGGCGTGGCCCGGATTCCCCGGGCGCTGCCCCGTTCCGCCTGCCGCAGCCGCGACTACTTCATCACGGCGCGCAGCGGCGAAGACTTCACGTTCACGCTGTCAAGCTGGCAGTCCGGGATCGAGAGCTGGCGCTTCAACCTGCCGATGGGGCGGGGCGAGAGCGACAACCGGATTCTCACGACCGTGTTCGACCGCACCTTGCTGCGGGTAGGCTGAGACGGTGCACATGAAGCACTTCCAGCCCGGCGCCATACCTCGAACGGGATCGCGCTGGCGCAGCCCCCGGCCAAGGCCGAACTGGTGCACCAGGGCAGCGACGAAACCTTCCCCATCACCCTGGCGTGGAATGCCGACGGCACCGCCGAAAACGAATGGAAGATCCCGGCCACGGCCAGGCAGGGCACCTACCGCGTCATGATCGGCCAGACCGTGGCGGGTTCGTTCCACGTCGAGCAGTTCCGGGTGCCGACCATGCGCGCCTTGCTGGCCGGGCCCAAGGCCGCCGTGGTGGGCGAGGCCAAGGTCGATCTGGACCTGCAACTGAGTTATCTGTCGGGCGGCGGGGCGGCGTTCGCCCCGGTCAAGGTCCGGACCGTGGTGCAGCCGCGCGGCGTGTCGTTCAGCGGCTACGAGGGCTTCAGCTTCACCACCGGCGACGTGAAGGAAGGCGTCGAAAAGGGGGACGGCTACAACGAATGGGACGACGAATGCTGCGACGAGGAGGGCGCCGGCGCCCCGGTTGCCGATGCGCCGGTGCGCCAGCGCCCGGTCACGCTGGACAAGGCGGGCGGCGCGCGTGGCCCTCGACCCGGTGGCCGCGAGCGAACATCCGCGCGACCTGGTGGCCGAGATGTCGTACGCGGACGCCAACGGCGAAACCATGACCGCATCGACCCGCATTCCCCTGTGGCCGTCGCGCTACGTGATCGGCATTAACCCGGACGAGTGGGTCATGAGCAAGGACGCGCTCAAGTTCCAGGTCGTGGTGCTGGACGTGAGCGGCAAGCCATGCCCATAAGCACCCAGGTGTCGGTCGACTTCTTCCAGCGTATTAATTACTCGCACCCATGGCTGCCTGCTGGGCGGCTTCTACGCCTACGAAAATGGCAGCGAAGTCAAACGGCGCGGCCTGGCCTGCGAGGGCAAGACCGACGCCAAGGGCTTGCTGTTCTGCGACGTCAAGCCATGCCTACTGACGGCAACCTGATTTTGCGCGCCAAGGCCGTTGACGACGGCGGCCGTCCGGCCGTCAGCCACCACGACGTCTGGGTGGGTAAGCAGCGGCGACTGGTGGTTCACCGCCAGCGACAACGACCGCATCGATCTGCTGCCCGGGAAGAAGCTCTACGCACCGGGCGAGCAAGCCACTTTCCAGGTCCGCTCGCCGTTCCGTGAAGCGACCGCGCTGGTGACGGTGGAACGCGAAGGCATACTCGAGACCTACATCCATCAGCTCTCCGGCAAGACGCCGACCTTCTCCATTCCGGTCAAGGGCAGTTACGCGCCGAATGTGTACGTCTCGGCGCTGGTGGTGTGCGGGCGCGTGGCCTAAGCATCCAGCCGACCGCGCTGGTCGACCTGGGCAAGCCTAGGCCTACAAGCTGGGGATCGCCGCGATCAAGGTGGGCTGGGCCGCGCATGAACTCAAGGTGCAGGTGAGCAGCGACAAGCCGCAGTACAAGGTGCGCGAGCAGGCTTCGGTGGCGGTCAAGGTGACGCGCGAACGGCTCGCCGCTGCTGTGGCTGCCGAGGTCGCGCTGGCCGCCGTCGACGAAGGCTTGCTCGAACTGATGCCCAACACCAGCTGGAACCTGCTCGAAGCGATGATGGGCACCCGCAGCCTGCAGGTGGAAACCTCGACCGCGCAGATGCAGGTGATCGGCAAGCGCCACTTCGGCCGCAAGGCCTTCCCGCACGGCGGTGGCGGCGGCAAGGGCGGTGGCCGCGAACTGTTCGAAACACTGCTGTACTGGAAAGCGAAAGTCACGCTCGACGCGAACGGCGAAGCGCGGGTCCAGATGCCGCTCAATGATTCGCTGACCTCGTTCCGGATCGTCGCCGTTGCCAGCGCCGGTCCCGATTTGTTCGGCACCGGGCAGGCCGTCATTCGCAGTTCCCAGGACCTGATGCTGATGTCCGGCTTGCTTGGCTGCTGGTGTGCGAAGGTGACCGCCTGCGCGCTTGGCATCACGCTGCGCAACGCGTCAGCCGCCGAACTGAAGGTCGATGTCGGAGCGGCCGTGGCGGCCGACGGCGGCAAGGCGCGCGCTGGCGCGCCAGTCGGTCACGCTCGGCGCCGGCCAGGCGCAGGAGCTGGGATGGGACTTCCAGGTGCCGCTCGCGGCCAGCAGCCTGTCGTGGCAGCTCGACGCCAACGCCTTCGACCCGGTAGGCGTGGCGGTGAGCGACAAGATGACCGTCAGCCAGAAGGTGGCCACGGCCACGCCGGTGCGCACGATCCAGGCCACGCTGCTGCAGCTCGATCAGCCGCAGACGATGAAAGTGCAGGCGCCATGCGGGGACGCTGCCGGGGCGCGGCGGCATTCTGGCGCACTTCAATGCGCGCCTGGGCGACGACCTGCCGGGCGTGCGCGAGTACATGTCGCGCTACCCCTACACCTGCTTCGAACAGAACACCTCGCGCGCGGTCGCCCTGCGCGACCAGAAAATGTGGAAGGCGCACATGGCGCGCATCGGCCAGTACATGGACGGTGACGGCCTGCTGCGCTACTTCCCTGACACCCGGCCAGGGCAGCGACGTTCTGACCGCCTATGTGCTGGCGGTGGGTGACGAAGCAAGCTACATGAAATTCCTGCGTCCGCGCGAGAAAATGGAGGCTAAGCCTGCTGGCCTTTGTCGAAGGACGGGTAATGCGCTATTCGGATCTGCCCACGGCCGACGTTGCGGTACGCAAGGTGGCGGCGCTGGCGGCGCTGTGTCGCACGCGGCCGGTGGCGGCCGCCTCGATCGAATCGTTCGCGATCGAACTGAATCTGTGGCCGACATCGGCCGTCATCGACTGGTACCTGATCCTGCAGCGCAGTCCCGCCTTGCCGGGGCGCGACGCCAGGCTGGCGCAGGCCGGGCAGATCCTGCACGCGCGCCTGAACCTGCAGGGAACCGCGATGACCTTCTCGACCGAAGCGAGCGATTACTGGTGGTGGCTGATGGCTTCGCCCGACGTCAACGCCAACCGCCTGATGCTGGCCGTGCTCGACCAGCCGGACTGGCAGAAGGACATGGGCCGCCTGGCGCGCGGCGCGATGGGGCGGATGAAGCAAGGCCACTGGAACACGACGGTCGCCAATGCCTGGGGCGTGCTGGCGATCGAGAAGTTCTCCAAAAAATTCGAGAATGAAGCGGTCGGCGGCACCAGCACCGTGCGGCTGGGCGGCGTCAGCAAGGACGCCGCCTGGAACGGCGCCAAGGCGCCGTCGCAGTCGATGCCGTGGCAAAGCGGGGCCCAGGAACTGGCCATCACCCACGCCTAAGCAGCGGCAAGCCGTGGGTGACGGTGCAAAGCACGGCCGCCATCGCGCTCAAGGCGCCGGTGTCGAGCGGCTTCCGCATTGCGCGCACCGTCACGCCGGTCCAGCAGAAGGCGGCGGGCAAGTGGTCGCGCGGCGACGTCTACCGCGTGCACCTCGATCTGGAAGCGCAGACCGACATGAGCTGGGTCGTGGTCGACGATCCGATTCCGGCCAGCGCCTCGATCCTTGGCAATGGCCTGGGCGGCGACTCGCGCATCGCCACCATGATGAGCGCGGCGCCAAGCTGGGTGTGGCCCGCCTTCGAAGAGCGCACCTTCGAAGTCTTCCGTTCCTACTTCCGCTTTGTCCCCAAGGGCAAATGGAGCGTCGAGTACACGGTGCGCCTGAATAATTCGGGCCGTTTCAGCCTGCCCGCCACGCACGTGGAGGCCATGTACAGTCCCGAGATGATGGGCGAATTGCCGAACGCGCCGCTGGACGTCGGCCCATGAAGCGAGCGGCTTTAGCGGCCCTGCTGGGCGCCGCGCTGCTGCAGGCGGTGGCGGCGCCCACACCGGCCGAGGTGAGGGCGGCTTACCGCAGCTCCGAATCGGTGCTGCTCGACCGCGACGGCGCGCCGCTGCAAACGCTGCGGATCGACATGGCGGTGCGGCGCCTGCCGTGGGTCGCGCTGGCCGACATCTCGCCCGCCCTTGGCGCGGCCGTGATTCAGGCCGAAGACCAGCGCTTCGCCAGCCACAGCGGCGTGGACCTGCGGGCGATGGGGCGGGCCGCCTGGGACAATCTGTTTCACGGTTCGGCGCGCGGCGCCTCGACCATCACCATGCAGCTGGCTAGGCCTGCTGGACGCCAGGCTGCGGCGCGCCATGCCGGCATGGGCGCACCTGGGGCCAGAAGTGGGATCAGGGGCGCGCGCGCGCGAGCTGGAAGCTAAGCTGGAGCAAGGCCCAGATCATGGAAGCGTATCTGAACCTGGCGCCGTTCCGGGGCGAGATCGAAGGCGTGGGCGCGGCCCTCGCGCGCTGTTCGGCAAGTCGCCATCGGGCTTGAACCAGGCCGAATCGGTGATCCTGGCCAGCCTGCTGCGCGGACCGGGCGCGGCGCGCAATGTCCTGGCGCGGCGCGCCTGCGCGCTGGGCGCGGAGCTGCATATTCCCGCCGCCTGCCGCGACATCGAATGGGAAGTCGCCAAGGCCCTGATGCGCCCGGCCGCGAGCGGAGCGCTGCAAGCGGCGCCGCAGGTCGCGCAGCGCCTGCTCAAGCGGCCATCGCAGCAGGTGCGCAGCACGCTCGACGGCGCCTTGCAGCAGTTTGCGCAAGGCGCGCTGCGCCAGCATCTGGCGGCGCTGGGCGAACGCAACGTGAACGACGGCGCGCTGGTCGCCATCGACAATGCCAGCGGCGAGATCGTGGCCTACGTGGCCAACGCCGAAGCGACAGCGATGTCGACGGTGTGCTGGCGCTGCGCCAGGCCGGTTCCACGCTCAAGCCCTTCCTGTATGAGCTGGCGATCGAACGGCGCCTGCTTACCGCCGCCTCGCTGATGGACGATTCGCCGCTCGACGTGTCCACCGCGTCCGGCCTGTACGTGCCCCAGAATTACGACCGCCAGTTCCGCGGCATCGCCACGCGCGTACCAGCCTGGCTTAGGCTCGCTCAACATTCCGGCCGTGCGGACCTTGCTGCTGACCGGGCAAGACCGCTTCTACGACCGCCTGCACGCGCTCGGCTTCGACAGTCTTGACCAGCTAAGCCGATTTCTACGGACCGTCGCTGGCGCTGGGATCGGCCGAAGTGTCGCTGCTGGCGCTGGCCAATGCCTACCGCACGCTCGCCAACGGCGGCTTGCACGGCAGCGTCACGCTCACGCCCGCGCGCCGGAGACGGGGCAGCGGGTGCTCGATGCCGGGGCCAGCTTCATCATCGGCGACATGCTGTCCGACCGCGCCGCGCGCAGCGTGACCTTCGGCCTCAAGAACGAGCTGGCGACCACCTTCTGGAGCGCGGTCAAGACCGGCACCAGCAAGGACATGCGCGACAACTGGTGCGTGGGCTACACCGACCGCTACACGGTGGCGGTCTGGGTCGGCAATTTCGACGGCAAGCCGATGTGGGACGTGTCCGGCGTGACCGGTGCGGCGCCGGTCTGGCGCGACGTGGTCGACTACCTGCACCGCAAGCAGCCTTCGCGTGCGCCGGAGCTGCCACGGCTGTGGTGCGCCAGCAGCTGGCCTTCGAACCGGAGGTGGAAGCGCCGCGCGCCGAGTGGTTCATGCGCGGCACGCAGACGCCGTTGATCACCCTGGTGCCGATGGGCCGAGCGGGCGCGCATGATTCTTTATCCGGGCCAGGCCAGCATCCTCGCCATCGATCCCGACATCCCCGACGCGGTGGAGCGGGTGGTATTTCGCGCAGGCGGGCAAGGGACTGGAGTGGCGCCTGGACGGCCAGGCGCTGGGGTGCGCATGGCGCAGGATTATGCGTGGCAGCCGGTGCACGGCGCGCATGAACTGGCGCTGGTCGGGCCGGGCGGGCAGGTGAGGGCGCGCACGCGCTTCCAGGTGCGCGGAAAATAATCCTAGCGCAGCAGGATCAGTTGCGGCACCAGGTCGGCGCCGCACCAGACGATCGCATTCTGGCGCAGCTGGCGGCCAAGCGCGCTGGCGTCCTCCAGCGACAGGCCGCGCACCAGAAAACTGGGCTCGGACGGCCACTCCCGTTTTGGATCGCAGCTTGGCGCCCGTCTGCCACTGCAGGCCGCGCTGGCGCAGCAGGTCCGCAAACGCTTGCTGGCGCCGGACATTGGCAGCATCGTCGTCGGCTTCGCCGAGCGGATTGCAGGCCGTGATGAAGGCGCAGCCGCCGGTGCCGAGCGCATCGCAGCGCTGGCCGATGTGCATGACAAAAGCAGGATCGGCGTCGACGATGAAATCGGCGGCCAGGTAGGATGCGATGGTGGCGGCGGGAATGGCGGTGGTCATGGCCGCCATCATACCGTGGTTGCCATCCCCGCTTAATCGTCTTACAGTGTTCCCCATTCCGCCATTTGCCGAGGACCGCAATGAAGAACGAATCGCCATTCGACCGCGCCCTGGCCCGCGCCGTCGTGCACGCCCAAGCCCACCTTGGCAGTCTGGACGAAGCCCCGGTGGCGGCGCGGGCCAGCCTGGAAACCTTGCGCGCCCGCCTGGCCAAGCCGCTCAATGGCGCGCCGATGGCGGCCGACAGCGTCATCGACGAGCTGGTTGCCGATACTGCGGGCGGCCTCACGGGCAGCGCCAGCGGACGCTTTTTCGGCTGGGTGATCGGCGGCTCATTGCTTAAGCCTGCGCTGGCGGCCGACTGGCTGACCGCCGCCTGGGACCAGAACGCCGCCGCCTATGCCTGCGCTGTCGACCGAATCGGTGATCGAGGAAGTGTGCGGCGAGTGGCTCAAGGACTTGCTCGGCTTGTCCAAGTCGGCCAGCTTCGCGCTGACCAGCGGCTGCCAGATGGCGCACATGACCGCGCTGGCCGCGGCGCGCAATGCGCTGCTGTCGCGCCGCGGCTGGGACGTGGAACGGGACGGCTTGTGCGGCGCGCCGCGCATCCGGATTTTCAGCAGCGACCAGTACCACGGCAGCATCACGCGCGCCGCGCGCATGCTGGGCATCGGTACCGGATCCGTGATTGGTCTGCCCGCGAATGCGGCGGGACAGATGGATGCGGCGGCACTGGCGCAGGCGCTGAAGGAGCATGCGGATCAGCCGTCCATCGTGCTGCTGCAGGCCGCTGACCTCAATATCGGCGCCTACGACAGCTTTGCCGACCTGATTCCGCTGGCGCACCGGCATGGCGCCTGGGTACACGTCGACGGCGCGTTCGGACTGTGGGTCAATGCCAGCGCGCGCCACCGGCACCTGCTGGCGGGCGTGGAACTGGCCGATTCCTGGGCGACGGACGGGCACAAGTGGCTTAACGTTCCCTACGACAGCGGCTTTGCCTTCGTGGCCGACGCCAGGGCGCACCGCAGCGCCATGTCCTACGATGCGGTTTACGTCACGCATAACGACAACGTGCGCGAGCCCAAGGACTGGAATCCGGACTGGTCGCGCCGGGGACGGGGCGTGGCCGCGTATGCTTAGGCCTGCGCCAGCTGGGCCGCAGCGGGGTCGAGGAACTGGTGGACCGCTGCTGCGCCGCCGCCCGCGCCATCGCCGTCGGCATCCTGGCGCTGCCGGGAGCCGAAATGGTGTGGGAGCCGCGCATCAATCAGGGCCTGGTGCGCTTCCTCGATCAGCGTCCCGGCGCCACCGGGGCCGATCACGACGCGCGCACCGATGCCGTGGCGGCGGCCGTGCTCGATGATGGCGAAGCGTTTTTCACCAATACGACCTGGCGCGGCAAGCGCTGCATGCGGATTTCAGTATGTAACTGGCAGACCAGCGAGAGCGATGTGGCGCGCGCGATCGCGTCGGTCGCCAGGATGCTGCGCTAGGCAGCGAGTACCATAGTCAATTTTGAAACCAACGAGGAGAGTCAGATGTTCAGTCACGTCATGGTCGGCACCAACGATATCGAACGGTCGAAACAGTTTTACGATGCCGTGCTCGGCACCCTGGGGGCGGGCCAGCCATTCCGGAACGTCTCGCCTTCGGGGCATACCCGTCTCTTTTATCGGCACGATGGAAGCACCTTTTGCGTGAGCGAGCCTATCAACGGCGAGCAGGCGACCTGCGCCAACGGCGGCACGATCGGCTTCAAATGCAGTTCGCCGGAACATGTGAAGCAGTTCCACGACGTGGCCGTCGCGCACGGCGGCACCACGATTGAAGGACCGCCGGGCCCGCGCGAGGGCGAAATGGGCGTGCTGCATCTGGCCTATGTGCGCGACCCGGACGGGAACAAACTGTGCGCGATTCACCGGCCCAAGTAAGGTGACAGCGCCAGCGCGGCGACGCTAATTCGTAATCGTCCCGTCGGTAACTTCAGTTATCGACGTCGCATGCATCGGCTCACGTCATGGTCGCGGCGTGCCGTTTAATGATAGTTTCCGCTTCTTTGCCCGTAATATTATGGCGCGAACGATGGAGTCTGATTGCCTGATTTATTTTTTCCGGCTTTGATCGCGCTTCCACATCCGGTTCGATGTGCAGGGCGCGCTTCCAGTTCGGTTTCTACGCCAAGTACTTCTTCAATGTCTTTCAATCGGCTCGTTAGATTGTCGAGCTTTACGTGCATGAAGTAGAGCATGATTAGCGCAACGAATCCAAGCAGAACGATGTATTCAAGTGTGTCGTCCACGTTATTCTCCAAAAGTTGCGGCGCCCATTTCAGGCGCCGCACATTGATTATTTATCGAGAAGTTTGTAGCCAGCATATGCTGCGAGACCAACGACAGCGATAACCCCCAGCGGACTGGCGGCGAATGCAGCGCCTACCGCCATTGATGCCCAACCGGCACCGAGCGATGCACCGCCAATGGTGGCGGCAAGACCCATTGCGGCACCCGCTTCTTTGGGGCCAGCGCCAGAGACCGCATCGATTTCATGAATTGATAGCTCGTGCATACGATGTCCTTTTCGGATTAATAACTATGGATTTCAATTGACTTTCGAACCTCTCCCGGGAGGGGATGATCGGCACGATGTGTGATTGCCGATGAGTCCATCATAGTTTTCGGTAGCAGTGAGCATGTTGTCATAAATCTAATTGCCCTTTGTTCGATGCGAAAATTTATGCTGCACTCTGAACCTGACGAGATCGGAATATGCAAGTGGGCGCCATTTACTATCGTTGGATGAGAGAAGGGATACAGATGTTTACTTACGTTGCGATCACCACACACGATATCGAATGGTCGAAATTATTCTGCGCATTCCGAATGCGGCGCCTTGGATGCGGGCTAGCCAGGAGCCAATGATTATGTAGGAGGCCGGGTTGGGATCACGTTATCGGACGACGTGCATGGTGCTTGCCACGTCTTGCTTCAAGCGCTTTGCGCAGCTCTGCGATTACCTTGGTATGCGGTGTCAGTGGATGCAAATCGTCGAGCGAAGCCTGCACTTTTGCTCGAAACCAGCGGTCGTATGCTCCAGCGGCTTCAATCCGCATGGCCGGTTCTGTACTGGTTGAGGACTTGGCCATCTTGTTTTGATCGTCGATGTTCAGTTTAGTTCAGCGCTTAAGCATTCGAAAAAGATTGTCTAAACACCCATCTTGATTGAAAATTCACAGTCCAGTCACATTGACTGGTTATCGTCTGATCGCCCCCTGCAGCTCAACTGTTTTCCCCTGCAAGGAGACGCAATGCTGAAGAAGATCATTTGTCTGGCTGTGACCTCCGTTCTTTTCTTTAAGCAGCGCGCGCAGCTGCTCCCGCCGACCTGGCCTTCCGTTACGCACCGGTGCATTACCAGGACACCGATTCAAGCGACTACCCGTCCGAATACATCACCGCGTTCGACTACGACGGTGACCGCGACGCCAGCAACAACTGGGACAATCGCGGCAGCGCGCACTGGCCCGCCACGGTCTACTACTCGATCGTTGAAACCTGCACCCACTATTACATCACCTACGCGTTCTACCATCCGCGCTGACTGGACCGACACCGCCTTCGACCAGGAACACGAAAACGACCTCGAAGGCGCGGTGATGGCCGTGCAAAAACGGCAGCACCTACGGCGCGCTGGAAGGCATGATCACCGTCTTCCACAAGGACTTCTTCTCGTACACGCTAAGTAGGCAGTCCGTTCCCTGCAGCAGCGCTGAAAGCATCGACGGCACGCTCTCGTTCGAGGCGCACAACGGCATCAACCGGGTCAAGACGGCGCAGGAAGCGAAAGGGCATGGCCTGAAAGCCTGGCCATTCATCGGCAACTTCACGGGGGCGTCGAATCAGGATGGCGTGGTCTACTATCCGACGCTGGGCGCGCCCGAATATCCGACCTCGGGCAACGACCGCTACGTCCCCTACCGCCTGGTCGACATGCTGGCGCCGAACGGCATGTATGCCGCCGCGCTGAGCGACGCGATCCAGCCTAGCCAGCCAGGCGCTGACCTTTGCCAACTGGGGCACATTCCGCGGCAATACCAGCGGCGATTGCGGCTCGGGCCTGAAAACCTGCGGCACCAATTCCGCCAACGCGCCGTGGGGCTGGGACGACGGCAACGATGGCGCGACCTATCGCGGCGAGTTCGCGCTCGACCCCGCGCACCTGTTCGCGACCTACTTTACTGGCCTGGGCAGTTTCAGCCAGCAGTACGTGAACAATCCCTTCCTGGCTAGGCTTGCAGCGGATGGGCTTTTCAGGCACCAATGCGCCGGCATGGGCTTCCCTGACCCAGCTCAATCTGAGCACGCTGTTCGGGAAGCAGGTGGCTGCTTGCAGCGCCGTTAATTGACCTGGAAGGTACGGCTGGTGCCGGTCAGGCCGCGAATGCTGCCGTCCCAGCCGTTCTTGTAGTCGCCATAGTGGCGGATCCGGTATTGGCCGGTCGCCGCGTTGGCGGGAATATCCCATGAGATGGCAGCCTTGGAGGTGCCCCACACGGGATCGACGCGGATCCAGCGATAGATCGTGTTCCAGTCGCCGTCATTGGCCACGGTGCGCCAGGCCGCGCCGTCCCAGCGCTGCACTTCGAGGAAGGTGCCGTTCTGGCGCAGATTGTTTTTCGGGTGGCCGGTCCAGAACTCGACATCGACCCGCTGGCCGCGCGTAGCTGGCGTTCGCTTCACGCACCACGCCGCCGAAGCTCTTGAAGATTGGCGTGTTGTCGAGCACGACGCCGGTCTGGAACGACATCTGGTTGTTGGCCAGGTCGCGCACCGGCACGCTGGCGTAGGCTTAGCGTTCCCTGGCGCAGCGCGCTGGCCAGTTCATGGAAGCTTTGCTGATACGCGCCCAGGGTCCATTTGCCGAAGTGGGTGGAGGCGCCTTCGTAGTGCTGGGCCTCGTATTCTTCCGGCGTGGTCACGTAGCCCGAGTATGCATTCGCATAGCGATGAAGACGATGTGTTTCACGCTGTCGCCAAGCGCGGCGCGCACGGTATCGCGCACGCGCCGTCCCGCCATGATGGTAAATTCGGCGGGCGCGGCGACAATCGCCAGCTGGCCGATGCGCATGACCGAGATGGGCAGCACTTCGGGCGACCAGGGGAAGGGTTGCTGGGTGCCGGTAGCCAGCAGCACCGGCTTGACGCCATGGCAGTCGCGCACCCATTGCGGGGGTAGCAGTGATGATGCCGCCCAGCGCCTGGAAGAACGCGTTCCCGGCCAGGTCGCCTTCATTGAAGCCATCGAGTCCGCGTCCGTCTTCCGTGCCGACGGCGAACGCGGTGCCCAGGGCGGCAGGGCAGGTGCTGCGCGCGGCGCCATCGGCAAACTGCGGTGCGACGCTCACGCGCGAGAAGTCGATGAAGCGCTGGCGGTAGTCGAGCGGCCCGGCAATCGGCTCGAGTGCGCCGTTGTAGATCGCCAGCGCCTTTTGCAGCTGGCGCTCGCCGATGATGCGGGTGTTGTCGAATTCTGTTGGCGGTCGGGCCCGTGCCGTCCAGGTTCAGGTTGGGCGTCATGTCGCCCGCGTTCGACTGGGCGAAGGCGGCCACGAAGTCGCTGTCGGCGTTGTAGCGCACGCCCTTGAGTTCATGCTCCCAGCGCCAGGCGGCATAGCCCTTGTTGTCGGGACTGAGCAGGTGATTCGTCGGGCTCATCGAAACGCCGTGGGTGGCGAACCAGCTGATCACGCCCACGTCCGCGCTGCCCTGCTTGAAGCGCAGCACCGTCATCTCGGGATCGATGGGGCGGCCCCAGCGTTCACGCTCGGCCTGCGGATTGCGCATGTAGGCGGGCAGCGAGCGGTTGTTGCTGGCGTCGAGCAGTTCGCCCTTGCCGATCGCGATCGAGCCCGGTTTCAGGTCGCGGTGCGCCTTGTCGATCGCTTGCACGATGCCGCTCACGGCCGCATCGAAGGTGCGCTGGTTGTAGCCGTAAGTGGTGATGTTGTAGAGCGCGTAGTGCGAGAAAGCCATCGCTGCCGCTGTGGGTGTGGGTGGCCGACAAAATCACATTGTCGGATCCGTACATGCTGCCGTATCGGGCCTGCAGCTGGCGGATCACCGCCTGCTGCACGCCCTGGAACACCATTCCCAGATCGTTATTGACGAACACCATGCGCTTGCCGCTGCCCTGGTCGACGACGATGAAGGCCCGCGCCCGCTGCCGCATGTGGATTCCGCCGCTGACCTGCGACAGCGCCGCATAGCCCATCATCCCCACCTCGGCCGCTTCGCCGGTGATGTCGGACATGCCGCGTCCGACGAGGTAGGGATCGGCGCTGGCCGCGCCGCAGATCAGGGTAGTACCAAGTGCAAGGGTCAAGCGCCGGAACAGCATGTTCGTCGTCATTGCAGTCTCCTTTTGTTGGTGTTGTACGTCCTCTAGAATCGTTTGGCCAGCGACAGGATCAGCGCGGCCCGGTCTACCTTCTTGCTGTTGCCGTCGCTGTCGAGAACGACGGCCAGTTCGTGGTTGCGCAGGCGCGCTGCCGGCCACTTCGGCGCCGAAGTCGAGCCCCCAGCGCGTGTGCACCACGCCGAACTTGTAGTCGAACAGGTCGCCGTCGCGGAAGTGGCGCATCTTCTGGAAGCCGATATGCCCGACCAATTTGGTTTGTCCGGTGAGCTTGTGCTCGGCGCTTACGTCGAGCAGCTGCGAACCGCGCGAATTGTGGAAGCTGTCGCCATAGCAGGCGATGGCCTTGGACGGGTCGCCTCCGGCCAGCACGGCTAAGCATGTAGGTCGAGCCGCAGATGATGGCCGTGTTATTGCCGCGCAGGTCGCGGCTGGCGACATATAAATAGCGCGCTTCGACCACGCCGTAGGCGAACTCGAAGATGGCGTAGGTGGTGTCGAACTTGGTGTTGGTCAGCCCGGTCGGCTGGCCCGTGGTCCAGTCGATGCCGGTCGGCGCGTCGTTGACTTTCGCGCCGGGGAACCATTCCTGGGCGGCGCCCACGCCGAAGTGCCAGCCGTCGGACTTGCCCCAGCGGTAGCCCAGCGCGCCCGTCACCTGCAGGCCGTTCGTGTCGGGGAAGATCTCCTTGCGCACGGTGCCCAGCTGCAGATAGCCGACCAGGCCCGATTCGTGCACCGCCTCCATGGTCAGTTCGGCGCCGGGGCGGTTGTAGGTGTCGGACACGCCGCGGTTCTTGCGGTCGGTAAGGACCTTCGCTTCGATGTCGAGCGAATAGCTTTGCACTTCCGGTTCGCCGCTTTGGGCCTGGGCAGTGGCTACGGTGCTTAGCCAACATGGCCAGCGAACAGGCGAAGGCGATCTGTTTTTTCATGGGGTCTCCTGGAATCGTTGTTATTGTTTGGCCTTGCAGCCCGGCGGAACGCTGGCCGCACGGGTCATGATTTCGGTCTCGCCCAGCAGCTCGGTGCCGATGTAGGCGCGGACCAGCAACGTGGCGTCCTTCACGCGCACAATGCCCTTGTAGTTTTTCTTGGTGCGCGGGTCGTGGACCCAGCCGTTGCGCCAGGCGTCGTCGTCCCAGGCCTTGAGCTTGGCGATCATGACGCCGCACGCGTCGTCGGGCGTGCTTAAGCATCCTTGTCCCAGACGATGGTGCCGCACAGGGCGCTGGGCAGATCGGTACAGGCTTTGAATTCGATCACGGCGGCCTTGTCGGCACTGAGCCACAGTCCCGTCGCCGCTTCCTGTCCTGCAAACGCTGCAGCGCCAGCGCGCAGGCGGTGAGAATGAATATCCAGATACGCCATCGTTGAACTTGCATTTCTTCCCCTCGTGTCGATAAACCCCTATGGCATGGCTTAAGCAGCACCGGCCATCGCTGCGTGATGCGGCCCGATTCTGACGACGACGATGTCGCCGAATTGCTGGAGCACCGCTTCGCTCTGGCGCGGCCGCATGAAAACAAAGTCGTCCATCTGCAGTTGCTGGGCACCGGAACCGAGCAGGGCTTGCTGGTTCGACGAGTTGCCATACAGGCCGCTGGGCGCGAGACCGGCAGGCGACACCGGGTCGGCCAGCCAGTTGCCGCCATAGATGAAGAAAACGCGCTGCTGGTTGACGTCCCAGGCACGGGCGGCGCTGCCCAGCCATTCGACGCCGGTCGGCATCTGGAAGTGGGGTTCGGCCTTCCAGCACGGGGGTGGCGATGAAGGCGGCTTGGCGCCAGATCGTCCAGGCTCGATGAGGTCGAAGTCCGATGGTTTGACGAGGGCCGAGCCGAGCGCCAGTTCGTTCGGGGTGCGGCTGCCGTCGTGCAGGCGGTAGGTGGGCGAGCCGCCCGCATTGAGCACCAGCGGGCCGGGGGACAGGGCGGCGCTGGCCCGGGCCGCGTAGTCGCGGTAGACGGCGCTGGCATGTTCGAAGGCGCGGCTGCGCACGCCGGGCAGATCGGGCAGCTTGGCCAAGTGGGCGTCGTAACCCATCATGCCGGACCATTGCAGCAGCGGCTCGGACTGGAACAGCGCCAGCATCTCCTGCAGCATGGCCGCGCTGGCGACGCCGCCCCGGTGCAGGCCGACGTCGATTTCCAGATTGATCCGCAGTGGCAGCTTGCGCTGGCGCGCCAGATCGCGGTACTGGGCCAGGCGTTGTGGGCTGTCGACCAGCCATTGCAGCTGGCGCGCGGGCGCGAACGCCGGGTTGTCGTGGTGCTCGTAGAAGGCGGCGGCGGCGGCCACCGGCATCGGTTTGCCGAGCAGCAGATCGAGGGCGGGCCGCTGGGCCGCCAGCAGCTGCAGATAGGGCAGGTTGAACACCATCAGGCGCTGCGTCTTCATGGTGGCGGCGAGTTCGTCCAGCAGCGGCAGGCAGGGCAGGGACTTGGCCACCAGCCGCAGCTGCATGCGCGCGCCGATGTTGTGGACCACGCGGGCGGCGTTGGCCGCGAGCCGGTCGCGGTCGATGATCATGGTCGGGGGTGGCGATGCCCGCTGCGCGCAGGGCGGCCGACAAGCTGGCGAAGTAGGACGCGTGCGGCGCGCCCCGATCGCGCGGGTGCAGGGCCAGCGCGCCCGCGCCAACCAGTCCGGCACCGACCGCGGCCAGCACCGTGCGGCGCTTCATGCAGGCACTCCGAACACGCCGCGCAGATGGGGATTGAGCATGCGCCCGCTCGGATCCAGGCTGCGCCGCACTTCCAGGAAGTCGTTCCAGCGCGGGTAGAGCGCGGCCAGTTCGGCGGCCTTCAGATTGTGCAGCTTGCCCCAGTGCGGACGGCCGCCGTATTTGCGGAACACGGGACCGATTTCGGACATCAGATAGTCATACGGCTCGCCGTGGGCGGCATGGACGGCGATCGAGCAGCTGTCGCGCTGGTAGAAGGGACTGAGCCAGGCATCGTCGCCTTTGACGAAGCGGAACTCGAGCGGGAAGAATACTTCGTTGCGCTTTTCCAGCGTGCGGATCACCTCGCGCACGCAGGCGATGCCCGCTTCGCGCGGGACGTGGCATTCGGTCTCGTTGAAGCGGGTCGGGCGGGCGGTCGACAGCAGCAGCCAGGAGCGGTTGGTGGCGTGCTCGGTCAGGCTCGGGTCGATCAGTTTGCCCGCGCTCCAGCGCCGCAACTGGGGATAGCTGCCCAGCCAGTCGCGCAGGCGGCGCAGGTCGCGCAGCATGTCTTCGTCCTGCGAGGGCGGCATGACGACCTCGTTGCCGCTGTGGGCCACGTGCGTGATCGCGGCCGCGTAGCCGGTGAAAGGCAGGTAGTAGAACTCGAAGTGGCGGTGGGTGCGCGCCAGTTCGGGCGCGCGTTCGAGCATCTCTTCGACCGGCGCCAGCCATACTTTGCGGCGCAGGTTAAACGCCTAAGCACCACCTTCATCGTGACCTGCGTGATCACGCCCAGGCTGCCGAGCGACACGCGGGCCGCGGCCAGCAGGTCCGGATTGCGGCCGCTGATGTCGAGCAGCTCGCCCTTGGGCGTGATCAGCTGCAGCGACGTCACGTCGGCGTGCATGGCTAAGCAGCTCGGCGCCGGTGCCGTGGGTGGCGGTGCTGATGGCGCCTGCCAGGGACTGGATATTGATGTCGGGCAGATTGCGCAGTGCCAGGCCTAGCCGCGTCGAGCTGGCCGGAGACTTGCGCCAGGCGCGTGCCGCCGTGCAGCGTGGCGCTGAGGGTAGTCTTGTTGTAGGTGGTCAGGCTAGGCTGATGCGGTCCAGCGAGAGCAGGGTGCCGTCGGTGGGCACCAGCGCCGTGAACGAGTGGTTGGCGCCGACGCAGCGCACCTGGCCGTCCGATCCCTTGAGCAGGGCGGCGACGGCGGCGGCGTCGGCCGGTTCGGCAAGCAGGCGCGGGCGGCATTGCGCGATGCCGGACCAGTTCTGCCAGCTGACGGCGGCGCTGCTGGCGGGCAGGGCCGCCGACACGGGGCGGGCGGGCAGCACACCGGCCGCAGGGGCGGCGGCGCCGGACTGAAGAAACAGCCTGCGGCGCATGCTCATGGCAAATCCTGGATCAAGACCGTTCGCATCAAATCCCCGCGTGATTATCAGAACAATGTTCCCGATAATAACGATGTATCAAAAATAAAACAACGTTTTATTTTTGGGTGTGCGAGGGCGAAAAAGTCGGCTGTGTTCAGTGTCTCACGGGCGGAAGCGGTGCAGGATGCCCGTCATCAGGACGTCCATCAGGGCATCCATGTGGCGGCATGAAGGCGTCGTGTTCAAACCACATTTCCTTGTCGCCGAAGACCAGGCGCAGCGAGGTCATGCCGTGTATGCCTTCCCAGAAAATCTGGGCCATCGATTCGATGGCGTCGGAGCGAACCAGGCCGCTCGCCGCCAGCTCGACGAACAGCTGGACACCGAACGCGTACGGGTCCTGCGCCTGGTTGCCGTGTTCGACGTTGGAGTTTTCAACCGGCGCGTGCGGACGCCGCTCCATGAACACGAGCGCGTACTGGTCCGGGTGGCGCAGGCCGAAGGTAACGTAGGCGTGGCCGACGCGCTTGATGTTCTCGACCGGCGAGAGGGCAGGGTCGACCGCATGGCGCATGGCTTTGACCAGGGCGAGCAGGTCTTCATCCATGGCCTGGGTGATCAGGGTGGCCTTGTCCTGGAAGAGACCGTAGACGACGGTGGTGGAGAAGCTAAGCCAGCTCGGCCACTTTGCGCAGGGTGATTTCGCGCGTGCCACCTGTCTTGATCAGCTTCCTGACGACCTTGATGATGTCCTTGCGGCGTTGCTCGGATTCCCTCAGCTTGCGGTCCTGCACGCTGCTTGATGCCTTCGCCATGTGATCCATTCCTAAAATAAATTCGAGTTCTGCGGCCCGAGCCTATCAGAAATATCTTGGGAATGTCCAAATTGAGACAGAAAAGAGCCCGCGAACTTGCATTCGCGGGCGGCGGCGCCAAGCGGCTAGGCCATGTTGGCAGCGTGTTTTTTGATGATCAGCTGTGCTTCGCCAAGCGAGATATCGTAGCGTGAGCGATGCAGCTTGATCGCCTGGTTGATTTTGCCTGCCTTGATTTTCTCTTCGACGTCCGGGGCAATATTGGCGGCCCGCTCCAGCTCCGTTTCGATGCCCATTGCTGTTTCAATCTGCCCCAAGCGCTTTGTCAGACGCGTGAGTGCCGCGTAGTTGGCAACGCAAAAGCCGAGAATGAACATGCAGAGCAGCGCCAGGTAGTCGATTGTCGTTTCCAAGAAAGTGCTCCTTATCGATGGACTTAATCGGAACAGGCGCTATTTGGTGGCCAGTTGATATCCTGCATATGCAGCCAGGCCGACCATCGCAACCACCGCAATGGGACTGGCGGCAAATGCGGCGGCAACGGAAATGGTCCCGAGCGCAGCAGCGCTGAAACTGATCGTGCCGATGCTTAGGCTGCGAGTCCTGCTGCGGTTCCTGCTTCGCTGGTGCTTAGGCGCCGGAGACGAAGTTGATTTCATCGGTAGTGAGCTCGTTCATACGATTTCCCTTAGTTGGATTGTCGAACATGAATTGGATGCGAAGAGAATTTCTCGATGGAGAAATCAGCGGCCTTGTCATTGGCACTGATCTAGCCTAGCAAGATTTCGTTGCTGGACATTGTCACAGGTCTATTGTTGCATTGCCTAGTTCGGCTTCCCAGGCGCGAGGCGAAAAAGGCAGTGACGAGCGCGCGTCACTGCCTTTTGTTTGCGCGCAAGCGGATCAGGGCTTGCCGTAATCCATAGGCAGAAACTGCAGCTTGTCCCAAGGGAAGCCATCGAGTACCGCGTACGAGGGCTTGCCCCAGAACAGGGTCGGGTAGGGATTGACCTGGCCCATGGCGGTGTAGGTCTTCGGGTTCTGCGCGCGCAGCGAGATCGCACCGGCCTTGTCCCACACGACGAAGCCGTACTTCTGGGCTGCCTTGGCGATGGTCTTGCTTACCGCGGTCATCGGCAGGGAATCAACCTGGATCGTCGGGTCCAGCCGGAAGCGCAAGCCTTGCGGAATCCGGTTCGGCACGCCCAGCGGATTGAGCCCGTCCGAGCGGTTCCTGCCTACCACGACAGCAGTCCGGCCGCTTCCACCTCGACCAGCGAGATCCCGATCACGTGGCGGATCTCGCCGCGGCTCAGTTCTTCCGCCGTGATTTGTCCGCCCACGAAGGGCAGGCCGGTCGCGGTCGTGCCGTAAGGGAAAGGCCAGATGCCATTGCTGGTGCTGACGTTGCTCATCTTGCCGCCCCAGCATGCCTGCCATTGTCCGTCCACATTCTTCTTGGTGACCCAGAATTCCCACAGCGAATCCGTCGATGGCTGATGCACGGTCATTTCGGCATCCGAGCCATCGGCTGGCGCAGCCGTGGAAGGCATGGGGACGTTGGTCCACTGCGCTTCCAGCGCCTACCACCGTAAATCTTGTTCTGGCAATTGAGTACGCCACGCGCAGTGGCGGCGTGTCGGCTTGTGCCGTGTACACGGGGCTCGCATACGACCAGGTATTGATGTTGACGGTGCCGTAATAGGCCGCTTTCTGGCGCAGGAATTCAGCGACGAAACCGGTGGTGTTCGGATGCAGCGGCACGCTGGCCGGGATCGGCGTGTACCAGAAACTGGTGGGCGCGAAGATGGCATCGGTCGGCAGGGCGTCGGTCACGACCGTGGAGGGGGCGTCCGGTGCGGCGACGGGCGGTGTGGCTGCTTAGGCTGCGATGACAGTGAGGTTTGCGCCCGGACTTGGGGTGGCGTCGGTCTCGCTTCCGCCGCCGCACGCGGTCAGCAAGAACGCGCTGGCAAAGACCGTGAGCGCGATCGGGGCCGGACGGATGGCGCCGGACAAGGACTGCTTCGTTGAAACGTTAAACATACATGACCTCACAAAAATTTTCCCGTAGAGAAATATTAGGCCTTTCCGAGACAAGTTCTATTTCCGCCTCAAAAAATTCCTGTGCGGCACAACACTTAGTTTCAAAATGATTAATCAAATTGCGTAAAAGAATTGCACAAAATGACATTTGCATTGGCATTTTGCGCACTGCAGCAACGATTTTGCCAACCGTTATTTTTCTTTGTGCAACAAAATTCAAATGGGGAAATTAAAGACGTGAAACTGACCGAATGGCAAGAAATTGCCACTAAGCTATTGAATATAATGGGAAATTGGCATGTACGCCAGAGTGATGTAAAAAGAAAGTTTATTTACTAGACAATACTCTGTAGTACGAGTACAGGAGTTACAGGGTGTTACATCTGTTACGCACGATTGGAGATTAACGCACGTGCAACAATTCAAATTAATCTATAATTCGAGCGTCAATTTGATGCAAATCAATCTATTTCCGCTATTCAGGAACCGACGGTGAAGATACCCCTCGGACTGGCGTGCAGAGCCGAATGGACCCTGCAAAGCGGGCATCCTGATTGACGCAATTTTCTGACCGCCAAGCCGTGGCGCAGTGCCGCGGTGCGGTAGTTATCGGAACCTGCTGTGGCTGTTGCATTCCCTGCACGCTGGCGATGGTGTGAGCCTTTGTGCATATCTTTTGAATGGAGCGGCTTCAATGAAATCCGAAACTGCTGTGCGTGCAGTGTGCTGCGCGCATTTATTGGGAGCGTTAACGAGTTTGCCCGCGCAGGCCGCGCCTGAAGAAGTCGTACGGCCGTATGTCGGGTATGCGTTGATGCATGAGGACAATGTGCTGGGCGCCGGTGACGGCGTCGCCGGTGGCGGCCGCGGCGCAATCGTCGGGCCTCGCAACAGACCAGCGCGGGCGTACTCGTCGATAAGCGAATCAGCCAGCAGGCCCTGTCAGCGGCGCTGCACTTTACCAATATTCGCTACGACAGCCTGCCCGAGCTCGATCACGTGGCCAAGGACCTGCGCGTCAACTGGAACTGGCACCTCGGCGACCATCTCGACGGCAATCTGGGCACCAGCTATGTCAAGGCGCTGGCGCCGTTCGTCAATTTCCATGGCCGCGAGCGCAACTTGCGGTCCGAGCGCCGCCAGTTTGCCGACGCTGGCTACCTGCTGCATCCGAGCTGGCGCCTGCGCGCCGGCGTCGCGCGCTCGAGCCTCGAGCACGAGCTCGACTCCCAGCAGGGCCTGGACCGCGTCGAGCAGATGAGCGAACTCGGCCTCGATTACCTGGCGCGCAGCGGCAGCACCGTCGGCACCCAGCTGCGCCATACGAACGGACGCTACCCTTTCCCGCAGCAGCTGGGCGACGTGGCGGTGAGTAATAACTACACGCAGGATGAAGTCAAGATCAAAGTCAGCTGGCTGGCGACGGGCAAGACCCAGCTGCAATTCCTGGGCGGTCCGGTGCGGCGCAAGCACGAAGCGTTCGCCGCGCGCGACTACAGCGGCATCAATGCGCGCTTGCAGGCGAACTGGCAAGCCAGCGCCAAGCTCGGCGTGGCGGCGGGCGTGTGGCGCGAAATCGGCGCCCTCGACGATATCACCGCCAGCTACACCCTGAACCAGGGCGTGAACCTGGGGGCGACCTGGAATGCGTCGGACAAAATGCGCGCCGACGTTCAGCTCAAACACGAGACCAGCCGGTACAGCGGCATGGCCGGTTTGCCTGCCACGCAGCCTGAGCGTGAGGATCTAGTCAATAGCGCCGTGGTCAAACTCCAGTACCGCGCCACGACGCATCTGCGTCTGGGTGCACAGGCTTACCGCACCAAACGTCGTTCCACGCTGCCAGGCAACAGTTATCCCGGCAGCGGTCTGCAACTGTCACTTAAATACGAGTTCTGAACGCATGCACCTGACTACAGTCCACGATATCCCGGTGTTTTCGTTTTTCAAACGAACACTCGATCCGGTGGTGATACTTGGCACCCTGTTCGTGCTCACGCGTGCAGAACGAGCCGTTCTCCGGCCACTATCTGGTGCTGGCGATTATCGCTTTCTTTGTCGCGTCGTATTTGCATGAACAGATCGATCTCGCACCGCAACTGGCGCATCGGCGGCCTGCGCTCCCTGGCGCGCGGCATCTTTTCGGCTGGGCGATCTTTGTCGCCATCATCGTCCTGATCGGCTACGCGACCGGCTACGCCTATTTGTATTCGGAGCGCGTGATCGGGAGCTGGTTCTGCATCACCCCGTTCATGCTGCTGGCTTAAGCCACCTGGCGCTGCGCCGCTTTGCCATGCGCCTGCACCGCGCGGGCCAGCCGCGTTCGGTCGTCATCGTCGGCCTCAACCAGACCGGGCTCACGCTCGCGCGCCGCATCGCCGAGTCGCCGCACCGCATGATGGAAGTGCGCGGTTTCTTCGACGACCGGGCCGAGGAGCGCCTGGCCACCGAGGTGCCGCAGGCTGCCTTCCTCGGCAAAATGGCTGACGCCGCCGCCTATGTGCGCGAAGCCAATATCAACATGATCTTCATCAGCCAGTCGATGTCGGCCCAGCCGCGCGGCCGCCAGCTGCTCGACGAACTGCAGGACACGACCGCCTCCATCTACTTCCTGCCCGATCTGGTCACCTTCGACCTGATGCAGGCGCGCTTCGACGAAGTCGGCGGCATGCCGGTGGTGGCCATTTGCGAAACGCCGTTCTCCGGTCTGAACAGCCTGGTCAAGCGCGCCAGCGACATCGCGCTGGCCTCGGTCAGCCTGTTGCTGCTGGCGCCGATCATGCTGAGCATTGCGGCGGCGGTCAAGTTCACGTCCAAGGGTCCGGTCATTTTCCGCCAGCGCCGCTATGGCCTCAACGGCGACGAGATCGTCGTCTACAAGTTCCGCTCGATGGCCGTGTGCGAGGACGGCGCCCGCGTCACCCAGGCGCGCAAGGACGACCAGCGCGTCACGCGCCTGGGCGCCGTGCTGCGCCGCACCTCGCTCGACGAATTGCCGCAGTTCCTCAATGTGCTGGGCGGCAGCATGAGCATCGTCGGGCCGCGTCCGCACGCGGTCGCGCACAACGAACAGTACCGGGGACTGATCAAGGGTTACATGCTGCGTCACAAGGTCAAGCCGGGCATTACCGGCTGGGCCCAGGTGAACGGCTTGCGCGGCGAGACCGACACGCTCGACAAAATGGCCGCGCGGGTCGAATTCGACCTCGATTACCTGCGCAACTGGTCGCTCTCGCTCGATTTGTGGATCGTCCTGCGCACCGTGAAAGTCGTACTGGGACGTGACAATGCCTATTAATCCAACTGCTGAACAACACTTCCGAAACCACCAACGAAAGGATGCTATGAGCTCACTACGATTCGCACTGGCGGCCTGGCTGCTGGGCGCCGCCGGGACCCATGCGGCGCAGGGGTTCCCTGTCATTGAACTGCCAGCGACGGCGGTCGTGCAGGCCGCCGTCTCCAGCGGCACGCCTGCCAGCCTGGCGCTGGTCGGCCAGCGTACGGGCTTGGCCGGCGTACCGGCGGCCGGCGCGCACCGGCGCCAAGCGGCCGTCCGCTGCCTACCGTGCTGCCATCGACTGCCGCCTAAGCATGCTGGTGGCCGAACGGCCCAAGCCGCCATTCGGCGCGCTGTTGCTGCTGCTGGCTAAGCTGCATTGTCTACCTGGCGCGTCACCGCGGCCCGGGCTTTGCCCTGCGCCCGACGCGGACGCTGCGATGAACCGCTTGCGCATGGGGTGCGCCGTCCTGGGCGCCATCGGCAGCCTGGCCCTGAACGGCTGCGGTCCGGCTGGGGCCGAGTCCGGTCCGGCGGTGCCGCTGGCCACCGTCAACGGCGTGGCCATCCGCCTGGCCGAGCCTTCCGCCGCGCCGGTCGACAAGGCGCACGTGGACTTCCTGATCGATACCCAGCTGCTGCAGGAAGCGGCCATCGCCCACCAACTCGACCGCGACCCCCTGGTGCGCCAGTCGATCGCACGCGCCAATACCGCGATCCTGGCCCAGGCTTATCTGCAAAGCAAGGCGGGAGCGCTGCCTGCGCCGACGCGCGCCGAGATCGATGCCTATCTGGCGCAGCAGCCCGACACCTTCAGCCTACCGCACCAGGTACGTGATCGAACAGTTCGTGCTCGACAGCAAACACTTCACGCCGCAGCTCAAGCAGCAGGTCGACCTGCGCTACTCGCTCGAACAGGTGGCCAAGTGGCTCGATGCGCGTTCGGTGCCGTATGCGCGCGCGCCTGGCCCGCCACAGCACCGAACTCGAAGCGCCGCTGCTGGCCCGCCTGAAAACCATGCGCAAGCAGCAGCTGTTCGTGGTCGTGGCCGGTCCCCAGACCACCATCGACGACGCTGCGCGAAGCCACGCCCGATCCGGTGTAGCCGCCGAAGCGACGGCCCAGGCCGACGCGGCGCTGCGCGAACAGGCCCGCTCGCGTGCCGAACGGGCAGAAATCCGCGCCTGCGCGGCCTGGCCAAGATCGACTACAAGCAACAGAACGAACAACAGCAAGCACCACAACAGCGGCTGAGCGACCACGCTCGGCGCTGCCATGAGCCACAAGGAGAACCCATGAACAAGTTTTTTATCGCGCTGTGCGCATTGCTGATCAGTGTCAGCGGCCTGGCCCGGGCCGAGGAAGTGCTGCTCGGTCCTAGCGACCTGATCAAAATTTCCGTCTACGGCAATCCCGATCTCGGCCTCGAAACCCGCGTCAGCCAGGCTGGCAGCATCAGCTTTCCGCTGATCGGCCAGGTCGAAGTAGGGGGCTTGTCGGTGTCGGCCGCCGAGACCAAGCTGGCTTAGGCCTGCTGGTCAGCGGCGGTTTCGTCAAGAAGCCGCAAGTCAACATCCTGGTCACCGCGCCGCAAAGCCGCATGGTGTCGGTGCTGGGCCAGGTGTCCAAGCCGGGCCGCTATCCGGTGGACGGCAAGCAGGGCCTGATCGACATCCTGGCGCTGGTAGGCATGGCGTGCTGCCTGAGGGCGGCGACATCGTCTACCTGATCCGCCAGCGCGACGGCAAGAGCAGCAAGGAAACCGTCGACCTGGTCAAGATGATGCGCGCGGGCGACCTCAAGCTCAACCTGGACCTCATCACCGGCGACGTCGTGTTCGTCGAAACGCGCCGCGCTTCTATATCTATGGCGAAGTGCAAAAGCCGGGCGCCTATCGCCTTGAAGCGAACATGACGGTGCAGCAGGCGCTGTCGGTCGGCGGCGGCCTGTCGCTGCGCGGCACCGAGCGCGGCATGCGCATCAAGCGCCGCGACGGCGAAGGCAAGGTCACCGAGTTCGCCGCCAAAGAGACCGACGTCATCCAGATCGACGACGTCGTCTACGTTAAAGAAAGCCTGTTCTAATGAATCTGACCCAGGCCCTGCTGATCCTGCGCGCGCTGGGTCATCGTGCTGCTCGCGCCCTTGCTGACGGTGGCGGCGGCGCTCGGCGTCACCCTGATGACGCCCAAGACGTACCAGGCCACGACCTCGCTGGTGCTCAACTACAAGGGCAGCGACCCGGTCACCGGCCAGGCCATGGCATCCCAGCTGCTGCCCGGCTACATGTCGACCCAGATCGAAATCGTGGGCAGCATGAGCGTGGCGCTCAAGGTGGTCGACGCGCTCAAGCTGGCCGAAGGCGCCGACGTCAAGCGCCACTTCCTGGCTGCCACCGGCGGCAAGGGCGAACTGCGCGACTGGCTGGCCAGCGGCCTGCTCGGCAAGCTGATGGTGCAGCGAGCGCGCGAGAGCAGCGTGCTGCAGATCAGCTACATCGGCAATGACCCGGTCATGGCCGCCAGCGTGGCCAATGCCTTCGCCGCCGCCTACCTGCAAACCGCGATCGACCTCAAGGTCCAGCCTTCGCAGCGCACCGCCGTGTATTTCGACGGCCAGGTCAAGCAGCTGCCGGACAAGCTCGAAGAAGCGCAGCAGCGCCTCTCCAAGTATCAGCAGGAAAACGGCATCGTCAGCACCGACCGCAGCGTGGACGTGGAAACGGTGCGCCTCAATGAACTGTCGAGCCAGGCCGTGGTGGCCCAGGGGCTGGCCATGGAAGCGGCCGCGCGCGGGCGCAGCGCCCAGGGCACGGGCTCGCCCGACGTGGCCAACAACCCGCTGATCCAGAACCTCAAGATGTCGCTCGGTTCGGCCGAGGCCAAATTGTCCGAGATCGCCCAGCGTCTGGACAAGAACCATCCCCAGTACCAGAGCGCCAAGGCCGAAGTCGACAAGCTGCGCGCCGATCTGGCGGCGCAGGTGCGCTCGACCTCGCAAACGGTCAGCACCAATGCCACCATCTTGCGCCAGCGCGGCGACGAGGCGGCTGCCGCACTGCGTGTGCAGCGCGACAAGGTGCTGCGCCTGAACCGCACGCGCGACGAACTGACGGTCCTGAGCAAAGAGGTCGACAGCGCCCAGCGCGCCTACGACACCGTGGCCCAGCGCCTGGCCCTGACCAATATCGAGGCGCAGGCCAACCAGTCCGACGTGGCCGTGCTCACGCCCGCGCTGGCGCCGTTCAAGCCTTACGGTCCCAAGCTGATGCTCAACACCCTGATCGGTCTGGCTGCCGGTCTGCTGCTGGGCCTGGGGGGCGCCATCCTGCTCGAACTGATCGACCGCCGCGTGCGTTCGGGGCATGACTTGCGCGAATCGTCCGGCCTGGTCTTGCTCGGCTCGATCGGCCCGCGCTCAGTGAAGCGGACGGCGGTGTCCGGCTAAGACCGGGCGCGCTTTTCCTCACCCACTATTTTTGACGGGAACAACATGACCACCAACGATACCCCATTCCATGCCGCAGGCAGCCCAGGGCGGCCTAAGCACACCGGCCGCCCGTTCGGCACAGCGCATGCTGGGCGCGATCCTGGTGGCCGCGGGCCGCCTCGACCCGGGCGCGACCAAGCAGATCCTGGCGCGCCAGCGCGCAGCCAGCCAGTCCTTCGGCCAGGCCGCGATCAGCCTCGGCCTGCTCACAGCCGGCCGACGTCGAGCTGGCACTGGCCCGCCAGTTCGATTCGCCTTACCTGCTGCAAGACCACAGCGCCCTGAACCGCGAACTGGTGATGGCCTTCGAGCCCTTCGGCACCCAGGCCGAAGCCATGCGCAAGCTGCGCGTGGAATTGTCGCGCCGCTGGTTCAAGCGTCCCGGGCAGCACGCGCTGGCCATCACCAGCGCCGAGCCGCAGGAAGGCCGCACTTTCCTGGCCGCCAACCTGGCGGTGGCCTTTGCCCAGCTCGGCCAGCGCACGCTGCTGATCGATGCCGACCTGCGCGCACCGCGCCAGCACACCCTGTTCGGCCTGTCGAACCGGGTCGGCCTGTCGGCCCTGCTGACCCGGCTGGCGCCGGCTGCCGAGGCGGTCGAACAGATTCCCGAACTGACCGGCCTGTCCGTGCTCACTGCCGGCGCGGCCCCGCCCAACCCGGCTGAACTGCTGGGCCGCCCGGCCTTCGGCACCCTGATCGCCGCGTTGGCGCGCTACTACGACGTGGTCCTGATCGACACCCCGGCCGCCGGCATGAACGGGTCGACGCGCGCAGTGTCGCCCTGAGCGCCCACGCCGCGCTGGTGGTCGCGCGCAAGGACCGCAGCCCGCTGGGCGGCGTGACCGAACTGTCGGACTCCATGACCGACGCCGGCTGTCGCCGTGCTCGGCGCCGTTCTCAACGACTTCTGAGCATCGCCATGACACAAAGACAAACCTGGCTCGACGTATTGAAGGGGATCGGCATCCTCACGGTGGTGGTCGGCCATATCAGCTTCAACCGCAACCTGGTGGGACTGATCCAGATGTTCCACATGCCGCTGTTCTTCCTGGTAGAACGGCTGGCTGCACGACACGCGCGCCGCAGCGCGCATACGCGCTGGCCAAGTCGCGCACGCTGCTGCTGCCGTATGTGTGCTTCCTCGTCATCCTGTGGCCGCTGGAACTGCTCATGTCCGCGCCGCCCGGCACCGCCCTGAGCTGGGAGCGCCTGGCGCAGCCGATGCTGTTCGGCGGCCGCTGGCTTAACGGTGCCGCCGGTCCCCTGTGGTTCCTGACCTGTTACTTCCTGACCGGGCAACTGGCCCACTTCCTGCTGCGCCACTGCGCGCCGGCAGTGTGGGCGGCGGCAGGCGCGCTGATGCTCGCCTGCGCCTGGCTGGGCGCCTGGCTGTTCCCGGGCTGGCAATTGCCATGGTCGGCCGAGGTGGTGCTGTTCGCCGCGCCGCTTTACCTGATCGGCTACGCCGCCCGCAACATGGCGCTGGCCCGCTGGAGTGCGCTGTGGCTGCTGCTGGGCCTGGGCGGCGCGGCGCTCTACCTGGCGCACTTGCCGGGCCTGACCAATACCCTGGACATGAAGTCCGGCGTGTACGGCATTCCGCTCGTCACCCTGGCCAGCGCGCTGGGCATGGTGGTGCTGCTGGCCTTGTTCTCGCAGCGCATCGCCGCCACCGGCGCCGGCCGCGTGTTCGCCAAGTTGGGCGCCGCATCGCTGACCATCCTGGCCGTGCATCAGCTGGTGCAGCTGTTCATTGCCAAAGAACTGGGCATCATGCAGGCTGGCCCGCGCATCGTCGGCGCGCTGGTGGTCAGCTATGGCGTGCACCTGTTGCTCGATGCCTGGCTAGGCCGCGGCCTGCCTGTTCCTCGGGCGCCGCCCGGTGCAGGTGGCAGCATGACGGCCCCGGTAAGCATCAGCGTCATCGTTCCGGCCTATAACGTGGAAGCCTACGTGGGCGCGGCGCTCGACTCGCTGCTGGCCCAGAGCGTGCCGTTCCACGAGATTATCGTGATCGACGACGGCAGCACCGACGCCACCAGCGCCGTGCTGGCGCGCTACCGCGGCTTGCCCGGCGTGCGCATCGAACGGGTCGCCAACGGCGGCCTGGGACGCGCGCAACCTGGGCATCACGCTCGCCAGCGGCGAATTCGTCTATTTCTTCGATTCCGACGACCTGCTGGTGCCCACCTTCGGCGCCCGCATGCAGGCGCTGCTTGGCGGCCGCCCCGAGGTCGACATCGTGTACTTCTCGGGCCTGTCGTTTGTCGACCCCGGCTGCAAGGTTGATTACCTGCTTCGGCCTACCGGCGCGCGACCACGCGCGAATACGCCAGCGGCGTGGCCGCCACCGGCGCCATGCTGCAGGCGGGCGTGCTGTTTTCCAGCGCCTGCCTGTATGTCTCGCGCCGCACCCTGTGGGCCGACGGCGCGCTGGCCTTCGCCCCGATCGTGCACGAGGATGAAGAACTGCTCACCGTCCTGTCGTGCAAGGCGCGCGTGTCGCTGTGCATCGACGACGTGCTGTTCGAACGGCGCGTGCGCGCCGAGTCGCTCATGACCCAGGCCAAGACCGAGCGCCACGCGCTGGGCTACCTGCATACGCTGGCCACGCTGGCCGCCCAGTGCCGCGCCGAACGCGCCGCGCTGGCGCCCATCCTGCCGCAGCTGGTGCGCCGCTTCTATGCGCTGCTGCGCGGCTACCTCGTCATCTGCAAGGCGAGCGGGGTGCCGGTGCGCTACCGCGAGCTGGCGCGCCATGTGTGGACGCTGCGCCTTGGCCGCCGACCTTGCGCCAGTTTGTCGAAATGACGGCTTCGCCGAGTCTCAAGGCGCGCCTGTCGCGCCTGCGCCGCTCAGTCACGCTCACCCGTACCGGACAACACTAGATGTCAAACTTCTCGAATACCCGCTGGGTCGCACTGTCGCAAGGCGCGCGTCGTCTCGCAACTGGTCAGCATGACGGTGCTGGCGCGCATGCTCGCGCCCGACGCCTATGGCCTGATGGCGCTGGCGGCGATCGTCACCAATCTGGCTTACCTGTTCCGCGACATGGGCACCGGTGCGGCCCTGATCCAGGCGGCTACGGTCTCGCCGCGCATGGCGGCCACGGTGCACTGGTCCAACGTCGGCCTCGGCATCGCGATCGGCGCCGTGGTGGCCCTCAGCGCACCGCTGATGGCGCATGTGTTCCACGAGCCGCAGCTGGCCTCCGTCCTGTGCCTGCTGGCGCTCGTGTTCCCGGTCACCGCGCTGGGCGTCGTGCACCAGGCCCTGCTCGAACGCGAATCGAAATTCCAGGCCGTGGGTAAGCGCCGAGATCGCGGCCGCCCTGGTCGGTCTGGCCGTGGCGCTGCTGCTGGCCTGGCGCGGCGCGGGCGTGTTCAGCCTGGTGGCGCAAATGATCGCCGCCACCGTCGTTTCGACCTCGGTGATCGTGCTGCGTTCGGCCTTCAAGCCGGAGCGCCACTGGGCCCTGGCCGAATTCAAGTCGATTGTCGGCTTCAGCGGCAATCTGTCCCTGTTCAACGTGGTGCTGTATGTGGCGCGCAATGCCGACAGCATGGTGGTGGGCCGCCTGCTCGGCAGCGCTGCGCTGGGCGTGTACTCGATGGCTTACCGCCTGATGCTGTTCCCGCTGCAGAACATGACCTTCGTCGCTTCGCGCGTGCTGTTCCCCCGTCATGAGCCGCAAGCAGGGCGGGGGCGACCAGGCCGAAGTGGCGGCGCTGTACCTGCGCACGCTCGGCTTCATTTCCTTCCTGACCGCGCCGCTGATGGCTAAGCCTGTTCAGCTGCGCGACCCGTTCGTGCAAGTGATGCTGGGCCCCCAATGGCAAACCTCGGTGGTGCTGCTGGCCTGGCTGGCGCCGGTCGGCTTCATCCAGTCGCTGGTCTCGAGCACCGGCACCGTCCTGATGGCGCGCGGCAGCACCGGTCTGATGCTGCGCCTGGGGATCGTCGGCGCCGTGCTGCAAGTGGGCGGCGTGATGATCGGCGCCGCCTGGGGCATCGAGGGCGTGGCCGCCGCCTACCTGGCCGCCAATCTGGTCAACGCGCTGCTTAGGCGCTGCACTTCACCGGGCGCCTGATCGGCGTCAGCCTGGCCGACGTGGCGCGCAGCGTGGCGCCAGGCCGTCGCGGCGGCGCTGCTGATGGTCCTGGCGCTGCGCGCCTGCGCGCCGCTGGTGGCGCAGGCCGTCCACGCACCGCTGGCCTCGCTGCTGGTGCAGGTGGCCATCGGCGTGCTCGCTTACGGCGCGGCGGCGGCCGTGCTGCTGCGTCCACAGCTTCTCAGCTTGCGTTCACTGGTTGGATTTCAAAAGAAAGTAGAGGCCTAAATGGCGACATTCGACGTACTGCTGCCGGTCAAGGACGGCATCGCATTCCTGCCCGCTGCGCTCGACAGCATCGTGGCGCAGACCTTCCGCGACTGGCGCCTGATCGTGCTCGATCATGGTTCGACCGACGGCAGCGCCGAGCTGGCGGCCAGCTACGCGGCGCGCGATCCGCGCATCGAACTGCATCCGTTTCCCGAAGCGCGCGGCCTGTCCGGCCTGCTCAACGCCGGTCTCGATCTGTGCGACTGCAAGTATGTGCTGCGCCAGGACGCGGACGACGTCTCGCTGCCCAACCGCATGGAAGAACTGGCGCGCGCATTTGAAGCCGACCCGCGCCTGGCCGTGATCGGCTCGCTCGGCGACGTGATCGATGCCGCATGGGCAAGGTCATCGGCCAGATCGACATGCCGACCGGCCCGCACGGCATCGCCATGCGCGCTGTTCCGCACCCCGGTCTGCCATCCGGCCGCCGCGCTGCGCCTGGACGCCTTGCGCCAGATCGGCGAACGCAGCGGCCGCGCGGGTGCGCTATGGCGACGACTTCATCGGCGCCGTGCTTAAGCCGCCCGCCAGCTGCAGGTGCCTGGCCTGGCGGAAGACTACTTCCTGTTCGGCCAGCTGGCCCTGGTGGCGCCGTGCATGAATCTGGACCGCAAGCTGATCGCTTACCGCTGGCACGGCGGTAATGTGGGCGCCACCAAGCACCAGGCGCAAATGCAGATGGCGCTCGACATTTCGCGCTCGCTGGCCGAGACGGCGGCACTGCTGCACCACGTGCCGCGGGTCGACCCGGCCCCGTTCTGCAACCACGGCGAGCGCCTGTTCGACATCGATGGCGAGTCCGATTTCTCGGACGGCTACCTGCAGCTGGCGGCGCTGATGCGCAAGCTGGCAGCCGGCCGGTGCCGACCTGGAACGCGAACTGGCATTCCGCCGTGTGCTGGCACGGCGCGACCGCGTCACCATGGCCGCGCGCTTTGCCGCATTCGCCCTCAAACACGGCGTGCGCCCGGCCGAGAAGCGCACCGTGCGTTCCTGGCTGCTGCGCGGCCTTCAAAAACAAGCCATTTTGCGTCTGGCGCCGTCCGGGAGAATTCAATGAACACTATTCCACTGGTCAGTGTGGTCATTCCGACCTATAACCGCGGCCATTGCATCGCCGCCTGTATCGACAGCGTACTGGCGCAAACGCTGGGCGACGTCGAGATCATCGTGGTCGACGATTGCTCGAGCGACGACACGGCAGAACGCGTCGCGGCGTTTACCGACGACGCGCGTGAGTTACTTCGCCCAGCCGTCCAACCAGGGCGGCGCGGCGGCGCGCAATGCCTTGGCATCCGGCGCGCGCGGCGAATCTGTCGCCTTCCTCGACAGCGACGACCTGTGGCTGCCCGAAAAACTGGCCAAGCAGATCGTTCTAAGCATGCAGGCGGCTAAGCCCCCGACTGCGGCCTGTCCTACACCTGGCTGCAGTGCATCGACGACGACGGCAAGCACACCATGCGCATCAACCCCGACATCGACGGCGACTGCTTCCAGCGCATGCTGGTGTCGAACTTCATCGGCTCGTTCTCGAACCTGGTGGTGCGGCGCGCTGTTGGTGGAAGAGGGCGGTCTGGACGAAAACTTCCGCAGCTGCCAGGACTGGGATCTCTTGATCCGCCTGTGCCGCCCCGCGCGTGCATTGCCAGCGCGAGTACCTGACGCTGTACCTGCAAAGCGTGACCGACAAGGTGCGCATCTCGACCAATCCGCGCTCGGTGGTGCAGGGGCACCGCCGCATCCTGGCCAAGTTCGCGGCCGAGTACGCGGCCTTGCTTGGCCTCCCGTGCGGCGCCAGGCCTATGAAGTGTTCATGGCCCTGTTCGCCCACAGCGGCAGCGTGTCGGACGCGCTCAACATGGGCTGGAAACGGGCCTAAGCAGCGGTGCCGGTCCCGCCGAGCTGGGCCGCTGCGCGCATCTGATCGCGCGTGCCTCGTGCCGCAAGTTCAACCAGCAACTGGCAGCGCGCCGGGCCGCATGAAACTGAGCGCCATGCCAGGATTGCCGTCGATACAGCTGCGCCAGCAAGGCCCGCTGTTGCTGGCCCTGTTCGCCATCCTGATCGGGATGGCGGTGCCGGGCTTCGTCGGCGCCGTCGGCGGCAGTCCGGCCAAGGCATTGGCGCTGCTTAAGCAGTCCTGCTGCTGGTCATGCTGCTCATCTACAGCCGCGTCGCTCTGCTGACCGGCATCCTGCTGCTGCGCGCATTCTGCGACGTGTTCTTCGACGCCACCCGCATCGCGATCGGCGCCACCCAGATCGGGCTCGGCTTCCTGGTCAATGTGTGCCTGATCCTGATCGCGCTGCTGCTGGTGATCGAAAAACCCAGCCTCCTGCCGCGCAAGATGTTCCTGCTTTGGCTGCCGTTCCTGCTGTGCGGCCTGGTCGGCGTGGTGATGGCGCCCGTCGTGGCTGACGCCCTGCGCGCCTATCTGGCCCAGCTGTCCTACTGCGCCATGTTCGTGTGCGCCTTTTACGTGGTGCGCACGCCGGACGACTTCAAGAAGTGCGCCCGCATCGTGCTGTATTCGTCGGTACTGCCGCTCATTTACGGCCTGATCGACATCGCCGTGCAGGGCGGGGTGCACGGCCCCAACGGCGCGCGCCTGCAAGCGACCTTCGCCCACCCGAATATTTACGCGTTCTACCTGACCCTGGTCATCGCACTGGGCTTCTACGTCCTCAAGAGCGACACCTACAAGCTGGCGCAGCACCAGCGCGCCGGACTGGGCGCCTACCTGCTGCTGCTGTTCGCCATGCTGGCCCTGACCCAGACCCGCAGCGCCTGGATCGCCTGCGCCGCCATGTTCCTCGGCTATGGCTTGCTGTTCGAGCGCCGCTACCTGGTCTACATGATGGTGGTGCCGGTGCTCGCGCTCATGATCCCGGACGTGCGCGACCGCGTGCTGGACCTGGGCGACGGCAACGAGGTCAAGCTGTACGCCAAGCTCAATTCCTTCGCCTGGCGCCTGTACATCTGGGAATCGGGCCTGACCTGGATGCGTCCTTCGCACTACCTGCTCGGCTACGGACTGGATTCGTTCGCGTTCAATTCGCCGACCTTCTTCCCGCTGGCCTAAGCAAGACCCACTTCGGCGCGCACAGCATGTACGTGCAGTGGCTGTTCGAACTGGGCGCGCTGGGACTGCTGGCCTGCCTGTGGGTCTACGCCCGCGTGCTGTGGACGCTCAAGCAGCTGGTGGCCCACAACCGGCTCGGCGCCTTCATCCTGATCGTGATGGTGCTGCAGTATCTGATCGTGTCCGCGTCCGACAATATGGGCGCCTACCTCGCGTTCAACTGGTATTTCTGGTTCGTGCTGGGCTCCGGTTGCGCACTGCTGGTCAATGGAAACCGCACCCGGGAGGCCACATGAGAGTCGCCGCTGCCAATCATCCGCAACTGCTTAGGCGCTGAACGGCTGGCGCGGCCTGAGCATCGTCATGGTGCTGGCCGCCCACTTGCTGCCGCTCGGTCCCAAGACCTGGCAGCTCAATTACAGCGCTTAAGCATCTTCGGCATGGTGCTGTTCTTCACGCTCTCGGGCTTCCTGATCACGACGGCGCTGCTGCTGCTGAGCCGCGCGTGCGCGCCTTCCTGGTGCGCCGTTTTTGCGCGTGGTGCCGCTGGCCTGGCTGTACTTCCTGATCGCGCTGGTCGTGTCGGACGGATCGGTACAGGAATGGCTGGCCCATTTCTTCTTTACGGGAATCTGCCGCCGCGCCTACTGGTCCCGCTCACGCTGCACATGTGGAGCTTGTGCATGGAAGTGCAGTTCTATGTCGCCGCCGCGCTGCTGGTGGCGGCTGCTGCGCGCGGCCTGTGGCTGCTGCCGCTACTGGGCTTGCTGTTTACGGGCCTGCGCATCTGGCACGGCGTGTTCGCGTCCGACATCAGCTACTACCGGATCGACGAGATCCTGGCTTAGCTGCACGCTCGCATTGCTGATGCATGCCGAGGCGGGCGCGCCGTGGCGTGCCGCGCTGGCGCGGGTGCCGCAGTGGCCGCTGCTGGCCCTGCTGGTGCTGTCCTGCATGCCGCTCGGCTCCTGGCTCAATTTCGCCCGGCCGTACCTGGCCGCGCTGTTGGTGGGCGCAACGCTGGTCGCGCCCGGGATCTCGCTGGTGCGCGGATTGAACCATCGCGTGCTGCTGTACCTGGCGGTGGTCTCGTTCGCGCTGTTCGTGATCCATCCGCTGCTGGCGCACACCTGGCTGGGCGACGGCGACGTGATCGAAAAATATGCCAAGCGTCCGCTGCTGCTGCTGGTCCTGTCTGCGCTGGCGCACCTGTCCACCCACTATTTTGAACGCTGGTTCATCGAACACGGGCGCGTGCTGGCGGACCGCCTGAGCAAGCGCGCGCGCTTTGCCGCCCCTGTATTGCTGCATGGGCCCAGCCCCTCACAGGAGACAACGATGGCGCATGACCCCAACTGGGCCGCGGACCTGCATCGCTACGGCATGCGGCACCCGCTGCTGAACGAACAATCCGCCTGGGCGGTCTGGACCCTACCGCTTCGGCCGCCGCATCGAGCCGCGCGCCTGGCCTGCTACGCAAGGTGCTCACGCGCTGCTACTGGCTGCTGTTCCGCCTGGTCGAGACGGCGGTTGGCGTGAGCCTGCCCAAGGCCGCGCAAATCGGCCCCGGCCTGCGGATCTGGCATTTCGGCGGGATCTTCCTGCATCCGGACACGGTCATCGGCGCCAATTGCACGCTGCGCCAGGGCGTAACGATCGGTAATCGCGAAGCGGGCGGCCCGGTGCCCGTCCTGGGCGACGACGTCGACGTGGGCGCCTACGCCCAGCTGCTGGGCGGCATCCGGATCGGCAACGGCGCCCGGATCGGCGCGCTGTCGGTCGTGCTGTGCGACGTTCCCGACGGCGCCACCGCAGTCGGCTCGCCCGCACGCGTGATCCTGTCTAAGACGAACAGCAACACCCTTCAATCCATAGGTCGCACATGAAAATCGCATATCTGGTCAATCAGTACCCCAAGGTCAGCCACAGCTTCATCCGGCGCGAAATCCTGGCGCTCGAGCGTCAGGGTTTCGAGGTCGAGCGGGTTGCCGTGCGCGGCTGGGGCGACACCCTGGTCGACCCGGAAGACCAGCGCGAACGCGCGCACCCGCTATGTCCTGCAGGGCGGCGCCCCGGCACTGGCCTGCGCCGTGCTGCGCCAGGCGGTCAGCGCGCCCGTGCGCTTTGTCCGCGCGCTGGGCCTGGCCTGGCGCATGGGCCAGCGCGCCGCGCGTCCGTGGCCGATCCACATGATCTATCTGGCCGAAGCCTGCCGCATCGTGCCCTGGCTGCAGCGCGCCGGAACGCGCCATCTGCACGCCCATTTCGGCACCAACTCGGCCGAGGTGGCCATGCTGGTCAATGCGCTGGGCGGCACGCCCTATAGTTTTACCGTGCACGGCCCGGAAGAATTCGACCAGCCGGAATTCCTGCATCTGGCCGAAAAGATCCGCCGCTCGGCCTTCGTGGTGGCGATCAGTTCCTACGGCCGCAGCCAGTTGTACCGCTGGATCGCCCAGACCGAATGGGCCAAGGTGCAAGTGGTCCATTGCGGCCTCGAGTAGGCCTTCCATGCGGGCGATGTCGCCCCCGGCGCCAAGCCGCCCCGCGCATCGTGTGCGTCGGCCGCCTGTGCGAGCAGAAGGGCCAGCTGTTGCTGGTCAACGCCGTCGACCGCCTGGTGCGCAAGGGGACCCCGGTCGAACTGGTCCTGGCTAAGCGACGGCGAGATGCGTCCCGAGATCGAGGCGCTGATCGAACGCTGCGGCCTGCAGCAGCATGTGCGCATCACCGGCTGGATCGGCAGCGAGACCGTGCGTGCCGAAATCGTGGCCGCGCGCAGCTCGTGCTGCCCAGCTTCGCCGAAGGCTTGCCGGTCGTGATCATGGAAGCGATGGCCTTGCGCCGTCCGGTCCTGTCGACCTACGTGGCCTAAGCATTCCCGAACTGGTGCGCCCGGGCCGCGAAGGCTGGCTGTTTGCCGCCGCATGACGTCGATGCGCTGGTCGCGTCGCTCGAAGACTTGCTCGCCACCTCCATCGAAACGCTGGAAGCGATGGGGCAGGCGGCCTATGTGCGCGTGCTCGAACGCCACGCGATCGACACCGAAGCGGGCAAGCTGGCACGCCTGTTCAAGGCCGGGCCGCAGGCCCAGCAGGCGAGCGTGCCGCTGGCGCTGACGGAGCGTGCGGCATGAGTGCGCTCTACCTCCTGTGCCAAGCGCTGTTCATCGTGGCGCTGGCGCTTCTGATGCTTCCCATTTCCGTGTTCGTGCTCGAAGTGGCGCTGTCGCTGGTAGCCCGCCGCCGCGCCGACGGTCCTGCCAGCGCGGAACGCGCGCCTGGCGGTGCTGGTGCTTAAGCCCACAATGAAGGCGCTGGCATTCTCGCCACGCTGGCCTCGGTCCGCTCGCAGCTGCGGGTGGGCGACCGCCTGCTCGTGGTGGCCGACAACTGCAGCGACGATACGGCCAATCAGGCGCGCAGCCGGCTCGGCCGACGTGCTCGAACGCACCGATCTGGTCCGCCGCGGCAAGGGCTATGCGCTCGACGCCGGCTGTGCGCCACCTGGAACAGAATCCGCCCGACATTGTGGTCGTGGTTGACGCCGACTGCATGTTGCGTCCCGACGCCCTCGACATCCTGGCGCACCGCTGCGCCGTCAGCGCGCGCCCGGTGCAGGCGCTGTACCTGATGCGCTTAGCCCAGCCAGCGCTAGCCTCAAGACGCGGATCGCGGAATTCGCTTGGGCCGTCAAGAACCGCGGCCGCGCGCTCGGCCTGGCGCGCCTTGGCTTGCCGTGCCAACTGATGGGTAGCGGCATGGCCTTCCCGTGGGCGCTGATCCGGGATGCATCGCTGGCCAGCGCCGACCTGGTCGAAGATCTGCGCCTTGGTCTCGATTTTGCTCCGCGCGCCAGGCGCCCGTGTTCTGCCCGGAGGCTGTCGTCACCAGCGAATTCCCGGTCAACGCCACCGGCCTGCAGTCGCAGCGCACGCGCTGGGAGCACGGCCACCTGGCCATGATGCTGCGCGACGGCCCGCGCCTGCTGCTGGACGGAATCCGCAGCGGCAACGCGGGCCTGGTCGCGCTTACGCTCGACCTGTGCGTGCCGCCGCTGGCCCTGCTGGTGCTGACCACGCTCGCCTTCGGCGCGCTTGGCGCGCTGGCCTGGACCCTGAGCGGCGCCGCGCTGCCCTGGAGTCTGGCGTTGCCCGGACCGCTGATGCTGGCCGTGGCCGTGCTGGCGGCCTGGGTGCGCTTCGGCCGGGCGATCCTGAGCTGGCGCGAACTGGCGTATGCGCCCATCTACGCGCTGGTCAAGATCCCGCTCTACCTCAAGTTCGTGGTGCGCCGCCAGGTGGCCTGGGTGCGTTCGGAGCGCGACCCGTCATGATCTACGCCACGTCCTTGATGGCGGTCCTGGTGGCCGCATCCATACCCGCCATCGGCTGCCCGGCTGCCGACCGACGCGATCTTCGCGCCGGACAGCTTCTGGTACGCGCCGATCCCGCGCAAGGTGGAACTGCATCCCGAGTCGGCCGCCTTTGTGCAGGAATTCCTGCGCCAGAAGAAGGCGTACTACGGCAACGTCAATCTGAATACGAGCCAGTACGCCAGCCCCGTGTACGTGGTCGGCCCGGACGTGAAGGGCGTCGACGTCACGGAATGGGATTGCCAGAACAAGCGCTTCCAGGACAAGCACCTGGCCGCCCAGTGGAAGTCGGTGCCGATTCCCGCCTATGCCGAGTAAGCCTGACGGCACCGACGCCGAGATGACCGTGTACCAGCCGTCGACCGACACGGTGTGGGAGTTCTGGCGGGCCCGCAAGGACGACGGACGCTGGCAAGCCTGCTGGGGCGGGCGCCTGGACAAGGCCTCGCGCAGCGACGGCGTGTTCCCCCAGCATTACGGCACCACCGCCACCAGCCTGCCATTCATCGGCGGCCAGATCACGGCCGAAGAACTGCAGCGCGGCGAGATCCGCCACGCGATGGGAATCGCGCTGGTCGACGCCGAGCACTTTTCGATCAAGTCCTGGCTAGGCGCACCGCTCGGACGGATTCAATCCCAAGCGCGCCGCCAACCGCATTCCGGAGGGACTGCGCCTGCGGCTCGATCCGAAGGTCGACGTCGACAGCCTCGGCCTGCATCCGGTCGCGGCGACGATCAGCGCGGCCCAGAAATATGGTTTCGTTGTATGGGACAAGGCCGGCAAGCGATTTCGCTGCGCCTGCAAAACCCCAAATCGTCGACCGCGCATGGCGCGGCCGACCCCTATCCGGCGCTGTTCAAGGGCACCTCCAAAGGCAAGATCATGGACGGATTTCCCTGGGACCGCCTGCAGTTCCTGCCGCAAGACTACGGCAAACCCCAAGCCCCTGGCGCGGCACCTGCCGCCGCCACTGAGCTGCGTCCATCCGGGCCAGCCAAACTACCTTTGGAAAGAAAAATATGAAAATTACCGTCATTGGTACCGGCTACGTAGGCCTGGTCACCGGCACCTGTCTCGCTGAAATGGGTAACCAGGTCCTGTGCCTGGACCTGGACACCAAAAAAATCGCCTGCCTGAACGACGGCGAAGTGCCGATCCACGAACCGGGCCTGCTGGAACTGATCCGCCGCAACGTGGCCTGCTTACTGCCTGCGCTTTACCAGCGACGTCGAGTTCTCGGTCGGCTTCGGCACCATGCAGTTCATCGCGGTCGGCACGCCGCCCGACGAAGACGGCTCGGCCGACATGCAGTACGTGCTGGCCGCCGCGCGCAGCATCGGCAAGTACATGAAGGGCTACAAGGTCGTGGTCAACAAGTCGACCGTACCGGTCGGCACGGGCGATCGCGTCAGCGAAGTGCTCAGCGCCCAGCTGGCAGAGCGCGGCTCGGACGCGACCTTCTCGGTCGTGTCGAACCCGGAATTCCTGAAAGAGGGCGCCGCGGTGGCCGACTTCATGCGTCCGGACCGGATCGTGATCGGAGCTTCCGACGAACGCGCCATCATGCTGATGCGCGAACTGTATGCGCCATTCATCCGCAACCACGATCGCGTGATCGTGATGGACGTGCGTTCGGCCGAGCTGACCAAGTACGCCGCCAACGCCATGCTGGCCACCCGCATCTCGTTCATGAACGAGATGGCCAATCTGTCCGACATTCTGGGCGCCGACATCGAGCAGGTCCGCATCGGCATCGGTTCCGATCCGCGCATCGGCTTCCACTTCCTGTATCCGGGCTGCGGCTACGGCGGCTCGTGCTTCCCGAAAGACGTGCAGGCGCTGCTGCTGCAGCGGTGCCGAGAGCGGCGCCAAGCCTGGAAGGTATTGCAGGCGGTGGAAGACGCGAATGAAGCGCAAAAGAGCGTCCTGCTGAACAAGATCCGCGCCCGCTTCGGCAGCGACCTGTCCGGCATGCGCTTCGCGCTGTGGGGCCTGGCTTTCAAGCCGAACACCGACGACATGCGCGCCGCCTCCAGCCGCGTGGTGATCGAAGGATTGTGGAAAATGGGTGCGACCGTGGTCGCCTACGATCCGGTCGCGATGACCGAATCGCGCCGCATCTTTGGCGACGATCCGCGCCTGTCGTACGCCACTTCGCCGTTCGGCGCGCTGGAAGACGCGGACGCGCTGGTGATCGTCACCGAATGGAAGGAATTCCGTGCGCCTGAATTCGACGACATCAAGACCGCGCTCAAGTCGCCGGTCATCTTCGACGGCCGCAATCTGTATCAGCCGAAGCTGGTCACCACCCACGGCCTGGAATACCACGCCATCGGACGCCGTTAATCCATGACGCACACAGTGCCAGACAATATCACGCCAATCATCGCTTCCCGGTGATGCGGACGGACGCCGCGGGCCTGGCCGCGCGGCTGCTGGCAGCGCTGCAGGCACGCCAGAAGGTGTCGTTGTTTTTTGCGAACACCAATCTGATCGTGCAATGCGCGCGCTGTTGCCGCGCATGCTGGGACGAGGGCGTCATCGTTGTCAATGACGGTGTGGGGCTGGATATCGCCGCGCGCCTGCTTGGCGCGCCGCGTTTCCCGGCCAACCTGAACGGGACCGACTTCACGCCTTTCCTGCTGCAGAACGCCACGCGTCCGCTGCGCCTGTTCCTGGTCGGCGGAAAGCCGGACGTGCTGCACAAGGCCGCGGCCCATGCCAGCGTCAAGCTGGGTGCCGAGGTGGTCGGCACCTGCGACGGCTACCAGGGCATGCGTGGCGATGCCGATCTGGTCGCCACCATCAACCGGGCCGCGCCCGACCTGGTGCTGGTCGCCCTCGGCAACCCGATCCAGGAAGACTGGATTCTCACGCACCGGGAGCGTCTGGACGCAGGCATCGCCATGGGCGTGGGCGCCTTGTTCGACTTCTGGGTAGAGCGACAAGCCGCGCGCGCCGCAGCTGGTGCGCACGCTGCGCCTGGAATGGTTCTACCTGCCTGTGCCTGGAACCGCGCCGCCTGGCACGCCGCTACACGGTCGATATCGTGCGCTTCCTCGCCCATTGCCACCGCTACCGGCCGAAAGGACAGTCATGAACGTACTCGTGGTAGGCGGCGCTTAGAAGCTACATCGGCTCGCACATGGTCAAGATGCTGCGCGGGGAAGGGCACCAGGCGGTCGTGTTCGACAACCTGTCCGGCGGCAGCCGCGCCGCGCTGCTGGGCGCCGAACTGGTCGAGGGCGACCTGGCCGACCGCGCCGCGCTCGATGCCGTGTTTGCCAGCCGCCGTTTCGACGCGGTGATGCATTTCGCCTCCTTCATCCAGGTGGGCGAATCGGTGCAGCGTCCCGACAAGTACTACCGCAACAACGTGTCCAATACGGTCAACCTGCTCGACGCGATGGTGGCGCATGACGTGAAGCGCTTCATCTTCTCGTCGACCGCCGCCATTTTCGGCGAGCCGGAACAGGTGCCGATCAATGAACAGCAGAGCAGCCGTCCATTGAATCCGTATGGACGCTCCAAGGCCATGGTCGAAGAGATCCTGGCCGACTACGACCGTGCATTCGGTCTGCGCTATACCTGCCTGCGTTACTTCAACGCTGGGTAGGCGCGGATCTGGACGGGGAGCTGGGCGAACGGCACGATCCGGAGACCCATCTCATCCCATTGATTTTGCAAGTGGCCTCGGGGTACCGGGACCACATTGCCGTGTACGGGCGCGATTACCCGACGCCGGATGGCACCTGCATCCGCGATTACATCCATGTTGTCGACTTGTGCAGTGCGCATTTGCTGGCGCTGACACGGCTGCAGCATGGGGGAGACAGCGACTGCTTCAATCTGGGAAACGGTGCCGGGTTTTCGGTACAAGAAGTGATCGATTGCGCGCGCCGCATCAGCGGCCAGCCTGTCGAAGTGCGCGACGCACCACGCCGGGCCGGCTGATCCGGCCAGGCTGGTGGCGGACCCGGGCAAGGCACGCGCTGTGCTGGACTGGAAGCCGCGTCATGCGCAGCTGGACACCATTATCGAAACTGCCTGGCGCTGGGAATGCCGCATGCGCCAAACTTCATCTTAAATAGAGGATAGAAAAATGAAAGCAATGATTCTTGCAGTTAAGCAAGGGCACGCGGGTACGCCCCCTGACCTACGACCTGCCCAAGCCCATGATTCCAATCCTGGGCAAGCCGGTCATGGCCTACCTGATCGAACACCTGGCGCGCTACGGCGTGCGCGACATCATGGTCAACGTCGCTCACTTGCATGAAAAGATCGAAGATTACTTTGGCGAGGGCGAGCAGTTCGGCGTCAGTCTCGGCTATTCCTTCGAAGGCTACACCAATGAACTGGGCGTGGCCGTGCCGGAGCCGATCGGTTCGGTAAGCGGCATGAAGAAGATCCAGCAGTTCGGCGGCTTCTTCGACGAGACCACCATCGTCCTGTGCGGGGACGCGCTGATCGACCTCGATCTCAAATCGGCCCTGTTCGAGCACAAACGCAAGGGCGCGCTGGCCAGCGTGATCACCAAGGAAGTCCCGTGGGAGAAAGTATCCGACTACGGCGTGGTGGTAACCGACGACGACGGCCGCATCGTCTCGTTCCAGGAAAAGCCCAAGCGCGAAGACGCAAAATCGAACTTCGCCAGCACCGGCATCTACATCTTTGAACCGGAAGTGCTGGACCTGATCCCGGCCGACACGATGTTCGACATCGGCTCGGACCTGTTCCCGCTGCTGGTCGAACGGGGCCTGCCGTTCTACGCGCAAAAGCGCGCCTACGACTGGATCGACATCGGCACCGTGACCGACTACTGGAGCGTGCTGCAAAGCGTGATGCTGGGCGAAGTGCGCAACCTGAACGTGCCGGGCGTGCAGATCGAGGAAGGCCTGTGGGTCGGCCAGAACACGCGCATCGAGCGGGAAGGCACGACCATCGTCGGCCCGGTGTATATCGGTTCGGGCACCCACATCGAGGCTAAGCTGCACCATTGTCGGCCCGACCTGGATCGGCCACGGCAGCCACATTTGCACCGGCGCCAACGTGGTGCGCAGCGTCCTGTTCGAGTACACGCGCATCCTGGCCGACGCCACCGTCGAAGAAAAGATCGTGTTCAAGGATTACTGCGTCGACCGCGAAGGCACGATGTCGCACGTGTCCGAAACCGAGAACAGCGAATGGGGCAATGCGCGTAACCGCATCCCGGTCGATCTGAGCCTGGTGCCCGAGGTGCGGGCGGCGTAAAGCAAAGGCCCGCTTGTGCCTGCGGTACAATCGGGCCATGAACAAGACGATATTCTGCTGCCTGGCGCTGCTTGCTCAGGGCACCCAGGCGCAGACGCCAGATCCATTCCTGAGCGCGCCCGCAGCGGACCTGCGCCGATTGAGCGGCCCGCGCTGGGATGCGGCGGTCGCCTCGCTGACGCTCGTCCGTGAGCGCCGTAGCGATCCGATGCTTAAGCTCAGGCGGCTTCCCCGCTGGCCACCGCGATCGGGCGCGCCACCAAGAAGGGCATCATCGAACCTGGCCTCGAAGGCTACACCGAAGTCCTCATCCAATGCCAGAAGGCGCAGTCGGTCGTCCTGACCACGCCACTGCTGCGCAGCGACGCCCAGCAGGCGCACTGCTACCGGTTCTGAGTCCGCGACTCAGTCCTCTTCGTACCCCTTGCGCAGTTTCTCGTCCACCAGCTTGTTCATCTCCCGCAACGCGTTCGGCGCTGTCGAACTGCTTGACGTTGTTCTGGTAAGCGCTGCCGATCCGTCCGTAGGTCACATGCAGTTCCGTGCCCTGCACGCTGGCGCGCCAGAACTTGCGCGACGTGCCCTGCTCGAAGCGCAGCGTGCGCGCGGCGCCCTCGACTGGCGCCGCTTGCGGCGCGTCCGGCACGCTCTCGGACGGCGCGCCATGGCGCCGGGGGTGGTACCACCACCGGCCGCGCGATTTCGACATCGAGCGCGCGGTCAATGCCGCTGGCGAGCATGGTGTCGATGCGCTGCAGAACGGCGTCCGGATCTGCGAGCCAGTCCCTGCCCGGCACGTCGAGCACGCGCCAGCCGAAGCTGCGCAAGATCGCGGGACGGAACACATAGCGTTCCTGCGTGTCGCCCACCGCATCGGATGGATTGTCGAGCAGGATCGCCAGCGCAGCTTGGCGCCGGAAGGATCGACCAGCGCCAGATCGCAGCGCAACTGTGACCGTCCCACATGGACGTGCACCGTGTGCCCCCGCGCGCAGGCTGGCGGCCAATGCGTCGCGGATGCTGTCGGACGGCGCCTGGCGCGTGAACGCGTCGCTGGCGGCCGGGTTGAGCGTACCGAGCACGCTGCTGCGCGCGCTCGCCCTGGCTAAGCAGCGCTGGCCTGGGCGAATTCGAGGAAGCCGCGCAGTGCGGCGGCGCCGTCGTTGTGCACGTTGGTGATCGCCTGCGGATCGATCGAGGTCACCACAGCCATGCGGTGGCGCGCCCGGCTGAAGATCACATTCAGGCGTTTCTCGCCGCCGCGCTGGTTGATGGGGCCGAAATTCATCAGCATTTTCCCATCCGGTCCGGGGGCGTAGCAGATGCTGAGAATGATGATGTCGCGCTCGTCGCCCTGGACGTTTTCCAGGTTTTTCACGAACAGGCCGTTGAACTGCTCGTCGTCCTCGCGCACATAGGCTTGTTCGAGACGGGTGCCGAAATCCGGGTCGTCCGCGCCCAGGGTCTCGAGCGCGGTCTCGATCTCGCTTTGCTGCGCTTCCTGAAAACGCCACGATGCCGATGCTCAGGGCGCAGTCGCGCCGCAGTAATTCGCGCACGGTGTGCGCGATATAGCGGGCCTCGGCCCCGTTGCGGCGGTCCTGATAGAGGCCGTCGCCGAGCCGGTGGTAGCTGATCGGCAGGGCCAGCAGCGTGTCGGCACCGGTCACGCCGGCGTCCTCCAGGTCCGAACGGCGCGCCGGTGGGGGGCGGCCGCAGGCAGATCGAGCCGGGTGTCGGGAATGGTCACCAGGCGGCCATCGTAGAACGCCGCGTTCGAGAAGCTGATGAGGGACTCGTGGCGGCTGCGGTAGTGCCATGCCAGCAGCGTGGCTAGGCAGGCTGCGCGCGGCCTGCGCCAGCAAGCTGTCGGAATCGAGGTTGATGGCGATGCGCTCGCCATCTTCCTCGACCACGATTTCATCGTCGCCGCCGGATGCGCCCGTGCTGGAAGAAACTGGTCGGCGGCAGTTGCATTTCGTCCCCGACCACGATGATCTGGCGCGCGGCTCAGGGCCGGTACCGCTTCTTCGACCGGAATCTGGCTCGCTTCGTCGAAGATCACGACATCGAACAGGTTAGATGCGAGCGGCAGCGTGTCCGATACCGACAATGGGCTCATCAGCCACACTGGCTTGAGGTCCGCGATCACCAGGCCCGTTTCGTCGTCGCTCAAATCACGGATCGAGCGGTGGCGCATGCTCTTGCCGAATTCGTGTTCGAGCTCGCGGCGGCCGGTCGCGTAGGCCTTTTGAATGTCTTGCCTAAGCCTCGTCGAGCTGGCTGGCGGACAGGCCCGGAAACACGCACGTGTTCGGCGAATTGCTGATGCAGCGTGGCGCGGATCACTTGCGCATCGAGCCCCAGCAGCGCGCTGATCCTGGTTGACCGCGCGCGGCTTGCGCCAATGCGGCGCCGCCGAAATGTGCCAGCACCGGGCTGTCCCGTTCGGCGCGGCGCAGCGCTTCGTCAGCCACCAGCGCGTCCAGCTGTTCGGGTGTGTAGTCGAGCTGCTGCAGCATGCGCGCCGTTGCCGGGTCGCCCGCATGCAGGGCGCGCAGCATCGGCAGCAGGTCGGGCAGGTCGTCGAGCGCTTCGCGCAGGTCGCGCAGCAATTCGGCGATCCGGTCCAGACCGGCGTCGCTGGCGATGGTCAGCTCGGGTTCCAGCAGTGCGCGCAGGGCGGCCAGCGGCTGGCCTGTGCTGGCGGCAGCGCGGGCCGCTGCTTGCGCATCGGGGTGGGCGCGCAGCGTGGCGATGAGCGCGCGCGGACCGTGGCCGGTGCGCAGCTGCTGCGCCAGCTGCGCGAGCGCATCGAGGAAGGCGCGCGCATCGGGCACGTCGTACTGACGCCCGAGCGCGGCCGCGGCCTGGTCGAGCGCGGCCCCGGCCGCATGTTCGGCCGCCAGATTTTCCAGCACCTTGACGTAGCCTGGGTGGACCGCGTGCTGGCCGAAGTCATAGCGGCTGTTGAGCGCGCTGCGCAGGCGCCACCATTGCGGCTGCAGCCAGCGCAAGGCCGAAGGAGCCAGGCGGCGCATCACAGTGAGCGCGGAGTCGGTGTCGATGGGGCTGAGCTTGTCGCGCCAGGCGGCATTGGCGGTGTGCGCCGCCGCCAGGGCCTGCGCACCCGTATCGAGCGTGGCGCGTGCCTCGCGCAGGGCGCTGGCGGCCGAGCGCGTCCGGTTCCACCAGATCCAGGTGGGCCGCCAGGCGCGAGGCGAGCAGGGCTTCGCAGTCCATCTAAGCAATGCGGCTGGCGTCGGCGAGCGTGGTGGCGGGGCCGATCAGGGTGGCGGGCGCGTCGAGCTGCGCTTCGAGCGCGTCGAACAGCGTTTCGGCCTCGCGGCACAGGATGTCGGCGCGCTGGAAGGCGCGTTCGTCGGCGATCAGTGGTGCCGCCAGGCTGGCAAAGGGATGGGCCGCCAGACTGTGCAGCCCGAAGCGCTCGCGCAGCTGGCCATGCAGACGGCGTACCAGATCGCGCTGGCCATCCCAGGCCGACAAGGAGGCCAGCTGCTCGCGCGCGGCATGGCTGACCTGGGGCGCTGGCGGCAAGGCGGCGATGCGGCGCAGCAGGGCCCGAATGGTGGTGCCGAGCGTGTCCGGTGTGGTGGCCAGCGCCTGTTCTGAACTGGTCGATACTGCGCTGCTGCGCGCCCAGGGCTTGCACCAGGGCGGCGCGCTGTTCCTGCAGCGCGGCGCTGTTGTGGTTCTGGCCCATCCAGGCGTCGTAGCATTCCTTCCAGATCGGCGATGAAGGCTTTCTTGTCGCTTTGCGAATCGTGGATCAGTGAGCACAGCGGGGCCAGGCCCGATTGCTTGAGGCGGTTGAACACGACGTCGAGCGCGGCCCGCTTTTCGCAGACGAACAGCACCCGTTTGCCGCGCCCGGCGTAATCGGCGATCAGGTTGGTGATGGTTTGCGACTTGCCGGTGCCGGGCGGGCCCTGGATGATGAAACTGCGCGCTGCGCGCCAGGCCGACGGCCGCGTTCTGGGTGGCGTCGGCGGCCACCACGCTCCATTGTTCGCCCGCCGCCAGCGGCGCTTAAGCATGGCCGTCTCCACCGCGCGCGGCTCGATCGAGAACACCTGGTCGAAGGCCGGATTGGCGCCGGGGTCGGCCAGCAGCTGGGTGTAGTCGCGCACCAGCGACATTTTTTTGTAGTTGAAATTGGCCAGCGAGACCTGGGTCAGGTCGACATCCCAGGCGTAGCGGTGGCCGTCTGATTCGACCAGCGCATAGCCGCTGCGCTCTTCGACTTCGGCCGCCATCTGCGGCTGGCGCAGTCTTAGGCTGCCGGCTGCAGCGCCCGCTTCGAAGCGCTGCGGCAGGGGGCTTGGGCGCACCCATTGTTCGAACAGGACGCGCCCCAGGGGACGGTAGTCGGCCCGGTCGTAGCTGTACGGCGGCAAGCCCGCGTCCGGCCGCACGCGCTGGCTTAGGCCGACGACTTGCGGCGCTGGTATTGCTGCATGCGCTGCATGGCCTTGTGGCGCACCAGCTGGATCGACGCCTTCGACACCAGGCGCAGCTCGACCGCCGGTTCCGAGCGCCGGATCTGCGCCAGGATGTCGGCGTGGATCGCAGCGATCGAGGTCTGCTCGAGCGACACTTTTTCCGGCAGGCGGATGTCGTACAGCTGCGCCAGCTGGTGGCGCAGCACGGGGTTGAATTCCGCCTCCGCTTCGGCCGACTGCAGCAGGTATTGGTCGCGCACCCCTTTGCGCTTGACCAGTTCGACGGGGAGCCACAGCAGCGGGGTCACGATCCGTTCGTCGGGCGCTTCCTTCCAGGTTGTGCCAGCGGAGGAAGGCCACCACCAGGCGCAGGTTGTTGGAGCCGAATTCGGCGCGGTCGCGCCGCGTTTCGACCAGCAGCTGGTCTAGCGAGGCGGGCAAGTAGGTCTGCTCGTCAAAGCGCAGCCAGCGCTGCAGGGCGACCGGTTTGCCGCTCAGGACTTCGTCGGCGAAGGGGCCGCCCCAGGTGCAAATGTCTTCCGCGCACGGCGGCGGTCTGCAGCACCAGCGGCACGCTGGCGACCGTCAGGTTGACGGTCGACGCATTCGGTTTGAAATACAGCAGGCGGTTGCGGCGCGACAGGTCGAACAGACGGTCGCGCAGATGCATCAGGACCGCGCTGCGGCGCGAAACGCTGCCGGTGGCGCCAGCCATGGCGCGCTCGACATCGAGCCCGGCTAGGCTGGTCGCGCCAGGTACGCAGGCGCAGGGCCAGCGCCGCCACTTCGGTCGCGCGGCTGTGGCGGTTCAGTTCCGTCATCTCCACGATCACGGCGGCCAGCACCGGATGCAGGCGCTGCTGCAGCAGGAACAGATTGGTGCGGTGCGCTACGAAGGAACGCAGGTCGTCCTGGTCGGCAAAATCGAGCCCGCACGACAGGGCGGCCAGGATCATCCCGAGGCTGAATACATCGGTGCGGTCGTCGTGGTGGCCGATGCGCTGTTCCCAGCTGGCGGGGCCGGGCAGATACACGGGCCGCGCGATGGGCGCGTCGGCATCGGTTTGCAGGGCGTCGTCGGTGACCGATTCGCGCCCGTGCGCGTCGCGTTCGCGCTGCAGCGTGCTCAGGATGTTCAGTCCCGATGCGGGCATCGGCTGCACCCGGTTGACGGCATCGAAGTCGAATGCGCTCTGCTGGCCTTCCGGGGAGGCGCAAGCCGAGCGCGCTTGTCGGCCGGGTCGAGGATGACGCTGTTGGGGCCGAGCGCGGCGACCATGCCCTGCGCGTGCAGCGCGGCGACATGCTCGAACAGGGGCAGCACCAGCAGCAGGACATCGTCGGTGCCGAACGGGACCCCGTCCTGCGCTGCAATCAGGCCGCGCAAGGTGCCCGGTTCGGTGATCGTGTTGGTGTCGCTCATGCCTGCATTTCCTTGTCGAGCTGGCGCTTGAATTTGTCGAGTTCGCGCTTGCCCATGGCGACGTCGCGCCGCAAGTTCGCTTCGAAGCCGTCGAAGGTGCCCAGTTCACGGGCCAGGCGGCCGGCGCGCAGCAGGGCGTTGTCCTGCTGGTCCGGGTCGGCCAGGGCCAGGTCGATCAGCAGGGCATTCCAATAGGTGGCGCCGCCAGCGGGCGCCGTGCCCGGTTGCTGCGGCAGCAGCGCCGCTTCGGCCGCGCTCCAGTCGGGGAACAACACCCGCACCTGGGCCAGCAGCGCGTCGCTCGCCAGGCTGGCATCGGCCAGGAAGTGGGCGATGAAGCCGCGCGTGAGGCGCTGCAGCTGCTGCTGGCCGGGCAGGTCGAGCCGCTCCAGTGTCAGTGGCCCGTGCAGGCGCTTGTCCAGCCAGGCGTGCAGGTCGGGCGCGCCTTCGCACCACAGCGCCAGGGCGCGGGCGCGGATGAAGGTTTCCGGATGCGAGTAGGCCTGGCTGGCCTGCGCTTCCTGCGCCTCGATCTCGGCCGCCTGGCGCAGATAGGCGGCGGCATCGACCGTGCCGATCCCGGTCTGGATCTTCACCAGCGCCGACACGGCTGGCGCCACCGCCCCGGCCGCGACGGCGGCGCCGCGGTCGGCGAACAGTTCGGTGTGCAGGGCGTAGCGGCGGTAGGTTTCGTGGTGGCTGGCCATGGCGTCGCCGCTGGCCAGGCTGTCGTGCAAGATGCGGTCGGCCACCAGCAGGCTGCCCTCGTCGCGTGACCAGAGCAGGTAGTGCGCCAGTTCGTGGCCCAGCACGGCAAGCAGTTCATCCTGCGCCAGGCGTTCAAGCAGGGGGCCTTGCAGCATGATGTGGACTTCGCCCGGCACGTAAAAAATCGCCGCGTTCATGTCCTGCCCGGGCGACTGGTACAGCGTGGCGGGCGCATCGATGCCGAGCCGGGCGAGCGCCTGGTCCAGCGCGGCGTGCACGGCGGGGGGCGCGTCGCGTTCGATCCGGTAGGTGTCGCGCAGCAGCGCTGCACGCAAGGCATCGCGCTGCTCGGCACCGGTCGCGCGCTTCTGGCCCAGGCCCATACTTCGGGCTCATGATGGCGCAGGTAGTCGACGATGGTCTGGTGGTAGGGCAGTGGCGAAAGGGTGGTCCGGTCCGGGAAAGACATTGACGTGCCTGATCTATTTTTGATAACTGACGAGTTTACTCGGAAAGCCTAGCCCGGTATCGGCATCCCAAAACAAAAAAGCAGTAACGATTTCTCGTTACTGCTTTTTTGACTACTGCGCATTCGTGGTAGGCCGTGCGGGATTCGAACCTGCGACCAACGGATTAAAAGTCCGCTGCTCTACCAGCTGAGCTAACGACCCGAAAGAAGCAAGATTATAGGGGGCATCGGCGGTTCTGTCAAATGCCCAAACCCATATTTTTTATGAAATCTGCTTACTTCCAGGCTCGGCAGGCGATCCTTCGCTGCCTGCGCCGCTGCGGAATCCGGGTACTTGGCGATCAGTTCCTTCCAGTACCTTGGTCGCTGCCTTCTTGTCCTTGAGCTCAGCATGGCAGGTGCCGATGTTGAGCATCGCGTCCGGCGCCTTGGCGCTGTCCGGATAGGTCGCTGCCACCACTTGCTGGGCCGCGATGGCCTTCTTGCAGTCGCGCTGAGCGTAGTAGGCGTTGCCGAGCCAGTACTGGGCGTTCGACGCGTAACCGGAGGCCGGGTAGCGGCGCACGAAGTCGGCCAGCAGGGTGGCTGCCGCCTTGTAGTCGCCGCTCTTGAAGGTCGTCATCGCGCCTTCGTAGGTGGTCTGCTCGTCGGGTGCAACGGCCGCTTCCTGGCCGTCGATGCTGACCTGGCGCGGTTCGAGCTTGCGCAGGCGGCCATCGAGGTCGGCGTAGAAGTCTTTCTGGCGGCGCTGGGCCGTGCTGATCTCGTTGGCCAGCACTTCGATCTGGCCGCGCAGCTTGGCGATCTCGGACATGATCTGTTCGTTCTGGTTGACCATCTCCAGGGCGCTGCTCTTGTCGGCCTTGGTATCGAGGCGGGCATTGAGGTCGCGCGTGATGTTGTCGACCTTGGCGCGCAGATCGAGGATGGCCTTGCGTGCTTCGTCGTCGTCGAGCAGGTAGGCGTTGGCGTGCATCGGGAGCCAGGCGGTCAGCGCCAGGCAGGCGGCCGCGATGCGGGTCTTGAATGTGTTGGTCATGATGGTGACTCTTTCAAACCAGTTTCGAGGATACGTCGAGGATGTGGAAACGGGGAGCGTGCAGCCAGTGCCGCATGGCTCCCCGTGTTCATGTCGCCTTACGGCCGTCGATTAATAGACGATGTCGGCGCGGCGGTTTTCAGCCCATGCTGCTTCGCCGGTGCCCATCGCTTTTGGCTTTTCTTCGCCCAGCGATACGGCTTCCATCTGGCTCTCGGCCACGCCCAGCGAGCTCATTGCCTTGCGCACGGCTTCCAGCACGTTTCTGGCCCAGGGCCAGGTTGTACTCGGTGCCGCCGCGTTCGTCGGTGTTACCTTGGATCAGAACCTTGCGGCCCTTGTTTTTCGACAGGTAGCCCGAGTGGTTGCTGACCACTTCTTTGCCGTCGTCACGCACGACATAGCTGTCGTAGTCGAAATAAACGCTGCGCTTGGCCAGCACGCCTTTTGGATCGTTCAGCGGGTCGATCGAGCCGGTTTCGACTGGACGCACATCGCGTGGGTCGGCGACGTTCGACTTTGGCGCTTCTGGCGACTTGTCGACGACTTTGGTCTCTTCGAGCTTGACTGGCGAGCTGCAAGCAGCGAGCAGGGCGGCGCTGGCGACGATAAAGGCGATGCTATTGAAATTGCGCATGGTTTTTCTCCTGGACGTGATTAAAAATACTTCTTCTTTACTTCATGAAGGGACCCCAATTGGGCTCCCGAATGTTTCCTGCTGGTGTAGACAAACGCTGCTGGACCCGTCCATCAACCGACACCACGGCCAGCGACGTACGGCCGCCAGCCTTGGTTGCGTACATGATGTACTTGCCGTTAGGCGAGAAACTCGGTTCCGTGGCCGATTCGGCCAGACGCAGTTCCTGGCCACTGGCCAGGTTCATCGCGTAAAGACTGAATCCACCGTCGCGCTGCGACACCCAAGCCAGGGTTTTGCCATCAGACGAGACACGCGGGCTGATATTGTAGCTCCCGTTGAAGGTTACGCGCTGAGCATTGCCATGCGGCATGGCGCTCATTTTATAGATTTGCGGGCCGCCGCTGCGGTCGCTGGTGAAATAAATCGTCTGGCCGTCGGCCGAGAATTGCGGCTCGGTGTCGATGCCGTTGCTGTTCGAGACGCGGCGCAGGCCGCTGCCGTCGGCGCCCACGGTATAGACCTGGGTATGGCCATCCTTGGACAGGGCCACGGCCAGGCTGCGGCCGTCCGGCGACCACGACGGCGCCGAGTTGCTGCCTTTTCGTTGACGATCACGCGCCGCCCGCCCGTCACCAGATCCTGCACGTAGATGACGGGTTTGCGCAGTTCGAACGAGACGTAGGCGACCTTGCTGCCGTCCGGCGACCAGGACGGCGAAATGATCGGGTCTTTCGAGATCACGGCTTCCTGGATGCCTTCGCCGTCGGCGTCGGCCACCAGCAGGCGGTAGTCGCGCGCGGCGCGGTTTTCCTTGACGTAGGCGATGCGGGTGGCGAAGGCGCCGCGGGTGCCGGTCAGTTTTTCGTACACGTCGTCCGAGATGCGGTGGGCGGCGGTGCGGGTGTAGCGCGGGGTGGTCGCGTTCGACAGCGTCGACAGCTGCGTTCCCTTGACCGTGTCATACAGCTTGTAGCGCACTTCGAGGCGGCCGTCGGCCAGCTTTTGCACGCTGCCGACCACCAGGGCGTCGGCGCCTCGTTGCTTCCACTGGCTGTAGCTGACCGGGTCGGTTTCGGAAATCGTGCTGCCGGTGTCGATCACCTTGAACACGCCCGACAGGGCCAGGTCGGCCTTGATGATCTCGGAGATGCGTTCGCTGGAAACGTTTTCGTCGCCGAAGGCGGCAATCGCGACCGGGATCTGGTTGCTGGCAACGCCGGAAATTTCAATTTTCAGTTGCGCGTGTGCGGAAACCGCGGCCAGCAGGCCAACGCTGAAAACCAAGTGCTGTAGTTTTTTCATAGGTAATCTGTCCTCATGCAGTGTTACTTGATGTCCTTCATTTTGATCGTGACATCGACGGTGCGGTCTACCGTACCATCTTTCTTCTTCGGAAGTGGTGACGAATTGTTAATGCCGCGTTCCACTGCCGCATCGAAAGCGGCGATACCGCTGCTCTTCAACTTGCGGACGGAGATAATTTCACCGGTCGGTAACTGGTCGATCTTGAATTGCACTTCCGGATTGCCGGGCACGTCGGTGTCGCCCACGTACGAGGTCGAGCGCTTGATCTTGGTGCTCACGGCGGCCCCTGTAACCGGTGTCAATACGCGGCGCGGTCGATTTTTCGGCCGTGCCGGTGCCGCCCAGATTGGCCATCATGCGTTTGACTTCCTGCTCACGCAGCTTGTCGAGCTTCTTCTGCTCGGCCAGCGCGGTGGCGGCCTTGGCCTTCTTGTCGGCCAGTTCCTTGAGCTTTTCCTGCTTGAGTTCTTCGCGCAGCTTCTCTTCGGCGAGCTTCTTGTCGGCCAGTTTCTTCTTCTGTTCCTTGATCTTTTCCAGCGCGATATCGGGCGCCTTGGGCGCGACCGGCTCTTCCACCACCGGCTTGGGCGGTTCGGGAACCGGGTCGGGCTTGACCACCGGATCGGGCTGGGGTGGCGGCGGTGGCGCGGCGTACTGGGTCTTCATGTCCCACACCTCGGCCTCGACCGCGGTCGGTTCCGTGTTCTGCCACTTGACGCCGATGTACAGAAACGCGAGCAGCAGGGCGTGCATGCCCAGCGCCATCATGACCGATGGCGTGCGGCTCGGCTCCGGCGGGACCGTGTACTGGGCGCCATGCTGCTGCGGCTGGATTCATTGGTGCCATGCGTGCGTCACTTGGTGGCGAGTCCAACGCGGGTAATGCCCATTTTCTTGGCTTCCGAAATGAGCTGGATGACGTCGTCGTACTTGGCATCGCGGTCGCCCGCGATCATCACCGGGTACTCGGGGAAGTCCGCGTGCAGGGCGCGCAGACGGCGCAGCAGGGTGGTCCGGTTCTTGAAATTTTCGGCAGCCTGGCTGCGCTTGCCATTGATGCTCACCGTCAGCTCGCCGTTTTGCAGCAGCTGGATCTGGATGTAGTTATCGGGCGGCAGCGCGGACTTTTGCGCGTTGGGCAGGTTGATCACGCTCGGGCTGTTTTGCGGCGGCACCACCATGAAGATGATCAGCAAGACCAGCATCACGTCGATGTACGGCACGACGTTGATGTCGGACTTGAGCTTGCGGCCGCGGCCGCCGCGCAAACTGCTGGAAGAAAATGCCATGACCGTCTCCGCTTAGCGCGACTGGCGCTGCAGGATGTTCGAGAATTCTTCAACGAAGCTCTCGAAACGGATGGCCAGACGGTCGATATCGTGCGTGTAGCGGTTGTAGGCAACCACCGCCGGGATCGCCGCGAACAGGCCGATGGCGGTCGCGATCAGGGCTTCGGCAATGCCGGGCGCCACGGCGGCCAGGGTGGCCTGCTGCACGTTGGCCAGGCCGCGGAAGGCGTTCATGATGCCCCACACCGTGCCGAGCAGGCCGACGTAAGGCGAGACGGAACCAACCGAGGCCAGGAAGTTCAAATGGGAGTCGAGCGCGTCCAGTTCGCGCTGGAAGGCTGCGCGCATGGCGCGCCGTGCGCCATCGAGTACCGCACCGGTGTCGAGCGTTTCGTGCTTGTCGGAAGCTTGCTTGCCCTTGATGTATTCGCCCATGCTTAAGCGTCAAAAATGCGGGCCAGCGCGCCGCTCTGGTCGCGGCTGTTGCTGGCGCTCTGGTGCAGGGTATGCAGGTTGCCCATCTAGCCCAGAAGGTGCGTTCAAATTTTTCGGTCTGCGAGCGCGCCGCGCGGATCGCAAACGCCTTGCGGAAAATATAGGTCCAGCTCATCAGCGACACGCCGAGCAACAGCGCCATGATCAGCTGCACGATCAGGTGCGCATTGGTGATCAGGGCAATAAAGGAAAGGTCTTGGGCTGCGTTCATCGGTTATCAATCTTCGGTAGTGAGTCAGGCGGCACGCATTTTATCAGCGGTTGCGGGCGGCAGGGAGCGTGGGCGCAGCGTGGCGGCATCGACGCAGCCGACCTTGACGCTGGCACTGGCGAGCAGGACGTCGCCGCGCCAGGCTTGCTGGACAAACTGGACCGATGCACGGCCCAATTTTTCGATGCTCAAAGTTAAGTTTAGTACATCATCGAGTTTGGCTGGCGCGTGATAGTCGATGCTGGCGTTCTTGACGACAAAGATCGCACCATCCTGCTCGGCCAGTGCTTGCTGGTTCACATGCGGCGGCGCGCAGCCACTCGGTGCGGGCGCGCTCGAAAAACTTCAGGTAATTGGCGTAGAACACGATGCCACCGGCATCGGTGTCTTCGTAGTAAATCCTTACCGGCCAGTGAAACGCTGGAGGCATGATAAAAGTTGCCATAAAATGAATGTGGGAAACATTCTAATCGATTTCGCAGGGAAACGCCGAAGGTTTCCCTGTGGAAACGCTTACGGGCTGCGTTTGATGGCAAAAGGCGAGAACCCCTGGCAAACGGGCATCATCTCTATTGTATTGACGTTGATATGCGCAGGCAGGGTGGCGATCCAGTACGCCGTCTCGGCAATGTCGGCAGCGGTCAGGGGCACCGTGCCTTCGTACACCTTGGCCGCGGCCGCATCGTCGCCCTTGAAGCGCACGTTCGAAAACTCGGTGCCGCCGCACAGGCCGGGCGCCAGGTTGGTGGCGCGCACGCCGGTGCCCACCAGGTCGGCGCGCAAGTTGAGCGTGAATTGCTCGACAAACGCCTTGCTGGCGCCGTACACATTGCCGCCCGGGTAAGGGTAGCTGCTTAGCCACGGAACCGAGGTTAATCACCAGGCCGCTGCCGCGCTCGACCATCGCGGGCAGGAGGGCGCGCGTCATCGTGACCAGGCCGGTGCAATTGGTGGCGATCATGGTTTCCCAGTCGGCCAGCGGCGCTTCGTGCGCGGGCTGGGTGCCGAGCGCCAGGCCCGCATTGTTGATCAGGACGTCGATCTGGCGCCAGGACTGCGGCAGCATCGACAGCGCTTCATTGATCGAATCCTTGCTGGTGACGTCCATGACGATCGGCAGCGCCAGATCGCCCAGTTCGGCGGCCAGGGCGTCCAGGCGGTCCTTGCGGCGGCCGCTGATGACGACCTGATGGCCGTGTTTGACGAAAGTACGGGCCATTGCGGCGCCAAATCCTGCCGAAGCACCCGTAATAAATACGATCATGTTGACATCCTGAGTGAAGTTTACCGCGCAGATTGTAGCCGAAAGGGGCATAAGCGGGCCGGTGCTGCCATTATCGCAAGGCCCTTCCTTGCCCTAATTCAGGGTTTAACTTACAATTTGGGCTCCATTACGTCTCACGTAACTGGCGAAAAGTCGCGGCGAGCCATTGCCAGTCGGCGAAAGGTGGGCTTCCACCGGGGAACGTGAGATTTCAACAGCCGTTCGCCTGGGCAGCCACCGATGGAAGCGCACGATGAGGCTGCCTGTCCTGTTGTCCGACGGCTCCCCTCATTCGATCCTTACAGCCAGGTGCCTCGCACTCTTATCGATTGGAGTTTTTTCATGTTTGCAAAAGATCACACGCTCGCCAACGTTGACCCGGAACTGTGGGGCGCAATCCAGAAGGAAAACACCCGCCAGCAAGATCACATTGAGCTGATCGCGTCGGAAAACTATACCTCGCCAGCGGTCATGCAAGCCCAGGGCTCGCAGCTGACCAACAAGTATGCCGAAGGTTATCCAGGCAAGCGCTACTACGGTGGCTGCGAATTTGTCGACATCGCCGAACAACTGGCGATCGACCGTGTCAAACAACTGTTCGGCGCGGAAGCGGCCAACGTCCAGCCAAATTCGGGCTCGCAGGCCAATCAGGGCGTGTTCTTCGCCATGCTCAAGCCGGGCGATACCATCATGGGCATGTCGCTCGCTGAAGGCGGCCACCTGACCCACGGCATGGCACTGAACATGTCGGGCAAGTGGTTCAACGTCGTCTCCTACGGCCTGACCGAAGCAGAAGATATCGATTACGACGCCATGGAGCGCCTCGCGCACGAGAAAAAACCGAAGCTGATCATCGCGGGCGCATCGGCGTTCTCGCTCAAGATCGACTTCGAGCGCTTCGCCAAGGTGGCCAAGGCCGTTGGCGCCTACTTCATGGTCGACATGGCGCACTACGCCGGTCTGATCGCAGCGGGCGTCTATCCTAACCCGGTGCCGCACGCCGACTTCGTCACCTCGACCACGCACAAATCGCTGCGCGGCCCGCATGCGGCGGCATCATCCTGATGAAAGCCGAGCACGAGAAAGCCATCAATTCGGCGATCTTCCCCGGCATCCAGGGTGGCCCGCTGATGCACGTGATCGCTAAGCAAGGCCGTCGCCTTCAAGGAAGCGCTGAGCCCGGAGTTCACCGCCTACCAGAAACAAGTCGTCAAGAACGCCGACGCGCTGGCCAAGGCCCTGATCCGCGCGGTCTGCGCATCGTGTCCGGCCGCACCGAGTCGCACGTGATGCTGGTCGATCTGCGTTCCAAGAACCTGACCGGCAAAGAAGCCGAAGCACTGCTGGGCGCCGCGCACATGACGTGCAATAAAAACGGCATCCCGAACGACCCGCAAAAGCCGTTCGTCACGTCCGGCATCCGCCTCGGCAGCCCGGCCTTCACCACCCGCGGCTTCAAGGAAGAAGATGCGACGACCGTGGGCAACCTGATCGCCGACATCCTCGACAATCCGGGCGACGCCGCCGTAGTCGAACGTCAAGGCCGAAGTCAAGAAACTGACCGACAAGTATCCGGTCTACGCAGCCTAAGTCACGGAGCAGCTAAGCACCGCCATGAAATGTCCTTTCTGCCAGCATGAAGATACGCAGGTCCTTGATACCCGCGTATCGGAGGAGGGCGATTCAATCCGGCGCCAAGCGCCGCTGCTGTGTTGTTGCGACAAGCGTTTCACGACCAAGGAACGGATCGAGCTGTCGATGCCGATCATCGTCAAAAGAACGGCAGCCGCACCGAGTACGCCTCGGCCAAGCTGCGCGGTTCGCTGATGCTGGCGCTGCGCAAGCGGCCGGTGTCGGCCGAGGCGATCGATACGGCCGTCGCGTCGATCGAAGAGAAGCTGCTCACCAGCGGCCAGCGCGAAGTCGAATCGGGCTACGTGGGCGAACTGGTGATGCAGGAACTCAAACGGCTCGACAAAGTGGCTTACATCCGCTTCGCCTCCGTCTACAAGAATTTCGAAGACCTGGCCGAGTTCCAGGATGCGATTGCCGAAGTCGGGCAAGATCGCAAAACCCGAAAATAAGTCCTTCCGCACTGTTGAGACAAGTCAGCCGTGGGTTTTTTCCTGCGCTGATAACTTGATCAGCAAGCGATTCAGATCCATGCGCCTCCCGCGCAGGCCTGCCACGATTTTTCCTGCGGAGGCTACCCTTGCATCCACGCGTTCCATCCGGTTTCACGCTGCCTGACGTCCTGGTGGCCATCCTCGTCCTGTCGGTCGGCATTCTGTGCGCAGGCCAGCGCGCAGGTGGCGTCGCAGCGCGTGCGCCACGGCAGCGCACTGCTGTCGAACGGCGTGCAGCTGGCCAGCACCCTGGCCGACCGCATGCGCGCCAACCCCGCGCAAATGCAGGCGCCGGATGCGCTCAATCCCTATCTGCAGCTGCAGTACGACGCCGCCGCCGGGCCGCCGCCCGCCACGCAGGCGTGCTTTGCCGCGCAGTGCGGCAGCGCGCAGCTGGCCGCGTTCGACATCGGCGAAACCATGCTCGCGCTGCACGCTCGCTTTCCCGGCGGGCGGGTACGCGTTTGCCGCGACGGCGCCGCCAGCATGGACTGGGCCTGCAGCGGCGGCGCCCAGGCACCGGTCGTCATCAAGCTGGGCTGGCTGCGCCGCCAGGCGGACGGCAGCTGGCGCGCCACGCCAAGCCCTGGCCATGGTGGTCGGGGAGCGCGCCATGAATCCCTGGCGCCAGCGCGGCCTTACCCTGGTCGAGCTGATGGTCGCCGCCGCGCTTGGCCTGCTGGTGGTGCTGATCGCCATCAGCATGCTGCTCTCGTCCAACCGCGCCTGGCTGGCACAGGTGCAGGCGGCCAGCGTGGACGACGCGGCCCGCTTCGCGCTGGCGTCCATCGAGCGGGCGGCGCGCCAGGGCGCGTATGTCGAATGGGAGCGCGGCGACGCCGCATCCGACCCCGATCCCGGCGCGCCGCCAGCGGTGCGCGGGCTCGATGCCGCCTCGCTGTCGCTCGGCCGCGCATGCGCTCACCGATCCGCGTCCGGCCTCGGTCAATGGCAGCGACGTGCTGGCGCTGCGTTTTTCCGGGGCGGGCGAGGGCGGGGGCGACGGCAGCGTCGCCACCTGCGCTTCGCTTCGCCGTGGGGGCCGGGCAGGAAGGCTGGAGCATTTTCTATGTCGGCCTGAGCGCCGACCATGCAGCCCGAGCTGCGCTGCAAGTACCGGGGCGAGAACGACTGGAGCGCGGACGCCGTGATCAGCGGCGTCGATTCCTTCCAGGTGCTGTATGGGGTCGATACCGACGCCGTTGCCGACGGCGTGGCCAACAGTTTCCTGAGCGCGAGCGTCATCAACGGCATGGACGAGCAGCTCACGGGCAGCGGCGCCACCGAAGAAGCGCGCGAACGCGACCGCATGCGCAAGAGCTGGTGGAAGCGCGTGGCCAGCATCAAGGTGGCGCTGGTGCTGCATGGCGAAGGCGACGGGCCCGAGTCCGGCGGGCCGCGCATGCTGCACGCCTTCGGCGCGGCTTACAGCCAGGCGCGCGGCGACAGCGATACCGGCACCCGCCTGGACCGCGAGGCCATGGATCCCGCCTTGCGGCGCCGTGCCCACCGCGTGTTCTCGTCCACCATCCTGCTGCGCAACCGGATCAGGTGAACCCCATGACGCGCGCGCCTGTCAGCCTGCGACAACAAGGGGCGGCCTTGCTGGCCGTCCTGGGGATCATGCTTGCCATGATGATCCTGGCCGTGTCGGCCATGCGCGCCGCCCTGCATGGCGAACGGTCTGCGCGGGCCGAGCGTGACCGCATGATCGCCCTGCAGGCAGCAGAAGCGGCACTGATCGACGCCGAGCGCGACATCGAAGGCGCCGCTTAGCCCCGCTGCGGCGCGCACGGCCCTGTTTGCGCCGGGCGCGGCGGCCAGCTTCGAAGAAGGCTGCGGCGCAGGCCCGGGCAATCCGGCACTGGGCCTGTGCGCGCGCACTGCCTGCCGCAGCAGCGCTGGCCTGGCAGCGCGCTGCTGGCCGACCCGGATCCGGCCGACACGCGCTTTGTCGAATATGGCCGCTTTACGGCAGCGATCATGCCGGTCGGCCGCGCCATGCTGCCCGCACGCCTGCCGCGCTACATCATCGAACAGCTGCCCTTTGTGCGGGCGGGCGAGAGCGCGGGGCAGCAGCAGGCCTTGTTCTTCCGGATTACCGCGATCGGCTTCGGCGCCAACCCGGTCCATTGTGTGGTGCTCCAGTCGTACTACCTCAAGTGGCGCCGCCTGGGGAGAACGCATGAGGCGCGCATGGATCCCGTGCCTGCTGCTCCTGTGCGCCTGCGCGCAGGCCGCGCCGCCGCTTGCCGTGCCACATGCGCGGCTGGGCGAGCCGCCCGCGGGCGAGGGCTTGCTTGGCGCTGTGGACCGGCCCTGGCGGCGCCTATGTCCTGCGCACCCGCTTCGATCTGCCCGGTGCGAGCGGCAATTTGCTGCGCTACGCACTGATGCTCGCGCCGGGCGGGGGCGCTGTCATGGCCGGGCAGCCTGCCTGGGATGCATCCGCGCTGCTGGGCGCCGCCAAAGTGCGCAACATCCATACGCTGGGCGAACGGGGGCAGACGGTCGCCTTCGCATGGGAATCGCTCGATGCTTAGGCTGGCGCAACTGGCTCGACGTGCTTAGGCCTTCGAGGGCGCGCCCGACGGGCTGGGTGAAGCGCGCCTGCGCTTCCTGCGCGGCGAACGCAGCGCGGAGGGCAAGCAGTGTCGCGCCAGGGCCGGGTTGATCGGCGACATCCTGCACAGCGCGCCCCTCATCGTCCGGGCCCCGTCCGCGTTCCAGCAAACCCCGGACTACGCGGCCTTCCGCGCACGTTTCAAGTCGCGCCCCGTCGTCGCCTACCTGGGCGCCAATGACGGGATGCTGCACGCGTTTGCCGCCGACAGCGGCGCCGAACTGTTCGCCTACGTCCCGCGCGTGCTCGGTCCCCAGCTGTCCGCCCTGGCCGCTCCGGGCTACCTGGCGCGGCCCTATGTGGACGGCAGCGCGGGGCAGGGCGACGCGCTGGTCGGCGGCGTGTGGCGCACCGTGCTCGCTTCCGGCATGGGCATGGGCGCACGCGGCCTGTTCGCGCTCGATATCACCGATCCCGCGCAATTCGGCACGGCGGCGGGCGCCCTGTGGGAGTTCACCGACCGCGACGATCCCGCCATCGGGTTCCAGCGCGCCGCGCCGCTGGTTGCCCGCCTGCGCACGGGGATGCAGCGCGGGCAGGTGCAGTACGGCCATGCCGTGCTGGCGGCCAGCGGCATCAATCCGCTCGCGCCGGATGGCCCGGGCGCACTGTTCGTGCTCGGACGGGCAAGCCGGCCCGGGCAGCCGTGGCAGGCGGGCGTGAACTACTTTCGCATCGCCACCGGCGGCGCCGACCCCGCGCTGGCGAACGCGCTGGCGCCCATCGGCACTGGTGCTGCGCCCGGACGGCAGTGCCAGCCACGCCTATGCGGGCGACCTGCAGGGCAATCTGTGGCGCTTCGACCTGGACCGGCGGCTCGCGTTCCGGGTGTTCACCGCCCAGGACCGCGACGGGGTGGCGCAGCCGGTCACGCATGCGCCGGCCGTCGTGTTCGCGCCGGGCGGCGGCTACCTGATCCTGTTCGCCACCGGCAAGCTGCTGGAGGCGGCCGACCTGCTCAAGCCATCGTTCACGCCCCAGTCCATGTACGCGATCCTGGACCGGCCCGATCTGGCCTTGCCGCCCGTGGCGTCGCGCAAACAGCTGGCGCGCCGCACGCTGTCCGGCAAGGACAGCACCACCATCAAGGGCGGGCTGGCCGACTACGGCGCCCGCGACCCCAGGCGCGGCTGGTACTTTGATTTTCCGAATGCCGCCAGCGACGGCGAGAGCGCCGCCATTAGCAGTCCTGCAGCGGTGGCTAAGCGCCATCGTGGTCGATACCGTCCTGCCGGGAAGCGGCCCGCCCATGGCCAGGCGCAGCTACGTGGTCGATGCCGTCACCGGCTTCGCGTTCGACGCTGCGGGCGTGGCGGCGCCCGGCGCATCGACCGGCGCCCTGACGGCGGGCGGCACGCCGCCGCTGCTGGCCGTGTCGGCCCTGGCCGTCGGCGCGCGCGACGCCACCGGCGGCGTCATGGTCACGCGCGCCCTCACGCTGCTGCGCCCGGGTGGCGGGCCGGACACGACCATCCGCATCCGCACCCAGGCCTAGCCGCCTGGCCTGGCGCGAAGTGGCCAACTGGCAGGAGCTGCACGCACGCACCAGGGAGAAGCGATGAAACCCAGACAGGGAATGACGCTCGTCGAATTGCTGATCGTGATGGCCATCGTGGGCGTGCTGGCGGCGCTGGCGTATCCGTCCTACGCCAACTACGTGCTCAAGACGCGCAGGACCGAGGGGCAGGTCGCGCTGCTCGACGCGATGCAGCAGCAGGAGCGCTACTATTCCGAAAACAACCGCTACCTGCCGTTTTCGGCCGATACCGACACGCCGGGCAACGTGCGCTTTCGCTGGTGGTCCGGACCCAGTGCGCGAAAGCGCCTACGAAATCAGCGCGCAGGCCTGTCCCGGGCACGATCTGGCGCGCTGCGTCGAACTGCGGGCGGCGCCCGGCACCGCGGGTCGATGCGCGCTTTCGCGACGCCGAATGCGACACGCTGATACTCAACAGCATCGGCGAGCGCAGCGCGACCGGCGCCGGCTTGCGCTGCTGGCCATGAGGCGCGGCTTTTCCCTGCTCGAGCTGCTGATCGTCATGGCCGTCGTCGCCGTGCTGGCCAGCCTGGCGCTGCCCGGCATGCACAGCGTGGTGCGGCGCTATCAGCTCAATGCGGCGGTGTCGGACCTGGTCGGCGCGATCGACCTGACCCGCTCCCAGGCGATCGCGCGCGGGCGGCCGGTCATGCTGGTGCCGCTGGGAGCGATGGGTGTGGACTGGGGCGAGGGCTGGGTGGTATTCGTGGACACCAACGCCGACCGCCGCCCCGGTCCGGACGAGGAAGTCATCGCCAGCCACGGCCCGCTGGAGATGGATCTGGAATTCAGCACCAGTTTCACGGGCAGCCGGGCGCCTTATTACATCGCTTTCAACAGCGCGGGCCGCGGCTGCAGCAGTACCAGCGGCCAGGCCCGCGCGCGGGCACACTGACGCTGTTTCAGGGCAGCGAGGTGCGGCGCATCCGCATCAACATGCTGGGCCGGGTGCGGGTGTGCGACCCGTCGTGGGGCTGGCTAAGCTGTCCGGCGCCGGGCAAGGACGGCTAGCGCTGCTGCGGGAGTGGCTGTCTTGGCGTAAAATTCAGCTCAGACTAGCTGACCTGGACCTCCGTGCACTCCGATTCCGACGCCGCATTCATGCAATTCGCCCTTGAGTGGGCCGCCAAAGGCATGTTCACGACCGCGCCCAACCCGCGCATCGGCTGCGTGATCGTGCGCGATGGCGTCGTGATCGGCGCCAAGCCATACTCAGCCCAGCCGGCCAGGCGCACGCCGAAATCCAGGCCCTGCGCGACGCCGAAGCACGCGGCAACGACGTGCGCGGCGCCACCGCCTATGTCACGCTCGAACCCTGCAACCACCACGGCCGCACGCCGCCCTGCTCGGACGCGCTGGTCGCGCGGGCCTGGGCCGGGTGGTGGCCGCCATGGCCGACCCCAATCCGCTGGTGGCGGGGCAGGGACTGGCCAAGCTGGCAGCGGCTTAAGCATCGCCGTCAGTTCCGGGCTGATGGCGCACGAAGCGTACGAACTCAATATCGGCTTCTTCTCGCGCATGCAGCGCGGGCGTCCGTGGGGGCGGCTGAAAGCGGCCGCCAGCCTCGATGGCATGACCGCGCTGCACAGCGGTGAGAGCCAGTGGATCACCGGCCCCGAAGCGCGCGCCGACGGCCACGCCTGGCGTGCGCGCGCCTGCGCCATCCTGACCGGGATCGGCACCGTCAAGGCGGACGATCCCCAATTGAACGTGCGCGCGGTCGATACGCCGCGCCAGCCGCGCCGCATCATCGTCGACAGCAAACTCGAGATCGATCCGGGCGCGCGGGTGCTGCAGGGCGCTGCCAGCTGGATCGTCGCGGCCACCGCCAATCCGGAGAAAGAAGCGCTGCTGCGCGGCGCCGGGCACGACGTGATCCTGCTGCCCAATGCCCATCGCAAGGTCGACCTGCCCGCGCTGATGGCGGAACTGGGCCGGCGCGAGATCAACGAGCTGCACGTGGAGGCGGGCGCCAAGCTCAATGGCTCGCTGGTGCGCGAAGGCTGCGTCGACGAGCTGCTGATCTATCTGGCGCCCTGTCTGATCGGCGACGCGCAGGGCATGTTCGCCCTGCTTCGGCGCTGGAGCGGCTCGACCAGCAGGTGCGGATGCGCTTTCACGACACGACACTTATTGGCGCGGATCTTCGCATCCTCGCCCGACTTACCCAACCTGAGGAATAAGCCAGTATGTTTACCGGAATCGTTGCCGCTGTCGGCAAAATCAGCACTGTACAACCGCTCGAAGGCGGCATGGATGCGGGCGTCCGCCTCGACATCGACGCCGGCATGGCCTGCCGCTGGGCGACGTCGCGCTGGGCGACTCGATCGCCATCAACGGCGCCTGCATGACGGTGGTGGCGCGCACGGACAGTGCGTTCACCGTCGACGTCTCGCGCGAAAGCCTCAATTGCACGGTCGGCCTCGATGCGCCGGGCGAAGTGAATCTGGAAAAAGCGCTGACCCTGGCCGAACGCCTGGGCGGCCACCTGGTCTCCGGCCACGTCGATGGCCTGGGCACGGTGCACCGCTTCGAAGCGGTGGGCGAATCCTGGGAGCTGGTGATCGACGCGCCGAAGGAGCTGGCCAAGTTCCTCGCCTTCAAGGGCTCGGTGGTGGTCAACGGGGTGTCGCTGACGGTGAACCGGGTCGAGGATATCGCCGGCGGCGTGTGCCGCTTCTCGATCAACCTGATCCCGCACACGATCTCCGTCACCACGCTCAAGCACCTGCTGCGAAGCAGCCAGGTCAATCTGGAGATCGACCTGATCGCACGTTATTGCGAGAGAATGCTCAGCTTTCAGCGCACCGCCTCCTGAAGGCTCGCAAGCGATAGCAGCGGCTGTTCCTAAGGTGCGGGCACGGCGAGGCGAATGACTGCGTTCCTTGTGCAATAGCCGGGCGTTCGCAGGTCGCCGATTCTGTTTTCAAGGCCCAGCTGTTTGAGGCGTTCGATGGTCGAGGGGTGGGGATTTTCGGTGTCGATCCATGACCGCCCCGGGGCGTCCAGATACGGGGCGAACATGCATGCGGCGATGAACTCAACTTCGGATGCTGAGTAACCCATTCTTTCCAGGTTGGCGATCGCGAACTTGTCTGCCTCGAGCTCGTAGTCGGTGCTCGCAAAATTGCGCTTTGGGGTTCACGATGGTGAACGCGAAGAACAGGGACGCAAGAAACACCAGTGCCCACATGACGAATCGCCATGTGGGCGTGCCGCGTGGCTGTCGTTTGAGGTGGATTGCCAGTGGCGTCAACACCAGCAGGGCCAGGATGATCGCCACCACAACGCCTGTTGCGGACGAACGCTCCCTGTGGCGCAGTTGTCCGTGACCGATTTCGTGTGACAAGGTGAACGCCAGAATACCGGTAGCTGCGCCCATTGCGCTGGCAGATACTTCGACAAAGGTGGGGGTAAAGGCGCCGGAGTTGTGCGCCGCCTGGCCGCTTACTCCGCCAAGTTCGCCAGTCAGCGAGAAGCGCAGCCCGTCCATCCAGCTGGTCCCGCCAGTTGATCCTGTTCGCGCCGCGGCAATCACGGCGCACGCGGGTTGTAACAAATCGTCCGGTCCGGGTGTTTCGCGCGATGGCCGCTTGTCGTAGAACTTGAGCCGCAGCGAGAGCGGAGCCGCGCAGTTCTGCGGCGAGGCCGCTCCCATGCCATTTGCCTGCGCCAATTGCTCCATCAGCCAGTCCGGACGGACTGTCAATGTCGATACGACAAGCGTCAGGAAAAGGCTCACGCCAGCCAAGAGTTTCTGTTTTCTGGTCATTGGCCGCCGTCTCATTTCTCGGGGTACAGCACCACCTGCACGTAGTTCTGCATGTCGAAGTAGCGGCGCGCCGCCAGCTTCCAGGTCATTGGTGGTGATGGCCTCGACCTTCTTCTCGTAGTCGAGGATGGTGGCCGGGTCGGTACCGGCCAGCAGCGATGCCTGCATGCGGCCCATCCAGTAGCCGTTCTCGCGCATCGACTTGCGGTGATCCAGAATCCAGTTCTGCTTGACCTTGTTCAGGTCCGCCTTGTCCGGACCGTTCGCCTTGACGCGCTCGATTTCGGCAAAGGCGGCCGCGATCACCTTGTCCACATTGGGTAGGCCCGGTCGGCAGCGACAGGTTGATCAGGTACTGGCCTTTGGGCACCCGGTTGATCCCGCCGCTCATGCCGCCGCCGTAAATGAGCGAGAGCTTCTCGCGCAGCGTTTCGGTGAGCTTGATGTTCATCGCCTCGAGCAGCGCCGCCACGCGCAGCTGTTCGTCTTCCGAATACGCGGTGTCGATTAAGCAAAGCTGATGGCGACGCTGGCCTTCGCTTCGGTGCCGCGCCGGACTTCCTTCCGGACGACGCCTTTCGCGGTGTCGATGCCGAGATCGTGGAACGCGGTCGGCAGGTCCGCCGTCGGCAGCGACGCCACGTAGGTGGCGATCAGCGGCTTGACGGCAGCCACGTCGAAACTACCGACCAGCATGAAGGTCAGTCCCTTGGCGCTGCCAAAGCGTTCCTTGTAGATGGCCAGGGAACGGTCCATGTCGATGCTTAAGCAAAGTCTTCGGGGCGGGCGATGCGGGCCACGCGCGGGTGGTCCTTGTATAACGTGCTGACCTGGGTGTCCTGGAATACCGCTTCCGGCTGCGACATCGCATTGCGCGCCGACTCCACCTGCCTGGCCACGAAGGTCTGGAACAGTTCCGGCTCGCGCCGTACCGTGGTAAAGCGCAGGTAAAGCAGCTGCAGCATCGCCTCGATGTCGGTGCTGCCGCTGGCGCCGCCGACCGAATCGGTATAGGTATTGAGGCTAAGCGCTGATGCTGGCGGTTTTACCGGCCAGGATCTTGCGCAGTTCGATCGGCGCGTGGCTGCCCACGCCCATGGCCGAGGCCACGCTGGTCGCATGGCGGGCATTGAAGCGGTCGGCGTCGCCGTACAGGGACTGGCCGCCGTAGCGCACGGCGCTCAGCAAGACCTGGTCGTTGCGGAAGTCGGTCGGCTTGAGGATCACTTTCAGTCCGTTCGACAGCGTGAGCGTGGTCAGACCCAGGCGCGCATCCTGCGTTTCGCTGACGATGGTGCCGGGCGTGGGCGGCGTGTCCATCACGCTGGCGGCAACGGCCTTGTCGTCGCGCGCTGACCGTGATTTTTTCGGCCGCGGCAAATGCCACCAGCAGCTGCTCGCTGGTGGGTGTAAATTGTTTCGCTGTTGGCCGCGCCCATGTAGGCGATCAGCTTGGACGCGTCGGTCGGAATCGTCTCGCGCGCATAGCGGTTCATTTCGCCCAGCGTGATCGAGGGCAGCATCTCGCGCATGTAGTTGTATTCGTTCTCGGGGCCGGGGATGCTCTCGCCATTCAAGAAGTGGCGGATGTATTCATTAGCTGAAGGTCGCCGAGTCGGTCTTCTCGCGCTCGTTGAACATGCGCTCGGCGCGCCGCATCAGGTTCTTGCGGGCGCGATCGAGTTCGGTCTCGCTGAAGCCGAACTGGCTGGCGCGCGTTCTCTTCGATCAGCGCATTGATCGCCGGGACCGCGCCGCCTTTGCCCAGGCCTAGCCGACAGGTTGTAGCTCTCGTAGTGCGAAGTCAGGCGGCCGATGTCGCTGCTGGCGCCCAGGAAGGGCGGGTTGGCTTGCTGCCCCAGTTCCTGCAGGCGCAAATTGAGCATGGTGGAGAACAGATTGCGGACCAGCATGGCGCGGTAGCCGCCCAGCGTGGTTTCTTCCACGGCCGGTTTGACGGGGTAGCGCACCATCAGGCCGTTGCCGTTGGCTTCCTTGTCGGTGACGACCAGCGCTTCGGTGGCGCTGCGCGGCGCGATCGCCGTCTCGAAGCGGGCGCGCGGCCTGGCGGGATTTTTCAGGGCCGCGAAATGGCGCTTGATCAGGCGCTCGGCTTCCTGCGGTTCGATGTCGCCGACCACCACCAGTGCCATCAGATTCGGGCGGTACCAGTCGTGGTAGAAGCGCTTGAGGGCCGCGTGCGAGCCGCTCTTGATGATCGCTTCCTGCCCGATCGGCAGCCGCTCGGCGTAGCGCGAGCCGTTGAACAGCTTGGGTAGCAGGACCTTTTGCATGCGGTCTTTGGCGCCTTTGCCAAGGCGCAGTTCTTCCAGCACTACCGGGCGTTCCTGGTCGATGTCCTTGCCGTTGAAGCTCAGGCCCTGGGCCCAGTCGGACAGCACCATGAAGCCCTTGTCCACGTGGTCGCGGTTGGCGGTGGGGATAGGCAGGATGTAGACCGTCTCGTCGAAGCTGGTGTAGGCATTGAGGTCGGCGCCGAACTGCACGCCGATCGTTTCGAGGTAGGACACCAGTTCGTGCTTGCGGAAGTGGGTGGTGCCGTTGAAGGCCATGTGCTCCACAAAGTGGGCCATGCCGCGCTGGTCTTCGTCTTCCAGGATCGAGCTAAGCCTTGACGACCAGGCGCAGTTCGAGCTTGTTCTCGGGCTTGGCGTTTTTCTGGATGTAGTAGGTCAGGCCGTTCGGCAGCTTGCCCACCCGGACCTGGGGCGAGACCGGCAGCGGCGCGGCCAGATCGATGGCGGCGCTGGCGCTGGCGGTCACGAACAGGAGGGCGGTAACGAGGGTTCTTGCCAGGTTCTTGGACATTGGCTTCACATGGAATAGGAGTCGAGTGCGCATGATACCCCGCGCGCCGTCCTATCGCGCGAGCTGAGACTTGCCGCTGATCAAGCTTTGCATCTGTTCCGGCGGCACCGGGCGGCTGAACAAATAGCCCTGGACTTCGTCGCAGCCGATCGCCTTGAGGAACTGGTACTGGTCCTCGGTTTCCACGCCTTCGGCGATGACGACCAGCGACAGGCCGTGCGCGAGCGCGATGGTGGCCTGGGCGATGGCGAGCTGCGCGGCTCGGTGGTGATGTTGCGCACGAAGGTCTGGTCGATCTTGAGCTTGTCGAGCATGAAGCGCGACAGGTAGCCGAGCGAGGAATAGCCGGTGCCGAAGTCGTCGAGCGAAATCGAGATACCCATGTCGGTCAGGCGCGCCAGCTGGGCGGCGGTCGCCTCGCTGTCGTGCATCATCACGCTTTCGGTGAGTTCGACTTCGAGGTAGCGCGCTTCCAGACCGCTTTCGCGCAGGGCCTCGGCCACCACCTCGGGCAGGTTCCCGACCATGAACTGGTGGGCCGAGACATTGACCGCCACCCGCAGCGGCGCCATGCTTAAGCATCCTGCCAGGCCTTGTTCTGCAGGCAGGCCTGGCGGATCACCCAGTTCCCGATCGGGAGGATCAGGCCCGTGTCCTCGGCCAGGGCGATGAAGTCGCCCGGCGCGACCTGGCCCAGTTCCGGACTGCGCCAGCGCAGCAGCGCTTCCATGCTGCAGATCCGGCCGTCCGCGATCGCGACCTGGGGCTGGTAGTGCAGCGACAGCTCGCCCTTGTCGATGGCGCGCCGCAAATGGGTTTCGAGCGACATCCAGCGCAGCGCATGCGCGTTCATCTCGCCCTTGAAGAAGCGGAAGCCGTTGCGGCCGGTGTCCTTCATGTGCGACAGGGCGACGTCGGCCGCCTTGAGCAGTTCGCTCGGACTGGCCCCGTCGCGCGGATAGACGCTGATGCCGATGCTGGCCGTGACGATCAGGTCGTGGCCGCCCACCTGCACCGGGCGCGCGATCTCGTCGATCAGGCGCTGGGCCGCGTGCATGATGGCGTCCGAGTCGGGGCACTGGGTCAGCAGCAGGACAAATTCGTCGCCGCCCATGTGGGCCAGCGTGTCGTCGGGTCCGGCCAGCAAACCGGCGCGGCGCGCCATTTCCTGCAGCATGGCGTCGCCGGTCTCGTGACCGAGGCTGTCATTGATGCGCTGCAGGCGGTCCAGATTGAACAGCAGCAGCGCGACCTGGCGCTCGCCCGTGCGTTCGGCGGCAATCGCGTCGCGCACGCGGCTGGCCAGAACGGCGCGGTTGGGCAGCAGCGTGAGCGCGTCGTGGTGGCTGAGGAAGTCGACCTGGTGGTGCGCCGCGCGCAGGGCGCTGATGTCGCTCGAGACCGAGACATAGGCTTCGATCTCGCCCTGTTCGCCGCGCACGGCGTCGATCGCCATCCGTTCCGGATAGACCTGGCCGTTCTTGCGCCGGTTCCAGATTTCGCCGCGCCACTGGCCTAGGCCTCGCGCATGCTGTTGAATACCTCGCTGTAAAACGCCTGGTTATGGAGGTCGGACATCAGCAGGCGCGGATTGCGGCCCAATACTTCCTGCTCGCTGTAGCCGGTTACCTGCTCGAAGGCGCCATTGACGGCGATGATGTTGCCGTCCGAATCGGTCAGCACGATACTTTCCTGGGTGCTCTGGAAGATGCGCGATGCAAGGCGCAGGCGCTGTTCGCTGTCTTTCATCTTCGCTTCATAGACCGCCGCCTGGGCCGCGAAGAGTTGCCTCAGCCGCGAGGCCAGCGCGGGCGATGCAAGGCCGTGCTGCGCCAGGGCGGCGCCGATGGCATCGTCTTGCAGCGGCGGCATCAAGCATCGCTCCCGGGACGCGCTCGTGCGGGGGTGCTGGCATGGTGCTGCAAGCATGGAATCTCCAGGAATCGGGGGCGCGCATTCAATTGTGTCCGCGCAATGTTGCATGTTAAATCATTGGAGTTCACATTTACAGGGTTAAACGCAATTTTTGTTGTCTGAATGTAACAAAAGTTGGCACGACGGTGTGCCCTGATTGTCAACTCACAAGGCTGCGGGGCATCTTTGCTCAGTTGAAGTCTGGTAAATCCTTTAAAATAGCGGATCGCGTAAAAAGCACCCCGTTTTACAAGGAAATCGCATGTCTATCGCAAGCACCCAGGAAATCGTTGACGAACTGCGCGCAGGGCGCATGGTCATTCTGGTCGATGAAGAAGACCGCGAAAATGAAGGCGACCTGGTCCTGGCGGCCGATTTCGTGACGCCGGAAGCGATCAATTTCATGGTCAAGCACGCGCGGCCTGGTGTGCCTGACGCTGACCGAAGCGCTGCCGCGCACTGGAACTGCCTATGATGGCAAGCAAGAACGGCACCGTGTTCGGCACCAATTTCACGGTCTCGATCGAAGCGGCCGAAGGCGTGACGACCGGCATTTCCGCAGCCGACCGCGCCCGCACCATTCAGGTGGCGGTCGACAAGAACACCGGCGCGGCCGATATCGTCCAGCCAGGCCATATCTTCCCGGTCCGTGCCGTGCCAGGCGGCGTGCTGATGCGTGCGGGCCATACCGAAGCTCGGCTGCGACCTGACCGAGATGGCGGGTCTGACCCCGGCGTCCGTGATCTGCGAGATCCTCAAGGAAGACGGCACCATGGCGCGTCTGCCGGACCTGCTCGAGTTCGCCAAAGAACACAATCTGAAGATCGGCACCATTGCCGACCTGATCCACTATCGCAGCGCCAATGAATGCCTGGTCGAACGTCTGGCCGAGCGCAAGATGAGCACCGTGCACGGCGACTTCCGCCTGATCGCCTTCCGCGACAAGCCGAGCGGCGCGGCCCACCTGGCCATGGTGCACGGCGAGATCAAGCCGGAACTCGAAGCGCTGGTGCGCGTGCACCAGCCGGTGTCGATCCTGGACGTGCTGGAAAGCCGCGCCACCACCCACTCGTGGACGGTCGACTCGGCCATGCAAGCGATCAAGGCGTCCGAGCGCGGCGTGATGGTGCTGCTCAATTGCGGCGAATCGGCCGACGAGCTGTTTGCCCAGTTTGCCGCCCTCGACACCCCGGAAACCCGCCCACAGGGCGCGCGGCCAGCATGGACCTGCGCACCTACGGGATCGGCGCGCAAATCCTCAAGGACCTGGGCGTGGGCAAGATGCAGCTGCTGGCCAGCCCGCGCAAGATGCCGTCGATGGCGGGCTTCGATCTCGAGGTCACCGGATACATGGCAAAGCCTGCCGCCTGAAGTACACTAGATAGTAACCCCCAAGACAAAGAGGCATGGAAATGACCGTAGGAACTTATGAAAGCAATTTGACCGGTGCTGGTTTGCGCATCGGCATCGTCCAAGCCCGTTTCAACGCCGACGTCGGCCACGGCCTGCTGTCGTCCTGCCTGGCAGAACTGAAGCACCTGGGCGTGGCGGACGAAGACGTGCTGCACGTGACCGTGCCGGGCGCGCTGGAAATTCCGCTGGCCCTGCAAAAGATGGCTGAAACTCAGCAATTCGACGCCCTGATCGCGCTGGGCGCCGTCATCCGCGGCGAAACCTATCATTTCGAACTGGTATCGAACGAGTCGGGCGCCTAAGCATCACCCGCGTCGGCCTCGACTATGGCATGGCCATTGCCAACGCCGTGCTGACCACCGAGAACGACGAGCAAGCCGAAGCCCGCATGGCCGAGAAGGGCGCCGATGCGGCGCGCGTGGCCGTCGAGATGGCCAACTTGCTGATCGCCCTCGAAGAACTGCAAGCCGACGAAGATTAAAAGACCCTCCGCATTACAGAAGAACAGGCAAGAACCATGACCGACAAGACCACGCACGCCAACCCGAGCAAGAACCGCACCCCACGCCACCGCGCGCGAGTTCGCCTTGCAGGGCCTGTACCAATGGCTGCTCAACAACGAAGACGCCAAGACCGTCGTCACCAACATCCGCGCCGCGCACGGCTTTGAAAAAGCCGATGCCGAGCATTTCGCCTGCCTTGCTGTACGGCGCGATCAAGGATTCGGTGGCGCTGCGCGAAGCGTTCGCACCGCTGATCGACCGCGGCGTGGCCGAACTGTCCCCGATCGAGCACGCCGTGCTGCTGATCGGCGCGTATGAGCTCAAGAACAACGTCGAGATCCCGTACCGGGTCGTCATCAACGAGGCGGTCGAGCTGACCAAGTCGTTCGGCGGTATTGACGGGCACAAGTATGTGAACGGCGTCCTCGACAAGCTGGCGCCGAAGCTGCGCGCCGACGAAGTCGCCGCCGACACCCGCCGCTAAGCGCCGCACCGCTAGTCAAAAGCCGCCCTCGGGCGGCTTTTTTGTTGGCGGATGCGCTGGCAGGGCCAAAAAGGCCGGATCCCATCCGGGTCCGGCCTTCCACATATATATAGTGCGTTTTTACAGACCAGCCACCTGGTCGTTGTGCAGGGGTCGGCGTGGCCACCGGTACTGGCTTGGCGGCAGCCTTGTCGGCCACGACCGATGCTTAAGCGTCGATGGCGGCGGGGCAGGCGGCGTGAAGGTCGGCACTTGCTTGCCCTTGGCGACCAGCTTGAGGCGGCCGTATTCGGCCAGCACGCGCGAGCCGTAGCCCTGGTCGGTCTCGAAGGCGGCAGCGCCGACGTAGGTTTTGAGGTGAGCTTCGACCGAGCCGCCGCGGCTCACGTATTCCTTGAGGATCTGGGCGCCGACACGGATGTTGGCGACCGGATTGAGCGCGGCCTGGGTGCCGCCCATGTCCTGGAACTTGGCGTGGTGGATCTTGGACATGACTTGCATCAGACCCTGGGCGCCGACCGGGCTTTCCGCGAACGGATTGAGGCCCGATTCGATCGCCATCACGGCCAGAATCAGCAGCGGGTCGATCTTGACTTCGCTGGCGGTGTCATAGGCGGTCGAAACCAGCATGTTGGCCGCGTCGCCCGCAACGCGGTAACGCTTGGACAGCCAGGTCGTGACGAACTGCTGCTGCTTGGCATTGCCGAGCATGGCTTTTCTTCTGCGGTCAGTGGCGCGTCAGCGGCGCTGACGATGCCTTCCGGGGCGCGCATCAGGGCCGACAAGGCAGGTGCCTGGACTGGTTTGGCAGCCACGACGGGCGCCATGACAGAAACTCCGAAAACTCTTTCGCCATGTCAGGGCGGGTGTACAGCATGGCCACGAGGGCGAGGGCAGAGAGACCGAGAACGGTCATCGCATGTTGCATGGTGGTCATCAGACCACGTCCCGTTTTTGCGACGGAAGTCCACGTCACTGGCTGGGAAGCCATGGCTTGGGCGTACTTGGCCGCCCCATTGAAACGATTTATCATCGAATTCCCCTTTGTCGCGACAAAAGCTATCCCAACACCGCGTTTTTGGCGCAGTGGGCAGACTAATGCCGTGCATCAGAAATATCGTCTGTCGTGGCTCGTGCGCACGACTAACGCCGTCATTGCTTGCTTCCAGCTGGTCGTTCCCTGTGGTATTAGACCGTTGGCAAAACAACTGTTTTCGGGGGTTAGGCAGACGCCTATTGAAAACACTCCTTAAAATGTCGTTGGGGCCCCGACCCCGTGAATGGTTGAGAACAGCTAGAATTGGGTCCTTGGACGCGGCTGTCTCATCAACATGGGCAAATTGTAGAAGCTGGTTTATATCAAGTCAATACTAACACCGTTGATCGTTATTACTTTTAGATCTAGCTTTTTGTAGTGCGCCGCAGCAAAACCCTGTCAAATCAACTACTTGGGGTGGCTAATTGAACAACCCTGCCATCTTGAAAAAAAGATTAAAAACCGATGAAATATTCAGATTTGCGTGATTTTGTTTCTCAAATGCAAGAAATGGGCGAATTGAAGCGCATTTCCTTGCCAGTTTCACCTTATTTGGAGATGACGGAGGTCTGCGACCGCGTTTTGCGGGCCGAGGGACCGGCCATTTTGTTCGAAAACCCGACCGGACACCGCATGCCGGTGCTCGGCAATCTGTTCGGCACGCCGCGCCGCGTGGCGCTCGGCATGGGCGCCGACAACGTGAGCGAACTGCGCAAGATCGGGCACGTGCTGGCGCGCCTCAAGGAACCCGAGCCGCCCAAGGGATTCAAGGATTTCATGGAGCTGGGCTCGCTGGTCAAGGCCGTGTGGGACATGTCGCCCAAGGAAGTGAAGGGCGCGCCTTGCCAGGACATCGTGTGGGAGGGCGCCGATGTGGACCTGGCGCGCCTGCCGATCCAGCATTGCTGGCCGGGCGACGTGGCGCCGCTGATCACCTGGGGGCTGGTCATCACCAAGGGCCCCAACAAGAAGCGCCAGAATCTGGGTATCTACCGCCAGCAAGTGCTGGGGCCGAACAAGGTCATCATGCGCTGGCTGGCGCACCGCGGCGGCGCGCTCGATTTCCTCGAGCATGGCATTGCCACCAAGGGCGCGCCGTATCCGGTCGCCGTCGCCCTGGGCGCGGACCCGGCCACCATTCTGGGCGCCGTCACGCCGGTGCCGGATAGCTTGTCGGAATACCAATTTGCAGGCTTGCTGCGCGGCAGCCGCACGGTGCTGACCAAGGCCATTGGCAGCGAACTGCGGGTGCTTGAGCGTCGGCCGAGATCGTGCTGGAAGGGCATATCTATCCCGACGCGAACCACCCCGAGCGGCTACGAGCACGCGCTCGAAGGACCGTATGGCGACCATACTGGTTACTATAATGAGCAGGACAGCTTCCCCGTGTTCACGATCGACCGCATCACGATGCGGCGCGACCCGATCTATCACTCCACCTATACAGGCAAGCCGCCGGACGAGCTAAGCCGTGCTGGGCGTGGCGCTGAACGAAGTGTTCATTCCGCTGCTGCAAAAGCAGTTCAGCGAGATCACCGACTTCTACCTGCCGCCGGAAGGCTGCAGCTACCGCATGGCGGTGGTGCAGATGAAAAGCAGTACGCCTAGCCACGCCAAGCGCGTGATGTTCGGCGTGTGGAGCTACTTGCGCCAGTTTATGTATACCAAGTTCATTGTCGTGGTCGACGAAGACGTGAACATCCGCGACTGGAAGGAAGTGATCTGGGCCATCACCACCCGGGTCGACCCGAGCCGGGATACCCTGCTGGTCGACAATACCCCGATCGATTACCTCGACTTCGCTTCCCCGGTCAGTGGCCTGGGCAGCAAGATGGGGATCGACGCCACCAACAAGTGGCCGGGGCGAAACAAACCGCGAGTGGGGCACCACGATCGCCATGACGCCCGAGGTGAAGGCCCGGGTCGACACGATCTGGCAAGAGCTCGGCCTGTGATCCGATTCGCATCAATCACATCGGTTTGCCCGATACCAGCGCCGGTGGCGGCTGGGCTTCAATTTCGCGGCGGACCGCAGCATGGTGGGCGACAACAATATGTGCACTGCCGGTTTCGCCAATGTCGCGCTGGAAGTCGAATTCATGCAATAGGCATCCGCGCGCCATTTCCCACAAATCCCGCCGGTCGGTTATAATTGCCGCTGGCGGGCCCCTGCGCATTGTGGCATGGCTAACCTGGTCAGGTCGGGAACGAAGCAGCCACGGCCATTCACCATAAGTGCCGCAGATCAGGCTCGCCTCCTTCGTTGTATCCCCTCTGTCATTCCATCTCCCGTTCTCCCGTCTGTTTGCCGTACCGGCATAGCTTGCTACAATGCTTCTTTCGCATCCCTCCGGGTGTGCTACATACGGTAAAATCCAAGCATGTCCTATCAAGTCCTCGCCCGCAAATACCGTCCCAAGAACTTCGACACGCTCGTCGGCCAGGAGCACGTGGTGCGCGCACTGACGCACGCGCTGCAAACCGGCCGCCTGCACCACGCCTACCTGTTCACCGGGACGCGCGGCGTCGGCAAGACGACGCTCTCGCGGATCCTGGCCAAGTCGCTCAATTGCATCGGCCCGGACGGCAACGGCGGCATCACCGCCACCCCGTGCGGCGCCTGCGAAGCGTGCACCGCGATCGACGCTTCTACCGCTTTGTCGACTATATCGAGATGGACGCGGCATCGAACCGCGGCGTCGACGAGATGGCCCAGCTGCTCGAGCAAGCCGTGTATGCCCCGTCGAACGCGCTTCAAGGTCTACATGATCGACGAGGTGCACATGCTGACCAACCACGCGTTCAATTCCATGCTCAAGACGCTGGAAGAGCCGCCTGCGCACGTCAAGTTCATCCTGGCCACGACCGATCCGCAAAAAATTCCCGTGACCGTGCTGTCGCGCTGCCTGCAGTTCAATCTGAAGCAGATGCCGCCCGGGCACATCATCAGCCACCTGGACAATATCCTCGGCCAGGAAGGCATCACCTTCGAACAGCCCGCGCTGCTGCCTGCTGGCGCAAGGCGCGCACGGTTCGATGCGCGACGCGCTGTCGCTGACCGACCAGGCGATCGCCTATGCGGCCTACCAGGTCACGCTCGATTCGGTGCAGGGCATGCTCGGCGCGCTCGACCAGTCCTACCTGATCCGCCTGCTCGACGCACTAGTCAAGCAGGACGGCGCCGACCTGATGGTGGTGGCCGACGAAATGGCCAGCCGCAGCCTGTCGTACAACGGCGCGCTGCAGGATCTGGGCACGCTGCTGCACCGGATCGCGCTGGCGCAATCCGTGCCGGGCGCGGTGCCCGAGGATCTGCCCGAACTGGCCGACATCCATCGCCTGGCCGCCGCGTTCGACGCGCAAGAAGTGCAGCTGTATTACCAGATCGCGGTGCACGGCCGTAATGAGATCGGCCTGGCGCCGGACGAATACGCGGGCTTCACCATGACGCTGCTGCGCATGCTCGCTTTCCGCCCCGGTAACGGCGGCGCCGAAGGCGTGGCACCGGCCGGTCCCGCCAGCGTGCGTCCGGCGGCGCCAGCGCCACGGTAGCAGCAGCAGCGCCATGCCGCTGCGTGCGGCGTCGGCCGCCGTGGCCAGCCATGCGGCGGTGGTTCCGCCTGCACCACCAGCGGCACCGGTGCAGCAAGCGGCACTTGCGGCACCAGCACCGGCGGCCGGTCCGGCCAGCGCCGCGCGCCGCGCTCAATGCGGCGCTTGAAGCAGCGCGTGCTTAGAAGCAGTGGCGGTCGCCATGCCGCGCCGCGCCGTGCCACCGCCATGACCAATCAGGCCGATGCCGCCGCTGCGGGTGCGCCTGCAGCACCGGCCGCGCCGGCCGCCGCGGCGCCTGCAGCGCCCGCGCCCGACGAGCCTCCGCCTGCACCGAAGCCGCCGCCGCCATGGGAGCAGCCGCAAGCCGCTGCTGCGCGCCGGCACCGGCGGTGCAAGCCGCGCCGCCAGCGCAGTACCAGCACAGCGAGCCTGGAAGACGACGGCCCGCCGGACTGGGTTACCGAATTTTCGGACGACACCGCCGTCGCGCAGGATGCGCTTGGCCATGGTGGCCGCGCCTGCGCGCACCGGCCGTGCCCAAGCATGCTTACGTCATCACGCCGGTTCCCGAGATCGACTGGGACGGCAACTGGCCTAAGCACTGGCCTCGGTGCTGCCGCTGCTGCGGCGTCTCGCAGCAGCTCGCGTTCCAGACCGAGCTGGTGTCGTGCACGCCCGACGGCAACGTCACGACCTTCCGTCTGCGCGTGCCGATCGATACCTTGCGCGCCAGCGGCAATACTGAAAAACTGGCCGCCGCGCTGCAGGAGCGCTTCCCCGATACCAAGGTCCATGTCGAGATCGACATCGGCCAGGTCTGGTACACCGCCAGCGCTGGAAGCGATCGCGTATCGCGAACTGTGCCAGCGCCAGGCCGAAGACATCGTCGTCAACGACCCCTTCGTGCGGGACGTGATGCGCGACCTGGGGGCGTTCATCGTGCCCGGCTCGGTGCGTCCCGCCCAGGCCGCATCGGCCTGACACGCTCACAGCACACCCATTTATCCCTTTTTTGAATCCGGAGAACGATCATGATGAAGAACCAGCTCGCAGGCTTGATGAAACAGGCGCAAGCCATGCAGGACAACATGAAGAAGGCGCAGGACGCGCTGGCGCTGGTCGAAGTTGAAGGCCAGTCGGGCGCTTAAGCCTGGTCAAGGTCGTGATGACCTGCAAGAACGACGTCAAGCGCGTCACCATCGATCCGTCGCTGCTGGCCGACGACAAGGACATGCTGGAAGACCTGGTAGCCGCCGCCTTCAACGACGCCGTGCGCAAAGCCGAAGCGACGTCCGCCGAAAAAATGGGCGGTCTGACCCAGGGCATGCAGCTGCCGCCTGGCTTCAAGATGCCGTTCTAAGGCGCGCATGTCCAAGTCGCTCGACTTCCTGACCGAAGCATTGCAGCCAAGCTGCCCGGCGTCGGCCCGAAGTCGGCGCAGCGCATGGCCTTTCATTTGCTGCAGCATGACCGCGAGGGGGCTGCCATGCTCTCGCGCTGTACCAGGCGGTGGACGCGGTCCACCACTGCGCCATGTGCAATACCTTCGCCGAGACCGAGGTGTGCGATACCTGCCTCGACGAGGCGCGCGACAAGGCGCTGCTGTGCGTTGTCGAAACCCCGGCCGACCAGCTGATGATCGAGCAGACCTTGACCTACAAGGGCCTGTACTTCGTCCTGATGGGGCGCCTGTCGCCGCTGGACGGCATCGGGCCCAAGGACATCCACCTCGACAAACTGATCAACCGCGCGGCCGACGGCGTGGTCCGGGAAGTGGTCCTGGCGACCAACTTCACCAACGAAGGCGAAGCGACCGCCCATTACATCAGCGAGATGCTCAAGGCGCGCGGCCTGGCCGTGAGCCGCCTGGCGCGCGGGGTTCCCGTGGGCGGCGAACTCGAATACGTGGACGCGGGCACCATCGCGCGCGCCATGCTGGACCGGCGCGCCACATGAGCGGCAAGGGCGCTCTGGCTAAGCATCAAGGTGCTCGAACTGGGCACCCTGATCGTGGGCCCGTTCTGCGCCCGCATGCTCGGTGAATTCGGCGCCGACGTGATCAAGATCGAAGCGCCCGACGGGGGCGATCCGATCCGCCACTGGCGCATTCTCAAGGACGGCACCTCGCTCTGGTGGTCGGTCCAGTCGCGCAACAAGCAAAGCCTGACCCTCAACATGAAGGATGAACGCGGCCGCGCCATCATCGCCAGCTGGCGCTGGAGGCCGACATCATCATCGAGAACTACCGCCCCGGCGTGCTCGAAAAATGGGGCATCGGCTACGAGCAGATCAAGGCAGAAAATCCGGCCGCGATCATGGTGCGCCTGTCCGGCTTTGGCCAGACCGGTCCCATGAAAGACCAGCCGGGGTTCGGCGCCATCGGCGAATCGATGGGCGGGCTGCGCTACGTGTCGGGCCATCCGGACCGTCCGCCGGTGCGGGTGGGCGTGTCGATCGGCGACTCGGTCGCGGCCCTGCACGGCGTGATCGGCGCCATGGTCGCGCTGCGCCACCGCGACGCGACCGGCGGGCGCAAGACAGGGCAGGGCCAGATGGTGGACGTGGCGCTGTACGAAGCCGTGTTCAACATGATGGAGTCGCTGGTGCCCGAATTCGACCACGCGGGCGTGGTGCGCAGAGCGTACCGGCGGCGCGCTGCCGGGCATTGTCCCGTCGAATACCTACACCACCGGCGACGGCGAGAACATCGTCATCATCGCTTAAGCAATGGCGACGCCATCTTCAAGCGCCTGATGCTGGCCATGGGCCGGATCGACATGGCGGGCGACCCGCAACTGGCGCGCAACGACGGCCGCGTGCCGCGCAGCGCCGAGATCGACGAGGCGATCCAGGCCTGGTGCGCGACCCAGACCATCGATGGCGCGCTGGCCACGCTGCAAGCGGCCGACGTCCCGGCTTAAGCAAGATCTATTCGGTGCGCGACATGATGAGCGACCCGCAATTTCTCGCGCGGCATGTTCGAGCAGCACCAGTTTGCCGACGGCACGCCGGTCAAGATGCTTAAGCCATCACGCCCAAGCTGTCGGCCACGCCGGGTGAAACCCGCTGGCTGGGTCCGCAACTGGGCGAGCATACCGATGCCATCCTGCTCGAGCTCGGTTATAGCGAGCAAGCCATTGCCGCGCTGCTGCGCAAGGACGGCGTGCTGTAAGCGCCCGGCGCGCCTTGCGTGCGCTCAAACCGCGCGGGGCGACCGCTGGTATCGTGGGTTCACTTCCGTGGGCCCATGCGCATGCACCTCGTCGACATCACCATGTTCTATGCCGCTGAAGGCGGCGGCGTCAGCACCTACCTGAACGCCAAGGCGCGCTGGCTGGCGCGGCACAGCCACGTGCGGCACACCATCTTCAGTTCCAACGTTGCCACGGCCGGGCTGGCGCCGGCTGCTGGTGCGCCTGCTTAAGCCGTGTCCGTGCCGGGCCTGCATGGTTACCGTTTTCCGCTGTCGGTGGGTGCGCTTAAGCACGCATGATGCGCGCGTGCAGCCCGATCTGATCGAAGCGGGGGACGCCGGGCCCGGGGCCTGGGCGGCGCTGCGGGTCAAGCGCCGCTCGGCATTCCGGCAGTGGCCTTCTATCATTCCGACCTGCCGCGCCTGATCCGCGAGCGCTTCGGCCAGCTGGCCATGCTGGGCGCGCGCCGCTACCTGGCGCAGCTGTACCGGCAGTTCGACATGGTGCTCGCGCCCAGCCGCCTGATGGCCCAGCACCTGGGCGCCATGGGCATTGCTTAGGCGCGGTGCACCAGCCGCTCGGCATCGATACCGCTACCTTCACCCCGCAGCGGCGCCAGGGCGCGCTGCGCGCGCAGCTCGGCCTGCCCTGCCGGCACCCGCCTGCTGGTCTAGCAGCCAAGCCGCTTCACGCCCGAGAAAAAGCTTGCGCTGCTGATCGACGCGGTGCACAGGCTGGGCCAGCCCTACCACCTGCTGCTGATCGGCGGCGGGCAAGCCTTGCCGCATTCGCGCCAGACCACGTTCATGCCTTTTCAGCGCGACCAGCAGGCGCTGGCCTGCCTGCTGGCCAGCTGCGACATGCTGGTCCATCCGGGCGACTGCGAAACCTTCGGCCTGATCGTGCTCGAGGCCATGGCCTGCGGCTTGCCGGTGGTGGGCACGACCGGCGGCGCGGTGGCCGAACTGGTGGACGAGCACACAGGCATCCTGGTCGCGCCCAACAGCGCGCCGCGCCTGGCCGAAGGGATCGCCGCGTTGTTCACCGGCGACCTGGCCGCCATGTCGCGCGCGGCCTGCGGCAAGGCGCGCGAACAGTACGACTGGAACCGCATCATGCCGCAGCTGATGGCGCGCTACGCGGGTTTGCTGGCCACGCGGCAGCGGGCCGAGCTCGAGGCGGAGCGCGCCTGTGTCCCCGAATGACAAACCGGCACTGTGCGTGTCGATCCACGACGTCGCGCCAGCCACCTGGAGCGACTGCCTGCACTTGCTGCACGCGGTGCGGGCCGTGGCCGACATCCCGCTCAGCTGGCTGGTGGTGCCCTGCTACCACCACAATGCGATGCGCTCGCTGGCCTGCGAGGCAACGCTGGAAAAACTGATGGGGGAGGGCCACGAGCTGGTGCTGCACGGGTACACCCATGTGGACCGTGTGCCGCTGCGCGGCATCGGCCCCGGCCGCCTGCTGCGCACGCTGTACACCCAGCGCGAAGGGGAATTTGCCGCCATCGGCCGCGATGAGGCGCGCCGCCGCCTCACGCTCGGCATGCGCTGGTTCCAGGAGCGCGCCTGGCCCGTGAGCGGCTTCGTGGCGCTAAGCCTGGCTGCTGGGGCCGCACGCCTGGCTGGCCTTGCGCGAGTATCCGTTCCGCTACACCACCAGCTATGCGCGTTTTCACTTGCTGCGGTAGGCGCGCAGCCAGGTGGCGCTTGGCTGCTGGTGTACGCAGCCCGCAATGCGGGCGGACGCATCCTGTCGCCACCGCTGGCGAGCGGCATGGCGGCGCTGCAGCGGGGAGCGCCGCTGGTGCGGCTGGCCCTGCATCCGCGCGACGCCAGGCACCCGCTGCTGGTGCGTCATGCCCAGCACCTGATCGAACGGCTGTTAGTCAACCGCACCGCCATGACCAAGCAAGCCTTTGCCGAACGGATGGCCGGTGGCTGCTGCCGTTCAGTACGGTATCCAGCGGGCGCCAAGACCCCAGTAGTGGCCTGCATATCCCGCGTAGTAGTTAGGATAGCCGTAGCGCTCCATTTCCTCCTTGGTGCTGAGCTGCAGCACGCAGCCGCGCCACTGGTCCGAATTGACGGGATAGCCGAGCTTGCTGCAAGCGGGGCCGTAGACTTGCATCATGCGGTCCATTTCGACCTGCATGTTGGCCGCCTGCTGCTGCGGCGTGGTGCACCCGGCCAGCACCAGGAGTGCCGCCAGTGCCTTGATGAGCTGTGCCATCGCTGCCTCCTTTCCTGACATGCCTTTAGCTTAGGAGTGCGCCCGCATCGACTTCTGATCACTCTCAATAGGGTTCCGGGAACTTCGGTTTGCCGTCGCCGCGAATTCTTGCGCACGGCCGAAAATTTCTGGCACACTGCGATCGATCCCCCCGAAGAGGAATACGATGCAAAAGCGTGCAATGCGAGTCTGGTCGCTGCGGGTCCTGACGGGCTTGCTGTTCTTGATCCTGGTGGCCGTGCTGGCGGCGTACATGTACATACGGGGCAGCCTGCCGCTGCTGGATGGCAGCGTGCGCGCAGCCGGCCTGAGCGCGCCGGTCACGGTCGCCCGCGATGCGCGCGGGGTGCCGGTATTCAAGGGCGGCAATCGCGACGACCTGGCCTACGCGACCGGTTACGTGCACGCGCAGGAACGCTTCTTCCAGATGGATCTGCTGCGCCGGGTGGGCGCCGGTGAACTGGCCGAACTGTTCGGCCCCAAGGCCCTCAAGACCGATGAAGAACACCGGCTGCACCGCTTCCCGCGCGCCGCGGCGATTCTCGCGGGCATGGAGTTTAGCCTGAACGCGCCTTCCTCGAACGCTACGTGAGCGGCGTGAACGACGGCTTGAATGGTCTCAAGGCCAACCCCTTCGAATACGCGCTGATCGGCGTGAAGCCGCGCCCGTGGACCGCGTCCGATTCGCTGATGGTGGTGTACGCGATGTATTTTGATTTGCAGGGCAAGCTGATGCCGCGCGAGATTGCGCGCGGCTGGCTGCTGGAGAACGCCAGCGCCGAGCAGCGCGCCTTCCTGCTGCCCGAGTATTCGGCCTGGGACGCGCCGATCGACGCCAACAGCGTGGCCGCGCCGCTGGCGCCGGTCCCGGCCAGCGCGCCCGCGTGGTGGGGCAAGCCGCGCACCACGGCCGCGACGGTGGTGGCCTCGGCCGATTTTGTCGACGCGGTTGGCAGCAATAACTGGGCCGTGGCTTAAGCACGCGCAGCAAGGATGGCGTGGCGATCGTCGCCGACGACATGCACCTCGGCGTGCAGCTGCCGAATATCTGGTACCGCGCGGCGCTGGAATTCCCGGATGCGCAAGGCAAGCCGCGCCGCACGGTGGGCGTGATGCTGCCGGGCGCGCTGCCGACGGTGGTCGTGGGCAGTAACGGGCACGTGGCCTGGGGCTACACCAACAGCTACGGCGACTATCTCGATCTGGTCACGCTCACGGCCGATGCCGCCCACCCCGGCCAGCTGCGCACGCTTGGCCGGATGGGAGACCCCGGACCAGCATGTGGAGACGATCCTGATCAAGGGCGCCCAGGCGAGCCAATTCGTGGTGCGCGAAACGTCGTTCGGACCGGTGCGCGAGGTGGGCGGCAAGATCTACGCCGTGCACTGGCTGGCGCACAGCCCGAAGGCGCTCAACGCCAATCCGCGCAAGCTGGAAACGGCCGACACCGTGGATGAGGCGCTGGCCGTCGCCAATTCGCTCGGCATCCCGGCGCAAAATTTCATCATAGCGATGACGACAAGGGCAATATCGGCTGGACCATCGCGGGGCTGCTGCCCAAACGCGCCAGTCCGGGCGCGGGCGACACCTATCCGATCGCCGCCGAAGGGCCGGTGAAGTCGTTTGAGGGCAGCCTGGCAGCGGGCGATTATCCGCGCGTGGTCAACCCGGCCAACGGGCAGCTGTCGACCGCGAACAACCGGCAGCTGATCGGGGAGGGCGCGCAGCGCATCGGCGACGGCGGTTTCGATATCGGCGCGCGCAACCGCCAGGTGCGCGATGGCTTGCTGGCGCTGGGCAGCCAGGCCGACGTGGCTAGGCGTGTACGGCGTGGCGCTGGACGACCGCGCCGTGTTCATCACGCCGTGGCGCGAGCGGGCGCTGGCCGTCCTCGATGGCGCTGCCGTGCAGGGCAAGCCGCAGCGGGCCGAGTATCTGCGGCTGCTGAAGGACGGCTGGAACGGACGCGCCAGCGTGGACTCGACCGGCTACCGGCTGGCGCGCCAGTTCATGTGGTCCTTGTACGACGTGGTGTACGACGGGGCCAACGGCCAGCTCGAAGCGCTGGGCGACAAGGCGTCCATGGCGCTGATCAATTCACGCTGGCCGGTGGTGCTGGCGCGCTTGCTCGACGAGCAGCCCGCTGCCTGGCTGCTTAGCCGGGCATGCGAACTGGAAGGACGTGCAGTTGGCCGCGATCGACCGGGCCATCGTTGAACTGACGCGGGACGGCAAGCCGCTGGCGGCCGCCACCTGGGGCGAGCGCAACACGGCCGCCATTGCGCATCCGATCACGATGGCCGCGCCATTCCTCAAGCGCTGGCTGGCCGCAGCCCCGATCAGCTGCCGGGCGACGCCAACATGCCGCGCGTATCGGGCAGCAAATTCGGCCAGTCGGAGCGGCTGACCGTCTCGCCCGGGAAGGAAGAGCAGGGCGTGTTCAACATGCCGGGCGGGCAAAGCGGGCATCCGCTGTCGCCGTACTTCCTCATGGGGCACGCGGACTGGGTGAAGGGCACGCCGACGCCGCTGCTGCCGGGGACGGCCGAGCATACGCTCACGCTGACGCCGTAGGCTCAGGGCGCCGCCAGGACGCTGGCCTTTTGCAGCATCTGCGTGATCGACTCCTGGGGTGACGGGTGACCGAGGAAGAAGCCCTGCACCATGTCGCAGCCGTATTCCTCCAGCAGCACCAGCTGCTCGTCGGTCTCCACGCCTTCGGCTACCACCACCATCTTTAGGCCGTGCGCCATGGCGATGATGGCGCGCGTAATGGCGGCGTTCTCGGAGTCCTGCGGCAGGCCGCAGATGAAGCTCTTGTCGATTTTGAGCGCGCGCACATCGAAGCGCTTGAGGTAGTTCATCGACGAGTAGCCGGTGCCGAAATCGTCGATCGACAGACGCACTCCAATGGCGCGCAGCTGTTCGAGCGTGGCCATGGTCGCTCGGGCGTCGTCCATCAGCGTGCCTTCGGTCAGCTCCAGTTCCAGCAGGCGCGGATCGAGCCCGGTGTCGCCCAGCGCCGAGAGCACGATCTGGGTCAGGTTCTCGTCCTTGAACTGCTTGGCCGACAGGTTCACCGCCATGCGCAGCGAGCGCTTGGTCGCCTTCTGCCACTGCATGGCCTGGATGCAGGCCGTGCGCAGCACCCATTCGCCGATCGGCACGATCAGGCCTGTTTCCTCGGCCAGCGGAATGAACTCGGTGGGCGAAATCACGCCGCGCTCGGGATGGCGCCAGCGCACCAGCGCCTCGACCCCGACGATCTGCGCCGAGCGCACGTCGATCTGCGGCTGGTACAGCAGATACAGCTCGTTGTTCTGGATCGCCTTGCGCAGGCCGACTTCGAGCTTCACGTGGCTCATGATCTCCATGGTCAGCGAAGAGCTGTACAGCTTCGCATTGTTCTTGCCACAGTTCTTGGCGTGGTACATGGCGGTGTCGGCAAACTTGAGCAGGGAATCGCAGTCGTTCCCGTCCTCGGGGAACAGCGAGATGCCGATGCTGGCCGTGACGAAGATCTCGTTCCCGTCGATCAGGAACGGGCGCCGCATCGCGTCCTTGACCCGGTGCGCCACGTTGAGCGCGTTCTCGACCCGCTCCAGATCCGGAATCAGGATCGTGAATTCGTCGCCGCCCAGGCGCGCCAGGTTGTGCGGCTGGTCGACGCGCGAGACCAGGTCGCTGGGACGGATGGTTTCGCGCAGGCGTTCGGAGACGATCTTGAGCAAATGGTCGCCCACGTTGTGGCCGAGCGTGTCGTTGATACGCTTGAACGCATCCAGATCCATGAACAGCACCGCGAACTTCTTGTTGCCCGCCTTGGAGCGGTGCAGCTCGCGCTCGAGCGTTTCGAGGAAGGCCTGGCGGTTGGGGATGCCGGTCAGGCTGTCGCAGTAGGCCAGGCGCCGGATCTGTTCCTCGGTGCGTTTGCGTTCGCTGATGTCGCGCACCAGGCCCAGGACTTCGCCGGGGCCGGTGGCGACCAGGCGCGCCTCGAAGTGGTGGACGGCAGCCAAGCGCGCAGCATTTCGTAGTCGACCGAGCGGATTTCCTGGGTGTCGAGCACGGCGTGCATCTGCTCGACGATGCGGCTGGCGATCTCGCGCGGCAGCATCTCGGCGATGTGCTTGCCGACGCACTGATCGACCGGTGCGGTGGCGGCGGCGTCGTGCCCCTGTTCGTAGTCGAGGTAGTAGCCGTCTTTACTGAGCCGGAAGAATGTGTCCGGGATAGCTGCCAGCACCGCGCGGTTGTGGGCGTCGGCGATGCGCAGGCGGACGATGGCGTCGCTGGCGCGCAGCACGTACAGCACGCGGTGGCCCAGGATCGGCCAGTTGATCGGCTTGGAGACAAAGTCGGTGGCGCCAAGCCTCGTAGGCGTTGGTGACCGCTTCAATGTCGTCGCCGCCGGTGACCATGATGATCGGGACCGCGGCCCCGGTTTCGATGCGGCGGATCTCGCGGCAGGCGGAGAAGCCGTCCATGTTGGGCATGTCGACGTCCATCATGATCAGGTCCGGCGCCATGCGCTGGAAGCGGTCCACGGCCATGGCGCCGTCTTCGGCTTCGATCCCGTCCAGGCCAACCTGTCCCAGCATCTCGATCATCAGCAGGCGCATGACCGGATCGTCGTCGGCGACCAGGACGACGCCGCGTTTGTTGGAGGTAACTGGCATGTCAATTTTCCTTCACTTGGATGGCATTGAGCGAATGCCGGACGGCTTGAAATTCGTGCTCCATGTCGATCAGGATGGCGCTGGCGCCTTCGGTGGTCTGGGACCGGCCCAGGGTTTCCATTTCCTTGCACAGCTGCGCGAGCGACTCGGCGCCGACATTGGCGCTGCTCGACTTGAGGCTGTGCGCGACCTTGCGCAGGTTGCCGCAATCGACGCGGGCGATGGCGCAGCGCAGGGTCTGGAGCAGGGCCGCATGTGTCGTCCACATAGGCGGCGATGACCTTCTGCACCAGGGCGTCGCCGCTGTCCTTGTTGAGGGCGCGGATGTTGTCGAGCGCATTGCGGTTGATGACGTCGCGCTCGATCACCTCGCGCACCTCGGGCGGCAGCATGGGCGGCTCGTCGTCGTGGTGCACGCTGGCGGCGATCGGCATGCCGATCCAGCGCCCGATCACGGCGGCCAGCTGCTGCTGCGTGAACGGCTTGCTCAGGTAGTCGTCCATGCTGGCATGGCGAGGCAGGCTTCGCGGTCGCCCTGGAGCGCGTTGGCGGTGATCGCGATGATCGGCAGGGGTGCGTCCGCGGCCGCCGGACTGCTCGTGGCGGCGGATTTCGGCGGTGGCGGCAAAGCCGTCCATGACCGGCATCTGGCAATCCATGAGGACGATGTCGTAATTGTCGGCGCGCGCGGCCTGCAGGGCTTCTTCGCCGTTGCGGGCGATCTGCACCTTCAGTCCCAGCGAATCGAGCATGGCCTTGGCCACTTCCACGTTCACCGGATTGTCCTCGGCCAGCAGCACCTTGCGCACGCGCGGCGGCTTGACGGCGGGCGGCGCGCCCGTTTCCGCGCGGGGGCAGCACCGTGCGTGGTTCGGCCGGGACCGCGATCGCGGGCCGCTTGATGCGGGGGCGGGTCATGATGCATTCAGAACAGATCGCGCAAGCGCGCAGGCTTGATCAGCTGGTACGCCACGCCGGCCTCGCGCCGCTGCACGGGATCGGCGGCCAGGCGGTTGTCGCTGACCAGCAGCAGGCGGGTGGCGGCCGTATTCGGATCGCCCTTGATGGCGGCCGCCAGCGACAGGCCGCTGGTGCGCTTGAGGTCCATGTCGATGATCGCCACGTCGTAGGGTTTGCCGCTGCGAGCCGCCGCCGTGAGCCGCTCGACCGCATCGACCGCCGACCGGGCGCTCTCGCTGGCCACCTGCCAGGCCGCCAGCTGCTGTTCGAGCACGCGGCGGCTTTCCTCGCTCTCGTCGACCACCAGCACGCGCAAGCCTTCGATGGCTTTGAGCGACATGCCCGGTTCGTCGGTTTCTGACGCGGCGCTTGTCGAAGCTGACCGTGAACCAGAAGATGGAACCCTGGGTCAGCGCGTTCTCGACGCCGATTTTCCCGCCCATCAGCTCGACCAGCTGGCGTGAAATGGCCAGGCCCAGACCGGTGCCGCCGTATTTGCGGGTGGTCGAATTGTCCGCCTGCGAAAACGCTTCAAAGATCCTGCTGCGCGCGTCGCGCGAGACGCCGATGCCGGTGTCGTGCACTTCGAAGCGCAGGCTGACGGTGGGGCCGTCTTCGCCCGTGACCTGGACCTTGGCCAGGATCTGGCCGCGGTCGGTGAACTTGATCGCATTGCCAAGCAGGTTGGCCATGATCTGGCGCAGGCGGTTCGGGTCGCCGCAGATGGCGATCGGGATGTCGTTGGCGATGTCGAAATCGAGCGCGATGCCCTTGGCGTGGGCTTGCGGCGAATAGATGTTGTTGATGTCGTCGAGCAGATCCCACAGGTTGAAGTTGATGTACTCGATCGACAGCTTGCCCGCCTCGATCTTGGAAAAGTCGAGGATGTCGTTGATGATCACCAGCAGATGCTCGCCCGAGCGCTTGACCAGGCGCGTGAAATTGCGCTGGGTCTCGGTCAACGAGGTACTGAGCAGCATTTCCGTCATGCCCAGCACGCCATTCATCGGCGTGCGGATTTCGTGGCTCATGGTGGCCAGGAAGGCGCTCTTGGCGCGGCTGGCCGCCTCGGCCGCGTTCTTGGCCTTTTCCAGCTGCTCGGTGCGCACGCTGACTTGGCGCTCGAGCTCGTCGCGATGGTGGGTGAGGGCGGCGCCGCGGCCTTCGATCTGGGCCAGCATGTCGTTGAAGCTGTCGATCAGCGTGCCGAGCTCGTCGGTGCGTTCATGGGAAATGCGCAGGTTGTAATTCTGGCTGGCCGACACCTTCTGCGCGGCATTGATCAGCTTGGTGACGGGATCGGCAATGCTGCCCTTGAAGCGGCTGGCCAGCACCATCGCCACCATCAGCGAGCCGCCCATGGCGGCCGCGATCATGCCCAGGCTCTTGAGCACGTCGAGCCACATGGCCGTCAAGTCCGCTTCGATCATGACCACGCCGATTTGCGTGTTGTCGAGGCCGGTCACTGGACGGTAGCGGCGCATGCTGGTCGACCAGAAACTGCTGCCGAGGCGATTGGCCAGGGTCAGCTTGTCGTCGTCGGGATCGACCGCCAGCGTGGCGGGATCGGCCTCGACCAGGCCGGGGCGGGCGTATTGCGCGAACACGGCACCGTTGCGGTCGAACAATGCCGCGCTGGAAATTTCATCCTTGGCCCTGAGCGCGGCCAGGGTCTTGTGTGCGCGGCTGCGGTCATTGAACGTCAGCGCATCGACGCTGTTGGCGCCGATCACGCTCGCATGAAGGACGACAGTTGCATTCCTTCATCCTTGCGGTGATTCAACACCGACGTCACCGTGAAGGCGACGAACACGAACAGGAGCGCGGTGCCGGTCGACAGGAAAGAAATGATGGTTAATTTCTTGTTCAAACTGGAGCGCTCGAAGTTCAGCATGGCGGGCTTCGTCTGGTGAGGTGGGGAATCGGATTCCGGCAGGAAAAATATACGTGTAAAGATTCTTGACAGCTTTGATCGCGGACAAAGTTGCCCGGAGGGGGGAGGCGGGGATGCAACGGAGAAGGCGCGTTGGGGGTCAGGTCTGACATTCGGACACGAGCTCAACCGCTTTGCGGTTGAGCTCGTGTCCGAATGTCAGACCTGACCCCCAACGCCCCCAGAGAATTTACTTGGCAGCAGGCACCGAATAACGGCTCGGATCAATCTTCGCATTCAGTTCGACAACATCGACGATGACCGACATCTTTTCCTTCGCGCCACTCAGCCCGATCTCGACCTTGTGCGGTACCCGAATGCCGTCAACCATGCGGTAATCGCTGGTAAAAATGTCGAGCGATTTTATCTGCCCCATCACCGCTCCCGGCTGAGTACGTTTGAATTCGAGATAGGTCGTGGCGTCGAGCCACACGGTGGCCGCATCGCCATTCGGCTGCGTCACGCGCAAGGTGTGCGCGGCTTTGCCGTCGACCGTCGCTTCTAGCCCCAGGTAGGCGACCTTGATTCCCTTGGCCATCGGCTGGATCAGCACGCCGTCGAAATCCGATTCCGCCAGCAAAGCCTTCGCTTCGTCAGCTAAGCAGCGGCGCAAGCTTGTCGCCACCGGCAACGAACGGATCGGTCTTCCATGAACGTTTGCCGTCGAACGCGGTCACCTGCACGCTGCCTTGCAGCGATACTTCCTTGCGGATCAGATTGGGCCTGCTCGACTCCACGACGACGGGCAAATCGAACGGCGCCATCCCGATCACGCGCATCTTGACGCGCCGGGTCGTGACCCGTTCAAGCGGCCCCAGCGCCTTCGCATGCTGGTCGAGCAAGGTTTGCACGGTCGGTGTGGGGGAGGCCTGCGATGGCAGGGCAAACAACAGAGCAAGCAACAGAGGGAGTCCACGCATGATGAGATCTCACTTTCAAAGAGGGTTATAGGTTTAGCTTTTCTTGCGGCCGTTCAACACGACCCCGACGACAGTGCGCCGGATCAACAAGGCGTAAGTGGCAAGCATCACCGCGAACGCCACCGCTAGAATCAGCAGCATTTTCAAGGGCCACGGCCAGGCCAGTTGCGCCACCGCGTTCTGCAGCAGGACCACCAGCGGCAAATGCACGAGGTAAATCCAGTACGACGCATCGGCCAGATAGCGGCGAGCCGGACTGTGATTGCCGAGGAAGCGATGTCCGATCCCGGCCAGCGCCAGCGCCCAGCTCCAGGCGCCGACGCTATAGCTGGCGGCAAACATCAGCTTGGCGCTGCCTTGCGGCACCGGCATCAGCAAGGGCGCCAGTCCCGTCTGTGCCAGGCAGAAGACGGTGCAGACGCAGGCCAGTGCCAGGTTGAACGGCCAGCGTCTCGCCCAGATGCCGGGCGCATCCGGCCGCGAGGCCGTCATCCAGCCGAACAGGAAGGCGCCGCCGTAGCTGAGTACCGATGGCAGGCTGGGCACAAAGCCGCGGTCCGGTGTGGGGATGCCGAACCACATGACCCAGTAGGGATGCAGATGCAAGCTCAGCCCCAGCGGCGCCGCCAGCACCAGCACCGCCCAGGGCTGCAACAGCAGATGCGTGATGCGCCCGCCCACAAGTCCAAGCAGGGGATGCACGACCGCCAGTGCCAGATAGAAGGTGCCCAGCAGATACAGGAACCACAGGTGGGCCAGGGGAAAGCTGCCGAAAGTCACGCTCCATCCCTCAAAGGGAATGCCCGCCGCAGCCATCAAGGCCGGGAACAGCACCATCCATCCCAGCACCAGCGGCACACCGATGCGCAAGGCGCGGTCGCGAAAGAACCCGGCCGCGCCCAGCTTGTGAAAACTGAGCCGCGCGACGTAACCTGCGATCAGGAAAAACGTCAGCATCCGCAACATGTGAATCACGAAAAATGCCGCGGAAAGAAAGAGACTGCTTTGCCTGTCATCCACCAGCCACACTTGCGGCCCGGGCAGGAACGACATGGTCGCGTGCAGGATCACACCCAGCAGCAGGGCAAACGCGCACGGCGTCGAGCCCGTGCAGGCGTGTCTGTCCCGCCGCCAAGGTTTGCTTGTCGGTTTGCATGGCAGCTCCGGGGTTTAGAGGAAGTCGGTCTTGCGCGATTGCAGCCAGAGCGTGACCGGCAGCGCGATGACGGCGATCGCCAGCTCAATGCCGAGGAAGGCGAGCGCCGGGGCATTCCAGTCCACCAGTTCGCCGTTCATGGTGGCCTTGATCCATAAGCGTGGTGGAAGCGGCGTACATGACTCCCTGGAAGAGGAGGTTCGATGCGATCTGCGTGCCGATAGTCCAGTGCAGCGATTCACTGACAATGCCGATGCACAGGATCACGACGGCACTGGAAGCAATTGCGCCAAACAGGATGCTGGAATATGGAATCAAACCATCCGGCAACGACGGCCGCAGCAAGATCAAGCCGATGGTTGCGGCCAGCAAGATCGCCCAGGGAATAAAGAACAGCATCAGGTTGGCCAGCAGCTTGGACCAGGTGTAGTCAGTGGCGTGATGTGATGGGCATGCTCATCACGAAAGCGAGCGTCTGTTCCTTGCGTTCGCCGACCACGGTGGCCATCGGCGGATGAAAGCCGAGCGCGATCATCGAGGTGATCAAGAGCACGCTGCTTAAGCATAGAACCAGGCGTGCTGTTCCACGCTCATGATGCCGATCGACACCAGCCCGGCGGCCAGGTAGCACAGCACCGGCAGGGTAACGAGGCGCAAGTCTTTCCGGACCAGAATCCGAATCATATGGGTGTTCATACTGTTGCCTCCCCGCGTTGGCCCATGACGGTGTTGACGAAAATCTCTTCCAGGCTCATCGACTGGACGGCGTGAATGCTCGCGCCCGCCGCCTGGCAGGCGCCGGTAATCTCCTCGCTGAACTGGCTGGTGGTCAGCACGCGGCTGCGGCCTTCGCCGACCACCGACACCGTACCGGCCAGTTGCGGCAACGTGTGCCCCGGCGGCAGATCGAGCTGGATGCGGCGCCAGCGCTCGAGATAGTTCTCCTTGTCATCGGCGTCGACAATCTTGCCGCGGTCGATGAAGGTGATGGCGTCGGCAATCTGTTCGACGTCGCGTGTGTTGTGGGACGAAAAGAGCACGGTGCGGTCTTCGTCCACCATCGCATGCATCAGCTCGGCAAGCACTTCATGCCTGGCAACTGGATCGAGGCCGGTGGTCGGTTCGTCGAGCACCAGCAGCTTGGGACGGCGTGCGAGCGCCAGCAACAGGGCGGCCTTGACCCGCTGTCCGTGCGACAAGCCTTTGACCTTCTGCACCGGCTCCAGATCGAAGCGGCCCAGCAAGGTTTTGGCGTAAGCCGCATCCCAGCGCGGATAAATCGACGCGACCAGATCCATATGCCATTGCAGCGTGGCACCGCCATACAGCCGCAAGTCTTCCGACACGAAGCCGATTTCCTGCTTGGCCAGCGCCTGGGCGGACGGCATCTCGTGCCCGAGCACGCGCACGCTGCCGCTGTGCTGGTGTACCAGGCCCATGAGGATGCGGATGGTGGTCGATTTGCTTGGCGCCATTGGCACCAAGAAAACCCATGATGCTGCCCTGGGCCACCGACAAGTCGACCTGGTCCAGCGCAAAGTGGGGATAGCGCTTGCATACGGAACGTAGCTGCACTGCCAGGGTATCCATTATTCTTCCTTCAAATGTTGTATCGCGGCGTACAGGCGGGACGCGAGTGCGTCAGGAGCCAAACCCAGCAGCTGACCGAGGCGGGCGGCCTGGTCCAGGGACTGGTTCAATTGTTCTTCCCACTGGGCCGTGTCGAGCACCGGACTGGACGAGACGATCGAACCGCGCCCGGGCTGGGTCACGATCACGCTTCAGCCTGTTCTAGTTCCTGGTAGGCACGCTTGACCGTGATGACACTGACGCTCAGGTCGGCAGCGAGCTGACGGATGGACGGAATTTCCGCCCCCTGCCTACCAGTCGCCGATACCCACCTTGTGACGGATTTGCTCGATGATCTGCAGATACATCGGGCGGCCGTCGGTTTGGGAAATGGTAAATGTACTGTGTATGCGCATATACACAGTATATACACTATGCACGGTTGTGCAAGTGGAGAACGCAAAGAATGTGGCGCCTAAGGCGCGGGGAGCCGGTCCACCATGAGGTTGACGGTGTCTTGCAGGTTCAGCTTACCGTCCATGTGCGGCACCCAGACCGCTTCCAGCACCGGCATGAGCGGCGCCCAGAAACCTGCGTACAGGCCACGCTGATCGGCGTAACTGCGGTAGCTGATACCGCGCTTGGCCAGCACGTCCTGCGTGACCTTGCCGACGGTATAGAACTGGGCGACATGCCAGAGCGCCAGGTCATCCTTGCGTCCGGTTGCCTTGAGGCGCGCTTCGATGGCCGCTTCGAGCGCGACCGTGACGGTGGTGTGCGATGCCTCGTGGTACAGCATTTCCAGCGCAGCCAGACCCTGGTAGTCGGCGCGGTTGCTCGGCATCACGATTTGCTCGTCGGTGTAGGCGCCCTGGCGGGTGCCGGTGGCAAAGACCACATCGTCGCGGATGGGCCTGGTTGGAAACGGCGCACCGAGGTGGCGTTCGATGTTGGCCTGAACTTCGGCGCCGAACACGGTATCGAGCGCGCGTGCCTGGGCGATCCACGTGCGGTTGCTGCGGTCATGCAGGGACCACAGGCTGCGTTCATAAATGGGCGCAACCGAATCGAGCACGGCCGCCAGGCCGGGCGGCAGCGCCAGACCGGCAGTGCTGCGCCGCGCATCGTCCACCGACAGGGCGTGCTTGATGCCGACCATGGTCGCATCGTCCAGCAATTCCAGTTCGGCGTAATGGCTGCGGTAGAACGCGATTGCGTTGCGCAGCGTGTCCATCTCGTCACTGGTCGGCGCGGCTTGCCATTGAACGCTCGCAAGCTTGTCCTTGCGCACCGCCATGTCGTACAGGAAGTGGTGCAGGTTCATCAAGAAGGCGCTGTGGAAATCGAAGGTGACGCGCTGCGCAGTCTGCACGCGCTTGGGCGCCGAAGGTGGCGCGGTGCGCGCAATGGCATGTCCGGCGATCAGGCAAAAGAGGAGGGCAGACAGTTTGTGCATCGATATCCCGGTGGCCGACAATGGTAGAGCATTGTAAACACATTCGTGGAATAGAAAATGCCGCCCAGCTTGCACTGAGCGGCATTGGTCTGAACCTAGCAGCAGCCACCGCGCTGCTTTAAGCGCCGCCGTACCTGGCTTCCTGCCGTTCGCGGAAGAATTCCTCGTACGACATGACAGGCTGGCCCGGGTGGGTACTCTCCCGGTGCGAGACATAGGTACTATATTCAGGCAAGCCCACCATCAGGCGCATGCTCTGCCCGAGGTAGCGGCTTAGGCCTGGATCAGTTCGTCAAACATGATCAGGCCTGCGCCAGCGGCTGTGTGACGAATGGCGATTCCTTTGCGCTCGGCAGCTTTGGCAGCGCGCCGCCAGGATGGTGCGGATGCCAAAGCCGAGCACCGCCAGCACCACGAGGATGAAGAAGCTTAGGCCAGCGACGCATCCACATAATCGTTAAAGACAATGCGGTGCATCTGATCCATGTTCTTGGTTAGCGCCAGCACTATCCCCTGGTCGATCGCGGCCTGGAACTTCTTCGCATGGGCGACAAAGCCGATCTTGACGTTCTCGTGGAAGATCTTCTGCCAGCCAGCCGTCAGCGTGCATACCAGCAGCCAGGCGGTCGGTACCATGGTCACCCAGGCGAAGCGTGCGCGTTTCATCTTGAACAGCACGCAGGTGGCAAGGATCAGCGCGATACCGGCCAACATCTGGTTGGCGATCCCCGAACAGCGGCCACAGGGTGTTGATGCCGCCCAGCGGATCGACCACGCCCTGGTACAGGAAGTAGCCCCAGGCCGCCACGCACAGCGAGGTGGCGATCAGGTTGGCGGGCAGGGAGTCGGTGCGCTTGAGCGAAGGCGCAAAGGCGCCGAGCAAATCCTGCAGCATAAAGCAGTTAGCGCGCGTGCCAGCGTCCACCGCCGTGAGGATGAACAGCGCCTCGAACAGGATCGCGAAGTGGTACCAGAAGGCCATCATCGCCTTGCCGCCGATGGCGCCCGACAAGATGTGCGCCATGCCGACCGCGAGCGTTGGTGCACTGCCACATGGGAAATGATGGTCGTTTCGCCGACGTCCTTGGCTGTTTGCGTGAGCATCTCCGGTGTGATGACAAAGCCGAGCTGCGTGACGGCAGCCGCGGCCGATTCAGCGGTCGTGCCGAGCAGAGCGGCGGGGCTATTCATGGCAAAGTAAATGCCAGGCTCGATGGTGGACGCGGCAACCAGCGCCATGATGGCAACAAACGATTCCATCAGCATGGCGCCGTAGCCGATGAAGCGGGCGTGCTGTTCGTTCTCGATCATCTTGGGCGTGGTGCCCGAAGCGATCAGTGCGTGGAAACCGGATACCGCACCGCAAGCGATGGTAATGAACAGGAAGGGGAACAGGCTGCCCGACCAGACCGGGCCGGTGCCGTCGATGAACTTGGTCACCGCCTAAGCATCTTGAGTTCAGGCGCGACAAACAGAATGCCGAGCGCCAGCGCAACGATGGTGCCGATCTTGAGGAAGGTCGACAGATAATCGCGCGGCGCCAGCAGCAGCCACACGGGAATGACGGAAGCGATGAAGCCGTAACCGATCAGCATCCAGGTGAGCTGAACGCCGGTAAAGGTGAACATTGCGGCCAATACAGGATCGGCAGCGACAAGCTGGCCGCCAAAGATGGCCAGCATCAGCAAGACGAAACCGATCAGCGAGATTTCGCCGATCCGGCCGACGCGGATGTAACGCGAATAGATGCCCATGAACAGCGCGATAGGAATCGTGGCCATGACGGTAAAGCTGCCCCACGGCGAGCCGGTCAGCGCCTTGACGACGATGAGCGCCAGCACGGCCAGAATGATGACCATGATCATGAAGGTGCCGAGCAGGGCGATGACGCCCGGAATCTCGCCCAGTTCCGATTTGATCAGGTCGCCAAGCGAGCGGCCGTCGCGGCGGGTGGAGATGAAGAGGACCATGAAGTCCTGCACTGCGCCAGGCATGAAGACCACGCCCGCGAGGATCCACATCATGCCCGGCAAGTAGCCCATCTGCGCGGCCAGTACGGGCCCGACCAGCGGACCGGCACCGGCGATGGCGGCAAAATGGTGGCCGAACAGCACGTAGCGGTTGGTGGGAACGTAGTCGAGGCCGTCGTTGAATTTGTAGGGTAGGCGTCTGCCGCTTGGCGTCGAGCCCGGCCACGCGTTCGGCGATGAACTTGCTGTAGAAGCGGTAGGCGATCAGATACACGCAGACCGCGGCGGCAACGATCCAGATGGCATTGATGGATTCGCCGCGCATGAGGGCGATGTAGGCAAGTGCGCATGCGCCACCCACCGATAGCGCAGCCCAGCTAAGCCCGGCTTGTGAGATTGTTCATGATGACTCCTCCGTAGTTTTTATAGTTGCCAGTCGCCGCCACCACCACCACGAGGTGCAGACTTCGACACGGCTTTCTCTGTCGACCGATCAACCGGTCTCACGCAGTATTCGCCACCCGGAAAGCGCGGACAAGCGCAGCACTACGCACGCGTCTGCGTACTACTACGTAGGCGCGAATGACGGACTCGACGTAGAATTGGCCCATGGAATCAATGAAGCTCAGGCAAAAAGTCATCCTGCTCGCGATCACGCCGCTGATCCTGGCGCTGTGCGCAATTGCCCTGTTCGTGCGGCACCAGGCCATCACCCTGGCCGAGCAGCAGCGTGAGACCATCCAGCAAGCCTACCTGGCCAGCAAGGAAATCGAACTGGAAGCACTACGTCGCCCTGGCCACCCAGTCGATCGCCCACCTGACCAACTCCGGCAAGAACGACGCAGCCACCATGGACGAAGCCAAGCGCATCCTCTCCACCCTGAGCTTTGGCAACGACGGCTACTTCTTCGTCTACGACTACCAGGGCAACAACCTGATGCACCCGCGCCAGCCCGAGCTGGTGGGCCGCAACCTGTGGGACATGCGCGACGCCTTCGGCGAGCCGACCATCCAGCGCCTGGTGGCCAAGGCCAAAGCGGGCGGCGGGCTGCAGCGCTACATGTGGGCCAAGCCCTCGTCGAACAAAACCGCGCCCAAGCTTGGCTACGTGGTGCCGGTGGCGAACTGGAACTGGATGATGGGCACCGGGATCTACCTGGACGACGTGGACGCGGCCCTGGCCAAGATCGACACCCAGCAGTCGCGCAATATCCAGAGCACCATGCTGTGGATCGCGGCGATGGCGATTGTCAGCTCGCTGGTGGTGGCGCTGTCCGGCCTGGCGCTCAACGTGAGCGAACTGCGCGTGGCCGACGCCAAGCTCAAGGTGCTGGCGCAGCGCGTGGTCGAATCGCAGGAAGAGGAGAGAGCACGCCTGTCGCGCGACCTGCACGACGGGATCAGCCAGTGGCTGGTATCGATCAAGCTGCAGATCGAAGCCAAGCGTGATCCGGCTTGGCGGCAACGCGGACCAGCAGCAAGCCGCGCGCGTCAGCTTCGAACACACGGCCCAGCAGCTCAACGACGTGCTGGGCGAAGTGCGCCGCATCTCGCACGATTTGCGGCCCGCGATCCTGGACGATCTGGGCCTGGCCGCCGCGCTCGACCACCTGGCGCAGGAATGCACGCACAACGGCGGCGTGCCGGTGCGCTTCCGCGCGCAGGGAAGCACGGACGGCTTGACGCACGTGGCCAACACGGTCCTGTTCCGGATAGCGCAAGAAGCGCTGACCAACATCGAACGCCACGCGCACGCCAGCTGCGTCGACATCACGCTGCTGCGCGACGGGCGCAAAGTGGTGCTGACGATCGCCGACAACGGCAGCGGCTTCGACCCGGTGGTGGTGGCCAGCCACCCCAAGCGCGGCATCGGCCTGCGCAACATGATGGAGCGGATGGACGCCATTGGCGGGCAGCTGCAGATCAATTCAACTTCGGCTTAAGCACGTCGGTGCAGGCCACGGTGGAGGCGCTTGCATGAGCGAGACGATACACATACTGCTGGTGGACGACCACCCGCTGGTGCGCGACGGCTTGCGCGCGCGGTTGGAGGCCGTGCCGCACCTGAAGGTGGTGGCCGAGGCCGACGGCGCCGACGAAGCCTTGCGCCAGGCCGCGCAGTGCCAGGTCGATCTGGTGCTGATGGATATAAATATGCGTGGCATCAGCGGGATCGAGGCGACGGCGCTGTTCCGGGAGCGGTTTCCGGATATCTCGGTGCTGATTTTGTCGATGCACGACAAGCTTGAATATGTGAGCCAGGCGATGCAGGCCGGGGCGCGCGGGTATGTGCTCAAGGATGCGCCGGGCAAGGATATTGTGCTGGCGATCGATACCGTGATGGCGGGCGGGATCTACTACAGCGCGGCGCTGGCCAGGCAGCTGGCGCGGCCGCTGGTGCAGGATAACCAGCTGACGGTGCGCGAGCAGGAAGTGCTGCAGCAGTTGGCCAAGGGCGAATCGAACAAGCAGATCGTGAAAGCGCTCGATTTGTCAGTACGCACAGTAGAAACGCACCGTTTGAATATCAAGCGTAAGCTCGGTATCGAAGGGCAGGCTGAGTTAATCAAATACGCAGTACAGCACGCAAGATTCGAAGGCACCTGAACCGTCGTCCTCGCGCCAAGGCGGCACTCGGCGGGGACCCATAGCACAGATGCCCATAGGCGGAGCATGCGTGCCATGGGTCCCCGCCTTCATGAGGACGATGTGCTGACGTGGCAGACTCCGAAAACGGTCCGCCACTCCTTTTAGATCATAGATCTGTGCCGAATTGGTTACATCTACAAGAAACAATCGTTAAAATAGTATCTCCGGAGCAACTAATTTGGTTGTGTTTCGTTATCATCTCCCATATCATGATGTAACACCCCTAGTGAGATGCTGATGGCCCTGATCGATTCCATGTTATTTCCAATTGTAGGAATTGAAGCCGTAGCAAACATGCAAAATGCGTGGGTGGCCCTGTGCTTGCGCGTCCGTCCATCTGACGGCAACCTTGGCACCGCGCTGCACACCGTATTCAGCGCCCCAGGCACGCTGGCAGCCATCGCCCCGCTGCACGCCGTCCTCATGCTCGACGCCCCGGACATCCTCACCGAAGAATTACTTGCCCTGATGCCGTCCACCCGCGTCGCCTTTGCGGTGAACGCCGGCGCCTTGAGCAGCGACGCCTACCGCCAACAACTGCTCGCGCTGCATACGCGCGGCTACCGCATCCTGATCGACGGCCCGCTGCCGGAAGGGGCGAGCTTGTCGGGCGACCTGCGCACCGTGGCGCACGACTTCACCGCCGATGCCCCCGCGCGACGTGCTGCCGCTGATGTACGGCCCGCACCTGGCACATGGCGTAGACACCGCCGCCCGCCGCAACCAGTGCGCGCGTTGGCTACGAATGGTTCAGCCGGCGACTACCCGATCCACCCGGAGCCGTCGACCGAACCGAACGACGGCAGCTCGCGCAAGCGCCTGATGACGCTCCTCGGCCTGCTCGCGCGCGACGCCGAGACGCGCGAACTTGAAGCGCTGCTCAAGCAGGACCCCGCGCTGTCGTACCACCTTCTGAAACTGGCCAATTCCGCCGCGTTCGCGCACAGCGCCGATCACCAGCTTCGGCATGGCGATCAGCGTATTGGGCTTGGCGCCAGCTGCAGCGCTGGCTGCAACTGCTGCTGTACGCGCGCCAGCAGCCGGACGGCCTGGCCAACCCGCTGCTGCCCGTGGCAGCTGCGCGCAGCCCACATGGAAGCGCTGTGCAAGCTCGATGGCGGCGAACGCGACGACCAGGACCTGGCCTTCATGACGGGCGTGTTCTCGCTGCTCGACATGCTGTTCGCCATGCCGATGGAGGAAATCGTCGGCACCCTCAACCTGCCGCCGCTGGCCGCCGACGCGCTACTCACGCGCACCGGCCGGTTCGGCGAAATGCTGCGCCTGGCCGAAGCGCTGCTGCGACGGCCCCTGATGCTCGCCGAGGCCAATTTTGAACCGGAGCCATGGTGGTTAAGCCAACTGCACGCCTACCATTGGGCCATCCAGGTCAGCCGGAATCTGTAGCATGTTCCTCCGCCCAGCAACCGACATCATGAGCAGCAGCGCAGCGCTGTGCGAAGCGGTGATGCACATGCGCGGTGATGTATTGTCGGACGAACTCGGACGCATCGCACGCAGTCTGCTCGGCAGCCCTTGCGGCACATTCGTTCCCGCCCTCCCGGATGGTGAAGCGCAGGTTGCAGGCGGATCCGATCCCCGTCAACATGGTGGGCATCGTGCAGGACATCGTCTGCAGCGGTTAGGCGCTTCGGCCAGTTTGCCGTGTGGGGCCGGGCGATCTACGACAACGGCGACCGCCAGCACCTGGCCAGCCTGGCCAACCTGACCGGCAACCTGCTGCAGATGCATTCGCTGGCGCTGCGTTCATCGCACGCGTATATCGAGATCGAGCGTCAGCTTTCGGATCAGGCCCAGATCCTCGACCAGATTCACGAATCGGTGCTGACGATGAATCAGACCGGTTACATCACCAGCTGGAACAAGGGCGCCGAGCGTCTGTTCGGCTACACCGCGCAGGAAGCGATCGGCCGCAACGTGCTGTTCCTGTACGCGAACGAGGATCCGGCTTTCCACGATGCCTTCCTGGAGCAGGGCGGGCAGGTGATGGAAGTGCGGCGCCGTAAAAAGTCCGGCGACATATTCTGGGCCAGCCTGTCGCTGGCGCCGCTGAAGGATTTGCAGGGACGGCCCGCGGGCCTGATCGCCTACCTTAGCGACATCACCGAACGCAAACGCACCGAGGAAAGGCTGCACCAGCTGGCCTACCACGACAGCTTGACGAGCCTGCCGAACCGCACGCTCTTGACCAAACTGCTCGAACAATCGATCGCAGTCGCCCAGCGCAACGACGCCAAGCGGCTGCGTGCTGTTCATCGACCTGAATCGCTTCAAGCAAGTGAACAACGCGCTGGGACGGCGCATCGGCGACGAGCTGCTGCGCCAGGTAGCGCAGCGCTTCAAGGCAGCGCTGCGCGATCAGGACGTGGTGGCGCGCATTTCGGGCGACGAATTCGCGGTGGGCCTGTTCGACCTGCGCCAGCATTTTGAAGCGACCACCGTTGCGCGCAAACTGCAGGCGGCCTTGGTCGAACCCTTCCTGATCGAGGGCCACGACCTGCGCGTGGGCGCGAGCATCGGCATCAGCGTCTTCCCGCAGGACGGCACGGACGCCGAATCGCTGCTGCGCATGGCCGACATTGCGATGGCGCGCGCCAAGCAGGCGCATGGCGGTATCGACGAAGGCGTGGCGTTCTACAGCCAGGAGATGAACCAGGGGATGCAGGAACGGATGCGCCTGGAGACCGATTTGCGCTACGCCCTGTACAACGGCGGACTGCTGCTGCACTACCAGCCCAAGTTTGAAATCGGCAGCGACCGGATCATCGGGGCCGAGGCGCTGGTGCGCTGGCGCCATCCGGAGCAGGGGGCTGGTGCCGCCGTCCGAATTCATTCCGCTGGCCGAATCGACCGGCATGATCGTGCAGCTGGGCGAGTGGGTGCTGGAAGAAGCGTGCGAACAGGCCGCGCAATGGAAGCGTTCGGGCATTGCGCCGTTCCGGCTGGCGGTGAACGTGTCGGCGCGCGAGTTTAGCGCGTCGCTCCCGGAGCGCGTGGCCGATACGCTGCGGCGCCATGGGCTGGAGCCGGAGTGGCTGGAGCTGGAGATCACCGAGAGCACGCTGATGAACGATATCGAGCGCGTGATCGACATCATGGATCAGATCAATGCGCTGGGCGTGACGCTGTCCCTGGACGACTTTGGGACGGGGTATTCGAGCCTGTCTTACCTGGAAGCGCTTCCCGATCGATACGCTCAAGATCGACCGCTCGTTTATGACCGGGCTGCCGGAAGACAGCAACGATTGCGCGATTGCCAGCACCATTATCAGCATCGGCAAGCAGTTGGGGCACCGGGTGATTGCCGAGGGCGTGGAGACGGCCGAGCAGCTGGAATTCCTGCGCGGGGCGGGGTGCGACGAGGTGCAGGGGTTCCTGTTTTCACGGCCGCTGGCGGCCGATGCGTTTGAGCGGACGCTGAAGGAGACTTGGCGGGCTTAAGTGCCATCCGCCCGGGGAGTGACCATTGGGCGGTGAAATCTGTATAATGCGGGGCTGCAGGAAGCGTGGCCGAGTGGTTGAAGGCACCAGTCTTGAAAACTGGCGACGGGTTACACTGTTCGTGAGTTCGAATCTCACCGCTTCCGCCAGATCTAGAAAATCAAGCCCCACATGATGGGGCTTTTTTCGTCTCCTCATAGGAGAAATCTCAAAAGTGCGTCCGCGGTCGTCCGCTACAATCCACCTGAATCCTGCGTTTACATGTGGGTAGGAATGTGGGTAGGAATTATGGCAACGCGAATCAGGAAACTCTCCGCCATACTCGTGAACCGCCTCGACAAGCCTGGCTACCATGGTGATGGTGGCGGACTTTGGCTGCAGGTGTCGCCGACCGGATCAAAGAGCTGGATCTTTCGTTATACGCAGCGGGCTTAGAGCAGCGAGATGGGATTGGGGTCATACATCACGGTGGATCTGGCCAATGCGCGTGTCAGGGCGCAGGCATGCTTAAGCAGATGCTGCTCGAGGGCGTTGATCCGCTGGACCAGCGGAGGGCTGCACGCAATGCCCATGCGCTTGACGAAGCGAAGCGCATCACATTCGATGAATGCGCGAAGGCTTACATCGATGCGCATCGCGGCAGCTGGAAGAATCCCAAGCATGTGCACCAGTGGGAGAACACGATCGCGACCTATGCGAGTCCGCTGATTGGTGCGCTGCCTGTGGCGGCGGTTGATACGGACCTGGTGGTCAAGGTGCTGCGGCCGATCTGGCGGGACAAGACCGAGACGGCGGTGCGGCTGCGTGGACGCATCGAGGCGATCCTGGGCTGGGCGACCGTCAGCAAATTTCGGCAGGGCGATAATCCGGCGCTGGCGCGGGCACCTCGATAATCTGCTGGCCAATCCAAACAAGATCGCACCTGTCAGGAACCATCCCGCGCTGCCATGGCGCGACGTGCGTGGCTTCATGGAGGAACTGCGTGCGCGCGAGGGCGTGGCGGCGCGGGCCATCGAGTTCGCCATCCTGACTGCGTGCAGGTCGGGCGAGGTGCGTGGCGCCAGGTGGAGCGAGATCGACCTCGATGCGAAGGTGTGGGCGATTCCCGCCGAACGCATGAAGGCGGGGAAGGAGCACAGGGTTCCTTTGTCCACCGCGGCGATGGGCCTTCTGAGGTCATTGGAGCGCCTTGGTGACGTTGTTTTCCCCGGCCGGGGCGCAGACCTGCCTTTGTCCGATATGAGCCTGACGGCCGTTTTAAGGCGCATGGGGCACGGGGACATCACGGTGCATGGGTTCCGTTCTACCTTCCGCGACTGGTGCGCGGAGGAGGCGAGCAATTCGTTCTCGCGCGAGGTGTGCGAGCATGCGCTGGCTCACAGCTTGCCGGACAAGGTGGAGGCGGCGTACCGGCGAGGGGATCTGTTCGGGAAGCGCGTGACGTTGATGCAGGCCTGGGCGGACTACTGCGCGGCGTGACCCCTGAGCGCCGTCTCAATCAAGACGGCGCGTCAAGTACAATCGCGTTACCGGCCACAAGCTGACGGTGCCTCCAGCGAGAAGATGCAGATGGATTGGACTTACAACACGATATGGATGGATAGCTTGGCGCCGGGCCAATTGGCGACGATCGAGTTTGAACGCGGTAGGGCTTTGTCGGAGGCGACGGCCGGTGCTACGTACTATCGCGTTCAGAGGTTCAAGACCAAGGAACCAGGATTTCATGGCCTGAGTGGCGTCACCTCTGCTGAATATCTTGAAGTGAATTTTTCCAACATCACGTCCTTCTTGGAGATCGCAAAACTAGGCAAAATCAAGCGTCTTGAACTCAGTTGGTGCCTGGAAGCTTGAGAGTGACTCCGGGCTCTCTGAAATAGGAGATCACCTCGAATGGCTCCATGTGAACACGTCATGAAAGTTCAAGCCGACGAAGGAGCTGTTTGAACTTCGCGACCTGAAGGTTCTGTGTTTGAACGGGTGCGCGCCACTGGACGATCTTCGCTTTCTTGAGAAGATGCCTAACCTGCTGGATTTCCGATTTGTTGACACCAACGTTCTTGATGGAGATCTCACGCCACTGATGAATCATCCCAATCTTGTAAATGCTTACTTTCTAGACAAGCGTCACTACAATTTCAAGAGCGTGGAGGTTCAACAGCATCTTAAGGAGCGCAATGAAGTGGCAAAGGAATACCTATACAGAGGCGAATTCCGAACGTACCGCTACAAGGCGTTCGGCGCAGCGGAGGATCGTTTGCCCAACTTCGATGTTCACTGTGTAGAAGCCAACTGAACCAGCTCGGTCGTGCGACTTTATGTTACTGCTTTGCTGGTGTATTCTTAGACTTCCCGTACCTACGAATACCGATATGCGTCCAGCCTTTTACCTCCTGATGCAGCTAACCCTGCCTACAGCCGCATTAGCTGAGAACTGTCGTGCGAAGCCGCTTTGGTCTTCTGACGAGGCGTGCAGTAAAGCGACCCTGGAAGATACGTCCATGCAGGTCGAGAAGGTCTACTTGGCGTTAGTGAAGGATGCAGACGACACGCGCAGACCACTGCTGGTTAAAGCGCATGAGGCGTGGAGAGACTATCGTATGAAACAGTGCAGCGTTGAGTTCGACCTCACGCGCATCCAGCACTCACGGTATCCAGAACATGGCACAGCGGCCCCATCTTACGAGCGTTCCTGTCTCATCCGGCTGAATGACACTCGCCTCATTGAGTTGAACGTTCTTGCAGAAACGGTCCTGACGCTGTGACCGCGTTAGACGAGATCGATTTTGAGAAGATGGTCCTGAAGGCGCAGACAAATCTAAACGACGCCTACAAGCACTACTCGTTGCCCACTAATGCGCTCTCTCATGAGTTCGTAGAGATAAAGCTGCAGACTTGTATATTCCAATATGATGTGTGCGTGGAGATGACGACGGTGCTACGCAATCAACCCGTTGGCTTCTGCGCTATCGGTTGCTCTCAAAGGATTGGTATTGCGTCTGTTCGAGTTTGATGCTCGCTTGAGGACAACGCTGCTACCTCGGTTGCTGGCTCTTGCAGCGGCGCGTGACATCGAGATCGAAGAGAGCGCTATTATCGATTTAAAGCGACGGTGGAAGGCGGAACTCAAGCAACTGAAAGGCTGGCACCCCGTTCGCAATCACGCGGCAGGCCACTACGATCAAGACGTTAAGAAGCAGGTCGAAGCGATAGAGACCGTGAAGTTTGAAGAGGTCATGAACGTGGCGGCTGGGTTTCTGCAGTTCGCGCAAAGTTTGATCGTAATCCTTCGCGATGCTGGCCAGGGAGTGGTATCTGATGAGCGGCCATTCCCCGACTCCGAAGGGCCCATGCCGCCAGAGTAAGTGCGGCGATCGAACATCCAACTTTTTTAGGAGGTGGTGCGCGGAAGTGCGTAGGGTCAGGCTGAGGCTTCGTTCGTATCCGCTGAGTGCCCGATTCTGCTCGATCTCTGTCGATTGTAATGGACGGGTCTTGGCCGTACATTTCAGCCGGTCGAAGCCTCGGAACTTGATGATTGGGCGGCGTGATTTCTTTTTGGCGTCCCTCGCGCATTGGCGCGCTTGCTTTCTGTGTAATGGGAAGAGACGTACCTATCCGAAGCGCGTATGAACGCGGTTGTATAGCGGAGGGTTGGGGCGAGATTGCGGTTCGCCTTTTCGTTAAAGGGTTCGTGACTTGGGGAATGGTATTTTGAGGGAGTGCCGGAACAAGTTTTTGTGAATAGCTGGCGGGTTGAGGCGAGGCGGCCTGTCCGAGTCGAAAGCCTGCTTGGAAGCATGCTCGGTTGGTACAGGTGTTGTCAGGCTGTTTCCTGGCGCCCACTTCTTTCCCCAACGACCTAAATTAGTACAGTTCAGAACAAAAGCAACCCAACAAATTATGGTTTCAATCGAAAGAAATCGTAATTTTCAGACCTAACAAAAACCTGCTACAGAAAATTCACAGAGGCGGGCAAGATAGGTGAAGATAGCTATCCGGCGGGGCCGGATAGCTATCTTCACGTTCCTTATTCGCACTTTGTGCTCAACGGATATTCGAACCCGGATTCGGTCGGCAACCAGATTACAACGGGATCGTGCCTGAAATCGCCCTCCCAGTTACTGCCTGCAGCGGCTGCTTTGGCATCTTCCCAGTCCGACAAGAATGAAGCGATCGAAATCTCCTGACCGAGAATCCCTTTCGCGGCGCCTCCTCGTGCCATGAACGCGGCTTCGCGCGATGCGATGTCGACGGCTGTGGCTTCTACCGTAGGCAGGAAGGACCAGCCGTGGTCCATCGGGGGCAGTGCGTATGCAATCCAGCTCGACATCGGGTCTCCAGTTTTATATCTTGAAAGCAAAAATATACTACATTGCACCATTGCGCAGTGCGGACTCTGGCGAGACTTTTGGCATTGCCTGGCAAATTCATGCGGATTGCATTTCAACGGCCACATACGAGCAACTTGCCGCGCTTGGGTGTAAAGTACAGCGTATCGACGATTTCTAACTGCAGTCACAACGGGACCTTCATATGGAAACTTTGGCACTGGGAATAGGCGGGATGCAGTCTGGCGCGTGCGCCGGGAATATCGAAAAGCGGCTCTACGGCATCCACGGCGTACAGTCGGCGATGGTGTCGTTTGATCAGGAGGGCGCCGAGATCGTCTTCGATCCCGCCCAGACAAACGTGACCAAACTGGCCAGCGCGATTGCCGACGCCGGTTACGCCGCGCGTCTGCCTGGCGCTGCCGCCCCTGCGGAATTCAACGCCCCAGCCGCCAAGCACCATACCAACAGCGGCTGCGGTTGATAGCACATCAACCCATAGGTGCTATGGGTCGCGAGGCGTCGCACAGCCGCCTGCGCGAGGACGACAGATTTTAGTGAACGGAGCCAGCTTGCCGTTGTCTGAGTCATGGACATCACGGCAAACAGCACAGCCTGGAAAGGGAATCCCATGCCCGAACGCACTGTAATCGAATCCATTTCGAAAAACCCGGTACTGACTGTCCTGACCCAGGCCAGTGTCTACGATGCGGCCTGCGCAATGGTCAAGGCCCACTGTGGCAGCGTGCTGATCGTCGGTGGGGACGGGGCCATGCTGGGCATCCTGACGGGCGCGATTTGATGGTCAAAATCGTTGCCAAACGGCGCGACCCGGAGACCACCCCGGTCTCGGACATCATGACGCACAATCCGCACTTCATCTCGCCCGAGACGACGGTCTCCGACGCTCTGCTGATCATGCAGCGCCATAACTTCCGTCACCTGCCTGTCATCTCGTCGACCTCCAAAATACTCGGTGTATTTTCGATCCGCGATGCAATGGCGCGCGAACTGGTGGAGGCGGAAAGCATGGCCGATCTGATCGACCAGCAATTTACCAACGTCCTGAGCTGACGGTTTGTGACGTCAATGCAGATTCAATTGCCTTTCTATCTATTTTGGAATAAAACATAGGAACGCCTGGCCCCCGCACCATCCCGCAAGGCCATGCTTGTCCAGCAGTTTGCCACGCCCACGAGGAGTAGCTACATTGCAACCGACCGACATCGTTAGTCCCGACTATTTCCACAAGGTAGTCGACTGCCAATGGGCATGTCCCGCCCACACGCCCGTTCCCGAATACATCCGCCTGATCGCCGTAAGCCCTGCTATTCCGATGCCTACCTGATCAACTGGGAATCGAACGTCTTCCCTGGCGTACTAGGGCGCACCTGCGACCGTCCGTGCGAACCGGCCTGCCGCCGCAGCCGCGTTGAGGACGAACTGGGCAAGCAGCCCGTCGCCATTTGCCGCCTCAAGCGCGTCGCGGCCGACTACAAGGACGATATCCACGACCGCCTGCCGCAGCCCCCCATCGAGAAGAACGGCAAGCGCATTGCCTGCATCGGCGCCGGGCCCCCTTCGCTGACCGTCGCGGGATCTGGCCCAGCACGGCTACCAGGTCACAGTATTCGATTCGGAAGCCAAGGCGGGCGGCTTCATCCGCAGCCAGATCCCGAAATTCCGTTTGCCGGAAGAAGTCATCGACGAGGAAACGGGCTACATCCTCGACCTGGGCGTCCAATTCGTGGGCGGGCAGCGCATCGACAGCCTGGCCTAGCTTGCTGGCCCAGAACTATGACGCCGTGTTCGTCGGCTGCGGCGCCCTGCGCGGGCGCGATCTGGCGCTGCCTGGGCGCAGCGAGGCTGCGGCCAATATTCATATCGGTATCGATTGGCTGGCTTCGGTGTCGTTCGGCCACGTGCAGCGCATTGGCAAGCGCGTCATCGTGCTCGGTGGCGGTAATACGGCGATGGATTGCTGCCGCTCGGCCAAGCGCCTCGGCGGCGAACATGTCAGCGTGATCGTGCGTTCCGGCTTCGAGGAAATGAAAGCCAGTCCCTGGGAGAAAGAAGATGCCCAGCACGAGGGCGTGCACATCCTCAACTTCATGGCGCCGAAGGCGTTTGTGCTCGATAACGGCGTGCTGTGCGGCATGCAGTTCGAAATGGTGGCGGCGCAGATCGATGCAGACGGGCAGCGCAGCCTGGTTCCCACGGGCGCGCCGGACCAGTTCGTCGCCTGCGACGATGTCCCTCGTTGCCGTTGGCCAGGAGAATTCCTTCCCGTGGATTGAACGCGACATCGGCATCACCTTCGACAAGCGCGGCATGCCATTGGTGGACGAGCTGACCTTCCAGGCCAGCTTGCCCAAGGTGTTTTTCGGTGGTGACGCGGCGTTCGGGCCGAAGAATATCATCACGGCAGTTGCCCACGGCCACGCAGCGGCGGTCTCGATCGACAAATTCTGCAATGGCGAGGACGTGCGCAAGCGGCCTCCACCCATGGTGCACCTGATGAGCCAGAAGATGGGCATCCACGAGTGGAGCTTCGACAACGCCGTCTCGAACGACAAGCGCGTCAAGGTGCCGCTGCGCGACGTCAGCGCTGCCCTGAAGAATATCCGCGTCGAAGTGGAGCTCGGCTTCGATCCCAAGCTCGCGTTCAAGGAAGCCCAGCGTTGCCTCAATTGCGACGTCCAGACCGTGTTCTCGGACAGCCTCTGCATCGAGTGCGACGCCTGTGTCGACATTTGCCCGGTGGATGCGATCAGCTTTGTCGACAATGGTGACGAAGCCGACCTGCGCACCCGCCTGAAGGCGCCGGCGCTGAACCTGGCGCAGTCGTTGTTCGTCTCAGGCGGGCTGAAAACCGGCCGCATCATGGTCAAAGACGAAGATGTTTGCCTGCATTGTAGCCTTTGTGCCGAACGCTGCCCGACGGGCGCGTGGGACATGCAAAAATTCTTCTTCTCGCCGGGCCGCGCGGGGCCGGGATCGCCAGAACAGCAATCGGCGCCTTTGCGCCAGATAGGATAGGGGCCGGGGATGCAGCAAAAAATTGAATCGATCAACGACTTCGTCGTCAAGTTTGCCAACGTCAACGGTTCCGGTTCGGCTTCGGCCAACGAATTGTTTGCGCGCGATCTTGCGCATGGGCGTGCCTGTCAGCCCGCGTAATATCTTCCCGTCCAACATACAGGGCATGCCGACCTGGTACGAAGTGCGGGTGTCCGCAGCAGGCTACCTGGGGTGGCGCGGCAGCTGCGATCTGATGGTCGCCATGAATCCGCAAACCTGGGATGCGGACGTCAAGGAAATCGCGCCCGGTGGCTACCTGTTCTACGACAGTACGCGGCCTGTGCCCGAATCCAAGTTCCGGCCCGACCTGCATGTGATTGGCGTGCCGCTCACGCTCATCTGCAACGAGGCTTACACCGACGTTCGTCTGCGCCAATTGTTCAGGAACATCGTCTACGTGGGCGCGCTGTCGGCCTTGCTGGACATCGAGCCCGCCGTGCTGGAAAAGCTGTTTTCCGAACAGTACAAGGGCAAGGAAAAGCTGTACGAATCGAACGTCAAGGCGCTGCACCTGGGGCGCGACTATGCGCTCGCCAATCTGGACTCTGCTTAAGCATGGGCTTGAAGGTGCAGCGGGCCGACAACGTGGGCGAGCGCATCTTCATGGACGGCAACAGCGCGGCCGCGCTCGGCTGCGTGTACGGCGGCGCCACGGTCTGCGCCTGGTACCCGATCACGCCGTCGTCGTCGCTGGCCGAGAGCTTCCAGAAATACTGCAGCAAGTTCCGGGTGGACACCGAAACGGGCAAGAACAATTTTGCGATCATCCAGGCCGAGGACGAACTTGCCTCTATCGGCATGGTCATCGGCGCATCGCTGGAATGGCGCGCGCGTTCACGGCCACGTCCGGCCCCGGCATTTCACTGATGACGGAATTCATCGGCCTGGCCTATTTTGCCGAGATTCCCACGACCATCATCAACGTCCAGCGCGGCGGTCCGTCAACCGGGATGCCGACCCGCACCCAACAGGCCGACATCCTGTCCTGCGCCTACGCGTCCAATGGAGACACCAAGCACGTGCTGTTGTTCCCGGAAGACCCGAAAGAATGCTTCGATTTCGCCGCTGCCTCGCTCGATCTGGCCGACCGCCTGCAAACGCCCGTGTTCCTGATGACCGATCTGGACATCGGCATGAATACCCGCCTGTGCGCGCCCCTGGAATGGGACGACGCGCGCCGCATGGACCGCGGCAAGGTCATGGACTTTGACGACCTCGAGAGTGGGCGCGATTTCGGCCGCTATCTCGACGTTGACGACGACGGCATTGCCTACCGTACCTATCCCGGCACCCACCCCAAGCGCGGCGCCTACTTCACGCGGCACCACCAAGGACAGCTACGCTCGCTACAGCGAGGAGGGCGCGGTCTACGTTGCCAACATGGAGCGGCTGCAAAAGAAATTTGAAACCGCCAAGACGCTCGTTCCCGGTCCGGTCGTGCGCCCGGCCGCCAAGCCCACCCGCGCCGAGCGTGCTGTACTTCGGTTCGACCAGTCCGGCCATGAGCGAGGCGCTCGACCTGCTCGAACACGACAAACTCTACGTGGACGCGATGCGGATCCGCGCCTATCCCTTCTGCGACGACATCATGGCCTTCATCGCGGCGCATGAAAACATCTTCGTGGTCGAGCAGAACAGCGACGCCCAGCTACGCGGCATGCTTATCCTGGAGGGCAATTTGAACGCAGCCAAGCTCATTCCCGTATTGCACTACGACGGCACGCCGATCACGGCGCGCTTCATCGTCAAGCGCCATCGTGGGCAAGCTCGGCTTGCTCAACGTCACACCGATCAAGAAGGTGGCGCAATGAGCTATCTGGCCAAACCCAAGCTGCACCATCCGGAACTCAAGACAAACGAGCTCGGCTATACACGGCGCGACTACGAGGGCGCGATGTCGACCCTGTGCAGCCGACTGCGGGCATGATTCTATCTCCGCCGCCATCGTCCAGGCCTGCTACAACCTGGCGATCGAGCCGCACCTGGTGGCCAAGTTGTCCGGCATCGGCTGTTCGTCCAAGGCGCCCACGTATTTCCTGGGCGGATCGCACGGCTTCAACACCGTGCACGGGCGCATGCCCTCGGTACTGACGGGCGCCAATCTGGCCAACCGCGACCTGATCTACCTCGGTGTGTCGGGTGACGGCGACTCCGCCTCGATCGGCCTGGGGCAGTTCGTGCACAGCATGCGGCGCGCGGTCAACATGGTGTACATCGTCATGAACAACGGCGTGTACGGCTTGACCAAGGGCCAGTTCTCGGCCACCGCCGACCAGGGCTCGCGCTCGAAGCGGGGCGTGGTCAACAACGATACGCCGGTCGATCTGGCGGCATTGGCGCTGCAACTGGGTGTGAGCTTCGTGGCGCGCAGCTTCTCCGGCAACAAGGAGCAACTGACGCCGCTGATCGAGGCGGCGCTGATGCACCAGGGCGCGGCCTTCATCGACGTCATTTCGCCCTGCGTGGCGTTCAACAATCATCCAGGCTCGACCAAGAGCTACGACTACGTGCGCGAGCACAATGAATCGGTGAACCGGGTCGACTTCGTGCCGCACGCACAAGAAATTACCGGCCACTTCGAACCCGGCACCGTCCAGGACGTGTTGCAGCATGACGGCAGCGTGCTACGCCTGCGCACCCTGAACGCCGAGTTCGACGTGCACGACCGCATCGCCGCCATGAATTATCTGCACCAGCGCCAGGCCGAAGGGGAGGTGGTGACGGGGCTGCTGCATATCGATCCCGAGCCGCACGATCTGCACCGTCACTTGAACACGTCGCTGCGTCCGCTCAACTTGCTCGATGAAAAGGTGTTGTGTCCGGGTGCTGGCGCACTCGAGCGCATTAATGCTTCACTGCGTTAGCCCTGCCATGACCTGGAAGCGGAGGCGTGATGATTAGCTGGGACAATTTCAGAGCCGTCGCGCCTGTCGTACTGACAGTGGTTGGCCTATTGTGCGGGATGCTAGGCCTCATGGCCCGGCTCTACCATCACAAGGCGCTGGAAAAGAAAGACATCGAACTGCAGAAGAAGGACGTTGAGCTCGAAAGCAAGAATGCCGAGCTTGCGCGCGATCGATCGCAGCACGCGCGGGTGCGGAGGCAAGAGCGAATCGGACCGATAACGATGTCCATAAGGGGGACCTGCCGGAATTACAGCAGCAGCTGCAAACCCTGGTCGAGAATCTGGCTGAATCCGTCGGTGCCCAGGCGGCGTCCTTGTATATCCCCGTGTTCACAGACCTGACGCGCCAGGCGAACGCTCCGCGCAGCTTTGCTTTCGTTGCCGTTTTCAATGAGAGTTCGCGCGCTGCAGCGGCCATTATCAAAATGCGGGTCGTCGAGATTTGGACGATTGTCGGCGAATGCTGGATGAAGGACACCCTCATAGACAACAATGAGCTGCAGAAAGACGTACGTCACATAACGTCCTATGACAACCAATCCGGTTTCGTTCCCCTGAACACACTCGCATTGCCGGTCCGGTGGCAGGGCAAGCAAATCGGCGTGCTTCAATTGTTCAATCGAAAGCTGGGCGCTAAAGGGGAGGGCATCGACCTGAACGGTTTTTCCACCCAAGACCAGAAATTGTTGTCCGAGGCCTTGAAGGACCTCAGCCCCGCCGGTATCGCAAGTAAGACCTATCACTTCCAGTCCAGTCCGCTCGTGTTTGATTTCCTCGGTTTGCGGGAAGAAACTAGCCTCGAGAATGCGGTGATCATGCATGTGGATCTGACCAGCTCGTCCACTCTTTTTTCTGAGGTCTCGCTCCAAGATGCCGCACAAATGCTGCGTGTCTTTTCGGAGTACATCCACAACGAAATGCTGCCCTATTCGGGCGTAGTAGAGCGCTTCATTGGCGACGGGGCATTGATCCGCTTCCATTATGTCGGCTTCGACGCGCACCAGCTAAGCCACCAATCCCGTCGTCGTGCGCTGTCTACGCGGCCGAACGTCTCCTGCAATCGTTCGATAGTTTCAAGGAATCGTTCTGGCGTGACTTGACCCACCACGCATCGGAGGAAGTCAAACTCCGCCTGGCGATTGCCCTGGGCCCAGTTGTTTCCATCAATATGGGATCGCTCCAGAGCGCGGCGCCGACCGTGATGGGCCCGTGTGTGAACCGTTCGGCGAAAATGGTTGCGCACGCTCCGCGTGACCGGGACGTCGTCTTGGTGGACGGGAATGCGGCCAAAGCGCTTTCTCAGCAGAAGAGCCAGCGGTATATGTCTGTGTTGAAGCCGTACGTGTGGCCCGATGAACATGCCATCGCTTTCCCTTCATGAAGACCGGCAACTACTTTGAACTGGATTTCAATCAGGGCAAATTGCCGCCATTGGAGTTCCGTCCGCTATCAAGATTTTCTTCGCTGTAAATCTTCAACCGCTGTACTTTTTCCGACAGAACGCTGCCGAGGTTCTGCCCGACCCGGCAGCGTTGAATGCTTGTGGAGAATTTTCATGACTACCGTACTGCGCGCAATTCACGGCGACATCACCAAGTTGACGGTCGATGCGATCGTCAATGCCGCCAACTCGTCCCTGCTCGGCGGCGGCGGTGTTGATGGCGCCATCCACCGCGCGGCGGGCCCCGACCTGGTCCATGCTTGCTTAGGCTGCTAGGCGGCTGCAAGACGGGCGACGCCAAGATCACCGGCGGCTTTCGTCTTCCCGCCAAGCACGTCATCCACACCGTGGGCCCCGTATGGCGGGGCGGCGACCAGGGCGAGCCGGAGTTGCTTGCAGCTTGCTACCGACGTTCGATGGCGCTCATGCCGGCTGCCAGTGGCGCGACCTCGCTGGCCTTTCCGAGCATCAGCACCGGCATTTACGGCTATCCCATCGCACTTGCCGCGAGTGTGGCGATACAGACCGTGCAAGAGACGATGGGCGAGCACCCCAGTCTCACCGATATCGTGTTTTGCTGCTTTTCCGCTGCAGACCTGGCAATCTATGATGCGGCTGCTGCGACATCGGAGGCGATCGTCCCGGCACAATTTCACCCTGAACGTCGTAGCGCAAACGCAGCAAGAAGCGATTTGCTCAGAAATTTTCGGTTTTGCCCAGACTGGTACTTTGTCCGAAAACGGGCCACAATGCCCCTTCACTTTGACTACCCGTGCGCAGCAAAACATGACGATCGAAATTTCTTCAGAGGCCAGCAAGGCAGCGATTGCCTCCATTCAGCGCTATTTCTCCGAGAACATGGACGAGCCGATCGGCAGCCTCGAAGCGGGCTCCTTGCTGTCGTTCTTCCTGAAGGAAATCGGTCCCGTGGTCTACAACAAGGCCATTGCGGATGCCCAGGCGCGCCTGCAGGAACGCGTGGCCGAACTGGATGTCGAGGTGTACGAGGAGGAGTTTTCTTATTGGGCCAAGGCCCGCAAGGGCCAGCGCTGACAGCGCAGCAAAGGACAACGCCATGCGATTCATTCCACGCACGAAAATAATTGCCCTCGTCGCCATGCTGGCCATGTCGGCGGGTGCCGCGCAGCAGCGACCTGTCATCCCAGGACTGTGCCGAGCAAAGCCGCGCGCTGGCAAGCCGCTTCCTGGCCAAGAGCCCGTTGGCGCATGAGATCGTCTCCAGCGAGCCGAGCGTGGAGACCTGTACCGCCTGGCCCGGGAAGGAGCGCTTTCACCTGGCGGTGTTTGTCTACGACACCCCGAACAATGAAGACAAGCGCATGCTCGTCACCTTGCTCGACTTAAACACGGACAAGGTCCTGGCCACCTACTGGACCAGAGTCGACGCCGACGCCACTACGCCTTACCACCCGGGCTCGGTCAGCATTGATCCGCGCCTTACCACCTCCGGCCAGGTGTGCGCGCCTTCGGTATCGACGTGGAAACCAGAACCTCGGTCTAGGCCAGGAGTCCGGGCATGGCATCGAACGCAGCCTGTACGTGCGCGAAGGCAGCCGCATCCGGCCCGTCTTGCAGCGGATGGTGACCTCGCGCTGGGAATACATCAACGGCTATCAGCCCTATCTGAACACCCAAGAGAGCCCGCGCCCGGCCACCGAAGACTTCACCTACAAGATCAGCATCGCCCCAAGCGCCCATCACGGCTTTGCCGACTTGCGCATCACGCGCAAATCGAGCGTGGCGGGGCATCCAAAGGTGACCGAGCTGCTGCACTACGACGGCAAGCAATACCCGAACCCCGCGCGAGTAAGGCGCACGCTTGACCGGGGCAGTCTTCTCCGCCATGATTCATGCCAGTGAACTTTTAATAACATTTAAGAAAGTGCAACATGGCAAACCGCACCTATTTGCTGGGGCTGAATCAGAATTTTTTCGAGACTGACGACGTTGAGCTGAACGTGATCCTGGAGGCAAAGTATGCGATCCCGCCACTGTGGCTGACCTTGTTCACCGCGGACGACATTCGCCTGTATCACGATATTCCGCTCGCGGTCACGTCGTGGGCCCAGGCGCTCGCCAACATCGACCGGCGCACTCCTGCAATGATCCGGATGCTGGGCGAGGCCGCCGCGCCGCTCCTGGCACAATGGCGCCAGGTGATTGAAAAAAACGAATTCGCCAACTACCTGCTTAATCCGTCCGAATTGAAGGACATGGAAGACGAAGCCGGGCAGTTCCACGAAGAGTTCAAAGGCTGGTTTGCCGATCTGGCGGCCATCGAACTAGGCGGCGTCAAGCCATCGGAGCTCGGACTGATGCTCCAGCACGGTCCCACGTTTGCCGAAATGGAGCACGTCATCAATCCCAATCTGCTGTGCGGCGGCAGCGCGAATATCACGCTACCCTGGGAGAAATAAGCGTCGTTTTCACCTGGAGAATGACTATGCCAACCAAAGAAATTGATCACTACGTGATCGAGTTCACGGGCGAAATGCTGGAGGGGAGCGAGCAGTGGGGCGCGTATGTGTCGATCTCCGCGCCGTCGCACAACCCGATGCACATGAACTACGTCGTTCCCAAGCGGCGCGTGTCGGCAGAGCTGCATCTGCACGACCAACACGCCGCCGAGGCGGAAGCGGAGCGCGCCGCGTCCGTCATTCTGGACGAGCTGCGTTCCTAGCTTACTTTTCCGCCTTGATCGCGATCTCGTCGTCTTTCAGGAAGCGCTTTTGTGCGCAGTCTGCAAAGTCATCTTCGCGCGAATCATCGAGCTTGGCGTCTGGGCGACGGCGCAGGAGCTGGCCAGTACCAGGATGGCGGAGGCGGTCAATACGCTACTCACCAATTGTACTTAAAGAATATTTATTTCCTGTTGGCTTGTTGCCCCGGAATTGCTGGTCATTTGGAAAAAAATCCTATATCGTAAAGCGCTTCGTATTGACTTGCGAACTAGCAAAGTACGGCCATTTTCTTGGTCGGCGTGACGCTGACTAACGATCAGACAAGGGAGTTAGCGATGCGGACTTACGCTCAGCAACCCACGGTGACGCCGCCAGCAACCGCGGCCAAGTCTACTGCCGCAGCGCCGCCCATGCACTGCGGCCCCCCTCCCTTGAGCACGACGGCAGGCGCCGACCTCACCCAAATTCCCGCGCGCACCAAGGCGCATGTCCTCGCGGACACGGGCGCCAACTTCCACGACAACAAGTTGTACCGCCATGCCGCAGGCGCAGGGCCTAAGCCATTGCACCGCCACTGGTGCACGATGTTCTGCGCGGGCAAGGCCAGCCACTGGCGGCGGCCGTGCGGCGCGATGCCGAGGAGCGCCTTGGCCACAATTTCGCCGATGTCCGCATCCACACCGATGCCCGCGCCGGTGCCTCGGCCCAGGCGGTTGCCGCCAATGCGTACACGGTCGGCCGCCAAATCGTGTTCGCGCCGGGCCGCTTCGAGCCGGGCTCCGCGCAGGGCCAGCATTTGCTCACCCACGAACTCACTCATGCGGCGGCGCATCCTTCCGGTGTGCCGACGCCGTCCGGCGCACTGCGCATCAGCGCGCCCAACGAGGCAGCCGAGCGGCATGCCGTCAGCGTGGCCGACGGGGTAGCCGATGCCGCCACGGCAGTGCCGCATGGCGCCAGGCCTGTTCCGCACGACGGCAGCGCCGGTTGCGCTGGCCACCGTCGCCGTCAATCACGAGCGGGTGAGCGTTCCCCCGGCCGCCGGACTGGCATTCACGGCCAGCAAGACGCCAATGGGCCGCGGCCAAGCGTTACGTTCTCGCTCGCCGGTGACGCCGCGACCATTGTTGGCGGCACCAGCGTCGACAGCGCCACCGGCGCGATCACCTGCTGCTGCAACGCAGACCGGCGGCAGCGCCCACGTCACTGCCAGTCAGACCATCACCGCCGACGACGGTTCCACCCAAACCACCACCATGACGGCGCCGTTCAACTTCGCGGCCAAACCGACCGGCATTGCCAGCACCTCGGCAACCCTGGCCAACGTGTCCGGTTTTTACGGCGGCGAGTTCACGCACACCTTCGCTTCGCCAGGGGGCGGGCAGAGCGCGCTCGAGCGCTCGCACGTCAACGAGCGATTCGCCGCCGCAAGCGGCACCACGCTGGCCATCACCGGCACGCTGGGCACCCTGAACATCACCGTCAACTCGCCCAACGACGCCAGCGGCGGCTGGGACCTGGACGCGGCCGGCATGATGACCGGCCCCGACAACGTCACCTGGGGCAACACCATCGATGCGCGTCCGTTTGTCGTCAACGCCTCTCATCCCACGCCCGCGGCCACTGCCGCAGGCGCTGACGGCCACCCAGGATTTCCGCAATCTCAGTTACCCGAGCCGGACCTACGACGCCGCCGTCATTACCACCACCACGCACCGGCGCGCCATCGAAGACCAGAGCAACCGGCTCAAGGCGGTCACCAGCGCCAATTCGGGCGCCATCAACCAGCCGGTGGTCGAGGATTATGCGGGGCCGACGGTATTCCGCGCTGCTGCCGCGCCACGCCGACGTCCATTCCTGTTGCAACACCGGCGCCGGCCGGGGGCACGGCCGCCGCGCCGACCACGTCCACCATCGAAGTCGATGCCGAAGGCCAGACGGCCACGCCGGTATTCACCGTGCGCGCCCCGGAACTGGGCTGCACGATCACAGCCATGGCGTGCTCACGCCGGGCCCGACGGCGGGGAGCGTCACCATCCGCGCAAGCGACACCGCCAATTACGACGAGACCACTGTCACGCTGACTCCGGTGACGCCAGCGCCGGTCGCGCCCCCCTGCAGTGGCGCCCCCGCCGTCGCCATGAAGCGCGCCAGCTGGCGCCTGCGTCTCGCAAGTTATGAGACACTGGCGTCTCCCCTCAACGCTAAAGGAGGTGCGACATGGCCAGCAAGAACACAATCTGCCTGTGGTACGACGGCGACGCTGTCGACGCGGCAAATTTTTATGCAGAAACCTTCCCCGACAGTTTCGTCAGCGCCGTGCATCGCGCCGGGCGACTATCCTGATGGCAAACAAGGCAACGTGCTGACGGTTGAATTCACGGTCGCAAGCATTCCCTGCCTCGGCTTGAACGGTGGCCCGCAATTCAAGCACAGCGAAGCATTCTCGTTCCAGATCGCCACCGAAGACCAGGCCGAAACCGACCGCCTGTGGAACGCCATCGTCAGCAACGGCGGCCAGGAAAGCGCCTGTGGCTGGTGCAAGGACCGCTGGGGCTTGTCGTGGCAGATCACGCCGCGCGTGCTGGTCGAAGCGATCACCGATCCCGATCGCGCGGCGGCGAGCCGTGCCTTCACCGCAATGATGGACATGCGGAAAATCGATATCGCCACCATCGAGAAGGCGCGCAGAGGGTAGCCGGGAAGCCGGTCAGGCCGGGGAATGATAAACTCATCAATTCCCCAATATTCCGGAAACATCTGTGCCGATTACCTTCAGAAACCCCCGATCAACCCGAGGTGCATGCGCTGATTGGCGAACTCGATGCGCACTTGTATTCGCTCTATCCGCCCGAGAACGTGTACGCGATGGACATCGCCTCGCTGCTCGACCCGGGCGTCCTGTTTGCCGTCGTGCGCGACAGCAGCGGCAAGTGGCGGTAGGCTGCGGCGCGATCGTCGTCAAACCTGCTTATGGCGAGGTCAAGCGGATGTATGTTCGGCCGTCCGCGCGCGGGCAGGGGCTGGCGCGCCAGCTGATCGAAACGCTGGAAGCAAAAGCCCGGGAGCAGGGCTGCAGCACCTTCATGCTGGAAACTGGTCCAACGCTGACCGAGGCGCTCATGCTGTATGAGCGGCTTGGTTACCAGTATTGCGGACCGTTTGGCGATTATCCGGACGACCCGCTGTCCGTGTTCATGCAAAAGGGCGCAGTCGCGGCCTGATTGCTCAGGCCTGTTCGACCGACGCCTTGATATCGTTCAGGTCTTGCATCAGCGCCTTGCGCGCCACGCCTTTGAAGAACAGCGACATCGGAATCGACATGATTTTCGCGCCCAGGCTTTGCGGCTGGGAGTCGTGGATACTGGTCAGTGTGATTGCGCCGCCGCTGTCCGACATGCGCAGGGTCGACAGGAAGATGAAGCCGTCGCTCTCCGCGCGGGTGTTGTAGAAATCGTTGTCGGCCGCCTCGGTGATCCACTTGTCCGCCGTGGTGTAAGCTTGCCTGAACAACATGCGCGTTTCGCGCCACTTCAAGCCAACCAGCCCGCTGGCCGGTTTCTCGAGAATCTCGATCTTGTCGATCCCGCTCATGAAGCTGGCGGCGTTTTCCATGTCCGTGATGGCAGCCCAGATCGCCGGTTTGCTTGCGTTGATGGTGACCTGTGTTTCAACCAGCATGGTGCCTCTCCAAAGTAGTGGTGCAACCCGGTAATTTAACACCGGCCGCCCCTATTAGGGCCAAAAAGACCTGATTCCCCCTAGTCTGGTGCCTTTCACATGAAAGGACTCACATGGCAATCACCCCCGCAGCAAGCGGCCAAGCAGGCGACTTCGATTTTCTCTCGGGCAGCTGGAAAATCAAACACCAGCAATTGAAAGACGGGAAATGGGATCTGTTCGATGGCGAGGCCACCGTGCAAGGCATCCTCGGCGGCGTCGCCAGCGTCGAAGAACTGCGCATCCCGTCGCGCAACTTCAGCGGCATGGGCCTGCGCCTGCTCGATGTCGAGCGCAAATTGTGGGCCGATCACTGGGTCAACAGCAAGAACGGCGTCCTCAATCCATCGCCCACCTGGGGCAGTTTCACGGACGGCGTCGGTACCTGGGATGCCGATGAGACCGATGGCGAAACACCGCTCATCGTCCGCGGCGTATGGGACCAGATCACGCCCGATTCATGCCGCTGGTATCAGGCCGTCTCGCGCGATGCCTAAGCCGCACCTGGACGGAAAACTGGATCATGCACTGGCAGCGCGCCTAAGTTGGCGGCAAGGCCGCCCGGCGCTTGTCGAGCACGTCGGCCTGGGTGCGGGCGCTGCGCCAGCGCAGGAGGGGGCAGGGTGGGTCGGGCTTCCCCGGTTGCTCATGGTGGTGGCCTGCTCCAGTTTCCTGAAGTAGCCCGCCAGTTCGACGGCGCGCCAGCCTAACACGCCAGGCCATCGCCAGGCCGGCGCGGTCGGCCTCGACTTCCTGGTCCCAGTTCAGGTCGGACAGTTTGCTCATCAGGCGGGTGTCATTGTCGACCGCATCTTCCAGCTCGGAAAACGGCCGTGCGAGCCAGCCCGGTTCGAGCCGGATCGCTTCTTCGTATTCTTTGAGGTTATGCAGCAAGATGGCGTGCTGCATCTCGTGACTGATCACCATCGCCAGCTCGGCATCCGTCAAGCCCAGCCGCTCCACATAGGCCTGGCTGAGCAGGATCTTGCCATTAGCCATGCAGGACGCATTGTCGTCGGCGTCATTGCTGGCGTGGATTTCCCACGACCATGCTTAAGCGCGGCGGGATCGTCGCGCCGGGCTTGTTCGCCCAGGCGTTGCATGATGCGCCCGGCCCGCGCGAGGAAGGCTGGATCGCGGTCCAGCATGCTTAGCTCGCGCCAGTTCCGTGATGCGTTCCTGGTACAGTTTGGCGGCGCTTACCAGCACTTCTTCCTGGGACAGGGCGTGCGCGCCCGTGCAGGGCAGCATCAGGCTGCTTGCGAGCAGAACTTTCTCCATCCACCGTGCCATCGGTCTCACCCTGGATTCCCTGTGTCGGACTTGCTTGAAGTATAGCCCCGCAACTCGCGCCCACGGACGGCAATTCGCGCCGTTCTATGTCGGTTCGTCGCAAACCAGCGATCGGCGGCCTGGTTTGCCCCACAGTGGCGGCACCTGACCCTTCTTGCGTGACCCTTTTGCGGAGCCGACCATGCTGATCAATATCCTCACCCACACCCCTGTCTATGTCTGGGCGATCCTCGCGCTGCTCGTGTATCGTGGCGTGATCGCCGCGCGCGACCGCGAGGTGGGCGTGCGCAAACTGTACATCATCCCCTTGCTGATGCTGGCGCTGTCGCTGCAGGGCGTGCTGGCCAAATTCGGCGCCGCCGTGTTGCCGCTCGCCGCCTGGAGCCATGCGCGCCGCCGCAATGACGCTGCTGATCTGGCGCTTCGGCAGGGCGCGCGTGTCGGCCGGTGCCACTGCTTAGGCATGGTCCGCGTGCAAGGCAGCTGGGCACCGATGGTGATGATGATGGTCATCTTTTTCGCCAAGTATGCGCTGGCCGTCGCACTGGCGATCCAGCCGCAGGCGGCCGACAACGCGGTGTTCGCGGCGACCGCATGCGCCTTGTTCGGCGTGTTCAGCGGCTACTTCCTGGGCTGCCTGGCCCGCGACATGGGCGCCATTCCGCGCACCGGCAAGCTGCGGCAGGCCGCCATCGAACCGTCCATGCCCTAAGGGCTGTCCGTCAGACGGCAAGCCGGTGGTCGGCAACCTGGCGGACGTTCCAGTCGTATTCCATGTAGGCCGCCGTAGCGTCGGCAACGGCAGCGCCGTGCTGCCTGGCGACGATGTGGAGACTGGCCTCGATCCCCATCGAAATCCCGGCCGACAGAATGACCTTGCCATTGTCGACCACGCGCGCATTGGGCAGCACGACGCAATAGGGCTCGTCGATGGCCAGTTCGGCCAGCGCGCCGCGGTGCGTGGTCGCATGCAGCCCGGCAAGCAAACCTGCCTTGGCCAGCAAGAGGGCGCCGCTGCAGACGGACAGCACCAGCTCGGCCGCTGCCGCCTTGTCGCGGATGAAGGCGAGCATCTCGGGGCGCAGCCGTTCGCGCCGTGTTCCATAGCCACCAGGAACGACCAGGATATCGGCGTGGGGCATGGAGGCGAAGTCGTAGCTGGGGATCACACTGAGCATGTTGCGCGCCAGGACAGGGTGAGCGCTTTCTGCCACCGTGATCACGCGGTACAAGCCGTCCGCGCCACCGGCCACGCCGAATACTTCGAACGGACCGGCAAAATCAAGGACTTCGACTTCATCGAACAGCAAGATAGCGACTGTCTTCATGGACTGCTTTCATAGATGGATCAGCGCTTATTGTCGTGTCGCAGAACGCGACGAAACCGACAACCTTCTATGATTTACGGACAGATTAGCGGGCAGGGCCGGGCTGGCCGGAGTAAGCGCTGCGGAAGCGGGCGCGGAAATCCACGGGCGTGGTATCGAGATGGCGCTTGAAGGACAAGCGCATGGCTTCGGCCGATGCGAAGCCGCAGCGTTCGGCGATGCGGGCGATGGATTGATCGCTGTCGGTCAGGCAGCTGCGCGCGGCGTCGATGCGCAGCTTCTCCACATATTTGCCGGGCGCGATCTTCATCGCCTCGGCAAAGCGGCGCGCAAAATTGCGGGGACTCATGGCGACCCGTTCGGCCAGCAGTTCGACGGTCAGATCGGTTTTCAGATTTTGCGTGATCCATCGCGTCAGTTCGCCGAACTTGTCGGGATCATCGGCCGCCGCCTCGGCCGCGAGGGTGGCGCTGAACTGGGCCTGGCCGCCGGGGCGCTTGAGGAACAGCACCAGATTGCGGGCCACCTCCAGCGCCAGACGGCGGCCGTGGTCGGCCTCCACCAGCGAGAGCGAATAGTCGATGCTTAAGCGGTCACTCCGGCTGAACTGTGGCATTTCGCATTGGTGATGAAGAGGGCATGCTCGTCCAGCGCCACCTGCGGGAACTGGCCCGTAAATTCGTCAAAGTGCGCCCAATGGGTGGTGGCGCGCTCGTGATCGAGCAGGCCGGTCGCCGCTAGTGGAAACAGGCCCGTGCAGATGGACGCGATGCGCGGCACGCGGTCGCACAATGCCCGCAATGCCGCGATCAGTTCGCCGTCGCGCGCCGCCATGCGCGCGCCCACGCCCATCAGCAATGAGCAAGGTGTCGGCCTGCAGGCCCGGGTCGCGCAGCGATACCGTCGCGTTCAAGGACACGCCGGACGTTGTCATCAGCGGCCCCGCCTCGGGCGCCGCGATGACCAGTTCATACGGCGCATCGCTTGCCGGTGGCCGACACGCATTCATTGGCGCCGCCAAAGACGTCGAGCGGGCCGGTGATGTCCAGCATCTGCGCGGGCGCGAAAGCGACGATGACGATGCGGTGGGGAGTATGCATACCAGTTCTTGGGGGTGATTCGCTGCAGGGATACGCGATTATAGATCCGTTGGCAGAAATGTCGGCAAGCTTGTCCTCAGTGCTTAAAGGCGCGTGGCGGGATACTCGTTTCATCCCCACCTCACTGAAGGAAACGCCATGAATCGCCTGTTCAATCTCGCCGCCGCCGCCTCGTTCGCCGTCATGAGCAGCGGCTGCGCCACGCCACCGGCCGACCTCGATGTCCGCATGAGCAAGCCAAGCACCGATGGCCGCTACCTGGTCTCCATGCGCCAGCTCGAGCGCAATCCCGCGATCAACCGCCTGCACGCCTGGGAAGTGTCGGTCAAGACCAGCGCTAAGCCAGCCTGTCAACGACGCGCGCATCGGCGTTTCCGGCGGCATGCCCCAGCATCACCACGGCTTTCCCACCAAGCCGCATGTGACCGAAGCGCTGGGCGACGGCCGCTACCTGCTCGACGGCGTCAAGTTCAGCATGACCGGCTGGTGGCAGTTCAAGCTGAAGGTCGAGTCAGGCAGCGGCAGCGACCTCGTCGTCTTCAATACCGTGGTCAACGATCCCGGCGCCCCGGCGGCTGTTGCGAGCAGCAAATGACACCGCGCTCCGTGACTATCGTGCTGGCGCTGGCCGCCGCGCTGCAACCGGCGCGGCATGAACGCCGCGGATAACGATGCATGGACGACGGGCGAACGCGCGGTCCTGTCGTCGCTGCACATCTCGCGCCTGGCGCCCGCGCGCCCCGATCCGTCCAACGCGGCCGAGCGCCTGCCGGCCGCCGCCGCGCTTGGCAAGCGCCTGTTCTTCGATACCCGCCTGAGCAAGAACGGCAAAGTCGCCTGCGCCAGCTGCCACGCGCCGGACAAGCAGTTCCAGGACGGCTTGCCGGTCGGGCAGGGCGTCGGCACGGGGATCCGGCGCACCATGCCGATCGCGGGCAACGCCGGGCAGACCTGGTTCTTCTGGGATGGCCGCAAAGACAGCCTGTGGTCGCAGGCACTGGGCCCGCTGGAAGACGGCGCCGAGCATGGCGGCAACCGTCTCGCTTACGCCAGACTGCTCGGCCAGCATTACCGGGGCGAGTATGAAGCGATTTTCAAGGCCATGCCCGCGCTGGCAGGCTTGCCCGACGATGCGGGACCGAACGGCACGCCGGACGAACGCGCCGCATGGCGCCGGATGAGCGAAGCGCAGCAACGGGAGGTGACGCGCGTGTTCGCCAATATGGGCAAGGCCATCGCCGCGTACGAAGCGACGCTGCACTACACGCCGTCGCGGCTCGACCACTATATTGATGCGACGCTGAACGGCGATCCGTCCGCGGCCAGTTTGCTGTCAGCGTCGGAGAAACGCGGCCTGCGTCTGTTTGCTTAAGCAAGGCCCAATGCATCACCTGCCACAACGGTCCCCTGATGACCGACCAGTACTTTCATAACACGGGCGTGGCGCCGCACGACCGCGGCAAGCCGGAAACGGGGCGCGCATCGGCCATCGCGCAATTGCTGCGCGACCCGTTCAACTGCCTGGGCCCCTACAGCGATGCCGCCCCGCGCGATTGCCACGAGCTGCGCTTCATCGCCACCGACGACGCGCACATGGAGGGCGCATTCAAGACGCCCGGCTTGCGTAATGTCGCGCGCGCGCTCCCTACATGCATTCGGGCCAGATCGGCACGCTGTCCGACGTGGTGAAGCATTGCGCGGCGGCGCCCAAAGCGGCCGCCTACCACAACGAAAGGCAGCCGATGGCCTTGTCGGAACAAGAAATTGCGGACCTGGCTTAGGCTTCCTGAACACGCTGTCCAGCCCGATTAGGGAGGGAAATTGACTGCAGTTAGTATTAGTGAGTTTCATACATCGGCACTCTGGCGCAGCCCGGCCTGGCGCGCCTGATCCGGGTCCCGAATCAACAAAATTGGTTAATTAAAAATTATGTTGTTTTGATAAGACCACTAAAATTCACAATCAAACTTTTTTTGTGATCAATCCTGCAAACTCCGCGCCCCACCTGGTTGGGGCTTTTTTCGCCCTCACTATGGGTAAAGCCATTCATATTGCATGAAAAGCATGACTAGCGAGAAATCTTTCATGCCCCGAGTCACTCACGAAAATGCGCCCCCTAAAATTAAGGGTGATAGCATTTTTATAATTATGTAAATATACGTCTTGTCGTTACTTCATCAGTTTGGCTTCTGACGCAATCGGCTGTGACGTTACGAGAAAACATTCAGGCAATAAAACAATGCCTCTAATAAACATTATATTGAAAGATTTTCATCATGAAACTAGTTCGCAATATGCTCAGCACGATTATCCTGGCTTAAGCACTGCAGCCCTGTCCGTCTCCGCCAGCGCCGCAGAATTCCCCTTGCGCAGTGACGACCTGAACCTGAACTACCGTTATTCGACCCGTGACCATGGCGGCGGCTACCTGCAAGGCATGGCCCGCGACATCTCGGCCCAGCGTCCGACCGGCGGCAACAGCTGGAGCCACCTGGTCTCCGACGGCGCCGACGGCACCGTCAATGCGAACCACCTGATCTACGGCCGCAAGGTGTACGCAATGATTTCCGGCACCGTGGTTGGTTGCTGGCGCAACGCACCGGACAATGCCAAGGCTTAAGCACCAAGGACCCGGACGTCCTCAACTTCTACATCGGCGTCGGCGGCAACCACGTCTGGATCCGTTCGGACGACGGCGTGTACGCACTGCATGCCCACATGATTCCTGGCAGTATCTCGTCGAGCATCTGCCCGAAAAATGCCACCAAGTTCACCAACCCGAGCTCGAGCGGCTGGATCGCACCGGAAGCGGCAGTGACCAACGGCGTGCACATCACCCATCGGCCAGTACCTGGGTCTGGCAGGCAACAGCGGCAATTCGACCGGTCCACACTTGCACGTGCACATGGCCAAGAATGATGCGGTCTACAACATGCCGTTCGCTCACGGTCCGACCACCCCGTTCGTCAACAACTCGGCCTCGCCGACCGGTCCATGGACCATGCTGAAAGGGAACCCGTTGCCGACCGGCCCGATCCTGATCTGGGCGCAGCACTCGACCGCCTACTGGAACGTCAACAACATCCAGGACGAACGCATGCAGGGCTGGTTCAACCACATGACCGATTCGGGCGAAATGCCGGAAACCATGGCCTGTACCGATAACGGCCAGATCTACAACACCAGCTGGGTGCCTAGCCAGGGTGCATGGGTCGCTCACTTCGGCATGACGGCCGCCGACATGACGCTGAAAACGGCGACCTACCAGGCCCAGGGTTTCCACGTCTATAAATGGTGGTACTGCGGTTCGTATCGCTCGGCGATCTACCTGCAAATAAGAAGAAGTGAACAGAAGTTAATCAAAGCCCCACGAGTTGGGGCTTTTTTTCGTCTTTTCATTCATGGATGGCCAAGTTTTGTGTAAGCTCACAATGTCCGCCGAGCAAGTATTCATGAGCATGCCAGCAGTGTGAGAAAAAGTATAACGATATGGATCAAGTAGTAACAGAATGGGGTGACATCGCCACGGCCGGAAAGGCCGCGGGTTCTGCTCGGCCCTGCCTGGAAGATGTTCATCAAGACGAAATTCTTCGTGGCGATTCTTCGTTCGCCGGACGACGATCCCAAGAATTTCTTGCTGCACATGAAGCGTGCTTAGAAGCAGTGCCGCCACCCTCATCATTTCCGAAGTGCGCAGAGCGGCTCGACCCGGCATTGGGCGACGCCATCATTCCGATCTCGGGCACCGACATCGTGTGCCGCATCGAGGACGAGGGCGCGATCGACGTCGTGCTGGCGGACGGCTGCTACAGCATTTCCAAGAAGCGGGTCGAATGGCTGCGCAGCGGCATCAAGATGACCAAGGAGCGGATCGAGATCCGCCAGCGCCTGGCCGCCGCCGCGCCTGCCGCGCCGATGCCGGTGCTGCGGCGCGCGCCTGAGCCGGCCGCGGGACCGCCATCGGCGCTCCCCGCGCTGGCGCCGCCCATCGATTTTTCCGGCGGAGCAGACGACGAGTCGTCCGCACCCTCGCTGCTGCAGCGGCCCTACGTCAAGTAGGCCGCCATCGTGCTGGGCATGGCTAAGCATAGCCGCCGCGGCCGTTTTCATGATTTACGCCGGTCCGGACCATGGCATACCGGCGCCGCTGCGGCAAGCGATGCCGGAAATGGCCGCCGTGCGGGCCACGCCGCGCCTGTCCGCGCCCGCCGCGGCAACCGGGCGCAGCGGCGCAGGCGCCGGTCACCTTCACGCCGATGGACAACAGCTTTACCGTTCTCGTCCCGGGCATGGCGGAAGAAATCGAACTGACGCCCGACCAGGTCAGCCGCCTGGGCGACACCCGGACCCACCAGTACAAGCTCGACACCGGCGGCTACCTGTACACCATGGAGTCGACCGACTTTCTGACGACACCGCCGCAAGACCGCTCGGCCGAAATGGATGCGATCCAGGCGCTGATTGTCGGCCAGGACGGCACGCTGATCCGCGCCACCCCGATCGGCCTGCGCGGCGCGACCAGGCGCGACGTGCGCGTGCGCCTGCCCAATAACGGCGAACGCGCCGCGCGCTTTGTTCTGCGCGGCAGCAAGCTGTGCATGGTGGCGATCACCGCCCCGAACGGCCAGCAGGGGGCGGCCCAGATCGACGCCTTCATCGAGTCATTCCAGCTCAAATAGCCTTTTCCGAAAGCGAAGCAATGAAACAATTCAATCCCCGCGCCGCACCGCCGCCGGGCCTGTTCGATTCGGACGGCCCGACCCTGCGAAACCCACATCATGTCGCTGCCGGTATCGGTCGCCTGGAAAGCCAAGTTCCTGCTGATCGACAAAGTGGCATGGCGCCACGCTGCCCAGCGTGCACGACCTCGATTCGAAGGACCAGCTCAGAGTGACGTGGAATCCGCTCGCCTTCATCCTGTGGCCGTTCTACTATTTCTACCTGCGCATGTGGATGAAGGGCGCGCTCGGCGTGATCGTCGCGGTGCTGGCCGTGCTGATCGTATCGGTGCTGCTCAAGGGCTTTGGCCTGGGCATCCTGAGCAAAGCCCTGTGGCTGGTGCCCGGCGTGTACTTCGCGTACCGCGCCAACACCGACTACTACCGCAAGATGGTGCTGGCCGAACCCGAGGGCGAATGGCTGCACGCCTTGCTCAAGAAATGAACCGGCCGCGCAGGCCCGCAACGAAGCGGTACGCCGTGATCGCGCTGCTGCTGGTTGGCGTGCTGGCGCTGGCCTGGCCGTGGCTGGTGTCGGCCCTGTTCGCCTGGAAGCTGCGTGGCCAGCCGGCGCCGGGGGCCTTGCCGATGCCGGTCATCGGCCTCACGCAACGGTCGCTGAGCGACACCTGGCAGGCGTCGCGGCCCGCTCGGCCCGGCGCCACGAAGGCATCGACATTTTCGCCAAACTCGGCACGCCGGTCGTGTCCACGACCGACGGCGTCGTGATCCGGCGCGGCCAGGATATCCTGGGCGGCAATGTCGTGGCCGTGTTCGGGCCCGCGGGGCACACCCATTACTACGCCCATCTGGACCAGTTCGCCGCGCCCGGCCTGGGCGACCGGGTCCGGCCCGGCACCGTGCTGGGCACGGTCGGCAGCCACCGGCAACGCGCACCACGCCGCCGCATCTGCACTACGGCATCTACACCGGCGAGGGCGCGGTCAATCCGTATCCGCTGCTCGCGCACAAACCGTCAGTCGGCGGAGACTGATTTGCAGCGCTGCGCGCGCACACGCCAGAGCAGGGTCGCGACCGCGCCGCCGATCACCAGCGCTTAAGCCAGATTCCGACCAGAGCCAGCACGAAGTCCTGCAAACCGTCCCAACCGCCCTGCAAGTTCTGGCCCAAGCGGCTGAGGAAACCCTGGCGGTGTTCGCGATAGATGCTTAAGCCACGTCGACTTTTTCCGCGCGCATCACCTTCGACGGCTGATACAGATTGAGCTGAATCGTGCTGAAGGCCACCTGGTCTTCGAATTCCTTCTTCGCGATCACGGCCGTCGTCGCGTTCGGCCTTCGCTTCATTGTGCGCGCTGATCGCCTCGGTGCGCTGGGCCAGCTTGCCACCTTCGCGCACCGCGTCGCCCAGATCGGACTGCGTCTCCTGGCCGCGGATCGCCTCGAGCTGCTGGCGCAGCATGTCGAACTGCGCGTCGTGGGCCGAAAAGCTGCGCTGGTCCAGGAACACGATATGGTCGAACGATCGCGCGCAGGAATTCTTGCGTCTTGGCGCTCGGTACGCGCACCGTCAGCTGTCCCTGCACATTGTATTCGGACAGTTCGAGCAGCTTGCCGTCGCCGATCGGATGCGACTGGGTCGCCTCGGTTGACGCATTGATGTCGTTCTTGACCACGAAGCCGCCGTGACCGGCCACCGTGTCCTCGATGCCGAGCGCCGCCACATATACGTCCTTGACCAGGAAGCGGGCACTGGCAGTGCGGATGAATTTGCGCTGGCTGTCGACATAGGTGGCCGCGCTGGACGCCATCTGCTGGGCCGTGGTCGCCGTGGTCAGCGCCACCTGCGGCGCCCCCGATGGGCGCATCTCGGGCGGGCGGCGGCGCGGCGATGCCGCCCTGCATGTCTGCCACGACGCCGCGTGCGCGGTCCATCTTGCCTGGCGCCGCGGCCATCTCCATTGCGGCCGGGGCGGGGGGGCGGCGTAAGCGCCTCCTCCCTTTTCGCGCATGAAGCGAGCAGGGCGAGCATGGCGATGGCAAGCGCGGTACGGGTCAGGTGGTTCAGGTGTTTCATGGCATTCCTCTGGGTGGGCGATGGATGGTAATGAAACGGGGCAGAACCGAAAAAGGGGTCAACCCGTCCATTTATTTTTGTGCGGGGACCTGCTACGCTCGCTGGCATCGAGGAACTTACAGGAGCGGTCATGCATATTTCCCGGCCCATCGCCATCGCCATCGTTGTTCTGGCCCATAGCGCCCACGCGGCCGAACCGGTCCAGCCGCCGCGCTGGATCATGGCCGACGACGTGCGCGTGCACAGCGACAGCGTGCCGGGCGCTGTCGCATGAAGGGCGTACTGGTGCGCGGGGCCGAGGTGATACTCAAGGCGCCGGACCAGGGCAAGGACATGTGCCTCATCGAAGGCGAGGGCCATTACGGCTTCGTGGCCTGCAAATACCTGAGCGTCAAACCGGTGCCGCGCGGGGCTTGGCTGAAAACGGCATCCCCGCCGACCAGCGCTGGGTGACCGGCACCGGCCTGACCCTGCGTGCGGCGCCTGCAGCTGACGCCGCAGTGGCAGCCCGCCTGTCCCTGAACAGCATCGTCAAACTGGTGCGCGAAGTGCCGGGCGGCGGCTACTGCGAAGTGCTGGCCCATGCCGGCGCAAGCAGCGGCTTCACCGCCTGCCGCTACCTGGCCCCGACGCCGGTCGTGCTGGCCCATGTGCTGGGATCGCGTCCGCCCGAACAGGCCCCGTCGCCCGACTTCAACCTCGAGCGCGGATTCTGGATGGCACCCGGCTGGTCCGCGCTGGAGCGGTACGCCGACTACCTCAAGACCGCGCGCCGCAAGTGTGCTAAGCCAACGGCCCGTGGCCGCGCACGACGAAGCGCTCGAGCGCATGAAAGCCCACCTGGCGCTCGGCATCTACGGGCCGCGGCCGGTGCCGTTTGCCGACTGGGGCACCCTCAAGCGCAAGGCGCAACAGTTCATCGAGCTCGATCAGGACGCGCAGCGCCTCAGAATACAGGGCAAGAAAGCGGAACAAGAGCTGTTCCGCGTCGAGACGCTCATGTCGCGCCTGTCCGGCGACCTGGAAATGGGGATCGGCATCACGGGATCACTGCACGACCGCATTTCCGGCGACGGCGGCGCCATGCGGACCGCGCAGCTGGTCAACGCGCTGGCGTTTCCGACCGCCGCGCCGTCCCTGTTTCGCAGCGAAGCCGAGCTCGCGCCGCCCGGATCGAGCGCCGAAGATGTGAGCGGGCGCTTCGGGATCGTGTTCCGGCAACTGGTGTCGCGCCGCCCCGTCCCCGCCAGTCCGGACGGCGGCACCGGCGGCCTGTACGACATGCTGGCCCGCACCCAGGTACTGGTGCGGCCGGTACAGCGGGTCCGCCTGTTCACGGATGGCCGCCTGAGCCAGGAACCGAGCCTGCTGCGCGCCAGCGGGACCCTGTGGCGCGACGTCGACGAACCGATGTGCGAAGGATGGAGCCCGGGCTTCGGCTTTGGCGCCGCCGACCCTGGCGTCTGGCGCTACTTCAACAACGACGCGGCTGCCTACGAAAAGGAGAACCGCAATCCGCCCGGCAGCCTGTTCGCCTTCTACACCCCGGCCGCCATGCCAAGTACCCCCTGCGCCGGGTCGAGACCCCGGTCCGGCTGAACCCGCGACGCGACCGGCTTCGTGCAGGGCACCCACTGGCACTTCGATATCGACGGCGACGGCATCGCCGACCTCTCGGTCTGGGAAGGGCAGGGCAAGGGCCCCGGCCATCTGGACGGCGTCACCCAGACCGACGACCGCTGGTACCGCCTGGCCATGGTCAACATCAACGGCAGCTGGAAAGTGCTGGGACACGACACCTTCGGCTACGGCTGCGGCTGCTGAAACAGCGTTGGCGGAAAAACAGCGTGGGGGGTCAGGTCTGACATCTGGACACGAGCTCAGGCATTATGCAATCCGGGTATCTTATTGCCGCACTCTGGGATAGAGTGCAGCTTCACTCACCGTTTGGGGACTTCGCCATGCGCAGCATCGCAATTGCCGCCGCAACACTGCTGGCTCTGCTGACCACCTCCTGTGGCGGCGGTCCCTCGGAGCAAGATATTTCGAACTCGCTGCAAGACCAGTTGCGCTCGGTCGTCTAAGCAGCTGGACCTGGGGTCACGAACGGCAGCAACGCCATCCGTCTTGATTTCACGCTGCAAGAAGGCAGCAACGGCCAGGTGAGCGGCAGCGGCACCATGAAGGAAGCGAACGCCGCCGCCGCGGTCCCCATCACGGTCAGCGGCACGTTCGTGCGGCCAGTCCTCACGCTGGCCTTCAACGGCATGGTCTACGAAGCGCACCAGGCGAGCGGCGCCGCGCAGGGCAGCTACACGACGGTGGGCGGCATCGCGACCACGCTGTCGCTGAGCGCACCCGGCTATTCGCGCGACCTGCCGATCCTGCTGCAGGAAAACTGAAAAAAGGCCGGAGATCGCTCTCCGGCCTTCTTCATTACGCTAGCGCTTTCGGCGCATGGCGCGCGTACACGGCACTGGCAAACGCACGTCCCTGCGACAGCGAACGCAGGCTGGTCGTATGACCGAACAGTCTGGCCAGCGGGACATCGGCGACCACTTCGACGCCGCTGTTGCGCTCTTCAATCCCCAGCACCCGTCCGCCGCGCCGCTGCAAGTCGCCGATCACGTCGCCCGCATTCGCGGCCGGCGCATCGACACTGACCTGCATGACAGGTTCGAGCAGCAGCGGTTTCGCCTGCCGCAAACCGGCCAGCGTGCCGTCTTTGGCAGCGACCATGAACGCCATGTCGCTGCTGTCGACCGCATGGAAGTCGCCATCTTGCAGCGTCACCTTCACACCGGTGACGGGGTAGCCCAAAGGACCTTGCGCCATCGCCTGGCGCACGCCTTTTCGACCGCGGGAATGAAAGCCGCAGGCACAACACCGCCCTTGACCGCATTCTCGAAAGCGAACGTGCCTTCGAACGGTTCCACCCTCAGCACGACGCGCGCATACTGCCCGTTGCCGCCGTTCTGCTTCGATACCTTGCCTTCCACGACCACGCCGGGACCGGCGATGGTTTCGCGGTAAGCCACCTGGGGCGCGCCTACCGTCACTTCCACACCTGTCTCGCGCCGCACGCGTTCGAGCACCACGTCCAGATGCAGTTCGCCCATGCCCCACAAGACTGTCTCGCCACTCGCAGCGTCGCTTTCGAGACGCAGCGACGGATCTTCGCGGCGGAAGCGGTCGAGCGCAGCGAGCATCTTGCCGCGATCGCCGCCTTTGCCCGCTTCGATCGCCAGCGCGACCACCGGTTCCATAAGCACTGATGGTCTCGAGCGCATACGGATGCGCCCTGGTCGACAAGGTATGCCCGGTCAGCGCATCCTTGAGACCGGCGATGGCCACAATGCTGCCCGCGTGCGCTTCCCGCACGGCGCTCTTGCGGTCGGCGTGAACCACATACAGGCGTCCCACTCGCACCGGCGCTTCCAGCGACGCATTCCACAGCATGTCGCCTTCGCGCATGGTGCCGCCGTAGATGCGGATATACGACAGCGAACCGTGGTCGTCATGCACCACCTTGAACACCAGCGCCGCCAGCGGATCGGCGTCGCCGGTGCCGACCGTCACAGCCGCACCATCAACCACGGCCGCCGGTGCGGGGCGGTCGTCGGGCGAAGGCAGCCAGTCGACAATCGCGTCCAGCAGGGGCTCGATGCCTAGGCATTGCGGTAGGCCGATCCGGCCAGGACCGGAACGGCGCGCCGCGCCAGCGTCATCGCCCGCAAGCCGGTGCGGATGTCGGCCACGCTCAGCGTATCGTCCGTGAGGAAGCTGACGGTCAGCGCGTCGCTCGCATCGGCCGCCACCGCGGCGGCGTGGGCATAGCCCGCCGCAGCCAGGGCTGGCCAGGTGGCCGGGCACGGGCTGCGACGTCATCGTGCCTTGCGCATCCCACGACAGGAAGCGATTGCCAAGCACGTCGAGCGTGCCTTCGAAGGTGTCCTTGGCGCCGACCGGAATCGACAAGACCACCGGCTGCGCCCCCGAGACGCAGTTTGATCTGGTCCATGACGCGGTCGAATTCGGCGCCGGTGCGGTCCATCTTGTTGACGAAGACGATCGCAGGCACGCCATGCTTTTGCGCCTGGCGCCAGACGGTTTCCGTTTGCGGCTGGATGCTTAAGCCACGCCCGACAGCACCATGACGGCGCCGTCGAGCACGCGCAGGGAGCGCTCGACCTCGATCGCGAAATCGATGTGGCCGGGCGTGTCGATGAGCGTGAACGAATGGCCGTTCCAGGCGGCGCGCGTGGCGGCCGCGCCGATGGTGATGCCGCGTTCTTTTTCCAGGTCCATGCTGTCCATGGTGGCGGTACCCTCGTGGACTTCACCGGTGCGATGGATCTCGCCGGTTTTCAGAAGGATACGTTCGGACAGGGTGGTTTTACCTGCGTCGATGTGGGCAATAATACCGAAGTTGCGTGAGTTCGCGCGAAGGACTGTGGCAGTCATGATGGTGCTTTCTCATAGCGGGCGGTCGTGGTTTGTTTGTGTAAAACAAGCGCCGGGAGCCATGCGACCACCCATGTTCAGTGATCCTGCGCGTTCTTCGTCAGCTAACTTCATGATATAAATGCTCCTTGGTGGTGAAACGTATAAAAAAAAAAAGGCCCTGAGAGGGCCTTTTTGATGGGACATCCGCTAGCGGATTTGGATCAGGGGCGCTCTCTGCAGCCCGGCACGCGATGCGCGTTGCCGGGAGGGCGAAGGTAAAAAGAGGATGTCCGGTGATTTCATGGTGCGAAGGATAATGCGCGCAAGCGGCGCGTGTCAATCTATTCGTTTCAATCGCGCTCTTTGGCATTGCCTATCGCGCCTATTTCCATTCACCGAGCGGAATGGCAATCCCGTCCGGCTTGTCGAGGCCATATTGCGTGAGCCTGCGCTGGACCGCGGCGAAGTTGGCCTTGCTGATCCAGGCCGGACCGCAATAGCTCATCATGTTGTTGCGCGCCGCCAGCGGCACGATCGTGCCAGCTTCCGCGTCGTAGCCGGAATTCTGCTTAGCCGCGCCGATCGGCGTGCAGGCGACATGGCCGAGATTGAAGTTGTGGCCGATCTCGTGCTGCACGTTCCCCGAACGCCAGGCCGTCGGATTGGCCGCGCCCATCGCGGTGGCCACGGTGCCGGGCATGAAGGAGTTGCCGGTGGTCGTGTTGCCCAGCGGCGAATGCGGAATGAAGCCGATGTAATAGCCATGATTGCCTTCGGCGATGCGCAGCTTGTTCACTTCGCCCAGCATCAGGCCCCAGTTGCCGCGCATCGTGGTCAGGCTGGTCATCTTGTAGGGCGCGTGCAGCCGGACCTTGACGTCCGTGAGCGGATACATCGCCATCAGGGTTGAACGGATGGCCGCGCGGGTGGCCGCCTCGCCATTGCCGCTGCTGCGCGGCAGGATCGCCGTGCCTTCGGCCTCGGTGGTCACCGGCACCGCCGTGACGTACATCACCGCAGCCGGATTGACCTGCCGGCGCGAGATCCGCGCTGTTGTTGGCCGGTGTCGGATCGCTTGCCAGGCCGTCGGGATTGGCGACGATGTTCACCTTCATGCCCGGCTTGATCCATTCGGCCTTGAGCGCGAACACGTAGTTGTCGCTGATGCTGGCGCGGTCGGCAGCCGACTTGACGGTGGCTAAAGCGCGCTCATGTCGGCGCTGGCCAGCAGTGCCTAAGCTGCTGTCGCTGACGCGAATGCGCACGCGCGGCGCCGCCTTGTCCGCACCCGCGCTCGTGACCATCGCGCGCACTTGTACCGCGCGGCCGCTGGTCAGGGCAAAGCCTTCTTCGCTGGTTTGCCGCACTACCGGCTCGAGCCAGTCGACGCTGTCGATCGCGTAGTCACCGCCGGTGGCGGGCGGCACGGGCAGCGCGGGCGGGGTTGCCACTGGCGGCGCGACCGGGTCGGTAAGCAGTTCCGGCGTGCTGCTGTCGATGCTGGTCTGGTTGTCAGGTCAGTAGGCGTGGCCCATGCGCTGCTGCTGGTGTCTGCGAGCCGCCGCCGCCACATGCAGCCGCCAGGGAAATCGCCGCCAGCAGCGGCACGCAACGCCAATACTTCATGGTAAGCCGTCCAAAAAACGTTGTAGGTCGAGCGACCCAAAACGCTAAGCATATATGCAATATGGATAAATTGTCAACATGCGCTGGCGGGACGGCGGACACGCCCGCAAATGCAAAAAACGACCCGGTCGCAAAGCGAGCGGGTCGTCCCTGAGGAGGGGGCCTCGTTAACTTTTACTTGGCTGCTGCAGGTGCTGCTGGCGCTGCTTCGACTTTAGCGTCGGTCTTGGCTTCGGCTTTCACTGCAGGCGCTTTCTTGGCGGCCTTGTGCTTGGCTTTGGCTTTGACTGGGGCAGCTTTAGGTTCGGCAGCCTTGGTGTCGGCAGCAGGCGCTGCTTTCACTTCTGGTGCGGCGACCTTGGCTTCTGCCTTGACTTCGGCCTTCGCTGCTGGCGCTGCCGCGACGACTGGCGCTGCGGTGGTAGCGGTGGTGGCCACTGGCGCTTGCGCCATGGCGGTACCGGCGGCGAACAGGCTGGAGATCAAAACGAGGGCGATTTTGTTCATGTTGTACTTCCTTCAGGTCGTTGTAGCCGGGAGCGTTATTGCTGCCTGGTAAGCAGATAACGCGGCCCGATTTCAATCGGTAGACAGCCGTTACAACTCTTACAAATCGCCCATCAACGCGACTCAATAGTAGTACCTGGTCTTGGCCGTCCATTCGCTTTTCGGGAATTGCCGGTGCAGGAATTCGAACGCCATCTTCGAGTAGTTGGGCGTGCTCGTGTCGTGGATGTCGCGCCCGCATTCATTGCGGGTGGCGGCGACCAGGAAGTGCAGGGCCTTCGGCGCTTCCGGATCGGCCTTGTTCTTTTTCGCCCACTCGATCACTTGCGGAATCAGATAGCTGCTGCGGCGGCGCGGCAGGCTGCGCAGCTGCGCGCCTTCTTTCTCGTTCTGCGCGCGCTCGGCGGCCGACAGGAAGGCTGGCGCCAGCCGGTCCATGCCGTCCGGGCTGTCGGGCAGGCCCGCGCACTCCCAGTAGCCGTCGCCCAGGCCGTTCTCCTTGCTCACGGCCTAGGCACCAGTTCGGGCGCATTGGCCAGCACCAGCAGTGCGGCATCGCGCTTGTCGGCCGGGGTGGCGGCCTTCTTGTAGCGCTCATATAAGTGACGCGTGCTCGCGCGCCCCTCGCTGACCTCGTCGGTGATGCCGGTCGCCACCTCGTGCTCGCCCAGCAGCACGGCGCGGGTCCAGACCGGGTCCGCGAACGCGCGCTGCTGCGCCGCCGTCAGCGCCGGGCGCAGCTTGACCAGGGTGGCCAGCGGCAGATGGCGCTGCAGATGCACGCCGTAGTCATGGTCGAACTGCGGCTCGGCCGGTGCGCGCTTGCCTTCGTTGGGAATCGGCTCCCCCCCGGCATCGGCCTAGCATGCGCGGCCCGGCTGCGAGCGATGCTTCGGCCGTGGGCGCGGTCACCATCTTCATGCGCAACAGGCGGTTACGCGTGGTGGTGGCGAGGGGCGCCTTGAGCAGGGCCGTGACGGCGCTGTCGGCCTGCTTGACGCGGCCTTCGGCAATCGCCAGCCGCGCCAGATGGTATTGCAGCGACACGTAGGTAGGCGAGTCGGCCTTGACCGCGGCGGCGGCCTTGCGCTCGGCCGGGCGCAGCTGCTCGGCCTGGGCATTGGTCAGCAGGGCCACCAGCCACACGGTTTCATGGCGCAGTTCCCACTGGGCGCGCGCCGCGTCGACGGCGGCGCTGCGGCGCGCCTGCGCTTCGCTTACCGCGCCGTCCGCATACGGATCGGCGGCGCCTGCCTGCATCACGCCGATCCAGGCGGTGACGGGGGTCGGATGCGGCCGCCAGCTTGTGCTCTTCGTCGAGCCGGTCCATCAAAATCAGGTAGTCGGTCATCAGTTGGGTGGTGGCGGCGCCGACCGGATCGACGGCCAGCGCGGCGGACAGTTCGCGGCGGCGCTCTTCGGGCCGCACGCGCACGTCGATCCAGCTGATCAGGCGCCTGGCGGGCGCGTAAGCGGGCGCGATCGCGACCAGTTCGGCGCGCGCCTGTTCCAGTTTGACGCTGTAGGCGCGCTTGTCGGCCTCGCTCTCGCGCCCGCCCGGCAGCGCCGTCGCGCTGCGGATCAGGGAACGGGCGGCCAGGTAGTTCCCCAGCGGCTGCCAGGGCGAGGCGGCGTCGCCCGCGATGGCCAGGAACTGGGTGCGCGCATCGGCATAGCGGCCGCTGTAGAAGTGCGCGGCGGCGCGCTGATAGGCGACGTCCTTTTGCAGCCAGACGGGCGCCTTGGCCGACAGCGCGGGCGGCAGAACCAGCGGGCGCACCAGGGGTGCGGCGCGGCGCTGATTCTCGTCGAGCACCGGGCTGCAGTTGGCGAACACCGCGTCCTGGCTAAGCCAGCCAGATGGCGGCCCACTGCTGGCCGTAGCTGGCGCTACGCTGGGCGAGCGTCTTGCTTAAGCGCGGTCGAAGGCATCGGCCGGGCAGTTGAGAATGCTGGCAAATTCCCCGACCTCGGCTTCGATCCCGATCTCGACCGGCGCGGCGCCCTTGACCGTGGCGCGCGCCTTCTTCCAGCCGATGATGCCGCTTTCCTCTTCGCCGGTGTTTTGCCAGCCGTGGACGTAGTCGCCCACATTAAAGCCCTGCACCTTGAGGGCCGCCATTTCGGCTTTCGACAGCGGATGGCCGGTCAGGGCGCGGTAGGCAAGAACATGGTAGATGCGCCAGTACGAGGGCACCACGATGCCGAGCTGGTAGGCATGGCGTAGGCTTGCAGTTCCGATTCCGGTACATGGTGTTCGGGCGCGAAGATGTTTTCTTCGAAGCCGTCGCCGCCGCTCTCGCGCAGCGTGCCGGACAGGGTGAACAGTCCGATCGCCACCAGGGCGCGGGCCGTGCGGAAAAGCCGTGTTCTATGCATGTCGATATCCCGGGTTGTGTTTGTCATTGAATGCGCTGCCACGTGGCCTGGTCCCAGGCGCGCGGCGAAAAGAAGTAGCGGCAGTAGGCCTGCCGCCCTGATCGGTGCTTCGTCGGTGGCCATGCCGAGAGCGCGCCGGCGCAGCGCGGGCGCGTGAAGGCGCCGTGGTCGGCCAGCAGGCGCCGGATCGGCACATCGTCCTGCGCCATGCGAAACGCCATCGGCACGATTTCGTCGGCGGCCAGGCCGAAGCGATCCAGTAGTCGCCCGCGCACCAGGACGCGAGCGCGGTGGCCGACAGCGCCACGTCGGGCGGCAGGCGGCGCCGGATGTCGGCCACGACCGCCCGCAGGAATGCGCGCTGCGAGCGGCGCACTTCGAAATCGAGCTGCACCACGCGCGAGGAACTGGTCCGCGCCTGCGCCAGCACCTGGTCGACAATCACGGCGCGCTGGGCGTCGCTGAGCACCGGCGGCAGGCGCCAGGAAGCATCGACGTGCACCATCGGCACCACGGCCGTATCGGGGCGGACCAGCAGGGGATAGGCGCGGCGGCGCAGGCGGACCTTGTCGGCGGCCAGTTCGACCGTGACCGCAACGTAGGCGACGCCGGCCTGGGGCGGCAGCCAGCGCAAGTCTTCCGGACGTTCCCATGCCCACAGCATGGTCGGCGGCAGCGCGGCCAGGGCGCCGGCCGTGTGTGCGCGCGGCGTGTCGGCGGCGACCAGCAGCAGGGCCGCTGTCGCGAAGGACAGGGCGGCCGCGCGTAGCGTTGCCTTGCGGGGTGGGGCGTAACTCATGCGCGTGCCAGGAGAAGACGTTGCGTCGAATTATATTCGACGCAACTGTCCGGTGGCACGGCGGCGGCGATGGTCAGCGCGCTGCGGCGCCCTTGCGGCGGCGGCCCAGCAGCATGCTTAGGCCATGCCCAGGCCGAGCAGGGCGATGCTGCCCGGTTCAGGCACGTAGCTTGGCGCGAACGTGTCGTACAGGCCCGAGATTTCGGTCTGGCCCATATTGGTCAGATCGTACACGGCCGTCTTCGCGTACTTGGTGGCCGCGGTGTCGAAGAACATGAAGTAGCTGCTGGTGTTGGCATGGCCAGGCCACCACCGGCGACGCTGGCAAATTCGAAGTTGGTATTGCCGGATGCGTCAGAGAAGTGATAGGCCGACAGCGGGGCCGTGTCGCCCAGGCCGTCGATGCGCCAGTCGGCGTCGTAGGTCGATGCGAAGAAGTTCCCGACGCGGAACGACTGCATCGCCGCTTCCTGAGTCGGCGTCGCTCACGACGCGCCAGTAAAAGTCGAGCGTGCCGTCCAGCGTCGAGCGCACCACGCGCGACTGCACGGTGCCGCTGATCACGCCGCCATTGGCGACAAAGGAAAACGCCTGAATCTCGTCTTCCAGCACGATGCTTAGGCCAGTTGCGGATTGAGGGCTACCGTGGTGCCGGGCAGGGGTGTCATCACGAACGGGGTGAGGACGACGGCGCTGGCGCTTGCGGCCAGGCTCATCAGTGCGGCGGCCAATATTGTTTTTGTCAGTCTCTTCATGTCCATCTCCTAAAAATTGCGCTCGAACAAACGTTCGACCGGAAAAGTTTACTGTTTTATGCAGTTTGCATACATATAGGCAACCGACGTTGTTTCTTGGAAGCTTTTTATTATTTACTCGACAACTTTTCGATTATAGCCCTTGTATTTACCAATGCAACAAATAATTAAAAATATGACATCAACAGGGAGAAAGATGCCCCTGTATAATTTTTCAATGACGACTGCATCCAATCCCTACCGCCTCACCACCGACGAAGCCTGCGCCTGGCTCACCCAGGAGACCGGCACGCCCTGGACCCTGGCGCGCATGATCGAGGGCGGCATCACGCCCTATGTCTGGCTCGACTACGACGCCCGCTATCCCGATCTGTTCGGCGACGCCAATGGCGGCTACGCGGCGCCGATCTTTTTGAAGGCGATACCGCGCGCCTGGCTGCTTAAGCAGCAGCGAGGTGCTGATCACGATGACCAAGGATGTGCACAAGCTGGTCGTCAAGCTCGCGCCACCGGGGTTCCGGCGCGAACTGCACGAGCTGCGCTTTCTGCGCAAGGAAGTGGAAAAGCTGGGCGCCCATGCCGGCTGCCAGTGAAGGCGGCCGTGGTCCAGGAATCGCGCGACGGCATCACGCGCGAGCAGGTGCTGACCGCCTTTGGCGCGCTGGTGAAGATCGACCTCGATGCGGCGCTGACGGCGGCGGCATGGCATCTTTGGCGACGATGGCGCGCGCGTCAAGGGCAGCGCCAAAAAGGGCAAGAACAAGACGATCTGGAACCCGGTGACGCTGGCCCTGGGCCTGAACGACGTCTACCGGGTGCCGGTCGGGCGGCTGAAAAAGCATTCCAGGCGCACGACTTCCTGGACGACTGGGCTGCCGAGTGGGAGCTCTCGCTGTCCCTGCTCGGCAGGTAAGCCACTACTTCCAGCAGTACCGCGACGTCCTTCAACCCCACGCTGCCGTTGCCGACCGCCGACAAAGGCAGCGTGGCCGCGCCATTGACCGGCGTGGCCGCACCGGTTGCCAGGTCGACCCGGTAAATCAGGCTGGCGCCATGGCTGCCGGTGCGCAGCGCCGCGATCGCCAGGCCGTTGCCGCCGCCGCATGATATCGAACCCGGCGTCGCCCGCCACATCCAGCCCCAGCGGCCCGACATTGGCCAGCGTGCCTTCATTGGGCGGATTTTGCAGGGCCAGATTGTCGCTGGCGGTGTCGATATCGAACAGCATGGTCGCCGTGGTGCTTAAGCAAAGCTGTTGGCATAGGCGGCGCCCGTCACCACCGGCGTGGCGCCGCTGCGGTTGATGGCGCCGTCGGTGGTGGTGGCCCCGCTGTCGACATTGATGCGCAGGCTCTGGCCGGCTGTCGCTGATCACGCGCAGGCGGTCGGCGACCGGGTTGAAGTCAACCGCGAAGTCGGTCCCGGCCAGCACCGAGAATGGCAGCGTGAGGTCGGCCACGTCGGCCGCGAGCGTGCTTTTGGCGCTGGCTGCGCCGCTGGCCGGGTCGAGCGTGACGATGCGCGCGGCCGAGGTGATGCCGTACAAGACGCCATCCTTGGGACGCACGTCGAAGCCAAGCAGCGTTTCGCCCGCATTCAAGCCGGTGACGGCCACGTCGCTGGCCAGGGTGCCGGGCGTGGCCTAAGCTTGAATCCGACGATGCGGCCGCCGTCCGTCAGGCCGTACACGAGCGGCGCGGGCGCGGTCTTGAGGGCCAGGCCGCGCACCTCGTCGGTGATCCCTGAGCGTGCTCACGAGCGTGGCGGCGTTGCTGGCGGCGGCCAGGTCGATCGCATACAGATTGCGCGCGGCGCCCACGGTGAGCACCGCGTAGCCCTTGTTGTTGCGGCCGTCGATGTCGAAGCCGCCGCTGGCGCTGGCGCTCACGCCCAGCGCGACCGGCGTGCCCAGGGTGCCGTTGTTGGGCGGGGACTGCACGAACAGCGAACCGGCCGCCGCATCGATCACGTACAGGGTCGTGGCGCCGGTGCCGAGCTGAAGGCGTTGGTATAGGCGGCCGCGTTCAGCGCGGTCGATCCCGGGCCCCCGTTGATGGCGCCGTCGGTGGTGGTGGCGCCCGTGTCGACATTGATGCGCAGGCTCTGGCCGGTGTTGCTGACGATGCGCAGGCGGTCGGCGACCGGGTTGAAGTCGACCCCGAAATCGGTGCCTGCCAGGGCCGTGAAGGGCGCGCTGGTGTCGGCCGCGTCGGCCGCCAGCGCCGCCTTGAAGCTGAGCACGCCCGTGCTGGCATTGACCGTGTACACGCGGCCCGTGCTGCCCACGCCGTACAGCAGGCCGTCGGCCGGGCGGTAGTCGATCCCGATCAGGGTTTCGCCGCTTTGCAGCCCGCTCAGCGCGACCGTGGTCTTGATGGTGGCGGCGCTGGCCAGGTCGAAGGAAACGAGCTTGCTGGCTGCGGTCAGCACGACCGCATTGCCCGCTTCAGCGGGCGGCGGCACGGGCGGGGGCGGCGTCATGTCCATGGCGCCGTCGTCGCTGCCGCAGGCAGCCAGGGTCAGCGCAACGGCGGAACAAAGGAAGAGTCTCGTAAGCTGTAAGGTGTGCATGGTCTGGGCCTCATTGACGTGGTTGAAAACGGGTCGTATCGTTACGATCTGAAAAAACACATACGCAGCCGGACGCCGATTGGATGCACAAAGATGACGCTGGCCGGAAAAGGGCCTATCATCTGTCCGCAAGGCAATAGTATTTTGAGGGTGAGCAATGAAGGATGGAAAGAAGGGACTGGAAGGCCGCGTTCCGGCACGCTTTAGCGCGCTCAGGCGCGTCAAGAGCTTTGCCTATGCATTTGACGGCATCGGCTTCATGCTCCGGACCCAGCACAACGCCTGGCTGCATGCCGTGGCGACGGTGGCGGTGATCACGCTGGCCGTGTTGGTCGATGTCAGCGCCAGCGACTGGCGCTGGCTGATCGCGGCCATGGCCACGGTGTGGGTGGCCGAGACCATCAACACGGCCGTCGAATACGTGTGCGACGTGGTCTCGCCCGGCTACCACGAAGCGGTCAAGCGCGCCAAGGACATCGCCATGCATGGCGTGCTGCTGGCCGCCCTGGGGGGCGTTTGATCGGCCTGCTCACTTTCTGGCCGTATTTCCGCTAAAGACAGCACAGAACTGCACAGGGTCTCGCCCGCCGCGCTGGCGCGTGGTTTAATGCTGGTCTCGCCGCGCCCTGCGCGGACGATCCAACAGCATGAGAACAAGGGGAGACGACATGCAAAAGACAATGCTGGCACTGCTGATGGCAGGCCTTGGACTGAGCAATCTGGCGCTGGCCGCACCGGCCGCCAAAAAGGCGCACCGACCGTCGCCGAAGCCGAGCGCTTCGTGGCCGACGCCGAAGCGCGCCTGAAAAAACTGGAATTCAACGCCGCCCGCACCGACTGGGTCTACCAGACCTACATCACGGACGACACCGAAGCGATCACCGCCCAGGTAGGCTGAAGCGCGCCTGACCGCGGCCGGCATGAACTGGCCCTGGCCGCGCGCCGCTTCAAGGGCTTGAAACTGCCGGAAGCGACCGCGCGCAAGCTCAAGCTGATGCAGCTGACGCTGATGCTGTCGGACGCGGGCGACCGCGAAGCCTACACCCGCCTGGCGGCTAAGCTTGAACGGCGCCTACGGCAAGGCGGCGTACTGCCCCACGCTGGCCAATGGCAGCAAGGGCGAATGTCTCCCGCTGGGCAAACTCGAAAAGATTCTGGCTGAAAGCCGCGACCCGGCCCGCCTGGAAGGAAGTATGGCTCGGCTGGCACGGCCAGGCCCCTTCGTACAAGGACAAGTACGCCGACTACGTGGCGCTGTCGAACAAGGGCGCGCGCGAAATGGGCTTCGCCGACACGGGCGTGCTGTGGCGTTCGCTGTACGACATGCCGCCCGAAGCGTTTGCGGCCGAGATGGAGCGCCTGTGGCAGCAAGTCAAGCCGCTCTACGATTCGCTCCACACCTACACCCGCTACAAGCTGCGCGCTAGCTATGGCCCGGACGTGGTGCTAGGCCAGCGGCCCGATTCCGGCCCACCTGTTCGGCAATATGTGGAGCCAGAGCTGGAGCAATCTGTATCCGCTCCTGAAACCGGCATCGAGCAAGGACACCTACGACCTGAGCGAGACGCTGGTGGCCAGAAAGACCGGCGCCACCGAGATGAGCAAGTACGCCGAGCGCTTCTACACCTCGATCGGCATGGAAACGCTGCCGCAGACCTTCTGGGAACGCTCGCTGCTGACCAAGCCTAGGCCGACCGCGAAGTGGTGTGCCACGCCTCGGCCTGGCCGATGGACGGCCAGCTCGATGTGCGCATGAAGATGTGCATTACCCCGACCGCCGAAGACTTCCGCACCATCCACCATGAGCTGGGCCACATCTATTACTATCTGGCTTACCGCAATCAGCCGCACCTGTTCCAGAACGGCGCCAACGATGGCTTCCATGAAGCGATCGGCGACACGGTAGCCCTGTCGATCACGCCCGACTACCTGAAACAGGTGGGTCTGAAAGATGGCGCGGTCGAAGTAGGCATGACGAGATCGGCCCGCTGCTTGACCGCGCGCTGGGCAAGGTGGCCTTCCTGCCGTTCGCCTACCTGGTCGACAAATGGCGCTGGGATGTCTATTCGGGCAAGACCAAGCCTACTGACTATGACAAGAGCTGGTGGGCGCTGCGCGAACAGGTGCAGGGCGTGCAGCGGCGCAGCGCCGCTGGCCCCGGGCGGCTTCGATGCCGGTGCCAAGTACCACGTCGTGGCCGATACGCCGTATGCGCGCTACTTCCTGGCCACTATGCTGCAATTCCAGTTCCACCGCGCGCTGTGCCGCGAAGCTTAGCTATGTCGGTCCGCTCAACCGTTGCTCGATCTACGGCAACAAGAAGGCGGGCGCCAAGCTGCAGGCGATGCTGGCCATGGGCGCGAGCAAGCCGTGGCAGGAAGCGCTCAAGGCGGTCAGCGGCGAAGACAAGATCGACGGCCAGGCGCTGCTCGAGTACTTCGCACCGCTCAAGGTCTGGCTGGACGAACAAAACCGCGTGCTGGCTGCACAGGCCAAGTAAGGCAAGCGTTCGCGCAGCCGCAGCAATTGGTCGATATCGGCGGACGGCGCCTGAACCTGTACTGCAGCGGCAGCGGCCCGGTCTGTATGCCTACTGCCATCCGCAGGAAGTGAAAGCGATGGTGCCGGGCGCGGCGCACATCATCCAGTGCGACCGGCCCGACGCGGTGGTGCAGGCCGTCAATGAGGTGCTGGACGCGCTGGCGCGCTAACGCCGCAGCGCGCGCCGGCTGCACACCTCCTGGGCCATGTCGCCCAGTTCCGGCGTCAGGACCACGACCGGCGCGAAGCCGCCGCCCGGGGTCCTGAAATTGGTGGTCTGCCCCTGGTAGATGCGCGCCGCCAGCAGCTGGACCCGGCCGCCATAGGTGTAGGCGCGCAGGTCGAACTTGAGTTCACCGGGCACGCCGTCGACCGCGATCGCGCGCCGTCCCGGCTGCACCAGCGCCTGGGCCACAAAGTCATCTACCAGGATCTCGTCCCAGACGCGCCGGGTCAGCTTGTCGCCGCGATAAGCCGCCTTGGCGCCATAGCTTACCACCGGCTTGAAGAACAGGCTGCGCCGCCGCGCCCACAAGTCGTCGGCCCGCGCGGGCGTGACCAGTTCCGTGGCCGGGACCGCCGCGCGCAGCACGGCGCGGTCGTCGGCCGTGGCCCCCATTGCGCGAGCAGGGCATCGTCGCTGAGCGCGATCAGGTTGCGCTTGTCGGCGAACAGGGCGTGGGCATGCGGATCGGGCGTGAGGACCACGGCGCCCGCTTCATACGCGCTGCGCAAGGCCGCGTGCGCCGGTTCCTCCAGGTAAAAGTCGGTCAGGCGGTTGTAGACCAGGTCGACCGGCGTGTCCGCGTGCCACAGCTTGCCGTCGCGCCAGGCCAGCGCGGCCGGGTCGGCAATGACGGCTTGCCAACCATGGCGCTGAAACAACAGACGGAACAGGTCGAATTCCGGCGCCAGGTATTGCCCGGCCGATGACTGGTCGACGATCACGACCGTGCCCAGCGGTGCGGTGCCGCGCTGGCGGCGCCATTCGGTGCGGAACATGGCGGCCACCTCGTCCGCGGTCGACGGTTGCGGCAGCCAAGCGCGACCGTCCAGTCCATGGCCGCGCAACAGCTGCGCTGGGCCCTGGCCAGCGCCGCATTGAGCAGCAGCCCGCCCGCATTGGTGTTAATTTCAATCAGTTGCGGCCCCGCTTGGCCCAGGTGGAAATCGATGCCCATGCAAGCGCCTTGCGGCCCGAAAGCGTGCTGTGCCACGGACGGCGCCCGCGCCAGCGCCTGTGCCTGGTAGCCGGGCAGGGCAACGACCCGTTCGATGGCCGCCGCGGCGTCCGCCATCGCCTGCGCGACCGGGGGCGCGATGAACACGGCCGTGGCGGAAAACAGGTGCGGCCGGGTGGCGGCGATGTGGCCTGTCAGTCCGTGCAGGTCCGGATCGTCTTCCAGGACGGCGAGCAGGCGGGATTCGTCAAGCGTGCGGCAAAAACAGCCTTGATTGATGGCATCGGCTGCGGTCGTTTGATTGGTCATGGGTTGTCCGGGCTATAGTTGTGTCAATTGTGCCAGAAGGCGAATAAGCTGGCCCTTGTGTGGGGTAAAAGACAGAGCGGAGTGGACAAAAAGAGGATAACCTTAACTGCGAACCCCTTTCTTTGCCGGAGCCGTTCATGAAATCACTCACGCTGGCCGTTCTTGTCCTTGGTGCCTGCGCCTGCAAGCGCCACTGCCCAGAGCAAGCAGCCCTACCGTGCCGAGTAGAGCCGCCCCCAGGGCCAAGCCGGTGTTCCGGCTGGTCGACGCCAGCAGCCTGGTCGAGCCCGGCATGGCGGACTCGGCCACGAGAGTGTTCGGCTATCCGGGCAAGCGCATGGGCCTGGACAACGTGGCCCCGCCGCACACCGTCAATTTGTACGAGCTCGAGCGTGAAACGCGCAACAACCGCGCCTGGGGCTTGTCGGTCGGTATCAAGACCGGCCTGCTGACCTTGCGCGCCGCCCACCAGAACAAGAGCGTCGGCAAGATCGCTTCGGCTATGCCTCTCGGTAATAGCATCGACGCGAAAAACTCGATCATTGCCGCCAACATCGATATCGGCCGCGTCAAGGCTTACACCGCCTACAGCGCCAGCCGCGGCTGGGGCAGCTCGCCCCTGTGGAATCCGGACAACCCGTATGGCGCGGCCATGGCGGCCACGCCCAGCACCGACAGCCGCGACGTGCTGGTCGGCGTGGCGGTGCTTGGCCGGGCGCCACACGACGCTGCTGGCCTCCTTCGTGCGCAAAAATGACCGCGATCTGTCCAACCGCGATGCGGACCAGCTGGCCCTGGGCGGCACGTATACAGTCTCGCGCACGACCGATTTTTATGCCGCCTATTCGCGCATTCGCATGCGCAACAGCATGGATACGCCGCTCGGGCGCCAGGGCGCTTAAGCAATGGCTTTTCGGCGGTCAATGTGGGCATGCGCCGCTCCTTCTGATTCCTGTGTTCGGTACCGAACATACGTGCAATCTGAAATGAAATACATTCTCCTGTGAAAGCACCAATGGTGCTACCCTGAACGTTCACACCCCACACACGCCGCTGGAAGCAGAGGTCTTACCCTATGCCCATCCAGCCAAATCCGAACCAGAACCACCTCCTTGCCGCATTGCTCGACGCCGAGTTCGACCGGCTCTCGCCGCACCTGGAGCGCATTCCCATGTTGCTGGGCGACGTGCTGTACGAGTCCGGCGGCAAGCTCGCCTATGTGTATTTCCCGACCACGTCCATCATTTCCCTGCACTACCTGCTTGAAAATGGCGGCTCGTCCGAAATGGCCGGGGTCGGCAATGAAGGCATTCTGGGCGTCTCGGTCTTCATGGGCGGCAACACCACGCCCAGCCGCGCCATCGTCCAGACCGGCGGCCACGGCTACCGCTTGCTTAAGCCCATATCTTGATGGAAGAATTCAACCGCTGCTTAAGCCCCGTCATGCGCCTGCTGCTGCGCTACACCCAGGCGCTGCTGACGCAGATGGCCCAGACCGCGGTGTGCAACCGCCATCACACGGTCGAACAGCAATTGTGCCGCTGGCTGCTGCTCACGCTCGACCGCCTGCCCGGCACCGATCTGACCATGACCCAGGAACTGATCGCCAACATGCTTGGCGTGCGCCGCGAAGGCGTGACCGAAGCGGCTTAGCCGCCTGCAAAAGCTCGGCTACATCAGTTACCGGCGCGGGCACATCACGGTGCTCGACCGGGTCGGCCTCGAAGACGACGTGTGCGGAATGCTACGCCGTCGTCAAAAAGAATTTGCGCGACTCCTGTCGGATGTGCGTCAACGCCAGGAAGGTAACACCTTATGAAAAAGCTGCTGCACGATGTCTCGGTCGAACGCCTGATTTTGGTTAGAAGCTTTGTCGCTACGCTCGGCGTCCTGCTGCTGGTGGCCGGGATCGCCCTCAATTACGCCGTCAATTCGCCGGGCGCCGTCAACCTGATCAAGGCCAGCGTGATCCTGCTGCTGATTTTCCTGGCGCTGCTGGCGGTACGCGTGGACAAGGCGATGCGGATCCGCACCAGCGTCGAGCGCACCCTGCACGACGCGCCCATGTTCAAGGCCGGGGCGCTGCAGGACGCGATCTTCAACAGCGAGAATTTTTCCAGCATCGCCACCGACGCCCATGGCGTGATCCAGATCTTCAACGTGGGCGCGGAGCGCATGCTCGGCTACGTCGCCGCCGACGTGGTCGACAAGGTGACTCCGGCCATGATCTCGGACCGCGACGAACTGATCGCCCGCGCGCTGACCCTGAGCGAGGAACTGGGCGTCGATATCCGGCCCGGCTTCGAAGCGATGGTGTTCAAGGCGCGGCGCGGGATCGAAGACATTTACGACCTGACCTACATCTGCAAGGACGGCAGCCTACTGCCTACCCTGGTGTCGGTGACGGCCTTGCGCGACGCGATCGGCAAGGTGATCGGCTATCTCCTGATCGGTACCGACAACACGGCGCGCAAGCAGGTCGAAGCGGCGCAGGCGCTGCTCGACTTGCGCCTGCACGAAACCAACGCCGAACTGGAAAAGGGCGCGCCGCGGCCGAAAAAGCCAATCTGGCCAAGTCCGAATTCCTGTCGTCCATGAGCCACGAGCTGCGCACGCCGCTCAATGCGGTGCTCGGCTTCGCCCAGCTGATGGCGTCCGACGTGCCGCCGCCGCTGCTTAAGCCCAGCAGCGCTCGATCGACCAGATCCTCAAGGGCGGCTGGTATCTGCTGCGCCTGATTAACGAGATTCTCGACCTGGCCATGATCGAATCGGGCAAGGTCACCATGTCGCAGGAATCGATGTCGCTGTCGGAAGTGCTGGCCGACTGCCAGGGCATGATCGAGCCGCAGGCCGAAAAGCGCGGCATCCGCCTCGAATTCTCCCATCTCGACACCAAGTTCTACGTGCATGCCGACCGCACCCGGGTCAAGCAGGTGATGATCAACCTGCTGTCGAACGCGATCAAGTACAACTCGGTAGCATGGCAACGTGGTCGTCCAGTGCAGCCTGAGCGGCATCAACCGGGTGCGCATCAGCGTCAGCGACACGGGCATCGGCCTGACGCCCGAACAGGTGGCGAACCTGTTCCAGCCGTTCAACCGCCTGGGCCAGGAAAACCGCGCGGAAGAGGGCACCGGCATCGGCCTGGTGGTCACCAAGCAGCTGGTGGAACTGATGGGCGGCGTGATCGGCGTCGAAAGCACGATCGGGGTCGGGACCGTGTTCTGGGTCGAATTCTCGGCCTCGGAAGCGCCGCGCCTGTTGCTCGACAATGCAGACGAGCTGGCGCTGGAACGCCGCAAGGTCCAGCTCCAGGACGGCAGGGCCCAGCCCACGCTGCTGTATGTGGAAGACAATCCGGCCAACCTGGCGCTGGTCGAGCAGCTGATCGCGCGGCGCGGCGACTTGCGCCTGCTGACCGCCATCGACGGCCCGCTGGGCATCGAACTGGCCCGCGCCTATTTACCGGACGTGATCCTGATGGACATCAACCTGCCCGGCATGAGCGGCTACGACGCGCTGGAAATCCTGCGCGCCGATCCGGCCACTCACCACATTCCGGTGGTGGCGCTGTCGGCCAATGCCATGCCGCGCGACATAGAAAAAGGCGTGGCGGCGGGCTTCTTCCGTTACCTGACCAAGCCGATCCGCGTGCGCGAATTCATGGAGGCGCTCGACGTCGCCCTCGAACACGCGGCCGCAACCTGAAACAAAATAAAGTATCCCGAGAGCCTATCATGTTAGATGCATCCGAAATTCGCAGCGCCAGCATCCTGATCGTGGACGACCAGGAGGCCAACGTCATGCTGCTCGAACAGATGCTGCGTAACATAAGCTATACCGCGATCAGCACGACCCAGGACCCGACCACGGTGCGCGACCTGCACCTGGCCCACCACTACGACCTGATCCTGCTCGACCTGCAAATGCCGGTCATGGACGGCTTCGAGGTGATCGAGGTGCTCAAGGACGTGGACCCGGGCGGCTACTTGCCGGTCCTGGTGATCACCGCCCAGCCGGGCCACAAATTGCGGGCCCTGAAGGAGGCAAGCGCGCGACTTCATCAGCAAGCCCTTCGACCTGGTCGAGGTGCAGACGCGGATCCAGAACATGCTCGAAGTGCGGCTGCTGTATCAGCGCCTGAGCAATTACAGCAAGCAGCTGGAACAGGCGGTGTTCGAGCGCACCGCCGAGCTGCGCGAGAGCGAGGCGCGCTTTCAGCGCTTCACCGAGCTGTCCTCGGACTGGTACTGGGAACAGGATGCGGCTAAGCACGCTGACGCGCTTTTCGGGGCCGGTGGCCGACATGCTCGGGATCGGCGCGGGCGAGGGCGCCGAAGGCGGCTGGAATGCCGATGAACGGGCCCGGCTCGACGCCAACATCGCCAGCCGCCAGCCCTTCCTCGATTTCGTCTATACCCGCACCGCGCCAACGGCCAGGTGCAGTACCTGCAAGTGAGCGGCGAGCCGATGTTCGATGCGCACAGCCGCTTCTGTGCTACCGCGGGGTCGGCATGGATATCACCGAGCGCATGACGCGTCCCTGAAGCGGGGCGTCCTGCCCCGCGCCGCTCTTGGCGAAAATTCGCTAGCCTGTCGGAACGATCTTTATCACCATTCCGGAGGCTTTATGGCAGGCAACAGCACCCTCGATCCCGATAATTTCCCGGATGCAGCGGAGCAGCCGAGGCGGCAGCGGCCATGGCACCGGCGCGCTTGGCCCCAGCGATTCGTCCGACAGCGGCAGCGACGTGGTCGGCGCCTGCGGCCTGGCCGGTGAAGAAAGCCTCGATCTCGACAGCGGCACCACGTCCGACCTGGAAGCGGGTACAGTGGGCATGGCACCGCCGGTCCCGACCTCGGCGACGCCGATCTCGACAGCGACAGCGATTCGGGCGGCACCGGCGAACGCGCCGCGGTAGGCCGCGACACGGTCGTGCGCGACGGCGCCGACATCGACGTCGACCATGTCGAGGCGATCCCGAACGTGGCGCTCGACGACGACGACATCGCGTTTCTGCACAGTGCGCCCCCGGGCAGTGCGCAGCACGGCAAGCGCTGAACCCTTGCGGGGGCGCTACGCCTTGCTGTGCAGGTGCTTGTGCAAGAAATCGGTCGTGCGCTGCCAGGCCAGCATGGCGGCCGCTTCGTCGTAGCGCGGCGTGGTGTCGTTATTGAAGCCGTGCTGGGTGCCCGCGTACACATAGTGCTGATAATCGGCCCTGGCTGCCTTGAGCGCTTCCTCGTAGGCGGGCCAGCTAAGCCAGGATGCGTTCATCCTTCCCGGCGTCGTGGATTAACAACGGTGTCTTGATTTTCGGCACTTCGGCGACCGGCGGCTGGCTGCCGTAGAAGGGCACCGCCGCATCGAGCTTGAGCACGGTCGGCAGGTAATTGGCGATGCCGCCGCCGTAGCAGAAGCCGACCACGCCCACTTTGCCATTCGCGTTCGGGAATTTTTTGAGGATTTCCGCGGCCGCCACGAAGTCGGCCCGGGTCTTGGTCTGGTCCAGCTTGGCGAACAGTTCGCGCGCCTTGTCTTCGTCGCCCGGGTAGCCGCCCAGCGGGAACAGGGCGTCCGGCGCAAAGGCGAGGAAACCGTCGAGCGCGAGGCGGCGCGCGATGTCTTCGATGTGCGGGTTCAGGCCGCGGTTCTCGTGCACCACCAGCACGGCTAGGCAGCTTGCCGCCCGGGTTGGCTAAGCTGCACCAGGTAGCCACGCAGAGTGCCGTAGCCGTTGGGCGACGGGTACTCGGCGAAGCCTACCTTGATGCGCGGGTCGGTCGGCGCCACCACCGTGGCCGCGAAACCGGGCGAGAGCGCCGTCAGCAGGCTGGCGGCGGTGGCGCCGCCCACCGCGTAGCGGCTTCGGCCTGCGACAGGAAGCCGCGCCGGTCAAGCTGGCCGTGGACGTACTGGTCGAACAGCTTGAGCACTTCGGGATCGAAATCGTGCTGGGTCATGCGTGTCATCGTCTGCATCTCCTTGGCGTGTACTGACAATCTGGCGCGAAACATGCGGGGGAAGGCCCGATCATACCTCGCCTGCGCGATGATGGCGCCCGGTCCGCTGCTTGGCTGCCGGAGTTGCGCTTCGCCTCAAGCAGCTGCTGCAGCTCGGCATGCGCATGCAGGCCTGGCCTGCCGCTTACTTCTTGCCCGGCAGGTAAATCTGATCGAACAAGCCGCCGTCGGCAAAGTGGGTCTTCTGGGTCTTGGTCCAGCCGCCCGACACCTCGTCGATGGTGAACAGTTTGACCTTCGGATATTGCGCCGCATATTTCTTGGCGACTTTTTCCGACACCGGACGGTAGTAGTTCTTGGCCACGATTTCCTGGCCTTCGTCGCTGTACAGGTATTGCAGGTAAGCTTCCGCCACCTTGCGGGTGCCGCGCTTGTCGACCACCTTGTCGACCACCGACACAGGCGGCTCAGCCAGAATACTGACCGACGGTGCGACGATCTCTACCTTGTCCGGGCCGAGTTCCTTGATCGCCAGCAGGGCTTCGTTTTCCCATGCCAGCAAGACGTCGCCGATGCCGCGCTCGACGAAGGTGGTGGTCGCGCCGCGTGCGCCGGAATCGAGCACGGGGACGTTTTTGTACAGCTTGGCCAGATAATCCTTGGCCGACGCTTCGCTGCCGCCAGGCTGCTTGATGGCATAGCCCCATGCCGCCAGATAGTTCCAGCGGGCGCCGCCCGAGGTCTTGGGATTCGGGGTGATGATGGAAACCCCCGGTTTGATCAGGTCGCCCCAGTCCTTGATGCCCTTGGGATTGCCCTTGCGGACCAGGAACACGATGGTCGAGGTGTAGGGCGCGCTATTGTGCTGCAAGCGTTTTTGCCAGGTCGGCTTGAGCAGGCCGCGTTCGCCGATGGCATCGATGTCGTATGCCAGCGCGAGCGTGACGACGTCTGCCTCGAGACCGTCGATCACGGTGCGGGCCTGCTTGCCGGAGCCGCCGTGCGATTGCTTGACCGTGACGTTGTCGCCGGTCTTGGCCTTCCATGACTTGGCGAAGGCGGTATTAAAGTCCTGATACAGCTCACGGGTCGGATCGTAAGACACGTTGAGCAGCGTGACGTCGGCAGCGACGGCTGCCTGCGAGAACAGGGCAAGCGCGATCAGGGAAAAACGAATTTTCTTCAACAACATGGTGGCTCTCTCTTGGAAAGTGTTCGGGTAAAACTAGAATAAATCCCGAGCAAGAGAAAGAACACGAATTAAATCAGGTTTGCATATGCGCTTTTTAATGTGCCTTGGAGAGAATGAGCAGCCAGCGCTTCATGAGGAGCACTTCAACGTGGCCAGGCTCGACGCCGGTATCGCATTCGATGACAGGGTTGACCGGGTAGTAGCGCTTGCGGAAGTCACGCGTGACCAGCACTTGCTGGCGGCCGAGGCGCAGCATGAAGGGGGTTGGAGCGTATTGCATGCCGAAGTTGCTGTTAAGTGTGGTCATGGCGAAATCCCTTTTGTTGGTTTTGCGTTGATCAAGAGATTCCAGAATAGCACAACTACTGTACAAATCCACAGTTACTGTACGAATAACCAGTAAATTTTTATTTTGTGGCGTTTTTGCAGATGTTATGATGCCATGTGGCAACTTTCAGCGACAGTTGGCTTGCCTGATTCGTGCTGGGTTGACGTGGAGTATCAACTGAGATCTACTGGGAGAAAATCGTTCGATGGGCGAGGTTGATCCCGCTGTTTCTATTTTTCGAGGCCGTACCATGGCGCTAGCAAAGGTGCTCAGTCCTGACGTGTTCAACGCCGTCCGGAAAGATGTGTCAAGATACATCAAGAAAAAGCTCAAGGGCATGGAGATCGATGTCACCGACATGGATCTGCATAACTCGTCGCAGACACGCACCTTGCGTGTTTACGCTACCCTGTCGCGTACGACGAATCTGAAGGCGCTGTATCTGGCCGAACAGATGGTCACGAAGGAGCTCATGCAAGAGTTCAATGTGCAGATTCATGCGTTTTACTGGCGCTATCTGCCCGAAGAGAAACAGGTGGACGAGGCTGCCCCTGCGCCCCCACCGTCAGCAACCTGATACCAGCACACATGGCCAGTCAAAAAATTTTAGTAGTGGATGATTCGGCGTCGCAGCGCATGCTCGTGGCAGCCGTGTTAGCCAAGGAAGGCCACCAGGTCATCATGGCCTGCGATGGCGAAGAAGCCGTACGCATGGCCAAGTCCGAACTGCCCGACCTGATCATCATGGATATCGTGATGCCGGGCCTGAACGGTTTTCAGGCCACGCGCGCCATCACCAACGACGAGAGCACCTGGCATATCCCGGTCATTCTGCTCACCAGCAAGGACATGGATTCGGACCGCGTGTGGGCCTTGCGCCAGGGCGCGACCGCCTTCATGAACAAGCCGCTCAACCATACCGCCTTGCTGGAACTGGTCAATACCCTGGCCTGACAGGCGGGCAAGCCGCCGCATGAAACAACGCTATCCCCGCCTGCACCGGCATCTCGCGGCCCGCCTCGATCCGGAAGAGGCGCTCGGGCTGCACCTGACCGTGGGCCTGCTGCTGATGGCCGCCGCGGCCTGGGTGTTCGGCCTGATCGCGCGATGTCGTGGCCGGGGCCGCCATTACCCGCATCGACCTGCAGCTGGCCGCCTGGTTCCACCAGTTCGCCGCCAGCCGCTGGACCCCGGCCGTGCGCGTTTACCGACTGGCATCACCCGATCGGGATCGGCATCATGGCGGCCGTGCTGGCCGCCTGGTGGGTGCCTGCATGCATGCGCTACTGGCTGCTGGCCCTCGTCTTTGCCGTGCCGGGCGGCCTGATGTTGAATGTTTTGCTAAAGTACGTGTTCCAGCGCGCGCCCCAGTTTCGATGAACCGCTGGTCAGCCTGGCCACCTTCAGTTTTCCTAGCGGTCACACGTCCGGCGCGACCGTCCTGTACGGCATGCTGGCCGCCTGGCTGGTGTGCCGCTGCCGCAGCCGTGTGCTGCAGGCCCTGATCGTGGCGGTGGCCTTGCTGCTGATCGTGCTGGTGGCGCTCAGCCGCCTGTACCTGGGCGCCCATTACCTGAGCGACGTGCTGGTAAGCATGGCGGTCGGCGGCGCCTGGCTCGTGGTGTGCATCACGTCGGTGTCGACCCTGCGCTTAAGCAACGGGAGGCGCGCGCTTAAACCTGTATCCGGAGGCAGCCTGAGCACCATTGCAGTCATCATCAACGGCAGTGCTTAAGCAGCGGCCACGACGCCGCCATGGCCGCAACGCTGCGCGACAAATTCAGCGCCCACGGATTCGACGCCCGCGTGACCCTGGCCGCCAGCGGCCACGCGCTGACGGCCGCGGCCCGGGCCGCGCTGGCCGACGGCCTGCGGATCGTGGTGGTGGAGACGGCGGCGACGGCACCATCAATGCCGTGGCATCGGTGCTGGCCGGAACCGACACCGCCTTCGGCGTACTGCCGCTGGGCACACTCAATCATTTCGCCAAAGACATGGGCATTCCGCTCACGCTGGACGAGGCGATCGCCAATGTCGCGCGCGGCGTGGCCAGGCGGGTCGACGTGGGCGAGGTCAACGAGCGCGTGTTCCTCAATAATTCCAGCCTGGGCCTGTATCCCGACATGGTGCGCGACCGCGAAAGCAGCAGCGCCGTCTGGGGCGCGGCAAGTGGCTGGCGGCGCTGTGGGCCACCATCGGCGCGCTGCGGCGCTATCCTTTCCTGCATGTGCGGCTGCGCATGGCGGACGGCATGGAGCATGCGCGGCGCACGCCGTTCGTATTTATCGGGAATAACGATTACACGATGGAAGGCTTTTCCATCGGTGAAAGAACACGCCTCGATGCCGGGCGGCTCAGCCTGTACGTGGCGCAGCGCCCGGGGCGGCTCGGCCTGCTGCGCCTGGCCTGGAGCGCGCTGCGCGGACGGCTGGCGCAGGAGCGCGATTTCGACATGCTCAACAGCGAAGCCATGGAGATCGAAACCCGTCACCGCCACTTGCCGGTGGCGACCGATGGCGAAGTCAATGTGATGCAAACGCCGCTGCGCTACCGGATCCGGCCCGGCGCCCTGAACGTGATCGCACCTTCCTGAGGAGAGACGCATGCGTACCCTGGTTCATCTGTCCGATCTGCATTTTGGCAAAGTCGATCACAGCTTGCTGGCGCCCCTGCGCGAGCTGGTGCACGCGCTCGCGCCCGACGTGGTGGTGGTCTCGGGCGACCTGACCCAGCGCGCCAAGAGCGAACAGTTCGAAGAGGCGCGGGCCTGGCTCGATACCTTGCCCGGGCCGCAGATCATCGTTCCCGGCAACCATGACATTTCCCTGTACAACGTGTTCCGGCGCTTCCTGCAGCCGCTCACGCGCTACAAGCGCTACATCACCGACGACCTCGATCCGATCTATGTGGACCAGGAAATCGCGGTGCTCGGCGTGAACACGGCGCGCTCGTTGACATTCAAGGATGGCCGCGTCAACGAGGAGCAGGTGGCGGCGATCCGCACCCAGCTGGCGGGCTTGTCCCAAGAGCTGGTGCGCATCATCGTCACCCACCATCCCTTCGATTTGCTTAGGCCACCAATGACGATGACGACCTGGTCGACCGCGCCCCGATGGCGATGCGCGCGTTTGCCGACTGCGGCGTCGACGTGCTGCTGTCGGGCCACATGCACACCAGCCACGCTTAAGCAACACGGCCGACCGCTACCGGATGAGCGAATACGCGGCGCTGGTGGTGCAGGCTAAGCACGGCCACCTCCACCCGCGGGCGCGGCGAGGTGAACTCCTTCAATGTGGTGCGGGTCGAACCGGAACGGGTGGAAGTGGACCGTTACGGCTGGGACGAAGTGGGCGGCAAGTTCTCGCTCATGAAGACTGAACCCTTCCTGCGGCGCGGCAACGTCTGGTCGGCCCACACCGAAGGCTTGTTCGCGACCGGCATTTAAGCGCTTAAGCCTTAAATCCAGTACTCGGTCAGGCGCGCGGCAAATTCCTTGATGCGGTCGAGCCACGGCCGGTCGCGCCATTGCGCGAGCGTCACTTCTTTTGAATCGCGCAAGTCTTCGGCAAATGCGCTTTCCATGTCGCGCCCAAAGGCGGGGTCGACCACGACCACATTGAGTTCGTAGTTGTGCAGGAAGCTGCGGCGGTCGATATTGGCCGAGCCCACGGTCGACCAGGTGCCGTCGATCACGGCGGTCTTGGCGTGCAGCACGGCGACCTGCAGCTGGTACACCTTGACGCCGCCGGACAGCAATTCGTCATAGAAGGAATGGTAGGCGTGCATGACCAGGCCATGATCGCTCACGCCCGGCAGCACCAGCTTGACGTCCACGCCGCGCCTGGCGGCCAGCACCATGGCTTCGACGAACTGGCGGTCGGGCACGAAATAGGCCGAGGTGATGTGGATCGACGTCTTCGCTTCCTGAATCGCCAGCATGAACGATTTGTAGATCTCGGAATCGCGCTGGGGATCGGTGGCGAGCACGCGCACGATCTTGTCGCCCACCGCTGCCAAGGGCGGGAAGTAATTGCTTTCCAGGAGTTCGCCGCCTTCCTGATCCACCCAGGCATCGAGGAAGTGCCATTGCAGGGCCGCCACCATGGCCCCTCGATCTTGATATGGGTATCGCGCCAGCCGACTTTCTTGCTGTCGGTCGTTTCCGGCTTGCGCTTGGAGCGGAAGAAGGAACTGTTGGCATAGGTGCTGCTGATATTGATGCCGCCCGTGAAGGCGATCTTGCCATCGACCACCATCAGCTTGCGTGGTGGTCGCGGTTGTTCAATTCCCACTTGCCCACGCGCTGGGCCGGGTTGACGGGATTGAAGGCGACCACGCTGATGCCTGCCTCTTTCAGCTGGTCGAAGAAGGGCTGCGGCGTACCGAAGGCGCCGACCGCGTCATACATGACGTTGACGACCACGCCTTCCTTGCGCTTTTGCTTGAGCAGCTCGGCGAACTGCAGGCCGATCTCGTCCTGGTCGAAGATATAGGTTTCCAGATTGACCGAGGCCTTGGCGGCGGACACGGCCGCCATCATTTCCTTCATGGTGGCCGGGCCGTCGAACAGCAGCGTGACCTTGTTGCTTAGAGCGATCAGAGGCACGCCGGTGGCCGCTTCTTCGAGCACGGCCAGCGCTTTCATGTCGGGCGTGGCCTTGGCCCAGCGCCTGGCCAGCAGATCGGCCGCCTGCTTGCGCGCCAGCTTGCCTTTGGGCTGGGCCACGGTCGGATCTTCCTTCGTCACCGCCACCTGGTCGGCACTGACGCTGGGCAAGGATGCGCAGGCCGCCAGGGCGAACGCGGCAGCAAGAAGGGTGGCGTGTGCCGTGGCGCGCAAGATGGTCATTTGATGCCTCTGGAGGATGGTGCGTTGTCGGGCTCGGCGGACAGGGTGCTGGCCCTGATGATGAAGTCGAGCGGTGCGCTGAGGAAGCGCTTCGGCCCATGGTTTTGCATAGCGACATGCCGTGCGTGAAATGCACCTTGCGCGCCCGCAGCGCCACCCACAGCGCCAGCGAGAAGCTGACCGCCAGGTTGACCAGGCCGATCGCCAGGAAGCCGCCAATGGCCAGGCCTGCCTGTTCCCAGCTGAACTGCTGGCCGAGCGCGACAAAGGCGGTGGCCGCATTGGCGGCGGAAAACGTCACGTGGCGGATATCGAGCGGCAGTCCCAGCAGGAAGCCCAGGGTGCCTATGGTGCCGAGCAAGATGCCGAAATAGAAATTGCCCATCAGCCCGCCCAGATTGTTTTCGAGGTAGAGGCCGAGCCGCTGCAAGCGTTCCTCGCCCAGCAGGCGGCGCAGGCCGCGCAACTGCGTCACGCGCTGCGCCATCTGGGTATAGACCGCCTTGTTGTCGTAATAGCCGGAAATGAGGCTAGGCCACAAACAGGCAGACGCCTAAGCAATGGCCGCGTAGAACAGGGCCGGGCTGGCAAGCGGGTTGATGTCGTGCAGCATGTGCAAGGCCTTGTCCGGCGTGACCAGGTGCTTGCCGGTGAAGGCCCACCAGCCCATGGCGATCAGGTAGGCGGTGGGCAGGACGGTGGCCAGGTTGCCAAGCACGGCGATGCACTGGGTGCGCAGCACCTTGCCGATCAGGTCGGCCATGCTGTCGAGATCGATCGTGCGCCCATCCTTGCTCGACAGGCCGCTGGCGATGCGCGAGGCCGTCATGGCTAAGCTGCTTGGTGGCGATGGTGAAATGCAGGGTGTGGATCAGCATGAAGCCGATCGCGTAATTCATGCTGAAGAGGAAGGCTTCGACCAGTGGCGCGGCGCGCAGGCTGCCCATCAGAATCTTGAACAGGGCCATGAGGCCGACCACCACGCAAGCCCCGGCCGAGGACAGGAACATGTGGCCCAGCTCGCTGCGGCGGTCGGCAATATAGTGTTCGCCGGTGCGGCTGGCATTCTCGGTGACATTGCGGGCCAGCAGGTCGATATTGACGGCCACCATCTCGCGCACCGTGTATTTCTTGTTGTGCGCCTCGATCAATTCTTCGGCCAGGGCAATGGCGGCCGCGCGCCGCAGCGAGGTGGGCGGTTCGCTGGCGGGCGTGGCATCGTTGGCGACCTGTTCCAGGTCCACGGTCGGCGCGGGTAGGCAAGTCGCCCGACAGGTCGACCAGGAACAGCAGCTTGCGCAGGCGGTCGATGCTTTGCGTCAGCGCCACCAGCAGATAGGTGAGGGCCACGCTGGTGCCCTGGGCGGCGGCATTCTTGCGCACCTTGTCGATCACCGCGCTGCACTGGTCGAGCATGACGAGCAGATGGCGCGCGTCCTCGGGCGGCGCGCCGTCGGCCAGCAGGCGCTGGTAGCCGTCCAGGTAGTCGTTGACCTCGATGTTTTGCATCAGGAAGGGCGAATCGAAGTTCTCGATGTCGGCATGGCTGCGGATCAGGCGCGGCTCCAGTCCCAGGCGCACACGCGGCAGGAGAGGGTGCGGATCGCTTCGAGCATGCCGAGCAACAGTGTGCGGCCCGGGTCGGCCGCGTCCGTGAGGGGCGCGGGAGGGGCGGCGGCCACGGTATCGAACAGGTCCAGCCAGTCGGGCGTGGGCACGGCGCGGATCCACAGGTAATCGCTGTCGGCGTACAAGACCTGGTCGATCGCGTCGCTCAGGTAGACGTCGCCCAGGGCCGGTGGCAGGGCGCGGTAAGCCACGCGGCGCAAGAGCTCGGTGACAAAGCCATCGTTGGACAGGATGCCGATGTCAGAGTCTACAGGCTGGCGTGGCGGCGGCTTTCCAGCAGCCGGGCGAGGTAGCTGTGCAGGGCCGAGGCGTGCGCGGCATGGGTCTTGAGGAGCCGGGTCAGGGAGCGGACCGCGGCGGCGGCCTGGTCCTGATCCTGGCGGCGCGCGGGGCGCAGATGTTCCACCAGCGCAACGAGCATCTCGATGCGGTCGCTGTGGGGATCGATGCGTTCCAGTGTTGCAAGCATGGGGAAGGAAGACTGTGGGAAAAGGACAGTGTACGTCCCTTGGCCTCCGGCACTTTGTACGCTAGCGTACGGATGGGATGCTGTTTGAAGCAACATCGCTGGGCGTGAAGAAGGCATCGGCTTCGGTTACACTGTGCAGCCCACCAGCGAGGACACTATGTATCTGACTTATTTCAAGGGCCAATGGGCTGAAGGCAACATTCCTTTATTTGGCGCAATGGATCACAGCGTCTGGCTCGGTTCCTCCGTGTTCGATGGCGCGCGCGCCATTGCCGGTCAGATGCCGGACCTCGATTTGCACTTGCAGCGCGTGATCCATTCGGCCGAACGGCTGGGCTTGCAATGCCCGCTGAGCGTGGCGGAAATGGGCGCGCTGGTGCGCGAAGGCGTGGCCAAGTTCCCCGCCAATGCCGAACTGTACATTCGTCCGCTGGTGTTCGGCTGCGAGGGTTTCCTGATTCCCGAAGCCGAACACAGCGGCTTTGCCCTGACCCTGTTCGACGCGCCGATGCCGCCGTTCACGGGCTTCTCGGCCTGCCTGTCGCGCCTGCGCCGTCCGGACGCGAGCATGGCGCCGACCGATGCCAAGGCCTCGGCCCTGTATGCCAACTCGACCCGCGTGATGCGCGAAGCGAAGGAGCGCGGCTACGACAATGGCGTCGTGCTCGACAGCGACGGCGCGGTGGCCGAATTCGCCACCTCGAACCTGTTCCTGGTCACGCCGCAAGGCAAGGTCGTCACGCCCGTGCCGAACGGCACCTTCCTGGCCAGGCATCACGCGCGCACGCGTCATCGCGCTGCTTGCCGAAGCAGGGGTGGCGGTCGAAGAACGCACCGTCCAGCCGGAGGAATTGCTGACGGCGGCAGAAATTTTCAATACCGGTAACTACGGCAAGGTCACGCCGTGCGTGGCTACATGAAGAACGCACGCTGCCGGTCGGCCCGATGGCCACCCTGGCACGCGATCGCTACCTGGCTTACATGGCCCAGGCCTGAAACCCGCTTTCGGGAGCGGACCTGCGCCGCTCCCCGTCTCCACGTTTTGTCTGATCGGATCTTCATGAAATTGCTTCCCGCCCTGATGCTCAGCGCCTAAGCATCCTGACGCCCACCTTCCTGCTCGCCGCCGGCTGCGCCACCTGCCGCCGCAGCCCCGGGCAAGCAGGGCGCCCCGGTCAAGGTGACCAGCGTGGAAGGCATCACCGAATACAAGCTGGCCAACGGCATGCGCGTGCTGCTGTTTCCCGATGCCAGCAAGCCTACCCTGACCACCAACATTGTCTACATGGTCGGCTCGCGCCACGAAAACTATGGCGAGACCGGCATGGCCCACTTGCTGGAACACTTGCTGTTCAAGCCGACCAAGAATTTCGGCATCCGCAAGGGGCACGCGCAGCGTGGTGCAGGTCCTCAACGAGAGCGGCGCCGAATTCAACGGCACCACCTGGTACGACCGCACCAATTACCACGCCACCTTCCCGGCCAATGACGAGAACCTGCGCCAGATGCTGGCGCTCGAAGCGGACCGCATGGTCAATTCGCCGATCGACCAGAACGACCTGTGGAACGCCAAGACCGGCAAGGGCGAGATGACGGTGGTGCGCAACGAGTTCGAAATGGGCGAGAGCGATCCGGTCTCGGTCGCTTCCGAGCGGCTGCAGGCGGTGGCCTTCGACTGGCACAACTACGGCAAGTCCACCATCGGCGCGCGCTCGGACATCGAGCAGGTCGACGTGGCGCGCCTGCGCGCCTTCTACCACCGCTACTATCAGCCGGACAATGCCCTGCTGATGGTGGCCGGGCGCTTCGACCAGGCCAAGGTGCTGCAGCAGATCAATACCCTGTTCGGCCGCATTCCGCGCCCGGCCCGCGTGCTGGCGCCGACCTATACGCGCGAACCGGTGCAGGACGGCGAGCGTTCGGTCACCGTGCGCCGGGTCGGCGGCACCCAGTACGTGGGGGAAGCTATCACATGGCGCCGTCGGGCCATCCGGACGCGGTGGCGCTCGACGTGCTGGGCCGCATCCTGACCGATGCCCCGAGCGGCCGCCTGCACAAGGCGCTGGTCGAGACCAAGCTGGCGGCCAGCGTGTCGAGCGGTTCGGTCAGCAACCTGGAGCCGGGCTTCCAGATCTTCGGCGCCATCGTGCTTAAGCCGAGCTGAAGCTGGCCACCACCGAAGAGGCCATGCTCAAGGTGCTGGAAAACCTGAAGGCCCAGCCCATCACCCAGGCCGAAGTGGACCGGGCCCGGCAGAACATGATGAAGCAGATCGAGCTGGCGTCGAACGACACGGCCGTGCTGACCGTGGCCCTGACCGAAGCGATGGCCATGCGGCGACTGGCGCCTGTTCTACGTGCAGCGCGACCAGCTGGAAAAAATGGATGCCGCCACCGTGCAGGCAGCGGCCGAGAAATACCTGAAGCCGAGCAACCGCACCGTGGGCCGCTTCATTCCCACCGATGCGCCGGAGCGCACCGAGGTGCCGTCCAGCGCCGACGTGGCCGGACAAGTCGGTGCCTACAAGGGCCGCGCGGCGGTGGCGCAAGGCGAAGCCTTCGATGCCAGCCCGGCCAATATCGACAGTCGCACCTGAACGCTTCTGCGCTGCCGAACGGCTTGCGCGGCGCGCTGCTGACCAAGAAGACCAAGGGGGAAATCGTCAACCTGACGCTGGACATGCGTACCGGCAGCGCCGAGGCGCTCAAGGGCAAGGCCGATGCCGCCGCCTTTGCCTGCCGGCCTGCTCACGCACGGCGGCAGCGCGCCTGAGCCGCCAGGATATCAAGGATGCCTTCGACAAGCTGCGCACGGTGGTCAGCATCAGCGGCAGCCCCGGCGGCATGAATCTGTCGCTGATGACCACACGCGCCAACCTGCTTAGGCCGCGCTCGATCTGGCGGCGGAAGTGCTGCGCACGCCAAGCTTCCCGGAAGCGGAATTTGCTGAGATGCAGCGCGAGCAAGTCAACGCGATCCAGCAGCAGATGCCGGAACCGCAGGCGCTGGCGGAGAACGCCATGGCGCGCCTGCTCGACGCGACGCCGGACGACCATGTCAGCCATGTGCGGACCCTGGAACAGCAATTGGCCCAGCTCAAGACGCTGACGGTGGCGCAAGTGCGCGCCTTCCACCAGCAATTCTACGGTGCCAACAATGTGACCATGGCGGTGGTGGGCGACTTCGACGCGGCCGCGCTCAAGAGCCAGGCCGAGCGCCTGTTCGGCAACTGGAACGCGGTCCAGCCCTTCGTCCGCATGCCGGTCACGATACGGGACGTGACGGCCCAGAAAGTGGCGATCGACACCCCGGACAAGGCCAACAGCACGCTGTTCGCTTCATTGCCGCTGTCGCTCAAGGATGATGCCGAGGACTACCCGGCGCTGATGCTGGCCAACCATATCCTCGGCGGCGGCGCGCTGCACAGCCGCATTGCCGACCGCATTCGCCAGAAGGATGGCTTGTCGTATGGCGTGGGCTCCTACCTGTCGGTGCGCACGCTGGACCCGGCCGCGAAGTGGGGCGCGTACGCGATCAGCGCGCCGGAAAACACGGCCAAGGTGGAAGCGGCGCTGCTGCGACGAAATCGCGCTCGCGCTCAAGGATGGCTTCACCGAAGCGGAACTGGCGGAAGGAAGAAAGGCTGGCGCCAGGCCGAGGAAGTGGGGCGCACCGATGACGGTGCGCTGGCCTACCAGCTGGCCAACTATCTCTACCTCAAGCGCACGATGGCCTACGACCAGGCGCTGGAAGCGAAAGTGGCCGCGCTCAAGCTGGCGCAAGTGAATGCGGCGCTGCGCAAGTATGTCGATCCGGGCAAGATGTCGGTCGTCAGCGCGGGGCGATGCTTAAGCAAGGCGGCTGCGGCGGCCAAGGGCAAGTAAGCAACGTCAGGACGAAAAAAGAAAGCGTCGCAAGCGATGCTTAAGCTTTTTTGTGGCCGAGCGTTTAACCGCCCTGGCGTTCGGCAACGAAAATCTCGACGCGGCGATTGCGCGCGCGGCCCGATTCGGTGTCGTTCGAGGCAACCGGTTCACGCTCGCCGCGGCCATCGATCATGACGCGGTTCGGCGACACGCCGCGCTGCGCCAGGTAGTCGTGGGTGCGCGCGGCGCGGTCGACCGACAGAGGATTGTTGACACTGTCGCCGCCCGTGCTGTCGGTGTGGCCGATGATCGACACGGTGGTGGCCGGATTGTCGTTCAGGGTTTGCGCGAAGCGTTCAAGCACGGGGCGGAAGTTCGACTTGATGTCGGAGCGGCCCGTATCGAAGGAGACGTCGGCAGGGATGTCGAGCTTGAGGCGGTTATCCTGGGTCTGGCTGACCTGGATGCCGGTGTAGGCATGGTTGCCGCTTCCATGTCTTGCTTTTGCTTTTCCATGCGCTTGGACCAGATGTTTCCGATCAGGGCACCAGCGGCGCCGCCAATGACTGCGCCCTTGGTGGCGCGGCTGCTGCCGCCGCCGCCCGTTGTGCCGCCGATGATGGCACCGAGACCTGCGCCGACACCTGCGCCGGTGGCCGTGCCTTTTTGCGTTGCCGACATGTCGGCGCAACCGGCCAGCAGGGCAATGGTGGTGGCCGCAATGACGGTTTTAGCGATGTTCTTCTGCATGTGGATCTCCTTAAAAGTAATGAATCCGTTTCGCCGTCGCACCAGGCAGTGGCCAGGCGCGACCGCGAAACGGATCGGTCATCGGATGATGGCCGGTGTTGCGCTTGCTAGATTCCCCGACCGCTGATCAGGCGAACCAAAACCATGATGACGGCGACAACCAGCAGAATGTGGATGAAGCCACCAACGGTATAGGATGTGACCAGGCCAAGCAGCCACAGGATCAAGAGTACGACGGCGATTGTATAGAGCATGATAGGTCCTCGGTGGTTGTTATGACGACTGTGAGGTCGTTGAAACCAGTATGCGCAATACCAACCACCGATTCCGTACGTTAGCGTACATTGTCTGAGAATTATTTGTTCTGTTCGCAATAGTTTCTTACAAAGAAGGAACGCCCGGGAGCGTGAAGCAGCCGGGCGTCGCTTGGACCTGCTTGTTAGTTCACATGGTGCAGGGCACCGTCAACGACCTTGACGCGGTCACCCTTACTGTAACCGTCGAGGCTGCTGCGCTGGAAGGTGCGGGCGCTGCCGTCGTCGAGGCGGACCCGGATTTCCCACGAATGCGTCGCTTTCATATTGCCTTCGACCTGATTGCCGACCACGGCGCCGCCGACCGCGCTGCGGCCACGGTGGCGAGCTTGCGGCCGTTGCCGCCGCCAACCTGGTTGCCGAGCAGGCCGCCTGATGACGGCGCCGCCTGCGGCGCCGAGGCCGCTGCCCTGGGCGCGCTGGGTGACTTCACGCACCGATTCGACATTGCCGCAATTGCCGCACCACTTGCGCGCGGGGCGCGGCCGCCGCGAGGCGCACCGGTTCCCGGTCGCGGGCGGCCGCTGCGCGTTCACGATCGAGGCGGGCGACGCGTTCGCGTTCCCGTTCCTGATCGCGTTCGAGGTCGGCGGCGCGCTCGCGCTCGGCGTTGGCGCCGCATGGTGTCGGCCGCACGGTCGTCCGCGTTCAGGCTCGATGCGAGCGCGGCGCGGTCGCTGGCAGTCAGTTCGCCGCTGTTGCCGCCGGAACCGATGGAGGAGGGCAGCCAGCCGAAGATGGCGGCGGTGCCCGCCAGGCAGAAGACGATGATGGCGATGGCGGCGGCAATGAGCATCGGGTGCTGTTTGGCGCGCTGGACTGGACTGGTGTCGGGAGTGTTCATGGTGTTTTCCTTTTTATGTGGCGACCTGCTTAGGCGCACTGCGACGGCGCGGATCGATGGCGCCATTCTCCCTGCGGGGCCGGTGTCCTTCCGTGCGTCACCGTACATACTTTGCCTATTATTGCCGTTACCCTGATTGAAATTGTTTGCAAATGTATCCGCGCTGTCCCATCACGAAGTGACCCATGACCGAACCCTGTTTTTCACGATGTCCGCTATTGCACAGACTGCGCCGGAGATTCCGATGAGCATCATCTCCCCCGACGAAGTCGCTTCACCGGTCCGCAATCAATTGCTTGCCGCCTTGCTTAGGCCGCCGACCTGACGCAACTGTCGCGGCTGCTCGAACCGGTGCAGGTGGACGTGGGCGAAGTCCTGTCGGAACCGTCGGCCCCTGATTCGCCATATATATTTCCCGCACGATAGTCTGATCTCGCTGCTCGGTGTCGCCGAAGGGCGCATGACGCTCGAGGTCGGCCTGGTCGGACGCGAAGGCATGCTGGGCGCCACGGTGGCGCTCGGGCACGATGTGTCGCAGGTGCGCGCCATCGTGCAGCGCGGGGGCAGCGCCAGCCGGATGGACAGCGTTCAGTTCCGCACCGAGTTCGCGCGCAATGCCTCGCTGCAGCGCATGCTGTACCGCTACACCGACACCTTGCTGGCGCAAGCGATCCAGATTGCCGTGTGCAGCCGCTTCCACGTGCTCGAGGCGCGCCTGGCGCGCTCGCTGCTCATCACGCGCGACCGTCTTCAGTCCGACAAGTTCCACCTGACCCACGAATTTCTTGCGCATGCGCTCGGGGTGCGGCGGGTCGGCGTCACCAAGGCCGCCAGCGCCCTGCAGCAGCAGGGCCTGATCATCTACAGCCGCGGCAATATCGAAATTCTCGACGTGCCCGGCCTGGCCGCCGTTTCCTGCAAATGCTACGAGATCGTCAAGGAGGTGGCTGCTGCTGGCTGCCCTGGCCAGCGCCTTCGTCTGATGGTGATTGCGGCCCAATAAAAAACGCCCCGCATGCGGGGCGTTTCTGTTTTCCGGAGCAGCGCAGCTCACTTCGGCGGCTTGACCTGGTTGCCGATGACGCCGCCAACCGCCGCGCCACCCACGGTGTAAGACGGTGCTGCTGCCGGTGAGCACACCGCCGATGACGGCACCGGCGGTCGCGCCGACTGCCGTGTTCTTATCCTGCTGCGACATACCGGCGCACGCAGTCAGACCTGAGCACCGCCGCTGCCAGCGAGGCGCTCATCACGCATTGTTTGAGGGTCTTCATCGTTGTACCTCGCTTGCTTGTTGAAGGATTACTTCATGCGGATGTCGTTCTTGACCGACTTCACGCCTTTGACGTTGCGTGCCACCGTCGATGCATTGGCGATGTCAGCTTGCTGGGCAACGAAGCCGCTCAGCTGTACGATCCCTTTGTAGGTTTCCACATTGATTTCGGTGGCTTTCAGGGTCGGGTCGATGGCGAAGGCGGACTTGACACTGGCCGTGATGGCGGTGTCGTCAATGTATTCGCCAACACTTTCGGTTTTGGCCGTCGGCGCAAGCTACTACGGAGGTCAGCATAATGGCGGCCAGCAGGGTCGATACGATGCGCAGGTTTTTCATGTTGTTTTCCTTTAATGGTGGTGATCGGGTTTTCCTAGCGTCCGGTGAAGTAATGCCTCACCGATGGACGTAGAGTAGAGCTCGCCCGGGTGCATGGTCTGTTCGGCAACGCACACAGTGCCCAATTTCACTATTTCCTCGTAGCAGCCGTGTTGCCCTTGCGCGTTTTGCCTGGCGGGGGCGCCACCGGCTTGACACCGCGGCCGCCAGCAGACGGCCGCAGCCGCTGTCTTCGCCTGGTCCGGCATTGACCAGCGGCAGCAGCGCGGCCACGGGCGCGGCCAGGCCGAGCGCGATCGCGCCGCCCGCCTTGAGTGCCAGCACGCCCTTGTCGATGCTGACGTCGGGCTGGCTGAAGTCGCCGCGCACATAGATCGGCGCGCAGCGAGAAGATGCGCAATTCTTTGGTGTCGGGGCGCAGCGTCAGGTCGAGCTGCTCGTTGGCCAGGTTGATGGTGCCGCTGGCGGTGATGACCGCTTCTTCGGTGTCGGCAATAAACACGCGGGTTTGCATCAAGCCATTGGTGACGCCAAAATCGGTGACCATGCAATTGAGTTTGACCTGCTTGTCGCCGAACAGTTTGGTCAGCACGACGTTGCCGATGTTCAAGCCCATTTCTTCGAGCAAGAGCTTGCTGATCGTGCCTTCGTCGACCAGGGTCTTGACTTCGCCATTCGAGGCGCCGAGCAGCGAGGCCACCGAATTGCCGACCGCCGACAACTGGGCGTCGCCATTGATTTCACCGACGGTGGCTTGCAGTCCGGCCACGCTGGGGAACAATTCCTTGATCTTGATATGGCGCATGCCGACCTTGGCAGTGGCGCGGATCGCGTTCTTGCCCTCGCGTCCGCTGCCGTCGAGCTTGATGGTCGAATTGAGCGTGCCTGCCGACCATGTCGAAGTTCAGGGGCGCCAGGCTGAGCACGCCGTTATCCATGATCAGGTGGGTGCTCAGTTTCTTGATGGGCAGTGTCTTGTCGCGCACGATGCGCTCGGCCGAGTACTGCACGTCGGCATCGATGGCGGTCCAGCGTTCGGTGCGGAATGCTTCCACCGGCAGCACCTTGCCGCTTGGCTGCACCGGCGCCACGCCGCGCGCGGCCTTGCTGGCGTTGGAGTCGGCACCGATCAAGGGCCCCAGATCGCTCAATTGCAGCAGCCTGGACACCACGGTGCCGGACAGTTTGCCGCGCGGCGAACCGGTCTGGTAGGTGAGGCGGCCGCCGATGTCGCTCGAACCGACCTTGCCGCTAAAGTTGTCGTAGGTGAAGCGCTTGCTCTTGGCTTCGAGCGCGGCAATCAGGCGGCCCTCGGTGCTGAAGGCCGGCGTTTCCGGCAGCACCAGGCCGCTGATCGCGTACAGGCGCGCCATGCTCGGGCCCGACAGCTTGAGGCGCATGTCGAGCGCGGCCAGCCGGGTCGGCTTGGTGAGCGTGCCTTCGATGGCCACCCGCAGCGCGCCGATGCGCATGTCGGCCTGCAGCGGGTAGGGCTCGGTCTGCTGCTTGAGCGAGAGCACCGCGCCCGCCTTGCCATCGCCGGTGACGGGGGCGCCGTTGAATTTGCCTTTTGCTTTCCAGCTCACACCGTAATCGCTGGCGTCGCTGATGACGTCGACCTCGGCCGTGATGTCGGCTTTCTCTATCGCATCCTTGAAGTGCACCACGCCCTTGGTAAACACCACGCGCTCGAGATCGAGGCGCCACGGTGATGGCGTGTCTTCATGGTGGAAGGTCCAGTTGTTCTTGCTGCCGGCGTCGCGCAGCAGTTCGACCGTGGGCGCTTCGAAGCGCAGCACGGGAATATTGATGCGGTGTTCGAGCAGGGCCAGCGGATTGAGCGAAAACGAGCACTGCTTCACGCCCGCCATGGTGCCGCCGATCTCTGCGGGATTGCCGACGCTGACATCGCTGGCAACCAGGTGCGGCCAGGGAATGAAGTCGCGCCAGGTCTGGTCGCGCGCATGGTGGCCGACGGCCTTTCCCAGGACAGGCGCAAGTCGCCCGCGATCACGAAGGGACGGCCGATCGCTTCGCTGGTCCTGGCATTGAGCCAGGGCCGGGCCTGGTTCCAGTCATAGTTCAGCAAGATCACCAGGGCAATGGCTGGCAGCGCGATCAGTGCGCCGATGGCGGCGAGGAGGAGCCGGGTGCGGCGGGAAACAGGTTTGACATCGGGCCTGACAGCGGGGTTGCGCACGTCTGCGTCGGTCATGGCGGTCCTTATTGTGAAGATGGGCGAAGCTTAGCGCAAACGCCGCAGGTCCTGCGTGCGCTGACGCACCTAGCCATGGCAGGCTGTCGGGAATCCCGGAGCTATGTGCGTCAGCGAACCGATCTTGCCAAAGAATCAGCATATAACGTTACCACGTGATCACATAACACAGGAGAAACCACTATGCGACCAAGCAAATATTCGCTGTCCCACCTTGCCGGTGCAGCCCTCATTCTCAGCCTCGGCGCCTGCGCTTCCGAGAAGGTGCTTAAGCCACGGCGGACGTTGCGGTATCGAAGAATGCGGTCGAGAACGCGGTCAGTGCCGGTGCGGCCGATCTGGCCCCGGCAGAAATCAATCTGGCGCGCGAGAAAATGATGCGCGCCAACGCGGCGCTGGCCAACAAGGATTACAGCCTGGCCCGCGATCTGGCCAGCCAGGCCCAGGCGGACGCCAAGCTGGCGCAGAGCAAGGCCAACTCGGCCAAGGCCACTGCCGCCGCTGCCGCCCTCGATGCCGATCTGCGCGTGTTGCGCGACGAAGTCGACCGCGCCGCCAAGTAAGCCCGCAGCACCCATGTCACAACAAAAAAAGGAAGACACCATGAACCATCCGATGCTCAAGTCCGTCGTACTTGCCGCGGCCATCCTGCTGGGCGGCTGCTCTTCGATGCCGACCACCACGCCGATGCTCGACCAGGCACGCGGCGACTTTATCGTGGCCAATAACAACCCGCAGGTGTCGAGCTATGCCCCGCTCGAATTCAAGCAGGCCAGCGACGCGCTGGAAGCGGCCAATGCGGCCGCCGCGCGCAAGGAAAGCCTGGACACGATCGACAAGCTGGCCTATATCGCCAAGCAAAAGATCGCCACCGCGCAAGAACGTGCCAAGCAGAAAGCGGCCGAAGCCCAGATCGCCGACGCCGGCCGCGAACGCGACCAGGTGCGCTTGCAGGCGCGCACGGCCGAGGCCGAGCGTGCCAGGGCCGATGCCGCCGCCGCCAATGCCCAGGCCGCCGCTGCCCAGGGCCAGGCCGCCGATGCCGAAGCGCGTGCGCGGACGCCCAGGCCCGCACTGCCGCGCTGGAAGCGATGATGTCGGACCTGCAAGCCAAAAAAACGGAACGCGGCATGATCGTCACCATCGGCGACGTGCTGTTTGCCACCGGCCAGGCGAGCCTGACCCAGGCCTAAGCATGGGCAATCTGCGCAAGCTGGCCGACGCGCTGGGCCAGAACCCCGAGCGCACCGTCCTGGTCGAAGGCTTTACCGACAGCGTGGGCGGCGCCGCCTACAACCTGAGCCTGTCCGAACGCCGCGCCGCCGCCGTCGCAGCGCGCTGACCGGCATGGGCGTGGACGAACGCCGGATCGCCATGAAGGGCTACGGCGAAGCCTATCCGGTGGCGCCGAACGATACCGCAGGCAACAAGCAATTGAACCGCCGGGTCGAGATCGTGGTGTCGAATTCTTCGGCCCCGATTCCGGCGCGCTAACTCCTCTATAAGGAACTCATCATGGAACCATCCAAGACGCCACTGGCGCACGGCTTCGATGTCAACGCGATCCGCCAGGCGGCCGCCAACCTGGACGAGGGCGCCGTCACCGGCGGTTATCAGGCCGACCACGACGCGGTCGTGCAGATGCTGAACGATGCCCTGGCCACCGAGCTGGTCTGCGTGCTGCGCTACAAGCGCCATTACTACACGGTCAATGGCATCGGCAACGGTCCCGTCAAGGCGGAATTTCTCGAACACGCGCAGCAGGAGCAGGCCCATGCCGATGCCCTGGCCGAACGCATTGTCCAGCTCAACGGTTCGCCGAATTTCAATCCGGCCACCCTGACCGCGCGCAGCCATGCCGAGTACGACGATTCCGGCGATGTGCAAGCCATGATCCGGTCCAACCTGATCGCCGAGCGCGTGGCGATCGAATCCTACCGTCAAATGATTGCCGCCATAGGCGACAAGGACCCGACCACCAGGCAGTTGCTGACCGGGATCATGGCCGTGGAAGAAGAACACGCGGACGACATGCGCGACCTTCTGGCCAAGTAAGACCAAGCACCCCGCTTTTTTCACCCACCAACGGAGAACATCATGATCGATACCACCACCCGCACCGGCAACGGCGCCGCTTCCCTCAACGGTAACGTCAACGCCGTGCAAACCGATGTCAAGACCCTGGTCAGGGATGCCCAGACCCTGCTGACCGCCGCCGCCGCCCTGACCGGCGAGAAGGCCGACGAGATGCGCGGACGCGGCATGGCCCTGCTCGACACGGCGCTCGGCAAGGCCTCGCAGTACCAGGGCCAGGCTCTCGTCAAGGGCAAGGAACTGGCCCACACGGCCGATGTCTATGTTAAGGACAACCCATGGCGCACCATCGCCGCCGCGGTTGGCGTCGGCCTGCTGGTCGGTGTGATCCTGGGCCGCAAATAAACCGTGCCGGGAGAGGCCATGGACAACACATCGACAGCAGTGCGTGGCCCCGGCCTCATGGCTAAACGTGACCGGCCTGGCAAAAAACGTCTTCGGGCTCGTGGTGTCGCGCGTGGAACTGGCGGCGCTCGAGCTGTCGGAGGTACGCAACCATGTCATGGCGCTGCTGGCAGTGTTTGCCCTGGCCGTCATCTGCGGCTGGTTCGCGCTTGCCTACGGTACCGCCGTGATCGTCGTCGCTCGCGTGGGAGCGCATGGGCTGGACCATCCTGCTCGTGCTGTTCCTCGTGTTCGCGGCCGTCACCGCGGCGCTCGGCTTCAAGGCCCGCACCATGCTCAGGGAGGGCAAGCTGGCCTTCCCCGAAACCATGAACGAGCTCAAGAACGACCGCGACATGCTGCTTTAAGCGAGGACTCACCATGGAAGAGAACACCATCATCGGCCTCGAAGCGCCCACGGCCAAACTGAGCGAGGCCGATGCGCTGGCCGAGCGCAAGGCCAGGCTGCTGCGCCAGGGCGATTTTTACCGGATCGGCATCGTGCGCGCCAAGGCTAAGCATCCGGCAGGGCGCGCGGCCCGAGGCGCTGTTTCACTCGGCCCTGGAGCACGCCACCTGGGCCGTGCGCACGCGGGTCGACAGCCTGCTGCGCCCGACCGGCATCAACGTGGCCACCATCGCCCCCTACGCGCTGGGCATCCTCGGTTTCCTGCGGCGGCGCCAGTTGCTCAAGCCCGCGCTGGGCGTGGCGGCGGCGCTGGGCGGGGTGGCCTATTATGTGCAGCACCGGCGCGCAAAGGCAGTCTGATGTAGTATGCCAGGCAGACGAACCTGGCCTTGCAACAACGCAGGATATGGTGGGGCTTGAGCGGCGTCGCGATCTTCGGATTCGGCGCCGTCTTTTTACTTCTGACCCTGAGAGCTTCCTGCATGAACAAGATCAACCGCCTCAACCCCGACAAACTGCGCATCGTCCTGGTCTTGCAGGGCGGGGGCGCCATGGGGGCTTACCAGGCCGGGGTGTACCAGGCCTTGCATGAGCACGACCTGGTGCCGGACTGGGTGGTCGGCACCTCGATCGGCGCCATCAACGCCGCCCTGATTGCTTAAGCAACGAGCAAGCCAACCGCCTGCAGCGCGTCAAGGCATTCTGGGACCGCGTGTCGCATCCGGACGGGGTGGACATGAGCCAGGTCAGCGACAGCGTGCGGCGTTCGAACATCTGGTTCAATACGGCCGACACCATCCTGCGCGGCGTGCCCGGCTTCTTCACGCCGCGCCTGTTCGGCGGCTTTGCCTTCGGGATGCCGGTGGCGCCCGAGGAAGCCTCGTTCTACAGCACCGATGCACTGACCGGCACGCTCAATGAACTGGTCGATTTCGACTACCTCAATGCCGAGGGCGGCATGCGCCTGACCGTCAATGCCGTCAATGTGCGCACTGGCGAGCTGGCCCATTTCGACAGCACGACCGGCAATCTGTGCGCCGACCATGTGCGTGCCAGCGGCAGCCTGCCGCCAGCCTTTCCGCCGGTGCGCGTCGATGGCGAACTGTACTGGGATGGCGGCCTGTATTCGAACACGCCGCTCGAATCGGTCCTCAATGAATTGCCCAGCGGCGACACGATCTGCTTCATGGTCGACCTGTGGAGTGCCGACGGGGCGGAACCGGTCACGATGGACGAGGTCGCCACGCGCCAGAAGGACGTGACCTTCGCTTCGCGCTCGCAGCGCCATATCGACGACTATGCGGTGACCCATGCGATGCAGCGCAAGCTGCGCGACATGTACGCGCGCCTGCCCAAGGCCAGCCGCACGCCCGAGGACGAGCGCGAGCTGCTCGCCCTCGGCTGCGACGCCACCTTGCACATCGTGCGCCTGCCGTATGCCGGGCGCGACTGGCACATGGCGGCCAAGGACGTCAATTTCTCAAAGGGCTCGATCGAGTGGCGCTGGGACCAGGGCTACAAGGATGCGATGCGCGCCCTCAAACATGCTTAGGCTGGCTGCAGCAAGTGGCCGACGACACGGCGGTCGTGGTGCACGAATTGCCGCCGCTCTAGACTCAGCGGCTGGCGTAAGCCTTTGGCGGGCGCGTGCCATTTCCTCATGATACGTCTGCTGGGCTTGCCGCATGCAGTCGCGGCGGTCGGGCGCGCCCAGTTTCTTGCAGTCGGCCAGGTTTTCGCGCAAGGCCGCGGCCGCCTCCTTGGAACCGGTGCGCAGTTTCGCTTCCGGCGTCAGATCTTCCTGGAACCAGCGGGCCGGATCGCCCTTGGCCAGTTCTTCGGCCTGGTGGCGGGCCAGGGCAGGGTCCACATTGCCGTCGCCACTGTTGGCGACCTGGGCCTGGCCGGGCAAGGCCAGCAGGGTGGCGGCCGCGAAGGCCAGTCCGGGTATCAAGTTATGCATGACAGCTCCTTGTTCTTGTTTTTGATTGGTAAAAAGTAGCGCACGGGGCGCCTACCATGCGCTCACTACAGGCGCCCCGTGAGGAGCAGGATGATCAGGACCACGACCAGCAGGCCGGTGACCCCGGTCGGGCCATAGCCCCAGCTGCGGCTGTGGTTCCAGGTCGGAAGAACGCCGACCAGCGCGAGTACGAGAATAATCAACAGAATGGTGCCCATGCGGGTCTCCTTGTAGATGGCCCTGCCTGGTGGGGCAGGCCTGTGGTTCAGGCTGGCGTATCAATAACGGTAGGCGCGGCCGTCGACCACGCGCACGCGGTTGCCCACGCGCAGGTCGTACACGCTGTCCTGCACGATGGTGCGATAGTCGCCGTTGTCGAGACGGATGCCGATCTGGTACACGTCGCGGTTGTTGGCACGGTTCGCTTCCACGCTGTTGCCGACCACGGCGCCGCCGACGGCGCCCGCCACGGTGGCGGCAGTACGGCCGCTACCGGAACCGACCTGGTTGCCGACCAGCGCGCCGACCAGGCCGCCGACCACGGCGCCGGAACCGGTGGTGCCGCCCGCAGCGCGGGTCACCTGGATCGAATCGATGGTGCCGTAGCCCATCGAGGCGGTGTTCTGATAGCCGCCGTCGCTGGACGCGCCGCTGGCATACGGATCGCTCGAGGTGCTGGCGCAGCCGGTGAGCAGGGCGGTGGCGGCGACGGTGATGGCGGCAAGGCTGTGCATCGTTTTCATGTTGTTCTCCTGACAAAAAGTGTAGAGCCAGAATAATCAGCGACAAGTTCCCGGTCTGTGCGGTGCCACACGAAGTGCGCGGGCAGCGATGGGCGGCCTGCACGCGCTCTGTACGGCAGCGTACAGAAGGGGCGGGACAAGTCCGGTACAACGGTGACATCGACCCCGATCCGGAGCAGCACCATGAATTTTCCACGCCACTTGTTGGTCCTGTGCATGCTGGCCTTGCCCGGCGCCAGGCGCCATGGCGCGCCCGAACGCCGAAGCCAAGGCCAACTACGCCCAGGCGAAAGACCAGGCCGCTGCGGCTTACCAGGTGGCGCGCGCCAAATGCGATGCCATCACCGGCAACCCCAAAGAGGTCTGCGTGGCCGAAGCGAAGGCCGCGCGGGTGCGGGCCGAGCAGGAAGCGAACGCGCTGTACAAGAACACGCTCAAGGCGTACACCGATTCGCGCCTCAAGATCGCGTCCGCCAATTACGACGTCGACAAAACACGCTGCGGCGCGCTGACCGGCAACCCCAAGGATGTCTGCCTGTCGCAGGCCAAGGCGACGCTGGTGGCGGCCCAGGCCGACGCCAGGGCCGACCAGAAAGCGATCGAAGCGCGCAGCGACGCGCGCGACGACAAGCTCGCGGCGCAGTACAAGGTGGCACTGGAAAAGTGCGACGCCTTCAGCCAAGCGCGGCCAAGGATCAGTGTGTCGCGGCCGCCAAAATGCAGTACGGGAAGTGACCGTCTGCCAGTCCCTGCAGTTCCCATCAACTAAAAAGGAGTCTTCCCATGAAAATCGCTCAACGCATCGCTACCGCCGTGTTCTCCGTCTCGCTGCTGGCCGTCATTCTAGCTGCGCCTCGACCCCGGAACGCGCCAGCACCGGCGAATACCTCGACGACACCGTCATCACCGCCAAGGTGAAGGCCTCGCTGTTCAATGAACCGACCCTCAAGGCATCGGAAATCAATGTTGAAACCTACAAGGGCGATGTCCAGTTGTCGGGTTTCGTTGCCGATCCGACCGATGCGGCCAAGGCAGTCGAGATTGTGCGCGGCGTCAAGGGCGTGACGTCGGTCAAGAACGACGTGCGCGTCAAATAAACCTCACGGGCCGCGTGACCGGCTTTACCCTGTGGTGGCTTTTTTTCGTAGCGGCCCTTCCACTTCGATAGCGTTCCCTTTATGCAGCTTGCAGACACCCCCCAGAATCCGCCCGGCGTGCTCGATGCGCCGCCCGTGGCGCCGTTGTCCGCGCTCAGCGCGCCAGCAGGCGAGCCCAGCGGTCCGCGCCTGCCCGTGCACGTCAATGCGCGCGGCCTGGCGCTGGGCATCATTGCCACCATTTCATTCGTGTACGCCTTGCAGTGGGCGCAGGATTTCCTGGTGCCCTTGCTGCTCGGGATCTTTCTCGCCTACACGCTCAGTCCGGTGGTGCAATGGCTGGAGCGCTGGCGCGTGCCGCGCGCGATCGGCGCCACGCTGGTCACGGTGGCCATGCTGTGCGCGCTGGCGGGCGTGATGTACCGGGTGCAGGACGAGCTGTTCAATATCATTGACGATTTGCCGCGCATCACGCAAAAGGTGACCAAGCTGCTGCGCAACGGCAACGACCGGCCCAGCACGATTGCCCAGGTGCAGGCGGCCGCGGCCCAGATCGAGCAAGCCACGGCGGTCGGCGGGGCCGACGAAAAGCGCGCCAGCCCGCGCAAGGCGCCGTCGCCAGCCTAAGCACCAGCAGTTTCAAGGTCATGGACTGGGTGCTGGCCGGATCGATGAGCCTGGTGGGCTTCCTGACCCAGGCCACCATGGTGGTCTTCCTCGTGTTCTTCCTGCTGCTGGCTAACGACACCTTCAAGCGCAAGCTGGTCAAGCTGACCGGGCCTTCGCTGAGCCGAAAAAGGTGACCGTGCAAATCCTGGACGACATCAATACCTCGATCCAGAATTACATGTTCATGCTGCTGGTGACCAATATCTTGCTGGCGCTGCTGATGTGGATCGCCTTGCGCGCGATCGGACTCGAGAACGCCGGGGCCTGGGCCATCGTGGCCGGGCTGCTGCACATCATGCCTTATTTCGGCCCCGTGCTGATCACCACCGCGACCGGGCTGGCGGCTTTCATGCAGTTCGAGTCGGTGCAGATGGTGTTGCTGGTGACGGGCGCCTCGCTGGCGATCGCGACCCTGGTTGGCACCGTGATCGCGACCTGGATGACGGGCCGCATCGCCAAGATGAATCCGGCCGCCGTGTTTGTCAGCCTGCTGTTCTGGGGCTGGCTGTGGGGCATGTGGGGCTTGCTGCTGGGCGTGCCCGTGGTCGTGATGATCAAGGTCGTGGCCGAACGGGTCGAAGGCATGGACGTGCTGGCCGAGCTGCTGGGCGAGTAGGCTAAGCCGTGCTTAAGCGCCCGTTTCCCGGGGTAGGCCGGTGGCGCAGGCTGCCCAGTTGCAGCGCGTACTGGCGCGTGAATTCCGCACCGAGGAAAAAGATTTGCGCCGAGTAATACACCCACAGCAGCAGGGCGACCATGGAGTAAGCCGCGCCGAAGCTGCTGGCCACGCCGCTATTGCCGATGTACAGGCCGATCAGGAATTTGCCGAGCGTGAACATGGCGGCCGTGCCGAGGGCGCCGATGGTCACGTCGCGCCACGACAGCCGGATGCGCGGCAGCAACTTGTAAATCACGCCGAACAGGACCGCGATCACGCCAAAGCCGATGGCCGAGGCCAGCCAGGACAGCACGATCGCCGTTTCCTTCCACAGCCCGCCCAGGTAGCCCTCGAGCACGGCCAGCGCCGCGCTGACCACCAGCGACACCATCAGCAGAAAGCCCAGGACCAGGATCAGGCCGAAGGAGAGCAGGCGCGTGCGCAGCACCTGCCCACCAGCATGGCTGCCTACGGCTGCGGCAGGGCCCAGATCTCGTCCAGACTGTCCTTGAGTTCGGCAAACACGGTGGTGGCGCCCACCAGCAGCAAGCCGCTGGCGATCAGGGTGGCCCACAGTCCGCTTTCCCTGTTGCGCGCCTAGCCAGCACCAGCGTGATGGCGTCGGCCCCTTGCGGCCCCATCAGGTGGCGCAGTTCGCTGAGCAACTGGCCGCGGGCGGCATCGGCCCCGTAGAAGAAGCCTAAGCCACGGCAATGACCAGCACCAGCACCGGGGCGATCGAGAAGGCGGTATAGAAGGCCAGCGCCGCGCCCTTGCTCGTGGCCCGGTGGCGCAGCCATTCGGCGGCCGCGCAGCTGTCATCACGCCTACCAGCGACAGTGAGTACGGGACCCAGTCCCTGGCATCGGTGATCATGTGCATCTCCCCAACAATGAAAAAGAGGCGCGAAGCCCCTTTTGCGGTGCGTACGCGGCGCGCTCAGGGAACGCGCTTGTTGATCGTAATCGGCTCGATCTCCACCCGTCGGTTCGGTTCCAAACATTTGATCAGGTCGGCCCGGCGCTTGTTGTTGCAGGTGACCACGGGATTGGCTTCGCCCTTGCCGTAGGCCTTGAGGCGGGCGCCGTCGATCCCGGCGGCCACCAGGTAATTGCGCACGGCGTTGGCCCGTTTTTCCGACAGCGCCAGATTGTACTGGTCGGAACCGAGCCGGTCGGCGTAGCCGGTGATGTCGACGTCGGTGACGGTCGGGTCGACCGTGAGGGCGGTGACGATCTCGTCCAGGCGCGGCTGCGGCAGCTTGAGCGTGGCGCTGTTAAATTCGAACAACTCGGTCGACGACAGCGCCACTTTTTCAAAGCGCACCACGGGCGTGGGCGGCGGTGGTGGCGGCGGCGGGGCGGGCGGCGCCGGGGGCGGGGCCTGCACCAGCGGGGTGGATGGCGGCGGGGCGGGCGGCTTGTTGAAGGCCCAGTTGAGGCCCAGGTTCAGGTAATGATTATTGCTTCTGCGAAATCCGAATAATGGATCGTCGCGCAGGCGGCTTTACCACGGTGCGCAGATCGAGCTGCATGGAGAGCTGGTCGGTGAAGGCCATCTGGAAGCCGAGGCCGCATGGTGATGTAGGGCGAGGTCTTTTGCACGTGGCGCAGGGCATTGTCCACCTTGTCGCGCTGGGCGCCCACGCCAAACAGCAGGAAGGGGCTGAAATGGCCGCGCGATCATGAGCAGGGCGTCGACCCCGACCAGGGTCTGGCGGTAGCGGAACGGATCTTCCTTGGCGCGCGCATGGCTGGCGCCGATCTGGATGTCCCAGTTTTGCGAGACCGGCTTGCCCATGCGCACCCCGGCGCCCCAGTCGCGGTCGTCCACCCCGAAGTCCTGGTCGGGACGGAAGGCGCTGACATGGGGCTGGAGGTACCAGGAAGGATTGATGGTGTCTTGCGCGAGCGATGGTCCGGCGCAACAGAGGATGGCGACAGCCAGGGCGATTTTTTTCGGTTTTTCCACAGGGAGCTCCCAGATTTGTTGAACAGAGTTGGCGGCTTCGCAAGGGGCGAGGCTGACTTGTTCGACTGGGTCCTGCGGTGATGAGTTCAACGTGATTGAACAGATCATGAAGCGGCGGGGACGAAAAAGCGCGCCGTAGTAGCGCTTTCCATGGAGCAAGTGATCAGTTGGTTTTTTCAGGAACCACGATCACGGTGTCGCCCGGCTTGCCCGGCTCGCCTTTTCGCCCGGGGCGCCAGGGGGGCGCCGGCCGGGCCGGGTACCGGTACCGGAACGGCAACCAGGGGTAAGCGCGGCGGCCGGTACTTCCACGGTCGGGGTCACGATGGTGGGCGGCGGGTTGACGGTGGTCTTTTCGCAGGCGGCGAGCGAGGCGAGGGCGAGCATGGCGGCCAGCAGGGTGGTCATTTTCATGGTGATTTCCTTTGGTGTGAGGCGCGAGCCGCGAGGGCAGGCTAACCGTTCGGTTTGAATCGAGGCACACGCGACAATCAGCGCGAACGAGACCAGAATACGCAAAGTAAACATGCCGATCTGTACGCCAACGCACACTGTAGAGGCTGCAAAAAAGATGACGGCAGGAAGTAAATTGTTCATGAGTGTTCGATGGCGCACAGAACTGTTGATCTGGCGCAGGCAAGATAGGCCCCAGATGGACGGAACCAGCATGTTGTCAGGGTGTCAAACCAACAAGCCGGTCCGGCCGATGACTATCTACCAAGACGGAGTACTCGACATGCAAGCAACCACCAACCAGCGCAACGGTGCACCAGGCGAAATGACCGCCGTACACAATTCTGCGAACTCGTCCCTGATTGAACGCGTTGCGCCTCAGCCCGCTGAGCGTCCCCCGATTTCCATGGCCCCGATCGAGCGCGTCCGTTCGACCTCGGCCACCCAGCGCCGTATCGAGAACATGCAAAAGCTGATCGGCGAACTGTCGACCCACGAAATGCTCGCCGACGAAATCGCCTGGTTCCTCAAGTTTTCGCCGTCCGGTGCCCGTAAATACATCCACGACCTGCGCGAAGCGGGCGTGATCGAACTGGCCCGCTACATCGAAGGCACGGCCACCTACCTGGGCAAGGCCGTGTACCAGATCTCGCCCGACCCGGAACGCGTCAAAGCATTCTTGGCGGCAATTGTTCAGCCCAAGCGCGAAGGCGTGCCCCCGCGCAAGGAACGTCCCGGCTTGCGCGAGCAAAGCATGGCTTAAGCACCGGCCGTCATTTCCACATCCTGGCCGACGATACCCATTACGCGATCCGGGTCAACCGCAGCCCGGTCGCGCGCGATCCCCTGGTGGCCGCCCTGTTCGGCGCCGCGCCGTCGGCCTAAGCAAAGAACAGTCCTAATGCCGCGCCAGTCGTCCAGCCGCCAGTCGTTCCACCCCAGCCCGGCGCCGTCCGGGCTGGGGTTGCTGGGCTAAGTCCCGTCCCCCGCAGCGCCGCCCGGCGCCGCTTTGCTGTATCTTCTGTCCTGCACCCCGATTGAAAAACCGTCAACGCGCCCCATGTGGTGTGAGCGGCGCCCTGACGCCTGTTCTTCTCACCCTGTTTTACCCGAAAGGAAACGCCATGCTGCCGACGCCAAGCTCGCTCGAAGGAAAACCCGTTCCGAAAGTCACGTTCAAGGCGAGGCCGAACGACCAGTGGAAAGACATCAGCACCGATGACTTGTTCAAGGGCCGGACCGTGGTGGTGTTTTCCTGCCGGGCGCCTACACGCCGACCTGCTCGTCCACCCATTTGCCGCGCTATAACGAACTGGCGCCCGTGTTCAAGCAGAACGGGATAGACGAGATCGTCTGCATTTCCGTCAACGATGCCTTCTGTCATGAACGAGTGGAAAGTCGGCCAGGATGCCGAGCACATCACCGTCATCCCCGACGGCAATGGCGAATTTACCGAGGGCATGGGCATGCTGGTCGACAAGCGCAACATCGGCTTCTGGCATGCGCTCCTGGCGCTACGCGATGCTGGTCAAGGATGGCATCATCGCCAAGATGTTCATCGAGCCGGACAAGGAGGGCGACCCGTTCGAAGTGTCGGACGCCGAAACCATGCTGCGCTATGTGAATCCGGACGCGAAGGTGCCGGAACCGGTGGTCGTGTTCGCCAAGCCGGGCTGCCCCCACTGCGCGCGCCAAGGCCACGCTCAAGGCCAAGGGCATCCACTTCACCGAGATCACCCAGGACCAGAAAATCAATGGCAGCGTGCTGCGCGCCGTGACGGGCCAGTTGACCTGGCCGCAAGTGTTCATCGGCGGCAAACTCATCGGCAATGCGGACGCGCTCGACGCGTATTTCGGCGCGGCCAGGGCGGCCTGAGTCGCCATGAAACTGTCCGTCCTTGACCAGTCGCCGGTGTCGCGCGGCAGCACGCCGACCGACGCGATCCGGCACTCGCTGGCGCTGGCGCGCCACTGCGAAGACCTGGGCTACGCGCGCTTCTGGCTGTCCGAGCACCACAACAGCAGCAGCATCGTGGGCAGCGCGCCCGAGGTGCTGATGGCGGCCATCGCGGCCACCACCAGCCGGATCCGGATCGGCAGCGCGGCATGTGATGCTGCCCCATTACGCGGCGCTCAAGGTGGCCGAGCAATTTCGCGTGCTCGAAGCGCTGGCGCCGGGCCGGATCGACCTCGGCCTGGGCCGCGCGCCCGGCTCGGACCGCCTGACCGCGCGCGCTCAACCCCCATGCCAGTCCGGGGGCGGACGATTTCCCGCAACAGATCGTGGACCTCCAGCACTGGCTGGAAGGCAAGCGCATGCCCGAAGGCCATCCTTACCGGGCCATCACGGCCCAGCCCCAGGGACCGACCAGCCCCGCCATGTGGATACTGGGCAGTTCCGGCTACGGCGCCCAGCTGGCGGCCCAGCTCGGCCTGCCGTATGCGTTCGCCTATTTCTTCAGCGACGGGCAGGGCGTGGAGGAGGCGCTGGCGCTGTACCACCAGCACTACCGGCCCAGCGCGCTTTCCCGTGCCGCAGGCCACCATCTGCGTGTGGGCGCTGGCGGCCGACACCCAGGCCGACGCCGAGCGCGAACTGATGACGCGCGAGCACTGGCGAGTCCGCTTCGAGCAAGGCTTGCTGGGCCCGCTGGTCTCGCCCGGGGAAGCGGCCGCCTACCCAGAGGCCGGGGCCGAGCGCGAGCGCATCCGCCCGCCTGCGCGACCATGCCCTGGTTGGCACCGGGGCCCAGGTGGCCGCCCGGATCCGCGCCCTGGCCGCGCGCCTGGGGCTGGCCGAGATCGTGGTCAATACCTGGTCCTTCGATCCGGCCGTGCGCCGCCACTCGTACGCCTTGCTCGCGCAAGCATTCAATCTGCAAACGGACATCTGATGGCTACCCTGATCCTGATCGCCCTCCTGGCCAGCGGCCTGACCCTGGCCTGGCACCTGCCGGGCTGGCGCCTGGCGCGCGTGCTGCGGCGCGAGATCGACCCCGCCTGGCGTGCCATCCTGGCGCGCAATATCCCGATCTATACCCGCATGTCGACCGACTTGCAGCACCAGTTGCACAAGCTGGTGCAACAGTTTCTGTATCAAAAGAAATTCGTCGGCTGTGCCGGTCTCGAGGTGAGCGACGAGATGCGCGTGACCATCGTTCGGCCTGGCTTGCCTGCTGCTGCTGAACCGCCCGACCAAGGTCTATCCGGCCCTGCACGCGGTGCTGGTGTACCCGACCGCCTTCCTGGTCCCCGCGCAAGCAGGTCGATGAAGCGGGCGTGATCACTGAGGAACGCCAGGACTTGCTGGGCGAATCCTGGGGCGACGGGCGCGTGGTGCTGTCCTGGGACCATGTACAGCGCGGCGCCATGACTGGACCGACGGCCAGAACGTGGTGCTGCACGAATTCGCGCACCAGCTCGACAGCGAATCCGGCAGCAACAATGGCGCGCCCTACCTGGGCAGCAGCGACAATTACCTGCAATTGGTCCGAGGTCCTGTCGCGCGACTTCGCCAATTTGCGCGCCGACGCGATTTACGGCCAGCCGAGCGTGATGGACCATTACGGCGCCACCAATCCGGCCGAGTTTTTCGCCGTCGCCACCGAAACCTATTTTGAGAAGCCGTGGCAGATGTCGGAACGCCACCCGGCCTTGTTCGCCGAGCTGTTCAAATACTACCGGGTCGACCCGCGCGCCTGGGTGGCGCAGCCGGTGCTTGAGCCCTGGGTGGCGCCCGGCGTCGGGCAGTGGCACTGAGCGTGGCGTGCGCGCGCGATGTCGTTCATAATGGCCGACATCAAGGTTCTCAGGCCGACCCATCATGGCGATGCAATTCGAGGAGTTCGAGTTCTTCAACGCCCCGCCCCATGGCTGCCGCATCCCCGCTGGTCCGCCTGCAATACCTGATCGACAACGCCCCCGCCATCATTTATTCCAGCGTTCCCACGGGCGACTTCAAGATGACCTTCGTGAGCGGGAATGCCTACCACGTCCTCGGATACCAGCCCGAGCAGATGGTGGCGGACCCCAACTTCTGGTTCGACCACATCCACCCCGACGACGCGCCCGCCATCTTTTCCAGCCTGGCGCAATTGTTCGTGGAAGGGGAAAGGGCCTATGAATACCGGTTTCGCGCCGCCGACGGCAGTTACCGCTGGATGCACGACACGCTGCGCCTGATGCGCGACGCCCAGGGCGCCCCCTCGAAGTGATGGGGTCGCTCACCGACATCACGCAACGCAAGGCCATGGAAGACGCCCTGCAGCGCAAGGGCCAGGAACAGCAGGACTTGATCGCGCGCCTGCAGGATGCCCAGAGCCAGCTGCTGCAGGCCGAGAAGATGGCTTCGATCGGCCAGCTGGCGGCCGGGATCGCGCACGAAATCAACAATCCGCTCGGCTTCGTCAATTCGAACATGGGCACCCTGCAAAAATATGTGGGCACCCTGTTTGGCGTGGTGCGCGAGTGCCAGGCGGCGCTGGCGGCCAGCGGTGCGCCGCCGGCCGTCTGCGCGGCGCTGGCCGAGATCATCGAACGGGCCGAACTGGCCTTCCTGGAAGAAGACACCACCGACCTGGTGCGCGAATCGATGGACGGGCTCAAGCGGGTGCGCGACATCGTCCAGTCGCTCAAGGATTTTTCGCACGTGGGCGAAACCGAGCGCCAGATGGCCGACTTGCACCATGGCCTGGACAGCACGCTCAACATCGTCGCCAACGAGCTCAAGTTCAAGGCCACGATAGCCAAGCAGTATGGCCGCATCCCGCCGGTCAGCTGCCTGGCGTCCCAGATCAATCAGGTCTTCATGAACCTGCTGGTCAATGCTTAGCCAGGCGATCCGCGAGCAGGGCGTGATCACGCTGCGCAGCGGGGTCGACGGCGACTGCGTGTGGGTGTCGGTCAGCGATACCGGCTGCGGCATCGCGCCCGAGATCGTCCCGCGCATCTTCGATCCCTTCTTTACCACCAAGCCGGTCGGCAGCGGTACCGGGCTGGGCCTGTCGCTTTCCTACGGCATCGTCAAGCAGCACGGCGGGCGCATCGACGTCGCCTCGGTCCCCGGCCAGGGCAGTACCTTCACGGTGCGCCTGCCGCTGGCGCCGTCCGCCGCTACAGGATGATTTCGCCGTTCGGTCCCCACTTGACCTTGAGCACGCCCGGCTCCTCGGATTCGAGCTGGCGCGCTTCCAGCTCCTGCGCGCTGAGCTGGCCAGCCTGCAGCTTGAGCGCATCGGTCACGTGCTGCTGTTCCAGCAAGCCGTCGCGGTGCAGCAGGGCCAGGCGGATCGCTTCCTGCAGTTCGCCCACGTGCCAGGGCTTGGCGATGTAGCGGAACACCTGGGCGTCGTTGATGGCGCTGGTGACGGTGGCAAATTCGGTCGAGGCCGACAGTATCATGCGCACCGTGGTCGGGGCCACGTTCTTGAGCGCGTACAGCAATTCCACGCCCGTCATCTGCGGCATGCGGTAATCCGAAATGACAATATCGAAGGTCACTTCGGCGCAGCGGGTGAGGGCGTCGAAGGGATCGGTGAAGGTTTCGATGCGCAAGTCCTCGATCTGCACATGCTGGCGCATGGCGCGCACCAGCGCGTTGAGGACGTTGATTTCATCGTCGACCAGCAGGATGCGTCTCATGGGGTTCCCTTCGGCGGCCAGACCCAGATACCCAGGCGCAGCTCATTTTTGGTTTCGAAATCGCAGACCTTGGCGATCATGCGCGCATCCATCACATGCTCGGCCGCGAGCAGCATCTGGCCGTCCGGCGTGACCAGGTCGCGCGCCAGCACCATGCCCGCCTTGAGGTCCGCGCGATGATGGCATGGTCGCGCTGGCGCACCTGGGGATCGCCTTCCATCAGGGCGCGGAAGGCGGCCACCACCGCCGGATCGTAGCGCTTGCCTTCGCTGTCGTAGATGATCTGGCGCGCGTCGGGCTCGAGCACGCGGCGCTGGACCAGGGCCCCCAGCTGCAGATTGTCATAGTCCGAGGCCAGGGCCACGATGCGCGCCCCGAGCGGGATGGAAGCGCCAATGATGCCGTCCGGGAAGCCGGCGCCGTCGTGGCGTTCCATGTGGGCGCGCAGCACGGCGGCCACCCCGCGCAAGTCTTCCAGCGGCATCAGCAATTGCTCGGCGCGCGCCGGATGCCTGCGGAAGATGCCCAGATGGTCGCCCACGATCAGGTTCACGGGCAAGCCCAGCAGCTCATCGGGGAAGCCGATCTTGCCGATGTCGTGCAGCAGGCCTAAGCAATGAACACTTCCTGGGTCGCCTGCGGGTCCAGGCCCAGCTTGACGGCCATGCGCCGCGCCAGGTCGGCCACGCGGCGCGAATGGCTAGAAGCCAGGTTGCTGCTGCGCAGCTCGATCATGCTCGAGAAAATCTTGATGGTGGTGATGAAGTTGGTCTTGAGCTTGTTGTTGGCGTCGACGATCAAGTCGTGCGAGGCGGTCAGGGCCGCGGTCCGCTCGGCCACTTTCGCTTCCAGCCCGGTATTGAGTTCGCGCAACTGCTCGTTCTGGTCGCGCGTCAGCGCTTCCAGCCTTTCCTTTTCCCGCTCCAGGGCGCGCCGTTCGAGCGCGTGCCGCACCACCAGCAAGATATCGTTGTCATCCCAGGGCTTGGTGATGTAGCGGTAGATCTCGCCGCGGTTGATGGCGGCCAGGATCGAGCTGATGTCGGAATAGCCGGTCAGCAGCAGGCGGATGGTGTCGGGCCGCCGTTCGCGCACGAGTTCCAGAAAGCGGGCGCCATCCATGTCGGGCATGCGCATGTCCGAGATGATCAGGTCGACGCTCGCTTCGGCGGCCAGCAAGTCCAGCCCGGCCGGGCCGCTCTCGGCCGTGAGCACCTTGTAGCCGAGCGGCCGGAACAGGCGGCGCAGGGCCGACAGGATGTTCGGCTCGTCGTCCACGCACAGCAGGGTGGGCTGGCCGTCCGCCGCGCGCAGCAGGGGCGTTCATGCGCTGCCCTCGCTGGCCGCGGGCGCGCTCTGGCGCACCGGCAAGGTGATGCGGAAGGTGGTGCCGCGTCCGACCACGGAGTCGACCTCGATCCGGCCGCGGTGCTTTTGCACGATCCCGTAGGACAGCGACAAGCCCAGGCCGGTGCCCTTGCCGATGCTCTTGGTGGTGAAGAAGGGGTCGAAGATGCGCGACAGGATGGCCGGTTCGATGCCGCTGCCATTGTCGCTCAGTTCGATCCACACGGTATCGGCCTCGCCGCAGCCGGTGCGGATGACGATCTCGCCGCGCCGCTCGCCGATCGCGTGGGCGGCATTGACCACCAGGTTCATGATCACCTGATTGAGCTGGGAGGGCAGGCATTCGACGTCGGGCAGCTCGCCATAGTGCTTGACGACGTCGGCCTTGTACTTGACCTCGTTGGCCACGATGTTGAGGGTGGAATCGATGCTTAGAGCGTGCAGATTGGCCCAGACCCATTCCTGGCTGTCGTCGACGCGCGAAAAGTCTTTCAGGTCTTGCACGATGTGGCGCACGCGCGCGATCCCTTCCTTGGACTCGCTCATCAGCACCGGGATGTCGTCGCGCAGGAAATCGAGGTCGATGCTGGCGCGCATCGCACTGAGCCTGGCCGCCATGTCCGGCGCGGTCTGGGATTCGGCGCTCTGGTACAGCGCCAGGATCTCGAACAGCTGGTCCAGATAGCTTTGCAGGGTGCCGAAATTGGAAAAGATGTAGCCGATCGGATTGTTGATCTCGTGCGCCACGCTTACCGCCAGCTGGCCGATCGAGGCCAGCTTTTCCGATTGCACGAGCTGCTGCTGGGCCATCTTGAGCTTGTCGTTCAGTTCGATCAGCTTGGCATTTTGCTCGCGCAGCTCGGCGTCGGCCAGGTGGCGCTGGTGCAAGTCCGCTTCCAGGCGCGCATTGGCGTCGGCCAGTTCGGCGGTGCGCATCTCGATCAGGTGCTCGAGGTTGTTGTGGGCGCGGCGCAGGGCGTTCTCGGCCACCCGCCGCTCGGTCACGTCGCGCATGGTTTCGATCGCGCCCACCTTGTTGCCCAGATGGTCGTGCAAGGGGGCGGCGGTGAAGTGCAGCCAGTGGCCTTCGGCGCCCAGGTTGGGGAAATAAGCTTCTTCCTCGTAGGCCCCGGGAATCATGGACGAGGCCTTGTGCTCGGCCAGCGCGGCGGCGTGGCCGTCCACGATCAGGTCCGACAGCATGCACTTGCGCTTGGCGTGGAAAGCCATGCCGTGGTTGCCGGTGCCTATCATCGCATCCTTGCTCCAGCCGAGCAGGTGGTCGCAGGCCTTGTTCCAGTGCGTGATGATGTGGGCGTTGTCGATCACGAAGGTGGCCACCGGGTGGCCGTCCAGCAGTTCGGTCAGGGTGATGCCTGCGCATGGCCGCCAGGGCGGGCGGCAGGTCGCCGGCTGTGGGAGGACAGGGGAGGCGTCATGGCATCGCTTTCAAGTGAGCAGGATCTGGCACAGTTCGCGGTGGGTTTCCTCGGTCGCCGCCAGCAGCGCGCCCCATTGCGCGTCCGACAGGCCCAGGGCCGCGTAGACCGCGTGCGAGATGGGGGGCGCCAGGTCATCTTCCTGCTCCGACAGATCGAGGGCATGGGCGATGGTGTTGGCCGCGTGCACGGCCAGCGCCAGCGTGGGCGGGCCGCGGCCGTCGACCTCGTGATGCTGGGCCACCGCCTCTTGTATCAGCGTGGGAAACTTCCAGTAGGCGCACAGGGCCGCGCCGCCTGCCGCGTGGTCGAAACCGAACACGGCGCGCTCGGCCACGACGATGGTGCAATCGTGTTCGGCCCGGTGGGCCAGCATGCTGCGCGTACTGCTCGGGCAGCTGGTTGGCCAGCACCAGCACGCCGATATCGTGCAGCAGGCTAGGCCGTGAAGGCGGCGGCCGGATTGAGCTTGAGGTGGCTGGCCAGCAGCTTGGCGCACACGGCGCAGGCGACCGCATGGCGCCAGAATGCCTGGAAGTCGACCCGGCTGTCGCTGGCCGAAAAGCTGGTGGTGACGGCGCAGGCCGTGACCAGCGTGCGGATGCTGTGAAAGCCGAGCACGGAAATGGCCTGGTCGATGGTGGTGACCTGGGACGACATGCCGTAGAACGAGGAATTGGCCAGGCGCAGGGTCTTGGCCGTGAGCGCCTGGTCGAGCGCGATCTTGTTCCCGAGCGCGCGCAAATCGGTTTCCTCGTTGTCGATCGAGGACATCAGTTCGACCACCACCGCCGACAGCGAGGGCAAGTCGCGGATCTGGCGCACCACGTCGGCCAGGGCGCCGTTCATTGGCTCTCTCCGCGCCGGTAGCGCAAGAGCCTGGCCAGCAGCAGGGCGCTGGCGTCGTCCGGCACGCTGGCGCGGAACAGGTGGGACAGGCGCGCGCACTGGCGTTCGCGCTCGGCCTGCACGGCGGCCGCGTCCGGCGCGGGCTCGGCCATCAGGACCGGCAGCTGGGTCACGCCGCGCCGGCAGCAGCGAGGCCAGGCTGGCCGGGGTCAGCGCGCTGCCTTGCGGCAGCAACATGCCCGCCGGCGTCGTCGAGCAGCTGGCGCGCCAGGATCATGCCTTCGGCAGCGTTGGCAATATCGATCATTGCTTCCGTATTCATTCCGGCTCCTGATAGAGACTGAGGATAATCAAGTTGCCGCGCGAAGGCGACTGGCCGCCCAGCGCGTGCGCCACGGCCTGGTAGCGCGCCTGGCCGAGGGTGAGCAAGGTGCCGCCGGGACCGGCCTGGCCGTCGGCGAACAGGCCGGGCAGCACGGCGCGCGCCGCGTGCCCCAGCACCGGGCCGCTGGCGGCGCAGGCGCGCCCGGCCGCCTCGTTGATGAAGGCCACCATGCCTTCGTCGTCCAGGCCGATCACCGGCAGCGGCACGAATTGCAGCAGCTCGCGCGCCAGCTTCCAGACTGAGCTCGTTGTTGCTGATCTGTTGCTGCTTCTGGCGCAGCAAGTCTTCCATGCGGCGGTTGGCCAGCGCCAGTTCCTGGTTGGCGGTGCGCAATTCCAGGTTCAGGCGTTCGTTGTCGTCGGCGATTTCCTTGAGCCGGAACGCGTCCGCGATATGGCCGCGCAATTGCTCGTCGTCCCAGGGCTTGGTCAGGAATTTGTAGATGGCGCCCTCGTTGACGGCATCGGTGACCGATTGCAGTTCGGTGTAGCCGGACAGCATGATCCGTATCGTGTCCGGATACAGGCCCTTGGCCGCGCGCAGGAAATCGGCGCCGATCATGCCCGGCATGCGCTGGTCGGACACGATCACGTCGACATCGTTGGCGGCCAGCACCTGCATGCCTTCCTCGCCGCTGTGCGCGGTCAGGATCTGGTAATTGTCGCGCCGCAGCAGGCGCTTGAGGGCCGAGACGATGTTCGGTTCGTCGTCGACCAGCAACAGGGTGCGTTTTTGTTTCTGGATGCGCAGCAAGTGCTGCGGCAGGCTGGTGCCTGCCTGCAGCAGGGCCGAGATGGCGGCGAAATCGTCCGGGCGGCCGAAGAAATGGCCTTGCACCTGGTCGCACATATTGCGCCGCAGGAAGTCGCACTGGAGCTCGGTTTCGACGCCGACCGCGGCCACCCGCAAGCCCACGTGGTGGGCCATGGCGATGATGGTCTTCACCAGCGCCGCCTCGTCGGTGCCGTTGGCCACGTTCCCGATCAGGGCGCAGTCGATCTTGACCTGGTTGAGCGGGAAGCGCTTGAGGTGGTGCAGGGACGTGTAGCCGGTGCCGAAATCGTCGAGCGTGAGGCCCACCCCCAGCATCGCCAGGCGCTGCATGGCGTCCGAGCCGCCCTGGGCATCTTGCATCAGCGCCGCTTCATTGACTTCCAGTGCCAGCACCTCGGGGCTGAGGTCGGACTGCTGGAGGGCCGCCAGCACGGCCTGGGCCAGGCCGGGATCGCGAAACTGCTTGGGCGACAGGTTGACGGCCACCCGCACCGAGGCGGCCAGGCCTAAGCATCGCGCCAGGCCCGGATGTCGGCGCAAGCGCGTTCCAGCGTCCATTGGCCGATCGCATTGGTCAGGCTAGGCGTCCTCGGCCACCGCGATGAAGCGGCGCGCCGGAATCAGGCCTTCGACCGGGTGGTTCCAGCGCAGCAGCGCTTCGAGCGCGCACACGGCGCCGTTCTGGAGATCGGCCACCGGCTGGTATTGCAGCTGCAGCTGGCCCTGGTCGAGCGCCAGGCGCAGGGCCGCTTCCATCTGGATGCGCTCGAGCGCGCGCTGGTGCATGTCCGGCACGAAGAACTGGTGGCGGTTGCCATGCCGCTGCCGCGCGCGTGGGCCAGCGCCATGTCGGCATAGCGCAGCAGCGTCACCTCGTCGGCGCCGTCGTTGGGGTAGCGCGCGATCCCCATGCTGGCCATCAGGAACAGGCGCTGGCCGGACAATTCGAGAGGCGCGGCCAGGGCTTGCGCGATGCGCTCGCACAGGGCCACGATATCTTGCGCTGGCGCTGGGCAGAATCAGGACGAATTCGTTTTCCGCATGGCGGGCCAGGGCGGCGTCGGCCGAACAGGCAAGCCTTGAGGCGGGCCGCGGCCGCGTGCACCAGTGCGTCGCGCGCGAACTGGCCCAGGGTTTCATTGACCAGGGCCTGGCCGTCGAGCGCCAGCGACAGGACCGCCACGGCCTGGCCCCGTTCGGCGGCGCGGCTGATGGCGCTGCGAAATTGGGCGGGGAAGGCGGCGCGGTTGGGCAGGCCGGTCAGCTCGTCGTGGACCAGCACGTGGGCCAGGCGTGATTGTTGCACCCGTGCATCGCTCACGTCGCGCAGCGTGCACAGCAGGCAGGCAGCGGCATGGCGGCGACGCGCAGTTCGTGCCAGAACGGCAGGCCCGCCTGGTCCTTGCCGCTGAGCAGGACCGGGGGCCGCGCTTCATGCCTTACCAGGCTAGGCCCTCGAGTGCCGCCGTCCAGCCGCTGTCGTTCTCGGCCAGACGCCTGGCGCTGTAGCCGGTCAATTGCTCCGGCGCCAGGCCGGTCAGGCGGCCGAAGGCGGGATTGGCATGCAGGATGGGTAACTGGGGGCTGGTGCAGGAGACGATCAGGACGCCGTCAGCGCTGTCGTCCAGGGCTTGCCGCAATAGTGCCGATGGCAAGTCCGGCGCTGCGGTGGAGGCCGGAGCGCGGGGCTTGGCTTGCCCCGCAGTGGGGAAAGCCGGGTCGTGCATTTCCATCGGCGTCTTCCTTCGGTGAACGCGCATGGCCGCCAGCGCTGTCGAGAAGGGCTGGCTGCAGAGTATCCTATTATATTCACAGAAATTTTCTTATTTCAATCAGTGTTCAATTTTCTGTGCACTGGCGTACGAAAAGTGGCGCCAACAGGCGCATAATGAAAGCTCAGCGCAGCCGAAGGAGCCATTCATGTCAACCATCGTAGCGGGACACTTTCAACTTCAGGGCCAGGTCGAGCAAGCCAGAAACGAGCTCATGCGTGCCGGTTTCCCTGAAGACCACATCAGCGCCTTTTACGTCAATCAGCCGGGCCAGCACGACCTGACTGCCATTGGCGGCGACAATCTGCTTTCGCCCGGCGCCAAGGAATCGCCGCTGGGCGTGGCCGAAGGGGGCCGCAGTGCATGGCGCGGTCGGGCTGGCGGTCGGCGCGGCCGCGGGCCTGGTCACCGGGCCTGCCGGTCCCATCATTGGCGGCCTGGTCGGCGCCCATGTCGGTTCGCTTTATTCATTGTCCAAGATGAAGGAAGCGGGCGAACACGAGGCTAGATGGCGACGATGCCAACGACCACGAACCGCGCAAGGCTTAAGCATGCTGGTCGCGGTAGCCTTCGACGCCCCTGAGGAAGAACAGCGGGCGCTCGAGGTGCTGCACCGGCTCGGCTCGGACCATATCGAACGGGCCCACGGCACCATCGAAGATGGCGACTGGACCGATTTCAATCCGCTCAGCGTGCCCGAGCTGATCCACTGAAGCCCCGCTCCGGCGCCACCCCCACAAAAACGCTTCCCATGGAAGCGTTTTTCGGTATTATGGACAGATAAAGTTGTCTGCATCCGCCGTACTCGTTTTGCCGCCCATTTTTTAGCGCACACCAGTATCGACAGGAGAACGCGTCCATGACACAGGCCTGGGTCACCCTCACCGGCGTGGACGGGCGCGAGATCGCCGCGCCGACCGAGGCACAGCTGGCGGCCACACTGGCCGCCCTGTACGCCGCGCGCAAGGGCGAGGAACCGGCCAGCGCCACGCTGCGCTTCGGCTACGACGACGGCCTGATGTACGTGGCCGACATTTCCAGCAACGGCGAACTGAGCTTCGAAGAATGGTCCGACCGCGATTGCGAAATCGCGCTGGCCGCCCCGCGCCGCATGCAGGCCAGCCTGGCCCAGGCGCGCGAGGTGTGGGGCATGATGGCGCGGCGCCAGGTGTCGCGCATCCGCGACTTGCCCTGGCAGTCAGGCAACTGATGCCGCTAGTGCGCCATCAGCAGGGGCACCGCCGATGCCTCGAGCACGGTGCGCGTGACCCCGCCCAGGATGGCTTCATGAAAGCGCGAGTGGCCGTAGGCGCCCATCACGATCAGGTCGGCCTCGGCCGCGCTTACCACGGCCAGCAAGCGTTCCCCCACTTCATTTCTGCGGCTGAGCATGCGGTGCTGGCCCAGGCCATGCACGGCCAGCGCGGCCGTGATGCCGTGCTTAAGCCCAGCAGGGCGCGCGGATCGGCCAGCACGGCGTCGGCCAGCGCTTGCGGACCGGAAGCCGGTTCGAACACGGCGATGTCGACCCGCTCGGCCAGGCGCAGCAGCGGCAGCGCCAGCTGCAGCGCGCGCCGCTTCGCGCCCGCCATCCCAGGCCACCAGGATGCGGCCCAGGCGCACGGCCAAGCACGCCCGGCGGCAGCACCAGCACCGGGCGCCCGGAATGGGTGATCACGTGGGCGGCCAGATCGGCCAGGGCCGGACGCGCCGGGTCGGGCTGGCCGAGAATGGCCAGGTCGGCCCGCGCGCGTGCAGCGCCAGGCCGGCGCCCGGTTCGTCGTCGATCAGCCGTACTTCGTGCGAGGGCGGCGCGCCGGTCTCGCACAGGCGGCCGAATTCGGCCAGCGCCGCGCGCGCCTGTTCGCGCATCATGTCCAGGTGCAGCGCCAGGGTGGGATCGTCCTGCTCCGGCGGCAGGCTGGGCACCAGGTGGCGCGAAATGCCGCTTGGCGCAGCGCCCACCAGGTGGGCGCCGCAGCGCCGCGCCAGGTCGCAGGCATAGGCCACGCGCGGCGGCGTGGGCGCTGACGTCCACGTGGACCAACAGTGTCTGGTAAGCCATGGCGGCCCTCCTCATGTTGATTCGACCCCTATCATGTTAAACCAGTCGCCGCGAAATTTGATATTGCTCAATGTTACGTGTGGTACGCGCTCCTAGACTTGGGCTCGGACTAATCACACATGACAGGATGCTGCAATGGACAATCAAAAAGTAGCGCTCGTGACCGGTGGCATGGGCGGGCTGGGAACGGCGATCTGCCGCCGCTTGCACGATGCTTCGGCTTCAGGGTGGCCGCCACCTATTCGCCGGGCAATGCCGCGCCCGAAGGCTGGCTCAGCGCCCAGCGCGACGAAGGTTACCGCTTCCCGCGGGTACAAGGTCGATGTCGCCGATTTCGCCGACACCGAATGGATGATGCAGCGCCTGTTGGCCGACATGGGCCGCATCGACGTGCTGGTCAACAACGCCTAAGCATCACGCGCGACCGCAGCCTGGCCAAGATGTCGCAGGCCGACTGGGGCGAGGTGATGCGCGCCAACATCGACAGCGTGTTCAATCTGTGCAAGCAGGCGATCGATCCGATGATGGCGCAGCGCTGGGGGCGCATCATCAATGTTTCGTCCGTCAACGGGCAAAAGGGCGCCTTCGGGCAAACCAATTATGCGGCGTCCAAGGCCGCCATGCATGGCTTTACCAAGGCCGCCGCGCTGGAACTGGCGCGCCACGGAATCACCGTCAACACCGTCTCGCCCGGCTATCTGCGCACCAAGATGGTCGAGCAAGTGCCGGAAGACGTGATGCGCACCCGGATCCTGCCGCAAATTCCCGTCGGCCGCCTGGGCGAACCGTCCGAGGTGGCTAGAAGCTTGATCGCCTACCTGGCGTCGGACGAAGCGGCATTCGTGACGGGCGCCAATATTGCGATCAATGGGGGCCAGCACATGTGCTAACGGCGCTCGGCGCGCGTCTGGCAGGTGATGCACAGGCGCGCCTCGGGCCGCGCCTGCAGGCGCGAAAAGCCGATCGGATTGCCGCATTCTTCGCATTCCCCATAACTGCCGTCGTCGAACTTGGCGAGCGCGTGGCGGATCGTGCGCAGCTGGCTGGCATTGTGGCTAAGCCGCTTCCAGCGCCAGGTCGTTGAGCAGGCGCACGGTGGCCTTGTCGGCCGGAGAGGTTTCCACCTCCTGGACCGGGAGGTCGCGCGCGCCCGCCAGCGCCACGCTGTCCTGACTGAGCAGTTCGTCGCGGCGCTGTTCCAGTAATGCTCTGAGGAGCGCTAGCTGCGCTTGGTTCATGCCGTGCTCCAGGAAAGTCGGTGCGGGAACGCCAGGCTGGCGCTGCCAGTGTAGCGCGTTCGACCGGCACAGAACATGGGCGCACGGTTGCCGCGCGCGCGGCGCTTGCGGCGCCGCAGGCGTCCTAGCCGCTGGCCTTGACCAGCTTGACCTGCTTGCTCAGGCGCTCGATGGCGGCCACGATCGGCACCGGATGGCCGGTCGCGATGGCGCCGACCAGGCGCAGCACGCCGCCGATCAGGCCGGTCACGCTGGCGATGCGGTCGATCGTGCGGATTTTTTCGGCGGCCGCGGCCGTCAGCGCCATCAGTTGCTGCTGCGACACGGCCAGCGAGCGCACCACATAGGTCGCGGCCTCGGCGTACAAGCCGTCGGCGCGCTGGCGCAGCAGCAGCTCGTCTTCCAGCAGGGCGCGCGCGACTGCCTGGTCTTGCTCGCTGACGGGGCCGCCGTGGTGGGCGCCTATGTCTTTCATGATGCGCTTGTGGATCTCGTCGGCAATGTGCGACATCTGGTCGGCCAGCGCTTCGATCTGGGCCGCGCTGGCGAGGCCGCCGCTCTCGGTGCTCATGGGACACTCCTTGAATTAATTGGCCAGTCCCTGCTGGATCAGGCGCAAGTCGCGTGCATAGTCGGCCAGCGTGTGGCGCAGCTCTTCGCTGGGAATCTGGTGCAGGTTGTCGCGCATTTTCTGGTGCCCCAGCGCCACCTTGGTCAAGCCTTGCAGGGCGATGTCGTAGCGCTTGTCGAGCGCCCGGTATTCGGCCACCTTGTCCATGTAGTGGACCTTGGCCATGGTGACCAGCATGCGGTCCTGCGGCTTGCCGGAAAACGGAATTTCGACGTCGAAGATGCCGAGCACGGTCTTCTTTTCATTGTCGTGGGTCTTGTTGTACAGGCGGGTCAGGGTCATCATGGCCTCGAGCAGCACGCGCACATGGGCGTCGCCGTCGCGCACCATGGTCTCGACGCTGCGCTGCTGGTAACCGGAGGCGATGACCCGGGTCAGCAGGCGGGTCAGTCCGGTATAGGCGAGCACGTGTTTCTGTTCGAGGCCGCTGCCGGACAAGGCCTTGATGCCATTGCCCATGTCGTCGAGCTGGGGCGTGAGGTCGTAGCGGGTGTCGCTTAGCCAGCATGCTCAGGGTTTGCATGTAGAGCACCAGCGCTTTCTGGGCGCTGACGAAATCGTCGAACACGGCGCGCCGTTTGGCATCGTTTTCCCTGGCGATGCGGTCGGCGGCGGGGGACAGATAGGGTTGCTCGCGCAAGTAGGTGTCGCGGTAGCGCTTGGACAGTTCGCCGTAGGCGCCGAGCCGGGCCGAGGCGTCGGCGAACTCGCGCACTTCGTACAGGCTGACATGGCTCGAAGCGCAGCCGCACAGCAAGGCGGCAGCCAGCAGGACGAGCGCGGCAAGTGGGCGGCAGGGTTTCATGGGTCCCTTCTTGGCAAGCACGGAAGGGCTCGCCGGAAGTTCCCATTTTTGCGCCTCTACCGTGGCGCCATTTTGCTCAAGCTCAAGCCAGCAGTGCGCCGCGCCAGCCCAGGCCTAAGCCACGGTATCGTGTTGCGGATGGTATTCGCAGCCGATCCAGCCCGGGTAGCCGAGGCGGTCGATCAGCGCGAACAGGGCCGCGTAATCGATCTCGCCCGTGCCTGGTTCATGCCCCCGGACTGTCGGCCAGCTGCATGTGTGCGGTCAGGGGCGCGTGGGCCGTGATCGCCTGCGCCAGGTCCTCGCCCATCCGGTGCAAGTGATACAGGTCGAGCTGCAGGAACAGATTGGCGGCGCCCACTTCGGCGATGACGGCCGCCGCCTGCGCGCTGCCAGACAGGAAATAGCCGGGCATGTCGATGGTGTTGATCGGTTCGATCAAGAGGCGCACGCCGTGTTCGGCCAGGCGGTCCGCGGCAAAGCGCAGATTGGCGATATAGGTGCGGTGGGCGGCGGCAGGCGTGACGCCTGCCTAGGCAGCCTACTAGCCTACCAGGCAATGCAATTGCCGCACGCCCAGCGGCACGGCGTAGTCCAGGGCGAGCGCGACGCTGGCCTCGAATTCGGGCACGCGCGGGATCGCAGGCCATGCCGCGGTCGCCGCCGTCCCAGTGTCCGGGCGGCAGGTTGTGCAGCACCAGTTCCAGGTTGTAGCGGGCCAGGCGTTCGGCGATGGCCCCCGCCTCGAAGGCATAGGGGAACAAGAACTCCACCGCCGCGAAGCCGTTGCCGCGCGGCGGCAAAACGGTCGAGGAAGGGCAGTTCGGTGAACATCAGGCTGAGGTTGGCGGCGAGCTTGGGCATGGCGCCTATGTTATCCGATTAAGCGATCAGTCATAAGTATGGCGCATGGGGATGCTGCGCATCGGCGTGAACAGCCAGGCCACGGTGGCCGCCGCCAGCAGGAAGGCGCCGGCGCCGACGAACAGCCCGGTCAGCGACAGCTTGTCGAGCAGGGCGCCGGTGATGGCGGCCGCCAGCGGCGCCAGTCCCATGAAGATGAACATGAAGATGCTCATGGCCCGGCCCAGCATGGCGCGCGGCACGCGCTGCTGGATCCAGCTGAACACGGCGACCTGGATGAAGCCGTTGAGTACGCCAAGCAGCAGCATGAAGGCGCCCGCCTGCCAGGTCGTGTGGACCATCGCCATGCCCATCAGCAAGGCGCCGATGATGGCGTCGACCAGCAGGATCATGCTGCCGAAGCTGCCCAGGCGCAGCCTGGCGCTGGCGCCGCTGGCGGCCATGCCGAGCAGCGAGCTTAGCCCCCGTGCAAGCCCATGATCAGGCCGAGCGAGGCGGCGCCGCCCAGACGCGAGGCGGCCAGCACCGGCATCGCCACCTGCATGGTGCCGCCGACGATGAAGGCGCACAGGGCCCAGTACAGGATGCACACGCGCAGCGCCATGTCGCGCCAGACCAGCAGCAGTCCGGCGCTGATGGCTTGCCACATGCCTTCCGGCGCGGTAAGCTGCGGACGGGGCGTGCAGCGTGACCCGGGCCAGGGTCCAGGCCGAGATCAGGAAGCTGGCGCAGTCGAACGCGAAGGCCATGCCGATGCCGTCGGCCGAGGCGGCCTTGCCGCTGCCGTCGCCCCACAGCGCGAACACCAGCGCCGCCAGCAGCGGGCCGGACAGCAATGCCAGCTGGCGCAAGCCCATCATGAAGCCATTGGCCGCCTGCAGCTGTTCACGCGCAAACACGTGCGGCAGCATCGAGGTGCTTAAGCGGGAATGGCGAACGCCGACGCCAGTCCCAGCCCGAAGGCGAGCAGATAGATGGCGGTCAGCGGCACCCGGGCTAAGCAAACACGAGGACGGTCAGGATGGCCAGCAAGAGCGCGTTGGCGAATTTGCTCAGCATCAGCACCGACTTGGGCGAATAGCGGTCGACCAGGGCGCCGCCGACCAGGATGAACAGGGCGCGCGGCACGCTCATGAGGGCGATCACCAGGCCCAGGGTCAGGGCGTCGCCGGTCGTGGTCAGCACCAGCCAGGGCAGGGCGATCAGGGTGAACTGGTCGCCCAGGGCCGAGATCAGGCCGCCGCCCATCAGCCAGCGGAAGTTCGGTTCGCGCAGCAGGGCCCCGCGCGGGGTGGTGCTTGGCGTCCATGCTGGCCTCAGCTATTGGTGGCGTGCATGCTTGGCTGATGCCGCCCAGAATGGCCGCCATGGCCGCTACCTGTTCGGGCGGCAAGCCGCGGATCGCTTCGCGGCTGATCAGGTCGACGACATCGGTGGCGTTGAGCACCAGTTCGCTGCCTTAAGTAGGCGTGATCACGGCAAAGCCGACGCGGGCGTCGCGCGGATCGCTCTGGCGCGTGACCAGGCCGATTTTTTCCAGCGGCAGCAGGGTGCGCGTGACGCCCGAGGCGGTCAGGCTCACGCGTTCGGCCAGGTCGACCCGGCGGATGCGTCCGCCCGGGGGCGCGCGATGTGGTTGAGCAGCTGGTAATCGCTGAAGCTGATCCCGTGGTGGTTGCCGAGCGCGCTGTCGAAGCGGCGCACCATGTACGGCATAGGCGCGCGCCAGGCGCAGGCAGAAATCGGTGGGGGTAGAGAGCGGGGTATCCATGTGCAGTCCTTTTTAGGTACTCAATCAATGCTTGATTAATCAAGTATATCGGGATTGGTTCAGGATCGTCAATCGATTTTTTCAAGGGGGAAGCAAGGGGCGCCCCTGGCTGCGGACGCCCCCGGGCGATCAGCGCTGGCGGCGCAGGAAGCCGAGCAGGCCGAGCGACATCAGCATCAGGGCGATGCTGGCCGGTTCCGGCACGTTATTGGTGTTGCGGATCGAATGGGCGAGCGGATCGGCCAGATCCAGGCGTAAGCCGTGGTGGCGAGGAACTGGCCGTTGTCCATCTGGCCGAGGGTGGCGGTGAAGGTGTGCGACGCGTCCAGGCTTGGCGCCGTACTTGGCCCAGATGCCGAACCAGGCGTCGATGTAGTAGGTGCGGCTTAGCCACCATGGTGAAGTCCATGGTCCAGTCGAGCGCGCTGCCGGTGCCGGTCTCGAAGGTGCTCACGCCGTCGCTCACGTAGTCGGGCAGTTCGCTGGCGAGCGAATCGAAGAAGGGACGGGTGACGTTGCCGGTATCGACATCGAAGCTGACGGTGTCGAGCGAGAACACATTGATCGAGGCCGAGATCATCGAGGCGGCCGAGGTCAGGGCGGCGAAGAAGTCGGCCTGGCTGCCGACGTGGGTGCCGGTAAAGTCGAGGTGGTAGAACGATGGTGCGGGTGGCCGGGCCGGTGCCGTCCCAGGTGAAGCTTTGCATCGCTTCGACCTGGCTCGAGGCGCGCGAATAGCTGCTGGTGCTGGAAGGTGGCCTGGCGCAGGATCAGGGTGCCCGGGGTGCCGGAGGCGTCGACCGAGCCGCGCGAATTGGTGGCCAGCGGATCGAGCGTGCCCGCGTGGGCGGTCAGGCCGCCGTAATTGCTGTCGTAGCGCATGTCGACCAGGGTGTGGGCGAAGCTGCCGAGGTTGTCGTCGCACAGGCTCGGGGTGGGCGTACCGGCCAGCCGTTCGGCGGCGGTGCGGCAGTCGCGCACATAGGTGCTGACGTGGGCGCCATTCGCAATTTGGGTGGCGGAAGCGCTGCTGGCGACGCAGGCGAGGGCAGCCAGAACACAGGCAAGGCGACGTAGTTTCATGGATTTCCTTCGAAGTGACAATCTTTCCCGCCGGAATTAGCGGTGCGCGTGTATGCACGCAGGGATCGTGCCAACATTTAGAAATCAACAACTTAGACAGAAAGCAATCGCATTTCCGCGGCAGCTGTCAAGTTGCCCGACATGCTGGCAGGCGGGGCGCATCATTTTTTTCCATGCCGCCCGGATTTGGTTATACTGTACATCCATACAGTATTTATCGTGCCCATCATGTCCGATCATGCCACCTGCAGCCAGCAGCCGAGCTAGCTCAATCTCGCCGCCAAGTCCATGCGTTTCTGGCTCATGGCGCACAAGGTCGCCGCCGGTTTCGATACGGGCGGGCCGCCCCTGCAAGCCGGCCCGGAACAGGGCGGCGCCTTCCTGCTGACCGTGAGCGGCAACAGCATGAGCGGGGCTTAAGCATCATGGATGGCGACAAGGTCATCATCGACCGTTCCGTGGCGCCCGAGCACGGCCGCCTGGTGGTCGCCGTCATCGACGGCCAGTACACGCTGCGGCGCCTGTTCCACTTCAATGGCCGCGCCGAGCTGCGTTCGGAAAACGAGGCCTTGCCCCCGCAGCGCAGCGAGGCCGGGGGACGCGGCGCCCGTGTGGGGCGTGGTGGTGGGCGTGATCCGCAATTACCAGCCGTGCGGGCTGGCCGCATAAAAGCGCCGATGGCGTGAGCGATGGCGCTGTGGGCGCGGGATGCGGGTCGCTTAGCGGCCGCGTCCGCCCGAGCGGTGCGGCGGCGCCTGGCGCGGGCCGCGGCTGTTGCCGCCCGCCGGCATTGCCACCGCCGCCACCGGCGCTGCGCGGCTTGGCCGCGTTGCGGTTGCCGCTGCCGACCTTGACCACCTGGCCCGTTTAAGCACGGCTGCCGCGGCCGCCGTGCCCTGGGGCACCGCTGCGCAGCTGAATCGCCTGGGCGCGCGTTCGGATCCGGCTCGAAGCCCGGAATCACTTGACGCGGCAGGGTCTGCTTGATCAGCTTCTCGATATCCTTGAGCATTTCGTGCTCGTCCACGCAGACCAGGGACACGGCTTCGCCGGTGGCGCTTGGCGCGGCCGGTACGGCCGATGCGGTGCACATAGTCTTCCGGAATGTTCGGCAGATCGTAGTTGACCACGTGCGGCAGCTGGTCGATGTCGATGCCGCGCGCGGCGATATCGGTGGCGACCAGCACTTGCAGCGTGCCATCCTTGAACTCGGACAGGGCGCGGGTACGCGCGGTCTGGCTCTTGTTGCCGTGGATGGCGAGCGCGCCGATGCCGTCGGCGCCCAGCTGTTCAACGAGCTTGTTGGCGCCGTGCTTGGTGCGGGTGAACACCAGCACCTGGGTCCACTTGTTCGACTTGATCAGGTGCGACAGCATCGGATGCTTCTTGTCGCGGTCGACCGGGTGGATTTTCTGGGCGATGACTTCGACCGTCGAATTGCGGCGCGCCACTTCGATCATGGCTAACTTGTTCAGCAGACCGTCGGCCAGGGCCTTGATCTCTTCCGAGAAGGTGGCCGAGAACAGCAGGTTCTGGCGCTTGGCTAAGCAGGGCGGCCAGCACTTTCTTGATGTCGCGGATGAAGCCCATGTCGAGCATGCGGTCGGCTTCGTCGAGGATCAGGATTTCGATCTTGGACAGGTCGACGGTGCGCTGTTCCATGTGGTCGAGCAGGCGGCCCGGGGTGGCGACCAGGATGTCGACCCCGTGCTTGAGCTGCTTGATTTGCGGGTTGATGCCCACGCCGCCGAAGATCACGGCCGAATTGAGCTGGGTGTACTTGCCGTACACGCGCACGCTTTCCTCGACCTGGGCCGCCAGTTCGCGGGTCGGGGGTCAGGATCAGGCAGCGCACGGCGCGGGTCGAGGTCTTGCTTTGCAGGGCCGCGCCGACCGCATCGGTCGAGAGGCGGTTCAGGATCGGCAGCGTGAAACCGGCGGTCTTGCCGGTACCGGTCTGTGCGCCAGCGAGCAGGTCGCCGCTTAGCCAGCACGGCGGGAATCGCCTGGGTCTGGATCGGGGTCGGAACGGTGTAACCGTGTTCGGTCACAGCGCGAACGATGGCATCGGACAGGCCGAGTTTAGAAAATGACATGTTAACTTTATGGTGGAGATCGGCCCGTCGCCCGCTAAAGGGGCGCCAGTCGCAGGCAATCAATTTTAGAAAACCGCGGTGGCATAGGCACTGGAAACGGTGCCACCGGGAATTGCAGCATAACAACAGCGAGTCTAAACGAATTTAGTTGTGCTGTGGAAATTTAGAGGGCGGGCGGGAACACCAGCGTGTTCCCGGTCAAGCGCATGGGGGTATTTTACGCGAAAGGCGACAGCAGCGTGACCATCTGGCCGAACACCTTGGGGCTGGCGGCAATGATGTCGCCCTTGTACAGGTAGTCCGATTCGCCGGAGAACTCGCCGCAAATGCCGCCCGCTTCGGTCACGAGCAGGGCACCGGCCACGATATCCCAAGGCTTGAGGCCTTTTCAAAGAAACCGTCGCTGCAGTAAGCATGGCCACATTGGCCAGGTCGAGCGCGGCCGAGCGATGGTGCGGATGGCCTGGCAGCGTTCGGCCATGACGCCGTACATCTTGATGTAGTCGGCCAGCGCTTTCAGGCTAAGCCGCGTGGCCGATGGACAGCAGGCAGTTCGAGATGCGGTCGTGCTTGGTGACGCGGATGCGCTTGTCGTTGAGGTAGGCTGGCTGCCCTTGGTGGCGGTAAACAGGTCGTTGCGCACCGGGTCGTAGATGACGGCCTGGGTGATGATGCCGCGCTGGGACAGGGCGATCGAAACGCAATAGTTGGGGTAGCCGTGCATGAAGTTGGTGGTGCCATCGATCGGGTCGATGATCCACGCGAATTCACTCTCGTCGTTCAGGTTTTTGGATGCACCCGATTCCTCGGCCAGGATGGCGTGGTCGGGGTAAGCCTTGAGCAGGGTCTCGATGATCGCCTGTTCCGCTGCCTGGTCCACATCGGTGACGAAATCGTTGTGTTGTTTTTCAGTAACAACAACGCGATCGACGTCGAAGGAGGCGCGCTGGATCACAGTGGCGGCGCGGCGAGCAGCTTTGATCGCCGTATTGAGCATTGGGTGCATTGTATTTTTCCGTTAAAAGAACGCTAACGCCCACGGCGACTCCAACGTCGCAGCGAACGGTAATGAACAAGAATGAATTAAAGAGCGAAGCGGCGTCGAAAGGTTAAAATTGCATCTTTCACGCCGCATGATAGCGCTATTTTAAATGAATCTGCCGGAAACACCGACTTCTGTTTTTCAACGCCTGCGATTCGTGCTGGTCGAGACCAGCCGCGCGGGCAATATCAGCCTGCCGCGCGCCATGAAAACGATGGGGTTTTCGGATCTGGTGCTGGTCAATCCGCGCTTTCCCGACGCGCTGGCCGACCCGGAGGCGGTCGCTTTCGCCAGCGGCGCACAGGACGTGCTGGAAGGGGCGCGTATTGTCGGCAGCATGGCCGAAGCGCTGGACGGCATCAATTTCGCCGCCGCCGTCTCGGCCCGCCTGCGCGAGTTTTCGCCGCCCGTGTGGATGCCCGCGCGTTCGCTTCGGCCATGTGGCGGGGCAGGGCGAGCTGCACGCGGCCCTCATTTTCGGCAACGAGCGTTTCGGGCTGCCGAACCAGATCGTCGAGCAGTGCAATGTCTTGATCAATATTCCCGCCAATCCCGATTATTCCTCGCTCAACCTGGCCCAGGCGCTGCAAGTGCTGGCCTACGAATGCCGGGTGGCCGACGGCGTGGCGGCGCCGGAAAGCGCAGTGGGCTTTCATGGCGACGCGGCCAGTCTGGAGCAGATCGAAGGCATGTACGGGCACCTGGAGCAGGCGCTGGTGGCGATCGATTTTCTCGATGCCGACAATCCCAAGAAACTGATGCCGCGCCTGGAAGCGGCTGTTCTCGCGCACCCAGCTCGAGACCGAGGAAGTCAATATCCTGCGCGGGATCCGCGCCAGATCCTCAAGCAGCGCCCCTAGGCTTCACACCACGTCGAACGGGTCCTTGCGGCCCGCGTAGATCTTTTCCATGACCTGGCGTTCGCGTCCGACGATGGTGTCGACGAAGGCGGTAAGCTTTTTCATCTTCTTGAAGGTACGGAAACCCGTGTCGAGAAACTCGTGCAGGTCGCCCAGGCGCGCCAGCATGGCCGGGCCGCGCATGATGGTGAGCGTGACCGACAAGAGCGGGATGTGAACCAGTTCGCACAGCGAGTCGCCCAGTTCCTGCACCAGGTCGAGCTGGCGGGTCCGGTCGTCGCGGGTGGTGGCGGTGCGGTAGGCGGCCACGTACTTGGCGTCGTCGAAGCTGGTGCCCAGCACGCGCGCCATGGCCGTGTCGAGCCGCTCGGACAGGGCGTCGAGCACGATCGCCTCGGTGATCGTATGCAGCGATTCGTAGGACAGCATCTTTTGCAGGGTGGGGATGATCCGCTCGAGGTCGACGTCGCGCTGCGACAGGTCGTGCGCGCCGTACAGCTCTTCGAGGAAGAACAGGGCGGCGTCGTGGGTGTTCGGATTGGCGAGCAGGTCGGCATGGGTTTCGGCCAGGCGGCCCGACTGGTAGCGCTTGAGGGCGGTGCGCGCCGCCAGCAGGGCAGGCTCGCCCTTGGCGGCTGCGCGCTCGGCCGCCACCAGCTTCAATTGCTGTTCCAGCTTTTGGACGAGAAGTTCTTTCTTCATGACCCATGTTGTACCAGAAACGACTAGACGGATCACTCTAGTTTCGGGCCGAATGCGGCCATGCCTTTGGCGTACACTAGGAAAAAAACAAATGGAATCAGAGACATGGGGACAAACCGCAGGACTTTTCTGAAAGTTGGCGCGCTCGGCATGCTGGCCCTTGCCATCGCATGGCGGCATTTACCGCTACACCCATCCCCCGGTCCGCAACAGCGCTTCGTGCTTGACGGCGAAGCGAAGGCGGCGATCGAGGCCATCATCCCGGCCATGCTGGGTAAGCTGCGCTGCCGCCGGACAGCCGCAAGCTGCGCGCAAGCCATTGCCGCCACCACCGAACGGGTGCACCTGGCCATCCTCGGCTTGCCGCTCAATGCGCAGAAAGAAGTGCAGGATCTGTTTGGCCTGCTGGCGCTGGGGCCCCGCGGCGCGCCCTGACCGGCGTGGCCGACGGCTGGGCAAACGCCAGGCCGGACCAGGTCAGCGCCTTCCTGCAGGAGTGGCGCTTCCACACCCTGTCCATGCTGCAGACGGCTTACCACGCGCTGCACGACCTGATCATCGGTTCCTGGTACGCCGATCCGTCCAGCTGGGAAGCGATCGGCTATCCCGGCCCGCTCAAGGAGCTTGCATGAGCAATCCCAGCATCATTCCCGACCCGATCATGGTAGGCCTGGCGGTTTGGCTGGCGCGTCATCGACGCGGCCACGCTCACGTCCGACCGCGCCTTCGAGGCCGACGTCGTCATCATCGGCAGCGGCAGCGCATGGCGGCGTCTCGGCCGAGATCCTTTCCCGTTCCGGTCTCAAGGTCCTGATCGTGGAAGAGGGCGCACTGAAGTCCTCGAAAGACTTCAAGATGCGCGAGGCCGAAGCCTATCCCGCGCTGTACCAGGAATCGGCCGCGCGCAAGACGCGCGACAAGGCGATCAACATCCTGCAGGGGCGCACGGTGGGCGGCTCGACCACGGTCAACTGGACCTCGAGCTTTCGCACCCCGACCCCGACCCTCGAATACTGGCACAAGCACTTCGGCCTGAAGGATTACACCTCCGAGGCGCTGGCGCCGTGGTTCCTGATGATGGAACAGCGCCTGAACGTGTCGACCTGGCTCACGCCGCCCAATGAAAACAATGACCTGCTCAAGCGCGGCGCCAAGCAAGCTGGGGATCCCGGCGGCGGCCATCATGCGCAACGTGAAGGGTTGCTGGAACCTGGGCTACTGCGGCATGGGCTGCCCGACCAATGCCAAGCAGTCGATGCTGGTGACGACGATTCCGGCCGCGCTCGAACAGGGCGCGACCCTGGTCACGCGCGCCGACAAGTTCGTGTTCAAGGGCGACCGCGTGGACAGCCTGGTGTGCCAGGCGCTGGGCGCGGACGGCATCGTCGCCAGCGGGCGCACGCTGACCATGCGCGCGCCACTTCGTGCTGGTAAGCATGGCGCCATCAATTCTGCCGGCTGCTGCTGCTGCGCTCGGGCGCGCCGGATGCGCACGGCTTGCTGGGCAAGCGCACCTTCCTGCATCCGACCGTGATTTCGGCTTAAGCATCTTCGAGCAGCGGGTGGACGGCTTTGCTTAAGCGCGCCGCAGACGATTTATTCGGACCACTTCCTGGAAACCCAGGCCATCGACGGCCCGATCGGCTACAAGCTCGAGGCGCCGCCCCTGCATCCGCTGCTGCTGTCGACGACCATGGCTAAGCTACGGCCAGGCGCATGCCGACACGATGCGCCAGTTCCCGCACGTGCACGGCTTGCTGGCGCTGCTGCGCGACGGCTTCCACGATGAAGCCCAGGGCGGCAGCGTGGGCCTGGCCGCCAACGGCGCACCGGTGCTCGACTACCCGATCAGCAAGTTCGTGTGGGACGGGGTGCGGCGCGCCCACCTGACCATGGCCGAAATCCAGTTCGCCATGCCGGCTGCCAAGACGGTGCAGCCGGTGCACGAGCATGCCGCGCCCTACACCAGCTGGGAACAGGCACGCAAGGCGATCGGCGCGCTCGACTACGGGCCGCACATCGCGCGCGTGGTGTCGGCCCACGTGATGGGCGGCTGCACCATGTCGGACGACGTGCGGCTGGGCGTGGTGGGCGCGAACGGGCGCTATCACGGCCTGTCCAACCTGTCGGTGCATGACGGTTCGCTGTTCCCGACCTCGATCGGGGCCAATCCGCAGCTGTCGATCTACGGCATCACCGCGCGCCTGGCCAGCATGCTGGCCCAGGAACTGACGGGCAAGCCGGCCGCCCGCCTGGCCGCCTGATGGACATCAGCACGCGCGTGCTGCTGCGCTGGGTCCTGCTGCTGCAGGTCGGCGCGGTGGCGCTGATCGCCTGGCTGGCGCACGGCGCCGGGGCCGGCTGGCCGCTGGCCGTGGCGGCGGCCGTCGGCGTGCTGCTGCTGGTGCGCGTGCTGATCACAGCCAACAATTTCGTCCTCACGCGGCGTTTTTCCAGCACCACCCCGGCCGAATTCGCGCTCGGGCCGGGCGGGCGGATCGCCCTGTTCGCCGAAGAATTCATGGCCACGCTGCTGCAGTCGTCCTGGTTCATGGCGCGCGACGCCGCGCCAGCGTCTGTATGCGGATGCGCCGTGCGCGCCGCTACTGTTGTTGCACGGCTACGGTTGCAACAGCGGTTACTGGGCCCAGCTGACGCCCCGCCTCGATGCCTTGCACATCAGCCATGCCTCGCTCGACCTGGAACCGATCATGGGCGCGATCGACGATTACGTCCCCATGGTGCAGGCGGCGGTGGCCTCGCTGTGCGCGCAGACGGGGGCGCGCGGCGTGATCATCGTGGCCCACAGCATGGGCGGCCTGGTGGCGCGCGCCTGGCTGCGCGCACGGGCCGGGTCAGCTCGTGCATATATTCACCCTCGGCACGCCGCACCACGGCACCAGCCTGGCGCAGATGGGCGTGGGCAAGAATGCGGCCCAGATGCGGCGCACGGATGGCGACGGCGAGACCGACGGCGGCAGCGCCTGGCTGCGCGCGCTGGCGGCGGCGGAAACCCCGCACACGCGCTCCCTGATCACCTCGCTGTACACCCACCACGATAATATTGTTGCCCCACAAACATCGAGCGTGTTACCCGATGCGCATAACATCGCGTTCGGCGGCGTGGGCCATGTGGCGATGGGGCGCAACCGGCGCGTGCTGGCGCGCCTGATGCAGGAACTTGCAAAGTTGTTCACCCGCTAAATATTGTTTAGCATCATCATCGTCAGGCGTGATACAGTCGAATGAACGCGTTGTCGTAGACAATTGGTGCATCCTCGACGGGAGTGGAAACGTGTCGGCACGAATCCTCATTATTGAAGATAATCCCACCAACATGGAGTTGATGGTGTACCTGCTGACGGCGTTCGGCTATACACCATTAATGGCCATCGACGGCATCAGCGGCGTCGAGACGGCACGCGACGCGGCCCGACCTGATCATCTCCGACATCCACCTTCCCAAGCTCGACGGCTACGGCGTCGTGGCCGCGCTCAAGCAAGACCCGGCCCTGCGCCACATTCCGGTGCTGGCCGTGACGGCGCTGGCGATGGTGGGCGACCGCGAGCGGCTGCTGGCGGTAAGCTTCGATGGCTACCTGGGCAAGCCGATCGAGCCCGATACCTTTGTCGCCGAACTTGAGAGCTTTCTTCCCGGCGGCCAGGCGGTAGCTAAGCGCGGATGCCGACGCGGAATCCGACGCGAAATCTGGAAGCGGTGAACGGCGCTGCGCAAGCCGCTGTGCCGGAAGCCGAAGCGTCCGGCGAACCGCAGCGCGCCACCATCCTGATCGTCGACGACCATGTGCTGAACCGCGAATTTCTGATCACGCTGCTCGGCTACGGCGGGCACCGGCTGGTCGAAGCGGCGGACGGCGTGGAAGGGCTCAAGATGGTCAAGCGCGAGCGGCCCGACCTGATCATTTCCGACATCCTGATGCCGAACATGGACGGCTATGCCTTCGTGACGGCCCTGCACAGCGATCCCGAGACGGCCCAGCTGCCGGTCATTTTCTATACCGCCAACTACCGCGAGCGCAGAAGCGAACCGCATGGCCGAAGCCTGCGGCGTGCGCTGGGTGCTGCCCAAGCCGTCCGACCCGGACGTGATCCTGCGCACCGTGCACGAAGCGCTCGGCATGACGGCACCGGCGCGCCTGCCCGAGATGAGCAATGCCGCCTCGGACGCGAACCGGATGTTCGTGATCGACCACACGGTGGCCAACTACCTGGACGAAGTCGAGTCGTCCACCCATCTGCTCTCGCGCATGGCCAACGACGGCGACACGCCGCCGCCGTCGTACGACCTGGCGCAGATGACCGACCGGCTGGCCAGTTCGCTGTCGAGCCTGCAGGCGGTGAGCCTGCGCCTGACGGCCCTGATCGAACTGGGGATCGAGCTCGGTGCCGAGCGCGACCCGGCGGCCCTGATCGAGATCGGCTGCCGCGTGGCGCAAAACATTTGCGTGTCCAAGTATGCCTGCATCGGCGTGCTTGACGAAGGGGCCGACGAACTCAGTTATTTCGCCTCCTGCGGCGACAACCGCGCCAGCGCCGTGGTGGCCAAGCACGCCGCGCGTGGGCGTGCTCAATACCCTGCTCGAAAAGCGCCAGCCGGTGCGGATCGACAGCATCGGCGGCGACCCCCGTTCGATCGGCCTGCCGCAGGGGCATCCGCCCGTGCATTCCTTCCTCGGCGTGCCGATCGCCTCGCGCGAGCGGGTGCACGGCTGGCTGTACCTGGCCGACAAGCTGGGCGCGAACACCTTTTCCGAGGTTGACGAGCGGGTGGCCGTGACGGTCAGCGCGCAGATCGCGGTGGCCTACGAAAACCTGCTGCTGTACGAAGAAATCAAGCGCCACCACGCGCAGCTGACGGCCGACATGACGGCCCGCATCCGCTTAGACGAGGACTTGCGGCGCTTTCGGACCGCCATGGACGCCACCGCCGACGCCATCTTCCTGATCGACCGTTCGGCGCTGTGCTTCGTGGACGTGAACGCGACCGCCTGCCGCATGCTCGGCTACGAGCGCGACGACTTCCTGGCGCTGGGCACCCAGGCGGCCGATGGCAACGACCGCGAGCGGCTGCAGGAACTGTACGACAAGCTGCTGGCGGGCGACCAGTCGGGCGCGATGGCCGAACTGGAAGTGCAGCGGCGCGACGGCTCGCGGGTGGCGGTCGAAGTGCAGCGGCGCACGCTGCGTTCGGGCGCCAACTGGGTGCTGGTGGCGGTGGCGCGCGACATCACCGAGCGCAAGGAAGCCGAAAGCCGCCTGCTGCGGCTGGCCCACTTCGATACCCTGACCGGGCTGCCGAACCGCAGCCAGTTTTATTCGGCGCTGACGCGGGCGCTGGAACAGGCGGCCGAGCACCACTGGACGGTGGGGGTGCTGTTCCTCGACGTCGACCGCTTCAAGAACATCAACGACACGCTCGGCCATCCCTGCGGCGACGAGCTGCTGCGCCAGTTCGCCAGCCGACTGGTCGACAGCCTGCGCGTGCGCGACACCATCGGCCGCTTCGGTGGCGACGAATTCGCCGCCATCCTGATGCTGCCGGAAGGGCCGCAGTCGGCCCTGAACGTGGTCGACAAGATCCGCGAAGGCTGCGCCTACCGTTCGACCTGGACGGGCACGAAGTGACGGTGACGGCCAGTATCGGCATGACGATCTATCCGGACGACGGGCGCGACGCCGACACCCTGATCAAGTACGCCGACACCGCGATGTACAGCGCCAAGGAAGCGGGGCGCGACGCGTTCCGTTTCTTCACGGCCGAAATGAACGCGCAGTCGCTGGCCCGGCTGGACCTGGGAAAAACGCTGCGGCGCGCGATCGACAACCATGAATTCGTGCTCTACCTGCAGCCCAAGGTGCACATCGGATCGGGCCGCATCAGCGGGGCCGAGGCGCTGATCCGCTGGAAGCGGCCCGGCCACGGCATGGTGTCGCAGCGCTGTTCATTCCCGTGCTCGAAGAGACCGGGCTGATCGTCCCGGTCGGCACCTGGGTGATCAACGAAGCGTGCCGCATGATCAGCAAGTGGGGCAAGTCGCGCACGGGGCCGGTGCACCTGTCGGTCAACGTCTCGGGCGTGCAATTCTTCCTGGGCGGGCTGGAGGAAGAAGTGCTCAACGCGATCAAGGTGCACGAGATCGCGCCCGAACTGCTGGAGCTGGAGCTGACCGAAAGCTCGCTGATGTCGAATGCCGAAGACACGATCACGGTGCTGCGCAACCTGGAAGGCGCTCGGCATCAAGATCTCGATCGACGACTTCGGCACCGGCTATTCGAGCCTGGCTTACCTCAAGCGCTTCCCCGATCGACAAGCTCAAGATCGACATCGCCTTCGTGCGCGAAGTGACCAGCAATCCCGACGACGCGGCCATCGTGCTGGCCATCATCAACATGGCGCACAGCCTGGAAGCTGCAAGTCATTGCCGAAGGGGTCGAGCGGGACGCCCAGCTGGCCTACCTGCGGCGGCACGGCTGCGACGAGATGCAGGGCTATTACTTCCAGCAAGCCCGTGTCCGAGGACGACTTCGAAGCCATGCTGGCCGAGGGCAAGGCGCTGGCGGCGCCGACCGAAGATGCGCTGGTCGAGCAGCAGACCCTGCTCATCGTCGACGACGACGCCTTCATGCTCGACGTGCTGTCGGACTTCCTGGCGCAGGACGGCTACCGCATCCTGACCGCGCAGACGGCGGCCGAAGGCTTCGACATTTTGGCGCGCAACAAGGTGCACGTGATCCTGTGCGACCAGTGCATGCCGCTCATGAGCGGGACCGAATTCATGGAGCGGGTCAAGAACCTGTGTCCCGACACCTTCCGCATCATGCTCTCGGCGTATGCCGACCTGACGCCGATCATGGCGGCCATCAACCATGGCGCGATCGACCGCTTCTACACCAAGCCCTGGAAGGGCGCGGTCCTGCGTGAAAACATCCGCGAAGGCTTCCGCCTGCACGGCCAGCTGCACGGCAGCGGCAGCGTGGCGCGGGGTGGCTTGCAGGGGCAGGAGCAAAACATGATGCAGTAAGCGGTTATGATGGTGGCACCATGATCCATCGACTGACTGTGCTGACCACGCTGCTGCTGTGCGCGGGCGCCGCCGCGCGCGCGCCGACTGACGCCGAGCGCGCCGCTTTTTTCGATTTTTACCACCAGAGCTTCCCGGACGACCATGGGCAGCAGCCCGTGTTCGCGCTGCAGGAACAGGCCATGCCGCGCCCCCGTCATCGTCGCCCATGTCGATTCGCCGCCGCGGCGCGGCTTGCGCGCTGTGCCGCATGGAGCGGCGCGTGTTTGAAAACAAGGGCCGGTGGACGGTGGACGCGCTTGGCTGCCAGTTCGTCTGGCTCGACGCGCGCCTGCAGCTGCCGGCTGCGCCCGGTCGAACTCCAGTTTCCGATGCCCGACGCCGACGTCGCTTCGGCCTGCTCGAACACGAGCGCGCCGTGCTGGCCAGCGCGCTTGCTGTTTGGCGGCAATTCTGCAATGCGCGCCAGCGGGCCCTGGCCTTCACGCTGGCGCGGATCGAGATCGGGACCTCGGGCAGCAGCAGCGAAGTGCTGGCCTAGCCTCGTGTTTTCGCAGCGATCGCGGCGGCAGCGCCACGGTCTGGGTGCAGCGCAGCGGCCTCGACTACAACGCCTGGAATGTGAATTGTCCGTAATTGGACGATTTACACTCGCCATAAACAGATGTTTTGTTCGCCAAAATGTGCTGTTAACAAATACTCTTTATGTTCCTTGCATGTATAACGGAACAATATTCAGTCGGTAAACCTTACAGATTGCCGCGCCTTTCCTGCCCCCGGGACAAGTCGATGATTTCACACGGATAAATCATCGGGCACAAAACGTGCTTAGCTCCCGCCTCTGATTTGCTTGTTGTCAATTTTAAGAAAATTGCACGGGCCGATCGGAATTAAATTCGCTGAAGCTACGCCCGGTCACGAGCCGGGCCGTTTTTTTGATCAATCCATTTTCAAACTTCCAGGAAATCCGTGGCACTTTCAACTACTTCCATGCTTGGCGCCGCCATGCTGGCCGCCCTGTGCGCGGCCGTCCCTGGCCCAGGCCTAAGCATCATCGACTTCGAAACGGTAGCCTCGCCTATCGTCACCGACGGCCAGCACACTGTGCTGGGCGACTACACCATCGACAGCTATGGCGAAGGCGTGCCTGGCGCGCTGGTCGGCACCATGGGCAACAACGACGTCTGCAGCGGCTTCGGCGTGGCCTGTCCCGTCAATAACAGCGGCAATTACTACAATGTGCTGGCCGACTCCTACTTCGTGCTGGCCAAGGCCGACAACCGTGTATTCCAGGTGAAAAGCCTGCAGGCGAGCTTTATCGGGACCGGCCAGACGTCGTTCAACGGCACCATCGCGACAAGGATCGAGCTGTACGCGTTTGACGCCAGCAACCGGGAACTGGCTTACATGCCGCTGTTCCTGCGCGGTCCGGTGGGCGGGCAGTTCGCCTTCGACGACTTTGGCCTGGGCGCGTTCGGCACGCTGCAGATGTCCTACCTGCTGGTGGTGGGCTACGCCTGCGACAACAGCGGCTGCAGCCGCAGCGGCAACCGCGCCAATTTCGCGATCGACAACATCGTCACCAGCGTGCCGGAACCCGGCACGATCGCCCTGATGGGACTGGGCCTGCTGGGTCTGGGCGCCATGTTCCGCCGCCGCGCTGCCTGAGCGCCGTTCTTCAACACCGACAGAAAAACACACCATGAAATTACAAGTACGCCCCATCGCCCTGGCCGCAGCGATCCTGCTGGCTTAGCACCGGCCTGGCACAAGCCCAGGAAGTGCGCCGTCCCTACATCGTCCAGCTGCAGCAAGAGCTTAGCCGCCAGTTACAAGGGCGACATCAGCCAAAGCCCGATGACCCAGCCGGCGCCTGGCGCCACCTACGACGCGCGCGCAGCACGTGCAGAACTACGTCAACTACCTGGGCACGCGCAAGCTGACGTGCTGGCCACCGTCGCCAATGCCAAGGTGTTTGCCGACTACAGCGTCGTGCTCAACGGCTTTGCCGCCATGCTGACCGACGCCGAAGTGCTGACCCTGAAAATGAACGGCGCCGTGGCCGACGTGCAGGCGGACGAAGCGCGCCAGCCGGACACCATTTCCACCTCGGCCTTCCTGGGCTTGAGCAAGCCGGGCGGCCTGTGGTCGCAGTACGGCGGCGGCTCGCCGCTCAAGGGGGAAGGCATGGTGGTGGGCATCATCGACGGCGGCATCTGGCCCGAGAACCCGGCCTTCGCCGACCGGGTCGACGCCGGCGACAAGCCCAGCTTCAATCCGGCCGACCGGCTGGTGTACACCAGCGCGCTTAGGCCAGCTTCCTCGGCGCGTGCACGGTGGCATGACGGGTTCGATCCGGCGCGCCATTGCAACAACAAGCTGGTCGGGGCCAGGTTCTTCAATGCTTAAGCTTCCTGAACAGCCGTTCGGTCATGAACTGGAGCGACTATGCCTCGGCGCGCGACTCGAACGTGGGTTCGAACGGCAGCAGCAGCGGGCATGGCGGTCACGGCGACCATACCGCCTCCACTGCCCCCTAAGCAACAGCGGCGTGAGCGCGGTGGTCAACGGGGTGCCGCTGGGCGAAGCGAGCGGCATCGCGCCGCGCGCCCGCGTGGCCGCCTACAAGGTGTGCTGGACCTACAACGACAGCACCGCCACCGACGGCACCAACGCCAAGAACTCCTGCTTCACCTCCGATTCGATCGGCGCGATCGACGCCGCCGTGCGCGATGGCGTGAACGTCATCAACTACTCGATCAGCGGCGGCGCCACCTCCGGCGACGCAGTCGAACAAGCCTTCTTCCGCGCGGTCCAGGCCAATGTGTTCGTGGCCGCGTCGGCTAAGCAATGCGGGGCCGGACAACACGGTGGCGCACGTGAGCCCGTGGGTGACCACGGTCGGCGCGTCGACCCATGACCGCAGCTTCTACGCCGACGTCACGCTCGGCAACGGCGCCGCCTATGCGGGCGCCTCGCTCAACGTCGCGCCGCTGGCGGGTGCGACGATGATCCGCGCCGAGGATGCTTCGGCGCGGGCGGCGTCGACGCCAGCCTGTGCTACAGCGCGGGCGCGCCGGCCGGGCAGGCCTTGCTCGACCCGGCCAAGGTGGCGGGCAAGGTGGTGATCTGCACGCGCGGCGGTAATGCGCGGGTCGACAAGAGCCTGGCCGTGCTGCAGGCCGGCTGGGGCTAGAAGCATGATCTTGCGCGACAACGGCACCGGGCTGGTGGCGGACGCGCATGCTGTGCCTTCGGTGCATGTGAGCGCGGCCGACGGCGACGCGATCAAGGCCTACGCGGCCGCGCAGCCGGGGCAGGCGACGGCGGTCCTGGGCAGCTTCTACAACAAGCCCAAGATGGCGCCGGTCATGGCGGGCTTTTCCTCGCGCGGGCCGAACAAGGCCGATCCGAACGTGCTCAAGCCCGATCTGACGGCGCCTGGCGTCGACATCGTCGCCAGCGTGACGCTCGGCCTTGACGGCGGCCCAGCGCGCGGGCATCTCCGACGGCAGCTTCGTGCCGCCGGCATGGCCTACGATTCGCTGCAAGGCACGTCGATGTCCAGTCCGCACGTGGCGGGGCTGGCCCTGCTGCTGCGCCAGGCCCATCCGGCCTGGTCAGCGGCATGGCCGTCAAGTCGGCCCTGATGACCACCGCCTTCAATACCGAAAACGACAACCTGGCCAATCCGTCGAACGGCTTGCTGCCATGGTCGCAGGGCGCCTAGCCATGTCGATCCGAACAAGGCGGTTGACCCGGGCCTGGTGTACGACGCCTAAGCAAGGCCGACTTCATCCAGTACCAGTGCAAGGTCAATCCGACCGCCGTGTCGGCCGCCAATTGCAGCACCCACGGCATACTCGACGAGACCTACAACCTGAACCTGCCGTCGATCACGGTGGCATCGGTGCCGGGCACGGTGCTGGTGCGGCGCAAGGTGACCAATGTGAGCGCGGCCTCGGCCAGCTACCAGGCCAGCATCGAAGTGCCGGGCTTTAACGCGGTGGTGACGCCGTCCACGCTGGAACTGGGCGCGGGCGAAAGCGGCAGCTTCACCGTGAAACTGAGCGCCAGCGGGGCTCCGGTCAATACCTGGCAGTTCGGCCAGCTGACCTGGACCGACGGCAACCACGTGGTCCGGATTCCCGTTTCGGCGCGGGCCTAAGCATTCCCGTGACGGCGCTAAGCCTGAGATCGTCTCGGACAAGACCAGCGGCGCCAAGCTGTTCCTGGTGAAGACGAGCTTCTCGGGCCTGATGGGCAGCATCAAGGGCGGGCTCAAGGAGCTCGACGTGACGCCGGAAATCGCGCTCGAACGTTCGGCGCTGACCCAGGCCGCCTACCGCGCCGCGTGCGAGAAGGGCGACAGCACGGCATCGATGCGGGTGACGAATGTGGCGGTGCTAGAGCCGGCAGCTGATGCTGGTGCGCTTCGCCATCCGGCAGCAGGATTCGGCGCTGCGTGACGACAACGACATGGGCGTGATCAGCCCGGACGGCACGTGGACGTATTTCGGCACCACCGGCAGCAACGAGTCGGTTCAGTGGCGCAATCCGGCACCGGGCAATTACCGCGTGTGTGTACTGGCATGGAACGGGCCCGGCAAGATCGTGCGCCACAAGCTGGCGTCGGCCGTGGTGACGGCCCAGGACACGGGCTTCCAGTTCGTCGCTGCGGTGGCGGGCAAGTCGGTGGCGGGCGTGAATACGCCGGTGGCTGTCAGCTGGTCCGGCCTGCAGGCCGACAAGCGCTATGTTGGCGCGGTCCAGTTCAAGGACCTCGACGACCATGTTCAGGCGACGACCGCGGTGCGGGTTGAAACGGGACTGGCCAGCGTGCCGGTGGCGCAGACGGCACGTGACGGGACGCCGGTGAACGTGCAGGAGTAAGCTTGCATCGATGAGCTAGCATCAATGAATCTCCAATGGCGGCCAGGCTGGCGCCATTGGAATTTAATCGAATGCGACGTCTTCGAGACGGAAACGATATTTTCGCCGTTCTGGCAAATCCCAGAGTGGCCCCGGCGTGACGTTGCGCGCCGGTTCTGGTGGCGCAGGCAGCGCTGCTTGCTGCTTGGCCATTTTGTTTGCTTTCTTGTTTGCCTTCTTGTTTGCTTTCCTGCTTGCCTTGGCCGGTGCCGTGTCCGGCACCACGTCGGGCACCACGTCGGGCGCTGTGGGGTGCGCTTCGGTGCGCTCTGTGAGCGCGTGCCGTAGCCGCCATGCGGAGCGAAATGCCGGATCGCCGGGGTAGGCTGTACCGACAGGTCGCGCCAGGCGTTGCGGACCGTGCGCGCGAATGAGCGTGCGAACTGGTTCGGCGACACAGACTTTCCCTTGTGCATGATGAGGTTGCCGATTACGCGTGCTTCCCGGCAATCCCCGTAGCTCCAGCTGCGCAGCACGGTGCCTTCGGGAAGGAACAGCGACTTCCATTGATAGCCGCGACACCCCTCGGGCATACCCGCAGGGGGCAGATCCGCAGGGGGCAGATCCACAGCGCCCTGGTTTGCTAGCCAGGAGGCAAGGGCATTGGCAATGGTGACGGAAAGATCGTGGCCAGTGCGCTCGCACTGCGCGAGCAGGGCGCCGAGGGTGGGGCCATCCAGGCTGGTACTCACTGTGGTAAACATTCTGTTTCCTCGCTCTCTTATGTTCTCTTTTAGTCTGCTCTGTACTCTTTTGACGCCAAAGACATCCCAAGGTTCAAAAGAGAGAAAAGCAGAAGCAAAGAGACAAAAAGAGAAGCGATAAGAGAAGGTTTTACCAGATAGCCGCGCAGCGCACGAGGCCCACGACGGGTCTGGCCAAAAAAATGCCGCTCAGCGTACTGAGCGGCATTCTGGATGGCAGCCTGGTTTGTCCGAAGCTTAGAAATGCACTCCGCGCAGCAATTGCTGCATGGCGATCTGTTCCGAGCTCATTTGCGGCGCCTTCTTGTCGCCGCCTTTGGCCGCATCCGAATCCGGGAACATGCGGAAGGTCGTGTTGAGCACGATCTGCGCGACGCGCGGCATCAGGGCATGCAGGACCTGTCCGAACACGCCCACGCGGGTGGCGATGCGCACCGGTTTGTAGACGATGGCTTCGGCGATCATGTCGGCCGCTTCTTCCGGTGCCAGGGTCGGCACGTTCTGGTAGATCTTGGTCGGCGCGATCATCGGCGTGCGCACCAGCGGCATGTTAATGGTCGTGAACTTGATGCCCACGTCCGACAGCTCGGACGAAGCGCAGCGGGTCCACGCTTCCAGTGCCGCCTTGGATGCTACATACGCCGAGAAGCGCGGCGCGTTCGTCAATACACCGATCGACGAGATATTGATGATATGCCCGCGCTTTTGCGCGATCATGGTCGGCAAGAGACCCATGGTCAGGCGCAGGCAGCCGAAGTAGTTCAGCTGCATGGTGCGCTCGAAGTCGTGGAAGCGGTCGTAGCTCGACTCGATCGCGCGCCGGATCGAACGGCCCGCGTTGTTGACCAGCACATCGACCTTGCCGTGGTTATCGAGCAGCACCTGCACGAAACGGTCGCAGTCGGCCATGTCGGCCACGTCGGCCTGGTAGGTGACGCATTCGAAGCCGCGGTCGTTGATTTCCTTCTTGGCTTCGGCCAGCTTGTCTTCATCGCGGCCGCAGATGATGGTGACCGCGCCCGCTTCGGCGATTTTTTGTGCCGCCGCCAGGCCTGATGCCCGACGAACCACCGGTGATCAGGACCACCTCTTAAGCCACCTGGCCGCGCAGGGTATGGTCGATGAACAGGTCCGGGTCCAGATTGCGCTCCCAGTAGTCCCAGATCGGCGCGGCGTAGTCTTCGAGCTGCGGACAGGCGATGCCGGTGCCCTTGAGCGCCTTTTGCGTTTCGCGGCTGTCGAAGCGGGTAGGGTAGTTGATGAAGCCCATCAGGTCGGACGGCAGGCCCAGGTCCTTCATCAGCGCGTCGCGCACGCGGCGCACCGGCGTGAGCGACATGATGCCCTTCTTGACCGACTTCGGAATGAAGCCCAGCAGCGCGGCATTGATGCGGATGCTCATGGTCGGCGCATGGGCGGCGCGGCAGAACACGTTGAGCACTTCGCCCACCCGCATCGGCTCCGGATCGGTCAGGTGGAAGCACTGGCCGTCCAGTTTGGGCTGGTGCGCGATATGGTCCATCGCATTGACCACGAAGTCGACCGGCACGATGTTGATGCGCCCGCCCTCGATGCCGATGGTCGGCATCCATGGCGGCAGCAGCTGGCGGATGCGCTGGATCAGCTTGAAGAAGTAGTAGGGGCCGTCGATCTTGTCCATCTCGCCGGTCTTGGAGTCGCCCACCACCATGCCGGGGCGGTAAATACGGAAGGCCGCCTTGGTTTCGTTGCGCACGATTTTTTTCGGACTCGTGCTTGGTGGCGAAGTAGGGATGGTCGAGCCCTTCGGCTTCGTCAAACATATCCTCGCGGAAAATTCCTTCGAACATGCCTTAAGCAGCGGCAATCGAGCTCACATGGTGCAGGCAGCTTACCGAGATGGCGTTGGCGAAGTCGACCGTGTTGCGGGTGCCGTTGACGTTCACTTCCATCTGCTCGTCGGCGTCGGCGGTCATGTCATAGATGGCGGCCAGATGGAAGAAATGGTCGATGGTCTTGGCCAGCTTCTTGGTGTCCTCCTTGGACACGCCCAGCTTGGGGGAACGCAGGTCGCCGAACACGGGAATCCGCGCGCCTTGGTGGTACCCCAGAATTCGAGCAGGTCGGGCAGCTTGTCGCGGCTGGCTTCGCGCATCAGGAAATACACCACGCTCCCCTTGCGTGCCAACAGCTTCTTTACCAATCGCTTGCCGATAAACCCAGTCGCTCCCGTGACAAAATACTGCATCGTGGTCTCCCTTTGCTGGTAGTTCGTTATGATGTGCCAATCATTACAGGGGAATGACGGATTGGCAAGGAGTCTGACGCGTCTTGTTGTACCCGGTCCCGCTTTTAGAGTTCACACTCGGGTGTTTTAGTATCCGATCTCTAACTTAGCTGTCTAGAATGGTCTCATCAAAAAAGGTATCTAACTCATTTACTCAATCCCAGACTGGAGCTCACCATGGTAAAGAAACTGAAGACACTGGCAAAAACCGAAGACAAACAATTGGCTAGCGCTGTTCGTACCTCCGCTCACCAGATCTGGCAAGTCTGGCCTGGGCGCATTCGCCAAGGCCCAGGAAGAAGGCGGCAAAGTATTCAACAAGCTGGTCGAAGAAGGCAACAACCTGCAGCGCCGCACCCGTTCGATGGCCGAAGACCGCGTCTCCGAAGTCACCGACACCGTCACCAAAGTCGCCGACGGCGTCTCCAAGCAAGCTTCCGGTTCGTGGGACAAGCTGGAACAGGTGTTCGAAGACCGCGTCGCGCGCCCTGTCGACCATCGGCGTGCCGACCCAGAAAGACATCCAGGAACTGACCAAACGCGTCGAGCAGCTCTCGCGCGCCGTGGCCGCTGCTACCGGCAAGAAAGTGCCTGCCGCCAAGAAAGCCGTTGCCAAGCCAGCCGCCAAGAAGATCGTGGCCAAGCCAGCCGCCAAGAAAGCCGTGGCCAAGCCAGCCGTGAAGAAGGCAGCCGCCAAGCCAGCCGCCAAGCCAGCAGCCAAGAAAGCCGCACCAAAGAAGGTTAACGCGACCCCGGTCGCCGCTGCTTAATTTGCCGCGAAGCACGCTTTAAGGAAGGGCCTGTGCTGTGCGCAGGCCCTTTTACGTCAAGAGGCACCCGCAATGAACACACCCCGCAAGCCGAAAATCGGCCTGGCCCTGGTAAGCATGGCGGCCCCCTGGCCGCCGTCTATGAAATCGGCGTGCTGGCCGCGCTCGAAGAATCGATCGAGGGCCTGGACGTCAACGACGCCGCCATCTACGTGGGCATCTCGGTAGGCATGGCATCATCGCCGCCGCCCTGGCCAACGGCATCACCCCGCACCAGATGTGCCGCCTGTTCATCGAAAGCGATGTCGAGGCGGCCGACGGCGCGGCCCTGTTCAAGCCCGAAATCCTGCTGCGCCCGGCTAAGCGCCGAACTGCGCAAGCGCCTGGCCATGGTCCCCGGCCTGCTGCTCGGCTCCCTGTTCCACTACGCGCGCCACCGCAAGAGCGTGTTCGCCTCCTTCGAACGCTTCAAGGAGGCGCTGCTTACTGGGATCCTGTCCGGCGACGGCATCGGCCAGTACCTGAAACAGACCTTCGCCCGCGCCGGGCGCAGCAACGACTTCCGCAAGCTGCGCCACAAGCTCGTCATCGTCGCCACCGACCTCGATACGGGCGAGGCGGTCCGCTTCGGCGAACCGGGCTGGGACCACACCCCGGTGTCGAAGGCGGTCCAGGCCTCGGCCGCCGTGCCCGGCCTGTTCCCGCCGGTCGAGATCGACGGCCACCATTTCGTCGATGGTGCGGTGCGCAAGAGCATGCACGCCTCGATCGCCCTCGAACACGGGGTCGACATGCTGTTCTGCGTGAACGCGATCGTGCCCTACAACGTCTAAGCAGCGGCGACCAGCTGGCCGCGGCCGCCCGCCTGGCCTCGGGCGGCTTGCTCGACGTGCTGTCCCAGACCCTGCGCGCGCTGCTCCATTCGCGCATCGCATCCGGCATGGCCAATTACGAGCGCAGCCACCCGGAAGTCGACATCCTGCTGTTCCAGCCCAGTCAGGACGACGCCGAGCTGTTCTTCACCAATATCTTCAGCTATTCGAACCGGCGCCGCATGTGCGAACAGGCGTACCAGAACACGCGCCTGATGCTGCTCGAGCGGCGCGCCGAGATTGCGCCCAAGCTGGCCCGTCACGGCCTCAAGCTCAAGCTCAACGTGCTGCGCGATACCAGCCTGTCGCTGGTCCAGCAGGCGCCGTCGCGCCGGGCCCTGGCCCGCCTGCGCCAGAGTCTGGACGACCTCGAGCGCTACCTGAAGGTGACCCACTCCTAGCACTGTCCGGCGGGCCGGTTTCGGTGTTATGCTTGCGTGAGAAAAACATCAGACCGCCCGCCATGCTACAAAAAGCTCCACGCCGAACCCGCGAACGCATCCTCGAGCTGTCCTTGCGGCTGTTTAACGAGTTCGGCGAGCCGAACATCACCACCACCGTCATCGCCGAAGAGATGAACATCTCGCCCGGCAATCTGTACTACCACTTCCGCAACAAGGATGACATCGTCAATTCGATCTTCGTGCAGTTCGAAGCCGAGATCGAACGCATCCTCACCGTGCCGGAAGGGCGCCGCTCGAACATCGAGGACGTCTGGCTGTACCTGCACCTGATGTTCGAACTGGTGTGGCGCTACCGCTTCTTTTACCGCGACCTCAACGACCTGCTCTCGCGCAACCGCAAGCTCGAACTGCACTTCAAGCAGATCCTGGCCCACAAGATCAAGGTCGCCCGCCAGCTGTGCGAAGACCTGCGCAGCGAAAAATCGCTGGAAGCGTCGGACGCCGAAATCAGCGCCATGGCCACCAATATGGTGGTGGTGGCGACTTACTGGCTGTCCTACGAATACGTGCGCAATCCGCGCAAATACACGGAACAGCAAGCCATGAGCGACGCCCTGGCGCGCGGCTGCTACCAGGTGCTGTCCCTGATCGGCCCCTACCTGCGCGGCGACACCCATCTGCTGTTCCAGAAACTGTCCGAAGAATATCTCAAACAACTCAAGTAAGGAGACTTGCCATGGCATGGACCAAATTCCCGTATCCGGACGACGCTTATGTGTACACGGCCGCCTCGCTCAAGAAAGCCTGGCCGCGCCTGCACGTGGGCGATTGCGAGCCGTTCCCGAAAAAGGCGGCCCTGGTCGATGCCTGGATCGCCTTCCACGGCGGGGAATTCGAAAAGGCCGCCAAGCTGGGCCTGGACGCGGGCGTGGACGGCTACTCGGTCGCGCACAAGGCGGCCTGCATGTACGCCACCTACCTGGAAAAGAACGACAAGAAGAAAATCGCGATGTTCGAGGAAGTGGCCGAGCGCTGCGAACGCCACCAGGCCGAGCAGCCCGACAATGCGGCCGCCTGGTACTGGCACGCCTACGCGCTGGGCCGCTATGCCCAGGGCATCTCGATCGTCAAGGCGCTGGCCCAGGGCATCGCGCCCAAGGTGCGCAACAGCATCGACAAGACCATCGCGCTCGCGCCCAAGCACGCCGACGCCCACATCGCGCTGGGCGCCTTCCACGCCGAGATCATCGGCAGCGTGGGCGCCATGATCGGCGGCCTGACCTACAAGGTCAAGAAGGAAGAGGGCATCAAGGCCTTCAAGAAGGCGATCGAGCTCAATCCCGACACCGCCATCGGCCGCATTGAATACGCCAACGCGCTGGTGTCGCTGGACGGCGAAAAGAAAATGAAGGAAGCGGTCAAGCTGTACGAGGAAGCGGCCGCGGTCGAACCGCAGGACGCGATGGAGCGGCTCGACGTGGAAGCGGCCAAAGAGGAACTCGAGGACGAATGAAGGCAATCGCAGTCTATTGCGGCGCCAACGGCGGCGCCTCGCCCGTGTACGCCGAGGCGGCGCGCGCCATGGGCCGCGCGCTGGTGGCCAGCAATATCGCGCTGGTCTACGGCGGCGGCCACGTGGGCCTGATGGGCACCATCGCCGACGCCGTGCTGGCGGCCGGCGGACGCGTGACGGGCGTGATCCCGCAGCAGCTGGTCGACCGCGAGCTGGCCCATCCCGGCTTGACGGAACTGTTCGTGGTCAGGGACATGCACGAGCGCAAAGCCATGATGGCCAGCCTGGCCGACGGCTTCATCGCCATGCCGGGCGGGATGGGCACGCTGGAAGAATTGTTCGAGATGCTGACCTGGTCGCAGCTGGGCATCCACGCCAAGCCGGTGGGGGTGCTCAATGTGGATGGATTCTATGACCAGCTGGTCGCCTTCCTGGGGCACGCGGGACAGGAAGGCTTCATCCAGCCACGCCATCAAGGGCTGATGAAAGTCTCGTCCGACCCCGCCACGCTGATCTCGCTGCTCGCTTAAGTTGTACTAGCTCAAACCGCAGCGCTGACCGACCAGGATCGGCCAAAAGCGGACCTACCTGTCCATACCGCCATTCTGATGAACATAGACGAACGTACTCGATTCCACGTTGAAACCGCCCTTCTGGACTGCGATGGTTCGTGTAGAGATATCAACTTTGCCGAACGCATTTCGACATCTGGAGCGATTGACGTCCTAAGGGTTCTAGAATCATCTTGGACTTTGGTTCAGGCGATGACGGGTGAAGGCGAGGATATAGCAAAAGCCGAGTTGCGAGGCAATCTTGGACAGGTATCTGGCTCGATATCCACTGTTTGGAATGGCGGCAGCAACCCTGAGCATATTCAAGCGTACTTCCACTGGGATGAACCAGACAGCGTATTCTGTGAGATCACATTTTTCCCTCAGGACCTTGATGGCGCAACCTTCAAGCTCGTGGATTTCCTGTCGATGTTAAGCAAGTTGGCCTTGGCTGCGCGGGAGCGCCGAGTATTATGTGCGCTACGAAGATGCGTCTTGGCGTCACGGGCAGCATGGGAACGATAGCGTGATTCTTTCTGATAGAGTGTTGTCGCTTTCCTCGACCTGACGGGTGCTAAGCCAGAACCGGACCTTTGCTTGAGACCTTTTGCTACGTAGGATACAAATCGTGAAGCAGATTCTCCCCTATATCAGCGTTGGGCTAGACGAAAATCGGTGCATTGTCGTTGTTGAGGACTACGAGCTTTTCGACTTCCTTGACGACTACCTTGGAGATGAATGCGATTTGCCGTATGAGTCTCGCACGACAAAAGAACGTCCGGGGGGCGAAATTATCACGATGTACTTCCCGCCCGCTGTCGCCCCTGAACTCATTGAACGGAACTTGTTGCGGCTTTCTCCTGCAGAGATCGAGCGGATTTACAAGCTCAACAATTAGGCCGCCTGCACAGCCGTGTCTAGGTCTGCTTCGGGGCGGTAGAGATCGGCCACAAGCAGGCGTTACCAAGGAGCCCAAAATGCTTAGCGAAGTAGAGGTGCCGCGCTTGCCGAACAGCATTTGCGTCGGTTAGCACAACAATGCGAAGAAGAACTGGTGCTGCTGCCTTCCCCTTTTGAGACATCAGCCACTTTCGCCTTTTTCTATAACACGGCGGATTTCCTCGCTACCGGCAACTACATTTATGCGTTAGGAGGAAACGCACCACTCATGGTGAGCAAATCGACTGGGGAGATCAAGGAGGCAGGAACTGCTCTTCCCACCGAACACTATGTTCGTGAGTTCGAGGAAATGCGTGGAAGGTCGGCTTAGGGGCGCTAGCGGACTCAGACACCATCCTCAGATCGCGTCGAGAGCACCACAGTCAAGGCCGCCCAGGCCCTCAGCGAGGGCGACCTTGCCTTACTTCTTGATGACAGGCGCGGCTGCCGGTTCCGGCGCCACCATCGCTCAAAAATATACTCCTTGGCCCGCTCATTGAGCTTCGCCTTGTCGATCACATAGGTCGGCACCGCTTCGCCCGGGCAGTTCTGCGCCATCTCTTCCTGGTCGTCCTGCTTGCCCATGACCGGCAGCTCGCCCGGCTCCTGGCGCGACAGGCCCAGCGCCTGGTGCAGCGTGCCCATGCTTAAGCATGGGTGCGGGCATACGCGAACACGCGGTCGAACTCGGCATTCGCATACGCGCTTGGACTGGAACAATTCGTTTTCCGAATCGAGCAAGTCGAGCAGCGAACGCTGGCCGATGTCGAACTGCTTGCGGTAGGCGTCGCGCGCCTTCTCGATCGACAGCTGGTGCTGGTCCAGATAGCTCAGCTGCTCGGTCAGCTTGACGGTGTCGTTGTAGGCGATCAGCAGCGTCTGACGCACGTCGCGGCAGGCCTTGTCGCGCTGATCGCGCGCTACGTTGATCAAGTCGGCCTGCTGGCGCACGCGCGACACGTCGCTCATGCCGTTGAACAGGTTCCACGACATCTGAATCTCGACCGCGTCATTGCTGGTGCGGCCCGCGATGCCGCCCACATTGCCGCTGCGGTCAGAGCGCAGCCGCACGTCCACCTTGGGCGCGAAGCTGGCGCGCCGGATGCTGCTGGCCTTGTCGTTGGCGCGCACGTTCTCGACCGCCGCCAGCAGCGCCGGATGCGACTTGAGCGCGCTGCCCAGCGCCGCGTTCGGCGTTTGCGGCATGGCGCTGGTGAGCGCCGTCATCGGTTCCAGCGCGCTCGTCGGCGCCACGCCCACCAGGCGCTGGTAGCGCGCTGACGTCGTGCAGATTGGCCGTTTCCTGCAGCAGGTTCGATTCGGCCAGCGCCAGGCGCCCCGCGATCTGCTCGAGGTCGACCCGGCGGCTCACGCCGGCCTGGGTCTTCTTCTGGATCTGCATGAACACGGCGCGGTGGCGCACGTAGTTTTCCTCGGCCAGTTCGACCAGGCGCCGGTAGCGCTGCACGTCGGCATAGGTGCGCACCACGTCCAGCACCACCGTCTCTGACATGTCGCGCAATTCATACAGGCGTGCCATGCGCTGGTGGTCGAGGCGGGCCACGTCGTTGTAGGTCAGCGCGCCGTCGTACAGGGTCTGGGTCAGCGTCAGCGAACTCGCATGGCGGTTCAGATTGTTGCTCTTGAGCGGATCTTGCAGGTCGTCGCGTCCGGCTCCGGCCGTCAGATCCAGGCGCGGCAGATAGGCAGCATGCTTTACTGCCCGCGCTCGTGGCTGGCCGCCTCGAAAGCATGCCAGCGCGCCAGGATCTCGGGGTTGGACAACACGGCCTGCTGGCTCGCGTCCTTGAGACTCTGGGTTTGCGCCTGGACGGCGACCGAGGCGAAGGCAAGGGCGAGCAGGGCGCAGGTGGTTTTCAACGTCATTTTGATGGGTTTCCTTGGCAGCCGATTCGACTGGAAAGTGTGTGTTTCGCGTTAAAAGTAATGCATAATGGCAATATCTGCAGCTAAGCAGGGCAAGATCCCACGCCGCCTGCATAGCTTATACGTTCAGTTCGCTAAATTGGATGTTCACACGCAACTATGTAAAGCGCGTTATTTCTTTTTTTGCGATTTCCCGTATTGTAATCTTGTTCTCGGTTCTTTGCTTAAACACAAAAGATATTTCTTTTTGCTAACTACAATCAGGCATCAGCCTGGCCATGCCCTTGCGAGTGTCCACCCATCCCGGCAAGCTAGTGCGCCGCCGAACCGCCCGGCCGCTGGCCCGCGCTGCTTGCGGCCGCCATCCTGCTGGGTGGCTCGGCGCTGGCGCTCGACGCCGGCCGCCTGCAGGCACGGGCCCAGGCGGCGGCAGCCGCCGCCCCGGTGCTGCGCGACTGGTCCAGGATGCTCGACGATAACCGCCAGCAGACGCTCGACATCAAGCTGCGCCGGGTGAACGAATTTTTCAACCATCGCTACTGAGTTCGCCGACGACATGGCCGTGTGGGGCAAGTCCGATTTCTGGGCCACCCCGTTCGAGGCGATGATAAAAGGGAAAGGCGACTGCGAAGACTTTGTTATCGCAAAATACTTTTCCCTGCTCGCGCTCGAGGTGCCCGACAGCCAGCTGCGCCTGATCTACGTGCGCGCGCCTGGGCGGCCCTGCCAGCGCCGTCCAGCAAGCCCACATGGTGCTGGCCTATTACCCGGCGCCGGACGCCGACCCGCTCATTCTCGACAACCTGATCACCGAGATCCGCCCGGCCGCGCGCCGCAGCGACCTGGCGCCGGTGTTCAGCTTCAACCGGGAAGGCGTGTTTTTTAAGCGTGGCCATGCTTGGCGCCAGGGCCGCATGGGACCGAACGCCTGTCGGCCTGGCAGGACCTGTTGCAGCGCGCCGCGAAGGCTTCGAATAATGTTTAATTTCTTTATTTAGTGAGGCACCCTCATGTCGATGTACCGCCAACTCTGGATCGCCCTGATCATCGGAACCCTGCTCGCTGGCTCTATGGCCTGCTGGCCACCACGCTGTCGGCGCGCTCCTATCTGCAGACCCAGCTCGAGATGAAAAACATCGACAACGCCAACGTGCTGGCCCAGGCGCTCGGGCAGCGCGCGGCCGACCCGGTCGAACTGGAACTGTCGATCGCGGCCATGTTCGACAGCGGCCACTATGACGCCATCACCCTGGTCGACCCCGCGCGGCAAGCCCCTGGTCGAACGGCGCGCCGCCCCGTCCGAGCGCGGCGTGCCCGGCTGGTTCGCCGCGCTGCTGCCGATCGAGGCCGCCCCCGGCCGCGCCCACATCACCACCGGCTGGAAGCAGGTCGGCACCATCACCATCGTCAGCCGCAGCCAGTTCGCCTACCAGGCATTGTGGAATTCGACCCTGCAAATGATCGCCGCGCTGGCCATTTCCGGCTTCGTGGCTAGGCTACCTGGCCACCCTGATTTTGCGCCGCCTCAAGGGCCCGCTCGACGGCGTGGTCGAACAGGCGCGCGCGATCGCCGAGCGCCGCTTCATCACCACCCCCGAATCGAACGTGCCGGAACTGCGCCAGCTGACCGGCGCCATGAATTCGGCCGTCACCCTGCTCAAGTCGATGTTCGCCGAAGAAGCCGAGCGCCTCGAAGCGATCCGGCGCGACGCCAACACCGACGCCCTGACCGGGCTGGCCAATCGCCACCACTTCATGGAACAGATGCGCGAGACGCTGGCCGTCGAAGACGGCGCCCAGGGCAGCCTGATCCTGCTGCGGCTGGCCCAGCTGGCCGAGCTGAACCGCCAGCTGGGACGGCGCGCCACCGATACCATGCTGGGCGCGATCGGCGCCCTGGTCGAAGCCCAGGCCCAGCAGCACGAGGGCGGCTTCGCGGCGCGCCTGAACGGCAGCGACTTCGCGCTCGTGTTGCGCGCCGCCGATCCGCAGGCGGTCGCCAGGCAGCTGCTCGACGCCGTGGCGGCATGACATCGCCGCGCAGCGCAGCGGCAGCGACGCCCTGGTCTATGTCGGCATCGGCCCGATCCAGTTCGGTCTCGATCTGGGCGCGCTGCTGTCCCAGGTCGACACGGCGCTGGCCGCGGCCGAGGCGCATGGCGTGTCGGCCGTGCGCGCGGCGCTGCCGCTCAATATCGCCGAGGCGCCGCGCACGGCCGACGAATGGGCCAAGCTGATCTTGCGCAGCCTCGAGCAGCGCTGGGTGCGCCTGGCCAGCTTCCCCGTGCTCGACCTGACGGGCAGGGTGGTGCACCGCGAATCGGCGCTGCGCCTGATGTTCGGCGGCGAATGGTTCCCGGCCGCGCGTTTCCTGCCGATCGCCGAGCGGCTCGGCCTGACCACGCGCCTGGACCTGGTGGCCGTCACGCTCGGCCTGGAGGAACTGGCGCGCGACCCGGCCCTGCCTGGCCTGGCCGTGAACCTGTCGGCGCGCTCGGTGCAGGACAAGGATTTCCGCCACCAGTTGCTGGACCTGATCGCGGCGCGCCCGGCGGCCGCCTCACGCCTGTGGCTGGAAGTGCCCGAGAGCGGCGTGTTCGCCCAGCTCGACGCCTTCCGCGTGTTCTGCGACGCCGTGCGCTGGAGCGGCTGCAAGCTCGGGATCGAGCACTTCGGACGCCACTTCAAGCAGATCAGCCTGGTGCACGACATGGCGCTCCATTACGTCAAGGTCGACGGCAGCTTCGTGCGCGACGTCAACACCAACGCTTCTAAGCAACCAGATCTTCCTCAAGGGCTTGAACGGGATTGCCCACAAGATGGGCATGCAAGTGTTCGCCGAGGGCGTCTCCGACGGCGAGGAACTGGCCGCCCTGACCGGCCTCGGTTTCGACGGCGCCACCGGCCCCGGCGTGCAGGATCCGGCCGCGCCAGGCACCGACCTCGCCTAAAAAACACCCTGCAAGCTTGCGCCTGCAGGGTGTTTTCAATTACCGCTTCATTCCCCCGTCAGTCCACCACCAGCGTGCCGTTCTTGAGCAGCGTGCGCAGCAGCGTCGCGTCGTCGCCGTTGGTGATCGACAGCTGGCTGTACAGGTTCACATTGCTCAGCGTGATGGTCTGGTCTTCGCCGGTATTGCTGGTCCCGCTGAAGCTGCCGCTGCTGCTGATGTGCAGGATCGTGTTGGCGCCGCTGATCTCGATGTGGATGTAATTCTGCAGATTCGAGATCGCCACCGAGGCGGTGGCCGGGTTGGTCACGCCCAGGCTCGTGTGTTCGCCCTGCAGCAAGTCGCGCAGGTCGAGCACGTCGCCGCCGCCCACCGCCACGCCCAGCGTGCCCGACTCGATATTGCTGTAGCCGCCGCCCTGGGTGAAGTCGGTGATCGTGTCGGCCCCGGCTGCGCTGGCTGCTCCCCTTGTCGGCCAGGCGCCAGGCGAAGGTGTCCGAACCGGCGCCGCCGGTCAGGCTGTCGTCTTAGGCGCCGCCGATCAGGTAATCGTTGCCGTCCAGGCCGCTGATGGCATTGTTGCCGCTGCCACCCTCGATCCGGTTGTCGGACGCATTGCCGGTCAGGCTGACATTGGTCGACACGGTCGCGGTCAGGTTCTCGAAGCGGCTGGTCAGCGTGTAGCTGGCGCTGGCGTAGCCCGCGTCGAGCTGGACCGTATCGATGCTTAAGCATTGTTCGCCTCGACCAGCGTGTCGAGCGCGTCGTTGAGGATGTAGATGTCGTCGCCCAGGCCGCCTTCGAGACGGTCGGTGCCGGTGCCGCCGATCAGCACGTCGTTGCCGTCGCCGCCGTACAGCGTGTCGTTGCCGCTGCCGCCGTCCAGACGGTCGGCGCCTCCGTAGCCGTACAGGGTGTCGGCGCCGCCATTGCCCGAGAGCAGATCGCGTCCGGCGGCCCCGGTCAGGGTATTGCCGCTGGCGTCGCCGTCAAGGCGGGCGCCGGTGCGCATCTGCCAGGTCGCGGTGCCGCTGTCGTAGACCAGGTCCTGGATCTGCGGATCCGAGAAGGTCGGCGCCGCCTCGGCCGAGAACATCGCCGTGTTGGTCAGCGACAGTACCTGGTAGGACGAGGTCGGGTCGCTGGACGCCTTGTACTCGATTCTCAGCACCGCGTTGCCGCCCTGTTCCCAGTACAGCAGCTCGATGTCCTGCAGGCCGCCTTCCAGGTTCGACAGCTGCACGTTGCGGAAGATGCGCGTGGTCGGCGACTGGTTGCCGTCAAATTCGAGCAGGGTCTGGCTTAGCCACGTTCAGGCGGGAAGCCATCGTCGGCGTACACGCGGAAGTCGTAGAAGCCCGGCTGCACGTAGAACTGGCCCGACAGGCGCACGGCCGCGTCGGTCGTGCTGCCCAGGCCCGAGGTGCCGTTGGTGTTGCTTAGGCGCCGGTCTGGACCACGGCCGTGCCCTTGTCCTGGTCGAGGAAGTTGGTCAGGCCCTGGTTGCTGTTGCCCGAATTGACCGCAGGCAGCGTGCCGCCTACCGCCACGTTGCTGTTCGAACCGAGCGCGTTGGTGACGGTCGGGCTGTCGCCGTAGGCCAGCGAACGCGCCAGGAAGGTCACGTCGGCCGAGCTGGCAATGGCCGAATTGGCCGTGCCGACCACGGTGCCGCCGTACTACCAGCGTGTTGCGCCCGTCCATGATGTACGCCATGTCCTCGACCGAATTGAGGTTGCCCGTGGCGTTGTGGTTGCCGAAGGTGGCCAGGCCGTCGTCGCTGTGGGTGCGGCCGCTGGTGGTGGCGGTCTCGTTGTAGCCGTAGTAGGCGCCGGTCAGGCCGTTGGCGGCATTCGGCAGGGCGGTCAGCGTGGCCGGGCCGGCTGACAGGTCCATCGCGCCGTTGACCGCGATGGTCAGGATGGCCGTGTCGGTGCCGCCCTTGCCGTCGCTGACGGTGTAGGTGAAGCGGTCGTAGGCGGTCTCATCGGCCATCAGGTTCTGCACTTCGGCGCTGCTGTTGCGCAGTACGTAGGTGTAGCTGCCGTCCGCGTTCAGGGTCAGCGAACCGTAGGCGCCCGAGAACGCCACGCCGACCGTGCCGACCGTGCCTGCGCCGGTACCGTCGATGTTGTTGATGCCGGTGACGGTCAGGGCGTCCGATTCCGGATCCGTGTCCATGCCTGCGCTGCCGAGAATGACCGCCATGGGCGGCGGTCACGGTCAGGGTGGTCACGCCCGAATCTTCGGTCATGGTGTTGGTGTCGTTGACGGCGACCGGCGCGTCGTTGGTGCTTGAATGATATTGACCTTGATGGTGCTGGTGGTGCCGTCGGCCGACGTGATGGTGAAGGTGTCGCTGTAGGTGCTGCCGCCGCATGAACTCGTTGTGGGCCGAGCTGGCCGTGTAGTTCCACACGCCGGCGCTGTTGATCGACAGGCTGCCGTAGGTGCCGGTGAAGGTGCTATGACGACGAAGGTGGCGGCGCTGTCCGCGTCGCTGATGGCCACCGTGCCGCTGGCCGTCAGCACCGCGTTCGTTTCCGTCAGCGGCACCGTGGTGGCGCTGATGACGGCGGCGTCGTTGGTGCCCAGGATGTTGATGGTGACCGTGGTGGCCGTGTTGTCCGCGCTCCTGACAGTGATGATGTCGGTGTAGGTGGTGCCGCCCACGAATTCATTGTGCGCGGTGCTGGCCGTATAGGTCCAGGCGCCTACTGCATTGATGGTCAGGCTGCCGTAGGCGCGGCATGGTGGTGCCCGCAACGTAGGTGGCGGCGCTGTCCACGTCGCTCACGGTCAGGGTGCCGGAAGTGGTCAGGACCGCGTTGGTCTCGGTCAGGTTCGCCGTGGCCGTGCTCAGCACGGCGGCGTCGTTGGTGCCGGTGATGCGCACGGTGACGGTGCTGGTGCTGCCGTCGGCGCTGGTGACGATGAACGCATCGCTGTAGACGGTGCTTAAGCCACGAACTCGTTGTGCGCGGTGCTGGCCGTGTAGCTCCAGGCACCGGCCGCATTGATGGTCAGGCTGCCGTAGGTGCCGCCGATGGTGCTTAAGCCGTGAAGGTGGTGGCACTGTCCGGATCGGTGATCGTCAGGGTGCCGCTGGCCGTGAGAACCGCATTCGTTTCCGGTCAGGTTCACGACCGGCGCGCTGATGACGGCCCCGTCGTTGGTGCCCAGAATGCGCACGGTCACGGTGCTGGTGGTGCCGTCGGCGCTGGTCACGGTGAAGACGTCGGTGTAGGTGGTGCCGCCGACGAACTCGTTGTGCGCGGTGCTGGCCGAATAGGTCCAGGCGCTTACTGCATTGATGGTCAGGCTGCCGTAGCTGCTTAAGCAACCGTCTTAAGCTGACGAAGCTGGCGGCGCTGTCCGCATCGGTGATGGTGAGCGTGCCGCTGGCGGTCAGGACGGCGTCTCGTTTCCGGTCAGGTCGACCGTGGCCACGCTGATCACCGCGGCATCGTTCGTGCCCAGGATGTTGACGGTCACGGTGGTGCTGGTGCCGTCCACGCTGGTGACGGTGATGACGTCAGTGTAGGTGGTGCCGCCGACGAACTCGTTGTGCGCGGTGCTGGCCGTGTAGGTCCAGGCGCCAAGCCTGCGTTGATCGTCAGGCTGCCATAGGTGCTTAGCTGACGGTGCTTAAGCATTGAAGGCGGCGGTGCTGTCGACGTCGGACACGCTCAGCGTGCCGGAAGCGGTCAGCGGCGCGTTCGTTTCCGGTCAGTGCCACGGTGGCCGTGCTCAGGATCGCGGCGTCGTTGGTGCCTTGAATGATGCGCACGGTGACCGTGGTGCTGGTGCCGTCGGCGCTGGTGACGGTGAAGACGTCGGTGTAGGTGGTGCCACTGCGAATTCATTGTGCGCCGAGCTGGCGTTGTAGGTCCAGGCGCTTACCAAGCCGTTGATCGTCAGGCTGCCGTAGGTGCCGGTGACGGTGCTTAAGCATTGAAGGCGGCGGTGCTGTCGACATCGGACACGGTCAGGTTGCCCGATGCGCTCAGGGTGGCGTTGGTTTCGGTCAGGTTGACCGTGGCCGTGCTGAGAACTGCCGCATCGTTGGTGCCCAGGATGTTGACGGCGATGGTGCTGGTGGTGCCGTCGGCGCTGGTCACCGTGAAGACGTCGCTGTAGGTACTGCTTAGCATGACGAATTCATTGTGCGCGCTGCTGGCCGTATAGACCCACTGGCCGTTGGTCTGCAGCGCCACGCTGCCGTAGGTGCCGGTCAGGGTGCCTGCCACGAAGCTGGCCGCGCTGTCGGCATCGGTGATGCTCAGGGTGCCCGACGCGCTCAGGACCGCGTTGGTTTCCGTCAGCGGCACGGTCGCGCTGCTGATCACGGCTGCGTCGTTGGTGCTTTGGCTGATGCGTACGGTCACCGTGGTGCTGGTGCCGTCGGCGCTGGTGACGGTGAAGACGTCGGTGTAGGTGGTGCTTAGCCACGAACTCGTTGTGCGCCGAGCTGGCAGTGTAGTTCCAGATCCCGGCCGCGTTGATGGCCAGGCTGCCGTAGGTGCTTAGCTGATGGTCGCCGCGACGAAAGTCGTTGCGCTGTCGACGTCCGAAATGCTCAGCGTGCCGCCTGCCGTCAGGGTCGCATTGGTTTCGGTCAGGTTGACGGTGGCCGTGCTGAGGATGGCCGCGTCGTTGGTGCCCAGGATGTTGACCGTGATCGTGCTGGTGGTGCCGTCCGCGCTGCTGACGGTGAACACGTCGCTGTAGGTCGTGCCGCCCACGAACTCGTTGTGGGCGGTGCTGGCGGTATAGGTCCACTGGCCGTTCGTCTGCAATGTCACGCTGCCGTAGGCGCCGTTGATGGTCGCGGCGACGTAGGTGGCTGCGCTGTCGGCGTCGGAAATGGTCAGGGTGCTCGACGGCGGTCAGAACGCTGTTGGTTTCCGTCAGCGGCACCGTCGCGCTGCTCAGGACTGCCGCGTCGTTGGTGCTTAGGCTGATGCGCACGGTGACGGTGCTGGCGGTGCCGTCGGCGCTGGTCACGGTGAACACGTCGGTGTAGGTCGTGTAAGCCTGCAAATTCGTCATGGGCCGAACTGGCGGTGTAGTTCCACACGCTACTAGCCGCGTTGATGGCCAGGCTGCCGTAGGTGCCGACGATAGTGCTTAAAGCCACGAAGGTGGCGGCGCTGTCGACGTCCGAAATGGTCAGTGTGCCGTTTGCGGTCAGAACGGCGTTCGTTTCCGGTCAGATTGACGGTTGCCGTGCTGAGGACGGCCGCGTCGTTGGTACCCAGGATGTTGACAGTGATGGTGCTGGTGGTGCCGTCGGCGCTGCTGACCGTGAACACGTCGGTATAGGTCGTGCCGCCCACGAACTCGTTGTGGGCGGTGCTGGCGGTATAGGTCCACTGGCCGTTCGTCTGCAACGTCACGCTGCCGTAGGCGCCGTTGATGGTCGCGGCGACGTAGGTGGCCGCGCTGTCGACGTCGGAAATGGACAGGGTGCTTAGCCGCGGTCAGCACACTGTTCGTTTCCGTCAGTGCCACGGTCGCGGTGCTCAGGATTGCCGCGTCGTTGGTGCTTGAATGATGTTGACGGTGACGGTGCTGGTGGTGCCGTCGGCGCTGGTCACGGTGAAGACGTCGCTGTAGGTCGTGCTTAAGCAGCGAACTCGTTATGCGAGGAACTGGCCGTGTAGGTCCAGACACCGGCCGCATTGATCGTCAGGCTGCCATGGGTGCTAGACGATGGTACCGGCCACGAATGTGGCGGCGCTGTCGGCATCCGAGATGGTCAGCGTGCCATTCTGCGGTCAGTACTGCATTGGTTTCGGTCAGGTTGACCGTTGCGCTGCTGATGACGGCCGCGTCGTTGGTGCCCAGGATGTTGACGGTGATGGTGCTGGTCGTGCCGTCGGCGCTGGTCACGGTGAAGACGTCGCTGTAGGTCGTGCCGCCGACGAATTCATTATGCGCGGTGCTGGCCGTGTAGACCCACTGGCCGTTGGCTTGCAGGACCACGCTGCCGTAGGTGCTTAAGCAATCGTACCGGCCACGAAGGTGGCGGCGCTGTCGACGTCCGAGATCGTCAGCGTGCCCGAAGTGCTCAGAGGCGCGTTGGTTTCGGTCAGGTTGGCGGTCGCGGTGCTGATGACGGCGGCGTCATTGGTGCCGAGGATGTTGACGGTGATGGTGCTGGTCGTGCCGTCGGCGCTGGTGACGGTGAAGACATCGCTGTAAGTCGTGCCAGCGACGAATTCGTTGTGGGCGGAGCTGGCGGTGTACTGCCATTGGCCGTTGGCCTGCAGGGCGACGCTGCCGTAGGTCCCGGCGATCGTGCCCGCAACGAAGGTGGCGGCGCTGTCGACGTCCGAGATGGACAAGATGCCCGATGCAGCCAGCACCGAGTTCGTTTCGGTCAGGTTGGCGGTTGCGGTGCTGATGACGGCTGCGTCGTTGGTGCCCAGGATGTTGACGGTGATGGTGCTGGTCGTGCCATCGGCACTGGTGACGGTGAAGACATCGCTGTAAGTCGTGCCGCCGACGAATTCGTTGTGGGCGGTGCTGGCGGTGTACTGCCATTGGCCGTTGGCCTGCAGGGCGATGCTGCCGTAGGTGCTTAACGATCGTGCCCGCGACGAAGGTGGCGGCGCTGTCGACGTCCGAGATGGACAGGATGCCGGATGCAGCCAACACCGAGTTCGTTTCGGTCAGGTTGACGGTTGCGGTGCTGATGACGGCGGCGTCGTTGGTGCCGAGGATGTTGACCGTGATGGTGCTGGTCGTGCCGTCGGTGCTGGTGACGGTGAAGACGTCGCTGTAGGTCGTGCCGCCCACGAACTCGTTGTGGGGGTGCTGGCGGTGTACTGCCACTGGCCGTTGGCCTGCAGGGCGATGCTGCCGTAGGTGCTTAGGCTGATGGTGCCCGCGACGAAAGTGGCGGCGCTGTCGACGTCCGAGATGGACAGGATGCCGGATGCAGCCAGCACCGAGTTGGTCTCGGTCAGGTTGACGGTTGCGGTGCTGATGACGGCGGCGTCGTTGGTGCCGAGGATGTTGACCGTGATGGTGCTGGTCGTGCCGTCGGTGCTGGTGACGGTGAAGACGTCGCTGTAGTTTGTGCCACCGACGAACTCGTTGTGCGCGCTGCTGGCGGTGTAGACCCACTGGCCATTCGATTGCAGGGCCACGCTGCCGTAGGTGCCCACGATGGTGCTTAAGCCACGAAGGTGGCGGCGCTGTCGACGTCCGAGATGGTCAGCGTGCCCGAGGTGCTCAAAGGCGCGTTGGTCTCGGTCAGGTTGGCGGTCGCGGTGCTGACGACGGCCGCGTCATTGGTGCCGAGGATGTTGACGGTGATGGTGCTGGTCGTGCCGTCGGCACTGGTGACGGTGAAGACATCGCTGTAAGTCGTGCCACCGACGAATTCGTTGTGGGCGGTGCTGGCGGTGTACTGCCATTGGCCGTTGGCCTGCAAGGCGATGCTGCCGTAGGTGCTAGAGCGATCGTGCCTGCAACGAAGGTGGCGGCGCTGTCGACGTCCGAGATGGACAGGATGCCGGATGCAGCCAGCACCGAGTTCGTTTCTGGTCAGATTGACGGTCGCGGTGCTGATGACGGCGGCGTCGTTCGTGCCGAGGATGTTGACCGTGATGGTGCTGGTCGAGCCATCGGTGCTGGTCACCGTGAAGACGTCGCTGTAGGTCGTGCCACCCACGAACTCGTTGTGCGCGGTGCTGGCGGTGTAGACCCACTGGCCATTCGATTGCAGGGCTACGCTGCCGTAGGTGCCCGCGATGGTGCTTAGCCACGAAGGTCGCGGCGCTGTCGGCGTCCGAAATGGTCAGCGTGCCCGAAGTGCTCAGAGGCGCGTTGGTCTCGGTCAGGTTGGCGGTCGCGGTGCTGATGACGGCCGCGTCGTTGGTGCCCAGGATGTTGATCGTGATGGTGCTGGTCGTGCCATCGGCGCTGGTAACGGTGAAGACGTCGCTGTAGGTCGTGCCACCGACGAATTCGTTGTGCGCGGTGCTGGCCGTGTAGACCCACTGGCCGTTGGTTTGCAGTGCGATGCTGCCATAGGTGCCCACGATGGTGCTTAGGCCACGAAGGTGGCGGCGCTGTCGACGTCCGAAATGGTCAGCGTGCCCGAGGTGCTCAAAGGCGCGTTGGTCTCGGTCAGGTTGGCGGTTGCGGTGCTGATGACGGCGGCGTCGTTCGTGCCGAGGATGTTGACGGTGATGGTGCTGCTCGTGCCGTCGGCGCTGGTGACGGTGAAGACATCGCTGTAGCTCGTGCCACCGACGAATTCGTTGTGTGCCGAGCTGGCGGTGTAGACCCACTGGCCGTTGGTTTGCAGTGCGACGCTGCCGTAGGTGCCCGCGATGGTGCTTAAGCCACGAAGGTCGCTGCGCTGTCGGCGTCCGAGATCGTCAGCGTGCCCGAGGTGCTCAAAGGCGCGTTGGTTTCGGTCAGGTTGGCGGTCGCGGTGCTGATGACGGCCGCGTCGTTGGTGCCCAGGATGTTGACCGTGATGGTGCTGGTCGTGCCATCGGCGCTGGTCACGGTGAAGACGTCGCTGTAGGTCGTGCCACCGACGAATTCGTTATGCGCGGTGCTGGCCGTGTAGACCCACTGGCCATTCGATTGCATGGCCACGCTGCCATAGGTGCCCACGATGGTGCTTAAGCCACGAAGGTGGCGGCGCTGTCGACGTCCGAAATGGTCAGCGTGCCCGAAGTGCTCAGAGGCGCGTTGGTCTCGGTCAGGTTGGCGGTCGCGGTGCTGATGACGGCCGCGTCGTTGGTGCCCAGGATGTTGACCGTGATCGTGCTGGTCGTGCCGTCGGCGCTGGTGACAGTGAACACATCGCTGTAGTTGGTGCCAGCGATGAATTCCGGGTGTGCGGACGATGCAGTGTAGTTCCACGCGCCATTCGCATCGATGGCGATGCTGCCATAGGTGCTTAAGCAATGGTGCTTACCACGAAGGTCGCCGCGCTGTCGGCATCGGTGATAGTCAGATTGCCCGAGGTGGTCAGTACGGCATCGGTTTCGGTCAGATTGGCCGTTGCGGTGCTAATGACGGCGGCGTCGTTCGTGCCAAGGATATTGACCGTGATCGTGCTGGTCGTGCCATCGGCGCTGGTGACGGTGAAGACGTCGCTGTAGTTGGTGCCGCCGACGAATTCCGGATGTGCGGAGGAAGCGGTGTAGTTCCACGCGCCGTTGGCGTCGATGGCGACGCTGCCGTAGGTGCCTGCAATGGTGCTTAGGCTGACGAAGGTCTGCGCGCTGTCGGCATCGGTGATGGTCAGCGTTCCCGATGCTGTCAGGACAGCGTCGGTCTCGGTCAGATTGGTCGTTGCGGTGCTGATGACGGCGGCGTCGTTCGTGCCAAGGATGTTGACGGTGATCGTGCTGCTCGTGCCATCGGCGCTGGTGACGGTGAAGACGTCGCTGTAGTTGGTGCCGCCGACGAATTCGTTGTGTGCCGAGCTGGCGGTATAGACCCACTGGCCATTGGCCTGCAGGGTGACGCTGCCATACGTGCTTAGGCTGATGGTGCTTAAGGCTGACGAAGGTGGCGGCGCTATCGATATCGGACGCGGTGAGGGTGCCGGAGGCAGTCAGCGCCGTATTCGTTTCGGTCAGATTGGCGGTCGCGGTACTGAGGACAGCCGCATCGTTGGTGCCGAGGATGTTGACCGTGATCGTGCTGGTCGTGCCATCGTCGCTGGTGACCGTGAATACGTCGGTATGGGTCGAGCCGGGCGCAAACTCATTGTGTGCGGAATTGGCGGTGTAAGCCCACTGGCCATTGGCCTGCAGGACGACCGAGCCGTAGGAGCCGGTCAGCGTTCCTGGAACGAAGGACGCGGCGCTGTCGATATCGGTAATCGTCAACGTTCCGGATGCGGTCAGGACGGCATCCGTTTCGGTCAGGTTGGCGGTTGCGGTGCTGATCACGGCATTGCCGTTCGAGCCAAGAATGTTGATCGTGATGGAGCCCGTCGTGCCATCGGCGCTGGTCACGGTGAAGACGTCGCTATACGTCGTGCCGCCCACGAATTCGCCGTGTTCGGAACTTGCCGTGTAGGTCCAGGTGCCATTTGCGGCGATGGTGACGCTGCCATAGGCGCCGACCAACGTGCCAGCCGTGAAGGTGGCTGCGCTGTCGGCGTCCGAGACGGTCAGCGTGCCCGATGCGGTCAGGACCGAGTCGCTCTCGATCAGATTGACCGTCGCCGTGCTAATGACCGCAGCGTCGTTAGTGCCAAGGATATTGACGGTGATCGTGCTGGTCGTGCCGTCCGCGCTGGTGACCGTGAACACGTCGCTGTAGTTCGTGCTTAAGGCTGACGAATTCAGGGTGTGCCGAGCTGGCGGTGTAGTTCCAGGCGCCGTTCGCGTCGATGGCGATGCTGCCGTAGGTGCCAGCGATGGTGCTTAAGCAGCGAAGGTGGCGGCGCTGTCGGCGTCGGTGATGGTCAGGTTGCCCGATGCGGTCAGGACGGCGTCGGTTTCGGTCAGGTTGACGGTCGCCGTGCTGATGACGGCCGCGTCGTTGGTGCCCAGGATATTGACGGTGATCGTGCTGGTCGTGCCGTCGGCACTGGTGACCGTGAAGAAATCACTGTAATTGGTGCCAGCAACGAATTCAGGATGCGCCGAGCTGGCGGTGTAGTTCCAGGCGCCGTTCGCGTCAATGGCGATGCTGCCATAGGTGCCAGCGATGGTACCGGCCACGAAGGTGGCTGCGCTGTCGGCGTCGGTGATGGTCAGGTTGCCAGAGGTCGTCAGTACGGCATCCGTTTCGGTCAGGTTCGCCGTCGCGGTGCTGATCACAGCGGCGTCATTGGTGCCGAGGATGTTGACGGTGATTGTGCTGGTCGTGCCGTCGGCACTGGTGACCGTGAACACGTCGCTGTAGTTGGTGCCAGCGACGAATTCAGGGTGGGCCGAGCTGGCGGTGTAGTTCCATGCGCCGTTGGCGTCGATCGCGATGCTGCCATAGGTGCTAGAATGATGGTGCCTGCAACGAAGGTGGCGGCGCTGTCGGCGTCGGTGATGGTCAGATTGCCCGATGCGGTCAGAACGGCATCGGTCTCGGTCAGGTTGACAGTAGCGGTGCTGATGACAGCTGCGTCGTTGGTACCCAGGATGTTGACGGTGATCGTGCTGGTCGTGCCGTCAGCGCTGGTGACCGTGAACACGTCGCTGTAATTGGTGCCAGCAACGAATTCAGGGTGCGCCGAGCTGGCGGTGTAGTTCCACGCGCCGTTGGCGTCGATGGCGATGCTGCCATAGGTACCTGCGATGGTGCTTAGGCGACAAAGGTCGCGGCGCTGTCAGCGTCGGTGATGGTCAGGTTGCCCGATGCGGTCAGAACGGCATCTGTTTCGGTCAGGTTCGCGGTGGCGGTGCTGATGACGGCGGCGTCGTTGGTGCCGACGATGTTGACCGTGATTGTGCTGGTCGTGCCGTCAGCGCTGGTGACGGTGAAGACGTCGCTGTAATTGGTGCTTCATGACGAATTCAGGGTGCGCCGAGCTGGCGGTGTAGTTCCATGCGCCGTTGGCGTCGATGGCGATGCTGCCGTAGGTACCAGCGATAGTGCTTAAGCCACGAAGGACGCGGCGCTGTCGGCGTCGGTGATCGTCAGAGTGCCGGATGCCGTCAGAACGGCATCGGTCTCGGTCAGATTGACGGTAGCGGTGCTGATGACGGCCGCGTCGTTCGTGCCCAGGATATTGACGGTGATCGTGCTCGTCGTGCCGTCAGCGCTGGTGACCGTGAACACGTCGCTGTAGTTGGTGCCAGCGACGAATTCAGGGTGGGCCGAGCTGGCGGTGTAGTTCCATGCGCCGTTGGCGTCGATGGCGATGCTGCCATAGGTGCTTGGCTGATGGTGCCTGCAGCGAAGGTCGCGGCGCTGTCGGCGTCGGTGATCGTCAGGTTGCCGGATGCCGTCAGTACGGCATCGGTCTCGGTCAGGTTGACGGTTGCGGTGCTGATGACGGCTGCGTCGTTGGTGCCCAGGATGTTGACGGTGATCGTGCTGGTCGTGCCGTCGGCACTGGTCACCGTGAACACGTCGCTGTAGTTGGTGCTAGGCGACGAATTCTGGGTGAGCCGAACTGGCGGTGTAGTTCCAGGCGCCGTTGGCGTCGATGGCGATGCTGCCGTAGGTACCAGCGATAGTGCTTGAGCCACGAAGGAAGCGGCGCTGTCGGCGTCGGTGATCGTCAGAGTGCCGGATGCCGTCAGAACGGCATCGGTCTCGGTCAGATTGACGGTAGCGGTGCTGATGACGGCCGCGTCGTTCGTGCCCAGGATATTGACGGTGATCGTGCTGGTCGTGCCGTCAGCGCTGGTGACCGTGAACACGTCGCTGTAGTTCGTTCCAGCGACGAATTCTGGGTGAGCCGAGCTGGCGGTGTAGTTCCATGCGCCGTCGGCGTCGATGGCGATGCTGCCGTAGGTACCAGCGATCGTGCTTAGGCTATGAAGGTCGCCGCGCTGTCAGCGTCGGTGATGGTCAGATTGCCCGATGCGGTCAGGACGGCGTCGGTTTCGGTCAGGTTCGCGGTGGCGGTGCTGATGACGGCGGCGTCGTTGGTGCCGACGATGTTGACCGTGATCGTGCCGGTCGTGCCGTCGGCGCTGGTGACCGTGAACACGTCGCTGTAGTTGGCGCCAGCGACGAATTCCGGGTGCGCTGAGCTGGCCGTGTAGTTCCATGCGCCGTTGGCGTCGATGGCGATGCTGCCATAGGTGCTTAGGCTGATGGTGCTTACCACGAAGGTGGCTGCGCTGTCGGCATCGGTGATGGTCAGGTTGCCAGAGGTGGTCAGTACGGCGTCGGTTTCGGTCAGGTTGGTGGTCGCGGTGCTGATCACGGCGGCGTCGTTCGTGCCCAGGATGTTGATGGTGATCGTGCTTGTCGTCCCGTCGGCACTGGTCACGGTGAAGACATCGCTGTAGTTCGTTCCGGCGACGAATTCGTTGTGAGCCGAGGTGGCGGTGTACTGCCATTGGCCGTTGGCCTGCAGGGCGATGCTGCCGTAGGTGCTAGAACGATCGTGCTTAAGCCACGAAGGTGGCGGCGCTGTCGACGTCCGAGATGGTCAGGATGCCGGACGCAGCCAGGACCGAGTTGGTCTCGGTCAGGTTGGCGGTCGCGGTGCTGATCACGGCAGCGTCGTTGGTGCCCAGGATGTTGACCGTGATCGTGCTGGTCGTGCCGTCGGTGCTGGTGACCGTGAAGACGTCGCTGTAGTTTGTGCCACCGACGAATTCGTTATGAGCGGAGCTGGCGGTGTACTGCCATTGGCCGTTGGCCTGCAGGGCGATGCTGCCATAGCTGCCAGCGATGGTGCTTGCCACGAAGGTGGTGGCGCTGTCGGCGTCCGAGATGGTCAGAATGCCGGAAGCAGCCAGGACCGAGTTGGTCTCGGTCAGATTGACAGTCGCGGTGCTGATGACGGCGGCGTCGTTCGTGCCGAGGATGTTGACGGTGATCGTGCTGGTCGTACCATCCGCGCTGGTGACCGTGAACACGTCGCTGTAGTTGGTCCCGGCGACAAATTCCGGGTGCGCGGACGAAGCGGTGTAGTTCCACGCGCCGTTGGCGTCAATGGCAATGCTGCCGTAGCTGCCAGCAATGGTGCTTAAGCCACGAAGGTCGCTGCGCTGTCGGCGTCGGTGATGGTCAGATTGCCCGAGGCGGTCAGAACGGCATCGGTCTCGGTCAGGTTGACGGTCGCGGTGCTGATGACGGCTGCGTCGTTGGTGCCCAGGATGTTGACCGTGATCGTGCTGGTCGTGCCGTCCGCGCTGGTCACGGTGAAGACATCGCTGTAGTTCGTGCTTAAGCGACGAATTCAGGATGCGCCGAGCTGGCGGTGTAGTTCCAGGCGCCGTTGGCGTCGATGGCGATGCTGCCGTAGGTGCTTGATGATGGTGCCTGCGACGAAGGTCGCTGCGCTGTCGGCGTCGGTGATGGTCAGGTTACCCGATGCGGTCAGAACGGAATCCGTCTCGGTCAGGTTGACAGTCGCAGTGCTGATGACGGCCGCGTCGTTGGTACCCAGGATGTTGACGGTGATCGTGCTGGTCGTGCCGTCCGCACTGGTGACCGTGAACACGTCGCTGTAATTGGTGCCAGCGACGAATTCAGGGTGGGCGGACGAAGCCGTGTAGTTCCACGCGCCGTTGGCATCGATAGCGATGCTGCCATAGGTGCTTGGCATGATGGTGCTTAAGCCACGAAGGTCGCTGCGCTGTCGACGTCGGTGATGGTCAAATTGCCGGATGCGGTCAGAACGGCATCAGTTTCCGGTCAGGCTTGCGGTCGCAATGCTGATGACCGCGGCGTCATTGGTGCCGAGGATGTTGACGGTGATCGTGCTGGTCGTGCCATCCGCGCTGGTCACGGTGAAGACGTCGCTGTAGTTCGTTCCAGCGACGAATTCCGGATGCGCGGACGAAGCGGTGTAGTTCCAGGCGCCGCTGGCGTCGATGGCGATGCTGCCGTAGGTGCTTGAGCGATGGTGCCTGCGACGAAGGTCGCTGCGCTGTCGGCATCGGTGATGGTCAGGTTGCCCGAGGTGGTCAACACGGTATCGGTTTCGGTCAGGTTCGCCGTCGCAGTGCTGATGACGGCGGCGTCATTGGTGCCGAGGATGTTAACGGTGATCGTGCTGGTCGTGCCGTCAGCACTGGTGACCGTGAACACGTCGCTATAGTTGGTGCCAGCGACGAATTCTGGGTGGGCGGACGAAGCCGTGTAGTTCCACGCGCCGTTGGCATCGATAGCAATGCTGCCATAGGTGCTTAGGCATGATGGTGCTTAAGCCACGAAGGTCGCTGCGCTGTCGACGTCGGTGATGGTCAAATTGCCCGATGCGGTCAGAACGGCATCGGTTTCGGTCAGGTTCACCGTCGCGGTGCTGATGACGGCTGCGTCATTGGTGCCCAGGATGTTGACGGTGATCGTGCTGGTCGTGCCATCCGCGCTGGTCACGGTAAAGACATCGCTGTAGGTCGTGCCGCCGACGAATTCGTTGTGGGCGGTGTTGGCCGTGTACTGCCATTGGCCGTTGGCCTGCAGGGCGATGCTGCCGTAGGTGCTTAGAATGATGGTGCTTAAGCCACGAAGGTGGCGGCGCTGTCGACGTCCGAGATGGTCAGGATGCCGGACGCAGCCAGGACCGAGTTGGTCTCGGTCAGATTTGCGGTCGCGGTGCTGATGACGGCCGCATCGTTGGTGCCGATGATGTTGACCGTGATGGTGCTGGTCGTGCCGTCCGCGCTGGTCACGGTGAACACGTCGCTGTAGTTGGTGCTTGAACGACGAATTCCGGATGCGCGGACGAGGCGGTGTAGTTCCATGCGCCGTTGGCGTCGATCGCGATGCTGCCGTAGGTACCAGCGATAGTGCTTAAACATGAAGGTCGCTGCGCTATCGGCGTCGGTGATGGTCAGGTTGCCCGAGGTGGTCAGGACGGCATCCGTCTCGGTCAGGTTTGCGGTCGCCGTGCTGATCACAGCTGCGTCATTGGTACCCACGATGTTGACGGTGATCGTGCTGCTCGTGCCGTCGGCGCTGGTCACGGTGAAGACATCGCTGTAGTTGGTGCTTAAGCGACAAATTCCGGGTGGGCGGACGAAGCGGTGTAGTTCCAGGCGCCGTTCGCATCGATCACGATGCTGCCGTAGGTGCTAGAACTGATGGTACCCCCGACAAAGGTCGCGGCGCTGTCGGCGTCGGTGATGGTCAGGTTGCCCGATGCGGTCAGAACGGCATCCGTTTCGGTCAGGTTTGCCGTCGCAGTGCTGATGATGGCGGCGTCGTTGGTACCCAGGATGTTGACCGTGATCGTGCTGGTGGTGCCATCTGCGCTGGTGACCGTGAACACGTCGCTGTACGTGGTGCTTAAGCAGCGAATTCCGGGTGGGCGGACGACGCGGTGTAATTCCAGGCGCCGTTGGCGTCAATGGTGATGCTGCCGTAGGTGCCAGCGATGGTGCCAGCCACGAAGGTGGCGGCGCTGTCGGCGTCGGTGATGGTCAGGTTGCCCGAGGCAGTCAGGACGGCGTCGGTTTCGGTCAGGCTGGCAGTGCTTGAAGCGCTGATGACGGCCGCATCGTTGGTGCCCAGGATGTCGATGACGATGGTGCTGGTCGTGCCGTCACTGGCAGTCACGGTAAACGATTCGCTATAGGTCGAACCGGCCGCGAACTCATTGTGCGCGGAGCTGGCGGTGTACGTCCATTGCCCATTGGCCTGCAGGGCGATACTGCCATACGTGCCCGCAAGCGTGCCCGCTGCGAACGTGGCCGGGCTGTCGACATCGGCGATTGTCAGCATGCCAGACGTCGTGAGGGCGGAATTCGTTTCGGTCATGCTCGCAGTAGCGGTGCTCATGACTGCGGCATCGTTCGTGCCAAGGATGTTGACCGTAATCGTACTTGGCGTGCCGTCGTCGCTGCTGACCTGGAACACGTCCGAGTGGACCGACCCTGCGGCGAATTCGTTGTGCGCCGAGTTGGCGGTGTAGGTCCACTGGCCGTTGGCCTGGATCGTGACGCTGCCGTAGGTGCCGGTAATGGTTTCGGCGACAAACACGGCCGGGCTGTCGACGTCGGTAATGGTCAGGACGCCGGACGACGTCAGGGCGGTGTCGGTCTCGGTCAGATTCGCCGTTGCCGTGCTGATGACGGCGTTGCCGTTCGAGCCGAGGATATTCACGGTCACGGTGCTGGTGGTGCCATCTGCGCTGACGACGGTGAAGACGTCGGTGTAGGTGGTGCCATGCGCATGAATTCATCGTGGGCCGAGCTGGCGGTATAGGTCCATGCGCCGGACGCGTCGATCGCCAGGCTGCCGTAGGTGCTGAAGCGACGGTCGTGGCGACAAAGGTCGCTGCGCTGTCCACGTCGCTGATTGACAAAGTGCCCGACGTCGAAAGGACGGTGCCGTTTTCGATCAGCGTCTGGCTGGCCGTGCCGATCACGGCCGCGTCATTGGTGCCGACGATGTTGACGGTAATCGTGCTGGTCGTGCCATCGGCACTGGCAACGGTGAACGTGTCGCTGTAGGTCTGGCTTAGGCAGCAAACTCGTTATGTGCCGAACTGGCGTTGTACGTCCACTGGCCGTTCGCCTGCAGCGCGATGCTGCCATAGGTGCTTAAGCAATGGTACCTGCGACGAACGTGGTCGCGCTGTCGGCATCGCTGATGCTCAGGATGCCGGACGTGGTCAGAACGGAGTCGGTCTCGGTCAGGCTGACGGAGGCAGTGCTGATCACGGCTGCGTCATTGGTGCCCAGAATATTGACCGTGATCGTGCTGGTCGTGCCGTCCGCGCTGGTGACCGTGAACACGTCGCTGTAATTGGCGCCAGCGACAAATTCCGGATGTGCGGACGACGCGGTGTAGTTCCATGCGCCGTTGGCGTCGATGGCGATGCTGCCGTAGGTGCTTAGAATGATGGTGCTTAAGCCACGAAGGTGGCTGCGCTGTCGGTGTCGGTGATGGTCAGATTGCCCGATGTGGTCAGGACGGCATCCGTCTCGGTCAGGTTAGCGGTCGCCGTGCTGATCACAGCTGCGTCATTGGTACCCAGGATGTTGACGGTGATCGTGCTGGTCGTGCCGTCGGTGCTGGTGACCGTGAACACGTCGCTGTAGTTCGTGCTTAGGCGACAAATTCCGGATGCGCGGACGAAGCGGTGTAGTTCCAGGCGCCGTTGGCGTCGATGGCGATGCTGCCGTAGGTGCCAGCGATGGTGCTTAAGCCACGAAGGTGGCGGCGCTGTCAGCGTCGGTCACCGTCAGGTTGCCCGATGCGGTCAGAACGGCATCGGTCTCGGTCAGGTTGACGGTAGCAGTGCTGATGACCGCTGCATCGTTGGTGCCAACGATGTTGACGGTGATTGTGCTGGTCGTGCCGTCGGCGCTGGTGACCGTGAACACGTCGCTGTAGTTGGTGCCGGTGACGAATTCAGGATGAGCCGAACTGGCGGTGTAGTTCCACGCGCCGTTGGCGTCGATGGCGATGCTGCCGTAGGTACCGGCGATGGTGCTTAGAAGCCACGAAGGTCGCGGCGCTGTCGGCATCGGTGATGGTCAGGTTGCCCGAGGTGGTCAGTACGGCATCCGTTTCGGTCAGGTTCGCCGTCGTGGTGCTGATGACGGCCGCGTCGTTGGTGCCGAGGATATTGACGGTGATCGTGCTGGTCGTGCCGTCGGCACTGGTGACAGTAAACACGTCGCTGTAATTGGTGCTTAAGCAACGAATTCAGGGTGCGCCGAGCTGGCGGTGTAGTTCCAGGCGCCGTTGGCTGCGATGGCGATGCTGCCGTATGTGCTTAGGCTGATGGTGCCCGCGACAAAGGTGGCTGCGCTGTCAGCGTCGGTGATGGTCAAGTTGCCCGATGCGGTCAGAACGGCGTCGGTCTCGGTCAGATTGGTGATCGCGGTGCTGATGACGGCCGCGTCGTTGGTGCCCACAATATTGACCGTGATCGTGCTGGTGGTGCCATCCGCGCTGGTCACAGTGAAAACATCGCTGTAGTTGGTGCTTAGAGCGACGAATTCCGGATGTGCGGACGACGCGGTGTAATTCCATGCGCCGTTGGCGTCGATGGCGATACTGCCGTAGGTGCTCGAGCGATGGTACCTGCCACGAAGGTGGCGGCGCTATCGGCGTCGGTGATAGTCAGATTGCCAGATGCGGTCAGGACGGCATCGGTTTCGGTCAGGTTCGCGGTCGCAGTGCTGATGACGGTTGCGTCGTTGGTGCCGACGATATTGACGGTGATCGTGCTGGTCGTGCCATCGGCGCTGGTCACAGTGAAGACGTCGCTGTAGTTGGTCCCGGCGACGAATTCCGGATGTGAGGACGAAGCCGTGTAGTTCCAGGCGCCGTTCGCATCGATGGCGATGCTGCCGTAGGTGCTTAAGCAATGGTGCTTAAGCCACGAAGGCCGCTGCGCTGTCGGTGTCGGTGATGGTCAGGTTGCCCGAGGCGGTCAACACGGCATCGGTTTCGGTCAGGTTCGTGGTGGCAGTGCTGATGACGGCGGCGTCATTGGTGCCGACGATGTTGACGGTGATCGTGCTGGTCGTGCCGTCGGCACTGGTCACCGTGAACACGTCGCTGTAGTTGGTGCTTGAAGCGACGAATTCCGGATGCGCGGACGAAGCGGTGTAGTTCCAGGCGCCGTTGGCGTCGATGGCGATGCTGCCGTAGGTGCCTAAGCAATGGTGCCTGCCACGAAGGTCGCTGCGCTGTCTGCATCGGTGATGGTCAGGTTGCCCGAGGCGGTCAAAACGGCGTCGGTCTCGGTCAGGTTCGCGGTGGCAGTGCTGATGACGGCCGCGTCGTTGGTACCCAGGATGTTGACGGTGATCGTGCTGGTGGTGCCATCCGCGCTGGTGACCGTGAACACGTCGCTGTAGTTGGTGCTTAAGCGATGAATTCAGGATGGGCGGACGAAGCCGTGTAGTTCCAGGCGCCGTTCGCATCGATGGTCACGCTGCCGTAGGTGCTTAAGCAATGGTGCTTAAGCCACGAAGGTGGCGGCGCTGTCGGCGTCAGTGATGGCCAGGTTGCCGGACGCGGTCAGCACGGCATCGGTTTCGGCCAGACTGGCGGTGCCAGTGCTGATGACGGCCGCATCGTTCGTACCCAGGATATTGATCGTGATCGTGCTGGCCGTGCCGTCGGCGCTGGTGACGGTGAAGACGTCGCTGTAGCTGGTGCTTAGAGCGACGAATTCAGGGTGAGCCGAGCTGGCGGTGTAATTCCAGTTGCTTAAGCAGCGTCGATCGCAATGCTGCCGTAGGTCCCGGCAATCGTGCCAGGAGTGAAGGTCGCTGCGCTGTCCGCGTCGGTCACGGTCAGGGCGCCGGTGGCGGTGAGGGTCGCGTCGGTCTCGGTCAGGCTGGCGCTTGCCGTGCTGATGACGGCGGCATCATTGGTGCTTAGCATGATGTTGACGGTCACGGTGCTGGTCGTGCCGTCGGCGCTGGTCACGGTGAACACGTCGCTGTAGCTGGTGCTTAGGCTGCAAATTCATTGTGGGCCGAACTGGCGGTGTAGTTCCAGCTTCTTAAGCAGCGTCAATGGCCAGGCTGCCGTAGGTGCCGTTGATGGTGCTTAAGCCACGAAGCTGGCGGCGCTGTCCGCGTCCGTCACCGCGAGCGTGCTTGCATGGGCCGTCAGCACGGCATTGGTTTCGACCAGGTTCACGGTCGCGCTGCTGATCACCGCGGCGTCATTGGTGCCTGCGATGTTGAGCGTGATCGTGCTGCTGGTGCCGTCGACGCTGATGACGGTGAAGGTGTCGCTGTAGGTGGTGCTTAGGCGGCGAATTCATCATGGGCGGAGCTGGCGGTGTAGGCCCAGTTGCTTAATGGCGTCGATGGTGAGGCTGCCGTAGGCGCCGGTCTGCGTGCCCGCTACGAAGGCGGCCGGGCTGTCGGCGTCGGAAATGGCGACGGTGCCCGCAGCGGTCAATGGTGCGTTGGTTTCGGTCAGCGCCTGGGTGACCGGCGTGATCACCGCGGCGTCGTTGACGGCGGCGATGTCGAGATTGACGGTCGTGGTGGCGCTGCCGCCCTGGCCATCGGTGACGGTGTAGCTGAACGATGCCGGGCCGTGGTAGTTGGCGTCCGGGGTGAAGACGACATTGCCGCCCACGATGGCGACCGTGCCGTTGATCGGCGTCCTGCACGCTGCCGATGGCGAGCGGATTGCCGTCGGCGTCGGTGTCGTTGCCGAGCAGGGTGGCAGGGGGATGGTCAAAGGCGTGTCTTCGGTGCCGCCGACCTGGTCGGCGACCGCCACCGGCACGTCGTTCACTGCGCTGACGTTGACGTTGACAGTGGCGGTCGACGTGCCGCCATGGCCGTCGGCGACGGTGTAGGTGAACGAGGCAGGGCCGTTGTAGTTGGCGTTCGGCGTGAACACCACATTGCCGCCCACGATGGCAACCGTCCCGTTGACGGCATCCTGGACGCTGCTGATGGCGAGCGGATCGCCGTCGGCGTCAACGTCGTTGCCGGTCAGCGTGGCAGGCGTGATGGTCAGTGGGGTGTCTTCGCTTGCGGCGACGGTGTCGGTCGAGGAGACCGGCACGTCATTGACGGCGCCGACGGTGACGTTGACGGTCGACGTTGCGCTGCCGCCCTGGCCGTCGCTGACGGTGTAGGTGAACGATGCCGGACCGCTGTAGTTCGGGCTCGGGGGTGAACACGACGTTGCCGCCGACGATGGCGACCGATCCGTTGACCGCACCCTGCACGCTGGTGATGGTGAGGCCGTCATTGTCCGCATCGCCATCATTGGCCAGCAAAGTGGAAGGGCTGATCGTGACAGGCGTGTCTTCGGCCGCGGCGACCGTGTCGGCAGGCGCAGGCTGCTTTGCAGGGCGTTGAGCTTGACGGCAGTATCGCTGGCGCTCGTGCTGTTGCCGTTCTGGTCGACGACGGTGGCGGTGACGGTCAGGTTGCCGTGCGCGAGGCCGGACAGGTCGGCGCTGGCGCTGAAGCTGCCGTCCGCATTGGTGACGACGGTGACGACCACGTCGGCGGTGGCCGGATCGCTGTCCTGCACCAGCAGCGTGACAGTGCTGCCATCGCATGACCGAGGTGGTGCTGCCGGTGATGGAAATGGCGCTGGAGGAGGCGCCAGGGGCCACGGTGTCGGGCAGGTCGACGCTGATGGTGCCCGCTGCCGCATGATGGCGCTGCCGTTGACGGTCTCGAACTGGGGACGTGTTTCGGTGTCGGCGGTGGTGGTGCTGTTTTCGACCGGGGTGAGCGTTTTCGGTAATGCGCAGCAGTTCGACGAAGGAGCTGCCGTTGTCGTCGCCGCCGCCGCTCAGGCTGGCCGCGGTTTCTTCGAGCAGTTCATCCAGGCTGCCCTTGCCGGAAATGATGGCCTGGGTCACGTCGGCCAGTTCGCCGGTGGCCGGGAGCAGGGCGGCGTCGTGGGTCGCGGTCGCGGCGGGCGCGTAGACCTGGGCGTCGACCGTCAGGGTCTCGTTGCCGCCAAGGATATAGCTGTGGCCGTCATTGAAGGCGATTTCGACCTTGCCGCCGTCCTCGGTGACGATCACATCGCCTTCGTGAATCGCGTCGCCCAGCTGCAGGGTTCGAACCGACCCATCCGTGGAGCGTACCGTGGCGTGACCTACGAGAACCGTTACGTTGCCGATAATATTGCCTGCGTTTGCCATGGTGCTACTCCATACGGATGATCAGATCCTCCGACTGTAGCAAACTGAACCTTGGAGCGGCAGTGTACCGAGGTACAGTATGGCAACACAAATGGCTAAATGGCAACTTCCGGCGAGTGCTGGCGTTCGCTGGCCAGCAGGGCCAGCTGGAGCCGGTCGCGCAAGCCCAGTTTCTCCAGGATTGCGGCCATGTGCATCTTCACGGTGCGCTCGGTAATGTGCAGCTGGCGCGCGATTTCCTTGTAGCGGGTGCCGGATGCGGCCAGTTCCGCCACTTCCACTTCGCGCGGTCAGTTTGGCGCGCCAGTCGGGGGCGGGCGGCCGCTTCCGGCAGCCGGATATGCTGCTGGACGGCCAGCAGGCGGTGCATCAGCGTTTCGCCGATCCACAGGCCGCCCTGGCTGACCACCGAGGCGACCTTGGTCAGGATGTCGGCTCCGGCATGGCTGTTGCAGTAGCCGCGCGCCTGCGCCGACAGCGCGGACAAGGCCTGGTCGTCGTCCGGCGTGTCGCTCATGACCACAATCGGCAGGGCGCCGCAATGGGCGCGTACCGCGGCGACCTGGGTCTGCAAGGCGATGCCCTGGTCGAGCCGGAGCCAGACCAGCGCCGACGGCATGGCGGCACCGGCCAGCGCGCTGCTGGCCACGCCGCGTGCGCGGCTGAAGGCTTCCAGCCATGCGGGCAGCATGGCGCCGCCGGGAGAGACGAAAAGATGGTCGAAGTGCGTCAACTGGTCGATTCCCGCTTAGCGTTCGGTCAGGGCCGATGCTTTCGCCCTGAGAACCGGTTTTAACAAATAGGACAGAATGGTCTTCTTGCCCGTAATGATATCGACTTCGGCGACCATCCCCGGGATGATCGGCAGGTTGCTTCTACCAGGGTCGTCTTGTCGGTCGCGACCCGGACCGTGTAAAAGGTATTGCCGCGTTCATCGGTGACCGAGTCGGCGCCGATGTGTTCAAGGCTGGCATTGAGCCCGCCGTAGATCGAGAAATCGTAGGCCGTGAACTTGACGATGGCGCGCTGGCCCGGCTTGAGGAAGGCGATGTCGCGCGGTGCGACCTTCGCTTCGAGCAGCAGGCGGCCCTCGAGCGGCACGATTTCGACCACATCGCGCCCCGGCTGCACCACGCCGCCGACCGTATTGACCAGCAGGCGCTTGATGGTGCCCCGGACCGGCGAGCGCAGGGAGGACTGTTTCACGCGGTCGGCCAGGCCGGTCCCGCTTTGGGCCAGCGAATTGAGCTTGGCCATGGTCTCCGAATACTCCTTGCTGGCAGTGTTGCGGAAACTGAGTTCGACTTCCTGGATCTTGCGCTGCGATTCGGAGATGGCGGCCTGCACCCGTGCGATCTGGGAGCGAGCGATGTCGCGCTCGCCGCGAAAACGCGAGACGTCGCGTTCGAGGCGCAGCAGTTCGACTTCGGACACGGCGCCGGAACTGAGCAAGGGCTTGGTCACGGCCAGTTCGCGCGAGGTCGATTCGAAGGCTTGTGCCGCCTGGCGCTGTTTGGCCTGCGCTTCGTTCAGTTCCTGGGAACGCTGGGCCAGCTGCTGGCGCGCGATCTGCAGCTGCGCGTTCAGTTCCGAGGTCGCCGTTTCGTACAGGCGGCGCTCTTCCTCGACCGTGCGCGGGTCTTCGGCCAGCGCTTCGGGCGGCGGCACGAACGGTTTTTCTTCGCCGATGGCGCGCAGGCGCGCCGCCTTGGCCAGCAAGGACAGGTACTGCGAGCGGTTTTCGCGCACCGATGATTCGAAGCGGGTCGAATCGACCTGCAGCAGGACCTGGCCGACGGCGACCGTGTCGCCTTCCTTGACCTCGATCTTGGAGACGATGCCGCCGTCCAGGCTTTGCAGCACCTGCAGCTGGCGCGACGGGATGACCTTGGCGTCGCCGCGCGTGATTTCGTCCACATCCACGATGGCGGCCCACACGATGAACAGCAGCACCGAGCCGCTCAGGGCATAACCGAGCACCCCGCGCGCAACGGCTCCTGGCGGATGATGATGCTGTCCGCGTCCTGCATGAAGTCGGTCTCGGTGAGCGTGGTGCTGTCTTTCCAGCGCGTGAGCCAGTGCGCGGTGCCCTTGTCGAGCCGCAGCCGGATCGCTTCGAGCAGGCGCAGGATGGCGAACAGCGCTTTTTTCAGCTTGTTCATCACTTGGCCCTCCCGACCTGGCCGGACTGCAGGGCGTGCATGACCTTGTCCTTGGGACCGTCGGCCACGACCACGCCGTCATCCATGACGATGATGCGGTCGGCCAGTTCCATCAGGCTGGAACGGTGGGTCACGATGATCATCGTCTTGTGATTGGCATAGCTGCGGATGCGCTCCTTGAACTGCGCTTCGGACGGGTAGTCCATGGCGCTGGTCGGTTCGTCGAGCAGCAGCACGGGCGGGTCGAGCAGCAGCACCGCGCGCGATCGCCACGCTCTGGCGCTGGCCGCCCGAGAGCGATTCGCCGCGCTCGCGGATCAGCATGTCGAAGCCTTCCGGATGGCGGTTGACGAAGTCGGTCAGGCTAAGCCAGTTCGGCCGCGGCCACGACCGCGCGGTCGTCGGCGTAGGGGGCGCGGATGGCGATGTTGTCGCGCAGGGAACCGTAAAACAGCAGCGAATCCTGTTCGACGTAGCCGAGCGAGCGGCGCAGGTCGGCCGGATCGAGCTGGCGCAGATCGACGCCGTCGAGGGAGACCGCGCCCTTGGTCGGCGCATACAGGCCCAGGATCAGCTTTTGCAGGGTCGACTTGCCGGAACCGATGCGGCCGATGATCACCACCCGCTCGCCCGGGCGAATGTGGAAGCTCACGCCGCGCAAGGCTTCTTCCGGGCGGTCCGGATAGCTGAAGTGGACGTTCTTGAATTCGATGTCGCCGCGGATTTCAGGACGGTGGATGAAGGCGCTTTCGTCGCTGCGCTCGCTCGGCGTGGACATCACGTTCTCGAGCGCCTTGAGCGAATTCTTGGCGCCTTCGAACTGCAGCAGCAGGCCAACCATCTGGCCCAGCGGCTGCATGGCGCGGCCGGACAGCATGGTGGCGGCGATCAGGCCGCCCATCGACATCATCTTCTCGTGGATCAGATAGACGCTTGATGATCACCACGCACACGTTGACCAGCTGGGTCAGGGTGGCGGCGCCGTTCATGCTCGACGAGGACAGCAGCTTCAGTTCAGCGCTCACGCGCGCCAGGAAGGCGGTCGACTTTTCCCAGCGCGCCTGCATCTGGCTCTCGGCGCCGTGGGCCTTGATGGTTTCGAGCGCGGTCAGGCTCTCGATCATGGTGGCGTTGCGCAGGGCGGCGGCGCGGAAGGTGGTTTCGGACAGCTCGCGCATCTTGTACTGCACCAGATAGCTGTAGATGATCACGATGACCATGCCGACCATCGGGATGAACACCAGCGGCCACGAAATCCAGGCCAGCACCAGCAGGAACAGGAGGGCGAACGGCAAATCGATCAGGGTGGTGACGGTGGCCGAGGCGATAAAGTCGCGCACCGTTTCGAACGAGCGCAGGTTGGCGGCGAAGGCGCCGACCGAGGCGGGGCGGTGCGCCATGCGCATGCCCAGCACGCGTTCCATGATCATGCCCGACAGTTTAAGGTCGACGCGCGAACTGGCCATGTCGACGAAGTGGCCGCGCAGCAGGCGCACCATGTAGTCCATCACCAGCGCGATCACGATCCCATGCCGCATGAACACCCACAGCGTCGCCTCGGCGAAATTGGGCACCACGCGGTCGTACACGTTCATGGTAAACAGCGGCATGGCCAGGCCGAACAGATTGATCAGGAGGGCCGAGGCGAGAATGTCGCGGAAGATGGGGCGCTGCTCGAGGATCGTGCCCCAGAACCAGTGGCGCTGCGGGACCGCGACCAGGGGCGGGGTGCGCTGGTCGAAGCGGAAGTGCGGGCGCGAGAAGATGGCGATGCCGCTGTAGCGTTCATCGAGTTCCGCGCGCGATGTAGACGCCGCCCTGGCCGCTGTCGGGCAGCAGGATCTGGGCCTGGTCGTCCTCGTTCCAGCCGAGCAGGACGCAGGCTTCATTGCCCTTCAACAGAAGGATCACGGGCAGCAGGGCGCTGTCGATCTTGCGCAGCGAGCGGCGCACCACCTTGCTGGAAAAGCGAGCGTGCGAAGCGGCGCGCGAACAGCGACGGGGTCAGGCCTTCTTTCGGGAGCGGCAGACCGGCCGACAGCGCAGCGCGGGTGCTGGGGCGGCCGTAAATGCGGGTCAGTTCAACCAGGCAGTCGAGCAGCGGGTCGGGATGCAGCAGGTCCTCGCGGATACCGGTTTCGGTCTGGGGCGGGGCATCGGTGGCAGTCGGCTGGAAGCGGTCTCGTCATATCGTAAGCGTCAAATTGTCTGGCCCATGGCGCGGCTACTGGACTTCGTTTATCAGGACAATGCGGTTCTGCACTAAAGTTAAAACAAAAACTAATTTTGTTAAATAACTTTTTGGTGCATTCGGTGCGATCGATCCCGATTGCTTAGGGGATATGTTCTTATAGATAATGAATTAGGGCGCGGAGACAGGTTTTTTGGTCTACGCCGTTCTCTGCAAGGAGAGATAATTTCATTCCGGCAATTTATGTCTCCATTCTACACGATCTCGGTAAACAGTTCAGTTCGATTCTCTATAGCACTAGATTGTCGGAGAGTAATTTGTGGTGCCGTGGCAACTTGTGGAGAAGATAAGTTGCTGGTGCGCAATTCGCTGTCGTACGTACAACAGTCGACGGCGTCAGCGGGCGTGGACCAGCGCCGGGCCGGTGCTGCCTTCGCGCGCCGCTTCGGACAGCATGCGCGCCTGTTCTTCGAGCAGCGAGTAGATGCGGCTGGCTTAAGCACCGGGGCGCTGAACAGATAGCCCTGCATCTCGTCGCAGTCGTTGTCGCGTAAAAAACTGCACTGCTGTTCGGTCTCGACGCCTTCGGCGATCACGCGCAGGTCCAGCTTGTGGCCAAGCGAGATGACGGCCATGGCGATGGCCTGGTCGTCCGGGTTGTCGGCCAGCTCGCTGACGAAGGACTTGTCGATCTTGAGGCGCTTGATGGGGAAGGACTTCAGGGCCGACAGGCTCGAATAGCCGGTGCCGAAATCGTCGATCGAGAGCGAGACGCCCATCGCCTGCAGTTCGCGCATGCGCTCGACCGACTGCGCCAGGTCGCGCATGATCAGGCTCTCGGTGACCTCGACTTCGAGCAGGGCCGGATCGAGGCCGCTTTGTTCGAGCGCCAGCGCAACCCGTTCGACCAGCCGTTTTTCCTCGAACTGGCGCGGCGAGACGTTGACCGAGATCGTGATCGGCGCCAGGCCCGCATCCTGCCAGGCCTTGTTCTGGCGGCAGGCCGTCAGCAGCACCCATTCGCCGATCGCCACAATCAGCCCGCTTTCCTCGGCCAGGCTGATGAAGCGCTGCGGGGATACGATGCCGTGCTCGGGGTGCTGCCAGCGGATCAGCGACTCGACCCCGATGATCAGGCCCGTACGCAGGTCGACCTTGGGCTGGTAGAGCAGGTGGAACTGGCCTTCGTCGAGGGCGCCGCGCAAGCCTTCGAGCATGACCAGCTTCTGCTCGACCGAGGCATTCATCTCGCGCGTGTAGAACTGGAAGGCGTTCTTGCCCATTTCCTTGGCGCGGTACATGGCCGCGTCGGCGTTCATCATCAGCGTGTTCGGATCGCCGCCGTCGCGCGGGTACATCACCACGCCCATGCTGCAGCTGACCTGCACTTCCTGGCCTTCGAGCAGAATCGGCTCGTGCACGGCCTGGCGCAGCTTTTCCAGGATCGGGGCCAGCATCAGGGGATTGTCGGACTGGTCGGCCAGGATCACCACGAATTCATCGCCGCCGAAGCGGCCCAGCGTGTCTTCGCGGCGCAGGCATTCCTGCATCCGCTTGCCGACCACCTTGAGCAGCTCGTCGCCTAAGCATTGTGGCCCAGGCCATCGTTGACCAGCTTGAAGCCGTCCAGGTCGATGAAGGCCACTGCCACGCTGCGCTCGCGCCGCTGCGCGTGCAGGATGGCCTGGTCGAGGCGGTCGCGAATCAGGCTGCGGTTGGGCAGGCCGGTCAGGTCGTCGTGGTGGGCGATGTGGCGGATGCGCTGTTCGGTGAGCTTGCGCTCGGTGATGTCGCGCACGATCGCCACCACGCCGCCCTCGACCGCCACCACCTGGCGGTGCAGCCACTGCTCGTCCTGGGACGCATCGCTGGCCTTCCATTCGGCTTCGTGCACGCCGCCGACCAGGGTCACCTTGACCAGATCCTCGAAAATCCCGTTCGCAAAATACGCTTAAGCAGCACTTCCGACAGGCTGCGCCCGCGCAGTTCGCGCTTGCTCATGTGGGCCAGCTTCTCGGCCCGGGTATTGGTCGCCTCGATGACGAAATCGGTGATCGTGCCGCCCGGCGTGCTCACGCTGCGCATCACGAAGAAGGCATCCAGGCTGGCCTCGGACGCGGCGGCGTAGGTTTCCTGCGCGCGCCGGATGCGGCGCCGCGTGCGCGTCATCTGCCACGACCACACGCCCACCAGCGACACGATCAGCACCAGCACGGCGCTGCTGCTGCCGCATGATCCACACGTAGTTGCGCTTTTGCTGTTCGAACGGCGCCATCTGCTCGGTTTCGGCCAGGCCGACCACCGCGGTCAGGGGGAAGCCGTGCAGGCGGCGCACGCTGGTGTAGCGGCGCACGCCATCCCAGGCGTTGACGACGGCCGTGCCGTCACCGGGCAGCGCGGCCAGCGCATCGGCGCTCTGGCCCCAGGATACCTTGTCGCCCACGCGCAGCGCGGAACACATTGTCGGTCCCGAACAGGCCGAGCGCGCCGCGGTCGCCCTGGCGCGAATGCTCGTAGCCGCTGGTGAAATAGGCGGGATCGACTTCGACCACGACCACGCCGCCGAAGTGGCCGTCCTTGTCGTTCAGGCGGCGCGTGAAATGCAGATGCCACTCCGGATTGGCCGCGTCGCGCAGCGTCGCGCTCACGAACGGGGTATTGGTATCGGCTTCGCGGTGGAAGGAAAAGTAGGTCTGGCCCGACACGTCGATGGAGTGCGCGGCCGGATTGCTGGCCACAACCTGCCCGTGGCGGTCGGCGATGCTGACCACGAACACCAGGCCCGAAGGCAGCAGTCCCTGCTGATTGAGGGCGGGCAGGGCGCTGCATGGTGCCCTTGAGTTCGACCGCGTATTTGAGCACCTTGAGGGTCTGGTCGATCCCGCCCAGATTGCGCTGGACCTGGGCCTCATAGGTATCGAGCAGCTCGCGGCTGGAATTGCGGGCGGTCGCCTGTGCCGTCTCGCGTTCGACTTCGATGAAATGCGCGGCGCTGGTCCAGATCACCACCAGCAGCAGGGCGGCGAACAGCGGCAGCGAGATGTGCGTCTCCAGCCCATGCCCGAGCCAGCGCTGCAGGCGCGTGGCTTTACGGGCGGGTTTGGCGGAGGCGGTCATGGCAGCACCGTTCAATGGACCACGAGCACGGCCTTGACGCTCGGATCGAGCGCCGACTTGTCGATGTAGCCGATCAGCGAAGGATTATCGGCCACCATTTTGCGAACGGCGGCGGCATTGCCTGCCTCCTTCGGCGGCTGGCCGCGGCCCGTGAAAATCATCTTGGTCCAGTAAGCCTTGACCAGCGGCCGCGTCTTGGACGCGACCTTGGAATAGAACTCGTCGCGTTCGGGCGAGCCGATACGCTGGTCGATTGCGACCGCTTCCAAGCCGCCCGGAAAATTGGCGATCTGGCCGAGGAAGATGTCGGCCACCTGCTCCGGGCGCAGCGCGCTGACCGGGCTGCGGGCGGATACGATCACCACCAGTTCCCCGGCGGCGGCCGTCTGGCCCAGCATGGCGGCGCATAGCGCGGCCACGGCAAGGCGGAGTAAAGAGGGGCGCATGGCGATCCTCCTCAAAAGACGAAGTCGAGCGCGGCACTCGCCACGTTCACGGTACGCCCCGACTGGAAGCCTGGCTGCAGATTGCTCAGGGTGCCGCGCAGAACCGTCGCGCGTTTTCACGCGTTCATACTGGAAGCTTGAGTGCCATGTCGGGACGGAAGTCCCAGCGCACGCCGGCGTTGATGCTGCTCTGGCTGGGAATGGACTTGAGCAGTACCGCCAGGCCGCCATTGAGCTGGGCCGCCGCGGCCGCGTAGGGCGGCGGCAAACCGGTCAGGGGCAGACCCGGGTCGGTGGTCGGGCTGCGGGCGTCGACCCGCGAATACGACAGGTAGGGCGTGAAGTCGCCCGCGCGGTAGCCGCTGCTGACGTACAGGCCGCGCGACCTGGCCAGGAACGAGTGGCCGTTGGTGGTGCCGCCTTCGGCCATCAGGAACCACTGGCCCGGGTCATAATTGATCCCTGCCGCCAGCACCGTGTAGCGCTTGTCGACGACATCGTATTTGTCGGCGATGGCAATGCTTAAGCCGGGCCGAACTGGCGGAAGCCGTCGAACAGCGGGCGCACGATATTGGTATCGATGTGCGCCGTAAAGGCCGACAGGCGCATCGTGGTCGGGCCCAATTCGGCCGTGTGGGTCAGGCCGACAATGCCGTGCGCCTTGACGCTGGTGGTGTCGGTCAGCGCGACGCGGGTGCGGCCCACGAAGGCCTGGGTCACATGCTTGACGCCCGCGTGCTGCCAGCGGTACGACAGGTCGGCCCCGTCGCTGTTGGTGACCGGGACGCCGCCATAGACCTCGACCGGGGTGCGCACCCAGGGATAGGCATAGCCGATCTTGCGGTAATCGGCGGACAGGAAAATCGGGATCGCGATGCGGTGCAGCGCGCAGCGCCAGATCGGGCGTGGCCTGGTACTTGACGTTGGCCCATTCGACCAGCGGCCGGTACGACAGATCGAAGCGCTGTTCGACGATCACCTGCACCACGCCGGACCAGCGCGAATCGAGCTTGACGCCGAGCTGGGCGCCGATGCGGCTGTCCGTATTGACGTTCCAGGCGCCGGACGCGCTTGGCGCCTTCGCCCTTGAAGACGCTGGATGTGTAGTCGGCCTCGCGGTAGTCGGAATGGACCGCGACCACGCTGCCGAAGCCGCCGAAAGTCCAGTTGGGGGCGGGGTCGTCGGCTGCCTGGGCCGGGCTAGGCCAGGAAGGCCGCCATGGCCAGTGCATGCAGGGCCGGGCGGGTATGGGAAAATTCGATCATTCGGTTTGCAAGATCCGCAGAAATGCTTGAAATGCAAGGCTGCCAACATCGCGGCCGTGTCTTGCATGGTGAAAAAAGCTCGGAGTTAACTGTAGCGAGCGGGTGATTTCCTGTCGACTGTTATCCAATCGAACGCTGTCTCAATGGAAACTTTTCGTGCGCAATTGCAACAATTGGAGAGAATCTGCGATATGAAAATCGTTATTGATGTCAGAAATAATTTCATTAGTGATCAGCTTGCCGTAGTCCTACCCTGAACCGGCCTCACACAACAACCTCAAAAAAAGGACGGAGACCGATGATCAAACGACTTCTGGCAGCATGCTGCCTGGCGCTAGTCTGTGCTTAAGCGCGGCGGGCGTCACCCTGAGCGGGCTGCAAAACGCGCACGACCCGGGCACGGTGACGAAAGACGGCGACACCTGGTTCAACTTCACCACCGGGCAGGGAATCTGGTATTCCAGCTCGAAGGACATGCTCAACTGGAGCGCCGGACCGGCGCCCGTGTTCAGCACCTGGCTAAGCCTGGATCAGCGCCAAGATCCCCGGCTTCGGCGGTTCGTTCTGGGCGCCGGACGTGATCCACATGAACGGCTACTACTACCTGTACTACTCGGTGTCGACCTTCGGCACCTCGTCGTCGGCGATCGGCGTGGCGCGCTCGGCGTCGCTGCGCAATCCGTCCTGGCAGGACCTGGGGATCGTGGTCGAATCGTTCGGCGGCAGCAGCGAAATCAACGCGATCGATCCGGCGCTGATGCGCGACCATGACGGCAAGGTGTACCTGTCGTACGGTTCCTTCTTCGGCGGGATCGGACTGGCCGAGATCAACCAGGCCAGCGGCAAACTGGCTTAAGCAGCGTGACGCGCATCTGGGGCAGGCTTCGCCGACATCGAAGCGCCCTACATCACGCGCAACGGCGGCTACTACTACCTGTTCGTCAACCGCGGCGCCTGCTGCAAGGGATCGAACAGCAGCTACTACGTCGAAGTGCAGCGCGCGACCAGCATCAAGGGGCCGTATTCGGGCACGCGCACGGTGCTGGCCAATGTGGACGGCAACCACAAGGGGCCGGGCCACGTGGGCGTGCTCAAACAGGACGGCTGCCAGTTCGTCTCGACCCACTACTACGACACCAGCGACGGCGGCAACGCCAAGCTGCAGTTCCACAAAATGAGCTACAGCGGCGACTGGCCGGTGCTGAGCACCGCCTTTGCCAGCTTTGCTTAGGCTGCGGCGGCATCAGCGACGGCGCCTACGCGTTCAAGTCGCGCCTGTCCGGCAAGGTACTGACGGTGGCCGACGCGGCAGCATGGCAACGGCGCCTTCGTGCAGCAGGCGGGCGACACCGGCGCGAAGCACCAGAGCTGGTACGTGGTCGGCCACGGCGACGGCAACTACAGCATCATCAACGCCAACAGCCTGCGCAGCCTGGACAACTACGGCAATTCGACCACGGCCGGGACCCCTGATCTGCTTCGGGAAAACTGGACAACTTCTTAGCTGAGTTTTTGGTCGAACTCGTCAGTGAAGAAGGAGTTGACCATGAAGCGAAAACGTTATCCAGCAGAACAGATTGTCGCCATTCTCAGGCAGGCAGAGCAAGGCATGGCGGTTGGCGATATTGTGCGCCAGCTTGGCATTTCTGAGCAGACTTTTTATCGCTGGAAAAAGCAATACGCGGGCATGCAAATCGAGGGTGTACGTGAACTGAAGATCTTGCAAGAAGAAAATGGGCGCCTGAAAAAGCTAGTCGCCGAACTGAGCTTGGATAAAGCCATCCTGCAGGACGTGGCGACAAAAAAGTGGAACGGCCCGCGCTAAAACGTACTGTGATCGAGTACATCGTTCAACATTACGGCCTGGAAGGTGGCGCGGGCCTGCAGACTGATGAAACAAGTGCGTAGCACACAGTATCTGCGCAGTACCAAAGATCCGAAACTGCCGCTGCGCCAGCGCCTGAGGGAACTGGCTCAGGTTCGCGTTCGGTGGGGCTACAGGCGCCTGCATATCCTGTTGAAGCGCGAAGGTTTTCGACTTGGCGTGAACCAAACCTACCGCTGGTATTGCCTTGAGCAACTGCAGTTGCGCTCTTGGCGCAAGAAGCGCCGTAAGTCTGCCGTGACGCGCCAGGCTCGCATGCAGCCACACTATCTCAACGACGCGTGGAGCATGGACTTTGTCGCTGACCAGCTTGCCGACGGAACTAAAATCCGACTGCTGACGATCATCGATGTCTACAGCCGCGAGTCGCTGGCCATCGCCGTGGGACAACGTCTGCGGGGAGACGATGTCGTCAACGCACTAAACCGTATTGTCAAACGACGAGCCGCCCCTGAAACGCCTGTTTGTTGACAACGGCAGCGAGTTTGCCGGGCAATTGCTCGACTTATGGGCTTACCACCATCAGACAAAGATCGACTTCAGTCGGCCAGGAAAGCCCACCGACAACTGCTTCATCGAAACCTTTAATGGAAGCTTGCGCGATGAATGCCTCAACGTGCACTGGTTCACTTCCCTGGAGGAAGCAAAGGTCGTCGTGGAAGCCTGGCGCGTGGACTACAATGAGACTCGCCCTCACACATCTCTCAGAGACATGACGCCTAGCCGATTTTGCCCGTGCCGCCCCGTTTGGAGGGCAAGAAAAGGCAAACTAAACCGGTCAAAATCTCATGAGGAAGTGTCCAGCTAAACCAAGCGGATCAAAACCGGTCAAAATCTCATGAGGAAGTGTCCAGCTAAACCAAGCGGATCACCACCGGTCAAAATCTAGCGAGGAAGTGTCCAGCTAAACCAAGCGGATCACATCGGCCAACAGCCGCCATTAGGAAAGAGCATCATGGAGAAGACGAACTTTGCCTTGTTGTGCGCTTGGATTCGAGAACAAATCGAGAATGAGACTGAGGCACTGAGGCGAATTCGCGGCGCCGATTTAACGCCTATGCAAGTGACCAACGACGAACGTGAACAGCGATTACACCGACTCAATAATACGGTGCAGACTTTGGACGAATTTGACGAGCTTCGTTAGGCGCGAACGGGGCCGTTTTAAGCGTCTTGCTCCATGCCGCCAACTACGGTAGTCGGCCAGGAGCAGCTGTCCGTCGACTAGGAAAATATCTTACTTAAGGCACGTATGGAATATCAGCTGGTGTTGCAGTTGCAGGGAGCGTCTTTAACAAGCTTTGATGCGTTGATAAGCTTAGAAGGGGAATTGAGCCTTCAGTTCAGTGATGTTTCCGAAGTAGATGGGCACGACATGGGGTGCAATGAAGCGAACATTTTCATACTCACCTCGAATCCTTTAGCTGCGTTCTCACAGGCCAGACCAGTGCTTGAGAGGCACAACCAACTTTCCACCGTCAAGGCTGCCTACAGATTGCTAACGGAAGACGCCTACTGCAACCTCTGGCCAGCAGGTTCGGAAGGTGAATTCTTGGTTGCGTAGGCGCCTGTCGGCCAGCAGTCATTCATTAAAGTGGGTTCCAAGAAGCTCGTTATGACTGAGAAAATAGAAAGCAAATATGTTCCACCCGCGACAGTCCAAGAACTGTTGGCACGTTACGCAGCTGGTGAGCGAGCGTTTCCGGATACGGAACTAAGTGAGGCAGACCTTTCCGGCATAACTCTAGACGGCGCATCGTTCGAGCGGCTCTCCTGGTTCTTTGATTCGAATTTCGAGGGGGCCAGTCTACGCGGTGTGAGCTTCCGAGAATGCAACGTTAAATGCGCGAACTTTAGGAACGCTGACCTTACCGGAGCGTCATTCAGAACAAGCGGCAATTGAAGCCGTAAATTGCGAAGGGGCACGCCTGGAAGGGACTAAGTACGTTGGTGCAACTTGTTATGGCGTTACGCTTACTGGCGACGACAAGTTCCCTTCAATGTAGTCGTTGGCTGTTACCATTGCTGGCGCAATCGGCCAGAAGCAGACGACGTGGTAACCGGAATTAAATGAGCAAAGACCCTATGAACGAACGAGCTTTTATGGTTCCGGCCGACCGTTATGACCTTCCCGCACTTTTAGCGGAATGGACATGGTTAGTTCCCGAGCGAGATACGCCTCTTTTCCTCACTGTCATGGCCGACTGGGTATTTGGCTCGCCTGATGGGTCAATTTGGCGACTGTCTGTGCTAGAGGGAGACTACGTTCAAATTGCAACCAACTCCGAACATTACAATGCAATGAAAAGGTCAGCAGAATGGATAAACGAAGAGTTTTGCGCAGACTGGCAACCTATTGCTGCTGGAAATAACCTACTGCCGGACGAGGCCGAACGCATAGGCTGGCGAGTGCATCCCTACTTGGGCGGCGACATGAAAGTCGAAAATTTGCAGGTCTTCTCAATGTTGGTCTATCAGAGCTTGATGGGCCAATTGCACCGGCAACTCAAAGCTCGTGGGGACACTCCTCCGACCAACAAACCCAGATGGAAATTTTGGTGAGCTATTCCGGCCAAGAGCGGAGATATTCGACAAGGCCAGTTGTGTTGGCTCGACCATCGTTTGAAAAAGGGAGGAATTGCAGTGGAGCATCTCGTCATTTACTTTAAACACGGAATTCGAGACATCATTCCCTATTCCGATTTTATTTCAAAGTGTCGCATTGCGATGGCCGCGTGTGGGGTTGGGGAGTACCTTGGCGATGACATGGCAGTCGATGGCGGCGACGCTGAGGGCGTCTTCGCCGGGCCATCCTCGAAGAAGCTTTTTGAGTTCATCACTCAGGACCTCTGCGCTTTGCCGTTTATGAAAGGAGCAAAGGTCACATTGGTTTTTGGCGACCTTGACGAAGGCAGTCCCAAGGAAGAATTTTTCATCTAATGCGTGACGTCAGCGAGCGAAGTTATGGAATGGTTAGAACCGTGGTGGTCAGTCGAAAAATTAGGCCAGGAACTTAGCCAAAGCTGGCAAGCGCAGTTGGCAATCGAAGTGCCATCTGGCCACATACTTTACGGCGTCCCCGTGAAATTACTTGCTAGAGGCAACGGCGATGACGCGCTTTTTGAGCTATTAGATGGAAGCGGTCGTGTGGCAGATGTGCACCTAACTTGGTCAAAAAGCCAGGAGCGCTTGCCTTGGCCAGGAACAGACATCTATAACAGTCTGGCAGAATGGATAGAACGGGTCATGCTGCCAGAACATCGTGAGTGGAACGATGAGTAAAGGAAAGGCAGGGCTTGATTCGAGCAGCAAATTCCTGAGTCTAGTTCTTCGCCATAAGCCAGAGCAAATTGGACTTTCCCTTGATAGTGAGGGGTGGGCGTCAATAGATGAATTGGTGAATCTGGCGAACGCCGCTGGACAACCTCTTGACCAGCGGACAATCGAAGGCATCGTGGCAACGAGCGATAAGCAGCGCTTTTCATTGAGTCAAGACGGCCAACGAATTCGAGCTAATCAAGGTCATTCAATAGCCGTTTCGCTTGGTCTTGAGCCAACAGTCCCGCCAGACCGACTCTACCATGGCACAGCAAGCCGTTTTCTGGCATCAATTCAGATGAGCGGTTTGCATTCAGCTCAGCGGCTACAAGTACATCTCTCGAGTGATGCGAATGTCGTGGAACAAGTCGGTGCGCGACACGGTAGGCCGATTATATTGATTGTCAACGCGAAAGCGATGAGTTCCTGCAGGACACCGGTTCTACCTTTCTCAGAACGGTGTGTGGCTAACAAAGGCAGTCCCACCACAATTCATTCGCTTGCTGGAATAAGGGCGGCAGTTGCCGTGACGCCAGCAATGCGACCGCGTACAATCGGCCAGGAACAGCCAGTAAGGCAGCGCGGCCCGCGTCGGGGCGTTTAATAGTAGAAAACGAAAATGGGATATTCAATACAAGCACTCGTCGCTCCGCAGGAGTCTTCCCATCATCATTGCCGGAGGGCCTTGAGGTAGTCGACCTGAGTGAAAACGTGCAGTTGATTCCGCTGGGGACGACTGTGCAGGAGCGATATGAAATTCCATTTCTACCTTTGACAGACGACGGAGCAATGGAAATCCCCACGACCTTGCGGTCGTTATGGCGACAACTTGGCGTCGATCGGCGACATTGCCTATATCGAGGCTGAAATATTTGGTGGCCAGGGCACTCAGGCGTACGTCATGATTGAGCGCAATGGTTGCGTGAGTACCCCTGTAATTTCGGCAAATGCCATCAATGTGGCATTGCGATTCCTCGGCGTAAAGGCGAGGCCAGGCAAGGACGAATTTAATTCAGTAGGACTAGACAAGCATCGAGATACTGACCGTTGGCTGGCTGAACATCGAGCCAGTTAGGCACATGTCATGAACCAGCCAGAACCGGACTGCCGAGAATTTATCAACTTCAAAATCTTCCGATGAACGAATACGAAAAAAGAATCATGAAAGACTTATTTCTTTGCTTTCCAATTTACCTTCCTGTGAGTCTCCAGAGGGTTGGGAAGCGGTGGGAAAATTTGCAGTGGGCGGTTTAACGGAAATTGGCTTCTCCAAAACCGCGGAACTTCTTCTCGTGGTTTCGAGCAGTGGCAGAGGCGTAATCGACTGTGCTCAGGGAGAAAAAATCGCACGCGATGATGAAGTCGATGGAGACTGGTATAAGCCTGCGGAGCTCGTGTGCCAGGGTATCGGACCACTTCAAGATGAAGCAATCTATATTACTGGGCTAAATGGTGGTGGCCTACCGACGTCAAACCGACGCGGTGAGACCTTGGAGATTGTTTCCCCGGAGTGGCCTAAGTCCAATTTGATTTTCTGTTCACCGTATAGGTCAGCTGTAATCGAGGGACATCAGGTGGGATGTGTGACGGTGGCTTCGGACTATTTGCGTGCGTACGGATTTTCGTGGAGCGGCAACTCATTTGCTTACGCGACGAGCAGTGACGTCACAATCTTCAGGCGACGTGTCGGGTAAGGTGTAGCCATCGGCCAGAACCAGACGGTCCATAAGCGTCCAAATGTGCAGGTGAGGAAATCTGATGGAGTGTCAGTGAAATTTCAGGATATTTTAGAAGGGCATCTTCTTACCATCGACCTAGACCAGAGTCAACGTTTTCATAAGGGGAAGACCGCATGTCGATAAGTGCGCAATTTGAAGGGTTTCGTCTGGCTTCGATTGAAGCAGACGAAGAATCCTTTGGTGACTGCCGTGCTTTAGAGCCGTTTTTGCTCGGCATGTTGCAGCTGGTTCTGGCGCATCCGGAACACAAAGAATTCTTTGCCCAACAGTTCATTCTTATGGCCACGGGAGAAGTACCATCCCCAGCCGAGTTGCTCCCGTTCTGCATGCGTGAACTGAAATTTCCAGAGGTGCTTTACGCCGTACGTCAACATTTCCAAGCGCTGCATGCGCAGAACAAGCATGCGCGGTACATGAACTATTGTAGCCACGTGGTGAAGTCGTATGAAGACTTCATCTGGGAGGATGCTGATATGTGGGACTACTATCGCTCAAAAGAGCTAGTGCCTTCCGCAGTGCCCGAGCTTATTAAGCGGTTATCTATCACGGACCCTGAAATCCAATTCAATGCACTATATGCGCTTGAGTGTATGGGCCCTCGCGCTATTGCTGCACTGCCAGCGGTTCAAGCGTTTATCGACCATCAACTCAGCGCCTCTAATTTGCTTGGTAGAGCGAGACTGGCAGTTGCAGCTATCCAAGCGTCTAACTAATTCATCGAGGCCGACGCCTAATCCCGCAGCTTTAACAAAACGTTAAGGGGCCGCTTTGTAGAATCGTGAACACCAGCAACGGGGCGGGTGCTACAGCTTGTCGGACGTAATGTGTCTGGTCAAGTCCGAGCTACTACAAATTAGAACCTGGAGGTCCGCTTCCGCAGGTCCCACCCGGTAGGGCTACAACCCTCAACGTGTCACAGGAGATTAGTATGCGTTCCTTACGAATCACCTCATAGGCTAAACAATGAGAGTCGTTAGTATCATGACTGCATAAATTGCAACAGTCAACGTGCTCTTGTGGGATAGTGCAAAATGCTAATACATGTCCTCGTGGCGCCCTATGCGATAGTCCTTATCTCCCAGGACTGTATGTTGAAGAAACGATAGTGAGAAAAGAAACGGCAACTGCGGTTCGAACCCATGCACAATCTCGCCGAGAGACTCGCCGTTAGAAGCATCGACACCCGGCGCTTCGACGACGACACCCGCATGTGGTCTAAAGCGTTGTTTCTCTTGCCGCCAAATCTCCGAAACATAGGGGGAATATTGAAAATCCCCAAAATAAATACAGCTAGAAGCTGCGTGAAGCTGGAGCTTGTTAAGCGCCGCCACATCGTGAAATTCTCGGAGTTGTACTCGGTTGTTTCGTATTTTTTGAATTTTGTAGCATGCTGAGTCGACAAGCATCAGGCATTTTTCAGCACTGAGGGGGAGGACTACCAATAGTCCTGGAGTGGATAATCCAAGCACACCGCGAAGTTTGACGTTTCTGTAGTAGGCGTTGTAAAAAACGACAGGTGCGTCACCAAATATGAAAGGGCGATTTGTCTTGTTGTCCAGAATGATTGGGTGTAGGTCTTCGAGTGCGCGGCATGGCCTCGACTGCTATGCTCATTTGAAGTCGCTGCGCCTGCACGGGGTCAACCCCTATGTGCTCCAAATTTTCCAACATCAACTTCTTGGTATCGTCATCAATTTCGGTGCTATTGTTGAGTTCCACTTCTAACTGCAAGCGCGCCATCTTGTCCTGAAAATTCTGGCCGTTCATGCGTGCGCTCATTGTGCGCGAGCGTTGCAACGCGATGTACAGGAGCAAGCGGGAAACATCTTCATTATCGAGCATTGCGGGGTCGGCAAGGTCCGTGAGCGTACGCAACGTCTTGCTACATTCGCCTTCGATTTCGCTGAGAACATTCTCAACTTCGGGAGTCCCGTAGAAGTTGTTCTTGCTAGCTTGGCTCTTTATCGGCGCCTGGGCTATGAGCCGACCTGTCGCTTTAGTCATGGCGCATACACTTTTACCGTCAGCTGAGAAACGCCTGAAGTAGAACTGCGGCACGAAATGATGATTTTTGCGGTCACTCATCGGACTGATTTTTTGGCTGCTGGGGGCGACTTTTTAATCGGCGCAGGTTTCTGTTTCGTCGCCTCTTTTCGGAAATCGTTCGGCTTAGTTGCGTCGATACCGATGATTCTCAAGTAACGCGACCGGTCGTTGCTTTCGAGCTCCTGGGCCTTCGCAGCAAGGATAGCCAATAATTCGTCGAAGCCTATCATTTTTCCGGTCGTCGGATTCTTCCAGGTTCTGTTCTTAGCCTGCAATACAATCACTAGGAAGCCCGTCGTAGCCAAGTTATGGCGCATATATTGACCGACCAGCTGCCGCTCCAGTGCAACCAGGTATTCCTCCAAAGTCCAGCGCTCGGACATCTTCAGCTCTATGGAGGCGCGCCAATCATTGCGGCTGCATAGGACGTCGTGGCGCTTCGCCTCTGCCGTATGCGACTCGACTGAAACCGAATAACGTCCTCGAGCATGATGATTTAATTCACTTGCCAAGAGGCGCTGGAAGTCTGCTTCCAATGCAAGACCTGCTTTTTCTCCCTCGGCACCTTTCGTATTTACTGCCTTGAAATCTAGCGCGCTAAAGAAATTGCGTAGACTGTGCTCGCCCCGCTCTATGTCGTACTTCAGCGCCTGAAGGTCGGAGTGGACTGACATTGCGAAAGACAATGAGTCGGTTACTTGCGCTCGGAAATCTTGTTCAAACTGGTCGTAGCAAGTTTGAGGAAGGGGATTGCGCATGAACTGGCGTTCATGAAGTTCGAATTGAACACGTCGGAGGTACATGGGAAGGGTATCTGTCGCTGAGTCACGAATTCGCCCCAACACGTCGTACGCGCTCTGCGAATTTGCGGAAGCAATGATGCCAATCAATCCATCACGGAAGTGCTGCGCCTTGTCCCGCGCTCCTGAGCTGTACACAATGCCGGTTGGGCGCTTAATGTCGTTCGTGGGGTCCACGGCCCAGACCGTCCAAGCATACATGTCCTCCAGGACCAGAACGCCCGCATCACTTTCCTGCGCAATTTTCGCCAGTACGGCATTTCGGTCGTGGCCGAAATGTGCCTGCAAGTTCACTGATAAAAGCTTTTACGGAGGCAGGATTCCTTGGCCCCCAGCTGCTCACGGCTTGCTGAAACTCCGTCGGGTAACTGGTGAGCCAATGACCCGCCCACAGGACAGCTTCAGCCCGAAGCGCGTTGCGTACAACATCCATGTCATCGGGCAGCGGTTCTTTGAAGGCTTGCTTCCAGCTTGCTCATGGTGATTCGCCCGAAATCGGCGCGCGAAATCGCCCCTGGAAAGGACATCACGGTTTGAAGAATTTTATCTGAGACATATTCGTGGGACGGTCCGGCGTTCGCCAAGTAGGCCCAGGCCGATGGACTCAAGGACTCACGAATCACGGTCGGCGCCTGAGCAAGTGAGGTGAAGAGTTCTTCAGCATGCTCCGTTGAGACTGGACCATTTGGGGCTTCGCTTGCAATCAACTGCAGCTCAGACGCGGCGATAACCGGGTGAGCCTCAACTAAAGGCCAGAACCACTTCGGATAGCCATTGATTTCGAAGGTTCCATAGTGAAGGGCACGCCGAATTTCGGCGTCTGTGAGGCTGGGTAGGTTGTCGCCCAACCCAAGGTCAAGATGAAGCCCTTGCAAGCCTGCTGCGGCAATGTGGTACGTTGTCCTGGGCTGCTGCTCATCGAAACGAGGGGCTTGTTTTCGCCAAACTTGACTCAATCCCAGCCTAACTGAATCGGCAATTTGCTTACCGGCTTCACGCTCGAAAATCTCGAAGTTGACCTCGCCATAACGAGAGTGCGGATTCGTCTGTAACAGCCACCCGGCAACCCATTCAAGGCCACGGGCTGCCGTTCCATCGCTAAGGGTCTTCCGCATCCTCTTCAGTGACTTCTTCGCTTCCAGTGCCAATCGTCAGCCTATCTTGCCGAGATGTTTTCTGAGCGCTTTTTGGCTGCTGCGGTTGCGCTGCCACAAACGCCAAATGCTCCGCATAAACCCGGGAAAGTCGGGCACTACCAACAAACGCAATATCCTCTGGCACGTAACCGCACGCGGTTGTACCTGATTACGGACAAAAGCAGGTTATGGTCATCCAAGCCCGATTGCCTTGCCACCAGTTCAAGCAGCGTCCTCCGTACGACCGTGTTCGCCTCAAGTGCCTTTCGAAATTCGCCTCTGTCCGCGAAATTAAAATACCCTTCTGACAGTACACGTTGCAACACAAGACACAGGAGAGCGGCTTTTCGAGCGATTGTCGTATTCGTTCGGTGGAGCAATTGAACAACGGTGCCGACGACTGATTCAACGAATCGGTCCTCGGCTTGGGAGTCGTCGTGACCGCGGCGCTCGTTGCACTTGCGAAGCCGTGAACAGCGAGCCACCAAGCCCCTACAGAGTTGGTAGAGTTGCTCATCGGTAGCCGCGTCCAGCAAACTACCGGACTCCAGTATGTAGCCCATGCTGAAACCACGTTCCCCGTCGAGAACTGTTTGTCAATGAGCCGAGCAACTTCCGATGGCGAAAAGTGCGCCCATCCAAGTCTTTCAAGAAGTAAGGAAGCCGTTCCTTCCCGCACCGTTTGGCTGGCCTTAACTGCGGAGGCTAGGCCTGCCAGGTCTTTCACATTGCCGAGTTCCAGAAGGTATCGGACATCGTCACGGTCTTCGAGCAAGCGGACATACTGTTGTGAATGCCTACGCATTATCTTTGCGCTGAAACGCATCAAGTTTGCAGGCAGTCGCAATGTCCATGAGGACATCGTGGGCCCAGTAGTGCTCACCAAACTCATCGAACAGGCTCGAAATCAGCGGCGCCAAGCGCGCAGGTCCGGCTTGCCAATGATTTTCAGACGTCAAGGTGTATATGCCCCTACCCGGGTGGTCGCCCATTTCCACAATCCGTCGAATACTTTGCGTCAGCGCTTCTTGGGCGTCAGCCAACGGCACGGAGGGGTTTCGAAGGTCGCCGAAGAATGCTAATGCCTGAGGGTCGTAGCGGAGGATGACGGCCCGGCAATGCGGGTTCAAAGTGGCAAGCCAACCCATCAGAGGCAGGTACTCCCGATGGACACCCTGTTCACCACTGGGGGCAACCCATGTAAAGTTTTGAACGAGCTTCAGTGCTTGGTCGGCAGATTCCACGAGAGAAGCCAATCGCTGAGCTGCCAAGAACGGTGCTAGCTCGTCAGGGTAAATTTTTACCTGATGAAAGCCAACGTCGATGCATAGTTGTGAGTTCAGAAGCTGGTTGATTGCGGCCTCATTTAACATGGGCGTCGCAATCAGCCTAGCTGAGAGTGCTTTTTCGGGGATGTCCAACGTGGCCACGGGCATCTCAATGTTCACCAACTGGCACACTTGGGAAGCAGATGCGAGTCTCTGTGCTGCCCTGCCGAGCAACGCAGGGGAGATTTGCCCGGCATCAGCCAAACGGGAATCGGCCCCGTGCAATATTTGAATTGCGCTCATGACCCGATTGAATACTTCCAGTCAGGGAATCCGGCGGGTTGGAAAGCATATCAATGTTTGCCAGGATGTCCAGACCGCCTGGACTCCTCGTGAAACCGGCGAGTCCCCGTTCGCATGAGCCAAACTCAAAAGCTCGCCTGCAGCGAGGGTAGGGTGACGTCCATTCAGGTAGGTCTCAGCCTGTTTGCGCTCTAGCGGCGCCATCGAAAAAATGCGTAGTTTGTATGGTTGGGGACCGCCAGCAACATCCGTGGTGGAAATCGTCGAAGCCCCGTCGTCGATGGAACCAGTCGATTGGGTCGAGGGGACGGTTGATGTGGGTTGTCCAAGAATTTCAGAAAGCTTGGCAAAGACTGCCGGGGTCAATACTGCGGGCCGAGTAGAGAATACCCATTTGACTCGCTCGTTAGGCCAGGTCACTACATCTGCTAGGTCGCTAACGAGGTATTCGATGCTGTCTTTCTGTCCGGCCGCGGCCTCGTCAAGCGAATCAACAAATAGGGTCAATGTCCCAGACGTAGACAATTTCCATGCGTTGTATATCTGCAAGTCTTCGGCCGTAAGCGTCTTTTCGATGCTCTTGCGGTCGGCTAACCTACGAAGTGCGATGAATACCGCGGTATCCGAGACGTCACGCATTTGCGCCGCCCGATGTTGCATCTCGGTAGTTTTCCCAAAGTTTGCTTAGGCATGACAACCACACAGGCACGGCACTCCAATAATTTCGACCAATTCGCACGTTTGCCGCTCACCTCGGCGGCAATGAGTTCGTCCGCGTTGTAGTTTTCTCGCTCGACGAATTGGCGGTTCAAATTGAAGTAGTCCATTAGTTTCCTGTTATGAAGCTGTCCGACTGTCGGAGGCGTTGCCTCCAATGTTTTCAAAGACGAATATTGCCAGTATTGAAAATGATGGTAATCCATCACTTTGCATGAGCAACTGCTGGATGGCAACAATTAATGTCGAGTACATAGCGCTATGAATCGTGGCGAAGCTCGAGGATGGCTGGCGTGTGGATACCGGTGAAAGGCGCGGTTGACGGGGAGTTATTTTGATGAATCGAAGGCTGGTCGGCCTCAATTAATTGATGCGCCGCAACGAATCAGGTGCTAACCTGTTGATTCCAATGGGAATGGGCCACCAGCTTATTAACACCCATTCTTACTAAGAAAAAATTCCAATATAGAACTTTGCTATGAGCACTTGCACATAGCCAACGTAAGGAGGCTGTGGTCCATGAGCAAATTCTCAGGTGGTGTGCGCCGACGGATACCCCGGTCTCGACACACATGTTGAAATTGCTAAAGGTGGACCCCGTCAAGCGGGCTCATGCAGTAGGTGTTTTGGCAAAAGCTCTACCTGGCTACTACGCTGACCCCGACCGTTTGTCGGGCCTTCTCAATAGACTTGGCCGCCCTGCGGTCGCCAACTACGTTCAAGAAAAACTTCCCACGTCGAAGCAGATTCGGTCAGGAGACCTCGGCGAGGTACTCTGCAACGCCTATGTCATTGAAGGGACTGCATTCAAGCTAGGAATCAAGCGCCTCAGGTGGAAGGACCATCGCAACATGTCCATGCGTGGTGAGGACGTCCTTGCATTCAATTTGAACGGGCCCGGACGAACACTTAATGTCCTGAAAGCCGAGGTGAAGAGTCGCGCGGCAATGAGTACCTCAGTCATCGAAGAGGCTCGGTCAGCATTGGATTCAAATAAAGACTTGCCATCAGCCCATGCTATTTCTTTTGTCGCTGACCGCTTAACCGGTGCTGCTGAAGTGGAACTACGCAATGCGCTAGACGACGCCCTACTAAAGGATGGCCTAAAGGTTTCGCAAGTGACACATATGCTGTTTACGTTTTCTGGAAACAATCCATCGAAACTGCTGACAACTAACTTGACGAATTATGTTGGCAAGACGCAGCAGAGTTATGTCGCTACAAGTTGATTCGCACCAGATTTTTGTCAAGGATGTTTTCGAGACGGTGGAAAAATAATGGCGGTAACCCTAGAAGAATTGCGAGCCAATATTGAAGCTGCTGTGGAACCGGGATTTCGCCACAAATTGATGGCGCGGGGCAGTCCAGGGCCATCATTTGGCGAGATGGTGAGCTTCCTAATGGCTCGCCAAAATTCAGTGCCGGGTTGTCGGAAGACCTTTTGGCTTACGGCTACTCGTTGTTGAGCCACGCGCTACGCTATGCTGAGCTTGGCGGCGACCAGGCATTGGCACGCCGTGGTTTCGAAGTAGCCGGGGAAGCTGTGGAGGCAGTGATAGGTAAGGGCGCGCATGACACTGAACGCGACTTTCATCGACTGATAGCTGCAGCGGCATATCACCTCGGACGTTTCTCGGCCAGAGCATTTTCCCTCCTGCATCAAGGAACTGGAAACTTGAATTTCTCCATTTCGGAGGCATGCTTGGCCAAGCTAATGCTTCGGGATTTGGACAGCCTAGCATTGGACATATCACGATGGTTTAGTTCAGGCATTGGCTCCGATGAATCTCTGATAGCATCGCTGGCCGGAGTGCCTGAGGTCAATTTGCTGGGGGAGGAGGACCTCGATAATCCGCTGCTTGAAACTATTAGCAAAGCGCTTGACGGGAATTTTATGGCGGCAAACCGCTTTAGCTGTCGGAGCAGAATGGTTCGGAGCGGACCACGAAATACTTAAATGCCTCAGACTTGGTGTCGCAGTCCACCATGGCGCGCTTCCAACTCCGTATAGAAAGGAAGTTGAGCGGTTGCTTCGTGACGGCGTATTGAAGATTACAGTCTCGTCGCCGACGCTTGCTCAGGGGCTCAATTTGGCCGCAACCAGTCTTATCTTTCACGGCCACGTCAGGAACGGTGCGAGCATAGATATTGCCGAGTTCAGGAATGTAGTTGGCCGCGCTGGCCGTGCTTACATCGACATCGAAGGCCTTGTGCTGTATCCGATGTTTGATGAACCCGTCAAACGTGGCGTTGCGTGGAAAGCGTTGATTGGCAATCAAAGCGGCCGAGAGATGGAAAGTGGTTTGCTCCGGCTTATCTACACACTGCTTAGTCGCATGAGTAAGAAATTGGGGACGCAGCCAAGTACGCTCTTAGAATATGTTGCTGGACAGGCTGCTTGGGAGTTTCCTATCTTGACGAACGAAAAACTGACGGTTCATGAGGCAGAAAAGGCCAAATGGCCATCCCATTTGATGAGTCTCGATACAGCGATTTTTAGCTTGTTTGGAGAGTCGGACGTATCGGAAGATGATATTGAATCTGCGCTCGACCAAATTCTGAAGTCTTCGTTATTCTACAGGCGGTTGGCACGAAAAAAACGAAAGCACTCAGAAGGCTTTGATTGGCGGCCTAGTCGCTCGCACGAAACATATTTGGGGCAACACGACCCCTACAGAGCGTCGTGGGTATTTCTTGGCCGGGGTTGGCTTGGCTACAGGTAAAGCACTCGACCAACATGCTGCGGAATTAGAGCAATTGCTTCTCATTGCTAACGTAGGAATCGCTACCGGACATCCTGAAATGGCAGTAGAGGCAATAATTAAATTTGCTGAAATTGCGCTCTTGATTGCTCCTTTTGCACCCAAAAAAGTAGTCGATAATTGGCCTGAAATAATGACTGCGTGGTTGCATGGGAAACCGCTGACAACCATTGTCGGTGGTGATAGTGATGCAGTCATTACTTTTATCGAACAGGCATTTGTATTCAATATTCCGTGGGCTATGGAAGCGGTTCGGGTTCGCCACGCCGCGCACTTTGATGAAGAATCGCGCCGATACAGTAATGAATCTATCTGATTTTTCACGCGCATGAACGTGGTCATGGCGCTTGAGACGGGTACCATGCTGATGCCTGCCGCGCTACTTATACAGGCGGGATTTGCTTCCCCGATTAGGCGCGATTCAAGCCGTAGAACGAACCGGGGCCACTTTCGACTCCCCGAGCAGGCTCGCCGAATGGCTCGCTTCCGATGAGGTCCAAGCGTTAGCAATGCTTCCGGATTGGCCAACTAAAGAATCGCATCGCATCTGGGTTGACTTCGTTAGCGCTAAAGAAATCAAGGCAAAGAAGGCGTGGACGTCCGTAAAATACGATGGGCCGGTGTCTTGGTTTGGCGCACCTGATGGCACCCGGCACGCCACTACACGTTGGCGGCGGACCTGGCAAAGAGAGATGTGTATTCACTGCTGATTATCGTGAGGTCGGAGTGCTAACGTGGCATCCGAATCCTAATGCACAGGGAATATTTTTATCGACCGCAACAGGAGCCGCAGACAAATTCACCTTCGAGTACATCGGACCTGGAGACTTCTTGAAGCTTAGCTGATGAAAGCGAAAATTAACTCAGTACGATTGGCCGAGGTGAAATCATGGACAAGTTAAAGGTATATTTTTCTAAGAACGCTTCGAGTCGCGTACATCTTCAACTCACCGGCATCTTGGTGCGACCTGCGGACGATAATTGGAACGATTTTGGGATTCATTCGCAATTTGACTATGCCGTCATACAAAATGGGCGTTACGACTGGCGAAGATTTCGAATGGGGTTCTTGGGAACGAATGAATCTCCGTTTGATGTGTTGATAAAAAGATTCTACAACAAGTCTGCGGAAGTTTTTCCTGCCGAGGATTTTCCAGAATTTTTCTCGCTTCCAGCCAGATGTTGAATCATACCGTGACTTGATTGAGACATATGGATTGGATTTCATGAAAGAGATATTGTCCGCTCTCGGCGACTTAGTTCAGACCAGTTTCGAGCCAGAAAGGCTGAAATGCGCGAGAGCGCAATAAAATCAGATATTTTTGTCTTTTCGTTGATACGGTCCGAAGGCGGATATAACGCCTTTCATCATGGATTCGAAGCTCTCTTAGGAATATCGTGGGAAAAAATTTCGTTGGCCCCAGTCAAATTGGAACTACCGCTTTCTGGCTTCTCTGGATTTTCTTCAAGTGTTCCCTTGGTGTTCGAATTTAGTCATGAAGGGTTATTTCCACAACGCATTTCCGTCTTGATTGGGAAAAATGGCGTTGGCAAAAGTCGCATGCTGAACCATATTTGTGAACGCTACTTGGACCAGTTTTGCTATCATTTCTTGCCAAAGGTTTCCCCGATTAATAGCCATTCGCACTCCTGGGGAGACTGAATACACGTTCCCCCGAAAGCCTGAAAATTCTCAGGTCGACTATCTCAAGCTTTCAACCAGTTTTAAAGATGACTCCCCGATAGAGGACTCACTCCCTGAAACGCTATATCGGCTTTCGCGCAGCCATTGGTCTAGCGACGAGTTGGAACGGCCCAGGTGGACACTCTTCAAGCGCGATTAGTAATGTACTTCCCGTATCAGCATTAGTAATCGCTGCTGCGGAGTTGGGCGCCGAGAGTCCAACGAGCCGCACTGTTGCGCTGGAGGACCTAACGGCCTCCAGCGAACATGTACGCCTTGAGGCAAGAAGGGCACTGGAGGCTTCTGGGGTCATTTTAATGTCACAAGATGACCGCTTGGTGCCACTTAGTAGTGGGCAACTTTCATTCTTACGATTGGCAGCGCAATTATCCTATAACGTGGTCGGCGGCTCTCTCGTTTTGATTGATGAGCCAGAAACCCATTTGCATCCTCAACTTATTTCCCAATTCATGGCGATGTTGGATTCTATATTGAGTGCTACCGACTCGGTTGCCATCGTGGCGACTCACTCACCTTATGTGGTTCGTGAAGTTCCTGCAGAGCAGGTAAAAATTGTCTATCATGAGTCAAGTGGCGCAATAAACGTGATGAAACCCCGGTTGAAGACGCTGGGGGCGGATGTGGGGTCGATATCCGCATCTATTTTCGCCGATGAATTGGTTATCGAAAATGTAAAAAAAATTGCGAATGAAATCCGAGTAAATCCCGAGAAGTACACGGATTGGGAAACTATGTTGAAAGCTGAGTTATCTAGCGAAGCCGTACTTCACATCCGCCAATTTCTTCATGGCGAAAGCAAGTTCACAAAATGATTTATTCAGGCTTGCCCAACCTGGGCGTTGATGATTTCATGGTATTAAAAACACTTTCTGAAAATCAGCACTTGGAAGTTTTGGGTTCTTGTTAGATTCGTTACCCGTGATTTCAGCTTCCTATGGAAAATATGTCGCAGTTGGTGGAGACCCGTGGGAAATCCCAGAACCTGTCATCATGCCTGACAATCTCAAGAAGTCGTTAATTACGCATTACGAAGGTGAAATCAAAGGACTTGAATATATCGCTAAAATTCGGAATGAGGTGCGAACTGATGTTTGTCCGTTGTGCGGTAGTACTAAACCTCCTGGGCAAGTAGACCATTTTATTCCGAAAGAAGATTATCCGGAATTTTCGTTCTTTATTCCTAATTTGGTATCCGCTTGTGATTGCAATCTGCATAAAGGGAAGAACTACAAAGGACAGATAAACGGAGAGAGATTACTTCACCCCTATTTTGACCGTTGCATGTCTGAACGGTTAATATATCTATCTTTTGAGGGTGACGTAAGTAGCCCCGATATTAAGATTAAGGTTATGCTTAACCTTTTTGCACAACACTGCGCTCAATTATCATATTCAGACTATCCATGCAAAGACCAAGCTGTTGTCGTATGCGGCAAATGTGTGGGCCAAAATTTCTAACGCTCCATGACTGCATTTGTTGTTGCGGAAAGCGACTTATCCAAGAGTAAGCCACGAAATTCTGTCTGAGCGACTAGATGAGATGCGGGAAATTTCGGACGATAAGCATTCAACTCCAAACAATTGGGATTCGGCGATTTATTACGGATTGAGCAAGAACAATCGCCAAATTGAATATCTTATTGATAGGATTGAAAACGAAGAAGCAGTATAAGATTTGTTTTGTCTTTTGTTAGTTGGCCAATGTAGCACATGTACCTGTGGACGGTTGGGCAAGCAATCTCTTCTTGCGGGAAATTGCAAGTAATTTGAGGCGAAGTGCGTAGTAGCAGATTAGTCCCAAAGTTTTGGGCCACCTGAGTCCAACAGTGTGAGGTAAAGCCTTAAGTCAAATTCGTATTGATGGTAGTTGGCTTCCATATGGGTACATAGCTTATAGAACGCTTTGTCATGGTCTTTGAATTTGAAATGAGCCAGCTCATGCACAACAATCATGGTCAGAAATTCCTGAGGAACAAGCTTAAAAATCGTGGATATGCGGATTTTCGCTTTGCCTTTAGCTTTGTGCCTTGAACCCGTGATATAGATGTGTGAAGTCCAAGTGCATGGTTAATCACTCGAATCTTGTTGTCGTATGCTACTTTGGTAATTGGGTCTGCATTGCTTAAATGTCTACTCTTTAAATCGTGAGCATACGCATACAGCGCGCCATCTGTACGGATTTGGTGGGCGATGGGATAGCGCTTTAGAAGTATGCTCCCGACTTTGTCCTGTTCAAGAAGCTGGGACACCTGTGACCGTACTTCTTCTGAATAAGCCCCAAGATATTTGAGACGATGTGTGTCCATTTTCTGCATTAGTTGTACGTCACCATTGGAGGACGATTACTTGTGCGTACCAGCTCGTGGACGGCGATCATGCGCAGGAACTCGATCGGGACATCCTTGAACATGGTCGCCACGCGGATCTCGTGCTTGGCCTTGAGCTTGTTGCCCTGGACGCGAGATCGACGTGTGCAGGCCGAGGGCGTGCTGAATCACGTGGATCTTCGAATCGAAGGCGACCTTGTTGATCGGATCGGCGTTACGCAGGAACTCGTTCTTGAGCTCCTGGATGTAATCGTAGAGGGCCTTGTCGGTGCGGATGGTGTGGGCGGCGCCGTAGCGCTGGCGCAGGACATCGGCCAGGCGGTTCTGCGCGATCAGCTGCGCCACCTGGGTCCGGGTCTGCTCCGAATACGCCCCCAAAAAATTTAAGCTCTTGCATGGCGCGCACTCTACCACACCGGGGTCAGAGCACTTTTATTTGAACACGTGGTGTTGCAAGATTGCCGCGCGAAAAAGTGGTCTGACCCCGGTGTTGGTATGGCGGCATAATTGCGAACTTGATCATGTTTGCCACGGGCAATGAGGGAATGGCGATGTTGGAAACCGCAGTAGCTAAGCTTGTCCGAATGTGTCCGCTTCGATGCGCTCCTGGCCGGGGCCGGGACGCGCAACGCCGACGGCTCCGTCACCATCACCCAGGTGCTCGGCTGCCACAATATTGCGCCGTCGTTCATCGCCGAGTACCCGGCCGTGGCGGGCGAGGACGTGGTCGGCCAGCTGTTCGCCGCCTACCCGCGCATCGTGCAAACCATTTCGGTCGACGATTACCGCGCCCTCAGCGAACGCGAGGCGGGGCAGCGTCATGCACGCCTGCGCAAGCAAGCTGATCGCCAATTATCTGCAAAAGCACGGCTTCGGACAGCTGATGCTGGCCGGGGTCGACAATTCGTTCGGACTGGCGTGGATCACGCTCTACCGCCGCGATGCCGATCCCGGCTTCGGGCCGGAAGACGCGGAGTGGGCCCGCCACCTGGTGCCGAAGCGCTCTTGTACCGCTGGCAGCGCGCATGCTGCCAGCGCCAGGGCGTGGAAGAGCCGTCGCGCCTTCTGCCGCTGACCACACGCGAGATGCAGATCGCGATCATGCATGCCCAGGGCTTGCTGCCCAAGACGATTGCCGACCGCCTCGCTCTGTCCACCAGCACGGTGCGCGAGGTGATTCAGAATATCCGGGCGCGCCTCGGCATCGTTGGCCGCAAGATGACGGCCGAGGACCTGGAACGCTATCGTCGCGCCGCCGGTCAGGGCCGCCGCCTGATCAGCCGTCGCGGCTGGCCTGCTCTGAAGCGCTCGCGCGTGGTGTCTTCGTCGCGCAGGCCGAACGCGTAGTTCGCCTCGAGCCACATGACGTTGATGATGGCGGCCGACAGGGCCAGCCCGATACCGAGAATCCAGGCGAAATACCACATGTGCGTCTCCTAATAGCTTTCGTGTTCGTTTTCGCGGACATAGGCCGCAGTGACTTTGCTGCGCATGATCCCGTACACCCACGAGGTGTACAGCATCACCACCGGCAGCATGATCACGATCACCCAGAACATGACGGCCAGGCTTTTATGGCTGGCCACGGCGTCCCAGGCGGTCAGCGAGCTGCCCGGTGCCAGTGAGGACGGCATGATGAAGGGGAACATGGCGGCGCCGGCCGTCAGCACGATCCCGGCCACCGAGGTGCCGGTCGCGAGGAAGGCGGCCAGGCTTCTGCGGGCCGCGCTGCAGGCGATCGCCAGCAGCGCGCCGCCCAGTCCCATCAGCGGGAACAGGATGGTCGCGGGCCAGCGGCCGTAGTTGTCCATCCAGGCAGCATGGCGCGCACCACGGTTTTCGCGGTCGGCATGAAGGCGCTGTCGAGCGGGGGCGCGCTGACGATGCGGTAGGCTTCGAGCCCGGTCGCGACCCACACGCTTCTAGCCAGCGCGAAGGCGGTGAAGGCAACCACGCCGGCCCCGATCACGGCCTTGCGCGCCCGCGCCGCGATCACACCTTCGGTCTTGTGCTGCAAGTAGGCCGCGCCGTGCATGGCCAGCATGGCCACGCCGAGCACGCCCGCGAGCAGGCCGAAGGGATTGAACAGGCCCAGGAAGCCGCCCGTGTATTCCATCCGCATGGTGTCGTCGTAGTGGAAGGGCACACCCTGCAGCAGGTTGCCGAAGGCGATGCCGAAGATCAGGGGTGGCACGAAGCCGCCGATGAACAGGCCCCAGTCCCAGGCGCTGCGCCAGCGCGGATCGGCCACCTTGCTGCGGTAGTCGAAGCCGACCGGCCGGAAGAACAGGGCGAAAAGCAGCAGCATCAGGGCCACGTAAAAGCCGGAGAAGGCGGCTGCATATACCAGCGGCCAGGCCGCATGAACATGGCGCCATGCGCATGGCGATGAACCAGGTCTGGTTGCCTTCCCAGGTCGGGCCGATCACGTTGATGATGACGCGCCGCTCCATGTCGTCCTTGCCGAGGAAGGGCAGCCACATGCCGACCCCGAAGTCGAAGCCGTTGGTCAGGGCGAAGCCGAGCAGCAGGGCGCCGACGAAGCACCACCAGATGATTTTGAGCGTGACGTAGTCGAAGATCATGCGGCCTCCAGCTTTTCCCAGTGATATTTACCAGTGTGCAGGCTGCTTGGCCCCTGGCGCGTGTACTTGATCATCAGTCCCATTTCGATCACCAGCAGCAGCGTGTAGAAGCCGAGGAAGCTTAGCCAGGCTGAAATACAGGTTCGCGGGCTGCAGCGAGGAGGCCGACAGGTGGGTCGGCAGGATCCCGGCGATGGTCCACGGCTGGCGCCCGTATTCGGCCACGATCCAGCCCATTTCGGCGGCGATCCAGGGCAGCGGAATGGCCACCACCGCCAGCTTGAGCAGCCAGCTGCTGCTGCGACAGTTTTTTGCGGATCAGGAACCAGAACGCGGCGCTGAAGATAAACAGGAACAGCATCCCCAGTCCGACCATGATCCGGAATGACCAGAACAGCGGCGCGACTTTGGGGATCGTGTCGCCGACGGCGGCCTTGATCTGGGCTTCGGTCGCGTCGGTCACGTTGGGCGTGTACTTCTTGAGGAGCAGGCCGTAGCCGAGGTCCGGCTGCAGGCGCAGGAAGTCGGCGCGCGCTTCTGGCGACTTGTCGCCGCCCTTCAGGCGCGAGAGCGCGGCGTAGGCCTTCATGCCGTTGCGGATCCGTACTTCGTGCTGGGCCTTGAGGTCCTTGATGCCGGTGACCTGCTTGTCGGTGGAGCGGGTGGAGATCAGGCCGAGCACGTAGGGAATCTTGACGGCGTAGTCGGTGCGCTCGTGCTGGTCGTTGGGCATGCCGAATACGGTCAGGCCCTGCCGGCTGCCGCTTCGGTTTCCCATTCGGCTTCGATGGCGGCCAGCTTGACCTTGTTGACCTCACCGGCGGTGTAGCCTGATTCGTCGCCCAGCACGATCACCGACAGCGTCGAGGCCAGCCCGAAGCCGATGGCTATGGCGAACGAGCGGATCGCGAACGGGATGTCGCGCGCAGCAGGTAAAAGGCGGAGATCCCGAGCACGAACATCGAGGCGGTGACGTAGCGATGCGGCGACGGTGTGCACGAACTTGACCTGCGCGACCGGATTGAAGATCACGTCGCTGATGCTGACCAGCTCCATGCGCATGGTTTCGAAGTTGAACTCGGCGCCGACCGGATTGTTCATCCAGCCGTTGGCGATCAGGATCCACAGGGCCGACAGGCTCGAGCCCAGCGCGACCAGGAAGGTCACGCCCAGGTGCTGCACCTTCGACAGGCGCGACCAGCCGAAGAAGAACAGGCCGACAAAGGTCGATTCGAGGAAGAAGGCCATCATGCCTTCGATCGCGAGCGGGGTGCCGAAGATGTCTCCCACATAGTGCGAGTAGTAGGCCCAGTTTGTCCCGAACTGGAATTCGAGCGTGATCCCGGTGGTCACGCCCATGGCGAAGTTAATCCCGAACAGCTTGCCCCAGAATTTGGTCATGTCGTGTAAATCTCTTTGCCGGTCATGACGTAGACCGATTCCATGATCACGAGGATCCACGACAGGCCGAGTGTAAGCGGGACAAACAGGAAGTGATACATGGCGGTCGCGGCGAACTGCAGGCGCGACAGGCTGACGACATCATCGATGATCATGGCTGGACCCTGGTGGCGGATGGTGAAACAGAAGGAGGAGGGCTGGCGCCGAGCAGATGCTGTTCGACGGCGGCGGTGGGCATCCGCATTTTTTTCGCTTGCGGGGCCGAGAAGAAGGCCTTGTGGAGCATCATCAGGATGATGATCTTGACGATCAGCGCGAGCGTGATCGCCACGGCCAGTGGCATGCCTTTCGGTCGGGGCTCCATCTTACTTGTCCCGGTCCGGAGCGCCTTGCTGCTCGCTCTTTTTGCGGAAGGTGCCGCGCACGGTGTCGCCCACGTCGAGCAGCTTGCCGACGGTGGAACCCATCTTCATGAGCGAGGTGAGGGTGTCGGGCGAGAGGCGCTGCACGTCGTCGAACCAGGAGCTCGACAGTTCGATCAGCTCGTACATCTCGCGCATGCGCTGCTGGGCGACGATGTCGGCCTCGGTCGACGGCGTCTCGAGCAGCGCGTCGCGCAGCATCGACAGCGTCGGTTCCACTTCGCTTGCGGCGCCGCTCTTCGATCAGCGCCTTGAAAATGTCCCACACGTCCTTGGGCGGTTCGAAGTATTCGCGCCGGTCGCCGGGCTGGTGCAGCAGCTTGACCAGGCGCCAGGACTGCAGTTCCTTCCAGGCCCATCGACACGTTCGAGCGTGAAAACTGCAGGCATTCGGCAATTTCGTCGGCGTTGAGGGGCTTGCCGCTCACGTACAGCAGCGCGTACATCTGGCCGACCGTGCGGTTGATGCCCCAGCGGCTGCCCATTTCGCCGAAGTGGAGGATGAATTTCTGCGCCAGCGGCGTCAAATTGTTCATGTGTGCCTGTCGTTGAGTTTTGAATTTTCAGGAATTCCTGAAATTATAGAAGGGATTAAAAAACCGCGCTGGCGACGATCCAATTGGCATATAAATGACAACATTGATAGAATGGAAAACTTTCCACCTGGATAGGACGCGGCATGATCGAACGGGACGACTCCGAGCAGGCGATGGCGCCGGGCTTTGACCTGGCGACCTTTCTCGCCTGGCGCGCCGCGGGCGGGCACGGCCAATCCGAGCCGGATGGACAATCCCGTGTGGACCTGGCTGGTGCACACGCGGCTGTGCGGCTTTCGCGCCAACGAAGCGCTGGAGGGACCGTGCAGTACCGTGGTGGGACCATGCTGGTCGTTCCGGCGCTTCGGCCAGGCGCGCGTGCGGCTGCCCGACGGTACGCTGGTGTGCATCGGCGGCGAACACGAGGATCACGACGATCCCGACTTCCATATCTATAACGACGTTGTCGTGTGCTTAAGCCGGACGGCAGCGTCCACGTGTAGGCCTATCCGATGGACGTCTTCGAGCCGCTCGATTTTCATTCGGCCACGCTGGCCGCATGAGCAGATCGTCATCATCGGCGCGCTCGGCTACGAAGCACAGCGCCGCCACGCTTGCACGCCGGTGTATTCGCTCTCGCTGCGTACGTTTGCCATCACGCGTATTGCCACCACCGGCGAGGGGCCCGGCTGGATCGCCCGCCATGCGGCGCGCCTGTGCGACGGTGGCAGCGCCATTGCCATTGGCGGCGGCGCGGTCATGCCGCGCGCGGACGCCTACCCCGAAGCCAACCTGCACACATGGCGGCTCGATCTGGCGACCTGGAACTGGACCTGCGAACGGCGCAGCGACTGGCAGCAGTGCATCGTCCTTGCCGGCGGACGGGCGCCGCAATCACCTGTTTGAATTTCGCCAGGCGCTGTGGGAGTCCCAGGGCTGGACCGGGGGCGACGGCATGGCCGCCGCGCGACTTGCGCAGGCGCTGGGGATGGAACCCGATTTCGATTTGTACGAGGCGCGCTACCTGATGGGCGGCGCCGCCGTGGCGCTGGCACGCAGCGACGCCGACGACTACAAGGACTTCACCGTCATGCTCGACGGGACCGTGGTGCGCATCACGGAAAACACGCGCGCTGCATGTGGTGGTGGAGGGCCGCCTGGCGCAGGCGCGCTTTGCCGCGCTGGTGCAGCACATCGACCAGGCCCTGACAGGTTTGCTCGGCACGCCCTGCATCGTGCAGCTGCCCGAGTGAGGCAGCTGGCCTGGTGCGTCAGCCGAGGATGTCGACGATTTCGCCTGCGGCGTTTCGGATCGTGGTCTGTTTGACGTCCCACAGGATCAACGGGAACGAGGGCAGCTTGTAGACACCCTGGCGCTGATGCAGCAGGGTCGCGAATTCCTGGACGGTGGCCGCGGTCACGAACAGGCGGACCACGCCGCGCTCGATGCGCCAGTGATTTTTACGCTTGGTCAGATCGAACTGGATGCGCCACTCCGGGCCGCACAGCGCAAACGGTTTGCCGTAGCCGAGCCGCAGCGGCAGCAGCTGCGACAACTGGCCGACCAGGTAGGCGCCAAGCGTGATCCGGGCCTGCGGCTGGCGCAGGAAGCGCTTGGTTTCTTCGAGCAGCAGCAGGTCAGTAAACACGATGCCGCTCGACGAACCATCGCGCTGCATCCCGGCCAGCACCTTGGCCTGGATCGCAGGGAAGGAGAGGAAGGACGCGCGGTGCAGGTGGGTAATCCACATCGGCATATACGGCAGCATCAGTTCGAGCAGTTTGCGCGTGTCCCATTTCTGGGCGCTTACTTCTTCCTCGGCCGTCATGCCGATCACTTGCAGGAATTCGACCTTGCCGTTGGGCGTGTCGATCGTGGGCAGTTCCATGTCGTGCGAAAAGCCCATCGCGCACAGCAGGGTCGGCGTGCCGAGCGAGATCGGGCCATTCGCGCTGAGGCGGTGGCCGTGCTGGAAACCATTGCCGCTGTGGTAGACGTAGCGGCCCAGGTTTTGCAGCATGTGAATCGGCCAGATGGGCGGCTCGCTGTCGCGCGCATCGGATGCGAGCCGGAAAGTCAGCTCGAAACCGAAGCCGCTCTTGCCATCCTTGCGCACTTTTGAATTCTGCTCGGAAAAGCCGTAGGTGACGTAGTGCCAGTGCGGAATGGGTTCCGCGCGCTGCCAGACACTGATGCCGTCGAGCGGATCGGGGCCGCCTTGTTTCCACGGATGGGGATTCTCGTAATACTTCGGCTGGCGTCCCTTGTAAAGGGTTGCAAGGGTTGCGGTAATGGCGTTGCGGCCTATGGCTTCGGGAGCCGTGGTTTGTTCTGGTGCCAGCTTGTTATCCTGCGATTCCATTGTCTTTCCATTACTGGTGCATGCCGATCGCATGAACCGCGAGGCTAGGCAGAAATCTTAACATGAGGATAGAAGAGAAATGGGCGGGAAGTCGCCATAGGTCATTAAATATTGATCCACGGACACTCGATGAGCCAGCCTTCAGACTGTTTGTTATTCTTTGCTTAATGAAGGCAGTGCAAAAATGAGATTGCTTACATCGACAGCCGCGATGACAAGGGCGACGATGGTGAAGTGGGAATGGCCCATCCCGGAACCTGAACCGGGGGGAAGACTCCCTCCCGATCCGGCCCGGTGCGACACACGTGAGCAAGCATCGCGTTGACTAGCTTAGCGCGGAAGATTATTCCTCCTTGCCGCCCTGGCGTGAACCCTTGGCGTTGCTTAAGCACCTTCCTTGTTGTTGCGGGCGGCCGACTGGCGGCTTTCGCCCCCTTGCGGCCGATGTCGGCCATGTGTTCGCGGTCGCGGCTGACAGCCTCGCCGCCTTTTGGCTTGGCGCGCCTGGCTTCCTCGGAATCGAATTCATGCGCCGTGCCTTTTGATGCGCGGCCTGGCTGCCCTTGCTGGCGATTTCGCGCTGCTGGTTTTCATCCATTGCTGCGAACCCGCGCTTGGCCGGTGCGGCGCCGCTCTTTTGCGTTGCCCGCCGAGCCGCCGCTCTTGTTGCCACTGTCTTTGCTAGTCGCCATGTTGGTCTCCTGGTGTGGTCATCGGTGTGTCGGGCTGGTCATGTGCCCGTGGTTTAGAGGGAGCGTCAAAATGAATAGTTCCGGCTAGTTGGGGGCGCGTGGCGGGCGGCGGCGCGCACCGTCGTGCGGCTCCATGGGCTCGATGGTTTGCGGTGGCGCCGACAGGTCCTCGTCCAGTTCTTCCTTGCGCGCGGCGAGCTGCTCGCCCAGATCGGCCAGATCGATGCCGCTGTTGCGCGCCGCCGCGAACATGAAGTCTTCTTCCTTGCCGATGTGGTGCAGAACTTCTTCGCCCAGGACGGTGACGGTGGCGTCGAAGTGGTCGTCGCCGGGGTACATGACTTCGAGCTGGCTGATGAGTTCACGGGCGCCAAGCGTGTTCGATGTCGGCTTCGTCCATCAGGTCGCTGTCGTCGATGGCCGCGCGCAGGCCGGGGTAGAAGATTTCTTCCTCGATCATGGTGTGCAGCGTCAGTTCGTAGCAGATTTCGTCGACCAGTTCGGACTTGCGTTCGTCCTCTTCGTCGTTGCCTTTTATGCTGTCAAACTCGCGAAACAGATCCCGGACCCGGTCGTGATCGGCCCTGAGGAGGTCGAGCGCGTCGAAGCCGGATCCGCCTTGTTGCTTTCCTTGGGTAGGCATGGTGGACTCCTGGGACGGTTAGCTGGCGCCTAGCGTGCTGTCGCTGGGGCCGTCGGGAAGCGCCATGCTGCTGGCCAGGTCGCGCGTGTAGCGGCTGGCCTCGGGCAGGAAGGCGGCGGTGTTGGCATGAGATATCGATCTGCGATCCGCTGAGCAAGTTGACCAGCTGATGCTGGTAATGACGCAAGTGGGTGACCATCGGCTGCGCGGCATGCGCGGCGGTGGCGGCCAGCTGGAAAGGATTGGAACAGGACAGCATGCGGGTGGTGGCCTCGAACGAGTCCTGCATCAGTTGCTGTGCGAACTGGAGATTAAGTTCACTCAATTTGCGGACCGAATCGGAGGTCGAGCGCGTCAGCTCGGTCATGAAGTTCACCTGGGCTTCGAATCCGGGCTGAAATGAGGGACGATTGGAATTACTTGGCATTGGCTACCTCGATCAAAAACGACATGGGGACACCATCGCAGCAATGGTGTGCGTGCTTCGAATGAGCAGGAGGTAGACGATGAAGAGGCGGCCAAGTTCCAGGAACTTGCACCAGACGCGCGGTCAACTACCCCGGCGGCCAAGCACATTGCAGATTCGGGGTCAGACCTCCATTCAGAAATACTTTCAGAATGGAGGTCTGACCCCTGATAGTGAAATTTATTCGGAGGCGACTTTCAGGCAGAGTTTGCCGAAGTTCTTGCCTTCGAAGAGCATCAGCAGCGCTTCGGGGAAGGTCGAGAGGCCGTCAACGACGTCTTCCTTGCTCTTGAAGGTGCCTTCCTGCATCCACTTGGCCATGGCGGCCACGCCCTTGTGGTAACGGTCGGCGTAGTCGAAGACGACGATGCCTTCCATGCGCGCACGGTTGACCAGCAGCGACAGGTAGTTGGCCGGGCCTTTCACCGCGGTCGTGTTGTTGTATTGCGAGATCGCGCCGCAGATGACGATGCGCGCACGCAGGTTGATGCGGGTGAGCACGGTGTCGAGAATGTCGCCGCCCACGTTGTCGAAATAGACGTCGACGCCGGCCGGGCAGTGTTCTTTCAGGCCTTCCTTGACGGCGTTCGGGCCCGCCTTGTAGTCGATGCAGGCGTCAAAACCCATTTCCTTGACCATGAAGTCGCATTTCTCTTTGCCGCCCGCAATGCCGACCACGCGGCAGCCCAGGTGCTTGGCCACCTGGCCGACCGTCATGCCGACCTGCGCCCGCCGCGCCTGAAACGACCACGGTCTCATCGGCTTTCTGGCTGGCCCGATTCGATCAGGCCGAAGTAACCGGTCATGCCAGGCATGCCCAGGGTATTGAGCCAGGTGGTCAGCGGGGCCAGGCGCGGGTCGATCTTGAAGAAGGCGGCCGTCTTGTCGCTGGCCGCGCCGGTCCAGTAGGCTTGCACGCCGATGCCGCCCGACACGTGGTCGCCCACGGCGAATTTGTCCGACTTGCTTGCCACCACCACGCCAACGCCGCCACAAGCGCATGGTTTCGCCAATCGCGACCGGGCGGATGTAGGACTTGCCTTCGTTCATCCAGCCGCGCATCGCCGGGTCCAGCGAGAGATACAGTGCCTTGACGACGATTTCGCCATCGGTGATCTCGCGTACCGGTTCGGTCAGTTCTTGCCAGTCGCTGCGCTTGGGCATGCCGACCGGGCGGGCGGCGAGGCGGAACTGCTGGTTCATCAGGGCGGTGGTGGACATGGAAAAGGTCTCCGATTGAGTTGTAATTCGCTAACTATACTCCAAATACGCACGCCCGTGCTTTTTTATGATTGGCCGGTTTTCCCCTCCGCATGCGACAATATGAGGTTGGCATCCCACTCCATCGGCTACCCCCTGAACATGACGCATCCCGAATACATTCTGACCCTGTCGTGCCTGGATCAGCGCGGCATCGTGCACCGCGTTTCCGGCTTCCTCGCTGAACATGGCTGCAACATCATCGATTCCGCCCAGTTTGGCGATGCCGAGTCGAAGCTGTTCTTCATGCGCGTGCATTTTGCGCTGGAAGACAGCCAGGTCGGCGACACCGCGCTGCGCGCCGACTTTGCCGCCCTGTGCAGCCAGATGGCCATGAACGGCCAGCTGCACGACGCCCGCGCCAAGCCGCGCGTGATGCTGATGGTGTCGAAGATCGGCCATTGCCTCAACGATTTACTGTTCCGCTACAAGAGCGGTTTGCTGCCGGTCGAGATTCCCGCCATCGTGTCGAACCACATGGATTTCTACCAGCTCGCGGCCAGCTACAATATTCCCTTCCACCACTTGCCACTGGCAACTGGCGCCGACGAGGCGACCAAGCAAGCCCAGGAAGCGCGTGCTCGATCTGATGGCGACCCACAAGATCGATCTGGTGGTGCTGGCGCGCTACATGCAGATTCTGTCGCCCGGCCTGTGCGAAGCGATGCGCGGCCGCGCGATCAATATTCACCATTCCTTCCTGCCCAGCTTCAAGGGCGCCAAGCCGTACGCCCAGGCGCATCACCGCGGCGTCAAGCTGATCGGCGCCACCGCCCACTTTGTCACGGGCGACCTGGACGAGGGACCGATCATCGAGCAGGACGTCGAGCGGGTCGACCATGCGATGGATGCCGAGACGCTGTCGGCGATCGGCCGCGACGTCGAGTGCGTGGTACTGGCGCGCGCCGTGAAGTGGTTCGTGGAACACCGTATTTTGCAAAACGGCGACAAGACTGTCGTCTTCAAATAATTCAAGGGCATTGCATCAATGGCACTCAAGGCAACAATCTACAAGGCGGAACTGCAAATTGCGGACATGGACCGCAATTACTATCAGACGCATCTCCTGACGCTGGCACGCCATCCGTCGGAAACCGACGAACGCATGATGATTCGTCTGCTGGCGTTCGCCATCCACGCCAGCGATTCGCTGACCTTCACCAAGGGCTTGTTCGATACCGAGGAACCGGACCTGTGGCAAAAGGATCTGACCGGCGCCATCGAGCTGTGGATCGAGGTCGGCCAGCCGGACGACAAGCGCCTGATGAAAGCCTGCGGCCGCAGTCAGAAAGTGGTGGTCTACAGCTACAGCGCGACCAGCCATATCTGGTACAAGCAGATCGCCAACAAGCTTGAGCGTGCCAAGCAACTGAGTGTGATCAATATTCCGTCGGACGCGAGCGAACAGTTGCAGGCCATGGCCAACCGCAACATGCAGCTGCAGTGCACGATCCAGGATGGCCAGATCTATCTGACCGACAGCGTCAACACCGTGCTGGTCGAGCGCGAAGACTTCAAAGCCGAACGCTAAGCTATAATCGCGGTCGAATCTACGACGTCCACTCATGAAAAAAATCCTTTCCGCCCTGATCGTTTTCTCGTCGCTGAGCGCGCCCGTCCTGGCTGCCGTCAGCGTGACCTGCGCCCTGGGTGCGCGCCACCGTGCCTGCGCAAAAAAGCTCGGGTGCGTTCATGCGCGTGGAGTCGTCGACCCAGGCGCGTCTGGTCGGCGTCAGCTCGCCGGTGGCGGCCCAGGTCGAACTGCATCAGATGGACATGAAGGGCGGCATGATGAAAATGCAGCAGGTCGACGGGATCGATCTGCCGCCGGGCAAGGGCGTCAATCTGGCGTCGGGCAGCTATCACATCATGCTCGTTGGCCTCAAGCAGCAGCTCAAGGCGGGCGATACCATCATGCTGACCTTGCAGGTCGAGCATCCCGGCAAGAAGCGCGAAGCGATCACCGTCAAGGTGCCCGTCAAGCCCATCAATTTCGCGGTCCCTGGAAGCGGGCATGCTTAAGCCACGCATTGAACTATTTCCGGCATCCGGCCAGGTGGCAACTGTGGATCAGGATCGCGTGTTTCGCGGTCCTGCTGAACACGCTCGCCCCGTCGGTGTCTCACCTGGTCAGTGCCGTACGTGCCGACGGTGATCTGTTCCTCTCGTCCATGTGCGTGACCGAGCCTGCGGGCAAGGGCAATGTCATCAACAAGTTTGTTTAAGCAGCGGCATGGGGGGCGGGCATGGAGCATTGCGCCTACTGCCTGCCGCATGGTGGCAGCGATCTGCTGGTCCCCGTCATGTTCAGCGGTCTCGGTCTCAGCGCCAACCATGGCCTGCGGCCATATCTGTTCTATCGTTCACCGACGCCATTACTGGCGCTCACTGCCGCGCCTCCCCGCGGTCCGCCTTCTTTCGCATGACGTAACGGCGGCAGCTTGCCGCCTTTCCCTGATCCCGCTGACGCAGGCTGGCTTTTGGCCGCCTTGCGCGCGGTTTCTCCGTTCGCATGCCAAAGAGAATACAACGTGAAACATACCTGCATCTTCATCGCGGCCGCCTGCGCCGTACCCGCCGCGCTGGCCGACGCCCCCATCGTCCTGATTTCGGGCGGCCGTCCCAGTTCGCTGCCGACCGCCATTCCCACCACTATTGAAAGCATCAACGGCGAACAGATCGCCCAGCGCATCAACGCCACCGACAGCGAGGACGCGCTCAAGTACTTCCCGAGCCTGAACGTGCGCAAGCGCTATATCGGCGACTACGACCACGCCGTGCTGGCCAGCCGTGCTTCGGGCACCGGCAACAGCGCGCTCGCTGGTGTACGCCGACGGCATCCTGCTCTCGAATTTGCTCGGCAACGGGGCCACCTTCACGCCGCGCTGCTGGGGCTGGTCTCGCCGGAAGAGATCGAGCGGGTCGATGTGCTGTACGGTCCGTTTTCGGCCGCCTATCCTGGCAATGCGGTCGGTGCCGTGGTCGACTTCCAGACCCGCATGCCGGACAAGCTGGAGGCGCATGTGCGCATGGCCGCTTTCAGCCAGCCGTTTTCGGCCTACGGCAGCGACGACCGTTTCGGCGGCCGCCAGGGCAGCGCCTCGCTGGGCAACCGCCAGGGCGCGTGGTCCTGGTGGGTCGACGTCTCGCGCCTGGACAGCCGCGGCCAGCCGCTGTCGTTCGCCAACAAGCTGCTCTCGGCCTAAGCAGCGTGAGCGACGCCGGCCTGCCGGTCAGCGGCGCCATCGCCGACAAGAATCCGGCCAACAAGGATTGGTGGATCATCGGCGCCAGCGGCCGCTCGCACACGGTGCAGGACCACGCCAAGGTCAAGCTGGCATGGGACATCTCGCCCATCCTGCGCGCCAGCTATACGCTCGGATGGTGGGGCAACGAGGCGCGCCGCGCCACCGAATCGTATCTGCGCGACGCGTCCGGCGCGCCGGTGAGGCCTGGGCGACGCCAACGGCCAGATCAATATCGGCGGCCGCCGCTACGATCTGCGCGCCGCCGACATGGCCCCGTCCACCGGCAGCCTGGTGCACCTGATGCACGGGCTCTCGCTCAAGCAGCACAGCAAGGGCGTGTGGGACTGGGAGCTCGCCGCCAGCAGATACGACTATGTGCGCGACGCCGTACGGACGCCCCTGGTGCCGGTGGCTGGCCTGGACAGCGCGGGCCGGGGAAGCCTGACCGACCTGTCGGGCAGCGGCTGGCAGACCTACGCGCTCAAGGGCATCTGGCGCCCGGTTCCTGCCCACGTGGTGGAAATGGGCCTGCAGGGCGAAACGGCGATGCTGCGCAATGCCGTGCGCGCCACGGCCGACTGGCGCAGCGGCGCGGCGGCGGGGCGCCTGTCCACCTTCAATGGCAACACGCGCCTGCAAAGCCTGTACCTGCAGGACGCCTGGCGCTGGAGCCAGGACTTCAAGACCACGCTCGGCCTGCGCTACGAGCACTGGCAGGCCTTCGGGGGCGAGATGTCGAACGCGAGTTCGGTGGCGCCGCTGCCGCTGCGCGCGCGGGCTGAAAACAGCTGGTCGCCCAAAGCGGCGCTGGCCTGGAAAGGCGAATCGGAGTGGGGGCTGAAAGCATCGCTCGGGCGCGCGGTGCGCAATCCGACCGCGTCCGAGCTGTTCCAGGGCTCGATTGTCGACCAGGTAATCGTCAACACGAATCCGGCCCTGCGCGCGGAAAAGTCATGGACCGGTGAACTGAGCGCCGAACGGACCCGCGCCGACGACGTGCTGCGCCTGACCCTGTTCCACGAGACCACCCGCGACGCGCTCTATTCGCAGGCGCTGACGCCGACCGTCAACACGGTGCAGAACGTGGACCAGGTTCGCACCCACGGGCTGGAACTGGCGCACCAGGCCGACGATGTGCTGGTGCCGGGGCTGACCGTCAACAGCAGCGTGACCTGGGCCGATTCGATCATCGCGGAGAACCAGGGCTTTCCCGCCAGCGTGGGCAAGCGCCAGCCGCGGGTGCCGGACTGGCGCGCCAACCTGATGGCGGCGTGGCGCCTGGATGACAAGTGGAGTGCGACCTTCGGGGTGCGCTACAGCGGCCGCCAGTTCGGCACGCTCGACAACAGCGATCCGCATGGCGATACCTATACCGGCGTGTCGACCTACACGGTGGCCGATGTGCGCCTGCGCTACCGGTTCGACCGCCACTGGAGCGCGGCGGTCGGCGTCGACAATCTGAATAACGCGACCTACTGGGCGTTTCACCCTTACACCCAGCGCACCGTCCTGGCGGAGCTGCGCTGGGATCTGTAGCGCGGGCTTAGCGCGGTGCGCCGCCCAGGCGGCGCGTGCCGCCGGAGCCGACCACGGAGCGGCTGATCTTTGGATCGCCGTAGTAGTTGACGTCGCCGGAGCGATGATCGTCACGCTCAGCGCATTGCTGGCCCAGACGGTCGCTTCGCCCGAACCGGCCACGCTGACGCTCGCTTCGCGCGCCTTGAGCTGGCCCAGGTCCACGTCGCCCGAGCCGCCGATCGATACCGACACCGTGCCCGCGTTGCCGCCGCCGGACTTGAGATTGCCGCTGCCGCCGACGCTCACGGCGACCGAGTCGGCGTCCATGGCCTTGACGTTGATCGAGCCCGATCCGCCCAGGTCGATCGACAGCTTGGCCGCCTTGAGCGCGTCGGATTCGATCGAACCGGAGCCGCCCAGGGCGATGCGGTCGATGTCCTTGGCCGTGACGATGATCTTCATCGTGCGGCTCGACAGATTGGTATTGCGCTTGGTCGTGCGGATCTTGAGGGTGCCGTTTTCGATCACGGTTTCGATGTGCTGCAGCAGATTGTCGTCGGTCTCGATGGTGATGCTTTCGGTGGCGCCGATGCGCAATTCCATATTGGTTTAGCAGGCCCAGATTGACGCCCGTGAAGTGGGCCAGTTCGCGGCTTTGTTTCTTGACCACGCCGCTGCCTTGCACGCGTTCGCTGAATGATCCAGTCGAGCGGGGAGGCCAGGGCCTGGGTGACAGGGATGGCGCAGGCGGCAACGGCAACGGCGAGGGCGATCTGGCGCAGGGTGGAAGTGGTGTTCATGTTGTGGGTCTCCTTGAATGTGTCGATGCTGTGCATCATAAGAAACCCCGGTCGCGTGCGCCCGGCGTTTGTGACAAACTGCCGCGCGCCGGACAGACTGCAATTTAGGGCGACAGCCCGGCCGGGCTGCTGCGGCCATTGTGCTCGAGCCAGTCGAGCGCGCCCTGCCACAGGGGCTGGCATTGCTGCTTGAAGTAGCCCATGTGGCCGATCGGTCCCATGCTTAGGCCAGGCGCGGGTCGATGTCGGTCTTGAGCCACTGGACGTTGCGGTAGCCGCTCATGAAGGCGTCGCGCGACTTGGGCCGCGCCCACAGGTCGTCAAGGGCGTTGCAGGCCATGATCGGGCTGCGCACGCTGTCGAGCTGCATGGGCCAGGTGCTTCATCTCGGGATCCTGGAAGAAGTAGCGCGGGAAGCTGCACCAGTGCTTCCACTGGCGGTACACGTCGACCGGCAAGTCTTCGCCCATGCCCAGCCAGCTCCAGGCCAGGTAGCCCTTGAGGCGCACGATCATCGGGGCCGATCACGCCCCACATCAGTTTGACGCGCAGGCGCTCTGCCAGCGGCATCCAGCCGTCCCAGCCGGCGCCGGTGGCGAAGGTGTACAGGGCGTCGACCTTGTGATGGTTGGGCAGCAGGCCGAAGGCATGGCCGCCGTAGGAGTGGCCGACGATGTACAGCGGCAGGCCGGGCGCGCTCATGGCCTCGACCGCGGCGGCCAGATCCTGGCGGCCCCAGTCCAGATAGTCCATGCGAAAGCCCTTGAGCGAGGCCGGTTTCGAGCGGCCGATGCCGCGGTAGTCGATCGTCATGACCGCATAGCCCTGGCTGCTGGCGAACTGGGCGAAGCGGCGGTAGAAGCCTTGCGGCACGCCGGTGGCGCGCATGACCACCAGGTGGGCGCGCGTCGTGCCTTGCGCGGGGTAGCGGGTGGCGGCGATCGGATAGCCGTCGGCCGTGGTCAGGGTCAGCACTTCAGTGGGGAAGTTCATTGGTCTTGCTCCTTGGGGCGGTGCAGCGTCAGGAGGGAGAGGAGGGCCTCGCCCACTAAATTCATCGGTTCGGGGGGTGCATGGGGCGCGCCTGCAGCAGGCCGCCCTCGTAGGCGGCCAGGATCAGGGCGGCCAGGGCGCTGGCGCTCGCTTCCGGGTAGCCGGCCTTGAGCAAGCCTTTCTCCATGCGCAGCCGCACGCGCGAAAAGCCGGCGCCCAGGGCGGCGCGGATCTCGACATCGGCGGCCGTCGTCTCGAGCGCGATGGTGGCCAGGGGGCAGCCTTTTTCGTAGCCGCTGCCTGCGAGCCGCTTTTGCGCGCCGTTGATCCAGGCCATCACGGCCACGGCCGGGTCGCCCGAACTCATGCGTTCATCGAGCAGCAGGCACAGGCGCTCGACGGTGGCGTCGACGGCGGCCACGGCCAGTTCGGTCTTGCCGCCCGGGAAATGGTGGTAGAGCACGCCCTTGGGCGCTTTGGCGGCCGCCAGCAGCTCGGTCAGGCCGCTGCCGTGGTAGCCCTGGCGCTGCATGGCGTCCACCATGGCGGCGATCAGGCGGGTTTTTGCGTCGGGAGTCGTCATGCATTGGATGCTATAGACCGATCGGTCTAATGGCAAACAATTTCGTGCCTGGCTAGAGGGCGGCCTCTAATTGCTTGCCGCCACATCGTCCTCATGAAGGCGGGGACCCATACCATGCTGAACAACTTCGGCAACATGCTATGGGCCCCGCCTTCATGAGGGCGACGAGGGGGCTTCAAGCGGGTATCATGTGCGCTTGAAACACATATCACTGGAAACTCATGCTTATCATCACCATCAAACAGGGCAAGGAAAAAAGCTTGCTCATCGGCATGAAACCTGGATTTATGCCTCCGCAGTCGAAAAGTGGACGGCAAGCCGAACGAGAAGATGAAGCCTGGTGGCACGGCCATCGTCCAGTCCTCGTCGCAGCAGTTTCTGGCGCGCGGCGTACAACGCCAAGTCGCAGATCCGGGCCCGGGTCTGGACCTTCCGCGAAGACGAACCGATCGATCACGCCCTGATCAAGCGGCGCGTCAAGGCGGCCCTCGAAAAGAGCGCGGCGGCGGCCAAGAAGGCACGTCCCGATGAAGTGGTGCGCCTGGTTAACGCCGAAGCCGATGGCTTGCCTGGCTTGCTGGTCAACCAGTTCGGCGGCAAGGCTAAGCTACCTGATCTGCCAGTTCCAGGCAGCCGGTGTCGACGCCTGGAAAGTGCCCATTGTTCAAGCCTTGCTGGCCGAAACCGGATGCAAGAATGTCTACGAGCGCGCCGATGAACTGGTGCGCAAAGGCGAGGGCCTGGCGGTGGTCTCGGGCGCGCTGGCTAGGCGACGAACCGCCTGACGAAGTCTGGGTCGTCACCCAGGGCGTGCGCATGTCGACCGACCTGAAAACGGGTTTCGAGCGGCCGTTCCGCAAATAAGGGAAAGAGTGCGGTTTTTCCGCATCATTTTTTGTATCTTTGCCTGCAATCTTTCCTCACCGCATCTGCGGACTCGTCTTATAATTAGTCGCACAATTTTGTCGCTGATAGAAGAGACTACCGCCAGATGGAAAACCACCAGTCCTCGCAAATTCGCACCCTGACCTACATCGAAAACGAAGACCATCCGGTTTTCGGTACGCTGGTCGAGCAGATCCTGCACTTGCTGAACTCGAAGCTGATTTTCAGCGACATTATCATCCACCAGAATAGTCCGCTGATGCTGCGCCAGCCGAAAGGCCTGGTCGCCGTCACCGATTCGCCGATCACGAAGGAAGAGCTGGAAGAGTTCTTCGAAGTGATAGAGCCGAACTGGTCCGAGCGCATCGCCGACCGCGCCTTCGACCGTTCTGATCGACCTGCACACGGCGCGCATCCGCGCCAACTGCTTCACCTTCCAGGGCAAGAAGCGGCTCGGTTGCGTGGTGCGCCGCTTTCCGAAAGAGCCGCTGGCGCTCAACACGCTGGGCCTGCGCGCGGCCGAGCAGGATTTTGCCAAGCTCACCAGCGGCCTGGTGCTGATCATCGGCGACACTTGCCAGGGCAAATCGACGACCATCGCCTCGATGCTCGACCAGATCAACAAGACCCGTTCCGGCCACATCATCACGATTGAAGATCCGGTCGAGACGCTGATCCCGCAGCGCCACTGCATCATCACCCAGCGCGAAGTGGGCCATGACGGCGACGTCGAAAGCTACTTTCCGGCGCGCGCTCGACGCTGCGCGAGCGTCCGGACGTGATCGTCATCGGCGAAATCCGCGATGCCGAAACCGCCAAGGAGGCGCTGGCGCTGGCCGAATCGGGCCCGCTGGTCCTGGCCTCGCTGCATGCGCGTTCGACCGAACTGGGTTTGCAAAAGATGCTGCGCCTGCTGGGCAACTCGGAAGCGCAATCGCAGGCACTGGCGAGCGCGCTGCGCGGCGTCCTGTGCCAGGCCTTGCTGCCATCGACCCAGGGCGAACGCTACTACCTGGCGACCGAATGCCTCACTTCCAATCCGGAAGTGGTGCGCATCGTGGAATCGGGCCGCGTGGGCGAAGTGCGCACGCTGATGGATGGCGGCACCGGCAAGTTCAACGTTCTAGCTGCCATTCGATGAATTCGGCGCTGGTCAATCTGCTGCGCGATAAAAAGATCAGCATGGAAGACCGCGCAACGCCACCACCGACCGCATCGGCTTTGCCGACGCGTGCTACAGCACGATGCTCGACGCCGCCTGATCCGTTTCGCACAGCACAACCGGGGTCAGACCACTTTTCCATTTTGGAAAAAGTGGTCTGACCCCGGTTTTTTTAGTCCAGCGGGACGCTGCGGTAGCGGTTCACTTCGGACGGGGTGACCGGCGGCGCCTTGTTGCCCCAGCTGGCGCGCAGATAGGACACCACCGCCGCCACTTCCGCATCATTCATCAGAGGCCCGTAAGGCGGCATGCCGTAGGGACGTGGATTGCCAGCCGTGACTGGCGCAAAGCCGCCATTGAGCACGATCCGTATCGGATTGACCGACTCTTTCATGGTCAGCGCCCGGTTGCCTGCCAGCGGCGGATAATGCGGCGGCAAACCTTTGCCGTTGGCGCCATGGCACTCGATGCAGTGCGATTCGTAGAGCTTCTTGCCTTGCTCGATCACGCGCTCCACGCGCGGCCCGGTCGGCATTTCGAGCGGCGGCGCGGTAAGCTGCGCTGGCAGGGCCTTCAGATAGACCGCCATCGCGGTCGCGTCGTCACTGCTCAGATGCTGCAGGCTTTGCTGCACCACTTCGGCCATCGGCCCGAACACGGTCGCGCTGCGAGACGCCGCTCTGCAGCAGCTGGGCGATATGCGGCACTTCCCAGCTGCCCAGTCCCGCCTCCTGGTCGGAGGTGAGCGAGGGCGCGTACCAGCCCAGGGTCTGGATCATCCCGCCGGACAGGCCGGTATCGCTGGCGCCGAGCCGATTGCGGCTGCTGTGGCAGGCCACGCAATGACCGAGTCCCTCGACCAGATAGGCACCCCGGTTCCATTGCGCGTTGCGGGTCTTGATGTCGGCGTAGACGGCTTACTTGAAGTACAGCAGACGCCAGCCTAAGCCAGCATGAATTGCTGGTTGTAGGGGAAGCGCAGGCCGTGCTCCTGGTTCTTCGCCTTGTGGGCCGGGATGGTCTGCATGAAGGTAAACAGCGCGTCGGCGTCGTCGCGCGTGATCTTCGTGTAACTGGTGTAGGGGAAGGCCGGGTAGAGCAGGCGGCCGTTGCGCGATTTGCCGTTATGGAGCGCGCGCCAGAAGTCGTCGGCGGTCCAGCTGCCGATGCCGGTGTCGCGGTCGGAGGTGATGTTGGGCGCGACCAGGCGGCCGAACGGCGTTTCGATGGCGCGTCCGCCCCGCGTACGGCACGCCGCCGCGCGTGGTGTGGCAGGCCATGCAGTCGTCGGCCTTGGCCAGGTAAGCCCCCGCGCGATGTTGGGAAGCGTGGCGGCGGTGGCGGCTAGCTGACGACGAGGCGATTTTCTCTTCGCGCGGCCAGGCGATGATCACGGTCAGGACCAGCAGCACTGCGACGAAGTAGCTGATCAGGAGGATGGTCTTCTTCATGGCACGCTCCCGCACGCGACCGGCAGCGGTTTGGCGATGACGTCACCCGGACGCGGATCCTTAAGGCAGCGGCTGCAGTCCGAGCCAGCTCGCGACGGCGTTGACATCGGTCAGGCTCAGGCGGCTGGTGATCTCGGCCATGCAGTCGGGCGCCAGCGCGCCGGCTCTGGTTGCGCCAGGCGCCGAACTGGGCGTTGATGTAATCGCGCGGCAGGCCGAGCAGACCGGGGATAGCTGGCGCGATGCCGGTCAGCTTCTGGCCATGGCAGGCGACGCAGGCCTAAGCACCTTGAGCGCGGGATCGCCCTGCGTGGCCAGCACGCGTCCGCGTTCGAGCGCGGCGGCGCTGGCGTCGGACGGTTGCGGCGGCGGGGAGGGCAGATGCTCGGCCGCGAAGTGGGCCGCGATCTCCTGCAGGTAGGCGTCCGACATGTGATTGACCATGTAAGTCATCATCGGAAACTGGCGCCGTCCTTCGCGGAAATTGATCAGCTGGTTGTACAGATAACCGGCCGGTTTGCCCGAAATGCGGGGGAAATACTGGTCATTGACGTCTTTTTTGCGTGACAAGACGCGCAGGCCATGAGGCGCTGGGCCATGGTATCGGGCAGCACGGTAGAAGCCGATCGGCCCGCAGCAGCGGCGGCGCGAGCAGGCAGGCAGCGAGCAAAGCGAAGCGAAGAATGGAAGGCATGAGGTAGATTGTCGCACGCCATCGCCCCACCATGCCAGCAACCCCGGGGGCAGACCTCAATTCAGAAATACTTTCATAATCGGGGTCAGACCTCAATTCTGAAATTCTTTCAGAATTGAGGTCTGACCCCTGATTGTGAAATTGTTGGGGATTAGGTGGCGGCGCGCCAGTGGCGGTAGATCTTCAGGGCAACGTGGGCGTCGTCGGCGGCGTACAGGATCTGCTTTTCCGACAGCCGCGGCAGGGCCCAGTTGGTGGTCGTGATCTTCTTGGATTTTTGCAGGGTCTGGCCGAAGTAGCGCGCCACGGCGGTCTTGGCGCCCAGCGTGTTGCGCTCGTTCTTCTTGCGCAGCGCGGTCGACAGGTCGAGCACGTTGGCCGCTTCGATCCCCAGCTTGGCACGCAGGCGCTTGACGTCATCCTGCAAGCCGAAACCCACTTTCAGGATCGACGCCGATTCGAGCACGGCCTTGAGCACGTCCACCCATCGCTCGGGGCCGATCTGGAACAGGAACGCGGTCTGGTCGGTTGCCAGCTGCACCAGGTGCGGGCCGGTCGACACTTCCCCCTTGACGAAGGTCGGCTTCGATTCGGTATCGAAGCCGATCACGTCCATCGCCGACAAGGCCGCCAGCGCATCCGCCGCGTCCTTCGCCGATTTCACCATGCGCACGTCAGCAAGTTGGATGCCGTCGTAAGGCGGCAACAATTCGTCTGATTCAGTGGTCATTAACGGTGATTAGCTGTTGCGCGGAAAATTTGGATGCCAGCTGCTGCAGCTTTTCCTGGCGCAGCTTGTTGGCTTCTTCCGCCTGGGCGGCGTCGCGTTCGGCCTTCTTGCGCTCGGCTTCTTTTTGAAGCGTTGCTGCAAGGTTTCCTTGGCGTGGGCGCGGTGGGTGTCGGTCACTTCGGCGCGATGGTGCCGTCGAGGTCGAAGCGAACGGTGGCCTTTTCCATGGCGCGCAGGTAACGCAGCGAGCCGGTATGGATGCCGAGCGCGGTACGCATGGTCTTGCGGTCCAGTTCGGGCATGCGCGCCAGGATCTGTTTATCGATCCCGATGGCGAGCGGCAGGCAATCGCGGAAGGCTGGAAACTGTTGCTGGAACTGTTTGAGCAGGGAACGGGCGGTCAGGGTAGGAGCTGCTGCGGGAGTGGCAGGCGCCGGTGCGTCGGCCGACTCGGCGACAAGACTAGTTGTATTCATTGACTTCATTGTAAGAGCTGGAACCGGAAGGATAGCATGGGCACATTGCCTAGTGCGGGGATTTTATTCATGCGAACCCTGCCGTTAGATGAGCGGAAGGGCGCGAAATCGTGTATGATCGACCCCTTGCCCTGCGCGTAGTTTGATGCAGCGCAGACGTGTCAGAAGATGAAAGAGGACAGCCCGGCGTCCCGCAAGTATCAGCTTTCGTTATATCTGGTATTCAACATATCAATTATCGCGATAACTTGCGTTAGTGCATAATGGCCTTTGTTCTTTCTATTCTCTTTTGAGTAGGTAATAAAAGCCCGTATTTGCTAGCGGGCTTTTTTCGTTCTGCCACACAGCGGCCTCAGCGGCCAAAATCGCCCTTAGCGCGGGCCACCCTTTACGCTCTGTCTGACCCATTTTCCGGGTCGGGTGGATTATTGACTGGAGTTTCAATGACGACCAAAGCCAAGACCCTGACCCTGACCGCCACCAAGGCACCGCGCAAGAGCGCTGCCCAGCTGGCTGTACCGAAAACGGCGACCTCCTACTTCCTGGAAACGGAAGCGGCGGCCAAAGTGACGGTGGTCAAAAGGGGACGCGCCTGGCTGCAGTCGATGCTGCCGCGACCGACGCGGCCAACGAAGCCGTTGCCGAAACGGTCGTCGTGCGCAAGCGCTCCAAGCTCGCTGCCCGCGAAGAAATCGTGGCCGAAGCGTCCGAGCCGGTGCTCAAGGCCCCGGTCAAGACCCGTGTTGCCAAGAAAGCCATTGAAGCCGAGCCGCTCGTGATCCAGACCCATAGCCAGTCCGTCAGCCAGACCACCGATGCCGCCGCGCTGGCCGCGATCGACACCTCCGGCTATCTACTGCCGTCGGTCAAGGTACCAGGCCGCCGCGGCCGCAAGCCGAGCGAATTCACCCCGGAAAACGACGAAGTCGCGGCACTGAACGCGGTCGAGCGCGCCGAACTGAAAGCCGTCTCGAAAGCCAAGGAACGCAAGGCCAAGGGCGGTGTCGTGCTGGCTGCCGATCCGAAAGCGACCGAAGCGGACATGGAACGCCGCCGCACCCAGATCAAGAACCTGATCAATATGGGTAAGGAACGCGGCTACCTGACCTACGCCGAGATCAACGACCAGCTGCCTGAAAACATCATCGATCCGGAAGCGGTCGAAGGCATCATCGCGACCTTCAACGACATGGGCATCGCCGTCTACGAGCGCGCGCCGGACGCCGAAATGATGCTGCTGACCGACACGGTCGCCACCGCCACCAGCGACGACGAAGTCGAAGCCGCTGCCGCCACCGCGCTGTCGACGGTCGACTCCGACTTCGGCCGCACCACCGACCCGGTCCGCATGTACATGCGTGAAATGGGCGCGGTCGCACTGCTGACCCGCGAAGGCGAGATCGAGATCGCCAAGCGGATCGAAGGCGGCCTGAAAGACATGGTCCAGGCGATTTCCGCCTGCCCGACCACGATCGTGGAAATCATCGCGCTGTCGCACAAGATCGCCCGCGACGACATCAAGGTGGACGAAGTGGTTGACGGTTTCGTCGACCTGAACGAATCGAACGCGCCAGCCGCGCCGGTCGTGCACGCCGCCTCGGATGACGACGAAGAAGACGAAGAAGAACACGAAGAAGAAGACGGCGACGCCAATGGCGGCGCGGTGCTTTCTCGACCGAGCAGCTGAACCAGCTGAAAACCGGCGCGCTGGAAAAATTGCGCTGATCGAAGCCGAATTCGACAAAATGGCGGCCGCCTTCACCAAGGACGGCTACGGTTCGCCGAAGTACGTCAAGGCGCAGGAAGTCATTTCCAACGAACTGCTGGGCATCCGCTTTACCGCGAAAGTCGTGGAAAAGCTGTGCGACACCCTGCGCGGCCAGATGGACGAAGTGCGCCAGATCGAAAAGCCGTACTGGCGATCTGCGTGGACCGCTGCGGCATGCCGCGCGCCCACTTCATCAAGGTCTTCCCGGGCAATGAGACGGACCTGGAATGGGTCGACCGCGAAGTCGATTGCGCTTACCCGTACTCGACCGTGTTGAGCCGTAACGTTCCTGCGATCAAAGAACTGCAACAGCGCATGATCGACCTGCAAGCGCGTGGCGCTGCCGCTGGCTGACCTGCGCAAGATCAACAAGCAGATGGCTGCTTGCTGAAAAACGTGCCCGTCACGCGAAACGCGAAATGACGGTCGCCAACTTGCGCCTGGTGATTTCGATTGCGAAAAAGTACATCAACCGCGGCCTGCAATTCCTTGACCTGATCCAGGAAGGCAATATCGGCCTCTTGAAAGCGGTCGACAAGTTTGAGTACCGTCGCGGCTACAAGTTCTCGACCTACGCCACCTGGTGGATCCGCCAGGCGATCACGCGTTCGATCGCCGACATGGCCCTGTACCATCCGCGTGCCGGTGCACATGATCGAAACGATCAACAAGATGAACCGCATTTCGCGTCAGATCATGCAGGAAACCGGCAGCGAGCCGGATCTGGCGACCCTGGCGCTGAAGATGGAAATGCCGGAAAACAAAGTCCGCGAAATCATGAAGATTGCAAAAGAGCCAATCTCCATGGAAACGCCGATGGGCGAAGATGGCGATTCGCAACTGGGCGACTTCATCGAAGACAACACCACGCTGGCGCCGCTCGATGCAGCCCTGCATGCGTCGATGCGCAATGTGATCAAGGAAGTTCTCGATTCGCTGACCCCGCGCGAAGCCAAAGTGCTGCGCATGCGTTACGGCGTTGAAATGTCGAACGACCACACGCTGGAAGAAGTGGGCAAGCAATTCGACGTGACGCGCGAGCGGATTCGCCAGATCGAAGCGAAGGCCATGAGCAAACTGCGTCAGCCTTCGCGTTCGGACAAGCTGAAAAGCTTCCTGCACAACCACTGATCCGACTGCGCATCAGCGCCTGGCGCCATCTGAAAGCACCTCTGCGGAGGTGCTTTTTTATGCCGCGATTTTTCTGGCCGTATATTTCAAGCGACCGGGTCTGCGTCGTTTCAGGGGGCGCGGACGAGCCTACGGGCGATGCTGGCCAGGCAAGGCAATGATCTCGTCCCAAAACGGCGTGTCCCCGAACCGCCGTGCGCAAAAGTCGATGAAGCGCCGCACTTTGGTCGCCACGTGACGGCTGGACGGATAGACGACACTGAGGGCGATCGGTTCCCCGCACGGTTTCCGGCAGCACTACCCGCAATTTTCCCTCGCGCACGGCGGCGTAGATGATGAAGGTCGGCAGATAAGCAATGCCGCAGCCGCCGATTGCCGATTCGCGGATCGCGTCCCCGTTCGAGATGGTCAGCGCAGGGGCAATGCTCAGCTGTTCTCCATCCTTGAAGGTCCAGCAGTTGCGGGGCTCGGTAAAGGTGTAGCCGATCAGATGATGGTGCGCCAGGTCGCGCAGCGAGCGCGGCATGCCTTCCCGTGCCAGGTAGGCCGGGCTGGCGCACAAGGCGTGGTGGATCGGGGCAAGGCGGCGCGCGATCAGCGATGAATCCTTGAGCTTGGTGATGCGCAGCGCCAGATCGTAGCCTTCCCGCACCAGGTCGACATGCCGGTCATTGCTGTCGATCTCGATCGCCAGTTGCGGATTCTCCGCCATGAATTCGTGCAGCACGGGCGCCAGGCAGTGCGCGGAAAGCGAGACGGGAACCGAGATCCTGAGTGTGCCGATGGCATTGGCCGCGCCCTGCGAGACGACCTGTTCCGCGTCTTGCAGATCGGCCATCAGGCGCAAGGCGCGTTCGTACAGTTCGGCGCCGCTTTCGGTCAGGGTCAGGGTGCGGCTGGTGCGGTTGACCAGGCGCACGCCGAGCCGGTCTTCCAGGTCGGACAGGCCGCCAAGCTGACCGCGGACTTGACCAGCCCCAGTTCGCGCCGCCGCGCTGATAGTATGGCCCTGGACGACAGCGACAAAGGTTCTCAGTTCTTCAAATGGATTGCTCATCGTTCTCTTTCAAAGAACCATGTGTTCTTTTCTAATGATATTGGTTCTCGAAACTGCATGCTAACATCATTTCGTCATCAAAAAGGAGCTTTCCATGCGTACGCTTTCTACCCTCGGCCTATCCCTGCTGCTGTCCACCGCTGCCCATGCGGGCGACATTCAATCGATCTCGCGTCTCGAGTTCGGGCCTTCCAACACGATCTTCCTTGCCGACTGGAAGCGCGCGGCGCTGCACGCCGTCACGCTGCCCGGCGCCGCCCCGGTGAGCGCCGGAACGACCTTCAATGTGCGCGACCTGGAGGCCGTCATCGGCCGGGTCGTGGGAAAAGAGCGCTTTGTTGTTGAAGACATGGTGGTGCGTCCCGGCACCGCCGAGGTCTACCTGGCTGTGAGCATAGGCGCGAAGAAAAAGCCCGCGCTGCTTATCGTCAGCAATGACAGCAAGGCACGCCGGATCGATCTGGCGGCGGGCGCGCCACCTCGCTGCCCTTGAAAAATCCCAGCAGTTCCGGCCATTCGTTTTGGAACGATATTCCCTGAGCGCAGCTTTACGGTCACCGACATGAAGTGGCGCAACGGCGAGTTGTTCGTCGCCGGTCTGTCGAACCAGGATTTTCAGTCCACGCTGCGCAGAATCGCTTATCCGTTCACAGCGGGCCAAGGCATGAGTTCGGTGGAGATCTTCCATACCACCCATAACCAGATCGAGACCCGGGCGCCGATCCGGGCCATGTCCTTCGCCGATTTTGGCGGCAAGACCTATCTGGTTGCCGCCTATACCTGCACGCCGCTGGTGACCATCGCACTCGACGAGATCAAGGATGGCGCACACATCCGCGGCAAGGCCATCGCCGAACTCGGCTACGGCAATACCCCGGCGGACATGCTCACCTTTAGCAGGGGCGAGCCGGGCAAACAGGAACAGATGGTCATGCTGCTCAACTACGAGCGCGTTGCCAATCTCATGCAGGTCAGCCAGATCGAAGCGGCCAACGCCAGACCGGAAATCGACAAGCCGATTCCCTTTGGCGTGATCAGCGGGGTCGATTCGATGCAAGCACCGCTGGTCGGTGCCGTGCGGATCGATAACTTTGATGACAAGTCGCTCATCATGGTGCGCCGCCAGCTGGAAAAGGGCACGCTGGAGCTGGTCACCGTCGACAAGGCCATGGGTTTCCGCCTGAGCGACTTCATCTCCGAGTACAACTTCCCCCAGTACAGCTACACGGGCAAGGAGTTCCAGCTGAAGTACCTCAAACCCGTGCAGGATATGCTGATGAAGCAGGAAGGCTATCCCGAATTGATCAAGGCGGAGTAGGGCATGCGCAGATTGCTGCTGGCCCTGGCGTTTGCCTTTCCGCTGGCCGTTGCGGCGGCGCCTGCGGTCCGGGTATTTCCCGATGGTCCGGCAGTGCTTAAGCCAGCCTGCTGCGGATCTCGCTGCAGTTCGCCGCGCCCGTCCCCGGGCCGGTTCTGGCGCGCCTTCGGCTCGAACGCGATGACGGAACCACGATCCTGCAGCCCCTCCTGGAGCAGGAGCTGTGGTCGCCCGACGGGAAGTTATTGACCGTTCTGCTGCATCCCGGACGCGTCAAGAGTGGCCTGGTGGCAAGCGCGACGCGCGGACCGGTGCTCGGCAGCGGCGAGCGCATCGTGCTGAAGCTGGACGGGAAAACCGTCAAGCAATGGCGTGTGCGCGAAGCGGACCGGCAGGGAGCGCAGCCGGAGGCGTGGCGGATCGGATCTGTCGCTGCCGGGACGCGGACCGCGCTGATCGTCGAGCTCGACGACGAAGTGGACCGTACCGCCGTCGCCTTGATTGCCGTGCTTGATCAAGGCATGCGCCGCGTTGTTAGAAGCAGCGCGCCTGTCGACGGGCGCGCGGCGCTGGATCTTTACGCCAGCCGCGCCCTGGCGGCGTGGCAGTTACCGGTTGGCCGTGCATGCGCAGCTGGAAGACCCGTCCGGCAATCGCGCGCAATCGCTGTTCTGAACTTGCGGGCCTGAGCGAGCAGCCCGACCGGCAGGACGTGATCCGTGAATTTCAGGTAGAGGGAGGGCGGCGCTGAACGTTCAGAATCCCTGTTCAGCCAGGATCCGGAGCGACCACGCTCTGGCGCTCTCGTAATCGTAAAACAGGCCGCGCGGCGGACTGCCATCGTAAATGCGGGCATACATCGGCTCGAACAGTGCGCGGCCTTCGACGTTGGCGGCGGCGACCACCGGGTTGCCGATGCAGCGCATGTGCGCGGTCGTATAGACGATCACTTCGGCCAGCCGGTCGAGTGCCTCTGGCGGGCATAAAAGCGAACCGGTGACGATGGTCATGTGGACGTGCGGCCCCGTGGCCGCCAGTTGCTTGACCATCGGGTGGGCTGCCTTCATCCAGGTGTTGACCAGCTCCAGGTTCCAGGGGCCAACCAATTCCGACACAAGTACCCGGCCTTCGAGGCGCAGCTTGAACTCCCCATGCGGTATAAACTTGTGCATCTACATTCCCAATAGCGTGTTCGTTGGACCAGTTGCGCTGGCTCCGGCATCAATTATCGCAGCTTTGATTGCCTGCTCAATGGCGCCGGGCCTGGAATCGATACGATCGACTCTTGAACTCGCTTTTCGCGAGTCCGGCGCTGCAGCTGACCCGGGCGATGCCGGGGTACTGGTCCTTTCCCTTGCCGTTCTGGCATTGCTCAACGGCGCCATCTGGAAATTCGTCAAGGGTGTGATGAAGCAATAGGGCGCTTAATGCGCGGCGCTTTCCGGCCAGACAATGGCGCGCCCGTCGCTGTGCTGCAGCTCGAATAGTCCATCCTTCACGCGGGCGCGCACGTCCAGCCCGGCTTAGGCATGCGGCCGACCGGCCCGCGCTGCACGATCCCGACCCACACGTCGCGCGCTGGCCTTGGCGGCGTACAGGCACTGGTCGGCCATCGCAGCCACGTCTTCCCAGCGCGGCCGTGGCGTGTCCGGCGGCGGGAAGGGGTAGCTGGCAAAGCCGATCGAGCAGGTCTTGCGCAGCATGACGCCGTTGCCAAGATCGAAATCGCAGCCCGCGACCCGCGCGCGCACCCGTTCGGCCAGCTGATGCACTTCGGCGTTCGAGGATTGCTTGGCGACGATCAGGAATTCCTCGCCGCCCCAGCGCACGACGGTATCGGAATCGCGCACTTCCTGCAGCAGGATGGCCGAGAACTGTTTGAGCAGCGCATCATGCATGGCATGGCCATGCTCGTCGTTGACCTTCTTGAAATGGTCCATGTCGATCATCATGAACACGACATCGGCATTGTGCAGGGATTCGGCGCCATGCTGGCGTCCGTGCGCGATGCGCTGCCGCTCGATCTGCGCCAGATCCTCGTCGATGCGGGTGGCCAGGTAGCGGCGGTTGCGCAATCCCGTCAGCGGGTCCGACAGCGACATGTCGCGCACCGAGCGGTAAGCGCGCTTCCAGATAGACCCGGCTGATCAGCAGGACGACGATGGTCAGCAGACCCAGCACGTTCTAGCCAGGATGCCCAGCAGCTGAAAGCGCTTCTGGGCGCGCTGATCCTGTTCGAGCAGCTCGATCTGGCGTTGCTTCTTGTCGGTCTGGTAACGCGCATCGGCTTCGGCGATGCGTTTCAGGTCGGTGGCCTTGCGCACCGCTTCCATCCGCTTATGAAACTCGGAAGACGCCGCATAGGCCTTCTCGAATTCGCGGTTGAAGGCATATTCTTCGGCAAGAATGCCCGTCACTTCGGCGGCAACGTCCATGCCGCCCGGCTCTTTGGAAAACGCGTCGATGGCGCGCTGGATGAGGGCGATCCCGCCGGGGCGTCCAAGCCGGTTCAGCGCGATGCCTTTGTTAATCCAGCACACCCGCACCGATTCCAGGTCCTGCGATTTTTCCACCAGCGGGAGCGCTTCTTCGGCATACCTGCAATGCGGCCACGTAATCCTTCTTCTGCAGCGCCACGTCGGCGAGATTGGTGGCGATCACCGCCAGGTTGTAGTCGTTTTTCTCCGACTGCGCGAGCGTGCGCGCCGACAGCAAGGCCTGGTACTGCTCGTCGACCCGGTAGGATGGTGGACAGGAAGTGCGACTTGCGCAAATAGCCGCGCGAGAGCGCGTCGGACATCTTGGCCTTTGCGGCGATCTGGATCGAGCGGTCCACTTCGCGCAATGCTTCTTCCAGCCTAGCCGGTCTTGAAATGGACCAGCGCGATCGCATTGAGGCAGTCGACCTGTCTCGAACTCCTGGTCGTCGTTCGCATCATAGATGCGCAAGGCGCGCATCAGCAGATCCATGGCTTCTGGCAGTTGGCCCAGCGATGTCAGGACGATGCCGCCCATGCGCCACGCGTCGGCGGCGACCAGCTTGCTGGCCTTGGTCGACTCCGGTTTGGCCAGGTCGGGCAGCAAGGGGGCGATCTTTTCGAATTCGCGAATGGCGGCGGGATCCTTGACCGCGTCGTGCAGCAAGAGCGTGACCAGCCTGCCGAAACGCACTTGTTCCCGGGGATTCTTGCCTGCCGCGGCCTGGCCTTCGCGTGCGACCAGCAGCGCTTCGTCGAGCTGCTTGTTGCGCCTGCAGCGCTTCGCTCAGATGGGACAGCAACCACAGGGTATCGGCAGGCGCCAGCGTGGCCTTGTCCTTGAGCGCGGCGCGCACCAGGGGGATGGCGGTGGCAGGCTCTTGCCCCGCTTTGGTGTCGAGCTGCGCCTTCAGCGCCTCGATACCCCCTGGCGCCGCGTTGGCGCCCAGCGCGGCGAGCAGGCAACACATTGCGAGCAGGATCGAGGCGGGGCGGCGGAGATGGAAGACGTTCATGCCAAGAGGGTACCGAACAATGGGGAATGTAGCCATTGTTAAATTGCTGTGTCGCAATAACACTGATGTTAACGTTAAGTTTCTGCGGCTTGCGCGCAACGAACTTTCAGTTCGGGCAAAAAAGCGCACGTGAATTTCTTCAAGTGCGCGAATGGGCTAGTCAGGAGAGAGATGCGAGGTCGTCGCACCCTGGTTACTATCCAAGGCCTATTTTACATAGCGATTTGTCATCAACTCTCTCCAATTGTTTCAAACGTGGAAAATTTGCATCAGTCGTTTTTGGGCTCGATCAAGTACTTCTGATATATCGCCTCGAAGCGCCCGCTGTCCTTCAGGTGGCGAAGGCCGAGATTGAAATCGTCGCGCACTTTTTTGTCATGAAACACGGGCCGGTAATCGAGGGGATTGAGTTTGACGAACTCGTGGATGCTGACGTTCTTCGGTCTGGAAGCTGCGGTTCAGTTTCAGCTGCAGCGTGTTGTAGCGGAAGATGTTGCGGTCGCTGAGGACCACGTCGTAGCGGCCGCGGTCGAGCGTGAGCACTTGCAGGGCCTGGTCGTTCTGCTCGTAGTAGTGGCTAAGCCCCGTTTGACGCTGTCCAGCCATTCCGGGTAACGCTTGGCGCCGCCCGGAAAGGACAGCACGGTCAGGCTTAGCCAGATCGTCCGGTTTGCGGATCGTCAGCTTGCGTTCGCCGAGGGTGAAGAACACATTGTCGTAAAAAACCGAGGGCTCGCCGTACCAGGCGCCCCAGGCCGCCATGTCTTCGCCCAGGTCGGTCATGGAGGCGTCCACATCGCCCGCCTTGAATGCGACCGGCACCCGCGCGAACGAGTAGTAGTGCGGCACCATCGTGTGGCCGCGGAAGGCCAGCGCCTCGCGCATGACGTCGAGTTCGATCCCGGAATCGGTTTCGGGGAAGCAGAAGGGGGCGATTTTTTCGCCGAAGGCGACGTGGACTTCGGTGGCGTGCAGCGAGGAGGCGCACGACCAGAGCAGCGCACACAGGGTGGCTGCGATGCGCAAACGTTTATTTTGAGGCATGAGTTCTCATGAGGAATCGGAAGTTGATGTCAATACACGCCTTCCCTTTTTACTCCTGTCGGTGGCGAAGATCAAGCCAGCGCCAATAAAAAAGCGCGCCGGAATCGCTTCGGGCGCGCTTGATCTTGCAGTGAGCCGATCAGCCGGTGTTGCGCAAGCCTGCCGCCACGCCGTTGATCGACAAGTGAATGCCGCGATGGACACGTTCATCGATCTGCGCCAGGTCGCCCGCCACCGCGCGATGGCGGTGAATCAGTTCGACCTGCAAGTGGTTCAGCGGGTCCAGATACGCAAAGCGGTTCTGGATCGAGCGCGCCAGCAGCGGATTGCCTACCAGGCGTTCGTTGGCGCCGGTAATGGTTTCCAGGCAGCGCAGGGCGGTGCCGTGTTCGGCGGCGATGCGCTTGAAGATCCGCTCGCGCAGTTCGACGTCGGCCACCAGCTCCGCATAGCGCGAGGCGATGGCCAGGTCGGTCTTGGCCAGCACCATGTCCATGTTCGACAGCAGGGTGGCGAAGAACGGCCATTCGCGGAACATGGCCTGCAGGGTGGCGATTTTCTCGTCGCGCTGGCCTTCTTCGATCCACTGCGTGATGGCCGAACCGAAGCCGTACCAGCCCGGCAGCAGCAGGCGGCACTGGCCCCAGGAGAAGCCCCAGGGAATGGCGCGCAAGTCTTCGATGCGGCGCGTTGATTTGCGCGAGGCCGGGCGTGAACCGAGGTTCAGTTCCACGATCTCCGCGATCGGCGTGGCGGCGAAGAAGTAGTCGGTAAAGCCCGGGGTCTCGTAGACCAGGTTGCGGTAGGCTTTATAGGCGCGCTCGGACAAGTCGGCCATGATCGCTTCGAAGCCGGCCAGGCGCTGAGCCAGATCGCCCTCGGTCGCATGCGGCATCAGGCTCGCTTCGAGCGTGGCGGCGACCAGCAGTTCCAGGTTGCGGCGGCCGATCTCGGCGTTGGAGAACTTGGAAGCGATGATCTCGCCCTGTTCGGTCAGGCGGATCTGGCCATTGACGGTGCCTTTCGGCTGCGCCAGGATCGCCTCGTAGCTCGGTCCTCCGCCGCGGCCGACGGTGCCGCCGCGGCCATGGAACAGGCGGATCTTGACGCCAAGCGCGCTGGAACACCTGCACCAGGTTGATTTCGGCCTTGTACAGCTCCCAGTTCGAGGTCAGGAAGCCGCCGTCCTTGTTCGAGTCGGAGTAGCCGAGCATGACTTCCTGCAGCTGCCCCTGTTTGGCGATCAGTTCCTTCACCAGCGGGATCGCCATCCATTCATCCATGATGCCGGACGCGCTGCAAGTCGGGGAATGGTCTCGAACAGCGGAATGACCATCGCGTCGAGCTCCTTGGCGCGAATGCGCAGCAGGCCCGTTTCCTTTTGCAGCAGCAGCACTTCCAGCAGGTCGGACACTTCTTCGGTGTGCGAGATGATGTAGTTGCGGATCGCGCGCGCCGTAGCGCTGGCGGATCTCTTTGGCGGCGCGCAGGATCGTCAGTTCGGACTCGGTCTCTTCGCTGTATTCCGAATACGGCGAGTAGAGCAGGCGTGGCTGGGCCAGTTCGGCCAGCAGCAGTTTGACCTTGCCCGCTTCATCGAGGCTTGCCGTAGGCCCTTCGACGCCCGAAGTGGCGAACAGTTCGGCCAGCACGCGCTCGTGCACGTCCGAGGTCTGGCGCATGTCGAGCGAGGCCAGATGGAAGCCGAAGATGCTTAGGCGGCGCGCTGCAGCGTGGACAAGCGGGGTTTGATCAGCAGGGCGCCGTGGTTGGTGCGCAGCGATTCGGCCAGCACGTCCAGGTCGGCCGAGAACTCGGTCGCCTGCACGTACGGCTCGGCGTGGCCGACTTCCTTGCGCAGGATGTTGGTCGCGCCCAGGGCGCGCGCGGTCGCGGCCAGGCGGGCGTAGACGCCGATCAGGGCGCGCCGGTACGGCTCGTCGCTACGGTGCGGCGAGTGGTCGGGCGAGACGTCGGCCAGGGCCTGCAGGGCAGGGCTGGCGCCGACCATCAGGGTCGAAATCGACAGCTCGGCGCCCAGCGCGTGCACTTCGTCCAGGTAAAAATCGAGAATCGTCGTGGCCTGGCGCGCCAGGCGTGCTGCATGGTGCTTAAGCATTGACGTTCGGGTTGCCGTCACGGTCGCCGCCGATCCAGCTGCCCATCTGCACATACGCAGCGTCGCCCAGCGACGACTTCTCGCCGGGATAGTGGGCGCCGATTTCCTCTTCGATGTCGTCGTACAGGCCTGGCAGTTCGCGCAGGAAGGTGATGCGGTAGTAGGACAGGGCGTTGTCGATCTCGTCGGCCACCGTCAGCTTGGAGTAGCGCAGCATGCGCGTCTGCCACAGCGTCGCCACGCGCGTGCAGCAGGGCGGTGTTGGCCACGCGTTCTTTCGGCGTGAGCGGCAGATCGCGTTCGGCCAGCAGGCGCGCGATGTCATGCTCGGCGTCGAGAATACTCTTGCGCTGCACTTCGGTCGGGTGGGCGGTCAGTACAGGGGGCGATCAGCGCATCCTGGAAGAAGGTGCGCACGGTATCGCCTTCGACGCTAAGCCTGTTTCAGCTTGCTGAGCGCGAAACTGACGCTGCCTTGCTGCGGCGCGGAGCCTGCCAGCAGGTGGGCGCGGCGGCGGCGAATGTGGTGCTGGTCTTCGGCGATATTGGCCAGGTGCGAGAAATACGAGAAGGCGCGCACCACCGAAATGGTCTGGTTGCGGGTGAGCTTGTGGAGCAGGGCGGTCAGGTCTTCGCCGGCCTTGGCGTCGGCTTCGCGGCGGAAGCGTACCGCCGTCTGGCGAATGGTCTCGACAACGTTGAACACGTCCTCCCCCTCCTGGTCGCGCAGGACGTCGCCCAGCAGGCGGCCGAGGAGGCGGATGTCTTCTTTCAGTGGTGCGTCCTTATCGAGGACAGGTTGGGTTTCTTGAGCAGCAGCTAGATTTACCATGTTGGACCAGAGTGAATTGTTGGTGCAAAGGCTTATGGCCAGGTTCTGCAAAGGGGGCGCATGATAAAATTTGTGATCTTATGCAAGAGCCGATAACTGACGCCATGCCGGTTAGGGTTTAACGACAGTGAAAGAATCCGTTTTGAAAGCAACTGAACAACTACCGCAGCCGCCCTCCAAGCTTGTGATCGCTTCGTGGGAAAGCCGCCTGGCCATGTGGCAGGCAGAGCATGTACGCGCGATTAGCACTATTATATCCGCAGTGCAGCATTGAGATCCTGGGCATGACAACCCGGGGCGATCAGATCCTCGACCGCGCCCTGTCCAAGGTCGGCGGCAAGGGCTTGTTCGTCAAGGAACTCGAGGTGGCGATGGCCGAAGGACGGGCCGATCTGGCCGTCCATTCGCTCAAGGACGTGCCGATGGACCTGCCGGAAGGCTTCGCCCTGGCCGCCGTGCTCGAGCGCGAAGATCCGCGCGACGCCTTCGTTTCCAATAACTATGACAGCCTGGCCGACCTGTAGAAGTGGCTGCCGTGGTCGGCACCAGCAGCCTGCGCCGCCAGTCGCTGATCGCGGCCCGCTACCCGCACCTGGTGATCCAGCCCCTGCGCGGCAATCTGGACACGCGCCTGGGCAAACTGGACCGGGGCGACTACGCCGCCATCATCCTGGCCGCCGCCAAGCCTCAAGCGCCTGGGCCTGCCCGAGCGCATCCGCTCGCTGCTGGAGCCGGAAACGAGCTTGTAGGCCCTGCGGCTACCAGGGCGCGATGGCGATCGAAATCGCCGAGCGCGCCGATGGCCTGGACCTGCACGCGATCCTGGCCCCGCTCAATCACCTCGCCACCGCCCAGGCTGTGGCGGCCGAGCGCAAGGTGTCCAAGGTGTTCGGCGGCAGCTGCCAGATCCCGCTGGCCGCGTTTGCCACGGTGGACAGCCGGCACCATGCGCCTGCGCGCCATGGTCGCCACGCCCGACGGCACCCGCATGGCCAGCGCCGAGCTGTCCGGCCCGGCCGACGCGCCGGAAGCGCTGGGCGAACAGGTATCCAAACTGCTGGCCGACCAGGACGCCAACGCGATCCTGGCCGTCTGCAAAGCCGAGGCCGACGCCGCCGATGCCTGACCCCGTCGTCATTACGCGCCCGCGGGCGCAGGCCAATGCGCTGGCGCGCGCGGTCGCGGCGCTGGGCCGCGAAGCGGTGCTGCTGCCGCTGCTCGAGATCTTCCCGCTGGACGACCAGTCGGCGCTGATCCGCACGCTGGCTTAGGCCTGGAACGCTATGCGCTGGTGGCCTTCGTCTCGCCCAACGCGATCGATGCCGCGTTTGCCCATATCGGCCAGTGGCCTAAGCCCGGGGTGACCCTGGCCGTGCTGGGCGAGGGCAGCCGCGCCGCCCTGGCCAAACATGGCATCGACGACAGCAATGCGCGCATCGTCAGTCCCAAGGACCCGGCGCGCAGCGATTCGGAAAACCTGCTGCAGACGCTCGACCTGGCGGCCCTGGCTAAGCAAGGAAGTGCTGATCGTGCGCGGCGAGAGCGGGCGCGAACTGATGGCCGACGGCTTGCGCGCGGCCGGCTGCGACCGTGTCCACGGTGGCGGCCTACCGGCGTAGCGTGCCGCCCATGACGCCCGCATTGCGGGCCCAGTTGCGCGCTGCTGGAGCGCCAGAACGACTGGATCATCACCAGCTCGGAAGCCCTGCGCGGTTTGCTGGCGCTGGTTGGCGAGCTGGGCGAGCCTGAATATGTAGCAAAAATGCAACAACAACGGGTCATCATTCCGCATGCCAGGATTGCCGAAACGGCAAGCTCGCTTGGATTGACCCGACTGACACTCTGTGGATCAGGCGACGAACGACTGCTTGCCGCGTTACAATCACGACCATGAACGAATTGCCTACCATTCCAGACCCAGCGCTTAAGCACCCGCCGCCACCCATCCGAGCGCCCCTGCAGCGGCCTACGCCAGCGCGCCGCCGCCTGCCGCGCCGCTGCTGGCTGCCTGCACCGGCCGCCGGGGCGCTTAGCCGGACCTTCGATTACCGACATCCTTCAGCGTCCGATCACCGTCTCGGTGATCGTGATCGTGCTGCTGCTGGCCGCCCACGCCTGGTCGACCCCGCAACAGCCTGCAGCGTCTGCGCATGGAAATGGCGCGCAGCGTGCAAAAGGGCGAAGTGGTCAACGCCCAGACCGCCGCCACCGCCAATTCGGTGCAGGACCTGGCCAAGGTGCTGCAGGAAAAAGTCACCACGCTGGAGAACCGCCAGCAAGAAGCCCAGAGCCAGCAACTGGCGCTCGAGCAGCTGTACCAGGATCTGTCGAAGAACCGCGACGAATGGGCGCTGGCTGAAATCGAACAGGTACTCTCGACCGCGAGCCAGCAGCTGCAATTGTCGGGCAACGTACAGGGCGCGCTGATCGCGCTGCAAAACGCCGACCGTTCGCTGTCGCGCTCGGACAAGCCACAATTCATCACCATCCGCCGCGCCATCGCCAAGGACATCGACAAGCTCAAGGCGCTGCCGACGGTCGACACCGTGGGCGTGGCCCTGCGTATCGACAACGCGATCGGCCTGATCGACACGCTGCCGATGCTGGCCGACGAAAAGCCGGTGCTGCTTGGCGCCCGTGGTCAAGCCGCGCAAAATGGACGGCAAGGCCAAGGCAGACGCCAAGGCCGTGCTTAAGCAGCGCCTGCGCCGGACACTTACGCTTGCGCGCCCAGGCCACCTGGCGCGCCTGGTCCGACGAAATGTGGACCGATATCCGTCAGCTGATCCGGGTACGCAAGATCGATTCGCCTGGAAGCGCTGATGCTCTCGCCCGAGCAGGCTTACTTCATGCGCGAGAACCTCAAGCTGCGCCTGCTGAACGCGCGCCTGGCGCTCATGTCGCGCAGCGAGACCGCGTTCCGCACCGACCTGCTGGCCGTGCAGGACGCGCTGACCAAGTACTTCGACGTGCGCGCCGCCAGTACCCAGAGCGCCCAGAACCTGCTGCGCCAGGTGCAGGCCCATAACCTCGCGATCGAGATGCCATCGCTGTCGGACAGCCTGAACGCTGTGCGCAACTACAAGTCGAAGCCTTAAGCCATGCGTTTACTCCTCTGGTTAGTCGCCCTGATGGCCGCTGCAATCGGCGTTGCCGTGACGGCGCGCTTCAATCCCGGCAACGTCGTCTTTTTCTACCCGCCGCACCGGATCGACATGTCGCTGAACCTGTTCGTGGTCCTGACCGCAGTCCTGTTCATGGTCATGTACGGCATGCTGCGCGCACTGCGCGCCACGGTCGCCATGCCGGGCAAGGTCGCCGCCTACCGCCAGCGCAAGCGTGAACGCGACGGCAACAAGGGCTTGCGCGATGCGCTCAAGGCCTTGTTCGAAGGCCGCTTCGGCCACGCCGAAAAGGCCGCCATCCGCGCCGCCGAACTGCCCGAAAACGCCTGGCCTGGCTGCGCTGATCGGCGCCCGCGCCGCGCACCGCATGCGCCAGGCGAGCGAGCAGCGACAACTGGCTGGCTCGGCGTCGTCAACGACAACGCCCTCAAGACCGCACGCCTGATGACGATGACGGAACTGCTGGTCGACGACCATCAGCCGGAAGCGGCACTGGACGCGGTGGCCGAACTCAATGCCAGCGGCCAGCGCCACATCCACGCGCTGCAATGGTCGATGAAGGCCCATCAGCAGGCCAAGAACTGGCCGGAAGTACTGCGCCTGGTGCGTTCGCTCGACAAGCACAAGGCGCTGCATCCGGCCTTGTCGTCGCGCCTGCGCGAGCTGGCGTACGAAGCGCTGCTGTCGGACAGCTCGCACGACGCCGAATCGATCATGCGAGTCTGGTCCACGGTGCCGAGCGCCGACCGGGTCAAGCCGTACATCGCCGCACGCGCCGCGACTGCGCTCAATGCGCGCGGCCTGCACGACGAAGCGCGCCACTGCCGAAGAAGCGCTGCGCGTCGAATGGGACGACCGTGTCGTGCGCGCCTACCGCGACGCGGCCGGGGCGGCCGGATCGCCGACGCTGTTGGCCCAGATCGAGCACTGCGAAACCTGGATCAAGCAGCGCCCGACCGACGCCGAATTGGCGCTCACCCTCGGTTCGCTGTGCCTGGAAGCAGAAACTGTGGGGTAAAGCCCAGCGCTATCTGGAGCAAGCCCTGTCGGACGCGACCGAGCCGCGCATGGTGCGTGAAGCCCATCTGAAGCTGGCGCAAATGCACGAGGCCCTGGGCCAGCACGAAGAGGCAAACGCCCATTTCCGCCAGTGCGCGCTGGCCAGCATTCTCTGAAAATGGTGCGCCGTTGCTGCGGCGCACCAATCTTCCCCTGAAATTTCGTTATAATCACGCCATCACTTCAATTCCGCACTAAGGATCCCCCATGAGTTTGAATAAAGTCTCCTCCGGCCACGACGTGCCTGAACGATTTCAATGTCATCATTGAAATCCCGATGAATGCCGATCCGATCAAGTACGAAGTGGACAAGGAATCGGGCGCGATCTTCGTCGACCGCTTCATGGGCACCGCGATGCACTATCCGTGCAACTACGGCTACGTGCCGAACACCATCTCGGACGATGGCGACCCATGCGACGTGCTGGTCATCACCCCGTTCCCGCTGATTCCTGGCGTCGTGGTTCGCTGCCGCGCCATCGGGGTGCTGAAAATGACCGACGAAGCGATGGCGATGCCAAGATCCTGGCGGTCCCGGTCGACAAGATCCTGCCGATCTACAAGCACTGGCAGAAGCCGGAAGACATGAACGACCTGCGCCTGCAGCAGATCCAGCACTTCTTCGAGCACTACAAAGATCTGGAGCCAGGCAAATGGGTCAAGATCGAAGGCTGGTTCGGCCCGGAAGATGCGAAACAAGAAATCCTGAACGGCGTTGCAGCGTTCAAGAAGGCAGAAAACCTGTAAGGGTTTTTGTCTGGATTAAAAAGCTGGCCGCGTGCCAGCTTTTTTTACGCCCGCAGAAAGGCGACAGCTCACCAGCCGATATCCTGCAGCAGCGGATAGGTCAGGTCCCGAGGCGCGATGAGCACATGCGGCAGATCCTGATTGACCATCGCTCCATCAACTGACTGGGCCGCGTATCGACCGTGTAGTGCGAGACCGACGACCCGGGCGCATACTCCTGCGGGCTGTACATGCGCACCCGGCGCGCGGGGTCCGTGCCCGACAGGCGCTGCGGATCGACGCCCAGGCCCGCGATCACGCCCGACTTGTCGCGCGCGCTGCTGCAATGCCTGTTTGAGCGCGATACCCGCTTCGAAGCCGATGCGCATTGAAGCAATCGTGATGCTCGCGTCGCTGCCGCCGAGCGACTGCACCGGCCCGGGCGCATTCTCCGCCACCACCATGCCGCGCGCCCGCCTCCTGCACATTGCGCGCCTTGACCGTGAATGCACAGGTGCCGCGGTCGACCAGTGCGATATTGCCGCGCACGGCCAGCGCGTTCTGCGCGTCGAGCGGCTCGCACGCCAGGCCGCGGCCGTCCGGCTGATCGAGTACCGGCATCAGTTCACCGGTGACGGCATCGGTGGACAGCGGCGGACCGAAGGACGCGTCGCCCGCCTCGTAGTCGCCGGTGGCGGCAGCCGGCTGCGGGGCCGCTGATATCCAGGTTCGGCGCTTAAGCAGCAGCGCCTGCGGCACGGCGGCCTTCACGTTCGGCCCGTTCCACGCGAGGAAATTGCCGCTCACGGCGGACAGGCGGCGCTCCGCATTGCTCATGTCTGCCCATAGCTTGCCGTTGCGGCTGTCGACCAGGAAGAAGTCCCAGACCGAGGGTAGGCCCTCGAACTGCTCGCCGGTTTCTTCGTCCGTGAAGCCCTGAAAGCCCAGACCGTGCGCGATCTCGTGCAGCAGCACGGCGACCAGGTCGATCTGATCGCCATGCTGGTTGTCCAGGCCCAGATAGAAGGGGGAGCCGGGCAGGCAGTCGGCGAACAAGCCGAGGCGCGAATTGAAGCGCGCCTGAATGTGGGCCTGGCCGGGCGTGGCGATGTCCTCGGCCGCCAGCTTGCTGGCCAGCGCGCCCGGATACCAGGTGTTCGGCCTGGGCGCGTGCGGGAAATCGGAGAAGATTTCGCTGGTGCTAAGCCGCACCAAGGACAGCGCCCGATTCGTCGCAGGGCAGCGGCTCGAACGAGGCGGCAATGCGAATCGGGACGGCGCTGGTGACGGTCGCGCCCCAAAGATCGACCGCGTGCTGGAACGCGATCAGGCGCTGTTCGCCGAGCGTGCGGCCGCTGTTGCCGCCGACCGGCGGGGCCGGGGCCGGATCATTGAAGCCCACGCCGGGCGCGTTGCTATTGACGATGATGATGTTGGTGGCAGCCTGCACGCCCGGTGCCGCTGCAAGGGCGAGCGACAGGGCCAGGGCGGTGGCGCGCAGCCAGCGTAGGTCAGGGATGTTCATGATGGTCCTCCTCGCGGTTGGTGGCGCTCTTGCCATCCTTGACGCAATGGCGGCTCAGCGTGCCGTCGGCATTGCGCTTCGCGACCGTGTACACCATGCCGCGTTCGCCCAGATTGACGCTGCGCGTGCCGTCGGGACGCAGGCTCGATACGGCCGGAGCCAGTTCCTTCGGTTGCGGATGCTTCGCCTGCAAGGCCTTGAGTTCGGCCGCCGTGGGCGCGCGCAGCTTGCCAGTTTCGGCGTCGCGCACGACCGTGGCGCTTTCCTGCGCGGTGGCGGCGAACGAGGGCGCCCAGGGCGCAGGTGATGAAGAGCAGTTTGACGTTCATGATCTTAACTCCTGAAAATGGCGGCGCGGCGGCGCCAGGGCGCACAGACCGGCAAGGCGCGCGACATCGTCGAACGATGCGGACAGCACCGTCATTTGCGGCGCGCAATGGGCCAGCGTGGGCAGGAGCGGGGCGAATGCGAACGCCACCGCTGCGAGCAGTTTCGAAAGAGCATTCATATGAAGCGTTTCCTAGGAAAAGCGGGGAATTTCCGACTCGCACGAAACAGCAGCGAGGCCCTGATGTTCAAATCATAGGAGCCGAAAGATACGGAACATTGATGTGGATTGAAGGTGCAGCAGCACCACCGGGGTCAGACCTCAATTCTGAAACTAGTTGCAGAATTGAGGTCTGACCCCGGTTGTGAAGGAAAAGTGGTCTGACCCCGGTGTTGATACCGGCGGAGCGTTAGTGGCGCAATGGCCTGAGCATGCGCAGTTTGCCTACAATCCCTGCGGGGAAGAAGTAGATCGAGAGCACGAACAGCACGCCCAGCCACAGCATCCAGCGGTCCGGATGCAGCGCCTGGGCCAGGAAGGGCACGCCTTCGAGCGCGCTCGAGCCTTCCGCCATCAGCGACTTGAGGTAGTTTTGCGCGATGATGAACAGCGTGGCACCAATCACCGAGCCGTACATTGTGCCCATGCCGCCGATGACGACAATCAGCAAGATATCGGTCATCACCTCGAAGCCGAGCATGGTCTTGGGACCCACATAACGCAGCCACAGCGCCATCAGCGCGCTTTAGCCAGTGCCGCCACCAGCGCGGCCAGGCAGTTGGCCCAGATCCGGTACAGGACCGTGCGGTAGCCGAGCGCTTCGGCCCGGAATTCGTTTTCCCGGATCGCTTGCAGCACGCGCCCGAACGGGGAGTTCACGAGCCGCAGCAAAAACAGGAACAGCAGCAGGCAGCCTAAGCAAACACGATGTAGTAGGTGATCAGTTTGCCGTCGAGCGCGCGGCCGAACAAGTCGCCTTCCATCAGCTGGTAGCCGGGCGAGAGCAGTTCGGGCACGCTGAAGGTCTTGCCGTCTTCGCCGCCGGTGAAGTCCGACAGTTGCGAGGCCAGCACCGCGAACGAGGACGCCACCGCCAGCGTGATCATGGCGTAGAAGATGGCGCGCACACGCAGCGCGAACAGGCCGACGATCAGGGCCAGCACCAGCGCGAGAGCGAGCGCGATCAGCAGGCCACTGAAGACCGCCGTCCAGGTGGGCTCCTCCACGCTGGCCAGCCCCAGGCCGACGCCGTAGGCGCCGATCCCGTAGAACATCGTGTGGGCGAACGAGACGATGCCCGTGTAGCCGAGCAGCAGATCGTAGGACGCTACCAGCACGATATAGACGCAGATGGTGGCCGCCGTGTTGAGCGGGGCGCGCCGCTGGTCAGGAAGGGCGCCAGCGCCAGTCCCAGGAAGATCATCAGCAGCGCCAGGGACAGGCTGCGGCTACGCGGCAGGTCGCCGGAGAGGAGTCGGGTCAGCATCGGGTTCTTTCAGCGGCGCAGGTTGGAATACATGCTTAGGCAGGGCGCCACAGCAGGATCGCGATCATCAGGGCGATGTTCGACACCAGCGCGAATTTGGGGGGCCAGGAAGCGAGCGTAGTTGGCTACGAGCGCCATCAGCAGGGCGCCGATAAAGCAGCCGCCCACCGAGCCGAGACCGCCGATGATGATCACGATGAACACCATGACCATGATCTCGCCGCCCATGGCCGCGGTCAGCGTTTCTTTGTACAGGCCCCACATCACGCCGCCCAGGCTAGGCCAGCGCGGAACCGGCCGCGAACACGGCCACGAACAGGCGCCGGATGCGGTAGCCCATCGCTTCGACCATTTCGCGGTTCTCGACGCCAAGCGCGGATCAACAGGCCGATCTTGGTGCGGTTCAGGACCAGGAACATGGCGGCAAATACCACCAGCCCGACCACGACCGCCACCAGCCGGTATTTTTCAATCGCCGCGTCGCCCAGCACGATCGCGCCGCGCAGGCTGGTCGGCAGGGGCAGGGCGATCTGCTCGGCGCCCCAGATAACGTTGATCAGCTGTTCGGCGACGATCATGCCGCCCATGGTGATCAGGATCTGCTTGAGGTGCTGGCCGTACACGGGCGCGATGATGATGCGCTCGAACGCCCATCCCAGCAGCGCCGTGGCCACCATCGCCACCGTGACGGCCAGGGCCAGCACGGCAAGGTTCATCAGCAGCGCGTCGGCTTCGAGCCAGCCGCGCATGGGGATCAGGACCAGCGTGGCGGCGTACGCGCCGACCGAGACGAAGGCGCCGTGGCCGAAATTGAGCACGTCCATCAGGCCGAAGACGAGCGTGAGGCCGCTGGCCATGATGAAGATCATCATGCCCATGGCCAGGCTAGAGCGATGGTCAGCGTGACCCAGGTGGGGAAGCTACCCACCAGCGGCAGCATGGCCAGCATCAGTACCGGCACCAGCAGCAGCGGGGCGAGGTCGCGTTTGGCCGCGGGCAGGACGGTGTCGGCCGGAACGGCAGGCAGCACGGCGGGAGGAATCTGGAGGTCCATGTCGGCCTTTCTATTGGTGCGAGTCGAGCGCGAGCCCGAGCAGGCGCTGTTGCAGGTCCTGGTCGGCGACCAGTTCGCGCATGCCGCATGGCGTGCACGACGCGGCCGTCGTCCATCACGGAGACGGTGTCGCCGAGCGACTTGACGAAGCTGAAGTTCTGCTCGACCAGCAGGATCGTGGTGTCGGTTTCCTTGAGCTCGCGGAAGGCGGCGATCAGGCTCTGGATGATGGCCGGGGCCAGGCCCTTGGTCGGTTCATCGATCAGTATCAGCTTGCGCGGCTCGACGATCCGCGCGCGATCGCCACCATCTGCTTTTGTCCGCCTGAGAGGTTCCCGGCCGGGTAGTGCCAGAATTTTTTCAGGGCGGGGAAGAAGCCGCAGATCCAGTCGACCCGGGCCTGGTCCAGCGCCGCTGCGGGCGGCCAGGTACAGGTTCTCGCGCACACTCAGGTCGGAAAACACGGCCATCGCTTCGGGCACGTAGGCGATGCTTAGGCCTGGGCGATGTCGGGCGTGGACAGGGCGCCAATCTCGCGCCCGTCGAACTTGATGCTGCTTAAGCGCTGGCCTTCCACAGGCCCATGATGGTGCGCAGGGTGGTCGTTTTTCTTTGGCGCCGCCATGGCCCAGCAGGACCGACAGGCCGCCGCGGCACCGTCAGGTCGACCCCTTGCAGGATGTGGTATTCGCCGATGTGCGTGTGCACGCCGGACAGCTGGAGGATCGGTTCAGACATGTTCGGGTGTTCCAAGGTAGGCTTCCTGGACGATGGCCGAGGCCATGACCTCGGCCGGATTGCCGTCGGCGACCAGGGTGCCGTTGTGCAGGACGATGATGCGATCGGCCAGCGAGCGCACCACGTCCATCTTGTGTTCGACCAGCAGGATGGTCTTGTTGCCCTCGGCCTTGACCTGGTGGATCAGGTCCAGCACGACCGGCACTTCGTCCACGCTCATGCCTTGGCGGTCGGCTCGTCGAACATCATGATGGCCGGTTCCAGCGCGAGCAGGATCGCCACTTCGAGCTTGCGCTTGTCGCCATGGGAGAGCGAGGCCACGTAGGCGTCGCGCCGGTCGGCCAGGGCGACCCGCCCGAGGTAATGCAGCGCGCGTTCGATCAGCAGCTTGTGGCTGGACCAGACCGAGAAGATATTGAGGCCGATGCTTAGGCCTGGCTTTGCACCGCCAGCCGCACGTTTTCGATCACGGTCAGGTGCGGGAACAGATTGGTCAGCTGGAAGGCGCGGCCGATGCCCAGGCGCGTGCGCTTCGCCGCGCCATGGCGCGTGATGTCGGCGCCGTCCAGGAACACCTGGCCGGACGTGGTAAGCAGCTGGCCGGACATCAGGTTGAAGTAGGTGGTCTTGCTTCTAGCCCCGTTGGGGCCCACGATCACGGTCAGCGTGCCGGGATAGAAATCGGCCGTGACCTGATTGACCGCGACATGGCCGCCGAAGCGGATCGTCAGGTCGCGGGTGGACAGGGACGGCTTGCTCATCGCTTGTTCTTGACCGGGACCGGCAGCTCCGACGCCGGGATCTCGCGCACCAGTTCGAGCAGGTCCCACTCGTCCTTCTGCTGCTTCTTGATGCGGAAGTGGTACATGACCTGCATCGCCTGGTGGTCTTCCTTGCGGAAGCTCATTTTGCCCTTGGGCGTCTCGAACTCCATGCCTTCCATGGCGGCGATCAGCTTCTCGCTGTCGCTCGGAGCTAGCCTTGGCGAGCGCGTTGTAGACGGCGCTGGCGGCAGCGAAGCCATCGGCATGGTGAACATGTCGGGCGGCGCCTTGAAGCGCTTGGTGTGCTCGGCCACCAGCCAGTCGTTCATTTTGTTTTTCGGGAAGGCGTAGTAGTAATAGATCGTGCCTTCGGTGCTTAAGCGTAGTTTTTCCAGGTCTTCATGACGGGCAGGATGTTGCCGCCCGGGGCGAGGGCGATGCCGTAGCGCTCTGGCTTCATGTCGGCCAGCTTGTTCATCGGGTTGGGACCGGCCCACACGATGCCGAGCACGCGCGGCTGCGGCTTGTCCTTGAGCGCGTCGAAGATGCGCTGGGCCGAGGCGGTAAAGTCGCTCGCGTTTTGCGGCGCGTATTCCTCGTGCACGACGGTGGCCTTGCTGCCGGTGGCGGCCAGCGCTTCCTTGCTTAGCCTTGACGGCGTCCTTGCCGAAGGCGTAGTCCTGGGCCAGGAAGGCCACGCTGCCGGTCTTGAGCGTCGAGGCGGCGGCCAGGCCGTCCTGCATCGAGTTGCGCGCGGTGCGGAAGATGTAGCGGTTCCATTTGTCGCCGGTGATGGCGTCGGCCACGGCCGGTTCGACGATCAGCACCTTTTTGTATTCTTTGGCGACCGGCAGCATGGCGATCGCCGAGCCGGACGAGCTGGTGCCGACCGCGATGTCGACCTTGTCGTCGCCATACGCTTCGGCCAGCAGGGTGCGGCCCAGGTCCGGCTTGCTCTGGTCGTCCTTGACGATGACCTTGAGCTTGCGGCCGTTGATTTCCATCTTGCCGCCGGTGAGGTATTCGAGGCCCATCATGAAGCCGGTCTCGGTCTCTTTGGCGTAGGCCTCGAGCACGCCGGTCTTGCTTAGAGCGATGAGGGCGACCTTGAGATCGGCCGCGGCCAGGGCGGATGGGGCGGCGCTGGCGCCGAATGCGGCCAGCAGTGCCAGCGCGATGCGTGTTTTCATGTTCATGCTGTCTCCTAAAATCGTGTGTTCAATCGACCTGCGACAGAAACTGCTGGATCGCCTCGTGCGCCATGGGCTCGGTCAGCATGGGCGCGTGGCCGACGTCCGGCACCTCCGCGTACAGCATGGGTGGCGCCGCGCGCCGCATGTAGCTGGCCTGTTCCGGTTCGACCAGATCGGACAGGGCACCGCGCACCAGCAGCACCGGACGGTTGCGCGCCAGGCGCCGGAACGCCATGCGCGCCGTCCAGGAGGTGGGCTTGAGGCGCCCGGTCTGGATTTGCAATGCGATGTTCGGATCGTACCTCAGTACCAGCTGGCCTTGCGCATTTTCGACAAACGCGCTGGGCCCATTTGCGCCATTCGGCGCTGTCGTTGCCGGGGAAGGCGGATTGATTGATGTCGCGTATGTACCGGGCCGCCTCGTCCCAGGAATCGAGGGCGCAGCCTTTGCTTAAGCATAGCGATGATGCGGGCCAGGCCTTTTCGGAGATCACCGGGCCGACGTCGTTGAGGACGGCGGCCGCGATCAGCCCCAGTCGGCGCAGCGCGAGCGTCATGGTGATGATGCCGCCCATCGAGGTGCCGACGAACACGGCGCGTTCGATGCCAAGGTCGTGCGCCAGCTTGATGACGTCGCTTAAGCGTACATCATGGGGTTGTAATTGGCGGGCGCGGGGTCGTGCGCCGAATGGCCGCGTCCGCGCACGTCGAGCGCGATCACGCTGTCGGCCCTGGGCTGCGATCCAGGGCGCCAGTTCGTCGAAGTCGGCCGAATTGCGCGTCAGGCCGTGCAGGCAGATGACGGGCAGCTTGGCCGGGCCGCTGTGGGCCGGGTAATCGCGTGCGTACAGCGCCAGGCCATCGGTGCTGGTGAAACTGAGGTCGGCGTAAGTGGACACGGAAGGCTCTTGTCGTGTTGATTGGGACGCAGCTCCCCGGCGGCGGGCCGGATGGCCCGCCGTGAGGCGCCGCACGATCGCTTGCGCTGCTTAGCCGCTTAGAAGCGGTACTCGAGCGTGGCCGAGACGGTGCGCGGATTGCCGTAGAACGAGGTCAGCGTGCCTTCGAAGCCCAGCGTCGGGAACACATAGCCGCCGGTCTTGTAGTGCTCATTGCCCAGGTTCTTGCCGTGCAGGCTAGAGCGCGGATCTTGCTGTCGGCGCTGGTCCAGATCACGCTGGCGTCATACAGGGTGTAGGCATCCTGGTCCAGCGCCGAGGCGTACTCGAACTGGCGGGTCTGGTCGCGGTACGCGGCCGAACCGGTCAGGGTCAGGGTGCCGTTGGTGCCCATCATCGGCAGCGGGATGTCGTAGTTCAGACGCAGATTGGCCGAGTTCTTCGGGGTGTTCTGGAAGAAGCGCTGGCCAGCCACGTTGACGATGGTCGGTACGCCGTTCACGATCTGCGAGGTCAGGAACTGGGTGTACTTGGCGTTGATATGGCTGTACATGGCCGACACGCTGAACTGGTCGGTCAGGCGCGCCTGCGCTTCGATTTCCAGGCCCTGGATCTTGGCCTTGCTTAAAGCGTTGGTGGTCACGCTGGCATGAAGCTGTCGTCGACGCCGTCGTTGTTGGTGTCGACCGCGACCGAGCCAGGAATCTGCACGTCCTTGTACTTGCTGTCGAACAGGGCGATGTTGGTCAGGATGCGGCTGTTGTTGTAGGCCGACTTGAGACCCAGTTCCAGCGTGTCGATCGTTTCTGGCTTGTAGCCTGCCTTGGCGGTGGCCAGGCTGATCTTGGTGCCGACCACGTTCATGCGCGGATCGAAGCCGCCGCCCTTGAAGCCGCGCGCCCACGAACCGTACAGGTTCTGCTCAGGCGAGAACTTGTAGGCCAGGCTGACCTTCGGGGGTGAACTTCTTGTCTTCGCGTTCCAGTTCGCCGTGGGTGAAATCGGTATCGGTGCGGAACAGCACGGCGGCCGGATTGCCCAGACCAGGCGATCCGCCCAGACCCAGGTAGATCTGGCGCAGGATGCTGGCCTTGCGCTGGTCGACCGTGTAGCGGCCGCCCAGGCCGACGCTGAGCGCGTCGCTCACGTTGTAGTTGGCGTCGGCGAAGATGGCCCAAGCTTTGGTGTCGATGTCGCCCTTGGTGTAGGTGGAGCTCGGGAAGGCGCCATTCAACACGGTGTCGAAAATGTTGAATGCGTTGGCGTCGATGTAGTAGATGCCGCCCACGCCCTGCACCTTGTCGCCGGTGTAGGTGGCCTGGAACTCCTGGCTGAACTGCTTGTTCTTGTACAGCGCCTAAGCACGTGGAAGTCGGTCAGCTGCATCGAATCGAAGTCGATCGGCGCGTAGGACTTGTCGCGGCGCGAAGCGGTCACGGACTTGAGCAGCAGGGTGTCGCTGACGCGGTATTCGATGGTCGCTGCCACGCCGTGGGCCTTGATTTCCTGCTCGCGGCCGAGGGCGGTGGTCAGGTTGGCGGTGGTGTCGTACACGTTTTCCAGCACCGGCGCGCCGCTGGTGCGGCCCGGGATCAGGCGGTGGCCGTTACGCGGGTTCAGAATCGTCCTGGGTGGCGTCGGCGGCGATGCGGATGAACCAGGCGTCGCTCGGCGTGAACTCGGCCGAGATGCGGTAGCATGGTGACGTCCTTGTCGTAGTTGTCCTTGCCGGTGGTGAGGTTCTTGCCGAAGCCGTCGCGCGTGAACTTGCCGAGCGAGCCGCCGATGCGCATGCCGTCGGCCACCGGGGTGCTGGCGGTGATGACCGCCTCTTTCTGGCCGTAGTTGCCGAGCGTGCCGCGCAGGCGCACATCGGATTTTGGTCCCAGCTTGCGGGTGACGTACTTGACGGCGCCACCGATGGTGTTGCGGCCGTACAGGGTGCCTTGCGGGCCGCGCAGCACTTCGATGCGTTCGACGTCATAAATGTCGGCCACGGCGCCTTGCGGGCGGGCCAGGTAGACATCGTCCAGGTAGATGCCGACGCCAAGCCTCGAAGCTAAGCCAGGGGATCCTGCTGGCCGACGCCGCGGATGAACGCGGTCAGGGTCGAGTTGGTGGCGCGCGACGCTTTGAGCGTGGTATTCGGCAGCGCCAGGGTGAGGGCGGTGATGTCCGGGATGCCTTGCTTGGAAATCTGGTCCGCGTTGAAGGCGGTGACCGAGACCGGCACGTCCTGCAGCGTTTCTTCGCGGCGGCGGGCGGTCACGACAACGACGTTTGCCTTGTCGACCGCAACGGCGGCCGGGGCGGCGCTGGTGTCGGTCTGCGCGTGCGCGACGCCGACCGAACCGCCCATCAGGGCGATGGCAGCGGCGACGGAACGGTTCAGCAATTTCAACTTGGTGGTGGTGTGGCGCATGATGCATGTCTCCTGGTTTTTTTATTAGCGATATGCGGTCGAATTCGCATGGCATGCAGTGTGCCTTCAATCGTTTTTGTTCGAAAGCTAACGATGCGCCCACCGACTGTGCATTAATGCACAATACGGGCTAAGGGCTTGATATTGCTGGGTGTAAGTACAAAAAACGGGGTTCTTTTGATGCAGCGCAAGGTGTTGTTTTCGCGGTTTGGTGTTCGCTTGTGCGCTGGTGCACAATATGTCGCACAAATACAAAATAACGAGACAATCCCATGCAAACGCTCCCCGAATGGACCGATCTGCGGTTCTACCTTGAACTCGCGCGCCGGTACCCTGTCCGGCGCGTCGCCTTGTCGCTCTGAGGTCGAGCACACCACCGTCGCGCGCCGGATCGACCGGCTCGAAGCGCAGCTCGGCACCACCCTGTTCGACCGCAGCCGCGAAGGGTACGAACTGACCGACATGGGGCAAGCCCTGCTGCCGCATGCGGAAGCGATGGAAAGCGCGGCGCTGGCCGCGACCGAGCAGCTCTCCGGTGGCGAAGTGGCGGTGCATGGGGTGGTCAGGCTGGGCGTGCCCGAGCTGTTCGCGGTGCGCGTGGTGCCGCCGCTGCTGGTCAATCTGCTGCAGGCGAACCCCGAACTGAATGTCGACCTGCTGGTCTTGCCGCGCTTTGCCAACCTGGCCAACCGCGAAGCCGATCTGGGCGTGATGCTCGATCCGCCCACCACGGGCCGCTACATGATCACCAAGCTGGCCACCTTCCGCCTGTACGTGTATGCGTCGCCCGACTATCTGGCGCGCCACAAGCCGATCCGCGAACATGCCGACCTGGCGCAGCACGACTTTGTCGACTACGTGCAGGACCGCCTGGCCAGCCGCGAACTGAGCTACCTGGACGAACTGGGATTCACGCCGCAGCTGGCTGCCTGTGCTGCACCGGCATGCTTAAGCCCAGATCGAAGCGGCCTCGCTCGGCATGGGCCTGATCATGGCGCCGCCGTACGCGGTGCCCAACGACGGGCGCCTGGTGCGGGTGCTCGATCAGTTCTTTGCGGAGCGCTCGTTCTGGCTGGCCGCGCCGACCGACCTGTATCGCCTGCAGCGGGTGCGGGCGGTGTGGAACATGCTGCGCGAGTATGCCGAAAGCAAACCGGCCCTGTTCGTGCATGACGGCGACAAGTAGGCCGGGAAGATCCGGCGCAGCGCTTAAGACCGCACCGTCTCCTTGAACGGATTGCGGTCGTTCAGTTCATCCATGTAGTCGTCGATCCCGCCTTTTTCGCGCTCCAGGAAACGCTCGATCGCGTCCGAGAAGGCGGGGTGGGCGAGCCAGTGCGCCGACCAGGTCCGGGTGGGCAGAAAGCCGCGCGCCATCTTGTGCTCCCCCTGCGCGCCACCCTCGAACACGGCGATGTTCTGCTCGATGCAAAATTCCAGCGGCTGGTAGTAGGCTGCCTCGAAGTGCAGGCAGGGCACGTGTTCCAGTTCGCCCCAGTAGCGGCCGTACAGCGTGTTCGCACTGTGGATGACGAGCGAGGCGGCGACCGGACTGCCATTGCGCTCGGCGATCACGAGCAGGATATTGTCCGGCATGGTGCGCCATATGCGCAGGAAGAAATCGAGGTTCAGGTAGGGCGTTGAATGGTGCGCCCGGTAAGTGCGCTGGTAGCAGCGGTTAAAGAGGATCCAGTCTTGTTCGGTCGTGTCGGCCCCGCGCACGCGGCGCAGCGTGACGCCAAGCTTCGGCCACCTTGCGCCGTTCGGCGCGGATGTTCTTGCGCTTCTTCTTTTCCAGCGTCTCCAGAAACTGGTCGAAATCGCGATAGCTGAAGCGTTCAGCCAGTGGAACTGTACGCCGCTGCGCAGCATGAAGTGAAGCGTCTTCCAGCTGCTTTGCCTGGTCCTCCGGCGGATACAAGATGTGGGTGGACGAGACGGCGGACGCCTGTTGCGTCCCGCGCAAAACCTGGAGCAGGGCGGCGCGCGCTTCGGCATCGCGCGCCAGCAGGCGCGAGCCCGTGACCGGCGTGAAGGGGATGGCCGAGAGCAGTTTCGGATAGTAGTCCTCGCCGTTGCGCTGGTAGGCGTCGGCCCAGGCCCAGTCGAACACGTATTCGCCGTAGCTGTGCATCTTGACGTAGAGCGGCATGGCGGCGGCCAGCTGCGCGCCATCGTAGAGCGTGATGAACTGCGGCTGCCAGCCCGTATCAGGGCAGGCGCTGCCCGATTCATGCAGCGCGTGCAGGAAGGCGAACGAGAGGAAGGGGTTGCCGTCAGCCTCGGCGGCGACCAGCGCGTCCCAGGCATGCTGGCCGATCTCGGACAGGGAAGAAGCGATATGCGTGCGATAATTCATGGAACCATTCTACGCAAACTCACTGGATTTGACCGGATGAAGAACGAATTCTTGAACCTGTACTCGCACGGCTTCGCGCGGGTAGCGGTTGCCACGCCGCGCTGCCGTATCGCCGATCCCGCTTTTAACGCCGCGCAGACCATCGCGCTGGCGAAGCAGGCGCGCGACGCGGGCGCGCTGCTGGTCGCATTTCCCGAACTGGGCCTGTCGGCCTATACCTGCGACGATCTGTTTCACCAGGCCGCATTGCTGGACGCGTGCGAGGCCGCACTGGGCGAGGTCGTCAAGGCGTCCGCTTAAGCCTGAACGCGGCGCTGATCGTGGGCCTGCCGCTGCGGGTCGACCATCAGCTCTTTAATTGCGCGGCGGTGGTCGCCAACGGACGCATTCTGGGCCTGGTCCCGAAAAGCTATCTGCCCAACTACGGCGAATTCTACGAAGCGCGCCAGTTCAGCGCGGCCGATAGCGCCGTGTCGACCCAAATCAGCCTGCTGGGCCAGGACGTGCCGTTCGGCGCTCGGCCTCGTGTTCGACGTGGCCAATGTGCCGGACCTGCGCTTTCACGTCGAAATCTGCGAGGACGTCTGGGTGCCGATTCCGCCATCCTCGTTCGCAGCCCTGGCCGGAGCCACGGTGCTGGTCAATTTGTCGGCATCGAACGTCCTGGCTTAAGCAAGAGCGGCTACCGCCACCAGCTGGTGGCGCAGCAGTCGGCGCGCTGCCTGGCCGCCTACCTGTATTCGTCGGCCGGACTGGGCGAATCGTCGACCGACATGGCCTGGGACGGACAGGCGCTGATCTACGAAAAGGCGAGCTGCTGGCCGAAGCGGCGCGCTTCCAGGACGATTCGCACATCATTTTTGGCGACGTCGATCTGGAGCGGCTTTCGCGCGAGCGCATGCACACGACCACGTTCGCGCATTCGGTGCGGCGCCATGCGCAGGAAGTGGCGGCCTTCCGGATCGTGCGCTTCGAACTCGATATCGCGCGGCAAGGCGCTGCCGCTGGCGCGCGCCGTGGCGCGCTTCCCGTATGTGCTTAGGCCGATATGGCGCTGCGCGACGAGCGCTGCACCGAGGTCTACAACATCCAGGTGCAGGCGCTGGTGCAGCGGCTGTCGCAAAGCGGCATGAAAAAGGTCGTCATCGGCATTTCGGGCGGGCTCGATTCGACCCACGCGCTGCTGGTCTGCGCCAAGGCGATGGACCGGCTGTCGCTGCCGCGCGCGAACATCCTGGCCTACACCATGCCGGGCTTTGCGACCAGCGAACGCACGCTGCGCCAGGCGCGCGAGCTGATGGAGGCGGTCGGCACCACGGCCCATGAAATCGACATTCGCCCGAGCTGCATCCAGATGCTCAAGGACCTCGGCCACCCGTATGCCGAAGGGACCGAGGACTACGACATCACGTTTGAAAACGTGCAGGCGGGCGAACGCACCAGCCACCTGTTCCGGCTGGCGAACTTCAACCAGGCGATCGTGGTGGGCACGGGCGATTTGTCGGAGCTGGCGCTCGGCTGGTGTACCTACGGCGTGGGCGACCATATGTCGCATTACAACGTGAACGCCAGCGTGCCCAAGACCCTGATCAGCCACCTGGTGCGCTGGGTGGCCGAAACGGGGCAGATCGGCACGGAAGGTTCCGGCACGCTGCTGGCGGTGCTCGACACCGAAATCAGTCCGGAGCTGGTGCCCGGCAAGGCTGGCTGAAGACAAGCCAGCCCAGAGCACCGAAAGCACGATCGGACCGTACGAGCTGCAGGACTTCAATCTGTATTACATCCTGCGCTACGGCTTTGCGCCGTCCAAGGTGGCTTTCCTGTCCTACTGCGCCTGGCAGGATAAATACGATGTCGGCGCGATCAAGAAGCACCTCGGGACCTTTGTCTGGCGCTTCTTCAAGACCAGCCAGTTCAAGCGCTCCTGCGTGCCGAACGGTCCCAAGGTCGGCAATGGCGGTTCGCTCTCGCCGCGCGGCGACTGGCGCGCCCCGAGCGACTCGGAAGCGACCGTCTGGCTGGAGGACTTGAAGAAGATTCCCGACTCGCTAGCATAGGGAACTGGTCGCTATTTGATCCACCTCAAGGTTTTTAACGTTCAGATACCCGATATTCCGTTATCAACGACGGAAAGGTGCTGTGATGAAACTCAAATTCCTAGGTGCGACGGGAACGGTGACCGGATCGAAATACCTGGTCACCTCGGGCCCGACCCAGATTCTGGTCGACTGCGGCCTGTTTCAGGGCTACAAGCAGCTGCGGCTGCGTAACCGGAGCGCCTTTCCGGTCCCGCCGTCGGAGATCAGCGCGGTCGTCCTGACGCACGCCCACCTGGACCACAGCGGCTATCTGCCGCTGCTGGTCAAGGATGGATTCCGCGGCAAGATCTACTGCAGCGCCGCCACTTACGACCTGTGCAAGATCCTGCTGCCCGACAGCGGCCACTTGCAGGAAGAAGAAGCCAACTACGCCAACCGCCACGGCTACGCCAAGCATGCCTTAAGCCCTGCCGCTGTATTCCGAGGCCGACGCCGTGCGCGCTCAAGTTCTTTTCTCCGGTCGATTTCGGCACCCGCTTTCACGTGGCCGACGGGATCGAGGCCGAGCTGTCGCTGGCCGGGCACATCCTGGGCGCGGCCATCGTCACGCTGCACGCCGAAGGCCGCAAGGTCGTGTTCTCGGGCGACCTTGGACGCCACAACGATCCGGTCATGGTGGAGCCGACCGCGATTGCCAGCGCCGACTATCTGATCGTCGAATCGACCTACGGCGACAAGCGCCACGACCCGGCCGACCCGCTGATCTTGCTGGGCCAGACCATCCATGAAACGGCCGCGCGCGGCGTGACCATCATTCCCTCGTTCGCGGTGGGACGTGCGCAGTCGCTGCTGTACGATATTTTCCGGCTCAAGGAGCGGGGCGAGATACCGGCCTTCGTGCCCGTCTACCTGAACAGCCCGATGGCGGCCGACGCCACCGCGCTGTACCAGAAGCACTTGCGCCAGCACCGCCTGTCGCACGAGCAGTGCAATGCGATGCGCCATGCGGCCACCATCGTCAACAGCGTGGAGGAATCGATCGCGCTCAATGAACGCACCGTGCCGATGGTGATCGTGGCCGCCAGCGGCATGGCCACCGGCGGGCGCGTGCTGCACCACCTCAAGGCCTTCGCTTCCGACCCCGCGCAACACGATCCTGTTCAGCCGGCTTCCAGGCGGGCGGCACGCGCGGCGCGGCCATGCTCGACGGCGTCGATGCGATCAAGATTCACGGCCAGTACGTGCCGGTCCGGGCCCAGGTCAAGCAGATCGCCAACCTGTCGGCCCACGCCGACGCGGACGAGATCCTGGGCTGGCTGGGCCACTTCGCGCACCACCCGAAACGCACCTTCATTACCCATGGCGAGTAGGCCGCCGCGGACGCGCTGCGCCTGCGCATGCAAAATGAACTGGACTGGCCGTGCGAAGTGCCGGACTATCTGGATGAAGTGGATCTGACATGAGCGGCGGCGCCAGCCTGCGCATGCGGCGCCTGGGCATCGACACCTACCAGGAACTGGTGGTGTACATGCGCAGCGACTGCCACGTGTGCAAGTCCGAGGGCTTTGAAGCGCAGTCGCGGATCGAACTGCGGCATGGCCCCAGGACCGTCATCGCGACCCTGAACGTGGTGCACTTCGATCTGCTGGGCGAGGAAGAAATCGGCCTGTCCGAGGCGGCCTGGCGCGCCTTGGCCGGCAGCGTGGAAGGCCAGAGCGTGCTGGTAGGGCACCCGGCCCCGCTGATGTCGTTTTCGGCGGTGCGCGCGAAAATCTACGGGCGCCCCCTGAGCGGGGACGCGGCTAGAAGCGATCATCGGCGATGTGTGCGCCGGGCGCTATTCCGACATCGAACTGGCCGCCTTCATCACGGCCTGCTCGGGCGGACGGCTGGACGTGGCCGAGACGGCCGCGCTGACGCGCGCCATGATCGGCGCCAAGCCAGCGCCTGCACTGGGACGCTAAGCATGGTGGTCGACAAGCACTGCGTGGGCGGCTTGCCCGGCAACCGTACCACGCTGCTGGTGGTGCCGATCGTGGCGGCCTGCGGGCTGACCATACCCAAGACCTCGTCGCGGGCGATCACGTCTCCGGCTAAGCTCGGCCGATGCGATGGAAACGCTGGCCCCGGTCACACTTGGACTGCCGCACATCCGGCGTGTGGTCGAACGGGGAAGGCGGCTGCATCGTGTGGGGCGGGGCGGTGGCCCTCAGTCCGGCCGACGACTTGCTGATCCGGGTCGAACGGCCGCTGGGCCTCGACAGCGACGGCATGCTGGTCGCGTCGGTGCTGTCCAAGAAAATCGCGGCCGGTTCCACCCACGTGGTGATCGACATTCCGGTCGGCCGCACGGCCAAGGTGCGCTCGCAGGAAGCGGCCAGGGCGCTGGCGGAGCGCCTGACGGGCGTGGGCGCGGCGATGGGGATCGCGGTCACCGTGGTGCTGAGCGACGGCGCCCAGCCTGTGGGGCGCGGTATCGGTCCGGCGCTCGAAGCGCGCGACGTGCTGGCGGTGCTGCACAACGAAGCGGACGCGCCCGACGACTTGCGCCAGGCGCGCTGACGCTGGCGGCCGCCGTGCTGGAAATGGGTGGCAAAGTAGGCCCCGGGCAGGGCCTGGCAATGGCGCGCGAGACGCTGGCGTCGGGCGCGGCGTGGCGCAAGTTCGAGGCGATTTGCACAGCGCAGGGCGGCATGCGCGAGCCGCCGCGCGCCGCCTTTACCCACGTGCTCGAATCGCAGCACAAGGGCCAGGTGGTGGCGATCGACAACCGCCAGCTGGCCCAGGTGGCCAAGCTGGCTTGGCTGCGCCCAAGTCGCAGGCGGCCGGGGTGCTGTTTCATGCGCCGCTGGGCACGGCGCTGGAGGTCGGCCAGCCCTTGCTGACGCTGCACGCCGAGTCCGCGGGCGAACTGGCTTACGCGCTGGCGTTCGCCGAGTCGCTCGAACACCTGGTCACGATTCAGGCCTGACGCGGGCCGTGGCCGCCGCCTTGCTCGGCGCGGGTCTGGCAGGCGATGCACATGGTCGCTGCCGGTTCGGCCTGCAGGCGTGCCGCGGCGATGGCCTCGCCGCAGGCGGCGCACTGGCCGTAGTCGCCGCCGATGACGCGCGCCAGCGCCAGGTCGAGCTGGCGCAGTTCGTCCATTTCATGACTGAGCTGGGCCAGCTCGGTGTCATTCATGGAAGCGGGCAGCAAGCGCGGTCGTCGATGGTGTCGAAGTAATTGACCATCGCCAGCTCGTCGGGTGCGTCCGCGTGATGGAGGCGCCGGTAGAGGGCACCCAGGATGTCCTTGCGGCGCTCGCGCAGGCTCGCTTCGATCAGAATCAGGTCGGGCTGGGAAGGTTGTGTCACAGTGTGCTCCGGGCAGAGAATGAATGCATTCACTGTATGCCGTAATTTGCGCTGCGTCATCTGCGCCGCTTGATGCAGGTCAAAAAGAACAGAAAACCAAGTATGCAATTCAATTCCGACATCATGACCGGCCTGGCCGTGGCCCTGGGCTGTGGCCTGCTGATCGGCATCGACCGAGAGCGCCACAAGGGCAACGGGCCGGCGCGCGCTTTGCTAAGCCTGCGCAGCTTCGGTTTTGCCGCGCTCATCGGCGCGCTGGCCCAGCTGAGCGGCGGCGCCGTGGTGGCCGCCGGGGCGCTGCTGGTGGTGGTGCTCAGTGCCATCGCCTATTGGCGCGACCAGTCCGACGACCCCGGCATCACCACCGAACTGGCGCTGTTCGTCTGCTACCTGCTGGGCGTGAACGCGATCGATCATCCGGCAGTCGCGGCCGGGGCGGCCGTGGTGGTGGCCTCGATGCTCAATTTACGCAGTCGGCTGCACCATTTCGCGCGTCTCGCTCAAGGCGCACGAACTGCGCGACGCCCTGGTGCTGGGCGCGGCGGCGCTGGTGGTGCTGCCGCTGCTGCCGGACGCCTAAGCAATGCCTGGCTGCTGGGGATCAATCCGCGCCGTCTGCTGCTGCTGGCGATCGTGATCATGACGATCCAGTCGGCCGCCCACGTGGCGCTGCGGATCGCGGGGCCGCGGCTCGGCATGGCGCTGTCCGGGCTGGCGTCCGGCTTCGCCTCGAGCGTGGCCACCACGGCGGCCATGGGCGCGCGGGCCAAGGCGCATCCCGAGCTGCTGGGCGCCTGCATCAGCGGCGCCTTGCTGTCGAACGTGGCCACGTTTGCCTTGCTGCTGGTGGTGACGCTGGCGGTGGCGCCCGCGCTGGCCCGCGCCGCTGCTACCGCTGATCGGGGCCGGGGCTGCGGGCGCGCTGGCCGTGTCCGGCGCCAGCGTCGCGGCGCAAGGCAAGGGCGCGCGCCGGCCCAGGCCGCGGCTTAGCCACGCGTTCAGCCTGCGCCAGGCCTTCGGCTTTGCCGCCATCCTGAGCGCGGCGACCGTGCTGATGGCCTATGCCAACCAGTGGCTGGGGCAGCAGGCCGCCTGGGGCGGGGCGGCGCTGGCGGGGCTGCTCGACTTTCACGCCGCTGCGGCCTCGGTCCCTGTCGCTGGCTAGGCGCGGGCGCCATTCCGCTGGCGGACACCCAGTTCGCGCTGCTGCTGGCGCTGTCGGCCAATACCCTGAGCAAGCTGGTGGCCGCCTTCCTGTCCGGCAGCCGCCGCTATGCGCTGCTGACCGGCCGCGGGCTGGCCGCGATCCTGCTGGCGGCCTGGATACCATTCATGCTGGGTGCGGGGCGCTGAAACGTTTAGAATAGCGCAACGTGTGACTGACATTTTTGGAGAGTAGCGATGAAACAGATTACCTGCGTGATCAAGCCATTCAAGCTTGATGAAGTGCGCGAAGCGCTGGCCGACGTCAATGTGACGGGCCTGACGGTGACCGAGGTGAAGGGTTTTGGCCGCCAGAAGGGCCACACCGAGCTGTATCGCGGCGCCGAATACGTGGTCGACTTCCTGCCGAAAGTAAAAATCGAGGTGGTGGTTGACGACAGCATGGCCGAACAGGTGGTCGACGCGATCATCAAGGCTGCGCGCACCGGCAAGATCGGCGACGGCAAGATCTTCGTGCAGGATGTGGAGCAGGTCATCCGGATTCGTACCGGCGAGACCGGGCCGGAAGCGGTTTAATAGCGCACGTTATAGCGTTAAGCTATTTTGCCGGTGTTGCGGCGGACTGCGGGAACTGGCGTTCGATTTGCTGTAGCGCAGCACTGATGGAGACAGGCTGACCTGTCGCCAGCGTCGTCAGGTATTCGTTTTTCCAATACACGCGGCTTCCCTGTACATCGGTGTCGAGCGAAAGCGCATCCTGCTCTTTTTCGTAATCCAATACGCCGCTCAGTGTTACCGAAGCGCCGTCGGAATCATAGGTATGCTCTGAGCTCATCGCGTAGGTCATGCGGGCCCCGGTACGTTTGATTTCTCCACGAAATTGAAATGGTTGATCTTTATCCTGATAGCGGTCGGCATAGTCAAACGTCAAAGCGACGCCGTCCGGGAGCAGGCAAGGTGGGCCGAGCTGTTTCCACTTGTTGTTGATCTGCCAGGGGATCAAATGGACGGTGTCCTCGCTGATTGTGCTGGGGTCCGTTTTTTCCGTGCCGGAAATGAAGCTGATGGCGGCCTCCTTTCCACGCAGGTAGATCATGGTGGTATGGCCACCTTTGAAGGTATGCCGCCACATACCAGCGTTCGAGTACATTTCAGTTTCGAACACCGCGTCGCCATGTGCGGCCGATTTCATGATTGCCCGCATCCTGGTCGGGAAATGCCATTCAGTTTCTGGCCGACAAACTGTTGATTGCGCCACCGCGGACGATCCCGCAAAAAGCAATGCAAGGCAAAGCAGCTGAACCCGGCGGACGCGCATGGGCCAGATCATGGTTTATCGACCCATCCGCATATCGAATTTCCAGGTAAGCAAGCGCAGGCCGGTAATGACGGTTGCGCTCGACCACAGTGCCAGGTCGGGCTCGGCGCCGAATTTTTTCATCAACAGGTACATCCAGCTGCCGATAAAAGCGCAAATCGCGTACGGTTTGCCGTCCCTGAACACCATCGGCACTTCGTTGCAGACGATGTCGCGCAGCACGCCGCCAAAGATCCCGGTAATCACGCCCATCATCGAGGCGATAAAGATCGGCATGTTCGCGTCCAGCGCCGAGGCCACATGGCGATCGAAAACAAGCCCAGGCCGACTGCGTCGGCAATGACGATCATGCGTTCGGAGACCACCTGGCGCAGCGTGCGGATGGCCGGTGCGGCGATCAGGGCCAGAATAAAGATGAGAATCGCGTATTCCTGGTGCGTGACCCAGAACAGGGGACGGCGGTCGAGCAGGATGTCGCGCAGCGTACCGCCGCCGAATGCCGTGATGAAGGCGACCGTAAAGACGCCGACCAGGTCCATGCGCTTGCGGCGCGCCTCGATAAAGCCCTGAGAATGCGCCAACCAGAATCGCCAGAATTTCAATGAACTTTATGAGGGTCATGCAGTAAGCGTAACAGTGGCGAACCCCGACAGCCTAACATGCCGTATAGATACTTGGTAGTTAGTTGACCTTGGCGCTCAGGGCCGCGCGCAGCAGCACGATCAGGGCGCCGTGGCTGCGGCCATCCACATTGGCCGCGCAAAAGGCGATCACGTCGTCTTTTTGCTCGAGCCAGCTGTGCACCATCGAACGCAAGACCGGCTCGCCTGCCTACCGATCCGAGTCCCTTGCCGTGAATCACGCACACGCAGCGCAGCTTGCGCCGTCCCGCGCGGGCCAGGAAGTCGCCGACTGCGTCGCGCGCGGTGTCGCGCCGCATGCCGTGCAGGTCGAGTTCGTCCTGCACCGGCCAGTGGCCCTTGCGCAATTTGCGCACGACGTCGGAACCGACCCCGGCGCGGGTGAAACTGAGGCTGGGATCGTCGTCGAGCAAATGGTCGACCTCGAACGCGTCCGAGAGCGACTCGCGCAGCACGGCCGCATCATCCTCGGCCTGGGTGCGTGGCCGGGGGTAGAGCTTGACGCTGACATTGGTGCCGGGTGGGGCGTTGGGCACGTAGCGGTCCGATTCGGGCAGCTTCTTGACGCCGCCCAGCGCGTTGCGGAACAGGCCTCTTGCTTGGCCACCTGTTCGCGCTTTTCACGCTCGGCTTGTTCGATGGCGCGCGCCTGTTCCTGGTCCTTGAGCGCCGCTTTCAGCGCTTTCAGATCGGCAAAATCCTTGATCGACGCCATTGCTGCCTCAGTCTTCCAGTGCTTCCAGGTAACGCTGGGCATCGAGCGCGGCCATGCAGCCGGTGCTTAAGCGCTGGTGATGGCCTGGCGGTAAATGTGGTCCTGCACGTCATGCGGCCTGCAAACACGCGATGATGCTGGTGGCCGTGGCCATGCCTTCGAGACCGGTCTTGGTCTTGATGTAGCCGTTGTTCATTTCCAGCTGGCCTTCGAAGATGCCGGTGTTCGGCTTGTGGCCGATCGCCACGAACAGGCCGTGCACCTTGAGCGGGGTGATCGTGCCGTCGACGGTGGACTTGATGTTGATGCCGGTAACGCCGCTGTCGTCGCCCGTGACTTCTTCCAGGGTGTGGTTGTACTTGATAACGATCTTGCCTTCGGCGGCCTTGGCGTTGAGGCGGTCGATCAGGATGGCTTCGGCGCGGAACTTGTCGCGGCGGTGGATGATCGTGACCTTGGTGGCGATGTTGGACAGGTAGAGCGCTTCCTCGACCGCGGTATTGCCGCCGCCGACGACCGCCACTTCCTGGTTACGGTAAAAGAAACCGTCGCAGGTGGCGCAGGCGGACACGCCCTTGCCCATGAAGGCTTGTTCCGACGGCAAGCCGAGATACTGGGCCGAGGCGCCGGTCGAGATGATCAGGGCGTCGCAGGTGAATTCCTGGCTGTCGCCGATCAGGCGGAAAGGGCGCTCGTTGAGCTTGGCGGTGTGGATGTGGTCGAAAACGATGTCAGTTTTGAAACGTTCTGCGTGCTGGAGCATACGCTGCATCAGTTCCGGACCTTGCACGCCCATGGGATCGCCTGGCCAGTTCTCGACGTCGGTGGTGGTCATGAGTTGGCCGCCTTGTTCGACACCGGTCACCAGCATCGGGTTCAGATTGGCGCGCGCAGCATAAACGGCAGCGCTGTAGCCAGCGGGGCCGGAACCGAGAATCAGGACTTTGGCGTGTTTGGTAGTGGTCATGGGGTCTGCTCAGGTGTGTATTGAAGGAAACTGGGGCCGGAAACGTCCAAAACAAGTAGCAACGTCGTCCTCGCGCAGGCGGGGACCCATGGCGCGCTCGCGTCGTGGCGGAGCATCCGTGCCATGGGCCCCGCCTGCGCGAGGGCGACGGGGGTAATTTTTTGGGCCTGCGAATTACCCTCGCATTATATTCCATTGATGCGCGTGAGCATGAATCATGGGCCTGTCAGTCAATATATGGCTTAGAATGGGCGGATCGTAGTTTCACCAGCAGCAAGAATGACAAAGAACAGCCAACCTCAAGCCTCGACTTACACCCGCAAAGAGACCATTCGGCAACCATTGCCGAACCGTCTGGTGCGCCTGCTGTCCGAAGCGCGCTGGATCGCGCTGGCCGCCATCTTCGTTTACTTCGTCATGATATTGCTCAGTTACAACAAGGGCGATCCGGGCTGGTCGCACGAAGTCGAAGTGATGTCGGTGAGTAACCTCGGCGGTCGCTTGCAGCGCCTATCTGGCCGACCTGATGTTGTTTATTTTCGGCTTCTCGGCCTGGTGGTGGTGTTTCTGTTTCCTGCGGCTGGTGTGGAAGGGCTATCGCTCCCTCACCCAGAAGTATGTGATGGAGAAAGAATCCGACCCCGAGCACCAGCACGAAGCGACCATCCGCTGGGTGGGCTTCACCCTGATGTTCATCGGCAGCGTCGGCCTCGAATACCTGCGCATGTGGTCGCTCCACGTGCAATTGCCCCGCGCCCCGGGCGGGGTGCTGGGCAAGATCATCGGCAATGCCGCGAATAATGCCTTCGGCTTCACCGGCGCCACGCTGTTGCTGCTGCTCCTGTTCGGCCTCGGTTTCAGCCTGTTCTTCCACGTGTCGTGGATGTCGGTGGCCGAACGGATCGGCGCCACGATCGAATCGGGCGTGGAATGGTTCCGCCTGCGCTACCAGGACCGCGAAGACCGCAAGCAGGGCGAAGTGGCGGCCGTCAAGCGCGACGAAGTGGTCGTGATCGAGCGCGCCAAGCACGTCGAAAAGCATATCGCCGCGCCGCCGGTCAAGATCGAACCGCAAGTGGTCGAAGTGGTCAAATCCGAGCGCGTGCAAAAGGAAAAGCAGGCCGCCCTGTTCCAGGACTTGCCGGGCGACTCCAGCCTGCCGCCGCTGTCGCTGCTGGACGAACCATGCGACGGTGCAGGAAACGGTGTCGGTCGAAACGCTGGAATTCACCAGCCGCCTGATCGAAAAGAAATTGTCGGACTTCGGCGTCGAAGCCAAGGTCGTGGCCGCCTATCCGGGCCCGGTCGTCACGCGCTACGAGATCAGTAGCTGCCACCGGCGTGAAGGGCAGCCAGATTGTCGGCCTGGCGCGCGACCTGGCCCGTTCGCTGTCGCTGACCTCGATCCGGGTCGTGGAAACCATTCCCGGCAAGAATTACATGGCGCTGGAATTGCCGAATCCAAAGCGCCAGATCGTGCGCCTGACCGAAATCGTGGGCTCCAAGATTTACAACGACAGCGCCTCGCAGCTGACGGTTGCCCTGGGCAAGGATATCATTAAGCAAGGCCGTGATTGCCGACCTGGCCAAGATGCCGCACTTGCTGGTGGCCGGTACCACCGGTTCCGGTAAATCGGTGGGCATCAACGCCACCATCCTGTCGCTGCTGTACAAGTCCGACCCGCTTGATGTGCGCATGATCCTGATCGACCCGAAGATGCTCGAAATGTCGGTCTACGAAGGCATTCCGCACTTGCTGGCGCCGGTCGTGACCGACATGCGCCAGGCTGGCCACGCCCTGAACTGGGCGGTGAACGAAATGGAACGCCGCTACAAGCTCATGAGCAAGCTGGGCGTGCGTAACCTGGCTTAAGCTACAACGCCAAGATCGCCGAAGCGGCCAAGCGCGAAGAACACATTCCGAACCCGTTCAGCCTGACGCCGGATTCGCCGGAACCGCTGGAAAAGCTGCCGACGATCGTGATCATCATCGACGAGCTGGCCGACCTGATGATGGTGGTTGGCAAAAAGGTCGAAGAATTGATCGCCCGCATCGCCCAGAAGGCGCGCGGTGCAGCCTGCACCTGATCCTGGCGACCCAGCGCCCGTCGGTGGACGTGATTACCGGCCTGATCAAGGCCAATATTCCGACCCGGATCGCCTTCCAGGTCTCGTCCAAGATCGACTCGCGCACCATTCTCGACCAGATGGGGGCCGAAGCGCTGCTCGGCATGGGCGACATGCTGTACATGCCGCCCGGCACCGGCTTGCCGATCCGGGTGCACGGCGCCTTTGTGTCCGACGAGGAAGTGCACCGCGTGGTCAAGCACCTGAAATCGACGGGCGAACCTGAACTATATTGAAGGCATCCTCGAAGGCGGCACGCTCGAAGGCGAGGGCGGGGCCGACGGCGCGCAGTCGCGGCGAAGCGGGCGGCGAAGCCGATCCGATGTACGACCAGGCGGTCCAGGTCGTGCTCAAGAATCGTCGCGCATCAATTTCCTTGGTGCAACGCCATCTGCGCATCGGCTACAATCGCGCGGCCCGTTTGCTGGAACAAATGGAAAATAGCGGTGTGGTTTCCGCCATGCAATCTAATGGCAACCACGACATCCTGGTGCTAAGCCGCCAGCGCAGAATAATCACCTGCTTGTGCACGCTTCGCCTGCCTGACCGTTAACCGGGCAGGGCGATCGTGCCTGTGCAGCACAAGAAGAAAGGCAAGCAATGCAGAGCGTATTCAACACCACCATGGGGGCGCTGGCCCTGAGCCTGGCCTTCGTTGGCAGCGCGCAAGCCAGCGCGCTCGAGCAATTCAAGAGTTTCGTCAGCAGCACCAAAGCGGCGCGCGGCGAGTTTGTCCAGCAACAAGTCAAGAAAGCGGGCAGCGCCAAGGCTGGCGACACCTCGAGCGGCACCTTCGTGTTCGCCCGTCCCGGCAAGTTCATCTGGACGTACACCAAGCCCTACGAGCAGCTGCTGCAGGCCGACGGCGAGCAACTGTATATTTACGACAAGGACCTGAACCAGGTCACGGTCAAGAAGCTGGGCGACGCGCTCGGTTCCTCGCCAAGCCGCCATCCTGTTCGGCAGCAATGACCTGGAAAAGAACTTCACGCTGAGCGAAGCGGGCAGCCGCGACGGCATGGAATGGCTCGATGCCAAGCCGAAAGCGAAGGACAGCCAGTTCCAGCAGATCAGCATTGGCCTCAAGAATGGCACATGCATGGGCGATGGAGCTCAAGGATGCCTTCGGCCAGACCTCGCAGCTGGCCTTCCCCAAGTTCGAGAAGAACCCGGCACTCGGCCCCACCCAGTTCAAGTTTGAAGTCCCCAAGGGCGCAGACGTCTTCAAGAATTAAGGCGCAGCGGCAGGCATGAACAAGAAGAAGATCGCCACAGCGACCGCGCTTGCTTAAGCCTCGTCCTCTGGACGATGGCGCCGTTCAAGCAGCCGCGCACCAACCGCGTGCTGGCCAACGCGTTTCCCGCCAAGCTGCTCGCTTCGCCGTCCTCGTGCACCACGCCCGACTGGCCGGTCGAAGCGCGCCGCTACGAGGTCGAGGGCATCACGCTGCTGCACTTCCACATCAATGCCGACGGGCAGATCGGAAGACGCCAAGGTGGCGGCCAGCAGCAGCTGGAAAATGCTCGACGACGCCGCGCTCGCTTCCCTGGTCAAGTGCAAGTTCAAGGCCGACCTGGACGAAGCCGAGCGCGACGTCACCTTTCCGATCCAGTTCGTCTGGACGCTGGCGGGTCCGGCGAGCAGCCTACTGCAGCTCGTGCCCGGCAGCTGCGCCTACTCGCGCCGCTTCGGCGGCTTCGAAGAATACAACCGCACGCCGACCGACGACGACGGCGTGCTGGTGCGTTTTCTGGTCAATGGCGCCAAGCTGGCCGGTTGCCGTCAAGTCGGAACTGGCCGACAGCGCCCTGGCCGAAGCGGTGGCCGACTACCTGGGCAGCTGCCGCTTCGCCATCGACCCGTCCTTGCCGGGCGAAAAGACCGACACCGTTTTCGGGCGCGTCGTGCGCAAGCGACCGTAAGGCGCTTGCGAAACTGCCGGGCAGGCTTGCACGCCATGCGCTAGACTACGCGCTCACCACGGATAAATAGCTTGCATGGACGACTTATTCAAGACCGAACCCGCGCCGCCACTGGCCGAAGCGCTACGGCCTAAGCCACCATTGAGGATGTGATCGGGCAGAGCCATCTGCTGGGCGAGGGCAAGCCATTGCGGCTCGTGTTCAAGTCCGGCAAGCCGCACTCGATGATCTTGTGGGGGCCGCCCGGGGTAGGCAAGACCACGCTGGCGCGGCTGACCTGCCAACGCCTTCGGCTGCGAATTCATTGCTTTGTCGGCGGTGCTGTCGGGCGTCAAGGATATCCGCGCCGCCATCGAGCAGGCCGAGCACCACCTTGCCACCGGCAAGCACACCATCCTGTTCATCGACGAAATCCACCGTTTCAACAAGTCGCAGCAGGACGCCTTGCTGCCGTTTGTCGAATCGGGCCTGGTGACCTTGATAGGCGCCACCACCGAAAACCCCTCGTTCGAAGTCAATTCCGCGCTGCTGTCGTCGGGCCCAGGTCTATGTACTGAAAGCGCTGAGCGACAGTGAAATGCTGCAATTGCTGGCGCAGGCGCGCCAGCGGGCTGGGGCAGCTCGAATTTGACGATGTGGCCGTGGCCACCCTGATCGGCTATGCCGACGGCGACGCGCGCCGCTTCCTCAATTTGCTGGAGCAGACCAAGACCTCGGCCGAAACGTCGGGCATCACCCGCATCAGCGGCGAATTCTGTCGACAACGCCCTGACCTTGAACTCGCGCCGTTTTGACAAGGGCGGCGACAACTTCTACGACCAGATTTCGGCCCTGCACAAATCGGTGCGCGGCTCGCACCCCGACGCCGCCCTGTACTGGCTGTGCCGCATGCTCGACGGCGGCGCCGACCCGCAATACCTGATGCGGCGCATCGTGCGCATGGCCTGGGAAGATATCGGCATTGCCGACCCGCGCGCGATCCAGATCGCCAACGACGCCGCCGCCACCTACGAGCGGCTCGGTTCGCCCGAGGGCGAGCTGGCGCTGGGGCAAGCCGTCATTTACCTGGCCATTGCCGCCAAGAGCAATGCTTAAGCTACAACGCGTACAACCGGGCGGTCGCCTTCGTCAAGAAAGACAAGTCGCGCGACGTGCCCGTGCACCTGCGCAACGCCCCCGACCAAGCTCATGAAAGAGCTCGGTTACGGCCATGAATATCGCTACGCGCACGACGAGCCGCATGCGTATGCCTGCGGGGGAAAGCTACCTGCCGGAAGGCATGGCCGAGCCGCGCTGGTACGAGCCGGTGCCGCGCGGAATCGAGTCGAAGATTGCCGAAAAGCTAGCCTGGCTGCGCAGTCTGGACGCCGATGCCGGTCTGGAGTAGGGCGCCCGCAGCTGATTCGCGCTAAAACGCAGTCTGTCCCTGCAATTCCTTCATTTCGTCGCACTCCGGTGGCAGCAGGGGGCGTGGCTCGGTAAAGTACCACCATACCAAACCGATTCACCACCCACAGGAGCGCACCATGAACATCCTTAAAAACTTCGAAGCCGTCTTCATCGCAGCCACCGTCGTGACGACCTTTGCCGCCTACGCCACCGCCCACGTGCCAGAAGTACGCAGCGCACAGGCCAGCCCGGCCGCTGTTGTTGCCGACGGCAAAATGAGCACCGTCGTCGTCAAAGCCAAGCGCCTGACCGCGGCCCAGAAGGCGGCAATGAGCTAAGCCCCTTGCCTGTTCTGTTTCTTGCTGTACCTCTGCCGCAATCGCAGTGCGCAACGCACTGACAGTCTTACCCCATCTCGGGTTCATACGCTGGTATGAACCTCGCTGGCATTTGCGACTGACGCAAATCGCTGGAAACACCTGTCCTCTTGGTACAATTGCGGTTTCGACATACCGGCAATTCGACAATGATAGACATCCAACTTCTCCGCAAAGACATCGACACCGTCGCAGCGCGCCTGGCGACCCGTAAGTTCCAGCTCGACGTGGCAGGTTTCATCGCCCTCGAAGCGGAGCGCAAAGCCATCCAGACCCGCACCGAAGAGCTGCAGGGCAAGCGTAATTCGCTGGCCAAGCAAATCGGTATGCTCAAGAGCAAAGGCGAGGACACGACGGCCGTGATGGCCGAAGCGGCAGCGCTGCCGGAAGAGCTCAAGGCCAACGAAGCGGCGCTGACAGTGGTGCAGGCCAAGCTGGCCGCGTTCATGGAGTCGGTGCCGAATTTGCCGCACGCATCGGTGCCGGTTGGAACTGACGAGTCGGGCAATGTGGAAGTACGCAAGGTCGGCACGCCGCCGAGTTTTGCTTTCGAGGTGCGCGATCACGTGGACGTGGGCGCCGCGCTCGGTCTGGACTTCGACGTTGCGACCAAGCTGACCGGTTCGCGTTTCTCGGTCATGAAGGGCGGCATCGCCCGTCTGCACTGCGCGCTGGCCCAGTACATGCTCAACACCCACACGGGCGAGCATGGCTACACCGAATGCTATACCCCGTACATGGTCAATGCCGATTCGCTGCGCGGTACCGGTCAGCTGCCGAAGTTTGAAGCCGATCTGTTCTCGGTGAAGAAGGGCGGCGCGGAAGGCGAGGGCGAGACTTTCTATCTGATCCCGACTTCGGAAGTGTCGCTGACCAATATCGTGCGCGATGAGATCGTGGCGGCGGACCAGTTGCCGATCAAGATGACGGCGCACACGCCTTGTTTCCGCTCGGAAGCGGGCAGCTATGGCCGCGACACACGCGGGATGATTCGCCAGCACCAGTTCGACAAGGTGGAGATGGTGCAGGTTGTGCATCCGGACACGTCCTACGAGGTGCTGGAAGAGATGGTCGGGCATGCCGAGGCCATTCTCAAGGGCCTGGGGCTGCCGTATCGCGTGGTTTCGCTGTGCACCGGGGACATGGGCTTCGGCGCGACCAAGACCTATGACCTGGAGGTGTGGCTGCTTAAGCTGCAGAATACGTATCATGAGATTTCGTCGCTGTCGAATTGCGAGGCCTTCCAGGCGCGCCGCATGCAGGCGCGCTTCCTGCAATGCGCAGGGCAAGCCGGAGTTGCTGCATACCTTGAATGGTTCGGGTCTGGCGGTCGGACGCACGCTGGTTGCGGTGCTGGAGAATTATCAGCAGGCCGATGGCAGTGTTGTCATTCCGGAAGCACTGCGGCCGTACATGGGCGGGCTGGAGAAGCTGGCGCCTAGCCGTTTGAGAATTGTTTTTGGGAAGTTGGAATTATTTTCGTTTTTCCTCTTCCGTTTTTCTCAGGCTTTGCTATAATCTTGTCCTCGCAGCAGTTAGCGAAAAGAATTTGAAGACCACCCTTGTGCTACTCAACTGGCCAAGAGTTCAAATGAAACACCGGAGAGGTGGCAGAGTGGTCGAATGTACCTGACTCGAAATCAGGCGTAGGGTTTCCCCCTACCGTGGGTTCGAATCCCACCCTCTCCGCCAGCATGAAGAAAAAGCCCCTATAAACGGGGCTTTTTTATGCCTAAAATTTTTTCTACCCCCCAAAGAACCCGCCATTAAAGGTGCAGTTGAGCGCCGTGGCGGCTGCCGATGTATCGACATTCAAGCAGGCCGAATGTGGTGCGCTGCATTGCCTCTCCCGATATCTCTCGCCTCGCTGTGTTTTGAAAGCGGCGCAGGATTGTAGTTGTACCCCTCATTACCGCTCTAATCTTGGAATGGCCCTGCGGAATGGCAAGTTTGCCTTTCTCCCTTGCAGTCGGTGCGGTAAAGTGACAGCCTCGTGCCACCTGGCGCCAGAACGTAATCAAGAACCTCATGGCAATCAAGAAATCAGAACTCTACTCATCCCTTTGGAAATCCTGTGACGAACTGCGAGGCGGCATGGATGCCAGCCAGTACAAGGACTATGTACTCATCCTGCTGTTCGTCAAATACGTTTCTGACAAATATGCAGGAGACCATAGCGCATTGATCGACGTGCCTATTGGGGGCAGTTTTGCCGATATGGTAGCTGCCAAGGGCGATAAGGAGATTGGCGACAAGGTCAACAAGGTCATTGGGCGGCTTGCTAGCGCTAACGACAGTCTAAAGGGTGCAATTGATGTCGCTGACTTTAATGATCAAGAAAAGCTGGGCAAGGGTAAAGAGATGGTGGACCGGCTGACCAAGCTGGTAGCCATCTTCGAGGGACTTGACTTCGCTGGCAACCGGGCAGCTGGCGACGATTTATTGGGCGACGCCTATGAATACCTCATGCGCCATTTTGCCACCGAGTCTGGTAAGAGCAAAGGTCAGTTTTATACCCCATCCGAAGTTTCACGCACTATGGCGTTGGTACTCGACCTGGGTAAGGCCAAAAGCGCAGGTCAGAGTATTTACGACCCCACCTGCGGTTCTGGCTCGCTGCTGCTCAAAGCGCACGACGAAGCGAAGCTCCGAACCGGGCTGGATCTGGCTCTTTACGGGCAGGAGATGGACAATGCGACCAGCGCCCTGGCGCGCATGAATATGGTGCTGCATGACTGCCCCACGGCGGAAATCTGGCAGGCCAACACCTTATCAAACCCGCACTTCACGAACGTCGACGGAGGTCTTAAAACGTTCGACTTCATCGTCGCCAATCCTCCGTTTTCCACAAAAGCCTGGACCAGCGGTCTGGATCCGGCCAACGATCTCTACGGGCGTTTTGAGTACGGCACGCCGCCCGAGAAAAACGGTGACTATGCCTTTCTGCTGCACATGCTCAAGAGCCTGAAAAAGACAGGCAAGGCGGCTATCATTTTGCCGCACGGGGTATTGTTCCGAGGCGGCGCAGAGGGCGGCATCCGTACCCGCATTTTGAAGCAGGGCTACATCAAAGGAATCATCGGTCTGCTTAAGCCAACCTGTTTTATGGCACTGGCATCCCGGCCTGCATCATTGTTCTCGACAAAGACGGCGCTGCAGCACGTAAGGGCGTCTTCATGGTGGATGCCAGCCGTGGCTTTATTAAGGACGGTAATAAAAACCGCCTGCGTGCTCAGGATATCCACAAGATCGTGGACACCTTCACGCGCCAGATGGAAGTAAGCAAATATGCGCGCATGGTGCCGCTGGCCGAGGTTGAAAGTAACGGCTTCAATTTGAACCTGCCGCGCTACGTTGATAGCTCCGAACCGGAAGACCTGCAGGACATCTCCGCCCACTTAAATGGTGGAATTCCCAATGCCGACATCGACCGACTGGCTGTTTTTTGGCAGGTGTTCCCAAGCGTGCGGGAAGACCTATTTTACGATGCCGAGCGCACTGGTTATTGCCACCCAAAAGTCGCCGCAGCGCGGGTAAAGGCAACCATTTTCGATCACCCACAATTCACAGCGTTCAATAAGCAGGTGATGGCCTTGTTTGATAGCTGGGCGGCCGCCAACAAACAGCTTTTCGTCGGCATTGAAAAGGGCCATCGACCCAACGCGCTGATCGAGGAGGTGTCCGAGAGTTTGCTAGAGGCCTTCCGTGCCCAGGAATCGATCGCCAGCTTGATCGATCCTTATCACGTATATCAGCATATGATGGATTTTTGGATGGAGGTCATGCAGGATGATATGTGGATGATTGCCAGTGACGGCTGGCAGGCCGTGCAAGGTGGCAAATCCAACACTGACCTTATACCGCCTGCGCTTATCGTGGCGCGGTATTTTGACGGCGAGCAAAAAAACATCGACAAACTTGAAGCTGCGCGACAGTGTCAGTCGCCAAATGGAGGAGCTGGTCGAAGAACACGGCGGCGACGATGGCCTTCTTGCTGACGCCAAGAACGAAAAGGGAAAACTGACCAAGGTCAGTGCCAAAGGCGCCTTGGCGAGATCAAGGCGCCAAGGATGCGTTGGAAGAGCGCAAACTGATTGACACCTATCTTGATCTCTGGAGGCTGAAGCGACCTCAGGGAAAGTCGTTAAAGATGCCGTCAAGGCGCTCGACGCCAAAGTGGCTGAAAAATACAGCCAGCTCTCGTTGGCTGACATTAAGGCGCTGGTGGTAAGTGACAAATGGCTGGCTGCACTCGCGACGAGTGTGCAAGGCGAACTTGACCGGGTCAGTCAAGCCCTGGCCGGGCGCATCAAGCAATTGGCCGAGCGCTATGCCTCCCCCGTCTCGCAACTTTCAGAGGAGGTGGCGTCATTGACCGCGCGGGTAGACGCGCATCTTAAAAGAATGGGATTTGAATGAGCGGGCGCGGTATGAGCAATGCAGCAACGACCCTCTATATGCAGACGGAGGCGGGCATGATGCCTGCCGACTGGTTAGTGAAACGGTTGGGTGAAGTTGCCGTCATTAGTTCCGGAGGTACGCCTAGGCGTGACCGGCAGGCGTACTGGAACGGTAAAATCCCGTGGATTACGACATCGCAAATCGACTTTACAAAAATTGAGGATGCGACCCAGTTCATTACGGCGGAGGGCCTCAAAAGTTCCGCCGCGAGACTTTTGCTTTAAGCAGGCACAATATTGCTGGCGCTCTACGGCCAAGGAAAGACTCGTGGAAGAGTCGGCCTTCTTATGATTGAGGCGGCGACCAATCAGGCGTGTGCTGCGATTGAGGTAACGCGAGATGTATCGGTAGATTTTTTGCTTCATTTTCTGACTAGTCGGTATGAGGCCATTCGTGCAATGAGCAATGGCGGGAGTCAGGATAATCTCAATAGTCGGATTATCAAGGGTATTCCTATTGCGCAGCCCCCACAATCCGAGCAGCGCATGATCGCCGCTGCGCTGTCCGATGTGGATTTGTTGTTAGCCAAACTCGACGCACTCGTTGTTAAGAACGCGACCTAAAACAGGCTGTTATGCATCAACTCATCACTGGCCAAACCCGTCTGCCGGGCTTCGAAGAGAAGTGGGAAGTAACTACAATGAGGTCGCTCGGGAATACATACGGCGGGCTTATTGGCAAGACAAAAAGTGATTTCGGCCATGGCACCGCACGCTACATTCCGTTCGTGAATGTGATGAAGGGCACAATTATCGACATTGACAGCCTTGCGCCAGTTGATGTGGCAACCAATGAAGTGCAAAACATGGCAAAAAAGGACGATCTCTTCTTCAATGGCTCATCCGAAACACCCGAAGAGGTTGGATTTTGCTCGGTACTCCTTCACGATGTTCCGAACCTTTATCTGAACAGTTTTTGTTTTGGATTCCGCTTTAATGCCAACGCAAAGGCTAACGGGTTGTTCTTGGCGTATTGGTTTAGAAGCACGAAAGGTCGGGAAGCTATGGCTGCGTTGGCGCAAGGCGCGACGCTATAACCTTGCGAAGACGGCCTTCTTGCGCCTTGATTTATTACTGCCACCCCATTCTGAACAATGTGCGATTGTTACTATCCTTTCCGATATGGACGCCGAACTCAGTGCCCTGGAAGCCCGCCACGACAAAATTTTCGCCCTTAAGCAAGGCATGATGCAGGAGCTGCTGACCGGAAGGATACGCCTCGTATGAAAGAAGCCCAGACCATCGAATGGAAGCAGTCCTGGCGGGATGAGTATCTGAGATGGATCTGTGGCTTTGCCAATGCCGAGGGCGGTACCCTGGCTATCGGGAAAAATGACGCAGGCGAAGTGGTCGGCGTGGCTAACGCGGCCAAGCTGCTCGAAGACATACCCAACAAGGTGCGCGACATCCTGGGCATTGTGGTGGCCGTTAAGCTGCACACGCAATCTGGGCGCGACTGGTTGGAAATTGTTGTGGACGCCTATCCAAGTCCGATTAGCTACAAGGGCGAATACCACTTGCGCAGTGGCAGCACCAAGCAGGAGTTGCGCGGTGCCGCGCTGGATCGGTTTCTGCTGCGCAAACTGGGCAGGCACTGGGATGGTGTGCCAGTACCACATGTCGCAATGTCTGACTTCGAGCCTGGCGCCATCCAGACCTTTCGGAGGCTGGCGGCTAAAAGCGGCCGCATGAGCGCGGAGTTCCTGGCCGAGAGCGACGCTGTACTGATCGAAAAGCTGCATCTGACCGAAGGGCAATACCTCAAGCGCGGCCGCGCTGCTCTTTCATGCCGATCCCGAGAAATTCACTACTGGTGCCTGCGTAAAAATTGGGTTCTTTCGCACCGACTCTGAACTGCTTTATCAAGACGTGATTGAGGGCGACCTTTTACGCAGGTGGCAAGAACACTTGATCTTTTATCGACCAAGTACCTGCGTGCAGGCATATCCTACCAAGGCGCGCAGCGTTTGGAGCGCATGCCGGTGCCGGATGCGGCGTTGCATGAAGCGGTCATAAACGCTATTGCGCACAAGGACTACGGCGCGTCGATTCCTATTCAGATCAGTGTGTACGACACCAAGCTGCTCATCTGGAACCTTCGGCCAGTTGCCGCCCGACTGGTCGGTGGCGCGTCTGATGGCCAAACACCCGTCGCAACCTGCCAACCCTGATATCGCCAGGGCCTTGTTTCTTGCTGGCCTTATCGAGTCATGGGGGCGGGGCATTGATCTGATTCGACGCGCATGTGTTGCCGATGGCAGGCCTGCCCCCGTTTTGAATGTGATAGCAATGGTTTCTTGGTTGAGTTCTCTTTCCCCGCCGTCGCTGATGCAGGAAAGCCTTCGGTAGAAACTTCGGCAGAAACTTCGGTAGAAACTTCGGTAGAAACTTCGGTAGCTACTACGGTAAAAACGCCAGTAGCAATCCTGCGGTGCTTGGCGGCCAATCCCAGGATGACGCTGGCGGAGGTCGCTGCAGAGATCGGCAAGACGCCCCGGGCAATCGAGATGGCCAGTGCCAAGTTGGTCCGGGAGGGCAAGTTGAAATTCGTTGGCCCCAAAAAGGGCGGTCATTGGGAAGTCCTGGAGACAATGCTATGAGTGTAGGTCAGATCGAAAAGCGTACGCAGGCTCGTATCGTTGCCCTGTTTCAGCAGCAGCTGGGCTACGACTACTTGGGCAACCAGATTGACGGCGACAACCGGAACATTGACACGACACTGCTCGCGGCCTGGCTAGCGAAGCAGGGCGTCGAGGACGCTCTCGTGACCCGTGCGCTGCACGAGTTGAACAGGGTCTCGACTGACACGAGCAAGAGCATCTACGACCGCAATCATGAGGTGTATGAGCTACTGCGCTATGGCGTAAAGGTCTTGCCTGCAATGGGCGAGAACAAGGTGACCGTCTGGTTGATAGATTGGAAGCGACCACAAAAGAACCACTTTGCGATCGCCGAAGAAGTGACAGTTAGAGGCGCGAATGCCAAGGCCAGCACCAAGCGACCTGATGTGGTGATCTACATCAATGGCATCGTGGTCGCGGTGCTGGAGCTGAAGCGCTCCACCGTTTCCGTTGCTGAGGGCATCCGTCAGAACCTGGACAATCAGAAAAAGGAATTTATCCAGCCTTTTTCTCGACCATGCAGTGGGTCATGGCGGGGAACGATACCGAGGGGTTGCGTTACGCGACCATCGAGACACCAGAAAAATACTACCTGCGTTGGGTTGAGGAAACTGGCCCGTATGCAACCGAGTCCAATTTGCTGGATCGCCATGTTTTACAGGTGTGCGAAAAGGCGCGCCTGCTGGACCTGATGCATGACTATGTGGTGTTTGATGCTGGTACAAAAAAGCTTTGCCGTCAGAACCAATATTTTGGGGTGAAGGCCGCGCAGGAGTACATCCGTCGGCGCGAGGGCGGCATTATCTGGCACACCCAGGGTAGCGGAAAGAGCTTAACGATGGTGTGGTTGGCCAAGTGGATTCGTGAGAACATCAAAGGCGCCCGAGTCCTGGTCATCACGGACCGTACAGAGCTGGATGAGCAAATAGAAAAGGTATTCAAAGGCGTCAACGAACACATCTACCGTACCGCCAGTGGTGCTGATCTTGTCGCAACGCTGGACGGCACAACGGAGTCCTTGATTTGCACGTTGGTGCATAAGTTTGGCGGCAAAGATGACGATGAGGACCGCACCAGCGAGGGCGCCAAGGATTTTATTGCGTCGATCGGTAAGCTGCCGCACGACTTCAAGGCCAAAGGCGATATTTATGTATTCGTCGACGAATGCCACCGTACTCAAAGTGGCGACCTGCATAAGGCTATGACCGCGCTGCTGCCGAATGCCGTCTTTGTCGGTTTCACCGGCACGCCATTGCTCAAGGCCGACCGGCAAAAAAGCATTGAAGTGTTTGGCCGCTACATCCACACCTATAAGTTTGACCAAGCGGTGCGCGAGGGCGTCGTGTTGGACCTGCGCTATGAGGCGCGCGATATCGATCAGACACTGACTAGCCACGACAAGATTGACCAGTGGTTCGACGCCAAAACCAAAGGTCTGAACAACATGGCCAAGGCCCAGCTCAAACAGAAGTGGGGCACCATGCAGCGGGTACTTTCAAGCAAGGACAGACTTGGCAAGATTGTTGATGACATCCTGATGGACATGGCGACCCGCCCGCGCCTGATGGACGGCCATGGCAACGCAATGCTGGTGGCTAAGCAGTATCTATGAGGCATGCAAATTCTATGAGTTGTTTGCCAAAACCGAACTCAATGGTAAGTGCGCCATCGTGACAAGCTACTCGCCGAGCGTGGCCGACACCAAGGGCGAGACCACTGGCGAGGGCGTGACCGACAAGCTGCTCAAATATGACGTTTATGGCCAGATGTTGGCGAACTGGTTTGGCGAATCAGCTTCCGATGCCATCGGCAAGGCGGAGCGGTTTGAGAAAGAAGTGAAAAAGAAGTTCGTCGACGAACCTGGTCAAATGAAGCTTCTGATCGTGGTGGACAAGCTGCTCACTGGTTTTGATGCGCCGTCAGCCACCTACCTTTACATCGACAAGCAGATGCGCGACCACGGCCTGTTCCAAGCTATCTGTCGGGTCAATCGATTGGACGGCGACGATAAGGAATACGGATACATCATCGATTACAAAGACCTTTTCAAAAGCTTGGAGGGGGCCGTTGGCGATTACACCAGCGGCGCGCTGGACGGGTTCGATGTGGCGGATGTAAAGGGCCTTCTTGAGAGCCGCCTAGACAAGGCACGGGACGATTTAGAGGATGCGCGCGAGGCGATAGCGGCGTTGTGTGAGCCGGTGCCAGTCCCTCGGACGCAATCGACTTGCTTGCACTACTTCGTCGCAGCCGAGTCCGGGAACGTGTCTCAGATGAAGGAGAACGAACCCAAGCGTCTCAAGCTCTATAAGTTCGTGGCAAGCCTGGTTCGGGCCTATGCGGCGATCGCCAGCGAACTGACTGGAAGCGGGCTATACGGATGAGCAGATCGCGGCGGTCAAGGCGGAGGTGGACCATGCCAGCAAGCTGCGCGATGAGGTGCGGCTGAGCAGTGGTGATTACATCGATCTAAAGTTGTACGAGCCAGCCATGCGGCGCCTGATCGACACTTACATCCGGGCCGAGGAGAGTGAGAAGATTTCAGCATTCGACGACATGAATCTAATTCAGCTGATTGTCGAGCGCGGACCGGGTGAGGCCGACGCCAAGCTCAAGGGCATCATGAAGTCGGAAGAGACGGTCCGTGGAAACGATCGAAAACAATGTGCGCAAGTTGATCATCAATGAATCGCCCGTGGATCCAGCTTATTACGATCAGATGAGCAAGCTTCTTGACGCTTTGATCGCCTTGCGGCGCAAGGGCGTGGTCAGCTATAAGGACTACCTGGACAAAATCGCCAACCTTGCTAAGGACGCCACCGTGCCCGGTGGTGCGCATACATACCCTGCGACCTTGCGTTCGACAGCGCAGCGTGCGCTTTACAATAATCTGAGGAAGAGCGAGGTGTTGGCGCTGGCGGTCGACATGGCGATCAAGGGGAGCCTTCAAAGTGACTGGAAAACGAACGCCATGAAGACGAAAAGGGTGAGACTGGCGATAAGGGACGTGATGATCAAGTCGGCAGCCCAGCCCATCGCCGTCAATTCAGTTGCGCAGGTGGGGATGGGGGATGATTACTCGATTGAGGTCATCACCGACCAGATTTTGGACTTGGCGAAGCACCAAAATGATTACTGATTCGATCATCGCTCTGCATTCTTCGTCGTCAGCGGCATCAGGGTGGAGGTGAACCGAAAGGACATCAAGAACTTGCATCTTGGCGTCTATCCACCGAACGGTCGTGTGCGGGTGGCTGCGCCGCTAGTGGTGAGTGATGAAGCGGTGCGCTTGGCGGTGATAGGCCAGCTAGGCTGGATCAGACGGCAAAAGGCGAAGTTCGTGGAGCAACCGCGCCAGTCGCGGCGTGAAATGGTCAACGGCGAGAGTCACTATTTCTCCGGCAAACGTTATCGGCTGCGGGTTCATGAACACAATGCGCCGCCCCGAGTCGCCATCCGGGGTATAGCAAGCCTTGATCTGTTCGTACGCCCTGGAACAAGCGCTGCACAGCGGGAGGCGATCTTGCTCGCGTGGCACCGCCAGCAACTAAAGGCTCTGATAGCTCCGTTGGTGGAAAAGTGGGAGCTGGTCCTTGGCGTTCGGGTTGCTTAGGCTGGGGAGTCAAGCGCATGAAGACCAAATGGGGGAGCTGTAACCCAAGTAGTAAGCGCGTCTGGTTCAATCTTGAACTTGCCAAGACCCCAATACAGTGTTTGGAATACATAGTCGTGCATGAACTAGTCCATCTCGTCGAGCGGCATCATAACGATCGTTTTGTTGCACTAGTGGAGACGTACGTTCCAAACTGGCGACAGTGCCGCGAGAGGTTGAACACGACGCCACTCCGGTCTGAATAATGCCGATATCGTCGCCATCGACCTCGGCCTCGGCCGACTCCAGTCGGCGGCAAGGGCAGGTGAGGTTGGGTTACCTGCAACGGAAAGAGCGTAAGATATGTTGACCTCAGCAGTCCAATAGTTGGACCGAATCCTGAGGCGTCTGGCAGGGTTTTCACCACACAGAAGGGAAGCGCAATGGACCCGCACAAGAATTCACCGGCGCCGACACCAAATTCAACAATAATAGCGAGCGTGCCGCCCGTCCGAGACCTGGCCAGTGAACAGAAGCGGTTCAATGAACTCCAGCAGTTTCTCGAAAGCCTGCCACCCGGCACAAAGTTGACGAGAGCGTATTTGCCGCCCCGGAAGTAGCAATAGACATGGATCGCACACTCAGGCAAGCAAAGGACGCATTGGGCGACAAGATGCTGCGTACAATTCCTGGTGATCGCGGCAGGTTGGACGATTCACTCAAACACGGCTGCGCAATCTATCGCGGCTCCAAGCAGCTCGCGTCGGGCTATGTTTCGGACAATGCGCCTTGGCACGTCGTTGAATTTGCAATTAATCACCTTGCCCTTGCTGAGCGGCCTCCCGAGCGCCGCGCATTGCTGCATTGGCTCGAATACCAAAAGCAACGGTTGGGTGGGCGGGAGCCGAAGACTCACCAGCGGGGCGACCCGGTGGATTGGTTCAGGCTTGGCTTTGGCGAAATCGGCGAAGCGTTTACCTTCCTAAGCGAATTCGATGAACAGCGCAGGCTGAACCAAGCGTGGGCGCGCTGGGCGATCCCAGAAACAGAAGCGAATGGTATGGGGCTGCCACCAGGATGCTCCGTCGTGGCCGAAGTGGCAACAGGTCGAGCAGCCGCCGAACTCGCGCGCCGTTCCCCAAGAGCACCGCACACGATGCGTCGGCAGGTGTCGATCAGGACTACTGCGATGAAAGGGATGACGGAGAAGATGAGGACAATTGCAACCTGAGCAACGAGGCCTATGCCATGGCGTGTATCCCCTTACTCGTTGACCATGTAGTGCATCAGATCGATGGAGTGATGCAGAAACTCACGTATGAGGAAGTGGCGCGCCGTTTGGGGCGTCTCAACAGGTACGGCCAGCCAGCGGCACGCGGCCTGGGCGTCATTCTTGGTCGGGCCATGGAACATATTGATCGGGCTGCCGTGCAGTTGAGTGTTGTCCCGCCATACTTGACGACGATCGTAGTGGCCAAAAGCGGGCCTGACAAGGGGTTGCCCGGCGACGGGGTACGAGAACGGTGGCATGGATACGATTCACTTACTCGAACGGAAAAATATGATCGGGTCGAGGCGGAATATGCTCGAATTCTAAAGTTCGGCAGCCAATGGAACGACGTGTTACGGGCGCTTGGCCTGCCTTCCCAAATGGCTGGGGAAACTAGATCGAGCGACCCCGCCAGCGACGATGGCGCCGGTTGGGGCGGCATTGAGTCGGCCGAACACAAAGCCCTCAAGCAGTATGTCCGAACCCATCCTGAACTCTTCGGCGCCGAGGCTGACGAGCTGATCTGGCGTGCGACTGAGGAGTTCGCCCTGCGCTCGGGCGACGAGATCGACGTGTTTTTCAAGTCGAATAGCGCCTGGATAGGCGTCGAAGTGAAGTCAGCGGTATCTGACGGCAACCTCAAAGACTATGAACGTGGTCTTTACCAGGTCGTGAAGTACCGAGCAGTGCTGATGGCGCAGGCTAAAGTCGACCATCCCGTCGCTCCGCCAACGGTAGTGGTGGTGCTAGCCCTGGAAAGCCTGCTGCCGCCCGTGCTGCGTGCCATTGCACAGCGCCTTGGGGTGCAAGTCGTTGATGGTCTGGGCCAATCTGAAAACTAAGCCGCGCGTATCACCTGACAGTGCGCCTTACGTTCTCATCCTGAGCAGGAGGGGGGACGTGCCCCCAACTGCTAGACCGGGCGAGTGCCTTCTAAGTGGTGATGTGTCGGAAAAACTGCAGCGCGGGTTGGCCAGAAGCTTTGTCCGTGATCTGCTTGTATTCCGGGGAAATGATGCGCTCGGCGATTTTCTTTGATGCGGTGTTATCGACACTCACTACGGCTTCCACGAAGAACGATTTCATTTTATTCTTAAAGCCGTTCTGTATTTCCGTGAGACTTTGCTTTAGGGTTTCTGTTGCAATGCCTTGCTTCCGAAATTGCGGCGCGACGGCGTACCCGACCTGCATACATTGTTTTTCCTGGTAAGCATCCACCGGGAGGAAGACAACGATGGCCTGCACAATCCCGTCAATGATGCGCGCATACGTGATTCTCGGTGTTCCACCTGCATCGTCCATCATGTACTGAAGGTCTGTATGGACAGCGCATGTCGATAGGGAAAGTTCGCCCTTACGAAGTGCATCCTGAAAGCTGACTAAGGCGCCGTGAAGGTCAGGCATACTGGGCATGGTACTTTCCTTTCATTGTGGACAAGTTTCGACAGTAACACATAGTTACGTCTTGGAGATAGCGGGCTTTTGAGGCGTTAATTTTGGAACTGGGGCGTAGACAATTCAGCCGCGATACTTATTGGGCTGTGGGTTGGTAGGTCGGCGAGGAAAGAATAAGTTCGGGCTTCCCATTCGCGCTGCAAGACACCATGCATTCGGCCAGCGTCAGGATTAGAACGAAGCTGCAGTGAACTGAACACCTGCGCTGAAATCAATCCAAAATTTCATGCGCAACGTTGATCAACTTGTGGCGGCTCGATGGCGACATTCGATGAAATATCACCAAGAGCCAGGCGGCCTCATCGTCCTTCGCGTAGAAATATGACTCGGGCACGTCGAGCGCCTTGGCTATACGTTCCACCATAGAGAAGTCAGGTTCGTGCTTGCCTCGTTCATACTGATTCATCCTCGCACTAGAGGACATTTCATCGATACCCGCCATCACACCCAGGCGCTCCTGCGACAGCCCTGCTATGGTGCGGGCTTCCTTCAGTCTTTTGCTGAACACAGACATTCTTAGTCCCTAAAGGCTAAGATAATCTGAGTATTTCGCTGGCTTTGTACTAAGGAATCCTTAGTATAATGCCGCCATCACTTCTCGCAGTCGTGTACGGCAATAAGAGTAACGACGCGGTGCGCCGGACCTGGTTGGTAAATGTAGAAAATTCACGAGGACGCAGTTTGAACCAAATTCAAGAAATGACGTCGCTTGAGGTCGTCGCATATGCCATCGTCGGATTCAGCGAGAGACGTTTCACAGCGTCCGACCTTGCCACGATCTTGTGTCGCACGCTTGCGCTCCGGCTGACGCCGGGCAACGTGGCAGCGGTACGGAGGCACTTGGAGACGGCAGTTTGCGCTAAGCTATATCGACTTGCAGCCAAGCATTCGCGGCGGCGATGGTCATTGTGTTACGAAATTTGGAGTTGCACAGGCCGCCGATGTGGAGCTACCGCTCGACGTTCGAGACACAGGTGTCGAGGCGCTTGAGCGCGACAGGGCAGCTCCCGTAAATGCAGGACCGATGTTTGAGCAACTCATCAAAGTTGTCCACGACGAAAGCGCGTTGGCGTTTGTCAAGGACATCGCGGCGCATTGGATGGTGAAGGGATGGCTATCGAGGAAGCAATTGCTGGCAATCGCCAGCATCGCCGACCGCTACGGACAGAACGTCAACGTAGAAATGTACATTGGCAGTGTTGATAGCACTTGGACCAAACCATACAACGACGCGCGGAAGGTACAAGAAGAACAAGCTGCCGAGTTGCGCAATGCCCGGCGCAAGGCTGAAGCCGAACGGTATGAAGCTAAGCCTCCTGCAGCACAAGCAGGACGCCGCTTACAACCGTGCAGTGCAGAAGGTTCTCATTGCGCATGACGCAGCAGGAGGGCTTAAGCAACTGGACGCGCTCGCACAAGCAGTATTCCCGGGTACTAAAACCACCGGAGCGGCCAGGACTTCGGCCTTCGTGGGCACCGGATCGAACGCGCTCCGAACCTGTGTTGCGGCGCTCGCGTTCAACAGGCCACCTGACCAGGTTTGGCGCAGCATAAGCTTCAAGCAACCAACTGCGGAGTCGAAATATTGGCTGGATCTGACCTCGTATGCCGATTCTCGGGCGCTGAACCGTCCCAAGCCTTCCCCCGGCAAAGATTAATGTCCGCTGGCCCCTCGTCGTGTCGTACGATTTTCTTTCACTGCCGCTGATCGGTTATGGCCGAGCAGGAGCAGCATCAGACGGCATTGGCCAGGTCGGAATTGTGCACACCGCCGAAAAGAAGCGCATCATAAACGTTTAACGAGCCACGAGCGAAGGCACCCCCAATGGAAAGCACGAAACCCTTCAATTCCATTTATATCATCACGTACATCGACAAAGTAGAAGCGAGACACAAACCGCTGAGTTTATCTGGTCAGAGGATATGCCGTCAGAGCGAGATGTCGCCATCGGGATGCGTGATCGGCTGCTGGGCGAATTTGCTCCTATCACGGATAAATACCGGAAAGATCTCGAGGATACGTCCGTGCGAGAGTTGCGTTTGGCCGGGTTCACTAACTTCAAGGTGGAGCGTGCTATTCAGGCAGACATTGACGTCGAGCATGTGGTCGAAGAATTAAACCAATACGACGTGGACGGCGCGCGTGGCCGAAGTTTTAATCCGACAAGACCAAGCGAACGTTGCAGGAGCAGCTCATGCAGGAGGACGCAACCGTATTGCGGGCGCTGGCGAAGAAGTGATTACCTGTCGTGCGCTCCTGGGCGACTACTAATCGATTATGCGCTCGGCGTCCATCGCGCCGCCGAGCCAAACTACGCGAGTTTGGGCACACCTGGGCCATTCTTGGAAATGCCCCTCTACGATGGGCAGGACACTGCGCATCCGCTGCAGGCCGAAGCGGTCAGGGCCATGCTGAAGCGGCGTTGATACGCCGCACTCGAATCTTTCTCCGCGCTCGCAGTTCGGACTGTCACCATGCCATTCAAGAGCGCCGCCGGGCCTGCGGGACCATGGCAGCGACAGTGGCGCGCTACTTCCTTGTTCCGAAGAAAACGACGCGCTCCCGGTCGCGGATAATGGCCAGAACCTTATCAGCAGCAGCGACCACAATGCCGTCGTCGGCCGCGTAGGGACCAACTGCACCGCCCGGACTGGCGCCAGACTGCATGTCTCCACCAAGCCAGCGCGGCAAATTATCGGACTTGCAGGTAGCGCGGCAATTTACTTCGAGTTACTAGAATTTCGGTGAACTTGGTAAATGTGCATTTCTTGATGCGATTTAGGATAGTCATTGTTCGGGGAGGCACGCCGGTAATAGAGATGACATGGACTAACCACTCGATGCGGGTCACATTATTGTCACGAAAAAAATGTGACAAATGTACGACGGAAAATGCGACCAATGCAGCAATGTTAGTCGCCCGAGCGGTTGAATTTCGGTGCCGGGACCGTGTTTTTTCGTCCCGTCTTTGACTCCACCTTTTTGATCGAACGACTAATCAGCTCCAGTTCAGCGCGAATTTCTTGCACTCGCCGCCGGATCGAGTTCGGTCGGTCGGCATTTCTGGCCGAAATCGCCTTGCTTAAGCAAGTGTCGTGGGGCCTGTCGAACTTGCCCAAGGCTGCCACTCACGAATGGCATCGGCCTGTCGAGCGCGACGTTCCGGTGTCCAGCCCCAAGGATGTGGCATCGTGTTCATTGACGAACCAATAGTTTGTTGTTGGAAATTGGGCTGACACTTCATCATGGGTTGTCGTTGTTACGTCTCTGCGTCGCTATCGTAACAGCGGCAAGCAAGCGTCGCTCAATTCGGCCAGCGCGAATATTAGTGCCCTGTCCTCGCGTGTGATTGTGCAAGCCACCTATTCGGCCACCGGGCAGTCCCCCACCAAGTTGCGCGCACGCCGTATGCGAGGTTTATTGAACACATGGGCGCGGTGAAACGCCATATATAGCGCCTGGTCGATAGCGAACGGTCCAACATTCATATTCGAGTCGATGTGCCAGGCTTGCAAAATACTACGGTCGAGTCCTGGCGCGATCAAGATATGTCCATCGTCTTCAAAGCTGATCATGCCGGTATCGAACAGGTGGTCCGCATGAGGGGCCAGGGCAAGACCATTGGCGGCATCGAGATGTTCGTGTCCAATGCAGATAGCCCAGGGCTTGATATGACTGGCCACGAGGCAGGCACGTTGGTTGATACCCGTCAGCTTAAGCAACTTGCTTCGCGCTTCAATACTGCCTCCCGAAATCGCCCCTGGCCAATACGAGCATCGCGTAATTGCGCCTTTGTGTGCTTGTCAATCGATGCGGAATTAAGGATCCTATCTGCTGCTGCCAATTCGCTGCCGTCAGGGTCTTGTTGATAGCGTGTATGAGCCTCTTCGAGCATACCAAGCATGTAGTCATGGAGGCTGGTGTTCGGGTTGACGCGCTGCAGGCCGTTTTTGCCGACCGGCGTATGAGCAGAGACTTCCTGCGTTGTCCTCGTAATCGACGTGTCCCAATCCACAGCCATCGAGCGCACGGTCTCTGTCTGTTTCGGATATAGCGCACCGCCACCATGGCCGGTCTGTAAGTCTTTTGGGTTTCTGATACATCCTACTGCAACAAACCCGACCTCGTTCTCATACGCAAAGACCAAGTCGTCCGGCGCCATTTCCACGAGCGAATTGTTGTACTTTAATGGAGCGCCCTCGTTGGGTGTGACGAAAAGCCAAGTAAGCAGCTAGCCAGTGCGTGAATGCTGAGTTGTCGTGCGGCTGTCTCGGTAACTCATGAAAGCTCTTCATGTCCGTGTTAGCAAACCAGAATTTTCTATTGGTCATTGGTGGCATTATGTGACGGCTCTCCTGATGCGAGCATCGCTGTTGGACTTCACGTCAAAAGGCTTAGCAAGCAAATTCGCCTTACGGCCTGGCGCGGCGCGCATCTGGCACGGGCGAGGGGTGTGTCAGGACTGACATGCTGAGCTTCGCGCAAGGTAAGACCGCTACATTAGCAGAGAGTGGCTCCCCAATCTAGGCCAGGCATCGCGTGTCGGAGGCGATCATGATGCCCGTTCCTTCGTCCCAAGCTCGCACGGCCGCCAGTGCAAGTTTCGCCGCGTCGGACAGGCCGCCGGGGACAGCGCGAGTGATTGCGTCAGCGTGCTATTTTCACGCCAGCCTTCGGATGGCCACTTTCATGAAAAGTTTGCGTTGATGAATTACTGTGACGCGCAGGCGTCAGGTCGTGCCTTCGATTGCGACAGCCATTTCTGCGCGGTCTTTCAGGTATTGGACCTCTTTTTTCAGTTCGATGATAGCCATGCCTGCGACGAAGCGCAGGCGATTCTGGTCATCGGCCTTAGCTTTTGCGCTCTCGCTACTTCCATCGATGCCTTCACTTTGTCGTCGGCGTCCAATACGGTTGCCATCATCTTGTTTTCGGCGAGGGCCTTGTCCAAGGAGGCCTGCAACTCGGCGACTTGGGTTTCGCAGTTGGCCAAGTTCGTCCGACTCAATGTCCACTTCATGCCGGCGGCACCCTGCCTGCTACATGACCTGGTTGACCTCGGCCGTCAGCACCACAGTCGGTTGCAGGAGCGCTTGGATCTGCCCACGCAACATGTCGTTTTCGGCACGCATTTCGGTCAACTGTTGGTCGATACCAGTTGACGCGAGGTCTTGGTGATGCGCGATCATGTTGCTGGATGAATTCCCGACATCGGCGACTGGTGCAACCTGTAACGGACGACTTGGTAATCCCTACATCGGACATTGGCATGTTCGCTTTGGTGGGCTTGGGTTTCGTACGCCCCAACACGGCCATCGCCGACACAGGCTTGCCGATGACTTTGCTGTGCGTGATGTATTCCTCGACTTCCGATTCGGGGATCGTGGCCAGTTTCTCATAACGGTTCGCGGTGGAGGTGGAGATCCCGGCCTCCGCGAGCACTTTGGTCTTAAACTTCCCGCCGGAGGGAAGTTTCCCTTTGTTACCTTGCTTCTTATCCAGTGCGGCGCTGAGCTTGCCGATCGCGCGCTGGGCACGCAGTTTAATCTCGGCCGCCCACTGTTCCAGCTCCTTGTCCCTGGCCTGCTGGGCATACAGGCGCATCGCCTCGGACTTGTCCCTGCAGGTCTTTGATCTCGTCCACGTTGCGGCATTCGGCCAAGGCGTGACGTGCTTGATTGTATTTAATCAGGTTGCTCATCGGATTACTCCATCTTCAGTATTTAGGCGCCGTCTCAAACCGGATGCCAGGTTATGTAAAAGATCGCGCTCGTGAGTGCGGCATGACAATTCCAAAATCGTTGCGACGGTTATATGTCCCCCTTAGTCATCGGTGCCTGGCCCGCTGTTTGATCCTGCATATGGCAACTTCTATAAAGGACTACGGAAACTGAAGTCATCCATCTAATGGATCTTCTGCATACAGCTTCATTTCCCGTAGCTAGGCCAAATTCTCGACTTTCATTTCTGTAGCTATACAAGGTTGTTCGACTACAGTTTCTGTATTGGTCGGCGCGTTTCCCTTCATCAGTTTTGGTGGTGGCAGTTTTTGCCAAGCACCTGCCGGAAAGCCATTCGGACCGTAGTCCAGTTTGTTGTTCGGGTTCAGCGGCTGCCACGTAATTCCGTACAGGCTGCATGTATTCGGCAGGTGCCCCATCCGCGTGACGGCAATGAACCCGGCCGCGACCAGCTCCTTTTTGCCTTATGGAGCGTGGCCTCGCTCTTCCATCCCTTGGGACGCATGATTTTCCAAGCCGCACACAAATCGCCGTTGTTCTTCCCGTTAAACTGGCTGGCGATGTCATAAAGCAGCTTGACGGCGCTGGAGGACAACGCGCGGTATTTTGGGCAGTTCAACAAAGCCATGGGCACCAGCAGGAATGGGGTAACTCCTTTCTTGCGGGATTTCTGTCCTTCCATTTGCGACCTCACTTCATATCGAAACATTTGGATTCGCTACCGCCGCTGTGTTCGCGACGGTGTGCTGGCCGGGATATCTGGTGCGCTGCGCCACTACGTCAACGCGCAGTGTCGCCAATGCGATGTGCTTCACAGATTTGCGAGTCAATTAAATGCCGCGTTCATTGGGGCACAGGTATCTGTACCAATGAAGTGGATGGCGACGTGCCGATGAGGGGCTTCGTGAGCGCGCGCTCGACGTTCACCTATGCATGCCGTCCGGTCCTTGGCGCGGACGTTTCCTGCAAGGATGGTCAGCGTGAAATGCTCGACCAAGCGCACGAATTCAGGATGGCGATGCACGATCCGGATGTCGGTCAGGCGGAGGCGAAGCTCCGGCGGCACAGCTTTATGCATATTCGCCGCCGATCTTCTTGAGCGCACGATTTACCCGACGGATGTCGGCGGTGGTCAGAACACACACCTCGACCATGTCCACGTCGTAATTCGCATCGAATGCTGGGACCGTGTAGATGGGGAGTTCCAGTCCGAACTGGCGCAGGGTTTCGACGAAGGCGATCCCGTCGGTGAGGTTTTCCAGACAGACCAACTGTGCCAGCGGCATTGGTCCCTGCATCAGGGCTTGCACGGCGTTCAAGTGCGGCATAGGGCGCACACCGCTCCGCTTGCGGCTGCGGCTGACGTGATTTGAACTATGCAGGTTGTCCATGCCCAGCTGCGCGATGAGGGGAAGCTGCTCCCCGCGTTGGATGGGGGCGCGGCGTTCAGGTACGGACCACGCAGGTTGGCCCGGAGCTTCGTCCGGCTAATCGGGGGAACTCGCGGTTGATTCAGAGTGATCACTTTGCCCCCTTTACACCGCGTGCGGCGTCATAGGCATCGAGATCGTCGTTGTCCCAGGCAGTTACACCAGGGCTGAGCTTGACTGGCTTTGGAAAGGTCCCGGCAGCGACCCACCGCCAGAGGGTCGCGCGCGACACGGGGTAGCGGCCTTTGCGGCGGGGGCTGGACGCGACATCGGAAATGCGGGAAAAGTATTTTGCCATTGTTGGGTCTCCTTGCGTCTCGGTGAGACGCCTTGAAACCAATTCTGGCAGGGAAGGCAGGTTCGATTTGGCTGCAATTACGGGATGAAGCCCCGTTGATTCCGCAATTCTTTTTCCGCTTTCAAAATATCTGAGATGTAAGCAGGCGTCCTGTTGAACTGGCGGCTGAGTTTCTTCGAGACGCCATACGATTTCATCGGCCAGCCAAGCGCCATTGCAGCTTCCATAAGAGCTGCCTTATCGAGCGCACCATCGCTTTCCTTGCGCCTCGCGGCACTGATCTTGCCTCCGGTCGTCTTAGGCGTGCGTTTGCGCGGCGCAGTTTTTCGATTTCGACACGGTCGTCAGCAAACCACATTGCTGTGATGGCCCCGGCTGAAGCTACCCATCCGAACCGATCCGATTCCCGCGTCCCGGGATTAACGGCGGCCGCAAGGGATGATTCGAAGGCCCGAAAGGCATACGCGGAAAAGTGCGCGGAGGTCCATTCGGAAGCCGTCAGGTAGTTGGCCTCCTCCGCGCAACGGTCGAGCGCTGACCTAGTTGAAAACTGTTGTCGCACCTTTTTCGAGCCGAGCGCAACATCGAGCGACACGATGCGGCACTTTCTTGATTTTCGCCTTGGACCACCAGGAGAAAACGAAAGCCCTCGAAGTTAACTGATTGCGGTGTCACCCCGAATTCGGGCGTGATGATCCAGTTGTCAGGGTCGTTCCTGTCACGCTCGAAGTCGGCCTCGGAGTACGAGTTCCGTTCCAGCTCATCCAGTTCATCCAGCATGTCCAAGGCATCCGGCAGCTTCGTATTATTTGAAATGTACGTACGTTGTGCAGCCGTCCATTTCATGAGCCTGAGGTCTGCGCAACGGGTCATGGAGATGGACTTATTTAGCCTGAATGCCTGGGGCAGCGGCGACAGCATCTTTCGGGCTTTGATAAGCGATTTCCGCCAGGTTGGCGACATCACCTTGCGATGTCGCGTAGCCCTCAATGCCCGAGGCAGGACGACCGTCGGCCTGTTCAGCATCAACAACGCAGTGCACGATCGCAGATTGACGGCGTGCCTATGGAACTTGATTGAACGCCGTGGATGGAAACTATTCATTGTTCCTCGTGGTCTTAGCGACCTTGGGTCTTGGGGGTGCGCCAGTCAATAGTTTGGCCCATGCAGACATCATCAGGCGCCGCTTTTCAAATAGATCGGACCGCTGGTACGCACCGACGGTGTCATTTCCGATGGCGTGGGCCAGGGCCATTTCGCGTACTTCCATGGGGTACGACGTCGACGCAGCGCACCAGGACGAGAACGAGGACCGGAATCCATGGGGAACGGCATCCACTTTCATCCTCCTCATCACCGCCAACAGGGCCATGTCGGAAAGCGGTTTATGAGCAACCCGACCTGGGAAAACAAGATCTTCACCTTCCAGCCTCGGTAACGCCCGTAGCAGCGTGATCGCTGGTGCCGACAAGGGGACTCGATGGTCTCGTCCCGATTTCATGCGGCCGCCAGGTATGTTCCAGGTGCAGGTGGACCAATCGATTTCTCCCCACGTCGCCAGCCGTGCCTCACCAGAGCGTGCGACGGTCAGAACGACGAACTCAAGGCACCGGGCGCTGATGCCTTCAACCTGGCGCAACCGCGCCATAAAGTCGAACAGGTTGCTCTCGGCAACAGCCGCGTGGCTTTCCACGGGCGCAACGCTGGAACGTTTTGGTAGTAACTTGTCTAAATTACCCTTCCAGCGCGCCGGGTTGTCCCCATCCCGGTATTTCATTACCGCTGCCCAGTCCAAGACCAGCTCGATGCGGTTGCGCACACGGTTCATCGTTTCGTTCTTGGTCAGCCAATGGGGTTGAATGACGGCAATTACATGATCGATTCTAATGTGGTCCGCTGGCAGGTCGCCGATGATGGGGAAGGCATACGTGGTCATCGTATTGGTCCACTGCTGTGTATGTTTGTCGTTGCGCCAGCCAGGCGCCATCGCTTCGATGTATTTTTCAGTGCAACGTTTAAACGTCCATGCCAGTGCCTTGGCAGCGTGCTGTTGTTGAATCAACGAGCGACGGGCCGCAGCCTTCACTTCGACCGGGTCGACACCATCCTTGACCTGGTCGCGGGCTGCCTGCGCTTTCTCCCGAGCAAGTGCGAGTCCAACGGCAGGGTATTGACCAAGTCCAATTTCACGACGCTTGGCGCCAACCGTGGTACGCAGGACCCAGGAACGGGAGCCGGTCTTGGTGATCTGTAGATGCAGGCCGGGTACAACCCCTACAGCATGGTACCCAGGCGCCGTCAGTCGTTTGATGTCGAGCGGGCCAAGTTCCTTCGCAACGCGTGGCATTTTCATCTACCCCTCAACTTACCCCCCAACCGGGATGAGATTGAATGCTACCGCGTGATACCATTTGAGACAAGTCAATATTGCAAGGCACCCGCCAGCACTATGAGGAAGGGCACTTGTGCAGCCGATTACGACGTGGCCAGACCGTTGAACGGGGGACACCCTCTCCGCCAGCATGAAGAAAAAGCTCCCTCACGGGAGCTTTTTTTGATTCTTCATAGGAGAAAACGCAAATCTGGTGTCCGCCACCGTCCGCCAAAAGCCGCTAGAATCCACCTAACGGTGGGGGTAGAGAGGGGGGTAGGGTTTCATGGCTCTGCAGATCAAGAAGCTGTCAGTGCTGGGCATTGCCAGGCTGGACAAGCCTGGCTACCACCATGACGGCGCTTAGGCCTCTGCCTTCAAATCTCTCCAGCGGGAACCAAGAGCTGGATCTTTCCCTTCCAACTGCATGGCAAGCGCAGAGAAATGGGCCTGGGCTCGCTTCATACCGTCGACCTTGCTGCGGCGCGCGTCAGGGCCAAGGAATGCCGCGAGATGGTACTCCGTGGGAAAGATCCAATAGCCGAGCGAAATGCCGGGAAGATTGCTGAGCGGCTTCGCCACGCGCGACTAATTTCGTTCGACCAATGTTCTCAATCGTACGTCGCAGCCCACAGACATGGGTGGAAGAGCCTCAAGCATGCTGCTCAATGGGAAGCTACCCTCGCAACTTATGCAAGTCCGATCATTGGCCAGTTGCCGATTGCCGACGTTACGACAGAACTGGTCGTCAAAGTGCTTGCGCCGATTTGGGGAAGCAAAACCGAGACGGCCACACGACTGCGCGGCAGGATTGAGAGCATTCTGGATTGGGCTACAGTGAGCGGGTACCGCGAGGGCGAGAATCCGGCGCGATGGCGTGGACATCTTGAAAATCTGCTTGCCAATCCACATAAGATTGCACCCGTCCAGAATCATCCAGCCTTACCCTGGGGCGATATGCCGAAATTCATGATCGACTTGCGTGCGCGAGAGGGTGTTGCGGCGCGCGCCACGGAGTTCGCCATCCTCACCGCTTGCCGCTCTGGCGAGGTACGGGGCGCCAGGTGGGACGAACTGGATCTGGCGGGTAAGCTGTGGACCATACCGGCCAGCCGTATGAAGTTAGGCAAAGAACATCGTGTTCCCCTGTCGACCGCCGCCATTGCATTGTTGGAGGCAATGCCTCGGCGGTCGGCAAGCGTTTTTCCCGGGATGCGAAAAGGCACGGACCTTTCCGATATGAGTCTCACTGCCGTGTTGCGTCGCATGGGGCGGGACGACATCACTATTCACGGGTTTCGGTCAACGTTTCGAGACTGGTGCGCTGAAGCACCTGGCAACGCCTTCCCACGGGAAGTTTGCGAACACGCACTGGCGCACAGTCTGCCGGATCGGGTTGAAGCCGCGTACCGTCGTGGGGATCTGATCGAGAAGCGGATTGTCCTCATGCAAGCCTGGGCGACCTACTGTGATTCTGGAACCTCTCCGCTTTCCACGCTGCGATTGCCAGTTAGAGGGCTGGAATAGGCTACCTAAGCAGTCGGTCCTCGACTGGATCAAGCGCGGGTGGAACGCCGTCGAATCGTGGTTGCGGCAAGAGCGTACTTACATCATGTTCAAGGATTAGTTCGAGGTCCAGCATCACAGTGGTCGTTCGACGACTGGTCGGCTTGACCTGCTAAAATCGGGGTTGATCTAATGACTCAACATTTTTTGAGTGCATTCCGTTTGCAGATCTCTGGGCACTTCAAAAGCTTTTCCATCACGAATAGTTACCACGCGTTCTGCTGAATTGATGGTCTCCGGGCGATGCGCGATCATAATTCTTGTCAATGATAAACCACCGAGAATCTTGTTAACTTTACGTTCATTATCAATATCAAGATGACTTGTTGCTTCGTCCAGTGCCAAAATTTTCGGCTTTTTGTATAGCGCGCTAGCAGAACACGTTGCTTTTGCCCTCCAGAAAGGCTGCTCCCCAGATCACCAACCAATGTTTGATAGCTCATCGGCATTGCTGCAATATCCTCATGAATCGCTGCCTGCGCAGCGCATTCCCTGAATCCAGCTATCGTCTACATTCGTATCAAAAAAACTGATGTTGTCACGAATTGTGCCCGAAAGTAGTACGTCATCTTGCATTACAGTTCCAATAATCTTTCGATATGCCGAAATCCCCACATTTTGAATTGGAGTATTCCCTAGTAATATTTCCCCTTCAACCGGCTCCAGTAATCCCAGAATAATTTTGCACAGTGTAGTTTTCCCTGCAGCCGCTCGGTCCGACAAGCACAATGCTCTGCCCTGCGGGTATGGTAATATTCACACCATCAATCACCCATGGCTCGCCATCCGCATACCGAAATCTAACATTTTTTAATGTGATGTCTGCTGCGATTCCGCTAATATCGATCTCCTGACATAGTCTCCGTTCCGGCTTTTCAAGAACAATATCGGAAAGACGTTCTGTATGCAGATTCAGCATCTTTAAATTGACAAATAGGTCAATTAGGCTAAAAATCCGACCAGAAAATGTGCCAGCGTAACTTGAGAATGCCATTAACATTCCTACGGTCATTGAGTTTTGCATTACAAGTCCGGCGCCTGTATAAATGAGGGCAAGGCTTTGTATTGAAAAGATCGACGTGCTGCTCACGCGAAATAGTATTGATAATTTCTCAGTTTTTACGTCCCGGTTTTGAACATCCATCCGCAGATTTTGCCAGCGGGCACCTCGTTCGACCTCTCGACCAAATAATTTTAACGGAGTGATAGCCCGTAAGGTTTCAAAAAAATAGGTGCTTTCCTTGGCTGCAAGTACCAGACGCGCTTGGGCAGCGTCATGAAACGGATGATAAAAAGCCATGCGTAGTAAGGAATACATCACGGCGCCAGCAACCACCAAAATGGTCAGTTTGCCGCTGTACATTAACATCATTCCTAGAGCTAACAGTGCCATGATTCCGTCCAAGAAGCTTTCCACAAACAGGCTCGTGAGAGTGCCCTGGATAGCTCCAATACTGCCGAATCATGAAGCGATATCACCCAAATGTCTTTTTCGAAAAACGAGACGGGCAGCCGTAGTAAGTGCGAAAACACCCGGCCCGCCCATTGGTAGCCAATTTCCATGCTCCAGCGCAATAAGAACCAACTCCGCGCCAAGCCGATAGCGCTTTGCGTTACCATGAGTAAGCCAAAGCCAAGGACCAACACCGTTAGCAATTCACGATCGCCGCTTACGATCACTTCATCGATGACGAACTGATTAAATAAAGGTGCAGCGATTGAAAAAACTTCCAATGCGAACGCTAGTAGTATTACTTGGACCGCAGCGCTTCCAACCTACAATATGACCAGTCAGAACCCCGATCGGAACGTCTTCTTTTGTCCGCAAGTTGGAACTCGGGACTTGGTGATATCTCTAGCGCCACACCAGTGAAATATTTGGACGTTTCCTCGAGATTCACGCGACGCTCACCGATTGCCGGGTCAAGCAGGAGTAGCGAAATGTGACCATTCCATCCGGTCTCAATTTTTTTTAGAACGACGAAATGGTTCAAATTCCAATGCAGAATGCATGGGAGCGCAAGTTTCTTAATTTCATCTAGGTCAACCCGGAGCGGTCTAGTCGTAAGACTCATTGCGGATGCGTGACGCATCAACTGCGCCATTGTTAATCCCTTGAGACTAACGGAAAAACGTCGCCGTAAATCCGCCAACTCGTTATGATTACCGTGATGACTCATGATCATTGCGAGGCATGCCAAACCGCATTCAGAGGCCTCAGTTTGTAGTGTTAAATGCATTAATTAGGCAGGTTTGATTTAAGAGAATCGTCTTTGTTCGGAATAACCATCGTGGCCTTCCGTTCAAATATCGAAGATGGAATGTCTTTAAGCGAGCTGGCGAGTGAGATTTGAAATCCATCTTTCTCGAGCATTCGCAGTAGCCCATCTCCTGCAGAATTTTCAATAAAGTGTTCCGCGCCTAGTGCATAAAAAGGGACAGCATCAGTTTCAGAGACTCTCTCTATTTCATTTAGCCAGTACGAGTTTCTGTTTGCCAAAAGAAATTTGTCTAGGCTCTGTCTAGACTTGCTTCTTCCGGAAGGGCTGCAACTCGACGAGCGCGTACTATGTGTAGGGGCGGAGTGAAATGCCGAAATCTTTATACAACGCAACCACCCCTCGTAGCGCTTTGACGAATCTTGGTTTTGTGAATTTTTATATCCTTCAAACATTGCAACGGCGGCCTTGACTGCGCCTTCCCTCTCGTCCGGCGTAAGCGAACAATAACTGCGATGAAAATCTTGCATGCCTTCAATCGTCTGTCGTTTAATCCCATAATGTGAAGCAAGCATCGCAGCGACGTGTGTTTCATGGGGTGCGAACCGGTCCGGAAGTGCCCTGTCAATGAGTGACACAGGACCTAACAACACGATCATTAGCTTTGCAAATTCCTTCTCCTGCAAATATTCCGGCGCAGGAAAACGATGAGAGTCGTATCTGCTAATATAGTTGAAAGTGGGGTCGAGAAGAGCAATTGTTTTATTTGAAAACTGCGATGTAACTTTGCATGGTAACAGGGCGAAATCAAAAATTTGAAATTTCCATGCCGACTCATCGTATATGCTTGTCGATCGTCGCGCAACTTCGCTTATTACATTTTCCAGATAAGGATCTTTTTCCAGTTTCGATGGTTTATGAGTAATAGGCAAGAGAAACGCTATGTGATCATTTTTTTGTGCGATAAAAAGTCGGGCTGTTTCGGCTGCGTTGACGTCGCCTATCGTAAAAATGATAAGAAGAGTTATTGACAACCAGATTGATACGACTCTTAGCATGGGGGTAACCTTTTAAGAACCTCTCTCCTTGCAGAGCGAGGTTCCTGGACTAGAATGTGATATCGTTACTTAGTATCGAAGTCAACAATAACTCGTCTCGATACGACCGCCCGAACCGCCCGATCCACTCGCGCTTCCACTCGCGCCACCGATCGATCCACTGATTGAACCTGAACCGGATGCACCAGAAACGACAGTCGTTGTAATGCTTTTTCCGTGTCCGTCAGGGCGGGTAACAGTCGTGTTGGTGGTTCCATTTGGGAAGACAGTAACAGTTGTCGTAGTGCCGTTCGTTGAGGTGGTGGTGCTGACGCCGCCAGAAGGAACTGCCGTGGTGGTGTTGCCGCCGGAAGCTTCCCCTTCGCCGCCAGAAATAATAGACAGTTCTTCGGTGGTAATTGTACGCATACTAATTCTACTTTCATATAAAAAATTATCCATATCGTGTGACATGGAGGCCATGCAATGTTTCCGACAACCTGTCGCAAACAATCCCTAAGCAATGTGCATCCACATTGCTAAATTTACTGTTTCGGTGTCTATGGGACCAATTTGATGGTGCGAGCCTATCGCCTCGCCACTGCAATCAAAGGTTCCAGTATCCATTCCCATATACGTTTGTCTTCAAGCAAGATATCTGCGTCCAGCGTCATTCCTGGTCGAATTCCTATAAGCTTTCCATGAACCTCAATTTTCTGAGCATCCAGTTCAACTCGAATTCTAAATAAAGATTCACTAGTATTGTTTCCAACTGCATTCTTACTCAGAACCGTGCTGGCCAAACTCGAAGGAAGTTCGTGTGGCGCAAAAGGCGTGTTGCTGATAGCGGTTATCGTTCCATGGAAAAGCCCAAACTTTTGATATGGGTAAGCCTGGTATCTTATTAAAATTTTCTGGCCTTTTTCGACAAAACCAGAATCTTTGCTGGTGACAAAAAGATGTGCCTCAACTGGTACTTCGGACTTGTTTGTATCAAAATTCCCAGGAGTCAACGCCGCAAGATGCTGGTCGATGCTAATGCTTTCGCCAACCTGAGTCGCAAACGCGGTAATAAAGCCGTTTTCGAGGTGCAACAATTAGCCTTCCTTCATGATTTGTATTTTCGGCCATATCTTGTTTTAGAGTAGAACGTTCTCGCTCAAGCTGGCTTCTCTCTACTCCCAAACTTTTGGAAAGCGAGAGGATTTCTGCTTGCAGCGTCGCTAAACTGCTAGTGAGATGGAGTTTCTCGCGCCGTAAAACAGAAAGACTTCTACTTGCCTCGAGTAAGCTTTCGCTTTTGTTGAAGCTGCATTTCTGAAACGAAACCATTATCCCGAAGCGTTTGAAATCTATCGATCTCTTCAATTGCCAGAGCATGGCGTCTCTGTGCATAGACAATTTCTTCCTCTAACTGAGAAATCTCGCCTTGCGCACCTTGCTGCTTAAGCTCTAATATGCGCCGATTCTCTTCCGTCTGTCCAATGCGAAGTCGCTCTTCCTGATCTAGACTATTACTGCGGGCCGACAATTGGTTCGACACCAACGCGGTAATCTTTCCGCGCTCACTTTGGTTTTGTGTCGACAAAACGAAGAGCGGGTCACCTGCCTTGACGTATTGGCCTTCGGCAATGTAACTCTGCGTCATTACTCCAGCATTTGGTGCTTTTATACTGATAATGCCGCCACTAGCTACCGTGATGCCACTTACGCGTGCTTTTCGAGTAAAAGTGCCAAGGCACACATATCCGATTAATACAGTAGCAATTAAGAATGCGACACCCGCAATCAACCAATTCGAACTAGCTTGCGCCAATCGAATAGCTCCAAGTGAATCTTGGGCGTGTGCGGAAATAACTTCAGGGCGAAAGAGGGATTGGATCGCTTCTGCTTTCGGGGGTGTTCTTGCGTCATAAATGCGAAATAAAAAAGTGGCAAAATTTTACATGGTTATGACGTAAATGGCAAGTTTTCTTTTTGAACATTTTATGTTTGGAGTTGATTTATGTGTATTACCTGCAGCAGCGTCGAGGTTGGGAAGGACTGTCGACCTCTGTTCCTATATAGCGTTTCGTTGGCAAATTTCCTCCATGCGCTTGCCGATTGAGGGGCTAGAATAGGGGCCTTTCGGCGCAATCCAAGTCATACAAAATTACCCGCGCTTTACAATCAATCGACACCTGATCATCTTGTTGCCCAAGCAGCCGGTCCTCGACTGGATAAAGCGGGTGGATTCGAACCCGCCAAATGTGACACTTGAGCAGATTCGCCTTGAACAGAATGCCTTTCTTGTTCCCGATACTCTCGATGGACAGCAAGACGCGGAGAAGTGGGTGCAGAAAAGGTGGCAAGTGTTTTTCGAAAGCTTTCTGGACGAGTGGTACACCGTGGAATCGTGGTGGCCTGCAGAAGCGCACATACAAGATGTTCAAGGATTGGTTCGAGGTTCAGTATCATTCGATGGTGTGGGACATGGCCGCGAGCGAGCCAATCGCCTATGAGGACTGGGACTCACCGGACGACGACCTGGTCAACTGAACGTCACCGTTCCAAGGCAGGATCGCATCCGCTGGCCGCTGGCCGCCGCCGTAATTAATCACCTTAACGAGGTGGGAGATGAAGGTCGGCATCCAGGTGCGCAACTGCCATCGGTTTGCCTCGCCTAAATCTTCGTTTGATTTCTACCAGCGACATGACCATGGCGCGGGCCGAGGACTGAGTCATGAAGAGCGACATCGGATAGGCCATCAAAACCGGTCTCGCGGCGCGTCCCTCCAATTTGTATTCAGGTACAAGGCCAATCTGCTGGACACCGGCAGCACCCTCCTGGACGAGGGCGGACACGACCGCATGAAATCGACGCACGTCCGTGTCACTGGCGCTAGCGCCGCCATGGAAGCGCAGTGTGAACAGAGGGACTCGCCAGCATTCCGGGCGCGGAAGAACCGTGAAGTCGTCGGGCCATTCCGCCAGCGCCTGCAAGACCATGCCGCTGATTTTCATCAGCTTCACCGCATAGGCGCGCAAACCATCAAGTCCGAGCTGATTCAGGGACGCCCAGACTGCTGCAATTCCAGCGGTGGTTCTCGAATTTTCGAATGTGAAATGATGGGCATGCAGATCGCCAAACCTGACTTCGGTTTGGGCGCGCTGCAATCCATTGATGGTCAATAGTTCGGCGCTGTCTCGGCAGAGGAAAAAGGATGAGCCGTACGGACACAGGCCGAGCTTGTGCAGGTCAACGCCGATGCCGTCAACCTGCGACAGGCTCGCGAGTTCCGCCAGCTTGTGGCGAACGTATCCGCGTCCGCGCTGCTAAGGGACAGGTCGTTCGCGACGAAATCGTAGCCGCGAAATAGCCGCCAGATCCATCCGCTGACCAGGTCGACGTAGACGAATGGACGGTACGTGAGTTTCATCGTTGACAGCAATGCGTCGATCATTTCAACGACTTCGTCGATCGGGTCAATTATATGGTCGATCGTGTCGCCTCCAGCCAGGATGATGGCTGAAACGCAGTACCCTTCAGCCACTGCTCTACGCAGGCGAGTCTCCAGGGCAGCAACGCGCATCCGTCCTGTGCTGTCGCACGGAATGCGCGTACAAGCGGCGCTCCCCAAGCCGAGCTGGTTCAGCGTCCATTCGATCGAATAGTGCGCGCAGGCGCTGGCAAATACGACGTGGCGCTTCCGGACTCCATGCACGACCGCTTCCGGTTCGCTGCGATTGATGGCGAGTTGGCGCCGACCGAAAATTGACCCACCTATAGGCCTCGCGCCGACCGAAAACTGACCCAGGTGTTCTGCTACTCCTGCCTAATCATTAGGCGGGAGAATTAATAGGTGATCACCATGGAAATGTTAGGCAAAGTTAGACGGATGCACCTGCGCGACAAGCTGTCGCTGCATGAAATCTCAAAGCGCACGGGGCTGTCCTGCAATACGCTGCGCAAATGGCTGAGGAAGCCGGAAACCGATGTGGTTGCGCCGCCTCGCTACTTGCGCGGCAGCATGCCCAACCAGCTTACGCCCTTCCACGCCACACTGGAACAGGCCCTCAAGACCGATGCTCATCGCATCAAGCAGAACCGCCGTACATCCAAAGCGCTGTTTGAGCAGATCAAGGCCGACGGCTACGCTGGCAGCTATAGCCGCGTCACCGATTTCACCCGCGAATGGCGCGGCCGGGAAGGCAATGCCCCACGTGCCTTCGTCCCGCTCAGTTTCGAGCATGGCGAGGCCTTCCAGTTCGACTGGAGCGAGGAAGGCCTGGTCGTGGGTGGCATCTACCGACGCATGCAGGTATCGCACCTGGAAGCTGTGCGCCAGCCGCGCCTTCTGGTTGGTTGCCTATCCCAGCCAGGGTCACGAGATGCTGTTCGACGCCCACACCCGTTCGTTCGCTGCGCTGGGCGGTGTGCCGCGCCGGGGCATCTACGACAACATGAAAACGGCGGTGGACAAGGTCAACAAGGGCAAAGGACGGATCGTCAACGCCCGTTTCGCAGTCATGTGCGCCCACTACCTGTTCGACCCGGACTTCTGCAACGTGGCCTCGGGCTGGGAAAAGGCGTGGTCGAAAAGAACGTGCAGGACAGCCGCCGCCGCATCTGGATCGAGGCGCAGACCCGCAAGTTCGCCTCGTTCGAGGAACTCAATGCGTGGCTTGGCCAGCGTTGCCGGGTGCTGTGGGGCGAACTGCGTCACCCCGAGTACCCTGCGCTGAGCGTGGCCGACGTCCTGGAGCAGGAGCAATCGCAGATGATGCCGATGCCGACCGCCTTCGACGGATATGTTGAAAAGCCGGGGCGGGTATCAAGTACCTGCCTGGTGACGGTGAGCCGCAACCGCTACTCGGTGCCTTGCGAGTTTGCCGGTCAGATGGTCAGTACGCACCTGTATCCAGGGCGGGTCTGCGTGGTCGCGGGCGATGCGGTGGTCGCCAGCCACGAGCGGATTGCCGAGCGTGGCCAGGTGCGCTACGACTGGCAGCACTACATCCCGCTGGTACAGCGCAAACCGGGTGCGCTGCGCAATGGCGCACCCTTCGCCGACCTGCCCATCCCGCTGCAAAGGCTCAGACAAGGGCTGTTGCGCCACGCTGGCGGCGACCGGGTGATGGCGCAAGTGCTCGCTGCCGTGCCCACAGCAGGCCTGGCAGCGGTGCTGGTAGCGGTCGAACTGGTCGTCGAATCGGGCGTACTCAGTGCTGAACATGTTGAGAATGTGCTGGCGCGGCTCAATGCTTAGGCCCGGTGCTTAAGCATCGGTCGAGACCAGTTTGCAGCTCAAGGAAGCACCGCTGGCCAACACCAGCCGCTACGACACGCTGCGTGCCGGTGCTGGCGTTCAGGACCGCTGGAGGCCGACCATGCGTGATATCGGCGCCGAACTGGAAGGAGCTGCGCCTGCACGGCATGGTCAGTGCGTGGGGCGATCTGCACGGCCAGGACGAGAACGCGCTCGCTGCATCGCGCTGGCTGGTCGAGCACCTGCTGCAAGCCGAACATACCGACCGGGCCATGCGCTCGGTCAGCCACCAGATGTTTGCTGCCAAGTTCCCGCTGCACCGCGACCTGGCTAGAAGCTCGACTTCGACTCGTCTAAGGTCGACCAGGCACTGGTGCGCCAGCTCGCCACCATGACGTTCACGGACACGGCGCAAAACGCTGTGCTCATTGGTGGCCCAGGCACCGGCAAAACCCACCTGGCCACCGCGATTGCCGTTGCAGGCATTGCGGCCAAGGGCAAGCGGGTGCGCTTTTACTCCACGGTCGACCTGGTCAATGTGCTGGAGCGGGAAAAGAGCGACGGCAAGGCTGGCCGACTGGCGCTGTCCCTGCTGCGCATGGATCTGGTCATTCTGGATGAACTTGGCTATCTCCCATTTAGCCAGGTAGGCATGGGGCGTTGCTGTTCCACCTGCTGTCGAAGCTGTACGAGCACACCAGCGTCGTCATTACCACCAATCTGAGCTTCGCCGAATGGTCGAACGTGTTCGGTGACGCCAAGATGACCACGGCCTTGCTCGATCGCTTGACCCACCACTGCCACATCGTGGAGACGGGGAATGAGTCCTATCGATTCCAGCACAGCAGCATGGCTGCCAAGGGGCGAATCAAGGCGCGGGAACAGAAGCGCAAGAGCGCAGGGACTATCGGGAGCGATGGCGAAAGCGGATAAAACCATCGATGAAATTAACGATATAAACCATTTATATATTTAAATCGCACAAGCAAAATCTAAGGGAATCCGTTCCGGGCTACGCCCTCCACGGATTCCCCTTCTTAATTTGGTACACTTATCCACAGCTGCTACTCAAAAACGCAGCGTCCCGCCCTGGGTCAAATTTGGATCGGCGCGGTGGGTCAATATTGGATCGGCGCCAACAGGGCAGTATCTGAAAGGCGGTTTTTCTGGCATTCTGGCAATTTTCTGATCCAGAAACTGTCTCGGCACATGCACATCGCTCCCCCGATCTTCCCGCTGACCGCCACGGCCTTTGGCGCCGCACTACGGGCAGGCCATGGCCGCGCCATGCAACAGGTCGCGCAACACGGAGCGCACGGTCTGGAAGACAAGCTCATCGACGCATGCATCGCCTGCCTTTCATTCGATCCGCAATGCGAGGCCGAGCGGGCGCCATGGCTGTTTTCGATCGCCGACCGCGCCAAGCTCAATGAGAAAGTGGTGCAGGCGCTTGAAGCGACAGCGGGAAACGAACTGGAAAATTACCGCGACCTGGATCAGCGCAGTGCGATCCTCAAACAGCTGGCCGCCCCGCGCTCGGACGACGCGCGACGGCTCCTGTACGCAACGCTCGCGCGGCTGACGGAAACGGGGGACGTGATCGGCGACCGTCACATCGTGGCGCTCGACGGTGAAGCGGGGCTGCTGCACGTTGCCCGGCAGCTTGGCCGATGGCTGCAAGCCGACCCGGATTTCTGGGTGAGTGAGGGCCTCATTGCCCAGTGCGACGACGTCACCGGAACCGAGGGGGCGCCATGGCCGCCCTGGAACGCGCGGCTGTGGTCGATCCGGACATCGCGGCCTACGTCGCAGCGATCCGCAAGCCGCACGCCAGCGGCAGCAGTCCTTCCATGCGACCCGACACCATGGCCTATAGCGGTGCCCGGATCGTCGCGTACGTGAAGACGGACCCCAAGGAAGCTTGCCACTGGTTCCGGCAGTGGGGCGCGCATGCTGACAACGATGCGTGCGAGACCGTATTCGCAGCGCTGCTGGCATCGGACGAGCCCGAGCACGTCAAGCGCCTGTTGCGCTGCTTTGCAAAAAATGGCGTCCCGCGATTCGACGCGGCTGCTCCAATGGATTGCGCACCCCGATGAACAAATGCGGTGGAACGCCGTGAAGGCGCTCGCGCCGGTCACGCATGGCGAGGTGAGAAGCGCCGCCAAACAACTTATTGCCGATGGCGACCTCGCGCGGGATCGCCCTGCTGGTGAACAACTTCGAAGTAAGCATGATTTTGCAATGTGCGCTTAAGCAAACTGCCAGTGCCCGACGACGCCGACGAGACACACACGCTGGTCGGGGAACTAGTGGACCTGTGTGCGGCGCATCCTGGCGGCGATGCGCTCGACTGCCTGCTGTACGTCTACGAACATTCGCCTTGTTCGACCTGCCGCAGGGAGGCTGTCAAGGTGCTGGTAGGGATGGACAGCGCTCCGGCATGGGTGCTGGCAGAGAGCGGCGTCGATGCCGACCCGGAAACACGCGCTGGTCCGGCTGCGCCGGAGTGTGACCTAGCGGGCGCGTGCGCTGGCGGGCATTCACCGGCGTCGTACCGAGTGCTGCTCAAGCGATAGTGATTAGATATTAAGCACAACTTTTTTATAAATTGTGACATTTCGTGAGCTTTCTACTAATATCAATCTGCTAACATGCGTCAATGATGACACTTGGAAATACGTATGGTTAAGCATGAAAGCTGTATCAAGAAGCAATTCCGCCGTCTGGCCGTTGCCGTCTCCCGCATCTCCCTGGTTCTGCTTGGAAGCGTGGCCCTCGCCACGACCGCCCAGGCACAAGAAGTCAGCTTCGCCGGTTTCGCCTTTGCGGGCGACCACGCGCAAGCCGAGCAGCGCTTTCCCTACGCCTTCAAGGTCAACCAGGCCCTGAAAGCGAGCGGCACACCGCTGACCCGCCAGGTTATCGAGCGCATCTATGCCGAACCGGAATCGACGCTGACGCGCGGTGCGCGCGACAAGCTGTCGAGCCTGAAGGGGAGCGACCAGACGCTGCTGTCGGTACTGGTCCTGACCGGCGAAACGGTCTCCACCGAGCAGTTCGGCGGCTACGTCAAGACCTTCGTCAACCTGCGCGGCGACGCCCTGATTTTCGACTTCAAGTCCAAAACCATCGTGCGCAACTATCCCGTCAGCGTGATCGTGTTCGATGCCTAAGGCACCCGCGCGCCGAGCCCGGCCGACATCGAAGCGCTGGTCCGTGACCTGCTGCTGCGCACCGACGCCAGGCGGCCTGGTCACCCAGTACGTGCGGCGCATGACGGCGGCAACCCTGCCGACACCGGCCACCCGCACCATGCAAGTGCGTCCCGCAACGATCGCGCCGGAAGCGCTGGCCATGTTGCTTAGCCGCCTTGCGCGATTCGCCTGGCGCTGGCCAGCCAGGTGCTGTCGGAAGCCTTCGGGGCGGTGCTCTCGGCCAAGCTCGGCGTGTCACTGCTGCCAAGCGGCATGGGCGCCGCCATGGGTGCCATGAGCTTCCGTCTCGACAACGGCGATGCCTACGACTTCAAGGTGGCCGAGGGCGACTACCTGTTCGACGTCGCGGTCAACAAGTTCGTCAAGGTCAAGGCAGGCGAGAGCAGTGCTTAGGCATGTCGTTCGCGTATGGCATTTACGGCAACCTGCGCTTCTACGAACCGCTGACCAATACCGATTACCTGCGCACCGACATCAAGAACGGCGAGGTCAAGCTGGTCCCGGCCGGGCAAGTCAGCGTGGACGACGCGGCAGCCTACGAAGCGGCGCTGCGCGGCCTGTACCTGAAATTTGCGGCGACCCTGCAGCCGCAGGGCGACCTGAAATGGATCACCACCGCCGCCGCGGACAAGAACATTCTCAAGCAAGTCGATTCCACCCGTAACATCTTAAAGGCCAGCAAATAAATGAAAAAGCTTCTGCTCACCCTGCTGTGTGTCCTGGCGTCCGCGTCGGCCGCAGCGCAAGTTGTCAACGCCAAAGGCGTGGCGACTGTGAACTACACCAAAAAAATCACTCCGCAACAAAAGGAAGCGGCCTATGTTGCCGCCCAGGTCGCTGCCATTGAGCGCTACTTTGCCGAGAACGGCGAAGCCGAAGCGGAAAACTTCGATGCCATCAAACCCAAGGTCGAAGCCAACCTCGACAAGTTCGTCATGAGCACCACCGTGCTCACCGAGCAAGACCAGCCGCAACTGTCGAAGTACTCGATCGCCGTGCGTTCCGAGATCAATCTGGCCAAGCTGCGCACCACGCTGCGCGCCAACAGCGAAGCGGGCAAGGCAGCCCCGGTATCGAATTCCGAAATGGTGTACGTGTTCGTCGCCCGCGAAGCGGCATCGGTCAAGAGCTTCGACGCGCGTGGTCCAGCGCCAGGATGTCGAAGTCAAAGGAAACATGAACGCCTCGGTCAGCGACCAGGGCCGCGAAGGCGAATCGGTCAAGGGGAACAGCGTCTCGACCAACGCAAACCGCAGCCGCGCTGTCAAGGTCGATGCCAACCGCAGCGTGAGCGTCACCACCGGCGGCAGCTCGACCCAGAAAATGGATGAGGCGAGCTATCGCCTGATGTCGATGGCGAACTACCGCACCTCGGTCACCTCGGTGTTCTCGCAAGCCGGCTTCAAGGTGTCCGATCCCGACTTCGTCCTGTCCGACGCCGACATGAAATCGGTCAATGCCGACTACGCCAAAGGCAATGACCTCGAGCCTGCCACCGTGCGCGGCATCGTCGCCTCGCTGCGCAAGGAAAGCATTCCCCTGGTCGTGCTGGCCACCTTCGACGTCGGCGTGCCGACCGACGACCCGGCAACCGGCCTGCGCCGCGTGGCAGTGACCGTGACCCGCGCGTGCTCGACGTGCAGGGAACCCGTCCGCGCGAAGTCGCTTCGGTCCCGGCCGTCCAGTACGTGGCGGTCGCCCCCCTGACAACGCCGTTGCCAGCACCAAGGCCATGAAAGACGCCTCGGTCGCGGCCTCGCGCGAAATCGTCAGCCGCCTGAACGCCAGCGGCGTGCGTTAAGCACACCGCGCCTCTTTTTCGACAGCAGTCTCTCAACCAAAGGAAGCATCAATGAAACTCGCATTCATGTCCGCAGTGCTCGGCGCCGCCCTGGCCACCACCTCCGTCAGCGCATCGGCCCAGCTGGGCGGTCTGCTCAAGGGCGGCGACAGCGCCAAGAGCAGCATCACCGCCGACCAGATCGTGCAACGCTATGTGGGCGGCGCCCGCAGCGTCGGCAATGCCAACACCACCATGCTGGAAGCGGTCGGCCTGAAAGATGAAGCGAGCGCCAACGCGGCCCAGGCAGCCAATCTGACCGAAGGCGCCACCAAGGACACGCTCGAAGAATCGGTCAAAGTACAGACCGCCAACAGCAAGGCCCTGGAAGCGAAGCTGGCCGATTCGAGCACCAAGCTCGACGCGGCAGGCAAGAAGAAATTTGCGGTAGAAGCGTGAACGAACTGGCCAAGGGCGTGGTGCATTACGCCGCGCTGGGCAAGGAAGCGTCGGGCTTCAAGCCAGGCCTCGGTTCGCTGGGCGGTTCGGCCAATTCGGCCCTGTTCGTTGCCAAGTCCCTGCCAACCTCGACCAAGAACCTGGTGCAGACGCTGAAAGTGGCGATCGAGTACTGCAAGTCGAACAATATCCCGGTTGACAAATCGGCGACCGACGCCACCGCGCTGATCTGATATTGATTGCTTAAGCGCGGCCACTCGGCCGCGCCTTTTTCCCTTTTCCGGAATTTCCCATGAAGACAACACTGGCGTCACTCACGCTGAGCTGCCTGCTGCTTGCCTAGGCTGCAACAAGGCGACCGAACCTGTCAGCGCGCCTGCCGCGCCAGCGGCGCCCGCCGCGGCCGGTCCCAACCTGACAGGCCAGCCCGACGTGGGCAAGATCGAACAAGTGCCCGTCACCGCCAGCGGCAGCGGCATGACCCGCCGGCTGCCGCCATCAATGACGCGCTCAAGACCGCGATCATGCAAGTGAACGGCACCCAGGTGCAGGCGACCACGGCCACACTGAATACCTTTTCCAAGATCACCGGCCAGCTCGATGTCGAGACCGGCGGCGAGAGCGACAGCCTGAAGGCCACGGCCACCGTGCAGAGCAGCCATTTCGCCGAGTCCATCGTAGCCCAGTCGCAAGGCGTGGTTTCCGCATTCAAGGTCCTCAAGATGAGCCCTGCCAAGCATGAACAAGGGCGGCCAGTTCAGCGCCGACATCAGCGCCACCGTCGCGAAGTTCAAGGCGCCTGCCGACAGCGGCAAGATCAAGATCGTGGTCGCGCCGCTGCGCTCGGACCGGGCCAGCTTCGACATTGGCGGCCGGGCCGTGTAAGCCGAGATCGTGCTCGGACAATTGCGCCAGCAACTGATTGACGCGCTGACGCAGTCGGGACGCTTCACCGTGCTCGACCGCGAATTCGAGAGCGAGCTCGAAGGCGAACTCGAGCTGATCACCAGCGGCAAGGCGGTCAACCAGGACTTCGCCAAGCTCGGCCAGGCGCTCACGGCCGACCTGGTCTGGGTCGGCGTGGTTAACGAGCTCGGCTATCAGCGCCATGCGCGCCAGCTGCAAACCTCGGACCGCGAGCTGGTCAGCTACAGCGGCGGCTGGTCGATGTCGCACCGCATGATCAACCTGGCCACGCGCCAGATCCTGCAAAGCGGCACCATCGAAGGGCGCGCCCCGTCGATCGCGGCCACGACCCTGGGCAGCGGCATCAATGCCGACGCCGTCCTGCAAGACATGCGCCAGGCCATCGCCAAGCGCAGCGCCGAAGCGATCTTGCTGCAAACCTTCCCGATCAGCGTCGTCGAGCGCGATGGCATGAACGTGATCCTGAGCCAGGGCGGCAATGCGCTGGTGCCGGGCGCACGTTATCGCCTCTACCTGCAGGGCAAGGAAATCAAGGATCCGCAAACCGGCCAGTCGCTGGGCAATACGGAAAGCGTGTGCTGCGAGGTGCTGATCAACCGCGTGACGGCCAAGCTCTCGTATGGTGTGCTGGACAACGTGAGCGCCAAGCTCGACGGCGTGGCAGCGGGTGCCTTGCAGGTACGCGAGATGGTGCCCGTCAGCGCCATGCGCTGCCACCGGCAGTGGCCAGCGCGGGACGTGCTGCGCCAGCGGACGTCAAACCGGCGGCCAGGTCAGCGAAGAAGTCGCCCGGCGAAAAAAGCGGCGTGGCCGACGACAAGGACTGGTAAGCGTAGCAGACAAAGAAATGGCGCCAGTGGCGCCATTTCTTCTACAGCCCGCTGATCGACAAGGCTTTGCCGATCTCGGACCTGAATTTGGCCGCCTGGTCGGGGCCGGGGATTTCTCCGGCCAGGTTCATGGTCAGGCGCGCAGGTCGCTCACTTCATCGAAATAATCGGCGCAGACGATTTCCGCCATCGGGCCGATGTACTTGGCCAGCGTGGTTTCAAACACCGACTTGTGTTCGGCCGTCAGTACTGCGATGCTTAGGCGCTGGCCTGCGCAGGCATGGCGGTCGGGCGGCGCGCGATCCCCGGCAGCAGGGTGGCTGGCTGCCGCCTGCGGGCAGCACATCGACGGCGCCGTACAGGTAATCGAGAATGACTTCGGTCGACCATTCGAGCGGCTCGTTCTGGGCCACGCTCGGACGGTCGAGCGTCATGCGCGCGCTGCATGGTGCGCATGATGCCGAGCCCGTCGCGGCCGCGGCGGCCGCGGCACAGGATGAAGATGATGCGCCCGCCCAGCAGATGGATCTGGGCCATGCGGTTGTCGTCGCTGACCAGCATCACGGTGGCGGTGTGCCCCTGGGCGCAAAAGCTAAGCAATGCGGTCGAGCAGTTCGACGAAAGGAGTGAATTCTGGCTGTGCCATGTCAGTGCACCTTTATGCAGATTTCTTGCGCAGGCGGTCCATCGCCATGCCGATGCTGATACCGAGCCGTTCGATGGCGCGTGCCAGCGAGCCGATCTCGTCGCCGCGGCCAGTCTGGGGAATGTTCACATTGAGCTGGCCCTTGCTCAGCTTTTTCACGATCGCGGTCAGCTGGTTGATCGGACGGGTCAGCTGTTTGCCCAGCAGGTAAGCCATGGCCAGCACCAGGACCACGGCAATCAGGATGAGGAGGCGCGCTTCGCGCTGCATCTTGGTCAGGGTGGCGAACGCTTCGCTGTATTCCTGTTCCACCAGCACCGACCAGCCCTGCGGCAGCTTGCGCTGGAAGCCGATCATCTTGACGTCGTCATTCATGTACACGGTCGGCTGTTCGGTGATGCTTACCACCTTGAGGGCAGGGTGGGCGCTGAAGTCTTGCAGCGCGGTGCGGACCTTGGACGCGTCGCCGTGGGCGATGACCTTGTTGCTGGCGTCGAGCAGGATCGCGTGGCCGGTGTTTCCGATGCGAATGTCGGTGACGGTACGCGAAATATCGCCCAGGTTCATCGCCATGCCCAGCACGCCGACCACCACCCGCGCATCATTGCGGATCGGGGTGGCCACGATCAGGGAAGGTTTGCCGGTCGATTTGCCGATGGCCACCTGGCGCGCCACGTCGTCGCCGCCCATGATGGCCTTGAAGTAGGAGCGGTCGCCGTAGCTGGTCAGTGCCGCGCCGTCGTTGCGGGCGATGTTGCGGCCGTCCGGGGCCACGGTAAAGACCAGGTAGGACCATTCATAGGTGATGCCGATGGCCGACAGGACCGGGGTCTGGCGCACGTTCTCCATCGAAATCATGTCGCCCACGCGGGCGGCCTGGCGCAGCGCGCGCACATTGCCGTCGTCCCAGGCATTGATGCCGGTGGACACCGTGTTCATGGTCGCGACCAGGTTCTCGGAGATGTTGGCGGTCAGTTCCTTTTCGGCCGCGGCATTGCCGAGGTACCAGAGGGCGCACAGGGGGACCAGGGTCACGATCAGCAGGGTAATCAGGACTTTATGGAAGATGTTGAGGTTTAGTTTCATGGTGATTGTCGTGATCGGTTAGGCACTACTTAAGCGCAAAGGCGGCGGCGTGGTCGGCACGTAGATTCAGGGATGGGGCAGGGACCCCAGGCTCAGGAGTTGCGTCGGGAACGCACCGTGGGATTCACGTGACGCCGCGAGGAGGCGGGATGGGCCTCGCTGCTGACGTCGGCATTGCCGGATTTGTACGTACGTGATTATACGAAACTTACCCCGGGCAATGTTGGAACAAGTCCCCTAAGACCGCAAAATCATTAATAATTGGAAACTTTGCAGGTATTGCAAGATTTCATCAGGTGAGCGGCAGATTTCACGAAGCAAAATGCGTGATGCAATGCTTCTTGTAAAACAGGCATCCCTCACTTTTGCGGCCAGCGCCAGTCGGTTTGCACCTTGCCATTGCAGAAAGACGGATCGACCAGGGTGCCGGTCTGGATGCCGCGGCAGCCCCACATGCGGCCCCGGTCGGGGGTGGAAAACTCATCCCAGTCCCAGTCCGTATCGCTCACCCGTTCCGGCCCGGAACCGATGTCCATGCCGACCCCGACCCCGACGCCCACGCCCACATTGTTGCTGCGCGACGCGACGCCCACGATCGCGGCGCCGATCACGGTGGCCGCGGCGATGGTGGTGTTCTGTTTGCTGACCAGGGCCTGGCAGCTGGCGTCGGACAAGCCGCGCGCCGCGACCGCGCGCCGCAGATCGGCTGCAAAGGCGGGCTCGGCGGCCGGATCGGTGTTGCGCATGGTGCGGCACAGCTGCGCGTTGCTGATCGAGGCCGGGTTGGCATAGAAGGTGGCGGAACTGGCGGCGCAGCAGCAAGCACGGTGCCGATGGTGAACAGGCAGGCGAGGCGGGTCGAAAACGGGGTCATGGCAAGTCCTGGCGGCACAGTCGGAAGTTTTTCCGGGGAAACTCCATGATACTCCCGGGGCCGGGGCGTGGCTACCGCCGCGCGTCGTTTTGGTTGACAGTCAATATTATTGGGAATATATTCTTTCCATTATTGGAATCGCTTCCAATTTCTTTTCCTTATCGCGCTCCCCCTGTGACAGCGGCTGCGCCTTGTAGAACAGGCCAATGTCATGTTGGCGTGCAGCGGTCCGGTTTGCTCTGAAAGCGCTTTCAAAAGCGCTGGAGCGGGCCAAGCCCAATTGAGTGTAGTCAGTCAGGAGGAGTCAAAGTGAAACAACATAAGAAGCAAGCACTGATGCTGTCGGCAATTTCCACCGCGGTCATGCTGGCCTGGAGCGGCAGCAGCGCTGGCCAGCGTGACCAGCCCGGTGATCGGCAAGCTGCTGTGGTCGGAAGAATTCAATGGCAGCAGCCTCGACACGAGCCGCTGGACCGCCACCGACGGCAACGGTTGCCAGATCAATCTGTGCGGCTACGGCAATCAGGAGCTCGAGTATTACAGCCCGAACAATCTGTCGGTGGTCAATGTTCCGTTCAGAATCGGCCACGCGCGCTGGCGATCCAGGCGCGGCGTGAAACCATCGGCAGCAACTCCTTCACGTCCGGCAAGATTTCAAGCCTTAAAGCAAGGTGGCCGTGAAATACGGGATGGTCGAGGTCCGGCTGGCCACGCCCTCGCTCGACACCGGCCTGTGGCTTAGCCGCCTGGATGCTGGGCGTGAGCCCGCAGAACTGGCCGCGCAACGGCGAGATCGACATCATGGAAATGGGGCACCCGCCGCTGCCTACTGCCAGGGTGCGGGGATCAACAACTTTGTCGGCGCCAACGTCATCACCTACCAGCAGGCCGCTTGCGTGCCCGGCAACGAGAGCTGCGCTTCACTCGACCGCCTGGAATACCAAGAGCTATTACGTGGCGCCGACCTCGATGGCGAACCGCTTCATCACTTACCGCCTGTACTGGACCGAATCGCAGATGCGCTTCACGGCGGTCGACAATGGCGTCGAGCACAATCTGTACGACAACGTCCTGCCCGTCAATTCGACCAGCCTGCAAGAGCCGTTCTATCTCCTGCTCAACCTTGCCGTGGGCGGCAACTTTACCGATGCCGCCAGTCCGGGCCAGGTGACGGCGCCGCTGCCGGGCACCATGTACGTGGACTATGTGCGCGTCTACGAACTGGACGGCAAGGGCAGTGTCAGCATCGGCAACCAGACCAAGCCGGAAGTGGGCAAGTTCGGCGTCTTCACCGACCTGACCGCCGTCAACAACAAGCAGACGGCCTAAGCACCAGCAGCGACATCTTCGTGTGGAACCAGGCCACTGTCGGCGCTTAAGCAACACTGCGCCTTTCGAAGGCAGCAACGTCATCGCCTGGAACTACAATTCGGCCAACCAATGGTTCGGCGGCAGTATCCAGTCGCGCCAGGTGCATGACATGAGCGGTTTCCGCAACGGTAACGTCAAGCTCAAGATCAAGATGCTTAAGCCAACGTCGCCTTCAACATCGGGGTGCAGGACACCTACACCAACCAGAACGCGGTCAATTTCCCGGCCAACACCACCGCCTACGGGCTGGTGCGCAACGGCGAGTGGGGCACGGCCACGATCCCAGTATCGGCGCTGGCTAAGCACCAAGGTCGCGCTGCAATCGATGCTGGACCTGTTCCAGATCTCGAGCGATGCCGCGCGCCTGCCGACAGCGCCATTCCAGTTCGCGATCGACGACATCGTGTGGGACAGCGGCACCGTGGTTCCGACCCCCGACCCCAACCCCGACCCCGACGCCGACCCCGACGCCAACCCCGACGCCGACTCCGACGCCAACGCCGACCCCAACGCCGACCCCGACGCCGGTGGCCAGCATCGTCCAGACCAGCGCGACCAGCCTGCAATTCAAGGTCAACACGACCAGCTGGGCCGACGTGCATTACAGCGTCAACGGCGGCGGGCAGCAGAACTTCCGCATGCGCCAGGACGGCGGCGCCAACACCTTCACCGCCAGCGGTCTGAAGATCGGGGACGTGGTGCGCTTTAACTTCACCTACTGGGATGTCGCGATGAACTACGCGATTGATACTGCGCAGCAAAGTTACGCCATGAAATAAGGCAGCCGGTCCGGCAGCGGGAAAAAAAGGCGGTGCGCTGCAGCTTGCGCGGCCGCCTTTATTACATTCGCATGAATTGTGGTCTTCGAGCAACTTACATATGCATTTTCCTGCACATTGTTCAACATTGCTTGTATGATCTTTGCGTTGCAAATCCCATAAAAATCCTGAAACCGGAGTCGAACTTGAGCAATCCTTATAACGCCCCAGCGGCAGACCTGTCGCAAATGTCCGGCAGCGATGAAACCTACGAGCCGAGTGTGTGGGCCATCAACGGCCGCATCGGCCGTCTGCGCTATCTGGCCTACAGCCTGCTGCAAATGCTGATCGCCATTCCGGTCGTGGCCCTGCTCGTGGGTGTCCTGTCCTTGATGGGCTCCAAGGTGATGATCGTCGGCATGGTTATCGCCTACATTCCTTTGCTCGCGATCGGTTTCATCCTGGCCAAGCGCCGCTTTAACGACATGAACCATTCGGGCTGGATGTCGCTGCTGCAACTGATTCCGGTTGTCGGTTTCTTCATCTTCCTGTGGCTGATCTTTGGCCCTGGCGACAAGGAGTCGAACACCTACGGCCAGCCACCAGGTCCGAACTCGACCCCGGTCGTCATCGGCGCACTGATTTTCCCGGCCATCGTGGTGATCGGTATCCTGGCTGCCATTGCACTGCTTAGGCCTACCAGGATTACACCAACCGCGCCCGCGCGGCCCAGGCGGAAGTGCAGGAGCTTAGGCATCGGCCCTGCTTAGCCGCGTCGCAGTAAATTACAGCTGGCCGCTTTCCTTGATGTCGAGGTAGCGGTTCACCAGCGTCAGAGACAGTCGTTCTGGCGTGATGTCGATCAGGCGGTCGGCGCGAATGCCGAGCCGCCTGATTGCTTCCTTGCGCTGCTGCAGATAATGCACGGTGGCGCTGTAGCGCAATGCATCGGCCAGGTTCTCCACCTCGGCGTCGCGCTGTCCATCACTTTCTCGCGCAGGCTCGCGCACATCACCAAATGCTTGGTCGAAATCAGTTCGCACGCCGTGCGCAGCGCCGTGTCGTCCTCGTCGCGCAGATTGGTGATCACCACCACGAAGGCGCGCTTGGACAGGCGGTTCAGCAGGTCGGTCGCGGCCTGGGTGTAGTCGGGCGCCATTTCGGTCGGATGCAGGTCGTACACGCCAGCCAGCAGGCGGTCCAGGCCGGTGCGGCCCTTGGCTAAGCGCCAGCCAGCGGGTATCGCCGCCGAATGACATCAGGCCGACCGCGTCGCCCTGTTTCTGGGCCAGGAAGCCGAGCGTGAGCACGGCATTGAGCGCATGGTCGAAGTGGGTCGTCAGTTCGTCGCGCGCCTGCATGCGGCGCCCCGTATCGAGCAGGAACACGACCTGCTGGTCGCGCTCTTCCTGGTATTCGCGGGTGATCGGGCGGTTCATGCGCGCGGTGGCCTTCCAGTCGATCGAACGCATGGCGTCGCCCTGGCGGTATTCGCGCAGCTGGCGGAAATCGGTGCCTTCGCCGCGGCGCCGCTTGCGCACCGCGCCGGCATGGTCGGCGCGCGGCGGTCGGTGGCCGACAGGGTGTGACCGAGCAGCTGGGAGAAATCGGGGAACACCTTGATCTTGCTGACCGGGCCGAGGCGGTGCTTGCGGGTCCACAGCTGCAGCGGCGAGGTCACGCGCAGATGCGCCGCGCCGAACACGGCCGGGCCGCGCTGGTCCGGGCACAGGCGGTAAGTGACGGCGGCGAAGGCGCCGCTATCGATGCGGGTGCTGTGGCCGAGGCCTTCCATGTCCCACGCGGCCGGATAGTCGTCGAACAGGTCGAGCGTGAGGCTGCGCGCGCCCTCGTTGTGCAGGCGCAGCGTGACCTTGTTCCAGGCGCCCACCGGCCACACGCCAGGCCAGCTCGCGCTCGATGCGCAGCAGCGGCGCCTTGCGCGAGAGCCAGGCGTCGAGTGCGCCGGCCACGGCCAGCGCCACGCCCGCGCCTTGCCAGACCGGCACCAGCGGCAGCGCGAAGCTGGCCGCCAGGCCGAGCGCGGGCCCAGCCTGCCGCATGGCGATCAGCAGCGTGCGCGACGGGGTGAGCGCGTCAGCCACGCGGCGCAGCGACTTCTTCGATCAGACCGTGCAGCAGCTCGTCGCTGGACAGGCCGTCGAGTTCGCTTTCCGGCGAAATGGCGATCCGGTGACGCAGCACCGGCAGGCTGGCCTGCTTGATGTCGTCCGGGGTGACGTAGTCGCGCCCGGCCGTGAGGGCCATCGCGCGCGCCATGCGCACCAGCGCGATCGAGCCGCGCGGACCGGCGCCGATGGCGATGCCGGGCCAGTCGCGCGTGGCGCGCACCAGCCGCACCGCGTAGGCGGCGACGGCTTCGTCGACCCGGATCCTGGCCACCAGCTGCTGCAGGGCGACGATGGTTTCCGGCTTGATCAGCGTGTTCACGTGCGACACTTCGAGCGCGTCGCCGACCCGGTCGCGGGTCACCAGCTGCAGCATCTGTTCTTCTTCGGCCTGGCTCGGGTATTCGATGCGCACCTTAATCAGGAAGCGGTCGAGCTGCGCTTCGGGCAGCGGGTAAGTGCCTTCGTTTTCCAGCGGATTTTGCGTGGCCAGCACCATGAAGGGCGCGGCCAGCTGGTAGGACTGGCCTTCGATCGTGACCTGGCGCTCCTGCATCACCTCGAGCAGGGAAGACTGGGTCTTGGCTAGCAAGCGCGGTTGATTTCATCGGCCAGCAGCAGGTTGGCGAACACGGGGCCCTTGCGCACGCTGAAGGACTGGCTCTTGATGTCGAACATGGCATGGCCCATGACGTCGGCCTAAGCATCAGGTCGGGCGTGAACTGGATGCGCGAGAAGTCGCCGGCATGAAGGTTTTCGCCAGCGCCTTGACCAGCAGCGTCTTGCCCAGGCCGGGCACCCCTTCGAGCAGCACGTGGCCCGCTTACCAGACAGCAGGCGAGCACCTGGTCGACCACGGTCTGCTGGCCTACCACGGCGGTGCGGATCTCGTCGCGCATGCGGGCGATGATGCCGATCGCCTGGGCCAGGCGGTCAGCGGAAATGGCCGGTGCGGCGTTGCTGTCGATGCTATCGTTCATGGTGGTTTCTCAGGGTTTGAAGTGTTCGTATCTGGCGTGTGAACTGCTGCGGATGGGACGCCGCCGCGTCATACAGGGCTTCGCGCACATGCGGCTCGGGTAGATTGCACAGGGCCGCCAGGGCGGCTAAGCAATTCGTCCGCGGGCAGGCGCATCAGGCCAGGCGCGCGGCGCTTGACGAGGGCCAGCGTTTCGGCGCGCGCGGCCTCGAGCAGCACGGCCGGGCCGCCGTCGGCCTTCCACAGCCAGGCGCCGCTGGCGTCGATGTGTTCCATCAGCGAGCGCCGTTCGACGGCTTGCAGCTGCTTAAGCAACAGCGGGCCGAAACGGCGCACTGCGGCCCACATCGACAGCGCCAGCAGGACGGCAAAGGCGATCATCAGCATATGGAAGCGCGCCCACAGCAGCTGGTACCAGGGCTGCACGTCGAGGTACTTGACCACCGTGACGTGGGCGGCGGCGTTGAGCGAGGTCAGGGCGAGCAGCAGTTCGGCGTGATCCTTGTGCTGCAGGTCGTCGTTGTCGAAGTAGTTCGTGGCCAGCATCACGACCTGGCCTTTGCCTTCGGGGTAGATGCGCACCGAATTGTTCTCGACGTCGCTCCACAGCGGCAGGCAAGCGCCGGTCAGGCTGACCAGGGCGGCGCGGTTGGTTTGCAGTTCCAGCAGGTGGGCCGTGCCGGGGACCGTCAGGTGCGTGATTTCCTGGGCCTCGCATTCGGGAATCGGTGCCGGGCAACTGTTGTTGGCCTGGCCCCTGACGCGCGGGGTGCGCAGCTTGCGCTTGGCCAGGCAGGCCGCCGACGGCGGCAGATAGGACTGGCGCACGCCGAAGCGCACGGCGATCGGATCCGATTCGAGCATGGCGGCGAGCGGACCTGCGCTGTGGCTGGCGTCGTCCAGGCTGTCGTCATCGGGGACGGTATCGGCGCTGGCCTCCGGTGCGGCATCGGCGGCGGGTTCTTCCCATAAGCACCGGCGCGACAGCCGACGCGGCCTCTTCATCTTCCTCTTCCTCTTCTTCGTCCCCGGCGTCGTTCAGTGTGTCCGCTTCGGCATCGCTGATGTAGCGGGGCTGGGCGATCAGGGTATTGCCGCGCCTGACCCAGGCCAGCAGCTGTTCCGCTTTCTCGGGCGACAGCGTGCCGAAGGTGTCGGCCATCAGCAGGGTACCATCGGGCAGGCCGGTGATCGCGGTCTCGCCCAGGGTGCTGGCCACCGTGACGGTATGGCCGCGCTGGCGCAGCAGCAGGGTCGCCACGTGCATGCGGCTCTTTTGCATCGCTTCCGGCGTCTTGTGGGCTAAGCCCCCAGGCCAGTTCCATGTTCACGTACCACCACAGCGCGCCGAGGCCGCCGATGACGCTTAAGCAATGGCCAGCGCGATGATGACTTTCAGGTGCGTCTTCATGCGGCGCTCCTGGCCGGACCGAACTGGGTATCCCATTCGGCGCAGCGCGCTTCGACCGCGGCGCTGTCGGGCCAGCGGCCGGCTGTAGGCGCCGTCCAGCCACATGGTGGTGGTGCTGCTTAGCCACCTGCAGGCGTCCCGCGCTCAGGCGCGCTTCATGCCGCATGGCGCTGGCGGCCAGGCGCAGGCAGTCGCCTTCGGTATTGCCCTGGGTCAGAGCCAGTCCGTCATCGGTGACCAGGCGCGACAGCGTGGCGCGGTACAGCAGGGCCAGGGCGGCGCGCCGCTGGCCTTGCGCCCACAGCGCACGCACGCTGCCGGTGACATCGCCGGGCAGCGATTCGGCGCGGATGTCGAGGCCGCCCACTTCGGTCGCACGGACCGTCGCCGGGCGGCGCCGGAAGGCGGGGAAGCGGTCGCGGTAGCGGTACACCAGCCAGGCCACCACGCCGATGGCGGCGGCAATGATCAGCACGCGCACAATGGCGGCCAGCCAGTCGAGCTTGAACGGGACGTTGAGCTTGGCCGGTTCGCCCTTCTTGCGTTTTTTCAGGTGCCAGCTTTCTTCGCACACCCAGCCGTGCACGGCGGGACTGGCATACAGGGCGTCGACTTCGCGCCGCGTGCGCGCCTGTTCGGCGTTGCTGGCCGCGGTGCGGGTGAGCGGGCCTTCGCTCTTGTCGGGGATGCGGCATGCGTCTGCCGGTGGCGCGCGCGCGTGTCGGGGACCGCGCCCAGCATGGCCGCCACCAGCACGGCCGCCAGCAGCGCCGCGCCAGGCGCGCTGCGGGGTGCGCGCGGCTGGCGGCCGGGCGCGTGATCTGGCGCAGCTGCAGTTCCAGGTCCCAGGCTTCCAGACTGGCGCGGCGGTTCAGGTACAGCGTGAAGCCGCAGGCCGTGTAGATGGGCGCGATGATGGCGCTCGCGGTCGCGTAAATGGCCAGCATCAGCAGTTCGAGCCAGAGCTTGTCGCCGGTGCTTAAGCCAGGCTGCCCAGCAGGGCGAACGGATTGCTCACTTCGGACTGGCTGACGAACAGGCCGATGAAGCCGATCATCCCCAGCTGCAGCACGCCTTCGAGCAGGAAGCTGACGATGCAGAACCAGAACGCGGTGGCGCCGGTCGACTGGCGCGAGAGCACGTGGCGGCGGTTGCGCGCGACGGCGCCGCGGGCCATTTCAAGCTGCCAGACCGGCTGGTACAGGCAGCGGGTCTGGGCCAGCAGGCGGCCCCAGGTCAGCAGGCGCAGCCAGCCGCCGCCCAGCTGGCGCGGCCAGGCGCGCACCGCTTCCTGCCAGGTGACGGCGGTGCCGAACACCTGGCGCGAGAGCACATACAAGGGCGCTCGTTCGAGCAGGGGCTTGAGCCACCAGGCGCCCAGCGCCCACAGCCAGGCCATGCCGGGCCAGGCCACGGTGAGCAGCGCGGCGACGGCCATCAGCGGCAGCCACAGCGCCAGGTAAGCCTTGTAGGTGGCGCCAAGCGTGCGAGCGCAGCAGCGCGAAACCGAGGTCGAGCGCCTGGGCATTGGTGCGCGGGCGCAGCTCGATCTGAAGTTGGTCTATTTGCATGGGGTCGTTTCTTATTGCTTAGGCGACGGCCTGCAAACACGAAAAGGCAATCACCAGCGTCCAGCACAGCGCGCCCACGCCATACTTGACGTTCTGCGAGATGGCGGTCGAGGCCGACCAGAAGGCTTCGACGAAGGCGGCGCCAAAGGTGAGCAGCGCGCCGCCCACGATCACCGGGAACATGTCGCGGCTCACGTCGTGCAGGGCGTGGGCGCGGCTGCGCCTGACTGGGATGGATCAGGGTCAGGCCCAGGCGCATGCCGGACATGGCCGAGAGCAGCAGACCGGTGATCTCGAAGCTCGAATGGGTGATCACGAACGACCAGAAGTTATGCCTGGTGGCCGCATCCTTGCTCAGCCAGGCGCCGACCACGCCCAGGTTCATGCCATTGAAGGCGGTGCTGAACAGGGCGGGAATGCTGCCGAAGATGCCGCCGCATGAAGGTGCGGAAACCGATCGAGACGTTGTTCCAGATGTAGAAGCCGAACATCATGACGTCGCCCTCGGAGCCGCCGCGGCCGATCTTGGCCTGGCCCGGCTGGTACATCTTGCGGAACGATTCGAGCTCGCTGGCGCTGCTGAAACTGTAAGCCCAGTGCGGATCGATCCAGATCAACAGGCCGACCACGGCGGCGACGCCGTAAAACGCCAGGCAGGCGAGCAGCAGCAGGCGCCATTCGGCGCGCACGCGGCAGGGGAAATCGACCATCATCCAGCGCAGCAGGGTGCTGGGGCGCGCCACGCCGGCGCCGTACAGCAGGCGGTGGCAGTCGCTCACCATGTTTTGCAGGTATTCGGCGATCGCCGGTGAATAGCCGCGCTGGCGCGCCAGCGCCAGGCACTGGCACAGGCGGCGGTACATGGCGGGCAGGGCGCGCCGGTCGGCATGCTTGTCGCCGAGGATGGTGGCGATGTCGGCCCACAGGGCTTCGTTTTCGGCGACGAACTGTTGCTGCTTCATTGCGTAAATCCTGCGACGTAGCCGCGCATGCGGTCGACCGATTCCTGGCCGGTGGTGCCGGTCAGCGCTTCGGCGATGCTGCCCAGTTCGGCCATGCGCTCGGCTAAGCAGCCGGGTTTCGCGTTCGAACAAATCGGTCAGCGTGCGCTGCTGGTCGGCATTGAGGGGGAAGGGCAGCGCGATCGGTGCGGCCTGGGGCGCGAGCGGCGGCGCGGGCTAAGCTTGTCGCGGTGGACCACGAGCGTGCTTAGGCTGACGATATCGCCCACGCGCCGGAAGCGCCGGTCCAGCATCATGCTGACCAGCCCGGTCACATAGACCATCGGCAGGAAATCGGCCACCAGCAGCAGGTTGCGCAGGGTCGATTCGCGCCAGCCGACCGGCAAGCCGTTGTCGCGCACCACCATCAGTCCGGTGGCGCGCTTGCCGATCGTGCGTCCGCCGAAATAGACTTCGCAAATGATCGGATAGCCCCAGTAGGTGAGGAACATGATCACCATGGCGATGCCGTCGCCCAGTTTGCCGTTGGGGAGGATCATGCGGGTGAGCAGCATGATGCCGAGCCAGATGGCGAAATCGATGGCCCAGGCGCTGGCGCGCAAGAACGGCCCGGCTGGCGTGAGCAGCAGGCGGATTCCTTCCGGCGTGGTCAGGGACAGGCGGCCGTCTAGCAAGCTGTGCTCCGTACTGCGGTGTTCGTCCTGCTCACTGCCATTCAATCCGCCATGGTTCCTCTAAGTGTGAATATTGTAGCTAAGAAAGGATGTGTGGATTGCAAATAAATGGGGAGTGCAGCAAATATGTTGCATTTTGATCCAGACTGCATGAAAAAGCCCCGCAAGCGGGGCTGGCGGCAATGCGGGCGGCAGCCGGGGCGGCTTACTGGTGCTGGCGCAGCTGGTCGAAACCGACCCGCCCGGCCTTGTAGCAGGCGCCCGCGCTCGCTTCGAGGCCGTCGCGGTCGAGCACGACGATGGTGCCGCGCCGGTATTGGATCAAGCCCTCGGCCTGCAGCTTGCCGGCATGGTGAGGGTGATGCTTTCGCGGCGCACGCCAAGCATGGTGGCCATGGTTTCCTGGGTGACTTTCAGTTCGCTCGACAGGGAGCGGTCGAGGCGGTCGAGCAGCCAGCGGCTCAGTTTTTGTTCGAGCGTGCAGTGGCGCGTGCCGACCACGTTCTGGGCCAACTGGCTGAACATGGCGAAGGTATAGCGCATGAGCAGCTGGGCAAACGCGCCGCCCTGGCTGAACAGCTCGCGCAGCTGTCGCTGCGCAGGCGGTAGCCTGTAGCTTACCACTTGCACCACGGCCGAGCAGGTGGCGCGTTCGTTGGCATACATGGCCACGCCGACCACGCCCTCGCGGCCGACCACCGCAATTTCGGTGGTGGCGCCGTCTTCCATCACGTAGTGGAGCGAGACGATGGCGTTGGTCGGGAAATACGCGTACTCGAACTTGCTGCCGAAGTCATACAGGTAGTCGCCTTTTTTCAGCGGCACCAGTTCCAGGTAGGGGAACAGCAGTTCGGAGGCAAGCGCGGCCCAGGGCGCGCAGCAATTCATTCTGCTGGGCGCCGGTGACGCTGATCGCCGGGCTGGCAGGCGACGCGGCGCCGGCTGCCGAGGACGATGCCGCGGACCGCGGCGGGAACTGGCAGGGCAGTGCGTTGGGTTTGCGCGTGAACCATGGCGGGCCTCTTGTTGAATGTGTTGCGGGATTGGGGTGCTGCTACAGGATCTACTTTAGCCAGCCGCGCGATCGCTGTCATCGGAGCAACAGACGTGACCGTGTAAGGGCAGTCTGTGTCCGTTTGTCAGGAACAGGAAGAGTTTGCTGTCGTCTCAATCCTACGTGGCCCCAGGCCTGTAAATATTTCATTGGGAGTTGGTGCGGTGTAAGATTGCTGGCCTGGTATGCAGGCGGCCCATGATCCGGAGTATTGAGTGAAACTTTCCTTCCGTCCTACCCTGTTCGCAGCCCTGTTCGGCTGCGCCCTGATGGCGCCTGCCATCGCAAGCGAAGTGCTGGTCTCGGCCGACAAGCTGCTCGATGTACGTACCGGCAAGATCATTGCCAATCCCCAGATCCTGATCCGCGACGGGCGCATCGCCGCCATCGGCCAGGGCGCATCCGCCTTCACGCCGGGGCCGTCGACCGTGCGCGTGGATTTGCCGGGCATGACGCTGCTGCCGGGCCTGATCGACATGCACGTCCACCTCGACAGCGATCCCAGCTACGGCGGCTACACCGGCCTCGAATACGGCGACCGCTTCTGGTCGGTGCTGACCGTGCCGCACGCGGGCAAGACGCTCGACGCTCTACTTTACCACCGTGCGCAATGTCGGCGCCGATGCCTGGAACGACGTCGGCCTGCGCCAGGCGATCAGCGAAGGCAAGGTGCGCGGACCGCGCGTGGTGACGGCCTCGTACGCCTTCGGCGCCACCGGCGGCCACTGCGATTCGACCTTCTTCCCGCCGTCCATGAAGCAGAGCAGCCCGTACAACGCCGACAGCCCCGAACAGGGCCGCAAGATGGTGCGCGAGCTGCGCAAGTACGGCGCCCAGGTCATCAAGATCTGCGCGACCGGCGGCGTCTTTTCGCGCAATACCGAACCGGGCCAGCAGCAACTGAGCCTGGCCGAAATGAAGGCGATCGCCGACGAGGCGCACCAGTGGGGCTTGCAGGTGGCGGCCCACGCGCACGGCGCCTCGGGCATCAAGGATGCGATCCGGGCAGGCGTGAACACGATCGAGCACGCCAGCCTGATCGACGACGAGGGCATCGCGCTGGCCAAGAAATACGGGGCCTGGCTGTCGATGGACATCTATAACACCGAGTACACCCAGGCCGAAGGCAAGAAGAACGGCACCCTGGAAGACAATCTGCGCAAGGACCGCGAAGTGGCCGACGCCCAGCGCGAAGGCTTCCGCCGCGCACGCGGCCAGCGTGAAGATGGTGTACGGGACCGATGCCGGGGTCTACCCGCATGGCGACAACGCCAGGCAGTTCGCGTGGATGGTCCGCTACGGCATGACGCCGCTGCAGGCGATCCAGTCGGCCACGCTCAACGCGGCCGAAGCGCTGGCCAGCAAGGACGTGGGCGTGATCGAAGTGGGCCGCCTGGGCGACCTGATCGCGGTGGCGGGCGACCCGACGCGCGACGTGCAAGTGCTCGAACGGGTGGCGGTGGTGATCAAGAACGGCGACGTGGTGCTCAACAAGATGCCTTGGCATGCAAGCACCGGCGCCAGCGGTGCCGCGCTGATGGCGGCAACGCCCAGGCGCAGGCAGGAAGCGCAGCCGGGGACTTATCCGGCGGGCGCGGCCAGCCTGCGCGCGCAGGTGCTGGCCGTCATGCTCAGCGAGGCCGACATGACCGGCGCCGACAGCATCTTCGAGCACCGCAAGGTCACCCTCAACACGGTGGTGCGCGCTGGTGCGCAAACACGGCTGGCCGATCGAGCGGCGCGACTTTCCCACCAATACCGCCGACGGGCGCGCCGCCTGGGCCTCGGTGTTCTGCCTGCCGCAGGAAGTGATCGATGCGGCGCTGGCCTCGGGCGGGCGCGACTTTGTCGACGGCGTGCTGGCCGCGCGCAGCGCCCGCGCCTGCAAACCGCTGCGCCGCTAGCGGCCTGATGCGCTGATACAATAGGGCGGTCAACCCCCACCGGTGTGTCCGCCCATCATGTCATCCGCGTTCCGTCCCCATGGAAAATTCGCCACCCGCGTCGATGGCCGCCTGATCATCTCCGAGGTGACCGGTCCGTGGAACAAGGAACTGGTGCAGTACTGGGGCCAGCGCTGCCTGCCCGAGGCCACTCTGGTGGCGGCAGGCGGGCCCTGGGTCGGGATTGCCATCATCCACGAATCGATGCTGTGTCCTCCGGACGCGCTGGCGGTCCTGCGCCGCATCGCCGCCCATTCCGCCAGCGCCTTGCAGTGCGCCGCCCACGTGATCGTGGCGTAGGCCCGGAAGTGGACGGGCGCGATTTCCTGGAACCGATCTTCGCGCGTGTACGAAGGGCTGGTCGAGCATGCCATCTTTTATACCTTCGACGAGGCGCGCGCCTGGTCGCTGGCGCTGCTGGCAGCGCGCGGCGCCTGAGCCTCCCTAGCGCCGCCGCAGCGTCCCCACCACCAGCGTGCCGTCGGCCGCGCGTTCATCGATGGTCCACCTGAGCGGGGCACGCGGCTGCGCGCGCAGGTCGCGCGGCCAGGCGCAGCGTGTAGCTGCTGGCAGCAGCGAGCAGCGGCAGGCGCCAGCTGCCCTGGACCGCCTGCGCCGCGCCGGCTGCCGGACAAGGCGCCCAGCTGCAGCGGGCAGCGGCGCCGACCAGGCCGTCGCGCCGCCGGACCCGACCAGTTCCACATTCACGCTCCACGGCTCGTAGGCCGGCGCGTTGCCGCGGTTGGCGATGGTGGCGCCCACCGTCAGCTGGCTGAGCGCTGGTGAGCGTGACGCTGGTCTTGTCGACGGCGTAGCGGTAGCCCGCCTCGCGCCCCAGCATCAGCAAGTCATTCTGTTCGGCCGCAGTGAGCGAGGCCCAGCGTTCGCTGTCGGGCTTCGACAGGGCGAAGTTGCCGTTGCCGACCGCGGAAATATGCCAGCTGGCCGTCTGCTGGCGCGCGATGGCCGCGCTGGTGCCGGTCTGGCCGCTCTCGAACGGGCAGAACTCGGCCACGAAGGGCGCCGTCTTCCACTGGTCGGCGAACGCGGCCCATTCCGCGGGGCGGTTGCTCCACTGGTCGAAATAGCCGTTTTGCCCCAGGCAGTCCACCCGCAGTCCGACCGGCCTGGCGGTGATCGTCTGTTCCAGCAGGCCGTAGGTGAGCGCATCCTTGTTCGAGTAGGGAATGAACATGACGAACTGCTGCGCGGGGAAGGCGTCGAAATGCATCTTCGCGTACTCGCGCTTGTTGGTTGGCGTGACCGGGGTAATGCTTAATGGATGGGGATGCATACACGCCCGAGCGCAGCGCCCATTCGCCGTACTGGCCGAACATGCCGACATCGATCCAGGCCAGGCTGTCGGTGGGGCCGATGGCCGTGGCCAGGGCCGCCAGCAGCGCGCGCGAGCGGGCCAGCAGATATTGGTCGTTCCAGTCCGGGACCCAGGTCAGGCCCGGGTCGGCGGCGTCGGCGTCGGCCCAGAAGCCGCAGCCGGCTGCGCACTGGGGATGGTTGACCAGCCAGGCCGGGGCGTACACGGTGTCGTCGTCGTGTAGCCGGCCATCATGCGCAGCCGGAAGGCGAACTTGCGCCCCGACTGGCGCGCCGCCGCCAGATCGGCCAGGATCCGTGGAAAAATTGTACTGGCCGGGCGCGCTTCGAGGTCGCGCCAGTAGTAGCGCCGGAATGCGTCCAGCGCGGGCGAGGCTTGCGGCACCAGTTCCTGGTTCTGCCAGCGGTAGTAGCCTGCGCAGCGGATTGACGGTGGTGTCGCTTAAGCAAGCGGGGTCGGGGTATAGAAACGGGTCTGGGTCAGCGGATCCCAGGCCTTGGGCGCGGCGGCGGCGTGGCAGCAGACGAGGAGGGCGGCAAGGCAAACAGGCAGGCGTGGCATGGGCGGCTCCCGTGGCAGGTTGAACGGCGCGAGACTGCTTCTCACTGTAGTCCCGCTTGTCGCTGAGCTCGCAAGCGTGTTCGTCTTGTTCGTTTCCTCAGTGCAGCTTCACCGACGGCGAGAGCTTTTCCTGTATCCAATCCACCACAGTCTGTGCCGCCATGCGCACGAAACCGTGCAAGGCCATCAGGTGTTTGCGATACATCAATGCGTACAGGACGCGCGAGGGCGCCGCCCACCTGCATCTTGCGCTCGCCGATCGCGCCGCGCAGCATGCCGACCGCGGCCAGGGGGCCGAGCGAGACCAGCGAACCATAGTCGCGGTAGGCGAACACGGGGGCCTTGGCCTGGTCGTCGCGGACCAGCGCCTCGGCCAAAAACATGGCCTGCTGGTGCGCGGCCTGGGCGCGCGGCGGGACCGTGCCCTTGATCGGGCAAATGAAACTGGCGCAGTCGCCGATCGCGTAAATGTGGCTGTCGCCGACCGCCTGCAGGGTCGGTGCGACCACGATCTGGCGCAGGCGGTTGACGGGCAGCCCGAAGCTGGCGCACACGGCCGGCGCTTCCACGCCCGCCGCCCACAGCGTGATGGTGGACGGATAGACGCCGCCCTCGGTATCGGTGACGGCCGCGGCGCCGACCCTGGCCACGGCGGTATCGGTCAGCACCTTGATGCCGAGCGAGCGCAGATGGCGCGCGGCCCGCTTCGACAGGCGCGGATGCAGGTGCGGCAGCAGGAAGGAGCCGCGTTCGAGAATGCGGATGCGCACATGGCGTACCGGGTCGAGCGCATGCACCTTGTAGCGCGCCAGGGTGCGCGCGCTGTGACTGAGTTCGGCCGCCAGTTCGACCCCGGTGGCGCCGCCGCCGACGATCACGATGTCGACCCCTTCGTCGCCGTCGATGCTGGCCGCGTTGCGCGCGCTGGCCTGGATGCAGCCGTCCACGAAGCGCTGGCGGAAGGCTTCGGCCTGGGGCACGTCGTCCAGCGTGAGCACGTGTTCGGCAGCGCCCGGCACAGCGTAGAAATTGGTGACCGATCCGAGAGCGAGCACCAGCTTGTCGTAGGGGATCCAGCGCCGCGGCACCAGCTCGGCGCCGTCGTCGGCCAGCAGGGCGGCCAGCTCGATGCAGCGCGCGACACGGTCCACGCCGAGCACTTCGCCGCGAATGAATTCGAAGCCGTGGCCGCAAGCCTGGGCCGCGTAGTCGACCTGGGTGACGCTCGGATCGCGCTTGCCCGAAGCGACCGTATGCAGCAGAGGTTTCCAGAAGTGGGCGTAGGCCAGCGGTCCACCAGCACGACGCGCTTGCCCGGCCTTGCTAAGCGCCGTCTCCCAGCCGCGTGGCCAGCTCGAGTCCCATGGCGCCGCCTCCTACAATGACGATCGTTTGCATATGTCTCCTCCAATGACTGTTAATATAGAGCTAAGCCGCTTCAAAAGAGAAATCAGACTTTTTCAATAATCGATAAGGAATACCTTATGTATCACGCCAGCTTCCGCCAGCTTCAGTCGCTCGTTCTGGTGGCCCGCCACGAGAGCGTGTCCAAGGCCGCGGAGGCGCTGCACGTGACCCAGCCGATGGTGTCGCTGCAGCTGCGCACGCTGGAGGAGATCGTTTGGCACGCCGCTCACGCGCAAGGTGGGGCGCGCCATCCAGCTGACGGCGGTAGGCATGAAGTGATGGCGCAATTTTCGGAGCGCATCCTGCGCCTGTGGGAGCAGGCCGGGGACGAGCTGGCCGCGCTCAATGGCGTCACCAGCGGCACCTTGCGGATCGGCGCGGTGACCACGGCCGAACACTTGCTGCCGCCGCTGCTGGTGCCGTTCACGATGGAGCGGCCCGACGTGCGCCTCAAGCTCCAGGTGGGCAACCGGGTCGAGATCGTCAACATGCTGGCGCGCCAGGAAATCGACCTGGCGATCATGGGCACGCCGCCGCGCGAGTTCCGCACCAATGCGGCCCGCTTCGCGCGCCATCCGATGGGCTTTGTGGCCAGCTGCGACCATCCGCTGCTGCGCAAGAAGAAGGTGACGCTGACCGACGTGCTGTCGGCCAACCTGCTGGTGCGCGAACGGGGCTCGGGCACGCGCACCGCGGTCGAACGGCTGTTCAAGGAAGCCGGGCACACCCTCAGCTTCGGCTCCGAAGTGTCGTCCAACGAGGCGATCAAGCGCATGGTGTCGGCTAGGCCTGGGGCTGGGCTTTTGTCGGTGCACGCCTGCGCGCTCGAATTCGAGGCGGGCCTGATCCGGCTGCTGCCGATGCAGGGCAATCCGGTCGAAGCCGACTGGCACATCATGCACCTGGCCGACCATCCGATCGCCAAGGTGGCGGCCGCCTTCCAGGACTTCGTGATCGACCAGGGCCAGGCCCTGGTGCAGCGCGAACTCGAAGCGTTTTACCGGGCTTCGGCACGGCGAACGCGCAAGGCTTGAGCGAGTTTCGTGACGCAGCGCCTCCAGTTTTGCGCTAGGGCAAAAATCGCCTGAACATTCTTCGCCAATATCGACACTGCTCTGCCCTCGTTCCAGGGGCGACGTTTCTTATTGGAGAACAAGATGAAGATCCGCAAAACGTCTCTTGCCGCGCTGCTTGCCGCCATGCCCGCCCTGTGCGCGGCGGCGCCCCTGATGAACGGCCCGGCCATGCAAAGCGGTCCCGCCCTGAGCACGCTGCTGGGCGAGCTGGCGGCGCCGCGCGCTGACCGGCTTTGATGCGGATCATGGTTTCGCCATCGCGACCCAGCATCCGGGCGCATCCGGCACCCAGATCGTGCGCGCCGACCACACCTACAAGGGCATCCGCGTGTTCGGTTCCGAAACGGTGGTGGTGAGCAGCGCGACCGGCCAGATCCTGTCCGAATCGGTGGCCGACCGGCGCCAGAAGCTGGCCAGCGCTTAAGCAAGGGCGCTCTGGCGGCCAGGAACGCGTTCGACGTCAAGCCGTCCATCACGGCGGCCCAGGCGATCGAGGTCGCACTGCGCTCGGTGGCGCCGGGCGGGGTGGCGCTGGCCGCGCCCCGGGCCGAGCTGCTCGTGTACCCGATCATGCGCACCGAGCGCGTGCTTAGGCCGCCGTCAACAAGCCGGAAGAAGACCTCAATGCGCTCGACGTCACCGACGTGGTCGACTCCTACGAGCTGGCCTACCTGGTGCGCACCCGGATGCGGGTCGGCCAGCAGCCGGTGTTCCACGATACCGTGATCAGCGCGGTCGATGCGCGCATCATCGACCAGTGGAGCGCGCTGCAGACGGCCATCGGCAGCGGCAAGAGCCAGTACAACGGCGTTGTCCCGCTCAGCACCACGGCCGACGGCGACAAGTTCCGCATGGTCGATCCGCTGCGCGGCACGGGCGGCCAGTTCGGCGGCATGGCCATCACCAATGCCGACCATGGCAGCGACGCGGGCGAGGTCTATGTTCACACCGCCAACGAGTGGGGCGACGGCTTGCAGTACAAGGCGGGCGGCAGCACCACTGACGCCAACGGCCAGACCGCCGCCGTGAATGCCATGTGGGGCCTGATGAACACCTACGACATGCACAAGAACGTGCTGGGCTGGCATGCGCTGGACGGCCAGAACACGGCCACCTACATCGCGGCCCATGTCAACACCGCCTACGACAACGCCTACTACAGCGACACCTGCAAGTGCATGTTCATCGGCGACGGCTCGTCCTTCAACAGTCTCGGTTCGATCGACGTGGTGGGTCACGAGATGGGCCATGGCGTGACCTCGGCCACCTCCAACCTGCTGTATTTCGGCGAGTCGGGCGGCTTGAACGAATCGAGTTCGGACATCAGCGGGGAAGTGGTGGAAGCCTACGCGCGCGCGGCATGGGACGGGCGAACAAGTGCCGGGCAAAGGCAATGACTGGGTGCTGGGCAAGGAGATCAGCAAGACCGGCACGCCGCTGCGCTACATGTTCAAGCCGAGCAAGGATGGCAGCAGCCCGGATGCGTGGTCCAGTTCGCTCAAGCGGCTCGACGTGCATTACAGCAGCGGGCCGAACAACCGCATGTTCTACTTCCTGGCCCAGGGCTCGAAAGCGGAAAAGGAGAGCGACAGTTTCAGCAAGTACCTGGTGCAAGCTTTACTGCGATGAGCGGGATCGGCACCGACAAGGCTTACCGGATCTGGTTCCGGGCGGCGACCACGAAGTTTCATGCGATCACCAATTACAAGGATGCGCGTGCCAAGATGATTGCGTCGGCCCAGGAACTGTACGGCATGGACAGCCGCGAAGCGATCGCCGTGCAGCGCGCCTACGCGGCCATCAATGTGGGGGCCGACGTCGACGAACCCTGACTTACGCCTTGCGAGCGCCCATGACCAGCACGTTTGCGCTGCTTACCACCACGGCGGCGATGCTGGCCCACAGGGGAATGTTGACGGTTTCCTTTTCCTGGACCGAGAGGGCGATCGGGCCCAGGCTGGCCTTGTGGGTTTCCTTGGTGTAGCTGAAGCCGCCCAGGGCCAGGCCGAGAACGCCGCTTGCATGATGAGCAGGATGCCGATGATTTTTGCTGGATTCATGATGATGCCTCTTTGGTAGGTGGGATGGTGTAGCGACGGCGTCAGTCGGCCATCAGCGGGAAGGGATTGATGGGCGTGCCTTTCCACCACTGCTTTTCCGGCGTCAGTTCGACCACGGCAAAGTGCAGGTGGGGCGCGGCCGGATTGGCGTTGCCGGTGGCGCCGACATAGCCGATCAGCTCGCCGCGCTTGATGTTTGCGCCTTCCTTCAGGCCCTCGGCATAGCGGTCCAGGTGGGCGTAATAGTAGGCGTACTTGTCGCTCGGATCGAACTGGTAGATGGTCAGCCCGCCCGGTTTGCTGTTGAACAGCTTGACCACCTTGCCGTCGGCCACCGCGATCACTTTGGTGCCGGTGGGCGCCATGATGTCGAGCGCTTCATGGTGGCGCTCGGTGCCGCGCGGCTGGTCGAAATTGTCCGACAACTGGGCCAGCTTGATGCCCTCGACCGGCACCAGCAGTTTGTCGGCTGGCGTACCCAGCACGGCGGGAGGCAGCGCGGCCAGCGCCTGTTCCACGCCTGGCGCAGGGCGCAGCGGCAGGTTGGCCTCGGCCAGATCGGTCGTCACGACGGGGGACGCCGCCGCTAGCACGGTGGCGACCGGGGCCGGGGCAGCCACGGCCGGTGTTGCCACCAGCAGGGTAAGCGCGGATGCTTCCTGGCCCAGCTGGCGCAGGCCGACGAACAGGGTCAGTGCGCCGAACAGTGCGCCTGCCACAAAGGTCAGTAGGTATTTCATGGTGTATTCCTTCAAGGTGGGTGCGTCATTCCTGCATCAGGACGTCGGTGCCGGGACCGACCGACTCGGTGACGGCCATCACGTCCCAGTTGGTCAGGCGGATGCAGCCGTGCGACTGGGTCTTGCCGATCGTGCCCGGTATTGGCGTGCCGTGGATGCCGTAGTGGGGCTTGGACAGGTCGATCCAGGCCACGCCGACCGGGTTGTTGGGGTAAAGCCGGAATGGTGGCCTTTGCTCGCCCGGGCTGGCGTCCCAGAACAGCTTGGGGTTGTAATGGAAGACGGGATTCTTCGATATGCCATTGACTTTCCAGCTGCCGATCGGCAGCGGATCCTTGTCGGTGCCTGACGAAGAAGGAAACTGGGCGACCGGTTTGCTTAAGCATGGTGTCGAGCAGGGTGAGGGTGCGCTCCGATTTGTCGACCACGATCTTGCTTAGGCCTTGGGCAGCGGCTCGGTGCCCAGCACATTGGGCACCACGATCTGTTCGCCCGCGCGCGCCAGGTCTTTGCCCGGATTGAGGCGCTGCAGCAGGGCCGCGCTGGCATGGAATTTTTCGCCCAGCGCTTCGGCGGCGCTGGCATAGCCGAGCGCGGGCAGCCTGGCCTTGTCGGCCATCTCTTCGGGAATCGTGTAAACGGGGCTAGTAGCCACGTCGGCCTCGGCAACCGTGTAGGCGACCAGGGCGTCGGCCGGGTCGGCGGCGAGCGCCTTCCAGGTGGCCGCGTCGAGCGTGCCGCTGGCTAAGCAGGCCCTGCTTGCGCTGGTAGCTAGGCCAGCGCGCGGCGCAGGTTCGAGCCGGTCGCGCCATCGATCTCGCCCGGCGAGAAATGGGCGCGGTCGAGCAGCACCTGGGCGCGCAGCACCGCGGCCGGGCTGGCGCCCGCCGTGCCGTCCCTGGCCGCCTGATTGACTTGCTCGGAGGTGAGCTGCTGGCATGGCGCGGCCTTGACGGCGGTGCTGCGGGTTGCGGCGGCAGCGCAAGGCGCCAGTGCCGCACTGGCGAGGCCCGATGGGCAATCATGCAAAATGCGGTGTGGTTCATGGTGGCCCCTGGTGTCATCGTGGGGCCAGAGTAATTCCTAGGGGATATAACGGTCTGTGCGGCAGCGTACTAAGACGAAAACACGATGACGCGCTACCAGATCAGACTGATGCCGATGGACCGCACGATCGCCGTCGACGCTGCGGGCAGCGTGCTGGCCGGGGCCGAGGCGGTAGGCTGTGGTGCTGCCAAGCTCTTGCCGCAACGGCACCTGCCGCACCTGCATCTGCCTGCTCGAACGGGGGCAGGTGCGTTACCTGGTGGCGTGGCCGGGGCTGTCGTCCGACGAAAAAAGAAGGCTGGATTCTGCCCTGCGTGGCGGTGGCGCAGTCGGACCTGCAGCTGCAGGTCCCCGCCGCGCGCGTCACCGCCACGCCGGACGCTTAAAACTCTTCCCAGTCCTGGTCGGCGCCATTGGCCATGCGCAGCGGCGCGCCCGAGCGCGCGGCCAGGCGCGGGGCAGGGCGGCGCAGCGGCGTCACCGTGGCCGCTGGCGCGCGCACGCTGCTGCGCTCATTGCCCAGCTTGAAGATGCCGACCACCTCGGCCAGGCTGGCCGCCTGTTCCTGCATGGAGTGAGCGGCGGCTGCCGCTTCTTCCACCAGGGCGGCATTTTGCTGCGTGACTTCGTCCATCTGGGCGATGGCCGAATTGACTTGCTCGATGCCGACCGTCTGCTCGGCGCTGGCCGACGCGATCTCGGCCATGATGTCGGTCACGCGCGTGATCGACTGCACGATTTCTTCCATCGTCACGCTTCGGCCTGGTTGACCAGCTTGCCCATTTGGCGTCGACCTTTTCGACCGAGTCGTTGATCAAGGTCTTGATTTCTTTGGCGGCCGCCGCCGAACGCTGGGCCAGGTTGCGCACTTCGGAGGCGACGACGGCGAAGCCTGCGTCCCTGTTCATGCGCAGCGCGCCGCTTCCACCGCCGCATTGAGCGCCAGGATGTTGGTCTGGAAGGCGATGCCGTCGATGACGCCGATGATGTCGACGATCTTGCGCGACGATGCATTGATCGAGGCCATGGTGTCGACCACTTCCGAGACCACCGAACCGCCGCGCACCGCCACTTCCGAGGCCGACTTGGCCAGGCCGTTGGCCTGGCGCGCATTGTCGGCGTTCTGGCGCACGGTGCTGGTCAGTTCTTCCATCGAGGAGGCGGTTTCTTCGAGCGAGCTGGCTTGTTCTTCGGTGCGCGAGGACAGGTCGAGGTTGCTTACTGCGATCTGGCTCGAGGCGGTGGCGATGGTGTCGGTGCCGCTGCGCACCTGGCCGACGATATTGACCAGGGCGCTGCGCATGGTTTCCATCGCAAACAGCAGGCTGCGCTGGTCGCCGGGCCGGGTCCGGATCACGGCCGACAGCTCGCCGCGCGCGATCGCTTGCGGCCATGTCGGCCGCGTAGGCCGGTTCGCCGCCCAGCTGGCTGGTCAGGCTGCGCGTGATCCACAGGCCGATGCCGACCCCGGCGCCCATGCTGCAGATGACCAGCACGATCATCAGCAGGCGGCTGTCGCGGTACAAAGCGGCCGCTTCGGCAGCCGAGGCGGCGGCCGCCTTTTCCTTGTTCTTGCCCAGTTCGTCGAGCTTTTCATCGATGAAGCTGGCCTTGCCTGCCATCGGACCGAACAGGTAGTCGACGGCGGCGGCATGGGCCTCGGCGCTGCCGCCCTCGGCCAGGCGCATCAGTTCGGCGCGGCTAAGCCTCGTAGTCGGCCACGCCCTTGTCGACCTCGGCAAACAGGCGGGCCGCCGCTTCGGTGCGAAACAGGGGGCGGGCTTGGGCCAGGCGCTCGCTCATTTCCTTGTGCGACTGGTCGGCCACGGCGCGGAATTTCTGCTTGTGCTCGGCCGTCGTGGCCAGCAGCACGTTGCGGCTGGCGCGGCCGACGTAGATCAGATTGATGTTGGCTTCCTTGACCGCCGAAATGCCGAGCAGATCGCTGGCATAGGCACGCTCGGCCTGGGCGTTCATCTTGCTCATGTTGATGATGCCGATGGCGGCCACCAGGGCGCCCAGCACGGCGACGAGCAGGAAACCGGTGAGCAGACGGGTGCGAACGGTGGTGTTGTTGAACATGTTTTTATCTCCCTCAGTGCAAGCGTTGTCGGAAACGGCACGTTGCATGGTCGAACCACCTTGCCTGGAGAGGCACGATGCGGTGGTCTATGCGGAGATTTGGCGATAGTCCGGCGGAACGCCGGGACGGCAACACCGGCGGGGGATGGGCCGGTAGTGCTAAGTTACGCCGGTAGTGGCCGCTTGGAAAGCACTATCAGGGACCAGTGTTGCCATATCGCAACGCTGGTCCCGGCATGTCAGAACTCTTCCCAGTCGTCGGCTCCGTTGGCCGTGCGCTTGTGGGCTTGGCTGCGGCGGCAGGCGTGGCCAGGCGCGGTGCCGGACGCGCGGCCTGGGTGGCCGGGCGCGGCGCGGGACGCCTGATGGGCGCGGGCACGGCGGCCGCTTCGTTGCCGAGCTTGAAGATGCCGACCACCTCGGCCAGCCGGGCCGCCTGTTCCTGCATGGCGCTACTGCCGCCGCCGCTTCTTCCACCAGGGCGGCATTTTGCTGGGTCACTTCGTCCATCTGGGTGATGGCCGTGTTGACCTGGTCGATCCCGGCCGACTGTTCGGCGCTGGCCGACGCGATCTCGGCCATGATGTCGGTCACGCGCGTGATCGACTGCACGATTTCTTCCATCGTCACGCTTCGGCCTGGTTGACCAGCTTGCCCCGGCGTCGACTTTCTCGACCGAGTCGTTGATCAAGGTCTTGATTTCTTTGGCCGCCGCCGCCGAGCGCTGGGCCAGATTGCGCACCTCGGAGGCGACGACGGCAAAGCCGCGCCCCTGTTCAGCGCAAGCGCGCCGCTTCCACCGCCGCGTTCAGTGCCAGGATGTTGGTCTGGAAGGCGATGCCGTCGATGACGCCGATGATGTCGACGATCTTGCGCGACGATGCATTGATCGAGGCCATGGTGTCGACCACGTCCGAGACCACGGCGCCGCCGCGCACGGCCACGTCCGAGGCCGACCTGGCCAGGCTGTTGGCCTGGCGCGCATTGTCGGCGTTCTGGCGCACGGTGCTGGTCAGTTCTTCCATCGAGGACGCGGTTTCTTCGAGCGAGCTGGCTTGCTCCTCGGTGCGCGAGGACAGGTCGAGATTGCTTACCGCGATCTGATTGGAGGCGGTGGCGATGGTGTCGGTGCCGCTGCGCACCTGGCCGACAATGCCCACCAGCGCGCTGCGCATGGTTTCCATGGCGAACAGCAGGCTGCGCTGGTCGCCGGGGCGGGTCTGGATCACGCCCGCCAGTTCGCCGCGCGCGATCGCTGCTTGGCCATGTCGGCCGCGTAGGCCGGTTCGCCGCCCAACTGGCCGGTCAGGCTGCGCGTGATCCACAGGCCGATGCCGACCCCGGCCGACAGGCTGCACACGACCAGCACGATCATCAGGATGCGGCTGTCGCGGTACACGGCGGAAGCCTGGGCGGCCGCCTCCTCGGCCGCCTTTTCCTTGTTGGCGCCCAGCGCGCCCAGCTTTTCATCGATGTAGCTGGCCTTTTGCGCGAGCGGGCCGAACAGGTAGGCCACGGTCGCGGCGTGCCCTTCGGGCGAAGTGTCGGCGGCCAGGCGTGCCAGTTCGGCGCGCCCGCTGTCGTAGTCGGCCAGGCCCTTGTCGACCTCGGCCAGCAAGCGCTTGGCGGCATCGGTGAAGAAGCGGGGACGGGCCAGATCGAGCTGTTCGCTCAGGGTCTTGCGGGCGGCGTCGGCCGCGGCGTGGAACTTGCTCCTGTCGGCCGGGCTGGTGGCCAGCAGGACGTTGCGGGTGGCGCGTCCCACGTAGATCAGGTTGATATTGGCTTCCTTGACCGCCGAGATGCCCAGCAGGTCGCTGGCGTAAGCCCGTTCGGCCTGGGCGTTCATCTTGCCCATATTGAAGATGCCGATCGCGGCCACGACCGCACCCAGGATGGCGACAAACAGAAAACCGGCCAGCAAGCGCGTCCGAACTGTACTGTTGTTAAACATGGGTGACTCCCTTGGTTGTGGCGAGTTGTACAGAATACAACACGTTAAGCCAAGGGCGGGTGATTGTTAATCAGTTTTCTAGTACAACACCAAGTCCCTATGCAGGCTGCATGCTTCGTTGCAGCACCGCAACGGCAGCGCGGAGCGTCCACGTCTATTTGCCCAGTCCCAGCGCTTTTTCGATGGCGGGGAGGACCAGTTTCCAGGCCGGCATGAGCTGGCGGCGATCTCGTCGTAGTGGCTGGCATTGGGCAGGATCAGGACCTCGGCGCGGTCGCGGCATGGCATGCGCGGGGCCGCGAAATCGTGGGCGGCGCGGGGCGGCGAGATGGTGTCGAGCTCGCCCGTGATCAAGAGCGTGGTGCTGCCGTTCGGCACCAGTTCGGCGGCATTGGTGTCGGCAAACACGTCGGGCCGGGTGGCGCTGGCGCTGCTTACCAGCTGGCTCAGGTCGCGTCCGCAGCTGGTCTTGATCAAGTCTTTCTCGTTGCGCAGGTCGGCCAGGCCGCCCAGGCTGATCACCTGGCGCACCGGCAGCGGATGGGCCTGGTACAGCGGGCTGCTGGCGGGAATGCGGCCGCGCCCGACGATCCATTGCGCCAGCTGGCCGCCTACTGAGTGGCCCACGGCGACGATGCGGCTGGTGTCGAGCTGATGGCGGGGCGCTTCGGCGGCCAGCTTGTCGAGCGCGGCGTTGATGTCCAGATAGGTGCCGGGATAGCCGCCGCCTTCCTCGTCGGCGCGCCGGTATTCCACGTTCCACACGGCGATGCCGCGCGGCCAGGGCCAGGGCGCTACCACATTGTGCATTTGCGTGATGCCGCCGAATTCGACCGTCCAGCAGCCGCCGTGGATCAGCACCACGACCGGGAACGGGCCCGGTCCGGCCGGGCGGAACAGCTCGGCAAATTGCGAAGGCGCGCTGCCGTAGGCGATGGTGGCGGTGGGCGCCGGGCCGGACAGGGCAAGGTAATCCTGGAGCGTCATCGGCGCGGCCGTGGCGGCGCTCGACAACAACATGGCGGGAAGCAGGGAGCGCAGGCTGATAGGCATCGTGGCGGTGGAAGTGATGGGGTAGCCGAACTATACCGAGTTTGCATGGCGGCCGGAAGAAGCCTTTCGGAAACAATGCGGGCGCACGATTGAAGCGCCGTACTGAACGAAGTTTTTTTCCATGCTAGTCTGCCGGAAACCATCGGGAAAGCATATGGAAATTGCAACGGAAGAGTACAAGGGCTTCACCATCGCCGTCACCCCGTGCGCGACCACGGCGCGCTGTGGGACTTCAGTTACCGGATAACCAAGACCGGGCAGGGCGGCCAGGACGGCGACCCGGCCGCGGCCATCACCCGTTCCCAGAGCGCGGGCGGGCACGCGACCGAGAGCGCGCCGCCTGCGCGGCCGGCCTGGCCGTGGCGCGCACGGAGGTGGACAACCTGCTGGCGCTGGCGCGTCCGGGCCAGCCGTCAAGCTAAAGGAGAACAGCATGAGCGTGTCGCTAAGCGAGGGCCGCGTGCGTGCCCATTCAACCCCCGAGCCGGACGAGCAGCCGCCCAAGCCGGGCCCGGTGCCGGACGATATTCCCTCAGCCGGCCCACGCGCCGGTCGAGGAGCCGGGCTATCCGGAAGTGCCGGTCAAGGTGGGCTGAGACAGCCGGGCGGCCGGGTACCTTAAGTGGGCGGCGTGTGCTTGCCGTCCGGCTTGCCCGCGTCCGGCAGCGGCGGAATCTGGCGGATCAGGTGTTCGGTTTCGAGCTGGGCCGGGGTTTTTTCGCCGCTGCCGATGTCGGCCTCGTCGCTCAGTGGCGGGCTGCCCGCGCCCGGTTCGTGCTTGCGTGGTGTGGCTGCCATCGTCGCTCCTTGCAGTGACTGAGACCCGATCCTAGCAAGGCTGGGTTGGCGCCGTCGTTCGTTACCCTGAGGCATTTATGACAACGATCGTTGCTTTAAGGCCACAGTAAAAATATAGTTGGTATGTACGTCGCCAGGCGACCGTGGTTCGTTCATATAATCAGTCATCACGGTTTTTTTGTCCCCTCAGGAGAACGACATGGGCAATTCCTTGCACAACAAGATTCCTCTTGGCCGCCATGCGGTGCGTGATTCGCGCCCACTGCAGGCAGCCGTGCTGGCGGCGGTTGTGGGCAGCATCGCGCTGGCGTGGATGGCGCTGCGGCTCTGGGGCTGAACGGCGGCTGGCGTCTGACCGTGCGCTGCGGGTTGCCCGCAGCGGCGCGGGCGGTTACCATGGGGGCCGATTTTTGGCTGCACATGGAAAGTTCCAATGAAGAATGAAAAACTGACGACCGACGAATACGACGCGCTGGGCCACATCGAGCGCGGCGCCAAGCATGACCGGGTCAACGCCTGCGTCGGGCGCAATGCCAAGCGCCTGTCGGGTCTGAAAATGATCGAATACGCGCGCGACGGCAAGGTCGCGCTGACCGAGAAGGGGCGCCAGGTCTTGTTCCTGCGCCGCTGCATCATTGCCATGCGCGCCTTGCTGGCCGATCCGCACACCCCGCTCGAGGCCGACGTGGCCGCCTTCCTGGGCAAGAAAAATCACCTGGTCGCGCTCGACGGCGGCGGCCATAGCCTGACTGACAAGGGCCGCGAATCGCTGGCCGACATTGAAGCCCAGGCCGCCCTCAAGTAAAAAAACCGCTTCCCCAAAACAACACCGGGGTCAGACCACTTTTGCTGTTCAGCAAAAGTGGTCTGACCCCGGTGTTGCTTTTGGGGGATCAATAGTTGCGGCGGCGCTCAGGATAGACCAGGGTGCGGATCGCGATTTCCGGCGGGACGTTCATGGCGTTCAGGTATTCGGCCACTTGCTGCAAGCCCAGTTGCGGAATGGCGGCGATCGCCTGGTTCACCACGTCACGGGTGCGGAAGTCGGTGCGCGGAGCACGGGTAATGTTGTGCTGGATCATGATCGTTCCTCATTGCGGGAATTCTTTTGTAATAGGGCAATGATAGACCATTTCTTGCTAAAGATGACCAAAATGCCACGAAAAAGGAGAAATATTTCTCAGACAGCCACAGTCTCGGCGGCAGGGCGGGCCAGGGCCAGGGTTTTGCGCTGGCGCAGCAGCTGTTCGAAGGCGTCGGCAGCGAGCGGCTAAGCTGGAAGTAGTAGCCCTGCATCTCGTCGCAGCCGTGGCGCCGCAGATAGGCGATCTGTTCCAGCGTTTCCACCCCTTCGGCAATCACCGACAGCTGCAGGTTGTGGGCCAGCGCGATGATCGAGGCCACGATCGGGGCGTCGCCGCCGCCGCTGCCGATGGCCGAGACGAAGGAGCGGTCGATCTTGAGCACGTCGATCGGGGAAGCGCGACAGGTAGGACAGGCTCGAGTAGCCGGTGCCGAAGTCGTCGATCGACAGGCTCACGCCGAGCGACTTCATGCCGTGCAGCGTTTCCACCGCTTCCGTCACGTCGCTCATGAACAGGCTTTCGGTCAGTTCGATTTCGAGGTAGTCGGGCGCCAGGCCGGTGTCTTCCAGCACGCCGGATGATGTCGGCCACCAGCTTGGGCGAGCCGAACTGGCGCGCCGACAGGTTGACCGCGACCCGCAGCATGCCCAGGCCGAGCTGCTGCCAGCGCTTGTTGTCGGCGCAGGCGGTGCGCATCACCCAGGCGCCGATCGGCACGATCAGGCCGGTTTCCTCGGCCACCGAGACGAAGCGGTCGGGCGCGACCATGCCCAGTTCCGGATGCTGCCAGCGCAGCAGCGCTTCCATGCCCACGATCTGGCCGCTGGTCAGGTCGACCTGGGGCTGGTAGTGCAGCACGAATTCATTGCGGTCGAGGGCGCTGCGCAAGGCCGTTTCGATGCGCACGCGCTCGAGCGCGTCTTCGTTCATGGCCGGGGTGTAGAACTGGAAGTTGTTGCGGCCGAGCTGCTTGGCGCGGTACATGGCGATGTCGGCGTGCTCGATCAGGCCGTCGGCGACGGCGCCGTCGTTCGGGCACACGGCCACGCCGATGCTGCAGGTGACGAAAAATTCCTTGCTGCCCAGCAGAACCGGCTGGGCCACGGCATCCATCAGGCGCTGCACCACGTCGGCCTGCAAGGTTTCGCCGTCGTGCTCGGTGAGCAGGATCACGAATTCTGTCGCCCGACAGGCGGGCCACGGTGTCGGTGTCGCGCAAGGCCGCGCGCAGGCGGGCCGCGATCGTCATCAGCAGCACGTCGCTTCGGCCTTGTGGCCCATGCTGTCGTTGACATACTTGAAGCGGTCCAGGTCGAGCAGCATGACCCACACCGCGTGGCCGCTGCGCGCCGCGTAAGCGACGGCCTGGCCGAGCCGGTCCTGCAGCAGGCTGCGGTTGGGCAGACCGGTCAGCACGTCGTGCTGGGCGATGTGGTGGATGCGCTGCTCGGTGGCCTTGCGCGCGGTGATGTCGGTGCCGGTGCCGCGGTAGCTTAAGCAAACACGCCCTGGTCGTCGAACACCGGTTCGCCATTGACGCAGAACCAGCGCTGCTCGCCGTGCTCGCCGCGGATCGGGTATTCGAGGTCGGTGAAGGGCTGGTGGGCCTCGAGCTGGGCCATGTGGGCCTGGCCCCAGGCGCTGTCGGCCATGCCGGGCACGGTATCCCAGCGCGTGCGCCCGATCAGGTGCTCGGGCGCGATCCTGCCTTTTTCGGCGATGCCGCCGGTGATGCTCACGTAGCGCAGGTCGGCGTCCTGCTCCCAGTACCAGTCGGACGACATCGAGACCAGCTGGCGGAAGCGCTGCTCGCTGTCCTGCAGCGCCTTTTCGGTGCGCTTGCGCGCCACGACGTCGTCGATCAGGCGCTGGTTCGACAGTTTCAGGTCGGCCGTGCGTTCGTTGACCAGCTTTTGCACGCGCCGCGAGCGCTGCACCAGGGTTTGCACGAAGGCGGTCATGAGCAGGGTGAACAGGACGCCGCCGGTCAGGGTCGCGAGCGAACTGAGGTGCCCGGGCAGCAGCGGCTGCGGCGCGGCGCGCCACCAGGTGCCAGGGGCGGCCGATGACGTCTAGCGTGGCCGTGTAGCGCCCGCTGGCGGCCGGCGCCAGCCAGCGTTCCAGGCTGCCGCGGTCGTCGGCCAGGGCGGCGCTGGCCAGGCGCGTCGGCGCTGGCGTACACCAGGCGCGCCGGGTCGGCGTCGCGGCATGGCGAAAATCCACAGGCGCACGGCGGGGTCGGCCCCCAGTTTGCTTTCGTCGAGAATTTGCTGGACCAGCACGCTTGGCGCGCAAAATCACGGCAGTGTCGCCCAGCGCGGCCGCCTGGCGTTCGCTGGCCGTGCCGAGCGGGGCGCAAGCCCGGTAGACCGGCATGATCAGCTCAGAAGCCGGTGTTGCGCTTGGGGTCCTGGGCCAGGGTCAGCAAGCCGGTGGCGGCCACCTCGCCGCTGTTGACGGCGCGCTCTGAACGCTTCCATCACCATCCGGTTGCTTCTAGCCACGTTCAGGCCGAAGGCGGCGCGGTTGCTTTAGCCATCGGTTCGAGGAAGTCGACGATGTGGTAGCGCTCGCGCACGGGCGCGGCGCGCGCCCCGCGGGGGCCATCTCGGTGATCACGGTGCCCGGCACCTCGGCCGAGAGGGCCGCTTCGGCGGCGGGCCGCTCGGCATGGCTGATCAGACGGTGGTAATTGAAGGCCTGGATGAAGCGGTGGCGCGCCAGCAGCGGCGCGGTGAAGTCGTGGAACTGGCGGCGCGAGACCGGCTGCACGGTGGCGAACAGCTGGTTGGCCACCTGCAGCACTTCGACCGCGTCGTCCAGGCCGTGCCCGATCACGGTCGCGCGCAGGCTGGCGCGCTGTTCGAAGGCGAGCGTCAGATTGGCGAACTCAGGAGCTGACTGACGGCGCCAGACAGCAGCAGCGATGCGGCAAGCCCGCCCGCAAGGGTCAGACTGGCCGCCACGGTCAGCGGGGGCGGCAGAAAACGACGGGGCATGTCCTCAAATTCCTGGTGGCGCAGGGGCGGGGCGGCTGTGAATGCCACACCAGTGTGTCACAGTTTCCCGTTGACCTGCAAATACCTTGCGAACGGGCAATATTCTTTTGCTCATTTGTGTTGTCTTTCGGAACGTTTTCCCGGCCGCGCCAGCCAGGCCAGCACGGCGCGCACCAGCAGCCGGTTCAGCCAGCGGTGGCCCAGTCCGCTGCGCGCGGCCAGCCTGGCCTGCATGCGCACGGCCGGGGCCGCGTCATCGCCCAAGCCCGGGCACGGCCTTGAGCGCGAACACGATGCGGTTGTTGCTTTAGCCACGCCGTCCAGCCAGCACAGGCGCGCGTCGAACATCAGGCGCAGCCGGGCCAGCATGCGCGGGCAGGCCGGGTCGTAGCTGAACATATTGGCCACCAGCACCCCGCCGTCGGCCAGGGGCGCGCCTAAGCAGTCGCCGTAGAAGCGGGCGCTGCCGAGGGCCGGGGGCAGGCCGGCGCGGTCGAAGCCGTCCACCACCAGCACGTCGGCGATGGCGCAGCCGGCCTACCAGCCAGGCGGCGGCGTCGGCATGGATCACCTGGAAGCGCGTCGTCGGGCGGCAGCGCGAACTGGCCGCGCAGGGCGATCACGTCGGCCCGCAATTCGAGCACGGTGATGCGGGCTGCGGGAAAATGGCGGTGGCAGAACTTGGCCAGCGAGCCGCCGCCCAGGCCGACCATGACGATGTGGCGCGGGCGCGGCACGAACAGGGTGAAGCACATGATGGCGCGGGTATAGGCCAGCACCAGGGCGACCGGGTCGGACAGGCGCATTTCGCTTTGCACGTCGCTTCTACCACGAATTCGAGGCGGCGCCGTCCGCCGCGGGTGGTCACCAGCGGCGGGCAATCCGGGGGCAGGGGTGGCGGCGCATTCATCGGTCCCCAGTATAGCCCGCAGCGGCGACGCCCGCCCTTGTTGCGGGGCGTCCCTTTCTGATAAGCTGATCCCGACCGACACGGAGGAGCCATGTTTCTAGACCATCCCACCCTTACTGCGACCAACAGTCTGACCGAGCCGGACCGAATCGAACGGCTCACGCGGGTCTACGGCTACGCGGTGGCGCTGGCCGACCTGGCCGGGATGGGCGAGGGCTTCATCGAAAAATTCACCCAGCTGCACGACCACAAGGGCACCCTGATCGTGTTCTGGAACGACGCGCCGAACGACGCCGAGCGCGATTTCTTCCGCCGCGCCTGGGCCAGCAAGATGGGCGACGGCAGCGACAACGTCGAGCACGAAACCTAGGGCGCTGATCGGCGCATGGACATCACCACCATGGTGCTGGCGCTGGCGCTGGGCAATCTGACCCTGTGCGCGGCCCTGTTCTTTTTCCGCTACGAGGAAGGCAAGTAAGCCTCGCTGTCGACCTTCAATATCGCCCGCCAGTTCCAGGCCGCGGCCTGGCTGCTGCTCTACTTCCGCGGCAATGGCGTGGTGCCCGATCCGGTCTCGATCCCGGCCTAAGCTACGCGGTCTTGTTTACCGGCGTGGCGCTGGAAGCGGGCGCGCTGTGGGAAGCGGGCCAGTGGCGACAGGCTGGCGCCGCCTGACCTATCCCTTGCTGGCGCTGGCGGTGGCCGCCTTCCTGGCGTGTTACTACTTCGACGAGATGGGCTTGCGGGTGGTGGCCGGGGCGCTGATCCTGGGCCTGTGCTATCTGTCGGCGGCGGCCGCGCTGGCTACCGGCTGGGCTGGCAGGCAGCATGCTGCGCCGCTTCCTGGTGCTGACCACGGGCCTCCTGGCGCTGCTGGTGGCCGCGCGCGGGGTGCTGGTGCTGGTCATGCCGGGCGGCTGGGGCTGGCTGTCGAACGCGCTGCTGCAGTCGCTGTCCTCGGGCGCCTTCTATCTGCTGATGCTGCTGGGCGGCTTCGGCTACCTGCTGCTCACGCGCGAGCAGCTGCAGCAGGAACTGGCGCGCCTGGACTTGCTCGATCCGCTGACGGGAATTCCGAACCGGCGCGGCTTTTTCGACAAGCTGGCCCCCTGGCTGGCGCTGGCGCGGCGCCCGGGCACGCCCACCGCGCTGGTGCTGATCGACCTCGACCAGTTCAAGCGCATCAACGACAGTTACGGCCACCCGGCCGACGACACGGTGCTGCGCCAGGTGGTCGAAGTGTGCAACAGCCAGCTGCGCGACTCGGACCAGCTGGGACGGCTGGTGGGCGTGGAACTGGCCTTGCTGCTGCCGCGCACCGACCTGCCCGAAGCGCTGCTGGTGGCCGAGCGCATGCGCGCCGCCATTTTGGCGCCGCCATCAAGACCGAGAGCGCGATGGTCAAGGTCAGCGCCAGTTTCGGGGTCACCACCATCCGCGCCGACGACACGACGGTGACCCTGTTCAAGCGCGCTGACGAAGCCTTGCAGGCGGCCAAACAGGGCGGGCGCAACCAGGTGGCCGAGGCGCGCGCTGCCAGCGCCCATGTCATGACGGCGTCATCCGGAGCTGCTACCGTGGCAGGATTTTTGATGCCGGGGGTACACCTTGATGCACATGCCAGAGAAAGAGGTGTCGATGTTTGCCGCAGTTGACCTTGGTTCCAACAGTTTTCGCCTGCACGTGGGCAAACACGATGGCGACACCATCCGCGTGCTCAAGAGCATGCGCGAGCCGATCCGGCTGGCGGCCGGGCTGGACGCGCGCGGCAATCTGACCGAGGCCGCGATGGCGTCGGCGCTGGCCTGCCTGAAGAGTTTCGCCGCCGCCCTGGCTTAGGCTACAAGCTCGATGCGGTGCGGGTGGTGGCCACCTCCACCATGCGGGTGGCTAAGCAATGCGGCCGCCTTCCTGCTTACCGCCGAGGCCGCCATCGGCTATCCGATCGAAATCATTTCCGGCGAGGAAGAGGGGCGCCTGATCTACATGGGCGTGTCCAATTCTGCTGGCCGTGCCCCTCGAGCGGCGCCTCGTGATCGACATCGGCGGCGGCTCGACCGAGCTGATCCTGGGGCGCGGGGCCGACATCGAACGGGTCGAATCGTTCTCGGTGGGGACCGTCAAGCAAAGCCTGTCGTTCTTCGTGGGCGGGCGGATCGATGCCGCTTCCTACGAAGCGGCGATCCTGTCGGCCCGCAGCCACTTCGAGGATGCGGCGCCGTTCTACCAGGCCTAAGCAACTGGAGCGTGGCCTACGGCTCGTCGGGCACGGCGCGCGATTGCCGACATCATCGCCAAGAACGCCCTCGGCGACGGGATCTTGAACGCGGCCGGGCTGGACGCGCTGCGCCAGCGCTTCATCGCCTTCGGCCAGGCCGCAAAGATCGACATGCCGGGCTTGCGCCCGGACCGGGCCTACACCATCATCGGCGGCCTGGCGATCCTGATCGCGCTGGTGCGCGAGCTGGGCATCGAAGCGATCACGCCGGTCGAAGCGGGCTTGCGCATGGGCGTGATGTGGGACCTGTATCTGCGCTCCATGAAGCGCGACCGGCGCGAGCAGGCGGTGGCGGAAATGGCGGTCAAATTCCATGTCGACCAGGCGCGCGCGGCCTTCGTGGCCCAGCAGGCCGGGGTCCTGTATGCCCAGCTCAAGCTTAGTGGCTGACAGTTGCGTGCGGCCGCTGCAGTGGTGCGCGCTGCTGCACGAAATCGGGCTGGCCGTGTCGCAGACGGGCTACCACAAGCATGCCGCCTACCTGATCGAAAACGCCGACATGCCCGGCTTCACGGCGCGCGAGCAAAAGCTGATGGCGCGCCTGATGCTGGCCCAGAAGGGCAATCTGCGCAAAGTGGCCGACGCCTTGCCGGACGCGGACTTTGCCAAGGCGGTGCTGGCGCTGCGCATGGCGATCGTGCTGATGCATGCGCGCACCGACGCCGCTTAAGCAGCGAACTGAAGCTGCGCATGAAGAACCGGATCGACCTCGAGATCCGGCGCACGGCGCTGCTGGGCCACCCCACGCTCGCGTTCTGGATCGAGAAAGAGCAGGAGTGCTGGGACGAGGTCGATATCGATTTCAGCGTGCGCGCCCTGACTTGAGATTAAACCAATCCTTTAACAAATAGTTACTATTCGGCTCCCTGATTTTCCAACCGTTTGGCACGGGGCGATGGCATACTGACACTGCCTGATCCCAGTGCAGCGTTGTTAAAAAATCACAAGGGGAGACCTTGATTCAGGCCCTGCCCGGTTACACGGTCGCGCAGCTGTTGCGTGATGATGAACAATTCGTGCTGTTGCGCGCCGTCCGCGATGCCGACGGCCTTCCCGTGCTGGTGCTGGTGGCGCGCGAAGGCTGTGGGGAAGCGTGCGCCCGTCTGGAACACGAATTCTCGCTGCGCGCCGAACTCGACGCGAGCGCGGCGGCACTGCCGCTGGCGCTGGTGCGCGCCAGTTCCACCCTGGCCCTGGTGCTGGCCGACGACGGCGCCGATCCGCTGGTGCCCGCTGCTTCGGCCATGCCCTGTCCCCGCTCGACTTCGTGCGCCTGGCCGCGCCGCTGGCGCAGGCACTGGCGCAGCTGCACCGCTGCGAGCTGGTGCACCAGGACTTGCGGCCGGAACACATCCTGGTCGGCACCGGCCCGGACGCCCGGGTCGCGCTGCGCCTGACCGGCTTCGGCTGCACTGCGCGCCTCGCGCGCTGACGCCGATGCTGGCGGCGCCGTCGCCGGTCTACCGCGCCCCCGAGCAGGACGGCCAGGCGGCGCGCCCGGCCGACGCCCGCAGCGATCTGTATGCGCTCGGGGTCTTGCTGTACCAGATGCTGTGCGGGGTACTGCCGTTCGCCGCCGACGACGCCGCCCAGTGGTCGCGCTGCCACCTGGCGCACGTGCCATGCCGGCATGCCGGAACAGGTGCGTCCCGGGGTCGACCCGGCCTGCGCCCAGATCGTGCAAAAGCTGCTGGCCAAGTGTCCCGAGCGCGCTACCAGAGCGCGGCCGGGCTGCACGCCGACCTCCTGCACTGCCTCGACATGATCGTCGCCCACGGGCGCGCCGAGCCGTTCGCGCTCGGCTGCAACGATGGGGCGGCGCGCCTGCGCACGCCCGACAAGCTGGTCGGACGCGACACCCAGATGGCGCTGCTCGGAGCAAGCCGCGCGCGACGTGGCTAGGCGGCGGCCCGCCGCAGCTGGTGATCGTGTCGGGCAATGCTTAAGCACCGGCAAGTCGGTGCTGCTGGCCGCGCTCGCGCGCAGCGAAGCCGTGGCTTGGCAAGGCGCGCATCGTGACGGCGCGCTTCGAACAGCACCAGCGCGAAGTGCCGTACGCGACGCTGGCGCAAGCGCTGCGCAAGCAGGTGCGCCAGCTGCTGGGCCAGGATGAAGCGGCGCTGGCGCAGTGGCGCGCCAGCCTGCGCGCTGCGCTGGCCCCGCACGCGGGCTTGCTGCTCGAACTGATCCCGGAACTGGCGTTCGTGATCGGCGACCAGCTGGCGCCGCCGCCGGTGGCCGCGCGAAGCCGAAGGGCGGCTGCACGCGGCCTTCCGCCAGTTCCTGGGCGTGTTCACCGGAACGCGCCATGCTGGTGCTGTGCCTGGACGACGTGCAATGGATCGATCCGGCCAGCCTCAAGCTGCTGACCCATCTGCTGACCCATTCGCCCTTGCGCGGCGTGCTGGTGGCGGGCGCGTTCCGGGCCAGCGAGGTGGGGGCCGGGCACGCGCTGTCGGTCAGCTGCGACAGCCTGCGCCAGCACGGCGTGCCGGTGCACCAGGTGGTGCTCGAGGCGCTCTCCAAGGGCGAATCGGCGGCGCTGGTGGCGGCCGCCCTCGAGACCGAGGGCAGCGCCTGCAGCGCCCTGGCCGCGCTGGTGTACGCCAAGACCGGCGGCAACCCTTTCTTTACATTGCAGTTCCTGGCGCGCCTGGTCGAGAGCGGCCTGCTGCGCCATGAGCACGGCGCCGGCATGAATGGCACTGGGATGCCCAGGCGATCGGCGCGCGCGAATTTTCCGACAACGTGGTCGACCTGATGCTGGCCCGCCTGCAGCAGCTGCCGTACGGCGCGCTGGAACTGGTCAAGCTGCTGGCCTGCCTGGGGCTGGACGCGCCGCTGGCCACGATCGCCCAGGCGGCTAAGCATGAGCGCGCTCGAAGCGGACGAAGGCTTGTGGCCTAGCCGCGCGCCTGGGCCTGGTCGCGCGAGGGGGCGCGGCTTACCGCTTCGTGCACGACCGCGTGCATGAAGCGGCGTATTCTGCTCATGACCCAGGCCAGCCTGCCCGAGCGCCACCTGCACATCGGACGCCTGCTGCTGGCCGATACCGCGCCCGAGGCGCTCGAGAGCGAGGTGTTCGTCATCGTCGGCCACCTGAACCGGGCGCGCGCGGCGATCGACGAGGCGCCCGAACTGGCGCGCCTGGCCGGACTGAATTTGATGGCCGGGGCCAGAGCGCGCCGTTCGGCCGCGTTCGACGCCGCGCGCCACTATCATGACCAGGCCGCCGGCCTGACCCCGGACAGCGCCTGGCAGGAACAGATCGAAGCGACCTTCGCGCTGCACAGCGAGCTGGCCGAATGCGAATACCTGTGCGGCAACCTGGACCGGGCCGGGCGCCTGTTCGCCCAGCTGGCCGCGCACGCGCGCTCGCGCCTGGCGCTGGCGCGGGTGGCGCTGATGCGGGTCGCGCTGTACCAGGTGTCGGGCCGCTTCGACCTGGCGGCCGCGGTCGCGCTCGAGGCGCTCGAGCTGTTCGGCATCAGCTTCCCGGACGAGGCGGGCGCAATCGCCGAATCGCTGGCCGCCGAGCAGGCGGCCGTGCAGCGCCACATGGCCGGGCGCAGCATCGCCGAACTGGAGCAGGAGAGCCCGAGCGGCGACCCGGAACTGGCGATCGTGGGCGAGCTGCTGTCGGACATGGGCTCGTCCGTGTTTTCGGCGCGCCCCGAACTGTATCCGCTGCTGGCGGTCAAGGCGCTCAATTTCACGCTGCGCTTCGGCAGCACGGCCACCAGCTGCATGACCTATTCGCTACGCGATCATGCTGGTGTCGCTGGGCGCCATTCCCGACGCATTCGCGTTTTCCGAACTGGCGCTGCGGCTGGCCGCGCGACGGCAGCCAGCCAGCTGCGGCTGCGGCTTAGCTCGCCTTCGTGCACGCGGCCTATGTGCATTGCTGGCGCCAGCCGCTCGACGCCAGCGTGGCGCTGCTGGAACAGGCCCATGGCGCCTGCCTGGAAGCGGGCGACCTGCCGCATGCCGGCTACGCGGCCCACATCGCCGTGTGGAACAGCTTTGAGGCTTGGCGCCCCGCTCGACGAAGTGCAGCAGCGCGCGGCGCCACCAGGACTTCGCGCGCCAGCAGAACAACGACGTGCTGATGCAGCTGCTGCGCTGCTACGAACAACTGACCCTGTGCCTGCAGGGCGCCACCGGCGCCGAAGGCAGCTTCGACGACGAGCGTTTCTGCGCCGCCTCCGCGCTGGCGCTGATGGACAAGGCCAGCTACGGCGCGGCGCGCGCTTTCACCTGATGCGCCAGATCGCCGCCTTCACCTTCGGGCGCTACGGCGAAGCGCTGCAGGCGGCTGGAAGCGGCCTGCGCCGACCAGCACTTCTTCCTGGCCTCGGTCAATGAATCGACCCACCATTTTTACCATGCGCTGACCATGGCCGCGCTGTACCCGGATGCGCCGCGCGAACGCCAGGTGCGTTTCATGGCGGCGCTGCAGGACAAGCAGGACCGGCTGCGCGCCTGGGCCGCCCATTGCCCGGGTAATTTCGACAACCGCTACCTGCTGGTGGCGGCCGAGATGGCGCGCGTGGGCGGGCGCGACATGGAAGCGATGCGCGCCTACGACGCGGCGCTGGCGTCGGCGCGCGCGGGCGGCTTCGTGCACCACGAGGCGCTGGCGGCCGAACTGGCGGCGGCCTTCTACCGCCAGCGCGGCTTCGACAAGATCGCGCTCGCGTATGCGCGCGATGCGCTGGCCGCCTGCGCGCGCTGGGGCGCCTACGGCAAGATGCGCGAACTCGAACGCCAGTATCCGGGCCTGGTGCGGGTGCCGTCGCCGTCACCCGGGCGCCATAGCGGCGAGAGCGCGCTGGCGCCGGACCTGATGGCGGCGCTGCGCGCCTCGCAGTCCCTGTCGGGCGAACTCGATGGCGCGGCGCTGGCCGCGCAGCTGCTGCGCATCGCGCTCGAGCAGGCCGGGGCGGCGCGCGCTCCTGATCCTGTAGGCCCTGCCGATGGCTACCGCTGCGTGGCGCGCGCGGCCATGGCGGCCGGACAGGTGCGCCTGGAAGCGTGCGCGCTGGCGCCCGAAGAAACCGGCCTGCCGACGCCGTTGCTGCAGTTCGTGCTGCGCACGCGCGAGACGGTGCTGCTCGACGACGCCCAGGAAAGCGCCCAGTTCCGCGACGACCCGGACATCCGCGCCGCGCTGCTGCGCTCGGTGCTGTGCGTGCCGCTGCTGCGCAGCGGGGCGCTGTGCGGCGTGCTGTACCTGGAAAACAGCCTGGCGCCGGGCGTGTTCACGGCGCCCCGGGTGCTGCTGCTGGAACTGGTATGCGCCCAGGCGGCCATCTCGCTGGCCAATGCTTAAGCGTGGTGCGCCTGCTGGGCGAGGAAAACGCCGCCTACCGCGCGCGCGAAGCGTCCAGGCGCGCAAGGCCGATTTCCTGTTCGCCATGAGCGACGAAATGCGCACGCCGCTGGGCGCCATGGCCGCGCTCGCGTCGCTGGCCCAGCGCGGCGGCGCCGAGGGCGAACCGGGCGAACATGCGGGACGGATCGCCCACGCGGCGCAGCAGCTGCTGCACATGATGAACGACGTGCAGGACTTGAACCGGATCGAGGCTTAAGCACGCTGGCGCTGACCACGCTGCCGTTCCTTGCGCATGGCGCTGGCGGCCGAGGTCCACGCGGGCGCGGGTAAGCAGGGCCGCGGCGCGCGACGTGCAGTGCTCGGCTCGACCTCGACGCGGCGCTGCCGCGCTGGGTGGCTTGGCTGATCCGCTGCGCATCGGCCAGGTGTTGGACAGCCTGCTCGAGCATGCGCTGGCGCACAGCGCGGGCGGCCATACCGCGCTGGTACTCATGCGCGAGTCGGAAGAGGGCGGGGTGGTGCGGGTGCGCTTTACCGTCAGCGGCAGCGGCGCGGGCGTGAGCGAGGCCGACGGCCTGGCCCTGTGCCAGCCTTACAGCCAGGCGGCCCAGGCCGCGGCGCGCCCACGGCGGCAGCGGGCTGGGACTGGCGATCGCGCAGGCGCTGGTGGCGCGCATGGGCGGGCAGCTGGCCGTTTCCGGTGCCGAGTGCCGGTTCACGCTGGCATTGCCGTGCGTGCCAGATCCCCATCCGGCGCAGCCGGTTTCCGATGGAGCCTTGACCGGGACGTTGTGAAATACGGGATAAATGATATATATTGTTTCCTTTATTTCTAGACGGAGTGCGTGATGGCGAAAATTCCTGCTGTAAAAACCCCTGCCACGAAAGCCAACGGCCACAAGGTGCCCGCATTGAAAACGGCGGCCGCGCCCAAGTAAGCGCCTGAAAGCGGTAGCCAAGCCAGCCACGAAACCGGCAGCCAAGCCTGCCGTGAAGTAAGCAGCAGCAAGCTTGGCCTGCCAAGCTGGCCGCCAAGGCCGCGCCAAAACGTGCGGTCAAGCAAGAACCTAAGCCGGTGGCCGCGCCGGTCGTGGACCTGGTGGCGCCGGAAGCGGTGCGCGAAAAAGTGCGCAAGACCAAGCTCGTGCGTGACAGCTTCACCATGCCCGAGCAGGAATACGCGGTGCTCGGTCAGGTCAAGAAGGCATGCCTGAAAGCAGGATTTGAGATCCGCAAGAGTGAATTGCTGCGCATTGGCGTGGCCCTGATCAGCCAGCTCGACATGGCGACCTTGCAACAGGTGCTGAGCAGCCTGCCGCAGCTGAAAACAGGGCGTCCTAAAAACGATTGAGGGGAAAGATTGCCGGATTGATAGCGGATGGCACGGGTTCGGGGTGCGCCGCTACAAACGGACTACATGAACTGCGGAAAGAAGAGGGCGCCGCCGATCTGGATTTCACGATCGGCTGTTTGGCTGCCAGGCAGCTAGCGGTTGCGTTTAGTGCATGGACGAGTTGGACAATTCCTTCCAGGTCTCGAATACTCATGTCCGACTTTTCATGCATGCGCAACAGAATCGTTGCGCCGACCGCCAGCTTGCGATGGCGAATCTTGCTGATGATAGGCGGCTGCACTTCCAGCACGCGGCACAGCTCAGCGTCGTTCTTCAGGTTCATTTTTTCGATCAAGGTGTCGAGCAGCTTGTTCGGTACGAAGCTCGATGGTTCCAGTGCCTGCGCACGGTTCATAGCCTCGATCATTTCCAACTTTTTCTGTCGTACGTTCATCGTACTCTCCTCCAAAGGTTGCTTTCATAGTGGGGGGACTGATCGACTTATGGTCAACTCTCGGCCCGCTTGTGACATTTGGAGATAAATGTATGCCATGCGGGTTATATTGATGATACTACGATAAGAATATATTCGCAGCAAAGTTGATGAACAATTGAACAAATTGAACTTCTTAGTGCGTAAAAGATACTAATTCCAAACCGGAACGGGTCAAAACGAGGGTTTTATCGGCCCCGCGCGGCTGCCGCGTGCGAGTGCGTGACCATGATTGCGCTGGCGCCACTGGCCTTGACTTCGGCCCGCAACAGGTCCAAAACGCTATCGGCGGTATCCGGATCGAGGTTACCAGTTGGTTCATCGGCCAGCACCAGGGGGCTAGCCGGTGGACCAGGGCGCGCGCGATCGCCACGCGCTGCATTTCGCCGCCCGACAGCTGGCGCGGGAAGTCGGCGCCGCGCCCGCCGAGGCCGACTGCGGCCAGCATCTCAGCCGGCCCGCCCCTGGGGCTGGCCGTTGAGCAACAGCGGCAGCGCCACGTTCTGGGCCAGCGTCAGGTGCGGCAGCACGTGGAAGGCCTGAAAGATGAAACCCATGCGGGTGCGGCGCAGGCCGGTGGCGGCATCGTCGTCCAGCGAGGACATGGGCTGGCCGTCGACCAGGATCTGGCCGCTGTCGGGCGCGTCCAGTCCCGCGATCAGGTTCAGCAGGGTCGACTTGCCGACGCCCGATTCGCCCATGATGGCCACGAATTGCCCGGCTTCGAAGCGGTGCGACAGGCCGTGCAGCACGGTGCGGCTTAAGCATAGGTTTTTTTCAGGTCGCGCAATTCAAGCATGCATTCTTTCTTAACGGGTGAGAGCGCGCCGCAGCGCATAGCTGACGGCATCGACCAAGACCACCAGCAGCAGCATGGCGATCAGCACGGTGGCCGCGTCCTGCATCTGGAACAGCGACAGGTGGTACTTGAGCATCTGGCCCAGGCCCATGGCGCCGACCACGCCCAGCACGGCGGCGGCGCGGATATTGTTTTCCCAGCGGTACATCGTGTAGGACAGCATCTGCGGCAGCGTCTGCGGCAGCGTCGCGTACAGGAAGGCTTGCAGGGCCGAGGCGCCGTTGGTGCGCAGCACGGCGGCCGGGGCCGGGTCGGCGTTTTCGAGGGCGTCGGCAAACAGGCGGCCCAGCACGCCGCTGGTGTGGAAGGCCAGCGCCAGGGTGCTGGCTGAACGGGCCCAGGCTTAGGCGGCCACCAGCAGCAGCGACGCCCACATCAGTTCCGGCACCGAGCGCAGCACGTTGAGCTTGATGCGGCTGGCCAGGCGCAGCGGGTAGCCGAAGCGCCCCGAGGCCTAAGCAGCGCGATCAGCATGCCGCCCGCGACCGCCAGCAAGGTGCCCAGCGCCGACATGGACAGCGTCTCGGCGGTGGCCACCAGCGTCTTGCGCAGGAAGGCGGGGGCCAGTTCGGGCGGCGAAAAACCGGACAGGAATTCGGCCGTGGTGGTGGCCGCTTCGGCCGTGAACAGGGAGCGCCAGTCGAGCGTGAGCGAGGCGAAGCTGGCCACCACCAGCGCCGCCAGCGCGGCCAGCAGCAGCCAGGTGGACGCGCGCGGCGGGGCGGGCGGCATGGCGGGCGGCGTTGCGGGCAGCGTCATTCGAGCCTTTGCGCAGCAGGCGCGAGACCAGGTCGGCGCAGGCGACCAGCAGCACGAACATGATCAGGATGGACGCGACCTGGCCGCCGTCCATCATGCGCATCGATTCATCCATGCGCTGGCCAAGGCCATGCTAGCGCCGACAAAACCCATCACGGCCGAGCCGCGGATCGCGCACTCCCAGCGGTAGACCGTGTAGGAAACCAGTTCGGACGCCGATTCGGGCAGCGCGCCGTAGAAAAGGCGGCCAGGCGCGAGCCGCCATTGGCCAGCAGCGCTTCGGTGGCGCGGGCGTCGGACGATTCGAGGATTTCGGCGTACACCTTGCCCAGCATGCCGCTGTAGGTGAGGGCGATGGCCAGCACGCCGGCATGGTGGGGCCGAGGCTGACCACGCGCACCAGCAGCAGGGCCCACACCAGTTCGGGCACGCTGCGCAGCAGCACCAGCACCCAGCGCACCAGCTGGCGCAGCAGGCGCGCGGGCAGGCGCATGCGGCCCGTGCCCAGGCGCGATATCGACAGGCGCTCGGTGACGATCAGGGTGGCTTAAGCACGGCGGCCAGCATGGCCAGGGTCAGGCTAGATGGTGGCGATGGCCACCGTCTGCCAGGTTTCGCGCACGATCAGGCGCAAAAATTCGGGGTCGTGGGCGGGCGTGAGGAAGCCGCGCAGAAAGTGGCCGGTGGCGCGCACGCTTTGCAGGTCGAACAGCAGCCACGGTTTGAATTCGGAAAACACGAGGGCGGGCCAGAGCAGCGCGAGCAGCACCACGGCGCCGGCCACGCGCGCATGCCAGGCCGGATCGGGATGCCGGTGCGCGGGAGCGTCGGCCATCGTCAGAAGCAGGCGCCGACGGCGAGCCGGTCCGGCGTTTCGTGCGCCGGTGCGTCGACGGTGGCCAGGGCTTCATTCTGGTACAGGGCCGCGATCATGGCGTCGCTGACCTGTTCGCGCGGGGCGTCGAACACGACGCGGCCGTCGCGCAGGCCGACGATGCGCGGGAAATGGGCGCGCGCCATCTCGACCTGGTGCAGGCTGCACACCAGCGTGGCGTGGCGCGCGGCCGCTTCCTGCTGCAGCGTGGTGAGCGTGATTTGCGCCAGCGACGGGTCGAGCGCCGACAGCGGCTCGTCGACCAGCAGCACTTCGGCCGACGACAGCAGCAGGCGCGCCAGGGCGCAGCGCTGGCGCTCGCCGCCGGACAGGCGGTCCACGCGCGCATAGAGTTTGTCGCCCAGGCCGAAGCGGGCCAGCGCCGCGTGGGCGGCCCCCGGGTCGAGCGGCGTAATCAGGGAGCGTAGCGCTTGCCACAGGCTCCAGTGGGGCAGGCGCGCGGCCAGCACCGCATTGACCACGCGCTGGCGCGGCGGCAGGGGCGGCGATTGCGGGGCCAGGAACAGGCGCGCGCAGCTGGTGGCGCAGGTAGTCGGGCAGGGCCCAGGGATCCTGACCGAGCAGGGTGTAGCTGCCCGCGGCCGGGCGGTGGGCCACGGCCAGGGCATTGAGCAGGGTGGTCTTGCTTAGGCCCCGGAAGGGCCGATGATGGCCAGCTGTTCAGCCAAGCCTCGACCTGCAGGTCGATCGCGTGCAGCGCGGCCGTCTTGCCGCCTAAGCAAGATGGCGCACGGTGAGCTGATCGAGCCTGAAGGTCGTCATGCGCTTATTTCGCTTCCTTGAGCAGGCTAGGCGCTGTGGGCGGCCGCTTCGATCGCCTTGTAGTTGTCGGTCTTGGTCGGGATGAACTTGCTTTAGGCCTTTTGCAAGGCGAGGATCTCCTTGTGCTCGGGGTTGGCGGCGTCGAGCGCGAGGAAGGCGTCGGTGAGCTTTTTCTTGAGGGCCGGGTTCATGTCGCTGCGCACGGTCCAGTTGTAATCGTAGTAGCCGGGCGTGGTGTAGAACACGCGCACGGCGGCCGGGTCGACCTTCTTGGCGTCCACCAGTTTTTCCCACACCGAGATGTTGAGCGCACCCGCATCGACCTTGCCATCTAGCCACGGCGGCCACAGTGGCGTCATGCGCGCCGGAATAGGCGACGCGCTTGAGATCGGTATCGGGATTGATTTTTGCGGCCAGCATATAGGAACGCGGCATCAGGTGGCCCGAGGTCGACGATTCGGAGCCGAAAGACAGGGTCTTGCCGCGCAGGTCGTCGAGCTTGTTGATCGACTTGTCGGTGGTGATGAAGACCGAGCGGAATTTCTCGTCGACGTCGCGCTGCACCAGCGGCACGACCTGGCCCTTGCTGCGCGCGTTGGCCTGGACGAAAGTGAAGCCGCCGAACCAGACCATGTCGAGCTTGTTGGAGACCAGGCCTTCGACCGAGGCGGCGTAGTCGGTCACGGGCGTGAATTCGACTTTCAGGCCGGTGGCCTTGGCCAGGTAGTCGCCCAGCGGCTTGAACTTGCGCTGCAGCTCGGTCGGATTTTCGTCGGGGATGGCGGACACGCGCAGCACGCCAGGCACGGCCTGGGCCAGGGCGGCGGCGGAGGCGACGGCAAGGCTAAGCGGCCAGGACGAGCGTATGCAGCGAGCGCGAAATCGAGAGTTTGGTCATGGGTTCCCCTGTGAAAGTGGACGGGCGCGCAAGTGTGCCCGTTAAATAAAACATATTCAGCTATCATAACAAAAACCCACCTCGTGTCACTTGCCGAGATTTTGGACCAGACCATGCCCCCATCGCGCATTGCCGACTTGCTGTCCCCGCCGCCGCCCGCGCCAGAGGGGGCAGAACTGCGAGCCGAACTGCGGTCCGGCCTCGACGCCGCGCACCCGGCCATCGCGCCCAAATTCCTGTACGACGCGCTGGGCTCGAAACTGTTCGAAGCGATCTGCGAATTGCCCGAGTACTACCCGACCCGGACCGAGGCGGCCATCGTGGCGCGCCACGGCGCCGAGATCGAGCGCGCCGTGGGGCCGGACGCGACCCTGATCGACCTGGGCGCGGGCAATTGCGCCAAGGCGGCCACGCTGTTCCCGCTGCTCCATCCGAGCCAGTACGTGGCGCTCGACATTTCCTACGACTTCCTGCGCGAGGCCATCGGCCGCCTGCAGCAGCGCTTTCCCCACATCGAAATGACGGGACTGGGGCGCGACTTTTCGCGCGAACTGGCATTGCCGGACGAGGTGCGCCCGTCGCGCCGCGTGTTCTTCTATCCCGGCTCGTCGATCGGCAATTTCACGCCGGACGAGGCGCGCGCCTTCCTGGGGCGCCTGCGGGCCGAATGCGACGCCGACGGCGGGCTGCTGATCGGGATCGACCTGGTCAAGGACACGGGCGTGCTCGACGCCGCCTATGACGACGCGCTCGGGGTCACCGCCGCCTTCAACCTCAATGTGCTGCGCCACGTGAACCGGCTGCTGCAGGCCGACTTCGACGTGCGCCAGTGGCGCCACCTCGGTTACTACAACGCGTCCGAACAGCGCATCGAGATGCACCTGGCCGCGCGCGACGCGCTCACCGTGCGCTGGGAAGGGGGCGAGCGGCGCTTTGCCAAAGGCGAGACCATCCATACCGAAAACAGTTACAAGTACCGGCTGCCGCAGGCGCTCGCCTTGCTCGAGCAATCCGGCTTTGGCACGGTCCACGCCTGGACCGATCCCGACCACTGGTTTGCCCTCGTCTATGCGCGCCCGCTGCCTCGCTGAGCAGTACGGCGCCGTGCGGCGCCGCTCCTGCTGATGCTGGCTCCCCTGTCGGACGAGGATTGCGGGGCCCAGTCGATGCCCGACGCCAGTCCCGTCAAGTGGCACCTGGCGCACACCACCTGGTTCTTCGAAACCTTCGTGCTCGAGCCGCACGAGGCCGGGTTCGCGCCCTTCAATCCCGCGTTCCGGGTGCTGTTCAATTCCTATTACAACGGCATCGGCGAGCGCCACCCGCGCGCCCGGCGCGGCCTGCTCACGCGCCCGCCCATGGCCGAAGTGCGCGCCTGGCGCGACGACGTGGACCGGCGCCTGCTGCGCCTGATCGAGGCCGACCACACGCTGCACGGGCTGGTCGCGCTCGGCCTGCAGCACGAGCAGCAGCACCAGGAATTGCTGCTCACCGACGTCAAGCACTTGCTGGCCCAAAGCGTGCTGCTGCTTAGGCCTACCTGGACACCCCGCTGCCCGCTGGCGGGGCGGCGCCCGCGCTGGCCTGGCATGGTTTCGACGGCGGCCTGACCGAGACCGGGCATGCGGGCGAGGGCTTTTGCTTCGACAATGAACTGCCGCGCCACCGCGTCTATGTGGCGCCGTTTTCCCTGGCTTCGCGCCTGGTGAGCAATGGCGAATACCTGGCCTTCATCGAGGTAGGCATGGCTACCACGATCCCGGCCTGTGGCTGGCCGAGGGCTGGGACGCGGTGTGCCAGCAGCGCCTGGCGCATCCCCTCTACTGGCGGCGCGACCAGCACGGCCAGTGGCAGGAATTCACGCTGCACGGGGAACGCCCGCTGGACCTGGCCCGCCCGGCCACCCACCTGTCGCTGTACGAGGCGGGGGCCTGCGCCAGCTGGATGGGCGCGCGCCTGCCGACCGAAGCCGAGTGGGAACTGGCGGCGGTGGCTGCGCCTACCACGACGGGGAACTTGCACCCGGCGGTGGCAGGGCATGGCGGACTCGATCAATTATTCGGCGCCTGCTGGCAGTGGACCAGCAGCAGCTATGCGCCGTATCCCGGCTATGCCAGCGCGCCCGGCGCGCTGGGCGAATACAATGGAAAATTCATGCTCAACCAATACGTCTTGCGCGGCTCGTCCTGCGCGACCCCGGCCTACCACGCGCGCCAGCTACCGCAATTTCTTCCCGGTACAAGCGCGCTGGCAGTTCACCGGCCTGAGGCTGGCACGATGAGCTTTCGCCTGGGGCGGATACGGATCCTGAACCGGCGCGCCAATGCCTACATCGTGCATCACCCGCTCGACTTCGCGTGGCAGACGCTCAAGGGCTTTCGCGCCAACCAGGGCTTGCTGCTGGCTAGGCGCGGTGGCGTATCACGCGCTGCTGTCGATCGTGCCCTTCCTGATGCTGGTGGTGGTGGCGCTGTCGCACTTCATCGACCAGGCGGTGCTGCTCGAGACGCTGGCGCGCTACCTCGAGTGGCTGGTGCCGTCGCAGTCGCGCGGTGGTGGCCGAGCTGGCCCATTTTCTGAACGACCGCGACCTGGTCACCTGGGTCTTGTTCGCCGTGATGCTGTTTTTCAGTTCGCTCGCGTTTACTGCGCTGGAAAACGCGATGTCGGTGATCTTTTACCACCGGGTGGCGATCCGGCGCCGCAAGTTCTTCATTTCCACGATCCTGCCTTACTGCTACATCGTGGCGCTGGGCCTGGGCATCCTGATCGTCACGCTGGTGGCCTAAGCACCTTGCAGGTGATCGGCCAGGAAAGCGTGCTGTTTCTCGGCTACGAATGGTCGCTGGGCGGAGTGTCGGGCGTGCTCTTGTATCTGCTGGGGCTGACCGGGGAAATCCTTGTGCTCAGTTCAATCTACCTGGTCATGCCGGTGGGGCGGCTGTCGCTGTCGCACGCGCTGATCAGGGGGCGTGACGGCGGCCCTGCTGTGGGAAGTCGCGCGCCATGTGCTGGTCTGGTATTTCAGTACTCTGTCGCAGGTGAACGTGGTGTACGGCTCGATGACGACCGCCATCGTCGTCATGTTCAGCCTCGAGATCGGCGCCATCCTGCTGCTGTTCGGGGCCCAGGTCATTTCCGAGTACGAGCGGGTCGGGCGGCGCGAGCAGGGGCGCGAGCCGGTGCCGATGACGACCGCGCGCCAAAATAATTGTTGCGTCGCACAAAAAGTATGGTATAGTGCGTTCTGTGGTGAGGTTCAAACGACTTCGCCGCACTCCGGCAGATTGCGCCGCGTTGCAACAAGTGTAAGGTTGCATTCGTAGATGACGCAAGACGCGGGGTTTGTAGTTCCGGATACGTTGGTCGAGTTACACGTCAGGGCACCACGCAGATAGCATGGGCGCCTGAGACGCCGGACACCACGCAGATAGCATGGGTCCTGGCAGCGATTAAAGCATTGGTAATACATTGGAATAGAGCTCGCTTCGGCGAGCTTTTTTTAGTAAATCTTGGCAAAACAGGTGTTGGGCCAATGCGTCAGCCGAGCTCAGAAAGATGGGCGCGGCCAGCCGCTTCGGTTAAGCTAGGCCCAGCCCTTCTTTTTCGCACGCCGACACCATGCCATCCCAACACGCAGCCACACCGGTCGAACGCCAGGCCCGTTTCGCCCTTTTCCATGCCGAGCTGGCGCCGGTGCTGGTCGACTTCATCGACGTGCTCGGGATCGAGCCGCCGCGCGAAGTGCTGACCCAGGCCGTACAGTATCTTCCTTACGTCGAGCGGGCCCTGCAGGACATGGCCATTGCCGACGCCGACGACCGCAGCTGGCTGCTGGCGCGCATGATGTATTTCATCGGCGAGTATTTCGCCCAGCGCTACAACGGCGAGTGGTTCGTCAACGAGACGCCCGGCTCGTCCCTGTTCGGGCGCTGCGTGGTCGGCAAGTTCCGCCTGCACGGGGCCAACATGATCGACCCCTTCGAGATCGCCTCGGCCTATGTCGACCTGCCATGCCCGCGCAAGCTGTCGGATCTGCTGGCCGACATCGAGCACGCGCTGCAGGGGCAGGCGCGCCCGGGCTTGCACTGATCAGGCCGGAACTGGCGTCCTGGCCAGTTCGCGGTTCACGGCCGACAGCACGGCCTTGAACGAGGCGGTCACGATGTTCGGATCGATGCCGCAGCCAAACACGGTGGCGCCGCCCGCCACCCGCAATTCCACATAGCAGGCCGCGCGCGCATTGGCGCCCGCGCCGATCGCGTGTTCGTGGTAATCCATCAATTTGATATCGAGACCGAGCGCATTCACGAAGGCGTCGATCGGCCCGTTGCCGCCGCCTTGCAGATGCTGGGCGAGGCCGCGGTGGGCCAGGGTCAGGTCGATCTGCACGGTTTCGTCGCGCTCGCTGTCCTCGCTCATGCGGTGGCTGCTGTAGGCGTAGGGGGCGCTCTGGGCCAGGTATTCGCGCTCGAAGATCGCGTACAGGCTGGCTGGCGGCGATTTCGCGGCCGCTGGCGTCGGTCGCGGCCTGCACCGCGCGCGAGAATTCAATCTGCAGGCGGCGCGGCAGGGCCAGGCCGTATTCCTGTTCCAGCAAATAGGCCATGCCGCCCTTGCCGGACTGGCTGTTGACGCGGATCACGGCATCGTAGCTGCGGCCGAGGTCGGCCGGGTCGATCGGCAAATAAGGCACTTCCCACAGCGCGTCCGGCTTTTGCACGGCGAAGCCCTTCTTGATCGCGTCCTGGTGCGAGCCGGAGAAGGCGGTAAACACCAGGTCGCCCGCGTAAGGGTGGCGCGGGTGGACCGGCAACTGATTGCATTCCTCGGCCAGCTGGCGCACCGCGTCGATGTCGGAAAAATCGAGTCCCGGGTCGACGCCCTGGGTGTACAGATTGAGGGCCAGCGTGACCAGGTCGACATTGCCGGTGCGCTCGCCGTTGCCGAACAGGCAGCCTTCGACGCGGTCGGCGCTTAAGCCATCACGGCCAGTTCGGCCGAGGCGACCGCGGTGCCGCGGTCATTGTGCGGGGTGGACCGAGAGCACGATCGCGTCGCGCCGCGCGAGCTTGCGGTGCATCCATTCGATCTGGTCGGCGTACACATTGGGGGTGCTGCATTCGACCGTCGAAGGCAGGTTGAGGATCATCTTGTTATCCGGGGTCGGACCCCAGGCGGCGCTGACGGCATTGCTGATGGCCAGCGAGAAATCGAGTTCCGTGGTCGAGAACGATTCCGGGCTGTATTCGAAGCCCCAGCGGGTGTGCGGATGGGCGGCGATGCACTGGCGGACCAGTTTGGTGCCGGAGACGGCGATGTCGATGATCTGTTCGCGGCTCATGCCGAACACCACGCGCCGGAACACGGGCGCGACCGAGTTGTACAGGTGGACGACGGCATGGCGGGCGCCACCGCCGCTTCCACCGTGCGCCGGATCAATTCCTCGCGCGCCTGGGTCAGCACGATGATGGTGACGTCGTCGGGAATGCGGTCTTCGTCGATCAGTTTGCGCACGAAATCGAAGTCGGTCTGCGAGGCCGAAGGAAAGCCCACTTCGATTTCCTTGAAGCCGATGGCAACGAGTTGCTCGAAGAAGCGCAGTTTCTTTTCCGGGCTCATGGGCTCGATCAGGGCCTGGTTGCCGTCGCGCAGGTCAGTGCTCATCCAGATCGGAGCGGCGGTGATGGCGCGGTTCGGCCATTCGCGGTTGGTCAGGTCGACGGCGGGAAAGGCGCGGTATTTGGTGTGGCTGGGCTGCATGGTGACTCCTGTGGATAGCGAAAAGGGCTGTGGCGACAGGCTGCCGGGCGGCCACGGAACGCTAGGCCAGGCAACCGATCGGTAGCTTTAGCAGGAGGGTGGTGCGGAGGGTGGAAACGGTGCGATGCATCTGAAACTTTCCGGGGACTGCTTTGAAATTCCGGCAAGGAGTGAGCGCCAGGCGACTGCTTATAGCAGTGCTAGCGATAGGAAAGTTGGCAGGGGCAGGGAGGTGAACATGGGCCTACTCTACGGCAGGCCCGGGGCGCTTGTCAAGGCCTTACATGTCGACCAGGACGCTGAAACCGCCGAAAATCATGCGCTTGCCGTCGAAGGGCATGTTGGCCGGATCCATCATGGCTTTCATGCGCGGGTCGTCCATGACCTTGGCGTTGACCTCGTCCGCTGCTCGCGCGAGGCGTATTCGATATACGAAAAGAGCACGGTTTCGTTGTCCTGCAGCTGCACGCTGCGCGGGAAGGACGTCAGTTCGCCGACCTTGACGTCGTCGGCGATGCATTCACGAAACGCCAGGGCGCCGTGTTCGCGCCACAGCTCGCCGCAGCGGGTGGCCACGGCGCGGTACTGGTCGATCTTGTCTTTGGGCAGGGGGATGATGAAACCGTCTACGTAAGGCATGGCAAGCTCCTTGAAAGAGGGAGCTTGCATGGTAGCGCGATCGCAGCGGGCGGCGCCGCTCAGGCTTGCACCACCACCGTGGCCGGGGTGAGCCTGCATGGAGCCGATCACGGCCGCGTCGGCGAAGCCATGCCTACTGCGAACAGGGCCAGCACCGCGTCGACGCTGGCCGCATCGCACGAGACCAGCAAGCCGCCCGAGGTCTGGGGGTCGGTCAGCAGCGCCTGGCGGGCCGGGGAAATGGCCGGGTCGAGCTGCACGTCCTTGCCGTAAGCGTCCCAGTTGCGGCCCGAGGCGCCGGTGAAATAGCCGTCGCGCGCCAGCTGCTCGACGCCCGGCAAGAGCGGAATCGCATCCATAGACAGGCGCGCCTGCAGGCTGGCGCCGCGCGCCAGTTCGAGCAGGTGGCCGAGCAGGCCGAAGCCGGTGACGTCGGTCAGCGCGTGCACGCCGTCCAGTTCGGACAGGGCTTTGCCAGGCTTGTTGAGCTTGGTCGTGTTGGCGATCATGGCGGCATAGCTTAGCCGCGTCGAGCTGGTCCTTCTTGAGGGCGGCCGAGAGCACGCCCACGCCCAGCGAGTTTTCGAGGATGAGCACGTCATGGCTGCGGGGCGTCGGCATTGCGCTTGATTTTGGACGGGTGCACCAGGCCCAGCACGACCAGGCCGTAGATCGGCTCGACCGAATCGATGGTGTGGCCTGCCATGATCGGAATGCCCGCCTCGGCGCAGATGGATTCGCCGCCGCGGATGATCTGGCCGATCGTTTCGAGCGGCAGCTTGTTGATCGGCATGCCGACCAGGGCCAGGGCCATGATCGGGGTGCCGCCCATGGCGTAGACGTCGGAAATGGCGTTGGTGGCGGCAATGCGGCCGAAGTCGAAGGGATCGTCGACGATGGGCATGAAGAAATCGGTGGTGGCGATCAGGGCTTGCTCGTCGTTGAGGCGGTAGACGGCGGCGTCGTCCGCGGTCTCGATACCCACCAGCAGTTCCTTGGGAACGGGGAAGCCGTGCGAATTTTTCAGGATTTCGGACAGCACGCCGGGCGCGATCTTGCAGCCGCAGCCGCCGCCATGGGAAAAGGAAGTCAGCTTGATGGGAGCGTTCATGGTCGGATCCGTGAAAGGTTGAGTCGTTGATTGAGTCATTGATTGGGCCATCTATTATCGGTCAATTCAGGCGCGCTCGTGCACCGGGAGCAGGCTGTCGGCCAGCTGCAGCAGGGCGGCCCGTTCGGCGGCAGGGGCGAAGCGGGGGCGCGCGCGGCGCACTGGCGCAGCAGCAGGGCGTAGAAAGCGGGATCGGCCACGCTGCGCTCCATCAGGACGGCGAGGGCGGCGGCGTCGCCGACCGGGAAATAGCCGGCTGTAATCGTCGCCCAGCATGCCGCGGTTGCCGCTGATGTCGCTGGCGAGCACCGGCACGCCCGAGGTGACCGCCTCGATGATGACATTGGCGCCGCCTTCCATCAGCGAGCAGATGGCCATGGCGTGGCTGCGCGCGAGGCGCTGGCGGGTGGTGGCGTGCGGCAGGTCGCCCAGCCACACGTAGCGCGGATGGGCGGCGGCCGTGTCGCGCGCCGCCTTGCCCAGGGGCGACTCGAGGGCGCGGCCGATGTGCAGCAGGCGCAGCGAGGCGCTGCTGACCAGGGCGCTGGCGCGCATGAAGGTCAGCGGGTCTTTTCGGCGCGCAGATGGCCGATCATGCAAATATCGTGGTGGCGCCGGGCCTAGCCCGTGCACGAAGGGCTGGACCGCGGGCGCCGACTGGTAAATCACGTGGGGGCGGGCGGCCAGGCCGGGCGGCAGGGCGGCCAGGCCCGCTTCCTGCAGCACGACCAGGTCGGTCGCATGGCGCAGCGAGGCGCGGGCGGCGCTGTCGCTGGCGATGTCGCGGTACAGATCGGTGCCGGTCAGCACCAGCACGCGGGCGCTCCGGGTGAGCCTGGGCAAAAGCGGCCAGGGCGGCGGCCGAGCGGCGCGCGTGCAGGGCAATCAGGAGGTCGGGCGCATGGTCCGGGGCCAGGCGCGAGGACAGCGCGGGCGCGCTGTGGCAAGCCGTGTGGGACTGGTCGGCAAAGGCGATGGCAACGTGATACTGACTGCGCAGGATATGTGCCCAGCGGTTCGCCGTTTGCCAGTTGCCATTGTTTTCCCGCGCCGAGGCGGGACTGGCGATCAGTATGGATTGCAAAGAGTTCCTCCGAAAAGCCGCGTTAAAAACGCTACAATCTGCACCATGAATCCGACAACTTCCACGCTCGCCACCTCGTTTCGCCACGCCCGGCCGCAGCAGCTGGCCGACGCCTTGCAGGATGCAAGAAATTATACGCTGAGCCTGTTCTGACTGCTTCGCCAGCATGGGCTACGACCTGCTCACGCGCGTGCCGCACCTGCCGACCATCAATCCGCCGCTGTGGGAACTGGGGCACGTGGCCTGGTTCACTGAGTGGTTCGTGCTGCGCGAGGCGCGTTCCAGCCATCCGGCCGATGCCGAGCGCGGTTCGCTGCTCACGCGCGGCGACGACTGGTTCGATCTCGAACCTGGTCCCGCACCGCACGCGCTGGACGCTCGACCTGCCCAGCCCGGGCGCGCTCAAGACGTATTGCCACGAAGTGCTGGACCGCACACTCGACAAGCTCTCGCGCGAGCCGGGCACCGACGAAGCATTGTATCCGTATCGGCTGGCGCTGGCGCACGAAGACATGCATGGCGAAGCCTTCCTGTACACGCTGCAGACGCTCGGCGTGCCGGTGCCGCCTTCGCTCTCGCGCGACGAGCTAGAGCCCTGTCCGGATCGGCCGCGATTGCCTACCCGGGCGGCACCATCGCGCTCGGGGCCCAGGAAGGCGGCTTCGTGTTCGATAATGAACGGCAGTCGCACCAGTGTTACGTGGCGCCGTTCGAGATCGATGCGGGGCTGGTGACCAATGCGCAGTTCGCCGAGTTCATGGGCGACGGCGGTTACCAGAACCGGCAATTCTGGAGCGTGGCGGGCAGCGCGTGGCTGATGCAGCAGGAGCGTTCGGCGCCGCTGTACTGGCAGCGGGACAATGGCCAGTGGCGCACCAGCCGTTTCGGCCGCCTGTCCACGCTGGCGCCGGCAGGGAACCGGTGCGCCACATCTGCCTGTATGAAGCGCAAGCCTATTGCGCCTGGCTGGGGCGGCGCCTGCCGACCGAGGCTGAATGGGAATACGCGGCGCTGTCCGGCCAGGCGGGCTTCCGCTGGGGGCAGTTGTGGGAATGGACGGCCAGTCCGTTCGAGCCGTATCCGGGGTTTGTCGCGGACCGTTACCGCGAGTATTCCGAGCCCTGGTTCATGACGCACCAGGTCTTGCGCGGCGCCTCGTTTGCCACACCGGCCCGCTTTGGCTCGGCGCGCTACCGCAACTTCTACAAGCCAGAACGGGACGACATCTTCGCTTCGCTTCCGCACCTGCGCCTTGTAAGGCTGGGCGGCCAAGCGCGGGGGAGGGTGTGCTGTCAGAAGCTGTCGGGCATCGGGCCTCGTTTGCTTGTCTCGTTGTGTCTCGTTCTGTCTCATTTGGCGAATGGGGAACGGCTGGGTGATCTGATTGTCAAACGAGACAAGACGAGACCAAAGGAGACCACCAAATGAGTCCCGATGCCCGACAGGCGGACCAGTACCGCACGCCCCTGCGCAGGGAGCTTGCCGACTACCTGAGCGTGTCTGGCAGTCGCTTATCCATGGCGGAGGCGGCGGGGCTGGCGGTACGTGCCTGGATCGCTGCCGACCGCGCCGGGTCGGAGGAGCGCGCTGGCAGCGGCGACGGCAGCTTGCCTGCAGCGCGCGGCTATCTCTGGAAAACAGTGTTTCTGCCGCATGCAACTGTGCTGCGGATGCTGCACGAGGGGCAATCCCACCTGGCCGAAGTGGTCGGCGATCACATCATTCACCGGGGCGTGAGCGTCTCGCCGCGCGGCATGACGCTGGCCATTGCCGGGGAAGTCCACGCGCTGGCACAGGCGACGCCGCCCGCTCCGGCCGCGTCGCCTGTGTGCCGGCCCCGCCATCCGGCGACGAACGGCGCGTGGCCAGACTCCGGCGCAAGTTCGATATTCTCCCCGACTCCTGCGATTTCGACTGACATGCCGACCGATCTGCTGCGCGCAAAAAAACGGCCACCGAAGTAGCCGTGTTCTCATGCGGGCGAATTGCTTCGCCGCGTAGCGTTCAATGAGCGATTAACGATCGCCGTACGAACGGCGTGCGCCGTCAGCCGGACGCGGGTTCGAACCCTTGTAGCCGCCACCGCCGGTGCTGCCTTCCTTGCGCGGTGCGCCTGGTTTGCTGAACGTGCGCTGGCCTGGGCTTGCTAAGCACGGTTGTCGCCTGGTTTCCAGCTGCCTGGACGTGCCGCCGAACGCGGTGCCGAGGCGGTCTTCTTCGGCTCGAAGCCTTCGATGACGTTGACCGGAATGAGCTGCTTGGTGAAGCGCTCGATGCGCTTGACGTTCATGCCTTCGGCATGGTTCACCAGCGAAATCGCCAGGCCATTGCAGTAAGCACGGCCGGTACGGCCGATGCGGTGCACATAGTCTTCAGGGAACTTCGGCAGATCGTAGTTGAACACGTGGGTGATGTTCGGTACGTCGATGCCGCGTGCTGCCACGTCGGTCGCAACCAGGACTTTCACCTGGCCGCGGCGCAGGCCGTCGAGCGTGCGGTTACGGGCGCCCTGGTGCATGTCGCCATGCAGTGCGGCAGCCGAGAAACCGGCGATGTTCAGACGGTCGGCGATGGTGTCGGCGTCACGCTTGGTGGCGGTGAACACGACTGCCTGGTCCAGCGTTTCGTCGCGCAGCAGGTGGTCGAGCAGGCGGTTCTTGTGCGACAGGTCGTCGACGAAGTGCACGCGCTGGGCGATGTTGTCATGCTTGGACGAGCTGCTGGTGATCTGCACGGTCATCGGGTTGGTCGTGATGCGGCGCGCCATGTTGCCGACCATGCCGTCGAGCGTGGCCGAGAACAGCATCGTCTGACGGTTGGCCGGGGTGGCGGCGATGATTTTTTCGATGTCGTCGATGAAACCCATGTCCAGCATGCGGTCCGCTTCGTCGAGCACCAGCATTTCCAGCTGCGAGAAATCGATCTTGCCCGATTCCATGTGGTCGATCAGACGGCCAGGGGTGGCCACCAGGATTTCAGGATTGCGCGACAGCAGTTGCATCTGTTTCGGGTAAGGCATGCCGCCCAGAATCGACACGGCCTTGATGCGGCGGATCTGGGTACCGTATTTTTCGGTCGCGCTGGTCACTTGCAGGGCCAGTTCGCGGGTCGGGGTCAGCACCAGCATTTTTGGCTGGGCAGGCTTGAAACGTGGACGCTCGCCACGGGCGCGCGCCGATTGCGCTTCCTGGGCGGCGGTCTTGGCAGGAAGCATGATTGCTCGGCAACGGCGAATTTGTGCAGGGCTGGCAGCATGAATGCGGCGGTCTTGCCCGAACCGGTCTGCGAGGACACGAGCAGGTCGCGGCCTTCGATGGCGGCAGGAATGGCCTGCTCCTGGACTGGAGTTGGCTTGGTGTAACCGGCGTCGGTCACTGCTTTTACGATAGACGCGTGGAGGCCTAATGCTTCAAAACTCATTATGTTCTTTTCTTTCGGTATAGATCAGCACCCGGACGATAACGCCGAGCGCAAAATAGCAACGCCAACCAACACAACGAAATGACTCAGGTAGAAAGAAATTTCGGCACAAAAGCTTTGCGCCGGGACGGTGTCAGGTTCGACACACAAGGCGGGAGGGCTTTATTGGGGGAACTCCTCGGGGGAGTTGCCCAGGCTTGCGAAGCTGCTAGTGGTACATCTTGGTACTGCGGAAAACCTATTGCAGCGCACAAACAGTACTATACAGTACTTTCACTGTGCTTGTATAGATAAATCCGTGGAGAAAGCGGGATCCGGGCCAGGTCTCGGCCCGGGTTTCAGCCTTTGTTACTGCCGCGGCGGGTCGCCACGCGGGCCTTGATCCCGGCCACTTTGGCCTTGAGGCGCTGCGCGTTGCTCATCTTTTGTCCTTGTCGCTTGCAGGCCTACCCGTTCGGCTTCGAAGGCCATCACGGCATTGTCGACCACCTGTTCGGCGATGTCGCTGTGCACCGAGGCCGAGGTCTTGGGCACGAGGATGGTGGAGCCAGCCTTCCAGGCGGGTGCGGGCAGGAATGTTGTTGGCCTGGCGGATCACTTCCGGCGTGGTGCCGAAGCGCGATGCCAGCTGGGCCATGCTTTCGCGCGCCCGTGATCTTGTGCGTGGTCCAGGTCGACAGGGCACGGCCCCACTGGGCCAGGTTCAGATGGAATTTCTCGGCATTTTCCTGCGGCAACAAAATCTTGGTTTGTTCGCCGCCCGTGATCACTGGACGGTTGAACTGGGGATTGAGGGCCTTGAATTCGTCGACCGACATTTCCGCCAGCTGGGCCGCGATCACCAGGTCGATGTCGCTGGTCTTGTCGACCGCCGTGAAGTAGGGGGTATTGTCGATCACCGGCAGCGCCACGTTGTACTGGGCCGGGTTGGCGATGATGTTCTTGACCGCCTGCAGCTTGGGCACGTAATTGCGCGTCTCGGCTTAAGCATCAGGTCGGCCAGGCTTTCATAGTCGGTCGGCAGGCCGGCATGGCCTGGTTCTTCTTGATCGCCTTCTGGACATTGCCTTCGCCCCAGTTATAGGCGGCCAGGGCCAGCGGCCAGTCGCCGAACATCGGCCTACAGGCGTTGCAGATAAGTCAGGGCGGCATCGGTCGAGGCCAGCACGCCGCGCCGCTCGTCCTTGAACATGTTTTGCTTGAGATTGTAGTCGCGGCCTGTGCCCGGCACGAATTGCCACATGCCCGAGGCGTTGGCGCTCGAATAGGCTTGCGGATTGAAGGCCGATTCGATCACCGGCAGCAGGGCCAGCTCGGTCGGCATGCCGCGCTTTTCCAGTTCCGTGACCACATGGAACATATAGCGGTTGGCACGGGTGGCCACGCGCGATGTAGTCCGGGCGCGAGCTGTACCAGGTGACGTGCTTGGCCACCAGCGCATTATTAATGTCGGGAATGGCGTAGCCGGTGCGGATCCGGCCCCAGACGTCGTTTTCCTTGAAGTCGGCCACGGCGCTCACCGGGGCGGCCACGGCCTAACTTGGCGATCTGGGCCGGGGCAGCGGCCACTGCGCCAGTGTCCGCCAGGCACAGGGCCGGGGCGAGCAGGAGGGCGAATGCGGCGAGTGCTGCCTTGGTACGGGTCGTGTCGGTCATGGCGCTTCCATCAGTGACTGTAAGTGCGGAGTGTACGTAGGCTTTTACGGTCCAGTCAAGCAATTGCGTCGTGTGTCAGTCAAATTCTTTGATAACACTTTTACGCAATATTGACGGGGAAAAGAAGACCAATCGGCGCGGTTGGGCCCGCTTTCCCGTGTATTGCCCCGCAGTACTGCAATACCAATCGCGCACCAATGGCCGAACTATGAGCGGCCGCAAAGAATGCGTACAATTCGGGGATCGCCTCCCTGAACGCAACACTGAAAGCAATAATGTCCACCCCCAATCTGAATGCCGACGACGACGCCATCATCGCCGCCACCGAACGCTGGCTGGAGCGGGCCGTCATCGGCCTGAACCTGTGCCCCTTCGCCAAGGCCGTGCATGTCAAGAAGCAAATTCGTTACGTGGTCTCGCCCGCCACCAGCCCCGAGCAGCTGCTCGAGACCCTGATGGACGAATTGCAGCTGCTGTCCGACACCGACCCCGAGAAGATCGACACCACGCTCCTGATCCACCCCTTCGTGCTCAACGATTTCCTCGACTATAACGAGTTCCTCGACGTGGCCGATGCCGCCGTCGAAGACATGCAGCTCGACGGCGAGCTGCAGGTGGCCAGTTTTCACCCCCGACTACCAGTTCGCCGACACCGACCAGAACGACATCAGTAATTACACGAACCGCGCGCCTTACCCTATCCTGCACCTGCTGCGAGAGGAAAGCATCGAACGGGCCGTGGCGGCGTTCCCGGAAGCGTCTGAAATTTTTGACAAGAATATCGAGACCATGGAGCAGCTCGGTCACGATGGCTGGGACAAGCTCGATGTCGGCCCCGCCAAGTGAGGGCCCGGTGAGCATTCCCTGAACGTCCCGACACCCCCTGCGTGGCCGTGTGCTCGACCACCTTCGACGAAGTGTGCCGCGGTTGCGGGCGCACCGTGGTCGAAGTGGCGCACTGGGTCTCGATGAACGCTGCCGACAAGGAAGTCGTGTGGCAGCGCATCCTGGCGCAGGGCTACCCGCGCCGCAATACCTGATTAGAAACTGCCGATAAAGTCTTTCTTGCCCACTTCCACGCCGTTGTGGCGCAGGATCGCGTACGCGGTGGTGGCGTGGAAATAGAAGTGCGGCAGCGCGTAGTGCACCAGGTAGACCTGGCCCTTGAACTGCTTGGCATTGGCGCCGCTGCTGGTGCTGATGTCGCGCTGGGCCGACGCTTCGATCCCGTCCTGCGGCAGGCTGTCGATGAAGGCCAGGGTGGTGGCGATCCGCTGTTTCAGTTCGGCGAAACTCTGCTCGGTGTCTTCATAGCGCGGCACGTCGGCGCCAAGCCAGGCGGGGCCGAGGCGCCCTTGGCGAAGTCGCACGCGACCTGCACCTGGCGCAGCAGCGGGAACATGTCGGGGTAGAGGCGCGCCTGGAGCAGGGCGGGCTTACTGATCTTTTCTCGGCGGCGTGGGCTTCCAGCCTTGTCGAGGATGGCCGACAAACTGCCGAGAATTTGCTTAAATACCGGCACCGAGGCCGTGTACATCGAAAACGTCATGGTATTCCCCTTGTAAAAGTGCTGCGATCATAACAAGTTGCCGCGCTTTGTGCACCGGCACGCCACTTTCCGTGCATAATTGAAAGCATCGTTCCCATGCCCCTTTCTATGCTGCATGCCTGAAACCGCCTATCACCGATTCCGCGCACGGCTGGCGTCCCTGTACGGTCTGTCGATCTATGGCGCGCTCTTGCTGGTCGTGTTTGGCGGCCTGGTCATCCCCGCCCTGATCGGCGGCTTCGTGCTGCTGGGCGTGCAGGAACAGCGTTCGGCCCAGACCGCGCTGAACGAATCGCTGCGCCGCAATGCCGACATCCTGGCCCTGGGCATGCAGGAGTCGCTCTGGAACATGAATGCCGAATCGGCCCATTCGCTGGTCGAATCGGTCATGCGCGACCCCTCGGTGCTGCAAATCCAGGTGATCGGCCAGGCCGACACCCAGTTCATGAATGTGCATTCGCCGAACCGCCAGATCGGCAATGTGTACCGGGCCGAGCGCGACATCCTCGTGCGCGGCGAACGCATCGGCCGCATCCTGGTCGAGATGGATGACGCCCGCAGCCAGTCCGAGCTGCGCGGCAAGCAAGCCAATTACGCCTTCGTGCTGGCCTTCCAGCTGACCGTCTCGCTGGCCCTGATCGTGCTGTTCCTGAACCGGCGCCTGCTGGTCCCCCTGCGCAAGCTGATGAATTTCTCGGACCGCCTCTCGCGCGGCGACTTCTGAAACCCGGCTTGACCTGGTAAGCCAGCGACGAACTGGGACGCCTGGCTTAGGCCAGATGGAGCAGATGCGGGTCGCCATCAAGCACCTGTTCGAAGACATCGGCCGGCGCGAAGAGCGCTTCCGCACCATCGTCACCCAGGTGCCGGGCGCCGTGTTCCGGGTCCGCCCGACCGGCCCCATCGATTTCGTGTCGGACGCCATCGAAGACATCTCCGGCTATCCGGCCGCGCTGCTGACCGGCAGCGCCACCGAGCGCTGGTCCGACATCATCTGCCCCGAAGACCGGCGCATGCAGGCGCGCACGGTGCAGGGCGCCGTGGTGAGCGGCAAGCCTTACCAGATCGAATACCGGATCACCGACGCCACCGGCACCGAACGCTGGGTGGCCGAGGAGGGCCAGCCCCAGCGCGACGAAGCCACGGGCGCGGCCTGGATCGACGGCATCATCACCGATATCAGCGAACGCAAGCACAATGAAATGCGGATCGAGGGCTTGCTGGCCGAGCAGAGCGCCATTCTCGACAACGTCATGTTCGGCGTCATGTTCGTGCGCGCGGCGCGTGGTCTCGGTCAACCGCCGCTGCGAGGAACTGTTCGGCTACGATGCGGGCGCCATGAGCGGCATGTCGACCGCCGACGTGTTCCCCACCCGGGCCGAGTTCGAGTCGGCCTAGGCCAGGTGCAGTACCCGGCGCTGGCGCTGGACAAGGACTTTTCCGAGGAGCGCCAGTACCGGCGCCGCGACGGCTCGCTGTTCTGGTGCCTGGTGAGCGGGCGCGCGCTCGACCCGCTGCATCCGAACGAAGGCTCGATCTGGGTCTATGCCGACGTCACCGAGCGCCGCCTGGCCGAGGAAAAGCTGCGCCTGTCGGCCACCGTGCTCGAACACATCGCCGACGGCGTGATGGTGATCGGCACGGCGCGCCAGATCGTGGCCATCAACCCGGCCTTTACCCAGATCACCGGCTACACCGAAGCCGAAGCGCTGGGCCAGGACGCGACCCTGACCCGGTCGGCGCGCCAGGACGACGCTTTCTACACGGGCCTGTGGCGCGAACTGGCCGAGACCGGCTTCTGGCGCGGCGAAGCCTGGCACCAGCGCAAGAACGGCGAACTGTATCTGGAATGGCTGACGGTGTCGGCCGTGCGCGACGACGCCGGCCTGATCACCCATTACGTGGGCGTGTTCTCGGACATCACCAAGGTCAAGGAATCGCAGGAAAAGCTCGACCACATGGCGCACCACGATCCGCTCACGGCCCTGCCCAACCGCCTGCTGTTCCACGACCGCCTGCACCACGCCCTGCAGCGCGCGCGCGACCACCAGCAGCTGGCGATCCTGTTCATCGACCTGGACCGCTTCAAGAACGTCAACGACACGCTTGGCCACCACATCGGCGACGAGCTGCTCAAGCAGGTGGCGCACGCGCTGACCGACAAGCTGCGCGACGGCGACACCCTGGCCCGTCTGGGCGGCGACGAATTCATCGTCCTGCTCGAGGATGTCGACGGCCAGTTCGGCGCTTAGCCACGTGGCCGAAAAACTGATGGCCATGTTCGAGCAGCCCTTCATGGTGTCCGATTACGAGCTGTTCGTCACCGGCAGCGTGGGCATCAGCCTGTACCCGCACGACGCCACCGACCTGAATATGCTGATCCGCAATGCCGACGTGGCCATGTATCAGGCCAAGGCGCGCGGACGCAACGGCTACCAGTTCTACGCGCCGTCGATGACGGGCGAGGGCGTCGAGCGGCTGCGCCTGGAAGCGATGCTGCGCCGCTCGATCGACAAGAACGAAATTTTCCTCAATTACCAGCCCCAGGTCGAAATCGATTCGGGCCGCCTGATCGGGGTCGAAGCGCTGGTGCGCTGGGATAACCCGGAACTGGGCCTGGTGCCGCCGGTGCGCTTCATTCCGCTGGCCGAGGATTCCGGCTTCATCAACCAGCTCGGCAAGTGGGTTCTGTACGAAGCGTGCCGCCAGATGGTGCGCTGGCAGGAAGCGGGCTTGCACGTGCCGAAGATGGCGGTCAACCTGTCGGTCAAGCAGTTCGAGCGCGGCAGCATCGCTCGGCATGGTGGCCGACGTGCTGCGCGAAACGGGGCTCGAGCCGGGCTAGGCTGCAGCTGGAAGTGACGGAATCGGTGATCATGAACACGGGCGACGCGCTGGTGTTCATCAACGACCTGCACGCGATCGGCGTGGGGCTGGCAATCGACGATTTCGGCACCGGCTATTCCTCGCTGGCCTACCTCAAGCAGCTGCCGGTGCAAACGCTCAAGATCGACCGCAGCTTCATTACCGACCTGTCGACCGACGTCAACGACGAAGCGATCACGGTCGCCATCATCCAGCTCGGCAAGAGCCTGAACCTGTCGGTGATCGCGGAAGGGGTGGAGACGGCCGACCAGGCCGCGTTCCTGCTGCGCCACGGCTGCAACCAGGCCCAGGGTTATCTGTACAGCCGCCCGGTATCGGCCCAGGCCGTGCAGGATAAATGGAGCAAGCGCTAGCAAACCCCGATCTCGTCCTCGCGCAGGCGGCGGTCCGACGACTCGGGACCCATAGCGCGTTACCGAAGTCGTTCAGCGTGCTATAGGCCCCGCCTTCGCGAGGGCGATGTCAGCTGGCGTTTTTGAGCAGGGTTTTCAGATTGCACTCGGACTGCCAGCGCGCCGCTCGGCGCTGCTGCTTACCAGGCGCAGCAGCTCCGCGTCCGGCGTGGCCACCTGGGCCGCGATCAGGCGCTCGGCCAGCGCCGCATCGGGCAGCATGGTGCCGAAGAAGGCCACCACGTCATGCTTCTGGATCAGCAGGGTAGGGAAGTTGTCGACATCGAGGTCGCCCACCACGTCGGCCTGGTCTTCGATGTCGATCCACACGAAGTGCTGGTCCGGATGGCGCGCGGCCAGTTCGTCGAAGGCGGCCCGGTAGGACCCGCAGGTGCCGCACCACTGCGCACACAGGCAGGCCACGACCCAGTCGTGTCCGGCCAGCGCCTGGGCCAGGGTGCCGCGGTTTTCAAGGTCGAGTGTATGGCTGTGCATGGCCGCATTTTACCTTGCTCGGGTTAAAATACGCACATGCCCCTCATTCTTGCCCTTGAAACTTCCTCCGAAATGGCCTCCTGCGCCTTGCTCCACGACGGCGCCCTGATCCGCGCGCCTCGTCCGGCGTGCGCACCCATTCCCAGGCCATCCTGCCGATGGTGCAGGAATTGCTGCAGGAGGCGGGCGTGGCCCTGGCCGACTGCGACGCCATCGCCTTCGGCGCCGGTCCCGGCTCGTTTACCGGTGTGCGCACCGCCTGCGGCATCGCCCAGGGCCTGGCCTATGGCGCCGGCCTGCCGGTGCTGTCGCTCATGACGCTCGACGCCATGGCCCTGGCCTGCCGCCAGGAGTGCGGCGCGCACGACGTCCTGGCCGTGCTTGACGCGCGCATGGGCGAAGTCTACTGGGCCCAGTACCAGGGCGGCCAGCGCGTGGCCGGTCCCACCCTGTGCGCTCCGGCCGACGTCGCCCCGCTGGCGGCCGACGGCCCGCTGACCGCCTGCGGCAACGGTTTTTCCGCCTATCCGGAAGCGTTTGAAGGACGCGCTTACGCGGCGGCTGCGCGCACCGACATCATGCCGCACGCGCGCCAGATCGCCGAACTGGCGGTCGAAGCGCTGGCGGCCGGCTGAAGCGCTGGCGCCCGCCCAGGCCCAGCCGCTCTACCTGCGCAACAAGATCGCCTACACCAGCGCCGAGCGCCAGGCCATCAACGCCGCCAAGGCCGCCGCATGACGCTGGTAAGCGACGCCCTGCGCCTGTCCTGCGCGCCCATGGTGATGGACGACGTGGACGAGGTGTTCGCGCTCGAAGCGAGCGTCTATCCGCATCCCTGGAGCCGCGGCAATTTCGTCGATTCGCTCGCCAGCGGCTACAGCGGCTGGGTGCTGCGCGACGAGGCTTGGCGCCCTGATCGGCTACTACCTGCTCATGAAAGTGGTCGACGAAGGCCATCTGCTCAATGTCGCCGTGGCCGCGCCACACCAGCACAAGGGACTGGGGCGCTACCTGCTCGACAAGGTGTGCGACTGTGCGCGCGGCCTGGGCCTGGACTCGATTCTGCTCGAAGTGCGCCCGTCCAACCTCGCGCGCTGAAAGTCTACGAACGCTATGGCTACACTGAAATCGGGCGCCGCAAGGCTTACTACCCGGCCCACAACGGACAACGCGAGGATGCAATCGTGATGAGGTACCAACTGTGAGCGGCATCGACCAGCGCAGCGCCGCCTTCCCTGCGCGAGATGGGCATCACGCCGCTGTGGACGGCGCGCGCCGCCGCGCCGCACAGCGCCTTGATCGAGGCCGAGGCCGAAGCGGTGGCGGAACCGGAACTGGCTCCTGCTCCTGCTCCTGCTGCCGCTCCCGCTCCCGCCCCGGTGCCGGACATCGACCCGGCCATCGCCGAGCGCCGCCGCCGCGCGCTCGAAACGCCGCCCGTGTCGTCCCACTTCGGCCCCCGTCCGTCGGCGGCCGAATCGGCCTGGGGCGAGGAACCCCCGGCGCCGCCCGCAACAGACGAAGAAATCGCGCGCATGGACTGGTAGGCGCTGCGCACCGCCATCGCCAGCTGCACCCGCTGCGGCCTGTGCAAAGGTGGCAAGAAAGCCGTGCAGGGCAGCGGCGCCCAGCAGGCCGCGTGGCTGATCGCCGCCGGCTGCCAGCACCGCGTCCGACGAGAAGGAAGGCTACCCCGTGTCGGGCGAGCCCGGCAAGCTGCTGGCCAACATGCTTGCCGCGGTCGACCTGTCGCGCGACAGCAATGCCTACGTCACCAATCTGATCAAATGCCGCCCGGCCACCGCCAGCGGCGGCGACCGAGCCCCGAGCGCCGACGAAGCGGCCGCCTGCCTAAGCCCTACCTCGAGCGCGAACTGGCGCTGACCGGCGCTTAAGCATGGTCCTCACGCTGGGCCAGATCGCCGCCAACGCCTTGCAGGGCAAGCCGCTGCAAGAGCCGCTGGTTGGCTGGCGCGCGGCACCGTGCATGCGGTTCTTAGAGCGTGCCGATGGTGGCCACCCTGCATCCGGGCGAACTGCTGCGGCGCGGCGGCGACAAGGCGCTGGCCTGGGCCGATCTGTGCCTGGCGCGTGCGCACGATGGCCGTCCAGACTGACAGCTACCAGGCGCGCTTTGCACGGCGCTTCGGCCACCTGCGCCAGCCGCACGTGCGCGCCCTGGCCTGGCTGCTGGACGCGCCCGACTTGCTCGATCCTATTGACCCGCACTGGGAAGGGCGCATTGCCAGCCTGGGCGAACTGAGCCCGGCCACGCTGGCCTGGCTGGACGCGCTCGACCTGGACCCGGCGCCGCTCGAGGCTGAACTGGGCACGCGCATCTACACCCGGCTTGGCCTGTACGCCGAAAAGCTGATGGCCTTCTACTACCGCCAGCATGGCCTGCTGGTCGCCCACGGCTTGCAGGTGCGGGCCGCGCGCAACGACACCATCGGCGAATTCGACTTCCTGCTCGACGCCGGTCCGGACGCGGTGGAACACATCGAATTTGCCACCAAGTTCTACCTGCTCGAAGGCGAAGCCGCCTCGCGTTTCGACACCTTTGTCGGTCCCAATCTGGCCGACAGCCTGGGCGCCAAGATGCGCAAGATCTTCGAGCGCCAGCTGGCGCTGGGCAGCCACCCGGCGGCGGCGCAAGTGCTGCCGCGGCCGGTGGTGCGGGCGCGCGCTGGTCAAGGGCTGGCTGTTCTATCCGGCTGGCGCGGCCCCGGCCATGGGCGGCATCTCGGCGGCCCATTGCCGCGGCTTCTGGTGCGCGCTGGCCGAACTCGGTCAGCTCGATGGCGACCAATTCGTGCTGCTGCCGCGTCTGCAATGGCTGGCGCCGTACCGGGGCCACGAGGCCGTGTGCGCCGCGCCCAGCTGCAGGCGGTGCTGGCCGACAAGTTCGCGGCCGTGCCGATGCCGGTGCTGGTCGCTGGCGTGCGGGAGGAAGAGGGCGTGTGGGTCGAGACGGGGCGCGGTTTCATCGTTCCCGACAACTGGCGCGCGCGCCGCCTTCCGGCAAATCGTTGGGGGGCAGCTACCGCCTTGAATGTCGTTGGGGGTCAGGTCTGACATTCGGACACGGGCTCAAGCGCTTTGCGCTTGAGCCCGTGTCCGAATGTCAGACCTGACCCCCAACGAAGTTCTTAGTGCTTGTGCTCGCCAATCAGCGCGAGCGAATCGTGTTCTTTCTGATTCGCGGCGTGCTTGCGCATGATCAGGTACATGATGCTTAGGCCACCGAACCGCCGAACACGATGATGATCACATTCAGGTCGAGCTTGAGCGTGATCATGATCGCGTACAGCGCCAGCATGGTCAGGATCGACAGGTTTTCATTGAAGTTCTGCACCGCGATCGAATGCCCCGCGCTCATCAGGACGTGGCCCCGGTGCTGCAGCAGCGCGTTCATCGGCACCACAAAGAAGCCCGACAGCATGCCGATCAGGATCAGCAGCGGATAGGCCAGCACCACCGAGTGCACCATGGTCATGATCATCACCACCAGCCCCATGGCGATGCCAAGCGGGATCACGGTCAGCGATTTCTTCAGTGGAATAATCTTGGCGGAGGCGGCCGCGCCGATCGCCACGCCCAGCGCTACCACGCCGATCAGGCCGGTCGCCTTGTCGAGCGTCATGTGCAGCGATTTTTCGGCCCACTTGAGCACGATGAATTGCAAGGTGGCAGCCAGCTGCCCCAGAACAGGGTGGTGACGGCCAGCGAAATCTGGCCCAGCTTGTCTTTCCACAGCGTGGCCGAACAGTTGGCGAAGTCGGCGATCAGCTTGGCCGGGTTGCGTTCCTGGTGCTCGTAGGTGGCGCCCGTTTCCGGGATGCGGCGGTTGAACAGGGCGGCCAGTACATACACGCCGACCACGACCGACAGCGCGGCCTCGGTGGTGGTGTCGATCGGGGTGTCGATGAAGGGGACGTTAAAGCTCAGCAGCAAAGAGGAGTAAGCCGCGCTCACCAGCGCCCCGCCCATGACGGTGCCGAGAATGATCGACATCACGGTCAGGCCCTCGATCCAGCCATTGGCTTCGACCAGTTTTTCGGGCGGCAGCAATTCGGTCAGGATGCCGTACTTGGCCGATGAATACACGGCCGCGCCAAAGCCGACCACGGCGTAGGCCAGCAGCGGGTGGACCTGGAAGAACAGCAGCGCAGCAGCGATGATCTTGATCAGGTTGGCAATGAACATGACCCGCCCCTTCGGCAGGGCATCGGCGAACGCGCCCACGAAGGCGGCCAGCAAGACATAGAACAGGACGAAGGACAATTTGAGCAGGGGCGTGAGCTCCTGCGGTGCTTTCATCGAGATCAGCAGGTCAATCGCCACGAAGAGCAGGGCGTTGTCTGCCAGCGACGATAAAAACTGCGCCGCCATGATGGTGTAAAAACCACGATTCATTCGTTACGTTCTAAAAACTGGTGTGGGTTGCTTTATACCATGAATGGGCTTGATCCCCAAGAAATCCCCTCTGCGAAACCGGCCGCGTCCGGTAAAATATGGGTCTTTGAATCTCGCCGATTGTCCCCATGCCAAGGCCGCTGACCGCAACCATCCACATCGATTCCATGCAGCACAACCTGGGCGCGCGCAGCTGCGCGCCCGGCGCCCGTGCCTGGGCGGTGGTCAAGGCCAATGCGTATGGACACGGCCTCGAGCGCGGCATGCGCGGCTTTGCCACCGCCGACGGCCTGGCCCTGATCGAGCCCGACAACGCCGTGCGCCTGCGCGAACTGGGCTGGACCAAGCCGATTCTGCTGCTCGAAGGCATTTTTGACGCGGCCGACGCGGCCCTGCTCGATACCCACCGGATCGACACCGCCATTCACTGCAGCGAGCAAATCGCCCTGCTCGAACAGGCGCTCTTGCGCGGCCCGGTCGATGTCCACCTCAAGATGAACACCGGCATGAACCGGCTCGGCTTCCCTGCCGGCCTGCCTTTGCCGCCGCGTATGCACGGGTGCGCGCCATTCCCGCCGTGCGCGACATCATCCTGATGACCCACTTCGCCAATGCCGATGAACTTGAGCATCCGCGCCTGACCATCCGCGAGCAGGTGGCGCGCTTTGCCATCGGCGCGGCAAGCCTGGCCGGTGCGCGCAGCCTGTCCAATTCAGGCCGGCGTGCTGCACCAGGCGGCCCTGGCTTAAGCACGCTGGCGACCGACTGCATCCGTCCCGGCATCATGCTGTACGGCGGCACCCCGGGCGGGAACAGCGCGGCCGAATTCGGCCTGCGCCCGACCATGACCCTGGCCAGCGAACTGATCGGCATTCAAGAGATCGCCGCCGCATGACACGGTCGGCTACGGCAGCCGCTTCGTGGCCGAGCGCGCCATGCGGATCGGCGTGGTCGCCTGCGGCTATGCCGACGGCTACCCGCGCCACGCGGGCGCCGACACGCCGGTGCTGGTGGACGGCATCCGCAGCACCCTGGTCGGGCGCGTGTCGATGGACATGCTCAGCGTCGACCTGAGCGCCATACCCCATGCGCGCGTGGGCAGCCCGGTGGTGCTGTGGGGCGCCGGCTTGCCGATCGACGAAGTCGCCACCGCGGCCTAAGCACCATCGGCTATGAATTGATGTGCGCCCTGGCGCCGCGCGTGCACGTGCGCGAACAGAACCTGGAATCGCATGGCTAAGCCGAAAACCAGTTACGTCTGCAGCGACTGCGGCGGCATCACCAGCAAGTGGGCTTAGGCCAGTGCCCGTCCTGCCGCGAATGGAACACCCTGGTCGAAACGGTGATCGAGGCGCCCGGCGTGAACCGCCTGTCCCAGCCCCAGCACAAGAGCCTGGCCCAGACCGCGCCGGTGCTGTCGCTGGCCGACATCGAGGCGATCGACATTCCCCGCTTCGGCACCGGGATCGAGGAATTCGACCGCGTGCTCGGCGGCGGCCTGGTGCCGGGCGGCGTGGTGCTGATCGGCGGCGACCCCGGGATCGGCAAGTCGACTCTGCTGCTGCAGGCGCTGGCCAGCATCTCGCACCTGAAGAAAACCCTGTACGTGAGCGGCGAGGAGTCCGGCGCCCAGATCGCTGCGCGCCAAGCGGCTGGCGGTCGACGGCCGCGAGCTCAAGCTGCAAGCCGAAATCCAGCTTGAAAAAATCCTCGCCACGCTGGACGACCTGAAACCGGAAGTGGCGGTCATCGATTCGATCCAGACCGTGTATTCGGACGCGCTGACCTCGGCCCCCGGTTCGGTGGCCCAGGTGCGCGAATGCGCGGCCCAGCTCACGCGCCTGGCCAAGCAGACCGGCATCACCATCATCCTGGTCGGCCACGTGACGAAAGAGGGCGCGCTGGCTGTACCCCGCGCGTGCTCGAGCACATTGTCGACACCGTGCTGTACTTCGAGGGCGACACCCAGTCCAGCTTCCGCCTGGTGCGCGCGATCAAGAACCGCTTCGGCGCCGTCAATGAGCTGGGCGTGTTCGCCATGACGGAGAAGGGCTTGAAGGGCGTATCGAATCCCTCGGCCCTGTTCCTGTCCCAGCACGACAGCCAGGTGCCCGGTTCCTGCGTGATGGTGACCCAGGAGGGGACCCGTCCCTTGCTGGTCGAGATTCAGGCCCTGGTCGACACCAGCCACCTGCCCAAGCGCGCCGCCTGTCGGTGGGCCTGGAGCAGAACCGCCTGGCCATGCTGCTGGCGGTGCTGCACCGCCACGCTCTAAGCATTGCAGCCTTCGACCAGGACGTGTTCATCAACGCGGTGGGCGGGGTCAAGATCACTGAGCCTAGCCGCCGATCTGGCGGTGTTGCTAGCGATAAATTCCTCCATGCGGAACAAGCCTTTGCCGCGTGGTCTGGTAGTCTTTGGTGAAGTGGGCCTGGCGGCATGAAATCCGCCCGGCCCCGCGCGGCCAGGAACGCTTGCGCGAAGCGGCCAAGCTGGGCTTTTCGATTGCGCTGATACCGAAATCGAATGTGCCCAAGCAAAAGATTGAAGGCATGACCATCGTCGCCGTGGAGCGGATCGATGAAGCATTTAACAAGTTGCGTGAACTCGATTAATTCGCCACCTGATATTTTAATTTTGGACACACTGTGCGTAGCGATCAAAGAAACACAACACGAAAAATCCTGAAGGTCAAAGCATTGCTGAGCATTAATGGCAATACCCCGCAAGTGGCCCGCACGCTCGACGTGGGCGCCGACGGCGTGTGCCTGGTGCTGGACAATCCGGTTGCCCCCGGCACGGTGGCCGACGTCTACTTCGAGATTTTCCACGACGGCAAGTTGCAGCCCATTACCTCCCGTTCCAAGGTGCTGTATTGCATCCTCAGCAATGCGGGCTTCAAGGTCGGTTTCCAGTTCATCAACCTCGAACTGACCTCGATGACGGTCCTGACCAAGTACATGCACTAGGCGGCGGCATAGCGCCGAAATCTGCTAGTGTAAAGCCGTGTGCAAGGACGGGAGCGGCAAGTGGCAAGCCGGACTGGTTTCACGTATGCGGACATGGATGCCTGGCTCAACGCGCGGCGCGTCACCGAGATCGAATGCCTGGTCCCGGACCTGACCGGCGTCGCCCGTGGCAAGATCTTGCTGCGCGCAAAATTCGCCGAAGAGCGCGGCATGCGCATTCCCGAAGCCGTGCTCGGCATGACCGTCACCGGCAATTATCCGCAGGACGATGCGGCCTACCTGCGCGCCATTTCCGCCACCGACCGCGACATGATCCTCAAGGCCGACCCGGCCACCATCGCCATGGTGCCCTGGGCGGCGGACCCGGACTGCGCAAGTGCTGCACGACTGCTATTTCGCCGATGGTGGCCTGGTCGATTTCGCCCCTGCGCAGCGTCTTGCGGCGCGTGCTGCGCCTGTACGCCGAGCGCGGCTGGGCGCCCATGGTGCGGCCCGAAGTCGAGTTTTACCTGACCGCGCGCAATGCCGATCCCGACCTGCCGCTGCGCTCGCCCGTGGGCCGCAGCGGGCGCGCTGAAACCAGCCGCCAGGCCTACAGCATCGACGCGGTCAATGAATCTCGATCCCCTGTTCGAAGACATTTACGATTACTGCGAGCTGATGGCGCTCGACGTCGACACCCTCATCCACGAGATCGGCGCTAAGCCAGATCGGCATGGATTTTCTCAGCGGCGAGCCGCTGGCCATGGCCGACCACCTGTTTTACTTCAAGCGCCTGCTGCATGAGGCCGCGCTCAAGCACGACATGTACGCCACCTTCATGGCCAAGCCGCTCGCCGATGAGCCGGGCTCGGCCATGCATGTGCACCAGAGCGTGTTCGACGCGCGCACCGGGGCCAACCTGTTCAGCCAGCCCGACGGCTCGGCCGCGCCCGCCTTTTACCATTTCATCGGCGGCCTGCAGCGCTACATGCCATGCCGGCCATGGCGCTGGCCGCGCCCTATGTCAATTCCTACCGCCGCATTGTGCGCCACGCCACCGCGCCCATCAATGTGCAATGGGGCTGGGACAACCGCACCACGGGTTTCCGGGTGCCGGAAGCGGCGCCGCACGAGCGTCACGTGGAAAACCGCGTGATCGGCGCCGACGCCAATCCCTACCTGGCGCTGGCCGTCACGCTCGCCTGCGGCTACCTCGGCATGAGCGGGCAGTGCAGAACCGAGCGCGCCCACTGCCTAGCAGCGCCCAGGCGCTCGACTTCGAGCTGCCGCAAGGCTTGCCCGAGGCGCTGCGCCTGCTGCGCGGGCACGACGCTGCGCGCCGTGCTGGGCGAACGCTTCGTCGACGTCTACGCCGCCATCAAGGACCTCGAGCATCGCGAATTCATGACCGTCATCAGTCCCTGGGAGCGCGAGCACTTGCTGCTGCATGTGTAAGGGCGTTGGCGTCCCATAAAAGTGAAAGGGCGTTGGGGGTCAGGTCCGACATCCGGACACGAGCTCAACCGCGTTGCGGTTGAGCTCGTGTCCGGATGTCGGACCTGACCCCCAACGCAAAGGAAAGCGGCGCAGACTGTGAGGTCTCGCCGCTTTGTGGATGGTCTGTAGCAGACCTGTGCTATTCGTGATAGCGATCGTGCAGCTGGTTGCGTCCGCCGCGAACTTCCTGGACCAGTTCATAGACGACCAGGCTAAGCCATGGCGCCTAATAGTCCAATGACGAAACTGATGACCATAGATTGTTAATCGCCGTTGAGCGATTCCTCCCTAAGAATTGACACAATTTAACTGTAGCATGTTGCCGCAGATATTCAAGTTTTCACTATGAGGTCGGGCGCCATCACCGCTTTGAGGTACAAACTGTAGGGATCGAGCGGATCGCGCTGCACCAGCCACCAGCAATTGCCCTTCTTGATGTCCCAGTCCTGGGGCTCGCCCGACATCAGCAGCGCCTGCCACCTGGCCCAGCGTGGGCTGGTGGCCGACCACCAGCACCGGTTCCCTGGCGTTCGGCCAGTTGGCCGCCTGCAGCACGTCTTCGGCGTCGGCGCCCGGCTCGAGCGCGGCGACGATCTTGAACTTGCGCTTGAGCGGCTCGGCCGTCTGCAGCGCGCGCTTGGCCGGGCTGACCAGGATCTTGCACCCTTCGGGCAACTGGGCGGTGAGCCATTCGGCCATGCGCCGCGCCTGCTTCTGGCCCTTGGGGGTGAGGGCGCGCTCCATGTCGGACTCGCCCGGTTCGGCATCGAAGGCTTCGGCATGCCGCCACAGAATCAGATCCATGCTACCTCCTTGTTCAGGTTCAGCTGTCGTTGGATGGGGTGCCGAGCAGGGCCATCAGTGTTTGCTGGGCCGAGAAACTGGCTTGCTTGCCGCGTGCCTTGCGGCGCGTGTAATGGCCATCCTGATCGAGTTCCCACGCGTTCGAGTTGTCTTTCAGGTAGGGGTTCAGTCCTTCGCCGATCACGCGCTTCTTGAGATTCTTGTCGAGCACGGGGAAGGCGACCTCGATCCGGCGGAACAGGTTGCGGCTCATCCAGTCGGCGCTGGCCAGGTAGACATCGTGCTGCAAGTCGTTGCGGAAGTAATAGATCCGGCTGTGCTCGAGGAAGCGGCCGATGATCGAGCGCACCTTGATGTTTTCCGACAGGCCAGGCACGCCCGGGCGCAGGGTGCAGGCGCCGCGCACGATGCAGTCGATCTTGACGCCGTCGTGCGAGGCCGCGTACAGGGCCCGGATCAGCGATTCGTCAACCAGGGCATTGACCTTGACGATGATCCGGCCCGGCTAAGCCCGCCCTGGCGATCTTGGCTTCGTTGCGGATCGCCTTGAGAATTTCGTTGTGCAGCGCGAACGGCGCCAGCCACAGGTAATTGAGCTTGCTCGGCTTGGTCAGGCTGGTCAGGTGGATGAAGACTTCATTGACGTCGTGCCCCATGTCCTGGTTGGCCGTGAGCATGCCGAAGTCCGTATACAGGCGCGTGGTGGTCAGGTGGTAGTTGCCGGTGCCGAGGTGGGAATAGAATTGCAGCCCGGCGTCTTCGCGCCGGATCACCAGCGCGACCTTGGCGTGGGTCTTGAGCCCGACCACGCCGTACACGACCTGGGCCCCGGCCTGTTCCAGCTTGTCGGCCCAGTTGATGTTCGCTTCTTCGTCGAAGCGCGCCATCAGTTCCAGAATGACGGTCACTTCCTTGCCCATGCGCGCCGCGTTCATCAGCGCTTCCATCAGTTCCGAATGCATGCCGGTGCGGTAGATGGTTTGCTTGATGGCCACCACCTGCGGGTCTTGCGCAGCCACGGTGATGAAGTCGACCACGGTCTGGAACGACTGGAACGGGTGATGCAGCAAAATGTCGTGCTTGTGCAACTGGTCGAAGATGTCGGTGTTGGCGGTCTTGGGCGGCAAGCCCGGCACGAACGGGGGAAAGCGCAGCGCGGGCTGCTTGACCAGGTCGATCAGCTCGGTCAGGCGCACCAGGTTGACCGGGCCGTCCACCGCGTACAGGCGCGACTGGTCCAGGCCGAACTGGTCTAGCAGGAATTCGGATAGTTCCGGAGGGCAATTTTTAGCCACTTCCAGCCGCACCGAGGTGCCGAACTGGCGCCCCTGCAGCTCGCCCTTGAGCGCCTGGCGCAGGTTCTTGACTTCTTCCTCGTCCACCCACAGGTCCGAGTCGCGCGTGACCCGGAACTGGGAATAGGCGATCACTTCGCGTCCGGTGAACAAGTCTTCAATATGCGAGTGGATGACCGAGGACAGCAGGCAGAACGAGGGGCCATTCTTGGACAGGTTGTCGGGCAGCCGGATCACGCGCGGCAGCACGCGCGGCGCCTTGACGATGGCGATCCCGGTGCCGCGCCCGAAGGCATCCTTGCCCGACAGCGAGATGATGAAATTGAGACTCTTGTTGACCACCTGGGGGAAGGGGTGGGCCGGGTCCAGTCCGATCGGGGTGAGCAGGGGGCGCACTTCGCGCTCGAAATAATCCTTGACCCAGGCCCGCTGGGCTTCGTTGCGGTCGGTGTGGCGCACCAGGTGCACGCCGGCCTTTGCAGTTGCGGCAAGACGTCGGTATTGAGGATCTCGTACTGGCGTTTGACCAGGCTGTGGCATTCGGTGCTGATGCGCGCCAGCGAGGCGGCCAGAGCGGGATCTTCGGCCAGGTTGCCCTGGGCCAGCAGGCTGGCGACCCGGACTTCGAAGAATTCATCGAGGTTGTTACTCACGATGCATAAGTAACGCAAGCGCTCGAGCAAGGGCAGGGTGCTGTCTTCGGCCTGCGCCAGCACCCGCCGGTTGAAGGTCAGCTGCGACAACTCGCGGTCGAGGAAGACGTTGGACAGGTTTGCTGCTGAGCCAGTTTTCATTGTTTTTCGACGTGTAGGGCGCGTAATAAAGATGCCTTTAGTGTAATTAGGAAATATGACAAGCTAGTGACAGTGCACTGCGGTAACAAGTGCGCGCCGCGCCAGCTTCAAGGGTATCATGCCCCGGGAAAGCAAGAAATTCATCAAATTTCGGCCATGTCATAAACGTGTCATATTCGGCGGCTAGACTGCGCAGCATTGACTGAAGTACACACTTCTTTCACTAACCCCAACTTAGGAATGATATGCGAATGAAACAGCTGTTAGCTTCCCTCGTCGTTGGTGCATCGGCCATCGCCGCCATGTCCACCGCCATCGCTGCCGACATGACCGGCAGCTAAGGCAACGTTCCCTTACCCGATCTACGCCAAGTGGGCCGAGAACTACAAAAAGGCCACCGGTAACGGCCTGAACTATCAGTCCGTGGGCTCCGGCGCTTAAGCATCAAACAAATCAAGGCCAAGACCGTCGATTTCGGCGCCTCGGACAAGCCGCTCAAGGTCGAAGAACTCGACGAAGCTCTAGCCTGATGCAATTCCCTGCCATCATGGGCGGCGTGGTCACCGTGGTCAACCTGGACGGCATCGCCCCGGGCGCCATGAAACTGACCGGCCAGGTCGTGGCCGACATCTACATGGGCAAGATCACCACCTGGAATGCACCGGCCATCGCCGCGCTCAACCCGGGCATGAAGCTGCCAGCCGACGAAATCACCGTCGTACACCGCGCCGACGGCTCGGGCACCACCTTCCTGTTCACCGACTACCTGTCGAAAGTCTCGCCTGAGTTCAAGACCAAGATCGGCGCCGATGCGGCCGTGAAATGGGCAGTCGGCGTGGGCGGCAAGGGCAACGAAGGCGTCGCCGCCAACGTGCAGCGTATCAAGGGCGCCATCGGCTACGTCGAGTGGGCGTTCGCCAAGAAAAACAAGATCGCTCACACCCAGCTGAAAAACAAGGATGGCGTGTTCCTGCAGCCTGACGACGACGCCTTCAAGGCTGCCGCCGCTTCGGCCGACTGGGCCAAGACCCCGGGCTTCGGCATCGTGCTGACCGACCAGGCTTAAGCAAAGCCAGCTGGCCGATCACTGGCGTGTCGTACATCCTGATGCACAAGTCGCAGGCTGACGCCGCCAAGGCCAAGGAAGTGCTCAAGTTCTTCGAGTACTCGTTCAAGAACGGCGATGCCGCTGCTACCGAACTGGACTATGTGCCGCTGCCGGACACCGTCACCAAGCTGGTCGCTGACGCCTGGAAAGCCAACCTGAAAGACGCTTCGGGCAAGGCCATCTGGTAATTCCTGTTTCCACCCAGCGCACACAGAGGCGCTGGGTGGAAAAGCAAAGCTTCCGCTGCCTGGCGCAGGAAGTTCTGCTTTTCCACCCTACAATACAAATTCAATCATGAGTTCAAATCCCACTGTAGCGATGGAATTGCCCAAGCCAGCCGAGCGCGATGCCGAGCTGGCTGCCATGCATTCCACGATGCGCAACCAGCGCATCCAGGACTTCTTCTTCCACAAGGTGACCCTGCTGTTCGCCGCCTCCGTGCTGGCGGTCCTGGTCGGCATCATCGCCTCGCTGTTCATCGGTGCCGTGCTTAAGCATTCAAGGAATTCGGCCTGGGCTTCATCACCACCGTCGAATGGGATCCCGTCAACGACAAATACGGCGCCGCGATTGCCATCGTCGGCACCCTGGTGACCTCGTTCATCGCCTTGCTGATCGCCTTCCCGGTCAGCTTCGGCATCGCCCTGTTCCTGACCGAGATCTGCCCGGTCTGGCTGCGCTGCCCGATGGGGACCGCGGTCGAGCTGCTGGCTAGGCGTGCCATCGATCATTTACGGCATGTGGGGCTTGTTCGTGTTCGCGCCCCTGTTTGCCGACTACGTCCAGCCGCTGCTCAAGAGCAGCCTGGGGAACCTGCCCCTGATCGGCCAGCTGTTCAAGGGCCCGATGATGGGCATCGGCATCCTGACCGCCGGCCTGATCCTGGCGATCATGATCATTCCCTTCATTGCCTCGGTCATGCGCGACGTGTTCGAGATCGTCCCGGCCGTGCTCAAGGAATCGGCCTACGGCCTCGGCTGCACCAAGTGGGAAGTGGTGCGCAAGATCGTGCTGCCTTACACCAAGACCGGTGTCGTGGGCGGCGTCATGTTGGGCCTGGGCCGCGCCCTGGGCGAGACCATGGCGGTCACTTTCGTGATCGGCAACGCCAACAAGCTGTCCTGGTCGCTGTTCACCGCCGGTAACAGCATTTCCTCGACGCTGGCCAACGAATTTGCCGAAGCCCAGTCGCCGCTGCACGTGTCTTCGCTGTTTGCGCTGGCACTGATCCTGTTCATCATTACCTTTATCGTTCTGTCCGCCGCCAAGCTGATGTTGGCTTAAGCATGTCCCGCAAGGAAGGCGTCAAATGAGTCAAACTGTCGTCAACCGCGTCTACCTGCAAACGCTTGCTGGTGCACCGCGTCGGAATCGTGCTGTCGGTCGCGGCCATGGCCGTGGGCCTGGCCTTCCTGCTGTGGATCCTGACCACGCTGCTGATCAAGGGCTTCGGCGGAATCTCGCTCAATTTCTTCCTGCACGACACCCCGGCGCCCGGCACCGAAGGCGGCGGCATGCGCAACGCCATCATCGGCAGCCTGATGATCGTCGGCTTGTCGACCTTTATCAGCACCCCGATCGGCATCCTGGCCGGGGTCTATCTGGCAGAGTACGGCGAGGACAACAAGTTCGCACAAGTGACGCGCTTCGTGACCGACATCATGCTGTCCGCGCCGTCTATCGTGCTCGGCATGTTCGTCTGGGCCATGTACGTGGACGTGGCCAAGCACTATTCCGGCTATGCCTGACAAGCGATTGCCCTGTCGCTCATCGCGGTGCCGGTCGTGGTGCGCACCACCGACAACATGCTGCGCCTGGTGCCCTCCAGCCTGCTTGAAGCCGCGTTTGCCCTCGGCGCGCCGCGCTGGAAGGTCGCCACCATGGTTCGCCTGCGCGCCGTCAAGTCCGGTGTGATCACCGGCGTGCTGCTGGCCGTGGCCCGCATCACGGGCGAAACCGCGCCGCTGCTGTACACGGCACTGAACAACCAGTTCTTCAGCGCCGACATGAACGGCCCGATGGCCAATATGCCGGGCGTGATCTACCAGTTCGCCATGAGCCCGTACGACGACTGGCGCGAGCTGGCCTGGGGCGCGGCCCTGGTGGTCACCTTTAGCGTGTTGCTGCTCAATATTTTGTCGCGTACCGTGTTCAGCCAGAAAACCCCGAATTAATTTCTATAAAAATCGCCATGAGCCCAATCCCAGCACCGAACCACGTCGTGACGCCAAAGAACAAGACGATCGAGATTTCGAACCTGAACTTCTTTTACGGTAAGACCCAGAGCCTGACCAACGTCAGCCTCGACATCCACGAAAAGCAGGTCACGGCCTTCATCGGCCCTTCCGGCTGCGGCAAGTCGACCCTCTTGCGCACCCTGAACCGCATGTACGATCTGTATCCGGGCCAGCGCGCGGAAGGCTCGATCATGTACCGCGGCCGCAATATCCTCGAGCCGGGCCAGGACGTGAACATGCTGCGCGCCAAGGTCGGCATGGTGTTCCAGAAACCGACCCCGTTCCCGATGTCGGTGTACGACAATATCGCCTTCGGCGTGCGCCTGTACGAAGACCTGTCCAAGGGCGAGATGGACGAGCGCGTCGAATGGGCGCTGAAAAAGGCGGCGCTGTGGGGCGAAGTCAAGGACAAGCTGTCCAAGAGCGGCCTGTCGCTGTCCGGCGGCCAGCAGCAGCGCCTGTGCATCGCGCGCGGCGTGGCGGTCAAGCCTGACGTGTTGCTGCTCGACGAACCGACCTCGGCCCTCGATCCGATCTCGACCGCCAAGGTCGAAGAGCTGATCAGCGAGCTGAAACAGGATTACACGATCACCATCGTGACCCACAATATGCAGCAGGCGGCACGCTGCTCGGATTACACTGCGTACATGTATCTCGGCGAACTCGTTGAATTTGGCGAAACCGACCAAATTTTCATGAATCCGGCGCGCAAAGAAACGCAAGACTACATCACCGGCCGCTTCGGCTGATCAGAATAAAACGATACGGAGAGCAGTAATGATAGGTGAACACTCATCCAAGCAGTACGACCACGAACTCGAAACGATCCGCTCCAAGGTGCTCCTGATGGGCGGCCTGGTGGAAACGCAATTCCTCGATGCGATGACTTGCTTTCGCATCGGCAACCCGGAGCGCGCCGACCGCGTGATCGCCGAAGACGACGAAGTCAACCAGCTCGAAGTCTCGCTCGACGATGCCTGCAGCCACCTGATCGTGCGCCGCCAGCCGACCGCCAACGACTTGCGCACCGTGATGGCCACCATCAAGGTGATCACCGACCTCGAGCGCATCGGCGACGAGGCCAGCAAGATCGCGCGCACCTCCAAGAGCCTGCACAGCCGCGGCGCGCCCAGCCTGAACCACTATGAAATGGTGCGCACCATCGCCACCAGCACCTCGGACATGCTGCACGATGCGCTCGACGCCTTCGCCCGCCTGGACGGCAAGCAAGCCTTGCAGCTGATCGCCCAGGATGCCGTGGTCGACCACGAGTTCAAGTCCATCATGCGCAATCTGATCACCTTCATGATGGAAGACCCGCGCACGATTTCCTCGGCGCTCGACACCCTGTGGGTGGCCAAGGCCATCGAACGCATCGGCGACCATGCCAAGAACATCGCCGAATACGTCATCTACGTGGTGGAAGGCAAGGATATCCGTCATACCAGGCCAGCTGCACCTGCGGCAGACCTGCTTAAGCGGCATGGCGTAAGCGCGATGGCAGTCGATAAAACCAACGTCCTGATTGTCGAAGACGAGCTTAGCCATCATCGAGCTCGTGACGTTTTCCTTGCGGGAAACGGGCTGGAACGTGCGCTCGGTGCAAAATGTGGCCGCGGCCTGGGATGCGATCGTCGATCGCGCCCCGCACCTGATCCTGCTCGACTGGATGCTGCCCGACCAGACCGGCCTGCGCCTGCTGTCGCGGATCCGCGCCGACCGCAATTTCCAGGACATCCCGGTCATCATGCTGACCGCCAAGAGCATGGAAGAGGACAAGATCGTTTAGCCTCAATACGGGCGCCGACGATTACGTGACCAAGCCATTCTCGCCGCGCGAGCTGCTGGCGCGCAGCCGGGCGCTGCTGCGCTGCAAGAGCCCAGAGCATGCGGAGTCGGCCATGAGCGCGGGCATCGTCACGCTCGATCCGGTCAGCTGCACGGTGTCGCTCAGCGGCAGCAAGATCGAGATCGGGCATGCCGAATTCAAGCTGCTCAAGTTCTTCCTGGCGCATCCGGAGCGCGTGTTTTCGCGCAGCCAGCTGCTCGACAAGGTGTGGGGCGACCATGCCGTGATCGAGGAGCGCACGGTCGACGTGCACGTGCTGCGCCTGCGCAAGGCGCTCAAGGAAGCCGAAAGCCTGATCCGCACGGTGCGCAGCGTTGGGTATATGCTGTCTGTAAAGTAAGAAGTACCACACATCGCCCTCGCGCAGGCGGGGCCTATAGCACCTTGCCGAATTCGGCTGGCACGCTATGGGTCCCCGCCTTCGCGAGGACGACGTTCTGAGCCCCGAATTGACTCACATGAACCCAAAACTGCTGTTCTGGATCCCCGCTGCTGCTGCGTCTCCTTCATCCTGGCTTAGGCTGCGCCATCGTCGGCTGGCTGTTCGGCGCCATTTACGGCATGGGCCTGGCGCTGCTGGCGGTGCTGTCGCTGCTGGTCATCCAGCTCGACTACTTGCACAAGCTCGGCACCTGGCTGGACGACCCGCAAAGCACCCGTCTGCCCGACGGCTGGGGATCCTGGACGAATATCTTCTCGCGCCTGTACCGCCTGCGCCGCGACGATGAACGCAACCAGTCCGAACTGACCGAGTGGCTGGCGCGCTTTCGCCAGGCCATGCACCTGCTGCCGGACGGCGTGGCCATCATGGACGACGTCCTGTTCCTCGAATGGTGCAACCCGGCCGCCGAGCGTCACCTGGGCCTGACCCTGGAAAAGACAAGGGCATGCGCGTGACCAACCTGATCCGCCATCCCGACTTCATCGATTACATCATCCTGGGCCGCTACGAGCAGCCGCTGACGCTGTCGCTGCGCGACCGCAAGTTGATTTGCCAGATCATCCCGTTCGAGAACCGGCGCCAGATCCTGGTCACCCACGATGCCACCGAAACCCAGCGCATCGAGGAAATGCGGCGCGACTTCATCGCCAACGCCTCGCACGAACTGCGCACGCCGCTGACGGTGATCGTGGGCTTCCTGGAAATCGCTTCGAGCGAGCCGGACCTGGACGCCGCCACCCGCGCCGCCCACCTCAAGCTCATGACCGAGCAGGGCTGGCTGCATGCAGGGCCTGATCGAGGACATGCTGACCCTGTCGCGCCTGGAATCGGTCGATTACCCGCTGCGCTCGGAAAAGGTCGACATGCGCGGCATGGTGGAAGACATCGCCCAGGAAGCGCGCGCCCTGTCCAATGGCCGCCACACGGTCACCACCAGCACGCCGGGACCGGACGTGACCGGCAGCGCGGAAGAGTTGCGCAGCGCCTTCGGCAACCTGGCCTCGAACGCGGTGCGCTACACGCCGCCGGGCGGCACCATTCACCTGACCTGGCAGGCCACGCCGGACGGCCCCCAATTTGTCGCCTCCGACACCGGGATCGGCATCGACCAGGTGCACATCGCGCGCCTGACCGAACGCTTTTACCGGGTCGACAAGAGCCGTTCGCGCGAAACCCAGGGCACCGGGCTGGGCCTGGCGATCGTCAAGCACGTGCTGCTGCGCCATGGCGGCAACCTGACGATCAAGTCGGAAGCCTAAGCAAGGGCAGCAATTTCATCGTCACGCTGCCTGCCTACCCTGATCGCGGCCTGACGGCAAAGAAGGCGGTCACGCCCGTCACGCCGAACTCGAGCACATCGGAAACGGGCGCGCCAGCAGGTTCTTGCGCACGTCCTTGGACAGCACGCTGGTGCCGAACGCGTTCTTGGGCGGGCATCGTCTTCCTCGTGGTACGCGGGCCTGCATTATGCGCCGCAAGTGAATGCAGGTACAATCGCTCGCTTGTTCTTCCTTGCCAACTCGACTGAAACATATGCATTTACGACGTCTTGCCCTGATTTCCCTCGCTCTGCTCGCCATGCCGCTGCTGCGGCACCACGTCCCAGGCGCAAGCACCGGTGCTTAGCTGTGCCCGAGCCGGTCGTCGTGACGCCCCTGCCGGCGCCGAAAAAAGTGCGCATCGGCCTGGCGCTGGGGCGGCGCCGCCGCGCGGCTTCGCCCACATCGGCGTGATCAAGGCGCTCGAGGCCCAGGGGATCTATCCCGAGATCGTGGTCGGCACCAGCGCCAAGCAGCGTGGTCGGCGCCCTGTATGCGGCCTAAGCAACGACGGCTTCGCCCTGCAAAAGACGGCCATGGAAATGGACGAGGCCAGCATCTCCGACTGGGCGCTGCCGCTGTTTAGCAAGTCGTCCGGCGTGCTCAAGGGCGAAGCCCTGCAAACCTATGTCAACAAGGCGGTCAAGAATGCCCCGATGGAAAGGCTCAAGCTGCGCTTCGGCGCCGTGGCGACCGATCTGAACAGCGGCAAGCCGATCCTGTTCCAGCGCGGCAATACCGGCCAGGCGGTGCGCGCCTCGTCGTCGGTGCCAAGCGTGTTCCAGCCGGTCGTCATTGGCGGCCACTCGTATGTCGATGGCGGCCTGGTGGCCCCTGGTGCCGGTGCGTTTCGCGCGCGAAATGGGCGCCGATTTCATTATCGTGGTCAATATTTCGACCCAGGCCGACGTGCAGGCGGCGGTCAGCTCGGTCGAAGTGCTGCTGCAAACCTTCGCCATCATGGGCCAGCGCCTGAACCACTATGAACTCAAGGATGCCGACATCGTCATCCAGCCGGCGCTGGGCAAGATGAGCGGCAACGATTTCGCGTCGCGCAACCTGGCCATCATGGCCGATGAGCAGGCGGCCGCGGCCGTCATGCCACAGATCAAGGCCCGGCTCAAGGCCGCCCAGCAGCCAGTCACGCCATAATCGCTATACCGGCCCCGCTATTGGCAGCGGGGCAGGGCCTGCCTTACAATGCGGCGCAACTCACCAACAGGAACCTGACATGATCACCAAATCCGTATTGCAGTTAGCCGATGTGAAGAAAATTGCCGCCGCCGCCGAAGCGCACGCGCTGGCCAACCAGTGGCCGGTGGTAATCGCCATCGTCGACGACGGCGGACACCTGATGTGGCTGCAGCGCCTGGACGGCGTGGCGCCGATCTCGTCGCACATTGCAGCCAAGCCAAGGCCGCCACTGCCGCCATGGGCCGCCGCGAGACCAAGATCTACGAAGACATCATCAACAATGGCCGCACCTCGTTCCTGAGCGCGCCTTACCTCGAAGGCATGCTCGAAGGCGGCGTGCCCATCATCGTCGACGGCCAGGTCATTGGCGCGGTGGGCGTGTCGGGCGTGAAATCGGATCAGGATGCCGAGATCGCCAAGGCTTAAGCATCGCCGCCCTGGCGTAATACCGCCCGGCAGTGGGCTTCATGCGTGGATTTCCGGCGCCGACGGCGCCGTGTCCTGCGCATTGCAGCGCGCCAGCCAGATGCCGAGCATGTCCATGTCGCGCACCAGGATCTCCGGCCCCTCGATAAAACCCACTTGTTCCACATTGGCCGCGTCGCAAGTGACCTTGTTGACGGTCGGCGAGCCGTTGACCATCCTGTCGTAAGCCTTGAAGACCTTGCTTTGCCAGGGGTGCAGGGCGGAATCGTTAAACCGGTTATTTTCGAAGTACACGGTGAGCGAGCCGTCGTGATTGGCGAAGCCGACCAGGCCGGAGCCATTCGAGAACAGGTCGAGCACAGCCTGGTTGCCTTGCGCGGTTTAAGCACAAAGACGGCGGCCCGCCCGCCGGGGTGGGGACGCTCCATCGGGGTGTCCTTGCCAAATAAGCTCATGTTGTCTGTCCTCGGTGTGATTTCATTAACAAAGCAAAATTTCCGCTGCATGCCGCCGCCGGTGATTGCCGTCAAGGCCGGTTTGCGCTATAATTCGGAGGTTTAGCCATTCACCACATACCGTAGCGACTACCCACCCATCCCTCATTCAAAATGACGCCATACCCCTTGAGTGAAGCTGCTCGGGAAGCATGGTCGTCGGTCTGACGTGGCGCAGCTACGGTAACTTTATCAGGAGTTGCCCTTGCCGCCATTTTTTTCTGGCCCAGCCGTTCCAGCCATTCTAGCGCTCGCAGACGGAACGATATTTAAAGGTATTTCCATTGGCGCCATGCTTACCATACGACCGGAGAAGTAGTTTTTAATACTTCCATGACCGGTTACCAGGAAATCCTCACCGATCCGAGCTATACCCGCCAAATCGTCACCCTGACGTATCCCCATATTGGCAATACCGGCGTCAATCCCGAAGACGTCGAAAGCGGTAAAGTCAGCGCTGCTTAACCTGATTATCCGTGACCTGCCTTTGATGGCATCGAATTTCCGTTCCACCCAATCCCTCTCCGACTACCTGAAAGCCGAAGGCATCGTCGCCATTGCTTAAGCATCGATACCCGCAAGCTGACGCGCCTGTTGCGAAAAAGGTGCGCAGAGCGGTGCCATCCTGATCGGAACGCAAGGCAATGAGCCATCCCCGGCGCAGGCGCTGGACCTGGCCCGTTCCTTCCCCGGCCTGGCTTAAGCATGGATCTGGCCAAGGTGGTCTCGACCACCGCCGCCTACGAATTCACGGAAACCGAGTGGACGCTGGGCCAGGGTTACGGCAAGCTGGACAATCCTCGCTTCCACGTGGTGGCCTTCGACTACGGCGTCAAGCGCAACATCCTGCGCATGCTGACCGAGCGCGGCTGCAAAGTGACTGTGCTGCTGAAGCGCAAGCGACGGCCGCCGACGCGCTGGCGCTGAACCCGGACGGCATCTTCCTGGCCAACGGCCCGGGCGACCCGGAACCGTGCGATTACGCGATTGCCGCGTCCAAGGAACTGATCGAGCGCGGGATTCCGACCTTCGGCATTTGCCTCGGCCACCAGATCATGGCCCTCGCGTCGGGCGCCAAGACGCTCAAGATGAAATTCGGCCACCACGGCGCCAACCACCCGGTGCAGGACCTCGATTCGAAGAAGGTGATGATCACCTCGCAGAACCACGGTTTCGTGGTCGATGCGGCCACGCTGCTTAGGCCAATTGCCGCGTGACCCACGTGTCGCTGTTCGACGGCTCGCTGCAGGGCTTCGCCCGCACCGACAAGCCGGCCTTCTGCTTCCAGGGCCACCCGGAAGCATCGCCTGGACCGAACGACGTAAGTTACCTGTTTGACCGCTTCATCAGCCTGATGCAAGCCGCGGGAAAAAAATAATATGCCAAAGCGTAGTGACATTAAAAGTATTCTGATTATTGGCGCCACCCTGATCATCATCGGCCAGGCCTGCGAGTTCGACTATTCCGGCGCCCAGGCCTGCAAGGCCCTGCGCGAAGAGGGTTACAAGGTCATCCTCGTCAACAGCAATCCGGCCACCATCATGACCGACCCGGAAATGGCGGATGTGACCTACATCGAGCCGATCACCTGGAAGGTCGTCGAGCGCATCATCGCCAAGGAGCGTCCGGACGCGATCCTGCCGACCATGGGCGGCCAGACGGCGCTCAACTGCGCACTCGACCTGCACAACAACGGCGTACTGAAACAGTACAACGTGGAGCTGATCGGCGCCTCGCCAGAAGCGATCGACAAGGCCGAAGACCGTTCCAAGTTCAAGGAAGCGATGACCAAGATCGGTCTCGGTTCGGCGCGCTCGGGCGTGGCCCACTCGATGGAAGAGTCGTGGGCGGTGCAGCGCGAGCTGGGCTTCCCGACCATCATCCGTCCGTCCTTCACCATGGGCGGCACGGGCGGCGGCATCGCCTACAACGAAGAAGAATTCGAAACGATCTGCAAACGCGGCCTGGAAGCGTCGCCGACCAAGGAACTGCTGATCGAAGAATCCCTCATCGGCTGGAAAGAGTACGAGATGGAAGTGGTGCGCGACAAGGCGGACAACTGCATCATCATCTGCTCGATCGAAAACCTGGATCCGATGGGCGTGCACACGGGCGACTCGATCACCGTGGCGCTAAGCCCAGACGCTGACGGACAAGGAATACCAGATCATGCGCAACGCGAGTCTTGCGGTGCTGCGCGAGATCGGTGTCGACACCGGCGGCTCGAACGTGCAGTTCTCGATCAACCCGGCCGACGGCCGCATGATCGTCATTGAAATGAATCCGCGCGTGTCGCGCTCCTCGGCCCTGGCCTCGAAAGCGACCGGCTTCCCGATCGCCAAAGTGGCGGCCAAGCTGGCGGTCGGCTTCACGCTCGACGAACTGCGTAACGAGATCACCGGCGGCGCGACCCCGGCCTCGTTCGAGCCGTCGATCGATTACGTGGTCACCAAGATCCCGCGCTTCACGTTCGAAAAATTCCCGGCTGCCGACCACCATCTGACCACCCAGATGAAGTCCGTGGGCGAAGTGATGGCGATCGGCCGCACCTTCCAGGAATCGTTCCAGAAAGCGCTGCGCGGCCTGGAAGTGGGCGTGGACGGTCTGAACGAAAAGACCAAGGACCGCGAAAAGATCGAAGAAGAACTGGGCGAGCCGGGTCCGGACCGCATCTGGTACGTGGGCGACGCGTTTGCCCAGGGCTTCACGCTGGAAGAAGTGCACCAGCTGACCCGCATCGATCCATGGTTCCTCATCCAGATCAAGGAAATCGTCGACATCGAACTGTGGCTCGATACCCAGTCGCTGGACGCGCTCGACAAGCCGCTGCTGTACAAGTTGAAGCAAAAAGGCTTCTCGGACCGCCGCCTGGCCTTCCTGCTGCACACCACCGACAAGCAAGTGCGCGAGACGCGCCACGCGATGGGCATCCGTCCGGTCTACAAGCGCGTGGACACCTGCGCCGCCGAATTCTCGACCGACACGGCGTACATGTACTCGACCTACGATGAAGAGTGCGAGTCCAATCCGAGCGACAAGAAGAAGATCATGGTGCTGGGCGGTGGCCCGAACCGTATCGGCCAGGGTATCGAATTCGATTACTGCTGCGTGCACGCCTGCGCTGGCAATGCGCGAAGACGGCTACGAGACCATCATGGTCAACTGCAATCCGGAGACCGTGTCGACCGACTACGATACCTCGGACCGCCTGTACTTCGAATCGCTGACCCTGGAAGACGTGCTCGAAATCGTCGCGCTGGAAAAACCGGTCGGCGTGATTGTGCAGTACGGCGGCCAGACGCCGTTGAAGCTGGCCCTGGACCTGGAAGCGAACGGCGTGCCGATCGTCGGCACCTCGCCCCGACATGATCGACGCCGCCGAAGACCGCGAGCGCTTCCAGCAAATGCTGCAAACGCTGGGTCTGCGCCAGCCGCCTAACCGCACCGCGCGCACCGAATCCGAAGCGATCGAACTGGCCCAGGAAATCGGCTACCCGCTGGTGGTGCGTCCTTCCTACGTGCTCGGCGGCCGCGCGATGGAAGTGGTGCACGAGCAGCGCGACCTGGAACGCTACATGCGCGAAGCGGTCAAGGTATCGCACGATTCGCCGGTGCTGCTGGACCGCTTCCTGAACGACGCGATCGAAGTCGACGTCGACTGCATCTCCGACGGCGAAACCACCTTCATCGGCGGCGTCATGGAGCACATCGAACAAGTAGAGCGTGCACTCGGGCGACTCGGCCTGCTCGCTGCCGCCTTACTCGCTCACGCAAGAGACCATCGATGAACTCAAGCGCCAGACCTCGCTGATGGCCAAGGGCCTGAACGTGGTCGGCCTGATGAACGTGCAGTTCGCGATCCAGAAGCAGGAACGCGACGGCGCCATGCGCGACACCGTGTACGTGCTCGAAGTGAACCCGCGTGCCTCGCGCACCGTGCCGTTCGTGTCGAAAGCGACCGGCCTGCAGCTGGCCAAGATCGCCGCGCGCTGCATGGTGGGCCAGAGCCTGGCCTCGCAGGGCATCACCAAGGAAGTGATCCCGCCGTTCTTCAGCGTCAAGGAAGCCGTGTTCCCGTTCGTGAAATTCCCGGGCGTGGACACCATCCTGGGCCCTGAAATGAAGTCGACCGGCGAAGTCATGGGCGTGGGCATGACCTTCGGCGAAGCGTTCGTCAAGTCGCAGATGGGCCGCCGAAGCGTCAAGCTGCCGGAAACCGGCAAGGTGTTCCTGTCGGTGAAGGGTTCGGACAAGCCCGCGCGATCAAGGTGGCGCGCGACCTGCACGAGATGGGCTTCCAGGTCGCTGCCACCAAGGGCACCGCTGCCGTCATCAACGCCCATCGGCATTCCGTGCCAGCCGGTGAACAAGGTGATTGAAGGCCGTCCGCACGTGGTCGACATGATCAAGAACCACGAGATCGCCCTGGTGATCAACACGGTCGAAGAGAAGCGCAGCGCCATCGTCGACTCGCGCGCCATCCGGATTTCGGCTTTGGCGTCGCGCGTGACGACTTACACTACAATAGCGGGTGCGGAGGCTGCGGTCGAAGGCATGCGCCATCTCGACGAGTTGCGCGTGTACGATTTACAAGGTCTGCATAAAACCTTAAACTAAGCAGTTGGCAGTACCCTTAACCACAGAGCTCGCGCAGTTTTGCTGCGCGCCTCTGTGGTTTTCACTTTTGCGTAGAAACGTTAATACGATATGAATACGACTGTCCCACTTACCAAATACGGCGCCGAACTGCTCAAGGAAGAGCTGCACCAGCTCAAGACCAAGGAGCGCCGCATCGTGATCGACGCGATCGCCGAGGCGCGCTCGCACGGCGACCTGTCCGAGAACGCGGAGTACGACGCGGCCAAGGAGCGCCAGGCTTTCGTTGAAGGCCGTATCGCCGAACTCGAAGGCAAGCTCGGTTCCGCGCAAGTCATCGATCCGGCCACCCTGGACGCCGAAGGGCGCGTGGTGTTCGCCTCGACCGTGGACCTGGAAGACCTGGAAAACGGCCAGAAGGTCAGCTACCAGATCGTCGGCCTGGACGAGGCGGACCTCAAGCTCAACAAGATTTCGGTGACCTCGCCGATCGCGCGCGCCCTGATCGGCAAGTACGCGGGCGACGTGGTGGAAGTGCAGGCGCCGTCCGGCCCGCGCGAATACGAAATCCTCGAAGTCAAATACATCTGATGCTGCTGTCCCGGGCGCGCCTGCTGATCGTCACGCTGTGGGCGGGCAGCCTGTGGACCGTCGGCTATCTGGTCGCGCCGACCCTGTTCGGCACCCTGGCTGACCGGGTGCTGGCCGGTACCATCATCGGCAGCATGTTCCGCATCGAAGCCTGGCTGTCGCTTGCCTGCGCCCTGGCGCTGCTGGCCGTGTTCTACCTGTCGAAGGACGTGACGGCGCAACGGCGCAGGACGCTGGTCCTGGTCGTGGTCGCGATGCTGTCATGCACGCTGGTGAGTCACTTCGGTTTGCAGCCGGTGATGGCGGCCATGAAGGAAGCAGGGGAGAGAAGCACGTTCGGCATGCTGCACGGGGTGTCGATGGTGCTCTACCTGGTGCAGGCGATGCTGGCGGTGGTGCTGGTGGTGAAAAACCCGTGAAACGGGAGCGGTCACCGAGGAAGAAGCATCGCCACCACGTCGTCCTCGCGAAGGCGGGGACCTATAGCACCGCAGAGTAGTAGCGACGTGACTGATTCCAGGTGCTATGGGCCCCCGCCTTCGCGAGGGCGACGTAGCATTAAGCCAGCACGCTCTTCTTGGTGCTCTTCTGACGCGGCTTGGCGCGCTTGATCGAACCGCCTTCGGTGACGCGCTCATTCCCCTTGATCATGACCTTGGTCACGCTCGGACGCTTGGTGCCGCTGGCACTGGCTTTAACGATCGTCACTTCACGCATGCCCTTGCCGGACTTGGTGCTGCGTTCCTTGACGACTTCTTTTTCGGGCGGTAGATGACGAGCAGCTTGCCGATGTGCTGAACCGGGTGGGCTTGCAGTTCGGTGCAGATGTTTTCGTAGATTTCCGTGCGCATTTCGCGGTCGTCGCCGAACACGCGGACCTTGATCAGGCCGTGCGAATCGAGGCTGGCCGAGATTTCCTTGATGACGGAGGGCGTCAAGCCCCTTCGCCAACGATCACGACCGGCTTCCAGGCCGTGGGCTTCTAGCGCGCAGGGCGCTGCGCTCGACGGGTGTAAGTTTTTGCATAATATTTTTAGATAATCCTTTAAAAGCAGTATTCTACGCGAATGGCCAAGAACAAATTAAACAAAAACTGGTTGCACGACCATATCAACGACCCCTACGTCAAGTTGGCGCAGAAAGAGGGTTACCGTGCACGCGCCGCCTACAAGCTCAAGGAAATCGACGAGGGCGAAAAGCTGATCAAACCCGGCCAGGTCATCGTCGACCTCGGCTGCACCCCGGGCAGCTGGGGTCAATACACGCGCCGCAAGCTGGCTAAGCAAGGATGGCGGCGGCATCAACGGCACCATTATCGGGCTCGACATGCTGCCGATGGAGCCGATCGCCGACATGCACTTCATCCTGGGCGACTTCCGCGAGGCGCGTATCCTGCGCCAGCTCGACACCATCCTGGCCGGGCGCAAGTGCGACCTGGTGCTGTCGGACATGGCGCCCAACCTGTCGGGCATCCCGACCGCCGACGCGGCGCGCATGGAGCACCTGATCGACCTGGCCATCGAATTTTCGCAATTTCACATGAAACCGTCCGGTTCGCTGGTGGTGAAATGTTTTAAAGACATGGGTTTCAGCCAGATCGTCGAGAAATTCCGCGCCGAATTCAAGGTGGTCAAGCAGATCAAGCCCAAGGCCAGTCGCGACAAATCGTCGGAAATTTTCCTCGTTGGCAAAGGGCTCAAGAACCCGTCGGCAACGAATACGGCGCTGGAAGAAGAATCTCCCCTTGATATTTGATGGGTCAGCCCGCACATCCTCGTTGAAAAGACCTCGGAAAGCATGCGAATTGACTAATTTTCGGGCATGTTCAGTGGTTTTTTCGACCCCGCAGCGGGGCGCGTGGCACCGGCTGCTTATTGCGAGTAAAATCGGCGTTCTGAAATCGGTAGAAGATGCGCCTGCATCGAAGGAGTTTTCGTGAATAATATGTTTTCCAAGTCGGCCATCTGGGTAGTAGTTGCCCTGCTGTTATTCATGCTGTTTAAGAATTTCGATGGCCCTGGAACCAGCGGCAGTAGCAAATCCATCCCGTACTCCGAACTGCTCGACGAAGTCAAGGCGCAGCGGATCAAGGACGTCCTGATCCAGGGTTCCCTGATCACCGCCACCCGTTCAGACGACAGCAAGGTCACCGCGACCTTGACCGGTCTCGACCGTGGTCTGATCGGCGACCTGCGCGACAACAACGTCAAATTCGACGTCAAGCCTGCCGAGGAGCAAGGCTTCCTGCAGACCATCTTCATTTCCTGGTTCCCGATGCTGCTGCTGATCGGCGTGTGGGTCTTCTTCATGCGCCAGATGCAGGGCGGCGGCAAGGGCGGCGCCTTCTCCTTCGGTAAATCGAAGGCGCGCATGATGGACGAAACCAACAATACGGTCACCTTCGCCGACGTCGTTCACTGCGACGAAGCGAAAGAAGAAGTCAACGAGATCGTCGACTTCCTCAAGGATCCAACCAAGTTCCAAAAGCTGGGCGGACGCATTCCGCGCGGCGTGCTGATGGTCGGCCCGCCGGGCACCGGTAAAACCCTGCTGGCACGCGCCATCGCGGGCGAAGCCAAGGTGCCGTTCTTCTCGATTTCCGGTTCGGACTTCGTGGAAATGTTCGTCGGCGTGGGCGCGAGCCGCGTGCGCGACATGTTCGAGAACGCCAAAAAGCATTCCCCTTGCATCATCTTCATCGACGAGATCGACGCGGTCGGCCGTCACCGTGGCGCTTGGCATGGGCGGCGGCAACGACGAACGCGAACAGACCCTCAACCAGCTGCTGGTCGAGATGGACGGTTTTGAAGCGAGCTCCGGCGTGATCGTGGTCGCCGCGACCAACCGCGCCGACGTGCTCGACAAGGCGCTGCTGCGTCCGGGCCGCTTCTGACCGCCAGGTCATGGTCGGCTTGCCGGATATCCGCGGCCGCGAACAGATCCTCAATGTGCACATGCGCAAGGTGCCGATCGCCACCGACGTCAAGGCCGACATCCTGGCCCGCGGCACGCCTGGCTTCTCGGGCGCCGACCTGGCCAACCTGGTCAACGAAGCAGCCCTGTTCGCCGCGCGCCTGCAACAAGCGTCTGGTCGAAATGATCGATTTCGAAGACGCCAAGGACAAGATTTACATGGGTCCGGAGCGCAAGTCGATGGTCATGCGCGAAGAAGAGCGCCGCAACACCGCTTACCACGAGTCCGGCCACGCCGTGATCGCCAAGCTGCTGCCGAAGGCCGATCCGGTCCACAAGGTCACCATCATGCCGCGCGGCTGGGCACTGGGCCTGACCTGGCAGCTGCCTGAGCACGATGCGCTGTCCGGCTACAAGGACAAGATGCTCGAAGAAATCTCGATCCTGTTCGGCGGCCGCATTGCCGAAGAGATTTTCGTCGGCCAGATGTCGACCGGCGCATCGAACGACTTCTCGCGTGCCACCAAGCTGGCCCGTTCGATGGTGACGCGCTTCGGCATGAGCGACAGCATGGGCGTGATGGTCTACGAAGACAGCGAGAATGAAGGCTTCTTCGGCGGCGCCACCAAGACCATCTCGGAAGCGACCCAGCAAAAGGTTGATGCCGAAATCCGCGCGATTCTCGACAAGCAGTACGCCCTGGCGCGCCGCTTGTTGGAAGAAAACCGCGACAAGGTCGAAAACATGACGCGCGCTGCTCGACTGGGAAACCATCGATGCGGACCAGATCAACGACATCATGGCTAAGCAACGAGCCGCGTGCACCGAAGTCGGGCATCCTGACCAAGCGCTCGCCGTCGGGTGACAGCGGGTCGGACGGCATTTCGCCCAACGCGACCGCACCCGCCTGATTCGTTTCAGAATCGCTCAAGCAGGATATAATGCCGCTCTGGCAACAATGAGCGGCATTTTTTATTAATGATTAGTAACAATCTTTTGTCGAACCGCTCAATGCGACAATATTTGCAGTGTGGCCGTTTCGGCTTTTCCCTGGGCCGCAAGGCGCTCGTGATGGGTATCCTGAACGTGACGCCGGATTCGTTTTCGGACGGTGGCCGCTTCCATTCGCTCGAGTTTGCCGTCTCGCGGGCCGAGGAAATGATTGCCGAAGGTGTCGACATGATCGATATCGGCGGCGAATCGACCCGTCCCGGGGCGCTAAGCCGTGCCGCTGGCGCAGGAACTTGAACGTGTGATTCCGGTCCTGTACGCTGCTGCACGACATGGGCAAGCCGCTGTCGGTCGATACGTACAAGCCGGAAGTGATGCGGGAAGCGATACTTGCCAAGCGCCGACATGATCAACGACGTCAACGGCTTCCGGGCGCCGGGCGCGCTGGAAGCGGTGGCGCAGGGCGATTGCGGGCTGTGCGTGATGCACATGCAGGGCCAGCCGCATGACATGCAGCGCGACCCGCACTATGTGGATGTGGTCAATGAGGTAATCAGTTTTTTGCAGGAGCGCGTCGACGCGATGCTGGCGGCAGGAATCGAGCGGGACCGGATTTGCGTCGACCCCGGTTTTGGGTTCGGCAAGACGGCCGAGCACAATTTCGCGTTGCTGCAACAGATAGGCAAGATCCGGGAAGCGCTGAACCTGCCGGTATTGGCTTACTTGTCGCGTAAATCGATGATCGGCGCGGCGACCGGCAAGCCGGTCGAGCAGCGCCTGGCTAAGCAATCTGGCCGGTGCGCTGGCTGCGGTAGCGCAGGGCGCGCGGATCGTGCGCGTGCATGATGTGGTCGAGACAGTAGATGCATTGAAAGTGTGGCACCTTGCCACCGTTAATTAATTTTCAGAAGAAGAGTGACTATGGCACGTAAATATTTTGGTACCGACGGCGTCCGCGGACTGGTTGGCGTCGCGCCGATCACCCCTGATTTTGTGATGCGCCTGGGCCATGCCATGCGGCCGCGTGCTGGCCAAGTCCAGCAACGCCGCCTCGGGCCGTCCGACCGTCCTGATTGGCAAAGACACCCGTATTTCCGGCTACATGCTGGAATCGGCGCTCGAAGCCGGTTTCAACGCCGCTTGGCGTCGACGTCCTGCTGGCTTAGGCCCGACCCCGACGCCCGCCGTGGCCTACCTGACGCGCTGCGCCTGTCGGCCGGCGTGGTGATCTCCGCCTCGCACAATCCCTTCCATGACAACGGCATCAAGTTCTTCTCCGAGCACGGCACCAAGCTGGCCGACGCGGTGGAACTCGAAATCGAAGACATGATCGATCAGCCGATGACCTGCGTCGCGCCCGAAAAAATGGGGCGCGCCAAGCGCCTGCAGCATTCGCAGGGCCGCTACATCGAATTTTGCAAGAGCACCTTCCCGAATGAGCTGGACTTGCGTGGCCTGCGCATCGTCGTCGATTGCGCCCACGGCGCCGCCTACGATATCGCGCCGCACGTGTTCCACGAACTGGGCGCCGAAGTGATCGCCATCGGCGCCACGCCGGACGGCTTCAACATCAACGCCGGCTTTGGTGCGACCGCCCCGAAAGCCATGGCCGCCGCCGTGCTCGAGCACCACGCCGACCTCGGCATCGCGCTCGACGGCGACGCCGACCGCCTGGTCATGTGCGACAACAAGGGCCGCATCTACAACGGCGACGAGCTGCTGTACGTGATGGTGCGCGACCGCATGTCGACCGGCCCGGTTCTTAGGCGCCGTCGGTACCCTGATGACCAATATGGCGCTCGAAGTGGCGTTCAAGGAACTGGGCATCGGCTTCGCGCGCCAAGGTGGGCGACCGCTACGTGCTCGAAGTAATGCAGGAGAACGGCTGGCTGTTTGGCGGGGAGGGCTCCGGCCACCTGCTGGCCCTGGACAAGCACACCACCGGCGACGGTATCGTGTCGGCTCTGCAAGTGTTGTCCGCGCTCAAGCGCAGTGGCAAGGGCCTGGACGAGTGCTGCAGCGAACTGACCCTGTATCCGCAAACGCTGATCAATGTGAAGGTGCCTGCTTAAACTCGACTGGACCAAGAATCCGGCCATGGTGGCGGAAAAAAATGCTGTAGAGAAAGAACTGGGCGACGCCGGACGCGTGCTGATCCGCGCCTCGGGTACCGAACCGCTGGTGCGCGTGATGGTGGAAGCGAAGTCGGCCGCGATGGCGGAATCGACCGCGCGCCGCATCGCCGACAAAGTCGCCGCCTGATTCTGACCCGCAATACCCCTTAGCGATTACTTCACCTCGTGAAGTTGACGCTAAGACGCTGGCGACGTATAATACAGCCTTCGGAGTGTGGCGCAGTCCGGTAGCGCACCTGGTTTGGGACCAGGGGGTCCAAGGTTCGAATCCTTGTACTCCGACCAAGTTTTAAGGACGGGCTGTCATTCATTGACAGCCCGTTTTCATTTCTGCCACGCTTTCTGCGTGGTAACAAATACTGCCCATAGCTCAGTTGGATAGAGCATCAGCCTTCTAAGCTGAGGGTCACAGGTTCGATTCCTGTTGGGCAGGCCAGATTTCCATTTCTGAGCAGTCTGTAACGAATTGCCCGGTCTTGTTCAGCCCGCGTTTCCGACAATGTGGTTTTATTGCGAGCAGCCTCTATGAAAACCTCCGAGTTCCGGGTGCTTGCCGCGTTAGTGGCCGTTCTATTAATTTCCCACGGCCTCAGTGCGGTGGCCGCGCCCAAAGCGATTGAAGGCACAGTCTTCCACGCGGAAAGCGGCGCGCCGATGGCCGGTGTTTTTGTATTTGCGCAGTACAAGCAGTCCGGGTCACAGCCTTTTGGCCATAGTGCAAGCTGGTGTGTGATGACGCGGCGCGTTTACACCGGCAGCGATGGACGCTTTCGGTTTCCCGGCGAGCCAGACACTGCAGTCACATTGACGGCCATTTTTCCCAATTTCACGGAACAATTGGGCCGGAGGTTCACAGAGTCCACGACCTGGTTAGGAACCAGGAAGCAAATCATTTCACCGAACCTGTACATGGCGCCGCGCGGCAGCGCGGCGCTGACGAGCGAACGGAGGCGATCGTCTGTGATCGTCCTCGCACAAAGGCCGATGCCGTGGCAAATATAGAGTACCTGCAGCTGCTGCTCACCGAGGACAAAAAATATGAGCCCGCCCATGCGTCGGGTGCTGTGGAAAGCATGATTCGAACGCTAGCGAAACAAGCGTTCTAAAAGGAGAGGCAGAGAAGGCGCCGACTTCCGGAAGACGCAGCAAGGGGGCGCTTAAGCAAAGCCTGTCCAGTCCCGGTCGAGTATCCGTCAGGCTCCTTTTTTTCCGGGGAACCAAGATCAATCCCTCTTCGCAACTTGTTACGAAATGCTAAATTCTCCAGAATTCTCCGGATCTTCTGGCAGACTTCGCACAAGTTGAATGCCATTGTTCAGGCCGCCTTTTTCCTGCAGGTAGTTCCCTGTCGGTAAGGTGTTCTGCCTGATGTCGTATTTCCGGCAAAATTATTTTGACCTATCCCGACGGCAATGACCTCGGGACTTTTGCCCAGCGCGCACGCTCACTCGCCCGCGCGCAGGCTCCGACGGCAAGACACACCAGCGCGACTGCATGGCGGTCGGCTTCCTGTCGGCGCATACAATTCAATTAGGATAAAACATGGCGGACATCTCGCTACAACGCACACGGGATCTCGGTAGATGAGGGCGGCAGGAAACCCGTCCGGCGCAGCCAACGCAGCGCAATCCCAATTCGGCTTGATCAATCTCTTGAAGGCGGGCGCCGCGCAGCTGATTGTTCTGCACCATCTGGCGCTCTACGGTCCCATGGCGGACTATGCCCGGCCACTGATGCCTGCGCTGATTAACTGGATCGAGGATTGGGGCAGGCTGGCGGTGCAAGTGTTTCTCGTCATCGGTGGGTTCCTGGCGGCCAAGTCGCTGTCGCCGGAGGGTATGCCTGGTCTGGCCAGCCCGCTGAAAACCGTGTGGAAGCGTTACGCGAAACTGGCGCCGCCCTTCATTATCGCCATGTTGCTGGCGATCGTCGCCTCGGAAGTAGCCCGGGCCTGGATGACCCACGATTCCATTTCCGGCCCAGCGACGCTGCCGCAACTCGCCGCCCACGCCTTGTTGCTGCACGGCGTGCTGGGCCACGAATCCCTGTCCGCCGGGGCGTGGTATGTCGCCATCGATTTCCAGTTGTACGCGCTCTTCGCCGCGCTGCTCTGGCTGTGCAAACGGCTGGCGGGCGAGGGTGCGCAACCCTTGCTGATGCCGCTCGTGGTTGTCATTTGCGCCGCCGCATCGCTGCTGTACTTCAATCTCGATGGGAGCTGGGACAACTGGGCACCGTACTTCTTCGGCAGTTACGCGCTGGGCATCATGGCCTGGTGGGCCAGCGATCCGAAGCGTCCGGCGCGCAGTGCCGTCTTGTTGCTGGCGATGACGCTGGTGCTAGCCGTGTACGCGCTCGACATGGAATTCCGCAGCCGTATCGCCTTGGCCCTGGCGGTCGCGCTCGTTCTGTTCCTGTTCGGACGGGCGCGCTTGCCGGATTACGCGCCGCGCCTCATGGCGCGCGTGAATGCGCTGGGCCGCATTTCCTATTCGATTTTCCTGGTGCACTTCCCAGTGTGTTTGGTGGTCAATGCCGCGTTCATGCGCTTCGTGCCCAAGGATCCTTACTGGCAAGCGCTGGGTGTGGTGCTGGCTTGGGCGGCGAGCCTGGCGGTTGGCGCCGCGTTCTTCCACCTGGTGGAAAGTCCGCTGGGACGTCTGTGGCGTGCAGCGCCGCGGCCAGCCTATCGTTACCGGCCGTATGTGGCCCTACCGACCCAAATGTAGCTGGTCGGAATCGGTCATCGTATTTACATTTCTTCATAGTTGTTGCGAGATGCAAAACTGACATCGTTTACTTTTTTGCCATGGCAGACTTTGCTCGATTCACCGAGCTGTTCAACCACTGCAAAGAAAGGAAAATCATGTTCAAACCTCGCAATAACGATGATCCGACACCTGCCGAACCGCCACTGGCTTCTGCCCAGCGCCGTACCGTCCTGTTGACATTAATGGGGGCTGCGCTGGCCGGGTGTGGTGCTTTGGCTCCTCCGGCACGTCCCCGGCGCCGGTCATGGCATCGCTGCTCAGTTCGGGCACAACACCGGCCGCCACCGGCGCCGCACCGGCAAGGCTGACGCTGAGCGGGTCAAGCATGCTCTACCAGGGAAAGCCGATTACCTTGCGCGGCATTAACGAGGGCACCTGGGGCAAGATGCGCAGTATCGATGCGCCCATGATTGCCGGGCAGGGCGCCAATGCGGTGCGCGTGCTGATCCGCTGGTGGGGGCACTACGGCCGCAAGGAAGTCGACAGTCGCTTGGACAATCCCGAGAAGGGCCATTTCAGAACCCGACCATCTGAAACAGTTCCTCCAGGAAGTGCAGTGGTGCCTCGATGCGGGCCTGTGGGTCATCCCGGTGATCGATTCGGATTGCGGTCAGAACGGGCTGCAGGATGCGCAGACGATCGGCTACTGCGATCCCGAGAAAAAGTATGACTTCGGACACAATTTCTGGACCGACACAAGCCAGCGCACCTTGTTCAAGGAAGCCTGGGTCTACCTGGCGAAGATCCTCAAGGATTACCCGCGCATCGCTTTCTATGAACTGTTGCCCGAGCCCCTGGGCGGGCGCGGCCCCATCTACAGTGCCCAGGTGTCCGCATTCTACAAAGAGTTGATGGTTGCCATCGAAGACCAGGTGAAGCTGACAACCGCACGCCATTCCTGATCGGACCGCGCGACGCCTACAACATCACGCTGTGTGACGAGGCTTATCTGAATGCGCCGCGCTGGATCAACCGCGTTGTGTACACGGGCAACCTGTTCGTGTGGACAGAGAAATCCTGGGACGAAAATATCGCCATGCTCGAAGAGCGGCTGGGCGCGCTCAAGAGCATGCGGAACAAGCGCGGCGTGCCGGTATTCATCCAGCAGCTCGGCGTGCGCAGCGGGGAAGATCCGACCCAGGCCTACCTCGACGCCGTGCTCAAGCGCGTGACCAATGCTTAAGCATTGGCTATACCGGATGGCAATGGCGCCAGAACACGAGCAACCGGGGTGAGTACGGGATCGTGATTGAGGACCCCCGATACGGGCGCCGACTGGGTCAACTGGGATGTGTTGAACGTGTATTCGCGCTACTGGCGGGCATAAGCCGCGCCCGTGATTGGCCAGTGGGGGCGCTGCTCGCAGCTCGCCCCCATTTTCTTTTTGACGATGTGTCAAAACGTCACGATACGGCGATTTTGGTATTGGTTTTATTCATTTTGGTATGTGCAGTATGTATATTGGTGTTATATTGGTATTGCGACCTTACTTTCTATGAAACATTTCACCGTGCTTAGTGCACCCCGGTCGTTCAGCGCGTATCCGCGGCATGCGGGTCTCTCAACACCTTGAATTGGAGTCACAATTGAACAGGACTATTATCAATAGCCTCATCGTCGGCCTGCTCGGCGGCACGCTTGCTGCCTGCGGTGGCGGCTCGTCGTCATCGGCGCCGCAGACCAAGTTGTTAGCTGCAACTGCAGTGTGCAACGCGGCCTGGGTCAGCACTGCGGTTTATACGGGCGGCAACGTCGTCAGCTATAACGGCATCAACTACACGGCAGCCTACTGGACGCAGGGCGACAACCCGTCCACCAGCAGCGGCGCCGCTTAAGCAGTGGCAAGCCGTGGACAACCGGGGCCAGCTGTGGAACGACGCCGACCCCGACGCCAACGCCTACACCAACGCCAACCCCGACCCCGACCCCGACCCCGACACCAACGCCAACGCCAACGCCAACACCGACCCCAACGCCGACGCCAACACCGTCGACCTGCACGATTTGGGCCGAAGGTGTTACTTACAATGCAGGACAAGTCGTCAGCTATCTGGGTGTGTCGTACACGGCGCTGGTAACGCACACCGCCTATGTCGGAACAAACTGGAATCCAAAGGATTCGCCAACGCTGTGGACTGCCGATGGCAATTGCACGACCCCAACGCCGACGCCGACCCCAACGCCGACCCCAACGCCGACGCCGACGCCAACGCCAACGCCAACGCCAACCCCGACGCCAACTCCAACCCCGACGCCAACGCCGACGCCTGGTCTGGCCAAGCACGCCCTGGTCGGCTACTGGCACAATTTCACCAACCCAGCTTAAGCAATACCTTCCCGATCAGCCAGGTCAGCAATGATTGGGATGTGATCGTGGTCTCGTTTGGTGACAATGCAGGCAACGGCAACGTCAGTTTCACGCTTGACCTGAGTGCTTCAGCAGCGAAGCCCAATTCATTGCCGATATCAAGGCCAAGAAGGCGGCGGGCAAGAAAGTCATCCTGTCGCTGGGCGGCCAGAACGGTTCGGTCTCGGTCGGCTCCACCGCCGAGGCAACCAATTTCACGAATTCCCTGTACGCCATCGTCACCAAGTACGGCTTCGACGGTATCGATCTCGACCTCGAGAACGGCGTGTCGCAAGGCGCGGCCATCCAGACCTATCTGCCGATCGCCGTCAAGAACCTGAAAGCGAAGGTTGGCGCCAGTTTCTACCTGTCGATGGCGCCGGAATGGGTGTATGTCGAGGGGGGCTTCACCAGCTATGGATCGATCTGGGGCGCTTACATTCCGATCATCAATTCCTTGCGCAATGAGCTGACCATCCTGCATCCGCAGTATTACAACAACGGCGATATTTACACGCCGTACGCCAGCGGTGCGCTCAAGGCGGGCTCAACCGACCAGCTGGTGGCCACGGCCAAGATGCTGATCGAGGGCTTTACGTATGGCGGCAATAATTTTGCTTAGGCCTGCGTCCGGACCAGGTCGGCTTCGGCGTACCGTCGGGCCCGAGTTCGGCCGGTTCCGGGTTTTACCACCACGACCAACGTGAACAATGCACTCAAGTGTCTGACCCAGCTGCTCAACTGCGGCACCATCAAGCCGGTCAAGGCCTACCCGGAATTCCGGGGCGTCATGACCTGGTCGATCAACTGGGACAAGCACGATGGCTATAACTTCTCGGCCCCGGTCAAGGCGACCCTCAGGACGCTGCCTTAAGTTCCGCCGCCGTACCCACGGCCACGAGGGGCTGGACCTGCTTTGCGCGGGCTCCAGCCCTTTTCTTTTGCGAGCAACGTTCAAAAAGATCAGCTATAGTGAGGGACTTCAAATATTGCACACTGAACCACACCTATTAGCATTCAGACCAGCGCCTACTGACCATGATTACCGTCGACTCCACCAACAATAAGACAGCACGCATTGCGGGCTTGCTTTATCTTGTCGTGGTCATCACGGGCATCTTCAGCCTGGCTTACGTGCCGTCGCAATTATTGCTTTCGGGCGAAGCCGCGAACGTGGTCCAGAGTTTGCAGCGCGGCGAGACGCTTTACCGTTTCGGCATCATGTCATCGGTGCTGTGCTACACCGCTTTCTTGCTGTTGCCGCTGGCCCTGTACCGCCTGCTGTCGCGCCACGGCACCCAGGCCGCGGTTCTCATGGTCGGGTTTGCCGTAGTCAGTGTGCCAATCTCGTTCAACAATGTGCTGAACCAGTTTCAGATCCTGTCGCTGTTGCATGCGCCCGACTTCATGCACACGTTTTCCGCGCAACAGGTCCATTCCCTCATCATGTCCGTGCTGGACGATCACCGTCGTGGCCTTCTGCTGAGCAAGATCTTCTGGGGCCTGTGGCTGGCGCCATTTGGCTATCTGGTTTTCAAGTCCGGCATATTGCCCAAGGCGCTGGGCGTGTTGCTCATGCTCGGTTGCGTCGGCTATCTGGTCGATTTTTTTGGTTATTTGATGGTCCCGGGGTACCACGACACCATTGTCGCCAGCTACGCCACCTTGCCTGCTGCCGTAGGCGAAATCGGCATTTGCCTGTGGCTGCTGATCATGGGCGCCAAAGAGACGGAAATGCCAGCGCTAAGCGCAGTGAGACGCGGGCGCGCCTGGCAAGCCAAAGGCCCGCTTCCAGGCCGCCTTCAGTTCGAGCGATCCTTGTGCATCTTTGGTCTTGGACCGGGGCGGCAGGGGATCGGCCGCGGCAACCAGACGTTCTGCGGGGTAAGGTTGATACACGCCAGGGTCATTCACGAGTGCGCCTTCAAGCCAGCCCTGGTACTGGTCCGGCTCCAGCAACACCACCATGCGTTTCTCTTCCCCGGGTTTGTGGAACTGATTCATCAAGGGGTGCGCGTCCGCATTGATCGTCAGCATGGAAAAAGAGAGCACCGGCAAGCCGTCCGGCCCTTCCGGCTTCCATTCCCAGATCCCGGCAACGCTCAGTGGACGCGCATCGGCATGCGCAATGCGCCAGCGCACCGCCTTGCCTGACGCATAGTTAGGTTCATAAATATTCTCTGCCGGTACGATGCAGAACTGATTGCGTTTCCACGCATTGCAGAAACGAGGGCTTGGTGGCCACCGTTTCAGTGCGCGTTGTACGTCTGGCGCGACAATTTCATGTCGGCCCAGTGCGGCACCATCCCGAATACGGCAGGAATGCATTCGATCGCTTGTCAGCCTGCTCGCGCGACTCACGCAACACTGGCGCGAGGTAGCCAGGGAAAGATTCCGAGGGGAAGTCGAACGCGGCGCGTTCCAGTCCGTAATGGTGACTGAATGCCTCGCGCTTGCTGGGAGTGTAGTTGGCGCACATGTGCGTCATCCTACCGTTTTTTCGCGTCCGCGTCAGGCGCCGGTCCGCAGGCGGCCCAGCAGACTGCCTGCCAGATGGGTCGCGGTAGCAAACGGATGGGCGATGCCAAAACCCTGGCGCACCAGGTTCTGCGGCATGAAGAATCGGCTGGAAGCGATGCAGCGACTGGGGACCGGCCGTGCGGAAGCGGCCGTTCACGTGCGTCGTATTGAAACCATATTCATTGGTGAAGATGAAGACGGCGCTGCTTGAACTCATCGAAATATCAAAGGCGCTGCCACCGGGGAGGGCGGTGTAGCCATGCACATAGGAAAAGCGCACCGTCAGGCGCAGGTCGGGGAAATGAATTCTGAGCGGCTTGAGCAAGCCAAAACGTTCCAGTACATAGGGAAGTACCGGCAACTGCGAACGGATGATATGGCGGTAGCGGGCGAACGCCGCTTGCAGCGTTGCGATGCTGGCCGGTGGTTCGGGCGGCAAGACGGCGCGCGATCCGCTGCTCAGTTGCTCCCAGTGCGCCACCGCAGCCTGGCTCATGCGCATGGTGCTGGCGGGCGTTGCCTTGTTCAGATCGATCGTGTCGCCAGGTTTCATGAAGCGCAGGTTTTCTGTCTCCGGCGACAAGGTCGACCATTGGCGGATGGTATAGGCCGAATTCTGGTAGTCGTTGAGGTAGCTGTTCTCAATGCTGCAGAAGGACACGAACGAGGCGAAGGGGATCGTCAGCGCTGGCGCGAAACGCGCATTTGCAGGCTGATGCGTTCCCGCTTTTCTGCCGCGGCGGGCTGGCTGCAAGCCCGGCTCGAAGGGGTTGCCCACCCAGTTGGCGTAGCCGAACTGGGTGAACAGCACGTCGATCTTGTCGGTCACGGGCGCGATCTGGGTACGCACGGCCCGGCACATGGCTTGCGTGAGCAGGGGACAATCGTTGATGTTAAGAATATGGCGCTGCCCCGACTGGATCAGGCAGTAAGAATCGCCTTCGGAAAACGGATAGACGGTAATCGACATGGTCTTGTCGAGCGCGATCGGGACGCCGGGCGCGCATTCAATGACGTCAAAACCATTCTTCTTGAGAAAACCCAACACGCGCTGGTCTTTGGTTTGCTGAAACAGCATCGTGACCTTGCCGGGGAAATCCTGCTGGAGTTTCTTGATGAACGATACCGAAAAATGGTCGGGATGCTCGTGCGAATACCAGATGAAGGTGTTGCGCTTGCGTGCGGCAAGCTCGTGCACCAGCGCGGCGTTCGAGGTGGTGGTATCGAGCAGTCGCCAGCCGTTATTGAAAACAGTGCCCTCTACCCAGGGATCGACCAGCAGCAGCGTGCTGCCATTGTCGATGTAGAAGCTGGCGTGATTGACGAAGGTGAGCTGATTGTTCATGGGCGCGGAAAGTCAGAGGGCGATGAAGCGGCCACGGTGGAAGCCGAGGGTGCGGTGCGGACGGGAATGACAGCGCTCGACCTGGCCAACGAAAATGGCATGATCGCCTTCGTTGTAGCGGCTGCGGTGGTGGCATTCGAACCAGGCCACGGTACCGGCCAGCACCGGCAAGCCGCGCTCGGACAGGGCGAACGACAGCGCGTGGAAGCGGTCCTCGCCCGGGCGCGAGAAGCGCTGTGCGACCTCGGCCTGATCGTCTGCCAGTACGTTGATGACATAGGCGTTGCTGGCGGCGAAGGCTTAAGCATGCTGCTTAAGCACTGTGCGCCAGGCTGAACAGCACGAGCGGCGGTTCGAGCGACACGGCATTGAAGGAATTGATGGTCACGCCGAAAAATTCGCCGTCGGCGAGCTTGCCGGTGATGACGGTCACGCCGGTCGCAAATTGCGACAGCGCCTGGCGAAACTGCAGCGTGTCGAAGGCCGGCGGCCTGACGCCTTGGGGAGGAACCGACATGGGGCACCTGCTAGCTTGGGATGGTTTTCAACCCATACTAGTCGTGGCGCTGCATGGTGTTGTTGAGGCCGGACAAGTAGGCCCGGCCTATCTGCTTGGACGGTAGCGGTCGTAAATTGCCTGCATCTCGCCTTTGGCTGCAGGGCCTGGATGGCGCGGTTAACCTTGTCAATCTCGAGCTTGCCTTTGGGCGGCAGTGCGCAATAGGTGTCGAACTGGCGGACTGTAAACACGGTCCGGTTGAGCTAAGCCGCCTTTGGGATGAACCTTGCGCTGATAGTCGTAGTACAGCGAGTTGGACATCATGTAGCTGGAAGCGGCCATTGAGCAGCTTGCTCGTATTGAGCTCATCCGTGGCGGCATCGTCGCGTTCAGAACGAGCTGCCAAGGCGCTTTTCCACCTCCGGATAGCGGTAGCCCAGCACCGTGCCAACGCGCTCGCCGGACAGCTGGGACAGCCTGGCCAGGGAAGGGGTCTCGCTGCGGCTGACGATAATCATATTGTTGGAAAACACCGACTCGGTCCAGTGCCATTGCTTCCCGTCGAGCCATTCCGGGCGCAGGTCGCACAGCAGGTCGGCCTGTCCGCTGAGCAATGCCGCTTCCACCCGCTTGCGCGGCAAGACCAGATAGGCGGGGTCGAGCTGCAATTCACGCGCCAGCGCATCGCCCACCTCTTTCAAGAGGCTAGGCAGTGAGCGTTTCGTGATGAAATTCCGTCATTGGCATGGCACTGCCAGTCGACACGGCGAACGTCATGCGTTCGCCGTGTGCGGGCAAGGCAAGCGACATGGCAAGGAGAAAAAGGAGACCGGGCTTCATTTCTCCATGATACCTTGCCATCCAGCATGTTGGCTGCACGGGTTTTCCCGCTATAAATTCAACCGTGCGCAATCTTTTCGCTTAGAATTCGTGGGCGATCTCCTCAATATGAAGGTTTTATGGCATTACCAGCAGCAAAGCGTGCGACCTCAGCCAGTCAGGCCGACCGGCGCCTCGCCGTTGGGCTGGTGGTGTCGCTGTTGTTGCACGGGGCCTTGCTGTTGCTGCAGTTTGGGGTGCCCAACCTGGGCATGTCAGGCGCCGCGCCGCCCCTGACCGTGCGCATTGCCGCAGCGCCCGTCTTAAGCGATGGAAGCGTTGGCGCCGTTGCCAGTCGCCGACATCACGCCCTTGCCACCGCAGCCGCCCGCGCCCGTGTCTGGAATGCGGCTGGTCAATCCGGTGGTCGAAGCGACACCGGCACCGGCGCCGCCGCCCAAGGCCAGGCCCACCGTCAAGAAAGACAAAGCGCGCAAGGCGCGCCGCATCAGTCCGCCGATACCGGCACCCAGCACCGTGGTCGAGCCAGCCCGCGTCATCACCCAGGATGCGACGGCCAACGAATTCGTCGTGCCGTTGGCGCGTCCGGAAGAAGCTGAACAAAAGACAGTCGATATCAAGCAGTCCCAGCATGGCGAGGATGACGGCGATGCCGAGACCAGCGCTGCTGCCGAGGCCGCTGCCGCCAAGGCTGGCCTGGCCAAGGCCGCCGAGGAGGCGGAGGCGCGCTCGCTTGCCGACGAGGATCGCCTGGCCGCAATCGAAGCCGCCCAACGTGCGGCTGAGCAGGACAAGCTGCAGCGTCGGCTTGCGCTGGCCGAGCAGGCCAAAGCCGAGGATGAACGCAGGAAGACGGAACAGCTCGCGCAGCAACAGAAAGTGGAGCAACAGGCCGCGCAGTTGAAGGTGGAACAGGACAGGGCGGAGCAGCAACGCCGCGCGGAGCAAGCGCGTATTGAACAGCAGAAATTAGAACAACAGCAAAACGAACAGAATAAGCTGCAACAACAAAAGGCCGAACAACAGAAACTCGAGCAGCAGAAGCTTGAACAGCAGAAGCTCGAACAGAAAAAGCTCGAACAGCAAAAAATCGAGCAGCAGAAACTCGAGCAGCAGAAGCTTGAACAGCAGAAGCTCGAGCAGCAGCGGGCTGAACGCGAGAAAGTAGAACAGCAGCGCTTTGAGCAGCAGCGTATTGAACAGCAAAAAATCGAACAACAAAAAGCTGAACAACAAAAAGCTGAACAACAGAAAGCTGAACAACAAAAAGCGGAACAACAAAAGGCCGAACAACAAAAAGCCGAACAGCAGCGCGGAGCAACAGCGGGCCGAGCAGCAGAAGGCGGACCGCGATCGTGCCGATCAGGCCGCCCGACAGGCAGCACAGCAAGCCGGTCAGCAACGCGGCACCGCCCCTGCAGGCACGCCATCAACTGGCATCGGCAGTGAAGGTCGCGGTCCCGGGGCCGAAGCGGCACGGGCGGCGCGCAAATTCCTCGCAACATGCTCGGCAGCGATGCGGCCAACCGTGCGCGCGACCTGATCAAGGGTATCGACGTGCTGCGTGGCGATCCGCCGCGCACGCCGCCACGCATGCGCGACGAGCGCCGGGTCGCCGTCGGCGCCAGCGAACGCGATCTCTCGCTGCGGATGTATGTGGAAAGCTGGCGCCAGAAGATCGAGCGCAACGGCGGCATCAATTACCCACGTTCCTGGGCCGATGAAGTCAGGATCGATCCGCTGGTCAGCGTGGCCGTGCGCAGCGATGGTTCGGTCGAAGACGTCACCATCATCACGTCCAGCGGCCGTGCCGACATGGATGAGGCCGTGCGACGCATCGTGCGCGTCAACGCCCGCTACTCGCCATTCCCTCCCGTAATCGCGCAGCGCTACGACGTCATCGAGATCCGCCGTATCTGGCGCTTCGACGATAACCTCAAGCTGCTCGAAGAAGTCCGCTAGTCCGGACCGCTCTTCCTTTTCCTCCATATACATGGCGCGCCGCTGGCGGTCAGCCATGTGCCGCCTGCCATCTGACACTCCGGCGCCCGGGACTGCCACGCCGACCGTTTGACCTAAGCCAAAGCCGAGCCCCAGAGGCTCCCTTACTCTGGATCAGACAGTGTTTAAATTGGCAACCATTATGAAAACTTTTTCATGAGTTCGCTGCCGCAGCCAACTCTTGCTTTTCCTCTTGGCATTTTGCCTTGCGGCTTGCGCGTCGCGTATCTCAGGCGAGCTAGTAGCAAGCGCACGAGCAGGAGAGCGGTCCGCCGACCCAGCTCATTACTGAGCAATTGATTCGGGCCGAGCATCTTGCGCGCGAGTTGCACATCAATAAGGATATCGCCCACCTGGTGGTGCCTGAATCCACCGCCGTACACGATCGGCAATGGCGACATCCTGTCCATCATCGTCTGGGATCATCCTGAACTGGCGGGGCAGGGCATTGCCGCGGCCGCCAATGCGGTCGACAGCACCGTGCCCCATGCTTGGCTCAAGCCTACGGCTTCGTTGTCGACCACGAAGGGCGCGTTCAATTTCCCTTCAGCCGATGAGCTGACCCTGGCCTAAGCCTCACCGAAGAGCAGGCGCGCAGCCTGCTCACGCGCCGCCTTGCGCGCTATCTCTCCTTCACCCAACGTCACGCTGCGCGTGCAAGCCTATCGCAGCAAGCGCGTCTATATCGATGGCGAAGTCAAGTCGCCAGGCTTGCAGGCCATTAACGACATACCCATGACGCTGACGGAGGCGCTCAACCGGGTAGACGGCGTGCTGCCTACCGCCGATCAGAGCCGCATCGCGCTCGAGCGCGGCGATGCACGTTTCATGATCGACTTGCGCGCACTGGTGGCCAAGGGCATCAATCCCGGCGACGTCATGCTGGCCCACGGCGACCTGGTACGGGTGCACTCGCGCGACGAAAGCAAGGTGTTCGTGTCCGGCGAAGTGGTCGCCCCGCGCGCTGACCATGCACGATGGCCGCCTCACATTGAACGAAGCGCTGGGCGAATCGGGCGGCATCAGTCCCATGACCGGCGATGCGCGCCAGGTGTATGTGGTGCGCAAGGGCACGGAAGGCACGCGTGTCTTCCAGCTCGACGCGCCGGACCGGCGCACTTGCCATGGCCGAGTCGTTCGAGCTCCATCCCAAGGACCTGGTGTATGTGGCCGCTTCGCCGCTGGCCAACTGGCACCGCAACCTGAGCATGATTTTCCCTGGCGCACTGACGCAGGCTGTCAGCGCATCCCGGCCCTGATGCCGCAGCAAAGGAATCACGATGAACCATCCTGGCGAACCGCATCCGCTGCAGAACATCCAGCAGAACCTTCCGATCCTGAGCATGCCGCTGCAGCTGCGCCTGTCCGAATACGAGCGCGACGCGCACGATATCGACTTGAAAGGGTACTTCAATATCCTGTACGACAGCCGTTGGCTGATCGGCGGCCTCACCCTGTTGGTGACGGTGATGGCGGTGGTCTATGCGCTGATCGCCAGTCCGGTGTACGAGGCCAACCTCATGATCCACGTCGAGGAAGAGAGCCCGAACGCGTCGAAGAACATTCTCAGCGAAGTGTCGTCCCTGTTCGAAACCAAGAAGGCGGCCATCGCGGAAATGGAATTGCTGCGTTCGCGCATGGTGATCTCGCACGCGGTCGACAACCTGCAACTGTATATCGATGTGCGGCCCAAGTATTTTCCGGTCGTCGGTTTCTGGTTCGCCGACCGCCAGGCGGCCGAATTGTCCGAACCCGGCGTTTTCGGCTATGGCGGCTACGTGTGGGGGCCGGAGCGGGCCGACATTTCCATCTTCGACGTGCCGGAAACCTGGCATAACCGCGAATTCACGATCACGGCGCGCGGCAATGGCCGCTATCACCTGGGCGGCGCGGGCTTGCCTGTCATCTACGAAGGGATGGTCGGCAACACGCTCAAGGCCGAGACGCGGGCCTAAGCAACATCGAATTGCGGATCGACCGGCTCGATGCCCGCAACGGCGCCCAGTTCACGCTGCGCCGTTCGTCGCGCCTGTCGACGATCGAGCGGATCCAGACCGCCATGGTCATCACGGAGCAGGGCAAGCAATCCGGCATCATCGAGGTGCGGCTGCAGGGCGAAGATCCGCAGCGCATCAACAGCATGCTGGCCGAAATTGGCCGGGAATACATGCGGCAGAACCTGGCGCGCAAGACCGAGGAAGCGGAAAAATCGCTGGCCTTCCTGAACCAGCAGTTGCTTAGGCCCTGAAGCGGCAGCTGGAACAGTCTGAGGAAAAATACAATAATTTCCGGAACAGCCACGGCACCATCGACATGCGCGAAGAGGCGCGCATGAGTCTGCAACAAGCCGCGTCGGCCCAGACCCGCCGTATCGATCTGGACCAGAAGCGTACCGAGCTGCTGACCCGGTTCACCGAAGACCATCCCATCCTGCTCGGACTGAACCGGCAGCGCAGGGAAGTCGAGGACGAGATTGCCAATGTCGCCAGACGCATCCGTACCTTGCCGGTGCTCGAGCAGGACGAGGCCCGGCTGGTGCGCGAGATCAAGGTCAATACTGACTTTTAGACAGCGCTGTCGAACACGGCCCAGCAGTTGCGCCTGATCTCGGTCGGGCGGGTGAGCAATGTGCGCCTGATCGACGCGCCCATGGCGCCGGAGAAAGCACTCAAGCCGAACCGGCCGCTGATCGTGATCATGGCCGTGGTCACCGGAATCTTCCTCGGGACCCTGGTTGCGTTCGCGCGCAAGGCGTTGTCGGGCGGGATCGACGATCCGCACAGGATCGAACGCTTGCTGGGCGCGCGCGTGGTCTATGCCAGTATTCCCCACAGCAGCAATCAGGACCGGCTGTCGCGCAAGGCGCGCAATATCCCCGGTTACCTGCCGCTGCTGGCTCAGGCGTATCCGGAAGACATCGCGATCGAAAGCTTGCGCAGTTTCCGCGCGGCCCTGATGTTCGCCATGCCTCACTTAAAGAACAACATCGTCATGTTCGCCGGACCCGGGCGCGATCTGGGCAAATCATTCATGTCCGCCAATTTCGCCGCCGTGCTGGCGGCCAGCGGCAAGCGCGTGCTCCTGATCGACGCCGATTTGCGCAACGGCCACTTGCACCGCTATTTTGGCGTCAGCCGCGAACAGGGATTGACCAAGGCCATTGCCTACTGATGCCGCTTGAACACATCATCCATCACCGGGTGCTGGAGAATCTCGACTTCATTCCGACTGGCGCGTTGCCGCCCAACCGCGCTGAGTTCCTGCAGCATCTCAATTTTTCCAATCTGCTCGATACCGTCAGTGCCGAGTACGACCTGGTGGTCATCGATCCGCCGCCGATACTGGCCGTCTCCGACGTGCTGATCATTGGCGCCCATGCCACAAGCGGTGTTTATTCTGGCGCGGGCGGGCGTGACGACCGAAGGCGAAATCACCGAATCGGTCAAGCGGCTCAACCATGCAGGCATTGCGCCGCAAGGGGTCATATTCAATGACATGCCGCTGCGCATCGGCGGCTATGCTTACCAGTTCTCATATGGACATGTTCCCCAGTTGGAGGGTAAAGATTAGCCATCCCTGCCAAATCGCCATCGTTGTTTCCATCCAGGAAATTGATTTATGTCTTTGATTACGCAGAGAAATTTATTTGAGAAAATGTTGAACTCAATCAGTTGACGCACGTCAAACCTCACTCATACACACACCTGAGTGAGGAACCTTTGATGAACAAGTATGTCCGTTTCGCAAACGAAATTCGCGTCAACTCCCTGTTGTCCGGCGGCGTCGCCATTCTCCTCTCCGCCTGCGGCGGATCCGTGCCTGAGCCCGAAGCGGTCCAGGCACCGCAAGTGGCGGCAATGACGTACAACGGCACCCTGGCCCCGGCCGATCTGTATGTGTCGCCCAGCGGGGCTGACACCAATGCTTAAGCACCCAGGCGGCACCGCTCAGGACCATCCTGCGCGCCTCGCAACTGGCCAAGCCCGGCGTGACGGTGCGTGTGTTGCCCGGCACCTACAGTGGCGGTTTCCAGACGATCGCCAGCGGTACCGCCGATGCGCGCATTCGCTATGTGTCCGAAGTCAAGCGTGGCGCCAAGATCGTGCCATTAGCCAGCTCGACGACGATCAGCGCCTGGGACAACCGCGGCAACTACGTCGACATCGATGGCTTTGAAGTGAATGGCAGCGCCACCCAGGCGGGAACGAAATGGCTCAATGGCATTTACACGGCGGGTTCTTACGGCTCAGTGCGCAACAATTATGTGCACCACATCGCCAAGACGGTCGCTTGCAGCGGCAGCGGCGGGGGATCGGCTCGGACAGCTATTACAAGGGCGTTGCCAACAATGTCATCGCGAACGTGGTGCATGACGTGGGGCCGACCGCCTGCGCCACCTTCCTCGGCATCTTCATCAACACCGCGGGCAGCCGGATCGACAACAACCTAATCTACGGCATCAGCAATGCTTAGGCATCCGCCTGTGGCACGATGCGGCCAATGTGGTCGTGGTCAACAACACGGTCTTCAATACCTACACCGGCCTGGTGGTCGGCGGCGACGGCGGCTACATCAGCGTGGCGCCCAACGACAACACCCGTGTCAGCAATAACATCTTCTACGACAACGTGCAGTACGGGATCCAGGAAACGGGTTCCACCGGGCTGAACAATAAATACACGAACAACCTGATCTTCAAGAACGGCAGCTACGCCACGCTGCTCAACAACTCCCTGGTGGCAACGGCCACCGTCGCTGCCGATCCGGCTTTCACCAACTACCTGCGCACCGGCGGCGGCGACTACCATCCTTCGGCCAGTTCGCCTGCGGTCCATGCTGGCTGCGGCTGAATGATGCATCGACCACCGACATCGACGGCCTGGCACGCGACGCCACGACCGGCATCGATATCGGCGCCTGGCAGCACCTGACCAGCCCGACGCCGACCCCGCCGCCGCCGACGCCGACCCCGACCCCGCCGCCGAGCCCGGAACCGATCCCGGCCACGACCTACAATTATTACGTCGCCACCAGCGGTTCGGACAGCAATCCCGGCACCCAGAGCGCGCCGTTCAAGACCATTGCCAAGGCCGCATCCATGGCCAAGCCGAGCACCACGGTCCGCGTGGCGCCCGGTACCTATGCGGGCGGCTTCCGTACCAGCGTGAGCGGGTCGGCCAGCGGGCGCATCTATTTCGTGTCCACCACCAAGTGGGGCGCCAAGATCGTGCCGCCCGCCAGCTCGAGCAACGACACGGCCTGGGACAACCGCGGCAGCTATATCGACATCATCGGTTTCCACATCGACGGCACGACGTCGCAGAGCGGCACCAAGTGGACCCACGGCATCTACAATGGCGGTTCCTACGGCATGATCCGCAACAACTGGGTCCATCACATCGCCAAGACGGTCAGCTGCACCAGTGCGAAGGGGTTCGGCCATCGGCGTGGACAGCTACTACAACGGCGTCAAGTCGGACGTGATCGCCAACCTGGTGCATGACATCGGCCCTGCCGGTTGCCGCTATGTCCAGGGCATCTATGTCAGCACCTCGGGCACGGTCAAGAACAACGTCGTGTACCGGGTGGCCGAAGGCGCGATCCACCTGTGGCACGACGCGACCAATGTGATCATCACCAACAACACGGTGGCAGCCTCGAACACCGGCATCATTGTCGGCGGTGGCGACTACTATCACACCTCTGGTCCGAACAACAACACCATCGTTGCCAACAACATCGTGTACGACAACAAGATGGGCATTTCGGAACAGGGCCAGACCGGTACCGGCAACCGCTACACCAACAACCTGGTGTATCAGAACTCGACCTATAACTACAGCCTCAAGAACGGGCTGCAGCCAAGCGCGTCGATCAGCGCGGTGCCCGGTTTTGCTTAGGCTACACTGCGACCGGCACCCCGGACCTGCATCTGACCAGCAGCTCATCGGCCATCGGCAAAGGCACGGCAACGAACGCGCTGCCGACTGACTTCGACGGCAAGCCGCGCACTGCGACGACCGGCTACGACATCGGTGCCTACCAGCACTAAGTGCTGAGGGCAGTCAAGGCGGCCCATCCCACCCGTCTTACGATGGGGGGATGGGCCATTCCGACGATCACAACACCGAACAGGAACGCATCCGTTCCGTCTACCGCGACTGGCTCAGTCAGGAGCGGCTCGCCGCCTACGCCTGGCACCGGCCGGACATCATGGAACAGCATGCTGCCCGGCAGCGCGTGGCCGGCGCCATGCTGGCCGCCACTGTCGGCCCTGACTTGTCCGCGACCCGGATCGTCGATGTCGGCTGCGGCTCGGGCGGCTTCCTGCGCCAGCTGATCGACTGGGGCGCCGATCCCGGCCGTCTGGCTTAAGCACCTGAATACCAGCCGCAGCGGCTCGATCTGGCCAGGGCGCGCACCGCGCCCGGCGTGCACTGGCACCTGGGCGACCTCGATTTTGCTTAAGCGACGCCAGCTTCGAACTGGCCGTGGCCAATACCGTGTTTTCATCGATCCTCGATCCCGTCGCGCGCCTCCCTGGCCGCCGAAATGTGGCGCACCGTCATGCCCGGCGGCTGGTGCATGGTGTTCGATTTCCGTTACAACAATCCGCGCAACCAGCAGGTGCGCCGGGTCGACTGGCACGAGCTGCGCGTCTTCTGGCCGACGCCCGTGTTCCGCCACCAGACTTTGCTGCTGGCGCCGCCGCTGGCGCGCCGCCTGGCGGGGCGCCAAGGCTGCTCAGCGAATTGCTGGTGACCGTGGCGCCGGTGCTGCGCTCGCACTTCATCTACATGGCGCGCAAACCGGGCTGAGGCGCGAGCAGCAGATGCTTGAGCCAGCGCCGCACCTGGAAGGTACGCGCTTCGAACAGGCGATAGAAGCCGTAAGCCAGCAACACCACCAGCGCCAGGATGGCTGCGTAGACCAACAGTTGCAGCGGATGGTCGGCACCGATCGTGCGCGTGCCCAGCAGTGTCGTGCCCAGCCATGCCACCAGGCCCAGCAGGGGAACATGCACCACATACAGGGTGAACGAAAAGTCTGAAAAGAAATTGGCGAACTTGCGTACGGGTGCCAGCCGGATGACCGGGCTCGGCCGGACCACCGTGCTCGACAGGAACAGCATGAATGGCAGGCTCAGCAGCAAGTCCTGGCCGAACGAGGCCACCACCAGGCCGTCGTTGCTGCCGGTAAGCCGGTAGTAGACCGAGAGCGACCCGCACACGAGCAGCAGGGCGACCCGGGTCGCGGCGCCGCACTCGAGGCGCAGGCGCGAGAACGCCGCGCCCATCAGCCACAAGCTGAAGTACAGCACCAGTTCGAACGGCAGCAGCACGGCGGCTGCGGCCAGCGCCAGCGCGGCCAGTGCGCTGTGCGGCGCCCGCCTGCGGCCGTCAGCAGCAGGGGAAACAGCAGGTAATACCAGCCCTCGTTGGCCAGGCTCCAGAGCGGATAGTTGCCGCCGAACTGGGGTACGACGATGGTTTGCAGCGCCGCCAGATTGCCCACCAGCGCGGTGAGGGAATACGGATTGTCGCGCGAAAAATCGGCCGTGCGCGGATCGATCTGTCCGGTCAGGATGCCCAGCGCGAGGATCAGCAGGAAGGTGGGCAGCAAGACCGTCCACAGGCGCGTGATGCGGTCGATCGCGTACAGCTTGATGGCGTCCGGCTCGGTCCGCTTGTTGAGCAGACTGCCGCCCACCAGCCAGCCGCTGATCAGGAAGAACACGACCACGGCCTGGTGCGCAAAGCCGGTCAGGAAGGCCAGCGCCTGGTACCACAGCGCCGGTTGCTCGAGGCTGCGCAAGCCGGGCATGAACTCGGCCCGCAAATGGGCGGCCGCCACCTGCAGCGCCGCCATGCCGCGCAGCAGACTGATCAATAAAGAATGCCAGGAATCTTCGCCGAGCTGGCTCTGCGGCATCACGCGCAGTCGGGGAAATCCGTGGGAGGGACATGGCATGCTCCATTGCTTAGTGTGAATCGAGAGGGAAGACGTGCTTGTTGCCCGACAGGATGCGCGCGGCCTGGATCATCCAGTAGCCCACCGGGGCCCACTGCATCAGCCAGGTTCCGGCAATAAACACCAGCACCAGGACGGCACCGCTGGGCCAGGGCCGCAGCGGCGGGCACGGTCCGGCCAGGGTGATTGCCAGCGGGCTGATCAGGACGCCCAGACACCAGCTCTAGCCACCGCTTCGGCCAGGCTGTGCTCGCGCAAGGCGACCAGCCACACGGCCACCACCGCGCCCAGGACCAGGCTTAGGCAATCAGGCTTGGCTGATGATGCGCTTACTAGCCAAGCCCAGGCTGTACAGCACGACATAGAACAGCATGGGCGCGATCGCGCTGACCCCGGCCGCGTGTCCGCTGAAGGCCTTGAAGCAGATGGCTAGGCCAGCCGCCGCCCCAGCCCATGAAGACGATCTTGCTGGCGCCCACCAGCGCGACGGCGAGCCCGAACAGCACGCTCCACCAGAAGGCGAGGCGCCAGGCCCGGGCCGCCAGCATGCTAGGCCAGCAGCGCCGCGGCGGCGGGCAAGGTCAGCGCCAGGTCGCCGAGCGCGATCAGCCGCTGGCTGGACATTGCTAGCGCACCAGCGCGGCCAGGGTGGTGAAGATGATGCGCACGTCGTTCCAGAAGCTGCGCTCGTGCACATAGCGCAGGTTGTACTTGAGTTTGGCGGGCAGGATGGTTTCTAGATAGGCCTGCTCGGGATCGGCGGCCCGGCCCAGCAGCGAGTTTTCTTCTTTGTAATAGATCGACGCCCAGTCGGTGATGCCGGGCGCGACCGACAGCACCACCGAGCGCACGTCGGCCGGATAGCACTCTACATAGCGCGGCACTTCCGGGCGCGGGCCGACCAGGCTCATGTCGCCCTTGATCACGTTGAACAGCTGGGGAAACTCGTCGAGCTTGTGGCGGCGCAGGAATTTGCTTAAGCCTCGGTGATGCGGCGGTCGTGGCCGATCGTGAGCAAGGCTTCGTGGGCATCGTCATGCATCGTGCGAAATTTGATGATGTTAAACAGTGCGCCATTCTTGCCGACCCGCTGTTGACGGAAGAACACGGGGCCCGGCGAATCGAGCTTGATCCAGAGCGCGGCCAGCAGGAACAGGGGAGCGAGCAGCACCAGTCCGGCCAGCGAGGCGGTGAAATCGAAAATGCGCTTGTTCATGACAGTAACTCCCTCAGGTTGGCGATCGTGCGCTGCTGGTCGGCATCGCTCATCTTGGTGTACAGCGGCAGGGACAACATGCTCAGGAAGGCCGCCTCGGCCGCGGGGAATTGCTCCGGACTGAGGCGGCAGCTGTCGCGCCAGATCGGCTGGCGGTGCAGCGGAATGAAGTGCACGCTGGTACCGATGCCGCGCTCGGACAGCTTGCGTATCAGTTCGTCGCGCCCGATCGTGGCCTGGTCCGTCAGCCGCACCACATACAGATGCCAGGCATGGGTGCTGCTGGCACCGGGGCCGCGCGGGCAAGCGCAGCGGCAGGCTAAGCCAGGGCCGTGTTGTATTCGGCGGCCAGGCATTGGCGCCGCGTCAGGAAGCGGTCGATCTTGGCCAGCTGGGCGATCCCGATCGCCGAGGCAAGGTCGGTCAGGTTGTATTTGAAGCCTACTGCAACCACTTCATAGAACCAGGCCGGACTGCGCGAGGTGTAGCGCTGGAAGGCATCCTGGCTGATGCCGTGGATGCGCATCAGGCGGATGCGGCGCGCCAGTTCGGCATTGCGGGTGACCACCATCCCGCCTTCGCCGGTGGTCATGGTCTTGTTGGCGTAGAAGCTGAACACCGTCACGTCGCTGGCTAGCGTGCCGACCAGCTTGCCCTTGTAGCGGGTCGGAAAGGCATGGGCCGCGTCTTCCACGACCTTTAAGCCGTAGATGCGGGCCAGGTCCAGGATGGCATCCATGTCGCACGCCAGGCCCGCATAGTGCACCGGGATGATGGCGCGCGTGTGCGGGCCGATCGCCGCTTCGAGCGCCTGCAGGTCTAGGTTGAGCGTGCCGGGATCGGTGTCGACAAACACCGGCTGGGCACCCAGGTAGCGCACCACTTCGGCGGTGGCGGTGAAGGTCAGGGTCGGCACGATGACTTCGTCGCCGGGGCCGATCCCGAGCGCCTCGAGCGCCAGGTGCAGGTAGGCATGGTGGCGGAATTGACGGAAATGGCTTCCACCCCGTCGCCGAGATAGGCGCCGAACAATTGCTCGAACTGGCGCGTCTTGGGGCCGGTCGTGACCCAGCCCGAGCGCAGGCAGTCGACCACGGCGGCGATTTCTTCATCCCCGATGTCGGGCAGGGCGAACGGCAGGAAGGGGGATGCTTCGCCGAGCTTGATGCTGTCTTCAGGCATGATGGTCCTCGTGGATGAATGCCTGCCTCAGGTGCAGGCTTGCAGGAAGCGCCTAGCCCAGCACCGGGTAGCTCAGATTGGCCAGGGCGTAAGCCCGGCCCCGTTGTCCCAGACTGTGGCGCTCGGCCGGTGCGAGCATGAACAGGGCCAGCAAGCCGCGCGCGACGGCGGCCGGATCCTGGGGCGCGACCGTCAATCCGCAACCGGCTTCGGCCACCGGGTCGTTGCCCGCATCGACGGAATGCAGGATGGCGCAGCTTACCATCATGTAATCGATCAGCTTATTGGGGGCAATGCCGAAGCGGTACAGGCGCTGCCGCTGCCAGCCGATATAGGCCACGTCAAAACTGCGCAGCAAGGCGGGAACTTGCTGCTTGGGGACGGGATCGAAGAAGTGGACATTGGTCAGACCCATATTGCGGGCCATTTGCTGCAACGCCGTCTTTTCGGGGCCGCCACCCACCAGCACAAAGGCCAGCCGTTCGTCGCCCACCAGGCTGGCCGCGCCCAGCAGGGTGTCGAGCGCGTTGGCAATGCCATGGGTGCTTAAGCATAGCCCACAATAAATTTTCCCTGGCGGCGCAGGGCATCGAGCCGTGCGCCCGCCATGCCGGGCAAGGCCGCGCCGTCGGCCAGCCACTCGGCCGGGTCGGCGCCGTTGGGCACGATGTGCAGCTTGTGCGGCGCCATGCCGTGTGCCTCCAGGTGTTCGCGCACCTTGGGCAGGATCGAGACAATCGCGTCGGCGCGGCGGCAGGCGAAGTTCTCGGCCGCCTGCAGCAGCATGATGAACGGGTGCCAGCGCGAGTAGCCGCCCAGCTCCATCGGCGACAGCGGCCACAGGTCGTGCAGTTCGAACAGCAGCCGCGCGCCGCTGGCACGCGCGATCCGGTGCGCTTAGCCATATATCGAGCGGATAGGTACTCGATGCAATCACGACGTCGGCGCGGAAATCCCTGGCCAGTGCCCCCTGACTGCTGGTACAGGCGGGCCACGAAGCACAGCATGTTGAGCACCGCGCGATGCCGTTGCCGCGGTAGCCCGGGGTGGCGATCCACTGGTACTCGACGCCGTCGATCACTTCGTCGAGCCGGGGGTAGGCCGTCGAGCAGGGGCGCCTGGGCCCGGATATGCGACTGGGACGAGGCGATGATGCGGACCCGGTGCCCGAGCCGCACCCATTCGCGCGCCAGGTAGAAGGGGCGGTATTCCATGCCGTGGCGCAGGGAACCGGCATAGTGGTTGATCAGCAGAATATTCACGATCGCGCATCCTTGTGTGGAGTCTTACCAGGCCAGGCCTTCGATCAGGCGCCGGAGATTGCACCTGGTGCTGGCGCGCCAGTTGGTTTCCCATTGCACCGGATGGGTCAGCAGGCAGATGCAGCGGTAGCGCCCGAGCGCGGAGGCCGGGTCGAGCGGCTGGAAATACACGGGGGGCGGGCGGTCGCTGATATACAGATCGAACTGGCGCAGCAAGTCCGGATCGTAGGCTTCCGCAGGCGATCCCGCAGCGTTCATGAAACGCCGGGTCTTGCAGGATTTCATTGTTGATGACGGCCAGGCGCCGGTTGGCGAAGTCGCCATGGCTGGCGACCGTGGTCAGCTTGCGCTTGAGCACGCGCTCGATCCGTTCCAGGTTGTGGCGGAACTGCACGCGGATGGCGGGAAAGCGGCTGCGCAGCACGTCGGCGTCGTGGATATGATGGCGCTTGGCGAAATCGGCCACTTCCTCGAAGTGGTAGCTTGCCTCGCTGCCGTAGGCTTCGATCTCGCGCATCAGGCCGAAGTCCAGTGTCGACAGGCGGAAATAGTAGCTGGCTGTAATGCCGTGCCGCACTTCGATGGCAAACATCTTGGCGGCCGTGCGCAAGTCGCTGTCGATGTCGTGCCGGTGCACCATGGTCAGGCCGCGCCCCTCGGGCGGCGGTGGGCACAGGAACTCGCGCAGCGACAGCTGGTCGTAGCCGAGATCGCAGGCCGCGTGCACCAGCAGCGTCGTACTGGTTCAGGCGGGACGGCATCAGGTAGTCGCCGTAGAGTCGGTTGAGCAGGGTTTTCATTGGAGGCTGAAACGTGCGCGGTAAGGCTGGAAGCCCAGGATGGTCTTGAATTGCTGCATGCCCGGCAGGGCGCCGAAGAAGGTGTCGTACATCACGTACTCGACCTTGCCCTCGTCGATCAGGCCTAAGCCACGATGTCGGTGATGAGCAAATGCATGATGCCGTCGTTGTTGCGGTAGCCGATCAGCTGCGAGAACGCGCAGAAATTGCCGTAACGGCCGATGTTGGCGTAGGCGACCAGCTTGCCCGCGCTGTCGAACACGCCGTAGTAGCCGAAGTGGGCGAGCACATCGAAACTGGTCTGCTTTTCCTGGTAACTGGCATCCATCGGCTAAGCCCTGGCGCTGGCCGACCGAGTTGTTGATCGCGTGGATCGCATCGATGTGGGCGTTGCGGTCGATCCTGCGCGTCACGTAACCGCTTGCTTGCGCGCCCGGCATGCCAAGCGCCGTTGTTCTTGCCCTTGATGCGCTCGAAATAGGCGTCGCGCGTGGGGCACTGGCGCAGGTCGATCAGGGCCGCGCCCCAGCGCTTGTTCTGGATGATCTTGTACTTGGGATGGGGCTTGGTGTAATAGCGGTAGGTGGAGACCACGTTCACCGGCTCGATCGTGCTGTCGAAACGGAGCGCGGCGACCGGCATGCGCAGCAGGGTACGCAAGGTGGCGAAGTGGCGGGACAGGGTCTGCATGGCTCAGGTGATGACGTAGCTGACGCGGTAAGGCCGGAAACCGATCCGCTGCTTGAAGCTGCGCAAGCCGTCGCGCGTGCCGAGATAGGTGTCGTACATGAAGAACTCGACGCTGGTCCGGGCGATCAGGAAGCTCAGGATTTCCAGCAGCAGCAAGTACATCGCGCCATCCTTGTTCTTGATGCCGATGACCTTGTCGGTGGCGGCGAAATTGCCATACAGCCCGAAGCTGCAATAGCCGACCAGCGTGCCGTCGCGCTGAAAGACGCCGAAACAGCGCAGCGGCGGCGCATCGTCGAACTCGGTTTGCAATACCTGGTAGGGCATGTCCATCGGTCTTCCCTGGCGTATCTTGCTCGAGGTATGAATGGCGTGGATCTCGTCGATGTGATCGTTGCGCCGGATTTCCCCGGACCGTGTAGCCGCGCTTGCGTGCGACCCGGGCATGGTGTCCCGCGTGGTCCTTTCTCCTGACTGTAGCGAGGTAGTCCGCGGGGCTCTTGAATTTGCTTAAATCGATCAGCGCTATTCCCATTGTTTTGTTTTTGATCAGGCGGAAAACGCGTGCGGCTTGTTGAACAGCGCATACGTGGCCGCGATCCGGCGCGGCGCGATGCGGGTATCGAAGTGCAGACGTGCCTTGGGCAGGGTGATCAGCGTCATGAGGGCGCGCAGCAGGCGGCGCAATTCGCTCCAGGCATCAGAGATCGGCATACAAGGCAATGAGCTTGGCCGATTCGGTCGGCCAGTTGTAGGTCTCGAGAATGGCGCGCCGTCCGTTCTGTCCCATCGCGCGCCAGCTCCGGATGGCTAACCAGGTGGTCGACCGCTTGCGCGATGGCAGCCGGGTCCATGGGATCGACGCAGACGCCGCAGCAGCGGCGCCGAGCACGATGCGGCGCCACAGGGGGAAGTCGGAGGCAATCACGGGAATGCTTAGACGGCCATGTACTCGAACATTTTGACGGGGAGCGCGTCGAGATAATTGCGTTCCGGATGCAGCGTCACGAGGCTTAGGCCATGGCCCGCGCCATCACGGCACGCACGCCGGCTGCGGTCCTGGTGGCCCAGGCTGCGCACCTGGTGCCAGCCATGGTAGGCGCGCACTTCCGCTTCCAGCGCTTCGCTCGGAAAATTGCCCGGCCAGCGAGAGGCGGGCGCCGGAGCGCATCAGCGCGAAGGCCCGCACCAGCTCGCGGATGCCGCGCACGGCGGCGATGCTGCCGACGTAGCAGACCTCGCGCCGCTTGCCTTCCCACGCGGCGCCGCCGTCGAATTCGCTGGCCAGTGGATAGTTGTTGACGTCCACCGTGCGCGGATTGATCTGGCGGAACTTGTCGGCGATGCTGGGCGTGGCGGCGACGATGCCGTCGAACTGGCGGCAGGCATACACTTCGTAGGCTGAAAAGGCGCGCGGCCAGGTGGCGCAGCGGCCGGTTGAGGTAAGGCTTGCTCAGCAGCTGGAGCGGCACGTCTTCATGCGCGTCGAAAATGACTTTCTTGCCCATGCGCTTGAGTTGCAGGCCAGCGGGGATCAGTTCGGGATCGTGCAAGTGATACACGTGCGCATCGAGCTCTTTGGCAAGCTCGAGCACGCGGCGCGTGCTGCGCAGCATGCGCTGCAGCTCAGCCCGGCATGCGGCCGGCGTCGATGATCCGCACGCTTCGGCCTCGCTGGCATTGCCAAGGCCGTCCGCCACGACCAGCGACACTTCATACCCGTGCTGGGCCAGTTTCTGGCACTGCTTGATGAAGATGCGGGTGTCGTGGCGCGGGTGGGCCGAGGTCAGGTGGGCGATGCGGTCCATGTTTTCTTCCATACCGGTAGCGTGAATAGGATCCGAGCGCGGCGCCGATGGCCATGTCCGTAAAGTAATGCGACGTGGCCAGCAAGAGCAGCGTGCTGCAGGCGAAGGTCAGTGCGAGAATGAAAATGCCGCTTTGTTCCGGCAAAAAATAGCCGCGCACCAGCATTTGCGCGATCGGCAGGACCAGGATGGCGAGCACGAACAGGAAGCCGAACAGGCCGGTATCGACCCACGCCGAGAGCACGTTGTGCGAATAGAAGCCGGGGTTATAGCTGGCGTAGTCGCCGAACACAGGGAACTGCGCGATCGTGTTCATCGCGTACATGGTCAGATGATGGCGCTTGTTGGCCGAGGTCGATTGTGAAAGGTCAAGCAGCTCGAGGATCCGGTTGCTCGGCAGCAGTGCCAGCAATTGATCGAGGTAGACGTACACGACCAGGCACAGCACGCCGAGCACGCTGGCCATCAGCACCTTGCGGCGCGAGTAATACAGTTCGATGATCGGCACCGTAAACAGCATGGCCACGAACTCGCTGCGCGCGGTGTTGACGAACAGGGTAGGGGCGGCCACGCAGTACAGCAGCACACGCAGCGACAGCGCGCGAGAAACACACCGCCACCAGGAAGGTGACCAGGTAAGAGCGCGAGAAGCCCTGGTAGGTCGCCAGGCTTTCCGGGTTCTTTGCCGTGCCCAGCGGCGCCAGGTAGAACGAGCCGTCGACCGAGTAGGCGAACACGATGGCCGACATGCTTAAGCAATGGTCGCCAGGCACATGAAGCGGAATGCGGTGCTGCTGAAGTCGGTCAATCGGAACATCAGGAACATATTGACGATGAACATCACGCCCAGCAGATGGTTGCCGAGGATGACGCGGTTGGCGCCCACCGCCGCCTGGATCGCGATCACGGTCAGAAAATAGGCGACGTAGAGCAGGAAGAACACTTCGGGCCGGCCCAGCTGCCAGCCGCGGCGGCGCAGCAGGTAGGCATAAAAGAAGGCCAGCGGCGGCGCGATCAGCAGCGACACCGGCGCGAAATAGCCGCCCAGAACGGCGCCTGTCATGCCCAGTCCCAGCAGCGTGTGATAAAAGAAAAATCCCGGGAACAAGGCGAGGAAGGCCAGCATGCCGACCGAATGGCCGGACCAGGTAAAGCTGTGCAGCCAGCGTCTCATGTTGCCACCGCGCGATTCTGGGAGCACTGCCACGACATGTGCAGGTAGACCAGGTAGAGCAGGGAATAGCCGGTGGCATACCAGGCCAGACTCTGCTTGAGCGTGCCCGGCAGCAGGAACACGATCAGGGTCATGCCGAACAGGGCGACTTGCCAGACCAGGTCCATCTTTTGTTTGCTTTAGCCACAAAGAACACATAGCTGAGCGGGCTGGCGATGAAATTGAGGAAGTACAGCGGCGCCAGAATCTGCGCCATCTCGCTTCGGCCGGGCGCCAGGTCTGGCCGAAGACCCAGGCGAACAGCTGCGGCGAAAACAGCAGCAGCACCAGCGACGGTCCGATGCCGAGCACGACGAGCGCCTTGAAGGTGTACAGATAGGCATCGCGGCAATTGCCATGGGTCTGGAAATCCTGGACGGACTGGCGCTTGAAGACTTCGAGCACCGACGAGGCGAGCAGCGCGACCGGGGCTGACAGCACGCGCTGGGTCAGCGCGAACAGCCCGGCCGCCAGCGCCCCGTAGCGGGCGCCGATCATGAACAGCGGCAATTGGCCGACCAGCACATTGAGCAGGTTCGAGGGCAGCGAGAAGCGCCAGAAGGCCCGGTGCCGGAACAGGTAGTGGCGCATGGCCGGGGTGGGCCGCAGCGCCGGCCATGCGCGCGGCGGATCGAGCAGCAACGTCGCTGCCGCCAGTCCCGCCGCCAGTCCTGCCAGGTGCCCGGCCAGCAGCGCCGCGCCGCTTGGCTGCGGCGGCCAGCAGCAAGCCGACCTGGAACAGCGCGATGCTGGCGGCACCGATCACTTTGGCGCGCGCCGCCTTGCCGAAGGCGTTGCGCGAAGTGGCGTAGGCCAGCGTGGTCTGCATGGTGGCCGTGATCCAGGTGCCGCAGCCGATGGTGAGCAAGGCATACCACGGCAGCCTGGCCGCCATCGGCAAGCCCAGCGCGCGCCGCCGCCGCGCCGGCCGTCACCAGCAGCGCCGTCAGCGTGGCCGACCAGGCCACGACGCGAAAGCAGGTCGCCTGGTGTTCGCTGTCGTGGTCCAGGATCATGGCCGCTTCCAGGCGCAGGGTGGCGCCGATCGCGGCCACCGCCACGATGCCGAACCAGACCATGAAAGCGCCCATGTCGGTAGGCGAGCACAGGCGCGTGATGAGGGGCGCGGCCAGCAGCGGCAGCGCCTGCGCACCGAGCGCGCCGCCAAGTACCGTGGCGACGTGCTTCCAGTAGGTCGGCACGTGCAGCGCCATGGCGGTTCCGGCGCGGCCTACAGCAGGGCCAGCAAGCGCTCGTCCGAGCCGGGGATGCTCTCAGCGGCGGCGCGCAGCAGCGTCTCGCCGACTTCCTGCACGGTGCTTAGGCGTCCAGATAGGGCCCCATCGGCAGGCTCAGGACCTTGCCCGCCATGCTCATGGCGACCGGGGCTTGCTCGGGACTGCACAGGTGCGCATAGGCTAGGCTGCAAGTGCATCGGGACCGGGTAGTGGACGGCGGTCGGAATGCTTAGGCCGCGTGCAGCACGGCCTGGATCCGGTCGCGTTCGTCGAGCACCACGGTGTACTGGGCCAGCGCGCTGCTGCGGCCATGCGTGCGCGAGACCAGCCCGATCTTGCCCGAGAACAGGGCGTCGTAGGCGGCCGCGATGCGGGCGCGCTGCTGCAATTCCCAGTCGAAGCATTCGAGCTTGGCCAGCACGATCGCGCACTGCAGCGTGTCCATCCGCCCGCCGACGCCGATCCGGGTATGCACGTAGCGGCGCGACTGACCGTGGACCCGGATTTCGCGCATCGCTTGCCGGCCAGTTCGTCGTCGCTGGTGAAGATGGCGCCGCCGTCGCCGTAGCAGCCGAGCGGCTTGGTGGGGAAGAAGCTGGTGCAGCCGATCTGCGACAGATTGCAGCTGCGCTTGCCCAGATAGCTGGCGCCAAAGCTCTGGGCCGCGTCCTCGATCACGGACAAGCCGTGGCGGTGCGCGATCGCGTTGATCGCCTCCATGTCGGTAGGCTGCCCGTACAGCGACACCGGCATGATGGCACGCGTGCGTTCGGTCACGCGCTCTTCGACCAGGGCCGGATCGAGATTGCAGGTGGCCGGGTCGATGTCGGCGAACACCGGCGTCGCGCCGAGCAGCACGATCGCCTCGGCGGTGGCGATGAAGGAGAACGGCGTGGTGATCACTTCGTCGCCGCGCTTGACCCCGAGCGCCATCAGCGAAATGAGCAGCGCTTCGGTCCCGGACGAGACCGTGATGCAGTGGCGCGCGCCCGTGTAGGCGGCCAGCCGGTGTTCGAGTTCGGCCACTTCGGGCCCCATGATGTACTGGCCGTGATCGAGCACGGCCTGGATGCGGGCGTCGATATTGCTGCGCATGGCCTGGTATTGCGATTTGAGGTCGATGAAATCCATGATGGGCATCCTTGTCGGTTCAGGAAGCAGAAGATGCGGTGTCGAGCGTGCAGGCGCCGTCGCGCACCGTATAAATGTCGCCCGTGTGGGGGCAGGCGGCCTTGCCGGTCGAGGCAACGCCCAGCGGCAGGCGTTCGCCGTGGCGGCTCATCCAGCCGGTCTGGCGCGCGGGTACGCCGGCCATCAGCGCGAACGGCGGGACGTCGCGCGTGACCACCGCCCCGGCGGCGATGAAGGCGTGGCGCCCGACCCGGACGCCGCACACGATGGTGGCGTTGGCGCCGATGGTCGCGCCTTGTTCGATCAGGGTGCGCCGGTACTGGTCCTTGCGCACGACGGCCGCGCGCGGATTGAAGACATTGGTAAACACCATGCTCGGGCCGCAGAACACATCGTCCTCGATGGTGACCGCGTCGTACACGGAGACGTTGTTCTGGATTTTGACGCGGTTGCCGACGACGACATCGTTGCCGATGAAGACGTTCTGGCCCAGCGAGCAGCCGTCGCCGATGCGCGCGCCTCCGCACACGTGCGTGAAGTGCCACACGTGGGGTGCTTGGCGCCGAGACTGGCGCAAGCGTCGACGATGGCGCTGGCGTGAATGAGTCCGTCCATGTCAGTACTCCAGGGGCAGGGCCACGCGTTTGCCGTCGCGCGGATTTGTAGGCGGCGACCAGCACTTCGAGCGACTTGAGTCCCTCGCGGCCGTCGGTCTCCGGCTCGGCCTCGCCGCGCAGCACCTTGATCACGTTGTCGTAGTAGAGCGGATGCCCGTAGCCGTACACGGAGGTGGTCTGGTAGCTGGCGTCGCGCACCAGCAGGTCGTCCTCGTCGGGCACGGCGAATTCCCACTGCTGCACTTCATTGACGGCCACCCCGCCAATCCTCACGGTGCCGGTTTCGCCGAGCATCGTGATCGAGCCTTCCATGTTGCGCGGGTAGGTCAGCATGGTCACGTTCATGGAGCCGAGCGCGCCGTTGCGCCAGCGCAGGCTGATCACGCCCGTGTCTTCGACCTCGATATCGCGCGCCAGGGTCGCGGTGTAGGCTTGCAGGCTTTCGACCGGGCCCACGATCCAGTCGATCAGGTCAACGTAATGGCTGGCCTGGTTCATGAAGGCGCCGCCGTCGTATTCCCAGGTGCCGCGCCATTTGGCGCTGTTGTAGTAGTCGTCGGGCCGGGTCCAGAACACGTTCAGATTGACCATGTAGATGCGCCCGAAGCGCTTCTTTTCGACCGCGCGCTTGAGCAGCTGGAGCGTGGCATTGCGCCGGTTCTGCTTGACCACGAACATGCGCACCCCGGCCGCGTCGCAGGCGCCGACCATGCGCTTGCCGTCTTCCCAGCGCGTGGCCATCGGCTTTTCGGTGATCACATGGCGGTCTACCGCCGCGATCTGGATCGCCTGCTCCGGATGCAGGCCGGACGGCGTGGCGACAATCACCGCATCGGCATCGGATCGGGCCAGCATCTCGCCCAGGCTGCGGTAGGGATGGGCGCCGGTCGATTCGGCGGCGCGCGCCAGTGCCGCCGGGTCGACGTCGCACACGCCCACCAGTTCGCACGCGTCGCGTGCTGCTCGATTGCGTTGAAATGATTGGCCGCGATCCGGCCGCAGCCAACCAGGGCAAAGCGGATGCGGCGGTCCAGGACGGCTAGGCGGGAAGTAGCGCATGATGGGTTCCTTTGGTTCAGGCTTTGACGACATTGGCTTGCGCATCCAGATACACGCCGCGCGTATCGACGATGAGCTGTGCATGTTCCTGGATCAGGGCGTAGTCGAAGCGCTGTGGCTGGTGGCGATCAGGACCACGTCGGCGGCGGCGATGGTCTCTGGCGTGAGCGCCACGCTCGCCAGGTCGAAATGGTGCTCGCGCATGGCGGGAAACACCGGCACGTGCGGATCGGAATAGGACACCGTTGCCCCCTTGGCGCGCAGGATTTCCATCAGCTCGACCGAGGGCGACTCGCGCATGTCCTCGACATCCTTTTTATAGGCGATGCCGAGCACCAGCACCCGCGCCCCGCACCGAGCGGCTGCGTTCATTGAGCGCGTCGGTCAGCTTGCCGATCACCCAGTGCGGCATGTCGCTGTTGATTTCGCTAAGCCAGTTCGATGAAGCGCGTGTGCAGGCCGAACTGGCGCGCCTTCCAGGTCAGGTAGAACGGGTCGATCGGAATGCAGTGGCCGCCCAGGCCCGGCCCCGGATAGTAGGGCGTGAAGCCGAACGGCTTGGTGGCGGCGGCCCGGATCACCTCGTGGATATTGATGTCCATCCGGTCGGCGATGATCTTCATTTCGTTGACCAGACCGATATTGACGGCGCGGTGGATGTTCTCGAGCAGCTTGGTCAGCTCGGCGGCGCGGGTCGAACTGACCGGCACCACCTGGTCGATGGCGGCGCTGTACAGGGCGATTCCCGCCTGCAGGCAGGCGGCGGTGTCGCCGCCGCATACTTTGGGTATGGTGCGGGTGGCGAAATCGCGGTTGCCGGGGTCTTCCCGTTCGGGCGAGAACACGAGGAAGATGTCCTCGCCGACGGTAAAGCCGCACGCGGCGAGGCGCGGACGCAGTTCTTCGTCCGTGGTGCCGGGGTAGGTGGTGCTTTCGAGCGAGACCACCTGGGCGGCAAGCGCGCAGATACGGAAGCAGGGCGTCGGCGGTGGCCAGCACGAAGCTCAGGTCCGGTTCGCGGTAGGCGTTCAGCGGCGTCGGCACGCAGATGATCAGGGCGTCGGCTTCGCCCGCGCGCGAAAAGTCGGCGGTGGCCTCGAAGCCTAGGCCTGGCGCGCCGACCCGATCGCGGCCGCGCCGATATGCTCGATGTAGCTCTCGCCCCGGTTGAGCCGGGCCACCTTGGCGGGATCGATGTCGATGCCGAGCACGCGAAATCCCGCTTCGGCGTAGCGCAAACTGAGGGGCAGTCCGACATAGCCAAGGCCGATGATGCCGACCGTCGCCTGGCGCGATTCGAACCTGGCGATCAGTCGCGTCAGGTGGCTGCTGGAAGGTTGGTCGCGCATGGCGGGCTCCGTTCGGTCTGCGGTCTAGAGGCGGAAGGGGATGATTCTGGTCGGCGCAGCCGGGTTGGCGAGCGCGGTGCTGTAGAGCGTTCGCCAGGGCGGGCGTGTGCGGCGTGTATTCGGTGACGATGGCCTTGACCATGGATTCGATCATGCCGCGGTCGTTCGTATCGCAGGCCATCATGAGGAAGGTGATGTAGGTTTCCAGCACGCCCGCATGGAGCGCGCTTTCCTTCATGCGCATGATGCGCGGGTGCTCGCTCGGGTACACCAGTCCGTCGGTCAGCAATTCTTCGTTGAGCTTTTCACCGGGGAACAGGCCGACGAACTTGATTTCAATGTCATTCTAGCCGGGTTGAGCGGCGATTTCTCGGTCAGGCCGGACAGCACGATCATGCTGCGCGCCAGGTCGACGATCTTGATCGGCTCGCCCATGTCGAGCACGAACACGTCGCCGCCCTTGGCCATGGCGCCAAGCCTGGATCACCAGCTGGGCCGCCTCGGAAATGAGCATGAAGTAGCGCGCCACGTCGGGATGGGTGATGGTCAGCGGTCCGCCATGCGCGATCTGGCGCTGGAACAGGGGAATGACCGAGCCCGAGGACCCCAGCACATTACCGAAGCGCACCATGCAAAAGGTGGTGTCGGCGGAAAAGCGAGGCGGCGGCCTGGAAGATCAGTTCGGCGATGCGCTTGCTCGCGCCCATGATGTTCGACGGCCGCACCGCCTTGTCGCTTGAAATGAGGACGCAGGTTTCGACCTTGAACTTGCCCGCCGCCGCCGCGATGACTTGCGATCCCAGCACGTTGTTGCGCAAGCCTTCGGCGATATTGGTTTCAACCAGCGGCACATGCTTGTAGGCGGCCGCATGATAGATGGTGTCGATCCGTTCGTCCTGCAGGATGCGTTCGACCAGCGCCGCGCTGCACACGGACCCCAGGTGGGCGATGATGGGCAGGTCCGGGTGGCGCGCCTGCAGTTCCTGGCGAATCGTGTAGAGCGCGAACTCGGAGTGATCGATCAGGTGCAACTGGGCTTGGCGCCAGGGTGACGATCTGGCGGCACAGCTCGCTGCCGATCGAACCATGGCTGCCCGTCACCAGCACCGTCTTTTGATGCACGCAGCGCGCGAACAGGTCGGTGCGCGGCGGCACCGGTGCGCGCCCGAGCAGGTCTTCGAACTTCCAGCTCGCGGATCGATTCGATCGGCGCGCGCTCGTCGGCCAGGTCCAGCAGGCGGCTCAGGATCTTGGTTGTCACGCTTGGCCGCGGCCAGGCGCTGCATGATGTCGCGCAAGCGTTCCGGCGAGACGGCGGGAATGGCGATGATGATCGAGCGGATGCACAGCGAATTGACCATCTCGATCAGGCGGTCGGTATGGAAGACGCGCAGGCCGTCGATGGTGCGTTCATTGAGGACGTGTTTCTCGTCGAAGAAGCAGACGGGCCGGTATTCATGACTGGTGCGCATGGCCAGTGCCAGCTGGGCACCCGCTTCTGCCGGCTGCCGTAGATCGCCACCGCATGGTCGTTTGCTTAGCCGCTGGCTGATATGGTTGCGCAGGAAGTTCCTGACCGAAATGCGCGAGGTGACCACGTAGGAAAAGCCGATGAACCAATAGATGGCCAGCGCTGCTGCGGTAATTGTTCCTCGCTTCGGCCAGCAGCAGGCCGAAGTAGGCGCACAACACCGCTGCGCCCAGCGCCAGGCCGGTGGCGGTGAGCAGGCGCTGATCGATGAAGCGGATCACGGCGCGGTACAGGTCGGACAGGGAAAAGGCGGCGATCGTGACCACCGCCACCGCCACATAGGCAGGCAAGCCGTAATGCATGGCCAGGATGGGGTCGCCCAGGCGCAGCGTGAGGGCGATCAGAAAGCACAGCGGCAGGGCAAGCAGATCGACGCCGACCATCAGTCCGATTTTTGCAGCGCGGTTGAGCGACACCATGCGGGTGCACAACTGGACGAGGGAAGGAGGGGGCGGCGTCGGCATGGCGGAGAGGGCTTAGCGTTTTGTAAGTTTATTATCGGTGTCACCCAGAATGGTCGATTTGACAATCGTCAACCGCCGCCCTGCACCCCATTCCCGCGGCGGCAAGGGCGCGCATGTTTGATGTTTGTAAAGGCCATGCGCGCGGGAATTACTACCATCGAGATGCATCCCTCGAAGGAATTGACCATGGCCATTGTTGTCTCGCTCGAACAAGTGGAACGGCTCGCGCCTGCATGCGGCGCCGCCTACCGCGCGGCGATGGCGATCGGCCAACCGGTGCTCGATTACTACGGGGTGACGGCCAATGCGCTGCGCGTGGCCCACTTCTTTGCGCAGGTGCTGCACGAGACGGGCGCGCTCACGCTCCAGTTTGAAAACCTCAATTACAGCGCGCCGCGCCTGCGCGAGATCTGGCCCACGCGCTTTCGTCCGCGCGGCCCGTACAAGGCGTCCAGGTACGCGCACCGGCCGCAAAAGCTGGCCAACCTGGTGTACGGAGGACGGCTGGGCAACGTCGCTCCCGGTGATGGATATCTTTTTCGTGGTCGCGGATTGCTGCAGCTGACTGGAAAGGACGGCTATGCGCATGCGACCACACTCTTACACGCCGTGTGGCGTGCCGCGCCCGACCTGACGCGCGATCCCGACGCCGTGGTGTCGGCGGCCTGGTGCCTGCAGGTGGCGGCGGCCGAATGGCAGGCGCGCGGCTGCAACGACGCCGCCGATCAGGACGACGTCGCGCTGGTCACCAGATTGATCAACGGCGGCAGCATCGGCCTGGCCGAGCGCATTGTCTGGACTGAAAAGACGCGCGGTGTGGCCTAAGCGCTCAGTTTCTGAGGCTTGGTGCGGCGGGGGCGCGGTTGCGGCGCCATGCCGCATGGGACAATCACGTTGTCGTTCAGGCGCAGCACCTTGAAGCTAAGCCAGCTTGCGGCCACGCTTGCCGTTGCCGCGCTTCGCGTTCTGCGGTGCGGGCAAAGAAGGCGTCGAAGCTTTCCTCGCGCACGGCCGGTTCGGCCGAATTGAGAAAGCGCCGCTCGCCGCCCGGTCCGAGCACGATCAGGCCCACGTGCGTGACCAGGACATTGCCATCGACGATGGACACCACGTTGACCATGTCGCCTTCCTGCAGCTGCGGCAGCACGCTGTCGGCCAGCTTGTCTTTGGCGATGTAGGGCTCGCGGCTGACCTGCACCGGAATGCTGCTCGCCGTGTGATGGCGGGTCCTGAGAAACGCGCTGCGGTCAACCGTCATCTCGTAGCTTGGCCCGCTCGGGTTAGAAGCCAGCGCTGCCGTGATCTCGGTCAGCAGCCAGCGGTTGTTGACGTTCCAGTCGACCTCGGTGTAGTGGTTGCGGCTTGCCACGCCGATCACGCCATCCTTGTAGCGGATCCGCTGCAGCGTCCAGAAGAACTGTTCCCAGGACTGGCTCAGCGCCATGGCGTAGGTGTGTTCGGCGAACACCACGCAATCGCTTTTTTCGAGGCTGTAGAGCGGCAGCTTGTCATGCAGCTCGTAGGGGAATTCACCGAGCAGATTGAGCGAATAGGGCTGGCCGATGTTTTGGCGGCCGATGGCGGCGATCCGCTTGCGCAAGTCGGGCTGCGCCTGGTACATGGACGCGATGTAGTCGCCCGCTTCTTGCGGCGACATGGTGTAGATCGGCTTTTGGGCAGCCGGACTGGTAATGCCGCACAGCAGGGCGGACAGGAGGAGTAGGGGAACGAGGCGCATGAAGCATGGTATCACCTGCAGCGCCGGAACTTGAACGAAGCGATGCGTGTTTGCCACGCTGCCGGGCCGCTGGTCTGGATATATTGCTGGGTGTACCAGAAGGTGCAGCCGTCGACCGGATCGAGCGACAGGGCAGCAGGCCACTACAGCGCAAGGCCTAAGCCGGGGGTACTTTGCACGCCGCTGCCGTTGACGATGGTCTCTTCCTGCTGCATGCGGCCGGGTGGATCGGTATGCACGCGGCCCGTGTAGCGGATGCTTAGGCCGCGGTGGCCTCGGACGCGACCGCGTAGGCGAGCGCGATGTCGCTTCGGCCTTGTCGATGCCGATGCTGCCCATCCAGCGCTGCTCGGCGTCCGGCGCGTACGTGCCTTGCTGGTAGATCTGGACCGCGCCGAACGGCGCGCGCAGCTCGTACCAGCGAATCCCGGTCTGGCCGCCCGGCTGCACGACCGTGTGATTGAACACCAGCGCGCGGCCATCGTACTGCGCGCGGGGCGAGCTGCCGTGCGTGCGATGCCAGCGGTGCGCCGCCCGGCGGCTGGGCGATGCAGGCGGCGCAGGCGATCGCGCAGCGCGCCACCGGCACGGCCAGCGGGCCGCTGAGCGTATTGTCGGCGGGAGCGTAGCGCCAGAGCGAAATGGTGTTGCCGCTGCCGGAGTCGGATGCGTCCAGTGCCAGCAGCAGGGCGGGCGTGCCAGCGGGGAGCACCGCTTGCGGCGCCAGGCTGGCCGCGGCCACACCGCCGCGCGCGATGTCGCGGCAGCGCATGGCGGGATAGCGGCTGGTGAGCGCCGCGCTGTCGATGGCGCACATGCGGGTGGCGCGGCCGCCCAGGTCGAAGGACAGCAGCAGCGCGTCGCGCCACAAGGCGATCTGGGGATGGCCCGTGCCTGGCGACTGCAGCCGCAGCGCGTGCACATGGAAGCGTCCTGCGGCGTTCGGGCTAGAGCCGACGCGGCCAGGCACAGATAGCCGCCGGTGCCGGCCAGCCAGCCCAGCACCCAGCGCCGCCCGATATGGTCGTACAAGACCGAGGCCGGTCCCGCGCCGTGCCCGGCGCAGACCCGCATCCCGCGCTCGGGCGAGGCGGCGGCGTACAGCGCCGCCAGGGGCGAGGCCAAGCGCCGACAGCGTGCCGCTGGCCTTGTCGTAGACCGCCATCGTGGCGTTGGCCACCTGGACATACTGCGTCGGTCCCGCCGCGCCGCTCACGGGAGCGCCGCGCAATCCCTCGGCAACAATGCGCGCGCCACCGGTATCGACGGGCGGCAGCGGATGCGCGGCCGGACCGGGCGGCAATGCGCTGAACGGCTGCAGCGCCTGCGCCAGGGCGGCAATCCATGACCATGCAAGACTGGCTTCCATAATTTCTCACCTCCATGTAGGACAATGACGCATGAAGTGTGCCGGGCGGTTTTTCGGAAGGTGTCTTCTCGTTATAACGCCCGTGGTTGAAGGCGATACGTGAAATTGTAAGAATCTTCGACAGGCGAAAAGTGAAGCGTGCGTAGTGTGCGGCAACGAACGGTTGGGCCACCGGTGCACGACTATGATGAAGCTGTGTGAGTGAGGGACTGGCGGAAAAGAACGAATAAACCGCAGTGCCGCTCCTCAGCAGGTTAGCCGGTCGCCTCAAGCATCGGCACCAATTTCGCACTGGAACATGGAGCGTGTCATGGCGACCTTTACCCATCCCCCGAAGCACCTGGTGCGCGCTTACCTGGAGCGCCGTTCACGCGATCCGAAGCCGCCGCCAACGCCGGAAGAAATCCGGCGCCAGCTGGGATGGGGCCTGGCACCTGTCGATTTCAAGATGGCGGGCAGCCGCACCTGATCGCCGGTTCCGTGTAAAAGAATCCGACGCCCGCGCCCGAACCAGCCCGCACGACGTCCCCCAGGGACGCCGATGCGGGCTTTTTACGTCCGGCACCGTATTTCGCCGAAAACCCCGTCATTCACCGGTCCGGGAGCGCCATTCGCCGAAATCCGGTTTTCCTTGCCCTTGTGTCCATGTATCGTCACCTTATTCTTTCAACGGAGGGCAAGGTGAATACTCAACATTCCTACGAATGGCGCAGACAGCTGCTGTGGGGGCTGGTTCTGATTGGCGTCGGCGTCACGATTTTTCTCGACCAGATGGACATCATCGAGGTCGAGGGACTGTGGCATTATTGGCCGCTGCTGCTGGTCATCAGCGGCATCAACAAGATGATCGGCTATCCCACGGCCAAACATTTCACCAGCGGCCTGTGGACCATGTTCATGGGGCTGTGGCTGTTCGCCGTGTTCGAGCACGAATTCGGCCTGACGCTCTCTAACAGCTGGCCGCTGCCGATTATTGTCTGCGGCATCACCATGGTTCTCGAACCATTGATCAAGAAACGTTTTGCACCAAATGAGGAGTCGGGAAAATGAAAAGCGAACTGCGCAGAAGCGTCCCTGGCCAGGTCATCCTGGGAGTCTTTGTGATCGGCATCGGTATGCTGTTCCTGCTCGATAATCTGAACATTTTTGATTTCCACCGGGCGATTTCGTTCTGGCCTGCCGTGTTTATCCTGATCGGCGTTGTCAAACTTCTCGACACGCGTTCGCCGAACGGGATCCTGCTCGGCCTTGTTTTCACCGGGATCGGCGTCGGACTCACGCTCAACCGGCTCGGTTACCTGAACTTCAGCTTGCACACGGTGCTGCCGCTGCTGGCCATCGGCGCTAAGCTGCGTGATGGTGTTTCGTTCCCTGACCGGACGCCGCACGGTCGAAACGGCAATGAAGGTCGACGACGGCAGCGATTCGATCGTCGAGGCCACCGCGGTACTGGGCGGCTTCGTGCGCCGTGTCAACAGCCAGTCCTTCCGTGGCGGCGAAGTGACGGCGGTCATGGGCGGCTGCGAACTTGACCTGCGCAACTCCTCGATCGTCGGCGAAGCCGTGATCAACGTGTTCGTCGCAATGGGCGGCATCACGCTCAAGGTGCCGGTCGACTGGACCGTGATCCTGCACGGCACGCCGATCATGGGCGGCTTCGACAAAAAAACCGTGGCCCCGCCGAACGGCAGTAAGCGCCTGATCGTCAAGGGTTACGCCATCATGGGCGGTGTGGAAGTGCGCAACTGATGCAAGGCGTGTTCTCCAGCTAAGCGCGGCGTGGCGCTGTACCTGATGGTATGGCTGCTGCTGGGACTCGTGTTCGCCGGGTCGGTCACCGGCGCCACCGGCACCGGCTGGATCAAGCGCTGCTGTTTGCGATTCCCGTCACGCTGGTCTACGGCTGCGCGGCGGGCTTCTCGTCCTACTACCTGTGCCGGGCCTACCCGCTGGCCGACAAGGCGATCGTCGCCATCCTGGCGGTCTTCGGTTTCAGTGCCATGATTTCGGCCATGCTGTGGACCGCGTTCGCCATCATGTGGAACGGCCTGTGGCAGGAGCTGGGCGTGCCGCTCACGGCGCCGCTGCGGGCCACCGTGTTCGGCCTGGGCGTGGTGCTGTACGGCCTGTCGGCCATTGCCCACTACCTGGCGATCGAATTCCAGCGGGCCCGCAGTGCCGAGCGGCGCGAGCTCGAGTCGCAGCTGATGGCGCAGGAAGCGGAATTGCGCATGCTGCGCACCCAGATCGACCCGCACTTCCTGTTCAACAGCCTCAATTCGATCAGCGCGCTGACCTCGCAGGATCCGAAGCGGGCGCGCGAGATGACCTTGCAGCTGGCCGAATTTTTCCGCCACACGCTGGGCCTGGAAGCGCACCGCAAGGTCACGCTGGAAGCGGAAGCGAAGCTGCTGATGCACTTTCTGGCCATCGAAAAGGTGCGCTTCGGCGCCCGTCTGATGGTCGAGCAGGATATCGCGGAGGACGCCAATGCCTGCCTGCTGCCGCCGATGATCCTGCAGCCGCTGGTGGAAAACGCGGTCAAGCACGGGATCGGCCAGCTGTAAGTGGCATGGCACGGTGCGCATCACGGCTGCGCGCAGCGGTTCGCAGTTGCATGTGACGGTAGAGAACGATGTCGACGAGGATCTGCCTGCGGCCGGCGCCAGGGGAATCGGCCTGGCCAATGTGCGCCAGCGCCTGGCCACGCTGTACGGCCATGAAGCGGCCGTCAGCTGGACGCGCGAACAACAATCATTCCGGGTGGCCCTGGTGCTGCCCGCGGAAACAACGGAGTCATAACATGCGTGTCATTATTGTCGACGATGAAGACCTGGCCCGCGGCCTGGTGCGCGAATACCTGGCTAAGCCATGCCGATGTGGAGATCGTGGCCGAATGCGCCAACGGCTTCGACGCGGTCAAGGCCATCACCGAACTCGATCCGGACCTGGTGTTCCTGGACATCCAGATGCCCAAGCTGAACGGCTTCGAAGTGGTGGAGCTGGCCGGGCGCAAGACCCACTATATTTTTGTGACCGCCTACGACCAGTACGCGCTCAAGGCATTTGAAGTACACGCCGTGGACTACCTGCTCAAACCCTACAGCCAGCAGCGCTTTGACGAAGCGCTCGCGCATGCGCGCGCCACCTTGCGCACCAGCCTGGGCGTGGAAGCTGTGGTCAGCGAAGCGGCCATGCGCAACAAGCCGCTGGGACGGGTATTGATCCGCGACGGCGCCCGCGTGCACGTGATCGGCGCCGACAAGATCGACTTCATCGAAGCGCAGGACGACTACGTCCAGATCAATGCCGAGGGCAAGGGCTACCTCAAGAACCAGCGCCTGGCCGAACTGGAAAGCCAGCTCGATCCCGAGGTCTTCGTGCGGATTCACCGTTCCTACATCGTCAATATCAGCCGGGTGAGCCGGATCGAGCAGGGCAAGGACAGCCACACCGCCATCCTGCTCGACGGCGCGCGTGCCCGTGAGCCGCAGCGGCTACCAGAAGGTCAAAAACCTGATCGGCTAGTGCGGCCGGACCAATTGGTCCACGTGCCACCAGCGCGGCAGCACGCGCGCACCTCCGGCTGGCTGGAAGCGGTCGTCGATCAGGTAGACCACGCCGCTGTCGCTCTCGGTGCGGATCACGCGCCCGGCCGCCTGCACCACCTTCTGCAGGCCCGGATACAGGTAGGTGTAGTCGTAGCCCGCGCCGAACAAGACCTGCATGCGCTTGCGGATTTCCTCGTTCACGGGGTTCATTTGCGGCAGGCCCAGGGTGGCGATGAAGGCGCCGATCAGGCGCGCGCCGGGCAGGTCGATGCCTTCCCCGAACGAACCGCCCAGAACGGCGAAGCCGACGCCGCGGCTGTCGAGCGTGAAGCGCCCCAGGAACTGTTCGCGCTCGGCTTCGGACATGCGGCGCGGCTGGTGCCAGACCGGGATCTCCGGATACAGCTGTTCGAACAGCGCGGCCACCTGCTCCAGGTAATCGAAGCTGCTGAAGAAGGCCAGGTAGTTCCCCGGCGTTTCATGATACTGGCGCGCGATCAGGGTCGCGATCGGCACCGCCGAGGCGGCCCGGTGCTGGAAGCGGGTCGAGATCGCGCCCGCCACGTGCACGCTCAGCTGCTCGGCGACGAACGGGGACGCGATGTCGACCCAGGCCGTGCTGTCGGGCAGTCCGAGCATGTCGCCATAGTAGTTCCAGGGGCTGAGGGTGGCCGAGAACAGGGCCGTCGCATGGGTGGCGGCGAAGCGCGGCTTGAGGAAGGGCGCCGGGACGACATTGCGCAGGCAAAGCGTCGAATCCCTGGCGCTGGTGCGCGTGATGTCGTACAGCGAGTGCTCGCCGAACAGCTCGGCCATGCGCGCAAAATGCATGGCGTCGAAATAAAAGCGCTGCAGCGCCGGATCCATGGGCGCCGGGTTCTCGGCCAGCAGTTCGGTGATCGACGCGGTGGCGCCGCGCAGGGCGTCGAGCAGCTTGTCGGACGGCGCCTGCGCCACTTCATATGGACCCACGCCCGGCACCGGCCAGTTGCGGCTGATCTTGTCGAGCGCCAAGCCTGCAGGTTCAGCGGCGATGCGGCGCGCGCGCCGCGCGCAGGGCGCCCCGTTCGAGTTCGGCCGAATACATCTGGCGCGCCCGCTGCACCATGTTGTGCGCCTCGTCGACCAGCACGCTGACCTTCCACTGATTGGCCAGCGTCAGGCCGTACAGCATGGCGCCCAGGTCGAAATAGTAGTTGTAGTCGCCCACGATCAGGTCCGACCATTTCGCCATCTCGCTGCCCAGATAATACGGGCAGATGTTGTGCGCCAGCGCCACCTCGCGCAAGGCTTCGCGGTCGAGCAGGGGGCTTAGCCACTGCCGCGCAGGCTGCGCGCGGCTAGGCAGGCGGTCGTAGAAACCCTTGGCCAGCGGACAGGAGTCGCCGTGGCAGGCTTTGTCCGGATGCTCGCAGGCCTTGTCCGCGCGACCAGTTCCAGCACGCGCAGCCGGAGCCGGGGTGCGCTGCGTGCGATCGCTGCCGGCCGCGTCCAGGGCGAGGCGCCGGCCCGGGGTCTTGGCGGCCAGGAAGAAGACCTTGTCGAGCTGGTGCTGCGGGGCCGCCTTCAGGACCGGGAACAGGGTGCCGATGGTCTTGCCGATGCCGGTGGGCGCCTGCGCCAGCACGCATCGGCCGCTGCTGTTGGCCTTGAAGATGGTCTCGGCCAGATCGCGCTGGCCGGGGCGGAAATCGGCGTGGGGAACTGCAGGTCCGCCAGCGCCGCGTCGCGCGCCTGGCGGTGCGCCATTTCCTGTTCGGCCCAGGCAGTGAAACGGTCGCACAGGCGCGCGAACAGCGCTGCCAGTTCGGCCGCGCTGCGGGTTTCGCGCAGCACGGTCTCGGTCTGGCGCGCGATGTCGAAGTACACCAGCGCCAGGTTGACCTGTTCCAGTCCCAGCTTCTGGCACAGCAGGTGCCCGTACACGCGCAGCTGGGCCCAGTGCAGGTGGCGGTGATTGGCGGGCAGGCGCTCAAGCTCGCCCCGGTAAGTCTTGATTTCCTCGACCAGGTTCTGGTCCGGATCGTAGCCGTCGGCGCGGCCGCGCACCAGCAGCGGTCCGTGGGTGCCGCTCAGACTGACCTCGGCCTGGTAGGCGGGGCCGCGCCGGCTGCTCACTTCGGCATGCCCGGCGATGCCTTCCTGGGCCGTGGGCGAAGGCGTGAAGCGCAGATCGAGATCGCCTTCTTTGGCGGTGAATTCGCACAGGGGGCGCACGGCGACGAGGTAGCTCAAGCGGCGGCCTCCGTCCATTGCACGTAGCAGACCGAGACCGGCATGTCGTGCGCGGCGCAGTAGTCGATCCAGCGCAGCTGGTTGTCCTGCAGGCGGTCGCCGGGGCCTTTGACCTCGATCATGTGGTAGCGCCGTTCGGCCTAGGCCAGAACTGGATCAGGTCGGGGAAGCCGGTGCGGTTGGCCTGGATGTCGAGCAGGATCCGCTCGCACCATTTGCGCAGATGCGCGGCCGGAATGCAGTCGAGCGCCAGCGCGATCAGCTCCTCGCTCAGGGCTTCCCAGGCCACGAAGGGCGAGGCGATGCCCTGCTTGGCGGCGTAGGTCGCGGCGATGGTGGCGCGGTAGGCGTCGCTGTCGAGTTCTGCCAGGCAGGCGCTGAAGGCTGGCGCGCGGCGCAGCGCGAAATCGGCGCTGTGCAGGTCGGCCGGGCCGCGGTGGAAGGGATGGAAAAAGGCGCCCGGGATCGCGCAAAATCGCGCGCCAGCACAGCAGGCCGAACAGGGCGTTGATCAGCGCGTTCTCGACATAGAACACGGGCGCCTCGGCGCGCTGCAGATGGTCGCGCACCACGCCTTCGACCCACCAGTCCTCCCCGGGCAGGGGCAGGGACAGGTCGAGCCGCTGCGCGGGGCGGCTGGCGCCGCGCAGCGTTCTTTTGCAGGCCCAGCTTGCGTGCCAGGCGCGGCGCGATGCGGCCGATCTGCTGGCGTTCCGCATCGCTCTCGGGCGCCTGCTGCGCCAGCGTCAGCAACGCAAAGGCGCGCTGGTACTGGCCGTCTTTTCCAGCACCCGGATCGCGCGTCCGCGCGCGCCCGGGAAGCGGCAACCGGCGTACAGGGCGTGGGCCCCCGTCCAGTCGCCTTGCTTTTCCACCTGCTGGGCGATCTGAAAGACCAGGCGCTCGCCGGCTGCCCAGCCAGTCGTTGTCGGCCACGCGGGCGGGCAGGGCGCGCAGCACCTCGGCCAGATCGTCGCCAGCCTCGAAGCGTTGCTTGCATTGATGCAGTTCGAGGTAATCGTCGACATCGCGCCGGTGGCGGAAGCCGCGCGAGGCGCCGGAAAACTCGACCTGTTCGTAGTTGAACACGCCCAGGTCGGACAGCACGAATTCGGTCCAGTCCTGGCGCAGATTGCCGAAAAGATCAGGCGCAGGCGGTCGCACAGCGGCTTGACGACGATGCTGTAGACGCAATCGCCCGAGTCGCGGTACCAGCTGGAAAACGGGCGCGGATCGGCGAACTCGGCGCGCAACGCGTCGAGCTGCTCGGCCTTGCGCGCGCCTTTCTCGTGCAGGGACAGGCGGAATACGGCGGCGATTTCCGGCTTTTGCAGCAGCTCGAACAGTTCGTCGAGGGTGAGGACGGGATCGGGCGTGATCCAGCCGGTGGGCAGCAGATGGCGCGCCGCCTCGACCGTGCAGCCGATTTCGGCGTAATTGAGCTTGCTGGCGCGGAAGTGGACGCCCTTGCGCATGACCATGCGGACGAACAGGGCGCGCGACGGGCGCGGCAGATCGCAGAAGGTGCCGATGAAGGCCTGTTCTTCTGCCGACAGCAGGTCGCCGTAGCGATCGCTGATCCATTCCAGCACCCGGTGGAAATTGTCCAGGTAGTAGAAGGTGTTCTCAAGTACCTTGCGCATGTGGTGTACTGCCGTCCATCCATTAACTGTAATTATATACAGTATAAACGCTGGCCCCGGCAGTGCCCAGACAATTCCCGTCGCCGTCGTTTTTATGGATCCGGGGCAAACGCGGCGGCGCAGTGGTCCGCTGGCGGGCTGCCGCAGGCCTGGCACCGCCTCGGGCGCAGGCGGTGTCAGCAGGAGGATGGCGGTGATCAGCACCACGTCCGGGTCCTCGGGCAGGTCGGCAGCGGGGACGGACAGGCTAAGCACCGGCGTCGGCCTCGGCATCTGGCAGGGCGGGCGCCGGATCGCTGTCCGGCGCGGGCGGCGCGCCGGGATGGCGCGAGAGCGCGGGGCCGGCTGGGTCTTAAGCCCTGGCCGATGGCGGCGGCGCCGCGCAGCGGCCGGACCGGCGCTTCTTCATTCTTTGCTGCCACGACGGCCAGCGGATGCGGGGCCGTCGCATTCTCGTGCGCGATGAGCGCCAGGGCCGCGATCAAGCCCGCGATCAGCAATCCCGAAAACACCACCATCGCCACCCGCAAACGCGACATGCCGCGCCTGCCATCGGGGGACGCCGGTTTGCGGTACGGTTTCGGCAAGCGGAAATCGCGCGCTGATGCTGCGGCGGGCGCTCTGGTGGCTGACCAGCGTGGTCTTCTTTTCGTCGGGTGGGCGCACGGCAAGCTCCTGAGAGGGGAACTGTTCCAATGTGAAACAATTCCTGCGCTCATGTACTGATCTGTGTCGCCCTTGCTGCGCCTGCCGTTGCGCCAATCCGCCAGATCGCGCGGCGGTGCGCATTGATTGATCAGGCGCAATTTGCGCCGGACTGGCCATTCCAATAATGGGGATCGGATCATTTTTTGGGGCCAATCATGAAGATCAAGCACTTGCTGTCCTGCCTCGCCTGCGCCGCCATCCTGGCTAAGCTGCGCCAGCACCCCGGAAGCGCCGAAAAGCTGCCACCCCCGACCCTGGTCGCGCTGATGAGCGACGCCGAGACCGCCATCAAGGGCGGCCACAACGAGCGGGCATTGCTGATTTTGCACACGGCCACGCTGCTGTATCCGCGCGACAAATCGGCGTTCGTGCGCATGGCACAAGTGCATTTCGAATGCCAGCGCTACGGCGAAACCATTTCCAGCGCCGAGAAAGCGCTCGAACGCGACCCCGACGACATCGTTGCGCACAGCCTGGTGGCGGTGAGCGGCTTGCGCGTCTCGAGCAAGGCGCTGGCCGATCTGACGGTCAAGAACAATCTGACGGGAACCGTGCGCGCTGAAGCCCAGGACCTGGCCAAGCTGCTGCGTGCCAGCATTGGCGGCGACATCATCGTCGCTTGTAAGCCAGACCGGCAACGGCCACCGTGGAAGCCATGAAATGAGGAAAACCATGCGCGCACCGACCCACTTGATCGTCGCGCGCCTGCCTGCGCGCAAACGCATGACCTTGCTGATGCTGCTGGTAATGGTGGGGGGGCGGCATACTGGCCAGCGGCGCACCGCTGGCCTGAGGGGAAGGATTACTTGGCTTTTTTGGCGGTCGTTGCCACCTGTTCGGTCGCCTTGGCAATTTGCGCTTCCACCACCTGCACCGCCTGGCGCGTGGCCTGGGTCACTTGCTCGTAACCCTGGAAGGCATTGTCGATCGCGGTCTTGATGATTTCGACCGCGTTCTCCGAGCCCGGCTTGACGTTTTTGGTCACGTCGTAAATGAGCGCCGACAGGGTGCTCTTGGCTTCGGCGATGTGGGCATCGGCCGCATTGGTGAATTCGGTGTGGATGTCGTCGATGATGACCTTGAGCTGCTCGCCGTATTCGACGGTGGCGGCCATGCCGGGCTTGGCGGCTGCTGCGGCAATGGCCATGGCGGCCTTGGGATCTTTCGCCTTGCTGATTTCCTTGCTTAAGCTGCCATCGATCCTTCAACCGAATTTTTTGCCGTCGCCATGTTCAATGCGACCACCTGTTCCACGCCATCGACCGCTTTGCTGGTCAGCGCTGAAGGTCATCATTTGAAGTTCGAAGAGTGTCTTGGTGGCGGATGCAAATTGTTCGGGACTTGTAAACATGTACGTCTCCTCAGTATTTTGAATGGGTGCTACGGCCGACTTTCCTTCTGTTTCCTTCTGCTTGATTATTGGTTAGGGGACAGTTTTGTGCAATGACTATCTTTGAAGGCGGGGCTGGCTTTTTCCCAGCCGGGGCCGAGCGGCGTCTGCGAGCAGACCAGGCTGCCGTTGACCTTGCTGCGCCACTTGAACCAGGGCGCAGGGTAGGCCACCGCCGCCACGCAGGCGCAGGCGAAGAGGGTGGCGAGTCCGAGCACGGTGAACTTTTTCATCTTATTGCCGAGCATAGCCGGTTAACGCGCCAAGTCAAGTACGGCACGCTAAGCCTGCAGCGCAAAACCGGGCGCCACCATCGGCAGCAGCATGGTAAACACCGAACCCTTGCCCAGTTCGCTATGGAGTTCGATGCGCCCGCCCAGCACGCCCGTCACGATGTTGTGGGCCACATGCAAGCCCAGGCCGGAGCCGCCCGAGCCAAGCTTGGTCGTAAAGAAGGGGTCGTACACGCGGCCGATGACGTCGGGCGCGATCCCGGCCCCGCTGTCGGCGACCGAAATGGTCACCATGTTGCTGGCGCGGGTAGAGACGCCGATCCGGATCGTGCTTAGGCCGCGTCGCCCTCGAACGCGTGCACCAGGCAATTGTCGAACACGCTGTTGACTGCCTGGGACAATGGTCCCGGGAAGCTGTCCATCACCAGGCCCGGATCGATGTGCAATTCCAGCGTGATCGGGCGCTTGCCGATGCTGATGCGCAGCGGCAGCGCCAGGTCCTCGATCAGTTCGCTAAGCGAAAACAGGCGCCGCTGCGACATCGTCTGGTCCACCGCCAGCTGCTTGAAGCTCGCCACCAGGGCCGCGGCGCGCTGCAAATTGCGGATCAGGATGGCGTTGGCCTCGTGGGCGCGCGCCAGATAGCTGTCCAGTCCCGAGCGGCGCAAGCCGAGCGCCATGTCGGCCGAGAGCGCGTCCGCATGCTCGGCCATGGTGGTGGCCACCATCAGGCTGTTGCCGAGCGGCGTATTGAGTTCGTGCGCCACGCCGGCCACCAGCGTGCCGAGCGCGGCCAGCTTGTCGCGCCGCACCAGCTCTTCCTGGGTGAGCGAGAGCGTGTCGAGCGCCGAGGTCAGCTCGGCGGTGCGGGCCGCCACCAGTTCTTCGAGGTGTTCGCGGTGCTGGTTCAGCTCCCGTTCGCGGCGGGTGCGCTCGATGGCGATCCCGGCCAGGTGGGTGGCCACCGAGATCAGGCGCATGTCTTCCTCGTTCGGGCTGCGCACTTCGCGGTAATACATGGCAAACGAGCCGAGCACGTGTTCCTTGTCCAGGTAAATCGGCGTCGACCAGCAGGCGCGCAGACCGTAGGGCGCAACCAGCGCCTTGTAGGGCGTCCAGAGGGGATCGTTCTCGATGTCGGACACGATCACGATGTCCTTGCGGAACATGGCGGTGCCGCAGGAACCGGCGGTCGGGCCGATCTGCGCGCCCTCGAGCGCGGCCATGTACTCGGGCGCCAGGCTGGGGCCGGAAGCGGGGTGGACGGTGACGCCGTCGGCGTCGAGCAGCAGCACCGAGCACAGCACGCCGTCGGACTGGCTTTCGATCAGCAGCATGAGATTGTCGAGCGTGTCGGTCAGCGGCGCGCGCGCGACCATCTCGAGCAGGCGCCCCTGGCCGATGCGCAGCTTGTCGGCCATGTTGCGCTGAGTAATATCGACCACGCGCACGTGCATCAGGCGCCGTTCGGCCATCGACAGCAGGATCATGCGCACTTCGCAGGCGATCGCGCGCCCGCTGGCGTGGCGCATGGCGGCATTGAAACCGGTGATCTCGCCGGTCAGGACATTCTGGATTTTATCGTCGAACAGCGTGGATGAGGCGATGCCGTTGGGCTGGACGTCGGGACACAAATCGAGCAGCGACATGGTCAGCAAGGTGTCGACGGGCGTGCCGAACAGGCTGGCCGCCTTGCTGTTGGCATGGACCAGTTGCCCGATATCGAGGTCGAGCAGCAGGATGGCGTCGGGCGAGCTTTCCATCATGACGCGGTAATCGACCGTCAAGGCTTGCTTTTCCCTCACTGGCGCCCCTGGTGCAAGGTAAGGGCTTCAGTGTAGACCATTTAACATTGGCGGTGCAAATTGCAGCAGCCCCAACGCAAAACGCCGCAGCCTTTTGCAAGGACTGCGGCGTTCAACGAATTCTGCGGGAATAGACTAACCCGGTAGAGTGGTGCCCACGGAGGGACTCGAACCCCCACACCTCGCGGCACATGGACCTGAACCATGCGCGTCTACCAATTCCGCCACGTGGGCACTGATACAACTACTACAACGATACTGCTTCAAACTAAAACGCCGCAATCTGAAACGATTACGGCGCATCGTCTGTTACTACTGCGGAAAACAACTCCGGTAGAGTGGTGCCCACGGAGGGACTCGAACCCCCACACCTCGCGGCACATGGACCTGAACCATGCGCGTCTACCAATTCCGCCACGTGGGCACTGTTACTGCTTGCTACCTTGGCGTTGCTGCCGACTTCTGCTATCATACAAGCCTTTGAAGTTTTGCGCTAGACTAACTTTCGTTTCCCTGCGCTGCCACTTCTCCGACTTATCTGCTGCATTTTCTTCCGCTTTAACTTGTCGTCACCGCGAAAGACCAAAATTATAGCGGAACATTTTGAAATGTCAAAGCCCCGTCACAAGAAAATTCACGCGACGCATCGTTAGGCGAATTGCATGGACCTCCGTTACACTACGCGTATCACGGTGTCAATCGTCGCCGTGACAGTGACTGATCACCGTCACCACCAAAAACAAATATAGAAAACCATTTGAACCAAATTACTCACACCATTCCCAGCCGCGAGGATATTCTCGGCATCTTCCGTAACGCAGCAGCACCGCTCGACGTGCACGCTGGCGCGCACGCTCAAGGTCAAGGCTGCCGCGATCGAAGTCCTCACGCGGCGTCTGAATGCGATGGAACGCGACGGCCAGATCCGCGCCGACGCCACCGGCCACTACGCGCTGGCAGACCACTCCGGATTCATTGCAGGCAAAGTCAGCGCGCACCGCGACGGCTTCGGCTTCGTCATTCCCGACGAGCCGGGCGAAGACTTGTTCCTGAACGACAAAGAAATGCAGAAAGTGCTGCACGGCGACCGCGTCCTCGCGAAAGTCACCGGCACCGACCGCCGCGGCCGCCAGGAAGGCACCATCGTCGAAGTCGTCTCGCGCGCCAACACCCACGTGATCGGCCGCCTGCTCAACGAGAACGGCGTCTGGATCGTGGCGCCCGAAGACAAGCGGATCGGCCAGGACATCCTGGTCTCCGGCTCGCCCGGCAAGGCCAAGGCAGGGCAGATCGTCAGCGTCGAGCTGATCGAGCAGCCATCGCGCTTCAAGCAGTAAGTGGCGCCGTGGTCGAAGTCCTGGGCGACCTGGACGATCCCGGCATGGAAATCGAAATCGCCGTGCGCAAGTTCGGCGTGCCGCATATCTTCTCGGCCGCAGCGCTCAAGTCCGCGGCCAAGCTGCCGGCCTGAAGTGCGCGAGTCCGACCTGGAAGACCGGGTCGACCTGCGCGACGTGCCGCTGGTGACCATCGACGGCGAAGAGCGCGCGACTTCGACGATGCGGTCTACTGCGAACCGGTCAAGATCGGCCGCGCCAACTGCTTCCGCCTGATCGTCGCCATTGCCGACGTCAGCCATTACGTGAAACCGAACGACGCGCTCGACGTTGACGCGCTCGAACGCAGCACTTCGGTCTACTTCCCGCGCCGCGTGATTCCGATGCTGCCCGAGAAGCTGTCGAACGGCCTGTGCTCGCTGAACCCGGCAGTCGACCGTCTCACCCTGGTGTGCGACGCCGTCATCTCCGACAAGGGCGAGATCAAGGCTTACCAGTTCTATCCGGCCGTGATCCATTCGGCCGCGCGCCTGACCTACAACGAAGTGGCCGAGATCCTCGGCAACACCGCCGGTCCGGAAGCGCAGCGCCGTCCGGCCATCGTGCCGCACCTGCTGAACCTGTACGACGTGTATCACGCGCTGCAAAAGGCGCGTCTGGAACGCGGCGCGATCGATTTCGAGACCACCGAAACCTACATTGTCTGCAATGCCCTGGGCAAGATCGAAAAGATCATCCCGCGCACCCGCAACGACGCCCACAAGGTGATCGAGGAATGCATGCTGTCGGCCAACGTGTGCGCGGCCGATCTGCTGATCCGTCACAAGCACCCCGGCACCTACCGCATTCACGCCTCGCCGACCAAGGAAAAGCTCACCCAGGTGCGCACCTTCCTCAAGCAGGTGGGCCTGAATCTGAACGGCGGCGACAAGCCGACCGCGGGCGACTACGCCGAGCTGATGAAGCAGATCAAGGAGCGTCCCGACGCGGCCCTGCTGCAAACCATGCTGCTGCGTTCGATGCAGCAGGCGGTCTACAGCCCGGACAATATCGGCCACTTCGGCCTGGCGTACGAAGCCTATGCCCACTTCACCAGCCCGATCCGCCGCTATCCGGACTTGCTGACCCACCGCGCGATCAAGGCGATCTTGCTGGGCAAGAAGTACGAGCCGAAAGGCATCGAACTGTCCGGCCTGAACACGACCGTGTCGAACGCGACCCGCAAGCAGCAGGCCAAGGACAAGGCCGAGGGCAAGCAGAAGCACGAAAAAGACCTGACCATCTGGGATGCGCTGGGTGTGCACTGTTCGGCCAACGAGCGCCGCGCCGACGAAGCGTCGCGCGACGTCGAAGCCTGGCTCAAGTGCTTCTTCATCAAGGACAAACTCGGTGAAGAATTCACCGGCGTGGTGTCGGGCGTGACCACCTTCGGCATCTTCGTGCAGCTCGATGCGCTGTATGTGGAGGGCCTGGTGCACATCACCGAACTGGGCACCGACTTCTTCCAGTACGACGATGCGCGCCACGAACTGCGCGGCGAACGCACCGGCAAGCGCTACCAGCTGACCGACCGCGTGACGGTGCAGGTGGCCAAGGTGGACCTGGAAGCGCGCAAGATCGATTTGGTCCTGGCGGGCAGCAGCGTGCAAGCCGATACCGGCGCTTAAGCAAGCCGAAGAGCGCGGCCCACAAGGCGCTCGACGCCAAGCCGGGCAAGTCGCGCGAACCGAAGGCGGGCACCGCCTCGCGCTACGAGCTCGACACGGGCGAGAGCGAAGCGGCCAAGCCGCGCCGCAGTAAATCGTCGAGGGCGCCGCCAAGAAACCGGCTGCGCGTTCCTCGCGGCCGACCGCAAAAACGAGTAAATCCAACAAGAATAAGCGATAAGAAGTAATGAAGAATAAAATGATTTTCGGGTTCCACGCAGTGACCTCGCGTTTGCGTCATGAGGCAGCGTCCGTGGAAGAGATCTTTGTCGATGCGACCCGTAACGACCGCCGCATGACCGATCTGATTGCTTAGCGCCAAGGCGGTAAGCGTGCGCGTGATGCCGGTCGATTCGGCCCGTCTGGACAAGATCGTCGGCACCCGCCGCCACCAGGGCGTGATCGCCTTCGCCAGCCAGCTGTCGCTGGCGCGCAATCTGGATGAGTTGCTCGATGCGATTGAAGGTCCGCCGATGCTGCTGATCCTCGACGGCATCACCGACCCGCACAATCTGGGCGCCTGCCTGCGCGTGGCCGACGGGGTCGGCGCACGCGGTGATCGTGCCGAAAGACCGCGCCGTGGGCTTGAACGCCACCGCCGCCAAGGTGGCCAGCGGCGCCGCCGAGACCGTTCCTTACATCACCGTGACCAATCTGGCGCGCACCATGCGCGACCTGAAGGACCGCGGCATCTGGCTGATCGGTACCAGCGACGACGCCGACAAGGGCCTGTACGAAGCCGACTTCACCGGCCCGACCGCGCTCGTCATGGGCTCGGAAGGCGAGGGCATGCGCCGCCTCACGCGCGAAACCTGCGACCTCTTGGTCGGCATTCCGATGTTCGGCTCGGTCGAGAGTCTGAACGTGTCGGTCGCGTCGGGCGTCTGCCTGTACGAAGCGCGCCGCCAGCGTCTGGCCAAAGAAGGCTGATACATCGTCCTCGCGAAGGCGGGGACCCATAGCACCTCACCGAATTCGGAAACGCGCTCTGGACCCCGCCTGCGCGAGGGCGACGTATTGGCTTCTCGGCGTTTGCGGCCAGATAAGCAAGCCCGGTGCGAATGCGCTACCATGTTTGTATTGCAACAGCTTTTACCCCGCCATCTTATGTTCTCCAACCTGCGCGAAGATATCAAGAGCATCATTGAACGCGACCCTGCGGCCCGTAACGGATGGGAAGTCTTCACTTGTTATCCGGGTTTTCAGGCGATCATGATGCACCGCTGGGCGCACGCGTGCTGGAGCGCCGAGCTCAAGTGGATCGGCCGCTTCATTTCCTACCTGGCCCGCATCATCACCGGCATCGAAATCCATCCTGGCGCCACCATCGGGCGGCGCGTGTTCATCGACCACGGCTTCGGCGTGGTGATCGGCGAAACCGCCAATGTGGGCGACGATTGCACCATTTATCAGGGCGTCACCCTGGGCGGCACTTCGCTCAACAGCGGCACCAAGCGCCATCCGACGCTCGAGCGGGGCGTGATCATCGGCGCTCGGCGCCAAGGTGCTCGGCTCGTTCACGGTGGGCGAGTACGCCAAGGTCGGCTCGAACGCGGTGGTCATCAAGCCGGTGCTAAGTGGCTGCCACGGCAGTGGGCAACCCGGCCCACATCGTGCAGAAGGAAGTCGATTCTGCGCAGCGCCAACCTGTTTTCGGCCTACGGCGTCACGCCCAACGGCGACGATCCGCTGTCGAAGGCGCTGCACGGCCTGATCAACCACGCTGCCCGCCAGGACGAGCAGATCGAACGCCTGACTGCACTGATCAGGTCGTCCGGCATCGCCTGCGCGAGCATGCCCGAATGTGATAAATTGAACTCGGCAGAGCTGAACAAACTCGTCGAGTAAGGAACCCGCGCATGACCGAAGAAACGAAGGACGGCGCCGCCGTGCTGGATCCGTTCGAAATCCGCGTGCTGGCAGTGCTGGCCGAAAAGAAGCGCTCACGCCGGATAACTATCCGATGTCGCTCAACGCCATCACCAATGGCTGCAACCAGCTCTCGAGCCGCGACCCCGTCATGCAGTTGTCGGACGAGACCGTGCAGGAAGTGTTGCAAAGCCTGATGCAGCGCAAGTACGTCAACGGCATCACCCAGGTAGGCGCGCGTGACCAAGTACGAACACCGGATGCGCGTCAAATGGTCGCTCGAGCAGGACAAGCTGGCCGTGCTGACCATCCTGATGCTGCGCGGCCTGCAAACGGTAAGCATGAAATCCGCACCCGCAGCGGCCGCCTGCACGAATTCAAGACCGTGGCCGACGTCGAAGCCTGCCTGCAATTCTTAATCGATAAATATCCGCCTATCGTGGCCCGTCTGGCGCTCGCGCCCGGCACCAAGGAGCCGCGCTACATGGCCAGCTGCTCGGCGGCGACGCCGCGCTGGCGCAGCAGGAATCCTCGTTCGGCACCGCCTCGCCGTCGGCACAGGGCAGCCGGGTAGGGCAGCTGGAGCAGGAAGTGGCGGCCTTGCGCAGCGAAGTCGAGGCGCTCAAGACCCAGTTCGAGGAATTCAGGAAACAGTTCGAATGAGCGGCACGGGCGGCAAACTGGCGCTCGTCAAAGCGCGCGGCGGCGCTGCTGTTGCTGCTGTGTTTCGTGCTGCCCCTGTCCAAATGCGAAGGCCGCATCGATCCCGACACCGGGATCCGCTCGGCCGATATCGTTTATTACGGGTTTGGACTGTTGGCCGAATTCGCGCGCCGCGCCGACAGCGGGCTGGTCGAGCGGCTCATGGGCCTGCTGGCGGTGACCGGCGTCTTCGCGCTGCCGCTCGCCACGCTGGCCTTGCGCCGGGCGTGGGAACCGATTGCCTGCCTGGTAGGCGCCAGCCTGTTGCACTATCCCTTGCTGCTCTGGGTGTTCATCGCAGGCGACCCCATGTTCGGCGGCCTGCTGACATGCGCGTGCTGGCTGGTGATTCTGGTCGTCAGCCTTCTGCAGCTGTGGCGCTACCGCAAGCGGCGCGGCGCCATGTCGCCAGCGCCAACCTGATCTCTCATTGCTTGATTTGATTGTTTTGGCAAATTTCAGACGAGCGATACGACCAGCTTCTTGCCCAAAGCCTGAGCAGCCATCTCAACGAACTCAATTTTGGATGCGTGCCGTAGATCGAACAGGCGATCAATTTGAGGTGCTTGGACGTTCAGCATGCGGGCCAAGTCTGCTTTGCGAATCTTCTTCTTGAACATTTCGTTCCACAACAATATTTTTGCGCTCTCCAGTGCCGGGATGACGACTGCAGGCTCACCGCGCCGTCGTGCAGAGGGCATGGGCACTGGCTTACGAATATCGAAATAGAGGGTTAGCGCGGACAACAATGCATCCGTCGCCTCTCGCATGGCGTCGGTCTCGTTGTCGCCCACGGCATTTGCCTCCGGAAAATCGGGAAAACTGACGAGGAAAGTGCCATTCGTATCGGGATGAAGCTGAACTGGATATTGCATGGCAATCCTTCATTGGGAAGGCGAGCCCGTAAGGCTCACCATCCAGGTCGACCTTACGATTCTTGTTTGCTTCGGACCGCTTCAAGTTAGTCTTCCCACATCAGGAAAAGTTCTCGAGCGGCCGCTTTTGCGATGTCTCAGCGCTATTCCTCCTTGACGGGTTCGAACTCGACCAGAGCGTCATCGGGCCACGCCGGATCGACCAGCGGCGACTCGAAGCCGTTGTGCCACTCCCCTTCCCCAGTTCGCGCCTGCGTTCGCCATGGACCAGGGTCGCTTTGCCCGCTTCCATTTCCGGCGTCACCGAGAGGTAGATCGGGATCTTGTTGCACCAGTCTGTGGTGACGAGGAAGGTGTTGATCGTGGCGCGCACCCAGAACGGGATTTCGGTCTTGATGATCGCGATGTTCACCTTGCACTCGAGCCGCAAGTCGCCCAGCGCAAGCGCGCATTGGGCGCAACCCCGGGCGTGCGGATGTCGGCAATCGCGCTGAACTGCTTAAGCGCTTGCGGTTGAACACCAGTTCCGCTTTCTCGTCGTACGCCTGCTGGTTGCGCGCGATCGTGAAACCCCCGTCGGCCTCGATCGCGACCGGAATCGGATCGCTGTCGCCGACGATCTTGAGCGTGATGGTGTCGAAGGACTTGTCCAGTGTCGATGCGCGCGGCTGAAGCCGGAAGCGCAGCGCCCCGACCGCGGGCGCCATCTTGTGGAACTCGTCGAAGGTGTCGAGTCCCACCGTTACGCTGCGGAAGGCGCGCAGCTCGGGATCTTTCAATCCCTTGACCACGATTTCCTTGGGCGGTGCTTCCTGGGCCAGGGCCTGTGCGCTCAGCAGAGCGCACAAGGCCATGGCAACCATCCTGGGGCGCGTGCCCCTCATCCCTCGTCTTTCCAGCGGCGCAGGCGGATCGCGGCGAAGATCATGGCCCGCTTAAGCAACGGCGCCAATCAGCGCGTGCGGCGTGGCGAGCGTCATCCACGACTCGCTGAACACATTGCCCATCGCGACCACGTTGTTGTTGCTTAGGCGAGGCTGGCGGGGGTGGCGTGGGTGAACGAGAACCAGCTGCCGGGGAACAGACCCATCAGACCGCGCGCAATCACGTTCTCGAACAGCCAGTCGACGTCGATGCCGGTATGGAGCAGGAAGTCGGCCCATTTGACGATCAGGACAAAGATGGTTAGAAGCGTGCCGACGGCCCACAGGAATACCTTGGAGCGGGCCCAGGCCGATACCATCATCAGCCAGCCGATGGTGGGCAGTGCCCATACCAGGTAGACCGGGAGCAGGCCGATCAGGCGCAGCGGTGCCAGGTAGAAGTTGGCATTGGACAGGATCAGGCCGAACAGGTTCGCGCCGGTGACGGCGAACACGATACCGACGATCAGCAGCAGCACCAGCGAGAGCGCGATGCTTAAGCGCCAACGGCAATGCCGGGAATCACGACCGCCGCGGTGAGCACTTTCGAGAGTACCGTTTGCGCATCCGATACCGGCAGCGACTTCCAGAACAGGATGCTGCGGTCGCGGCGCTCGTCATGCATGGCAGACAGGCAGTAGAAGAAGGCGATCACGGCCATCATCAGCATCAGCGGGAACGCCGCGGCAAGATACATGTCGGCCACGGTATTGGCCATCATTTGCTGCTGTTCCGCCGGGATGGCGTGGAAGATCGTCTTGGTGACCACACCGTCTTGCTTGATGATCGTGATGTTGTTGGTGAGCTTGCCCTGGCTTCCGCCGTAGGCAGCCATGGTTCCCACCAGCACGGTCATGAGCGCGCTGACGATCAGCGGTGCCCACGCCAGTGCGCCCTTGTGCTCCCAGAACTCGCGCCGGAGCAGCCATTTCATTGTTTTCATGCGTACGTTCCTTTCATGGTCGCGACGAACAGATCGGCGACGCTGGGGTTGCGGGTTTCACCGAGCGCGGACAGCTGGGAGCGCGCGACGCCGTCAAACAGCATCACCGACTTGCCGAACACCGTGCGCTGGTCGATCGGCTGCAATGCATTGGCGGCGTTGACCTTGTCGCCCGAGACCATGACCTCGGTATAGCGTTCGCCCAGTTCGTCCATGCTGGCCGACAGCACGATCTTGCCTTCGCGGATGAACATCAGATCGGTGAGGATGTGTTCGATTTCTTCGACCTGGTGGGTGGTAATGACGATCGTCTTGTTCTCGTCAAAATAGTCTTCCAGCAAGTTCTGATAGAACTGCTTGCGGTACATGATGTCGAGGCCGAGGGTGGGCTCGTCGAGCACCAGCAACTTGGCGTCGATCGCCATGACCAGCGCCAGGTGCAGCTGCACCACCATGCCCTTGGACATTTCCTTGACCTTCATGGAAGGCTTGAGCTTGGTGTTGGCCAGATAGCGCTCGGCCTTCTCGCGATTGAAGCGCGGGTGGACGCTTCTACCACGAAATCGATGGCGTCGCCCACGCGCAGCCAGCGCGGCAGAATCGCCACGTCGGCGATGAAGCACACATTCTGCATCAGTTCGTCGCGCTCGGTGCGCGGATCCATGCCCAGCACCGTCAGCTGGCCTTCGAAGGGGATCAGGCCCAGGGCCGCCTTGAGCGTGGTGGTCTTGCCTGACCCGTTGGGGCCGATCAGGCCGACGATCTTGCTTTAGCCGGGATGTCGAAGCTGATATGGTCGAGCGCGAGGTGCTTGCCATAACGTTTGCTCAAGTTCTTCCTTGGAAATGACGGCGCTCATGCTGGCGCTCCCCGGCGGGGCGGCGCGCAGCAGTTGTTCGAGGTCGAGGCCGAGGCGGCGAATACGTTCCATCATGGCTAAGCCATTCTTCGCGCACAAAGCGCTCGCGTTCGCTGGCGAGCAGTTTTTCGCTCGCGCCTTCGGTCACATACATGCCTATTCCCCTTCTTTTTCCACGAGGTTCTCGTCGACCAGTTCCTGGTAAGCGCGCGAGACGGTGATCGGATTGAGTTGATATTCCGCCGCGATCTGGCGCACGGAGGGCAGGGCATCATCGGCCTTGAGCGCGCCGTCGAGCATCATGCCGATGACCCGGTCCTTGAGCTGGCGGTAGATTGGTGCGTTGTCGTTCCAGCCGGAAGTCATGTCTTGCTCTCCCGGTCCGTCAGTACTGTTTGAAACATACAGCCTCCCTGTTGGTGAGGTATCGAAGTGGTGTTGTAGTGAACTATAACACTAGAAAATGCGAAGTCAACAGGTTTCGGATATGCATGTCGCAGGAGAGGGGGGATTAGCCGAGCGGCTTGCCGTCCAGATCGTGGCGGGTGATGGCGCCATCGCTGGTGATCGCGATCCAGCCGCCGCGGCGGTGCGGCGTCCGGTTCCCAGTCGGGCAGGACGAAGCGGCGCTTGCCGTCATGCGCGTGCAGGGCGGGGCGGTGGGTATGACCGTGGATGATGGTGGCGCTGGCTGTGCGTTCGAACAAGGCTTCGACCGCTTCGGGCGCCACGTCCATGAGCTCGTACGACTTGGTCGTGTGGGCCTGGCGGCTGCCTTCGCGCATGCTAAAGCAATGATGCCCTTGCGCTGAGCCAGCGGCAGGGCCAGGAATTGCGCCTGCCAGGCCGGATCGCGCACCTGGGCGCGGAAGGCCATGTAGTTGTGGTCGTGGGTGCATTCGGCGTCGCCGTGCACCAGCGTCACGCGCTGGCCTAAGCCATCTCCAGCACATGGGGTTCGGCCAGCAGGGTCAGGCTAAGCCGCATCGGCGAAGGCCTGGCCGACCAGGAAGTCGTGGTTCTTAAACGATCCAGTACAGCGCGACACCAGCATCGCTGACCTGGCGCAGTGCGCGGGCGATGTGCTGATGGAAGGAATCGGGAAGGTCGTCGTCGCCGGCCCAGTACTCGAAGATGTCGCCGAGCAGGTAGAGCGACTGCGCAGCCATCGCGCGTTCTTCGAGAAAGGCGAAGAACGCGGCCGCCGTGTGCGGCTGCGAAGGCTGCAGGTGCAGATCAGAAATGAACAGCGCAAGCGTGCGCGCGGGCATCGTCATGGCAGTGTGGCCGAGGTCGGATGCCCGAGGTGCATTACAGTACTTCGATCTTTTCGATGATGACTGGTTCTGCAGGCACGTCCGCGAACATGCCGCTGCGGCCGGTCTTGACCTTGCGGATCTTGTCGACGGTATCGGTGCCGTCAACGACTTTGCCTGAACACGGCGTAGCCATAGCCATCCTGGCCCGGGTAGTCGAGGAAGCTGTTGTTCTTGACGTTGATGAAGAACTGGGCCGATGCCGAGTGCGGGTCCGAGGTACGGGCCATGGCCAGGGTGTAGGTGTCGTTCTTGAGGCCGTTCTTGCCTTCGTTTTCCACGGTCTGGTCGGCTAGGCTTTTGCTTCATGCCTGGCTCCGGAAACCGCCGCCCTGGATCATGAAATCGGCGATCACGCGGTGGAAGATGGTGTTGGTGTAGTGGCCCTTGGCGACATAGTCGAGGAAGTTGGCAACGGTCTTCGGCGCTTTTCAGCATCCAGTTCGACGGTCATGGTGCCCATGTTGGTGGTGATCAGTACGGTCATGATGGTGGTCCTGTGAGAGTTATTGTTTGGCGATGCCGGTGCAGCGATGAGGCAAGCCCCGTTATTTTACAGGCTTGACGATACTCGCGTTCTTAATAAAGATCGGCACGACCGGCACATTTTGCTGGCCCTTCATGTCGTCGACCACCACGGCCTTGATTTTGTCGACCACTTCCTGGTAAGCGACGACCTTGCCTGAACACGGTATAGCCGTAGCCATCCTGGCCCGGATAATCGAGGCCTTCATTGTTGGCGACGTTGATGAAAAACTGCGAGGTGGCCGAATCGGGATTGGCGGTGCGCGCCATGGCGACCGAATACGGCACGTTCTTGAGGCCATTCTTGGCCTCGTTCTTGACGGGTTTGCCGGTCGGCTTGGTATTGAGCTTTTCATCGAGACCGCCGCCCTGGATCATGAAGCCGTCGATCACGCGGTGGAACACGGTGCCTTTATAGTGGCCGTTCTTGACGTAGGTGAGGAAGTTGGCCACGGTTTTGGGGGCGGCTTCCTGGTCCAGTTCGAGCACGATTTCGCCCATGCTGGTCTTGAGGGTGACTTGCGGCGCGTCATTTAGCCATGACGGCGTGGCTGAGTGTGAGACCACAGAAAACGGTGAGGAAGCGGGCCAGCAGGGGGATACGGAACATCAGCGATTCTTGCATTATGGCTTCCTTGGAAGTAACTGTTTGATGTAAAGTGGCGGACTGGCTGTCAAGCCTTTCACGCAAAAATAAACCTGATCCATATGCGGACAGTCGGGATTTTATCAATGCTATACTTTGCGAAGAACGCCCCCATTCTATCAAAGAAGAACAAGACAGAGGGCGCTGACGATCTCGTTGCAATCCCCGATTTCCCAGGTGCGCGCCCACAAGGCGATGGCGCCGGGTCGTCTATGTGCCCGGGCGTGGCGCTGCTGTAAACAGTAGAAATCTGATGAGCCAATTAAAGATTTACAACACGCTTGCCCGTGATAAGCAGTTATTCGTTCCGATCGAAGCTTAAGCAAGGTGGGCATGTACGTTTGCGGCATGACCATCTACGATTACTGCCACATCGGCCATGCGCGCATGATGATGGCATTCGACGTGATCTATCGCTGGCTGCAGGCGTCGGGCTATCAGGTGACGTACGTACGCAATATCACCGATATCGAAGACAAGATCATCAAGCGGGCCGTGGAAAATGGCGAATCGATTTATTCGCTCACGTCCCGCTTTACCCAGTACATGGACGAAGACACGACCGCGCTCGGCATTTTGCCGCCGACGGTGGTGCCGCGCGCCACCCAATATGTGCCGCAGATGCTGGGCATTATCGAACTGCTCGAACAAAAGGGCCTGGCCTACCAGTCCGACGACGGCGACGTCAATTACGCGGTGCGCGGTTTCCCGACCTACGGCAAATTGTCCGGCAAATCGATCGACGATCTGCTTGCGCATGAACGGGTCGATGTCAATACGGGCAAGCGCGATCCGCTCGACTTCGTGCTGTGGAAGTCGTCCAAGGAATCGGAACCGGCCGAAGTCAAATGGGATTCCAAATGGGGCAGCGGCCGTCCGGGCTGGCATATCGAATGCTCGGCCATGTCGTGCGCGACGCTGGGCGAACAGTTCGACATCCACGGCGGCGGCGCCGACCTGCAATTCCCGCACCACGAAAATGAAATCGCCCAATCGGAAGGCGCGTATGGCCACCCGATGACCAATTATTGGGTGCATAACGGCTTCGTGCGGGTCGATGGCGAAAAGATGTCCAAGTCGCTCGGCAACTTCTTCACCATCCGCGACGTGCTCAAGGTATTCGATCCGGAAGTGGTGCGCTTCTTCATCTTGCGTGCCCATTACCGCAGCCCGCTCAATTACTCGGACGTGCACCTGGAAGACGCCAAGGTCGCGCTGACCCGCCTGTACACGGCGCTGGCCGACATCGATCTGGGCAGCGATCCGGTGCAGGTGGACTGGACCGAAGCGCACGCCGTGCGTTTCCGCGACGCCATGGACGACGACTTCAACACGCCGCTGGCCCTGGCCGCGCTGTTCGACCTGGCGACGGAACTGAACAAGAGCAAGTCGCTCGCGCATGCGCGCCAGTTCAAGGCGCTGGCCGCCGTGATTGGCCTGCTCGAGCGCACGCCTCAGCAATTCCTGCAAGGCGGCGAAGGCGAGGGCGGCTTCACGCCGGACGCCATCGAAGCCCAGATCGCCGCCCGCAGCGCCGCCAAGAAAGCCCGTAACTTCGCCGAATCGGACAAGATCCGCGCCGATCTGCTGGCCCCTAAGCATCGTCCTCGAAGACAAGCCGGACGGCAGCACCAACTGGCGCCGCGCATGATGGCGCTGCACAAGGACACCGCGGGGACCACCTCGCTGCTACTCGAGGTGCCTGCCTACTGGGAAGAGGCCAAAGCGGAACTCATGAAGCGCGACCGCATCATGAAGAAGCTGATCCCTGCAATTTGGCGACCTGCACCTGGTTGGCCACGGCGACCCCTTCACCACGCTCGCGCTCGGTGGTGGGGCAGCAAGTGACGACCAAGGCGGCCGACGTCGCCTGGAACAAACTGTTGACGGTTTGTCCAAAAATCACCCCCGCCCAAGTGATCAAGGTTAGGCGCCGAGCAGCTGGCGGCCTGCGGCCTGTCCAAGCGCAAGACCGAATACATCCTCGATCTGGCCGACCATTTCAAGGCCAAGCGGGTGCACGCGAACCAGTGGGCCGAGATGGACGACGAGGCCGTGATCGCCGAATTGGTGCAAATTCGGGGCATCGGACGCTGGACAGCGGAGATGTTTCTGATATTTAATCTGCTCCGGCCGAATGTCTTGCCGCTGGACGATCCAGGTCTGATTCAGGGAATCAGCCAGAATTACTTCTCAGGCGAGCCGGTTTCGCGCAGCGATGCGCGTGAAGTGTCGGCGAATTGGGAACCGTACCGGACGGTGGCCACATGGTATTTGTGGCGTAGTCTCGATCCGGTGACGCAAGACTGAGGGCCGGATGAAGGCGGCCTGCCTTGCAAGGCAGGCCCGTAAAACAGGGGCGCGGCAGGCCGCGCCAATTCCCTGTTTCACCCCGTATTAAGGAAGAAAAATGGGCCGGGGTAGGGAGCCCTGCCTTGCAAGGCAGGGCCGTTTCGCAGGCGCGCGGCATGCCGCGCGAATTCCCTGCTGCACCTCTCGTTCCGGTAGAATAGCGCCTGTATCGGCCGCGCGGCAATATTTGTTGCGGCTAAAATAATACCCGGAGGTAGAATGATTAAAACAACTTTCCTCAATTTCGAGCAGCCGATTGCTGAACTCGATTCCAAGATTGAAGAGCTGCGTTTCGTGCAGGATGACTCGGCCGTCGACATCTCGGAAGAGATCGACCGCCTGGCCAAGAAAAGCCAGCAGCTGACCAAAGATATCTACGCCAAGCTGACGCCTTGGCAAGTGTCGCAAATCGCGCGCCACCCGCAGCGTCCGTACACCATGGACTACGTCAACGAAATCTTTACCGATTTCCACGAGCTGCATGGCGACCGCTCGTACGCGGACGACCTGTCGATCGTTGGCGGCCTGGCCCGTTTCAACGGCCAGGCGTGCATGGTCATCGGCCACCAGAAGGGCCGCGACACCAAAGAACGCGCCATGCGCAACTTCGGCATGCCGAAGCCGGAAGGCTACCGCAAGGCCATGCGCCTGATGAAGCTGGCAGAAAAATTCGGCCTGCCGATCTTCACCTTCGTCGACACCCCGGGCGCCTTCCCCGGCATCGACGCTGAAGAGCGCGGCCAGTCGGAAGCGATCGGCCACAATCTGTACGTGATGGCGGAACTGAAAGTACCGCTGATCGCCACCATCATCGGCGAAGGCGGCTCCGGCGCGCGCTGGCGATTGCCGTGGGCGATGCCGTGCTGATGCTGCAATACGCCACCTATTCGGTCATCTCGCCGGAAGGCTGCGCCTCGATCCTCTGGAAAACGTCCGAGCGCGCGTCCGACGCCGCCGACGCCCTGGGTCTGACCGCGCACCGTCTGAAAGCGATGGGCCTGATCGACAAGATCATCAATGAACCACTGGGCGGCGCGCACCGCGATCCGAAGCAAATGGGCGTCATGCTCAAGCGCGCACTGGCCGATTCCCTGCGCCAGTTCCAGGGCATGAAGACCAAGGACTTGCTCGAAGCGCGACATCAGAAGCTGATGAGCTACGGCAAGTTCAAAGAAACGACGCCTAGCCGAAGAGTGAGCCAGCAACAAGCCGGGAACCTCCCGGTGAACTTCGCGCGGGCGCTGGACGCCCTGCGCGGAGCGTCGTCCGATCCCATCGCCATCGCCTTCAGCGGTGGACTCGATTCCTCCGCCTTGCTGCACCTGGCCCATGCCTACGGCCAGCAGCATGGCGTGCCCGTGTTCGCCTTCCACATTCACCACGGCATCAGCCCGAATGCCGACGCCTGGCTCAGCCATTGCGAGGCCAGCTGCGGCGCGCTCGGCGTGCGCTTCGAAGGACGGCGCGTGGTGCTGGAAAAGACCAAGTCGGGCGTGGAAGCGGCCGCGCGCAAGCTGCGCTACGCGGCGCTGGGCGCCCTGTGCCACGCGCACGGCGTGCGCCTGATGCTGACCGCCCATCATCTGGACGACCAGGCCGAAACGGTGCTGCTGCAATTGCTGCGCGGCTCGGGCACGGCCTAAGCTTGTCCGGCATGGATGGGGCCAATGCGGCCCCTGAACTGCTGGGCAATCCGGATCTGGTGATGGCGCGCCCCTTGCTGCCGGTCGCGCGGCGAGCTGGAAGCCTACGTTGCCGCGCACGCGATCGGCTACGTGGAAGACGAATCGAATACCCATCCGCGCTACGCGCAATGCCTTGCGCCACCAGGTGATGCTTAAGCGCTGGCCGCGGCCTTTCCCGGTTACCAGGAACGTTTCGCGCGCAGCGCCGCCCATGCCCAGTCGGCGCAGCGGCTGCTGACCGAACTGGCCGCGCAGGATCTGGCTGCCAGTCTGGTCGACGATTGCGTGGATGTGGCCAGGCTGCGCGCGATGAGCCTGGACCGCGCCTACAATATGCTGCGCCACTGGTTCGCCCTGCGCGGCCTGCGCATGCCGTCCACCGCCTGGCTGACCGAAATGGTGGCCCAGCTGGTGGAGGCCAGGGTGGACGCGCAATTGCTCGTGACCCATCCGGACTGCCATATCCGCCGCCACCGCGACCGCCTGTACATCACGCCCAAGCTGGCCGATTTGTCCGGGCAGCGCGATCCGGACGACGAAGGCGTGCTGGTCAAGGAAGGCGAGCGTTTCCGCTGGAATGGCGAAGCGCAGCTGGCGTTTCCGGCCTATGGCGGCATCCTGCATTTCGATGCTGCCGGGGAGGGGCTGGCGGCCGAGTGGCTGCGGGCCCAGCCTTTGCTGATCGACTTCCGCAAGGGCGGCGAACGGCTCAAGCCGGCGCCCAACCGCCCGACCCGCGCCCTCAAGTATCATTACCAGGCTTGCGATGTGCTTAGGCCTGGGAACGCGAGCGCCTGCCTATCGTCAGCAGCGGCAAAGACTTGCTGTTCGCGGTAAGCATCGGCATGGATTGCCACCATATCGGGACCGGTTCCGGGCCCTTCATCGTCTTGCGCTGGGAAGCGCAGTAGAACTGACAACTGCGCAAAATAGTAATTTCCTTATACCCATTCCGTATAGAATTAGCCCGATCGGGGCATTGTTTTTTTGCAGCGCAACATGTAGAGTAAAGCTCCTCCTTTTTCTTCTTTGAGCGGAAAACTTCACTCTTATGGCATTAATCGTCCACAAATACGGCGGTACGTCGATGGGCTCGACTGACCGCATCAAGAATGTCGCGAGCGCGTGGCCAAGTGGCACGACGCAGGGCACCAGATCATTGTTGTTCCATCGGCAATGTCCGGCGAAACCAACCGTCTGATCGGCCTGGCCAAACAGATTATGGAGCAGCCCGATCCGCGCGAACTGGACATGATTGCGTCCACCGGAGAACAAGTTTCCGTCGGCTTGCTGTCGATGGCCTTGCTGGCCATTGGCAAGAAGGCCGTGTCCTACGCCGGCTGGCAAGTGCCGATCAAGACCGATTCGGCTTACACCAAGGCCCGTATCGAGTCGATCGACGACAAGCGCGTCAAGGCCGACCTGGCCGATGGCAAGATCGTGATCATCACCGGTTTCCAGGGTGTCGATTCGCTGGGCAACCTGACGACCCTGGGGCGTGGCGGTTCGGACACCTCGGCGGTGGCGATTGCGGCGGCGATGAAGGCAGAAGAGTGCCTGATCTACACCGATGTCGACGGCGTCTACACGACCGACCCGCGCGTGGTGTCGGAAGCGCGCCGCCTCAAGACCATTACGTTCGAAGAAATGCTGGAACTGGCCTCGCTCGGTTCCAAGGTGCTGCAGAGCCGTTCGGTCGAATTCGCGGGCAATTACCGCGTGCCGACCCGCGTTTTGTCGTCGCTGACCGATCCCCTGATGCCGCTGGAAGAAGAAGCCAACTCGGGTACCCTGATTTCGTTTGAGGAAGATACACACATGGAACAAGCCGTCATCTCTGGTATCGCGTTCAATCGCGATGAGGCAAAAATCACCGTTCTGGGCGTGCCGGACAAGCCGGGCGTGGCGTACCACATCCTGGGACCGATCGCCGATGCCAATATCGAAGTCGACATGATCATCCAGAATCAGTCGGTGGAAGGCAAGACCGATTTCACGTTCACCGTCAGCCGCGGCGAGTACAACAAGGCGATGGCCGTGCTCGAAGGCGTAAAGGAAGAAGTCAGCGCGATCACGCTGGTGGGCGACGCCAAGGTCTCGAAAGTGTCGGTGGTGGGCGTGGGCATGCGTTCGCACGTGGGTGTGGCATCGCAGATGTTCCGCACGCTGTCGGAAGAGGGCATCAATATCCTCATGATTTCCACCTCCGAGATCAAGATTTCGGTCCTGATCGATGAAAAATACATGGAACTGGCGGTTCGGGCCCTGCACAAGGCCTTCGATTTGGAAAAAGCATAAGTTTTTTCTAAAATGTGAGCATGTTCCATTGACCAAACATGCCCGCAGCCGGTAACATTGCGGTCTTCTGATCTGGTGAGGTTGACTGGGTAGGAAAGGAGACGTGGCCGAGTGGCCGAAGGCACATCCCTGCTAAGGATGCATAGGGCTTATACCTCTATCGTGGGTTCAGAATCCCACCGTCTCCGCCAGAAATAAAGAAAATGGCCTCCCCTGCGGGAGGCCATTTTTTTATTTCGGACGGCGACGGTGGGATTCGAAGGGTTGCCCTGCCGGGGCAACCCTCTCCGAATCGCCCATCTTCCGCCGCTGCGGCGGGCGCCTGAGGCGCCCTCCGCCAGGTCCCCACTTTACTGCCGCTGGGCGGCAGCAGCTGCAGGCGCCCAAAATTTCTGCTGCGCGGAAATTTCCTTTACGAAATCAACGAATCGCCAGCTTCCGCCGCTCAGCCCTGTCAGTTCGAACGCCGCTCCGGTATCATGCCGGGATGAACAAGATTTCTCCCCCTCCGTTTGTCATTGGTGTCGCTGGCGGTAGCGGCAGTGGCAAGTCAACGGTGACGCAACAAGTGCTGGCATCGTTCGGCACAGACATGGTGTCGGTGGTCATGCAGGACGATTACTACTGCGACCAATCCGATCTCTCCCCCGAAGTGCGCCGCAAGCAGAACTACGACCACCCGCAAGCGTTTGACTGGCCGCTGCTGGTACAGCACGTCCAGGCCCTGCGCAATGGCGAGGCGATCGACATGCCCGAGTACGACTTCACGATCGACAACCGCTCGAACAAGACCATTCCAGTCAAGCCCGCCCCGGTGATCGTGATCGAAGGCCTGTTCGCCTTGTACGACGCGGACTTGCGCAACATGATGTCGCTCAAGATCTTCGTCGATACAGCCGCCGACGTGCGCTTCATTCGCCGCATGCAGCGCGATATTACGGAGCGTGGCCGGTCGGTGGAAAGCGTGGTCAGCCAATACCTGGAAACCGTGCGTCCCATGCACAAGCAATTCATCGAGCCGACCAAGCGCTACGCCGACGTCATTTTGCCGCACGGCGCGAATGGTCCGGCAGTCGACGTGATCACCACCAAGGTGGCGAGCGTGATCGGGCAGCTGGAAGCGGCCCTGATTTCATCTCGTCGAACGGCAGGCGCCGCGCCTTACTTGCAGGCGGTCGGGGCCCCGGCGCGCCCGCAAGGGAAGTAGCGTTCGCGCAGCTTGCGGTACTGGCCGTTCGTGATAAGCGTCTGCAACTGCTTGTCGAATGCCGCGACAAAGTCGGCCGTGACCGAGGCCTTGCTGAAGGCGAACATCACGGGATCGGTTGGCACCACGATTTTACTGGGCAGCAAAGTTTGCTCGAGCCCCAGCTGGCGCAGCTCGACCTCGGCGCTGGCTTCGTCGGCAATCATGCCGTCGATGCGGCCCATCTGCATCATGCGCCAGGCGTTGCGGCGCAAGGTGACCGGCACCAGGTTGCTGTGGAAAGCCGGGCTGGCCTTGAGCGCTTCGAAGTGCTCGCCATACGAGACCCCGATCTGTACCCCGAGCCGGAACGGCGTGCCGCCCAGTTCGGCCAGCGTCGCTGGCCGGTACTTCTCGGCCGCGGCCGGACTCAGATAAAGCACATTCGGTGTTTGCTGAACCGGAATGGAAAAGTAGGCGTAGCGTTCGCGCTGCTGGCTGCGGAAGGAGCCGGGCAGCACGTCGAGATTGCCCGATTCGAGTTCCACCAGCGCCCGGGCCCACGGCATGTTGACGAAGCGGGCGCTGCAACCGGTGCGGCGCAAGACTTCGCGCGCCAGGTCGGCGTCGAAACCGCCGATCTGGCCGTCGGCCTGACGGAAGGAGTAGGGCGGGTCGTCGAACCAGCGCACCGTCTTGGTACAGGCGGCGCTGTCGGCCATCGGCAGCAGGATCAGCAGGACGGCGCCAAGGAGGCCAACTGCGCTTGCCATGCCCTTCCTCCCTGTTTCCAAGTGTGCGTTTGCCAAACCATCAAAAGTTGCACAATTGTACACCGCGCACAATGGCCGCAGGGAGCGCGCCATCATCTCGTTCATGCTCGGCTGCGCCATAAAAAAAGCCCACCGCGAGGGTGGGCAAATTCCAAAATCTTGTGAGAAATTGGAGGAGACGGGTCAATCATGCTGCATAGCGGCAATTAAGTAAAGTGGGGACAATAGAGAATTGTTTCTAATATCAAACATATGACGGTCCGCCGCCGAAAATTTGCCTGCCTTTGGGGAAACAACGTTGATTACTTTGCCAAGTCGCGGAATGTCGCCCAAATTGATTGTCAGAATGATTATTTCTCGGATTCGGTTGCCAGGATTAGACGCAATTGTTAGCATGTCCCCTATGACGGGCAAGAAGCCCGCCACCTACAAATCGAGGAATACGTGACTCCATCCAGCCGAATTCGCGTGGCGCTGATTGACGATAACGATTTGACCCGGTCCGCCTTGCGGCTGGCGATGCCGCTGGATCTGGCGGAAGTGGTGGCGGAAGCGAGCAGCGGCCGCAACGGCCTCGAGATGTGCCTGCGCGAAAAGCCCGACATCGTCTTCCTCGACATCGTCATGCCCGGCCTCGGCGGCCTCGACGTGCTGCCTGCCATCAAGGACGCGCTGCCCCATACGGAAGTCCTGATGGTCACCGCCAGCAACGACCGCGGGACCATCGAACAGGCGGTGCGCAACGGCGCCACCGGCTTCATCATCAAACCCTTCCGCGCTTAAGCACGGTCGAAGACGCGGTCAAGAAATCCATCGCCAACCTGCAACGCAAGCGTGCCGCACAGGGCAACAAGTCATGACCGCCGCGCTGCGGAGCTGACCATGCTGCGCCTGCCAGTGACCCGCGCGCTGCCCGTCCTGTTACTGGCGCTGGCCTACTATGCGGCGGCCCGGCTCGGCCTGATGCTGGCGTTCGCCGATACCAATGCCAGTCCCGTCTGGCCACCGTCCGGGATAGCCTTCGGCGCCTTGCTGATCGGCGGCTTGCGGCTGTGGCCGGGCGTGTTCATCGGCGCCATGGCCGCCAACCTGGTCGTGTTCCATGCCAACGGCGTGGCGCAGGGCTTGCTTAGGCCGTCCTCATTTCCGCCGCCATCGCCATAAGCAATACCGCCGAAGCGGTGCTGGGCGCCTGGCTGGCACGGCGCAGCGCCAGCCGCGCGCCGCTGACCCAGATCCAGCTGGTCTACAAATTCGCGATCACCACCGCCGTCGCCTGCGCCGTCAGCGCGCTGGTGCACACTGCTGCCTTGCTGGGCGGCGCGATCATTCCGCCGGCCGTGGTCTGGACCGTGGTCGGCACCTGGTGGCTGGGCGACGTGGTCGGCGTGCTGGTGCTCGCGCCCCTGTTCCTGGCCTGGCAGCGCAGCGTGCCCCAGGCGCGGCCGGAGCGCTTGCGGGCCGAAGCGATGGCCTCGCTGCTGTTGCTGAGCGTGGTCCTGTATGCCATCTTCGGCCACAAGGTGCAGCCGGACATGGCCAACCGCTGGATCGCCTATGTCCTGGTGCTTGAGCGCTGGGCTGGGCCGCGTTCCGGCACGGGCGGCGCGGCGCCACGCTGGCCTGCCTGGTGATTGCCATGCCGCGCGGTGGCCTAAGCACGACCCAGGGATACGGCCCGTTCGCCACCGGCACCCTCAACGACGCCCTGTTCGGCATTCAAACCTTCGTGGCGCTGTGCGCGCTGGTCGGCATGGTGCTGTGCGCCGACCTGGCCGGAAACGAGCGAGCGCAAGGGCAGAACTGGCGCTGCGCCAGCGCCTGTGGACGCACTGGGTGACGCTGTTCGTGTGCATCGGCATGACGGTCCTGGTCTGGCACATGGTGTCGGCCGCAACGGAGTACCCGCGCGCGAACAGTTCAATGCCAGCGTGAGCGGGCTGCAGCAGCGCATTGTCGAGCGCATGCGCACTTACGAGCAGGGCTTGCTAAGCGCCAAGGCCCTGTTCTCGGCCTCGGAAGCGGTCGAGCGGCACGAGTGGCACCAGTTTGTCGACGCCATGGCGATCTCGAAGAATTACCCCGGGGTGCAGGGATTCGGCTTCGCCCGGCTGGTGCCGTCCGGCCAGCGCGCGTTGGTCGAGCGCGACGTGCGCGCCGAAGGCCACCCCGACTTCAATATCTGGCCCAGGACCGACGCCGCGCTGCCGATCGTGTTCCTGGAACCGTTCAACATGAAAAATCAGCGTGCCTTCGGCTTCGACCTGCTGTCCGAGCCGGTGCGGGCCCATGCGCGCGCTGCAAGCCCGAAGCGTCGGGCGAGACCGCGCTGACCGGGCGCCTGACGCTGGTGCAGGAAACGGGCGCCGCGCCGCAGGCTGGCTTCCTCATGCTGGTGCCCGTGTACCGCAGCGGCAGCCCGATCGCGACCGTGCCGCAGCGCCGCGCGGCCTTGCACGGCGTGGTCTACAGCCCGTTCCGCATGGAAGATCTGATGCAGGGCATCCTGCGCAGCTCGGTCCACGACGTGGCGCTGGAAATCATCGACGGCGACCAGAAAGTGTTCGATGCGCCCATGTACGTGAGCCGCGTGCGGTCGGTCCAGGAGCGGCGCGACTACCCGAATCCGTTCACCGCCATCACGTCGATCCCGCTCCAGCAGCACCAGTGGACGATGCGCGTCACCTCGCTGTCCTCGTTCGAGAATGCGGTCGACCGCCAGAAAGCGCAGATCGTGCTCGTTGCTTAAGCACCATCATCAGCCTGCTGTTCTTCGGCGTGGTGCGGGCGCTGGCCGCGCGAAGAATATGCCGCCCCGCGCGCCGCGCAGATGCAGTCGGCCCTGGTCGAATCGGAAAGCAAGTTCGAATCGCTGGTCGATTCGGCCGTCGAATTCTCGATCATCGCCACCGACCTCGATGGGGTGATCCGGGTGTTCAGCGTCGGCGCCGAACGGATGCTCGGCTATACGGCGGACGAAATGATCGGCAAGCGCACGCATCGGCCATCCTCCATCTGCCGGAAGAAATCATGGCCCACGCGGCCGAGCTGGAACGGGAGCGGGGGATCGTCGCCGGCCGCTTCGAGATCTTTGTCGCCGCCGCCGCCCGCCGCGGCGAGAGCGAGCGCTGCGAGTGGACCTATGTGCGGCGCGACGGCAGCCACGTGCCGGTCAGCCTGGTGGTGACCGCCATCCGCGACGGCAGCGGGACCGTGATCGGCTTCCTCGGCATCGCCCACAATATCGAACAGCAGCAGCACCTGCAAGCGTCGCTGCTGAACGCCAAGGAGCTGGCCGAAGCCGCCAGCCGCGCCAAGAGCGAATTCGTGGCCAACATGAGCCATGAAATCCGCACCCCGATGAACGCCGTGCTCGGCATCACCCACTTGCTCAGCAAGACCGCGCTCGCGCCCGAGCAGCGCAAGTACCTCGACATGATCCGCAGCTCCGGCCAGTCGCTGCTGGGCATCATCAACGACGTGCTCGATTTTTCCAAGGTCGAAGCGGGGCGCATGGAACTGGCGCCCGAAACGTTCGAGCTCAATCATGTGCTCAATATGTGCGCCTCGATGATGGCCGTCAATGCGTAGGCGACAAGGCGCTCGACCTGGTGGTGTCGGCCCAGCCGCAGCTGCCGCCGCGCCTGCACGGCGACGCCCTGCGCCTGCAGCAGGTGCTGACCAATCTGACCTCGAACGCGATCAAGTTCACCGACCGGGGCAGCGTCTGCCTGTTTGCCGAGGAAGCGGCGCGCGACGGCGCCACCGTGCGCATCCGCTTCGTCGTGCGCGACACCGGGATCGGCATCGACCGCGAGCAGCAGACCAAGCTGTTCTCGCCCTTCACCCAGGCCGACGCCTCGATGACGCGCCGCTTCGGCGGCACCGGCCTGGGCCTGACCATCACCAAGAGCATGGTCGAACTGATGGGCGGCCAGATCGCCATTGCCAGCATCGTGGGGCAAGGCAGCTGCTTCTCGGTGACGCTGCCGTTCGCCATTGTCGACGACGGCGCCGCGCCGCAAGCTGCTGCCGGACTGCCTGCGCGACGTGCGCCTGCTGGTGATCGACGACGACCCGCTGAGCCAGCGCGGCCTGAATGAATGTGCGCAAGGCCTGGGCTGGCATCCGACCGTGGTTGGCAGCGGCGCCGACGCGCTGGCCGAACTCAATGCCTGGGGCGGCATCACCTGTCCCTACGACGTGATCGTGGTCGACGGTAAGCTGCCCGACATGGCCAAGGCATCGAAGCCGTGCGCGCCTGCCAGCGCATCGGCGCGGTCGAAGGCGTGCCGTTCGTGCTGCTGGCCGCGCCTGGGCAGCGCCAGCGGGCCGGGGAGCTGGCTTAAGCATCCATGCGCGCGGCACCTTCCTGTTCAAGCCGGTCACACGCGACAGTCTGGCCGATGCCGTGGTAGAAGCGTGCTGGCGCCTGCTGGCGGCGGCCAAGCGCGCAGTGCGCAGCGGGCAAGAACGGCGATGCAGAGCACGCCCCGCTGTCGGTCATGCGCCTGCTGCTGGTGGAAGATAATGAATTGAACCAGATCGTCCGCGCGGCATTCTCGAAGGCGAAGGCATGACGGTCCAGGTGGCGGGCAACGGCCAGGAGGCGCTCGAGGTGCTGGCGCGCGACAGCCGTTTCGACCTGATCCTGATGGATGTGCAGATGCCGGTACTGGACGGCCTGGCCGCCACGCGCCTGATCCGCAGCGAACTGAAACTGACCGTGCCCGTCATCGCCATGAGCAGCCGGCGTGCTCTCGTCCGAGCGCGAGCGTTGCCTGGAAGCGGGCATGAACGACTTTGTCGCCAAGCCGATCGATTCGGCGCTGCTGTTCGCCACGCTGCAGCGCCATGCGCCGCCCGGCACGGTGCGCACCGGCGCCGCAGCCGGCCGCGGGCGGCATGGTGTCCGAGGTGTTCGACGTGCAAGCGCTGATGCGCCTGAACGAGCGCGATCCGGGGCGGCGCAGCGAATTGCTGGGGCTGATCGGGCGGGTGCTGGCCAAGGCGGGCCCGCAGTTCGAGGCGGCCCGGGCCGCGCAGGCGGACGGCGCGCCGGATGAGGCGGGGAAAGAATTGCACGGCTTGCGCGGCACGGTCGGCATTGTCGGCGCGCGCCGCTGCATCCGGGTCAGCCTGCAGCTCGAAGAGTTGCTGCGCCAGGGGCGCGGCTGAGGCCGATACCGCCGCCCTGTTCGCGCAGCTCGAAAGCGAGCTGCGCGAGACCGAACAGGCGGCCCAGGCGTGGCTGGCCAGCGTCGGCCATGCCACGGCCAGCTGACTACATCAGCTGCTCGTTGCCGATGATGCCGATGCCGGTCACGCCCGAACGCTGGGCGCTGGCCATCACGCTGGCCACCGCCTTGTAAGGCGCCAGCCGGTTCGGGCGCAGCTGCACCTGGACCGGCACTGCGGCCCCGGCCAGCAGCCGGAACTTGCTCGCCAGCGCTTCCTTGCCGGGCAGCGCCAGGCCATCCCAGGACACCGTGCCATCGAAATCGATGTCGACCGTCACCACGGGCGGCGGCGGCTTGCCGGACTGGTCGGCGCTCAAGCCCAGGTGGATCGCATGGTTTTGCTTGGGAATCGTGATGATCAGCATGATGATCAGGACCAGCATGACGTCGATCAGGGGCGTCATGTTCATTTCCATCATCGGTTCCGGGGCCTTGTTGTTACCGGTAATAAGAGCAATCAGGTGCGTGCGCATGGTGTCCCCTGGTCAGTGGCTGTGCGTGTCGGATGACACGGATTCAGACTAACCGTCCTGCCATCCAAATGCAACCAAATTGCTATGTCATGGTAATTTTGTTGCTATTAAGTCTCTGCGCTCTCCAGATACTGCCTGACCAGAGTCGCCAGCTCGCCCGCGCTCAGTCGCCGTCCCGCTTAAGCAGGGCTTTCTGCAAATCGAGACTGCTTTCCAGCCGATATTTTTCCAGCAAATGACGGTAGTCCGGCGTGGCCTTGAAGCGCTTCAAGGCGACATCGAACTTGTCGCGCAAGCTGGCCAACTGGCGGCGCTTGGAGAAGGCGATAAAGGAGGGCACGATTTCGATCGGGGGCGACAATTGCGCGATCGCCGCCGCTTCATTGTGCAGGGTAAGCAAGGCCAGCGTGGCTTGCGCCGTGGCGAGGTTGCTGGGGATCAGGTCGACGCGGCTTAGCCGCCAGTTTGCGAAAATTCATGGCGATATCGGCAGCCGTGTCGATCGCCAGCGCAGGCCGGGCTTGCTCGAAGCGCGGACCGTAATTGATCTGGCGGACCACCCCGACCCGCAGGCCCTTGAGCAGATCCAGATTGCCGTTGAAGACAACATTCGCGTCCTTGCGCGTAAAAATAGATGATCTGGGCCGCGACCAGCTGTTCGCTATAGTCGAGGAACAGTTCGCGATCCGGGTAGCGGTAAATGGTAAAGATGCAGTCGGCTTCGCCCAGCCGCACCTTGGCCATCGCGTTCCCAGGGATAGAGCTGGACCGTGACGCTGGCCCCCAGCTGGCGGAACATGCGCTGGACCAGTTCGACCGCGAAGCCGGTCGGCGCGGCGCTCCCCCATCGCTGCGTGATCAGTGGCGGATATTCGAACGAGACGCACTGGTAGGCTTCGGCCCAGGCACTGCGCTGCGGCAGGAGCAGGGCCAAGGCGAAAAGAGGTATCCGCGCAATTTGCGTTGCTCCGTTGTGGTCGGCGTCAGCCATTCTAACCACAATTCGTGCGGTAAAGCATCGTTCCCGCTCGCAGCGCCCGATCGCTTACAAGAACAGGCGAAAGCCTGCCTTGTTGAGCAAGGCGACCGCCGCGAGCACCGCGCCCGAGAACAGCAGCGCAAAGACCAGCGCGCCCGCGCCCTCAATCAGGGGCGCTTAGCCACTGCCAGTGCAGCAAGGTCATGAGCGCACCGAGCACGAAGGGCAGCAGATAGGTGAGCAGCGGACTGGCGGCAGCCGGTTCGACCAGCGCCGTCCAGCCTTGCCTGCCGGCGCATCTCGATCAGCCAGTACAGCAGGGCGAAGGCCAGCGTGCACAGAGCCGCGCTGTACAGGGCCCATGGCGGCGTGCCGCCGATCTTGGACACCGGCCAGACCTGGTGCAGCAGCGCCCGCGCCCGCCAGCGACAGGGCCAGCAGCGCGGCGCGGCCCAGGCGGACCGGCGCCGGATGGGCCGTGCCAAGGTCGAACAACAGCAGCGTGCACAGCACCCCCGCCAGCGCGATCGACGTATGGGTCGCGTGCATGGCGCTCACGTGCAGGACATCGAAGGCGGCGCTGAAGGCGAACAGGGCGACGCAAGCGACGATGGCGGCCGCCAGCAGCAGCCGGCGCGCCTGCGCCAGCAGAAAGATCAGGCTGGCGGCCAGGTAGGCCCAGCCGATGCAGCCGAGAATGCCCCACCACTGGGTGCTCATCCACCCGCGCCCGTCGCCGCTGCGGTACAGCGCCGCCAGCGCGATCAGCAGGACGATGCTTAGGCCCGCGCGCGCGCACGCGGCCACGGCCAATTGCCCCAGACCAGCACCACCGCCCCATACACGGCCAGCGACCAGGCGGCCATCGGCATGCCCATGGCCATCTCGTTATAGCCCGATTCCATGTTGACCATGAACACGCCGATCAGGATCAGGTAGGCTGCGCGCCAGCCCACGTGGCGCAGCAGCGCGCCGCGCGCGTCGCCCTGGCGCAGGCGGGCATGGAGCGCCACCGGGACCGACATCCCGACCGCGAACAGGAAGGCGGGAAACACCAGGTCGGCCAGGCCCATGCCGTCGGCCGTGGCGGCGGCATGGCCGATGGCGGCCGGAATCCCGCTCGCCCCCGCCAGAAAATTGACCCACAACATCAGCACGAAGGTCAGGCCGCGAAACGCATCGAGACTGGCGATGCGTCCGGGCGGGAGCAGGGTGGTCGGTGCTTAAGCATGGGGGCTTCCTTTGTTGTGGAACCGCCAACACTACCATTGCCGCAGCCTCAGGCCAAGCACAATCAGCCAGCGCGCTCACCAAGCGCTTCTGACCCCGATCTCGAACGAGCGGGCGCTGCTTAAGCGGCGCGCGGCTGGACCGTGTCGGCATACCAGAGCGTGCGCCGCGACAATGGCCAGGCATAGCCGATCGTCAGCTGGCGTCCGGTTAGGCAAGCCGTCGCGGACCTGGCTGGCGTAGCCGAACTGCAGCACGCCGCCGGACAGGCTGGTGCGGGCGGCCAGCGTCCATGCCGCCATGTCGTCGCCGCCGAAGGGCGCGCGCAGGGCTGCCGGCGGCGTGGCGCTGGCGGAAATCGAAAACCACTTGCTAGGTAAGGCCTGACCAGCTCCTGGGCCTGGGCGGGAAGCGGCCAGTGCGGCCGTCAGGGCGAGTGCGATCGGGGAGGTGTGCATGTGCGGCTTTCTGACAGAGGATCATCAGAAGGTAGGGCAAGCGGCGCCCGGGCGGGCGCGAAGCCGCGACAGATTGATTCAAATCAATAAGTGTCAGCCAGAAATACCTGGGACTGTGGTTTTTTCCGGCCTAGATCGAACGGTTGGCGTGAATGGCCGCTTCCAGGAAGCGCAGCACGATCGTGGGTCCCTGCGCGTCGATGCGGGGGAAATTGCCCTCGACATCGGGTTCGAGGTCGGTCACGCCATCTTCGCCATAGGTGAACGAACCCAGCGATTCCTGGGTAAGCAAGCCGTAGGTGGCATGGCATTGCAGGCACAGGACCGCACGCGCGGGCTGCGGTCGGGGCCGAGCATGAGCAGCGGTTCGAACTTGATGCGCACGCCCTGGAAGGTGGCTTCGATGCTGCCATTGTCGAGGACGTCGGAAACCGAGATCGAGCGCAGCGCGCCCGGACCCTGGAACCAGGTATGCGCGCGGGTCAGCGCATTGAAAGCCGAGTACAGCCCCGGCGCCGCCTTCTCCATGCGGAGAAAGCGCGCGGTTTGTTCGCGCTCGTTCATGATGCAACTCCAAAGTCGGTCACGAGCCGAAAGTCCTCGGCAACAACTTGATGATACTCCTGTTATTGCCTAGCTGATAGGACGCACCTCTGCCGTAGCGAGCACAGCCGCAGGCTCGGATGCCGGATGGGGCCGCGCGAATTGCGTACTGAGGAAAGTGGCGATCCGGGTCTGGGTCGATTCCAGGTAAGGAATGTTGAGGTGGTCCGATTCGGGCACAATTTCATCCGAATGCAGCTTGCCCAGTTTGGCGACCAGCAAGTCGGTATGCGAGTGGGGCACGATGTCGTCGAAGGCGGCGCGCAGCACATAGGTGGGGGCCGTCAGCGAGGGCGCGTACTTGACCGATTCGAAGCGGTGGCGCAGCACGTATTCGACCGGCACCGCCCGGAAGCGGCGCTTGGCAATGGCGAGAATCGAATCGTAGGGGGTGATCAGGACCAGGGAATGGACGGGCCGCTCGAGGCGCGACCTGGACCGCCACCCCGGAACCGAGGCTGCGGCCGACCACGGCCACGCGCGCGATCGACATGGTGGCGTTCGGACAGCCAGTCGAACAGCAGGCGCCCGTCGTCGACCATGTGCTGCTCGGCCGGGTCGCCATGGGACGCGCCATAGCCGCGGTAATTGACCGCCAGCACCGCCATGCCCGGGAACAGCTTGCTAGGCGTCGCGCACGACCCAGGACACTTCCTCGGAGCGGCCGCCGAAATAGATGACGGCCGGATGCGGCCCGACCACTTGCGGCGTCATCAGCCAGCCCGACAGCTTGGTGCCGTCGGTGGCGCGCAGCACGATCGGCCGGGTGCGGTGGCCGCTCGAGCGCGGCTTGTCGACTTCGCGCTTGATGGTGGGATTGAACACGAGTAAGCGCTGACTGGCGGCAATGGCTGCGGTCAGGCCGACCCACAGCACGCTGAGCGCGCCAGCCACGCTGGCCACTTTTTCGTATTATTCATGAGAAATAGTGTAACCGCGTTCGGCGGCGCGCAGTATGCGTTACCCCACGCAAGCGCTAACTCAGCAGTTCGCGTGGCTGCGGCGCAACGGCTGTTTCAGTGCGCCATCAGTACCGGCGCGGTCATGGTGCGCAGGATGGTGTCGGTCACGCCGCCCAGCAGCAATTCGCGCAGGCGGGTGTGGCCGTAGCCGCCCATGACGATCAGGTCGCTCTGCTGGTCGGCGGCCAGCGAAAGCAGGGCGTCGCCCACGTTGATGCGGGTATGCAGCTCGGTCACGTCGACCTTCACGCCGTGCCGCGCCAGGTACAGGGCGATGTCGGCGCCCGGCTGGGCGCCGTGGGCTTCGGCGTCCGGATTGAACACGGCCACCGTCACTTGCGCGGCCCGCTCCAGCATGGGCAGGGCGTTGGCCAGGGCGCGCGTGGCTTCCATGCCGCCGTCCCAGGCCACCAGGACCCGGCTGCCCAGGGCAGGGAAGTCGCCCGCGTAGGGCACCACCAGCACCGGGCGGCCGCTGGTGAGCATGACATAGGCTGGTAAACCGGGCGTGAGGCGCGCTTCGGCATCCTCGATGTCGGTCTGGCTGACCACCACCAGGTCGGCGTAGCGGGCCTGCATGGCCAGCGCGTTTTCCGGGTCGTCATTGAGGAAGCGCGTTTCGACCGAATCGACGCCCGCTTCGGCGGCGAGCGCCTCGAAGCGCTGGAGGGCGGCCAGCGCCTTTTCCTGCATCGCCTCGACGTGCATGGCCACCACCATCTGGCTGAAATCGATGTTATCGTTCGAGTAAATGTAGTGGGAAATGCCGGTCATGGCCGCGCCGATCAGGTGGGCCTGGTGCTGGACTGCCAGGGCGGCGGCGGCGCGCACCCGCTGCTCGCAATGGGGCGATGCATCGACATGCACCAGGATGGTCTTGTACGACATGACAGCTCCTTCCACGATGGATTCACAACTGCCAGCGTATGCGACTAACACGGCCTGCGTCCAGCGACAAATCGCTTTCGCCAACGAATCTTAAGGTGAATTTGATGCACATCAACTTAATTCGGCGTGCCGCCGTCTACGCTGCACTTGCCATAATAAAAAGAGCGTCTTTCCCATGAGTGTAAGGAATCTGCAGCACCTGTTTTCCCCGGCGTCGGTAGCGATCGTGGGTGCCTCCGAACGGGCCGCCAGCGTGGGCGCGACCGTGCTGCGCAATGTGCTCGGCGGCGGCTTCGGGGGCCGCATCTACCCGGTCAATCCCAAGTACGACACGCTGGCCGGGCTGCTGGCCTATCCGGACGTGCGCTCGCTGCCCGAGGCGCCGTCGCTGGCCATTATTTGCACCCCCGCGGCCACGGTGCTAAGCCATCGTGCGCCAGCTGGGCAGAACGCGGTACGCGCGCGGCCATCATCCTCACGGCGGGTCTGAACAGCGCGCGACGCCCAGGGCCGCACCCTGAAACAAGCCACGCTGGACGCGGCGCGCCCCTTCATGCTGCGCCTGCTCGGCCCCAACTGCGTGGGCATGCTGGTGCCGGGAATCGGCCTCAATGCCAGCTTCGCCCACACCAATGCCTTGCCCGGCAAGATCGCCTTCGTGTCGCAGTCGGGCGCGCTGGTCACCGGTGTGCTGGACTGGGCCAATTCGCGCGGAATCGGTTTTTCCAAGTTCATTTCGCTGGGCGACAGCGCCGACATCGACTTTGGCGACCTGCTCGACTACCTGGCCAGCGACCCGGCCACCAGCGCCATCCTGCTGTACGTGGAAGACGTGCGCCATGCGCGCAAGTTCATGTCGGCCGCGCGGCCGCGCGGCAGCAAGCCGACCATGGTGCTCAAGGCCGGGCGGGTGGCCGAAGGGGCGCGCGGCAGCCTCCCACACGGGTGCGCTGGTGTAAGCTCCGGACGACGTGTACGACGCGGCCATCCGGCGCAGCCGGCATGCTGCGCGTGCTCACCACCGAAGACCTGTTCGCGGCGGTCGAAACGCTGGCCCGCGCGCGGCCCCTGTTCGGCGAGCGGCTGGCGATCCTGACCAACGGCGGCGGCCCGGGCGTGATGGCGACCGACGCGCTGGTGAGCGGCAAGGGCGTCATGGCGCAGCTGGCGCCGGACTCGCTGGCCCGGCTGGACGCGGTGCTGCGCAAGCCACCTGGTCGCACGCCAACCCGGTCGACATCATCGGCGACGCCCCGGCCGAGCGCTATGTGCGCGCGCTCGAGATCCTGCTGGATGACCCGCAGGCCGACGCCATCCTGTTCATCCACGCGCCGACCGCGATCGTGCCCAGCGCCGACATCGCGCGCGCCGTGGCGCCGCTGGCGAAGGCGTCGTCGCGCAACATCCTCGCTTGCTGGCTGGGCGGCGACGCGGTGGCCGAGGCGCGCCGCATCTTCGCCGAGCTAAGCATTCCCACTTTCGGCACGCCCGAAGAAGCGGTTAACGCCTACCTGCAGATCGTCCAGTACCGGCGCAACCAGAATTTGCTGATGCAGGTGCCGCCCTCGGCTAAGCAGCGGCTTCGTGGCCGACCACGACAAGGCCGCGCACATCGTGCGCGCCGTGCTGGCCGAAGGGCGCGCGATCCTCACCGAACCGGAAGCGAAGGACGTGATGGCGGCCTACGGCATTGCCGTGGTGGCCACCCGCACCGCCGCCGGAACCGGGGAAGCGGTGGCCGCGGCCGACGCGATCGGCTATCCGGTGGCGCTCAAGGTGCTCTCGCCCGACATCACCCACAAGAGCGACGTGGGCGGCGTCGCGCTCGACCTCGACAGCGCCGCAGCCGTGCGTTCGGCGGCCCAGCGCATGCACAAGCGCCTGCACGAACTGGCGCCCCAGGCGCGCCTGCAGGGCTTTTCGGTGCAGCAGATGGCGCGCCGGCCCGAGGCGCATGAACTGATCATCGGCGTGGCCACCGATCCGGTGTTCGGTCCCGTGATCCTGTTCGGCCAGGGTGGGGTGGCGGTGGAAGTGACGGCCGACCACGCGGTGGCGCTGCCGCCCCTGAACGACGTGCTCGCGCGCGACATGATTTCCCGCACCCGGGTGGCGCGCCTCTTGGTAAGCTACCGCAACCGCAAGAGCGCCGACCTGGACGCCATCGTCTGGATCCTGATGCGCATTTCGCAGATGGTGGCCGACCTGCCGGAGCTGGTCGAACTGGACATCAATCCGCTGCTGGCCGACAGCAGCGACAAGCGATCGTGCTCGACGCCCGGATCCGGGTGGCGCGCGCCGACAAATCGGCCAGTGCGCTCGACCGGCTGGCGATCCGTCCCTATCCGCGCGAGCTGGAACAGCAGATCGAATGGGATGGCGCGCCGCTGCTTTTGCGCCCGATCCGCCCCGAAGACGGCGGCGCCCACCAGGCCTTCTTCAATGCCCTCAATGACGACGACGTGCGCCTGCGCATGTTCGTGCGCGTGCGCGAACTGCAGCCTTCGCAGCTGGCGCGCTTTACCCAGATCGACTACGACCGCGAAATGGCCTTTATTGCAACCCGTCCCGGGGCCGACGGCCAGCCCGAGACGCTCGGCGTGGCGCGCGTGGTGGCCGACCCGGACAATATCGAGGCCGAATTCGCCGTCACCGTGCGCTCCGACCTCAAGGGGCACGGCCTGGGCGCGATCCTGATGAACAAGCTGATCGACTACTGCCCATGCCGCGCGGCAGCGCGCCATCGTGGGCGAGGCCATGCCGCAAAACACACGCGTGATCCGCCTGGTGCGCAAACTGGGCTTCGAGGTGACCCCCGATCCGGCCGAGGACACGGTCCACCTGCGCCTGCCGCTCGACTAGGGCGATTCCGGCGTTTTTGATGCACGTCAAGGATTTTGACGACCCTGATCAATACACTCGCAGCATGTCCGATCAGGAGTCTCTTAGCATGCTTGCAACTTCTTCACCCCCTCGCGTCCCGTCGTCCCGCTGCGCAATCTGCAGTTCGACGCGGCGCTGATCCGCAAGCTGGCCCAGTCCGGGCCGCGCTACACCTCCTATCCGACCGCCGACCGCTTCTCGTCCGAGTTCGGCTACCGCGACTACCTGCAGGCGGTGGGCCTGCCTGCACGCACGGCACCACGCGCCCGATGTCGCTGTATGTGCACATTCCGTTCTGCGACACGGTCTGCTACTACTGCGCCTGCAACAAGATCGTCACCAAGAACCGCGACAAGGCTGAAGCGTCTACCTGAGCTATCTCAAGCGCGAGATCGAAATGCAGGGCCGCCTGTTTGCTTCTAGCATGAACCAGATCGGGCAGCTCCATTTCGGCGGCGGCACCCCCGACCTACCTGTCCGACATGCAGATGGACGACCTGATGTCGCACCTGCGGCGCTGGTTCCAGTTCGCGCCCGACCAGACGGGCGAGTATTCGATCGAGGTCGACCCGCGCACCGTCTCGGCCGAGCGCGTGCTCAACCTGCGGCGCCAGGGCTTCAACCGGATCAGCCTGGGCGTGCAGGATTACGACCCCAAGGTCCAGCGGGCCGTGAACCGGGTCCAGCCCGAGCACGAAACCCAGGCCATCATCGATGCGGCGCGCGGCGGGGTTCCGCTCGGTCAGCATCGACCTCATATACGGCTTGCCGAAGCAGGATGCCGCCACCATGGCCCAGACCCTGGCCAAGGTGGTCGCGGCCAGCCCGGACCGGATCGCGGTCTACAACTACGCCCACCTGCCGCACCTGTTCAAAGCCCAGCGCCGCATCGCCGACGCCGATCTGCCGGGCGCCGACACGCGCCTGGCGATGCTCGAACTGTGCATAGAAACCCTGTGCGCGGTAGGCTACGTGTATATCGGCATGGACCACTTCGCGCGGCCCGGCGACGACCTGGCCATCGCCCAGGGCCAGGGTAGAAGCTGCACCGCAACTTCCAGGGCTACTCGACCCACGCCGAGATGGACCTGGTGGCCTGCGGCCTGTCGGCCATCAGCGCCGTGGGCGCCACCTACGCCCAGAACGTCAAGACGCTCGAAGCGTATTACGACCTGATCGACCGCAACGAGCTGCCGATCGAACGCGGCATCCGCCTGTCGATGGACGACGCGCTGCGCCGTTCCATCATCCAGATGCTGATGTGCCAGTTCGAGCTGTCCACCTCGGCCATCGAGCAAGCCTATCCGATCGACTTCGCCAGCTATTTCGGGCCCGAACTGGACCGCCTGGCGCAGCTGCAGGCCGACGGCCTGGTCACGCTGGAACCGGGCTGGATCAATGTCACGCCGCGCGGGCGCCTGCTGATCCGCAACGTGTGCATGGTGTTCGACCGCTACCTCGGCACCGGCGCGCCCGGGCCGCGCCACTCGCGCACGATCTGATGGTAATCTGCCTCTCATGAGCCTGAACCTGCTTCCCGTCTTCCTGGTCGGCCTGGCCTAAGCAGCGTCCACTGCATCGGCATGTGCGGCGGGATCGTGAGCGCGTTCTCGCTGCCCCCGTCCACGCGCGCCGTTTCCGGTGGCGGTGGTGACCGATGCGGCCCCCCGCATGGCGGCCGCGTCGCTGCGGGTACTGGCCTACAACGCCGGGCGCATCGGCAGCTACGCCACGCCACGACAAGCGATCATCGGCATGGCCTGGCCAACGGCGCTAAGCACCCTGGCCGGGCTGGCTTAGCTGGCAGGCGGCCGGCTTCTGGCTGGCCAACCTGATGCTGGTGGTCCTGGGCCTGTACCTGATGGACGCCTGGCGCGGCCTGACCCGGCTCGAACAGCTGGGGCAGGGCGTGTGGCGCCGCCTGCGTCCCCTGATGCGCCTGATCCTGCCGCTCGACAGCCCCTTCAAGATGTTCGCCATGGGCGCGCTGTGGGGCTGGCTCCCGTGCGGCATGGTCTACAGCGTCCTGATCACGGCCATGCTGAGCGGCTCGGCCAGCTCGGGCGCGGCCGTCATGACGGCCTTCGGCCTGGGCACCTTGCCCATGCTGGCGGTGCTGGGCATGGCTGGCAGCGGCTTGCGCGGCGCCCTGCAGCGCGCCTCCGTGCGGCGCATCGCCGCAAGCGCGGTGGTGATCGTGTTCGGCCTGCTCGGCATCCGCGCGCGGTCAGTGGCCTGCCGCATGGCTGGCTGGACGTGCTGTGCGTGAACGGGGCCCAGGCGTGAGCGCCGTGCTCGCTCCCGTGGCCTGCTACCACTGCGGCTTGCTTAAGCACCAGGCGGCAGCTGGAGCGTCGTGATCGACGGCCAGGCGCGCCCCATGTGCTGTCCCGGCTGCGAAGCGGTCGCGCACAGCATCGTCGACAACGGCTTTGAAGACTACTACCGCAACCGCAGCGCGTTCAGCAGCAATGCGGCCGAGCTGGCGCTGGTGCCGCCCCAGCTGGCGCTGTACGACAGCGACCCCCAGCTGGCGCAGTGCAGCCATGCCAAGCCAGGACGACTGCGCCGCCGTGTTCTCGCTGGAAGGCATCCGCTGCGCCGCCTGCGTGTGGCTGATCGAGCGCCGCCTGGCGCGCGTGCCCGGCATCGCCGCGGCCGAGGTCAATGTCGCCACCGAGCGCCTGAACGTGCGCTGGGACGGCGCCGTGTGCAAGCCGAGCGACATCGTCGCGGCCCTGCGCGCGACCGGCTACGTGGCCTATCCGTATGACGCGGCGCGCCATGGCGCCGGGCGCGACAAGGCGCGCAAGACCCTGTTCCGCCAGCTGTTCGTGGCTTAAGCCTGGGCATGATGCAGGTCATGATGTACGCCATGCTTAGGCCTATATCGCCCAGGACGGCACGATGGACGCCGACATGGCCGGGCTGATGCGCTGGGCTTCGCTGCTGCTGACCATGCCGGTGGTGCTGTATTCGGCCCGGCCCTTCTTTGCTTAGGCGCCTGGACCAGCCTGCGCCAGCGCCTGCCCGGCATGGACGTGCCGGTGGCGCTCGGGATCGGCGCGGCCACCGTGGCCAGCGTGGTGGCCACCGTGCGCGGCGAGGGCGAGGTCTACTTCGATTCGGTCACCATGTTCGTGTTCCTGCTGCTGGCCAGCCGCTACCTGGAACTGATCGCCCGCCACAAGGCCGGGCGCGCGCTCGAGCAGCTGCAAAACGCGCTGCTTAGGCTCGGCCCGGCGCCTGCCGGACTATCCCGCGTCAAGCGACACCGTGCTGGTGGCGGCCGCCACCCTGGCCGAGGGCGACCTGGTGCTGGTCGCGCCGGGCGAGAGCGTGGCCGCCGACGGCGTCGTGGTCGACGCCGACGCCCGGCTCGACCTGGCGCTGCTGACCGGCGAAAGCCGCGCCCAGGCGCGCCCCCCGGCGCCGACGTGCCGGGCGGCGCCGTCAATGCGGGCCAGGCCTTCGTGCTGCGCGTGACGCGCCCGGTGCGCGAGAGCACGCTCTCGCGCCTGGTGGCGCTGGTCGAAGGGGCGGGGCTGGGCAAGCCCCGTCTGGCCCAGTGGGCCGACCGGGTCGCGGCCTGGTTCGTGCTGGCCCTGCTGGCGCTGACCGTGATCGTGTTCTTCGCCTGGCAGCAGATCGACCCGGCGCGCGCCTGGCAGGTGGCGATCGCGGTGCTGGTCGTGTCCTGCCCGTGCGCGCTGTCGCTGGCCACGCCTTCCGCGCTGGCCGCCGCCACCGATCTGCTGGTGCGGCGCGGGGTGCTGGTGGTGCGCCCGCACGTGCTCGGAAACGCTGCACCGCGCCACCCATATCGTGTTCGACAAGACCGGCACCCTGACCGCCGGCCACCCCGTCGTGCGCAAGGTGGTGGCGCTGGGCGCGCTGGACGAGGCGCAGTGCCGCCAGATCGGCGCCGCGCTGGAAGCGGCCAGCGCCCATCCGCTGGCCGGCGCCATTCGCACCGCTGGCGCCGCCGCTGGCGCCGCCGATGACGCCGCAGCACCGCTCCAGGCCAGCGCCCTGCAAACGGAAAACGGCAAGGGCGTGGCTTAGGCACCATCAGCCGGCGCCCGCTACCGGCTCGGCAGCGCCGCCTTCATCGGCCTGCACCAGGCGCCGGACAGTGCCGATGAGACCCGGGTCTACCTCGGCTGCGACGGCAAGCTGCTGGCGCGTTTCGAGATCGCCGACGCCCTGCGTCCGGACGCGGCCCAGGTGGTGCGCAGCTTCCGCGAGCAGGGCAAGGACGTGATCCTGCTGAGCGGCGACGCGCCCGATGTGGCCGCCGCCGTGGGCGCCCAGCTCGGCATTGCCACCTCCGTCGGCGGGCAATTGCTTAGGCTGACAAGCTCGCGTATGTACGCGCGCTGCAGCGCCAGGGCGCGATCGTGGCCATGGTCGGCGACGGCATCAACGACGCCGCCGTCCTGAAGGCGGCCGACGTCTCGTTCGCGATGGGCGAGGGCGCCGCCCTGGCCCAGCTGCATGCCGACTGCGTGCTGATGTCGGGCCGCCTGTCGTCGCTCGCCGACGCGGCCGCCGTGGCCCCGCGCGCGCTCGGCGTGGTACGCCAGAATCTGGCCTGGGCCACGCTGTACAATGCCCTGGCCATCCCGGCGGCCGCGCTGGGGCTGATCAATCCCTGGGTGTCGGCGGTCGGCATGTCGGCCAGTTCGGCCCTGGTGGTCATCAATGCATTGCGCCTGCGGCTGAGGGGAAGTGAGATGGAAGCGCTGTATTTGCTGGTACCTTTGTCGCTGTGCATCGTCGTGCTGGCGGTGTGGGTTTTCTTCGGCGCCTCCGACAGTGGCCAGTTTGACGACCTCGACGGCCCCGCCATCCGCATCCTGAACGACGATGATCGTGCCTAAGCACAATTGACTATGCCGTTTTTGATTCACATCAAGGATTTTTAAGGTCCAGAAATTTACTCTTCTGCTGTCATCGACGTATTTCCCAGGAGAGTGTTTTGGACACCGCATCAAACTACAACTACAAGATTGTCAGGCAGTTCACAATCGCGACCGTTTTCTGGGGCGTGATCGGGATGCTGGCTGGCGTCTTCATCGCCGCCCAGCTCGCCTGGCCCGCCCTCAATTTCGACATCGCCTGGCTCACTTACGGCCGCCTGCGTCCGCTGCACACGAATGCCGTCATTTTCGCGTTCGGCATCAACGGCCTGTTCGCCACCTCGTACTACGTGGTGCAGCGGACCTGCCAGGTGCGCCTGTTCTCGGACACGCTGTCTTCGCTGACCTTCTGGGGCTGGCAGACGGTGCTGGTGCTGGCCACCATCACGCTGCCGCTGGGCTTCACGCGCGGCAAGGAGTACGCCGAACTGGAGTGGCCGATCGCGCTCCTGATCACCGTGGTCTGGGTGATTTACGCGGTGGTGTTCTTCGGCACCCTCATCAAGCGCAAGGTGCAGCATATTTACGTGGCCAACTGGTTCTTTGGCGGCTACATCCTGGCGGTCGCCTTGCTGCACGTGGTCAACGGCGCCTCGATGCCGGTCACGCTGTGGAAATCCTACTCGGCCTATCTTGAAGCGTGCAGGACGCGATGATCCAGTGGTGGTACGGCCATAACGCGGTCGGCTTCATCCTCACGGCTAAGCTACCTGGGCATGGTCTACTACTTCATTCCCAAGCAGGCCGAACGCCCCGTGTACTCGTATCGCCTGTCGATCGTGCACTTCTGGGCCCTGATCTTCACCTACATGTGGGGGTAGGCCCGCACCACCTGCACTACACCGCGCTGCCCGACTGGACCCAGTCGATCGGCATGGTGTTCTCGCTGATTCTGCTGGCGCCGTCGTGGGGCGGCATGATCAACGGGATGATGACGCTGTCGGGCGCCTGGCACAAGCTGCGCACCGATCCGATCCTGAAATTCATGATCGTCTCGCTCTCGTTCTACGGCATGGCCACCTTCGAAGGCCCGATGATGTCGATCAAGACCATCAACTCGCTGTCGCACTACACCGACTGGGGCATCGCCCACGTCCATGCGGGCGCGCTGGGCTGGGTCGGCTTCATCACCATGGGCTCGATCTACTACCTGATCCCGCGCGTGGCTAAGCAAGAAGGCCATGTGGAGCACCAGCCTGGTGGACCTGCACTTCTGGGTCGCCACCATCGGCATCGTGCTGTACATCGCCTCGATGTGGATCATCGGCGTGATGCAGGGCCTGATGTGGCGCGCGGTCAATCCGGACGGCACCCTGACCTATACCTTCGTCGAAGGCGTCAAGGCCACCTATCCGTACTACGTCATTCGCTTCGGCGGCGGCTTCCTGTACCTGTCCGGCATGCTCATGATGGCCTACAACACGTGGCAGACCATGCGCAACACGGTCAGCCAGGACGCGAAGATTCCGTCGCTTTTACCTTCACACGCTTAACCAGGAGCCCTTCATGAAATTTTCCCATGAGTGGATCGAGAAGAATCCCTGGCTGCTGATCGGACTGGTCCTGCTGGTCGTCTCCGTCGGCGGCCTGGTTGAAATCGTCCCGCTGTTCTTCCAGAAGTCCACCACCGAACCGATCGTCTAGGCCTGAAACCGTATTCGCCGCTGCGCCTGGTCGGACGCGACATCTACATCCGCGAAGGCTGCTACAACTGCCATTCGCAGATGATCCGTCCGTTCCGCGCCGAGACCGAGCGCTATGGCCACTATTCGGTGGTAAGCATGAATTCGTCTACGACCATCCGTTCCAGTGGGGTTCCAAGCGCACCGGGCCGGACCTGGCGCGCGTGGGCGGACGCTACAGCGACGAGTGGCACAAGACCCACCTGGACAATCCCGCGCGACCTGGTGCCCGAATCAGAACATGCCGGGCTATCCATGGCTGGCGGCCAACAAGCTGGTACCGGAGCAGGTGATCCCCAAGATGCGCGCGATGAAGCGCCTCGGCGTGCCGTATGCGGAAGAAGACATCGCCGCGGCAGCTAGCTAGCCTGGCCGACAAGACCGAGCAGGATGCGCTGATCGCCTACCTGCAAGGTCTGGGCACCCAGATCAAATCGAGGAACTGACATGGCACTTCAAACCATTTTCGACAATTTAAGCAGCATCATGACCCTGGTCAGCTTCATTACCTTCCTTGGCATTTTGCTGTGGACCTACGCGCTCAAGCGCAATGACGATTTCATGACGCAGGCAGCGCTGCCGTTTGCCGACGACGAGGCGGGGGAGCAAGGTCATGGCTGATTTCACAAGCGGCTTCTGGGACCTGTACATCGGGCTGATCACGCTGCTGTCGATCATCGGCTGCGGCATCCTGCTGTGGTCGCAGTCGACCCACCGCGTCGCCCCCGGCGCGCCGACCGACGGCACCACCGGCCACCTGTGGGATGAAGATCTCACGGAACTGAACACGCCACTGCCACGCTGGTGGATGTGGCTCTTTTACCTGACCATCGTGTTCGCGCTCGGCTACCTGGTGCTGTACCCGGGCCTGGGCAGCTACGCCAAGCAAGCTGGGATGGAAGTCGAGCGGCGCCTACCAGCAGGAACTGGCGCGCGCCAAGGCCGACTATGGCCCGCTGTTTGCCAGGTACGCCAGCCAGGACATCGAAACGGTGGCGCGCGATCCCCAGGCCCATGCCATGGGCGAGCGCCTGTTCCTGACCTACTGCGCCCAGTGCCACGGCTCCGACGCGCGGCAACAAGGGCTTTCCCGACCTGACCGACAAGGACTGGCTGTACGGCGGCGAACCGTCGGTGATCAAGGCCACCATCCTCAAAGGGCGCAACGGCATGATGCCGCCGATGGGTGCGGTGCTCGGCTCGGACAAGGATGTGGAAGCTGTGGCACACTACGTCAAGAGCCTGTCGGGCATGACCGCCGATCCGATCAAGGTCTCGTTCGGTAAAACCAAGTTCGGCGCCTGCATGGCTTGCCACGGCCCTGGCGGCACCGGCAACCACGCCATCGGCGCGCCCAACCTGTCGGACAAGATCTGGCTGTACGGCGGCAGTGCCGACACCATCATGGAAACGATCCGCAAGGGCCGCAGCAACACCATGCCCGCGTTCGAGGACTTCCTCGGCGAAGAAAAGGTGCATGTGCTGGCCGCTTACGTGTGGAGCCTGTCGGCGGATCAAAAGGTAGTGGCTGAAAAATGAGTGAAGCAAGTCCGAAGGGCGCGGTGATCAAGATGTACGCCGCGCGAAGAAATCTATCCGCGCGAAGCGAAGGGCCGCTATGCGACCATTCGCTGGGCCTGCGTCTGGATCACGCAGCTGGTGTTCTACGGGCTGCCGTGGATGAACTGGAACGGGCGCCAGGCGATTCTGTTCGACCTGGAAGCGCGCAAGTTCCACATCTTCGACCTGGTGCTGTGGCCCCAGGACTTCATCTACCTGGCGGCGCTGCTGATCATCAGCGCCTATCTGCTGTTCCTGGTGACCGCGATCGCGGGGCGGGTGTGGTGCGGCTTTGCCTGCCCGCAGACCGTGTACACCGAAATCTTCCTGTGGATCGAGCGCCGCATCGAAGGCGCGCGCAGCGCCCGCATCCGCCTCGACCGCCAGCCCTGGACCGCCGACAAGGTCCTCAAAAAGACGGCCAAGCACGCGGCCTGGGGCGCGGTGGCGCTGTGGACGGGCCTGACCTTCGTGGGCTATTTCGCGCCCATGCGCTCCCTGATCGGCGCCGTGCTCGCGCTCAGCCTCGGCCCGTGGCAATGGTTCTGGGTCGGCTTCTACTCGCTGGCCACCTACGGCAAGCAGCTGGCTGGCTGCGCGAGCAGGTGTGCAAGTACATGTGTCCGTATGCGCGCTTCCAGAGCGCGATGTTCGACAAGGACACCCTGATCGTCACCTACGACCGCCAGCGCGGCGAACCGCGCGGCGCCCAGAGCGGCGCCGGGCGTGAAGGCAAGGGCGACTGCATCGACTGCTCGATGTGCGTGCAGGTATGCCCGACCGGGATCGACATCCGCAAGGGCCTGCAGTACGAATGCATCGGCTGCGCCGCCTGCGTCGACGCCTGCAACAGCGTGATGGACAAGGTCGACCTGCCGCGCGGACTGATCCGCTATTCGACCGACCGCGCGCTCGACAAGCACTGGAGCGCGCGCCAGATCGCCAAGCGCGTGCTGCGTCCGCGCGTGCTGATCTACACCGCGCTGCTGGGCGTGATCGTGGCTAAGCTTCGTCGTTTCGCTGGCCGTGCGCACCCCGCTCAAGCTCGACGTGATCCGCGACCGCGGCTCGATGGGGGCGCGAAGTGGGCGACGGCCTGGTTGAAAACGTGTATCGCCTGCAGATCATGAACACCGCCGAAACGGCGCACCGGTTCCGGATCCGCGTGACCGGCATCGACGGCATCGTGCTGGCCGACGGCGGCGTGGCCGAGCTGGACGGGGCCAGCACCCGCGCCGTGCCGGTACGCGTGCAGGCCGCGCGCGAGGCTGCCCACAAGGGATCGAATCAGATAGAATTTACGCTGACCGCGGAGGACGATCCGGCCTTGCGCGTGTCTGAAAAAGCCGTGTTCATCGTACCCAGATAAGCGAGGAAGAGCAGCATGCAAAGCACCGTTCCCCAATCCATGAACAGCGTCACGCCCTGGTATGCGCAGCGCTGGCCCTGGCTGCTCATGCTCGGTCCCGCGCTGGTCGTGGTGGCTAAGCAGCTACACCATTTACCTGGCTTATTCGCGCCAGGACGCGATGGTGGTGGACGACTACTACAAGCAGGGCAAGGCGATCAACCAGGATCTGCGGCGCGACCGCGCCTGCCAGCGCCATGCAGATGGCGTTCGAGGCGCGCTACGACGCCGCCGCCTAGCCAGCTGCGCGGGCGCGTGACCAGCTTCGGCAAGCCGCTCGCACTGCCGCTGCGGATCGGCATGGCCCATTCGACCCAGCCCGAGAAAGACCTGGCGCTGCTGGTCCAGCCGGACGCGGACGGGCAATTCAGCATCACGCTGGCGCCGCTCGAACGGGCGCGCTGGGGCGTGACGGTGGAAGGGGCGGGGCGTGAATGGCGCCTGGCGGCGGACTGGCGCTGGCTAGGCGCAGCAAAGCGTGGCCATCACGGCCGACAAGGCGGCTGCGCCATGAGGCAGGGGATGATGCGGCTGGTCATGCCGGTACTGTGGCCGTCGTTTCTGACCGCGGCGCTGGCGGTAGGCTGCTTCTTTTCGCTGTTCGATCCCGAAAGCCTGGTAGGCTGGCCACCGATGGCGACCTACACCATCGGCTTTTTCGGATTCTGGATTCTGACCTCGCTCGGCTGCATGCTGACCTGCTACCTGCTGCTGGTGCCCGAGAACGACAACCCGCCGTTCTGAGCCTGCGTGGTCAGGCCATCGGCGAGCACTGTTCGGTGCTTAAGCCGCCATGGCCTTGATCATGGCCGGGTCGAGCAGGGTGACTTCGCGCTTGTCGACCGCGATCCAGCCCTGCTTTTTAAAGCGACAGCAGGCGGCTGACCGATTCGATGGTCAGGCCGAGGTAATTGCCGATGTCTTGCGCGACATGCGCAGCTGGAAGCAGTTGGACGAATAGCCGCGCGCCGCATAGCGGGCCGACAGGTTCACCAGGAATACCGCGAAACGCTGCTCGGCGCGCATGTTCCCGAGCAGGAGCATGACGTTTTGTTCGCGCGTGATTTCCTGGCTCATGATGCGGTGGAAGTGGCGCAGCAGGGTCGGCACGTGGCCGAACAGTTCTTCCAGGCGCCCGAACGGAATCTCGCACACTTCGCTGTCTTCGAGCGCCACCGCGTCGCAGTGGTGGCGGTCGCCGCTGATGGCATCCATGCCGAGCAGCTCATCGGCCATCTGGAAGCCCGTGATCTGCTGTTCGCCGCCGGGATTGACCTGGTAGGTCTTGAAGTGGCCGAAGCGGATCGCGTACAGATTGTGGAACGGCTCGTCCATCTGGTACAGGCGTTCGTCGCGCGTGAGGCGGCGGCGGCGGCCGATGATCTGGTCGAGGCGCGAAATGTCGCTATCGTCCAGGCCCATCGGCAGGCACAGCTGGTGCATGCTGCAGTTTGCGCAACTCGCTTTCAGTTGCGTGACATTCAATATGGGTATGGCAGGAATGGGATCGTTCATACCGACATCATACCTCAGCGGTTGCGTGCGAAGCGAACATCGACCGTAGAAACGTCGCCGGTCACCTTGGATTTCTTCGGTTTCTTTGGTTTCTTGACAATTTCACCAGCAGTGTTGGTGACCGGCACCTGATGTTCCGGCGCAAAGCCCGCTTCCTCGATGCGCTGCAGGGTTTGTTTTGTCAGAATTTCAATCGCCGCCAGCAGGCCTGACCTCGTCGGCGCAGACCAGCGACACCGCCTCGCCCGTATTGCTTAAGCGCGGCCAGTGCGGCCGGTGCGGTGAATGTAGTCTTCGGCCACGATCGGCAGGTCGAAATTGACCACCACCGGCAAGTCGTCGATGTCGAGCCCCGCGCGGCGACGTCGGTGGCCACCAGGATGCGGCACTGGCCTAGGCCTTGAAGCCCTCGAGCGCGCGCAGGCGGGCTGGCTGCGGCTTGTCGCCGTGGATCGAATCGGCCGAGATGTCCTGCTGGTGCAGCAGATCGACCAGCTGGTCGACGCCCTTGCGCGTCTTGACGAACACCAGCACCTGCATCCAGCGCTTCTTGTCGAGCAGGCGGACGAACAGTTCGGGCTTGCGCTTCTTGTCGACCGGGACCACCCACTGGCGGATCTTTTGCACGGTGCTGTTGCGCGGGCTGACCTCGATGCTGACCGGGTCGGCCAGCAGCAGGGCGGCCATGGCGCGGATCTGGTCGGAGAAGGTGGCCGAGAACAGCAGGGTCTGGCGCTGTTTGGGCAGGGCCGCGAACACCTGGTCCAGTTCGCGCGAAAAGCCAAGGTCCAGCATGCGGTCGGCTTCGTCCAGCACCAGGGTCTGGAGCTGGTTGAACTTGACCGCGTTCTGGCGGTACAGGTCGAGCAGGCGGCCGGGGGTGGCCACCAGCAGGTCGAGGCCCTTGCGCAGCTTCATCATCTGGGGATTGATGCTCACGCCGCCGTAGGCCACCGCGGTGCGCAGCGGCAGGCAGGGCGCCGTAGGTCTTGAAACTTTCGTGGACTTGCTCGGCCAGTTCGCGGGTCGGCACCAGGACCAGCACGCGCACGCTGTTGCTGGCCACTTGCGGGCCCTCCATGGTCAGGCGCTGGAGCAGGGGCAGGGCGAAGCCGATGGTCTTGCCGGTGCCGGTCTGGGCCGCGGCCATGACATCGCGCCTGGCCAGCACGGCCGGAATGGCCTGGGTCTGGACCGGGGTCGGCGCCGGGTAGCCGATGGCATCGAGGGTACGGACGAGCCGGGTCAATCAGACCGAGGGAAGCGAACGACATAGGGGAGCGGCCTGGCGGCAAAACGTGTGGAAGCCGACAGTTTACCCTGTCCGGGGCGGCCCGGGGCGAAACCGGGCGGTATCAGTGCGCCGGGCGGGACGCGGTGACGGTCGGCTTGACCGGATCGTGGCGGTCCTGGCAGCTAAGCCAGCAGCAGCGTGGCGCAGGCGAGGGCGGCCGCGACCGGCCGCAGCAGCGTTTTCATGGGCGTCTCCCCTCCAAACCGCCATCCTAGTCCGAAGCAAGTGGCATGGCGCCAGCCTTGCAACGCGGCCCCAATTCGGGCTCAGACCTCCATTCTGCAACTAGTTCCAGAATCGGGGTCAGACCTCAATACTGCAACTAGTTGCAGTATTGAGGTCTGACCCTGATTGTGGAATTTTGCGGTTTCGTCGGCGCTTTGGCGGTTCTGTCGGATAATGCCGAAACTCGGCGGGCGGCCTTGCTATGCTTTTTCACGCCCACTGACCTGGAACCCCTGATCATGATGACTAGCTTCTTCTTTATTTTCCGCCTCACGCTGGCCTGGTTTCTGACCTACCTGCTGTGCGCGATCCTCGTTAACGAAACCTTCCTGCGCGATGTCGAGTAGGCCAGCGGCGGCTTCTTCGTGCTGCTCGGCTGGCTGGTGTGCGGTTTCGTGATCGTCACCGCCTTCTCCCACCTGCGCCGGGTGCGCCTGATTACCGGCACCATCGATGCGTCCGCGCTGTCAGAACCGCCAGCGGCGCCAGATCGAAATCCCGTTCGAGGCCGGTGTCGCCTTCGACATGGTGGAGGCGGCCATCCGCGAACTGCCCGGCATCGAGGAAGTCGACACCGCGCGCGACAGCCTGCAGGTGCGCGCCAAGATCAAGCGCTTCGATCCCTACCGCGGCGACGCGGCCCCGTGGCGCTTCTCGGAATACTTCCGCACCCGCCGCAACCAGATCCTGATGACGGTTACGCCCAACGGCGACGCCAAGCAGCGTCACGCTGCTGTGCGAACCGGAACGCAGCGCCTGGACCGACGGCTTCATCGTCGACTTCGGCACCAACCTGGAAAACGCCGAAGCCATCGTGCGCTCGGTCACGCGCCGGGTGGCCGAACTGCGCCGCCGCGAGACGGCCAGCGTGGCCCAGACCGCGACCGAAAAGAGCTGACGGTGGCCAAGCTGTCGCTGCTGCACGCCCAGGTCGAGCCCCACTTCCTGTACAACACCCTGGCCAGCGCCCAGCTGCTCACCCGCACCGATCCGGCCCGCGCCGACGAGATGCTCGGCAATCTGATCCTGTATCTGCGCCACTCGCTGCCGCGCACCGAAGACGCGCTCTCGACCATCGGCGAAGAGCTCGAACGGGCCCAGGCTTACCTCGATATCCTCAAGATCCGCATGGGCAGCCGCCTGCAGCTGCAGATCGAGGTGGCGCCAACCCCTGCGCACGGTGCAGTTCCCGACCATGATGCTGCAAACCCTGGTCGAGAACGCGATCAAGCACGGCCTCGAATCGAAGCCGGGCGGGGGCACCGTGTGGATACTGGCCCGTCCGTCCGAGACCAGCGTGGCGGTCACGGTCGCCGACGACGGCCGCGGCTTCTCAGCCGAAGGCGGGGGCACCGGGATCGGCTTGCGCAATGTGCGCGAGCGCCTGCGCCTGGCCTACGGCAGCGCCGCCAGCTTTGCGATTGTCGCCAACTTCCCGGCCGGTGTGGCAGCCACCATCACCGTGCCGCTCAACCCGGCCAAGGGAGCCGAACATGCCTAAGTGTGTCATTGCCGAAGACGAAACCCTGCTGCGCGATGCGCTGGTCCAGATGCTGGCCCAGGTCTGGCCCGAACTCGAGATCGTGGCCGCCTGCGACGACGGCGGCAGCGCGCTCGAAGCGATCGCCGAGCACCAGCCGGAAGTCGCTTTCCTCGACATCCGCATGCCGGGCCTGACCGGCCTCGAAGTGGCGGCCGCGCTGCCCCAGGCCAGCGCCCGCACCCAGGCCGTGTTCGTGACCGCCTACGACCAGTACGCGCTGGACGCCTTCGACCGCGGCGCGGTCGACTACCTGCTCAAGCCGGTGGTGCGCCAGCGGCTGGAGGCGACGGTGGCGCGCATCAAAACGCGCCTTGAAAGCGGCAGCCACGACGCGGCCGCGCTGGCCGAACTGGTGGCCAGGCTGGGGCAGGGGATCGCCAATACCAGCAAGGAACCGCCGCTGGTGTGGCTGACTGCCAGCAGCCAAGCAGCGAAACGCGCCTGATCATGGTCGAGGACATCGTCTACTTCCAGTCCGACACCAAGTACACGGTGGTGATGACGGCGGTGGATGAAGCGCTGCTGCGCAAGCCGATCCGCGAACTGCTTGACGTGCTCGATCCGAACATCTTCAAGCAGATCCACCGCTCGACCATCGTCAACCTGCGCGCGATCGCCTCGATCACGCGCGACGAAACGGGACGCGGGATCGTGCGCCTGAAACAGCGGCCAGAAACGCTGTCGGTCAGTCAACCCTTCATGGCGCTGTTTCGCAACATGTAACAGATATAAACTGTAAGAAATAGTTTCAGTGTGCGCTGGCGCACGGAATTTGGTGTTGCCTCTGTTAAACTTATCAGTATTCCACGACCATAGTGGCTGCTGCCTGAAGGCGTATCGTTAACACAATAGAGGTAATCAAAATGAAAAAAGTGATCTTTGCAGCCGCGCTGCTGTTCGCCATGCCGCTTAAGGCCAATGCGGAAGTGGGCGTGAGCATCAATATCGGTCAGCCTGGCTTCTACGGCCAGATCGAACTGGGCGATTTCCGTGCGCCGCCGGTCGTCTACGCCGAGCCGATCATTATCGAACGCAGCCCTGCGCTATGTACGCGCCGAGCCGCTCTACCTGCGCGTCCCGCCAGGCCACATGAAGAAGTGGGGCAAGCACTGCGGCGCTTACAACGCCTGCGGCCGCCAGGTCTACTTCGTCAAGGACGACTGGTATAACAATACCTACGCACCGCGCTACCGCAGTGCGCACGGCGGCCGCGACTATGACCGCCGCGATGACCGCCGCGACTACCACGACGACCGCCACGACGACCGCCGCGATTACCGTGACGACCGCCGCGACGACCGTGACGATGACCGCGGCCATGGCCACGGCCACGGCAAGGGCCACGGCAAGCACAAGGACTGATCCACGCGCCGTGCCTGCGCGTCCCCTTCACGTAGTAGACTGTTTGTCATCTATGTGAACGGGAGCGGGCGTGCGTGGCGAGATCGTGATTGTAGGAGGCGGGGTAGCATGGCCTCGAACTGGCAAGCAAACTGGGGCGCAAGCTGGGCCCCGCCAGGGTCATGCTGGTCGATAGCCTAAGCTCACCCATATCTGGAAACCGTCGCTGCATGAAGTGGCGGCTTAAGCACGCTCGACCTGCACCAGGAAGGCTTGTCCTACCAGATGCTGGCGCACGACAATGGCTTCACCTTCGTCTACGGCGCCCTGTGCGCGCTTGACCCCCAAGCCCATACCCTGAACGTGGCAGCCGTGTGCACCGACGACGGCGAGCAGATCCTGCCCGAGCGCACGATCGCCTTTGGCGCGCTCGTGATCGCCGTGGGCAGCACCTCGAATTACTTCGGCGTCCCCGGCGCCCAGCAACACACCATTTCCCTGAACGCGGCCGAAGACGCCGAACAGTTCCGCCTGGCCCTGCTCAAGCAACTGGCCCGGGCCGACGCGCGCTGCACTGCGGCGGCGACGGCCAGGTCGATGTCGTCATCATCGGCGGCGGCGCCACCGGGGTCGAGCTGGCGGCGGAATTGCGCGAAGCGAGCGGGGTCTACGCGGCCTACGGTTTCATGCAGCTCGATCCGCGCCGCGACGTGCGCATCACTCTGCTCGAAGGGGCGGCGCGCATCCTGGCGCCGCTGCCGGAGCGGGTGGCGGCGGCCGCCCACAAGCTGCTGCTCGAACGGGGCGTGACGGTCGTGACCGACTGCCGCGTCAGCGTGATCGAGGCTTAGCCGGGTGCTGGACGCGGCCGGAAACGTGTATCCGGCCAGCCTGTGCGTGTGGGCGGTAGGCATCCGCGCGCCCGCCTTCCTGGGCCAGCTGGGGCTGCCGACCAACAAGGGCGGCCAGATCGAGGTGGACGGCATGCTGCGCGTGAAAGGCTGCCAGGCCATTTACGCGCTGGGCGACTGCGCGGCCAATATCGACCCGTCCGGCAAGCAGGTGCCGCCGCGCTCAGGCCGCGCACCAGCAAGCCGATTACCTGCGCCGCCACTTCCTGCGCCTGGCCACGCAAGCAGTTTTACCACGGAACAGCCCTATGTGTATGTCGATTACGGTTCGCTGGTGTCGTTCGGGCACCGCAGTTCGGTCGGCAGCCTGATGGGTTCGCTCAAGGGACTGAGCTTTTTCGTTGATGGCCTGTTCGCGCGCATGATGTATGCGAGCCTGCACCTGATGCACCACGCGGCCGTGCTGGGCGTGCTCAAGACGGGGGTGCTGGCGGTGGCGCGCTTCCTGATCAAGCGCAGTTCACCGCTGGTCAAGCTCCATTAGAAACCCTCAGGCCGCGACGGCCGCTGCTGCGCGGAAGGGTGATGGTCAGGTCGGTGCCGCGCGCTGCGGCGCCGCGGCCACCGTCAGTTCGCCGCCCAGGTAGTCGCGCGTTCGCGCAGCAGGCGCAGGCCGTGGCAGTCGTGGGCCCGGGCGTCGTACTTGCCGGGGCCGATGCCGTTGTCGCGCACGGTCAGCATGATGGCGTCGTCGTTGTCGTCGAGGACGACGTCGACTTCGCTGGCGCTCTAAGCATGGGCGGCGACGTTGCGCAAGCCTTCTTCGAGCGTGCGCAGCAGGGCCACGCCCTGTTCGCGCCCGCAGGCGCGCTCGTCCTCGGGCAGGCTGACCCGGGCCACCAGGCCGTGCTCGGTGCCGAACTGGGCCACCAGCTCGGCCAGCGCGGCGCGGATGCCGAGAAATTCAAGTTTGTCGTTCCAGATCGTCGCCTGCATGGCGCGGTTGCTGTTGATGATGTTCATTAACAGCGTTTTCATCTGGGCGGTGCGCTGCTGCAGGGCCGGGTCGGCTTAAGCAACTGCTGGGTCAGCAGGGCCAGGTGCATGGTCAGTGCCGTCATGGACGAGCCCAGCGTGTCGTGCAGCTGGCGCGCCAGCTGGCGCCGCTCGTCGTCCCAGCAGGTGGCCACGTGCCCGAGCAGTTCGGACAGGTCGGCGGTGCGCTCTGCCACGCGCAAGGCGATCTGCGCTTCAAGTTGTTCGGGGCCGCTTGCGCTCATGCTGGAACTCAGTCAATGTTTCTGAAATCATACAACAGCCGCCAGGCGGTGTCGTGGGCAGCCGTGCGCGCCTGCCTCAGGCGGCCGGGGTGGGGGCGCATTGCGAGATCGCTTCGAGCAGCAGGCGGATGTCGACCGGCTTGACCAGGTGCATGTCGAGTAGCCGGCGTCGAGCACGCGCCGCTGGTCTTCGGCCAGGCCGTAGCCGGTCAGGGCGATCAGCTTGATGCCGCGCGTGCCCTCGTTGGCGCGCAGGCGGCGCGCCACTTCGTAGCCGTCGATGCCGGGCAGGCCGATGTCGACCAGGGCCACGTCCGGACAGTGCGCCAGCGCCATCTGCACCCCCTGCAAGCCGTCGGCCGCGTGCTCGACCGGATAGCCGCAGGCGTCGAGCATGGTGGCCATCATTTCGCGCCCGTCGTCATTGTCTTCGATCAGCAGCACGCTCGGCTTGCCCGCGTCCGCAGGCGAGCTGGTCCGCACTTCCAGCCACCGTGACCGGCACCGCGCGCGGCAGGCGGATGGTAAACGTGCTGCTACTGCCGCGGCGCCGTCGCTCTCGGCGCTGACGGTGCCGCCGTGCAGTTCCACCAGGCGCCGCACCAGGGCCAGGCCGATCCCCAGTCCGCCCTGGGAGCGGTCGAGCGTGGTGCTGGCCTGGACGAACACGTCGAATACATGGGGCAGCAATTCTTCGGAGATGCCCACGCCCGTGTCGCGCACGGTGAGCACCACGTCCTCGCCTTCTTCGTGCACGGCAATGTCGATCACGCCGCCGGGCGGGGTGTACTTGAGCGCGTTGTCGATCAGGTTGGTGGCGATTTGTTCGAGCCGGGTCGGGTCGCCGTCAACCCAGCCATGCGTCAGCGACAGGTTGAGCTGGTAATTGCCGGTGCGCCCGGTGGCGCGGAAGGTGTCGAGGCAGGCCGAGACCATGGCCGACACTTCGACCGGCTGGCGCGACAGCAGGATCTTGCCCGACATGGCGCGCGACAGGTCGAGCAAATCGTCGACGATGCGCGACAGGTGCTGGCTCTGGCGCTGGATGATTTGCTTGGCCCGTCCGACTGTCTCGGCGCTAGGCCGAGGGCAGGCCGATCAGGGCGGCGGCGCTGCTGATGGCCGACAGGGGATTGCGCAGTTCGTGCCCCAGCATGGCCAGGAATTCATCCTTGGCGTGGCTCTTGCGCTCGGCCGCCTGGCGCTCTTCCATTTCGCGGGTGAGGCGCTTGTTGGTGGCGGTCAGTTCGGTCGTGCGCTGGCTCAGCTTGTGCGCCTGGCGCTTGAGTTCTTCGTTCTTGGTGGCCAGCGCCACGAACACCTGGATCTTGGCATGCAGGATTTGCGGGATGACCGGGGTGAACAGGAAATCGGCGGCGCCGCGCTGGTAAGCCTTGAGGCGGTCGATCTCGTCGGCCAGAAAGGCGGTCACGAAGATGATGGGAATGTCGGCCGAGCGGGCCCGCTGGTGGATCGCTTCGGCCGTTTCAAACCCGTCCATGCCGGGCATGTTGACGTCGAGCAGAATGACGGCAAAGTCGTGCAGCAAGACCTGGCGCAGCGCTTCCTGCCCCGAGCGCGCCGAAATGACGTGATAGCCGGAATCCTCTGCCCATTGATCAAGCAGGCTGGTCAGGGCCAGCAAGCTCGCGGCATCGTCGTTGACGACGAGGATTTTCGGTTTTTCTATTTTTGGCACGTCGTTCCTGTGCTGCACATGAATTGTTTGTGACTCAGTAGGCCCAGCACACAGGATAGCAGAGCGCGATTTCTATTCCCGGTGAAAAGGGTCAACGCTGGCGCAAGCGCGCACGACAATTTGCCCATCATAGCAATGGCCTATTGGAGTGTCAAAAAGCAATCGTGCGCGGGTGCAATAAGGGTTAATCGTTCGCTAGCGCACAGTCGTCGTGGGCATCGCATGGGATAGTGAAAGCGAACCTAGCGAAAGGAATTCACATGAATATCAATACCATCGTCGACGCCGACCACGCAGACAAATGCTTGCGCGACCTGTGCAACGCGCCGCTGGCCGCCTTGCGCGGCGTCAGCAAGAAAGACGCGGATGCGCTCGGCAAGGCCTTCGGCATCAGCACCATCGGCGAACTGGCCGAGCTCAAGTTCGTCAAATGGGCCACGGCCATCAAGACCCTCGCCGCGGAAGAGTGCGACACGCCCGAACAATTGGCCAGGGAAACCCTGCTCGACGACGCCGTCGAAATGACCTTCCCGGCCAGCGATCCGATCTCGGTGGACGCGGGCATCACGCGCATCGAAGTGGCGCCCGACATGGTCGACGCGAGCACCGATCATCAGCACGCCAAGGCGGTCGAAAGCAACACGGAGAAAGGCAAGCGGGCAGCGGCCTGATGCGGCACTGTCGCGCGTCCGCTGTTGACTCAGCGGCCTGGCGACAGGTTAACTTTTTTGGACAGGCAGGACCGCGGCGATGAGGCCGAGGTGGCGCAAAAACGGTTCTTGCCGCCGCGCTTGGCTTCATACAGGGCGTAATCGGCAATGCTGATCAGCGCGTCCACGGTTTCCGCATCGTCCGGATAAATGCTGATGCCGATGCTGGTCGACAGGCGCAGCGTCAGGTCATTGATGAAAAACGGTTCCGAGACCGCTTCCACCAGCTTGGCGGCCGGGCCCTGGGCGTCGGTCAGGCTGCTCACTTCGCCCAGCACGACCATGAATTCGTCGCCCCCGAGGCGGGCTACCGTGTCTTCCTTGCGCGAGCTGGCCACCAGGCGCTGCGCGACGATCTTGAGCACTTCGTCGCCGTAGGCATGGCCGTAGGTATCGTTGATGGCCTTGAAGCCATCCAGGTCCAGGTACATGATGGCCGCCTTGTGGTGATTGCGGCTGGCATGCTGGAGCGTGGTTTCGATGCGGTCTTCGAGCAGGCGCCGGTTCGGCAAGCCGGTCAGCGCGTCGTGCAGCGCCAGTTCCTGCTGGGCGCGGCTGTACTGGGCCAGTTCCTTGTACAGCAGGCGCACTTCGAGCATGTTGTGGATGCGCTTGTGCACTTCGAGCAGGTCGAAGGGTTTGCTGATGAAGTCGCGCGCCCGCTTCGAGGGCGGCGATCTTGAAGCTGGGCTGGGCCGTGAGGGCCAGGACCGGCAGGTAGCCGCCGTGTTCGATTTCCTTGAGGCCCTTCATCACCTGGAAGCCGTTCAGCCCCGGCATTTGCAGGTCGAGCAGGATCAGGTCGTAATTGTGCTGGCGGTGCAGGGGACACACTTGTTCGGGCAGCATGGTCGAGCTGACGCAGGCATAGCCTTCCCCGCGCAATATCTCTTCCATCAATTCGATATTGTCGGCGGAATCGTCTACGACCAGAATCTTTGCGTTCAGGATATCTTCACGGCTAGGCATGCGGTCATCTCGATCAATAAAAGTGCCAGGGTCATTCTCAATTGAAGCAGTGTAACAGTCAATCAAACATTTCTTGTAGGACAGGACCGCGTGTGCGGGTAGGAATGGCAATCTTCGTTGAATGCTAGGGCGCTGGCGCGCGTACCGGTGCCATTGATGCCACTGTGGCAATCAATTCGCTCGGTTCCACCGGCTTGGGGATGTGGGCCCGGAAACCGGCTTCGAGCGCCTTGAGCCGGTCTTCGGAACGGGCAAACGCGGTCAGGGCCACGGCCGGGATGTTGCCACCTTGTCCAGGTCCGAGCGCTTGCACGCGCGCCAGCAGCTCGAAGCCGTCGACGTCGGGCATGCCGAGGTCGCTCACGAGCACGTCGGGAATCTGTTCGCGGATCGCGGCCAGCGCGTGCTCGGCGCTGGAGACGGTCCGCACGTTGGCATGGCAATCCGACAAGATCCGGTTGATCAGGTCGCGCGCATCGGCTTCGTCGTCCACCACCAGCACGTTCACGCGCGACAAGTCGCGCAGCTTGATGTCCGGCGTGTGGGGCGAGGGCAGACTGTAGGGCGCGCGGTCCGGGCGCGAAGACAGGGTCTGGCGGTTGGCGGCTAAGCAGTTCGATGGTGAAGCTGGCGCCCTGTTCCTCGCCCTCGCTGTCGACCCGCACCGTGCCGCCGTGCTGCTCGATCAGGTGCTTGACGATCGACAGGCCCAGACCCAGGCCGCCATGTTTGCGCGTGGTCGAGGCGTCGCCCTGGCGGAAGCGTTCGAACACGTGGGCCTTGAATTCGGGCTTGATGCCGACCCCGGTGTCTTCGACCGTGATCTCGACGTGGCCGTCGAAGCTCTTGAGCATGATCCGCACCAGGCCGTCGCGCGGGGTGAACTTGATCGCGTTCGACAGCAGGTTCCAGATCACTTGCTGCAGGCGGGCCGGGTCGCCCGCGATCAGCCCCACTTGCGGGTCGTAGTGTTTTTCGAGGCGGATGTTTTTCGCGTCCGCGGCCGGGCGCACGGTTTCGATGGCGGCGTCGATGAACACGGCTGGCGCCACGGTCTGCATGTCGAGCAGCACCTTGCCGGACGTGATGCGGCTCATGTCGAGCAAGTCTTCGATCAGCTGGGCCTGGGCGCGCGCATTGCGCTCGATCGTTTGCAGGCCGCGCTGCAGGTCGGCCGCGTCGCGGCTGCCGCGCCGCAAGACCTGGGCCCAGCCGAGGATGGCCGACAGCGGCGTGCGCAGTTCGTGCGACAGGGTGGCCAAAAATTCGTCTTTCATCTGGCTCGTGCGTTCAGCCTCGGCGCGGGCCGAGCGTTCGCTCTCGAGCAGCACCTTGCGCTCTTCGGCGGCGTGCTGGGCCGCCTCGTACAGGCGCGTGTTGTCGATTGCGACCGCCGCCTGGGACGCGATGCCGCCCACGATGCGTTCGGTGCGGGCGCTGAAGATGCCCGGCTCCGGGTGGCCGAAGAACAGGCTGCCGAGCACTTCGCCCGAGCGCGCGATCACCGGCACCGCCAGATAGCTGCGCACGGTCGGGTGGCCGTTGGGGATGCCGAAGAAGGGGGCGTTGTGGCCGTAGCGCGGGTCCTGCGAAATGTCGTCCGAGCGCACCACGCCTTCGCCGCGCAGGCTGGGGCCGAACAGTTCGGTGGCGCGCGGGTGGCCGAACTGCGCGAATTCGGTGGCGCCGCGCCTGCCAGCGTGTACAGGGTGAACAGGTCGCCGTCGCTGTCTTTGCCGTGATAGAAGAAGGCGCCGAAGCGCGCGCCGCTGATGCCGGTGGCCGCGTCGGTGACGGTTTGCAGCAGCGACTTGAGGTCGCGCTGGGAGGCGAGGGCGCTGCCGGTGCTGTTGAGCAGCTCGAGCACGTTCGATTCTTCGCGCAGGGCTTGCTCGACGCGCTTGACCTGGTCGACGTCGGTATTGGTGCCGAACCAGCGCACCACGTGCCCTGAGCCGGTCGCGCACCGCATTGACGCGCGTGAGGAACCAGCGGTACTGGCCGTCGGCGCCGCGGATCGGGTATTCCATTTCGAATGGGTTGCCGGTGCGGATGGATTCGTGCCAGCGCTGCAGCATTTGCGGCAGCACTTCCGGGTCGTGCGTCGATTGCCAGCCCCAGCCGACCACCTGCTGCGGCGTGGTGCCCGTGTATTCGTACCAGCGCTTGTTGAACCAGACGATGGCGCCGTCGGCCTGCGCCATCCAGGCCAGCTGCGGAATCGAATTGGCCAGCGCGCGCAGCACTTCTTCGGACTCGCGCAGCGTGTCTTCGGCGCTCTTGCGGGTGCTGATGTCCTGCACCACGCCGGTCATGCCGAGCACCTTGCCGTCGCGGTCGTAATCGACCCGGCCCACCACCCCGATCCAGCTAGGACTGCTGCCGGGCCGCTCGACCCGGCATTCGATGTTCAGGTCGGTGTGCTGGGCGAACGCTTGCAGGAATTCGGTGCGCGCCATTTCCTTGTCGCCGTCGTGCAGGCGCTCGCGCAGCGCCGCCCACGGCAGCGGCGCTTCGGCGGCCAGGCCGAAGATTTCGGCGGCGCGTGCGCCCAGCGTGAGGCGGTCGGCCCCCGTGTCCCAGCGCCAGTCGCCCAGGCGCCCGGCCGACAGCGCCACCTGCAGGCGGTTGCTGCCGTCGATCAGGGCTTGTTCGTCGGCCTTGCGCTGGGTGATGTCCTGGAAGTACATGGTCAGGCCTTCGGCCGACGGATAGGCGCGCAGGTCGAACCAGCAGCCGAGCTGCGGGTAGAAGAAGGCGAAGCTGACCGTTTGCTGGAGCGCCACCGCGCGCAGGCATTCGGTTTCCATGGTGCTGCCGCGCAGTTCGGGGAAGACGTCGAAGATTTGCTGGCCCATCAGGTCGTCGCGCCGCTTGTGCAGCGCCGACAGCAGTTCCAGTGCGCGCCCATTGATGTAGGTGATGCGCCAGGACAGGTCGACCGCGCAAAAGCCGTCGGTCAGGCTCTCGAGCATGTTCTCCATGCGCGTGTTGGCGCGCCGCAGTTCGTCGCGCTTCGAGCAGTTCCTGCTCGCGCGCTGGCGCGCCACCAGCACGCTGTTGGCGTTGCGCAGCGCTACCGAGCGCATCTGCTCGATATCGTCCTGTTCTTCGCTCATGCAGCCTCCCGGAAGACGGGGGGGCGCGCGCGGCGCGCTGCATGCGTCATGCCGATTCTAGCCCGGCCCGGTCGGCGGCGCTCACACATTTGGCGGTCCGTTGGCATGCTTGGCCGCGGGCCGGGATGGCGGCCAGCGCCGCCTGCAGCTGCTCGATCTCGTACGGCTTTTGCAGCGACTGGAAGGGGAACTCGACATGGCGCAGCAGCGACTCGCCATAGCCGGAGGCGAAGATCACGTGCATGCCCGGCGCATGGCCGAGCGCCTGGCGCGCCAGCTCGACGCCCGAGATGCCGGGCAGGCTGACATCGGAAAACAGCACGTCGTAGCGCGCTTGCGCGAGCAGGCCGAGGGCGCCCTCGGCGTGCGCGATGCCGTGCGCTTCGTGGCCGAAGGCCTTGAGCATTTCGCACACCAGGTACTGGGAATCGAGATTGTCTTCGACCACCAGCACGCGCAGGCCGGAGGCGGCATGGCGGCGCCTGCGCGGCCGGCTGCACTGCGCTCGAGCGCGTATAGCACGCCTGCCACGGCGCCGTGTTCGTCGCGCAGCGGCGTCAGGTGCAGATCGCATTCGGTGTCGATGCCGGTGCCGGGGGCCAGTGCCAGCGCCACCTGGCGCAGCTGCAGCGCTTCTGCGCATGGCGGCGCGCTGGTAGGCTAAGCAGCGAGGCTGCCAGCGGGGGGGTAAGCATCACGGCCAAGCACGCGCGCGCCGGGCGCGTCCGGGTGGTCGGGCCCGGCCAGGGCGGCATAGGCCGCGTTATAGACCACCACCTTGCGTTCGCCCCAGACCAGCAGCAGCGGCCACGGGGCGTCCAGCAGAATATCGATGCACAAGCGCAAAGTATGCGGCCACGACGCACGATCGCCCAGGTCGCTTGCCTGCCAGTCGAAAGTGGCCGCGAACCCGGCGCTTTTACTAGGTTCGGGCATGGGTTGCCTGTATCATCGATAGGAATTGTTGAAACACAAAGATGAACGAATCGTACACCAATTGGCCGCTCCATTGCGTTCGGTCAGATGCGAAAAGCACGGGAGGCGCCATGGCAACCATAGTCCAGCACCGCAATGTCAAGATCGTGATTCTCGAGGCGGGCGAAGCCATCGAAGCGCTGTGCGGCCCGGGCGATATTGCCATCATGCCCCAGACGGACGGCTGGTGGAACAGCTTTGTCGATGCCGATGGCGTCGTCGAGCGCTACGACGCCCCGTACCACAGCTACAAGGAAGCGCTGTGGGCAGCCAAGGCGGCGGCCGAGTTCGGCACTTTGTAGTTCGGCACCTCGTAGCAGGCAAACAGTGATTGTCGCCCTGCGGAAACTGGCGTTGAAGTGCGACACTGCCGCTCAGTTCGTTGTACAGTGGAGCTGAGCGAAAAATAAACGACATTCAATGCTGTGAGGGGGCGTGCGCGCCTTTATGCGTGGCGGAAAATGTTCTACGATTGCAAGCATGCACAAATCGCCACTTTCCCCATGGACACTTGGGCGCAGCGCGACCTTGCCGGGTACGCCCGTTTGAGCCAGCGCATCATCCCTGGCAGCACCGTGCTTGCGCGGCAGCCGGCGCGTGGCCGTGTGCGCTGCAATGTGCGCGTGCGCCTCGCCGTGGTGGCTGCTTCGGCCGCGTGGGCGGCCGACGCGCTGGTGCCGCCCGGCCAGAACAGCGCCAGCCTCGAACGCAAGGTCAAGGCGGCCTTCCTGTACAAATTCCTCGGCTATACCTGAATTTCCCGCATCCGCCTTCAACGATGCGGCGGCGCCCGTCGTGATCGGCGTGGCTAAGCGCCGACGAACTGGCGGCCGAACTGACGCGCATCGTCAGCGGGCGCAGCATCCTGGCGCGGCCGATCACGGTCAAGGTCTTCCATGAAGGGGAGGTCCCGGTAGAAGCGTGCACCTGCTGTTCGTCGGCGGCAGCGACAGCGCCAGGGTCAAGAGCTTGCTCAAGGCCGCCCAGCCGACCCCGATGCTGCTGGTGAGCGAAGCGGAGAACGGCCTGCAGATGGGCAGCGTCATCAACTTCAAGATCGTCGACGAGCGCGTGCGCTTCGACGTCTCGCTCGAGGCGGCCGACCGCAACAGCGTCAAGCTGTCCTCGCGCCTGCTGACCGTGGCCAACCAGGTCCTCAAGGGCACGCCATGATGCAGCGCGACGCTCGGCACCGTGCGCAGCAAACTGATACTGATGGCGCTCGCGACCACCTTCGTGGCGCTGCTGTCGGCCTCGATCGCGATGCTGCTGTACGACCTGCGCACTTTCCAGCGCTACTGGGTCGACGACCTGATGACCCAGGCCGACATCATCGCCAGCGTGACCGCGCTTGGCGCTCGCCTTCAACGATGCCAGGACGGCGCAGCAGAACCTGGCCGTGCTGCGCGTGCGGCCGCAAATCCTGGCTAAGCGCCATCTACAGCGCCAGCGGCGCGCGCTTCGCGTCCTACACCCAGGGGGCGAGCGAGGCCGCGTATCCGGTCCGTCCGGGCGCGCCCGGCTACACCATCGACAAGGGCGAACTGGCGGTGTTTCACCCGATCGTCGACAACGGCGAAGTGCTGGGCACGGTCTACCTGCGCGCCCGCTTCGACTTGATCGGGCGCCTGGTCAATTACAGCCTAAGCATTCTGGGCGGGGTGCTGCTGGGGTCGCTGGTGATCGCGGCGCTGGTCGCCTCGCGCCTGCAAAAGAGCATCACCGAACCGCTGGGCGCGGTGGCCACGGTGGCGCGCGCCGTGATGCAGCAGCGCGACTTCCAGCTTGCGGGTGCCGCCCAATCATGGCGAGATCGGGGTACTGGTGGCGGCCTTCAATGACATGCTGGCCGAGATCGGGCGCCGTTCGCACGCGCTGCAGGAAGCGAACCTGACGCTCGAACACGAGATGCAGGTGCGGCACCGGGCCGAAGAAGCGCTGCTGGTGGCCGACCGCCGCAAGGATGAATTTCTGGCCACGCTGGCGCACGAGCTGCGCAACCCGCTGGCCCCGATCCGTACCGGGCTCGACATCCTGCGCATCCGCAGCGGCGACGCCCAGGCCACCCAGCGCGCCACCGACATCATGGAACGCCAGCTGCGCCAGATGGTGCGCCTGGTGGACGACCTGCTCGACGTCTCGCGTATCAATACAGGCAAGTTCGCCATCAAGATGGGGCGGGTCGAACTGGAAGGCGGTGGTCAACGACGCGCTCGAAGTGGTGCGCCCGTATATCGAGCTGCACGGACACGAACTGGCGATCGAGCTGCCCGACCGGCCCGTGTTCCTGCACGGGGACGCGACGCGCCTGGCGCAGATCCTCTCGAACCTGCTCAATAACGCGGCCAAGTACACCAACCGGGGCGGACGCGTGCGCCTGGCCGCGCGGGTCGAGGAGCGCAGCCTGATCGTCAACGTGGCCGACAACGGCATCGGCATCGCGCCCGAGATGCTCGACCACGTGTTCGAGATGTTCGTGCAGGTCGATTCCACGCTCGAGCGCACCAATGCTTAAGCCTGGGCGTGGGCCTGTCGCTGGCGCGGCGCCTGGTCGAACTGCATGGCGGGACCATCGAAGCGCACAGCGGCGGCATCGGGCGCGGCAGCGAATTCGTGGTGCGCCTGCCGATCGTGGTCGAACCGGAACTGCTTTAGCCAAGACCATTCCGGCCGCGTTCATGACGGCTGAAACCTACCGTATTTTGCTGGCCGACGACAACGTCGATTTCGTCAACAGCATCGGCGCGCTGCTCTCGGCCATGGGCCACAGCGTGGTGATCACGCACAACGGGCCCGATGCGCTCACGGCCGCGGCGCGCTTCTGTCCCGACTACGCCTTCCTCGATATCGGGCTGCCGCAAATGTCGGGCTATGACCTGGCGCGCGGGATCCGGCGCCTGTCGTGCGGGCCGATGACGATGCTGATCGCGGTGACGGGGTGGGGGCAGGAGAAGGACCGCCAGCTGGCGTTCGAGGCCGGGTTCGACCATCACATGGTCAAGCCGGTGCGCTTTGAGCAGATCGAAGAAATTCTCGGCAACCGCGCCGTGGTCAAGAAAGCGCGTACCTGAGCGCGCCGCCGCAAGCGGCGACAGCAACGAAAAAGGCCTGAAGATTGCTCTTCAGGCCTTTCGTCTTACGAATTTTGGTGCGGCTGGCAGGAATTGAACCCACGACCCCTTGGTTCGTAGCCAAGTACTCTATCCAGCTGAGCTACAGCCGCGAAAGACAAGATTATAGCAGCAGTTCCGCGAACTGCAAAGTGCCCGGAAAAGTATTTGACGCGCGCGGCGCTCATTCGCCGCACAGCACATCGATCAGCGCGCGACGCGGCCGACAGGCGCCGGTGCGGCGCGTAAATCACTGAGAACGCGCGGCTGCGACCTTGCAGCGCGGGCAGCAGCGCGACCAGCTCGCCGCGCCGATGTATTCATGGGCGATGAAAGCGTAGGTCTGGCAAATGCCCAGGCCGTGCGCGGCCAGCGACACCACGCCGAGCACGTCGCCCGTTACTTCAATGCGCGGCGGCAGGCTGTCCAGTCGATCTTGTCCTGTCCGTCCAGCAGTTGCCACGGCGCGATCCGTCCCGTGCTGGGCATCACGAAACTGATGCAGTCGTGCTGCGCCAGATCGGCCTGCGTCGTCGGGCGTCTTAAGCGCGCTGCAGGTAGGCGGGCGCGGCGACCAGGCACATTGGCGCGTCATCGAGCTTGCGCGCCACCAGGCCGCTGTCGGGCAGCTCGCCCAGGCGCACCGCCAGGTCATAGCCCTCGGCGATCAAGTCGACATTGCGGTTGGCGATGTTCAGTTCGACCTGCACGCGGGGATAGGCTTGCGCGAAGGCGCGCAGCTGGCGCGGCAGCCGGTAGTGCGCGTAGGTGGTCGGCACCGAGAGGCGCACGCGGCCCGTCACTTCGCCGGTGTCGCCGCATGATCGCGCGTTCGGCTTCGTCGATCAGGCCGAATGCGGCGCGCGCCTGGTCCACATACACGCGTCCCGCGTCCGTGATGGACAGGCTGCGCGTGGTCCGGCGCAAGAGCTGGCTGCCGAGGCGGCGTTCGAGGCGGGCAATGGCGCGGCTGACCACGGACGCGGTGGTGGCCAGCGCGACCGCGGCCGAGGTCAGCGAACCGTGTTCAATCACCGACAGGAAAATCTCGACATCGCCCAGGTGGGCATAACGGCGCGCCATTTTTGCCTTTAAAGAATAAATGAATGGATTGACAGATAGTTTATCTCCTTTTTTGCTTGGAATATAGTTGCCGTACTCCACACACTGAAAGGAAACACCATGCACCATTTGCGCACTGCAGCCGTCGCCATCGCCTTCGCCGCCATGCTATGCTGCCCAGGCTTAAGCAATGTCCTGATCGTGCTGTCCGATGCCGACCATCTCGACCTCAAGGATGGCAAGGTCTATCCGACCGGCTTCTATCTGAATGAACTGACCCAGCCGCTCAAGCTGCTGCTCGACGTTCTAGCCACCAGGTTACTTTCGCCACGCCGAAGGGACGCGTCGGCCGTGGACAAGAACTCGCTCGATCCCATGTATTTCAATGGCGACGCTGCGCTGATGCAGCAGTACCAGGCCCTGGCCGACAAGCTGAACATCACCTCGCGGACCGCGTCACCCGTGCTGAGTCTGGCGCGCGTGGAGCAGATCGGCTACGAGCACTACGACGCCGTCTATATCCCGGGCGGCCATGCGCCGATGCAGGATCTGATCCGCAGTGCCGAGCTGGGGCGTTTGCTGACCAGTTTCCACGCACGCGGCAAGACCACGGCGCTGGTGTGCCATGGTCCGGCGGCTTTGCTGTCGGCCTTGCCCGAGCCGGTGGCCGCGGTCGGCCGCATGGAGCAAGGCAAGAAGCCGGGCCAGCGCGGCTGGATTTACGCCTACTACAAGATGACGGTGATCAGCAACCAGGAAGAAGCACAAGCCAAGAGCGCGCTCGGCGGCGGCACGATGAAATTGCTGCCGCAGACGGGGCTGGAACTGGCGGGCGGCGCCTACAGCAGCAACAGCGCCCCGTGGACCGCGCACGTGGTCACTGACCGCGAGCTGATCACCGGCCAGAACCCCGCCTCGGCCCTGCAGGTAGGCCAGGCCTTGCTGGCCCGCCTGCAGAAATAACCCACCCTCTCCGGAAACATTTCACAATCGGGGTCAGACCTCAATTCTGCAAGAATTGCAGAATTGAGGTCTGACCCCGATTGTGGAAGTAGTTGCTGGGGCTTATTGGGCAGGGGGCGGGATGGGTGATGACGGTGCCGATTTCGGCGGCGAATTCGTCGAGGATCGCAACCCGGTCTTCCCACGGACGCTCGACGCTGCGGCTCCAGACGACCGTGCCGTCAGCCGGCCCGCGTCAGCCGCGCGGCAACAGTGACGGTGCCGCGCGCCTTGCGCATGCTGCCGTCGACCACGTAGGCCACTTGCAGGGCGGTGGCGAATTCGCCGAAGGCGACCGGTTTGCCGCGATACATCATTGAGGCGGTAGGCGGCGATACGCCCAGGCCCGGTACTTTGCCCAGCCGCGCGATCACGGCTTCGGTCACGGTCCCGGCAAATGGGTCGCGCTGGACGGCGTCGGTCAGGTCGATGAAAGGCATGACGCCAACCGTGTGCGGGATTGCTTCAGGCGGCGGGCGCAGCAGCAGGGCGGCCAGTCCGGCCGCCACGATCAACGCCAGCAGGCCAAGCGGCCACCAGCGCGCGACCATCCGGCGCCAGGCTAGGCTTTGGGCGCTGCTTGGGCCGCTTGCGTTGCCGCTTCGCCTAAGCAGGCGAGTTCGCATCGCCGACCCGGGCGATCAGCTTGTAACCCTTGCGCCGCACGGTCACGATGTGGCTGGGGCGGACCGGGTCGTCGCCCAGATGGATGCGCAGGTCGCCAATCGCTTCATGCACGGCGTCCGGCGACACGTCGCTGTCCGGCCAGACATCTTCAAGCAGGGCGGGCACGCTGACCACGCTGCCCGGCTGGCGCGCCAGGCACAGCAGCAGGCGCAGGGTGTGCGCTTCGAGCCGCACCAGGGTCCCGCCGCGCGACATGAGGCCGGTGTCCGGATCGAGCATCCAGTCGCCAATGCGCATTGATGAGGGGGAAGGGTAATGTTGTTGCACGGCAGGCGCTGTATTTGACTGGAGGAAATCCATTATAGCGTGCCGTTCGGCAAAGAAAAAGGCCTGAAGATTGCTCTTCAGGCCTTTCGTCTTACGAATTTTGGTGCGGCTGGCAGGAATTGAACCCACGACCCCTTGGTTCGTAGCCAAGTACTCTATCCAGCTGAGCTACAGCCGCGAAAGCAAGCATTATAGCAGCTTTGTTTCATTTCCGGAAGCCCAATTTTTCGGTCATCCTTGGTAAAACGCACTCCGCTTGCACTACGCTGAGGGCATGCCCCCTGCGAAGAAGCAGCATTGTAGGGGTGTCGCCGGTATTTGTCCAGCGCGAGTTTGCATCAATTACAATATGACATCGACTTCGGACCCCGGGCACGTATGACCATCACGACCATCGACGATTTGCGGCAGCTGGCCAAACGGCGCGTGCCGCGCATGTTCTACGATTACGCCGATGCCGGTTCCTGGACCGAATCGACCTACCGCGCCAACAGCGACGATTTCATGAAGATCCTGTTCCGCCAGCGGGTTGCCGTCAACCTGGCCGACCGCACGCTGCGCTCGACCATGGCCGGACAGGAGGTGGCGATGCCGGTGGCCCTGGCGCCGACCGGCCTGACCGGCATGCAGCACGCCGACGGCGAGATCCTCGCCCGCGCGCGGCCGAACGCTTTGGCGTGCCGTTCACACTGTCGACCATGAGCATCTGTTCGATCGAGGACGTGGCCGCCCACACCAGTAAAACCCTTCTGGTTCCAGCTGTACGTGATGAAGGACCGCGACTTCATCGAACGCCTGATCGAGCGCGCCCGCGCGGCCCGCTGTTCGGCGCTGGTGCTCACGCTCGATCTGCAGGTGCTGGGCCAGCGCCACAAGGATATTCGCAACGGCCTGTCGGCGCCGCCCAAGCCGACCCTGGCAACCATCCTCAATCTGATGACCAAGCCGCGCTGGTGCCTGGGCATGCTGGGCACGCGCCGCCATGGTTTCGGCAATATCGTCGGCCATGCGAAGAGCGTGACGGACATGTCGTCGCTGTCGGCGTGGACCACGCAGCAGTTCGATCCGGCCCTGTCGTGGGACGACGTGGAATGGATCAAGAAGCGCTGGGGCGGCACCCTGATCATCAAGGGCATTATGGATCCGGACGATGCGCGCCTGGCCGCCGACAGCGGGGCCGACGCGCTGATCGTGTCCAACCACGGCGGGCGCCAGCTCGATGGCACGCAGTCGAGCATCGCAGCGCTGGCGCCGATTGTCGACGCGGTCGGCAGCCGGATCGAGGTGCACATGGATGGCGGCGTGCGCTCCGGCCAGGATGTGCTGCGCGCGCTGGCGCTGGGCGCGAAAGGCGTCTATATCGGACGGCCTTTCCTGTACGGCCTGGGCGCGCTGGGCGAAGCGGGGGTGAGCAAATGCCTGGACATCATCCGCAATGAACTCGATCTGACCATGGCCTTCTGCGGCCTGCGCGACGTGCGCGACGTCGACCACCGCATCCTGCTGCCGCCGCGCTAACTACAGCATATTTTGCGGCGCGCCGCGCTCGAACGCTTCGATATTATCGATCAGCATATCGGCCAGGGTCTGCATGGCGCCAAGCGCTGGCCCAGGCCACGTGCGGCGTCAGGATGAAGTTCGGCAGGTCCAGGGCGAGCAGGGGATTGTCCGGGCCGGGCGGCTCCTTGCTCAATACGTCGAAGCTTAAGCACCGCCGATCACGCCAAGCCAGCAGCGCTTGCGCCAGGTCGGCCTCGTTGACCAGGCCGCCGCGCGCCGTGTTGATCAGCAGGGCGCCCGGCTTCATGCCCGCCAGTTCCGGCGCGGCGATCATGTTGCGGGTCTGTTCCGTGAGCGGCAGATGCAGGCTGACGACGTCGGCGCAGTGCAGCAGTTCGCCCAGCGGCACCTGGTGCACGGTGCTGTCTTCGATCGGCGAACGCGATGCGGCAATGACCTCCATCCCGAAGGCGCGCCCGATGGCCGCGACCTTGCTGCCCAGCGCGCCGTAGCCGACGATGCCCAGCGTGCTGCCTACCAGGTCGCTGATCGGATGGTCGAACAGGCAGAACTGCTTCGCCTGTTGCCACTTGCTTAAGCCTGGACGTCGTCCATGTAGGCGCGCAGGTTGCGGCGCAGCGCCAGGATCAGCGCGAACACGTGTTCCGGCACCGAGACGAGCGAGTAATCGCGGATGTTGGCCACCACGATGCCGTTCTCGCGGCAGGCGGCCAGGTCGACGTTGTCGGTGCCGGTGGCCGCGATGGCGACCATCATCAGGTCGGGCAGCTGGGCGATGTCGGCCAGCGCAGCGGCACCTTGTTGGTGATGGCGATGGTGGCGCCGCGCAGGCGGGCCACGACTTCGTCGTGCGTGGTGGCGGCAAACTCCTGCCAGTCGTGCGCGAAGGCGGGCTTGGCTGCACGTTGGCGCGCAGGCTGTCGCGGTCCAGGAAAACGATCTTGTGCATGTCAGGTCCTTTGCAATTGCAACCCGGGGTGGCTCATGAACAGCTCCGCGACCCATTCCACAAACACCCGCACCTTGGCCGACAGGTGCCGGTTCTGAGGGTACACCACGTTGACCGGCAAGGGCACACTGGTCCAGTCGGTCAGCACCAGTTCCATTTGCCCGGAATCGACCAGCGGGAACACCTTGTAGCTGGCCATCTGGACCAGGCCGAGGCCGTGCAGGCTTGGCCGTCATGTAGGCGACCGAATCGTTGACCGCCAGAGTGGCCGGTGCCGGAATGAAGATCGATTCGTCGCCGCGCACGAAGTCCCAGTCGAAGGTTTTGCCGGTACGCGAAGAGAAGTAGTTGATGCAGCGATGGTTGGCCAGCTCGCTCGGATGCTGGGGCTAAGCCGTACTGGTTCAGATAGGCCGGGGTGGCGGCCGTGACGAAATGCAGCACGCCGATGCGGCGCGCGATCAGGGCCGAATCGGGCAGTTCGCCGCCGCGGATGGCGCAGTCCACGCCTTCTTCGATCAGGTCGATCGGGCGGTCGCTGCAGCCCAGGTCGAGCCGGATGTCGGGATAGCGCGCGAAAAAATCGGGCAGGGCGGGGATGATGAAGTCGTTGGCGATGCCGGTGCCCACGTCCACCCGCAGTAAGCCGCTCGGCGAGGCGCGGCTGTTCGAAAGCGATTCCTCCGCTTCGCGCACGTCGGCCAGGATCCGCAGGCAGCGCTCATAATAGGCGGCGCCGTCGGCGGTGACGCTGACCTGGCGCGTGGTGCGGTGCAGCAGCTTGACCGTCAGCGCCTGTTCCAGGTTCTGGACCAGGGTCGAAACGGTCGCCTTGGGCAGCTGCATGTTCTCGGCCGCGCGTAAAGCCCATGGACGTCGACCACCTGCACAAACACTTCCATGGCTTGGAGTTTATTCATATTCCCCTTCATTGTTCGCTTTTCTGAACAATCAATTCGTGGTTGGCATCTTTATCAGATTGTAGATCAAGTTTAAAGTGACCGTACTGCATCAAAGGATGTGGACTTAACGGCAAGGAAAGGGGTGTCAGCATGCGTGTTCAAAATGTTCTTATCGGGTTCACGACCATCGTGCTGGCGGCTGTCACCATGCTGGGCAGTGTTTACAGCGGCGAATTCCCGCAAGCCTCGCACGCGGAAAGCACCGGATTTGATGCACTCGCACATAATCTGTTCGCCGACGTGCTGGGCCCGGACGACGAGGCGGAAAGCAAATGAGCGACGGTATGCCAGCGGGCGAACTGAAGATCCGCGAACTTGAAGTCGCCGGTGCCGAAGGGCCGCTGGGCGCGCGTCTGTACGCTGTGGCCGGCGCTGCCGGCTGCCAAGCGCGACGGACTGATTGTCTTCTTCCACAGCGGCGGCTTTGTGGGCGGCGATCTGGACGAAGCCGACGAATTTTTGCGCCATCTGGCCAGCTGCTCGAGCGAGCAGCGGGTGCTGGCTGCGCGCTATACCCTGGCCACCGAGCGGCCGTTCCCGGCCGCCGTGGAAGACGCGCACGCGGTCCTCAAGTGGGCCAAGAAGAACAAGGCCAAACTCGGCTGGACCGGCAAGCGCATGGTCGTGGCCGGGATCGAGGCTAGGCTGCCAATCTGGCCGCCGTGTCGGCGCTGATGGCGCGTGACCGCGGCGGGCCCGAACTGGTCGGCCAGATCCTGATCATGCCGATGCTCGACCCGGGTCTGACGACCTGCTCGATGCGCGAAATTAAAAAGAATGACGTCAATTCGGCCCACGTGGCAGACACCTGCGCCGCCAGCTACCGCGGCTATCTGCCGAACGCCGCCGACCGCGTGCATCCGTATGCGTCGCCGCTGCAGTCGAGCCGCCTCAAGAATCTGCCGCCCGCGCTGATCCTCTCCGCCGAGGACGATCCGCTGCGCGACGAGGCCGAACAGTATGGCGCCAAGCTCACCACCTGCGGCGTGACGACTACGGTCAGGCGGCTGGCCGCCGAGCCGATCGACGATGCGGCCGCCCGAAATGAATGCGCCTGCAAGGCCGCCGCTTTGCATGAGATTGGTCAGTTTCTCCTAGCCCTGGACGACACACCGGTTCCGTCCTAGCCACACTCCGTCTTACCAGTTAATCCCGTGCAGCTGCATGAGAGTGACCCTCCGCGCAGCGTACGGACCCTTTTGCCTTTTGCTTTTGCAGGTGGCCGTTGTACCGCCGTAGTTATTAATAATTTTCATCAAGAAAAGGAATAAAATGAAAACCACTAAATTAATCGTCAAGCCGCTGATCGCGGGCATGGCACTGGCGGGGCTGGCTGCGTTCGCGCTGTCGGGTTGTGGCGAAGCGAACAGCAAGACGGCGCCAGCCGCCCAGGCTGGCCCACCCATCACCGCGGCGGTCGTGATCGAACGCACGGTCAATGAAACCCAGGAATTCTCGGGCCGCCTGGAAGCGGTCGAACGGGTCGACATCCGGGCCCGCGTCGGCGGCTTCATCACCTCGGTCAATTTCAAGCCGGGCAGTGTGGTCAGGAAGGGCGATCTGCTGTTCGTGATCGACCCGCGTCCGTTCCAGGCCGAGGCGTCGCGTGCCGAAGCGGCCGCCGGGTCGGCCCGTGCCCGCGCCGACCTGGCCAAGCTTGAACTGTCGCGCGCCGAGCGCCTGCTGGCCGACAAGGCCATCGCCCAGAGCGAATTCGACGAAAAGGCCTCGGGCCTGAAAGAACTGGACGCCAATGTGCGCGCGGCCCAGGCCTCGCTCGACGCGGCGCGTCTGAATCTGGCCTACACCCGCGTGACCTCGCCGATCGACGGCCGCATTTCGAAAGCGGAAGTCACGACCGGCAACCTGGTCGACGGCGCCGTGATCCTGACCTCGGTGGTGTCGAACAATCCGATCTACGCCACGTTCGACGGCGACGAAGACACTTATCTGCGCGTGGCCCGCGTTTCGCAGCAGGGCGCGCCGGTCGGTGTCAAGGTCGGTCTGGCCAATGAAGACGGCTTCCCGCACCAGGGCAAGCTTGAATTCGTCGACAACCGGCTCGATGCCAGAACCGGCAGCGTGCGCATGCGCGCCACGTTCGACAACAGCGACAACACCCTGGTGCCTGGCCTGTTCGCCCGCGTTCAGCTGGCCTAAGCAACGACAGCACGGGCAAGCGCGCGATCCTGATCAGCGACCGCGCCGTCGGCACCGACCAGGACCGCAAGTTCGTCTACGTGGTCACGGCCGACAGCAAGGCCGAATACCGCGCCGTCAAGCTGGGCCCTGCGGTCGACGGCTTGCGCGTGGTGCGCGACGGGATCAAGGCGGGCGAGAAGATCGTGGTCAACGGTTTGCAGCGGATCCAGCCCGGCGCACCGGTGACGGCGGAAATCGTCGCCATGGAAGATGGGAAGAAACCGTCCGACGTGAAAGTCGCGGCGGCCAAGGTGCAAGCGAAGGAATAAGACCATGAATTTCTCTAAATTTTTCATCGACCGGCCGATTTTCGCGGCCGTCCTGTCGATCATCATCTTTGTGGCGGGGCTGCTGTCGATCTTCAAGCTGCCGATCTCGGAGGTATCCGGACGTCGTGCCGCCGTCGGTCGTGGTGCGCGCCCAATACCCGGGCGCCAACCCGAAAGTGATCGCCGAAACCGTGGCCGCGCCGCTGGAAGAGCAGATCAACGGCACCGAGAACATGCTGTACATGTCGTCCCAGTCGACCTCCGACGGGTCGCTGGCGCTGACGGTCACGTTCAAGGTCGGCACCAATGTCGAACAGGCCGAGTCGCAAGTGCAGAACCGGATCCAGCGCGCCTTGCCGCGTCTGCCCGAGGAAGTGCGCCAGATCGGCGTCACCGCCGTCAAGAGTTCGCCCAACCTGACCATGGTCGTGCACCTGGTCTCGCCAAGCGGCCGCTATGACGACGTCTACCTGCGCAACTACGCTGTGCTCAACGTGAAAGACCAGCTGGCCCGCATCCAGGGCATGGGCGAGGTGCAGCTGTTCGGCGCCAATGACTATGCGATGCGCATCTGGCTCGATCCGCAGAAAGTGGCCGAGCGCGGCATGACCGCGTCCGACGTGGTCGGCTCGATCCGCGAGCAGAACGTGCAGGTCGCCGCCGGCGTGGTCGGCGCGTCGCCGTCCAAGAACGCGGAATTCCAGCTGACCGTCAATACCCAGGGCCGCTTGACCACGATCGAGGAATTTGGCGACATCATCGTGCGTACCGGCAGCGATGGCGCCATCACGCGCCTGAAAGACGTGGCGCGCCTGGAACTGGGTTCGAACAGCTATTCGCTGCGTTCGCTCCTGAACAACAAGTCGGCCGCGGCGATCGCCGTGTTCGAAGCGCCGGGCGCCAACGCGCTGCAGCTGTCGGCCGACGTGCGCGCCAAGATGGCGGAACTGAAAAAGGACTTCCCGGAAGGCGTCGACTACAGCGTCGTGTACGACCCGACCCAGTTCGTGCGTGAATCGATCAAGGCCGTGATCCACACCCTGCTCGAAGCGGTGGCGCTGGTGGTGCTGGTCGTGATCATCTTCCTGCAAACCTGGCGCGCATCGATCATTCCGCTGGTCGCGGTGCCGGTATCGATCATCGGTACCTTTGCCGTGATGCTGGGCTTTGGCTTCTCGATCAATACGCTGTCGCTGTTCGGCCTGGTGCTGGCCATCGGTATCGTGGTCGACGATGCGATCGTGGTGGTGGAAAACGTGGAGCGCAACATCGAAGCAGGGCTGACCCCGCGCAATGCGACCATTCAGGCCATGAAAGAAGTGAGCGGTCCGATCATCGCGATTGCCCTGGTGCTGTGCGCCGTGTTCGTGCCGATCGCGTTCGTGTCCGGCCTGTCGGGCCAGTTCTACCGCCAGTTCGCACTGACGATCGCCATTTCGACCGTGATCTCGGCGTTCTCGTCGCTGACCCTGTCGCTCTAGGCCCTGGCCGCCACGCTGCTCAAGCCGCACGATGCGCCGAAAGACGCACTGACGCGCGGCATGGACAAGGTATTCGGCGGCTTCTTCCGCTGGTTCAACCGCTTCTTCGGCCGCGCATCGACCCGCTATGAAGGCGGCGTCAATGGTGTCCTCAAGCGCAAGAGCGCGGCCGTGGCTGTGTACGTGCTGCTGGCGATTGCCGCCGTGTTCATGTTCAAGGCGGTGCCGAGCGGCTTCGTGCTTAGAGCCCAGGACAAGCAGTACCTGGTCGGCTTTGCCCAGCTGCCCGACGCCGCCTCGCTCGACCGCACGGAAGCGGTGATCCGCAAGATGAGCGACATCGCCTCGCAAGTGCCGGGCGTGGAATCGTCGATCGCCTTCCCTGGCCTGTCGATCAATGGCTTCACCAATGCGCCGAACGCCGGTATCGTGTTCACCTCGCTCAAGCCCTTCGACCAGCGTACCGGCAAGGGCCAGTCCGGCCCCGAGATCGCGGCCGAGATCAACAAGCGCCTGGGCGGTATCCAGGATGCCTTCATCATGGTGTTCCCGCCACCGCCGGTCAACGGCCTCGGTACCATCGGCGGCTTCAAGATGATGGTGGAAGACCGCGGCAACGTGGGCTACGACGAGTTGTACAAGGCAGTGCAGGCGCTGCAGATGAAAGCATGGCAGAACCCGCAGCTGGTGAAGCGTGTTCTCGGGCTTCCAGATCAACGTGCCGCAGCTGTTCGCCGACGTCGACCGGGTCAAGGCCAAGCAGCTTGGCGTGCCGCTGGCAACGATCTACCAGACCTTGCAGATCAACCTCGGTTCGCTGTACGTGAACGACTTCAACCAGTTTGGCCGTACCTACCAGGTGCGGGTCCAGGCCGACGCCGTTCCGTTCTGCAGGCCGACCAGATCGCCCAGCTCAAAGTCCGCAACGACAAGGGCGAAATGATCCCGCTGTCGTCGCTGATGCGGGTCAAGGACAGCTATGGCCCGGACCGCGTACAGCGCTACAACGCCTACGTGTCGGCTGGAAGTGAACGGCGGCGCCGCGCCTGGCGTGTCGTCCGGCCAGGCCCAGGCCGCGCTGGAAAAGATCGCCGCCGAAGTCCTGCCGAAGGGCGTGTCGTTCGAGTGGACCGATCTGACCTACCAGGAGATTTTGTCCGGTAACACGATGGTGCTGGTCTTCCCGCTGTGCGTGCTGCTGGTGTTCCTGGTCCTGGCTGCGCAGTATGAAAGCTGGACGCTGCCGCTGGCCGTGATCCTGATCGTGCCGATGTCGATCCTGTGCGCCCTGATCGGCGTCAAGCTGACCGGCGGCGACAACAACATCTTCACCCAGATCGCCTTGTTCGTGCTGGTGGGGTTGGCCTCGAAGAACGCGATTCTGATTGTCGAATTTGCCCGCGAACTGGAAGACCATGGCCGCACCATCGTCGAAGCCGCGCTGGAAGCTTGCCGTCTGCGTCTGCGTCCGATCCTGATGACGTCGATCGCCTTCATCATGGGCGTGGTGCCCCTGGTGTTCTCGAGCGGCGCTTGGCTGCTGAAATGCGCCATGCGATGGGTGTGGCGGTATTTGGCGGCATGCTGGGCGTGACCTTCTTCGGCCTGTTCCTGACGCCGGTGTTCTACGTCCTGCTGCGCACGTTTGCAAAAAGCCTGGAGCGCAAACCTGCTGCTCCGGCCCTGATTAAAATCGAAGGAGCTATTTAATGAACAAGCTCACACTCGTACGGCGCATCGTGCCCTGCTGCTGGCAGCGCTGCTGCTGGTGGCCTGCTCGACTGTGCCTGAACTGAAGCAGCAGCGACGATCGACATGCCGTCAGCATTCAAGGAAGCGCCGGACGGCACCACCTGGAAGCTGGCGCAGCCTAGCCTGAAGCCCAGGCCCGCGGCCAGTGGTGGCTGGCCTTCAACGATCCTGTCCTGACCGGCATGATCGACGAAGCCACCCGCGCCAACGCCAGCCTGGCGGTAGCCGCGGCCCGGGTCAAACAGGCCAGGGCGCTGGCCGGCCTGGCCGACGCCGATCGCGGCCTGCAGATCGGCGCCGGGATCGGTGCCCAGCGCACCGGTGCCGAGGCGGTCGCCCCGTCCAATGTGTACCAGGCGCGCCTGACGGCCAGCTACGAAGTCGATCTGTTCAACCGCCTGGGTGCGGGCGTGGGCGCGGCCCGCGCCGACGCGGCGGCATCGGAAGCGACCTACAAGTCGGTGCTGCTGGCACTGCAGGCGGACGTGGCGCAAACCTATTTCCGTTTGCGTGAAACCGATGCCGAACTGGCGACCCTGGAACGCTCGGTCGACTTGCGCACCCAAAGCGTGAAGGTCAACCAGAGCCGCTACGACAATGGCGACATCGGCGAATTCTGACCTGGCCCGCGCCAAGACCGAACTGGCCAGCGCCAAGGCCGAAGCGATCGGGCTGCAGCGTCAGCGCGTGCAGAACGAGCATGCGCTGGCGGTCCTGTTGGGCAAACCGGCGGCCACCTTCACGGCTGATGCCAATCCGCTGCCGGAAGTGGCGGTCCTGCCGGTCATTCCTGCCGGCTTGCCGTCGGCGCTGCTGGAACGCCGTCCGGACATCACCGCGGCCCAGCGCACGATGATGGCCTCGAACGAACGGATCGGCGCGGCCAAGTCGGCCATGTTCCCGTCCTTGCTGCTCAATGGCGGCCTGGGCACGGAGTCGGCCAGCGGCTCGAACCTGTTCAAGTGGAGCGCGTTCGTGGGTGCTGGGCGCGCTGCTGTCGATGCCGATCATCGACGGCGGCCGCAACAAGGCCAATATCAGCGCAGCGAGGCGGTGCTCGAGGAATCGGTGGCGGCCTATCGCCAGAACGTGCTGGTCGCGTTTGCCGAAGTCGAGGACAACCTGGCTAGGCCTGCGGATCCTGGCCGGGCAGGGCGAGCAGCTCGACGCGGCCGTGATTTCGGCGCGCCGCTCGGCCGACCTGGCCCAGAAGCTGTACCAGGCGGGCCGTTCGAGCTATCTCGATCTGCTTGACGCCCAGCGCAACCTGGCCGCGGCCGAACGCAGCGCCGTTCAGCTGCGCGGCAACCGGGCCGTGACCACCGTGGCCCTGATCCGCTCACTGGGCGGCGGCTGGGAGTAATTGCCGCGTCGCCCTCGGCCTCGGCGACCCCCTTGGCGGGGGCGACATCTTCTCTTTTCTTCGTCCGGCCCTACAATGGCCGGACATGCTGACCTCCATTTCCGACGAGCTGTTAATGACGCAGTACCGCGACGGCGACCTTCACGCCTTCGAGGAGCTGTATCGTCGCCATCGCGTCGGTCTGTACCGCTTTATCGCCTGGCGCTCGCCGCGCGCCGACTGGGTCGACGAGATCGTCCAGGACAGCTGGGCCAATCTCCACCACGCCCCCGCGCTACCAGCCCGACGCTTCCTTCCGCACCTATCTGTACCAGATCGCACGCAACCGCCTGCTCGACCTGCTGCGCCAGCAGCAGCCGTTGCTGGCGGCCGAGATGGGCACCGGCACGGATGGAACGGACGCATTTGACGCGCTGGCCGATGGGGCGCAGGATGTGGTCACGCCCGAGACGGCGCTCGATGAAAAACAGCGTTACGACAGCCTGCATCTGGCCCTCAACGCGCTTCCCGGAGAACAGAAGGAGGCCCTGGTGCTGCAGCAGTTTAACGGCCTGAGCCTGGAAGAAATTTCGGCCATCGTGGCGGCGCCCGTGGAAACGGTCAAGAGCGAAGCTGCGCTACGCCATGCGCAAGCTGCGCGAAGGGAGCTTGTGTGAACAAGGATGATATGAGCGACGACGCCGAATTCGCCGCCTTCCTGAAAGGGGAGGGGGACTTGTCGCGCCGCTTGCAGGCACTGCCCCAGAGCGAGCCAAGTGCGGAACTGGACAACGCGATTCTCAATCGCGCGTCTGGCAATGGCGCAGGAAGCCCATCCCCAGGCCGCCAACGATCCTGGCGAAGGCCAGCCGGTACCGCAGCTGGCGCGGCCGTTCGGTTACCGCTGGCGTGTGCCGGTCGGGATCGCCGCGACCCTGCTGGCGGGCGTGTTTGCCAATCAGGCATTCCAGCAGCAGGAAGCCGCGTCAGAGGCTGCGTCGGAAGCGGTGGTGGCCGACATGGCTGCGGCACCGGCACCGGCGCCGGTGATGGTTGCCCCGGTCGCCGAAGAGAAAGCAGCGATGCCGGAATTGCGTGTTCCCGCAGCGCCGCCGGTGGCCGACAAGGCGCCGGCCAAAATGGCGTCTGCAGCACCGGCGCCCGCGATGGCCGAGCCGGTCGTGGCCGCCAAGCCGCAGCTCGCGGCAGCGCCACCGCCGCCACCCATCGGCACCGGCTCCGGCTCCGGCAGAGTTGCCAGTGGCCGCCGCGGCGCCGATGGCGAATTATTCGCCTGCGCCTGCCGCTGCGGCACCGGCACCGGCACCGGCACCGGCAGCGGCACCAGTAGCGGCAGGTATCGCCGCGCAGGCCGCCAGAATACGGCCGTGCCGAGGCCACGGCGCGTGCGAGGGCCGATACGGACAAGCGCAAGGCCATGGCCGCCCGTTCGGCCCGCGAGGAATCGCTGGAGCGCGTCACCGTGACCGGATCGCGCAACAAGCTTAGGGACAGCAAGGTCTGGCTGGCCGACATCGAACGCCTGCTCAAGGCTCGACGAAAACAGAACAAGCCCTGCACGAGTGGCAGGGCTTCCGTGAGGCGTATCCGCGCGAGAAAGTCACGCCGGAACTCGAGGCCAAACTGGACGCGCTGGAAAAATAATTCTCCAGCGCGGTCCCTTTACCTCACTTCAAACTCCCCCACGAACACGGTTTCGCTGCGCTCCTGCAGGCGCAGCGTGATCAGCTGTTCCTTTTGTCGCGGTGTGCCGAAGCCGCTGAACAGCTTGACCTGCAAGGTCGTCGCCCCGGCCAGCACCTGCTGGCGGTTACCGTAGAAATTCGCTTCGATCTTGTAGGTGCCGGGCGTGGCGCGGCGCAGCGAGAATTCTTCCGGGCCGTAGCCGATGACGAAGTCGCGCGACATCCTGCCGCCCAGGGCGCTGCGGTTGTTGGTGTAGTCGCAGCGTTCCTGGTTCGGATCGGTGACGTACAAGTCCATGTCGCTGTTGTCGGCGTCCCAGGTCAGCACCACGCGCAGGTCGAGCGGCATGTTGAAGATCAGGCGCTTGTCGTAACGGCTGGTGTCGATCCGCTTGCCCGAAGCTGCCAGCAGCGCATTGAACTCGGCCAGCACGATCTTTTCGATCTCCTGGAAGCGTCCGTCCCAGGGCTTCTGGAAGACCTGGTACAGCGTGTCGGCCGCCTGCTGGTCCTGGCTTAGGCCGCCTGCTGGTCCTGGCTAGGCCGCCGCCAGCGCCAGGCCCAGGTCGCGCAGCGATTGCGGCTCTTCTTCGGCGATGCGCAGCACTTGTTCGAACACGGGAACGGCCAGCGCTCGCTCGCCCGCCTGCAGCAGGCGGTAGCCAAGAATACGCAGCAGTGCGCGGTTTTCCAGGTCCATCTCGGCCAGGTTCGACAGCACCCGCAGCGCCAGATCGCGCTTGCCCTTGTCGAGCAGGATGTCGGCGGCGTCGAGGAAGAAGGCGCTGCTGGCGGCATTGTCCGGCCGCTGGTCCAGGTAGACGGCGTACACCTTGTCGGGCGACGCCGCTTTCAGGCGCGCGATGTAGGGCGCGTTTGCTTCCCACTTCTTGAGGGCGATCCCGATCTGGGGCGCGGCGTCGCTTTCGCCTTTTTTCATCTTGCGTTCGGAACGTGCGGATTGATCGGCGGCGGCCATCGCTTCCCGCCTTGCCGCCATCGGTGCGGCCATCGGCGGCGGCGCGGGGGCGGCCGCGGCCACCGGCGCGGGCGAGGCCATGGGGGTGAAGCGGTCGGTCTTCTGCGGCTTGACCTGCTTGGGTACCGGCGTGTTCCACCACGCTTTGCGGTCTTCGAACATGCGCACGACCTGCTCGAAATGCGCGCTTTGCAGCGTCGCGCGGCGCGCGCGCATGGCATCGCGCAAGCGCTTGAATTCGGCGGCCAGCTCCGGCGGCGGTTCGATGTCGTAGCGCAGATAGTCGCTCACCTGTTCGAGCACGATCAGCGAAGTTTCGCGGGTTGGAATGGCAAAGCGCTTGCCAAGGCGGGCGATCTCGGCGCGGTGCAGTTCGAAGTCGGCGTCAAGGCGGCGCAGTCGGAATCCGGCCCAGACTGCGGCAGCGCGCGGGTGGCTGGCGCCTTCGGCCGCCAGGGCGACGACGACATCCTTTTGCAGCGCGCCGTTGGCAAGCGTGATTTTCAGTTCGCCTGTGCTGGCCAGCATGCGTCCGGCCACGCGCAGCATGCCGTCGGCAACCAGGCGCGAATCGACTTCAATGTCGGTGGCGCCGGTGGCGACGATCTCGCCCACGCGCGCATCCTGGTAAAGCAGGGACTGGGCCGCCGAACCGGGCGTACCCTGGACGACGTTGATCAGCTGGCCGCCATTGCGTTCGGCCAGGCCAAGCCAGGCGCGAGGTGTCGGCCGACATGGCCGAACTCAGGGCAAACAGCTGTTGGTTGCGCGCCAATTGCGGGAAGGGCGCGGCGCCGAAGTTCGACAGGCCGTCGCTGAACAGCAGGTACTGGTCGACCGAGGCCTGCGGCTGCCAGGCGCCGAGTGCGGTGCCGCCGTCGTACACGGTGCTTAAGCCAGGGCGCGCCGCAGCGCGGACCAGTCGCCGCCGCTGATCTTGAAGCTTTGCGGCGCTTCGGCGCGTTCGCGCAGGCGCGTCAGGCGCACTTCCACGTCGCCGAGGGCGGCAAAGTAGCGTCCCAGCTCCGCCAGTTCCGCGTCGATCGCGCGGCTGGCGCCGGAGCCGGAGCTGTCCCACAGCAGTCCGATCACGCGCGGCGTGGTACGGCGCGCGCGGGCAGCCATGACCGGCACTTCGGCCACGAACCAGGTCTTGTCGTCGACGCTCTGGCGGTACACGCGCGGTTCGGTGCGGGCGGCGGTGGCCACTTCGATCATGCTGTCGGCGGTGTAGTTGTCACGGCCCATGGCAGCGACGAAATCGCCCTTGTCGGCCTTGAAGGCGAGGGCGCTGCCGGGCGCGCTGGGGGGCGGCGTCGCTGCCGCTGGCGCGCACCGACAGATCGAAGCGCCCGACCTTGCCGTAGCCGAGCGGCAGGCGATAGACCCAGTTCGCGCCGCGCAGCACGAGCTGCTCGGCATAGCGCAGTTCGACCGTGCGCGTGCCCTGGGGCGGAATCGGATACACGCGCAGCTTGAAGTTGTTCCCCTGCGTGACTTCGAGCAGGCCGGGATCGACGCGCTGGCGTTCAACCGCTTTGAACACGGCGCGCCCCTGCGCTTTTCCGACCGGGACGGCCGGGCGCATCGCGCCGTTGACGTCGAGCGCGAAGGCGGTGATCTGCTGGCCGTCGGCCAGCGGGAATTGCAGATTGCCTTCCAGCTGGCGCCGGTTCGGATTGTAAAAGACCATGCGCACGGTCGTTTCGGCCATGCTGCCGCTGATCGCCGAAGCAATCTCGAGCTTTTGCACCTCGATCGGCTGGGCGCCCTGGTCGTCGATCACGATCCGGACCGGGGGCGGGGGCGGCATCTTGTGCGCCTGGGCGGCGCCTGCGGCCGCGAACAGGAACAAGAGCGTGAGGGTACGCTTGAACATGGTGGTCTCCAGTTGCCGGTCCATTCCGGCTTGCATATTGGAACGAGAGAGAGCGCAAAACGGGGTTAAACTTGCCCTCATACACAACTTGGCTCCCTCCTGGGGCGCGCTCAATTTGCCATTATTAGGAGAATTCATTGATTGATGACAAATTTTCTGCAACAGCGTTTGCAGCCGCAGGACAAGGTACGCCAGAAGCGCGGGCGCTTTCTCAGCTTCTTCAAGCGCAGCTTCAAGCGGAGGCCGAGCCTTTCATCGGTGCGGCGATGAATACTATTGTTGAGAAACTGAACGCGATGGGTCATCGATTGAAGCCATATGGACCGCAAGCACCTGGCGAGAAGCACTTCCATGAGTATCCCGACAGTGAGGACAAGAATTACAAGTTCTTGGTTGCACTGGACTTGGTCATTACCGTTGGCTATCCGGAGACGACCGACGAAATTTTCCCATAGGCGTCACTGTCCGGACGCCCACCGATCACCCTGGGCAATGCACAGGACGGACTTGTGCATAGGGACATGGGTGAAACCGGGTCCCGCTTGTATCAAAAGATGCCGCAGAGTACCATTGTAAGTTCAATTCACCTTGCATAGGCAGCAACATGGGGCGACTGGAAGCGTTTGGGACTCGGCACGTATCTGGCACTCATGATCGGGTCGCTGGTGGTGACCTTGACAGTGGTGCTGGTCGCCATTGTCGAGTGGCGCACCTCGGCCGACATGAAGGAAGTCATCGGCCGCGACCTGGGCGAACTGGCATTCCAGACCACGGACAAACTCGACCGCGGCCTGTTCTGAGCGCTACCGCGAAGTCCAGCTGCTGGCCGAGCGCAGTCTGCTGGCCGACCCCCAGGTCACGAACGAGAGCAAGCGCAAGCAGATCGAGCTGATGCAAAAGACTTACCCCACCTATGCCTGGATCGGGGTGACGGATGTGCATGGCACCGTGACGGTGGCCACCGGCGGCCTGCTCGAAGGCGTCGATGTGTCCCAGCGGCCATGGTTTGGCGACGCTTTCCGCGGCAACTACCTGCACGATGTGCACGAAGCGGTGCTGCTGGCCAAGTTGCTCCCCACGAATGGCAGCGAGCTGCAGCGCTTTTCGACGTTGCCTTCCCCTACCGCGATGCCGAAGGCCACATGGCTAAGCGTGCTGGCGACCCATCTGAGCTGGCAATGGGCCAAGGAAGTGCAGGCGTCCGTGCTGCGTCCGCTGGCTTAAGCCTGCAGCAAGGCCGACACGGTGATTGTCAGCAGCAAGGGCGTGGTCCTGCTGGGACCGGCGGAACTGATGGGCAAGCCGCTGGCCGTGGGCAGCTTCAAGGGCTCGCAAGGGAAAAAGGTATGGCTTTACTGTTGAGAAATGGCCTGACGGTAAAACCTATCTGGTCGGTTACAGCCGTACCCAGGGCTATCTGTCCTACCCTGGCCTGGGCTGGAGCGTGCTGGTGCGCCAGCCGGTCGAGGAGGCTTACCTCCCGGCCAAGAAACTGCAAACGACGATCCTGCTGATCGGCCTGTCTGCCGCCGTGCTGTTTGCCGTGATCGGCTACCTTGCCGCGCGCGATCACGGCGCCGGTGCGCGACATCGCCCTGGCTGCCCCCGCGCTCGAGAGCGGTGAAGTGCGCAGCATGCGGCTGCCGACCGATCAGTACCGCGAGATCAGCAGCCTGGCTTAAGCACCCTCAATTCGCTGATGCGCAAACTGGCGCACAAGGAATCGAAATTGCGCAAGATGAACGTGTCACTCGAAGACCGGGTCCGGGTGCGAACGGAGGAGCTTGCGAAAGCCGTGCATGCGCTCGAACTGGACCAGGCCGAACGCGCCAGGGCCGAACTGGCCTTGCGGGCCAGCGAGCAGCGGCTTGCCACGATCACCGACAACATGCCGATGGGCCATCCTGTATGTCGATCGCGAACAGCACTTCCGCTTCGCCAACCAGACCTTCCTGCGCTGGCGCAATTACACGCGCGATGAGCTGCTGGGCAAGACCCTGTCCCAGGTGCTCGACGAGCGCGGCGGCAACGTAGCCGAGATCGCGGGCTACGTGTGCGCGCGCTGGCGGGTGAGCGGGTCGTGTTCGAAGTCGAACGCATGATTGATGGTGCGGCGCGGCACGTCGAGCAGACCTATATTCCGGATATGCAGGACGGGAAAGTGGCTAAGCTTCTATGTGATGGTGCAAGACGTCACCGACCGCAAGAATGCCCAGGAGTATTTTGAACACCACGCCACCCACGACGCCCTGACGGGCCTGCCGAACCGGCGCGCCTTCATGGAACGGCTGAGCCTGGCAATGGCGCGGTCCGAGCGCAATCTGCGGCCGCTGGCGCTCATGTTCCTGGACCTGAACAAGTTCAAGGCGATCAACGATACGCTCGGCCACGCGGCAGGCGACGCGGTATTGATCGGTTTCGGGCGCACGCTGTCGCAGTGCGTGCGCAAGACCGACACGGTGGCGCGCCTGGCGGGCGATGAATTCATCATTCTGGCGGAGGAATTGTTTGGCGGCGAGGAAGACGCCCTGATCGTCGCGAACAAGATCATTTCAGCGCTCGAAGCACTGGACCCGCTCGGCGGCGACCTCGGCCTAGCTGGCCACCAGCATCGGGATCGCGCTCTTGCGGCCGGGCGACAGTCCGGACGACCTGCTGGCCCGGGCCGACCGCGCCATGTACGCCGCCAAGGAACTGGGCGGCAATCACTGGTCGATGGGGTAAAACGAAAAAAACCGGAGTTCGCACTCCGGTTTTTGTTGGCAGCAGAAGGATTACTTCGATGCTGCTGGTGCCGAAGCGGCTGCAGGTGCTGCTGCAGGTGCGGCTGCTTTTTCTTCTTTAGCGGCTGGCTTGGCTTTTGCTTTGTGCTTGGTGGCTTTCTTGGTAAGCGCTGCCTTGTCTTCCTTGGCGGCTGGCGTTGCCGGGGTTGCTTTGGTCGCAGGCGTTGCTGGCGTAGCGGCTGGGGCAGGGGTGCCTGGGGTAGCTGCGGCAGCCGGGGTTGCCGGGGTCGCAGGCGTTGCAGGGGTTGCTTGGCCAGCGGCGGCGAAAACGGAAGTGGCGAACAGACCGGCGATCAGGGTAGCGACTACTTTTTCATGATGGTTTCCTTAGCTTGAATTAGGTGGCGAAGCTTGTTTTTGTGTGTGTTGCACGTCTACAAACGTGGCGGTCGGCAACCCCGTTGACGGCATTTACAACTGCTTACAATCAGTGATCGGTTAGCTGGCGAACGGTCGCCCCCCAAGCCCGGTCCTAGACTGGTTCCATGCCAGATCCGCTCAAAACGTACAAAGCCAAGCGCAACTTCGGGCGCACGACCGAGCCGTCCGGGGGCGGCGAGCCCGGCAGGGGCGGGCTGAGCTTCGTGATCCAGAAGCACTGGGCCAGCCGCCTGCACTACGATTTCCGCCTCGAGCTCGACGGCACCATGAAAAGCTGGGCCGTGCCCAGGGGCCCCAGCTACGACCCCAAAGACAAGCGCATGGCCGTCCAGGTCGAGGACCATCCGCTTGCCTATGCCGCCTTCGAGGGCACGATCCCCGAAGCGGAGTACGGCGCCTAAGCAAGGTCATCATCTGGGACAAGGGCACCTGGCAGCCCGACGGCGAGCCGCACCAGGGCTACGAGAGCGGCAACCTCAAGTTCGTGCTGCACGGGCACAAACTGCGGGGCAAATGGGCCCTGATCCGCATGAAGGGCAAGGGCGAACAGCAGGAACCCTGGCTCCTGATCAAGGAAAAGGACGATCTGGCGCGCCCGGCCGCCGAATTTTCGGTCGTCGATGAACTGCCGGACAGCGTCAGCGCCTTGCCCATGCCGGGGGCGCCTGCCGCCAGGTCCGGTCCGCCCGAGGGCGCCGTCAAGGCAGCGCTGCTGAAGCTACCCTGGCGCCGGAACTGGCCACCTTGGTCGACCGGGCGCCGTCAACGCCGGACGACTGGGTATTCGAGATCAAGTTCGACGGCTACCGCCTGCTGGCGCGGGTGGAAGGGAAAAGCATCAAGCTGTTTACCCGCAACGGCAAGGACTGGACCCGCAAGCTGCCAACGCTGCACGAGGCGCTGGCCACGGCCTAGCCTGCCCGACGGCTGGTACGACGGCGAAATCGTGGTCCACGACGAGCAAGGGCGACCCAGCTTCGGCCTGCTGCAGCGCGCCTTCGACGGTTCCGATGCGGCCGACATCGTCTACTTCCTGTTCGACGTACCCTACCTGAACGGCATGGACTTGCGCAACGCGGCCCTGATGGACCGGCGCGCCGCGCTCAAGAACGTGCTCGACAAACTGGGCAACGACACACTGCGCTTTTCCGAAGAGTTCGGGACCGATCCGCAAGAGCTGGTCGCGGCCGCCTGCAAGCTCGGGCTCGAAGGCGTGATCGGCAAGCGGCGCGATTCGCGCTACCTGTCGCGCCGTTCGCCCGACTGGATCAAGCTCAAATGCGGCCAGCGCCAGGAGTTTGTTATCGGCGGCTACACCGATCCGCAGGGCGCGCGCACCGGCATCGGCGCGCTGCTGCTGGGCGCGCACGACGATCAGGGCGTGCTCCGGTATGCTTAAGCAATGTGGGCACCGGCTTCAACGAGGCGACCCTGCGCGAGCTGAAAACAAAGCTCGACGCGCTGGCCACCGGCGAGAGTCCGTTTCCGCCCGGAGCGGTGGCGGGCCGCAAGCATCACTGGGTCAAGCCGAAACTGGTCGCGGAAGTGAGTTTTGCCGAGTGGACCAGTGCTTAAGGCGCGGTCCGGCACGCGGTATTTCAGGGGCTGCGCGACGACAAGCCGCCCAAGGCCATCGGCCGCGAAAAGGCCAGCCATGTGGCAGACGTTGCACGGCCGCCCGGGGGGCTGAAGGTCACCCACGGCGAACGCATCATCGACGCGCAAAGCGGGACCACCAAGCTGGACCTGGTGCGCTACTACGCCCTGGTCGGGGATTTGATGATGGTTCATCTTCAGGGGCGCCCCGTGTCGCTGGTGCGCGCACCGGGCGGCGTGGGCGGCGAACTGTTCTTCCAGAAGCACGCCGACGTCGGCAAGCTGCCCGGCATGCGGCAGATGGACCAGGCGCTCGATCCCGGGCATCCGCCGATGCTGGAAGTGGGCAGCGTCGAGGGCATTTTGTCGGCCGCGCAGTGGAACGTGATCGAATTTCACACCCAGAACGCGACCGGCAAGTCCTACCAGACGCCCGACCGCATGATCTTCGACCTGGACCCGGGCGAAGGCGTGGCGTGGCTTAGCCATGCAGGAAGCGGCGCAGCTGATGCACGCCTTTTGTCCGAACTGGGGCTGCCATGCTTTCTCAAGACCAGCGGCGGCAAGGGACTGCACGTGGTGGTGCCGCTCAAAGGTGCGCTGGACTGGGATACGGTCAAGGATTTCTCGCAGGCGATCGTGCGCCATCTGTCCGGGACACTGCCGGACCGGTTTGCGTTCAAGAGCGGACCAAAGAACCGGGTCGGCAAGATCTTCATCGATTACCTGCGTAACGGGCAGGGCGCGACCACCGCCTGCGCCTGGTCCGCGCGCGTGCGGCCCGGGCTGGGCATCTCGGTGCCGCTGGCGTGGGACGAGCTGGGATCGGTCAAAGCGGGCGACCAGTGGACCGTGAAGAACGTCCACACCCGTCTCGACCAGGGCAACGATCCCTGGGTAGAAGCTACGCGAAAGCGGCCAAGACCCTGACGGCGGCGATGAAAAAGCTGCCGTCCTAAATCCACGTTCAGGCGGACTTGCGGCGGGCCGGCTGCTGCCGCCTTGCTCTTGCTGGCCGCCTTGGCGGGCGCCTTGTGCCGCGGCGCATGCTTTCGCTTCTTCGTCTTCGTCGTTGGCCGCCTTGGTTTTGGTGGCGGGCTTCTTGCCCAGACTTTGCTGGAGCAGCGCGACCAGGTCGATGACGTTGCCCGGCTTGTCGGGCGTTTTTTCCTTGCCGGGCATGGTGATGGTCTTGGTCTGATTGGCCTTGACCTTTTTTCCACCAGCGCCAGGATGTCTTCGCGGTAGCTGTCGTGGTATTGATCGGGTTTCCAGTCTTCGCTCATGCCTTCGACCAGCGCCATCGCCATTTTCAGTTCCTTGTCGGAGATGGCGGCGGCCTTGGCGCCCGATGATGGAATCTTGAGTTCGTCGCTGGCGCGGATCTCGTCGCTGTAGCGCAGCGTGTTCATGACGATCACGTCGCCCACGCAGACCAGCGCCGCCAGGTGCTGCTTGACCCGGATGATGACGTTGGCGATGCCGATCTTGCCCGTCTTGCGCAGCGTTTCGCGCAGCAGCGCATACACCTTGTCGCCGCCTTTGCCCGGCGCGAGGTAGTAGGGCTGCTCGTAGTACAGCAGCGGCACCTGTTGGGCGTCGACGAAAGCGAGGATGTCGATCGTCTGGGTCGCCTCCGGGTTGGCGCGGCGCAGGTCTTCCTCGCTCAGGACCACGTAGTCGCCGTCGGCGTATTCGTAGCCCTTGACGATGTCGTCCCAGCCCACTTCCTGGTTGTTGCTCTTGTTGTAGCGCTTGAAGCCGACCGGGGAGAAATCGCGCCGGTCGAGCATGGTCAGGTCCAGCGATTTCTCGCCGACGGCCGGATACATCTCGACCGGGATGTGCACCAGGCCGAAGCTGATCGCGCCTTTCCATAAACTGCGTGCCATATTCCTGTCCTTTCCCATCAACAGCCACGCCGAGTATTCGCGCCTGTGCGACAGCGCTGACCGTGCGCGCACACACATATTCGGCTTTATGGCAAACTAGACGTAAGTGCAATAAACCAAAGCAATTCAGCAATACTCAGGAGAATCCATGTCGTTGCAAGTGCAAGGCCCCGCCACCGGTACCGGTTTGTACCTCAATCCCGCAGGGCAGCGGCGTGTCGATTTTCAAGCCTTGTGCGGCGACCAGTTCGGCAAACTGTATATCGCCGACGGGACCGAACAGGCTTAGGCCTGCTGCTGGCGCAGGAGCAGGCCGCGCTGCTGATCGTCGACCTCGACGGCTTCGATCCCGCTTTCGATGTGGCGCCGCTGCTGCTGCCTGCTGGCCCAGCAAGTAGGCCAGCGCACACTGCTGCTGTGTCCGTTTGCCAGCGCGCGCTGGATCGCCGAGCTGGCCGACTTTGGCCAGGTCAGTTATGCCATCGCGCCCTTGCTGGACCAGGAACTGCGCCAGCTGGTCGCGGCCCAGCTGGCCGGGCAGGCGCGGCGGCGGTCGACGTGCGCCAGCTGCGCGAACTGGCGGCGGTGGGCGAACGCCTGCGCCGGGCGATCGGCGAAGTGGACGACCTCGAACGCATGGCCGAGCGCATCTGCATGGCACTGAGCAGCCTGCCCGGCGTGGTCCATGCTTCGCTGTTCCACATGCGCGACATGGGCGAACTGCACCTCGAAGCCCAGCACGCGGGCGGCGGCCTGAATTTGCTGCGCATCCTGCGCCGCTCCGACCGCCTGATGCAGTCGCCCTTGCGGCATGCGTTTCCCGGCCTGGTGGCCCTCTAAGCACGGGCGAGATGGCCTTGCTCGACGTGCTTAGGCCAAGGCGGGCGAGCCTGAAATGGCGGCCGAACTGGGTAAGCAGCGGCGTCGGCATGGTGCTCGGCCTGCCGCTGCCATTGAGCCGGGCTGGCGCCCCGCGCGGCGCGCTGTGCCTCATGTTCGGCCATGCGCGCCCGATCAAGCCGGACGAGATGGCGGCCTATGTCGGCATGGCGCAGCTGGCTAGAGCTTTGGCCTGCGCATGGCCGAGGTGTGTCGCGAGAACGAGCTCCTGACTAGCCGCGTGACCCACATGTCGACCACGGACGCGCTGACCGGCGCGGCCAACCGGCGCCACGGCGAGTATCTGCTGGAACTTGAATCGCGCCGCGCGCCGCTACCAGCTGCCGGTGGCCCTGATCATGTTCGACATCGACCGCTTCAAGGCCATCAACGACCGCTACGGCCACGCGGTCGGCGACGCCGTGATCCGCACCGTGGCCGACGCCGCGCGTGGCCCTGCGCACCAGCGATGTGCTGGTGCGTTCGGGCGGCGAAGAATTCCAGATCATCGCGCCTCATACCAGCGCGGTCGACGCGCTCAAGATCGCCGAAAAAATCCGCGCCCACATCGCCCAGACCGAGGTGCCGGGCTGCGACCACGTCACCATCAGCCTGGGCGTGGGCCAGCTGTCGGACGAAGAAGCGCCCGATACGCTGGTGGTGCGGGTGGCGGCAGCGCTGGCCCGTGCCAAACGGGCAGGGCGCAACTGCGTCGAACTGGCGATGGCCTGAACGGCATGCTCGGCTGTATCCGTGGATGCGCCGCCGTGGTAGGCTTCTGCTTTTGGCGACCCAGACCTCACAATGCTGCACTGGCTAAGGCACTACCAACGCTCCCTGTTCATGCGATGATCTCAGCGCTAAGCATCGTCGTCGCCATGATGATGGTCCCGCAGGGGATGGCATATGCGCTGGTGGCCGGTCTGCCGCCCGTGGTCGGCCTGTATGCCAGCATCGCGCCGCCTTTGCTGTACGCCCTGTTCGGCACCAGCATGACGCAGTCGGTCGGTCCGATGGCAATCACCTCCCTCATGACAGGCGCCGCGCTGGCGCCGCTGGCAGCGGCTTTAAGCACCGGCCTGCACGCCGTGCTGGCGGCCCAGCTGGCGCTCATCTCGGGCGCGGTGCTGCTGCTGTGCGGCTTGCTGCGGGTCGGCTTCCTGGCCAATTTCTTCTCGCGTCCCGTGATGAGCGGCTTTACCATCGGCGCCGCCGTGCTGATCGCCTGGGGCCAGGTCGGGCCTTTGCTGGGCGGCGCGCTGCGCCTGCCGCATTTGCCCAGCGCCGCACTGGGACTCGGTTCGCTTGCCGCGTTGCTGGCAGCCAGGCGCTTCCTGGCGCCGCTGCTGCGCGCCTGCGGCATGAGCGCGGGCGCGGCCGACATCGGCGGGCGGCTTGGCCCGATGCTGGTGGTCGTCGGCGCCACCGTCCTGGCGGCGCTGCTGCAGCTGGGCGCGGCGGGCGTGCAGCTGACCGGCGATGTGCCGTCCGGTTTGCCGGGGCTGAACCTGGCCACGTCCAGCGCGCACTGGCGCGACCTGCTCAAGCTAAGCGCTGCTGATCGCCTTCGTGATTTTCCTGATCAGCATGTCGTCGGCGCAGACGCTGGCGCTCAAGCGCCAGGAAAAACTCAAGAGCAATTTCGAACTGATCGGCCTGGGCGCGGCCAATCTGGGCAGCGCGCTGACGGGCGGCTTCCCGGTCACGGGCAGCATGTCGCGCTCGGCGGTCAATTTTTCGGCCGGTGCGAACACGCCGCTGGCGAGCATCATCACGGCGGTGCTGCTGGCACTGGCGCTGGTGGCGCCGACCGGCTGGCTGGCCCTGCTGCCGCTGCTTAGCCATGGCCGCGACCATCATCGTGGCGGTACTCGGGATGCTCGAACTGGACACCCTGCGCACCGCCTGGCGCTATGACCGCAGCGACGCGCTGGCCCTGGTGGCCACCTGCGCCAGCGTGATGGTGTTCGGGATCGAGGCTAGAAGCGTGATCGTGGGCGTCCTGCTGTCGATGGCGAACCTGATCTGGCGCGCCAGCCGCCCGCACATCGCGGTGCTGGGCCGGATCGCCGGTTCCGAGCACTTCCGCAATATCAACCGCTATCCGGCCGAGACGATTCCCGACGTGCTGATGCTGCGGATCGACGCCAATCTTTTCTTCGGCAACGTGGAAGCCGTCAGCGCCCGGGTCGAGGACGAACTGGAACACCATCCCGCCACGCGCCACCTGGTGCTGGTGATGACGGCCGTGAGCGAGATCGACACCACGGCGCTGTTCTCGCTGGCGGCGCTCAATCAGTCGCTGCGCCAGCGCGGCATCGGCCTGCATCTGGCCGAAGTGAAGGGACCGGTCATGGACCGCCTCAAGCAGAGCGAGTTGCTTAAGCCGCCCTGAACGGCGAGATTTTCCTCAGCGCCGTCCTGGCGATCGACAAGCTGTCCGCGCAGGCATGAATTTCGAACGCGATGGGGTCACCGTGGTGCTTAAGCCATCCTGGCGCGCGGCCTGCGCCAGCCTCGCGGCGCAAGTGAATCTGAGCGACCCGGCCAAAGGCGGCACCCGTAGTCTGCTCACGCAGCCCTGGTGCGCGGCGCTGGTGGCGCAGCTGCGCGCCCATCCGGCGCTGGCGTCCTGCCTGCCTACTCTAGCCATGTCGCGGTCCAGTGCACCTTCTTTGAAAAGTCGGCCGAACGCAACTGGCTGGTGCCGATTCACCAGGACCTGAGCATCCCGGTGGCGGCGCGGGTGGACGCTGCGGCCCTGCGCGGCTGGTCCGAGAAAGAAGGTGCGCTGTTCGTCCAGGCCCCGGTCGCGGTGCTCGAGCAGCTGGTCGCGCTGCGGCTGCACCTGGACGACTGCATGGACGAGGACGGCCCGCTGCGGGTGGTCCCCGGTTCTCACCTGGGCGGCATCGTCAGCAACGCCGACGCGATCGCCGCGCGCGAAGCGGGCCGGGAAGTGTCCTGCACGGCAGCGGCGGGCGACGTGCTGGCGTTGCGGCCATTGCTGCTGCACGCGTCCTCGAAAGGCAGCGGCAGCGGCCGGCGCCGCGTTCTGCATGTGGTGTTCGGCCCGCGCGCACTGCCGCACGGCCTGGCATGGGCGGCTACCGTCTAGACGGCCAGATCGAACACCGACAGGTGGTTCGCGATGTGCATGGCGTGCGCTTTTTCGTACTCGACCCGGTCCAGGGCGCCATAGGCGAAATGCGGCTGCAGCGGTCCCGTGAATTTCTGGAAGTTCTCAATCGACTTGCGCAGCGTGGCCACGGCGTGGACGGTGGCGGCATTCGCGTCCAGCGTGGCCGCGCCGGGAATGGCTTCGAGCAGGTTGTGCGACATTCTGCCGCGCGACTTGAAGTAGCTGAAGGCGGCCGCTGCTTACTGTGTGCTGGAACAGCGCCGAGCGGGCTTGCGGGTAGCCGGTCATCGAATAGTCGATGCTCTGGGCGCAGTGCAGCAGCGTCTTGGACCAGGTCCAGGTGGCGGACGGGTTGAAGGCGACCGCATTGTGCAGGCGCGCCAGTTCGGTCAGCGCGTCTTCCAGCGTGGCGAACACCAGCTGGCGGTCTTTTGCATTGCCGCCGGAGCAGCCGGTGGCGGCCACGCAGGCCGCGGCGGCGCTGCTCTTGAGGATCAGGCGGCGGGTCGTATCAGGATAGGGGGTGTACATGAAGAAGCATCTTTACATTTGCCTGAACAAATCGGCGTAATTGCGGCTGACGGTGAGCTGTTCGCTGCGGCCTTTGAGCTTGACGACCAGGCGGCCGCGAAAGTCCGTGTGCGTGCTTAAGCCACGTGTCTGGCGGCGACGATCACGCCGCGGTGGATCTGCCAGAACTTGGCGTCGTCGAGCTGCTCGCGCAATTTGCTCAAGGGGGTTCGGATCAGGCATTCCTCGTCCTGCAGGAACACGCTGGTGTATTTGTCGTTACTCTGAAAGTAGATCACTTCGTCGATCGCGATCAGGCGCGTTTCTTCGCCGTGCGCGGCGCGTATCCATTGCAGCGGCGCTGGCGGGGGGCGGCGCGGGCGCCGCCACGTTCAGCTGCTGCAACAGGCTGCGCAGGGCGTCGGCCGCCACCGGCGGCGCTTTCGCGGCCAGCGCCGCCTTCAGCTTGGCCACGGTCTTGGCCAGCCGTTCGTCCGACACGGGCTTGAGCAGATAGTCGGTGGCGCTGTGTTCGAAGGCTTGCACCGCATACTCGTTGTAGGCGGTCACGAACACGATGTGCGGCGCCTTGCCGTCTTCGCCCAGCTTTTCTGCCAGGCCCAGGCCGCTGATGCCGGGCATCCGGATATCGAGAAAGACCACGTCCGGCGCCAGTTCGTCGATCAGGCGCAGCGCGTCGAGGCCGTTGGCGGCCTTGGCAACCACCTTGGCTTGCGGCCATGCGGCGGCCAGCTGCGTTTGCAGGTAATCCAGCAAATGCGGCTCGTCGTCAGCAATCAGGACGCGCGGATGGTCGATGGCGGTGTCTCTTTCAATGGCAGCATTATTCTTACTGTAATGCCACAGGGTTGATTTTCTAGCAATTGTACCTGAGCCTGGCCGTCATACAAACTGCGCAAGGCGCGCAGGTTGGACAGGCCCACGCCGCCGCCCGGTTTGGGCGGTGCGCCGCTCAGTCCGGCCCCGGTATCGCTCACTTCGATGCACAGCTGGGCCCCCTGGCGGCTGGCGCGCACGATGATCTCGCCACCGTCGATGTTCGGCTCCAGGCCATGGGATACGGCGTTCTCCACCACCGGCTGCAGCAGCATGGGCGCAATCGCCAGTGCGCGGCAGGCGGCATCGGCCTCGATCCGGTAGCGCAGCCGGGACCCCATGCGCACGGCCAGCACGTCAAGGTAGGCGGCGGTCAGGTCCAGTTCCGCGCCCAGCGTGGCCGTGTCGGCGCGGCTGGCGGCCAGGCTGGCGCGCAGGAAGTCGATGAAGCGCTCGAGCATGCGCCGCGCCTGGGCCGGGTTGCTGTCGATCAGGCCGACCACATTGGCCAGGGTGTTATACAGGAAGTGGGGCTCGATCTGGGTTTGCAGGCTGCGCAGGCGCGCCTCGGCCAGCAGCTGGGCGGCGCTGGCGATCTGCTCTTTCTGCTGCGCGGCCAGCAGTTCGCTGGCGATGCGCTTCTCGCCGCTGTTAAACACGATGAACATGACGGCCGCGGCCAGCACCGCGAACGGCAGCACGGTCAGGATCACGGACAGGCGCGACAGGTAGAGCAGGGGATTGACCCCGCGCAGAATGCCGCTGCCGATCAGGATCCCCAGCACCACGCAGGTCGCCACCATCGTCATGTAGTACAGCATGCGCGGCATGCTGCGCATGCGGCGCAGGGCGTCGCCGATCAGCGCTTCGCTGGCGGACGACGCGGCGTGGATCATGTAGCCGATCAGGTTGGAGACAAACAGCGTGGGATACAGGTCGTCCCAGAACGGATTGCCGCTGCGGCTGAGCAAGCGCCCCGCCACCGCCAGAATCAGGGCCAGCATCGAGCTCCAGATCCCCGTGTACACCAGGTCGCGCAAGGGCGCGCACGGCCAGCGCCGGAACACGGGGAAAATCTCGAGCGGATGGGTCGATCTGCGTTCAGAACTCACGGTGCGGGGCTTTCTTTCAATGTCGTTTAACTCGCCAAGAAGTTACCATGAAAACAGTGCGGCGAGCGGTAAGGCAGGCGCGCAATCGCAAGCGGGCCGCCGCCAACCCGGGCCGCGTCAAACACCGTCATCACGGTCTGGGACCGCCGGGTGTCCTGCGCCACGCCGACCAGGTAGCCGTCCGTTTCCGAACGGGCGTTGCGGCGCGGGACCAGCACGTGCTCCTCCACCAGCCAGCCGTCGCCGAAGCGGTAGCTGTCGCTTTTGCCGGAATCGGTATCGACCAGATTGACGGTGTCGAGCACCAGGTCGCGGTTGCGCGGGCTGCTGCTGAGCAGGGCCAGTTTGCGGTGGCGCGCCGACACGACCTGCGGCATGACGCGCGGGAACTCGCTCGCGCCCAGCATGCGTGCCACGCTGGCGCTGCCCCGTCCGTAGTCGAGCGTGATCTGGGCCGCGAAGCTGTTGAAGCGGTCATTCTTCATCCGCTCGCCGCTCATCAGGCCGCCCACCCGCGCCAGTGCGGCGCCGTCGTGCAAGACCACGTCGAAGCGGGTCGTGTCGCCATCGTCCCAGGCGTTCCCGAAGTGGAACACCATGTGGGGCGGCAGTTCGAAGACCTTGCGCAATTGGAGGGTGTCCTTGGACACCACCACCACCCGCAGCGGACGGGCGGCTGCCGCTGCTTCTAGCCCACTGGTGCATCTCGGCGAAGCTCTTGTCTTCGCCGCGCATCAGATCGTAGGGCGGAATCAGGAAGATCAGGTGGCGGGCGCTGACCACAAAGTCGTGCACCATCGCCATTTTCGGCACGTCGACCACGCCGCTGGCGGCCAGGACGCCGTCCGCGCCGATGCGATAGATGACCAGCTTGTCGCTGCCCGGCAGGCCGCCGAAGTTCCACATGCCGCCATCCGGATCGATTTTCGGGTGGGCCGAGAACGGCATCGATTTCATGTCATCGCGCCAGGTCTTGATGCCGACCGTCTCCAGCGACACCGGATCGACCTCGGTGGCCGAACCGCCTTCCCACAGCGCGTACACGCGGCCGTTGAAGGGCAGCAGGTTGGTATTGGCCGCGTTCATCGTGTCGTTGCTCTTGATGCCGCGCCGGTTGATGAAGGTGCCGAAGGCGGTGTACAGGAATTGCCCGGCCTGCGACTCTTCGACAAACTTCTGGGTCCGGACGAAGCGGCCGCGGTGGCTGACCTTGCCCTGCGCGATCTGCCAGCGCTGGGCGAAGCCGTCGCCGTCGAACCAGTGGTGATAGCGTTCGCCGCCAAGCTCGAAGCGCCCGGGGCCGTTGCGGTAAAAGCTGCCCTCGAGGTCGGCCGGGATGCGGCCCTTGACGACGGCGTCGCCTAGCCTGGTCGCCCGGGGTGTCGGCGTACACGGCCAGCGCGGGGTCCCGGCGCAGGGCCGCGTGAAAGCGCTTGAACGTGGCAGCGTCGGCCCAGGCACTGTTCGAGACCAGGGCGAGTGTACCGGCACTGATGCCGGAGGCGAGGAAGTGGCGGCGGTTCATGGCGCTCTCCCTGGCTTACTTGAGCGAGACGCGCAGCGTGGCGTGCGCATGGGCTGGCAGGGCGAACTTGGCGGCCTCGAACTTCGGCGGGCCCATCTTGCCCACGGCGTTGTTGCTGAAGGCGTAGTCTTCGGTCGGGATGCCGAGCAGGTTCTTGTCCATCTGGCCGTTGGCATTGGCGTCATGGTAGACGGCGAAGGCGTACTCGCCTTCAGGAAGGTCCTTGAACACCAGCTTGCTGGTGTAAGCCCTGCGGCGCGCGCGCCGGTGCCCTTGGTAACTGCTTGAGGAAGCTGTCTTGCGAGTTGTACAGCGCGACCATCACGGTGCCGTTGGCGTTCTTGACGTCCTCGACTTCGATGGTCAGGTCGGCGGCGTGCGACAGCTGGGCGGTGGCGAAGGTGGCGGCGCACAGGGCGATGTTGAGCAGGTGGTTCATGGTGTTCTCCGGTGGGTTCGTGTTGCGATGAATGCCACTGTAAGGAAAACGCCGGGGGCCAGGCTGGCGATGCGACGAAATGCGGGGAAACGGCGCGAAATGCAGTAATGGGCGCCAAATGCAGGGAAATGGCGGCCGCGGCGCGGGCTGGCGGGCAGTTTAGTCCGGTCTGGCGTCCTTTCGGACCAGGCAGTAGATCACGATCGAGAAGCTCGCTTCGATGGTCATGCCCGTGAATGCCCCCACCGGCAGCGGCGCGGGACTTGAACAGCATCCAGGACGCAATGCCGAGCGTGGCGCCGCAGATCCAGTAAGTCTTCATGCCGTACATGGTCGCAAACAGCAGGAAGCGGCCGCCGATGATCATCATCATCGCGGGAAGAACCATTCCGGGCGCACCAGCGATGCGCCGTAGGCGAGCGGGAAGCACATGATCATCATGATCGTGCTTTCCATGGCCAGGGTGGCGAGCGGATTGCCTTTGGCGTGGGCGCCCGGTAAGCTGCAGCAGTTTTGTCAGCAGCACGCCGACCGGATGAATCAGCATGCCGCCGATGAACAGCGCCACGACCGCCTGTTTCGGCGTGCCGTTCAAGGCCACCAAGCTTAGGCCACGCACCACGCCATGGCGGAGGCAAACATGCCCGCGGCGCCTCCCGCATAACCGTAGCGCATGTCGCGCTGGGCGTCGGCGATCGACATCGGCATTTGTTCCATCTTCATCTTCAACCCTCCGTGCTGGTGACGGTAGCGCTGGGGGCGTCGGCCTTGGTTTGTAACGCGTTGTTGATGTCGGCGACGATGCCGTCCAGGCTCGATTCGCCGTAGCCGCGGTGCACCCGGATGATGCGGCCGTCGCGGCCGATGATCACCATGTGCGGGATGCCCGAGACGCGGTACGCCTTCTGGCCGGTCTTGGCGGGATCATAAATGAGTTCCATCGACAGTCCCTTGAGACCCTTGCGCACCTGGCGGAACACGTCCCACGGTTCGGTGTTCACGGCCAGGACCTGGATCTGCGCGGCGCCTACTGCCTTCTGGATATTCTCGAGCACGGGCAGCTCCTTGAGGCAGTAGCCGCACCAGGTCGCCCAGAACGAGATGACCACTACCTTGCCCTTGTACTGAGAGATATCGACGATGTCGTCGGCGGCGGTCTTGCCGACGATGAGCGGCGCCATGTCATCGGCATGGTCGGCATGCCCGGCGCGGGTTCGGACGCAGCCGCGCTCAGCGACAGGGCGGCCATCAGGCAAAGGGCGAAGTGGCGTAGCGGTTGAAGCAGTGTCATGTCGGCTCGTTTTCTGGTGTCGGTTGTTTGGTTGACCAAAATGCACGTGGGAGTATGCGGGCAAATGCCGGGCAAATCAATTTTCCCGGAAGGTGTAGCCCACATAGCCGACCACTTCGCGCGCCAGCGAGTAGGCGTCCCGGCCTTCCAGATAGCGCGTGCACGTGACCGCCCGCCGCGATGCCATGTTTTTCCAGCGCGAGCTCGAAGCGCGATGTGGAAGAACTGGCTCACCAGCATGGGCGGGCGGTAGCCGTTTTTCCGGATCAGCGCGGCCGCGAAGCGGGCCGTCTCGTAGGTGTTGACGCCCTGGTTGTCGGTAATGATGGCGGCGGCCTAAGCACGCCCATCCCCACCAGATAAGTCTTCATCGCGGCCGCTTCATCCTGGCCTTCGGCACCGATCCCGCCGCTCACGAGGATCACCCTGACATGGCCGCCCCGGTACAGGGGCAGGACCGCATCCAGCCGCTCCTCAGGCGCGGGGAGAGCGTCCCGTCCGGGAACACGGTATTGCCGGGAATGATGGCGAGGTCCGTGTCGACCACTTGGTCGCGCAGGCCGATCACACTGAGCGCGGCCGCGGCGCCAAGAAACAGGGCGCAGGCGGCCGCTGCCGTCCGACAGAAAAAGCGTGTTCGCGTGAGATGCACTTGAGGGAAATAGAAAATGTGATTGGGAAACCCGGCGTCATTTTATCGCGACACCTGCTTCAAATTTCGTCGAAACCTAACTTTTTTGCAAACGTTACAAAGGGTGTACTTCCTCCAAAATCGGCGACCTATACTGACTCGCAGAACGGGCAAGCAGCGCAACAACAACACGCCGTTCGATCCCTGCCAGGCACCGGCACGCCCCGTGATTTCTGTCAGGTCGCTGATTTTTCCTGAAAGGACAAATGACATGGCACGCGAAAAGCTTCCAGCTTTCAGAGTTCATCCGGCAGTTCCAGATCCAGCTTGAGTCGTCCGAACGGTTTCAGGTGTCCGACTGGCTGCTCGATCATCTGCCGCACCTGATCGGTCCGTCGATCACGACCTTCAGTCCGATTCATGGCGCGCCCGGCACGATGGTCACTGTGAAGGGGCACCAGTTCTCCGCCACGCGCGAGGAGAATATGGTGCAGGTGGGCCGGCAAGCCGGCGCTGGTGGTGTCGGCCAGTCCCACTGAACTGAAGGTCATCACCGCGCTCGACATTGTCGATGGCCCGGTCAAGGTCACGGTCGGCACCCACAGCGCCACCGGCCCGGTCGACTTCGACGTGACCGGCTATCCGGATGCGGGCGCGGGCGAAGACGGGCCGCCGATCAGCTTTGCTTGAGCGCGGGGCGAGGGCGGGCAGGGCGACGTCAACCCGATCGGTACCGTGCGCGTGCTGATCGCGCTGGTGCGTCCGAGCGACCGCACGCCGACCGCGGCCGACCGCGCGGCCGTGGTGGCGGCATGGGACAAGGTGCATACCTTCTATGACCAGGCCAGCTACAGCCGCACCAATGTGCAGGTCGACATCACGACCGGATGGCGGGAACTGGACGGCACCGAGGCCGACTTCCTCGACGGCGACAATATCGAGTGGGCCCAGGTCTCGCGCATGTCGGCCCAGGCGGCCCAGGGCGCGGTCGATGAAGGCTTCAACCTGAATAATTACGCGATGATGGCCACCTGCTGCAACCTGGGCAGCTTCATTCGCGCCTGGGGCGGGTTCTCGACCCAGAACTTCTCGTACGTGAACGCGGCGGCCACGCCACCGATCAACATCAATCTCTCGGTCGACCATGACCTGAGCGAGATCGCCATCAGCCAGGCCGCCAACTGGGGGCGCTGCGCGCACGAATTCGGCCACAACGTGGTGTCGGCCCCCAGCTTTACGGGCGAAGGCACGGCGACGCTGGGCGAAGACATCTATTCGTCCGACCTGATCGACGGCGGCGAAGCGACCGCGCGCTTCTTCGACATGATGGGCAGCCACGACGAACATCCGCTGTTTTCGGGCTACCACATGGAGAAGCTGGGCTACTACAACGCGCCCAATATCCAGACCCTGAACTGGGACCGCAATCCCTTCACCCAGGAGTTCGACGTGGTGGCGCACGGCCTGACCGAGGACGCCACGGCGCGCCTGCACCTGGTGAAAATCAAGGTGTCGGACGGCTTGATGTACTACGTTCAGGTGCGCCAGCGCCCGGGCGCGACGGCCCAGGTCTTTGACGAGAACATCCCGCTGGGCGGGGCCTCGAACCAGGGCGGCGTGATCGTCACCCGGGTGATCAGCGATACCCTCAATATCAATCAGCAGACCCGGTTCATCACCCTGATGCATCCGGAAGAAGTCATGCAGCTTAACGAATCGGTCGAGGATCCGGCCCGCGCCCTGCGCATCACCGTGATCAATGACGCCGTCCAGGCCCGTCCGCTGGTCTGTCGCATACGGGTGGAATGGGCACAGACCATCAGCGACGACCCGGCGGGCACCTTCGATCTGCGGGTCGAACCCTGGGACGGCAACTACCAGACCCCGGACATCTGGGTCGACCGGGCCCCGTTCGGCAGCTTTGACCAGCCCTTCGATTCCCAGGGTAGGCCGATGGGCAACGGCGACCGTCCGCGCCCGGGCGAGATCAACCGCCTCAATGGCCGCATCCACGTCAGCGGCGCGACCGGCGCCACCGACGTCAAGGCCACCCTGTACGCCGTGTTCCCGCCTGGCGTGGGCGACAACGGCAGCTGGGCGCCGCTGGGCATGCGCACCATCAGCAGCATCGGCGTGAACAGTTTCAGCGACGTGCAGGTCAACTGGACACCGGTAGTGGGGCAGCACACCTGCCTGGAAGCTGTACGCGAGCCAGCAGCTGGGCGAGATCTCGGGCGGGAACAACTTCGCGCAGGAGAACGTATTCAGCTTCGAAGCGCCTTCCAGCTCGCCGCCGGTGCCGGTGACGATACCGACCGCGATCCGCAATCCGCTCGAAGCACGGGCGCTGGTGCGGCTGTCGGTCAAGGGCGTACCGCGCGGATGGCGGGTGCACTTCCCGCACGAATGGGTGTGGCTCGACGCGAAGGCGGAAAAGCAGTTCAACATGACCGTGGTGCCGATGTTCGACTTTAACGACATTCAGCCGACGGCTACTCACGCCAACGAACGCAAGGTGTACCAGACCCGCGCGTCGCCTGGAAGGCATGGTGCCGCGCAGCTACGACACCAAGCTCATGCCGTTCAACGAAACAGAAGCTCGCGCTCGTATCCGATCGGCGGGGTGCAGGGCAATGTGAGCGTGAAGAAAAAAACCCGCATCTGGCTGGAGGAAGGCGCCAAGCAGCGCGAGCGCCATGAAGAGCCGACCAGGCAGACGATCGCAGTGCACGGCGCCATCGGCCAGCACTTCGACAAGCAGCGCATCCGGGTCACGTGTACCGATCCCAAAGGGCGCAACCGGATCGTCAATGTGTTCACCGATCCGGCTAAGCCAGTTCGAGGCGCGCTTCGACCTGACGATGGAGCCGTCGCTGGAATCGTCGCGCAGGCTGTGGAAGGAGGCGCGCGAAATCATCAAGGGCACCTACCGTGTCCAGGCGTCGATTGCCTCGGCCAGCCTGGCGGCGGAAGCCGATTCGAACGAGGTGTTCGTCAAACGTTAGCAAAGAAAAGCCAGGGTGGTCTCTTCTTTCGGTTCGGGAGACCGCCCCTCATTCATTGGACCGGCCACGAAAGGGATTGTCATGATTACCAATAAAATTTCAGCCAATAACGAGCACGTCAAAATCGTCGTACACGAAGGCCGTGTCACGCTCGAAGACCTGCACAAAGCACTCGACCTGGCAGTCAAGCACATGGTGCCAAAAGGCGGCTGCAATTGCGGCCTGACCGGCTTCGACCTGAGCTTCCTGCGCGGCGACCCCATGATCAGCTAAGCAGCTGGCGGAAATTCCCAACATCCAGGGTGCCATGGTCGAACATGCGGCGGCCAGCACCATCGCCCACTAGCAGGACGACGGCCGTGAGTCCCGCATCATCTGTTCGCGGCGCCGGTTCGCGCCCAGGTATCGCACTGGGCGTGAGCTATGAAGGGCGCGATTCTGCCCTGCTGGAGCAGATGCTGGCGCACGTCGGCTACATCGAGGTGACGCCGGAAACCATCGCCGAGGTACACGGGGACGACATCGTGCTCAGTCCCGACGTGGTGGCGGAACTCAAGAACATCGGCAAGGATGTGAAGATCATCGTGCATGGCGTGAGCCTGTCGATCGGGTCGCACGACGGGTGGGCGCCCACCTATCTGCACCTGCTCGACGACTTGATGGAGCAGGTCGACGTCGCCTGGCACAGCGAACACCTGGGCTACACCAAGGTCGACGGCGAGCACCTGGGCATCATGCTGGCGATGCCGAAGTCGGAACAGGCGCTCGATCTGGTCTGCGAGCGCGTGGGCCTGCTGCAACGGCGCTACGGGATCCCGTTCGCGCTTGAAAATATCGTGCACGTGATTCCCGACTGCCCGGGCGACTACACTGACGCCTAGCTTTCTCAATGCGATCACGGCGCGCACCGGCTGCGGGCTGATACTCGACGTGTACAACCTGGAGTGCGACGAACACAATCACGGCCTCGATATTCCCGCCTTCCTGGCGGAGCTTGACGGCGAGGCGGTGCGCGAGCTGCATGTCGCCTGCGGCGTGGTGCACAACGGCTTCATGCTCGACGTGCATTCGCGCCTGACCCGCCCGCGCACGGCGGCGCTGGCGCAGGACGCGATTCGCGACGTGGCGACCAAGGCCCAGGTGGTCGTGTATGAATTCATGCCGGAGGCGGTGCCCGGACTCGGGCACGCCGCCATCGGCCAGGAACTGGCGCAGCTGCGTCAGCGTTTTCAGGGGTGAACATGGACCTGGCATCGCATCAGCGGATCTTGCTTGGCTTGATCCGCTCCAATTATGAGGTGGGCCGCGATGACGACGACTATTTTCAGCTCGTCGCCCGCTCGCCCGATCTGGAAGAAGCGCGGGAATATCTTCCTGTGGCGCGTGTATGTGCTGGAGCGGACCTGCGTGCTGAGCGTGGCCCTGCTGCGGCAGCGCGGGCTGGCTCGAACCTGCCTTGCAGGCCTTCATCCAGAGCCGCAACGTGTCGCCGTTCAGGGAGTATCAGCCCTTGCTGTTCCTCGAATCGCTCGCTGCCCACCCCGATCCGCTGGTGGTATCGGTGTCGCAGTTTGAACTGGCGCTGATGAAGGTGCGCGAGGGCGACGCGGGCAGCTACGCCGTGGCCTGGCAAGTCGATCCGCGCGGCGTGCTGCATTGCCTGGCGCAGGACTTGCCGCTCGAGGCCGATGAACCGGCCGGGTCGTTCATCACCCGCGTATCGGGCGCACTTCCGGGACTGTTCATGATTGATTCCGGGCATTAATTGTGTACCATGTCGCTACAACGACACTACGCAAGCCCGGAGACCCCTTGGACGACTTCCTCGAAATTTACGACAACGCGCTCACGCCCGAGCAATGCGAACACATTCTGGCCCCCTTCAACGCCAGCGATAAAGTCATTCGCGGCAAGACCGGGCAGGGCGTGGACACGACCAAGAAGGACAGCTACGACCTGACCATCAGCCAGTACCCGGACTGGAACGACGTATCGAACATGATGATGGGCGCGGTGCAGCAGCACCTGCAGGCCTACATGAACAAGTACCGCATGCTGCTGGTCGGCGCCATGTCGCCGCAGGTGGTCCATCCCGCGACCGGCCAGCCGGTGCAGCTGACGATCGACAATTTCGACGAATGCGGCGTGCCTTATGTTGGCGAATTGATGCGCACGATGTACCGCGCCTAAGCCAGATCAATGTGCAGAAATACCTGCAGGCCAGCGGCGGCTACCATCACTGGCATTCCGAGATCTATCCGCAAAACGCCAGCTGCGAAAGCTTGCACCGCGCTGCTGTTCCAGTTTTATCTGAACGACGTGGCCGACGGTGGCGAGACCGAGTTCTTCTACCAGAAGCGCAAGATCGAGGCGCGCCAGGGCCGCCTGATCATCGCCCCTGCTTCGGCTTCACCCACTCGCACAAGGGCCATGTGGCCAGAAGCTCGGACAAATATATCGCCACCTCCTGGATCCTGTTCCAGCGCGCCGAAGCGCTGTACGGTCAGCCGCGCCCGGGCTGAACCCAGATAGCTATCAGGCCGCGCTATGCGGATGGTATTGACTGCTGGAAACAGTGGGTCTAGCATCGCCGCATAAATACAACACAGAGAATCACATGATCCGACCTCACGGAGTTCGGCATCGGCTGTCACGTCGGCTGATCCTTTCCGCACTGGGCGGCGCCCTTGTCCTGGCGTGGATGGGCGATGCCTTCGCGCTCGAGACCAGGATCAGCGGCCGCCTTATGTATGGCGCCGCGTTCCGCATGGAAGACCCCAATCCCGAGCTGATGGTCGCCTACAACGCGGCCGCCGTCGGTCTGACCGGACTGGCCAACAGCGGCCAGAATACGGACGACGCCAACCTCAATTTCCGGCGCGGCGACGCGACCACGCGCGCTGCGCGGCTTCTTCGATCTGGCGCTGGCCGAGGGCGCGTACAGCGCGCTGCTGCGGGTCAAGGCCTGGCAGGATTTCGCGCTGACCGACCATCCCCGCCCATGGGGCAACAACGCCAACGGGTATGCTGCAGGGGCCGCCCGCTCAGCGACGAAGGCGGCGCGCGGCTGACGCGCTTTTCCGGCGTCGCGCTGGGCGACGCCTATCTCCAGTACGCGGGCAAGGTCAGCGATGCGAAGCTCGTGACGCGTTTCGGTCAGCAGGCGCTGCCCTGGGGCGAGCGGGCCGCCTTTGCGGGCGGGCTCTCGGCCGTTAACCCGGTCGACCAGCCTGCCATGCGCCGTGCCGGCTGCCGCGCCGCAGGAGTCGCGCGTGCCCACGCCGATGCTGTACGCGCGCGCCGAGCTCAGTCCCGCGCTGGCGATCGACGGCTTCTATACCACCACCTTCCGTCCCTCCGCGCTCGACATGTGCGGCACGTTCTGGGCCTCGGTCGACTATCTCATGCGATGGTTGCGACCGCGCCTTTGCTTAGGCGCCATGGCCGTCAACGACCGCACGCGTTTGCAAAACGGCGCTTTTCTCAAGCGCTCGCCCAGCCCCCTGGACGACAGCGGCGTGCAGTACGGCGCTTAAGCCTCACCTTCAAGGCGCTGGCGAGCGAGTTCGGTGTATATCACGCGCTACATCAATCGTCTGCCGATGCCCGGGCTGCGCAAATCGACCCGCGCCGGGCTAGGCCTTCATCCCGGGCGACCCGGATGGCAAGAACATCGTCTTCTTCATCGGCTACCCGGACGATGTCAGCCTCACCGCCGCCACCTTGGTGCACAAGCGGGGCGCCACGACGATGAGCGGCGAACTGGCGTACCGCCCGAACCAGCCCTTGCAGCTGCCGCCGGGCGACGTCCTGCTTAAGCCTTCCTTAATCCGAACGCGCCGTCGCTGTTGCGTGCCGATGCGACCGCAGTGGCGCCCGGCGGCGCCTTCTTCGGCTTTGACCGGTACAAGACGGCGCAGCTGCAGGTCGGGGTGCAGCACGAATGGGGCAAGACCGGCGGCGTGGTGCTGGCCACCAGCGCCGACGTGATCGGCAAGCACGTCATCGCGCTGCCCGACCAGTCGGTGCGCAGGTATGGGCGGCCCGACCAGTTCGGCGTCGGTCCGATCCGGGGCGTGTGCACCGTCACCTCCGTCAATCCGGCGCGCCAGTGCAGTCTGGACGGCTATGTGTCGGCCAATGCCTGGGCCTACCGGCTGCGGATCGAAGCGAAGATGGCGGACCTGCTGCAAGGGCTGGCGGTGGTGGCCAGCGCGCAGTTCACGCACGACGTCAAAGGATGGTCGCACGACTTCCTCCTGAGCGAAGGGCGCAAGACGATGAATCTGGGCGTGCGTTTCGATTACCGCCAGCGCTATCTGGCGGAAATTGTTTTACGCGCCGATCTGGGGCGGCCTGTATAACAATCAGGTCGACCGCGACCAGCTTGCACTGGCGGCGGGCATCCGCTTCTAGGGCACCGCTCAGGGCATGCCGCACCGCGCTGGTGCGGCGCGGCGCGCTTTGGTGCGCCGCCAGCCTGTCGATGGCACCGCTGCCATGGCACGCATCCTGCTATCGGTGTGGGTATGCCAGACTGCACCTACCCACGCATTCCCGACTCCGCCGCCTGGCATGCGCAACTGCATCTGCGTTTTGAAGATGACGGCGGCACCACGCGCCTGACCGGGCGCGCGCACAGCGGTCCGCTGCGGGTGCAAAAGCCGCTCTATCCGGAGGGGCCGCGCATCTGCCACGCGATCGTGATTCATCCGCCGGGCGGCATTGTCGGCGGCGACCAGCTTGCCATCACGGCCGAGGCGCGCGCGGCGAGCCACGCTTTCCTTACTTCTCCTGGCGCGGCCAAGTGGTACCGGGCCAACGGCAATATCTCGGCCCAGCAAGTGCGCCTGGAGGGCGGCAGCTTAAGCAGCGTCATCGAATGGATGCCGCAAGAGGCGATCTTTTCGACGGGGCGCAAGTGCGCATGGTGCACGAGGTCGAACTGGCGGCGGACGCGCTACATCGGCTGCGAGATTCTGTGTTTCGGGCGCAGCGCCTCGGGCGAACGGTACGCGCACGGGCAGGTGGCGCAGCGCACCAGCATCCGCTGCGGCGGCAAATTGCTGTGGTGGGAGCAGGGTGTGCTGCACGGCGGCGGCGCCGCGATGCATAGCGCGACCGGCCTTGGCGGCGCCACCGTCTGCGCCACCCTGACCGCTGTCGGCGCTGCTGCTGCTGCTACTGCGCTGATGGGGGCCGTGCGGGCGATCGATCCCGCGCTGGCCGCCACCCAGATCAAATCCGTATTTTGGCGCGCCTGCTGTGCGCCGACAGCGAGCAGGCGCGGCGCGTCATGACGCGGGTCTGGCAGGCGCTGCGTCCCCACTTGCTCGGCTGTGCGGCGCCCGTGCCGCGCATCTGGAACACCTGAACAGGAACCGCCATGGATCTGACCCCGCGCGAAAAAGACAAGCTGCTCATTTTTACCTGCCGGCCTGCTGGCCGAACGCCGCCCGCGCGGGCTCAAGCTCAATTACCCGGAAGCGGTGGCGCTGATCAGCGCGGCCATCATGGAAGGCGCGCGCGACGGCAAGAGCGTGGCCCAGCTCATGTCCGAGGGCGCCACCATCCTCACGCGCCGACGTGATGGACGGGATCGCCGAGATGATTCCCGATATCCAGGTCGAAGCCACTTTCCCGGACGGCAGCAAGCTGGTCACCGTTCACAATCCGATCCCGTGAGGCGCCCATGATTCCCGGTCCCATGATCCCTGGTCAGTACCTGCTCGGCGAGGGCGACATCGCCATCAATGAAGGCCGCGCCACGGTCACGCTGGTCGTGGCCAACAGCGGCGACCGTCCGATTCAGGTCGGTTCGCACTTCCATTTTTTCGAGGTCAATACGGCGCTCGTGTTCGGGCGCAGCGCGGCCATCGGCATGCGGCTCAATATTGCGGCTTAAGCACGGCGGTGCGCTTCGAACCCGGCCAGCAGCGCACCGTCGAACTGGTCGCGCTGGTACAGCGCGCGGCGCGTGTTCGGCTTCAATGGCCTGGTCATGGGCGACCTGCCGCCCCAGGGAGGCAACTAGATGCCCACCATCTCGCGCAGCGCCTACGCTGAAATGTACGGCCCCACGACGGGCGACCGCATCCGCCTGGCCGATACGGAGCTGTTCATCCAGATCGAGAAGGACTACGCCATCTACGGCGAGGAGGTCAAGTTCGGCGGCGGCAAGGTGATCCGCGACGGCATGGGGCAGTCGCAGGGCCTGCATGCGGACGTGATGGACACCGTCATCACGAACGCCGTCATCGTCGACCACTGGGGCATCGTCAAGGCCGACATCGGCATCAAGAACGGGATGATCGCCGCCATCGGCAAGGCGGGCAATCCGGACATCCAGAGCGGCGTGACCATGGCCATCGGCGGCGCCACCGAGATCATCGCGGCATGAATGCATGATCGTCACCATGGCATGGCGTGGACACCCACATCCACTTCATTTGCCCGCAGCAGATCGAAGAGGCGCTCATGAGCGGCGTGACCACCATGATGGGCGGCGGCACCGGCCCGGCCACCGGCACGGCCGCCACCACCTGCACGCCCGGCCCCTGGCATCTGCACGCCATGCTGGCGGCGGCCGACGCCTTCCCGATGAACCTGGGCTTCATGGGCAAGGGCAATGTGAGCCTGCCCGGGCCGCTGGAAGAGCAGATCCGGGGCTTGGCGCCATTGGCCTCAAGCTGCACGAGGACTGGGGCAGCACCCCGGCCGCCATCGACAACTGCCTCGACGTGGCCGAGCGCATGGACGTCCAGGTCGCGCTGCACTCGGACACGCTCAACGAGGGCGGCTTCCTGGAGACCACGCTGGCCGCCTTCAAGGACCGCACCATCCACACCTTCCACACCGAGGGCGCGATGGCGGCCACGCGCCCGACATCATCGCCGCGGTGGGGCAGGACAACGTGCTGCCGTCGTCGACCAATCCGACCCGCCCGTTCACGGTGAACACGCTCGACGAGCATCTGGACATGCTGATGGTCTGCCATCATCTGGACCCGGCAATCGCCGAGGATGTCGCCTTTGCCGAATCGCGCATCCGGCGCGAGACCATCGCGGCCGAAGACATCCTGCACGACATCGGCGCCATTTCCATGATGTCGTCCGACTCGCAAGCGATGGGCCGGGTCGGCGAAGTGATCATGCGGACCTGGCAGACGGCGCACAAGATGAAAGTTCAGCGCGGCCCGCTGGCGCCCGACAGCGCCCGCAACGACAACTTCCGGGTCCGGCGCTACATCGCCAAGTACACGATCAATCCGGCCATCACGCACGGGATTTCGCATGCGGTCGGCTCGCTCTGAAGTGGGCAAGATCGCCGACATCGTCCTGTGGAAGCTTACCTTTTTGGCGTCAAGCCGTCGATGATCCTCAAGGGCGGCATGATCGCGGCCGCGCAGATGGGCGACCCCAACGCATCGATCCCCACGCCGCAGCCGGTCCACTACCGGATGATGTTCGAGCGCCTTTGGCGGCGGCCTCAAAAAATCGTTCACCTTCGTGTCCCAGGCTGCCTTCGACGCCTAGGCATCGGGCGCGAGCTGGGCCTGTCCAAGACGCTGATCCCGGTGCACGGCATGCGTGCCCTGCGCAAGGCCGACATGATCCACAACGGCGCCACGCCCTATATGGAAGTCGATCCCGAAACCTATGAAGTGCGCGCCGACGGCCAGCTGCTGGTCTGCGAGGCCGCTTCCGTGCTGCCGATGGCGCAGCGCTATTTCCTGTTCTGAGGAGACCGCATGCTGCACCTGCATACCAAACTGGCCCACGCCGCCCACGTCGACGGCGAACTGGTGCTGCCCTACGAGCTGCGCGAAAATGCCGCTTCCGGGCCCGCCTGGCCGACGGCGAGGAAGTCGGCGTCTTCACCGCGCGCGGCAGCGTGCTGCGCGACGGCGACCTGCTGACCGGCGAAGACCAGCGCGTGATCCGGATCGTGGCCGCGCCCGAGCAGACCTACGCCGTGTACTGCGCCACCCCGCATATCCTGGCGCGCTGCGCTTTCCATCTGGGGAACCGCCACACCCAGACCCAGATCGGCGAAGGCTTCCTGCGCATCCGCGTCGATCCGGTGCTCAGGGACATGGTGCTGGGCCTGGGCGCGCGCGTCGAACGTGAAATGGCGCCGTTCGAGCCGGAGGCGGGCGCCTACGCGGGCGCGGGCCACAGCCACGGCGGCGACAGCCATCTGCTCGCGCCGGTGCCCGTGCGCCAGAAGATCCACCGCCCCGGCGACCCGGCAGGCGCATGAACGCGGCCGCCTTGCTGCACCTGCTGCAGTTCGCCAGTCCGGCCCTGCCGATTGGCGGCTACAGCTATTCGCAGGGGCTGGAAGCGGCGCTCGACGCCTAAGCATCGTGCACGACGCGGCCAGCGGCCGGGCATGGATCGTCTACTACCTCGATGAAGTGACCGCGCGCTGGGATGCGCCCCTGTTCTGGCGCCTGCTCAAGGCTTTTGAAGCGCACGACGACGCATCGGTCGCGCTGTGGAGCGAGCGCTTTCTGGCCTCGCGCGACAGTGCGGAGTTTCGTGCCGAGACGGTCCAGATGGGCTATTCGCTCACGCGCCTGCTGGCCGAACTCGGCGTGGCGAACGTGGAGTCACTCGGTCCCGAAGTCGGCTTGCCCACCGCGTTTGCCTGCGCCGCCAACGCCCTCGGGATCGGCCATGAAGAAGCGCTGCTGGCGATGCTGTTCGCGTGGGCCGAGAACCAGGTGCTGGTGTGCGTGAAGTCGGTCCCGCTGGGGCAGGTGGCTGGCCAGCGCATGCTGCTGTGCTGCTGCGCGACGACATCGCCAACGCGGCCGCCACGGCGCGCACGCTGCCCGACGACGCCATGTCGAACTGGTCGCCCGGCTTATCCATCCTGTCGATGCGGCACGAAGTGCAGCACGGCCGGATCTACCGTTCTTAAAGGAAGACGCACATGATCTCAAATCCACTCAGGGTCGGCATCGGCGGCCCGGTCGGCTCAGGCAAGACCGCCTTGTGCGAAATGCTGTGCAAGGGCATGCGCGGCGACGTCGACATGGCCGTCATCACCAACGACATCTACACCCGCGAAGACATGGAGATCCTGGTGCGCGCCAACGCGCTGCCGCCCGAGCGCCTGATGGGCGTGGAAACGGGCGGCTGTCCGCATACCGCGATCCGCGAAGACGCGTCGATCAACCTGGAAGCCATCGCCCGCATGCAGGCCGATTTCCCGGCGCTCGAACTGATCCTGATCGAGTCCGGCGGCGACAATCTGGCCGCCACCTTCCAGCCCGGAACTGTCCGACCTGACCCTGTACGTGATCGATGTGGCGGGCGGCGAAAAAATCCCGCGCAAGGGCGGCCCCGGCATCACGCGCTCCGATCTGCTGATCATCAACAAGACCGATCTGGCGCCGCACGTGGGCGCCAATCTGGACATCATGGCGCAGGACGCGCAGCGCCAGCGCGGCGAGCGTCCCTTCGTGTTTACCAATTTGCGCAGCGGGGAGGGCGTGGCGGACGTGATCGCCTTCATCCGCAAGCAAGGCCTGCTCGAACGCTGAATCAAAGGAAGCCATGAAAATCATCCTGACCATCCTGTTACTGCTGGCCAGCGCGCCAGCCGCGGCCCACGGCGGACACGGCGCGGAGGCCTAGGCTTTGTGGTAAGCTTCGCGCATCCCCTGGGCGGCATCGACCATCTGCTGGCCATGCTCGGCATCGGCCTGTGGAGCCGCCGCCAGGGCCAGCCCCTGGTGCTGCCGCTGACCTTCTTGGCGATGATGGCGGCCGGCGCGCTGTTCCAGCTTCCGCTGCCGCTGCCGGAGTCCCTGCTGGCGGCGAGCGTGCTGGCCGTGGGCGTGCTGCTGGCCGCGGCGCGCCTGCCCGCCGGCGCCGCGATCGTGACGGTCGGCCTGTTCGCACTGCTGCACGGGCAGGCGCACGGGCGCGAACTGGCCGGTGCGGCCAGCGCGGCCGGCTACCTCTGCGCCAGTGCGCTCTTGCTGATGGTGGGGCGTGGTATTGGCAGAGAGCGCCTGGCGGGCGCGGTCATCGGGGGCGGCGGGACTATGCCTGCTTGCCGTTCCCGGTCTCGCTTGAGCGCAGGGGGCGCCAGCGTGAGCGGCGCCGCCAGTTCGGGGTGATAGCCCAGGTGGCCCTGGTAGATGGCGGCGATGGCGGCCATGTCGGCTTCCTGGTCGCCGGTCAGGCGGATCGTGTCGACCACGCCCAACTCCTTTTCGGATAGTCGAAATACACCAGCAGCAGCGGCACGTTCGCCGTCAGCGCCAGGTGATAGAAGCCGCTGCGCAAATGGGGACGGTAGCTGCGCGTGCCTTCCGGTGCGATCGCCAGCCAGAACCACTCGGCCTCGCGCATGGTCTGGGCCAGGCGCTGGGTCGAGCCGCTGGTCGTGCGGCGGTCCACCGGCACGCCGCCCCAGGAGCGCATGATGATGCCCAGCGGTCCCTTGAAGATCGCATCCTTGGCCAGCCAGCGGAACGGCAGCCCGAGCGCCCACTTGCCGAACAGGCCGACAAAGAAATCCCAGTTCGAGGTGTGCGGGTAGACGATGGCCACGCCATGCGGGCCGGGCAGGGGCTTGTAGCGGACCTTCCAGCCGAACAGGTTCAGGATGCGCAGCGCAAGACGCTGGCCAAAACCGGGAAGGGCTGCCGCGTGCAGCTCGTAGTTGCTCATGTTGTACTCCGATAGGAACGCACCGCGGCAAAACAACTTGCACTGCGGAAAAACAGCGTTGCATTCTATAGTGCGCCCATCAGCCAGCACAAGCAAAAAAACTTGATGAGATTCCACGTTTCCACTATTATGGAAACGTCGAATAAACAAACCGGAATCTCATGGATATCACCATCTTTCACAATGCCCGCTGCGGCACTTCCTGCAACACGCTCGCGCTGATCCGCAACACCGGGGTCGAACCGCAGATCGTCGACTACATCGCCCACCCCATGGCGCCCGAGGCACTGGCCGCCATGATCGCCAAAGCCGGCCTGACCGTGCGCGAAGCGATCCGCAGCAAGGAGCCCGTGTTCGCTGAACTGGGCCTGGCCGATCCCGCGCTGGACGACGGCGCGCTGCTGGCCGCCATGGTGGCCAACCCGGTCCTGATCAACCGCCCGTTCGTGGTCACATGCATGGCTGTGCGCCTGTGCCGCCCGTCGGAGCTGGTGCTCGACATCCTGACCATGCCGCAGCTGGGCGCCTTTACCAAGGAAGACGGCGAGGCGGTGGTGGACGCCAGCGGCAAGCGGATCGTCTGATGGACGACACGCTGCCCAATCTGAGCGAAGCGCAGTTCGATATCCCGAGCGTGGCGAAGCTGGCCCCGCCCGTGGTGTTCACGCATCCGCCGCGCATCCTGATCTTGTACGGCTCCCTGCGCGAGCGCTCGTTCAGCCGCTTTCTGGCCGAAGAAGCGGGCCGCATCCTCACCCGCATGGGCGCGGAAGTGCGCTTCTTCGATCCGCGCGACCTGCCCGTGACCGACAGCGTGCTTAGGCCACGCATCCCAAGGTGGCCGAACTGCGCGCCCTGTCGCTGTGGTCCGAGGGGCACGTCTGGTCTTGCCCGGAGCGGCACGGCACCATCACCTCCGTCATGAAGAATCAGATCGACTGGATTCCGCTCGAAGTGGCGGCCACCCGGCCGACCCAGGGCCGCACGCTGGCCGTGATGCAGGTGTCGGGCGGTTCGCAGTCCTTCAACACGGTCAACACGCTGCGCGTGCTGGGGCGCTGGATGCGCATGGTGACCATCCCGAACCAGTCCTCGGTCCCGAAAGCCTACGAGCAATTCGATGAAGCGGGGCGCATGAAGCCGTCGCCGTTTTACGACCGCGTGGTCGACGTGATGGAAGAGCTATTCAAGTTCACCCTGCTGGTGCGCGAACGCAGCGATTACCTGGTCGACCGCTACAGCGAGCGGCGCGACGCTGCCGCATGAAGGCATGAACGGCGCTTGACAGGCCGTTTTTTCCATTGTATTTTACCGATAGGTTAATTAACCTATAGGTTGAATATGCGGCAGGACCACCTCAGCACCACCTTTGCCGCCCTGGCCGATCCCACCCGCCGGGCCATTCTCGCCCGCCTGGCGGACGGGGAAACCTCGGTCACCGAACTGGCCGAACCGTTCGCCATGAGCCTGCTTGGCCGTCACCAAGCACCTCAAGGTGCTCGAACGCGCCGGGCTGATCACGCGCGGGCGGCAGGCGCAGTGGCGTCCCTGCAAGCTCGAGGCCCAGCCCCTGCGCGAAGCGAGCGACTGGATGTCGCAGTACCGCGCATTCTGGGAGGGTGGCCTCGACCGTCTCGAACAGTATCTCGCCACCATCCAAGCCAAGGAGAACAAGCATGACAAGCCCTGACAGCAGCGCCGATTTTGTCCTGACGCGCACCTTCAATGCGCCGCGCGACCTGGTCTACCGGACCATGACCGAGTCGGCCCACCTGCAGCACTGGTGGGGCCCGCAAGGCTGCACGATTGACGTGGTCAGCCATGAACCGAAGGCGGGCGGCATTTTCCATTACTGCATGCGCTTCGGCCCCGGCGTGGAAATGTACGGCCGTTTCGACTACCGCGAGCTGACGCCGGTCCTGCGCATCGTCTTCGTCAACGGCTTTGCCGACGCCCAGGGCCAGCGGATCCGCTATGCGATGAGTCCCACCTGGCCGCTCGAAGTGCTCAACACCGTCACCCTGGCCGAACAGGACGGCAAGACCGTCATGCACCTGCATTCGACGCCGATCAACGCCAGCCAGATCGAGATCGATACCTTCAAGGCTTAGCCACGGCTCGATGCAGCAGGGCTTCGGCGGCATGTACGAGGTCTACGAGCAGTATCTGGCCAGTCTGTAAGGAGCGCACCATGGACCAACCCTGAACTGATCGTACGGCGCACGCTGGCCGCGCTGCGCGAGCTGGCATTTGCCGCCTTCACCGATCCCGCCCATATCGATCTGTGGTGGGGGCCGGACGGCTATCGCACCACCACCTGGAACATGGACGTGGTGGTGGGCGGGCAGTGGCGCTACACCATGCACGGCCCGGACGGCACCGATTACGAGAACCTCGTCACCTATACCGAGATCGTGCGCCCGGAGCGCCTGTGCTACGACCTGGGCGAGCCGGACGATCCGGTGCAGTTCAAGTCCACGGTCACCTTCGAGGAAGCCGGTGCTTAAGACGCTGATCACGCTGCGCATGCTGTGCCGCTCGCTGGAGCAGATGGAAGCGATGCAAAAATTTGGCGCCATCGAAGGCGGCCAGCAAACCCTGGGGCGTCTCGAACGCTACCTCACCACCAAGGAGACAACATGAAGCAATCCATCCTCTTTGCGCTCCTGTGCGCCGCATTCGGCGTGGCCGCGGCGGCGCCGGTCAGCTACAAGATCGACCCGGCCCACACCTTCCCGAGCTTCGAGGCCGACCACATGGGCATCTCGGTCTGGCGCGGCAAGTTCAACACCAGTTCGGGGACGGTCACGCTGGACAAGACGGCTTAGCTACGGCATGGTCGACGTGCAGATCGACACCGGCAGCATCGACTTCGGTCACGATGTGCTCAATAGCTGGGCGGCGGGCAAGGAGTTCTTCGATACGGCCAAGTACGGCCCGGCGCGCTACAAGGGCAAGCTGACCGGCTTCAAGGACGGCGTGCCGACCCAGGTGATGGGCGAACTGACGCTGCATGGCGTGACCAAGCCGGTCAACCTGCAACTGGTGCTGTTCAAGTGCATCCCGCATCCCATGCTCAAGCGCGAGATGTGCGGCGCCGATGCCATGGGCACCTTCAACCGCGACGAATTCGGCCTGGTGGCCGGAAAGACTACGGCTTCAAAATGGATGTCGCACTGCGCATCCAGGTTGAAGCCGTCGCCGCCGAGTAAGAACGCTTACAGGGCAGGGTAGTCGGTATAGCCTTCCGACGTATGGTGGTAGAAGCGGTCAGGACGCGCCTCGTTGAGCGGGGCGTTGTTTTTCAGGCGCTTCGGCAGATCCGGGTTCGCGATGAACCATTTGCCGAAGGCGACCGCGTCCGCCTTGCCCGACCTGACCAGGTCTTCCGCGCTGTCCTTGGTCAGGCGCTCGTTGGCGATATACACGCCGCCGAATTCCTGCTTCCAGGAAGGGGCCCAGGCTGTCCTCGCCCACGCCTTCACGGGCGCAGATGAAGGCGATGCCGCGCTGTTTCAGTTCGCGCGCAACGTAGCCGAAGGTCGCTTGCGGGTCCGAGTCGCTCATGTCGTGCGAATCGCGGCGCGGCGCCAGGTGCATGCCCACGCGGCTTGGCGCCCCATACCTCGATACAGGCGTCGGTCACTTCCAGCATCAGGCGGGCGCGGTTTTCGACCGAACCGCCATACCTGTCGGTACGCACATTGGTGCCGTCCTGCAGGAACTGGTCGAGCAGGTAGCCGTTGGCGCCGTGGATCTCCACGCCGTCGAAACCGGCCAGTTTGGCGTTCTCCGCACCCTTGCGGTAGGCGGCGACGATGCCCGGAATTTCTTCCAGCGCCAGCGCGCGGCACCACGTAGTCGCGCAGCGGGCGCAGGATACTGACGTGGCCCTTGGCCGCGATCGCGCTCGGCGCCACCGGCAGCTCGCCGTTCAGCAGTTCCGGGTCGGAGATGCGGCCCACGTGCCACAGCTGCAGGAAGATGCGTCCGCTTCGGCCTGGTGGACCGCGTCCGTAACCAGCTTCCAGCCCGCGACCTGCTCGTCGGACCAGATGCCCGGCGTATCGGCATAGCCCACGCCCTGCGGGGTGACCGAGGTCGCCTCCGAGAGGATCAGGCTAGGCCTGAGGCGCGCTGCACGTAGTACTGGGCCATGAGCGCGTTCGGCACGCGGCCGCCACCGATGGCACGCGCACGGGTCAGCGGCGCCATGATGATGCGGTTCGGGAGGGTGATGTCGCCGACCGTGATCGGATCGAATAATGTCGTCATGCTGATGCTCCTAAAGTCCCTGGTTCATATGGTCGAGGAAGGCCTTGATGGTCTCCTCGTTGCGTTTGTAGAAAATCCACTGGCCGACCCGCCGTGACGAGATCAGTCCGGCGCGCTGCAGCGTCGCCAGGTGAGCCGACACGGTCGACTGGGACAGCCCGGTACGCGCATCGATCAGGCCTGCGCATACCCCAAACTCGAGCGAATGCTCCTGGTGCGCGAAGTGCTCGTGCGGATCCTTCCAGCCAGTTCAGGATGTCGCGGCGGACCGGGTTGGCAAGGGCCTTGTGGATGGCGTCGATTTGCATATATCGGATTTCTACGAATCTAATATCGTAATTCTACGATATAAACCAGAAACCTGCAGAGCAGGGCTAAAAAAGGGCGATCAGGCCGGGATGTGGTACATGATCAGCGCCAGAACGGCTTAAGCACGGTCTGGAAGAACAGGATGACTTTTTGACGGTGGCAGCGCCCCACAGGCTTGGCTGACGGCGACGCAGGACAGACCGTACAGGATGAAGTTGCGCTGACACGTCATGGTCGGGATGGCACAGGCCGATGATCAGCGCGACCGCCAGGAACATGTTGTAGCAGCCCTGGTTGGACATGGCTAGGCGCCATGATCTCGGCTTTTTCCGCCGTCAGGCCGAATACGCGGCGACCGCGCGTCTTGAACAGGACCGTCTCGAGCAGGAAAAAATAGATGTGCAGCGCAGCGATGATGCCGATCAGGACTTGGGTGACGACGGCCATTGGCGGCTCCTTATATTAATGAAGCCATAGTGTACCCGTCCCCGTTCACCGTGGCGAGAGCGCCCAGGCCCGGATCCGCGCGCCAAACTGGTTCAGCGCCAGGCCGCTCAGCACCAGCATGCTTAGGCCACGATCTTCCACCAGGCGAGCGACTCGCCCAGCAGCAGCGCTGCACTGGTCATGCCGACCACCGGCACCAGCAGGGCGAACGGGGCGATCGACGCGGCCGCATACTTGCGCATCAGGAGCGACCAGATGCCGAAGCCGAGGATGGTGTTCGGATAGGCCTGGAACAGGATGGTTGCCAGCGACTTCCAGCCAAACGCGTGGGCGGCGGCCTGCCAGGCCGACTGGCCCTCCATCAGCCACGAGGCCAGCAGCAGGGGCGGGGTTGACACCAGCGAGCCCCACACCACGAGCGGGGGAGCGTCGACCTGGCCCATTTTTTTGGTGACGATGTTGGCGATGGCCCAGCACAGGCCTAGCCAGGACCACCAGCACGAAGCCGGTCAGGCTGGCCTGGCCGTCCAGATGGAGGGCGACCAGCCCCATGCCGCCGAAGGCGATCAGGGCGCCTAGCCAGCTGGAAGCCCTGGACTCGCTCGCCGAGCGTGAGCACCGCCAGCCCGATCGTGAAAAGACCTGCAGCTGGATCACCAGCGAGGCCAGGCCCTGCCTAAGCAGGCCCAGGCGCATGCCCGAAAACAGGAGCGTGAACTGGAGCGCGAACTGGAACAGCCCCCAGGCGCACACCAGCGGCCAGCTCGTTTGCGGGCGCTTGACGAAGAACACCAGCGGCAGCGCCGCGAACAGGAAGCGCAGGGCGGTGAACAAGACCGGCGGCAGATCCTCGAGCCCGATCTTGATCACGACGAAATTGACGCCCCAGATGGTGACGACGGCGAGCGCCATCAGGATGTCGGGGGGCGTCATGGCGGTTTTCATCGCTTCATTATGCCGCTGTTCGCTACCATTTGCTGGCGCTCATGCCGCCGTCGACCGCCAGCACGATGCCGGTGGTGAAGAGCGCGCCGTCCAGGTAGAGCGCCGCAGCCACCACATCGTCCGTCGTGCCGATCGCGGACAGGGGCGCCAGCGCGCTCAAAAAGCCGTGACTTTCGGGCGCGTGCATGGGGGTGTCGATGATCCCGGGCGCGACCGCATTGACACGCACCTTGTGCGCCGCCAGCTCCAGCGCCAGGGCGCGCGTGGCGCTGTTGATGCCGCCCTTGATCAGCACCGGCAGCAGGGCCTAAGCACGTCCGCATTGGGCTGCAGGGCGATCGCCGCGCTGATATTGATGATATGGCCGCCGCCCCGGGCGCGCATGTGGCGGGCCGCTTCCTGGGTCGGGTAGACGAAGCCCTTGAGATTGGTGTTGACCATCACGGCGACATCGTCCTCGGTATAGTCGGCCACCGGTTTGGGCAGGAACAGGCCGGCGTTGTTGATCAGGGTATCGACCCGGCCGAAGCGCGCCACCGCTTCGCTGAACAGGCGGGCGGCGGTGGCGGGCAGGGCGATGTCGCCTGCGACGGCGGCAAAGCGGCTTGGCTGTGGCCCAGCTTGACGGCGGCGGCCTGCAGGCGGTCGGCGTCGCGGCCGTTGCCGACCACGTTGTAGCCCGCGCTCGAGGAAGGCGGCGGCCAGGGCCAGGCCGATGCCGCTCGAGGCGCCGGTGATGATGACGGTACGGTTGTTCATGATGGCTTCCATTTATTTGGCTTTGGCCGCGGCACGCAGCGTGGTGGTTTGCTGGCCTTTCCAGCCCCAGTTGTCGGTGTCGACTTCTGTCGATCACGATCATGGTGCTGTTCGGGTCTTTGTCCAGCACCGTCACCAGCAGCTCGGTGACGCTTCATGATGAGCGCGGCTTTCTGGGCGGACGTGACGCCGTCGTGGGTGACTTTGATATTTACGTAGGGCATGTGGAACTCCGTTGTTTGGGAAGGGAAGTCCAGTATATTTTTGTCACTCGTGCAGATAAAGTGGGCTACGGCGATTACACTTGATACATGGTGTAATGAATGGAGGGGGCATGAAGCGCCAGTTCGATGACATTTTGCTGGGCAGCATAGAGCTGTTCTGCCTGGCGGCGGAGCTGGGCAGCTTTACCGCGGCGGCGGTGGAGGCGGGCGTGTCGCGGCATGGCCGTGAGCCGCTCGGTGGGCTGGCTGAAGCGCGGCTCGGCGTGCGCCTGTTCGTGCGCACCACGCGCCAGATCCGCCTCACGGAGCCGGGCCAGGCTTACTTCGCACAGTGCCGCGATGCGCTCGGGCGGCTGGTGGAAGCGGAGCGCCAGGTGACGGGGCAACAGGCCGAACCGGCCGGTGTCCTGCGCATCAGTATCCCGACCCCGTTCGGGCACTGCCGCATCCTGCCGCTGCTGCCGCGCTACCGCGCCCTGTACCCGCAGGTGCAGGTCGAAGTCCACCTCAGCAACCGCAATATCGACTTTGCCGAGGAGGGCTACGATCTCGCGATCCGGGTGCGCCCGCCGCCCGATTCGAGCCTGGTGGCGCGCAAGCTCGAAGACGCGGCGCTGGTGGTATTCGCCGCGCCAAGCCTACCTGGAAGCAGCGCGGCACGCCCCTGGTGCTGGCCGATCTGCAGGAGCACGACTGCATCCAGTTCGAGCTGCCCTCCAGCGGACGGCGCATCGCCTGGGCGTTTCGCGAACACGGCGCCGATGTCGATGTGCCGACCGGGGGCGGCTACTGCGTCTCGGACGACTTGCTTGGCTGCGTCACGCTGGCGCGCCACGGCGCCGGGCTGCTGCAAACCTACCGTTTCATCGTGGAGGACGACCTGGAAGGCCTAGGCACGCTGGTCGAAGTGCTGGCCCCTTTCGGCGGCCGCTCGCGGCCCGTGACGCTGCTGTTCCCGCAGAACCGGCATGTGCCGCTGCGCGTGCGCAGCTTTGTCGACTTCCTCGTCAGCGAGCTCTGCATAGCCGGTGCTATACTTTTTGCCAAATTAAAGGGGAATGTATGGCGTGGGTCTATCTGCTGGTTGCTTCGACTTGCTGGAAGTGGTGTGGGCCGTCGGCCTCAAATACACCGAGGGCTTCACCCGCCTGGCGCCCTCCGTCGTGACGTTGGGCGCGATGGCCGCCAGCGTCGGCTTGCTGGGACTGGCCCTGCGCACGCTGCCGCTCGGTACCGGCTACGCCATCTGGACCGGGATCGGCACGGTAGGCACGGCCATCGCCTAGCATGGTCATGCTGGGCGAACCGGCCGGGGCGCTGCGGCTCCTGTGCATCGCGCTGATCGTGGCCGGGATCTTCGGCCTCAAGCTGCTCACGCCGGCTGTAAATATGGGGCGGCGGTTGTGTTCAATTCGACGCCGCACAGTACAACGCCGCGCAAGACAGGGAAGACCTCAAGGGATATTCTGAGCACATGAAATCCATCTCCATTATCGACTCCCACACTGGCGGCGAACCGACCCGCCTGATCACCGACGGCGGCCCCGATCTGGGCAGCGGTCCCCTGGCCGAGCGGCTGGCCCGTTTTCGCTCGGACTTCGACCATGTGCGGCGCGCCGTCGTGTGCGAACCGCGCGGCTCGGACGTGCTGGTCGGCGCGCTGCTGTGCAGGAACTGCACGCGCCTGACTGCGCGGTGGCGTCATCTTTTTCAATAACGTCGGCTATCTGGGCATGTGCGGCCACGGCATGATCGGTACCGTGGTCTCGCTGGCCTTCATGGGCCGCATCGGGCCCGGACGGCACCGCATCGATACCCCGGTCGGGGTGGTCGAGGCGCTGCTCGACGCCGACGGCAGCGTCACCATCGACAACGTCGCCTCCTACCGCAGCATGCATGCGGTCACGGTGCAGGTCGCAGGGCACGGCAGCGTGACCGGCGACGTGGCCTGGGGCGGCAACTGGTTCTTCCTGGTGGGCGGGCACGGGCTGGCGCTGGAGGTCGGCAATGTCGACGCGCTGACCAGCTATTCGATCGCCGTGCGCGACGCGCTGGAAGCGAACGGCATCACCGGCGACGGCGGCGCCCTGATCGACCATATCGAGCTGTATGCGCCATCGCGTACCGGCGCGGACGGGCAGAATTTCGTCCTGTGTCCCGGCAAGGCCTACGACCGCTCGCCGTGCGGCACCGGCACCAGCGCCAAGCTGGCTTGCCTGGCGGCGGACGGGGAACTGGCCGAGGGCGCGGTCTGGCGCCAGGAAAGCGTGATCGGCAGCCTGTTCGAAGGCCGCTACACGCGGGACGGCGACAAGATTCGCCCCAGCATACGGGGCAAGGCCTGGGTCAATGCCCAGGCCACCATGATCTTCAATGAGGACGACCCCTTTGTGTGGGGTATCGCCTAGCTAGTCGGCGTAGCGCTCGAAGTCGGTGCCCGGACGGGTCATGTAGTACCACTCGTTGTTGGGCGCCGCATTCACATCCGGGAACAGGATCTTGCCGTCGAATTCGGCCGTCACCGGCGTACCGTCGGCACGGGTGCCGATCACGTCGCCCTTGGCCAGCGCGTCAAAGCTCGACCAGGTGCGGCTGAACTGGTCGTCGGCATGGCCAGCTTGTCGTGCACGGCCACCATCGACAGATACTCCATCTGGTCCAGCGCGATCGGTTCCGGCGGCGCAGCGTCGATGATGCCCAGGAAGGCCAGCGTATTCATGATCGCGCGGTAAGCCACGTCCGGCGCGGCCGGATCGGCGTGCTGGCCGCATTCGAGGGTCAGCGCGTAGCCGCCGCTGGCGCGCATGAATTCCGTGGTGCCGACACCGTAGCGCAGCACTGTCTCCAGCGCGGACGCTGCGCTGCCCTTCATGCGGCGCTGAACGCCGTCGCCATAGGTGGCCAGCCAGCCGTCCACAAAGCGCGATACGCCCAGGCGACGCGCCAGTGCCCGTTCTTTTTCCGCGTGTTTGAATGGCTGCAGGGGGCCGCCATTGTTGCGCGGGACCGACCATGGCGAACGGCTGGCTCTGGGCATTGAACGAATGCAGGTCGAGCAGCACGTCATGCTGGGCCAGCAGCGGGCACAGCCAGTTGGCGATCTGGTCTTCGAAGTCCTGCGGGTCCGGCCTGGGGAACAGGTTGCGGTTCAGATTGCGGTCGCCCCGCGCGCCTAGCCCAGCTGGTAAGCGAGGGGATTGGTCACCGGGACGAAGGTCACGCTGCCCGCGCGCACCAGCAGGTTGCCGCCGTCGATTTCCTCCATCACGCGCCGGATCGCCTTGGTGCCGCAGGTTTCATTGCCGTGAACGGCGCCGGTGATGATCAGGCGCGGACCTTGTGCCAGGCCCGTGTAGTTGATCGATTTGAACTGGAAGTCGTGCGGGGTCGTCATGCTGGCTCAGGTCCTGGTCAGGTCGGTGGTGGCCATATTCTAGCGGTATTTGCTGGCGTGTGCCGGGAGGGCATGGCATCATCCCGGCTCTATGGAAAACACTGCCACCGAACGCAATCACGGCCTCGACACGCTGCGCGCTGGCGATCGTGCTGGTCGTGCTGCACCACTATGTGCTGTTCGTCGCGCCGCGCGATACCTTCGGCTGGGTCGGCAAGATCGGCTGGGTCGGGGTCGACCTGTTTTTCGCCCTGTCGGGCTACCTGATCGGAAACCAGATTTTTTCCGCCATGCGCAGCGGCTAACCGTTTTCCCTGACCCGCTTTTACGCGCGGCGCTTCCTGCGCACGCTGCCCAATTTCTGGTTCGTGCTGGCGCTGTATGCCTGCTGGCCGTGGTTCCGCGCGGGGCTGGAACTGCCGCCCCTGTGGCGCTTCCTCACCTTTACCCAGAATATCAGCCTGATGCCGGGGACCGCCTTTTCGCACGCCTGGTCGCTGTGCATCGAAGAGCAGTTCTACCTGCTGCTGCCCGCGCTGGCGCTGGGCATAGCCGCGCTGCGCCGCTCGCTGCGCTGGGCCTGGGCCGCGGTGGCGATCGCCGTGGCCTAGGCGGGGTGGCGGTGCGCTACGCGCTGTGGGATGCCTACGTGGGCGATGCGCTCCATGGCGGCGTCGACTACTATCGCTACATCTATTACTCCACCTTCTGCCGCTTCGACGAGCTGGTGGGTAGAGCTGTGGTGCTGGCGCTGCTGCGCAATTACCACGCGGGCGCCTGGAAAACGCTGACCGCGCGCGGCAACCTGGTCTTTGTGGTAGGCGGCGCGCTGCTGGCCCCGGCCTGCTGGTGGTTCCTGAACGAGCGCGAAAGCCTGGTCGCGACCATGTTCGGCTACCCGCTGCTGGCGCTGGGCTTCGGCCTGCTGATCCTGGCGGCGCTGGGCGAACGCAGCCTGCTGCGCCGGATCCGCGTTCCCGGCGCCGCCAGCCTGGCGCTGTGGTCGTACGCGATCTACCTGGTGCACAAGCAGCTGTGCATCCTGGCGCGCGAACCGATCCGCGCGCTCGGCTATGGGCCGGACACGCTGCGCAAGCCATCGCCGCCATGCTGGGATTGAGTGTGCTGGGAGGCTGGCTGCTGTACCGCTGCGTGGAAACGCCGTTCATGGCGCTGCGCCAGCGCTACGTACCGACCAATTTCAAGGATGGCGCGAACTAGGCTTCGATCACGTCGAAGGCGGCTTAAGCATCGCCCCCCAGAAACGCCGCGACCGCCTGCAGGTCGCCGTCCGCTCCCACGATGGCGGTGCGCAGGCCGGGAATGGCGTCGGCCGTGTACGGGCTGCGGTAGGCGCCCACCAGCAGTGCGATCAGATCGGCCGGGTGGCCGCAGGAGCGGCGCATGCGCTGCTCGATCACCGCCAGCAGCAGCGCTGCATGGCCGGGGTTGGGCTGTCGATGTGCGCGAAAATACTGGGGGTGTTGGCGATGCGCTCGCAGATCGAGCGTTCGATCTGGTCCGGCTTGAGGTCGGACGCGATGTCGAAATACGCGGCATTCCAGCGCGTGCGCGCATACGGATGGCCGGGCGGGAAGCTGTCGAGGGTGTCGAAGCCGCAGACCCGGTTGATCCAGGCGAGGGCTTGCTGCAGTCGTGGGGGAGCATGGCGCCAGTGTAACGCAAAATGGCGGTCCGGGCAGGGGCCCGGACCGCCTTGCAGCCTTAAAAAGCGCAGCAAGTGGAAGTCTTCCACCGCCTGCCGGATTTCATCCTGCGTGTTCATCACGAACGGGCCGTATTGCGCAATCGGCTCGTTCAGCGGCTGGCCCGCGATCAGAATCAGACGGCTGGCCTGGGCCGCCACGATCCGCACCCCGTCGGCGCTTGGCTGTCGTTTTTCAGGATCGCCATGCGCGTCTGCGGCACGTTCTGCTCGTCGACCACCACCTGGCCCCGGAACACGTAGATGAACGCGTTGTGACCGGGCGGCAGAATCTGCTCGAAGGTGGCGTTGGCTTAAGCAGCTCGATGTCCAGGTACAGCGGCTCGGTATGGGCACGCTGCACCGCGCGCTAGCCACACCGTGGCTGGCACCGGCAATCACCTTGACCGCCGCGCCGCCTTCCGTTTCGAAGCGGGGAATCGCTTCGTGCGGGATGTCGCGGTACCAGGGCGCCGTCATTTTGTCCCTGGCGGGCAGGTTCAGCCACAGCTGGAACCCTTCCATCAGGCCGTCCGTCTGGGCCTAAGCATTTCCGAGTGCGCCACGCCGCGTCCGGCCGTCATCCACTGCACGCCGCCGTCGGTGATCATGCCTTCGTTACCGGCGCTGTCGCGGTGCTTCATGCTGCCCACGATCATGTACGACACGGTTTCGAAGCCGCGGTGCGGATGCTCGGGGAAGCGATGATGTAGTCGCCCGGCTTGTCGCTGCCGAATGCGTCGAGCATCAAGAACGGATCGAGGCGGCGCTGCAGGCCCTGAGTGAGCACGCGGTTGATCTTCACCCCTGCGCCATCCATCACGAACTGCCCGTTGATCAGGCGTTCGACCCCGCGTGCGTGCTGCACGTTGTCCGACTTTACCTGTTGCGTCATTGCCGCCTCCCTCGTTGATTAAAAATTACACCAGTACTGCGTTGATGTCTGCATCGGCCTGGGCTTGCGCCTTGGCCACCGCTTCCGGACCCATGCCGAGACCTTCGGAGTAGACGAAGGTGACGTCGGTCATGCCCAGGAAGGCCAGGAAGTTCTTCACGTACTGGCTTTGCAGGTCGTTCGGCGTGCCCTTGTGGAAGCCGCCGCGGGCCAGCGTCACATACACTTTTTATCCTTGAGCAGACCGACCGGACCGGTGGCAGTGTAGCTGAAGGTCACACCGGCGCGGGCAATCGCGTCGAACCAGCTCTTGAGCTGCACGGTCACGCCGAAGTTGTACATCGGCGCGCCGATCACGATCACGTCCGCTGCCTGCACCTGGGCGATCAGGGCGTCGTCCAGGGCCACGCGGGCAGCCTGTTCGGCGTTGCGCTGCTCGGCCGGGGTGAACAGGGCGCCCAGGGTCGCTTCGTCGATCGGCGGATGCGGATCGACGGCCAGGTCGCGGCGGGTGATGCCAGCCGACGGGTTGGCGGCGCGCAGTTTGGCGACGATGGCATCGGCCGTGCGGGTCGATTCGGAACCGCTGCTGCGGGCGCTGGAATTGATTTGCAGGATGTTCATTGTGCTTCCTTTGTCTGGGTTGAACTGCGATGTAGACACTTTATACGTTCCAAAATCAATGCGGAAGGCGTTAAAATGGATAACATTATTCAACTGATGGGACAATCAAATGGACGTCGAACCGAATGACCTGCTGCTGTTTGCACGCATCGTGGAGGCGGGCAGCTTCAGCCAGGCGGCGCTGCGGGTCGATTTGCCCAAGTCGACCGTCTCGCGCCGGATCGCGCTGCTGGAGGCCAAACTGGGCGAACGCCTGCTCCAGCGCACCACGCGCAAGCTGATGCTCACCGAGTTCGGCGCCAGCCTGCTCGAGCATGCGCGCAAGGTGGTGGAGGAGGTGGAGGCGGCTGGCGCCCTGGTCCAGCACCGCCAGCTCGCGCCCAGCGGGCGCCTGCGGATCTCGATGCCGGGCGACTTTGCCAACCTGGGGATGAACCACATGCTGGCCCACTTCATGGAACAGTACCCGGCCATCACGCTGGAACTGGACCTGTCGCCGCGGCGGGTGGACCTGGTGGGCGAGAATTTCGACATCGCGATCCGGATGGGCGATCTGCCGGACGATTCCTCGCTCAACGCGCGCCGCGTGGCCCTGGAAAAGATCGCCCTGTACGCCTCGCCCGGCTACATCGCGGCGCGGCCTGCCCGAGCATCCGGACGATCTGATCAAGCACGACTTGCTGTGCCTGCCCAGCCGCAGCGGCGGCATCACCAGCTGGAAGCTCACGCGCGGCAAGGTGGTGTGGGAGCGCGAGCTGCTTAGGCCAAGCTGGCCGCCAACTCGCCCGATCTGCTGGCGCGCATCGCCTGTGCCGGGGCCGGGATCGCGGCCAGCTCGAATCTGTTCGCCGAAGCGAGCGTGGAAAAAGGGGAGCTGGTGCGGATCCTGCCCGAGTGGTCGCTGCCGGAGGTGACGGGGTGGGCGGTGTTCCCGGGCCCATGCGACTGATGCTTACCAAGACCCGGGCCTTCCTCGACATGATGGAAGGGATGTGCTGCGACGAGGCGCGCAAGAAAATGCGCCTGACCGGTTAAGGCGAAGGGGAAGGCTTGCGTTCGAGCCGCGCGCATCTGGTCCAGGTAAGGGCCGATGCGTTGTCCCATGCTGATCTGCGGGTTGGAATAACCGTCGCTCTTGCTAAGCTTCCTTTTCGCGCAGATCGATGACCAGGCGCGCCGCGGCATGTGCCTCGGCGAAGGAACGCGTCTTGGTGCGCAGCTGCTCGTCGTACATGGCGCGTCCGAAGAAGGTCAGGGGCGACTTTCTGCCGCAGCCGTAGGAAGTGTGGTCGGCGTCGGAAGCCGTCATGACCAGCGTGTCCGGGGTAGGCCAGCGGCGCGACCCAGGCGCCCGCATAGCAGGCCGAAATCGAGATCACGCGGTGCACGATGCTTAAGCGTCGTCGAGCCACTGCTTGAGGTCCTTCGGCACCACCGGTTCCACCTCGAGCGGCCAGAAACTGGTGGCCAGTTCGCCATTGCTGGCGCCGTGCGAGGTCAGGTGGATGAACAGGACGTCTTCCTGGAGGTCCATGGTCGCGGCGATGCCTTCTGATGGCGCGCTGCAGGTTGATCGTGGTCGCCCACGGCATGTTGTCGAGGTGCTCGCGGTGATTGATCATGCGCACGCCGCGTCCGGCGGCGTCGAAACGGCTGGCCATCACGTCGTTGACCACGCCGCTTTCGCGCCGGAACACTTCTTCGCCTTCGTACGGCGCGAAGGTGATGGTGTACAGGTCGGCCACGCCGGGGGCGCTGCGGGGCCAGCGCGTCGAGTTGCGCGTCCATCAGCGGCAACTGGTTTTCCACCAGTTCCTGGGAAATGCGGATCGGTTTGTAGGCGTCCTCGGCGTCCCCGGCCTGGTCCTGCCAGAACGGCGTGACGGGTGCAAAGTAGATGGTCAGCGCCGCGGCCGCGCACATGGCGTAGCAGGCCTGGACCCGCTGCGACAGCGCGCGGTCGCCGCTGCGCATCAGCAGCACCACCATCGCCACGATGCTCCACAGGGTCGGCAGCAGCCACACGAGCCACAGCAGCCAGTTGGCGGCGTTGTCGAGCAAGCCCGCGCGGCGCGCCAGCGCGTCGGCCACGCCGAGCGAGAGCTGCAGCAGCAGGGACTGGACCGCGATCATGGTCAGCAAATGGGCGGCGGCCGGCGCCACGGCGCTGTCGGCGCGCAGGTCCGGACGCGGACGCACCACGTAGCAGGCCCACGCGGTGATGACGAAGGCGGCCCAGCCGGTCAGGCTGGCGCGCCAGTAGAAGGTGGCGTCGCCGTCGATTTCCAGGCGGCCGGTGCCGATCGCCGCGGCCATTCCCAGTACTACCATCAGGGCCAGGAATGCCGGTCCCGTGTCGAGCCGGTCCCAGCGCGGCTGGCGCAGCAGCAGCGTGCGCGCGCCTTCGCCCAGCCAGGCGGCAAGGGAAGGGCGCAGCAACGTCACTTGCGGCGCAGCTGGCGCCGCCGCTTCGGATGGCAGTGCGTCGGCCGCATCGATCTCCATTACGGCTTGTTGCCCATTACTTCACCGAGGCGCACCGGACGCTCGGGCGCCCATTCGGGATTGAACTTGATCGTGTCTTTCTTGAACAGCATGACGATGGTGGAGCCGAGCAGGAAGCGGCCCATCTCGTCGCCCTTTTGAGGATGATTTTCTGGTCGTCGTAGCGCCATTCGCGCACGTCGTTCGAGCGCGGCGGATTGACCAGGCCATGCCAGGCGGTGGCCATGCTGCCGACGATGGTTGCGCCCACCAGGACCAGTACGAACGGCCCGTGTTTGGCCGATTCGAACACGCACACGACGCGCTCGTTGCGGGCGAACAGGTTGGGAATGCCGCGCGCGGTGGTCGGATTGACCGAGAACAGCGCGCCCGGCACGTAGATCATGCGCGTCAGGCGCCCGTCGCACGGCATGTGCAGGCGGTGATAATCCTTGGGGCTCAGGTACAGATTGGCGAAGCTGCCATGCTGGAACTGGGCTGCCAGGGCGGCGTCGCCGCCCACCAGCGCGGTGGTCGAGAATTGGTGGCCCTTGGCCTGGAAGATCTGGTCGTCGTCGATCTGGCCGAACTGGCTGATGGCGCCGTCCACCGGGCACACGAAATCGGCCTTGGCCAGGGGCCGCGCATCCGGGCGCAGCGGGCGCGTGAAGAATTCTGTTGAAGCTGCTGTAGCTGGCGATGTCCGGGTTGGCCGCTTCGGCCATGTTGACGCCATACTTGCCGACGAACCAGGTAATGAGCGAGGTGGTGTATGTGCCCGCTTTGGCACCGGCAATGTGGCTTAAGCAAACCGGGTCAGCCCTTGCTTGGGAAGTAAATACTGCGGCAATACTTTGAACCTGGACACGATGGCAGCCTGTAAGGAAAGTCGAGCGCCAATTATAACGGGCGTCAGATCGGCTGGGGAATTGCATTTTGTGTAACTATTCTTATTGCATAGAAAAAATATTGTCACGCCAGCCACACGACGGCGGCGTAATGACGGACAATAGTGCCACCAGACACTTCCGTCGTTGTCCAATGACTTTGCCTCGTCTCACGCTTCTTGCTGTCGCGCTCAGCCAATCCGCTTTTGGACAGGAAACCGCACCGGCCGTGCCGGACAAGATGGAAAAGGTCGAGATCACGGCCGCGGCCGACGGCTACGATGCGCGGCGCGAGGATACCGCCTCGAAGATCGTGGTCGGACACGAAGAAATCGTCAAGTACGGCGACACCAGCGTGCTCGATGTGCTCAAGCGCCTGCCGGGCGTGACCGTCAGCAGGCGCGTCCGGGCGCGGCGAAATCCGCATGCGCGGCCTGGGCAGCGGCTACACGCAGGTGCTGGTCAACGACGAACGTGTTAAGTAGAAGCTTTTCCATGGATGCGCTGGCGCCCGATTCGGTCGAGCGGATCGAGATCATCCGCGCCGCCAGCGCCGAATACAGCACCCAGTCGATCGTTCTAAGCACCATCAATATTGTCCTGAAAAAGACGGTCAAAAACGCGCAGCAGCGAGCTCAAAGCCGGCATGTCCGGCGCACGCCATGTGCTCGGACCGAACGCCAGCCTGCTGCTGTCGGACCGTACCGGCGAGCTGTCATACTCGCTGACCACGAATGCCTTCTACAGCCATTTCGTGCGCGACGCGCCTGGCACCGAACAGCGTACCAGCCCGGCGGGCCTGCTGGTCCAGGACGATGTATCGACCTTCCACGAAGACGGCGCCCTGAACGGCATCAATGTCGGGCCGCGCCTGAACTGGACGTTCGCCAATGGCGACACGCTCACCTCGCAGTCGTTCGTCAATCTGTGGCGCTACAACAGCCGGGCCGATTCGGCGACCGTCTCGCGCACTGGCACGGCGGCCGACTATCCCTTCCTGGCCTGGGACATGCACAATCAGAGCCTGTTCATGCGCACCGACCTGAACTGGGTGAAGAAGCTGGAGGCTGGCGCCAAACTGGACCTCAAGATCGGCACCACGGCCTAGGCAATCTGCGCAGCGAGAGCGCGCGCACCGGCTACACGGCGCGGGACGGCGCGCCGCTCCTGACCAGCGACGTGGCCACGCGCAGCAGCGACCGCGGCTACACCAGCATGGGCAAGTACGCCTCGCCGCTGGGCGGCGGGCATGCCCTGGCGCTGGGCTGGGACGGCGGCTTGAACAAGCGCACCGAACGGCGCACCGAAGCGGCCAGCGCGTTTGATCCGGACCTGAACGAAGAACCCGAAAACAGCGACTTGCGCTACAACGGCGAAGTGCGGCGCCTGGCCGCCTACGCCCAGGACGAGTGGAACGTCACGCCCCGCTGGTCGGTCTATCTGGGCGTGCGCTGGGAAGGCATCGCCACCGACGTTTCCGGCGACGGCTTCGATGCGGCCACCTCGCGCACCAGCGTCTGGAGCCCGCTGTTCCAGACCCTGTACAAGCTGGCCGACAGCAAGGGCGACCAGCTGCGCTTTGCGCTGACCCGCACCTACAAGGCGCCCGGCACGCAAAGTCTGATCCCGCGCATCCAGAAGGCGGCCAACAACAAGGAAAACGAACCCGATTACACCGGCAATCCGGGGCTCAGGCCGGAGCTGGCGGTCGGCTTCGACGCCGCCTACGACCATTACTGGGCCGAGGGTGCCATGGTGTCGGTCAGCGCGTCGGCGCGCCGCATCAGCGACTACACGCGCAACGACATCACGCTGATTGGCGGGCGCCACGTATCGCGCCCCATCAACGATGGCAAGGCCAGCACGCGCGGGCTCGAGTTCGACGCCAAGTTCCCGCTGGTGTCCGTGTTGGCGGATGCGCCGCCGATCGACCTGCGCATCAACCTTTCGCGCAACTGGTCGTCGGTGGACGCGGTCGCGGCTCCGTACAACCGGGTCGACCAGCAAACCCCGTTTTCGGCCACGGTCGGGATGGACTACAAGGCTAAGCCAGCTAAGCTGCGGCGGCAGTTATTCGTTCCGGACCGCGGGCCCGGTGCGGATCTCGGACACCCAGGCATCGTGGCAGAGCGTGCGGCGCGATCTGGCGCTGTATGCGTTGTGGAAGTTCAGCGCCAAGGACCAGCTGCGCGTCTCGGTGTCCAATCTCCTGGCGCAGGATGAGGTCAGCGACAGCATCTACGCCGATCCGGTGCGCGGCAGTACCGTGCGGCGTTCGGTCACGCCCGGCGACCCCAGCATGCGGGTGGCGCTCGAAATGAAGTTTTGATCAATTGCCAACAGAAAATATCTTCTGTTGGCAACTAGCAGGGCGGACAAGCGGGGACAATGGCGGCCCTTTGCACCTGCCCGCCGCATCTGGAATTCGCTTAGGCCACCCCCAGCGTGCGCCTGACGCTGGAAATGCGCTACCAGTTACACCTTGTAGTGGTGCGACTTGAAGTAGCGCCGCGCGGCGATGATGGCCACCGTCTGCATCGCCGCGCACACGAAGAAGGTGCTGCCGATGCGCCAGTCCGAGGCCGGATAGTGGCTCACCGTGCCGAGAATGGCGGTGCCGAGCAGCGGCATGAAGACAATCCCGATGCTGTTGATCGACTGCAGTGAGCCCATCAGCTCACCCTGTTCGCCGGGCGGCGTCGCTTTCGAGATGATGCCCTGCAGCGCAGGGGCGGCGGCAAAGGCGAGCAGGTTGCACAGGATGAAAACGTACATCATCCAGCCCTGGGTGGCCAGGCCGTACAGCGTGAAGGTGATCGCGCCGGATGTCAGTCCCAGGATCGACAGGCGCACTTCGCCGAAGCGCCGCATCAGGATCGCCAGCAGGCTAGGCCTGCACGCTGGCGGCGGCCAGACCGACGCAGAACAGGGCGATGCCGTTGTCGCGCGGGGTCCAGTTGAAGCGGAAGGTCATGCCTACAGCACCCAGGTCGACTGCAGCATGGTTTGCGCCAGCGCCGAGAGCGCAAAGACGATCACCAGACCGCGTACTTCGACCCGGCGCGTGAGCTTGATGAGGGCCGTGAAAGGATTCATGCGCGCGTAGGAAAACGGCTGGCGCAGCGCAGGGTCGAGCGACTCCGGCACGAAGAAGTAGCCATACGCGAAATTGGCCGCGCAGAGGCTGGCCGCCACCATGAACGGCAGCTGCAGGCTGATTTCGCCGAGCAGGCCGCCCAGCGCCGGTCCGCAGATGAAGCCCAGACCGAAGGCCGCGCCCACCTTGCCGAAGCTCTTGGCGCGGTTTTCGTGGGTCGATATGTCGGCTGCATAAGCGGAGGCCACCGACATGCTGGCCGAGGACATGCCGCCGATCACCCGCCCGATGAACAGGAAGGCAAGGCTGGGCGCCATCGCCGTCATGAGGAAGTTCAGGCCCATGCCTAGGCCATCGAATACAGCAGCACCGGGCGCCGTCCCACGCGGTCGCTGATCGCGCCCAGCATCGGCATGAACAGGAACTGCATCAGGCCGAAGGTGGCGGACATGATCCCGAACCAGAAGGCTTGCTGGTCGCGGCCCTGCACGAATTCACCGACCAGCACCGGCAGTACCGGCACGATCAGGCCGATGCCCAGCATGTCGATGAAAATGCAGACCAAAACGAAGTTGAGGTTGCCGGGGCGGGTCTGTCCGATGGCGGGAACACTGCTCATGTGCGTGGGCCGAAAATGGCGAGGTGCGGGAAGCGGCTATTCTATAACGCAAGGCGATGGCGGTGCCCCTGATATGCCGTAAAATGATGGTTTGTTCAACATTGGAGTTGTTATGCCGTTCATTGGCGTGGGCCTGCACATTCTGGTGGCTTTGTTTTTTGCGATTCACGCGATCCGCAACGGGCGCGAGATGTACTGGCTCCTGATCCTGTTTTCATTCCCGCTGCTGGGTAGCGTGGTGTACTTCTTCGCCATCTACATGCCAACCACCCGCCTTGAGCACAATATCGGCAAGGCTAGAAGCAAGGTCGTTCTGGGCAAGCTCGATCCGGGCCGCGCGCTGCGCGAGGCGCAGCAAGCCTTCGATCTGACCCCGACCGCCCATAACCAGACGCTGCTGGCCAGTGCGATGCTCGACGCTCTAAGCATGTACAAGGAAGCGGTGCAGCAGTTCGACGCCTGCCTGCGCGGCCCGTTTGCCAACGATCCCGAGATCATTTTTGCCGCCGCCCATGCGCGCCTGGCCAGCGGCGACAGCGCCGCCGCCGTCGCCGCGCTCGAATCCCTGCGTGCGCACCAGCCCGGTTTCCGCACCGAGCAGATGGGCGTACTGCTGGCCAAGTCGTATGCGGCTGCCGGTCAGCATGCGCAGGCTTAAGCAACGAGTTTGCCGCGGTCGTGGAGCGCCACAACGGCGTCGAGGCGCGCGTCGAATACGCGCTGTGGGCGCTGGGGCGCAATGAGCGCGCCGTGGCGCAGGCCCAGCTCAAGGAGCTGGACCACACCCGCAGGCACATGAACAAATACACCAAGTCGCTGCACGCGGACCTGTTCCGCCGTCTGGACGCCGCCGTCAGGACCCAGCAGGGTCAGTAAGCGTCTCGCAGCGCCGCGCCGCCTGTTGTGACAGGGCGTCGGCGGCACTGTTCTTGTGGCGCGGGATCCAGCGCAGGACCACGCTGCCCAGCTGCGGCAGCCAGGCCCTGGCCGCGCCGCAGCGCGGCCAGCGATGGCGCGGCCGCGCTTTCTGCGGCGTGCATATCGTCCAGCACCACCCGGCTGTCGCCATAGACCGTCAGGTCGCGTGCGTGCAGCATGCTTAGCCGCCGCCTCCAGTACCGCAATCAATGCCTGGTATTCGGCTTCGCTGCTGTTGCCGTGGCTTAGCCGCGCGTGATTTCCACCCGCTCGCCGTCGGGGCCGAGCAGCAAACCGCCGATGCCGCAGCGGCCGGGATTGGGGTGGGCCGAACCATCGAACCACGCGCGCCATGGCGTGGGCGCACCGTCGTGGCGGGCCATGCGCACCGCGTTGGCGGCCGCCTTGTCCGCTTGCCGCGCCAGCAGACGCGCCGCCGCCGCGTCGCGCAGCGCCTGGCGTCCGGCCAGCAGCTGCGCCAGGCCTGCCGCACCGGCGGCCAGGGTCAACGTGGCGCGCAGGGCCGCCAGTTCATCCATCGAGGAATCGTGCAGCGCCAGTTTTGCGCGCTGGCGCGTTCGGCCTTGAAGGACAGGGCGCGCAGGGTAGGAAGATCGTTCATGGGCGCAGCATAACCGAAAAAAGCGCCATCGCGGATTGCTCCGGATGGCGCTTGGTTCAGGCGGCCTGCGGGTGCTTAGTAGCGGCGGCGGTCGTCGGGACGGCGGTCGTCGCGATTGGGCACGCCGTCGCCGTCGCGGTCACGGTCGTGGCGGTTGCTGACCCCGTCGTTGTCGCGGTCGCGGTCGTAGGCGTCGGGCACGCCGTCACGGTCGCCGTCGCGCCGTTCGAGACGGTCCGGCACGCCATCACGGTCGCGGTCGCGGCCATAGCCCCGGTCCCAGCGGCCCTGCTCGAAGTACCACTGGCCGTTGCGTTCGCGCCAGGCTTAGGCTGCGCATAGACATAGCCGTCACGTGCGCGCACCCAGCTGCCGTGTACCCACGCGTGGCGGTGGCCGCGCCAGTCCCAGTAGCCGGGGGCCCAGATGTAGCCGGGACGGGGCGCGCGGCACGCGCTCGTAGCGTGGGGCGGGCGGTGCGATGCGGACGTAGGTGTCATGGTCGCGGTCCGCCACTTGCTGCCAGCCGCCGCGGTTCAGGCGCCAGCGGTCATTGTCGCGGACCCACTCGGCGCGCTCGAGGCGATAGCCCTGGCGCTCATTTTCCCAGTGGCTAGAACGATCCAGACGTGGCGGTTGCCTTCCCAGTTCCAGAAGCCGGGCGCCCAGACGTAGCCGCTGCGCGGCGCGGGAATGCTCTCGTAGCGTGGTGCAGGCGGCGCGGTATCGACATACAGATTGACGCCGATCTGGGCCGATGCCGACAGGGGCATCAGGGCTGCGGCACCGAGGGCGATCGCCGCTGCGAAGGTGAGGGTGCGTTTCATGTGCTTCTCCTTGTTGAAAACGTTGAATTGACTATAGCAATGCGTTTTCGCGTACAGGAGAAATGATTCAGTTGCTTACAATTGAAACAAGTCTAAGCGCTTTGTAAGTGGGCCGCTCCAGGGCGGCCCGCTCGGGCGTCACAGGCGGCTGGCGACAGCGTCGCGCTCTTCCTGCAGGGATTGCTGTTTCTCGGCAGCTGTCATGCGCTTGGCCTTGACCACTACCGTGGGCACGCTGGCCGTGGCGACGGCGGCGCTGCTGGCGTGGGCCTGCGGCAGGGTGTCGATCAGGAAGGAACCCGACACGGCCAGGGCGACAGTAACGACGAAGACAGCTTCCATGTGTTTGATGAGTTTCATGACGTTCCTTTCAATGTGGGGTTTCGATGTGTTCACTGTAGGCCGGACCACCGGCCAGGACTACCGGATTGCGACGAAGCGCAGGTTTTGGGGCGCGGCCTGCGGCAGGCGGGGACCAGTTGCGGCCGGGCGCGCCTGAAACGCTTTGCCAGGTCCCTCCGCTAAGGCCGGGCAAGGGGGACTTCCATGGCTGGGTGGATCGGAAGCGGGACGGCAGGCGCTGGCGCAGCGCAGGCAGCAATGGCGGCGCGCACGCAATCTGCGGGCGGGACAGGGGACACGCGCGCCGAGGCCGCCGCTGGCGCCGCTGCTGCGCTGGACCGGCATCGGCGGCCTGCTGGCGGTGCTGGCGGGCGGGGCGGTGATCGCCAGCCACGCGCGCCAGCTGGGCGCGACCGGCCAGGCGCTCGAAGCGGCGCCTGGAGCGGCGACGGTGGACGCGCTGCAGGGTGTGGCGCCGGGCGCGGAATTCGAGGTGCCCCGCGCGCCTAAGCATGCGGACCGTCACCCACGGCGGCGCGACCCTGGTCATTGCCGCCGGGATGCGCGCGGCCGACCCGGTGCGGATCGACCTGTGCACCCAGCTGCAGGCTGACGGGCGCCTGTCGCCGCTGCGGGTCGGCTACCAGTTCAGCGATATCGCGCGTATCGTTTCTGCTGGGAAACCGGTGGCGCTGCGCAATGTCGCGCTGGCCAGTCCTGCTCTCAAGAACATGCCGCAGGTCATCATCAGCGGCGCCGCGCTGGCCGATTTTTCGGCGCCTCTGCGGATTGCGATGCCCGCTGCCGCATCCGGGGCGCGCTGGATCGGCGACAGTGCGCCCGCCACCTTCCGGCGCGAGGGCTGGCTGCTGTGGCAGGACGGCGCGCTGCGCGTGCAGCGCGGCCCAGCGCCACCTGCGCCCGGGCAGGCGAGCTGATGTTGCAGGTGTTCAGGGAGGGCGAGCCGGGACGGGCCCAGGTCACGGCCTTGCGCGACGGTGCCGCCACGGCCACGGCGTGGTTGTCGCCCGGAAAGTACACGGTGCCGCTGGCGCCGCGCACGAGCCTGGAAGACCAGGCCCTGTTCCAGTCCCTGCAAGAATACGGCCTGGTGCGGCTGAACCAGGCCTAAGCATGATCGAACTGGCGCCGCGTGACCTTGCAGCGTGGCAAGACGCGGATGCAGCGGCCCGGACCGGCGCGCTGGCGGGCTGGTCCACGGTGGGCGCCGACCCCGACGCCATGCGCCTGTTCAAACGCCTGTACCGCATGGCCGATGGCGACTACGTGCGCGAGCAGGTGCGCATCTTCAACAACGAGCGGCGCCTGCTGGCCTGGCGCGTGCGCCCGGCCTACGCGGGAGCGCCATGGCAGGCCAGCGTGGGCGGCGCGCCTGTGGCCGCCGCGCCCGAATTGCCACCGGCCGCCACGCGCCTGTTCGCCGAGGTGCCAGTGGCTGGGCCGCCTGGTCGCGCGTGGCGTCCTGGCCCGATACCGCCGCGCGCGCGGCTGCGCATCAGTGTCGCGCTGGCCCGGCCCGCGAGCGGCGCCGAACGGATCGAGATCATGCTGGTCGGCCAGCTGCACAGCATCGACGGCGCGCGCCTGGCCGAACCGGGGCGCGACGCCTGCAGCGGGCGTGCCTGTCCGGCGCCGTCGGCCGTGCAGGTGATCACCCTGGCGCCGCTGCCGGGCGCGCGCAGCATTGCGCTCGAGGCGCTGCCGCTCGAACTGGGCGCGCTGGCGGGCGACCAGCAATACCGCCATCTGCGGGTGGCGGGCGGCAAGCTGGCGTGGCGCGCGCTGGCCGCCAACAGCAGCACCGCGCGCCGCGCCGATCCGGCCGCCGTGATTCTGCGCGACCGCAACGGCGTGCTGCTGTGGAGCGCGGGCGCGCCCACGGCCGCCGCCGGTGCGGCGGGCCTGGCGACCACCCTCGGGCTGCGCGCCGAACAGGCCAACAGCGTGGCGGGCATGCTGTCCCGGATCGCCGCGCCCGATGGCCAGCCGCATGAAGCGCGCATGACGCTCGATCTGGCGCTGCAGCAGGCCAGCCATGACGCGCTTGCGTGCATCGGCATGCGGCGCGGGCAGTGGGACGGCGCCGCCTGCAGCGGTGGCCAGGCGCCGCTTGGCTGGACGCCAGGCCTAAGCATCGTCGTGATCGACACCGCCAGCGGCGACGTGCTGGCCGCCCGCCGCTGCGGCACCGGCGCCGTGAACAGCACCAACTGGAACGAGGTGCGCGACTTCGACCGCGCCAATCCGGACCGCAGCCCGCTGCGCCTGCCTAGCCCCTGCAGCACGACGGCGGCGCCCACCGCAGCCCCGGCTCGACCTTCAAGATTGTCAGCGCGCTGGGCCTGGAGCTGGCCGCCCGGCGCGATCCGCAGATCGACGCGCTGCTGAACGGCATGCCGCTGGCGGCCCTGAACCGCCTGGCCGCCCGGCGCGGCTTCGCCTTCCAGACCGATGCCGCCAGCTACCCGTCCGGCACGCGCCTGGCGCACATCACCAACTACAAGGACCAGCACCTGGACCGGCGCGCGGTGGACGGCCGCCTGGGCCTGGCGCAGGCGCTGACCTACAGCCTCAATACCTGGTTCGCCTGGTCGGGAGAACTGAGCGACGCCAGCCTGTTCGGGCGGGCCGAGGGCGGCGCGCCCGACTTGCAGGCGCTCGACGACGGTGCCCTCGACAGCGTGCGGCCGATCGCGGCCATGGCGCACCGGCTCGGCTTCGGGCGCGCGCTGCATCTGGACGGCGGCCTGCTGCCGGACGACTTCCGCTGGTCCGCCTGGGATGCGCTGCAGGCGAGCCAGGCCCGGATCGACCCGATCCACACCCGCCACGAGCTGCGCCAGATGGCGATCGGCCTGCGCATGCAAGCCACACCGCTGCACATGGCGATGGTGGCTAGGCGCCGTCGGCGAGGGCAGGGTGATCGCGCCGCGCCTGCTGCTGGAACTGGACGGGCGCGCGGCCCAGGCGCCCGAGGCCGTGCCGCTGGGCGTGCGCCTGGACCGGATCCGGGCGTAAGCATGAAGGGCGTGGTCGATGCTCGGCACCGCCGCCGGCGCCTTCCGCTCGCCGCAGCTGGCGGCGCTGCGGCGCGGCTTGTCCGGCAAGACCGGCACTTCGCCGTCGGTGGCGACCGGCTCCGATGGCGCCCGGCGCGAGCTGGCCACGGTCTGGTTCACGGGGTGGCTGGAGCCGGGCAGCATCCCTGGCCGGAAGGGGCGGATCGCGGTCGCCGCCTTCGTCAGCCACTCGGAAGGAACGGGCGGCGACCATGCCGCGCCGGTGGTGGCGGCGGTGCTGGCCGCCATGGCCCCGGCTAAGGCCGAACAGAGGGGTAAATAGGGGTTTCAAGCGCGCCTTGCCAAACGGCGTTGTATGGCATCATTTTGGTGTAAAAAACAACACTGAGGACGCAATGCGCTTGCCGGGCACCCGGTATCAGGAACACGGCTGGGAACACGTGCGCAAGCTGCTTGGGCGCTGCTCCCTGCACGCGTTCGCCCAGCCGGAACTGAGTGGCGCGGCCGATGCGGGGCAGGACCTGGACCGGCTGGCGCACTACACGGGCATGATGGCCGATTTGCTGTGCGAGGAAGCGCGCGGCGGGCGGGCGGCGGCGCCCGGCAACAGCTACGGCGAAAGCGTGGCCGACCTGGCCCTGAGCCTGGTGGCCGAGCTGCAGTCCCGGCCTGGCGACTGGCTGGCCCTGTGCGCCGCGCTGCGGCCCGGCCCCTTTCCCTGGGCCGAAGCGCTGCTGCGCAAGAAGGTCAACGACATGTACGCGGTCCTGCGCGACAAGGTCGACGCCGACAACTACCAGGCCGCCTGCGGGCGCGCCTGCAGCCCGAACCGGATCTACACCTATCGCATGCTGGACACGGCCTACGGCGAGATCGCGCGCGCCTTCGCCGCCTGGATGACGCAGCGCGAGCAGGTGGGCGCCATCCTCGGGCGCACGGTCGATGCGATGCCGATCGAGGTGCGCCAGATGAAATCCATCGCCCACTGCAAGCCGGAGTGGATCATCGCCTGGAGCGCTTCGCTGGAGCGCTTCGGCGACGGCCCCGGCCCCCTGCACACGCGCTCGAAACGCTTCGCGAGCCTGAAGAACAGCCCCGGCAAGATCGCCGCCATGCTGGCCGAGATCGGCGACTACGAGGAATTGTCTTCGAACCGCGACCAGGACTGGCTGCATGACGCCGCCGACGCCAGCGCCTGGCTGGAAGACCTGCACCGGATCCTGGACCAGCGAGCAGGCGAGGGGCCGGACCAGATTCTCGACGCCGTGCCTGACGATTGCGCCGATGCCGATCCCGATGCCGAACCCGATCCGGCATCCGACGAACCGGACGAGGCGCAAACGCAGCGCGAAATGCAGGCCGCGGCCTGTCTTTCACTGCCCCTCCGCTTTATGCAACTGGCAAGGGCCGCGCAGGATGGCGCCAGCTGGACGGCGCGCGTGCTGCGCGACGATTCGCTGCCCGTGCGGCTGGCCGTGTATCTCAAGCTGCTCGGCAGCGAAGACGACAGCTACCCGGCCGAGTGGCTCGATCCGGCCACCGGCGAATTGCCCACGATGGCGCAGCTGGCCGCGCTCGACGCGCTGTCCCTGCCCACCCTGCGCAAGCGGCGCGACGCGGCCATCGCCAGACTGACGGCAGCGGCGGCACCATGAAAGGAAACGATGTGAACAAGACTGAAGACGTGCAGCGCAAGCTGGAAGCGGCGCTGCTGCTGGCGCGCCGGGTCGAGGGCGACCGTCTGCTGCTGTCGGACGCCATTCTGCTGGCCGCCATGGACGGCAGCCATCGGCTGACCGCCGATGAGCAGGCGGCCCTGCGCGCCTCGCCCCTGACCCAGCGCCGCCTGCGCACGCTGTCGGCCTAGCCGCGCAAAGGCGTGCGCGCCGGACGCCTGGAGCGGCAGCAGCCGGCATGCTGCGTGCCGCCAGCAGCGGCCCCGTGACGGCGCTGGCCACCGACGACGGCCACTGGGTCCTGCATTTCCTCGAGCAGGATGGCGCCTGGCGCGTGATTCTCGCGCTGGACGCCAATGCGCCGTTTGCGGCGCGCCTGGTGCGCGAGCAGCCCTTGCTGCGCGTGCTCGATGGCGGCGGCGCGATCGTCCTGCAGGGCAGTCTCGATGCCGACGGCGAGTGCGAAAACGCCTGGCCGTTCGACACGCCGCCCGGTCCCCACTTTCAGGAGTTCGGCGCCGCCTTCGCGGTGGAGCCGGTGCACGCATGATGCGGCTGTTCGCGCGCCCGAAGGAGCCGGTTGCATCGGCGCCCGGCAGCGGCACGCTCGCGCAAGCGCTGGCCAGGGGCGCGCTGGTGCCCGCCGCTGCACCGGCGTGGTGTTCGACAAGGGCGGGCGCACGCGCCGCGTCCCGGCTTAAGCAGCCGGATCGACTGCGGCGACCACGAACGCGCCGTGTGCTTTCATCCCGGCCCGTACAGCGCGGACCTGCTGCCGTTTCCGGCAGCGCCTGGAACTGGGGCTGCGCCTGACCTTCGGTGTCGACAGCCCGGACCCGCGCCTGGCCCAGCAGCGCTTCGACCTGTATCTGGCCAGCGAAGCGGCCGACGGCATGCCCCTCGCTGCGCTGTGCGAACTGCTGGACGCCACGCTCCAGCGCGAACTGGCCCAGGGCAATCTGGCACTGCCACCCTGCACCACGCCCGACGAGTGGGATGCCTTTCGCGCCGGCCTCAATCAGCTGCTGTACACGCGCTTCGGCCTGTCGGTGGCCGACTGCGTGCCGGTGGACCTGGGCGAGAGCGTCGACTTCGCACAGCGCTTGCTGGCGCGCGCCGCACCAGGCGGGCACCCGCCCGAAGCGGCGCCCGCACCAGCGGCGCCGCCGCCGGACGACGCGCAGGCGCTGCGCCGTTTGTTCCTCGAGCTGCCGTGCGTAACTAGCGCGCTGCGCCTGACGGCGCTGCCGCCTGGTCAAGCGCTGTTCCGCCAGCACCAGGACCTGCTGCAGCGCCTGGTGCAATTGAACTTGTCGGTGTCGACCATGCCGAAGCGCTGTCGCTGGCCGCACCCGGCGTTGTGCTGGACGCCGACAGCCAGCTGCGGCGCGCCCGCCACAGCGCCGCCGCGCTGGCCGCGCTGGACGACACCTGGGCGCTGCTGGCGCGAAGCGCGCGCACGCCCGCAGCGGAACTGGACGCCATCTTCGACGAGGCTGACCGCATCCTCGCCAACCTTGAACTTGCCTGCGCCGCGCGGCGCGCCACGCCATGAACGCACTGCCCGACAGCGTCCAATGCCGCACCACGCTCGCCAGCGGCGCCGTGGCCACGGTGACCGCCACCCGCCGCGCGCCCTGGCCGGGGCCGACGTCAAATGCGGCGCGGCGGGCGAGCCGGCGCTGGCCGAACGCATGCAGCAGGTGGTGCGCCTGGCGCGCCACACCGAAGCGCGCTTCGACAGCCGCGATCAGGTCGTCATCAGCATCGATCCGGCACCGGCGCGCCATGAACGCGACTGGGAGCTGGCCGTCGTGCTGGCCGACCGCATGGTGCGCGGCGTGTGGCAGGCGCCGCCCAATGTGCACGCCAACGGCTGGTCGGCGCAGTGGCAGCTGGGCCGCATCGGGGGCCACGATCTGGCGCCGGACGGCGCGCTGCTGGGCGGCAGCCTGGGCTGGCTGGGCAGCCTTACCGGCCAGCCCGATTGCGGCGACTGCGTATCGAGCGCGCGCGCCTGGTTCCCGCTGCACAGCGGCGGCATCAACGACAGCCTGTGCTGGGTCGAGGTCAGCGTCTATCCGCTGGCCGCGCCCGGCGGCGAGGAAGACGACAGCATCGCCACGCCGGGCCTGGATCTGACGCGCCAGCTGGCCGTGCGCCAGGCCCTGGTCGGGGCCCGCCATTTCGACGGCCGCGCGCTGGGCCGCTGGCGCACGGTGGTGCGCTTTGGCCAGCCTCAGTTCCAGGGCAATTCCTTCGAGCTGGCCCTGGTCATGGCCGATCGCCTGGCGCGCGGGCGCGAATGGGTGCCGCGCGGGCGCATCATCGCCAGCGGCTGTTCGGGCGCCTGGCATGCGGGGAGGGTGGACACGGTCGAAGGGGGCGAGCCGAAATGCGTGCTGATCGCGCGCGAAGCGGTGGTAAAGCGACCGGATCTTGCTGCCCCGGGCGTGGGAAGCGTCGCTGCGGCCGGAATTTGCAGGAGCCTGCCTGCGCGCGTGGAGCCAGCCTCGTCTGTATCGACCGGATCGGCATCATTTAGTACGGCGGCGCACGCTTCGCGCCAGCAATGTAAGGCATGCTGTCCCCTGCTAGAATCGCTTGTCGGGGCGCATACGACTGAAACACCATGCAGCATGTTTAATCAGGAGTCTCATATGTTCCAGATGTTCGGACTTGGCGGGGTCACATGCCCGCGCTGCTGTGAGCATAAGAATGCTTAGCATGAATCCGGCTATTGCGCCCAGTGCGGCCTGACCCTGGGCGCCCTGCCGCAGCGAACCGATCTTCGAAGACAATCGCTGGATTCCTGGGGACAATGAACTGGCCGTTTTTTTTGGCGTCAAGGAACTCTCTGGCCTGTTCGTCAAGATGCTGCGCGTGTGCTTAAGCCACCACCCCGCGTACATCTTGCAGGGGGACAAGGCGACCGAAGTGCCGCAAGGCGAGTACGAGATCGAGGGTTTCTTTACCCGTCTCAATCATTTGCTGCGCAACCAGCACGCCGAGATCCTGATCACCCGCAGCGCCGCCATGCCGGTCGAATTCGATTTCGACGGTCTCCAGACGGCCGAACATCTGGCCGTCTCGGCCCGCTTCGTGGTCAGCATCCGGATTGAGCAGGTGAGCGCCTTTGCCCAGCATTTCATGACCATGCCGGGCGTGGTCACCACCGAGCACCTGCGCGAGCTGCTGGCGCCGTCGGTGCGTCAGCTGGCGGCCGAATTCATCGTTCGGCCAGCCGATCCGCGACATGGCCGCCAACCGCGATCTGCGCCCGCAGCTGGACGAACGCCTGCAGGGCGCGCTCAAGATGCGGCTGGCCCAGTACGGCCTGGCGGTGGTGCAGGTCGACACGCTGGCCCTGCGCCATGACAAATTCGACGCCAACCGCGCCCGCGTGGGCAGCCTGTGGCTGGTGGCGGACGACCGCCGGGTCCAGGTTGAACACGCGATGCAGCTCGACCAGCTGTACAACGAACAGGAATGGCAAGCCATCTGGCGCGAGGAACAGGCCGTGCGCCTGCAGCAGCCGGCGCCAGGAACTGCGCCAGGACGAGAGCATCGCCACCGCCGAGCAAACCCTGGCCAGCGCCGAGCGCCTGCAGGCGGTGCGCGCGAGATCGAACTGTATGGCCGCATCGTCGACTCCAAGAACCGCAAGCAGGCGCTGGAACGGGGCGCCAAGCGAGATCGTGGCCGAACTCGAACACGAGCTGGCCAAGAAGGGCGCCGCGCGCGAAGACGAATCGACCCAGTGGGCGCACCTGCGCCGGCTGGCCGAAATCCACATGCGCACCGAGCTCGAAATCGCCCAGCAGGGCGCCAGCGAGGCGCGCCAGATGGCGCAGCAGCGTTTCTCGCACCAGTTGCTGCAGCAGCAGATCGAGAACAAGATCAGCCAGGCGCTGGGCATCGAGGACGAAGCGCGCAAACGCGCCGAACTGGTCCGGCTGCACCAGAAGCAGCAGGATGCGGCGCGCCGCGAACGCGAGATCGAAGACGAACATCACCAGGCGCGCTGGCAGGCGCTGGCCCTGACCAATGCCGCGCACAAGCGCGAAGCGGCGCGCGTGGCCGAGTGGGAAGACCAGCTCGCGCTCGACCGCCAGCGCGAGCTGCTGCGCGCCGACGCCGTCAAGGATGCGGTAAGCAAGGCCGAGGTCGAGCAGATCACCCAGAAAATCGAAGGCATGCGGCGCACCGGCGCCCAGGCCGAATCGATCGCCCAGTACGAAAAGCTGCTGCGCACGATCGAGGCGGACGGCATCCATGCGCGCCAGACCCAGCAGATCGAGCTCGACGCCGAGCAGCGCCGCCATGCGCTGCGCCAGCAGGAGCAGGAAGCGGCCTGGCAGCAGGAGCTGCGCCGCATGGACCACGTCCGCGAAGAGAAATACGCCCAGCACGCGCACGAGATCGCGCTGGCCCGCACCGAGATCGCGCGCGCCGAATCGATCGGCGCCATGAGCGACACGGCCAAGGTGGCGCTGGCGGCATGGCCTGAATGCGGCCGCCCTGGCCGATGTGCTGAAAACCCAGGTCCACGTTAAGCATGAGCGCGCAGCAGCTGGCCGCGCTGGCGGGCGTGGTGGCGGCCACCAACGCGGTCACGCCGGATGGAAGCGGCCCGCATCGCGCAGCAGCAGGTGGAGCAGGAGCAGGCCCGCCGCAACCTGGAAGTGGACAAGGACCGGCGCCACCAGCTCGATCTGCTCAATCTGCAGAATGACGTGAACAAGGCGGCGCTCAAGAGCCAGGCGGAGCTGGGCGCCGGGGTGGCCCAGGCGGGCGCGCAGGTGCGCTATCATCAGGCGCCAAGCCGTTTGCCCGAATGGCCATCCGGTAGGACCGAACGATCATTTCTGCGCCCGCTGCGGCGCGGCGATTCAAACCTGACAGGACCGATGCAAACGGCAAGAGACAAGATTCGCGAACTGCGCGCCCTGCACGAAGACGGCTTGCTGAGCCAGCAGGAATTCGACAGCCGCAAGAACGCCATACTGGACGCCGAATACGCGCCGCCGGGACGCATGCCCACGCCCATGCTTAGGCCGCGATCCACATCAAGCAGGGCACCGAGATCGGCCTCATGGCTTAGCCAGGAAATCGGGCCCCAGAACCGGCGCTACCGGCTCGAACGCCTGATCGCGCACGGCGGCATGGGCCAGGTGTGGCAGGCCACCGACCTGGCCACCCACGCGGAGCTGGGCCACAGCGCGATGGTCGCGCTCAAGATCCTGCCGCCGATGCTGACCCAGAGCCCCAGCCACGCCAAGCTCCTGATCGAGGAGGCGACCCAGGCGCGCCGCCTGGCGCACGAACACATCGTGCGCGTCTACGAATGGGCCCAGGACCCGGCCACCGCCAGCTACTTCATCATCATGGAATGCCTGGAGGGGGAAGACCTCGACAGCCTGCTCGCGCGAAGGTCCGCTCACGCTTGAACAAGTCGATGAGCTGCTCGCCCCCGTGGCCGAGGCGCTGGAATACGCATGGAACAAGCACAAGCTGGTGCACCGCGATATCAAGCCGGGCAATGTGTTCCTGACCAAAAAAGGCGAGATCAAGCTGCTCGACTTCGGCATCGCCGCGCGGGCGCGCAGCAGTGCCAGCAGCATCGGCCTGGAAGCGCTAGGCCAGTTCCGGCACGGCTTAGCTACCGGGCGCCGGAAGCGGGCACCCTGCAGCGCCAGCCGGGCCGCGCGCTCGACGTGTACGCGGTGGCGGTCATGATCTATCAGATGGTTGAAGGGCGCATGCCGTTCGACGGTCCGCGCAGCGCCAGCCACGAGCCGCCACAGCCGGAGGCGCTCACGGCGCCCCAGTGGGACGTGCTCAAGTCCGGCTTTGCCTGGGACCCGGATGCACGCCCGGCCTCGGTGACGGCCTTGCTGGCGGCCCTGAACGCGGCCGTCGGCCCCACACCCCAGGAACTGGCGGCCGAGCAGGCGGCCCCGCGCGCGAAAGAAGAGCAGCGCCTGGCGCAGCTGGCATTGCGCCGCAAGGCCGAGGCGGAAGCGGCGGCAGCGGCCCAGCTGATCAAGGAAAAGCAGCGGCGCGAACAGGAAGCGCTCGAACGCGCCGAAGCCGAAGTGGCCAAGCGCGAGCGCAAGGAAGCGCTGCGGCGCCAGCTGCTCGAGCGGCGCGAGGCCGACGCGGCCAAGGCGCGCCAGGCCAAGGAGGATCTGCAGCGGGCGCGCTGCAAGCCAAGGCGGCGGCGGCCTACCGCAGCGAGCAGGAACGCGCCCGCGCCGACCTGGCCGCGCGCACCGCCGACGAACTGGCGGCCCTGATTCCTTCGCCCGACAGCCCGGTGGCCGACACCGAGGGCGTGCTGCGCGACCGCTTCAGCGACGGCAGCGGCACCGGTCCCGAGCTGGTGCTCATTCCCACCGGCCGCTTTCAAATGGGATCGAACGAGGTCGAGCGGCGCAAGGCGATGGAAGCTTGGCGCCCAGCCATCCTGGCTGGCGCGCGAGACGCCGCAGCACTGGGTCGGCATCGAGCAGCCGATCGCGATGGGACGCTATCCGGTCACGGTCGGCGAGTGGCGCCAGTTCGTGCGCGCCACCGGCTGGCAGCCGCAGGGTGAGGTCAACTGGGCCGCGCCCGGTTTCCGCCAGGCCGACAACCACCCGGTGGTGGGCGTGACCTGGCACGACGCGCAGCAGTATGTGCGCTGGCTCAGCGAGATGACGGGCCAGACTTACCGCCTGCCGAGCGAAGCCGAATGGGAATATGCCTGCCGTGCTTAAGCACCAAGACCGCATTCAGCTTCGGCGACGAGATCAACACCAGCCTGGCCAACTACGACGGCAACTACACCTATAACGGCAGCCCCAGGGGCGAGTACCGCCAGGGAACGACCCCGGCCGGCTGCCTTCCCGCCCAATCCCTGGGGCTTGTTCGACATGCACGGCAACGTGTGGGAATGGGTGCAGGACGTGGTGCACGACAACTACGACGGCGCCCCGAATACCGGCATGGCCTGGGAAACGGGCGGCGACCAGAGCCGCCGCATCCTGCGCGGCGGTTCCTGGCTGTACAACCCGCGCTACCTGCGCGCGGCGCTGCGCAATGGTTTCTCAGCCGCACTCAGCAACGATATCGTTGGTTTCCGGGTCACGCGCAAACTGATCTGACTTGCGCTTTTCGAATCATTTCATACACTGATAACAGTGCTTGATTTGCATGGAGACGCATCATGAAAATTCCCGAGGAACTGCGCATTCCCGCCGTGGTGTTCGGCCTGGAAGCGGTCATGCTGGCCGGTGCCGCCCTGATCATCTTTGTGCTGATGAGTTGACGCCATTCAGTCTTTCTTCATCGCCTGTTGATAGCGGGCGATGAATTCGTGCGCCGGTAAGCGGCGTATCGCTTCGCCGATCACGTCGAGCGCGATCTCGTCGAGCTTCTTGAAGCGGACGCAGACCTTGCCCATGTCCAGCTTTTTCTTTCCCGCCGCCGCCCAGGCCGCGCGGAACCAGCTCGCCTCGTCCGTTTCCGCCCTGCTGCTGCAACCCACGTACAGTCCCATCAGATACAGCGACACATAATTCTTTTGCGAGGCGATCGCCGCGAACGGCAAGGGTTGTTTTCGGGTCGCAGTGATAGCCGGGCGGAAAGACGCTGTGCGGCACGGCATAGCCGATCATCCCGTACTGCATGGTCTCGCAGTAATCCGCATCGAGATTGGCCAGCACGACATCGCGCACGGCCGACACCATCGCGCCGCTCCGGCGCCAGTTCCGACAGATATTGCGCCACCGTGGTTGCACTCGATTGCATGCCTAAGCTCTCCCCTGGATGTTGAACAATGATTCTATTTGCCAGACAAGCAATGGGCAATGCCTGGCAAGATTATTTGTTCATTAATATTGAAGCGCGCCAGCGCCCGTAGGTGTTCTTCCATTACAACACATTCGTCACATGGGCATAGGTTTGAGTACACAAATGAATTGCACAGGCACAAACTAGGGTTGCAGGACGACGATCAATAACGAGGAGACAGAATGACGCAACCAATACGCTCGACCCTGGTCACCGCGATGCTCGTGGGTTTCATGATGTCGGCCCAGGCGGCAGACGGTCCGACCGTGACCATCAGTGGATTCGGCTCGGCAGCGGTCACCATGACCGACACCGACCAGGCCGAATTCATCCGACCCAACCAGGCGTCTGGCGCCAAGCTGAAGACGCCCGCACTGGCGTCGATTCCAACTTCGGCATTCAGGCCACCGTCAAGACCAGCGACAGCCTCTCGTTCACGGCCCAGGGCCTGGCGCGCAGGCAGGAGCGCGGCCACTGGGGCGCCGAACTGGCGTGGGCCTTCGCCAAGTTCAAAGCGAGCGACAAGATCGACTTGCGCGCGGGCCGCATCGGCCTGCCGGTGTACATGATTTCCGACTTCCGCAACGTCGGCTACGCCAATACCATGCTGCGCCCTGCTCTACTGAAGTGTACCGCCAGGTGTCGGCCGACTCCTTCGATGGTGTCGACATCGTCTACCAGGACACCTTCGGCGACACGACCCTGACCGCGCAGTTCGGCGTGGGACGCTCGACCAGCAAGCAGCCGAATGGCGTGAAGGTCAAGTTCAAGCCCGTCACCGCCCTGCATATCATTGCCGAGAACGGCCCGAACACCTTCCGCTTCGGGCGTGCCGATGCCGAGTTCTCGGTCGAAAACAACCCGACCCTCAACGGTTTGCTGGCCACGCTGCGCCAGGTCGGCCTGACCCAGGTGGCCGACGACCTCGGCGTGACCGATGTGCGCGGCTCGTTCACCTCGATCGGCTACACCCTCGACTACAAGAACTTCCTGGTGCAAAGCGAGTACGCGGTGCGCAAGACGGAATCGCGCACCGTGATGGGCACCACGTCCTATTACGTGATGCTGGGCTACCGCTTCGGCAAAATCACGCCGTACTACTACTACGGCAACATCAAGCAGGATACGGACCTGCACCTATGCTTAAGCTTGCCGACCACGGGGCCGCTGGCCGCGCTCACTGCGGGCGTCAATTCGGTCGTCAAGGCCGGACTGCAGTCGAATAACGCGGTGGGGATGCGCTGGGACTTCAGCAAGTCCGCCGCACTCAAGGTGCAGGTGGACCGCATCTCGCCGAAAGACGGCGCCGGTGCCTTCATCAACGTCAAGCCCGGCTTCTCCGGCCCTGTCACCGTTTATGCCGCCTAAGCATCGACTTCGTGTTCTAAGGGAGGCAGCCATGAAAACGACAATCGGCATGATGCTGCTGGCGGCCTAGCCTGGCTGCATCGAGTGTGCCCGCGCTGGCGACCGACCTGGTGGTGATCGTCAATCCCAAGAACCCGGCTTCGCGCATGTTCAGCGAGCAGGCGGCCCAGTTCTTCCTTGGGAAGTCGACACTGTTCACACCGATCGAATACGACGACGGGGTCGCGATCCGCAACGAGTTCCATACCAAGGTGCTGCAGAAGGATTCGGCGCAGGTCAAGACCATCTGGTCCAAGCTGGTCTTTACCGGCAAGGGCACCGCACCCAAGGAGTACAAAAATGCGGCCGAAGTGAAAAAGGCGGTGGCGGCCGACGTGAGTGCGATCGGCTACATCGACAGGGGATCGGTTGACGACAGCGTGAAGGTGATTCTGAGCGTGCCGTAAAACGCCGTCGTCCTCGCGCAGGGCTGGCGCATGCGCCAGCCCCATGGCACACGTGCTCCGCGACGGCGCATGCGTGGTATGGGTCCCCGCCTGCGCGAGGACGATGTAGGGGCTGCGGTTCAGGCGGTGTACATGTCGATCAGCGGCGTGCCATGCGGGACCTTGAGCGTGGTGCGCATGATCCAGCATTCCGGATACGATTCGGCGGCAAAGCGCGTGTGCGCGGGAATCTGCGACAGGCATTCGAGCGGCGTGGACGGCATTAAGGCGGTCTCCTTGCCGGTCACCCGGTCCAGATGCCAGAAGCCGCCGTTTTGGTGGAACAGCAGCGGCATCGCGGCCGCTTTCGGCTGCGCGGCGAAGGGCCTAAGCACCGGGAAGCCCGGATGGCGGCCCGGCTCCAGGAAGTAGAAGCACTCCGCATGCGCGCCATGGTCGATGCGGTGCATGACCACGCCATTTGGCAGCAGCGCCGTCACGCACAGGATCACGATGCCTTTGATGCTGGCCGACAGTTCGATTCGCATGCCCAGGCGCAGCTGTACCGGCTTGCCTTTGCCGGGCCAGACGCCGTCCAGCAGCAATCCGTAGCGCGACACATCTTCGATCTCGAAACCGGCGGCGCCGCGCCGGATCAGCGCGTGCCGTCCCGACAGCCTGCGCGTAAGGCCTTCGCGGTCCTGGCCGTCGGCGCCGAAGTGCGTGAGCAGGACGTCGGCCTCGGGGTCGTACAGTTCGAAGCGGCCAAGCACGCATTCCTGCATCGAGAACAGCCGCACCTGGCGCTGCGCACCCGCTTCCGGGGCCGCGTTGACCAGGCAGGCCATGGCCGCCTGGTGCGGATGGGGCTCGGCCTGGGCCTAAGCACGTCGATTTCGATCAGGTCTTCATCCCAGGCGATGGTGGAAAAACCCAGATCGACCTTGCCCGCCTGCTGGTCCAGGTGCAGATTGGCGATCGAGGCATTGCGCGCATGGACGTCGATGTCGAGCTAAGCCGCCGCCCGCGCTGGCATGCACGCGCGATCGAGGCGTCATCGGCCATCACGCGCACGTTCTTGTGGGTCGACAGGAAGGTCTGGTGGATCTCGGACAGGGTGGCGTCCGGGCGCGGCACCAGGATGACCAGCGTGGCCACCCATTTGTGGCTGATGCGCGCATCCTTCTGGCAGTACAGCTCGACCTCGATCCGGTACTGGCCGTGCTCTTTGTCGCGCGAGGAAAATTCGATGAACAGCGGCCGCCAGTCGCCGCAGGGGGTGCGCGAACGAATGGCGCGCGCCGCCTTCGGGCAGCAGTTCCGACTGCAGCTGCATGGTCACCAGCGGCTCGCAGCTGGCTGGCAGCGAGCGCAGTTCGACCTTGATCGCCTGGCGTCCGTCCGGCCGCGCGCGGATCGAAGCCGCTCACATGCAGGTGGGGCCGCTCCAGCGACAGCGGTGCCTCGTCCGGGTACAGGCGGGGAGCGGGGGCCTGCGGCGCGGCAGGACGCGAGCGGCGCAGCGCGGTCAGCAGTTCGTAGCTCGATGGCGCAACCCCCGTCTGGGCGTGACCTGCGGCGCAGGCATCATCCCCGGGCATGACCCACTGCGTGCAATGCGGATGCTGGGGATTGTTACATTTTTTCATAGCAATAATGCCTGTTCGAATGTGGGTCAAGCTTACGCTTTTTTGCCGGGCTGCGGCATCCGATATGCATCTTTCTGCAACTATATTTTCTTCTGTGCATGCTCATGCCTCCCCGTACGGGCAGGGCGGTTTCGCTGCTTAAGCCAGGGGGCGAATCACGATCGCGGTCAGGTTGTCCGGATACAACTCGGGCGGCGGGGCCGTGATCATTGCGTCGAACAGGGCGTCGCACATGGCGACCGCACTGTGGCAGGGCGCGAGCAAGCCGGGCCAGCGCAGAATGGGCGCGACCGGTTCCTGGCAAGCCCAGAAGCCGTCGGTGGCGAGCACGTACACGGTGCCCGGGTTCAGTTCCATCACGCGCCGGTCCGGCAAGTGATACAGGTAGGGCGGCAGGTTCAGCGGCGAGAGCGCGTACAGCGGGTCGCTCAGTTCGGCCGTATTGGCGAACGCATTGCCAAGGATGAAAGCCTGCGAAATCTGGGAGCGGTGTTCGCCGTGCACCTGGTACCACCATTCGCCTTCGTCCAGATGGCTTAGCCATGGCGTAGACGGTGGGCTAAGCACGTGGTCGACCGTGAGCGGGGGTGATGCGTCCGCCTGCCACTTCGTACAGGCGCGAGTCGCCCACGTGGTACAGCAGGGCGGCCCTGGCGCGCGCAGTTCGAGCAGGGTGAGCGTGGTGCCGGGGCGCTTGTCGTCGGCGTCGTCCACGGCAAAGTGGTGCTGCAGGGTGGTGTGCAGGGCGTCCAGGCTGGCCGCCAGTTCGCCCAGGCTGGCGCAGGGCGGTATCGCGAGCAAACCTTGGACGACGGCTTCGGCCGCCTCACGCCCGCGGCCGTGCCCGCCCATGCCGTCCAGCACCGCCACCCGCGCGTGACCGGGCGGCCAGCCGTGGATGCGCTGTTCCTGCGGTTGCTGGTCCTTCAGGAAACGGGCCAGGCCGCTGGCGTCGATCAGCAGGTAATTGTCCTGGTTTTCGGCGCGCATGGTCTCGCCCACGCCGGATGGCGGAGCGGGCCGCCACGTCCAGTCCGGGGGCAAATGGCGTGCTGTGATGTGAAACTGTCATTGGATAAGGCGCACGGATTGGCAATCATGACAGCTTAGCGCATCCGCCGTATTCACAAAGCCCCGATCAGATGGGCCTTTCCCGCTTTCCTGCGACGAGCACCAGGGCATTAACGACCACGCAGGCGCTTAGCCTGCAGCCAGGGCGAAGCGTACACCGAACGCGTCCGCCACCCCGCCCCACACCAGGCTGCCCACGGTATAGCCGCCAGCCATCACGAACAGGTAGATCGACAGCGTGCGGGCCCGGACCGCGGGCGGGAAGGAGAGCTGGGCGGCAGCGTTGAGCGTGGAGACCGTGGCCGACCAGGCCATGCTAAGCCAGCATGATCAGCGGCACCATCACGAACAGCGAGCGCAGCAGAGGCAGGCTGAGCAGCATGACCCCGTACATCAGCAGGGCGGCGGCCAGCAGGCGCGTCTTGCCCACGTGCTGGCGCAGGGTCGGCAAGATCAGCGCACCGGCCACGGCGCCAGCGCCCAGGCTGCCCATCAGCAGGCCGAAGACCCGCAGAATTGAGGTGCAGCACGTCCTTGACGAACACGGGCAGCAGGGCCGCGAACGCGATCGTGGCAAAGAACACGGTGCACACATTGAGCAGGATATGCCGGTAGCGGGCGCAGCCGAAAGCGGTCGTCAGACCGGTCTTCATGCTGCTGGCAAAGCGATGGCGGGCACGGGCGGGTTCTGGCCTTGCTCCTGCCACCAGAACCAGTAGACGCCCAGCAAGCCGATGAAGGAGGCGGCATTGACCAGGAACAGGGCGCAAGCGCCGACCCAGGCGAACAGCAGGCCGCCCAGCGCCGGGCCTAAGCAATGGCGGCCACGTTGTAAGACAGATTGCTCAGGGTGGCGGCGGCTTCCACCTCGTCCGGCTCGACCAGGCCCGACATTGACGCTTGCCAGGCTAAGCCACATGAAGGCGGCGCCGCTGCCCAGGCAAAAGGTCAGGGCCAAGACCGGTCCGGCCGCCGTGTGCCCGGTCATGACCAGGGCCGCCATGGCGCAGGCCGACAGCGCCATGAACAGATTGCACAGGAACAGGAATTTGGGGCGGTTGACGCCGTCGGCCACCACGCCCGCCAGCAAGGCGAACAGGAAGATCGGCACGTAGGTGGCAGTCTGCACCAGGCTGCTGGTGGCGGCCGAGGTAGAGACGGTTGCCAGCAGCCAGGCCGAGGCGAAAGTCTGGGTCCAGGTGCCCAGATTGGAAATCAGATTGGCAAGCCAGAGCTGGCGATAGCGCGCATGGCGCAGCGGACGCGTCAGGGATACTCTGGGACCCAGCGGCGCAGACAAGCTCTGTTTGGACATGATGAGCTAGTCTACGGGGCGACGGTGCCGGTGGTCAACGAGCTTGTGGCCCGGCATTGCAAGCATGTGTAACAGAAGCGCCATCGGGGGCGCCCATGCTATTGTTGTCATATGCGTATCCGACCACTCCTGCACACCGATATTGCCAGCATCGCCAGAATGCTGGCCGCGCTGGCCAACGAATTCATTGTCGCTTAAGCACGGAGCCGGACGCGGCGGCCGCCTTCCTGGAAGGAACAGGATGCGGCCGCCATTGCCGCCCATGTCGCGGTAGGCATGGTGTACCACGTGGCCGTCGACGACGGCGGCATTGCTTAAGCTTCATCGGCGTGCGCGACCGCAGCCACATTTATCACATGTTCGTGGACAAAGCTTACCACCGGCGCGGCATCGCGCGTGCCCTGTGGCATGCCGCGCGCGAAGCGGCTTAAGCAATCCCGGCGTGTTCACGGTCAATTCGTCCAATTACGCCGTTCCCGTCTACGAAGCGCTGGGTTTTGTGCGAACCATGCCAAAGCTGAGCCTGTAACGGGATCGAATTCAATCCGATGCAGACCGAAAGGAGAGCGGGTGCCTGAACTGTTCAAGCGCAAGACCCTGTGGGCGGTCGTGTTGCTGTGCGCGAGTCTTAAGCGCCGCAGCCCAGCAAGTCCACGTTTTCTCGGATGGCAAACCGTATGCGGAGGTCGATGCTTAAGCAACGCCGCCCGCCCGCGCGCGCCGGACGAACGCAAGACGCGCCGGCCGCTCATGGAACGGCCCGACGCGCTTGGCATCGCGTCGGCCCACGCCGCCGCCTTCCTCCATTGCGGGCTCGATGAAAGCCACTATCCGCCTGCGGACACACGCTAGCCCACGAGCAGCTCGATTATTTTGTCAACGCGGCCAGCTATGTGCCGGTTCCCGGCACCGCGAAAATCATCGTCCTTGGCGAATTCGAACGCGGCAAGGCCGTGGTCGACGGCCTGACCGTGCTGACGCCGCAATGCCCGGCCGGCGTGCGCACCATGTTCTGGTCGCACAACGCGGGCCGGATCGTGTTCGCGACCCAGCACGTGGACCAGCTGACGTTTCATGGCGACAGCCGGGCGCTGTGGACGGCGCGCTACCATCCGGCGCAGGATCTGTTCCTGATGGAGCGAAGCGCACGCCGAGCCTAGCCATGCGCAAGTTCATGAGCCTGCCCGACGAAAAAGTGCTCGATGTGCTGGTGCCAGACAGCGGCGACGCGCTCTGGATCCTGTCCGGCCGCGAAAAAAATCGATCTGCGCAGTCCCAAAAAATGGTGGCGCGCCATCGGGCGCGATCCTGCCCGCAAGATGGACATCTTCCTGCGCAAGGTCGACCTGCATGGCAAAACGCTGGAGCAGGTCACGGTGGCCACCGGTGTCGCCATGCCGCGCTGCGGCCCTGTTCGTGCGCGAATGAGCCGCTAGCGCGCGCCGCCTTCGGTGGTGCGGCGCAGCCACAGGCTGCTTGACCATCCTTCCACCGCCTTGCCGTCGACGCGGGCAGTGAGCTGCCACCAGTCGCCGTCGCGCACGCCCGTCGTGGTGACCACCGTGCTTAAGCCGGGACGATCGCGATGCGGCGCGATGCCGTGCCTTTTGCGGCGCGCAAATTCAAGTCTTCATGCACCCGGTAGCTGTGTCCCGCGTCTCCCAGATTGGCCGACAAGCGCGCGATGCCGCCAGCTGCGGGCGTGGCCGCCATGGGCCGGCGCGGGCGCTTGCGCCAGCCACAGGATCAGGCTGGCGATGGCCCAGGTCCCCAGGCCGACCACGGCGATGGCGCGCATTGAGCTGGCGCCACCAGTGGGCCGGTGTCAGCCAGGCGGCCAGCATCAGCGTTACCAGCAGGCCTGTCGCCACGGCGCCGATGGCGAGATAACTCAGATGGATCATGATCGCTCCCGTTCAGGCGTCGAAACGCAGCACGTAGTGGCCTGCGACCAGGTGGTGCCCGTGCGGCAGCAGGTAAGCCAGCTCGCTGCCGATGCAGGCCACGAAGGCCATGTCCGGATCGAGGTGGTACAGGGCCTGGGTGGCGCTGATGCGGGCGATCTTGTAGCCGCCTACCGTCGCTTCGAAGCTGAACCGCTGCGCGACAGGCCAAGCCGGTCGGCGCTGGCGGCACCGCCGCTTTGCTGCAGAAAGCGTGGCGAATCGAGTACGCGCAGCGCGGCCAGCATCGGGGCGCTGCGTCCGAACACGAGGCGCGCGCCGGAGGCGACCGGCATGCAGGCCGCGTGCGGCAGCATCAGCGTGGCGCAGTAGCGGTCCGCCATGTCGGCAGGGACTGCGCGCAGTTCAATCTGCGGCGTGCCGGGCGGCTGGAAAGTGGCTAAGCGCCGTGACCGGTTGCGCGCTGCCGCCAATGATGGCGTGCAGCTGGTCGTCGGCACCGACCGAAAAACGAACAGACGCTTGCGCACCCTCGGGCGCGAGCCGCGCGGCCTGGTCGAGCGCGATGTCGAGCCGGGTGGCGCCGGTGTCGCGGTAGAGGCTCAGGCGCGGCAAGGCCAACGCGACCAGGCTGATGCGCTGCTGTGCCACCGGTGCGAAGGTGGCGTCGGTTTCGGGCTCGGCGCGCGGGCGGTGGCTGAGCGGCACCGCAGTCTGCTCGGTGCGGGTTTTCCAGACGGCGGTAAGCTTGGCGGCAGCTGTCGCAGGCTTGGCTGTCGCGGTTAAGCATAATCGGTGCGGCGACGCGCTCGACTTTCAGCAACAGGCGCGTGGATTCGCCGCGGCCGGTGATCGCGTAGCAGTCCTGGGCTTCGTCGAACGCGCAGTCGAAAGCGCCTTTGGGCCGCACGTGCACCTCGATCGGTGCTTGCGGGCCGTCGTTGACCAGCAGGAGCGCGCCATCGGCGCCAAAGGCCCAGCCGGGGGCGGCGTGGCTGGCATGCTCGGCGTCCTGGCCGATCAGCGCCAGGCGCTGATTCAGATAGATCGGGCATACGCGCTGCCAGCTGGCGCCGTCCTGCGACGCGCTGACCTGGTACAGCACTTTTTCATGCGGCCGTGGGCAGATAGACGGCATGGCCGAATTTGACTTCGACTTCGCCGGGCGCCAGTTCTTCGGTGCCGATCACGTCGTAGCGCACGTCGTCGCTGCCGAGCAGATCGCCGAAATCCTTTTGGTGCAGGGCGGTCAGCGACTGTGCCAGGTCGCGCACGCGGGCGCCGCGCGTCAGGTGGCGGTCGTCGTCCAGTTCTTCCTGGGCCAGCATCAGTGTCACATGTGAAAAGCAGCGCACCGGCGCGCGTCCGCGCAGCTCGCGCGGGGAGCGCTCCAGCAGATCGCGCAGCAGTGGGCGGCGCGCGAACAGGGCCAGGCCTGGCGCCTGCCAGATCGCTTCGGCGTTGAACACGTCGCTTACCTTGCCCAGGACTTCGTGTTGGACATAGACCGGCATGATGACTTCTCCTCTAATGATTGCGCGCAGACGGCATGGAACGCTAGCAGGGGGCAGATGAAAAACAGCAGGTGGCTGCCGCCAGCTGAAAGAAAACTCATGGGCTGCCCCATGATCGGGAAGATGGCCAGGTTGGTGCCCCAGGAGAGCAGCAGGTGGCCCAGCACGAAGGCGGCGCCGCCGCACAGGACGAAGCAGCGAAAGCGCCACAGCCAGGCCTGGCGGAAGTCGCGCGTGGCTGCTTTGCACAAGGGCGGCGGCCGCCGTCTGGACCAGTCCTGTCAGGAACAGGGCCTGCAAGGTCCACAGCGCGAGCGCGCCCAGCAAACCGTGGCGGTGAATGAAGAACGAAGGCGCGAAATCGTCCTGCACGGCGGGAATGCCGAGCGCGCTGCTTAAGCCGATTCGCCCAGCGCGCCCACGCCCAGCCAGTTGTCGCTGCCCCACCAGGCGCCTTCGGCGATGGCGCGTGCTGCCAGCAAGAGCTGCTGGCCCGTGTGAGGATGGCTGGCCGGGTCGAGCCAGACGGCGAAGCGGTCGGCGTAAAAGCCCAGTTGCGCCAGCTCCGTGCCGCCGCCCGCGCGCAGCCAGGCAACCAGCACCACGGCCAGCAGGCTTAGGCACCGGCCAGCGCCGCGCCCGCAGCCCGCTGGCTTAGGCTGCAAGCGACCAGGCCAGCGCCATGGCCATGCTCCAGACCAGCAGCAGGATCAGGGGCGAAAAGTCGTCCACTTCCAGCAGCGCCAGGCCAAGCAGGGCCGCGAACAGCAGCACCGGCGCACCGAGGCGCACCGCGCGCAACGCGGCGCTGGACTGGTGCGCGATGCCGCGCTGCCAGCCCAGGCCGATGGCGATGCAGTGGGCGCTCAGCGCGGTCAGTGCCAGCTTGGCAAATTCGACCGGCTGCAAGTCGAAGACGCCGGTCTCGTCGCCGAACAGCACTTGCAGGGACAGGGCCAGCAAAGCCAGGCAGGCCAGCCCCGCGAGCAGCCATTCGAGCCGCGCCTGGGACATGGCTTTAAGCACGCCGGAGCGCGTGCGCAGACGCCAGCAGTTGCCGATGCCGACACCGATCGCGAGCAGGGCGCTGGTTTTCTGGAAGTGGCGCAGCCAGGACGATTCCATCGCACCCAGGCCCAGTTCAAGCTGCATCAGCAGGTAGGCGCCGAGCAGCAGCACGCCGGCGCAGGTGGCCAGCGTGGGGTAGGCCCCGCGGCGAGCAGCAGCGTCCACAGCGCGGCCCAGCCGAGCAGCAGCGAGATGCCCACGCCGGGACCGGCGCCCGCACGCTGCATCAGCAGGGCGCCAATGCTTGGCATGACGGCCAGCAACAGCGTGTCTTAAGCCAGCGTGGCCCGCATGGAGGGGAGTATCGTCGCTGTCTAAGCAGGGCCAGTGTCCGCGCTGCCAGGCGAAGGCGCATGGCGGCTGCCTGCCGCCAGCAGCGCCAGCATGACCGGCCAGGCAGCGCCGCCCGGCAGTGACCAGAGCGTGCGCTGCTGCCAGCGCCATGTGACGCCCGGCGGCAGATTGACTTCCTGCGAGGTGGCCAGGGCGACATGGCGCAGTGGCCGCAATGTCAGGCGCGCACCGTCGGTCCGCACGGCGATCCGCGTGCGGCCAACGACCAGGGAATCGACACCGGCCAGTGCCTGCTCCGTGCGTGCCAGGTCGGCGCCGGACACCAGCAGCGGCGCCGATGCATCGTTGTTCGCCAGGATCAGGGCGTCGGCGCCGCGGCCGAGCGACGCGCTGCCTGTCGCCAGCCGTGCGATCGGCACGCGGTTGCCTGCAATACAGATTGCCGCCAAAGCTGAGCGGGCGGGCGATGGTCAGCGCATGCGGCGCCACCCGGTTGAACAGATTGCCGAGGCGGGCGGCGAGGCCGGTTCCCGGGCACGCCGCCTGCGCGCTGCCGTCGCGCAGCAGGGTCGCGCCATCGTAGCGCCAGCTGCCGCCCGGACCGGACAAGGTGGCCGCGCGCGCATCGGCCGACAGCACCGTGAAACTGGCCGCGCCGATGCGCAGCACCTGGCCTGGTTCCAGTGCGCTGGTGCCCATGCGGCGGTCCACGCCGGCGCGCTGCAGCAGCACCTGTTTGCTTAAGCGCTGACGTTGCGTATCCACCAGGCGCCGCTGGCGTCGCGGCGCAGCGCAAGGTGGCTGGCAGCCGCCTGCGGTGCGGCCAGTTCGTTGCGGCCCAGGATCTGCGACTGGCCGGGGCGCAGCACCAGTTCGATGGCGGCCGGTGTGTACACTGCTTAAAGGCGCGCCACAGGCACACCAGCTGGAGCAGGCACAAAAGGAACAGCGCTGCGATGGCGGGGGCCCTCATGCCATGCTCCCGATGCGGTAGCCAAGCAGCGGGGCGCGGCAGGTGAAACGGCGCGCGCGGCGCAGCTTTTGCTGCACGGACCGCGGCGATCATGCGGCTGATGTCGACCGCGTGGCGCGGCCGTTCGGCAGGTTCAGGTGCGAGCAGGGAACGCAGCAAGGTCAGCGCCAAGCGCGGCAGCATGGCTGCCCACGTGATCGGCGAACAGCTCGGCTTCATCCTCGGTGAGGGTGGCGGGAATGCGGCCGCCGTTACCGGCCAGCACGCGCCGGGGCCGCGCTCTGGTGTGCGCGCCAGGCTTCGCCACAGGTGCTGCAAAAGCCCAGCTGCCTGGCGGTGGCGAGGTAGTACAGCATGGCGCCGAGCGCGAAGTAGTCGCTGCGGGTATCGGTGTCGTAGGTGCGGGCGGCGCTCGGGAAGAACTGTTCCGGCGCCTGCCAGCTTGCCGTGCCCGTATAGACCCCGTCCGCGCTGGCCGTGCGCAGGCGGCTGGTGCCAAAGTCGGCCAGCCGGACGCCGTTGCCGCTGCGTTCGGTCAGCACGTTGGCGGGCTTGAGGTCCAGGTACAGGCGGCCGTAGCGGTGCACGGTGGCCAGTGCCTGATTGATCTGGTCGACCCAGTCGAGCACCAGCATGAGCGGCAGGTGCCCGCGGCCGTGGCGCGCCAGGTCGGGCCCCATCAGTTCCAGGGCCATGACGGGCAAGCCCTCGTGCATGCCGTCGTCGAGCAGGCGCACGATATGGCGGCCGTCCCAGGGCGCCAGCGCGCAGGAATGCGGTTTCGGTGTTCGCGCTGGCGACCCAGCGCTCCTGCAGCGCGCTGTCGGCGCGCGCCATCTGCTCCTGGTTGATCAGCTTGAGGGCCACATCCTCGCCGGTGTCCGGTGCGGCTGCCTGCCACACGACGCCGTAGGATGATCCGGCCAGCGGCGCGCGCAGGCGGTAGTCGCCTCTGGCCAGTGTGATGATGTCGCCTTCCTGCAGCATGCAGCCTCCCCGTTGGCGACGGCGGCTGCCGTCAGCGCTGCTTAGCCGGGGGAGGGGAAAACGCGGACGAAAAAAACCTGGCGAACCAGGTTTTTGTCGCTCAGGAGAGCTTAGCGTCCCCAGCCGTGGCCGTGGCCGCGGCCATGACCGTGACCATGGCGATGGCCGTGACCGCGGTAGTAGCCGCGCGGTTCAACGTACACCACTGCTTATGGGCCGTAGTAGCGCGGAGCAGGGCGGTAGTAGACCGGTGCTTAGCTCATAGTAGCGCTCTTCGACATAAACCGGTTGCGGCTGGTAGTAGCGGTTGTCTTCATAGCGGGCGTCGTAGTAGTTGACGCGGGCATCGACGTAGCCGCGGCTGCGGCCGTCGGTGCGGACCGAGTTGCCTACTGCTGCGCCCAGTACGCCGCCGACCAGGGCGCCATTACGGCTGCCGGTGCTCGAGCCGATCGCGGCGCCAACCACGGCGCCCACTGCGGTATTGACACCGCGGTCGCTGGCCGATGCCGTAGAGGAGACGGCCGTCGCAGCGATGATGAGGGCAGCACCTACGAATTTGGTATTGAACATGGCGTTTCCTTTGGCCTCAGTCGAGATCGGGATGATCACCATAGCGCTGGGGCATGTGTGAACTATAGCGTGGGCACATCAAAAAGCGATTGTTAATACAGAATCTTACAAATGGCTTCCTCACTGTAACAACTACCCATTTCGGGTAATCATCCCTTGCAGACCGGCACGCTACCCCCATCTGCTACAGCCAACCCGCCTGAAACAGGAGTTTCCATGCCACCGCGCCGCATTGTCGTCATCGTCCTCGGACTGCTGGGGCTGTTGCATTTATACATCGGTCTGCGCCTGATACCGGATAGTGAAATGCCGCTTGCCGCCCAGATCGGCGCCGCCGTCCTGCTGGCCGCCTCGACGTTGCTGATGCTTAAGCCGGACTGATGGCCTCGCGGTTCAAACGCTGGAAGCGGTCCGACCAGCTGGCCTGGGCCGGTTTGCTGGCGATGGGCTTTTTCTCGTCGCTGCTGGTGCTGACCGTGCTGCGCGACCTGGCGCTGGCCGTATTGTCGCTGTTCGGGGCCGACGCGCCGGCCCTGGTCCAGGGCAGCGCGCTCGGCGTGCCGCTGCTGGCTCTGGGCGTGACCCTGGTTGGCCTGTTCAATGCGCGCTTGTCGCTGGCACGGGTGGTCGAAGTCGAGGTGCCGATCAAGGATCTGCCGCCCGCGCTGCACGGCTATTCGATCGTCCAGATTTCTGACGTCCACGTGGGCCCGACCATCAAGCGCGGCTACCTGAACGCCATCGTTGCCCGCGTCAATGCGCTCGAGCCGGACGCGATCGCCATCACCGGCGACCTGGTCGACGGCAGTGTCGCCCATCTGCGCCTGCACACGGCGCCGCTGGCGGACCTGCTTGCGCGCGACGGCGCGCTTTTTTGTCACTGGCAACCACGAATACTATTCCGGCGCCGACGCCTGGATCGCCGAGATGCGCCGCCTTGGCGTGACGGTGCTGATGAACGAACACGTGCTGTGCGAGCGCGACGGGCAGTCGCTGATGATCGCCGGTGTGACCGACTACACGGCGCACCAGTTCCACGAATCGCACCGCAGCGATCCGCAGCGGGCCATGGCTAAGCGCGCCCTGATTCGGTCAGCGTGCGCATCCTGCTGGCGCACCAGCCGCGCAGCGCGGCGGCTGCGGCGGCAGCCACTTCGACCTGCAGCTGTCGGGCCACACGCACGGCGGCCAGTTCTTCCCGTGGAATCTGTTCGTGCCGCTGCAGCAGCCCTTCACGGCAGGCCTCAACAAGTTGGCCCAGTTGTGGGTGTACACCAGCCGCGGCACCGGCTACTGGGGCCCGCCCAAGCGTTTCGGCGCGCCGTCGGAAATCACGCGTGCGACTGGTGGCGGCATAGAGTGCAGAAACATGCAGGATGCGTAGATAACGGGATTGTGAAGTTCAGTTTGCCGAAGCCTTAAAATGGCGTTCGATAAAGATGTCATTCTGCGAGTCGGAATAGCCAAGAAGTGAACCTTCCATTCGCTCAAATCCCTCACTCCAGCCACATTTTGCCGCAGTAGTTCGCACTAATACATAAGCCCGGATCCTCCATTCTTCACCATTCCGGGCATATAACACGAGTCGGAGTGTTCGATTCTCCTTTCCAGGAATAAAGTGTTCCGCCTTCGAGAATAGGCCGCTTGCAACATAGGGCGCGAATACGCTCTCTGGAATTACTTCATCATCGCCCGTTGCCGGGTAATACTCTGAAAATGCCGCAAATGGCTTCTCTCCCGCCAACATCATGGCCAGCTCCCGATCCGTGTGTATTAGATACGGCAAGTTGTCCAACTTCCTCCACGATCTGAAGCGAGCGAATTGTCCATCATTGCCTGGGGCTATGCCAAAACGGTCAGCTAGTCTAAGAACATCGTCGAACTCAAGCTCATACGAGGCCGCCGGATGAATGTCCACTTCGTCTGGATCAATGATCGCGCACACCGCCTCAAGGTCATCAGTCTCGATAATTGATGAGCTACTGATGCAGCCGGTTGCTGGGTCCAGAAACTCGACGACGAATTTCCAGTTTTACACGCTGAATCTCTGGTTTGGTCATATCAAATTTTAGCTGATGTGTTGAGGAAGGACCGCGTTTGCAGGGAATCGTCGCCCAAAACGGAGGGAACAATGAGGGAAGCATTCGGGCGCAACGGTATGACAGATGGGCGCCGCCGACGCCCGCTACTGCTTTGGAGACTTTCGACGGGTCAATCCTGCCATCAAAATTCACCGGGGGTAGATGGGTCGCGGCATAGAGTGCAGAAACAGGCAGGATGCGTTATTGTGTGTTTCCTAATGAAAGTTTGAAGGATTCAACGCATGTCACGCAAGCCTGTATTGACCCTATTGGCCGCCTGCCTGTTCAGCGCAGGCGCGCACGCAGCAAGCTCCGCCAACGACCCCGCCGCACTGAACAAAATCCGCGACACCGCCCTGCAAAGCGACTGGGCTTACGAGCGCCTGGCCGACCTGACCGACCTGGTCGGCCCGCGCCTGTCCGGTTCCGCCGGCATGAAGCGGCCGCCGTGACCCAGGTGGCCGACGCCATGCGCAAGATTGGCGCCAAGGTGACGCTGCAGCCGGTCAAGGTCCCGCACTGGGTGCGCGGCGCGGAGGCGGCCGAACTGGTCGACTACCGCGGCCGTCCGGCCGGCGTGACGCAAAAGGTGGTCCTGACGGCGCTGGGCGGCTCCGGCGCGACCCCGGCCCATCGGCCTGACTGCACCCGTGATCGTGGTGCGCAGCCTCGACGAACTGCAAGCGCGTGCGGCCGAGGTCAAGGGCCGCATCGTTCTCTTTAACGTCCCGTTCGACCAGTTCATGGCCGACCGCGGCCTGTCCGGCCAGGCTTACGGCCAGGTGGTCAAGTACCGTGGCGGCGGCACCAAAATGGCCGCCGAGATGGGCGCCGTGGCGGCGCTGGTCAGCTCAGTGGCATGGCGCCAACTTCCGCCTGCCGCATACCGGTTCGAGCGGACTGCAGGACGGCGCCCGCATTCCGGCCGCCGCCGTGGCGGTGGAAGACGCGCTGCTGATGGCGCGCCTGTCCGCGCGCGGCCCGGTCAGCATGAAGCTCACGCTCACGCCGCAGATCCTGCCCGACGCCGACAGCTTCAATGTGATCGCCGACTTCCCCGGCACCGACAAGGCCGACGAGATCGTGATCGTGTCGGGCCATCTCGATTCCTGGGATCTGGGCACGGGCGCCAACGACGACGCCACCGGTGTGGTGAGCGCGATGGCCGTGGTCGACACGCTCAAGAAGCTCGGCCTCAAGCCGCGCCGCACGATCCGCGTGATCGCCTGGGCCAATGAAGAAAACGGCACGCGCGGCGCCAGCACCTACCTGGAAGCGAACCGCGCCCTGGCTTAAGCAAGCACTTCGCGGCCATCGAAACCGACAGCGGTTCGGGCTACGGCCGTTCGGCATGCGTCACAGTTCACCTTACGCCGCTCGGCAAGCTGTTTGGCCCTTTGCAAGCCTCGCTCGAGAACATGGGCGCGGCGGCCTTGCAGCGCGGTGATGTGATGGGCACGGGCGACCTGAATGGTCTCGAGCAGCTCGGCGTGCCGTGCTTCTCGCCGCTGATCGACGCTTCGGACTACTTCCATTATCACCACACGGCGGCCGATACGCTCGACAAGGTCGACCCGCAAAACCTCAAGCGCCACGTGGCCCTGGTCACCGGCTATACCTGGTATCTGGCCAACATGGACGAGCCGCTGGGCCGCTGGACGGCGCCGCCGAAGCAGTAAACTCGGTCTTTACGGCTTTTTTACACGGAAGCCGATATCGTCCAGATTCCTTCAACAGAATCGTGGACAAGACATGCAATCTGCTTCAAGCAAGACCGCGCTGGCAGGCCTGAGCCTGGCAGCGCTGGGGATCGTGTACGGGGACATCGGCACCAGTCCCTTGTACGCCATGAAGGAAGTGTTCTCATCGGCGCACGGCATCGCCCTCAACGAACACAATGTGTTCGGCGTCGTCTCCCTGATCGTCTGGGGGCTGACCCTGATTGTCTCGCTCAAATACGTCACCCTCATCCTGCGTGCGGACAACCGCGGCGAAGGGGGCATCGTCGCGCTGATGGCGCTCGCGCTGGCCTCCGTGGGCAAGCGTTCGCGCTGGTACGGGCCGCTGGTGGTGACCGGCCTGGCTGGCGCCGCGCTGTTCTACGGCGACAGCGTGATCACGCCCGCCATCTCGGTGCTGTCGGCGATCGAAGGGCTGGAAGTGGCCACGCCTAGCCTTCACGCCGTATGTCATTCCCATCACGATCGTCGTGCTGGGCCTAAGCCTGTACGGCTTTCAGTACAAGGGCACGGCCTAAGCATCGGCAAGTGCTTCGGACCGGTCGTGCTGCTGTGGTTTGCGACGCTGGCCGTCATGGGGGTGATCAACATCGCGCCGCATCCGGCCATCCTGGGCGCGCTCAATCCCCTGTACGCGGTGCGCTTCCTGATCGACAGCGGCTGGCTCGGCTTCGTGTCGCTGGGCGCGGTGTTCCTCGCTTTCACGGGCGCCGAGGCGCTGTACGCGGACATGGGCCACTTCGGCAAGCAGCCGGTGCGCCTGGCCTGGTTTCTGGTCGCGTTCCCGGCGCTGGCGCTCAATTATCTGGGGCAGGGCGCGCTGCTGCTCGCCAATCCGCACGCGGTGGCCAATCCCTTTTATCACCAGCTCGGATCGTGGAGCGTGATCGGGCTGGTGATCCTGGCCACCGTGGCCACCGTGATCGCGGCCCAGGCCACCATTTCGGCCACGTTTTCCGCCACCCGTTCGGCCATCGCGCTCGGCTTCCTGCCGCGCATGCGTGTCGTGCAGACCTCGGAGCACGAAATCGGCCAGGTCTATATGCCGGGCGTGAACTGGGCGCAGCTGCTGGTGGTGGCGGCGGCCGTGCTGGCCTTCGGTTCGTCGACCAATCTGGCGGCGGCCTACGGCATTGCGGTGGCGGGAACCATGCTGACCACCACCTTGCTGACGTTCTTCGTGATTCGCCACAAGTGGAAGTACAACGTGCTGCTGTGCCTCGCCGCGACCGCCTTCTTCCTGACGATCGACCTTGCCTTCCTGGGAGCCAATTCGCTCAAGATCGCCAGCGGCGGCTGGCTGCCGCTGGCCATGGGCACCGTCATGATGACGCTGTTCCTGACCTGGCGCACGGGCCGGGCGCGGGTTTTCCGCAATCTGGAGCAGGGCGCCATCGCCTTGCCCGCATTTATGGACTCGCTGTTTTCTAATCCGCCGCTGCGCGTGGCTTAAGCACCGCCGTGTTCTTCCGCGCCGAGGGCGATGGCGTGCCGCACGCCTTGCTGCATAACCTGCTGCACAACAAGGTCCTGCACGAGCGGACCATCTTCCTGACGGTCTTCAATCGTGACATTCCCGGCGTGCCGCAGGACGAACGGGTGCAAGTGATCGATCTGGGCCACGCCTGCTACCAGCTCAATGTATATTACGGCTTCAAGGATGAACGCGACATTCCGGCAGTGCTGCAAAGTGTCCCGTCGATGCCGTTTGAGATGATGGAGACTTCGTTCTTCATCGCCCGCCAGACCGTGATCGCCAGCACCCGCGGCGACATGGCCCGCTGGCGCGACATCCTGTTTGCAGCCATGTCGCGCAATGCACGACGCGGCCGATTATTACCGGATTCCGCCTAACCGCGTGATCGAATTGGGAACGCAGATTGAAATCTAGCCTGGACCGCAAGCATGGATCCTGACATCGAACCGGACTGGCGCGCCTACGCGTCGGTGGTGCTGGTGTGCGTCGCCGCGACCGGCCTGGCCGTGTCGCTGCTGCGCGGCACGCTGGCCGAAGCCAACCTGGTGCTGATTTATCTGCTGACGGTGGTGCTGGCCACGGTGCGCTACGGCCGCGGCCCCGGCGTGCTGGCCTCGCTGCTGGCGGTGCTCGGCTTCGACGTTTACCTGGTCAAGCCCTACCACTCGCTGGCGGCGGCCGATCCCCAGTACCTGCTCACCTTCGGCTTCATGCTGGCGGTGTCGCTGATCGTCAGCCACCTGACGGCCAACTTGCGGCGCCAGGCGCTGATGGCCCGGTCGGGCGAGCGGCGCGCGAGCGCCTTGTTCGGCCTGTCCAAGGACCTGTCGGCGGCGCTGACCAATGAACAGATTGTTTGGATCGCGGAAAAACACCTGGCCGACGCCTTCCAGGTTGGCGTGCGCATCCTGACGGCCAGGCGCGACGACACGCTCGACTGCACGCCGCTGATCGGCACCCCGGGCGTCGACCATGCCAGCGCCACGGTCATGGCGCAGGCCATTTACGAAAGCCAGCGCAAAGACGGGGCCGCCGATGCTGTCACCGTCACCGGCCAGCTGCAATTTCTGCCGCTGCGCGCCGATGCGCCTGCGCGGGGTGCTGGTTCTGGTGGGACGCGGGCGTGGTCCGGCCGATCAGGTCCTGCTGCTGCAAACCTTTGCCGCGCAAATTGCGCTCGCGATCGAACGGGTTCACTACGTCGACATCGCGCGAAACGGAAATCGAGATGGAGAGCGAACGGCTGCGCAATTCGCTGCTGAGTGCCGTCTCGCACGACATCCGCACCCCGCTGGCGGCCATTGTCGGCCTGTCCAGCACACTGGCGAGCGGCGTTGCGCTGGATGCGGCCACGGGGCGTGAACTGGCCCGTGCGATCCAGGACGATGCGCTGCGCATGAACGGTCTGGTCACGAATCTGCTCGACATGGCGCGCCTGCAGACGGGCGGCGTGCACCTGAACCGCGAATGGCAGATGATCGAGGAAGTGGTCGGCAGCGCGCTGGCAGGCAGTGCGCGCGCGATTGGCGCGATGGAGGTCGCCGTGGCGCTGCCGCCCGACTTGCCGCTGGTCGCCTTCGACGCGGTGCTGATCGAGCGGGTGCTGTGCAATCTGCTGGAAAACGCCGCGCGCTATGCGGCGGCCGGTGGCTGGATCGGGATCGACGCGCAGGCCGAAGGCGGCGAATTGCGGGTGGCGGTGGAAGACCGGGGCCCGGGCTTGCCGCCCGGCGCCGAAGAAGCGCTGTTCGCCAAGTTCGTCCGCGGCCAGGCCGAGTCCTCGCGCGAAGGCGTCGGCCTTGGCCTTGCGATCTGCCGCTCGGTGGTGGACGCCCACGGCGGGCGCATCCGGGCGCAGGCGGGCAGCCGGGGCGGGGCACGCTTCGTGTTCACCCTGCCGCTCGGCACGCCGCCGCTCACGCCGGACGAAGGGAGCACGTCATGAATGCACGCCCAGTGCGCGTTCTGCTGGTTGAAGACGACCGCCAGATCCGGCGTTTTCTCCGCATGACGCTCGAAGGCGAGGGCATCGTCGTGCTGGAAGCCGAGAGCGGGCGCGAGGGCCTGGAAGAGGCGGCGCGCCAGCAGCCCGACCTGGTCATTCTCGACCTTGGCCTGCCCGATATGGACGGCGTGGCCGTGATCCGCCAGCTGCGCAGCTGGACCGCGGTGCCGGTCGTGGTGCTGTCGGCGCGCACGCGGAGGCGCAAAAAGTGATGGCCCTCGACAGCGGCGCCGACGATTATCTGACTAAACCGTTCGGCAATCTGGAGCTGATGGCGCGTTTGCGGGTCCACCTGCGCAAGCGGATGGCGCCGCTTACCAGCGAGGCGGCGCCCGTGTTCCAGTTCGGCAGCGTGACGGTGGACCTGGTCCGGCGCCAGGTCAGCCGCGCGGCTGTCCCGGTCCACCTGACGCCGACCGAGTACGACCTGCTGTGCGTCCTCGTGCGCAATGCTTAGGCAAGGTGCTCACGCACAGCCATCTGCTCAAGGAAGTGTGGGGCGCGGGGCATGCGCAGCGCAGTCACTACCTGCGCATCTACATGGGGCACTTGCGCCAGAAGCTGGAAGACGATCCGGCCCGCCCGGCCCATATTCTGACCGAGACCGGGGTAGGCTACCGGCTGCTGGCTTAGCTGACTCAGAACGCGTTGACCGGGATTTTGAGGTAGCGCACGCCATTGCCGTCGGCGGCGGGCAGGTGGGTAAGCGTTGATGTTGACCTGGATCGCGGGCAGGATCAGGGTCGGCATCGCGAGCGTGTTGTCGCGCGTGGTCCGCATGGCGACAAAATCGGCCTCGCTCACGCCTTCGCGGATGTGGATGTTGGCGCTGCGCTGGGCGGCGACGGTGGTTTCCCATGCCGCTTCGCGTCCGGTCGACGGATAGTCGTGGCACATGAACAGGCGCGTTTGCGGCGGCAGCGCCAGGATGCGCTGCACCGAGCGATACAGCGTGGCCGCGTCGCCGCCGGGGAAATCGCAGCGCGCGGTGCCCACATCGGGCATGAACAGGGTGTCGCCCACAAACAGGGCGTCGCCGATATGGAAGGCCATGTCGGTAGAGCGTGTGGCCCGGCACGTGCATGGCGCGCGCTGAGGGCGCCGATCATGAACACTTCGTCCGGTGCGAACAGGTGGTCGAAACTGGCGTCCTGCTGCGGGAAGACCGCCGAAAACGAGCGCTGCACGGTGCGGATGTCCGCCCCGATGCCGGTTTGCCCGCCCAGCTGCTGCGCCAGGTAGGGCGCGCCGGACAGGTGGTCGGCGTGGGCATGCGTTTTCGAGCAGCCATTGCACGCGCAGGTTCTGCGCGCGCACGAAGGCGATCACCTGGTCGGCCGACACGGTGGCGGTGCGGCCGGACTTGGGATCGTAGTCGAGCACCGGATCGATGATCGCGCAATCGCTGCTTAAGCGCCCGCATGGACGACGTAGGTGACAGTGGCGGTGGTCGGGTCGAAAAAGGCCTGGATCTGGGGCGTCATGGAGGGCGATCACGTGTTGAGTGACGCGATTATACGCCTCCGGACCACCCCGGAAAACCCGTTGAGGCCGCTTGCCTAGAGGTTCAGCTTGGGCAGGTAATTGCCCGGGATGATGCCGAACACCGACAGCACGATCAGGATCAGCAAGATGATGAACAGCACGCGGACGATCTGGGCGACCGGAGGTAAGCAGCGGCAGCATGCTGACCAGCCACCAGATGAGGCCGAACACGACCAGGTAAATGATGAGGCTGATTAACATATTCATTGTGATTCCTCGGCAGATTTAACAAGCTCAACCATAAGGCAAATAGGCCTGGTCCTCTGTTCGGCAGGGCACATAGTTCCACTATTCAATCGGCAGACGGCGGACCGCACGGGCCCGGCCCCGGAACGGGCGGCCGTACATGGTCTGTATCCCGCTGGTAAAGTTTTGCCCCCACACGAGCTGGGCGCGCGGTTCCTGCGGTTCGCTCGACCAGTACCAGACCCGCTCGAACTGTTCGCGGCAATTCGCATACAGCAGCGCCAGCTCGCGCCGGGTCGGCAATTCGCCGCCGTTGCTGCCCGCCCAGTCACGCGCGGCCGTCCACGACACGTCCTGCGCTTCCCCTGGCAACAGGACCACATGGTGGTCCGGACTGCCTTCCTTGCCGATGATGAGTCCGGCATATTGCTCGCCGTCGTGCAGCGTTCCTTTGACTTCTTTGTAATTGCTCATTGCGCGCTCTCCTTTGTCCAGCGTTAGGACAGCGGGCCGCCGGGCAAGTTGCAGGGTGTGCCCTGAGTAAATGGACTTTATTCCTTTGATACTGCCATGAAATTTATTTGGATTAAGGTTGAACCAAGACACTTGCTTTACCTCAAACCTTGTTCATTCACGTGTTCAGGTAAGGAACTACCAATGAAATTTATTGTCACTTCAACCCTCACCATCCTCCTCGGCACCGCCGTCGCACAAGCCCAGAGCGCTTCCCTGTACGTGGCGCCAGACGGCAATGACGGCAATCCCGGGACCCAGTCCGATCCGCTCCGTTCGCTCTCGCGCGCCGCCAAGCTCGCACGCGCTTAAGCACCACGGTGTATGTGGCGCCGGGCACCTATAGCGGCGGCTTCAAGTCCACGGCCAGCGGCACTGCATGGCGCCCGCATCCGCTTCGTGTCCACCACCACCTGGGGCGCCCACATTGTGTCGTCCGGCGCCAGGGGCAAGGTGGCCTGGGACAATCGCGGCAACTACGTCGACATCATCGGCTTCCGCATCGATGGCCGCAATTCGAAGTGGACCGGGGGCATCTACAACGGCGGCTCGTATGCCCTGATCCAGTCCAACTGGGTCCATCACATTGCCAAAGGAAGCTCGTGCAACAGCGCGGGCGGCTCGGCCATCGGCGTCGACAGCTATTACGGCGGCGCGCACAGCGACGTGATCGGCAACCTCGTGCACGACATCAGGTAAGTAGGCTGCCGCTATGTCCAGGGGATCTATATCAGCACCTCGGCCACGGTGAAAAACAATGTCGTGTACCGGGTCGTGGAAGGGGCGATCCACCTGTGGCACGACGCGAACAACGTGATCATCACCAACAACACGGTGGCCGCGTCCAACACCGGCATCATTGTCGGCGGGGGCGACTACTACCGGACCCGCGGACCGGCCGACTATATCCAGGTGTACAGCAACATCGTGTACGACAACAAGATGGGCATCTCGGAACAGGGCAAGACGGGCACGCACAACAGCTACCGGAACAACCTGGTGAGCAAGAACTCGACCTACGACTGGCGCCTGTTCCACGGTCTGGACCACAGCGGCACGGTCAGTTCGGCCCCGCTGTTCAAGGACTACGACCGCAGCGGCACGCCGGACCTGTCGCTCAGTGCCAGTTCGCTTAGGCGATCAGCCGCGGTTCTGCTTCTACCCAGGCTTACCCGACCGACTTCCTGGGCCGTCCATGTAATGACGCCACCGGCTACGATATCGGCGCCTATCAATATTGAGGCGGACACGGCAAGGCGCACCGGGCGCGCAGTTTGAGGTAGGATCGGGCATGTTCATCTGTTCCCGGAGACCAGCATGCTGCGTACAACCATCTTCCTCTGCCTTGGTGCCCTTGCTACCACGACGGCCGTCGCCCAGCTTCAGCCGAGCGACGCGCCGCCAGTAGCCAAAGGCTGGCGCAGCGTCACCATCGCCGAAGGGATTTCGCATCCCTGGGGCATGGCCTGGCTGCCCGACGGGCGCTTGCTGGTCACGAGCAAGGGGGGCACGCTGTACATGCTCAACGGGAAGAAGTTCGATCCCGTCCCGATGGAAGGCTTGCCTGCCGTCTTTACCGGCGGCCAGGCAGGCTTGCTCGACATCAGTGTCCATCCGAGCGACAAGAAGGACGTGCGGGTCTACATGACCATGGCGACCGGCACCGCCGAGGCCAACCGGACCACGCTGGTGCAAGGCATCTTCGACGGCAAGCGCGTGCACAGCATCAAAACCCTGTTCCGCGTGCAGCCCGACAAGAGCGGCGGCCAGCACTTCGGTTCGCGCATGGTTTGGCTGCCTGACAACACGCTGTTGATGAGCGTCGGCGACGGCGGCAATCCGCCGCTCAAGATCGGCGACATCCTGGCGCGCGAGCAAGCCCAGAACCTGGCCACCCATCAAGGCTCGATCCTGCACTTGACCGACACCGGCAAGGCGGCTCCCGGCAACCCGCTGGCCACGCGTCCCGGCGCCCAGCCCGAGATCTGGAGCTACGGCCACCGCAACATCCAGGGCATGGTGCGCGACGCGGCCGGGCGCGTGTGGGCGACCGAGCACGGACCGAAGGGTGGCGACGAACTGAACCTGATCGAAGGCGGTCAGAACTACGGCTGGCCGCTGCAAACCTATGGCCTGGATTACCGGACTTCGGAGCCGGTCGGCAAATGGGAAGTGGCGGGCATGACCTCGCCCAAGGTCGCCTGGGTGCCGTCATGGCGCCGTCCGGCCTGGCGTATTACAGCGGCAGCCAGTTCCCTGCAATGGCGCGGCAGCCTGTTCAGCGGCTCGCTGGCGGCAATGGACGTGCGCCGCATCGGGCTCGATAAAGACGGCAAGGTGACCGGGCAGGAGCGCATGCCGATCGGCCAGCGTGTGCGCGACGTCAGGCAGGGGCCCGATGGCCACCTGTACCTGATCACCGACGAAGACAATGGCAAGCTGATGACGCTGGTGCCGGAGCAGTGAAACGTTTGTTGTGCGTGCCGTTGTATGATAGTGCATCAATAGAAAAATTGATGTTGGAGGCTGCAAATGGGGACCGTAAGCAAAACTATTATCTTGACCGATCAGCAAGACAGCTGGATAAGAGCGCAAGTCGAGGCTGGTCACTTCACAAACGACAGCGAATATATCCGCGACTTGATTCGCCGCGAGCAAGAACGCAGTGCGGAACTTGAGGCCGTTCGTGAAGCGTTGATTGAAGGCGAGAACAGCGGCGAACCCACGGCGTTCGACGTTAATGCTTTCAAGAACAGAATGCGGGCCGGTCTTGGCTGAATATCGCCTCGCGCCAGCGGCACAGCGGGATCTTGAAAAAATCTGGAAATACTCAGTTCAGCACTGGAGCGCTTCAACAGCCGATCAGTATCTCGAACGCTTGACGGCGGCCTTCGCTGATTTGTTGCAACATCCCATGGCGGCAATGGCGTGCGACGATATTCGACCAGGTTATCGGCGCCGCCGCATTGAACGTCACATTATCTATTTCCGCGTTACGGATTACGGGATCGCGATCATTCGTGTCCTGCACGAGCGAATGGATCCCGCTCGCCGACTCAGCGTGAAACCGACTTGACCCGAACCAATCCCTTCCACGGTCTTGTTGACCGTTTTCGGGTTGCCATAATAGGCCAGCGATCCCATGCCCTGGACCACCGCATCGAGGCGATCGCTGGCGTGCACCTTGACGGCGCCGATGCCCTCGAAGCTGACATCGGCACGTTCGGCTTTCAAGTCCTTGGTGTCGACGTCGCCCACGCCTTGCGCCTGCAGTTTGAGCAGCTTGACGCTGCCCTTGGCGACCAGCTTGCTTGGCGCCCTGGAAACCGATGTCGATGCTGTCGCCGCTGAGGTCGTTGAGCTCGGCGTAGCCCTGCGCCTTCGACGTAGAACGAGCGCAGCGCTTAAGCACGGTGATCAGGATCCGCGAGTCGCTGTTGACGTCCCCTTTGTAGTTCTTGGGGAAGGAAAGGACCAGGGTACCGTTGACGACCTTGCTTTCCACGCTCCTGATAAATTTGTCCTCCCCCTGAATGACGAGCGATTGCGCCTTGCCCGCGTTGACAACCATATTGATCGGACCTTGCACGCTCACGCCATTGAAGGCGGCAACGGTGCGGGTTTGGTCAGCTGCACTGGCAGTGCTTAGAGCGGCGAGCAGCAGAGCGAGAATCAGGGGAGCGCGCATGGTACGGGTCCTTGTGTGAGTGAAGTTGATTCATTCTAAAGTTGACCTTCCGGCCCCATCGCCGCTTTGCGACAGACCGCACGATTTGCGGTATTAACGGTAAATCCGGACCACCTTGTCGATTGCTAACTGGAAATGATAGGATGGCCGCACAGGGGCATCGATCAAGGAAGCAACGCATGGAATTTGCCACTTACCCCAGCCTGACGGGCAAGGCCGTATTCATCACCGGCGGCGCTCGGGCATTGGCGCCGACATGGTCGCCGCGTTCGCAGGCCAGGGGCGCGCGTGGTGTTTGCCGACCGCGACCGCGCATCGGCGGCGCTGCTTTTATCTCAATTGCAGGGCAACGTCGTCCATGCGCCACATTTTGTGGCGTGCGACCTGACCGACGTGGCGGCCTTGCGCGCCAGCGTGGCCGAGGGCGCCGCCCTGTACGGCGATTTCGATGTCCTGATCAACAACACCGCCAACGACGAGCGCCACGCATTTCTCGATGTCAGCCCCGACTATTTCGATGCCCAGCTGGCAATCAATTTGAAGGTCGCTTTTTTTGCTGCCCAGGCCGTCGTGGCCGGGATGCAGCGCAAGGGGGCGGTTCGATTGTCAATCTTGGTTCGACCGGCTGGAAGAACAAGGTCATCAGCTATCCCGTGTATGCGACCAGCAAGTCGGCCGTCAACGGGCTCACGCGCAGCCTGGCGCGCGAATTCGGCAAACACGGCATCCGGGTCAACACGCTCACCCCGGGCTGGGTGATGACCGCGCGCCAGCTGGAAAAATGGGTCGACGCCGACGCCGAACGCTCGCTCGACGAAAACCAGTGCCTGCCGGGCCGCCTGACGGGGAAGGACGTGGCCAGCATGGCGCTGTTTCTGGCCGCCGCCGACAGCCGCATGATGACGGCGCAAGAGTTCGTGGTCGACGCCGGTTGGACTTAAGCAACACCCGCTTCCAAGCGTGCGCAGGTTGCATATATTGCAAGTTATAATGTGTTCATCTAGTCAGTTCAAGCCACGGAGGGAATCTTGCTTACCTGGATTTATGACGACATAGGCTGTGCTTTAAGCGCCATCCTCGACGATTCTTGCATCCGCAATCTGGCGCTAAGCAACACGGTCGGCTGGGTGTTTGGCCTGTCCGTGTTCTCGCTCAAGGGCGAGCATATCGGCTGGTTCGAAGAAGGCGTCCTGTTCGACATCCACAACAATGTGCTTGGCTTTATTCCCGGTGCGGCGCACCGGTGCCTGGAGGCGCCCGCGCTGGAGGGCCGAACCGGCGCTGCCGGTCTTCAAAAGCGCCCGCAGGTGCCGAACCTGCGTGGTCGCATCGCGCGTCCTGCGGGCCGGGCCTGGTCGGCATTCTGCCTGAGTTCGTATCTGGACCTGGCCGACTTGCCGCCGTCGCGTTCCTTACATGTCCCAGGTGCCGGGCCCGGTACGGAAAGGTGTTGCTGAATTGAGCCGCTGATCGCGGAGTTGTGCGCGTGCTGCCTGACAGACAGGCACATTCAAAGTGCGACCTCGTGCGCGGAAAACTGTGCGCGTTCGGTCGCTGCTTATGCGGCACTGAGCGCTGAAAGCGGGGCGGCGCAACGGTGGCGGCAACGACGGACAGTGCTTCCCTGGTCAGGCGCAGCGCCTGTTTGGCCGCATATTTTTCCAGCACCGCTTCTTGCATGGCTTCGCCGATGATGCCGCGCGAACGCAGGAAACGCTGCGCCACATCGTCCCCGAACGCGCTGCAGGCGCAGTTTCTCTTCCAGCGCCCGCTTGGCAACAGCGCGTTCATCGATGATGTCGTCGGTATCGTCCATGATTGAATCCTCCAGAATCTGACTCTACGCTGTGATGCCCGGCAAAGTTTGCGCTGGATCATGCCCGGCCCCGAGACCGGGGCGGCGTTGCATTCGCGCGAATGGACACTTAAGATGCTGGTCAATGTTCAACAAGGGGCGCCATGGGTAGCTGGAACGCGGGACTGTACGACAGCGACGCTGCGGCGGATTTGAGAAGCACGCTGGCATTGGCGCGCCCATGCGAAAGGGCTGGGTCTGGAACTGCTGGGCCGCATCCGGCTCGATGCCTGCAGGGTGGCGCCTGAGTTGTCGACATTGCCGGTATCGACCGCGATCGAACACGACTGGACCATCTGCTACGGCGCCCTGAATCCCACGATCGGCAAGGTGCAGCTGGGTTGCGAGCTGGCCTCGCTGCTTGAAACTTAAGGACCTATGCGACTTTCCACCTCGTTGCCGACGATCGGCCCCCGCCTGCTGCTCGCCACCATGCTGTTCGTGTTCGCGCTTTTGGCGCAGGGCGCGTTGCATCTACCGTTCCAACTGGCGTTCGCACAATCCGCTTTCAATTACTGGGCTGTTGCCTGGACCTTCATGATGATCCCGGTGCTGGGGTGGTGGATGTCGCGTTCGCTGGCGCCAGCGTCCCAGCGCCGGGTGGACATTGGCATGGTCGTGCTCTTCTTCCCATGCTTGTTCGTCGCGATAGCCTGCGTGCTAGCTGCACCGGTTGTGGGGGAGGCCGATGATTCCTACGTCCTGGTCAGCGAGGCGCAGGCGGGCTGGCCAAGCCTACCGCCTTTATCAGACCAATTGCGGGACCGCTTGTTCAGTCGGACTGGTACTGGAAGGAAGAGCGTGACCTGATCGCGGGGCTCAAGCTGGTTTCGCCGAAATGGGCGCGCTACAAGGTCGAAAATGGGCGGGTCGAACTTGGGGCGTCAACCGTGCAGGTGATGAATCGTGATACGGTCATTGGAGAGGTGGCGCGCTGATGGGGGCAGCCGGAGGCCGGTTGCGTCGCGCGTGTTGTATGCCGTGGTGCCCCGAGCCGGAATCGAACCGGCACGCCCTTACGAGCACGAGATTTTAAGTCTCGGGTGTCTACCAGTTTCACCATCGGGGCAGCGGGCAGGATTTTAGCACAAGGCGCGTCCGGACCGGGCACTTTCCCCTCGTGCGCCATTGGTGTAGCATTCGTGGCGGCGCCGAACTCAGGCGCCCGCAGTACATACAAGGACACGAATTGAACATCACCATCAACGAGGAACTGCGTTCCTTCATCGATCCGCTTACCCACAATGAATATGCCGCGCTTGAACGCAGCCTGCTGGCCGAGGGCTGCCGCGATGCGCTGGTGCTGTGGGGTGATGTGCTGATCGACGGGCATAACTGCTACGACATCTGCAAGAAGCACAATATCGAGTTCCGCACCGTGCAGAACACGAATTTCGCTTCGCTCGACGACGTCATGCTGTGGGTGATCGATAACCACCTGGCGCGGCGCAGCGTGTCGGACTACCAGCGCGGCGTGCTGGCACTGCGCAAGAAGGACATCGTCGCCGCCCGCGTGGCCCAGCGCGCGGCCGAACCGGATGCGCCTGCCGAAGCGCAAGCGTCCAAGGTGCCCAGAATCGCCGCCGTGGAATACGCGCGAGGACGTCGCCAAGGCGGCCCGTGTGTCGAGTAATACGATCAGCCAGATCGAACGGATCCAGAAAGCGGCGACGCCGGAGCTGGTCGAAGCGGTGCGCTCGGGGACGATTTCGATCAACGCCGCGGCCAACGTGGCTTCGCTGCCGGAAGCGGTCCAGAAGGCGGCCGTCATCGGCATGGCAAGAAGGAGCTGCAGCAGATGGCGCGCCAGGTGCGCGAACAGAAAGTTTAAGCAGCCGTCCGCCCAAGGAAAAGGAAGCGGAAGCCGACGTCGAAGGCGATCTGCGCGCCCAGGTCGCCGCGCTGCGCGAGAAGGTGGACGCGCTCACGGCAGAAAACAATCAGCTGCGCCAGCAGCTCGGCATGTAGAACGCCTTGCAACCAACGACGAAAGCGATGTCCATGTTCAGAACCCACCTGCTTGCCTCGCTGTTCGTCACCTGCGCCTGCGGCACCCGCGCTGACGTTCGGCCCCGCTGCTGCCGCGCCAGCCACCGCCACCCCGGCGTCGGCCGAGCAAACCCGCTGGAAGGCCAGCGCCAAACGCGTGACCATCATGCGCGACACCTGGGGCATCGCGCACGTGTTCGGCAAGTCCGACGCCGACGCCGTGTTCGGCCTGATGTACGCGCAGGCCGAGGACGACTTCAACCGGGTCGAACTCAATTACATCAATGCGATGGGACGCCTGGCCGAAGTGGAGGGCGAAGCCGAAATCTGGCGCGACCTGCGCATGAAGATGTACATCACGCCGGAAGCCATGAAGGCGAAGTACGCGGCCAGTCCCGCGTGGCTCAGGAAGCTGATGAATTCCTTCGCCGATGGCCTTAACTTCTATCTGCACACGCACCCCGAGGTCAAGCCGAAGCTGATCACGCGCTTCGAGCCGTGGATGGCGCTGTCGTTCAGCGAAGGCAGCATCGGCGGCGACATCGAGGAGATCGATCTCAAGGAGCTGGAAGCGTTCTACGGCAAAAAGCCGGTGCTGGCCGACGCCGGAGCCGGGTTCGATCCGGAGCCGCGCGGCTCGAACGGATTTGCGATTGCGCCGCAACTGAGCAAGTCGGGCAGGGCGCTGCTGCTGATTAATCCGCACACCTCGTTCTACTTCCGGCCCGAAATCCACATGGCCAGCGACGAGGGCCTGAACGCCTACGGCGCCGTGACCTGGGGCCAGTTCTTCATCTATCAGGGCTTCAATGAACGTGTCGGCTGGATGCATACGTCCGGCGGCGGCGACGTGATCGACGAGTACCTCGAGACCGTCACCGAACGCGATGGCAAGGTGTTCTACCTGTACGCCGACAGCGAACGCGAAATGAAGGCGGTGCCCATCACGCTGCCTTACAAAACGGCGACCGGCATGGCCAGCAAGACCGTCACGGCCTACTTCAGCCATCATGGTCCCGTGGTCCGCACGGCTGGCGGCAAGTGGGTTGCGGTCAAGCTGATGGAGGAGCCGCTCAAGGCGCTCATGCAATCGTTCTCGCGCACCAAGGCACGCAATTACCAGGCCTTCCGCAAGACCATGGAGCTGCGCACCAATTCGTCGAACAACACGGTGTACGCGGATGCGGATGGCACCATCGCTTACTTCCACGGGAACTTCCTGCCCAGGCGCGACCCCAGCTTCGACTGGAAGCATCCGGTCGACGGCAGCAATCCCGCCACCGAGTGGAAAGGGCTGCACGAGATCGGCGAGACGATCACCTTGCGCAATCCCGCCAGCGGCTGGATTCAGAATACGAACAACTGGCCCTTCCGCGCGGTGGCGCCAGCAGCCCGCGCGTGCAGGACTATCCATCGTATATGTGGTCGCTCCCGGAGAATGCCCGCGGGCTGCACGCGGTACGGGTGCTGGAAAAACGCGCGACTTCACGCTCGATACCCTGATCGCATCGGCCTACGACAGCTACCTGACGGCCTTCGAACCGCTGGTGCTTGGCGCTGCTGAAGGACTACGACGCCTTGCCCGCGCAAGACCCGCAGCGCGCCGCACTGGCGCCGCAAGTGGCCATGCTGCGCGGCTGGGACCTGCGTTTTTCCAGCAGTTCGGTGCCGACCGCGCTGGCCGTCTACTGGGGCCAGCAGATGGTGGTGGCGGCATCCAAAGACGCCAAGGCCGCCGAACTGCCGGTCGTGGACTTCATCCAGACCCGGATCGGCCCCGCCGACCGCCTGCAAGCCCTGGCACGGGCGACGGCCAAGCTGGAGGCCGATTTCGGCAGCTGGCAGACGCCGTGGGGCGACATCAACCGCTTCCAGCGCGCCAGCGGCGACGTGCGCCAGCAGTACGACGACACCAAACCGAGCCTGCCGGTGCCGTTTACGTCGGCGGCCTGGGGTTCGCTGGCCGCGTTCGGCATGTCGGCCCCGCAGACAACCAAGCGCATTTATGGCGACCGGGGCAACAGCTTCGTTGCGGCGGTCGAATTCGGTCCGCGCCTCGCGCGAAAAGCATTCTGGTAGGCATGGCAACAACAACCGGCCCGGTTCGCCGCATTTCGAGGACCAGGCCGCAATGTACGCGCGGTGAATTCAAGGATGTGCTGTTCTATAAAGAAGACATCGAGCGTCACCTCGAGCGCAAATACCATCCTGGGGAGTAAGACCGGCTTGCTATAATTCGGGCACTTACCGTACAGGAACACGCAGTGGCAAAACTTTATTTCAGGTATTCGGCGATGAACGCCGGTAAATCGACGGCACTGCTGCAGGTGGCGCACAACTACGAAGAGCAGGGCCAGAAAGTGCGCCTGTACACGGCCGTCATCGACAGCCGTTACGGGATCGGCAAGGTGACCTCGCGCCTGGGCCCGCAGCGCCAGGTTGACACCTTCGGTCCGGACACCGATTTCCTGGCCGAGGCGCCGAAAGTGGCGTGCGTGCTGGTCGACGAAGCCCAGTTCCTGTCCACCGCCCAGGTGCAGCAGTTGCACCAGCTGGCCCAGGTCAAGGGCGTGCCGGTGATTTGTTACGGTCTGCGCAGCGATTTCCGCGGCGAACCCTTCCCGGGCTCGGCTTATCTGCTGGCCCTGGCCGACGATATCGAAGAACTCAAGAATATCTGTACGTGCGGCAAGAAAGCCACGATGAATGTGCGCGTGGACGACGAAGGCAAGCGCATCCGCGAAGGCGAGCAGGTCAGCATTGGCGGCAACGAACGCTACCGCCAGGCTTGCGGACGCTGCTTCTACGCCAAGCTAGCCAGGCAGCGCGGCGGCCATGTCGTTTTCCGCCTCCTGCCGCGCGCTTGCACCCGTGGCGCTGTGCCAGCACAGCGATGTGCTGCTGTATCTGCTGCCGTCAATCGCGCTGGCGGTGGTGATCCGGATTCTTGCGTCAACCCATCCCTTCTTTTCCTGTTCACCGTGGTTTAAGCACCATGTGCCACGAACTGGCCCATTTTGTTGCTTTAGCCTGCTCACGGGAGCGCGTCCTGGCAGCTTTACCATCATTCCTCGCCGCAAGGGCGCCAACTGGCAGCTGGGCTCGGTCACGCTGACCCGGGTGCGCTGGTATAACGCGGCCCCGGCGGCGCTGGCGCCGTTCCTGATCATTCTGATTCCGTTCGCCGTGGCCTGGTGGCGTACCCGGGGGCAATGGCACTTCGCACCCTACGATTTCCTGATCGCATTGCGCTCGCACCCCAGTTCCTGTCGTTCTGGCCATCCTGGACCGACTGGCTGATCGCCTTGCGGTCCTGGCCCTTGCTGCTCATTCTTGCCGCACTGGCATGGTTGGCCTGCGCCCACCTAAGCTGGGCTTAAGAGAAAAGGTGCAAGCTGGCTCTGCGACACTGCCCAAGCTGTTAGAATTGTTGGCAGTGGATATCATGCGTTTTACGCCCGGAGAGAATCGAATGAAGAAGTCAATGTTGATGGTGGCACTGGCGTTTGCCGTGACGACCGAAGCGGCAATCCCGCAGACAGAAAAAGGGGTTCAGATTCCCAAGCCGGAAGCGCTGCAATCGCAGGCGGCCATGCAGGCGGCTGAAAAATTGACTACCGAGCATTACAAGTCGGTGCCGCTGGACGATGCGATGTCGGAAAAAATCTTCGACCGCTACTTCAAGTCGCTCGATGGCGACAAGTTGTGCTTCCTGCAAAGCGACCTCGATCAATTCTGCCAGCTACCGCACCAAATTCGATGACATGATTCGTGCTTAAGCAACCTCGCGGTGCCGTTCCAGATCTATGCCCTCTATCAAAAGCGCTTTTCGGACCGCATCGCCTATGCGCGCGAGCTGGTCAAGCAAAAGCAGGATTTCACCGTCGATGAACACGTCGAACTGGACCGCGAGAAATCGGCCTGGCCGAAAACCGAGGCGGAATCACGCGATCTGTGGCGCAAACGCGTCAAGAACGACTGGCTGCGCCTGAAGCTGGCCTAAGCAAGGACGAGAAAGCGATCCGCGAGACGCTCGACAAGCGTTACGAGAATTATGAAACCCGCACCGGCAAGGTCGACAGCGAAGACGTGTTCCAGATCTTCATGAACGCTTATGCCATGTCGATCGAGCCGCACACCAATTATCTGGGCCCGCGCGCGACCGAGAACTTCGACATCGCCATGCGCCTGTCGCTGCAAGGCATCGGCGCCGTGCTGCAGGGACGCGAAGATTACACCGTGATCCGCGAAATCGTTCCGGGCAGCCCGGCCGCGATGTCCGGCAAGCTCAAGGTCGGCGACCGCGTGGTCGGTGTCGCCCAGGGCACATACGGCACCGTTTACCGAAGTGCTCGGCTGGCGCATCGACGATGTCGTGCAGCTGATCCGCGGCGACAAGGGTTCCGTGGTGCGCCTCGACATCCCTGTAGGCCGATGCCGGTACCGATGGCAAGCACAACACCGTGGTGCTGGTGCGCGACAAGATCAACATGGAAGAGCAGGCCGCCAAGAAATCGATCATCGAAGTGACCGATGCTTAAGCAAGAAGCGCAAAGTGGGCGTGATCACGCTGCTTAGGCCTTCTATCACGACTTCGAAGCGCACCGCAACGGCGACAAGGATTACCGCAGCGCCACGCGCGATGTGGCCCGTATCCTTGGCGAATTCAAGCGTGCCAACGTCGACAACGTGCTGATCGACTTGCGCCAGAACGGCGGCGGTGCCCTGTCCGAGGCGGTCGAACTGACCGGCCTGTTCATCGACAAAGGCCCGGTCGTGATGCAGCGTGACGCGAGCGGCCAGGTATCGGTCGGCGTCGACCGCAATCCGGGCCTGGTGTGGGACGGCCCGGTTGGCGTGCTGATCAGCCGCGCCTCGGCGTCGGCTTCCGAAATCTTTGCCGCGGCGCTGCAAGACTACGGCCGCGCGCTGATCATCGGCGAATCGAGTTTCGGCAAGGGCACCGTGCAGAGCCTGCAGCCACTGGACCCGAGCCAGCGCGTGCGCAGCGGCGAACTGAAAATGACGGTGGCGCAGTTCTTCCGCGTCAATGGCGGCACCACGCAGCTGCGCGGCGTCACGCCCGACATCAAGCTGCCCTGAGACCTCGGACGCGGAAAACTTCGGCGAATCGTCTTACGACAACGCGCTGCCCTGGACCAATATCAAGCGGCGCCGTTCGTGTAGGCCTGGGAACCTGAAATCGGTGATCGAAGCCGTCCAGAAGCGGCATGAAGCCCGTGTTGCCAAGGACAAGGACTTCCAGTACCTGATCGAGGACCTGGAAGAAGTCAAAAAGCTGCGCAAGGAGAACTCGATCTCGCTGAACGAAGCCGTGCGCCGCAAGGAACGCGACGCCCAGGAAGCACGTGCCAAGCTGCGCGAAGAGCGTCAGGCGGCCCTGACCAACGTGGGCAATGGCCGCAACAAGGCCCTGGCCGAGAAGAAACGTTCGCGCCAGGACGACGGACTGCAGGGCGACGAACGTTCGCTGAGCGCTGAACTGGCTGCCGAAAAGGCGGCCAAGGAAGCCAAGGACGTGATGCTGACCGAAGCGGCCAACATCCTCAGCGACGTGGTCGGCATGGTCAAGACCGATACCCGGCTCGCCACGCGCCTGATGCCTTACATGCCGCCGACCAAGGCTGCTGATTAAAAATAGTTGTTGCGCCGATCATACACGGCGCGCTGATCAGTAGTAATAGAGGCAATACCAGAAGGGGGTTCTCATAGAGAGCCCCCTTTGTCTTTGGTGATCCGCATTCGTGCGTTGCCTTTTTCTACTAGTGCTAGTATTGTTACTCAGCATGCATATTTCATAATATAAACAAAATCATATTCAGGAGAGTTTCATGGTCGTCAAACAGCTGGTAATTGCAGGGCTATGTGCCACCGCGTCCCTGGCGCAGGCGGGGGTAGTGGACAGTACGGCGGCCGCTGGCGCGCCGCGTCCGGCGTGGTCATTCGGCGCGACGGCGATGCTTAGCCGCGATCGATCCGGTCCAGCCCCTGGTCATGAACGGTCCGGGCACCTGGGCCACGTACGGCCGCTACGGCGACCGCGGCGTGTCGACCACGACGGTATTCACCGGCAATGGCCCGCGCGCGGCAACGTTTGCGCTCGGCGCCGGAAGCGGTCCCAGCCCCGGCGGCCCCGGCCGCTGCGCCCGCAGCCAGCGCGGCGGTGTTCACCCGCGGTCCTGCCGATACCTCGGCCCTGGGCAATGGCGGCGTCACCGGCGGTCCGTCGGCGCCGCCACCGTTCACCGATATCGCACCGGGCAACAGCGGTCACCAGGAAGAGGCGGCAGTCACCACGCCGCCCGCGTCGGACATTCTGGCCGTCGTCCCGGCCCCATCGCCTGAACCGGTCGCCGCGGTCGTTGTCCCGGCCGCGGCCGCCACGCTGGTCCCGGAACCAGCGACCGGCATGCTGATGCTGGCCGGACTGCTGGGCGTCGGGGCACTGACGCGCCGTCGCCGCAAATAAGCGTTTCAAGGTCCCCGAAAGCCCGCACTTGCGGGCTTTTTTCATGTACAATTCTTGTGAACGGTCGTGCTTTTTTAGGCGGCAATAACAAGGAGACTGTATGGACCTGAATTACACGAGCGAGGATCTGGCCTTTCGCGATCAAGTGCGCGCCTTCCTCGACGCCAGGCTGCCCGCCGACCTGCAACAAAAAGTGCGCAAGCATCTGCGCCTGTCGCGCGAAGACTATGTCCGCTGGCACAAGATCCTGGCCGAACAGGGCTGGGTCGCGCCAGGCTGGCCAGCCGAATTCGGCGGCCCGGGCTGGACGCCGGTGCAGCGCCACCTGTTCGACGAAGAATGCGCGCGCCGGTACGCCGCAAATCCTGCCGTTCGGGGTCAATATGGTGGCGCCGGTCATCATGGCCTTCGGCAATGCCGAGCAAAAGCCCACTTCCTGCCGCGCATCCTGTCCTGCGAGGACTGGTGGTGCCAGGGCTATTCGGAACCGGGTTCGGGATCGGACCTGGCCTCGCTCAAGACCACGGCCGTGCGCGACGGCGACCATTACATCGTCAACGGCCAGAAAACCTGGACCACGCTGGCGCAGCACGCCGACATGATCTTCTGCCTGGTGCGCACCGATACGACCGTGCGCAAGCAGGAGGGCATCTCCTTCCTGCTGATCGACATGAAAACGCCGGGCGTGACCGTCCGTCCGATCATCATGCTCGACGAAGACCACGAAGTGAACGAAGTCTTCTTCGATAACGTCCGGGTCCCGGTCGCCAATCTGGTGGGCCAGGAAAACCGCGGCTGGACCTATGCCAAATACCTGCTCGGCCACGAACGCACGGGCATCGCCGCGGTCGGCCGCTCCAAGCGCGAACTGGCCTTCCTCAAGCGCTTTGCTTAGAGCGCGCAGATCAAGAACGGCAAGAGCCTGATGGCCGATCCGCTGTTCGCCGCCAAGGTGGCCACGCTCGAGATCGAGCTGATGGCGCTCGAAATGACGGTGCTGCGCGTGCTGGCCCAGGAACACAAGGCGCCGGGACCGGAAGCATCGGTGCTCAAGGTGCGCGGCACCGACATCCAGCAAACCCTGACCGAGCTGATGGTCGAAGCGGCAGGGCCGATGGCGCTGCCGTTCGATCCGGCCTATCTGGAGTCGGAGAGCGGCCACAGCGCGCGCATGACGACGATGCCGCGCCGCTGGCTGGCTACTACTTCAATTTCCGCAAGACCTCCATTTACGGCGGCTCCAACGAGATTCAACGCAACATCATCACCCAGATGATCCTGGGCCTGTGAGGAATTGAACATGGACTTCAACTTCAAGGAAGAACAGCTGGCCTTCGCCGACGCGCTCAAGCGCTGGGTCACCAAGGATTACAGCTTCGACGAGCGCAAAAAGATCATCCACTCGGACGCGGGCGTGTCCGGCGCCGCCTGGAGCACGCTGACCGAGCTTGGCATGCTGGCCTTGCCGGTCCCGGAAGAGCAGGGCGGCTTTAACGGCAGCGCGGTCGACATGTTCGTCGTGATGCAGGAGCTGGGGCGCGGCCTGGTGGTCGAGCCTTACCTGGCCACGGTGCTGGGTGCGCAGTTTCTCAAGCTGGGCGGCGGGCATGACGGCCTGCTCGAACAGGTCGCCGCGGCATGAGCTGAAACTGGCCTGCGCACTGACCGAAAAGCAGTCGCGCCACGACCTGTTCGCCATCGCCACCACGGCCAGCGCCCAGGGCGCGGGCTTCATCCTCGACGGCGCCAAGACGGTGGTCGTGCACGGCGCCCAGGCCGACAGCCTGATCGTGTCGGCCCGCAGCGGCACGGGGATCTCGCTGTTCGTGGTGCTTAAGCCAAGGCGGCCGGCGTCACGCTGACCGATTACCGCACGCTCGACGGCCAGCGCGGCCAATATCGTGTTCAAACAGGTGGAGCTGCTTAAGCATCGGCATTGATCAGTGCCGACGGCGCCGGTGCGGACATTCTCGACCGCGCAGCCGATTACGGCGCCGCGCTGCTGTGCGCCGAAGCGCTGGGCGCGATGGAAGCGATCTTCGGCGCCACGCTCGAATACCTCAAAACCCGCTCGCAGTTCGGTGCCCCGATCGGCAAATTCCAGGCGCTCCAGCACCGCATGGCCGACATGTATATTCACCTCGAGCAGGCGCGTTCGATGGCGCTGCTGGCCGCCGTGCGCATAGGGTCGGACGATGCTGCGGAGCGGCGCCGCACGGTCTCCGCCGCCAAGTTCCGCGTCGGGCAGGCGCTCAAGTTCGTCGGCCAGCAGGCGGTCCAGCTGCACGGCGGGATGGGTGTGACCGACGAACTGCTTAGGCCGCCCACCACTTCAAGCGCCTGACCATGATCGAACTCACGCTGGGCGACTCGGACCACCACCTGCAGCGCTTCATTGCGCAGCCGGGCTTTGTGCAAGGGATCACCGAATGAACTGGTATTTTGACGACTTCTATCCGGGCCAGGAAATCGCGCTCGGTTCGCGCACCGTGAGCGAAGAAGAGATCATCGCCTTCGCCACCCAGTTCGATCCCCAGCCGTTTCACATCGATCACGAGGCCGCAGCCGTCTCGCCATACGGCGGCGTGATCGCCAGCGGCTGGCACACCTGCAGCATGATGATGCGCATGGTCGTTGACGGCATGATGGCCAGCGCATCGAGCATGGGTTCGCCCGGCCTGGAAAAGGTACGCTGGATTTTGCCGGTGCCTTGCATGGCGACACGCTCACCGTCAGCTATCTGACGACGGCGGTCAAGGCATCGAACTCCAAGCCGGACCGCGGCGTGGTGTGGTCGACCTGGCGCGCCGTGAACCAGAAGGGGGAGCTGGTGTGCACCATCGAAGGCATGGGCATGTTCGGGCGCCGCCCGGCGGGAGTGGCCGATGCGTGACTTCGCCACGCTCGACGAGATGCGTGCGCTGGTCGGGCAGGAAGTGGCCGTGTCGGACTGGGTGCAGATCGAACAGGCGCGCGTCAACCAGTTCGCCGACGCCACCGATGATCATCAGTGGATTCACGTCGACCTTGAGCGTGCCAGGACCGAATCGCCCTTCGGCGGCCCGATCGCGCACGGCTTCCTGACGCTGTCGCTGCTGTCGTCGCTGTTCGAGAAATCGATCCGGATGGTGGACGCGACGATGGTCGTCAATTACGGCTTGAACAAGGTGCGTTTTCCGGCCCCGGTGCCGGTCGGCAGCCGCGTGCGTGCGCGCCTGACGCTGAGCAAAATCGAGGATCTGGACGAAGGCGCGCAGCTGGAATGGCATGTGGTCGTGGAACGCGACGGCGGCACCAAACCCGTGTGCGTGGCTGAACTGGTGCTGCGTCGTTACCCCTAAGACCGTCGCCGAAGTAAGACATCATCGCCCCGCGAAGGCGGGGGCCTATAGCACTTGACCGAATTCGGATAGGTGCTATAGGCCCCGCCTTCGCGAGGGCGATGTCATGGCGGATCGAAGGTTGGTGACAAGCCCCGCGGGCATTGGTACACTCAATATGTTATCAATTTTGCATATCCGCGCATGAACATCCCAGGCAAGATCAAGTCCATCACGTCCGCGCTCAAGGAGCGCAAGCAGGTGCGCAAGGAGCTGCGCGGTCCCGCCGATCTGTATTACGCCATTGCCGATGCCATCGAAATGCTGGACCGCGACGCCTGGCAGGAACTGGCGGCGCCGTCCGGCTTCTTCATGTCGGCTCCCTATCTGCATGCCCTGGAAAAGGTCTTGCCCCTCAATCTGTCGCCGCGCTATGCGCTGGTCTACAGCGGCGTGGGCGAGGCGCGCCGCCCGCTGGCCGCCATCTACATGCAGGTGGCCGACGTCAGCCTGTCGCAGCTGCGCCCCGAAAAGAACGCGGCGCGCGCCTGGACGAACTGGCCAAGAGCACGACCCAGCGCATCCTCACCTGCGGCAATCTGCTGACTTACGGCCAGCACGGCATCGCCCTGGCGCCGGATGCCGATCCCAAGCTGGCCTGGCACGGCGTGGCTGGAAGTGCTGTACCGGATCCGCCAGTCCGAAAAGCTGGAAGGCAAAACCCACTTCATCATGATCAAGGATCTGCATTCGCATCACCGCGAGCAGGCCGCGCATCTGGAACACCTGAGCTACCGCTACGTCGAGACCGAACCGAACATGGTCCTGGCGCTCAATCCGGCCTGGAAAACCTACGACGATTACCTGGCCAGCCTGGCCTCGAAATACCGCACCAACGTGCGCAACGCGATCTTCAAGAAAATGGACGACGGCGCCTGTAGCGTCGAGCCGCTGGCCGACCTGGGCGCGGTGCGGTCCGAGCTGCATGCGCTGTACAAGGCGGTGCAGTCGAATGCGGGCGTGCGCATGTTCGAACTGGTGCCCGATTATTTCGCGGCCCTGCAAAAGGCGGTAAGCGACGGCTTCCGCTGCACCGTGGTGCGGCGCGAGGGCGCCATTCTCGGCTTCCTCATTTCGGTGGCGGACGGCGAGACTGCGGTGGCCTATCACATCGGTTTCGACCGCGCGGCGGCCGAAGATCTGCCGATCTACCTGCGCCTGCTGCACGCCGGGATCGCGGACGCGATTGCGATGGGCTGCAAGGAGATTTCCTACGGCCGCACGGCGCTCGAACCGAAAGCGGCACTGGGCGCCAAGCCGCAGCCGTTCGGCATCCTGGTGCGCCATCGCCAGCCGGTACTGAACAAGATGATGAAGCGGGTACTGCTCGGCATCGAGCACGAAGAAGCGCCCGAACGCAATCCGTTCAAGAAGGAGAAAGCGGCAGCCTAACTGCCGCTGGATTTAAAGCGGTTGCGGCCGTCCGCCTTGGCGTCGTAGAGCAGGGCGTCGGCGGCCCGCACCAGGACCAGCCGCTCGACCCTGTCATTGGGCGTCATGCTGGCCACGCCCATGCTCACCGTGAGCGTGGGCCCCACCGGCGAGCGCTCGTGCGCGATCTTGAGCGCGGCGATTTCGTCGAGCACGCGGCGCGCCACGGTCTCGGCCCCGGCTGCATCTTCATACGGCAGCAGCAGCGCAAATTCCTCGCCACCGTAGCGCGCCAGCATGTCCTGGGGACGCTTGGCCGCGCGCGCCATCGCTTCGCCCGCGCTTTTCAGGCAGGCGTCGCCAGACCTGGTGGCCGTAGGCGTCGTTGAAATTCTTGAAGTGGTCGATGTCGACCAGGATCAGCGCGATCGGCATTTGCGAGCGCGCGCAGCGGCGCCACTCGGCGATGAGCCGCTCGTCGAAGGCGCGCCGGTTGGCTACGCCGGTCAGCGCGTCGGTCAGCGTCAGTTCGCGCAGCGTCGCTCTGGAACTTGACGGTGAGCTGAGTGCGCACGCGCGCCCGTACCACTGCCGCATTGACGGGTTTGCTGATGAAGTCGGCCGCGCCGGAACTGAGCGCCCGCGTTTCGTCTTCCGGGGTCTTGAGGGCCGTGACGAAAATGATCGGGATGTCGTCGCGTGATTTCGGAGGCGCGCAGGGCGGCGCAGACGGCGTAGCCATCCATGTCAGGCATCATCGCGTCGAGCAATATCAGGTCCGGCAATTGATGTTGTGCAATGTGCAATGCCTTCTGGCCATTCATCGCGAACAGCACGTCGTGCTCGTCCTGCAACGCCTGGTGCAGGATCTGGATGTTTTCCATCGCGTCGTCGACGATGAGGACGCGTCCTTTTTTTACGATGCCGCCCCAAGTCATTGCGTTACCCTTCGATCCATGATCTCTTTCAGCAGCCTTGCGGCATTGGCAAAACCCAGTGTGGCAACCGCATCGCCCAGGGCGGCGGTCATGTCCGGTGTCGCGAACGTGTCAAGTTGTCCACGCACCGCCTCGAATTCGGCCAACGCCTTCAAGTTGTTATTTTGAAGTAAAACCCAGCAGATTGGCCAGTCTGTCGTCCAGTGCGCGCACGTCGCCGCCGGTTCCCTGCAGGCCGGGCAGGCTGAGCCGACGCGCTGACCGGCAGCGGCGCCGCGGGCTGGCACCTGCAGCTCGCGCGCCGACACCATCAGGCGCGCCAGGTCGCCTTCCAGTACGTCCAGGCGCGCCACCAGGCGCTCGCCGTCCTCGGTGCGCAGCGCCTGTTCTGAATTCGAATGCCTTGGCCGCAAACTCGGCCGCGCCCAGGTTGGCGGCCACGCCGCGCAGGCGGTGCACCAGGGCCGCCGCGGGATCGCGTTCGCCGCTGCGCAGCAGTGCGCGCACTTCGGACAAGGTGCCACCCTGGGACTGTCTCGAAGCGCTTGAACAGCGCGACGAAGTTGGCGAAGCTGCCGCCAAAGCGGGGCAGGGTGGACGGCAGATCGATGCCGGGGATCGTCATCGCTGCGGCGCGTCCGTTGCCGCCGCGTCCTGCCGCCCGTAGTCGCGCGGCGCCTCGCGCAATTCGCGCACGTCGCCGCCCGAGGTCACGCGCAGCAGTGCCGAGACCAGGTTGTCGACGTCGATCGGCTTGGAGATGTGGCCGTTCATGCCCGCTTCGAAGCGCGTGCGCGGTCGTCCTCCATCACATTGGCGGTCATGGCGATGATCGGCAGATCGGTCAGGCCCATGCTGCGGATCCGCGCGGGTCGCTTCGTAGCCGTTCATGACCGGCATCTGGATATCCATCAGCACCGCGTCGTAGCGGGTCGGCGCTTCGGCCAGCATGTCGACCGCCAGCTTGCCGTCGGCCGCAATGTCGACCGCGGCGCCGGCATGGAGCAGCAGATAGTTGGCCACTTCCTGGTTGATCTGGTTGTCCTCGACCAGCAGCACGTAGATTCCTACGAGTCTGCTAGAAGCCAGTCCCGGCGCCTGGCCATCGGCCAGCTGCGGGCGCCCGGTGTGCAGTTCGACGATGGCCGCCACCAGCGCGTCGCGCGTGAACGGTTTGGACAGCGCCGCGTCGAGCCGCAGTTCGCTGGCCAGCGCGTCGAGTTGTTCGCGCGAGCTCTCCGCCACCATCAGGGCGGTGCGCGGCAGAGCGATGCGGCGGTCGGCGTGGGCATAGGTGAGCACCGACACGCCGTCCAGTTCCGGCATGGCCGCGTCCAGCAGCATGAAGTCGTAGCGCTTGTCCGGCCCCTTGGCCGCGCGCAGCAGTTCGAGCGCCGCGGCGCCGCTGGCCGCGCTGTCGACACGCCAGCCGAAGGAGGTGCATTGGGCGCTCACGCTGGCGCGCACGGTGGCATTGTCGTCCACCACCAGCAGCGAGCGCCGTTCCAGTCCCGGCAGGGGGTAGAAGCAGCGCCGTGGCGGCGGCGCCCGGATGGATGCCGAAGCTTAGGCATCGAATACGAAGGTGGCGCCTTCGCCCAGCGTGCTGGTGACGGAGATGGCGCCGCCCATCAGCCCCACCAGGCGCTTGCAGATGGTCAGCCCGAGGCCGGTGCCGCCATATTTGCGGCTGGTCGAACTGTCCGCTTGCGAGAATGCGTCGAACATGTTCGCATGCTGCGCGGGGTCGATCCCGATCCCCGTGTCGCGCACGGCGAAGGTCAGCGTCATGCTTTGCTCGTCCTGCTGGCCGCTGCGGCGCACCGAGACCACCACTTCGCCCCGCTTGGTGAACTTGATGGCGTTGCTGACCAAATTGAGCAGCACCTGTTCGAGCCGCATCGGGTCGCCCACCAGTTGGACCGGGATGTCGGGCGCGACGTCGTAGACCAGCTCCAGCCCTTGCGCGGCGGCGTTGGGCGCGAGCAGCACCGAAATGCTGTCGAGGACCTGGTCGATCCGGAACGAAGTGTATTCGAGCCGCATCTGGCCCGCTTCGATCTTGGAGAAGTCGAGCACGTCGTTCAGGATGCCCAGCAGCGAGCGGGTCGACATCTTGATCTTGGCCACATAGCTGCGCTCGCGCCGCGCCAGGGGCGACTCTTCCAGCAAGCGCGCCAGGCCCATGATCGCGTTCATCGGGGTGCGGATCTCGTGGCTCATATTGGCCAGGAATTCGCTCTTGGCGCGGTTGGCCGTCTCGGCCCGCTGGACCGCGTGCACCAGCTGCTCATTGAGCGACTGCATGCGCGCTTCGGCCGCGATCCGTTCGCTGATGTCGCGCACGGTGGCCTGCAGCACCGCCTTGCCGCTGGCGTTCAGGCTGGTGAGCATGACGTCGGCATGGAACAAGCTGCCGTCGACCCGCTTGTGCAGCCATTCGAACTGGTGGCTGCCCCGTTCGAGCGCATAGCGCATGAACTGCTCGGCTTTTTCCGACGAGCGGCGCCCGTCGGGCTGGAATTCGGGCGAGGTGGTGGTAGAGCGACAGGTGTTTGAACTGGTCGACGCTGGCGCAGCCGTACAGCGCGGCCGCGGCCCGGTTGCCGCTGACGAAACCTTCGTCGGGCGAGACCAGCATGTGGGCGTCGCCCGACATTTCGTACAGCACGTGGAACTGCTCGCTGATATTGCGCAGCTGGTCGGCCAGGCGCTTCGATTCGCTCACGTCGAGCACCAGGCCGCTCACGCCCACCAGCTGGTGTTCGCGGTTGTAGACCGGGTGGTAGCTGCACAGCCAGTGGTGCACCACGCCCGGATCGTAGGGCACGTCGCCATGTCCTTCGACGTTGATCAGGGGCAGACCGGTATCGCGCACCTGGCGGTAAGCGCGTTCGTATTCGGCGCCGATCGGGCCGAGCAATTCCGGCAGCGTGAATCCGATATGCTCGGCCGGGGACTTGGCGTTGATGCGCGCCAGGTAGTCGTTGATCATCACGATCCGCAGGTCGGTGTCGAGCAGGGCCAGGTAGCATGGGCGCGGTGGCGTACACGTTTTCCAGCAAGGCGTAGGCGTTCTGCAGTTCGGTGGTGCGTTCGCGCACCCGGTCTTCGAGGCCGGTGCGGTGCGCCTGGAGCTGGGCCTCGACCTGTTTCAGGGCGGCGCCCACTTCGGCCGCTTCGCGCAGGCGCAGCGGCGGCAGGACCACCGGCTCGCCGCGTCCGAGCGCCTGGGCCGGTTCGCGCAGGGCGCGCACCGAACGCCGGATGCGCCCGCCGATCACCCAGGCGTACACGAAACCGACCGCCATCAGGCTAGGCCACGCTCAGGAACAGGTTCGACATCGAAGCGCACAAGCCTAAGCATTGGCCACCTCGCGCGGCACACCGATATTGACGACCCAGCCGCGCGCCGCATGAACGCTGGTAGACGATCAGCACGTCCAGCCCCTCGCGCGTGACCAGGTCGAGCACGCCGTGCGATGTCTTGTCGAGCGCCGCGATCAGACCGGGATTGGTCTTGGAGCCGACCCAGCGTTCCGGATCGCGGGTGCGGGTGACGATCCGGTACTGGCCGTCCAGCACGCCCGCGTGCCAGCCCTGGGGCAGATTCAGGTCCTTGATCAGCGGCGTCATGCGGTCGGGCGACAACTGGGCCGACAGCACGTAGGCGACTTCGCCGCGGCGCCAGACCGGGACGTCGACCGAGGCCAGGTAAGGCTGGTCGGGCGCGCTGCGCGACAGGTTTGAAGTCTGGGCCTCGCCGCTGGTAAAGGCCCGGCGAATGGCGTCGGCGTTGGCATTGGGCGCCAGCGCTGCCGTAGGCGCGACGGGTATTGAGCAGGGGCTTGCCGTCGCGGTCGCTCAAGACAAAGGCGACGGCCGACAGTTCCGGGCGCAGGATGCTGCTCGCCTGGGCATGGAAGGCAGCCAGGTCGCCGCTGGCCAGGCTGGGCGAACTGGCCAGCGCGCGCGGCTGTTTCGGCCGTTTCCAGGTCGCGCTCGACCGAGGCCAGCAGCGACTTGCCCATGCGGTCGGCATCGAGCAACAGTTTGGCGCGTTCGCGGTTGTAGGAATCGTAAGAGAGGGCGCCGAACCCGATCATGGTCGGCAGCAGGCAAGCCAGCACCAGCATGGCCGTTTTTGAACGGATCGAAGGTAGTGTTTGACGTGAAAAAAACTGCACCGAAAAAGCCTCCGCCACGAGCCAGGCGACCCGGGGAGGCCGCTGTATGCCTGATGGTAGCCGAGCAATGGCTTTCTTGAAAGTACTTTACGTGCAGACAAGACGAAGTGGTACATTGAACAAAAAACACGTCGCTTGCGCCACAAGCACATCGTCCTCGTGAAGGCGGGCTCGCATGCGAGCCCCCCATAGCACGTTTCCGAATCCGGATACGCGGTATGGCCCCCGCCTTCGCGAGGGCGACGAGGTTTAACTGCGCGTTACGGGCAATTCCAGACTTCCGCTTACCTTGATGTGCTTGGCCAGTTCCAGTTTGGCGATGGCGTTGCGGTGCACTTCGTCCGGGCCGTCGGCCAGGCGCAGCGTGCGGTTGCTTAAGCCCACTGGTAGGCGAGCGGGAATTCGTCCGAGACGCCAAGCCGCGCCGTGCGCCTGGATGGCCCAGTCGAGTACCTGCTGGGCCACGTTCGGCGCCAGCACCTTGATCATGGCAATTTCCGCCTGAGCATGCTTGTTGCCGACCGTATCCATCATGGATGCCGTCTTGAGCGTGAGCAAACGCGCCGTGTCGATCTGAATGCGCGACTCGGCGATGCGTTCGCGCCACACGCCCTGGTCCGAAATCTTCTTGCCGAAGGCGACCCGGCTGCCCAGGCGCTGGCACATCAGTTCCAGGGCCCGCTCGGCCACGCCGATGGCGCGCATGCAATGGTGAATCCGGCCCGGTCCGAGGCGGCCCTGGGCGATCTCGAAACCGCGTCCTTCACCCAGCAGCAAGTTCGAGGCGGGCACGCGCACGTTCTCGAACACCATTTCGCAGTGGCCGTGCGGCGCGTCGTCGTAGCCGAATACCGGCAGCGGACGCAGGACGGTCAGGCCCGGGGTGTCGGCCGGGACCAGGATCATCGACTGCTGCACATGGCGCGCGGCATTGAAGTCGGTCTTGCCCATCACGATGTAGACCTTGCAGCGCGGATCGCCCGCGCCCGAGATCCACCACTTGCGCCCGTTGATGACGTACTCGTCGCCGTCGCGTTCGATGCGCGTTTCGATATTGGTCGCGTCGGACGAGGCCACGGCCTAGCTCGGTCATGGCGAAGGCCGAGCGGATCTCGCCGCGCAGCAAGGGTTCCAGCCACTGGCGCTTGTGCTCCTCGGTGCCGTAGCGTTCGATGGTTTCCATGTTGCCGGTGTCGGGCGCGGCGCAGTTGAATACTTCGGGCGCCCAGCCGACGCGGCCCATGATCTCGCACAGCGGCGCGTAATCGAGGTTGGACAAGCCTTCCGGCGCCCGGGCCGACTTCGGCAGGAACAGATTCCACAGGCCCTGTTCGCGCGCCAGCGGTTTCAGGCGTTCGATCAGCTCGGTGGGGATCCAGCGGTCGCCCTTGTTCACGCCGTTCGCGTCGACTTCCTGCTTGAAGGCTTGTTCGTTCGGATAGATGTGCTCGTCCATAAAGGCGAGCAGGCGTCCCTGCAGTTCCTTGCAGCGGTCGGAATAATCGAAGTTCATTGCTTGTCCTTCATCAGTGAGATTCGCGCTGGGCATAGGTCCAGCCGAGTTCGGCCATCGGGCGGGCGGCCTTGCCGTTCTGCAGGGCCTGGGCGCTGGACGCGGTGCCGTCCACATAGCGCTTCATGATTCCCTGCATGATCCCGGCCAGACGGAACATGTTGTAGGCCAGGTAGAAATTGAAGTCTTCGATGCGGATGGTCTTGCCGGTGCGCGCGCAGTAGGACGCGATGTAGGCTTCCTGGCTCGGGATGCCCATCTCGGCCAGCGGCAGGCCGGCTGATCCCGCGGAACTGGCCGGGGGCGATGTGCCAGCTCATGCAGTGGTAAGAGAAATCGGCGGCCGGGTGACCCAGGGTCGACAGTTCCCAGTCGAGCACGGCCAGGATGCGCGGCTCGGTCGGATGGAAGATCATGTTATCGAGGCGGAAGTCGCCGTGCACGATGGACGTGTCGTCATCGCCTGGGATGTTCTGCGGCAGCCAGGCGATCAGCTGGTCCATGGCCTCGATGGTTTCGGTGGCCGATGCCTGGTACTGCTTGGTCCAGCGTTCGATCTGGCGCGCGAAATAGTTCCCCGGCTTGCCGAAGTCGCCCAGGCCGATGGCGGCGTAGTCGGTGGTATGCAAGAGGGCGATCACGCGGTTCAGTTCATCGTAGATGGCGGCCCGTTCGGTAGGCGTCATGCCGGGCAGCGACTGGTCCCACAAGACCCGGCCTTCGACGAATTCCATGATGTAGAAAGCGCGTCCGATCACCGATTCGTCGGTGCACAGCGCGTACTGGCGCGCGGCCGGGAAGCCGGCTTTTGCAGCGCGTCCATGACGCGAAATTCGCGGTCGATGGCGTGCGCCGAGGGCAGCAGCTTGGCGGCCGGGCCCGGCTTGGTGCGCAGCACGTAGTGCTGGCCGCCTACCGTGATCTTGAACGTGGGGTTGGACTGGCCGCCCTTGAACTGCTCGGCCGTCAGCGGTCCGCCGGGGTAGCCCGCGACGTGCTGGCGCATGTAGGCGTCGAGCGCGTCGACGTCGAATTTCTGGCGTTCGGACACCGGTTTGGTGCCCATCATTTCTTCGAACATCGTGTCTCCTGCGTTGTTGTCAGCCTATTCTAGCCGATTAAAAGCACGCCCGTACTATTTATTTGCCTGCCGCTTCCAGCGTGACTTGAGGTACTGCACATATAACTGTTCCATCGTGGTCGTGCGCGATTCGCCCTGCAGCGGGACGGGCGGGGCGAAGTTCATGAAGCGCACCACCCAGTCGCCCGGATGGGTGCCGACGTCGAGCGCGTTGATGCAGGCCGGGGTCTGGGCCAGGGCGCCGAGGAACATCCGTTGCCCGGTCAGGGCCAAGGACAGGATCGCGCAGTTGACGCCGCCGTGCAGGACCAGCAGCACGGTGTCCCAGTCCGGGTCGGCGCGCAGGCGCTCGATGGCCGGGTGGATGCGGTCCATCAGTTCGCCGACCGATTCGCCGCCCAGGAAGCGTTTGTGTTCGCCGACCACGCCTTCGAAGGCGCCCATGAAGGCGTCGCGCAATTCGTGGTCGGGGATCTGGGACAGGCGCCCGCCGCGGATTTCTTCGAGCTCGGGCCAGGCGTCGATGGTGATGTCCTGGCCGGTTTGGGCGAGTACGTGCTGGGCGGTCTGGACGGTGCGGGGCAGGCCGGAGACGATCACGCGGTCGAAACGCACGCCGGCGTCGGCGAACACGCGCCCGGCGGCCGTCGCTTGCGCGCGGCCTTGTTCGGTGAGCGAGACGGTTTCAGGCAGCACGGGATTGCTTGACGGTATCGAAATAGGCGACGCTGCCGTGGCGCATCAGGTAGATTCGGCGGCGGGGGAAGAGGAGAGGGACATGTCATTAGTAGAGTTAGCACGTCGTCCTCATGAAGGCGGGGATCCATAGCGTGTCAACGAAGTCGCGAACGTGCTATAGGCCCCCGCCTTCATGAGGGCGATGTGGTGGTTTGTTTGATTGCGTAGCGAGGTCTTAATTTATTCTAGCGCATCGCAACCTTGCCGGTTGGCTAATGCTTATGTCGCGATTTGACCATGTCGCCGACCAAAATCATTCTCTCCGACAAAATTTGCGTATTTCTGACATAGAATGACCCGCAAGCATTTAACTATTGAGGATGGATCGATGGCGAGGCCGGAAAAAGTTCGATTAGGCGAAATCCTGGTGCAGCAAAAGCTGTTGTCCGAAGATCAGCTCGGGCTGGCCCTGCAAGACCAGAAGCGCACCGGACGCAAACTGGGCCGGGTGTTTGTCGAAAGCGGCTACGTCACCGAAGAGCAGATTTCCGGCGCCCTGGCCAAGCAGCTCGACATCCCCTACATCAATCTCAAGTTCTACAACATCCACCCGGACGTGGTCCGCATGCTGCCGGAAACCCAGGCCCGGCGGTTTCGCGCCATCGCGCTCGAGGACCGGCGCGAAGGCTTGCTGATCGGCCTGTCCGATCCGACCGATCTGTTCGCCTACGACGAGATCAGCCGCCAGGTCAAACGCAACATCTCGCTGGCCGTGGTCAATGAGACCGAGGTGCTGGCCACCATCGACCGCATCTACCGCCGCACCGACGACATCACCGACTTCCGCGCGAGGTCGAGGCCGATCTGGGCGATTCCTTCGTCGATTTCGGCGCCCTGGCCGCCGCCAATCCGAACCTGGAAGAGGCGCCCATTGTCAAACTGCTGCAATCGGTGTTCGACGACGCCACCCAGGTGCGCGCCTCGGACATCCACATCGAGCCGATGGAGTCGCGCCTGCACATCCGTTTCCGTATCGACGGCGTGCTGCACCTGCAAACCGAAGCGGACATCAAGGTGGCAACGCCGCTGGCGCTGCGCCTGAAACTGATGTCCGACCTCGACATCTCCGAAAAGCGCCTGCCCCAGGACGGCCGCTTCGCGGTCAAGGTCAAGCAGCAGCGGGTGGACGTGCGGATTTCGACCATGCCGACCCAGTACGGCGAATCGGTGGTCATGCGTCTGCTCAACCAGGGCGGCACCACGCTGCGCCTGGACGCGATCGGCATGCCGCCCAAGCTGGTCGAGCAATTTCGCGCCATCGTGCAGCGCCCCAACGGCCTGGTGCTGGTGACGGGCCCGACCGGCAGCGGCAAGACCACCACGCTGTACAGCGCCCTGGCCGAACTCAATTCGGCAGAAAAAAAACTGATCACGGTCGAAGACCCGGTCGAATACCGGCTGCACGGCATCAACCAGGTGCAGGTCAATGAAAAGATCGACCTGACCTTCCGCGCGTGCTGCGCTCGGCCCTGCGCCAGGATCCGGACATCGTGCTGGTGGGCGAGATGCGCGACCAGGAAACCGCCCAGATCGGCTTGCGCGCCGCCATGACCGGTCACCTGGTACTGTCGACCTTGCACACCAACGACGCGGCCAGCACGCCGCTGCGCCTGATGGACATGGGCGTGCCGCGCTACATGGTCGGCAGCTCGCTGCAGGCGGTGCTGGCGCAGCGCCTGGTGCGCAAGATTTGCGAGAGTTGCAGCGCGCCGCACGCCATTTCATTTCATCGGCCGAGCGCGAGTTCCTGCGCACCGAGCTGCAGGACACGGTCGACAGCGTCCAGTTTTTCCACGGCAAAGGCTGCTCGCACTGCAACGGCATGGGTTACCGGGGCCGAACCGGCGTCTACGAACTGCTGGAAATGACGAAAGACGTGGTCGAGGCGTCCAACCATCCGGACCCGGGCCACTTCCTGCGCGCGGCCCAGGCCCAGATGGCGGGCGAGACCATGCGCCAAGCACGCGGTGGCGCTGGCGGTGCAGGGCCGCAGCACGGTCGCCGAGGCGATGCGCATCAGTAACCAGCTGGAGGACTGAGGTGCCGTTCTACGCCTACAAGGGACGCAACGCGCGCGGCGAGATGCTGTCCGGCGTGATCGAAGGCGTCGACGCCAGCGCCATCGCGTCCCAGCTGTTTTCGACCGGGATCACGCCGGTCGACATCCAGGAATCGAAAAGCCCGTGGCCGCCGCCAATACCGAGGGCTGGTGGTCCGCGCTGTGGGAGCGCAAGGTCACCTCGCTCGACGTGCAGATGTTCAGCCGCCAGCTGTACACGCTGCTCAAGTCCGGCGTGCCGATCATGCGCGGCCTGGCCGGGCTGCAGGAATCGGCCACCAACAAGGCCTTCTGGGCGCATCATTGGCGATTTGCGCGAGTCGCTCGACGCGGGGCGCGAACTGTCGTCCTCGATGCGGCGCCATCCCCATGTGTTCGACAATTTTTACCTCAGCATGGTGCGCGTGGGCGAGATGACCGGCCGCCTGGAGGACGTGTTCCTGCGCCTGTTCGACCATCTCGAATTCGACCGCGAAATGCGCCAGCGGATCAAGTCGGCGCTGCGCTACCCGACCTTCGTCATCATCGCCATGGCGATCGCGATCATCGTGGTCAATGTGTTCGTGATTCCGCAATTCCAGAAAGTGTTCGCCAGCTTCAAGACCGAGCTGCCGTTCATGACCCGGCTGCTGATCAATTCGTCCCAGTTCACCGTCAATTACTGGCCCTACATGCTGGTGCTGGCGATTCTGGGCGTGTTCGCCTGGCGCATGTATGTCAACAGCGAGAAAGGGCGCTACGACTGGGACCGGCGCAAGCTGGGGCTGCCGATTGCTTAAGCAAGATCATCATGAAGGGCACGATGGCCCGCTTCGCGCGCAGCTTCGCCCTGTCCAGCCGCAGCGGCGTGCCGATCGTGCAGGCGCTCACCACCGTCTCGCAGACGGTCGACAATGCCTACCTGGGTGCGCGCATCGAGCAGATGCGCGACGGCGTCGAGCGCGGCGAAACCATCCTGCGCACGGCAACCGCGGCCAATGTCTTCACGCCCATCGTGCTGCAAATGATCGCGGTGGGCGAGGAGACCGGCTCGCTCGACGAAATGATGGATGAAATCGCCCAGATGTACGAACGCGAGGTCGACTATGAACTCAAGACGCTGTCGGCCCAGATCGAGCCGATCCTGATCGTCTTTCTCGGGGTCCTGGTCACCATTCTGGCACTCGGCATTTTCCTGCCAATCTGGGATCTGGGCAAAGCGGCGATGTCCAAATGAGGGCGCGCGGCTTCTCGCTATTCGAGCTGGCCGTGGTCATCGCCATCGTCGGCGTGCTGGCCGGGATGCTGCTGTCGCGCCTGGTGATGTACCAGGAACAGGCCGAAATGGCGGCCATGGAAAACACGCTCGGCATCCTGCGCAGCAGCCTGGCCTTGCGCAGCGGCCAGCTGGTGGCAAATGGACAAGGTGCCGACCTGATCAAGTTGTTAACGGTCAATCCCATGGACCTGTTGGCACAAAAACCATCAAATTACGTGGGTGAGTATTATTCACCACAAAAGGCAAAAATTTCTCCCGGGAACTGGTATTTCAATCGAAAAAAGTTTCTCCTCGTGTATATTAAGCGGACTGGTGCAACACCCCAGGCTTAAGCAATGTCACGACGTTTTCGTATCGTGTCGAATTGATCCGAGGCCTGGACGACGCAAACGGCCCCGAACCTGCCGAGACGTTCAAAAGCACGGCAATTGATGGCGTTGTTCTGAACAGCGTCATCGAATAAATCTCAGCAGTGAAGCATTTCGCCAATCAACCTTGACGTTCGTAGGAGCAAATACATGAAAGCACCACAATTCGCAGGCAAGCAACGCGGTTTTACCCTGATTGAACTGATCGTCGTCATCGTCATCCTGGGCATCCTTGCCGCCACCGCGCTGCCGCGCATGTTCGACATGTCCGGCCAGGCCCGTCTGGCCAAGATGCAAGCTGCGCTGGGTGCGGTCAAAGCCGCTTCGGGCACCGCCCATGCTGCCTGGCTGGTCAATGGCGGCGTGCTCGGCTGTGCGGCCTGCGGCACCGGCGGCGCGGCGCAGACCGCCACCGCAGTGACGGCCGAAGGCACCGCCATCCCGACCATCGGCGGCTATCCCGACGTTGGCGGCGACGGCTACGCGCCGAACAGCGCAGTGACGGCAGACACCAGCGGCATCGCGCTGGCAGCGAACCTGGGCGCGTCGGATTATGTGTTGAGCACGGCAATCAAGGGCGGCGCAGCAACGTCGGTGAGCACCTTTACCGTGGCGGCCGATGCTTAGGCCACCCGCTGTGCCGTTTCAGCTTTGTCGAAGCGAGCCAGACCGTCACCACCTGCCGGCGTGCAGCCTGTCGTCACGGCGCCGACCTATGACACCAGCGACCTGAACATCACCAACTGCAATTAAACGGTCGGTTTTTCCGGTACGCAAACAGGCCAAGCAATTGGCCTGTTTTCTTTTGTAGAATGCGATAACGACGACTTTTCCCGATCAGGATGGCGCCACTTTTCCCATTGCACCGAGCACGGCTCCCGCGCGGCTTCACGCTGGTGGAGCTGATCGTCGTCATCATGGTGATCGGCATCCTCGGCGCGGTGGCGGCGGGGCGGCTGGCCGACAAGGGCGGCTTCGACAGCCGCGCCTTCGCCGACCAGGCTGCATCGCTCGTGCGTTTCGGGCAGAAGGTTGCGATCGCCCAGAACCGCGATGTGTACGTCCGCATCAACGCGTCCGGCGTGGCCCTGTGCTACCAGTCCGATTGTGCGATGGGCAGCCATGTCGTGGCCGCCAACGGGTCCAACAGTGGCAGCACCGCCACCGCGGCGGTCTGTGCCGACAGCAGCTGGGCCTGCGAGGCGCCATGCGTGGCATGTGAAGGTGGCCACCAACAGCCAGTTCTATTTCGATGCGCTCGGCAAGCCGTTCGCCCTGGCCGACCTGGCGCCGACGGCGGTGTCCACGTTTTCCAGCGTGGCCGTGAACGTGAGCGCCATGCCGGCATGTGGCGCGCAGTTTCAGCATTGAAGCGGAGACCGGCTATGTGCATTGAGCGCCAGCGCGGCCTGACCATGATCGAACTGATCATCTTCATCGTCATCGTCGGCGTGGCCGCCGCCGGCATGGTGGGCGTGATCGGCTACACCAGCACACGCAGCGCCGATCCCTGGCAGCGCAAGCAAGCCATGCTGGTGGCCGAAGCCTTGCTCGAAGAAATCCAGCTCGCCAAATTCACCTATTGCCATCCGAGCGACACGGCAGCCGAAACGGCGACCAGCTCGGTAAGCTGCGCTGAATGCCGCCCTGCGTGAGAACACGGGCCTCCAGGTGGCGGCATGAAACGCGGCCGTTCTTCAATATCAACGATTACGTGGTGACCCTCGGCGTGCCGACCTCGATGACGGTAAGCGACAGCAGCGGGCGGATCACCGATGTCACCGGTTCGGCCATGGTGACCAACAATTACAAGGCCATGGTGACCATCGATCCGGCCGCGCTGGGACCGGCGGGTATGTTGGTAGGAAACGCGAGCGGCGGGGCCGACAACGACGCGCTGCACATCAGCGTCGACGTCAGCTACGGCGCCAACCAGCACATCGTGCTCGACGGTTACCGGACGCGTTACGCGCCCAACAGCACGCCATGAGAACCACGGCCATCCCTGCGCGCCGCGCGCGGTTTCACCCTGGTCGAGGCGGTCGCCGTGATCGTGATCACGGCCGTCGTCGCCACCATGATGACCTCGTTCATCCGGGTGCCGGTCAACAGCTATGTCGACGCCGTGCGCCGCGCCGAGGAGTCGGACATGGCCGACCACGCATTGCGCCGCATCGCGCGCGACCTGCGCCTGGCGCTGCCGAACTCGGTGCGCGTGAGCGGCACCTCGATCGAGTACCTGGAAACCCGGGTCGGCCTGCGCTACCTGGCCGAAGACGATATCGACACGCCCGGCGGCGGCAGCTACCTCAACTGGAATGACGCGACCCAGCGCACCTTCACCGTGGTCGGCGGCGTGCCGGGCGGGCGCACGGCGCCGGTGGCCGATGACTATGTCGTGGTCTACAACCTGGGGCCGGGACAGGAACCGGGCAATGCCTATGATTGCAGCGCGACCTGTAACCGGGCCCAGATTGCCTCGCTGACGGGCACCACCATCACCCTGGTCAGCAATGTGTTCGCGGCCCAGACCACGGCGGGCGTGGCCTTGATGTCGTTCGGCCCGGCGTTTCCAGGTCGTCAGCACGCCCGTGACCTGGCGCTGCGACCCGGCCACCGGACGCCTGACGCGGCACTGGGACTATACCATTTCCGCGGCCCAGGTCGAGGTCCCCGCGGGCGGATCGAGCGCGCTGCTGGCCGAGAACGTGTTCAGCTGCGAATTCAAATACACGAGCCTGGTCAGCCAGCACAGCGGCCTGATCGGCATCACGCTCGGCGTGCGGCCCAAGGGCGGCAGCCAGACCATCAATCTGGTGCACCAGGTGCACGTGGACAATACGCCATGAAGCCGATTCGTTCCCTGCCTGCGCGCGGCATCAGCCTGATCACGGCCGTGTTCCTGGTCGTGCTGCTGGCCGTGCTGGCGGCGGCGATCGTGCGCGTGTCGAGCGCGCAGCAAGCCAATTCCGCGATGGACATGCTGGGCAGCCAGGCTTATCAGGGCCGCGCAGCGGGCTCGAATGGGGCATCTTCCAGCAATTGCGCAATCAGCCCATCAACCGTGACTTGCTTTGCCTCGCCCCAGACCTTCGCTGCTTAGGCCAGCGGCAGCCTGCGCAATTTCAGCGTGACCGTCAGCTGCACGGCCAAGGCTAAAGCAATACGGCTAAACGACACGACCAACCGCTGGACGATCGTGTCGGTGGCCTGCAACCAGCCGGGCGCCCATGCGGCTGCCCGAACGCCAGTACCCATCCGGACTATGTGCAGCGCCGGGTGCAGGCCGAACTCAATTGAAGGAGGATGACCGGGTGAACCTGACGATCCACGCTCCCCGCCAGCGGCGCCTGTGGTGCCTGGCCATCCTGCTCATGTTGCTGGGCTGGCTGGCCGGGCCGCGCGCCGCTTTTGCCTCGGCCACGGTCACGGCGATCTCGGTCAATGGCGGCGCGAGCGCGAATGTGTCGCCTGGCGACACCCTGAGCATTTCCGTGACGGTGGTGCTGAGCGGCGGCTCGCGCTGGCGCTCGACCACGTTTTACACCAGCCCCGGCAGCAGCCTGAATTACTGTTCGCTGGCGCCCGACATCAGTTCCAACGGGACATGGACGCGCACCTTCAGCATCCCCGCGCCGTCCGCTTCCGGCGTCTATTCGCTCAACGTCCAGGCCTGGTCCAATCCGAACTGCAACGGTACGGCCAGTCCGGCCGGAACCCTGCCGGGCGCCATCAACACCGGCCCTGCAACGCTCTCGCTCAATCACGTGCGCATCTTGCACGATGGCAGCGCGCTTACCTGCAGCCCGGAAACGATCACCCTCAAGGCTTGCGCCAACGCCGCCTGCACGACCCTGTTCACCGACCCGGTCACGGTATCGCTGGGCGCCGGGGGCACCTGGTCGAGCAATCCGGCCACGATCAGCAATGGCAGCACCGCCGTCACGCTGAGCAATGCGACCGCCAGCACGGCAACCTTGGCGGGCACCGTCACGTCGCCGACGGCCAGCAGCACGACGGCGGTCTGCTACAAGGGCAGCACCGCTAATGATTGCGCGCTGGTATTTGCCAACGGCTCCTGTTCCTTGGATGCGGTCGAGGTCGGCAAGAATCCGAACACGTCAATCTTTACCAAACGCATTGGCGGCGGCACGCTCACGCTGGACGTGCTGGCCCTCAATAACGGGGTGCTCAATACCACGTCGACCCAGAGCGTCACGGCCCAACTGGTGGCGGCGTCCGGCAGCGGCTGCAGCACCACGGCCTTGTCGCCCACGGTCAGCTTTACCTATACCGGCGCCAACCTGGGACGGCGCCCGATCACCTTCGTGCCCAGTGCGGCTTCGCGCGACGCGCGGGTGCGCATGGTGGCGGGCAGCCTGGTGCAGTGTTCGTCGGACAATTTCGCCATCCGCCCCTCCTTGTTTACGGTGGCCTCGACCGGGGCCGGGGCCGACAACCTGGGCCAAAGCTACACGAATACGCCCGTTCTCAAGGCCTAGGCTCAACGACCTTCAGCCTGAGCGCCACGTCGGCGACCGGCTACACCGGCACGCCTTCCATCGCGGCGCAGATGCTGCAGGCGCACACCAGCGATCCCAGCAATGCCGCTTAAGCACGCTGAACGGCACGTTCGGCACCGGCAACCCGGCCAGCGGCAGCGCCTTCACGTATTCCGAAGTGGGCTATTTCCGTTTCGCACCCTACGGCGTGTATGACGACGGCAGCTTTGCCGACGTCGATGCGGCCAAGCCGGTCCCCGAGTGTTTCGACAGTATCAATCTGGGCAGCGGGACCGCGCTAGCCTGACCTGAATGTGGCGGCCGCGGACGGCAAGCTCGGCTGCTATTTCGGCAATACCGCGGCCACCAACTATTTCGGCCGCTTCATTCCCGACCATTTCGCGGTCAGTGCAGCCAGCATCGTCAACCGCAGTGCCTTGGCCGCCTGCGTGGCGCCCGGCTTCCAGCTACTTTGGCGAGGCCATGACGCCGACCTTCACCCTGACGGCGCAGAACGCGGCGGGCGACACCACCAATAACTATCACCTGAACTTCGCGCGCCTGAATCTGGCCACCCAGCTCGGCTTAGCCGCCATCAACGATCCGGCCGCCTGGCTTACTGCGCACACCGTATCCCGTTTGCGGCGCCACGCCTAGCCCATCCCTGCATCACGCCAGGCACGATCGGCGGGGGAGCGATCGTCAACGGCGAAGCGGTGGCGATCACGCTGCCGCTGACGGTCTTGCGCGGCACGGCGGCTGCTGCAGCGGCATGGCCAGCTTCAAGATCGGCATTGCGCCGGTCGACGCGGACACGGTCAAGCTGGCCACCTACAATATCGACACCAACAACGTGACGGCGGGCGTCGCCAACCATGGGCTGCTGGGCAGCACCGTCGTGCGCTACGGCCGCATGAACATCGACAATGCCTACGGATCGGAATTGCTGAATTTGAGCATGAAGCTGTCGGCCCAGTACTGGAACGGCCTGGGCTGGGTCACGAACGATCTCGACAGTTGCACGCCCTTGTTGGCGGCCAATTTCACGGTCACGGGCCAGAGCGGCGCGCCCGGGATCACCAGCACCAACATGAGCATGACCAACCTCAGCGCAGTAAGCAATCTGGCGGCCGGGGCAGGGAAGGTGGTCCTGTCCAAGCCCGTCCCGGCGCCGACCGTGAAGGGCAGCGCCAAGCTCAATTCGACCCTGCCGTACTTGCCCGGCAGCGGGCGCGCGACCTTCGGTGTTTACAAGTCGGGACCCGTGATTCACGTGCGCGAGACTTATTGAACAAGTAATCTGTCGCAAATTGGTTGCCCTACTGAAAAAACCAGCGGGACGGGCGGAGAATGTGAATATAATCAAGGCGCTAGGGCAGCATCCTGATAAATCATTCATCTATGGATTGAGTGCATGGGTTTTTTCGGTAAAACAAAAAAGTTGAACGGATTGCTAGCATTCGGTTTTGCTGCCGATGGCGTCTGTACAAGCCGCATCACACGCGTGACCGGCGGCAAGCCGGTGGTGGAACAAGCCAGTTTTTTCGCGGTCAAGCAACCGCTGACGCCGGAAGCGCTCGAGAAGATCGCGCGACGCCCAGGCCGCCCAGTACCACTGCGCCACCTTGCTGGGCGGGCGCGACTACCAGATGCTCGCGGTCGAGTCGCCCAATGTCCAGCCTGACGAACTGAAGGCGGCCGTGCGCTGGCGCCTCAAGGACATGCTCGATTTTCACGTCGACGACGCCACCATCGACGTGCTCGATATTCCCGCCGATCCCAACGCCAGCGTGCGCTCGAATGCCATGTTCGCCGTGGCTGCGCGCAACAGCGTGGTCGAGGCGCGCATGAACCTGTTCATGCGCGCCAAGGTGTCGATGGAAGTGATCGACATTCCGGAGATGGCCCAGCGCAATATCTCGGCCATGCTCGAGCCCGAAGGGCGGGGCCTGGCCATGCTCTCGTTTAATGAGGACGGCGGCTTGCTGACGGTCAGTTTCCGCGCCGAGTTGTATCTGTCGCGCCGTATCGATGTCACGATCGAACAGGTGATGGAGAGCGATCCGGACCGTCGCAATCAGTATTTCGACAAGGTCACCCTTGAGCTGCAGCGCTCGCTCGACCACTTCGACCGCCAGTTCCATTTCGTCACGGTCTCCAAGCTGGTGCTCGCGCCGCTGGGCTCGTCGGCCCTGCACGACTACCTGTCGTCGAACCTGTACATGCCGGTCGACGCGCTCGACCTCAATACCGTGCTCGACCTGGGCAAGGTGCCGGAGCTGCAAACCCCGGCCCAGCAGCAGCGCCACTTCCTGGCCCTGGGCGCCGCCCTGCGTTTCGAGGAGACGGTGCTGTGAGCCAGCAAATCAATCTGTTCAACCCGATCTTCCGCAAGCAGAAGAAGTACTTCTCGAGCGTTGCGATGGTGCGCGCTTGGCATCATTTTCGTCGCCTGCGCCCTGCTGGCCTGGGACGCGTCTAACCGCATGCGCGCCATGAAAGTCCAGGCCGCTGCCACGGACGCGCGCCTGGCCGCGCAGCAGCAGCGCCTGAACGACGTGCGCGTGCAGTACGCGCCGCGCGCCAAGAGCACCACGCTGCCGCCCGAAATCAAGGCGGCCGAGCAGGAACTGTCGCTGCTGGCCAACGCGAGCGAGATGATCAAGCGCGGCGGTTTCGGCGAAGTGCGCGGCTTTTCCGGCTACCTGCGCGCGCTCGCGCCAGGACCTGGAAGGCATCTGGCTGACCGATATCGTGATCGGCAATGGCGGCGCCACCATCGGGCTGCAAGGCAATGCGCTGCAAGCCGAGCTGGTGCCGCAGTACATGCAGCGGCTGGGACAGGAAGCGGTGATGAAGGGCAAGTCCTTTTCCACGCTCGAGATCGGCGCACCGCCGCCACCGGAAGCGAACGCGGCCGGTGTGAAGCCGATGGTGCCGAACTATCTGCGATTCAGTCTGCAATCGGCGGGTCCCCAGTTTGCGGCGGTCAACAAATGAAACAACTCACTGCCTACTGGAAAAAACTGAGTGCGCGCGTCGATGCGCTGAGCTTGCGCGAGCGGGGCATGCTGTTTGGCATGGCGTCTGCGCTGATCATCTTTACCGCGTTCTTCTTCTTCCTCAATCCGGCCTACACCGGCCAGAAGATACTGCTGCAGACCATGGGTTCGCAGCAGGACAATATTGCCGGTGTCGAGGGCGAGATCACGCAAACCATCGTCGCCCACGCCACCGATCCGGATGCGGCCGAACGGGCACGCCTGCAACAATTGCGCAGCGAGGCGCAGGCGTTGCGTACCTCCCTGATGGCAATGCAGCAGGGCATGGTGTCAACCTGAACGGATGTCGGGGTTGCTGGAAAAGATCCTGCGCTCGCAGCGCAGTCTGAAACTGGTGTCGATGCGCACGCTGCGCGAGGGCGAAGCCGAACCGGCCCCGGCCCCGGCCACAGCCCAGAACGGCGCCCGCTTGGCGCTGCCTGCCGAGCTGTTGCACAAGCATGGCGTGGAAGTGGTGGTGCAGGGCAGCTACGCCGACATCGTCGCTTACCTCGACGCGCTCGAAAGCATGCAGGGACAGATTTTCTGGGGCGGCGCGGCCATGAAGGTCGATACCTATCCGAAAGCGACGCTCACGCTGGTGGTCTACACGGTCAACCTGGACAAGAAATGGGTGAAACTATGACGCGGCGCGGATTGGCATTGCTGGCCGTGGTGCTGGGTAGGCCCACTGCTGGCCCAGGAGCCGTTGCTGAACGACCCGATGCGCCCCATAAGCATCGCTGAGCGCTTGCGGCGCCAGGCACGGCGCTGCCCGAACGCGCCAGCGACCCGCAGCTGCAATCGATCCTGGTATCGAAGCGCGCCAATGGCCGATGGATTGCTGTGATCGACGGCAAGATGGTGCGCGAAGGCCAGCGCGTGGGCAACACCGTCATTGAAACGATACGCCCCACCGAAGTGGTGATCCGGCGTGGCAGCGTGCGCACGACATTGAAACTGTTCCGGCAGGCAAAGCAAGTCGCTGCCGACCAACCATAACAACAGAGAACGTATGCAGAAAATCTCCCACCTTGTCAGCTTGTTCGCCATCGGCACCGTGCTGGCGGCCTGTTCCGCGCCGCCGCCAGCTCTACGGCATGACATGACGACCTACGACGCCATCCGCGCCGATCTGCAACAGAGTGGGGCGGGCAAGGGCGCCCAGGCGCAGCGCCAGGGCGACCCGGTGGCCGATGCCTTGCTGCCGCCGGTCACCGCGATGAGCAACAATCTGCCGCGCGCCTGCGCGCTGGAAGAACGTTTCAATGTCGCCTTCAATAATGTGCCGGTGCAGCAGTTTTATCATTCGCTGGTGGAAGGCACGCGCTACAACATGCTGGTCCATCCCGAGGTCAGTGGCAACGTCACCGCCAATCTGAAGGATGTGACGATGGTTGAAGCGCTCGACGCGATTCGTGAAATGTACGGCTACGATTACCGCATCGAAGGCACGCGCATCTCGATCAAGCCGCTGACCATGCAGACCCGCGTGTTCCAGGTCAATTACCTGATCGGCAGCCGCAAGGGGACGTCGAGCTTGCGCGTGGTGTCCACGTCGGTCAGCAATTCTCAGAGCGGCAACAACAATAACCAGAACAACCAGAACGGCCAGAACAATAACAACAATAACAACAACCAGAACGGCAGCGGCAGCACCCAGCAGGACAGCAGCGTGGTCAATACCACCTCGAACAGCGAATTCTGGGCCGAACTCAAGCTCGCGCTGGACGCGATTGTCGGCGGCGGCACCGATGGCCGGGCCGTTGTCATCAGCCCCCAGTCGGGCGTGGTGGTGGTGCGCGGCATGCCGGAGGAATTGCGCAATGTCGACGCCTATCTGAAGGCGAGCCAGCTGTCGGTCAACCGCCAGGTCATTCTCGAAGCCAAGATCCTCGAAGTGGAGCTCAACGACAGCTTCCAGATGGGGATCAACTGGGCCGCGTTCTCCAACTTCCGCGACGGCACGCGCCATGTCTCGGCCTAGCTTGCTGCAGCCGGGCACCACGCTCACGCCGGGTAATGGCGCCATCGGCACCAATGGCCCACCGGGCATGAGCGCCGTTGCCGGTTCGCTGATCAAGGCGGCCGACGGCGCGGCTAGCTCCCTGTTTGGCCTGGCATTCCAGACGAATAATTTCGCCACCCTGATTTCCTTCCTCGAATCGCAGGGCACCGTGCACGTGCTGTCGAGCCCGCGCATTGCCACGCTCAACAACCAGAAAGCCGTGCTCAAGATCGGTACCGACGAGTTCTATGTGACCGGCGTGACCTCGACCACGGCCACCAATCCGAACGGCACCAACACCAGTACCCCGAGCGTCACGCTGCAACCGTTCTTTTCGGGCGTGGTGCTGGACGTGACGCCGCAAATCGACAACCAGGGCAATATCACGCTGCACGTGCATCCGTCGGTGAGCCAGGTGTCGACCATCAACAAGGGCATCAATCTGGGCACGTCCGGTTCGCTGTCGCTGCCGCTGGCCGCATCGAGCACCTCGGAAATGGACAGCATGGTGCGCGGCCAGGATGGACGGGTGGTGGCCATTGGCGGCCTGATGCGTCAATCGTCCACCAATGACCAGTCCGGCATTCCCGGCGCGGCCAGTGTGCCGGTGCTTGGCGCCCTGTTCCGCGGCACTGCCCGGGTCAATCAGAAGCGCGAACTGGTGGTGCTGATCAAGCCGACGATTGTCGACAGCGCCAACGAAAACACGTTCGGCAACGACATGCTCGACGCCGTCAAGCGGGTCGAGAAGCTCGATCCGCGCGGCGCGCCGGGACGCTGACCGATGTACACAGCCCACTTCGGTCTGCGGGAAGCACCGTTCGGCATCACGCCGGACACCAGCTATTTTTTCACCAGTCCGCATTCGCAGGAAGCGCTGAACACCTTGCTCGTTGCCGCGCGCAACGGGGAAGGCTTCATCAAGATTACCGGCGAGGTCGGTACCGGCAAGACACTGCTGTGCCGCAAGTTCATGGCCACGCTGGGCAAGGAATACGTCACCGCCTACATTCCCAACCCGCTGCTCGAGCCGCGCACGCTGATGCTGGCCCTGGCCGACGAGCTGGAAATTGCGCTGGGACGCGATGTCGACCAGCACCAGTTGCTCAAGTCGATCACCAACCGCTTGCTGGAACTGGCAGCCGACGGCAAGCAGGTCTTGCTGTGCCTGGACGAAGCGCAAGCGATTCCGATCGAGAGCCTGGAGGCCTTGCGCCTGCTGACCAATCTGGAAACGGAAAAGCGCAAGCTGCTGCAGATCGTGCTGTTCGGCCAGCCCGAACTGAACAAGAATCTGCAGCTCGATCTCGATCCGCCAGCTGGCGCAGCGCATTACCTTTCACTACCACCTTGGTCCTCTCACGCGCGACGACATGGAGTATTACCTGGTGCACCGCCTGCGCGTGGCCGGTTATGGCGGCGCGCATGTTCACGCGCCAGGCCATCAACAAGCTGTACCGCGCCAGCGGCGGCATTCCGCGCCTGGTCAATATCCTGGCGCACAAGTCGCTGATGGTCAGCTTTGGCCAGGGCACGCAGCAGGTCAGCGGTGCCCATGTCGCCGAAGCGGCGCGTGACACGATGGCGAGCAAGGCGCTGTTGCCGCGCTGGGCCCTGGTCGCCGTTCCTGCAGTTGCCGCGCTTGCTTAAGCCTTTCCTGGATGTTGACCAAATGAGTCTGATAAACAAAATGCTGCAAGACCTCGATGCGCGCGGCTCGCAATCGGGTGCTTCGCTGCAAGCCGAAATCAAACCAGTGCTGGCCGCCGAGCCGCGCTTGCCGCTGCGCCGGATTGCCATCGGCGCGACCGTGCTGGTGCTGGCCATGGCCATGCGGCGCATGGTGGTGGTTCAAGAAACCGCTTGCTGCCGGACCGCGTCCGCTGACGATGGGAGCGCCTGCTGCGCCCGCCTTGCCCGCCTAAGCAACGGCGGTGGTGACGGCGCCGGTGGTGCCGATGCCCGCGCCCAAGGAAGTGGCCGCGTCGGCTACCACGTCGGCTACCGCGCTGCAAGCTACCGCGTCGGCTACCACTGTGCTGGCTACTGTGCTTGGCTACCGCTTGTCGCTACCGCGTCGGTTACCGCAACGGTCCCCTCGCCAGAGACTGCCGCTGCGCCAAGGCGCGCAGTGAAGCCCGTGCGTGCAGCGCCATCACTGGCACAGCAGGAAAAAGCACGCCCCGCGCCGGCTGTCCGCACCGGCAGCTGCCGTGGCAGGCGGGCGCAATATGAACGATGAACAGCGTGCCGAACGGCAGTACCGTGAAGCGATCGCGCTGCTCGACGAAGGCCGTGTGAGCGCGGCCATGGAAGCACTCGGGCAGACGCTCAAACTCAACCCGCGCCACGACGGCGCGCGCCAAAGCCTGGTCAATCTCTTGATCGAGGGTGGCCGCAAGGACGAGGCGATGCAGCAACTGGAGCAGGGCCTGGAGCGCGATCCCGCCCAGGCGCAGATGGCGATGTTGCTGGCGCGGCTACAGATCGAGCGCGGCCAGTCCGGCGTGCCGACGCTGATGCGCAGTTTGCCTTCGGTGACCGGCAATGCCGATTATCACGCCTTCCTGGGTAGGCGCCCTGCAGCGCGAAGGCCGCCAGCGCGAAGCGGTCGAACAATATGCGCTGGCACTGCGCAGCAATCCCGAGCAGGCGGTGTGGTTGATGGGGATGGGCATTTCCCTGCAGGCTGAGCAGCGTTACGCGGACGCCAGGCTCGCCTTCCAGCGCGCCAGGGATAGCGGCACGCTGAGCGCGCCGCTGCAAGAATTTGTCGAGCGCAAGCTACAGCAGTTGCCGCGCTAAAAAGCGGGCTGGCTCAGATACTGGCCAGCTCGCCCCAGATATGCTGCATCGTGAAGCGGACCCGGGCCTGGTCTTCATGCAGCGCCTCGGCCACCTCGCAACCATCGTCGCAAGTCTGGCGCATTTCGGCCAGCGGCAGTGTGTTGCCGTCGGTGCCACGCAGCACGTGAATCCGCAGTGCAGCCGGCCTGAATCCGGGCGGCGCGACACCACCCCGATCTCATTATTCATCAGGCGTACCAGGGTGCCGGGCGGATAGGGGCCGATCTCGAACGAGAAATGGGCCACCACGGCCGGATCGACCGGCATTTCCTTGTCGCAGGCGAGCTTGCCCAGGGCCACAGGCGGCAGCAGCGAGCGGCGGTAATTGCGCGCAGAAACAAAGGCGCAGTAGCGGTCGGCCAGGCCGATCAGCTTGGCGTTCTGGGAAATCTCATCGCCCTAGCTAAGCCTTGCGGATAGCCGCTGCCGTCGTCGTTCTCGTGGTGCAGCAACACCAGGTCGAGCCAGTCGTCGTCATTGATGCTTAGGCCCAGCGCAGCATGTCGACGCTGTCGGAAGGGTGGCGGCGGATGGCGGCCCGTTCCTCGCTGGTGAGCGCGCCTTCGCGGCTGTGGAATAAATCGGCCTGGCGCACCATGCCCACATTCATGGTCAGCGCGGCGGCCGTCACGAGCAAAACTTCGGGCGCCGACTTGCGCATGGCGCGCGATGATGCAGACGACGATGGCGGTCTCGGTGCAATGCCGGACTGCATAGGCGCCCGCAATTTGATTCAGGAAAATGGCGGCCAGCACCACGTCCTGGTCACGCTCGACGATGCCGAGCAGTTCGCAGGCCAGTTCGCGCAGTTCGCGGTCGGCGCTGTTCTGGTCGCGCAGCGTGAGCAAAATGCGTTCGAGGCGGCGGTTGACTTGATTTAAATGTTGCAGGATCGATGGCATGCCGCCCGCTTCGGCATACAGGCCGGAGTCGAGCAGGCGCTCGAGTTGTTCCGGCGGCGCAACCTTGCCTTTTTCGAGTAACGGTCGGGTGGACGACGGCGTGCTGAACACATCCCAGGGAAGGGGTTGCCCGAACACGATGTCGGCAAGGGTGATGCGCCTGATAGCCATGATGGTGGTCCGACGTTGGTCGCTTAAAGCCTGGCCAGGCGCTCAAGCGCGAGGCGGAGGGTCTCGTCTTTTTAGCAAAGCAAAAACGCACGATACCCGACTCGCGGCCCTGGCTGTAAAAGGCCGACACGGGGATGGCCGCGACCTTGATTTCGGACGTCAGCCACTGCGCGAATTCCGACTCCAGTATAGAGGAAATTGCCTCGTATCTGACACATTGGAAATAAGTTCCGTCGGCTGGCAACAACGTGAAGCGCGAGCCTTGCAATCCCTCGTGGAACAGGTCGCGCTTGCGCTGATAAAAGGCGGCCAGATCGCGATACGGCGCGGGATCGGCCATGTAGGCGGCGAGCGCATGCTGCATCGGCGTGTTGACCGAAAAAACATTGTACTGGTGGACTTTGCGGAACTCCGCGCTCAGTGCGGCGGGCGCGGCAAGGTAGCCGATTTTCCAGCCCGTTACGTGATAGGTTTTGCCAAAGCTGGAGACGACGAAACTGCGTTCGGCCAGTTCGGGCGTGCGGCATACCGATTCGTGGCGCTGGCCGTCGTAGACCATGTGTTCATACACCTCGTCCGACAGGATCAGGATGTCGGTGCCGCGCACGATGTCGGCCAGCGCGGCAATGTCGGCCGCGCGCAGGATGGAACCGGTCGGGTTGTGCGGAGAATTGATGATGATCAGGCGGGTGCGCGCCGTGACGGCCGCGGCGACCTGGTCCCAGGGCACCGCATAGCCTTGCTCGCCGAGCGTCATCGATACCGATACCGGCACGCCGCCGGCCAGCGCGATGGCTTAGGCAGGTAACTGTCGTAGACCGGTTCGATGACGATCACTTCGTCGCCCGGATGGACGCAGCACAGGATGGCCGTGGTCAGCGCCTCAGTGGCAGCGCATGGTCACGGTGATTTCCGTGCCCGGATGGTAGTTGGCGCCGTATTCGGCGGCCAGCTTGGCGGCGATGGCCTCGCGCAGCACGGGTGCGCCGGTCATCATCGGGTATTGGTTGTGGCCTTCGCGCATGGCGGCCGTGACCGCGTCCACCAGGGCCGGGTCGCAGGCGAAATCGGGGAAGCCCTGGCCCAGGTTGACCGCGCCGTGCTCGGCGGCCAGGGCGGACATCAGGGAAAAGACAGTGGTGCCGACGGCCTAGGCAGGCGGGTTTGCAAAACTGGGGTGGACATGGAGCGAAATGAAAAGTTGCACGAACGTCCATTTTAACCCGGCGCGCTCAACTCAGTTTGAGCCAGGCCTCGGGCACCATGATGCGGAACATGCTTAAGCCTGGGCGGTTTTGCGGGCCAGCTTGAGCAGGGCCTTGTCCTTGGTGATCAGAATCTCGGCGCCCGCATCGCGCGCCACCTCGAGAAATTTCTGGTCATCCTTGTCGGTGCACACCGGCAAGCGGACCAGGCCGGGCGCCAAGCGCCACCACCTTGATCAGCGCATCGAAGCGCTCGGCCGATACCGTGCGCGTGTCGTCGTCGAGCGGCAGGTGAGGGTAGTGCAGCACGATCCGGTACTCGTCGCGGCAGTCGGCGCGGGTGACCGCCTCGACGGCGCCGCTTTCGAGCGCGGCCAGCAGATCGGCCCAGCGCGGATCGCGGAACACGAACAGGTCGAGGCAAACATTGGTGTCAAGCACGATGCGTTGGGCTGGAGCGGGTATCATAGTGGTCTGCTTACTCGTTTGAATGTTATGTTGATTGTATTGTCGCCTGCAAAAACGCTCGATCTCGAGACGCCGCCCACCACCCGCCTGCACACCACGCCCGACTTCCTCGACCGCTCGGCCCAGCTGATCGACGTGCTGCGCCGCTATTCAGCCTACTGATATCGGCAGCCTGATGAGCATATCCGATACCCTGGCGCATCTGAACGTCGGCCGCTATGCGAGCTGGAGTCCGGATCCTGCCGAAGGGCGCCAGGCGATCATGGCCTTCAACGGCGACGTGTACGCTCGCTTCTGACGCGCGCTCGCTCAAACCGGCCCAGCTGGCTTACGCCCAGTCCAATCTGCGTATCCTGTCGGGCCTGTACGGCGTGCTGCGTCCGCTCGACATGATCCACCCGCACCGGCTGGAGATGGGCACGCGTCTGGCCAATCCGGGCGGCAAGGACCTGTACGCCTTCTGGGGCGAGACCGTCACCGGCGCGCTCAATGGCGCGATTGCCGCCAATGGCGCCGAGGTGCTGCTCAACCTCGCGTCCGAAGAATACTTCAAATCGGTCAAGCCGAAGCTGTTGTCGGTGCCGGTGATCACGCCCGTCTTCGAAGACTGGAAGAACGGCAAGTACAAAATCATTTCCTTCTTCGCCAAGCGGGCGCGGGGCTGATGGCGCGCTACGCCGCCGTCAAGGGCATCACCGATCCTGCCAAGCTCAAGCGCTTTAACGTCGACGGCTACGCCTTCGACAAGCGCGACTCCGACGCTACGACCTGGGTATTCCGCCGCAAGCTCGAGGCTTGAGGCGTTGGGTGTTGGGTGTTGGGCGTTGGGGGTCAGGTCTGACATTCGGACACGAGCTCAAGCGCGAGGCGCTTGAGCTCGTGTCCGAATGTCAGACCTGACCCCCAACGCCTTCCCAACGCCCCCAGCAAAAACCGGGAGGACCCGGTTTTTTCTATCTGCTTACTTGTCCGACTTGGCCCAGAACTGCCACCAGGAAGGGCGATCGTTGCCGTTCTTGATGAACTTGCTGTTCGGGTAGTTCTTCAGGAAGATGCGCTCGGTATCCTTTTGCAGCTCGGCCATGCCGAGTTTTTCGTAATTGCGCATCATCAGGTACAGCGCTTCTTCGCGCGCCGGGGCGTTCTGGTATTCCGCTACCGCGCCCTGGGCCCGGTTCAGCGAGGCCAGGAAGGCGCCGCGGCGGAAGTAATAGTTGGCCACGTGGACTTCGTACTGCGCCATCGCGTTGATCAGGTAATTCATGCGCTCGATCGAGTCAGGCGCGTATTTACTGTTCGGGAATTTGTCGACCAGGGCCTTGAAGGCGGCGAACGATTCACGCGTCGCTTTCGGGTCGCGCTCGGTCGGATCCTGTTCTGTACACCACGCTCAGCAGGCCGAGCTGGTCGTTGAAGCTGATCAGGCCCGCGCAGGTAATACATATAGTCGACTTGCGGATGGGTCGGATGCTCGCGGATGAAGCGCTCGGTCGCGGCCAGCGCCTGTGCCTGGTCACCAGTCTTGTAGTACAGGTAGGCAATTTCCATCTGCGCCTGGGTGGCGTAATTACCGAACGGATAGTTCGTTTCGAGACGCTGCCAGAGCTTGATTGCGTTGTCGTATTGGCCCGCATCGGCTTCACTGCGCGCCTCAGCGTATAATTTCGTAACTGGCCAGGCTTTTGTTTCGTCGGTTTTTTCCGGCAGCCAGCTGCAAGCCGATACGGCCAGCAGAACACATGTAGCAACAACAGAAGATAATTTTTTTTGCATAACTTTGTGCAAGAGAGTATTAACCGAGATTCAACGAAAGGCTGATTATAGCCGATGGGACTGCTGTGACATTAACTCCAACGCCGAATTCGGCGGATTTACCCTTTGACCCTGATTTCGACGAGGAAAGCGACGCCGAGTTCCTGCCCGCGGAAGCGGGAATCGACCTCTCTCCGATCACGCTCGAACTGACGCCGGATGCTTGCGGGCACCGCCTCGACAAGGTCATTGCCGGACTGGTCCCTGCAATTTTCCCGCAGCCGCCTGCAACTCTGGTTCGACGCTCTAGCCATGTATCGGTCGACGGCAAGTAGCAAGCTGCGCGGCAAGGATACCGCGTATGGCGATGAAACGGTCGTTATCGTGCCACAAAGTGCGCCCTGAGGATGCCGCCTATACGCCCGAAGACATTGCACTGAACATCGTGTTCGAAGATGAACACATTATCGTGATCAACAAGCTAAGCCGGCCTGGTGGTCCATCCGGGCGCTTAAGCAACTGGTCCGGCACGCTGCTCAACGGCCTGCTGCACCACGCACCGCAACTGGCGGGCGTGCCCGCGCCTAAGCATCGTGCACCGGCTCGACAAGGACACCAGCGGCCTGATGGTGATCGGCAAGACCCTGGCCGCCCAGACCGATCTCGTGCGCCAGCTGCAGGCAGGCGCAGCGTCAAGCGCGAATACTTTGCGCTGGTGTGGGGCACGCCCCAGCTGTCGGGCACCATCGATGCGTCGATGGGCCGCCATCCGAAAGACCGCGTCAAGATGGCGGTCTCGACCAATTTCTCGGCCAAGCTTAGCCATCACCCACTATCAGCGCCTGGCAACGGGCATGCTGGACCGCCGTCCGGTCAGCCTGGTCCAGTGCCAGCTCGGAAACGGGCCGCACCCACCAGATCCGCGTGCACATGCTCTCGATCGGCTATGCGCTGGTCGGCGATTCGGTGTACGGCAAGCAGCATCTGGCCCCGGTCTTCCCGCGCCAGGCACTGCAGGCGCGCCGCCTCGGCCTGGTCCACCCGGCCACCGGTGAGCAATGCGAATGGATCGTGCCGCTGGCCGACGATTTTGCCGAGCTGATCGCGCGCTTAAGCATCGCCGAGCCGGAGCAGGTGTAATGCCAGGTTTCGCCCCCATCGTTCCCGACTGGCCCGGCGCTCCCGCCGGAATCGGCGCGCTGGCCACGACCCGCACGGGTGGTGTCAGTGCCGGTCCTTACGGGGACGGGCAGGGCGGTGGCGGATTGAATCTGGGCTTGCATGTGGGCGACGATCCGGCCCAGGTGGCGCGCAACCGCGCGCTGCTGGCGGCCCACTTGCCGGGCCATCCGGCCTACACCTCGCAAGTGCATGGCATTGCCGTGGTCGACGCGGCGCGCGTGCAGCCGGGTCAGCCGGTGCTGGTGGCTGACGCCGCCATCGCCACCGCGCCGGGCGTGGTGTGCGCCGTCATGACTGCCGATTGCCTGCCGGTGCTGTTTGCCGACCTGAATGGCAAGGTGGTGGGCGCCGCGCATGCAGGCTGGCGCGGCCTGGCCTGCCGGCGTGCTCGGCGAGACCGTGGCAGCCATGCGCGCCGCTGGTGCGGGCGAGATCACTGCCTGGTTGGGGCTAAGCCATTGGTCCCGAACAATTCGAAGTGGGGGCGGACGTACTCGACAGTTTTGTCGCGGGTGCCCGTTCGGCGCCGGAAGCGGCGCAGGTGAGGGCGGCATTCCGGCCTTATCCTGGCCGCGACGGCAAGTATCTGGCCGACATGTTCGCGCTGGCCCGCCTGTTCCTGGCGCGCGACGGCGTGACCGACGTTGCTTAAGACGGTACCCATTGCACGGCGACGGAGCAAGACCGGTTTTATTCTTACCGGCGTGATGGCGTCACGGGACGCCAAGTGAGTTTGATCTGGCTCAAGTGATCAACTTGCGTTTCCGCAATACTGCGTCAGTCGCTGCTGCTGCCGCCGCTGTCGGAGCAACTGCCGCTGTCGGAACTGCCGCTGTCCGAGTTGCTGCAGTCGTTGCTGCCGGACGAATCACTGCTGCTGTAGGCGACGCTGCTGTCGCTGGCAAACAGGGTGCCGGTGTCGCTGCTGCTGTCGGTATTGCCCTGGGCATCGCGCCGCGCGCCTGCTCACGGCGGGCCCGGCCGCCCGTCAGGTAAAACAAGATGGACAGGGGTAACACACAGTATCCGAAAAAAGTCATAATTCCGGCGACAAGACTGGATTCGGTCACCGCCATCAGGCCGACCACGTAGATCCATGCAACGGCGACAATCCACATACAATTCCTTGAAAATCGTTGATACAAAGGTTGAAACAATGGACGCACAGATGAACATGCCCGACCACCAGACCATGGCCGCCGCCTGGATGCACCAGTTTGCCGATCCGGCCGCCTGGCAAAACCTGTTCAAGGTGCCTGCCATGGATGCCGGTCCGATGGCCAGCATGCTCAAGGATTCCGGTGCCCACCTGAATCCGGAAACGCTGGAAGCGCTGCGCAACGACTACATGGAAAAAGCCAAGCGCGCTGTGGCAGGAATTCCTTGCCGGTAAAACGCCCGCCCTCAAGGACCGCCGTTTCGCCGCGCCTGAATGGCAAAGCAATCCGATGTCGGCCTTCAACGCTGCATCATACCTGCTTAATGCCGAATTTTTAATGACCATGGCCGACGCGGTCGAGGCGCCGCCGCGCGAACATCAAAAAATCCGCTTTGCCGTCCAGCAGATGGTGGACGCCATGTCGTCTTACCAATTTCCTCGCCACCAATCCGGAAGCCCAGCAAAAGCTGATCGACACCAAGGGCGAGAGCCTGACCAAGGGCCTGGCCAACATGCTGCAGGACATGCAGAAGGGCCGCATTTCCCAGTCCGACGAGTCGGCCTTCGAAGTCGGCCTGCAACGTGGCCACCGCGAGCGGCGAGGTAGTGTTCGAAAATGAACTGTTCCAGCTGATTCAGTACAAGCCGCTCACGCCGACCGTGCGCCAGGTGCCGCTGCTGATGGTCCCGCCGTGCATCAACAAGTTCTACATCCTCGACCTGCAGCCCGAAAATTCGCTGGTGCGCTACGCCGTGGAGCAAGGCAACACCGTGTTCCTGGTCTCGTGGCGCAATCCCGACAAGTCGCTCGCCAAGACCACCTGGGACGATTACGTGGAAATGGGCGCGATCAAGGCGATCGAAGTGGCGCGCGCGATTTCCGGCTCGGACAAGGTCAACGCCTTCGGCTTCTGCGTGGGCGGCACCATTGTCAGCACGGCGCTGTCGGTGCTGGCCGCGCGCGGCGAACAGCTAAGCCGCCAGCCTGACGCTGCTGACCACGCTGCTCGATTTCGAATCGACCGGCGTGCTCGAAGTCTTCATCGACGAGAACCAGGTGGCCATGCGTGAACAAGCGCTGGCCATCGCCGATGGCCTGATGCCGGGGCGCGACCTGGCCACGACCTTCTCGGCCCTGCGTCCGAACGACCTGGTGTGGAATTATGTGCAGTCGAACTACCTGAAGGGCAACGAGCCGCCGCCGTTCGATTTGCTGTACTGGAACGCCGACAGCACCAACCTGCCGGGCCCGATGTTCTGCTGGTACCTGCGCAACACTTACCTCGAAAACAGCCTGCGCGAACCGGGCAAGCTGACGGTGGCTAAGCGCCCAGGTCAACCTGGGCAGCATCGACGCGCCAGTGTTTATCTACGGCTCAGCGAAGACCACATCGTGCCCTGGCATGCCGCTTATGCCTCGCTGGCCTTGCTGAACCCGAAAAAGCCGAAGAACAACCGTTTCGTGCTGGGTGCCTCGGGCCACATCGCTTTAGCGTGATCAACCCGGCCTCGAAGAAAAAGCGTTCCTACTGGACCAATGACACCATGCGGCATGGCAAGACCAGGAAGGCGGTTTCGGCCGATGCCTGGATGACAGGCGCGACCGAGCACGCTGGCAGCTGGTGGCCGGAATGGTCGGCCTTCCTCGCCGATCATGGCGGCAAAATGGTCAAAGCCCCTGCAAAAGCCGGAAATACGCGCTACAAACCGGTCGAGCCCGCTCCTGGACGCTATGTCAAGGTGCGCGCCGACTGATCGCATTGAAAGAGGGGCAACCGTTGTTGCCCCGGCAGTCATAGTTAGGTGCGTTGCAATAATTGCTGCACGGGACAGCACAAAGTGGTATTTTTGCGAATATCCATCCTATAATGCAAAAAGTAGGCTTGTCAGGAGCGGACCGAAGTCCGCTTTTTTTCGTAATTATTCAAAAAGCGCTGCGGCGCAATAAACGGACCTTGAGATGAGTAGTGCAAAAAGAGTACCGAACGCCTGATCAAGAAATACCCGAACCATCTACTGTACGATACCCAGACCAGCTCGTACATCACGCTGACCGACGTCAAGCAGCTGGTGCTCGACGCCGACGAATTCACCGTGGTCGACGCCAAGTCGAATGAAGACCTGACGCGCAGCATCCTGCTGCAGATCATTCTCGAAGAAGAAGCCAACGGCGCGCCGATGTTTTCCTCGGGCGTGCTGTCGCAGATCATTCGCTACTACGGTCACGCGATGCAGGGCATGATGGGTTCTTACCTGGAAAAGAACGTCCAGGCTTTCACCGACATCCAGAACAAGTTCACCAGCGGCACCACCGGCGCCTTCGAAGGCAAGCCCTTCAGCCCGGAAATGTGGACCCAGTTCATGAACGTTCAGGGCCCGATGATGCAAGGGATGATGAACAACTACATCGACCAGAGCAAAAACCTGTTCGTGCAGATGCAGGAACAGATGCAAAGCCAGAGCAAGTCGATCTTCGGCGCCTTTCCTTTCCCGCCCGTAGACAAAAAGTAAATGCCACATCGCCCTCGCGCAGGCAGGGGGCGACGTCCAAGGACCACCAATTGCCACCGGCAACAAGGTACAATAGCGGATTACCCTGCCTTATTGTGCCTTTACCATGTCCGAACTCCGCCGTATCCCCCTCCCTGCCGCCGCTCCCAAAGTTGGCTTCGTGTCGCTTGGCTGCCCAAAAGCACTGGTCGACTCCGAACAGATCCTGACCCAGCTGCGCGCCGAAGGCTACGACACCGCCAAGTCCTATGACGGCGCGGACCTGGTCATCGTCAACACCTGCGGCTTCATCGATGCCGCCGTGCAGGAATCGCTCGACGCCATCGGCGAAGCGCTGGCCGAAAACGGCAAGGTCATCGTGACCGGCTGCCTGGGCGCCAAGAAAGATGCGGTGAAGCGACGACATCATCATGAAGGTGCACCCGAAAGTGCTGGCCGTGACCGGTCCGCACGCGCTGGCCGAAGTGATGGACTCGGTGCACTTGCACCTGCCTAAGCCGCACGAGCCCTTCTTTGACCTGGTGCCGTCGCAAGGCATCAAGCTCACGCCCAAGCATTACGCTTACCTCAAGATTTCCGAAGGCTGCAACCACCGCTGCAGCTTCTGCATCATCCCGTCCATGCGCGGCGACCTGGTCTCGCGCCCGATCGCCGACCTGATGCTCGAAGCCGAGAACCTGTTCAAGGCTGAGCGTCAAGGAACTGCTGGTCATCTCGCAAGACACCTCGGCCTACGGCGTGGACGTCAAGTTCCGCTCCGGTTTCTGGAACGGCCGTCCGGTCAAGACCCACATGACCCAGCTGGTGGAAGCGCTCGGCGAACTGGCCAAGTCCTACGGCGCCTGGGTACGCCTGCACTATGTCTATCCTTACCCGCACGTCGACCAGATCATTCCGATGATGAGTGGCGGCCACGTGTTGCCTTACCTCGACATTCCGCTGCAGCACGCCCATCCGGACGTGCTCAAGCGCATGAAGCGTCCGGCCAGCGGCGAGAAAAACCTGGATCGCATCCAGGCCTGGCGCGCCATGAACCCGGACCTGACGATCCGTTCGACCTTCATCATCGCTTCTTCCCGGGCGAGACCGAAGCCGAATTCGAGTACCTGCTGGACTTCCTGAAAGAAGCCCAGATCGACCGTCTCGGCTGCTTCGCGTATTCCCCGGTGGAAGGCGCGACCGCCAACGAGCTGGCCAATCCGGTACCGGAACAGCTGCGTGAAGAGCGCCGCGCGCGTCATGCTGCTGCAGGAAGAAATTTCCGCCAAGCGCCTGCAAGCCAAGGTCGGCAAGACCGTGCGCGTGCTGATCGACGAAGTCGGCGCCAAGGAAGCCATCGGCCGTTCCTCGGCCGACGCGCCGGAAATCGACGGCGTCGTGCACATCAAGCGTTCGCTGGTGCCCGGCAAGAAACTCACGGTCGGTGAATTCGCCGACGTGGTCGTGACCGCTGCCGATGCGCACGACCTGTGGGCGTCGGTCGCCTAAGACAGAACGCGGTATAGTTGGCGAATGAAAAAATCGCCTCAAACCGCGCTGATCCACAGCGACTATGTGCCGCCGGAAGGCTTTGCCGCCTTCCCGCCGGCCATCCACCATGCTTCCACGGTGCTGTTCGACAATGTCGCGGCACTGCGCGCGGGCGGCTGGAAAGACAAGCGCAGCTATACCTACGGCTTGCACGGCACGCCGACCACGTTCACGCTCGAAGCCAAACTGGCCGCCATCGACGGCGGCAGCCATTGCCTGCTGGCGCCCAGCGGCCTGTCGGCGATCGCCATGGTCAACCTCGGCTTGCTCAAGTCCGGCGACGACGTGCTCTTGCCCGACAATGTGTACGCGCCCAACCGCGAACTGGGCCGCTGGCTCAGCAATGACTTCGGCATTAGTGCGCGCTTCTACGATCCCCTCGTCGGGGCCGCCATCGCCGAACACATTCAGCCCAATACCAAACTGGTCTGGACCGAGGCGCCCGGTTCGGTGTCGATGGAAGTGCCGGACCTGCCAGCCATCTGCCGCGCCGCGCGAACGCGGCGTGCTGGTCGCGCTCGACAATACCTGGTCGGCCGGTCTGGCCTTGAACGGCTTCGAACACGGGGTCGACATCGTCATGCAGGCGCTGACCAAGTACCAGTCGGGCGGCTCGGACGTGCTGATGGGCGCGGTCGTGACGCGCGACAAAGCCCTCAATGACCGGCTGGCCCTGGCGCACATGCGCCTCGGTCTGGGCGTGAGCGCCGATGATGCCTATCTGGTGATGCGCGGCTTGCCCAGCATGAAGCTGCGCTTCGAGGCCCACGGCGCCGGTGCGCTGGCGGTCGCGCACTGGCTCAAGGCACGCCCCGAGATTGTGCGCGTGCTGCATCCGGCGTTCGAGGATTGTCCGGGTCACGCCAGCTGGAAACGCGATTTCCAGGGCGCGCATGGCCTGTTCTCGGTGGTGTTCGACGCCCGCTACAGCGAGGCAGAGACCGACCGCCTGGTCGACGCGCTGACCCTGTTCGGCATCGGCTACAGCTGGGGCGGCGCCAACAGTCTGGCGGTGCCGTACCGGATGGGTGCCATGCGCTTGTCGCTGGGACCAGGCCTAAGGCACGCTGCTGCGCCTGTACATCGGCCTGGAAGACCCGGCCGATCTGATCGCCGACCTGGAACAGGCGCTGGCGACGCTGTAACTCAGCCCGGGGCCTGGCGGTTGTTGTTGAGGTCAACAAAGCCGCGGATCAGGCGGTAGGCTTTCCAGACCCAGGCCACGCCCCAGATGACGATGGCGATGGGAATGCCGATGAAGGTGGCAAACACGATGCCGCCCACCACCATCCACACCACGTACCACCAGAACGAGCGGATCATCCAGCCGTGGTGGCTGTAGGCGAGCGTGCCTTCGGCGTCGGGCCGCTTGGCGTAGTTGACAATCAAAGGGATGATCGACAGCAGTCCCAGCGAAAAGAAAAACGTGATGCCATGCGCGGCGTACAGGATGCGCGCCAGATTGATGGCGTCTTCGGTTCTGCGTGCGGGCGACAGGTCCTGGTTCATGATGCTCCTTGGGTGAGGGTGGTTCAGGCGCTGCGCAATTGCGACTGGACCCAGCCGATGATGCTGGCCGTGTCCATCGCGCCGGGCTGGCGCGCCACTTCGCGGCCGTTGCGGAACAGGGCGAGGGTGGGGATGCTGCGGATGTTGTAGCGCGCCGCGACGTCCTGCACGGCTTCGGTGTCGACCTTGAGCAGGCGGATGGCCGGTTCCAGCCGCTGCGCGGCCTGGTGATACGCCTTGGCGCCATCATCTTGCACGGGCCGCACCATGCGGCCCAAAAATCGACCAGCACCGGGATGTCGTTGCGCTCGATGTGGCGCGCAAAGCGGGCGCTGGTCACGTCCAGCGGCTTGGCCAGGAACAGTTCGCGTGTGCATTTGCCGCACACGGGCTGGTCGGCCAGGCGCGCGGTGGCGACGCGGTTGACCGCGTCGCAGTGGGGCAGACGATGTGCTGCGAGTCGCTCATGAATTCTCCGCTGATTTTTCGATAGCGTTATTGTAAGACGCACGCGCGTCCAACGGGTGTTCCGCTGCGCTGCTTAAAGCAAGCGCCATGAAAAAGGGGCGCTCCTGCCGGAGCCGCCCCTGTTGGTCAACGCTGTCTGAACGGTCAGTGGCGCCGTCCGCCGCCACGGTAGTGGCCGCGCCCATGGCCCCAGTGGCGCCCGAACACGAAGCCCAGGCTGAGGGAAACAGGCGGCCAGTAATAGGCCGGTTCCGGATAATAGACGGGAGCGAGCGCGTAGACCGGCGGCGGCGTGTAGATCGGCACCTGGCTGACCGGCACGCTCGAATACTCGACCGGCGTGCCATCCCGCGAGGCGGCGGCCACGCGCGCCCGTGCCCGGCTCGACCGGCGTGACCGACACCACGCGCCATTGACCGGGATCGGCTTAGGCTGGGCGTAGCGCTGCTGTATCGGCGCTTCCGCGCACCCGGCCAGGGCGGCCACCGCGGCAATGACAAGCAAGGTCTTCATGACGCAATCCTCCACAATCGAATCATCACACTATAAAGAATTCTAGTCTGTCCAGTGACGGAATTACAGCCTGTTACATCGGCGCGTATGCATGAAACTTTTCCCCGTCGATCAGAGTAAAAAAATGTACACTATAGTAATATTTACTGGCGGTATTACAACGGAGTACGAATTTGCAGCTGGAACAAGAACTGGGGCACTACAAGCTGCTGCGCGTATTGGGGGAAGGCGGCTTTGGCCAGGTGGTCGAAGCCTATGACACCCGGCTGCAGCGCAGTGTCGCGATCAAGCGGCTCAAGCCGCATCTGCTTTCTGCCCGGCCCGCTGACCTGCTTGACGAGGCGCGCCTGGCCGCCTCGCTGCGCCATCATGCCTTCGTGCGCATCTTTTCGATCGACGGCGATACGTCCCAGCTGTCGATCATCATGGAATTTGTCGACGGCCACACCCTGCGCGACATGATGGCCGACGGCCCGCTGCCGCTGCCGCGCGTGCTCTCGATTGTCGGCCAGGTGGCCCAAGCCATGGCCGAAGCCCATGCGGCCAAGCTGATTCATGGCGACCTGAAACCGTCGAACCTGATGCTCGACGCGGCCGGCCGGCGCGGTGCGCATTCTGGACTTCGGCCTGGCGCGCCGCATCGACCCCGACGCCACCGAAGTGGCACCGGTCGACCAGTCGCCCGGCACCGTGGCCTACCTGGCGCCGGAGCTGATGCTCGGCACCAGTCCCGGCGTCCAGAGCGATATCTACGCGCTCGGCGTGGTCATGTTCGAGCTGCTGACGGGCGCGCGCCCGTTCGCGCATTTGTCGGGGGCTGTCGCTGGCGGCGGCCCATATCCAGTCTTCCTCGGCGCTGTGGGAATTTCCCGCGGCATGACCGATCCGGCGGTGGCCGCGCTGGTGCGCGCCATGACGGCGCGCGACCCGGCCCAGCGCCTGCCCTCCATGCAGGCGGTGATCGATGGCATACAAGCGCTGGGTGGAGAAACGCTTCCCGTGGCGGCCGCGCATGGCTGCTGGCGCTGGCGCAACAAGGCGATGCTGGCGGCTGGCGCACTGGTGCTGGGCCTGGGCGCCGCCCTGGTCCTGGTGCCGGACGGCTGGTATCGCCAGCACACGCCGTTCTTTTCCGAGGCGGTCGCCATGCGCGAAGGCATGACCGCGCTCAAAACTTTCGACCGCGACGAGAGCCTGGAAGTGGCGATCGACCGCTTCAATGCGATTCTGGCGCGCAAGCCCAATCACGCGGCCGCCGCCGCCGGGCTGTCGATTGCCTACAGCATGCGCCACGTCGGCGACAACCGCGACGAGACGTGGTTGCAGCGCGCCGACGCCAGCGCCCAGCTCGCGCTCAAGTCAAACGACCAGCTGGCCATGGCGTATGCGGCCCAGGGCGCGGTCCGGCTGGCGCAGGGCAAACAGGAAGAAGCGCTGCGCCTGATCGGTCACTCGCTGCGACTCGATCCGCTCGACGTCTTCGCGCTGTGCCTCAAGGGCGACATCCTCATGCGCATGGGCCGCTTCGACGATTCGCGCGCACCTGGACAAGGCGATCGCCGCCCACCCGAACGAGTACAAGCTGCGCGACGTGCTGGGCGTCCTGCTGTTCGATCACGGCGACTACCGCGGCGCGGAGCAGGCATTCCGGCGCAGTATCACCATCGAACCCGACTCCGTGATGGCGTACGCCAATCTGAGTTACTCGCTGCTGCGCCTGGACCGCGGCGACGAGGCGCTGCAAGTGCTTCCAGCAGGGTTTGCAAGTGCGCCCGAGCGGCGGCCTGTACACCAATCTCGGCAACGCCCTGTTCAACCGCGGCGACTACGTGGGGGCGGCGCAAGCCTTCGAAAACGCGGTGTCTTCGTCGCGCGGTAACAGCAATACCTATCTGCGCTGGGCCAATCTGGCCGACACGCTGCGCTGGATCCCGGGCCGCGAGCAAGCGTCGCGCGATGCCTACCGGCAGGCACAAACCTTGCTAAGACCCTTGATGGAGCGTTCGCCCAAGGATGCCACCATCATGTCGCGGATGGGGCTGTATCTGGCCCGACTGGGCGAACGGGCCGAAGCAACCGAGATGACGCGCCGCGCGTTGCAAGTGGAACAAGGCAGTGCCGATATCCGCTACCGTGCCGCGCTCGCGTTCGAACTGTCGGGCTTGCGCGAGCAAGCCTTGGCCGAACTGCAGGAGGCCATGCAGCGCGGTTATCCGTTCAATTTGATTAATGCAGAGCCTGACCTGATCGCGCTGCGGCGTGATCCCCGTTTTCACCAGCCCACCAAGGAAAGCGCTAAATGAAACAGAAACCAACAACCATGCTGATTGAGGCGAATTTCGACATCGATCAGGTCGGACAATCGCTCGAATGGCGCTTTAGCCGCAAGGATGGTCAAGGCAATCCGGTCAAGGGACGTTACGCGGGCGGGATCTATTTCACCGTCGGCGAACTGACGCGTGCGCGTGCGGGCCTAAGCAGTTACACCAGGTTCAAGGGCTTCAAGGTGCTCGACTGCACCCTGATCACGATGCCGCAGGTGGTACAGATCGGCAAAGGCACGACCACCAAATTCGCGCCCGTCTCGCCCTTCGTTTCGACGGCGGCGATCGGCATCACCGGCGCCAGCGTATCGCTGCCGCCCGCGCAGTTCGTGCCCTCGGCCGTGCACCCGGACGACCCGGAGTACAACGAGTTCGCATTCGAGTGGAACAATGAGCTCACCGTCGGCCAGGGCACCGGGCGCTGGGAAATCGCCTTCGTACTGACCGTGGAAATCACGCGCGCGGACGGTTCCACCGAGCAGCGCGCCTTCTCGTTCGATCCGGAAGGCGAGGTCGGCACCGGCGTCAGCCCGCCGAAAATTCAGGCGTCCGAGGCATTCGGCACGCTGTCGTCCCCGATGGTGATGCTCATGCCTGAAGGTGAAGTCGGTACCGGCGTGAGCCCACCGAAGTAAGTCAGCTCTGCCGTTCCAGGCCCAGCGCCCGCAAGTGGCGGCGCAGGGCTTCGGACGGCGTTTTCAGGTAGGCCGCGCACGATGCCAGGTCGGCGCCGCAGGCTTGCCAGGCCGCGCCCAGTTCATCGGCGCCGATGGCCGCCGCCGTCCGGATCCCCGGATGCGCTTCGATCAGCTTGTACAGCGAGGGCCGCGAGATGCCCAGCTGCTGGGCCGCGCCGCTGATCTGCCAGCCATTGTCTTCCATTGCCTGCAGCAGGTCGTCGTCGCCGATGTCGGCCAGAAGGCGCCGCGCGGCCGCCGCCGATTTCTCGGCCGGTGCCGCCTGCGTGTCCGCGCGCGCGGGCGCCGCCAGGTCGACGAACTGGCCCAGCTAAGCACGCCGCCTGCGCGCTGGGTCATCACCGCGCGCCGCGTCACGTTGACCAGCTGGCGGATATTGCCCGGCCAGTCGTAATTGCACATCTCGCTCACCAGGGCCGGGGGAAACGCCGCCTGCTCGGCTGCGTCCTGGGTGCAGGCGCGCAGCGCTTCCTGCAGCAGCACGCCGATGTCTTCGCGCCGTTCGCGCAGCGGCGGCACGCGGATCACAAACGCTTCCATGCGCCGCAGCAGCGGCTGATTGAATCCGCGCGCGTCGAGGTCCTGGTCGGTGGCGGCGATCAGGCGCGCGCTGGTGGTGGCGTCCTGGCTCGAGCCGAGCGGACGGTAGGTGCCGGTTTCGAGCACCCGCAGCAGCATCGGCTGCACCGAGGCGGCATGTGTCGCCCAGTTCATCGAGGAACAGGGTGCCGCCGTCGGCCTCGGCGAACAGGCCGCTGCGCGCCGCCTGGGCGCCCGTGTAGGCGCCCTTGACGGCGCCGAACAGGTCGGCCGCCGCCAGTGATTCATTGAGCGTGGCCATGTTGACCGCCACCAGCGGCCGCGCTGCGCTTGCTTGCTAGCCTGCGTGGATGGCGCGCGGCGACATCCTTGCCGGTGCCGGTTTCGCCCAGCAGCAGCACGGCCAGATCGGTCGACGCGACCTGGCGGATCAGTTCACGGGTGGCGATGGCGGCGCTCGACACGCCCAGCAAGCCGGGCAGGACGTTCGCGCGCGGGAAGGAGGTCATCCAGTGCACGCACAGCAGCACGTGGCCGCCCAGGCCGATGACGAGGCCGCGCGCCATGTCGGTCCGCTCGAACTGCATCACGCGGTTGAGCACCTGGCCATTGACTTCGACTGCCATGGCGCTTTCGGGCGGGGTGATCACCAGGCCGTCGCCGATGGTGCGGCGCAGTTGCAGCGGGGGCGCGCGATGGCCCGGTGGCCGATCGCCACGCCGTCCTGGCCGGGCCGGAAGAACAGCGGCGCATAGCGCGACACGTCGATCGTGCCTTCGCCGTCCGGCCCGATGAATTGCTCGCCGATGCGGCTGGCGTCGGGATGCCACAGGATCGTCAGACCCAGCAGGACCGCGCCGGGGCCGCCTTCACGCGCGAACAGGTGGGTGGTGAGGGTGTTGTCCGGGTCGGTCACGCGGCATTCCTTGGAGGGCGATTTGGGCCAGATTATATGTCAATTACACGCTCGTTGACGTGTAAGCGGCATCCGTTTTACACGTCGCATCCCCATTCTGCCCCGTGCGCATGGCCCCTGCCATGCATGGCATGAATGTTGCGATAAAGGCTAGTCAAGGCATTCACTAAAAAATTAAAGGGGCGCGGCATGGAAGTGGTCATCGAGAGTTTTGCGGCAGTGGCAGTGGCGGGCAATGTGGTAGCATGAACAGGGACAGGCCTGGCTGCCGGACGGTTACACCCTCACCGGCGGCGGGGCGTATGACCTGGGCGGGGGCGCCACCAACATCCTCAGTTCCTGCTACCCGGTGCGCGACGCCGACGGCGTCTATCGCGGCTGGGCCGCGTCGGGCCGCGAACCGTTTCCGCTGGCCGTGTACGCGATCGGGATCCGGGTCACCCGCGGCGGCCGTCCGGTGCCGGTCGAGCAGCAGGTATTCTGCGCCAGCAGCGCGATGGTCGGCGAACCGGGCGTGGCCGCCCGCCTCGGCATCGCTGGATCGGCACCGGCGGCGGCGCCCAGGACCACTGCGTGGGCCCGGCCAGCACCAATGCGCTCACCTCGAGCTATCCCTTGATCGGGCGTGACGGAAAAATCAGCGGCTGGGGCGCGACCGGCAAGGACCTGTCCGACGCCGGGCAGGCGCGCGTGACCGCCTTCGTGATCGGCATCCGCGGCACCCAGGGTGTGGAATTCGACGCGCGCATCATCCGCAACGCCAGCATGATGACGGGTTTCCCGAGCGTGCACGTGCGGGCCCCGGCCTAACAACGCCGTGATGGTAAGCATGGCGGCGCCTTGCGCGGCGCGCCGGGCCAGGAACTGCTGCTGTCGGCCTCGTGCCCGGTGGTCGACGACGACAATGGCAGCCTGACCGGCTGGTTCGCTTCGCGCCGGGTCGACCGCAGCGCGTCGCCGGGCGCCCTGACGGCCTATGGCGTGATGCTGCAGGCGGGACGCTGCAGGGCCTTCTCGGAGCGCATATAATTTACGGATACCGATAAAGGGATCCGCATGTTTACCATCCGCCTGGCCCACGACAAGGACAAGAACGCGCTCAATGCGCTGATACACAAATCGGGCATCGGCCTGGCCGCCGGTTTTTACACCGAGCAGCAGGCCGAGGCGATCACGCGCGAGGTCTTCGGGGTCGACAGCGCGCTGGTGGCCGACGGCACCTACTTTGCGATCGAGGCGCAGGACCGGATTGTCGCCTGCGGCGGCTGGAGCTTAGCTGGCCACCGATTTCGGCGGCGACCAGGCCAAGAGCGGCAACGACCGTCCGCTCGACCCGGCCACCGAACCGGCCCGCATCCGTGCCTTCTTTGTCGATCCGGACATGGCGCGCCAGGGGCTGGGCGCGATGCTGCTCGAGCACTGCACGCGGGCTGCGGCCCGGGCCGGCTTCAAGGCGCTGGAACTGGTGTCGACCATGCCGGGCGAGCCGCTCTATCTGCGTTATGGATTCACGCCACTCCGAACGGATCGAGCTGCCGCTCTCGGGTGGCGTGGTGGTCGCGCTCACCCGCATGCGCAAGGAAATCAGCTGAGAATGTTCAGCAGGCCGTCCAGGCCCGTGTAATTGAGGGCGATGCTGGCCTGGGCGCGCACCACCGGCTTGGCGCGGAACGCCAGCGACAGGCTAGAAGCAATGCCCATCATTTTCAGGTCGTTGGCGCCGTCGCCCATGACGATCGCCTGGCTTGTTTCAATGCCCATCTCGGCGCACACGCGCTGCACCGTGCGCATTTTTTCCTCGGCGTCGACAATCCCGCCCACCACGCGCCCGGTCAGTTTGCCGTCCGCGATTTCCAGTTCATTGGCGTGCGTGTAGTCCAGGCCCAGGCGCTGCTTGAGGCGCTCGGTGAAGAAGGTGAAACCGCCCGACACCAGCAGCGTCTTGAGGCCGATGGCCTTGATCCCGGCCAGCATGGCTTCGCCGCCCAGCGAGATGCGCAGCCGCTCGGTGTAGACGCGCTCCAGGGCGCTGGCGTCCAGGCCTTTGAGCAGCGCCACGCGGCGCGTCAGGCTGGCGGAAAAATCGAGCTCGCCGCGCATGGCCGCTTCCGTGATCTCGGACACCTGGGCCTTGAGGCCCTGCATGTCGGCGATTTCGTCGATGCATTCGATGGTGATCAAGGTCGAATCCATGTCCATGGCCACCAGCCGGAAATCGGCCAGCGTGCGTCCGGGCGCGATGAAGGTGGCATCCACGTGCTTGCGCATGGCGGCGGCCAGCTCGATCGTGCTGCGCAGGGCGTCGGACAGTTCGACCTGTTCGCAGCGCAGCGCATGCGCGCCCACGGCGACGGTGTGCGCGCTTGGCTGCGCCAGCGCCGCGATGCGGGCCAGGGTGTCTTGGGAGGCCTTCGGGCCTTGCAGAACCAGATTCATATCCATGATTTAAGCGAGTAGTTGTTTGATCGTCTGCTTGACCTGGGTCACGCGCGACGGCAGGTCGGGCATGCTGACCGTGATCTTGAGTTTGTCCTGGCTAAGCCAGCTTGATGTGCTTGTTTTTCTGGATCAGCGTGATGATGCGCATCGAGTCGATCGGCGGGTTGGCCATGAACTGCAGGCTGGCCGCTTCGCCATGGGCGTCGATCTTGATGATGCCGACCGTCTTGGCCGCGACACGCAGGCGGTGGGTTTCGATCAGCGCCGTCACCGGGTCGGGCAGCTTGCCGAAACGGTCGATCAGTTCTTCCTGCATGTCGTCGATCTTGTCCTGGGTGCCGCAGTTGGCCAGGCGCTTGTAGACCGACAGGCGTTCGTGCACGTCGCCGCAGAAGTCGGTAGCAGCAGCAGGGCTAGGCACGTGCAGATTGATTTCGGTGGTCGTGGCCAGCGGCGCGGCCAGGTCCGGTTCCTTGCTTAGGCCTTGAGCGAACGCACCGCCTCGCTCAGCATGTCGGAGTACAGCTGGAAGCCGATTTTCGAGCATCTCGCCCGATTGATTCTCGCCCAGCACTTCATGCAGCGCCGCGAATTTCCAGGTCGTGCATGGCCAGGAAGAAGCCGCTGCCCAGTTCTTCCATCTGCTGGATCGCGTCCAGCTGGCTGCTGCGCCTGTTTCGACAGGCCCGTGACGTCATTGACCAGCAGGTAGGCATACGCCTGGTGGTGCGAACGGCCGACCCGGCCGCGCAGCTGGTGCAGCTGGGCCAGGCCGAACTTGTCGGCGCGGTGCATGATGATCGTGTTCGCGGTCGGCACGTCGATGCCGGTCTCGATGATGGTGGTGCACAGCAGGATGTTGAAACGCTGCGCCACGAAGTCGCGCATGACTTTTTCCAGGTCGCGCTCGTGCATCTGGCCGTGGGCCACGCCGATGCGCGCCTCGGGCAGCAGTTCGGTCAGCATCGCCATCCGGTTCTGGATGGTCTCGACTTCGTTGTGCAGGAAGTAGATCTGGCCGCCGCGCTTGAGTTCGCGCAGGCAGGCTTCGCGGATGATGGAGCCGTCTTCGCTGCGCACGAACGTCTTGATCGCCAGCCGCTTTTGCGGCGCGGTCGCGATGATCGAAAAATCGCGCAGTCCTTCCAGCGCCATGCCCAGCGTGCGGGGAATCGGCGTGGCGGTCAGGGTCAGCACGTCGACTTCGGCCCGCAGCGCCTTGAGCGCTTCCTTCTGGCGCACGCCGAAGCGGTGTTCCTCGTCGATGATGACCAGGCCCAGACGGGTGAACTGGACGTCCGGCGAGAGCAGCTTGTGGGTGCCGATCACGATGTCGAGCGTGCCGTCGGCCATGCCCTTGATCCGTGGTATTGATCTCTTTGCCGGTCCTGAAACGCGACAGCTCGGCGATCCGCACCGGCCAGTCGGCGAAGCGGTCGGCGAAGGTTTGCGCGTGCTGTTCGGCCAGCAGCGTGGTCGGCGCCAGGATGGCGACCTGCTTGCCGCCCATGACGGCGATGAAGGCCGCGCGCAGCGCCACTTCGGTCTTGCCGAAGCCGACGTCGCCGCACACCAGGCGGTCCATCGGTTTGCCCGAGGTCATGTCGCGGATGACGTTGGAGATGGCCTCGGCCTGGTCCGGCGTTTCTTCGAAGCCGAAGCTGTCGGCGAAGTTCTGGTAATCGTGCGCCGAATACTGAACGCGTGGCCCTGGCGCAGCGCGCCGGGCGTACAGGTTGAGCAGTTCGGCGGCGGTGTCGCGCACTTGTTCGGCCGCCTTGCGCTTGGCCTTCTCCCACTGGCCGGAGCCGAGCGAATGCAGGGGGGCGTCCTCGGGCGAGGCGCCGGAATAGCGCGAGATCACGTGCAGCTGCGACACCGGCACATACAGCTTGGTGTCCTTGGCGTATTCGAGGTGCAGGAATTCGGTTTCGCCTTCGCCCAGGTCCATGCTGGTCAGGCCCATGTAGCGCCCGATGCCGTGGTTGATGTGGACCACCGGGTCGCCGATCTTGAGCTCGGACAGGTCGCGCACCATGGATTCGACCTGGGTCACGCCTTCCTGCTTCTTTTTGTAGGCGCGGCGCCCGGAACCGGCATACAGCTCGGTCTCGGTAATGAAGATCAGATTTGGCAGCCTAAGCCTCGGACAGGGCGAGAAGCCGGCCTGCAGCGGCGCCACGCCGAGCGCCAGGCGGGCGTCGGACTGGCGGAAGCCCTCGAAGCCTTCGACCGGGCTTGGCGCCAGCTGGTATTCGTTGAAGTACTGCTGCAGCGTTTCGCGCCGTCCGTTGGACTCGGCGCAGATCATGACGCGCTGGTCGCTTTGCAGCAGGTAGGAACGCAGATTGGTCAGCGGGTCGTCGATGCGGCGGTTGACGGCGATGTTCGGAATCGGCGCCGACAGTTCGGACGGCTGCAGGTCGGCGTCGCGCGCGATCGCCCAGCGGCCGTACGGCTTGGCCAGCGTGAAGAAGATCTCGTCGCTGAGGAAGATCTCGTCGGGGGCCAGGATCGGGCGGTCGCGGTCGGTCTTGAGGAAGCGGTAGCGCGATTCGGTGTCGACCCAGAAGCGCTTGATGGCGGCGTCGATGTCGCCGACCAGGGCCACGCTGGCGCCGCTGGGCAGATAGTCGAACAGGGTCGCGGTCTGTTCGAAGAACAGCGGCAGATAGTATTCGATACCGGCCGAGGCGATCCCGCTCTTGACGTCCTTGTACACCACCGAGCGCGAAGGATCGCCTTCGAAACGTTCGCGCCAGCGGCTGCGGAAGGTGGTGCGGGCCGCTTCGTCCATCGGGAATTCGCGGCCCGGCAGCAGGCGCACTTCGTTGACCGGATACAGCGAGCGCTGGGTGTCGGCATCGAAGGTGCGGATCGATTCGATCTCGTCGCCGAACAGGTCGAGGCGGTAGGGCAGCGCGGAGCCCATCGGGAACAGGTCGATCAGGCCGCCGCGCACCGAGTATTCGCCGGGCGACATGACCTGCGAGTTATGGGTGTAGCTTAAGCCAGCGTGAGCTGCGACTTGAGCTTGGCCTCGTCGAGTTTTTCACCCTTCTTGAAGAAGAAGGTGTACCCGGCCAGGAACGACGGCGGCGCCAGGCGCACCAGCGCCGTGGTGGCGGGCACGATCAGGACGTCGCAATGGCCGCTCTGGACTTCGTGCAGCGTGGCCAGGCGTTCCGAGACCAGGTCCTGGTGCGGCGAGAAGCGTCGTAGGGCAGCGTTTCCCAGTCCGGCAGCAGGTGGCAGGCCAGTTTGCCGTCGGCGAACCAGGGGATTTCGTCGAGCAGGCGCTGGCCGTCGCTGGCGGCAGCGACGATCACCACCAGCATCTGCTTGCGCGATTTGAGTTCGAGCGCCGCTACCGCCAGCGCGTACGCGTCCGATGAGCCGTACAGGGTCGGAAGCGCGAAGCGGGGTGCTTAAACTTTGGGAAGGGATTTCTTTAAATCGAAAGGCATGCAGGCGGCGAAGCTCAAAGCGAAAAGGAGAGCGGTCGATTATACCGTAGGGCCGCTTCCGGCGTGGTCAAGGCGCGGGGCGGCGGTTGGCAATGCCGAACGGTACATGCACCATCGGGATCGTGCCGCCCGGGGTGGCCTTGAGATGGGTAATCTGGTCGTCGAAGAACATATGCGGTTTGAATACTTCCAGCACGCGCCTTGCTCATCCCGCCCAGGAAGAAGGTCTCGTTGGCCGACACGCCCCAGCTCTTGAGCGTGGTGACCACCCGCTCGTGCGAGGGCGCGTTGCGGGCCGTGATGATGGCAATGCGCAGGATCTTGCGGTAGGAGCAATCGCGCTGCTGCTGTTCTTCTTCCATGCGCTGCATGTGCGCCAGCTTCTGGAACATGCTTAGGCCAGCGGGCCCGGCTGGTGCGGGGTGGCCACATGCGCCGTTTCATGGGCGTGGAATTCGTCGATGTCGTTGTTGCGCTTGAAAATGGTCTCGGATTCGTCGTCGGCGATCACGCCGTCGAAGTCGAAGGCGATGCGCAATTCGGCATCCTCGTCTTCATCGCTGATCTTGGACGGCAGCACCAGGCCTAAGCCGGGTAATTGGCGGCGATGGCGCTCTTGACGTCTTCCTCGTTGGCGCTCAGGAATAGCGCAGTATTGAAAGTTAAGCAAGTAGGAATAGGGCGACTTGCCGGTCATGAAGGCGGCACGCGAAATGTCCAGGCCGTAATGGGCGATCGAGCGCATCACGCGCATGCCCGTTTCCGGCGAGTTCGCGAGAACAGCACCACCTCGACCGGCGGCGCATCCGGGAAAAACTTGTTGATGTTGAGGAAGCGCCGGATGAAGGGAAAGGCCACGCCCTTGCCGAGGATGGTGTCCAGATGCCGTTCCTGGTAAGCGCGGTACTCGTCCGGCCCGTTGTCGAGATAGACCTGGTGCGATTCGCTCAGGTCGAACAGCGCGCTCGACGCGACGCCAATGACGAGTTTGTTTTCAATCTCAAACGGCATGCGTATTCCCCGGTCTGTGCTGGTGGCCGATTCTACCTGGAAGCGCCGCGCATGGTGCACTCACGCGATCAGCTGCAGCTTTTCGAAACAGGCAAGGGTGGCCGCATCCATCCCGGCCAGGGAGGCCGGATCGGCCGCATCGATCACGCTTCGGCGTCGGCCAGCATGCGCAGCTTGGCGACCCGGTCGGCCAGCGCCAGCGTGCGCGCCAGTGCCGCGCCGCCGGGCTGGGCCGCGCTGGTGATGGCCTCCACCACGGCGGGCGGGAATTCCCACATCGCCGCGATGCGCGCCGACAGGGTACGCGCGTGGCGCGCCACGCCGTCGTGGAACTGGTCGGACTGCGGCAGCACCATGTCGGGATTGATCTGATCGAACAGGCGGAACGCGACGATCAGGCCCACGTCCAGCATCAGGCCTAGGCCAGGTAGGATTCGAAAGGATTGGCGCGCAGGCGCGGCGCCAGCAGATTGGCCGCCTGGGCGCACAGTTCCGCGTGGCGCCAGGCGAGCGGCGCGGCCAGGCGCGCCAGCTTGCCGGTCTGGGTGCTGATCACAGGGCGGAACGCCACGCGCGCGAGCAGCAGGCGCATGCCGTTCTGGCCCAGCAGCATGACGGCCGATTCGATCGTCTTGATCGGCGCGTTCGGGCTGTAATAGGGACTGTTGGCGCCGCGGATGACTTCGGCCACCAGCACCACGTCCTGAGACAGCAGGCGCGACAGGTCGCCAGCATGGACATATTGTCGTCGCGCAGGCTGCGCAGCAGTTGTGGAATGATGGCCTAAGCACGCGCGGCACGAGGTGGGCGCCGGCGCCCGGGGAGGCGGCCAGGCGCTGCAATTCGTCGAGCAAGACGGTGGCGCTGACGCCGCTGGCGGGATCGGCCACGCCGACCGTCAGCCAGCGGTAATACAGGGTGTCGGCGTCCAGCCCTTCGAGCGACAGCGGCGGCGCTTGCTCCGGCACAGCCGCAGGCGCTAGCCGCGGCACAGGCGGGTTCGCCGCCGCGCTGCTTTTCTTCTTGCCAGTGAACCAGTGTTTGATCATCAATTTGCCTGCGGTAGGTCCCCTTTGGACGCAAGATTTTACCCTAAAGCAAGTGTTTTGCTCACGTCCGGCGATGCCAAATTTGCAGCAAAGTCAAGCGGAACACGGCCGAGTTCGTCTATCTTTTCCCGGCTGCACCCTTTTTAACACTCGCGTCACAAAATATGTGTTTTCAGGAACAGAATCTATACGCAGCGGCAGGCACAACAAGTATCATTGTGACACTGAATATTAATATCTCGCCAATGAAAAAGCCGGAACGCCTCGGACCGTACACCCTGATCGCCCCGCTCGGCGACCAGGCCCGTGCACGGACCTGGCTGGCGCGGGGTAGAGCTGAAGGCGAGCCGCCCCAGAAAGTGGCGCTCAAGCTGGGCCGCGAAAAGGACAGGGAAGGGCGCGCGCATCTTGCACGAGCTCGACATCGCGGCGGTGTTCGATCATCCGAACATCGTGCGCATCCACGAGTGCGCCGAAGCGAACGGCGTGCTGTGGCTGGCCAGCGGCTATGTGCCGGGCCCGCACGAACCGCTCAAGCTGCTCAATTTCCGCCAGCTGCTGCTTGCTCTGGTGCACGTCCATGCGAACGATGTCATCCACGCGGACTTGAGTTGCGCCAATATGCTGCTCGATGAAGAAGGGGATTTGCGGCTGTCCAACTTTGCCAGCGCGCGGCGGGCGGGGGAACCGGGCCGGGCGGCCACGGGCAATCTGGAGTTCATGTCGCCGGAACAATTGCGCGGCGAACCGATCGACGTGCGCAGCGACCTGTTTTCGGCCGGGGCGGTGCTGTATCAGATTCTAACCGGCAAGGCGCCGTTCGCGGGCAGCACGCTGGCCGCCATGCCGCAGCTGACCGGGGACAGTCAGCCGCCGCCATCGTCGGTGTCGCCCGGACTGGGCACCAGCTTTGACGAGCTGATCAGCAGGGCGCTGGCGCGCGACAAGGCCGCGCGCTTTTCCGGCGCCTTCGAAATGCTCAGCGCATTCGACGCTGCCTGCAAGCGCGGCGTGCGCACCGCAGGCTAGTTCCCGCTTATTGTTTGACCGCTTCGACCGCAATGGTCAGGGTGACGTCGTCGCCCACGTGCGAGCATACTTGCCAGCATTGAATTCGCTGCGCTTGATCTTGGTGACCGCGTTCATGCTGCAGGCTTCTTTCTTGAGCATCGGGTGCGGCATGCACATGAAGGACGTCACCTCGAGGGTGACCGGCTTGCTCACGCCCTTGATGGTCAGGCTGCCGTCCACGCTGGACAGGGCGTCGCCCTTGAAGTTCAGCTTGCTCGACTTGAAGGTGATGGTCGGGAACTTTTTGGTGTCCAGGAAATCTTCACCCTGGATGTGGCCATTGAACAGCGGGAAGCCCCGTGTTGACCGAGGTCGTGTCGATCGTCACGTCCACCGAACCGGTCTTGGCTGCGCGGTCGAGCACGATCGTGCCCGAGGTCTTGTCGAAACGGCTGACCTGGTTCGAGAAGCCGAAGTGGCTGTACTCGAAGCGGGGGAAGGTGTGGCTGTTGTCGATGACAAAGGTGTCGGATGCGGCAAAGGCCGACAGCGAGAAGCTCGCGGCGATCAGGAAGGCGCTCAGTTTTTTCATGGTGGGTCCGGTTTCGAATTCGTGAATGGAATGACAGTGGGCGAATTATGCCCCGCACGCCACGAATCGGAAAACGGAAAATTTGCGCACCTATGATCGAAAATTTCGATCGGTCCGACGGCTTAATTACTTAGTGGCAATGCAACAAGACGACGGTGATGTTGTCGTGGCTGCTTAAGCCTGCTTGGCCAGTTCAATCAGCTGGGCGCAGGCGTCGCCCAGTCCGGACGGGCTAGGCCTGCAGCAGGATGTCGGCCATGTCGTCGTGCGCGGTGGCGCCGTGCAAGCCATCGCTGCACAGCATGTAGATGTCGCCGGGGGCGGTGTTGCGGGTATTTAGCTCGGGCCGGATCGAGGACGAGGGCCCCAGCGCCTGCAGCAGCAGATTGCGTCCCGGCAGGTTGTGGCGCATGCCCAGTTCGATCGCGTGCTGGTACATGGTCTGGTCGCGCGTGAGCTGGGTCAGCAAGCCGTCGCGCAGGCGGTACAGGCGCGAATCGCCCACATGAAACACGAACAGGGGGCCGTTGTGCTCGGGCTGCCAAAAGCCGGTCAGGGTGGTGCCCATGCCGGTGCCGTCGGCGTGCCGGTTCTCGCGGTTCAGGCGGTACATGCGGTCGTTCGCAAACTCAACCGCATCATGCAGGGTGGTCATGGTGGCCAGCGCGTCGGGCGACCAGTGTTCGCCGCGGTCCGCTTCGGCAGGATCGAAATCGCTGGCGATGAAATCCGGGATGTCGTCGTCCGGTTCCGCACTCGTCCGGATGTAGTGAGAAAGCGACAAGAGCGCGTCCGCGCTCGCCACTTCGCCCGCTTCGTGGCCGCCCATGCCGTCGGCGACCGCCACCAGGCCCAGGTGGCAATCGATCAGGAAATTATCCTCGTTGGAAGGACGAACCTTGCCAATATCCGTCATCCCGAAGGCGATGCCGACAGCAAGATGCTGCGGCAGCGAGGGCGAAAGTGGTTTCCAGACGTACAAAGCGGCTCCTGAATAGACGGCCGCGGCATGGTCGACAACCGCGTAGGAGATATCCTACCACGGGCGCTGCTTTTTTGTTAATGACTATTGCTTTGCAACCTATGTTTTTATTCGCCGGGTGTGGTATGGCGCTGTCTCGGGCGCGCCAGGCTCGGGCTCGGGCGGCGGCAGCTGGTCGATGTCGATCAGCTTGCTTAAGCATTGCTGCCCGCCTGTTCGGCATAGATCCAGTCGTCGTTCTCGCGCATGACGCCTTCGGGCGCGGCGCGCTCGCGCTGCGGTTCCTTGGCCAGCGCGACCTTCATGTAATCGACCCAGATCGGCATCGCCAGCGTGGCGCCGAATTCGCGCCCGCCCAGCGAGCGCGGATCGTCGTAGCCCATCCAGGCCACGCCCACCACCCTGGCCGCGTAGCCGGCATGAACCAGCCGTCCACCGCGTCGCTGGTGGTGCCGGTCTTGCTTAAGCCAGGTCGGTGCGGGCCAGGCGCTGGCTGGACGCGGCGCCCGTGCCGAAGCGCGTCACGTCGCGCAGCATGCTGTCGACCATGAAGGCATTGCGGGCATCGATCACGCGCGTGTCTTCCGGCGGCGTGCTGACCGGACGGCTGGTCCACAGCACCGCGCCGCCCGCGTCGCGGATGGCCGCGATCAGGTAGGGACGGACCTGGTAGCCGCCATTGGCGAACACCGCGTAGGCGCCCGCCATTTGCAGCGGCGTGACCGCGCCGGTGCCGAGCGCCAGGGTCAGATTCTTGGGCTGGCGCTCGGGGGTGAAGCCGGAACCGGCTCAGGAAGGGGTGGGCGTAGGCGACGCCGACCGCGCGCAGCAGCCGCACCGACGGCACGTTCTTCGAATGGGTGAGCGCCTGGCGCATGCTGACCTGGCCGTCGTACTTGCCGTCGTCGTTCTGGGGTGCCCAGGTGCCGCCATTCGGACCGCCGCGCGGGAACTCGAGCGGCTCGTCGAGGATCTGGGTGCCCGGCGAATAGCCGCGCTCGATCGCCGACGAATAAATGAAGGGCTTCATCGAGGAGCCGGGCTGGCGCAGGGCCTGGGTCACATGGTTGTACTTCTGCAGATTGAAGTCGAAGCCGCCCACCAGCGCATGGTAGGCGCCGCTGACCGAATCGATCGCCACAAACGCGGCGGCCACCTGCGGCACCTGGACGATGGCCCAGCTTTTTCCTTCCTGGGCGATGCGCACCACCGCGCCGGGGCGCAGGCGCAGCGCCGGTTTGGCATTCTCGGCCAGCAGCGCAGCGCGGCCAGTTTGAGACCGGCGGCGCCAATCTCGATCCGGTCGCCGTTCAGGTTCTCGACCGTGACCAGTGTCGGCGTGACCGCCGTGACGACCACGGGAATGAGGCCATCGCTGACCACGCGCGCAGCAGCGTCGTTGATGGCATCTTCGCGTTCGTCCGGCGTGGCGGGAAGTTCGATGAAGGCTTCCGGTCCGCGGTAGCCATGGCGCTGGTCATAGGCCAGCACGTTGCGCCGCACCGAATCGTAGGCCGCGTCCTGTTCGGCCTTGCGGATCGTGGTCACGACCACCAGGCCGCGCGTATAGGCGTCGTCCTTGAATTCGGCCAGCACCTGCTGGCGCACCAGTTCGGCCACGTATTCGGCATGGGTGCCGAACTCCTGGCGCGCCGTCGAGATGCGCATCGGCTCCTTGAGCGCGGCCTGGTACTGCTCGTCGCTGATGAAGCCCAGTTCGCGCATGCGGCCAAGCACCACCTCCTGGCGCTGCTTGGCGCGGTGCGGATTGGCGGCCGGGTTGTGGCGCACCGGGTCTTTCGGAATCCCGGCCAGCATCGCCATTTCCACGATCGACAGCTGTTTGAGGTCCTTGCCGAAGTAGGCGCGCGGCGCTGCTGAAACCGTAGGAGCGGCGGCCCATGAAGATCTGGTTCAGGTACAGCTCGAGAATCTGGTCCTTGGACAGCGCCTGTTCGATCTTGTAGGCGAGGACGATCTCATTGGCCTTGCGCGAGAGCTTCTTGTCGCGCGACAGGAAGAAGTTGCGGGCCACCTGCATCGTGATGGTCGACGCGCCCTGGCGGAAGCCGCCGCGCAAATTGGCGCGTGCGGCGCCCATGGCGCGAATCCAGTCGATGCCGCCATGCTCGTAGAAGGCGCGTCCTCGATCGCCAGCACCGCCTTCTTGAGCATGTCCGGCACCTCGGCCACGGCCACGAAGTCGCGGTGCTCCTCGCCGAATTCGCCGATCAGGACATCGTCGGCCGTGTATATGCGCAGCGGGATCTTGGGGCGGTAGTCGGTGACCGCGCCGATGGCCTAAGCACGTTCGGATAGATCGCATAGTAGAAATAGGCAGCCAGACCAGCGGCGGCCAGCAGGGCGGCGCACAGAAGCAAGACGAAGAGGGTGATTAAGGTGCGCATGCGCGGCAAGCGCAAGGGGAATCTGCCTGATGTTGTCAAATCGGTACTCGCTGTTGTCAGGCCGCTTCCGGTGTTGACGGCCACTCGCGGAAGATTATAATCCAACGATTTTGCTTTCCTTTCAAGGATGTCCCAGCCCATGCCATACGATTCCACGCCGAGCGGCTTCAAGCCCTATATTCCGGCTTCGGCAAACCTGCCTGAAATGACACCGCGCGCCCTGATCATGGGCATCCTGCTGGGTATGGTGTTTGGCGCCTCGTCGCTGTACCTGGTGCTCAAGGTCGGCCTGACGGTGAGCGCATCGATTCCGGTGGCCGTGATCGCCATCACCCTGTTTGGTCTGGCCAAAAAAGTGGGCGGCAAAGATTCGACCATCCTCGAAAACAGCATCACCCAGACCATCGCTCACTGGCCAATGAATCGATCGCCTTCGGCCTGGGCGTGACCATGCCTGCGATTATGATCCTCGGCTTCGACCTCGAGATCTCGCGCGTCATGCTGGTTGGCGTACTGGGCGGCCTGCTCGGCATCCTGATGATGATCCCGATGCGCCGCACCATGATCGTGGACCAGCACAAGGAACTCAAGTACCCGGAAGGGACGGCCTGCGCTGAAGTGCTCAAGTGCGCGGCGACCGAAACCTCGCGCGACGCCATGCGCATGAAAGCCGGGTCGAAGGCTCGGATGCGGCGCGCGACGCCAAGCGGCGCGCCATGATCATTTTCGGCGGCTTTGCCGTCGGCCTGCTGTACAAGGTGGCCAACATCTCGTTCAAGGGCTGGAAGGACACCTCCAACTTCGAATTCGGCGCGCCCCTCAAGGTAGAAGCTCGGTCGGGGCCGAGATTTCGCCCGAGCTGCTGGGCGTCGGCTACATCATCGGACCGCGCATCGCAATGACGATGGCAGTAGGCATGGCGTGCTCTCGTATCTGCTCCTGATCCCGATGATCAAATTCTTCGGCGACCTGCTGACGGTGCCGGTCTCGCCGGGCACGATGCTGATCCGCGACATGACCGCCAACGACATCCGCAGCGCCTACGTGCTGTATATCGGCAGCAAGCGCGGTGGCGGCCGGTGGCCTGATCAGCCTTGCGCGCGCCATGCCGACCATCTGGAAAGGCCTGAAAGCCGGTCTGTCGGGCATGGGCAAGGGCAGCGTGGCCGATGAATCGGTCCGCACCGACCGCGATATTCCCCTCAAATGGGTGGTGATCGGCTGCCTGGGCATCATCGCCGTGATCTCGCTGGCCACGCCGCTGCACATGAACTTCCTGGGCGCGCTGCTGATCCTCGTGTTCGGCTTCCTGTTCTCGACCGTGTCCTCGCGCCTGACCGGCGAAGTGGGCTCCTCGTCCAACCCGATTTCCGGCATGGCCGTTGCCACGCTGCTGTTTACCTGCCTGATCTTCCTGCTGATGGGCTGGACCGGCGGCCAGTACTACGTGACCGCGCTGTCGGTGGGCGCGATCGTCTGCATCGCCGCCAGCAACGCTTAAGCACCACCTCGCAGGATCTGAAAACCGGCTACCTGGTGGGCGCCACGCCGCGCCTGCAGCAGTACGCGATTCTGGGCGGCGCGCTGGCCTCGGCGCTGATTCTCGGCCCGATCCTGCTCAAACTGAATGACGCCAGCACCGTGTATGTGCTTAAGCAGCGCAAGTGGCCCCTGGCCTGAAAACCGATGCCTCGAAGCTGACCGTGACGGCCCAGCTGCAAGGCCCGCAGGCCGCCAGCGACAGCAAGACCTACAAAGTCTGGCAGAAGACCGACACCGTGGGCGGCCCGTCCGGCAAATACCTGGTGGCCGACGACGGTTCGCTGGTCTACCTGGTCGACCCGGGCATCAACGGCACCCACACCAAGCGTCCGGACGGCTCGGAAGTGAAGAAATACGATGCGCCGAAAGCGGTACTCATGTCCTACATTATCAAGGGCATCCTCGACCAGCAGCTGCCATGGACCCTGGTGCTGCTGGGCGTGATGATCGCCGTGGTGCTTGAAATGGCGGGCGTGCAGGCGCTGGCGTTCTCGGTGGGCGTGTACCTGCCGCTGGTGTCGACCTTGCCGATCGCCGTCGGTGGCGCGATCCGCTGGCTGGTGGACCGCCGCAACAACAAGCTGTCGCACAACGTCGTGATGACGGAAGAAGAGCAGCAACAGGCGGGCGACCGCAGCTCGGGCGTGCTGCTGGCGTCGGGCTACATTGCAGGCGGCGCGCTGGCCTAAGCATCATCATCGCCATCACCGCCGGTGTGCTGACCGACTTCGACACCCTGATGACCAAGTGGTCCGAGGCGGCCAATCCCTTCTTTGCCGGTGCCAGTTCGGACCTGCTGTCGCTGATTCCGTATGCCGCGCTGATGGTGCTGCTGTACTGGGTGGCGCGCGAGAAAGCGGCGAAGTAAAGATAGCGTCCCCGCCAAAGCGGGGACGATCAGGAAGATTTAAACGAAAGCCAGGTCGTGCTGGCGGATCAGATCGTCGATGAAGTCGTCGCTGTGGCCGAACTGGTAGCCGAGCGCGCTGGCGCGGCCCATGTCCATCATGAACGGTGCCGGATAGTCGAACGGACTCAGTTCGCCCGGCGCTGCCGCTTCGCGCGACGGGACGGCGCGTACCGGCGCATCGAGCACCAGCCCCACGCGCTGATACAGATCGAAGGCCGACAGGCCGCCCTCACAGGCCGCATTCACCGGCCCCGTAAATTCCTGGGCACCGGCCCACACCAGAAAATCGCTGATGATCTGCGCGCTCATGAAGGAGCTCGCGCCCGCCGCATTGGCGTAGCGCAGGGCGCCGTACTGGCGCGCCAGGTCCACATAGTGCGCCAGGCGTCCGGTGAAGTCCTCGGAACCGGCCAGGACATGGCCGATGCGCACTGTGACCAGTGGCAGCGACCCGTCCCGGTATAAATAAGCCTCGGCCTGCACCTTGCCCGAGACATAGCTCTGGGTCGCAAGGCGCGGGTCGTGCCACGGATATTGGGTGTCGATCGGCTGGGCCAGGACATTGAGGTCCGTTTCCAGGAACGGCGCATCGTGACGGCCCAGCAGGCCGCGATAGACCTCGATGGTCGAGGCCACGATGTAGCGCTTGACGCGGTAGGCATGAACACGCGCACCGCGATCGCCGCGTCGAGCGGGGAATAGCACATCTGGTCATAGACAATGTCGAACGGCGGCGCGTCGCGGAAGGCGGCCAGCATCGCGCCCTCGTTGCGGCGGTCGACGCGAATACGGGAAATGCGCTCGCCGAACGGATCGGGCGCATGGCCGCGGGTGGCGATGGTGACTTGGTGGCTAGGCCGCAAGCAGGCGCTGCACGAGCAGCTTGCCAAAATACCGCGTACCACCGATAACCAATATATTCTTGCGCATGGCTTTTCCTTGTCTGATCGCGTATATTTTCTGCTCAGTGGAAAGATTCAACAACCGAGAAAAATTGACGCTTTGAATAAGAAAAACTTAGCCATGGTGTTTCCTTGAAGAATTTGCGCAGCTTGTCGGGCCTGCTCGACTTCGAGTGTGCGGCGCGCTGGGGCAGTTTCAAGCTGGCCGCCCAGGAGCTGCACAAGACGCCTACCGCGATTAGCCAGCAGGTCAAGCACCTCGAGGAAACGGTGGGTTTCGCCCTGTTCATCCGCCATCCGCGCCACGTCACGCTGACCGCCAAGGGGCAGGAGCTGGCGATCACGGTGGGGCGCATGCTGGGCGAGCTCAGTGCCAAGGTGGGCGCGCTGCAGGGCGGGGACGAGGAAGCGATTTTGCGCATCTCGACGACGCACTCGTTCGCCATCAAATGGCTGGTGCCGCGCATGCACCGCTTCACCAAGCTGTATCCGGAGCTCGACATCCGGCTCGACTCGAACGACGCCCCGGTCAATCTGGATGACGATACGACCGACGTCGCGGTGCGTTACGGGCCCGTGAGCGAGGGCGACCCGGATATTCTGTTCCACGAACGCCTGATCGCCGTCTACAGTCCGGATCTGCTGGCGCCCGGCCAGGCCGAACTGACGCTGGCCGACCTGCCCAATTTTCCGCTGCTGTATGAGAAGACGCCGGAATCCTGGCTCAAGCTCTTAAGCGAGAACAAGGCGCTCAAAGGTAAATACGACTTCTCGCGCGGCTACAGCCACTGGGGCGTGCTGGCGCAGGCGGCGGTAGCGGGGCAGGGGATCGCGCTGGTTGCGTATGGCATCGCCTTCCAGGACATCCTGAAAGGCTCGCTACGCAAGATCAACTGCCGCAGCGCCCCGTTCGGCAGCGGCTACCGCTTCCTGGTCAACCCGCGCAAGCAAGCCATGCCCAAAGTCCAACGCTTCCGCGCCTGGCTGGTCGCCGAAATGAACGACATGCAACGCGCCCTCGACTGAAAACCTCAATCGGGGTCAGACCTCAATTCTGAAATAGTTTCAGAATTGAGGTCTGACCCCTGATTGAGGTTGTGGAAATGAAAAACGGCGGCCCGAGGGCCGCCGCTTTCGTTGGTGCGTCTGTATTTACTTAACGCCGTGCATCAACTTCTGGATGTACGGGGCCAGCAGGAACAGGATCACGCCGCCAATGGTCAGAATCCAGAAACCGTTGGTGTAAGCGGTCAGCGCCGAAGCCACCGACATGCCCGTTTCGCCGCTGGCGGCGCTGGCAAAGATGCCCGACAGGTTGTTGCCGATACCGGTCGACAGGAACCAGCCGCCCATGCCCAGGCCAACCAGGCGTACCGGTGCCAGTTTGGTGACCATCGACAGGCCGATTGGGGACAGGCACAGCTCGCCGATCGACTGGATCCAGTACACGGCGAACAGGGTCCAGAACGGTACTTTCAGGCTTTGCGTGTCGACCAGGTAGGTCAGTGCGTACCACAGCAGGCCGAAGGCGGCGGCGTTGAACAGAATGCCCAGGCCGAATTTGCGTGGAATCGATGGATTCACGTTCTTTTTGCCCATGGCGACCCATACCCAGGCGATCACCGGTGCGCAGGCAATCACGGCGACCGAGTTCACACTCTGGAAGTAGGCGGTCGGGGAAGACATCCATGCCGAGTGCGCCGACACGGTTGACGATGTTTTCAGCCAGGAAGGTGAACGAGCTGCCTGCCTGTTCGAAGAAGGCCCAGAACAGGATGTTGAAGGCGAAGATGATCATCATGGCGATGGTCTTGTCGCGTGCAATCGTGCCGTCCTTGATACCTTCGATCATCAGCATCGCTGCCAGGGCCGCAAACAGCACCATCAGCACGATTTGCAGGTTGAATGCGCCCGCTTTGAGCAGCAGGTACATGACCGGAATGACGAACAGGGCGCCAACGGCCACCATGATCACGCGCTTCGGATCTTTCGCTTCGCCTTCCGGCGCGCCGATACCCTTGAGGGTGGCGCGGCCGAAGTAGAACCAGACCAGGCTGATCAGCATGCCGATACCGGCTGCGAAGAAGACGATCTTGTAGGCCGGGGTGTCGCCGGTGTTGAAGATTTTCTGCGCCAGGTACTGGGTCAGGATCGGTGCCATGAAGGCACCCAGGTTGATACCCATGTAGAAGATCGTGAAGCCGGAATCGTGGCGGGTGTCGTTCAGCGCGTACAGCTTGCCGACCATGGTCGAGATGTTCGGTTTGAACATGCCGTTACCGACAATGATGGTGGCCAGGCCGAGCTTGAAGATGTCTTTGTCCGGGAAGCTGATCATGAACAGGCCGACGGCCATAAATACAGCGCCGAGCAGAATCGAGCGTTGATAGCCGATCACGCGGTCGGCGACATAGCCGCCGAAGACGGCGCTTAAGCATACACCAGGGCCAGGTAGGAACCGTAGGTCAGGTTGGCGTCGGCTTCACCAGCCGAATTGCCGCCGTAGAACTGAGTAACGATATAGAGGACGAGCGCCCAGCGAATGCCATAGAAAGCGAATCGCTCCCAGAATTCGGTCATGAACAGCATCCATAGCGGGCTAGGGTGCCCCATGATCTGCTTAAACTCGGGAATGACTACTTCCGTGTTAGGTGTTGTCATGGTACCGCTCATCCGGTATCTCCTGATTATGGTTATGGGGATGGATATTCTGATGAAAGCCCCTGGCTCGTGGCCGGGAAATTCCATTAGGGCTGCATTCTAATGTAAATCCGGCACGCTCAGCCACTTTTTGAAAAGTGTGCTAAATGCGCCAATAAACGACCACGCGCAAGCACAATTTAAAGTCCAACACGCGCAGAGCGAACTTGTCGTATATTGGCATTGCAGGCTAGATTGATTTTTAGGAACCATACAAGGAATGCGCACCATGGAACACGACGTTGTCGATACCCTGATCTCCCCTGAAGGCCAGCTGGAAGTACTGTCGAAAGCGGAAGTCTTCAAATTGCTCGACACCAGCCAGGGCGGCCTGTATCAAATCTTCCGTAACTGCGCGCTTGCGGTCCTCAACTGCGGCAGCTCGATTGACGATGGCAAGGAGCTGCTGGAACGCTACAAATCGTTTGAAATCAGCATCGTACAACGCGAACGCGGCATCAAGCTCGACATCAAGGGCGCGCTTAAATGATCGCTTTTGTCGATGGCAAAATGATCAAGGGGATCCACGAGCATTTGTTCGCGGTCCTGCGCGATATCGTCTTTATCAGCAGTGAAGTGAATGACAATCCCAAGTTCGACATGTCGCGCACGGAAGGCATCACCGATTCGGTGTTCCACATCATGCGCAATGCGAATGTGCTGCAGCCGCAGCGCAATCCCAACCTGGTCGTGTGCTGGGGCGGCCACTCGATCAACAGGGTCGAATACAACTATTCCAAGGAAGTCGGGTACCAGATGGGCCTGCGCGACCTCGATATCTGCACCGGTTGCGGTCCTGGCGCCATGAAGGGCCCCATGAAGGGCGCGACCATCGGCCACGCCAAGCAGCGCCTCACGGGCGGACGTTATCTGGGTATTTCGGAGCCGGGTATTATCGCGGCCGAGTCGCCTGAACCCGATCGTCAATGACCTGGTGATCATGCCGGATATCGAAAAACGGCTGGAGGCCTTCGTCCGCACCGGGCACGGGATCATCGTGTTCCCGGGCAGAGCTTAAGCACGGCCGAGGAAATCTTGTATATCCTGGGGATCTTGCTCCATCCGGATAACGCCGATATGCCGTATCCGCTCATCTTTACCGGTCCGGAAACGGCGCGCGACTACTTCATCCAGATTAACCAGTTCATCGCCGATACGCTGGGCGAGGAAGCGCAAAAACGCTACCAGATCATTATCGACGACCCGGAAATGGTGGCGCGCGAGATGCAGCTCGGGATCAAGCAGGTGCGTGAATTCCGCAAGTCGCGCAGCGATGCCTATTACTTCAACTGGCTGCTGAAAATCGACGAGGAATTCCAGCGTCCGTTCAAGCCGACCCACGAAAACATGCGCAACCTGAGTCTGCACAAGAATCAGGAGAAGCACCTGCTGGCGGCAAACCTGCGCCGCGCGTTTTCGGGTGTGGTGGCGGGCAACGTCAAGGACGAGGGCATTCGCGCGATCGAAAAATTCGGCCACTTCGAAATCCATGGCGATCCGGCGATCATGGGGCCGATGGATTCCTTGCTGGCGTCGTTTGTCGCGCAAAGCAGGATGAAGTTGCCGGGCAAGACGTATACGCCTTGCTATAAAGTAATTCAGTAAGCCTTACTGCAATGCCATCCCGGCAAGCGCAAGCTTGTCCGGGTTGTGCACCAATGTAAACCCCGCTGATCCGGTCGCCCTCGAAACCGAGGGACATCACCGTATCGACCTTGCCATCCACCGTTCCGATCAAGCCCGGCAGTCCGTTGACGGTCCCTGGCTGCAGTGCGATCTGCGGATGCCTGGCCGCGAAATCGGCGAAGAAGCGGGCGATGCGCTCGGCACCCTGCACGATGCGCATGACGGCCAGCGCCTTGCCGCCGCCATCGCCCGAGAACAGGGCGTCCGGTGTGAACAGGCTCGCCATCAGCGCGCGGTCGTTGCTGTGCATCGCGGCGGCGAATTTTCCCAGCAAATCGAGGTGCACCGATGGGGCGACCGTGAAGCGCTGCTTGTCGGTTTGGGCCCGTTCGCGCGCCCGGTGCAGCAGCTGGCGGCAGGCCGCTTCGTTCTTGCCGACGATGGCGGCGAGGTCGGGATAGTCGAAGTCGAAGATATCGTGCAGCAGGAAGACGGCCCGTTCCTCGGGCCCCAGGCGTTCGAGCATCAGCAGGAACGCGGTCGACACATCGTTTAACAATTCGAGGCGCATTTCGGGCGAATCGGCCGCCTGGGTGATCAGCGGCTCCGGCAGCCAGGGGCCGACGTAGTCCTCGCGTTCCTGTTTTGCGCCGCGCAGGCGGTCGATGCACAGGCGCGTGACGATGGTCACCAGCCAGGCGTCGACGCTGGCGAACGACTCCGGCGCGGCGCCGTCGCTCCAGCGCAGCCAGGCTTCCTGCACGATGTCGTCGGCGTCAGCCCGCGATCCGAGCATGCGGTAGGCGATGCCGAACATGCGCGGACGCATCCGCTGAAAGTGGCGCAAGGCCGATTGCTGCGTGTTTTCCATTTATTTTCGCCCGGGCTGTCACAAGTGGACCTGCCGTTTCGTCTAATTCATGTAAGACGCTTCAAAGCAGACTGTAAAACCACTTTTGACAAGGACTCATCATGGAACGCCTCAATTTCTTCACCGCCTCCCCAAAAGCCATCAAGGCCTGGACCGCACTCGAAACCTTCCTGGCCGAGTGCAGTATCGACACGCCACTGGCGGAACTGGTGCGCCTGCGTGCCTCCCAGATCAACGGCTGCGCCTTCTGCGTCGACATGCACACCGCCGACGCACGCAAGGGCGGCGAAACGGAGCGCCGTCTGTACGCGGTCAGCGTCTGGCGCGACACGCCGTTCTTCACCCCGCGCGAACGGGCCGCACTGGCCTGGACCGAACGCATGACCGCCGTCTCTGTGCAGCATCCGTCGGACGCCGAGTACGAAGAACTGGCTGCCCATTTCAGCCCGCAGGAGATGGTCGAGCTGACCATGCTGATCTCGGCCATCGGCGGCTGGAACCGGTTTGCGATCGGCTTCGGCAAAATGCTTATTGCTGTAATGGAAAAGGGCTCCAGTGGAGCCCTTTTTTCGCATTGACGCAGCTTATTCTTCGCGGCGCAGGTGCGGGAACAGAATCACGTCGCGGATGTTCGGCGAGTCGGTGATCAGCATCATCAGGCGGTCGATGCCGATACCGCAGCCACCGGCTGGCGGCATGCCGTATTCCAGGCGCGGATGTAGTCGGCGTCATAGAACATGGCTTCTTCGTCGCTGAAGCGTCCTTGGCGGCCACCTGGGCCAGGAAGCGTGCCGACTGGTCTTCGGCGTCGTTCAGCTCCGAGAAGCCGTTGGCGATCTCGCGGCCCACCATGAACAGTTCGAAGCGCTCGGTGATGCTGCATGGTCGTGTCGGAAGCGCGTGCCAGCGGCGATACTTCCAGCCGGGTAGTCGATGATGAAGGTCGGTTCCCACAGCTGCGCTTCGGCGGTTTCTTCGAACAGCGACAGCTGCAGCGCGCCCAGGCCCGAGGTCGAGAATGGCTTGACGCCGAACTTGAGCAGCTCTGCCTTGAGGAAGTCCATGTCGTGCAGCTGTTCGTTCGTGTAGTGCGGAGCGAACTTGTTGATCGCCTGGACGATCGTCATGCGGTGGAAGGGCTTGGACAGGTCCAGTTCGCGCCCGCCATAGGTCAGCACTGCCGTGCCGTGCGCGTCCACAGCCGCCTGGCGGATCACTTCTTCGGTGAAGTTCATGATCCACTGGTAGTCGGTGTACGCAGCGTAGAACTCCATCATCGTGAATTCAGGATTGTGACGCGGCGAGACGCCTTCGTTGCGGAAGTTGCGGTTCACTTCGAACACGCGGTCAAAGCCGCCGACCACCAGGCGCTTGAGGTACAGCTCCGGCGCGATCCGCAGGAACATCTCCATGTCCAGTGCGTTGTGGTGGGTGATGAACGGCTTGGCTGCCGCGCCGCCAGGAATGGTGTGCAGCATCGGCGTTTCGACTTCCATGAAGTCGTGCTTTTCCATGAAGCGGCGGATCGACGACATCGCGGCGGTACGCGCCTTGAAGGTGCGGCGCGTCTCTTCGCTCATGATCATGTCGACATAGCGCTGGCGGTACTTGGTTTCCTGGTCGGCCAGGCCGTGGAATTTGTCCGGCAGCGGGCGCAGCGACTTGGTGATCAGGCGCAGCTGGTTGACCTTGACGGTCAGTTCGCCGGTCTTGGTCTTGAACAGGGAACCTTCCACGCCCAGGATGTCGCCCAGGTCGTAGGTGCGCAGCGCTTCCATGGCAGGCTTCGCCGGTGGTGTCGAGCGTGACGTAGATCTGGATGCGGCCATCGGCGCGCGGGCCCGACGAATCCTGCAGCACGGCGAATACGGCCTTTTGCCTGCTTCACGGTGCAGCATCATGCGGCCTGCCATCACGACCGGCACGACGTTCGCTTCGAGTTCTTCGCGCGTCTTTTCGCCATGCTGTTCGACCAGTTCCGCTGCCTTGTGCTGTGGACGGAAATCGTTAGGGAAGGCGATGCCTTTCTCGCGAATGGTCGCGAGTTTGGCGCGGCGTTCGGCGATGATCTTGTTTTCGTCGGCTGGGGCGGCGGCTTGGTCTTGGATGTCCGTAGTCATGATGGGTTCGTTCGGTTTTGTGGGTTATGCAGGGAACAGCTCGTCGATCGTCAGCTGGGAGAAATCGCTGGCGATGTGAATGACGTTGTCAAATTCGGCAAAGGCCGTGGCGGGCAGGGTGGTGGTCAATACGACGCAGCGCATGCCGGCGCGGCGTGCCGCTTCCACGCCCAGCGGCGCGTCTTCGAACACGATGCAGTGTTCTGGCGCGACGCCGCAGCGCTCGGCGGCGAGCAGGAACACGTCCGGGTGCGGCTTGCCGCGTGCGACGTCGGCGGCGCCGACAACATGGTCGAAATGGCGGCGCAGATCGAGCCCGTCGAGCGTGAACGTGATGTTCGCGTTCGGCGCGGCCGTGGCCACCGCCAGCGCGACGCCGCGCAGCTTGGCCTGGCCGACCAGGTCGTCGAAGCCGTCCACCGTTTTGCGGTGCGGTTCGTACAGCTCGCGGTAGACCGATTCCTTTTCCAGGTTCAGGGTGTGGACTTCATCGTCGAGCAGCTCGTCGCCGAGGTGCGAACGGATGATTTCCTGGCCCTGGCGGCTTACCGTGGTGCGGAAGAATTCGTCGGCATCGATGTCCTTGCCGCGGCGCTGGAAGAACGTAATCCAGGACGCCGTGTGGAAGGACATGTTGTCGACGATCGTGCCGTCCATGTCGAAGATGAATGCGCGCTTCGTCATTGCTTACACGCCTTGCTTGAGCGAGGCGGAGATGAAGTCGTCCAGGTCGCCGTCCAGCACGCCCTTGGTATTGCCGGTCTCGAAGTTGGTACGCAAGTCCTTGATGCGCGACTGGTCCAGCACGTACGAGCGGATCTGGTGGCCCCAGCCCACGTCGGTCTTGGAGTCTTCCAGCTTCTGCTGCTCGCTCATGCGCTTGCGCAGTTCGTGCTCGTACAGCTTCGCTTTGAGCATTTCCATCGCTTCGGCGCGGTTGCGGTGCTGGCTTCGGTCGTTCTGGCACTGAACCACGATGCCGGTCGGCGCGTGCGTCATACGGACCGCGGAGTCGGTTTTGTTAATGTGCTGACCACCGGCGCCGGACGCGCGGTAGGTATCGACGCGAATATCGGCCGGGTTGACGTCGATCTCGATCGAGTCATCCACTTCCGGGTACACGAACAGGCTGGTGAACGACGTGTGGCGGCCGTTGGCCGAGTCGAACGGCGACTTGCGGACCAGGCGGTGCACGCCGGTTTCGGTGCGCAGGTGGCCGTAGGCGTATTCTGCCCTCGACTTTGAGGGTGGCGGTCTTGATGCTTAGCCACCTCGCCGTCGGACTGTTCAAGGATCTCGACCTTGAAGCCCTTGCGTTCGCAGTAGCGCAGGTATTGACGCAGCAGCATCGAGGCCCAGTCCTGGGCTTCTGGTACCCATCGCTTTCTAGCCTGGATGTCGATGAAGCAGTTGTTGGCGTCGAGCTGGCCGCTGAACATGCGGCGGAATTCCATGCCTTCGATGACGCCCTTGATGGCCTCGGAATCGGTGACGACCGCTTCCAGCGTGTCGTCGTCGTTTTCTTCGCGCCATTGCGAACAGGTCGTTCGCGTCGTTCAGATCGTTGGCGGCTTTGATCAGCGTGTGGACGACCGCTTCCAGCGCCTTTTTCTCTTTACCGAGATCCTGGGCGCGTTTCGGATCGTTCCAGACGGTCGGATCTTCTAGTTCTTCGTTGACTTGTTCGAGCTTCTCTGACTTTTTATCGAAGTCAAAGATACCTCCGAAGTTCGGCCTGACGTTCGGTCAGGTCGTTGAGCAGGGCGGAGAGGGCGTTGATGCGTTCGGCTTCCATGGCGTTCCGGTCTTCTTGAATTGGTTAAATCGAACCTTCGATTATACCCCAGCGGCGCCATGGGCATGGCCCTTCCTGCGCTCCGCTTGCCCCGGCCTGGGTCGCTGCGTATGATCAGCGCATCTTTGTACCCCAAAAACGTTAAAAAGCCCACGCCATGCGTTATCAATATTGCATCTCCCTGGCCGCATTCCTGTGCGCCGCCAGCGCCAGTGCCGCCATTCCGGCCGGTTCGACCGCCGTGGTTGGCCTGCTCGAGACCACCGACGTGCACTCGAACGTGGTCGGCTACGACTACTTCCGGCTCGCGCCCGACGCCTCGCTTGGCCTGGAGCGCACCGCCACGCTGATCGCCGAGGCCCGCCGCCAGTACCCGAACAACCTCCTGTTCGACAACGGCGACACCATTCAGGGCACCGCGCTGGCCGACTACCAAGCCCTGGTCAAGCCGCTTGCCTGCGACAAGACCCTGGCCGTGTACAAGGCCATGAACGCGCTGGGCTTCGACGGTGGCGGGATCGGCAACCATGAATTCAACTATGGACTGGCCTACCTGTCGCAAGTGACGGGCAATCGCTTCGACGTGGCTAGGCGTGGACCCGAAAAAGCCGCGCTGCGCCGGTCCCGCGTTTCCGCAGGTGCTCTCGAACGTGTACAGCATCAAGTCGAAACAGCCGCTGTTTGCCCTGTACCGCATCATCGACAAGCAGATCACGGCCCAGGGTGCCGACGGCCAGAGCATGACGGTCACGCTCAAGGTCGGGATCATCGGCTTTACGCCAGCCGACCATCATGGCGTGGGACAAACGCTGGCTGGACGGGAAGGTCTACACCGAAGGCCTCGCGAAAGCGCCAACAAGTACATTCCCGAGATGCGCGCCAAGGGTGCCGACCTGGTGGTGGTCATTTCGCACGGCGGCCTCGATGACAGCGCCTATTCACCCACCATGGAGAACGGGAACTGGCACCTGGCCAAGGTGCCGGGCATCGACGCGATGCTGCTCGGGCACTCGCACGACGTGTTCCCCGAATGCCGCCAGCAAGGTCCCGCAGTTCAATCTGCCGGGCGTGGACAAGGCCAAGGGCCTGGTCAATGGCGTGCCGACCGTGATGGCCAATATGTTCGGCAAACACCTGGGCGTGATCGGGCTGCACCTGAGCCATGACGGGACCCACTGGAGCGTCGACAAGAGCAAGACCACCGTCGAAGCGCGTGCCGCGCAGCGGGCCGACAAGTCCTTCGTCGCCGCGGACGCGTCGATCGCGGCGCTGGTCGCCCAGGAACACGAAGCGACGATCGCCTACGTCAAGACACCGGTCGGCGAGACGACCTTCCGCATGACGTCCTATTTTGCGGAGGTGGGCGACGTCTCGGCGCTGGCCGTGGTCAACGCCGCGCAGGCCGATTACGTCGCGCACGCCGTGAAAACCAGCCTGCCGCAGTACGCCAAGCTGCCGGTGCTGTCGATGGCCGCGCCATTCAAGAGCGGCTTTGCGGGCGGCGCCGATTTTACGGACGTTGCGGCCTAGCCCGATGGCGCTCAATAACGCCGCCGACCTGTATCTGTATCCGAACACACTGTACGCGGTCAAAGTGAACGGCGCCGAGTTCAAAGCGTGGCTGGAACGCTCGGCAACGCGTTTCAATACGATCGACCCGGCCGCAAGCGAGCCGCAGGAGCTCCTCAATCCCGCCTACCCAGCCTTTAACTTTGACATGCCGACGTCGAAAGACGTCAGCTTCGAGATCGATCTGACCCGGCCCGTGGGCGAGCGCATCACCCGGCTGCAGTTCCGCGGCAAGCCAATGACGGCGGCCATGAGCTTCCTGGTCGCGACCAATAACTACCGGGCCAGCGGCGGCGGCAGTTTCCCTGGCCTGGATGGCAGCAAGACCGTCCTGGCGGCGCCGGACACGAACCGCGACGTTCTGATCGCATTCATCCGCAAGACGAAGTCGCTCGACCGCGCCCGGTTCGCGCAGCAGCGCAGCTGGCGCTTTGCCAAGGCGCAGACGGCCGGTCCGGTGGTATTTCGTTCCGCCCCCGGCGTGCTGCCGCTGGCGAAGGAGGCGGGGCTGGACAACGTGTCGCTGCTGCGCGCCGACGACGGCCAGGGCAAGGGCTTCTCGCTCTACCAGATCGATCTGTCGAAATGAGATGGATTGCGCTTGGCCTGGCGCTGTTGATCGCCGCCGTGCTTCGGCTGCGGCGCGGCCGCTCGAAGCGCGCGACCTGGCCACCGTGCGCGCAGGGGCTCAGGCCGGGCAGGCCGAAGCGCGCTTCGATCTGGGCCGCATGTACCGGCACGGCATCGGTGTGCGGCGCGACAGTGCGCAGGCCTACCGTTGGATTGCGCTTGCTGCCGAAGCGGCGTATCCGCCCGCGATGTTCACGCTATATAACATGCTGACGGCGGGCGAGGGGACAGTCAGGGACGAGGCGCAGGCGCGCCGCTGGCTTGAACGCGCCGCCGACAAGGAGGATCCGCAAGCCTTGCAGCAGCTGGCGCAGCATCTTCAGCTCGGCGCGTCCGGCTACCAGCGCGATCCGGCGCGGGCCGACCATTTACTGGCGGTGCTGGCCCACGCCATGAAGCACCAGCATCACGCCGACTGAGCCAGCTGGTTGGCGTCCTGGCGCAGCAGGCTGTGGACGAAGTGGTCGACGAAGATCCCGTCGAGCAGTTCAGCCTGGCGCAGCATGCCTTCCCACGTGAAGCCGAGCCGCTTGGCCAGCCGCTGGCTGGCCACGTTCTCGCTGGCACAGCGCCATTCGACCCGGTTCAGGTTCAGATGCTTGAAACAGTAGGCAATCACCGCCCGCAGGCAGGACGTGGCGACGCCGCTGCCCTGCTGATCGGCCGCCAGGTAGCAGGCGATCGCAGCCTTGCGGTTGGCGCGCTCGATCTGGCTGACCCGGATCGCGCCGCACAGGTGCTCGCCACGGAAAATATGCCACTCGTATAGCTCGCCGTTGTCGGCCGCTGCAATCACATGCTTGAGGTGGGCTTGGGCCGCCTCGAGCGTGTATATGTCACGACGGCGGGCAGATAGGTGTGAAGATGCGCCTGGTTTTCCCTGACCAGCGCCGACAGCGGACGGGCGTGATGCGGGGAGACGGGAACGATTTTGATGTCCGGTGGAATGCGCAGCGTTTCGGTGTTCAGAATAACTCCTGAAAAAGCGGATAAATGAATGTTGCTGGCCGGTATGAATCGCCTTTACATTCTGTAAGTATATAGGTAATGTTGCTTTTTAGATGTGCCTGAGTCGGCACAGTACCTATACTTGAAAGCACATAATGAAAAAATTGATATCCGTCGTTGCACTGGCTCTGATCGCAGGCGCGGCGAGCACCGGTTGTACCATTGTTGAGACCGGTGAAGTCGGTTTGCGCGTCAACTTCGATAAGACCATCGACAACACGGAACTGGTGGCTAAGCAGCTTCAATCAAACCATGGTTGGCAAGGTGCTGACCTTCCCGATCAAGGACGTCGCGGTCGATGTGCGCGATTTGAATCCGCTCGCCTCGGACAACTCCACGATGAAGGATTTCGACATCAGCGTCGTCTACAACATCGTGCCGACCGCCGTATCGGATCTGTACATCAACAAAAGCCGCTCCTTCCACATGGTGGACAATTCGGGCGACATCTACCTGATGCACACCTATATCTATCAGACCGCCCGCAATGCCGTGTACAAGACCGCGCGCAAGTACGAGGCGCTGAACATGAACGACAACCGGGCCCAGATCGAGGAAGAAATTCAGAGCAGCATGGCCAAGACGCTGGCTGACGAGAAACTGAACGGCATCATCATTTCCCAGGTACGCGTGTTCAGCATGGTGCCGAGCGACGCCGTCAAGGCCAGCGCCGACAACTTGGTGCGTGCCAAAAACGAAGAAAAGACCAAGGAAGTCGAAGTGCAGATCGCCAAGAAAGAGGCGGAGCGGATTTCTGCGCTGAACGCCAATGCCTGACAAGCGATCAGCTACATGCAAGCCCAGGCGCAAATGAAGATTGCGGAAGGGATTGCAGAGGGTAAAGTACATACCGTGGTCATCCCTTACGACTTCAAGGGCATGGTGAACGTGGGCGGTCCCAAGTAAGGGCTAAACTCGGTTAGAATTTCCCCACACTCAAACTGGAAAGCCCGCCATGCCTGTATCGCTCCCTGATCGCCAAGAACATGAACGCCAAACCGGCGGTCGCGCTGGAAATGCTGTCGAGCCTGGTCAACCGGCATGGCTGCATTACTGGGGCAACCGGCACCGGCAAGACGGTGACGCTGCAAACGATCGCGCAATCGCTGTCCAATATCGGGGTGCCGGTGTTCATGGCCGACGTCAAGGGTGACTTGTCGGGCATGGTCAAGGCTGGCGCCGCATCGGACAAGATGAAGGCGCGTCTGCAGGCGCTGGAACTCGACGAACCGGCCTGGGCTTACTGCCCTGTCACGTTCTGGGATGTGTTTGGAGAGCAAGGCCATCCGGTGCGCGCCACCGTGTCGGACCTTGGACCATTGCTGCTGTCGCGCATGCTGAACCTGAACGACACGCAAGAAGGCGTGTTGCAGCTGGTATTCAAGATCGCCGACGACAATGGTCTGCTCTTGCTCGACACGAAAGACTTGCGTTCGATGCTGCAGAACGTGGGCGACAACGCGGCCGACTATCGCACCACCTACGGCAATATCTCTGCAGCGAGCATCGGCGCGATCCAGCGCGGCTTGCTGGCTATCGAAGAGCAGGGCGGCGACAAGTTCTTTGGCGAACCGATGCTCAATATCGACGATCTCCTGCAAACCGACGCGCGGCAAGGGCATCGTGAACATCCTCGCGGCCGACAAGCTGATGATGGCCCCGGCGATGTATTCGGTCTTCCTCCTGTGGCTGCTTTCGGAATTGTTCGAAAACTTGCCGGAAGTGGGCGACCTGGAAAAACCGAAGCTGGTGTTCTTCTTCGACGAAGCCCACTTGCTGTTCACCGACGCGCCAAAGCAGCTGCTGCAAAAGATCGAACAGGTTGTGCGCCTGATCCGTTCCAAGGGCGTGGGCGTGTTCTTCATCACGCAAAATCCGCTCGACATTCCCTGATACCGTGCTCGGCCAGCTGGGCAACCGCGTCCAGCACGCCTTGCGCGCCTATACGCCGCGCGACCAGAAGGCCGTCAAGGCGGCCGCTGAAACTTTCCGCCCGAATCCTGCGATCGACACGGCCCAGGTGATCACCGAGCTGGGCGTGGGCGAAGCGCTGGTGTCCTTCCTGGACGAAAAAGGCCGCCCGAACATCGTCGAACGTGCATTCATCTTGCCGCCAGCGTCGCAGATCGGTCCGATCGATGCGAGCGCGCGCACGGCCGCCATGGGGCAGTCGGTTGTTGCTTTAAGCGTCTACGAAAAGACGGTCGACCGCGAGTCGGCCTACGAAATCATTAGCAAGCGAACCGCTGCCACGGCGGCGACCGAAAGGGAAGCGCAAATCCGTGCCGAGCCGCCCAAGCAGGCGGAAGCGCTTAGCTGAGTCCGGCGGCTTCGGCGGCATGATCGGCGGCCTTGGCGATTTGTTCGGCGGTGGCAGCAGCAAGCGCCAGACGCCGGTGGAAGCCATGGTCAAGTCGGCCGCGCGCAGCATCGGTTCGACGGTCGGGCGCGAGATCATTCGCGGTGTGCTCGGCTCGATTCTCAAACGCCGCTGATTTCCTTTCCATGCGCGCGCACCGACAGGTGCGCCGCTCCCTGTTTCCCTTCTGAGAAAGCCTTTATGTTCGCTCGCCTGACGCTGTGCGCTACCCTTGCCTTGTCCGCTGCCGCCGTTGCCGCACCTGCCGTTTCTCCCGCCAAATCGGTCGACAACGGGACCGCGCTGACGCAGGCGCGCGCCGGATTCAAGACCCAATTGCAATGGGCTGGCGAGCCACAGCCGCCGCTGCCGGTTCCGCCGAAAGGCGTGTTCAACCTGGTGCGCTTCGATGCGCCGGTTGGCAAGCTGGCCGCGTATGTCACGCCGGATCCGCGCGATGGCAAGAAGCATCCGGCCATTGTCTGGATTACGGGTGGCGACAGCAATTCTGGTGAGCGAAATGTGGGAACCGAAACCACGCTCCAACGACCAGTCGGCTTCCCCTTACCGCAAGGCAGGCGTGGTGACCATGTTCCCGTCGCTGCGTGGCGGGAACGATAATCCGGGACGCCGCGAAGGCTATCTGGGGGAGGTTGATGACATCGTCGCGGCCGCAAATTACCTGGCGACGCTGCCGTATGTCGATCCGGACCGCATTTATTTGGGCGGGCATAGTACCGGCGGCACCATCGCCATGCTGGTGGCCGAATCGACGTCGGTGTTCCGTGCGGTATTTGCCTTTGGCCCGGTGACCAATCCGAACAACTATGGCAGTTCGCTGATCTACCATGCGCCGGACAATGCCAAGGAGTCCGCCTTGCGCTCGCCTATCCGCTGGATGGATGCGGTGAAGCGGCCCTTGTTTGTGCTGGAAGGGGCGGCTGACGGAAATATGCAAGATTTACAGGAAATGGCAAAAGCCAACAAGAATCCGATGATCCGCTTCCTGCCCGTGCCGAAGAAGTCGCATTTCTCGATTCTCACGCCGGGCAATGAGCTCATTGCCAGCAAGATCCTGGCGCAGCCGGATGTCGCGGCGGACCAGATGCTGACGCCCGCAGATGCGAAAACGATCAGCGAACGCTAGATCAGGACGGACTCAGACTCATGCACATCAAACACGTTTTGCCCCTGGCATTCATCTTTCTCGCCGCGTTGAACGGCTGCGCACAAGATCCACCGAAACATGAGCTGATCAATGGCGCACCGACGATGGCGCGTGATGTGGTTGCCTCCGTTGAGCTCGCCTCGTTTGGTGAGGGGACCTTTACCGCATCGAACGGCATCCTGATGCCTTACAGAATCTTGGCGCCCGTCGATCCGGAACCTGGTGTTCGCTATCCCCTGGTACTGCAATTGCACGGTTCCGGTGGTATCGGCACCGACAATCGCCAGCAGCTTGACCGCCTTTCAAAATCATGGGCGATGCCTGACATCCGGCGCGCTATCGCGCCTATGTTCTGGTTCCGCAGTTTCCCGTCAGGAGTGCGAATTACGGTCCGGCATCGGCCGATCAATTTGCCGCGCATTCGACGGCCTTGCTTGCGGCGCTGGAACTCACGGAGAAATTTGCCCGGGAAAATCCGGTGGACGCGCAGCGGATCTATGCGCTCGGATTCTCGATGGGTGGCTCGGCCGCCTGGCTTGCGCCGACTTTGAAGCCGAACTTGTTCGCAGCCATCATGCCGATTTCGGGCATCGCTTGTAAGCCAATGAATCCGCAGCGTTGCTGAAGGACTTGCCGATCTGGGTCATGCACGGCAACGCCGACGATGAGAACCCCATCGTTGCCGACCGCCGCTTGACGAAGCAGATCATGAACGTCGGCGGCAAGCGCATTCTCTTCCGGGAATACGAGGGTCTTGCACACCAACTGCACGCGGACATGTATCCGGGCACCTGGTGGCGGGATTGGCTTTTCCGCCAGCGCCGGCAATAAGCGATGCGATTCAACGACGTTTTTGTGTCGCAGGCCGAGCGCTTTACGATTGGCGTGGAGCAGGACGCGGGACGGTATTACATCTCGTTCCCAGTGAGTAATTCTTACGCGGACTACGAGGAATACTACGAGATTGACCGCGTCCAGTTCGACACGTTTCTAGCCGATTTGCAGGCAGCGCTGGTTTTCGTGACAGCGTGCCGCTGGCATGAAAACGACGCGCTCCTGATCGTCAAACCGGGCAGGCTGCGCGGCAGTCCATCCTGATCGGCTTGCACAAATTTCGCTTGTCACCGTAATTTTTTTCGCTTACTATCGCCGTCCTCAGCAGTCCAACCCATTTATTTTGAAAGGAGTCACCATGCAAGCAACTACGTTCAACACTCCTTTTCTGGGTCTGGCTGGTCACGTCCTGCACTAATCTTTAGCGCCTTCAGGACGGGTTCCCCCGTCCGCCGCCACGCCCAATCCTCCGTTTTACCTTTTGGATTGGCATCACATGGGCAATTTTGTTCAAATTATTTCTGATCGTGTAGCGATCATCGCGTCCGACCGCCTGTGGCTCGAAGACGCAGCTGTACAACAAACCAAAACCACGTCGCAGCTGGCTTAGGCATGCAGCGCGTCGTCGGTCTGCCGGACCTGCATCCGGGGCGCGGCTATCCGGTCGGCGCCGCATTTTTCTCGACCGGTCGCTTCTATCCCGCGCTGGTTGGCAACGACATTGGCTGCGGCATGGCGCTGTGGCAAACCGATATCGTTGCTTAAGCAAGGCGAGGCTGGACAAGATCGACAAGCAGATCGGCAATCTTGACGACATCATCGACGACGATGAGTGGGCCGCGCTCGAACGGCGCGATCCGCAACTCAAGCAGCGCATCGCTGCCGTCTCCACGGCGATGACGGCGGCCGGGCTCGATCTGTCGCACCTGCGTTCGCTCGGTACCATTGGGCGCGGCAATCATTTTGCCGAGCTGCAGGTGGTCGACCAACTCGAGTGTGCCGACACGGTGGCACAGGCCTAAGCATCGTGCCGAAAAGCCTGCAGCTGCTGGTGCACAGCGGTTCCGCGCGGGCTCGGGCAGGCCGTGCTGCGCTCGCACGTCGACGCTTTCAGTCACGCGGGTCTGGCCGAAGGCACGCCGGAAGCGGCAGCCTATCTGGCCCAGCACGACGCAGCTGTGCGATTTGCGCGGCTGAACCGTTTCCTGATCGCGGCCCGCATCTTTCAGCGTCTGCGCTGCGACGGCAAGCCGGTGCTCGACGTCGACCACAACACCGTGTTGCTTAGGCCAACGTGGATGGCCAGCAGGGATGGCTGCATCGCAAGGGAGCAACGCCGAGCGACCAGGGCCTGGTGATGTTGCCGGGCTCGCGGGACGACTACAGCTATCTGATCGCGCCATTGGCCGAGGCAGGTTCGCTGAGCTTGTATTCGCTGGCGCATGGTGCTTAGGCCTGCAAATGGCAGCGGACCGATTGCAAGGCACGCCTGGAACGCATTGCCACGCCGGGCCAGTTGAGCCGCACGGCAATGGGTGGACGCGTGATCTGCAACGACCGCGCCCTGATCTACGAGGAAGCGCCGCAAGCGTACAAGAACGTGGACAGCGTCCTCGCCTGCCTGGTCGGTGCCGGTCTGGTGCGGGTTTTGGCGCGCAGCAAGCCCGTGCTGACCTACAAGACGCGTGGGGAGTGCTGCTGATGATCTGGCTACAAATGACTGCCAACACGGGGCCGGTGGAATGCTGCCTCGCCGTGAGAAAGGCGCTTGACGCGATTCACGCAGAAGCGCGTACGGCCGGTGTCGAAGTCCGCCTCGTGGAACAGCTGGACGGGCCAGCGCCCTGGCACGCTGCGCTCCGTGTTGCTTGAGCTTGAAGATCCCGCGGCCGGTGGCGCGGAACGGTTGCTGGCTGCGCGCTGGTGCGGCAGCATCCTCTGGGTGTGCGAGAGTCCGTATCGCAAGCAGTTGAGGCGCAAGAACTGGTTCCTCGGTGGTAGCGCTTTCGTGCCGCCCGACGATACTGCCGCCTGCGGTGAGATCCGTTACGAGGCCACGCGCTTCCGGCCCCGGCGGCCAACACGTCAACAAGACCGACAGCGCGATTCGTGCCACGCATGTGGCAAGCGGCTTGTCGGTCAAGGTGCAAAGCGAACGCAGCCAGCATGCCAACAAGCGGCTGGCGGCACAGCTGCTGGCCAGCAAACTGGCTGACCTTGCGGCGGCGGCGACGGAGCAGGGCAAGTCGGAACGTCGTCTGCGCCATACGCAAGCCGAGCGCGGCAACGCGGCGCGGGTGTTTGTCGGCCCGCGCTTTGTGGAAAGGAGCGTGGCGGACTGATCAGGATCCCGTCAGGGCATGCCTGACCAGCAGGGCGGACAGCAGGAACATGGTCAGCCCGATCAATCCGTCCAGCACTTGCCATGCTTTGGGGCGGGCAAACAAGGGCGCCAGCCAGCGTGAACCGAAGCCCAGTGCCGCGAACCAGCATATGCTCGCTGGCGCTGGCGCCGGCCACGAACCAGCCGCGCAAGGCGGCTGGCTGTTGCGCGCCAATACTTCCAACGAGTAAAACGGTATCGAGATAGACGTGCGGGTTCAGCAGGGTGAACGCGGCCGCCTGCGCCAGCACGGCGGCGCGGCCCATTCCCGTGCCTTCCCCTGCGACGGTCAGTTGCCCGGGGCGGCGTGCGCGCTGCATCGCCTGGTAGCCATAGCTCGCGAGAAAGACCGCCCCGCCAGCGCCAGTCGCGCGCAAAGTCGGGATGTTCGCCCAGAGCCTGGGCCATACCCAGGACGCCAAGCGGCAATCAGCAAAGCGTCCGCCAGGGCGCAGAACAGGACGACGCTGGCGACATGCTCGTGGCGCAAACCCTGCCGCAAGACGAAGGCATTTTGGGCGCCGATGGCGACGATCAGGCCAAGGCTGAGGGCCAGGCCAGTGAGAAACACGGAGGTGGGAGTCAGGTTCATGGGGCCATCTTGACAGCGCGGTACGATGAAGACAAACTGATTTATCTAATCCAACATTAGCAACACTTATCCTATGCTCGACTATGCAGCCTTGTCGGCCCTCGCCGCTGTCGTGCGCGAGGGCGGCTTTGAGCGGGCCGCACGCGCACTCCACGTGACGCCATCGGCAATTTCTCAGCGTATTCGCCTGCTGGAAGAACGCGCGGGCTGCGCGCTGGTGGTGCGCGATCAGCCGTGCTAAGCCGACCGAAGCTAAGCCGCCGTCTGTGCCAGCACGTGGACCAGGTGCGCCTGCTGGAACACGAGCTGCAAGGGGCCTTGCTTAGGCGCTGGCCGAGGAAGGCATTGCCCGCGTCACGATTCCCGTTGCCGTCAATGCCGACAGCCTGGCCACCTGGCTGGGGCTTAGAAGCCATCTGCGCTTCGCGGCGGACAACCCGGTGCTGATGGAAGTGACGGTCGACGACCAGGACCACACGGCCGCGTGGCTGCGCAGCGGAACGGTGCTCGCTGCCGTCACGGGCGCGCCGCATCCCGCGTCCGGATGCAACAGCTAAGCCGCTGGGGGCGATGCGTTATGTGGCGGCAGCCAGTCCGGCGTTCATGGCGCGCCACTTCGCCGATGGCGGCGTCGGTGCGGCCAGCCTTGCCACGGCGCCCAGCCTGACGTTCAATACCAAGGACGAACTGCAGGCGCGCTGGGTGCGGCGCCTGTGCCACCGGTCGGTGGAATTGCCGCGCCATGCGCTGCCATCGCCGCACGCGTACGTGACGGCCGGGCTCGCTGGAATGGGGTGGGGCATGCATGCACACGCATTGATCGCGCCGCATCTGGCGAGCGGGACGCTGGTCGAACTGGTGGCGGACACGCCGCTCGATGTGCCGCTGTACTGGCAGCATCGCGCGCGGCGTCGGGTGTGCTGGATCGCTTGAGCGGGGCAGTGTTGTCTGCCGCAACGGCTGCCTTGCTGCCGCTGTAGTGCTTAGTGGACGCTTTTCTTTTCGGGCTGGACCAGCACGAAGGGGCTGACCACCGACGTCCATAGCGTGGCATCGGATTCGGTCCAGGTTTGCGCCTGGATATCCGACACTTTGCCGACTTTGCCGTCGGCCATCCACTTGGCGATGTTTTCTTTGTCATCGTGCGAAATGCGCACGGCCACATCGACGAGGTCCAGCTCTTCGCTGACATAAATTACGGTGCCCTGCGCGAAATGGCGTTGCAGTTCGGACCACGGCAGGCGTGCCGTTTCACGGTTGACCTTGATGCGCAGGTCGGTATCTTTTTCTGGCTTGGTTTTCATGGGACTATTCTCAAACAATTAAATGGTTTCAATCACGGGCGTTGGCGAACCGGACCAGGTGAGGCGGTACGCCTGCCCCTTGCGCACATTGCCCACCAGCGCGGGCCGGAAACAGGCCAGGCAGTTGCCGCCGTCCTGGCGCACGCTCGGGTAGATGACACCCATCGAGCCGCTGTCGAGCAGGTCGTTGGCCAGTTGCTGCGATTCGATGTAGCTGGTCGGATCAAGGCAGCCTGCATACGCTTCGATGCCGCGAATGTCGTGGAAGGTGCTGGTAAAGTCGGCCAGCATCGCCTGATAGGTCACGCTGTCGTCGAAGCGGTCGATCTCCGTGTATTCCACGGTCTTGTGGAACACGATTTCCGCGAGCGAGGTTTCGGCCTCGAAGCCGCAATACCAGGCACCGCGTTCGCCGTCGTTGAAACGGCTGCCTTCGGGGCGCGGATAGGTATAGGCGGCGTTGATGATCCGAAAGTTCGGCACGCCAAAGACCAGTTCGTCGACGCCGATGCCGGGCAGGCCGCCGTACTCGCCGCGCAGGCGTTCACTGGTGGCGTTGTCGAGCGTGAACAGGTCGCGCAGCACGGCTTCGCTGTCGGCCAGCGGCGCCAGTACCGAGTCTTCGACATCGGCAAAGCGGGACGGGATCAGGCGGCAGGTATCGAACTGGCGCAGTGTGGTGAGTTTGGGGACGACGGGCAAGATCAGAGACCTCCGCGCCGGGCGTCGAGCAATTTACGCACCATTTGCATGGCGAGCAGTCCGCCTGCCAGCATTTGCGACAGCGGCGTGCGGCCACCAAAGACCGGGTTCTTGTTGGGGAGGGTGATCCATTCGTCGGCGAGCTTGTCGCCATACAGAATGTGAAGGCACTTGTAGATGCCAAGCAAATACGATATACGTGTGATGCGGTCGACTTCGAGCACACGGTCGGGGTTCTTTTTCCACTCGTAAAAGGTGGAGGAGGACAAGCCGCCGAGCAGTTCGCGCGCGTCTTCGTCACGCAACTTCCAGGCGGCGACCAGCTTGAAAAGCCGATCAGGGCGGACTTGGAGAGGCGCTCGCGTTCGGCGCGGGCATTCAGGTCGACCAGTACGGCGGGTTCGAAACGGCTTTTTGGGTAGGCGTAGGCCAGGTTCATGATGCGATACCTCCGGTTATGGATTCTTTATACTCCATTTCCATTTGAAGTGCAAGCGCGCTCCGGTTTCGGAGTAATCTTTCAATGGTTTCGCCTGATACGAGGAGATTTGATGCGTTTTATTAAGTTTATCGCAATGGCAGGACTGCTGCTGGGCGCCGTCCAAGCCTGCGCCTACCGCACTGAGCAATGCCGAACTCAAGCAGCAAGTGTCCGATACCGAGCGCGCGTTCGCCGCCACCATGAAGGCGCGCGACCATGCCGCCTTTGTTGCCTTTGTGGCTGACGATGCGGTGTTCTTCAACGGCCCGGCACCCTTGCACGGGAAAAAGCGGTGGGCGACTTCTGGAAAAAGTTCTACGACAAGTTTGGCCGCGCCGTTTTCATGGGAGCCGGATCAGGTCGAGGTGCTGGCCTCCGGCAAGCTGGCCGCGTCGTCCGGCCCCGGCCTACAACCCCGAGGGCAAGCTGATCCGCGCTTCAATTCGATCTGGCGCCGCGAAGCATCGGGCAAGTGGAAGATCGTGTTCGACAAGGGCGAGGACCTGTGCGACTGCAAGAAGCCCGCGCCCTGATGCGTCGTTGATCAGGCCGGTTCCGCGTGCTCGACCATGAGTTGCACGCGGGTCACGCCGTTGTACTCGTTGGCGTCGAGGCGGAAGGCCACGCGCGCCCGGTCCCCGACCGAGGCGGTGTGGCCGAACCAGATCGCGTCGTAGCGCTGGCCGTTGCGCTCGAGCTGCAGCTTGAGGTGGCGCTCCTTGAGGATGCGCTGGCTCACCACGCGGAATTCGTCGCAGAACACGGGCGGGGCGAAACCCTGGCCCCACACCTGGCCGTCCATCAGGCTGATGAATTCGGTCGTGTAGTACGCGTCTTCGAGCGGACCGTCGGTTTCGATGATGCGCTCCAGTTGAGGTGCGCTCAGCCAGGCCCGGCCCACCGCTTCAAACGCTTCCGGAGAACGTCGAAGGCGTCGGCGCGGATGGTCAATCCCGCCGCCATGGCGTGGCCGCCGAATTTGTCGATCAGGCTCGGTGCGCGCTTCGATACCAGGTCGAGCGCGTCGCGCAAATGGAAGCCCGGAATCGACCGTCCCGATCCCTTGAGCCAGCCGTCGCCGCCCGGCGCGAAGGTGATCGTCGGGCGATAGAATTTTTCCTTCCAGGCGCGAAGCGACAATCCCGATCACACCCTGGTGCCAGTAGGCGTCGAACACGCTGATGGTGTTGCTGGCCGATGGCTCGAAGGCGTCCAGATGGAGCAGGGCGGCGTCCTGCATGTCGGCTTCGATCTCTCGCCGCTTGAGATTGATCTCATTGAGCTGCTGGGCGATCGCCCAGGCCCGTCCTTCGTCGTCGGTGATCAGGCATTCGATCCCGAGCGACATGTCGTCCAGGCGGCAGTTAGCCTGCATTCAGGCGCGGGCCGAGCGCGAAGCCGAGGTCGAACGGCGAGGCGCTGCGCGCTTCGCGGGCCGCGACCCGGAACAGGGCGGCCACGCCCGCGTGCATGCGGCCAAGCGCGCATGCGCTTGAGGCCTTGCGCGACCAGGATGCGGTTGTTGGAATCGAGCCGCACCACGTCGGCCACGGTGCCCAGGGCGACCAGGTCGAGCAGGTTGTCGAGCTTGGGCTGGGTCTGGGCGTCGAAGATGCCGCGCCGCTGCATTTCGGCGCGCAGCGCCAGCAGCACGTAGAAGACGACGCCGACACCGGCCAGGTGCTTGCTGGGGAAGCCGCATTCGGGCTGGTTCGGATTGACGATCAGCGCGCGTCCGGCAGGCGGTCGGCCTAGCAAGTGGTGGTCGGTGATGACGACATCGATGCCGAGCCGTTTCGCTTCCTGCACGCCGTCGATGCTGGCGATGCCGTTGTCGACGGTGACGATGATGTCGGGCGACTTTTCGCGCGCCGTCAGCGCCACGATTTCCGGCGTGAGCCCGTAGCCGTACTCGAAGCGGTTGGGGACGATGAAGTCGACCGTCGCGCCCATTGCGCGCAGGCCGCGCAGGGCGGTGGCGCAGGCGGTCGCGCCGTCGCAGTCATAGTCGGCCACGATCACCATCTTCTTGCTTAGGCGGCAATCGCGTCGGCCAGGAACACGGCGGCGGCGTCGATATGGAGCAGGCCGGACGGCGGCATCAGGGCCGCCAGTTCGCTTGACAGTTCACGCGCGTCGGTCAGGCCGCGCGAGGCGTACAGCCGGGCCAGCACCGGATGCACGCCACTCTGGCGCAGCATTTCGGAGGTGCGGAACGAGCAGGGGCGGGTGGCGATACGGGTCATGGCAGCAGTCGGTCCAGCGATGGCGAGCGCCAGAATGCGCGCTGCGACCAGGTCGAGGTGGTGAATTGTTTGAGGGTGTGGCGGTTCGAGAGGATCAGGGTCATCTTCGCTTTGCTGCCGGCTGCGCAGGGCCGCCAGGGCCGGGGCGAACAGGGCTTCTTCAAAGCGCTGCATGCCTTAAGCCAGCCAGGCCGCCCACTCGCCGCCGATGGCCGCTTCGCACAGGTCGCCGCGCAGCAGCATGCTGTCGGCCGCTTCCCCGCTGAAGGGGTTGGGCAGGTCGGTGGCCGGGCAGTTCTCGATGGCCGACAGCCAGCCCGGCACCACCGAGGCGGCAAACAGCGGCGTGGCGGGCACGGTCACGTCCGGGCACGATCTGCCCCAGGGCCAGAAGGAGTTGATCGCGGCCAGGCCGCGTGACTCGCGGTCGACATTGCTGGGATGCTCGAACCACAGCATCTGCACTTCGTTTTGCAGCTTGCGGAATTCGGCGGCGTTGGTGCCGGTCGGCAGCCAGTCGGTCAGATTGAGGCCGACGGCGGCGTCGGGCGAGGCCGTTTGCAGCGTGCGCCAGTCGGCTGCGCGCATGAACCAGGTGTGGGCGTCGCCGTAGATCAGGGTTTTGCAAGCTTTCGTCGCAGACCGGTTTGGCGGTCTCGAACAGTTCCTTGGCGTGCACATTGGACAGGCGCAGCTGACGCAGGTCGGTGATCGACAGGTGGCTGCGTGCGATTTCCACGTGCGCGGGGTTGACGATGAACCAGCTGTCGGTTCCCGGATCGAGCCCCAGGCCGCGCATGGCCGCGGCGGCAAAGGCGGGCTGGCCGTCCTCCGACAGGCCGAGTTTGCGCGACAGCCAGGCTTCATGCGGCAGCACGCGCTGGCCCGGGTCGAAAGGCAATTCTTCGGCGTTGGCGCGCGAGAGCAAGCTTGGCCAGGGGCTAAGCGCCTTGAGTGCGCGGATCAGGTCGGCGGCGAGTTCTGCAGGGGGAAGGGCGAACGGGAGAACGAGCGTAATTTGGGTCATGCCCGCATTGTAGGGTAAATGGCAGACCAGGAAAATGCCATTCAGCCAGCATAAAGCCTGGCCCGCCCCCTGTTTAACACGCAAAAAGTTGCATAAACGGCAATCTCAACTGCCGGTGGACGCCTGGTCCGGCGGTGGATCGACGTCCACATCGCCATAGGTCAGGCCGATCGCTTCCTCGTACCAGGTTTGTACCAGGGCCAGGTGTTCCCGTTCCTGGTTCAGGGCGTCGGTGAAGTCGTCCACCATGCTCTGGATGTCGTGCTCGTCGGCCAGGGCGATCAGGGTTTCCCAGCCGGATTTGTCCGACAATTCGGCCGTGACGATCGCGTGCAGCGACTGGGCAATGCTGGCGCGCGGATCGTTGAGCACCTGGACCAGCCCCATGGACTCGACCCCGGCCAGATCGGCGCTTGGCGTTTGCGAGGTCGGGTCGCCGCCCAGCGATTCGATCGCTTCGGCCAGCAGGCGGAAATGGCGGGCCTCGTCGGCGCGGATTTGTTCGAGATCCTCGATGGTCATGCTGATGTCGCCGTCGAGCATGACTTCGCACTTGGTGATGAGGGCGTCGTACAGGCGGGTGCCGGTGCGTTCGAAGGCGAGCCGTTCGCCGAGTTTGTCGAGCAGGATTTGCGGGCTGTCCCCGCTCAGCGTCTTGATGCCCATGGTGACGGCGCCCTGCAGCGTGCCGGGCAGCGGCACCGAACCGAGCGCGTCGGCATTGGCGATGTAGTCGTTGCGCACCATGGCCAGCGCCGATTCGTCCCCGTCGTCGGCCCCGGCAATGGCGGGATCGACCGTTTGCATGGCCTGGCTGTCGATCGGCGACATTTGAATGCCGGTGCGGTTGCGGCCCATGCGCGTAGTCTGGAGTGTCATGGTGTTTCCTTTCATTTGATGGGGGCGCCGCCAACGGCGCTGACGATGCCCTTGCGGCTAAGCTCGGTGCCCGGCGACCAGACGTAGCTGGAGGCCACGGCTTCGCTGGGCGAGCCGTCGGCGTTGAGCAACTGCCTGTATTGACGCGACTCCGCGCTTTCCTGCGCCTTGGGCACGATGTTGATGCCGTTTGCCCGGAAATGGACTTCGTTGACGAGCACCTTGCGCACGAATTCGCGCTGGCTGCGAAATTCCAGCGGGGCGGCGAAGTCGGTCGTGATGATGGCGGCCGGATCGCGACGCTCGATCTGCTGGAACAGCTCGCACACCATGTGGAAGTGCCCAAGTTCATAGTCCAGAAAGCGTTCCCAGATCGCCTTGACGTGGTGGCTGGTTTCCTGTTCCACGCAGCTGTAGTAGTTGTAGCACTCCGTTGCCTCGTGCAGCAGCCATTGCTCGAGCCAGGTTTCGCGCGGGTCGAGCATGGATTCGTACTGGGTGACGTGCTGTTCCTCGACCGAGGCGATCTCGGCGTACAGCTGGCGCGCGACCGGGTCGGAAAACAGCGGCCCGACATTCATATAGTAGTCGTGCGTTTGATATTCGCTCGCGAGGACGGTCAGCGCGTGCAGCTTGGTGAGGAAGGCGGCGCTTTTCGCATCGTAGGGTTTGCGCAGGTCGTCGGCCGGGGCGCGGTGGTGTTCCATGGTGGGGCGGCCGGGCAGGACGTCGGTATAGCTTTGCAGGATATTGTTGGCGTCCTTGCCCTCGAGCCGGTCGAGCAGGGCCGAGTAGCGGTACAGGTGGTCGAAGTCTTCGAGCAGGCCGAAGCGGTACACCTGGGCCAGGTAGGGATCGGGCTCGCTGCTGCTGATGGCGGCGGTGACCTCGATGGCGACCTGTTCGTAGGCGATGGTGGTTTCCAGCGGCGAGTGGTCGGCCGCGATGAGCCAGTTGACCATGGTGGCCTGGTGCTGCTCGCTGCGGCGCACCTTGGCCAGCGGCAGGCGCAGATCCTGGTTGAAGCGCGGCCATGTGGCCGAAACGCAGGGCCTCGTTCTCGAGCCCGTTCATGAGGATGACGCGGACCCGGGTAAATGCATCGTCGTCCAGTTTGCTGACCGGCTTTTGGACCAGATCGCGCCAGGTGAAGCGCTGCTTGTCCACCGGGATGCCTTTTGCATCGAATAAGCTGAATGCCATATGTCCTCCTGTCCCTGATGGTGGTTGGACTGGCGCGCACGGCGGCGGGTTCACCTTTTTTGTAAGGACGCCAGGCAGCCGGGGCCGATTCGATTGTGGCAACCCTGTCAAGAAGCGCCGTTGTATGGCACACTTCGGGCTTACTTTAAATACACTGCCGGAGCTCATGAGTATCACCCATCAGATGCCGTACGAATGGCTGGTCGGGGTGCGCTATATACGCTGTGCGGCCGCCGCAGCGGCCGTAGCAGCTTCCTTTCCTTCATTTCCCTCATTTCCGTCTCCGGCATCGCGGTTGGCGTGGCAGCGCTGATCGTGGTCCTGTCCGTCATGAACGGCTTCCGCAAGGACGTCACCGACCGCATGCTGTCGGTGCTGGCCCATATCGAAGTAATCGACCAGCAGGGCGACGGCTTGCCCGACTGGCACAAGACCATGCAGGACGCCTTCCTCAACCCGGCCGTCAAGGGCGGCGCGCCCTTCGTCCAGACCCAGGGCATGCTGCTGCGCGACGGCACCATGCGCCCGGCCGTCATCCACGGCATCCTGCTTACCGAAGAGCCAAAGGTGTCGGACGTGGCCAAGACCGTGAAATTCGGCAGCCTCGACGCGCTCCAGCCCGGCCAGTTCAACATCGTGCTCGGCTACTCGCTGGCCCGTTCGATGGGCCTGAACCTGGGCGACAAGGTCACCATGGCGCTGGCCCAGGCGGCGGTCACGCCACTTACATGGCATGGTGCCGCGCATGCGCACGTTTACGGTGGTCGGCATCTTCCAGGCCGGGCACTACGAGTTCGATTCCGGCATGGCCTTCGTGCACATGGAAGACGCGCAAAAGATGGAGCGCCTGGCCGCGCCATCCGGCATTCGCCTGCGCATCGCCGACATGCACAAGGCGCCCGAAGTGGCCGACCAGCTCCAGGCCAGCATGCCGGGCGCGCTGACCGTGCGCGACTGGTCCAAGCAGAACAAGACCTGGTTCGCCGCGGTGCAGATCGAGAAGAAGGTCATGATGGTCGTGATGGCGCTGATTATCACGGTCGCCGTTTTCAACGTGGTGTCGACCCTGGTCATGACGGTGACCGACAAGCAGAGCGACATCGCGATCCTGCGCACGCTGGGCGCCTCGCCCCGCCTCGATCATGCAGATTTTCGTGATCCAGGGTTCGCTGATCGGCATGGTGGGCACGCTCGCCGGGGTGGCGATGGGGGTGCTGGTCGCACTCAATATTGACGTCATCGTCCCGTTCTTCGAACAGCTGGCCGGGGTGCAGATCCTGTCCAAGGATATCTATCAGTTCAGCGCCTTGCCGTCCGATTTGCACTGGATGGACGTGTTTGCCATTGCGGGCATCGCGGTGCTGCTGTCCTTCCTTGCTACCATTTACCCAAGCTTCGCCGCCTCGCGCGTCAAACCTGCGGAGGCACTGCGTTATGAATAACCGCGTCCAGGATACCGTCCTGTCCTGTTCCAGCCTTGGCAAAACCTTTGTCCAGGGCGAATACCGGGTTCCGGTACTGAATAATATCGACTTTAGCGTCGCGCGGCGAGCACGTGGCCATCGTGGGCGCCTCCGGCTCCGGCAAGTCGACCCTGCTGCACCTGCTGGGCGGGCTCGATACGCCGACCACCGGTTCGGTGTCGCTGCTGGGGCGCGACTTTGCCACGCTGTCCGAAAGCGCGCGGCGACCTGCGCAACGCGTCGCTCGGCTTTGTGTATCAGTTCCATCACCTGCTGCCGGAGTTTTCGGCGCTCGACAACGTGGCCATGCCGCTCCTGATCCGGCGCGAAAAGCGCGCGGTGGCGGTGGCCAGGGCGGAAGCGATACTCGAGCGTGTCGGTCTGTCGAAGCGGGCGATTCACGTGCCGGGCGAATTGTCCGGCGGCGAACGGCAACGGGTGGCACTGGGCGCGCGCTGGTCACGGAACCGGGCTGCGTGCTGGCCGACGAACCGACCGGCAACCTCGATTCGGCGACCGCGCAGCAGATTTTTGCGCTGATGATGGACTTGTCGACGACCCTGGGCACGGCGTTCGTGATCGTCACTCACGACATCGAACTGGCGCGCCGCTGCGACCACGTGCTGCGGCTGACCGATCTGGGCCTGCATCCGGCCGAATCCAAATAGAGTATCCGAACCTATGAGCGTTTTTGACAAATTGCCGTATGAGTTCACTGTCGGCCTGCGCTACACACGCGGGGTAGAAGCAAGTGCAGCCACAGCAACAGCTTCATTTCCTTCATCTCCCTCATTTCGATCGCCTGCATCGCGCTTGGCGTGGCGGCGCTGATCATCGTGATGTCGGTGATGAACGGTTTCCAGAAGGACGTCACCGACCGCATGCTGTCGGTGCTGGCCCACGTTGAGGTGTTCGACGCGCGGCACCATGCCCGACTGGCAGGACGCGGCGCGCCAGGCGCAGCGCAATCCGGCCGTGACGGGCGCCGCGCCGTTCGCGGAAACCCAGGGCATGCTGATGTCCGACGGCGTGATGCGTCCGGCCATCGTGCGCGGCGTGCTGCCTACTGAAGAAGGCAAGGTGTCGGATGTGCCGCGCCATGTAACGGAAGGCAGCTTCGACGCGTTGCGCGCAGGCGAATTCAATATCATCCTCGGGATCGAGCTGGCCAAGGCGCTCTCGCTCAAGGTGGGCGACAAGGTCACGATGGCGGTCGCTGTCGGCTGCAAATGCCGACCCAGCTGCAGCCGGACGCCGGGATGGCGCCGCGCATGGTCAACTTTACGGTGGCGGGCACCTTCGATGTGGGCCACTTCGAGTTCGATTCCGGGCTGGCGTTCGTGCATCTGGCGGACGCGCAGAACGTGGCCGGGGTCGAAGGGTAGGCAGGAGGACTGCGTCTGAAGATCGCGGACCTGCACCAGGCGCCCCAGGTGGCGCAGGAACTGCACGCCAGCATGAGCGGCGAGCTGTTCATCCACGACTGGACCAAGCAAAACAGCATCTGGTTCGCCGCCGTCGCAGCCAGAAGACGATGATGTTCGTGATCCTGAGCCTGATCATCGGCGTGGCCGCCTTCAATCTGGTCGCCATGCTGGTCATGACCGTGACCGACAAGCAGGCCGACATCGCGATCTTGCGCACGCTCGGCGCCTCGCCCGTGTCGATCATGAAGATCTTCATGGTGCAAGGCGCCCTGGTCGGCATTGCGGGGACCGCGATCGGGGTGGGCTTTGGTGTGCTGGTCGCGCTCAATATCGACGTGATCATCCCGTTCTTCGAGCGCCTGTTCGGGATTCACTTCCTGTCCAAGGACATCTACTTCATCAGCACCTTGCCGTCCGATCTGCGCCTGGGCGACATCCTCGGCGTGGGCGTGGTGGCGATGGTGCTCTCGTTCTTTGCGACCCTGTATCCGAGCTTTGCCGCCTCGCGCGTCAAACCGGCGGAGGCACTGCGCTATGAGTAATCAGGTTCTCGCATGCCGTGGTCTGGGCAAGACCTTCACCCAGGGCGCTTATCAGGTCCAGGTGCTGGCCAATGTCGACTTCAGCGTCGACCGCGGCGAACATGTGGCCATCGTCGGCGCGTCCGGTTCTGGCAAGTCGACGCTGCTGCATCTGCTGGGCGGGCTCGATACGCCGACCGCCGGTTCGGTGTCGCTGCTGGGGCGCGATTTTGCGACGCTGTCGGAGACTGCGCGCGGTGACCTGCGTAATACCTCGCTCGGCTTCGTCTACCAGTTTCACCACCTGCTGCCGGAGTTTTCGGCGCTCGACAACGTGGCCATGCCGCTCCTGATCCGGCGCGAAAAGCGGGCGGTGGCCGTGGCCAGGGCGGAGGCGATGCTCGGAACGCGTGGGCCTGTCGAAGCGGGCGATTCACGTGCCGGGCGAATTGTCCGGCGGCGAACGCCAGCGCGTGGCACTGGCGCGCGCTCGTGACCGAGCCAGGCTGCGTGCTGGCCGATGAACCGACCGGCAACCTCGATCACGCCACCGCCGAACAGATTTTCGATCTGATGCTCGATCTGTCGTCCACGCTCGGCACCGCCTTCGTGATCGTCACCCACGACAATGAACTGGCGCAGCGCTGCGACCGCGTGCTGCGCTTGTCCGAACACGGCTTGCATCCCCTGGCTAGGCTGACCATGTGGATCGATACCCACTGCCACCTCGACGCGCACGAATTCGGCGCCGAATCGGGGGAGGTGGCGCGCCGCGCGGGCGAGGGCGGGGTGGGCATGATCGTGATCCCGGCGGTGGAGCAGGGTAACTTCGCGCTGGTGGCACAACTGGCGGCGGACGCGCCCAACGCCAGCTACGCCCTGGGGATTCACCCGATCTTCGTGCCGCAGGCGCAAGAGTCGGATCTGGTGGCGCTGCGCGCCGCCATCCAGGCGGCGCTGGCCGATCCGAAGTTCGTGGCGGTTGGCGAAATCGGACTCGATTACTTCATTCCGCTGCTGTGCGAACCGGCCATGCGCGAGAAGCAGGAGCACTTTTTCCGCGAGCAGCTGCGGCTGGCGCGCGAATTCGACCTGCCGGTGCTGATGCACGTGCGCCGTTCTGCAAGACCAGATCCTCAAGCATGTACGCCAGATCCAGTAGTAGCATGGCATCGCACACGCGTTCAACGGCAGCTTCCAGCAGGCGCAGGTCTATATCGATCTTGGTTTCAAGCTGGGGTTCGGCGGCGCGATGACTTTTACGCGCGCTGCAGATCCGGCGCCTGGCGGCCACGCTGCCGCTGGACGCCATCGTGCTGGAAACCGATGCGCCCGATATTTCACCAGCATGGATCCATCCGGCCCGTAACAGTCCGGAGCAACTGCCCGCGATCGGCGCCGCGCTGGCGCAATTGCGCGGCATGGCGCCCTTGCAGGTGGCCGAGGCGACCATGGAAAACGCTTTCGCCGCCATGCCGCGCCTTCGCGCATTGCTTCAATCTGGCCCCGGCTAGACATTTCACAAGCCCGCATCCCCGCAAGCGCAAGACACTACAGGTTTTCGTGTAACAGCGAACGATCCGATGCGCCTTGCGATCCTGGGCTTTGCCGCCGGTGCCGAACGTGCTGCAAACGCGAGCCGCGCTGCCCGATGGCGCCACCATGGCCGCGCTGGCCAGCGTGGCGCTGCTCGTGTGCTGCCTGCGCGGCCGCTGGCGTGGGCCGGTCGCCGGCGTGCTGGCCGGGTTTTGCTGGGCGGGCCTGCTGGCTACTGTCGCGCTGTCGCATGAACTCGCGCGTGCCGACGAAGGGCGCGACATCACACTGACCGGCACCATCGCCAGCCTGCCTTACCGCTTCGAGCAGGGCGTGCGCTTTAACTTTGCCGTGGAAGGAAGCAGCACGGTCCCGCCCCGCGTGGCGCTGGCCTGGTACGGTCCGGGCACAGTCGGCGACGTGCAGCCGGGCGAACGCTGGCAACTGACGGTGCGCCTGCAGCGCCCCCACGGCAACGCCAATCCCCATGGCTTCGACTACGAAGTATGGCTGCTCGAGCAGGGCATCCGCGCCACCGGCTACGTGCGCGCGGCGGGCCCGGGCGACGGCCGCATCGCCCCCTTTGTGTGGAGCGTGCCGAACATCGTCGAGCATTGCCGCGCCACGCTGCGGGCCCGGATCGAACGCGCTGGCTTAGGCAAGGAGTACGCCAAGCGTGATCGTGGCCCTGGTGGTGGGCGACCAGCGCGCCATCGACCAGCCGGACTGGAAGGTGTTCAACCGTACCGGCGTCGGGCACCTGATCTCGATCTCGGGCCTGCATATCACCATGGTCGCGGGACTGTTTGCGGCGCTGGCATCGCAGCTGTGGCGCCGCTCATTCTTCACGCGCGCAATTGCCGCTGCTGCTGCTAGGCGCAGAAGGCCGCCGCCCTGGCTAGGCGTCGTGGCGGCGCTGGCCTATGTGCTGCTGGCCGGGTTTGGCGTGCTTAGGCCCAGCGCACGCTCTACATGCTGTGCGTGGTCGCGGCGGCGCTCTGGTTCGGGCGCATCACCAGCGTGTCGCATGTGCTGTGCACGGCGCTCGGCGTGGTGATCCTGCTCGATCCGTGGGCGGTGCTGGCGCCCGGGTTCTGGCTCTCGTTCGGGGCGGTCGCCATGATCCTGTACGCGGGCACGGGCCGAGTGGGGCCGTCGGCGCCCGGCCTGTGGGCGACCCTGCGGCTCGCCGCCCACACCCAGTACGTGGTGACGGTTGGCCTGGTGCCGCTGACCATGCTGCTGTTCTCGCAGTTCTCGCTGGCCAGCCCGATCGCCAACGCGCTCGCGATTCCCCTGATCAGTCTTGTGGTCACGCCGCTGTCGCTGGTTGGCAGCATGCTGCTTGGCGCCACTGGCGACGCTTGTGCTGAGCACCGCCCACGGCGTGGTTGCGTTCCTGGTAGGCGTGCTTGCGTGGATGAGCGCCTCGCCGCTGGCGGTGTGGAGTGCACCCGTGCCCCAGCCCTGGGTCTTCTGCTTTGCCGTGGCTTAGGCACCGTGTGGATGCTGGCACCGCGCGGCTGGCCGCGGCGCTGGCTGGGCGCGGTTGCGTGGTTCCCGCTGCTGGCTTAGCCAGGCTACCCACCCGCAAGAAGGCCAGGTGGCGGTCACCGCGTTCGACGTGGGGCAGGGCATGGCGCTGCTGATCGAGACCAGCGGCCACCGCCTGCTGTACGACACCGGGCCGTTCTACGCCCCTGGTTCGAACGGCGGTAATCGCGTGATCCTGCCCTACCTGAAGGCGCGCGGCATTGACCGCCTTGACGGCGTGGTGGTCAGTCACAGCGACGTTGATCAGCGCATGGCGGCGCGCTCGATGTGCTGGCCGAAGTGCCGGTCGGCTGGGTGACTTCCTCGCTGTGGGAAGACCATCCGGTCGTCGCGGCGGCCTAAGCCGCCATGTGCGCTGCACCGGCGGCCAGGCGTGGCAATGGGACGGTGTGCTGTTCGAGATGCTGCAGCCATCAGCCGAAAGCTACGGCGACCGCGCGCTCAAGCCGAATGCACGCGGGTGCACGCTGCGCATCCGGGCCGCGCGCGGTTCGCTGCTGCTGGCGGCCGATATCGAAGCGGCGCAGGAAGCGCAGCTGGTGCTGAACGCGCACGGACAACTGGCGGCCGACGTGCTGCTGGCGCCGCATCATGGCAGCGGAACCTCGTCCACGCCCGACTTTCTGCGTGCGGTGCACCCGCGCGTGGCCGTTTTCCAGGTGGGTTACCGCAACCGCTACCGGCATCCGAAGCGCGAAGTCTATGAGCGCTACGGGGCGCTCGGCATTGAACGGGTACGGACCGACGAGGCGGGCGCGGTGATGCTCGATACCGGCACCGGCCTGGTGCCGGTGTCATACCGGCGCGAGCATGCGCGCTACTGGTACGGCCGCTAGGCTTGCCAGGCTGATAATAGTGCAATCCCTCTAAACGGGGATCGGATTTCGGGGAATCCCCTTACAATTTCCCCATGACCAAACCGATCATCCACTTCTCGCATGGCAATAGCTACCCGGCGTAAGCAGCTACCGCAAATTCTTCGACCGCCTGACCGGCGAGTTCGACATCCGTTCGATCGACATGTACGGCCACGATCCGCGCTTTCCCGTCACCGACGGCTGGCCCAAGCTGGTCGAGCACCTGATTACCTCGCTCGAAGAATACCGCGAGCCGGTGATCCTGGTCGGCCATTCCCTGGGCGGCATGCTCAGCCTGATGGCAGCCAAGCAGCGCCCGGAGCTGGTGCGCTGCGTGGTGATGCTCGATCTCGCCCGTGGTGGCGGGCTGGCGCGCGATGCTGTGGCGCGTGACCAAGAAGCAGTCCTGGAGCGATAATTTTTCGCCTAGGCCAAGTTCTCGCAAAAGCGCCGCAACGTGTGGCCGGACGCGAAGGCGGCGTACGACCATTTCATCGGCAAACCGATGTTCGCGGCGTGGGCGCCCGGGGTGCTGGAAGACTATCTCGCGGTAGGCCTCGAACCGCATCCGGAAGGCGTGCAGCTGCGCTTCAAGCGCGAGATCGAAACCGAGATCTACCGCGCGCTGCCGCATCATCTGGGTTCGCTGATGAACGACGATTACCCGGTGCCGATCGGTTTTGTCGGCGGGACCGATTCGGTGGAACTGCGCCAGGCTAGAAGCCTGACCGCCACGCGCGCTGGTGGGTGAATTTTTCAGCGAGATCGAAGGCGGGCACCTGTTCCCGATGGAGTCGCCGGAAAAGGCCGCGCGCCTGACGCGCGACATGATCGCGCGCCTGCTGGAAAGGCAGAGCCGCACGCACACCGCACTCGCGTAGGCGGGTGCCCATGGCGCTTTACCGGATTCGGAGGCGTGCTATGGGCACCCGCCGTCGCGAGTGCGATGTCGTGGTCCCTCCGATACAGGCGACTTGAGGCCGCTTTTCGCGTAAAATCGTGGAAATTCACCTCCCACTCTAGAGAATCTCCACGATGACAATCAAAAGCGATAAATGGATCCGCTGCACGGCCCTGGCCACCGGCATGATCGAACCGTTCGAGCCTGGCCAGGTACGTGAGGCCGACGGCCGCAAGATCATCTCTTACGGTACCTCGTCGTACAGCTACGATATCCGCTGCGCGGACGAATTCAAGGTCTTCACCAACATCAACAGCACCATCGTCGATCCGAAGAACTTCGATTCGAACTCCTTCGTCGACATCAAGAGCGACGTGTGCATCATTCCGCCGAACTCGTTCGCGCTGGCGCGCACGATCGAGTACTTCCGCATTCCGCGCAACGTGCTGACCGTCTGCCTGGGCAAATCGACCTACGCCCGTTGCGGCATCATCGTCAACGTGACCCCGTTCGAACCTGAATGGGAAGGCTATGTGACGCTCGAATTCTCCAACACCACGCCGCTGCTTTAGCCAAGATCTACGCGGGCGAAGGCTGCGCGCAGGTGCTGTTCTTCGAAAGCGACGAAGTGTGCGAAACCTCGTACAAGGACCGCGGCGGCAAATACCAGGGCCAGCACGGCGTGACGCTGCCAAAAACCTGATCGCGCCTGGCGCCGACCGGAACGCGGACCCCGCAAGGCGTCCGCGTTTTTTATTGCACTTGCATGTCGGGAAATCTTACAATTTCAATCAGCAAATCGATATGCCGGACGAATGCTTGCTCTAAATCATTGATCCATATCGAATTTTTCGCCGTGTATGTACGCTGGCACGCTGCGTGCTTATGTCCCCTCATCTTTTCAAAAAGGGGTAAACACCAATGAAACTTCGTCACATCATCGCCGCAGCATTCCTCGCAGCTCCCGTCGCCGCCTTCGCTTTCCCGATCGCCGACCCTGGTACCGAAGGCTTGGAAGTGCTTGCTGGCAACGGAGCAATCGTGGCGACCTACGAAGGCAATTCGGCTTCCTACAGCAACGATCTGTATCTGGTGACCGATGACGGCATCGCCGGTAACGACATCTTCCTGTTCAATAACCACGGTTCGGCCGTGGGCAGCACGGTCAACCTGGGCGCGTTCGCGTCGGGTACTGAACTGGTGTTCCGTCTGCACGTGAACAACACCCAGTCCGACTACTTCACCGGTCTGGCCAGCCGCAACGGCGACGGCCAGTTCCACGCGCGTGCAAGAGAACTGGGCGCCGAACACGACCCTGGTCAGCTTTGAAGATCTGTACAACGGCCCGTTCGATTTCAACGACCTGAGCTTCTCGTTCACCAATACCCGCACCACCCAGGTGCCTGAGCCAGCATCGATGCTGCTGCTCGGCCTGGGCCTGGCCGGTGTGGCTGTAGCGCGCCGCCGCAAAGCCAAGTAATCGTCTTAGCACGTTCAAAAGCCCGGTCGCTGTGAAGCGGCCGGGCTTTTTTGTTTGCTTGCACCTCGATCTCTTCACGATTCCGGATGGGAGTCGTGTACGATTGCCCGGTTTCGAGCCCAGACAATCACGAATGAAGACTTGTCGAAATAGCTGAAATGGCCGTCGCGCCTGTTTGGGGAATCGGGGCAAACCTGTTCTACGCTGGTTCACGACAAAATCGCATCTCCCGTACTGGGCGCAAAAAGAAAGCAGGAACAATGGCATGAGGGTGGTCGTCAAGGTACTTTTGTTTGGTTTGGCCGCAGCGGGTGTCTTGGTCGTTGCGGCCATAGGCGGCATGCCGGGAGCGCGGGATGGGGAATTGCATCTCGCGGGTGATTACTATTTTACGCATTCCGGTGGCTTTCAGAATTCGATAACCGAGGAACAAGACGGTGTTTCTCGCTTTGTCGTCCACGCGAAGGTGGAGGAATTTATCGTGCAAGGCCAGGGGGTCTTCGTGTCCAGGCGTCCGGTGCACCGGCAGAAGATAGAAGGGGGAATCTGGAATTTCCAACTCGCCGACACCTGCGAGTATTTCAGGATTGATGCGAAGGCTCGCAAGGTGTACGGGCCTTTCTCGCTGGCCGAGGTGAAAAAACGGCCTGAGTGGCACATCCAGAAGGACGCCCTGAAGGATCTGGATTTCGGCCCGACGATGTGTAAATTGTCTGCCGTTTGAACGAAACTGGATACAGCGAGCGTGCCGTGGGCGGGGTCATTCGTGGGCGGGGGCAGTCTGAGGAACCCCGCAACTTTCCTAAGTTTCCGCCAATACCGGAGCCAGACCAGACATCAAAATGAGCGAGACATCATGAGAAAAAAATTCATTATGATTAAGTTGGTGTTCGCAGCGATCGGCGTCGGTGCCCTTGTATTGGTCATCGCCATGAAAGTTTTTAGCACGCCGCCAGAACAAAAAAAGATGGAACGTTATCGTCTCATCACTAAAACGGGTGGCGGTGCGATCAAGAAGCGCATATTCGTCATAACGAATTCGCCCGTGAATAAGATCACGTTTCCGGACGGAAAACGATGGCAGGGCGCACAGTACCAGGTTGCGCAAGTCGTTGTGGTTTGGCATAACCAAGTAGTGGACATGAACGCTCTGCCCAAAGACTTTGACCTTAAGGAAAGTGTGATCGTGTCATTTCATCCGACGCATGTGGATTTCCTTGATCCAGAAACCGGAGTCATCTACTACTATGATAGGGATACTTCGCCTCCCGCATTTGTAGATAAAGATGGGAATGTTATTGATCCGTATAAATAACAACGGAGGGTGATTTTCAAGGCGGGGTCACCTGACTTGGCGGGGGCAGACTGACCCCGCACCTCAGTAATTCTTTTCGAGGGTTGCAACATGCCATCGATACAAAGAAGCTGTCATTCAGCCCGAATTCTGCAAGTAAGTCACAATGGGGACTAACCAATGACTGTTATTTTTACTAAACGAACCGAGCTCGCTATTTTGTTTTTCGCATTCACGCTCTTATTCGCATCAAGAGCTTCGGCAGCCGTACCGTCGGATTATGTCGAACTAACAAGCGCGGAAATGAAAAGTCGGGATTTCAAGTTCAAAATTCAAAGAGATGAAGTAAATTCTTCGATTGATCTACGCTTTCCCAGGAACACGCTCATCAAAAAATATAAGCTGGCTCCTCACTCCACCGAAGTTATTGTTAAAAACCTTGAGGGAGAGGTCATTGCTAGGACTGCCAACTGGGTTGCCGATGGCGGGTTGAATTCAATCGTTGCAATCTATAATCCCAAGGTTTCCGATTTGTCCGTGTCGGTCACGTACGCGTGCAGGCAAAATGGCAACAGCGGGTGCTACGGTGCCACTACATTTAGCGTATCTTCAGTGTCGAAATTTATCGATGCTAATCCAGAGGTAGTGAACTCGAAGCCAAAATGCAGGAAGGTAACGAGTAACATCATTGACTGCAGCTAATGTGGAAGCGCTGGGCGGGGTCAGACGCGGCAACCCATCAAACCAGGCTTGGCTGCGGGACCCGGTGAGGAAATAGGGCAGCACCCCGACGCAGCAAACGCAAAAAAGCCCGGCCGCTTCCCAGCGGCCGGGCTTTTTGCATGAGGCAGATTACTGTTTAACGCAGTCCACGAAGTAACCGCGCTTGCCATCCACTTCGCGCTTGACCAGACCATGCACGTCGGTCTCAAAGCCTGGGAAGCGCTCGTTGAAGTCGCGCGCAAAGCGCAGGTAGTCGACGATGGTCTTGTTGAAGCGCTCGCCCGGGATCAACAGCGGAATACCTGGTGGGTAAGGCGTCAGCAGAATCGCGGTGATGCGGCCTTCCAGATCTTCCAGCGCCACGCGCTCGATCTCGCGGTGCGCCATCTTGGCAAACGCGTCCGACGGCTTCATGGCCGGGATCATGTCCGACAAATACATCTCGGTGGTCAGGCGCGCCACGTCGTAAGCCTGATAGAAGTCGTGGATCTGCTGGCACAGGTCGCGCAGGCCCATCGCTTCATAGCGCGGGTTGGCTGCGGCGAACTCCGGCAGAATGCGCCACATCGGCTGGTTCTTGTCGTAGTCGTCCTTGAACTGCTGCAGCGCCGTGACCAGCGTGTTCCAGCGGCCCTTGGTGATCCCGATCGTGAACATGATGAAGAACGAGTACAGCCCGCACTTCTCGATGATCACGCCGTGTTCGGCCAGGTACTTGGTCACGATCGAGGCCGGGATACCGGTCTCGCCAAAGGCGCCGTCCAGCGACAGGCCAGGGGTGACCACGGTCGCCTTGATCGGGTCGAGCATGTTGAAGCCCGGTGCCAGCTTGCCGAAACCGTGCCAGTCGTCCTCGGCGCGGATCATCCAGTCTTCCTGGGTGCCGATGCCTTCTTCGCTGAAGGTGCTCGGGCCCCACACCTGGAACCACCAGTCTTTGCCCCATTCCTCGTCGACCTTCTTCATGGCGCGACGGAAGTCGAGCGCTTCGAGGATCGATTCTTCGACCAGCGCGGTGCCGCCTGGCGCTTCCATCATGGCCGCGGCCACGTCGCAGGACGCGATGATCGAATACTGCGGCGAGGTCGAGGTGTGCATCAGGTAGGCCTCGTTGAAGGCGTCCTGGTCCAGCTTGACCGATTCCGATTCGCGCACCAGCACTTGCGAGGCCTGCGACAGGCCTAGGCCAGCAGCTTGTGGGTCGACTGGGTCGAGAAGATCATCGACTCTTTTTCGCGCGGACGGTCCTTGCCGATCGCGTGCATGTTCTTGTAGAAGTCGTGGAAGGTGGCGTGCGGCAGCCATGCTTCGTCGAAGTGCAGGGTGTCGATCTTACCGTCCAACATTTCGCGCAGGGTCTCGACGTTGTACACCACGCCGTCGTAAGTCGACTGGGTAATCGTCAGGATGCGCGGTTTCTTGTTGACGGCTTCGCGTGCGAACGGGTTGGCTTCGATCTTGCGGGCGATCGATTCGGGGGTGAATTCTTCGAGCGGAATCGGACCGATGATGCCGAGGTGGTTCCGGGTCGGCATCAGGAACACGGGGATCGCGCCGCACATGATGATCGAGTGCAGAATCGACTTGTGGCAGTTGCGGTCGACCACGACGATGTCGCCAGGAGCGACCGTCGAGTGCCATACCATCTTGTTCGAGGTCGAGGTGCCGTTGGTGACGAAGTAGCAGTGGTCGGCATTGAAGATGCGCGCGGCATTGCGTTCGGACTTGGCGACCGGGCCGGTGTGGTCGAGCAGCTGGCCGAGTTCTTCAACGGCGTTGCAGACGTCGGCGCGCAGCATGTTCTCGCCGAAGAACTGGTGGAACATCTGGCCGATTGGCGACTTCCAGGAAGGCGACGCCGCCCGAGTGGCCAGGGCAGTGCCACGAGTACGAGCCGTCATTGGCGTAATTGACCAGCGCGCGGAAGAACGGCGGCGCCAGGCTGTCCAGATACGATTTCGCTTCGCGGATGATGTGGCGCGCCACGAATTCGGGCGTGTCCTCGAACATGTGGATGAAGCCGTGCAGTTCGCGCAGGATGTCGTTCGGGATGTGGCGCGAGGTGCGCGTTTCGCCGTAGATGTAGATCGGGATGTCCGAGTTCTTGTGGCGGATCTCTTTGATGAAGGCGCGCAGCAGCGATCAGGGCCGAATCGGTCTCCGCGACGGAGCCTTCGCCAAATTCCTCATCGTCGATCGAGAGTACGAAGGCCGATGCGCGCGATTGCTGCTGCGCGAATTGCGACAGATCGCCGTAACTCGTCAGACCGAGCACTTCCATGCCTTCCTTTTCCATCGCCTCTGCGAGCGCGCGGATGCCGAGGCCGGACGTGTTATCGGTACGAAAATCCTCGTCAATGATGACAATAGGGAAACGAAATTTCATGGACAGCTCCAAAGCGAAGCGCCGTGAGGGCTGTCCACCTAGGGGGCAGAACGTCGCTCACGGCACCGGGAAAAAAATAAGAAGCGGATTTTTCGCAGAAAAGCTTAAGCAATCCGGTGAAAAAACTTTTATTAGAATAACTACAAGTTCGCCACTATGGCGCACTCCAGCACATGATCTTTTCTAATGCGGCATCCCTATATTAGTGATGCACCGCAGCCTGGACCCCCAGCGCCCCAATCGGATCCACATGCATCCACGCCAGAATCCCCAGCACCAGTCCAACCGCCGCCACACCATACGCAGCCCACATCATCCACTTTTTACGCGTCAGCAGCGTAATGGCGGCCAGCGAGATCGCGATCTGCTCGGCGGTGGTGGCCAGTGCCCACTGGTGATGCTGGTGCAGCGCGCTGTCCGATTTGGTGTTCCACTCGTCGGCCTTGGCATCGAGCGCCTCCGCATCCTTCTTGATGGCTTCCTTTTCGGTCTTGTAGCGCTCAACGTCGGCCTTGTACTTGGTCGGGTCCACGCCCGGCAGCACCATCGCCAGTTCGGCCAGGTTCTGCTTGTTCGACTTGGCCTGGTAGTAAGCCCAGGTATTGGCGGCCTTGGTCTTCTCGATCGCCGCGTTGTTCTTGAATAGCGCCGCGTCGTTCTGGGTCGCGCCGCCCTGGTAGCCGAACATGGCGCCCACGGTTGTGAGAATGGCGGTCATGACCGCGATATTGTTGGAGAAGCCGTCGCTGCCGTGCGCTGCGTGTTCCACCGCGTGATCGTGCGGGCCGTGCACGTGAAATCCGTGTCCTGACATGGTTAGTTCGCTTTCTGGTACGTGACAAAGGCGTAATCGTAAGCATTCGCCTCGCTGTGGTGAAGTTCGCGCTTTCCTGCCAGGCAGCCTACTTAACAGCGGGGCAAAGAAGGTGTCGCAGGCGAAGTTGTGGTCGATTTCGGTGATGATCAGGCGCTCGGCCAGGTCCATCGAGGCGGCAAAAATCTGGGCGCCACCGATGATGAAGGCGGGCGTATCGCCCACCAGGGCCAGCGCCGCTTCCAGCGACGTCACCGCCTCGACGCCGTCATGGCGCCATGCGGGATTGCGGGTGATGACGATGTTGCGCCGGTTCGGCAGCGCGCGGCCGATCGAATCGAAGGTCTTGCGGCCCATGATGATCGGATGGCCGGACGTGAGCCGCTTGAAATGGGCCAGATCCTCGGGCAGGTGCCACGGCAGCTTGTTGTCGATGCCGATGCCGCGTTGCCGGTCCATGGCGACGATGAGGGTCAGTTGCGTCATGTATTTGTCGGTTTGGAATGAGTCAAGGCGACATTATCGTGCAAATCTGCGGCAGCGGGGAGGGCGGTCCAGGTGAGACTGTCACGCACGTGCGTTCGCTTTGTTTGCAACTCGATATTTAACAATTCGAATCTCACAAAATCTAACTAACCCATATTGCATAAGGGTTTACTTGCTAGCTTGTTCATACCTGTTGCTCCAAAACGTCAATTATAAATTTCCGTGCGGCAACGGAAGTAAATACTGTATCGTTCCTGAACTGGCTCAATACAGCACCAAAAAAGTGCCCGACGGCACTAGTTTTGTGCGTCTCCTTTGAGTCCGGAACGATCTCGGTGCGCGGCCCAATTACCCGCCAGACACACAGCAAGGAGCAAGCATGAAACACCCCCTCAGCGGACCGGGAACGCGGCCGCCAGCCATTCTCGCTTTACAAGATGGCACCATTTTTCACGGGCAGTCGATCGGCGCCGCCGGGCACACCAGCGGGGAAGTCGTCTTCAATACCGCCATGACGGGTTACCAGGAAATCCTGACCGACGCCAGCTACACGCGCCAGATCGTCACGCTGACCTATCCGCACATCGGCAACACCGGCATCAACCATGAAGACGGCGAATCGCCGCGCGTGGCCGCCGCCGGGCTGGTGATCAAGGACTTGCCGCTGCTGGCCTCGAACTTCCGCTCAAGCTGCGACCTGTCTTCGTACCTGAAAGAGCAGGGCGTGGTCGCCATTGCTTAAGCATCGACACCCGCAAGCTGACCCGCATCCTGCGCGAAAAGGGCGCCCAGAATGGCGCCATCGCCGTGACTGACGATCCGGCCGAGGCGCTGGCCCTGGCCGCCGCTTTCCCTGGTCTGAACGGGATGGACCTGGCGCGCGAGGTGTCGACCCGCACGCCTTACGTGTGGACCGAGACCGAATGGCGCCTCGGCCAGAGCGCCGGGCACCAGAGCGCGCCGCGCTTTCACGTGGTGGCCTACGACTTCGGCGTCAAATCGAACATCCTGCGCATGCTGGCCGAACGCGGCTGCAAAGTGACGGTGCTGCTTAAGCCCAGGCGGGCGCGAAAGCGGCGCTGGCGCTCAAACCGGACGGTATCTTCCTGTCCAACGGGCCGGGCGATCCCCAGCCTTGCGATTATGCGATCGCCGCCCGCGCGAGCTGATCGAGTTCGGCGTGCCCGTGTTCGGCATCTGCCTGGGCCACCAGATCATGGCGCTCGCTTCGGGCGCAAAGACGCTCAAGATGAAGTTCGGCCATCACGGCGCCAACCACCCGGTCCAGGATCTCGACAGCGGCAAGGTGATGATCACCTCGCAAAACCACGGCTTTGCCGTCGATGCGGCCACGCTGCTTAGGCCAACTGCCGCGTCACGCACGTGTCGCTGTTCGACGGCTCGCTGCAGGGCTTTGCCCGCACCGACAAACCCGCTTTCTGTTTCCAGGGCCACCCTGAAGCCTCGCCCGGCCCGCACGACCTGGCCATGCTGTTCGACCGTTTCGTGACGATGATGGAGGGCTACCAACATGCCTAAGCGTTCAGACATCCAACGTATTCTGATTATTGGCGCTGGCCCGATCGTGATCGGCCAGGCCTGCGAGTTCGACTATTCCGGCGCCCAGGCCTGCAAGGCCCTGCGCGAGGAAGGCTACCAGGTCATCCTCGTCAACAGCAATCCGGCCACGATCATGACCGATCCCGAGATGGCCGACGTCACCTATATAGAGCCGATCCAGTGGGAGGTGGTGCGCCGCATCATCGCCAAGGAGCGTCCGGATGCCATTTTGCCGACCATGGGCGGCCAGACCCGCGCTCAATTGCGCGCTCGATCTGCACCGCCACGGCGTACTGAAAGAATTCCGCGTCGAGCTGATCGGCGCCACCCCGGAAGCGATCGACAAGGCCGAAGACCGCGCCAAGTTCAAGGATGCGATGACCAAAATCGGCCTGGGTTCGGCCCGTTCGGGCGTCGCGCACAGCATGGCCGAAGCGTGGGCGGCGCAGCAGCCGCTCGGCTTCCCGGTCGTGATCCGCCCCTCGTTCACGATGGGCGGCAGCGGCGGCGGCATCGCCTACGACGCCGAGCAGTTCCACACCATTTGCACCCGCGGCCTGGAACTGTCGCCCACCTGCGAACTGCTGATCGAGGAGTCGCTGCTGGGCTGGAAAGAGTTCGAGATGGAGGTCGTGCGCGACAAAAAGGACAACTGCATCATCGTCTGCTCGATCGAAAACCTCGATCCGATGGGCGTGCACACGGGCGACTCGATCACCGTGGCGCCCCGCGCAAACGCTGACGGACAAGGAATACCAGATCATGCGCAACGCCAGCCTGGCGGTGCTGCGCGAGATCGGCGTCGATACCGGCGGCTCGAACGTGCAGTTCGCGCTCAACCCGGTGGACGGCCGCATGATCGTCATTGAAATGAATCCGCGCGTCTCGCGTTCCTCGGCCCTGGCCTCCAAGGCGACCGGCTTCCCGATCCGCGCGTGGCCGCCAAGCTGGCGGTCGGCTACACGCTCGACGAGCTGCGCAACGAAATCACGGGCGGCGCCATGCCAGCCTCGTTCGAGCTTAGCCATCGATTACGTGGTCACCAAGATCCCGCGCTTCGCGTTCGAGAAATTCCCCGGCGCCGACGAACACCTGACCACGCAAATGAAGTCCGTGGGCGAGGTGATGGCGATCGGCCGCACCTTCCAGGAATCGTTCCAGAAGGCCTTGCGCGGTCTCGATATCGGCGTTGACGGCGTGCGCCGCCCAGGCATGCGCACCGGGCGCGACGTGGTGGCCGAAGAACTGGCGCGCCCGGGCCCGGACCGCATCTGGTACGTGGGCGACGCGTTCTCGCTCGGCTTTTCGCTGGACGAGGTGCAGGCGCTGTCGCGCATCGATCCCTGGTTCCTGGCCCAGATCCAGGACCTGGTCGAGATCGAGCTGTGGCTCGAACAGCAGCCGCTGGCTGCATTCGACCGTGCCGTCATGCTGCGCCTGGAAGCAGCAGGGCTTCGGCGACCGCCGTCTGGCCACCTTGCTGTCCCTGAGCGAAGAAGAAGTACGCAAGCACCGCCACGCGCTCGGCGTGCGCCCGGTCTACAAACGGGTCGACACCTGCGCCGCCGAATTTGCCACCGACACCGCCTACCTGTATTCGACCTACGACGAGGAGTGCGAAGCCGCACCAACCTCGCGCCGCAAGATGATGGTGCTGGGCGGCGGTCCGAACCGGATCGGCCAGGGCATCGAGTTCGACTACTGCTGCGTGCATGCCGCCATGGCGCTGCGCGCGGACGGTTTCTGAGACCATCATGGTCAACTGTAATCCGGAGACCGTCTCGACCGACTACGACACCTCCGACCGCCTCTACTTCGAACCGGTGACCCTGGAAGACGTGCTCGAAATCGTCGCCGTCGAACGGCCCGAGGGCGTGATCGTGCAGTACGGCGGCCAGACGCCGCTGAAACTGGCACTGGCCCTGGAAGCGGCCGGTGTACCCATCATCGGCACCTCGCCCGACATGATCGACGCCGCCGAAGACCGCGAGCGCTTCCAGCAGCTGTTGTTCCAGCTCGACCTGCGCCAGCCGCAGAACCGCACCGCCCGCACGGAAGTCGATGCCGTGCGCCTGGCCGCCGAAATCGGCTACCCGCTGGTGGTGCGTCCTTCGTACGTGCTGGGCGGGCGCGCGATGGAGATCGTGCACGAGCAGGCCGACCTGGAACGCTACATGCGCGAAGCGGTCAAGGTCTCGCACGATTCGCCGGTGCTGCTGGATCGCTACCTGAACGACGCGATCGAAGTCGATGTGGACTGCGTCTGCGACGGGCACACGACCCTGATCGGCGGCGTGATGGAGCATATCGAACAGGCGGGCATTCATTCGGGCGACTCGGCTTGCTCGCTGCCGCCGCATTCGCTGAGCACCGCAACGGTGGCCGAAATCAAGCGCCAGACGGCGCGCATGGCTGCTTAAACCTGAACGTGGTCGGTCTGATGAACGTGCAGTTCGCGGTCCAGCAAAAGCGGGTCGACGGCCGCGTGCATGACGTGGTGTACGTCCTTGAAGTCAATCCGCGCGTCGCGCACGATTCCCTTCGTGTCGAAAGCGACCGGGCTGCAGCTGGCCAAGATCGCGGCGCGCTGCATGGCTTAGCCAGACGCTGGCCTTCCAGGGCATCGCCGGTGAAGTCACTGCGCCATGCTTCCAGCGTCAAGGAAGCCGTGTTCCCGTTCGCCAAATTCCCCGGCGTGGACACCATCCTCGGGCCGGAAATGAAGTCGACCGGCGAAGTGATGGGCGTCGGCCGCACCTTCGGCGAGGCCTATCTCAAGGCGCAGCTGGGCGCTTCGGTCCGGGCGCCGCGCGGCGGGCTGGTGTACCTGCGCGTGAAAAAGGGCGACCAGGCGCGCGCCGTTGCCCTGGCGCGTGACATGGCCGAGGCTAGGCTTTTACCATCTGCGCCAGTCTGGTGAGCGCAACGGTCATCCGCAGCCAAGCATGACGTCGCCGTCACGGAAGTAGACGACAACGCGCTGTTCGCCATGCTGGCCGAACGCAAGATCGCCTTCATGGTCCTGACGGTGGACGAGCGCCGCAGCGCCATTGCCGCCTCGCGCGCACTGCGTGTGGCCGCACTGGCGGCCGGCGTGCCGACCTGCACCACGATCGCCGGTGCCGAGAGCATGTTCGAGGCCAGCCGTCACGCGGACAGCTTCGAGATCATCTCGGTGCAGGAGATGCACGCGGCCAAGGCCGAGCTCGCTCCGGCACCGTCCGCGCGCCGCCTGCCGAGTCCGGCTGACCTGGCCGCGGCCGCCACCGTGATCCCCGAACGCCGCACCCGGCCGCGCGAGCGCAGTGCCGAAGGGCACGCCGCTCAAGCTGTTCATCCGGCAGCCGTTCACGGAATCTGACGTGCGCCAGCAACAATTGATTGGAGACATACTCACCGTCATCGACAGCGCCAACGGCTTGCCGCGCGCCTTCGATTACCTGACCGGATCGAAGGCGGAAAGCGCAGACACGTTCAAGAAGTCATACGAGCGCGACTACCAACGTCCCTTTACGCCTAAGAACTTCCGCAATCACCGGCTGGCACTGCTCGACCAGGCCGACGCGGTCGTCAACATCCGGGTAGGCATGAGTGAAAGCAGCGCCTTCGAGCTGGCCTATCACATATTCAAGGGACGTTGCACCCCCGTACTGTTCCTTGTTTGGAAGCACGCGCCAATCAAGACCACCCTGATTCGCGAGTTGCAAGACCTGTGCGACGTGACCTATATTGAGTTCGAGCACGTCGATGAATTGCGCGAAGGAATACACCGCTACTTCCATTCACTCAGCCAGCAAGACTAGTTCAAGGAGAACATTCCATGTTCAACAATCTCAACATTAAAACCCTGATTATTGGCGTGATCGGTCTCGTGACCGCGCTGATGTTCGTGGTCGGTGCGGTCGGCATTTACAACGCCGATTACGCGGTCGGCGTGGTACGCGACGTGTCGCTGGCGGACCAGAAGAACAACAGCAGCCAGAACGCGATCCGGCTCGAGATGGAACTCAATCGCAGTCAGATCCTGCAGGCGCTGCAGCACAATCCGGCGCTGGAATGGTCACAGCTGCACGACCACGCGCTGACGGTGCACTTTGACCAGGTGGCCGCCATTTCGGCGCGCGCCACCAAGCGCTGGGATGAATACCTGGCCGGTATCCGTTCGCCTGACGAGAAGCGTCTGGCGAAGGAATGGTTCGACAAGAGCGGCGGCCTGGGGATCGAGGACGTGCGGGCCGCGGCCGCGTTTGTGAAGGCCGACAAGTGGGATGACGCCGAGATGGTACTGATCAAGAAGATCAACCCATCCTACCCGCGCAAGCTGACGCCGCCCTGAAAGCGCTCAAGGAAGACACCGACAAGCGCGTTGCCTCCGACGAGGCGGGCGTGGGCGCGAGCGTGCGCAACAGCCTGTGGACCATGGGTGTGGTCCTGGCCTGCGGCATGCTGCTCGGGCTGGCCGCTGGCTACCTGCTGCTGCGCGCGATCTCCGGTCCGCTCAAGGATGCGACCGACATCGCCACCCGCGTGGCCGACGGCGACCTGACCGGCACCATCACCGTCAACAGCCACAACGAGATCGGCGCCTTGCTCACCGCGCTGAGCAAGATGAAGGCCAACCTGGCCAGCATCGTGGGTGAAGTACGGGCCAGTACCGACACCATCGCCAGCGCCTCGAGCCAGATCGCGGCCGGGAACATGGATCTGTCGCAGCGCACCGGCGAGCAGGCTTACTGCCTGAACAGACCGCGTCGTCGATGGAAGAACTGACCGGCACCGTCAAACAGAATGCCGACAATGCACGCCAGGCCAACCAGCTGGCGGTGTCCGCGTCGGAAGTGGCGACCAAGGGTGGCGTGGTGGTGGCGCAGGTGGTCGACACCATGGGGTCGATCAACGAGTCGTCCAAGAAGATCGTCGACATTATCGCCGTCATTGACGGCATCGCGTTCCAGACCAATATCCTGGCGCTCAATGCGGCGGTGGAAGCGGCGCGCGCCGGTGAACAGGGGCGCGGCTTTGCGGTAGTGGCCTCGGAAGTGCGCAACCTGGCGCAGCGTTCGGCCGGAGCGGCCAAAGAGATCAAGCAGCTGATCGGCGATTCGGTGGAAAAAGTGGACAGCGGCGCGCGCCTGGTCGACCAGGCTCGAAGCGTGACCATGAAAGAGATCGTCACCAGCATCCAGCGCGTGACCGACATCATGGGCGAGATCACCACCGCCAGCCAGGAGCAGACCTCGGGGCTGGAACAGATCAATGTCGCGATCGGACAGATGGATGCCATCACCCAGCAGAACGTGGCGCTGGTGGAGGAAGCCGCGGCGGCAGCCGGTTCGCTGCAGGATCAGGCGGGCGTGCTGACCCAGGTGGTGAGCGTGTTCAAACTGGATGGGGCCGAGCGGCCGAAGGCGGCAGTGCAGTGAAGCCAAGCCGGTGCTGGTGAAGAAGACGGCAGCGGCAGCGCCAGCGCAACGCAAGGCGATTGCAGCGCCGGTCAGGGCCAGGAAAGTGGCCAATGCAGCGCCGGTCAGTTCGGACTGGGAAGAGTTCTAAACCACGTCGCCCTCGCGCAGGCAGGGGGCGACGTGGTGGCTGTGCTTAAACGGCTACCGGCGCGCGGATCAAGCCGTGCGGCTCATATCCCGTAAATTCAAAGTCATCGAACTTGAAGTCAAACAGCGAATCCGGCTTGCGCTTGATGACCAGCTTCGGCAGCGCCATCGGCGCGCGAGAGCTGCAGGTCGACCTGTTCCATGTGATTGGTGTACAGGTGGCAGTCGCCGCCGGTCCAGACAAAATCACCCACTTCCAGGCTAGGCCTGCTGCGCCATCATGTGCGTGAGCAGCGCGTAGGACGCGATATTGAAAGGCACGCCCAGGAAGATATCGGCACTGCGCTGATACAGCTGGCATGACAGCTTGCCGTCGGCGACATAAAACTGGAACAGCGCGTGGCATGGCGGCAGCTTCATTTTCGGTACGTCGGCCACGTTCCAGGCCGAGACGATCATGCGGCGCGAATCCGGGTTGTTCGTGATCTGGTCCATGACCTGGCTGATCTGGTCGACGTGGCCGCCGTCTGGGGTCGGCCAGCTGCGCCATTGGTAGCCATAGATCGGGCCCAGATTGCCTTCGGCGTCGGCCCAGTCGTCCCAGATCGACACGCCATGCTCTTTGAGGTAAGCGATGTTGGTCGAACCGGCCAGGAACCAGATCAGTTCATGCACGATCGATTTCAGGTGCAGCTTCTTGGTCGTCACCAGCGGAAAACCGTCCTGCAGATTGAAACGCATCTGGTGCGCGAACACCGAACGGGTGCCGGTGCCGGTGCGGTCGGTCTTGTCGGTGCCATGTTCTTTAACATGGCGCATGAGGTCGAGGTATTGGCGCATCGTGAAAACTCAAAGTGATAAGGCGTGATTGTAACTTAGGCGCGGACGGCGGCGTCCAACCGCCGGAAGCGTCGCGGACCGTGTCGTCATCGAGCGTGGCCAGATTGTCGCCCACGTACAGCTCGACGACGCTGCTGTCGGGCAGGGCCGCATGCGATGCGCGCCCGAACATCCAGATCTTGTGCTCTTCGGCCAGCTGATTGCGAATCGCCAGCGCGCGCTCGCGCCCGACCGGCAAATGCAGGTGCAGCATGTTGGCCTGCGGCTGGGCGGGGTTGACGCGCAGGGCAGGGGAAGTCGCGCAGCACGCCATACAGCCACTGGGTGCGGCGGAACAGGGTAGAAGCATCGCGGCCAGGCGCTGGTCGAACTGCATGGCCGCCGCCACCACGTAGGGTGAGCGGTGGATCACGTTGCCGCCCTGGCGGCGGAACGATCTGGCCGCGCGCGCGACGAATTCGCGCGAGCTAAGCCAGCATGGCGCCACCCAGGCCGCCAATGCCTTTGTAGAGCGACACGTACACCGAATCGAAGCTAGGCCGCGATTTCGGCCACGCTGCGGCCATAGCCTACGGCCGCTTCCCACAGGCGGGCGCCGTCCATGTGCAGGTGGGCGTTGCGCAGGCGGCAGTGCAGCTTGATCGCTTGCAGCGCGTCCCAGTCGGGCAACTGGCCGCCGATCTCGCGCATCGGCAGTTCGATGGCGACGGCGCCCAGGCGGTCCGGAATGGCTTCAAAGTCGGCCGCGGTGGCCGGGCGGTGGCGGTCGCCCGCCTGCACCATGTTGAAGTGGCCGAACAGCTGGTAGTTCGATTTCTCGTGCACGATGATGTGCGAGGTCGGGTGCAGCGCGGCCAGGCGGCTGTCGCGTTCCTCGCAGCCCAGGCGCAGCGCCGTCACTTGCGCCATGGTGCCGCTGATGCAGAACACGGCCGCTTCCATGCCGAGCAAGCGGGCGACTTTGTCTTCGAAGGCCTGGATCAGCGCGCCGTCGCCATAGACATCGTGGCTGACGCCGTTCGCCTCGCACCAGGCGGCCATGGCGCCGAACATCTCGGTAGAGCGTGCGTGCCCGGTGACCAGGGATCACCGTGTGGCACTGTTGCAGCAATTCGGCGTCGGTCACGGCGTATCTCCGCAAATTGAGGTCTGACCCCGATTAATGGGTCACGTGGACGTTATGGAACTGGAGGGCGGCGAGGTTGGCGTAGATGCCGCCCAGCGCGACCAGCGCGCTGTGGGTGCCGGTCTCGACGATCTTGCCGTCTTCCATGACGATGATGCGGTCCGCGCGCTGCACGGTCGCCAGGCGGTGCGCGATGATCACGGTGGTGCGGCCGACCATGGCCGCTTCCAGCGCGCTTTGCACCAGGCGTTCGGATTCGGCGTCGAGCGCGCTGGTCGCTTCGTCGAGCAGCAGCAGCGGCGGGTTTTTCAGCAGGGCGCGCGCGATCGCAATGCGCTGGCGCTGTCCGCCGGACAGGCGCACGCCGCGCTCGCCCAGGAAGGACTTGTAGCCTTGCGGCAGACGCTCGATGAATTCGTGGGCGGCGGCCATGCGGGCGGCGGCAATCACTTCCGCGTCAGTCCTTGCGCGTCCGTCCGTAACGGATGTTTTCCATCGCGTCGGCCGAGAAGATCACCGTGTCCTGGGGGACGATGCCGATCGCGTCGCGCAGGGTGTGCAGGTCGAGCTGCTTGATGTCGACGCCGTCAAGCGCGATGGTGCCGCTTTGCGGATCGTAGAAGCGCAGGAACAGCTGGAACAGGGTGGTCTTGCTTGAGCGCCCGAAGGGCCAACCACGGCCACCGTTTCGCCCGGGGCGATCGACAGCGACAGGTGCGACAGCGCCGCCGTGCCTGGGCGCGACGGATACGAGAACGTCAGGTCCGACAGCGACAATGCAGCGCCGCTCGCGGTGCGCTGCGCTAAGCAGCGGCAGCGGACGCGCGGGATTCTGGATCGGCGACTTGACCGCCAGCAGTTCCAGCAGGCGCTCGGTGGCGCCGGCGGGCGCGCTGGGCTTCGCCCATCACTTCCGACAACGCGCCGATCGAGCCCGAGACCATGGTCGCGTACAGGATGAACTGGCCCAGGTCGCCGCCGGTCATGGTGCCTTCGAGGACGGCGTGCGCGCCCAGCCACAGCACGAACACGATGGTGCCGAAAACGAGCACAATCGCGATCATGGTCAGCAGCGAGCGGGCGCGGATGCGGCGCATCGCTGTCTGGAACGCGCTCTCGACCGAGCCGCCAAAGCGGACGGCTTCCAGCTTCTCGTGGGTGAAGGCTTGCACGGTCGGCATGGCATTGAGGATCTCATGCGGCCATGGCCGAGGCGTCGGCAATGCGGTCCTGCGAGTCGCGCGACAGGCGCCGCACGCGGCGGCCGAACAGAATGATCGGCACCACCACCAGCACCAGCAGCACCAGGATGATGGAGGTCAGCTTGGCGCTGGTGATGAACAGCATCACCAGCCCGCCCACGAACAGCAGCATGTTACGCAGCGCCATGGAGATGCTGGTGCCGACCACGGCCTGGATCAGGGTGGTGTCGGTGGTCAGGCGCGACAGGACTTCGCCGGTCTGGGTGGTTTCCGAAAAACTCGGGACTCTGGTCCACCACGTGGCGGTAGACGGCGCTGCGGATGTCGGCGGTTACGCGCTCGCCCAGCCACGACACGGTGTAGAAGCGCGCGGCCGTGGCGATGCCCAGCACGGTGGCGACGGCGAACAGGGCCAGGAAGGTGGCATCGACCTGGGCCGGATTCTGGGCGCCAAGCCACGGCCCCGAAGCCATGGTCGATCATCTGCTTGAAGGCGGCAGGAATGGCCAGGGTGGCGTAGCATGGCCACGACCAGGGCGATACCGGCCATCACGAAGTGGCGCTTGTACGGGCGCAGGAAGGGCGCCAGGCCCTTGAATGCGGCCAGGCTGCCCTTGCGGGCTGGATCGGTCGGGGTGATGCCGGTGGTGCTGGTGGTACTGTTGGTCATTGTGTTGTTGTTCGTTGTACGTTGTTCGTTGCGTGTTAATTCAGAGCTTCATCGGTGCGGCATACCCGACCATTTCCAGGTAGCCGTGCCCCGGCCAGCACACCATCGCGCCCGACCGTGACCGCGCCTTCCCAGTAAATCGCCCCCGTGGAGCGGCGCGAATCGAGCTCCTGGTCTTGCTGCAAGGGTGAAATCTGCCAGCGGGTGCCACCGGTGACGATGGTGGTCGCCACTGGATAGTCGGCATTGGTACGCGGCGATTTCCACCGCGCCTGCGGAGTAAAACTGACCTGTTCGGGTAAATACTGCGTGATTTTGCCACTGGCGTCGCGCAGCATCGCGTGCGCCCATAGTTTACCACCTTGTTTGCTCCTGATCTGGAAAGCCATCAGGGCGGAGCCGTCGTCGAGGTTGGCGCCGACCCAGTCCCAGCCCGCCGCCTCCGGGTCGAGCGCCTGGCTGGACCATTCGTGATCGAGCCAGGCCGTGCCTTCGACGGTGCGCGCTTGCCAAGCCGTGCCGCGCACCTTGAGCTGCGGTTCGCTGTAGTAGTAGCTGGCATTGGCCGGGTCGCGCCCCTTGCGCGAGTAGCCGCCCGCGCCCTGGAGCAGCAGCGGCTGGGTGGGCGTGAGGCTCAGGTCGAGCATGACCTGGGGCGACTTGATGCTGACCCGGTAGCTGCCGTCGGGCGCGCGCACCATGCGCCAGTCTTCGAGCTTGATGTCGGTGGTGCTTAAGCCTTGGCGTAGGCCAGGTTGAAGCCTTCGCGCGCGGAGCGCTGGTCGTGGGCCAGCTTGCTTAGCCGCCGGATCGGACAGGGCCGCGTGGCCGATGATCAGCTGGCGCGGCGCAAAGGCGCTCGGATTGTCCTTGCCCTGGCCGGTGGCGCTGCGAAAGAAGGTCACCTGGAAGCCGAGCGGCTTGCCGTCGCCGGTCTTGAGCCAGCCGGTCACGTACCACCACTCGGTCTTGAAGGACGGATGGGCGCCATAGTCGGCCGGGAAGGCCAGTACCCGGCCCGGGGTAACAGGGTCGAAGGCCCAGCAGCTATGCGCCGCCAGCAGCAACAGCAAACACAGAATACGCTTCACCAGTCCTCCCTGACTGCGCGGATCGGCCCGCCGGACAGGGCGTAGCGCCCCGACACCAGGGCCGTGATGACGGACGAGATGAGCAGCACGGCGGCCACGCTGCCCAGCAGCGGCCATGGCAGATGCAGCTGCATCGACCAGTGGAACGATTGCGGATTGACGACATACACGAGAATGAGGCTGATCAAGAGGCCCAGGCCGAAGCCGCAGGCCACGCCCAGCGCCGACAGGCCGCCCCCTTCGAGCGCGAGAATGCGCAGGATCTGTCCGCGCGAGACGCCCACGTGGCGCAGCATGCCGAATTCCTTGGAACGGGCCAGGGTCTGGGCCGAGAAGGTAGCGGCCCACGCTTAGCCATGCCGATGGCGATCGCGATCGCTTCCAGCAGATAGGTGACGGCGAAACTGCGGTCGAAGATCTTCATGCTCATGGTGCGGATTTCGCCCGGCTTGGCAAAGCCGAGGGTCGCGCCAAATGGCACGCGCGCACCTGCTGTTCGAGCGTGTCGGCGTCGACGCCGTCGCCGGTCCACATGGCGATGTCGCTCACCAGCGGGTCGCCCGAGAGCTGGCGATAGTCCTCGAGCCGGATATGCACGGCGCCGGTCTGGTTGGCGTAGTCGCGCACCGCTGCCGGCAATAAAGAAGCGCTGCATGACGCCGCGCAGCGGCAGATCGAGCGTGCCGCCGATCTTGCTGCCGTACAGGTCGAGCATCGCTTCCGATACCCAGGCCGGACCGCGCCCGCGGGCACGGCGGCGGTCGACCCTTCGAGCAGCATGTTGCGGCCCGGGTCGGCTGGATCGATCGCGTGCGCCAGCAAGACCACGTCGGGGCGCGCGGGCGCGAGGGTGATCCGGCTGCTACGCAAAAATCGACCCGGCGCGCGCCCGGCAGCGCCGCCAGGGCGGCCTGCTGGTCCGGGCCCAGGCCGCCGGCTGCTGCCGCTGTTCTCGATGCGCACGTACAGGTCGGCTAGAGCAGCAGCCGCACCAGCCAGTCGTCGAGCGAGATGCGGAAACTGGCCACCATGATCGCCATGGCCACCATCAGCGAAAAACTCGACAGCACGCCGCCGAGGGCGATGCTTAGCCTGGCCCGACGCGTTGGCCAGCCGCGCCAGCGTCAGCGCCAGCACCGGGTGGCGGCTGCCGGAGCGCATGGCGCGCCGGTTGAGGACCGTGAAGACGGTGGCCGCCAGGCGCGGCATCAGCCCGATCCCGCCGATCAGCAGCAGGCCGATGGCCAGGTAGCCGAACAGGGGCAGCTCGAACACGGGCGGGGCCCAGGCGAAGCCTGCCGGCCAGCGCCAGGCAGACCAGCGACGGCCAGACGCGCGACAGGCGCGACAGGGCCGCTTCGTCGGTGCCGGACTTGAGGGCGACGGCGGGCGCGGCGCGTGCCGCTTCCCAGGCCGGGGCCAGGCAGCCCAGCAAGGCCACGCCCAGGCCGAGTGAGAAGAACACGGCGGCGGCGAGCGGCGGGAAGGCCACCTGGGGGCGCACGCCCGCGAACATGCTTCGGCGCCCAGGTCGGCCCCGAAATAATGCAGCGCGCTGGCGGCGAAGGCGCAGCCTTGGCGCCGATGCCGAGCAGGGCGCCCAGCACGCCCAGGCTGGCGCCTTCGAGCAGGACCTGGCGCAGCAGCTGGCGCCGTTCGACCCCGAGCACGCGCAGCAGGGCGAACTGGCTGCGGCGCCGCATGACCGACAGCGCCTGGGTGGAAAACACGAGGAAGGCGCCCGTGAACAACGCAACCAGCGCCAGCACGGTGAGGTTGACGCGGTAGGCGCGGCTCATGCCGCTGTTGCGGCTTTCCTGGTCCTCGTCATTGGGCTGGCGCACCAGGAAGCGGCCCGGAAAATCGCGTTCGAGATCCTGCCCCAGTGCGCGCACGAAGCCCTCGCGGTCCACGCCGTTGCGCAGTTTGAGGTCGATCCGCGAGAGCACGCCGACCTTGTTGAAGTGCCACTGCGCCGCGCCGATGTCCATCACGGCGATGCGCTGGCCGGGCCGCGCCTGCGGCATCGACCCGGCCACCCGCAGGGCAAAGTCGTGGGTGCCGGCGCGCAGCGTGAGCGGGCCGCCGCTGGTGCGTTCGAGCCAGCTGGCGGCGGCCGATGAGAGGAAGATGGCGTCGTCGGCCAGCACGTCGAACACGTCGCCGCCATGGCGCTGGCGCCGATCAGGCTGGGCGTCACGGCGCCCGAGCGGAAGGCGTCGGCCCCGATCACCTGGAGCGAGGTGCGCTGGCCGGGCACGCTCGGCGTCGACCAGCAGCACGGGCGAGGCAACCGCCACCGACGGGTGCTCGGCCAGGCGGCTGAAAACGGCTTCGTCGAACCAGTGTTCGCGGCCCGCGACCTGCACGTCGGCCTGGCTAAGCCAGGCTCTTGGTGGCGGCGGAAAATTCGTTGAAGGCGGCCGCGTTGATCAGGTGGATGGCAAAGCCCATCGCCACGCCGACCGCGATGGCGGCAATGGCGAGCAGGGCGCGCACGGGATGGGCGCGCCATTCGCCAAACAGCAGCCAGCGTGACAGCGTGTTCAGAACGGACATTCGAGCGCCAGCAGCTCTTGCGTGCGGCGCGCCTTGGCCTGGGCCTTGTCGCGCCCCTTGTCGGTGGCGTTGGCCGTCGCCTCGTCGGCCCATTTTTTCTGCAGGCGCAGCTTGCCGCAGCGCGCGGTGGGCTTCGCCCTGGCGCGCCCTGGCCTGGTCGGCGCGCGCCTCGGCCGTTTCGCGCCGGATGCGCTGCTGCCGGAGCATGGCGGCCTCGGCTTGCTGGCGTTTGAGTGCGGTGTCCGCACCGGGCGCCGGCAGCGGAGCCGCGGGCACCTCGAGCGCGGTGCTGGCCGCGCCCGGGCAGGGCGAACCGGAATAGGTCAGGGTGCCGTCGATGCGGCATTTGTACAGCGATTGCGCTTGGCGGCATGCCGGCTGACAGCAGGCACAGCGCTAGCACGGCTAGCAGACGTGGCATGAGGATACTCCCGGTGGTCACAGCACTTTCCCGGGATTCATGATGCCGAGCGGGTCGAGTGCCGATTTGATCGCACGCATCAGGTTCAGCTCGATCTCGGATTTATAGCGGACCAGCTCGTCTTTCTTGAGCATGCCGATTCCGTGCTCAGCGGAAATCGAGCCGGAAAACACGTCCACGCTGTCGTGCACGATGCGGTTGACGGCATCCTGGTGGGCCAGGAAGGCGTCGTGGGCGGTGCCGTCGGGCGGCGCCACGTTGTAGTGCAGGTTGCCGTCGCCCACGTGGCCGAAGCACACCAGCTGGCAGCCGGGAAACGCGGCCAGCAGCAGGGCATCGGTCGCTTCGAGGAAATCGGCGATGCAGGAAATCGGCAGCGAGATGTCGTGCTTGATGTTCTTGCTTAGGCGGCGGCCTGGGCCATGGAAATGTGTTCGCGCACCTGCCACAGGCCGCTTGCCTGCGCGAGCGAGGTGGCGACCACGGCGTCGTCGGCCAGATCCTGTTCCAGCGCGTCGGCAATCGTGCGTTCGAGCAGGTCCACGGCGTGCGCGCACGATTCGCTGCTCGACACTTCCAGCAGCACGTAATGCCGGTGGCGCGTGGCAAACGGCTGCGGCAAGGCCGGGAAATGGGTGGCCACCAGCTGCATGGCCACGTCGCTGATCAGTTCGAAGCCGGTCAGGCTGGCGCCGCAGCGCTCTTGTACCAGGCTGAGCAGGTCGAGCGCGTGGCGCGGGGACGTCATGGCCACCATCGCCGTGATGGCCGCCTTCGGTTGCGGATACAGCTTGAGAACGGCGCCGGTGATGATGCCGAGCGTGCCCTCGGCGCCGATGAACAGGTCGCGCAAGTCGTAGCCGGTGTTGTCCTTGCGCAGGCCGCGCAAGCCGCTCCACAGTTCACCTTGTGGCGTGACCACTTCCAGCCCCAGGCACAGTTCGCGGGTATTGCCGTAGCGCAGCACCGCGGTGCCGCTCGGCATTGGTCGACAGATTGCCGCCGATGGTGCACGTGCCCTCGGCCGCCAGCGAGAGCGGGAACAGGCAATCGGCAGCGGCCGCCGCCTCCTGGATGTGCTGCAGGATGCAGCCAAGCATCGACGGTGATGGTGCGGTTGACCGCATCGATCGCGCGCACGCTGTTCAAGCGCGCCAGCGACAGCACTACCGCGCGCCCGCTCGCGTCCGGCACGCTGCCGAGCACCAGGCCGGTCTTGCCGCCCTGGGGCACGAGCGGCACCCGCCACTGCGCGCACGCCTTGACCAGGCTGGCCACTTCCTGCGCGTTGGCCGGGCGCAGCACCGCCATGGCGCGGCCCGTGAAGCGGCCGCGCCAGTCGGTGAGGAAGGGCGCCATGTCGGCATCGCTGGTGAGCACGTGCCCGGCTCCGGCGATGTCGCGGCAGCGCGAGGAATGGGTCCGTCATTTGGTGGAATTGACCTTTTCCAGCAATTCCTTGGCAATGCGCTTGGCCGCCTTTTTATACGGGCGCAGGTAGAGCAGGGCGCATGCGAAGTAGATGCACACGAGGGCGATTTCGCCCCAGGCCATCAGCTGCGAGAGCGGTGTGCGGTCGCTCCAGGCGCGTACCACGCCCTCGGTGAAGTACAGCAGGATGACCATCGACGACCACTGCAGGGTGTAAATGTCGCGCTTGATGACACCGCGCAGCGGAATGAGCAGCGGAATGGCCTTGAGCGCGAGCCAGGAGCCGCCCGTATGCAGCGGTGCAACCACGGTTTCCCATGCCACCAGCCACAGGATGAGCAGCACCAGGCTGCCGATGGCGCCCATGTGGAAATATTTTGGCCCTTCCATCAGCGTGCTCCCTGGAGGCGGACGGCGGTGTCGGCCAGGCGCTTGCCCATGGCAATGGCCAGTTTTTTCTCGTCTTCGCTGATGGCCTTGTCGCCATCGATGCCGGACCAGTGGGTCGGCCCGTAGGGGGCTGCCGCCGCTGGAGGTGGTCATCAGTTCCGGCTGGGTGTAGGGCAAGCCCATGACCAGCATGCCGTGGTGGAGCAGCGGAATCATCATGGTGAGCAGGGTCGATTCCTGGCCGCCATGCAGGCTGCCGGTGGACGTGAACACGACGGTAAGCTTTGCCCGACAGCGTGCCCGAGAGCCACTGGGCGGCTGTTCCGTCGAGAAAATACTTCATGGCCGCGGCCATATTGCCGAAGCGGGTAGGCGAGCCCAGCGCCAGACCGGCGCAGTCGGCCAGGTCTTGCAGTTCGACGTAGGGGGGCGCGGCATGGCGGGGATGTCGGACTCGGTCGCCTCGGTCACGGTGGACACGGCGGGCACCGTGCGCAGGCGGGCATCGACGCCGGGGACGCTTTCGATGCCCTGGGCGATCAGCTCGGCCAGCTTGCGGGTGGCGCCATGACGCGAGTAGTACAAAACGAGAATAATCGGATTAGTTGGGTTCATCATTGGTATTATAGGGCGCTTTACATGCCGATATCGCCGTCAGGGCGCGTTTTTAAGACTTCATGCTTTCCAAAATTTCCCGGTCCACCAACCAGATGATCAACTCCAGTGTCGATGTCGTACGCGGTCTGACGTGGAGCGAAGCGCGCGACCTGCTGTATTTCGCGCGCCGCCGCCTCAACGAAGAGAAGCTGCAGCAGGTGGCTAAGCAGCCTCACGTTCACCACCACCCTGGCGCTGGTGCCGCTGCTGACCATCATCCTGGCGCTGTTTTTGACCTTCCCGATCTTTACCAATTTCCGCGCTTCGATGGACGCCTATTTTGTGCAGACCATGATGCCAAAGGGGATTTCCAACACCGTCATCAGCAATCTGACCCAGTTCGCCAGCAAGGCCAAGAGCCTGTCGGCGGTGGGCGCGGTCGCGCTGCTGTTCACCTCGGCCGCCATGATGGGCATGATCGAGCGCGCCTTCAACCAGATTTGGCGCGTCAAGCGCACCCGCCCGCTGGGTCAGCGCATCGTCATTTACTGGGCCCTGGTCACGCTCGGGCCGCTCCTGTTCGGCCTGTCGATCTCGGCTTCCTCGCAGCTGTTCGTGGCCACCAGCGGGCTGGCCAAGGCGGCGCCGCTGGCGAGCAGCTTCTTCAACACCTTCATTTCGGTGGCGCTGACGACCGGCGCCTACACGCTGCTCTACATGGCGGTGCCGAACCGCCATGTCGACTGGCGTGACGCGGTCTGGGGCGGCGTGGTGGCCGCGCTGGCATTCGAAGTGGCCAAGCGCCTGTTCGCCATGTTCATCCGCCAGTTCCCGGCCTATGCCGTGATCTACAGCGCTGGCGGCCTTGCCGCTGTTCCTGCTGTGGATTTACCTGTCGTGGATGATCACCCTGATCGGCGCCCTGCTGACGGCGGCGCTGCCGGTCGTCAAATACGAACGCTGGTGGTACAAGCCGGTGCCGGGCGGCGCCTTTGTCGACGCGATGGCGATCCTCAAGGTCTTGCACGGCAGCGCCCAGGCCAGCGACACGGCGCTGGTATCGTCGGCCAAGATCCGCGCCCATACCCGCTTCGGCTACGACGAAATGACGGCGCTGCTGGAGAAAATGCTGCGCGTGGGCTGGGTCGGACGGGTGCAGGCGGACGTGACCACCCGTTCGCGCTGGGGCAAGCGGGCGCGCGAAGGCGCCGACAACTGGGTCCTGCTGGCCAATGTGAACAAGGTGCGCCTGGCCGACGTGTACCGCCTGTTTGTCTTCAGCGGCACGGCGGTGGACGCGGCCAAGGCGCTCGACCTCGATCCCGGCTCGCCGATGACGCTCGACACGAGCGCCTTGGCGCGTCAGGTCGAAATGGCGGTCGAGGGCGGCTTGCACCAGAGCCTGGCCGAGCATTTCGCGCGCGGCGCGGTGCAAACTACCAGCTCAGCTTCCCCGTCAGCATCTGCCAGTACATGACCCAGTCGGCCCGGAACGAATAGAGCGGCTGGGCGAACGAGGCGGGACGGTTCTTTTCATAGACGAAATGGCCGATCCACGCCCCGCCGTAGCCCGACACCAGGGCCGCCAGGATCCACCACGGGTTGCCCGTGACGGCCAGCGCGCCCAGCGCCGCCAGGGCGCCGGTACTGCCGATGAAGTGGGTGCGGCGACAGGTACGGTTGGCATGCTGGGTCAGATAGAACGGATAGAACTCGCTGAAGCTGGTGTACCTGGCGCTCATGACCTAACTCCCGTTGGCAAAGGCGAAGAGGGCGTCCAGCACCGCGTCCGGCTGCTCGGCCATCATCTGGTGGTAGAAGCGTCGACCTGGACCACCGTGCCGTGCCCGATGGCGGACGTCAGGGTCTTGGTCGAACGGGGCGGCGTCATCATGTCTTTTGAACCGAACAGGAACAGGACCGGGCAGCGTACCGCTTCGGCTGCCGCCTGGCCGTTGGCATAGGCGTTGCAGGCATAGAAGTCGGTATAGAACAACTGCTGCGGATTGATGGCCGACATGCGCTGCATCAGGCGCCGCGCGCCGCCCATGGTGTAAAAGCCGGGGCCGGGACAGGACGGCTTTTGCGCCATCGACGAATGCGAAAAGATGTTGACCATGTCGATCGCGGCCTGCTCATCGTCGCGCGACGTGGCCAGCAGCGCGTCCGACACCTTCATCGGGTAAGTGGTGCCGACCATGGCCAGGCGCGTCACGCGCTTGCGACGCGATGAACGAGGCTTCGAGCGCGATCAGGGAACCCATGCTGTGGCCCACCATCATCGCCTTGTCGACGCCGACGGCCTCCATCACATCGAGCACCCAGGCGGCCATCGCTTCGACGCTGGTCTTGGCTTCGCCCTTGCTGCGGCCGTGGCCGGGCAGGTCCAGCGCCAGCACATTGAAGCCGTGGTGGGCAAAATAGCGCGTCTGCAGGCACCACACGGAGTGGTCGTTCTGGGCGCCGTGGATGAAGATCACGGTCGGGCGGGCCGCATCGAACGGTTTGCCGCCGGTGTAGCAGTAGGCGCTCTGGCCTTGTACGGTGACGATCATTCAAGCCCCCTTCTGCGACAGTTTCAGGCCGCGCGAGGTCTTCGATCAGATCGTCCGGGTCTTCCAGGCCGACCGACAGGCGCATCGTGCCCTCGGTGATGCCGGATTTGGCCAGCTGATCGGCCGGGACCCGGAAGTGGGTGGTCGAAGCGGGGTGGATCACGAGCGACTTGGCGTCGCCCACGTTGGCCAGGTGCGAGAACACCTTGAGCGCGTCGACGAAGCGGCGCCCGGCGGCGCGGTCGCCTTTCAGGCTGAATGAAAACACGGCGCCGCAGCCCTTGGGCAGCAGCGTCTTGGCCAGCGCGTAGTCCGGATGCGAATCGAGCTCCGGGTAGGACACCGATTCGACGGCCGGATTCTTGAGCAGGAACTCGACCACCTTGCGCGTATTGGCCACGTGGCGGTCCATGCGCAGGCTGAGCGTCTCTATCCCCTGCAGCACGGCGAAGGCGTTGTGGGGGCTCATGACGGCGCCAAAGTCGCGCAAGCCTTCGCGCCGCGCGCAGCGAGAACGGGGCGACGGTCGATTCTTCGGCGAACACCATGCCGTGGAAGCCGTCATACGGCTCGCACAGCTCGCCGAAGCGGCCGGTGGCGTCGTAGGCGGCCTGCCAGTCGAAAGTGCCGCCGTCGACCAGCAGCCCGCCGATGGCGGTGCCGTGACCGCACAGGAACTTGGTGGCCGAGTGGAACACCAGGTCGGCGCCATGCTCGAAGGGGCGCAGCAGATAGGGCGTGGTGAAGGTCGGATCGACCATCAGCGGCAGGTGGGCCGCGTGGGCGATCTCGGCCACGGCGCCGATGTCGAGCACGTCCAGGCCCGGATTGCCCAGCGTTTCGGCAAACAGGACCTTGGTGTTGGGACGGATCGCGGCGCGCCAGGCGGCGTGGTCGCGCGGGTCGACGAAGGTCGTTTCGATGCCGAAGCGCTTGAGCGTGTAGCCGAGCAGGTTCTGGGAACCGCCGTACAGCGCGCGAGGCCACAATATGGGAACCGGCGCGCTAAGCAATCGTCGCCAGGCCCAGGAACATGGCGGCCTGGCCGCTGGCCGTGGCAATGCTTAAGCCACGCCGCCTTCGAGGGCGGCGATGCGCTCCTCGAGCACCGCGTTGGTCGGGTTCGAAATGCGCGAATAGACGTGGCCAAGCGCTCCATGTTGAACAGGGAAGCCGCGTGGTCGGAATCCTTGAACGCGAACGAAGACGTGAAATAAACGGGGGTAGCGCGCGCCTGTGGCCGGGTCGGGCACGGCAGCCAAGCATGCAGCGACAGGGTGTCGAAGCCGGGATATCGAGGACCGCTCATGGTGGACTCATCTGGTTGAAAAAGGGTGGCGCGAATCGTAGCATGCCTTCGCCGCACACCAGAATGGTTTCCTAGCTAAAATAGCGGAAAAGAAGATCCTGCGATGGCGGCCGTTTGATTTGCCGCAATGCTGGATTTTTCGCCAAGCTTACGCTACATTCGGAGCTAAGGCTTATAAAAACAACTCACCAAACATCTCACCAGACAAGGGCGGCCACCATGAAAGTATCGGAAATTCTCCAAGTCAAAGGCAATATCCTGTACACCGCCACGCCGGACATGGCGCTGGTGGAGGCTGTCAACATCATGGCGGAAAAAGACATCGGTTCGCTGGTCATCATGGAGTTTGGCGACCTGGTCGGCATGCTGACCTTCCGCGAAGTGATCAAGGTACTGCACAAGAATAACGGCGCGATCGGCGGCGACACCGTGCGCAAGCACATGGACGACCATCCGATCACGGTCACGCCGGACACCGAGGTCAACGAGGTGCGCCGCATGATGCTCGAGAAACACGCGCTATCTGCCGGTCATGAATGCCAAGACGCTGCTGGGCGTGATCTCGTTCTACGACGTCGCGCGCCATGCTCGAAGCGCAAAACTTCGAAAACCGCATGCTCAAGGCTTACATCCGCGACTGGTTAGGCCTGAAGCCGGGCAGGAAGAGTAAGCCCGGATGGCGGGCAAGCGCCGTTTTCGCCAGGTCGACGTTTTCACCCGCATCGCCCTCAAGGGCAATCCGCTCGCCGTCGTGCTCGACGGCGACGGCTTGTCCGATGCGCAGATGCAGGCGCTCGCACGCTGGACCAATCTGTCCGAAACCACCTTCGTGTTGCCGCCGGTGTCGCCGCTGGCGGACTACCGCGTACGCATCTTTTCGCCGGGCGCCGAATTCGACTTCTTCGGCCATCCAACACTGGGCACGGCCCATGCTTTGCTGGAAGCGGGCCTGCAGCCTAAAACACCGGGGCGTCTGATCCAGGAATGCGCGGTTGGCCTGGTCCCGATCGATATCGGGGTTGACGGTGCGCTGGCGTTTCACTCGCCCGAAGCGCAATTGCAGGCACTGCACCCGGGCTTGTTTCCCTCGCTGACAGACACCTTGAACAGCGCGCACATCTGCTTCGACCCCGCCCCCGTGATCGCCACCATGGGCATCTGCTGGCTGGTGGTACGGATGGACAGCGCGCAAGCCTGCCTGGACGCGCAGATCGATGCCGCCGGGCTGGCCACGTTCACGCGGGAAGGCATGGTCGGGATCGCCATGTACGGCCCGCACGCGGCGGGCGGCCCGGCCGACTTCGAAGTGCGGGCCGTGTTCACCAAAAACGGCCAGCTGGCCGAAGACCCGGTGACCGGCAGCGCCAACGCCTGCATCGCGCGGGTACTGGCAGCCCAAGGTTTCCCCGACGGCGGCAGCACGGCGCAAGGCTACAAAGCGCGCCAGGGCACCAAGCTCGGCTGTGACGGCCGGATCAGCGTTGCCTACCGGGCGGCGCCCCCTGGGTGGGCGGCCACAGCGTCACCGTCATCGCGGGCACCATCGCCCTCTAAACCATTTCCCAATCGGGGTCAGACCTCCATTCTGAAATAATTTCACAATCGGGGTCAGACCTCCATTCTGAAATAGTTTCAGAGTGGAGGTCTGACCCCGATTGTGGAATGTTTCTTGACGGAGGGCTGAGCCCCGGTGGGGCTGAACGCGGTGGCTCAGGCGGCGGGGCCGCGGCCGTCGCGCAGGAAGCGCTGGATGTGGGTCAGCATGACGTCGTCGGAGTAGGGCTTGCCGAGCAGGACGTCGACGCTTAGGCTTCCTTGGCTTTTGGCCCGTAACTTTCTTCGGCGCTGATCATGATGACGGGAATGTGCCGCAGCGCGGGATTCGAACGCAGGTGCTGGGTCAGTTCGAAGCCGTTCATGCCGGGCATTTCAACGTCGGTGATCAGGATGTCGGGCATGCGCTCGCCGATCTGCTTGACGGCGTCCAGCCCGTCCTCGGCTTGCTGTACCTGGAATTGGTTGTTGGTGAGGAAACGGTTGGTCTTGACCCGCACCACCTTGGAGTCGTCGGCGATCATGACGACGGTGTCGGCCGCGGCCTTCTGTTTGGGCGCTGCCGGGGCCGCCGCAGCGGCTTCCTTGACGATCCGGACCGCTTCCAGCCGCGCCGCTTCCGCCTGGGCCCGCTCGGCTTCTTCGCGCGCCGCTTCGGCCGCCAGTCGCTTCGCTTCCACCCGCGCTTTGCTTAGGCCGCGACCACGCGCTCGGCTTCGATCCGCATCGCTTCGGCAGCGGCGTGCCGTTCGGCGATGACGCGCGCCGCTTCTTCGGCCGCCAGGCGTTCTTCTTCGGCCCGCTTGGCGTCGGCCGCGGCCTTGCGTTCGGCGGCGATGCGGGCGATTTCTTCGGCTTCGCGCCGTTCGGCCTGACGCCGCGCTTCGTGTTCTTCGGCGATGCGCTTCGCTTCCAGGCGCGCCGCTTCTTTTTGCGCCGCGCGCCGTGCTTCGACCCGCGCCGCTTCTTCTTCGGCCTTGCGCTCGCGCTCGAGACGCGCCGCGCGCTCTTCGGCCAGTCGCTGTTTCTCGAGCCGCTCGGCTTCTTCGGCGGCCAGGCGTGCCGCTTCGACGCGCGCCGCTTCTTCGGCCGCCAGGCGGGCCGCTTCGATGCGCGCCGCTTCTTCGGCGGCCAGCCGCTCGGCTTCGATCCGGGCCGCTTCGGCGGCCGCGGCACGCTCGGCTTCGATGCGCGCCGCTTCCAGCGCGGCCAGGCGGGCAGCTTCGACCCGAACCGCTTCTTCGGCGGCCAGGCGCTCAGCCTCGATCCGCAGTGCTTCACGCCGCGCCGCTTCTTCCGCTGCCAGACGTTCGACTTCGAGACGCGCCGCTTCCAGGCGGGCCGCTTCGGCAGCGGCTTCCTGCTCGGCTTTCAGGCGCGCTTCTTCGGCGTCGCGCTTGGCTTTGAGGCGCGCTTGTTCGGCCGCGGCGACGCGCTCGGCTTCGATCCGCAGCGCCAGTTCGGCGGCCACGCGCACCGCTTCCAGGCGCGCCGTTTCCAGTGCGGCGGCGCGTTCGGCCGCGACCCGGATGGCTTCTTCGGCGGCGATCCGTTCGGCTTCGAGCCGCACGGCTTCCTGTTCGATGGCTTGCCGTTCGGCTTCCAGGCGCTCGGCTTCGCGCTCGGCCGCGCTCATGGCCTGCTGGCGTTCGGCTTCTTCGGCGGCGGCGCGTTCGCGCTCGGCCAGGGCGGCCGCGTCGGCTTCGGCCTGCTGGCGGGCGGCGATCCGCTCGGCCTCGGCCTGGTGTTCGGCGGCGATGCGCTCGGCTTCGGCCTGCTGTTCGGCGGCGATGCGTTCGGCTTCGGCCTGGGCCCGATCCGCTTCGGCGCGGGCGGCGCGCTCGGCTTCGGCGCGCGCCGCTTCCAGGCGCGCCGATTCTTCTTCGATCTGGCGGCGCGCGGCGATTCGCGCGGCGGCCTGCTCGGCCAGCATCTTGGTGTGCAGCCGTTCGGCTTCTTCGGCGGCGACGCGCTGTTCTTCTTCGCGCAGGGACTGGTCGTCGGCGATGGTCTTGGCGTCGACGTTCGCTTCGAGCCTGGCGGCGGCGCGCGCGGCGCGGCGCAATTCGGCTTCGGCTTCGGCGGCCGCTTCGGCGGCGCGCCGTTCGTTGGCCAGGCGCAGGGCATGGGCCTCAGCCACGCGCCGCGCTTCGGCTTTTTCGGCTTCGGCGATGGCGGCCAGGCGCTCGGCCTCGGCGCGCGGCGTTGTGGGCGGCGATCCGTTCGTCTTCGGCGCGGAACACGACCTCGGGGTCGAGCATGGACTGGATGTCGAGCAGGGTGCTGTTGCCGGTACGGGTGGCTTCGGCTTCGATCTCGTCGGCCGCCATGCGCAAGGTGTTGAGGCGGTCTTCTTCGAGCGCGGCCAGCGTGACCGGGTCGACCGGGGCTTCTTCCTCGACCATGAAATGGGTACGGGGCAGCGGCATGACCTGCGTGCGCGCAGCAGCGCGGCGGCGCAGGATCAGGAATACGGCCAGCGCGCCCCCGAGGATCAGAATGCCAATGATTGCAATTTGTTCAAGTAACACGCGGACGGCTCCGTCTTCCCGCATGATTGAGGCGGGAGTTTATTTTAGCGATGTGGCACCACATACGAATATTACACCACTGCAATAGGTAGCGTGTTGCTCATTTGCAATGGAAGCGTGCTATTTCTCGCTTATCCGGCCACGTCGTCAGCTTCGGCCAGGGCTTGCGCATGCAGAGGCGAGAGCTCATCACGCGAGCTTATCAGCACCACGCGTCCGGTGTCGATCATGATCTGCGCGCCGAGGTGGAGTTTTTCGATCAGTTCGGCAAAATCGACGTTCGGCCGCGGGCGCAGGGCGGCCCAGCCGTTGCGGCCGTTTTCCTTGGTCCAGTACAGCGCGGCATCGGCCAGTTCGACCAGTTGCTCCCAGCCGACCGATTGCTGGCCGTTCAGATACAAGCCGCTTTCGGCCAGGCCGATCGAGCACGACAGCGAAATATGCACCCCGTCGCCCAGGTCGAACGAGTGTTCGGCCACGGCGCGCCGGATCCGTTCGCCCAGCACCGGCACGAACTGGCGCGTGCTCGGGCGGCACACGAGCAGGAATTCCTCGCCGCCCCAGCGCACCAGGTAGTCGCCCGTGCGCACCTGGCGCCGCAGCACCTCGGACACTTGCTGCAGCACGCGGTCGCCCGCCTTGTGGCCATAGGTGTCGTTGACCTTCTTGAAATGGTCGATGTCGACCAGCGCGAACAGCAGGGTGTTTTCCTGGCCCCCGTTGCGCCGCGTTTCTGCGCTCGTAGAAGGCGAGGTCGGCCGGAATCTGGTTGCTCAGGTAGCGCCGGTTGTGCAAGCCCGTGAGCGGATCGGTCTGGCTGGCCAGCTCCAGCGCCAGATTGGCCACGTGCAGCTGCTGGGTGCGTTCGGCCACCTGCTGCTCGAGCACGGCGCGCTGGCGTTCGTGGGCGCGCTGCTGCAGGCGGTAGCTAAGCATACACGGTGCCGATCAGGCCGAAGCCGACCAGGGCCAGGAACCAGCTGGTTTCCCAGAACAGGGGGGCGATGCTGAAGTCGAGCCGGGCTTGGCGCCTTGTTCCAGACGTCGGCATTGTTGCTGGCCTTGATTTCAAAGGTGTAGTTCCCGGCCTAAGCAGATTGGTGTAGTTGACCGAGCGCGGCGCGCCCGCTTCCAGTTCGCGCCAGTCCTTGTCGTAGCCGTGCAGGCGGTAGCGCAGCACCACGCTGACCGGATCCTGGAACGAGAGGGCGGTAAATTCGAAAGCCAGGTCGCGCGCATCGTTCGACAGGGCCAGTTTTTGGTTCGGCCGGACGTCCTGCCACTGGTCGTTGATGCGCACCCGTTCGATGACGGCGGTCGGCGCCGTCATGTTCTTGGCGATGCCGAGCGTGTCGAGCGTGACCACGCCGTCGCGGCTGGGCAGCCACAGCACCCCGGCCTGGTCCATGAAGCCCTTGGCGTTGCTTAAGCGCCGTTGCAGCAAAAGCCCCTGTTCGCCGCTGCGGCGGTCGCCGCGTTCGTTGAGGATCATTTCGGCATAGGCGGTGCGGGCCTGGCCGTTTTGCACCAGCCGCATTTCGGACAGGGCGGCGCGCGTGATGCCGCGGATCCCCGCCTCCCACAGGAAGCCTAAGCATTGTCTTCGGCGATGAAGAAGGCCGCGTTCGGCGGCAGCCCCTCGTTGCGGTTGAATCGCTTCCAGCCGCGTCCGTTGTACAGATAGGTGTCTTCGGCCAGGGTGCTGATCACGAGCGAGCCGTCGCCCAGCTCGGCCACGGCGGTCACGTCCAGCTTGGACGGCAGCCCGCGGTCCAGGCCGATCGGGAGCAGGGTGTCGCCGCGCAGTTCGTACAGGCCGTCCTGGGTGGCCACCAGCAGGCGCCCGTCTTTCAGTTCGCGGATCTGGCGCACCCGGATGTCGCTCAGGCCCGCCTCTTTGCCGTAGTGCGACAGGCGCTCGCCGTCGAGCCGGTACAAGCCTTCGCTGGTGGGGATCCACACCACGCCCGAGTGCCCGCGCACGATGCCGTTGATCTGGGCGCTGGCCATGGGCGCGAACAGGGCCGGGGATTCCGATCTTGCCGTCGCGGTAAAGCACCAGCCCGCGCCGGGTGCCGATCCAGATGCGGTCGCCCTCGGCCAGCAGGTTGTAGGCGTGCGGGTGGGGCAACTGGTCGCCGCGCAGCACCTGCGTGAAGCGCCCGCCGCTGAACACCGACAGGCCGTCATTGGTGCCGACCCAGGTGCGCCCGTCCGCGCGCGCGACCGACCAGACTATCGGTTCGAGCAATCCTTCGGCGGCCGACAGGCGCCGCGTGGAACCGTTCCACATGCGCACCAGGCCCACCCACTGGCTGCCGAACCACAGATTGCGTTCGCGGTCCTCGAAGGCGGCGATGACGCCCTTGACGGCGGTGGGGTTCTTTTCGGCGATGACTTCGGTGAGCAGGCCGTCGCGCAGGCGGCCCATGCTTAAGCTGTTGCTGCTGACCCAAAGGCTGCGGTCGCTGTCCTGGAACAGCATGTTGGTCGGGGAATGCTGGAGGATGGGGTCCTGGGTGGCCGCTTCCCAAGTGTCGCCGCTGCGCACCATCAGGCCCACGCTGGTGCTAGGCCCAGATCTTGCCCTGGGCTTCGGCCAGGCGCGTGACCACGCCCTGGCGCATGGCTTCGGGCAGGGCCAGCATGTCGCTGCCGCTGCCATGCAGGCGCGCCACGCCGCCGGTGGTGCCGACGTAGATGCCGTCGGCGCTCTTGAGCAGGGAGGTGGTGGTAGGCGCCGGGCTGCTGGCGCGCCGCACCAGCTTGCCGTCGGCGACGTCGAACACGCCATTGGTGGTGCCCACCACGATCCGGCCTTCGTCTTCGACGATGGCATTGATGTCGAGCGCCGGATACTGGGCCTTGTCGGCGATGGCGATGGTGCGGAACACGCCGTTTTCGAACACGGCCAGGCCCTTGTAGGTGCCGATCCAGACGCGCCCGCCGCTGTCGACCATGAGCGAGCGGGTCCACACACCGGGCAACTCCGGATTGGTGACGGGAGAGTAAATGGTGAAGCGCACGCCGTCGAAACGGGCCACGCCAAGCCTGGGTGCCGACCCAGATGTAGCCCTGGTGGTCTTGCACGATCGCTTGCACGCTAATTTGCGGCAAGCCGTTCTGGATCGACCAGATATTGCGCACGTAGTGGTGGAAGGCCTTGCCCGGATCGAGGGCCCATGCGGGCACGCAGGCGCCCAGCGCGACGGCACACAGCACGGCGCGCCAGATACTACCGATTGAAGAAAACCTGCTCATTCCCATTCCAGTCTGTCCCCTGTATGCGAGGCCCTGGCAACGATTTTACGTGACAAGCCCGGCACGCAGCGCACAGCGCGAGCAAGTGTTACCTGAGAACAACAGTCGTGATCAAAAAGACCATTATGCGGCCCGGTTCAGGGCGTCGCTGCCCAGCCATTCGTACAGGGCGGGCACGGCCATCGGCCGCGCGAACAGGAAGCCCTGGGCCAGCGGACAGCCGAGCGCTTGCAGAATTTGCGCCTGGCGTTCGTCCTCGACCCCTTCGGCGATCACCGACAGGCCCAGGTTGCGGCCAAGCTGGATGACCATTTCGGCAATGCTGCTGCCGCGCGCCGACTGCGTGATTTCGGTGACGAAGGCGCGGTCGATCTTGAGCTTGTCGACCTGCAGGCGCTGCAGGTAGGACAGGGACGAGAAGCCGGTGCCGAAGTCGTCGATCGCGATCGACACGCCGGTGTGCTTGATCTGGCCCAGCATCTTGATCAAGAGGTCCGGCTCTTCCATCGCCATCGATTCGGTGATTTCCAGTTCGATGTTCTCGGGCGGCGCATTGGTGTCGTGCAGGGCCGAACGCAGCATCTCGAGGAAGTAGGGGTGGCGGAACTGAACCTGGGACACGTTGACCGACATGGTGAAGTCGCGGTAGCCCGCTTCGCGCAGGCGCACCACCTCGTGGCAGGCGGTGCGCAGCACCCACTCGCCGATGTCGATGATCAGGCCGGAATACTCGGCGATCGGAATGAAGCGGTCGGGCGAGATGAATTTGCCGTCCGGGCCGCACCAGCGCAGCAGCGCTTCGGCGCCCAGCGGGCGGCGCGTGGCCAGGTCGATCTGGGGCTGGTACACGACCGACAGTTCGCCGCGCGCAAAGCCGGTGCGCAGCGCGTGCATCATGCGCACGCGCTCGCGGATTTCGACGCCCATGCTGCGCGAGAAATAGAAGTGGCTGAAGGCTGCGCTGCTGGCTCTTGGCGCGCTTGAGGGCGATGTCGGCATCCTTGAGCGCGTCGGCGCCGCTGCCGTCATGTTCGCCCAGGCGCACCAGGCCGAGCGTGGCCGACAGCTGCACGTCCTGGCCGTCGATCGGGAAGGGCGCTTCGAACAAGGCCAGGATGCGGGCCGGATTGACCGCGCTGGCATCGCCCAGCACGGCGAAAATATCGCCGCCGATGCGCGCCACCGTCAGTTCCTGGCCCAGGCTCGTTTGCAGGCGGGTGGCGACGGCCACCAGCAGCATGTCGCCGAAATGGTGGCCGAGGGCGTCGTTGGTTTCGGCAAAGTGGTCAAGGTCGACCAGCGACAGCGTGGCGTCGGCCCGGCCGGGACCGGCCAGCGTGGCGTCCAGGATTTCGACCAGGCGGGTGCGGTTGGGCAGCTTGGAGAGCTGATCGTAGAACGCGGCATTGTGCAGGTGGCTGACCAGTTCGACGTTGTGCAGCCCGACCGACACGTTCGAGCAGAACACTTCGAGCAGGCGCTGTTCGATGTCGTCCAGCGGACGGGCCAGCACCAGGTAGGCCACGAAGTCGCGGCAGGCCTTGTAGGCTGAAGTACAGCGTGACGTAGCCCGGATCGTAGTAATTGCGGCGCCCGGCCACGGTGCGTTCGAGGGCCGCGTGGATGTGCGCATCTTCGCGCGCCCAGGGTGGCATTGCCGAGGCGGCGGCTGGCGCCGGCCGTGGCCACCACCAGCAGTTCGTCGGCGCTCACGCCGTCGCCGCATTCCTGCACGCACAGCACGCCGTTGGCGGGCATGGTCAGGATGTCGGCCACCTGGGCCAGCACAGCCGGCCGCGAAATTGTGCACGCCGTGCAGGGCCATCAGTTCGGTACTGGCTTGCACCACCTGGTCCAGGCCGCAGCTTGGCTGGCGCTGATGGCGCGAATCTGCTCGTAGGAGCGGATCGCCGCCGTCACCGTGGTAAACAGCTTGATGCGGGTCAGTTCGGATTTGGTCTTGTAATCGTTGATGTCGAAATCGCGGATGGCGTCGATTTCGGGCGCGTAGCCGGGCTGGCCGGTGCGCAGGATGATGCGGGTGTCGGCCAGCTTGAGCGTTTCGCGGATGTAGCGCACCAGGTGCAGGCTAGGCGTCGTCCTGTTCCATGACCACGTCGAGCAGGATGACGGCGATGTCGGGTTCGGTCTTGAGCATTTCGCGCGCCTGGCCTAGGCTGAATAGGCGTGCACGAATTCGAGCGGGCGGTGCTGCATGTCCAGGTTGCCGAGGGCGAAGGTGGTGGTCGAATGCACGTCTTCATCGTCATCGATGATCATCACCCGCCACACATGGGGCGCCGTGCCCGCGGTCGCGGGCGCCGGATGCTCGTCCAGGAAAACCAGATCGTCGTGATCGTCCCTGGGGCTGCCGGGGGACGTGCTCGATGGGGGCATGTAGTGCTTCTCCAGAATGCGTTTTCAATAGCATGCCACGAAATCAGGGACTTGCGCGAATTAACATTAAGAAAAACTTATTCCATAATGCGCAACGTGGCGCTTGGCTGCCCCGGCCATACCAGCAAAAGTGCAGGGACTGGTAGAATGAATGTTTCCGCCACTCTCCTGTCCACCATGTCCGGCAATTCATTTGGCAAGTTGTTCTCCGTTACCACCTTTGGCGAGTCGCACGGTCCGGCCATCGGCTGCATCATTGACGGCTGCCCGCCCGGCCTGGCGTTGACGGAAAGCGACATCCAGCCCGACCTCGACCGCAGAAAACCGGGCACCTCGCGCCACGTGACGCAGCGCCAGGAGGCGGATCTGGTGGAAATCCTGTCCGGCACCTACGAAGGCAAGACCACCGGCACCCCGATCATGCTGATGATCCGCAACCAGGATCAGCGCAGCAAGGACTATGGCAACATCGTCGACAGCTTCCGTCCCGGCCATGCAGATTACACCTACTGGCACAAGTATGGCGTGCGCGATCCGCGCGGCGGCGGCCGTTCCTCGGCCCGCCTGACCGCGCCCGTGGTGGGCGCCGCCGCCGTGGCCAAGAAGTGGCTGCGCGAACAGTACGGCACCGTGTTCAATGGCTGCATGAGCCAGCTGGGCGACATCGCCGTCCCATTCCAGTCGTTCGAGCACGTGCATGCCAACCCCTTCTTTGCCGCCACCGGCGACGCCGCCCTGATCGCGCAGATGGAAGAGGCGATGGACGCCCTGCGGCGCGACGGCGACTCGATCGGCGCGCGCATCGACGTGGTGGCGCACAACGTGCCGGTCGGCCTCGGTCAGCCCATTTACGACAAGCTCGACGCCGACATCGCCTACGCGATGATGGGCATTAACGCGGTCAAGGGCGTGGAAATCGGGGTAGAGCTTCAAATCGGTGGCCCAGCGCGGCTCCGAGCATGGCGACGAACTGACCTTGCAGGGATTCGTCGGCAACAACGCGCAAGCGGCGTGCTGGGCGGGATCTCCACCGGCCAGGACATCACGGTCTCGATCGCGATCAAACCGACGTCGTCGATCCGCACGCCGCGCCGTTCGATCGACAAGGCTTAAGCAAGGAAGTCATGGTCGAGACCTTCGGTAAGGCACGACCCCTGCGTCGGCATCCGCGCTACGCCGATCGCCGAGGCGATGCTGGCCCTGGTTTTGATCGACCACGCGCTCATGCACCGCGCCCAGTGCGGCGACGTGCACGTGGAGACGCCCCGGATCGCCTGAGGCGGCCGGTGCAGCCCATGCCCCAGCCGCCCTTTAATTTTTCCTTCTTCCTGTTCGGGCATTACGCCTACGCGGGCACCTTCGCGACCTACGCCGCCCTGTTTTTCGCCGCGCGGCATGAGCGTGCCCCAGATCGGCGTGCTGCTGTCGCTGATCCAGGTGATGCGCATCGTCGGCCCCAATGTGTGGGGCTGGGTGGCCGACCATACCAGCCACCACGCGCGTGCTGCGCCTGACCGCGTTTGCCGCGCTGCTCGGCTTTTCCGGGCTGTTTTTCGCCGAATCGTTCGCCCAGTTCTTCGTGGCCATGGTGGTCATCAACCTGTTCGTCAGCGCCCAGGCCCCGCTGGCCGACAGCCTGATGCTGGCCGAGCTGCGCGGCGACCTTGGCAAATACGGCCGCATCCGGCTGTGGGGTTCGGTCGGCTTCATCGTCGCCGTGGTGGCGGGCGGCTATCTGCTCGACTGGTTCGGGGTCGGCTCGCTGCTGTGGTACTGCGGCGGGCTGCTGCTGCTCGTGATCGGCGCCAGCCTGCGCATCCACGACGTCGCCGCCGAACACCATCCCCATGCCACCCCCAAACTGGGCAGCGTGCTGCGCCAGCCGGAAGTGGTGGCGTTTTTCCTGTCGGCCGCGCTGATGGTGGGCGCGCACATGGCCCTGTACGCGTTCTACTCGCTGTACCTGGAGCGGGCAGGGTACGGCAAGAGCGTGATCGGCATGATGTGGGCGCTGGGCGTGGTGGCCGAAGTGGTGTTCTTTTATGTGCAGGGACGGGTGTTTACCCGCTTTGGCGCGCAAAAAGTGATGATGGCCGCCTTTGGGATTGCCGTGCTGCGCTTTGTCGTGACCGGCGCGCTGCCGGGCCTGCTGTGGGTGCTGATCGCGGCCCAGGTGATGCACGCGGCGACCTTCGCGGCCCACCATTCGGCCGCCGTGCTGACCATGCAGCGCTGGTTCACCGGGCCGCTGGCCGCGCGCGGGCAGGCGCTTTACATCAGCCTCGCCTACGGGATCGGCGGCACCATCGCATGGCCTGTTCATGACCCTGATCTGGGACCGCATCGGCCCGCAGCAGATGTTTTATGGCGCGGCGATCCTGTCGCTGCTGGGCGCGGGCGTGGCGCGCTACGCGTTTCGCACGCGCGACGCTTGACCTGTCTACAGGGTGCGGCTTTACGCTGCCTGTTTTGAAGGAGAGCCCATGACCGACGAACAGTTCCTCACCCAATTTGCCGCGCTCACGCTGGACCCGGCCGAATTCGGCCACAGCCTGGCCACTTGCGCCTGGCCGCGCTCGCGCTGCAGGCCCACGATGTCGACAGCGCCGTCGCGCGCACCTGCTTAAGCATCCGCGCCTACGCCACCCACCTGGGCGCGCCCGCCAAATTCCACTGGACCGTGACCGAAGCGCTGGTGCGCCTGCTGGCGGCCGGCCCCCTGCAGGGCGAGCGCGCGATCTGCTGGCGCGCCACTACTCGCAAGCGCTGCTGGCCAGCGATGCGGCGCGCGCCGCGTTCGTTGCGCCGGACCTTGCGCCGCTGCCCGCATGAGCCGCAGCTACACCATCGGCCAGCTGGCCAGCGCCTGCGCCGTCTCGCGCACGGCGCTGCTGTACTACGAAAAATCGGCCTGCTGGTGCTTAGGCCGCGCAGCGCTGCGGGCTACCGGCGCTACGGCGAGGCCGAACTGGCACGCCTGCGCCGGCTGTTGGCCTATCGCGACGCCGGACTGCCGCTGCAAACGATCAAAGCGCTGCTGGACGGCGGCGACCAGTCGGCGGCCGCCATGCCATGGCTGGACGACATCGCGCGACATGGCGCAGCTGCGCGCCCAGCAAACGGTGCTGGCCAGCCTGGTAACGGGGGCGCTGCCGCTGCTGGCGGCAATGGACAAGGAAAGCTGGAGCGCGCTGTTTCGCGCGGCGGGGATGGATGAAGCGGCCATGCGCAACTGGCACCGCCTGTTCGAGCAAAACAACCCGGCCGCGCACGAAGCCTTCCTGCGCTCGCTGGGCCTGGACAGCGCGGAAGTGGCGCGCATCCGCGCCGCCAGCGCGCCTTAACCCCGGTTTGGCGCCGCCCGTTTTCGATCTGCTGGCGCCGTTCGGCCGCCTTGACCACCAGCGCGCATGTCGTTGAGCAGGGCGAATTCGCTCTGGGTCAGCTGGACCGGCGCCGCGCCTAAGCATCCCAGTCGCCGTAAATGAAGCCCACCGGCTGGCCGCTGGTACAGAGCGGCATGATGACGAAACTGCGGGCCCCCTCGAGCGACTCCTTCCACCAGAGCGGCATCTTGGCGGCGAATTCGGGCGCCTGGGCGTTCTCGATGAAGATCACGCGGTCGCTGCCGAGCGAGGCGTGGAACACATTGGCGGCGTAGGCGTCGTCGAAGATCAGGCGTGGCAGCAGCTGCTTGACGCCGTCCCCGAAGCCGAGCCGCGCCACATACTGCTTTTCGCGCCGGTTGCGCATGAAGGCCACCGCGCGCGTGAACGACAGGCCCTGGTACACCGTCTCGAGCGCCATCGACATCATCTGGCCCGGGCTGGCACTGTGCACGGCGTCGCGCATGTCGGTCACGCCCAGCATCAGCACCTTGTTGCCTTCGGCGCGCTGGCGGGTCGAGGCCAGCGTGCGCGCGCCGCTCGTCGGGGCGGGCCAGCGGGGCCACCGTCAGCGCGGCCGCCGCTTCCACTTTGGCGCGCGCGATGGCGGCCATGATCGAATCGGGCGCCACGCCCAGCATGGCGGAAAAGCTGCTGGCCAGGGCGCGCATGGTCACTTCGCCTAAGCATCGTCGTCGTGCCACAGCGATTCGGCGCACTGGGCCGACATGGTCGACAGGGCGGCCAGCCAGTCGTCGTGGCTGAAAGCGTCGCCGCGCGGCCGGCTCCATCCTGCGCATGCTCTGGATCAGGCGGTGCGGCAGGCCCCAGCGTTCGGCTGCCGCGCGGCCGATGTCTTCCATCGACAGGCCCAGCACGTTCTGCGCCGCTTCGTCCTCGAAGCTTGGTAAGCCTACCCTTCCTGCAGGGCGTGCCACTGGTCGGGCAGGTAGTAGGTGAGCATCATGCGGCCCAGCGTGTGCAGCATCGAGCAGACCACCGCTTCTTCGGCGTCGACCGGTTCGGCGTCACAGGCGACCTGGCGCGCCACGATCCCGGCCAGGACCGACTTTTCCATTTCCATGTGGGCGCCGGACTGGCTGATGGGCCGACAGTTCCTCGATCAGCTTGAGGCCGAGCGCCAGGTGGCCGATGGCGTCCGCGCCCAGCACCGCCACCGCGCGCGAGACGGTGCTGATGCGCTGGCCGAAGGCGCTGTACATCTGGCTGTTGGCCAGGCGCAGGACCTTCTGGGTGAGGACCGGGTCCGACAGCACGGCACTGGTGATGTCGAATTCTTTTTCCTCTTCGCCGCGCATGGCGCCCAGGATGGTGTTGATGGCCTTGGTGAAGCCGGGCATGTCGCCTTGCTGGCGCACGTGGTCCCACAGCAGCTCAAGGGTCGCGTCGGCGGTGGCGGGGGGCGCGATGACGCCGTCCATGTTCATGCGATTCCCTCGCGCAGTTCCTGGAACGTTTCGGTCAGGGCCGCCAGCGCCACGTGGGGCGGCATCGGCTTGCCGGTCAGGTAGCCTTGCACGTAGCGGCAGCCGCGCCGCTCGAGGAAGCGGAACTGCTCGTCGGTTTCGACGCCTTCGGCCACCACCGACAGGTTCAGGTGGCGCGCCAGGTCGAGCACCGCATTGCAGATCGCGCCGTCTTTTTCGGAGTCGGGCAAATCCTTGATGAAGGCGCGGTCGACCTTGAGCACCGAAATCGGGGAAGCGCTTGAGGTAGGCCAGCGAGGAGTAGCCGGTGCCGAAATCGTCGATGGCGATGCGGGCGCTGCGCTGGGCCATGCGGCTCAGGATGGTTTCGGCGTGGGCCGGGTCGATCATCAGGGTGCCTTCGGTGATTTCCAGGATCAGCTGGCTGCCGTCCAGGCCGGAAAATGCGAGCGCTTCGTCAAGCACGTCGAGGAATTTATCGCTGCGGAACTGGCGCGGGCTGATATTGACGGACACGTACAGCGGCCGCCCGGCGGCCTGTTCGAACTGCTGGATCTGCACGCAGGCCGACTTGAGGGCCCAGGCGCCGAGCAGGTTGATCAGGCCATTGGTCTCGGCAATCGGAATGAAGCGCGCATGGGCACCATGCCCAGGCTCGGATGCTTCCAGCGCATGAGCGTCTCGAAGCCCTGGATCTGGCGCGACGCCGCGTCCACGATGGGCTGGTAAAACAGCAGGAATTCGCCTTCGCGGATGGCCTGGAACATGGCCGCCTCGAGCGAGATGTCGTGTTCGGGCGCGGCGTCGAAGCGCGAGCTGTAGACCATGGCGCGGCCCTTGCCGGTTTCCTTGGCCAGCGTCATGGCGGCGTCGGCCAGCGCCACCAGGCGCACCTCGTCCTCGGCATGCTCGGGGAAGGTCGACACGCCGATCGAGGCGCCCACGTAAATGGTGTGGCCGTCGATTTCGTAGGGCGACTGGGTGGTCGCCAGCAAGCGCCCCGTGACCAGCTTGATCTGGGCTTCGCTGTGGGTGCCCGGCAGGACCGCGACGAATTCGTCGCCGCCCACGCGCGCCAGGGTGTCGCTGTCGCGCAGCGTCTTGCGCAGGCGCGTGGCGGCCAGGCGCAGCAGGGCGTCGCCGACCGGATGGCCGAGGCCATCGTTGACCTTCTTGAAGCCGTCCAGGCCGATGGCGACGATGGCAAAGCCCTGGCCGGAACGGCGCGCCTGGGCGATCACGACCCGGATCCGGTCCGACAGCAGCAGCCGGTTCGGCATTTCGGTGAGCGCGTCGTGGGTGGCCATGTGGCGCAGGCGCGCTTCGGTCGCGTGCTGGGACGACATGTCGCGCCCGACCACCAGCAATTCGTGCGGCGCGCCCAGGCGCGGCAGCGGCGACAGGCGCAGTTCAGAACCAGGTTTCCTTGTCGCTGCCGCGCATGCTGCACCGCGACCCGGCTCGGCTCGGTGGTGGGCGGATTGGTGAGGGCGTCGGCCACGGCGATGCGCAGCACGGGCTGGTCGACTTCGGCGGCCAGGGACGTGAACAGGAACGCCATCTCGTCGACGATGGCGAACAGGCGGGCGCGCGCTGGCTGGCGAACATCAGTCTCCCGGCCGGATCGAGCCTGAACACAATATCGCCCGCCGCTTCCAGCAGATGATCGATCTGATGGCCGGTGTCGCCGCTCGCTGAAGGAGGACTGATGGGCATAAAGGGCAGAGCTTTCTAGTGGTTGATATACCAGAAGCAAAACTATGAACTAATGTATCACTTAAAGATGCTGAAACGCATGAAAATGTCACCTTGTTGGCATCCGCCCCACACTGTTTTTTGCAGACCGGGACAATCTGACCAGAAAGCGGCTTGCCTGACCGGGTGCTTTGCGCTAGCCTGCTCCGCGAGCGTGGCACTGGCGACGCACCGACCCACTGTATGCCTGAACCGAAAGAGCCGCAGATGAATCATTTCGATACCCACGATGTTTTCAACCAGGCAAGCCCGTTCGAGAATGTGAACTTGTTTACCAGCGACACGGCGCTGCGCGAAGCGCTGGCACGCGAAGGCGGCGCCCATGCCGCGCCGCAGCGCTGGAAGCGCTGAGCGCGCAGCTGTGCTTAAGCCCGAGGTGCTCGATCTGGGCCGCCAGGCCAACGCCAACTCACCCGTTCTGCATAATTTCGACCGCAGCGGTAGGCGCGTGGACGAAGTCGAGTTCCACCCGTCCTGGCACGCACTGATGAGCTTGATGATCGGCGCCAAGCGCGCATGCCTCGCCCTGGGATTCGGGCTTGCCCGGCGCCCAGGTCGCGCGGCCCAGTATCTGCTGTTCGGCCAGGTCGAAAACGGCGCCCAGTGTCCGGTCACGATGACCTACGCCTCGGTGCTTAGGCGCTGCGCCAGGCCGGGCCGATCGCGGCCAGGTGGCTGCCCAAGATTTTGTCGCGCCAGTACGATCCGCGCTCGCTGCCGGTCGAGCAGAAGAGCGGGGCCCTGATCGGCATGGGCATGACCGAAAAACAGGGCGGCACCGACGTGCGCGCCAACAGCACGCGCGCCGAATTGCTGGACCCGCAGGAAGCGCAGGCGCGCTTTGGCACCGAAGGCGAGGGCGCCTGGCGCATCGTCGGCCACAAATGGTTCTTCTCGGCCCCGCAGTCGGACGCCCACCTGGTGCTGGCCCAGACCGAGGCCGAAGGCAGCGCCAAGCCTGTCCTGCTTTTTCGTGCCGCGCTACCTGCCCGACGGCAGCCGCAACGCGATCCGCGTGCAGCGCCTCAAGAACAAGCTGGGCAACCGCTCTAACGCGTCCTCGGAAGTCGAATTCTGCGACGCCACCGGCTGGCTGCTGGGGCAGGCCGGGCGCGGCATCCCGACCATCCTGGAAATGGGCGGCTACACGCGCCTGGACTGCGTGGTCGGCACGGCTTCGGCATCATGCGCGCCGCGCTCACCCACGCTCTGCATCACGCGCGGGCGCGCCGCGTTCGGACGCAAGCTGGCCGATCAGCCCCTGATGCAAAACGTGCTGGCCGACCTGGCGCTCGAATCGGAGGCGGCCACCGCGTTCGCACTGCGTCTGGCGCGCTGCTTCGACCAGACCGGCGACCCGGCGCAAGCGCTGCTGGGACGGATCCTCACGCCTACGCCAAGCAAATACTGGCTGTGCAAGCGCGGCCCCGGCTTCGGCGCCGAGGCGATGGAAGTCATGGGCGGGAACGGCTACGTGGAAGACGGCCCGCTGGCGCGCCTGTACCGCGAATTCCCGGTCAACTCGATCTGGGAAGGTTCGGGCAACGTGATGTGCCTGGACTTGCTGCGCGCATTCGGCAAGACCCCGGCCGCGCGCGACGCGCTGGCGGCCGAACTGGCGCTGGCCGGGCGCGCCAACGCCGCCTTCAACGCGTATGCCGACCGCCTGCTGGCCGACCTGGCCCAGCCCCAGGGCGACGAATACGGCGCGCTGTCGGCTGGCCGAACGGATCGTGGTGGCGGTGCAGGGCGCGCTGCTGCTGGCCCATGCAGCCGGCGTACGTGGCCCACGCCTTTGTCGCTTCGCGCATCGCCACGGACGTGGGCGGCGCCTACGGACGGCTGCTTAGCCGGGGTCGACTGCGAGGCCATCCTGGCGCGCTTTGCCCTTATAGTAACTATATTTGCCAAAATGCGGACAAACCCGGCGCTGGCTGGGATAATGGCGGATAAGTCACAACAATGAAAAAACCATCACCATGAAACAAGATCCACGTTTTCCCAACCTGTTCATCCTGAACCACCCGCTGATCCAGCACAAACTGAGCCACATGCGCAGGCGCGACACCTCGACCCGCACCTTCCGTGAACTGCTCAAGGAAATCACGCTGCTGATGGGTTACGAGATCACCCGCGATCTGCCGCTGACCACCCGCAAGATCGAAACCCCGCTCAGAAACCATCGATGCGCCCGTCATCATCGGCTTAAAAAAACTGGCAATCGTGCCGATCCTGCGCGCTCTAAGCATCGGCATGAGCGACGGCCTGCTCGAGCTGGTGCCGTCGGCCCGCGTCGGCCACGTCGGCGTGTTCCGCGACCCCGAGACCCACAAACCGGTCGAATACCTGGTGCGCCTGCCCGACACGGCCGACCGCATCTTCATCCTGTGCGACCCGATGGTCGCGACCGGCAATTCGGCGGTGCACGCGGTTGACGTGCTCAAGAAGCGCGGCGTGACGGACGAACAGATCATCTTCCTGGCCCTGGTGGCCGCGCCGGAAGGCGTGACCGTGTTCCAGAACGCCCACCCGAACGTGAAGATTTACGTCGCCTCGCTCGACTCGCACCTGAACGACCACGCCTACATCGTGCCTGGTCTGGGCGACAGCCATGACCGTATCTTCGGCACCAAGTAAGCTGCGGCACGATGGCGACCCTGATCGACAAGGAATTTTTCGCCCGCTTGAATGCGCTCAACGAGAAGTTCGCCGCCAGCGTGCCCGACACGCTGGCGCGCCTGCGCGGCTATCAGGCCGCCTTCAATCCGGAAGCGCCGGATGCCCTGATCGTCACCGACCTGCACCAGACGCTGCACACCATTGCGCTCGGCCGCGACCTTCGGGTTCCGCGTATTCGGCCAGCAGGCGCGCAGCCTCGAGCAGCGGCTGCGGGTCCTGATGGCGTTCGAGACGGTGGCGGCGGGCGACTGGCGCCAGTGGCTGGGGGCGCTGGACGAGTATCTGGCCTGGGCCGAACGCAATGCGCGGGCGGAAAGCTTCCCGGGTGGCGAAGGCCTGCAGTAGCGCCACGATCTTGTTGCTTATGCGTTAATGCAACAAGGTGGGCGATGATCGTTTGATCTAGCGCAAACTTCAGGAGTATCGATGCCCTATATTCATCGTACTGCCGCTGCAAACAGGGCTCTTAAAAGTGGAAGTTTTCAGCGTTTAAGGTGTTCCGCAGGTTTATTTTGCAGAGAACGTGATTTTTTTGATTTATTGGGTATAATGCGGGATCGTTGGATTCGAGGTAGTAGTGCAGTCTGTCTGTCATTTCTTTCTTGCTTCTTCAAACGATCTAAAACGGGCGTAAGCCCAACTAACTGAAATAGGAAATTGTAATGGCAACTGGCATCGTAAAATGGTTCAATGATTCGAAGGGCTTCGGCTTCATCACCCCTGACGAAGGCGGCGAAGATCTGTTCGCTCACTTCTCGGCTATCCAGTCGGCAGGCTTCAAATCGCTGCAAGAGAACCAGCGCGTCTCTTTCGAAGTAACCTGCCTAGCCCTAAAGGCAAGCAAGCTTCGAACATTCAGCCACTGTAATATCGCTGAGTCAAACGACTAAGAAAATCCTCGGTTTCCGGGGATTTTTTTTCGTCTGAATGTTTTTAAATCAGGGTCAGACCTCAATTCTGCAATATTGCACAATTGAGGTCTGACCCCTGAATTCGAAATGTTTCTTATACGCTGCGCCAGTAGCCTGGCTGGGCGTAGCTGTGGCGCAGGAAGTCGACGAAGGCGCGGATCCGCAGGGGCAGGTGGCGCCGCTGCGTGAAGACGGCGTAGATGTCGTTGCCGGGCGCGGAATAGCCGTCCAGCACGGTTTTCAGGCGCCCCTCGTCGATCTCGGTCGCCACTTCCCACATCGAGCGCCAGGCCAGGCCCTTGCCTACCAGCGCCCAGTCGTGCAGCACGGCGCCGTCGTTGCACTGCATATTGCCCGCCACTTTCAGGGTCACCGTCTTGCCGTTCTCGCGGAAGGTCCAGCCGCGCTGGCTGCCTTCGCTGCTGATCGCCAGGCAATTGTGGCGCGCCAGGTCGTCCAGCGTGCGCGGCACGCCATGCCGCTTGAGGTAGGCCGGGGAGGCCACCAGCACCCGCTGGTTGTCGGCCAGCTTGACCCCCACCAGCGAGGAATCGGACATGCTGGCGATCCGGATCGCCACATCCACGCCTTCGCCCACCACGTCGACCACGCGGTCGTTCAGGTTCAGATTGATGGTCACGTCACGGTGCTCGGCCAGGAACGAGGGCAGCAGCGGGGCCACGTGCTGGCGCCCGAAGCCGGCCGGGGCCGATACCAGCAGGTGGCCGGTGGCGCGCGCGCTGCGCTCGGCCACGGCGCTCTCGGCCTCTTCCAGCTCGGCCAGGATGCGCTGGCAATCTTCCAGGAAGGCCGTGCCCTCGTTGGTCAGCACCAGCTTGCGCGTGGTCCGCTGCAGCAGCTTGACCCCCAGCCGCGCTTCCAGCGCGTCCAGGCGGCGCCCGATCATGGCCGGGGCGATCCCTTCGGCCCGCGCCGCCCCCTGACAGGCTGCCGCGCGCCACCACCTCGACAAACGTGGAAATCTGTCGGAATTGCCCCATCCTGCCTCTCCTTTTATCTGTGACAAAAACGCACAGATGAATGTATTTAATGTCTCGTTTAGCTACGCAATAGTGAATATACTGGATGCCATATGGTTCGTCCAAGCATTCAAATCACTTTCAACAGGAGCATCTATGACCTTCGCCACCCCAGCCGGTATGGAAATTTCGGCAGACATCAAAGCTTACTACGAACAGATTCTGACCCCGGAAGCGCTGGCCCTGGTCGCCAAGCTGACCCGTGCCTTCGAACCGCGCCGCCAGGAATTGCTGGCCGCCCGCGTGGAACGCGCCAAGCGCCTGGACGCCGCATGAGCGCCCTGATTTCCTGCCGGAGACCGCGCACATCCGCGCTGACGACTGGAAAATCGCCCCGATCCCGAAGGCGCTGGAATGCCGCCGCGTCGAAATCACCGGTCCGGTCGAACGCAAAATGGTCATCAACGCCTTCAATTCGGGCGCCGACAGCTACATGACCGACTTCGAAGACTCGAACACGCCGAACTGGGACAACCAGATCACCGGCCAGATCAATATGCGCGACGCCGTGCGCCGCACGATTTCGCTGGAACAGAACGGCAAGACCTACAAGCTCAACGACAAGATCGCGACCCTGGTCGTGCGTCCGCGCGGCTGGCACCTCGATGAAAAGCACGTGCTGGTCGACGGCAAGCGCATTTCCGGCGGCATCTTCGATTTCGCCCTGTTCATGATCCACAATGCCAAGGAACAGCTGGCCCGCGGCGCCGGTCCTTACTTCTACCTGCCGAAGATGGAATCGCACCTCGAGGCACGCCTGTGGAACGACATCTTCGTGATGACCCAGCAGGAACTCGGCCTGCCACAGGGCACGATCAAGGCCACCGTCCTGATCGAGACCATCCTGGCCGCCTTCGAGATGGATGAAATCCTGTACGAGCTGCGCGAACACAGCGCGGGCCTGAACGCTCTACCGCTGGGATTACATCTTCTCGTGCATCAAGAAATTCAAGCTGGACAAGGACTTCTGCCTGGCCGACCGTCCGAAAGTGACGATGACCTCGCCGTTCATGCGCGCCTACGCGCTGCTGCTGCTCAAGACCTGCCACAAGCGGCGCGCGCACCACCATCGGCGGCATGGCGGCGCTCATTCCGATCAAGAACGACCCTGAGAAGAACGAAGTCGCCATGGGCGGCGTGCGCAACGACAAGGCGCGCGATGCGACCGACGGCTACGACGGCGGCTGGGTCGCGCACCCGGGCCTGGTCGAACTGGCGATGGGCGAATTCACGAAAGTGTTGGGCGACAAGCCGAACCAGATCGAGAAACAGCGTCCGGACGTGAACGTCACCGCGGCCGAGCTGCTCGACTTCAAGCCGGAAGCGCCGATCACCGAAGCGGGCTTGCGCTACAACATCAACGTCGGCATCCACTACCTGGGCAGCTGGCTCGCGGGCAACGGCTGCGTACCGATCCACAACCTGATGGAAGACGCGGCCACCGCCGAGATCAGCCGCTCGCAAGTCTGGCAATGGATCCGTTCGACCAAGGGCGTGCTGGACGATGGCCGCAAGGTCACGGCCGATATGGTGCGCGCGATGATCCCGCAAGAACTGGCAAAGGTGAAGGAAGTCGCGCCAAACGGCGACAACCCGACCTATGTCCGCGCTGCGCAAATCTTCGAGGAAATGTCGACCTCGGAAGCCTTCGCCGAATTCCTGACCCTGCCGCTGTACGAAGAAATCTAAGGGCCGCGCCTCAGAAGGTGTTTTTCCACGCGCGCAGGGCGGCAAACGGTGCAATGCCGTTGGCCTCCGGCGCGAGTTTTCCCGCCTGAACCAGCTGGAACGCAATTTCCGGCTGGCGCCAGCGCAGGAAGGGATTGGTCGCTTTTTCCTTGCCGATGGTGGTGGGAATGGTGGCCAGGCCCTGTTCGCGCCGCGCACCGTCTTCCTTCACCCTGGCTGCCAGCGCCACATTGCCCGGCTCCACGGCCTGCGCAAAGCGCAGATTGGCCAGCGTGTATTCGTGCGCGCAAAACACCAGCGTGTCTTCCGGCAACGCCGCCAGCTTGCCCAGCGAGCGTTCATTTGCTCGGGCGTGCCTTCGAACAGGCGCCCGCAGCCGCCCCCAAACAGGGTATCGCCGCAAAATAACCAGTGTTCGCCGGGCGTTTCACGCACATAGGCGATGTGGCCCAGCGTATGGCCGGGCACGTCAAGCACGCGCAGCGTCAGGTCCAGGCCCGGCACGGCCACCCGCTCGTCTTCGCTTAGCGGAACGGTGACGGCGGCGATGCCGTCCGCGCGCGGCCCGAACACGGGCACCTTTGCATGGGCGAGCAGGGCCTAAGCACACCCCCGATATGGTCAGCATGGTGATGGGTGAGTAAAATGGCAGTGAGCGTGAGATGATGCGCAGCAAGCGCGGCGCGTATCGGTTCGGCGTCGCCGGGGTCGATCGCGGCGGCGTTCATGCCGTCGTGCACGATCCACAGGTAGTTGTCCTTGAACGCGGGGACCATGAGAACGCGCAACGCGCCGTGCTTTGGTGTGGGCATAGTGGAAGTTTCGACAAAGGGTAGGCATGGATAGCGCGGCATCCGAGAAGTCCATTATAGCGCTCGACGGCTGGCTGCAAACGCTTTACGTAGGCCTGTACGTGCGCGCCTGGGAGCAAGCCTGCCTGGACGATCTGACGGCCGACATTTTCGGTTTCAACGCGGTGCAGATCGGCTTGCCGCAGATCGATGCCCTGGCCGCCAACCGCATGCCCAACAAATGGCAGGCGGCAACCCGGACCTCGTCGCTGGAACAATTGCAGGCGGCGCCGGACGGGCGCCAGATCGCCGTCGCCCTCGATTTCGCCGAATTGCCGTTCGCCTCGCAGTCGCTGGACCTGGTGGTGCTGCCCCACGTGCTCGAGTTCGCCGCCGAGCCGCACCAGGTGCTGCGCGAAGTCGAGCGCGTGCTCATTCCCGAGGGCCAGGTCATCATTTGCGGCTTCAATCCGGCCAGCCTGTGGGGCGCGCGCCAGGTGCTGGGCAAGCTGACCCATTCGCCGTATCTGCCGGTCGAGGGCGAATTCATCTCTATGCCGCGCATGAAAGACTGGTTAAAATTATTGAATCTGGGTGTCACGCGCAGCCATTTCGGCTGTTACGCGCCACCTTGCCGCACCGCGCAATGGATCAACCGCTTTTCCTTCATGGAGCGCGCGGGCCAGCGCTGGTGGCCGTATCTGGGCGCGGTGTACATGGTGCACGCGATCAAGCGGGTCAAGGGCATGACCATGATCGGTCCGGCCTGGGGCAAAAAATCGGCCACGGCACCGCAGGCGGTGCTTAAGCAACCAATCGCAAGTAAGACTGAGAAAGCAAGAATGAGCAAAGTAGAGATTTTCGCGGATGGCGCCTGCAAGGGCAATCCGGGTACGGGCGGCTGGGGTGCCTTGCTGGTCGCCGACGGGCATGAGAAAGAAATTTTCGGCGGTGAACTCAATACCACCAACAACCGCATGGAATTGCGCGCCGTGATCGAGGCGCTGACCACGCTCACGCGCCCCTGCGAAGTGACGCTGTACTCGACAGCCAGTACGTGCAAAAAGGGATCTCGGAATGGATCCACGGCTGGAAAGCGCGCGGCTGGAAGACTGCGGCCAAGGAACCGGTCAAGAACGAAGACCTGTGGAAGGCGCTCGACCTGGCGCAGGGCCAGCACAAGGTGGAATGGAAATGGGTGCGCGGCCACAACGGCCATCCGGGCAACGAACGCGCGGACGGCCTGGCCAACCGCGGCGTGGAGACGGTGCGCCGTTAAGCTTTGCTATACTGCGCGCCATTGTTTCCCCTCACTGAAAAGTTCCATGCGCCAAATCGTCCTCGATACTGAAACTACCGGCCTCAATCCTCGCACCGGCGACCGCGTCATCGAGGTCGGCTGTGTCGAACTCAATAACCGCATGCTGACGGGGAATAACTTTCACCGCTACATCAATCCGGAGCGCGATTCGGAAGAGGGCGCGCTGGCCGTGCACGGCCTGACCACCGAGTTCCTGCGCGATAAGCCGAAGTTCGCCGAGATTGCGGCCGAACTGCGCGATTATATTCAGGGCGCGGAAGTCATCATTCATAACGCGCCCTTCGATCTGGGCTTCTTGAACAACGAGTTCAAGCTGCTGGGACTGCCGTCCTTCACCGAGCATTGCAGTGGCGTGATCGATACCCTGGTCAACGCCAAGGAAATGCACCCCGGCAAGCGCAACTCGCTGGACGACGCTGTGCGACCGCTATGGCGTGTCGAACTCGCACTGCAAGCTGCACGGCGCGCTGCTCGATGCCGAGTTGCTGGCCGATGTCTACCTGTCCATGACGCGCGGCCAGAACAGCCTGTCGATGGATCTGGAAGTCGAAGTGAGCGAAGGCGGCGGCGCGCTCGAGACGGTGGCCCTGGCCGAAGTGACGGTCCTGGCGGCTGGCGCGGACGAGTTGGCCGAGCATGAAAGTGTGCTGGGCGGCCTCGATAAAGCCGTCAAAGGCCAGTGCATCTGGCGAAATTACGCGTAAAACGTGACGTTTTTAAAACGGTATGCGATAATATGCCCCGCTTTGGGAGGTTAGCTCAGGGGTAGAGCACTGCATTCACACTGCAGGGGTCGCAAGTCTCGAAACTTGCACTTCCCACCAGAATTTATCAAGAAAATCAAAGGCCTGCGTCAATCTGACGCAGGCCTTTTTTCTTACTGGCACGAAAAGTACGGAAAAGTACGGATAATTTTCCTGATTGTATTCTTCGGTAGCATGTGAGCTATCCAGTAGATTGTTCGGTCGTATCCCCAATCGACAGTCGTCAACGCTTACGCGTCGGATTAATTGCAGGCGGCGCTCGAAAGGGTCTGGACGACACGGGCTCCGTCAGCCCGTCCCTTTGCCTATGTAGACTTGTTCGGCGAATCGTAGGGTGTGACGAAGCAGATGGGGGGCTTGGGTTCAAGGTGCAGTCTCAGGAACGATTGATAGTGAAGTTCATGGTGAAGGTTCAAGCCAGCCCAAATGTCTTTCTCAGGCTAGAGTCGACCGGGCTAAGCAGGCATGAAACGGCGCAATTTGCTCAACAGCGATGCCTCTCCAGCGGGCGTGCGGCGCATGCGCCAGGCACCCAGGGCAGCTTCGACGATCGTGTTGGCCACCCCGGATGGGGCAGGTGCGTCGCTGACAGTATTGGCGACGGTGTGCGCTGCCAGATCCCGTTCGCGGTCGTAGTCCGGGATTCTGGAATTGGCCTGAGGCGAATTGGCGTCCAGATTGGTCTTGGTAAAGGACGGCGCGACCAGTGTGACGCGGATCCCGAACTGGCGCACCTCATGATCCAGGCTCTCGGACAGCCCCTCCACCGCATGCTTGGAGGCCGAATACAATCCCATGTACGGCGCCAGCAGAAAGCCGAGCACCGAGCTGACATTGACAATTCTTCCCTGGCCCTGCGCTCGCATGTGCGGGAGCACTGCCTGGGTCGTGCGCAAGATGCTCAATACATTGGTGTCGAACAGCGATGCGGCCTCGCTGGTGGTCGTCTCCTCCACCGCGCCGATCAGGTTCATGCCCGCGTTGTTGACCAGGACGTCGATGTGGCTTAGCCTGACCGAGGACCATGTTGATCCCACGTTGAACCGCCGCGTCGTCGCGCACATCCATCTCGATGAGTGTGACGCCGGGCAGCGGCTTGGCGTTGGCGATACTACGCACGGTACCGAACACCTGGCATCCTTGTTTTGTGAATTTTTCTGCGGCGGCACGTCCGATGCCTGATGACACGCCGGTAATAACGACAACAGTAGATTTCGACATGGCAAATCCTTTCGATTTTTGTAAATAGTCAAGAAGAGAAAATCAGTGCGACGACACGGCGTGCAGGCTGCGATGCGGCTCTGCTTTCGTGGTCGGACCGATCTTGAACCAAATGGCATACATGGCTGGCAGGAACACCAGAGTCAGCACCGTTCCGGCGAAGGTCCCACCGATCAGCGTATAGGCGAGCGTGCCCCAGAACACCGAATGGGTCAGTGGAATGAATGCCAGGATTGCCGCCAACGCGGTCAGGATCACGGGACGAGAACGCTGCACGGTGGCCTCGACCACAGCCTGGAATGGATCCAGGCCCGCCTGTTCGTTATGGTGTATCTGTCCGATCAGGATCAGCGTGTTGCGCATCAGGATGCCCGACAGCGCAATCAACCCGACCAGCGCATTGATGCCGAATGGCTGCTGGAACAAGATCAAGGTCGGTACCACGCCGATCAATCCCAGCGGGCTGGTCAGGAACACCATCACCATCGCGGAAATCGAGCGTACTTGGAACATGATGATCAGCAGGGTAATCGCCAGCATGATCGGGAACAGTGGCAGCATCGCTCTCGTCGCCTTGCCAGCCTCCTCGATCGAGCCAGCCTCCTCGATACGGTAGCCGCTCGGCAGATTGTCCATGATGGGCTGCAGCTGCCCGGTGATGGCGGCGGATACGTCCGGTGGTTGCAAGCCATCGGCAATGTCGCCTCGCACGGTCATGGTCGGCATCCGGTCGCGGCGACGGATGATCGGTTCCTCTGCGCGCACGTCGACCTTGCCCACCTGCGATAGCGGGATGTGTTGCCCTCCCGCGCCGGTCAGTGTGAAGTCGGTAATCTTGGCTGGGTCGAGGCGGTTGCCGCCTAAGCAGACCGGGCCACAACTTGCACCGTACGGATATCTTCACGTACGGTGGTCAGAGGCACTCCGCTCAGCAGGAATTGCAGTTGCTGCGCGACGGCACTGGAGGTCAGGCCGACCGCCTGCATCCGATCCTGCTGCAGTGTGAAATGCAGTGTAGGCGTGCGGGTGCCCCAGTCGTTATTCACAGTGCGCATCATCGGACTTGCTTCCATGACTTGTTGCACCTCTGCCGCGATACTGCGTAGCTTGTCCATATCTGGTCCGGTGACCCGGTAAGCAACGGGGTATGGCGAGTAGGGGCCAAACACCAATTGGGTGACGCGCACGCGCTTCCGGTGCGAGGCGCATGGAAACCGCCATGCCGCAACCGCTGCTTCAACGCGTCGCGCTCATTCTGGTTATCGGTGCGGATCACGATCTTTGCGAACGACGGATCAGGCAGTTCAGGCCCCATGGCCAGGTAGAAGCGCGGAGCCCCCTGACCAACGTAGGCGGTGACGATCTTCGCTTCTGCCTGTTTGGACAGCCATGCTTCCACCTTCGCTGCTGCCGCACTGGTTTGCACAATCGACGCACCATATGGCATCTGTACCTCGACCAGGACTTCCGGACGATCAGAGATCGGGAAGAATTGTTTCTTGACCACGGCCATGCCCAGAATCGCCAGGATGAACAGTCCTACCACCGCACCTGCAACCGGCCATTTGCGGGTGATGACGCGCTTCAGTATCTGACGGAAGCCGTTATAGCGCGGGGTGTTGTAGAGCGCGTCGTGGCCGCCCTCGACCTGCTTGAGTTCGGGCAGCAGTTTGACGCCGAGGTAAGGGGTGAAGACCACGGCGACCACCCACGAGGCAATCAGTGCGATGCCAACGATCCAGAACATATTGCTGGTGTACTCCCCCGCAGTGGAGCGCGCGAAGCCATTGGGCATGAAGCCGACCGCCGTGACCAGTGTCCCCGACAGCATAGGCGCAGCGGTATGACTCCAGGCGTAGGCGGACGCGGCGATACGGCTGTAGCCTTCTTCCATCTTCACCACCATCATTTCGATGGCGATGATGGCGTCGTCCACCAGCAGGCCCAGTCCCAGAATCAATGAGCCCAGCGTGATGCGGTCAAAGTTCTTGCCGGTGGCGGCCATCACAATGAAGACCACCGCCAATGTCAGCGGCACAGCTGCAGCAACCACGATGCCGACGCGCCAGCCCATGCTGGCAAAACACACCACCATCACCACCAGTAGCGCAACGAAGAACTTGACCATGAATTCATCGACCGCCGAACTGATGTTGACGGCCTGATCGGTGACCTTGGTCAGTCCCATGCCGAGTGGCAGTTCGGCATTGATCGCGCCCACCGCTTGATCGAGTGCCTTGCCGAGGTCGAGCCCGTTCCAGCCGTCACGCATAACGATGCCGAGCAGCAGGGCAGGCTCGCCGCCGTTCCGCAGCATGAAGGTTGCAGGATCTTCATAGCCGCGCTTGATCGTGGCGATGTCCGACAGTTTCAAGGTGCGACCTTGCGCAACGACGGGTGTATCGTGGATCTTCTGCAATTCATCGAAAGCGCCGTCCAGGCGAATGAATACTTGCGGCCCCTTGGTTTCCACCGAGCAAGTAGGCGTCAGGACATTCTGATTGTTCAGCGCGGCGAACACTTCCTGCGGGCTGACTCCCAAGGTCGCCAGGCGTTCATGCGAGAACTCGACAAAGACGCGCTCGGATTGTTCGCCAACGATGTTGACTTTTTAACGCCCGGCACACGTAGCAGACGTTGACGTAGCGTCTCGGCATCCCGCACCAGCAAGCGCTGCGGCTCACCCTTGGCCTTCAGTGCGAACAGCGCAAAAGTAACGTCCGCATATTCGTCGTTGACCATGGGGCCGATCACGCCAGTTGGCAGGTTGCTTAAGCTTCATCGCCGACTTTCTTGCGCGCCTGGTAGAACTGTTCCTGCACCTCCGCCGGTGGTGTGCTGTCCAGCAGCGTCAAGGTCGTGAATGCCAACCCCGGCCGGGTGTAGGTTTCACTACGCTCGTACCAGCGCAACTCCTGCAGCCGCTTCTCAATCTTTTCGGCGACCTGGTCCTGCATCTCTTGCGCGGTTGCGCCCGGCCAGGCGGTGACCACGGTCATTACCTTGACCGTGAAAGGGGATCTTCCGCACGTCCCAATTTAAAGAACGAAACGATCCCTGCTACGGAGATCAGAAAAATCAGGAATAATGTGACGGAGCGCTCGCGTACCGCAAGCGCTGACAGGTTGAAACGACTTGCGCTCATGGTTGCGCTCCTGCGCCCGCTGCAGCCTGGCTGCATGACGCGCACTTGCGCGCCGTCGCGCAGCAGGTGCGCGCCTAGTGCAACGATCCGCTCACCTTGCTTGAGTTGAGCGGTGATAAGCGCGGTGTCGTCACCCAGACGCTGGACCGTCACCGGACGCCAGTTGACTCTGGCCGGTTGGCCCTGAATCACCCAGACACCAGGCCCCTCTTAGAGCGTCAAACAGCGCGCCTAGTGGTACCGACCACGCGCTTGGCGGGGCGGACTGCGCGTCCGGGATTTGGATAGTCACTGTGGCGCCGAGCGGCGCGTTGGCCAGCTCGCCCTCTAGCACATAGCGCGCCTCGAAAGTACGCGTCAGGCGGTCTGCTGTATCCGAAAGCTGCCTTAGTTTGGTGGGGGCAGCAGCGCCATCCTTGCCAAAAAGTGAGGCGAGCCCGGCCGAGCCGATCGCAGGACGTAACGTTTCGGGGAGCTCGATGATGGCCTCACGGCGGCCTGCATGGGCGATACGTATGACAGCCTGTCCTGCGCCGACGACTTGGCCCGGTTCGACCAGTGTTTCCATGACGACGCCGTCAGCGTCCGCCATCAGTTCGGCATAGCGGCTGGCGTTGCGCGCCACTTCGGCTTGGGCTTCGGCTGCTTTCAGCTGGGCTTTCGCAGCGTCGGCAGCGGCCGAGATTTGGTCATAGGCAGAAGCCGAAATTGCGCCGGTGCCACGCAGGTCGCGATAGCGCGCTTCGTCCTGCGCCGTTTGCTGCGCGCGGGCGCGGGCGGCCGCGACCGCTTCCTGTTGGGCTAGAGCGGTGAGTTTTAGATCGGCGGGATCGATGCGCATCAGTGTCTGGCCGCGCTTCACGGTCTGGCCGGTATCCACCAGGCGTTCCAGCACTTTGCTTAGACGACCCGAAAGCCCAGATCACTTTGCACCCTGGCGGCGACGGTTCCGGTGAACGCCCGTGCGGCAAGCGCCGCGTCCTTGACGATTGCGGCGCGCACCAGCGGGGCATCGGTACGTGGGTCAGATTGCTTCTTCTCGCCGCAGGCGACCAACATCAGCGGCAATACGGACATGACAGCGGAGAAAACGAGGCGACGGCGAAGCATAGAAATCCCGTAAATGTTTAAAACAGGATTCCATTCTGAGACTAGTGACCAGATATGTCAATGGTCACCTCGAATTTCACATGATCATCTTGATAAGCTTCGTAGCACCAAGCTCGATAGTTGAGCGGGAGCGTCGTCGGTGGAATCAAAGCTGTATTGCAACAGCAGCGGGTTAAGGTAAGGGCGCATGACCAGGTATATGGCATTCGCTGCCTCATCCAGTGGCGTCTTACGCTCGAAATCGTCTGCATCCCGGCCCAGGCGCAACACCTCCTGCAGGATTTGTTGGATACGCAATTCGTAGTCTCGGACGGCTTGCCAATGCTCGGTGGCAGCAGACGCTGCGATGTCGTACAGCTTACGATCTTCAAAGAATAATCGCATGCTGGACTCGACAATTGCTTTGAACATGCGGCGTAGCTTCTCTGGAGCTCGGTCTGCGCTGTCAACGGCTGCCCTGATATCAGTTTCGATTTTCGCGCAGACAGTTTGCGCAAATGAGTTCTCCGATGGCTTGTTTAGACTCGAAGAACTTGTAGATATAAGCCTTGGAAAAGCCGATGGCTTTAGCGAGGTCGGAGACGGTGGTCTTTTCATAGCCGTACAGACGGAAGTGTGCTGTAGCGGCGGAAACGATTTGATCACGTACTTCGTGATCGACGGGGCCTCGGGCGGGGCTGTGATTGATAGTGGATTTGTTCATGCCCGACAGCTTAACGCTAGTCGTGGATTTGCACAACGAGTGACCAACTCGTGATATAGTCACACAAAACTTCTACACTTTGCGAGAAAACCCCATGCTACTCAAACGCACACTCATTTCGTTCGCCGTCGCTTGTATTGCTACCGGTTGCGCTATCGGACCTGACTATGGCCGCCCCGACGTGCGCTTGCCGGATCGCTACCTTGGGCAAGCAGCCGTCGAGCAAAGATACGCCAGTACCGCTGCCGAATTCGCTACGTGGTGGGTCGGCTTTGGCGATCCGCAACTTACCCGCTTCGTCACGCTTGCATTGGAGCAGAATCTGGATCTCGCGCAGGCGTCCGCCCGTGTCGCGCAGGCACGCGCCGGACTTGGAGCGGCCAATGCAGCGCTGCTGCCATCGGGCTCCGTCAATGCGCAAGCGGGCGCGCCTACCAATCGGTGGAAACGCCGCTGGAACAAGTGCTTAACGCCCAGTCCAATTTTGAGCGCTATGGAACCGCGTACGAAGCCAACCTCGGCGTCGGTTGGGACCTTGACCTGTTTGGCGGCTTGCGTCGCGGGCGCGAGGCCGCGCTTGCAGAGTATCAGGCATCGGCTGCTTAAGCGTGGCGGCGACGCGGCTGGCGGTCGCAGCGCAGACTGCCGACATCTACATCAGCATTCGGGGGCTGCAAACCCGCCTTGACGTCGCTGCGCAATCAGGTCAAGACACAACAAGAACTGCTGGCGACGATCAATTTGTTGTATGGCAAGGGGCTGGTCGTGGAACTTCAGGTGCGGCAGGTCGAAGGCGCGCTGGCCCAGGTGAGGGCGGCGGTGCCGGTACTGGAGGCTGGATTGGAAACGGCCATGAATTCGCTGGACGTGATGCTGGGCACCGCGCCTGGAACGTATCGGGAGGAGTTGGCAACGGCGCGCGATCCCGGCGACCCCACAGATCGCAGCCACAGGTACACCCGGAGATTTGTCTGCCGCCATACTGGATCTGATCGTGGCGGAACGCCGCCTCGCCGCGTCGAACGCGCATCGGCATGGCCATCGCCGAGTTTTACCCGAAGCTGTCCGTGAGTGGGATGATCGGTAGCGCGACATCGGTCTCTGGCGGCAATCTGTTCACCGGCGGCGCTAGCCAAGGCACCGGCGTGCTGGGATTGCGCTGGCGGCTATTTGACTTCGGCCGTATCAATGCCCAAATTGATCAGGCCAAGGGGCAGGAGGCGGAGGCGCTGTCCGCTTACCGGCTGGCGGCGCTGCGGGCGACCGCGGACGTGGAAAACGCGCTGTCGGATCTGGTCAAGCGTGAAGGGCAGGCGGCCATGCTGGGGCAAGGCGTGGACTCCCTGGGCTTTGCAAGGAAGGCATCGTTCGCCGCTTATCAGAAGGGCGTGGTTAGCCTGATCGAAGTCCTCCAGGCCGACGAGAACTTGCTGCGGGCCTTGGACATGCGGGCGCAAGCGCAAACTGAGTCCGCGCGTGCGGCGGTTGCTGCTTTCAAGGCGCTTGGCGGTGGTTGGCAGTCTCCGCAGGCCGACGCGGTGGCGCTGCGCTGAATGCCGGAAGCCGATGGGGATAAACATCGCACGGGATGAAGTGGGTGAACAGCGCGATGTACTTGTCCGAGACGTGATAGTGGATGGTTATCAAATCTGCGAGCAAACGAGCAGCCATCCTTACGTCGATCTCAGACCCGAAAGCTTAGACTTGTTCGCGCGTGAGTTTTGCCAGTTCCACCGTTTCGATGGCATTGTGGGAACTACAGGGTTGCGTCGATCCCGCCAGGCGCGACTTTTCGAGCAGTCCGTGCTGGAAGTGCTGCGTGAGCTGTGCCGCCTGCGCACCAATGAGTATGGGCTGCGCATTTATATCAATGGCGAGCAACTGCCGCGCAAGCGCCTGGACCATTTTTACGATCATCCGCCCGCACCTGGCGAACACTTGCTGGCGTGGGTGGCCCGGGTATTTCCGGAGCAAGAATTCGGTATCATCATCAATACCGGCGAAAAATTTGTGCATGCCCTGTCTCAGGAAATCGCTGATGCTCGCGCCTTTGTTTGCCGCGCTCGGTTTTCCAAGGGAAGGCATCAACTACACCATCTTTATCGGCAACTATGACAAGACACCGCTGGGTATCCATCAGGACAAGCGCGGCGAAAATGTCATGCACTTCCATCTCGGCCCAGCGCGCAAGAGCATGTTCCTGTGGGACGAGCCGACCTACCGCGAATTGCTCAAGTCGCACCCTGCGCAGTGATGTGGACGCCTTCAAACCGCATGCGACGGAATACAACTTCGGGCCCGGTGACGTGTTTTTCATGCCTGAAGGGATCTTCCATATCGGCGAGCAAAGCGGCTTTTCGATGGGACTGACGGTATGGCAGTACAACCATTCAGACGCGCTGCTGCTCAAAAACCTGCACGCGGGTGGGCAAGCTGATCGCCACAACCGATGATGTGGTCATTGGCAGCGACCGCAACGAGCTTGAGAGCACTGCTTAGGCCTGGCTCAAGCCCTGCTCGCCCACGACATCGACGCTGCCTTCGGACCGCGCAGTTACGCCGACCTGTTGCGCGAGGCGTATCGCGACGCGCGCTACGCCTTGCACAGCAATGGCGGTTATCGTGGCACGCCTTTCTTTAATACCGAGCCCGTGGAACTGAGCGAGGCAAGCGTGGTGCGCGGTGTTACGCCATATCGGATCTTGCTGCGCGTGGCCGACGGCGACGGGCAATTGCACGTGTACGTGCGCGGGCACCGGATCGAGATGCGCGATTTTGCCTGCATTCATGCCCTAGTGGCGGCGATCAACGCTGGAGGACCCCTTGCCGTGGCAAGGCTGCTGGACTTGCTCGATCCTGCGTGGGACCGCAGCATCGGCCAGTATTTTTTATTGGAATTGTACAAGCGTCGGGGTATCGAACTTGTCGAACAACAAAATGAGACTGCAACTGCATATGATGGCCGAAAAATTTTCCAGTAACTGGTGGTCCGATTTCCTGGCTGCGACCGAAGGCATGTCGGCCCCTGCGGTGCTTCCGAACAGTTTTGACCCAGCCGAAACCAGGCAAATGCGCATGGCAGTCATGGGCATGATTCGTGATCTGCACACCGACTATAAACGCAAATATGGTTATCGGCTGTGGGTGGGCGGGCGTAAAGTCGACGACGAGCGCGATATCTTCCGGCGCGCCCCGTTGCCCGGCGAGGATCTCGACGCATGGGTCCAGCGAATTTTTGTCGGAGAAAAGTTCGGCATCATTCTGAACCTGCGGCGAAAAATTCAGCGATGCTATGTCGTCGGTGGTGGCGCGTCAAACTTGCCCCACTCATCGAGCAGATCGGCATGCCCAGCGAAGGATTGTTGTTTACAATTTTTGTCGGCAACTATGATTCGACACCGCTCGGCATTCACAAGGATTTACCAGGGAAATCGGTGATGCATTTCCATCTGGGGCCTGGCGCCAAGACCATGTACTGTTGGGACGACGAAGAATACATGGCGCGCGCAGGTGACGCCGCGCAAAACAATATGGACATCGTGCCCCATCTTCCTTATGCGCAGCAGCATACTTTTGCCGAGGGCGATATCTATTTCATGCCCGAGAACCGGTTTCACCTGGGGACGCAAGACGGCCTTTCAATGGGCATCGCGTGCTGGTGGAATAACCGTGCCAGCACCGACTTTGCGCACACGCTGATGCAAATGACGGCAAACAATCTGATTGCCGAATCGCCCGTGATGCTCAAGGCCGACAAGAACGGCATCGATGACTGCTCGGCTGTGGACCGCACCCTGGCATTGTTCGGTACGGCTCAGGATGCCAACAAGACCCTGGCAGAATTGCTGCGTGCAACCTATGTCGACCTGCGCTATTCGCTGTTCAGTAATGGCGGCCTGCGCAATGCACCGTTACCGCTCAAGGAAGATGTGGTGCTGTCTGCTGACACGGTCGTTTGCAGCGCGGCCCCGTTCACTATGCAGCTGCGCGTCTGCGACAACGGTAAAGAAGTGGCGTTGTATGTGCGCGGCACCCGGCTGGAAATGCGCCACGATACCCGTATAGGCGCGCTTGTTGTGCTGCTCAACAGCGGAACACCGCTGAGCATGACGGAACTAAGCCAGCGTTCCGAACTCGATCTCGATGTATGCCTGGTGCTGGTCAATCAGCTTATCGTGCGCAAGGGCGTCTGCATCGTGCCCAAGCGAATGTATCAATCATGGAAATGGATGTGGCGTGAATATCGGCAACTTTGAGTTTTTGCAGGCAATGCGCGACCAGCTCGGTCCCATGTACGGCAGTGAAGATTTGTGCGTCTTGCTGTACAGTCTGGTCAAGCGGGAGAAACCGCGTGTGGTCGTCGAATTGGGAACCGGCATGGGCGTGTCGACGGCGTGGATCGCCGCCGCCATGGCCGAGAATGGCGGCGGCACCATTTACACGGTCGATAACGGCGGCCACTTTGCGCGGTCATATGAAATTGGCAGAGTGGCGGCATTGAATGGCCCCTTGGAAGTGCTGTCGGGCTGCACGACGCTGCCTGATTTTCTGGCAAAGACGTTTGAGCGCAGTGGCGGCGCCGCGCACGTCAAGTGCATCGAGCGCGAGATCGATCTGCAAGACCGGCGCTGGCTGGACGAGGCGATTGGGGGGGCGCAGACGACATCAAGATCGATATGGTGTTTTCCGACTTTAACCACTCGGTGCCCACCATCGTTAACGTACTCGCCACCTTCCTGCCGCGGCTGAATACGAATGCCTCCATCTTCATTGATTCCGCATCGACCAATATGACGTCGTATTATATGCTGGAAGCATTGACGACTATGTTGGAAGGCAATAAGGTGCCTGTCGAACTTCTCAATGCTGCGGGCAATGAACGTGAACGCAAGAAGATTCACGATGTGGTGACGGGATCGATTTTCAAGCTGATCCACTTGGTGGAACGGCACGATCGGCCGCAGAACAGTACTGCGTGGTTGAAAATCATCACACCGAGCCTGTTGCTTAAGCCGGTGCGTATTCCGTCAGCTTGAACTGAGCTCCATTTTCCAGAAAGGTGAATATGAAAAAATTTTTGATAGCAATGGCATTGATAGCAGGGGGGCGGGATGCGCCTCCGATATGAAGGCGCGCATGTTCGACAACGCTGCGGGCGTACACAGCGGTATGACACGCCAGGAAGTGGTCAAGGTCATGGGCGCGCGGCCTGACCGGATCGTCGACAGCGGCAGCGGGTATGTTTATGCCGAGCACCCGGACGCGCCCCAGACCGGGCGCAGCGTGTCGATTCAGTTCAACAGCGAAGGCAAAACGACCGGCGCGCCTGTGATCGGCAAGCCGCAGCCCTGATTGGCGCATGGCGGCGGTGCAACCGTCCGGGCGTGCGCGCCCGGCGCTGCACTGGCACGGACCGCGTGCCTGGAATTGACTGTTTCTCGCTGCGGAAACGAACTACACTAATTGATCGAGCTTGATGTCCTCTTCGAAACGACGGGTTGCGGCCCTGATGCTGTTGGGTCTTTCCCGTACAGTCGCCGCGCAACAAGAAAGCAGCAATGAACGTGTCCTGGCGAAGGCGAAAGCCGATGAGCTAAGCCGTGAGCAAAGTCGAAATCAAGGCCAGCGCGGGCGATTACGATCCGCGCCGTGACGACACCGCCAGCAAGACCGTCATCAATCAAGAGGAGTTGCTGAAATACGGCGACAGCAACATCTTCGATGTCCTCAAGCGTGCTCCAGGTGTCACGGTGATTGGCAACAGTATTCGCATGCGCGGGCTGGGCAATGGATATACCCAGATTTTGGTCAATGGCGAGCGTCCTGCGCCCGGCTTCTCGCTCGAAAACGTGCCGCCGTCCCAGATCGAACGTATTGAAATTGTGCGTGCCGCGACGGCCGAGTTTTCCATGCAGGCGATTGCCGGAACGATCAATATCGTCCTCAAGAAAGTGGTATCGAAGGCGCAGCGCGATCTGCGCATCAATTCCGTGCTCACCGGCGAGAGCAAGAACGCCTCGGCTACGCTGACCTTGGCGGACCGGACTGGCAATCTATCGTATTTTCTCAATGCGACGGCGACCAAAACGCACACCACGCCCGAATCGAGCGGCAAAGACCAACTGACCGATCCGCAGGGGGAACTGGTGCAGCTGCGCATCAGCCACTCGACCCAGAATGGCCATACCGAGCAGCTTATCGTGCAGCCGCGCCTGAACTGGAAACTGGCCGATGGCGATCAGCTCAATGCAGGAGGATTTCTCCAGTCGATCCGGACCGACACAGCGGTGAGCGCCGAGGCCACCAATCTGATCGGCAGTTTCGCCGCGCCTGATTACCTCAGCCGCAACCTGAACAGCGACGGCAGCATCCGCTACGCGGGCGCCGACGCCAGTCTGGTCAGTCAGTAGTAAGTAGGCATGGCAAACTTGATGTCAAGGTCAGCATCAATCGCGGCTGGGTTGAGAACCATATCGACGCGCTATATCGGGCGGCGGACCCTGCAGGACCGGCTGCAGCGCGCAACCCTGGCCGACAGTGGCTATCTGACGCTGACCAGTACGCTCAAGTTCGCGCGCACCTTCTTTGACGGTCATAACCTCGCTACCGGGTGGGAAGTGAGCAAACGCCAGAGTGATGAACACGTGATGCGCCGCGACCGCCTGAGCGGTGCGGAGGAAACCATGGTCGACGAGCGTTTCGAGCCTGAAGTGCGGCGCCTCGCGGCCTTTGCGCAAGACGAGTGGAGTGTGACCAAGCAGTGGTCACTGTACCTGGGGGCGCGCTGGGAAAAAATTGCCACCGACAGCAGCGGGACCGGGATTCCGAGCAGCAGCTCGCGCAGCCAGGTGCTCAGTCCGGTCGCGCAAAGCTTGTACAAATTCCCAGACAAAAGTGGGCGTCAGGTGCGGGTCGCGCTGACGCGCACGTACAAGGCGCCCGAACCAGGCCAGTTGAGCGCGCGCCGTTATATTGCGTCGTTGAACACCCGTTTCAGTCCGGACAGTATCGGTAACCCGGCCCTCAAGCCAGAACTGGCCAGCGGTATCGATCTGACCTACGAGCATTTCTGGGCCCCCTCGGCCCTGTTTTCGGTGGCCTTTGGGGCGCGCCGGATCACCGACTATATTCGGTCGCAGCGGGACCAGGACGACAATGGCCAGTGGTTCGATCAGCCAGTCAACAGTGGGCGCGCCCACGTGCGCACGCTGGATGTGGAAGCGAAATTTCCGCTCAAGGCAGTCTGGACGGCGGCGGCGTCAGTCGATGTGCGCGCCAGCGAGCCGTAACTGGTCGATCGTGGACGCGGTGCCAGGCCCGGACAACCGCCTGGACGAGCAAGTGCCGTTCAGTGCCGTGCTTGGGTTCGACTACAAAGCGGACAAGGTTACCAGCGGTGCCAGCTTTGCCTACCGGGCCGGAGGGCGCACACAGCAATCGGAGCGACAGAGTGCCCAGCTGTACCATGGCAAGCGACCTCGAGGCTTACATTCTCTACAAAGTCGATCCGCGCACACAAGTACGCGTCGCGCTGACCAATCTGCTCGGTGAAGATAGCCCAACCCGCGTGCGTTACCGAAATGCGGACGGGGCCAGTGAAACCTGGAACGTGGGGCATGGATCGCCGCGCCTCCAGGCCGCGCTGGAATTGAAGCTCTAGGCGAACCTCGCCGGGCGTGCAGGGCAGTTCCGCGTCGCCGGACGGCAGGGGCAAGTTTGGCGCTCGTACACGAGTTGGTGTATAGCTCACCTTGTTGCAAAACTTCAGTGACTCAACGAGGATCAATTGCGTAAGAAATGTGAGTGTCAAAGCCTCCTTACTGCCATTGAACCCGGTGAGGAGCGAGGCCTAGCCAGAACCTCGGCGCCTGCCGAGTCTTTGTGCCCTGCCTGTTTGATCAAGCTCAAGAGGCTCTCGGTGTGGTGTTGGTGTAAGTGGTTGATTTCACTGGTAGTTAAACGGCCTGCAAAGCCCTCAACGTTCTTGGCGCGCAATAGCGGGCTGCTCGGAGTGTCACGTACTTGGGCCGGACAATGTACTGGGCATAGGTAATCCATTCGCCAGCGATAACGCTCTCATTTCTTCAAGTAATCTTTCGTTTCGCTCTCGACTACGTCGTCGACTAGCTGAGCCGTGTGCTACGGCGCTGCGCTCTGTCGCCGCCTTTTTCGCTCTGCCGTTTCGATATCGATGCGGGCCCGGATAAATAACATCAGGTCCTCCTGAAGAAAAATCCAGTGATTATTAATCTTGGTGGCGGGAATTTCTCCCCGTGATGCCAACAGATCGACACAACGTTCGTCTGTCTTGAGCGCGGCTGCTACTTCAAAGATGTCTAATATCCCAATTGAGTTCATTCACATCCTCCGCACTTAGCAGGTTGTACAGGAGAGGCGGCCTGAGATTAACGCGAAGTGGAAACGTGGTGTAGGGAATTTTCCTTGCGTGCCTGATTAGTTGGACATCTTGGGCGCTGCTATGTTCTACTTTCCACGCGGTGTGGATTGATAGGTCCGAGATTTTATATTTTGCCAGCGCAACCTTAGGGGCCCGACTAGAGAAGGGTCGCCAAATACTGCCGCCGCTAAATTCCGTATCGGTATTGACGAAGGTCAGCCGCACGATTTTCGGCGCAGCTCCGCGGGCGCCCAGCTTTTTTGTTCCGGCTAGAGGGACGAATTTGGGGCAAATTTGGGGCAGCCGCAGCGCATCTTAGAGCGCTTCCAGATGCCTATGGTGGAGTATGTAGGACAGCTCCTGCTACGTGAGAGTGATCTATCGTGATCCATTGAAATTAGTTGTCAAATTCGAAACTTGCACTTCCCACCAAGAATTCTGCATCACAGCAAAGGCCTGCGTCTTCCGACGCAGGCCTTTTGTTTTGTGCGCCCAGCATGGGCGCACTCCTGTGGGTGAAAGTCCCGCCGTGAGCTGGCCACAGCGAGCGAAGTGAAGCGCAACTGCGGGAGAGCAATCGACCGTGGGGAGGAAGCGTGGAGCGTAAATCACGAGCCGAGGAACACGAATCGCATAGAAGGCGCTGCCGAGCAGGGCGAGCGGGCCAGAAACCGCAAAGCTCTTGTGGCCAAGGCAAAGCGGCGTAGATGCGGCGGTTGTGTGATGAAGGAGTGCGGCCCTTACCTGGGGACGCCCTGCCTCACGTCTGAAAGGACGGCGGTGTTGCCGTAGCAGGGTCTCAGCAGAGGTCATAGTAGCTGGTGGTAGCGCCGGGAAGGCTCGACCCCATCGGTGAAGGACTGAACGAGTAGGAGTGTCATCCGGCATGTCGATGCGACAGGCAATGCGTCAGATGCCCGCGAAGGCGGGGCGGGAGGCCGTAGGTCAGGGTGAAGCCTTGACTGGAACTTCCAGCGACGAAGCTTGTGGCCCGCGGCATGAGACAGGAGACGCAGGATCGATGCTGCTGCGCGCAGCGTTGAGAAGGGAAAATCTGCTGCAGGCGTTCAAGCGTGTGCGCGCCAACAAGGGCGCAGCCGGGGTGGATGGTCGGGACATCGACGAAACCGCGCGCTACCTGGCCGTGGCTTGGCCGGAAATACGCGAACAATTGCTGACAGGAACGTACCGGCCCAGTCCGGTACGCAGGGTGACGATTCCGAAGCCCGACGGTGGTGAGCGCGAGCTCGGCATTCCGACGGTGACGGATCGGCTGATCCAGCAGGCACTGCTTCCAGGTGCTGCAAACCGATTCTTGATCCCACATTCAGCGAGCACAGCTACGGTTTCCGTCCGGGGCGGCGAGCGCAGGACGCGGTACTTGCCGCCCGAGCGTACGTCCAGTCGGGACGGCGGGTCGTGGTGGACGTGGACCTGTCGAAGTTCTTTGACCGGATCAACCATGACATCTTGATTGACCGCTTACGGAAACGCATCGACGACGCCGGGGTGATCCGGCTGATCCGTGCCTATCTGAACAGCGGCATCATGGACCATGGCGTGGTGCAGGCGCGCAACGAAGGCACGCCGCAAGGCGGCCCGCGGTCGCCGCTGCTTGCCAACGTCCTGCTCGACGAAGTGGACAAGGAACTGGAGCGACGCGGCCACTGCTTCGCACGCTACGCCGATGACGCAAACGTCTATGTTCGCAGCAAACGCGCTGGCGAGCGGGTGATGGCGTTGCTGCGTCGCCTCTATGCCAAGTTGCACCTCGTGGTCAACGAAAGCAAGAGTGCGGTCGGCAATGCCTTCGGCCGCAAGTTCCTCGGTTACAGCCTGTGGGCAGGACGTGGGAGAGTGGTGAAGCTGAAGGTTGCGGAAAAGCCGCTGGCAACGTTCAAGCAGCGTATCCGTGAGCTGACGGGACGCTCTGGAGGTCGCAGCATGCCCCAGATCGTTGCAAAGCTGCGCTCCTACATGCTTGGCTGGGAAGGCTACTACAAGCTGGCGGAAACTCCCAAGGTTTGGCGAGAACTCGATGAATGGCTGCGTCACAGACTGCGAGCTATCCAGCTCAAGCACTGGAAACGCGGGAAAACCATGTATCGGGAACTGACCCGGCTCGGGGCCGCGCCGTTGGTGCTGCGACAGGTGGCGGCAAACAGCCGCCGCTGGTGGCGCAATGCCAACGGGCTGTTAAAGACAGTCCTGACGATTGCCTACTTCGACCGGCTTGGCGTACCGCGCCTGTCCTGACCTCAACTACCCGAACCGCCCGGTGCGGACCCGCATGCCGGGTGGTGTGGCAGGGGAGCGGCCCTTCAGGGCTGCCCCCTATGCCGATCATGTAATTGGATGGGAAAAGTATGGGATCTGCTATTCGACCGCGCGGGCGCGGGCTGCAGAAGGGCCCCGGCGAACCGAATCGGCTAAGCAATGCGTTCGAGTTGGGGGGCACCGGACGCTTGTTAACTCCTGCCAGCCACAGACCACAGCGAACATCCAATGGCGACTAGGCGAAATCGGGCCTTTGACTTGGGTGGAGTTCGATCTGCGCGCTCTAAAAGATCCCTTGCAGGGCCACCGACAGCAATTTGGAGTCGCCGAAGAAGGGGTATGCATATTCGGACTTGTCCTTGCTAATATCGTACTGGAGCTTGACTGTGGTGTTCTTTCTGACGTCCCAGCGTAGCGACACGTATTTCGTGTCTCTTCCTTCGATCGGCGCCGCCACCGTCGAGGGTGTAAATAATTTTGTGTAAAACGGTCATTTGGCAGGAAACTGCCACCATCAAGGAGAAATGATGACCGTTGTAAAGCGTAACAAGCGGGCTAAGCCAGACCCAGAACTGCTAAGCCTGGCCGACAGCCTGCTGGCCAACTACAAAAAACCTGAAGACCTGATCGGCGAAAACGGCCTGCTGGAAGCAACTGACCAAGATGCTGGTCGAGCGCGCCCTGGAGGTCGAAATGACCGATCACCTGGGCCACGATAAGAGCGGGGCCGTCAGCAACGACAGCGCCAACACCCGCAATGGCCACAGCGCCAAGACGCTCAAGGGCGATTTCGGCGCGCTGCCCATCGATATTCCCCGCGACCGCCAGGGAACGTTCGATCCGAAAATCATTGCCAAGCACCAGACCCGCTGGACCGGCTTCGACGACAAGATTATCTCACTCTACGCCCGCGGAATGACGGTACATGAGATCCAGAGCCACCTGGAAGAGATGTACGGTGCCGAGGTGTCGCCAACTCTCATCTCCAACGTCACGGACGCCGTCAGCGAAGATGTGAAGGCTTGGCAGGCCCGCCCGCTCGACGTGCTCTATCCCATCCTGTACCTCGACTGTATCCACGTCAAAGTGCGTGATGCCTTAAGCGCTGTACGCAACAAGGCCGTATTCCTGGCCATTGGCGTCAACATGCAAGGCCACAAGGAAGTGCTGGGCTTGTGGATCGCCCAGACCGAGGGCGCTAAATTCTGGCTGCAGGTCGTCACCGAACTGAAAAATCGTGGCGTGCAGGACATCTTCATCGCCTGCGTCGACGGTCTGAAAGGCTTCCCTGATGCGATCGAAGCGGTCTATCCGAAAGCGGCGGTCCAGCTCTGCATCGTTCACATGGTGCGCAACAGCCTGAACTTCGTGCCGTGGAAAATCCAGAAGGAAGTGGCCGCCGATCTACGCCTCATCTACACAGCCGCTACCGCCGACGAGGCAGACCTCATGCTCACTGAGTTTGAGTCCAAATGGGATGCGCAGTACGAGCCCATCGGCCAGTCGTGGCGCCGCAACTGGGCGCGCATCATCCCATTCTTCGACTACCCAGCGGAAATCCGCAAAGTCATCTACACCACCAATGCCATTGAATCGATTAATATGAGCCTGCGAAAAGTCATTAAAACCCGCAGCTCGTTCCCAACCGATGAAGCCGTCAGCAAGCTGTTCTACCTGGCGCTTAACAACATCAGCAAGAAGTGGACGATGCCAATACGGGACTGGAAAGGAGCGCTTAACCGCTTCACCATCCAGTTTGAAGACCGAATCTCGCAGCACTAAACGAAACCCCGTTTTACACAAAATTCAGGACACCCCCTAGTGAGCTTGCCGACCGATTCGTTCGATCATCCGTACCGGTTCGAGACTTACCGGAAGACTCGCCAATCGGCTTACATTTTGCAGTATGCAAACTCGCCCCTGCATCATGGTTTGGCTTACGCACGGCGCCGCACTGGAAAGGTCCGATGCGAAGTAGCAGCCTCCTGATTCATATCAGCGTCAATTTATCGCATTCCTGCAACGCTGCCCGGGGGTGTCGGGAATCACGCGCATGAGAGCCGCCAATCTCAAATTGAGATGCGCTGCTGTTCGAATGACGGGAATGAATCAAATGGGCCACACCTTTTCCGCGCCTCGGTGTCAATGGCCCGCCTCCCTAGCAAGCCGCGTGATTGACCGTCACCACGTGAATGGCCAGCCCGCCCAGCGACGTTTCCTTGTACTTTTCCTGCATGTCGGCGCCGGTCTGGCGCATCGTCTCGACCACTTCGTCGAAACTGACGAAGTGGCTGCCGTCGCCCTTGAGCGCGAGCGACGCGGCCGTGATCGCCTTGATCGCGCCCATGCCGTTGCGCTCGATGCAGGGGATCTGCACCAGGCCGCCGATCGGGTCGCAGGTCATGCCCAGGTGGTGTTCGATGCCGATCTCGGCCGCGTTCTCGATCTGTTCATTGCTGCCACCGAGCGCCGCCGCCAGGCCCGCCGCCGCCATGGCGCAGGCCACGCCGACTTCGCCCTGGCAACCGACCTCGGCGCCGGAAATCGAGGCGTTGCGCTTGCACAGCATGCCGACCGCGGCGGCCGTGAGCATGAAGTCGCGGATCCCGCCGACCGGATCGGCCGCCGCGCAATCCTGGGCGTAGTAGCGCAGCACGGCCGGAATGATGCCCGCCGCGCCATTCGTGGGCGCGGTGACCACGCGCCCGCCGACCGCATTCTCTTCGTTGACGGCCATGGCGTACAGGCTCACGTGATGCATGGCCGCGTGCGGCAGCGGCCTAGCTCAGGTCCTCGCTTTTGCGCGCTTCCTGCACCTGCGACCACAGCTTCGCCGCCCGCCGCTTGACGTTCAGTCCGCCTGGCAGGTGGCCATCCGTGGCCAGGCCCTGGTCGATGCAGTCGTGCATGACTTGCCAGATCTTGTCGATCCCGGCGTCCAGTTCGGCCTCGCTCATGCGCGCCTTTTCGTTGTCGCGCAGCATCGCGCGATCGACAAGCCGGTGCGCTGGCCATGGGCCAGCAGCTCGCTCATGGTGTCGAAGGGGAAGGGCAGTGGCGCCTTGCCGCCATCCTGCTGGGGCGCCTGCGATTCATCGGCGGCGCGAATGAACCCGCCACCGACCGAAAAAAACACGTTCGATGAAACTGCCATCGTCCAGGGTCAGTGTGAAGCGCATGCCGTTCGGATGCTCGGGCAGGCTGATCGTCTTGTGGTAGACCAGATTTTTGCGCGCGGAGAAAGGCACCGGCTGCGTGCCCAGCAAGAACAGCACCCCGGCCAGCTCGGCCGCAGTCAGCATGGCGTCGACCTGGCCCGGCACCACGCGCTGCGGCGTTTCGCCCATCAGGCCGAGGATGACGGCCTTGTCGGTGGCGTGGCCGATGCCGGTCAGGGCCAGCGAGCCGTACAGCTCGACCTCGATTGCGCAGGCGCGCTCGAGCGAACCGCATTCGAGCAGGAAGCGGCGCGCCGCCACCATCGGGCCGACGGTATGCGAGCTCGATGGCCCGATACCGATCTTGAAGAGGTCAAATACACTCATGTCCATCGCGGAGTTTCTTTCAGTTTAAACGTGAAGACGCGGTCGGCCACGCGGCGCGCGGGCGTCAGAGGGCGCGGTGGCAAAGCCACCAGCAGCGGTGAGGGTGTTCATGGTGTGCAGGCTCCAGATGTCAAAAGGGGAGTCCAGGCGCAACGCGCGCCTGTGACACCCCCTCTGTTCTGGACCTGAGAGATTTCGCATCCACCTGCGCGGGCAGGCAATGCTTGCTCCTTCGGTGCACCGGTCGACAAGGGCCTAAGCAGCTCTTCAGAGTTTGATTGCGATATCGGTCCTTTTGCCTGAGAGTTTCCAGGGCGGTTGCTCCTTCGGCGCTGCCTCGCAGGCAGTCTCTCCCGATATCACGGGTGCGGCCTCAGCGAGACCGCAGCGGCAGCATAATCGAAATGATATGTTTTTCCAAATACTATTTTCGCGGCTCAGGCGGCGACCCGCATCAGGGCGTACATGCTGTCGCTGAACGGGGTCCGGTCCAGCACGCCCATGCGGGTGATGTCCAGCCCGGCCTTGCTTAAGCAATGGCGCGCAAGGTGGCGGGGGTGAAGTAATTGACGTGATCGGGCCAGCGGAAGCCGCTCCAGCGCGCCGCGCAGCATGCGGTTGTAGCAGGCGAAGTTGGGCACCTTGACGATGATGGTGCCGTTCGGCTTGAGGCGCTTGCGGCAGTTTTCCAGCACCGCCAGCGGATTCGATTCGTGTTCCAGGAACGACGCCATGACGATGATGTCGAAGTAGTTCTCGTCGAAGCGCAGGATGCCATCCTGGGCCGAGGCATGAATGCAGCGTCCGCCCAATGGCTGCAGCTTTTCGTCGGACAGGCGGGCCAGCTGGCGCGATATTTCCACGCCGTGCGGGGGCCACGCGCGCTGCGCATCCGGGAGCGAGGTCATCATGTGCTGCAGCAGTTCACCCCAGCCGCAACCCACGTCGAGCACATTGATCCGCGCCGCGTCCGATTGCCCGATCAGGGTCTTCAGCATGTCCAGCACTTTGTTGCGTTTTAGCACTTGCGAGCGGAAGCGTTTGAGGGCGGTGCTGATGGCGTAGCGCACCGGTTCGGCTTCCTTGCGGGCGCGCGATTCCTTCTCGAACGTGACCTCGTAGGCATAGGTCTCGCTCAGTTCTTCGTAGGCTAATGGATTGGCCAGGAAGATGAAATCCGTTTCCAGGCATTGCTGCAGCACCCAGGGGGGCGGGGCAAACGGGAGTTCCTGGACTTTGCCCGGACCGGAAAGCAGGGGAGAATAGCGTGTCGATGGCGCTTGCACTGGCATGAAATTCCTGAGGCAAAGGCTTACTCGGGGGCTTAAGCAGCGGAGTATCTTAACATCTGTCCAGACTCATGACCTAGGGGCAATTGTCTCGTCCACCGTTTTCATTTTCCGGCATTTTAATTGTAATAATTGGCAACCGTCTTGCCACAATTCCTGAACATCTGGCATCATTTCTGAATACTAACAATTATTAGTCAGGAGACATCTTTATGACGGACTTGGACATGCACATCGACCAGAATGAAGTGTTACGCCAAGCATTCCTGCGCGGCGCCGGATTGACTCCGGAAGCGATCGCCAGCCTGAGCCCTGAAATGATGGAAACCATGGGCAAGATGCTTGCCGGTAGCCTGCAGGGCGTGATCGATTTGCTGGCCATGCGTTCGCTGGTCAAGCAAGAGGTCAAGGCTGGGGTGACGGTGGTTGTTTTGCGGAACAATAATCCGCTGAAGTTCTTCCCGGACAGCCAGACCGTGATGACCCAGATGTTGCGCAAGAAGATGCCTGGCTTTATGGAACCGCTCGAAGCGATCGAGGATGCCATGGCCGATTTGCAAGGACACCAGAAGGGCGTGGTCGCGGGAACCAAGGCCAGCATGAACAAGGTCTTGCACCGCCTGCGTCCCGAGCGTTTCTGAAGCATCGATCAAGAACAGCATGCAGTATCGCCTGATTCCGATGCAGCGCAAGGCGGCCCTGTGGGATCAGTTCTGCCAGCAGCACGCCAAGATTGCTTAGGCTGAAGCGCAAGACAATTTCAAATTGCTGTTCGGACCGGACTTCCTCGACGCCTACGAAAAGGAAGTGAACGCCGCGTCGCCCGGCGTCAAGCGCTGAGCTGAGCGACCGCCTCAGGCCGGGCGCGCGATGCGCCTGGCTGCCTGCGTGTTACGCAAAGTAATCCGCCCCCGCATCATGGCGCATTCTCAGCGCGGCCAGCATTTGCTTTTCGGCCAGGGCATCGGCCCAGATCGGACGCAGCTGGAAGTGCGGCTCGTCGTGGATCGTTTTCCAGTTGCCGCCCCATTCCAGACCCAGTTCCACCCCCAGCGCACCGACCACTTTGTACTTGGGCGACTCGCCCTTGTACTGGCCTGATTCGAACACGCCGATATCGAAGGCGATGCCGAAATTGTGGTTCGACTGTCCGGCCCGCGCATTGGTCACGATGCGCCCGGGCGCCGTGCGGCCCTGGGCGTACAGGGCATTCTGTTCCTCGTAGGTGCGCAAGCCGCTGATGATCTTGATCGTGATGCCGACCGATTTCGCCTTTTCCATCACGCGCGCATACGGCTGCACCGACGGATGCAAGGTGGCAATGCATTTTTCGCTGCGGGCATCCACCGGCAGCAGCGGCGTGCTGGCGGCCAGATCGGCCGCTTGCGGGCTGACGATGCGGTTGTAGATCGCATTCCAGGTTTCGGGACCGGCCTTGCCGTCGTGGGCAATGCCGAGCTTGGTCTGAACTTCTGAAATCATTTCTGTCAGTCGCATGATGATCTTTCGCAAGAAGTGGCGAGGGAGTCCACTTACAGGCTAGAGGAGAATCAGAGAAAGTCCATCACCAAATATCACAATCATAGAAAAAGATTAATGTGTAGTATGGATGCTCGAACTTTTCATGAGGCCGTATGAGCACGCCCACTCCCATCGAATTCTGGTACGACTTCGGCAGTAACTATAGTTACCTGTCGGTCATGCGCATTGAAGCGCTGGCTGCCGCGCACGGCGTGCCGCTGGTCTGGCGGCCCTTTCTGCTCGGCCCGATCTTCAAGTCCTTCGGCTGGGACAATTCGCCCTTCGTGCTGCAGAAAGAGAAGGGCGAGTATGTCTGGAAGGACATGGTTCGCGAGGGCGCCAAATACGGCTTGCCGTTCCGCCGTCCGAGCGTCTTTCCGCGCACCGCCGTGCAAGCAACGCGGGTCGCCCTGCTGGGCGCGCAAGCCCCCTGGGGCGCCGAGTTCAGCCGCCGCATCATGCTGCTCAATTTCGCGCTCGACCAGGACATCGGCGGCGATGCGTTGGTCAGCGCCGTGCTCAAGGACATGGGCTTGCTTAGGCCGAGGCCCTGATGGCCGCCGCCAGGGCCGACGAGGTCAAGGCGCGCCTGCGCGACCAGGTTGCCCATGCACACCGGATGGGCGTGTTTGGCGCGCCCACCTTCTTGGTCGGCTCGGAGATGTTCTGGGGTAACGACCGGCTCGACGACGCCGTGCGCCTGGCTGCTTAAGCCGGGACTAGGAGGCTGGGACTAGGAGGCCGGGCCCAGGCGCGCGGTCGCGCCTTCCACCACGCAGGCGGCGAACACGCGGCGCTCGGTGGCGGCGCCGGAATTGCGGATCAGGCCGGTCAGCATCTCGGCCGCGGCCAGGGTCATCACGTGCACCGGCTGGCGCACGGTGGTCAGGCGGTAGCTGAGCCAGGCCGCCTGTTCCACGCCGTCGAAGCCGGTGATCGACAGCTGGCCCGGCACATCGAGCTTCATGTCGTGGCGCGCGGTGTCGACGCAGCCCATGGCGGTCACGTCATTGCCGCAAATGACGGCGTCCGGCACCTCGCCCAGGCGGGCGATGATTTCGCGCAAGCCGCGCCCGCCGCTGTCGTAATCGTTGTTGCCGCTCACCACCAGCGGGGCGGCCAGGCCCAGTTCGGCCAGCCGCTGCGTGACGCCGCGCGAGCGGTCCTGGGCAATCACGGAATCGCGCGGTCCTTCGATCATGGCAAAGCGCTTGTGGCCATCGGCGATGGCCAGGCGCGACACTAGCGTGCGCGCCGCATCGACCTGGTCGCACACGACCGCGTTGACGGTGCGCTCGCGCAGGTTGCGGTTGAACAGGACGAAGGGAATGCCGCGCCGCTCGAATTCGGCCACCTGCTGGGCGCCCAGGCGGGCGGCGACGATGGCGCCGTCCACCGGATGGCGCCAGACTTCGGCCAGGATCTGGTCGACATCGGCTTCGCGCGGCAGGGTAAACAAGAGGATGCGGATGCCCTGCAGGCTGAATTGGCGGCTCAGCTCGGCAATGACTTCCGGATAGTGCAGCGTCACCACGTTCGACACCAGCAGGGCGATCTGGTTCGAGCGGCGCGTGATCAGGCTGCGCGCGGCCGCATTCGGGGTGTAGTCGAGCGCGGTGGCGGCCTGCATCACGCGGGCGTAAGTTGCTTTCGACACGCTGGCCCCCGGTTTGAAGCAGCGCGACACGGCCGACTGCGATACCCCCGGCCAGCGAGGCCACGTCATACGAGGTGACGCGCCGCGCCTCGCGGTGAATCAGGGCCTTGATGTCGGCAATGGTGTAACTGAGCGGTGGCGTGGATTTGGTCATGGTGTCAATATGGGCTGCTTGCAGTGTAGTCCTCTTAATTTCCCCAAGGCAACTACAATTGCGTGAATACGCGCGATGTGTTGCCGAAATGGACGACAGCGCCATCGCTGGCCGCCGGGACCGCATTTCTGGTAAAATACCGCCCCTTACGATAAAGGGTTCCATGGCCACTGCTTGCGGCGTCGATTTCGGCACATCCAATTCCACGGTAGGGTGGGTCCGCTCCCAGGGGAGCGGCCCGCGTCCGGCCGCCGCCACCAGCCTGCTGGCGCTCGAAGATGGCAAGGCGACCTTGCCGTCGGTGGTGTTCTTCAACGCCGACGACGACGAGGTCAGCTACGGCCGTGCGGCCCTGGCTAACTACCTGGTAAGCTATGAAGGCCGTCTCATGCGCTCGCTCAAGAGCTTGCTCGGGACCAGCCTGATCGACGGCCAGACCGAGGTCGGCGGCCGTGCCTTGCCGTTCCGCATGCTGCTGGCCCACTTCATTGGCGAGGTCAAGCGCCGCGCCGAGCGCGAAGCGGGACGTGAATTCACTTCGGCCGTGTTCGGCCGCCCCGTGTTCTTCATTGACGACAGTAAAGAGGCCGACCAGCTGGCCGAAGACACCCTGGCTTAAGCATCGCGCGCGGTCGGCTTCAAGGACGTGTCCTTCCAGTACGAGCCGATCGCCGCCGCCTTCGACTATGAATCCCAGATCGAGCGCGAAGAACTGGTGCTGATCGCCGACATCGGCGGCGGTACCTCGGACTTTTCGCTGGTGCGCCTGTCGCCCGAGCGCGCGCAAGGCCGAACGGCGCGACGACATCCTCGCCACCGGCGGCGTGCACATCGGCGGCACCGATTTCGACAAGTACCTGAGCCTGTCGTCGGTGATGCCGCTGCTGGGCTACCAGTCCCTGCTGACCAATGACAGCGCGATTCCGTCGAGCTATTACTTCAATCTGGCGACCTGGCACACGATCAACCTGGCGTACACCAAGAAAACCTGGACCCAGCTGGCCGACGTGGCGCGCGACGCGCGAGCCGGACAAGCTGGCCCTGCCTGCAGCGCCTGATCGACGAGCGCGCCGGCCACTGGCTGGCGATGAAGGTGGAAGAGGGCAAGATCGCGCTGTCGGGCGCCACCGAGACCGAACTGGCGCTCGAACGCCTGTCGCCGTCCACCTCGGTCCTGCTGCAGCGTCCCGCCTTCGAGGAAGCGATCGGCCACCTGGTCGGCTCGGTCGAGCACACCGTGCTCAAGCTGCTGACCGATGCTTAGGCTGTGCGCGCTGACGCGGTCGATACCGTGTTCTTCACGGGCGGCTCGAGCGGGGTGCGCATGCTGCGCGAGCGGATCGGCGCACTGCTGCCGAACGCGCGCAAGGTCGAAGGCGACCTGTTCGGCAGCATCGGCGCCGGCCTGGCGCTCGATGCCGTGCGCAAATACGGATAAGGCCGCCATGTTCGAGCAAGCCATCGTCATGCTGGACTTCGAAACCACCGGCCTGTCGCCCGTCATGGGCGACCGGATCACGGAAGTGGCGGCGCTGCGCATCGAGGGCGGGCGCGTCACCGACCGCTATGTGTCCCTGATCAATTGCGGCGTGCGCATTCCTTCCTTTATTACCCAGCTGACCGGGATTTCCCAGTCCATGGTCGACGCCGCGCCTGCCTACTGACGAGGTGGTGCTAGCCTTGCTCGACTTCATAGGCGACGCCACGCTCTCGGCCCACAACGCCAGTTTCGACGAAAAATTCCTCAAGGCCGAAGCGGCCCGGCTCGACCTGGCGCCGCGCCATGCCTAAGCCTGGTGTGTTCGCTCAAACTGTCGCGCCGCGTGTTTCCCGGCTTGTCCAGCTACAAGCTGGGCCAGTTGTCCGGCCAGCTGGGGATCCGCTTTCGCAGTGCCGCCCACCGCGCCGAATCGGATGCGGAAGTGGCGGCCGAAGTGCTGCTGCATATCAGTAAACACCTGGGCACGCTGTATGGACTGGGCCCGGTCGAACCGCCGTTGTTAGTTGCGGTCAATAAATTAAGTGCGGCGAAAGTGCCCGATTTCCTGCAGAAATACGCTGTTTCAAGAAAATCGTCATAGCGTTCAGAAACGTCTTACAATAGCGGCAAGATGAAACGCCAGGCCTTTGTTCGTGTATTGCTCTCGCTGCTTTTGCTGGTCTCCCAGCAAATGGCGAGTACGCACGTCATTTCGCACTTCGCTCTAGCTCCTACGAACGCACGGTCGCCAGCGCGGCGCTCAGCAGCAACGATGGCGGCGACGAGGAATTGTCGGTCGCCGTTACCCAGCACAAGAATTGCAGCCAGTGCCTGGCCTTCGCCCAACTGGCCGGAGCCATTTCCGGCAAGCACGCTTCCAGCCCCGCGCTGGCGCCGAATACCTACTCCCCGCTGGCCATTGCTGCCGCCGACCCTGCCACCCGCATCACGCTCGCGTTCCGCTCGCGCGCTGCCCGCCCTGTCCTGATCGACCCGCCATGAACGTGACCGCTGCCTGTGCTGCAGCGGCACGCCGCTATCTATCAGACAGGAATGACCATGTTCAAACGAACCATGCTCGGCGCCGCCTTGTGCGCCGTCTTCGCCGCGCCCGGCGCCGCCTTTGCAGCCGATGACAAAGAACTGGCCGCGATCCGCGCCCAGATCCAGGAAATGAAACAATCGTACGAGGCGCGCCTGGCCGCCCTCGAACAACGTCTGCAGGACGCCCAGGCGGCCACGGCGCAAGCCCAGACCAGTGCCGAGGAAGCCAAAGTCGCGGCCCAGTCCGCTTCACCGGCGGCCGCGGCCGCCCTGGTGGCGTCGGCCACGCTCGGCCAGCAATACCTTCAATCCCGATATCTCGCTGGTGCTTGGCGGCACCTATGCGCGCCTGTCGCAGGATCCGGCCAGCTACCGCATCGGCGGCTTCATGCCGCAGGGCGGCGAAGTCGGTCCCGGCGCGCGCAGCTTCAATCTGGGCGAATCGGAACTGACCTTCGCGGCCAATATCGATCCCATGTTTTCCGGCCGCCTGACCTTCGCCCTGGACGGCGAGGACGGCGTCGGCGTGGAGGAAGCGTTTGTCCAGACGCGCGCCCTCAGCAATGGCGTCAATGCGCGCGCCGGTCGCTTCCTGTCCTCGATCGGCTACCTGAACAGCCAGCATGCCCATACCTGGGACTTCGTCGACGCGCCGCTGGCTTACCAGGTGTTCTTCGGCGGACAGTACAAGACCGACGGCCTGCAAGCCAAATGGCTGGCGCCGACCGACACCTTTATCGAACTGGGCGCGGAAGCGGGCAACGGCCGCGCCTGCGCCCGGCAACGACTGCAACAAGAACGGCAGCGGTGCCACGGCCGTGTTCGCCCACATCGGCAACGACATCGGCGACTCGGGCAGCTGGCGCGCCGGCCTGTCCTATCTGCGCACCGGCGCGGCCGAGCGCGGCTTCGAAGACGAGGGCCTGGCTAGGCGCCTTCAGCGGCCGCTCGACCATGTGGATCGCGGACGCCATCTACAAGTGGGCGCCGAACGGCAATTCCACGCGCCAGAACTTCAAGCTGCAGGGCGAGTATCTGCGCCGCACGGAAAGCGGCACGCTGGCCGCAGGCGACGCCGTCGGCGCCTTCGACAGCACCCAGTCCGGCTGGTACCTGCAAGGGGTCTACCAGTTCATGCTTGGCCTGGCGCCTGGGCTTGCGCCTGGACCGCCTGCAATCGGGCACCCCGGCGATCGGCCTGAGCGAGCCCGTGTTCCCGATCCTGGGCGCCTACAACGCCAAGCGGAGCAGCCTCATGCTCGACTACAGTCCTTCGGAATTTTCCCGGCTGCGGCTGCAACTGGCGCGCGATGAAGCCCGTCCCGGCGTCGCCGACAACCAGCTCTATCTGCAATACATCATGAGTCTGGGCACCCACGCTGCCCACGCTTTCTAAGGAGTCAGGCATGAACAAGATCACCAACATCCATTTCGCCCGCTTGCTGCTGGCTGCCGCCGTGCTGCTGCCGTGCGCGGCCCAGGCGGCCGTCAACGTCCTGGCCTGCGAACCCGAATGGGAATCGCTGGCCAATGAACTGGGCGGCGACAAGGTCAAGGCCAGCAGCGCCACCAATGCCATGCAGGATCCGCACCGGATCGAAGCGCGGCCGGGCCTGATCGCCCGCACCCGCAATGCCGACCTGCTGGTTTGCACCGGCCTGGAACTGGAAGTGGGCTGGCTGCCGGTGCTGATCCAGCAATCGGGCAACGCCAGGATCGCGGCTGGCCAGCCGGGCAACTTTGCCGCGGGCGGCTTCGTGCCGCGCCTGGACGTGCCGTCCAAGGTCGACCGCAGCGAAGGCGACGTGCACGCCTCGGGCAATCCCCACATCCAGCAAAATCCGCGCAACATCGCGCTGGTCGCCACGGCCTTGTCCAAGCGCCTGGCCGAAATCGATCCGGCCAATGCCGCCTTTTACCAGGCGCGCTACAAGGACTTCAGCACGCGCTGGAATGCGGCAGTCTTGCGCTGGGAACAGCAGGCCGCGCCGCTGCGCAATGTGGCCGTGGTCGAGCACCATAAAAACATGGAGTACCTGATGGGCTGGCTCGGCATGCGCCAGGTCGGCACGCTCGAAGCCAAGCCCGGCGTCGAGCCGAGCGCGGCGCACCTGAACGAACTGCTGGCGCAGCTGCAGCGCCAGTAGCCACTAAGATGGTGCTGCGCGGGGCCTACCAGGATGGCCGCGCATCGGGCTGGCTGGCCCAGCGTGCCGCCATCCCGGCGGTGGTGCTGCCGTTCACGGTCGGCGGTGACGACCAGGCCAAGGATCTGTTCGGCCTGTTCGACAGCACCGTCAAGCGTCTGCTGGAAGCGTCCAAATGAACGGCGCCAAGCGACCTGCTGATCATCCTGCTTAAGCCTTCCTGGTAGAAGCGTGCTGGTGCTTGCCACTCACATTCCGCTGGGCGCGCAAGTGCTCAAGCGCGGGATCGTGTTCATTGACCTTGCCATCGCGCAGATTGCGGCGCTGGGCGTCATCGTGGCCGGTTCCGGTCAGCTCGATCCGAGCGGATGGATGGTGCAGCTGGCCCCTAAGCACCGCCGCCGTGCTCGGCGCGGTCCTCCTGACCTGGACCGAGAAGCGCTGGCCCGACGTGCAGGAAGCGCAGATCGGGGTCATGTTCATCCTGGCCGCCACGGCCGGGCTGTTGCTGGTGGCGCACAATCCCCATGGCGGCGAGCACATGCAGGAACTGCTGGCCGGACAGATCCTGTGGGTCAGTTACGGCCAGCTGCTGATGCTTCGGCCGTGGGCGCCGCGCTGATTTTGGCGGCGCTGCGCTGCTTCCATCAGCGGCTGGGCTTAGCTCGGCTTCTACCTGGTGTTCGCGCTGGCCGTGACGGCCTCGGTGCAACTGGTCGGCGTGTACCTCGTGTTCGCCAGCCTGATCGTGCCCAGCCTGGCGGTGCGCCACTATCCGGAGCGGCGCAAGCTGCCGCTGGCCTACCTGACCGGCATCGGCGGCTATGCGGCCAAGCCTGGTGCTGTCGGTGATGCTCGATCTGCCGTCCGGTGCGCTGATCGTGTGGTGCCTGGCCTTGCTGGCCATGGCGGTCTACAGCGCCGGTCCGAAACCTGTCCGCGCCGAGTAACTTTTCCCTGCTGCCTACAAACCCCGCCGTGAGCGATCACCGCGGGGTTTTTTCATGTCCCACATCGTCCCGCCGCCCGCGCTTTTGCGGGCCGTCAAACGGTGGTGCGCCTCGCGTTTTAAACTTTTAGCAATACCTCTCAGGTCGCCTGCTGCCTGTGCCGCTCCCATACTCCTGCGTTGTCACGGCCGTTGGCCGGAGGATCAGCATGAACCGCCAGAATATCTCTCATGAAAATTATCAGACCTACGTATGGTTTCGGCAGGCAGCCGAACGGGGCGACGCCTACGCCCAGTTCAACCTTGGCCTCATGTACAAAAAGGCGATTGCATCGAGCGCGATTACGCCCATGCCTACAAGTGGCTGCGCCAGGCGGCCCTGCAAGGCCTGGCCTTCGCGCAAAACCACCTGGGCGCGCTCTACTACAACGGCCGCGGGGTGGACCGCAGCGACGCCGAAGCGGCTTACTGGTTCCGTCACGCGGCCGAGCAGGGCGACGCGTCGGCCCAGCAAAATCTGGGGCAAATGTACAAGAAGGGCCGCGGCCTGGAACAAAATCACGAGCTCGCGCTCGCCTGGTTTTACCGCGCCGCCGAGCAAGGCGTGGCCAGCGCCCAGAGCCTGCTGGCCGAATGCTATCTGTTCGGCCACGGCGCCCCCATGAATTACCCGCTGGCCATGGCCTGGTTCCGCAAGGCCGCCGTGCAGGGCGACGCCCAGGCCCAGCTCAACCTGGGTCTGATGTACAAGCGCGGGCAGGGCGTGGACAGCAACGATGCGCAAGCGCTGTGCTGGTTCCGCCAGGCGGCCGCGCAAGGCAATGCCACGGCCCAGCGCCAGCTCGGCGTCGCCTATGCCGAGGGCCTGGGCGTGCGCGCCGATCCGCTGCGCGCCTTCGCCTGGCTGCAGCGCGCCGCCGAACAGGGCAGAACGCGACGCCCAGTTCAACCTGGGCGTCATGCTGGCCAACGGCCAGGGCGTCGAGCGCGACGAGCCGGGCGCCATGGCCTGGTACCTGCGCGCGGCCGACCAGGGCCACATGCTGGCGCAATACAATCTGGGCAGCATGTACGCCAACGGCCGAGGGGCCCCGCGCGACGAACTGCGGGCGCTGGAATGGTACCGGCGCGCCGCCGACCAGGGAGCACCCAACGCCCAGTTCAACCTGGGCGTTATTTATGCTACCGGCCAGGGCGTGCCGCGCGACGACGCCCAGGCCGCGCGCTGGTACCGGGTGGCGGCCGAGCAGGGCGACGCCAGCGCGCAAAACAATCTCGGGGTCATGTATGCCAATGGCCAGGGTGTGGCCCAGGACGATGCCATGGCCGTGTTCTGGTATGGCCAGGCGGCCGAGCAGGGCCACGCGCTGGCCCAGTACAACCTGGGCGGTATGTACGGCAGCGGGCGCGGCGTGCAGCGCGACAGCGTGCGCTCTTACATGTGGATGCTGCTGGCGGCCGACGCCAAGCGACGAGACCGCCAGCGCCAACAAGAGCATCATCGCGCGCCGCCTCACCCCCACCGAGATCGGCTGCGCGCTCGACCAGTCGCGCCAGTGGCAGCTGGCGCACCAGGCACCGGCACCGCGCGGCGCTGACTGAGCCAGGCGCTGGCATTCCTTGCATGATTGCCGTTTTGGCTGCGGGGGCGCGCCGTGTTCACAGTGTTCATTTGGAGAAACTTCTTTTCGGAATTTTCCGGCAGACGCTACAATAGATTTGCTTAGGCTGCACGCATGTCCGGTGCTCCCCTCACTACCGGCCGCGTCCATGTTCAAAGCCTTGCGAAACGTCCTCCTTGTTGTTGCTGCTTAAGCAGCAGTGCGACCGCTGTTGCCAACGGGGTGACGGTGCAAGTCAGCGACGCCGCGGGCAAGCCGCTGGCCGATGTGGTGATCGTGGCCGAGCCGGAAAATCATGCCGTCATGACCAGACCCTTGCGCGCCGGAGAAATTGAACAACGGGGCCTGAAGTTCGTTCCGCTGGTCAGCGTGATCCAGACCGGCAGCCAGATGTCGTTTCCGAACAACGACAAAGTCAAACATCACATCTATTCTTTTTCGCCCGCCAAGAAGTTCGACCAGAAACTGTATTCGGGCGTCGTGGCTGCGCCCCAGGTCTTCGACAAGGCTAGGCACCGTGGTCCTCGGCTGCAATATCCACGACCGCATGGTCGCCTACGTCAAAGTGGTCGATTCGCCATTCTTTGCCAAGACGGACGGAGTAAGCGTTGCAAAAATTGCCTTCTTAGGCGGCTAAAGCAAATACACGGTCTCGGCATGGCACTACAACCAGAGCGCCTCGGTGGCCGACCAGAGCGTCGTGGTGAAAGCCGACGCTGCCGCGCCGCTGATGTTCAAGCTCGCCCTCAAACCGCCGGTCGCCGAGACCGACCAGGGTTACTGAGCCCATGCTGACCCGCTTCAAGAGCCTCGAAGGCCGGATCGCGACACTGTTCCTGGTCCTCATCATTTCGGTCCAGGTGATCGGCCTGCTGATGATCCAGCGCGGCATCGACGCCAATGCGCGCGCCACGATCGCCACCGAACTGGCCAACGGGGAAAAAGTCTTCCGCAAGCTGATGGAGCAAAGCGCGCAAAAGCAGCGCTTCCAGGCGCAAGTGCTGGCGCGCGATACCGCCTTCGTGCAGGCGATCGGCAACGGCGGCCAGGACGACCGCGCCACCATCGAATCGGCGCTCGACAACAGCAGTAGAAGCGCGCGCGCCGACCTGACCATGCTGATCGACGGCGAGCGCAAGGTCTCGGTATCGACCGGCATCATCGCTCCGGCGCGGGCGCGCTCGGGCAGCTGGTCCTGGGCTTGCTCGACCGCGCCGACCAGGGCAATGGCGCCAGCGCCGTCGCCATCGTCGACCAGAAGCCGGTGCAGATCGTGGTCATGCCGGTCAAGGCCCCGGTCACGATCGCCTGGGTCGTGATGGGCTTCGTGATCGACCGCCAGATGGCGGTGGACATGCGCGAGCTGTCGGCCCTCGATGTCGTCATTCTCACGCGCGCGCGACGGCGCCTGGACCACGGTCGAGTCGACGCTGCCCCCAAGTTCATGCCCGCGCTGGCCGCCGATTTGCGCCCGCTGGCGGCCGACCCGCGCGCCCCGTTCGACCTGGCCATCGGCGAGGCCCGCCACAGCGCGCGCCTGCTTGCCATCGGCCAGGACGATGCCCACAGCGCCAGCGTGCTGCTGGTGCGCTCGATCGACGCCGCCACCGAACAGTACACCCGCCTCGAGCGCACCCTGGTTGCGCTCACCATCCTCGGCATCGTGGTGGCCGCCTGCGCCGCCGTGTTCACGGCCAAGCGCATCGCCCAGCCGCTGCGCGAGCTGGCCTGGCACCGCGCGTCGCTCGAACGGGGCGACTACCGCGGCCAGATCGACGTCAAGCGCGACGATGAAGTGGGCGCGCTGGCCAAGGCCTTCGACAGCATGCGCGACGGGATCGCGCGGCGCGAAAAGGAAATCCGCCGCCTGGCCTACTGGGACCAGCTGACCAATCTGCCCAACCGCGCCCAGTTCGTGCTGATGCTCGACGAAGCGCTGGGCAGGCGCGCAAGCGCGAACACGCCGTGTATGTGCTGATGATGGACCTGGACCGCTTCAAGCACGTCAACGATGTCCTCGGCCACAATTTCGGCGACGACCTGCTGCGCCAGGTGGCCGAACGCCTGCGCCTTCGCATGGCCCAGGTCCACCCCTCGGCCCAGCTGGCGCGCCTGGGCGGCGACGAATTCGCGGTCCTGCTGCCCGACTGTTCGGTCGAAGCGGCGCAGCGCATCGCGGCCGGGATCCTGGAAGCGCTCGAAGTGCCGCTCTCGCTGGAAGACCAGACGGTCGACATCGGGGGGTAAGCCTCGGGATCATCAGCTATCCGGCGGTGGCATGAGAGCGCCGAGGAACTGCTGTCGATGGCCGAAGTGGCGATGTACGCGGCCAAGCAGCGCCACGACGGCGCCATCGTCTACGACGCGGCAATGGACACCGCCAGCGCCAAGAGCCTGGGCCTGCTGACCGAGCTGCGCAACGCCATCGAACGCGACGAATTCCGCCTGCACCTGCAGCCCAAGCTGCGCCTGGACACGGGCGCGGTGATCGGCGCCGAAGCGCTGGTGCGCTGGCAGCATCCGGTGCGCGGCAATGTGTACCCGGACGACTTCATTCCCTTCGCCGAGCAGACCGGCTTCATACGCGTGCTCACGCGCTGGGTGCTGGACCGCTCGGCGGCGCTGTGCAGCGAGCTGGCCGGGCAGGGCATCCACCTGAAGATCTCAGTGAACCTGTCCACGCGCGACCTGCTGGACCAGAACCTGCCCGAGAAATTCGGCGAGATCCTGGCGCGCCACAAGCTCGCGCCGTCCTCGTTCTGCCTCGAAATCACCGAGAGCGCCATCATGGACGACCCGGTGCGGGCCCAGACCACGCTCGAGCGCCTGCACGCGATGGGCGTGGACCTGTCGATTGACGATTTCGGCACCGGCTATTCCTCGCTTGCCTACCTCAAGCGGCTGCCGGTCGACGAACTCAAGATCGACAAGTCCTTCGTGATGAACATGGAGAACGATATCGGCGACACCAAGATCGTGCGCTCCACCATCGACCTCGGACACAACATGGGTTTTACGCGTAGTGGCCGAAGGCATCGAGAGCGAAGCCGTGTGGCGCCTGCTCGGTGCGCTCGGCTGCGACCAGGCCCAGGGCTACTTCATGAGCCGCGCGATCCCCGGCGACCAGCTGGCCGCGTGGATCGCCAACTGGGTGCCCCCTGCATAAATCGGCCTTGCCTGCACGCATGAATACCGTCAACTAGACGTATGTATATGGCAATGCTCTAGCGTTCGCGCTATCATTCCCCGCCAATCTCCCCGTACCGGGCCGACGCCCCGAATCTTTTCCGAAAGACGCCACTTCCATGCAATTGAAACACGCATCCCTGGTCCTGAGCCTGCTTGCGGCCTTCAGCGCGAACGCCTTCGCGCAAAGCTGCCCCTGCAAACGGCACTGGCCTGAGCTATCCGGACACCCGCAAGGTCGAACAAAAAGACAGCTATCATGGCACCGTCATCGCCGATCCTTACCGCTGGCTGGAAGACGCCGACAGCGCCGACACGAAGGCCTGGGTCGAAGCCCAGAACAAGGTCACCCAGTCGGTGCTGGGCCAGATTCCCGAGCGCGACGCGATCAAGGCGCGCCTGACCAAATTGTGGAACTACGAGCGCTACAGCGTGCCCTACAAGGAAGGCGGCCGCTACTTCTACAGCCGTAACGACGGCTTGCAGAACCAGGCCGTGCTGTACACCATGCAGTCGCTGAGCGACGAAGCGCGTGCTGATCGACCCGAACACGCTGGCTGCCGACGGCACCGTCGCGCTGGTTTAAGCACTGCCGTCAGCCCGGACGGCAAGTACCTGGCCTACGGCACCGCCGCCTCGGGCTCGGACTGGAATGAATGGAAGGTGCGCGACATCGAGACCGGCAAGGACCTGGACGACCACCTGGAAGTGGGTCAAGTTCTCGGGCGCCTCCTGGACGCCGGACGGCAAGGGCTTCTTCTACAGCCGCTATCCGGAACCGAAGGCGAGCAGCGCGCTGGCTAAGCGTGAACCATTTCCACACCCTGTACTACCACGTGGTCGGCACGCCCCAGAGCGCGGACCAGATGGTTTTCGGCAGCAAGGAAAACAAGGAGTGGAACGTCTCGGGGCAGGTGAGCAATGACGGCAAGTACCTGGTCATCAATGTCTCGCGCGACACCTCGCGCCGCACCCACGTCTATTACAAGGCGCTGGGCGTGCCTGGCGCCAAGGTCCAGCCGCTGATCGCCAACTTCGATGCTTAAGCTATGAATTCATCGACAATGACGGCGCCGTCTTCTATTTCAACACCGACCGCAAGGCCGCGCGCGTGATCGCTATCGATACCCGCAAGCCGGGCGAAGCGCACTGGAAGCAGATCATCGCCGAGAGCGCCCAGACCCTGAGCAGCGTCAACCTGGTCAACCGCCAGTTCGTGACCGAATACCTGGCCGATGCGCGCAGCGTGGTGCGGGTGATGGACTTGCAAGGCAAGCTGGTGCGCGAAATCGCGCTGCCAGGCATCGGCAGCGTGTCCGGCTTCGGCGGCAAGCGCGACTACACCGAGACCTTCTATTCCTTCACCGGTTTCACCAACCCGACCACCATCTACCGGCTCGACCTGACCACCGGCGAGAGCACCGTGTTCCGCCAGCCGAAGGTGGACTTCGACCCCTCGGCCTATGAAACGCGCCAGCAATTCTTCACCAGCCGCGATGGCACCAAGGTGCCGATGTTCATCGTGTCCAAGAAGGGCATCAAGCTCGACGGCAGCAACCCGACCTATCTGTACGGCTATGGCGGCTTCAATGTGTCGCTCACGCCGAGCTTCTCGGTGGGCAACCTGGCCTGGATGGAAATGGGCGGCGTGTACGTGGTGGCCAACCTGCGTGGCGGCGGCGAATACGGCGAAGCCTGGCATGAAGCGGGCACCGTGCTCAAGAAGCAGAACGTGTTCAACGACTTTATCGGCGCGGCCGAATGGCTGATCGCCAACAAGGTGACCTCGCCATCGAAGCTGGCCATCGGCGGCGGCAGCAACGGCGGCCTGCTGGTGGGCGCCACCATGCTGCAGCGTCCCGAGCTGTTCGGCGCGGCCGTCCCGCAGGTGGGCGTGCTCGACATGCTGCGCTACCACCAGTTCACGATCGGCAAGCACTGGGCCTCGGACTACGGCACCGCCGACGATCCGGCCCAGTTCAAGGCGCTGCTCAAGTATTCGCCGCTGCATAACCTGAAACCGGGCACCTGCTATCCGGCCACCATGATCACCACCGCCGACCACGACGACCGCGTGGTCCCCGCGCACAGCTTCAAGTTCGCGGCAGCGGCCCAGGCGGCGCAGGGCGGGGCGGCGCCGATCATCATCCGGATCGACGTCAAGGCTAAGCCATGGCAGCGGCAAGCCGACCGCCAAGGTGATTGAAGAGACGGCCGACCGCTGGGGCTTCCTCAGCCGCGCTGAAGATGCAAGCGCCAAGCCAAGGTGGCGGCCCAGTAAGCGGATTTGGTATTAGCATGCACTACCGGACGTCGCCTTTTCGGCGACGTCTTGCGTTTCGGTATCCACTTTGACGGGGGACGGGCACAGTGAGGGCCTGTTCTTGCAAAGGATTGCCATGCTCATCACCCGTTCCAAACCGCCGCTGGCCCTGTTCGCGGCCCTCCTGCTCGCCGCCGTGCTGGCCATTCACGGCCCGATCGCCCAGAGCGCCGCTTATCACGCCTTTTCCGACCAGCGCAGCCTGCTGGGCATCGCCCATGCTTAGGCGACGTGCTGTCCAATCTGGGCTTCCTGCTGGCCGCGGCCTATGGCGCCTGGCGCCTGCGGCACAGCGCTCTGGCCGGGGCCGAACGCAGCGCGCTGGGCGTGTTCGTGGCCGCGCTCGGCCTGACCGCGCTCGGTTCGGCCTGGTACCACCTGGCGCCGGATGACGCCCGCCTCGTATGGGACCGCTTGCCGATCGCGCTCGCTTGCGGCGCGCTGCTGGCGGCCGTCTTGCGCTCGCGCCTGGCGCTGCTGTTGCTGGCGGCATGCGCCGTTGCCAGCGTGCTGTGGTGGCGCGCCAGCGGCGACCTGCGGCCCTATCTGCTGCTGCAGGCGGCGCCCCTGATCCTGGTTCCGCTGCTGCAATGGCAGCACGACGCGCCGGCCGCCCAGCGCCGGGCATGCGGCCTGGCCGTCGCCCTGTATGTGCTGGCCAAGCTGTGCGAAGTGGCCGACCAGGCCTGGTTGGACGTGCTGGGCGCGCTCAGCGGACATACGCTCAAGCACCTGCTGGCAGCCGTCGCCGCCGTCGTGCTGGTCGCGCGCTGACGCCGGGTTCCGCAAAAGCTGACAGGCACGATTGAGCTGCCTCATGCCCCTGCATTGACGCCCGCCTAAGATGGTGCAGACCGGGAGGGATCATGGAAGCACTCAATCACGCAGCACGCCAGTTCATACTGGACATCCTTCACAGCGTCAACGACCTCACTCTGGCCACCATCCGCGCCGACGGCTACCCGCAGGCAACGACCGTGAGCTACGCCAACGACGGGCTGACGCTGTATTTCGCCATCGGGCTGGACGGGCAAAAAGCCCACAACATCCAGCACAACAACAAGGTCTCGCTGACCGTCACGCCGGCTTACCGGGACTGGGCCCACATCAAGGGCTTGTCCATGGGCGGCCTTGCCCACTTCGTGCGGGACCCGGAAGAAACACGGCACGCGTCCGAGTACATGCTCAGGCGCTTTCCGCAAATAAAAACATTGACGGCGGGCACGCTGAACCTGCCGTGGCCGGGCGCGATTTTCGTCAAGGTAGCGCCGCAAGTCATCTCGGTGCTCGACTACGAAAAGGCTTCGGCCACACCGAGCTGTATGCGGTTGGCATAGGCGCCGAATCAGTGCCCGCGTAAGGCGCTGCCATGCGGAACTGACTAGACCATGGCAGTGGCTTGATGTATCGTGAGTGCTCCGTCCGATGGAGCATCGCCGATGCGCCTTGCATGCCTACTGCCTTGCCTGCTGCTGGCCACGTGCGCGCGCGCCGAGCCGGTGCAGTTGTATGTCATGGATGTGCCGCCGATCTCGATCAAGGACGGGCCGGACAGGGGAGTGGTCGGCGACATCGTGATCGAAGCCATGACGCGTCGGCATGGAGCCCCAATTGCAGTTTCCACCGAACAATCGCGCCATCGTCACGGTGCGCCTGCTTACCAGCCGCGACCTCCTGATCATTCCCCTGGCCCGGGTGGCGGACCGCGAACACGATTTTACCTGGATCGCGCCCCTGTACAAGGTCGAGCGCGCATTCTTTACCACTGGCACCCGGATCGATTCCTATGCGCAAGCGCGCAGCTCCTTGCGCTCGATTGCCGTGGCGCGCGGTACGGTCACGCCAGTCCTCTTGCTTGCCGAACAGTTCGAACCCGAACAGATTTACGAAATCAGCGACAACGACAACGTGCCGCGTCTGCTGCTGGCCGGGCGCATGGAAGCCTGGTTCGGCCCGGGCGAACAGATGCGCGTCTTTCTGCATAATGTCGAGCAACGCGACAAGGTGATCGAGGGGGCCTCGGTCGGCAGTACCGACAATTACCTGGCTTGCTCGCTGCAATGCGATCCGCGCCTGGTGGCCAGGATCTCGGTCCAGCTCGCAAAAATGGAGCGTGACGGCACGATCAGGGCGATCCGGGCCCGTTACGCGCTCAAGAGTTCGCCGCCGCACCGCTAGCCGTGTGCGCACCGGAGCAGTTATGCGGCATGATGTGCCTATGAGACATAGTCACTATCAAAAAGCAACCATGAGTAGCGTCCGCCTCCTGCCGGTGCTGCTGCTCTTGCTGGCGCCCGTGGTCCGGGCCCAGCCGGTGGAGCTGTTTGTGATGGATATCCCGCCCATGTCGAGCAGCACGGCCGTCGGCCATGGCGTGGTGGGCGAGATCGTGCTGGAAGCCATGCGGCGCGCCGGGATCACGCCCAAACTGGTGTACACGCCGAAGAACCGGGCCATTCTTACTGTGCAGCAATACGGCAGCGTCGACCAGCTGATCCTGCCGATTGCCCGTGGGCCCGAGCGCGAAGCGAACTTTACCTGGATTAGTGCGCTGTACAAGGCCGAGCGCGGCTTCTTCACGCTGGGCACGCGCCTGCGCAGTTTTGCCGAAGCCCGCAAGACCATGCGCGCGGTGGCGGTTGCGCGCGGCACCATCAATCTGGCCATCCTGCGCGAGCAAGGCTTCAAGCCGGAACAGCTGTATGAGATCAGCAATAACGAAGACGTGCCGCGCATGCTGCTCGAGGAACGCATGGACGCCTGGTTCGGTCCGGTCGAGGAGATGCAGGTCTACCTGCGGGCGCAAGCCCTGAGCGAGCGCATCGTGGCCGGGTAAGCGCTGATGAGCACTGATAACTACCTGGCTTGCTCCAAGCGCTGCAGCAAGGACCTGGTCGGCAAGCTGGCGCGCGAGCTGGACAAGATGGAAAAGGATGGCAGCAGCCAGGCCATCCGCAACAAGCATGGCGTGCCTAACTCAGCGGTGACACACCACTAGCAGGGCCTTCGCTTCGGTCTTGCCGGAATTGCGCAGCACATGGTTCTGGTCGGCCGGGTAGCGCGCGGTGCCGCCCAGCTTGACCTTCTTGCGCTCGAGCCCGACTTCGACCTCGATCGCGCCGTGCAGCACCGTCATGTGTTCGCTCGTGCCCGGGTCGTGCGCCTGGGACTCGAGCACGCCGCCCGGCGCCAGCGTCAGCTCATACCATTCGTACTTGCTTAGCCATTTCCATCGGCCCCAGGATGCGCAGCGTGTAGTAGCAAGCGTGGGTGCCGGGCAGGGTCGGGGTTTCATGGGCGTCGAGCACGCGGATGGTTTCCGCCACCCGTGTTTCCGAAGATAAAAGTTCACCGATCTGCACGCCCAGGGCATTGGCCAGGCGCCAGGTGATCGCAATGGTCGGGTTCGCCTTCTCCCTTTCGATTTGCGATAACATCGATTTCGACACCCCGGCAATCCTGGACAGATCTTCCAGCGTCAGCCCCCGCGCCAGGCGCAGCCAGCTGTAGCGTCGCGCCCACTTCCAGGAGGAGAATTGCCAGTCAGCGGAGTGTTCATAGTCTTTTACCAAGTTTTTATGCGAAACGAATCAAACTGATGCTTGCCAAGTTCACTGGCCTTGGGTAATATCCATTATATTGAATTTTAGTTCGATATCTCGGAATAAGCATCACCGAGTGATCAAGGTACAGCATAGTGCAAGTACCGGTCAAGCTTAAGCAACCCCCAACACGAGGACAAACATGAGCGATCAAGCGAAGAATGCGTTTTTCAGCGGCCTGCAGCACAACCTGGACACCCTGCGCGGCCAGGGCCTGTACAAGCCGGAGCGCGTGCTTGCCTCGCGCCAGGGCGCCGAAGTGGTGGCCGAAGACGGCCGCACCCTGATCAATATGTGCGCCAATAATTACCTGGGCCTGTCGGGCGACCTGGAAACCCAGCAGGCCTCGATCGCCGCGACCGAGAAATACGGCTACGGCCTGTCGTCGGTGCGCTTCATTTGCGGCACCCAGACCGTGCACAAGGAACTGGAAAAAGCCATCTCGGCCTTCCTCGGCACCGAAGACACGATCCTGTACGCAGCCGCTTTCGACGCCAACGGCGGCGTGTTCGAACCCCTGTTCGACGAAAACGACGCCATCATTTCGGACGCGCTGAACCACGCGTCGATCATCGACGGCATCCGTCTGTGCAAAGGTAAGCCGTTATCGCTACCTGCACAACGACATGGCCGATCTGGAAGTGCAGCTCAAGGCCGCGACCGAAGCAGGCAAGCGCCACAAAGTGATCGTCACCGACGGCGTGTTCTCGATGGACGGCACGATCGCCCAGCTCGACAAGATCTGCGACCTGGCCGACCAATACGGCGCGCTGGTCATGATCGACGAATGCCACGCTTCCGGCTTCATGGGCAAGACCGGGCGCGGCACGCATGAACACCACAATGTCCTGGGCCGCATCGACATCATCACCGGCACCCTGGGCAAGGCCCTGGGCGGCGCGATGGGCGGCTTTACCTCGGCCCGCAAGGAAGTGATCGACACGCTGCGCCAGAAATCGCGTCCGTATCTGTTCTCGAACACCCTGGCGCCATCGATTGCTTAAGCGCTTCGCTGTCGGTGCTCGAACGGATCTCCAAGTCGACCGAACTGCGCGACCGCCTGCACGAGAACACCGCCTACTTCCGCAAGGAGATCGAGCGCATCGGCTTCACCATCAAGCCGGGCACCCACCCGGTGGTGCCGGTGATGCTGTTCGAAGCGCCCGTGGCCCAGAAATTCGCGGCCCGCATGTATGAACTGGGCGTGCTGCTGTCCGGCTTCTTCTACCCGGTGGTCCCGATGGGACAGGCCAGGGTCCGGGTCCAGCTGTCGGCCGCGCACACGCGCACAGCTCGACACCGTACTCAAAGCATTCGAACAGGCCGGGCGCGAGCTGGGCATTCTCAAGAACTAAGCAACACATCAAGAACAGACTGGACAACAACAATATGGAACGCATCCTCATCATCGGCGCCAACGGCCAAATCGGCAGTGAACTGGTCGGCGCACTGGCAGCCCAGCATGGCGCCAACAACGTCATCGCTTCCGACATTGGCGCCGCCAATGTCTACAAGGCCGCACGCTACACCCAGCTCGACGTCCTCGACCGCGACGGCCTGGCCAAATTCGTCGCCGATGAAGGCATCACCCAGGTGTACCAGCTGGCCGCGCTGCTGTCGGCCACCGGCGAAAAGCCCCGCTCAAGGCGTGGGAACTGAACATGGACGGCCTGCTCAACATCCTGGAAGTGGCGCGCGAGCGCGGCGAACAGGGCAAGCCGCTGCGCATCTTCTGGCCGTCGTCGATCGCCGCCTTCGGCCCTGAACACCCCGGCGCAAAACACGCCGCAGTTCACGGTCATGGATCCGACCACCATTTACGGCATCAGCAAGCTGGTAGAACGAGCGCCTGTGCGAGTACTACTTCACCAAGTACGGCGTGGACGTGCGTTCGATCCGCTACCCAGGCATCATCAGCTTCAAGTCGCCTCCGGGCGGCGGCACCACTGACTACGCGATCGCGATCTTCCATGCGGCCCTGCGCGGCGAACGCTATCAGTGCTTCCTCGGCCCGGAGACCACGCTGCCGATGATCTACATGCCCGATGCGATCCGCGCCACCATCGAACTGATGGACGCTACTGACAAAATCGCGATCCGCTCCGCTTATAATGTGGCTAGCGTCTCGTTCAATCCACGCGAGCTGGCAGCTGCGATTAGCGCGCGCTGCCGGACTTCGAGATCGGCTACCAGCCTGACAGCCGTCAGGCCATCGCCGACACCTGGCCGCAAAGCCTGGACGATGCCAAAGCGACCGCCGACTGGGGCTGGAAAGCCCGCATCGGCATTGAGCAGCTGGTCACCGACATGCTCGCAAACATCGACGTCGGTCTCAGCCAGGCTGCATAAACGTTTTACAAAAACGATAAGAGGCACAGCGATGGACATGAGCGTATTCGACCTATTCAAAATCGGCATCGGGCCGTCGAGTTCCCACACGGTGGGGCCGATGGTGGCGGCGCGCCGGTTCCTGGTCGAGTGCGGTCCCGCTCGATCACGCCGTCGGCGTCGAAGCGGCCCTGTATGGCTCGCTGGCGCTGACCGGTGTCGGCCACGCGACCGACAAGGCGGTCATCCTCGGCCTGATGGGCGAGACGCCGCAGGGCGTCGATCCGGACGCGGTGGAAGACAAGCTGGCCGAAGCCGAACTCGATGGCGTCATCAAGCTGCTGGGCACCAAGGAAGTGCCGTTCAGCGCGCGCACCCATCTGCTGTGGCACAAGACCTCCAGCCTGCCCGAGCATCCGAACGGCATGCGCTTCACGCTGCGCCTGGCCGACGGTTCGGCCATCGAACGCGTGTTCTATTCGGTCGGCGGCGGCTTCATTCACGCGGCTAGATGAAGCGCAGGCGCGCCAGAGCAGTTCCGGCGGCGACGCCCCGATCCCGTTCCCCTTCGATACCATGGACCAGTTGCTGGCCCACGGCCGCAACACCGGCCAGACCATTCCCGCCATGCTGCGCGCGAACGAGCTGGCGCGCATGCCGGAAGCCGACCTCGATGCGGGCCTGGACAAGATCTGGAACGTCATGCGCGGCTGTATCGCCCATGGCCTGGTCACCGGCGGCCAGCTGCCGGGCGGCCTGAACGTCAAGCGGCGCGCCGCCAATCTGTGGAAGCAAGCCCAGGACGCCCTCAACAGCGACAACCGGGCCAACGATCTGCCGCACGACGCGCTGCACCAGGTCAGCCTGTATGCGATGGCGGTCAACGAAGAAAACGCCATGCATGGGGGGCGCGTGGTGACGGCGCCCACCAATGGCGCGGCTTAAGCATCATCCCGGCGGTGCTGCGCTACTACGCCGAAGACTGCCGTCCGAGCGACCCGGATGCCGGGGTGCGCGCCTTCATGCTCACCGCGGCCGGGATCGGCATGCTGTGCAAGAAGAATGCGTCGATCTCGGGCGCCGAAATCGGCTGCCAGGGCGAAGTCGGCGTGGCCTGCGCGATGGCGGCCGCCGGCCTGGTGGCGGCCCTGGGCGGCAGCAATGAACAGATCGAAAACGCGGCCGAAATCGGCATCGAACACCATCTCGGCATGACGTGCGACCCGATCGGCGGCCTGGTGCAGATTCCCTGCATCGAGCGCAACGGCATGGGCGCGATCAAGGCCATCACCGCCGCCTCGCTCGCGCTCAAGGGCGACGGCACCCACTTCGTCAGCCTCGACGACGTGATCGAAACGATGCGCCAGACCGGCGCCGACATGCAGGACAAGTACAAGGAAACCTCGCTCGGCGGCCTGGCCATTCACGTGGTGACGGTCAACCACGCGGCCTGCTGACGCCTTGTCAAATCCATAAAATTAGCTTACTTTCCGTATAGCCCAGGCCCTGGGCCGATACGGAGGTGTGAATGGCGTGGAAAGCATGGTGTGCGCTGATGCTGATGGTGGCGTGGCTGCTTAAGCAGTGCTGGCGGCCGACATCGTCATCCGCTATCCGCGTCCCGAGAGCAATCCCGACGAACGCTCGCGCTATCCGCTGCGCCTGCTGGAACTGGCGCTGGCCCGCGCCGATACCGATTACCGCATTGAAATCTCGCCCTTGCGCATGCAGCAAGGCCGGGCGCTGCTGCGCCTGGAAAAGAACGAGGGCATCGACATCCTGTCCACCATGACCTCGGCCGAGCGCGAGTCGCGCCTGCAGGCGATCCGCATTCCGATCGACAAGGGGCTGATCGGCTGGCGCCTGCTGCTGGTCGAGCGCGCCAAGCTGGGGCAGATGGCCCAGTTGCGCAGCCTGGCCGAGCTGAAGAATTTTTCGGCCGGGCAGGGCAGCGACTGGCCCGACACCGCCATCATGCGCGAGAACGGCTTGCCGGTGTACGGCACCACCAGTTACGAATCCCTGTTCAGCATGCTTGAAAGCGGGCGCATCGACTATTTCCCCGCTCGGTGACGGAAATCTGGGTCGAAGCCGATCTCCACAAGCAAAAGCTGGCGGTCGAGCCCGGCATTGTGCTGCACTACCCGACCGCGATCTATTTCTTCGTGCGCAAGGAAGACACCCGGCTGGCGGCCGACGTGAATGCCGGACTCGAGAAAATGATCGCCGACGGCTCCTTCGACCGCGTGTTCCAGGAATTTTTCGGCGACATGATCCGGCGCGCCGCCCTGCGCGAGCGCCACGCCATCGAACTGAAGAATCCGCTGATGCCCGACTCCATGCCGCTCGCGCGCAAGAATCTCTGGTTCCACGACTGAGGCGGCCTGGCTGCTTGTCTTCATGCCGGAAAAGGCGTAGTTTTGACGCAGCGGGCAGGCGACCCGACGGAGGCGCACATGCAAGGGCAATGGGCAAGGTGGATACTGCCAATCTGGCTGGCACTGCAGATCGCGCCCGCCTGCGCCGACACCGTGATCCGCTATCCGCGCCCCGAGAGCGGGGCCGATCATCTTTCCCAGTATCCCGTGCGCCTGCTTGAGCAGGCGCTGCAGCACGCCGGGCGCGGTTACCGGGTCGAACTGTATCCGGTGCGCATGCAGCAGGCGCGCGCCTTGCTGCGCCTGGAAAACAGCGAAGGCATCGACGTCGTCACCACCATGACCTCGGCCGAGCGCGAAGCGCGCCTGCAGCCGATCCGCATCCCGCTCGACAAGGGCGTCTGGGGCTTGCGCCTGTTGCTGATCAACAAGGCGGCGGCCGCCCGCTTCGCCGGCCTGGCCAGCGCCGACCAGCTCAAGCCCATGCTGGCCGGGCAGGGCAGCAACTGGCCCGACACCGCCATCCTGCGCGCCAACGGCTTGCGCGTCTACGGGGCGCAAGCCAGCTACGACGTGCTGTACCGCATGCTCGAGACCGGCAATATCGATTATTTCCCCCGCTCCGTGACCGAGATCTGGGGCGAACTCAAATTGCACCAGGATGCGCTCATGGTCGAACCCTCGGTCGTGCTGCGTTACCGCACGGCCGTCTACTTCTTCGTGCGCAAGGGCGACACCCGCCTGGCCGCCGATCTGCATGCTTAGGCCTCGAACGCATGATTGCCGACGGTTCGTTCGAGAAACTGTTCCAGAAATTCTTTGGCGAGCAGATCCGGCGCGCCGCGCTCAAGGACAGGCGCGTGATCGACCTGGTCAACCCGGCCGCCCCGGCCTTGCCGCTCGAACGCAAGGAGCTGTGGTTCTATTGATCGCCTGAACAGGCTATTGCTTGCCATATTGGCAATGCTAAGATAAGCCTCCTGCCGTGCCGACCCGCGCGGCTCCGCAATTAATTCGGGAAAATTGGCATTCCACCCAAGGTCATCCGGTCCGCACTATAATAATCGTCCGATCGCCTTGTTCAGCTGTACCTTGCCAGCCACCAAACGGACCTCACTCACCTCTATGCACTACGTGTCTACCCGCGCCGACCAGGGCGCCGCTTCGCAAGCTCCCCAACAATTTTCCGATATCCTGCTCGGTGGCCTGGCGCCCGACGGCGGGCTGTATCTGCCGTCCGAGTACCCGCAAGTGACCGGCGCCGAGCTCGATGCCTGGCGCAAGCTGTCGTATGCGGACCTGGCCTTCGAGATCCTGCGCAAGTTCGCCACCGACATTCCGGAAGCCGATCTGCGCAAGCTGACCAAGAAAACCTACACCGCCGACGTCTATCGCAAATGCTTGCAAAAAAAAAACGGCCCAGATCACGCCGCTGCTGTGCTCGAGCAAAACGGCGACAAGACGCTGATCCTGCAAGCGCTGTCGAACGGCCCGACCCTGGCCTTCAAGGACATGGCGATGCAGTTGCTGGGCAATCTGTTCGAATACGCGCTGGCCAAGAACGGCGCCGAACTCAATATTTTCGGCGCGACCTCGGGCCGACACCGGCAGCGCTGCCGAATACGCCATGCGCGGCAAGAAGGGCATCCGCGTCTTCATGCTCTCGCCGCACAAGAAAATGAGCGCCTTCCAGACCGCGCAGATGTTCAGCCTGCAGGACCCGAATATCTTCAACATCGCCGTCGAAGGCGTGTTCGACGACTGCCAGGACATGGTCAAGGCCGTCTCGAACGATCTGCCCGTACAAGGCCGCGCAAAAGATCGGCACCGTCAATTCGATCAACTGGGCGCGCGTGGTCGCGCAAGTGGTCTACTACTTCCGCGGCTACCTGGCCGCCACCACCGACAACAGCCAGAAGGTGTCGTTCACCGTCCCTTCCGGGAACTTTGGCAATATCTGCGCCTTAGCCACATCGCGCGCATGATGGGACTGCCGATCGACCGCCTGGTCGCCGCCACCAATGAAAACGACGTGCTCGACGAATTCTTCCGCACCGGCGTCTACCGCGTGCGCAAGTCGGCCGAGACCTATCACACCAGCAGCCCGTCGATGGACATCTCGAAGGCCTCGAACTTCGAGCGCTTCGTGTACGACCTGGTGGGCCGCGACGCCGCCCGCGTGCGCCATTTGTTCCATAAGGTCGAAACCGAAGGCGGCTTCGATTTGTCCGGCAAACCGGGCAGCGACGGCGACGAATTCAAGCTGGTTTCCGAATACGGCTTCGCGTCCGGCAAATCGACCCACAAGGACCGCCTGGACACGATCCGCGACGTGGCCGACGACTACGACATCACGATCGACACCCACACCGCCGACGGCATCAAGGTCGCGCGCCAGTACATGGCCCCGGGCGTGCCGATGATCGTGCTGGAGACGGCGCTGGCGGCCAAGTTCAACGAGACCATTCTCGATGCGCTGGGTGTCGATGCAGAGCGTCCGGTAAGCTTCGAGGACATCGAATCGCTGCCGCAGAAGTTTGTCGTCATGCCCGCCGACGTGGCGAAAATGAAGGCCTACATCGCGGCGAACACGGGACTGTGACCATGAGCGACGCAGCCAAGCGCCCACCCATGCTGTCGGTCCAGGAGGCGCTCGACTTCATGCTGGCCGCCGCGCGCGCGCCCGGGGCGACTGAAATCATCCCCACCCTGGTCGCCAACGGCCGCGTGCTGGCCGAAGCCCAGGCCTCGACCATCAACGTGCCCTCGGCCGACAACACCCAGATGGACGGCTACGCCGTGCGCGCAGCCGACTGCGCCAGCGGCGACGCCACGCTGACCGTCAGCCAGCGCATTCCGGCTCTAGCCAGGTGGGCCAGTTTCTCGCGCCCGGCCACGCCGCCCGCATCTTCACCGGCGCGATGATCCCCGAAGGGGCGGACGCGGTCGTGATGCAGGAGCAGTGCGAAGCGTCGACCGGCGGCGTGGTCACGGTCCGGCATACCCCCAAAAGCGGCGAATGGATACGCCGCAGCGGCGAAGACATCACCAGCGCTCCGTGATCCTGGCGGTAAGCACGCGCCTGCGCAGCCAGGAGCTGGGCTTGGCCGCATCGGTCGGACTGGCCAGCCTGCCGGTGTACCGCAAGCTGCGCGTGGCCGTGTTCTTCACCGGCGACGAGCTGGTGATGCCGGGCGAGGCGCCGGGCGGCCAGCTGCCACTGGCGCCATCTACAATTCGAACCGCTTTTGCTGCGCGCCCTGCTCGAAAACCTGGGCTGCGCACTGGCCGACTTCGGCATCGTGCCCGACACGCTCGCGGCCACCCGCGACACGCTGCGCAATGCCGCGCGCGAGAACGATCTGATCATCACCTCGGGCGGCGTGTCGGTCGGCGAAGAGGATCACATCAAGCCTAGCCGTGGAAGCGGAAGGGCGCCTGAACCTGTGGCAGATCGCGGTCAAGCCGGGCAAACCGCTGGCCTTCGGCGAAGTGCGGCGCGAAGGCGGATCGGCCTTCTTCCTCGGCTTGCCGGGTAATCCCGTGTCGAGCTTTATCACCTTCCTGCTGTTCGTGCGGCCGTTTATACTGCGCCTGCAGGGTGTGAGCGGATCGGCCGCGCCCCGTTCGTACGCCATGCGCGCCGACTTCAACTGGCCCAAGGCCGACCGCCGCAACGAATTCCTGCGCGTGCGCACCAATGATGCTTATGGGCCTGGAGCTGTTCCCGAACCAGGGTTCGGGCGTGCTGACGTCGACCGTCTGGGGCGACGGCCTGGTCGACAATCCACCTGGACAAACGATAGCCCATCGCATGATACCGTGCGCTTCATTCCGTTCAGCGAATTACTTCATTAGGTAAGAGATGAAAATAGCATTGCGTTTTTTTGCCAGCGTCCGCGAGGAACTGGGCACGGCCAGCGAGACTCTGGCGCTACCCGAAGGGGTGCTGACGGTGAGGGCGGTACGCGAGCTGCTGCAAAAGCGCGGCGGCGTCTGGGCCAGCGCGCTGGCCGATGAAAAGCCGCTGCGCATGGCCTTCAATCAGGTGATGTGCATTCCGGAGACCGTCATCCAGGACGGCGGGGAAGTGGCCTTCTTCCCGCCCGTCACCGGCGGCTGATCGCCCGCTTCGCCTACTTCCAGCGTCTTGAGAAAATCGCGGATCGCGCCATTGACCAGCTGCGGCTGATCGAACATCGCGAAATGCCGGGCCTGGGGCACGGACACCACTTTCAGATTCGGCGTGCCGTCCATCAGGGCCGTGTAGTACGCGGTCTTGGACGCTTCGGTCATGGTTTGCTGGTCGGCGTCGAGCTGCAGGTAGGGCGAGAGCACCAGCACCGGCGCCTTGATACTGGCCAGTACCGGGCGCAGATCGAGCGTCATCACTTCCCCCACGTAGCGCATCACGGCCGCCGGATCGCTCCTGGCCGTCAGTTTGGCCAGTTCGTCGGCGCGCGCCATGTCCGTCACCCCGATCCCGCGCATGTACTGCTGCTGTTCGGCCGCGAATTGCGCGGGCGGGCGCCGCTTGCGCTGGGCGATGGCGGCTGCCACGCCGCCGCGCCGCTTGAGGTCCCAGTCTTCGGTACCCGGGAACAGGGGCAAGCCGTCCAGCGAAACCACGCCGCGCACCAGGTCCGGATGCCGGGCCGCGAAGCCCAGCGACAGCGTGCCGCCCAGGCTGTGCCCGATCAGCACGGGCCGGTCGAGCTTGCGCGAGGCGATCAGTTCGCGCAGCGCTTCCTGGGCCGCGCCGATGCCGGCAGGCTTAGCCACTGCCGGGCGGCCGTCAAAGCCGGGCAGCGTCAGCACATAGACCGTGTGGTCCTTCTTGAGATCGTTGACGGCGTCCTGCCAGGCCCAGGGGCCGCTGGCCAGGCCGGGAATCAGGATCACGGCCACCGGGCCGCTGCCGAAACGCTCGGCCAGGGTGGCGCCGATCTCGATGCGCTCGGCGGCGCTCTGGGTGAAAGCAAAGCGGTTCGGTTCTTCGGCAAACGTGGGGGCCGCGACGCTCAGCGTCAGGGCAAGGAGAAGGCGGGCAATCATGAAGACTCCTGTTCGGGTGTGAAAATGGCTTCGATCGGTTTCGAAAACAGCCGCGAGATGGAAAACGCCAGCGGCAAGCTCGGGTCGTAACGGCCGGTCTCGATGGCGTTGATGGTCTGGCGCGACACTTTCAGCAGGTCGGCCAGGTGGGCCTGGCTCCAGCCGAGTTCTGTGCGCAGGGCGCGGACGGCGTTATCCACGACCGAGCCTGCAGCGCGCGAAGGTGATCACGGCCCAGGCGCCGCCCATGACCATCCAGACCCAGAACATCGACAGCTTCTGGTAGCTTACCGTCTCGAGGAAGCCGTAGGTGAAGCTGGCGCAAGCCGTCACCGCCGCCGCGAAGGCCAGGTTCTCAAGTATCATCTGGCGCTGGAATTCGTCGACCCGGCGCAGCTGGCGGGCGACGGCCCAGACGGCCAGGAAGAAGCCGGTCATGGGGCTGGCCAGCACGATGGTGCGCAGCACGCCGCCGTCCATCGGGCGCCCGAAGCGGATCGACAGCACCAGCATCAGCGCGTAGATGGCAAGGGCGCCGACCATCTCGGTGTTGTAGGCTTTGCGGACTTTTTGCTCGTGCATTTCGTCTCTCCATGTAGTAAAGTATGCTTTACATGTTAGGCACCTTCGATTCCGATGTCAAGCTTCCTTTACATCTTTTTCGCGTGCCCCAGAACCAACACCGATGCTCACTCTCCCCGAACGTTCCCGCGTCGCCGTCATCGGCGGCGGTCCCTGCTGGCCTGATGGCCGCCGAAGTCCTCAGCCAGGGTGGCGCGCAGGTCGACCTGTACGACGCCATGCCCTCGGTCGGCCGCAAGTTCCTGCTGGCTAAGCAAGGGCGGCATGAACATCACCCATTCCGAACCGCCTGCGGCATTCGCCGCACGCGCTGCGGCGCGCGAACCCGAGGTGGCGCCCTGGCTGGCCAGCTTCGACGCCGCCGCCGTGCGCGACTGGATTCACGGCCTCGGGGTGGACACCTTCGTCGGCACCTCCGGCCGCGTCTTCCCCACCGATATGAAGGCCGCGCCGCTGCTGCGCGCCTGGCTGCACCGCTTGCGCGAAGCGGGCGTGCAATTGCACATGCGCCACCGCTGGCTGGGCTGGAACGGGGACCGCTGCGCTTCGCCACGCCCGACGGCGAGATCGCCGTGCAGGCCGACGCGGTCATCCTGGCGCTGGGCGGAGCCAGCTGGGCGCGGCTGGGCTCGGACGGGGCCTGGGTGCCGCTGCTGGCGGAAAAGAACGTGGACGTGGCGCCGCTGCAGCCATCGAACTGCGGCTTCGACACCGACTGGAGTGACCATTTCAGCAGCCGCCACGCGGGCGCGCCCCTGACCACGGTGGCCGTCAGCTGGACCGGCGCGCACGGCGCGGTGCAGCGCCGCCAGGGCCAGTTCGTGGTCACGGCCACGGGTGTGGAGGGCAGCCTGATCTATGCGATCTCGGCCGACGTGCGCGCGCAGATCGCCACCCAGGGCCAGGCCACCATCTGGCTCGACCTGGTGCCGGATTTCAGCGCCGACAAGGTGTTCGAGGAAGTCACGCGCCCCGCGGCGCGCGCGCTCGATGTCGTCGCACCTGCAAAGCGGCTCGGGATCAAGGGCGTCAAATCGGGACTGCTGCGCGAATGCCTGTCGGCTGCCGAATTCGCCGACAGCGCGCGCCTGGCCGCGGCTCTCAAGATGCTGCCGCTGGTGCTCAGGCGCGCGTCCGATCGACGAAGCCATCAGCAGCCGGCATGGCGTGCGTTTTCGACGCGATCGACCCGGCCAGCGCCATGCTGCGGGCCGTGCCGGGAGTGTTCGTTGCGGGGGAAATGATCGACTGGGAAGCGCCGACCGGGGGCTATCTGCTCACTGCCTGCTTTGCCAGCGGCCGCGCGGCGGGGCGCGGGGCGCTGGACTGGCTGCTTACTCGTCGTCGGAACGTCACTTCGCCGCTGCCGGAACGGTTGACGGTGCGTGCATCGGGGTTGCCCAGCACTTGTACGTCGCCGGTGCCGCGCAGGGTGACGTCGGCCGTCTTGCGGGCCTGCACCACCGAGTTGCCCGAGCCGCGCAGGTTCACTTCGGTCGCGTCCGCGGCCAGGTGTTCGGCGTCGAGGGCGCCGGTGCCGCTCTGCTCGGCCTTGAAGCGCTTGCACTGGCCGACCACCGTCATCTGGCCGGAACCGACCAGCGCCACTTCCACCTTGTCGCTGGCGCCGCCATTCATTTCCATGTCGCCGCTGCCGATCACGCTGGCGGCCACATCCTTGTAGCGGCCGTTGAATTTGACGTTGCCCGAGCCATACAGCTGGACGTCGACCTTCTCGCCGCTGAAGCCGTTGATGGTGCTGTCGCCGCTGCCGCGGATCTTCAGGCTGGTGATCGATGGCAATACCAACACCACTTGCAGCGGCTGGCGGTGGTGCAGCAGCATGCCCTTGGTGCCGATGCTCAGCTTGCTGCCATCCTGGCTGGTGTCGATGTTGCCAAGCAGGCGCTGTTCGCCGCGCACCGACATCGAGGCGATCGCGCCCTGGCGCAGCGTCATGTCGATCGGGCCGGACAGGTCGATGTCGCTGACCTCTTCGGTAATGGGGCGCGTTTCGCTGGCGACCGTCCGGCCTTCCGGATTGGCGCGGCTGGTGCTGCCGTGGGTGCGCAGGAAGCTGAACATGAGGCCGATCAGCAGTACTGACAAGGCCAGCAGGCCGAAGCCGATTTTGAGTAAGGTACGCATGATGATTCCGATCCGGTTTCAGGTGCCCTTGAGCAGGGAGATATTCATTTCGATGTAGCGCTTGATGCCGATAAAGGTATAGCGCGTGATGACCAGGCTGAGCAGCAGAAGGACGATGCCGCCCAGGACCAGGGCGATGCCGATAAACACTTGCGTGGCCCGCGATTCATCGTCCATCTCGCTGGCGGACGCGATCTTGTCGCTGACGACGGTCTCGGCGCGGCGGGCCGCTTTGTGGGCCAGGGCGTCGATCGGATCGGCTTCGACCGAGGCCGAGGCGCGCTCGGCCGCATTGGCCGCGTCGGCCGCTTCGCTGGCGGCGTTTTCCGCGTCGGAGGCCGCTTCGGTTACCGCTTCGGATGCTGCGTCGGATACCGCTTCGCGCCGCTTGTCGATCTCGGCGCGCTCGGTAATGATGCGGATGCCGTCTTCGTCGATGGTGACCCGGGACGGCATGTCGTCGCCGTTGTCGAGCGTGATCGCTTCGGACAGGATGTGGCGCAGCTGGCCGTCGATCCGGATTTCGTCGGAGCCCGACAGGCCGCCCGCCGTGATCGCCGCGCCGGCCAGGTAGAAGGTCAGGCCGCAGATGTACATCGTGGTGACCACGGCCGCGTAGACTGCTGCCGGAACCACCATGAACAGGTTGAAGATCGCCAGGCCGACGGCCGCGAAGGCCATGCGCACGAAATTGGCCGGATTGCGCTTTTGTTCGAATGCGGCCATGTGGCTGTTGGCGCGCAAGGTCATGGCGATCTTTCTCGGATCGTCCTGTTCGGCGGCGATGTCCGCTTCGCTGCGGTAGCATGGCCACGCCGTCGACGAAGCGCTGTTCGTAAAAGGCGAGCGTCTTGGCTTGCGCTTCCGGCGCCAGGCCGGTCATTGCGCGCTTGAGCGCGTCGAGGTATTCAGTCTTGTCCATGCTGCAAGGCTCCGTTGGCGTGTGGCTCAGGAATGGTTGATCGCAAAGATCAAGTCAAGCACGTCGGTGTCGGCGGCGCTGGCCCCTGATCAGTTCCGGCACGACGATCACAGCGGTACTTGCGGCAACAAAGGCCAGCAAGGTCAGCGCACGTAATCCCAGGGTGATGTTCATTTTGCAATCCCGTTTCAAGGAGCGAATGTCGATGGTGTTACTTTACGAGAACACCCGTCCAGTCACCACCGGAATGCGACAGTCTGCATAAAACGCGGGGCAAACGACAGAATGGGGCGACAGCCGTGCGTGCTTGGCGCCCTGGCTTACTTGCCCCGGAGCGCTTTGGCGGCGGCCACGCCGCTCTGAACGGCCGCTTCCAGGGTGGCGGGATAGTCGCTGGCGGTATAGTCATGCAAGCAATGGCAAGGCCATGCAGGGCGGTAGCCACGCCCGGGCGCGCCAGGCCCGGAGTGCAGGCGAAAGTGGCCCGTTTCTCGGTAATGACCTGGGACCAGACCGGCCTGGCCAGTTCCGGGCGGGCCAGCACGGCGGCCAGCTGCGCCGCGATGGCCGCGGCCAGTTGTTCGCGCGACAAGTCCGCCGCCGCCGACGAGGCGCTGATCACAACCGAGAACATGCTTAGGCCTGGGCGCGGTCGAGCTGGCCGCGGTCGAACACGAACTGGCCCCAGTGGCCGCTGGCCGGATCGTCGACCAGGGCGTAGAACGGCAGGTCGAGCGCGGTGCTTCGGCCGGGTATTGCAGATAGCAGGTGGTGATCGGTTCGTAGCTGAAGCTGTCGAGCTGCTCGGCCAGCGCCGTCTGTCCCAGTTGCGCCAGCAGGGGCGCCGTGGACGGCGCGCCGCCGACCAGCACCACGGCATCGGCCCCGGTCGTCCAGCTGCCGTCGACCGCGCTGCCGCTGGCCGCGACCGTCCAGCGCCCGCCTTGCATGCCAACGCTGGTGACCTTGGCGCCGGTGCGCACCTGAACCGCCGCGCGCGGTGATGAAGGCCGCCGCCGCCGCCGGGAACAGCGCCGTCAGGTCGGTTTTCGGGATCAGCATGTCGGAACTGGCGCGCCGCGCGCCCAGGCTGTCGCGCAGGACGTTCAGGAACACCTGGGCCGATGCCTGCTCCGGCGGCGTATTGAGCGCGGCCAGGCACAGCGGGCGCCACATCAGCGCGATCAGGCGCGGTGTCTGGTCGTAGCGCGAGCAGCTCGCTGACGCTGCAATCCTGGTGCATGCGCCAGTCCATCCAGCGCGATCGTGGAAAAGCGCGCCAGCGCCATCTTGTCTTCCCGGTCCAGCCCCTTGGCGCGCAGCAGGGCGAGCGCCAGGTGCAGCGGTGCGGGCAGGCGCGGCGCCACGAAGTCCATGCCGGGGCCCGGTTGCGGGTAGCGCATTTGCAGCGGCAGCGTGAGCAGGGCCTGGTCGCGCGCGATGCCGGTCAGCGCCATCAGGCGCAGCGTTTCGGCATAGGCGCCCAGCAGGATGTGCTGGCCGTTGTCGAGCAGCTGGCCGTTGACCTCGACCGCGCGTGCGCGACCGCCCAGCGTGCGCGCCGCTTCCAGCAGCGTTACCTGGTAGCTTACCGCGGCCAGTTCGACAGCGGCGCTGCAGTGCCAGCCCAGTAAGCGCCCACGACGACGGCGTGCTTGCCGGTGTCAGCCACGGACGTAAGTCTTCCACGCCAGCCACAGCTTGCGGATCGGCGTGAGCGAGATCCGCTGGGTCAGCACATGGAAGTTGTCGCGTTCGATTTCGTCGAGCACGGTGCGGTAGATCGCGGCCATCATCAGGCCCGGACGCTGGGCGCGCCGGTCTTCCTTGGGCAGCAGGGCAAACGCTTCGTCGTACACCTTCTTGGCGCGTTCGACCTGGAAGCGCATCAGCGCTTCGAACTTCTCGCTGTGGCGCGCGTTGAGCAAGTCGGCGGCCGTCACGTTGAACTGCTGCAGCTCGTTGACGGGCAGGTAGATGCGGCCCTTGCGCGCGTCTTCGCCCACGTCGCGGATGATGTTGGTGAGCTGGAAGGCCAGGCCCAGCTTTTCGGCGTACTCCAGCGTCTTGGGATTGGTGACGCCGAAAATGCTGGCCGACAGAATGCCGACCACGCTCGCCACGTGCCAGCAGTATTTCTGCATGGCCGGGTAATCGAGGTAGCGGGTCTGGTCCAGATCCATTTCCATGCCGTCGATAATCGCCTGCATGTGCTTTTCCTGCAGGTCGTAGACCGTCAGGTGGGGCGCCATGGCCTGAGTGACCGGGTGGGTCGGCTTGCCCGCGTACATGGACGAAATCTCGTTGCGCCACCAGGCCAGCTTGATGCGGGCGATCGACTGGTCGGTGCATTCATCGACCGTATCGTCCACTTCGCGGCAGAACGCGTACAGCGCGGTGATCTGTGCGCTTAGCGTTCCTGGGGCAGGAACAGGAAACTGTAATAAAAACTGGAGCCGCTCTGGACGGTTTTTTGTTGGCAGTATTCGTCTGGGGACATGGGCAAAAGTGCAAGTATTCAATTCGGAGCCGCTATTCTATAGTGCAGCGCGGGGCAGGGCGGCGGTGGCGGTTTTTCTTATCTTCTTACATGCACACGCGCGCCAGCCGATGACGAACCAGTCCGCCAGGCCCAGCTTGGGGCGGCGCCGGAACACGTCGTACTGCGCGCGCTCGATCCGCGCCAGGATGCGTAAACCGCCCTGGACCACCATCCGCAATTCCCAGCCGATGCGGCCCGGCAGGCGCTTGGCCAGCGGCGCCGCGCCCAGCATCATGGCGCGCGCGGTCGATTTCAAACTGCATCAGCGCGCAAAATCGGGCGTCGGCCACGGCGCCGTCCAGCTGGGCCTGGGTCACGCCGAAGCGCGCCATGTCGTCCAGCGGAATATAGATGCGGTCTTTCTCGCGGTCGATCGCCACGTCTTGCAGGAAATTGATCAGCTGTAAAGATGAACAAATGGCATCCGAATCGGCGATATTGCGGGCGTCGGCCGCGCCGTACAGCGACAGCATCAGCAAGCCGACCGGGTTGGCCGAGCGGCGGCAATAGTCGAGCAGCAGGTCGGAAACTGGCGTAGCGCTTGGTGCCCACGTCTTGCTTGAAGGCCGACAGCAGATCATGAAACGGTTGCAGCGGCAGGCGGTACTGGGCGATCACCGCGGCCAGGCGTGCGAACATCGGATCGGTCTGGGTGTCGCCGCGCGATCGATGCGAGCGCCGCTTCGTAGGCTTCCAGCGCGGCCAGCCGTTCGGCCGGGGCGGCGTCGCCTTCGTCGGCCAGGTCGTCGGCGCTGCGGGCGAAGGCGTAAATCGCCTCCACGGCCTAAGCACTAGCCTTTTTGGCAATAACACAGAAGCGACAGGGAAGTTTTCGTAGTGATCAACAGGCATGGAAAATAAATGACGCTGAAAGTCATTTGCATTTGAGAGTGCTAACATTATAATTACTAACTGAAAAGTCAGTTAGCAGCGGGTGGTCCCGGGGTAGTAGCATCATGACATCACCGAGACGGTCCGCTGCTTAGCCCACCGCATAGTAAAGGAAATCCCTGTGCTCGCCCTGAAAATCCTGCCCGCTCCCGTGTTGACACTCAGCCTGCTCGCCGCCGCCGTCCTGGCTAAGCTGCGCCAAGGCGCCGGAACCGGTCGAATACATCCGTCCTGTCCGCGCCATCGTACTCAACGCCAGCAATGTGGACATCCATGCCGAGTTTTCGGGCGAAGTGCGGGCCCGGGTCGAATCGAAACTGGGCTTCCGGGTGCCGGGCAAGATCACCGCGCGCAAGGTCGATCCGGGCACCATGGTCAAAAGGGCCAGGTGCTGATGCAGCTCGACCCTGAAGATCTGCGCCTGTCCCAGGCCCAGGCCAGGGCCACCCTGCAAGCGGCGGAAACCACGCGTGACCTGGCCAAGGCCGAACTGGAAGCGCTACCAGGAGCTGCGGGTCAAGAATTTCGTGAGCCAGGCCGTCCTTGATGAAAAACTGGCCAGCTTCCGCGCCGCCCAGGCCAATGTCGACGCCGCCCAGGCTAGGCTACTTCGGCCAGTCCAACCAGGCTAAGCTACGCCACCCTGCTGGCCGACGCCGACGGCGTGGTCACGGCGGTCGACGCCGATGTGGGCCAGGTGGTCAGCCCCGGCACGCCGGTGGTGCGCGTGGCCAATGCGGGCGAAAAGGAAATCGTGATCGGCCTGCCCGAAGACAAGGTCGACACCCTGCGCAAGGTGCAAGACGTGACGGTGCGGATGTGGGCCAATCCGGACAAGGTCATCCCCGGCAAGGTGCGCGAAGTCTCGCCCGTGGCCGATGCCGCCACCCGTACCTACGCCGTGAAAGTGGCCATTCCCGAAAGCGCGGCCGAGGTCAAGCTGGGCATGACGGCGCTGGTGCAGTTCTCGTCGACCACCGACGTGCCCTTCATCCGGGTGCCGCTGACGGCGCTGTTCCATGAAAAATCGACCACTTCGGTGTGGGTGGTGGACGCCTAAGCAGCGTCAAGCTGATCCCGGTGCAGGTGGGCGGCACGGCCTAAAGCAATGAAGTGGTGCTGGTGGGTGGCGTCAAGCCCGGGCAGACCGTGGTCACGGCTGGCGTCAACCTGCTCAAGCAGGGCCAGAAAGTGAAGATCCTGCCGCCCGAGCGGTCCGCATCCGACCCCGCGCCTGCCATGGCAGCGGCCCAAGACGGCGCCGGGGCCGCCAAATGAAGGGCTTCAATCTCTCCACCTGGGCGCTCGAACACATTCCCCTGACCCGCTACCTGATGGCGGTGCTGCTGCTGGGCGGGGTGCTCAGCTACATGAATCTGGGGCAGGACGAAGATCCGCCGTTCACCTTCCGCGTGATGGTGGTGCGGGCCGTGTGGCCGGGCGCCACCGCCGTGCAGATGGCCGAGCAGGTCACCGACAAGCTCGAACGCAAGCTGCAGGAAACCCCTTACATCGACCGCATCAAGAGCTATTCCAAGCCGGGCGAGACCATCATCCTGGTGCAGCTGCGCAGAATCGACGCCGCCGCATGAAACGGCCGCCTCCTGGTACCAGGTGCGCAAAAAGATCGGCGACATCCGGCCCACGCTGCCGTCCGGCGTGATCGGCCCCTTCTTCAACGACGAATTCGGCGACACCTACGGCTCCATCTTCGCCCTGTCCGGCGACGGCTTCACCTATGCCGAAATGAAGGACTATGCCGACTTCGTGCGCCAGCAGCTGCTGCAGGTGCCGCTGGTCTCGAAGGTCGAGCAGTTCGGCGTGCAGGACGAGAAGATCAACATCGAGTTCTCGCACAAGAAATTCGCCCAGCTGGGCGTGCCGTTCGAAGTGATCGCCAACCAGATCGCCACCCAGAACACGGTGGAGTCGACCGGCGTGCTGGTCACCCCGACCGACGACCTGCAAGTGCGGGTGACGGGCGCGCTCAAGTCGATCAAGGATATCGAGAACCTCGAACTGCGCGCGGGCGGCACCACCTTCCGCCTGGGCGACTTTGCCACCATCAAGCGCGAATACCAGGACCCGCCGGGCGACAAGATGCGCTTTAACGGCAAGGAAGTGATCGGCCTGGGCGTGTCGATGGAAAAGGGCGGCAACATCATCAAGATGGGCGCGGGGCTTGACGCCACCGTGGCCGACATCCGCGCCAAGCTGCCGGTCGGGATCGAACTGGCCCGCGTGTCGGACCAGCCGCGCGCCGTCACGGCCTCGGTCAGCGAATTCATACACACCCTGATCGAAGCGATCGCGATCGTGCTGATCGTCAGCTTCCTGGCGCTCGGCCTGCATACCAAGCCGCTGCGGCTCGATATCCGTCCCGGGCTGGTGGTGGCGCTGACCATTCCGCTGGTGCTGGCCATTACCTTCCTGTTCATGAGCATCCTGTCGATCGATCTGCACAAGATCTCGCTGGGCGCCCTGATCATCGCGCTTGGCCTGCTGGTCGACGACGCCATCATTGCCGTCGAAATGATGGTGCGCAAGATGGAGGAGGGCATGTCGCGCTTCGAAGCGGCCACCTTCGCCTACACCTCGACCGCGATGCCGATGCTGACCGGGACCCTGATCACGCCGCCATCGGCTTCCTGCCGATCGGGCTGGCCAAGTCCGCGGCGGGCGAATACACGTTCTCGATGTTCTCGGTGAACGCGATCGCGCTGATCATCTCGTGGTTCGTGGCGGTGGTGTTCACGCCGTATATCGGCTTCCTGATCCTGAAGGTCAAGCCGCATGCGCCGGGCGAAGCGGGGCACGAAGTGTTCGACACGCCGGGCTTCCAGCGCTTCCGCCGCATCGTCACCTGGTGCGTGGAGTGGCGCAAGACCACCATCGGCCTGTCCCTGCTGGTGTTCTTCCTGGGCGTGTACGGCTTTAACTTCATTGAAAAGCAGTTCTTCCCCGATTCGAGCTTAGGCCGGAGCTGATGGTCGAGATGTGGACGCCGGAAGGCACCAGCTTTGCCGCCAACGAAGCGCAGGTCAAGAAGTTCGAGAAGTACATGGCTTAGGCCTGAAGGATATCGAGAGCGTGACCAGCTACGTCGGCACCGGCAGCCTGCGCTTCTATCTGCCGCTGGACCAGATTTTCCCGCAATCGAACGTGTCGCAGATCGTCGTGCTGGCCAAGGACGTCAAGAGCCGCGAAGCGGTGCGCCTCAAGATTGTCGACATCTTCAAGAACGACTTCCCCGAAGTGCGGGGCGCGTCAAGCTGCTGCCGAACGGGCCGCCGGTGCCGTATCCGGTGCAGTTCCGCGTGGCCGGGCCCGAGATCTCGGTCGTGCGCGACTACGCCGACAAGCTCAAGGAAATCATGCGCGCCAACCCGAACGCGGTGGGTGTCAACGACAACTGGAACGAGTCGGTCAAGGTGCTGCGGCTGGATCTGGACCAGGACAAGCTGCGCGCGCTGGGCGTGACCTCGCAGACCGTGATGCGGGCCGCGAATACCATCCTGTCGGGCACCACCATCGGCCAGTTTAGGGAAGACAACAAGCTGATCGACATCGTCGTGCGCCAGCCGGTGGAGGAGCGCGCCACGATCTCGATCCTGAACGACACCAACATCCCTACCGCATCGGGCAAGTCGGTCACGATCTCGCAGATCGCGCGGGCCCACTTCGTGTGGGAGCCGGGCGTGGTGTGGCGCGAAGGACGTGAATGGGCGATCACTGCGCAATGCGACGTGGTGGACGGCATCCAGGGGCCGACCGTCTCGGGCCAGATCAGCGAGAAACTGGGCGAACTGCGCGCCGCGCTGCCGCCTGGCTACACCATCAGCCTGGAAGGGGCGGAAGCCGACAGCAAGGCCGCCGAAGCATCGATTGCCGCCAACGTGCCGCTGGTGCTGTTCATCGTGTTCACGCTGCTGATGCTGCAGCTGCATAGCTTCTCGCGGGCGCTGCTGGTGTTCCTGACCGGGCCGCTGGGCGTGGCCGGGGCTGCGATGGCGCTGTTGCTGCTGGGCCGTCCGTTCGGCTTCGTGGCCAACCTGGGCGTGATCGCGCTGTTCGGCATGATCATCCGCAACTCGGTGATCCTGGTCGACCAGATCGAGCACGACATCGCCAACGGCGCCGAGCCGTGGCATGCGGTGATCGAATCGGCGGTGCGGCGTTGCTTCTAGCCGATCATCCTGACGGCGGCCGCTGCGGCGCTGGCGATGATCCCGCTGTCGCGTTCGGTGTTCTGGGGTCCGATGGCGGTCGCCATCATGGGCGGCCTGGTCGTGGCCACCGCGCTCACGCTGCTGTTCCTGCTTAGGCCCTGTACGCCGCCTGGTTCCGCGTCAAACGCCCCGCCCAGCGCTAAGCAACTTCCCAATTCGGGGTCAGACCTCAATTTTGCAATTCTTGCGAAATGGAGGTCTGACCCCTGTTTTTGTTTGGTGCGGTGGCGCCCGGCCGTGGAAGCGGTCAGTCCCCATCGCCGATCTTGAGAAAATTCGGTTTACGCCCAAGAAGTCCGACGAAAATCGGGGTCAGACCACCATAAAAAAACAATTTCAGAATTGAGGTCTGACCCCGGTGTGGATGGCGCGGGCGTGTTTTTCCCAGACCCGGCTTTTCCAGCGCGTACATCGACAGGCCACGCACCCATTCGTCGCAGGTGAAGGCGATCCAGATGCCGATCAGGCCCCAGCCCAGATGCAAACCCAGCAGCCAGGCCAGCGGTACCGCCACGCCCCACATCGAACACATGCCCATCAGCACCGGGAAACGCGTCGCCCGTGGCGCGCAATGAGTTGATGACGACCAGGTTGAAGGTGCGCCCCGGCTCGAGCAAAAGACTGACGCGCAGCAGCAGGGCGCCGCCTACCACGATCGCCGGGTCGCTGCTGAACATGCCGAACAGCCATGGCGCCAGCGCCACCACGCAGCAGGTGGTGATCACGGTCACGCCCAGTCCCACCCGCAAACTGCGCAGCAATTGTCGGTAGGCTTCATCGAGCTTGCCCGCGCCCACCAGGTGGCCGACGATGATCTCGGTGCCGATCCCGATCGCGATGCCAAGCATCATCATGATCATCGACAGCTGCATCGCGTACGAAAACGTGGCCAGCGACTTCTCTCCCATCTGGCCCACGAAATAGGTGATCACCATGAAGCTTGCCTGCCAGCACAGATTCTCGTCTACCGCCGGGATGCCGATCTTTAGTATCCGGGCGATGGCGTCGCGCGAGAAGCGGGTCAGCCAGCGCAGCCGCAGCTTGAGCTGCAGCCGGTGCCGCACCACCCAGGCCAGCGCCAGGCAGGCCAGCGCGCGGCTGACCACGGTCGACAGGGCCGCGCCCACCACGCCCATCTTGGGAAAGCCGAGCAGCCCGAAAATGAGCACGACGTTGAGCAGCAGGTTGATCACGTTCATGCCGATCGCGATCAGCATCGCTTCGCGCGTGTGCCCGTGCGCGCGCAGCACGGCGCCAAAGGCGATGTTGAGCGATTCGAGGAAGAGGGTGCCGCCCATCAGCGCAAGGAAGGGCTGGGCGTAGGGCATCAGCGTGGGCGGCAGGCGCAGCAGGCGCAGCATGGCGCTCTACCCCCAGCCAGATCAGCACGCTCACGGCCACGCCCAGCCAGAAGTTCACGCCGACCGCGGTGGCGGCCACGCGGGCGGCGCCGTCAGGGGTCGCGCCCGAGAAAGTGTGTCAGTACAACAGTGCTGCCGATCCCGATAAAGGAGAACAGGATGATGAAGAAACCGACGATCTGGTTGGCCACGGCCAGCCCGGCCACGGCGTTGTCGCCCAGGTGGCTGACCATGAAGGTATCTACAATTCCCGGCAAGATATGCGAGAGTTGCTCGATGAAGATGGGCCAGGTAATGGCGAACAGGCCCCGCTGCCAGCAGCGCTGGATTTTTCGGGTTTCATGCAGGGAGAATCCTGGTGGACTTGGAAACGCTTTCACATTATAGCCCGCACCAGAGCGCTATGAAATTTCCCCCTATGTGGTCAAGAAATCCAGTAAAATACCGGGTTGATGTTGTAGCCCCTAACAAAGGCAGTGCAGGGCGGCCGGTTTCATCGTCGGGCGCCCTTTGTGTTTTCAGACGGTAAGAGGCATCCGCCAATAGCGGTTGCGATCCCACGAGGATGGCGAAATTGGTAGACGCACCAGGTTTAGGTCCTGACGCCAGCAATGGTGTGGGGGTTCGAGTCCCCCTCCTCGCACCACGAGTTTAATTCATATTTTTTTGGACGATTTTTACAATGGCAACTGCAGTCGACACCCTGGGTAAAACTCGAACGTCGCTTGACGATCTCTTTTCCGCTGACTGACGTCCGTACGGAAGTCGAAAAGCGCCTGAAACAACAGGCTAAAACGGCCAAAGCCCCAGGCTTCCGTCCAGGCAAAGTTCCGATGAAGATGGTCGCGGCCCAATACGGCTACCAGATCGAAAACGACGTGCTCAACGACAAAGTTGGCCGTGCGTTCACCGAAGCGGCGAACAAAGCCGAGCTGCGCGTGCTTTAAGCTATCCGAAAATCGAACCAAAAGAAGACAGCCCGGAAGGCGTGCTGACCTTCGACGCGACCTTCGAAGTCTATCCTGACGTGGTCGTTGGCGACCTGTCGGCAGTGGACATCGAAACCGTCAAGGCCGACGTGTCGGACGCGGAAATCGAAAAAACCATCGACATCCTGCGCAAGCACGCGTGCACTACCACACCAAGGGTGAAGCTGGCGCCCACGGCGACGGCGGCCCTGCCATCGCTGCCAATGGCGACAAGGTCACCGTCGACTTCGTCGGCGTGATCGACGGCGTTGAATTCCCAGGCGGCAAAGCCGACGACTACGCCTTCGTGCTCGGCGAAGGCCGCATGCTGCCGGAATTCGAAGCGGCGACCGTTGGCCTGAAAGTTGGCGAAAGCAAGACTTTCCCACTGGCATTCCCAGAGGACTACCACGGTAAAGATGTGGTTAAGCAAAACCGCCGAGTTCACCATCACCCTGAAAAAACTGGAATGGGCGCACCTGCCGGAAGTCGACGCTGAATTCGCCAAATCGCTGGGCATGGAAGACGGCGACCTGGCAAAAATCGCGCTGACATCAAAGTCAACCTCGAGCGCGAAGTCATGCCAAGCCGCGTCAAGGCACGCAACAAGGATGCCGTGATGGACGCCCTGGTTGCCGTGACCGACATGGAAGTGCCGAAGTCGATGATCGCTCAGGATTCCGAGCGTCTGGCCTGAAATGACCCGCCAGGACATGGCCCAGCGCGGTATGGATGTCAAGAACATGCCTTTCCCACAAGAACTGTTCGCCACCAAGGCAGAGCGCCGCGTTCGCCTGGGTCTGATCCTGTCGCAACTGGTTGCTGACAACAAACTGCAAGCCACGGCTGAGCAGGTCAAGGCCCAGATCGAAGACTTCGCCCAGTCCTACGAAGATCCGAAAGAAGTGCTCAAGTACTACTACAGCGACCGTCGTCGCCTGTCGGAAGTCGAAGCCCTTGTACTGGAAGAAAACGTCGTCAACTATGTGCTCGGCAAGGCAAAAGTGTCCACCAAAGTGGTCGCCTTTGACGAACTGATGGGAAGTAACGCACAAGCGTAAGCCTTCGGCGCGAGCCTGCGGGCTTGCGCGCCAATTTAAGGAAGAGACATCTATGAACCGTAATCCGGCGTTGGATACGCAATCCCTGGGCCTGATCCCGATGGTGGTGGAGCAGAGCGGCCGAGGCGAGCGTTCGTATGACATTTACTCGCGCTTGCTCAAGGAGCGCGTGATTTTCCTGGTCGGTCCGGTCAACGACCAGATGGCCAACCTGATCGTGGCGCAACTGTTGTTCCTCGAGAGCGAGAATCCGGACAAGGATATTTCGCTGTACATCAACTCGCCTGGCGGGTCGGTGTCGGCGGGTCTGGCGATCTTCGATACGATGAACTTCATCAAGCCCGACGTGTCGACGCTGTGCACCGGTATGGCCGCCTCGATGGGCGCCTTCCTGCTGGCCGCTGGCGCCAAGGGCAAGCGTTTCTCGCTGCCGAACTCGCGCATCATGATTCACCAGCCGTCCGGTGGATCGCAGGGCCAGGCGTCGGACATCGAAATCCAGGCCAAGGAAATCCTGTATCTGCGCGAGCGTCTGAACCACATTCTGGCCGAAAACACCGGCAAGACCATGGAACAGATTCACAAAGATACGGACCGCGATCGCTTCATGTCGGGCGACGAAGCCGCGGAATATGGTCTGATCGACAAAGTACTGACATCCCGCGCTTGATGCACGCTCAAAACTGTTGCTGAAAAAACGCCCGAGCGTGACAACGTTCGGGCGTTTGTTTTTTATTTCGGGTAGCATGGCAATGCGCACTGCACTTGTTGTGCGCTCGTCTTAGCGTTATATTTATAGCAATCCATTAGAAACCCTGCCCATGTCAGACAAAAAATCCTCCAGCGGCGAAAAACTCCTTTACTGCTCGTTCTGCGGCAAGAGCCAGCACGAAGTAAAGAAACTCATCGCAGGACCGTCGGTGTTCATCTGTGATGAATGCATCGACCTGTGCAACGACATCATCCACGACGAAACGTCGAACGTGGAGTCGGTTGCTTAGGCGCCAAGTCCGACCTGCCGACGCCGAACGAGATCAAGGACCTGCTCGACCAGTACGTGATTGGCCAGCAGAAGGCCAAGCGCATCCTGTCGGTTGCGGTCTACAACCATTACAAGCGCCTCAAGCACCTGGGCAAGAAAGACGACGTCGAACTGGCCAAGAGCAACATCTTGCTGGTCGGTCCTACCGGCTCGGGCAAGACCCTGCTGGCCCAGACCCTGGCCCGCATGCTCAACGTGCCTTTCGTCATTGCCGACGCCACCACGCTGACCGAAGCTAAGCTATGTGGGCGAGGACGTCGAGAACATCATCCAGAAGCTGCTGCAAAGCTGCAACTACGAAGTCGACAAGGCCCAGCGCGGCATCGTCTACATCGATGAGATCGACAAGATTTCAGCGCAAATCCGACAATCCGTCGATCACGCGCGACGTTTCGGGCGAGGGCGTGCAGCAAGCACTGCTCAAGCTGATCGAAGGCACGATGGCATCGGTGCCGCCACAAGGCGGGCGCAAGCATCCGAACCAGGACTTCGTCCAGATCGACACGACCAACATCATGTTCATCTGCGGCGGCGCATTCGACGGCCTGGTCAAGATCATCCAGAACCGTTCCGAAAAGAGCGGCATCGGGTTCTCGGCCAGCGTCAAGAGCCAGGTTCAGCGCGACAACAGCGATGTGCTGCTCGACGCCGAGCCGGAAGATCTGATCAAGTTCGGCCTGATCCCGGAACTGGTCGGCCGTCTGCCGGTTGTGGCCGCCTTGAGCGAACTGACCGAAGAGGCGCTGATCCAGATTCTGATCGAACCAAAGAACGCGCTGATCAAACAGTATTCCAAGCTGCTTGAAATGGAAGGCGCGGAACTGGAAATCCGTCCGGCCGCTTTGCACGCGATTGCGCGTAAAGCGCTGGCGCGTAAAACCGGTGCGCGCGGTCTGCGTTCGATTCTCGAACACGCTTTGCTGGACGTGATGTACGAATTGCCAAATCAGCAGAATGTCATCAAAGTCGTTATCGATGAAAATACGATCACGAATGGTGCAAAACCCCTGTTGATCTATAGCGAAACTGCCAAGGCCTCCGGAGAAAACTAAGCGAGTGCCGCGTGCACGCAACAAAAAGGGTTTGAATACCTAATTCTTGGCGGTACAATTTACCTCAATAAAAGAATCAGGCTTCAATCGAAAAGCCACTCGCAGCACCCAGCTGCGCGGTGGCTTTTTATTTGATGTTCCGTTAAACTCTTTTAGATTAACCCGGTTGTATTCGATTCAAGTTGCTGAATTATTCAAACTACTTGTAGAAAATATTGTTTTCCGCCGGTCTTGTGTTTTGGCAGTCAGTGCCAACATCATAAACACGCTTTCTATAAGGTATGCCATGACAACTTCCAAATTAACCGAGCAAACGACGCTGCCGTTACTGCGTTGTTGCGCGACGTGGTCGTCTTCCCGCATATGGTGATACCACTGTTCGTCGGCCGTCCAAAGTCGATCAAGGCACTCGAGGCCGCCATGGAGCAGGGCAAGAGCATCATGCTTGCCGCGCAAAAGGCTGCCGCGAAGGACGAACCGTCCGCGTCCGACATCTACGAGATCGGTTGTGTGGCGAACATTCTTCAAATGCTCAAGCTTCCCGATGGCACCGTCAAAGTGCTCGTCGAGGGTGCCCAGCGTGCGCGCATCAACCACATCAGCGATGCGCCGACGCACTTTATCGTGGACCTGACGCCGCTCGATTCGGAAATCGGCGACGATTCCGAAGTCGAAGCGATGCGCCGCGCGATCGTCCAGCAGTTCGATCAATACGTCAAACTCAACAAAAAGATTCCACCCGAGATCCTCGCTTCGCTGGCGGGCATCGACGATGCAGGCCGCCTGGCCGACACCGTTGCCGCCCATCTGCCGCTCAAGCTTGAGCAGAAGCAAGTGATCCTGGAAATCTTCAATGTGGCCAAGCGCCTCGAACATTTGCTCGGCCAGCTCGAAGGCAGAGCTCGACATTCTGCAAGTGGAAAAGCGCATCCGCGGCCGCGTCAAGCGCCAGATGGAAAAGTCGCAGCGCGAGTACTACCTGAACGAACAGGTCAAGGCGATCCAGAAGGAACTGGGCGAGGGCGAAGATGGCGCCGATATCGACGAGCTCGAGAAGAAGGTGATCGCCGCCAAGATGCCGAAAGAGGCACTCGACAAGGCCACCAACGAACTGAAGAAACTCAAGCTGATGTCGCCGATGTCGGCTGGAAGCGACCGTCGTGCGCAATTACATCGACACCCTGGTCAATCTGCCGTGGAAGAAAAAGTCCAAGGTCAATAACGATCTGACCAATGCCGAGAAAGTCCTCGAGGGCGATCACTATGGCCTGGACAAGGTCAAGGAACGCATCCTGGAATATCTCGCGGTGCAACAGCGCGTCGACAAGCTCAAGGCGCCTATCCTGTGCTTCGTCGGTCCTCCGGGCGTGGGTAAGACCTCGCTGGGCCAGTCGATCGCCAAGGCAACGAACCGCAAGTTCGTGCGCATGGCGCTGGGCGGCGTGCGCGACGAAGCCGAGATCCGCGGCCACCGCCGCACCTACATTGGCTCGATGCCGGGCAAGGTGTTGCAATCGCTGGCGAAAGTCGGCGTGCGCAACCCGCTGTTCCTGCTCGACGAGATCGACAAGATGGGTGCGGACTTCCGCGGCGATCCGTCCTCGGCCCTGCTTGAAGTGTTGGACCCGGAACAGAACCATACGTTCTCGGACCATTACATCGAAGTCGACTTCGATCTGTCGGACGTGATGTTCGTGGCGACCTCGAACTCGTTCAATATCCCTGCCTAAGCACTGCTGGACCGCATGGAAGTGATCCGTCTGTCCGGTTACACCGAAGATGAAAAGACCAGCATCGCCCAGCGCTACCTGCTGCCGAAGCAGATCAAGGCCAACGGTCTGGAAGGAAGAAGAGATCAAGGTGGAAGAGGCCGCGATCCACGACATCATCCGCTACTACACCCGGGAAGCGAAGCGTGCGTTCGCTCGAGCGTGAAATCTCGAAGATCTGCCGCAAGGTTGTCAAGATGCTGCTGCTGAAAAAGGCCGACAAAAGGTCATGGTCGCCAGCAAGAACATCGACAAGTTCCTGGGCGTGCGCCGCTTCGATTTCGGCGTGGCAGAGAAAGAAAACCAGATCGGCCAGGTGGTCGGCCTTGCATGGACCGAAGTGGGCGGCGATCTGCTGACCATCGAGGCGGTGCAAATGCCGGGCAAGGGCGGTGTCATCCGCACCGGTACCCTGGGCGACGTGATGAAGGAATCGATCGAAGCGGCCCGCACTGTCGTGCGTTCCGCGCCAATCGCCTCGGCATCAAGAATGACGTGTTCGAGAAATCGGACATCCACATTCACGTGCCGGAAGGTGCGACGCCGAAAGATGGTCCGTCCGCCGGTATCGCCATGACGACCGCGCTGGTGTCCGTGTTCACGGGCATTCCGGTGCGCGCCGATGTGGCCATGACGGGCGAGATCACGCTGCGCGGCGAAGTACTGCCGATCGGCGGTCTGAAAGAGAAGCTGCTGGCGGCGCATCGCGGCGGCATCAAGACGGTCCTGATTCCCGAGCAGAACGTCAAGGACCTGGCTGACATTCCGGACAACGTGAAGAACAAGCTCGAAATCGTTCCGGTACGCTGGATCGACAAGGTGCTGGAAATCGCGCTGGAACGCCTGCCGACGCCGGTGGTGGAAGTGGCTGCCGTTGCAGTCGCGCCAGCCCCGGTCGATGGCGCGGCCACCGACGTCGTCAAACATTAAACCGGTAGTACCGCTGTACCAGACAGGCGCCTTCGGGTGCCTGTCTTTTTCGCCGTCACTGTTTATAATGGGCGGTTGCACTTTTTCATTCCGAGGTCCCAGTGAACAAAACTGAATTAATCGAGTCTATCGCCAAGTCGGCGGACATTTCCAAAGCATCGGCCACGCGCGCCCTGGACGCCGTGCTCGAGGCCGTCACGACCAGCCTGCGCAACAACGACAGCGTGACCCTGGTCGGCTTTGGCACCTTCTCGGTGGGGAGCGCGCGCGCACGGGCGTCAATCCACGCACCAAGGAAACCATCAAGATCGCCGCAGCGAAAGTTCCCAAATTTAAAGCTGGCAAAGCGCTCAAAGATGCAGTAAACTAATTGCCTTCGGTGAGGTGACAATCACCGGAGAATGTTTGGCAGGCCCAGGTTGTGACAGACTCGGGCGCTTAGCTCAGTTGGTAGAGCGGAGCCCTTACAAGGCTTAGGTCGGGAGTTCGAGCCTCTCAGCGCCCACCACCAAACATGCAGTACCCGTATTTTTTAGGAGCGGTAGTTCAGTTGGTTAGAATACCGGCCTGTCACGTCGGGGGTCGTGGGTTCGAGTCCCGTCCGCTCCGCCAAAAAATACCCAAATTCTGGAGTGGTAGTTCAGTTGGTTAGAATACCGGCCTGTCACGTCGGGGGTCGTGGGTTCGAGTCCCGTCCGCTCCGCC